>JBGAJN010000004.1:0-838620 GCA_044224905.1 Limisphaerales bacterium
AACCAGCGGAAGGCTGATCGCCTCCCGCACGAGGCCGGCCTGAAGCTGCTCAGCGTCCCAAGCGCGCCGAAGGAACTGCCGGTCACGGCGCTCATCCGGAACGCGCACGGCGTGGCGGAGTGGAAGCTGTTCCTGAATGAGTATGCAAACGGGAAAGCGGGCATCAAAGTTCGCTCTCCCATCGATGAAGCTGAAGGGATGAATTCAAAATTGTAGAACAGAACCGTGAACAAATAGCTACGATTTCGAAGACTGCCGGCACGTCTGGAAAACAGATTCACTCGCCAGCCCGCCGCAGATCGTTATCAATGGTGGCCCCAGCCAGGTGGACACCTTCGATCCAAAGTCGCGGGCGCGGGCGTGAGGGAAGGCGGCAAGCATCTACGATTCAACAAGCTTCTCGTCTACATTCCCTCGCCACTGCCGCTTGAAAATCCAGCTTCCGGAGCGGTGACCAAGATTATTCCTACGGCGCACCTCACGCATATCGTCACTGTAAGGGAACCAGTTCCATTTACCGGACAGGTATGTTACCTGAAAAACCCTGGCGGCGGCTCAATCCGCAATTTCTCAGTGGCTGCCCCCAATAGTTCATCGATTAACGACGCAGAAAGATTTTATTCCGCTGTTCGACTTAGCTCTAATCCCAAGGTTGGAATTCTCGGTAAAGCTACAATTACCGATCTAGGATGATGCGACCCTGCGCTGAAAATTTGGGCGGCTAACAATTCAGATTGTATGCTCGAAAAAACTACCATACCCGGAACCCAATCGGGTTTTTCGCCTATCAGTTCACGGGCACAAGTTGCACTGCATCGATCACCACGTAGCCATCGGTGCCGTTGTTACGGATGGTCACAACGACGGGCTGGTCGGGGGTGAAGCGGTGCTTGCCGAGCAGGACGTAGCCGCCTTCGAGTGTCGGCTTCTCCTGCTCGTTCAAGATGGCTCGCGTTTTGCCTTCAGCGCTCTCGATGGTCACGGGGACGTTAGTGGCGCGGTTGGCGTGAGGGACGTAGGACAGGCGCACTTCGTAGAGGCCGGCTTTGGGCACAGCGAGGCGGTATTCGGCGGAGAGCTTGCCTTTGCCCTTGTTTGCGTCGTGCGCGTAGCCGCCGTTAACACCGAGGCCGTTCGTTACTACGCGCCATTGGCCGGTCTGCACGGAGTCGCTTTCATCGAGAAACAATCCGGCTTGTTTCGGATTCTTCGGCGCGGCAGTGACGGCGGGAAGCGCGGTCCATTCCAGCATCAAGCCATCGGCCAGTAGGCGCGTTCGCAGGTCTGTGTAAGGCACCTGGTGAACCGTTTTGCTTTGCTCGATGGCGAGACTCGCGGCGGTGCCTGCGGCCTGGCCGAGCATCATGTAAACGGGCTCCATGCGCAGCGAACCGATGGCTGAATGACTGGCCGAAAGACACACCGGCACGAGCAGGTTTCCGCATTGCTCCGGCTTCGGCATCAGCGCCCGATAGCTCACGCTATACGGCGGGAATCCACGACCACCTGAATAGCCGCCATCAAGCCTCAGGTAGCCCTGAGCATCCACATAGCGCTGCACGCCGTGGCAATCCATGCGATACGAGCCCAGGGCGACGGGATCTTCCACAGGTCGCGTTCCAATCAGCGCGTGCGCGGTCATGACAAACGCGCCGACCATTCGCCGCGCCTCGCGCACGTAGAGTTGGTGCGGCCAGTGGCCGTTGTCGGTGAACTCGTCGCGCGCCAAACCCCAGCGAGCGGTCGCTTCGCGCACCTTCTCCGGCACACGCGGATCATTCGCCAGCGTCCAGAGCAGCCCCTCGGTGTAGCGACGATGCGCGGCGATGATCTTCGCCCGCTCCGCGTAATCGGCCTCCGGATAAGCAAAGCTGCGACCAACCCAATCCGTCGAAGTCGTTCCATGACTGTTGGAGTCGGACTTTCCGCCCGGCATCGACAGCGGGTCCAGTCCCGCCGCATCCACGCCCATTTCAAAGAGTCGGAACATCAGCTCATACTCCAGCGGATCGTAACCCTCCGGCTTGGCAAAGGGCACGCGATCCGCCGCCTGCGTGAGGCAGAGTCGGAAGTTGTAGGCCTGCACGCTCGCATCCGCCGAACCATCATGCGGCAAGGGCCCTAGCTTCAGCCCCGGAAGCAAGCCGCTCGACGCATCGCCGCGCTTCACATACGGATCAATCGGCTGCGGCGACTGCTTCCCGATGTAAAGATGCGCGCCGCCGCTGCGCTCGCCATACTGCTGCGACGACTCGCGCCCCACTGTGTAATCCACGCCCGACTTCGCCATCAGATCGCCCTCGTAAGTGGCATCAATGAAGACTCGTGCCGCGAACACCCGGCCCGACTCCATTCTCGCTGACACGATTCGCGTTCCCGCTTTCTCCACACCCTTTTGCAAATCCAGTCGCTCTCCGAAAACCACCGTGACCTTCGCCTCCGCGAGCATCTGCCGGAAAACCGCCTCCGCCACATGCGGCTCGAATGCATAGAGCCGGTCTGGCCGCAGATATCGCCGCCCTGTCTTCGTGGCCGCGTATTCCTTCAGCACGGCCGCGTGTTCGGGAGCCTGATACCACTTCAGGATGCGCTGGTAAAACTCGGCCGTCGTCCCCGTGATCGTCTCCTCGCGACCCAGATCGGTCGCGCCGAGACCACCGCTCGTCATCCCGCCCAGATGCCGCCCAGGCTCCACCAGCACCACCCGCCGCCCCATTCGCGCCGCCTGCACCGCCGCGATCACCCCCGCGCTCGTCCCACCATAGACCGCCATATCCCACGTCGGCTCTACTCCACGACAAATTCCTGCAACCAATGTCGAGAGCAACATGCAAAGGAGAAGACGATGAAATTGGGCAAGCATCAGATTCTCGGTAGGTATCACCAAGCATACGCTGCTTCAACTCGTTTTGTAGTAACGTCCGGCTCGAGGGAAGGCTACGGAATCTTGAATCGCCCATGTTCAAATCCATTCCTCCGTTACCATCCCCTGCCCTCGCGGTTCCCGGATTGTGGATGCGCTGTTCGTCTTTTCCAACATCAAACGATCTGCAAGGATCGACCTAAGGTTTGACACTACGGAGGGGAAAAACCTTTATGCATCGCCCACGGCGAAACCCACGACTACGGCTACAGCATCACGCGCGGTCCCGTGCACGTGCATGATTTGAATGCCACCATCATGCGCCTCTTCGGTGTGGATCACCTGAAACTGACATATCGTTTCCGAGGCCGCGATTATCGGCTCACGGATCTCGCGGGAGAAGTTATCGCAACCATTCTAGCCTGACTTTGAATGTTCCCGGCGCTGGTGTGGCGGACGGGCATCACTTGAGATACCCTTGATGGCCCCATTTTCCCCGCACGAAAGTACACGCGGATGGAAGCCGCAACGCGCCTAGTCGAGTTGCTCATTTGCCAAAATACGAACAGCGTCGCCACGTCGCTCGGCGTCAACCTCTCCGTACAGCAACTGACGTTTAACTCACACTTCCGGCTTCAGTTCGCAGTCCGCGATCGAAGTGCAATGAATAGCCGCATCAAACGCATCCCCGCAAGGGACTCGTCAGACACGCGAGTCAGTCGCCGATCGGCGCTCCAGTTCGGATTGAACGCCAGTTGTTACGCACTGTTGGGCTCTCACGAGTGGCTCGGCGGCGCACCGGTTGATTCGCCCGCACAATATTTCCCGGACTGCGGTTTGGAACCGCTCGCGCGGCTAAAATCGCGCGCTTCCAAATCTATCGCGGGGTCGCCGCTGTCGATTGGCTTTGAGACGCTCGACCGCCAAATGTTCGAGCCCGAGAAAGCCTACGCGCACGTTGCGGAACTCGGCGTGAAGTGGGCACGGTGCCAGACAGGCTGGGCGCGAACGGAGAAGACGCGCGGGCAGTTTGATTTCAGCTGGCTGGATAAAGTCGTCGATTCGCTGCGTCGCGCGGGAGTTCAGCCATGGTTCAATCTCGGTTATGGCAACCGCCTCTACAGCCCCGACGCGCCGGACGAGTCCGCGGTTGGCTGGGTGCCGTTGAACAGCCGCGAAGCCACCGAGGGATGGCTGCGTTACGTGGAGATGATTTCCACGCACTTCGCCGACCGCGTTTCGCACTGGGAAATCTGGAACGAGCCGAACATTTCGAACTTTTGGCATCCCTCCAAACCCGAAGCGGCACGGTATGTCGAATTGGTCCGGCTCACAGCGCCAATCATCCGCCGCAATATTAAGGGCGCGCAAATCATCGGTGGCGCGCTGGCGGGGATGCCCGCCAGCTACCTCGAGAGCTGCTTGCAGAATGGATTGGGCGAACTGGTTGATACGATTTCGTTCCACCCTTATCGACCATTGCCTGAAGCGCAATACGACACAGACGTAAAGGCGTTCCGCGACCTGATCGCGCGTCACAAACCAGGCCTTTCACTCTGGCAGGGCGAGAACGGATGTCCGTCGCAGCCCGACAGTTCCGGCGCTCTCGGCAAATATGCTTGGGACGAAACTAAGCAAGCCAAGTGGCTGCTACGTCGCATCCTGTCCGACCTGCGACTCGGCATGGAGCTCACCTCATACTTTCATACCGTCGATCTGCTGAACTACAACTGGGGCAACGGCAGCACCGGCAAAGCCAATACGAAGGGGCTGTTGCGCGGTGGCGATTATTCACCCAAGCCCGCCTACTTCGCCTACCAATCACTCTGCGCATTGTTCGATTCCGATACGGTCCGGGTCGAATCGCCGAACGACAACATCGAAAGCACCCCAACCGTCACTGCGAACTTCACCCGGCGTGGGCAACCGCTCCACGTATTTTGGAAACCGGCGGACTTGAACGCGCCATTTTCGCCCGAGCGCATGCAACTTCCAGTCCGCTTCCCGAAATCGCAACCAGCAGTGGCTCCAGTGCTGATCGATCCGCTTTCAGGGCAAATCTACAATCTGCGCCACATGGAAGGTCGAAACGGTGTCAGCGTGGCGAGCCCGCTGCCGCTGCTCGACTATCCTCTTATTGTGACCACGCGAGCAGCGGCCGGAATGAACCAAAGTTGAAGCCCCGGTATGAAAACAATTCCCACCATTACGTGCCATCTAATCGCCACTCTCGTTTTCTTTGGAGTCATTACTTCGAACGCCGCGGCACCACGCGTCACGAACCGAACTCCGCTGCCGAACGAAGTCGGTTATCGCCCCGCCGACGGAGAAGTCGTGCGGCTGAATCCACCGTCCTTGATCTGGCTGCACGAGCGCGACGCGGTGACTTACTCGATCCAGTGGGCACGTACGCCAGATTTCCGTGACGGGGACACCGTCGAACGGATTCCGTGGAACACTTACACCCATCACGTCCCGTTCGCACCCGGCGATTGGTTTTGGCGCTACCGGTTTACAACGAAGGGCGGACAGAAATCCAATTGGAGTGCGCCCCGTCGGGTCACGGTTCCCGCGCAAGCCGTAGAGTTCCCGATGCCCACACGTGCGCAGCAGCGCGAGCGCGTCCCTGCCGGCCATCCGCGATTGTTCATGAGGCCGGAGGATTTGCCACGATTGCGTGAATTGGCCAAGGGCCGCGAGAAAGAGCTCTTCGCCAAACTCCGTACCGAAGCCGAGCGATTGCTTAAATTGAAGCCCACGCCGGAACCAACACACCTGGGCTCCGCACGCGATAAGGAAAACCTAGACGCCGTGAAGTATTGGTGGCCCAACCGCGAGCAGACCGAGAAGGCGTGCAAGGAAGCGGAGACGCTCGCCTTTGTTTACCTCATCACTGGCGAGAAGAAATTTGGCGACGCCGCGCGCAAGTGGGTTTTGCATCTTGCCTCATGGGATCCGGACGGCCCGACAAATTTCAAACTCAATTGCGAAGCGGGCAAGGTAATGCTCTACCGTCCGGCGCGGGCCTATGACTGGGCGTGGGACACATTTACCCCCGCCGAACGTGAGAAGATTCAGCGAGTGATGTCGCGCCGCATTCAAGATGCGTGGGAGAGCGGCGAAGTTGCGCGCGGCACCGGTCATCTGACTGCGCCCTACAACAGCCACGGCAATCGCGTGTGGCACAAGCTCTGCGAGGCCGGAATCGCGTTCCTTGGTGAGATTCCCGATGCGGAGACGTGGCTCGACTACGCGGTAAACAAATTCTATTCGTGCTACCCGGTCTGGGCCGACGACGACGGCGGCTGGCACGAAGGTGTGAGCTATTGGTCGGGCTACATGAGCAAAGCCGTCTGGTGGCTGGAGGTGGCGCAATCAGCACTCAAGATTGACGGCTTCAAAAAACCCTTCTTCGCACAGGTCGGCGATTACCCGCTCTACATCGCGCCGCCTGGTTCGCCGAACTCCGGGTTCGGAGATCTTTCGTATCGTCCGCCATCCAGCGCAATCGGCAACTTTATGGAGTATCATTTGCGCGCTGGTGGGAATCGGCCGGAAAGCATACACGCCAGTTACTGGCGTTGGTGGACGGAGGCGTGGGGAATGCGCGGCGCCGAGGGCATTCTTGGATTTCTCTATCACGCCAACCTGCCGCCAATGCCGGCTGCGAAAACGCCCGGCGATCTGCCGCAATCAAAAGTCTTCCGCGGCATTGGCGTCGCAAGTTTGCACACGACGCTGCTCGACAGCGCGAACGACGTTCACTTTCTTTTCAAGTCCAGTCCGTTTGGCTCACAAAGCCACGGGCACAATCCGCAGAACACCTTTCAACTGAATGCCTACGGCGAAGCGCTGTTACCTGCGTGCGTCTATCGGGATCTGCACGGAAGCAAGTTTCACAACGAGTGGGTTCACAGCACCTTCGCACAGAATGGCGTACTTGTGAATCGTCAGGGACAAATCAAGCACAGCGCAACGTCAGTCGGGAAGATTGCGAACTTTCGCTTCACGCAGGCGTGCGACTACGTGGTCGGCGATGCCGCGCCCGCCTACGGCAAGCTCGTCACGCGCGCCTTGCGGCACGTGGCGTTCGTGAAGCCCGACTTGATTGTTATGTGCGACGATCTCGCGACACCAGAGCCGTCGACCTTCCAGTTTATGCTACACGCTCTCCGGCCGTTCACGTTAAACGAAAAGCAGGCGCGCCTGACAGTTGAACAACCGAAGGCCGGAGTTACCGCACAATACTTGTCGCCGATGCCGCTGGCCTTCCGCCAATGGGACGGCTTCACGCCACAGCCGCGACAGGAATTTCCGAACCAATGGCACGTTGAAGCCGGCACGCAAGATATGCGAGGCGAACTCCAGATGCTCACCGTACTCGCTCCGTTCCGCACGGGCAAACGGGTCGAGTGGACAGCGGAACGCGTGGAGAGCGCAACCGCCGTCGGCGTGCGTATCAAACGCGGTGGCGAAACCACGACCGTTGCTTTCCGCAAATTTGGAACAGCTGACGAAGCATCAGTCGACGGGCTCAAGTTCAACGACGCTTTCGCAGTTCGAAGGAAGGAAAAATAGCTCTGGTATCTGACCGGGAACGTTTGCTCGTCGGGACCGCATCGCTGTCGCGGCGCAAGTTCAGCGGTGCTCCTTAAGCGGTGCCGGGTGTTCTCCCACGCACCCTCATGAAATCGATTCGTATGCCGCCAAGCTCAACGAATTTTAACACCTTCTCCGAGCGTCTAGTCCGCCGCACCAGTTACTCCTAGTTTAATCGCTCGACCCGATTCGGTGAGGGATAAGAACGGCTGAGCACGGAACAACTGTTAAAGACTGCGTTCGAAATCTCGACTTGGCCGACGTGGCACAAGGCTTTCAATTCGCGAAGGGCTTGACCGGAAAGGTCAGGGTAAAGGTACTCCCTTTGCCTACAACACTTGTCACGTCCAACTTCGATTCGTGAGCATCAGCGATCGCTTTGCAAATGGCGAGACCCAGACCGGCGCCACCGGTGCGACGGTTGCGGGAGTCATCCGTGCGGTAGAAACGATCAAAGATTCGCGCCAAATGCTCGGCGGCGATGCCGCAACCCGTGTCGGTGACGGAGAGAATCGCTTCGCCTAATTCAGTCTTTGCGCGCACGGTCACACGACCGCCGGCAGGCGTGTGGTCGAGCGCGTTGGTGAGCAGGTTTAGTATGACTTGTGCAATGCGGTTTGAATCCGCGCGGCAACGCGCGGGGACGAGTTCGGTCTGGAGTGTTATGCGACGTTCTTCGGCGAGCGGCTGAAGCAACGCGGCGGTTTCGCGGGCGAGCTCGGCAAGATCACAATCTTCCACTTTTAACTTCAGTGCGCCGGCGTCGTGGGTGGCGAGTTCGAGCAGCGACTCCGTGAGCTGTTGCAGACGGCGCGCAGCTTTCACGCAAGCATCCAAGGTCTGCTGATACGTCGCGGCATCGCGCTCCCGCGTGAGCGCGCGCTGGGCTTGCGCGAGAATGATGGCGACGGGCGTGCGTAGTTCGTGGGCGGCGTCGGCGGTGAATCGTGACTGGCGCGCAAAGGACTCTTCGAGTTGCGCGAACGTTTCGTTGAGCGTAGTGGAAAGGCGTCCGAGCTCGCTGCTCTTCTCTTGAACCGGAATGCGTTCACTCAATTCTCCTTGGGCGATCCGTCGTGCCGTGGTGGTGATTACCCCGATGGGCCGGATCGCTCGCGTGGCAATCCACCAACCCACGGCGAGCGCGACCATCAGAACGGCACTCGAAATCGCGGCGAGCCAGCGCGCGTAGTGCCTCAGTTCCGCGATCTCCGGTTCGGTCGAGCGACCAACGAGTAGGCATTCTCCCGGTGGCGTGAACATGAAAGTCTCCCGCAGCAATCCGCGCGTTCTTTCATCCTGCAACAACCCTTCGGGAATCGGTCGCTCGGGCCGTTCGATACCGGCGGGGGTGTTGGTGGAACTCGTCCATACCACTCCGTTGCGCCGCCAGATAACATAGTAAAATTCCTTTCCATCGGTAGGCTCGAACATGGCGACGCGCGCTGGTGGCAGTCGAAATTCACGTTGGGCGCCTGGCGACGGCGGTGGGCCGCTGGCAACGAGCGAATCTCGGATCGCTCGCACGCGCAGTTGCAACTCGGCGTCCACGTGGCGCATTTGGTTCGACGCCTGGTACCGGTACGCTGCCAGGGAAAATCCCGTAAGCACCGCCGCGAGCAGGAAGCCGTGCCACAGCTGAATCCGAAAACGCAATGATTCGCGCAGGCTCATTCGATGCAGTAGCCAAGCCCGCGGCGCGTGCTGATGAATTCGTGTCCGAGTTTCTTACGGACATTGGAAACGTGAACGTCGAGCAGGTTGGAAAGGCTGTCGTCGTTTTCGTCGAAGAGGTGATCGTAGAGTTGCTCGCGTGTCACCACGCGACCGCGGTGCTGGGCGAGATATTCGATCAAAGCAATCTCGCGTGCGGTCAATACGACGGGCGCGCCGCGCTGCGTCACCGTGTGTCCGGCGAGATCCACGGTTACATCGCCGAGTTTCAGCGTGGTCGTGGCATTGCCCGTGGTGCGGCGGATCAAGGCGCGAATGCGCGCGAGCAGTTCAGGAAGTTCGTAAGGTTTCGCCAAATAGTCATCCGCGCCGCTGTCGAGGCCGCGCACGCGATCGGTCGTGCGGTTGCGCGCCGTCAGCATCAGCACGGGAGTCTTCTTCCGCACGCGCAGCCGTTCCAAAAGCTGGAAGCCGTTCATTCCTGGAAGCATCACGTCGAGCACGATGGCGTCGTAATCGGAGTGCAGCGCTTTAGTGAGGCCGTCTTCTCCGTCGGGCGCTTCATCGACGGCGTAGCCGTCCTCGCGCAGCGCCTCGGCGAGGCTGCTGAGCAGGTCTGGTTCGTCTTCGATGACAAGCAGGCGCATGCGACGTGCGCAGCATAGTGACCCGGTTACCTGAAGGCCAGATGAAGCGACTTGGCTCCGCCTCGGTAAAGGCTCGGCAGGGAAACTTTTGAGCGGAAGTCGGCGATATCGGTCGTTATTTCGCCTGCAATAGCGGGACTTTCACCTCGAACGCCGCGCGGGGTCGCTTGAAGATAAATTCTAGTAACCAATCGCCAAGTAACCGACTCTGAATCTACTCTGTGCCCAATCCAAAGTTAATGAAATCTCTACTCGCTATTACCCTCGTTTCGTTCGCCGTTCTGCCTTTTGCATTCTCGGCGGATACGCGTCCGAACGTCCTCTTCATTGCTGTCGATGACATGCGGCCGGAGCTCGGTTGCTACGGGAACAAGATCATCAAGTCGCCGAACATCGATCGCCTTGCCGCGCGCGGCACGGTGTTCAATCACGCCTACGTCTCACAGGCCGTGTGCAGTCCGTCGCGCACGGCGATGATGACGGGCCTTCGCCCGGACACCACGAAAGTGTGGGACCTTGAAACGCACTTCCGCGTAGCGCAGCCTGACTGCATCACGTTGCCGCAGCATTTCAAAATGAACGGCTATTGGTGCTCGGCGTTGAGCAAGATTTACCACGCGGGCTTCGAAGACGGCCGCTCCTGGAACGAGCCGCACTGGTATCCGAAGGGACGCTCCGTGGATACGGATCCTGTGGATTGGACGAAGCAAATCGTCACAAAGCACGATGTTAACGTGCAGGAGCATGTTGAGAAATCGAAGCCCGACCCAGCGGATAACGACAAGCCAACCAAAACAGCCAACGGCAAGGGTGGTAAAAGGGGTCCTGCATTTGAGGTGAGCCCGAAACAGGATGACGAACTGCCCGACGGTGCGACCGCTGCCGAAGCGGTGAAGCGTTTGCACGCGTTGAAGCAGAAAGGGCAGCCGTTCTTTTTCGCCGTCGGATTTTTGAAGCCGCACCTGCCATTCGTTGCACCGAAGAAATATTGGGACCTTTACGACCCGAACAAGATTCCGCTCCCGGTGATTGATCATTTGCCGTCCGGAGCGCCGGAGTTTGCCGGCCACAACAACAGTGAGTTGCATAATTACCCCGGCGTGCCGAAGGAGAATCCAATTCCCGCCGACTTCGCGAAGTCGCTCCGGCACGGCTACTACGCCTGCATCAGTTACACCGACGCCCAGATCGGCCGCGTCCTCGACGCCCTCGAAAAGGAAGGCCTTGCTGATAATACAATCATCGTGCTTTGGGGCGATCACGGCTGGCAGCTCGGCGACCACGGACTCTGGCATAAGCACACGAACTTCGAACTCGCGACGCGCGCGCCGTTGCTCATCAGCTTGCCGAAGCAAAAGACCGCCGGGCGAAAGTGCGATGCGCCCGTGGAATTCGTGGACGTTTATCCGACGCTCGCCGACTTGTGCGGCCTCCCGAAACCGGCGGGCCTCCCGGGCAGCAGCTTGAAGCCGTTCATCGAGAATCCCGCGGCGCCAATGGCAAAAGTTGCGATTAGCCAGTATCCACGCAGTGCGGGCAAGGCTGGCGGCAACGTCATGGGCTACAGCATCCGTGACGAACGTTGGCGCGCGACCTTCTGGCGCGAGCGCGCCGGTTCCAAAATTGTCGCAACCGAACTCTACGACGAGAAGAACGATCCTGCCGAGTCCGTGAGCCTGCACGACCGGCCTGAGAACAAGGCGATCATCGAGGCGTTGTCGAAATTTCTGCCGCCCGTTGGCTCGTCCGCGAATCCCGAAGGCAAGAAGCCCAAGGGCAGCGGCAAGCCGAAGGCTTCGGCAAAGAAAACATCCGCGCCAGCGGACGAGGATCGCGGCACGCGCTACGACCGGCTCTATCCCGGCAAGGCGAAGCTCACACTCGACGAATACCTCGCGAAGCAATCCGACAAGGATGCCGCAAAGGAACGCTTCACGAAATTTGACGTGGACAAGGACGGTTTCGTTTCGCGCCAGGAGTTCATTACCGGCGGCGGCAAGAATCCGAACGCGAAGTGAAAGTGCGCCGCTTTCTCGCGCCTGCCGTCCTGTTCGCATCGCTCGTTGCTTTGCGGGCAGCTGAAGCGCAGCTCGAGATTCTTGTGCCCGTGCGCGTTCACCTGATGCAATCGACCTCGCAGCCGAAAATGCACACGACGCTGACCGAGGCGGACGTGCAACGCATTTTCGGGAAGGTGAACCGCATCTGGTCGCAGGCGGGCATCCGCTTCGTGGTCGAGTCAGCGAGCAAGACTCAGGCAGTGGACGCCCCCGTTGACGCGAGGTTCCCTACGCAACACGACCGCGTGAAGGCCGCCATCCCACGGGACATTCTTGGTTCGAATCACCTGACCGTCTGCTATGTGAAGGACATTGAGCCGAACGGTTTTCACTACGGCGAGCCGTCCGTGGTGAAGGACACCGCGAAGCTCACTGAGTTTCCCGGCGGCGTTGACGAGCCGATCCCGCGCGTCACGTCGCACGAGCTCGGTCATGCGCTTGGACTCAAGCATCGTCAGGACACCACGAATCTCATGGCCTCGAAGACTACGGGCTTTTCGTTGAACGAGGCGAAGATTCAGCGCGCTCGCAACCGCGCGGCCAGCTTGGCAAAATCTAAACCAGAGAAAGCCGACAAATGAAAATAACCCTGACTCGATTCGCCGTCGCGCTTTGCTGCGGTCTGTTCGTTCCTACGTTGTCCGCCGCCATGCCGGACGTTCATCGCGATCTTTTTTACACCGACGCGAAGGACAAGCAGCAGTCGCTTGATGTTTATGCGCCGCCCGACGGTAAGAATCATCCGATTGTCGTGTGGATCCACGGCGGTGGCTGGACAAAAGGAGATAAGGCCGGCATGCAGAAAAAACCGCAGGCGTTTGCGAACAAGGGTTACGTGCTTGTCTCGATCAACTACCGCTTCATCCCCGCAGTCACGTTGAAAGACATGATGGGCGATGTCGCGAAGGCGATCCGCTGGGTGCATGACCATGCGCGTGATTATCGTGGCAATCCTGACTCCATCGTCGTCATGGGCCACTCCGCCGGCGCGCACCTTGCCGCGTTGATCTGCACGGATGATCGCTATCTCACGGCCGAGGGCATGTCGTTCAAGAGCTTGAAGGGCTGCGTGCCCGTTGACGTATCCGTCTACGATTTGCCGAAGCGATTGCGGGAAGGCGGCAGCGTCCCGCCGGCGACCTATACTGCCATCTTCGGCCAGACCGAGGCGGAGCACCGTGAATTTTCGCCGGTGACGCATATCGCGAAGGACAAGCACATCCCGTCGTTCCTCATCCTCCACGTCGCCTCGCGCGACGATACGAAAGCGCAGTCGGACTGGCTGGCCGCGAAGCTGAAGGACGCCGGAGTCGCCGCGAGCGTGGTCGCCGGCGAGGGAAAAACGCACGGCACGATCAACACCGATCTTGGCGGCGTGGACGATCCGCCAACTCTTGAGGTGTGGAAGTTCCTGCAACATGTCGCGCAGCAGCCGTGAAGACGTCTCTCTTTGAATGGTTGCTCACGGTGCGTAATGGAACGTCTCCGAAGATTCGATCCCAGCCGGCTAGTCAATCCATACGCTGCCCGCGACCGACGCGATGACCGCATGAAAATCACCAACAAACTTTGGCGCCAGCTCGTTGCGGGTGGGCTCACGCTGGTGGCCCTGTCAACGGTTCACGCTGTTGAGTTGTTCGACGAGACCATGGCAACGACGATCTTCGCGTTCGATCAAGTTTCGATCCCCTATTCGCAGAACTTGCGACTCGAGATGCGCTCGCCAGTGAGGCATTCCGCCAATCCCGTCGTGCCGCGCGGTCGGCCGGGCACACCTGACGCCTCCGGCGTGCAGTTCTACGGCTCGGTGATTCGCGAGAACGGCAAGTTCCGCATGTGGTATGTCGCCTACGACGATGACGCGGCGAACAAGGTTGCTGCTTCACGCTGGCGCGCGGCCTATGCCGAGAGCAATGACGGCGTGCATTGGGTGAAGCCCGACCTTGGGCTGGTCACGTATCGCGGGAACAAGCACAACAACCTCATCCTCACCGATCCCGCGCCGCTGGGGTTCGTAAACTTGAAGGTGCTGCTCGATCCCGCCGATCCGAATCCCGAGCGTCGCTATAAGATCTCCACGCACGTTTACTTTCACCACAACACCCGCCTCGGAACGCTGGCGCCGTTCGCGAGCGCGGATGGCTTGCACTGGAAGCTGCTCACCGATGCGAAGTCGCAGAAGGCGGAGTTGAAGGAGAAAGATCTCGTGCTGCCGGCGGTTCACTTCGAGGCGAGTGGCGGTTTGTATCAGTGGGATGGGATGTTTTACGCGTGCGGCCAGAACGCGCTCAATGCCACGCGTCCCTATCACGGTCGCGTCGTGCGGATGTATCGCTCGGCGGATTTTGTCCACTGGTCGCCGACGAGTAATCTTGGCTTCGTGCGCACGCCCCAGCACACCTTGCTCGGCGCCGGCCGCAGTCTCGAAGGCGAGCAATGTCACGAGGCCATCAGCGTGTGGAACCGTCGCAACGTGTTGCTCGGTCTCTTCGGTCAATGGCACGGCGCCAAAGAATGGAAGGACATCACGGTCGATCTCGGCTTCGTGGTCAGCAACGACGGCCTCAACTTCCGCGAACCCGCGCACGAATGGACGTTCCTGAAGCGCGGCGACGACGGCGCGTGGGACGAAGGCGGTGTCTTGCAAGGGCAGGGCTTCGAGAATGTCGGCGAGCAGACGTTCGTTTACTACGGCGCGTGGGATCCGCGGCAACGCGGCGCGCCGCGCGGCGGGGTCGGCATCGCCACGGTGCCGCGCGATCGCTTCGGTGATCTGGTAGTCGAGCTTGCTGGCAAAGGTCCGGGCAACTATCAACTGCCCGTCATCACCAGCGAGTTCGTCACTGCCGCGATGCCCGTGAAAGCCGGCGCGCCGCACCGTCTCTTCGTGAATGCCGACGGCCTCGGTGCCGACGCCGGGTTGAAGATTGAATTGTTGACCGACAAAGAGACGCCGCTGCCCGGCTATTCCGGAAAGGACGCAGCGATCATTCGCCAAAGCGGGTTCCAGACGCCAATTACCTGGAGCGGAAAGACCGAAGCCCGAGACTTGCCGGAGCGCATCCGTGTTCACGTCATCTTCGAGGGCAAGCGCAACACCGATATCCGCTTCAGCGCGCTGTATCTGCAAACCGTTGACTGAACTCGCACGATGAAGTTTGGATTAGCTCTCTTCACTACTTTCTTGATTGTTGCGGCCGCGCCGCTCCGCGGTGCGGAGGCGAAAGACTGGCCGCGAGAGCGCCTGGTCGGCTTCGCGCATGAGCTGGCGGATTTCGTTTTCCAAAATCACGTCGTCACCGATCCGCAGCACAAGACCTTTGGGATGACCTACGAGTTCTGGAAGGACGGGAAGAAGATTCAGGAGTTCGGGCTCGATGCGATGCACGATGGCTCGTGGTTCATGAGCGCATTGGTCACGATGCAGCGCGCCGATCCCGCGGGCGACTGGCTGGCGCGGGCGCAAAAATATCAGGTGCCGTTTTACGCGAACATGCTGAGGAACTCGGATCGGCTGTTTCCCGCCATGCAGCCAACTACCGAGGACAAGAAACCCTTCGCGAAACCAGTCAAAGGTTGGGCGCCGCGCGGCTGGGATGACGGGCTTGGAGTTTCGAAGAACGGGCTCAAACCGTTCACGGATTCTTATTTCACCGGCTCGCATCATCTCGCTCAGGATCTCGCAGACTCGTTGCTTAACGTCTGGATGACTACGAAAGATCCGCAGGTGGCCGAAGCGCTCGCGGCGCTGCGCACTTACAAACGGGACAGCTACGGACCGATCCAAGGCATCGAAGTCGGCGCCGCCGTCGCGCTCGGTGAGCCGTCCGTTTTCGAGAAGTTCAAACTCCCGACGTTCTCGGCTGAATCCCTCAATCCGTACTACACCGGCATTTTCCAAAAGAAGAAACACAGCATCCCCGCCTACGACGATGCGCTCGCGTGGCAATATCGTCAGGCGACGGCGCGCGGCGAAGTGACACCGGAGTTCGCTTGGCACGCAGCGGCCCGCGTTTTCGCGGTGGTGAAGGCGATGGAGCTCTACTGTGACACACGGCCATGGCGTGACGGCGAGTTCTTCTTCGACATTGCCCGGCAGCCGGCTTTCGTCGACGGCAAGCTCGACCAAACCGCAGCGACTTCGAAACACATCTGGGGCGCTCGCGGTGTGCAGATCGCATGGATCGGCGCCGCGGTTCTGCCAACAATCAAGGCGCACTCGGAACTCTGGGCGAAAATCGCGCCCAAGGAACTTGCCAGCGAAAATGTTCCGGCGCGACTGGAGAAGCTCGCGCTCGGGACGGTGGATTACTGGCACGACGTTTGGAAAAAGATAGGCGTGATCCCGAGCGGTTGGCATCGCGACAATGTGAAGGCGGGCGCGTGGACGCTGAGCGACGCCGGCAATTACGCGCATCTGCTCCACTGCATCGCCTTTATTCTCATGGACCGCGATGGCAAGGCGGAGTGGCAGATCATCCGCGCCCAGTCGCCCGCCCGACCGCTCTCCGCCGAACCTCTGCCCGCCAGCGTCCTCCAGGCGCAAGGCTTGAATCCTCAGTTGAACTAACCCAACGTGCGACGTCGTTCCCGTTTTATGCGCCGATTCCTCACGATCGTTTCGATCTTATTTGCGTCCGCCGCAACCTCGTTTGCTGCGCAGTCCACGAAGCCCAACATCGTCTTTATCCTAGCTGATGATCTTGGCTTCGCTGAAATCGGCGCCAATGGTTCCGATCGCTACCAGACGCCGAGCATTGATTCGCTCGCCAGGACCGGCATTCGCTTCAACCACTTTTACACCGCGCCGCTGTGCGGGCCGTCGCGCGCGCTGATACTGCTTGGCCGCTATGCGTTTCGCACCGGCGCAGTCACGCAGGATGCTTGCGCCAACATCCTGCGCACGGGCGAAAAGGCTGAAGTCATGATTCCCACGGTTCTCAAGAAAGCTGGCTACACCAGCGCGATGATCGGCAAGTGGGGCCAGCTCCTGCCTTCGGGCGATGCGGCGCAATGGGGCTTCGACCACATGATGAGTTTCAAGGCCAGCGGTGTTTATTGGAACAAGGCTGCCGCCGCGAGCTGGGTCAAAAGGTATGGGCTTGCCGGTGACAAGGGCGGTGACGACGGCGTTCGCGCCAACCCCGGTCCCTACAACATCGACGCGAAAAAGTTGATGATGGCGGACCACGAATACATGCCCGACTTGATGCACAAGGACGCGATGGCGTTCATCAACGAGAACAAGGATCGGCCGTTCTTCCTCTACTACTCGATGTCCCACGTGCATTCGCAAATCCTGCCCACACCCGACAGTTTGCCGCCTTCCCCCGGCCTCGATGCCGCCGCACGCTACGCGCAGGTTTACAACGACAACGTCACTTACATGGACAAGCTCGTCGGCAAACTCCTCGCCGAATTGGACCGCCTCAAACTGCGCGACAACACCGTGATCTTCTTCATGGGCGACAACGGCACCGCCAAGGCGAACGCCGATCGGGCGACCATCAATGGCCGTCGTCTCGTCGGACAAAAGGGCGGCATGGAAGAAGGCGGCGGGCTGGTTCCTTTGATCATCAGTTGGCGCGGCGTCACGCCTGCAGGCCGACTGAGTGAAAACTTCACCGACGCCTCCGACCTGCTTCCCACCTTTGCGGAAATTGCCGGCGCGCCTCTTCCCGAAAACCGGATCATCGACGGCAAGAGCCTGTTCCCCCAAATCAAAGGTGAAACCAAATCGCCGCGCACGTGGGCTTTCACTCAACTCGGAGAAAACTTTCACGTGCGCGAAGCGGGTTGGAAGCTCAACCAGTCTGGGCAACTCTTCGACATGAAAAACGCGCCCTTCGAGGAGATTCCGGTGGCTGCTGATTCCAAGGACGCCAATGCTGTCGCTGCCCGCCAGCGTCTCAGCCAGGTCCTCGCAGAACTCAATCCCGGAGCAGGTTTCAAAGGCGAAGGCAGCGGTCGCGGTGACAAGACCAAGAAGGTGAAAAAGAAAACGGCCGCCGAGCCTGCGCCCGCACCGGCCAGAGCAACCCCGTCGACAACACCGCCCGCCACTTCCGCTCCCGCGCTGGATCCAGCTGCCGCCGAGCGTGCGGCGAAGTTCGACCGCCTCGATGTGGGAAAGACCGGCAAGCTTACCAAAGACTATTACATCACCCATCAGTCAGATGCCGCCGCCGCCGCGGAACGGTTTGATCGGATGGACGTCAACAAAGACGGCTTCGTCACCCGCGAGGAATACATCATCAACGGCGGGAAGAAACCGAAGGCGAAGTAGGCTTGCCAGCCGGATTAAGGTCGTTCAGAGCGCGAGCGCATTTTCATGAAACATGCTTTTCGACTGTTCGCGCTGCTGATTGCGCTCTCGTTTGCCAGCGTTGGCAGATGCGCATTGCGACCGGTGAAAGTTTTCATTCTCGCGGGCCAGTCCAACATGGAAGGGCAGGCGGTCGTTGACTTGGAGGGCAAAAACTACAACGAAGGCAAGGGCACGCTCGCGAGGTTGATGCGCGATCCAGCGAAGGCGCCGATGTACAATCGCTTGCGCGGCGCCAATGGCAAGTGGGTCGTGCGCGATGACGTGTGGGTGCGTTATCAGCGCGAAGAACGGCCGCTGCTCAAGGGTCCGTTGGCGTTCGGGTTTTCCGTCTATGGCGACGTGCATCATTTCGGACCGGAGCTGCAGTTCGGTCACGTGGTCGGCGATCACTTCGAAAATCACGTATTGCTCATCAAGACTGCTTGGGGCGGGAAGAGCTTGTTTCGTGACTTTCGCCCGCCGTCGTCGGGCGGCGAAGTGGGCAAGTATTACAAACTGATGATCGCGCAGGCGCGCGAGGCGCTGACCAACATGGAGAAAGAATTTCCGGCGACACGTGGCTGCGGCTACGAGCTGTCGGGTTTTGTCTGGTATCAGGGGTGGAACGACGGTGTGAATCCGAAGACCGCCGTGCCGGAGTATGAGCAGAATCTCGTGAACTTGATCCACGATGTGCGTGCGGAGTTCAAGTCGCCGAAGTTGCCGGTCGTCATTGGTGAACTCACCGGCCCGTGGGTGATGGGTCCGCCGGAATGGGAGAAGTTACGCAAGGCTCAGGCTGATGCCGCCGCGCGACCGGAGTTCGCGGGCAACGTGCTCTTCGTTCCCACGCGCGATTTCGTCCGCAAGGCCGAGGACTCTCCCAATCCCAGCCACGGGCACCACGAGTTCGGAAATGCGGAGACCTATTTTCTCGTCGGGAACGCGCTGGGAAAAGCGATGCTTGACTTGCTGCGTGTGGATCAGCCGCGCTAGTCAACATTCGCTCACCGATTTCGTTCACGGCAACCTCCGATCACGCGTTCACAACAAGATGTCTCGGATGACGTTTCCCTCCACGTTTGTCAGGCGCCGTTGAACGCCGTTGTGCTCGAAAGTGAGTTGCTCATGATCGAGGCCGAGCAGGTGGAGAATCGTCGCGTTGAAGTCGTAGAGCGGATGAATGTCTTGAATGGCTTTTTGCCCTAGCGGATCCGTCACACCGTGGCTCACGCCGGGCTTCACACCCGCGCCGGTAAGCCAGCAGGTGAAACCGTCGGGATTGTGGTCACGACCTTGCGCGCCTTTCTGGAAGAAAGGCATGCGCCCAAACTCGGTGCACCAGACCACGAGGGTGTCCTGCAACAAACCACGCTGCTTGAGATCGCGGATCAGTGCGGCGGCGGGCTGATCCATGATCATGGCATGTTTGTCATATTGCTCTTTGAGTTTGTTGTGGCCGTCCCAGTTAAGTTCACCGCCGCTGGCATAAGCGCCATTGAAAAGCTGCACAAATCGCACGCCGCGCTCGATCATGCGCCGCGCGAGGATGCAGTTCTTCGCGAATCCGGCTTTGTTGGGATTGGCACTATCGTCCGCGCCATACATCTTTAAAATGTGGGCAGGCTCAGTACTCAGATCGCTGATCTCGGGCACACTAAGCTGCATGCGCGCCGCAAGTTCGTAGCTGGCGATGCGCGCAGCCAGTTTTCCGTCGCCGGGATGCTGCGCCAGATGACGCGCATTCAATCGCTGCAACAGTGAGCGCGCCGCGTCGTCGCTTCCTTTCGATACGTTCGGCGGGGCGGAAAGATGCCGCACCGGCTCCTTGGCACTCATCGGCGTCCCCTGAAAAACGGCGGGAAGGAATCCGGGCCCCCAGTTATTGGAACCCGCCTGCGGAACTCCTCGGGGATCGGGGATCGCAACGTAAGCGGGCAAATCCTGATTCTCGCTACCGAGAGCGTAACTGACCCACGATCCGACGCTGGGAAATCCGTCGAGCACAAAGCCGGTAGAGAGAAAATTCTCCGCGGGCCCGTGCGTGTTGCTTTTGCTCGTCAATGAGTGAACAAACGCAATGTCATCGGTCAACGCCGCGAGGTACGGGATCATGTCGCTGACCCATTTGCCCGTCTGGCCACGCGGGCGAAATTCGTACTGCGGCCGCGCGAGATCGCCAGCCGGCCCTTGAAATGTCACGGCCGGTCCTCCAGCCAGCGGTTTGCCGTCGTGTTTGATCAACTCCGGCTTGTAGTCCCACGTCTCCAGCTGGCTCACCGCGCCTGCGCAAAATATCATCACTACATTCTTCGCCTTCGCCGGGAAGTGCGAGGGCCGCGACGCGAACGGTTTGGCCGGATCAATCGGGGGCCCTGGCGCGGCGAGCAGCCCGTCCAGTCCGAGCAAATTGGTGAGCGCCATCGAGCCCAGCGCCGTCGCGGAGTTGGAAAGAAAATGGCGACGATCGAGCAAGTGGCGGCCCGTAATTGAGAGGTGTTCGGCGCGGTTGTTCATGGGAGAAAAAGAAATTCGTTACTGTTGAACAGTGCCCGACAGAGCGTCGCGAGGCCGTGCTCACGAACCACAGCCTCAGCCTCTCGAAGCTCTTCCATCGCGGGATCGCGATTCAGCGTGAGCTGAAAGGCGCGGCTGATTTGCTCCTTGGGGTTGCCACCAACGTCCGCGTTGACGCGCGCTGCGAGGGCGTCAGATTCGTCGATGGTGAAGCGACTGTTGAAAAGGTTAAGCGCCTGAATCGGGGTCGTGGACTCGCGCCGCCGAGCGGTGCTCTGGCCGGCGTCAGGGCAATCAAAAGAGCCGAACACAGCCTCGCGTTCGCGCCGAACCTTGTGGGCATAGATCATGCGCCGGAGGCCGTCGTCCTTGAACGACTGAACCGGCTTAAACCCGCTGAGGCCGCCGCGCTTATCGAACAGATTGAAACCGGCGCCATACATCTTGAGGTTCAACCGCCCGCTCACGGCGAGCATCGAGTCGCGGATGGTTTCTGCTTCAAGACGGCGCGAAGGAAAACGCCATAGAAGACGCGCGTCGGCGTCCTTGTCGCCAGCCAGCGCAGCGTATTTGGTTGATTGCCGATACGTGGAGGAGAGAACGATGAGCTTGTGGAGGTGTTTTACCGACCAGCCCGAACGGATAAACTCCTGCGCCAGCCAGTCGAGCAACTCCGGGTGCGAAGGTTTGGTGCCATTGCGACCGAAGTCGCTCGGTGTCTCGACGAAGCCGCTTCCGAAATGTCCCTGCCATATTCGGTTCACCATCACTCGCGCCGTGAGCGGGTTCCGCGGGGCAGCGATCCAATCTGCGAGCGCTTTACGCCGCGCCTGTTCCGGCGTGTCTTTTGCCAGTTTGACCGAACCCAAATTGCTGAGCACGGCGGGGACCACCTCCTCCTTCGGCTGCTCGGGGTCACCGCGATTTAGCAGATGGATTTCATCAGGCGTGCGGAATGTCCCCGCGAACGCCTTCTGTCCGTTCTCGGCGGCTTTCACCCTGGCCTCCAACGTGGACCGCTCCTTCATCAATGCGGCCGCCTCCTCCGCCTCTTCCTTAGTCAGGCCTTTCGTGGAAAACGGTGCTGGCTTGTCCTTTTTGCCTTTGCTCACTTCGCCCGCGCGATCGGAGGAATCAGCAACGCCACGCCACTCGCCTGCAGCGTCCGCCACTTCGATAAGATACTCGATCGCGAGCCTATCCTTGAATTTTCCGAGACGATCACGCCCCCACACAACGCGATCGAACGTCCGTTCCTCCGGGAACTCCAACACCACCCAACCCCTGCCCTTCTCGTTGGACATCCAACTACGCGAGTTTCCGTATTGGCCGTCATTGATGTGGCGGAGTTCGTGACGGTCGGCAACGATAATATCGCCCGATGACGTGACCGTGGTGCCTTCGCTGGCAAGCGCGACGTTACGACCGGAGAGGTCGAACACTTCCAGTTCATCGATGCAGGGCTCCAGCGTGTTCGTCGCACGAACTGTGAAGCGAACCCGTTTCGCCTTCACCGGCACGAAACGATCCGTATTCATGCGGGCACTCACTGGCGGACGCTGCGCACCCGCGTTCGCCAGCGGAATAAACCGCGCCAACTGTTGATCGATCTTCGCGATCTTGGGCTTCAACACCGCCGCCTCCTTGCGCATCGCTTCGGCTTCCGGGGTGCGCAGTTCACGATCCTGATATTCCACACCGGCGACAAACGCCTGCATCGCGTAGTAATCACGCTGCGAAATGGGATCGAACTTGTGATCGTGACAGCGCGCACAGCCAACACTAAGACCGAGAAAAGTCTGACCGATATTCATCACGATCTCATCCAACGAGTCCTGCCGCGCGAGGCGCTTGGAAGGTTCGTCCCGTCCGATCTGGCCCGACAACAACACCGACGCCGTGACGAGGAAACCGGTCGCCGCGTCTTCTCCCATGGCGTCGCCAACAATTTGCTCGCGGATGAAACGATCGTAGGGCGTGTCATTGTTGAACGCGCGAATCACGTAGTCGCGATAAGGCCACGCGTTGGGACGCTCGGTGTTAACTTCGAAACCGTGGGTGTCCGCGTACCGCACAACATCCAGCCAATGCTGCGCCCAACGCTCTCCGTAGCGCGGCGATTTGAGCAACTCGTCGACGACCCGCTCGTAGGCGTCGCCGCGCGCGTCTTTCAGAAAGGCGCTCACCTGCTCTGGCGTCGGCGGCAATCCGAGCAAATCAAAAGAAACACGCCGCAGCCAGGTCACGCGGTCGGCTTCCACCGCCGGCCGCAACCCTTCGCTCTCCAAACGCGCCAGGATGAAACGATCAACAGCATTGCGACACCACGCTTGGTCTTGCGTCACGGGCGGCGAGAAATTCGACAATGGCTTGAAGGACCAGTGATCGCGTTTGTCAGCCAGTTGCACGCGATCGATGCCGTCGGGCCAATTTGCCCCCTGATCAATCCAACTTGTCAGCGTCGCAACCTCGGCCGACGACAACCGGTCACCTTTCGGCGGCATTCGTTCGTCCTGATCGGAACTCGTTACGAGACGGATCAGTCGACTCTGCTTGCTGTTGCCGGCAACGATGTCCGGTCCGTGCTCATCTCCGCCTTTGATTGCCGCGGCTTTAACATCAAGCCGGAGTCCGGACTTCTGCTTTTTCTCGCCATGGCACTCGTAGCAGTGTTTCTCGAAGATCGGTCGCACGTCGCGAACGAAGTCGACCGACGGAGCGCCGGTCGCCGCGATTGCGGAGAAGGCGGACGCGATAATCAAGAAAGCAATTGCCGACGTCATGGCTGTGACGACCATCACCCCACGAAGGCTCTATTTTGGAAAGCCAATTTGAGGAAGTTCTCGTCTCACCTTATCCGCCGTTGAGTCCGCCCCGGTTGCAGAACAAGGCCTCGCCCGCGCGATCCACCATCGAACACGGACGTCTCGCCGCCAGCTGGGATAAAGGAACGTCGGAAAACCAATCACCGGTCGCCGAAACGATCTACAGATTTTCAGAATGTCGAAAGCCCCCTCGCACTGGGGATCCGGTCTTTCCGCCAAAGCGCGCGGACGTATCCGAATCCGGCGGGCATTCTGACATTCACCCGTGGTCGTCCGGCCGAGCGGATGCTTCCAACAATTCACGCACTTCGGCATCGGAAGTCTGCCCAAAATCCTCGTACCACTGTCCGACACCGTAGAATTCTTCCGGCTGAATCACAGCGATCAATTCATCGACTTCTGGGCGCATGGATCGATAAGTATCTGCCGCGACGGTCGGAGCCGCGACCGCGATGTGATTGGCGCCGTGCTCGCGCAACGCCGCGATGGCCGCAAGCATTGTTGAACCCGTGGCAATTCCGTCATCGACAATGATCACCGTACGATCCCGCAATTCAGGCTCAGGCCGGTCATCGCGATAAAGCCGTTCGCGCCGTTGCAATTCCCGCAACTCACGGGCGGCAACCACATTGATCTCCTCTGGCGAAATCCCAAGCGAATCAATCACGCTCCGATTCAGCACCCGAACGCCACCGCTGGCGATCGCGCCCATCGCGAGCTCCTCATTTCCCGGAGCGCCGAGTTTACGAACCACGAAGACGTCGAGCGGCACCTTTAGCGCCTTTGCTACTTCGTATCCCACCGGCACGCCGCCCCGCGGTAAAGCCAGCACCAACACATCAGGTCGATTCGCATACTTGGCCAACTGTCTCGCCAAGATTCGACCCGCTTCAATTCGATTTCGGAACCGTGTCATCGTTGGTCCCTTTCAGCGTCCACACTTCCGGACAATCACCGCAGTTTCAAATGACGCTTAAACCACCGCGCCGCCAGTCGAGCAACTTCCACCAACGCCCCGGGCTCTTCGAATAGATGCGTAGCCCGGGGGACGATCGAGAGTTTTTTTTCGCAAGCCAACCGGGCATAAGCCACCTCGTTCAAGCGCAACACCTCGTCGTCGTATTCGCCGACGATTAACAAAGTCGGCGCTTCGACGCGTGGCAAGGCGTCACCCGCAAGGTCCGGCCGACCACCACGCGACACCACGGCGTCGATCACGGGGCCCAATTCGGCAGCAGCAACCAACGCCGCCGCTCCTCCCGTGCTCGCGCCGAAATATCCGAGGCCGAGATGTTGCGTCGTGGGTCCCGCCGCAACCCAGCGCGTCGCCGCGATCAATCGGCGCGCTAGCAGTTCAATGTCGAAACGCAGGTGCCCAGTCTGCGCGTCCTCGGATTCCTCTTCGCGCGACAGCAGGTCGAAAAGCAATGTAGCCAATCCCACTTTCTGCAGGGCTTGGGCAACGCTCCGATTGCGCGGACTGTGACGGCTACTGCCGCTCCCGTGGGCGAAGAGGACGATCCCGACCGCGCCATTCGGAACGCTCAAATCACCTTGCAGAGTCACGCCATCAACGGGGATAGAAACCGATCTCGACACGCATTGGTTGAATGGAACGCCCTCTGCCGCCGACCGAACTGCCGCTCGTGCCGTTGCTCCGACCGCTCTGGACGTCTCGTCAGTCACAGTGATTGAGTAATCCGGTCGCTCCCTGTGCGCCACGCGGCGTTTGGTTTTTAGCAACCGCGGTTTGACCCGCGCGCAAACCCAATTTCTCACGACGTTGCATTGCCTTCCGCTTGCGGCATTCTCACCGCGATTATGGAACTCGATCTTGAAGGTCGCCACGCCGACCGCGCCTACCCGATTCTCGCAAGCCTCGTTACCCCCCGCCCCATTGCGCTCGTCACCACGCTCAGTCCGGACGGCCAGATCAATGCCGCGCCGTTCAGCTTCTTCAATGTTCTCGGTGCCGAACCGCCCATTGTGGGATTCGCGCCTGGCGATCGCGACGACGGCACCCCGAAGGACACCGCACGGAATATCCGCCTCACTCACGAGTTCGTGGTGAACCTCGTCGATGAAACAATTGCCGAAGCCATGAATCTTTGCGCCGCCTCCCTGCCCTACGGCGTAAACGAACTCACCAATGCGGGCTTAACGGCTACTCCAAGCGCGGTCGTAAAGCCGCCGCGCATCACCGAGGCCCCAGCGAGTCTCGAATGCACCGAGTGGGGCACGTTGCAGATCGGCGGGAACCGTCTCGTTATTGGCCTCGTGAAGCGCATCCACCTCCGCGACGAATTGTTCGACGCCGAGAAGCAGCGCGTACGCGGGGATAAATTATTCCTGATCGGACGCATGGCGGCGCCGCATTGGTATTGCCGCACGCGGGAACGTTTCGAGATGATCCGTCCCGCTTAATCTCTCAATCTATGAACCGCATTCTCGTTCTCTACGACTCCAAGTCCGGCAACGTCGCCAAGATGGCGGAACTCGTCGCCGAAGGCGCGCGGACGGTACCCGACACTGAGGTGCGCTTGCGCTCCGTCGACGAAGCGAAGGCCGACGACGTGGTATGGTGCGACGGCCTCGGCGTCGGCAGCCCCACGAATATGGGGTTGCTTTCGTGGAAGATGAAACGCTTCTGGGACGAGACGATGAATGACAAATGGATGGAAGTGGACGGCAAGATTGCGTGCGCCTTCAGCAGCGCGGGCGGTTGGGGCGGCGGCATGGAACTCGCGTGCCAGTCGTTGCTCACCGTGCTGATGAATTTCGGCTTCCTCGTCTTTGGCGTGACCGATTACTCAGGGAAGAAAATGACGCTTCACTACGGCGCCGTCGCCGCGAAGGAGCCGCGCGAAACGGAAACCCAGGAGTCGTGCCGCATTCTCGGTCGGCGCCTCGCGGAATGGACCGCAGTCTGCGTCCACGGCCGCAAGGATCAGCATCCGGCGAACAAAGCCACACCACGTCTCACGCCCGGATGAACATTCGATTGCCACGTTGACCCGCAGCGCGAAACGGCGTTCAATTCGACCGTGCCGCTTAGTGGAAAATTTCGCCTCGCAACGTTTGCTGTGTGGATCATCGCGAGCGCTCTTTTGCTGCCCGGCCCTCAGCTGCGCGCCGGCGGCGTAACCATCATCACGCACGGTTTCAACGGCAACGTCACCGATTGGATCATTCCGATGGCGGCAAAAATCCCCGGCTACGGAGCTTTCCCCGGCAGCAATTACAGTTGCTACCAGATCACCGTCACCAAGAGCGGCAGTTTCAGCGCCGCGCAAAGCTTTCTCGCCGGCGTCTCCCCCACCACATCCGATTCCGGCGAGATCATCATCAAGCTCGATTGGTCCTCGGTCGCGGGCGCGTTTCAGGCGACAACCACGGATATTGCCAACACCGTCGTGCCGGTCTTGCTAGCCACGAATTTCATTCCGCAGCTCGGCGGTCGCAGCCTCGCACAATTCCCCATCCACCTCGTCGGGCACAGTCGCGGCGGCTCGGTGGTAACGGAAATCGCGCGGCTGCTCGGGGCCAGTGGCGTGTGGGTCGATCATGTGACGACACTCGATCCGCATCCCGTGTCCTTCTTCAGCGACGCAAACGTGCGAACCTACGCCAACGTCCTCTTTGCCGATAATTATTGGCAGGACCTCGGCGACAACCTTTCCGTCCCAAACGGTCAGGTCGTTTCCGGTGCTTACAATCGCCACCTCACCAATCTGAATGGTGGCTACTCTTCCACCCACAGCGACACGCACCTCTGGTATCACGGCACGATCGACTGGGCCGTGCCCACCAGTGACGGCACCAACGGAGCAGCAATCACCGCCACCGAGCGCACGAATTGGTGGACCACCAACGAAGTCGCGGGTCATGCCACAGGATTTCTTTGGACTCTCATCGGCAAGGGAAATCGCCTCAGCAGCCTCGAACCCGCCGGAGCCGGCGCGGGTCGCATCAGCGATGGCTACAATAAAACATGGGACATCGGCGGCGGCGTGGCGGTCAATCGCACGACACTCGCGGCGAACTCAGGCGCTTGGCCCAATCTCATCAAGTTCGATCTCCTCTCGACCAATCCCCTGCCCGCCGGCCAATCGCTGAACGCAAAGTTCTATCACCAGTTCGGCTCGACCACCTCTGTCACCGCCACCGTTAGCATGTTTCTCGACGTGGACGCGAATCCGCTCAACGGCAACGAAACCTTGGTGACGCAAACCAACGTCGCCGGCACCGGCACCAACGCAGTGGCGAACACTACACTCGCCGTCACGGCAAACCCGACCAACACGACGCCCGGCACCTACAACGTCTTCGCACGCATCAGCGACGGCACGCGCACGCGCTATCTCTACGCTCCAGAAAAGCTGACGCTGACTCCCAGCACGCAGTTGCCGGTTCTAGTCGGAAACTCGCTGAAGATTCTGGGCGGACAAGTTCAATTCACCTTGCAAGGCTTCCCCGGCCAGCAAGTCCTCACACAAGCCTCCACCAACCTTGCCGACTGGCTCCCCGTGGCGACGAATTTCTTCTCCGCTCCGTTGCTCGACATCTTCGCCGGCGACGCCGTCGCGTGGAACCGCCGCTTCTATCGCACGCTACTGATAACAAACGGGCCGTAGCCTCGAGTGGAGGCAGTGGCACGCCAACCCACGACGGATCACGGATCCATCAGGGTTACACCCCATAGAGCCGTTCACTTCGATAGCTTAGCGTACCACCGGCAAGAGCTACCAAAGTATGAAAACAATCCTGTTACTCGCGTGTACCGTCACCCTCCTCACCACGACCGGATGTCTGGTCTCCGAAGGACCACGGCACCGGCACGAGCGGCATGAGGAAATTCGCGTCGTTTCTCCCGAAGTGATCGTGCGCCCGCCTGAAGTCATCGTTCGCTGAGCAAGGATGAACGGCCGGCTGACGACATCAAGTATTTCCGAAATATCACTGTCCTCGGGCGCGATGGAAACGTTTCGCTCACCAATATAACGAGGCGTGCATTGTCGCCCGGAGGGTCACAAATCCGTTGTCAAACGCTCGCGCAACTGTTTCGATCACGCGCAGAAACATTGTGCGCAGCCGCCATCGAGGTGGCGTCGTTCAATGAATCTATACTCACAATCAAACGCCGCGTGCCAATCCCATATCTGATCGATAGCCTGTCGACAGGATTCCCCGTGGCACCTATCGCATCACGGCGATGCGGCAAAGGACGCCGAGCAATTTTCAACGCATGAAATACCTACCCACCGTCACACGATTGCCATTTGTCCGTCGAACCTGCATCGCTTTTCTGGTGCTGTGCTCGGGCCCGGCCGTGAAGGCGCAACTCGTCCCCGATGGAACCACTCAGATCGTCAACGGTACAAACATCAGTCTCGGCGTGAGCAGTGTCACTGTCGGCAGTAACGAACCGAACACCGTTTTGATCCTTACCAACGGCGGGACAGTTTTCGATGGCGGCGCCTCAATCGGCGCGAACATCGGTAGCAGCAGTAACGGTGTGGTCGTCACCGGCGCAAACTCCGCATGGAACAACGGCGGCAATCTGTTGGTAGGCAACTCCGGCTCGTTCAACACGCTCGCGATAACAGCCGGCGGACTCGTCACCAATACCTTTGGCTACGTCGGCTACAATTCGAGTGCCTCGAACAATCAGGCCATCGTCTCCGGTCCGGGCTCGCTGTGGAATAATCGCGGACAGTTTTTCGTGGGGTACAATGGATCGTTCAATTCCATGGTGATCTCCAATGGCGGCATGGTTAGCAATTCGGTTGGCTACGTTGGGTTCACGGGAGCAGGCAATCAGGTGACCGTCTCGGGCACCGATTCAATGTGGCTTAACAGCGGTGATCTTAATGTGGGATACCTAGGATCTTTCAACACGCTGATCATCGCCAACGGTGGCACCGTGACCAATGAGTTCGGCAACATCGGTCAGAATGCAAGCGCGACGAGCAATCAAGTCATCGTCAGCGGCGCAAACTCGGCGTGGAACAGCCACGGCTACCTCAGTGTCGGTTACTCTGGCCCAGCCAACTCACTCCTCATCAGCAACGCGGGCACCGTCAATGCGCAACAAGTGACCCTCGGGTTTAATCCAGCCTCGGTCGGCAACCGTCTAACAATCGACGGAGGGAATTTGCGGGTCGTAAACGGCGATACTGCTGAACTGGATATCCGGCGGGGAACGAACGTTTTCAACTCCGGCCTGATCGATACGGACAAGTTGATCATGTCCAGCACACAAGGGTTCTTCGACTTCAACGGCGGGACGCTCATCACGCGTGGCGCAACTATCAACAACAACCAGAGTTTCATCGTGGGCCGCGGCCCCGGATTCGGACCGGCCACGTGGGACGTACGCAGCAATGCCGGTCCCACCGTCGTGAACGACTCGCTTACCATTGGATTCGATACGACCAACGCCACACTGTTAATTACCAATGGTGCTCAATTGAATGGTTCCAGCGGAATCATCGGCGGATCAGTAAACGCTTCCAACAACCGCGCAATCATCAACGGAATCAATTCGGCGTGGAACAACGACGGTAACGTGACGATCGGTCTCCAGGGATCGTTCAACACCTTGTCGATCACCAACGGGGGGACAGTCCGCGCAGCGAATATCAACGTGGGCTCAGCGGGTTCTTCCAATAATCGGCTCGCACTGGGTAACGGCACCCTCTTGCTGACCGGCGGTCTGGCCGTCAGTTCCAACAACTTCATTTCTGGAACCGGAACCATCCACGGCAACGTAACCAACTCCGGGACGCTTTCACCCGGAAATTCCGCGGGAAGCCTTACCATCAACGGCAGCCTGACTTTCGCATCATCGGCACAAGTCAGTTTCGAACTCGGCGGCCTGATCGCCACAAACCAATACGACCAGATCAATGTTACCAATTTCGTACAGTTCGCCGGCACCTTTAGCCTCGCGCTAATCAACGGTTTTACCCCCACGGCCGGCAACAGCTTCACGCTGATGAACTTTGCATCCTATACGGGCACGTTTGCCAACGCGACGAACGGCGCCGTCCTTTTCACGGCCGACCAGCAACGCCGCTTCACGGTGACCTACACCGCTACTAATCTCGTAGTGGGAAATTTCCAATCAGCATTGACCCTCACCTCCGTCGCGCCGGCGCCTGGTCAAGTCATCGTTCGATTCCAATCCGTCGCCGGCAACAGCTACCAAATGCAGTATTCCTCCACTTTGACGAACTGGACGGACGCAACTAGTCCGCCGATTACCAACGCCATCACCGGCGTTACCGCGTGGGTTGACGGCGGCACCAACACCGGTGGCAGCGTGCCCCCGATGCGATTCTACCGGGTGCGTTTTTGGCCGTAAAATCGCCAATTGACGAGCGGACCGGACCACAGCCGCTTCGCACCTCGGCGGCAAAAATGTGACGGGCAAACAATTCCGCGCACCGGCAAATCCTGCCCCGACAGCGATTGCATTGCATTTATTCGCGACGTTTTTTGACCTCATTTGCCGTAGAATCGAGTGTTCGCAGCTGGCACGGAGGTTGCAAAGGGATTCAGTGAACGCGGAGACAACCTCCGCTCAACCAACTGAATTATGGCAAACCGACGAAGTGAATCCTTGGTTCCCGAATGGGCAATTCCCACCGTAGCGCTCATCGCACTGGCGCTGTTTCTCCTGCCGGGATTCCGGCCCCTCGCAGTCGCCGCCGGGGTGATCGCGGTCATCGCCCTTAGTTTCTTTATCTTTAACTCAATCCGCCGCACTTGGCGCGCTGCTCGCACCAGGTCAACCAGCCTGCACGGCCACCCCGCCGCCCGCTTCAACCAACGACAACATTCCAACGAACCCGCCCGTTGGACCCGTCAGCGGCTGTTCGAATTGTGCGAGAGCGGCAATGAGTTCCAGTTTCAAAAGTTGATCAGTGCGATCTTTCAACGCGACGGATACCGCGTGCAATTGTCGGGTGACTCCGAGTTGTTGATCGAGAACAGTGACGAAACCGCAGTCGTCCATTTCCAACATTGGAGCGCCTCCGCCATTAGCGGAAATCAGGTGCGGGAATTCGCGGCGTCGCTGCAAGATGCCAACGTTGCACGCGGGATTCTTGTCAGCCTGCGCGGTTGCACCAAGGAAGCCCAGACACTTGCAGCCAAATACGGGATCGCCATGTTGAATGAAGCAGCCGTCGTGGACAAAATATGCGGACCGAAGGGTGCGATCTCGCGGGAAATCCTCTCCATCCTCCAGCGGTCCGATGCGGCTCTGGCGTTGCATTGATCGCGAATCGCGCGACCTCAAAATTTTCCTCGCGCGCCTTCTATTGAACCGAGGATCGCAACTGACGCAATTCCGCGGAGGCCTGTCAGCTCGTTTGTAGCACCGTAACTGGTCCGCGAGGCCCCTGCCCAAGCTGTCATATTCCTGAAGTAAATCCGGTGAATGAATAGTCGGATAAACGCCGCGCCAACACTCACCATTTGCAGTCGGCGAAAGATCGCCGATCGTCTTGCCATTCGTCGCGGGCGAGATTGATCCCAAGGTTCAAGCGAATCAGACTTTCGATTGCCGCAGGACATCGCCAGTCCGCAAAATGGTTTGCGAATCGAGCTCGCAATTGCTGTCGAAATTTCATCGGCGAAATCTTAGACTGCCTTCGACAATGCGTTTGCTCCGCCCTTTCCTCATCATCACCGCACTCGTGACGCGTTTCGCCGCCCCGGCGGCGTCGACGGATTATTTTGAAATCAACATCGTCGACGAACGATCCGGCCGCGGAGTGCCATTGGTCGAATTGGAAACGGTCAATCACCTGCTCTTCGTGACCGACAGCGCGGGGCGCGTCGCCTTTAACGAACCCGGTTTGATGAACACCAAGGTTTTCTTCTTCGTGCGGAGTCACGGCTACGAATTCCCCAAGGACGGTTTCGGCTACGCAGGCAAAGCAGTCGAGGTTAGACCAGGCGGTCGCGCTACGTTGAAGCTTACGCGCCGCAATTCCGCCGAGCGCCTCTACCGGATTACTGGGCAAGGCATTTATCGTGACAGTGAATTGTTGGGCAAGCCCGCACCCGCTGCTTCCCTGAACGCGCAAGTGCTCGGTCAGGACTCGGTTCAGGCCGCGGTATATCGCGGAAAAATTTACTGGTTCTGGGGCGACACGCTGCGTGCCCGTCATCCGCTCGGCAATTATCAAACCACCGGTGCGACGTCGGAACTTCCGAGCCACGGAGGTCTCGATCCCGCTGCGGGCGTTGCCTTGAGATACTTCACCGATTCAGATGGTTTCACGAAACGCATGATTCCCTTTCCCGAATCGGGCCCGATCTGGATCGATGGCTTGCTTACGGTCAAAGATGAAGCCGGACGCGACCGCCTCGTAGCGCACTATTCGCGCATGGAGAATGTTGCCAAGCGAGTGGAGCATGGCTTGTTGATTTTCAACGACGAGTTGGAGCGCTTCGACAAGCTAACGCAACTCGACCTGAGCGAAGAATGGCGATTTCCCGCCGGCCATCCAATCCGCGTTACCGACAAAGGTGAAGATTTTTTCTATTTCCCGCATCCATTCTGCGCGACGCGCGTCAAAGCAACTCTCGCGAGCATCAAGAGTCCCGCTAGTTACGAGGCGTTCACCTGTCTTGCAAATTCGGATCCCGGAAATTCGGCCTCCGTTGATCACGACGCGGACGGACGAGCCCGCTTTGCTTGGCGGGCCAACGCCAAGCCATTAACGCAAAAAGAGGAACGTGCACTGGTCGCCTCAGGGAAACTCAAAGCGGCAGATGCCCGCTACGCCGTCACCAACGGAGAGAATGGAAAACCAGTTTTGATTCACGACGGTTCCATTCAATGGAATGCGTATCGCAAAAAGTGGCTGCTCATTGCCGTCGAGCAATACGGAAGCTCGTTTTTGGGCGAAGTGTGGTTTGCCGAAGCAGACGAACCCACCGGACCGTGGCGGAGTGCCAGAAAGGTGGTCACTCACAATCATTACTCGTTCTACAATCCCGCCCAACACCCGTTCTTCGATCAACAAGACGGGCGCCTGATCTACTTTGAAGGGACCTACACGAAAGAATTCTCCGGGAATCCGGCCGCCACTCCGAGGTACGACTACAACCAAGTCATGTATCGATTGGATCTAAATGAGCTCAACCACCCCGAAGGATCTAGCAAGATACGCTGACACTCGCAGTCTTCATGGCGCTGCGCCGGGACGCCCGGTTATCTGCGCCTCCATCAACCTGAATTGACCAGAATTGGCTTCCTTTTGGACTAGGTTATTGCAATAAATACGCACCATGACCATTGGGAAATTCTGCCTCGCTTGCGCGGCCATGGGACTGGTCTTCTCCAACAACCTCTTCGCCGATACCGCGTCCCTGAAAGCGGTCGCGGACACCAACCTTAAAGAACTCGAGCCCGCGGGCCCTCAAGGGGTGTTCGCCACGTTGAACGTCGGCACCTTGAGCGCTACCCGCGGCGGCTCGACCCGGAATCGTAGTCTGTTCAGATTCGATCCTTCAACCAACATCCCCGCTGGAGCAATCATTACTTCAGCGCAACTTACCCTCAACGTCTACAGTGTCGCCGATCCTACACCTTATAATTTTGACCTGCGCAAAATCAGCGTCTCGTGGACCGAAAACGAAGCCACTTGGAACGGGCGCAACGCGGCTAATGATCCATGGAGTGCTCCTGGCGGAGCGGAAGGAACCGATTTCTCCGCGACCGCAAGCGCGTCGCTCGCACTGAGCAGCACGGGAGCGAACACGTTCACTTCAACCGCCAACATGGTCGCCGATGTGCAAAGCTGGCTCGACAATCCGCCATCAAACTTCGGCTGGATGCTCGTTACGACCGCCGAAGCAACTCCCCGATCCGCCCGGCGCGTGATTGCCCGTGAAGGTGAAGGTATATTCGGAGCCAATACGGTTCCCACCTTGGTGCTCGAATACACGACGGTCCCCGAACCTGGCACCATTACCCTGGCCGCGCTTGGCGCCGCTGGCTGGGCCGTTTGGCGGGCGCGACGATCACGCTGATTCGCAGCGGGGCCGCGGCAGCGACTATCGATGCAGAAAATGCCCGACATGACCGATATTCTACTGGGCCTTGGATTCAGCCGACCAGCTGCTGCCAAGGCGCGTCATACAGAAACCTTTTCGAAGCCAAAACCGTCTGGAATTCCAATTCACTGAAATCTTATGAGCGACAAGCCCACCACTAACGGTTTTCCGTTGAATAATTGCATCTTCAACCGCCGCGATTTCCTCGAAAAGACGGGGATGGGATTCGGCATGCTCGGTCTCGCCGGATTGCTGAACGAAACCGCCAACGCGGCCCCTCAACAGACGCCGCTCTCGCCCAAGCAGCCGCACTTCACAGGCAAAGCCAAACGCGTCATCCACATCTTCGCTCAAGGCGCGCCGTCGCAAGTCGACACCTGGGATCCAAAACCCGCGCTCGCCGCGAACGCTGGCAAGTCCGTCCCTGGAATGAACGGAGTCGCCCTTCCCTCGCCTTTCAAGTTTACGAAGCACGGCCGGTCCGGAATCGAGGTCAGCGAAGTTTTCCCGAAGCTCGCCACGCACGTCGACGAGATGGCGGTCATTCGTTCGATGTACACCGACATTCCCGCGCACGAAATCGCGACGGTGTTCATGAACACTGGATCGCTTCGCCTCGCCAAGCCCAGCGTCGGCTCATGGGTCGTTTACGGACTCGGCAGCGAAAACCAAAACATTCCCGGCTACATTTCTCTCCGCCCGGGTCGCATGCCGATCGGCGGATCGCAGAACTGGCAGTCCGCGTTTCTTCCGGGCGTTTATCAAGGTACGAGCATCAACACCGAGTTCCCGACCGTCGACAAGATGATCGAGAACATTCGCAGCCAGTATCTCCCGCTTTCCGAACAGCGTCGCCAGCTCGACTTCGCCCACCAGTTAAACGAACTCCACGCGCAAAGTTTCCAGAAGGACGCACTTCTCGAAGCGCGCCTCGAAGCGCACGAGATGGCGTTCAAGATGCAGACCGAAGCCACCGACGCGTTCGACCTCAGCAAGGAACCCGCAAGCATTCGTGCAATGTACGGCAACACGGACCAAGGGCGTCAGATGCTGATCGCGCGCCGCTTGATGGAACGCGGTGTTCGTTTCGTTCAAGCTTGGGCCGCCGGTTGGGATCATCACCGCGATCTCGAAGATCGTTTGCGCGAGAAGGCTGGCGAAATTGATCAACCGCTCGCTGCTCTGCTGACCGATTTGAAGCAGCGCGGCATGCTCGACAGCACGCTCGTCGTTTGGGGCGGTGAATTTGGTCGCAAGCCCGTGCGCGACAAGAACGGCAACGCCAATCCCGGTCGCGACCACAACAACCGTGGCTTCGTTTCCTGGATGGCCGGCGGCGGCGTCAAAGGCGGCACGGTCTACGGTTCGACCGATGAGTTCGGCGGCATTGCCGTGGAGAACAAAGTTCACATCCACGATCTGCACGCGTCGATACTGCACGCGCTCGGCTTCGATCACACCAAGCTGACCTTCCGTTACAACGGTCGCGACTTCCGCCTCACCGACAACTTCGGCAACGTGATCAAACCCATCTTCGCCTAAGCCATGAAACACATCCTACTGCTCTTGCTTCTCGGCGCCGTTTCCACGAACGCCGCCGCGCCCGCGCAACAGTTCACCAAGGCGCAGCTCGATTTCTACGAAACCAAGGTGCGCCCGGTGTTGTCGCAGACCTGCTACAAGTGCCACAGCGCCACTTCCGAAAAAATCAAAGCCGGCCTCGTTGTCGACACTCGCGAAGGACTCCTCAAAGGCGGCGAAACCGGTCCCGCAGTGATTCCTGGGAACGCGGAGAAAAGTTTGCTGATCAAGGCGATTCGTTACACGGACAACGATCTCCAGATGCCGCCCAAGGGCGAGAAGCTCTCCGCGCAACAAATCGCTGACCTGACTGCGTGGGTGAAGATGGGCGCTCCGGCTCCCGCTGGCGGCAAGGCACCACTGGCCAAGGCGGTGACCGCGGCCGCGGCGAAAACCTCGCACTGGGCGTTCCAGCCGGTAAAAAAGTTGAATCCACCGACGGTGAAGCAAAACGCAGCCGTCCAGAATCCGGTCGACGCGTTCATCATCGCCAAGCTCGAAGAAAAGGAAATGAAGCCGAGCGTACAGGCAGACAAGCGCACGTTGATTCGTCGCGCAACGTTTGACCTGATCGGCCTTCCGCCAACACCTGATGAAGTGGACGCGTTCCTCGAAGACAACTCCACCGACGCTTTCAAAAAGGTTGTCGAACGCTTATTGGCTTCCGAACGCTATGGAGAACGCTGGGGCCGCTACTGGCTCGACACTGCGCGCTACTCCGACACGAAGGGCGAAGTGAAACGCAAACGCGAAGACGAACGCTATCCCTTTGCCTGGACGTATCGCGACTACGTCATCAAGGCGTTCAATGACGACAAGCCTTACGACCGCTTTATCCTGGAACAGATCGCCGCCGACAAACTCGGCTCCGGCACGGACAAAAACGCCTTGGCCGCGCTCGGTTTCCTCACACTCGGCGAACGTTTCATGAACAACAAAAACGACATCATCAATGACCGCATCGATGTCGTTACCAAGGGAACTCTGGCCCTCACCGTTGCTTGCGCGCGCTGCCACGATCACAAGTTCGATCCAATTCCGATGGCCGATTACTATTCGCTGCGGGGCGTGTTCAACAGCTGCTTCGAACCGAAAGACGGTGTCGCCATGGCGTCTTCCGAATCCAATCCTTACTACGCGGACTTTCAGAAGAAGCTCGCCCCGCTGCAACGACAGCTCGCGGCGACGGAATCGCAAATGAAGGTGAAAGGCAAAGGCGCAGCAGCGGCCAAGAACAAAAAGCAGCTGCAAGCGCAGAAAGCGAAGATTGAAGGACAGATCGCTGACCTCGAAACCACCCATCCCGGTTCTCCGCCCCATGCGATGGTGTTGCTGGATGATTCGCGACCAACCGATTCGCCGATCTTCCTCCGCGGTGAAGCTGAGAACGTTGGTCCCGTGGTTCCGCGTCGTTTCCTCGAAGTGCTCTCCGGTCCCACTCGGCCCAACTTTAAGAACGGCAGCGGGCGCATCGACCTCGCGCAAGCCATCGTGAGCAAGAGCAATCCGCTCACGGCGCGCGTCATGGTCAACCGCATCTGGCTGCATCATTTCGGCGAAGGCTTCGTCACCACGCCGGATGACTTCGGCACGATGGCTGCCCCGCCGAGCCATCCCGAATTGCTCGACTACCTCGCGACCTATTTCATGGATCACAACTGGTCGATCAAGGAAATGCACCGCTTGATCATGCTCTCCGGAACGTATCAGCAGAGCAGCGCCAACAATCCGCGCTATGCGCAGGTCGATCCCTACAATCGCCTCCTGTGGCGCGCGAACATCCGCCGGCTGGAATTCGAAGCGTTGCGCGACTCATTCCTCGCCATCGGCGGGAAGCTCGATTTGAAGATGGGTGGCCCGTCGGTGGCGTTGACCTCGGAGCCGTATTCCACGCGGCGCTCCGTTTACGGATACATTGATCGTGCGGCTGTTCCCGAAGTCATGAACCTATTCGACTTCGCGAATCCGGACATGACCACTGGACGGCGCTACGAAACCATCGTGCCGCAACAATCGCTCTTCCTGATGAACAGCCCGCTCGTCGTCGAAGCGGCGCGCAACATCGTTCGTCGCCCTGAATTCATTTCCGAATCGGATCCGGAAACCCGCGTGGAAATGCTTTATGACCTCGTCTACCAGCGGGAACCCACACCGCAGGAGGTTCAACTGAGCCTGCGCTTTGTCTCCGAAACGAAATACGTCGCGCCGCCTGTTGTTAAAACCGATACGGCTCCGGCAAACAATCGCGTTGCCGCCAAAAAAGCGAAGAGCAAGAAGCGCCCCGGCGCAGTTTCAACTCCCACCATCGCCCACCGCGCCCCGCTCGGTGCATGGGAAGAGTTCGCCCACACGCTGTTCATTGCGAACGAAGCTTCGTTCGTGAACTGATCCCCAATTCCAGAAAAGCAAAAGAGCGCCGAGAACTTCTCGGCGCTCTTGCTGTACAAATCCGACGGGCTTAAGCAACCGTTACTTCTTTGCAGAGGTAGACGTCCTGAATCGCGTGGAGCAATTGCGCACCTTCCTTGAGCGGACGCTGGAAGGCTTTGCGCCCCGAGATCAAGCCCATGCCGCCCGCACGCTTGTTCACTACGGCCGTGAAGACGGCTTCCGCGAAGTCGTTCTTGCCGGAGGCGCCGCCGCTATTAATCAAGCCCATGCGGCCCATGTAGCAGTTCGCCACTTGATAGCGACAGAGGTCGATCGGGTGATCGCTGGTGAGCTGCGTGTAGATGCGCTCGTCGAGTTTGCCGTAACTGGAGCTGCCGGTGTTCAATGCCTTGAATCCGCCGTTATTCTCCGGAAGCTTCTGCTTAATGATGTCGGCCTCGATCGTGACACCGAGGTGATTTGCCTGGCCGGTGAGGTCCGCCGCGACGTGATAATCCTTGTCCGACTTGAACGCGTTGTTACGCGTGTAGCACCACAGGATCGTCGCCAATCCGAGTTCATGCGCCTTCTGGAAGGCCTGCGCGACCTCAACGATCTGCCGTGCGCTCTCGGCGGAGCCGAAATAAATCGTCGCGCCCACCGCCGCCGCGCCCATTTCGTAGGCCTGCTTCACGGTGCCGAACATGATTTGGTCGAACTTGTTCGGGTAAGTCATCAACTCGTTGTGATTGATCTTCACGACGAACGGAATCTTGTGCGCGTATTTGCGCGAGACGCTGCCGAGCACGCCATAGGTCGACGCCACGGCATTGCAGCCGCCTTCAATCGCAAGCTTCACAATATTCTCGCTGTCGAAATAATCGGGATTCTTCGCGAAGCTCGCGCCCGCTGAATGTTCGATGCCCTGGTCGACCGGCAGGATTGAAACGTAGCCCGTGCCCGCAAGGCGGCCGGTGTTGAAGAGACGCTGCAAGTTCGCCAGCACGAGATTGCTGCGGTTGCTCGGCGCAAAAATGCGGTCGACGAAATCACCACCCGGCAAATGGAGGCGTTGCTTGTCGATGGTTTTACAAGTGTGACCGAGGAGAAACTCGGCTTTGTCACCGAGGGCTTTTTGGATGTCGTTAATCATAGGTTTCTAATTTCAATTTCAGGTAATGCGGGGCACCAACGGTCGGCGAATCTAGCCGCGGCCCACGGAGACGCAAGCCTGCGTTGAAAATCTGCTTTGCGGCCACGGGCGCATGCGCGAAGCTTCCGCGAATGCCGGACATCGTCCTCAGCACGCTCAACGCGAAGTTTATCCACGCCTCCTTCGGCTTGCGCTACCTGCTGGCCAATCTCGGCGAACTGCGTGAGCGCGCCTGTCTGGTAGAGTTCGACATCAACCAGCGCGCGCTCGATATCGCCGAGGTGCTGCTCGCCCGAGAACCGAAGATCATCGGCGTCGGCATCTATATTTGGAATGTCACCGAGACCACGGAAGTGATCTCAGCCATCAAACGTCTTCGCCCCGACGTGACGATCATCCTCGGAGGCCCCGAGGTGAGTTACGAGACCGAGCAGCAGGAGATCGTGCGCCTCGCGGACTACGTTATCACCGGCGAAGCAGATCTAAAATTCGCTGAGGTTTGCGGACAATTGATCCGCGGTGAAAAGCCCGCGCAGAAGATCATCATCGCCGAAGTCCCCGACCTCGCCCGCGTCGCCCTGCCCTACGACCTCTACGACGACCGCGATATCGCGAACCGCATCATCTACGTCGAAGCTTCGCGCGGGTGCCCGTTCACGTGCGAGTTCTGCCTTTCGTCGCTCGACATTCCGGTGCGCCAGTTTCCCCTCGAAACGTTCTTCGCGGCGCTGCAACGCCTGCTCGATCGCGGTGTGAACTCGTTCAAGTTCGTCGATCGCACGTTCAACCTGAACCTCGTCGTCAGCCGCGCGATCTTGAACTTTTTTCACGAACGCTTTCGCCCCGGTTTATTCCTGCATTTCGAGATGATCCCGGATCGTTTGCCCGAAGCGTTGCGCGAACTCATCGCGAAGTTTCCACCCGGCGCGCTGCAATTCGAAGTCGGTATCCAGACGTTCGACGACGCGACCTCGAAGAACATCAGTCGCCGTCAGGATTACTCCAAGCTCGCCGACAACTTCCAATTCCTGCGCGCCAACACGGGCGTGCACATCCACGCGGACCTGATCGTCGGCTTGCCCGGCGAAACCGTGGAGAGTTTCGGCAAAGGTTTCGATCGACTTGTCGCACTCGGCCCGCAGGAGATTCAGGTCGGCATTCTCAAGCGGCTCCGCGGTACGCCCATCATCCGCCACGACGCCGAATGGCAGATGGTTTACAACGCGCATCCGCCCTACGAGATCCTGCAGAACAAGCTGATCGATTTTCCCGCGATGCAGAAAATGCGCCGCTTTGCCCGTTACTGGGATCTCGTGGCGAACAGCGGCAACTTCGTGGAAACGACACCGCTGTTGTGGAGCGGGCAATGTGCGTCACCTTTTGAATCATTCTTCCGTTTCAGCGAATGGCTGTTCGGCCAAGTCGGTCGCACCGATGCCATCGCACTTGCACGGCTTGCTGAGTTGCTTTTCACGTACCTGCACCGCGAACTCGCGCAAAAGCCTGAAGCCGTCGCTGCGGTGCTCTGGCGCGATTACCAACGTGGCGGGCGACACGATCAGCCGGGATTCCTCCAACCGTTCCTCCCCGAGGAAACCAAACCCGAACGCAATTCGCGCCGCGCCGCCACGATGAAACGTCAGGCCCGGCATCTCGCCCAAGGCTGACGCGCCGCATTGGGATTCAACTCACGTGCGGCACGGGAATCTCGGTCATCAGCCGCAAGCCCGCTCGCGCTTCCAAGATCCGCGGCACGGCATTCACCAACGCCGCCACCGTCGCGCGATCGCCATGGATACCGCCAGTGATCACACTTTCGAATCCCGGATCGCCGGTAACGCGCACCACATCGCGTGGATTCTCGGCGTCCAGATACATCTTCAAATCGAGGACCAGCTTGGTTTGCCCGCCGACCTTCGCCTCCGCGCGATGATGAATGCCCCGTGTCAGGCCCGCTTCGACTTTCAGAAACTCAGTCTGCACCGCGCTCTCCGCGATCACGGGCTCACAGGTCTCTTTGATCTTGTCGATCTTCCACCCAAGGCAATGCGCGACGAGCGCGAGCGATTCCACCAACCCCACGTGTCCCATTTTCCCGTCGCGGAACAAGCGGCGAAATTCCTCGGGCGCCAGACCGCTGCCGATCTTCTTTTGCAACGGCAACCGGCGCTTCGACGCATCGACGACACGTTCGATCTCGACGCGTTCCACGCTGCGGCAAATGCCCGTGAGACAGACCGGTAAAGTGTCCATGACAAAACCGGGATTCACGCCCGTGCCGACGACGCGAGCAGCATGTTCGCGGCAGAGTTGGTCAAAATCGGCGGCCAGTTGTGGTTCCTTCAATTGGGGAAACAACAATTCCTCGCACGAAGAAACAATCGAAACACCCGCGCGCACAATCGGCTCGAGTTGCGGCAACGCCTGTTTGAACCGCGACACCGACGTGTGCAAAACGACATCCAAACGGGTCTGCGCCAGCAACTCGGCGAAGGAGGCGTAGACGCGGCAGGATTCCAAGCCAGGAATGCCGGTGACGTCCGTAAGCGAGCGCCCGACTTTTTGCGGATCGATGTCCACCCCGCCCACGATTTCCGCCCAAGGCTTGGTGGCCGCGAGTTTGAGCGCTTCGATACCGATGGGACCGAGACCGAACTGAGCAATTTTGATTTTCATAACGAGCTCCCTTTAGCAACGGCAGTGCCAGTTCGAAAAACGGCCTGAATTCGCAGAAATTCGAGGTAAGGATGGTGATCCCGTTGACGGCAAATCCACTGCTGTTGACAAAATGACAACAACAGAATCTCCTGTCGCTACTCGTTCAACTTGTGCTTTCGCACCATGCGGAAGAACTGAGACCGGTCCAGCCCCGCCTTACGCGCGGCCTCGGCCATGTTCCCGCCGCTTTGCGCGAGAAGACTCTCCACATACTGCCGCTCGAATTGGATCCGCGCCTCCTTGTAGGTCGCGGCCCGCGAGGACGCCATCGGCCGCCACGTTTTGGCCTGCACGACCTTCTCCGGCAAATGCCGCACGCCGATCTCCGCACCGGGATTCAACACCGCGAGCCGCTCAACGAAATGCTCCAGTTCGCGGACGTTTCCCGGCCACGTGTAGCCCTCCAGCACGCGCAGAGCTGCGTCGCTGAAATGAATCGGCGGCTTGCCCGGTATCACGAATCGACGGGCGAAATGATTGGCCAACAGCGGCACGTCCCCTGCCCGCTCGCGCAACGGCGGCAAGGTAAGCGAAACAACGTTGAGCCGGTAAAACAGGTCGGGGCGAAACCTCCCGGCATCCGCCTCTTTTGCCAGATCGCGATTCGTCGCGGTCACGACCCGCGCGTTCGATGTCAGCGTACGTCCACTGCCGACGCGTTCGAAGCCACCGTCCTGAAGCACACGCAGCAACTTCGCCTGCACGGCCGCGCTCACTTCACCGATCTCATCGAGAAAGATCGTTCCATTCGCCGCCTGCTCAAACCGCCCGAGTCGCCGCTCGGTCGCCCCCGTGAAAGCACCTTTCTCATGCCCGAACAACTCGCTTTCCAAGAGGGAATCGGGAATAGCCGCGCAGTTCACCTCGACAAACGGCAACGCCGCCCGCGCGCTTCGCTCGTGAATGGCTCGGGCAAAAAACTGCTTTCCCGTCCCGGTCTCGCCAAGAATGAGCACGCGGCTATTGCTCGCCGCAATGAGACCGACCATGTCGAAGATGGCTTTGAGATTTGCGTCCTGGGTGATCAACGGACCAAGTCGATACGGCTCGCTTGAATCACGAAACTTTCGTTGCTCATCGAGGATGCGGGTAATCCGCGCCTTCAATTCTTCCGGAACGACCGGTTTCTCCAAATAATCTGAAGCGCCCAATCGCATCGCCTCCACTTGCGCCGCTTCGCTGCCGAAGCCGGTGACCATCATGATCGGGAGATTCTTCCCCGTGCCCCGCACGCGACGGATGACCTCGAGCCCGCCCAGTTCCTTCATCACGAGGGTGGTGATTAGCAAATCGAAGGATTCATCGCGCGCCAATCGCACTGCACGCAGGGGGCTGGTCGCCACCTTCACCTCCGCATTAGTATCTTCCGCGATCGCTTTTAGTTCGGAACAAAAGGCCGGGACGTCATCGACAATCAAGATACGCGGGCGGCTTGTCATGGCTCTGTTGATAATTAGTCAACACGAAGCCTTAGCTCAATCTTAAAAACTCTTATTTATCGGGCCAACTTTCCCGATTACCCGCAGCTGATTCGGATGGCACGTCAGTTGCATTGCATTCGGAAATGCACTGTGTAACCTCCGACAAAGTTTCAATGAAACCTGGCAATCAACGACATCCTCGTCGCAGAAGAGTCGCCTTTTTCACCGCCCTCGTTGCCATTTCCTCGTCGATCCTTTCAGCACAAGACAGCACTCCCACGACTCCATTTGGTATCGTGATTCACGGCGGCGCGGGCTCGGTTTCGGAAGCGGAAAAGTCCCCGGAGAAGGAACGCGAGTATCGCGCTACCCTCGAGCAATCACTCAACGCCGGTTACGCAATTCTCGCCAAAGGCGGGACGAGTCTCGACGCCGTTTCCGCCGCCGTCACGGTCCTTGAAGACTCGCCGTTGTTCAATGCCGGCAAAGGCGCCGTGTTGAATTCCGATGGCGTAGCGGAACTCGATGCATCAATCATGGACGGCCACACGCTGGCGGCGGGCGGTGTCGCCGCTGTGAAGCGCATCAAGAATCCCATTCAAGTTGCGCGCGTAGTGATGGAGAAATCGCCGCACGTTTTATTTGCTGCCGACGGCGCGGAAAACTTCGCCAAGCAACAAGGCTTCACGTTGGTCCGCAACAGTTACTTCATCATCGATCGACGGAAGGAAGAACTCGAGCGAGCGAAACAAAAAGAAAAGCAAAAGGGAAAATCAGCGAAAGCCAACGTCGATGAGTTCAGCTTTGGCACAGTTGGCGCAGTTGCTTTGGACAAGAACGGCAATCTCGCGGCCGCGACTTCCACCGGCGGACGCATGAACAAGAAACCGGGGCGAGTCGGTGACACACCCATCATCGGCGCCGGCACGTATGCGAACAACGCGACGTGCGCCGTGTCCGGCACGGGCCACGGCGAGTTTTTCATGCGCACTGTAGCCGCCCACGATGTTTCTGTCTTGATGGAATACCGCGGCCTCGACGTGGCCAGCGCTACGCGTGAAGTCATTCACAAGATCGGCGCGCTGGGCGGCACCGGCGGCCTGATCGCCATTGATCGCAAGGGCAATGTGGCGCTGCCGTTTAACACGCCCGGCATGTATCGAGCGCACCGCGTCAACGGCAAAGAGCCCGTCGTGGGCATCTTCGCGGATAAATGAACAGGGCACACATCCGAGCGGACTCGCACGACGCAGGTTTTTGAACATCGCAAAATCGCCGAACCTAAAAAGCATTCCTCCAAACCCAACCACCATGCTCGCATCGCTTCGCCGCATCAGCCTCAGTCAATGGATCATCATCGCCATGTTTGTCGGAATCGGGCTTGGGTGGCTGATCAGCAGCGAGCAATTGCCACCCAACGTTGCCGATGGCTTCAAGCAGGCTTGCAAGATGGGCTCGTCAGCGTTTCTCCATCTCGTGAAGTGCATCATCGTGCCGTTAATCTTCAGCACGCTCGTCGTGGGCATCGCGGGCCACACGGATGACATGAAGGCGGTCGGACGGCTCGCATTCAAATCCATTCTCTACTTTGAAATCGTCACCACCGCCGCGCTGTTCGTGGGCCTCGGCGCGGTCAATTTGATCCGCCCCGGCGACGGCATCACCCTCGCCAGCAACGCCGAAGTTGGACAGAAATTCGCGGCTACCAAAGTCACGCTCGAAGGCGTGGTGGAACACCTCACTCCGCAAAGCTTCTTCGACGCCGCCGCGCGCAACGACGTTTTACAGGTCGTCATCTACGCGCTGATCTTCGGCATCGCCCTCGCGCAAGTCACCGGTAAGCACAAGCACACGATGCTGGAATTCTTCGAGGGCGTTACCCAAGTGATGTTCAAGTTCACCGGCATCGTCATGCTGTTTGCGCCTATCGGCGTCGGAGCGGCGATCGCATCCACGATCGGCCAGAACGGTCTCGGCATCCTCGTCAACCTCGGAAAGCTCGTGTTGACCCTCTATGGGGCACTCGCGGTATTCGTACTCATCGTGCTCGTGCCTGTGATGTGGATTGCGCGTATTCCCGTTGGACGATTTTTCCGCACGGTGAAACAACCTGCCCTGCTCGCATTCTCCACCGCGACCTCGGAAGCCGCGTTGCCCGATGCCTTGCGGCTCATGGAAAAATTCGGCGTGCCCAAGCGCATCGTGGCGTTCGTGCTGCCGACCGGTTATTCGTTCAATCTCGACGGCTCAACGCTTTACCTCGCGCTCGCATCGGTCTTTGTCGCCCAGGCCGCGGGCGTGAAACTGGATTTTCAAACGCAGTTACTGATGATGTTAACGCTGATGCTCACCAGCAAAGGCGTCGCGGCCGTCCCGCGCGCGTCGCTCGTCATTCTCTCGGGAACACTGGCGACGTTCGGTCTGCCGCTCGAAGGCGTGGCAGTCATCCTCGGCGTCGATGCGTTTCTCGACATGGCGCGCACGTCTATCAATCTCGTTGGCAACTGCCTCGCCTCCGCCGTCATGGCGCGCTGGGAAGGCGAACTGCAACTAGAGCCCAACGGAGACGCCGCCGAAAACAAAGCCTGATTCCCCACCATGCAAGCGCCCACATTTCATCGCCTCTTCGTCGCTCTCCTCATCGCGTTCACGTCGATTCTTTCTCCGACAACTCAGGCTGCGACGGCCGAGCATGGCATGGTGGCGAGCGTTCATCCGCTCGCAACGGAAGCCGGCGTCAACGCGTTCAAGCGTGGCGGCAATGCGATCGATGCCGCAGTCGCCACCGCGCTCACATTGGGCGTCGTGGATGGACACAACTCGGGAATCGGCGGTGGTTGCTTCATGTTGATTCGTCGGCCGAACGGCGAATTCATCGCGATCGACGGTCGCGAGATGGCGCCCGCAGCGGCGACGCGTGACATGTTTCTGCGCGACGGTAAAGGCGACACCCAACTCAGCCAGACGGGCGCGCTCGCCTCCGGCGTTCCCGGAAGTCTCGCGACCTACGATCACGTCGTGAAACAATTCGGCAAGCTGAAGCTGGGCGACCTGCTCCTTCCCGCCGCAGACCTCGCGGAAAAGGGTTTCCCGATCGACTCCAAGTATGCCGCGAAACTCAAAGGCACCGCGAAAGATCTCGCCAAGTTTCCCGCGTCGAAGGCGATCTACCTCAAACCCGACGGCCAACCCTACCGCGAAGGCGACGTGCTCAAGCAGGCCGATCTGGCACGGAGTTATCGAGCGATCGCCAGCGAAGGCGCGAAATGGTTTTACGACGGCGCCTTTGCCCGCGAAACGGAACGCTGGATGAAAGCCAATGGCGGCATCCTCACGGCGTCAGATTTTCACAGCTATCACTTCCAACGTCGTGACCCGATCCTCACGACGTATCGCGGCTATCGCTTGGCGAGTTTTCCGCCCCCGAGTTCCGGCGGCGTCCACGTTGCGGAGATTCTAAACATCCTCGAAACCCGCGACGTGAAAGCAATGGGCAGCGGCTCCGCGGATCTGATCCACTTCGTCACTGAGGCGATGAAACTCGCCTTCGCCGATCGCGCTTACTGGCTCGGCGATCCGGATTACGTCAAGGTGCCGCGCGGATTGGTGAGCAAAGATTACGCGGCGACGCTTGCGGGCAAAATTTCCATGACCGCCGCAACGAAGATCGACGGCCACGGCACGCCGGACAAACCGCACGACGACGTGTTCGGCAAGCACACCACGCACTTCTCCGCCGCCGATGCCGAGGGCAATTGGGTCGCTTGCACGGCCACGATCAACACGGCGTTCGGTTCCAAGGTCGTGATCCCCGGCACGGGCATCGTGCTAAACAATCAAATGGACGACTTCTCCATCCAACCCGGCGTGGCCAACGCGTTCAAACTCGTCGGCGCAGAAGCCAATGCGGTTGCGCCCGGCAAACGCCCGCTGTCCAGCATGAGTCCGACGATCGTGTTGAAAGGCGAGCAGCCGATCCTCTCGGTGGGCGCAGCTGGCGGCCCGACCATCATCACGCAGACCTTGCTTACGCTGGTGAACATTTTGGATTTCGGCATGGACGTCCCCACGGCGCTCAAGACCCCGCGCTGGCATCATCAATGGAGCCCGGATGAATTGAAGATTGAAACCGGAGTTGGCGCAGGCGTGCTCAAAGAGTTAACAAATCGCGGGCACACACTTTTGAAGAGTGAATCTTTCGGCGCCTGCAACGCCGTCGGGCGAACCGCAGACGGAAAAGGTTTTGTTGGTGCGAATGATCCCCGAGTTCCGGGTGCAGCAAAGGGATTTTGAACCGCGCGCCGGACTTCAACGTCCGCTCGCAGAGAATTGCTTGGCCCACGCTTCCGCATCGTCCGGAGCCGGATCGAACGGGTTCAAGAGATTCAGCGAGTTGAACCCTTCGGCGTCGATCACTTCCCAGTCCACGTAGTACCGAATGGTCTGATACTTCAGCATGTGCATCAGCCGCGAGCGTGCGTTGGCGCGGCTGTTCGCCGGTGGATGCGCGGTCGCGGTCATGATGTCGGATTGCGTCAAACGCCACGGCTGAGGGGTTTGATCAAGCGAGAAGCCCAATCCTCGAGCGGGATCGATGTGGTGATATTCGAGATCCTGCGCGCGCAGCCAAGGATCGTTCCAATCAATTTTTTCCTGCTCGATGAACTGCTGAAAGAGCCAGCGTTTCGTAATCCAATCCACCTGCCCCACGAGCCCCAGCGGATCGCGAGCCAGTGTGCGCATTGTTTCGCCCCAGATCTTCAACAGCGTGTCGGTCTCCGCGTCCCGTCCCTTGAACTCGCTAACCGCCGCTTCGTGATAACGAAACAACACTTCGATGGCGTCCATGGAACGGCCGTCAGACATCTTCACGAGCCACGGACCATCGGGCTGATGGGAAATGCCACGGAAGGTCATCACCGCATCGTCGAGCATCAGCTTCGGCATGTGATCCAACTCGAGCAGGTCGAGCACCAGCGCGGTAGTTCCAACCTTCAGGAGCAGCGAGGTCGCCAAAACATTAGTATCGCCATGCAGCAAATGCAGCCGGCGATAACGCCGTGCATCGGCCAGCGGTTCGTCGCGGGTGTTGATGATGGCGCGATTGAACTGCACCCATTCGAACAGGTCGTTGTTGATGTAGTCCGCGCGCTGGCTGATCTGAAATTGCGTCTCGACCGTCGGGCGCGTGCGATCGCTACGCATGTCTGAACCCGCCGTAGAACCCACACGGCCCGCGCCGCAAAAGACAGTCCGCAACGTCAGAAATGTAAGCAGCGAGAGAACATTGCTTTCAGAAAGCGGTGCAGTTCGCCGGACAAGATAGTTCTCGTGGCAACCGAAAGTCGCGCCCGAGTAGTGGTCGATGTTATTGCGGATGAAACTGACCTGATCAGCAATTTTCAGATCGCGACAAGCCCGTTGCATGATCGCATCGCCCGCGCGATCGAAGCGAAGGATATCGATCAGCGAAAGGCACTCGGGCGTGCAGTATTCGAGATGGCCCATGTCCACGTACACACGGCCACCGTTGAAAAGAAATCCACCGTTGCCCGCGGGTTCGTCCCAGTCGCGTTGATGAAGATCGGCAAGGCCGTAGAGTTGTTTCTCGAAAATCCAGTTGCGCACGCGGCCGATGATGCCGGGCGGTCCGGTGTTCTCGCTGGTCAGGCAGCCGTATTCGGTTTCGAGCCCAGCGATGCGATTCATACCCCAGCGGAGTTACAGGCCCAGTTGCGCGAGAGTCAGCGGTTGGTAGCGCACGCGCTGAGTCGCGCGACGATCAAGCCACGCGGCCTCGACCACGCGACCGTTGGTTGCCTTGCGCCAGCCATCACGACGCTCGGCTTCGGCGGGAAGACTGTCAGTGAAAGATTTGTTTTCGACCAAGCACCACCACGCCTGCAACAGAAGTTCGGCAACTTGCCCGCGATCGGTCTTGCCAGCGACCTGCACCTGCAACCAATCCTGAGCCGCCTTTTCCGTCTCCGGTTGGCTCGCAGCTACGATCACGCCCTGCGTGTGCGGCTGGAACGCGCCATCGAAATGCAACCGCACGATCAAATCGTGTCCGGGCTCAGGACCCAATTCGCCGAGGAGCATTTCGACAAGAAACGGTGCACTGAAGATCTGTTCAAAATTCGTCTTCAGTTGCGGACTCAATCCAAAGCCGATCAGGCGTCGCAAACTGACATCTTCAGGCGCCCGCGTGAACGCCTCCATGTGCGCGGCATCAATCGCCGCCTGGCGAATCTTCTCCAAGTCCGCCGGATGACCGAGGCCAGCGAGCGCGTGACGATCAAACAACTCAAACACTTTCGACTGACCGGTGCCCACGCCGAGTAAGAGAATCCCGTCGGGCAGACACGCGGCGAATACCGGCGAGCCGCCCTTGAGCTGTTCGCGCACGTAATCGCGGCGATTCGCCACGGCTTCCAACCACCTGTACGGTTCCTCGGTCATGCGTTGAGAAATTGCCCCTGTTGTTCGTTCGTGATGGTTTCGACGCCGCGACTGCGGAGAACTTTTATGGTCGCGAAGGTTTGGTTGTTCGGATTCACACCGCCGGTCGCCGAATCAAATTCCGCCGCCGTCATCAGCAAACGCAGCGCGAACTTCACCGCGTCCGGCAACTTCATCTCCGACGGCCGCGGCTGACCGTAACGCTCTTGATAGCTCAAGATGCTCCGAATCGTTCCCGAACCGGAACCCGACGCCGCGAAGCCCACCGCTTGGAACTGCGCGCCCAGCGGATCGTAAAAGAAGATCTGCGGCTTCGACGGAGTCACCGTGTGATCAACGCCCGCAAACAGCGGCACGACAATTCCGATGCCTTGCATGGTCATGGGCAAGTTTTCGCGCAGCAGCCGCGCCAGTGCGCGCACGCGAGCCGGCAGACTGAGCGTCTGGAGCTGACTACGGCGGTAATACTCAAAGGAGGTTTGCAGCACGCGCGCCATTTCGAAAGCGGTAGCCGGCACGCCCGCGATGGCGAGCAGTGATTCCGCGTCGAGTTCCATCACCTTGTCCACTTGATCGGTGACGATGACATTGCCCGCAGTGGCGCGGCGATCTCCCGCCATCAACACGCCATCAGCAAAATGAAACGCGAAGACCGTTGTGGCTTGAGTTTGAATCGGGCCGTCGGCAGAGGAAAACGACTTCAATGGCGATAACCGCTGCTGGCCCAGCAGCGAAAGGAAATCCCCCGCGATCGGGAATGGATCGCTCATTGTCCAGTGCGTTGGCGATAGCGTCGGGCCTGGTCGGGATCGACCTTGCGCATCCGTTTCAGGAGTTCCTCTGTATTGGGCTTCTCCACTTTCGGAGCACTAGGGCCATCGCCGCCACCACTCGGAGCCGGAGCCACGGGGCGGGTCTTTTGGGCTTGGTCAGGCATAGGTCAGATGAGGTTCGTTGCAACTAGGATGACACATTTCCAAGTGATCGCAAATCGTCGGGCGACTGCGCCGCATCAACTGCTTCACGATACCGCAAAACGTCCGCCGGTGCGAACAAATCGAGCAAAGAAATCTTCAGCGGCCCATCACTCGTCGCAATCGTGACATGGTCCCACTGCGCGGAAATAATGGCCTCCGTGAATTTCTGCACGCACCGACCACGAAAGTAGGCGCGTGTGGTTGGAGGCGGTTCAGTGAATCCGCGCATTACGGCACCTTCATCAGGAACCAGTCGGGTAGCCCCTGCCTTTTCCAAACCGTAGTAGAGCCCTTCCTCCTCATCGAGCCGATGGTATTCGAGATCCAAGCTCCGCAGCCATGGATCAGTGTCCTCAATGTTCTGCGCGGCCTGGAACTCGCGAATCAACGCCAGCTTGGCCACCCAATCCACGCGATCACGGCAACGCATCGGATCAGCTTCCAAGTCGTTGAGCACGGTTTCCCAGTCGGCGGCGAGCGCGGCTTTTTCCGGCGAACTCAGATCACAAAGGTTGCGCACGGCGTCGAGGTAGAGACGCTGAATAGAGAGAGCCGTGGCGTTCTTACGACCATTCAAGCGGACTTCCCATTTAAACTTCGGATCACGCGAGATGGCCGGCAATGCTTTCAACGGCTCTGCCAGCGCCGGCAAAGCGACGCCCGGATTTCGCGAGAGCGCTTCGAGCACGAGTGCCGCAGTGCCGACTTTCAATCGAGTGGCAAAGGGCGACATGTTCGCGTCGCCGATGATCACGTGAAATCGCCGGTAGAGCTTCGGATTCGCATGCGGCTCGTCGCGGGTGTTTACCAACGGACGCCGCTGCATCGTATCGACGCTCTGCAACTCGCTGAAGAAATCGCTCCGCTGAGCAATTTGAAATCCCGGCGACAGAAACTTGTCCTCCGCCTCGATACCGAATTTCCCAGCGCCACAGAAAATCTGGCGCGTCACAAGAAACGCCTGCATCCCCTGCGCGAGTGCCGCCCACGGCAGAGCGCGCGGGACGAGATAGTTCTCGTGGCATCCGTAACTGTGACCACAAAAGTCCGTGTTGTTTTTGTAGAGACGTACCGCACTCCCGCGCACACGCGACAGACGCGCAGCACATCCCATTAGAACACGCTCACCGACGCGATCCTGGGTAACAAGTTCGTCGTAGCCGCTGCATTCCGGAGTGCAGTATTCAGGGTGCGCGTGGTCGTTGTAGAACCGCGCACCGTTACCCAGAACAAGGTCGCTCTTGATCTCGGTGTAAGTCAGTTCGCGCTTCGCGTCCTGCGCGAAGTAGCTCGCTTCGTCGGTGTCCTGGCGCAGTTCCTCAACGTGAAAACCACGGGCGTCGGCGTGGGGATCCTCGCTCTCGTAATCCCAGCGCATCCGCACCGCGGTCTCGATAGCACTCCGCACGAGCGCGATGGATTCGGCAACAACATCGAGCTCCGCATCACTGTCGCGCGCAATGCCGATCTCGGTCTCGAGGCCGAAATGGATGTTGAAGTGATTCATGCTATTCGCCGCGAAAGCTACGCTGCTATCCAGCCCGAGCTTCGCCCGCGGAGTGAGTGCACTTCCTGCGTGGGAATTTGTTGCAACAATTCCATGAGAAAGAATCAAACCACCCCGCTCGCCTGCGAAGTCTTCACTGGGCGAACCGGCCCCAGCTTGATCACATTGTCGGGATCGAAGTCGGTGAGTTTGAGCCAATCCTCCGTGATGTCCGTAGCCGGGAACAAATCGTTCTCAGCGTATTCTCGGTTCAGAGCCACGAGCAAGTCCTCGCGGGTCAGGAACGTTTCCGCGCGCGTGTCGATGGAACGTTTGATCGCCAGACTCTTCGCCCGCTCAACCACGGCGGCGATGATTGCACCACTCGCGAGGTCGCCCCGATAGAGGAAGTCTTTCTTGCCGCTGCGGTAGACGATCTCGAGGAAACGATTCTCGGGCGTGTGCGCGAAATGCTCACGGGCAAGCGCCTCGGCCAGCACTTCCTTCGGCTCCGCGAGCGGCAGCGGCTCGTCGAGATAAATGTCGTAGATGCGGCGCGCGCCCTTTTCATCCGGGCGACTGACTTTGATCTTCCGGTCAATTCGACCGGGGCGAAGGATCGCTGGGTCGATGAGGTCGGCACGGTTCGACGCGATGATCACCACAACGTTGGTCAACGGTTCGATGCCGTCCATCTCGGTGCAAAACATCGGCACCACGGTGCTCAGAATGCTTTGGTGACGTCCGGCGCGACGCGTGCCGAGAATCGATTCCGCCTCGTCGATGAACAGAAACGACAAAGCGCCATCGATCGCCCGTTCGCGGCATTGCGCGAAAAGGTCACGCACCTGCCGCTCAGATTCGCCGACCCACATATTCAAAATCTCGGGCCCCTTCACGTGCAGGAAGAACTCGGGGCGATCGACGCCGGTGAGCTCCTTGATCTGTTTGCGCAGATTGTACGCAGTGGCCTTGCCGAGCATCGTCTTGCCGCAGCCGGGCGGACCGTAGAGGAGAAAACCTTTCGGCACGTGATGGTCGAAGCGTTTGAAAAGATCGCGATGAAGAAACGGCAACTCGATCGTGTCACGAATCGCCTGCACGGCATCGTCTTGACCACCGATCGCGGACCAAGGCAATTCGGTGACGGTCTCGAGCGAACGCTCGATGCGCTTGCCGACACCGATAACTTCAAGCGCGACCCGCTGATTGGCGTCGAGGCGGATCTCAGTACCAGGTTTTAGTTTCTCTTTCGTCAGCAACGCCGAACGCTGAATGACGAGCTGGGAGAGGCCGGATTCCTGACCGATACGCAGGCGGCCATCCGACAAAAGCTCGTCGATGCGGACGATGGGACCGTTGCGATCGAAGCCCAAACCTTGCACGACTGCGAATGCTTCATTGCACAAAACGCGTTGGCCAACCTGCAGACTTGCGAGCGGAATCGCCGGATCGATGCGGCAGACGTAATCCGTGCCGCCAATGCAAATGTGCGCCTTGTCCGGCTCGACCGGCATGATGAAAGTGCCGACGCGAAACGCCGGCGAGCGGAGTTTCTCCACGATGGCGTCGAGCTTTTCAATGGCCTGCCGGGCTTGATCGGTCATCTCCTCCATCGCCGCGATGCGTTCGCGCAAATAGACGAGATCGAGCAACGAAGAATGACGGGCCGGGAGTTTGCTGGCGATGAGATCGACCAGTTGGAGCGCGGAGAAGGAATCGAGTTCCTCACGTGAAAGCAGATCGATGAGAGGAGCAGATTCGGGCGACGAATCCGGAGCTTTGCCGGAGCCGCCGGCTGACGGACCCTTCTTTTTCGATTCAGCCATGACAGATTGTAAACCCGCAGCACCGAATTGCAAATTACCGCGACACGATTTCGTTTTGAAAGTTGCCGCCGTGCATTTACGGTGGCGACCGATGCGACAATTCGACAATCCGGCGCTGCGGGCGTTCATCGGACAACTCCACGAAGAGTTGGTTCTGGCGCAGGTATTGATCCGCCGCAACGGAGCCGGTTGGGAACTTCGCAATGTTGCGGATCGCGAGAAAACAGCAACCGAATTGCGCGAGGTAACCGTCGAGTCTTTGCGCGAACTGGTTCAATTTAACTCCCAGCGCGCCTTCCGTGCGCTGAAGTCGTCACCCGATCTTATCGAAGGCTGGCACTGCATCGCTTCTGACGATGAATCGCTCGGCGATGCTCTAAATCGAATCTATCCGGGCGCCGTGGCGGATTGGTTCGCCGCACAGCAATCGCCTTCGCCAGTCACGAGCTATCGCGAATTCACCGGACGGCAAAGCGGGATGTATCGGATCACAACGATGCTAGACGACGCGCAGGTGGCCTTGGTTGTGACCGCTGCCTGCCATCGCAATTTCTGCCTCAAGCAACGCCTCTGGTCAGTGCCCGGACTTTCGACTGACACAATTGCCGAGAAGAGTCTGCTACCCTGCCTCGAACCCTGCGCCGTGTTACTGGAGTTCGCCCGCAAGAGTGCACGCGTCGAGCAGGAAGAAAAAGTCGCAGTCAAGCTATCGGAAAGCGAGATTGGCGAACTCCGCAGCATCCTCCGGAATGCCGTCGAAGGCAGCCCCGTCGCAAAAGCATCCGCCGATGAACGACGTCGCCGGCAATTGATCGGAGAAAAGCTTGCGGCGCTTCCCAAACTCCCCGAGCCTTCCAAGCGCGCATAATCGCGCAACGTAACCACCTAATTCTTCCGTATCACACACGTGAAATTACTTTGCCATTACTCTCTGTTCGCCGCGGTGTTCGCATTTGCAGGTCTCATCGGCTGCTCCAAGTCCGGCGATGCGCCGGCACCCGCTGCCAGCTATCAGCCAACGGAGGCGGAAAAACTGTGGACCGAGTTGGTGGATATCAGTCGACCAGCCCCAATACCCGAAGAGTGGCGTATCAAGGAGCCGCCGCCGGAAGCAGTCAACGTCTATGCCGCCCAGCAACGCGAACGCGCGATTAAAGCGGCTGACATCGCGCGAGACATCTATCAAAAATACCCCACCAACAAACTCGCCGGCGCGGCGCGTGAAAAGGAATTCGAGCAACTTCAGATCGCGGTGAAATTTGGCGCATCAAATTTGGTCGAGCGCATGGCGGCTTCCGACACGGAGCGATTGAAGGATCCGACTTTGTCGAGCGAAGAGAGATTTCAATTGCGCCTGCGGTTCTTGCAAAACCATGCGGTCAGCCAACAGTCCAATGGGATGCGGGCGGTTATGACCACGCTGGATAAGGGCGCCCATGAGATCCTGAAGGACTATCCGCGACGCCCGGAACTAGTGTCCCTGATGATGGTGGTCGCCGAGAACTGCGATTCCGCGAGAGCGCGCACAATCATCGAGGAAATCGTCAGCCATCCCACAGCGCCGGCCGAAGTGAAAGCGGCAGCGCATTCGCTGCGGCAGAAGCTTGAACTCGAAGGCCAGCCCTGGAAATTGAAATTCACCGCCAAAGATGGGCGCGAGGTCGACTCGGAGAAGCTCCGCGGCAAAGTGGTGCTGATGGATTTTTGGGCGACCTGGTGCGGGCCGTGCATTCGCCGAATCCCTGAGATCAAAGCCGCTTACGAAAAATTCCACGCGCAAGGTTTCGAAATTGTCGGAATCAACCTCGACAATTCCGCAGAACAGCTCGACGCCTTTCTCGCCAAGGAAAAGCTTCCGTGGCCCCATCAATTCGAGGGAAAGGGTTGGGATAGCAGTTCCGTGCGCGCATTCCACGTCACAGCAATTCCGTCAATGTGGCTGATCGACCGGAAGGGGATCATTCGCGACGTCCGCGTTACCGAAGATCTCGCCGCAGGCGTGGAAAAGCTTCTCGCCGAAAAGCCGTAACGTTTTCGAGCTTTCTTCGACACTCTGCGCCGAGCATCATTTATCAGCGATGGATTTGCTGACACATCTGTTTTGGTTCAACGGTCACTTTCTTGGCATTGAATGGCATATCTGGAAAGTGATTGGTTGGACGGGCAATCTCATCTTCTCCACGCGATTCATTGTCCAGTGGTACGCCACGGAGAAGAAGAAGCAGGTGGTGATTCCCATCGCGTTCTGGTGGCTGAGTCTCGTGGGCGCAACCTGCCTATTTCTCTACGCGCTCCTTTACCAGCACGACTCAGTGTTCATCTTCGCTTACGCGTTCACGTGGATTCCCTACATGCGCAACCTCGTCATTCACTATCGACACGAGGACGCGAAGAAGACCTGCGAGCGCTGCGAAGCGGTCTGCTCGCCCTTGGCAAACTATTGTTCCCACTGCGGCAATCCATTTGCCGGCGATCAAAATAAAACGGGGAAAACCGTCAGCCGCTAAGGCCGCCTGTTTTCCCCGCTGCCAGTGGAATTAATCGCAACTACTTTTTGGCCGGAGCAGCCGGTGCACCGGGAGCAGGAGCCCCTGCAGGCTGCTGCGGCGCCAGCACAGCTTGATACTTCTGGAAGATCAAGGCGTAGTTCGCATCCGTCCGGGCGTATGTGCCCAAGTTGTTGACCAAAGCAGTGTATAGATTTTTCTGGTTCTTGTTGAAATCTTCCACCAAGGCCTTATTGCGAGCATCAAGTTCAACCACTTGAGCGGAGATGGTTCGGACTTGCTTGTAGAGAAACAGGTTCACACTTGCGCTCAGCACAATTAGGCACACCAGCGCCAGGGCCAACAGGGAACGCAGTTTGGAAAGTTCCTCGGAAGTGTTTTCGGTAGACATGGTAGTTTCGGGATTCATGAGGTGAAGATTACTTGGTGCGGGTCGAGGTGGCCTTTGCCGGAGCGCTTGCGGGCTTAAGATTGAACTGTTGGAGAATCGGATCAATCGCCGGGTGGGTCTTGCTGTACTCGATCGAGTCGTTGGCCAAACCCTGCATCAGACCGCGCATGCGGTTGATGTTTTCCGCGGTGTTCTGGAGTTGGCGAGCCGATGCGAGGTTGAGATTAAACTGGGACCGATAGCGGAAAACCTGAATCACGGAGAATACCGCGCTAAGTCCCAGCACCAAGACAAGTGCGGCGAGAATGGAGTTGTTCTTCATAAATATAGGGGGCGAAGTTTAACGGCTGAAACCTTCTTGTCCATTGGATTTTTGGAGGGCCGCAGCGCAATCAGAGTCAGGCCACCTGCGCAGGTTCAAACTGCCGCGCCCTCACCAAACGGCCAACTCCTCCAATTGCCGAGTCGCCTGCTGCGCCCAGCCACGATTTGCCGCCGGACTCGCCGGGCTCGGGTGCAAAACCTTTCCCAACTTTACGTTTTCGCCGGCGAAGACCAGTTCTAAACGTTTGGCCGCAAAATCCCCTACGGCAATCAACCATTCCGGCTCGAGCGCTTTTACTACCGCCCGCAAATGCTGGTCGCACGCCTCGCTCAACGGCGCGGACTCGTGCGCCGGAAGTTTATCAGGCGTGAAATTGCGTCCGCTCGACTCGAGAAACGCCAGCGGGCAATAGTTCACCACAAAGTGACGCGCGAAAAATTTTGGCGCCGTCCCGAACCGCGCGGCAAACAACCCCCACAGACGTTGTCCACTGACTTCCGAACGTTTGCAGGCGAAGCCATCGATTGGGCGTTTCGGGTGTTCGACCTTGGGCTTTCCCACCACGGCGGAAATCCTCAGCCAATCACGCACTGAACTCACTTCCCCAAACGGCACGCCCGTTTGCACCATGCCGAACGGCCCGGGGTTCATGCCCAGGAAGATGACCTGCTTGCGCGAGTTACCGTGGGTGGTGAGATACGCGGCATGCGCGTCCCATGCGTATTCGAGCGGGTTGTATACGTGCGTAATTGGGGCGGCAAACTTCAGCCGGTTCACGTCCGCGCGCAACACGTCCGCGGCGCGCAGGAGTTGCTGGGAAACTGACACGAGGTCTCGTTCGAAGTGCGGCGGAGATTACTGTTCGATGCGATACAACGCCGTCTTGGTTCGCAGGAACAACGCTTTGCCGACCACCGCCGGTGACGCCATGAAGCCATCTTCCAGTTTGTTCTCGGCGAGCTTCTTGAACTCGCGTCCCGGCGCCACGACGATGGTCTTGCCCTCTTCGTTGCAGAAATAGATCTTCCCGTCCGCAGCGATCGGCGAAGCTGAGAAATTTCCGCCCACGCGCTCGGTCCAAATTTCGGCACCGGTCTTGGCATTGAGACACAGCGCGATGCCTGCGTCGTTGATCAGGTAAATCAAATCGCCGATAAGCAACGGCGAAGGTTTGTTGGGTGCGCCCTTGGCCAGCTTCCAAACGAGGTTCTTCTCGGTCACATCGCCCTGCCCTTCGGGCTTGAGTGCAAGCAACTGGCCTTTGCTGAAACCAGTCAGGATATAGATCATCCCATGACCAATCACCGGACGCGCGCTGGCGGAATGCTGCGCACGTTCCTCGAACCGCCAGATTTCTTTTCCCGTCAACGGATCGTACGCGTAATGCGCCTTGGCGCCACTGCTAATCAAAAGCGGTTTGCCACCAAACGTCGCCACGTGCGGCGTGGAGAACGCTTTGCGCAAATCACCTTCGGCGTGAACTTTTCCATCGGGATCAAGATCTTTGTGATCGATGGAGCGCTGCGTTTGCCAGACGGTTTTGCCAGTGTTCTTGTCGAGGGCGACGATGAATTGATGATCGCTCCCATCGAAATTCATGATGAGCAAATCACCGTAGAGGATCGGCGAGGAACCGGCGCCGCGGAAATGGTTGCAAACGAAATCGGTCCGTTGCCAGATCACCTTGCCGGTCTTGGTGTCGAGACAGGCTGTGCCGGGCGAACCGAACGTGACATAGACGCGCCCCGGTTCGATCACCGGCGTCGGCGAGCCATACGAGTTGAACTTGTGGGCGAATTGCGGGTTCGCCACGTCGAACAACTTCTCGTCGATGACGATCTTGCCGGTTTCTTTATTGACACAAACCGCGAACAACTGACGTCCATCCTCCGTTGCGGTGGTCATCCAGATCTGGTCTCCCCAGATCACGGGCGACGACCAGGCGCGACCGTGGATCGGTGTCTTCCACTTCACGTGTTCGGTCTCGCTCCACGTGGTGGGCAAACCCTTTGCGTCGGATAGTCCGTCGCCATTAGGCCCGCGGAACTGCGGCCAGGAATCACCAACCACAACGCTTGCCGGCTTGCGAGTCGTGGTACATCCGGCCAGTGCGAGCGCGAAGACCGTCAACAGGAGAAGTGCTTTGCTTTGCATGTATGAGTGGCGATTAGACCGGACACGGCGGCGTGAATTCAAATCAATTTATCACCCGCATCACGCCCGTGTTTGCCGTGAATTATTCACCGCTCCCTTCGTCCATTTTCTACCCGTTCCATTACCCATGAACAAAACGCTCATTCTCGTCGTGTCTTTGGCCGCCAATGGCGCCCTGATAGCCGCGTATGCCTTGCGCACTCCGCCACCCGCGCCGGCGCCAGTAGTCGCTACTCCCGCGGAGATCGTGGTGACGAATGTAGTGGTAAAAGAAATTCCCCTCGCACCCGAGACGGTCACCCAGACCAGCGTCGTACGAATGAACTGGTCGAACATCGAGACCGCTGATTACCGGGCCTACATCGCCAACCTGCGCGGAACCGGTTGCCCCGAAGAAACCATTCGCGACATCATCATTGCCGACGTCAACAAGCTTTACGCCGGCAAATGGCGAACCCTCCGCATGCAGCGCGCCGCGGCGTGGAAGTTCTGGGAGAGCGACGTAAAAAACGCCAAGAGCAACGCGCAAAACAACGCCGACCGCAAACAGTTGGAAACCGAGCGCGAAGCGCTCGTGAAAGAATTGCTCGGTGTAGACCTGAAGAGCGAACTGAGCAAATACGTTTGGGAGACTAGTTCACGCGACGAACGCTATGCGTTTCTCGCGGAGTCCAAGCAGGAAGCCCTCAAAGATATCTATGCAAAATATCGCGCCGCCCAAACCGAGATCCTCACTGCAGCCAAGACCAGCGGCGAACCAAAAGACGTCACCAGCAAAAAACTCGACGAACTGCGCGAGAAACGGAACACCGACATGGCAGCGGTCATGACGCCTGCAGAAAACGAGGAATATGCCCTCCGCACCTCGAACCTCGCCGGACGCATGCGCACAGACCTCGCCGGCTTCGAGGCCAACGAGCAGGAGTTCCGCGCGCTCTACAAGGTTCTCAGCGCCGCCGACAACGTCGAAACCGCCAACGGCAAGAAAACCAAGCCCGTCGATTTCAACGATCCCAATTTACAGGCCCTTATCCGAGAGGCCATCGGCGACACCCGCTACGCCGAGTTCGCCAAGGTCAATGATCCGCAGGCCAAGGAAGTTCTCCGCCTCACCCAACGTTACGGGCTAACCCAGGAAGAAGCTGGCAAGGTTTCCGTGGTTAGCCTGATCGCCCAGCAGGAACTGGATCGCGTGCTCAACGATCCCAATCTTACGGCCCAACAAAAATCCGCGTACAAGAAACAGGTCGATCAGGAAAAGAAACGCATCCTCACAGAAACCCTTTCCGCCCACGCCAAGAATCAGAAAAACAAGCAGCTATAGGCGTGAAGCCCGGCCGGATCGCCTGATACACTAGGCAACCAACACACCAAAGCAGGAGGTTTCCCTGCCTATTTCCCCATTGCAGCAGCTGCATCGCGATAGCGGTAGCGCGCAGCGATCAGGCTGAAGAGCACCGCCACCACACCGGTCAACGCGGCGTAGAACAGAAACATTTTCGGCGTGACCGAAACGTCGTGCCCGCCGCCCGCACCGACAAGTTTGCCCGCCAGCGCAGTGATGAACGTCACCAGCAAATTTCCGATCGCCACGGTGAGATTCCAGAAGCCCATGATGGTGCTCTTCATTTCCGGCGCCGCTTCGCGGAAGGCGAATTCCAGTCCGGTGGTGGACATCAGCACTTCGGCAAGCGTGAGGATGGTGTAGGGCGCGAGTTGCCAGAGGACGCTTAGTTCCACGCCGGCATCGATCCGCGTCTGCAAGCCGGCGACGACGACGTACGAGGCGGCCGCGAGGAACATGCCGGTGCACATCCGGCGCAGCGGCGTGGCGAAGCGGCCCAGGAGCGGATACAGGAAGAGCGTGGTGACGGGAATCATGGCCATCACGAGAAGCGGATTTGCCGCAAGCATTTGTTCCGCACCGATGGTCCAGCTGCCCAATTGAAACGGTTTCATTTTCGCGCCTTGCAGCACCCACGTGGAGAAAGTCTGGTCGAACAACGCCCAGAACACGGGGATCAACGCGAAGATGCCGAGGATGGGCCCGACGGATTTGGCGGCCTCGACTTCGCGCGGGCTGAAGCGCACGAGCGCGGTGTCCCAGAACGATTGTTCTGGCGTGCGGCGTTCGCGGTTGCGCAGCGCTTCCACGAACACTTGGAAGAAGCCCGCGGTGCGGGACTCGCGCGCGGGCGGCACGCGGACGTAGTGTTTGGTACCGAGCCAGAAGATCAGCGTGGCTGCGGCCATGAAGAGTCCCGGCACGCCGAACGCCCAGCCGTAACCGAGTTTGCCGCGGACGAAAGGGATGATGATGAACGCGAAGAAGGAGCCGAGGTTGATGGACCAGTAGAATGCGGCGTAGGCTTTTTGGAGGAGGTGGCGTTGCTCGGGCTTGAACTGGTCGCCCATGAACGCGGAGACGCACGGTTTGATTCCGCCGGAACCAAACGCAATCAATCCCAAACCAATGTAGAGCGTGAGCAGTTTCCCATCGTTCGTGGTAATGAGGTCGCTCATGGCCAGCACGCCGTGGCCGGCGCAGTAAAAGAGGGAAATCCAGAGGATAGTTTTGTAGCGGCCCCAGAAACGGTCGGAGACCCACGCGCCCACGAGCGGCATGAAGTAATTGGCGAAGCCGAACAAGTGAATGACGCTAGTCGCGTGATCCTTGGTCTGCATCAACACGCCGGTGATGTACAGGGCGAGGATGCCCTTCATCCCATAATAGCTGAAGCGTTCGCACGCTTCGTTGCCTACGATGTATTTGATCTGCGGCGGCCAGCGGTTCGCGGCCGGATTGGTTTCTGGATTCATGCCGCGTGGTGTTGAGGGTGCGCGTGGAAGTTGAGCGGATAATTATTTTCCGATGCCGAGTTCCTTGAGGAACGGATTGATAGAACGCGGGCGCCCGAGGAATTTCTCGATCGACTCATTCACGTCACGGGAACCGCCGGGCGCGTAAACTTCATCGCGGAGCCGACGCCCGGCGCTGGCATCGAGGAAACCGTCGGGAGAATTCTTGAACACCGTCGCCATGTCCTGCGCGATCGCGTCCGCCCACGCGTAGCCGTAGTAACCAGCGTCGTAACCGCCCGCCAAGTGCCCGAAGCTCGCGATGAACGACGTCCCCGGAATCACCGGCAGGAAGACGTCGCTGAGAATCGGATTGGTAATCTTCACGCAATCGATCTTTTCGCCGGGCACCGCCGGACCGTGCAACGCCATGTCGAGCAGCGCGAAGGAAAGTTGCCGACGATAATGCGTGCCGATGGTGGCGAGCTTCGCCGCGCGCAGTTGCTTGATGATCTCCGCGGGAATCTTCTTCGAAGGATCGCGGTAATCCGCCGCAAAACTATCTAGCACCGTTTTGTCCCAGATCCAGTTCTCCAACATCTGCGACGGCGCCTCGACGAAATCGCCGGGCACGCTGGTGCCAGAGAAACGTCCTAGCTCGGCACGCGTGAGGATCGTGTGCATCGCGTGGCCGAATTCGTGGAAAAGCGTTTCCACTTCGTCATGCGTGAGCAGCGATGGCTTGCCCGGCTGCGGCGGCGGGAAGTTGCAAATGAGCGCGGCCACCGGACGTTGGTAAGTGCCGTTGGGCAGGCGCTTGCCGTCGATGATTGGGAACTGCGCGAAGTGCTTGTATTTGCCCTCGCGCGGAAACATGTCGAGGTAGAACGCGCCCAGCGGCTCGCCCGTTTGCGCATCGCTCACCGCGTAAAGTTGCAAGTCGTCGATCCACTTGTAAGGGGCCGTCATCTCGTCGATGCGGATGCCGAAGATCTTCTGGTAAATCTCAAACATCCCGCCGAGCGCTTTTTGATACGGGAAGAACACGCGCAGCTGCTCCGTGTCGACCGTGTATTTCTCCTTCTTCAACTGGTTGGAGAAATAGCGCCAATCCCAGAGATTGATCTTCGCGTTCTTGTCGCCCGTCTCCTTCGCCTTCACCGCGGCGTACGATTGCAACTCCGCGTCGAACTTCGGCTGCAAGCCGCGCTCCAGCTTGCGGAGAAAATCAAACGCAGTCGGTGCGTCCTTCGCCATCTTCGGCTCGATCTGATAATCCGCCCACGACTTGTAACCGAGCTTCGCCGCGATTTTCTGCCGCAGCGCCACGATCTCATTCATCAACGGCACGTTCTTCGACGCCGCCATCTGCTCGCGCATAGTCAGCATCCTTTTGCGCGTTGCCTCCGACTTCGCGTTCTCCATCACCATCAGATATTGCAACGTGATTCCGGCCTGGAGCGTGTATTCATCCTCGCCCGTGCGAATATCCTTCTGCTTGAGAAAATCTTCTGGCACGCCGGCGAGCTCCGCTTTCTTGAAACGCACTGGCTGCTTCGTCTCCGTGATTTGCGTCTGAAAATCCGTGCACTTGCTCGCGAGAATCTTGCGCAACTTCTCCACCTCATCCCGCTGCGCCTTGGGCAACTCCAGACCCGCGCGGCGATAATCCCGCATCGTGTCATCGAACGCCTTCTTCGCCTCGCCCGCAAGCTTCGGCTGCGTCAACGCGAACGCCTTCATCGACGCGTACACGTCCTCGCGGTAGTCCAGACCCACCGACCAATCCTGCAACTTCTTCACTTGGTCGGTCGCCGCCTCGCGCAACTGCGCATTCGTGCTCGTCTCCTTGATGAGGTTCAGCCGGTTCGCCACCAGATTGATCTCATACGACGCATTGTCCAACGCGAGGATCGTGTTCATGTAAGTCACCTTGGCCGGGTCCAGCTTCCCGATGCGGTCGAGCGCGCGATTGCCATCGGCGATGATTTTCTCCGTGGCGGACTTCACCTGCGCGGGCGTCGTTTCGAGCACCGGTAACGTAATAGAGGCGCCGAAGTGTGCAGCGCGTCTTTGAAGCTGGGAAAGGGCGACCGATGAACTATTTGGTTTGGTCTTACAACCGACGAACGAAAGCAACGTGCACAATACAAAAAAGCGCGGTAGAAACATATTAAGAGAGATCTTCAATCGATACTAAACTGCGATTGAGCTTAGAAGACAGCTCCAAAAGGGCAATCCCACAGAAGCTTCGACATTAATGAAACGCTACCAGAAACGTAGCGCAAGCGGCTCGCGTCTCAATCTCGCGGAACGGCACAAAAAGGTCCCAACTTTGACAAATATGAAGCACCAACTCCCATTCGATTATACAACAGGCACTTGCGCAGCAGCACGTTCATCAAAAGAAATAAAAACGCAGCGGTAGACGTGAGTTAGTGTCTCAAAATTCGATAATTCGTTTGACATGTCCAAGGCAATTATTATCCTTTCGCAAAATCCGTGAACCACTTCTAAAATGAGCACCTCAAAACTTATCCTCGGCTCCCTACTTTGCCTTGGAGCAACACACTTCGCTTCAGCACAAGTGTCGCCGGGGCAGGTCGTTTCTGTCGCGAAAACGAATCGCGTAGCAACAATTAATGTCCAACCCGGCGTCCCGAATGCCGATGTTATGACGATTCTGACCTCCACGAATGTTGGAGGCCCGTACACTAACGCTCCAACGTCGCAAGTCGGCGGTTCCGGCTACGTCCCAACGCACACGCTTTCGGTCATTGATGACACCAAGGCGGCGCGCTTCTACAAAACTCAAATCACCCCGCTGTCCTCAAACGCAGTGCAGATGGCCACGGCGCTAAATCGCTTGGCGTACGGACCGACCCCCGACGAGGTCGAGCGAATCATGGGTGCCGGATGGATCACCAACCACGCCAACTCGGGAGGAATCGGCGTTGATGCTTGGATCAACCAACAGTTCCCGAATAACTGGGGTTCTTTCCCGGAAACCGCCACGAATGACCCTGCGATTATCGCATTGGAGTCGCGGTTCGCCACGAATTTTACAGAATATATCCGCACCAATGAAACCACCGGCCCGGGCACCGGCGGTTTGAACGAGCTCCGCGCGTGGCATATCCTTCGCGGCGTCAAATCCAAACACCAGACTTTGGAGATACTCTACCAATTCTTCGACAATCACTTCACGACGCAGTGGTCCAAATCACGCGACTACATTGGCGGATTCTATAACGGTATCGCCAACGTAGGCGACCGTGTAGCCGCTAACTTCGAATGGCAAGAAGCACGTCAATGGCGCGAGGTTCTCTCAAGTCGCACCGGCACCTTCTCCAATTTGCTCACGATTTCCGCGAAAAGCCCGGCCATGACCATCTACATGGACAGTTACAGCAGCCGCGGTGACGGTGCGAACCTCGCCAATGAAAACTATGCCCGCGAGTTCCGCGAACTGTTCTCCATGGGTGTTGACAACGGCTACGACCAAATCGACATCATTCAAGATTCGACAAACTGGACCGGCTGGACCGTCGAATTCAACGATTTGGTTAACTGGAGCAACACCTTTGCGCTTCCTGCTGTTGGAACGATTTCCAACATTACGGGCGTTTGGGTCCAAAAGTATCGCGCCGATTACCACGGATTTGGAGCAAAGTACGTCTACTACAATTGGACGAACTTCCCATCTACCAATGGGCTTCCCATCGGTATCGATGCCAGCAACCCATTTAAACATGTTCCCGCTCGATTTGGGCCGCCTTACACCACAAAAAACTACGGAACCAACACCGGCAACAACGGTGCCTACGCCCTCTATATCGCTCCAAGCACCTCAGGAGCTCGTGGAACTACGAATGGTTACGGTGATGCGCTTCGCATGATCGCCCATCAAGCCGACCTACCGTTCGTTCAAGAATACACCTGTGTGAAGCTTTGCCAAACGTTGGTTCATGACGACTTCTTTATTGGTTACGACTACACCGATCCGAATCTTTCTGAAGAAGGCAAGTTGGTTAAGGCGTGTATGGCTGCTTGGGAAGCCGGAACCCCGAAAGGCCAAATCTGGGATGTCATAAACGTCATCGCCAATTCGGCTTTGTTCCGAACCAACGCTTACGCTCAGAAAGTCAAAACGCCGTTGGAATTCAGTGTTAGCGCTATTCGTGCGCTTCTGTCCACCAACGTCCTGACCGGTATTCCAACGGCCGATACGGATGGCTATTCGATCGCAAATACTGGCTCTGGAAGTCCCATTGCACGATTGGGCTCTATGAATATCTACGACCGCGATGCACCCGACGGTTGGGCGGAGTATGGCTCTGCGTGGATCAATGCCGGTACGTTGGCCGAGCGCGCGCGGTTTATTCAAACGTTCTTGCTGGCCTCAAACGACGTCGCTAAGGCAGATGGAATTTCATCTCCTGGAAGCATCAATCGTAACATCGCCAATCCGGTTGCAATTCTTCAGGCCAAATTGAGCACGACAGCCCAACAAGATGCCACCGCAGTTGCAAACCTCTTCGTCAACATCCTCTACCCTGGCGAAGGTTCAATCAATACGGCGGCTTACCGCGACATCGCCGCAAAATTCCTCCAATCCGACCAATATGGAGATATCAACACCTCTCAATCGTTCTCAACCGTCTACGGTGCCGGAACCGGAGCGGGTAGCGAATACGACACCCGCGTCCGCGGGATGGTTTCGATGTTGATGACCCTCCAGCGCTTCAGCGAACAATAACCTAAGAGTAACCACGAATATGCTTAACATCATCTCACGTCGTTCATTTATTGAGCGCTCACTTCTGACCGGCGCTGGCCTAGGGTTGGCCTCGTTGACCAACATCCCCTTGGTCATTAAGCGCGCATTGGCCACTGGCACCATCGGGCTCAACGGGAAGAAGGTCTTCTTCATATTCCTGCGCGGCGCCAATGACGGGCTGAACAACCTCCTGCCCTACGGCGACCCGAACTACATCAATCTCGGCACGGGCACCAGCCCGATTCGCCCGAACATATTGATTCCACGCGATCCAACGTTCACTACTAACGCCAGCGTTCAGACGAACCCGATGGACTTCTTCCCATCGGGAAACAGTGACAGTGCTGGCATCGACACTTACGCTTACAACTTCGGTATCAAAGCGGGAAATGGATTCGCCGCCGTTCACCCATCGCTGAAATTCATCGCGCCCGTTTATAACGCCGGCAAACTTGCTTTGGTTCATCGTGTTGGTTATCCGAAGCAGTCTCGCTCCCACTTCGACTCCCAGAATTATTACGAAACTGGTCAACCGCTCAACAACGTCGACAAGGAAGGCGTCTGGTACCGCGCGATGTATCAGTACTTGCTCAACAACCCATCAGCGTCACTGACGGGCGTATCAGTCCAATCGGCTCTTCCCCTCAGTCTGCGGGGAACCAAAGCCGCGATGACTAATCTGAACGATCCGACTCGCTACGACATGCTGGGAATTCCGCACGTCCAGACTCCGAATCCCAATTTGGGCAATTCGAACGACTACTGGGGCGATATCAAAGCGTTCAATGCGATGACGAATGCCAACAACGCATCATTCCCAACTCGTAAGAGTCGCGAATTGCTGCAGGTCCAGTACAAGAACGTTGTCGACACTTTAAAAACTTTTGCCGACATTCGTTTCGACGAAGGCCAAGATTTGGTCCAGCCGACACCGGCGGACGAGTCTAGTCTTGCCGGCAACGTTTTCATCGACGACGAAAACACGGATGGAGATCGTCCTTATTACCTCTTCCCGACGACGGATATCAAAAACGGCGGCTGGCGACGGCTGATCGGCACTAACGTGGGCGGTCGCTACGTTATACCCCAGAACAATGGCGCTGGATCGTATACCTTCATGAGGCAAGTCAAAGCTGCGGCCTTGATCCTCAACAAGACTGACGCACGTATTGCCGGCACGGAAATTGGCGGATGGGACACACACAATGGGCAGGTTAACTCCGGCGACACGACACATGGCGCTCACGCGAACCTGCTCCGCATTGTCGGATGGGCCATCTACGGCCTCTACAAGTTCTTCAAGATCTACGGAATCGGCGGCGCGAAGGCGATGCCAAATGCGAAAGCATCATGGAACGACGTCACGGTAGTTGTAATGTCTGAATTCGGACGCACTACGATTGGTAATGGCACGCTTGGCAGTGACCACGCGGAATCCAACTTGATGTATGTTGCTGGCGGAGCTGTGAAAGGTCTCAATGCCGCCGGAAACACGAACAGCGGATCTGGTATCTATGAATGCCACACCGCCACGACAACGTCGTCGAAAGTGCCATGGAACATTGGTACATACGCCGGTGGACAGACAGGTACTGGCACATTGTTCGACGCCACAGGGCGTTATCTCCAACGCGCCGTGGATTACCGCTCGGTTCTTGGTGAAATCATCACGAAACACTTGGGCGCAAACTCGGCGGAATTGCAAGAGATCATCCCCGGCTACGCTAACAACGGAGAGAAGCTTGCCTCCGGCGGCACAGTTACGGCGCCGATTGACTCTCAGAATACGTTCATCGCAGGTGAACTTAACCTGTTGTAACGTCACGACCTAATATCACAAGAAGCCCCTCGGCACTCGAGGGGCTTCTTTTTTTACTTCGACCGGAACCGTTGACCGCGGAGGAATACTCCGGATACATTCAGCCGTGCGCATTCAACTGATCATCGCTAAAATCGCGCTGCTTCCACTGGGATTTCTCGCCTCCGATGCTCAGGCAGCAACTTCGTTCATTTCCGTCTATCCGTCAGCCGATACAACGCTGATGGAGAACTACCCGAGCAATAATTTCGGCGGTGGGACGTACGTGAATTCAGGGAGCATCCAAAACACCTCGACAAATCTCCCGCCGCCGTACCTTTATCCGAGAAATCGCGGATTGCTCAAATTCGACCTCGCAAGCCAATTGCCGCCAGGGTCTAAAATTGTCAACGTCAACGTCGTAATTGAGGTCACGTTAATCTCCAACGACCCTCACAATACAGGTGCGCAATTCGAACTTCACCGCGTACTCCGTCCTTGGGGTGAAGGGAACAAGGTTACGTACGTCAATCCGCCGCGCTTCAGCACCAATGGAATCGGCGCTCCAGCAACTGTCGGCGAAGCTACATGGCTTGATCGCTTCGCGTTTACCACCAACACGTGGGCAATGCCTGGCGGAGCACCAGGAATTGACTACGCCACCAACACTACGGCTATCGGATATCTCTACGGTCCTGTTTTCTCGCCGTACTATTTCTACTCCGTTCAAAACACGAACCTCTTGCCGGAAGTTCAGTCGTGGCTCGAGAATCCTCAGACCAACTTTGGATGGATGCTTACGGTGAACCCGGAAACGGACGAATGGACAGCTCGCCGGTTCGGATCGAGGGAAAGCACTGCCCCGCCCCGGCTGGATATCGATTTCATTGCGGCTCCAAAGTTCGAGAACTTTGAAATCGTCGGGAGCAACATCCGCTTCACGATGACTGCCGAAGCTGGATACGTGTACGCACTCGAATATCGCGATTCTCTATCGACCGGTGCTTGGTCCACACTGACGACCATCTCTCTGCCCACCGTCACTGCTCAAGTCATCCTTTCCGACACACTTCAGGCATCAGGTTCCCGGTTTTATCGTCTCCGCGTTCTCTAATTTTCTCTGAACGCATTTTCTGGTTTCGGTGTCCATGAGACCGTAATATTGCCGAAACATGAGTACGGGAATTAATGCGATCAACCAACAGGTTCAGGAAGCCAGTCAGTTTCTCCATCCACTTTTCAACGAAATCAACAAAGTCGTCATTGGTCAGAAATATCTGGTCGAACGATTGGTAATTGGGCTTCTAGCGAACGGACACGTCCTGCTGGAAGGCGTACCGGGGCTAGCGAAGACCCTTTCCGTCAAATCTCTCGCGGCAACGCTGCACGTCAAATTCTCCCGCCTGCAATTTACGCCGGACATGCTCCCGGCTGACGTCATCGGCACTCAGATTTATAATCCACAATCCGGCGGCTTCACCACGCGGCGTGGACCCATTTTCGCCAACATCGTGCTGGCCGACGAAATCAATCGCGCGCCTGCGAAAGTTCAAAGCGCCTTGCTCGAAGCCATGCAGGAAAAGCAGGTCACGATCGGCGAACAAACCTACAAGCTCGAAGAACCGTTTCTCGTCCTAGCCACTCAGAATCCGATCGAGCAGGAAGGCACCTATCCTTTGCCGGAAGCCCAAGTTGACCGCTTCATGCTGAAACTCCGCATCGGCTATCCGTCACGTGCGGAGGAGCGCCAGATCCTCGACCTCATGGCGCGCACGAGCAAGTTGCCGAGCGCGCAACCCGTCGTTAGCCCTGCACAAATCCTAGCCGCGCGCGAAGTCATCAACGACATTTACATCGATGACAAGGTGAAGGATTACATCGTCGATCTGGTGTGCGCCACACGAACGCCAGAAGCCTACAAAATTGCTGTCAAAGACCTCATTCAACTTGGCGCTTCCCCGCGCGCGACGATCGCTCTGACGCTCGCAGCCAAGGCCTACGCATTCCTCAAGGGTCGCGGCTACGTCACACCCCAAGACGTCAAATCCATCGCCATGGACGTGCTTCGCCACCGCGTCGCGATTACTTACGAAGCTGAAGCCGAGGACAAGACCAGCGAGAATGTCATTCAGAAGATTCTCGATGAACTGCCGGTGCCGTGAGCAGCTTTTCGCGCAAGATTGCGCTGAAAGTTTTTCCGCTGACTCAGCCGTTACGCGTCTTCAAGCCGTGATTCCAACTGCAACATGATCCCTCGCGAGATCCTCAAAAAGATTCGCCAGATCGAGATTCGCACGAACCGCATCGTGACCGAATCCCTCGCGGGCCAGTATCATTCCGTCTTCAAGGGTCAGGGAATGAACTTCGACGAGGTTCGCGAGTATCAACCCGGGGACGAAGTACGCTCAATCGACTGGAACGTCACTGCACGAATGAACCACCCGTTCATCAAGAAGTTCGTTGAAGAACGCGAACTCACGGTGATGCTCCTCGTCGATCTCAGCGGCTCCGGCCGCTTCGGATCGGGCGATCAATCCAAACGCGAACTCGCTGCGGAAATCGCCTCGGTGCTCGCCTTCTCCGCGATCCGCAACAGTGACAAAGTTGGCCTCATCCTTTTCACCGACGGCATTGAAAAGTTTATCCCGCCGCGCAAAGGCAAGCGCCACGTCCTCCGCGTGATTCGCGAAATCCTCTGTTTCGAACCGAAGCAGCGCGGCACGAACTTGAAGCAGGCTCTCGAATTTCTCGCGCGCGTCGCCTCGCATCGCTCCATCGTCGTCGTGCTCTCCGATTTTCTTGGGCACGATGACACGTCGCTTCTGCCGTCGGCTTCAACTGCGCTTCGACAAGCCCACCGCAAGCACGACGTCGTCGCGGTGCAGATTTGCGATCGTTACGAGACCGAGCTTCCCTCCGTGGGCCGACTCGTGTTGGAAGACGCTGAGACTGGCGAACTTGTCGAAGTCGACACTCGAGATGCCCGTCGGCGCGAGCAATTCCGAGATCTTCAGAGCAAGACGCAGTCGCAGATCGCGACTACATTCCGTTCGCTCGCGATTGATACGATTCAACTTCGCACCGATGAACCGTACGGCGCCGAGCTGGGCCGATTTTTTGAAAAGCGCGAAAAGCGCCGTCGCCACGGATGAACTCGCGCCGCCCCATCATTTCACTCCTCGCCGTGGTGCCGGTATCAAAGCCGGTGGTAGATGAGTTGCGCCCGCTCAAGCCGCTCGTGGAGATCCCCGATCCGCTGGCGTGGTTGTGGTGGACGCTGGGCGGACTTGTCGTTCTGGGACTGATAGCGTGGGCGATTCACTCGTGGCTGAAGCGCCGCAACGCGCCCAAGCCCGTGATCATCATTCCACCGCACGTCCGCGCCAAGGAACGCCTCCAGCGCGCACTGGATTTGATGCACACGCCGGAAGCATTCTGCGTCGAAGTGTCGAGCGCACTCCGCGTTTATCTGGAAGAGCGTTTCAACTTCCGCGCTCCGGAACGCACCACAGAAGAGTTTCTCTACGAACTCCAGGCCTCTGATCTCCTCACCGCGGAGCAGAAGCATAGCCTCGAGAACTTTCTCACCAACTGCGACCTCGTGAAATTCGCAAAGTACGATCCCACGGAAGTTGAACTCAAAAACCTTCACGCGGCTGCAGTGCGACTCGTTGAAGAAACCGAGCCGCGTCCCCTGCCCTCGTCGCCCGCACCGGCGACGGCCACCGCATGACCTTCGCGCATCCATACGTCTTGCTGGCGCTGCTACTGTTGCCTCTACTGGCGTGGTTGAAAGGCCGACGCGGCGGACGCGCGGCGTTCGTTTATTCCTCCGTGGCGCTCGTGAAAGAAGTCAGCACGAACACCCGTTCACGCTCCGGACAAATTCTTGCATCGTTGCGCTGGCTGGCGCTGGCGCTTTTCATCGTCGCGCTCGCGCGTCCGCAAAAAGGCGAAGGCCAGGCCAAGATTACGGCCAGCGGAATCGACATCGTGCTCTGCCTCGACCTTTCCGGAAGCATGGCGTCGGAAGATTTCGAGATCCGTGGGCAACGGATCAATCGCATCGATCTCTCGAAAAGCGTGCTCGAGGAGTTTATCGACAAACGTCCCAGCGACCGCATCGGCCTCGTGGCCTTCGCCGGACGCGCTTACATCGCCTCTCCGCTCACGCTGGATCACAGCTTCCTCCAACAGAATCTCTCGCGACTCAAGCTCGGCATGATCGAGGACAGCACTGCCATTGGTTCCGCGCTGACGGCTGCGATCAATCGGCTGCGCGATATTCCCTCCAAGAGCAAGATCGTGATCCTGATGACCGATGGTCAAAACAATGCCGGCAAAGTGCCGCCCCTGACGGCCGCAGAGGTTGCGCAAACGCTGGGCGTAAAGGTTTACACCGTCGGCGTCGGGATTCGCGGCCAGGCGCCATTTCCGCAGATCGACCCGTTCGGTCGCAAGGTTTACGTCCCGATGGAAGTGGATATTGACGAAGACACGTTGACCAAGATCGCGGAGAAGACCGGCGGAAATTATTTCCGCGCCGACAACTCGCAAACACTCCGGAACATTTATTCCGAGATCGACCGACTGGAAAAAACCGAAGCCGAGGTGAAGAAGTTTCAACGCTACACGGACCTGTTTCCATGGCTCGTCATCCCGGGGCTCGCTTTGATGCTGATGGAAATCGGCCTCGGCCACACCGTCTGGAGGAAGCTGCCCTGATGAACTTCGCAGCACCAATTTATCTCTGGATCGCGTTCGCCGCAGTTCCCCTGCTCGTCTGGTTTTTCTGGTGGGCCTGGCGAACGAAGCAGCATCTGCTCACACAATTCATCCGCGCGCGCTTGCTCAGCAGCCTCACTGTCGGGCTCTCGCGTGAACGGCAGATTGTCCGGATGGGATTGCTTGTCGCGGCCGTTGCTTCAGTGCTGCTCGCACTCGCGCGCCCGCAGTGGGGTTTCAATTGGGAGGAAGCCAAGCAGAGCGGACTCGACATCATCGTCGCCATCGACACGTCGCAAAGCATGCTTGCCACCGACACGTCGCCGAACCGGCTCGAACGCGCCAAGCTCGAAGCGCTGACGTTGATGGGCAAGGCGAAGTCCGATCGGCTCGGCCTGATCGCATTTGCTGGCACAGCGTTTTTGCAATGCCCGTTGACGCTGGATGACGAAGCGTTCCGCCAGAGCGTCATGGCGCTCGATACGAAAATTATTCCGCAAGGCGGCACCGCGGTGGTCGAGGCGATTCAAACCGCGACCGCGGCGTTCAACGATTCCGCCGACAACTTCAAAGTGCTGATCCTCGTCACCGACGGCGAAGATCACGAAGAAGGGGCCATCGACGCGGCCAAAGCAGCCGCCGAAGCCGGCGTGCGGATATTCACCGTCGGCGTCGGCACCACCGACGGCGAACTACTGCGCATTCGGGACAGCAAAGGCGTCGAGCAATTCGTGAAAGACGAAAACGGCAACGCGGTAAAATCGCGCCTCAACGAAACGTTGCTCCGCGAGATCTCGACGCTGACCAAGGGTTTCTATCTCAACCTGCGCGGAGCTGACACGATGGATTTGCTCTACGAGAAAGGACTCGCACCGTTGCCGAAGAACGAGGTTTCCGCCAAGCTCATCAAACGCCGATTCGAGCGTTACTATTGGCCGCTCGCGCTGGCGATCTTGTTGTTGATCATCGAAATGTTGTTGCCGGAACGAAGCAAAGTGAAATCTGCGAATGCGAGTTCGACCGCGAACGCCGCCGGCGACTTGCCGAAAGTTGCTGCGATCCTTGCTCTGCTACTGCTCCCGCTGGTGGTGAATGCTTCCGTCTCTGGAGCCAAGAGCGCATACGAAAAGGGCCAGTTCGACCGCGCCTTGCGGCAGTATGAAGAGTTGTTGCAGAAGAGCCCCCAAGATCCGCACCTAAATTACAACGCCGGCAACGCAGCGTTCCGAGCCGGAAATTTCGAGCAAGCCGCAAAGAATTTCGACGTGGCGCTGACGGCCAAAGACCTGAAGCTGCAACAACGGGCGTTCTACAATTCCGGCAACACTCACTATCGCCTTGGAGCTGATGCCTCCGAGCTCGACGACAAAAAAGCCAAATGGGAGCAGGCGCTCAAGATGTTCGAGGGTGCCATGCAACTCGATGCGAAAGATCAGGACGCGAAGTTCAATTACGATTTCGTGAAGAAGAAACTCGAAGAGCTCGAGCAGCAACAGAAGCAAAAGGAAGACTCCGACAGAAAGAAGGAGCCCAGCGAAGCTGCGAAAAAAGCCAAAGCCGACGCCGATGCCGCAGTGCTGCGTCGCGAATACGCCAAGGCGCTCAGCATCATGGAAGCGATTGCGAAGGTTGACGATACCGTCAGCTACTACTCTGACTACATCCAACGACTGCAGGAGGTAAACGGTGTTAAAAAAGCTGATCATCCTTAATCTCTTGTTGTTGCCCTGTTGGCTGCGCGCGGAAACGGCGGCGGATTACTTCCACGCCGGAGCGCAGCAGTATGTCTTTGGAAAAAAGGAAGAGGCCAAAGCCGCGGTGTTGACCGGACTGCAAAAATTTCCGACCGACGAACAGCTTCGCCAACTGCTCACGTTCTTTCGTGAAGAGGAACAGAAGAAGCAGCAACAGCAGAACAAATCCGACGAACAAAAGCAGCAGGAGAAGGATCAGCAGCAGCAGCAACAACAACAACAGCAGCAAGCCAAGAACGACCAAAAAGATCAGCAAAAGAAAAAGGACGAACAGAAAAAGAAAGACCAACAGTCTGGCGACGAGAAGAAGGACCAAAAAGATCAGCAGCGCGGCCAGGAAAAGAAAGGTCAGGACAAAAAGAAAGGGGACAAGAATTCTGGAAAGGCTGACGATAAAAGCAAAGAGCAGCAGCAAGCCGAAGCGGCGTCCGCGCTCGGACACATGACCATGCAACAGGCGCAGCAATTGTTGGATGCACAAAAGAATGAAGAACGGACGTTTGTGTTCGGCCCGCTTGCACCGCCGACCAATAGCAATTCACGGACGTTCAAAAATTGGTGACCGCGACTGAATGAAACGACTGCTTACTCAACGACCACAATCCCTGTTCTTCCGGCGCACTGGCGTGCTCCTGCTGGCTTTCTGGTTGGGCATGACCGTCGACGCTCTGGCGGCCAAATTCACCGTCGCACTCGATCGCGACACGATTGCGATGGGCGAGAGCGCGACGTTGACGCTGGCGTTCGAAGGTGGTTCGCCAACAGTGACACCGCAGTTGCCCAACATCCCCAAATTGCGCGCCGAATACTCGGGCCAGTCGAGCCAGTTTTCCTTCGTCAATGGTGCGACGACTTCGACCATCAATCACAGCTACGTCATCACGCCAACCGAGCCGGGCGACATCAAAATCCCGGCGTTCCAAATCGTCATCAACGGTCAGACCGTTTCGTCCCAACCCGTGACGCTCCGCGTGCTTAAGGCGGATCAAGCGCAGCAGGACGCGCTCAGCAAACTTGCGTTCGTACGCTTGATCGTGCCCAAGTCAGAGTATTACGTCGGCGAAATGTTTCCCGTGGAGTTTCAACTCTTCGTGCAGGACGCGCAGGATTTGCAACCGCCGCAGTTCGCCACGGAAGGTTTCACGATCGGCAAGCAACCGCAGCACACGCAGAGCCGCGTGCAGGTCAACGGCGCGGTCTACAATCTCCTGAGCTTCAAAATGTCCATTGCGGCGGCCAAAGCCGGCGACCTCAAACTGGGACCGTTCGAGTGCAAACTGAACCTCCGCATAGCGACGCAGAACAATCGCCGGCGCGATCCCTTTGATCCTTTTGAATTCTTCGGTGGCCGTCGAGTGGAACTGAAACCGGCCACGCTGACGAGCGAAGCGCCGGTTCTCAAAATCAAGCCGCTGCCACAGGACAATGTTCCGCCGGGGTTCAGCGGCACGATTGGAACCTTTACGTTCGAGATGACGGCTGCACCAACCAATCTAACGGTCGGTGATCCGATCACGCTGAAGATTCGCATCGCCGGACGCGGTGGACTCGACGGGATCGCCCTGCCCTCGCTCGACACCTGGCGCGATTTCAAAAGCTATCCTCCGAATTCGAAAGTCGAGACCGGCGACCCGCTCGGAATCGAAGGCGCGAAAACTTTTGAGATCGTCGTGGTCCCGCAAAACGTCGATGTGAAAGAGATCCCGCCACTCGTGTTCAGCTATTTTGATCCCGAGTTGAAATCCTACCGCGCACTCGCGCAACGACCGATCCCGCTGAGCGTGCGACCCAACGCCCAACCGCAGCAACAACCAACGATCAACGCCGGCACCACCAGCGAGAACAACGCGCCGGCTACGCGCGACATTGTCCATATCAAGCTGCGCCCGGGCACGCTCGGCACGGTCAGCGCGCCGTTGATACAGCAGCCGTGGTTTGTCGGACTACAGTCGATTCCCCTGCTCTGCTGGATCGGCGCCATCGCGTGGCGTCGCAAGCAGGAAGCGTTGACCAACAATCCCCGCCTCCGCCGCGCGCGGGCCGTTGCCGCCACTGTTGCCGAGGGGCTTGCTCAATTGCGGCAGCAAGCCGCGGCCAATCAATCGACGGAATTCTTTGCCACTGTGAATCGATTGCTTCAGGAGCAGATCGGCGAGCGCCTCGATGTGGCTGCATCGGCGATCACCGAGTCCGCCGTTGATGAATTGACTGCACGCGGAGCTGATGCCGCGACCGTTGCCGCGGTCAGCGAGATCTTCCAAGTGTGCAATCAGGCGCGCTACGCCCCGTTGTCGGGCACACAAGAACTCAATGCGCTGGCGACCAAGGTGGAAGCCGCGCTCGGCGGTTTGCAGAAGTTGAACTTGGAGGGCGTTACACGATGAAAACTCTCCGGCTTGCATTCTCAACGGCTGTCGTTGGATTCGCTCTGTGCGCACACGCGTTCGCACAGAACCCGACCGCGACATTCGAACAAGCGAACAAGCTTTACGAACAAGGCAAGTTCGCCGACGCCGCCAAAACATACGAATCGCTACGACAGCAAGGGCAGACGTCTCCAGAACTGCTATTCAATCTCGGCAACGCTTACTTTAAGAGCGGCCAGACGGGCCGGGCCATGCTCGCGTATCGTCAGGCGGAATTGCTCGCCCCGCGCGATCCCGATTTGCGCGCGAATCTTAGTTTCGTTGGCGGCACCGTCGATGGCGCGTCGCCGATGAGTCGTTGGCGCGCCTTTCTCCACCGGCTCACGCTCAACGAATGGACTTTTGTGACGACCCAATTGCTTTGGGTATGGTTCGCGTTATTGATCGCCGGCCAGATCAAAGCGACCTGGAAGAAACCGTTACGGCTCTACACACGCTTTGCAGGCATCGCGACGGTTTTGTGCGCTGCAATTTTGTTTTTCGCGCAACAGGAGGTTCTCGGAACTCCGACCGGTGTGGTGATCACCAAGGAAGCGGTGGTTCGCTACGGACCGGTTGAGGAATCACAAACCAGCTTTGTTTTGCACGATGGCGCGGAGGTGCGCGTGGTCGATCAGAACAACGGCTGGCTGCGCGTCACCGACGCAGCGCGCCGCGAAGGTTGGCTCAAGTCGGATCAAGTCGCGCTCCTGCGTCCCGCCAAGATTTCCGGTAGTTGAGCGGCCTGAATAGCCGCCTCGCTCGCGGCGTCTTTGCTTGTGTTCAAACGAACCCATAGCAATCCTTAACTCCACACATGCGCTTCCATTCATCGCGCCTCGTCAAACCGTTGTTTGCCGTCGCCGCACTCATCACCACCACACTCGCCATCCACGCCGCTGACGGCGTGAAGATTACCGAGGGAGAGAAATCCCTTCGCGTTGAAGTCAACGGCAAGCTCTTCACCGAATATCACTTCAAGGACGTGGCGCGGCCGTATTTTTATCCGATCATCGGACCGACCGGCGCGGGCATGACGCGGAATTATCCGATGAAGAAGGTCGATGGAGAAGAGACCGACCACCCCCATCATCGCGGACTGTGGTATGGGCATCGTTCGGTGAACGGTGTCAGTTTCTGGGAAGAAACCGGCAAGGAAGGAAAAATCACTCACGATAAATTCCTCGAGCTCAAGAGCGGGAAGGAATCCGGAATCATCAAGGAACAGACCAAGTGGATCAGCACGAATGGTTCTCTCGTCTGCACCGACGTGCGCACGATCCGCATTCATAATTCCCCGAGCGGTCCGATGCTGGATTTCGAAATCACGATCACCGCTCCAGACACTGAAGTCGTCTTCGGCGACGACAAGGACGGCACCATGGCGACACGCGTCACCGAGACAATGCGCCTCGCCAAGCCCAAGGTAAAAGGTCAGAAGAAAGCCGCACCCGGTGACGGCCACATCGTTCTCAGCACCGGTGTCCGTGACGCTGACACTTGGGGCAAGCGCGCCGAGTGGTGCGATTACTACGGCCCCGTCGAAGGCAAAACGGTTGGCGTCGCGATCTTCGATCACCCGTCCAATCCGCGTTACCCGACGTGGTGGCATGTCCGCGACTACGGTTTGTTTGCGGCGAATCCTTTCGGAAAGCGCAACTTTGAAAAGCTCGACGACAAGGAAGCCGGCGCCATGAAGATCGCCCCACATCAAAGCGTATCCTTCCGTTATCGCTTTTACTGGCACGAAGGCGACGAGCAGGCGGGCAAAGTTGCAAAGCACTACGCTGACTACATCGCCGGCAGCAAAAAATAAGTTTCGCCAAACGTCACGGGTTCCGATTTCATCCCTTCACAGCAAAAACTATGAGCAAGTTCAACCGTCGTAATTTTCTTAAAACCTCTCTCTACACCGGCGCCGTCGTCAGCTTCTCCGCGAAGTCCTGGGCCGCCGTTAAAGGTGCCAACGAAGCCATCCGCGTTGGCGTGGTCGGCTTTAATGGCCGCGGCCAGTCGCACTTAAAAGGCTATCGTTCTCTCGCCGCCGAGGGCGTCAAAGTCACCGGCCTTTGCGATGTCGACCAAAAGGTTCTCGATAAGAACGTCGAAGGGTCGAAGAAGTCTGGCGAGAACGCCACCGGCTACGTGGACATCCGCAAGATGCTCGAGAAGGAACAACTCGACGCAGTCTCCATCGCCACGCCTAATCACTGGCACGCGCTTGCCGCGATCTGGGCGATCCAAGCGGGCAAGGACGTTTACGTCGAGAAGCCCGTTTCTCACAACGTTTGGGAAGGCCGCAAAATCGTCGAAGCCGCTCGCAAATACAACCGCATCGTGCAAACCGGCACGCAGAGCCGGAGCAGCAGCAACATCGCCGAGGCTGTGGAATTCGTTAAGTCGGGCAAGCTCGGCAAAATGATTATCGCTCGTGGTCTCTGCTACAAACCGCGCGGCAGCATCGGTAAGACTGAAGGCCCGCAGGAAGTTCCAAGCAATATCAATTACGATCTCTGGTGCGGGCCCGCTCCGCTTGATCCGCCCCGCCGCAACAGCGGCAAGTATGGGCCGGTTCACTATGATTGGCACTGGTTCTGGGCGTACGGTTGCGGTGACCTTGGAAACCAAGGCATCCACCAGATGGACATCGCGCGTTGGTTCCTCGGAGCGAACGAACTTTCACCCAAAGTGATCAGCGTCGGCGGACGCCTTGGCTACGTCGATGACGCCGAGACGCCGAATACGCAGATCGTCTATCACGAATACAAGAAAGCTCCGTTGATCTTTGAGGTGCGCGGCCTCCCCGAAAAGGCCGGAGCCAAAGACATGGACAAATACAAAGGTGCTTCCGTCGGTGTCGTCATCGAATGCGAAGGCGGTTACGTCACCGTGCCGAATTACGTCAGCGCCATCGTCTCGGACAAGGATGGCAAGGAAATCAAGAAGTTCAAAGGTGGCGAAGAAGGGAACGGCCATTTCGACAACTTCATCGCTGCGGTCAAGAGCCGTGATCGCCTTAAACTCCACGCTGACATCTGGGAAGGCCACCTTTCCAGCGCGCTCTGCCACACCGGCAACATTTCCTACCGTCTGGGGGCGAAAGCCGCGCCTGGCGAAATTCGCGAGAAGGTCAAGGCCATGCCCGGGATGGCGGAAACGTTCGGCCGCATGAACGAACACCTTGCCGCCAACGGCGTGAACATCGAGTCCACCAAGGTCACGCTCGGCGTACCGCTGGAAATGGATCCGAAAGTAGAAAAATTCATCGGCAACAAAGATGCCGATCTCCTGCTCCGCCGCGAATATCGCAAGCCCTACGTGGTGCCGGAATTCGTCTAAAGAGTAACGCCTCTTCATTAAAACGCCCGCGAAGTAATTCGCGGGCGTTTTGCTTTAGATGGAGAAGAGGCAAATTTGCCTGACAGTCGAGCCTTCAGATCCGCTTTTCATCCGCATCGATGAAATCCACAAAATTTTTCAGATCGTCACGGTGCGCGAGACCGGCGGCTTCTTTCCGCTGGCGAAGGCGCTCCACCACGATCACGTCGTCCGCCTTGGGATAGTTCAACATCCCGTCGCGATGCGCGGCTTTCTCCGCATCAGTTTTTTTCACGTTCTTGGCAACCCAATCCGCCACTTGTCCGTCCGTAACCGAGTTCTTCACCAGTTCCACAATCTGTTCGTGGGTTAAGCCGGCGGCCCTGAGCCAAGCGCCGTCGAAACCCTTGCCGAGATTCGGTTGATAATCCGCATGCAACTTGCCGGCGAGATGCAGGCGAATCTTGTCGATGTAGCGCGGCAGGTGCATCCAGCCGCACATCGTTTCGCGGGGACTCCGCGGATAAATAATTTCACTCATAGTGCGGAACATGTAACGCGCTGCCGTGGTTTTGCAATTGGCAATTTTAATTCGCCATTGGCAAGCATGCGCAGCGATCCCATTCTCTCTTCATGCGTAGAAAGAGTTCCGCGTTCGATTTCGATGTAGCCGTCATTGGCGGAGGCAGCGGCGGCTACGCGGCCGCTCGCACGAGCGCCGCGGGCGGTCTCAAAACAGTCGTCATCGAAGGCGGCGAGGAAGTGGGCGGACTCTGCATCCTGCGCGGCTGCATGCCCACGAAGGCTCTTCTCTACGCGGCGGAAGTGCGCCACCTCGCGCAGCACGCCGGCACGTGGGGCGTCAAACCCGGTAAAGTGCGTTTTGATTTTAAACAAGTCATGGCGCGCAAGGACGCGATGATCAGCGACTTCGCCGGCTACCGTCGCAAACAACTCACGGACGGACGTTTTGAGTTCATTCGCGCCAACGCGTCGTTCATCGACCCGCACACGCTCGAACTCGACAACGGACGCATGGTGCGCGCTCGACACTTTGTCATCAGTACCGGTTCCAAAATTGCGCCCAGCCCCCTGCCCTCGCTCGATCAGATCGGTTACCTCACGAGCGACACCGCGCTCAAACTCACGCGTGCACCCAAATCGTTGATCATGCTCGGCGGCGGAGCCATCGCCGTGGAGTTTGCGCAATTCTTCGCCCGGTTCGACACCAAGGTGACGATCATTCAACGCAGCGATCAACTGCTGAAGGATTTCGATTCCGATGCCGCGAAGGTGGTGACCCAGGTTTTCGGTCGCGAGAAGACGAACGTCTTCACCGACACGCGGCTGATGGATGTCAACCGAGTCAAAGGTGGCAAGCAGGTGACGTTCAAACACGCAGGAAAGATTAAGCGCGTAGTGGCCGAGGAAATTTTCTTCGCGCTCGGCCGTCAACCGAACACCGATCATCTCGCGCTCGACCGTGCTGGAGTGAAAGTGGAACAAGGCCGGATCGTGACCGATTTGCGAATGCGCACCAGCGCGTCGCACATTTACGCCGCCGGCGATTGCACGGGCCCGCACGAAATCGTCCACATCGCCGTCACGCAAGGCGAGATCGCCGCGCGGAACATTCTGCAGCCGCGCCGCACGCGTCAGATCGATTATCGTTTGCTCATCAATGTCGTGTTCACCGATCCACAAATCGCCACGGTAGGCTTGACCGAGAAGACGGCCCGCGAGCGCGGCATCAAAGTTCTCGCCGCCAGTTACCCGTTCAACGATCACGGCAAATCGATGATCATGGAGGCGCTCGATGGCTTCGTGAAACTTTTGTGCGACCCGCGCACCGGCGAAATCTTCGGCGGCTGTTGCGCCGGCCCAAGCGGCGGCGAACTGATCCATGAAATCGTCACCGCAATGACCAAACGGATGACCGTGCAGGAGCTGGCCGCAACACCGCACTATCACCCAACGCTCGCGGAGATTTGGACGTACCCTGCCGAGGAACTTGCGGAAAAATTGCCATCGCGGTAGAGCCGCAGACTGGATCATGGTAAGGCATTGACTTGGGCGCAAACGATCGGTGTCATTAGCCAACGACAATGAAATTCAAAGCTCCCGACACTTCGGCACTGGCAGCGGATCAACCCAAGACAGTTTGGGGAAAAATGCTCACCGCCACGCCCGTGGTCATGACTGTGATCGCCACTCTCATGGCTGGACTTTCGAACAGCGAAATGACGCGCGCGCAATACGACCGCTCGCTCGCTGCGCAGCAGCAATCAAAGGTGGGAGACCAATGGAGTTTCTTTCAGGCCAAGCGGCTCCGTAGCGCGACGTTGCGCGGGAATTTTCAGGTCCTGCAATCCACGATCGATTTCCCGCCAATCGATGGCGCCGCCTTGCGCGGTCTTGCAGGAAGCGCCGCACCTGAAGCCGCAATCAACGCTGCCGTCGACGGATTGACGCGCGCCGAGATTCCGGTGTTCCAAGCGAAGTCGGCAATTACCCCGGAAATCAAGGCCGCTTTGGAAGCAGTCGCCGCCGGCAAGCCCGAGTCCGAGGTGACGGTGCTTCTGCGCAGCGTGAAATCGGAGGAATTGGAAACCGCACTCCGAACCGCACAAGACAACGCGCGCGGTCTGGACGACCTGGTCTCTCCGGTCAGCAAAGTCATCGACCAGCTCGATAAGGTCATTACCGGAAAACTCGCGACTGATCGTGATGCCATTCGGCCGCTTGGACGCAGCTTCTCCGCCGCCCGGTTGCGTTTCGACGCTGCGCGTTACGACGCCGAAGCGCGATTCAATCGCGGCGTCGCCGAGCTGCTCGAGCTCCGCGTGCGCATGAGCAACATTTCCGCGGACCGCCATCACGTGCGCAGTCAGCGCTTCTTTTTCGGGATGCTCGCCGCCCAGCTGGCGGTGATCCTCGCGACGTTCGCGCTCGCCGTCCGGCAACGCAACGTGCTCTGGGGCTTCGCGGCCGCTGTCGGCGTCGCGGCGATCGGCTTTGGCGTCTACGTCTATTTCAAGATCTAGGCCGACTCGATGAGCAAAGCGTTCACGCGCGAGGATGACGATCGGCCTGAACGTCCATCGGTTCGGCGAGCGGCTTCCCCGCTGCCGCCCGGGGCGAAGAATTTCATCACGCCGACCGGTGAAAGGAAAATTCGCGACGAATTGGATCAGCTCAACAGCCTCAAGCAACAGGGCACCACAACTCTTTCAGGCACGTCGGCTGAGGCCATTCCTCTGGCCGATCTGGAGAGCCGCATCCAGCAATTGAAACTCACGCTCGCCAGCGTCGTGGTGTCCCCGCCTCCTGCCGAGCCGTGGGATCAAGTGCGATTCGGCGCGACGGTGACGACGCGTGAATCAGACGGAACCGAAACACGCTATCGCATCGTCGGGGTGGAAGAAGTTGATCTCGATCGCGATTGGATCAGTTGGGTTTCCCCCATAGCACGTGCGCTGCTTAATGCCAGGCTCAGCGAACGCATTCGCTTCAAGTTTCCCGCCGGTGAGCGCGAGTTGGAAATCGTCGCGATCACCTACGAGTAAACCGACACACGGCGACTACAGCGGGCGAACCAAAATCTCTTCGGTCACTGCACGCTTCGGCAGATTGATGGCGAACAACGCGCAGTCCGCGACGTCTTCCGCACGCATCATCTTCGCGCGTGCTTCGGGCGGCGGCGGGCTCGGACGCTTGTCGAGCAAGGGCGTGTCGATGTCGCCAGGGAAAATCGAACAGGCACGAATACCGTTCGCACGTTCCTCAGCGTTGATCGCCTGCGTCAAACCCGCCATGCCGAACTTGCTCATCACGTAAGCCGGACCGGCCTTGGGACTGGCCTGCTTGCCCGCTTCGGAGACGATATTAACGATCGTGCCCGACTTCTGCGCGCGCATCGACGGAAGGAAAGCTTGGGCGCAATAGTAGGCGCCGTTCATATTCGCATCGATCATCCCGTGATAATCGGAGAGTGAAAGAATTTCGAGCGAACGCTTCGGCGCGTTGGTGCCGGCGGCATTCACGAGCACTTCCACGTGCTCGAACTTCCGGAGAATGATGCGCCCGGCGTTCGCCACTTCCTTTGAATTGCCGATGTCGCACGGGAACACGAGCATCTTGCCCGCGCCCTTCCCGGCGAGTTTCACGGTCGCCAACAGCGCTTCCTTGCGTCGGCCGAGAATCGCCACGCGCCAACCCTTTTTCACCAGCGCCAAGGCGATGGCCTGTCCCACGCCGCTTCCGGCGCCCGTCACGACTGCTGTCTTGTTCATAGTAAAATTTTCCTCACCACATCATCCCACCGGCAGATCGACCCACGCCCGCGTCTCGGCGGATTTTACCGCGGCATCCATCACGCCCTGAGCGCGCGCGCCGTCGAAGAAACTCGGCACGCACGGACGTTGATTGGAGATCGCGTCGATAAACTCGAAGTTCTGATCGTACCGGAAAGTGACGAGCGGATCGCCTTGGCCCGGATCGCGCGGCGAACCTGGCCACGTGAAAAATTCCTTCGGAATCGTAATCGTCTCCAATCCCGGTCCGCCGACCTTGCCATACTGCAATTCGTTCCACTTGCCCGTGGTGAAAACGTAGGTGCCTTCGCTGCCATTGATCTCGACGTAATCCAGGCTGCGCCAGCTCTCGTTGCGCCCGCTGGCGAGCTTGGAACTTTCGAGCACTCCAGAAGCGCCGTTGCGGAACTCGGCGAGAATCGCCACCCAATCATCCGTGTCGTTCGGATGGCCGCCGCGAACGGGCGTGAGATTTTTCGTGTTCGCCACGAGTCGCGCCATTGGCCCGATCAACAGATGTGAAAAATCAATCCGGTGCGAAAGCATGTCGCCCAGTTCGCCGGTGCCGGCGAGTTTCTTGACCTGACGCCAGCCGAGATTGCGCGTGCCCCAGTCCTGCAATCGGCACGAGCGATAGTGATACGGCTGGCCCAGCATGCCCTGCTTCACGAGGTGCGAGAGATAACGCATCGCGGGAACGAAGCGATACGTGAACGCAGTCATGTGACGAACGCCCGCCTTCTCGGCGGCATCCGCCATCGCCTTCGCATCGGCGTAGTTCAAAGCGATCGGCTTCTCACTCAACACGTGTTTGCCAGCAGCGATCGCCGCGTGGGCGATCGGCGGGTGCATGAAATTCGGCGTGGCGATGATGACAGCGTGCACGTCGTCGCGCTTCACGAGGTCTTCGTAGTTCGTCGACGTGACGGTGATGCCGGTTTGCTGACGCGCCGTCTCCAACGTCGCAGGGTTGGCGTCGCACAGCGCGACAACTTTGGCCTGCGGGCACATGGCGATGCCGGGCAGATGATTCTGGAGCGTGATGCCGCCGCAGCCGATGATGGCGATTCCAATTTGCTTCATGCGAAAATTCGGGCGCGAGTATGGCGCCTTGAACGACAAACACAAGCACGTGAACAAAAGTCACAGCCGCACCGAAGCGAAAACAATGGTTGCCAGGCACTACCCACTTGACCACCGGCACTCATTTAAAAAATATGAAGCTATTACCAATGTCGCCATCTGCCAAACCGACGAGCCCCATACCAAAATCCCGCCATCATACCGCGAAGAGGCGTACGGAAGACTACTTGCGCAGCGCAGTAATCGGGTTTGCAAGCTTGCTGACGCTGATTAACGGCGTGTCAGCGGGGGAAGTGCTCTACAACGGCATCGAGTTGCCTGCCAACTGGCCACCACGACGTACCGCGGCCGAGATGCGCACTGGCGAGATCATGCGGGTGCCGTATCTCGATGTTCCACCGGCAGTAATCCCAATCGATGTTGGTCGACAATTGTTCGTCGATGATTTCCTCATCGAGAAAACCACGCTCACGCGGCGGTTTCACAAGCTCGAATTGTTTACCAACAATCCCGTGCTACGTCCTGATAAAAGGTGGGAGAAGTATCAGGCTCCACCGGCCAGCGCAATGGCCTTTAGCGACGGTTGCTTCTACGATCCCATCGATCGCATGTTCAAGATCTGGTACCGGCCGTCGGCAGGTAGCGGAGTGTGCTTCGCGACCTCCAGTAACGGACTCATCTGGACCAAACCAGCCCTAGACGTTCGTCCGACAAGCAATATCACCCTACTTTCCGGCCACCGCGATTCATCCACGGTGTGGCTCGACCACGACGCGACAGATCCGCAAACGCGTTTCAAACTCTTCCAATTCCAGCGGGACCTTTGGCGCGCATCGGTGCATACCTCGCCAGACGGGATTCACTGGACAGCGGGAAGTTGGACCGGGCCAACCGGTGATCGCTCGACAATGTTCTTCAACCCATTCCGAAAAGTTTGGGTCTTCAGCATTCGGTCTGAAGCGAACGGGGGACCATGGGAATATCGCACCAAACCATACAATCAAATCCATCGTGCGCGCCGATATTGGGAGACGAAAGATTTCATCGCGGGATCGCGGTGGCAAGGAGGAGTGCGCATGCACGAGGACTGGAAGGAAGGCGAGCCGGCTTTCTGGGTCGCCGCCGACCAGCTCGATTCCGTCGGCGTCGCACCCGGCGAAATGGTCGCCGAACTCTACAATCTCGACGCGACGCCCTACGAAAGCCTAATGCTTGGATTGTTCTGCATCCTCCACGACAACGCCACCCCGAGCCGACCGAAACTCAATGACATCATGCTGGGTTTTAGCCGCGACGGGTTCCATTGGGCGAGGCCGTTTCGCGAGCCTGTCATCTCCACATCTCCGGATCCAAAAGCGTGGAATGCCGGCAACGTCCAGTCCGTCGGCGGCGGCTGCCTTATCGTCGGGGATCGGCTTTACTTTTACGCAAGCGGGCGCAACGCCACCGAAGATACCACCGGCCTCGCCTTTCTACGCCGGGACGGTTTCGCTTCAATGGACGCAGGCGCCACGACCGGCTGGCTGACGACGCGCCCGGTAAGATTTTCCGGCAGGCATCTGTTCGTAAACCTGGACGCGGCTCACGGAGAACTCCGGGCAGAGGTGTTGGACGCCGATAACAATCCGATCCCACCATTCACAATGGACGCCAGTGTTCCTATAAGCACCAACAGAACACTGCAACAGATGACCTGGCGTGGTAGCGCGGATCTATCGCAACTCGCGGGCCGGACAGTGAAGTTCCGGTTTCATTTAGGAAGCGGTTCACTCTATTCGTTCTGGGTCAGCCCAAATACCAGCGGTGCGAGCCAAGGATTCGTCGCCGCGGGCGGACCGGGATTTAACGGACCTACTGACACGATCGGCGATGCCACGGAGAATAGGTCGGAAAGAATTCAACCCGCAAAACCTACGCAATAACTTCCTTCGCCACCACGCCTTCAACATTCGTGAGGCGATAGTCGCGACCGGCGTAACGGAAGGTCAAACGTTCGTGATCGATGCCGAGGAGATGCAGCACCGTCGCGTGCATGTCATGGATATGCATCTTGTTGACCGCGGCGCGGAAACCGAAGTCATCCGTTTCGCCGTAGCTCATACCGCCGCGCGCTCCACCGCCGGCGAACCACATGCAGAAGCCGTGTGGATTGTGATCGCGCCCGTTGCCGTTTTCGCTGACGGGTGTGCGACCAAACTCTCCGCCCCAAACGACGAGTGTGTCGTCGAGCAATCCGCGCTGTTTGAGATCGGACAGCAACGCGGCGATGGGACGATCAATGTTGTCCGCCAGCGTGCGCACTTGTTTGTCGTGGTTGGAATGCGTGTCCCACGGTTGTCCGTTGCCGTAATAAACCTGCACGAAGCGCACACCGCGCTCGCACAGCCGCCGCGCGAGCAGGCAACCGTTGGAGAAATGGCTCTTGCCGTAAACCTCGCGGACACTTTCCGGCTCACGACTCAGATCGAACGCATCGGTCGCGGCAAACTGCATGCGATACGCCGTCTCCATCGCTTCAATGCGGCCGTTCAGCGCCTCGTCGGAACCGCCACGCGCGGCGAGGTGGGCGCGGTTCAATTCGGCGAGCAGATCGAGTTGGCGACGTTGCTCCTTGGGTTCGAGCCGCGCATTGCGCAACCACGGGATGAGTTGCTTCGTGTCGAGGGTCGAGTTGTTGATGTAAACTCCCTGATGCTTCGCCGGCAGGAACGCGCTGTTCCACAAAATGGAAAACCGCACTGGCCGACCCGGGCACAGCACGACGTAGGAAGGAAGATTCTGATTCTCGGTGCCGAGGCCATAGGAGAACCACGCGCCCATGCTCGGCACGCGCTCCGTCATCGTGCCGTTGTTCATCAAGAGCAACGCCGGTCCGTGATTCGGATTGTCCGTGTGCACCGAGCGCAGGACGCAGAGGTCGTCCGCATGTTGCGCGAGACGTGGAAGCAGTTCGCTGATTTCAAGCCCGCTCCGGCCGTGACGCGCGTAGGCATACGGCGAGGCCAGCAAGCCACCCGTCGGCCGCTCCGTGCGCAAGTCGGCAACGGCGGGACGTTGGCCAGAGAATTTCGTGAGCGCTGGCTTGGGATCGAAAAAGTCAGGGCCGAACGGGCCACCGTTCATGAACAGGTGAATCACCCGCTTCGCCCGCGGTGCAAAATGCGGACGGCCGATCACCGGCACTCCACCCAAATCCTCCGCGGCGCGGAGGGCGCTGGCCGCACCAAGCAGCCCGAGTCCACCGCCCAACTTGGCGAGAGCTTCGCGACGCGGAATGGGCAGCAATGGATTCACCGGTTGAATAGACGTCAATCGATGAAGAGCAATTCGTTGCTCCCCAGCAAAGTTTGAGCGTACTCCGACCACACGGCACGGTCCGTCTCGCGATCCTTCAGGAAACGCGTCGCGAGGCTTAACTCCTTCGTCGTGGGCTTGCGCTGATACAGCAATGCATAAGCACGCTCTACGCGATCACGCAGGGACTTGGACGAATCACGTTCCAGCCGCCCTGCCAGCGCATCGGCTTGCTGCTGAAGAAACGGGCTGTTGAGCGCGAATAGTAATTGCAGCGGCGTGGCGGTCTCCGACCGCGTGGGGCTGTGCGACGTCGCTTCCGGAAAATCGTTGATCCGCAGCATTGGGTCGAGTTCGTCGCGGTTCACGGTGCCGTAAAGCGTGCGGCGATGATTCTTCTCCGAGTTCAAAAGTTCAGAGGGACCGCCCAGCTTCAACTCCAACACGCCCGACGCGGAGAGCATCGAATCGCGCCACGCTTCGACATCCAGGCGTCGACGGAGCATCCGCGCGTAGAGACGGTTCTCTGGATCAACGCGCTCAGACTTCGACGAGAGGGAACTTTGCTGCCACGCAGCGGAGCGGAAGATTTCACGGTGTAGCCATTTCAACGACCATCCGTTGGCCACGAAGCGCGACGTGAGATCATCGAGCAACTCCGGATGCGTCGGCGCGTCGCCGAGCGCACCAAACTCGCTGGGCGTGTTCACGAGGCCGCGACCGAAATGCTGACGCCATACGCGATTGACGATCACGCGTGCGCTCAATGGCGCGGCGTCTTCCAGAATCGCCTCGGCAAGCTCGAGCCGCCCACTGCCCTTAATGAATTGGCGCGGTGCACCGGTCTTCGTCGGGAACGCGGAGAGAAAGCGGCGCGGGATGATCTCGCCGGTTTGATTTGGGTTGCCGCGGCGCTGCATTTCCAAGTCGCGCGCCTTCCCCTTGCGATAATCGAGCGTGGTGCCGTTGGTACCCGCCGAGACGACGTAGAGCGCCGCTTCCTCGACGCCGTTGGCCATCGGAACGTTGTAATGCGGCGTGCGCTGTTTGATGTCGGCAATTCGCTTGTCGAACTCGGCAACCTTCGCGGCGAGATCAGCAGGTTTTTTCTTTTTCAACGCGTCGCGTTCTTTCTCGAGGGCGGCCACTTCTGCGCGCGCCTTCGCGACGGGCGCCCAAAGTTCTTCGCCCATGGCGGGAATCTCTTTGATGCGAACGCTGGCGAAGACGCCCGCGAGTGCGTAGTAATCCGCTGCGGTGACGGGATCGGACTTGTGATCGTGGCAACGCGCACAGGCGAGCGTAAGCCCGAGGAACGTCCGACCAATCGCATCGACGTGTTCCTCCCACTCGTCAGCAACGGTGCCCTTGATGAGTTCGGGCGGAAGTTTGAGTTCCTTGAAGTAAGTCGGACTGAGTCCGAGGAAACCCAGCGCGTGGCGTTCTTCCGGGGTGTGGCCGGGCATGAGATCGACGGCGAGCTGCTGCTTCACGAATTCGGTGTAGGGAAGATCGATGTTCAGGGCGCGCACCACCCAGTCGCGATAGAGCCACGCCGACGCTGCGGATTCGAGATAACCCGGATTCGTGTCGGTGTAACGCGCGAGATCGAGCCAGAAACGCCCCCAGCGTTCGCCGTAATGTGGCGAGGCGAGCAACGAGTCCACCAAGCGCCCATACGCCGCGCGGTTCAGTTTCCCATTGGTCGTGAGTTCCTTTTCCCAGCGCGCCACGTCCTCGGGACTCGGCGGCAATCCAACCACATCGAACCACAGCCGACGGATCAGCACGCGCGCGGTTGCGGGCTCCGCAGGCTTGAGCTTGGCCGCCTCCATCTTCGCGAGAAGAAATTGATCGATCCGCGTCTGCGTCCACGCGTTGTCACGCACGCTCGGAGGCGTGGAACTCTGCAATGGCCGAAATGACCACGGCAGTCCGACATCTTTGGCACCCTCCTTCGCTTTGCTCGCGCAACGACCGTGAACCGCGCAGCCGAGCAGCAGCACAAGGACGAGGGCGGTTCGCAGGATGAAGCGGGTGAACACAGCGACAATCAACTGACACACAACAGGGCTTTCAAGTCTCATCTTGGACGCGGCGGAGCGCTTCTCTATTGGAATAAAGTTCTGCCTCCTAGAGGCGTCGCACGCGATAGCGAATCCGCTCGCCGAGTTTCGTCGCTTCCGATTCAATCCCGACATGAACACGCCCCGTCTTTGTTTCCTCTGTTTACTTCTGTTCACCTATTCCCTGACAGCAGCCGAGCCGAAGAAAGCTCCGGCCACCACACCCAAGGAAATCAAATCCGCTCTCGCCAAAGGACCGTCGGAAAATCTCGCGAAGAAGATCACTTCAGCTTTCGGCAAAGCGGGGTTGGACAAAGGCAAAGCCAAGGCAGAAGACACCACGGTCGCATGGGCAGTGCTCGCGAAGGCCGACGCCCGCGCGTTGAAGGCCGACGGCTCCCCAATTGGAAAAATGCTTCGCGTAAGCGGAGAACTGCAGGCGCTCGCGCTCGATGTGGAGAATTTTCAGGAACTGGACTGGCGCATTGAAGCGGCCGGCAAAACGCTCGGCAGCGGCACGACGCGCATCGAGCATTACGTTCTAGGGCCCGATTCACAGCGGCAACCCGGCGCGCCTCAAGGCCGGATCGAGAAGTTCGAGTGGCACAGCAAGATTTTCACGAACACGGTGCGTGAGGTGCAGGTTTACATTCCCGCGCAATACGACACGGCGAAGCCCGCGTGCGTGATGGTCTGGCAGGACGGCCCGCGCCACGCCGATCCCACCGGTGGCATGCGCGCCACCGTCGTCATGGACAATCTCATCGCCAAAAAGGAAATGCCCGTGACCGTCGGCATCTTCATCGAGCCGGGCCGCGGCTTGAAGCAGGCCTCCGGGGCGAAGGCGAGCAATCGCAGTTTCGAATACGATTCACTCGGCGACAAATACGCGCGCTTCATTACCGAGGAAATGTTGCCCGAGGTCGCGAAACGTTTTTCGCTCAACCTCCGCACCGACGCCGCGGGCCGCGCCATCGCGGGCGGCAGCAGCGGCGGCATCTGCGCGTTCACCGTGGCGTGGGAACGGCCGAATGAATTCGGCAAGGTGCTCTCGTGGGTAGGCAGCTTCGTGGATCTCCGCGGCGGTCACGTTTATCCCTACCTCATCCGCAAGACCGAACGAAAGCCGATCCGCGTCTATCTGCTCGACGGAGACAATGACCTCGACAACCCCTTCGGCAATTGGCCGCTCGCCAATCAAATGATGGCTTCGTCGCTCAAATACATGAGCTACGACGTTCGCTTCGACTACGGCCATTGCTTCCACGGCAGTAAAGGAATGGCGCCGTCGTTGCCCGACGCGATGCGCTGGCTGTGGCGCGACGGTAAATAAACTGATCTTCCTATGAGAATCATTCGGCTCGACTCGCGACTTCTCGTAGCGACGGTGCTGTGTTTGTTTGCGGGCCTTGATTGCCTGCGCGCGACGGAGGCCACCCCGCTCACATTGATCGAAAACGGCAAGGCGTCAGTCGCGATTGTCGTGCCCGTTGGCGATTTGCCGTCCTCGAAGGCCACAACAACGCGCAAGCAGGTTCGCGCTCATTCCGTAGCAGTCGCCGCGCGCGAGCTCGCGGATTATCTCCAGAAAGCCACCGGCGCGCAGGTACGCATTCAGAGCGAGCAAGCGAAGCCCGAGGGAGAAAAGCCTGCGGTGCGGATTTTTCTCGGTACCTGTGAAGCGAATCGGAAACTCGTCGCCGGAAAACCACTCGACGCCGAAGAGTTTGTCATCCGCACGGAGCCGGGTAAATTGCACATCATCGGCGGCGATAAAACCAAACAGGGCGATGACGTCAACGGCACGTTGAACGCCGTTTACACGTTTCTGGAAGACTACATCGGCGTGCGTTGGTTACTTCCGGGAGACCTCGGCGAAGTTGTTCCGCGAACGAACACGCTGGCCCTGCCCGCCATCGATCGTCGTGAGCAACCACGCATCGCCAAACGGAAGATTCGCGATGTCGCCCTATCGCGGGAGAGCACCTATGCACCCGTGCTGAAACAATGGGGAGTGAGCGTGGATGAATGGCGGCGCGCGTTTGATCCCGAGATCAACTCGCCATGGTTTCGCCGGCAGAAACTGGGTTCACGCATCGAGATCGAGGGCGGCCATTCCTACGCCGGCTGGTGGGAAAAATACGGCAAGGACCATCCCAACTTCTTCGCGATGCAACCCGACGGCACGCGCGTTCAGGAACCCAATCGTGAACGTCTTTGCGTCTCGAACCCCAAGCTCTGGGATTTCGTTGCAAAGCTCCGCATCGAAGAGTTGAAGGCTGATAACAAACCGACGGCCTCTATTTCACCCAACGACGGCGGGAAAAACAAATTCTGCATGTGCGCCCAATGCCGCGCGTGGGATCCGCCCAACGCACCCAAACTCACGAACAGCACGAGCCTGATTGATCCCACTACGGGCAAACCCTTCGCCGAGTATCCGTCATTGAGCGACCGCGAGTTCCGCTATTTCAACGAAGTCGCCAAACGCGTTCACGCTGAACTGCCCGACCGCTACGTCGTTGCCTACGCCTACTCCGTCTATCGCACACCGCCGGTCAACATCAAGACACTGGAGCCGAATCTCATCGTCGGCTACGTCGGTCTCGACCTCACGGCGATTGACCAATGGTCGCGCCTTGCGCCGCAGCTCTTCATTCGCCCCAACGATCTCGGTCCCGGCACGGACCTCGGCATGCCGCGCAACATGGCGCCCTTCCTCGCCCGTGCGGTGAAATTTTCCGTCGACCACCACGCCATTGCGTTCGACTTCGATAATTGCCACGGCAACTGGGGCGGTCACGGTCTCGACTACTACGTGCTCACCAAAGCGCTGTGGAATCCGGACCTAGACGTGCGTGCCGCTATCGCCGATTACTGCCGCGCCGCCTACGGCCCCGGAGCCGACGCGATGCAGCGCTACTTCGGCCGATTGGAAAAGATCACCGAAGCCGTTCGCGCCAACGAAAAGCTTGGCGCCCGCAGTGGCGAGACGTTGAACCTGCTACGCCACTACACGCCCGCCGCGCTCGCCGAACTTGATTCCCTGCTTGGCGAAGCGAAGCGCGCGATCGGAAACACCGACACGAAAGCGCTCGCCCGCGTCGCCATGGCCGAAGACGGGATGCAATACGCGCACCTCATCACCGCCTTGCTGGAAGCCGCAAAACAGCCCAAGGCGCGCAAGTCCCCGCTTTACAAAGAACGTATGCAAGCCGTGGAAGATTTCCTTAAAGCGAAAGTTCTCACCCAGTCGATCGCCTCGCTGCACAGCCATCGTTATCTGCGCACAGCGCTGTCGTATTCCGTCAGAGAAGAAGAGTAAACGCCCGGCAACACTCCCCCTTCGCCTTGAACACCCTTTCGAATCTTCGTTCAGCGGCGATCTTTCTACTCTTCCAACTTTGGTGCCTGAACGTGGATGCGAGCGATCCTCGTTTCGTTCTGACGTGGGGGCAGAAGGGAATCGGGCCGGGCGAGCTTCGTTCGCCGATCGGAATCGCGATCAATCGCAACGACGTCATCTTTATCGCTGAGTTCAACAACAGTCGCGTGCAAAAGTTCGACACGCGCGGAAAATATCTCGGCCAGTTTCCCTGCGTGATCAATCCCGGCGGCATTGCGGTGGATGACAATGAAGAAGTATTCGTGACTTCGATGACCACGCCGGAGGTCTGCGTTTACGATCTCAACGGCATGCCGCTGCGCAAATGGGGCAAGGCCGGCAAGAACAACGGTGAGTTCGATAAACTCGGCGGCCTCGCCATCGGTCCCGATGGCGCGCTGTACGTGGCGGATCAAGGGAACCACCGCGTGCAACGTTTCACGCTCGATGGCAAATTCCTGTCGAGCTTCGGCATCCACGGCACCGCGCCGGGGCAGTTTGGTGGCGGTGACAAATTCGGCAGTCGATTTGGTGGACCTCACTTTTTTGCGTTCGATGCAACGGGAAATCTTTACACCACGGAGTCGCACGACGGCCGCATTCAACGTCTCACCTGCGATGGCAAACCACTCGCCGCGTGGGGCAGCAACGGCAAAGGACCCGGCGGCTTTGGCGGACGCGAGAAACCGGTGCGCACTCCCCTGCCCGGCCCAATTGGAGTGCTCGTAGATCGTCGCGGGCGCGTATGGGTCGGCGCCACGAATAGCCGCGTGCAGCTTTTCACGCCCGAAGGAAAATTCCTCCTGAGTCTGAACAATGTGGAGGGCGATGCGCCCGGACAGTTTCACCTGCCGCACGCGATGGCGATGGATAGCCACGGTTTCGTTTACGTGGTGGATGCCTCCAACCAGCGCATTCAGAAGTTTGCGCCGTGAGACACAAACGCGAATCGCACCCATGAGCGCCATCGCACGAACGCTAACAGTCAGGATTGTCGCACGAGAACCGCTCAGCTAGAAAGGCAGCGCTATGCCACTCCACCTTCCTCCCCTGACTCGTCGTGCGTTTGTCGCGTCCCTGGGCGCCGCGGCGGTTACCCTCCCGTCTTTGCGCTCCGCTGGCGCGGAGGTCGATGACGATCTCGTGGCGCTTCTTAACGACACGCACATCGGCGAAAAACAGAAACCCGACGCTCCGATTCCCCGCAATCTCAAGACAACGGTAGACGCACTCGTCGCGTTGCCCAAAAGGCCCGCCATGATCTTGATCAACGGCGATATGGCCATGCGCGATGGACAGCCGGGCGATTACCGGTATTTCGCGAACTTGATCCGGCCGCTTCGCGAAGCCGGCATGCCGGTTCACGTCACGCTTGGCAACCACGACGACCGCGCGGTTTTCTACGATGTTCTTCGCGAGGAAAAGCCCAAGCATCCGGTCGTCGCTTCTCGACACGTGGCGGTCGTTCCGGCCCGTCGCGCAAATTTTTTCCTCCTCGATTCGCTGCTCAAGACGATGATCGCAGAAGGCGATCTGGGTGCCGAACAACTCCGCTGGCTCGCGCAGGCGCTCGATGCTCACACGGACAAACCGGCCATCATCATCGCGCACCACAATCCACGGTTCGGCGATCCCGCCCATATCAAGGGAGGTCTCGTGGATACGCAGGCCTTGTGGGAAATCATTGGCCCGCGCAAGCACGTCAAGGCATACGTTCATGGTCACATCCACCACTGGAACGTCAGCGGTGAAGCGGGCATTCACATCATCAACACACCCGCGACTTCCTACGTGGCGAATCCGCAACTTTCCACGACAGGCTGGACGCTAGCGCGCCTCGCCGCCTCGGGAATGACCGTCACGACCTACACGCATTTGGAATCGCACGAATGGAACAATAAATCCCACCAGCTAAATTGGCGTTCGTGAGGCTACGGGCTTCCAAATCGAGCCCAGCGAACCCGATCGGCTCGCGACGTGGCGCCACACACAATCTGCGCACTCTCCATTCTTGATCACATGAACGTTCCCCAAATTTCACGACGCCAATTCGCCCTGAGTTCGCTGTGCGGACTCGCAGCCGGATTGAACCGCGATGCACGCGCTTCGGCGGAAGGCGTTAACTCTCCACCTGCCATCAAACCATTTCCCCGCGCTCAAGTGCAGTCGCTGTACACGCGCGCGATTTGGGCCGACGGAAAGCACAACGGCTTCCCTGGCATCGCGCGGGTGGGCGACTTTTACTACGTCACCTTCCGCAGCGCCGAATCTCATCAAGCCGGTCAGGCGAAGATTTTCGTCATCCGATCGAAAGCGACGGACCTGAGCAAGTGGGACAAAGTCGCCGAATTCACCCGTGAACACGATTGCCGCGACCCGCTCGTCTTCGATAACCAAGGCAAGGTGCAAGTCGTCTTTCACTCGCAGGAAGATTTCTATTCGCAATCCAGCGACGGCGTGACGTGGAGCGATCCGCGCGAACTTGAGACCGAGTTCGTCGAACCTAAACCCGATAGCCGCCTCACCTTTACCTCGAAGCGACGCTGGTTGTTCCGGATCCGGCGTGGACCCGACGGTGCGTTCTACAGCCTTGCACGCTGCGGCATTCACGGAAAAGACAGTCGCGGCTCGTTCGGCCTGATTCTGTTCCGGTCCGAAGACGGCGTGAAATTCAAAGGCATGCACACCTACGGCGAGGGCCCCACATCCGGGATGGGAAAGAACGGCGTGGGCAGCGGCTGGGGTCATGAAGCGGACGTGGCCTGGACACCCGACGGCACGTTGGTATCGGCGATCCGCAATTCCGAAGACGGCGTCGTGGTGTTCGGTCGCGCACCGCTTGGCCCTTGGAAGGCATTCGCGACCGGCGCCTACAACTTCGGCGGACCTGCGCTGCACATGACCAAGGGCGGAGGAATTCTGCTCGCCGCCCGCGCGCTGCCGGAAAAGAAACCGATCGGATTCCCCTCGGTCTGCAAGGTCTGGACGGTCACGGCGAACGGCGTGGAAAAACCTTGGATCATTCCCAGTGGCGGCGACGGTGCGTATCAAAGCTTCGCCGACGGCGCAAAGAACGACGAGGTGTTGCTCTGCTATTACTCCTCGCACGAATATCCGCAGCCCAAAGGCGTGGGCCATAATCCCGCGAACATTTACCTCGCCCACCTGAAGGTGCGGCACGCGGAACCGTAAGCACGCGATTCATCCGAGCGAACTCCGCCGTCAGTCCGCAAAAGCCGTGACGCTGAATTCGTCCAGATCGAAGCTCGCGCTCTTCCCGCCAGCGCCGGCAACCACGACCACTTTGCCGAGTCGTGCAATCGTCTCTCGCCACGAAAAGGCTGCCGTGCCGCGCACCCATCCGGCAGCTTCCGCTTCGGCGTCGTTCCAATCCCAACGAACGCTCGCGACCGCGCGCTGCCAAGCGGTGGCAAATCTCGGAAACTTCGCGTAACTCCACGCGGCGACATCTCCAGCGAAGAGTTCCAATTGGAATGCCCCGCCCGCCTCGGCGCAGCGCGTGTGAAATGCGATTGTCGCGCCGTTCCCGCCAAACCGCTTCGGCCAGTCACCCGCGAGACCATTGGTCGCGTTGTGCGGGAGGAATGCGATCGGACGCAACCCGCCCGCCCGCGTTGCCGTGACGTAGCCACCCGACACGCCGCCGGTTGAATGGTGTGCGAGCTTGTCCGTGCCGCGCCATCCGGACTCCGACTTGTCGAACGTGAATGTCTGCATTACTGGCGTGGGCCAAGTCTGATTGCGCACCTCATGGCGCGTGAACGTTTCGTCGAACTCCGGTCCGCCGTTCGCAACACCGGCGAGAAACGCCCGGGCGCGGAGACGTGTCGTCTGCGTAAGCTTAATGGTAGTCTGCAGCAGTGGCGAGTTGATCGCAGGCTCGGAACCATCCGTGGTGAATCGAATCTCCGCTCCGCGTGGTGCATCCGCGAGATTCAACCCGACTTCCAACGCCGAATCAAATCGCCGGATACCGGTGCTGGCGGCGGGCACCGGAATTAATTTCGCTCCGCGGAACGCGTAGAGCTTCGCTCCGCTCAAGTCAAACTTCAGGCGCACCACTTTTCCAACCAACGATTCCACATTCTTGCCTGACCACTTCACTTCGCCGTCGGTCACGTCGCTCGCAACGGGCACGCTCGGCACTGAACCGAAATCGGGTTCATCGATTACGCTCACGCGCAATTCGCCGCCACGCGTGTCAGCGCTGACTTGGATCGGGCCGGTCACCAGCACAGGCTGCGTAACGACGGTCGCATTGCCGCCCCGCGTTGCCGGTTCGTAGCCCGCAAAACCATCGACGCGCACTCGCGCGAGGCACGGGAGACAGTGGCGTTTCCAGCCTTGATGAGGAAAGAAATCGCCGCCGTAAAAAATCAGCAGCTTGCCGTCCTGCGCGATAGCCGGGCCGGACGGAGCGTAGATGCAGGCGCCGTCGTAGCTGCCCTTCGGCCCGCGCGGGATGAACGGCACGCCGGGCGCGAGGCGCGTCCAGTTCACCGAATCCGGGCTCCATGCGAGTTCGCAATCGACCGCGCGATCCGTTCCGACGTGATAGATCATCACGAATCCGAGATAGCCATTCGCGTAGGGAAACACTGGTAGGCAATACGTTTGATGCGCGCGTCCCTCATCGATTGTTGAACGCAACACCACGCCGCAGGATTTCCAATTCACGAAGTCCGCGCTCTCGAATCGCGCGACGAGCCGTTCTCCGAGATACGCCTTGGTGAACCAGACGTATTTCCCTGAGCGCTCATCCCAGAAGGCGTTGTTGTGCGTGTCCCCGTGGAAGCTCGCAAAGCCGCGCGGTTCTTGCGGTTCACTCCACTTCACGCCATCCGGCGACGTGCGCGTGCGGAGCTTTCCCAGACCAACATCGTAAACCATTTTGAACCGCCGCATCGGATCAGCCTCGTGCGGATCGCGAAAGACACCAACGTTCGGCGTATCGCGTGCGACGGCGTTGTTCACCCGGGAGCCATCGAACTCGAACTGACCTACCGCCGGCTTTTTCCAGGACAACCCGTCGCGAGATGTGGCGTAAAGCAGGAACCAACCTTGATCGTGAATCGTCACCGGGTTCGCCATCTTCGCGATGACATCCTTGTCGTTCAGCACGCATTTATACCACAGCTTGAAGACGCGCTCGCGCTCATCCCAAAGCACGTTCGGGTAAAGGTTGTTGAGCGCATTCTCCCACGGCTGATCGGCGTGAAAGAGCGGATTGCGCGGCTCCTTTTCTACGGTGCCCAGGGTGAGTTTCGCATTCGTCACCGATTGAATGACGCGCGAATCCAGCACCAGTTGCTTGGTAGGATCGGGCGCGACGAGTTGGGGCGCCGCAGCCCGAGCGAAAATGAAACTGCTCAGCAGAACAGCGCCAAACCTCGTCACCGCTTTCCCGAACCATCGCTTGGGCCCCGTCATTTCTTCAGCACTTCTTCGACGAACTTCAGCAATGCACCCGTTGCCGGATCGTTGGGCAAGCCGAGGTCGTCATTGAGTTTCACGTGGCTGGTATCTTTCGCGCCAAAGATTTTCACGGAAACGCCCGCCTCTTTGAGCACGTTGCCGAGGCGCTGCGCCTGCGCGCTCGTGTCCGGATGACTGGCAACATGAAGCAGGAGAAACGGCGGGATACCTTTGCCTTTCGCCACGTGCGTCACTGCGGAGAAATCGATGTGCTTCTCCGATGTTCCGCCGAACTTTTCGCGGTGACCATTCACGCGCGGCGGCAGGTGATGCACACGGAGGCGGGTCTCGGCGGTCTCAATGATTGCCGGCACGTCGTAGGTGTCACCATCGACAGGGACACAACCAATGAGGTCCCCAAAAGTTGCGCCCTCGGCTTTCAGGTAACGATCGTCCGTGCAGATAAGCGCAGCGAGTTGGGCGCCTGCGGAGTGACCACCAACGAGCACCCGCTTCGGATCGCCACCGTATTCAGCGATGTGTTTGTGCGTCCAACCGTAAGCTTTCGCGACGTCGCGGGCGAGCGTGCCCATATCCACCGTTGGCAGGAGGCGGTAGTTCATCGCGACGAAGACGAATCCGCGTTCCATGAACCACTGCGGCTTGAGTTTCACGTCGGACTTGTCACCCGCCGCCCAGCCGCCACCGTGTATCCAAAACACCACGGGCAAATTCTTCGCGTCCTTCGGCGCGTAGACATCCAGCACGTGACGTTCGTGGCCGTTCTCGACGTAAGGGATGTTGCGTTTGATCTCCTGCGCGCGTGCGACCGAAAGCAAAGCGAGGGCGAGGAGTAGCTGGGATAAAGTTCTCATGCGGGTAGCAAGTCTTCAGAAACGGAATGTTTCAATTGGAGCGGCACAAACGAATTTCATCACAACCACCTCCCGAATGCCAGCCTGCCATCACGGATCCGTTTGAATCCCGTCTCGGGCAGCCAGCAATGCCGATGCCTTTCACCACCGCTGCGGCGCGGATGTCTGTTGCCAGTGGCTGCGGACTGCCTCTACATTCGGCCCCGATCATGCAACGTCACGCGTTCCTAAGTATCCTATTTGCCCTGTCGCTCATACCGCTATTGCATGCCGCCCCCTCCCTTCACGACGACGTCCGAGTGCTCACGGACGTGCCTTACAAACAAGGCGACACGCTTTCCGACTATGAGAAGCAGCGCTGCAAACTCGACGTGTACCTGCCGAAGGATGCGAAGAATTTCGCCACGCTCGTGTGGTTCCACGGGGGCGGATTGAAGAACGGCGACAAGGGCGGCACCAAGGATGACTCCGTCAGAACGCCACAAATCGCACGGAGTCTGGCGGCATCCGGGATTGCCGTGGTGGCAGCGAACTATCGCCTCAGCCCTAAGGTAAAATTCCCCGCTTACGTGCAGGATGCCGCTGCCGCCGTGGCGTGGGCTCGCGCACATATCGCAGAGCATGGCGGCGATGCGAAGAGAATCTTCGTCGGCGGTCATTCGGCGGGCGGTTACCTGACACTGATGCTCGGCATGGATGCGCATTTCCTCGGCGACGCTGGCGTGAACATTTCCGACATCTCGGGCTTCATTCCGGTGAGCGGCCAAGTGATGACGCACTACACGATCCTCGGAGAGCGCGGGCTGGGGAAGCTCGCCGTGATGGCCGATAACGCGGCGCCGGTCCACTTCGCGCGGGCGAACACGCAACCCTTTCTCGTACTTTACGCGGATCACGACATGGCCGCGCGCGCGGAAGAGAACGCTTACTTCGTTGCCGTGATGCAGGGCGCCGGAAATAAAAGCATCGCCGGCCAGCTCATTGCCGACCGCACGCACGGGAGCATCGCGAGCAAGATCGTGAACGACGGCGATCCTGCGCGCACCGCAATCCTCGAGTTCATTCGAGCGAACAGCACCGGACGCTGAACCGAGGGAAAATCTGGCCCCGCTTTTATGATCATCTACGGGACCGCTCTACTTGCCGCCTGCCATCTGCTGGGAATTTTCCTCGGCGACCTGCTCGGTGCGGCATTGGGAATGAAAACAAACGTCGGCGGCGTCGGCATCGCGATGCTCCTGCTGATCGTGACCCGGATTTACCTACATCGGCGCGGGTTGCTGTGTCCCACCTCTGAAAGCGGTGTTCACTATTGGGGCGCGATTTACATTCCAGTCGTGGTCGCGATGGCGATGACGCAAAACGTGGTCGCCGCTCTGCGCGGGGGACCGGTTGCGGTGATCGCGGCAGTGGGCGCCGTGGTCGTGTGCGGATTGTTCGTGTCGCTCATCAATCGCATGGAGCCGCCGCAAACGGAGCCCGAAACCAAATCCGAGTAACGCGTGATGTGGGAGATTCTTGAAAAGGCAGCGAAGGAGAACGGGCTCGTCACCGCGTTTGCGGTCGTGGGTTTGGTCGTACTCGTATCCGGCTTCATTTCGCGCAAGCTCACCTTCGGTCGCGTGCAGGGATCAGCCATCGCCATCCTCATCGGGCTCGCGCTTGCTTACGTGGGCGGGAAAATGTCCGGCGGAACCAAAGGACTCGCGGACCTCGCGCTCTTCGGCGGAATCGGTTTGATGGGCGGCAACATGCTGCGCGACTTTGCCATCGTGGCGACGGCGTTTGAAGTTCATGCCGAAGAAGCGAAACGTGCCGGCTGGATTGGCGCTGTTGCACTGCTGCTCGGCACAGTGTTGCCGTTCATCGTCGGCGTGAGCGTGGCGCGCGCGTTTGGCTACTCCGATGCCGTGAGCATGACCACCATTGGCGCGGGCGCGATCACCTACATCGTCGGCCCGGTGACTGGCGCGGCGATTGGCGCAAGCTCGGACGTGATGGCGCTGAGCATCGCTACGGGCGTGATCAAAGCAATCCTCGTCATGGTCACCACGCCAGCGGTCGCGAAGTTCATGCGCTTGAAAACGCCACGCTCCGCGATGGTCTTCGGCGGACTCGCGGGCACCGTGAGCGGCGTCTCCGCCGGACTCGCTGCGACAGATCGCAAGCTCGTGCCCTACGGAGCGCTCGTCGCGACGTTTCACACGGGTCTCGGCTGCTTGCTCGGGCCGTCGCTATTGTATTTCATCGTCCGCGCTTTGACCTAAATCTCATGGCCGCACTTCCGATCATCGCCCGCGCCCGCGCGCACGGTTTATCTGTCGCCTTCCAGACGAAATCCGGATCGCACACGTATCAGGATTTGCTGAATCGCTCCGCACTGCTCGCGGCAGCGTTGCTGGGTGACTTGGATGATTTACAGGAAGCGCGCGTCGCGTTGCTCGTCGCGCCGGGGGCGGACTACGTCGCGGCCCAGTGGGCGATCTGGCGCGCGGGTGGAATCAAAGTGCCGATCTGCCTCTCGGCGACCGAACCAGAGTGGGAGTATTCGTTGAGCGATTCCGGCGCGAGCGTCGTCGTGGCAGACGCAGCAATGGCTCCGAAGATTGCGCCATTGTGTCAACGACTCGGAGTGCGGTTGCTGAACATTGACTCGGTGACTGTCGAAGCGAAGAAGAAGTTGCCCGCGGTTTCCCCCAATCGCCGCGCGATGATTCTCTACACGAGCGGCACGACGAGCAAACCCAAGGGCGTGGTCACCACGCACGCAAACATCCAAGCGCAGATCGAGAGCCTCGTGACCGCGTGGGAATGGACCGCGGGGGATTGCATCCCGCTTTTCCTGCCGATGCACCACATTCACGGCATCATCAACATCACGAGCTGCGCGCTGTGGTCTGGTGCACGAATCGAAGCCTTCGAGCGCTTTGATCTCGCCGCGATCCTCGACCGCGTGCGCGTCGACGCCTACACGGTCTTCATGGCCGTGCCGACGATTTACGTGAAACTCATCCAAGCACTCGAAGCCGCGGCAGCGGAAGACCGCGCGGCGTTCATCGCGGGCTTCGCACGCATGCGGCTGATGGTTTCTGGCTCCGCAGCGCTTCCCGCGAGCGTGCACGAGCAATGGACTGCGCTCACCGGCCAGAAACTTCTCGAGCGTTACGGCATGACCGAGATCGGCATGGCGCTCTCGAATCCCTACCACGGAGAGCGCCGCCCGGGCTCGGTGGGCGTCGCTTTGCCCGGAGTGGAAGCGCGCCTCAAGGCCGAGTCTGGTTCTCTCGTCACGCGCGAAGACGAACCGGGCGAAATTCAAGTGCGCGGCCCCGGTGTGTTCCGTGCGTATTGGAATCGCCCTGAAGCGAGTGCCGAGTCGTTCGACGACGGCTGGTTCCGCACCGGCGACATGGCCGTCATTGAGCGCGGCTACTATCGCATCATGGGCCGCCTCTCCGTAGACATTATCAAGAGCGGCGGCTACAAGCTATCCGCGCTCGAGATTGAGGCCGCGCTGCTGGAGCATCCCCACATCCGCGAATGCGCTGTCATCGGACTGCCGGACGACACGTGGGGCGAGGCCGTCACTGCCGTGGTGGTGTTGAAAGAGAAGGCCGCCCTCGAACTTCCCGCTCTCCGCGAGTGGAGCAAAGGCCGACTCTCCGTTTACAAAATCCCGCAACGCCTCCTCGTGGTGAAGGAACTTCCCCGCAACGCCATGGGCAAAGTCACCAAGCCCGCCGTGCGCGCGCTGTTTTGATTCGCGAACGCGGTCGGAGACTCACTTCGCGCGCTCAACGTCTACATACTGCGCATTCAACTTCGACGCATCATGCACGTAGAGCAGCCGACCGGGGCTGATCTCGCGGATGCTCGTGTAGTTGAAGCCCACCTTCTCCGAAATGACGTGGTGTGACGGCCACGTCTTCCCGCCGTCGGTGCTGAACATGAGGCAGCTCGCCGGACGCCCGTAGCTGCACGCAAGCACGCCATTGCGCATGAGCACAAGGTCGGGGAGGACTTTACCTTCTTCGAGCGCGATGGGCTTGCTCCACGTCTTGCCCGCGTCGTGCGAGAACATCTGCTTCATCTGTGAGTCACGATCGCCTCGAATGACCGCGGTTTGCTCGGTGGCACTGAGGCGACAGACGGCGGGCTCGCCGCCGGGGCCGACGGTGGAGAAGTAGTTCCACGTTTTGCCCTCGTCGGTGCTGCGCATCAAGTGCGACCAACGTTCCGTGTTGTTGCGACCGTCTGCGCGCTTCACGCCCTTGCGGCTCCACACGACCATCGTCACGCCGCCGTCGGCGTCGTTCCAGATGTGACGTTCGCAGATGGTCTGATCCCGCTGGGTCTCATTCGCGTATTGCTTGGGCAGGTTGATCCGGTTGTCGATCATGGTGAAACTTGTCGCGTCGGCATTGAGATGCACCGTCTTGCCGACGACCGAACCGTCCGCCTGTAAACGCGTCCACCGCGAAATGGCGAGGATGCTGCCATCAGGTCGGCGAACGCAGGGCAAAGGCGTGGTGTCGAGTTTGTCGAGGCCCGGAATCGGCGCCCACGTCTTGCCAGCATCGATCGATCGCAGTAGTCCGTACGGCTCATAGAACGCATCGTGTCCCTGCGCCACGCTCATCAGGAGCAGGCCTTGGCCCATGTCGTAAAGATAGGGGCGGGTTTGATACGCATCTTTGCGCGTGAGATCCCATGGCGCGGTGACGGTGATCTTGACCGGATCTTTCGGCGGCGCTGCGGTTGCGTTGCGCACACCGAGTTTCACGCTAGCCCAGAGCGCATCACCGGTCGCAGTCTTCGCACTCGAGCCAAACTGGATGAACTGCTCTGGCGAATCCGCCGGCTTCCAGAAGGCGCCCTGCCCTTGAACCTTCTGCACGCCATCCACCCACATGCTCATGTCGTTGCCGCGAATGACGAGGCGATAAGTGTGAAACTCCTTCGTCGTATCCATCGGGATGAAACGATCCGTAAAACTCGTCGCTTGCGCCGGGAACAACACCAATCCATCCTGATGCCGTCCGTCGCTGATCTGCACCATCACCGGCGCGCCATCGCGCCAAGGCCAGAGCGAGGTCGCGGGCTTTTTCGGTTGCGAACCAGTGATAGTGCCCGCCTTCACGCGCGCTTCGACGATGATCTCCTGGTCCGGCTGCGCCTTCCACACCGCGCGATAATGCGCGAAGTCCTTCCCGTCATCGATGAGGCGCAAGCCCTGCGGCTCGATCTTCGCGTTGGGTTTGCCGACGGCAGCCCAAGGCGCGTCCGGCAATGCTTTGCCATCGTAATTGATCAGCCACGTGATGCCGTCATCGCCAGCGGCGCGGAGATTGCCGAGAGAGAACAAAAGGGACGAAAGAAGGATGAGCGCGAGTTTCATGAGTGAGTTTATTAACGCAGCGCCTGTCAGCGCAGCCAGCGGGCTTTGTAAGGACGGGCATCTTTGAACTGAATTTTACCAGTCGGATTCAAGAGGCGAACAGTAGAACTCCATTGGCTGACGACGATGCGTCCGCTCACCGGATGAACGTCCACCGACTTCACCTTCGTTTCGCTGGCGAGGAGCGGATGTGGTTTGAAGGTCGCCGTGTCGCGCGCAAACAACTGCACGGAATTCTCCATCGTAACGAGCAAGTCGGCGGTTCCGGGCACCGGACGCAGATCGTGCCCGTCCTTGTCCGGCAACTTGTGTGTCGCCTCGAGCTTTAGGGCAGGCTTGGGCGTTTCCCATTGGTCGAGCGTGTAGGCGCGGAGTTCGTCGAAGCCCAGCGCCCAGAGACATTGCCGTTGCTCGTCCCAAACCACACCGTGCGCGGAATGGAGCGGCGTTTTGAAAACAGGCGTTACGGCTCCGGCGATATCGAAGACTTCGAGATGATCACCGCTGAGGGAACTCGCGACGACGATCCGATTGCGCGGCAACAACGCGAGCGAATGCGCATTCCGCGAACGCGCGCGCCAGAGAATGCGACCAGTCGCTCGCTCAATCAGCGCGCAGCCGCCGTTCGACGCGGATACGAGAATCTTCGCGCCGTCATCGAGCGGCTTGCATTCATCGAGGTGATTGAAGTCTCGCCGCGCCTCGGACGGAAGATCCGCCGCATCCTCGCCACTCCAACGCCAGAGCTTCTTGATCGCACCCGACTCCGCCGCTTTCACATCCACTACGAAGACTTCATTTCCACCGGCCAACAGCAGTTCCTCCGCGGATGTTTCCCCGATGAAGACATGCGAAAGCATCCACGCAACGAGGCCAAAACGACCGAGTGTGAACAGCCGCGACTTCATCATCGTACCTCTGCTGCGTCCAATCTCACTCCGACCGCTTCAGCTCGGCGAGCATTTCGAGCAGGTTCTTCACAAGAATCACCGACGCGTCCTCCTGCACGACGTTTGTGCCGAGCCAAGTTTCATATCCGCCGAGCTTGTGCTGCTCGGGAGTCGGAAGGTAACCATGGCGGCCGTTGGCGAGACCGATCACCATCGTTCGCGGAAAGGGACTGCGCTTCTTCAAGTCGAGGCCGGTTTCGGCAAAGGTCTCGAACGGGATGCCGCAAACGGCGAAGTCGCCGATGCGGATGGCTTGCACCTTGACGGTGATCGTGTCCTCGGGGCGTTCCGCTGCGGAGACGGTACTCCCGGCGTAATTCTTCGCGAGGCGCGGCAGGTTCTCGACGGCGGCCTTGTTCTTGATCGCGAGCACGGCTTTTGCGTCGGCGATTTGCTCGGCGGTGGGGCGACGATACTTGAGCGTCACTTCGCGCTGGAGCATCGCGAGCTTCACGTCGCCGCGATGCTTTTCAATTTTTCGGTGCGCGAGCCACGCGGTGTCCGCCGCTTTCTGCGCGACGATGCGGATCTGCTCAAACGGCTCGCGCGGCGGACGCGTGATGCCGAAGGGGATGTTGTTGATGTCGCCCGAGGTGCCGTTCGACATCATCGCGACGAAACCCTCGTCGCCGTGCAGCCGGGAGGGCATCACGCGTGCGAACTCTCCAAAGTAATCCGCAGTGATCTGTCCCTTCGGCCCGCCGCCGACGTAGTGCAACGAGTAGTTGGCGAACAGCGCGAGCGGTTTCCGCTTTGCGTCCTGCACGGAGATCACCGTGATGTCGGGATCGGTCGGACCGGCAGGATGATCGATCACATCGGGGCTGGTGCCGGGATTCATCTTCACGGTGTCGAGTTTGCCGTAGGGGTTGAGCGGCATCTTGCCGGGCTTGAGATACCAGCGACGATTGAACACCTCATCCGGCAGCGGATGCGCCGCCGCGCCGATCGCCGCCGGCCGCAAGGCCGCATGCGCCCGAATGATCGCGTCGGCGATGCCCGCAACGACCACCTTGCGATAGGCGATCGATGCGGCGGGCGAGGTTTCCCGCGTGCCGATGGAACCGCCGCTGTGAGTGTGCGTGGAGGACACGAGCATTTTGTCCGGCGCCATGCCGGTCTTTGCGGCAGCGATGGCCTTCGCTTCATCGAGCACCTCGGGACCGGCGCCAAGATTGTCGATCACCACCATCGCGAGCGTCGTGGTGCCGTCGGCGAGCACCAAGGCACGCGCGTTCAAGGGATCGTGCGCGCTTTCCGCCATGTTCGCGCTGTGACCGCCGGGCATGTTGATCGGAAACTGCTTCGGTGTGATGTCCGCCACGGCGGCACCGGCGCGGAGCGTTTTGGCGCCCTCGGCAAGTGCGGACGAACCACCCGTAAGCGTCAGGAGAATGATTGCCGCGACGGCGGCACGCGAACTCGCGAGAAAGCAGAAGTTTTCCATAATTTGATTACGTATCGGGAACTCAGGTGAGAAGGGACGATAAGCAGGTGGTGATAAATTCATTTTGTCAGCGGGCGCTTTTAGTTTCCCGATCAGCTAAGGCGACCTTGGCTGCTTCAAGCTGACGCCGTATTGGATCGGGGGCGCACCGCGCTGATGGGCGCCGATATCCGGGGACTTTCCCGTGAAACTGCCGCTGAAGTTGGGCACCATTTCCCCCGCCGCAGTACCAGGACTGCCGGGAGCGAGATGGAAGACGCCAACCTTCGTCGCGGGATCAAATCCAGACTTCGCGTCGTAGACGGGTTCGCCGCGGATGCCATGGGCTTCGTGGCCTTGGGGCACGAGCCCGTTGTACAGATCGTAGTCGAAACTGTTGTCGACGTTTCGATCGCTGTCGCTCGCGCTCAGATATTTCGCGGCTCGCACATGGAGGATGTTATTTCGGGAAACGGTATGCTTCACGACGCGCCGGCCGCCCAATCCCCCAAAGGGAAGCCACGCTTTCGGGCCAAAAATGGTGTTGTGGAAAATATACTGGTGACCCGTCATCCAACTTTCGCTGGTGGCGAATCCCATTTTCAGAAAATTCATCCCGCCGCTGTTCGGTTGGTCCTGGCTGAGGGAAACAACATTGCGCCAGATGTAGAGCGGGCCGATGGAAGCGGGCGCGTTGCCGATCGAATTCATGCATTGGGTGATGTAGTTGTCCCACACGCGCACATTGCGACTGCTGCCTTCGACTTCCAGACCGTCATCCCAACAATGGCTGACGAAGTTGCCGTAGATGTCCGAGTCAGGCCCCGGAGCGCCGCGGAAACTCGCGTTGGCGCCGCCGCCGCCGATGATGTCATTAAACATGTGCTCCATATCCGACCAACATTCATTGTAGCGAAACACGTGGTTGCCCACGTTGTCGAAAAGCGAGATGCACTGCGGCCCGGCGGTGTGCGTGGGAAATTTCGGCTCGTGCCAATTGCTGCCATCCCAAGTCGGATGATGCAGTTTGCAGCGCTGGACAACGACACGTTCGCACCGACTCGCCAGCACGGCCGAGTCGAGATTGAATCCGAAACCTGTTTTGGGATTGAGCCGGCCCCAGTCGGAAATATCGCAATCCTCGATGATCACGTTGTGGCTGCTCTCGACCATGATAGCCCCGATTGGTCTCTTGCCGGTGTTCTTGACCGAGCCCGCCCCTTTCAACGTGAAGCCGCGCAGAATCACGTTTGAGGCATTGATCGAAATGCAATGATCGCTTTGGTGCCCCACGTCGATCGTTGCACCACGACCGTCGTAGACTCGATACGCGTCCGGTTTGCCGGACGCAGTGAACGCCAAGGGCGCGGTCTGGTTGCCAATTCGAATCGTCGCACCGACCGGAAATTCTTCAGTCCACGTCGTGGCAGTCAGATTCGTTACCGTTTGGGTTCCACTCAAGGTGAGTTGGACTTCGTAGGTCGTCGCCGGGGAGAGATAGACGATGCTGCCGCGATAGTCGGCGAGATCCTCGTCGGTATTGGGAATGGGATTGTAACGCATGGGCAATCCCTCGTTCCACTCAGCGACCCCTTTCCGGCGAAATCGAACGAGAACGTCTTTGCCGGCGGCACCGCCCTGTGGCGACCAATAAACTCCGAGACAATGGAACGTTGGGATCGTGAACGCCGGCCCGCTACTTGGCCGGGTTTTGGTCGGCACCACGTCAGCCGATCCAGCCACGGCAAACAAAGTCAGCAGCAGAACTGCGCGAAGGATTTTCATGAATGTTCAACTGACGAAATTGGCCCGCGCAACTCTCAGAGAATTTTCACCGAGAATTTTCCGGATAGTTTCATCGCTGTGGCCGCGCTGAACCATACCGACGGTGAAGAGCGGCCAGTTGGTCCACGCGAGACTCTGCTCGGCGTGCGGCTTGGGGCGGTAATCGTCCACGGGCCAGAGATGCTCCCACTTCGCTGCAGCCCCGGTGCTGGTGCGCTTGGGAATTTTGGCGCGCTCGGACTCCTCGTTGCGCGAGACGTAGGAAATATCCGGCCCGATGGCCACATGCTCGGCGCCAAACTTCTTCACCGCGTAGTCAATGTGATCGAGGAACGCCCCAATGTCGCCCGCGCCACCGAGGAAACGCGGGATGCAGCAGATGCCGATGAGCCCGCCGGTGTCGCAGATGGCCTTCACCGTGTCGTCGGGCTTGCCGCGAAAATGTTTGTACAGTCCGGCGCAGGTTGTGTGGCTCGCAACCATCGGCTTCTTCGAGGCCTTGGCGGCATCGAAGCTCGTCTTCCAGCCCGAGTGCGCCACGTCCACAATGACGCCGAGGCGGTTCATCTCCGCGACGACCGCGTGACCGAAGTCGGAGAGACCGGCGTCATTCGGTTCACCCGCGCCGTCGCCGATGGGATTCCGACGGTTGTAGGTGAGATGCATCATCCGCACGCCTAGTTCCTGAAATATGCGGATGAGGCGCACCTCGTCACGAACGCTCTCCCATTGCTGGCGCAGCGGAACGCCGTTGGTCGTGAAGTAGAGACAGAGTTTGCCCGCCTTCTTCGCGGCCGCGATGTCGTCAGGCTTTGTGGCCTTGAAACAATCCTCGCGTCCAAGGTCGGTCGCGTAGGTGAATCGGGCGAGGCGTTTAATCAATCGCAGCGGATCGCTGCCCTCTTCGCCGGTGTTTTGGAAAATGCATGTCACTCCCGCAGCATGCATGGCGTCGATGTATTCCTTCCGCTCGCGCGGATCGGTGGCCCAGCGCGTCATGGACATCTCCTCGCGCAGGTCGGTGAGTTCCGCTTCACTGGCACCCGATTCGACGGCGGCCTTGAACTTGTCCCCATCAACCGCTGCGCGCGGCGCAAAACCGTAGCTCTCGAACACCAGCGACTCGGCGTGCAGTCGCAGTCCATGTTCGAGCTGCTTCGGCGTCGGTTTGAGCACGCCAAGCGCGACTTGGCGGGCTTTGTTGATCCGATCGTTGTCGGTCGAGAAGGGTTGCGCCGCGTCTGCGGCGCGGACGTGAATGTTGAACGAACCGACAACGCCAAGCAGCGGGAATGCGGTCAATGTTTTGACGAAGCTACGTCGACAGGAGCGAGGTGACATGCGCAGATGCTCGTCAAGCGACGTCAACGCGTCAAGTTACCAGCGCGATTCGGAGAACGGAAAAACCAGGCAGCGGCCTTGACCAATCTACATCAGCGGCCCAATCGCCAGACGGCCACCACGACAGTCACCGAGCTCAACACGGCAACAACAACCATCCCCACCAGCCCACCGTAGGAGTGATGAAATAATTCAATTGGCAAAAGCATTCCCGCAATGAGCAGTGCGTTTTGCCAACTTGCATTCGAAGGAGTGTCCGTCCCATCCGGCGCAGCGGTCCGCATCCAGCGATCGTACGCGAAGCAAACCCAAGCGACTCCCACAAAAGAAAAACCGTACCATAAAAGGTGATGCACTCTGAAATTGTGATACTTCACCGTAATCACAGGCTGCTGGAGCAAAGGAACTTCCTCGACCAGCCATCCGCCTTTGTGCGTGAACGAATCCAAAACAAGGTGGGTCCAGATCCCGATCAACAGCGAGATGGCAATGGTCCACAGAGAACCCGCCGCTCGCCGGCACAGCGGCGCCAGTAATATTCGGTGCCGCAAAGGCAAATGTTCCACCACCTTCGCGCGAAGCGCGTACAACACGCCGACCATTAACGCTCCCACCGGCAAACCAAACACCGCACTCCCCACCACCGCGTGTGAATACTCATCCACCTTCCAACGGGCAAAAAAGTATCCCACGTCCGGCACCAAGCTGCCCATCACCAGCGCGGAGAGATTTAGCGCTCGGGGACACAGCCGCCGCAGCGGCAGAATTGCAGCGGGATGAGCAAGTGTGAACGGCATGACTCCGTTTCCTTTACGGAGGGAGGAAGAAAACTGCAATGCCGGAGCGAATCAACCCGGCCGGAGACTATTTAGAAATCAACCCGCGAGAATGTTTCATCAGCGCCGCGAACGACTCTTCCACCTGATTTTCGGATTCGACCGTATCGACTAATAAAAACTGCATTTGAGCCTGAGCAGCCGCATCGCGAAGCGATTCTTCTACTCGCCAATCCACGGCACTACCGCGGGCCCCACCGGAAAACGCAGCCACCAGCGCACCCGATCGAGCTTGGCGTTCCGCAACCCATTGATCGAGCCAACTACTCACCTCGATCGGCAACGGGTGATGATTGTCCGTCGCCAAAAGGATCAGGTCAGCGCCCGCAGCTTCTTTCGCCGCGACCTTTCGCACTGCGGGAATCTCTAGCATTTCAAACTTCCACAAGTTGGTGCTGATGGTGAACTCCTCGTCGAATCGAAACTTGAGCCGTTTCGAAAAATCAATCAATCGCAGGCCGGATTCAAAGTCCTCGTAGACTGCCACGATATTTAAAGGAATTCGGGAATGAAACATCTCCGCCCCCGACGATGAAACGCCATCCCATTTGCCAACAATCTGCACGCTCATGCGGAAAGTTTAGTAGGTCGCGGCGCGCGTCACAATCGGGGCGAATCCCCATCCGCGTGTAGTGGTTTTCGCCACAACCTTCAACACGTAATCATACTCAAGCCGACACGATTGCCGAGGCCGCCAACCCCACGAGGGCCAAATGAAGCATGCCGCGACGGGAAATGATTCCTTCTTTACCCGCAGAAATTACTGTTAAAGTATGTATTCCAGTTGCCGACTCCGGCAATAAAGCAACCAGTTCAAGATGCCAGCACCAGTTATTTCAGTTGAACAGATGCGCCAGTGGGAAGCGGCCACGTGGGCCGCGGGCGTGTCGCAATCCGAGGTCATGCGTCGAGCCGGCGCAGCGGTCGCGAAAACGGCGCACCGCCTCACCCGTCCAAACGACCGCATCTTGATCCTCGCAGGCAAGGGAAACAACGGAGAGGACGCACGCCTGTCTCAGCAATTCCTCACGGATCGTGACGTCACGATTCTTAACGTCAGTGATCCGGCGACCAGTTTCCAAAAGCTCCCCGATCTCCTGGCCGAGCGCCCTGCCTTGGTGATCGATGGTTTGTTTGGCATTGGCCTCAATCGCTCGCTGGATGAGAACTGGACCAACCTCATCGAGTGGATCAACTTCGCCAAACTTCCCGTGCTGGCGGTCGATGTCCCGTCCGGATTGAGCGCAGACACCGGGGATCCACAAGGCGCCGCCGTGCGCGCAAGCGTCACCGTCACCTTTGGCGCTCCGAAGCGTGGGCTGCTGGAATCGCGCGCCTGGCCGTACGTGGGCCGCTTGGAAGTCGCATCCGACATCGGACTGGTTCCCAATCCATTCAAGACCGACTTGCAGTGGACCTTGCCAGAGGATTTCGCCAGTTTCCCCCCGCCCCGTCCGGCCCATTCACACAAAGGCAACTTTGGCCATCTGTTGATTGTGGCCGGCAGCCTGGGCTACCACGGCGCCGCCGTCCTCACCGCGCGCGCCGCTCAACGGGCCATGCCGGGACTCATCACGCTTTACACGCCGGAGAATATCTACCCAATTGTCGCCACGCACCTGCAAGGGGTGATGGTAAATCACTGGCAGAACGACACGCGGATTCCAGAATTCTGCGAGGGCCTGGTATTCGGTCCGGGCATGCCCGGGCGCGAACTGCCGCCGAACATTCGCTACCGCATGCGTCGCGCCTGGCACAACGCTACGTTCCCCGTCCTCGTCGATGCCAGCGGCCTGGACTGGCTCACCGCCGAGCCGAAACGCCTCGAAGCGCGCCGCGTGGTCACGCCGCATCCCGGCGAAGCAGCGAGGATGTTGGACGTAACGACCGCTGATGTACAACGTGATCGCGTCGGCGCATTGCGGGAACTTTCGCGGAAATGGGGTGATTGCGTCGTGGTGCTGAAAGGGCACCAAACCTTGATCGGCACGTCAACCGGCGAAGTCTTTGTTAACGGCACAGGCAATCCCGGCCTGGCCCAAGGCGGCTCAGGCGACGTCCTCGCCGGATTCCTGGCGGGATTAATGGTCCAGCCAGCGTTGCAAGAAAATTTTGTCCAGACGATGCGCTACGGTGTATGGCAACACGGATTGGCGGCAGACTACCTTGCATCGCTACAACGCAGTTGGACCGTGGAAAACCTCGCCAACGTTCTCGGCACCATTCCGCTGTCCAACTGAACCCGCCTGTTGCTCACCAGTTTTTCGTCACGTTGAAGTCATCCGCGCGGGCCAAGACCAAATTTGCTTTCTTCTTCCCCACCCCTTTGCTAATCAACACCCCGACATGACCAAACTCGCCGCCATCCTGCTGGCAGCCGCTTTCTTCACGGCTACCGCTCTCCACGCAGCCGAGTTCAAACTGGCTGACGGCGGCACGGTCAAGGGTGAACCGGTATCCTTCAACGAGGCCGGAATGGTCCTCAAACTCGACGACGGCACATTCTCCCCCCGGGTTGCGTGGTTCAAGCTCGCCCCCGAGGTGCTCAAAGAGTTTCTTCAAAACCCTAAAGCCAAGCCGTTCATCGAACCGCTGATTGAAGTTCCCGTAGAAGAAAAGCAAAAAGCCAAGCGCGCCGAAATTGTTGTAAAGCCCGTGCCGCGCCTCGATCGCCCCTCTGGCGTTTCGTTCGGAACCGCAGTGGCAACCCCCGCGGGCATTGTCATCGCGCTGATTCTGTTCGGTGCCAATATTTTCGCCGGTTACGAAGTGGCCGTGTTCCGCAACCGGTCCGCCACGCTGGTTTGTGGGGTGGCCGCTGTGGCGCCGGTGCTCGGTCAATTGGTGTTTCTCGTCCTGCCAAGTGTTCCGCGCGAAGAATTGAATCCCGCCCCCGTCGATGCGGTACCCATCGACGACAACGGTCTGCCCAACGCGCCCACCCCGGGAATTCCCGACCCGGGCGAACATGCGCCATCGGGTTTATCAATGGCCCCGGAATCCCGTAACGACGGCGGCGACGTCAGTCATCGGCAGGAGTTCAAGCGCGGTGAGTTCACTTTCAATCGCCGTTTCTTTGAGACGAAATTTCCCGGGTTCTTCCGCCTCGTGCCCAGCGAATCCGAAAAAAACCTCGTGATGGCAATTAAAGCCGTCCGCGGCGAATACGTGGGCCGGCGCATTGCCCGCATTACACAAAACGAAATGCATCTCGAGTTGCGGGCCGGCGACGCCTCGTCGGAAGTCATGATTCCATTCGTGGAAATACTCGAGATCATTGTCCGCCACAAAGATGCCACGGAATAGATCTTCTGCTCCACTCTCCGCGCACCTCCAATCACAACGATCCAGCACCCAGAGGCACCTCGCATGAAATACCGCACGATCCTCCTCTTCGGCGCGCCCGGCGCCGGCAAAGGCACTCAGGGAAAAATTCTCGGCAGCATTCCCGGTTTTTTTCACTGCGCCTGCGGCGACGTTTTCCGCAATCTCCGCATCGACAATCCGATGGGCCGGCTCTTCATCGACTACGCCGCCAAAGGCAAACTCGTCCCGGATGAACCGACGATCGAACTCTGGCGAAAAAACATCCAGGCTGCCACGGTCAATGAACGCTTCGGTCCCGAACGCGACTGGCTCGTGCTCGACGGCATCCCGCGCAATCCCCATCAGGTCGAGATGCTCCGCGACACCCTCGACGTTAAGGCCGTCTTCTGGCTCACCTGCGCCGACATGAACAAGATGGTCGAACGCCTCCAACGCCGCGCGCTCCGGGAAAATAGGCTCGACGATGCAAATCTCGAGGTCATTCGCGACCGGCTCAAAGTCTACGAGAACGAAACCAAGAGCGTGCTCGAGTGCTACAATCCTTCGATCGTTCATAAGATCGATTCCACGGAATCGCCGATGGAAGTCCTCCGCAACATCCTGAACGTCGTGGCCCAATTACCGAAGTGAACCCTTTGCTGAGAGGTTCATTTCGCAAGTTGATTATCCACCCGATTTCGGATTTCGCATTTCGAGATTCCGCCTTTCCATTTAACCAAAGATGACTTCGCCGTTGAGGTTGATCTTCATGGGCACCGCGCCGCTTGCGTGCGCCAGTTTGCAAGCATTGGCAATCTCACCGCAATTCTCCGTCGTCGCGGTCGTGACGCAACCAGATAAACCGAAGGGTCGCGACCTGCAATTGCAGCCCTCCGCCGTAAAGGAACTTGCCCTAAAACTCAATCTCCCCGTGCTCCAACCCGAGCGCGCCCGCGACCCGCAATTCCTAGAACAACTCCGCGCACTGGCTCCGGATATCATGGTTGTGGCGGCCTACGGCCAAATCCTTCCGCAGGCCATCCTCGATTTGCCAAAGTTCGGCTGCCTCAATGTTCACACCTCCCTGCTCCCGCGTTACCGCGGCGCTGCGCCTATTCAATGGGCCATTCTCGACGACCTTCCGGAGACCGGCGTGACCATCATGAAGATGGACGCTGGACTTGATACCGGCGACATCCTCACGCAACAGACAACGCCCATCGAACCCGCGGACAACGCCGCCACATTGCACGACCGCCTCGCCCAAATCGGCGCGGAACTGCTCGTGCGCACGATTCCCGATCTCGTCACGGGAAAAATCACGCCGCAGAAACAACCCGCTGCAGGCGCCACGTATGCGCGCAAAATCACCAAGGAAGATGGCAAGCTAGATTGGTCACTACCGGCGCGCACGCTGTGGAATCGCATCCGCGCCTTCACACCGTGGCCCGGCGGTTACACTTTCCTTCCCACAGCGCCGAAACCGACACTGTTAAAAATCTGGCGAACCGAAATCGCGGATGTTGCCTCAACAACACCCGGAGAAATTCTCGCCGCCGACGCACGCGGACTCGTCGTGGCTTGCGGCACCGGTGCTCTTCGAATTCTCGAGCTACAGCGCGAAGGCGGCAAGCGCCTCGCCACCGCTAATTTCCTCGCGGGGCACAAGATTGCGGTAGGGGAAAAGGTCGGCTAAGTAACGGCCGGTGTCACCTACCGGCCGAAGGCGGCCGAAAGCCGCACGGCCGTTTAAATCTTCCCACGGAAGTAGGCGATCGTTTTTTCGAGGCCTTCCGAAAGCGCGACCTTCGGCTCCCATTTCAGAATCGTACGCGCACGGGTAATGTCCGGGCGGCGTTGTTTGGGATCGTCTTGCGGGAGAGGCTTGAACACGAGCTTGCTCTTGGAGCCGGTCGCCTTGATCACCGCTTCGGCGAACTGGATCATCGTGAGTTCCTGAGGATTCCCGATGTTCACCGGCATGTGAGTGTCGCTCATCATGAGGCGGTAGATGCCTTCGATCAAATCGGAGCAATAACAGAAGCTGCGAGTCTGGCTGCCATCGCCGAAAATGGTGAGCGGCTTGCCGGCCAGCGCCTGCGACATGAAGGCGGGAACCACGCGACCGTCACGCAAGCGCATGCGCGGCCCGTAGGTGTTGAAGATGCGCACGATACGGGTGTCGATGCCGTGCTCCTGATGATAGGCCATCGTCATCGCCTCGGCGAAACGTTTGGATTCGTCATAACATCCGCGCGGACCGATGGGGTTCACGTTGCCCCAGTAGTCTTCGCGCTGCGGATGAACCAACGGGTCGCCATAAACTTCCGAAGTTGAAGCAATGAGAAAGCGAGCGCGCTTGTTGCATGCGAGCCCCAACGCCTTGTGCGTGCCGAGGGACCCAACCTTGAGCGTTTGGATGGGAATCTCCAAATAATCGATCGGGCTCGCCGGCGAGGCGAAGTGCCAGATGTAATCCACTGGGCCGTCGAGAAAAAGAAACTCGGTCACGTCCTGGCAAATGAAGCGGTAATTCGGATTGCCGGCCAGGTGCGAAATATTGTCGAGCGAGCCGGTGACGAGGTTATCGATCGCGATGACCTTGTGCCCGCGCGAAATCAAAAGGTCGGTCAAATGGGAACCGAGAAACCCGGCGCCGCCGGTGACAACGGACACGGGTTGCGAGGATTTTTTCTTCAATTTAGCGGACATAGTTTTGGCAACAGCTTTTACTAGAATCGGAGCGCGGTGGGTTTCCTTGAGCAAAACCCACACGCCCGACGGGGATTACTTCGCGCCGGTTCCGATGAATACTGCGGGAATCGTGCGGAAAAGAATCTTGATGTCCAGCCACAATGACCAGTGATCGATGTACTCAAGATCAAGGCGAACCCAGTCCTTGAAGTTGGAGACATTGTTGCGACCGCTGACTTGCCACAGACAAGTGAGGCCCGGCTTCACGCTGAGGCGACGACGATCCGAGGGATCATCAAAACGTTGAACCTCATCGACCGGCAATGGTCGCGGCCCCACGAGACTCATTTCGCCACGCAGCACGTTAAACAGCTGCGGGAGTTCATCAATGCTGTAGCGGCGAAGGATTCTCCCGATCGGCGTGACTCGCGGGTCGTTCGATACTTTGAAAACCGGACCAGACATTTCGTTGAGCTGCGCGAGTTCCTGTTTCAATTGATCGGCATTGGTTACCATAGTGCGAAACTTCCACATGGTGAACGGACGACCGTTCAGACCGCTCCGCTGCTGACGGAAGATGATCGGGCCGGGCGAGCTAAAGCGGATAAACAGTGCTGCCGCGAGCAGAATTGGCGATGACATGGTGATCAAAATGAAGGCACCAACGACATCGATGACTTCTTTGGCAAAGCGTTGCCAGGAAGCATCCGGACCGGTGCGGAACACCAACATCGGGCGGCCGTAAAAATCATCCAACGTGGTCTTCGACACCTGCGTTTTGAAGAAGTCCGCCATCAGCCAAACCTCAACGCCCTCGCGCTCGCACACCTCGATTGCCTTTTCGATCTGCCCAAAATACATGTGCTTGGCAGTAAGAATCACGCCATTGACGGAATGTTCGTGCATGAGATCGACGAGCTTTTGCGTCGACTTTTCGTTGATATCCACTTCCACAAGCACATCAATGTCGTGACTGGCCTGCTTCTCCAAATCGCGCCGCAAACGTCCGGTATCTTCCTGCGTGCCGACCAGAATCAGACGCTTCTTCATCTGCGACTGCGCCACCTTGCTCGCCAGCCAACCGCGAATGAGTTCTTCTTTTGCGATAACCAAGAGAAAACTGATTCCTCCAAACAAAATGATCACGGAGCGCGCCAGAAGGATTTTCAGGAAAAACATCACCAGAATGAGCCCAATGACCAGAAGCGAACAGGCCTTGAGCAACTGCCACGTGGTTTCCATCCGCGGCGGAATTAACGGACGCGTATAAAACCCCTGCCAATCCAGCAGCAGCGGTGCAAAAGGAAGAATGATGAAATAGAGCCAGATGAATGAGGAAAAAGGCTCGATCTCCGGCGTCCCGCCGAAAACTTCCATTCCTGAACTCACCCGCAATTCGTATGCAAGCCACAATGAAATTCCAAAGATCGCCGTGTCCACGATCTGGTGGACTTGCGTGCGAATCTGTCGTTGGCGGCGAAGCATGGTGATCGAGAACGAATCAGGCCGATCTCAAGCCGTGAGATAAATCATCGGCCGGTAGCCACAGTGTTTTCAGTCCGCAGTGTGCCATTCGACTTGGCTGGCACGAACGACGACGCAGTTGAAGCGCCCGCGCGTCCGGTGGTCAGTTGAAATTCTGGCACAGAGGCGGCGATGGCCAGTTTCATTCGCTCGAGTGCGGCCTTTTCTTGCTCGGGCGGACATACGGTGAAATAACTCACGTAAGCCCATCGCTGCAAGGTGCCGTTGGATAAAAGTTCTCGGCCCATCGACCACATGCGGCTCCAGTGACTTGAGGTCACATCGTTGTCGGCAACAAACCAAAACAGGTAAAGACCGCGCGCAGTAACTTTGCTGCCATCGCGCAACTGCACCTGCCGGCTGGCGGTAAATTTTCGAACGGGCAAATCATACGGGTATGGACGCGAGATAGGGACCTGAATTGTCTCTTTCGCGTCGATGCTCCACCCCTGCCCCACAAGGCAAAATTCGGGACGGTGGATGCTGGTGCGGTCTGAGCCCATCAATACGACCGTGGCAAAAGTTTCGAACCCATCGGGTGCGCGATACAATCGCTTGGCGTAGGTCGTGTCTTTGGGGAGGATTTGCTGCTCGGCTTCGTAATTCGTGATCACCTTCGAAGTCATGTCCAACACGTTCGCGGGCAGAAGCACGGTTTCCGAATCCACCTCCGCGATGCGCCCCACCTTCAGCCCCGGTTTGCCCAAAGTCTGGGTCGCTTTAAGGCGCCACAAAACGCCAGCACCGAGCGCGATAGTTGCCACGGCCAAAACACAGATTAACCACGGGGACTTATTCATGTTACAGGCTTCGTTTCCATGCCCACTGCGGCCGACTCTCTATCGACAGCTTTCTCACGCAAGATATAACCGAGCGCCATAATGCCCAAGAACGCGGGGATATACGGCAACAAACTCAACAAGGAATTTTCGTGAACAAAATTGCCAGCACTCTGACCACCAATCTCTGCGGCGATCAGGATGCCCATCAGGCGAACCACATTGCCAAAAATTGCGAACGGCACGGAAGAAATGATGATCAAAGCACGACGCCACGGCGCCTTGAAGGAAACCATCCCGTAAACGACGCCGAACACCACAATTGCCAGCAGACTCCGCACACCGCTGCAGGCCGCTTCGACTTCGAATCGGTAGCGCCCCTGAAGATCCAGCATCCGCGTTCCGTCGCGCACCACAGCGATATCCAGAACGCCATGCCCGACTCCCACCGCAATCTTCGTCGCCAAGATGCGAAGCGGGAATGAAACGTCCTGAATCAAGCTGCCCACAGGAATGCAAAAGGCGAACAAAACAAACGGGAAAAAGATCCCCTTCATCCAAGCCGGTCCCCACGCCAGGCCAATCAGGCCATATATTCCGACAAACATGGCTACGATGGAAACACGAGGCTGTTGCATCAAATACCCACCCATGTGAAGGACAGTTGCCACTGCCAAAAACAACAAGCCGGGCCACCAGACGGATCGAGGAAGTGCCATCAACTCCTTCCGCTTCCACCACACCAATCCCAGGACCACCGCAGGAATCAAGATGCCATGACTATCCTCGGATCCCTTGTTCGTGTACGCAAAATATAGCCATTGCAACAACGATGGCGTGTCGAAGTAGCCAAACGTGGAATTACCAAGAAACTGAAATAACGCCAACCATACGCCCAAGAGGCCGAGGAAGAGCCCTTTGTTCGGCAATTGCGCGAGAACAGACCGCAACTCGGTCAGAAATTCAGCAAACCCGTCAGGCTTGTTGGACGTTTCAGCAGCCATAATCAGAGCATGAGCATAACCGATGAACAGCGAATCTTGCACGATGAAAATCGAAAATCGCCGGTCGACCAACAACGACGATTGCTATCGGTGCGAATAACCGCATTGGACGAAATCGTCCACCTGGCTCGCCTTTCCGATTGATTTCCGAAAACGGGGCCGTTATTCCTGTCGGCGCATTCAATTGAATTAATCTATGGCTCAATCTTGTTTTCATCCATCCGTCGAAGGTGCGCAGCACGGCGCCAAGTCTCTTGAACAGTTTCTCGATTACGCGAAACAGGCCGGAGCCGCCGGCGTCCAGCCGAGCAACTACATGCTCGGCAACGGCAAGGGCGGTTTAAAATCGGCCAAAGAGATCAATGCGGCTTTCGGCGACCGCGGGATGAAGCTTGATGGAATTTCTGCCCATTGCCCGTTCTGGGTTCACACGAGTGCGTGGACAGGGACGAAATCGGGCAACCCCTTCATTGCGCCTGATGTGGCCAAACTTCCCGCAGACAAAATTGAAAAGTGGCACGAGACCTACCTGCTCAAACTGATGGATCTCGCCGCGGAACTGGATGTGAAAATCATGCCGATGTTCTGGGGCGTCGCGTTTGGGTGGGAACTCGCCAGCGGATACCCATGGGGATTCTGGAGTGGCGGTGGATTCGATCTTTTGAAAGAAGGACAGGACCGTTTCGTGAAGAAGACCGCTAAGCTTCGTGCACACGCCAACAAACTTGGTATTAAACTATGCCACGAAATTCATCCCGGGACCGCCGCGATGTCTGCCGACGACTTCCTCATGCTGGTGGATATTTGCGACGGAGACAAATCGCTGGCCGTCAATGCAGACCCGTCTCACTGCTGGGAAGGCGAATCGTGGCAGACCCGCTTCGAAAAGGTGGGCAAATACATCTACGCCTGCCACGTGAAGAATTTTGTCATCCGCCCGAACGTACCCCTGCGTTTTATGAATGGTAATTGGCAGGATCGCGCGATGCAATTCACGGACCTCGGTAGCGGCGACCTGAACATGCAGCGCTATGCCGAGATGCTAATCCACGCCGGTTATCCGCAACGCTATTGCAAACACACCGGAGCCAAGACCGCGCCGCTGATTGTTGAAGCTGAGAGCGCGCATCGCGACCTTGATCACACAAGCGCCGACGGTATTCGTTACGTGAAGAACAACCTCTGCTTTCCGACTGCCGGCGGATCTTTTGAAGACGGAATGGGCGCATAAGGATTCTCCAACACGCAATCACTCAAGGCGCGGCCATTGGTCGCGCCTTTTTGCGTTACGAACTTACCCGGCATCTCTTCAAGGCTGCGATCTCTCCCAATTTTTTCGTTCACCAGAAAACGCGACGGTAACGGCGAAGCAGCTGAATGCGGCTGCGCGAATAATAGTTTAGAAGTGCCGTGTCTCCGAGGCATCGGTAGGCACCCAATCGATGCCAATAGGTGTGCCGGGAACGATCCTTCAACTCCAAGCACCAATTCACCGTCGTATCGAACCATCGCTCGGGCGAGAACCATTCTTGATACGCCCGGCGCGCATTCGCCGCCAAGACCGGCCAGTCGATTTCTCGGGCCCGTAAAAGGTCTGGAATCTTTCCCACGTCATTTTCGGACACCCGTAAGCTGAAACTATTCCAGTCCGGTCCCAATGGCTCCACCCAGTCGTCAGAGATGATCACCGGAACGCGGCCAGCGCCAAGGGCTTCGAAGATGCGGATGCTACTCGCGCCCTTTCCCCGGGGACAAAGCGCAAACTTGCCCCGTAACAAGTCTCGTACGTAGCTACGCTCCAGAGACTCGGTTTCAACGCGAGCCCCTGCCACGCGCGCTATTTGATAAAGACCAGCGGTATCACGAACTTCGATTTCATCGGAACGAAGGGATGCAACGCGGCTTCGAACCGGGTGATTTCCGATGGTCCCCGCGAATCCGGCGAGTACTTGAGGTTGCTGCTGTTCCAAAATCTCGCGATGGGGCGTGAAGTCCAGCGCGTTAAGATAAAAGCCCGACCTCGTGCGAGTCGCATCGTAATGGCGGCGGGTGATTGACGGAAAAATGCCGCGCACAATTGGAATAACCGTGTCGTGGATCGAAAACACGAAACAATCTTGGGAACGCGCCCGATAGATCGGATGCGAACGCACAAATTCAAAGGCCGGACCTTCGTCACGAACCTCGGCAAAAATCACCAAGTCCGCTTCTTCCGGATCGCCGGCCAGAGTATGACCCGCGCCACTCCCAAACTGATCAAAGCATTTCCGAAGTTTACGAGCGCCAGACTGCCCGTAGTTGGAATCCGACACGTTCTCCGCCGAAACAGTGGAAATCCAAATCCGTGCCATGTCATTCGCGAAGCCCAAGGCAAAACACCATAGAAACAAAGCGCGGATCGCGCGCCCCCCCCAACTGATCGAACGTTGATTTGAAGAAGTTCATCCAAGTAATCAGCTGCTCAATCCGTTCCATCTTTTCGCCGGAAAATCTTGGACGGTCCCATTTGAGCGACGCACTCATAACTTCGATCCCCCAAGTAGTGAACCATCTCGGTTTGCCTGTCGAAAGAAGTGTCTTCAGCGCAAATAACTCGAGGACCCCACCGCTCGAAGTCCCATCCACGAAGAATTTCCAAGTCAAAGCCTTCACAATCCACACACAACAAATCGACCGCCCGCAGTCCGGAGCAGTGAGTGTCAATAATCATCGCTGACGGTTGGGTAATTATCTCTTCGCAACTATCGGGTCGGCGCTCCGCCTTTTCTTTTTCCAAATCGCTCGTACTGACCAATCGATTACAAGCCGGGTATTGATCAAATTTCAAATAATAACACCGTCCAGCCTGCGCCGAGACCCCAGCGCATATAAATTTATCGCCAGGCCGGTAGCGTTGCCACGCAGCGCGATATCCCGCATTCGCGTCGATGCAAAGACCACGCCAGCCACGTTGATAAAAGATATAGGTGTTGGAAAACATCACAGGATGATGGCAGCCGATATCAACGTAGAATCCCTCGGTCCGTTCGTATCCCAACTCCGCGGTTAGCAACAAGTCCTCGGCGTTTTGAGAATACGAAACTCGACAGTGCTTGAGTGCGAGCCATGAAGTTGGAAACGGACGGCGACGCAGCTTGTTAATTATTCCGCAGGGCGAGAAGTTCAATGGTTTGGTTGGATGACTGCGCGAAGTATGGGAAACCGCATCGGCAAGTCACGCCATTTTCAAACCATCCGGCTAACCTCCTTCACTCGGAAGGCTCCTCAATAACGCGAAGAGTGTCCCGTTGACGTGTCTCGTTTTGAGACTCACCGCCAGCCGGACCATCGGATCGGGGGGAGTCTCGCCCATGGCACCCCCTTTGCTAACGCACGCTTGTCTTATGACGTTGTGTGTCGGGTGTTCGCAGGACGTGAACTCCTCGCAGGGTCAAATTCGCCGAACGGATGCACTGGCGAAAATCCTGCCGTTGGAATTTGCCAGTTCCGCTCTGAGCGTGTGTCGCGCTCTGGGCGTCCTGCTCGTTTTACTAGTCACCACGTTACCTTCGCTCGGACAGTACACCGCGAACGTCACCATTCCCACCAACGCCGCAACCAGTGCGGGCGTTTACACTACAAACGGCACGTTGATCCGCACGTTGTGGAACAACGTACGGCGCGAGGCAGGGACGGTAAAAGTCACTTGGGACGGAAAAGATGATTCCGGTTTTTTCGCCGTAGCTGGAAGCTACGTTACCAAGCTCATTTACCACAACGTATCAGCAGTATGGGAAGGCATCATCGGGAACACCTCGCAATCACTCGTCGGCCCTACCGCGCATCGGACCACGCCGATGGTCAGTCTGACGTTCGACGCCACTAACGGATATTTTTGCACTGGTTACGCGGAAGCGCAGGACGCAGTCGCACGGTTCGCCGTAACCAATCCCCAAGCACGCTTCGATCTCCCCCACTCCGATTTCAAACGATCGTTCACTCACGTAACGACTGATGGAAACCTTGTTTACTACGCGAACACCGGAAACGGCTGGGACGCGCAGAACTTTGTCATCGCCATCAACACAACCAACTTCACGGAATACGCGTTCTCGGCCGGTACTCCACAATCTGATCCCGCACCCGATCACACATGGGTAAGCACCATTGCTCGTGATACGACCGGCAACCTCGCTGACACAACGACGATCTACGGGCTGGCCGTTCAGAAGACCGGCAACCGACTTTTCATAGCCAAACGCCGCACAAACGCAGTTCACATCTACAACAAATCGACCGGGCAATACCTTTCGAGCCTCGCGATCACTGCTCCAAACGGGCTGGCCGTGAACAAGGACGACGATCTGTGGGTGATTTCGGGCACATCAGTCCTTCGTTACACGAACCTCTCGGGCACTCCAACCGTCGCGGCTACGATTTCGGGATTGGTAAATCCCCTGGCAATCGCGGTGTCACCACTGGACAACACATTGGTGATCGCCGATGGGGGAACCAACCAGCAACTCAAGGCCTATGACAAATACGGCGCGCCGCTGTGGACCTATGGGCGCGCCGGAGGTTATCAGAGCAACGGGCCCGACGTGACCACGGACAAGTTTGCATTCGCCGCGCCCTGCTTCATGGCATTCCAGACCGACGGCACTTTTTGGGTGAACGACACGGGCAACGGCCGCGTGCTGCACTTCACCGCTGGCCGGGATTACCTTGGGCAAATTGCCGTCTGCGGTTCGTTCTACACTTCGGCGATTGATCTCAACAATCCCACCCGAGCGTTCAGCGGATGGCTGGAATTCTCGGTCGATTATTCCAAGCCAATTCAACAGTCGTGGACCTTGGTGAAGAACTGGCAAGGCTCCGCGCCAACCAATCTCACCAGCGAGTCCGGATTCAAATCAGTGGTCACGCTGACGAACCAGCGCACCTATGGTTTGATCTTTCACGGCGATCAATACCACATCGGCGGTGGTTACTGGGTCGTCGAACTTCCCCTCGTCGGGCCACTCCGCTCTACCGGACAGGTTCTGTGGGATGCCCGCTCCGCATCGGGTTATGGTCCCGTCGGAGCAATTCACAGCGACGGCTCATGGTACTATCCAGTCGATTTGACGAACCGGCAGGCGATCGCGTTCCGCCCCGTTGTGAGTTTTGACGCGAACAACAACCCTCAATGGGGCAACGCCATCACCAACGCATCCGCACCCATCACCGGCGTCAAGGACCCCTACTACCGCAGCGGCTTTAATGGAGCTCTCGGCGCACAATGTCCCGTCACCGACTCCGGCGTGGTGATCTATTTCAATCCCAACAAAGATAACGGCTGGCACCTCGGTGGCGTTCGCACGAACACTACCAATTGGTTGTGGAAATCCAGCCCGTCCGGCTTCTGGTTGACCGACACCAACGGAATGATCACGAACAAAACCGGAATCTTCGATATCTCCACCAACGTCCCTTATGCCGGAAACACGGTGATGGCTCGTGGCAAAGCGATCATCTACGGCTATCACGGAGAATTCTGGGGCGGCGGCCAGGCGAACCAATGGTTGCACTTCCATGAGAACGGACTCTTCGTCAACCAGTTTGGCACCCCGAACACCGGACCGAGCGCTGGGTTGACATTTCCTCCCGGCGCTGCCGGCAATACATTCTCCCCCACGCTGGTCGTCTATAGCAATCAACTCTACCTGTATCACAACGATGAAAACGCCCATGCTGGAATTCACCGCTGGAGAATCGAAGGATGGGACCAAGTTCAGGAACTGACCGCCCCGCTCGTCGCCGGGGCCGGCAACCTGCCGCCTACAGTGACACTGACCAGCCCGACAAATCTCGCGGCTTTCGCGCCGGCGGCCAACGTGACGCTGACAGCGACAGCTACGGACGCGGACGGAGTTATTACGAAAGTCGAGTTTCTCCAAAATGGCAGCGTGATCGGAACATCGACGACCGCGCCCTACTCTTTCATTTGGACTAACGTTCCCGCGGGACTCTACTCACTGACTGCTCGAGCGACCGACAATGTCGGCGCGGTGACCATGTCCTCGTCCAGCAACATTTCCGTCGGCACTTCATTCGGGTTGCGCGGCGAATATTTCAACGGGAGCAATTTCAACACGTCAGTATTCACCCGTGCGGATCGCGCAATCAATTTCAACTGGGGCAACGGCTCACCGGGCGCCGGAGTCGCCGCCGACAATTTCTCCGTGCGCTGGACGGGCAAACTCATACCTCATTACAGCGACAACTACGTATTCTACGCCGCGGGAGATGACAGCGTGCGGATTTGGGTCGATGGCAAACTGCTGGTGTATCAACGCTGGGCCGTTACCAGCGGCGACGGCGATCAGGGCTCGATCTATCTGAATGCCGGTCAAAAGTACGACATCAAGATCGAGCTTGTCGAAAGCGTTGGTAACGCGTCGATCGGGGTAATTTGGTCATGCGGTCGTTTTACCAAGCAACCGCTACCAGCCACCTGGATGATCGCCACCAATCTTCCCGCGGCCAACCTTCCGCCAACCGTTTCTATTGCATATCCCGCGAACAACACGGTGGTTTCCTCGCCGGCCAATATCACCATCAACGCCGTCGCCAACGATCCCGACGGCGCTGTGCATCACGTGGACTTTTTGCAGAACGGAACGTTCGTCGGCAGCGTCAGCGCGCCTCCCTATTTCATCACGCTTCCCGGGGTTAACGCCGGCGTCTACTCCTACACCGCACGCGCTTTTGATAATAGCAATACCTGGGTGACGTCGGCTCCCATCACGGTGACGGTCGATGGCGCGAACCCACCACCAGCCGTCACCATCACCAGTCCGACCAATGGAACAGTCGTGGCAAATGGCCCCGTCAACTTAACGCTGACCACGACGGTATCGGACATCAACGGGACGGTCGCCAAAGTCGAATTTTTCCGCGACGGGGTGAAAATTGGCGAGGACCTCAGTTCCCCATTCATATTCGTCGTCACCAATCTCGCTGCCGGCGTTCACTCTTTCTCGGCTCGCGCGACTGACAATCTTGGCGCGACGACCGATTCGTCCGTCATCAACGTCACGGTCAACAGCCCCGTTGCGCCTGCCGGTAATGCGATGGTGGATTTTAACAACGTCCGCCAAAGCATCGATGGATTCGGCGCTGCGTTTCCCGGCGCATCGTCTTGGATATTCCTGACCGACGGCCCCAATCATTCGGGACGATGCACCAAGGAGATTTTGGACACGCTGTTTTCCACGAATCTCGGCATCGGTTTATCGATCACGCGATCCGAAGTCATGGCCGACAACCACGATTCAATTTACTCTTCGGTGTGGTGGATAAACTCAATAGAGCCCTCCGAAGGCAATTGGGTTTGGGACGGCGATCGGCATCAAGTCTGGTTGATGCAGCAAGCCGCATCCTATGGGGTAACCAATTTTCTGAGCACGGTTTGGAGCCCACCACCGTGGATGAAATACAACAACGACTACACCGGCTTTGCCAATACCAACGGTGAAGCGCGGCTACGATTTGAAAAATATCAAGCTTACGCGGATTACCTGTCGCGTTACGTGCGGGAGTATCGCCTTCGACACGGCGTCAACATTAGTGCGCTGTCCATCGCCAACGAGCCGGACTTTGCGGCGTGGTATCAGGCGTGCGTTTGGTCGCCTACGGAAATGGCAACATTTCTCCGGGACTACTTGCTCGGCACATTCAAAAAAGGCAGCGGTTCCGTTCAAGCCAGCCAGAGCGGGCAAATCGTCACTTTGACATCAGGCGCAGAAAGCCAGCCGCTCAGATTCGCTTCCACCGACGACGAGAAAGGCAAAATCATCCGTTGGGCCGGTGGTCAAACCGCCAGCATCGTCCGGATCCTCGCGCCCGATGTGGCAATTGTCGCCGAGAGCCAAACGATCGCGCCAGCCACGTTCATTCTCGAAGTCCCGGTAAGCATCGTTGCCCCAGAAAACTCCGGTTGGGCGCCTCCCGAACGGGAAAACGCAATTCTGTCGGATCCCGGCGCCGCCGCCGCCGTCCAGATTATCGCCGAACATGGCTATGGCGGAGGCATTTCACCCAAACCCCAAGTGAAGACGGCCGGGAAGCGTTTGTGGATGACCGAGGTGACGGGCCAAGATTTGAGCCGGGATAACTCGGGTTCGATCGCCGACGCACTTCGTTGGGCCAAGCATATCCACAACCTGATGACCACTGCGGAAATCAACGCTTACATCTGGTGGTGGGCTGCTCATCAAGGAAACGGGACGGAAACAGACAGTGAGCAAGGCCTGCTGCACGTGGATCTGAACGATCCGAACGCGAATACCTGGCGGCAAACCAAACGCCTGTGGAGTATCGGAAACTTCAGCCGTTTTGTACGGCCGGGTTTCGTTCACGTCTCCAGCGCGCCAATGGCGGATACAAATCTTTACGTTTCCGGATTCAAGGACCCGACCAACAATCAATTCGTAATCGTTGCGATCAACGACAGCGCAGCCAACAAGACCATCACGTTCAATACGACGGGAGCTACCGGCTTGAGCTCCGTAACGCCCTACATCACATCGCTCACCCAAAATCTTGAACCGCAACCGGCCATTCCCGTAAACAGCGAGCGTTTCACCTTTGCTCTTCCCAGCAACAGCGTGGTCACGTTCGTGAAGACACCCACCCTGCTGCCCGCACCGCCAACCCGTGACACGCTCCTTACCTCCATCGACTGGGTCAACGCCAGCACAGCTTCCATCAACCGCATTCTACGGGATGGCAGCTCGCCGGGTTCTTGGGGGACGGTACAGAATCCACTCCATTGGCAGAACAATCCCTCCGCCTATACCAATGGCATCGGTTTCGATTCGCCCGCTAGCGTGATGTACAATGTTGCCGGTCGCTGCTCAACGTTCACCACAGACATCTTCGTCAGCGATGGTTACTCCACGAACGATGCCATCCGGTTCCAATTGTGGGCGGACGGTGCTCTCGTACAGGATTTCGGATTGGCGCGCGTCGCCGATCTCCCACGGCAAGTCACCGCCAACATATCGGGCAAACAAATAATCAAATTAGTCGGCTTGCCAGCCGGCACCAACGCCAACATTCCGGGCGTTTGGGGAACCCCCCGCGTAACCTACAGTCTCGGTCCGTCTGCGCTAATCACCAGCCCGGTAAATGGCGCGGCCTTCTCATTCGGATCGAGCGTCCCGGTTGCAGTCAGCGCCAGCACGGCGACCGGAAGCGTGTCAAAAGTTGAACTATTTCAAGGGGCGAACCTGATCGGCACGGCCACGTCGAGTCCCTATGGCTTTGTCTGGCCCAATCCGTCGGCCGGAAATTATTCGCTCATCGCCAAAGTCACCGACACCATGGGCAACAGCGCCACCTCGAGTCCGGTGACCATCAGCATCACTCCAAACCAACCACCGTCCGTAACGTTGTTAACCCCATCGAACAACGCTGTGTTCTCCGCTCTGTCGAGCGTCCTGCTCACCGCCGATGCGCTAGATGGTGACGGCACCATCACTCGGGTCGATTTTTATCAGGATAGCACCTTGATTGGAACCGTTACCAACGCGCCTTACGCTTTGGTTTGGAACAATGTTCCAGCAGGAACATATCTGGTGAGCGCCACTGCTACCGACAATCACGGCGGCACCGCGGGATCGTCCCAAAACTACATTTCGGTCGGCGCCACCACCTTCCGCGACCCGGAAAATCCAACGGGAGTGACCTACGGGATCGATTACAATTATTACCAAGGGACGTGGTCCGCGATTCCCACTCTGACCGGGCTCACGCCCCGGCAATCCGGCGCGACTGCGAATTTCGATATCGTGAGCACTCGTCTGACGAATAATTCTTTCGCCCATCTTTTCACGGGATACGTCAGCGTGCCCGCGGACGGCACCTACACATTTTATACGGCTTCGAGCGACGGAAGCCGGCTCTACATCGGAAAAACTCTGGTAGTGAACAACGACGGCACACACTCCCTCGTTGAGCAGTCGGGACAGATCGCTCTGAAGGCGGGACTCCACGCAATCACTCTCGAATTCTTCGCGGCCTCCGGAACACCACAGCTGACCGTCAGCTACTCGGGCCCGGGTCTGCCGAAACAGACAATCCCGAACAGTGCCCTATATCACGTCGGCGCCAACAATCTCGCTCCCGCAATCAACATCACTTCACCGGCAGACGGCAGTATCTTCACTGCGCCAACGTCCATCACCCTGTCGGCAAATGCATCTGACCTCGACAGCGGCATCACGAAAGTCGAATTCTTCCAAGGCTCGGTTAAAATTGGTGAATCCGCTGTTCCTCCGTATGCGACGACGTGGAGCGCCACGAATCTTGGAACATTCAGCTTGCAGGCCATCGCGACGGACGTCGGCGGTGCGATAAGCGCCTCGACCGCCATCAACGTCACCTTGATCGCGCCGGCCATTACTAGCGCGCAACTGCAAGGCGACGGGGGATATCAACTCACTTTGAACGGCTCGATTGGCCGATTAAACACCCTCGAGGCATCGACGAACCTCGTCGACTGGATCGCCATTACCAATGGCGTGAACAACAGCGGTAGCGTGACGCTGCGAGACGCCCAAGCGTCTCAGTTTCCTCAGCGATTCTATCGGGTATGGATTGAGTCCGTTTACTCTTCGAATGTGATGGGCTTCGCGCGGATCACCATTCCGCCCGGATTTTCGATGATCGCGAATCAATTCTACACATCCAACTCCACCGTGGCCGGACTATTCCCCAACGTGCCGAACGGCACGGCGATCTCACTGTTTCGCAACGCCACGGGAGACTTCTCCATCGATTCGTTTGACGCCGATTTCCAACAGTGGGACGACCCCGGACTGCAAATCAATACGGGGAGCGCAGCGTTCATCTTGAATCCCACTTCAACCAACCTTTCCGTGACGATGCAGGGCGAAGTCCCACAAGGGCAGCTGAACATTTTTCTAGCGCCCGGCTATTCAATGATCAGCTCCCCCACACCGCGAGCCGGGCGACTCCAAACGGACCTGGGCTACGTACCCACCGGGGGCGAGAGCGTTTACCAATTTCGCCGTGGAGGCTACATCATCAGCCAATTCGATCCCGATTTCGTCGAATGGGATGCCGAGCCGAGGCTGAACGTCGGCGAAGGTTTCTTTATTTATCGGGCCACGAACGGCGTTTGGTCTCGCACTTTCAATTTGACCCGGTAAGCGGCGTTAATCGCCTCTGCGAGCGGGCGCAAAGCGCTGTCCCACCCAGGGAAGGATCCATCGACCGTCGCGCGGGACGTTAGCGTTCTTCGCGGCGTTGATGCTGACGATCGACGCAAATAGCTCATCGGCCTGTTTCCCTTCCGTAGCCTATCGTTTTCTCCGTTCGTACATGTCCACACGTCAATGTCCTCCTTGGAGACATTCAAACTACAGAAGTTCGAAGATTTTGTCGTAAACACCTGTATCACGCCACCTCGATTGGATGGCACCACGGCTGCTGAAACAGAGATGCAATGTGCCGTGTGACAGTTATGAAAATCGAACCACTTTCCCGAACCTTCTTAAAAATCTCTTTGGCAGTCGCTGCCGTAACTTTGCTGTTGGCAAACGACGCCTCCGCTCAAGGAACCGTCAACTTCAACAACAAGGTCTCCATCGACGGCATCAACGCTCCGATCTACGACTTCACCGTTGGCGGAGCGATGCTCGAAGGAACCAACTATCTGGCGCAACTTTACTCCGGCCCGGTCGGCACCACCGAAGACAAACTGGTTCCCACCGGAGCGATCGTTGATTTCCGAACCAACGTTGCGGCGGGATACTTGAACGTCGGCGCGAATGGTTCACGCACTATTCCAAACGTCGCCCTCGGCGACAGTGCAGTTCTTCAAGTGCGCGCGTGGACCGCGGCCACCGGCGCTACTTATGAAGACGCCTTGGCGAGCAATGATCCCAACAGTCGTGTAGGAAAGTCTGATCTAATCGTCGTGACAACGAAGACCAGCGCGCTGTCCACCCCGACCAGCATGACCGGCCTGCAAAGCTTCGCGATCGGCCCTGTGGGCGTTCCTGAACCTTCGGTGCAACTCCTTGGCGCAGTCGGACTGACAATGCTCGCGATCCGACGTTTCCCACGTAAGAACTTAACCAGCTGCGAACAAACTTCTAAGGCCGCTCCGCTATCAGCTGATTCGAGCGAGAAACGCTAACAAGTTCTCACTGCGCGGTCCAACCGCCATCGATGACGAAGTCAGCGCCGGTGATAAAGCCCGCATCCTCGGAACAAAGGTAGACCGCCAGCGGCCCGATCTCCTCAACGCGACCGAATCGCCCTACCGGAAGGCGTGACAGGAAAAACGATTTCACGTCCGGGTTCTCCAAAACCGGCTTGTTGATCTCGGTCGCAAACGGCCCCGGGCTGATACCGTTCACCGTAATTCCCTCAGCGGCCAATTCCAACGAGAGCGCTTTGATCATGCCCAGCAAGCCAAACTTGCTCGCCGAATAGGCCGTTCGGCCGGGCAGGCTGATGTGGCTCATCATGGAGGTCATGTTGACGATCCGACCGTAGCCGCGCCCCTTCATTTGCGGGATGAATGCACGGCACATCAGGAACACGCTTGTAAGGTTGGTGTTCATCACGCGATGCCACTCCTCAAGCGTGAATTCGACCAAAGGCTTCCGGAGGTTCATCCCCGCGTTGTTCAAAAGAATCTGGATTGGCCCCAAACGCTCGGCGACTTTTCGCGGCAACTGTTCCACTTGTTTTTCGTCCGTCACGTCGGTCGGAAATACTTCCGCTCGCACGCCGAAAGCACGCACCGCGGCCGCCGTCTCCTCGGACAATTTCACATCCCGCGAAACCACCGCGACATCAGCGCCGGCTTCGCCCAATGCAAGTGCCATCGCCTTGCCCAACCCTTTGCTGGCGCCAGTAACCAATGCGATTTTGCCTGCAAGTTTCTTCATAAAGGATCTTTCCGATGCCGTGCGATTTCGGGGCCTCACTTTTCGGCCGAGCCGAAACAATAGAGATGTCCGGCGGTGCGGACGTAAATCTTCCCCCCAACAATCGCGGGCGTCGCAAAAATTGGCTCGCCCATTTCATTGCGGGCCAACACGGAAAACGCATCACCAGCTGCCACCACAGCAACGGTCCCCTTCTGCGAGGCCAGATAAACCTTCCCCGCCGCGGCGACCGGTGAGGAATAGAAATCGCCAATTACCCCGACTCGTTCTTCGAGCCAGAGTTCCTTGCCGGTTTTCGCGTCGAAGCACGAAGCCATCCCGCCATTTTTGATCGTATAAACCCGCCCCTCGTAAAACAGCGGTGACGGCACGTACGGAAGCCCCTTCGTTTTCTTCCATACGACGTGCGAGGCGGTGATGTCCCCAGTTCCGCCCGGTCGCACCGCAAAGATCGCATTCTCCGCCTTCTCGATGATCGGAGCATAAGCATCCCATTCGGCGCGCGTGACGAAACCATCTTTGTCCGCGTCCAGTTGTGTGAAGCGGCTGCGCAAGTCTCCTTTCGGAACTTCGTCGAGACTGAACTTGCCATCAGCATTCTTGTCGTTCGCTTTCGAAAACTCTTCGAAAGGCGGTAACTCCATGCGACTCGTCGCATCAGCGCCAACATTCCAACTCGACACATACAGCAAACCATCGCCCGCCGTCGCCGTGGCGTTGGCAACGCGCGACAGTCCATTCGCCACCCAGCGTTCCTTGCCGGTAGCAAGTTCGTAGGATTTCACCCGCACGCTGCCGGTAACAACAATTTCCTCAGTTCCATCATGCCGCCAGATGAACGGTGTGGAATGTCCGCGAAAGAAGCCTGGTCTCGGCGTCTTCCATATTTCGCGACCAGTGCGCGCATCCAACGCGAGGAGGAATGAACCGACGTCTTGATCTCGAAGAATTACAAGTTTGCCGCCCGCGAGAACCGGCGACGCGCCGGTGCCAAAATCATTCACCGGCAGTGGCATTGGGAGGCGCCATACTTCTTTACCGGCAAGATCCAGACACAACACCCCAAAGGAACCAAAGTAAAAATAGACACGTTCCCCGTCCGTGCAGGGCGTGCTCGCCGCAGGACTGCTGATACGATGAAACTCTTCCACCTTTTGGGCCGGCACCGTTACCTGCCAGACAACTTTACCGTCGGCGCGGTTCAGGCAGATCGCGAGAAGTTTGCCCTGCTCGAAGCCGGTGATGAAGATGCGGTCATCCCAGATGCACGGCGACGAATGCCCCGAAGGGAGTGACACGTTCCACAAAACATTCTTCGTGGGACCGAATTCCGTCGGCGCGTCTTTAGATTCGGAAACTGCCCGCCCGTCCCCACCGCGAAATTGTGGCCAGCGCGCCGTCTCAGCGGAGACATTCAGGGAGACCAACGTTAGCGCAAGAATAACCCGGTGAAGCATCCGGAAGGAATAGGCATCGCTGCACTTGCGAGCAAGTGAAAACCCGTCTTCGGATCCACGCCGAGAACGTGGCCGCCCGCCGGATTACTTAACTGCCTTCAGCGAAAGCTCCGTGCGGCGTCCCGACAGATTGACGTAATCGACCAGTATACGCTTGGCTTCTTCGAGAGTCAGATCGCGGGCCGGAGTGGTGTCCGCCGTCGATTCCTCGTCCTCGTCATCGCTGTGCGTTTTCTTTTTGGAAGTCGGAACCGCCGCAGAATTCGTGCTCGCGCCCGAGGTCGAAGTCTTCGAACCCGAGACACTCGTAACCAAGTTGGTCTTTGCCAACGGCGCAGGCAATCCCGGCTGCTCCGCGAGCTTGAGGGTGATCTCGTATATTTTTTCTACCGGCTCTGTGCGTAACGCCAGTTCCTTCTTGCGGGCTTTGGACCGCTCTTCCGCTTCCTTCTTTTCTTTGCGGCGTTTCGCTTCGTTCAACGATACGGCTTTTTCTTCCTGCGACTTCTTATATTTGTCGATGTCTTCGCGAACGAAATCGTACTCACGGCTCGCAGCGACGCGCTTTTCCATACGAGTTTTCAAGTCACTCAAGAAAGGCGACACGAGATTCAACTTCTCGAAGTCAGCCGAAGGGATCGTGTCCCAAGGCAGTGGATTCTCAAGCGAACTTTCACCGACTTCCAAAACATTGTTGACCGAGGGCAGGACCAAATCCGGCGTCACACCTTTCAATTGAGTCGATTCGCCATTCGCGCGGTAAAACTTGCGGATCGTCACCTTGATCGCGCCCGGATTCACCTTGGGCACCCCCTCGAACTGCCGCAAGTAAGGGGAAAGTTGGATTAAGGACTGCACCGTACCTTTGCCATGCGTGGACTTGTCGCCAACGACCAAAGCGCGGCCGTAATCTTGCAACGCCCCCGCGAGAATCTCGGACGCTGAGGCGCTGAACCGGCTGGTCAGAACCATCAGCGGGCCATCATAGAGGACACTCGGATCCGTGTCGTTGTCTCGAATGATTCCGCCATCGGGATCTTTCACTTGAACTACGGTGCCGCTTTTAATGAACAACCCCGTGAGATTAATTGCTTCTTCCAACGAACCGCCGCCGTTGCGGCGCAAATCCAGGATGATGCCGCTGACCTTTTCCTGCTTTAGTTTCTTAACCAACTTCGACACATCAGTCGTCGTGCTTTTGCGGTCGGCGCTGGCTTTGGAAGGTGCATCGAAGTCGGAATAGAACGACGGGAGATCGATGTAACCCAAGCGAATCGGCTTACCTTTGTCGTCCGGCATTTCGATTAGACGCGCCTTGGCTTGCTGATCCTCCAGTTTGATCTCGTCGCGAATCAGCGTCACGATCTTGCGCACCGACGGATCGGGAGCGTCGGCAGGAATCACCGTGAGCCGGACTTCCGTGCCTTTCGCGCCGCGAATCATATCGACGACCTTGTTTAATTTCATGTCGACTGCATCGACAGGCGTGTTCGTTCCCTGTGCGACGGCGATGATGCGATCCTCCGGTTTGAGCTTCTTGCTCTTCGCAGCAGGGCCTTCGGGCATTAGTTCCTTGACCTTGCAATAGCCGTCTTCCGACGACAGCACCGCGCCAATGCCGAAGAGCGACAATTTCATCCCGATGGAAAAGTTCTCCAATTGCGCCTTGCCGAAGTAATCCGAATGCGGATCGTAAACGTGGGTCAGCGCGGTCAGGTAAATCTGCAAAACATCGTCACTGTCCAATTCCTCGATCGAACGCAGGATGCGATTGTAACGGCGGCTGATGATCTTGACCGTTTCCTCAGGTTTCTCCTTGTTCAACTTCTCCTGGAGGATTTCGTATCGCAGCCGTTCGAGCCAAAGCTTCTTAGCCTCTGTGAAATCCTTTGCCCACGGCTGGTCTTTCCGGTTGATCAAAATCTTGTCGTCCGTTTTGAACTCAAAGGACTGCTTGGGAAGCATCTCTTGCACGAACGCCACACGCTCCTCCATCCGCTGGCGGAAGCGCAGAAAGATCAAGTTAGCCGGAGAAGTGTCACCCTTGCCGACTGTCAACTCGTCCAGTTGATCGCGGTACACGTTGAAGGCATCAATGTCGGACTGGAGGAAATGCAGGCGCTGGTTGTCGAGCGCGTCAAGATAACGATCCAGAAACTTGGACGACACCGTCTTGTCAAAAGGCATCTGCGAAAAGTGCTGGCGCTCCAAGATTCGCGCCGTCAAACGGGCGATGTCCGGATCCCGCGGGCCCGACACGATCGGCGCGTTCGTGGGAATCTTTCCCGTCAGCTCGAGGTTGTTGGTTTTTTCGGCGGCGACGAGATTGAAAGAGAAAAGAGCAACCCCGACCAGGGAGGAGAATCGCATGAAGTGCATTCGCAAAATGTTGAGGAACGATAACATACTATCGGCAAAAGACAGTTCTAATTTCGACACTATCCGTCGATGAATTGTTCAGGGGAGATTCCGCCACGCCCATTATTGGTCGCTACGGCTCAAATCGCATACTTAGCCGCGATCCATTCAGGAATCGGCTCGGCCCGGCCAGTCTTTAGGGAAACCATCGTGTAAAGACACCAGCCGTCGCACGAGATCTTGCGCGTTGGCTCCTTGAGAATCTCAAAATGCACCTTCACCGAGTCGCTGGTGATCTCCTCCACCCAAGTGCGCACCGCAAACTTCTCGCCCAGACCCAACGGACGCTTGTATTCGACATGCGCCGTGCGCACCACCCAACCGAAGCCCAGCTCGAGGAACTTTTCCATCGCGACCCCGTAGCAGCGCTCCATCTGGTCGAAGCGCGCCGCCAGCACGTAATCCATGTAACGGCTGCTGTGAACATGCTTGAACATGTCCAGATCGTCCGGGCGGACTTGCAGCGCGGACTCGAACTTCGTTTTCCCCAATGTCACTTCTTTTTTCCCTTCTTGGCCGCGGGAGCGGACGGTTCGGGTGGCACGTCCTTGTTTATTGCGTCGAAAAATTTCTTCAAGCGCGCGACGATTTCGGGATGCTGCGCGGCCACGTCGTGTTGCTCGCCGGGATCGTTTTTCAAATCGAAAAGCTGCATCGGCTTCGAGGCATCGCCACCGAGCACGCCAGGATGCTCGCTCGGTTGATATTGTTCGTAGGGCGCGAGAATGGTGACGCCGTCGGGCGCTCGCGGATCGACCCAACGCACGCCGGGGTCGCGTTGATTTACCAACGAGTCTTTCGTCGCGAGGACGTGCAGCTTCCATTGTGCATCGCGGATGGTCGCGAGCTTCCCACCTTGATGGCCGAAAATGACTTCGTGGGGGCTCGGCGCGGCGCTGGTGAAAAGTGGCATGATGTCCAAGCCGTCAATCACGCGATCCGCCGGCCCGGGAACGCCCGTTGCCTTCAGCGCCGTGGCAAACAAATCCATCATCACCGCCGGCTGCGCGCTCACGTGCCCGGCGGGAATTTTTCCCGGCCAACGCGCGAGGCACGGCACTCGATAGCCGCCCTCGTAGCTCGTGCCCTTCATTCCGCGAAGACCGCCGCAACTCCCGCCGTACCACGCGCCGTTGTCACTCGTGAACAGCACGAGCGTGTTTGCGTCGAGCCCGAGCTCCTTCAGCTTCGCTAACAATTGCCCCACGCTCCAGTCGAGTTCGCTTACCGCGTCGCCATAAAGGCCCGCGCCGCTTTTCTGGTAAAAACTCTCCGCCACGGCAAGCGGCTTGTGCACGAGCATCTGCGCGAAGTAGAGGAAGAACGGCCGCGCCTTGTTGCGCTCGATGAAGCTCAGCGCGCGCGCGGTGTAGCGTTCCGTGACCGTCGCCTGCACGACGGGATATTCCGCGCGTTGATCGCCATCGACCACTTGCACCGGCCGCATGTCATTCGAGTACGGGATGCCCAGGTACTCGTCGAAGCCTCGATGCGTCGGGAGCCACTCTGGCTTCGCGTGGCCCAGATGCCACTTGCCGATCATGCCGGTCGCATAGCCAGCCTTCTTGAAAACCTGCGCGAGCGTCACTTCGCTGTCGGGCAGATGCAACCCGTCAGCCACCGGACCACCATCAGGCGCTGGGTTCTGCATCATTCCGCAACGGAATGGATAACGCCCCGTCATCAACGACGCCCGCGTGGGCGCGCAAAACGGCGCCGGACAATTGAACTGCGTCAGCTTTGCCCCCTCGGCTGCCATGCGATCCAAGTTCGGCGTTTTGAATTTCGAATGCCCGTAGCACCCGAGGTCGCCGTAACCGAGATCGTCCGCGAGGATGATGACAACATTGGGTCGCTCGACGCCGGAAACGCTGGACGCGGCACAAAGCGAAGCGACCAATAGTAGCACCCGCAAACGTAAGATTTTCATGCGTAGAACGATTTAAAGCCGGCAGATGAAATCGGGCGAGCTTTTATCATTTGGCCAAAGGTTGGAACGCGTCACGGAAGCTCGACGAAATTTTCGTCCTCGATTTTTCTAGGACAATGTTACCTTGGGGCATGGCGATACCTCATCGGAAATATTTATCGATCCTCGCCATTGTTTTCGGTGTCTGGTGGGGAGTGCTGGCCATTCACCCGCGCCACTTCAACGACTGGCTGCTGGAAAATGTACTCGCAGTCGTGGTGGTAACCGCGTTGGCCCTATCGCATCGACGGCTTCTGTTCTCGCGTCTCTCCTACACTTTAATCTTTCTGTTTATGTGCCTCCACGAGGTCGGTGCCCACTACACGTATGCGGAGGTTCCCTACGACGCATGGTTCCAACATCTCACCGGACGAACCTTTAACAGCTTGATCGGTTGGGAACGCAACAACTTCGACAGAGTCGTGCATTTTTGCTACGGCTTTTTTCTGGCGTATCCTGTGCGGGAGATTTTTCTCCGCATCGCGAATGTGCGCGGGTTTTGGGGCTATTTCCTGCCGCTGGATCTGACCATGTCCACATCGATGCTGTATGAACTGATCGAGTGGGCCACCGCCGCGATTGTCGGTGGCGATCTCGGTCAAGCCTATCTCGGCACTCAAGGTGACGTATGGGATTCCCAGAAAGACATGGCCTTGGCGAGCCTCGGAGCGTTCATCGCGATGTGTGTGACCGCCCTCATCAATTGGAGGCTCCAGCGCGATTTTGCGCGCGAGTGGGTCGAGAGTTTTCGGGTGAAACACAAAGCCCCACTGGGCGAGGACAAACTCGTGCGAACCGCCCGCGAGCAAAGATGAAGTGGATGATCAGCGGCTCGGTGTCAGCGCAATCCGGAAAATGTTTTCAGTCTCACGCCCAATCCGATTGTGGACCCCGCTGCCGTTTATGAATGCACCACCGGACGTCATCGGATCAGCATCTCGGCCAAGGCGATTGGTTTGCCGCTACGCGACCCCGCGATGACACGCACGCTTGCTCAATTCAAGATGTTCGACCAAGGGCGCCCCTTGCAGTCACTCCGATCACTTTGGAGCAGCGGCCGTCTCCTCCAACTGGTTCTTAACCGGCACCACGGTGGCCCGGTGTTTCTCCACTTCCTGCAATAACGCCAACACCACATCCGGCTGATCCTTGGCGATGTCAAAGTTTTCGCCAGGGTCTTCGTCCAGATTGAAGAGCAGCGGTGGTCGATGCGTATCGGGTTTGGGCTGAAAGTAGCCCGCCTGCGAAAGGAGATGCGCCTTGTACGGCCCCTTACGAACCGCAAACAACGTCAACCCGCGATAGTAAAAATAAGTGTCGCGCGGGCTCGGTTTCCCCGCCAGCAACGTCGGACGAATATCCATGCCATCGATCACTCGATCCGTCGGCACTTCCGCACCGGCCAACTTCAATGAAGTCGTGAACAGGTCCATCGAACTGACAATACCTTGGTTGACCATGTTGGATTTGATCTTGCCCGGCCACCACGCGATGCCCGGCACGCGCATGCCGCCTTCCCACGTGGAACCCTTCCCATCGCGCAACAAGCCCGCGGAACCGCCTGCCTGCTTCTGAATCAGCCACGGTCCATTGTCACTGGTGAAAAAGACGAAGGTGTTTTCCGCCAGCCCTTCCTTCCGCAACGTTTCCAACACCTGGCCCACGCTCCAATCGAGTTCTTCAACCACGTCACCGTACAGCCCGCGCGGGCTGCTGCCGGAAAACTTCTTCGAGGCGAACAGCGGCACGTGCGGGAAGGTATGCGGGAAGTAAAGAAAGAACGGCTCACGCTTGTGGTCGCGGATGAATTTGACCGCCTCTTCAGTATATCGCCGCGTCAGCGTGGTCTGGTCGGCGGGACGTTCGATGAGTTCCTCATTGCGATACAGTGGCGCATTCCACCAAGCTGCCTGTTGATCCAAACGCCCCGGCGCACCTTTGGGGTTGCCCGGGTTCGGATCCATGTCGTTCGAATGCGGCAGGCCGAAGAAATAGTCAAAGCCGTGTTTGCGCGGGTGACCATCGGGATTAATCGAGAATACGCCGAGGTGCCACTTGCCAATGCACGCCGTAGCGTAGCCGCGCGGCTTGAGCGCCTCCGCCAGCGTGATTTCACTCAACGGCAGGTGGCCGGTGGAGCGATTTCGCAACACGCGAAACTGATCGTGCGCCATGCCGCTGCGAATCGGCAGCCGCCCCGTGAGCAATGCCGCACGGCTCGGCGTGCACACTTCCGCCGCGACATAAAAATCCGTGAACCGCATTCCCTGCGCGGCCATACGATCCAAGTTGGGAGTGCGAATGGTCGGATGCCCATAGCAACCGAGGTCGCCGTAACCCAGATCGTCGGCCAGGATAATGACGATATTCGGGCGGACGGCGGCAGCGTCTGCCGACGCAACAACTAATCCGCACGCAATCATCAGCAAGCCGACCGCGAGCACGAGAAGTGACGACCGAGAACTAGTAATTTTCATGCGTGTCGGAATTGGAGGCCAACACCGTCGTCTGCGCGAGAATTTTCTCCCGACCCGACGTCGGGCGCTCAGGAAGCTGATTACCGCGAATAACCAGCTGAATTGCGATGCGGCTTCCAGCGAATCGCCGACCGATACGGCGCTAAATCTGCGAGTACGCCGTGGGCTTGAGGATGGTGTTGCTGATATTGGTAACGATTTCGGCGTCAGTGTAACCGGGCGTCGCACTGAGCTTCTTCCACTCAGGATCGGCGCGGAAGGTGTCCCAATTTTTTTCGCGCGTGGCCATGTCAGGAAACACCAGCATGTAAGTCAAATTCGGCAGGCGCGTGCCGACGATCGTTTCACCGAAGAACACCGGCGTAAGTCCCGTGCGACGAAATATTCCGATTTCGCCGGTGTCGAACATTTCAATCTTCTTCAGGTTCGCGGCCTTGCTGTGAGATTCGTAGGTGCGCAACTCGAACACGCGCGGTTGTTGCGCGGCCGTTTGTGTCGGCAGTTCGAGTTTTGGAATACTGCTAAACGCCACCATCAACGAACTTTCCTTGCGGACATACGCCGAATCCGTCGGAGAAGCCTTGGTGAACTCGGCGTTGCGCACGGCGGGATCGGCGTCGAACTTCTGCCGCGCCGCTTCAAGCGCATCGAGAGACTTCGCGGGCAAGAGAACGTATTTCGACGGCAGGTCATTGCCGACCGTGACGTCGAACACGCCCACGGGACTGACGCCGGCGCGGTTCCACGCCGGCAGTGCGACGTCGCGATAGAAATCATCGAAGCGCGTGGGCATTGTGCCGCGACGGAGACGGTAGTGGCGCAATTCGTAGTATTCGCGGGCAACCCGTTTTTTCGATTCGGCGGCGGAAAGAGTGGAGCTCATGGCGGCTACGGTGCTGAGGGCGAAGGTGGATTTCAAGAACTCGCGGCGTTTCATGGACGGAGGATACGCAGGAGCGGCGCGCTCATTCCAGTTCGATTCCGACCGGGCAATGATCGCTGCCCATGACGTGCGAGTGGATGAAGGCATGAGTCAGCCGCGGACGAAGCGCGCCGCTGATAAGAAAATAGTCGAGCCGCCAGCCGATGTTCCGCGCGCGGGCGTTGGTCATCACGCTCCACCAAGTATAATGTCCCCCACCCTTTTCGAACTCGCGGAAGGTGTCCACGAAACCCGCCTTGATCATCGCGGTGAATCCCGCTCGTTCCTCGGGCGTGAAACCGTGGTTCTTCACATTCGCCTTCGGGTTCGCGAGATCGATCTCTGTATGTGCCACATTGAAGTCACCGCAGAAGATCACCGGCTTTTTCTTCTCCAACTTTTTGAGGTAGCTCAGAAAGTCCTGGTCCCACTGTTGTCGGTAAGCAAGGCGCGTCAGTTCGCGTTGCGAGTTCGGCACGTAGGCGTTCACCAGAAAAAAGTCCGCCAATTCCGCAGTGACGACCCGACCTTCGCTGTCGTGCGCGTCATGACCGATGCCGGTGGTCACTTTGAGCGGACGCGTCTTGGTGAAAATCACCGTACCGGAATAGCCTTTCTTCTGTGCCGTATTCCAATGCGTGGAATAATCCGCGGGCCACAACTGCTCGACATCGTCGGGCGTACACTTGGTTTCCTGCAGGCAGAGAATGTCGGGCTTCTCGGCGTCGAGGTATTCGAGAAAATTCTTTCGCAAAACGGCGCGTAGGCCGTTGACGTTCCAGGAAATCAGTTTCATGAGAAATTTCGGATATCACCCCTGAGCCGCAGGGCTCGGCGCGGCGTCATGCCTGCGCCTTCAACAACGCTTCCGCGTGCTTCCGCGCCGCCTCGCCCTGCCCGCCCAGCATGCGCGCCAATTCGGCGACGCGCTCCTTCTTCTCGACGAGCTGCAATTCGGAAATTGTCCGCCCGTCTTTCACCTGTTTGGTGACGACATAATGGGCATCCGCCGCTGCGGCGACAGGCGCCAGATGCGTGATGCAGAGCACCTGATGCTGCTTCGCGATCTGCGCCATCTTCTCACCAACAGCAGTCGCGGTTTCGCCGCCCACATTCGCGTCAACTTCATCGAACACAAGCACGGGTACTTCATCCTCCTTCGCGAGCACGGTTTTCAGCGCCAACATCACCCGCGCCATTTCGCCCGAGGACGCGATCGCCCGCAACGGTCGCGGCGGCTCACCCGGATTCGGCGCGAACTGAAATTCAATCTCGTCGAGCCCAGACGAAACCGGCGAATCGACGAAAACGACATAGGGCGTGGATTCCAGCGCCACCCCAAACTGGCTTTGCTTGAATCCCAGATCAGCCAGCTGCGCCATCGCCGCCTTGGCAAGTTTGGGAATCGTTTTACGACGCTGCGCCGTGAGCGCCTCGCCGGCACATTGAAGGTCGGCGTCGATCTTCTTCAGCTCGGAATTCAGCAGCGCCAATTCGGCATCGCGTTGTTCCAGTTGGTGCAGCTTGCGCGCCGCTTCGTCGCCGAACGCGATCACGGAGGCGAGATCGTGCCCATATTTCCGTTTCAGCGAGTGGATCAAGTTGAGCCGCTCTTCCAACTCGCGCAGGCGCTCCGGCGAAAGCTCGATACGATCCGCGTAACGCGAGAGTTGCGTCTGCAATTCCTGCCACGCGCCGAGAGCTTGCTCATGAGCATCCACCATGGCTCCCGTCGCATCGTCAAAGCGGCGCAATTCGTGCAGCACGCGACCAAGCGCGCCCGCCTTCGATTGCAACGAGTCGTCCGCTTCGCTCAAAATATTCAGCGCGGCCTGCGCCAGCTCGATGAGTTTCGCGGAGTTGCTCGCCCGTTGATAATCCTGTTCCAACGGCGCTTCCTCGTCGGGCTTGAGGCGCGCGGTGGAGATTTCATTGACCTGATACCGCAGCAGCTCGAGCTGTTGCGCATAGGTTTTCTCGTCCACGATCAACGCGGCCTTTTCGCTTTCCAGATCATTGCGCCGTTGCAATAGCGTGGAAAACTTTTCGCGCAACGATTGCAAATTCCCGAACGCGTCCAGGATCGCAAGCTGCCGACTGGTGTGGAGCAGCGACTGATGATCATGCGGTCCGTGAATGTCCACGAGCCACTCGCCCAGTTCCGCCAGCGCGCCGAGCGTCGTGGGCGAACCGTTGATGAATTGTTTATTTGCACCAGCGGCGGTGAAAGTGCGTTTGAGGAGAAGCTGGTCATCCTCGCACGGTTCGAGTCCGTTCTCTTCCAGGAATTTTTTTAACGGCGCCTTGAGGCTCTTCACGTCGAAGGTCGCTTCAACCGCGCAGCTATCGCTGCCGCTGCGGATCAACGTCCGGTCGGCGCGCTGGCCGAGGACGAGGTTGAGCGCACCAATGAGGATGGACTTGCCTGCGCCGGTTTCGCCGGTGAGCGCGTTGAAGCCCGGCTGTAATTCCAGCGTGAGGTCCGCCACCAGGGCGAGGTTTTTGATGCGCAGCGCGGTCAACATGGCAATTTAGCGGTGGCAAGCTTGGCGATTCCCGCTAGATTCCGCAAAATGATTTTCGTGAACGCTGCGGCGGACCCGGAGTCAAAGAAAGCAAAACCGAACCGATGTCGTTTTCGTTCACGTTTCTCGGCACGGGCACCTCGCAAGGCGTGCCGGTCGTCGCGAAGGATTATCCGCCGGAATATCTCGCCAATCCGAAAAACCACCGTCTGCGACCCGCCATTTACGTCGCCACTGATAAGATCCAACTCGTTGTTGATACGCCGCCCGATTTTCGCACCCAGATGCTCCGCGAGAAAATCATGTCGCTCGACGCCGTGCTGTTCACGCACTCGCACGCCGATCATATCATGGGCTTGGATGATTGCCGGCGCTTTTGCGAGAACCGCGGCGGTCAACCCTTGCCCGTGTATGCGAACCCCGAGACGATGGCCGACCTGCGGCGGGTGTTCCAATACGCTTTCAAAGGCGGCCCGTATCCCAAAGGCTATTTCATTCCCGATCCCCGCGAAATCGACGGACCATTCTTCATTGGCGACCTGCAGATCACGCCGCTCCTGCTGCCCCACGGTCGGATAAATGTTCACGGCTTTCTTTTCACGCAAGGCGGCCGCAAGCGTCTCGCCTACATGAGTGACTGTCAGGGGATTCCCGACGCAGCACTGGAACACGTGCGCGATGTGGAGATCGCCGTGCTGGATGCGTTGCGCTACGCACCCCACCCGACCCACATGTGTCTGGACGAAGCGCTCACCGCCGCCCGACGCATCGGTGCTGGGAGAACTTTTTTCACGCATCTGACGCACGATTATGACCATGACGTCGCGCAGGCAGAATTGCCGCCCGGCGTCGAATTCGCATACGATGGCTTGCGGGTCACTTGGGATTGAGTTCCTTTTGGAGAACGGAATGAATGTGTTGAAATTATTTCTGACGGCGGTTGTCCTGTGGTGCGCCAGCGACCGCTCGCTGATAGCGGCCGTCACCAATCCCGGCGATCAAGTTCTCGTCGTTTACAATTCGCGCATTCCCGATTCCAAAAGAGTCGCCGAGCACTACGCATCCAAACGCAATGTGCCCGCCGCACAGGTCATCGGATTAAAAATGCCCGAGACCGAAGCAATTACCCGAGCCGATTATCGCGACTCCATCGAACGCCCGCTGCGCAAGTTGATCGAGAAAAAGAAATGGATCGAATGGTCGCCCACCATCAAGCCCGCCACCGCCGAATCACCCGGTCTGGTATTGCAAATGCCGGTGAAATCTACGATCCGCTACGTAGTCCTCTGCTACGGGGTGCCGCTGCGGATCGTTCCCGATGGCACTCTCGTTGAAAAGATTCCGGAGAAGACCCCTCCGGAGTTTCGTCGCAACGGCGCCGCGGTAGACAGCGAACTGTGTCTTTTGCCACGCGATCCGCAGACCTACATGCTGGCGGGCCCCGTGCGCAGCCCGTATTACCAACTCACCAACGCGGCAATTCTTAATCCCACCAACGGCCTCCTAATGGTCACCCGCCTCGACGGTCCGACGGCGGCAATCGCCCAAAGCCTGGTCGACAAAGCAATGCAAGCCGAGGTCGAGGGTTTGTGGGGACGTGCCTACTTCGATTCCCGCGGAATCACCAACGGCGCCTATAAACAAGGTGACGACTGGATTTTAAATGCCGCCAAGGTGGTTGCCCGCGTCGGCTACGAAACACTCATCGACACCAACGACGCCACCTTGCCGCGGCAGTTTCCCTTAAGCCAGGCCGCCATGTACGTCGGATGGTACGACACGCACGTCAGCGGCCCGTTCACCCGCACGAACGTTGAGTTCATGCCGGGGGCGTTCGCGTATCATCTGCATTCCTACAGCGCGGAGAGCGTGCGCACGGCGACGCTGCATTGGGTGGGGCCGCTCTTGGCCCGCGGAGCGACGGTGACGATGGGTTGCGTGGACGAACCGTATTTGTCACTCACCCCTGACATCGGAACCTTCATGGCTCGCTGGATTTTCGGCGGCTTCACCTTTGGCGAGGCGGCCTACACCTGCCAGCTCGGACATTCGTGGCAAACGACCGTCGTCGGCGATCCGTTGTATCGCCCCTTCGGCAAGCAGGCCGATCAACTCCACACCCAGCTCACAATCACGCGCAGCAAGATGCTCGAATGGTCCATCCTCCGCGCGATCAACCAAAACATCATGCTCGGCGAGCCAGTGAGCAAATTCATCACCGTGTTGGAGCGTGAACCGTTGACGAAAGACAGCGCAGTTCTTCAGGAAAAGCTCGGCGAACTCTACCTTTACGGGAACAAGCTGCTCGATTCCCTTGAGGCGTTCCTCACCGCGCACAAGCTTTCCCATTCTCCACAACAACGCGCCCGCCTCGCCCTGCGCGTCCAGAAACACCTCATCCTGTTCGGACGCGAGCGTGAAGCCTTCACGCTGTTGCAAACGCTGCTGGATGAAAACGCGGACTACCCCGACAAGCTCGCGATCTATGAGAAGATGCTTCCGCTCGCGAAGAAGCTAAAGCTCGACGCCGACGTGGACAAGATCCTCGCCCAAATCCTTATCCTCACTCCGCCTCCGCCGCCACCGGCAACGAACGCGACCAATTCAGTCAAGCCGCCGGCGAAACCCTAAGAAGGCACACGCGCCGCCGCCTCATGTCGGTTGCTACGCGCAGAATGATTCCCTCACCCGCACTGCGCCTTGTGCCGCAGCGCGTGATCGATCAACACGAGCGCCGTCATCGCTTCCACCATCGGCACGGCGCGCGGGAGCACGCACGGATCGTGGCGACCACGGCCCTTCAAGGTCGTGTTCTTCAAATCCACGCTCACCGTATCCTGCTCGTGCATCACGGTCGCAACTGGCTTGAACGCCACGCGGAAGAAAATCGTTTCACCATTCGAGATGCCGCCCTGAATTCCGCCAGAGCGATTGGACGTCGTCCGCACTTTGCCGCCCTTCATGCGGAAGGGGTCATTGTGCTCGCGGCCGGTCAGCAAGACGCCACCAAAGCCGGAACCGATTTCGAACGCCTTGGTTGCAGGCAACGAAAGCATCCCCTTCGCGAGATCCGCTTCGAGTCGATCGAACACAGGCTCACCCCACCCCGCCGGAACACCGCGCGCAACGCCTTCGACGATGCCGCCCACTGTATCACCCACGTTGCGGGTGCGTTCGATCAAACGGATCATTTTCTCAGCCATCGCGGCGTCCGGACAACGAACGATGTTCGACTCAATGTCGCGCAGCTTCACCTTCTCGGGATCAATTTCGCCGACGAGGTTTTTCACTTGCTTCACGTAGGCGAGGACTTCCACGCCGAACTGTTCGCGGAGAATCTTCTTGGCAACGGCGCCCGCCGCTACGCGGCCAATCGTTTCGCGGGCGCTCGTGCGACCGCCGCCGGGCCACGCGCGAACGCCGTACTTTGCCTGATAGGTGTAGTCCGCATGCGACGGACGGAACTTAACTGCCATCTCGTTGTAAGCCTCGGAGCGTTGATCCTCGTTCTTCACCCACATGGAAATGGGCGTGCCGAGCGTCTTGCCCTCGAACGTGCCGGAAAGGATTTTTACCGTGTCACTTTCCTTGCGCGGCGTGACGATCTTCGACTGGCCGGGACGGCGCCGATCCAAGTCGGGCTGAATATCTGCCTCGGTCAAAGCCACCCGCGGCGGACAACCGTCCACCACGACGCCGACGCCACCGCCGTGGGACTCGCCCCAGGTGGTGATGCGGAAGAGCTGACCGAATGAATTGCCCATGCGCCGAGGATGCGCGAAAAGGCCGACGAGGTCAAACTCGCGAGGTCAAAACCGTTTCACTTCGCCGCGAGCGCTTCCTCAATCGCCTTCACGACCTCGTCCGAGTCCGGTGCCACATCGGGATCGAAGCGCTTGAGGATTTTTCCGTTTCGGCCAACGAGAAACTTTCCAAAATTCCAAGTCACATCACCAGGGAATGGTGAACCGCTGCCCGTGAGCGCCGCGTAGAGCGGATGCTTTCCGTCGCCTGTCGCGTGGACTTTCTCGAACATTGGGAAGGTCACGCTGTAATTCTTGGTGCAAAAACCTTTGATTTCCGCGGGCGAGCCCGGCTCCTGTCCACCGAAATCGTTGCACGGAAAACCAAGCACAAACAAACCCTTGGCTTTGTATTTCTGATACATCGCCTCAAGCGGACCATACTGCGGCGTATTCCCACACTCGGACGCGACGTTGACGATCAACATCACCTTGCCCTGATACTTCTTCAGCGACGTGGCTTTGCCATCGATGTCCTTCAATGGAATTTCGTAAAGCGACGACGCCGAGTCCGCGAGGACAAATTGCGCCGCCATCAGAACGAGTGCAAAAAGCGTGAGTTTCATGGCGACAATCTTCGTCGCTGCGTCACGGCTGTCAATCGTTCGCGTGACATTACCCGTCGTTTGGAATAAATCACTCGCCAACTCGTCAATCACACCATGCCCATCCATCTGCCTCCCCTTTCGCGCCGTCAGTTTCTGAATCGCTCGCTGCTGGCCACCGCCGGCGTTGCCTTGAGCCGTAACGTTTTTGCGGCGAACAAGCCCGCTGATCCGCACTCGTGGGCGCTGCTTTCCGACCCGCACGTCGACGCGAATCCAGCCCTGATCGCGCGCGGCGTGAACATGGCGGACAATCTCACCAAGGTGGCCAGCGAACTCGTCGCCCTGCCCGCTCGGCCGGCCAACGTATTGATCAACGGCGATTGTGCTTATTTGAAAGGCGAGCCGGGCGATTACGAAACGTTCGCCTCGCTAATCAAACCGATCCGCGCCGCACAGATGCCCATCCACCTCACGCTCGGCAATCACGACGACCGCGAGCATTTCTGGTCGGGCCTGAGCGAAGCCGGCGACGCGAAGCGTCCTGTCACCGATCGCCACGTAGCGCTCGTCAAATCGGAGCGCGCGAACTGGCTGCTGCTCGACTCGCTCGACAAAGTCAACGTCACGCCCGGCATTCTCGGCGAAGCTCAACTCGCGTGGCTCGGCAAAACCCTCGACGCGAACGCGGACAAGCCTGCGATCGTTTGCGCGCATCACAATCCGCAGGCTCCTGACGTCAAAGGCGCGTTGCTCGACTGGGATAAACTGATCGCCCTCCTCGCTCCGCGCACGCAGGTGAAGGCGTTCGTGTTCGGGCATACGCACAATTGGAGCGTGACGACGCATACCAGCGGCATTCACCTCATCAATCTTCCGCCCATCGCCTACGTTTTCAAAACCGGCAAACCCAACGGCTGGGTCCACGCCTCGCTTCGCGCCAACGGAATGCAATTGAAGTTGAACTGCCTTGACCGCGCGCAGGCCGAACACGGCGAGACGAAGGAATTGAAATGGCGCGCGTGAAACTTTGCACCTAGAGTCGCGCTATGCGGCACCTCATCATTCTCCTGATCGGCATTGTCCTTGGCGCGGGCGGTTACTGGTATGTGACCGAAGGCCGCAAAGACTCACGCATCCGCGAGGCCGAGTCCGATCTCGCGCGTGGCGTTGGTCGCGTCGGCGAAGTCATTAAGGAAAAGGTCGGCGAAATTCGCGTCGAGGACGTAAAAGATGAACTTGCGCGCACCGGCCGCGTCGTCCGCCAAAAAGCGCAGCAAGCCGGCGCCGTCGTGTCCGACGCCACCGCCGACGTCCGCGTTACGAGCGTGATCAAAGCGAAGTACCTCTCCGATCGCGAACTCTCAGGACAAGATTTAAAGGTCAGCACCAAGGACGGTCGCGTGACTTTGTCCGGCGCTGCGGACACTCACATCAACATCGTGAAAGCCATCCAACTCGCCATGGATACCGACGGAGTTCGCGAAGTGAGTTCGGAAATTCAAATCCGCAAGGCGCGCTGACCGCCCTGCCATCGCATTCGCGCCGACCGGAGTAGTCGTCGGCGGCAATCTGCACTCGCCCCCGCCCTCGAGGATCGCGCCGCCACAATAGCTATTCCGGTCGCGGCAGCCGCTGCGGCATCCCATTTGCCACTGCAACACGGACCACGCACTTACCCCTTCTGTCTCCAGTCGGTTTCACTCTGGCCTCCCGTCTGCAGCTTCAGCGCCCATCGTTGGACTACATGACCTTGAGGTTTTGTCCTACAAGGAGTTCAGACAAACTCCCTCTCTTCGGGTTATCTAGCGAGCCGATGTTACTTCACGAAACAAATGAAGTACGGGGATCAATACGTTTTGGGAACGGGCTTTTGCCGCAGGTTGAGCGGCGTAACGGGAAGCGTCATCTTCTCGCTGCTGGGTGTAAACGTTGATCCCTCTGTTCCGCGCTTCCCAGCGGTGTATCGCAGCCGGAATTCTTACGCCGCCTTTTCCGCCCAGTGCCTCGCCGTCACCGAAGATGGTGCTCGAAACCAACTTTCCTCCGGACACGAAACACTCCTCCAACGATACAAAGTTAGTACTGCGGGAATATAAACTATGAAACTAGGAACAAAAATCACCATCGCCGCCGTCGGGGCCGTTGCCATCAGCGTAGTTGTAGGCCTGATCGTACAACGCAACGTCATTCGCAAGCAGGGTATTGATCAAACGCGCAACACGATGCGGGCCGCGGTGTTGGCCGCCGAAAACGTGCGCGAGAGCATGGGCAACCTGAACAAGCAAGGCGCCTTTGACGCCGCCAAGTTGCTGGCGATCTACAAGCAGAACGGAGATCTGCGCAACTCCACTATTTATCAGACGATTCCGGTTGTCGCCGCGTGGAAAGCGATCGAGCAAGTGGCGCAAAAGGAAGGTTACGAATTTCGGGTGCCGAAACACCAGGCGCGCAATCCAAAAAACACGCCCACTCCCGAAGAGGAAGAAATTCTCAAGTTCCTCGAAGATGGAAAGACCGAGGAGTTTTTCAAAGTGAACTCCGCTAAGAATGAAATCGTCTTCGCGCGGCCCATCACGTTGTCGGCCGATTGCCTGGCGTGTCACGGCGACCCAAAAAACAGCGCCAGCGGCGACGGGAAAGACATCGTGGGCTTTACGATGGAAGGCTGGAAAGCCGGCGAAGTGCACGGCGCATTTGTCTTAAAGTCCAAACTCGACCGCGTGGACAAGTCGGTTCAGGCCGGCGTCACATCGACATTGATCTGGCTCGTGCCGATTTCGGCGTTGATCGCCGTGGCGTTCTTTTTCCTGAACCGCCAAATCATTGTGCGGCCCTTGAACGCCCTCGCCGAGTCACTTGCTTCGGGCGCAGACCAGACCGCCGCCGCATCGGGAGAAGTTGCTGCCGCCAGCCAGCAGTTGGCCGAAGGCGCGAGCGAACAAGCTGCGTCGTTGGAAGAAACCAGCGCTTCGCTGGAAGAAATGACCAGCATGGTCAAACGGAACGCCGAGGCCGCCAACAAGGCCAAAACCATTGCCAACGAGACTCGTAATGCCGCCGATACTGGCGCCGCGGACATGGCGGAAATGAAAACCGCCATGAACGAAATCAAAACTTCCAGCGCCGAAGTTGCGAAGATCGTGAAGGACATCGATGAGATTGCATTCCAAACGAACATTCTCGCACTCAACGCGGCCGTTGAAGCGGCACGCGCTGGCGAGGCCGGCATGGGCTTCGCAGTCGTGGCCGACGAGGTTCGCAACCTGGCGCAACGCAGCGCCAAGAGCGCAAAAGAAACTGCCGCCAAGATCGAAGACGCCATCACTAAGAGCGAACGCGGTGTGCAGATCAGCAACAAAGTTGCGGCGAGCTTTGAACAAATCGCCGGCAAAACGCGCGCCGTAGACCAATACGTCGCGGAAATCGCCAGCGCCTCCAATGAGCAAGCGCAGGGCGTGCAGCAAGTCAACACCGCGGTCGCACAGATGGACAAAGTGACCCAGAGCAACGCCGCGAGTGCCGAAGAGAGCGCCAGCGCTTCGGAAGAACTCAGCAGCCAGGCCAAGTCCGTCAAGGAATCCGTCCGCGCACTCCAACACCTCGTTGGCGGCGTTAATGTCGACACGGATTCCCACTCGCCCCAGCAACGAGATTCCGCGCCTCATTACGCAAAGGCGTCGTCCACCCCTCCGAAGAAAGCGCCGATCTTTTCGACTCCTCACGCAAATGGGAACGGCAATGGCAACGGCCACGCCATGCGGAAAGAATTGGTGGGCGCCGCAGCACCGCACAACGGATCGGATATCCCGATGCCCTCCGACGACGATTTCAAAAGCTTCTGATCCGGCCTCGCAAACGCACTTCGAACAACCAAAAGACAGACTATGAAAACAGCGACCATCGAAACTCCCACGACCAACTTGGCCGACACGCTGGCGGGTAAGTATCTCACGTTCCGCCTTGGAGCCGAATTCTACGGAGTTCCCGTGTTGAAGGTGCGCGAGATCATCCGACTCACCCCGATCACGGCGGTACCGAAAATGCCCGATTACATCAAGGGCGTGATCAATCTCCGCGGCAAAGTGATCCCCGTCGTGAGCCTGCGAGCCAAGTTTGGAATGCCCAGTTCGGAATCCACCGAGCGCACCTGCATCGTCGTCGTGCAGGTCGAACTTGCCTCGGGCGGCAAACCGTTCATGGGCCTCATCGTCGATGCGGTCGAAGAAGTTGCCAATCTCCTCGCTCAGGACATCGAAGAAGCGCCCGACTTCGGCGCCTCGGTCGCCACCGCCTACATTCTCGGCATGGCCAAAACGAAGGAAGCAGTGAAAACCCTTTTGGACATTGATCGTGTGCTGGCCGGCGCGGAAGTAGTTGAGAATGTGCCCACCGCTTTGGCCACTGCCTAAAACCCACCTGTAAGTCCCACCATACACCTTTTCGATATGAAACATCGCATCACCAAAACTCGGATTGCTTTCGCAGTTCTCGCGGCCCTCGCGGCAATCATTTGCTCCGAGCTCCCACAAGCACGGTCCGAAGATGACAAAGCAGCTCACTCTCCGGCACACGCCGCACCAACAACCGTCGTCGCAGCAACGACGCCGAAAGCCACAGCTTCGACTCACGCGAACACAGCGCACGCCGCCGCGTCTGCACATTCGCCAGCGGTCAGCGCGGAGGAAGCGTTACAAAAGTTGATCGATGGCAACGCACGATACGTCGCTGGCAAAGCCACGCACCCCGACCAAAGCAACGAGCGGCGTGTCGAGTTGGCAAAAGGACAGGCCCCCTTCGCCATCGTGCTGACCTGTTCCGATTCACGCGTCGCGCCCGAACTCTTCTTTGATCAGGGATTGGGCGATCTGTTCGTAATTCGCAACGCGGGCAACGTGCTGGATGATCACGTGATCGGCAGCATGGAATACGCGGTCGAGCACTTGCACGTGTCGCTGATCATTGTGGTGGGACATGAGAAATGCGGCGCGGTTTCCGCCGCGGTCGCAGGTGGAGAAGCTCCTGGCCATATTCGCAGCGTCGTCGAGTCGATCACCCCGGCCGTGGAAAAAGCCAAGGGACTGCAGGGAGACAAAGTCGACAACACCGTCCGGGCAAATGCTCAGAACGCCAAAGAAATCCTTACCCACGTCGAGCCCATTATCAAAGAGGCCACTCACGGTGGCAAACTCAAGATCGTCGCCGCCCGATACGACCTCGCTTCCGGCAAAATCGAAATCCTCAAGTAACCCAACCACCACAGCACACTTCGAAAAAACCTTATGAACAGCATGACTCTCGGAAAAAAAATCGCGCTCGGCTTCGCCGCGCTCATTCTCATCGCCGGCATTTTAGGCGGCATGGCGGTCTTCAACATGAAGGCCGTGCAAGCCCTCGCTCAGAAGCTTGCCAAACAATACGTGCCCGAATCGCAGATCGCCGGCGACCTTCAAACCGCGATCTCGCAAGCCCAGATCGGCGTTCGCAGCTACGGCTTCACGGCGGAACGAGCCTACTTGGAAGACGCCCGAAAGGGAATGGAAGCGGCCCACAAACATCAGCAGGCCGCGCACAAACTCGCGGATGAACATCCCGAACTCGTCAAACTGAGCGAACACCTCAAGGAGTTGGACCCGACACTCAACAGTTTTGAAGATTTTATCGGCCAGACTGAGGCGAAGAACAAGGACCTGACGGCGACGCGCGAAAAACTGAACAAAGCCGCCGCAGATTTTATCGCCAACACCGGAAAGTTGATTGACTCGCAGGAAGCTAAACTCGAAAAGGAAATCAAAGCCTTCACGGAAGCGCCCAAGCTTATCGAGCGTGCCCGCAAATTGATGCTGGCCAATGAAATTCGCGGAGATGGCAACGCCGCCCGGGTAGCGGTTTTCAAATCGCAAGCGTTGCGCGATCCGAAATTGATCGAGGAGGGACTTAAGCACTTCGAATCGATGGACAAGAACTTCGAAGCTCTTTCGGCAATGCTGACGGCGCAGGAAGACATCGCCGAGTTAAATCAGGTCAAGGCCGGAGCCCATTCCTATCGGGATGCGATGAAAGAGATCATGGCAGACAACCTTCAGCTGGCCGACCTTTCAAAAAGGCGGATGGAGGTTGCCGCACGTCTGGTAACGCTCGCGACGGAAACTTCCGCAGCCGGGATGAAACGCACGGTGGAAGCAGCTGACACTTCCACTCAGAAACTCGCGTCCGCATCTTGGATCATGATCGTCGGGCTGATCGTCGCCCTCGCGTTGGGAACGGCCGTGGCCTACTTCATTATTTGGAGCACCAACAAAACGCTCACCACCATCGCCACCACTCTCGGTGACGGTGCCAACCAAGTCGCCGCCGCCGCTGGTCAGGTCTCTTCTGCCAGCCAATCGTTGGCAGAAGGCGCCAGCGAACAGGCCGCGTCACTCGAAGAAACGAGCGCCTCCCTTGAAGAGATGACCAGCATGACGAAGCGCAACGCCGAAAACGCACAGAACGCCAAGCAAACAGCCGTTCAAACTCGTCGTTCCGCCGACACGGGCGCCGACCAAATGAAAACCTTGCTGACCTCAATGGAATCGATCAAAGCCGCCAGCGAAGAGATCACCAAAATTCTGAAGAACATCGACGAGATTGCTTTCCAGACCAACATCCTCGCACTTAATGCGGCCGTTGAAGCCGCGCGTGCCGGTGAAGCTGGCGCGGGTTTCGCCGTCGTCGCCGACGAAGTGCGCAATCTCGCGCAGCGTTGCGCCGCTGCGGCGAAAGAGACCGCGTTGAAGATTGATGATAGCGTGAAGAAGAGCCAGGAAGGCGCGCTCATCAGTGCCGATGTGGCCAAGAGTTTCGGCCAGATCCAATCCAACGTGCGTCAGCTTGACGAGTTGGTGGCGGAGATCGCCTCAGCTTCTACCGAGCAGAGTCAGGGCATCACTCAGGTCAACACCGCCGTGACGCAGATGGACAAGGTTACCCAGGCCAACGCCGCGACCGCCGAGGAAAGCGCCAGCGCCAGCGAAGAACTCAACGCCCAAGCGGAGACACTCAAGGAAGCTGTGACCACCTTGCAACAAATGGTCGGCGCGACCAGGCATCAAGCGGTCGTCGAACACAAGCCTCGCGCCAACGCGCCCGCCAAGGTCTGGACTACCAACATCCCCAAACGTGCCGAGCCCATGGCCGCGCTCGTGAACTGAAAGTGGTGCTCACACCAAAGCAATCGAACACGTCTCCACGATGAAACACTTCACGGTTACCCAAAGACTGCTCTTTGGATTCGGCGCCATCATGGTGATCGCCTTGGCGCTCGGAGGTTTCGTGTTCACCCAGTTCAGCGCCATCAGCGAAGACTCGACGCTCGTCGCTCAAGATTGCTTGCCGGGTATTGCTCTCGTCGGCCAGATCAACGTGGTGGCCAACGACAGCGCGATGTTGCTGGTCAAGGATCTGATGACCCGCAATGAGGACTTGAAAGCGACCTTCGCGAGCCAGATGCAGACAAATTCTCAAAAGATTGCCGGTCTGGTGCAGCAATACGCGAAGACAGCATCGAGTGAAAACGGGCGCAAGCTCGCCGCAGCATTCGCCGCGGCGACGGATTCCTACACCCAACATCTCGCCGCGGTCGTGAAGCTAAGCGCCGACGGGAAGGACATGGAGGCGCTGACGTTGAGTAAAAAAGAGGTCGATCCTTATCTCGCGACCGTAGCCGCGCAGCTGGACTCCAATCGCGAACAAGGCGCTCTCGCTTCAAAAGAAATTACCACCGTCGTCGCCAGTGCTAGTCGAGGCGTTACGATGGGATTCGGTTCGCTCCTGCTGGCGGCGTTACTGATTTCATGGGCGATCACCCGCAGCCTCGGCCGCACTCTTGCGACCATCACCAAGACGGTTACGCACGGCACCGAACAGGTCGCCGCATCGTCCGGTGAGGTGTCAGCAGCCAGCCAGTCGCTGGCTGAAGGTGCGAGCGAACAAGCAGCGAGCCTGGAGGAGGCAAGCGCATCACTCGAAGAGATGTCGAGCATGACCAAGCGCAACGCCGAAAATGCGAACAACGCGAAAGCCACCGCGGTTCAAGCGCGCCAATCCGCCGACACCGGCGCCGCGCAAATGAAAACCTTGCTCGCTTCGATGGAATCGATCAAAGCCGCCAGTGAAGAGATCACCAAGATTCTCAAGAACATCGATGAGATTGCTTTTCAAACGAACATTCTCGCCCTCAACGCCGCCGTCGAAGCCGCACGCGCAGGTGAAGCTGGGGCTGGATTCGCGGTCGTCGCCGACGAAGTCCGCAATCTCGCACAACGTTGCGCCGCCGCTGCAAAGGAAACCGCGTTGAAGATTGATGACAGCGTGAAGAAGAGCCAGGAAGGCGCGCTTATCAGCACCGATGTGGCCAAGACGTTCAATGCTATTCAAATCGACGTGCGCCAGCTTGATCAGGTCGTCGCCGAGATCGCCTCAGCGTCCGCCGAGCACAGTCAGGGAATTGCGCAGGTCAACGACGCGTTGATTCAAATCGACAAAGTCACCCAGACCAACGCCGCCACCGCCGAAGAAAGCGCGGCCGCCAGTTCCGAACTTCACACTCAAGCCGGATTGCTCAAAGACGCGGTGGCCAGCCTGCAACAACTAGTCGGACTTCACACGGGTTCCCCTGCTCCAGCTCGCGCATCTGTTTCAGAAAGATGCCCCGTCCCGATACTTGTTGCAGCCGGCAATCGCCTGCGCGGCAGCAACGGCCAACAGCTTCAGCCCAATGGCCACTGTTCGTTCTTCGGCCAGCAGGCCACGGAAAGCAACTAAGGTTTTCACGATCGCGCAAAACAAACACCTCAATCACGCAATCCAAAACAAAAAAGTGAAAATCTGGACCATCAAAAAGCGGATTATTACAGGGCTCGTGGTTGTCGTGATTGCCATGATCGGGTTGGGAGGCTTCGCGATTTCCTCACTCCGCACAACGGCGACACAAATTCGCCGAGCCGAAAGCCAGGCCCGAGTGGACGGACCGCTCTACAACACGATTATCCAAGGGAAAGACATACTGGCGGACGTACTGCCCCCGCCCGCATACGTCATCGAATCGTATCTGGTGGCGCTCCAGTTATCGCAGACGACCGACAAAGCGGAAGGCGAACGATTGACCACCAAACTCCTTCAGCTTCGCAAAGAATTCGATGGGTCATACGCGCGTTGGAAGAAGGATCTGCCGCAAGGACAATTGAAGGACGCATTCGAGAAATCGAGCCAACCGGCAGTCCGATTTTACGATATCGCCGACAAGGAATTCCTGCCCTGCATCGCGAAAGGTGATCACGCCAAAGCCGCCGAGATCGTCAAAACATCGCTCCTCCGCGAATACAATCAGCAGCGAGCGGAGATTGACAACGTGGTCGCCAGCGCGACCGATCTAGGCACCGCAAAAGCCAAAGAACTTCAAGATTTGCTCAAGGCGAGCGAACAAGGTGTTTCGGCCACCATCCGTTCGTCGACGTTGTTGACCATCGCCGCGTTCTTTTCGATCGCATGTTTGGTCGGTCTCTTAGGGTTAGTTTTTTCCGCGAGCGTCACCAACTCGCTCAAATCGATTACTGCAAATCTAAGCGAAGGCTCGCAGCACGTAGCTTCTGCTTCCGACGAAATGGCCGCCGCCAGCCGAACCGTAGCGGAAGGCGCCAGCGAACAAGCCGCCGCGCTGGAGGAAATCAGTTCTTCGCTGGAGGAAATGTCCAGCATGACCAAGCGTAATGCCGAAAACGCGCAGAACGCCAAGTCCACTGCGGTTCGCGCCCGCCAATCCGCAGACACCGGTGCTCAGCAAGTTCAAACGTTGCTCACCTCGATGGAATCGATCAAAGCCGCCAGTGAAGAGATCACCAAGATTCTGAAGAACATCGACGAGATCGCTTTTCAAACGAACATCCTCGCCCTTAACGCCGCCGTTGAGGCCGCGCGCGCTGGCGAAGCTGGCGCGGGCTTCGCCGTCGTCGCCGACGAAGTGCGCAACCTCGCTCAACGTTGCGCCGCCGCTGCGAAAGAGACAGCCTTGAAAATCGACGACAGCGTCAAGAAGAGCCAGCAAGGCTCCGATATCAGCGCCGCCGTCGCCAAGAGCTTTGGCGCGATTCAATCCGACGTGCGTCAACTCGACGAGTTGGTGGCCGAGATCGCGTCCGCCTCGAGCGAACAGAGCGTGGGCACGATGCACGTCAACACCGCGGTTTCCCAAGTCGACAAGGTCACGCAAAGCAACGCGGCGAGCGCTGAGGAATGCACCAGCGCCAGCGAAGAGCTCAGCGCCCAGGCCAAAACGCTGAAGGACGCAGTCGCATCCCTAAATCAGTTGGTCGGCGGCAGCCTCAACCAAACGGCCAACCGCGCCGCTCCGCGCAGCACAACTTCAAATAGTCACCAAGCTCACTATTTCATCCTGCCCGGCCAAAGCGTGAACAACGGCAACGGTCAACATCACCACAAAAATGGAAATGGCTCCCATTCCCCAACTTCTACCCGCTGGTGAAAGAGATCGGGATGAACAAAGCCAACGATCACCGATGAAAGCAGCATCAAACAAAGTTTCAGCGACCGATGAATGCCCGGCCGGTTGCCGATTTTCAAAGCGCGCAACGTCCCCGCTGGCCCATTCCGTTTCCTGCTCCGAACAATTTCCGAACTAACCAATCTCCAACTCTCCTCACCTATGCCCATCAAAGTTCTCAACGTCGACGACAGCAAAATGGTTCACGTGATGGTTGGCAAGGCGCTCGCGCCTTACGACTGCGAATTGCTGGAAGCCAACAACGGTGAAGAAGGCCTCGCCACCGCCGCGCGCGAGAAGCCCGGCCTGATCCTGCTCGATATCACAATGCCCATCATGGACGGCAAAACCATGCTGGCGCGTCTGCGTGATGATCCCGAGCTCAAGGCGATTCCCGTGGTCATGCTGACCGCCGAAAGCGGCCGCGAGAACGTGCTCGAACTCGCCAAGCTCGGCGTCCGGGACTACCTCGTGAAGCCATTCAAAGGTGACCAACTCGTGGAGAAGATTAAGCGCATCATCGCCCTAGTCCTGAAACCCGCCTGAACCAATTAACCGAAGCATTTCTATATGTCAGAATACGACAAACTCGTTTCGCAGTTCGGATTGGAGGCCGTTCCCGCCAGCGTCGAACGCCTCAACAAACTGGTTTCTGTCCAAGACGCCGACGTCGGAATCATCGCCAAGCTGGTGAAGGCCGATCCGAACTTGAGCAAACTGCTCCTCGCGACCGCCAATCCCGGGGCCACCAAGGAATCTGAGTACGACGTAAAGACGGTCGACGAGGCGATTGGCCGGCTCGGAGTCGGCACGGCGTTTCTTGTCGCCATGGTGGATCCGGTCACGCGCGCGGTGCAGAAGACATTCCACACCATCCTCGAGATGGATTTGAAGCCCGTCGCCATCGAAGACGTTTTCCCATTCGAGGAGACTCACGTGCTCGGCTCGGCCAGCTTTGAAGGTCACGCGACTGGTTGGGTTCAACTGCGTTTCACGGAGGAATCCGCCCAGAAACTCACCGCCACCGTACTCGGTCAAACCGTCGAGGAAACGACGGAATCCGGAACGATTAATGACGTCATCGGCGAGCTGGTCAACATGGTGGTAGGGAACTTCAAATCGAATCTCTGCGACGCCGGGCTCACTTGCACGCTGTCGCCTCCCTCAGTGACACGCACTGATGATTTTAAACTCAAGGGGATCTCAGGCGGCGGACGGCGGCGGCTGGCCTTCAAAGGCGCCGAACATTTGTTGTTTGTGGATATCAGCGTGAATCCGTTCAACGGCTGAACCGGCTATCGCATGAAAGTTAGCACTCCAGAAACTGAAGCCTACCAATACGTCATCGACCTCATCTACGACCGTTGCCGCATCAAGCTTCACGACGGCAAAGAGCAGCTGATCAAAGCCCGCCTCGGCAAGCGCATGCGCCACCATGGCCACGCAACCCTCGAGGAGTATTGCAACTTTCTGCGAACCGAAGCGGACGAGAATGAATTCACGCTCGTCGTCGATGCGTTGACGACAAATTTTACGAACTTCCTCCGCGAGGAAGATCACTTTAAATTCATGGTTCAGCACGGGCTTCCGGCAGTGGTCCCGACCGGCCAGCGACGCTTCAACGTCTGGAGCGCGGCGAGTTCGTCCGGCGAAGAGGCATACACAATTGCCATGTATCTGGCGGAACATTTCCCGCTCGCGCAACGTTGGGACTGGCGCATCACCGGCTCAGACATCTCGACCAAAGTGCTCGCGACCGCGCAGCGCGCCGTATACGCCGAGGAGCGAATTCGAACCATTCCTCAGGAATGGTTGCGCAAATATTTTCAAAAAGGTGTCGGTCGCTGGGAAGGTTACTATCGCGTCAAACCCGACCTGGCCGAGCGCGCCACGTTCCTGCAGATCAATCTCATCGAGAGCTACGAGCACAGTCAGCCCTTCGAACTCATCTTCTGCCGCAACGTCATGATCTATTTCGATCGCCAGACGCAGGAGCAACTCGTCAACCGGCTTTGCCGCTTTCTCGTGCCGAAGGGTCACTTGCTGATCGGTCATTCGGAGAGCCTGAACGGACTCAACGTCCCACTGCGCTGCGTGCGGCCAAGCGTTTACCAACTCGTTTAACGACCAGAGACCAAAATGGCATCACCCAGTCTAGGCGCGCTCGCCGGGTTCGAGCAGAAAGTGGTGGTCGGGGTCGGCGATCTCGCCGTCTCCAACAACCCTTCCGTGGTGATTGCTACCTACTCGCTGGGTTCCTGCATCGGGGTAACCATTTTCGATCCCGTAACGCGCGTAGGCGGAATGCTCCACCTCATGCTTCCCGACTCTTCGATTAATCCCGGCAAGGCAGCGGTGCAACCGGCGATGTTTGCCGACACCGGCATCCCGGCTCTCTTCCGGGCGGCTTACCAGATGAAGGCGGACAAACATCGCGTGGTGATCTGCGTCGCCGGCGGCGCCCACATGATGGATACGAGCGGAATCTTCAACATCGGCAAACGCAATCACGACGCGGTGATGGCCCTGTTCAATCAACACGGGCTCACGGTCCAGGCAACCCAGGTGGGCGGCCTGGTCAGTCGGACGATGTTGTTCAACGTACGCACTGGCGAGGTTCGGTTGAAAGTTTCCGGGCAAACGGACGATTTCCTGCTGTGCAGAGGCAACTGATTATGCAAGCCCTTGATTCCATCATCGATAAGGTCAAGACGCTGCCACCAGCACCGCGCATCCTTCCGGAGTTGCTAGCCGTGTTGCGCCAGGAAAACGCCACCGCCGAGCAAGTCGTGCGGTTGATTTTGTTCGACCCTGCCCTTACGGCGCAGGTGCTGCGACGCTGCAACAGCGCGCACTTCGGTTTTGCGGAACCGGTGCAGGACTTGCACCCGGCAGTGATGCGGATCGGCATGGGCGAGATCTATCGCATCGTTGCCAGCGTCGTCGGCGAGCGCACGCTCGGCTCGGCTCAACAAGCTTACGGAATCCGTCAGGGCGAGCTGTGGACACATTGCGCGGTGACTGCGGTCGCCGCCAAAACCATCGCTCACGAATTGGGCGGCGATGAGTCCATCGTTTTCACCGCCGCGTTGTTGCACGACATCGGCAAACTGGTCCTCAGCACCGCGATGGCTGAAACTTTCGACAAAGTCGTGGCCGAAACCGAGAAGTCGCAGGTCTCGTTCATCGAAGCCGAGAAATCAATACTCGGAGTCGAACACGCCGAAATCGGTGGCCGTTTGCTTCAACGGTGGAACTTCCCTGACAATCTGGTGCGCGCAGTCAGGCATCACCACGATCCCGCACTCGCTAAACCGGCCGAACAACTCGCCGCCTACGTACATCTCGGCGACGTCCTCGCCCACACGCTTGGTCACAGCTACGGACATCAAACCAACGCCGTCCGCTGTCACCCGGAAGCGTTGGACATACTCGAAGTCACCGCCAACGACCTCGATCAATGTTTGTTGAAAACCGCCGCCGCGGTTGAAGACGTCATTTCAACGCGCGCCTCCTGATTTATGAACACCAAACGCATCACCGTTGTGCTCGTCGATGACGACGCGCTGGTGCGTCGTGTTATCGCCTCCTCCCTCGAGCGCTTTCCAGATATCGAGGTCGTTGGCACCGCCTCCGATTCTCGCGCGGCGCGCGATATGATCAGCGACGTGCAGCCCGACGTCATGGTTCTGGATCTGTCGATGCCCGGTGTGGATGGTCTTTCTTTCCTTAAAATCGTGATGAAGCACCGTCCGTTGCCCGTGATTGTGATGAGCTCGTTTACCGAGAAAAACGCCGACCGCATCACGCAAGCTTTCAACGCTGGCGCCGTGGACGTAGTCAACAAGTCCGAGATTACCGGGGCTCTGCTCGCGCAAAAAATTCTCGCCGCTGTTTCGGCCACCGCCGAACCTACGCCCACCAAGCCTTCGATCACGCAACGTCCTCAGCGCGCGATCGAACCTGCAGCGCATGACGAGAATCGCCGCTTTTCTGCACGCGACATCATTCTGCTCGGCGCGTCTACCGGCGGCACGGAAGCGCTCAAAGTCGTCCTCACGTCGCTGCCGCGCGATCTGCCGGGGATTTGTATCGTGCAGCATATCCCGCCGCGTTTCTCCGCCTCGTTCGCCAACCGAATGAACGAACTTTGTGCGATGGATGTGCGTGAAGCCGAGCACGGCGATGTGGTGCGACCGGGCTTGGCGTTGGTGGCGCCCGGCGGCTTTCACATGGTCCTCAAGTGGACCGGAGGCCACTACATCGTCGAGCTCAATCAAGAGCCGAAGGTTCACCATCAACGCCCCGCCGTGGATATACTTTTCCAATCCGCGGTGCGCGCGGGCGCCGGCACTCACGCTATCGCCGCCGTGTTGACCGGCATGGGGGGAGACGGCGCGGCCGGATTACTCGAGCTTCGCGAAGCGGGCGCCAAAACCATCGCGCAGGACGAAGCCACTTCGATTGTATTTGGAATGCCCTGCCAGGCCATCCGTCTGGGCGCCGCGCAGGATGTCCTGCCGCTTCGCAGTATCGGGCCACGTTTGGAACAACTCGCTTTGGTTAACTCCGACAAATCATGAGTCTAAAACGTATTCGTGTGTTGATCGTCGATGACTCCGCGCTGGTGCGGAGGGTGGTGAGCAACAGCCTCGCGCCGTTTGCAGATATCGAGGTGGTCGGCACCGCGCCCGATCCCTACATCGCCCGCGACCGGATCAAGGAACTCAATCCCGACGTCCTCACGCTCGACATCGAGATGCCCCGCATGGACGGAATCACTTTTCTGAAACTCATCATGCAACACCGGCCCATGCCGGTCATCATCATGAGTTCGCTCACGCAATCCGGTTCGGAAAAGACCCTGGAAGCTTTGCAGGCGGGCGCGGTCGACGTGCTCGGCAAACCTCAAGGCGCATTCTCAGCCGTGGAGGACGGCCAGCAACTCGCCGAGAAAATCCGCGCAGCTGCTGGTGCGCGTGTCCGCGTGCCGAACCAACCTTCACCGAACGCGACTTCAACCGCCCGTCCCGCAATGCGAACGCCGCAAGCTGGCGGAGCCGTGAGTGGCCGCAACTTTCCAGCTCGTAGCATCATTCTCTTGGGCGCATCCACCGGCGGCACCGAGGCGATCAAGACCGTGTTGACCTCCCTTAGTGGCGACCTTCCCGGCATTTGCATCGTGCAACATATTCCGGCGTATTTCTCCAAGGCCTTTGCCGACCGCATGAATCAGATCTGCGCAATGGAAGTGCGCGAGGCCAAGGCCGGCGACGTGGTCCAGCGTGGCGTGGCTCTCATCGCTCCGGGCGGCTATCACATGATTCTGAAATGGAGCGGCACTCAATACACCGTGGATTTGAATCAAGGTCCGCAGATTCATTTTCAACGTCCCGCGGTCGACATCCTCTTCGACTCCGCGGTGAAATGCGGCGCCGGGCCCAGCACCGTCGCGGCGGTCTTGACCGGCATGGGTGCCGACGGCGCGGCCGGATTGCTTCATTTGCGCGAAGCGGGCGCCCGCACCATCGCGCAGAACGAGGAGACGTGTGTCGTTTTTGGGATGCCGCGCGAGGCAATTCGTTGTGGCGCGGCCCAGCAGATTCTGCCCCTGGATCAGGTCGGTCCTCGCTTGGAGCAACTGATCAGCCCTGCCCTGGTTAACACGAAGTGCGCCGCATGAATTGAACCGCGTCGATAAATCAACTGAACAATGAACACGCCAGCAACTCCCTCACCGCTGCTCGACAACCAGCCCGCGTCACGCAACGTCCACGCCACTGTCGAGGAATTAGCGCGCACCTCTGTGCGCACGCTCTTCAAAGACATGTTCAACCTCGACATGATCAACGACGAACCCTTCCCGCTGGCGGACGAGGACGCCGGCCAGATCGTCAGCTCCGTCGGATTTATCGGCGACATCACCGGCATCATTCATCTCTACACCGGCATCAGTTTTGCCAAAACCATCGCGAGCCGCATGGTCGGACACGACGAAGACGAAGTGGAGAGTGACGACATCATCAACGACGCGATCGCCGAATTGGGCAACGTCGTGGTGGGTGCGGTGAAATATCGCCTGTGCGATCTCGGTTGGAACTGCACGCTGACGGTCCCTTCGGTCCTGCGCGGCCATCACTTGCGCATGGAATGCGGCGCAACCGCCGTTCGCACGACGATGGCATTCCGCGCGGGAGAACATCGGATGATCGCCGAGATCATGCTGACGGTTCCCAACAAACCGAAGACGCTCAAGCTGCTCACCGTCGATGATAGCAAGACGGTCCGCCTCGCAGTTGCCAAAGCCTTCAAGCGCTTTGATTGCGTCGTGATCGAGGCGATCAACGGTGCCGATGGCTTGGAAGCGGCGGCTCGCGAGAAACCCGATCTCATCCTGCTCGATTACACGATGCCGGTGCTCGACGGATTCGAGACCATGAGCCGTTTGGTAGCCGACCCCGCGCTCAAATCCATCCCCGTCGTCATGCTCACCGCAGAAGGCGGACGCGAGACGATGGTGCGTATGGCTCGGTTGGGCGTACGCGATTACCTGGTCAAGCCGTTCAAGGAAGAGGTCGTCATCGAACGGATCGGTCGCATCGTAACTCTCGCGCCAAAAACTGCGGCCAGCGCCCCCAACGAGCGCCCTGCGGCCACTAGCTCCCAATTTGCAAACAAAGATTTTTGAACTTCCGATATTACTAGTATGAACGAATCACAAATCGGGCGCCTCAAGGAAACCACCGGCAAGTTCGCCACCGAGATCGTCTTCGCGGAAGCCGGTTCGGACAACGGCTTGCTCCCCATCAACAGCCTGCTGCTGGAAATGGAATCGTTGATCGACGGAAATGCCGCACCAGAACCCCTCGCCAACGCCGTGCGCTCCGCTCGACGCTGGGTGGATGGCATCCTCGATACCACCGGTCTCTTCACGGCACCCGTCCTTAAAAACTTCAATGATTTCGTGACGTGGATGCAAAATGCCCTGCGCGCCCTCGAGCAGAAAGCCGCCCTGCCTGCGACGCCGGACGATTGGGCGCAAGCAGCGCCTGCTCCCACGCCGGTAGCCGCTTCGAGTGGAAGCCAACCTTCTGCCGCCATCGAGAGCGCGGCCGCCGCGGAAGAACCTTCGTTCACGATTAACATCGAAGCCGACGGCGACTTGCTGCGCGAGTTCATCAACGATTCGAACGAACACCTCATCAACATCGAGCAGGGCGTGCTCGTGCTGGAGGACAACCCCAACAACGCCGACACGATCAACACGATCTTTCGCGCGTTTCACACCTTTAAGGGCGGCTCCGGCTTCGTGCAGCTCACCGTCATTCAAACGCTGGCCCATGAGTTGGAATCGCTCCTCGATCAGGTGCGCCAGCACAAGCTCGCCGTCACCCGCCCCGTCATTGATCTGATCCTCGAAGGCGGAGACGCGCTGAAACAATTCGTCGTCGAGATCGACGCCCAACTTTCCGGAAAAAAACTGGCGTCCATCTCCGTTCCGACGTTGCGACTGCTCGCTCGCATTCGCGCCATCCTGCGAGGAGAAATTCCCGCGCCGGCAGCGGCTGCGGTGATTGAACCAGCTGCAACGATTGCACCAGCGGCTCCACAAGCTCCTTTGGCGACAGCTCCCGTCAACGCCCCGATCGTCAACGTCGCGTTCACGCCACCTGCGGCTCCCGCTCCGACGCCGGTGCCCGCTCGCGCGGAAAGCAATTCCGCACCGAAAGCTTCCGCGTCAGGCAGCGCCGTCAAAGTCGACACCGGCAAACTGGACAGCCTCGTGGACTTGGTCGGCGAGCTGGTCATCGGCCAGTCGTTGGTTGTCCAGAATCGTGCGCTGGTTTCCGTGCAAGACGAACAGCTCACGCGTGACCTCGCGCAGCTCGGTCGTATCACAAAAGAGCTCCAACGCACCGCCATGTCACTGCGCATGGTGCCGATTCGCGCCACCTTCCAGAAGATGAACCGCCTTGTGCGCGACACCGCCGCCCGCATCGGCAAGCAGGTCGAGCTGATCATGGAAGGCGAAGAGACTGAACTCGACCGCACCATCGTGGAAGAGATCAGCGACCCGCTGATTCACATGATCCGCAACGCCATCGATCACGGCATCGAAATGCCGGACGTGCGCCAGAAGCGCGGCAAGCCCCCGCAAGGCACCGTGTGGTTGAAGGCGTTCTATCAAGGCGGAAACATCGTCATCCAAATCCGCGACGACGGAAATGGCCTCGACACCACGCGCCTGCTGGCCAAAGCCGTGGAGAAGGGAATTGTGCGCGCGGACGATTCGCTGACGGAGAACGAAATCTTCAACCTCATCTTCGCTCCCGGATTTTCGACGGCCGAGGTCGTCACCGATCTGTCCGGGCGCGGCGTCGGGATGGACGTCGTGCGCCGGAACATCGAGAAATTGCGGGGCAAGGTGGACATTCAATCCACCCTCGGCCAGGGATCGACCTTCAGCATCTTCCTCCCGTTGACGCTCGCGATCATCGACGGCCTGATCGTCGGCGTGGGCGAACACCGTTACATCCTGCCCACCCTGTCGGTCTGCGAATCCTTCCGCCCGACCGCGGGAATGATCAGCTCCGTTCACGGCCGTGGTGAAATGATCAGCGTTCGTGGAAAACTCCGCCCGGTGTTGCGATTGCACGATTACCTCGGCGTGACGCCAACGTCCACCGATCCGACTCAATCCATCGCCGTTGTCGTCGAGGCGGGCAAGGAAGCGCGTTGCATCATTGTCGATCAACTGCTCGGCAAACAGGAAGTCGTCATCAAAAGTCTCGGCGAAACTTTCAAACAAACCCGCGCCCTGGCCGGCGCCGCCATCCTCGGCGACGGACGCGTCGGGCTGATCCTTGATCCCCACGCCTTGGTCGAACTCACTACAGAAGTCGCGGCTCACGCCGCCTAGTTAAAATTATTATGAAAATTCTCACCATCGATGACAGCCAAACCATCCGCGCCCTCGTCGGTCGCGCCTTGGCGCGCTTCAACTGCACCATGCTCGAAGCAGGCAATGGCGATGAAGGATTCGCAACAGCCGCCCGCGAACTTCCCGACCTTATCTTGCTCGACGTCTCCATGCCTCTGATGAACGGCGTGGAAATGCTCACCAAACTTAAAGGCGAGCCGACCCTCCGCGATACACCCGTCATCATGCTCACTGCCGAATCTCTTCCGGAACAAGTTGACGCCATCGCCAGAATCGGCATCCGCGATTACATCGTGAAACCCTTCAATGTGGAGACGCTCGTGACCAAAGTGGGGCGCAATTTGCCGGCGACCAACTAACTGTCGCGAAGCACGGGAACGCGAATTCAGCTCTTACGGCGTGTTGGAGCTGCCTCCCTTGTTCAACGTCGCCAGCCAGTTGCCGAACGTGCGTTGATAATTCTCGTAAACCGACTGCGGGAGGGTGATGCGCAAATTTCTTTCCACTTCGCGTTTTAGCTCCTGGAGCGCTGCCTCGCGCCGCTCCGGGGAAATATCCGCGTTCGCGAGCAATTTTCCGCGCACCTCCTGTGCGAGCTGTTGCATCTGCATTAGGTTCGCTGCGGTGCCCGGCGGCAGTTCCTGTTGCTCGCTGAACAGCACAAGATCCTGATAACTCCGGTTCTTCGTTCGATCGTAATCCGCCGCGCGCTCGGCGCTGAGCGTGGCTTTGATTTCTCCTTCGATGCGCAACCGCTCCGTTTCCTTCGCCGCCTCGGCCTCGGGGCCGGCATAGGCGAACTTCTCGTCGAAGGCGCGCCATCGCTCGAAGATCTGCCGGAACTCGGTCTCATTCGGATTGAAGCCCACCAACTCCCCGCGCAAACGCTCCGCGGTCGGTGACGCCGTCAGATCGAACATCGCGCGCTCCTGCGGCGACAACATGTCGGCCAGCATTCCATTGCGGAGCTCGTCGATCGCGCGCAGTTTCTCCAGATCGCTCGGGGAAAGTTTCCCGTCCGCGGCGCGCGCCATGATCTTCTCCCGCACGCCTTCGAACTGGTCGCGCAAGGCGAGAATCTGGTCGCGCTTTTTTTCGTCGAGGAACGCCAGCCGCTTCTCGTCCTCGCGATCGTCCACAAAGTAACGCCGCAGCTCGCGCTCATAATTGATCCCGAGCAACTCGCGCAACACGGAGGGAATCTCCTTGTCGATGCTCGCGAGCTGCTTCTCGCGGTCGGCAAGTTGGCGCGCGTTCAGCGCGCGCTTTTCGTTCGTCTCCCAATACCGGAACTCGCGACCGTTGTCCGAAAACTTTCCCCGTTGCGCCGCATACAGCTTCATGATGTCGGTGAGAATGAGATCCTTGATCGTACTCTCGGGACAACCCACCGAGCGCAAGTTGGCGATGTATTGGCGATAATCGCTGGACTCGATTTGATTCCAGCGAAATTGATTGGTGCGATACACCACCACTTCGCGCGGGGGCAAACTGGAAGTGCGGGGGGCGGCGGAACGAGCGGCCTGACGGAGACGTTCCTTGGGGGAAAGCTCCGACTCCGGCACGATCGGCGCAGCGCCACGTTGCGCGAAGAAGTGCCAGCCCAACGCCACGACGAGCGCATTGGCCAGCAGCAAGCCAAGGAACGCGCGCGTTTTCATTGCCGACTATCTAGGAGATTCCCCCATAGCAACGCAAGTGCATTGCGGTAGGGAGATGCATTTGAGGATTCTGAAAACTTCGAAGTGCCGCCGCGTTGCCAAATGATGACAAAGCACGTTGGTCCTCCGAGGTTTTCCCACCCTTGCAGTTTGCTCGTTCGTCGGTTACTTCTCCTGCCATGCGTTTTATAGGCAGTGTCATCGAAAAACTGCAGCGGCATCCGAAGCGGATCGTGTTCCCGGAAGGGACCGAACCGCGCGTATTGCAGGCCGCCCGGCAATTTTATTCGCTCCGCCTCGGCGTCCCGATCCTCCTCGGCGATCGCACCAAGGTGAAGGAAGAGGCTGCCAAGCTCAACGTCTCGCTCGAAGGCGTGCGCATTATCAATCCCGCCGAGAGCGAGGAACTCGAGCCATTCGCGAAACGTTTCGAGATGCTGCGCCGCATGAAAGGCATCAAGGAAAAGGAGGCCCGCGAGGCGATGCTCAAGCCCAATTTCTTCGGCGCAATGATGGTGGCGATGCATCAGGTGGACGGCATCGTTTCAGGAACAAATCAATACTCGGGCAGCGTGCTGCGGCCGCTGTTCCAAATCATCAAGGTGGCGCCGCAAGCCACCACCGCATCAAGCTGCATGGTGATGGAGGTCGAGGACACCCGTTTCGGCGAGAACGGCGTGATGTTCATGGCGGACTGTGGCGTCATTCCTGAACCAACGGTTGAGCAGCTTTCGGACATTGCGGTGAGCACGGCGCGACTTGCGCGCCAGATGCTCGGTGTGCGCCCTCGCGTGGCGTTGCTTTCCTATTCGACGAAGGGCAGCGCGACGCATCCCTCGATCGGCAAGGTGCAGGCAGCAACGGCGTTGGCCCAACAGAAGGCGGACAAGTTCAAGGTCGAGGCGGATTTCGACGGTGAATTGCAGGTGGACGCGGCGCTCGTGCCCGAAATCGCGGCGCGCAAGTTGCCCGACAGCAAAGTGGCCGGTCGAGCGAACGTGATGGTTTTCCCCGACCTGAATTCTGGCAACATCGCGAGCAAGTTGATTCAGCACATGTCGCGAGCGAACGCTTACGGCCAGATTCTCCTCGGCCTCGATCGTCCGGCAGCGGACGTGTCGCGCGGTTCGACGGCGCATGACATCCTCGGTGTCGCGGCCATTGTCGGCCTGCAATCGATCGATTACGCAGAACTGTATCCGGACGCCGGCACCAAGCTTCCGGGCGAATGAGGAGCGAATGAATACGACCACGCCCCGCGTCTTCATTGCCGCCACCCGGCAGAACGACGGAAAGACCACCACTTCGCTCGGCCTACTCACGAGTCTGCAAAAACGCTACGGTCGCGTTGGCTACATCAAGCCGGTCGGCCAGCGCTTCGTAGAGATCGATGAGCAGAAAATCGACGAAGACACCGTTCTGATGGATCGCGTGTTCAGGCTAAACTGTCCGCTGGTGGACATGAGCCCCATCGCAGTCGAACCGGATTTTACCCGCAAATATCTCCAGTCATCCAACTACGACGCGCTGGTGAAGCGCATCGAGAAAGCCTTCGACCGCGTGGCGTGGGAAAAGGATTTCGTGCTGTGCGAGGGCTCGGGACATGCCGGCGTTGGCTCGGTCTTCGATCTTTCGAACGCGCGCGTGGCTAAAATTCTCGGAGCGAAAGCGATCATCGTGACGCGCGGGGGCATTGGAAAGCCAATCGACGAAGTCGCCATCAACCAGGCGTTGTTCGAAAAGGAGGGCGTCCAAGTCATCGGCGTCATTCTCAACAAGGTGATGAGCGATAAGGTCGATCTCGTCGCGGAATTCGCCCGCAAAGGACTCAAGCGGCGGGGGCTTGAGTTGCTTGGCGTCATTCCAAATCAAATCATCCTTACCAAGCCGACGTTCGATGTCGTGTGCGAAGAATTTCGCGGCGAATGGTTGCACAGGTCGAAGCAGGCCTACCAACTCGTCGACCACGTCGTCATCGGCGCGATGGCGGTTCAAAACGCGCTGCATTCCTTCAAGCGCGGCGCGTTAATGATCACACCCGTGGACCGCGATGATATGATCATGGCGGCCTCGGCACACTATTCCACGCGCGGCGGTTCCGATGGCCTCGCCGGCATGATCTTGACCGGAGCGAAACGACCGGAAAGCCAGTTGATGCGGCTGATCAACGAAATGCCTTTCCCGGTATTCTTCACCAATGAAGATCTCTACCGCGTCGCTTCCATCGTTTACGACATGATCGTGAAGACGCGCCCGAACGACACCGAGAAAATCTCTCTCATCCAAAAAATGATCGCCCAGCACGTGGACGTAGACAAAATTCTGAAAGCTCTCTAAATGCCGACTCAGCCCGAACTCAATCCCAACCTCGCCACGCTCCCCGTTTACGTTCCCGGCCGGCCGATCGAAGAAGTCGCGCGCGAACTCGGCCTTGCTGCGAGCAGCATCATCAAGCTCGCTTCGAACGAAAATCCGCTCGGCCCTTCGCCCGCGGCGTTGCAGGCGATGCAGAAAGTGGTCGCGAATCTCCATCTTTATCCCGATGGCAGCGCGTTTTATCTCAAAAAGAAACTCGCTGCGAAGCTCGGTACCGAACCCGCGCACTTGATCCTTGGCAACGGTTCCAACGAAATCATCGAGTTCGTCGGGCACGCGTTGATGCGCCCCGGCATGGACGTCGTCGTGTCGCAGTATTGCTTCGCGATTTATCCAATCGTCGCGAAATTATTTGGAGCGAACGTCATCACCGTTCCGGCAAAGAATCACGCGCACGATCTGCCGGCGATGCTGCGCGCCATTACGCCGCAGACCCGCGTGATGTTCGTGGCGAACCCGAACAATCCGACCGGCACGCTGGCGTCGCGCGAAGAAGTGATGCGCCTGGTTAACGAAGTTCCCGCGCACATACTCCTCGTGATGGACGAAGCTTACATCGAATTCCTCGACGACTCACTCGACTTGATCCCGCTCATCCGTGGCGGCGCGAAGCCCAATCTGCTGCTGATGCGCACGTTCTCGAAGATCTTCGGCCTCGCCGGCCTGCGGCTTGGCTACGGCATAGGCCATCCCGATCTCATCGCGTCGCTTGAGAAGATTCGACAGCCGTTCAATATCAACTCCATCGCTCAAGCCGGTGCGCTCGCCGCGCTTGAAGACGAGCAACACCTGCGGGCCACGCGCGAAAACAATTCCAAGGGTCTCCGCTTCTTTGAAGCAGCGCTGAGTGAACTCGGCCTCGAATTCGTCCCCTCGCACGCCAACTTCATCCTCGTGCGCGTCGGCGACGGACAAAAAGTTTTCAGCGAGTTGCAGAAGCGCGGCGTGATCACCCGGCCGATGGCGGGCTATCAATTGCCCGAGTGGATCCGCATTTCCATCGGCACTGCGGAGGAGAATTCCCGCTGTCTCGCGGCGTTGAAGAGCGTTCTCGGCAAGTGATCACTCGCGTGCCGCGAATGGAAGGTCGAATTAGCAGTTGAATCTGTGCGTGGACCGACTACTTATTCCCTCGACTCGAGTGACCTAATCAAACGTGAAACCGACTGACCTGCGGGGAATCCTGCAATACATTCCGCGCTTCCGCGAAAAGACCTTCATCATCGCCGTCGATGGCGCGGTCGTGACGGACGAAAATTTTGCCAACATCCTGCTCGATGTGGCCGTGCTGCGCTCGCTGAACATCCGCGTGGTGCTCGTTCACGGCGCCGCCGCGCAGATTCAACTGCTCGCCGAACAGCAGAACGTCAAAGCCTCCAATCTCGACGGCAGCGGCATCACCGATACCGAGACGCTCAAGCTGGCGCTCACCGCCGCCAACCGTCTGACGCACGAAATTCTCGAAGGGCTTTCCGCGAACGATCTTCGCGCCGCGTGCACCAATGCCATCATCGCGCACCCGCTCGGCATCATTCACGGCGTGGATCATTTGTTCACCGGCAAAGTCGAACGTGTGGACACGGAACTGTTGAACACGTTGCTCGAAAAAGGAATCGTCCCCGTTGTTCCACCGCTGGGTTTCGATGGCGAAGGAAAGACCTATCGGGTGAACTCCGACGCGGTGGCGGTGGCGATGGCCGAGGCGCTGAAGGCGACCAAGCTCATTTACATCACCACTCAGGATGGCTTGCTCCAGAATGGGCAGGTCATTCGCCAGATGCTCGCTTCGGATTTGGAGAAACTGATTGTAACCGCTCCGAGCACGTTTACGCCGGAAACCCTGTCGAAAGCGCAGAACGCGGTGACTGCGTGCATCGCGAAATTCATTCCGCGTGTTCACATCATCAACGGTCGCGTCGACGAAGGCCTCCTGGCGGAAGTCTTTTCCAACGAAGGCATCGGCACGTTGATTTACGCGAACGAGTATCAGCAGATCCGTCGCGCGATGAAGAAGGACATTCGCGCCATTCTGCTGCTGACGAAGAACTCCGTCGCCAGCGAAGAGCTCGTGAAGCGGACGCGGATGACGATCGAGAAACAGATCGGCGACTACTACATTTTCGAAATCGACAAGAACCCCGTGGCGTGTGTCGCGCTGCATGTTTATCCGGAACAGAACAAGGGCGAGCTCGCGTTTCTTTTCGTGAGCCCGTCGCACGAGAACCAAGGCATCGGTCGCAAGCTGATTCAGTTCGTCGAAAGCAAGGCGCGTGAACTTGGGCTCAGCGAATTGATCACGCTCTCCACGCAGGCGTTCACCTACTTCCAATCCAAAGGCGGCTTCAGCGAAGGCACGCCGGACGATCTTCCGCCAGTCCGCCGCGAGCGTTACGATTTGAGCGGTCGCAAATCAAAGGTGTTGGTGAAGAAGTTCGTGAAAGCGTCCTGACATGGTTTCCGTGGCGCGACCATCCGCCGATTTCTTCGCTCGCTGCCATCAGCACGGCGTTGCGCCGACACAGTTCGTATTCTCCGCCTCGGTCGCCACGCAAAGCGCTACGCTTTTCGAGCGGACGAAAGACACTGAGATCACTGACCAAACGCCTACATACGAAGTGTGTCGCAGCTACGTCATCTCGACTTCACGTTTCGGCATCGGGCAGGTCGCCAACTCCAATTGCACGCCGCTCGGTTTGCATCGCATAGCGCAAAAGATCGGCGGCGGACAACCTGTAGGAACCGTTTTCAAAAGCCGAGTGCCGATCGGTTTCACGTGGGACGGAATGCCCGACGCGAAGATCGCTCATCGCATACTGTGGCTTGAGGGATTGGAACCCGGCTTCAATCGTGGCGGCGAAGTGGACACGTTCAATCGCTACGTTTACATCCACGGCGTCGGCGACGATACGACTTTGGGCAAACCGGCCTCGTGTGGCTGTATTCACCTCGCAGCCGCCGATCTCATTCCGTTCTACGATCAAGTCCCCGAAGGCACGCTGGTGTGGATTGAGGAGTGACGGAGGCGTCGAATTCCGCCCGCGACGTGCGCGAAGGGCCCCGACCAAAGCGCGGAGTGGAAAAGTTCTGCGGCGCTAGATTCGCCAATCGTAGCCGAACCAATCGGCTTTTGTATTCGCGTGTTTCGCGGTTGCTTGGTTGGCGTTTTGATCTAGTCGAACGCCTGCACCATGAGCCCGGTCTTCAGCCGAATCGTCTGCGCAATGGCGTTCAATTCCGCCGTGGAAAGCTTCGTAGCGAATGTTTCTGGAGTCGGACGCGCCACCGTGTAGGCGTGGACTTCCTTGATCTTCCCGCCGCCACGCACAATTTCATTGAGGCGTTCGCAATACGCATTCAACTCGTCGACCGACATCGGTTGATCGTGAACTTTCAGGAACAAACTCTGGATAACGATCGGTCGCACCCGCGCAGTTTCGAGCAGGTTTTTCAAAATCCGGTCAAAGCGAACGCTCGTCCGATTGACTAGTTTGAAGTGCGCTTCCGAGCCGGCGTCGAGTTTGCCCCAGACTTCGCCGTTGTTCGCGTCCATGATTTCCAGGCCGCGCTTCACGTCGGCCTTGTCGAGGCCGGCCGCATCGGTGATCAAAACGAGCTTCGTTTTATCGAGGCCAAGTTCGCGCTTCACCTCCGCCACCGTCTGCACGCAGTCGGCGAAGTTGTGAATCATCGTCGGCTCGCCGTCGCCGCTAAACGCGATATCCTTCACGTCGCGCGTGAGCCAGGGGACTTCGTTGAACTTCGGCTCCTTCGCCAATCCGCCGTCGCGCGCGAAATGAATCATCGCCTTCAACTCATCGCGCATCTGGTTCAGATCGACGTTCGATACCTTTCCGGGAATCTTGCGATCGACTTCGCAATACACGCAGTCGAAGTTGCAGACCTTGTCTGGATTCAGGTTGATGCCAATGGAAAGGCCCCGCGAGCGCCGCGAGATGACCGGGTAAACAAACGTGAAGTCACTGAACTGCCGCGCGTGATCTTGCACGGCGGCAAACGTATTTTTGATTTGGAGCACCTGATCAGCCACGCGGGCAAAGTAATCGCAAGCTTCAGCCCGCGCCAGCGCAACCTGTAGCCGCAGGCTTTAGCCTGCGTTCGCGCTACGGAATGCGGTTACATCCCCATGATTTGGTAACCGCTATCCACGTAGATAACTTGGCCCGTGATGGCGGCCGCGCCGTCGCTGGCGAGGAACGTTCCCGTGGCGCCGAGTTCTTCCGGGAGCACGTTGCGCTTCAGCGGCGAGTGCGCCTCGTAGTGCTTGAGCATCTCGGTGAAACCGCTGATGCCGCGCGCCGCGAGCGTGTTCATCGGACCGGCGCTGATGCAGTTCACACGGATTTTCTTCGGACCCAAATCGTAGGCAAGGTAACGCGTGCTCGCTTCGAGCGACGCCTTGGCGACGCCCATGACGTTGTAGTGCGGCACCACTTTTTCCGCGCCGTAGTAACTCATCGCCACCATGCTGCCGCCCTCGGTCATCAAGGGCGCCGCGCCGCGCGCGAGGGCGACGAGCGAATACGCGCTGATATCGTGCGCGATGCGATACGCCTCGCGGCTCGTGTTGATGAATTCACCTTCCAGCGCGTCCTTCGGTGCGAAGGCGACCGAGTGCAGGAGGAGGTGGAGCTTGCCGAATTTCTCGCCGACGGTGCGGAAGACATTCGCGATGTCCTCGTCCTTCGTGACGTCGCACGGCATCAGCAACGTGTCGGCGCCGAACGTGCCGGCGAGTTCTTCCACGTTTTCTTTGAGGCGTTCGCCCTGATAAGTGAAGGCGAGTTTGGCGCCCGCCTTGTGCCACGCTTGGGCGATGGCCCAGGCGATGGAGCGTTTGTTGGCGACACCAAAGACGATTCCCGTTTTTCCGGCAAGTAATGACATAGCGTTGTTTTCGTTAACTACACGGAAAGCTTGCGGGGAAACCCGCCTCCGAATCAAGCACGACCCGCAGGCGGTGTCCGCTGCGCCCGACCGCGCACCGTCACCAAACCCACGCCGCCCACGAGGACAAACGCGCCAACGGCCAAGACTGGTCCCAGCGGTTGCGACGGTATGAACCACAGGCTGAGTGCGCTCAACGCTGGACCGGCACAAATCCCCGCACCAATCAAAGCCTCATGCGCACCGCCGTGCTCGCCCTTCGCCTCGCTCCCGTCCATCGAATAGTAGAGCGACGAATAGTATATGAGCCCAGTGGCCCAGCCGAAGAAAACTTGTGCGAGAATCAATTGCCACACTTCATGCACGACCATGAGAGTAACGAAGCTCGCGAGCATGAGCACGAACGCGCCGATGAACCAACGAAAGCGATAGTGCCAACCGTGCCAGAACCACAGCCCCACGAACGACAGCGCGCGGACGATGAACCACACTGACATCACGCGTCCCGCCTCGGCCACGCCCAACCCCGCATTCAATGCGATGCCGGGCACGACGGCAGTGAGCGTGTTGATCGCCATGTAGGAAAACGGATTAGCGATCCACGCGAGCTTGAGGAAGTACGGTTGTCGAATTGCTGCTTCAGTGGGATCGACGGCGGCGCCCGGTACCGTTGCCCTTGATGCGGAATACGCGTTGTCATTCGCCAGCCAGGCGTCGTGGGCGCGTTGCAGCGGAAACGTGGCGAAGAATTTCAGCGCGTAACAAATCCCCGGAAGCCAGTAGAGACTGTTCGGCCCGAGCGTCTCGTACAGCGTGCCGCCTACGAAATACGCCACGGATGAACAAAGCGCCCAGGTGACGTTGTAGAGGCCCACGCGATGCGGCAGAGCCGAGGGCGCCTCGTGCTCGCTCACCAGCGCTTCGAGCATCGGCCAGGTGAAGCACAACACCAGCGTCCACACCGCGAGCATCAGCACTTGTCCCCAAAGCGCGGGTAACATGCTCGCGCCCACCATGCTCAGCGCTAGTCCGCCGAAGCCCACCCGCAACGACGTGAAGTAGCCGCGTCGTTGACCGAACTTTCCGGCATACATCGACGCAAAGATGTAGAGAAATCCGTGCCCTGCGCCGACGGCGAGATTTCCTAGGTTGCCGAATTGGTAAGCATCACGGAACAGGAACAGGAGATAGTTAAAATAGTAAGCGGACGCGAAGGCGTTGAGACCTTCGAGCGCATAGATGCCTACTTTGAAACGCGGCGGCGTCACGAGCCGGGAATTACAGAGGACGGGCGTGGTGAATGTCGAGCGGGGATTTCGCGGGTTGGAGATTTCAAAGTTGCAGGATGGAGGTTCGTTTACCAGCGACTAGCCCGCGACCTCGCAACTTGCGCCCGTGCAACTTGAAATCAACCCTTCCCCGACTACCGGACTTCTTCCAGCGCCTTGCGGCAGTACCATTTCACCGCGTTGGTCATGGGCGGCTGAAGATTCTCAAGGTCAGCGGCGGTGCACCACCGGATGTCGTGATGTTCCGCGGCAGCTAGCGTCATCGTCCCGTTCTTGGGCCGCGCCCAGTAGATCATGCCGATGTGCTCGTGCGTGTCGTTAATCCGGTGGATGTCGAGGAACCGCGGCGCAATCAGCGCGCGTGTGCCGGGTTCGGTGGTCGGCGGACGATCACCGACCAATTCCACATCAAAACCGCTCTCTTCCTTCGCTTCGCGCAATGCGGCGGTTTCCGGATCTTCGTCGAGTTCGATGTGCCCGCCGAGCGGCAGCCACTTGTCGAGTTTCCGATGGTGGATCAACAAAATTTTGCCGACGTGCACGACGAAGATCGCCACGGTGAAATCAATTTTTTCGTGAATGTGAGCCATGAGTTGAAACCTGTTTGTCTATCCGAAGTGAATTGATGGACGCTGAAGGAATCGCGTTTACGGTCGCAGCACGGCTTTGACGATGTCGCCGGAGTGCATCGTCTCGAAGGCGTCGTGCCACTTATCGAGCGGCCATTGACCGCCGAGGATCGGGGCGACGTCGAGTTGCCCGCTGGAGAGCAGTTGAATGATGCGCTCCCAGATCGGCCAGTTGTGGCTGAAGCTGCCTTGCAGTCGGACATTTTTCTGCACAAGCGGATCGAGCGAGAAATTCATCGGCTGCGGCCCCCAACCGACTTTGGTGATCCAACCCGCCGGACGCACGAGTTCGAGCGCGGTTTGCAACGCGGCTGAGTGGCCCGTCGCATCGATCACGCCCTCGGCACCGAGACCGTCCGTCGCCTTCGCCCATTCCGACGCGTCGCCAATGATCGCAGTGCAGCCGTATTTTTCCGCAATCGCGAGGCGCTTGCGGTCGCGTTCCAAACCGGTGACGGCCACGAGCGCACCGCGGAGCCGCGCAATCGCCGCGCACAAAATTCCAATCGGACCGGGACCGAGCACGACGACGCGGTCGCCTGGATGAATGTCGGCGTTAATGACCGTGGCGCTGTAGGCCACGCAACACGGCTCGGTGAGCGCGGCTTTTTCGAACGGCAAATTATCCGGCATGCGATGCAGGATGCGGGTCGGCACGCGAACGAAACGCGTCATCGCGCCATCGGCCGCCGCGCCGTAACCGCGTCGCGTCGGGTCGAGGTTGTAGAGCCCGCGCCGCGACATGGGATTGTTTGGATCGATGATTGCCGCCGTTTCGCTGACCACGCGGTCGCCCACTTTGAAATTCGTCACGCGCGACCCTACTTCGCCGACGCGGCCAGCGAACTCGTGCCCGAGCACACACGGATATTTCACCGGCCAACTATGGTCGCCGGTCCACATGTGGAGATCGCTACCGCACACGCCAACCGCCGCGACTTCGAGCAGCACGTCGTCCTCGCCGATGGTCGGCACCGGCACGTCGCGCAATTCAACGCTGTAGGGTTTGCGATCAAACGTGACAACGGCGGGTTGCGTGGTGGCGCTCATTTTATTTCCTCGGCTGATAGTTTGCTTTGACCTGTTGCACGTAGTCGGTCAAGGCCCCGAGCACGTCTTGGCTGTCGAACAATGGATGTCCGACCGCGACCAGATCGGCTCCCATCTTGGCCGCGCGCACGGCGTCTTCCACACCGAACGTCGCGAGGCCGACGGGAATCTTCACGACCGACAAAACGCTTTCGAGCCACTGAGTCGTGTCCTTGGTGGCGTCCGCGCGGCGTTGGTCGGCTGCGTAGTGCAGGTAGATCATGTCCACGCCCCAGCGTTCCACCACGCTCGAGCGCGCAGCGATATCTTTCACGCCGATCATGTCCGTGACGACTTTGATGCCGGTCTGCTTGCCGGCGGCGATGGCGGCTTTCACCGTTTCATCGGCGGCGTTCGCGCAAACAGTCATGTAGTGCGCGCCTTGTTTCTGGGTGATCAAAACGTTCTTCCCGCCCGAATCCATGGTCTTGTAGTCGGCGAGAATCGGATAGCTGGGAAACGCGCGCGCCAATTTGCCGATAGCTTCGACGCCTTGAGCCACGATCAGCGGCGTGCCCGCTTCGAGAATATCCACGCCCGCGCGAACGCCGATTTCGGCGAAGCGCAACGCCTCGTCCACAGTTGGAAAATCGAGCGCCAATTGAACCAACGGAGGTCGGGATTGCATGGTCGAATTGGAATGCGTTCTCCGACTTGGTGCGAGAAAAAATTTCAAACTAGCGGAGGAAGACGGCCATCAAATGAGTGGACAGGCAACTGAACTCCACGAAGAATCACCGAATTCGCGTGAACATTTCTCGATTCATCACAATTTTGGCAGCGCTCGGTATTTTCACCAGCGGTTGCGCGTTTGTGCCGCAGAAGGTGAAGATTCAACCGGTCGTGACTGTGACTCCCGGCCCCGTCGCGCCGGGTTCGCGCGTGGTTATCAAAGTGACCGACAAACGCACGTCGCCCATCATCGGCTATCGCGGATTGGATTCGGAAATGGCGACGATCAAGAGCGAGCAAAACTTGGGCGAGTTGTTGCAAACGGAGATCGTGAACATTTTCCGTCAGCGCGGCTTTCAAATCGCCGACGATACCGATGACTCCGCGCCAACGCTCCGCGTCGATCTAAAACTGCTCGAATACAAGACTACGATGGATTTCTGGAAAGGCGGCGTGCACACCAAAGCGACGCTGGATGCGCACGGCCGCCGTTCCGGCACCTTCTACGAAATGTCCTACACCTCTGAGAAACACCTCACCGCGCAGGAAGCGCCGGGGGCGAAAACCAACGCTGAACTGATCAACGGCGCCGTTTCCGAAGCGCTCCAGAAACTTGCAGACGACCCGGCCCTCGTGCGCTTCCTCACGAATTAGGGAATCGCCCTGTTGCAACCGTCCGGGGCACGTGTCAAGGGCGAGGCCGAAAGATTTTAAAAGTTTTTCTTCTTGAGAAAGCCTACGCGGAAGTCGATACCTTGAATCGTAAACCAGCAACGAAAGTTGCGGTCGCTCTTTCAAAACAATTTTAGAATTTGCCCTACCCTGTTCGTGCTCAGAAACAATATTCCTTGGACCGTAATTATACGTTGCGGGGTCTTGACTCCGGCATACAACCGACAGGCCTTAATTGGACGTCGAATGCCGCCGGTTGGATCCCACCTGTTTCCAGGCAGTTCAAAGGAACTGTTCCACACGGCAATGGCGGGGCAATCTTTTACCAGCCGGTCGCGCACTGCGTGACCGGCTTTTTCTTTTGGGCGCGCGTGCGCTTCTGATAGATTCCCCTTATGGCGCGCGACGATCTTTTTGCTGCGGAGGAATCCGCGGCTCCGCCTCCCCCAAGCGCGGTGGCGACGGAATCCTTTTCCTCCGCGCCGCTCGCTGCGCGCATGCGTCCGCGCAATCTCGACGAATACGTCGGGCAAACCCACATCCTCGGCCCGGGACAATTGCTCCGCCGCGCCATCGAAGCCGATCGCATCCAATCGCTGATCTTCTACGGGCCTCCAGGCACGGGGAAAACTTCCCTCGCGCAAATCATCGCCCGGCAAACGAAGAGCAAGTTCGAACGCCTCAGCGGGGTGGAATCCAACGTCGCCGACATGCGGCGCGTCCTCGCCAGCGCCTCAAATCGCCTCGAGAACACCGGGCAGTCGACGATTCTCTTCATCGATGAAATCCACCGCTTCAACAAAGCGCAGCAGGACATTCTTTTGCCCGATGTCGAGAGCGGCACGGTGCGATTGATCGGCGCCACGACGCACAATCCGTTTTTCTTCGTCAACTCCCCGCTCGTCTCGCGCTCCCAGATTTTCGAACTGCGCCCGCTCACTGAGGAGGACTTGCTCGGCCTGCTGCGCCGCGCGCTCACCGAACCCGAGCGCGGCCTTGCTCACTTGAAAATTCGCGCGGACGAAGACGCGTTGAAGCATCTCGCGCGTGTGTCCGACGGCGATGCGCGCAAGGCGCTTAACTCGCTCGAGATCGCTTCGCTGACGACTGCGACCAGTGCCGACGGGTTCATTCACCTCACGCTCGATGTCGCGGAGCAATGCATTCAGAAGAAAGCGATCGTCTATGACGGCGATGGCGACGCGCACTACGACACGATCTCGGCGTTCATCAAATCGATGCGCGGCAGCGATCCCGACGCGACGCTCTATTGGCTTGCGAAGATGATTCACGCCGGCGAAGACCCGCGCTTCATCACGCGCCGGATCGTGATTCACGCCGCGGAGGACGTTGGCCTCGCCGATCCGATGGCGCTCGTGCTCGCGAATGCCGCGCATCAAGCGGCCGAGTTCGTCGGTTGGCCCGAGGCGCGCATTCCCATCGCCGAAGCCGCGCTCTACATCGCCACGGCGAACAAGAGCAACTCCGTCGTCGCCGCCATCGACGCCGCGCTCGACGACGTGAAGAGCGGTCGCACGTTGCCCGTGCCCGACCATCTGCGCGACGGCCACTACGCCGGCTCGAAACGCCTCGGCCACGGCGTCGGTTACCAATACGCCCACGAAGGCGAAGGCCATTTCGTCGTGCAAGATTACCTCGGCGCGGCCAAGCGTTACTACGAGCCGACCGAGCAAGGCGTGGAGAAGAAGATCAAGGAACGCGTGGAGAAGTGGCGCGCGTTGATTGCGCAGAACCCACCCGCGAAGCCGAAAGCGCAATGAACCCGTTGTCGCTCCCGGAACAAAAGTCCGCGCTGCGAACCCGCATTCGCGCCGCCGTCCACCAACTCACCGCCGACGAGCGCGCCACGTCCTCGGCCAAAATTCTCGCGTCACTCCGCGCTCAGGCCGTCTGGAAGAACGCCCGCACCGTGCTCTTGTTCTCACCGCTCCACGACGAGGCCGACCTCTGGCCCGCTGTCGTGGACGCAGTCGCCGCCGGCAAGACCATCGCCCTGCCCCGCTTCGTCGCTGACCGCCGGTGTTACGAGGCGGCGCTCATCCGCGATCTCGCGCGCGATTGCGCGACCGGCAGCTTCGGCATCCGCGAACCGCGTCCCGAGTGTGCCGCTCTGCCGTTAAACCAACTGGACTTTGTGCTCGTTCCCGGTATAGGCTTCGACTCCGCTGGTTGGCGGTTGGGGCGTGGCAAAGGTTACTACGATCAGCTGCTGGCGACGGTGACCGGGATCAAATGCGGCGTGGGCTTTGATTGCCAGTTGGTCGACGCGGTGCCCCATGAAACCCACGATGTTCGTTTGAATTGCTTGTTAACTCCGTCGCGGTGGTTCGACTTCGACCACACGCGCGGCGACTGAATGTTTTTGTTGGCCAATATTTACGTTGAAGCGACCGCCATGCTTCTCGGCGGCGCCGCTCTGGGCTACGGACTCTTCGCCTGGCGCGAACGCGCCTTCCGCAACGCCGCCAAACTCCAGGAACAGACCACCCTCGACAACGCCCGTCGCGAAGCCGAGGCCATCGTTCGCGAAGCCCGCCTCAACGCCAACGAAGACGCCCTCAAACTCCGCGAGCAAACCGAGCAAGCCTTCACCGCCCGCCGCAAGGAACTCGCCGACCTCGAAGCCCGCCTCGCCCAGCGCGAAGCTTTGCTCAACCAGCAACTCGAGAACATCGTCGTCGAGGAAAAGAATCTCCGCCGCCAGAAGGAACAACACGCCAGCGCGGTTGCCGAACTGGAACTGCGCAACGTCGAACTCATCCATCTCACCGAGGAACGGAAGAACCAACTCCAGAACATCAGCCGCCTCACCGAGTCCGACGCCCGCGCGCAGTTGCTACACGAGGTCGAGCAGTCCGCCCAGCGCGACGCCGGCGATATCACGCGCAAGATCGTCGACGACGCCAAGTCCCGCGCCGAGGAAAAAGCCCGCCGCATCATCAGCCTCGCGATCCAGCGCTACGCCGCTGAGCACACCTTCGAGACGACCACCGCCACCATTGCCCTCACCGGCGATGACATGAAAGGCCGCATCATCGGCCGCGAAGGTCGCAACATCCGTTCCTTCGAACACGCCACCGGCGTCACCGTCCTCATCGACGACACGCCCAACGCCGTCGTTCTCTCCGGCTTCGATCCCGTGCGCCGCGAGATCGCGCGCGAATCCATGCAGCGCCTCATCCTCGACGGCCGCATCCATCCCACGCGCATCGAGGAAGTCGTCGCCAAGGTCTCACAGGAAATGGACGAAACCATCGTCCGCCTCGGCATGGAAGCCGTGATGAAAGTCGGCCTGCCTCCGATGCACGACGAGATCACCAAACTCCTCGGCCGCCTCCATTTCCGCTACAGCTTCTCGCAAAACATCCTCGACCACTCCGTCGAAGTCGCCCAGTTCATGAGCCTCATGGCCGGCGAACTCGGCATGGACCTCGCCAACGCCAAACGCGCCGGACTCCTGCACGACATCGGCAAAGCCGTCAGCCACGAGATCGAAGGCCCGCACGCCATCGTGGGTGCTGACATTCTCAAGCGCCACGGCGAATGCCCCGAAGTCATCAACGCCGTCGCCTCGCACCACGACGAGGTTCCACACGAAGGCCCGCTCGGCATCCTCGTCAGCGCCGCCGATGCCATCAGCGGTTCCCGCCCCGGCGCGCGTTCCGAGACGATGACCACGTATATCAAGCGCCTCGAAGACCTCGAGAAGATCAGTTGCTCCTTTGAAGGCGTGGAAAAAGTGTACGCCGTGCAAGCCGGCCGCGAACTCCGCGTCTTCGTCCATCCCGACAAGATCAACGACGAAGCCGCCTTCACCCTCGCCAAGAACATCGTCCGCAAGATCGAAGACGAACTCCAGTATCCCGGCCAGATCCGCGTCACCGTCATCCGCGAAACCCGCGTGGTGGAATTCGCGAAATAGTCCCTGGTAAGGTCCAACAAGTCCCCATCCCCGCCGTCCGCCGTTTCCGTCCGAAATGGGATGCTTCCCTGATCAAAACCCGTCTTTCCCACTCGAAAAGGGATGTTTCCCCGATGAAAAGGGTAAGTCCCCCAACCACCGGGGACCGTTCCCGAATCAAACGGGAACCTTCCCCGCCCCGTGGGGAAACTCCCCCAATGATCCGGGAAGCTTCCCCAATCAACGGGGAAGCTTCCCCGTTCGATGGGGATCGTTCCCCATGCCAAAGGGATTAATCCCTTTTCAAACGGGATTGTTCCCCGCGGCGCGGGGAACGTTCCTCGTGGCGTGGAGGTCACCCTCCCTCGCGCGGAGGTCGACCTCCATTGCGCGGAGGGCGCCCCCCTTACGACGGAGGTCGTCGGCGATAACGCGGAGGTCGCCCTCCGTATGACGGAGGGCGTCGGCGGTGGCGCGGAGGTCTACCTCCACGTCACGGAGGTCGTCGTCAATGGCACGGAGGTCTACCTCCGTGCTGCGGAGGTCTACCTCCATGGTGCGGAGGGCGTCGTTGGCGCGACGGAGGGCACCCATTAATCCATCAAAAACGCCGCCGAAACCGCGAATCACCCCGAAAACGGCACTTCCGACGCTGGCGGCCGTAGTTCCGGCGTCCGATTGGCCTTCGTCCGCGCGACCGCTGGCCGTTCCCAACCGCGCCACGACCTTTCCCGCAGCGTGGGTTGAGCTAGGTAGGGTCGGCGCGCTGCGCCGACCGGACATCGCAGCGCGATGTCCCTGCCACACCCCATCCGCGCATCCCCAGCTGGAATTCCCGGCTTGAAAACCGCCGGCTAAAGTGGCCTACTCATTCTACAACCGAAGGGAAACCCCAACGCCGCGCTGAAGGGCGTTTTTGAACAACGAGCCATCGTGAAGACCATCCACCACTGGATCATCCGGAGTATCCTTGCGCTCGCCGTAGCCTGCCTTGCCGCGCCCGCCCGCGCTCAACTCGTGCCTGATGGCGGGACGAATGTGCTCGACGGCGTGACCAACAGCGTCAGCGGCGATCTCACCGTGGGAACGAACGGCAATTCCACGATGTTGAGTCTCACCAACGCCGCCGCGGTGGATGTCAGCGGCCAAACCGTCATCGGTTATGACGCTGTCAGTTTCAGCAACGTGGTTGATGTCGCCGGCGTCGGCTCGCGGTTTGCCACGCTCGGGAATTCCTTCGTCGGGTTCAACGGTTCGGGCAATCAGTTGCTGATCACCGACGGAGGCTATGTGAGCAATGGAAATGGTTACATCAGCGGTGCCAATAACGCCGACAACAACCGAGTCACGGTAAACGGGCTCAACTCAACGTGGAACAGCAGCGGACAACTATATGTCGGCCACAGTGGCTCATCCAACGCCCTACTCATCGCCAACGGCGGGCGGGTGGCAAACACTTCCGGCAGAGTTGGCTTAATGTTTACTGCGAAGAACAACTACGTAACCGTCACTGACGCCAACTCGCTCTGGACGAATAGTGACGCACTCTACGTCGGCTGGAGGGGCTCGGCGAACACGCTCCTCATCACTAACGGCGGTCGGGTGGAAAACACCTTTGGTTACATCGGGGACGGTTATATCGCAGATGGTTACCCTCCTGCTGGCGGTAGCAATAATCAGGTCATTGTTACGGGAAGCAATTCGGTATGGAACAATAGTTTTGGTTTTGTTGTCGGTTATTCCAGCACATTTGGATCGTTGCGCATCGCAAATGGCGGCGTGGTGAGAAGTAAAGTCGGTTACATTGGTTACGGTTTTCCCGTATACGATCCCGGAACAGCGAATTACAACGAGGTAATCGTCGGTGGTCTCAATTCGTTATGGACTAACAGCGGAAATCTTTATGTCGGCTCCAACGGGTCTTTCAATACGCTTACTATCACCAACAATGGCTACGTGGTAACTAGCAACTGCTTCATCGGCTATGGTTCTGTTTCCAACAGCGTCGTTGTGAGCGATACTACATCGGTCTTTAAATGCCGCTCCACTCTGCATGTTGGGTACCTAGGGACTTTCAACACTATGCTCATTGCGGGTGGCGGCGAGGTGCAGGCAGGTGATTTTTATCTAAGTTTCAATACGGGTTCGTCCAACAACCTCTTGAGCGTGATCAACAGCAAGCTGATTGTGACCAATGTTGTCAGAACCGCTGTTTTCGACGTCCGCCGCGGCAGCGTCATTTTCAATGGCGGCGATATTCGCGTCGACCAGCTAATACTCAACAACAGCAATGGCATTTTCGCGTTTAACGCTGGCACGCTGAAAGTTCGCGCGGCGACGATTTCCAACAGCATGTCTTTCATCGTCGGTGACGGCACGAACGCCGCCGTGCTCGACTTGGTCGGCGGTCGTATCAATTCCTTCGCCGATGGATTACTGATCCAAACGAACGCGACGCTCACCGGCACCGGTACGATCAAAGGCACCGTGACCAATTGCGGGACGATCTCCCTTACCAACACAAATCAGATGACCTTCACGGGTTGGGTGGTGAATAAGGGAGTGATAAATGCTTTCGGCAACGGCCTGCTCATCCAAACCAACGCCACGCTCACCGGCACGGGTACAATCAACGGGAGCGTGACCAATTGCGGGACGATCTTCCTCACCAACGCCGACCAGATGATCTTCACCGGCCCGTTGGTCAACAAGGGCGTGATCATCGCCGTGACCGGCACGCCGCGCTTCGGTTCCACTTTCACCAATCTCGGCACCCTCATCACCACCGCCAGCATCAACGTGGCAAACGCCTCCGTCAGCGGCGACGACATCGTGCTGCAATTCAACTCCGTGTCCAACTACCTCCACGAAGTGCAGGCGAGCACGAACGTTTCCTCCGGCCTCTGGCAAAGCCTGACCAACGGCCTCCTCGGCACCGGCAGCCCCATCACCTTCACGGATGTTGGCGGCGCGTTGACCAGCAATCGCACCTACCGCGTGCTCCTGCATTGACCGCATGAAACCCAAACCAATGCCATGAGAACCACCCGCTCCGTCGTGGTCTGCTTCCTCTTCACCGTCGCGGCGACGCTCGCGCTGCTCACTGCCACCGCCCGCGCTCAACTCGTGCCCGATGGCGGGACGAATGTGCTCGACGGCGTGACCAACAGCGTCAGCGGCGATCTCACCGTGGGCACCAATGGCAGCTTCACGATGTTGAGCCTCACCAATGCGACTGTCGTCGATGTTAGCGGCCAAACCTTCATCGGGCGCGACACCGGGAGCTTCAGCAACGTGGTCGACGTCACCGGCTCCGGATCGCTCCTGTCCACCACCAACGATCTCTACGTCGGCTCCAACGGTTGGGGGAATGAATTGATCATCACTGACGGCGGCAGCGTGAGCAATTTCACAAGTACCATAGGCGCCACATCAGATAGCGTAAGCAATCGCGTCTTGATTACTGGCCCAAGCTCGTTATGGACCAACGCTGGCCAACTCACGGTGGGCTTAGAAGGGGCTTTCAACTCCCTGGTCATTAGCAACGGTGGGACGTTGATTATCGGCGCTGTGACGAACAATGGTTATTCAACGATCATCGGCGCAGCCGTAGGTTCATCGAATAACTCAGCCTTAATTTCGGGCTCCGGCTCGTCTTGGCATAACAGACATGATGTAATCGTTGGAGGGGCGGGGTCATTTAATTCATTACGGATCGCGGACGGCGGTAAAGTGAACATTTCTTCAACTAAATCAGGATTTATTGGCGGTACCGGAAACAAAAACCACGTAATTGTCAGCGGCTCCTCGTCGGCCTGGTACATCAGCCAAAGCTTACACGTTGGCTACTTCAGCTCATTCAACACCTTGCTCATTACTGATGGCGGTACGGTGACCAATCGCCCCGCAATCATCGGCTTTGGTGCGGGTGCCAACAGCAACTACGTCATCGTGAACGGCACCAATTCCGCATGGCACACAAGCATGATGAGCGTCGGCAGCGCTGGCGCATACAACTCCCTGCTCGTCACCAACGGCGGCACGGTGACTTCGAAGATCGCCTCGTTCAGGGTGGGTTTGAACAACAACTCGTCCAGCAACAATCAGGTGACCGTGGACGGCGGCGTGCTGCTCGTTACTAACGTGGCCAACACAAACGTATTGCAAATCCGCCGCGGCATTTGCGTGTTCAACGCCGGCCTCATTAAGGCAGATAAGTTGGTGCTAACCAACAGCGAAGGGCTCTTTCAATTTAATGGCGGCACACTCAACGTCCGCACCACCACTGTTACCAATGGTTTTGTTTTCACAGCCGGAAATGGAACAAACGAGGCCATATTCGACGTGTTGGGCGTTGGCCCTCATGTTTTCGCCAACGGCCTCCTCATCCAAACTAACGCCACGCTCACCGGCACGGGCACCATTAACGGGAGCGTGACCAATTGCGGGACGATCTTCCTCACCAACGCCGACCAGATGCTCTTCACCGGCTCGGTGGTGAACAAGGGCGTGATCATCGCCGTGACCGGCACGCCGCGCTTCGGCTCCACCTTCACCAACCTCGGCACCCTCATCACCACCGCCAGCATCAACGTGGCAAACGTCTCCGTCAGCGGCCCGGACATCGTGCTGCAATTCAACTCCGTCTCCAACTACATCCACGAAGTGCAGGCCAGCACGAACGTTTCCTCCGGCCTTTGGCAAACCCTGACCAACGGTCTCCTCGGCACCGGCAGCCCCATCACCTTTACCGACCCCGGCGGCGCGTTGACCAGCAACCGCACCTACCGCGTGCTCTTGCATTAGTGGTAGGGTCGGCGCGCTGCGCTCCTAGCGGAGTGCCACCTCGGACATCGCAGCGCGATGTCCCTACCAAACTGCGAAAGCAGAAAGGGACCGCTGGTGGCGGTCCCTTTCTCGTGGGTGTTCGTTGCGCGAGCGCGTTATGGGGCAGGCTCGGCGGGCGGTTGGGCGTCGCCGCCGTTGGGCTCGTCGGCTTTTTCTTCACTGATGACGGGAGCGATGCCTTGCAGCTTGTCGCCTTCGGTGAGGTTCACGAGTTTCACGCCCTGCGTGTTGCGGCCGGCTTCGCGGATGCCTTGCACGGGGATGCGGACCATCTGCCCACCGATGGTGATGAGCATGATCTCGTCGGCGTCCTTCACGGTAAGCGCGCCCACCACGCCGCCGGTTTTATCGCCGGTCTTCATGGTGATGATGCCTTTGCCGCCGCGGGATTGGACGCGGTATTCGCCAAAGTCGGTGCGCTTGCCGATGCCGTTCTCACCGGCCACGAGGAGCGTGGCATCGGGCACAACAACGGCAGCTGCGACGACGGCGTCAGTTTTCTCCAAGGAGATGCCGCGCACACCGCCAGCGGGACGGCCCATGCTGCGGACGTCTTCTTCGCTGAAGCGAATGCTCATGCCCTCGTGGGTGATGAGGACGACTTCATTGTTACCCGTGGTGAGTTTCACGTCGATCAAGGTGTCGCCCTGTTCGATGCCAATGGCGATGATGCCGCCCTTGCGGACGTTGGCGAATTCCTCGAGCGCGGTCTTCTTCACGGTGCCGAGGCGCGTGGCGAAGAAGACGTGGCCGGGTTGCTTCCAGGTTTCGTCCTCACGGTTGGAACCGTTCTTGGACTGCACGCGGATGAGCGCGGCAATCTTCTCGTCGGCTTTCAATTCAAGCAGATTCGCGATGCTGCGGCCCTTGGCGGCGCGGCCCATGTCGGGAATCTCGTGCACGCGCTCGACGTAGACGCGACCAGTGTTCGTGAAGAACATCAGATAGTCGTGCGTGCTCGCGGTGAAGAGATGCTCGATGAAATCATTCTCCTCAGGCGTTTCGCCTTCGCGCGTGGTCATGCCGATGACGCCCTTGCCACCGCGACGTTGTGCGCGGTAGGAGCTGACATTGGTGCGCTTGATGAGCCCGCTGTGCGTGAGGGTGATGATCACGCCTTCGTTGGCGATCAAGTCCTCGATAGCGATCTCGCCTTCGTCGGGCTTGAGATCGGTCAGGCGCGGCGTGGCGTACTTTTCTTTGATCACGCGCAGCTCGGCTTTGATAATTTCGAGGACGCGGGATTCCTTCGCAAGAATGTCGAGGAGGTCCTTGATCTTCTCGATCAGCGCGGCGTATTCGGCGCGGACCTTGTCGATTTCCAAACCGGTCAACTGGTAGAGGCGCAGGTCGAGGATGGCGTTGGCCTGGGCTTCGCTGAAGGAGTAGATGCCGTTGGTGATGCGCGCTTCGCTGCGGATAAGAATGCCGAGGCGTTCCACTTGCTGACGGGTGAAGTCGAAGGCAAGCAACTTGATCTTCGCTTCTTCACGGTTGGCGGAACTGCGGATGATGCGGATGAACTCGTCGAGGTTCGAGAGCGCGATGATGAAGCCCTCGAGGGTTTCGGCGCGTTCTTCGGCCTTGCGCAGTTCGAAGCGCGTGCGGCGGATGACGACTTCGCGGCGATGCTCAATGTAGCAATTGATCATCTCCTTCAAGTTGAGCGTCTTCGGCCGGCCGTGATCGATGGCGAGGGAATTGACCGCGAAACTGCTCTCCAGCGCGGTGTGCTGGTAGAGATTGTTGATGACGACCTTCGGGAGGGCGTCGCGCTTCAGTTCGATGACGACGCGGGTGTTCTCGTCGGACTCGTCACGAATGGCGGTGATGTCAGTGATGATTTTCTCGTTCACCAGCTCGGCGATGCGCTCGACGAGCGTCGCGCGATTCACGTTGTAGGGAATCTCGGTGATGACGAGCTGCTCGCGATTGCCCTTCATTTCCTCCACGCCGACCTTGCCGCGAACTTTCACGCTGCCGCGGCCGGTGTTGAAGTATTGCTTGATGGGTTCGAGACCGCAGACGGTGCAACCAGTCGGGAAGTCCGGGCCCTTGATGAACTTCATCAACTCGGCAATCGAGATATCCGGATTGTCCACCTGAGCGCAAATGCCATCGACGACTTCGCCGAGGTTGTGCGGGGGCATGTTCGTAGCCATGCCGACGGCGATACCGGTGCCGCCATTGACGATGAGGTTCGGAAACGCGGCCGGAAAGACGGTCGGCTCGGTGCGGGTTTCGTCGTAGTTGGGGACGAAGTTCACCGTGTCCTTGTCCATGTCCTCCATCAGCGCGGCGCCGAGGTGCGTCATACGCGCTTCGGTGTAACGCATGGCAGCGGGCGGATCGCCTTCGACAGAGCCGAAGTTCCCCTGCCCGTCCACGAGGCGTTCGCGCATCGCCCAAGGCTGAGCCATGTGCACGAGCGTCGGGTAGATCACCGCTTCACCGTGCGGATGGTAGTTACCGCTGGTGTCGCCGCAGATCTTGGCACACTTACGATGCTGGCGGTTGGGAAACAGCGAGAGATCGTGCATTGCATAGAGAATGCGGCGCTGCGAGGGCTTCAGACCGTCGCGCGCATCGGGAAGCGCGCGCGAAATGATGACCGACATCGAGTAGTCGAGGAACGAGTTCTTGATCTCGTCGGCGACATTGATCTTGGCGAGTTTCTCATTGGCCGCGAACAACGGGGTCGTGTTCACGGGCAACTGACTGGGGTCTTTCGGATTCTTCGGATCGTTGGAGTCGGGCATACGGGGCAGAAATCAAATGTCGAGATTGCGAACGTTAAGGGCGTTGTCTTCGATGAATTGCCGGCGCGGCTCAACTTCTTCGCCCATCAAGCGAGTGAACATCTCCTCGGCCTCGACGGCGTCGGTCAGATCGATCTTGAGCAGCTTGCGCTTATCGGGATTCATCGTGGTCTCGAAGAGTTCCTTGGCGTTCATTTCACCCAGACCTTTGAAGCGCTTGATCTGGATGCCGCGCTTACCGACTTCCTTGATGGCGGCGAGGATTTCCGGAATGGCGAACAGCGGGCGAATCTGGGACTTGTCACCGTCGCCTTCGATCAATTCGAAGAGCGGCTTGTCCTGCGCGGCGTAGTGTTCAACCGCGAGACCTTTCTTTGAAAGCTTGCCCAACAGTTCCGCGATCGCCTTGCTCTCGTGCAGGTCAACGTGCGACGCACGGCGGGTGTGGCCACTCTTCACTTTCTCAATGATCTCGGTCTCGGTTTCGACGCCGAACAGTTTGAGATCAGGATTCTCGCGGCCAAACTTGGCGAATTCCTCGTCGCTGACGAAGTAGTGCACTTGCTCGTTATTGCCATCGCGGACTTTCACGAGGCGCTTGGGAAGCTCTTGCGTTTTCGCATCACGACGATCCACGTAGTCAGCAAAATCACCACCGTGGCGACGGATGGCATTGGCGTACTTGTCGAGAGATTCCAAGAGTTCGAGAATTTCCTCGAGCTGCTTGTCGGAAAGCTCCTTGCCGTCGGAAATGTTGCGGAGACGCACTTCTTCCGTGCCGAGTTGGATCAGGATCTTGTTGAGCTGCGCGTCGTCATCGACGTACTCCACGCGCTTCTTGCGGGAAATCTGGTAGAGCGGCGGTTGCGCGATGTAGACGTAGCCGTCTTTCACGAGCTTGGTCATCTGCCGGTAGAAGAACGTGAGCAGCAACGTGCGGATGTGCGATCCGTCCACGTCAGCGTCCGTCATGATGATGATCTTGTGGTAACGCAGCTTCTCGATGTTGAAAGCGCCTTCACCCTCACCGTCACCGATGCCGGTGCCGATGGCGGTGATCATGGTGCGGATTTCATTGTTCTGAAGCACCTTGTCGAGCCGCGCTTTCTCCACATTGATGAGCTTACCTCGGATCGGCAAGATTGCCTGAAACTTACGATCACGGCCCTGCTTGGCAGAGCCACCGGCCGAGTCACCTTCGACGATGTAGAGCTCAGTATTCGCCGGATCGCGATCGGAACAGTCAGCAAGTTTTCCGGGCAACCCACCACCGGTGAGGGCACTTTTGCGGACGGCTTCGCGGGCTTTGCGCGCCGCTTCACGGGCTCGGGCGGCGTTGAGCCCCTTGTCCATGATTTTCTTCGCGACGCTGGGGTTCCCGTCGAAGTAGCTCATCAAGCCCTCGTACGAAACGGAACCCACGACGCTTTCCACTTCGGGGGAGAGCAATTTCACCTTCGTCTGTGATTCAAACTTGGGATCGCTGTGCTTCACCGAAATCACGGCGGTAAGACCTTCACGAACGTCATCACCAGTGATCTGCGGGTCTTTTTCTTTCAGCAATTCATTCGACTTCGCATACTGATTGATCGCGCGAGTGAGCGCGCTGCGGAAGCCAGACAAATGCGTACCGCCGTCGGGATTGTGGATCGTATTCGTGTAACAAAGAACCTGATCGTTGTAGCTGTCGTTGTATTGCAGCACGATCTCGCAATGAACTTCGATGTCTTTGTCGTCGTTCTTAAGTTTGGTTTCCTTACGGAAGGAAATCGGCTTCGGATGAAGGGGCTCTTTGCTCTTGTTGAGCTGCTTAACGAACTCTTCGACGCCGTCCTTGTAGTAATAGGTTTCCAGCTTGGCGTCAGCCTGACGCTCGTCGAGGAACGTAATCTCAAGACCGGAGTTGAGAAACGCGAGTTCGCGCAGACGCTGCGTGATGCGCTCGGATTTAAATTCGGTCGTCTCGCGGAAAATTTCCGCGTCCGGTTTGAAAGTGATCAGCGTGCCGGTGCCCTTGGCTTTACCGATGACTTCCAGCTTCTTCATCGTCTTGCCGCGCTCGAATTCCATGTGATGGACGGAGCCATTGCGAGAGACTTCCACTTCGAACCATTCCGAAACCGCGTTAACGCACTTCGCGCCGACGCCGTGGGTACCGCCTGAGAACTTGTAGCCCCCCTGGCCGTACTTGCCGCCGGAGTGGAGTGTGGTGAGCACCATTTCAACGCCGGGAATGTTGTACTGCGGGTGGATGTCGACAGGAATGCCGCGACCATTGTCGCGAATGGAAATGGAGCCGTCCATGTGGATGACCACATCGATATGATCGCAATGCCCAGCGAGATGTTCGTCGACGGAATTGTCGAGCACTTCGGAAACGCAATGATGCAAGGCGCGCTCGTCAGTGCCGCCGATATACATACCCGGCTTCTTCCGAACAGCTTCGAGGCCCTCGAGTTTGCCGAGTTTAGAAGCGTCGTAACTCTCGATTTTTTCGGGTTCGGTGGGTTTAATTTCGTCGTCCATCAACTCGGATTCTTTGGGCATAATTGTCTCTCAGAGCCGCCAGATTTTGGTGCCCCAAAAGTGTGACAGAATGTTAAAAAATGCTGACAATGAACACAACGTTTATTTCAACGGAAAACCGGAAATAAACACCATTAGTTGTGGACCGCCAACGAAGGGACTAGAAGCTATTGCGTTTCTCGCGAATGCGAAGCGGCTGGTTTTCGGGGAACGATGCCTCGGTTGAAGGAACGCCGAGAACCTGTCGAACGGAGAATTAGTTCTTGGGAGAGGGAGCGGTCAAAACCACGATCCATGCATTGCCATCTTTGGCGTCGCCGCCAAGCACCAAAGACTCCGTAGCACTGATAGTTTGGCGCTTGCGCACCATAAATTTGCCCTCGCCGAAAAGTTTCGCCTCGATGTTGGATTTGCCGTAATTGGTGATCTCAACCTCGCACTTCGGGCTGAGTTTTAACCGCTTCGCTTTGTTCGGCAGAACTGCCGTCGAATCATGACTCACCTCGAAGTAATTCTTCCACTTGAGCACTTTCTGCAGCTTGGCAGCAAGCTTGGGATCGACTTCCTTGTAGGACGGATTGGGGGATTTTCCCTCGTTGGTTCCCCAAATCAATTGAGCTTGAACCTTCAACTCTTCTGGTTTGCTGTCAGCTAAGGCCGCAAAAGACACCCAGCAAAAGCAACTCAGGAAGATCCAATTTCGAATCGCGCGTGGCAGGCTGTAGGTCATTCCTCCCGCATGGTGGGGTCAAACTCGAAATTCGTAAACTCATTATTTTCATCGCCTTGAAGCCAGACAACAGTCATGCCTTCAGATTGCGAACGAAACACAACCGAGCTTGCTTCGGGTGACGCATTGCCAATTTCTTCCGAACCGCTGATCGCGGGATCAATCCGACCGACAACCACCATCAACGCCAGCGCGGCGAAGCCAGCAGCAGGCGAGATATAACGCAACCACCAACGCAGCGACCCGGCTTCACGGATGAATACCGGCTTCGCTTCGTAGCGCTCGATCTCGCGGGAAATCTTGGACCAATGGAAGGCGTGAGTCTCAGGCAGCTTGGCTTCGGGCTCATTGCCCGCCAAGGCTTGTTTCGCAGCGCGCAATGCTTCGACAACCTCGCGAGCCTCGGCGTTAGCTTGAACCACGGCGTCGACTTGGTTCTGCTCAAAAGCAGACAACTCCCCATCAACATACGCCTGCAATTTCAACATTTGACTCTCGTTCATAATCACAATTTCAATTCAATCAACGTTCACGTTTCAGACTCGCCAACAAAACCGCCATCTTCCGGCGAGCGTAAAATAGCCGGGACATCACGGTCCCGATTGAGCATTTCATTCGCTTGGCAATCTCTTTGTATTCCAAGTCTTCGAACTCATGGAGGATCAACACCGTCCGATGCTCTTCGGATAGCTGACCCAAAGCGCGGTCAATTCTCTGCCGCAACTCTGATCGTTCCAACCGCTCGGTCGGATTGATCGTTATCACCGGCATCTGGCGCTCAACACCACCAAGCTCTTCATCCAGATGCTCGATCGACTCTGTCCGCTGACGCTTGTGCTTCCGTAACTGATCCAGACACAGATTAATTACAATCCGGGTCATCCACGTTACGAAGCTCGCTTCGCCTTGAAACTGTTTCAAGCGCTGCCAGCCCTTCACCCAAGCTTCCTGAGAAAGATCTACCGCCTCTTCTTCGTTCCGCATCATGCTAAACGCACGCGCGTAGATCTTATCGGAGTGGCGGGCGACCAACTGCTCAAATGCCAGCATGTCGCCTCGCTGCGATGCTCGCACCAGCGCTTCGTCGGTCGCGGTCTGGTAATCAAGTTTCGCCGGCATCAACTTCGACGGGAAGCCCCGAAATCATATTCAGGAGATCTCACAGTTTTCCCTTCGTGCTAGGAAGCTGTCCGGCAATGCGTGGATCGCGCTGACAGGCGACATCGACAGCTTTCGCAAAGGCCTTGAACAAGCCCTCGACCACGTGATGGGGTTCTTCACCGTAAAGTAGCTCCAAATGAAGGTTGCAACGCGCCTCATTGGCGAATCCTTGAAAGAATTCCCGCGCCAAACCGAAGCGAAACGCACTGGACATGTCCTGTTTTTGTTCAGTGGCGCTGATTTTCTTGAATGAAAAGCCGTTCATGCCGCGCCAGACCAGATACGGTCGGCCGCTAAAATCGACTACGCAGCGCGCCAAACATTCATCCATTGGGACATAAGCCTCGCCCGTGAATGGGTTACGCGGGTCAAACCCCGCTCCGTAACGACGAATCCCCTTCTTGTCCCCGAGGGCCTGCACGATAGCCTGGCCGAGGGCAATTCCACAATCTTCCACCGTATGATGGGCGTCCACGTCGAGGTCACCACGACAACGCAACTTCAAATCCACCACTGCGTGTTTTGCGAACAACGTCAACATGTGGTCAAAAAAAGCGACGCCCGTCTTGATAGTCGATTTACCCGATCCGTCGAGGTTCAGCTCCACGGAAATGTCCGTTTCTTTGGTCGTGCGACGTAATTTGGACCGGCGGTTTATCATGTGCGCAGTCTTGATAGCATTCAGACTCACTAATGGCGAAGGGAAATTCACGACCGAGACCGCTGCGGACGCACTCGCGGGATAATTCAATAACGAATAGCCGTGCGATCGACGTCCCGCGACCAAGCATCGATTCCGCCCGAGAGGTTGAGCAACTGTTTGAAACCGTGCTGCTCGAGAAAAGCAATTGCGTGCAAACTACGGATCCCGTGATGGCAATACACCACGACTTCCCTCCCCTGCCAGTCGGCCAGCTCAGCAACCCGGTGTGGAATTTGCCCCAACGGGATCAGCCGTGAATTGGGAAGACAAACCAGTTCATGTTCCTCGGGCTCGCGAACATCGAGAAGCATCGGCGGGCTGGACGAACTCAACCGCGCCGAAAGTTCCATAGCCGAAATCGAATCGCTCATGGCGAACCTAATCCGACGCTCAATGATTCAGGGAGCCAAGGTAACGCTCCGCATCAATCGCCGCTGCGCACCCCTGCCCCGCTGCGGTGATCGCCTGACGATAAACGTGATCGGAACAATCGCCCGCCACAAAAACACCCGTAACATTCGTCTGTGTTCCCTCCTTCGGAATCACATAGCCGTTTTCGTCCATGTCGATGGTGCCCTTAAAAAGGTCGGTGTTCGGTACGTGGCCGATCGCAACAAACACGCCGGCGCAATCCACGGTGGACTCAGCGCCTGTTTTCAAATTCTTTAACTTCACCCCGGTGACCTTGTCCTGCTTCACGTCGAGAACGTCCGTCACCACGGAATCCCAAATCGGTTTGATCTTCGGATTCGCCAACGCGCGTTCCGCCATGACCTTCGACGCACGCAAGGAATCGCGACGATGCACGAGATAAACGACCGACGCGAAGCGCGTCAGATACGTTGCTTCTTCACACGCAGAATCGCCCCCGCCGACGACGACAAGCGGTTGGTTGCGGAACATCGGTAACGCGCCGTCGCACGTCGCGCAGTACGTTACGCCTTTCTTCTCCAACAAGTCCTCGCTCTTGAGTCCGAGATGGCGATGACCGGCGCCCGTCGCAATGATCACCGTCGCTGCCGTGATTGTTTCGCCGTCCACCGTCAGCTTGAACGGACGTTGTGAAAAGTCCACCGACTCGACGGTGCCAAACTGGATGCGCGCACCGAAACGCTCAGCCTGCTTTTGAATCCGCGTCATCAATTCGAAACCGTCGACGCCTTCGGGGAAGCCCGGAAAATTCTCGACGATGCTGGTCGTGGTCAGGAGACCGCCCGGCATCGTTCCGGTGAGAACCAAAGGGGAAAGGTTCGCGCGAGCCGTGTAGAGAGCCGCCGTGAGTCCCGCGCAACCAGTGCCGATAATTACAACTTTTTCCATAAGATAGAGGCGAAGAAACTAGTTTTGCCGGAACCGCTTGGCAAGCGTTGGCGAGAAGTTTGTCAGCGTCACAATTGCCCAGCGAATAACAATCTGCCTCCAGCCAACCGTCGGAGACTATTCCTAGTTTACCTTACGCTCGCGATACCACGCGATGACGAACGCAATGACAAACACACCGGACAGCCATTTCCAAAGGAATAGGCCCGAGACACCGGCCACGGCAAGCAGCGCGCACAAACACGTAAGCGTTAAAAACACCAGGGACCAGCAAAGCATTGGCGTCTTGGTTTTCAGGATCGCCTAGCAGCAATACTTGCTGATGGTAATGTGAATGCGCTTTTCGACGGCTCCTTTAGCCGGGCGCGAAGACGCAGAGTGACGCAGATTTCCTGCCGTGGCTACGGAACCTCCCGCCAGCGCTTTTTGCAGCACTATGTCGGTTGATTGCCCATCCCACATCGACCAATCCACGGTGACTCGTTTGGATTTTTTGGCGTCACTCATAAAATTCACCCTGCCGATAGCGTTTGCCATGCCACGGGGAACCTCGTCGATGCCCTCCTTAAATTCCTAGAGCCACCCCTGATTCCCATGCAAATTGCATGATCCAGCAGTGGGGACAATTGCAGCGTGCGAGTAAGCCGAAGCCGCGCTTACGTCGCGGAACTGTCTCCGCCCAAGCCCAACACGGCAAAAAACTCACTACCCGCACCCGGTTCACTATGAACGCCGATGCGCCCGCCATGAGCGCGGACAATCTCACGCGCAATCGATAATCCCAAACCGGCCCCCGATTTTGCCTGGCCCGGAACGCGGAAGAACTTTTCGAAAATGCGCGCCTGAAATTCCTGCGGAATTCCTGGCCCCTCGTCTTTCACGCTAAAACGAACGCTGTGCGACTTATCCTGCACGGCGCGAAGCAGAATATTCGCCCCCGTTGGGGAATGCTTCACCGCATTGTTAATGAAGTTCGTGAATACATGGCCGATCCGCTGCAAGTCTACCTCCACTGGCGGCAGACCCGGCTCGACCTGCGCCACCAACAGGCAGCCCTGCCCGGCGACTTTGTCTCGATTTTCCCGCAGCACGATGCCGATCAATTCCTCCGCCGTTATCGACTCCAGTCGCAAGTCGGCCGATTCGCTTTCCAAGCGCGAGAGATCCAGCAAGTCATTCAAGATCCGTAGCAACCGCTCGGCGTCATCACGCGCAGCCGTGGTAAATTCCTCCTGTCGTTCGTTGAGCGGCCCGACGGTCTTTTCCTGCAGAATGTGCAGCACCATCAATATGCTCGTGAGCGGCGTCTTTAACTCGTGACTGACGGTCGCCAGCAAGTTGCTTTTCACATCATCAAGCAAACGGAACCGCGTGATATCAAGGAGCACGACCGCGACGCCGATCAACGCGCCGGACTCCTGCCGCATTGCCAGAATACGTGGCAGAAAATATTTTTCTTCACTGCCTACCCGAAAATTACACGCTTCATTAAACTGCGTAGGCAAATAATCCACACCATCCTCCAGCGCTTCTCGGACTCGCTCCTCCAAAGCCACCGGCAAGGTCAGGCCAAGCCCCAACGATTCGAGAAACTTTCTCGTCGCCGGATTGTGCAGTTCGATTTCGCCGTCACGGTCCAACACAAAGATCGGATCCGGAAAAGACGACAGCACGGCTTCCGTGGTGCTTCGCAGGTGCGTGATCTTTTCCGCAGTGACTTCACGGTAAACGCGAAGCTGGGCGGCCATTTGGTTAAACGCGCCCGCCAATTGCCCGAGTTCATCGTTCGAGATTACCGGCACGGTTTGCTCGAGATTCCCCTCACCCAATGCCCGGGCGGACTCGGTGAGCGACTGAATCGGCCGCAGAATTGCCCGACTGGATTTGAACGCCGCATACAAAGCCACGATTAAACCCATCACGATTGCTGACGCCATGAACACCGTGGAGACACGGCTCATCTCCTTGATTTCGTTTTCCGCACGATGCATCGCAGTGTCATTGAGCGCGTAGATTCGATCGGCTAGATCCGTCAAAATGGTTACGCGCGGTTCGATCTGCCCACGATATGTGGCGCGCTGTTGGACCTGATTGGTTTGCGCAAATATCCCCAACGCCGCTTCGCGATAGGCCTCAAAACTGGTCATCATTTCCGAAGTCAAGCGGCGCTCTTCCTCCGTCGACGTGGCAGCGAGCTTTAACTGGAGATTCTTCTGAAAATCATTCACCTCGGCTTCAAACAACCGACGCCCGTCTCCTTGCGGATTTTCAATGGCAGAACTGACTGCAAGTGCAACTTGCACAACCGCCTGATCCATCTGCTGAACCGCTGTAGCGCTGTGGTAGTTGCGGATCAGAATCGTCCCTTTATCCCCGGCCAAACGCGAAACGATCCAAGTCGCGTAAACACCAACCGCCAACAGGATCAACAGCACCGGCAGAAATCCGAAGAACAAACGAACGCGCAACATGGATCGTTCACCCTGGGCGTCCGGTTCCCATCAGTTTCCGCTTCCGATACAGCGTGGCCGGATCAATGCCCAGCACTCGCGCTGCTTCTTCCATAGATTGAGTGGTTTCCACTACCCGGCGAATGTGCGCGGTCTCCAGTTCCTGCAACGAGACGCGCGCGCCAACATCCGGCGCCCCCGGACTGTCGTGATGAACGCTGTCCGGCAGATCCCCAGGCTGGACGTGTTCCGACGACACCATGATGACCGCGTGCTCAATGGCGTTGCGCAATTCCCGCAAGTTTCCCGGCCAGGAATAACTCTGCATCAACTCGATGGTCTCCGGCGCATATCCCTCAATCTTCTTCCCACACTGCACCGCGAAGAACCGCAGATACTCGCACGCCAGCACCAACAAATCCTGACGCCGCTCACGCAACGACGGCATCTGGAGCTTGAATACGTTCAGACGGAAAAATAAATCCTCGCGGAACTTTCCTTCGCGCACCGACTTTGCGAGATCGCGATTCGTCGCGGCGACGACGCGAACGTTTGCCCGACGCGTCTTGGTTTCGCCAATGCGTTCGTACTCGCGCTCCTGCAAAAGACGTAGCAACTGCGGTTGAATCTCCGGCGGCATGTCGCCGATCTCGTCAAAAAACAAAGTGCCGCCATCGGCGAGCGCCACTTTGCCAAACGTATCGCTGACCGCGCCGGTGAACGCGCCTTTGACGTGCCCGAAGAGTTCGCTGCCGATCAATTCGCGCGACAAACTGCCGCAACTGATCGTGACGAACGTATTCTCGCGCTGAGGACTTTGGTCGTGGATATAACGCGCGAGCACCGTTTTACCCGTGCCGCTTTCCCCGAGAATCAAAACCGTCGTTGGCGCGCCGGCAACTTGTCGGGCCTTTTCGTACACACGCTGCATCGCCGGATCCTGGGCAGCGTGAACAATCGCCGGCGCCTCGTGCTGGATGCGCGATTCCAGTTCCGCGACCTTGCGCTTGAGCGCGCGCCCTTGTCGCACTTTGTCAACCACCTGCCGCAGGCGCTCGGGCGTGAATGGCTTTTCAATGAAATCCGCCGCTCCGCCCCGCATCGCCGCCACTGCGGCTTCAATGGATCCGTGCGCCGAACAAATGATAACATCGAGATGGGGCGCCGCCTTGCGCAACTTGGGTAGAATTTCCAAACCGTCCTCGCGCTTCAGCTTAAGATCAAGGAAAGCGAGATCGAAGTGCCGTTTGGACAGTTCCTCCACCGCCGCATCGCCGTCAGCCGCGCCCTCGGTTTCGTAACCAGCAGCTTCCAGCACCACCCGCATGGTGTCGCGGATGTTCTTTTCATCATCAACAATCAAACAACGCATAACGCAACTTACACTGACATTGGTAGGCCGCCCGGCCAGATTCCGCCGAAGGATGCCAACAACCTAAAGGCAATCGCGGAAAACTCGCAACGGAAAGTTCGTCAAAACTTTCACGCTTCCGTCGACTTCACTCAAGACGTGACAAGCTACCTCACATGGACAAACTCCGCGGGATTATGTTCGCCGCTTTTTTAACCACGATCATGTATTCGCTCTCCGCGATTACCGGTCGGCGTCTGGCGAATCATCTCCCCGGAACGCTCGCAAACCTCTCGCGGCTGCTCGTGGCCGCACTGCTTGTCGGAATGTGGTCGCACATCTTCGGCTTCGGCGTCGGCGGACCCGCGTTCGGCATTTTCTTTCTCAGCGGCTGCGTGGGCTTTGGCGTGGGCGACCTCGCGTTGTTCCAAGCATACCCGCGCATTGGCACGCGACGCACGATGGTCATGGTGCAATGCCTCGCTGCACCGCTCGCGGCGTTGACCGAATGGGTTTGGCTCGGCCACGCGCCAACACTTACGCAAGCTGCGTTCGGCGCTGTGATTCTCGTAGGCGTCGGTGTCGCCCTAGCACCGGGAGCGGGTGAAGCGCAACCCACGCACGGGTTGCTTGCCGGAAGTCTCTTCGGCCTCCTTGCGGCGATGTGTCAGGCGCTTGGCGCGGTGTTGAGCCGAAAAGCTTACGCGATCTCCAGCGCCGAACATTTCGCCATTAGCGGTGCCAGTGGGGGATTGAACGCCGCGTATCAACGACTCCTCGGTGGGCTGTTGATCTCGGGAACGTTTCTTTTGTACTTGCGCGCCTTCCATCGACCGGAACCCGGCGACGCTCGGCGCCCCAATTGGGCGCGCGCATGGCCAATGATCATCGCCAACGGCATTCTCGGCCCGACACTCGGTGTCGCCTGTCAGCAATGGGCCCTATCGGACACGCCCACGAGTGTCGTCCTGCCGATCGTCGCGACGACGCCGCTGATGGTGCTGCCGTTGACGCGAATTCTCGAAGGCGAACATCTCACGTGGCGGGCGATCACTGGCGGCCTGATCGCCGTCGCAGGAGTCATCGGATTGACCCGCGCGAGTTGGTGAGGGCACTGAGTGCGCTTGCCATTTCATCGTCGGTTTGCGAACTTTGGGCCGTGAACCAACTACCACGCGGCCGTCACTGGCTGATGTTTTTTTGCGCGCTGTTTGGCGCCATGTGGTTGGTTCCCGCGCACGGCGCGAACCCGCTGACTCCCGAGGAAATCGCCCAGCGAATGCTCGATCGCATCGAGAGCGGCTATAACAATCCCAACCGCAGCAACTACACTTTCCTGAAACTCATCGTCACCGAAGAGACCGATAACAAAGGCAAGCTTCGCGAGCGCAAGGAGAAGGAGGTCGTGATGCAAAACGGTCGCTCCTTCACCCAGGAAATTCGCATCAACGGTCGCGCGCTTACCGGCGCGGAACTCCGCCGTCAGCGCGACCTCGAAATCAAGGCACGCCAGCAATTTGCCCAAACCAAGACAGCGAAACGCGAAGAGACTTACGAGCATTACCTCACAGCAGAAATCGTCGCACGATACAAGCTCACGCAACTCTCCAACGCCGTCGTGAACGGCCGGCCAGCCTTCGTGATCGCGTTCGAGCCGAAAAACATCAAACTGCCCGTGAACACCGTCGCGGATCGATTGATCAACAACATCGCCGGCACCGCGTGGATCGATCAGGAGGAATTCGAACTCGTAAAAACCGAGATCCATTTGCAGACCGAGGTCACGCTGCTCGGTGGCTTGATCGGTGCGCTTAAGCAGCTCCATTTCACCCTCGAACGCACGCGCATGGAATCCGGCGTGTGGTTGCAAAGTCTTTTCACCGGCGACTACGAAGCGCGCAAGTTGCTCGATCTCTCCCGCGTCAAGACCCGTGCTGAGTCGAAGGACTTCCGCAAAGGGCCCGCCACGGGCTCAACAATTACGCCGGTAAAAAATTGACCGGCACGCTCCGAAGCGCGCACCATGGCGCGCTAAATTAAATCTGAATCACGCATGCTTCCGCCGCTCACCAATCCCCAGAAACGCCACCTCAAAGCGCTCGCGCAGCGCATGGACGCCACTCACAAAGTCGGCAAAGCCGGATTGAGCGATGCGTTCATCCAGAACGTCAATGAAGCGCTCGAGCGAAAAGAAATCGTGAAGGTGAAATTCACCGAGTTCAAAGAAGAGAAAGACGAGCTCTCGCCCGTGCTGGCGGACAAAACCCAAAGCCACCTCGTGATGCGCGTGGGTAATGTCGCCGTGCTGTATCGACAGCAACCGGACGAGGCCAAACGCGTGGTGAAGTTCTAAGCGCTTCCGCTTACTTCCCGATCTTCGGATCGAGCAGCGGTGTGGCGGGAATGCGTTCGTCGGGCGGAACCGCCGGATTTTTCGGAGCCTTCTCCGTCGGGCGCACATCAGTCGCAGCGAGTTCTTCCGGCAGCACCACGAGGGCGATACGACGATTCTTCGCGCGTCCATCGGCCGTGGAGTTGTCGGCCACCGGATGGAATTCACCGTAGCCCACCGCACCGAGTCGACGCGGATCAACGCCCGCGCGTTCCTGCAAAAATCGCACGGCGGCCGTTGCGCGCGCGGTGGAGAGTTCCCAATTGCTCGCGTAACGATTCCGAGCTGACGCCCGGATTGGAACGTTGTCCGTGTGGCCGATCACATGGATCTGCCGGTTCGGATGTTGAGAAAGAATCTGCGCAATCTGCTGGAGAACTTTTTCCCCTTCGCTCCGGAGCACCGCTTCGCCGGAATCAAAAAGGATGCGATCCAGAATATTCACCGTGAGCTTGCCCTGAAGTTGCGAAATGGTGATGTCCTTGGATTCCAGCGCCGAGCGCATTTCCTGTTCGAGGGTCGATTGCTTTTGTTCCGCGGCCTGTTTCTCGCGCTCCAGTTCAGCAATCTGTGCCTGTGCGGCTTCGACATCCTGCTGCAGCTTCGCTGATTCGTTGTGCTTGATCGCGGCAGTATCACGCGCGGCGCGCAATTCCGCGCGGAGCTTGTCGAGTTCCTGCGCCTTCTGCACGACCGACAAGCCCATGAAACCCAGCACCACAGCCACGGAGAGTATCGTGGCGATGATCCAAGTTTGCTTCGGCATGGAAGGAAATTGGCGGAAATCACCCAACGTCGCAACCCGCCATTTGCGAACGCGAAAAAAACCGTCGTCGGGTCGCGCGATTACACCTGTGTGGTGAGCTTCACGCCCGCCTGCAGGAGCTTTCGCGCGTCAGCGTCGGACTTAGCCTCGGCGTAAATGCGGAGAATCGGCTCTGTGCCCGACCCACGCAGCATCAGCCACGAGCCATCCTTCGCGACGAATTTAACGCCGTCGTAAGACTTCACTTCGGCGAGCGGCGACTTGAGCAAGGCCGCGGGAGGATTGGCTTTGCAGAATTCCATCAAGGCAGCGCGTTTCTCCAACGGGAAGTGCGTGTCGATGCGGGCGTAGCGGTGCGGACCAAAATCCTTCTCCAATTTCGCCAGCAACTTGTTCACGGATGTTTTTTCCGTCGCAAGCATTTCAAGGAGCATCAAGCCGGCGGCGATGCCATCGCGCTCGGGCACGTGGCCCGGGAAGCCGATGCCACCGCTTTCTTCGAAACCGAGCAACACATCGCCTTTCAACATTTCGGCGCAGATATATTTGAAGCCAACGCCGGTCTCGACGAGTTCGAGTCCGTAGTGCGCGCAAATCTTGTCCACCATCGACGTGGTCGTGAGCGCTTTGACCACGCGGCCTTTGCCGCCGCGATTCTTGATGAAGTGCAGCAGCAAGAGACAGATCAACTGATGCGTCGTAAGGTAATTGCCGCGCCCATCCATTCCGCCAACGCGGTCGGCATCGCCGTCCGTCACGAGACAGATGTCATGCGGATGCTTCTTCAGATACGCCTGCGACGTCTTGTAATTCTTCTCGATGGGTTCGGGATTGATGCCGCCGAACAACGGATCGTGCTGGCCGTTGAGCGTGGTCACGCGACAAGTTGTGCCCTTGAGCAAGGTATCGAAACAACCTGCACCAACGCCGTAGAGCGCCTCGTGCGCGAATCGCAGCTTCGACTTCGCGATGAGTTTGAAATCCACGAGCTTCTTGATCGCTTGAAAGTAAGGAGGAACAATCGACTTCTGAACGATCGACTTGTCAAGAAGTGCCGCGTCAAAGCCCTTCATCCGCGGCGGCGTTTGATCGAGCAACTTCTCGATGCCCTGACAAATCGCGGGCTCAGCGGAGCCACCGTAGTGCGCCTTGAGTTTGAATCCGTTGAAGATCGGCGGATTGTGGCTGGCGGTGATCATCACGCCGCCGATGGCTGACTCCCGTTTCACGAGCCACGAGACAGCAGGCGTCGGCGTCGGCTCCGCGGTGAGGATGACTTGGAAACCATTTCCCGCCATGACCTCAGCGGTTCGGCGCGCAAACGCATCGGATAAAAAACGGCGGTCGTAACCGATTATAACCTTCTTCGTCGTGCCCGCGATTGGATTGGCGTTCCAATAATCCGCCGTCGCCTGCGCCACGCGCTCGACGTTGGCGAAGGTGAAATCCTCGGCGATCACCGCGCGCCAGCCGTCCGTTCCGAATTTGATTTGTGCCATAGAAAACCCGATCAGAAATTGTAGTTCGCCACCGTGCCCGTTCGCGGAGTCTGGAGGTTTAGCTCGGAGTGACGACCATTCTTCGTCACGAGCTTCCGCATCTTCGTCACCGCCGCCTTCATGCTGTGCTGGCGAAACAGGCCCGTGCCGCTAACAAATGTGTCAGCACCGGCGCGCGCACACTCGGCCGCCGTTTCGAAATTGATGCCGCCGTCCACTTCGATGCGGTATTTGAGTTTGTATTGGCGACGCCACGCCTCGACTTGCTGGATCTTTGGCAACGTCTCGTGGATGAATGACTGACCGCCGAAGCCGGGATTCACGGTCATCACGAGCACCATGTCCACTTGCTTGAGGAACGGCTGCACGAGGGAAATTGCCGTGGGCGGATTAATCGCAAGCGCCACTTTTTTCCCGAGCGAACGAATTTTCCAAAGCAACGGCGTAACCTGCTCGCCAAGCTCTACGTGAACGATGATCTGGTCCGCGCCGGCTTTCGCGAAGGGTTCGAGGAGAATCTCAGGTTTGCTGCACATGAGGTGCACGTCGAGGAACATCGTCGTCAACGGGCGCAGCGTTTTCACCACGTCGGGGCCAAAGGAAATGTTCTGGACGAAGTGGCCGTCCATGATGTCGAGGTGCAACCAATCCGCGCCAGCGCGTTCAGCGCGGCGGGTTTCATCGGCGAACTTCCCGAAGTTGGCAGCCAGCAAGGAGGGCGCGATGATCATCCGTGAAGGCTAATAAATACGCCCAAGGAGAGTCAACTCTGCCGGGCCGATCCGAAGACCGGCCACCGGCTCACGCACCGATCGGCGCAGGCGCGCCCAAGCCCGGTGGGATTTTCGGCGGAGCCGGCTTTGGAATCTCCGGGGCAGTCGTCACCGCCGGAGCACCCGAGGGCGGATCTACCTGCGCGGGCGGCGGCGGCGGAGCTGTCATCTTGCCCGTGCGGACGATCTCGTCCACTTGCGAGCCTTCCAGAGTTTCGAATTCGAGCAGGGAGTTGGCGATGATCTCGAGCTTGTCGCGATGCTCGTCAATAATCTGCTGCGCGCGTTGATAGCCTTCGTCGATGATGCGTTTCACTTCGGCATCAATTTCTTCGGCAATCTTCTCGCTGTAATCCTTGCCGCGCGTCATCTCACGGCCAAGGAACACGTATTCGTTGTTCTCGCCGTATTGAATCATGCCGATCTTGTCGCTCATGCCCCAATGGCAAACCATAGAACGCGCCAATTGTGTGGCCTGTTGAATGTCACCGGCAGCGCCAGTCGAAATATCGTCGGAAACAATTTTCTCTGCGATACGGCCCGCCATCGTGACGGCGATCATGTCGAGCATCTCCTTGCGGCGGCGGCTCAACACATCGTCCTTCGGCAAATACATCGTCGCGCCCAGAGCCTGACCGCGCGGGATAATCGTGACCTTGTGCAAAGGATGCGTGTGCTTGAGCACCACGTTGACAAGCGCATGACCCGCTTCGTGCCACGCGGTAAATTTCTTTTCCTCGTCGGTCATCGCGAGGCTGCGACGCTCGCGGCCCCAACGCACTTTGTCGCGAGCTTCTTCGAGCTCGGGCATGCTCACAGCCTTCTTGTTGTTACGCGCCGCGAGCAACGCGGCTTCGTTCAACAAGTTGGCCAATTCGGCACCGGAGAAACCAGGCGTGCCACGGGCAATCACCGACAAATCCACACCCGCCTCAAGCTTCACGTTCTTGGCGTGAACCTTCAAAATCGCCTCGCGTCCGCGAACGTCGGGGAGGTTCACGGTAATTTGGCGATCGAAACGACCCGGGCGCAGCAATGCCGGATCAAGCACGTCGGGGCGATTGGTCGCCGCGATAATGATGATGCCTTCCTGCGTATCAAATCCGTCCATTTCAACGAGCAAGGCATTCAACGTCTGTTCGCGTTCGTCGTTGCCACCGCCAAGGCCGTGGCCACGGCTGCGACCGACGGCGTCGATTTCGTCGATGAAAATCAAGCAAGGGGTAGCCTTGCGCGCCTGTTCGAACATGTCGCGCACGCGGCTCGCGCCGACGCCGACGAACATTTCCACGAAATCCGAACCGCTGATGCTGAAGAACGACGCGTCCGCTTCACCCGCGATGGCTTTCGCGAGGAGCGTCTTGCCGGTTCCAGGCGGTCCAATCATGAGGATGCCCTTGGGAATGCGTCCACCGAGGCGTTGAAATTTCTTCGGGTCCTTGAGGAATTCGACAAGTTCAGAAACTTCTTCCTTCGCTTCCTCGACGCCAGCGACGTCTTTGAAAGTCGTCTTGTTCTTCTCCTTGCTCAGCAAGCGGGCCTTGCTCTTGCCGAAGCTCAACGCGCCCTTCCCCGCCATTTTGATCTGGCGAATCAGGACGAAGTAAATGATCGCCGCCACGATCAGGAACGGCATCACCCCATAAAGAATATTGATCAGGAAGGTGTTCGGCTTGACCGATTTGAACTTTCCGGTGGCCAGAAGCTCGTCCATTTTCGCCGGGCTGAGGCTGGTTTCGATGCGGAAATTGATCGGCTTGCCGTCCGCACCCACGTCCACGAGCTTGCCGCGGATTTCATAGAGCGGGGACTGCACGTCGTGAATAATCGTTGCCTCAGCGACGCGATTCGACGCGACCGACTGAAGCAGATCCAAGTGCGATATGGTCTGATACTTGGTCTCCGCCTTGTCGCGGAACATCATCAGCAGCGGAATCGCGCCAAGAATGGCGATCCACAGCATCCAAGTTCGGGGCGGCACCCGCAGATCACCGCCACGCTTTTCGTTCCGGTCGTTGTCGTTATTATTGTCCGAGGGCATTTCTCAATTTTGGCTCAGGCTAACATCATTCTTCGACACAAGCAACCCGTCCCTTGACCCTCAAGGACGAGACCAACGCCATTTCAAGCTGCGGGTCGTGACATTGTCCAGCTTGAACGCCTCCGAGATTCTTTGGTCTTCCACCCAAAAAATCCGACCGTCCGCCGCCGCAGCCACCGCTAAATCGTGCCGTCGGGCCCGCGAAACCTTCCGATTTACGAACCAATCCTGCAGTTTTACCGGGCTGCTCATGCCGATTGGCTGAAACTGATCCCCTGCCCGCCAACGACGCAGGATGAGGCTTTTCCCGATTTTATCGGCATCGAAATACTCACATCGCTTGGCGAAGCTTCGCGCATCGCTCATGCGTAAAGCTTTCTGGGCGACAGATGCAGGAACTATTTCCCACTTCAAACTTACATCGCCAAATTTCACCGAACCCTTCACCCCAAGATTCACCACCACCTCTTCCGCCCGGAACTCTGGCTGCTCGACCTTTCGCCGACGCACCCGCCCCCGAAGGTTGCGCGTGATCAACTCGCCCGGCGAAATCGTCACCGGAACATCCGCCTGTATCCGTAACTGTTCAATCAAACCAAACTCCGGCTCGACCGAACTCGCCACCAATTCCCGTTCCAAGACACACCGTTGCACCGCGATCGGCAATTGGTCGAAGTGCATTCTGCCACCCAAGCACCAGTCGGCGGCGGCGCGCTGGCTCAATTCCGACTCCGCTCCAAGCAAATCCATCGCACGCAAAACCACCTGGCTCAGCGCCGGTTGATATTTGCTCTCCAGCAACGGCAAGAGCTCTCCCCGAATCCGGTTGCGGAGAAATGCCGGCTGACGATTCGTTGCGTCCTCGCGAAACGCGACTCCCTGCTCTCCCGCATAACACTCCAAAACTTTTTTACCAATTCCCAACAATGGACGGACGATCGCGACACGCGCATCCGCTGGCGACGACGCCCGCCACTTCATCCCCGCAAGCCCAGATGGCGAGGCGCCGCGAAGCAATCGGAGAAAGAAAAGCTCCACTTGATCATCCGCATGGTGCGCGAGGGCGATGGTTCCGATCCGCAGCTCGCGCGCCGTCGACGCGAGAAACTCATGGCGAAGTTTTCGCGCCGCCATCTCCACGGAAACCTTTTGGGCACTTGCGAAATCTTTCACGTGACCGCGAGCAACCACGCATTTCACTCCGAGACGCCGCGCAACCTTCTTCACGAAACGTTCATCCGCATCACTGCTCGCCCCGCGCAGGCAATGATTGAAATGCGCCATCACCAAACGCTCGGGGAATATCTCGTAAGCTCGACGGAACAAATCCAACAGCACCATGGAATCCACGCCGCCGGAGACCGCCAGCAACACGCGCTCGCGCGGCTTCAGGAGCTGGCGCGCGGCGAGCACGCCTTGGAATTCCGGTAACAAGTCGGACACGGACCGAAACTAGGGAAGCTCGCCCCACCGGTCAACGTTGGCCGACTTCGACTCGACTTCGATCACACTCACCGCAACTCCGGTTTAACGCGCGTCGGCCATTGACGCCAATCCGCCCCTCGGTCGGATCGCACGGCAGCGGGCAGACGTTCAGAAATCTGCTCCCGCAACCCAGCCAGTTCTGGAAGATTCATTGTTGCCGCCACGTCCAACGTGAGAAAAAAGTCTCCGGACTGATGCGCAATTCGCAGTCGTTCCGGCATCAATGGATTTCCAACTCGCTGCAACTCGCGCATGAACTCAGCCGCCGGAATGCCTACAAACCACGGCGTTCGCAAACCGAGAATGTTCTTGCCCGCGTTCCATTCGAGCCATGAGTTCGCCAGCGTGTTCACCGGTTCGCCCGCCAAAGTTGGAAACGGCCCAAGCACCGCCATCGCCACTCCTTCAACATTGCGGACGAGCGGATCTATTGATTTTCCCTCGACCCGCAATCGCTCGCACGCAGCGGCCACCTTGTCCCAGTCGATTTCCTGAAGAGTCCGGCCGCCAACCAGACCGAGAATCGGCAATTCCGAATAGAAATCTCCGCGCACCATAAACGCGTCCGGAAACACCTCGCGAAACGTTCGCGCGATGACTTCAACCTGTTCGCGGGTCAGTTGAAAAAGCGGCAACCACTGGCAGAACATTCCACCGGGCTTCAGCGCACGTCGGACATTTTGGAAATGTTCCCGCGCAAACAATCTTCCCTCGCCAGTTCGCCATGGAAGAAATAAATCGCCCACCACCATATCGTAGGCAGCGACGCGGTTCGCCATCATCGACCGGGCGTCGTCGGTTAGAAAATGAACGCGCGAATCCGCGAACACATTTCGATTGTAGGCACCGAAGAATTCCCGCGCATAACCCAACACCAACGGCGACAGCTCGGCGGCATCTACGCGCTCAACTCCGGGAACCAGAGATGCGCCCGCCACACTGCTCCCCGTAGCGACGCCAAGCGTGCCGATGATTCGTGCGTCGCCGTGCAACAACGCAGGCAGTAATGCCTGACGCTCTTGATTAAACTGCGCACGTGAACCGCCCAGCGTGTAGCTGTTGTTGAACAGCATTCGCCAGTCGCCAGGGCCACACTCCAAAGTGGCTACGACTCCTTCACGTCCGACACGCAACGCATGGAGTTTCTCCGAAGGAGCCACCGTCGCCTGCGGCAAATCTCCCGCCAGAAAGAACGCGCCCATAAGGACCGCCGCGAGCGGAATCGCCAAAGCGCGGCGCTTCGCAATCATCATCCACGTCGCGCCGTAAATCAGCCCGACCACGATCACGCTTTTCCACAACCCAAATGCCGGAGCAATCGATGCCTGCGCGATTTCTGCGCCGAGCCAGCCGCCAAGCCCATTCCAAGCCAGCAAACCGCCCGCCCGACGGGCATCACCACGGGTCGCTTCGCGCAACAACAACGGGAACACAAATCCCGCGGCGAAAATCATCGGTGCAACGGCAAGGGAACTCAGCTTGAGCATCTCCCAAACGTAAGGCAGCGGCGGAAGTTCATAGGGAAGGATCTCCACGCCATTACGCAATGAGGTCAGCGTCCACGGCTGCACCGCACACAAAAGCGCCGTTGCAGCCAGCGCCGCTGACAATCCCGCTCGTGCGCCTCCCGCGACGCGCGCGAGCAGCGGAGCGATTGCGGCCGCGGCCGCGAGCGACAACAGCACCACCACTAAGACGAGCCCGCTCGAAAAGAGGGAGTTGATGCTAACCTGCGCGAGCTGATGTTGCAGCACCACCTCGATTGCCAAAACGAGAAATCCCGAAAGAAACGCCAGTAACGCGGGATCAATGCCGAGGGAGTTTTTCATTCCCCCGTCGGGCAAATCTGACGTTTCCCCCAACACCGTATGAGCAACATTATCGGTGCGAATCACTGCCCGCGCCGACGCGGCGATTGCCACCAGCACATTCACCGCAACGGCGATTAGTCCAGCCGTCGTCAACCCGAACGTCGGCAACGTCAGCAGCAGAGTTGCAATGAGCCCGAACACGCCGCCCAGCGTATTGACCGCGTAAAGCCGGACCGAAAATCCTCCATCGGCACCCGGCCGTGCCAGTGCCCGCAGCATCCAAGGGATGACCAACCCCATCGCCATAGCAGGCGGCGCGACGAGCAGCAAGGTCATCGCCAGCTTGCCGAATTGTCCCGGCGCGAACGAATGCCAGAGCCAATCCGCGAACTGGAACGACAGCAAAACTGGGAGCGCGAGCGCGCCCACCGCGAGTTCAGCACACGCGACCCTTCGCCAAAAATTGGCTCCCGGACGGGTCCCGCGCGAGGCCAGCCAAGCCCCCACCGAGAGTCCGACGAAAAACGCCCCGACCACTTTGGAAAAAGTATCTGCGCTCGCGCCGAGCAAATCCACCAGCCGACGCGTCCACACGATCTGATGCGCAAGCCCGGCGGCGCCGCTGGCGAAGGCCAGCGCCAGAGGCCAACGCGGGAGCGGGTTTGATTCGGTGGGCATGCGAGATGAAAAATCGCGCGAAGGATTTGACCTTCGCGCGATGGATTAACTTCGAGGGCGACAAACGCGAACCCTCGTTCCGACTACAGGTTAGTCCGGCTTGTGCGCGTTGTGGCAGGCCTTGCAGTTCACGGCCGTCTTGTAGGCCGCGCCGGCGCCAGCTTTGCCCGCTTGAAGATCTTTGACCGCCGCGACGAGGGCGGCATTTTTTTGCTTCCAACTGGCCTCATCGCCTTTCGGCGCTTTCATCGCGCCCATCGCGGCGTAACCCTCGACAAGGGCGGCGAGTTCTTCCTTGCTGGCCTTGCCGTCGCCGGCCTTCTTGCAAATCGGATCGGTGCCCTTGGGCGCCTTGTGATACTTCTTCATGAAATCCTCCAGAGAGAACTTGCCAGCGGCAAGGACGGGCGTAGCAGCGAAAACAGTCGCCGCCAGGAGGAGCGCGGTGGGCGCGAACTTCTTGATGTGTTGGATCATGTGTTATGTGGAGTTTGGTTGTTCTACGTTCGCCATCTGCACTCGCAGCGGCGGAAATTGTTTCAAGGCCGCGTCATGCGAACGCGATAGTATTTCTTGGCGCCCACGGCGTTGGTGTCGGAAAGCACCCGGATAAAGTTCGTTCCGGCGATCGTAGCAAGGTTCGTCCACGTCGTCGAAACTGCGCCGAGATTGGTGGTCGCTTCCAATCGGTAGGTGGTTCCCTGCAGGCCGCCGAAGGTAAAATCCAGCCGATTGGATCGGAACGTATACGGCGGATTGGTAAAGCCCGCTTGCCAATACATATAATTGGTCACCGACGGACTGTGAATCGGGCCGCCACCACTACCGTTGGATGAGGTGTCGATGAGTTGAACCCCAATTGTGTAGAGCCCGGGAACCGTGGCGCTGTAAACGCGTCCGTGAATGTGCCCAAACGGATCCATTCCCGCTTCCCCGTGATTCATGCTCAGGAGAATGGTGTTGGTTCCATTTGTTGTCCCTACCGGCAGGCTAAAGGTCAGGGTCGTGGACGGGTCCGGCTCCGGAAAATCAAAGAAGTCAGCTTCCTCAAGTCCGGGAACATCCCAGACACCAAAACTGCCGCCAACTGGTCCGGCGCAGGAGACAAAACGCAGCCGGATTTGCGAACCAAGCGCGGGAGCCTGCGTATCCGGCCCACCGTTGTCGAGCGTCGCGGGCAGCGCGAGGAAACTGACGGGGCCACCTTGGTAATAGTTGGACCACGCATTCGCGTTGGTGAACAGCAGGGGCTGGCAGTAGCCGCTGTTGGTAAGGTAGGTGGGCCCATTAATGAAATAAAGCTGGTCGCCCTGACCCGTGCCGTACGCGCCGGCATTGAAATGGATGTGCTGGCTGAACGCGGCGGGAACAACCGAAACGGACAGCGCGGCCAACCGAACGAATAACTTCAGGCTTTTCATCATCATCAATCCGTGTATTTGTAAAAGCATTGTTGGGGTGCGGCACCGGGGAGTCGCCCCGTAGGCAAGGTTCAGTTGAAGTCATTCCAAGACTGAGACCTCGACCGGGAACCCGGCCCGCACCCCAAAATTGTTTTAAGATTTGAGGTTTTTCTTTTCCGCACGATTTCCCCGCCACACTCGCCAGCCGATCGCACCGCCGGCCAACGCCAGCAAGGCCATCGACGAAGGCTCCGGAACGGCTGCGAAGGTGAGTTGGAATAAATCACCCGGCGATTGGATAGGACCGCCGCCCACGCCATTTGTGGAAACGTCCACGAGGCGGAATCCAACCGTGTACGTGCCTGGCTGGCTGAACGTATACCGCCGCCCGTGGATATGACCGAACGGATCGCCATCCGGCACGCCGGCTCCGTTAAGCACATCGCTCAACGGGATCAAGTAAGTGCCGCCGCTGTCGCCCGAATTCAGGAAGGTCGTGGGGCTGAGCGCGCCCTCGTCCCAGAATTCAAACTGTCCGCCCACCGGACCCGACACCGATTCGATTCGTAAATCAATCAACGAACCCAGGGCCGCGTGCGAGTTAAGCAAGTTCGGCGTGCCATTGGCATTGGTCGAGGACAAGGCGGTGAACGTGGGACCAGCCGCCGGGTAATAGCCCGCATACGTGCCGGAGTTCGTGTACGTAGCGGTTATCACGAATCCCGACGAACTCACGTAGTTTGAACCATTGACGAAGTAAAGCTGGCCGCCCTGATTCGTACTCAAAGCACCGGCATTGATGTGTTGGGCATGAACAGCCCCGCCAGCCAAAAGGCTGACTGCGCTGATCGCTAATATTTTTTGGAGGATCTGCATACTAACTGTTTTCTGTTTGTTTTGTTTGTTTGGGGTTGTCCTCCTCACGGATGGCCGTCGGGCTTCACGAAACGTGATCCCGCACGAGTTAATTCCGGCTGGACCTTGGTCCAGATCAAAAGTTCCGCGTGACTGTCCGCAAAGAGGTATTCGGCGCCGCCCAAGTGCCGGTCCACTCCCACTTGTTGCGAGAACGACGGCGGGGCGTAGCCCTCGCTCGGATCCGCAAAATGATAGTGATCAACACTGGTGTGCATTTCATGCGCCTCTCCGAAATAGAGAGTGTCCGAGGTCGCAGGAATCGACCCCTGACGGGAAAAATCCACCGTAGGCGAGCCAAAAGGATTTGGCGTGAGATAATCGTTGATGGCGTAACTGTAAAAGCGCGACGGATCCGGATCGCTCGGGCATTTGTATAGATTGGTCGTGACCACGTACGGCAGCAGACCACCCACCCAGGAGTTGCGCTTGTGTTGCGACCCCGGCAGCACGTCATCGTGTTCGTCCGCGTAAACGGCCGTCGCAATGCCGATCTGCTTGAGGTTGTTGAGGCATTTGGTCGCCTTCGCGCGCTCACGCGCCTTGCTCAAGGCAGGCAGGAGCATCGAGGCAAGGATCGCAATGATTGCGATCACCACCAACAACTCGATTAATGTGAATCCGAACGACTGCTTCTTCATTTCCGACCTGAGTCCGCCGCGTTGAAGCGGCCATCAACGCCAGTCAAAGCGGCCCATGGGCACACTTCACCGGCAAGGGGAGAACACGGCTCATACGGGAGCCGTGAACATTACGATGAACTCAGGCGAATCGGGGAGGCTGGAACGGAGGCGCAAGGGAGCGCGCGGCAGGAATCCCATCCAGTTGATCCGCCAAGGGCGCCAACTGCGGGGGGAAAAGATTCAACGGAACGCGGACGAGGAAAAGTTCCAGCTTGGTGACCGGCGTTTTGACTTCGGAACTTTTCTCGGCCTTCTTTCCTTCGGAGACGAACGTGCAGATTTTGCAAGGATGATTCCCATCGAAAGTCTTCACAATCGCCGTCTTCAGCGACGCGTCGTGCGAATAACTGATCACCATCCCTGTCCATGCGACCGCCTGCAACAGCATCCAGTGCAAACCCAGTGTCAAACACAGGGCCAACACCAAAATGAATTTGGAGGCTTTTGCCAGCACGTGACAACGAATAACACGTGTCCGGTCTCAATGTCAAACCCGCAACCGCTTATCCGCACAATCTAGCTCGCCTTATTGAGTGGTGTGGGTATACTGCGAAAATTGCGCCGCCAATCCTGAACATGAACCAAATCCCCACCACCCTCGCCGCCCTCGTTTTGGGCGCGAGTTACCTCCTCCCCGCAATCACCGCCCGGGCGGATTCGCTCATCCTCAATGCCGCGAGCGACACGACGTTGTTCGCCACGAGTCCGGGCAACAACCTCGGTGGCACCACCAATTTCGTTGTCGGCACCACGGCGGCCGGAGCGCCCAATCGCGCCCTGCTCCGCTTTGATATTGCTGGACAAATTCCCGCGAATGCCACGATCAACTCCGTAAGCCTCGCGCTCGTCGATGCTTCCGGCGCCGGTGGTTTCACCGCCTCCACGTTCGGCCTTTATCGGCTGTTCAGCGATTGGGGCGAAGGCACCAAGGTCGGCAATAGTGGTCAGGCCGCAACGGCCGGCGAAGCGACGTGGGTTTACAGCTTTTACACCAACACCTCGTGGAGCACGCCCGGCACGGCTGCCGGCGTGGATTACGCGTCCGCTCCGAGCGCGACGAATTTTATCTCCGTCGGCGGGGTGACCAACACGTGGGCCTCCACTCCGGCGCTCGTGAACGACGTCCAATCGTGGCTCGACAACACCGCCACCAACTTCGGCTGGATCATCGTCAGCGACGGTGAATTCACGGTGCAAACGGCGCGCCGTTTCGCCTCGCGGGAAAACCTCCAGGGCCGTGGCCCCAAACTCTTCGTCGACTACACCGTCGCCCCCGTGCCGGAACCAGCCACGATTACTCTGGGCCTTCTGGGCGCCGCCATCGTCTGGGGCGCCTCGCGCCGGCGCGCCTAACGCGCCTCGCTGTCGTAAAGCGTGTTGTGCTGGTCGCGCAGGAAGCGCAGATCATCCGCCGTCGGCGGGTCATTGGGTTCCCAGCCGTCAATCCTCGCGCCGGAACCATTCGGGTTGCGTGCGGTCCCGGCGATTTGATTGTTCATTTGTTGCTGCAGGTTCGCGACTGTCTGATTCAGCGCCGTAATCTGGCCCTGCAGATTGCCGAGCAGGGAACGCAGTTCCGTGGCGGTGATCAACGCGCCGTCGCGGGGAAGAGTGGCATCGATAGGCATAGGGGAATAGTTGAGTGAGTTTTGAGTTGAGGGTTGAGAGAAGGGAGCTTGACGGGCGCGAGAGCGGCGGACGCTCAACTCTCAACTCCCCTACTCTCCACTTTTTCAAACCGGCACGACGATCTGCCTTTCCGGTCCGGGTAAAGATTCGCCCGCGCTGTTCGCCGCAGTCAGACGCACTTTCAACGTCTGCCCGCCCGTCAGATGGCTGAACGTGATCTCGCTTTCCGTCACCTTGTCGAAAAATCGAAAGTCCGCATCCACACCGACAATCTGGATGAAAATGCGGTAACGTTCTGCGCGGCGCGCGCGGGGCCAATCGGCCATCACGATGCCCGCGCCGCCGCCGGTGAGCGCGGGCGCAGCGGGCACATCCGGTGCGACCGGCTGCCCGGGAATGTTTAGTCCGAACGCCAGATAACGCGGGTCCGTATCCGATAGAATAGTGCCGAGCTCGGTGATCAAGCCGCGCATCCGCTTCTTCAGATTCGTCAACGCGGTGTCGCGCACCCTTTTGCAATTGCCCGCGTTCGTCCCCTCATTGTCGAGCCCGTCACGCGCGTTGGAGAGCGCGGTGAACTTCGCGTCGCACTGCGCCGAGGTCACGCCGAGTCCCCCGTTTTCCCGCGCCGGATAACGGGTGAAATAATTCTTCAACGACGCCAGCAGGTTCATCCGTTTATCCTGCTTCCTGGGAATGCCGGTGGAATTGTCCGGCCAACCGCCCTCGCCCCATTCCGTGGAATATCTTTTACCGAAGAGATGCTGAAACACGCGCTGCGCATCCGCGAGCAACACCTGTCCCGCGGCGTCCGCCGTGTCCACCGTATTCTGTTTGGTTTTCTGGGCCGTCTCGCACGCCTTGAAATCCAATTGCGCGCTGCGCACCGCCGTGATCGCGGCGCGGATCACCGTCTCCGTGTTTTGTTTGATGCCGGCGGTGACCTCGTGTTGGTGACAGCCATCGGCCATGTCTTCGGCGAGGGACAGGATATCATCGAACCCGCCGGGGAGTGGATTGCCAGCCATGTGTTTTCCTTTCGTGTTGGGCAGGGAATCGTCATCGACGCCATAACGGCTGCCGCCATCGTAGTAGGCGAAACCGTAACGGGCCATCATGCGACCTCCCCGCCGGGTTGTGGGTGAAAACGCTTTGTTTGCAGTCGGCAAACGTGGGCAACGACGCTGGCCGCCATCTTTTGGCTCTGCTTTTGGCCTGCGCGAATTCTGGCGGCCTGATTGGCGCCCTCTTTCACGCCCGACGAATTCGTTGGGGACGATTTCGCTCCGCCAACGTGCCGCCGCGATTCGTTGGGCAGGTTTGCGTGCTGATTTTGTCGTGCGCGAGTTCGTTGGGGATAATTGCGGCTCGCCAACATGGATAACGAATTCGTTGGGCTTAATTGCGCCTCCCAAACTAGCCGCGGCGATTCCGTGGGGATGAAATACGCGCTCATAAATGCCCGTTTACGCCATTTCCGCCAGCGTGGCCTCGGGAACCCGGTCCAGATCACTGGTGGCTGGGTGGTCCCGGCAATATTTGAGGAAACCGCTCCAGTGGGGACATTCGAGCGCCGTGAGCACGGCATCCAACGTCTCCACCCGGAAATCGCGGTCCTGCCGCTCGATCCGTTGGATGGTCGCCAGATCCACGCCCGCGCGTGCCGCCAAATGAAGCTGTGTCCACCCCTTTTGATTGCGCAACACGCGGACGATGCGCGCTAGGGCCGCCAGGAGCTCGTGATTCTTGTCCATGGGATTTATCCTGCTCACTGTGTAGCAAGGAATCCGCGATTTGAAAACGGCACATGTGCCGTAAAGTGATTGGGGATCCTTGCGCGTTCGAAGGCTTCCTTGGAGGTCGCTTAGGCTACCTCTCCCGCAACCGGTGAAACTTCAAGAGACTGCATCCAGTTCAGCGCGTCATTCGTAATGTCCTATGCGGGCGAGATCGATCGGCTGCCCGATTCTCAGGGCGTGACATCGCAACTCGGGCTCGTGGGATTGGCCGGGCGTAGAATGATTGACCGTCCAAATGGTCCCGAGCATTGTAACGCCGTTGCCGTGATGAAGAACCTCCATAAGCTCGTCGCTGCCTGCCTGGCCTTGTGCTTCGCACTGGCGGGCGCAGTGGGCTTGAGTCCCGCGCTGCATAAATGGGTGGAGCACGGCGGGCAAGGCGTCGGCCACGTGCATTATGTCACGAGCGCCGAAGGCCGGTCGATCGAGGTCCGGCATGATGCCACGGCTCCCGCTCCCCAGCTTCCGATTCCTCGCGGTCATCCCGCGGTAACCGTGCGCAGTAGTGCTGCGGCCTCGCCAACGGGTATTTTCCTCAGCCGCTTCTGGCAGGCACTGAACAAAGGCTGTGCCGATCTAAAGACCGAGTCGCGCGCCCCGTCGTCCGCTCCGCAGCAGCCGAGCCATCAACATCACAGTCTGCCGGAACTGCTCGCCGGTGGATTGGTGGATCAAGCCTACGAATTCCCCGCACTCGCGCCGCCGCCCGAAACTTTCGCTTCGCCGATTACCTTCGTCACCCAGTTGGCGCAGGCGTTCGCTTGGGACGCCCAGACGGCTGGCCGGGCCCCTCCCATCGCGCAGAGTTGATCCGCGTTTCCTCGCGGCGCTGAAATAGCGCGGCGGCATTTGGTTCATCGAGCCGCCGTTCATTCTCACGACTCGCGGAAACTTGCCCCGATCAACTCTCCCCACTCCACCGGAACGTTCCCCAACCAGATTCCCTCAGTGAGGGACTTACGGGCGGCAGTTCCGTGGCGGCACGCTCAAACCACCATTCGCGCTCCGCCACCACCCGCCCGAGAAATCCGCAAGCACCTAAAACATTTTACTCGTTCGCAAATTTTATGCAGACGCAACCCTCGGCCGTCATTCGCCGGTCCCTCAATTTCCGCCGCAGCATCCACGTCGACCCAACCGCCCACGCCGCCGCGCTCGCCCTCGCGTGCGCGATTTGCACCTCCGCCCACGCGCAGAACAATCCGCCAAGCCCTCCCATGAACGCACCCGTGCGCCTCCCCGAAATCACGGTCGAAGGACGCGCCGACAATCTCGTCGGCGTGGCGGATTCGGCGACGCAAGGGACGGTGGGAGCTGCGCAGTTGGAAATGCGGCCCACGCTGCGCACCGGTGAAATCCTCGAGACAGTCCCCGGCGTCATCATCACGCAGCACGCGGGCGGAGGAAAAGCGAACCAGTATTTTCTCCGCGGCTTCAATCTCGACCATGGCACCGACTTCGCCACGTCCCTCGACGGCATGCCGCTCAATCTGCCCACGCACGGACACGGGCAAGGTTACTCGGACATGAATATCGTGATTCCCGAACTGGTGCAGCGGGTCAATTACCAGAAAGGGGTTTACTACACGGAGAACGGCGACTTCTCGTCCGCCGGCGCGGCGCATCTGGAGTTCTTCAAAACGCTCCCGCAAAGTCTCTTCACCATCGAAGGCGGAATGTACGGCTATGGGCGTGCCGTATTCGCCTCGTCACCCAAACTCGGCGACGGGCACTTGCTCTACGGCTTCGAAGCCTTTCACGAAGACGGTCCGTGGAAGCGCCCCGATGATTATCAGAAGTTCAACGGGATTCTCACCTACAGTCAGGGCGACGACGCCCGCGGCTACAGCGTCACCGCACGCAGCTATCACGGGAAATGGAATTCGAGCGATCAAGTCGCGGAGAGCGCGGTCGCAAGCGGGCTGGTTCCGTTTTACGGTTCTCTCGACAGCACAACGGGAGGCGATTCGCAGCGGTACAGTCTTCAAGGCGAGTGGCATCGGGCCGATGCCATCTCGGCCACGAAAATCATGGCGTATGGTTTCTTCTACGACCTCGACCTGTTTTCCAACTTCACCTACTTCCTCACCGATCCGAATCGAGGGGATCAATTCGAGCAAATGGACCGGCGTTGGGTCGGCGGCTTGAACGCGAGCCACACGATGTTCAATCAATTGGCGGGCCGCGAAGTGGAGAACACATTTGGCCTGCAAGCGCGCAACGACAGCATCCGCAACGGCCTCTATCAAACGCAGGCGCAGCAGCGGGTGGATAAGCTCGACGCAACCCACGGCAATTTCCCGCTCGCCGCCACCACGCGTCAGGACGACATCACCCAAACGAGCGTGGGAATGTATTACGAAAACAAACTTCAGTGGGCGGAGAAATTGAGAACCGTCGCGGGCGTGCGCGGGGACATTTACAATTTTGACGTCACCAGCACCCGCGCAGCGAACAGCGACACGCGCGCCGCGGCCATTGCGAGTCCGAAACTCTCGCTCATCTTCGGGCCATGGGCGAAGACCGAGTTCTATTTGCAAGGCGGGCTCGGCTTCCATAGCAACGACGGGCGCGGAGCCACAACGCGCGTCGATCCGGTCACCGGCACGCCAGTAAATCTCGACGGCGATCGCGTTCAGCGTGCGGATGCGCTCGTGCAAACCTATGGCGCCGAAGCGGGCGTTCGCACGACGCTGATTCCCGGCCTGCACAGCACAGTCTCTTTGTGGTGGCTCGATATTGATTCGGAACTCGTTTTCGCCGGTGACGCGGGCACCACGGAGGCGAGCCGCCCGAGTCGCCGTTACGGCGTGGAGTGGGCAAACTATTACACGCCGAACTCCTGGCTCACGCTCGACGCGGACTTTTCCTTTTCGCATGCCGCGTTTCGCGACAACGCGCTCGACGTGAATACCGGCCTTCCGATTGGTCGGGAGATTCCAGGTTCGATCGAGAGCGTCGTTGCCGCTGGCGTCACCGTCCATCAAGGTGGCTGGTCAGCGGGCCTGCGTTTGCGCTACTTCGGACCGCGCCCGCTCATCGAAGACAACAGCATTCGCTCGAAGGCAACCGTGCTGCTCGGCGCGCAGGTTGGCTACCAGTTCAACAAGACGTGGTCGATCTCGGCGGAGGTTTTGAATCTGTTGAACCGGCGCGATCACGACATTGACTACGCTTACGAATCGCAAGTACAGCCCGCCGGCGCAGCCGCCACGCAAATTCACTTCCATCCCGTGGAACCCATTCAGGCCCGGTTTGGTTTGACCGCACGTTTCTGACTCGGATGACGAACCGATATCGCAACGCTTGAACTCACGGATGCGCATCGCGTTTGGAAGTTCCCTGCTGGCCCACTTGCTGGTGCTCGCAGCGGTTCCCAATTTCAGCGCCCTGTGGCGACCCGGTGTCGCCGTGACGCCCGAGGAACCCAGCGTCATTACCATCGTCTCGCTGCCGCGCCTGGAAACGACCGTCGTTGCACCAACGCCACCGCTATCGTCGAAACCGCAACCACCGTCCACCCCGCTGTCTCCGCAGCCCAAGCCAATCGTCACGGAAATTCCCAAACCAACGCCGGCCCCGGAAATCGCGGCTCCCAATCTGGAGGCGAAAGTAATTCCGGTGATTCCTCAGCCCACGACCAAGCCGCCGCCCGAGTCACCCTCATCGCCGCTTCCGTCAACTCCGGTCGTGCCACAGATGCCACCTCCTTCCACCACTCAAACGGCCACTGCGGCAAGCCAGCCCAACACGAACGTGATCGCAACCGCGCCCGCGGAAATGCCCGCCGATGGCTTCGTCATGGGCAGCGCCCGCTATCGACGGACGTCCCAACCGGCGTATCCGCCGTCGGCGCTGAAACGTCGGCTGGAAGGCGTGGTGATTTTACAGGTGAAGATTGATCCGCGGGGTTTTCCCGTCTCCGTGGAAGTCGCGGGAAGTTCGGGACAAACCCTGCTCGACGCCGCAGCCGTGCGCGCGGTGAAGGAGTGGGAATTCGAACCGGAAACCCGTGGCGGCAAACCCGTGCCCACCTCGGTTGAGGTGCCAGTAAGGTTCAAGCTCGGCCGATAGCTCCCACGACGGCGAAACCCAGCCAACCACTCCAGCCAGAGTCTCAACGCGACCCTATCACGGCGGCCAAGCTGGAGCGGTATTGCCATCGGCTTCCTTTTCGCGCGCGGAAAATCGAGCGGATAATTTTTGAAGAATTATTCTTGCGGCGCGTCGGTTGTATGCGTTAACACGCATACGTTACACCACCCATACTCATACCTCATGCGCTTGCCACCAGTACGCCGCCTTTCCCTCACCCTGTTCGCCCTCAGCGTGCTGATGTTTCCCGGCCCGCGCGCGCGGGCGGAAATCGGGATCATTTCTCCGCAGGCCGCCAAGGCGCTGATCGATAATCCCGATCCGAAACAGCGGCCCGTGGTGCTCGATACGCGCGGCGGCTACAAAGATTATTTCCGCGGCCATTTGCCGACCGCGCATCATCTGGAGTTCGACACGTTGCGCGGCACCGAGAACGCCGTGCCCGTGCAATACCTTCCGTCCGATCTCACAAAGGCGCTGCTCCTGCGCGCCGGCGTGGACAAGGATCGCCTGCATTTGATCTACGCCACCGGGGACACGCTGCCGAATGACGAGATTCTCAGCGCGAGCATGGTGGCGTATGTGCTGGAGAAGTATGGCATCGCGAACATCAAGATCGTGGACGGCGGATTGCCGGGTTGGAAGGCCGCCGGACTGCCGGTGACGCAGGATTACTTCGGCAATCCCAAGGGAAAACTTCCCGCGAAGGGCAACCCCGGAGTCGCGCTCAACGTGGAGGACGTTTTGAAACATAAGGGAACTCCCGGCCACGTGCTCGTCGATGCGCGCCCGAAGAACGAGTATCTCGGACAGGACGACGTGTGGTTGCGCAAGGGGCACATTCCCGGCGCGATCAGTTTCCATTGGGCGCGGTTGATGGAGAAAGACAACACGCACAAGTTCAAGCCGTTCGCGGAAGTGAAGGCCGACCTCGAAGCGGCGGGCATCACGCCGGACAAGGAGATCATGTGCTACTGCGGCACCTCGCGCGAAGGCAGCCTCCTGCGTTTTTATCTCAAGCACGTGGCCGGCTATCCGAACGTGCGACTCTACGAAGGTGCGTGGAAGGAATACGTGTGGCTCAAGAATAAATCGCTCCCCGCGGAAACGACCGAGCCCGGCGCGAAATAATTCACGCCTGAAAAACCAGCCGCCGTGCTCATTGCCTTGCTTTTGCTGGCCGTCGCGTTCGTCGCGTACACGAACGGCGCGAATGCGAACTTCAAAGGTGTGGCGTCGCTCTACGGCAGCGGTACGGCGAGCTTCCGCACGGCGTTGCTGTGGGGCACGGGCACGACGTTCGCGGGCTCCCTCGCCGCGGTGTTCCTTGCTGAAGGGATGGTGAATAAATTCAGCGGCAAAGGTCTCGTGCCCGATGGGCTGACGGGTTCGCCGGACTTTCTGCTCGCGGTGGCCTTCGCGGCGGCGCTCACGAGCTTTCTTGCGACACGTTTCGGCTTTCCCGTCTCCACAACTCATGCGCTCACGGGCGCGCTGGTCGGCGCGGGATTGACGGCGGGCGATCACACCGTTCACTGGAGCGCGCTCGGGAAAAACTTTTTCCAACCGCTGTTCCTCAGTCCCCTGCTCGCGGTCGTCGTCGGCGCGGCCATTTACCTGATTTTGAAACGCGCGAACCTGGCGCCCGATCATCGAACACCGACACTCGACGCGTTGCACTTCCTGAGCGCGGGCGCGGCGAGCTTCGCGCGCGGATTGAATGACACGCCGAAGATCGCGGCCTTGCTGCTGATCGTGCCGGGGTTGGAAATTCGTTGGGGGATCGTGTGCGTGGCGGTGGTGATCGCGCTGGGCGCGTTGCTCGATGCCCGGCGGGTCGCGGAAACACTGGCGAAGAAAATTACCGATATGAATCCCGGCCAGGGATTCGCCGCGAATCTCGCGACCGCGTTGCTCGTCACCACTGCAAGCTGGAATGCGCTGCCCGTCAGCACGACGCACGTAAGCGTGGGCGCGTTGCTCGGGATTGGGATAACAACGCGTCAGGCCCGCTGGCCGATGGTCGCGCAGATCATGCTCGCGTGGCTGACCACCGTCCCTTGCGCAGCAGCTTTGGCGTCCGTGACCGTGATGGCGATTGGATGGCTTCGGTAAATGAAGCGTCCGGAGACTTTGCGCGGACGACGGCAGACCGTTTTCAGTGGAGAAAAATCAACCCGCGTGATCAGCGCCGGCTGCGATTGAAATCGAAAGCGCAGCAGCCGAAGTCGAGACGGTTTTTATTGCGCTTCAACTCAGCGCGGAACCCGGGCGCGATGGAACACATGACGGCTTTGCCCGCCCGCGCGGTCACGACGATGCCGGCATCGCGCAAAACGGCGATGTGCTTGGAGACGTTGTATTGCGGAACATCCAAACGCCCGCCGAGATCGCTTACGGAGAGTGTTTCCTGAAGAAGCACCTGAACCATGCGCCAGCGGTTGTCGTCTCCCAGCGCCTTGAGGACGGAGACGCAGTTGTCGGTGGAGACTTTGGCTTTGGCCATGCGCCGATCAAAGCAGAGGAGCGCAAACTTGTCGCCGGGAAAAATGGTGAAAGTCCTTTTTCTGCACCCCACCGCGACCAACACTCCGGAAAATCTGGCGAAACAAACTTCTCCATGTTGCGTCACGACCCCGAGGGGAAATTCCTTTCGTCTCTTTCCACGGGCTTGTTGTCGCGGCGACACCACGCACAACACGACACGACCGCGCTTGAGCTATCAGCGCGGTCGTTCGGTGAGGAACCAAGTAACTTAGGCCGTCTTGAACTTGCGGCGCGCACCTTCCACGCCAAGGAAGCCCAGGCCCAGCATCATGGCGGTCAAGCCGCCATCCGGAACGCTGATCGGATTCAGCGATTTGTCAAAGCTGGTGGTGCCAGCCGCGGTGTGAACGATCGTAATGATATCCGACAACGAATAGTTGGTGGAGGCCGCGAACGTGCCCAACGAGGTGCCCATGAAGGGTGTAGCGGTGAGGGTACCAATGCTTGCCACCAGATTGGTGCCTTGCAGAGTCTTGGAGTTGATACTCACGATTCCGCCACTCTGGGTGCCGCCGATTTCAGCCATAAATCCCATGTTGCCGGTGTTGAAGCCGGTTTCCGTGAACGTAATCATCAAGGTGCCTGCCCCGGTTGAATGATTGACGGAGTTGAGATCCAGCTGCGGAAACGTGGCCGATCCCAGCGTGGGTTTGGTAAGCCCGGTGGAGACGTTGATGTCCCAAACGCCGATAAGGCCGTTGTAGGTGACGACGCCCGCTTGAGAACTGGAGTCATTGAGGCCACCGTCGAGCACCGTGATCGTGGTTGTGCCATCGAACAGGGTGAGGCTGGGTAGCGCGTACGTGCGCTCAGTCGCGAGGACCAGAGCGCAGGCACCGGCGGCCAGCAGGATTAATCTATTGTTGGGTTTGTTTTTCATAATTTCCGATCGCTTGTTGGTTTGTGTTTACCGTGAGGACATTTCTCTGAGCGTGAAAATAGGCGCGGAAAGAAATTAGAAATATGGGGTATAACCCTACCGCCTCCCCAGCCGTAACGTCGCCGTTGCAAGCAGAGCGGCGGATGGATCGTTCAAATCCTCCGCCCCGTCGCCGATTCCGAACCGCACCGGCGAGCGTTACTCCTTGTTACGTAAGGATCATTCGGGCAGAAAGGTTTCATCAGATGCGAAGACCTCCGAACCAAAGCGGACTTTTCACACGCCGCCCAATCGATTGGCGGTCAACCTCCCGGCGCAATTGACGAACGCGAAAGTGGCTAATTTACCTCACAACGCCCACTCTCCCTTATGAACACGTCAATATTTGCCGCCGTCGAACTTGCTCTGATCAAAGCGCTACTTACGGAACTGCCGCCCCGGGTGGAGGTGACGACGCTATCGCCAGCGGCGGCAGCCAAGTTCAAGGCGCGTCTTGCACAGACCGGTTGGGTCAACGTCACTTTGCTGCGCGTGGCGGCGGATGCGGCGATGCGCAATGCACCCGCGCGTCTCGCGCCCGCCGGCACCATACAACCCAGAGCCGCATTCGATCTAAGTTATCTCATCAGCGCTTATGCAGGCGTCGATGCAACCGCCAATGGCGGCGCACCGCACCTGCTGGAGTGCGTCGTTCGGGCGCTGATCCGGCAACCGATACAAACCGTGTCTATCGCCGATGCCGCCGGCACTACCACCGATGCCCAGATCACCCTGCAAGTCCAAGACCTTACGTTCGATCAAATGAACGGACTTTGGACCGCACTCGGCACAGAACTTCAGCCCGCAATCGTTTGTCTCGCCCGGCCCGTGATGGTGGGTTAAGGCGAACCAACGCAACGACGTCGGGAGATCGACGCCGTTTATCCCGCGAACCAGCACCGATTGTGTCGGCTTGCCGAAAGTCGGTGATCGCCCGTATGCTCCGCCGAGCCAAATGAAGTTCACACCGGAGTTTAGCCGAGGAAGCGCACCACGCGCATGGCTAGCGCGTCCCGCTGAGCGTTGGCTTTCCCTGCTGGCACTGACGCTTGGTCTCGTTTTAACTGCACGCGCGGAGTTGCAGTTCGATGTGTTCATCGGTTTCGACGGCATCGTTCCTGAAACGCGGTGGATGCCGATCACGTGCGAGATTTACAACGATGGCCCGTCATTTCGCGCGTTGGTCGAAGTAACCGCAGGAATGGGCCCGGGATCTCAGAGACAATTGGTGCCGGTGGAACTGCCGACCAACACACGGAAGCGTTTGAGCGTGCCGGTGTTCGTCGCGGGCGGAGGTTATTCCGTCTGGTCGGCCCGCCTTCTAACCGAGAAAGGCAAAGTCCGCGCCGAACAAAACGGATTGCGCGCGCGTCGCGAAGTTCCGCGGGAAGGTTTCATTCTGGGCGCAATGGCTGGCTCGCAAGCCGGCTTGCCAACCTTGCCTGACTTGCCCGCAAACCGCAGCCAGCAGCAACCCGCGGTGGCGCGACTGCAGTTCGAACAGTTTCCCGACAACCCCTTGCTGCTCGATGGGCTTCAGGCCATTTACCTGAGCTCGGAGAAAGCGCTGGCGATGAAGAGCCCGCAAGTCTCCGCGCTGCACACGTGGCTCCATGCGGGCGGCCACTTGATCGTCGGCATCGAGTCACCGACCGATGTGAACAGCACGCCGTGGTTGCGCGAGTTGCTCCCCTGCTCTGTCGGCGGAACGACTCCGGTAAAAGGAAACGGCGAATTGCAATCTTGGTTGGCGGCGCGCTTCGCTCAAGGCGAATACACCAACGCGCCGATCCGCACGAACGCCACGCCCGACTTAACAAAGAACCCGCAAAAGCGGCCGCGCCGGAATAATCCGAGCACCCCGACGGTCATCAAGCTCCCGCCAGTCGTGCCCGACTCCGCGTTCGACACGGCGGAGCTTTCGGTAATGGCCACATCGCTGCTCGATGGTCGCGCCGAGGTCTCGGTCGGTGATCGCCCACTCGTCATTGAAGCGCGCCGCGGACGCGGAAAGATCTCGGCAATCACGTTCAGCACGGAACGCCAACCCTTCACCACGTGGAATCATCGCGGGCTGTTCTGGGCGCGGATGATTGGCTTACCGGACGATTGTTGGAGCTCGCGCGATTACACGCGGAGTTACGGGCAGAACCTCGACGGCATTTTCGGCGCGCTCACGGAAACCAAACAGATTCGCAAGCTTCCGTTGAGCTGGCTGTTGCTGATCCTCGTCGCGTATCTGCTGGTGATCGGCCCCGTCGATCGCATCATGCTGAATCGCCTCGGCAAGCCGATGCTCACGTGGATTACATTCCCGCTCTACGTCGCCGGTTTTTCGCTGATGGTTTATTACATCGGGTTCAAGCTGCGCGCCGGCGAGTCCGAGCTGACTGAGATTCACGTCGTCGATGTGATTTCGCGCGGCGATTTCGGTTACTTGCGCGGCCGCAGTTACTGCTCGCTCTATTCCGCGGTGAATAAGTCCTATCCGTTCGCCAGCGAGAAGACGGCGTTCAGCACCTTGCGCGGAGAACTCGGCGCGTCCGGCAATCTGACGCAAGGCCAACGCGATTCGAAAGTATTCCAGATCGGCAACAACTTCAGCGCGGAAGTAATGGTGCCGGTGTGGAGCAGCGCACTCTTCATCAATGATTGGCTGCAGACTGCTCCGCCGCCGCTTTCGCTCAAAGTCACCGCCAGCGGCGAAGGTTTTCTGGTCGATTTGGATAATCGCCAAGATCGCAGGTTGAAACAGAATTGGGTCGTCCTCAAAGGTCGCGTGCACGATCTCGGCCCACTTGGGCCCAAGGAGAAAAAGCAAGTTCACCTCAAGCAAAGCGACGGTGAATCGCTGCGCGACTTCGTGTCGCGCGAAATGCAATCGCTCGTTCAAGCGGCTCAGCAGCGACAGACCGCATTCGGAAACAATAATCCCACGGCCATGATTGACGTTCCGCGAAGCGTTTGTGTCACCTCGTTCGGCGGCGTGGTCAAAGATCCCGGTGCGCAATACAACCAACGTTCCCCGTGGATGCCGGGCAATGATTTGAGCCAGCAAACGGAATCGGGCGACGCCGTGTGGCTCGCGTGGGACGAAGGGCACTCATTCATTCCGGCGGTTCAACAATTCGCCACGCTCCGGCAGCAACGCAGCACGATGCTGCGCTTGGCAACACCGATCAATTCGAAGTGATGAAAGATGAGGTCTGAGTTATGAATAATTCAAAGCAAGGATTCACCGGCCATCTCTCATACTTCATGTCTCATAATTTTTAATCGCTATGTCCTCCGCACCACCTGTCGCCGCTGTTCAAACCCTGAATCTCACGCGCAGCTATGGCGCGATGACCGCTCTCAATGCGCTCAACCTCACGATCGAGCGCGGAGATCTCTTCGGGTTCATCGGCTCGAACGGTGCGGGCAAGACGACCACGCTGCGCATCCTCGCCACATTTCTTAAACCGTCCAACGGCACGGCAAAGATTTTCGGTCGCGATGTCGTGAGCGACGCGGACGAGGTGCGGCACATGATCGGTTACATGCCGGATTTCTTCGGCGTGTACAAGGATATGGAGGTCACCGAGTATCTCGACTTCTTCGGCGCGTGCTACCGCATCCCGGCGGACAAACGCGAGCAGACCGTGAAAGATGTGCTCGAGCTGGTCGGCCTCAGCGAAAAGAAAGGCGCGCTCATCGGCGCCTTGAGCCGCGGCATGCAGCAACGTCTCGGCCTCGCGCGCGTGCTCATCCACGATCCGCAATTGCTCTTGCTCGACGAACCCGCGAGCGGCCTCGATCCCCGCGCTCGCATCGAGATGATGGCGGTTCTGCAGGAGCTTCAACGCCTTGGGAAAACAATCATCATCTCCTCGCACATTCTCAGCGAGTTGCAGAGCCTGTGCAATCGCGTGGCCATTATTGAACGCGGGCAATTGATTTACGCCGGACCCGTTCAAGGCACCACCACTCGCACGGGCAATCGCATTTACTGGGTCACGCTCGCATCCGATCAGGAGCGCGCGGCGGAATTGCTCAAGACGCGCACCGAGGTCAAAGAGGTGATCGCCGTCGACGGCCAACTTAAAGTCACGCTGGCCGCCACGGACACTGATCCTGGTTTCCTCGCCGCCGCACTCGTGCAAGGCGGCTTCAAACTCACCGGTCTCTGGGAAGATGAGCTGGGCTTGGAGGAAGTCTTCCTCCAAGTGACCAAAGGGGAGACACAGTAGCTCGCCGCTATTTGATCGGCGAGAAGTCGACGGCCTTCATGTAGGTCGATTTCACACCACCTTTAATCGTGAGCGGGCCGCCGGCGTTTTCTTCGGATTTTTTCCGCGCAGCTTGCCAATCAGGATCAGCGCCAAATTCTTTGAAATTGGCGAGGCCCTTTTCCTTGGTCGGATGCGCGACAATGTAGATGAGGCGAGAACCCGCGCCTTTGTCAGCGTCGGTTGGATGCCAGTAGCCAATGTTCACAATGCCGTGCTTCTCGAACAACTTGCAGGTGTGATCGCGGAAACGAGCGTCAAGAGGGGCCACCTTGCCTTCGGGAGTGGTGTAATCACGGAGTTCGAACACCCGTTCTGCGGCAGCAGCGCCGAGTTTCACCGCCGGTGAAAAATCCGCTGACGTCATGAAGATCGACTCGGGTTTGACGGCAAGAATCTTACCGCTTTCCTCGGAGGCCTTTTGCGCCGCCTTCCACTGCGGATCCGCCTGAAACGCGGTCCAACTGGCCTTCGCTGCATCGCGGCTCTTGTGGGCGATGATGTAGATCAGCATGTTCTCCGCGCCTTTATCGGCATCAACGGGCACCCAGTAGCCGATGTTTTCCATGCCGTGCTTTTCGAAAATCTTGCACGTGTGATCACGGAAACGCGCCAGCAAGGCGTCGAGCCGTCCCGGCGCAGTGGTGTAAATCCGGAGTTCGTAAACTTTCCCCTCGTCCGCGCGCACTTGGGCGAGTCCGAGTGTGGCGAACACGAAAATGGCAGCAAATATTTTGGCGCAGATATTCATAGAGTTTCGCAGATGCCACCGACAAAGCGGCCGACTGTCAAAGAGATTCTGTGTCGCGAGGCTGCGGTCTCGGGCTGAAATGTCAGCGCTCGATTTTTCCGGCCAACACCTTGCGACTGGGAACGTAATTGGCAACGAACTCGCGCCGGAACTCGCCGAAGGTTCCCGCGGCGAGATGCTCTCGCACGTCCGCCATGATGCGGAGATAGAGGTGGCTGTTGTGAATGCTCACCAAACGCAGGCCGAGAATTTCGTTCACGTTCAGCAAATGGCGGATGTACGCGCGGGAATGATTCCGGCACGCAAAACAATCGCAGCCTTCCTCGATCGGACGGAGGTCGTTCTTATACGCGCCGCCTTTGATGCTGTAGGTGCCCTTGCGGGTAAACGCGGTGCCGTTGCGGGCGACGCGCGTCGGCAGCACGCAGTCGAACATGTCCACACCGCGCGCGACGAGTTCCACCAATTGTGCGGGAGTGCCAAGGCCCATCGCGTAGCGAGCCTTGTGCGCGGGCAGATGCGGCTCGGTGTATTCCACAGCCTTCATCATTTCGTGCTCGGGTTCGCCCACGCTCACGCCGCCAATGGCGTAGCCGTCGAATTCCATGGCGACGAGTTTCTTCGCGCACTCTTCACGAAGAGCAGCGTCGCTGCCGCCCTGGACAATGCCGAAGACGAATTGCCCATGCGCACGTTCCTGTTCACGACACTCCGCGGCCCAGCGCAAGGTGCGATCGACAGCGTTGCGGGCTTCGCGCGGCGTGCAGCCGTGGGGCGGGCATTCGTCGAAGACCATCGCGATGTCCGAACCGAGCGCACGCTGTATTCCCATCGCCTCTTTTGGACCGAGGAACAAGAGCGAGCCGTCGAGGTGCGAACGGAACTCCACTCCGTGCGGTTTGATTTTGCGAATCTTGGCGAGGCTGAAAACCTGGAAGCCGCCGCTGTCGGTCAAAATCGGCAAGGGCCAGTTGATGAATTTGTGGAGCCCCTTGGCGAGGCCAATGATGTCCAGGCCGGGACGGATGCTGAGGTGATACGTGTTTCCGAGAATGATCTGCGTCCCCATTTCGAGGAGTTCGCGGTTATCGAGGGCTTTGACACTGCCCTGCGTGCCCACCGGCATGAAGACCGGCGTATCGATCACGCCACGGGTGGTCGTCAGGCGGCCAAGGCGGGCGCGAGAGCTCGGATCCGATTTCAGCAATTGAAACACGCGGCGATTGAGCACGAATTGCCGGCGCGAGGCAAGCGCGGTGGCAAGTCATTTGCTCAGAAGAGAAACGGTTTTGAATGCTCGCAACACGCGCCTGAATTTGACGGCGCCGCCTTCGCCAAGGTGGCGCGCTGTGTCATTTCAAGACACGTGTGCCTGAAATTGAGATGGCCATGGACTCTGGGAAAAACTCAAAAACACCGAACGTCGGTTCCGCCACCACTGCCGGCAAAGTATCTGTCGTTGCCCAAACCGCCGCCTCGGTGCGGCGCGCGCGCATTCTCCTCGTCGAGAAGTCACGAGATTTCGCAAATCAGCTCCGCCAATTGCTCGATGCCAACGGTGCGCTGTGCGATTTGGTCCGAGTCGACAACCGGCCAGACTTCGACCTCGCCATTAAACACTGCGAGTTCGACCTGATTATCGCCGATCACTTTGATACCGCCGTGGACGGCGTCGCCGTGCTCACCCGCGCGAAGGACGCCAAGCCCCCACTCACCGTCGTGCTTCTCGCGACCAAGATGAGTAAAGAGATGCGCAACTCGTTGCTCACTCAAGGCGCCGCTGGCGTTGCACTTAAACACGATCTGGTTCGCCTGCCCGGACTGGTGCGATCCCTCGTTGCCACGGCCGATCAAGCCCGCGCAAGAATTCCCACCGCAACCAAAGCGGTTTCGTCGAACGACCGTGACCCGTCGGGCGGCCAATGGAGCAACACCAGCGAGCAGCTGTCTGCCATTTTCAGCGCGTTCCCGGATGACTTTTTCGTCCTCAAAGCCGACGGCACTGTCGTGGATTATCATCTGGGACAAGCCGACAATCTCTTCGCGAATCCCGAAAACATCATCGGTCGGCATCTTTCGGAGACACTGCCCCACAGCGTGGCGCCGTTGTTTCAAGATGCGCTCAATCGTTCGCTCGCCACTCGCGCAACGATCTCGTTCGAATTTTCCACCTCGTTCAATGGCTCGGATCAGCATTTGGAAGCGCGTCTGGTTCCCTTGTCCGAAGCGCAGGTGTTTGCCTGCATGCGCAATGTCACCGATCGCAAATCGGTCGAAGCGCAATTGCGGGAAAGCAATCGTCGGCTTGAAAACGCGCTGAGCGAGGTCAAAACCACGCAACGCCAAATCGTGCAGCAGGAACGCTTGCACGCGCTCGGGCAAATGGCCGCGGGCATCGCGCACGATTTCAATAACTCGCTGATGTCGATCCTTGGCTTTAGCGAGTTGCTACTGATGCATCCCGAGAACTTGGACAATCGCCACAAGGTTCTCGGCTACCTGAAGACCATCAACACGGCCGCCGATGACTCCTCTAAAATCGTAAAACGTTTGAGCGAGTTCTATCGCCACCGCGAAGAGGGAGAAGTTTTCCCGCCGCTCGAAATCAATTCCCTCATCCGCCAAGTCATCACGTTGACCCAGCCGAAGTGGAAGGATCAGGCGCAATCGGTCGGCGTTGTGATCGACATTCAGTCCGACTTGCGCGACGTGCCCCTCGTCAGCGGCAACGCTGCTGAATTGCGCGAGTGCCTGACCAATCTGATCCTCAACGCGGTCGACGCCATGCCGGTCGGCGGCAAGTTGACTCTGCGAACGACAGCTACCGAAAAGCACGTCATCGTCGAAGTGGCCGACAGCGGCACGGGCATGACGGAGGAAGTGCGGAAACGTTGCTTCGAACCGTTCTTCTCGACGAAAGGACAACGCGGCAGCGGACTCGGACTCGCGGTTGTATTCGGTATTCTTCAACGGCATCACGCCACCATCGAGGTACAAAGCGAAACAGGCCGCGGCACGCGTTTCTTGATTCAGTTTCCCGCCGAGAAAGCCAGCGAAGTCCCGTTCAGCGACGACGCCACAAAAGCCACGCGCAGCCTCCGCATTCTCGTGGTAGACGACGAACCACTGATCCGCGAGGTGCTCGTGGAGTATCTCCAATCAGACGGCCATTCCGTCGTCACTGCCTGCGATGGCCGCGAAGGTTTGCAGCGATTTGGCGAGCGCCATTTCGATCTGGTGCTGACCGATAAATCGATGCCCAACATGACCGGCGACAACATGGCGGCGGCGATCAAACAGATCGCGCCCACGAAGCCGATCATCCTTCTCACCGGCTTCGGCGAAATGATGAAGGCGGCGGGTCAAAAGCCCGAAGGCGTGGACGTGATCGTCAGCAAACCGATTTCGCTGAACACACTTCGCCGGACACTGGCCGACGCGGTGGTGTCGTGAAGCGGCTCACTTGCCGATCAATTTCAGCACTTCGCTCACGGCGGATTCCGGCTTCACCGAGTTCAGTTCGCCGCCGCGGAGTTTGATTTCCACTTCGCCCTTCGCGAGAGATTTTTCGCCGATGCCGATGCGGATTGGAATGCCGATCAGTTCGCTGTCCTTGAACTTCACGCCCGGGCGCTCGTCACGATCGTCGAGCAGCACATCAACCCCGCTCACAGTGAGGTCCGCGTAAAGTTTTTCAGCAAGAGCCATCGTCGGACTTCCAGGCGCGACGCCCAACGGAGTAATGCAGACCGTGTACGGCGCGACCGAGATCGGCCAAATGATGCCGTCCTTGTCGTTCGATTGCTCGATGATCGCCTGCAGGGTACGGGTCACGCCGATGCCGTAGCAACCCATCACGCAGGGATTCTGTTTGCCCGATTCATCGAGGAAGAGCGCGTTGAGCTTCTCGCTGTATTTCGTGCCGAGCTTGAACACGTGACCGACTTCGATCGCGCGACGAATCTTCAATGGCTTGCCGCACTTCAGGCACGGCTCGCCGACATTGACCGTCCGCAAATCGAACCACTCGGTTACCTTAATATCACGCTCGATGGAAACGCTGCGGAAATGGAATCCGTCTTCGTTTGCACCTGTGGTCATGTCATTCGCGCCACGCAAACGTTCGTCGGCATAGACTTTCACGTCGGCCGGGACATTGGCGACCGCCCCCAGCGAGCCAGGTTTCGCGCCCAAAGTGGCGACACACTCCTCAGGCGTTGCCGGACGCGCAGCCACAGCGCCGGTTCGAGCCATGAGCTTGGTTTCGTTCAACTGATCATCACCACGCACGAGAATCAAAACTGGTTTCGAGTCGGCAATGTAAACGAGCGTCTTGATCTGACGATTGGCCGGCACGCTGTAAGGCGCCTTGCACAAGGCCTCGATCGTGACCACGCCCGGCGTCGGAAACTTTTCAACCACCGCACCGATCTCGCGAGCCGCCGTCTTGGGAATGCCGCTGGTGGCTTTCTCGATGTTCGCCGCGTAACCACACGCTTCGCAGTAGGCGACTTCGTTCTCGCCCGTGTCCGCAGGAATCATGAATTCGTGCGAATGGCTCCCGCCGATCACACCGGTGTCCGCTTCGACGGCGAAGGCTTTGAGCCCGCAACGCGCGAAAATGCGCGAGTAGGCGTCATACATTTTCTGATAACTCGCCATTGCGCCTTCGTCGGTCGCGTCGAAGCTGTAGGCGTCCTTCATGATGAATTCCTTGGCGCGCATGAGGCCGAAGCGCGGGCGGATTTCATCACGGAATTTCACCTGAATCTGATAAAAGTTCTTCGGCATCTGCCGGTAAGAATTGATCTCACCCGCCGCGAGCGTGGTGATGACCTCTTCGTGCGTCGGGCCGAGGACCCATTCCTTCTTCGCGCGGTCGCGAACTTTGTAGAGCACGTCTGCGGCGGTTTCGTAACGACCGCTCTGTTGCCAGATTTCCGGCGGTTGGAGTGCCGGCATCAACACTTCAAGAGCGCCGGCGCGATCCATTTCCTCACGGATGATTTTTTCAACCTTGTGCAAGGCGCGCAGGCCGATGGGCAGAAAAGTGTAAAGTCCGCCGGTCAACTTGCGCACGATTCCAGCGCGTAGGAGCAGTTTGTGGGAAAGAATCTCCGCTTCAGCGGGCGTTTCTTTGAGAGTAGGAATGAGAGTCTGGGTCCAGCGCATGGAATAGGATTTCAGTTGTTACGGTTCAAAGCGGAGAAGGTTGCGAGTTCGGAAGGAACTCGTCAATCGCCAACGGGACGGAACGCCGTGAAGTTACTTCACGGTGTTGACCAACGGAGTCAGACCTTGGATGCGAACCTCGAGGCGGTCACCCGATTCGATCGGACCAACACCGCTCGGTGTGCCGGTGAGGATGATGTCGCCGGGCAACAGGGTCATGTTGGTGGAGATGAAACTGACCAACTCGTAGCAGTTGAAAATCAACTGACTAGTGTTCGAGTTCTGACGCAGCTGCCCGTTCTGGAAAAGCTGGATCGTGAGATCATGCGGGTCGATCTTCGTTTCGACGTATGGCCCCAGCGGAGTGAACGTGTCGAACGACTTCGCGCGAGCCCATTGGCTTTCCGCAGCTTGAATGGTGCGATCGCTAATATCTTCCGCCGCAGTGTAACCGAAAATGTAACGCGCCGCCGCCGCCGGCGTGACGTTGCGCATGCGACGACCAATAACGATGGTCAATTCCGCTTCGAAGTCCGTGCGATGATTCGCATAGGGAACTTCGATTTTCGCCCCGTCCGGAATGAGCGACGTGGGAGCTTTGAGCCAAAAGAGCGGCTCCTTGGGGAGCGGTTTTCCCGATTCGCGTGCGTGATCGGCGTAATTCAATCCCACAGCGATGACTTTGGAAGGGACCACAGGCGTGAGCGTTTTGACGCCACGCAGAGGAATTGCTTTCTTATCGTAAGAGGGCGATCCGAAGACATCGCCTCGCAGTCGGAACAATTCTCCATCCACCACTTTGGCGTAGAAAATGTCGTCGCCTTTTTGAAATCTCCCGATGGCAGCCATATCAGTTAACCGGTTTGTATCAGAGGAACGACGCGCATCGCAAGACGAAATTCAAAAGCGCCTGATTTTACGCGTGTTTTCTTTCCATCGGCGGCAGGAATCCGTATACTTGTTTTGTTGTGAACCAGACAACGAATCGACTTCAATCCCTACATCGGGCGTTGCTGATCTGGCTGCTTTTTTCCCCTGTCTTAGTCCGAGCCGGCGGCAGTGGGCTCAATGTAGCCGTGGTCGTCAACCAAGCCAGCACAAACTCAATCCAGCTCGGCAACTACTACTGCGAACGGCGTCAGGTCCCGCCGGAGAACGTCCTCCGCATCGTCTGGCCTGGCAGCACCATCGAATGGGACACCACGCAATTCACAAATACATTACTCAATCCGCTCGTAGCGATGCTTTCCAGCCGCGGCCTCACGAATCAAATCGACTACGTAGTTCTGTCGATGGACATCCCTTACCGCACGAGCGTCGGGGGACAAGGTGGCAACGCCACAACCGCGATGCTTTTCTACGACTTCAAGTCCGACACCCGTCCCCCCTGCTCACTCGCAACCAACTCGTTCAATTCTTACGCCGGCACTGAGGACATTTTTCATTTCACGAAACCCACTACGGCGACCACGTTTTCATTTCTCGCGACCATGATCACGGCGAGCAACCTCGAGAAGGCGAAGCAGCTGGTGGACTCCGGCGTGAATAGCGATGCCACGTTCCCGACGAACACGGTATTGCTCGCTAAAACCAGCGACCCAAATCGCAACGTGCGCTTCGAAGAATTCGACAACGCGATCCTCAACGCGCGGGTTCGTGGCAATTACGCGATGTCCTCTATTTTCAGCGATGCGGTCGCGGGCTACACGAACCTACTCGGCTTCGAGACGGGTCTCGCCAATTTTTCCATTTCCAGCAACGCCTTCGTTCCGGGCGCAATGGCGGACAGTCTGACGTCTTACGGTGGCGCGATTTTCGAAAACACCGGGCAGACCACATTGCTGGCGTTCACTGAAGCTGGTGCGGCTGGCAGCTACGGCACCGTCACCGAACCTTGCAATTACCTTGTGAAGTTTCCGTCGGGACTCAACCACTTCTACCAAGCCCGCGGATTTAGCCTCGCCGAGTGTTACTATCAAAGTCTGACGAACCCCTATCAGGGCCTGATCGTCGGAGAACCGCTCGCGGCCCCGTTCCGCACCAATGCCAACGTCGCTTGGCTGAACCTCACAAACGGCGCCACACTCAGCGGCACGACCAATGTCACCTTGCAAGTCACCGCCGCCGGGCCGGATCGGCCGATCCAACAAGTAGACCTTTTCGTCGACGGGAAATTCCTGCAATCCATCACCAACATCACTCCACGACAAAACAACACCGTTACCGTCACGTTGAATGGCTTTTCGCGAACCTACACTGTCCCGGCGAGTGCGAGCATTAAGTCCATCGCCACGGGACTCGCGAATTCGCTCAACAATTTGAGCTATCAGAATCAGACCAAAATCACTGCGGCAGCCCACGGTGATCGCGTGGAACTGCAATCTACCGACCTCACAAAATCCGGTGCGCAACTTTCTGCATCAGTCGTCAACGCGACGAATACGGCTACCGCACTCACCACCTTCGTCACGGCGAGTCGCACCAACTTCGCCGATTCCACCGCGTTCGGGGCGCGCGGCTATATCATCAGCGGCACGCCGGGGGCCAACAGCACATTGCAACTTACGGTCACGAAAACCAACGGCAGCGTCATCAGTGTGACCACGACAAATCCAGTGGGGAACACGACCCTCTACAATCACGTCCAACAATTTCTTACCGACATCATCACCACAGCAGCATTGCAGAATCTCGATGGCTTGGTTCCCTCCGACTTCCTCGTCGGCAACAGCGGCAACACTTATTTTCTGTTGGTGGCGCGACGTGCGGGACGGTCAGCGGCAGAAATACAAGCAAGCATTACCCCTTCGGCAGGACTCAGCGTTTCCCCTTCGGGCACCGACACGTTGACGGAGAATCTTGGCGATCTGCAACCGCGCAATCATCTTTACGTTGGCGCCGGCACGACGAATCAGACTGCTACTGCCGCCGTAAACACAACGACGTGGGCCGATGGGCTCCACAAATTGACGGCGGTCGCCTACGAAGGAACCAGCGTTCGCGCGCAAACTCACGCCACCGTTTCCATCCGTGTTCAGAACTCCGCACTGTCGGGCGCGCTAAGTTTTGTGAACGCCGACACAACGACCGCGGTCGAATCGACGTTTACCGTGCAAGTCGCCGCCAACCAAACCAACATCGCATTGATCGAATTGTTCAGCACTGGCGGCCTGCTCGCCAGCGTCAGCAATCTCAGCAGCGCAAACTTTGGCGTAAGCGCCGCGTCGCTCGGATTGGGACAACATCCCTTTTACGCCGTCATCACGACCACGGGCGGCCAGAAATACCGGACAGCTAATTTTACGATGCGACTGGTTGGTTTCGAGGACACGATTCCGTTGCAAATCCTCGGTCCGACGCCCATTCAGCTCAATTGGCCAGGCACCGCCGGACGGCGCTACGACGTCTTATCCGCCACTCAAATGACCAACACTTTCACTCTGCGAACCAACGTCACCGCTTCAAACTCAGTCAACACGCTTTGGATTGACAGCTTGCTTTCGACCAATGAATCGCAACTTTTCTATCGCGTGAGGGTTTCACCCTAAGCAGAATTTGGCCGAAGCGGTAAGCTACCCTTGAACACCCAACCCAAAAGCTCCTCCAAGACAAAGACCCGCCGTAGCCGTCGCGATCGCATCTGGCTGATATTTTTCGCGGTCGCCACGCTGTGGCGCGCAACGCCAGCCCAGACAGCCGACTCAGTTCATTGGCAGATTCAAGACAACAAGGTGGATGCAGAAATTCGCTCGTGGGATTTGCAGCAACTACTCGAGAACATTTCCACCGCAACGGGCTGGCAAGTTTTCGTTGAACCGGAGACGCAACGAACGGTCTCGGCGAAGTTCAAGGGCCTGACCTCGGGTGAAGCGCTGGAGCGGTTGCTGGGAAACCTCAATTTCGCGCTACTACCCCAAAGCAATGCTCCATCGAAACTTTTCGTGTTTCGTACGACGGCTCAGGAGGCAACACAACTAGTGAAGGTGACCGAGAAACAGAAGAAATCGGCGAAGGCCGTCCCCAACGAATTGGTCGTCACGTTGAAGCCCGGGTCGAAAGAAAGCATCGACGACATTGCCAAGAAGCTGGGAGCCAAAGTTACCGGGCGTCTCGACGACTTGCGCGCTTATCGCCTCAAGTTCGACGATGACGAGGCTGTCAAAGCTGCTCGCGAGTTTCTCAGCGATAATTCTGATGTCGGTTCCGTGGATTCCAATTACTACGTCGCCCGGCCGCCCGCAATTGAACCCCTCGCCGCCAGTTCAGCGCTGCCTTTTTCTTTGAAACCGACGGTCAGTACGGACGCCAGCAAATTGATCATCGGCCTAATCGATACGCCGATCCAAAAAACCGGAGCCGCATACGATGCGTTCATGCTGCCATCGGTTTCCGTTACGGACGAATCTGGCGGTTCATCCAGCGGACCAACGCACGCCACTTCGATGAGCGAGACGATCCTCCAAGGGCTCGCCATAGGAGCCAACAACTCCAGCGCAGGCTCCGTCCGGATCCTGCCGGTCGATGTTTACGGCAATAACGGTGACACCACCACGTTCGCGGTCGCGCAAGGCATTTCCGCCGCAATCAATGCTGGGGCGACGATCATCAATCTCAGCCTGGGCAGCGACGGCAACAGCGGATTCCTCAAGACGTTGATACAGAATTCCCACCAGCAGGGCGTCGTTTTTTTTGCTGCCGCGGGCAACGAACCCACGACGGCGCCCACGTATCCCGCCGCGTATCCCGAAGTGGTCGCCGTCACCGCCGGTGATCGTCGGGGAAACGTCTCATCCTATGCCAACTATGGTTCGTTCGTCGATGTGATCGCCCCCGGAACCAGCATTGTTTACTACAACGGCCGATCGTACATGGTTAGCGGGACATCATCGGCCACCGCCTTCATGTCCGGCATCGCCGCGAGTTTAAGCACGGCGACCGGAAAGTTGCCCGCACAAGTCGAATCACAAGTCCGCCGGACATTCACTTTCAAATCCGCAAACGGCAGCCCGTAGTTCGAAGCTAGAAAAACGGAGCCACCAACCGCGCTGAATTGGGCTTTTGTTCCAGGTAAAAGCTTCACCTGCCGCAGCCACGAAACAGACGGTCCTTCCAGACGCAGACGGCGCCCCTGTCTGGGAGGATGAACGAGGCAATCCAGTTCATCGCGTTGTTAAGCCAACTCGACAAACCTTTCCGCTCCCCAAATCCGAATCCGAAAAAGAATCGCGGCGCCCAAAGGAGCGCCGCGAGCTGATTTTTGAAAATAGGGCACCGAAGGAAACGCCCTTACATCAAGTATTCTCGATCCTTCACGATACCCGGTTGAGGCACGGGATACTTGCCTTCCGCATCCGCTTTGAGCGGCGCGGCGGATTCGAACGTCAGCTTGTCCGCGTTCGGCGCATATTCGTGAGGGCTGGCCAGAAATTCGTCAAACGTCACTTCCTGCGCCGTGTGAGCTGCGAATCGGCCCATCGAAGTGACCACGCTGGCCTCCACCCCGCGTTTAACCTCGTTGTACGGTTTATCCATGCGAATCGCCTCGGTGAGATCCTGCCATTCGTTGAAATACGGATCATCCACGCCGCGTTTCTCCCCCGACGTCCAGATCATGCTCTCGCGTTGTGGAGATTGGGTCTTGAACGTACTGGAAGGCAGCCCACAGTCGCCGTTCTTCGAGACGATCGCCGATCCCTTGGTGCCGTGGGCGTAACTTGAGTAAATCGGCAAGGCTCCCACCATGCAACGGCCGTCCATATACATCTTGGCGCCGTCCTCGAAAGTGTATTCCACGGAATAGGAATCGAAATTTTGATCCACGTTGTTACCGCGATAATGCCGTCCGCCAATCGCGTGACACTTCACCGGCCAAGCACCCTTCATCATGCACAGGTGGTCAATATGATGAATGTAAAAATCGCTGAAACAACCGCCGCTGGCCCAAAGGAAACTGTGGAAGCGCGAAATCTGCCAGAGCAATTCACTGGGTGTGCCGGGCCATTTTTCCGAGAAAGCCGAGCCCAGCGGCCCTTGCATACGATAGCCGCGCAACAAATTGAGCTCCCCGATCTCCCCGTCCTGAATGCGTTTCTGCAATTCCTGCAGCGCCCGGCTGTGGCGCGACATCAGCCCAACGCCTACTTTCAAGTTCTTGGCTGAAGCTTCTTCGGCAAGCTTAAGCATCCGGCGGGACGTCGGACCATCCGCGGTGAGCGGCTTTTCCATGAATACATTCAAACGCTTTTCAATCGCATACGTGAAATGCACCCAACGAAACGCCAGCGGAGTCGTAAAAATGACGATATCGCCGGGCTTCAAGCAATCCATCGCTTTCTTGTAGCCATCGAAACCGATGAATTTCCGATCTTCGGGCACATCGACTTGGCTGGGATACTTCTTCTTAAGGGCTTCATGGCTACCTTTGAGCTTGTGCTCAAAAACGTCGGCCATGGCGACCAGCTTTGGCGGCCCACTTTGACTCATGGCATTCGCTGCGGCACCGGTTCCGCGACCACCACAACCGACCAAAGCAATCTGGATCTGGTCACTGCCTGCAGCGTGCACATGCGGAAGGGCTATCCCGGCTAACGAGGAGACGGCCGCGATCCGACCGCTAGTCTTGATAAAATCACGACGGGAAGATGAAGGGAGGGAGAGTTCGTTCATATTTGAAATGATTTGAAGCAGCGCGATACCATGAAATTCACACCATATGTGGATTCTCTTCTGTGCTTGGGCAAAAAAAATGAGGCCAGTCTTGCGACTGGCCTCATCAACAAATGAACCGACTATTTCTTGAACCGACGAACCGCAAACATTCCAGCCAATCCCAACCCAGCCAAGACGAAAGTCGAAGGCTCAGGAACAGCACTGGTCGTGAAGTCTTGATCGTTCAAGTTTTGGGTGATGTACCACTTATAATTTCCCAAACCTGACGGTGCAACTTGAGGGATGCTCAAAATGTCAAACTGAGTGCCTGAAGGAATATTCCCCGGCGTAACAGTCGATGAATGGAAAGCAATCACATACAATGACTTGTTTTCGTAATTCAACCCATCTGGCACAGTAGAAAATGTTTGTGTCAAACGGCCGGGTTTATTAGCGGGAAGAGGAACACCAGTGCCCACAGTGGTGTTTCCGACGATTACGTCATCCGCCCCAAGAATCGTGCTGAGATTCACAGGCTGATTCGGCGTGTTATCGCCATTCACATCGACGACGAACCAAACCACGCTACCAGAGGCAGCAGCAGCACCAGGAGATGCAGAGGTTCCCGTGAAAAAGCGCTGTGTCAATGTCCCATTTGCATCCACAGCAGTGAGAGCATCTGCCGTGTAGGCCAACGCAGACCGATTGACAGCGAACGCCGCCACGCCAAGTGCGAGCGCCATGGTTGTTTTTTTAATTGAGTTTTTCATTACTGATTTTTTTGAGTTTATCTGATTTCAAAAAGTTCTCCAAGCTCAAATCACGGAGTGTAGGGGAGAGGTTGGCGCCAGACGCGACCACCACTCCCAGCTTTTACAAAATAAACGTAAGATTTTGTGGGCAAAATATTATACGTAGTTTCGTCCGTAGAACCACCGTTGACAAACCATTGGGACGGAAACGGGGTCGTATTTTCACCTGCAAATTTAGAGAATGTATCAATGAAAGAAACACCTGCGATAGACCGAACGACGTCGCCATCAGCAGGATCCGCACTACCATTCACGTCCGCCTTGAAGCCTTGAGCGTTCTCAATACCAGCACTCAACAAGAGTTGATTTGCAGGGAAAGGACTACCGAGGACATTCGCACCCGGACTAAGATAATGAGTGAGAGGGGTAGTTTGAACCTGCCCAAGGGAGACAGCGTTTGTTGATCCGATTTTACGGAACACAACCAGCGATTCATCAGGCTCAAAAGTAATCGTCGAACCATCAACACCAGGATAGCTACCATTGATCAAATACCCAGCGTTCGGAAGATCGCTACCTTCTTCATAGTAAACGATCGAATGCTGAAAACTTGTACCTGACAAAGTGCGAATAACATCAGTCACAGAGGGATCGGCATTACCATCAGCACTTTTCGCAAGCACGTAACTGCTACCCGCACCCAACAAATCCTTCAGCGACGTCAACTTGCGAATTTCGAGCGAATCACCCGCATTCATATGGGTCGTCAAGTCATCAGCCCCAACAGTCACCGTAACAGAGTTGGTTCCATTTGACGCAATCGGCCACCAGTCACCACTAAAGTTGTTTGTAATCACAGGATTCGCCGGATTAACAAACGATGTGTTCGTAAACGTAATACCCTTCGCGGTTTGGCGGAGAACAAGAATGTATTGATTAAACTGAACATTCCCCGTCCCGGTAGCAACCGTAACAGGAGCGAACTGATTCACAGCAAACGACGCAGCCGTGGAAAACGTCACCGAGTTCGCAGTCCGAGCTCCCGCAAGCCCACGATAAGCCTGAATAGGCTGCATCGGCGCAGAAATTACATTGCCGCCGGGAACAATTGAAATTTTGTAAAAACCAACGGGGTCGCTCACGACGTTCGTCTGAGCATGGAGCGCGGTGCCGGCGAGGATCAAGCCGCAGGCAACGGCAAAGGACTTAGCCACAGTTCTCATGGTAATATTCTCCTGGTAGAGGTTTGGTGTCTTGAAACGGGTCATTTGTTGTCGCAACTTTTACCGAATTAGGACACAATGGCAAGAGTTTTTTGCATTTTTTTTAGGACAAACAACTTTCAAAGTCGGCGCTTAAACCACAAACTAAGCACGCGCGCTATCGCTTTATAGGCAATTAGTTGCATACACACCATCCCCCAGTTTTCCGCAATTGAATCCGCATCCAACAGCTCTGCAAAAGTGAGAAGATAAAGTTTTTTTGATTTTCTTTTGAATACGCTAGGGAAAGGGGTGTGCGGCGACACGAACACACAATCGCACTTGTTTTCCTTCTCGAGGCCCAAATTAAAAGCATCCGGACAAGCCCAATCGAAACTGCACTTCGATAAGAAGACAGAAGTAGAGATTGGCCCACAGCCATAGCGTGTAACAAACGATTGAATGTCCGCCCAACGCCCGAACGTCAGACTCATGGGTGAATTAAGACCGATTTTCACACCGGAAACGTTTCCACCAGCGATCGATCGTACCGCCAGCCCGACGCGGCTTCAGTGAAGCAAAGTTGCTTCAACCGACAGCGATTAGAAGCGTGTGAGCGCGGAACATTTTTCAGTTTTCGTTCGCCACACGAAGGGCAAACAGATATGCAGTCCGTGCTCCGCCGCAACCGAGACGCACCCACCGCGTTTCCCGTGGAGCAATTTTAAGATGAGTGATGCGACGTATCTAAAGTGCGCGTGCAGTAATTGCGCCGGCCACATTGAATTTCCGAAAGAGGGGCTTGGCCTCATGATCAACTGCCCGCATTGCGGGGTGAGGACTTTACTCTCGGCACCAACTAGACCTGAACCGGCTCGTCAACCTTCGCCAGCAGCATCGGTTCAGACTGCGCCCGTAGCATCAGCGCCGCGACCGCAAGCGACGCGCCCGGCAGCGACTAAAACTACCACCGGTGCCTCCTGCCCTTCCTGCGGCGCAGCAATGGCTGCCGACGCGAAGATTTGCATTCAATGCGGCCACGGCATCAAGCAGCGGAGCACTCTGAAACTACCGCTGGCTATTGCCGCCGTTGTTGTTGTTACCGGCGTCGGCGCATGGTTTGGTTGGAAAAAATTCGGCGATCAGATCGTTCAATTAGCGCAACGAACAAAATCATCTGAGGCAGCTGCGGTAACCAAAACGGACGCTGAAACCAAACCTGAAGAACCCAAGACCACGGAAGCCAAACCCGCCGAGCCCACTCCCAGTGAACCAACCAACACCATTGTGGTCGCAAAGGGGCCGAAAGCGCTGTCCGATTTAAAAGTTTCCGGCGTAAAATTGGAAACCACGAAGGGCAGCAGTTTGATCTACGTTGTCGGCAGCGTACGCAACGCCTCGGAACATCAGCGTTTCGGCGTGCGCGTGGAGTTCGATTTGTTCGATAAAGCGGGCAATAAAATTTCCACGCCGCCGTCCTCCGACTACAAGCAGATCATGGAACCGCGCGAAGAATGGGCGTTCCGCGCCATCGTGCTCGACCCCAAAGCCGCAGCGGCCAAATTGGCCAAGATCAAAGAGGACGAGTAATCGTTCTCGCCCCGTAAGAAACCGCCGCCATCCTGGCGAGTGCGGACGCGAGACGAAACTCGCTATTCCGGCAATGCCTTACCTTTGGTTTCCGGACCAATCCAGACAATCGCCATTCCGATGACGTAGATCGCGGCCATCACCGAAGCGGCCTTAGGAAAGCTGCCTCCGAAAAACCCCATCAGGTTGGCCGTTTGTAATCCACCGATGGCGGCGACAATGCGTCCGAAATTAAATGCAAAACCCTGACCCGTGGCGCGCACGGCAGTCGGGAAAAGCTCCGGCAGATAAAGCGGAAAAAAACCGTAAAACGACGCTGTGAAACCACCCGCGACGACGGTGCAGAAGAGAAAGTATGGGCTGTATGTCGTGTTGGTTTGATAGAGCAACAAAGCGCCTCCAATTGAGCACACGCAAAGTACGGCGTAGGTAATGCGGCGGCCAAACCGCCCGGCAGCCAGCGCGGCAGCCATGGTGCCGATGATTGCGCCAACGGAGAGCCAGAACAGCGTCCATTCTTTTGCGAGTTTCGCGGGATCAGGTTCAAGCTGGACGGCCCATTTTGAAGCCCATTGCGTGGAGCCCCAAGTTCCAAGCAGCGCGACAGCTGCCAGACCGGCGCCGAAAATCATCATTTTTACAATGCCTTGGTTGGCTCGGATTGAGCCGGCGGCCTCAGCGCGAGAGAGATATTGTCGGACGGGAAAGAGGTACCCCAGCAACGCGACGATGACGCCGATGATCGTGATGCCAGTGGCCACGAGCGGTGTTATTTTCGCCTGCGTGCCCGCGGGCGACCACGCCCAGATGATGACCAGTGCAGCAAGGCTGCCGATCAACACACCCAGCAAGTCGGCCTTCGCCCAATGAGAAGTAGCCCCGCGCGCGTGTTCGGCTTTCCATTTCTCCGACTCGGGCACGAAGAGCATGATTCCGAAAATCATCAGCGCCGGAAGCGCGCCGCTGATCATCAAAAGCCGCCACGCCGTATTGGAGAGCAGATGCGTCGCGGTGGCCTCCGAGAAACCAATGTTCAAGAATATGCCGTGGGTTTTCTCGATGAAGCTGATCAACACCATGCTCAGCACCGCGACCAGCAGGTAGCCGACGTTCGCTGCCGCGCCGATAAGTCCCGCAGTGAGTGCACGGGATTTGCCCGGCCAAATTTCGTTTACGAGCGCAACTCCCAACGACCATTCGCCGCCCATGCCGAGTGATGCGATGAATCGCAAACCCGCCACGTGCCAGGCCTCCGTGGCGAAACCACACAGCCCAGTGAAGATTGCATAGGTGAAGATGCTAAGGGTCATCGCTCGGACGCGACCGATTTTGTCGCCGAGCCAACCGAAGATGACCCCGCCGCTCGCCGCTCCAACCAGGAAGACGGCGATGATTGCACCGAACCATTTGTTTGCCGCATCGGGAGAAGCGGACGCTCCCAACAAATCTTTCAACGCCGGCTGACCGATCAACGGGAAGAGCCCCATTTCAAAACCGTCGAAGAGCCAGCCGAGGAACGCGGCCAGCAAGGTCATGTATTTGGCTCTCTCGGAGACGGGTGCCGGCGCGGAAGTTTGGCTCATGTGATTGCGATGTTCGGTCGTTGATGGACGGGCGCGAAGGTAAGCAGATTCAGCCGCCAAGTGCTAAGGAAATCTTCTCCCCTGCCCCGCTCAGTACTCCAGCAGCCGCGCGCAATACCACAGCATCCGCGGCAAATGGAACGGGCCTTTGAACAAGTTGCCCTTCGCGGGCTGCGACAATCGACCGTCGCGATGGAGGTAACCGAACCACTCGCCCAATTGCGGATCGGAAAAATGTTTGAAGCTCCATTGGTGCACGAGCCGATGCATTTCCTCGTAGCGCGCCTCTCCAGTGAGTTTCCACGCGAGCAGCGTCGCGATGATCGCCTCGCAATGCGGCCACCAAAACTTCATGTCGTGCCAATACTCCTGCACCGGCTTTCCAAAAACGTCGGTGAAATAAAGCAACCCGCCGTATTCCCGATCCCAGCCACGCTTCCACATCCAATCGAGAATCGTCGTGCCGAGCTTGATCAGCCGTTGATCCTTTCGCAGCGCGCCTTCGTGCAGGATGAACCACGCGCATTCGATCGCGTGCCCAGGATTCAACGTGCGCCCGTCGGCATGGTCGATCACGCTCCCATCCGGCGCGACGCTCTCCATCAACGCCTCGAGATCCGGCTTCAGAAAATCGCGCTCGATCTCGGCGATGCTGGAATCAATCCATTCCGAGCACGTGCGACCGCTCACCGCGACGTTACCGAGATTCGTCCGTAACTCCTGCGCCGTCACGATGCCGATCATGTGCGCCCCGATGCCTTTCATCGGACGCGTCGATTCGAACTTCGGCTCCATCACGCCCGGTTCAAATGAATAGCGCAGATACGTCGCGAAATTCTTCGCCGCATCATCGGCCGCGCACGCATCGCCACTGGCTTTCGCGAAGGCCGCATTCGCAATCGCTGCGAACGATTCGCTGTAAACATAGCGCCGCATCCGCAACGGCTTTCCCTCGCGCGTGACGGAGAAATACATTTTCCCATCTGCCGCATAGGCGTGCCGCCGTGAAAACTCGACGCAACTCCGTGCTGCCTCCAGCCACTCGGGGCGCTGATCCAAGGTGTTGTAGAGCGTCGCAAACATCCACGCGGCGCGGCCTTGGAACCAAACGCTCTTGTCCGTGTCGAGCACACTACCATCGCGATCGAGCGAGGTGATGATGCCGCCGTGTCGCCGGTCCAACCCGTATCGCAGCCAGAACGGAATCACGTCATCGAGCAGCGTGCTGCGATAAAACGCCGCCAGCCGCGAGCGACTGTCCGCTGATTCGAGGTTCACATTCATTGGCGATTACGGGTCACGACGTAGCGCACGAACGACCCGAGCCCGGAGAATTGGAAATCAGGATCGACGTAGTGCTCGATGACGTAGAACGCGAAATAATACGCGCGGCAAAATGCCCAGATCGCGAGCGCCAGCAACACCGCGGTCCGCAAGGTCGGTTGATCGAGAAACAAAATCGCCACGCAAACGACGCCAATGAAGACGAATATCGCCGCCTTCACATACATCCACTTGGGATTTGCCAAGTCCTTCATGCGTCGAGTTCGTCGGCTCTACTTCGACACCCAATCAAAAAACCCCAATTGCTCGAGGTCCTTCCGCAGCGATGCTTGTTGTTCTGCGGTCAAACTCCCGTTCGGCAAACGCGCGGGCCCGACATCCACGCCGAGCATCCTCATCGTGGCCTTCGCCGCTCCCATGTAGCCGCGCGACGCCAGCGCTTGGATCACCCGCACGGAACGCATCTGCTCAACGCGCGCGGTCGCGAGATCGCCCTTCTGAAACGCGGCGATCAAGCGGTTGTAAATCGGTGCCGCAAAGTTAAACGAACTGCCCACCGCGCCCGTCGCGCCGAGCGCCAGAGCGCCAAGCATCATTTCGTCGAAGCCGAACGGAACATCGAACGCGCCATCGAGAAACGCACGACACAGCTGATATTCCATCAAGTTGCTGCTCGTGAATTTGAGGCCAGCGAGATTCGGAATCCGATCCGCAGCCTTCGCGAGGAATTCCGATGGCGACAGATTCAGGCCTGTCATCGTCGGAATCTCGTAATAGTAAAATGACAACGCCGGCGCGGCCGCGGCAATGTCCGCCATGGAATCCACGAGCAGCCCCACGTTGCCCGGCTTGAAATAACATGGAGCCAAAGCGCTCACGGCCACCGCACCGAGTTCCTGCGCTTGCGCCGCCAATGCTCGCGCGTCAGCGAGACAGTTTGCACCAACATGCACGATTACTTTCAACGCCAGACCGCGAGTGACCGCGAACCAACGTTCCGCCAAGGCCCGCCGTTCTTCCAGTGTGAGCGAGCTGCTCTCTCCCGTGGTACCGCCGATGAATGCGTAGTTCACGCCGGTCCTCAACAGATGCGCGGCCTGCGCTTCGACGATGGTGAGATTGAGCGAACCGTCCTTGTGGAACGGCGTGTGAGTAGCGGCAACAAGGCCGTTGATGGTCAGTCGTTTCATAAATTTAGTTTTCGAATTTTGTTTCAGCGGGGCGGACGAGTTTGAGCAGTGCGAGAGTTCACGGAGTCGTTGGTTTGCGGCGGAGAAAGTCCACGACCGCGAGACCAAGTTGTTTCCCTACCGTCCGATAGCCGTCGGTCGTGCTGGCCGGCGTGTTCCACGACGTTTCCAAACACGCCGCCACCGTGTGCGAGTTCCCGTGATCGCTCACCCACTGCCCGCTGATCTGCCGCCACAACGGATGATAAGACGGCCCCGTCTCACGCGGCTTGTCGGCCAGTTCCAGCGGTCCGCTGATGCGCGCCCGCGCCAACGCGAGAAAGTTCGACAAGTTCACCCGTGCCGGTTCGGCCATCAGTTCGCGCGGCCCGATGAAGAAGAACGGTCGCGCGTCGCCCGGGGCCGGATTGTGCAAATCGAGGAACACGTCGAGACGATTCTCCTTCGTCAATTCGCGCAAGCGCGCTTGCGCCGCGGCAACCTCGGGATAAACCGGTTTGTCGTCCCAATCGCGATTGTGGTCGCGCGGATTCGCTTCCTTACCGCCATTGCCGGTCGCGACATTGTCCACGTCCATGATCGGCACGATGAAAACTTCCGCGTGCTGGCGAAGCCAACGCGCGTCCGCGTCATCACTGACGAGCCACTCCGTGAAGCCGCGCGCCACCCAACTTCCGCCACTCTCCCACGCATGCTGCCGCGCTTGCACCCAAACACCCGGAAGCTTCCCAGTCTTCTGCTCGCTCACGCGCAATCCGCGCACTGCCCTGCCCTCGCGCGTGCGCGCGAGTTCGAATGACTTCGCCGCAGGCATACTCTTTTCCGCCTGCGCCAGCAGAGCTTCAGTGTCGCGCGGCGTAAATGGCGGGCCCCACGCAACCCACAGCGGGCCGCCTGCGCCAGTTACCTCGTAGTGAAGACGCAGACCATCGCGGCGCCCGGCGGCAGTGGGCTGCCAGGTTTTGCCATCGGTAGAAAACATCGCGCGCGCGGCCATGGCCCAGCTGGCGGCTAGGGGTTTGCCGGTATCCGCGCCATTGTTGCGCGTCGGACGATCGCTGCCGCCGAGATCGAGCGTGAGCGGTTCTCCATTGGCGAGACCGTCCACACGCAAATACCACCAGCAAGGCCAACCGCGCTGCGGATCACCGCCGGGCATGAAGCGAATTAACCGCTTAGTGGAATCAATCGATTCGACGTGCGCTGAACCACCTTCGAAATCTGTACTCACGCGCAACTCCGCGGCTACGGCAGTCACCACCAAAGTCGTCACGAGACCAATGCCGAGAATTTGCTGCAACATTCCGTTCATTCCTTCCCGCTCCAAACTTCCGTCGAACGCACGCCCGGTCGCGCCTCGCCGCCGGGGATCACGATGCGGCCATTCCAATTAACCGCAGGCGTCGTCACCAGCGAGAACGGCACTTCACCCAGCGTCTCCCATTTGTCCGTCTTCGGATCGTAAGCGAGAACGCTTCGCGGAAATCCCTTGTGCTCGGTCGGCGGATTGTTGAACTGCGCGCCGTCATCACCTCCGATAACGAGCAACTTGCCGTTCACCACCGGCGCGGGCGACGGCGCGGCCACTGCGGCGCGCGGCAGGTCAGCGATGCGTTTCCAACCTTCGGAGGGTTTGAAGCGATACGCGTCGCGCAACCAGATCCGCTCCGGCTTGCCATCGGCACCGGCTTTCAAATCGCATCCACCGAACAAGTAAAAGGCGCCGTCGACCGCTCCCGAAGTGGCGAGCATTCGTCCCGGGCCAGGCCAAGACGGCAGTGTTTGCCAAGACCTCTGCTTGGCGCGCAAGTCCAGGGAGTAGAACGAATCGAGCGCCTTGGTCGCCGTCGGCGTCGCGATGCCGCCGGCGAGATAGGCGACGCTATCCATAATTACACCGCAGGAATTCGCGACGGGTTGAGGAAGTTTTGAGTGCGGCTCGTGTTTCGCTTTGCCGTTCGCCAGTTCCAAATGGAACACGTCAGCAAAATGGCGTGTCGCGTCGCTGCCACCGACGCAAAGGATCCCTTTACTAGTTTGAAGCGAAACCCCATAGCCAACGGATGTGCCGAGCTTGGCCGACTCGCGCCATTGCCCATCGGGCTTGTCGAGAATGAATACCTTGTCGTACCAAACCTTCGCGCCGCCTTCCCAAGGCTTTCTGCCGGGAAAATTCGCACCACCCGCGACAATCAACGCGCCGCTGCTCACACCCGCGAATGGCCATGCGAAACCTTCCCCATCGGGAATCGGCGGAAGCTTTGACCATTGCAGGGTAGTGGCGGCGACGGCACCCATTGAAGTGGCGAGCATACAGATGAGTGTGAAGGCAAATGATTTGGTGACGGGGAAGTTCATTTGACTAACTTCTTCCTGCCTTTCAGTTGTGGCGGCGGGGTGTATTCGGGCTTCGCAGGATCGTAACCCGGGTTCGGGGTCGGCATCTGCGCGCCGACTTCCTTTCGCCAGGCGTGAAGTCGCGCACGGAGTTCGTCGACCCGCTGCGGTTGTGCAGCGGCCAAATCGCGCTGTTCGCCGATGTCTTCGCGAATGTTGTAAAGCTCCACATGACTGTCGTTGAAGAATTCGATCAGCTTGAAATCACCGGAGCGAATCGCACCGTAAGGCATCGCGCCGCCGAGTTGGTAATGCTGATGATGCGGATAATGCCAGAAAAGTTCCGTGCGGGTGAGCTTCCCTGTATCGCGCAACAAAGGCACCAAGCTGACACCATCGCGACCGGATGGTCCGGTTGGAGAGGTAGACACCGGCGGTTTCAATCCCGCCATTTCCAGCAGGGTCGGGAACAAATCCATTGTGATGACGGGGGTGCCATTCACGCTGCCGGGCTTGGTCGCGCCTGGCCAGCGGACAATCAGCGGGACGCGCACGCCGCCCTCATAGGCGGACGCTTTGCCAAAACGGAGCGGTGCATTGGTCGTGGTGCCACGCGTAATAAGCCCGCCGTTGTCCGACGTAAACACGACAATGGTGCGTTCGGCGAGATTGAGCTCATCCAGTTTGTCGAGCACGCGCCCGACCGCGGTATCCAGGCTTTCGATCATCGCGGCGTAAGTGACATTGGTATGCCGCAAGCCGGGCTTGAGTTTGCCCCGGTATTTATCCACGAGATCGGCGCGACCTTGAGTCGGCGTGTGAACAGCGAAGTGCGGTAGATAGAGGAAAAATGGCCTCGCCTTTGATTGCTCGATAAACTTCGCCGCCTCCTCGCCCAATCGGTCGGTCAGATATTCGCCATCCTTGCCTTCAGTGAGCGTCGCAATCTTATACGGCGCAAAGTAGGTCGCCGGCGAACCCGCGTTGAGACCCGCCACGTTGATATCAAAGCCATGTCTCTCCGGGAAATACGGCTCATCGCCGAGATGCCACTTCCCAATGCTGCCTGTCCGATAACCAGCGGTTTGAAAAACCTTTGCGATGGTCGTCTCCGTCAGCGGCAAGAATTTGGTCCAATCCGGCACGAGCAATTTGGGATTGTCCGGCATTCGGCCGGGAATCCAGTCGGTGATGTGCAAACGCGCCGGATACTTGCCCGTCATCAGCGCCGAACGCGTCGGCGAGCAAACGGTGCAGGCGGAGTAGTTCTGGGTGAATTTCATGCCGCTCCTCGCGAGCTGGTCGATATGCGGCGTCTCGTAAAAGTCGCTTCCAAAACAAGCCAGATCGGTCCACCCCAAATCGTCGGCAAGAATAACGACGACGTTCGGCTTGGTGAGCCCAATACCGAATACAGAAAAGTTTACGAAACCCCATAAGGCGAGTGTTGCAAGGATTCGCAAGAGCTTTGTTGATTTCATGGGTTGTTCAGCAATTCCCACAGCAAGCGAATCGCTTCTTCGCGGGCGATGATGGCTTTCGACTTAAGTTGAGCGGTTTTCGGCGACGCCGGCAACAACGCAGCGAACTCGATCTCCGGCGCATCCTTCGCCGTTCGCTCGGCCTCGGCGACCGCCCGGGCGAGTGCGTTGACGTCCAGCGTGCCGATCCGAAGTTTCTTAAAGCCATCGGCCCACACCTTCGCTGTGGCTAACTTAAGGTTCTCGCCCATGCGCGCGTTGTAGTCGTGAAAGAATCCGCGCGTGGCAAAGTATTCAACCGCCGGAATCCACGTTTCGCTGCCGCGCACGTTCACATCGTTAAAGAAGCTCACCATGAAACGGCGCTCGCAGAGTTCGCGCACGAGTTGATCCGGATTCAATTTAGCGGGCGCAATTTTCTGCTTCACCGCCATCGCAGCGGCGACGCCGGCAGCCTCGCCCGTCTCCATTAACACCGGTTCGAGTCGCACGGCGCCCCACGCGATGTGCGTGGCCGAGAGGCAGACGGGCACAAGCAGATTGTCCACGCCTTGCGGCAGCAGCGAGCGATACGGAATCTGCCCGGGTCGCGATTCCTCGGTCAGGATGAGTTTACCGTCGTGCTGAAAGCCGGGGCGTTTGTCGGTCGTGCACGAGTGCGAGTCCATATACCAGTCGGTGATCGCGACGCTGTCGGAATGAACCGGAGTGCGCGCGAAGCCGGGCGCGAGCGAGTTGTCGTGCTCGGTGTAAACGTGCCGGCCCACGATGCGCCGCGCCTCGCGCACATACATTTCGTAAGGGATGTGGTTGTGGTCGGTGTATTCGTCCTTCGGCAGTCCCCACTCGCGGAACTTTGCCCGCGCCGAGGCTGAGAGCGATTCGTCGTTTTGCAGGAACCACATCAGACCGAGCGCGAAATCGAGGTGACGCTGAATGATCTTCTCGCGCTCCGGCCAGCTAGCTTCGGGATAGGAGTGGTTCTCACCCGGCAGAATCGGGCTGTTCATCGTGGCCTTGGAGTTCGGCCCCGGATTGTTAGCGATGCTCTTGCGATCGAAATGGAGAAACTCCGATCGGTCGTAATTCGTCGGCGGCGCAGTGAGCAGGATGCGGTTGGTCGGATCGCACGTGACGCAGAACCGATAGTTGTAAGCCTGCACCGCGCCATCCGCGGTGAACGGACTCGTCGGATCGATGCTACCTTGCTTCGAGCTGTAAGGGTGAATGTTCAACCGTCCTTCCACCGCGTCCTGCGGCGCGGGGCCTTTGCCAATGTTGGCGAAAATCTTTCCCGCATGCGGCTCGTTGTATTCGGCGCGCGCCTCGCGACCGACCCGGTAAGGAACTTTCGCCAGCGCAAACAAATCCCCTTCGTAGCTCGCATCCGCGAACGTCGCGGCGTGCACTTTGATTTCCTTGGTGCCGTTGAACTCGCGCAACGTCACGCTGCGCAGCAACGCGCCATCGCGTTCGACGGAAGTCGGATAATACGCGAGCAGAAGCGTGACGCGTTTTTCTGCTGCGACGAGGCGGTTGAATTCCCGCTCCGCCACGTGCGGTTCGACCATGCCGAGGGGGTAATGGTCCTGCGAGAAGCGCGCGCGCTGGTAGTCGCGCGAACCTTCGCCGTAAGCGGTGCGGTAATACTTGTCGAAGTTCCGCACGATTTCATCGAAGAGCGGCGCACGATGTCCGGCGTAGAGCGCGTCCCACTGCAATAGGCCATTCAGCATCATGCCGCCGAGATGCCGGGTGTGGTTGACGAGCAATACGCTGGCCCCATCGCGAGCCGCGCGCACAGCGCAGGCGACGCCGCCGGGTGTGCCTTCGATGACGATGAGATCGTAGGATTTTCCGTCCACGTCAGCGGCTTTCGTATCTTTAGCCAGTTGCACGGGTTCCGCTTTGGCCCGCGCCGCCGCCTCGGGATTCACGGGCGCCGCGACCACACGGAGCGTTGCGACGGCTGTCTTCTTGTTTTGCGCCAAAGAGGAAGTCGCACCCTTGGCGATGGCTTCAAAACCTGCCGCCTTGTTCGCGGCGCGTTCGGACTGCGCAATTTCAGCAGGTACGAATTGCACACCATCAACAACCACGTAGCCGGTGGCCCCTTTGTTCGAAACGATCACAGCGGCTTTTTTTTCCGCCTCAAACCTGAACACGCCCAGAGCACGCGGAACGCCGTTAACGAACACTTCCTCGCGCTCGTTCACCGTGACGGTCTTCTCGCCGTCGACGCTGAGAACGGTCACCTGCACGTTCGTCGCGCGGTTGGCGTGGGCGACGTAGAGCAGCCGCACTTCGTATTGCCCAGCGACCGGCAGGTCGGGCGTGAAACGCGCGGACTTGGCGCCCTGCCCGCGATTGTCATCGTGGCGGTAGCTGCGACCGACAAGCGGAGATTGTTTGGGCTTGTCCACCCATTCACCCGTAAACTCCGCCGCGTCATCATCCACCATGACGCCCGTAAACTTCGCTGGCTTGGCTGCGCTCGCCCAAATCGCGGCGCTCAGTAAAACGAGCACGGCGATGGAGAAACTGGAACCAAAACTTCGACGGAGATTCATGGGCGGAGGTTGGTTGCTTGCGCTGCTTAGCGTGGTGCCGAAATCCGTTCGATGACCGCGAACATCAGCCGACACGCTTCGCCACGCGTGCAGTTGTTGGCTTCGTTTAATGCGAGCAACTTCAGCGCGTCATCCACCGCGAGTGCTTTTGCACCCGCTGCATTCAACGCTTCTTTGAGTAGGCTCGCGACGGCGGCCACACTTACCGGCTTCGCGTCAGTCTTTTCAGTTTTCACCAGCGATAGCGCTTGTGTTGTGGCATCGAGCGGGCGTTTGGCCACGAGCGCCGCGAAAGTTTTTGCCCAGTGCTGCGCCGTCGATGCCGTCAGCGGCTCACCCGCTTGCGCGTCGTAAGAAGTGAAGAATCCCTTCGTGCCGAAGTATTCCACGGCAGGCACCCATGGTTCATTTGAGGTCACGTCCACGTCGTTGAAGAAGCTGACCATCACACGGCTTTTGACGAGCGCACGGATCAACAACTCGGAATCAAGTCGGCCGGGCGTGGTCTGGTTTTTCACCGCGAGCGCGGCGGCAAAGCCGGCTGCCTCGCCCGTTTGCATCCATACCGGTTCGAGCCGGATCGCGCCCCAGCCGACGTGCGACGCCGAGAGCGCCACGGGCACGAGCAAATTGTCCACGCCTTGCGGGAGCAGCGAGCGATAGGGCACTTGCGCGGGGCGCGATTGCTCGGCGAGGAACAAGATGCCGTCGGTGTTTCCGCCCGGCGCCTTGCGAGGCAGGCACGCGACCGAGTCGAGCGGCCAGTCGGTAAACGCAACGCTGTCGGGATGGACCGGTGTTCGCGCGAGACCGGAAGCGAACACGTTGTCGTGCTCGGTGAAAACGTGGCGGCCAACGATGCGGCGGGCTTCGCGCACGTAAATTTCGTAGGGCACGTGGTCGTTGTCCGGAAATTCGTCAGCCGGCAGTCCGTAGCCGGCGAACCGCGCGCGTTCGTCTGCCGAGGCGGCGGGCTCGTTCTGGATGAACCACAGCCGCATGAGCATCGCATCGAGATACTGGCGGGAGATGCGTTCGCGCGTGGACCAGTCAGCTTCGGGATAATCGTTCTGCGGGCCGATGAGGCGCCCGCCATTCCACGCGACTTTTTTATTCGGCAAGTTCGGGACGAAGCCGCCGCCCGCCGCAGCCTTCGCGATGGCCGGATCGTAGTTGGCCGGTTTGGAAACCATCACGCGATTGCCGGGATCACGCGTGAGGACGAGCCGGTAGTTGTAAGCCATCACTGATTTGTCGGCCTCGCCGCTGTTGGGGCCGGCGACGATTTCATCCGTGGCGTGGCTGTTATAACGAATCTTCAGGCGGCCCTCATCGGCGTCCTTGGGAAAGCCGCGCTGCCCGGCTTCCTTGTGGCGCTCCTTGGAATAGATCACACCCGCGTGCGGCTCGTTGTATTCAGAACGCGCCTCGCGCCCGACACGGCATGGAACTTTTGCCGCGGCGGCGAGGTCGGCTTCATACATGCCATCGGCAAAAATCTTTGCGTTCACGCGACAGGTGCGGTCCGTTTTCATGTCACGCAACGTGACCGACTTGAGCAGCGCGCCCTCGCGTTCAACCGCGGCTGGATAAAAGCCGAGCAACACGGTGAGCGTTTTCTCGCGCCCGACCATCTGGTTGAAAAGGAGCTCCGCGATGCGCGGTTCGACTTTCGGGCGCGCGATGTGAGCATTGCTCTTCGGGTCGGGCAGCGATGCGCGATGTTCCGGCGAATCTTCACCGTAGGTTGCGCGATAATAATCCGCCGCGCCGTTGCGCATCTCGGCGTAGAGCGGCGAACGCAGCGCGTCGGACGGCGCTTCCCAACCGCCCGCGCCGCTCGTCATGAAACCGCCGAGGTGCCGCGTGTGGTTCACGAGCAAAACCGTCAATCCCTCGCGCGCCGCCCGCACTGCGCAGGCGATACCACCCGGCGTGCCGCCGACCACGACGAGGTCGAAGGATTTGCCATCTACGTCACCGGGAGTCGCCGACGGGAGAGGCGGGATCGGTTCGGTCTTGATGCGAGTTGCCGGTTTTGCCGATTTCGCTGACGGCTTCGCGCGCTCACCATTCATTGGAAAGCCAGCATCCGCGCTGGTCGCGCGCTCGCCTGCGGCGAGGTCAGCGGGCACAAACTGGACGCCATCCACCACCACAAATCCATTCGCGTTCGCGGCGGAGACGACTACCGAACCCTTCTTCCCCGCCTCGAACGCAAACGTTCCCAAGGCGCGGGGCACGCCGTCGATCAAACATTCCTGCCGTTGATTCACAAAAACGGTCTGGGCGCCGTCAGCGCTGTGAATCGTGACGGCCACGTTCGTGGCGCGATTCCCCGCTGCGACGTAGAGCAGCCGCACTTCGTAACGGCCGGCCACAAGAATCTCCGGCGTGAACTTCGCGGTCTGCTCGCCGGTCGACTGGCGATTCTGATGGCGATAACCTCCGCCCACGAGCGCGGGCAGTTTGGTGGCCACCACCCAGTTGCCGGCGAGCTTGGCCGAGTCATCGTCGAGCACGATTCCCAAAGGAGCATGCGCTTGAGCTGCGACCGACGGCGTCGCGTTGCTTGCAGCCGGTTTCTCCACGGCTTTCAACTTCGCCAATTTGTCCGTCGCCGCGAGCGTGAAGCGCGTGCTGACGACGGATTGCTTCTCCGCGCCAGGGCGATACTTGATGTAGGTCGTCGCGACGAAATTGCCATCGGGCAACAACTCCAAACCCGGGTAACCGCAGTCGCTGCCGGCGTTGCTGTGGAGCAGTTTGATTTTGTATTGGCCCTCGCGGCCCTGAAGAATGTCCTCGTAGCGGCCCACCCAAGCGGCGAAGTGATTGTGTGTGCTCTTGTCCGGCCCCATGTCACGGAAGCAAACAACCAATCGCCCGTCCGCGGCGTAATGCGGCATATGGCGGTCGCCCCACAGGCCGGTAGGCAAGGACTTCTCCTTCGACCACGTGCGCCCCTCGTCATCGCTCGTCATGTAGTGACTGCCGGTCTTCCGATCATTTTCGCGAATGAGGCAAAGGAGTTGTTTGCCATCCGGCGAGCGCAACACTGCCGGCTCGCACGGTTTCAGGTCGCCGAGATCGAGCAAGATCCGCCAGGCGCTCCACGAGAGACCGCCATCGGTGGATTCGCTCTGCACGAGGATGTTGGACCTTTTGTCCTTCGTTTCGCCGGGTCGCCGAATGCTCGTAAGGCCGATCAAGCGCTTGCCACCATCCACCGGCGCGATCGTGCAGAACGGCATCACGCACTCCAGCCCCACACTGCTCATCGGTGTCCAAGTCTTGCCGTCGTCAGTCGAGTGCGCCTGCTGCATTTTGTGGTCGGGTCCGTTGCCGGCGAAGACGAACAGCCGCGTGACTCCCTTCGGATCCGTGAGGCGGTAGAGCGACGGACAATTCTTCACCTCCGCCCAATTCGCCGGCGTCGGCAACAGCTCGCTCCAGGTGCGCCCGCCGTCGTCGCTGCGCTTCATCGGGCCGCACACGCCGCCGTGTCCAAGTGTCCACGTGGCGAACATCGTCCTGCCGTCAGGCAAGAGCACAGTCGTCGGGTGGCCTTGATAAATTTTCTCCGTTCCCTGCGCGACGACGACTTGTCGCGCGGTATTGGCCGAAAGATCCACCACCGGCAAACCCGCTGCGGAGAGAGATGAAGCTGAAAGCCCGGCGAGCAGTCCGAGGCAAACGCGGAAAAAAAGTTTCATATTCACTTCGCGGGTGAGCGCATTTCAGACACTGCGCGATGAGCGGTCTCTTGGAGAAACTTCGCGTAAGCCGAATCGATACCGGCCGGCACGAAGGTGTTCCCCACGGAACTGCGGGCAAAGAGGACTTCATACCAGACACACGCACCGAGATATTCGCCCGCGCTGTTCGCGTGGTGCCCATCCATGCCGAGCGATTGTTTGCCGTCTTTCCCCTTTTTCCATTGCCAGCCCACGTTCAACGAATGCGTCTGGTTCGGCAGTTCCGGCGGCTTCGCTTTCTTGGAATCAAACTTCTCGGCCGGCACGCGATAGCCCCAATGCGGGTCGTTGTTCGCGAGATGAAACGCGTCGCCAACGGGAATACGGCGAACGCCGAGTTCGTTCGCGATGGTCGCATACGCGCTCGCGAGGCCTTGATACATCGCCTCCTGGGTGGCGGGTTCGCCGGCCTTTGGCTTCGCGACGGAGAAGCGCGGATCATCAATCCGATACTCCCACGTTTGATGCAAAAGCAATTCCGCCGGTGGCGCGTGCTGCTTGATGTAATCACGCAACCACGCGGCGTATGGCCGGTAAGTCTCCACGTCGTGGCTCTTGATGCTCGCCTGCTGAATCGTCACGAAATCCCAGCGATCCGCGAGCAACTCTTGTTTCAAGCTATGCTTGTTGGTGTAAAGCCCTTCCTTTGCGTTTGGATCGCGCTCGAACGCCTGCGCCTTCTCGGCGTGCAATTGCAGCGACGCGCCACCCACCACGATCGGTCGGTGGATTAGCTTGTTGCCGTCCGCCGTCGCAAGATCGCCGAGGTAATGCGTGGCGTTGCGGGAAAAACTGTTCCCGACGGTGAGCAAGCGCACGGTCTTCGGCAATTGTGCTTCTGCGGCGCTGGCACTGACGCTGGCGCTCGAAATTGCCAGAGCGGCAACGAGGAGAAAATGACGTCGGTTGAGCATGTGGTGAGTAAGAGGATTCATTTGGCAGCCGAAGATTGATCAAAGTAGAAGCTGTAGAGCTTGGTGCGCGAGCCGGTGAAGGAGACGCGCACCTCCTTTCCCTTTAGGGATGAGAGGTCGCTCTGGCCCTTCCACACAACTGCAGCGTGAGTGGAGTTAGTCCGAAGCACAGTGCATTGTTCGACGCCGAATCCAGCGAGCGGTTTGCCCGCGGCGTCAATCAGGCCGACGCGCAAGTTGCCAAGTGCGCCGGTGTCCACATTGAGCAGGAGCCGCGAACTTTCCACCTTCACGGGAGCAGTAGTGCAGGTGCCGCCGCCATTGTCGAAGTCGAGCGAGACGAAACCATCCACGCGCTGCACGTAACGGTAGATCACTCCATCGGTGCGGTGCTGGCGCGCCTCGCGATCGCCGTGCCGCGAGTGGAAGCCGGTGCCGTATTGCCAGATTTCATCGCCGCGCACAACGAGGCCGGTGCCCATGAATACCATGTTCTGGCTGTCCGAGTCCGCGAGGCCGAGCCGCACGTAGGGCTCGCGATCGTAGCGATGCCACGCGATGCCATCGCGACTGCCGATGAAGTGCATCTCGAGCCTGCCATCGCTCGTGGTGCGTTCACGCTGGAACATCGAAGGGAAGCCCACATACCAGCGTGGATCGAGCGGGTAAGGTTGCGCGGAGAGATTGTAAACGTCGCTGTTCTTCGGGTCGTGTTCATCCGCGGCGAAGACCGTGGGGAACTCGTTTCCGATCACTGCGACCTTGTCTTTGCCCCAAAGGCGCATGCTGCTTTCCGTCGGACCGACCGGCAGCGGCGTCGACAGGTTCGGCACCTCCGCGCGCACGACGCGGCGATACTTCACCTTGTCCTCGCCGCGAAACCAGCCGCGCAAATAGAGCACATACTTACCCAGGCGTTCATCCCAGAACGTCACATTCTGCGTGTCCGCGCCGAGGCGGATCAACGGCTCTTGGTCGCGGCTCCAATGCAATCCGTCCGGCGAATGAAACCGCACCATGCCTTCGGTCCACAGATGCGTCACGTAGGCGTAACGTTCCGATGGCGGCGCGTTCGGATCGCGGAACACCACACCTTCGAGCGAGGTGAGTCCGACGAGATTGTTCTCCTTGCTGCCGTCGTATTCGACGATGCTGAGATTTGGCTTCGTCCAGTTCACGCCGTCGCGCGATTCGGCGTAGGCGACGTTCGGATGATTCGCCTTGTCGCGGCAGATATACCACATGCGCAACTTCCCCTCCTCGTCACGCACCGTAAGGAAGAAACTGATCATGAGTTGCTCCCAAGACTTGTCCGGACGGATCACGATCTCGCGCTGCTGCGGCGGGTTCACGTGCAACGCCACACCTCTTGCGTCTTGAACGAACGCCGGATCGACGAACAAGTGTCGCTGCGTGGTAGCGGACGCTCCCTCGCATTCTCTGCCGAGACATGCCAGCACCACAGCGACCGTCAGATACGGCAGTTTCAAAAAAGTCGTCGCGGCAATCTTCATGGCAAACTTGGTTCGTGAGTCAGACGAATGTAGGCAGTTGGACGGCTCGCGACGAGGGTTACTTGCTGGTCAATCGTATTGACCAGTTGCCCCAACACCACGGCCGCGAATCTTGCGTTTATTTGCCTCCTTGCCCGCAGTTGCGCGTGAAATCGGGCTCAAACCTCAGGGCTCGAGACGGAGCAACTGCAACGCATCCACGATCACGAAGCCATCCGTGCCAGTGTTGCTCAGTGTGATGATCGTTTCGACGTCGCGGGTGAGCTCGATGGTGCCGATGCTGCGAAAGACTTCGCCCGCGGGGATGCGCTGGGTCTGGTCCACGGTGAGTTGCGTTTTGCGTCCGCTGCCTTCAATCGTGAGCGGCAATTTCTTGGCGCGCGTTTCGTGCGCGGAGTAAGCCATGCGGAGATCGTAGCGGCCGGACGCCGGAACCTTGACGCGGAAGATCGCGACGGACTGGCCATCGCCCCGACGGTCGTCGTGAAGGTAGCCGGTGCCAACGTGCGGTTTGAAATTGCTGGAGCGGCTCCACGCGCCCTTGAGTTCGGCTTGCGAGTCATCGAGCACGATGCCGGGCAGCGATTTGGGATCGATGCTCATCGGCGTCGCCGGCTCCGGTGGAAGATCTGGCAACACGGGCAGATCGAGCACTTGTTTCTGCGCTAGCAACCTTTCGCGCAGCGCGGCATACGGCAGCTTCTGAACGGCGACGTTTTGATTCGCCGCCAACGCAGCAGCGACGCCGGCGCTCTGGCCGAGGATCATCCAAGTTGGTTCGACACGGATCGAGGAGTAGGCCACGTGCGTGGAGGACACCGCCACGGGCACCAGCAAGTTATCGCATTCGCCAGCCTTCGGGGTGATGGCGCGATATGGGATGTGATACGGATAGCCGTGTTTGCGCCCCGCCATGCGCGCGGGAAGAATCGTACCTTCGTTGATCACGCCGTCCTTCGTGGCGACGCGCTGACAGTCGTGTGAATCAATCGGGAACGATGACACCACGATGGGATCGTCCTTCTTCGGCGCGTCCATGATGTCCTTCTGGCTCAAGACATACTCGCCCTTCATGCGCCGGCCTTCGCGCACGTAAAGCTGCGGCGACCAGTGGTCGTATGCGGCGAACTCATCGCGGCACAGGCCGAGTTCGGCGAGTTGCTTGCGCAGATGCTCCGGCACGGCGGCGTCGGTGGTGAGAAAACGATACAACTCCAGCGTGTATTGCTTATGCGCCTCCCAAATCTTCGCGCGTCCGGCCACGTCCGCCTCGCTCCAGCCGTTGCAGGCGCCGACGAGTCCCATCGAGAACTGTTTTCCAATGCCGTTGTTCGCGTCGAACTTGCCGCCGGGCAACGGATACAAATCCCACAGCACGACGGGCCGCTTCTCCTGCGCGAAGTAACGGCGCACGACTTCGAAACGCGCCGGGTCGTATTGCGCGGGTGCCGGAAACGGCACGCGATTGGCGGCGTTGGTGGTGAGGCAAAGGCGGAAACTGTAAACCATCACGTTCCTGTCGCCGTCGTCCCCTGCTCCCGCGTCGGTTGTCGTGATTAGCGGCAACGGCTTGCCATCGGCAGCGAAGCCCGAGATGGCCATTTTCGATTTGGGATACTGCTTCCCTGCGAGCGGTTCACCGAAAACTTTCCGGCCTTCGCGGCCAATCGTCCAACTCACACCCGCCGCCGCCATCAAATCGCCTTCATAGGTCGCATCGATGAACACTTTCGCGGCAAACTCTCCATCGCTCGTCGCGATCTGCGTGATGCGTGCGCCATCTTTCGTCACCCGCTTCAACGCGCGCTTCGTCAGCACTTTCACGCCGGCTTCGTCGAGCATTTGCTTCGTGATCCGCGCCGCCACGTGCGGCTCGTAAGTCCAGTGGGCGTTATCCTTCACACTCACTTGGTAGGGGAGTACAACGCCCCGACTCTGGTAATCCTGCTCGATGCGGGCGTGCCATTCTTCGAACAAGCCGAGCACCGTTTCGCGCACGGTTTGGTTCGAGTCGCTGAAGCACAACCCGCCCGTGTTCACGCCGCCAAAGTGATCCGTTGGTTCAAGCAGAGTCACCGAAGCCCCTTCGCGCGCCGCGGCGATGGCCGCGCAAAATCCGCCGGGCGTCGCGCCGTAAACGAGCACATCGGCCACTTCGACGGCGGGAATCGGGAGCGCTAGCGAGACAGCACCGAGCAACCCGAGCACAACGGCATGGAATGATCGTAGAAACATGAAGTCGGCGTGGCAGGGTTTAAGATAATTGCGGACTCTGCCTCCTCAGCTTCCCAAAATCCTTTTCACCACCTGCATCGAACCCGCAAAGCGTTCGTGGACGTATGCCATCGCCTTCCTCACCTTTGCCTGCGCGGCGGGGTAGTCGGCATCAATTGCGAAAAGTGTCTCCGCCATTTTCTCCACCGGAGTTTCGTCCATCTCGAGCAGCCATTCGGGCAGGCCAATGTCTTTGAACATCCAGCACTTGGGGCTGTGGAACTCGGAGTAGGTGTGGATGATCGGCGTGCCATTCGCCAGCGCGATGATCGGTGAATGCGGTTCGTGGCACACGATGGTGTGCGCGCGGGCGAAGATCGACGCGGCTTCGTCAGAGTTCCAAAAGTATTCGAGATTCACCACGTGCTTCCGAATTTCCGGAGGCAACGGATCGTGGATGAGCCGCTTATTGTGCTCCATCTCCTTCTTCACTTCCGGCGCGATGAGCACCTTGTGCCCGGTCTTCTTCACCCAGCGCGTGATGAGATCGCGATACTTCGCCGCGCGACGTTCGTCGTCGGCAATCTGCTGCGGCGTCGGATGCAGCGGGTTCAGCTTCGGCGTGCGCGTGTCGTCGACGCCCGGAAGCTTGGCGGTGTTGGTTCGCAATTGAATCGTAATGAACTTTCGCTCCTCCAGCCCGAGCTTCTTCATCGTGGCGAGGCCGCGCGCGTCATCGCGCACGTCGATGCCGAGGCAGCCGTCGGGTCCGAACTCCAGTACCGGCGGCCTCACCCCAGCCTTCTTTAGAATATCGAGCGACTTGGTTTCGCGCGTATAGATGAACGATGCGCCATTGAGCATCGCGATACGTTCCTCCGCGCCCTTGCCCTCGACCATGCTCGGAAAGTACGACTGCCCGAAGAGTCCGTATGGTTTGCCGACCTTCCGGCAATACTCCATGAAGCTCGTGTCCTGACCCATGCCGGAATTGCGGATAAACAAATCGCAGCCCCGAATCGCTTCCTGCAACCGCACGTCGCGCTCGGTCTTGCCCGTGAGGCTGCCTTGCAGGAACTCCACCTTCGGAAAGCGCGCGCGCAGCATCGCCGTTACTCGCTCATCGAGCTTCATCGCCCACACGACGATGCGCACGTCGGGCAGATGTTGCTCGAGGACCCGCAACGTCCCCGGCGTATGCCCGATGTCGCCGATGTTCACCGTGTCCCACGCGGACTGGAGCACGATAGTCTTAGTCTTGGTCGAGGCAGCCATCGCCGGCGCAGCCAGCGCGGCGGAAACGGCTCCGATGAAATGACGGCGTGATAAATGCATGACGCATTGAAAATCGCAGATCAATCGCCGCAGCGCGAGCTTTCGATGAATGGCCGCAGAGGCATCAACGGTCCCCGGGTTCGGGAATCAATTTCAACGCCAGTTTTCGAAAGTCGCGCACGCGATGAAACGTGGCATAGTCGGCGTCGTGCTGGTTGGGTGCGTTGATGCTCGAGCGAGCGATGATCGCGAGATCGTTGCCGTCGACCACCGGTCGCGCATACATGAACGACTGCGAAATCTTCGGCGCCTGCGCCACGCAGCCGGCTTGGAACCAGTTCAAGCCATCGACTCCATAGAGCAACATCAGGAAACGCCGGTCGTTGCCGCCAACACCACTCGCGTAACGGACGTTCCCTTTCTTCTCGCCCTCGGCAAACCAGTCAAACGCGCCCTGTCCGTCCACAACCAGATTCGCCGTGGCCCAAAACATCCGCGAAACCTCGTCCCACAAAACGCAGAACTTCAACTGCCCGCCGGGCATCGGATGGAATTGCGTGAACTTCAGGTCGAGCTTTCCGCCGCCGTCGTTCAAATCCAGCACGGCGGCTAAACCCGCAGTGGACTGGCGCTTCGGTTTGACCGTCATGAGCAAGCGTAACTGACCGTGCACGTTGATGACGTTCGGCTCGAGATATTGGCTGGTGAGCGATGCAAATCTCGGATTCGTCAACGCGTCCGGAACGCCGGGAAATGGAACCGGCTCGGACATGCGCCAAGCATTCGGATTCATCAGGTCGGCGGAAAGATCACCAGCGACCGCGCGCGGGCCGCGCTTCGAGCCGAGGCTCAGGTCGTCGACCGCCCAATAGAGACGGTTGTCACGAAAGGCCATGCCGGTGTGGCAATTCCAAAAATGCCCTTTGAACAACGTGACCGGCGCTGACCACGTCTTGCCGCCGTCGCTGCTTCGCAAGAGCAGCAAGTCGTCGTTGCGCGACTTGCTGCCGCCTTTGTTCGCGAACAGATACAAAGCTCCGCCATGGGTCCACGGCACGGCTGAGTAGTAAGGCAAATCCGCGAGCGGTTGCCACGTTTGGCCGCCGTCGCCGCTTCGGAGAATGTGCGCGACGCTATGTTCGACGCGACGCTCCTTGCTCCACTGTTCGCGCGGCACCACCGGAACCACTGCGACCAGCGCGCCGTCGTCCAACCGCACAAGGCCTGGCCCCTCGACGTAGTATTCGGGATCGGGATTGTGGAAGACGGTGGTGTAATTCTGCGCGAGCGGTTCAGCACACAATTCCAGCGCGCTGCTAATTGCGAGAACGACGAAAGCGAGCCGGACCAATATCGGAGTTTTCATGAACGGTTTTCCTGCAGGGCGGACGCACCTTAAGCAAACTGTCGCAGACTTAGCAACGCTCCAGCGGTGCGGGAGAAAGTGCACGATACGAGTTCAATCGTGTCGCGGACCGCGCGCAGCGAAATCATTTCCCCTGCTCCGAAAAATCCAGAACCCTGGTCACGGGGCCGACACTCACTGAAATTTTATCGCTCCCAAAGTCCGCGTTGAGATACGGACTCTGGTAAGTCTTAGCGGGGCGCACGTCCACCGGCTTGCCGTTGATGCGCGGCAGCGTGAAGCGGTCGTGGGTTTTGGCATCGTAGAGCGAGACTTCGAGGTGATTGTCGGTGGGACCAAAACGATAATCCACCTTGTCCGGGGTGACGTTGAGGCGGCTGGCGAAAACGTCAGCTTTGAATTTTTCGAACGAGCCGTGACTCGCGACGTCGCCGGCATGAAGGAGAATGCGCGACTTGTCGGTGGCCTTGTTAAATTTGGCGGGGGTGGTCATCGCATGCTTCTTGTCCCACTGGTATCCCCCATCGAGGAACTTCACCCCAACGAAGGCCTTGCCGTTGCTGGCGAAGATCCAGCCGCCTTCCTCTACCTTGGTCAGCGCCTTGCCCGCGAAGCCGATGCCGACCTCGTCCGTGTTGTAGGAGCCGAGGGTGCTGCGCCCCATCGGGGCGATGCGCTGGAGAAGGAGGACGTTCTCGTGCTGAACGCTCCAGAAGGAGTGTTGAGCACGGCCGCCGCCTCCATGCCCGATCTCCGGATACACGGCGCAAATCTCATTGCTCGCCGGGTCATCGAAGAGCATCCCGCACGCACGCTTCTGCCGCGATATTCCGGAATATTTCAGGGTCGGCTTTCCGTTTTCCGGATCGGGCAGGCTCAGGGCCGGGTTTTGAAGCGTGCTGCCAAGGAGATAGTGAGGGGTGCGGTAGGCGTAGTTGACCAACGCCGAGTCAGCCGCGAGTCGCTGGCCCACCGCATCTTCAGACTTGGCCGTTTCGAGTTCACCGACGACGCGATTGTGGATGACAAACGGCGCCACGGCCGGGAAAACCCGCTTGCGTAGGAGGATTGCCTCGGGAGGCAGTTGGTAGCGGCTGGTCTCGATGACGCGGGAATGACTGGAACCCGCCGGCTGGCCTTCGGACGCGAACAGCAGGTTCTTGTAGGACTCGAAAGCATTGGCATCGGAGGACGCCCGGCTCCGTCCTCCGCCGCGGCGACCGCGCACGGAAATCTGTTCTTCTTCGATGAACGCCAGATCGAGCAGCAGGCCGAAACGCTTGCGGATGATGGGATCAGGGGCGAGTTCGTGGAGGTTGAACAGCGCCGGCCATGAATATTTTTGATACGTGTTCGAACCGACCTCCGCCCAAAGTCCGGAGCCCGCTCGGCGGCGCGGCCATTCGCGGAGAAATGCCGCGTGGGCGTCGGCATGTTCCGCCACGGTGTGCCCGTCCGCGAGCTTGCGATCGCGGTAACCGGGATCCTCTTTTAAAACGGCGGTGACGAGATAGAAATTCGGGCGCCGGTTCAGGTCATGGTTCTCCGTGCCGAGCAGCAGAAACAGATTATCCATACCGGTGTTGGCAATCCGACTTTCCCCGGCGACCCAGAGGAAGAGCGCTTCCTTCATGGCGCCTTCCGTTTCCGGCCTCAGGCGACCCGGAAAATGAGAACTCTTCGAATGGAAGAGGCAAAGAGTCCGCACGTAATCGGTGACGGAAAAGAAATTCCATGGAGCGTTTCCAGGATTCTCCGGCGTCACGACGGGCTGGCTCCCGCGTTTGCGGGTCAAACTGATGTAGTCATTCGCTTGCTTGAGCAGACGCGCGTTCGCCTTGTCCACCTTCTCGTTCAGATAAAGGGCTGAGAGCGTCCAGAGGTTGTCGCCCCAGATGCCCGGTGGCCAGGCCGAGTCCTTGGCGATGGTTGTGCGCAGCGCCTCTTCACGTAACTTCAACGATGCCTTGTGAGTTTCCGCAACGAGCTGATCGACGTCCGCATAGCGATCCTTCGTCGGAGAATCGACGGCAAGAGTTACAACTGGGACGACCGCGAGCAGTAAGACGGTGACGAGAGTGCGCTTCATGAGGGTTGCACCATTCATTTCTGCTTGGCCTTTCTCTTCCGTTTTGGTGTCGCGGTGGAATCACCAGCATAGCGCTTCACTTCGACGGCGTTTTTCTGCACTGCACCGCGCGCGCTGCGACCGTCGACCACGGATTTCTCCAGCAGCTTGGTCCAGCGCGACACGATCGCCGGGTGTCGGTTGGCATCGTTTGTCCGTTCGGCAGCGTCCCTGTTCATGTCATAAAGCTGCTTGGCCGCACTGGAGTTGCCGCCCGTTCCTCAGGCAACGGAAACGACCATTTGCCGAAGTTTTTCCACATCCGATCCGACGCAACTCCCGCCAGCCAGCGATTGCGGCCTCAGTCAAATTCGACGGCTCACTTCACTGCTTCGCCGCCTTCAGTTTCTCGATGAGGTAAGCATCCGTCGAATGGTGTTTCGCGTCAGGCGCGCCCGGATAATAAAGCTCGCACGGGACGCCGAGCTCCTTGCAATGCTCCTGCAACTTCACGCCGAAGTTCGACGTGTGCGTCGGATCTCTCTGGTCTTTGCCAAGCGCGGGCGGTTCGCCGAAGATCATATAGACCGGCGGATCGTCGGACGTGACGAGCGCATAAGGCGAATATTCCGCGATGAATGGCAGAATCTTTTCCCGCGCAGCGACGAAGTCGTCGAACTTCTTGAACTCGCCGGCCTTCGCAAACGCATGTCCGCCGTAGGTGCTGTTGGGAGTCCATTCCCGCATCTGCTTCGGATCGAGCGTGGTTTGAGCGCCATTCACGGCGGCGCACCACAGGCGGGTGGATTCGCGCGCGATGGGATCGTCGCTCTTGGGATCCGCCATGTCGGGATGGAACGCCAGCCACAGTGATGAGCACGCACCCGCGCTGCCACCGCTCGCACCAATGCGCGCTTTGTCGATGTTCCATTCCTTCGCCTTGCTGCGCACGAACTGGAGCGCGCGCGCGGCGTCGTGCAATGGAGCCTTCACCGGCGGCACGACGTCCTGCGCCTGCGAGATGTAGCGGTAGTTGACCGAGACGACCGAGATGCCGGCATCGAGGAAGGGCTTGGGATTCATGCCGTGCTTGTCGCCATTCATCCAGCCGCCGCCGTGAATGTAGAACAGCAGCGGTGTCGGCTTGTCGGACTTGGCCTGATAAAAGTCGAACACGTTGCGCTCGGCCGGGCCGTAGCGAACGTTCGCGGCGGTCGGCACCATCGGCGGCTTCGGATAACCTTTGAGCGCGTAGAGGAGGTAAGCCGTCGCGTTCGTGTGCTTCACGTCGGGCGCGCCGGGATAGACGAGTTCGCAGGGCACGTTGAGGGCCTTGCATTTCTCCTGCAACTTCACGCCGTAATTCGCGGTGTGCGTCGGGTCCTTCTGCTCCTGACCGAGTGCGGGCGCCGAAGTATAGCTCATGTAAATCGCCGGATCGTCAGCGGTGACGTGTTCGATCGGCGAATATTCCTTGATCCACGGCAAAACTTCGTCGCGGTGTTCAAGGAACTCCGCGAAGTGTTTGTCGCGATCTTTGGTGTCGTTCGGATTCATGAAGCCGAACGCGTGTCCGCCGTAGCGGCTGTTCGGCGTCCACTCCTTGAGTTCTTTCGGATCGAGCGACGTCTGCGCGCCCATGACTGCGGCGCACCAGAGGCGGGTGGATTCGCGCGCGATGGGATCCTTGCTCTTCGGATCGGCCATGTCCTTGTGAAACGCGAGCCACAGCGATGAACACGCGCCCGCGCTGCCGCCGCTCGCGCCGATGCGCGCCTTGTCGATGTTCCACTCCTTTGCCTTGCTGCGCACGAACTGCAGCGCGCGCGCCGCGTCGTGCAGCGGGGCTTCGACCGGTGGCTTCACGCCCGCAAGTTGCGCCTGCCACGAATAGCGATAATTGATCGAGACTACCGAGATGCCCGCGGCGAGACATTCCTTGAGGCTGCCGGGATTCTTTTTGTCGCCCGACACCCAACCGCCGCCGTGGATGAAGAACAACACCGGCGTGGGGCGGGTGGACTTCGCCTTATAAAAATCCAGCACCTGCCGCTCGTGATCGCCGTAGTGAACATCGGCCTCAGTGGGCGCGATCGACGCGGTTTCCTTCTTCGTCGTCTTGGGTTTGGTTGCGGGCTTTTTCTCCGGCGCGTCGGCGGCGAATGAATTGCCGCAGAGCGCAAGCGTAAGACCCAAGAGAATGGTGCGAGTTGTGTAGGTGTTCATGATCATTTGGCTTTCAAAACGGATTCAATACTTGCGGCCACCGCTTTGGCGAGCACTTCGTAGCCTTCGGGCGCAAAGTGAACGTCGTTCGGGCGGCCAACTTTTTCCATCACGGGCAGCGTCACCGCATAGAGGTCATCAATAACGACGCCGTTGTCCTGCATGAGCTTCACGGCGATTTCATTGCGCACGGGAATGCTGTCGAATTTCCGTGTGGGCGAGAGAATACCGCCTTTGGGAACGGGCGTGGTGGTGGCGAAGATCAGTTTCGCACCAGTGGCCTTCATCTGCGCGACGAGCTTGCGCAGATTGTCCGCGTATTGCTCGCGCGTCGCCCGCTGGGTGATCTCGGAAGAAAACTTCGCGTCGTGGAGGCCGAAGTTGAAATGAATTACGTCCCACTTCCCATCGCCGAGCCAGGCAGTCATCTTTTCCAGACCAACTTCGGTCGCGCCACCATTTTGCGGTATGCGGTGCACGTTAGCCTTTCCCTTGAGCTTCTCGCGGACGCCGATCGTGTAGCCAATGGAAACCGAATCGCCAATCAGCAGCACGCGCGGCAAACCGGGCACATCCTTGACGGGCTTCATCGCGTCGTTTCGCGAAGAATCAGAATCGGCAACGGTTTCGCCTTCGTTGGCCTTGCGCAGACCGAGCTTCGCGAGTTCGGCCTGCCGCTTGAGCAACGGTTCGATGGCCGGATCTTGGGCGACCATCGCCTTTCGTTTCGCTTCCTCATAAGTAGCCGTCGCAGCTCGATACGTCTTGCCCGCCGCGGCGTCGCGATCGGCTGGAAATTTGCGCCGATCCTCGGTGTAGGCCTTGCGCGCCGCGCTGTAAACCCGCGCGGCTTCGCGCATCGCCGGCGTGCGTTTGGCGGCAAGCTCAACGTCCGCCAGCCGTTTTTTCTCGGCGTCGGTGAGCGGCTCGACAGCGAGCGCCCCGACGGCGAACAGGAGAGTGAGGAAAGTGAAGAGATGTTTCATGGCTTGCTGGATTGAACAAGTCCTCGTGCGATGGCGATGGCGAAATCACCGGCCTTGATCGACGTGGAAGATTTGTCAGGCAATCGAACAGCGGTGCCGAACAATTTGGTGACACGTTCCAGCACGCGACTTCGCTCATCCTCGTTGAGCGGCTCGTCGGCACCCCACTTCGCTTTCGTCGCGAGCGGAACGCGATTGTCGCGTTCGATTTCTCCGGGGCGATCCATGATTTGATGCAGCGAAAGAAGCTGCGTCGCGCGCCACAGCGGCGTGCCCCACGGCACGTCGGCATACCAGCGTTGGATAAGCGTGCATCCAGCGTCGAGCAAAGCTTGCTGCACTTGCAACGGACGCAATGCCCGCGGCTGCACCCCTTGATTCACCGCAAGGGCGGCGATGGCGCCGGCGGCCTGGCCCGTGAGCATGGTCACGGGCTGCAAGCGAGTCGCCCCATTGGCGATGCGTGATTGGGAAATGTTTTTCTCCGCCGGAACAAAGCCATCGAGCTTCTCCGGGATGAAGGCCTCGAACGGAATTTGAAACGGCCCACCGCCTTTGGGAAGTTCGCCGGCATCGAGATCGGGCTCAATCGCGTGACCGGTCCGACCGTGGTCAAGGTCCATGAAATAGTCACCCATCGCGACAGATGTGGCGACGTGCTTGGCCTGTTCGAAGCGCCCGAGATCCTTCGCGGTGAGCGTCTGCAAGCCGATGATGCGGCGGCATTCGCGCACGTAAGGTTGCTGCGGCAAATGAACGGCGAGCGCCTCGAGGTCGGGCCGCAAATCGAGCGCGTGCATCTTCGCACGGTTGTAGGGCGTCGCGTAACCTTCGTCCTCGGCGAGCGACCAATTCACGCCGAGTTCGTGCTGGAAATAATAGAGCGCACCGAGCGTCTTGTAGATGCCCTCGCGTTCGTCGCGCAAACGCTGCGCGGCGTCTTCGATGGTCGCGACGGTGACGGGGTAATCATTGCCGCCGTTGAAGCCACATTGAGTGTGGCGCTGGTTGCTGCGTTCGCCAGTGAGCGAACTGTCGGCGTCGACCATTCCGCGCCACGCGAAATACACGCGCCAACTGCGATGGCCCTTAATGCCCTTGCCCGCACCGCCCCACAGCATGAAGCCGTCGTTCGCGTAATTCTTGTAGCGCTTGCCCGAGCCCTTCTCGTAACCGGGCGGCGGTGATTTGATTTGAAGATGCTCCGGCACACCATTCGGATACTCGCGCACCACGCAGGTCCACGTGTGATCCTGCACAAGCGCCGCCGGATCAAGCTTGTCGCTGGTGACATTGCCCACGCGATAACGCGCGCCGGTAAGCGGAATAACGTCGCCGTATTCGGTTGCGTCCACGAGCACTTTGCACGCGATGTCTTTGCGAGAGGCGCCGACGACGTCGGGAAATTCCACGGTCACTCCTTTTACCGTGTCACCCTGTTTCTTCACGGCAACGACACGCGCGCGCAGGCTCACGTCGAGCACAGCCTTTCGTTCCCGCGCTTCCTTGATGAAACCGTAGAGCACCGCGCGCGCCGCTTTGGGTTCGTAGCCGCCCTCGAGCTGGTCAGGATAACCGTAGTAGGCGATGAATGGATCCTTATCGAGCGTCTGGTAATGCGTGACCATGCTCTCGTGGAACTCACGATAGATGCCGCGCTCGCGCACGGGAAACTTCATCCACACCGAATCCTCGTCCATCGAAGTCACACCCGCGCAACTCATCTGTCCGCCGATCCAATCCGTCTCCTCCAACAGCAACACGCGCGCGCCCATCCGAGCCGCCTGCACCGCTGCCGCCCAGCCGCCCGTCCCCGCACCGGCCACGACGATGTCGTAGTCCACAGCGACCTTTTCCCGCGGCGTGTTGAGCGCGTCGGAATTCCACTCTGGTCGCACCACGGGATAATCGGGTTCGCCAGCTGAAATGACCGCGTTCCGCTTAGCGAGTCGGGCAGGATCCGCCTTCAACTCCACCGGTTTTACCGGTTCGATGCGAAACGACGATGCCGCCGCAAACCGCGTGCAGCGCAGTCCCGGATTACCGCGCGTAAACTCGCCATCAATCGCCGACAGCCGCGCCTGCTCGCGTCCGTCGGCATCGAAAATCGCCGCCGTGAGACGATCGCCCTCGAGCGTGAGCGAGAGTTTCCAAAGCTCGCCTTCGCGATAACGCCTCAGCGTGACGAGTCCGGTCGGCCGCGTAGCCACATCGGCAACTGGCTTGATGAAATCGAGCGCGAATTCCTGGCCATCCTTCACCTTGATCAATTCCAACCGACCCGTACCGCTGAAGCGCGCGAGGTAAAAATTGTTTCGATCGGCCGCCCGCCCCACTATGCCGAACGCCGACGACTCATCCTCGGTCTTCTTGAATTCCGCCACGAGGCGCGCGTCCGCCAGTGCCCGCGCCGGCTTCACGTCCGCCGTGTAGCCGTCATACACAATCAAGCCCGTGCGCAGCTTGAGCATCGCGCGGAGAAACCCGTTGCCATCCCCCGCCCAATTGCGACTGGGCCGCTCGTTGACAAGATCACGCCAGCCATCGGGGATGCGTCCGTAGAGGGCGCTCTTGAAGTCAGCATGAAACAGATCCGTCTGCGGGGCTGCGAAGACTGAGCCGCAAAGGAGAGTGAAGAGAACGGCGGTGACAGCGAATCGGCGCATGCGTCACTTTTTTCCCAACGCCGCCTCGATGCTCGCCGCGACGTTCTTGGCCAGCAGCGCCGAACCTTCCGCGTTGAAGTGAACATCGCCCTTGTTTTGCAATGTCCCCACATGCGGTGCGACGGCCCCGTTGAGGTCGTCAATGGCGACGCCATTTTCCTCCATCACTTTTTTCGCGATGGCGTTGTATTGATCTACGCTGCCGAAGCGCCGAATGGGCGAGAGGTTGCCACCGTTGGGCACCGGCGTGGTTGTGGCGAAAATCAATTTCGCGCCCGTGGCTTTCATCAACTTCACCAACTCGCGCAGATTCTTTTCGTAGATATCCGGCGGCGCGTGGCGCACGCCCTCGGGCGGAAGCTTGGCGTCGTGCAGGCCGAAGTTGAAATGGATCACGTCCCATTTCTTCTCACCCAGCCACGACTTGAGATAGTGGAGACCGTTGCCGGTGGAACTGCAATTCGTCGGCGGGCGGTGCACGTTGGCCTTGCCCTTGAGCAACGCGCGCGTCGGCAGCGTGTAGCCCATCGAAACGGAATCGCCGATCAGCAGCACGCGCGGCAGGCCCGCGACGTCTTCGATTGGTGCGAGTGACGAATCGGGCGCGGGTTTGGCTTTTGCCGGAGGCTTCGCCGCTGAATCAGCCGCGGGCGCCATGGACGCAAATTCCAAGACGAGGAGAGCGACGAGAAAGAGACGTGGGTTCATGTTCGGGTGAATGTAGGGACAGTCACTTCGCAGGCCAAGTCAGCTTCTGCCCGTCTTTCAAAAGGCGCTCGCGCAACTTGGCGTAGTCGACCTTTTGCACCGGCACGTGATCATCCATCGCCAAGCACGCGGCCGTCGCGGCACTTTGGCTTGTGGCCATGAAAACCGGTTCCATCCGAATGCTGCTGAAGGCCGTGTGGCTAGCCGAGAGCGCAAAGGTGACAAAGAGGTTCTCGCACTCACTCGGTTTCGCAACGATGGACGCGTAACCGATCGGATACGGCGGCGCGCCATCGCGACCGCCGGCGGTCTTGCCTTCACGAATAACGACGCCGTCCTTCACGATGCGGCGAATCTCGTGCGTGTCCGTGCCGTAGGAACCGATGCTCACGGAGTTCGGCGCGACCTCCCGGCCGAACGTGTGGTGCTCCGTCATCACGAGGTCAGAGAGCATGCGGCGCGCCTCGCGGATGTAGAGTTGGTGCGGCCATCCGCCGTTGTCGGTGAACTCGTCGCGCGGCAGGCCGAAGCGCTTCATGTCGTTGCGCACTTTCACCGGCACACGCGAATCAGTGGCGAGAAAATGCAACAGGCCGCGGTGATAGTTCTCGTGCTCTTTCGCGATCTGCTCGCGACGCGCGTAACTCGCTTCAGGCCAATCCCAACTCGCGCCGGGCAGATTGCCACCGAACGTGGCGGTGTTGAAATCCCACTTCCCATTCGGCAACGCGTCGTACTTCGAGAACCAACGCAAGTCCATGTCGTCGCCGATGGCCTGACACGCAGCGATGAACCGCGCGACAAGTTCGTAGCGCTTCGGGTCGTAATCCGGCGGCGGCGCGATGGGGATGCGGTTGGCATTTGTCGTGAGACAGAGGCGGAAGCAATACGCCTGCACGCCGGGCGCTGCTTCTCCGGGCTTGCCCGGTTCACCGGCCTGCACGAGCGGCAAGAGTCCGCTCTTTGGATCGCCGGGTACGACATAAGGATCGAGTGGAAAGTCGCGATCCCACACGCCCTGACCGCCGGGCACGCGCCCCGTCGGGCCGGGCTTCAAGTGATTGGTGCGCGGCTTATACTTCGCGTCGTAGTAAATGCCGTTGTAACGCTCACCGTATTTCGCGTCGCCCTCGCGCATCAACGTGTAGCTCACGCCCGCCTTCGCCATCAGGTCGCCTTCGTAGGTGGCATCGATGAACATTTTCGCGCGGAATACAGTGCCGTCCTCAGTGACAAACTCCGCGATACGCGCGCCGTTCTTCTTCACCGACGTGAGTCGAGCATTGAAATGGACCGTCACCTTCGCCTCCCGCGCCATTTCGGTGAAGACGCGCTCCGCAACGTGCGGTTCGATGGAATACGCGCCGCCGGTCGCCGGCCCGCCGCCTTTGCTTTCGAATGGCTTGTCCCACTCCAGCTTTTGCCCGTAGCTCGCAACGAGCCGCGTGAAATACTCGCGCGCGATGCCACCGACCGTGCGTGGGTCGCCGATGTCCACCGCGCTCAAGCCGCCCGCCGTCATCCCGCCAAGATGCCGGCCGGGTTCGGCGATGACCACGCGCTTGCCCATCCGCGCCGCCTGCACTGCCGCCGCGACTCCACCGGACGTGCCGCCGTAGATGCATACGTCCGCCTCGATCATCGCAGCCGACGCTCGGAAAACAGCGAGCAGCGCAAGCACGATGCCGATCCCCAACTGACTCGCGACCCGAAATGAATTGCGTCGTGAGGAATTAGTGATGCGTTGGTGTTCGTTCATGGTTTGCTTTCGCGACGCGCAGCGTCGTCACTCGATAAACTGAAAAGCCGGCATTGCTTCATTGTCAAAACCACCCGCACAGGACGATCGGTCGGCACGGCGTTCTTGGAACGCCAGTTCGCCAGCCAACGGGTTGCGTCTGTCTTCAAAACATTGCTGTCCTCCAGCGCGTAACCGGCGATGGGCCGGCCATCGGCTTCGAGCAAGGCCACCCGTAGCTCTCCGGCAGCCGCATTGGCGTTGACGAACAGCGACGAGGAATTCAGGTGCACGGGTTTCGTCTCCACGCGACCACGCTGGCCAGCATCGAGCGAGACAAACCCATGCCGACGCCATTCCGCCCGCCCGATCGTGATTCGTTTTGGCGGAACCGGCGCGCCATGACTCGTTGTCAACGCTGTGTAATACACCCACGTTTCATCACCCACGTGAACGCACGTGCTCGACACGCCGAGGATTGTTCCAGCGTCAAAACTTCCCGGCGCACCGCGGGCGATCACGCTCACGCGCGGCTGCGTGCGCTGCCATTTGCGACCGTCCTCGCTGGTGACGAGTTGCACCTCGACAATGCCATCCGTTGGACTTTGTCCGTGGGTCAGTTCGGACGGCTTACGGTTTTTTCCGAGCACGCGAAAGATCGTGGGCAAGCCGATGAATCCCGCCGCGTGCGGAAAGACCGACATGTTGTTCACCTCAGTTCGCTCATCGGTAGTTTTTGACCACGCGTCGTCTTCTGAATCGGGAGCGAAAACAAGTTCCGGCTCGCTCCACGTTCGAAAATCATGACTGCGCGACAGACTGACAGTCCTACCCCGAACCTCGTTGGGCTGGCGGTGAAACGCGAGGTAGTCACCCGTCGCGGGATTCTGCGTGAGGCTGATGTTGTCGGAGGACATCAATATGGGCTTCTTGTCGGGATAGCTCTTCCACGTGAGACCATCGGCGGAAATGGCGGCGTAATATTTCCCGCTCAACGAGCCGAGCATTTTGAAACGTCGCTTCGGATCGGGATCGCGAACATCGACAAGCACGCTCGGACTGTGCATATCGAAAACAATGTTGTTCTCCTTCGATCCTTGAAAACTGTGAAGCCCCAACGCCGGCTTCTCCCAGCGCAACCCATCCATCGACGTCGCGAAGAGCACCGCGTCGCCCTTCCCTTTCCTGAAGCCGGGCACGGCGGGCGTCGCGCCCTTTTCATCCACATCCGGGTGCCCCAGATACCACATTGAAAACCGCCGCGCGGCCTCATCGAAATAAACCGAGCCATAAATATAAACGCGACTCCCTTCCCACGGATGCTGCGCTTCGAGCACCGGCGCGCTACACGTGCGCGCTACGTGAACAGTGCGAAAGACTCCCGAGTTGGTCGCAATCCCACTGTCGTCAGCGAAGAGCAAAGGCAAATCACGAAGCTCGATTGCTCGCGCCGGCGCCGCGACAGCGGTCAAACGAAACACGACACCGAGCGCTCCGAATACTACGGCCCAAATGACTCTCCCGCGCGTGCGATCACTCTTCATGGATACAAGTCGGGCGCCTTCTTGGTTTCGTCGGACAATTTCCAACTCGTGTCCTCGACCCAGGCCGCGTGATTGAAGTTGCCGATGCCCGAGCGCTCCGCGCTGCGGCGGAAAGCGATGAGTTCGTCGAGGGCCGCTTTGGTTTCGGCTTTCGACGCGACCGGATTGGCAAGCGTAATTTGACCGGCGACTCGCGCGCAAAGTTTAGCGTGCGCCAAACCTAGCCGGAGAAACTCCACGCGCGCGGCAGCGTCCCTGTCAGCAGCTGCGGCGCGAGCGGCGTCCGCAAGCATTGCCTCGGCCGGAGCGAAACAGTTCGGCGGAAAGACGACGTGCGCGACCTTGGCCCATGTTCGCCAGCGCGAGGCCTGCAAGTCCTCCATCGCTTTGCTTGTCCGCTCGCGACTGTTCGTCGTGTAATTTTCCCAATAGTCAAAGTAAGCCTTCACTTGCGCAGCAGCAGGCCCGAACGCGCCGTAGTATTCCGCAAGCACGGCGTCCGCGGATTCCTCTGGGCGCACATGCAGTCGCGCGGCGGTGTAGAGATTCGGACCTTGCGTGGCCCAGTGCCCCGTCAGGGAGTCCAGATCGGTCGCGACCATCCCGTTGCGCGCGGCGTGCTGGAAGTCATCGGCGAACTGGTGCGCGAAGATGAACGGCATGCAGTAGCCGTCGAGCAGGTGATTGCTGCGCAGAAACAGCCGCGCGCCAGTGTTACGCCAACCCGTCCACTGTTGCTTCATCCACGCGTGTTCGTCCGACGAACGCGGGAACCAGCCGCCCGACGGGCAATAGCCGAGCAGGACGTGTTCGTTCAAACGCACGTCGGTCGTGGGGGCTTGGAAGTAGTTGAAGTAAACGTAACCGATGACGTTCACGTTTGGATCGGTCTTCGCCGCTTGTTGCTGCAACGCCAGCCAGAAATGCGCGTAGCGATCCGAAACGAACTGCGAGCGCGCCATCTTCGACGTGGCGGAATAATATTTCAGATAGTCATCCGGCGCCGGCCCGTCCCAGGCGCGGCACTTGGCGCAAGTGCAGAGGCCGAGGATGTCGTTCTCACAGGCGTTGATGAAGCTCGGCACGCCGGGCTTCGTACTGCGACGCGCCTCCCACTGCGAAATAATCTGCCGTTGGAAGTCCGGATTGGATACGCACATCGAGAAACGTCCCGTGGATTTGCTCGGGCCGCGTTTGCCGTCCTCCCGCAATTGAAACCACTCGGGATGTTCTTTGCCATACCTCTTCCACCAGTCCACGAACGCGTGGCCGTAGCCCATCGGAAAACTTCGCCCCATCCGATGCCGTCGCAGAAAAACCGACTGTTCGCGACTGAATTGCTCGAAGGCGCCGGGCGTGAATCCCAAAGCAGGATGATCACTCTCGAGGCTAAGCCCAGGCCGGAGCCGACGTTGGAAGAAGCGCGGTGAAATAGTGTCGTCGACGTCACTCGCAACCACGGTTGCGGCCTTTGGCACGAACGTTCCCAGTTCACCTGGCCAAACCCAGCGCACTTTCAACGCGCGATCGAGCCATTCGTAAACACCCCACAAAGTTCCGGCACGCGTGTCGGACTCCAACGGATCACCCTGCTTATCCTCACCGGCAATGAACAACGTTTTGCCGACGGTTCGAAGAATAAATGCTTCCGGCGGAAGTTTGCTGACGTCAATTCCCGCGGCTCGCGCCGCGCGGCAATCACCAACGTAAATTCGATTCGCGACTTCAGCAGCGACCGCACTCTCGGTTTTGATCTCCAGCCGCGCTCCAGTGGCCTTCTCAACGTGCAGAGCGAGTTCCTCGGCAGCGTATTTGGCAACCGGCCCCGGACGATCTGCAGTCACAATCACCGCCACAGATTTGCGTTCGACGACGAGCGGGACTTCCGCACCAGCGTCCGGCCTTAACGAAACGATCACGGACAACAACGCCAAACCCACAGCGCGAAGCGCGCAATGCCGACGAATGCTACATGCTTTTCGAAACGTCGATAGCGACAGTGGTGGTGTCACAGTGTTGGCTCCCCTTTCAGTGAACGAGCGGCTTGATGCCCATCTCGCGGGCGATCGGCAGCGCTTTCGCGAGATCATTAACTAACGGGAAGTTGACTCCGGCATTCCACTGCCGCCGTAGCCCATCGGGCGTTTCATCGTGGTAATAGTTCACGCGCACTCCGGCGGCGCTGAGCAGCTTCACCGCTTCGATCGGCACCTCGCCCTTGCCGAGCAATTGGATGAATGCCGCCTTCATCGCGATGGTCTCGCGGGCATATTCCATCGAACCCGCCTGACGCTCCATGTTGCAAATGAGGATGTCGGGCACGAGTTCCCGCGCGGCTTTCGCGGCGTCGGCGGTGGCGGCGAGAAAGGCCTGATGCTTGCGATTCGTCGCCGCGATCACCCGAGCCGTCGCGGCACCGAGCGCGGCGCCGCCCTTTAGATGACAGTTCAGCCACACGTTCCGCGGCATCATCGCGAGCGTCTCTTCGAAGGTCGGAATGCGCGTGCCGGCGAAACGCTGGTCCATGCGCACGCCCGCATCCAGTCGGCGCAACTCGGCGAGCGTCAGGTCGGCGACCTTGCCCTTGCCGTCCGTCGTGCGATTCACGGTGGCGTCGTGCATCAACACCAGCGCATTGTCCCGGGTGAGTTGCACATCGAACTCAATCATGTGCGCGCCGAGGCGCAGCGCTTCCGCAAAAGCAGGCAAAGTGTTCTCCGGATGCGAGCTCATCGCACCGCGGTGTGCGCACAGTCCGCGTTCAGGCATGACAATCTCGGTCGCACGGAGGTCATTATTCAGTGCGAGGCCGAATGCCAGTACGGCGCCTGCGCCAAAGAACTCCCGTCGCGACGTAACAAAGTGAAACGAATTTCCGGTCACGTTATTTTTTCTCCTTTGCCTTCATCAACATTTGGCGGACGCGTTCGTTTTCCTTTTCCAACGCCGCGGGCGGAATTGGCATCGGCGCAAACTCGGAACGCTCCAATTTTTCCTCCGACGGAATGGCGCGCAGTTGGATGTTGCGGAACCACACGGGCTCGCCGTGATCCTGAAGCCAAAGCTTGCCGCGGCGCGCCGCGAGATTCCCACCGCGAATGCGCAGCAGTTCAACTTCCTTCGCCCACTTCGGATCGGTGTAGTCGAAGTCGATAACCTTCTCGCCGTTGAGCCAGTGCTGGATGACCGTGCCCTTGCAGACAACGCGACCCTCGTTCCATTCGCCAAGCGGCTTCGTCGCGTCCTTGGACGGCGCCATGCAAAAGAAGAGCGATGCGGCAGCCTGGCGCGGGTTCTCGCCATACGGGCTGTTGACGTTGTCGAGCACCTGATACTCGTATTGCCCCGGTCGATAATAGACGCCGCTGTTGCAGCCCTTCGACACCTTCCAGTCGAACCGCAACTCGAAGTCATCCGGCACCGGCTTCACCGTGTAAGTGAGCGGGCCGCCCTTGTCCTTGCGATAGAACGCGCCGTCTTCGATGACCCAATTTCCTTTCTGCTCCCAACCGGAAAACGTCTTCCCATCGAACAGCGACTCGAAACCCGTCGGGGCTTTTTCTGCGCCGCTCGCGATCGGGTCACGACTGACCCGCGAAACAATCACTTCGCGAGTTTTACGTTCGATCGAATAAAGAACGCCTGCCTTGCCCTCATCCCACGCAAAGGCCTGGCCCGCCGCACTGATCGGAATTGTGGCGCGCCACATCGCCTCGCCGCCGCTCGCGGGCAGATCAATTGCATACAACTCGCGCGCATCGTGGCCGGTGACGAACAGTTGCCCGCCCAGACCGAACGCACCGCCGGAACTGCTATTGCCCGCGAATCGCTGAATAAGCGCGGCGGGAAATTTCCAACTCGCGAGCGTTTGCCATTGCGCATCGAACTTCACCACGACCGAGCGCGCCGGGTCGCTGGTCTTCTTGTAGTGCGCAAAGCACGCGAACCATTCAGTGCCGCGTCGCACCGCCCACGTCAGCGAGCCCGGAGGCTTCTCGAAAACATGCTGGCCAAGGTGTTGCATCGTGGCCGCATCCCAAATCTCGACCGAACTTTTCTCCGGCATTTCGGGGAAGTTGGAGTGCGCGCAATAAAGTTTTCCGTCCAGCACGACGCCGGCGTTGAGGTGTTTAAGCGGGCCACCTTTGCCCCCGTCCCAGCCACCCACGCGCTCGCCCGTGTTCTTCCGGTATTTGCCAATGGCGTGATTGTCGATCGCATAGAAGAACTCCGCATCCACCGCGACGCCTTGATTCGCTTCCTTTGCCATGAACCGGCGCAACTCTGCATGCCGCCAACCATTCACCTGGAGCATCGCCGCACCGTTGGAGACGGGCACCGCCACAACGAGGGATAAAAACAACGAAGCGATGGCAACGAATGATTTCACGGCATGTTCGATCGGTTGTGTGTGACCGCGATTGTCACGGAGTAAGACGCGTAGGACAAGCGGGCATTGCTGGTCATTTCTACAAACCAGTTACGGAATCTCCCAACGCTGGGCGAAAGCTTTGTTGCGCGCATGATCGGGCGCGGGCCCAGCGTAGCGGACGTAGAGGTGATCGCGAACCATTCGTGACCAATCGCCGGCGAGCACCGCATCAAGCAACGCCCCCGAAATTCGGGCCGCGCCACCGGTAAGAGCGAAGTCGAGAAGAGTCTCGTGTTGACGCCGATCGAGCTTTTCAAAAACCACCGCAGGCTGACGCGCAGCGAGCACTCGCTTCAAATCCGCGCCAGAAAGAGCCAACTCGGCACGGAGACGCGCCTCAGCTTCAGCCGGAGTGCAGCCTTTTTCGAATAGCGCCTTGTCCCAAACCGGCAGCCCCCACGCGATGCGTCGACCGAGCGGCGTCGAGTAAGGAAAGAAACGACCGTTCCGCAGACCAAGATTCTTCGGGTTAGCCGCCGTTTTGAAATACTCGAAGAGATCCGCGTCCACGCGAAATTCCTCCGCCGGCGGCAACATCGACGGAAGATTTGCCGCGATGAATTGGGAACTCGCGGGTGGCGCCTCGGACGTTCCGGCGACGCCCGCGCGGTCCACGGGCAAAGTGATGAGCGGCGCGCGCTGGAGTTTTTGTTGCGCATTCTCGATTTCGAAGACGCATTGAAAATCACCCGCACCGTCAACGAGCTCCGGCGAGAATTCATACGGGAAGATCGCGTCGACCTGCTCACGCCACGGTCCGTCGCCCTGCCGCCAACGCAGCCGCGCGGCGATTACGTTCTCAGGGTGTGCCTCGGCGTAGACGAACGCGCTGGAGAGTCCGCGTCCCGCTGTCAGAAGCATCGCGTGGAGGCGACCGAACGGCGCAGTCACGTCAACAAAGCTCCGCTCCGGTAACGCGGGCGCATCGGCAGCGTAGAGCTTCGCTTGCATCCGCGGCTTCACTTTTGCCGGAATTGCGAGCGCGACCATTCCTTTCGCCGGCACCGTCACCGCCAGGCTATTGCCGCTGACGTCCATCGGCGCAACCGACTGGTTGTTTCGCCAACAACGCGCGTCGCCGTCGCGACACTCGGCGAGATCGCGATTGATCGCGACGGTGACACGTTCCTCGCGCACGGATTGGTTCATCAACGCGAGGTAAAGCTGACCGTTGCCGTGCGCGGCGATCCAGTCGAGTTGACGATTGTCGCTATCCACCAACCCGCGCGGCAGCCACAGGTGCGCACCTTTGTCGCCGAAAAATTCGCCCGCTGCAGAACCGTAGATCCGCACGCGGAAGCCACTGCCTGCCGCGTTCACCGCCGGGAAATCGATCGCCCCACGCGAGCGCGCGAACGCTTCGGTCACCAGAAAATCCATCACGGCACCGGCAAAATCCCACGCGTGCCCGGGATTCACCGTCGCGAAGTTCCATTGCCACGGCGGCGTTTCCACAGCATCCGATTGCTCGCCAATGAGCGAGACGACCGAACGATTGTCGCCGGGATAATTTCCGAAACGACCGACCATGCCGTTGCGAGCGACGTCGCGGAGGAAGTCATCGCCGCTCAACGCAGACACTCTCAATAACGCGGCGTGGGCATTCATCCAATACTCCATCGGATACGCCGGCGACGGTAGACCGAGCCGGGAGACGCGCCACGCAGGCACGCTCTGCTCCGGCGTCGCGACCGGCTGCGGCGCGGGAAAGCCCCAGATGTTTTTGTGGCGGCCAAACGAGTGTTTGTGCACCGGCGCGAACCCGCCCGCATCGACAACCAGCCGCTCATCAGGCGGCGCGGGATAGAGATTGAAGTCCGCCGTCCGCGCATACGCAGCGGCAATCACACCACGCAGCGCCGCCCCATCGCGCGTGGCGTCGGACAACTCGAGGAAATCGAAGAGCGCTTGCTCGGACGCGCCGGAGCCCGACTTCAAGATCGCGTTCGCATTCTTCAACGCGGCGTCCAGCGCGGCGCGATCGCCGGTGAGCCGCCAACGCGCCAATTGATCCGCGATATCTTTCGGTTGCGCGCCTTTAGTTTCGGCCAACGACCGCACCACCGGACTGCGGCGCTGCAGCAATTCGTGCAGCGACATGAGCTGCGCGTAACCCGGATAAGGTCCGCCGACATCGCTCGCCGCGGATTTCACGATCGCTTCGTAAATACCTTCGTAGGGCGCGAACAGATTGTACTTCCGGGACAGCGCGAACTCGACCGCTGGCCGCGCGCGTCGGAGATAGAAAGTTTCGTCGTCGGTCACGATCGCTGCGCTCAATCCGTAGAGCGGCGAGAACGGCTTGAAGACACCCGTCTGGTCCGTGAAGTAGTCGTAGTATTTCTGCTCGTCGCTCCACATCGCATAGTTGCGCCCGTTGCGATCGGCGAGAAAGTCCATGATGTGCTCCAACGCCGCGTTCAGCGAACCCGGGCCGGAGTTGTCGCGCTGATCAAGCAAGCCGTGGATGTCCCGCGCGATGTGGCGATGCATCTCGGCCCAATCCCCCGCGCGCGCGGCAATGCGCAGCGTGAAACTCCACGGCGCGTTCGCCTTCATTTTCGATTCGGCCCCGCCGAGCAGTGGCGCGAGCAACACCGGCTTGACGGAATCGTTCTCGGCGAAGACAAGCATCATTCCAAAACGCGAATCTTCCAACGTCGGCAGGCGAAAACGGCACTCGCGCGGATCAGCAACCACAGCAACACAGCCGTCGCTAGTCGCCGTGAAAGCTCGCGGCAATTTCAAGTCTGCCTCCGACAAAACGAAATCGCCCTGCACATTGCCACGGCCCGCACATTCCTGCGGGGTGCGCTTCCACTCTTTGCGCGAGATAACCGGTGCACCAGTGAATGCCACCGAATAGAAGGCGCTGCGCTTTGGCGTGAAAGTGAAGGTCAATTCAGGATCCGCATCGCCCTTCGGCAAACGTAGCGTCGCACCGAGCGAAAAGTTGTCGTTCGCAGCGAACACCCATTCCACCGAGTCGCCCACCACCCGCGACTTCGTTGCGCGCACCACGGTGTTTTCGCCAACGGCAAACGGACGAGTCGCGCCATCGCGACTCCGGCCACCGACGCGCAACGTCACTTTCCCGAACTTGTCGCGATATTCCCACATTCGCTGCTCCCCTTCCCCGATCACCTTCGCCGACCACGCAACCGCGGCCTTCATCGCCGGCGAAGCCAGCCACGCGTTGAGAGTGTCTGTCGGTTCATTCACTCCCAGCCAACGGACAGCGGGACGCGGCGCGATCGGATAATTGGGGTGATTGAAGTTTCGAAAAACCTTTGGATCGCGCGCACTGCTGATCACCGTGAACTCCGGCACGATTGCCTGCGGCGGCATGTTCGTCACCCGCATCGTAACCGTTCCATCCGCCGCCACATCCAGAGAGTAGCGATCATTGCGAAGAACTGCCTGCGCCAAAGCTGACGCGGCGGTTCCGCAAAGGACGAGCAACGCAACAAGGCAGCGGAAATTCATCGAGACAATGCGATGGTGAATATCACTTCTTCGGCGCGGGCGGAAGCCCCTTCAACAGGGGCAACGGCTTGTAGCTTGGCGCATTTGGACTCGCTCCAGTTACACAACTCGCCCGAGAGGGCGCCGGACGGCGGAGGCTCTCTGGTAATCGACGATCACTGCGGCAACGTCGGTGAAAGTGAATAGCGAGAGAGCTGTCAATGCGCCTTGCCAGAGGACTTCTTGGCTTTCGCGGGCGCGACACCGGTCGCTTGATTGATTTGCACTCGGAGACGCGTAGCAGTTGACGGCTTGCCCGCGGCCACGTCGCCTTCCGTAAAGGCCGCCATGAGGATCTGTTTGTCCTTCGTGCGGTTGAAATCGTAAATGATGCGGATTACGCCGTCCTGATCCTGAACGCCGTCGGGATACGAAACGCCGACGCGTTCATCGAGGAGCAGACCGCCACTCCACGTCTTGCCGTCATCGTCGCTCAGATACGCGGTAACGTGCGAGCGCGCCTTGGTGTTCGGCGAATTGTGCCGCACGAGAATCAGTTTGCCGGAAGCAAGTCGCCGGACGAAGAAACGCGACGCGGCATGCGGAATCGTTGACGGCGTCACCTCGCCCCACGTCTTTCCGCCATCGGTCGAAGTGGTTTCGCCGATGCCGTAATGCGTGCGCACAAGCATCCACAGGTTGCCGTCCTTCCGCTGCACGATCATGTTCTCGTCGCAGTTCCGATCCTCTTCCTTGGGAATGGTGGCGCTGCCGATGAATTCCCAGGTCGCCCCTCGATCAGTAGAACGGACGACGCGGGAACTGCCTTCGCGTTTCCACAGCGCCGTCGGCAGGAGCCAGGTGCCGTCGGCGAGCGCGGTGGGTTTGTTCATCATAATGCCGTCCGCGATACGGCGCGGCGCAGACCACTTGGGATCGGCGGATCCGGAATCGGTCGTGCTCATGGCGAAGAGCTGCGGCATTTCCTTGCCGCCGCGCTGGGCCCAGAAAAGCCAGAGCTTCCCCTGCGGATCGTGCCAAAGGCAGGGATCAAACGCGCGCACCGGGCCATCGCGATCGGGATCGAGCACGAGTTTCAGCGAAGACCACGTGCGGCCGTCGTCGCTGCTGGTGACGAGCATGATGTAGTTGAAGTGATCCTCGCCGGTGCCGCCGCCATACCACGTGGCCCACAAGCGGCCGTTGGCGGCGCGTTCGAGGCCAGGGATGCCTTGGAACATACGGACGGCGTCCAGGTATTCGGGGCCGGGTGAAAAGTTGGGCACGGGAGGTATCGAGACCTGCACGGGCGGAGCAGCGCGAAGTTGCACCGCAGCTACGAGGAAAAGAACGGACAATAGCTTCAAATTCATAACGAAGAGTTTTTGATTTAGTGAAAAATGTTGGGTCATCGCTGCAAGCGACCGGCCGAAGCGCCGCGCAGGAGGGCCTCGATCTCGGCGCGAGTCACGCGATTGAAATCGCCCTCGATCGAATGAGCCAGGCAACCCGCCGCGGCAGCGAATGCGATGGCCAGTTCCGGCGCGCGCAATTCCGGTGTGATCAAGGCGAAGATCAATCCAGCCGTGAACGCGTCGCCAGCTCCGAGGCGATCAACGATTGATGTGATCGAGTGGAGCCGTCCGGGCGCGGGAGCGAAACACAACGCGCCAGAGGTGGCGTCGTAGAGCATCCCGCCGAAATCGTTGTGCGTTGCCGAAATCCCTTCGCGCAATGTCAGGGCGACGCGTAGCACGCGCGGAAACTGCACGGTTATTTCACGAGCAAGTTTCTCGATCGACGCTTCGCCCGACAACCCCAGCACCGCTTCGGCGTCCTCGCGACCACCGACGAAAACGTCCGCGAGCGGCAGCAGTTCGCGCACAGTCCGCGTGGCGAGTTCACGCGGAGTTACCGTGGAGTCCCAGCGCCACAGCTTCGAGCGGTAGTTCATGTCGAACGCGATCTTCACGCCACGGCTCGACGCTTCGCGCATCGCGGTGCGCGTTACTTCAGCACCGTTGCGCGAAATTGCGGGCGTGATGCCGGAGATGACGAACCACTCGGCCCCTTGGAAGATCGCGTTCCAGTCATAAGCACTCGCCGGCGTGATCGCGACCGAGGAACCTTCGCGATCATAAATCACCTGGCCGGCACGTTGGTTCGCGCCCGTTTCGAGGAAATACAAACCGAGCCGCCCCTCCGGCACGCGCAGGATATGTCGCGTGTCCACGCCCATCGCGCGCAGGTTCGCCACACACGCGTCAGCGATCTCGTGCTGTGGCAACGCGGTCACAAACGCCGCGTCGGCTCCGAGTTGAGCGAGCGAAGCAGCAACGGACGCTTCGGCTCCGGCGAACGTCATCTCGACCATGCCCGGCATTGATTGGGCAAAACGTTTGAAGCCCGGCGGTGCAATCCGTCCCATGATCTCGCCGAAGGTCACGATGCGGCTCACTTCGCCCCTCCCTTCGCGCGCTGCACGATCGCGGTTGCTTCACGGGCGTTGGCGGTGATGGCAGACCACGCTTTCTTTTGCACCAAGTCGCGTGGCGCGAGCCAAGAGCCACCGATCGCCGCTATGAAGGATTCGCGCAGATACGCCGCGGCGTTGCTGGCGTCCACGCCGCCGAGCGGAATGAATTGCACGCCCAAGTGCGCGAACGGAGCGACGATGGCTCGCAAATAAGGAAGCCCGCCACAAGGTTCGCTTGGGAAGAATTTCATGAGTGTGCAACCCGCTTCCAGCGCGGCCTCGATATCGCTCGGGGTGCAGACACCGGGCGCAAACGGAAGTCCGGCGCGCTTGGCCTCGGCGACGACGCGTGGATTGAAACCCGGCGCCACACCGAACGCTGCGCCCGCCTTCACACATTCCTGCACAGCGACGGGCGTGAGCACGGTGCCTGCACCAACGAGCAATTCGGGAACTTCAGCGCGAATACGACGCAACGCATCCAGCGCGGTGACGGTGCGCAGTGTCAGTTCGAGGCAAGTCACACCGCCGTCACGCAGCGCACGGGCGAGGTCAGCCGCACTCGACGCGTCGTCAATCGTCAAGGTCGCGACCACTCCGGCGGAGCGCACCTGAGCCAGCAAAGTCGTAGGGAATAGCGAGTCGTTCATGGTTGAGGTTTTTCGGTTCGTTCGATGGCAACGGTCGGGTCGATTTTGAACCACGCGAAGAACGCCACGGCATAGAGCGCAGCGAAGGTGTAAAAGTTCACGTGGTAACCGTGGAGCAAGGCTGCGGTTGTTTCGGTCGTGGAAAGTTTACTCGCCTCAACGCCGAGTGCCGCGGCGCGTGAGACGATGGCATTTTCAAGGATTGAACCAGTCGCCCAGCCGGCGAGCGCGCCGGCAAGCCCCGCGCCCATGTTCATGAAGGCGCCGATGGTGGCCGCGAAACGGCCGCCGATGTCCTGACACGTCGCCCACGCACTCGGCACGGTGAGATCGGTGAAGAACGCCGCCATCGACACGGCGACGAAAAAGAAGAACGCGTTCGGCGCGAGCGGGCAGAGCAGAAAGCACACGACGCACGCACTGTGGCCCACCCAACCGCACAGTCGGCGCGCCAAGCGGCGATCGCCGGTGCGACGGATGATCGCATCGGTCAGCATGCCACCGAGCAAACACCCGAGCGCGCCCATGAGCAGCGGTCCGCCCTTGTAGAGCGCACCGAGCAGGCTGCTGTTGGGCATCCCATATTGCCGTTCCAAAAACTGCGGCAGATAGGTGATGTTGAAATACCAGCCGTAGGCTTGGGCGGAATACATCAGACAGAGCGCGAGAAAATTTCCGTTCGTCACGATGCGCGACCACGGCACGCGACTATGACCGGCATGGGCCTCGGCATTGTCACTGCGGATCAACGCCAACTCGGCGGCGTTGACCTCGGGTTTTTCCTCGGGCCGATCGCGAAACCAGCGGCCGAAGCAAACGCACCAAACAATTCCGATCAAGCCGAAGATGCAAAACGCAGCGCGCCAGCCGAACAAACCCGGAGTCACGCTGGTGCCGACCACGAGCACCGTCCACAGGAACGGCGTGAGTCCGCCCATGAGCTTGCCGCAAAACCAGACCCAGCCCTGTCCACGTCCGCGCTCTTGCAGCGGCAGCCAGTTGTGGAGTGCGCGCGTGATGTTGGGAAAAGCGCCCGCCTCGCCCGCGCCGAAAAGCAGTCGCACCGTGATGAGGAAACCCAGCCCCAGCGTGACCGGGCCAAGGCGCAGGCCGACCGCGGCGGTGAGCACCGTGAACGCGGACCACCACAAAACAATTCGGAGCAAGGCGCGGCGCGGACCGAACACGTCGCCCATCCAACCGGTCGGCACTTCGAACAACGCATAGGCCAGAGCGAACGCGGTAAAGGCCCATTTCAAATCAGCGACGCTTTGCATTCCGAGCGTGCGGACGATTTCCCCCGCAGCCGAGGCGATCGCGACCCGATCGAGATACGTGATCATCGAAAGGCCGCACGCGAACAGCAGCACGCCACGGCGGATCCGCGTGGGGCGGATTTCCGGGACGGTTGGTGTTGGGGCTGGGTTGAACATTTCGAGCTATGTGTCAGACGCACCGTAGCTCGACAATTTTGACACTGGAAAAGCCGTTGTCGGTGGTATGATACCACCCATGCCAGCAAAGCGCCCCACTCTGCAGGATGTCGCCCGCGCGGCCGGCGTATCACCAATGACGGCGTCACGGGCGTTGCGGAACGCTCCGAAAGTGTCGGCGGACAAGCGCGAGCTCGTTCTAAAAGCCGCCGCTTCGCTGAACTATCAGCCCGATCCGCACCTTTCGCGGCTAATGGGGCTGGTGCGCGATCGCAAGCGCACGCGAATTCGCGCGGCGATGGCGGTGCTGCGTGAAGACGTGCCGAAAGACGAACTACTCAACCCTTCATATCAATACGTCCCGCTGGAGAGCATTCGTCAGCGTGCGGAAGCCTTCGGCTATCAGGTCGAGGAATTTTGGCTGGGCCGCGACGGCCTGACGCCAGAACGCGTGCAGCGGATTCTTCACGCGCGAGGAATCGAGGCGGTCATAGTTTCTCCGCAGAGCGCGCAATTGCCCTGCGCCAAGATTGATTACTCGCCTTTCGCTACCGTGGCGTTTGGCTGCGCCCTGCGCCAGCCCATGCTGCACCGGTGCCTGACCGACATGAACCTCGGCATCCAGATGGCCGCCGACGAACTCAGGCGTCGAGGCTACCAACGAATCGGCGTCGCGATCACCCGTTGGATCGATGATCGCTCGCAGAATGGCTACAGCGGCGGGATGTTCCATTTTCAACAGGAGCTCCCCGCCGATCAACGCGTGCCCGTGCTGCTGTTTCCCCACAACAATCTTGCCCGCAACTTCAGCGCCTTCTCCGATTGGATGAAAACCCACCGGCCCGACGCGGTGATCTCGTTCGACACGCACCTGCCCGCGTGGCTAAAGCGTCTGGGCCGGCGCGTTCCGGAGGACGTGGGTTTTGTGGTGCACGACTGGTCGCCGCGGATGCTCGGCAACGCCGGACTTCATCATCGCCGTGACCACATCGCCGCCGCCGCCGTGGATCTGGTCATCACTCAACTCTCGCGCCACGAGCACGGGGTTCCCGCCGTGCCCCGGCAAATCATGATTCCGCCCGAGTGGATCGACGGCCCCAGCGTGCGGCCTCGCTCCAAATAAGTTCACGGAAACCGTCCTCGACGTAAACGCCCGTCGGCGGGCACGCGATAGTGATGAACCGGTCGCGAGGAACCAGACCTTCGTGTCGCACCCTTAGGCGCGATTTAGTCGATGGGGCGTGATGCTAAACGCGTAGGTCGAGGGATTTTTGTTCGCGGCGACAAGGATCGCAACTTCACGGAACATCCAGCCGGACGGTTTCCGAGCGAAGCGTCGTGCCTCCGTGATTCACCGCTTCGATGGAAATCTCCAACGCTTTATCGCCCGGTCGCAGCGGCACACTAAACTCGAACGGAAACGTGGCGTCGGACAGCGTTTCGGTCCGACCGGAAACACCGACCGTCATCCGCGCCGATTTCACGACATCGCCGGTCGCCGTGAGATAGGCGTAGAGCCAGGTCAATTCCGACCCGAACGACAGCACCATCGCCTCGGCATCACCGAAAGGAGTTTTGAATCGCCGATGCGTTGTCGCGCCCGGCGGAGCGGGCGACGCGGCGAATTTGTTCTGAAAGCTGACCTTCGGCACGAGTCCTTCGATGACCAATGCAGTGATTCCTTTCGCCGATAACGAAACTTTCGCCGCGCCGTTCTTCACCGCGATCGGCTGCGGTTGAAGCTGGTTGTCGCGCCAAACTCGGCACGTGTGCATCGTCGCGGCGCCCTCGCCGAAGTGAGCGAGGTCGAGTTGCACCGTGACATCGTTCAACGCACGGTCGCATTCGTTCATCAGCGCAATGCAGATCGAATTGGAGCCGCGCGCGGCGACGTAGTTAACCTGGACATTGTCGATCTTCACGAGCCTTTTCGGCACCCACGGATGCACGTCGGCTTGATCGTAAAACTTGCCAGGCGCGCCATAAATGTGGCTTTGCATGAACGCGTAGCACTCCGCGTACTCCATGGGAAAACTCACTGCACCACGCGAACGATCAGCCGCTTCCGCCATGAGATAATCAAGGACGAGGTTCGCCATCGGCAGGACGTGGTTGTAGTGAAACGAAGTCGTCGGCTTCAGTTCCTCGAACGGGTGCAGCGGAAAATCCGCCTTTTCCTGCGCGGTGGAGTACAGCGTGTTGAAATGATATCCGGGGAAGTTCGCAAAGCGCCCGATCATCGCGGACCGCGCGATGTCGCGCAGGAATGTGTCGCCGGTCTCCTGAGCGATACGCAGGAAGAACGGCGCGTGCGTGGCCAGATAAAGCGCGATTCGTTGCACCGTGCCATTTCCCTCACAGGTCAGTCCCTGCTCGGAAACGCGCCACGCGGGGACGGTTTCCTTCGGCACGCGGATCAAGCCCGGCTTGTCGAGGCTGCCGCGACGCGGAGCGAATCCGCTTTCGTTCACCGTCACGTCTCCGTCCGGCACCGAAGGATAAAACCAGATCAACTGCGCGTAACGGCGCGCGCCACGGTGCGCCGCCGCGAGATGCTTCGGATCGTGCGTGACGAGATAAAGTTCATAGAGGTCCTTCCACGCGGGGAGAAGATATTCGAAGAACGTTCCCGCAATGCCGGACTCCGAGAAATCAATCGGCGCGGAATCAACGCGTTCTGCGAGGTAGCGATCAACCTTCGCACGCGCGGAAGCGAGCGGTTTCGCATCGCCGGTGGCGCGGTAAAGCCAGAGGTCATTCTGCCACGAGGAGCCTTTGCTTACCCAGTCCATGTTCAGCGCGCGATCGACCCCGTGCAGGCGTTCGGCGCTCTCGCGGAAATACGGCGTCGCCCCTTGCGCCAGCCGATGCAGCGCGACGAGCTCGGACACGGGCATGGCGGGTCCGGCGAGATTGCGTGAAGGGCGCTGAGAGCTTTTCATTCCTTCGTCGTTGAGGGCGAAGAGGAATTTTTCGCGCGACAACAGAAACTCCATGATGGGCACGCCCTGCTCACGGAAGATGCGCTCGTTGTCCGTGACGAGTGCGAGCCCGAGCGGGTGCAACGCGCTGACGTTTTTCACCGAGCCCGGCGAGTCTGGATAGTGAAACGCCTTGTTCGCGGCATCGAAGTTGCCCCAGGGACCGAGGACGTAATCGAGCATGCTGTCGAGCGCGGTGTTGAGCGACGCGAGGGTGTTCTCGCGACGATCGCGGAATCCGCACACGTTGCGCGCGATGTGTTCGAAAGCGACATCCAGCGCCTCAGTTCGCGACACAAGTACGATTTCGAACGTGCGCTTCTCGCCGACTTTCAGCGTCGAGTCCTTGAATCCGGGAAATGGCGCAAACACCAACGGCTGCGCCTGTCCCTGCGCATTGCGCACTGACACGCCAAAACGGCGGACCTGCGAAGTCGGCATCGCGAACGGAAACTGTCGCGGCTCCGCCATGACGCCGACCGTGCCGAACTGCGATTGCACAAGGCAGCCCGGGATCGAGCACTGCTCATCGGGAATCAAGAAGCTCTCCTCCGGCAATCGTCGCCCGTCCCAAACTAGGGGCTGAAAGAGTTCGCGCACAGCGTTGAGATTAGTCACCGGTGCGCCACTGTAAGCGATGGACCACACGCCGGCTTGCTTCGCCGCAAACGTATAGCGCACGCGCGGATCCGCCTGACCCGGCGGCAGCGACACTTCGGCGTCGAGGTCGAGAACATCGGTGGTGAACTTCCAACGCACCACGCCGTTCGATTGCGACACCATCGGCCGGCCCAGCGACACCTGCTCGCCGATTTTGAAAACATCCTGCACCACACTTCCGTCGGCGAGCTTCCACCCAGTGAGATTGTAGACGGGATTTTTCCACTTCACCGACGTGAGCGTGACTGGCTTCGTTGAATGCACCGCCATGAACTCAGGGCGAAAAACCGTTCCACCGCTCCGCCCGACTTGGACAACGCGGACGTTCCCATTCGCTTCCCGCCGCAATTCGTAAGCGTCGTTGCGCAACGCCGCCACGTCGGCAGCGCGCGACTCAATCACCAATCCAATCACCAGCAACGACCAGACACGTAAAGAACCCAGAAGGAGTTTCATGCAGAGAATCAATTCATCGCCCAGACGCGCGAACGAAGTTGCGGATCACCGAGCGGACATTGTCGCCGCTACATCTGTGGTCGGCGGCCGCGTGTTCCTCCCAATAGGCGGGCGAGGAAAAAACCTTGTGCGCCGTGAGAATGCGGATGGCATCCGCGCGCGTAGCCGCTGGCTCGAAGCTGCGCGCCATGTCGATAAGCAGGGTTTCAACAAGCTTGCCGTCGCAGTTCTTGCCCTTCTGCGCATGCGCGAGCCAGTAGTCACCAGAGTCCACGATCCTCTTTTCGACGAGCACTTTGACGTCGGCGAGGAGTTGGGCGTTTGGCGAAGCGGGTGATGCGGAGTCAGCGGTCGTCGCTGGTTTGGCGCTGGAGATAGCGCGAGGTGGATTGGGCTGAAGGATTTGCTTTTCGGCGAGCAACCGTTCGCGCAACGCGGTGTAAGGGACGTTTTGCACCGTGACATTTTGATCGATAACAATACTCGCGGCCGCGCCCGCCGCGTGGCCGAGCATCATGAACACGGGTTCCATACGGACGGAGCCATACGCGGCGTGCGAAGCGGAGAGGCAACTGATGGCGAGTAGGTTTTCGCATTCGCTAGCGCGTGGGCGCAATGTTTTGTAGCTGATGGGATAGGGCTTGATGCCAACGAAGAAGCCACGCTCGCGGTGGAGAACGCCTTTTTCGTCCACGTAGAGCGTGACGCCGTGGGAATCGAGCGGATACGAGCCGACAGCGACGGAATCTTCCGCCACTCGCGCGCCACGGGCATCGTGTTCGGTGAGAACGTAGTCGCCGATCATACGACGCGCCTCGCGCACGTAAAGCTGGTGAGGGAAATGACCGGTGTCGGCGAATTCATCCTTCGGCAGGCCCCAGCGTTGCATCTCGGTGCGCACTTCGACCGGCAGACGCTCGTCGTGGCCGAGAAACCATAGCAGGCCGAGCGTGTAGTCCTTGTGCTCCTGAAAAATCCGGTCGCGCCCCGCGTAGTCGGCCTCGGGCCATCCGTAGCTCGGGCCATATACGTCACTGCCGAACTCGCTGCCGTTGTTCGAGTCCGTCTTGCGATTGGGCACGAGTTCGAAGTTGATGCCGAGATCGCCGCCGTTGCCGCGAAGTCCGACGGCCGCGTGTTTGCGCGGGCCGGGCTTCACGTTCTTCATCGTGGCGATGTGGCGCGCGAGGAGCTCGTAATCGAGCGGGTTGTAGTTCGCCGGCTTGGTCAATGGCACGCGGTTCTCTTGGACATCGGTGAGGCAGACACGGAAATTGTAGCCCTGCACGCGATGATCGCCGCTGCCCTTCGGAGCGGGCGGTTTCGGCTCAACGCGCGGCAGTAATCCGCTGTTCGGATCGCCCGGCACGACGTAGGGACTGATCTTCGGAAATGGCGCGGGCGTAAACGGGAAAGAACCGTTGAGCGTTTCGCCGTAGAGGCTGTTGGGCTCGCGGCCGACGATGTATTTCACGCCGGACTTTGCCATCAGATCGCCCTCGTAGCTGGCGTCGACGAAAACTTTTGCAACGAACTCACGTCCACTTTCCATTCGGATGGACGCGATGCGCGCGGCACTTTTGATTACGCCATTCTTGAGATCGAGCCGTTCACCGAAAACAACCTGCACACCTGCTTCGCGAACCATGTCGTCGTAGACCGCCTTGGCCGCGCGTGGCTCGAAGAGGAACTGCGCCTTGATTTCTTCCATGCGTGGACCGTCCACGCCCCAGATTTTCGGCAACCAAGTCAGGTACTCCTCGCGCTTCTGAAAACGCCAGTTCTCGGGTCGCTGGTAGAATCGATAAACGCGCTGATAAAACTCGCGCGACATTCCGCCGATTGTCTCGGTGGAGCCGTTGTCCGTCATGCCCAGCCCGCCGCTGCTCATGCCGCCAAGGCGTTGTCCGGGTTCAATCAGAACGGTCTTCTTACCGAGCCGCGCCGCTTCGACCGCGGCAATGACGCCGCCCGAGGTACCGCCGTAAACGACCACATCCGCAGTGACTGTCTGCGCGGCCTGTATCGGTGTGTCGTGGCACCAAATCAATGAGGTCAGCGCAAAAGCAAAACCGCGCGTGAGTGCCCGCCGTAAAAAGAGAATGCGCAATGTCATCGTAGTAGTGGCACCGGCGCGTTCGAAAGCCGATGGAATGGGGCGCAGCTTCGCCGAGGAGCGACGCAATTGGCAAGTTCCAGCTCGCATTGCGGGAATTCGTCACTCGCCAACCTCGCGCACAGGGTCTACTGTTCGCGCATCATGGCAGAATTGACCAAACCGGACGTGATTTTGACGCACGAGAGCGATCTCGATGGATTGATCGCCGGCGTTTTATTGCAACGAGTCGCGAAGAAGCTGTTCGGTACCGAAACGAAACTGGAAGCGTGGAATTACAATGGCTGGCGTCAACGCCCGCTCAACGAACGCACGGCGTGGGTCACCGACCTGACGTTTGAAGCGCGGCTAGACAAGCCCGGCTGGCTGATCGTGGATCACCACGCAACCGAGCTGCAGCCGAAGTGCGCACGGTTCGTCCACGACATCAACAAATCGGCGGGGCTGCTCTGCTACGAACTGGCCCGCGAGCATGGTTTGGGTTCCCCCACCCTCGACCGGCTGGTACACTTGAACAACGTGGCGGATTTGTTCCTCGAAGATGACCCAGATTTCGTGCTGGCGAATGACTACGCGAATCTGGTGAAGACCTACAATTTTTGGAACCTGCACTCGCTTCTCGACGGCGAAGTGGAACGCCTTGTCGATCATCCGTTGCTGGAAGTCATGGCGATCAAGCGGCGCATCGAAGACCCACTCGGTTTCGCGTGGAGCCGCACGAACGTGACGGAGATTTCGCCACTGGTCGGCTACGTTGAGACGGTCATCGGGAACAACAACTTGATCGTGTATCAATTGCTCGATCAAACGGCCACGAAGTATCCCGTGCTGCTGACGATGTTCCGCAAAGCCAATGGCACGGTGATCGTCAGTCTCCGCAGCCGCAACGGAGAGGCGCTTAAAGTCGCCGAGAAACTTCAAGGTGGCGGTCACGCGAACGCGGCGGGCGCCACATTACCTCGCTCGATCCAGAATTTCGCGGACGCGGTGGCTTATTTGCGGAAAGTTCTCACTACACCGGCACCGGCGGCGGCACCGGCGACCCTTAACAATTTGGGAAATCTGCTCGATTCGCTGCAGTTCAAGCAGCCCTGAGCGGGCAAGTACAAAAAAGACCGCCCTCTAACCCCTACGATGTGAAGGAGGGCGGAACTTCACTCGTTTGCGCTTAACCAACAGACGTTATAGAGGCGTCTGACCTCGATTCCCTGGCGTATCTGCACCCGTGCAACAAGATCTGGCATCTCAGCAATGCCCCCGCGATCCTGCCAGGGCGAAAGTGTGTTTTAGGGCGTCTAACCAAGACGTATTTCAGTGCAAAACTGCCGTTTCGCTTTCCCAAACTGACTCGTTAAGCCGAACTACCGGCGAAAGCTTCAAAGAGCAAAGTGAACGCGCAAATTGATGGCTCATTCGGGAAAAACCTTCAATCAGGGGAACCTTGCAAAACTTGTAGGGGAAAACCCTACAAACAGTAAATCGCCGTTTTCAGGGCATCACGCGAATAAAACTCACCAAGCATGAGGCTACATCTGGAGACTACCACCAACAAACAATCGCCGTGCGCCGACATGCGGCCGCTTGACCTCAAAAATCTGTCTGGCACATTCGACAATTGATGCCAATCGCCAGCTCTCCAAAATCCGCATCTAGTGGGCGAATTCTGATTGTCGACGATCATCCGATCGTCCGCGAGCATCTGGCAGCGTTGATCAATGACCACAAAGGGCTAAAGGTGGTGGGCCAAGCTGAGGACGCCGACTCCGCAATGCGCGCAGTAGCAGCCTTAAAGCCCAATCTGGTCATCGTCGACCTCGGGCTCAAAGGGCGCAGCGGCCTCGAATTGATCAAAGAGATTCAGGAACGTTTCCTCGGTCTTCCGATGCTGGTGTTGTCGATGCACGAAGAGCAGCACTACGCAGATCGCGCCCTCAAAGCCGGCGCGAAAGGATACATTACGAAGCGGGAGGCGACCGGAAAAATAATCCCAGCCATTCGCGTCGTCCTATCGGGCCAAACTTATTTGAGCGACGCAATGTCTGCGCAAGCACTCAAGGTGTTGATGCGTGGCGCCAAAACTCAAGCGATGGCAACCTCGTTGCTGCAAAAACTGACAGATCGCGAAATGGCGGTCTTTCAATTGATCGGCGAAGGCCACACTACTCGCGAAGTTGCCCACACACTGGGAATAGAAATCAAGACCGTGGAAACCTACCGCGCCCGCATCCGAGAAAAGCTACAACTCGACAGTGGCACTGCCCTCGTGCACCACGCAATTCGCGCGAGCAGCGTGGATAAATAGCTGCCGCCACCGTTTTCAGCATTGCCCGCCGTCGCCCGGCCCACTACCGTCGCGACCGATGATTTCAGCAAGTTCGAACGTTCCTTTAGCCAAAGACACGACCACCGGCTGTGTTACCCCACGAGCCTCTCGCATTGACGGGCGTCGGCCAGATCAACTGCGCCCCGTCAAATTCACCAATCACTTCGCGCCATACGCGACAGGTTCTACCCTGATCGAATGGGGCAACACGCGCGTGCTCTGCGGAGTGACCGTTGAGGAAACCGTGCCGCGCTGGATGAAAGAACAGAACGTCGAAGGCGGCTGGATAACGGCCGAGTATTCCATGCTCCCCTACTCCACCTTGACGAGGAAGGCTCGCGACATTTCAAAGGGCAAGATCGACGGGCGCTCGCAAGAGATTCAACGCCTTATCGGCCGTGCCATGCGCGCCGCAGTGGATTTGAAGAAGCTCGGATCCCGCACGGTCTGGGTCGATTGCGATGTCCTTCAGGCCGACGGCGGTACGCGTACCGCGGCGATCACCGGCGCGTATGTTGCGATGGCACTTGCCGCCCGAAAACTGATGACCGATGGAAAACTGGCGGTCAATCCACTGCTCGACGGCGTGGCGGCGGTCAGCGTGGGAATGTTCCAAAAGGAGGCGTTACTTGATCTCTGTTACGTAGAAGATTCCGCGGCTGACGTGGACATGAATCTCGTAATGACCGCCGCCGGCGAATTCATTGAACTTCAGGGGACCGGCGAAAAATCCAACTTCACGGAAGCGCAGCTCAATGCGCTCATCAATTTAGGCAAGGGCGGCATTCAGCAACTCCTCGACCTGCAGCGCGCCGCGCTCGGTTGAGCGCCAGCCAGGCAGACCTTATCGCATTTCGGTAATCCTATGACCCGGTTGTTTCTAATTCGTCACGGCGAAGTGGAGTCGCGATATCACCGCGTCTTCGCCGGAAGCCGCATCGACATGGACCTTTCTCCGCATGGCAAATCTCAAGCGGACACTCTCGCCCATCACCTGCGCGGAGTTGAGTTGCACGCCATCTATGCGAGCCCGATGAAACGGGCGCAGCAAACGCTCGCGCCCCTCGCCGTCAGCCGCAAGGTGCAGCCCAAAACACTCACAGGGCTTCACGAAGTCGATTTCGGCGACTGGACCGGACACACGTGGTTGGAACTGCGCGAAAAATTCGGAACTAACGCCAGCGATTGGCTCGACCGAATGGAAGCCGGCACCATCCCGAACGGCGAATCCGCCGAACGCTTGCGCGCGCGCATCGAGCCGTGCCTCCAACACATTCTTCAAGAAGCCGCCGGACAACAGGTAGCTGTCGTTTGCCACGGCGGCATCGTCCGCATGATGCTAGCGATTCTCCTGCATTTGCCCATTTCCAAGATGGCGCGCTTCGAAATCGAATACGCCAGCGTTACCGAGGTTCATCACCACCCCCACAAAACCGAAGTGCAGTTGCTGAATTTCACACCGTGGCGAGCGCTCGCATGAAGACCGAACCGCTCTGGCACATTTCCATCCCTGTTACCGAGGAGTCGGAGGACGCCGTTCTTGAAATGCTCGGCGCGACCTTCGGACGCACCGCCTCGATCTATCGCAACGAGCAGAAAAAGGCTTCACGCGCCCAAGTGTTCGTCGATCAGCGCAAGGTTTCTCTGGCCGAAGCACGCCGCAAGGCCACCACGATTACCCACCAAGTCCGCGCATACGAACTCGCGTTGGGTAAAGGGCGAGTTTGGGTAAAGGAAGTCCGGTCACAAGATTGGGCCGAGTCATGGAAACGTCACTTCCGCCCGCTGGAAATCGGACGCGCTCTGTTGATCAAGCCAAGCTGGATCCGCCAACGCCCGCGAGCCGGACAGAAAGTTGTCGTCCTGGATCCCGGATTGAGCTTCGGCACCGGACAGCACGCGACCACGAGTTTTTGCCTGAGTCAACTCGTGGCCGCACGCGACGCCGCTAAAAAGCCTTCGTTGCTAGATATGGGAACGGGCTCCGGAATTCTCGCCATCGCCGCCGCGAAGCTTGGTTTCACGCCGATCGATGCCTTCGATTTTGACCGTGATGCGGTTCGCATTGCGAAGCTGAATGCGGCGAGGAATAGCGTCGATAAAGGCGTAAAGATTCGTTGTCAAGATTTGACACAACTGCCGGTCAAAAGTGGCCTCCAATACGACATGGTTTGCGCGAACCTAATGGCCGATCTTCTGATCAGTCAGGCGAGGAAGATCTCAAATCGGGTGTCGGCGAATGGACGATTGGTCCTGGCCGGAATTCTCGACGAGCAGTTCACCGAAGTGGTCGCTACCTATGCCAAGCTCGGCTGGCATTTGTCACGGAGTCGCCGCGAAAAGGAATGGCGATCCGGGACGTTCGTTAGAAGCTCACCGCGATAGACTGCAAACTTCTCATTTGTAGGACTGCGGCGATTGTTCCACGCAGGAAAATTTGCAGCATCGCAAGGTCGCGACTTGAATTTTTTTTTACTTCTGGCATCCTAAAGGCCGATGGAAAGCCTTGTTAGTCCAGACCACAGGCGTTCATTTCGAGGAGTTTCTCCTCTTGGCATTCTTCCCGCTTTGATCCCAACAGAGAAAGGCATCGTTAGCTATGCAGAAATCTATCGACAACATCAATGATGCGATCCGGAGCACCAAACACCCGTTCCCCCAAGTGGATTCCCAACCGGACAAGCCACACAAGAGCCGTTACGAACGCCGTAAAGTGAAAGAGTATATGCGCCTTGGCGACTGGTCTTCCGAACTGGAAGGCGATCGCTCCTCGGCGCAAGGAGCTTGATTGTTTCCGCGTTGCCCGCGGCGATAATCAATTAGCCAACGCAGAAAATGTGAATGGCGGAACATTCTGCCAACGTTGGTTTACCCTCTTCTCGTTGTCCGATCCCCGGCGACTTAATCTCATAAGTTGCCGCGCCAGTTTAGCGGAGAATGGTAAATGATGGGGTCGGGGCAACCTCGCAATCTCGGTGCTGGGTGGTCGATCGTGATCAGTGAAGCAGAACGCTTCCGACTCCCAAGCCAGTCCCCACAATTATCGCGACAACCTTCTGCTGATTGAAGCGGTGAATATCACTCGCTTCGAAAAGAATGGTCGTGGAGATGTGCATGAAGATGCCGATCACTACCGCCATCAACTCGCGTGTGTAACCGGCAAGCTGCGTATGGCCGCTGAGCATCATCCCTAATGGAGCCATCGCCGCAAACAACGTCAAATATCCGACCGAACGCGCCTTCGTAATTCCGGCGTGGAGCAGCATTCCCAGCAACGCAATCGACACCGGGAAGTTGTGAATGACGATACCCCACATAAGCATTCGCCGTGACGCCGCTTCGTGATGCGTCCCCGGAGCGCCAAGGGCGAGCGCTTCAATGAACGCGTGCAGGCAAAGCCCAGTGATTACTCCGATGGGCACGCGACCATGACCATGCAGGTGGTGCGTGTGCCCGTGCTCAACCCCCAGCGAGATGATATCCAAAACGATCTGAACGAAGAAACCGCCCAAGATCAAACCGCCGATCAACAACTCATTGTGGCCCGAATTTCCACCAGGTGCCAGATACAGTTCCGGCAACAAATGAAGAAACGTTAGAGTGAGGAGGTAAGCACCCGTAAACGCATTGAGGAGCTTTAAATGCGCGGGCTTCTGCAGCTTGAAGCCAAACACCGTCAAGGCACCGGCTGCAATTGAGGACAATAGAATCAGGTAGTCCATCGATTCGAGCCGACGGTATAGCGAAAGGAGAGAAAGTCGACAAATTGCATAGCGTCAGCAATCCGCCGAAAAAAAGCGCCCGCCCCCAAATGAGGACGGGCGCCGGAAAAGAATTACTTCATCAACAGCATCTGCCGGGCGCGCTTGATGGACGCGTTGAGGCGACGCTGATAATGCGCCGGAAGGCCCGTATACTTGCGAGGAAGGATACGGCCCTGATCGGTCACGAACTGCTTGAGTAGGTTGACGTTCTTGTAGTCCAAGGCGTCCACGGTGAAGTCGATCTTGGGCTTCGGCCGTTGGATGCGGACTTCCGACGTGCGTGACTTGCCGCGACCGTCGCGGCCGCCTTTTTCAGTGTTGGTTTTGCGGGGCATACAAATTACTTGATTTCGCGGTGCACAGTGTGACGGCGCAGGAATGGATTATACTTCTTCAGCTCAACCTTCTCGGTCTGTAGCTTTTTGTTGCGCGTGGTCATGTAGCGTGAAGGGGACTTGCCTTCCTTGCGCGCTTCACTGCATTCCAGGGTGATGATTTCTCTTGCCATAAAACGTTATTCCTTTTCCTTGGCCGGCTTTTCTTCCGCTTCGTCGTCTTCTTCCACCTCGGTGGTTCCTTGGCTTTCCAAGCTTCCCAACTGTCCGAGGCGTTTCTGACGCAACGCACCTTCGCGTTCCAACTGCGCCTGCGCTTCCACTGTGAACCGTGTCCAGGGAATCGCATCCAAACGTGCGGCGGGAATCGTCTTCCCAGTCAATTCGCACACACCGTAAATATTCCGCTCAATGCGGCGCAACGCTTCTTCGATCTCGTAAATCGCATCCTGATCGGACGACAACAAGCTCAGCGCGAAGTCGCGATCAAAATTATCCGTGCCGGAGTCAGCCATGTGCAGACTGTAGCTGGCCATTTCTTCGGCGGATTCCTTCGCCAAACCACTCATCTGATGGAGCAAACGCTCCCGCAGCTCGAGCAGATTGCGATAATACTTCTGCCAGGCGGGTTTGATTTTCGCCTGATTAGCCGCAAAAGAATTCTTGGAGGCGACACCTCCGAGAATCGCCGCCGACGTAGTCGTCGCCGCCGGCTTGCCTTTTACTGGCGCCGCAGCTTTCGCCGGCACTTTCTTTCCCGTGTTCTTCTTTGTAGTCACGTTGAAATCTTACAAAAATTCTTTCTGCACATTGCCCCGGTTCGACACACTAGTTCTCGAACCGAGCCCGTTTAAGAGTGGAGGACTGTATCAAAGGAAGGTAAATGCGCCACAAAAAATTTCGGAAAACTTTTACAGGTCGATGAAACATCAAAATCCCACGCTGACAGGCGTTTTTGGCTGCGAACAGCACTTCCGGCCACCAGCCCTTGGACGCCAACTCTGCCGACACTGGATCTAGCGCGCCCCACCAACTCGAACCAAAATTCTACTGTTTCCTCCGCCGCGCTTCGTTGTTTAATCTCCGCGCTCTGAACAAATGAAGTCTGCGATCACTATTTCTCTCGTTTCCGAAGCCAAGGGCGGCCCGTTCGTGTATTGGGACGGGTTGGCGGACGGTTTCGCCCGCGCCGCTGCGCTGGGCTTCGACGCCGTGGAAATTTTTCCGACCGCAGCAGAAGACTTAAATGCTCGGGAGATCAAGCAACTCGTCGAGCAATACAAACTCCGCGTCGCCGCGATTGGCACCGGCGCCGGTTGGGTGAAGCACAAACTCCGGCTCACGGATCCCGATGCCGCGATCCGCCGGCGCGCGCAACAATTCATTGGCGCGATCATCGACCTCGCCGGCGCGTTCGGTGCGCCCGCGATCATCGGCTCCATGCAAGGACGCTGGGAAGGCGCCGTGTCGCGCGAACAAGCTCTGGCGTGGCTCGCGGAAGCGCTCGAACAACTCGGTCCACGCGCCCATGCGCTCGGCGTTCCCCTGCTCTACGAGCCATTGAATCGCTACGAAACGAATCTCTTCACGCGCGTCACCGACGCCGTCGCGTTCCTCCGCCCGTTGCGCACGCAGAATGTGAAACTGCTCTGCGATCTGTTTCACATGAACATCGAGGAAGTTTCGATCGCCGACGCTTTACGTGCTGGCAGTGCGTATGTTGGCCACGTTCACTTCGCCGACAGCAATCGCCAGGCAATCGGTTTTGGACACACCGAAATGGCGTCCATCAAGTCCGCGTTGCGCGACATCAAATACGAAGGATACCTTTCCGCGGAAATCCTGCCATTGCCAGATAGCAACACTGCCGCGCAACAAACAATCAATAGCTTTCGCCAATTCACGACTCTCTGATTGCCCCAACTGCTCACTGACCACCCGACGCCATGCTCAAACACACCCTCATTCACGGAAAGATCAACGAAGTCCTTGGTCGCTGCGGCCATCACGCGAAGATCCTCATCGCCGACGGCAACTATCCGGCCTCATCCAAAAAGGGCCCCAACGCCGAGGTCATTTGCATGAACCTCATGCCCGGAGTCATCACGTGCACGCAAGCTTTGCGTGCCGTGCTGAGCGCGATCCCCGTGGACCACGTGAACACCATGGGCATTCCTTCCGATGATCCGTACGCGAAGTTCGGCGAACCGCCCGTCTGGGCTGAATACAAGAAACTGCTCAAGGAATCCGGCCTCAAATTGAAGCTTGAGCCGATCATGAAATGGGATTTCTACGCCGCCGTGGAATCTCCCGATCACGTGCTCACCATTCAAACCGCCGACCAGGCGTTGTGGGCAAACGTCCTCCTGAGCGTCGGCGTGCGGACCCCGGGCAAATGAAATCGCGTCCGAGAATCGGCACTGCCGGCGAAATGAAATTCGCCGTCGCGCAGGAACACGTCATCGACTTCGCGACGGGCGGGATGCCTTCCGTGCTCAGCACGCCGCGACTCGTGGCGCTGATCGAGCGCACGGCGCGCGAATCGATGTATCCGTTCCTGCACGAAACCGAACGTACGGTCGGCGCGGAGATCGAAATTCGCCACCTTGCTCCGACGCCGCTCGGACAGAACGTCACCATCACCACGCGTGTGATTGGCGGTGAGGGAAAGCTATGGGACTTCCAGTTCGAGGTGCGTGATGAACACGAAGTGATCGCGCGCGGCCTGCACAAACGCGCCGTGATCACCGTCGATAGTTTTGCGAAGCGGGTCGGACGAAAGTCCGGCAAAAGCTAACCCAAAAAGTTCCCGCGACATGAAGAAACTCTCACTCGGCCAACGAATGATGAGTTTCAAATTTGCGCTCCTCGCCCTCCTCTTCGCGGTGTTCACAGCCTCCGCGCAAGGCTTGCATCTCGCGACCTTTGACGTCGATGCCACGCCGCCAATTGGAAACTTCATGGCGTACCAACCGTGCACGGCGCAGGGCGAACTCGGTCTCCGCGCCCGCGGCGTCGTATTGCTCGGTGCCGGCGAACCGATCGTTCTCTGCGCGGTGGATTGGATCGGCATCGGCAACGAAGGCCACGACGCATTCTGCCAAGCGATCGCCGAAGCCGCCGGAACGAAAGCGAACCGCGTCGCTGTTCACACCCTTCATCAACACGACGCGCCCGCGTGCGATTTCGGCGCGGAGAAGTTGCTGCGTGAAAATCAAGCGCCACTCACGCGATACGATGGTACGTTCGCGCGCGAAGTTTTGGAACGCCTCAAAACCGCCGTGCACAATGGGCTCACGAATGCCAAACCCGTAACGCACATTGGCCTCGGTCAGGCGAACGTTAAGGAAGTTGCTTCCAACCGCCGCATTCTCACGGCCGACGGAAAGTTCCGCGCCACGCGCTACACCGCGACGAAAGATCCGAAGCTTCGCGCCGAACCTGAAGGCACGATCGACCCCGCCGTGTCACTCATCAGTTTTTGGAACGGCGACAAACCGCTCGCGGTGCTCAGCTATTACGCCTGCCATCCACAGAGCTACTACCTCACCGGCGTCGCGAATCCCGACTTTCCCGGGATCGCCCGCTTCATCCGCCAGCAACAAGTTCCCGACGCGTTGCACGTCCACTTCAACGGCGCGGGCGGCAACATCGGCGCGGGAAAATACAACGATGGCTCGCACGAAATGCGCTGGGTACTGGCTCAACGGCTCGCCGAGGGAATGAAGCGCGCGTGGGAGTCCACCACGAAAACTCCAATCACGGCCGATGAAGTCGGCTGGCAAATAGAACCTGTAGCGCTTCCGCCGGGCGCGCATTTGAAAGCGCCCGAGCTCGCAGCGACGCTTCGCGGGCCCGACGGCGGTGCCATGCTCGGCGCGGCCGCAAAACTCACGTGGCTTAATCGTTGTCAGGCCGGTCACAAGATCGAACTCACGTGCCTACGCATCGGCAAAGCGCGTGTGCTGCACCTTCCGGGTGAGCTCTTCGTCGAATATCAACTTGCCGCGAAGCAAATGCGCCCCGACTTGTTCGTTGCGATGGCGGCCTACGGCGATTACGGCCCCGGCTACATCGGCACCGCGATCGGCTATGAACAAGGCGGCTACGAAACGAGCCAGCGCGCTTCCAACGTCGGCCCCGGCGTCGAAGTCGTGCTGATGGACGGCCTTCGGAAACTGCTGCGCAAAGACTGACCCCACCCGCCCGAATCACTCCGCAGCCGCACCCAGAAAAGCTGCGCCCCTTTCACACCACTCGCCTCTGCTGATTGCGACAGCGGCTTCTCATTTCACTCAGCAATCAAGGGAGAGAGAATAACAATCCCTGTCGTTCTCCACCCCACACTTCAATCGTAGATACCTCTAGAACCATGAACCCGGGTGACCATGACAACCAAAACCCAAGCCCAAACCAGCCTCGTAGCGGAGGTAGTTTCTAATGCCGCTTCCAAACTCAAATGGTGGCGGCCCCGTTCGCTTACTATTGGCAGTGACAACCGCAAACGCAGCCAGAGCGTTCTACCCTCCGCAAAACGGCATCAACCTCCTCAAGCAGCCGTCAGTCTCCGGCAACATGACCGACGGCGACAGCTCTGTGCTGTGAAGAGAATTGCTACCGCATTTCTCCTCTTCGTTGCTTTGGTGAACGCTGGCGCCACGACCAACATTTTCTTCAACGCCTCGCAGACCATGACCGTCACGGCGAGCAACATCACGACCATCACGATCAAAAGCGAAGGGTATCTCTTCACCTATTCGCAGGACGGCTACTTTACCGGCGGAGTGGGACTGACCAATCCTGTCGGGCGATTCTTCACGGTTCTCTGGCCGGACGGCGTGCAGGCGCAGGCCTACACCGCCGGTCCACTCGTAGGTAGCGGTGCGAACATCACCCTCAAGCGCGCGGACGGAAAGAAGTTTGATCTGCAGTCGTTCACCGGAAAAATCCTTCTCAACACCGCGGGGGCCGGGGCCGCCTTTGAGATCATGCCGCTGCTCAATGGGAACGACGCTTTTCAAAACCCACTTCAATACGACTGCACTGGCTATTCGGGGCAAAGCTTCTCCTACAACACACCGACGTGCACCAACTACGACACTTACAAAATCCACATGTGGGGCGATTTCGCGCTGAGTGCGCTCACGTTGATGGATACCAATCCCCCCGCGCCGCCAGTCCCGACGAACACTATTACTGCCACCGTATCGCCCATCGGCGCAGGCACAGTGGGGGGCGCGGGCGATTACCCAAGCAATTCAATCTGCACGCTCACCGCCTCGCCCAACGCCGGCTGGGGTTTTAAGAACTGGACGCAAAACGGCACGCAAGTCAGTTCATCGGCCGCCTATAATTTCACGGTCAAATCAAACCGCACGCTCGTCGCCAACTTTGTGCCGGCTTACACCGTCACGACCGCCACCGCGCCAAGCTACGGCGGCTCGGCCAGTGGCGGCGGTTTGTTCAATAGCAATTCCACCGTCACCGTGCGCGCCGTTGCGGCCAGCGGGTTTCAGTTTGTGAACTGGACGGACTCCGGCACCCCCGTCAGCGTCGCGACGAATTATTCCTTCACCATCACCGGCGACCGCACGCTCACCGCCAATTTTGCCATGCTCCCGCAGACAGCCCTCTTCGATTTCGACACTAGTTGGCCGTCGGTCGCCCCGGGACAGGGCATGCCCAGCACGCAGTCCAACAATCTGCTCACGGCCGCTTTCAGCACGATCGGCGGCAGTTGGTCCATCCAGTCGCGGCAAACGTCCGTGATCGGTGCACCGCCGTCGTTCGCGGGGAATTTTCTGTATCCCGGCAACTGGTGGAGCTCATTCCAGATTCAGTTCAGCGCGCCCATCACCAACCTGGCGTTCGACTTCTTGACCGGCGATGTCTCCAGCGAATACGACACTCCCAGCAACGTGCGCATCACGGCTTACACCAATTCCACCGCGACGCCCGCCGTTGGCTCTGGCACGGCGCAGGGAACCTGGGCCAACGGCGCGTATCCCGACGGCCATATCAATTTTTCCTCAGCCACGCCGTTCACCATCGTCACGGTGGACATCGCGCCCATCGGGGTCGTGTCGGGATTACTCTTTGTCGATAACATCATCGCCCAACGCGCAACTGCGCAGGCCTTCAATCTCATCGCCACCACGTCGCCGACCAACGCTGGATTTATTTCCGGCGCGGGCAGCTACGCCACCGGCTCGACGGCGACGGTGACCGCGACCGCCAAGCATGGATTTGATTTCTCCAACTGGACCGAGAACGGGACCGTCGTTGAAACGTTGTCCACCTATAGTTTTACCGTGACCACCAACCGCACGCTCGTCGCCAACTTTGTCACGAACCCGCCGCCGCAGGCGCTAGGCGGAACTTTCTATCAACTCGCGAACAAACCGCTCGCCATTAACATCGGCGACCTCATGGCGTTCGATTACGACGCGGACGGCGATCCGGTCTATTTCATCAGCGCGAGCACAACGACCAGCAACGGGCTCCCGCTGACCACTACTGCCACGCAAATTCTGGTTCCCTCGAATTCCGTCGCCGATACTTTCAGCTACATCATCAATGACGGCAACGGTGACAACGCCACGGGCACTGGCCATATCAGCATCATCACCAACGTGACCGGGCAGGCGCTGTCGCTGGACCTAAGCACGCCCGGCGGCACGTGGATCACTTTCACCGGCGTTCCGTGGTATTTCTACACCTGCCAACGGTCGACCGACCCAAGCTTCACCGGCGGATTACAAACCTGGCCCGTTCAAGCCGGTCCCGATGGTTTCATCTACGTGTGGGACGATTTTCTGGATCTGGGCATCGAACCGATCCGAGCCTTCTATCGCTTGCTGTACGTTCCCTGAGGTAAGGTCCTTAAACTACCTCAGGGCAATCGTCGGGCTCATCGCCCACAAAAGCATCAGCGACCCGAGGCTCACCTCCCCTTACGATTTCACCCGCTCTTCCAACCTGCAAACGTCCCGCCGGCACAACCACAATGGCACGGCTCCGCAAACGCCAAAGGAACAATCGATCAGCCGCCAATAGAACGGAATCCCGCGAACGCCACCCATAAACAGCGCATAGGGAATGACCAGTGCGCACGCGATCAGACCGAAGTCGAACAGCCACTTGTTCCGAACCGGATCGCGCCATGCACCGACGAACACCAGCGCGATCACAAAATGCCCAAACGCCAACCAGTCCGTGCCGTAGGCGAGGAATGGGTGCCTGACTCCTGACTCCACCAACGCCTCACGCACGCGCACGAGCCAGATCGCCCAACTGGGAGCATCGGACGGCGCCGGTGATTTTACCAGTTGCTCGGCACCGGTCCAGTCCACCAGCCAGTTCAATTCCGTTTCCAACGGAATCGCGGTTGCGCCACTCAACACTAGGCCGATGACGAAGATTACAACCCATGTCCGTACGCGGCGGAGAATTCGTTCTGATTCGTTCATTTGCTCAACGGGGTTGCAATGCGAACAGGCGCGTGAAGGAGCGCACCCTGCAGCATGAGTGAATAGAGAATCGCATACGCGGTTAGAACGAACACGCCGAACAGAATTGAAAAAACCACGGCATAGGGACTCAACGCACTCATCGTCTCGACTAATAGTCGATACGGATTCAAGAAAAGGTCCCAGCTGTTCCAACGTTCGAATCGCCCAAGGTAAACCCCGAAACCACTCGCCAGCGCCGCCCATCCGACAAATATCCAACCAATTACGCGACCGCGCCGCCCCACCACGAGCCGATGCATCCGTTGCAACGAGAGGAAGCCAAGCACCAATCCCGTCAGCGCGAACACGAGCACGATCAACATGTCTGTCCAGATTCGCGGATGAGGAGTTCGATTGATGTGGATCAGGTCCGTAAAGATGTACGGCGCGTTTGGAAAGAAAAGGAGCCACAGTCCACTTATCGCCCAAAATTTCGCGCGACCGGTGCCGGAGTCTTGCTCGAGTTCCTCGACGCGCAACGCGAGGAAAAGCGGAACCCACGCGAGCACTAGATTCCAGATGAGATACAACTGACGGAATTGCCCGGTGAAAATTATCCGCGCGGCCAGCAACGCCGCGCCGAGCACCGACGCAATCACGAGCGTGGTTAGCGTGGTTTGCAAATCCGCGCGTTGAAAATGACGACGCATAGATTTCCAGCAATTTACTTCTTCGCTTTCGCGGCCTCTTCAATCACGTCGCCCCAATGCACAAGGAAGAATTTCTTTTCCTTCGGGAGAAAATCTTCGGACGTACCGAGAATCGGCCGGAGCGCCGTGGTCATTTGCACTGCCACCAGCAGATAGATCACGGTCCACACTTTGATGCCGATTCCGCTTTTGACGAGATGCCCGAAAGCCGCGTGCAGGAAACGCGCGCCAAAGAAGGCGGCGATCGCCCAGAAGGCCAGATGCAGCGCGCCCATCCACGCCAGCGACTCGGTGCTCTGCGAAAACACCCACGCCACTGGCGCAAAGCCGATAAGAAGAATTGTGGTCAGCGCCATTTTGCCCGCCAAAATTCCGAACACTTCCGGCAACCGCGCCGTCGCGCCGCCCAGTGTGGCGAAGATAAACAAGCTCGGCAGACAGATGAGCGCCGAGGCAAGGAGTCCGCCGGCGATCTTTGCCGGAGCCGCCCAAAGTTGGGTTCCGCCGCTGAACGTGCCCACGACCAATCCGTAGATGGCCGCACTGAAAACGGCGACGAATAGCAACGCGCCGACAACGGCACCGGAGCCCGGTTGACGCAGCGCAAACATCACCCGTCGCGGTTCCCGCAAAACAGCTTCGACGGCTCCGACAACACCACGAATGGGGGCTTGCTCGGCAGGATTTGATCCGGGAGCGGTAGCAGGAGTAATGATCGGCGGCGTTCCGAAAGGCGGAAGCGGTGGAATCGGTGGAGGTGTTGGTGTGTCCATAGGCATAGCTAGTTGAGGTTTAACGGGCGATGAAAACGCGATCGAAGCTGTGGATGACAGCTTCAAAGAAATTTCCCTGGAACGCATTTGGGCGAAAGAATTCCACGGGCAATTCCGGCGCTCCGATGAATGGGCGTAAATTCCAAGCGAGCTGCGCGCCAAGGAAAAGATTTCCGGCGAGCCACGCCAACAGCACGCGCTGCGCAACCCCGCGTCCTCCGCCGACGCGCGCAAGCAGTTGAACCAAACGCACGTTCGCCATCACGCCGGCGAAGGCAATGGCCGCAACGTTGAAAAGCTGCACCAGTTCAAACCCGAGTGTAGAACGAGGAGCCAGCGGATCCAGCGGCGGAGCATTCCACGCGACGAATAGCATCACCGGACTAAGGGATCCAAGAATCGCCGCCGCCACGGTGTGGCTCATCAGGATCGCACGCAGCGACTCACGAAAGCCAAGGTTGAGCCCGAGCAGCGGCGCGAGCATTCCATTCAAGAGACCGTTGCCCAGCGTCGTGAGCAGGATGATGAGCGGGAGCTTTGCTGCCGTGTAAAAAGCTTGGAGGGGCGATCTCCATACTCCGACTGCAGCGCCAAAAGCGCCGGCGCCAAGCACAATTACAGCAAGGCACAGCGCGAGCCGCCGCAAGCCGAAGCGCTCCGTCCATGCCACCAAAGTTTCGCACTCGCCGCGAAGTAACGCAGGCACTTCTTCGACCATGGAGGAAGAATTCATGGCTCCCTATCGGCATGCCCCAGCCACACGGCGCGGGCGGCTTGGAAAACTGTTTCGAAAAAGTTTCCCCGGTATGGTTCGCGTCCGAGGAATGCCACCGCGTCTTGCGGTCGGCCAATGAACGGACGCAGCACCCAGCAGATTTGACTGCCGAGAAAAAGGTTTCCCGCAAGCCACGCAAGGAGCACGCATCTCGCGGCGCGGCGGGATACCGCATGAACTTCCAACAGCGGCAGCAACCTCACGTTGGCTACGACTCCGGAATAAACTATCCCCGCAACCACCATGAGCTGCGTGAAACGATAAGCCAGCAAGGCGGCTCCGAGCTCGATATCGAAAGGTGGAGTGTTCGAAACCACAAACGCGAGCAGCGGTGCCAGACCGCCAAGCACGGCGGACGCAATCGCGAAGCTCATCAACACCATCAGTATTGATTGGCGCAGCCCAAGGTTCACCCCCAGCAAGGGAGCAAGCATCGCGTTCAACAGGGCATTGCCCAGCGCGGTGACCAAGATGACTATTGGAAATTTCATCGCGGTATAAAACGCCTGCAATGGCGCTCGCCAACAACCCATCGCCGCGCCATAAAGACCGGAACCAATCAAAATGGTCACCAACCACATCGCAGCGTGTCCCCGATGCCAACCTGCGGACCATTCACGCAGCACCGCAATCTCTCCGCGGAGGAGATCGTCAAGGTTCGGCGCGGGCCCAGTCTTTTCGGGAAGAATTGAATTCACAGGGAGTGCAATTGGTGACCTTGGATTGCCCCGAGCCGTCGGGTGTTCAATTTTCGCAAACGCCAAATCACTTCGGCCACGGGCATAGCAATGAGCGCAAGGGCGACGAGAAAGAGCGGCCAGTTGAACCACTCCGGAAGCAAGTCCCTCAGCAAGCGAGCGTGCCCACCCGAAGCAATTAGATGAATCGCATCGGCCATGAAAACGTAGAGCGCCAGCGTTCCGCCCAATGCAGCAGCACCCATCGCCGCGCGCCCGGGCCAGAGCGGCCACTCTTGAGAATCGCATTGCCCCACCACCGCGCCGAACAGGATCATCAACGAAGCAATGCTCACCGGTGCCCAAACCGGCCCCCACCACGGGAGCGGAATGAGAAAGAGAATGTCCCAATTCGCCAGTGACGTCGGCCACGCGGTCAGCGGAATCAGCCAGAGATAGTAGGCGATGTCCCAAACTCCAAATGCCAAAAGCGCGTAACCCACGCGACTCCGCCACGTGCGACCCGCGAGCCATCCAACAGTGAGCAACATCACCATCGTCGCTGCTTCACGCACCACTTCGGCGAATCCGAACCCGCCTGCAAACGGAAGCGGATTGGGCTGATAGGGATCGAGGCGGTCGATCATCGAACGCATGTAGAACACTACCGCCGATTCCACCCATCCCATGGCCACGGCGTACAGCATCACCACAACCACCCGACTCCGCCTCGCCACATGCCCGGCAACGCACGAGAAAACGGGGAATCGTGCGGCTTCCAACTGTTTTTCGTCACACGCCATTGAATCGTTCATCTCGCTCCCTCCTCATGCCGCTTGTTGCACTCCGGCCAATTCCACGATCGCGCGCTCAACACCTTCAATCACCACGTCCGGCGTCGAAGTGCCCGCAGTGATACCGACAGTAGTAGCTCCGTGAAACCAATCGTTCCGCAGATCGACCGCGGTTTGGACGTGATGTACTCGTGAACAGAAACGCGAACATGTGGCGACGAGTTCGCGCGTGTTATTGCTATTAGCGCCCCCGATCACTACGACGACGTCGCACGCGTGGGCCAGTTCCTCCGCGGCGGACTGGCGTTGCTTCGTGGGCTGGCATACGGTGTCAGCAAAGCGAACTTCCGCGCGGGGAAATTTTCTTTCGAGCAACGCCACCAACTCGCGGACTCGCGCAATCGGCTGCGTCGTCTGGGCCACGACACCGAAGCGACGTCGTTCCGACATTTGCCCGACATCCACCGGAGTGAGCACAACATCATATTCGGCGAGATCCTCCGTCATTCCGCGGACCTCCACGTGATCCGGGCGACCAACGATGACCGGGTGATAGCCTTGTTCGACCAATCCCTTCAACGCGCGGTGTGCAAAATGTACCAACGGGCACGTCGCCTCAACCACCTGATGACCGCGAGATCGCACCCGTTCCATAGCACGCTCCGACGCTCCGTGCGCCGTGATCATCACGGTGGAGGTCGCGACGTGCGTAGCGTCCTTGGCGAACCGGATGCCGCGTGATCGCAAGTCGGCGAGCACCGTTTCATTGTGAACCAAGTCGCCCAACACGGTGAGCGGTTCGGCGGAACTGTTCTGTTTCGCAAGCGCGATGGCGTCACGAACGCCAAAGCACATGCCGAGATGCGTTGCGCGAAGTATTTTCATGCGGTGTGTAATTGTTCAGGTGGCCAACGTTTACTTTGTAATGCAAAGTGTCAGACTAAACTCGTTGTCTTGCGTTCAAAACTTTTCACGGATTACTTCCCTTTCGTCTGCCGGACGATCTGCTCCAGCATATCAATGTAGTCCCCGAAGACCTTGCGCCCTTTCGTCGTGAGCGTGTAGGTGGTGAGCGGGCGGGCACCTTCGAGCGATTTGGTGAACGCCACGTAGCCAGCCTCGTGCAGCGTGCGCAGATGCGAGGTGAGATTGCCGTCGGTCATCTCCAGGGTGTCCCGCATGTCGGAGAAGCCCAGTTCATCCGACGCCGCGAGCAGCGACATGATGGCGAGCCGCCCCTTCTCGTGGATGACACGGTCGAGATTGAGGAACGGTTCGGTGTTCACGTTGTCTTGCCGTTCTTTTCGGTGGCATACAGGTAGACGCCATAAACCAAGTGCACACCACCAAACCACGCGCCCATCACGATGTGCGGAACCTGCCACGGCAAAACGCCGCGAGGATAAATGAACCACGGCACCGCCAGGCAGCCGGGAATGATGAAAAGCCATGCCAGTCTTCGGAGACCATTCGCCGTGAAGTGACCACCGGAATGCAAAGCACATCCATACAGCGCGATCCAAAGCGCCGGGACCATTAGAAACTGCGGCACCTCATCATTTGCGAGACGTAACATGCCGAGACCGAGGCACCCGCCCAGCGTCAAAGGCGGAATAAAAGCAGCCGAGATGCGCCGAGCCGGAGGTGACCAGAAAGGTTCACGATCTTGAATGGCCTGACGTCGGGAAATAAGAAGTGCCCCGATCAAGACGAGAGCCGCAACAGCCATCCACAGTTTGCAGAAGTCATGAAGTTCCTCCAGATGGAACAAAACACCACCCACCGCCGCCGCGACACCAAGCACGCCCGCAAATAGCATGATGGGCGCGAGGGCGCGGCGATACAGCGCGGAACGCTCCATAAGAGTGCGAATGGTTTGAAGGCTGTCGACGGCGTCTTGGCTATCCATGACGCTTACTTTGCAATACAAAGCTCAATTGTCAAGTCACTGACGATTCACCGGGCAACATCGTGATCGCCGGATGGCGCCGGCCTCGCTAGGCTGGCTATGTGTCGTTGAGTTCAGGTTACAAATTGGTTCAACTCGTCAACGGAGTGCACAGTGTGCATTCGATTGCCGAGCGGGAAACCTTTCATCCCGTCATTGGCCCGGTCGCCGAAGCGGAGGCGCTTTACGTCCGGCAACTCCAGCTGGTTGATCGCCTGCGCGCGCACACGGCTATTACTCGTGAACCGTTTGTGCTTTGGGACGTCGGTCTCGGCGCGGCCGCGAATGCATTGACCGTTCTGCGCGCGTTGAGAGAAACGGATGGGAATATTCACCTCGTCAGCTTCGATCATACGATCGAGCCGCTAAGATTTGCGCTAACTCACGAGAAGGAACTGGGCTACTTCGGCGGTTACGAAACGGCCACAGGAAACCTCGCGGAAACGCCGGACCGGGTCGTCGAGTTTCAAAACGGGGCGAACCGTGTGAAATGGGAAATGCATCTGGGCGACTTTCCCACCCTGCTGACCGACAACCGAGCGCCGGCGCTGCCCAAGCCGCACGCCATTTTGTTTGATGCGTTTTCGCCCGCAAAGAATCCGGCGATGTGGACGCTGCCGCTGTTCACCAACTTGTTCAAACTGCTCGACCCGAAACGACCGTGCGCGTTGCCGACTTATTCGCGAAGTACAATGCTGCGAGTGACCCTGTTGCTCGCGGGATTTTTCGTCGGCGCAGGGCACGCAACTGGCGAGAAGGAAGAAACCACCATCGCCGCGAATGCCCGCGCATTGCTGACGGAACCTTTGGATCGGAAGTGGCTAGAGCGAGCGCATCGCTCTACGAGCGCGGAACCCATGCGCGAGCCAGTTTATCGGCAGGCACCGTTGTCCGCCGACACGTGGTCCAAGCTTCAAGCACACCCGCAATTTCACTGAGCGGTTCCCTCGGAACGGGCGATCTGTCCGCCCCGTTTCCCGGACTAGGCAGTTGGCGCTGGCGGTTGATTCGGCGGTGGAACCAAAGCGAGCGGGAGCGGGAAGCGCAGCTTCATCACGTCATCGACGAGCACTTCGACGTAGTAAACGCCCTGCTGCGAGAATTCAAACTGGCCGAACACCGTGACGTTGGTGGCGTGCTGGGAAGCATCCGCGAGCGCGAACTTCACCTGGCTCTTGCGCAGCACGGTCGTCTGGTCGGGCGCGATCAAGCGCACGCTTTCTGTGAAGTTGCCGAGACCGGCGGTCCAGCGGTTAAAGACGCACAGCTTGAGCGCCGTGATCGGCAATTGCGGGACGCGGATGAAACCAATCACACCGATCAAAATGAAGTTGCCGCTCGCTTCCTGGCGAACGTCTTCGCACAGCAAGGAACTCTGGAGGTCGGGCAAAATGCGTGAGGGAGTCATGATTCAGTTTCGGGTTGTTGGTTCGGGAGTTTGAAAAATCTATTTGGTCGCGAGCTCGGCAGCGCGAGCAGTATTGTGCATCAGCATTGCCACCGTCATTGGTCCGACCCCGCCGGGATTGGGCGTAATCCTTCCGGCGACAGGTTGAACGCGTGCGAAATCGACATCGCCCACCAAACGTGAACCGCCTTTGGCGGTCGCGTCGGGAACACGATTGACGCCCACGTCGATCACGACGGCGCCGGGCTTCACCATTTCCGCCTTCAAGAATTCGGCAACACCCATCGCGGCGACGATGATGTCCGCGCGGCGGCAATGTGCGGCAACGTCGCGGCTGCGTGAATGGCAAACCGTGACGGTGGCATTCGCGTGCTTGGCTTTTTGCACCAGAATGGCGGCCATCGGCTTGCCGACGATGTTTCCCCGCCCGAGGATGACCACCTCCGAGCCCTCGACTTTCACCTGCGATCGGATCAGCAGTTCGTGCACTCCGGCGGGCGTGCACGGCATGAACCCGGTGGTATCACCGAGCATCAATTTGCCGACGTTGAGCGGATGAAAACCATCGACATCCTTCGCGGGAGAAACCGCAGAGAAAATGACAGCTTCATCAATGTGCGAGGGAAGCGGAGCTTGAACGAGAATCCCGTGCGTCGCCGAATCGGCATTGAGCCGTGCAATCAAGGTGAGCAATTCGGCCTGCGAGGTTTGCTCCGGAAGCACCATCGTCTGCGAGGCGATGCCAAGGCGCGACGCGAGCTTCTCCTTCATACCGACGTAGACCTTCGACGCGGGATCTTCTCCCACGCGTACGAAGGCCAAGCCGGGCTGAATCCCGCGCGACTTGAGTTGCGCAATGCGCGATGCAGTTTCCGAGTGAACCTGCTCGGCGATGGCGCGGCCGTCGATGAGGTTATCGAGCGGCATCCGGAACAACTTCGAGCGTGTCGATTTTCAGCACAGGAGTCTTCGGCCAGCGCGGGTCGAGATACTCTTCACCGGTCACGATGACTCGCGCACCGGTCATTGCGCTCAGTTTCATCGACGGATCGCTGGGATAGAGGAAGTCGAGGACTTCGCCCGAATCTTCTCCGACCAGCTGATAATAGGTGGGCGTCTGAACACTGTAGAACATCGTGCTGTTCACGACACCTTCGCGGCGGACGTTACGCCGGACCGGCGGCGCATTCGGATCGAACTGGCCGATGGTCTGATACAACGGACGATCCGTCTCCATGGAGTTGCCACGGCGAGGGCCCGCAGTTGATTCATAGAAGCGGCGTTTCGGCGCCTTAGGCACGACAATCGGTGCGGTGACAGCTTCCGCCACCACGGGAGCAGGCGCGGATTCAACCTTGGGTTTCACCGGTTCCGCCGGCTTGATCGGTTCCATTTTCGCCACCTTCGTTCCCGGAGCGACGGGCGGTGTCTCCGTCGTAACCTCGGTCGTCGTCAATGGCGTCGAAGCCGCCAACGTCGCCTTGCCTGACTTGCTACCTTTATCCGCGGCCGGCTTGGCTGGCTTGCTCGCCTTCGCAACCACCACGATGGGCTCGCCCTTTTCCAAAAGATCCAGTGCAACGAAGGCGTAGGCGTTGGCCGGCGCTTCGATTTCAATCCAACTGTCGTTCTGGCGAATCTGCTTGATCGCCGCGCCCTGTTTCAATTCACCGACGACGCTGTAATTTTCACCCGGTCCCGCGCGGAGGTTGAGCTTCTTCGACTTCACCGTCGATGAAGCAGTATCCACGTAGATCGAACTAACCCAGACCGGCGTATTGGTCGGCATCGAGATGCGGGCCCAAACCGCAGGTTCACCTGCTTTACCTTTTTTTCCGGGAATCTCTTCGAGGATCGTGACCTTTTCACCTTTGTGAACTTGCGTGATCACTTCGCCGGTCAATGAAGGCTGGCCGCGGAGGTTGACGCGCGGTTGCTTGACGGTCGCGGAGATCGCGGGGCCGCTGGGTTCCTTCTTCGCGGGCGCTTCTTTTTTCGCCGACTTGGTCGTCTTGCTGTCGGATTTTTTCGGCGCAGATTTTTTCTTGGCGGCTTTGGCCGGCGCGTTGGTCGAAGTCGCGGCTGGCGCAGGAGCTGCCACCGGCGCCGGTGGCGGCGTTACCACGGGAGGCGCTACCGGCGCGGGCGGAGTCGCCACGGGCGGCGGTTGCAACGCGGGCGGAGCCGGCGGAGGTGTGGTCTGCGCGATCACTGAGGTCGCGGTCACAACGACCGCGAGAGCGACGGCCAATGCCCGTCGATTTCGTAATTTCATAGGCTGGTGATTAGAGATTTAATCTCAGGTTCTGTCAACGTTCGCCATTTCCCCAACGGGAGCTCGGCGAGTTTAATGGGACCAATCTGGGTGCGTTTGAGTTCAATCACGTTGACGCCGAGCACTTCGAACATCCGGCGCACTTCGCGATTTTTCCCTTCACGCAATTCAACTTCCAAAATGCTGCTGCTGCTCCCCGCTTTGAGCAGCCGAACTTTTTCCGCGCGCAGTGTATCGCCTTTGTGAACGACACCGGCGGTGAGCGGCGTGAGTTGTCCGGGTTCGATCCGACCTTCAACGATCACCCGATAAATCTTCCGCACACCATATCGGGGATGCGTGAGCTTGAGGGTGAACGCGCCGTCGTTCGTAAGAAAAATCAGACCTTCGCTGTCGAAATCGAGGCGACCGACGTAGTGCAAGTTGCCCCATTCCTTCGGGAGCAAATCGCCGATCGTGTTGCGCTTCTCCGGATCAGACTTGGTGCAAATGAAACCGCGCGGTTTGTGCAAGGCGACGTAGAGCTTGCGCTTAATTTTCAGCGCACGGCCATCCACCGAGACGCGATCGCACGCGGGATCGACTTTGGTGCCGAGTTCAGTTACCGCACGCCCGTTCACCTGCACCCGCCCCTCGAGAATAATCTGCTCGCTGGCGCGGCGCGAGGCCACGCCGGCTTCAGCGAGGAATTTTTGCAGACGAACCATAATCGAAAACGGGCGCTAAAATGCAAAAGGCAGAAGGCGAAGAGCACCGGCACGGGCAACCCATGCGAATGCTTGTTCCGCCTTCTGCCTTCCGCGCGGACTCTTTTCTAGACCGGGGGCTTGGTCTTGCGCAAACCGGTGACCCGGTCACCAGATTTCCAACTGCCGCCCTTGCGGAGGATTTCCACCCGCTCAAAGCGTTTCAACACGTTGCGCTTGGCGCCCATGGTGGACGCGGCCCGGAGACTACGATGCTGTGACATAAACTTTTTCCAAATTAATTACCGTCCCGCAATGGAACGAGCCGGTGTTTGTAGCAAATGACCGGGCAAATGCAACGGTTAATTGTAAATGAATCGACCGACCGCCAAACGAAGAATCTGCCCAAGGACACTTGCATCAACCAGATGGCGCTTTCCCAACACCGAGCTAACGAGCGCCGCCGGCTTCAAATCGCTAAAGCCACCCTGTCTTCGCCGAGCATTGTATTTTGGCGCGGGAGGGTTTTTCGCCGGTCACCAGCCCTGCCATCGGTCAACAACCGCAACTTTTTCCTTCGACAGCGGAAGAAAGGCTTTGGCACCATCGCGGCCCGATATGAAAAATGATAAAAACTCACCACGGGTAGCAATTTTGATGGGTAGCGATTCCGACTGGCCGGTCATGAGCGCCGCCGGCAAGGCGTGCGAGGAATTTGGCGTGGCTTGGGAAGCACGTGTGCTTTCCGCCCATCGCGCACCAGAACAACTCGGCGAATACATTCGCTCCGCCGAAAGCAACGGCGTGCGCGTGTTCATCGGCGGCGCGGGTGGCTCGGCACACTTGCCCGGCGTCATCGCCAGCTTGACGACCAAACCGGTCATCGGCGTTCCCTGCGAATCCAAATTCACGGGAAGCCTCGACTCCCTGCTGTCGATCGTTCAAATGCCGCCCGGCGTTCCTGTAGCAACGGTCGCGATCGGTGGCGGACGCAACGCCGGCATCCTCGCCGTGCAGATCCTCGCGCAAGGCGACGAAACGCTCGTGGCCAAGTTGAAGGATTTCAAAAAGCGCCTCGTCGAGGAGAACCTCGCGAAGAATAAGAACATCGGAAAACTGTAACGCTTTCAGCGAAGGCGTAGTTCACCGTTCTCACTTTCGGGCCGAGATTCGTCTCGGCCCGTTTCTTTTTCGGCCAAACGTTTCACTCGGACCAAAATCACACGCTTGCCTCCGCCGAGTGGTTTTCCTACCGTCCGCGAAACTCTTATGAATCCCACGATCCGCATACAGCTTTCGATAATGATGCTTCTCCAGTTTTTTGTCTGGGGCAGCTGGTACGTGACGGGACCGAACTATCTCTCGACGATCGGTTTCAAGGCGGAGGATTTCGGCACGATGTATTCCGTCGGACCGATCGCGGGTATGATCGCGCCATTTTTCGTTGGCATGATTGCGGATCGCTTCTTCGCCGCGCAACGTGTGCTCGGCGTGATGCACCTCGGCGGGGCGGCGCTCATGTTCGCCGCAACCACGATGATGAAGTCCGCCCATCCGGATCCGGGCACGATCAACATGCTCTTCTTCGGTCACATGCTCACCTACTACCCCACCCTCGCGTTGACCAACACGATCGCGATGAAGTGCATGACTAATCCCGAGAAAGAATTTCCCGGCATCCGCGTGTTGGGGACCATCGGCTGGATCGTCGCCGGACTCGCGCTCACGTGGCTGAAGTTTGAGACGAGCATCAACATGTTTTATCTGACCATCGGTGCAGGCGTGCTTCTGGGCTTGTTCAGCTTCGCTCTCCCACACACACCGCCGACCGCAACGGGACCGTTGCGCGTCAGCCAGATCATCGGACTCGACGCGTTGGTGATGCTGAAGAAGCCGTCCTACCTAATCTTCATGATGTCCTCGATGCTCATCTGCATCCCGCTGGCATTTTATTATCAGATTACCAGCCGTGTGGTGGAAATGACCGGATTGCCCATCGGTCAAACGATGACCTACGGACAGATGTCGGAAATCTTCTTCATGCTCGTGATGCCACTCTTCTTCGCCCGCCTCGGCGTGAAGTGGATGCTGGCCGTGGGCATGCTCGCGTGGGTGGCCCGTTACGGGATGTTCGCTCTCGGTGCGCCGGACGAAGTTCGTTGGATGATCATCGGCGGGATCGTTATTCACGGCGTCTGCTACGACTTCTTCTTCGTCACCGGTCAGATCTATACCGACCAAGCCGCTCCGAAAGAAATCCGCGCTCAGGCTCAGGGCATGTTGGTGTTGTTCACGCTCGGCCTCGGCATGGCGATCGGCGCAAAAGTCGCCGGCAAAATTGAAGCGCAACACACGCCTGAAGCCGCGCGGACTTTCGCCGCTCAGGTCACCGCTAAGGGTGCAGCCATCGATTTGATCAAACCGAAACTCGCCACCGCCACCGGCGCCGAGAAAACCGCTCTGGAAGCTCAGGTGCAAACGTTGGAAGCTGAGAAGACGGCGCTGCGAAAGTCCGAGTTGAAAGCCATCGAATGGAAGCCGCTGTGGGGCAAGCCCGCGATCTTCGCCGGCATCATTCTCCTTTTGTTCCTCGCGCTCTTCCGCTCGCCGCCGCGACAAACCTCGTAGCGAACCGGCAATCGATCTGTGCCCAGCATCCGCTCGCCCCGGCGGGCCGACGGCCATCCTCAACGTCGCTTCTTGGTGATTCGTTTGCGTTTGGACTTGGCGCCAAGGTCGCGAACGGAATCGAGCAAGACGCGAACCTTGGGATCGTAGTTCCTGACGTCCTTGAAGCGGGCCGGTTGAATCCGGCTTTGTTCGACGCGCAGTTCCTGCTCCAGCCGTTTGATTTGCAGCGCCACCTTTTTGTCTGAGCGAGCCTCCTTGCGCAGCCGCACAATGGCTTTAATTCCTTCCACGATTCCGGTCAGGAGATGAATACCGTTTGTCATGCGAAAATCATCGCACACGAGCTCGGACAACGGCTGTCCGCGCAAACTAATCACTAGTATATTTTCGCGACGACTCCCCGTTCAAGAATCATCAAGCGGCCGCGAGCGGCAAATCTTTTCGATCCAAGCGCAGCCCGCGGGCGTGACGCCGGCAAAGCTCGCACAACTTTTCCTCCGCCAGATTAAGACGGCGTTCGGCTTTGAGAATCATGCTCCACTTCCGTTTCAAAGGTTTGGAACTGATCGGCCGCGCCGTGAGTTTTCGCCGCGTTAATTCTGCCTCAATGGTCCACGGCGCCATGATCGTAACGCCGAGTTCCATCGCGACCATTTGTTTGATCGTGCTGATGTCCGCCACTTCCAAAACTTTCCCGGGTTCGATCTGATGATCCTGCAGGTGTTGTTGTATGGAACGAACCGTCGGACTCGTGCGGCGATAAAGAATCAACGTCTGCTTGCGCATGTCCAATCTTGAAACCGCACCACCTTCAGCCAACGCGTGCCGTGCGGCGACGATCAGCAGGAGCTCGTCCTCAAACAAAGGGCGCGTCTCCATTTCCGGGGTACCGACGTCGTCGACGCCCAGCGCGAGATCGATTCGTTGCTCGCGCAGCAATTTGACCAGATCCGGCGTATCGCCCGTTTCGATCAACAAGTCCAACCTCGGAAATTGGGTGTGGAGATCTTTCAATACCGACGGGAGCAGGTGCTGCGCAATCGTCGATGAAACTCCAATGCGGAGCCGGCCCTGGCCCCAGCGCCGGATTTCCTGAAGCGTCTCCGCCGTGCGCTCAATCGCCGCCATTGGCCCTTCGATTCCCGAGAGCAGGTGTTCACCCGCCTGATTGAGCACCAGCTTGCGGCCGACTCGCTCGAACAAGCGGCAACCCACTTCCGTTTCCAGCGCTTTAAGCCCGTGGCTCAAAGCGGAAGGAGTGAGATGAAGTTCCACGGCCGCTTTGGAGAGGCCGCCGTTGCGGGCGATCGAACGAAATATTTTTAAGAGTCGTGTATCCATTTATGCAAACGCCGGGGAATCGCGATTCAAACAATTCATGCCATCCGCAAACCGGTGAGCGCCAAGCATGAAGTCTCTTGCGCATCCGCCTGCGTTAAATCGCACCAACTGCATTTATTTGCGCACGCCTTACTCGTCGAAATTCGCGACAAAGTTGACGTGAGCGGTCTATCCCAGCCGATTTCCCTTAGTTGCAGGACGGAGGCCAAGTTCCAGCGGCGTTCCCGCACGCACCGCCAGAAGCGGCTGAAAGCAGACATGTGAATCGATCTCACTCATTCGTTGAATTCTTTCAAACATCAGAGTCGAGAGTTTTTGAACAGCTGGTACGGGCGCTGCGATAGGCGGGCAACGACACGAAGGTCGCAGGTCAGTCGGGTTCCCCAGAGAGTCGTAGACAGGTTCGGAAAAAACCCTGAGCGATTCGAACCCCTGCCCTGCTTCGCATAGTGAAAACCTAAACTGAATGAAAACACCACTAACAACGAAAACCCATACAACACTGCGGCGCATGTCTCCAGCTATGCGCTTTTGTCTCGCCGGCACCACGGCGCTCGCCAGCGCCGGACTGTCCGTGTTGCCTGTGAAGGCCGACGGTCAGATGGATCAGATAGCCAAGGAAAATGCGGAACTGAAGACCCGCCTCGACGCGTTGGAAGCGATTGCGAAGAAGGAAGGCATCCTGCCCTCCGGCTACAAAGCGCCCAACATGGTGACCGGCATGTCCGACATCAGTCTGAGTGGCTTCGTTCAGGCGTCGTACTTCTTCAACTTGCGTAACCCGTCAGATCGCAAATCGGACGGATACTTGTTCAACACGTCCCACAATTCCTTCTCGATCAACAAGGTCAAAGTCACCTTGGCGAGCAAGCCCGTGGAGACCGACAAATGGAGCGCGGGCTTCCGCACGTCATTGATCTTTGGCGAAGACGCGCCCGTCCTTAACTCTGGCGGCGCCGGCATCTCCAGCTTGAACGATCTTCGCGAAGCTTACGTGGAGCTGAACGTTCCCGTAGGCACCGGCTTGAATATCAAAGCGGGCGAACTCATTTCTCTGCTAAACTGGGAATCCGGTGATGGCGGCGCGGCGAACCCGAACTTCTCACAAGGCAATCAGTGGTGGTTCACCGGCAACGGTCCCTCCGCCGGCATCCAAGCGAGCTACAACTTCACCGACAAGGTGGGCCTGACCATGCGTGTCGATAATGGCTTGTTCCAAGGCCCGATCGACAACAACGACGGCAAAGCCTTCAGCGCGAGCCTCGCTCTTAAACCGATCAAAGACCTCTGGGTAAATTTGATTGGCTGGTACAGCCACGAATCATTGGGAGCGCCTGCAGCACCAGTTCATGTGTGGGGCGGATCAGCAATCGGCGGCTATCAGGTCACTGCGCAACTGGGCACCGGCTTCGAATTGGATTACTTCAAACTGGACGGCAAGAACGGGGCTGGAGACGCCGATCTTTACTCGGCGGGCGCATGGATTTGGTACGACTTCACTCCGAAGGTTGGCGTCGCCCTCCGCGCCGATTACATCGCTAGCCCTGACGGCCCCCTCGGACCAGCAGTCCGTCCTGGCGCAGGCATCGGCCTCGCAGGTGACACGAGCGGCGACCTCTCCAGCTTGACCCTGACGCTTAACTGGAAGCCGGCTGCTAACATCAAGATCCAACCCGAAGTTCGCTATGACCACACTGGTCGTAATAGCGGACTCGATGGACATCGCGAACGCTTCACCGTCGGCGCCGGCGCGACCTACAGCTTCTAAACCAAACGACGTTCAAAACTCTTAATCCCATTCTGATTACCGAAAACAGTATCCCACTATGAAATTATCCCTCGCGAAATTCCTTGGCGGCGCAGCAGCTGCCATGATCGCCTTCAGCGCCTCGGCGGCGGACACCGTCAAGGTCGGCGTTCTTCATTCCCTGAGTGGCACCATGGCCATCAGCGAAACCTCACTCAAAGACGTGCTCCTCTTCACGTTCGATGAGATCAACAAAAAAGGCGGCGTCATGGGCAAGATGATCGAGCCCGTCGTCGTCGATCCCGCGTCCAACTGGCCGCTCTTCGCTGAAAAGGCGGAACAGCTCCTGGTAAAGGACAAGGTCGCCGTCGTCTTCGGTTGCTGGACGTCGGTTAGCCGCAAGTCCTGCTTGCCGGTGTTCGAGAAGGAAAACGGATTGCTCTTCTACCCCGTGCAGTACGAGGGTGAAGAACTTTCCAAGAACATCTTCTACACCGCCGAAGCCGTGAACCAGCAAGCGATCCCGCCCGTTGATTACATGCTCGCGGAAGGCAAGAAGAAGTTCTACCTCCTCGGTTCCGACTACGTGTATCCCCGCACGACCAACAAGATCCTGAAACAGTATCTGAAGTCCAAGGGCATCCCCGATTCTGACATCGAGGAAATCTACACGCCGTTCGGTCACACCGACTACCAGACCATCGTCGCGTCGATCAAGAAGTTCGCCGCCGGTGGCAAGGCTTGCATCATCAGCACGCTGAACGGCGACACCAACGTTCCGTTCTTCAAAGAGTTCGCCAACGCGGGTCTCACGTCGGAAAACTGCCCGGTCGTCTCCTTCTCCATCTCGGAAGACGAATTCCGCGGTTTGCCGGCGAAACAACTCGCGGGTCACCTCGGCTGCTGGACCTACTTCATGTCGATCAAGTCGCCTGAGAACACGGCGTTCGTGAAAGACTTCCTCTCCTGGGTGAAGGCTCCGAAAGTCACCGGCGTGAACTACACAGTCTCCGGCGTTGATCCCAAAGGCCGCGTCACCTGCAGCCCGATGAACCTCTCCCGCATGGGCGTTTACCTCTGGAAGCAAGCCGTCGAAAAAGCCGGCAGCTTCGAAGTGGACAAAGTTCGCACGTCCCTGATCGGCCAGAAGTTCAAAGGCCCCGTGTGTGAAGTCACCATGCAGGAAAACCACCACCTGATTAACGACGTCTTCATCGGCGAAACCCTACCGACCGGCCAGTTCAAGGTCATCAAGACCTTCAAGCAAGTGGCTGGCGAACCGTTCAGCGAGAAGTTCCTGCCGAAATAATTCAGCGCTCCAGTTCCCGCATTGCATTGTTGTGTTGTTGTTGTGCTGACACGGGCGGGCGCGAGCGATACGCGCCCGCCCCTTGTCACTAAAAGTGAAGTCCGATTCCACCATGTTAATTAAAACTGAGCGCAACTTTCTGGCCCGATTGACGAAGACCCTCCTGGGTTTGGTGTTGTCCCTGAGCAACCCAGTCGTTTCGAGCGCCGCTCCCGAACACCGCGCCGCCCTCACGCAGGCGGTGTTGTCGCAGGATGGCAAGGAGCAAGCCGAGCTCATCAAGAAACTGATCGACGCCAACGATCCCCTCGTCGAGCAAGCGCTTGCCGCGTGGCGTTTGGGCAACCTTTACATCAACGAGGGCACCAACGGAGTCCGCACACCCTTCCTGCTCGATGCGCAGCTCGACAGCGACGGCAAAGCCAAAGGCATCCAGATTGCCGACGGCGAATTCATCAAAGGCGCCGACGGCAAACCCCTGCTCTTCCTCAATAGCGAACTGACCGCAGCAGAAAACGATTCGAAACTGCGCAAGGCGATCAAGACAGCGCTCGACCTGTTCGCACTCGCGAACCCGAACCCGCTGATGCGCCGCGACGCGGTGATCAAGTTGGGCCAAGATCAGAATCCTGATTACATCCCCCATTTCGAAGCCCGCCTGACCAAAGAGTCCGACGCCCGCGTCCGCACCGCGCTCGCCGAGGCGATCGCGTTGACGCAAATCGCCGAAGACGAATCCAAAGTGCGCCTGCCCGCCATCGAGAAGCTGGGCAACATGCGCTCGATCAACTCACTTTCATTCCTCCAACGCCTGGAAAAAGACGCCAAGGCCAATCCCGCTAAATTCGGACGCGACACTGCTCAAACCGCGCACACCGCTGTCCTCCAGATCGAACGCTACATGTTCAAAGGCAATCTCGCCGGAACCGCCTTCCGCGGACTGAGCCTCGCCGCCGTGCTGCTGGTCGCCGCGCTCGGCTTGGCGATCACCTTCGGCTTGATGGGCGTCATCAACATGGCGCACGGCGAAATCATCGCGGTCGGCGCTTACACCGCGTTCGTTGTTCAAGGCATCTTCGGCAGCGGCCTGTTGTTTTCGCTGTTTGGAAAAACCGTGTCCGTTAAAGGCATGGGGCTAACCGGCGGCGCATTCGACACCTACTTCATCGTTGCGCTGATCGCGTCGTTCATCACCGCCGGCTTGGTTGGCCTGGCGCTCGAACGCGGGATCATCCGCTTCCTCTACAAACGTCCGCTCGAATCACTCCTCGCCACGTGGGGCGTGAGTTTGATCCTCCAACAAATCTTCCGCCACACCTTCGGCTCGGCCAACGTGCAGGTGAACGCCCCGTCGTTTCTCAGCGGAAGTCTGGTCATCAAGGACGTGCTCTTTGCCTACAACCGCCTATTTATCGTGGGCTTCGCGCTCTTCGTGGTCTTCCTCACGTGGCTGCTGCTCACGAAAACTTCGCTCGGCCTCCAAATCCGCGCCGTCATGCAGAACCGCTCGATGGCTTCGTGCATCGGTGTCCGCACCGATCGCGTGAACATGATGACCTTCGCGTTCGGCTCGGGTCTCGCGGGGATGGCCGGAGCGTGCCTCTCGCAAATCGCCAACACCGGTCCGAGTCTGGGGCAGAGTTACATCATCGATTGCTTCATGGTAGTCGTGCTTGGCGGCGTGGGTAATCTCGTCGGCACCGTCTCCGCTTCCGCCGGCGTCGGCGTCACGGATCAAATTCTCCAACCCTGGCTCGGCGCCGTGCTCGGCAAGATCACCGTGCTCGCCGGGATCATCCTGTTCCTTCAATGGCGGCCCGCTGGAATCTTTGTCACCCGCAGCCGCAGCCTCGACGGTTGATACGTGTCATGGACAACGACTCATCAACCCGCACGACCCAAAACATTTTAATCCCAAATAAATCCTAAATGGCCCGCACGTTTGCCAAACGCGAAGTCCTGATCGTCACCCTCGCGACACTGATCGGCCTCGTGGTGTTGCCGTGCTTGAACGCGTTCACCCCGCCCGATAGCGCGCTGCACATCAGCACGTTCACGCTCAGTCTCTACGGAAAATACCTCACGTATGCCGTGCTGGCCTTGGGCGTGAATCTTCTCTGGGGCTACACCGGATTGCTCAGCCTCGGCCAGTGCCTCTTCTTCTCGCTCGGCGGCTATTGCCTCGGGATGTACATGATGATGAACATCAGCCGGCTCGGGCAGTATCACGAAGCGATTCCCGACTTCATGGTGTTCCTCGAATTCCCCGCGCGCTTTCCGGAAACCGGCGGACTGCCGCCACACTGGATTCCGTTCAAACACTTCTGGTTCGCGGCGATCATGGTCGTGCTCGTTCCGGCGATCGTCGCTTACATCTTCGGCTTCCTCGCGTTCCGCTCGCGCATCAAAGGCGTCTACTTCTCGATCCTCAGCCAGGCACTCACCTACGCCGCGTGCCTGATGTTTTTCCGGAACGACTTCACCTTCGGCGGGAACAACGGACTCACGGATTTCAAATTCCTCCTCGGCACACCGGCGATCGAATCGTCGGAGATTCGCGATCCCGCGGCGTTTGCCATGCGCTTGAAGGAGGGATCAAACAACGTCTCCAAGTTCGTCTGGAGCCAGGTCTCGGCCACGAATCAAGTGAAGGTGAACGCGCTGTTGACCGCGGGACTCTCGTCCCAGATCCCGTTGGTCTTGTTCGACGATATCAACAAGCTCATCGCCTCGGGCTCGATCTACGACGAGAAGCGCTTCGCAGGAATCGCGTTGTCGGACACCACCAAAGCCGCGCTCGCGAGCAACCCGAAAGACGCGGGCATTCTTAAAGTGAATCGCCTGCTGATGGAGGACGCCTTTCCGCAGGATCTAGCGCGCAAGCCCTTCACCGGCTACATCGTCAACGCACCCGCAACCAAACGCGCGCTCTACATCTGCTCGGGCCTGCTATTGTTGCTCACTTACCTTTTCTGCCGCTGGCTCACCTCGACGCGATTCGGCCTCATTCAACGCGCCGTGCGCGACTCGGAAAATCGCGTGCTTTTTTCCGGCTACGCCACCGCGAACTTCAAGCTCTTCGTCTTCGTCACCGCGGCGATCATCGCCGGTCTCGGTGGCGCGCTGTTCGTCCCGCAAGTCGGCATCATCAACCCGAGCGAAATGGGCGCGGACAAATCCATCGAAGCGATCATCTGGGTGGCAGTCGGTGGACGCGGCAATCTGCTCGGACCAATCCTCGGCGCGATCGGCATCAACTCACTAAAGAGCTTCGCCACCCATTCTTTCGCCGAGCAATGGCCCTACATCCTCGGCGGCCTGTTCGTCTTCGTGACGCTGTTCATGCCGAAAGGACTCATCGGCCTGCCGTCGCAGCTGAGTGAATTGAAAAAGAAGTTTTCCAAAAGCGCACCTGTGGTTGCGCCGAAACTCGAACCCGCGCCCAAAGAATGACCAAGGAATTCATCCTGACCGTTGAAGGCGTGACGAAAACGTTCGATGGTTTCAAAGCCATCTCGGACCTGAACTTCTACATGGATACGGGCGAGCTGCGCGTCATCATCGGCCCCAATGGCGCGGGCAAAACCTCGTTCCTCGACTTGATCACCGGCCGCACCAAACCCGACGTCGGCAAGATTGAGTTCGGCAAAGACACTGATCTCACGCAGCTCAACGAGTATCAGATCAACCGTCTCGGCATCGGGCGCAAATTCCAGACGCCGTCGGTCTACGTCGAGCACACCGTGTTTCAAAACATCCTCCTCTCGCTCGAAGGCAAACGCAGCGTGTGGTCTACGTTATTCTCACGCATCACGCCCGCCCAGCGCGACCGCATTCAAGAAGTGCTCGAAACGATCGGGCTCGCCTCCAAAGCCGACGTGAAAGCCGGATTGCTCGCGCACGGACAGAAGCAGTGGCTCGAAATCGGGATGTTGCTCGCGCAAAATCCGAAACTCCTCCTCGTCGATGAACCAGCCGCCGGTATGACCGATGAAGAGACTCATAAAACCGGCGAGCTGTTGATGAGCCTCGCCGGCAAACACAGCATCGTGGTCATCGAGCACGACATGGTGTTCGTTCGCCAAATCGCGCGAAAGGTCACGGTGCTTCATCAGGGGAGCGTGCTCTGCGAAGGTTCTGTCGACGAAGTTCAGAACAACGAGCGCGTCATTGAAGTTTATCTCGGGCGCAAGAAGAAGGAGAAACACTGACGATGCTTTCCCTTTCCAACATTTCCGTTTCCTACGACGGCTCGCGTATTCTCCGCGGCGTCAATGTCGAGGTGCCCAAGAACAGCCTCGTCTGCCTGATGGGCCGCAACGGCGTCGGCAAAACCACCACGCTCAAGTCCATCATGGGCCTCGTCGCCGCTGACACCGGCGAAGTCGCGCTCGACGGCCAATCGCTGACTGGGCTCAAGCCCGACGCCCGTTCCCGCGCCGGAATCGGCTACGTTCCGCAAGGTCGCGACATTTTTCCGCACCTCACCGTGTGGGAGAATTTGAAGATCAGCCTCGTCGTGCACGGCGCTAAGGTAAACGGCCAGGTCGATCGCGTGTTGGAGCTGTTCCCGATCTTGAAGGAATTTCTCCAGCGCAAAGGCGGCGTCCTTTCCGGCGGCCAGCAACAACAACTCGCGATTGCGCGCGCGCTGTTGACCGATCCAAAGATCTTGATTCTCGACGAACCGACCGAGGGAATTCAGCCCAACATCATCGATCTGATTGGCGACACGCTTGTGAAGATCAAAAAGGAAGGAAAAATCAGCATCTTGTTAGTGGAGCAATATCTGGACTTTTGTCTGAGCGTTGGCGACAACTTTTACATTATGGACCGGGGCGCGGTGGTCGCGTCAGGTCCGATGAAAGAACTGAACGACGAAACTGTCCGCCAACATTTAACTGTCTGAGCAACGCCATGAACTCCATTCAAACCACTCGCCAATCCAACACCATTGCCCGTCTCGCCCTGCTGGCGGCTCCCCTGACCGGTGCGTTCTCGGCGGTGGCGCATCCTGGCCACAGCTTGACGGACTCTAGCGTCAGCCACGCGCTCACGAGCCCGGACCATCTCGTCGCCCTCGCCACCACGGGCGGTCTGATGTGGGCCATCGGTCGCCTGGTGCAACGCCGCTCAGTCCGACGCGCTCTTCAGTTCAGCGGCGCTGCCTGTGTGCTCGCCGCCGCCATCGTGTGGGGACTGCATTCTTGAACCCCGCGGCGGACCTCGCTCCAGCCGCCGAGAAGCTCCGCGCCGGCGACGGCCGACTTGAGGTTCAAGTCGTCGCCGGACTTAGCGCTGCCACATGCATTCAGGCGCGCAGCCCACTCAAGATCCTCACTCCAAAATCTCGCGGCCCAAGTGTGTGGGCCTTCACTAGCGGTCTCGGCGGCGGCTACGTGGCGGGCGATCAAACTAACCTCCGGGTGCGGATCGGCGAATCCGCCCGCTGCTTTCTCGGCACACAAGCTTCGACGAAAATTTATCGCAACCCCGCCGCGCGCCCCTGTCGTCACGAACTCCAAGCGACGGTCGAATCCAATGCGCTCTTCGTCCTCGCGCCGGATCCCGTGCAGTGCTTTTCCGAATCGCTCTACGAACAGCGACAACAAATTCACCTCACGTCGAGCTCGAGTCTCGTGCTGGTGGATTGGCTCAGCTCCGGTCGCGCAGCGCGCGGCGAACGCTGGAACTTTTCGCGCTACCGCAGTCGCATCGACGTCTTCCGCGACGAACAACGGGTGTTCGTGGATTCCCTTTGCCTCGATCCGCACGACGCCGTCCTTGCCGACCCCGCACGCATGGGCCGTTTCAACTGCCTCGCGCTCGTGTTGCTGATCGGCGAGTCGATCCGCAGCGCGGCGGAGCAATTGCTCGCTGACGTAGCGGCGATGCCCATTTCGCGACGCGGCGATTTTGTCTGCTCGGCCAGTCCCGTCCGACACGGCGCGCTGCTGCGCCTCGCCGGCACGAGCGTCGAGCAAGTCGGCCGTGAAATCAGCAGTCGTCTCGGGTTCGTGGCGCCTCTGCTCGGCGATGATCCCTGGGCGCGCAAATGGTAGCGACAAACTCTAAATCACTTTCTACTCATGCACCTCTCCCCTCGCGAAATTGACAAGCTGCTCCTGCACAACGTCGGCTTCCTCGCGCAGAAACGTCTCGCTCGCGGACTGCGACTCAACCATCCCGAAGCCGTCGCGCTCATCGCCACGCAATTGCTCGAGTTCATCCGCGAAGGCCGTCGTGTGGCGGAGTTGATGGATCTCGGTCGCCAATTTCTCGGACGCAATCAAGTGATGGCGGGCGTGCCCGCGATGATTTACGACGTGCAAGTGGAGGGAACTTTTCCCGACGGCTCGAAGCTCGTGACGGTTCATCATCCGATCGCCGCCGAGAACGGAAAACTTGATCTCGCACTCTACGGCAGTTTTCTTCCGGTGCCCGATCTCTCGATCTTCAAGCCGGACACGGCGCCTTCGGACGCAGATCCGGGCGCGATGACGGTTCGTGAAGGCGAGCTCACGTTGAACGAAGGTCGCGCCAGCATCTCACTCCCCGTGACGAATCTCGGGGATCGGCCCATTCAAGTCGGCAGCCACTATCATTTCATCGAAACGAACGCACAGCTGCGATTCGACCGCGCGAAGGCTTACGGAAAGCGTCTCGATATTCCCGCTGGCACTGCAGTTCGCTTTGAACCGGGTGAAACCAAGACCGTGACGCTCGTCGAAATCGCCGGCGCCAAAGTCATTCGCGGCGGCAACAATCTCGCCAATGGCTCCGTATCGGAAGCCGGCAAGCAGGCCGCGCTCGAACGCATCAAGACCGAAGGCTTCGCCAATCAGGAGAATTGATTATGCCGCACAAAATGAAGCGCACCCACTATGCCGACATGTTCGGCCCGACTACCGGCGACAAAGTTCGTCTCGGTGACACCGGCCTCGTGCTTGAGGTGGAGAAAGATTTCGCCGTGTTCGGCGACGAATGCAAATTCGGCGGCGGCAAAGTTCTTCGTGAAGGCATGGGGCAGGCCGCGGGCGTCGGGCAGGCGGAGGCGCTTGATTGCGTCATCACCAACGCGCTCGTCGTCGATCACACCGGCATCTATAAGTGCGACATCGGTATCAAGAACGGCCTCATCGCCGGTCTCGGCAAGGCGGGCAACCCTGACGTGATGGCGGGCGTCACACCCGGAATGATTTTCGGCGTCACGACGGAAGTGATCGCCGGCGAAGGCTTGATCGTCACCGCGGGCGGCATCGATACGCACATTCACTACATTTGTCCTCAGCAGGCTTTCGATGCGCTCGCGAGCGGCCTCACCACCTTTGTCGGCGGCGGTACCGGACCAGCCACCGGCACAAGCGCCACCACGTGCACGCCCGGCGCGCATCATCTCCGCATGATGCTGCAAGCGACGGACAGGATTCCGATGAATTTCGGATTCACCGGCAAAGGCAACACCGCGATGCCACAAGGTTTGCCCGAGCAAATTCTCGGCGGCGCCATTGGCCTCAAGCTGCACGAGGACTGGGGGACTTCTCCCGCCGCGATCGATTGCTGCCTGAGCGTCGCCGACGAGCACGACATTCAAGTCACGATTCACACCGACACGCTCAATGAGTCTGGTTTCGTCGAAGCCACGATCGCAGCGTTCAAGGGCCGCACGATTCACACGTATCACTCCGAGGGCGCCGGCGGCGGGCACGCGCCGGACATCATCCGTATCTGTGGCGAGATGAACGTGCTGCCGAGTTCCACGAATCCGACGCGGCCTTACACGGTCAACACGCTCGACGAACACCTCGACATGTTGATGGTTTGCCATCACCTCGACCCGAGCCTTCCCGAAGACGTCGCGTTCGCTGAGAGTCGTATTCGCGGCGAGACGATCGCCGCCGAGGACATTCTCCACGATCTCGGCGCGATCAGCATGATGAGTTCTGATTCCCAAGCGATGGGCCGCGTCGGCGAAGTCATCACGCGCACCTGGCAGACCGCGCACAAGATGCGTCAACAACGCGGCCGCCTCGCTGGCGAACGCGGTGACAACGACAACCTCCGCATCAAGCGCTACATCGCGAAATACACGATCAACCCCGCGATCTCGCACGGCATGGCACACGTGATCGGCTCCATCGAAGTCGGCAAGCTCGCCGATCTCGTGTTGTGGAAGCCCGCGTTCTTCGGTGCGAAGCCGGAGATGGTTCTCAAGGGAGGCATCATTGCGTGGGCGCAGATGGGCGATCCCAACGCCTCCATTCCCACGCCACAGCCGGTGTTTATGCGACCGATGTTCGGCGCGTTCGGTTCGGCGCCCGGCCCTATTTCCTTAGCCTTTGTCAGCGCGCTCTGCCGCGACAAGGGAGTCGCTGCCGGCTACGGCTTGAACAAGCGCATCGAAGCCGTGCGCGGTTGCCGCAAGCTCACCAAGCGCAACATGAAATGGAATGACGCGACGCCGCGGATCACGGTCGACCCCGAGACGTATCAGGTCACCGCCGATGGCGAATTACTCACGTGCGAACCGGCGACGTCTCTTCCACTGGCGCAGCGCTATTTTCTGTTCTGATGATGAACCCGCAGCAGGACTGGCTCATCTGGCAACTCGCGGACTCGGCGTTTCCGACCGGTGGCTTCGGCCATTCGGGCGGGCTCGAAGCCGCGTGGCAGTTGGGCGAAGTCCGCAATGAAGCGCAACTCGCGGGCTTCCTCGAATCCACCTTGCATCAGTTTGGGCAAGCCGGAATGCCCTTCGTTAATGACGCCCATCGCGATCCGCAGCGGCTTGCTGAACTCGATGCGCTGTGCGATGCGTTCACCACGAATCACGTCGCCAATCGCGCCAGTCGCGCGCAGGGCCAGTCGTTCCTGGCGTCGGTTGAAAAATCGTTCGCTGCCGGTGCATTGAGTGAACTGCGAAACCAAGCTCGCGAGATGAACGGTCATTTCGCGCCCGTGTTCGGCGTCGTCACCCGTTTGTTGGAAATCCAGCGCACGCTGGCGCTCCGGCTCTATTTGTTTCTCCAACTTCGCGGAACCGTCAGCGCCGCGGTTCGGCTCGGCATCGTTGGACCCATTGCCGCGCAAGGGCTGCAGCACCGTTTGTCAGCCGTCGCCGAAGATGTCGCCACGCGCAACGAGCAACGCTCCACCGAACACATCGCGCAAACCGCACCGCTCTTGGATCTGTTCCAAGGCGCGCAGGACCGACTCTACTCCCGCCTTTTTCAAAGCTAGACCCAACTCGTGAAATCCAACTCAGAACCTTCCCTCGTTTCACCCGTCCTTGAATTCCTCCAGCGGCTCCATCGCGAGTGCGCCCCGATTACTGATGGAAAAGTGGCGACCTACATCCCCGAACTGGCCAAAGCCAATCCGGAGTGGTTCGGCATCTGCCTCGTGACCGCGACCGGCGCCGTCTACGAAATCGGCGACACGCGACAACCGTTCACCATTCAATCGATCTCGAAGCCGTTCGTTTACGGCATGGCGCTCGAAGATCACGGGCGCAGTGCAGTGCTGCAAAAAGTCGGCGTCGAACCGACGGGCGACGCGTTCAATTCTATCAGCCTCGAGCCGGGAACCGGCCGGCCGCGGAATCCCATGATCAACGCCGGCGCAATCGCGACCGCCGGATTAATTGCCGGTCACGAGGACACGCGCTTGAACCGACTGCTGGAAACTTTCGGCGCTTACGCAGGACGCCCGCTGACGCTCGACGAGAACCTTTATCATTCGGAAAGCGAAACCGGCCACCGCAATCGCGCGATCGGTTACATGCTCCGCAATTTCGAAATCCTCACCAACGATCCCACACCTGCGGTGGAGTTGTATTTCGAACAATGTTCCATCTCGGTGACGTGCCGCGACCTGGCATTCATGGCCGGAACGCTCGCCAACCAAGGCGTGAATCCGGTGACCGGCAAGCGCGCCATCCGCGGTGAATACGTCGAGAACGTGCTGAGCGTGATGGAGACCTGTGGCATGTATGATTTTGCCGGCGAGTGGCTCTACAAAGTCGGCATGCCGGCGAAGAGCGGTGTTTCCGGCGGGATTATCGCCGTGCTGCCCGGACAGCTGGGCATCGGAGTTTTCTCACCACCCCTCGACTCCCACGGCAATAGCGTTCGCGGCGTTCGCGTGTGCGAAGAGCTATCGCGCTCGTTCGATCTGCACGTGTTGAACCGCCCGGGTGTCGGCCGTTCGACGATCCGTTTGAAATTCACCGGCGCAGAATTCAACTCCAGCCGCGTCCGCACTCCGACCGAGAAGCGCGTGCTCCAGTCTGCCGGCCAAAACATCCGCGTGTGGCAACTCCAAGGGAACCTCACATTTTCGACCGCCGAAATCGTGGTGCGTGACTTGATAGAACATTTCGACCAAGCGGACCACTTCATCGTGGATCTTAAGCGCGTGCTCGGCGTCAACGAATGCGCCTGCGGCATGCTTCACCGACTGCTGATGGATTTCACCGCCCACGGAAAGTCGCTGATCTTCGCCGGCCACGATCACCTCCGCCTGTTGCAGCGCCTTATGCGGATCAAGCTTGGTGACCAACTGGAGACGACGTTCCGCTCGTTCAGCGACATCGACCGCGCACTGGAATGGTGTGAGAACAAACTACTTCAGGCCGCGCTTTCAATTCCGTCGGTCGACGAGCGCATCCAGGCTGCAAGCTTCCAGATATTCGAAGGGCTGAGCGCCGAAGAACTCAAAGTGCTCGCGCCGCTTTTGGAACACCGGACTTATGCAGCGGGCGAAACGATTATCAAAGCTGGCGCCGACGCCGCGGAATTGTATCTCCTCGCCCGCGGCTGCGTGAGCGTTCAAGTGCCGCTTGCCTCGGGAGGAAACAAAAGACTAGCGACATTCTCGCCGGGCATGATCTTCGGCGAAATGGCCGTGATCGACCGGGCCCCACGTTCAGCAACGATCATCGCCGACACCGTTGCGGAGTGCGATTTGTTGAAGCTCGAAGATTTCGATCGGCTTGACCGAACGCATCCCGAGATCAAACTCAAGCTGTGGCACAACCTCTGTCTTGATTTGTGTGGCAAGTTGCGCAAAGCCAACCGCGAACTGAGCGTCTTCGATTAAACCATTTCTCCTATGAACCCACATCATCACCACCACGGCGACCACGGTCACACGCACGAACATCTCGAGCACCCCGGGCACTTTCACGAACGTGATACGCCCCTTAATCGAGACTTCAACCAACGCGCCTTCACCGTCGGCGTCGGCGGGCCCGTGGGCAGCGGCAAGACCGCACTGATGTTGCAGCTCTGTCAACGCCTCCGCAAAAAGCTGAACATCGCCGCCGTGACGAATGACATTTTCACCAAAGAGGACGGAGAGTTTCTGGTGCGCCACGATGCGCTCGAGGCCGAGCGGATACGCGCAGTCGAAACCGGTGGCTGCCCGCACGCGGCGATTCGCGAGGATATTTCCGCCAACCTCCTCGCACTCGAGGATCTTCATCGCACCTATCATCCCGACATTCTATTGATCGAGTCCGGAGGCGATAATCTCGCCGCGTGCTTCAGTCGCGAGCTGGCCGATTTCACCATCCAGGTAATCGACGTCGCGGGCGGAGACAAGATCCCGCGAAAAGGCGGCCCAGGAATTACGCAGAGCGATCTCCTCGTCATCAACAAAACCGACCTCGCGGCCGCTGTGGGCGCAGATCTCGCCGTAATGGATCGAGACGCTCGGAAGATGCGCGGCGACGGCCCTTTCGTGTTTGCTCAAGTCAAACACGGAGTCGGTCTCGACGAAATCATTGATCACGTCCTGCACTCCTGGCAGCACGCCAAAGGCATCGAGCACACACACTGATGGAGAATCCTCGGTAAAACTGGAGCCAGCGGTCGGGATTGAACCGACGACCGACGGTTTACAAAACCGTTGCTCTACCACTGAGCTACGCTGGCATCACTGGTGGTTTATCGGGTGTTCGCGCCACTGCTTAACCACGATCCGAAAAAATCCACGCGGTGATTGGATAACACACGCTTCGCGCAGTTGAAAACAAAAATACCGCGTCGATCCGATTGCTAAACGCCCGAACCCGTCGAGGACCTTGTTTTACTTCGGCAAAGCCACTTGCGCGCGTGACATCAAGTAGGCAATCAGATCGCGCACCTGCGTTTCGTTCATCGCGTCAAGCAGACCCTCGGGCATCAGGGAGAGTTGCGAATCGTGAACACTCTGCACGTCGCCACGTTCGAGGGATAATTTCTCGGTCATCGTTTGAATCGTCAGCGTTCGATCCGTGCGCCCGCCGATGATGCCGTTCAAGGTGCGGCCGTCCTTCAAATTCACCACCGACATGCGGAAATCTGCCGCCACGATCGCGCTCGGGTCCGCCATGTTCTCCAATAGGTAATCGATATTGTCCCGCCCTGCCCCGGTCAGATCGGGCCCGATGCTGCCGCCTTCCCCGTAGAGTTTGTGACACACCCCGCACACGGTGTTGAACACCACGCGGCCCTGACTCCGATCCGCTTTCGCGAGCACCGCGGGCGTGAGGCGCGCTTTCCATTTTGCCACCAGTTGTTGTTTGTCCACCGGGGAGTCGTGCACCTCGCCCCAGACGGAAGCGAGTTTCGCGTTGAGTTTAGAATCGTTGAAACTGCGAATCTGCCGAGCGTGGAAAGCCGAGATGTCCGCACGGGGAATCTGATTCGCGCCATCGCCGACGTGGGCGAGCAATGCATTGGCGAACGACGGGCGCGATACGAGCGATGCCAGAACATCAGGCTTCAACTGCGGGTAAAGGCTGCGATAGCGCTTGGCGATGAAATCGCCGACTTTCGGATCATCGAAGAGCGTCAACCCGCGCGCGGCCACTCCCGCCAGATCGCGCACGCCCATCAATTGCTCGCATACCGCGCGCAAATCGGCCGGACGACTCTCGATCAGCGTCTGCAACGCCGCGCGGCGCTGGGCAATATCCGCGGCGTCATCGAAGGCAAGCTTGCGGATTTCTTCGAGCGCACGGCCGTCGCCGAAGAGCACGCTCAATTCACGCACTCGATCGCGCAGGCCGGCGTTCATCGACTTGGCGAGTTGCTTCTGCAAAGCGTCCCACGCGGCGGGCTTCACCGCCTTGCGCAGACCGCGCAGGCCTTCGGACATTCCTTCGATGATGTCAGCCGTGAAACTCTCAACGGCCTTGGCGCTCGCCAAATTCAGCAACCCGTTCAGCGGCGACGGCGCCTTCTCAATATCTTCCGCGAGCCGGCGCGCGATGAAGCGACGAACGGTCGGAATTTCACAACCGCCCGCGAGCCGCGCCAATGCGCCTGCATCAGTATCTGCGATAGCTTTGATGCCGTACCAGAGCATCAACGGGAGATTGTGATCACTCGCATCGTCCGCGTGGGCAAGCAACGGAGCGGCGATCGCCGCGCGGGTCGCGACAGGCAGTCGCTGCAAACCCGAGGCAAGTGCGAGCCGAACCGGCGCCGCTTTCTCTTCCTTCGCGAGTTTCGCGAACACAAGCGGAGTGGCGGCGTCGATCCGAGTCCGATCATCCACCAGCAGCCGAACGGCCCACGTCCGCACGTGATCGTCGCGATCGCGGAGCAATTCACGCAGCCACGATGGATCGGCCGCGCCGACGGAATTCAGCCCCCACAGAGCGCGGAGTCGCTCCACTCCATCGGTCGATGACGAAAAGAGTTTTCGCAGTTCATCGTGACGGGCATTGCCTGAACTGAGCGCGGCACGCTGCTGAAGTTGTTGCCGCGCCTGTCGCGCGAACCATTCATTTTTGTGGCGGAGCAGTTCGATGAGTTGCGGCTCGCTCAATTTGGAAACGTCCACGACGGCGGGCTTCGCCGGCTTTCCGTAAGTGATTTTGAAAATGCGACCGCTCGTGCGATGCACGCCGTCGTTCTCGTGACATTCGCCGATGTCGGACCAGTCCATCACATACACTCCGCCGTCCGGGCCGAAATTGAGATCGACCGCGCGGAACCACGGATCGCCGCTGGTCATAAAATCCGGCGCGTGTTTACCGACGTAGCCGGAACCCTCCCGCTGCAGCGTATCCATGTTCAAGCGATGCCCGTGGAGATTCACCGTGACCATTGCGCCGCGATATTGCGCGGGCCAGTTGTCGCCGTTGTAAATCATCAGGCCGCTGTGCGCGTGGCCGCCGCCGGCGAGCGAGGTCGTGTCGGAAAAGTTCGTGCGGATGTCGCTCCACTTCTCGCGCGTATCCCAGTGAAAATGATCTGAAGCTGGTTCGATGAGTCCGTAAACGTGCGGGTCAAGATCCTCTCCATACATGCGCCGGTAATGCGCACCGGGAATCACGTGGAAGAGATGGCCGATGACGGTGTTGATGAAAAAAGGTTCGCCGTGCGCGTCCCAATCCATGCCCCACGGATTGGTCGTGCCGTGCGCGACATCCTCAACCACGTGGCGCGTCGGATGATAACGCCAGATGCCGCAGTTGATCTTCGCGCGCTCGGCGTCGGGACTTCCAGGCCTGCCAATGCTCGACGTGGCGAGAATTCCGTGACGACCGTAGAGCCAGCCATCGGGGCCCCATTTGAGGCCGTTGGCAATGTTGTGGCGCACGCGTCCCGCGTCGAGGCCGTCGAGCAACACTTGCGGTTCACCGTCAGGTTTGTCGTCGCCGTTACGATCGGGAATGAACAGCAGATTCGGCGGGCACATCGCGTAGACGCCGCCGAAGCCCAGCTCGATACTCGTGAGCAATTGCGCGCCATCCCAAAACACGGTGCGCTTATCGAAGTGCCCGTCGCCATCCAAGTCCTCGAAGATAACAATGCGATCGCGCAACGACCGCTCGAAGCCGACCTTCGATTCCGCGTAGGTGTAATTTTCCGCCACCCACAAGCGCCCGCGCGCATCCCACGCCATCGCGATGGGATTCTGCACGTCGGGTTCAGCGGCGAAGAGCGTGGCGTTGAATCCGGGCGGGAGCTTGATTCGCTTCAATGCCTCAGCAGCGGGCGTGAGCGGAAGATCGTTGGTCACCTGCGTATTGAAGAGCGCCGGAAATTCTGCGGCGAGGGAAGCCGAGTTGAGAGAAGAGTACCCGCTAATCAGCAGAACGAGCGCGAGGGCGCGATGAAAATGACGGAGCATGCGCGAAAGCGTAGGCAACCGAAACGATCGCGCAAGACTTCTGACAACGGCGCCGCTCAACGTGGCGTCAGCACGTTAGAACTCTTTTTCGTTTTTGCCCTTGTCGAACTTCTCCGGCTGGCCGGGGAGGAAATCGATGATCTGCTTCTGATCGCGCAGCTTGTTTTGCAACGCGGCGACATCAATCCCCTGCACCGGTGTGTTCGCTCTCGCTGCCATGACGGCGGCGACTCCGGCGGCGTGACCCACCATCATCCAAGTGCTCTCCAGTCGGAGTGTGCAATACGCCACGTGCGTGTAACTTGCGGCGCCGGGCACGAGGAGATTGGTGCACTCCGCGGCTTTCGGCGTGATGGCGCGATACGGAATTTGGTACGCGTAGCCGATCCGCCAGATGCGGCCTTCGTTGACGAACTCCGTGGGCGACACGGCGAGGCGTTGTACGTGATGCGAGTCAATGAAGTGGCTGCCCATCGCGATGGCGTCCGGTTTGCGCCGGTCTTCGATCACGTCCTTCTGCGTGACGACGAACTCGCCGCGCATTCGCCGCGCTTCGCGCACGTAGAACTGGTAGGGCCAATGGCCATTATCGGCGAACTCGTCCTTGTGCAGGCCATACTCGCGCGTCTCATTGCGCAGGTTCTCGGGCACGCTTTCGTCGTTCGCCAGAAAGTGCAGCAGACCCAGCGTGTATTCGGTGTGCTCGGCGATGATGCGATCGCGCGTCGCGTAGTCTCCATCGGGATAATCGAACTGCTGCCCGAAGTCGCCGATGGAAATGACCGCAGCCTGTTTGTTGTTCACCTCGATCATGTCGGGGCGATTCGGCGCGTGATGGTAAAGATCGAGAATGTCTTTGAGCACGACCTTCGCACCCGCGACGGTCTTTTCGTGAAGCCAGTTCTGCAGCAACCGATATCGCGCGCGGTTATAGTTCTTGGGCTCGGGGAACGGCACACGCTTCTGCGGATCCTTCGAGATGCAAAGCCGCCAGTTGTAGTTCATCACGCCGCGGTGCGCGTCGCCTTCCTTGAAGTCCTTGGCCCATCCGCTGATGCCCGGAAGCAGATTCCCCTTTTCATCAACGGTAGCCGCCTTACGAGGCGTGGCCTCGAAGCGAATGCCTGCGCCGTCTTCGTTGAACTCGGAGACGCTCTCGCGGCCGACCGCATATTTAACTCCGGCGCGCGCCATGAGATCGCCTTCGTAACTGGCGTCGATAAACACTTTCGCGCTGAGCTTTGTGCCGTCAGTCAGAGTGATACCGTCGATTCGATTGTCTGACCCTTCGAGCCGGTCCAAGTGCATTTTGCGGCCGTCGATCTCCACTTCTCGCATCACGCGCTTCAGGTTTTTCTGAGGGCGCACTTCGGTCGTCTTGACGCGTGCGCCGAACTTCACCGTCACGCCAGCCTCACGCAGCATGTCGTTAAAAGCCTTCTCCGCGACGCTCGACTGGAAATAGTACGCGGGCTTGTCCGTGCCGTATTGCCGGCCCATCCGTTGATAAAACTCCAGCGCGATGCCGCCGAAAGTCCACTTGAGCATGTGCTCGGTCTCGGCAGTGTTCAGGCCGCTCGTGTTGAGTCCGCCGACATGCTTCGTCGGCTCGATGAGCAACACCTTCGCGCCTTCACGCGCCACCGCGATGGCCGCGGCGATGCCGCACGGAACGCCTCCGTAGACGACCACATCAAAACTGTCCTCGCGTTCCGCAGCCCGCGCCGTCGAAACCGCTGCGGGAAGTGAAGCGACGGCGAGTGCCGCGCTCGAACTGGCGAGAAAGGTTCTTCGGTTCATGATCAGGTGAGTGGCGCGGCGACGGTAACAATCGTCTTGATGGAGTTGGCGATGAAACATTGCTCGTGCGCGCGATGGTTCAAGCGCTCAAGATCCGCCGCCGTCGGTTGCTTTTCACCGCTCCAAGCAATGCGCGGCCGAAGCGTCACCGCGCTCACCCAAGAGACGCCGCGTTCATTTTTCGCCATCACGCCGACGGCTTCATCTTCGTAGCTCTCGCAGACGAAACCCTCGCGCGACGCGAGCCACACGAAAGTCAGCATGTGGCAACTGGAAATGGACGCGACGAATGCTTCCTCGGGATCAACGCCCGACGGGTTCGACCACGGCGTGGGCACGACCGACGGCGAGGCCGAGGCCGGCACCGTCACGCCGCCATCGAAGGTCCACGTGTGCTCGCGGGAATATCTGCCCTTGAGGAGATCTGGCCCAGTGCGGGTCCAGCGGATGGTGGCTTTGTGTTCACTCATAAATTGTAGGTGATTGGTTTTGCACGACACCGCCCGGGCATCATGTCTTCAGGTCTTTGCGCATCCGAAAGTTGATTAGATTCACGCCCCGAATTGTAACAGTTTGTTGAGCTTCGACGCTGAATCCCCACTTCGCGAAGAACGGACAGGCGGTTAAGCTGACATTCGCAAACAATGAGTGGGTTCCTCGAAGCAACGCAGTCTCGTGGATCTTCTTCATCAACAATGAACCAACTCCGGATCGGGCCACTGAGGGTGAGACAAAAAGATGGTCCACATAGCCATCCGCTTGGACATCGGCATAGCCAACAATGCGGCCATCGCATTCCGCAACGAAAGGGGCGAGCCCCCGCATTCGCGCCGCCCATTTCTCCTGATCGGGCACGTCCGGTGCCCATGCGCTGATTTGTTCCAGAGAATAATCCGCAGCCGCCAAGTGGTGAATGGCCGAGTGAAAGACCTCCCAAAGCGCCGGCTCGTCACCGTGGCGGAACTCGCGAATCGATATTTTGAGCGTCGTGCTATTCAAGTTATTCGGGATTCAGGCGTTTGCTCATCCGCACCACCGGCAATTTCAAACCGCCCGACAGGGGAACTTCATACCGCTCCACGACCTGATACGCAAACGCCGCGTAGAGCGGTTCACCCGCGAGCGTCGCGACCAGTTCGGCATGAGAAAACTTTGCCGCAACAATCGCTGTCTCACACGCCGTGAGAATCGCGCGACCGATTCCGCGGCGCGCCCAATCCGGATGCACGAAGAAAGCGCGGATGCGGGCGGGATCGCGGGTGGGATCAATCATTTCATCCGCCCCGGTGCGAGCGCGGTCACCGCCGAAGACCGCTTTGCGTTTGCTCCAACCGCCGCAGCCGACAATTTTCTCATCGTGCTCGGCGACGAAATAAGTGCCGTCGGCAATCAGCTGGCGATCCACACCGAAGACCGGGCCCAGCGCGGCTTCCATTTGCGCCGATGAATAGTAATCCGCCTGCAACGCGCGCACCGAGAGCGGAATGAGTTCCTCGAGCGCAGGAGCGTCCTCCATCCGGGCCAGTCGCAGGTTCCATTTCATGACGACAAATGAGCGCGGGCTAACGCCGCAAAACCATCCAATCCGCCGGCCGGCTGACCGGATCCGTCACGGGCAGAAAACCCAGAGGGGCATACACCGTGTGGGCGTCGCGCGTGGCGAGCGTCCACGTGTTGACGGCGGCGAACTCCGGATGCTCGAGCGCATATTTCACCATGGCGCGCCCCACTCCGCGACCGCGATACGTTTCATCAACGACCACATCGCAGAGACAAGCGAACCGTGTTTTGTCGGACACGACGCGGGCGAAACCGATCTGCGCGCCATCGGGATCAAACGCGCCGATGACGAGCGCGGAGTTCGATGCGCCGCGCTCCACCCGTTCGCGGGCAATGCCCGGAGTCCAATAGGTCGCCGCCAGCCATGCGTGCACGCGCGCGAAATCCATAGCGGCGATTCCTTCTCGAATGACAAAACTCATGGTCGAAAATTGTTCATCGAAGCAGTTCCACGCGGCTCATCGTTACCGCCTGGCCGCCGAGCAATACGCGCTCACCACGCACGCCGACTTTCACCACGCCGCCACGAGCGCTGACCTGGTGGCCGACGAAGTCGGACTTGCCGAGCTTCGTCCGCCAGTAGGGGCCGAGCGCGCAATGCGCCGAGCCGGTCACTGGATCTTCATTCACGCCGGACGCCGGGGGCGAAGTAGCGCGAAACAAAATCAAACTCCGACGCGTCCGCGCGCGCCGTGACGATGATGCCCTGTACGGGCAGTTCACCGAGACGTTGGTAATTGGGGCGAACGTCGCGCACAGCGCGTTCGCTCGGAAGCTCGACGAGCCAATTGAGCACCGCCCTGCCAACGAATATCGGCTTCACTCCCAATCCTTCCAGCAAGGCTAGCGGCGGCTCGGCAGTTTGGACCGGCAACGCGGGAAAATCCATTTCGATCCAATCGCCCGCGCGACGGCAGTTAAGCCAGCCGCTCAGAGTGTGAAAACGCGCCTCCTCATCCGACGCGAGCGCACCGGTCTCCCACAGCGAGTGCGCACTGGCGAGCGTCGCGTGACCGCAGAGTTTCACCTCCACCGAGGGCGTGAACCAGCGCAGCGAAAACCCACCGTCGATCGGATGCAGAAATGCCGTCTCGGAAAGGTTCATCTCACGCGCGACGAGTTGCATCCATAAATCATCGCGCGGCGCAGGCAGAACACAGACGGCAGCCGGATTGCCCGCGAACGGACGGTTCGTAAACGCGTCAACGACGTGAAGAAGGATGCTCACTCAAACAGGCAGATTCTTTCCCACCACAGCCATCGATTCACGCTGACGTTGCTGCACGAACTCGCGCGCCTTCACCGCTTTTGCCTTCGCGCCAGCGGGATCTTTTGCCATCGCGAGCACGGCCGGGACGATGCGCGGGATTTCGTCTTCCTTGTCCATGTCGAACAGCCATTCGCCGAGGCCAATGTCGCGCCACATGAGGCCCTTGCTCGTCTGTTCCGCCCAGCGGCAGACGATGGCGGGGATGCCATTGCCGATGCACATGATCGGGCTGTGCATCTCGGCGCCGAAGAGTCCGGCGCTGCGCACGTAGGTGCTCAAGGCTTCGTCGGTGAGCCAGTAGTTCGGACGCCACGCGACGCGCGCCTTCACGTCGGCGGGCAATTTGTCCACGAGCATCTCCTTGCCGATCTCCATCTGGCTCGCGTCCTCGGGGCAGACGAGCACCTTCATGTCGGTCTGCTTCACGACGGCGACGATTGCCTCCCGCAACGGCGCGAGATCGTGCTCCTTCATCGCCTCGTTGCGTGCGTGCTTCTTTTCGTCGAACGCGTAGCCCTTCTTGATCTTCCAGTAGGGCGTGTTGCGATAGCGCGGAATGCAGCAGAGGAACTTGCCCGTTTCGAGTTGGTGCTCTTTGAGAAAAGCGTCCGCCGCAGCGTCGTTGCGCAGGTCCACGGCGAAGGAACCTTCGGGGCAAAACTCCATGATCGGCGACTTGACCCCGTGGTCTTTCGCGAATTGCAGCGAGACGGAATCGCGGAAGTAAACGAAGCGCGCGCCGCTGAGAAGATCGCGGGATTCCTCGTCCGTCGCGGAGCTCGTGATGCAGTAGATGCCGTAGGGCTTGCCCGTTTCTTTCCGCCACTTGGCCACGTCCTTCTTCGCCACAAATCCCGGACCGGAGCCGTGCAGGAGGAAATCACATTCCTTGAACGCGGCCAAAATATCCTCGCGGCCTTTGATGATTTTCAGCTTTGGGAAACGTTTCGTGAGCATTTCCTCGACGCCGTTGCTCACGCTGCTGGGCCAGAGGCGCACTTCGACATCGGGCAGATACTGCTCGAGCAAGTGAAGCACTCCAGGCGTATGCGCGATGTCGCCGATGTTCACCGTCTGCCATGAGGAGCGGAGCACGATGCGGCGCAGCTTCGGTTCGGCGGCGATCAGGCTGGAGACGAGCGACGTGCCGGCGAGCGCAGCGGCTGATTGGGTGAGAAAATTTCGACGGTTCATTTGTTTAGAGAGGGAATCTTATCGCTCAACGGAATTTCTCCGCGAAGCATTTTTGCGCCGACTCCAGTCAGCTTGAGGTAAAAGTCGCTCGGCAATCCTTCGTAGGTGAGGAACTTCGCGGCGCCGCCGACCGGCACGTCATTGGTGCATTTGAAGATCGCCGTGCCCTCGTCCACCTCGTCGAACATCGCCACGTAAATCATCTTCGCACCCGCGCGCTTGGCGGCGGCGAATTGCGACCACAGGAACTCGCCCTTGCGACGAGGAATCTTGTCGAACGCCTCGCCATACATGTTGAACCAACTGAACCCGGGGAAAACGACCGGCAAATAATCCAGCTTCGCCGCCGTGCACCACGCAAGATCGGGCTTGAGAAACTTCTCCTCGTGCCGCGTCACGGTGGCCGCATCGCGATAGCGGCCCACGGTCCACGGGCTTACGATGTCCGCGAGTTTCAGCACGGCGTGCAGCGCGGGATCTTTGGCGGCATCATTTTTCAATTCGCGCCAGTGCGTCGGCACGCCGAGCATCACGGAGCAACCGTCGCGTTTCAGAAACTCCACTAGCTGACGGCACTCGGCGAGGGAGTATTTGCGATTGTCGCTGAAGCCCACGCCCCACACGGCCACGAGCGGTTTGCCGCGATGCCGCTGATACGCCGCGCTGTCCGTCACGCGCAACTCGGTGCGGAGCGAACGCCAGTCGTCCATCACCTGCTGCATGCGATTCGAGTTCATCCCGCTGAGGTCATACATCACCACGAACGCGCGGCCGGCTTTTTCCGCCCCTTCGCGACAGTGAGCGAGCATCGTGTTGTTGTGTTTGAGGAAACGCGGATCACGCACGCCGGAAGCAAATCGCTGCACGAACGCGCCGTCGATTCCGTAGTCCTGCATCCACTTGAAATGCCGCACCACCGTCTCCTTCTTGAAAGAGCTGAAGACTTCCGCCGTGCGACCATCCGCGTGTTTGAAGCCTGTGGCGAAACGTTCGCCCGCGCCGAGTTCCGCAACATCCGGCCACAGATCAATTTTCGCGTTGTCCGGATTGAGCGGTCCTTTGCCCTTGGTCCAATGAACCCAGCCGCGCTCGGCACCATCGCCCTCGCAGTTGAACCAGCCTTGGTAACCGCACATTACTTTTCCCGTGAGCGTGCTCGTGTCGCCTGCGGCTGCGCCCGCGGCAAAACTCAACGGACAAAGTTCAAGGCACAAAAGAATCACCAACAACCCAATCCCGATAGGTGAACCGATCCACACGGTCGGTGCGCGATCTATCTGCTCCTGAAAGGGCCGACCGGGAGTTTTCTGCTCGAATCTACCCTCGAGCTTTGCGCTTTGGGGTTTGAGTTTCACTTCTTCGCTTTCTTTTTGCCCCCACCCAGTTCTTTCGCCTGGCCGCCATAATACGGATATTTGTCCCAGGCATCGTTGCTCGGGTCGACGCGTGGATCAGCGGTCTCTCGCATCCACTGCTCGACGCGTGCGCGGAGTTGCTTCTGCGTCGCGGCATATTCTGCCTGACCGGCGACATTGATGAGTTGGTGCGGATCTTTGCGCAGGTCGAAGAGCTCCTCGGTCGGGCGCTTGGCGAAATGGAGTTGGTAATACTTTTTGAACTCGGGTTTCTCCCGGTTCGCCAACAGGTAGTCCTTGATTCGCGAACCGTCCACGTCGCCGTACGCGCCAACAGCGTAGTACACCTCCGGATCGCCAGCGGGCCAGCGATCGGAGCGTAGGTTCCACAGGTAGAGGAAATCTTTCGTGCGAATGCCGCGGATGGGATAGCTCAAATCACCGCGACGAACATTCGCGTGCCGCTCGCGTTCAATGAAGACGTGATCGCGCGGCACGGCGCTCCGACTTCCGATCAACACGTTCACGAAGCTCCGTGCCGTCATGTCGGCATGCGGACGCAACCCCGCCAGTTCGAGGAACGTCGGCGCGAAGTCGGCGAGATTGATGAAATCGTCCACCTTGCGCCCCGCCTTCAGATTCTTCCCCCATCGCACCGCCAACGGCACCCGCGAACCAGTGTCGTAACAATTCGCGAGACCGCGCGGCATCTGCCAGCCATTGTCGCTCGAATAGACGACCACGGTATTGTCGAGCAACCCTCGTTTTTCCAGAGCCGCGAGCGCCTCGCCGATCGAGTCATCCATGCGTTTCACGCTGCCGTAATACGCGAGCAGGTTCGAACGCACGACCGGCGTGTCGGGAAATTCCGGCGGCACCTTCACACTCTTCTCATCGAGACCGGCCCATGACTCGGGTTCGTACCGCCACTTGTGCATGGCGGTTTCCACGTTGCCCAACCAGAAGAAGAAAGGTTTGTCCGCCGGTCGCGCGCCGAGGAAGTCATCGAAGCTTTTGAACTCCTTGCCGACGGGATTCTGCTCCCAGCCGAAGTCCTTCCAGTTGCCGGGCGACCAGCCTTTGCCCATGAAGCCGACTTCGTAACCCGCCTCGCGCAACGTGTCCGTGAACACGCGATGCGTCTTCGGAAATTTGCTCCACAAACTCGCCGCATCCTCCAGTTGATGCGCCGCGCGACCGGTGAGAATGCACGAACGCGTCGGGGAGCATGACGGCACCGGGCAGAAGGCGTTGTTGAACAACACGCCCTCGCGCGCGATGCGATCGAACACGGGCGTCTTCGCGGTCGGATCCCCGAGCACGCCGGCGTGCGGCCACGCCCAGTTGTCCCCCAGCGCGAGGAGAATGTTGGGGCGCTGGGTGGCAAAGCTCTCAGGACACCAGGCAAAGACCGAAAGCACAGCCCAAGCGCCCAACAGAAAGCGGAGTTTCATCGTCAAGATGTTAGAAAGGTGGCCCACGTCTGTCGAGCGGCACGCGCACAGTGCTGCGCACAACATGCCGGCATTCCTCTTCAATCGCCGACGATTTCGAAACGCCGGCAAGCCGCCCACATTCCGGCGCTCATTCGATCGCCTTCGCGCCCGCGCTCGGCTTCACTTTGCTGAAATCGAACTCGCGCGGACCCGGTTTGTCGGTCGTCAGTGGCAATCCGTCGCCCGCCCGTTTCTGCACTTGTTGGAGCATCGCCAACATTCGTTTCAGCTGCGCTGCATGCGCGGGACTCGCCGCCAGATTGTTCATCTCGTTTGGATCGGTTTGCAGATCGAACAGCTGCGTAAGGTTGATCTGCGGATACACAATCAATTTCCAACGGTCGTCGCGCACCGCCCGCTGGACTTTCGCGTACGCGGTTAAGATCGCCTCGCGATGATCGCGTTTCTTTCCGAGCAAGGCCGGCACCAAACTTAAACCTTCGCTACCTTGGGGACCTTCCACGCCACACAAATCACCGAGCGTCGGGAAGATATCGAGCAGATAACACATGCCATCCACCCGCTTGTCCTGCGGCAAACCCGCGCCGCCGATGATCAACGGCGCGTGCATGGAATGATCGTAGAGGTTTTGCTTTCCGAACAAACCATGGCTGCCGATCGCCAAACCGTGATCGCTGGAGAAAACGATGATCGTGTTGTCGTACTGGCCGCTCGCTTTGAGCGCTTCGAGAATACGGCCGATCTGATCGTCCATGAAACGAATGTAGGCGTAATAGTCCGCGAGATGCTGGCTCACGATCTCCGGCGTGCGCGGCCATGGAGCGAGCCGTTCATCACGAATGACGAGATCGCCATTGTTGAACGGATGCTGCGGAAGAAAGTTCGCGGGGATCGGCGGCTTTTCTGAGTTCGCCTGCGTGTGATACGGCGTCGGCGCCACGCGCGGATCGTGCGGACAATTGAACGCGACGTAGCACAGAAACGGCACCACGCCCTTTTGTCCGCGAATGAATTCGATCGCCGAGTCGGCGAACAGTTTGACCGAATGTTCCCCGCTCTCGCGCTGATTGACGAACGTATGCTCTTTCGAAATATCCTGCAGCTTGAGCTTGTAGGGATCGCCCATACCGCCGAGGAAAACGGCTTTGCCCTCAGCGAAGGAACGCAACGCGGAAGCGGGCCCGTTGTGCCACTTGCCGGTCATGAAGGTCGCATAGCCTTGCTCGCGGAATTCCTCCGGCCACGTCCCTTGCTCTTGGAGATTTTCCTTCACGCGAAACAGTGTGCGTCCGCTCATCAACATTGCGCGCGACGGCACACAGATCGCGCCTTGCAGTCCGCCCATGCAATACGCGCGGGTAAACGCAGTGCCCTGGTGAACCAGCTTGTCAAGATTCGGCGTGGCGATGTGCTTGTTGCCAAGAGCCGCGATCGTATCGGCGCGCTGATCATCGCTGAAGAGGAAGAGGACGTTCGGACGCTCGGCGGCGTTAACCACCGCGGCCGAAACGAGCATCACCAGCGAGATTAAGGAGGAGCGTTTCATAAGATTCAACGAGCGCACGCTACAAGCCGGTCACCGCAGAATCTAGCGATAAAACCACCGCGCAGAATCAACGTCGGGAAAACTTCCCCGAGCGTCGTCGACAGGCTCCCATCAATCGAGTTTCAGCGGATCACTGTTCTCCCTGAGCCAGCGAACGAGCTTAGCGCGAAGTTCGCCCACGCGCGGCGCATGCGGAGCCAACGCCGAAACGTCGGTCAATTCATCCGGATCGTCGGCGAGATTAAACAACTGCGTCCGCTTCGCCTGCGGATAGACGATCAACTTCCACTGTCCTTGCCGAATCGCGCGTTGGGTGTCGGTGAAGTAGCCGATCACGAACGGATGGACCGCATTGGTTTTGTCAGCGATCACCGCCGCGAGGCCGCGCGATTGGACGGTCTCCGGAATTTTCACGCCCGCGAACTCGCACGCCGTGGGAAACAGATCGCGCAGATAACAATCTGCATTGCGACGCGCGCCTTTAGGAATGCCCGGCCCGCTAAAGATCAACGGCACGCCAAACGTGTGGTCATACAGGTTCTGCTTGCCCATCAAACCGTGGCTGCCGACCGCGAGCCCCTGATCACTGGTGAAGATGACGATCGTGTTGTCGAGTTGGCCGGTCGCCTTCAGCGCGTCCACGATGCGCCCGATCTGTTCGTCCATGCCGGAGATGGCGGCGTAGTAGGCGGCGAGTTCGGCGCGCACCTCGTCGGGCTGCCGCGGTGAACTCAAGAGAACTTCGTCGCGACCGTGAAGATTACCGTGGTCGAACGGATGCTCCGCCCGAAAATTTTTCGGCAGCGGCATTTTCTTCGGTTCGTATTTCTTTTCCCAACCCGGCGGCACCAAACGCGGATCGTGCGGCGCGGTGAAGGCGACGTGCAGGAAGAAGGGCTCGGTGGGCTTGCGGTTGATAAGTTCGATCGCAGCGTTGGCAAAATGCCGGCTGATGTCCGGAGTGAGACCGACGCCCTTTTCCAACTCAACTTTGCCGTCGTCCGTCTTGAAGGTCCAACCGGTGTAGCCCGTGCCTTTGCGCCCGGCATGATCGACGTAAGGCTCCGCTAACTTTTCCTTTCCCGCGCCGCCGCTCGTGAACAGTCCGCGCGTCTCCTCGTAACCGCGCTGCTTCGGTTGCCCGTCGTTGTGCCACTTGCCGACGAACCACGTGTGATAGCCAGCCGCGCGAAACGTCCCCGCCCACGTCGCGAGACTCAGATCGATTTTGGTGCCGCGATATTGGACTCCGTTGCGAAACGCGGTGGTGCCGGTGAGAATCTCCGCGCGGCTCACGTGACAGATCGGATACGCCGCCACCGCGCGCGTGAACGTGGTGCCGGAATTCACCAAGCGATCAAGGTTTGGCGTCTGGATAATCGGATTGCCCAGCGCGGCGATAGTGTCGGGCCGTTGATCATCGGAAATGATGAACAAGATGTTTGGGCGAGCGGCGGCGAAGCTCGACCAACAAAATCCCCACAATGAAATCAGAATTACGAGAAGTGCGCCGAACGATCGTCCAGCACCAGATCGACGAATGATTGCCGGGGATTTCACCCCGCGAATCTACCCGCACCCCGTCAGCGTGACGAGTTGTATCCCGGGCGGTTCAAACATTTTTGAAGTGGCAAAGGCGCGATGATCTCGTACAACGACGACCGCTATGGCAGTTCATCCTCTCGCCGGCAAACCGGCACCGAAAGATTTGTTGATCGACGTCACGAAGCTTGAGCGCGATTACCTCGAGCGCCAGCCCGACGTATCGAAGCCCACGCAGATGGTCAGCTTCGGCACCAGCGGTCATCGCGGCAACACCGCCGACTCGACCTTCACCGAGGCGCACATTCTCGCGATCACGCAGGCGATCTGCGATTACCGCCGCGAGAAGGGTTACACCGGTCCGGTGTTTCTCGGCAAAGACACGCACGCGCTTTCGTCGCCCGCGCAACGCACCGCGCTCGAAGTGCTCGCGGCAAATTCCATCGACGCCGTCATTCAACGCGACGACGGTTTCGCGCCCACGCCCGTCATCTCGTGGTCGATCCTCACGCACAATCGCGGTCGCACGAGCGGTCTGGCCGACGGCATCGTGATCACGCCGTCGCACAATCCGCCAGCCGACGGTGGTTTCAAATACAACCCGCCGAACGGCGGTCCGGCGGACACGGACGTGACCGGTTGGATTCAAGATCGCGCCAACGCGCTCCTGCGCGGCGGCAACAAAGACGTGAAGCGCGTCCCCTATTCCACCGCGCTCAAAGCGTCCACGACCCGGCAGCGTGATTACGTGAGGCCGTTCGTGAACGACCTCGGCAGCGTGATTGATCTCGAAGTGATTCGCGGCGCGAAGCTCAAGCTCGGCGTCGATCCGCTTGGCGGCGCGAGCGCGGGCTACTGGGGGCCGATCGCGGAACGCTACGGACTCGACCTCACGGTGGTGAACAAAGCCATCGATCCGACATTCAGTTTCATGACGCTCGATCACGACGGCAAGATCCGCATGGATTGCTCGAGCCCATACGCGATGGCGAGCCTCGTGAAGTTGAAGGATCAATATCGCGTCGCGTTCGGCAACGATCCCGACGCCGATCGTCATGGCATCGTCACGCCGTCGGCGGGGTTGATGAACCCGAACCATTATCTCGCGGTGGCGATTCGTTATCTCCTTACGCATCGGCCCAAGTGGTCGCCGAGTTCGATGGTCGGCAAGACGCTCGTCAGCAGCAGCATTATTGATCGCGTGGTCGCGAGCCTTGGTCGCAAGCTTTGCGAAGTGCCGGTCGGCTTCAAATATTTCGCGCAAGGTTTGTTCGATGGCTCGATGTGTTTCGGCGGTGAAGAAAGCGCCGGCGCGAGCTTCCTCCGTCGCGACGGTACCGTGTGGAGTACGGACAAGGACGGCTTGCTGCTCAACTTGCTCGCGGCCGAGATCACGGCGGTCACAGGCAAGGAACCCGGCGAACACTATCGCGAACTCACCGCGCAGTTCGGCGCGCCGGCCTATACGCGCATCGACGCCCCCGCGACGCCGGAACAAAAGGCGGCGTTCAAAAAACTTTCCCGCGAGAAAGTCACCGCGACCGAACTCGCCGGCGAAAAAATCACCGCGAAGTTGACCAACGCGCCCGGCAACAACGCGCCGGTCGGCGGGCTCAAAGTTGTAACGGACAACGGCTGGTTCGCCGCACGCCCGTCCGGCACGGAGAATCTCTACAAGATTTACGCGGAAAGCTTCAAAGGCGACGCCCATCTCAAAACGATCGTGAGCCAGGCACAGGAAATCGTGACCAATGCTCTCGGCGGCAAGTAACCACTCCCTCCCATGAACTCCACTCAACTCTGGCAGCGTTACCAAAAATATCTGTGCGCCGTACCCGCGCTCGACCTCACGCTGGACATCAGCCGGATGCACTTCGACGACTCGTTCTTCGATCAGCTCGCGCCCGCGATGAATCGTGCCTACGTCGCGATGGAGGAATTGGAAAAAGGCGCCATCGCGAATCCCGACGAAAAGCGCATGGTCGGCCACTACTGGCTACGCGCGCCGCAACTCGCGCCCACAAAGGACATCGCCGCGGAGATTTCCGCGAGCGTGAAAGCGGTGACGCAGTTCGCCGCCGAGGTTCACAGCGGGAAGATCAAACCACCCGGCGCGGCGAAGTTCACGCGTGTCTTGTCCATCGGCATCGGCGGCTCCGCGCTGGGGCCGATGTTCGTTGCGGATGCGCTTGGTCATCCGGCAACGGATAAGATGCAGGTGCTCTTCATTGACAATACCGATCCCGACGGGATCGCGCGCACGCTCGCGAGCCTGGCCGGCAAGCTCGGCGAAACGCTCGTCATCGTCACCAGCAAGAGCGGTGGCACGCCGGAAACCCGCAACGGCATGGTCGTCGTCGCGGCGGCATATCGCGCGGCGGGGTTGGATTTCGCGAAGCACACGGTCGCGATCACGATGCCCGGCTCCGCGATGGACAAACACGCGGCGAAGGAAAACTGGCTGACGCGCTTCGTGATGTTCGATTGGGTCGGCGGTCGCACCAGCGAACTTTCCGCCGTCGGCTTGCTCCCCGCCGCGTTGCAAGGGATCGACATCGCTGCATTGCTCGCCGGCGCCGCGAAGTGCGACGAGGCAACTCGTTCGCGCGACACGTTGAAAAACCCCGCCGCGCTGCTCGCTTTGATGTGGTATCAGGCCACCGCCGCGAAGGGCGCGAAGGACATGGTGATGTTGCCCTACAAGGATCGCCTGCTCCTCTTCAGCCGCTATCTCCAACAGCTCGTGATGGAATCGCTCGGCAAGCGGCTCGATCTGAATGGCCAGCGCGTCGATCAAGGCATCAGCGTTTACGGCAACAAAGGCTCCACCGACCAGCACGCCTACGTGCAGCAGCTCCGAGACGGCGTGAACAATTTCTTCATCACCTTCCTCCGCGTGCTCGAAGCCGGCCACGATTCAGTGCAAGTGGAACCCGGCGCCACGTCGGGTGACTTCCTCCATGGCTTTCTGCTCGGCACCCGCGAGGCGTTGTTCGGCAACGACCGTCAATCCATGACCATCACCGTTCGCCGCGTAGATGCGCCAACGGTCGGCGGCTTGATCGCTCTCTTCGAACGCGCGGTCGGCTTCTACGCCACGCTGATCAACATCAACGCGTATCATCAACCCGGCGTCGAAGCCGGCAAGAAGGCCGCCGCCGTCGTGCTCGATCTGCAACACAAGATCGTGGCCGCATTGTCCGCGACGCCGCAAACGGCCGATCAGATCGCGCAAGGGATCGGAGCCGCTGATTCCGCGGAAACGATCTATCTATTGCTCGAACATCTCGCCGCTAACGGTCGCGCCAAACTCGCGCGCGCGGCGGGACCGGCCGGGAGCACTTACGCAAAAGTTTAATTGGCGCGAATCGATGACCTGCGGAAATGATTTCCTCATTTCTCCTCTCGCAGCCATGATGCGGCTCATTATCGAATGACCGCATCCACATCCACAACGACGCCCGGCTGGAAACGTTCCCGTTTCGGCATCGCCAGATTTCAATACATCTCGCTCCTCGTGGCGCAGTTTGCGCTGCGGCTGTGCCTGTTCTTCGCGTTCAAATCCACCGGCACGGTCACCGCGTGGGAAGTGATTCAGACCTTCATCCTTGGATTCGTGTTGGACGCGTTCGTCGCGCTGCTGCTCGTGCTGCCGTGGCTCATATGGATGTGGATCGTTCCGTTCCGTTGGTTCCGCGCCACGTGGCACCGGATTGTTTTCTCCGCGGCGCTCTGGCTGTTCTGGCTGATCCAAATCTTTCTCGTGATCGCCGAGTTCTTCTTCTTCGAGGAATTCAAGTCGCGCTTTAACACGGTTTCCGTCGATTACCTGCTCTACCCGCACGAAGTGTTCATCAACATCCGCGACTCGTATCCCGTGAACTGGGTAGTTGCTGGTTGCGCGCTAATCGCTCTCGCGTGGGTGATCGCGGCGAACAAACTCTTCCGGGAAGTGTGGGCGACGCCCTCCATGCCCGCTCCTCCACGCGGCGGCAAACTGTTGCTGAGCGCAATTGCGGCCGCCGTGATTGGCGCGTTGATTCTCCCGAACATCACAGCGCGGCGAAATAGTTTTACCGACGAGCGGCTGTTGAAGGAACTCGCCAACAACGGCTCCATTGCCTTCTTCACCGCAGCGTGGACGCATCACCTCGAGTTCGCCGCGTTCTACAAAACGATCCCGGGTGACGAAGCCTTCGCCCGCACGCGCAAGATGTTGACGCAACCGGACACCACGTTTGTCGGCGACGTGGATTCGATCCAACGCCGTGTCGCCGGCGACGCCAATCGCCCACGCCTCAATGTCGTGCTGTTGCTCGAAGAAAGTCTCGGCTCGGAATTCTGGGGCAGCCTCGGTCGCCCCGGTCCGACACTCACCCCGGAAATGGACAAGCTCGCGAATGAGGAAGGGATGTTGTTCACCAATATCTACGCGTGCGGTAATCGCACCGTGCGCGGCATGGAAGGCGTGCTCTCGTCGTTCCCGCCGTTGCCCGGCGACTCGATCGTGAAGCGTGACCGCTCCGAGAATGTCGAAACGATCGCGCGCGTGCTCAAGCGCGACGGCTACGACACGGTCTTCCTGTACGGCGGACGGGGATTATTCGACGGCATGCGCGCGTTCACGGTGGCGAATGGTTTCGACCGTTTCGTCGAGCAGAAGCATTTCGAGAATCCGACCTTCACGACGATCTGGGGCGTGTGCGACGAGGACATCATGAATCGCGCCATCGCAGAGTTCCGCGAGATGCACAAGTCCGGCAAACCGTTCTTCGGCACTGTCCTTTCCGTCTCGAACCACAAGCCCTACACGTATCCCAAAGGGCGCATACCGGAAGATCCCGAGCAGAGAATTCGGGAGAATGCCGTGAAATATTCCGACTACGCGCTCGGGCAGTTCTTCAAGGCCGCGCGGAAGGAAGCATTCTGGACGAACACTATTTTCGCCGTCGTTGCCGATCACGGCGCGCGCGTTTACGGCAGCCAGAGCATCCCGATCAAGTCCTACGAAATCCCCGTGCTGCTCGCGGGGCCGGCGATCGTGAAATCCCCCGTGCGCATGCCGCAACTCGGTTCCTCCCTCGACGTCGCGCCCACGTTGCTAGGGCTGATTGGCCGCCCCTACGACACGATGTTTTACGGACGCAACCTTCTTCATTCCGCCGCGACCAACGCGCAAGCCGTGCTCCATCACAACCGCGACATCGGGCTCTATCGCGATGGCCGGCTCGTAGTTCTCGGCCTGCGACACGATGTGGAATTTTATCAGGGCGACCCGAAGAAGGTGGACATGACACGCCTCGCCAAACCAAGCGCAGAAGATTTGGAACAGGAACGCGACACCATCGCGATCTTCCAAACCGCCGACGAGCTCTACACAAATCGCCGCTACCGCGTGAAGGAGTAGTTGCCGCGGAGCGACCCTTGCCATCACGCCTGACCACTTCTATTGTGCGCGGCATGAAATTGCTATCTACACTCATTGCCTGCGCCATCGCGCTCCTCGCCACCGCCAATCTTCACGCCGCCGAAGGGACTGGCAAGAAGTTGCAACATGTGGTCGCCTTCAAATTCAAGGACGGCACGTCTGACGAGCAGATCAAGAAAGTGGAGGTCGCGTTCAAGGAACTCACGAAGAAAGTTCCCGGCATCGTCGGTTTCGAATACGGCGTGAACAACAGTCCCGAGGGGAAGAACAAGGGTTGCACGCATTGTTTCATTCTGAGCTTCAAGTCGGAGAAGGATCGCGATGGCTATTTGCCGCATCCCGCGCACAAGGAGTTCGGCAAGCTCGTCGGCCCCCTGCTCGCGGATGTGTTCGTGCTGGATTTCTGGGCGAAGGAATAGTGGGCCAGCGGTGGCGGGGGCGTCCGGTGGACGTTTTAGAAAAACCCATGTTAGCCGATGGTGTAAGCAAGAAATATTATGCCACCGAATGCGCTCGCACAGTTGACCGGTCCCGGGAAACCTGATGACCTGTTTAAAGGTATGAAGAATAGCGAACTCGGAACTCACCAGAAAGCGCTCCAGATCAACTTGGATCCGACCAAATACGGCACGTTCGCCGAAATCGGCGCCGGGCAGGAAGTCGCGCGCTGGTTTTTCCGTGTGGGCGGCGCTTCGGGGACCATCGCCAAGACAATGTCCGCTTACGACATGATCGTGAGCGATGCGATTTACGGGAAGTGCGATCGTTACGTCGGCCGCAATCGCCTCGTGACGATGCTCGATCACGAGTACAAGTTGATGGTCGAACGACTCAACGAAAAGCGCGGAGCAACGACCCGTTTCTTCGTGTTCGCGGATACGGTGGCGGCGAAGAGTTACACCCGTCGCGACGAAGCGCACGGTTGGTTGGGCATGCGTTTCCAAACCACTCCCGGCGGAGAGCCTTCCGAGATCATCATCCACGTGCGGTTAATCGATAAGGAGAACATTCAAGAGCAGGAAGCGCTGGGAATTATTGGCGTGAACCTGATCTACGGCGCGCTTTATCTGCACGAAGACCCTTCGGCGTTGATCGATTCGTTGCTCGATAATCTGACCACGGATCGCATCGAAGTGGACATGGCGAAGTTCTCCGGACCGGCGTTCAAGAACGTCGACAACCGCATCATCGCGCTGCAGCTCGTGCAGAAGGGACTCACCAAGGCGGCCATGTTCAATTCGCAGGGCGAAGTCATTCAAGCGGCGGACATGCTCTACAAAAAGTCGATCATCGTGGAGCGCGGCAGCTTCCGACCGATTACAAAAACGACGGTCGACATGCTCAATTGCGCGACGGCGCAGTTCGTGCAAGAGCCCAAAGTCCAGAACGAGGAAGTGCTCGTGCTGATGGAAATGACGCTCAAGAATCTCACGGACGGAGACAAGATTGATCATCAGGACTTTCTCGACCGCGTCGACTGCCTCACGGCGCTCGGCAAGAATGTGTTGATTTCCAACTACCTCGAGTATCACCGCCTCGCGCAATATCTGTTCCTCTATACAAAGAAGATGATCGGCATCGCAATGGGTGTGCCGAGCTTGAAGGATCTCTTTGACGAAAAATACTACACGGATCTGGAAGGCGGTATTTTAGAATCACTCGGTCGCCTGTTCAAAAACGATCTCAAGCTCTACGTTTATCCCGTCCAGGAAAAGCAGACCGGCGCGCTCATCACGGCAGGAAATCTCCGCGTGGCTCCGCACCTCCGCCATCTTTATGCCTACCTCATCGAAAATCGCGTGATCGAAAGTCTCCGCGACATCGACGACAAGTGCCTCCCGATTTTCTCCCGCGACGTGCTGGCCAAGATCCGCGGCGGCGACGAAACGTGGAAAACGATGGTGCCGAAAGAAGTCGCCCAGCTGATCTCTGAACGGAAACTGCTCGGCTATCAGGGCTGAGCCGCCCCGCGTTCAAGCGGGAAGTCAACTGCCTTAGGGCATTATTCAAAGCGCCTTCCGCGTCGCTGCCATCCTTGTTGAACCGACAAAACTCTTTACACCCCGCACGCCATTCGCAAACTATGGTTTGTGCTTTCCAGTTCCACGGACACTCACCGGGCAGGAATCAAACCAGCCCAGCAAGAATTCGGATTTCGCGCCTCTATTGACTCGGGGGCGGCGATCCGGCGTTCCCAGAATTTTCTTCTGAACGAGCAGAAGCCCGAAGGCTACTGGATCGGCGAATTGATGGTCGATTCCACGCTGGTTTCCGACCTCATCGCGTATCATCACTGGAACGGAAAAGTTGATCCCGCGTGGCAGCGCAAAGCGGTCAATCACATCCTCTCCATGCAGCTGCCCGACGGCGGCTGGAACATCTACCACGGCGGCCCGTCAGAAGTGAACGCGACGATCAAGGGCTATCTCGCTCTAAAACTCGCCGGCATCCCCATCACGGACCGGCGCATGCTCAAAGCCCGCGAGGTGGCGCGCGCGCTCGGCGGCGTGCCGCGGATGAACACGTTCTCCAAGCTCTACCTCGCCCTGCTCGGGCTGTACTCTTGGAAACACGTCCCGACCATTCCGTGCGAGGTCATCCTCATCGGCAAGTGGTTTCACGTGAATTTCTGGGAGATGAGCAATTGGTCGCGCGCCATGCTCGTGCCACTGGCAATTATCAATCACTTCAAGCCGACGCGCCCCGTCAAGGTCACGCTCGACGAGCTCTATCCCGACGGTTGCAACGAACGTGATCTCGCCCTCGTGCGCGATCCGAATCCATTCACATGGCGGAATTTCTTCATCAGCCTCGATGGATTGCACAAGTTCGCCGAACTCTGGGCCAAAGCCGGCATTCACCCGTTCCGCAAAACCGCACTCAAGCGCGCCGAGCAATGGATGCTCGAACGCTTCGAGGGTTCGGATGGTTTGGCCGCCATTTTCCCCGGAATCCTCAACTCGCTCATCGCGTTGAAAGCGCTCGGCTATCCGGACGATCATCCGCAAGTGGTGCGCGCTGAAAACGAACTGCGAAAGCACTCGCACGAGACCGAGACGTCTTACCGCATCGAACCGTGCCTTTCCCCCGTGTGGGACACCGCCATCGTCGCCATCTGCCTCGCCGAGTCCGGCGTGCCTGCTGATCATCCGAAGATGAAAAAGTGCTGCGAATGGCTGATGACGAAGGAAATCCGTTTCCGCGGCGATTGGAAGTACAAGAATCCCGCGAAGGTTGAGCCGAGTGGCTGGGTATTCGAATTCGAAAACAAATGGAATCCCGATGTGGACGACACCGCGATGGTGTTGCTCGCGTTGCGCAAGATTCCCACCGACGATCCCAAGAAGCGCGACGAGTGCTTCCAACGCGGGCTCAAGTGGATGATGACTTTCCAATGCCGTGACGGCGGCTGGGCCGCATTCGACAAGGACTGCACGAAGAGCATTCTCGAGAAAGTTCCATTTGCCGATCACAACGCGATGCTCGACCCCGAGTGCGCGGACATCACCGCGCGCATTCTCGAACTGCTCGGCTACGAAGGTTGGGACTCAAGCCACCCACAGGTAAAACGCGCGCTTCAATACATCCGCGAACAACAGGAAGCCGACGGCTCGTGGTATGGCCGCTGGGGCGTGAATTACATTTACGGCACCTGGCAGGTTCTCCGCGGCATGCGCGCGTTGAATCTCGACATGAATCAGCCGTGGCTCAAGAAAGGCGGCGCGTGGCTCGAAAGCGTCCAGCACGAAGACGGCGGCTGGGGCGAACGTTGCAACACCTACGATGATCCAGTCTTCAAAGGTCAGGGACCAAGCACTGCGTCTCAAACTGCGTGGGCGGTGATGGGGCTGTGCGCCTTCGACGATCCTTACAATCCCGCGCTGGTTCGCGGCGTGAAGTATTTGATCGATACCCAAAATCCTGATGGATCGTGGAGCGAAGCCGAGACCACCGGCACCGGTTTCCCGAAAGTGTTCTACTTAAAGTACGACATGTACCGGAACAGCTGGCCGCTGCTGGCGCTCGCCACGTATCGCAACCTGTTGGAGAAAACCCTCGCGCACAGCAACAACGGCCATGTGAACGGGGAACTCCAACCCGCGCGCTAAGCCCCTCACGCGCCCAGACCTGTTCGCGTGCACGCCAACGATCCCATCGCCGTTTGCTTCGCCACCACCGCCGAGGCGGCGGCGTTCCGCAAGCTGGCCAGAACGTTGGGCAAGGTTTCCATCGTTATCACCGGCATGGGCACGGCCAACGCCGAAGCCGCAACGCGCAAAGCCCTGACCGGAACTCGCCCCTCGCTAATGATTAGTTCCGGCTTTGCCGGCGGATTGACACCTGAGTTACCTGTCGGCGCCTTGCTTACGGACACGCAGGACGAAAGGCTCCGGAAAGAGCTGAGCCCCCTCGGCGTTCATTCGATTCGCTTCCATTGCTCGACGAGAATCGCGACGACTCCGGACGAAAAAGCTGCAGTGAGAAAATCGACCGGAGCCGACGCCGTGGAAATGGAATCCACCGCGATTCACAAAGTGTGTCGAGAGGCTGGCGTGCCCTCGATCACCCTTCGCATTGTTTCCGACTCGGCGAACGAATCGCTTCCGCTGGATTTCAACGCGCTCGTCGACGAGCAGCAGAACCTAAGCTTCGTAAAACTCGCGTGGAAATTGATCCGATCACCAGGGACCATTCCTCGCCTGATGACTTTTCAGAAGCAGGTAGATTTTTGCGGCCGCCGGCTAGCCACTGCAGTTGGCAGCTTTATCCTTAGTCTCCGGACAACGCAAACGGGCAACTAGGCGAACGCCTTCCTCTACTTCACGTCCCCGCCCTGCTCTTCCAACCATTGCTCGTAACTACGTTTGGGCACCGAAAGAACGGCGGCGGATAGCTTCTCCGATGTCTTTTCCTTGGCAACGTAAAGCGTGAAACCCGAGGGCATCTCGATTACTGCGCTCACGTCTCCCGCCTGCCGCAGCTGCACGCGCAACACCTGCTGTAAATCGCCGGGCAGATCTTCAAAGTAAAACTTCCGATCGGCATCAGGTGGCGACGGCGTCAACAATTGCGCATTTGGACCGAAGCGCTTCTTGATTTCCAATTGATCAGTTGTCGCGGACGACGCCAACACATTCGTCCGCGCGCCCAGCAGCCAAGTGGATTCCGAGACTTGATTCGATCCAGCGGCTTTGAACACCGCTAGCAGTTTGTCGCTGGAAGCGCCGCTGTTTTTTGCCGTGAGCAATTGCGCACGCGCGGCCTCAACCTGCCGACGCTGAGGGGAGTGCAATTGATCGTCGTTGTCAAATCTGTCACGTAGGACACGCTCCACCAAGATCGGCTTGGCTACCGTGCGAGCAAATCGCGCCCGATCACCGCCCAGCGCGGATTTCAGCTCCGCGAGAATTTCCGGCGCCCGCGTCGTCGTGTTGATCCGATTCACCTCAGCGTCGAGTTGCGCGGAAGAAATCTCCACACCGTAGACCTTTTTGAGCGTAGATTCCTTGCGGAGGTCATCCTTTACCAGACGTTCGATCAGCGAGGGTGGCGAGACCTTCTCAAAGGCGGGCTTTTCACCGAGACGGTGGTTGTAATAAACCCGCTCAATCGCAGTCCGATCGCGCAACAACTGCTCGATGTCGCGACCCGCGCCGAGCGCCCCGGCGGCGAGAAACAGAATTGCGATTGAAATGAATCTTCCGTGCATGGAACTCACCGCTCATCCTGCCGTCGCCGGGCGAGAAGTTCAACCGCGCAGAACCTTGAGCGACCGGGTTTCACGTTGACTTGGTCGCGTCGGTTTTGACAATGACAGCCGACTATTGTGGGTTCCGCACAATCCACCAATGAAAAACCAACAACCGAGATGAAGCTCACCCTCGCACTGAGGCAAACCCTTTGCGCAATCCTTCTGGTCGCGAACTGTGTCTCCGCAGCGAGCGAAACCACGCCAACCTACGCGTGGAGAAATTTCAGCGGCCAACCCGGCGGCGCAGGTAACGCGGACGGCACTGGTACGCGCGCACGATTCAACTCGCCCTCCAGTACCGCCGTCGACGCCGAAGGCAATGTATACGTCGCGGACACGTTCAACCACACCATCCGCAAAGTATCCAGCAGCGGAGTCGTCATCACGTTCGCCGGGGCTCCGGGCCAAGTCGGCAGCGCTGACGGTATCGGAAGCGCCGCGCGGTTTTCCTCGCCCACCGGAGTGGCGGTCGATGGCGCGGGCAACGTGTACGTTGCCGATACCTACAACAATACAATCCGTAAGATCACCAGCGGGGGCGAAGTGACCACGTTGGCCGGCAGCGCCGGAAAGGTGGGCACCGCCGACGGAACCAATGCGACAGCGCGTTTCAACGAACCCACAGGCGTCGCCGTGAACAACTTCGGCGAAGTGTTCGTGGCGGACTCCGCCAACTCCACCATCCGCAAGCTGACGAGCGCCGGCGTGGTCACGACCTTGGCGGGCACGCCGGGGCAATTTGGCAATTCCGATGGAACCAACACCAGCGCGCAGTTTAGTTATCCCGCCGGAGTCACCGTGGACAGCAGCGGCAATGTGTACGTCGCCGATCTGAACAACTCCACCATTCGCAAAGTGACCAGCGGGGGCGTTGTCACGACGCTCGCCGGCAGCGCGGGAGCAACCGGCGACGCGGACGGCACGAACACCGTCGCCCGTTTCAACTATCCTTCCGACGTCACCGTGGACAACACCGGAAATCTCTATGTCGCCGACACGTTCAACTCCACCATTCGCAAAATCAGCAGCGCGGGAGTGGTCACCACCTTGGCGGGCAGTTCCGAACAGATCGGTAGCGCGGACGGCACAAACTCAGCAGCACTATTCAATTTTCCTTCCGGCATCACGGTGGACGCCGCGGGTGATTTATTCGTGGCAGACACCGACAACTCAACCCTCCGAAAAGTAACCAGCACCGGTTCAGTGACGACGCTGGCAGGAAGCCCAACCGGCGCCGGCAGTGACGATGCCGCTGGAAGCAGGGCGCGGTTTAACACGCCGTTCGGAATTGCCCGGGACAGTGCTGGCAATTCGTACGTCGCCGACACGATGAATCACACTCTCCGCAAAGTGACACCAAGCGGATTGGTTTCAACGATTGCCGGAGCCGCCGGTCAACCGGGCAGCGCCGACGCAACCGGCAGCGCGGCACGTTTCAATCGCCCTTACGCCGTGGCGGCGGATACTGCCGGCAATCTCTACGTAGCGGACGCGTTCAACCATACGATCCGCAAAGTGACCAGTGCCGGCGACGTCACGACGCTGGCGGGCAGCGCGGGACAATCCGGCAGTGCCGACGGCACCAACAGCTTCGCGCGGTTTTCTTCGCCCACTGGTGTGACCACAGATCAAGCGGGAAACGTGTACGTCGCCGATAGCGCCAATCACACGCTCCGCAAAATCACGAGCACCGGGGTGGTAACGACTTTGGCAGGGAACCCGGGACAATCCGGCAGCAACGACGGCACCAATTCAACCGCGCGGTTCTCGTCGCCTTTCGGAGTAGCAACGGACAATTCGGGGAACATTTTCGTCACGGAGAACGCCAGCCACACGGTTCGCAAAGTGACCAGCGCGGGTGTGGTGACGACCCTGGCCGGCAGCGCCGGACAATTCGGCAGCAACGACGGCACCAATTCAACCGCGCGATTCTTCGCGCCCGCGGGAATCGCGACCGACGCCAATGGAAATCTCTACATCGCGGATCTGGGCAATTCGACAATTCGGAAAATCACCAGCACTGGCGGGGTCACCACCTTGGCGGGCAGCGCTGGACTCAGCGGCAATACTGACGGCAACGGCAGCGCCGCACGTTTTTTTATACCGGCTGGCGTTGCCGCCGACAGCGGGGGCAATTTGATTGTGGCCGACGCGCTCAACCACACAGTTCGCGCAGTGACAACAGCGGGCGAGGTTACGACTCTAGCGGGCGGCCCGGGACACCCGGGGACCGAGGACGTCGATCCTGCGGTGGCCAGATTCTTTTCCCCGTCCGCCGTGACCACGGACAGCGCCGGCAATCTTTTCGTCGCGGACACTTACAATCATACGATTCGCAAGGTGGCAAGTGACGGAGTAGTCACCACGCTCGTCGGGTTTCCCGGTTCGGCCGGCAGCGCGAACGGCGTCGGCGGCTCGGCGCGGTTCTCATCGCCCTTCGGAATCGCGGTGGACGCCGCCGGCAACCTGTTCATCGCCGACACTTACAACCACACGATCCGCAAAGTGACCGGCGAGAAAACTGTCACCACATTGGCCGGCAGCCCTGGATTGCCCGGAAGCACCGATGGCACGAACAGCACTGCGCGGTTTTCGGACCCGTCCGGACTCGCCGTGGACGCCTCGGGAAATATCTACGTGGCCGACACTTTCAATCACACGGTCCGCAAGGTGACAAGCAATGGAGCAGTTACAACGCTCGCCGGGAGTGCCGGTCACCCCGGCAACAATGACGGCTTGGGCACGGCGGCATTGTTCAACACTCCAAACGGTATCGCCGTGGACATCGCGGGAAATATCTACGTGGCAGATTCAGGCAACTCCACGATCCGTATGGTGAGCAGCACCGGCACAGTGACCACCATCGCCGGCAGCGCGGGGCAGATTGGCAGCGCGGACGGCGTCGGTAGCGCGGCGAGATTCGACTTTCCGTTCGGCGTGACAATGGATGGAGCCGGCAACTTGTACGTGGCCGACGCCGGCAACTCCACAATCCGAAAGATCACCAGCAACGGATTGGTCACCACAATCGGCGGATTCGCCAACGCGTTCGGCGGCGCGGACGGAGAAGGAAATGCAGCGCACTTCGCCGGACCGAGCGGCATCGCGGTGAACACCAATGGCTGGCTGTACGTCGCAGACGCGGGCAACAATCGCATCAGCTGCGGAATTGCCGTCCCCAACTTGAGTATTTTCGCCTCCGGAAATGGGATTGTCTTGAAGTGGCCCTCGGCAACGCCACGGTTCGTGTTGCAAGAGAGTTCCCACCTCAGCCACTCCAAGGTTTGGTCAAACGCCGGTTACAGCATCTCCGACAACGGAACGAACCGGAGCATCACCATTCCCTCGCCGGCGACGAACGGATTTTTCCGACTCAACTTGAACTAGCGCTCAATGGCAATTCGCCGACAAAAATTACCCGTCACTACGCGGAACACAGTCCTCGCTCGCTTCAGTCGCACGGACACGGAATATCCTGATAATCCTCGTTGAGCGAACGGAGAAACGCCACCAGCGGCGAAACGGCTCCTGCGTCGAGCGAAATGCCGCTTAACTTGGGATCACCGTTTCGCACCAAACCCGCGCGAGCCATTGCCGAAACATCGCGATAGAACGAGACCGCATCCGGGAGCGTATTGAACCGGCCGGTGTGGAAGTACGGCCACGAACTTCCCAAATCGCGGAGGTCGGGCGTCTTGAACAGCCCGATCGTTCGCGGCAAGGCCTGCTCAGGCGAAGGAGGCGCCGGCGACACCGAGAAAAACTCACCCGATTTTGAAACCAAGTTGGTGAAACGGAAGTTCCCCGCGCCGTCGAAAGTGTTCGTTGCTATGATGGTCCAGTTGGTCAGCGGCAAATTCAGATTTGTCGTAACCATGACATGGTACGTCCAACCCGGGTTGCCGTTCGTGCCGCCAAACACGAACGCCGTTCCGTTTTTCGAAGCGTGGACAATTCTCGGCGCGGGCACCGGCATCAGCAGCGGCAGGATTTGCTGAAACGCCGGTTGCGGCGCCGGGAAGTCGGGGTTGGCAAAGACATTCCACATACCCAGGTCCACCTGACCGGGCGAACCCAGAGACGGCGGCGTAATGAACGTTCCCGCAGCATTTGGATGGCTCGGCGTAGGCGGCAAATACGCGTCGTGGTTGGCTTGTCGCACGTTCAAGTCGGGAATGCTCAATCCCATGAAAGCGCCCGCGCCGTGGATCGAATCGTATTCCTCCTGGGTTGCCCCGGTGTTGTGAAAAAGGAAATCCGTGAACGCAGGCGGCGCATGGCAGGCAATGCAATTGCCCGTGCGACCGGGAACGCCAGCCGAAAACGGTGCATTATTTTCCGTGAAAAAAATCTTCATTCCCTCCAGTTCCGTCGGGCCAAATTGAAAACGCTGATTGTGCGTCGATAGGTGGCCATCCACCGGATCAGTCACGAACTGTGGGTTCGGGAGACTCGCCACCTGCTGCAATAAACGCCGGCTGTAATCGAGCGGCGTCTCATTCGCCGCCGGTGCACGCGGTAATCCGTTTTTGATCAAGAACACATCGTACGGCGAGCCATTGAACAGATCAAAATCGTCTTGAGAATGGACCAGCGTCCCCATGTAAGCCTGCATCAATGCAGCAACGCCATCGATGATTCGGTCGTCGCTGACGTAGTTTGGATCGGTCGTGTTCGTGATTCCCACATTGGGAATCCAGAAGGCGGGGGCAATCCGGTAGGGGGGCAAAATCTCCGGGCCACCAGCCAGTGCCTGCGCATAGCTATATCCCCCATACTGCTGCGCCAGCAAACCGGTGCCGTCGTCCTCCCGGACGACCTTCGCGATGTGCGCGCGAGCGGTGGCATATTCCGAAGGGTGCCAGCCGAAATTCCGTCCGGTAAACGTGGCTATAATCAAATCCCTTACGGTCACAAATTCGCCGTCCCAATGCAGGAACAGCGGGGTTGTGCGCGGGATCAGGGAATTCACCATGTCGATCGAGTTGCGCGGCGTGTGCGTCCGGCCATCACCATTGGAAGGCACCGGACTGCGTTGAGCGAAGTCGGCGTACGTCCGGTTGGCTACCGTCGCATGCTCCTCCACCAGATGGCAGGCGCGACAGTTCATCGCGCGGCCCGCAAACGGTCCCGGCAACGGCCCGTTGATCGTGGACGTCACATCCATCACGGGATCGCCGTTGGTGAGGGTGAAGTTCGCGTTGCCGCCGGAGTTGGCGTAGAAAAACTTGGAGAACCGCGTTTCCAGAAAGAAGCGTGCGCCTACGTTGGCCGTTCCGCCTTCGAGTTGGACGGCAGGGTGAGCACTGTTCGAGGAGAAGAAAAAAAGCGCACCCGCCGCAATAATCAAAACTCGCTTCATGATCCTGGTGAGTGGCATCTAATCTAAACGTTCCCCGCTATTGAAGTATGAACACCGCCACTCGTGTCAAGAAACCAAGCCGCCGATTCGCTCCCTCGACCGGCTGGCAAGCGATCGCCCAAACAACTGGTGAAGCGCACGGACTGATTCACCGCGATCATCTAAAATTCAAAATCTTCCCATGCCGGACCTTTCCAATTGACGGTCGCCACGTGGCTTGCTAAATAGAAACTCAAGTTGCTGTTCCCAAAACAAGTGAAGCAACGAGATTCACTGATTCAATATGAAGACAATCGTCGCCATCCTCACCGCTCTTGTAACGTTCGCAGCCAGTGTTGTTAATCTCCAAGCACAAGGCACGGACTTTACCTACCAAGGTTTCCTCACTGATACGGGCGCGCCGGCGAATGGTGTATATGACCTCCAATTGACCGTCTTCAATGCAGTGACCGCCGGCGGTGCCATTGGCGTGACCACCACCATCAATGACCTGAGCGTCACCAATGGCCTCTTCACCGTGACCGTCAGCCCGGGCGCGGGAGTGTTCGATGGCTCGGCGCGTTGGTTGAATATCGCCGTGCGCCCCGGCGTTAGCGCGGGCGCTTACACGAATGTCGTCCCGCGCCAACCGATCCTCGCCACGCCCTACGCCATCACGGCGGGCACGATCACCGGCTTGCTTGCGCCAGCCAACGTGCCCAGCGGTTTCATAACCGGCACCATGCTCTCCAACTTCACGATTGGCGGCACGCAGATCGCGAGCAACTCGATCGGCTCTGCGCAATTGGCCGACAGCATCGGTTTGGGGGTCAGCAATGTGAACGGGCGGTTGGATGTTTTCGCCACCTCCGTTGGCACGCCATCAATCAGCTTGGTCGGCTCAGCAAACCAGATCAGCACCTATGGGGACGATGGCCTTGAGCAAATCCGTTTGTGGGGCCCCACCTATGGTGAAATCTTGCTCAACAACAGCCTGAGCAACAATGCCCAGGCAGTCCGTCTCACAGCGAATGGAGCCCTCGGCGGCTCCTTGTACCTCAACAATACCAACAGCAGCGTCCGCGCTCAGCTCCAAGGTCTGAACTCCGGTGGTTCTCTGAGCCTCTACCAGGCGGACGGTGCCCTCGGCGTCTTCATCGACGGCGACAGCGCAGGCTCGGGTTTTATGAGTCTCCGAAACACAAATGGCAGCACCCGCATCTCCCTCTACGGCCAGGGAACAGGTGGCGCGGGCGAAATCTCCGTCAACGACACCAACGGCACGCAGACTTTGCAAATGCTCGGCCAGAGCGGCGCGAACTTGGGTGCAAAAATCACGCTTAGACAGGATTCCGGCACCACGAGCGTTGTAATTGATGGTGAATACGGCTCCAGTGAAGGTGGAGCCGTTCAACTGTACAACGGCGCAGGTGATTTGGGCCTACACCTCGACGGCGATCAGAACAACGCCGGGGCAGCTTTCTTCTATAAAGCCGCGGGCGGAACAAGTGTGAGCATCCAAGAAAGCGGCAACGCCGGCTTGATTTACGTTTACCGAACCAACGGGTCAATCGGCATCCAACTCGACGGAAACGACGCCAACGGCGACGCCCGCGTCGTCACCCAAGTTCTTCAAATCACCGGTGGCTCCGACCTCTCCGAACAGTTCGATATTTCCGGCAATCGCACGCCCGAACCCGGCGACGTGGTCGTCATCGACGCGGATCAACCCGGTCACCTGCTCGTCTCCACCAAACGCTACGATCGCACCGTCGCCGGCATCATCAGCGGCGCCGGCGGCGTGAAGACCGGCATGCTGATGGGGCAAGTCGGCACCAAGGCCGACGGCAAACAATCCGTCGCCCTCACCGGCCGCGTCTTCGTAAAAGCCGATGCTTCCAAAGGCGCCATCCGCCCGGGTGACCTGCTCACCACCTCCGACCTCCCCGGCCACGCGATGAAAGTTTCCGATCACGGTCTCGCCCAAGGCGCGATTCTCGGTAAAGCCATGACCGCGCTCAATGAAGGCACCGGAATGGTGCTCGTCCTCGTCACCTTGCAGTAATTGCAAAGACTCATGAGGACAAACCTATGAGAACTAACTCTCAAAAAACTCCCGCCCGCTTGATTGCAAGCTGGACAGGACTGCTGCTGATAGTGGCCGGTCTGATGATTCCGCTCCGCGCGAAAGCGGCGGTTGGAACGTGGACGCCATTGGCAAACAATGCTCCCGGCGGAGTGCAATTGATGATGCTGCTCACTGATGGCCGCGTCTTCTGTCATGACGGCGCCACCACGGCGGATTGGTTTATTCTAACACCAAATTCAAGCGGCAGTTATATCAATGGAACGTGGTCAACGGCCGCCACCGCCAACTACACGCGGCGTTTCTGCTCCTCACAAGTTCTCCGTGACGGACGCGTGTTTGTCGCCGGCGGTGAATATGGCACCGGCAGCAACAAGGCCGAAATCTACAATCCCTCAACCGACGCATGGACCATCCTTCCCTCCGCCGGCCAGCCGGACTTCGTCGATTCCTGCTCCATGCTGCTGCCCGACGGCCATGTATTGGTCTCGCCCGTTCGAGCCAGTTCCACATTCGGCACGGTCATTTACAATCCCACAGCGAACACCTGGTCCAACGGACCAGCTTCGTTCCGGAACCAGAACGAAGCCACGTGGATCAAACTCCCGGATGACAGCATTCTCACCGTGGACACATCCAGCACCCAGACCGAAAGGTATATTCCTTCTTTGAACCGATGGATCAACGACGCCACCGTCCCCGTCGCGCTCTACGGTGCCGGCTCAGAAACCGGCGCGGCTCTGCTTCTCCCTGACGGACGAGCGTGGTTCATAGGCGGCAACGGCAATACCGCCTTCTACACTCCATCTGGCACCACCAACAACGGCTCGTGGACCATTGGACCCGACCTGCCCAACTCCCAAGCCCAACCCGACGCGCCAGCCGCAATGATGGTGAACGGAAAAGTACTCCTTACCTGCAGCCCAATTGGAAACGCTGGCAACGTGTTCCCCACGCCTACGAGTTACTACGAGTATGATCCGGTCGCCAATACCTATACCCGCATCGATAGCCCGTTCGGCAACCTGACCGAAAACCGAAAATGTTACACCACCTCAATGCTCTGCCTTCCAGACGGCAACATTTTATATTCGGACGAGAGCAGCCAACTCCACGTTTACAACCCCAGCGGTGCCAACATCGCCGCCGGCAGGCCAACGATTTCCAGCGTCGGCTGGCACGGCAACGGTAACCTCAAGCTGCGCGGCACCCAGCTCAACGGCATTTCCGCCGGTGCGTCCTACGGCGACGACGAACAGATGGACAGCAATTATCCCATCGTTCGTTTTTCGTTTGGCGGCAGCGTATACTACGGCAAAACTTTCAACTGGGACAAAACCGGCGTCGACACCGGTGGTGCCACTTACACGGATTTCAGCCTTCCCAGCACGGTGAGAAACGCTCCCAACACTGCCTTCACCATGGTCACCGTTGCCAACGGCAATCCATCGACCGGAGTCACTTTCTACGGCCCCGTATGGGTGGATTTCGATTACGGCGGTTTCCCCCTGCCCGAGATCGGCACCGAGTCGTTTCCGTGGAACACGCTGGTCGAAGGCGTCAGCTCCGTGACCTCCGGCGGAACGATCGCAATCAAGCCAGGCACCAAAAAGGAAGCCATGACCATCAACAAGGCCATGACGATTATATCCGTGGGCGGCTCAGCGATATTGGGAAAGAATTGATTCCGCGCCCTGTTTAAGCTAACAATTATTTGGATAACACGCCTATGAAGACTTTTGCTCTACTCCTCGCCTCGTTGATTCTCGGCGCGCTCGGACCGTCAGCTCAGGCGCAGACCAACTACGCCATTCCTTGGTTCAAGATTGCCGGCGGCGGCGCGATGCAAAGCACCGGCGGCGTTTACACGCTGAGCGGCACCATCGGCCAGGCCGACGCAGGTCGTGTGGCCTCGACCGGCTACCGCATCGAAGGGGGCTTTTGGGGAATCGCGGTTCAGCAGCTCGGTTACCCGGTCCTCAGCATTGCCGGATCTGGCACCAACGCACTCGTCTCATGGGTCACAGCCGAAACTGGCTTCATCCTCCAGAACACGACCAATATGGCTTCGCCCACTGATTGGACTGACACAGGCTTCACCCCCGTCGTCAATGGCACGACGAATATCGTCACAGTGCCGCTCAATCCCTCGGTGAAATCCTTCTATCGCTTGCGCCGTCCGTAAGCCAACGAACGCAAGTTCCGACGAATTACCGGCAAACCTCAACGTTTGCCGGTTTATTTTTTGTAGAATTTATTCTGCCATTGTTGCTGCTTGCCGTTGGCCTCGCGCAGAAACGGCGCCAGCGCGCCCACGTTGAGCAAACGCTTGTTCAACCAATCGTACGGCTGCTTGAGCGGCCGGGCGAAATCCACGAAAAGCACGACGCGATACCCGTCCGTGTCGTTCCACACCTCGTGATTGAACGTATCGTCGAAGATGAGGCACTTGCCCTCCTGCCAATGGCAGATGCGGTTGCCAATGCGGATGCGCACTTGCTCACGCGGCTCGGGCACTTGCAACGCGAGATGCAAACGCAGAACACCATTGTAAGCACCGCGATGCGCCGGGATGTGCTTACCCGGAGACAGAATGGAAAAGAACGCCGTGCTCATTCCGGGGATCTTGCCGAGCACCTTCATCGTTTCCGGACAGCGACGCGCGTTTTGTTCGCAGTCCATGCCGATGCCCGCGAGGAAAAAAGTTTTCCAGTTGTGATCGGTCTGGATGAGGCTCACTTCCTTGAGGATTTCCTGAAAGCTCGGAATCTGATCGCGAAACGTCATCACCTGATCGAGTTCGGCGCGAACCTTCCGCCAGTCGGCCTCGATCTCCCGCGCCCACGGAAATTGATCCGCGTCGTAAACCATCGGATCTCCATGAACAGACGCGCGCGCCACTTTGGATTCGAGCGCGTCCTGCAGCCACAAGCCTGCCCTGCCCCACACGGATTTCGGCGGCGTAAGGCGGTGTTGACGATCGCAAAACGCCTCGGCAGGTGGTTGCGCAATCTGCGGTTCGGAATCGAGCGTCTTGTTCATGATCCGTCTTTGTATGCTTTCGGCAAAGGTCGGACGTTCAATACACAATTGTTACGAATCTGAAAACTGATTTCGCGCGGCGAATCTTGGCCGCCGTCGCACAATTCCAGACTCGACGCTGACGCGCGCTTTGGCAGAACGTACGCCACGAATGAAACCGAGCGTGAAATCCCAGGCGTCCGTGCCCCACACCCGACCGCCGCTGGAGCGGATGATGAAGATTCATCAGGCGATCCAGTCCGGAACATTCCCCAACGCCACGCTCCTCGCACGCGAACTCGAGGTTTCCACCAAGTCCATCCATCGCGATGTGGAATTCATGCGCGACCGGATGGGCCTGCCGATCGAATACGCAGTCGCGCGCCACGGCTACCGTTACACGGAATCCGTCGAGGCATTTCCCACGCTGCAAATCACCGAGGGCGAATTCGTTGCGCTGGTCGTCGCGGAAAAAGCTCTCCAACAATATCGCGGCACGAGCTTCGAGAAACCGCTGCTGAGCGCGATTCAAAAACTTCAAGAGTCGATGCCCGACACATTCTCACTGAACTTCTCGGACTGGGAGCAGACGATTTCTTTTCGCACCAGCGCCGAGCCCATTCTCAACGTCGAGGTTCTCGACATCCTTGCCCGCGCGACGGCCAAACGTGAACAACTCAACCTCGAGTACCGGAAGCCCGGTTCGCGCAGCACCGAGACGCGCCTCATTGATCCCTATCACCTGGCAAACATCAACGGAGAGTGGTTTCTCTTCGCCTATGATCATTTGCGAAAGGACATCCGCACGTTCGTGCCGGCGCGGATTCAAGGTGCCACCCCCACGGGAAAAACCTTCGCCCGTCCCCAAAAGTTCTCGCTCGAGAAACGGCTGCGCGACAGCTTCGGCGTCCATTCCGGTGAAGGTTCGCACGATGTCCGAATCCGTTTCACTGGTTTCGCCGCCGACTACATTCGCGAGAAACGCTGGCACTCTTCACAAGAGCTCCGGGAACTCAAAGACGGCAGCGTGGAATTGCAGCTGACCCTCTCAAGCCTGCTCGAAGTGCAGCGCTGGATCCTCGGCTGGGGCGGGAACGCCACGGTGCTCCAACCGCCCGAACTCATCGATGCCGTGCAGGATTCCGCACGGAAAATTCTCGCGAATTATCCCCGCTGAGTGTTTCCTCACTACAGATTGATTCGTTTGAAACACTTCATTTCTTCACGCCTATGAAAATGCTTCGTGGATTCTTTATGGGCCTGCTGGTCGGCGCGCTGATCGCCGGTTACATCGGCTGGAGCCGCAACACCGAGCTTGGCGAACAGGTCGGGCGCCTTACCGCCGCCAATCGCGGTCTTGAATCCGACAACCAGACCGCCTTGAAGGATCAAGCCCGCCGCAACGCAAAAGAATTGGAACGTTACAAAGCGGACGCGGAGGAGGTTCACAAATTGCGGGCGCAAGTGCGGCAAATGCAAAGCGCCACCCAGGACGCCGACAAACTGCGGGCTGAGAACTCGAAACTGCGTTCAATGCCAGTTAAACCAGTCCCTGCCGGGGGATCCGTCGCGCCGGCACCTGCGCAATCAAACGATCACTTCACGAAGGACCAGTGGACATTCGCCGGATACGAAACACCCGAGGCATCTCTTGTGTCCGCCGTGTGGTCGATGGCCAAGGGCAATCCACAAAATTACCTGGCCGGTCTTTCCCCTGACGAACAAGCTCGCATGACCCAACAGTGGCAGGGAAAAACTGCCGAAGAGATCTCCGCGAAACATCAGCAGGATACGTCGGCAATCACCGGGGTTCGGGTGCTGGATCGTCAAGTAGTGAGCGACGACCAAATCCTGATGAAGGTTCTCACCGAAGGCCCCGATCGCGTCAACACCGTGAGCATGCGCAAGATTGACGGCCAATGGAAATACGACGGCATGGTGCGTACTCCGCAAAAGTAATTCGACACACCCACGGCCCAGAGGATCGCCCGCGGACCAAACGCGACCGTTCCCCGAAGGACCAATCAGCGGACCTTAATTTTCCGCCTTTGCTTTCTTGCGCTTGGCCGCCTTCTCGCCCTTTTTTGGGCCTTCATCGAGTTTCTTCTTCAACTCCTCGAGCTTGGTCGCTTCCTGTTCTTTGAGCCAAGTCTCGTAACCCTTGGTACGGCCGCCAACGTATTTGTAAGCTTCCATCGTCTCGCCCTGGCCAACGATGCGCGGGTCGCCGTCGTCCTTGAGTAACTGCACGAGTTTGTAGCGCATCTGTTCGACGATCGGCGTATAGAACAGTTCGTTGGCGAGATTGTTGACGCACTCAGGGTCGTGCTTGATGTCATACAATTCCGCCGCCGGACGTTTGCCGAAGCACAGATCGTAAAAATGGCCGCCCAGGGCTTTCACCACTTCCTTCGACGGGCTCGGATCGCAATTGCCGAAGTCAGTCTCGGGATTGCCCACCGGCCAGCGCTCCGGGTGGAAATTATGCACGTAGAGAAAATCCTTCGTGCGCAGGCAACGCACGGGATAACCGAGATCATTCGGCCGGCCGATGTCGTGCCGTTCCTTCCCCGCCAGCATCGTGTCACGGTTTTCAATCCAGCCGGATTTTTCTGAGCGTAAAATGCCCGCAAGACTCTTGCCCGTCATTTGAGCGTGCGGCTTGATGCCGGCGAGTTCCATGTAGGTCGGCGCAAAGTCGCGCACGTTCACGAAGTCTTCCACGACGCGGCCAGCCTTGATGCCTTTGCCCCAACGCATCGCGAGCGGCAAATGAAACGCATCTTCGTGGATCTGGCCCTTCACAAACGGGAACGGCATCCCGTGATCGGACGTGACCACAATGAGCGTGTTCTCCAGTTCACCCGCGTCTTCGAGCAACTTTAACGCGCGACCGATCTGCGCGTCACCCCACTCAACTTCGACCGAGTAATCGAGCAGATCGCGGCGGACGATTTCCGTGTCGGGCAGAAACTTCGGCACCTGCACGTCTTCGAGTTTCTTGCCGAGGCGCACGCCGGAGTTCCACTCGTACGCGCGATGCGGTTCATGGAAGCCCATCCAGAAACAAAACGGCTTGGTCTTGTCGCGTTGTCCGAGGAAGTCGCCAAAGTTGCCGGGGTAATCATTCGGACCTATGCCCGACGCAATGGGCTTCTGCGTGCGGCTGTCAAAGCTCGGGCCTGCCGGATTGCGCGTCCGTTTCGCAAGCGTCTTAAAATCGCCGGGGCCCCAGCCCTTGCCGGTGAGGCCGACGACGTAGCCGGATTTCTCGAGCAGGTCGGGATACGTCTCGAAGCCCGGCGGGAAATAACCACCGTGCGAGACCGCTTCCTTGAGCTGCCACGTGTTGCGCCCCGTGAGAATGCTCGCGCGGCACGGGCTGCATTTGGGATTCGACGTGAAGGCATTCTTGAACAGGACGCCCTCGCGCGCCACGCGATCAAAGTTCGGCGTCTTGATCCACGTGCAACCATACGCGCCCGCGTGCGTGCTACCGTTCCAATCGTCGAAAATGATGAAAAGGATGTTGGGCCGTTTGGTGTCGGCAGCGCGGGATTCAACGGACGATCCGAACACGGCTCCGAGAACGAGCGCACAAAGGATGAGTTTTGTTTTCATATGATGTTATTTCCCTGCTCCGACGCGGGCTCGCGCGATGGCGAAGTCCACGAGTTCCTGCGAATGAAAGAAGCCTTCGAAGAAGTTGTGTCCCTGTCCTTCCACGATGATCAGCTTGACGAGCGATTCTGCGCCAGCTTCCCGATACCGCCGCAAAAACTCCGCGGAGTTTTCTTTCAACGGCACCACCTTGTCCACGTCACCGTGGATGATCGCCGCCGGAATGCGCGCTTGGGCGAGCACACCGATCCGTTCGATCGGATTGAATTCCGCCGCGCGCGCTTGGAGTTCGGCGGACGTGAGTTCGTAAGCAGGTGCCGCCTTCGCAAGGCCAGGATACGTGCGAAAATCAAACACGGGATAAATCCCAATCAAACCCGCGACGCGCTCAGGATTCGCGATCGCCCAACTGCTCGCCCACAGTCCGCCCCGGCTGCGCCCGAACAAACACGGCTTCGCAGCGAACCCGCGCTTCCCGGTCAATTCGCGATACAGCGCGTCGATTGTCTCGCGGCCTTTCGGACTGCCGTAGGCCTCGCCGATGTCCACGCCCGCGACGGCGATGCCCGCATCGACGAACTGCTGGTGCATCCATTGTTCATGCGCATCCGGATACTGCGGCAACGTCGGGGAATACAGAATCCACGGCTGCGGCGATTGGCGCTTGGCCGGCATCATGACGAACGCTGGCCGCCCCGCGACGGTGAAAGTTTCACCCGAAATCAGCACCTGTTTGGGCGGGGCCTGCGGTGCTTTAGTCGTCTTGTCGGCGGCGGGAGCCGTCGGTGCCGATAAGAGCACGCACGCCAGCGCGACCGAGAATGGGATACGCATGCGACGAACCATACAAGCGCGCGAGCGGAGAAGAAAGTCGAGAAGTGACCGCCTCAACTCACCCCGCCGGCCACTCCGACAAATCGCCGATCGCCAGCACCAAGCCAAGGAACGCGCGCGTTTTCATTGGCGACTATCTAGGAGATTCCCCCGTAGCAACGCAAGTGCATTGCGGTAGGCAATGCCGAGTTGTAGTTGCGGCGACGTGTCCACTGATCGATCGCGCCCCGGTTACTGGCGGGCCGCTGATGAGTTTCGCCGCCGCCTCGGGTCAACAGGTCACTGGAAGACGTCAGACGATTCCCGAACAGGCCCCTGGAGCCCTTGTCTAAATAAGTGAGGGCACAGCCATTCGTGGTTCGGTTGTGAACGACAGTCCCTACACCTACTCCCTGAGAACCACCATTCATGAAAGCAACTGGTGAGTTATGAAAAAGATTCGACTCTTCTTTTTGATTTTAATGATCACGGTCAACGGCCTGGTGCTGACCGGCGGCGGGTGCCATTTTATCCAACCTCCGGGGCCACCCGGACTGCCGAGACCGCCGCCCATTCCAGTTCCGTAACCGGGTAGTGCCCGTCGGAAGCCCACAACCATAAACCAATTCTGACATGAACTCGGACGCAATCATCAGTCTCGTGTTGCTCTTGCTTTTGATGTCGCCGCCTCTGATTGGCTACGTTTGGCGCCATGTGACGGCGCTCCGGAGGAAGTCATCGTAAGCACCGAACACGCGATCCGAAGAAATCGCACCACACGGGAAAGTAAACTCTTCCCACCGGCGTAAGGTGGGCAATTGACGATCGCCGGGCTCGCACTGGGGTGCCTCGGACGAAAGTCGACCAACTCCCCTGCTCCCGTTCACGCGCCCTTTAACGGTGTAATATTGCAAACCGTTGTCCGTGAGTCCTTTTCTTTGGCAAACCCCGCAAAAACGAGCGTCCGAAAGTCATTTTTGTAGTCAGGAAAAGGAATTTCCTGACAACCAAAACCATTTTGGTGAGCACCAAAATCATTTTGGGACGAACCAAAATGATTTTCGTAAGCACCAGAGCGACTTTGGGGAAAACCAAAATCGTTTCGGCGACCACCAAATCCATTTTCTTAACCACCAGAATCGTTCTGGTGGTGACCAAAATAATTTTGGTTGTCACCGAAACGGCTTTTGTGATCACCGAATTCTCTTTCCGATGAACGAAATCCAGTTCGGAGCGCAGGAAAATGCCTGTTCGACGAATGACAGCTGGCTTCGTGGGCGAGGCCGTAAAGCGCTGAGAACCTTTCGATCCTCCCTGATGGAACTCCTGCGGTTTGGTTTTCCGCCGACAGCGGGGTCGGTGATTGACCGGCCATGCGGGGCTTCGCTACGTTCACGCCGTGGCCAAGAAAACTTCAGGGACAAAATCCTTCGAAGCAGCGGCATCCACGCCGAATAAGAAACCCCGCGCCGATCAAATCCCGCGTCTTACACTCTCATTATGTCGAATGACTACACATATACTTGCCCCAACTGCTCAAAGGATTGCCACGTCCCGAGCTCGTTGGCAGGACAGAATGTGATTTGTCCAACCTGCTCCAAAGAGTTTTTTGCGACTCCGCCAGTAGAGCAACCAATGCCAATCGCCCAAGCCGCTCAAGGGGATTTCGTATTGCCGGAGAAACTTCCGTTCTTCAAATCCGGACGCAGGAAAATCTTGGAGCAGAGAATTGATCAATTGTTAGCAACTGAGTCCTTGAATGGTTCAGAAGAGGTGCTCTTCAAGCTTGCAGCGAATCTCGGACTTCAACAGGACGATGTTGTCAAAATATGCAGAGATCGCCTGACAGAAGAATTTGCCCCGATCAGAAAGCGCATGGAGTCCTCCTTTCTTTTGACTGATGAGGACCTTGAATTGATTTCTCAGCTCAAGAAAAAATATTGTGCAAACCTGACTCTCGAAGGGGACGCCGAGCTGTTTCGAGCGATATACCTGCTCGAAACGAAAGGTGAGCTACCTGCGGCGATCCAGACGGATCTGATGCTGAAGAGCGACGAACTCGTCTATTGGCAGGTGCAGACTACCTGGTACCAGTCTAGGGTCCATAATCGCGGTTACGCTGGCACATCCGTCAGTATACCTTCAGGGATTAAAGGAGTGAGATTCCGTTTCGGCAGCTACAGTCCCGTGCGATCTGAAGAGATAACGCCTCTTGCAAACGGTGTTTTGTATGTGACTTCTGAACGACTACTCTTCAACGGAAACGAAAGAAATACCGCGATAGGTCTAAAAAAAGTGATTGATGGGCATGTCTTTGCCGACTCTGTAAAAATCGAGAAAAGCGCGGGTAAGCCCGACTACTTCTCAATGAACCCAGCCCAGGCCAGATATATTCTGTCATTGGTCGGAGTCTTAAAATAGTCGCCATCGCGAACATTGGTTCGCGACGCGCAACGGTTCTTCAACCGCTTGAATTCGGTGAGATTGCGTAAATATGAAAGACCAAATCATTCACGCGCTGGGTCATAAGGATTATGTGCCCGCCAATGTGCCGGAGTTGCTCCGGTTGCTGCGGTTGCCGCCGTCGAGCCAGCAGGAATTGCAGGGCGCGCTCCGTGAACTCGAGCAGGCGGGCCGGATCGCGCGCATCAAGGGCAATCGTTACATCCAGCCGCGCGAGGCGGATCTCATTCCCGGCCGCATCCGGATGAACCGCGCGGGCAAAGGCTTTCTCCAGCCCGACGACACCGGCATTCCGGAGATCGCCATCGCGGAGAGCGCGACGGGCACGGCCTTGCATGAGGATCGGGTGCTCGTGCGGCGCAATGTCCGCGCGCGGGGTTTGCGCTCGGGCGCGGCCGTGGCGGAATCGGGTGAGGTCGTGCGCATCCTCGAACGCCGTCGTTCGCAGATCGTCGGCACGTTGCAACGCGGGCGCCAGTTTCTCTACGTCATCCCGGATGATCCGCGCATTCCGCATGACATTTCCGTGCCGGAACCGCGCGACGTGGGCCGGCCCGCGCGCGTCGGCGACAAGGTGGTGGTGGAACTCGTGGAATGGGAATCGCGCCACACGAATCCCGAGGGCGAGATCGTCGAGGTGCTCGGCGCGCCAGACGAAGAGGGCGTGGACATGCTCTCGGTGTTGCGGCAATACGGTCTCGCGCTGCATTTCCCCAAGCCAGTTTTACACGAGGCGAACGCGATCGGTTCGACAGTGGACCCGCGCGACATCGCCGGGCGATTGGATTGCCGGCATCATCAGGTGGTCACGATCGATCCCGATGACGCGAAGGATTTCGACGACGCGATTTGTCTGGATCGCGTTTCGCCGGAGCAATGGCGGCTGTGGGTTCACATCGCGGACGTGTCGCATTACGTGAAGCCCGGGACGGCGCTGGACAAGGAGGCGCGCGCGCGCGGCAACTCGACGTATCTAGTGGACCGCGTGATCCCGATGCTGCCGGAGGCGTTGAGCAACGAGCTGTGTTCGCTCAAGCCGAACGTGGACCGGCTCACAAAGTGTGTGGAGTTTCTCGTGTCGAACGAGGGGCGCGTGTTGAACGCGAGGTTTCATTCGGCGGTGATTCACTCGAAGCGACGCTTCGCTTACGCGGAGGTGCTGGCCATTCTGCAACGCGCGCCGGCGGGGCCGATCGAAGAGATGTTGCATCAAACGCATGAACTGGCGCAGCGCATCCGGCGGCTGCGTTTCAAAGCGGGCTCGCTCGATCTGGATTTTCCCGAAACGAAGATCCGCCTGGACGATCAAGGGCGCATCCTGCGAATCGAGAAGACGGACAACGACGTGTCGCACCAGTTGATCGAGGAGTGCATGTTGCTCGCGAACGAGGCGGTGGCGACGCGGCTGATGAACTTGCGCCAGCCGGCGGTATATCGCGTTCACGAAATGCCGGACGAACGGCGCTTGCAAGAGTATCGCGAGGAAGTGCTGAGCCATAACGTGCCGTGCGGCAATCTCAGCCAGCCGACCGAGGTGCAGAAGTTGTTGCACCGGCTCAATTCATTGCCAATCGGACAGGCGTTGAAGATCGGTTTTCTCAAGTCGCTCATGCGCGCGCGTTACGCGGTCGAACCGCTCGGTCACTACGGGCTGGCGAAAAAGAAATACACGCACTTCACCTCGCCGATCCGGCGTTACGCCGATCTCGTGGTGCACCGCGCGCTCTTCGAGAAGGCTCACCTGTCGACGCCCGCGCTCGCCGAGACGGCGGATCACATTTCCGTGACGGAACGCAATTCCGCCGATGCCGAGCGCGACAGCAAGGATGTGAAGTTGTTCGCGTTCCTAAAGGCGCAGTTGCTCTCCGGCAAACCCGAGCGTTATCCCGCGCTGGTTACGGACGTGCGGAACTTCGGTTTCTTCGTGGATGTGCCGGGGCTCGCAATGAGCGGGCTCGTGCCGTTGTCCACGATCGAGGATGACTTCTTCGTGTTCGATGCCGCGCGCAATCATCTCGTCGGCCGCCGCACGCGCCGCATCATCCGCCTCGGCGACAAGCTCACGGTGCAAGTGGCCAAGGTGGATTCGTTCAAGAAACAGGTAGATTTCCGTCTCGCCGAAACGGACGCGCAACGCGCACTGCCTAAGAAGCAACCTCAACGTCACGCGCAGAAACCGCACGCGCGCCCTCCCGGCAAACGCTGGGAGAAACCGCAACGCGGAGGACCGCCGCGATCGTCCGGCGGACGACGACGGGGCCGATGAGCGCGAACTACGGCTGCGAGAAGTAATCAGCGCTCTGGTAGTTGCCGTCCACGCTCTTCACGATCTGCATCAACACGTCATTCACCAGCGTGCTCGCGCCGAAGCGGAACATGTCGGGGTTCAGCCAATCGTCGCCGAGCGTTTCCTTCACCATCACGAGATACGCGAGCGCTTGCTTCGCGGTGCGGATTCCGCCGGCGGGTTTCATGCCGATTCGAATTCCCGTGGCGAAAAAGTAATCGCGAATCGCTTCGAGCATCACGAGCGTGACCGGCATCGTGGCCGCCGGCGTGACTTTGCCCGTGCTCGTCTTGATGAAGTCAGCACCCGCTTCCATCGCGAGCTGGCTGGCGACGCGGACGTTGTCATACGTGACGAGTTCGCCGGTTTCGAGAATCACCTTCAAGTGCGCGAGGCCGCAGGCTTCCTTCACGGCGGCGATTTCATCGGACACCTTGTCGTGCTCTCCAGCGAGGAAGGCGCCGCGATCAATCACCATGTCAATTTCATCCGCACCATCGGCCACGGCGCGGCGGGTTTCCTCCAGCCGTGTACGCAGTGGATATTGCCCGCTCGGAAAACCCGTCGCCACGGAAGCCACGTGCACGAGGGAATCCGCGCCGAGAAATTTCCGCGCGTACTTCACCATGCTCGGATAAACGCAGACGGCGGCGCAGCTCGGCACGTCATATTTCGCCTCGATCGGCATGAGCGCCTTGCGGCAGAGATACGCAACCTTGCCCGGCGTGTCTTTACCTTCGAGCGTGGTAAGATCCATCATCGAGACGGACAGCTTCAAACCGGCGAGCTTGGCCGCGGTCTTGATGCTGCGTTTAGAGAAACTGGCGGCGCGCTCCTCGACCATCACCTGGTCGATCGTGGGCACGGAAGCGGCGCGATGCGGAATGGAGGCCACGGCTTTCATGAGCGAAACGCTAGCGGACTGTGTTGGACTTGTCGAGAAGGCGGGTTCCAGCCAGTCCGGATGGGTTGCATTCCGGTAACCGCAAGTTAGAGTGCGCCCATGTTCGGTAATAACAATCCCACGCTTAACGAAAACACCTTCGGTCGCGTATCGGCGCAAGGCGCCCACGCCATGACCGTCAACGGCACGATCTACCGCACAGCGGCGCTGCTTTTTCTCGTCGCCACCGGCGCGATCTACACTTGGGACAGCTTCGTTCGGAACGGCGCCGAAGTGATGCCGTGGGTATTCGGCGGCGCGATTGGCGGACTCGTCTTCGCGTTGATCACCTGCTTCAAGATGAGCTGGGCTCCCGTCACTGCGCCGCTTTACGCAGTGTGTGAAGGGCTTTTGCTCGGCGGTATTTCGGCCATCACCGAGAAGCGGTTCCCGGGAATCGTTTTTCAAGCAGTCGTGCTGACATTCGGCGTGATGCTCACGATGCTCGCGGTTTACCGGTTGGGGCTCGTCAAGGCGACGGATAAATTCCGCGCCGGATTGTTCGCCGCCACCGGTGGCATCGCCCTGCTCTATCTCGTGGGCATGGTGATGGGCATGTTTGGCAAAACGATTCCCTACATCCACGAGAGCGGTACGATCGGAATTGTATTCAGCCTCGTCGTCGTGATCATCGCAGCACTGAACTTCGTCCTCGATTTCGACCTGATTGAACGCGGCGCGGATTCCGGGGCGCCAAAATATATGGAGTGGTATGGCGCTTTCGCGCTGATGGTGACACTGATCTGGCTCTACCTGGAAATTCTCCGCCTGCTCTCCAAGTTACGCAGCCGCAACTGATCAACGCCTCGGCGATCAAAAGCGAACCACGGTGCCGGGATCGTAGACCGGCTTGCCGGCAACGGCTTGGCCGGTGCGCATGGCGAAACATTGGACGACGAATTCCTTGGTCAAATCGTAGCCGTGGTTGTCGAACTTTTCGATGTCCTGATTTAATCTGGCCAAGGCCAGCTTGGCATCGCGAAGTTCCTCATTCCGCATCTCCAACGCATCACCGCCGTAACGAATATAGCCGTTCTGTCGGTACTCGAGTTCCATATCGGACAGGCGCTTTTGCGCACCGGCCACATTTGCCTCGCCTCGCCCGACACGTTGCCGCACGGCCGCCAATTGCGCTTTCAAACGATTGTATTCGTCGAGTCGTTCTTTAGGCGGGTTGCGCAGCACGATAAGCCCGGCGGACTGGCCGTCGACAGTGCCGCGAATCACCCAACCGTATCCGGGAGTTTCCACGATAACGCCCTGAATATAGGACCAAGGCTTGAGTGGACGATCGCCCGAGGCCCCGGCGGCACCGGGCTTCACCGCGATACCGGGCGCTGGCTTGGCTGCGGGCACGGGCGGCGGCGGCGGCTGATTGGCACCGCCGGCGACCATCGCGAGTTCCTGCTCCTGTTGCCATTTGATCAACGGCGTGAGGTTGATCGTCACGCCGTTGATGACGCGCCGCGCTTCTTTGAATTGGCGCGCCCACTCGTTGGTCGTCGTCAGCGTGTTGCTCTGCGACCACGCCGGAAGCGCGAGGCTGAGCCACAAAAGTAGAGCTACTCGTTTCATAGCAGATTGATGTCGAGCAAACGTTAACATGGATTCTCCGTAGCGACCATGGAGATTTTCGGCAGCAGTCGATGAGCGGTGAGACATCTACAAAGTTGAATTTTTGTTTGCGTCACCCGTCGTTTTGAGCGCAATTATGCCCGCTTTTCGGCTTTCCGCGTCGGCACCTGCCACCGGGAAATTTGGTCGAGACGCATTACAAATTGAAAAATGCCAATGAAGCCAAGCCCACTGTTTAACTTCTCACTGATCACTGCGCTCTGCGTCGCGATGATCTCCGCGCCCTCGATCACGTCGGCGGCAGATTCTGCGCCGAAGAAAAAGGACAAGTCCGGGAAGAAAGCTGATCCCAAGAAAGCAGAGAAAAAGAAAAGCCAATACGACGACGCGATTCTCAACGCGATGAATCACGGACCGTTCTACTCCGGCGTTTTCAACGGCCGAAACATTTCGCTCAAAGGCGTCGCGGTGAAACTCGACAACGGCAAGGCAGGCGTGGTCTTCGACACGCTCACGCTGCGCTATGCGGACGGTTGGGCAGGCGGTTTTATTAAGATCGGCGGAGAGCGTACCTTGGGTTGCAATTCGTTCCCCGTCGGTGAAATGGCGTTCGCCACCGAGCCCGGTCCGGGCTGGGCGGCCAAAGGCGGCACCTTCGACGCCGCGCGCCCACGCTACGAAGCGCAACCCGGTAAAGGCAACTACGGCGAAACGAAACATAAAGGAATTGCAGACGGCCCGCTGCCGAAAGATTGGGCCAAGTGGCAGGGCATTTATCGTCAGGGCGATGTCGTCACGTTCGCTTACACGGTCGGCAATTCTAAGGTGCTCGATCAACCGGGACTCGAAAACGTCGACGGATTGAAACTGTTCACCCGCACGATGCGAATCGACCACTCGGAAGAGCCGCTCGTTGCGTTGATCGCCGATGATGCTGAAGCCACAGGCAAAGTCGAAAACGGCGTCGCCTTGCTGACTTCTCCCAAGGGAACGGTCGCCATCGCGGTCACCGGATTGGATTCGGCGAAGCTCTCGATTGCCAGCGGTGGTCGCGTGTTGTTGACCGTTCCGAAATCAGCGCGCGCGCAAACCGTCCGCGTGGTCACGGCTCGAATTGGGGGTGACACTGGCAAATTCAACGCCGCGCTCAAGAAACTCGGCAAGATCGCCGACCTCGAAGCGGCGACGAAACCCGGTAAACCGATCTGGCCGCAAACGCTAACGATGAAAGGCAACGTGCCGATCAGCAGCGAGGCTTACGTCGTCGACACCATTCCAGTTCCCGACCGCAATGATCCCGCGAACATCTGGAAATCATGGGTGCGCTGCAGCGGGTTTGATTGGTTCTCCGACGGGCGCGTGGCTGTGTGTTCCCTCAGTGGCGACGTCTGGATCGTTTCTGGCATCGACGCGAAACTGGACAAGGTGACCTGGAAACGTTTCGCCTCGGGCCTTTACCAACCGCTCGGCCTGAAGATCGTGAAGGACAAAGTTTTCGTGCTCGGCCGCGACCAACTCACCCGCTTGCATGATTTGAACAACGACGGTGAAGCGGACTACTACGAGAACTTCAACAACGACATCTCCATCACCGAATTTTACCACGAGTTCTGCTTGAACCTGGAAACTGATTCGAAAGGAAATTTCTATTTCACTAAAGGCGGCAATCTCGGCGAAGCGAAGATCGCCCACCAAGGAGCGCTCAATCGCATTTCAGCGGACGGATCGAAACTCGACGTCGTGGCGACCGGCCTACGCGCTCCCAATGGGATGGGAATGAGCCCGAACGATCAGGTGTCCACCAGCGACAACGAAGGCAACTGGGTTCCCGTCTGCCGCGTTGATCTCGTGAAACCGGGCGCGTTTCTCGGGCACGCGTTCACAGCGCATCAACCAACGCAACCGACCCATCCCGGTTACCCGCTGTTCTGGATAGCTTACAATCAGGACAATTCCTCCGGTGGACAGGTATGGGTGCCCAACGATAAATGGGGCCCGTTCGCTGGCGACATGCTGCACTTGTCCTATGGCAAATGCTCGCTCTTCAAAACGTGGAAGCAGGAAGTCGACGGCCAAGTTCAAGGCGGCTACGTGCGATTCCCGCTCTCCTTCGAGTCGGGCATAATGCGCGCTCGCTTCAGCCCGTTCGACAATCAGTTCTATGCCGTTGGCCTCAGCGTGTGGCAATCGAGCGGAGCGAAACAAGGCGCCTTCCATCGCGTCCGCTACACTGGGCGAAAAGTGATGATGCCCACCAAACTTGAAGCGAAAAAGAACGGCGTCGAGATCACCTTCACCGAACCGCTTGATCCCGAAACCGCCAAGGATCCCGGCAGCTACGCCGTCGATCAATGGAACTACAAATGGGCGCAGGAATACGGCTCCAAGCTGTACTCGGTGAAAGATCCGAATCAGGCAATTCCCAAGAGCTTGGAAAGCGCCAGCGGCGACCCCGTCGAGGTGAAATCGGCCAAGCTCTCGAACAACAACCGCACCGTCTTCCTTGAATACGGCGAACCCGTCGTACCCGTGATGGAGCAGCACATCCGGTTCAACCTCAGCGACGCCAACGGCAAGAAACACCAAATACCTCTACCCCTAAAACCAACACAAAAAAAAAAACCCCCCCCCGGCCGCTATAAACATTAACGCCGCCCGCTTCTTTTTTAAAATTTCGATCTTTATTTCGTCTCCGGTGCCGGCTCCTCAAGTACCGACGCCAAAGCCTTGCGCAACGTCGCCATGGTAAAGGGCTTTGGAATCAAACAGTCCACCGCCGCATGATGATCGGTTTCATGGGCCGATATCATGATTATCGGCTGTTGGGGCGCTTGCGATTTAATGGATTCCGCCAGTTGATCTCCGGTCATTCCCGGCATTCGCATGTCCGTCGTAATGACGTCAAATTTTCCCGGGGAGAATTTAGCAAGCGCTTCATTGCCACTCCCGGCCGTTTCGACTTGGTGACCGTCGCACTCAAACAGCATCCGCAAGGATTCCCGGACAGGTTGTTCATCGTCTACAACCAGTATACGTTTTGGCAAAATGGCGTCGGTCGTCATAGTAAGCCGCGGAGCGCTTTTTCCTCAGAACCCATGCTAAAAATATTGGCGAATTGGTAACGCGCCCACGGCCCAAAGTAAAGGGGTTTGTCCGATTGTGAATAAGTTTTCGCGACTGCGTTCATGCGTTCAATTCTCAATAGTGCAACTACCGCGCCATCAACTGTTACCAATCGAACCCTCAGGTCCCATATTTTGCGATATTCGCGCAGCGATAGCAGTCGTGTTCGTCGATTAGGACAATCTCGCCGGCCGTCGGTTCAAAATGAACCCGTCTGCGCGATTGACCGAGCAGCGTGTTCCGAAGGCAAGTCAGCCAAACCACCACGGAAAGAAGCCTGCGCGTCTGTTGAAGTTCCGATCGTCAATTGGAAGACTCTGACACGACCAAACCAGAGGATTAACGAACTAACCGACTCAAGGTTCGTTCTTGCAATGAATAAACTGACCACCCCCACTCGTCCGCAAACCATACCTTCAATTATGAAACAACCCTTCCGCATCGCTTTGATCACCTTGCTTGTGAGTACCACTTCTTCGTTCGCCGCAGAATTGCGGCTCGGGCTGATCGGCCTCGACACGTCGCACGTGATTGCCTTCACCAAGGTGCTCAACGATCCGAAATCCAAAGACCACGTTGAAGGCGCGAAAATCGTCGCCGCGTTCAAGGGCGGCAGCAAAGACATCGAAACGAGCTGGTCCCGCGTGGACAAATACGCCGAGCAACTTCAAAAGGAATTTGGTGTGAAACTCTACGATTCGATTGAAGAGCTTTGTAAAAATGTTGATGCCGTGTTCCTCGAAAGCGTCGATGGCCGCCCGCATCTGGAACAAGCCAAGCCCGTGATCAAAGCCGGCAAACCGCTCTTCATCGACAAGCCGATGGCCGTATCACTCAAGGACGCCATGGAAATCTTCCGACTCGCCGAGGCAGCGAAAGTTCCCGTGTTCAGTTCGTCCTCGCTTCGTTTTGGCAAGAAAACTCAAGCCGTGCGCAATGGCGAAATCGGTGACGTGCTCAGCGCGGAGACGACCAGCCCCGCCAGCCTTGAGTCACATCATCCCGACTTGTTCTGGTATGGCGTTCACGGCGTCGAATCGCTCTTCACCGTGATGGGTACGGGGTGCGAATCAGTCAAACGCGGCACTACTGCCGACGGCAAGATCGAAGTCATCGGCACTTGGAAAGGCGGCCGCACCGGCAAATTCACCGAGGCGAAGGGTTACACCGGCATCGCCAGAGGCACGAAGGGCGAAGCACAGATCGGCTCCTACGACGGCTATGCTCCGCTCGTCGCTCAAGCGGTGAAATTCTTCCAAACAAAAACTCCGCCCGTGCCCAAAGCCGAAACGTTGGAAATCCTCGCCTTCATGGAGGCGGCTGACGCCAGCAAGGCTGCCGGCGGTCAGTCAGTGAAAATCGCCGACATTATGGCGAAGGCGCGCCACTGAGCGGCTGCGCTATTCAGCGCGAGTCAGCGTAGCTTTCGCGTCGGGAAGTTTGATCGTCGGCTCGCCCTTCAGATAGCCGAGCGACTCGAGAAAGCGGTCCGCTTGCACCGTCGTGGCTTCCGTCCAAGGCGAGCGATTGAAGAATCCGTGCGGCTGCCCGGCGGCAGTGAACATTTCCACACGCACGCCCAGCGGCTTCGCTTTTGCCAGATACTCGTCCCCGTGCGCCTTCAATCGGTCTGCGGTTCCGAAGAAGATCACCGCCGGCGGCGCTTCCGATTTTAGAAATGCCGTGGGTGAGATCGCGGTCGAAATATTTTCACCCGCCGCATTGGTGATCCCCCGCCCCACGTCGGCAAGGTTCAGCGCTGGATTGAACAGCACCATCGCGTTCGGCACGCACGAAATCTTGGCGTCGTCTGGAGAATTGAAACCATCCAGCAGCGCAACCGCTGCCCCCAGATGCCCGCCGGCGGAACCGCCCGATGAAATGATCTTCTGAGGATTGACGCCAAACTCGCCCGCGCGTCCGCGCAACCAGCGCATCGCACTCTTCGCGTCCTCAACGCATTTGTCCGGCGTGGTGTGATGAATCGACGCAATGCGGTAGTCCGCGCGCACGGCGACAATTCCGCGCGACGCAAAATACTCTGCCTGCGGAAGGAATTGCGAAACGTCCCCGTGCGTCCAGCCGCCGCCGAAAAAAAAGAGAATCGCCGGACGCTGATCGCTCGCCTTCCAGTCGGTTGGAAAATGGAAATACAATTTCAATTCACCCTGCGGAGTCGTCTTGAAGACGTGTTCGGCGGTCTTCAACTCCAACGCAGTCAGTTTTACGGGCGGAGCCTTCTTCCGTGCCGGTGCTTTGGCCGATGGTTTCGGGTCTTTCGCGGCTAACGCGGCGCTCGCGCCTGTGGCGACAACCAACACGAGGGAGAGGGAGATTCTTGCAAGCATGTTGTTCTTGAGGACGCGCCTCGACGAACCCGAGTTACATTGCAATTCTGGCTGCGCGTTGGAAGCGAACAGCGCATACTGCCGTCATGAAGATCATCACTGATGAGCGTTGCACCGCTTACAGCGCGCGCCTCCATCCTGAGCGGCCGGCGCGGATCACGAAGACGTTGGAAAAGCTGCGCAGCCAGACGGATCTATCGATCACTTGGAGTGAACCCATCGCGGTTGAAGAGGAATCCATTTTGCGCGCCCACACGCCGGAACATTTTTCGCACATCAAGTCAGCGCTAGCTGACTTCGACGGCGATACGCCCGCATACCCAGACATCTTCGAGCATTCACGACGTTCCGTTGGCGGGGCGCTCGCCGCGCTCAAGGCCGCGCGCGCCGGTGAGGAAATCTTCTCGCTCCTACGACCACCCGGTCATCACGCCACCCGCGATCACGCGATGGGCTTTTGTTATTTCAACTCAATCGCAATCGCGGCGATGGAAGCGCTCGCCACAGGAACGAAGCGCGTCGCCGTTTACGATTTCGATGTTCACCACGGCAATGGAACCGAGGCGATTCTAGCGGGACAAAAAGGGGCGGCGTTTCACTCCATTCACCAACACCCGTGTTATCCCGGGACGGGCACGAGCAACGTCAGCGACAACTGTTTCAACTTTCCCGTCGCGCCGCACACGCCACGCGCGGATTACCGCAAGGCGCTGACACGCGCGTTCGATCAAATGAAGAAGTTCAAGCCGGAGATTGTTTTCGTTTCGGCAGGATTCGACGCCTACGCGCACGATCCGCTCGCGCAAGAAACGCTCGAGGCGGAGGACTTTCACTGGCTCGGCACGTCGCTGCGCGCGCTCGGCGTGCCGCTCGTCAGCATTTTGGAGGGCGGCTATAGCACCGCCCTGCCCGACTTGATTCTGGCCTACCTCAAAGGCTTGGCCGGGAAGTAGCCAGCACGCTTACGCGTGGTGGGGCTGCTGCAAGCGCGCCTCATTGCGCAGCACGGACGTGATCACGCCAGCAGTCAAAAGATCTTCGAACATCTTCGCCGCGTCGTCGGAATGCTTGCGGACTTTACGATGCGCGCGACGGAGAATTTGAGCGGGATGATTGCGGTGCTGATGGGATTTGTGTGAGGACTTCATGGGATTACTGGATTTGGGGTGTTGAGGGTCGACTATCGCGACGGCGACAGAGCGTCAGCGTCGAGCAACGGTACCGACCGTCGCGATTCACGGATGACATTTGGGAAGCGTCAGCCACGAATCCTTACTTAGCAGCGCCTGTGCCAGCGCGATGCACACTCCCTAGGCCTCGAAGGTTTTCACCAGCCTCCGCTCGCCATCACCCTTGAAACAAAGGCGATCGGACGCTTTTCGCCTGCCAGATTCTCCGCTTCTCCCGAAAGCAAGACCGCGAACCAAGAGCGGCAAACATTTCCCCGCAACGGAAACTTTTTGCCGGCCTCAGCTCAAACGGTTGCCCTCGAACAATCGCGCTTATTCCTTTTTCTTCCCGCCCGCATCTGGTTTCGATACAGCTAGAAACTCAACCAAGTCGCGAAGTTCCCGTCGGGAAAGAATCTCAGACATCCCCTCGGGCATGGCGGAAAGCCCGTGTTGGCTCTTCGCAACATCGGCGCGCTTGACCTTGACGATGCCATCCTCGGGCGAATTGAGAACCAATTCGTCGCCCGTCTCGGCTTTCAACACGCCCATGATCGATTGCCCACTCTTGGTCGTGACGACCAAAGTTTCGTATCCGGTCGCGATGTGTTTGTTGGGAAACACAATCGACTCGAGAATCGCCTCGCGATTGGTTCGAGTGAGAATGCCCGTCAGCTCCGGCCCCACGTCGCCGCCCTCGCCGTTGACTTTGTGGCAGCGGAAACAGCCCGCCTCAGCGCGCTCGTAAAATATCTTCCGCCCATCCAGCGGATCACCACCGACCAACGCTTCACGCCACGGCGAAAGCGCGTCGTCCTTGTTTCGCTTGGAGTCGTAGGCTTTGAGCTTTTCCTTGATGCTCGGCGACGAACGCTTGCGAGCCGCCTCAACCACGTCCAGCGCCAGTTCCGCCGGTAACTTGCCCGCGATCAGTTCGTCGAGTGATTTGCGAATCACCGAGTCCGCTTCCTTACCTTTGATCGCGGCCAGCGATTCGAGCGCCGTCTGCTGTTCGCCCAGCGAACCGTTCTTGAGCGACTTCGCCAACGACGCGACCGCCGTCTCTACGTCGCCGCCGCCGAGAAGTTTGCTGGCTTCTCTCCGTAGGATTTCGGATTTATCCGCGCCCGCCAGCTTGAGGGCCTCAGGCAACTTCGCATCCTTCAACGCGCTGAGAGCCTTGAGCGCGGCGACTCGCACAGACGGATCGAGCGCCGCGTCCACCACAAATTTGTGGAACGTGGCGGCGGCCGTCGTGATTTCCAATTTTGCCGCCGCTTCAATTGCAGCGACGCGCACCGGCGCGGACGCCGTCGTGAGCAAATCCTCCAGTGACATGCGGAATGGCAAACTCGCAGCGCGCGATTCGCGGTCGCCCAAAGGACGCCACAATCCGACGATCCGATCGCGACCCGATGGCTTGGCCCAATCGCCCAGCGCGGACAGAGCCTCCACTCGCATTGACTCCAGAACATTCGCGTTCGCAGCGAGCCCGAGGAGCGTCTGCGCGTGCTCAATTTTTCCGAGGCGGAAGTTTGCGTTGATCGCGCGACTCAGGATAGGAACCGCGAGATTGGAGCTCAGGTTGACCACCGGTGATTTCGCATCCGCCAACGCGGCGAGCCGCGGCATCGCATCGCTGATGGGCGCGTCATTGATCGCGCGCGCCGCTTCGAGGACGAGACGCGGATCGGCGTCGTTCAAGAAGGTCGCGACCTCGGGCATCTCCAACCGGCGCATGACCAGCAAGGCACCGAGGCGAACGGATTTCGATTCGTCACGCGCAGCAGCGAGAAGAACATCCTTGTCGCCAATGTTCACGAGCGCGCAGACGATGGCGTGACGGATGTAAGCGTCGCGGTCGGCGTTTTGTCGAAGAGTAGAGACGAGTTCGGGTATCGCCGTACTACGACCGAGTTTGCCAAGGCTCTGCGCTGCGAAAAATCTAACTCGTCCCGACGTATCGCGCAGATAGCTGGCAAGCCGATCCTCCTGATCATGGGCCATGACATCGCCGAGAAATCTGGCGTGTTGGGCAAGGATTTCGGGCTCCGACTCTCCAGAAACAGCAAGCAAAAGGCGGGAAGACTGTTGTGGCGTGCCTCGCGCTTTCAAAATGGATGCTAACACTCGAAAGCCGTGAATTCGTTCGATCAGCGAGTCGGATTTGTCAGCGGGATTGGGCGCTATGGAAGAAGTTTCGTTCTGCTTGCTCAAGCGGTCACTCAACTCATATTGAGCTTCCAACCGGACCCGCTGGTCACGATGCCCCAATAAATTCATCAATTGACTAACACTCTTCTTCCCCATCCCCTCCGCCAGCAGCTTCTTAGTTTCCTTCACAATCGGCGAGGCATCCACCAACGGATCGTGCAGACGATAGATGCGACCTTTGCCGGTCTTTTCCCAGCCGAATACCCAGTCGAGCACGTAGATGCCGCCACCCGGCGCGAAATCCACGTCGGTCGGGTAAAGGTTCCAAAGAAGTTTGCCGTCCATGTTCTCCGGCTTGTTGTTCATCAGATAGTCGCCCGGGTTGTCGATGGTGAAAGTCGCGCCGTCCGGCTTCATCGTGAAGTAGCGAATGCCGCCGGGAAAATCCGCGACGAAGAAATGGCGATTGAATCGCTCGGGCAAACCGGTGCCAGGATAATACGTGAAACCTGCCGGGCCGTGGGTCACATGCGCAACCGGCGGCAGCGAGTAGAGCGCCGTGTTCGACGCGGCAAGCCCCCAGAGCATCTCGGAATTCCACGGGCCAAGCTTCGGCATGTGCTGCCAACCGTAACGCCAACCGTAGTCCGCACCTTCGACGATGTATTCGATGCGCGCCTTGTCGCCACCGTCGGCATTGTTGTCGGCGGTGAAGAGATTGCCGAATTCATCGAAGGCGAGTTCCTGCGGATTGCGCAAACCGACGGCAACGACTTCGAGATTCTTCCCGTCGGGATCGCAGCGGTAGACCGCACCGCAATCAGGCAACGTGCGGCGCAGGAATTCGGTCGTAAAACCGTAGCCCTTGATATCCGCCGGCGGTGCGAAGCCGCGATCTGCAATGGTCCAGTATATCTTCCCGTCAGGCCCCATTCGCAAGCCGTGCATGTCGTGACCGCCATACGCGATGTGCGCACCGAAGCCGCCCTGTAGTTTCTGCCGCACGTCCGCGGTGCCGGTCCCTTTCGTGTCGCCCAGTTTCCAAACGTCAGGAATGCACGTGAAATAAACATCTCCCTTGTGAGCCAGAACACCAGCAGCGACACCGGAGACAATGTTCGTAAAGCCGTCCGCGAATGTGACGGCCTTGTCGGCCCGGGTGCCATCCGCCGTCGGCGTCAGCAAACGGATGCGCTCGGACTCCACTTCGAGATCGCGCCAGTCGAACTTACCGTCGCCGTTGCGGTCGACCTTAATGTCCTTCGGGAGATCGGGATTGTCCGGCGTGAGTTTGCTTTTCAGAAACGCAGCGCGTTCGTCCGGTGAGCGCAGCGCGAGATCGGCATCGGTCCAATCCCGGTGCTTGCGGATGTCATAAACCGATGTGCGCCGACGATCCGTTTCGACCACGTAAGCGCGTCCCCGCTCGTCGAAACTGAAACTAACGACGTTCTGCAACAGAGGCTCGGCAGCCCAGAGATCGAGTCGCAAACCCGGCGTGACGCGCATCTTTTTCATCGCAGTTAGCGGGTCGTCGGAAACCGACACGTTTTCCGGGGTCTTGCCGTCCTTGGCCTTCTTCTTCGCGGAAGCCGCATTATCGGCCTGATCACCGCCCGGATCCGCCGCCGAAGCGATCAACCCAGTACAAGCCAGCAAACCGACCAAGCCAAGAGTGCGCATGCGAGTGACGATCATTTGCCGCGAAAATTACAAGGCTTCACCGGTAATTCAAGGAACGAGCGCGTCGTTTTTCGCGCGAACACCCAGTTGCGCTCCGAGCGACAGTTCCCCGAAAATAGCTCTTGCGTCCCGGGTGTGATGTTTCTATATTGCGCGCTCTTTTTGAAAGAACATTGAATTTATGCGTCGCCCTAAAGGTATTAAAACGAAAAAGTCGGTCGCCAAGCGTTTCAAGATTTCTGCGCGTGGCAAAGTGAGTCACGCCATGGCCGGCCGTCGCCACTTGCTCTCCGGCAAGTCCCCGAAGCGCCGCCGTCGTTTGGGCACATCCAAGCAACTCGGACCGACGGATGTGTATCGCATTACGCAAAACCTTCCCTTCGGCCTTCCGTGAGCCGCTGATTTAAACACTGAAATTGATTATCTGATATGCGAATTACCAACGCCCCCGCCTCCTGGAAGCGCCGCAAGCGCATGCTTCAAGCCGCGAAAGGCTTTCGCCTCAAGCGTTCGAAACTCTACCGCTACGCGTCCGACGCCGTTGACCACGGCCGGCAGTACGCCACCCGCGATCGTCGCGTAAAGAAGCGCGAATTCCGATATCTCTGGCAGATCCGCATTAATGCGGCCGCACGCGCTGCCGGCACGACCTACAGCCGCTTCATGGAAGGCCTCAAGGCCGCCAAGTGCGCGCTGGACCGCAAAGTCCTAGCGGACCTCGCAGCCACGGACGAAGCCGCATTCACGCACCTCGTGAAAGTTGCGCAGGACGCGCTGAAGACCAAAGCGGCCAAAGCCTAAACGCGATACGATCCTTTTCGATACGACGGGCGACCTGACGGTCGCCCGTTTTCTTTTGATCGGTGGAAATCCTTGGAAGTGCCGGTTGCAGCGCTATTGAGCCGAGAGTTGCCAGAGACAGCGAAGGACCACCCGCCAAAAGAATTGCAGCAAGGAGCGTTAAGTGCCAGGACCGTCCCGACTCAACGTCGGTCGAGAACCGTAGATTCGTTTCGACGCACCTTTACGGGAACAGAGTTAATCCAATTCCAGACAAACTGGAGACCGCCCCCCGCAATGCCAGTCCACAGTTTTTACAACCGCCAATACCGCATTACGAATGATATCGCCGCCCTGACCGAAGTGAAGAAAAGGGCCTAAATCAGGGCCAACGACGCATTGTCGACCTTGACTTAAATGACTCCTTAAAGCATAAACGAGACTGCGCAGTCGGCACTTTTCAATTACCTGAACACAAAGAACCAGTTTGTAGTAAGTTGAAATGCGCGCCCAACGAAAAACCCAAATGAGCCACCACCGCATAATCTCCCTTGCCATTCTCTCGTTCCTCCTCGTCGCGGGGTGGACGGGCGACGCGCGGGGACGGACTTACACCACGAAGTTCAACGACACAGAGAACCCGATTTCGGAAGGTGGTTTATGGATCAACGGCCAAACCACCGGCATCAATTGGAACGACATTAAGACCACCAATCACATCGCCAAAGGAGCGACGGGCGCCAATTCGTTGTCTTACGACGATCCCACCGCAATTCTAACGGGCGTTTGGGGAACGAATCAGACCGTCTCAGCCATCGTCTTGGTCACCAATCGCGGCGGTTATTTCGGCGAAGTCGAACTCCGCGTTCGTTCATCCATTTCCGCGCAGAGCATCACCGGCTACGAGATTCTTTTTTCATGCAACGATGCCTCTTCGGCGTACGTTCAAATCGTCCGCTGGAACGGCCCTCTCGGCAACTTTACCTATCTCGCCAGTGTCGCTGGAGATCAATACGCCATCCATACGGGCGACGAGGTTAAAGCCACGGTGGTCGGCACGACAATCACCGCCTACATCAACGGCACCATCGTAGCGCAAGCGGATGACAATACTTTTCTAACCGGAAGCCCCGGCATGGGTTTCTACTACCAAGGAAGTGGCGGCAGCATCGAGAATTTTGGATTCACCAGCTTCACCGCCACTGACGGCTTGGGCAATCCGCCGCAGCCGAATTTATCCATTTTCAGTCCCAATTCGAACGGAACATTCACCATCCAATTCGACGGCGTCCCCGGAACAACCTACGGCATCCAATATGCCGAAGACATCACCACCACTAACTGGCTGCCACTTGGAACGAGCACCGCCAGTTCTTCGGGCTTGGTTCAGTTTTTGGACACGCCCACCAACGGCGCACCGCGACGATTCTATCGTTCGGTGTGGCCTTGACGGACAGAATAGGTTCTCAATTCCCAGTACAAATCAAACAGCGGGAGCTTATCTGCCGCATGTTCAACGCCAGCGAGCTAGTCGATCAAAGGAGGGATCACCGTTAGCAAATCTTGATTACGTCGGCCCAGTATTCTACCGATACAGTCCAAAGTGACCGCATTTCCAGCGGTGACACCGAATATGAACATCGAAAACATCAGCGTAGACGCAACCCTTCGAGCGCGGGAAGCGGCAGGCCGTCCGATTCGCGTCGGGATGATTGGAGCGGGTGCAACCGGCCGCGCCATCGCGCTACAACTCGGAACGCCTGTTCCCGGTATTCGTCTGGTAGCGATCGCGAACCGAACCGCCGAACACGCGGAACGCGCATTTCGTGAAGCCGGTATCGCGGCGTGGAAGCACGCGAACACCGCCAACGAAGCCGCAACAGCCATCGCGAAAGGATCGCCCGTTTTGACCGAAGACCCGGCGGTGCTGACCTCCTGCGACGCGGTCGACTTGATTGTAGAGGTGACCGGCACGGTCGAGCCGGCAGCCCGAGCCGCACTTGACGCCTTCAGCCACGGCAAACCTGTCGTGTTGGTCAATGCCGAACTCGACTCGCTTCTCGGGCCCATTCTCAAAGCAAAGGCTGACCAAGCTGGCGTCGTCATCACCCACACCGACGGGGATGAACCGGGCGTGGCCATGACACTCCTCCGCTACCTGAAGACCTTGGGACTCCGCCCCGTGGCGGCCGGCAATCTGAAAGGCATGGTCGACTACTATCGCAATCCGGACACGCAACGCGGCTTCGCGCAAAAGAATGATCAGGATGTTCGCAAAGTCACCTCGTTTGCTGACTCCACCAAACTGTCCATGGAAGCAACCGTGTTGGCTAACGCGACCGGTTTTCACGCCGGCCGCCGCGGTATGTACGGCCCCGCATGCAAAAATGTCCGCGAGATGGCACAACTTCTCCCTACCGAACAGCTGCTCAGCACAGGTTTGGTCGACTACGCCCTGGGTGCAGAACCCTACACCGGAGCGTTCGTCATCGTGCATGAAGAGTCACCGCTCAAGAAGGCGCAGCTCGCCTACTATAAGCTGGGGGATGGCCCGTTTTACGTTTTCTATACTCCGTTTCATCTCCCTCATATCCAGATTGCTTCGACAATTGGTCGCGCTTTTCTGCATCGCGATCCCACCGTCACACCACTCGGTGGGCCGGTCTGCGAAGTCGTCACGGTAGCCAAGCGCGACCTGAAATCCGGCGAACGCCTCGACGGGATCGGTGGTTTTTGTTCCTACGGTTTGGTAGAAAACACGGCTCCCGCCCGCGCCTTGAATGCGCTGCCAATCGCACTCTCCGAAGGCTGCGTCCTGCGCAGGAACGTCGCCAAAGATCAGGTGGTTTCATTCGACGACGTGGATCATCCAAGAGATCGATTGATCGATTCGTTGTGGAAAGAACAATGTGAGCGTTGGCCACGAAGTGCATGAAGTTCAAGGCGCTTTTACTCACGCTGTTGTTTCACCCGCAACGTTGAACCGAAGCCTGTGGTTCCGATGTCGACGCTCGGCCCAAACGACCTCGCGGAAATCGGAACATCAACTCTCGGGAACTTCGCTATGAATGAGCGTTTAGCCTCCGCAGTCTATGTGACGACAAAGAAAGAGATGCCGTCCCAATCCAACTTTAGAGCAGCAAACTAGCAACCGACCTAAAGATCATGCTCAATCGTAAGTTCTGGCAGGGCCGCAGAGTGTTTGTAACCGGGCATACCGGATTCAAGGGCAGCTGGCTTTCGCTGTGGTTAAACGCTCTCGGAGCGGACGCCACGGGCTTCGCGCTAAAGCCGCCAACCACGCCGAGTCTATTCGAGCAAGCTCGAGTCGCGCGCGCCATCAAAACCGTGACCGGCGACATTCGCGATTTCGCCCAGCTCAAATCGGCGATCGCGGCGAGTCGCCCCGAAGTGGTAATTCACATGGCAGCACAGTCCGTGGTTCGACGGGGTTATGAGGACCCGATCGAAACCTACGCGACCAATGTGATGGGCACGGTTCACCTTCTGGAGGCGTTGCGACAACTCGACCAACCCTGTGTGGTTGTGAACGTGACAAGTGACAAATGCTACGAGAACAAAGAATGGGCTTGGGGCTACCGCGAGAATGATCCGCTGGGCGGTCACGATCCGTATTCAAACAGCAAAGCATGCGCAGAGCTGGTGGCGGCAGCGTTTCGTGATTCCTATTTCCACGGCGACGCATCGGGTCGACGCAAAATCGCCCTAGCGAGCGCTCGCGCGGGCAATGTCATCGGCGGCGGCGATTGGACCCGCAATCAACTCCTGCCCGATTTGATGCGGTCATTCATCGATGGTAAGCCGTGCCTGATCCGCAGCCCCTTCGCGATTCGCCCGTGGCAGTTCGTTTTGGAACCGCTCCGCGGTTATCTTCAGATCGCGGAAAAGCTGGCCGAGCATGCTGCCAGTTTCGGATCGGCTTGGAATTTCGGCCCCGCTGACGCCGATGCTAAACCCGTTTCGTGGATTGCTGATCAATTGGTGCATGCCTGGGGCGGCACAGCCGCCTGGTCCAAGGATTCCGCGATTCATCCTCACGAGGCGAATTATCTGAAGCTTGATGTTTCCAGGGCCAAGGCCGATCTCGGCTGGGAACCGATCCTTCCCTTGGCGGACGCGCTGAATTGGATTGTTGAGTGGTACCGCGCGTTTCACGCGGGTTCCGATCTCGAACAATTCACACGAAAGCAAATTGAGCGCTATGTAGCGCTAATGAACCGATGACGAATTGCCGATCACACTAGCGTGGGTTTCCGGTCGACGCACAGGGGATCGTTTCGCACAAGCCTGCGAACCACCGGAACAACGATTTAGAGCAGCGGTCAAATAACATCTCAAATGGCAAACATCGTCGTTCTAGGAACGGGAATGGCCGGGTTCGGCGCCGCTCATCGGTTGCATGCCGAGGGCATCGCGCCGGTCATGTATGACAAGAACAATTATCACGGCGGGCACACGGCCTCATTTCGCTACGAGAGCGGCTTTCTTTTCGACGTAGGGCCTCACATTTCGTACACAAAGGATCCGCGCATCCAAGAGCTCTTCGCCAACAGTGTTGAGCAGAAATACGAAACGTTGCAGATTTTTCTCAACAACTATTGGCGTGGTTACCGGCCGCGTCATCCTGTTCAACTCCACCTTCATGGCCTCCCGGAAGAAGTCCTCGTCAAAGTCATCAGCGACTTTGTCGAAGAACGCCAAGCGCCGGAACGCCCGGTGAAGAACTACGCGGATTGGCTGCTAGCGAGTTTCGGGCGAACCTTCGCCGAACTCTTTCCCATGCAGTATACGCGGAAATACCACACCACCTCCGCGGAAAATTTGACCACCGATTGGCTGGGCCCACGCGTGTATCGTCCCAACCTCGAAGAAATGTTGCGGGGCGCCCTCTCGCCATCGTCCCCGACGGTTCATTACATCACGCACTTCCGCTATCCCAGCAACGGAGGATTCAATTCCTATCTGACCAAGTTCGTCCCGATGGGGAATCAAAAACTGAACCACCAGTTAACGTCGGTAGATCCCCGCGCGCGGCAGCTCCGCTTCGCAAATGGACACACGACCCACTACGACGCTTTGATTTCCTCCGTCCCGCTGCCAGATCTCGTTCGCATGATCGACGGCGTACCGGGCGAAGTTCTTGATGCCGTTCGCCGTCTTGCGTGCTCAACCTGCGTGCTCGTTAACATCGGGATAAACCGCCCAGACATCTCGCACGCCCACATGACCTACGTGTACGACGAGGACATTTGTTTTTCGCGGCTCGGCTTTCCCCACATGCTGGCCAGCAGCAACGCCGCTGAAGGCACCGGTAGCATTCAAGCAGAAGTATATTTCTCGGAAAAATACAAGCCGTTCACCGGAACTCCGGAAGATTGGATCGAGCCCGTCATTCGAGACTTACGCCGGTGCGGCGTCCTGCGAGAAGAGGATCAGATTCTCTGTCGCCGCGCGATGGTACTCCCCTACGCCAACATCATCTTCGATCTCGATCGTGCCGCGGCGCTAAAAATCGTCCACGGTTATCTCGATGAAATCGGCATTGCCTATTGCGGTCGTTACGGCGACTGGGGATATCTCTGGACGGACGAGAGTTTCAAGAGCGGCGAACTGGCCGCCGATCGTTCATTGAGCAAACTAAAGTAAGGTCGCTCATTTTGGATTTTCTCATTGAAACGAGCTGCAGAACCAACCCGCGCCCCAATATTCGCACTTAGGCGAAGGCCCCGGGGTTTCCCTCGGCGTCGAATCACAACCCCGCCCGAGAGACGAGAGTCAACCGGCATGGTATCACATTGCTGATGATAATCGTTCAGTCACGAGAGCCAACAAGATCCCATCAGCACGAAGCTTGAAGTGAAAAACTTAAACGATACTCTATCAGCAGCGATGAAGGTGATGCGTCGCGACAAAACAATTTAGGGGACGCATGTATCGTTCACGATTTGCGGCAACATGGCGATAATGACGAGAGACCCACTTGTATGAAAGTTGCATGGGTTTCCACCTACGACGCCGCTGATCCGAACGCGTTTCAAGGGCGAGGCTATTTTGCACCACTCTCGCTGCGCCGACAGGCGGTTGACGTCCAATATGTCGGCCCCTTTCAAACACCTCTTCACCTGAAGCTCTATCGCAAGCTAGTTTCAGTCGCGACGGATCTTCGATACAACAACCGGTGCAAAAAGCCGTCCGAGGTTCGACGCTATGCGAAGGAGCATGCACCCTTCGTTTACAAAAGTTACGCTCGGCAAATTGCTCGAACCCTGGCTGGAAGCCCCGATGTCGATGTTGTGTGTTGCGGTGTCAATCCAGGCTCGCTCCCGATCTCCTACCTTGACTGTGATCAGCCCATTGTAATTTGGACGGACAGCACTTGGGCGTCGGCGATCGATTTCTACCCTCAGTACATGAGGAACTCCATTTCCGCTGCCAGCGCCAATAACATTGTGAAAAATGAAAAGGCCGCTCTGTCGCGCTGCCGATTGGCGATTTACTGGTCCGAATGGGGAGCCAAGAATGCGATCGAACAGTACCACTTTGATCCACAGAAGGTGAAAGTTGTTCCCGCTGGAGGCATCTCTGAGTGCGATCGGACGCTGGAGGATGTGATGGCGCTCGTTGAATCGAGGCCAAAAGATCAGTGTCGTCTCCTGTTTGCCGGGGTCGATTGGGACCGAAAGGGCGGTGATATCGCCTATCGCGTGGCCAGCGAATTGAATCAAGCCGGAATGCCGACCGAGTTGACGGTCGTGGGTTGCGAACCGCTCATCGACGGGCCAATTCCCAGTTTCGTTCGCCCCTTGGGCTACATCAGCAACGCCACCGCCGAAGGGAAAGCCAAGCTAAACGCCTTGTTCGGCAGCGCTCACTTTTTCATTATGCCATCGCGCGCGGAGTCCTACGGCTACGTGTTTTGTGAGGCGAACTCGTTCGGGGTTCCTTGCATTGGGTCCAACGTGGGCGGGATCCCCACAATTATAAAGCATGATCGAAATGGAAGGACGTTTTCGAAAGAAACCCCGATCAACGATTACTGCTCTTACATCGCCAATACCATGAAGCATTATGACAGTTACAAACAATTGGCGGTCTCGTCCTTCAATGAATATGAGGCGCGGCTGAATTGGAAAACCGCCGGCAGCGTAGTCAAAGGATTACTCCAAGAAATGGTTACTGAATGCCAGCCGGCGAGGGCAAACTGATATGACACCAGCGTCTATGCCTTGTGCAGGCGTTCAGGAATAAAAAATGGGTATGGATGTGAAAAGCGAACCGTTGGTTACCGTGCTTACCCCCGTGTACAATGGGGCGGATTATCTGGCCGAGTGCATTGAAAGCGTGCTCAAGCAAGATTACCGCAACTTCGAATACATAATTATCAACAATCGCAGCACCGATCGCACATTGGAAATCGCACGTGCGTATGCCCAAAAAGACAAACGGATTCGCGTTCATGACAACGTGGAGCATGTGCCTGTCATAGCGAATCACAACCTTGCTTTCGGACTCATGTCTCCGGAAAGCAAGTATTGCAAGGTGGTCTCCGGGGATGACTGGATTTTTCCGGAGTGCCTCACGCGAATGGTAACGTTCGCCGAAGCGAACCCTTCCGCCGGATTTGTTGGCTGTTATCAACTCAGCGGCCCCAGCGTCAGATGGCAGGGCTTCGAATATCCGAAGGGCCTGTATTCTGGTCGCGAGGTATGCAGTCGCGTGTTCCGGGACGAACAAGGGTTTGGGCTCGGCAGCCCTACCTCGCTGTTATACCGCGCGGACTTGATTCGAAAGACCCCCGCGTTTTATCCCAATCCCTCTCCCCACTCGGATACGAGTGCGATCATCGCAAACTTGACGACGTGCGATTACGGATTTGTCTTTCAAGTCTTATCTTTCGAGAGACTTCACCCTGAAAGCCAGAGCCATACATCCGATCAGATTAACCGATACACTCCCGCTCGCTTGAGTGATATCACCAACTATGGCCGCCTTTACCTGAGCGAAGAAGAATTTCAAAAAACGCTCAAAGGGACGCTGGATTTCTACTACTTCTATTTAGGGACCAATGTCTTCAGATTTCGGGGAAAGAAATTTTGGGAATATCACAAAACTTGCCTTACCACCTTGGGATATCCGTTCAGCAAAAGGAGGGTTCTCTGGGCCGAGACGAAACGGCGCATTTCCCACCTGTTGAATCCCGGCCAAGCGATGAAGAAGCTATGGAAGAAACTTCGATAGCATTTCCACGGCGCCACGGAAATGCCGCCGGTCAGACGATCACGCCGAGCCCGATAGCAAAATGGAATTCACTGAAACAATTCTAAAAGGCGCGTTCCTCGTTCGGCTCAAAAAGATCGAGGACGAGCGCGGCTACTTCGCGCGCTCGTGGTGTGACCAAGAATTCTCCCAACACGGCTTGAGCGCTCCGATGGTTCAAATGAACGTCGGATTCAGCCGACGCCGCGGCACTATCCGGGGAATGCACTTCCAACTTCCGCCCCATGCTGAGGCCAAGTTCGTTCGGTGCACGCGCGGGGCGATTTTTGACGTGATCATCGATCTACGCGAAGACTCGCCTACTTTTGGCAAGTGGTTCGGGCAAGAGCTGACGCCGGACAACGGATTACTGCTGTACGCCCCGCAAGGCTTCGCTCACGGTTATCAAACGCTTCAGGACGACACCGAAATGTATTACCAAACCTCCGCGACCTACGCGCCGGCAGCGGCCCGCGGAGTGCGCTACGACGACCCGGCTTTTGGGATAGTTTGGCCGCAGCCTGTTTCCGTGATTTCAGCCGCCGATCGTCAGTGGCCCGTTTTCAATGGAAAAAGTGGAATGACTTCCCTCTGTAAAGCAGACCTCCTGAAACGAACCGGAGACCCCAAATGAAAGTTGTATTATTCTGCGGCGGACTTGGCATGCGCATGCGCGAGTATTCGGAAGCGGTTCCCAAGCCGATGGTGCCGATCGGCTATCGCCCCATTCTCTGGCACGTGATGAAATACTACGCTCACTACGGGCACCGTGATTTCATTCTTTGCCTCGGTTACAAGGCGGACGTCATCAAGAATTACTTCCTGCAATACAACGAGTGCCTCTCCAACGACTTCGTATTGTCGGACGGCGGATCGAATCTCAAGCTCCTGAGCAAAGACATCCGCAATTGGCGCATCACCTTTGTCGATACCGGCCTCACGACCAATATCGGCCAGCGACTGAAGGCGGTACAGAAACACCTCAAGGGTGAATCGATGTTCTTGGCCAATTACTCGGATGGTTTGAGCGACGTCCCGCTTCCCGAAGTCATCGGACACCTGCGGCGGTCAAAAAAAATCGCCACTTTCGTCTCCGTGCCTCCGACCGCCAGCTTTCACGTCATCAAAACTGGTGCCGATGGACTGGTCACCGGGGTCGAACACATCGCCCGCTCCGGGGCACGCATGAACGCCGGTTACTTTGTTTTTCGGAAAGAAATTTTCGACTACATGGAGGAAGGCGAGGAACTGGTGGAAAAGCCTTTTGCCCGGTTGATCGCCAAGCGCCAGCTGGAAACTTTCCCGCACGATGGATTCTATGCGTGCATGGACACCTTCAAAGAGAAACAAGTCTTAGATGACATTCTGGCAGCCGGCCATCCCCCGTGGGCGGTATGGGACGGCGGAGGCGATTCATGACCCCTGCTCTTCTGAACTTCGAAAAGATTCGAAAGGTGCTGTTTGTCGGCGCCCACGCGGATGACATTGAAATTGGCTGCGGCGGAACAGTGTTGCGGCTCATTCGTGAATGTCCGGACATCGAAATCCACTGGCACGTCTTCAGTGCTCCCGGATTGCGTCGACGTGAAGCGCAGCAGAGCGCCCGGGAATTTCTCAAGGATGCCGCTCGCAAAACCGTCCGGGTGGAAGCTTTTCAAGAACGCTACTTCCCTAATCAATGGGCCGCCATCAAAGCCGCCTTCGACAAACTCGGCCGGCAATTCGCGCCCGACCTCGTATTCACCCATCGCCGAGACGATCACCATCAGGATCATCGCGTCCTTTCCGAACTCACGTGGAACACCTTCCGCAATCAACTGATCTGCGAATACGAAATCCCGAAATACGAAGGCGACCTCGGTCAGCCCAATTTTTATGTGACCTTGGAGAAGGAAATCTGCCAGCAAAAGGTCGCAGCCGTCATGCGTCACTTTCCCACGCAGTCGACGAAATATTGGTTTACTGAAGACACATTTCTCGCCCTGCTCCGGTTGCGGGGCTTGGAATGCGGGCCGAAGACTCACTACGCCGAGGCGTTTCACACTCGCAAACTAGTTTGCTGAGAACTTTGTAATCTGCCCCGACCGATCTACTCCGCCTACGAAAACCCGGTTTGCCACGGGTTCAGCCACCGCGTTAGCGACCGCCGCGACTGAAATCCTCCGAAGACGTCCGGCAAAGTATTCAACCCTAGGAATTGGACGCTGGTCCGGCAGCGGGGCAGCCAAAGCCACAAACTCCCGAGGTCGTTAACCGCCGCCGAAACGGTGAAACAAGTCCGTAAGCGTGTAGTCGTCTCCCGCAATCGTGGTTATCCTTTTCGAAATCAGTGAGTGTGGAATATTTCGCAGCAGAGTGTTGACAAATCTTCGTTGGCAAATATTCTCCTGCTCCCTTTTGGTTGCCTCGGTAGCTCAGTTGGTAGAGCAGTTGACTCTTAATCAATTGGTCCTAGGTTCGAGTCCTAGCCGGGGCACCATTTTTTGAACGACACTGGATCTCATCCTCGCCGCACAATTTCTCGGGCTGTCACTTCGAGCCTTTCCATCAACAGCATGGCGCAGCGGTCGTAAACCACTCCAGGCGCCATTCGCCACTTTCTCGTGGCCAAGACGGAAGTGCCGAGCGACTCCACCTCTCGCCAACAGCTTCACTACCCGATACAGACTGGAAGGGACTAGCGCGGAAAACCGATTCACGCGGTAACCAAAGACTCGCGCGAGCAAATCTCGGCCATTCAGCATCCCGCATATCTCGCAACAAATCGGCGTAGCGCAAACGTTCGCCGTGCGAGTTCGCTAAAGAACCATCAAAAAATTCATATCTTCGCATCAAGATAGCTTGATTTAATATTCAAACTGAGGCAGTTTGGCGATGATTTGAATTTGAATATGAGCAAAGCCACGGCTAGCGGGGAACAATTGAACCGCATTCTTCGCGAACGCATCGTTATCATTGACGGGGCTATGGGCACCACCATCCGCACCTACGGCTTGGGCGAGACGGAAATTCGTGGTGAGCGGTTCAAAGATTCCAAAAAGGACCTGAAGAACAACGGCGATCTCTATTCACTTACCCAACCCGCAACGATCTGCGACATCCACCGCCGGTTCCTCGAAGCTGGCGCGGATATCATCGAGACGAACACTTTCTCCGCTACCAGCATCGGGCAGAGCGAGTTCTTCGTGGACGACCCGCGCGAACATGGCGGACGTAAGGACCCGGAGTTTTATCAGGGCGTGATCGAAAACAAATTTCTCAACGACCTCGCGTGGGAGATTAATGAGCAGTCCGCCAAGCAATGCCGCGAATGGTGCGATCGCATTGCGAATAAGACTGGGCGTCCGCGCTTTGTCGCCGGCGCGGTTGGGCCGTTGACCGTTTCACTCTCGAATTCTCCAGATGCCGATGATTCCGGTTTCCGCGTCTGCACTTTCGATCAGGTGAAGACCGCATACACCCACCAGATCCGCGGTCTCATCGCGGGCGGCTCGGATATTCTGCTCGTCGAAACCATCTTTGATTCGCTCAACGCCAAGGCAGCGCTCGTCGCGATTCAGGAAGTCTTCGAACAAGACGGCAAGGTTCTGCCGATCATGATTTCCGCCGCCGTTGGACGCGGCGGTGAGACGATGATTTCCGCGCAGACCATCGAGGCGTATTGGAACGCGATGAAGCATGTGAAGCCCATTGCCATTGGCCTCAACTGCTCGCTCGGACCGGATCTCATGCGCCCGTTCCTGGCGGATCTCGCCGAGAAATCCAACACTGCCATCTCGTGTTATCCGAACGCCGGTCTGCCGAATCCGCTCTCGCCCACAGGCTTTGATTTAAAGCCCGAGGACATGGGCAAATTCCTCGGCGAATTCTCCGAGAGCGGTCTAATCAACATCGCCGGCGGTTGTTGCGGCAACACTCCGGAACACATCGCGGCGATTGCGAAAGCGCTCGAAGGCAAACCGCCGCGCCAACCAAAGACGGAGACGAAGTTTTCGACCGGCGCGGCAATTCCCTTGCGCCTTTCCGGCTCGCAGCCGTTCACGCAGCAGATCGGCCAGTTCATCATGATCGGCGAACGCACCAACGTCGCGGGGTCGCCGAAGTTCGCCAAGCTCATCAAGGAAAACAAATACGATGAGGCCGTGGCCATCGCTCGCCAGCAGGTCGAGAACGGCGCGAACATCATCGATATTTGCATGGACGAAGGGATGATCGACGGCGTCGCCGCGATGACCCGCTTCCTCCAACTCCTCGGCAGCGAGCCCGAAGTCGCCAAGGTTCCCTTCATGGTGGACTCGTCGAAATGGGAAGTCATCGAAGCCGGGCTGAAGTGCGTGCAAGGCAAAGGCATCGTGAATTCTATTTCGCTGAAGGAAGGCGAAGCCAAGTTCCGCGAATCGGCCAAGAAGGTTTTGAAATACGGCGCCGCGGTCGTTGTCATGGCGTTCGATGAACAAGGCCAGGCCGCGACGCTCGCGGACAAGATCCGCATTTGCGAGCGAGCTTATCGCATTCTCGTGGACGAAGTCGGCTTCCCACCGGAAGACATTATTTTCGATCCCAACATCCTCACGGTCGGCACCGGCATCGAGGAGCACAACAATTACGCCGTGGACTTCATCGAAGCCACGCGCTGGATCAAACAGAATCTCCCGCACGCGAAAGTCAGCGGCGGCGTGTCGAACGTGTCGTTCGGATTCCGCGGCAACAACCCTGTGCGTGAGGCCATGCACAGCGCTTTCCTGTTCCACGCGATTCGCGCCGGGATGGACATGGGCATCGTCAATGCCGGCATGCTCGAGGTCTATGAAGAGATCGAACCGGAATTGAAGGAACTCGTCGAAGACGTGTTGCTCAATCGCCGCCCGGATGCGACCGAACGTCTCGTGAATTACGGTGAACGGTTGAAAGCAACTGGTGCCGTAGCGGACCAGAAAGCCAACATCGAAGTGCTCGAAGCGTGGCGCAAAGGCACTGTGGAAGAACGTCTCTCCCACGCGCTCGTGAAGGGCATCGATGCTTGGATCAACGAAGACACCGAGGAAGCTCGCGTGAAATACGGTAAACCGCTCACCGTCATCGAAGGCCCGTTGATGGACGGCATGAGCATCGTTGGCGATTTGTTCGGCGCAGGAAAAATGTTTTTGCCGCAGGTGGTGAAGTCGGCACGCGTAATGAAAAAATCCGTTGCGTACCTCACGCCATTCATGGAGGCGGAAAAAGCCGCGATGGTCGCTCGCGGTGAAGTGGTCAAGGCGCAGGGCAAGATCGTCCTCGCGACCGTCAAAGGCGACGTGCATGACATCGGCAAGAACATCGTCGGCGTCGTGCTCGCTTGTAACAATTACGAAGTCATCGACATGGGCGTCATGGTGCCCTGCGAGAAAATCCTGGAGCGCGCCAAGCTGGAGAAGGCCGACATCATCGGTCTCAGCGGACTCATAACGCCGTCGCTCGACGAGATGGTTCACGTCGCGCGCGAAATGGAACGTCAGGGATTCAAGGTGCCGTTACTCATCGGCGGCGCGACGACGAGCCGCGCGCATACCGCAGTGAAGGTTGCGCAACATTACAGCGAACCTGTGGTCCACGTGCTCGACGCCTCGCGCGCGGTGCCGGTGACGAGCAGCCTGTTGAGCAAAGACGGTAAGGACGAGTTCGTGAAGCAACTGCGCGCCGACTACGAGAAACTCCGCTCTCAACACGCCGGCTCAGCAGCCAAACTTTTGTCGCTCGAAGCCGCGCGCGCCAACGCGCCGAAGCTCAAATACGACGATCTCCCGAAGCCCGACTTCACTGGCATCCGCACACTGTCGTCCGGCAGTTTCAACCCCGGCAAGTGCGACTGCGGCTCAGCGCACGGCCACGCTGGCGCGTTCGGCGTTTCGATTGAAGAAGTCGTGCCGTTCATCGACTGGACGCCGTTCTTCCACACGTGGGAATTGCGCGGCGTCTATCCGAAGATTCTCCAGCACGAAAAGCACGGCGAGGAAGCAACCAAGTTGTTCGCCGATGCACAGAAGCTTCTAGCGGAATTCATTGCCAAAAAATCACTGCAGCTTCGCGCGGTCTACGGCTTGTTCCCCGCCAACGCTATCGGTGATGACGTCGAAGTTTACACGAACGGATCGCGCAAACATCTGCGCACCACCTTCCACTTCCTCCGCCAGCAAATCGAGAAGGGCGACAACACGCCGAACTGGTGCCTCTCGGATTTCATTGCGCCCAAGTCGATCAACCCAGCCACACCGCCGGCTGATCACATCGGCGCATTCGCGGTCACCAGCGGACACGGCCTGAAAGAAATCGTCGAGCGCTTCAAAGCCGACCACGACGATTACAACGCGATCATGGCTGAAGCCATCGCGGACCGCCTCGCCGAAGCGTTCGCGGAATATCTGCACAAGCGCGTCCGCGACGAATGGGGCTTTGGCAAACTGGAAAAGTTCACGACCGACGATTTGATTCAGGAAAAGTATCGCGGTATTCGTCCGGCCGCCGGCTATCCCGCGTGCCCGGATCACACGGAGAAAGCAATCCTCTGGGACTTGCTCGATGCGGAGAAACACTCCGGCATCCAACTCACGGAAAGCTTCGCCATGTATCCCGGCTCCAGCGTCAGCGGCCTTTACTTCGCGCATCCCGAGTCGAAATACTTCGCCGTCGGCAAGCTGGGCAAAGATCAAATCGCGGACTTCGCCAAGCGCAAGAACATGACCGTCGCCGACGTGGAACGCTGGCTCGGTCCTTGGTTGAACTACACGCCCTAATTCGAGTCTTGCGCATTGTCGGCGCGCCAACGACACGCTACGAATCACCGCGTGAGTTGGCCCAAACTGATTGTCGCTAGCATTATTGCCGCCCTGGTGATCGGCAGCATTGGCTTCGCAACTTCGAAGTTGTTACGTCAAGAAGCTGTTCCGACAGTAACGCTCACCGACGGCACGCAGTTACGAATCGAGCGTGCCACCGTGGGCACGAACCACGTTTTCAGCGCGGATCCAATATGGAAAGAAACGTTGCGCCGGAAGCTTCCCGTCGCTTGGCAAAGCCTGCTCGGAAAACCGGCTTTCAATCGAAGCGCAACGACGCACGCAAGCGAGCTAGTCTTGTGGCTGACTCAATTCGATCCGGTGACGGGACGTTCATTCCTTCCGAAAATCAGCTCGCTGGAAGTGATCGACGACCACGGCTACGCCCACTACTGCGGTGCGAGCGGAAGTTCCAGTTCACCCGGTGCGCCGCCCGTAAGCCATCACTACATTCCCGTTTTTCCGCGGCGCCAGGAAGTATTTGCGATCCGGTTTAACGATGGGAAAACTCGCCGCGAACTCACCCTCCGCAATCCCGCTGTCTGGCGCGGTTCGGAGTGGCAACCATCGCCTCTCCCGCAGACCAAACAGGTCGGCGACTTGGAGGTCACCCTCCCAAGAATTGTTCCTCGGGGTCCGGTGTACGGCGGTCGCTACTATTACGATTTCCCTTTCGAGGTGAAACGCGGCGGCCGGCGGGAACCATTCTGGGAAGCCGACTCCTTGATCATGACCGACGCAACAGGCAATCAGAACAACTACTCCCTCTCGCCCTTTGAGCCGGCGTGGAACCTTCAAGCGAAACTCATTCGTTCGGCTCAGTCCAAGTTCAGCGCTGCGGAAGTCGTGCGCCTGACTCACAGTGCCGCGCCGGAACCCGGAGAAGTTCTCACGCTGACAAACATCAGCGCCATCGCTACCAACGGCATTGCCTTCGCTGCGCTCACTGGTCCGGGTCAGTTTGATTTCGCGGACGGCATTTGCGTTGCCGCTGCCCCGTGGGAGAGAGGAATGCGTTCCACCGGCGGCCAAAGCTTGGGCACCACGAATTGGAGCGATAGTTTTACCAGTCCCGAGACGGCTCTGACGCTGATCCTGCGCAATTTTCCAGACGACAAAATCATCCGAGTTCGCGCACGTGACGCCAACGGCCGCGTTCATTCCTGCGAAGGCAGTGGCCGAGTTATGTCGTCGTGGTCCGAGACCAACAAGACTGAGATTCGCCGGTATCACTTCAAGTCCCTCACCAACGCGGTTGGGGAACTGGACTTTGAACTCATTGCGCAGACTCCGTTGCAAGTGGAGTTCCTCGTCAGTCCACCCAAGCCAGACCGGTAAACGGATTCCCGAAGCGATACACGTGGCAGTTTTTCCTTGGCGCGCCCGCTGCGAACCGTTATTTCCCTGCCACAAAAATTATGTCAGGACACGGCGTTCCCCATCACGCGGACAATCCAGAACACAAACGCATCGGCATTTTCATCGCCGTGCTGGCGGTCATCATGGCGATCATCGCCGCCGCTACCAACCAGCAGGCCAATCACATGATCGTCAAAGAGGTCAAGGCCTCCAACGGCTTCGCATGGTACCAATCCAAGCGCCAGCGCAGTTATATGAACGAGTTGGAGATCAAGCGTATCGACTTCCTGCTCGCCGGCAGCGTGACGCCTGCGCAGGCCGAAATGCTCAACAAGACCAAGGCTTCGCTTGAAAAGAAAAACGCCGAATACAAAACCGAGAACGAAGAAATAGAACGTACCGCCAAAGCAGATCAAACCGCCGCGACCGTCGCGTCTCACAAACATCATTGGTTCGAATTCGCCGAAGTCTGCGTGCACATCGCCGTCGTTCTCTGCTCGCTGGTGCTATTGACCGAACAGAAGCTCTTCTTCCACATCGGCGTGATCTCCACCATCCTCGGCATCGCCCTCGCGGCCTACGCGCAACTAGGTAACCACGAGCATCACGACGCTCACGCGCCCGAAGCAAAACCAGCAGCCGCCACCGCGCCCGCTGCCCACTGACGAGCGCGCTTGCCCGCCGGAACCGACTGCGCAATTCTCCCGCCATGAAGGCGTGGCTGGTTATTCTCATGGCTTGGGCGGCACTCTGCCCTGCCCTTGCGCAAACCAATTCCTCCGATTCGCAAAAACTAATCGGCTGGTTGCTGGAAGACGATCGCGAGCTAAGCGGCGTGCCATTCGCTGACGTTGTCCAAGCTACGAGCGGCAAGCGGCTCATCGCGTTTGATCGAACGAACGAGGTCGATCGCGCACTTCTCGCCAAAATCAGCTCCGTGCTCGACCGCGTCCTCGAGCGGATGAATGCACCTGACAGCGCCGCGCAAAAGCCCAAACGCATCAACGAGGTCAGCAGCCACTTCGAGGACGCATTGAAGGAGGCGCTCAACGAGATGCCCGGGTTCTTTGCCGATTGGCCACACACCGCCGCGGGGAAGGTTCAACGCTCCGGCTATCCCGACATTCGCCTCGCTGACAAAACCAGCGGACGCATTGTTTATCTCGATCCAAAACTTTACGCGGCCTCGAGTCGGAGCAGTAGCTTGCGCACGTTCTATTTCACGCCCCGCAAAGACACCAACAAGGTCAACGACGACGCCCACCATCTCATCGTCGGCATTGCCCACAACGGCGGCAGCGCGGGACAGCGGAAATTTATCAGTTGGGAACTAATCGACCTCGCGCACTTTCGCGTGCGCCTCAAAGCGGAGTTTCAAGCGAGCAATAAAGATATGTATCGCGACGACGCCGTAGTTGGGCGCAGCAATTCGGCCAAGTAGCAGACCGCTCCCCTGCCCGTTCGCGAGCGCTCGGCAGGTTTCTCCAAATTTGTTTTGGCCGCGAAGAATTTTACATGGTCTTTGATCGTCAATTGCATGGCGTGACAACGATCGCCTGATATCATTCGACTATGACTCACTTCGGTATTCGGAAGCTCGCAGGCTTTTCGTGGCTAGGCGCGGCACTGGCATTGAGCAGCCTTCCTGGCTCAGCTGCGACCAAGGTCGACTTCAATCGCGACATCCGGCCCATCATGTCGGACACCTGCTTTCACTGCCACGGCAACGACGAGAAGTCGCGCAAGGGCAAGCTGCGCCTCGATAGCCGCGAAGAAGCGCTCAAGGCGGGCAAGTCCGGCGAACTCGCCATTGTGCCGGGCAAGCCGGATAAGTCCGAAGCCATCAAGCGGATCTTCGCGAAGGACGAAGACGACGTGATGCCGCCGAAGTCCGCGCACAAAGATCTCACGCCGGAGCAGAAGGAAACCTTTCGCCGCTGGGTGGCCGAGGGGGCGGAGTATCAGGGGCACTGGGCATTCACCGCTCCAAAGCGACCAGAAGTCCCGAAGATTTCGAACGTAAAGCTCAAGACTCAAAACCCGATCGACAACTTCGTCCTCGCGCGGCTTGAGCAGGAAAAGCTTTCGCCTTCACCCGAGGCGGATCGCGTGACGCTCATCCGGCGTGCTTCGCTCGACCTCACCGGCATTCCCCCAACCCCGGAGGAAGTGGACGCGTTCCTCGCCGACAAGTCGCCGAAGGCTTACGAGAATCTCGTGGATCGCCTGCTCGCCTCGCCGCGCTACGGCGAGCACATGGCGGCGCGCTGGCTGGACTCGGCGCGTTACGCGGACAGCAACGGCTTTCAATCGGACACCAAACGGAACATGTGGCACTGGCGCGATTGGGTGATCAACGCCCTCAATCGCAACTTGCCCTTCGATCAGTTCACCATCGAGCAGCTCGCGGGTGATTTGCTGCCGGGCGCGAAGCGCGATCAGATCGTCGCCACGGGTTTCCACCGCAACCATCGCCTCAATGGCGAGGGCGGTCGCATCGTGGAGGAGTGGTTTGCCGAGACGGTGATTGACCGCGTGGAGACCACCGGCCTCACCTGGATGGCGCTCACGTTGAACTGCTGCCGCTGCCACGATCACAAATACGACCCCATTTCGCAGAAGGAGTTCTATCAGCTCTTCGCGTTCTTTAATTCCAACAACGAAAACGGCGTGCTGGATGATTTCGGTGGCGCCGGAAGAACGCGGCGCGGCGGCAATTCGCGTCCCGTGCTTTCCCTGCCGACTCCCGAACAGGAGATTCAAATCACCAAGCTGCAGCAGGCCGTAAACGCTGCGACCGCGAAGGTCGCCTCCGCCAAGAACGAACTCGCCGCAGCGCAGGCCGCATGGGAGCCGAAGTTCCGAAGTGAGATGAAGGGCAATTTCAAGGCGTGGACGGCGCTCGAACCCAAAGAGGTCCGCAGCGACGGCGGCGCAATCTTCGTCAAACAAAACGACGGCTCCTACTTGGCAACGGGGATCAATCCGCCCTTCGACCAGTATCTCACCGTCGCGCCCATCGCGGAGGGGACTTTCAGCGGGTTGTTGCTCGAGGTTTTTCCAGATGAGTCGCTGCCGAATAAAAGTCTCGGCCGTTACTCCAACGGCAACTTCGTGCTCACGGATGTCATCGTCGAGATTAACGCGCCGAGTCTTTCAAAACCGCTGCGGGCCAATTTCACGCGCGCCGAAGCGGACTACAACCAAAAGGGCTACGAGGTCAAACTCATCGTCGAAAGCAAACCAAAGCGCGGCAAGGCGGCGGCCAAGCGGCGCCAGGGCTGGGCGGTCGATGGGAACACGAAAAGGGATGCCCGCAAGGCGATGTTCGTTGCCGATCAACCGCTCACGGTTCCACCCAACGCCACCATCAACGTAACCCTGCGGCACGATTCCATTGCCGGCCACAACATCGGCCGCTTCCGGCTTTCCACATCGTCGCTCCCACCCGCCACGATCCGGCTCGATGGCGCGAAGGTTCCGCCTTCGATCATCGCCACGCTCGATCTCGCGCCCTCCAAACGCAGCGCGCAGCAACGCGCGGAACTCGCAAAGTTTTATCGCGAGAACACCGACAATCCCATGAAGCGTGCCGAAGCAAGTTTGGCAGCGGCGAAAAAGGCACTCGACGATTTCACAGCCGATGTGCCGACGACGATGGTCATGGAGGAAATCGCCCAGCCGCGCGAGGCGCACATTTTGAAGCGGGGCGAATATGACAAACCGGGCGATTTGGTTTCGCGCACGCTCCCCGCCGTTCTGCCGCCGCTACCGGCAAACGCGCCGACCAACCGGCTCGGCCTCGCGAAATGGCTCGTGAGCGGCCAGCACCCGCTGACCGCGCGGGTGTGGGTGAATCGCGAGTGGGAACGTTTCTTCGGTACCGGCATTGTGAAAACGACGGAGAACTTCGGCATGCAATCCGACCCGCCGAGCCATCCGGAACTCCTCGACTGGCTGGCGACCGAATTCGTCCGCCTCAACTGGGACATGAAAGCCATGCAGAAGCTGATCGTGATGAGCGCGACCTATCGGCAATCGTCGAAAGTCACGCCGGAGCTGGTTGAACGTGATCCGCAGAACCGGTTGCTCGCACGCGGACCGCGCTTCCGCCTCGGTGCGGAAATGCTACGCGATCAGGCGCTCGCGGTCAGTGGCCTGCTCGTCGAGAAAATTGGCGGCCCCAGCGTCAACCCTTACATGCCCGAGGGCGTTTGGGACGAGACGAGCGTTTACGGCGACATGCGCGGTTACAAGCGTGACAAGGGCGATGGCCTTTATCGTCGCACGCTCTACACCATCTGGAAGCGCACCGCCGCACCGCCGACGATGTTGATGTTCGACTCGCCTTCGCGGGAATTGTGCACCGTGAAACGTTCGCGCACCAACACGCCACTGCAAGCGCTCGCGCTGCTCAACGAGATCACTTACGTCGAAGCCGCCCGCGCGCTCGCGCAACGCATGCTCAGCGACGGCGGCAGTACGCCGGCTGAGCGCATCGCGTGGGGCTTCCGTCGCGTCACGAGCCGCAAGCCCGATGCCGCGGATTTGAAAGTGCTCACCGCTGGATTGGAAAAACGCCTCGGCAAATACCGCACCGACGCCGACGCTGCGAAGAAGCTCATCGCTCAAGGCGACTCCGCACCCGACGCGAAGCTCGACGCTGCCGAACTCGCCGCCTACACGCTCACCGCTAACGTGCTACTGAACCTCGACGAAGTCGTGACGAAGGAATGAGCGCGGTGACAATTCGGATCTCCGCGCGCGCTGGGGCAACGGTGATTTTGCTTCTGGCGTGTTCGTTCATCGCCAGCGCGCTTTCAACCGTCGCTGCCGAACCGCGCACGGTCATCGTCTTTGGGGATTCCATAACCGAGGGTGGCGCCTTGCCGAAGTCCGAGCGCACGAACACGTGGGTTTACGTCGTTGAGCGCGAATCGAAAGGCTCGCTCGCGATGGTCAATGAAGGTAAAGGCGGCCGTCCCACTGCATCGTTGAAGGAGTTCGACGCGATGCTCGCCCGGCGGGCGAAGGCCGACGTGCTCGTGCTCGCACTCGGCACCAATGACTCGCGCGACATCACTGACGACTGCGTGCCGAAGGCCGTCGCCAACTTGCGCGCGATGATCACCAAGGCGCGCGCGACCTACGGTGCAAAGTTGCGCGTGCTGCTCGTTGGTCCGCCGAACATCAACAAAAGCGCGCTCGGTCCGACCAAACCCATCGCCAATGAGCGCGAGGCTAAGCTGGTTGAACAAGGTGCCGCATTCGCCAAGCTTGCCAAGGAACTCAACTGCGATTTCGTCAGCCTTTTCGGCGTGGTGCCGGAGAGCACCCTATTGAAGGACGGCGTCCACCCAGACGTCGCTGGGAATGCCGCCATTGCGCGCACCATTCTTCCCAAACTCTCCCCATGAAGCATCGCGCCAACTTCGTTTTCCTCGCCGGGCTGTTAAGCCTGCTCGCTTTCACTTCGATCGGCTGCAAGACACACGATCTCATCCTCGTCGCGGGCCAGTCGAATGCCGTGGGCTTCGACGCTTACGCCAGCCAGTTACCCGCCGATTCGCACGACAAGGAAGTTCTATTCTGGTGGCGCGTCGGTGATCCGCCGCCGGACTCACACGATTCCACGAGCAGTCGCCAGTGGACGAGTCTTCAACCTCAGCCACGCGGCTTTCCGCTGCCGAAGACGAACGTCGTGCCGCGACAGTATGGAAACTTCGCGAAGCCCGAAGGCGGGTTCGGTCCCGAGATCGGTCTTGCCCGCGAATTGCGCGCCATGGAAGGCAAGCCGCTCGCGATCATTAAGGTTGCCTTCAGCGGCACCGCCATGCGTACCGATTGGAACCCCGCAGACGCCGGCGACGGCGGCGCTTGCTACCGCGCCTTGATCAGCGAAGCAAAATCCGCCATTGCGGACGCACGGGCGCGCGGCACGAAATTGAATCTGCGCGCATTGGTCTGGGTGCAGGGCGAAAGTGATTCCAATCCCACCGACGCGCCGAATTACGAGCAAGCCCTCACCGCCATGCTCGCTGCGTTGCGCAGAGATCTCGCAGCTCCCGCACTCATCGCGCTCCTCGGTGTAAACACGCATTTCGGTAACGACAAGAATCCGCACGTCGCGAAGATCGTCGCGGCACAGCGCGCGATTGCCGCTAAGGACACGCGCTGCGTCTACGTGGATACCGAAGGCGCAGAGACGCTGAAGCCCAACCAGACGCACTTCACTGCCGCCGGCACACTCGAAGTTGGTCGGCGTTTCGCGGACGCTTTGCTCGCCATGCCCCAACCACAAGCCAAGCCGTAGCCGCACTCATTATCCATGAAAACCTTTCTCTACATCATTTCGCTCGCCCATTTGCTGGCCGCGCTCAACGTGGCGTCCGCCGCTGAAAAGAAAACCATACCCAACAACGAGCCCACGAACGCCGCCGAAGCCGCCGCAAAGAAAGCCGCCGCGGACAAGATCGTCGACGAGCGCTATCAAAAGTGGAAAGCGAAGCTAACGCCGGAACAGCAAGCTTGGGAAACCGTGCTGGAACAAAATCTCGGCTCGTTTTATTTACCGCTACACAAGCGCGACAAGATTGCCGGCAAATCCAACGCCTGGGACTTCGTCGCCGACGATCCGAAGCTGCCGCGCGTTTTGCTGATCGGCGATTCCGTGTCGCGCGGCTACACGCAGGCGACGCGCGCGGCCCTTGCCGGAAAAGCGAACGTTCATCGCGCGCCGGAAAACTGCGGTCCGACCGCGAACGGCTTGAAGAAGCTCGACGTGTGGCTCGCCGGCGGCAAGTGGGACGTGATCCATTTCAACTTCGGCATCCATGATCGCGCGACCAAGGCGGCGGATTACGAGCAACGCCTCGAAGCCATCGTCACCAAGTTGAAGGCGACTGGCGCGAAAGTCATTTGGGCAAGCACGACGCCGATTCCGCCCGACACCAAGGACGGTCCGAGTGCCACACAAGCAATTGTCGAGAAGAACAAAATCGCCGCGAACGTCATGGCCAAGCACGGCGTCGCGACCGATGACCTGTTCACGTTTGTAATTCCCCACCTCGCGAAGGTGCAGAATCCGAAAGACGTACACTTCACAAACGAGGGATATGATTTGCTCGGCAAACAGGTCGCGGCGTCGATCACGGTGGCGTTGAAGTAAGCCCACGAACTTCATGAGCGCTCCGAGGATCCGGCGATTGATAGTCGCGTTGAGTTTGTTCCTGCTCACGCCGGTCACTTCGCCTGCGGAGCCAACCATCGCCGTCGACGATCTCGGCATCCCGACGATGAAGCGCGCGCTCGGTTTGCGCTGCCTGACCAAGGACGCGTCGGGCATGATCGAGGCGTGGGGGGCGTTCGAAACGAACGAACGGTTCGCGCTGGTCGGTGTTCGCGTCGACAACGGCAAGACCACGTTCGTGGACATCAACAAATTCGGCCCGCCACCGGCGCGGGCGCGGCATCCGCAAATGATGGCCAGCGCGGACGGCAACCTTTACGCGTTCGTCGGTGTGCCAGGGCATTTCGTGAAATTCGACGTCACGCGGCGTGAGTTGATCGATCTCGGTGCGCCCTCGGCCAAGGCTTCTTACTGGCTCGGTTCTACCGTCGCGCCCGATGGAAAATTTTATGTCGGCACCACGTCGGAGACCGAACTCGTCCGCTGCGACCCCGCGACGGGCAAGGTGGAGAATCTCGGCAAGCTGTCAAACGACCCTCGCGAGCACTACGCGCCGCATCCGGTCGCCGCGGACGATGGCATGATCTATTGCCCGGTGGGCATGCATCACGGCGAGTTGTGGGCGTTCAATCCCAGCACCGGCGAGCGGAAGCAAATCCTGCCGGAGTCGATGTTGAACAAGCAGGGCCGCCCCGAACTCTGGCGCGCCAAAGACGGCCACGTCTACGGCGATTGGGCGGGCGTGAAGTTCCGCTGCACGCCGGATGCGATCGAGATCGGAAAGACGGCGAAGTTTTGGCCGCGCACCTATCCCAAGGTAATGGGTGATCTCAACGTGGGTGACGTCGGCGACGACGGAAGACTGAAGCTCACGCGCGCAGGCAAAGTGAGTTACGTGCAGACCGATTACACGGGCGCGATGCGTTCGATCTATAGCGTCGGCTGCGAACGCGACGGGCGCATTTATGGCGGTGGCGTGAGTCCGGCGAGCACGTTCGCGTTTGATCCGGCGACAAAAAAGTTCACGGACTTTGGTTTGCTGTCGAGCGGGCCCGTGCAGGTTTACGACACGCTCAATCACCAGCGCGGCCTGTTCATCGCGAGCTACATGAATGCGAGCGTGGACTTCTTCGACCCGGGCGCGCCATTGAAGAAAGGTCTGAACCCCCGTCACGTCGTCACTCTTCCCGATCAGGAGCGACCCGCGCAGGAAATCATCGGTCCGGACGGAATGATTTACGCCGGCACGACGCCGTCGAAGGGCCGGCTCGGCGGCGCGTTGCTGCGCGTGAACCCGACGAACCTCACGCACAAGACGTGGTCCAACCTCATCACGAATTGCAGCCTGGGCCGCCTCGTCAGCATCCCGAAGACCGGCCAAATCCTCGGCTCCACGAGCATCTACGGCGGCTCGTCCGCGACACCAACGGAAACCGAGGCGTGCATTTACCTCTGGGACTGTCAGCGCGAAGAAGTCGTGTTCACCGCGAAGCCGCTGCCCGGAACGAAGACTTACGGCGCGGTCGTGCTCGGCACCAACGGCCTCGTCTACGGCATCGACGGACGCGGGAACAAATACTTTGCGCTCGACCCGACCACGCGAAAAACGGTTTTCACCGGCACGTTGCCCGTGAAAACGCTGCACTTTCCAGAGCTTGCCGATGAACCGTTCGGCCCGCGCGGATTAATCTACGGGCTGGGCGAGGACGCGATCATCGCGATCGACCCCGCCGATCACAGCGCAAAGGTGATCGGGCGAAATCCGGCGCTGAAAAACGCGTGGGGGTTCTGCATCGCGCGCGACGGCCAACTTTACTTCGCAGCGCTCGGCCACCTGATGCGCTGCCAACTTCCCAAACAGGAATGAAACGCTCACTACTCTTCGCAACGGTTGTCACGTTGGCGCTAACGACTCTTTCCTCGATCGCTGCGGATCAGGCGCTCGCGACTTTAGGAATCGTTGGCGACGGCAAAACCGACGACGCCGCCGCAATTCAAAAGGCCGTGGACCGCGGCGTTGGCACGCTGCGCTTCCCACGCGGAGTTTACCGACTCACCAAGACAGTCGTGATCGACCTCGACAAGGTGGGTTTCACCTCTCTCGTCGGCGACGGGACCGCGCGCTTCGTAATGGCGGGAGCAGGACCGGCTTTCAAGTTCCTCGGCACACACGAGGGATCCGCCGATCCGAAAAGCTTCAAACCAAACGTCTGGGAACGTCAGCGCACGCCCATGGTGGACGGACTCGAAATCGTCGGCGCGCATCCCGAAGCCGACGGCATTGAGGGGACCGGCACGATGCAGTTGACCATCACGCGCGTGACCGTTCGCGAGGCGCGTCACGGCATCCACCTCACCGTGCGCAATCGCAACGTCATCATCAGCGACTGCCACCTTTACCACAACTCGGGTGCCGGCGTGTTTTACAATCACGTCGATCTGCACCAGTCGAACATCACCGGCAGTCACATCAGCTACAACGCCGGCGGCGGTGTGGTCACGCGCGGTGGTGCGGTGCGCAATCTGCAGATCGGCACCTGCGACATCGAAGCGAACATGTCCTCGAACAGTCCGCCCACAGCGAATGTGTTGATCGATTGCACGGGCGGCTCCACGGCGGAGGTGACGATCGTCGGTTGCACGTTGCAGCACAGCCCCGTTGCTGGCGCGGCCAACGTTCGTTTCATCGGCAGGGGCGAAGAGCGCAGCAAACTCTATGACGGCAAGCAGACGCAATGGGGTCACCTGACCATCGCTGACAACGTAATCAGCGACGTGCGGGTAAACGTTCATCTCCAGCACGCGCGTGGTGTCACGATCACCGGCAACACATTTGGCACTGCCTATGAGCGCGACCTGCTGGTGGAGAATTGCAGCAATGTGGTCGTCGGACCAAACAGCTTCGATCGCAATCCGCGCTACTTTTCTTCCGGAGTTGCAACCAATGCGAATGGCGGCGTGCTGTTTCGCGACTCACGCGAATGCACACTGAGCGGTCTCCACGTTAATGGCGTGTTGCGGCAATCCGCCGCGGTGCAGTTGGAAAACTGTAGCCGCTTCAACATGATGAATTGCACTGTTCTCGACAGCGACGGCCCGGGCCTGCTGCTTCAAAACGTCAGCGAAAGCATCGTCAGTGGTTGCTTGATCAGCGACCAGCGGCCCAAACGTGCACCCGCCGTGTCGCTCCGCGTGGCAGGCGGACGCGACAACGTCATCGGCGTCAACTCGCTCGCTCACGGCAGCGATGTCGACTCCGCTTCCATCAAAGCCAATCCATCTGCGTCCAAGTAGCATGCTTTCGAAGTTCTTCGTTGCTGGTTTGCTGTTGGTTTGCGCGCTCGCCGTGGTGCTGCGCGCGCCACTCACGGCCGCCGAGCTTGGACTGATGCACAACTTCGACGGCGATCTTTCCTTCCGCGGCGCGACGCCTGAGCGGTCCAAGGCCATGTTGCAAGAACTCGTCGATGACGTCGCGCGTGGCCCGGTGAAAACACTCGTATGGTCGATCGGCGCCGGCTCCGACATTCTGTATTATCCCACGAAGGTTGCGAGCACCTGGGGTTGGCGGCACACTAAATACACGGACGATCCCAAATGGAAAACACGCATTGAGAAATGCCGCGTGGCCACTGACGCGGGTCTCGACGCTCCGCGTATCGCTGGCGAGCGAGCGCACGACCGCGGGCTCAAGTTCATTCCATCGTATCGGATGAACGACGGGCACTTCACCAGCGATCCGTTGAGCTATCCCCTCACCGGCCGGTTCTGGATGGAGCATCAGGACGCGACAATCGGCAAATCGCCCGTCGCCGGTTTCGCGGGTTACAAACATTTGCTGAACTACGCCCGCGAGGAAGTTCGCGCCTACCGGCTCGCGGTGATCTTCGAGGCGATCGATCGTTATGCGGACGTGATGGACGGATTCGAACTCGACTTCAACCGCTTCCAAATTTTCTTCGCTCCCGGAGAAGCTGACAGTCACGCGCACTTGATTACCGACATGGTCCGTCAAGTTCGCGAACGGCTCACCGCCGTCGCCACCAAGCAAGGCCGCACAATGAGTCTCGTCACGCGTGTGCCGCCCGCATTGAAGAACTGCACGTGGTCCGGACTCGACGTCACGGAGTGGATGAACCGCCGGCTCGTGGACGTGGTGATTCCGTCTCCATTGATGACTCTCCCGCACGACATGCCCGTGGATGAGTTCGCGCGCATCGCGAAGCCAGCGGGTGTGCAGGTCTTTGGTTCGATCTATGGGCGCTCTGGATACAATTGGCCCTTTGTCGCCGATCACACTAGTTCAGCGTATTCGAAGGCCGTCACCCGCGACCCCGATGCTGCTCAAGTGCTGGGATCAATGATGAACCAACTTTATCTCGGTGCGTCGGGCATTCAGTTGTTCAACTTCAGCTTCGCTCAGAACGACACCGCAATGGTCCGCGCCATCACGTCCGGGCTTGCGAAGACTGCGCTCGGCGATCGCCGCTACCAAGTCACCCAAAGCTATTTCCACGATCGCGAGGATACCTATGAGTATCGCAAGCAACTGCCAGTCGCATTGAAATCGGGCGAGCCAGCAACCGTGCGCCTGTTGATTGGCGAAGATTTGGCAAAAGCCGACCCGAAGCCGCGTTACGTGGCCTTGCGCCTCGGCCTCTACGGAGCGAACAAAACCTACTCCGACGTCTCCATGAACGTGAAAATCAACGGGCACCACATTCACGCCGGCGCCACCACGAAACAACTCGTCGTCACCACCGGAACCCGTCATGGCAACGGCTCGCATCCGCCACCGACCGAAGCGTATCTGCAATGGCCCATCGCAGAGCTCAACTATCTCCGCGCTGGCTGGAACACCGTCGAAGTCACTCTCACTGTTGACGCGAAAGTGAAGCCACTTCAACTCGTCGAAGCGGAAGTCGGAGTCCTCGCGGGCCACGTGAATCCCAAATCGAAATGAAATACCAGTTGTCCCTGCCCACCTGTTTGAGCTTGTTGCTCGCGACGGCCGCGTTCGCCGATGACGTCTTGCCCAAAACGCTCATGACCGAGCGCGGCAAGTTGCTCGTGAGCGAAGACCTCGCGCAAATGCCGGCGGATATTTCCAAGGCGGGCGGACTTGCGAGCATGAAGAGCGGCTGGCGTTTCAGCCCAGGCAAGTGGGAGTTCATCGACGGCGCGTTGCGTGGCTACCAACTGAAGAAGGACAATCACAGCGCGGCGGCGTTCTTCGCTTATCCCTACAAGGACGCCATTATCCAATTCGACGTGAAACTCGACGGTTGCCAGCGCGTGCTCTTTTGCGTGGACGATCCCGCGGCGATCCGGCCGCCGACGCCGACGCGTCCCGCGCAATTACGCGTGGAGCATCTTTGTCGGGTGGCCATCACCAAAGACGGCTTCTCCACGCAGAAGGACGACCACGATCACGACGGTCCCGACAAGGACGTGCCGTTTGGCAGCGTGAAAATGTCCTTCAAGCCGGGCGAATGGAAAACCGTCGTGGTCGAGCTCAAGGGCGAGGAAATGGTCACCACCATCGATGGCCACACAATCGCGGGCGCGCATCCGCAGGTCGCCAGCGACAAGGCTTATTTCAGTTTCGGCATCACGGGTTACTCCAATGGCTTCGACAAGGTGCCGCCACTCTCCGCGAGCTTTCGCAAGCTCCGCATCTGGGAAGCGCGTCCGAATCCAAATTGGGCGACCGAAAAGTCTAAACTCCCAGCAGCCAAGTAACCTTTATGAAACGCCAGTTGATTTTTGTTTTGCTCGCGCTTGCCTCAGCTTCCGCATTCGCGGCAGACGAATTGCCCAAGACCTTGATGACCACGCGCGGCAAGTTGCTCGCGAGCGAGGATTTTACGAAACCGCTCGCGCCGCTCGTCGGCAAGCCCACTGGCTTTGCGAGCGGATTCACCGGTTGGCGATACACCGCCGGAAAGGCAGTCGGCCGCTCGGGCCATTGGGAATTGCGCGACGGCGTATTCCGCGGGATTGAGAGTCCAACCGCGAATCATCCCGCGACCGCGTCATTCGGCATCCAGTTCAAGGATGCGATCATCCAGGTCGACGTGCGGCTCGAAGACGTCTCGGCGGACGGTCGCAAGTATCGCACGTTCTTCGTGAAGGCGACGGACGCGAAGGATTACGTATGTGCGCTATTCGGCGGCACCAGCGGAATCAACGCCCTCGCCTATGACGCCGAACGCATCGATCCGGCCAACAAGCAGCGTGCGAAGCTTCCCGCCGTGTCCGCGTCCACGCCGGTGAAGCTGGGCGAATGGCACACGGCCGTCCTCGAAATCAAGGGCGAGGAACTCGTCGCCACGCTCGATGGCAAAAGTGTCACGCTCAGCAGTCCGCTAGTGGGCGTAGCGAAACACAGCGTGATGCTGGGCGTGGGCACCGAAGCGAGCTTCCGCAATTTCCGCATGTGGGAAGCACTGCCGAATCCCGAATGGCCAAAGAACAAGGCGACGCTCACCGCGAAAGGGAAATCTGCATCAGTGACGCCAGCGAAGAAATCCGGCGTGGCGGAAATCTTCCACGCGGAAAAACTCACGGAGCTCGATTCGATCGTCGAGCAGGCGATTCGCGATGCAAAGATTGTCGGCGCTGCTTTGTGGGTGGAACGGAATGGCGTGGCGTATCACAAGGCGTTCGGCAACCGCGCACTCAGCCCGGCACCGGAGCCGATGACCGAGGACACCATCTTCGACGTCGCCTCCATCACGAAGGTTGTGGCGACAGCGACGGCCGCGATGCAGTGCATCGAACGCGGACTGATTAAGCTTGATGATTCTGTCGCGAAACACGTGACCGCTTTCACCGGCGGCGGGCGCGAGAAAATAACGATGCGCCATCTGCTGCTCCACACCTCGGGTTTGAAAGTAAACCTCGACCTCAAGACACAGCCGTTCGCCAATCGCGACGAAACCATCGCGCAAGCCTGCCTCATGAAGCCACAGTTCGAGCCGGGCTCCGCGTATTCCTACAGCAGCGTTGGAACGATGTTGCTGGCTGCGGCCGTCGAGCACGCAACGGGGAAACCGCTGGATGAATATTGCACTCAACAAATTTTCCGGCCCCTGCACATGAACGACACGATGTTTCGTCCGGCCGGCGAAACTCTCCGCCGCGTTGCGCCCTCCAGCGCACCCCAGCGCGGACAAGTGGATGATTTCGTGGCGCGGGCGATGGGAGGCCTTGCGGGACATGCTTCACTGTTCACCACGACTGCCGACCTCGCTCGCTTCGCACGCATGATGTTGAACCTCGGCGAACTCGATGGCGCGCGCGTGCTGCGCGCCGAAACGGTCAAGCTCATGACCAGCGTCCAGAGCCCGCAGAACCTGCCGTGTTTCGATGCGAACAATCTTCCGGCGCGACGCGGCCTCGGTTGGAACATCGACACGCCGTATCACAGCCCGCCGTATGAATACTCGCTGCAACGCGGCGCCGTGTTTCCGGTCGGCAGCTACGGTCACGCGGGATGGACTGGGCAGTCGCTTTGGATCGACCCGTTCTCGCGCACCTTCGTGATCTTTCTCTGCAATCGCTACGGCCCGGGCGCAGCGGGTTCCCCTGCGACCGTTTACCAACTGCACCATCGCATCGCGACGCTCGCGGCCGAGGCGGTGAAGGGTTTTGATTTCAAAAATGTCCCCGGCGCTTTGCCTGACAATCACGCGCGAGCAACCATCACCAAATCCAAATGAAAAAACTCACCATCCTCCTGCTCGCCATTGTTGCGTTCGCGACTCCGGTCACACTCCGCGCCGAGCACGACGGTAAAATTCAGATCGTGCTGCTTGGCGACAGCTCCACTGAAGCGAAATTTCCGAAGCTCCTCGCGCCAAAGGAACCACAGTTCGAGGACGTGATCCGGCTTTTACTCGCGGCTGAAGGTGATTTGCCGCCAACGAGTGTCACCAACCTCGGACTCAGTGGAGAATATATCCGTCGGTTGATCGATTCGGGCCGCTACGAGAAGCAGGCGTCGAAGTTGCCGGGGCTCGATTACATTTTCATCCGCTACGGGTTGAACGACAATTCCAAGCGCACCAACTTCATCGAGAACTTTCCCAAGGACTTTCACGAGTTGCTGGCGAAGCTGCGCGCGGATCATCCGAAGGCGATGTTGATTCCCATGACCGTGATTCCGTTCGCTGACGAGGCGACGAGCGCGAAGATCAACGACCTGATCAGGCAAGTCGCCGCCGAAGGGAAGCTCACGCTTTTCGACATCTACCCGCGCTACGCCGCTGAACTCAAGCGCGGCCCAGACATGCTGAACTACCGCCGTTACGCGCTCTCGAAGATTCCCGAAAAGTTCCACGAACTTGTCCGTCCTTATGTTTATCCCGGCAAAGATCCTGCCGTCGTCGTGCTCGACAACCGCCTCGATGGTGTCCTTGGTCATCTTCCCGGCTGGTTCGGCGACCGTCACCCGAACGTGGCGGGCTACAACGTCATCGCCGACGAGACGGCGAAGTTTCTCGCTCCAATCATCCGGCAACGTTTAGGAAAGCCGGCCACCAAGCGCTGAAGCACGCCCCGGCGCGAATTCTCTGTTTCATCCTCGCATCAACCGTGACTACAGTCTCCTCATGAAATCCAAAATGCTTCCACTCCTTGTTGTCCCCGCTTTGCTTTTGGCCATCTGCGCGAGCGCTTCGGCCGCCGAGAAAAAGGCCGCGCCGAAAACCAAGCGCGCGCCGAGTCCATCGCTCGCAAAGATCGAGGATGTGCCCGGCCTGCCTCGCGTGCTGCTCATCGGCGATTCGATCTCGATGGGTTACACGATTCCCGTGCGCGAGAAGCTGAAAGGGAAGGCCAACGTTCACCGAATTCCCACCAACGGCGGACCGACGGTAAACGGTCTAGCGCACCTGAAGGAATGGCTCGGCGATTCGAAGTGGGACGTGATCCACTTCAACTGGGGTCTGCATGATTTGAAATACATCGGCAAGAATGCCAACGAGCGTCTTGATCCCAAGGCACCGGGCGCGCACATGCAGGTGCCTCTGCCGGAGTATGAGAAGAATTTGCGCGAACTGGTGACGCAGTTGAAGGCCACCGGTGCGAAGCTCATCTGGTGTTCCACCACGCCGGTGCTCGAAGGTTCCGATGGGCGGGTGGCCGGTGACGAAAAGAAATACAACGAGGCCGCAGCTCGCGTGATGAAGGATGCCGGTGTTCCCACCAACGACCTCCATGCCCATGCCCAGTCGAAGATCAAAGAAATCCAGCTACCGGCTGGCAACGTCCATTACACTCAGGACGGCTACAAGTATCTGGCCGAAAAGGTGGCCGCGGAAATTGAAGCAGCGCTGCCGAAGAAGTAAACGTGCGCACCCCCCTCGTTACGGCTCTCGCGTGGGCATTCGCACTAAGCGGCTGGGCCGTGGCTGCGGATGTTGATACAAACTCAGCGCCGCTGCGTTTCGCTATAGATCGCAACGGGAATCGTCCCGTGCCGGTCATTACTGCGCGCGATCATTGCGCCTGGCCGAATCTCAAACTGCTCAAGGACGGACACACACTCGCAGCGCTCATTTTCAACGACGCCAGTCACGGTCATCATCCCGGCGACATTGAGTGCTGGTTGAGCAGCGATGGCGGCGCGACTTGGAAATTCGGGAGTGCCGTCACGCAGCACGAGCCGGACACGATTCGCATGAACCACGCGGCGGGTCTCGCGAAGAACGGCGACCTCATCGTGTTGACCTCGGGCTGGTCGAACCGCTGGCCGACAAATTCACCGCGCGCCCGCGGGAGCTTTCGTTACGAAGTGCTCGGTCCGTGGTTGAGCCGCTCGCCGGACGGCGGCAAATCGTGGTGGGTGAGCACGAATGCTTTTCCGCAAACGACGCCGAGCGGCCAGCCCGCCGTGCCTTTCGGTGATGTGCAGATCGCGAAAGATGGGGACCTCTGTGTGGTGGTCTATGCGACGCAGGGGCCGTGGGAGAAATACGAGGAGCGCAAGTTTCGCTCGTGGTTTTACCGCAGCAAAGACGACGGCAAGTCGTGGGGCGAACCCGTCGTGCTCGGTCCCGACGCGAACGAGACCACGCCGCTCCACCTCGGCAACGGTCGCTGGCTCGCCGCCGCGCGCATCGGCAGCGGCGTGGAGAAGAAGGATCAGGTGACGCTTTATTCCTCGGACGACGACGGGCGCACCTGGCAGTTCAAGCGCACGATGACCGGATTCCAGCGCGTCAATGGCCACCTCGCAAAGCTGAGCGACGGCCGCGTTCTTTTCACTTATGGCGACCGCGCCTCCGACTTCGGCAAGAAGGGACTCGAAGCCATGCTCAGCGCCGATGGCGGCGAAACGTGGAGCGAACCCGTGCGCGTCATCGACTGGAACGGTCTCGACGGCGGCTACCCATCGTCCGTCCAACGCAAAGACGGCCAGATCGTCACCGCCTACTATTCCTCGGCATTGCCCGGCGAAGCGGCGAATTCTTACAAGGGCTACCACATGGAAGTCATCGTGTGGGATGCGGAGAAAACCCTGCCCAGACGCTAAGCCTTCTTAGTCCAGAATATGCCGCGCTCGATTGGAGATCGCAGCGACGGCGGGATGCGCAATTCGACGCTCAGCGGTGATCGCGTGGAATTGCATGCGACACTGGTCGGCCTTGCCGATGACTTGGAAACCGTAGCGCTCGCGGGCCTCGTTGACCGCAACCGTAGGCACGGCGATGAAACCGCGCCCCTCGGCGGCCATGACTTTCATCAGCGCTAGGTCTTCAAATTCCGCGACCACACTCGGCTGTATGCGCTGCACCCGAAACCACGATTCCAAGGCGCGCCGCAGGGGCGTGTTTTCCGATGGCAGCAGCGCCGGGGCGCCGTGAAGCGATTTCGGGAAATTGCGCCTCAAACGGGTTGCGAGCCGCTTCTCCGCGCAGATGGTTGTGCTGGTCTCCCCGAGTGGATGGTTGAAGGTCTTGAAGTTCACGCTGCTCGAAGCAGGCTCGTCGGCGAGAACAATGTCGAGCCGGTGCGCGGCTAGTTGCGCGAGCAGATCGTCCATTTTTCCCTCGCGACAAATGACGTGCACCGTCTGCGGCAGGGAGAAGACGGGCTTGAGAATCTCGTTGGTCACCAGCTTTGGGAAGGAATCCACTACGCCCACGTAGAAGCGCAAGGTTCTTGCGCCGGGGCGTTGCTTCACGGCGTTCATCATCTCACGGCCAAGCGCGAAGATTTCCTCGGCGAAGCCGAACACCACCTGCCCAGCCTCGGTGAGCTTGTTGTTGCGACCTTCTCGGCGGAAAAGTTTTTCACCGAACGCCGACTCCAATTCGCGCATCTGCTCGGAGATTGAAGGCTGGGAGACGTGGAGCTTCGCCGCAGCGCGAGAGACGCTACCTTCTTTCGCGACCGTCCAGAAGTAGCGCAGGTGGTGGTAATTCAGCCATTCCATCATGACGTGATAATGCTTCGGATTAACCTATGAGTCCATTCGGAATCGCGTATTAGTCCCCCACCCGCCCTTCGTCGATGCTTCCACCGTCAGCGCCGGACTGATTGGCGGTTCACAGGGAACCACCGGCCCGGCGCGCAAGCGAAAGGCACGATATGATTTGGATTCTGTTCATTGGAACAATGGCGCTCTCGCTATGGGCGATGTGGCGCGTGAAGGCAGTCTACAACCGCTATAACCAAGATGACGTTCGCTCCGGAGTCACCGGCGGCGAGGTGGCTGCGGAAATCCTCCGCCGTACTGGCATCCGTGACGTGGAGATCACGCACGCGGAAGGCATGCTCGGGGATCACTACGATCCGTTGCACAAACGGCTAGTCCTTTCAGAGGCGAACTACTTCGGGCGAACGCCAGCGGCGCTCGGTGTGGCCGCACATGAGTGCGGTCATGCAATTCAGCACGCGCGCGCTTACAAGCCGTTGCACTGGCGCATGGCGGCCGTGGGCATCACGACCTATGCGAATTATGTAGTCATGTTCCTGCCGTTGCTCGGCATGGTCACCGGACTGATCGCGCCGCTGACGGGCGCCTTAGTCATGGCGTGCGCATGGGGTGTGATCATGCTGTTCAACCTCATCACGTTGCCGGTCGAGTTCGATGCCTCGCGGCGCGCCAAGGTCGTGTTGGCGGAATTCGGCTTCATATCGCCCGGCGCGGAGGCGACCGCGGTGCGGAAGGTGCTTGATGCCGCGGCGTGGACCTACGTAGCGGCGTTCATCACTTCGCTGGCGTATTTTCTCTGGCACCTGCTTCCGTTGCTCGCCGGATCAAACCGTTCTCGTGATTAAGTCCCAACCTCGACATCCATAAAACAACACACCATGAAACTAACTCTGCAACACCTCAGCATCCGCTCTACCGATACGCTCGATTCGTGGATTGAAAAACAGATTTTCTCGCTGTCACCGGCGCTGCGGATCGACGAAGCCAACGTAAGACTTGTCCGCCAGCCCGAGGCAAGTCCCGCCTACCGCATCCACGTGCACCTCGTCACGCCGGGGCCGGACGTGTTCGCGGAAGGCAACGACCACACGTTGCGAGCTGCGTTCGCCAAAGTCATGGCGCAGTTACGCAACAAAATCACTGGCCGCGCTTCGAAGCGGGCGAACCGGATCAAGAGCCAACTCTCGGCACCCGCGGCGAAGACTCGGAGCAGCCGGGCCATCCTTTGAACACCATCAAAAACGCAAACCACACATGAAGCCAAAACTCATCATCAAATCACTGTCCGAACTTCCCGCGAATGCACTGGCGCTTGCAGTCTCAATGCCAGGACGCGCCAGCACCGCCACGAGAGACGCCTTGCGCCAGCCAGTTCTGGCCACGCGGCGCGAAATCCGCGCGGCGCGCCGCCGCTCGATGGCGTTCATGCAATCGCTTGTGAACCGGACGCAGAATCCCTTCCAACAAATCCAACCGTGGTCACGCGGCGGATTGAACGAGTGAGTGGCTTCGCCAGTCCAGGCCGGATTTCCGGCACAACCAGAATTCCAACTGAAATAGAAACATTATGACCTCAAAACTCGGCAACTGGATGATTGGCTACGGTCTCTTTCTTATCGCCATGGGCGTGGCTGGCTACGTGTCGAATCCGGCGAAAGCCGCCACCGCATTGATGTCGGGCGGCACGTTTGGCGCGCTCTCGATTCTTTGGGGTGGGCTGATGTCGCGCGGCATCGGCTGGAGCCGTTGGGCCGCCGGCGCGACGACGACATTGTTGGTCATAATCTTCGCGTGGCGAGCGAGCGTGAGTTGGATGGCGTTCGCTGGCGGCGCGCCGGAGAAGCTCACCGCTGCGATCCTAATCACCCTGATGGGCACCGCCTCGCTGCTGATGCTCATAATCCTGCTGTCGACGAGTGTCCGGCGAACGGCTGCTCACGGCTGAAATCAATTCCCGAACCAATCAAAACCCTATGACTGATTCGCTCTGGCTCTGGCTCGGTTTCAATGTCTTCGTACTGGTCATGCTCGCGCTCGACCTCGGCGTGTTCCATCGCAAATCCCACGTTGTGTCGTTCCGCGAGGCGATGGGCTGGACCGTCGCGTGGATCACCCTCGCGCTGCTCTTCAACCTCGGGATCTGGCACTACGCCGGCGCCGAGAAAGCGCTCGAGTTCACCACCGGCTACCTCATCGAGTATTCGCTGAGCGTGGACAACATATTCGTCTTCGCATTGCTATTCTCCTATTTCGCCGTGCCGCCGAAATTTCAGCACCGCGTGTTGTTCTGGGGCATCCTTGGTGCGCTCGCGATGCGGGCCATCATGATTGGCGCCGGCACGGTGCTGATCGCGAAATTCGCCTGGATCATCTATGTCTTCGGCGCCTTCCTGATCCTGACCGGCGTCAAGATGATCTTTAAGCGTGAGGAGGAAATTCATCCCGAGCGCAACCCGGTCGTGAAGTGGTTCAAGAAGCTCATGCCGGTGACCGGCGATTATCGCGAGGACAAATTCTTTGTGCGCGAAAACGGCATCCGCATGGCCACGCCGCTGTTCATCGTCCTGCTACTCGTGGAAATCTCCGACGTGATTTTCGCCGTCGATTCGATCCCGGCGATCTTCGCGGTCACGACCGATCCGTTCATTGTCTATACTTCCAACGTGTTCGCCATCCTCGGCCTGCGCTCGCTCTACTTCGCACTGGCGGGCGTGCTGGACAAGTTCCACTACCTGAAGGTCGGCCTGGGAGTCGTGCTGACGTTCGTTGGCGTGAAGATGCTGCTGGCGCACACCGCGTGGAAAATTGACACGTTGGTTTCGCTTGGCGTGATTGTGCTCACCCTCGCGACATCGGTGGTAATGTCCCTCGTGTGGCCCAAAAAGGCGGCGATTTCCGCAGCCCTTCCGAAACCCACCCACGGATGATAGTCGCCCTCGAAATCCTAATCGTGCTGCTGTTGTTCACGGCCAACGGACTGTTCGCCATGATGGAAATGGCTGTCGTGTCCTCGCGCAGGGCGCGGCTCAAACAAATGGCCGAAGCGGGTGACGCGCGGGCGACGGTAGCTCTGGGATTGGCGGAATCGCCAAATCGCTTCCTGCCCACCGTGCAAATTGGCATCACGTTGGTCGGCCTGCTGGCCGGCGCATTCAGCGGCATCACCATCGCGGAAGAGATCGGCGCCGTTTTGAAGTCATGGCCAGCGCTTGCGTCTTACGCCGAGGTCGTCGCCGTGGCCGTCGTGGTCACCGCGCTCACATTTCTGTCCCTCCTGGTCGGCGAACTCGTGCCCAAAAGGCTGGCGCTGGCCGATCCCGAGGGCATGGCCTGCCGGTTCGCCCGACCGGTGGAATGGTTGAGCCGCGCCGCGCAGCCGTTCATTCGCCTGCTCGGATTCGCGACCGATCTCATCTTGAAAGCGTTTCCTGCGAAGGCCCGGCGCATGACTGTCACCGCAGAGGACGAGGTAAAGCTCCTCTTGCGCGACGGCCAAGTAACGGGCGAGTTTCATCAGGCCGAACCGCGAATGGTAGAATCCGTCCTCGCCTTCGACCGAATGCCCGTTCGCGAAATCATGACGCCGCGTCGCAAGCTTGTCTGCGTCCACGTGACCGAACCTCACGAGCGCGTCTGGCACAAGATCGTGGTTTCAGGGCACTCCAATTATCCGGTATACAACCGCGACCGCGACGATGTGGTTGGGGTGGTCGCCGTGAAAAGCATCTATGCCAACGTTGCCGCCGGAGCGAAAGCGGATGTGAAGAATCTGATGACCAAGCCGCTGTTCGTCCTGCCGAGCGACACCGTGTTGCAGGTGTTGGAGCAGTTCAAAGAAACTGGCAGCCACATCGCGCTCGTGCGCGGGGAGGATAGCAAGCTCGCCGGGCTAGTTACTTTGGTGGACGTGCTCGAAACCATCGTAGGCGAAATCCCCGCGCACGAAGATCGGCTTCGTCCCGAAGCACGGCTCCGGTCCGATGGTACCTGGCTCGTCGACGGACCCTACGATTTGGAAAAGCTCGCCGTCGAGTTGAATGGAACGCACCAACTGTTTCCATCCACGCGCGGCATGACGCTGGCGCAATTCGTGATCCAGCAACTAAAACACCCGATCCATGAAGGCGACAGCTTGGTCGCTGAATCAATCCGCTTCGAGGTTATCGATCTCGACGGCCAGTCCGTGGACAAGGTGCTGGTCACCCAACTGCCACGTCGCGAAGTTAAAACACCCCCGCATCAGTTGGTAAACGCACCATGATTCATTCAGCCGAAAAGGTCGCGGCTCCACGCCTGTCACGCGTGATGAAGCGCACCCTGTCGAGCCAGCTTGCGCGACTGGCTGCCGGATTCGCGGACCGCCCCGTCCGACTGGGCGAGCTGACTGATGTGCTGCAATTGCGCGGCTACAACGCGCTGCTTCTGTTCCTGGCGTTTCCGTTCATCACGCCCATCCCATTGCCTGGATTCTCCACCCCATTCGGCCTGGTAATCGCGCTGCTGGGGATGCGCATGGTCCTCGGGCAAAAGCCCTGGTTGCCGGAGCGTATCACCGTGCGTGAACTTCCGGCGCGCATTTTGCCGAAGTTGCTGCTCGCCACGAGCCGCGCCTTCAGGCGCTTGGAGAAGTTGCTCAAGCCGCGATGGTTCTATCCCGAATATCCCGCCGCGTTTCAGCGCGCGAGCGGTGTGATCATTTTGATCTGCGGATTGCTGCTTCTCTTGCCGCTGCCCGTGCCATTCAGCAACGCATTCCCAGCGTTCACCATCCTCCTGCTCGCCGCGGCCGGGCTCGAACGTGATGGCGCGGCATTCATCGCCGGCTGCATGCAGTTCATCTTCTGCCTCGGCTTCTTCGCGGCGTTGTGGCTGGGAGGCTCGGAATTGTGGGAGCGCGTTTTCAACTGAAGAACCCCAGCCGGGAAAACGTTTCTACTCACCGCATGCCGCCCGCACTCCTCAACTGAAATTCGCAGATCCCGCGGCGTAGAAATTTATGTGACACTCGCATCGTCGATGCGGGCAGCTGCCAGCCCCCATCGTGACCATCTACGCAACGGCCTCGTGCGTTCAACGCCGAACCTTCGCATCCAGAATCGGTCAATCCATTCAATGCGTGCTTCGGCCTTCCGTCCCCTCGCCGCGCCTGCTACAACACCCACCAGCAACATGAATAAGTACTTCGCCCTCTTTGCGTCGATGTGCGTTTTTTGCACTAACGCTTTTGCCGCCGATACACCCGCCAAGAAAGCTCCCGGACAACCGAAGCCAAAAGCGACCGCCAAACGGGCCACAGACCCGGCCACGCCCAAGCCCACGCTCGCCGAAGTTCACTACGGATCCCACGAGCGGCATGTGCTCGATTTCTGGAAGGCTGATTCCGCCACGCCGACACCCGTTGCGTTCGTCATCCACGGCGGCGGATGGGTAGGCGGAGAAAAGGAACGCGTCGGTCGGTTTGTCGATGTCGCGGGATTGCTGAAGGCCGGCATTTCGGTCGTGGCCATCAACTATCGTTTAATCAAGCAAGCTGAGGCCGAGGGCATCAAACCGCCGGTGAAAGCGCCGCTTCACGATGCCGCGCGCGCGTTGCAATTCGTCCGCAGCAAGGCCACCGAATGGAACCTCGACAAAGCGCGGATCGGCGCCAGCGGCGGTTCGGCAGGCGCGTGCTCGTCGCTCTGGCTCGCCTTTCATCCTGACATGGCGGATCTGAACAGCAGCGACCCTATCGCCCGCGAGTCGACGCGTCTCTGGTGCGCCGCCGTGAATGGCGCACAGACGACGCTCGATCCCGCGCAGATGAAGGAGTGGACGCCGAACAGCCGCTACGGTGGCCACGCGTTCGGTTTTGCTGGCGACAAGGAGAAGAAACTCTCGCAGTTCGACGAATTCCTCGCCAAGCGCGACACCATCCTGCCGTGGATCGCCGAGTATTCGCCCTACGCGCTCGTCACCAGCGATGACCCGCCGGTTTACCTTTTCTACTCCGCACCACCCGCACTCGGACAAGACCAGAAAGATCCCACGCACACGTCAAACTTCGGCGTGAAACTCCAGGAGCATTGCCGGAAGACTGGCGTTGCGTGCCAACTCGTCTACCCCGGCGCACCCGACGTGAAACACGCGTCGATCCAGGAATACTTGATCGAGAAGCTCAAGGCTCCCTCGGCTAAATGAAAAAGCTCGTCACCTTTTTTGCGTCCGTTTGCGTTCTCGCCAGCCAATTCTACTTCGCGAACGCGGCCGAGCCTTCCAAGGCTGACGGCAAACCCAAAGCGCCCGCAAAGAAAACCAAGTCCTCGCCGCGAACGGAAACCAAACCCACCCTCGCCGACGTTCGCTACGGACCGCACGAACGGAACGTGCTCGATTTCTACAAAGCCCCTTCGGACAAGCCCACGCCGCTGCTGTTTTTCATTCACGGAGGCGGCTGGCTCAACGGTGACAAGTCGGGCTTCAATAACACCGCTCGCTATCTCGCCGCGGGTATTTCCGTCGTCGCCATCAACTATCGCTTCATCCCACAAGCCGAAGCGGACCAAGTGGTGCCGCCCGTCAAAGGCCCCTTGCACGACGCCGCGCGCGCATTGCAGTTCGTCCGCAGCAAAGCGGCCGAGTGGAACATCGACAAGGCGCGCATCGGCGCCTCGGGCAGCAGTGCGGGCGCGTGTTCATCACTGTGGCTGGCGTTTCATCCCGAGATGGCCGACCCAAAAAGCGCTGATCCAATCGCGCGCGAATCCACCCGGCTTTGGTGTGCCGCCGTGGTGAAAGCGCAGACGACGCTCGATCCCGCACAGATGAAAGAGTGGACGCCGAACAGTCGTTACGGCGCACACGCGTTCGGCTTCAAAGGCGACAAGGAGAAGAAAGTTTCGGCATTTGATGAGTTCCTTGCCAAGCGAGAAAGCATTTTGCCATGGATCGCCGAGTATTCGCCCTACGCACTCGTGACCGCAGACGATCCTTCGGTCTACCTCTCCTACTCCACCCCACCTGCGCTCGGTCAGAATCAACCCGACCCGACGCACACGTCCAATTTCGGCGTGAAGCTTCAAGAGCGCTGCAAAGCGGCCGGCGTCGATTGCGAACTCGTTTATCCCGGCGCGTCCGAAGTAAAACACCCGCGCATCGAAGACTATCTCATCGAAAAACTGAAAGCCCCGTCCAACAAATGAAACTATCTATCATACTCGTAGCGACACTTTGCGTTTTTGGCAGCAGGACCTTCGCCGCTGACGCTCCACTGACGTTCAACGATCCCAAACCGCAGCGTTATGAACTGACCGCGCGCGCCAGTCAGATCGATCCGCGTGCGCGGCCGCATCCCGAGATTGATTTCGTTTTCGAGAAAGGCGGCAAGCCCGCTGACACCGAGAACGCCTCGGTGGACACGCGCGTGAAGCCGCAGGGCAAGCTGATGATCTGGCTGATGAGCCACAACAAAACTTTGGCCGAGCACGTAAACACCTACGGCATCCACGCGATCCAGGTGCACTACGCCAACGGCTGGTTCGGCAAATTCGGCGACGCCTCGCCCGGCGAGGACGGCAAGTTGCTCGGCAAAATCCGCCTCGAAGCCGCAACCGGCGAGGACGTCAGCCCGCTGGTGAACATCCCCAGGCCCGACGGAATGATGGAACGCGCGCTGCAATTTGTTAAACACCTCACGAAGGCCAATCCGCAGGGGCGCTGGGATTATTTCCTCACGCCGGACGGAAACGGTTTGCGCTGGGATCGCGTGATCATTTCCGGCAGTTCGCACGGATCGACCACGGCGGCGCGTTTCGCGAAGCAGGTGAAAGTGGATCGCGTGGTGATGTTCTGCGGCCCGCGCGATCAATTGGAGACGTGGCAGGGCCTGCCGTCGGCCACGCCGGCGAATCGTTATTTCGGTTTCAGTCACGTGCTTGACAGCGGCTGGTCGGGTGGTCACTACTGCCGCTCGTGGGAATTGATCGGCCTGCACCAGTTCGGACCGATCGTGAATGTCGATCAAGCCAAAGCACCCTTCTCCAACTCGCGCCGCCTCATCACCAACGCCGACGTGAAGAACGACGCCAAGCGCGCGCACGGCTCAGTCACGCCCGGAGGCTCGGCGGTGAAGGACAAGAGCGGCAAATTCATTCACGAGGACGTTTGGCGCTATCTCTTCAATCAGCCCGTCGATCAAGTCGGCCAACCCACGCCGCACGATCCGAATTGCGCGATGGATTTGCGCGCGGCAGAAGCGAAGCCGAAAAAGACCAAGAAGTGATCCGCCTATGAAACGAACTCAGTTGCTCACCCTCGTCGCCCTGCTGCTTGCGCCGCCGCAGTTGTTGCGCGCCGCCGACTTCAAAGCCGGCGCCGCGGTCATCGATGTTACGCCGCCGACACTGCCGGTGTTGGTAAATGGCGGTATGCTCAGCCGCACGGTGAGCAACGTGAATACCCGCGTGCACGCCCGCGCCATCGCGCTCGCCGACGGCAAGGAGCAATGCGTCATCGTCGTCGTGGACAGCTGCATGATGGGCCGGCCGTTGCTCGACGAGGCGAAGGCCCTCGCATCCAAGCGCACCGGCATCGCGACGAATAGCATGCTGATTTCCGCTACGCACGCGCACAGCGCGCCGGCTTCGATGGGCTGCCTCGGCACCGATGCCGCCCCTCGTTACGTGCCGTTCCTGCGCGACAAGCTCGTTGAGTCCATCGCGGCGGCGCAGAAAAATCTCGAGCCCGCGCGGGTCGGTTTCGCGAAAGGCGACGCGGGTAATTTCACCGCGCTGCGGCAGTGGATTCGCCGGCCCGACAAGCTCGCCGAGGATCCGTTTGGCAACTTGAGCGTCCGCGCGAACATGCACGCTGGCCGCAATTGGAACGACGTGACCGGCGAAGCCGGCCCGAAGGATCCCGACCTTTCGATCATCTCATTTCAATCTCGCGATGGGCGGCCCATAGCCGTGTTGGGGAATTTTTCCATGCACTACTTCGGCGACAAGGACATCAGCGCCGACTATTTCGGATTGTTCTCGGAAGGATTGAAGACGCGCATCGCGCCGGAGGCGACGAAGGGCAAGCCACCGTTTGTCGGCATCATGTCGCATGGTTGCAGCGGGGACATTTACCGCACGGACTACAAGATCCCCGAGAAGGATCGCCCGAAACCGACCATCGACGAATACACGAAGGGCCTGCTGGACATCGCGATGAAGGCTTACGCGGGCATCAAGTATCGTTCTGACGCAGACGTCGCCATGGCCGAGCGGCGCATGACTTTGAACTATCGCGTGCCCGACAAGCAGCGGCTCGAATGGGCACAGCGCGTGGTGAAGGAAATGGGCGACCGGCTTCCCAAGACCCCCACCGAAGTTTACGCGCGCGAACAGATCATTCTGCACGAGCGGCAGCGGACGGAAATCGTCGTGCAGGCGTTGCGCATCGGTGACATAGGCATCGCGACGACGCCCAACGAGACTTATGCGGTCACCGGCTTGAAGATCAAGGCCGCAAGTCCGCTGAAGCACAACATCGTCATCGAACTCGCCAACGGCGGCGACGGTTACATTCCGCCGCCCGAGCAGCATCCTTTCGGCGGCTACAACACCTGGGCCGCGCGCTCCGCCGGTCTCGAAGTTCAGGCCGAGCCGAAGATCGCCGAGGCCGCGATCAATCTGTTGGAAAAAGTCAGCGGACAGCCGCGTCGTCCGTGGAAACTTGTCGATGGCTCTGCGGTGCGCGCAATTCTTGATGCGAAGCCCACGGCTTACTGGCGCTTGAATGAGTTCACCGGCCCGCACGCCGCCGATGCGAGTGGCCACGGCCACGACGCCGTTTATGAGGCAGGAATCACTTACTACCTTGACGGCCCGCGCTCGACGGAATTCTGCGCGAAAGATGTCGTGAATCGTGCTCCACATTTTGTCGGTGGCCGCCTGCGCGCGCACTTTGGCGAACTCGGTGATCGCTACTCCGTCTCGATGTGGCTGTGGAATGGCATGCCGAACGACGGACGCGACGTGAGCGGCTGGCTCTTCTCGCGCGACCACAATCACGGGCTCGGCGCTTTCGGCGACCACCTCGGCATCGGCGGCAAGAGCGCACACACCGGACGGCTGATATTTTTCCATGGCGACGACGCAAACAACGCCACCGCGGGCAAAACTGAAATCCCTCGCTGGCAGTGGCAACATATCGTCCTCGTGCGTGACGGCCAAAACATCCGTGTGTATCTCAACGGCCATTTGGAGATCGAGACGAAGGCTCCCGCCAACTTCCCCGCTGGCCTTGACCAATTGTTCTTCGGCGGTCGCAGCGACAACGACTCAAACTGGGAAGGCCGCCTCGACGAAATTGCATTTTTCAATCGCGCCCTCAGCTCCCGCGAAGCGGCACGGCTAACGGTGAAGTAAGCGTTCGGATCGCCCAAGGACGCAGCTAACCGTCCGCTCAATCGCCTCCCGCCACGCCACCAAAAACGCGGCAGGTTACGACTGTTTTCACATCGCAGCTACGGCAGCGCCCACTCGCTCGGACAGCAGTTTGAAACTCCAGTTCCACGCTTCCATCGCGCTAAACTTTATTTATAATCCTCCTCCAATGAGTTGGGAAATGTGGCAAATCGTCGATCCAGAGTTGCCGGGCCGCCAAAGAGAGGGCTTACGGATAAGCGGAGTTTTGACTTGCTGCGGCGTATTGCCCACCCAACCGATCCGTAGCCTTCCTTAGCGTTGTAAGCATGTTACCAGATCGCTTCGTTCAAACTTTCACCGGTTCAATACTCGCCGCGCTGAGTTTTCTCGGGGGAATTCGGCCGTGCGCTCAAGCGATTGATGGCTCAATCGTCATCAACGAGATTCACTACCATCCCACGGGAGGCGATACGGCGTGGATCGAACTGCACAGTCTGTCCGGGGTGGATATCGACGTGGCGGGTTGGCAGCTCACTGATGACGTGAACTTCCTATTTCCTGCAGGTGCGAAAATTCCTGGCCACGGATACGCGCTCATCGCCGCCAACCCGGGCTCCGCTTCGCTTAACGGTCTGGGAGCTTATGGGCCGTGGACCGGCTCACTGAGTTTTACCGGCGGCAAGATATCGCTACGCAACCGTGACGGACGGGAGATGGACACCATCAATTTTAGCGCAAGCGGCGATTGGCCGGTGGGGCCGGACGGTTCGGGCGCCACGCTGTCCCGCCGAAACGAAGAGTCGGCGGATCCTAATCCGACAAATTGGACGGCCAGCGCAGCGATCGGGGGCACACCGGGAAATGCTAATTTCACATTAAACGGACCAGGGACAACCCCTGCGGATTCGACACCCGGACTTCGGTTTAATGAAATTGGCGCGGGCGGAGCGGGCTTTCAGATTGAACTGATCAACACGGGCGCCAACACGCTGGATCTCACTGGCTACACCATCCGCAGTTCGACGGGCGCGACCAACGGATTGGCTGGCTCGCTGAGCGGAGGGGGCCTCCTCGTGCTGAATGCGACGCAACTTGGTTTCTCGCCGGTGAGTGGTGAAAAGCTGTACGTGTTCAAGACGGGAGGTAGCGAGTTGCGTGACGCGCGCAAGGTGGATACGAAGCTACACGGGCTTTCATCGCAGTATCCCGGGCGCTGGCTCGTTCCAGCGGCAGCGACCTACGGTGCGAGCAATCAGTTTGCTTTCAACACGGCCATCGTGATCAACGAAATCATGTATGACCAGCGACCGCTAACTCAGACTCCGTTCGCGGAGGATCCGGAAGAGTGGATCGAACTTTACAACCGCAGCAGCGCACCCGTCGCCCTTGACGGCTGGACTTTTTCCGAAGGCGTCACCTACAGCTTTCCTTCAGGAACCACCATTCCCGCCAGCAACTATCTGGTAGTGGCCAAAGACGCCGCGACGCTGCAGGCCAAGTGGCCGGCTGTCGCCAGCAAGATCGTGGGTAATTTCTCCGGCTCGTTAAAGAACGGGGGCGAACGGATTCAACTCAGCGACGTGAACGGCAACCCGGTCAACGAGGTGGCCTATGGCAAAGAGTCACCGTGGCCCCCAGCGGCCCACGGCGGAGGATCGTCCCTCGAATTGCGCGATCCGCGGGCGGACAACTCCAGACCGGAAGCCTGGGCGGCCAGCGACGAATCGGCGCGTGGTTCGTGGCAGACCTACACGTTTGAAATGCCGGCCACACCAGCCGTGCCCACTGATCCCGTGCAATGGAATGAGTTCATCTTCGGCTTGCTTGATGAAGGCTCGGTAATGATCGACGACATCAGCGTCATCGAGAACCCCGGCGGATTAAATCGACAGCTCATCCAAAACGGAAATTTCACGACCAATGGAGCCGGTTGGCGTTTCCTCGGAACACATCGACGCGCCCAGGTCGTGGTCGACCCGTTTGGCAGCGGCAACGTCCTCCGTCTCGATGCCACCGGGCCGACCGAACACATGCACAATCACTGCGAGACCACGCTTAAGTCGGCCGGGGCGGAAGTGACAATCGACAGCGCGAAAACTTATCGCGTGAGTTTCCGCGCCCGCTGGCTGAGCGGTTCACCTCTGCTGAACACGCGGCTCTACTTCAATAGCATCGCGCACACGACGAGTCTTCCCGTTGCCCCCGGCGGCGGCACACCCGGCGTGGCCAATTCTGTCAAAGTCACGAATCTTGGCCCGACCTTCAACGACCTCGCGCACTCGCCGGCCATTCCTGCCGCCAATCAATCCGCTTCCGTTTCCGTGACTGCGAGCGATCCCGACGGTCTTGGCGCAGTTTCCCTTTTTTATGCGGTGAATGGCGGCACCTTCTCCAACCTCGCCATGACAGCTACGGGAGGGGGGCGCTTTACCGCAACGATTCCCGGACAAGCCGCCGCAGCAAAGGTCCAATTCTACGTTCAGGCCGCAGATGGCCTCGGCGCTCTCGGCTACGCTCCTGCTGGCGGCACGAATTCGCGCGCAATGATCGCGTGGAATGACGGCCAGGCCGGTCTCGCGACCAACGGCGTTCAACCAAACAACATCCGCATAGTCGTCACCGATGCCGACGCCACACGCCTGCACGCCTCCACGAATCAGATGAGCAACGATCATCTGCCTTGCACGGTGATCTGGAACGAACGGGATGTTTACTATGATTGCCGGCTTCGCCTCCACGGCAGTGAACGTAATCGCACCGAACTCCGTGTCGGATTCAACCTTCGTTTTCCCGCCAATCAGTTGCTCCTCGGTGTCCTCGATTCCTGCGTAATCGACCGCAGCGGGATGTCGGAGATCCTTATCCGGCGCGCGATCACGAGTTCCGGCGGCATCCCCGGGAGCGAAGAAGACCTTTGCCGGGTTATAGCGCCGCAGATGGCGCAGACCGGTCCGGCCATGCTGGGTCGTCAACGCATCACCACCGGGGAATACCTCGACAGCGCCTACCCAAACGGTGGTGATGGCAGCCTGTTCAAATATGAACTGATCTACTCCCCAACAACTACAGTGGACGGAAACCGGGAGAGCCTGAAGCTTCCGCAACCCGACACCGTCACCGGAGTAAATCTGACCAGCTTGGGAACGAACCAGGAGGCCTATCGTTGGTACTGGCTCGTTTCGAATAACGAGGAGGCGGACGATTACAGCGCTTTAATCCGCTTTCTCACCGCGTTCGGTCGCAATGCCGACGCCCAATTCTTTACCGACACTCGAAACCAGATGGATGTCAACGAATGGCTTCGCTGCTTCGCGATTCAGACGCTCTTCGGCGTTTTTGATGCCTACGTCAGCGGCACCCAGCACAATCTCTATCTCTACCGCAGAATCACCGATGGACGCTGGCTCTTCATGCCACATGACATGGACTTCTTGTTCGCCACCGCAACCAACTCGACCATGATTCCCAATGCGGATCTGGCCAAACTCGTCAGCAACCCGGCCAACTTGCGGACCTACTGGAGCCACATCCATGAAATCTGTCAGACCAACTTTACCAGCGGTTACCTGCAGCCGTGGGCCTTGCACTACAACAAGTTTATCCAGGACGACCTCACCCAGTTTATGTCCTACGTGGACGCACGGCGCGCCTGGGCCTTGAGTCAGCTTGAGCTCGCCGTCCCGTCTTCGCCCTTCGCCATCACCCTCAACGGCGGTAATACATTCACGACCAGCAACAACTTGATCCCGCTGACCGGCACCGCACCGATCAACGTCGAGTTTATTGAAGTCAACAGCGTGCGTTACCCCATCACCTGGCTCACCACCACGAGTTGGTTGCTCAATCTTCCCGTCGGCACCGGAACGAACCATTTAACTCTTCAGGCGTTCGATCGTTACGAACGCGCGCTTACCAACCTCAGTGATAGCATTACCGTCGTGAACACCAGCCCCGTGCCGTCGCCGGTCGGCTTCGTGGTCATCAACGAGATTCATTATCGGCCAGCCGACACCAACTCGGACGCAGGCTTCGTGGAAATCTACAATCAGCATCCGGCGGCGTCATTCGACCTCTCCAATTGGCGCCTTGATGGGGCTGGTTTTGTATTCCCAGAAGGTTCCGTCCTGCTCCCTGGCGGCTTTATCACCACATCGGCCGACACCAATTTATATGCTCTCACGTATACCAACTCCCCACTGCCCGCGGGCCAATACACCGCCGGCCTGCTCACGAATGGCCAGTTATTGCGACTCACGCGACCGCTCGCAACCAACGTCGACGAGATTGTGGATGCCGTGCGTTACGAGAATCAGATGCCCTGGCCGACGCCTGCCAACGGCGGCGGCTCATCCCTGCAATTGATCGATCCAACCCTCGACAACGAACGCGCGGGAAATTGGTCACCCGCCCTACCCACGCCCGGCGCAACCAACTCCGTCCGCAGCAACCTCACTGCCTTTCCTCCCCTTTGGATCAACGAACTGCTGGTTTTTAACACCAACGGAATCAGCGACAATTTTGGTCAACGCGAACCTTGGCTTGAGATCGTCAACGCAGGCACCAATCTTCTAAGCCTCGAGGGACTTTTCCTTACGGACAACTACAGTGACTTGACGAAATGGCCCTTCCCGCCCGGAGCCAACATCGCCCCCGGTGAGTTCAAAGTGATTTGGATCGACGGCGATCTCGCGCAAACCACCGGGGCCAATCTCCACACGAGTTTCCGTTTCACCAACAGCAGTGGATCCATCGCCCTCATTCGCACCAACTCCGGGCGCATGGAGGTGCTCGATCACGCAAATTATTTCGGCCTCGCCACCAATCGATCGCTGGGCTCCACCCCCAACGCGCAGCCGTTTTTTCGACAGCCGTTCTTCTTCGTCACTCCCGGCGCGTCGAACAACGCCGCCTCCGCACCGGTGCCCATCGTGATCAACGAATTCTCCGCCGACAACGCCAGTCCTGGCGGACTTCGCGATCCGGTAGATGGAAGTTTTCAGGATTGGATCGAACTTTTCAACCCGAACACCTACGACGTCGATCTCTCCGGCTACTTCCTCACGGACACGTTGGCGCAGCCGAACAAATGGCAGATTCCTGGAAACACGATCATTCCCGGATCCGGCTTCAAGCTCGTCTGGGCCGACAACCAGACCAATCAAAACGGCATTGCGCCATTCTTCGATCTGCATGCCAACTTCGCCCTGAGCGCGGGCGGCGAGGCGATCGGACTTTTTGCCTCCGACGGCACCCTGCAATCCAGCGTCGTCTTTGGCGCGCAGATGCAGAACGTCAGCATGGGGCTCTTTCCGGAAGGAAACACTAATGGTGGCTATCGCTTCATGACCAACTTCACTCCTCGGGCGGTCAACTCCGTCGCCCCGATTCCATCCGCATTCCCGATCGAAATCAGGCCACTGACAACCAACGTCGCGCTGCTTACGTGGTCAGCGATCCCCGGTCGCACTTATCGGGTCGAATACAAGGCCGCTTTGGAGGACGCGCAATGGACGCCGCTCGGAACGGACCTCACAACATTCAGCAACACGTTCACACTGATCAACACCAACAGCACAAACTCGCAGCGATTCTTCCGCGCCCAGCTGGTTCGGTGACAAATCCCTTCAATAGTTCAAGGGCACGTCCACTTCCCCGTTTTCAAAGGTGACCGCCGGTGCCAACATCTCGGCGCATGAAATCACTTCTGGGCATGGCGGCCGGCATTGCGTTGTTTTTTGGCATTGGAATCAAATCCCACGCGGCACCCGAGGCACCGACCCTCAAGCTCTGGCCCGACGGTCCCCCGAGCAAGATGGCGCCGAAATCCGAAGCGACCATCAAGCTCATCAAATCTTACGGCGGCACGAACGCAAATCGCCTCAGTGATGTGACCGACCCGACCATCACGGTCTATCATGCGGAGAAACCGAACGGCGCATCGGTCATTGTCGCGCCCGGTGGCGGTTTCATGTTCCTCTCCTGGTCGTTTGAAGGCACGCAGGTCTGCGAGTGGCTCAATTCGATCGGCGTCACGGCAGTGCTCCTAAAATACCGCACGCCTACGCGCGACGAGAAGGAGATGTTCACCCTGCCCGTGCAAGATGCGCAGCGTGCGCTCGGTTTCGTGCGACATCACGCAGCAGAATGGAAACTTGATCCGAAGCGAGTCGGGTTGCTCGGCTTTTCCGCAGGCGGGAATCTCTCGGGCCACGCGGCGTGGGATCGCGGCGCGCGGACGTATCCGCAAAAGGCCGATCTGGACGATCCGCGCGGGCCGGACTTTCTCGTGTTCATCTACGGCGGCGGGTTTCTCGATCAAAACGATAAGACTAAGTTTCGCGAAGGCTTCAGCGTTCCCGCGGATGCACCGCCGGCATTTTTCCTCGTTGCACATGACGACAAATCGAATCCCATTGAGGCCGCGATGCTTTACCTTGAATACAAAAAGCGCAATCTGCCCGCCGAACTGCACATCTGCACCAAAGGCGGCCACGGCTTCGGCATGCGCAAGAGCAAGGACCCGATCAGCGACTGGCCCGCGCGCTGCGGCGAATGGATGCAAAGCATCGGCCTGTTGGGCGCGAAGTGAGTCCGGTCCTTGAATACGCGCTCGACCGTCGAGAGTCTATTTGAGAGAAATCATTCAACGCATACTCCGCCCATGAACTGCAACGACCATCAATTCCTCGGACTCGATGACGCCACGCGAATGGCGCTGACTCGGCGCACGTTTCTTTCGCGCTCCGGAGCTGGTCTCGGCCTCGCCGCGCTCGGTTCGTTGCTCGATGAAAAACTGTTCGCCGCCGGCAGTTCCAAAGGAAGCCAATCCCTCGGCGCGCTCGCGGGCTATCCGCATTTTCCGATCAAGGCCAAGCGCGTCATTTATCTTTTCCAGTCGGGCGCGCCTTCGCAGATGGATCTGTTTGATCCCAAGCCACAGCTGGCCAATAAGCGCGGCGAGGATTTGCCGGACTCGATTCGCAAGGGCCAGCGTCTTACGACCATGACTTCGGGGCAGAAGAATTTCCCCGTCGCGCCGAGCATTTTCAAGTTCGCCCAGCACGGCAAAAGCGGTGCGTGGCTCAGTGAATTGATGCCGCATCTCGCGACCACCGTGGACGACTTGTGCTTCATCAAGTCGATGCACACCGAGGCGATCAACCACGATCCGGCGATCACGTTCTTCCAAACTGGCCGGCAGCTTGCAGGATTTCCCAGCATGGGTTCGTGGCTCAGCTACGGCCTTGGCAGCGAGTGCAAAGACTTGCCCGCTTACGTCGTCCTCACGTCCTTCGGAACGGGGCGCAAGGATGATCAACCGCTTTACGATCGCCTGTGGAGCAGCGGCTTTCTGCCGACGCAGCATCAGGGCGTGAAGTTCCGTAACACAGGTGATCCCGTGCTTTATCTCTCCAACCCGCCCGGCGTGGATCGTGCGACGCGACGTGAGACATTGGATGAACTCAGCGCGCTCAATCGCAATCGTCACGCCGCAATGGGCGATCCCGAAATTACCGCGCGCATCGCCCAATACGAGATGGCCTTTCGCATGCAGGCCAGCGTGCCCGACTTGACGGACATTTCAAAAGAACCCGCGAACGTGCTCGACATGTATGGTCCCGACGTGAAGACGCCCGGCACTTACGCGGCGAATTGTCTTCTCGCCCGCCGACTCGCTGAGCGCGATGTGCGTTTCGTGCAACTCTTCCACATGGGTTGGGATCACCACGGCGGCCTGCCCAAGGCGATCAAAGGCCAGTGCAGTGATACCGACCAGCCGACGACCGCGCTCATCAAGGACCTCAAACAACGCGGCCTGCTCGACGACACATTGATAATCTGGGGTGGCGAATTCGGTCGCACGATTTATTCTCAGGGCACATTGACGGCGGAGAACTACGGTCGTGACCATCACCCGCGTTGCTTCACAGTTTTCCTCGCAGGCGGCGGCATCAAGCCCGGAATGAGCCTCGGCGAGACGGACGATTACTCCTACAACATCGTGAGCAATCCCGTAAGCATCTACGACCTCCACGCCACGATGCTCCGCCAGCTCGGCATCGACCACAACCGGCTGACCTACAAATTCCAAGGCCTCGACGCGCGTCTCACCGGCGTCGAAGGCGCGAAGCCGATCGCGGAAATCATCGCCTGACGCGGGAGTAAATCATCTGCGTTGCCATCGGCGCACCGCTGCCAACTAATCAATCTGAGCTTCGAACGCCGCATTCGCACCATCCCCTGCCCACCTTTCATGAACTCTAAATCCGCGTTCAGCTTGGTTCTCTCGATCTTCGTCGCATCGCTGCTGCTCGCACCCAACGCCGACGCAGCGGCGAAGAAGAAATCTAAACCGTCCAAGCCCACCGCGCCGTCGCCGTGGGCTGAATGGGTGGAACCGGATTACCCGTTCTTCTCCTCGATCCTCGACGCTGGAAATGCCGGCGCACTTTCGCCGACGAACAACCTGACCCCACGCGGTGTCATGATGAATCTCGGACACAATCTCTGGGCGTGCTTCGATACGGACCTTCTGCGCATTTCAGCGATCTGGCAGGGAGAGAAAGGCCAACCTCCAGTCACGCCGAACGCGCTCGCACCGAAGTCGTATCATCTCTCGGGTGGAAAGACGCCCGGCGGACAAAACCCTGCGCCGGAGCCGATCGGCAAACTCTGGCTCGCAAGCGGCATCTATCCCGGCTGGCAGGTGCTCAAGTCAGCCAGCGACAAACCCGATCTCACCGATCCGCGCGAGCCCGCACCGACCGTGGAGGAAGTGGGACGCGGGCCTTTGCCGGACGCGATGAATTCACGCCTGCGCGCCGTGCGCATCCGTTCGTACCGTCATCAGGACAAATTGTTCACCCGCCATCAATCGGTGGATTTCACGGTGGGAGGAACGTTCGTCACGGCCACGTTTGGAAGCAGCGCCGCGAGCGCCGGCAACAACACGTCGCCGGATCGCCAAGCCAACATGTGCGACGTGGCGGTGGACTTCGAAGTGCAACCGCACGCGACACCGCTGGCGTGCGTATTGGGCAAAATCGCAGACGCCGTCACCCTCACCAGCATCGTGCAGAAGCAGGGAAACCCCAAAGCAGTCACTATCGAAACGATGGATGGAGTTCGTTACGTCAAGGTCCAGCCAGCGGACAAACCGGTTTCTTTCACGCTTCATTTCCGCCAGACGAGTGATCAACCGATCCCCGCCGGTTCACCTTATCGCGCGGACAAGGAAGCGCCGTTCTGGCCACAGGAGGTCACGACCAACGTGAAACTCTCCACCGCGAAGGACGCCTACGTCGTGGATCACGTCGAACTTCCCTTCAAGAATCCGTGGCGGCGCAATCTTCGTCCGAGCGACATCCAATTTCTGAAGGACGGCACGGGCGTCGTGGTCACGCTTGACGGCGACGTCTGGCTCGCGCGTGGCTTGAACGATGCGAGCGGCAAGGTGCGTTGGAAACGTTTTGCCTCCGGCCTCCACGAGCCGATGTCCTGCGCGATTCGTGACAACGAGATTTACGTTTTCGATCGCAACGGTATATGGCGTTTGCGGGACACGAACGGTGACGGCGAGGCTGACGTTCACGAACTTTTTTCGAACGCTTTCGCTCAGACGGCAGACATGCGCGAGTTCCCGAGTCAAGTACGGCTCGCGCCCAGCGGCGAGTTCATCATCGCCAAGGGCGGCCAGCAGGCGACGACGCTCGGTAAACACAACGGCAGCGTGTTGCGCGTCTCGGCGGACGGACGTCACTCGACGGTGCTCGGCTATGGCTTCCGCCAGCCGAACATCGGCGTGAACATTCGCACCGGCCTCGTCACGTCGAGCGATCAGGAGGGGCAATACATTCCGAGCACGCCCTTGCACATCGTGCGCGACCAGCAGTTCTATGGCTACCTCTCGAACGAACTCCAGCCACGCGAGAAATATCCCGCGCCTATCGCCGATCCGCTCACGTGGGTGCCGCACGCGGTGAACGCCTCGGCCATTTCACAGGTGTGGCTGTTCGATGCGAAGCTCGGTGCGCTCAATGACTCACTCGTGCACATTGGCTTCAACAAGCCCGAGTTGTTCCGCGTGTTGATGAACAACCGCACGGCGAAACCGCAAGCAGCCGTGGTGAGCGTTACGCGAGCTTTCGAATTTCCGCCGCTGAACGGTTCGGTGAATCCCGTGGACGGCCAGCTTTACATCGCAGGCTTTCAAGTCATCGGCTGGGGCAACTCCCTCGATACGCTGGCCGGCCTCGGTCGTGTGCGTTACACCGGCGCGCCGGTCACGCTGCCCCGCGAAATCGTGCCGATGGATAAAGGCGTTCTCATGCGCTTCGACGTCGCGCTCGACGCAAAGCAGGCGACCGATCCGGACAGTTATTCGCTCGCGACATGGCATTACCAACGCACCTACAAATACGGCTCGCCTCAGCTCAAGGCGGACGGCAAGCCCGGCCTCGACTGGCTCACCGCAAGCAGCGCTTATCTATCGAAAGACGGCCGCAGCGTCTTCATCGGCGTGCCCGAAATGAAACCGGTGATGCAACTACGCATCGGCTGGTCGCTCGCCACAACGAACGGACTGAAGTTCGAGGAGAACGGCTACACGACCCCTTACGAACTCGCCACGTTCGACCCAAAGGCCGAAGGCTTCGGCGATATCACCGTGGACCTCACGCCACGCGCAGCCGCGGCCAGAGCGAGCGGACCGGTGACGGTCGAGGAAGGACGCCGGCTTTACCAATTGCTTGGCTGCGTCGCGTGCCATTCAGCCGACGGTGTAGATGTCGCCAAGGTTGGTCCCACGTGGACCGGCCTCTTCGGCAAGGAGCGCGAAGTCTTCGCTGACAAAAAGAAAATCTCCACGACTGCAAACGAAGATTATATCCGCGAATCGATTCTCGATCCCCCGGCGAAGATCGTTTCCGGATTCGAGCGCGGCGAATACGCCATGCCCAGCTACGCCGGCGTAGCGAACGATTCACAAATCGAGGCGCTGATTCTTTTCATCAAAAGCCTGAAGGACGTGAAACCTGCGGCCGTAAAGAAATCCGCCGACGGCGCACCGGCCAAGTCCCCCTACGAGTAATCGCCGGTTACATTTCCAGCCCTGCCAATTGACTGTGAGGATTTGGCAATTTTTGCCAAGCGTCTCCCGTCGCCAATCGTCCACGTATACATCGTCCCGATGCGTGCATCGCGAGCTGTCGCGAAGGCGAATCATGACGTGAAAAACCCTGTGTGAACGACATATGAAGTGCTTCGGCTCGCTCCTCCAACAAAAGGCGCTGGTGGCGGTTCTTTCCTTGGTTCTCATTCCTCTTTCAATTCACGCCGCGAGCAGCAGCGGAAAAAAGAGCGAAGGCAAAATTCAATTCAACCGCGACGTTCGGCCCATCCTTTCCGACAAGTGCTTTCTCTGTCACGGGCCGGATCCCGGAACGCGCAAGGCCGGCCTCCGCCTCGATCGCGAAGAGGGCTTGTTCGGTGAGCGAAAGGAAGGCACCCCCGTCATCAAAGGCAAGCCCGACCAAAGCCCGCTCTATACGCGGCTCATCACGAAGGACGAGGATGATCTGATGCCGCCGAAGAAGTCGCACAAGTTCCTCAAGCCGGAGGAAATTGAGCTGCTGAAAAAGTGGATTGAACAGGGCGCGCCGTGGCAGGCGCATTGGTCGTTCATTGCGCCGGAAAGACCAGCGGTGCCGGAAGTCAAAAGTTCAAAGTTCAAAGTTCAAAACCCGATCGACAACTTCATCTTCACCAAACTCGCGCAGCACGGTCTCTCGCCTGCACCAGAAGCCGACAAGCGTGCGCTGATCCGCCGCGTAACACTCGATCTCACCGGGCTACCGCCGGCACCGGATGAGGTGGAAGCGTTCGTGAAGGACAAGTCGCGCGATGCTTACGAGAAGGTCGTGGACCTTCTGCTCAGTTCGAAGCGCTACGGCGAGCATCGCGCGCGTTACTGGCTCGACGCGGCGCGTTACGCCGACACGCACGGGCTGCACTTCGACAACTACCGCGAGATGTGGCCTTACCGCGACTGGGTCATCAACGCCTTCAATCGCAACCTGCCGTTCAGTCAGTTCACCATCGAGCAACTCGCGGGCGATCTGCTGCCGAACGCGACACAGGAGCAACTCGTCGCCACAGGCTTCCACCGTTGCAACATGACCACGGCCGAGGGCGGCACGATTGAGGCGGAGAACCTCGCCAACTACGCGCGCGACCGCGTGGAGACGACGTCGTGGGTCTGGCTCGGATTGATGGCGAACTGCGCGGTCTGCCACGAGAACAAGTTCGATCCGATTTCGATGAAGGATTTTTACTCGATGAGCGCGTTCTTCCGGAACACGACACAGAACCACAGCGACGGCAACATCGCCGACACACCGCCGGTCATCGTGGTGCCGCCGGACAACGAGCGGGAGAAATGGTTTGCGCTGAAGGATGAGAACGCGGCGTTGAAGGCGAAGATGGACGCGCGCCGCAAAGCAGCGGAACCGGAGTTTAAGAAATGGTCCGCATCGCCGGCCGCGCGTGAACTAAACGGGCCGGTCGCCGCGGAGAACGAGTTGTTCGCCGCTGATTTGGGCGAAGGCAAAGGCACGAGCGTCATGGCGATGGTCGCGGGCAAGTGCGTCCCGCTCGCGGCGACAAATCAGTTCTCGTGGGCGAAAGGGCCAAACGAAGACAAGGCGTTGAAGTTCGGTGAGAAGAGTTTCCTCGCCGTGCCAGGCGCGGGCGACCTTGACGCGACGAAGCCGTTCAGCGTCGGCGGCTGGGTGCTCGTGCCGGGCAAAGAAGGCAATTTCACCATCGCGAGCACACGCGATCCGAAGACCGGCGCTGGCTGGTCGTTCGAGGTGAACAACCGCGTGCCGCTCTTCCGCCTCAACGGCTCGGAAAAGGGCGACCGCGTGGACTTGCGCACGCCGAGCGCGATCCGGTTGCCGGGCGGCAAGTGGACGCATCTGCTCGTCACCTACGACGGCAGCCGCAATCGCAGCGGTCTCACGCTATGGGTTAATGGCAAGCCGAATTACCCGAGCCAATCCGATGCGACGACGCTCAAGAGCAACATCCGCAGCAGCGGCCCACTGAATCTTGGTGGTGATGGCAAACGGACGTTTGCCGGCGGTGCGCTCGCCGACTTCCACATCTTCAATCGCGAACTCACGGCGAGCGAAGTGGAGATTGCCCAGAAGTGGAACGCGCTCGCCGCCGCGCTGGCAAAGCCCGACGGCAAGCTTGGCGCAGGGCAATTGGAGGAATTGCGGAAGCTTTACCTCGCGCGTTTCGACGGGCCGTCGCAAAAGCTCGTGCAGCAACTGGTGAAAGTGGAGGCGCAGCAGCGCGACATCCGCAGCCGCAGCGCCGTGACACACGTGCAGAACGAGCGGATGGATTCCAAGCCGATGGCCCACGTTCTCAAGCGCGGCCAATACGACAAGCCCGAAGAGCAAGTCACGCCGGCGGTGTTCGCGTCGCTGAACCCGATGCCGAAGAGCGCGCCGCCCAATCGTCTTGGCCTCGCGCAGTGGCTCGTGGCGGCCGACAACCCGCTCGTCGCGCGCGTCACAGTGAATCGCTACTGGGCGGAATTGTTCGGCGTCGGCATCGTGAAGACGGCGGAGGATTTCGGCATCATGGGCGAGCCGCCGTCGAATCAGGAGTTGCTCGACTGGCTCGCGGTCGAGTTCCGCGAATCGGGCTGGGACATCAAGCACATGTTCCGCCTCATGGTGACGTCGGCCGCGTATCGGCAGGCGGCAGTCACCACAAAGGAAAAGCTGGAGAAGGATCCAGCGAATCGCCTGCTCTCACGCGGGCCGCGCTTCCGCATGGATGCTGAGATGGTACGCGACACCGCACTCGCCGCGAGCGGATTGCTCTCCGGGAAAATCGGCGGGCCCAGCGTAAAACCGTATCAACCCGATGGCGTGTGGGAAGCCATTGCAATGAACGTGAGCAACACGCGCGAATACAAGCGCGACTCCGGCGAGAGCTTGTATCGCCGCAGCCTCTACACGTTCTGGAAACGCCAAGCACCGCCTGCCTTGATGGACATCTTCAACGCGCCGAGCCGCGAAGTCTGCACGGTGCGGCGCGAACGGACGGACACGCCGTTGCAGGCGCTCGCCACACTGAATGACCCGCAGTTCGTCGAGGCCGCGCGTGTGCTCGCCGAGCGCGCGCTAAAGGCCAGCGCGAAGACGGATGGGACGCTTGAGTTCATGACGCAGCGGTTGCTCGCGCGTTCGTTCCGCTCGGAGGAAGCAAAGGTCGCAAAGTCTTCGCTCGCCGATCTAGAAAAGTTTTACGACGCGCATCCCGACGACGCGAAGGCGCTGCTTGCCGTGGGTGAAACCAAGTCGGATGCAACGTTGCCCGCGCCCCAGGTCGCCGCTTGGACGATGCTCGCGAACCAATTGATGAACCTCGACGAGGTGTTGAACAAGTAAGCCGGAGGAAATGCTATGAGCCTGTTTGAAGATTACGTCCGCTACGAAACCCGCCGCCAATTTTTCCGCCGCGGCGGAAACGTCCTCGGTGCCGCCGCGCTCGCGTCGCTCGGCGGCGGAGCATTCGGCGCGAATGCCGGGCCGTTGCCGCAACTCACGCGCGTCGGCGGCTTGCCGGGGTTGCCGCACTTCGCGCCCAAAGCGAAGAACGTGATTTACCTCCACATGGTCGGCGGGCCGCCGCAGATGGACATGTTCGATTACAAGCCCGAGATGGATAAGTGGTATGACAAAGATTTGCCCGACTCCATCCGGCAGGGCCAGCGGCTCACGACGATGACCTCGGGCCAGGCGCGGTTTCCCATCGCGCCGTCGAAATACAAGTTTACGCAGCACGGCAAGTGCGGCATGTGGGTGACGGAGCTCCTGCCGAACATGGCGAAGTGCGTCGACGACATGTGCTTCATCCGCACGATGCACACCGACGCGATCAACCACGAGCCGGCCATTTGCTTTCTCCAGACCGGCAACCAAAACACCGGCCGCCCGTGCCTCGGCTCGTGGGTCAGTTACGGACTCGGCTCGCTCAACCAAAGCCTGCCGACATTCGTGGTGCTCGTCGCGCGCTCGACGAACACCGAGCAGGTGCAGGCGATTTCAGCGCGGCTATGGTCGTCGGGTTATCTGTCCGGCGAACACGCGGGTTGCGCGTTCCGCAGTTCGGGCGACCCGATTCTGTTCATCAACAACCCGCCCGGCGTGACGACCGATGTGCGCCGCAAGACGCTCAATGGCCTGAATGCGTTGAACGAAATGAACTACAAGCTCGTGGGTGATCCCGAAACGCACACGCGCATCCAGCAATACGAACTCGCCTTCCGCATGCAGGCCAGCGTGCCAGGTCTGACGAACATCGGCGACGAACCCGACTCGACCTACGAACTCTACGGCGACTCCGCGAAGAAGCCGGGGACGTTTGGCTACACGGCGCTGCTCGCCCGGCGGATGGTCGAGCGCGGCGTGCGCTTCGTGCAGATTTATCACAACAATTGGGACACACACTCGAACGTCGGAGGCCGCTTGCCAGACCAGTGTCGCGACATCGACCGACCAATCTACGGCCTCATCAACGACCTCAAGAACCGTGGCCTGCTCGACTCGACGCTCATCATCTGGGGCGGTGAATTCGGTCGCACGATCTACTCGCAAGGCGGCTTGAGCCACGAGAACTACGGGCGCGATCATCACCCACGTTGCTTCACGATGTGGATGGCCGGAGGTGGTTCCAAGGCCGGCACGATCTTCGGCGAGACCGACGACTTCAGTTACAACATCGTCAGCGATCCGGTGAACGTGCACGACTTCCACGCCACTGTGCTGCATCTCCTTGGCATCAATCACGAGAAGTTCACGGTGAAGATTTCCGGCCTCGACGCGAAACTCACGGGCGTCGAGGGCCCGAAGATTGTTAAGCAATTGATCGCGTGACGAAGCGCTCTTACGGCGATGGAGAATAATACATCGCGTTTGAGAGCCACAGGCATGGCCAAACCCGTTGGGCGCTGCCATTGAAGTAGTGTGTTTACTGACTGCAATTCCAGCGTAGCTTGCTTCTAACCGATGAAACCTTCAGTTCGATTCCTGTTCGTTGGTGCTTTCGCGCTCGCCGCTACAGCGGTGGCCCGCGCCGAGGTGAAGTTCAACCGCGACATTCGGCCGATCATGTCGGACACCTGTTTCCATTGCCACGGTCCGGACGCCAAGTCGCGCAAGGGAAACCTCCGCTTCGATATCCGCGCCGAGGCGCTCAAAGCCGGAAAGTCAGGCGCGATCGCCATTGTTCCCGGCAAACCGGAAGAGAGCGAAGCGATCAAGCGGCTGTTCACCAAGGACGAAGACGATTTGATGCCGCCGCCGGAAGCGCACAAAACTCTCACCAGCGCACAGAAAGAGACGTTCCGCAAATGGGTCGCCGAGGGAGCCAAATACGAAGACCATTGGGCTTACACGCAACTCGTCCGACCAGCCGTGCCGACGATTTCCGACCCGCACTTCAAAACACCCACTCCCATTGATGCTTTCATTGCGGAAAAACTCATCGAGAAGAAAATTACTCCATCGAAGGAAGCGGACAAACGCACCCTGCTCCGCCGGCTTTCCCTCGATCTCACCGGGCTTCCGCCCACGCCGGAGGAAGTGAACACGTTCCTCGCCGACAAAAGCGCCAAGGCCTACGAGAAACAGGTGGACCGACTGCTCGCGTCGCCGCGTTACGGCGAGCGCATGGCGGTGTGGTGGCTGGATGTCGCCCGCTTCAGCGACACCGTCGGATTTCACGGCGATCAGAATCAACGCATCTTTCCGTATCGCGACTACGTGATCAACGCGTTCAACGCGAACAAACACTTCGACCAGTTCACGATCGAGCAACTGGCGGGAGATCTTTTGCCCAACCCGACCAAGGAACAAATCGTTGCCACCGGTTTCAATCGCTTGAACATGATGACGCGCGAAGGCGGCGCGCAGCCCAAGGAGTATCTCGCCAAATATAACGCCGAGCGCATCCGAACTGTCGGCGGCGCGTGGCTGGGAGCGACCCTCGGCTGTTGCGAGTGCCACGATCACAAGTTCGATCCGTTTACCCAGCGCGACTTCTATTCGATGCAATCGGTCTTCGCCGACCTGAAGCAGTGGGGCGTTTACGCCGACTACGGCTACACGCGCAACGCCGAGCTCGCCGGCTGGAGCAACGAACACCCCTTCCCTCCTGAGACGCTTGTGGACAGTCCCTATCTCCAGCACCGCGAAACCAAACTCCGCGCCGAACTGACGGCGATCGCCCAAGCGTCCGCGAAGAAACTGAGCAGCGACGCGAATGCAAAGACGACGTTCGCTGCCTGGCGCAACGAGAGCATCAAATTCTTCGAAGCCAATCCGAGCGGATGGACCACGCCAACTCCTTCGGTCACCACCGCCGCACCGACACCGATGGACAAAAAAGGGAACGTCTCGAAGAAAGCGTCCAAAAAAGCCCCGACCAAAGGCGACGCGAAAGCCGCGCCAGCAAAAGTCGAAGCGCCGAAGTTCAACATTGAATCCGACGGCCGCGTGACGTTTCTCGAAAAGGCGGCCGACAATTCAACGTTCACGTTGCAGCCGTCGCCCGGCTGGCTGAGCGCCATTCGCGTGGAACTGCTTCCCGACGAGAAACGCGGAAATTCGATCCTGCGCACCAGTGCGAGCAACAGCACGACGCTCAAAGTTTCCGCCGCACTTCGGAAAACGGGCGCGAAGAAAGAGGCGAGCATCGCGTTTCGTTACGCCGATGCCAACTTGAAGGAGCCGCGCTACAAAGACGGCGAAGAAGTCATCGGCATTAAGGACGGCTGGAAAACCTCGGCAAAGAATTCTACGAAGGCTCACACGTCCGTGTGGTTGCTGGAGACGCCCGTGACCGTGGCCGCGGGCGACGTGATCACGGTGAAGCTGGAGAATAATAACGCCGCGAGCGTGCGAGTTTCGGTTTCGCCCTTCGCACCCCAGCGCCCGCTCGCGGCCGACGCGCTCGCGAGCTTGCGCGATGCGTTGAAGAAAGATTCCAAGGCGACACGGGCAATGGTTGAAGAAGCATATCTGGCCGGCACCGGTTGGGACAAAGAAGCCCTCGGCCGCTACCAGAAGACGTTCGCAAAGGTTCTCGAATGCCGCGGAGGCAAAGCGTGGACGATGGTTTCGCAATCCATCGAACCGCAGACGATCCGGGTTCTCGCACGCGGCAACTGGATGGATGAAACCGGCGAGGTGCGCCTTCCCGCATCGCCAGCGTTTCTGCCGGGCGGCATCAAGAGCACGCCGGAGAAGCGACTCACCCGCCTCGATTTCGCCAAGTGGCTTTGTTCCAAGGAGAATCCGCTCACCGGGCGCGCGGTGATGAACCGTTTGTGGAAACAGTTCTACGGCGTGGGCATCTCATCCGTCGTGGACGATCTTGGCGCGCAAGGCGAACCGCCGTCGCACCCGGAATTGCTCGACTGGCTCGCCGCGGAATTTCGCGACAGCGGCTGGGACGTGAAACACATGATCAAGCTCCTGGTGATGACCGACACGTATCGGCGCGATTCGAGCCAGCGTCCGGAGCTGAAAGAACTCGATCCCGCCAATCGCCTGCTCGCGGCGCAGAATCCGCGCCGGCTCGACGCGGAATTCGTGCGCGACAATGCACTATTCATCGCGGGCCTGCTGAATCTCAATGACATCGGCGGACCGAGTGCGAAGCCTTATCAACCGGCCGGTTACTACGCGAACCTGCAATTCCCGAACCGCGACTATGTGGCCGACACGGATGATCGTCAGTGGCGTCGTGGGCTCTACATGCACTGGCAGCGGACGTTCCTCCATCCGATGCTCGCGAATTTCGACGCGCCGAATCGCGACGAGTGCACCGCGAATCGCACCACGTCCAACACGCCCCAGCAGGCGCTCACGTTGCTCAACGATCCGAGTTTCGTGGAGGCCGCGCGCGTGTTCGCGGAAAGGCTTCTCGCCAGCCCGGCCAAGTCGGACTCGGCGCACATTGATCTAGCCTTCCAACGTGCCGTCGCCCGTCCGGTGAAAATGAAGGAGCAGGACTCGTTGAAAAAGTTTCTCGCCACGCAGCGGGCGTATTACCACTCGCACACCGAGGACGCGGACAAATTGCTGAAAGTCGGTCTCGCGCCCACCACGAGCGCGGAAGACCGCGTTGAACTCGCCGCGTGGACTTCGCTGTGCCGTGTGGTGCTGAACTTGCAGGAAACGATCACCCGCTACTGAGCCATGAACTTTAACTCCGCGAACTTCGATCCGACGGCTCACGCTCTCAGCGTTAATCGTCGCGCTTTCCTCACCCGCTCCGCCTACGGACTCGGCGCCGCCGCGTTTGCGTCGCTGCTCGATCCGCGACTCATCGGCAGTGCACAGGCCGCCGGATTTCCGGGCGTCATCACCACACCGCATTTTAATATCCGCGCCAAACGCGTGATCTTCCTCTGCATGGCCGGCGGACCATCGCATCTCGAAACGTTAGACTGGAAACCCGAGCTGAAGAAACTCGACGGGCAACCGTTCCCGGATTCATTCACGAAAGGCCAGCAGCTCGCGCAGTTGCAGAACACGGTTCTCAAAGCCCGCGGTTCGTTCACGGATTTCCACAAGCACGGCAAAGGCGGCGTGGAAGTGTCCGACCTGTTCCCGAATCTCGCTGGGGTCGCGGATGAATTGTGCGTGATCCGCTCGATGCAAACCGAACAGATCAATCACGACACCGCGCACGCGTTCATGAACACCGGCTCGATCATCAAGGGCCGCCCGAGCATGGGCTCGTGGCTGCTCTACGGTCTCGGATGCGAGACGGACAATCTGCCCGGCTTCGTCGTGCTCACTTCCGCCGGCAAGTACGGGCAGCAACCCGTCAGCGCACGGCAATGGTCCAGCGGGATTCTGCCGAGCAAGTATCAGGGCATTCTCTTTCAATCGAAGGGCGACGCGGTTCACTACATTGGCAATCCGGACGGCGTTTGCCAGAGCACGCAGCGTCAGGTGGTCGAGGAAATCAACCGCATGAACGGCTTGCTCGCGGAAGATCATGTTGATCCGGAAATCGCCACGCGCATCGCTCAATACGAACTCGCGTTCAAGATGCAGTCCTCCGTTCCTGACCTAACGGACTTCAGCAAAGAGCCGAAGGAAATGCTCGAGATGTACGGCGTGAAGGAACCGGGCGATGGCAGCTTCGCCTCGAATTGCTTGCTCGCGCGGCGCATGGCCGAACGCGGCGTGCGCATGGTGCAGCTTTATCATCGCGCGTGGGATCATCACAACAGCCTCGTCGACGGCATGAAGGCTGGCGCTGCGGACACGGACAAACCCGTCGCCGCACTCATCAAAGACCTACGCCAGCGCGGCTTGCTCGACGACACGCTTGTCCTTTGGGGCGGCGAATTCGGTCGCACGCCGATGGGTCAGGGAACCGGACGCGATCACCACATTCTCGCGTTCAGTGTGTTCCTCGCCGGCGGCGGCGTGAAGGGCGGCATGACGTACGGTGCGACGGATGAACTGGGTTACCGCGCGGTGGAAAACGTCGTCCACGTGCATGACCTGCACACGACCATGCTGCATTTGATGGGCATCGATCACAAGCGGCTCACCATGAAATTCCAAGGCCTCGACGTGCGACTCACCGGCGTCGGCGGCAATCTGGTCAAAGACATTCTCGCGTAGTCTCCGCGAGAGTTCGAAAATTCTTCCCGTCCGTTGAAGTTTCAGGCTTCATCGGCGTCTGATTTCACACATCCAAAACCTATGAAGCTCCGTCTTTCCCTATTCGCCATTCTTTCATCCGCCGCGATTTGCTGCACGACCGCGCTCGCGGATGTGAAGCTGCCCGCGATCATTTCCGACCACATGGTGCTCCAGCAAAACGAAGACTGCGCCGTGTGGGGTTGGGCCGATCCCGGCGAAGAAGTCACCGTCACCATCGCGGGCAAATCGAAATCCACCAAGACCGGCAAAGATGGCAAGTGGTCGGTAAAACTGCCCGAGCTTAAAGCCGGCGGCCCGCTCACGTTGGTCGTGAAGGGCAAGAATTCGATCACCGTAAACGACGTGCTCGTCGGCGAAGTCTGGCTCGGCTCCGGCCAATCCAACATGGGCATGCGCGTTTCCAGCGCGAAGGATTTCGAAGGCGAAAAGGTGAAGGCGAATCTGCCGAAGCTGCGCATGTTCACCGTGGACCTCACTCCTTCGACCACGCCACGCACAGATTGCAAAGGCTCGTGGGTCATTTGTTCCGCCGACACGGTAGGAACGTTTTCCGCCGCGCTTTATTTCCATGGACGCGAGTTGCATCAAAAGCTCGGCGTGCCGATGGGATTGATCAATTCCTCCTGGGGCGGCACCGCGATCGAAGCGTGGATCAGCTGGGAAGCGCAGAGCGGACCGAAGTTCGCGCGCGTGCAGGAGCCGTGGGCGAAGAAGCTCACCGAACCCTACGACGAAGCGAAGGCGATGGCGGCTTACGAAAAGCAAGTGGCGCTGCACAAGCTCGCCGCAGCGAAAGCGAAGAAGGAAAACACCAAGGCCCCGCGCGCGCCGCAGAAGCCCGTTGACCCGCGCCTCAGCCAGAATCGTCCGGCCAATCTTTTCAACGGCATGATCGCGCCGATTCTCCCCTACACCATCTGCGGTGCGGTTTGGTATCAGGGCGAGCACAACGCCGGCAGCACCTTCCCCGACCTTTACAGCGCACAGCTGGAATCGCTCATCAAAGATTGGCGCAAGCGTTGGGATGAAGACTTCGCGTTCGCCTGGGTGCAACTGCCGGATTACCGCGCTCCGCAAAAGGACCCCTCCGAGGACAGCGGCTGGGTGACTGTGCGCGAAGAAATGTTGCGCACGCTCAAGGTCAAGAACACCGGCATGGCCATCACAGTCGGCCTCGGCGAGGCGGAGGACATTCATCCAAAGAACAAGCAGGACGTCGGCAAACGCCTTGCGATGTGGGCGCTCGGCACGGTCTACAAGCAGAAGGACTCGGTGATCTCCGGACCGTTGCCGAAGAGCCATTCGATTCGCGGCAGCGAGGTGACGATCTCCTTCACGCACACCGAAGGCGGCTTGAAGGCGAACGGCGGTGAGGTAAAAGGTTTTGCCATCGCCGGTGCGGACAAGAAATTCGTCTGGGCCAAGGCACGCATTGAGGGCGACAAGGTGATTGTAAGCAGTCCTGACGTGAAGGAGCCGAAAGCCGTCCGTTATGCGTGGGCGGCGAACCCGGTGTGGAGCCTCGAAAACGGCGCCGGCCTGCCGGCGACTCCCTTCCGCACGGACGATTGGAAATAATTCAACGCAACACCTTCCATGAAGACTCTCACCACATTGTTGCTCGTTTCCATCGCTGCGGTTGGTTCCATCACTGCGCGCGCGGACGTTAAGTTGCCGGCCATCTTCTCGGATCACATGGTGCTCCAGCAGGACAAGACCATCCCCGTCTGGGGTTGGGCCGATCCCGGCGAAGAAGTCACCGTGAGCATTGGCAGCCAGAGCAAGTCCACCAAGGCCGGCAGCGACGGCAAGTGGTCCGTGAACCTCGCGAAGCTCAAGACCGGCGACGTGTTGACGCTTACCGTGAAAGGAAAGAATTCCCTCACCGTGAGTGACGTGCTCGTGGGCGAAGTATGGCTCTGTTCGGGACAGTCGAACATGGCGATGACCGTCGATCGCGCGCAGAATTTCGATCAGGAGAAAGCCGGCGCGAACTTCCCGAAGCTCCGCATGTTCACGGTCGAGCGGAATCCCCAGCCGAAGGCCCAAGCGGACTGCAAGGGCAAGTGGGAGATTTGCAGCGCCGCCACCGTGGGGCGGTTTTCCGCCGCGGGATATTTCTTCGGCCGTGAAATTCACCAGAAGCTCGGCGTGCCGGTCGGCCTCATCAATTCCTCCTATGGCGGCACCGCCGTCGAAGCGTGGACCAGCATGGAAGTGCAATCCCGTCTCAAGGAGTATCCGGCCATTTCCGAGTCGTGGGTGAAGCTCACCTCGTTGCCGTTCGACGAAGCGCAAGCAATGGCGCGTTACGAAAAACAACTGGCTGCGTGGAAGGTCAGTTCCGCGAAGGCCAAGGCGGCGGGAAAGAAAGCGTCGCGTCAACCGCGCAAGCCGGTTGATCCCCGCTTCGATCAGAATTATCCCGCGAATCTCTACAATGGCATGATCGCGCCGATCGTCGGTTACGCGATCCGCGGCGGCTTGTGGTATCAAGGCGAGAGCAACGCGAACAAGCCGTTCGCGAATATCTACGGCCTGCAACTGACCACGATGATCAAGGACTGGCGCCAGCGTTGGGGTTACGACTTTCCGTTCGCGTGGGTGCAGTTGCCCGACTTCCACGCTGCGCAGAAGGAGCCGTCCGAGGACACTGGCTGGGTCACTATTCGCGAGGAAATGCTCCGCACCCTCCAGCTCAAGGACACCGGCATGGCGATCACGCTCGGCCTCGGCATGGCGGACAACATTCATCCCACGAACAAACAGGAAGTTGGTCGTCGCCTGTCCCTGTGGGCGCTCGCGGATGTTTACAAGCAAAAGGGCGTCGCCGAATCCGGCCCGCTGCCGAAGAGCCATAAAGTTCACGGCAACGAAATCGTCGTCACCTTCACGCACACCGATGGCGGCCTCAAAGCGCACGGCGGCGAGCTGAAAGGTTTCGCCATCGCGGGCGCCGACAAGAAATTCGTCTGGGCGAATGCCAAGATCGACGGCGATAAAGTCATCGTCAGCAGTCCGGAAGTAAAGGAACCGAAATCCGTCCGCTACGCTTGGGCCGACAACCCGGTGTGGAGTCTGGAGAACGGCGCCGGTTTGCCCGCCACATCGTTCCGCACGGACGATTGGAAATAATCTCCCGTCCGCAAACCCATGAAACACCTCGCTCTTCTGCTATTCGCAACGGTCGTTCTCGCCAGTGCCGCGCACGCCGACGTGAAGTTGCCCGCCATCTTCTCAGACCACATGGTGCTTCAACAGGACACCACCGTGCCGGTCTGGGGTTGGGCTGATCCCGGCGAGGGAGTCACCGTCAGCATTGGCAATCAAAGTGAATCGACCAAAGCGGGCGCCGACGGCAAATGGAAAGTGAAGCTCGCGAAACTCAAAGTAGGCGATGCCGTCACGCTGACGGTAAAAGGGAAAAACACGATTACCGTGAAAGACGTTCTCGTGGGCGAGGTCTGGTTGTGCTCGGGCCAGTCGAACATGGCGATGATCGTGGGCAACGCGCAGAACTTCGAACAAGAAAAGCCGGCCGCCAACTTCCCGAAGATGCGCATGTTCTTCGAGCAATCCGGTGGCGCCACCGATCCGCAGGAGCGCGGCCGCGGCGTCTGGCAGGTATGCAGCCCCGCGACGATCGTCAATTTCTCGGCAACGGCGTATTTCTTCGGGCGCGAGGTCCATCAGAAATTGGGAGTGCCGGTGGGGCTGATCAATTCCTCCGTTGGCGGCACCGCCATCGAAGCGTGGACGAGTTGGGAAGCGCAGAAGGACGAGGCCGATCTCAAGCAACCGGTGTTCGAGCGTTGGGACAAGATGCAAGCCGACTGGTCTCCGGAAAGAGCCGAAGCGGCATATCAAAAGCAGCTCGCCGCCCACAAGACCGTCGCCGAGAAGGCCAAAGCCGCCGGCAAACTGGAGCCGCGCGCGCCCCGCAAGCAGACCGAACCGCGCCTCGACGCCAACCATCCCTCGAATCTCTTCAACGGAAAAATTGTCCCGCTCATCCCTTACGCGATTCGCGGCGCGATTTGGTATCAGGGCGAAAGCAACGCCGGCATCGGCCACCTTTATCAATTGCAACTGACGACGATGATTCAGGATTGGCGTGCGCGATGGGGTTATGATTTTCCGTTCGCGTGGGTGCAATTGCCGGATTTCAAACCACCCCAGAAGGAAGTCGTCGAGCAAGACGGCTGGATTCTCGTGCGCGAAGGCATGCTAAGATCGCTCGCTCTGCCGCATACCGGCATGGCCATCACGCTCGGCACCGGCATGGCCGGCAACATTCATCCGATCAACAAGCAAGACGTCGGCAAGCGCCTCGCCTTCTGGGCGCTGGGCGACGTTTACAAGCAAAAGGGCGCAGCCACTTCCGGCCCGATCCCCGACGGCCACAAAATTGACGGCAGCGAAGTAACGATTTCATTCTCCCACACTGACGGTGGCCTGAAAGCGAAAGCCGGGGAGCTGAACGGTTTCGCAATCGCTGGCGCGGATAAAAAGTGGGTGAAAGCCAACGCAAAGATCGTCGGCAACAAAGTCGTCGTGAGCAGTCCCGAAGTGAAGCAACCCGCTGCCGTCCGTTACGCATGGGCCGCCAATCCAATCTGGAGCCTCGAGAATGGGGCCGGACTTCCGGCGACGCCGTTCCGTACGGATGATTGGAAATAATTCCACCTGACACACACATGAAACAACTTGCCTGCTTTCTATTCGTTCCCTTCGTTGCCTTCTGTATCAACTCGGCTCACGCCGACGTGAAGTTGCCGGCGATTTTCTCCGACCACATGGTGCTGCAACAAGATGTTGAGGCACCCGTTTGGGGAACGGCGGAGCCCGGCGAGCAAGTCACCGTCGTGGTGAGCGCCATCGCCAACAAAACTTCGGAATCAAAGAGCGCCTCCGCGACCAAGATCACCAGCACCGCGCGCAGTTCGGCGCAAACGCACTCAGTCACCGCCGATGCCAAGGGCAAGTGGACCGTCAAGCTCGGTAAGCTCCACGCCGGCGATCGCGTCACCTTGACTGTGCAGGGCAAGAACTCGATCACGGTCAACGACGTGCTCGTCGGCGAAGTGTGGCTCGGCTCAGGCCAATCCAACATGGCGATGACCGTGAATCGCTCGAAGGATTTCGAGCAGGAGCAGAAGGCGTCGAACCTACCCGAAGTGCGCATGTTCAAGGAAGAGTCCGCGTCCGCGACCGCCCCGCAAACCGACGGAAAGGGCAAGTGGGTCGTCTGCACGCCGGACTCCGTCGGCGCCTTTTCGGCGACACTGTTTTTCTTCGGACGTGAGATTCACAAGACGCTCAACGTTCCGGTCGGCCTGATCAATTCCTCTGTTGGCGGCACGCCGATCGAATCGTGGATCGCGCCCGAAACGCAGCAGGCCAGCGCGGAATTGAAACCGTTCTTCAACGCTGTCGGCACGGACAAAGCCGGCGCCGCCACCGCCGCCGCCGCAAAAAAATACGAAAAGGATCTCGCCGAGTGGAAGGAAGCCGTGAAGAAGGCGAAGGCGGAGAAACAAAAGGCGCCGCGCCCGCCGCGCAATCCGGCTGACGTGAAGGCGCGCAAAGCGAACGGCGGCGGTCTGTTCAATGGCAAGATCGCGCCCTTGATTCCCTACGCCATCCGCGGCGCGCTTTGGTATCAGGGTGAGGCGAACACCACGCCGCCCAAGCCGGCATTCTACGAAGCGCAGCTCAAGTTGTTGGTGACCGATTGGCGCGCGCGTTGGGGTTACGAGTTCCCCTTCGCGTGGGCGCAGTTGCCGAACTTCGCCGGCCCTGGACGCGACTGGCCCACTGTGCGGGAAGCGATGCTCAAAACGCTCGCGCTGCCGAAGACGGGCATGGGCATCAACATCGACATCGGTGAAGAAAAGAATATCCATCCGAAAAACAAACAGGAAGTTGGCCGCCGCCTCTCGCTATGGGCGCTTGGCACCGTTTACGGAAAGAACGTTCCCGCCACGTCCGGCCCGTTGCCTACAGGCCACCAGATTCGCGGCAACGAAATCGTCCTGAGCTTCTCGCACACGGATGGCGGCCTCGTCGCGAAGGATGGCGATCTGACGGGCTTCGTGATCGCGGGCGAGGACAAGCAGTGGAAGCGGGCGGCCACGCGCATCGAGGGCAACACCGTGATCGTCTGCAGTCCCGAAATCGCGAAGCCCGTCGCCGCGCGCTACGGGTGGGAGAATTTCCCGACGTGCAATCTCTTCAACGGCGCCGGTTTGCCCGCGACGCCGTTCCGCACGGATGATTGGAAATCAAACTAACTCATCGCTCAAATGAATCGTCTCACTCCCGCCATCTTTTTTTCTCTCGTCGCGTTTTGTTCCACCTCCGCACTCGCCGAGGTGAAACTTCCACCGGTCATCTCGGATCACATGGTATTGCAACGCGATGTTCCCGCGCCGATCTGGGGCACGGCTTCGCCCGGCGAAACGGTTTCCGTGTCCATTGCCGGCCAGACCAAGACCACCAAGGCCGACGACAAAGGCAAATGGAGCGTGAAGCTCGACCCATTGAAACTTGCCGAAGGACTCACGCTCAGGGTGAAAGGCAGTAACACCATCACGATCAACGACGTACTCGTGGGCGAAGTCTGGCTCGGCTCGGGCCAGTCGAATATGGACATGCACGTCGCGAGCTACACCGCTGGCGACAATGTTCTTTCCAATGCGGCGAACGCGACGTATCCGAAGCTGCGATTGCTTCACCGCGGACGCAAAGGATGGGAACTCGCGGAACCGACGAACAACGTGCAGTTCTCCGCGCTGCTCTTCGCGTTTGGTTTCCGTCTCCAACAGGAACTTAAAGTGCCCGTCGGCATCATGGTCGGCGCGGTCGGCGGCACGCCCTCGGGCTATTGGCTGACCGAGGAGATGTATCGCAGCGACGCCGCGTGTCAGGAGCAGGCGAAAGAGTTTGCGAAAACTTACGACTTCGACGCCGCAATGCGGAAATACGAAAAGGATCTCGCCGCTTGGAAACCGCTCGCCGAAAAGGCAAAAGCGGAAAAAAAGCGCGCGCCACGCCCCCCCACCAAGCCCGCCAAAGCCGGCGAATCAGCGGGACGCATCGGCAATCTCTACGAGGCCCATGTCCGACCCTACGCGCCCTACGCGATCCGCGGTGTGCTGTGGGACCAAGGCGAAAGCGGCACGGCCATCACGGGCGTCGATCAATTCAACGTCATGGGCGCGCTCATCAAAGGTTGGCGCAAGGAATGGGGCCAGGACTTCCCGTTCCTCTACGTGCAAAAGCCCAGCGGACTCGGCTGCGCGTTTGACGACAAAGATCCTCTCACGAAACACGCCGGCAAATTTGCGCCCTTGCCGAAAACCGTTCCCGCAACCAGCGACGGCCTCTATCGAGAATTGCATATCAAAATTCAGCGGCACCCAAAGACGGCGATGGTCACGAGCAGTGACCTCGGCAACGGTACGCATCCCGTGAGCAAGTCCGCCTACGGAGCCCGCGCGGTCCATGTGGCGCTGGCGTACGTGTATGGAAGCAACCTTCCACCCAGTGGCCCGCTTTACCGTTCGCACGAGATCGAAGGGAACAAGATTCGCGTCAAGTTTTGGAACACAGGCCAAGGTCTAGTCGCTCGGCACAGCGACAAACTCCAAGGCTTCATGATCGCCGGTGCCGACAAGAAATTCATCTGGGCCGACGCAGTAATCGACGGGGAAAGCGTCCTCGTATCGAACCCCGCAGTTTCCAAACCCGCCGCGGTGCGTTACGCGTGGTCGTCTGTCTTCACTTGGGCGAACCTGTTCAACAAGGACGGTCTCCCCGCGCTAACCTTCCGGAGTGACGATTGGAAATAAGGCGATGGCTTCGCTACCAGCGGCCGTCGTAGTGCGGAACGCAGTCGCGTGAAAACACACGTCCGCTTCGACTGAAAAACCTTTCGAGTTGGAGTCACACTCCGCTAATCTGGAAGCGTTGAGTCGGCTGCGCGCATCGCTGGGTTTCGTTTTCATCTTCCTGACCGGAGCTACGGCGCTGGTCTACGAAGTGATCTGGCAGCGCTATCTGGCACGCCTCACCGGTAACGACAGCCTGGCCACAGCGTTGATCCTCGGCATTTTTCTGGGCGGTCTTTCCGGCGGATACGCTCTCTGCGGCTGGCTGAGTCGGCGCGTCAACCGCCCCGCGCGCATGTACGCCTTGCTGGAGGCCATCATCGGATTTTGGGCGCTGATCTTTCCCGGTCTTTTCGCCGTCGTGGAATCCGCGAGCCGCAATTGGACCTTCGCCTCGCCGTGGTGGTTGTTGATCCAAGGCGCCCTCTGCGCAATGGCACTCATCGTTCTTCCAGCCGTGTGCATGGGTGGAACAGTGCCATTGCTGACGCGCGAGCTTGCCGGTTCACTGGCCAAAGCCACACGGATCCACGCACTCATTTACGGCGCGAATACTGCCGGAGCGTTTCTCGGCGTGATCGCGGCAGGATATTATTTGGTACCAGCGCTCGGCTTGCCCGGATCATTGCGGACGATGGCCGCAATCAATTTGCTCGCGGCACTTTTCTTCGCGCTCACCTCACAATCGGCCGGCGTTGACGCGCAGATTCAAATCTCCTCCGACAGTGAGAAACCGGTTAACGCTGAGTCCGCGGCCCAACCCTTCCCCAAATGGGTGCTCTACGCGATGGCGTGCCTGAACGGCGCGGCGGTGATGGCTTTGGAAAACGTATTGATCCGGATCACAAATCTCACTCTCGGTTCGTCATCATATTCGTTTTCACTGCTTGTCGGCGTTTTCGTTGTAAGTCTTTCGGTTGGGAGTTTTGCGGTGGGCGCACTGCGACGGCTGCCTCACTCTCTGCTTTTCGGCACACAGGCGGCGGCGCTCATCTCGTGGTGGCTGGTGTTTGTGTCGGTGGACGACTGGCCTTACATGGCGCATCTCGTGCGTGCGGCATTTCAAGGCAACGCCATTGGCTTCTGGCTCCATCAAGCGGCGGTGCTGCTGATTCTGCTGACCGTGCTGATCGTGCCAGTGGGATTACTCGGCGCCACTCTCCCGGTGATTTTCCACGAACTGAAGTCGGAACTGCGGTTGGTGGGCTGGCATAGCGGGCGGATTTTTTCAGCGAATGCGGCGGGCTGCGTGGTCGGCAGCGTCGCGGGCGGCTGGTTGCTGTTCTACCCACTCGACAATCCCGGCGTGCTCGGCGTCGCGCTCGGCTTGGTAGCTCTGTCGACGACTTTGGCAGCCTGGCCGCTGGGGAAAATCGCCCGGATGAGCGCGCTCGTTTTGCTCGGCGGATCGGCGGTGATGGTGTGGTGGCAGCCGGGATTTGAGAAGCACCGGTTTGCACAGGGCACGTTCGGCCTGAGCGAGTTGACGCCTTATTCGTATCGCGGCCCGAATTATTTCTACGAACATTTCCGGCGCGACCGACCGGTGAAGTTTTACGATGATGGTCCCGGGGGCACCGTGGCGGTGATTGCCGACAACGCTGACTCCAGCTTGCCCGCCGAGTTGAGCCGACTGCCGCCCGGCCTGCCTGTCCCGATCGCCGCAGCGTCCGCACCGACCAATCCTCCGCTCGCCATCATGGTGAATGGCAAGTCCGACTCCCATACGGCGCGGGACCGGCAGACTTTGAAGTTGTCCGCACACATTCCCGCCTTGTGGGCGGAGCGCCGTTCCAAGGCAATGGTGATCGGGATGGGCACGGGCGTGACCGCAGGTGAACTCACGCTGTACTCCGACGTGCAAAGGATCGACGTCGCCGAACTTTCATCCGGCGTGGTGGACGCGCTGCCGCTGTTCGCGCCGTTCACGCACAACGTGCAACGCGATCCACGCGTGCGAATTCATGTGGGCGACGCGTTCCGGGTGCTGGGCCGGAGCCGTGAGCGGTGGGACATCATCATTTCGGAACCGAGCAACGTCTGGCTCACGGGCGTAGACCTGCTGTTTAGCCGCGAATTCTACCGACTCGCCCGCGAGCACCTGACGGACGACGGCCTGTTGCTCCAGTGGGTCCAAAAATATGCGATGGATCCGCAGACGTTCGGCATCCTGATGAACACGTTGCACTCGGAGTTTCCCCACAGTTGCATTTATCAAGGCGAACCCGGCGATCTGCTCGTGCTCGCGACGAAACGCCCGCTGACAGTGGCGGATCAGGAACGCGCGCGCCGAGTGTTGGCGGCTAATGAAGCCGTCCGTGAGTCACTGGCGGAGATCGGCGTGAACTCGTTCGAGGAAATGCGAAAGCGGGAGCGCATGGGCTTGCTGCTGGTAGCTGGCCAGTTACAAGGCGTCGGCCTTGAAACGCTGGACCGGCCGCGCGTGCACTATCGCGCGGGCCGGGCGCGCTTCATCGGCGCGGGTTTGGGCGACGTGACGGGCGATCCAGCCGCGCTAGGCACCGTGGTGTTTTCAAGTGCGGTATTCGACCAGACGATGCAGGTGCGATTGCAAACCAACGCCTCACCGACGGCATCACCAAATCGCTGAAAGAAGGGAGCATCTTCTTCAACCCGACCCGTGTGATCTGCCCGTGATTTGCCTTCCCTGCAGAGACCGTTTCTGCTATCAAGAACCCAGCATGAAAGTGATTTCATCCTCTCTTCGCGGCGCTTTGCGGCACCTCATTCCGAACACTCGCTCCGCGAGCCATCGCACACGAGCACTGCTCCGATATGGTGTGTTCGCCTGCCTGTTCGCGGCCACGCTATCCGCCCCAGCAGTGGAGATTTTCATGCGAATCGGCGGTGCCCCCACCACCATCGGTGCCACGCAATCGACGCCATTGCTGCCGGGGGAATCTACGGACACGCAGTATCCAAACTGGATCAACGTTTTAGGCATGACCCACGGGGTCATGCTGCCCGTCAACATCCCCATCGGCGGCGGAACCACGGTGGGTACCAATCAGCACGCTGAGGTGATTGTCAACAAACCGACGGACAAGAGCACGCCCTCCCTCAACTTGCTAGTCAATGGCGTCGCCACTGGCCTGCCTGTTTCGCTGCCCATTGATTATGTGACCATCGACTTTCGAGTCGGCGGGTTGGGAAGTATTGTGTTCTACCGGATGGCGCTGGAGAACGTTTACCTCACAAGCGTGCAGGTGTCCGGAGGCACCGGCAGCGCTCCGGCTGAGGCAATCAACCTCAAGTATGAGCGGATTCGCTGGACCTTCGTGCCGTATGCCAGCGGGAAGGCGGGCCCCGCCGTTACCAAAGGCTGGGACTTGATCAAAAACGGTCCGTATTGAAACGTTCCGCCGCTCCCATGCAGCCCCCCGCCGGCCATCTCCAGCCACGGTGTCCGATTGCCCCAGGAGCCGTGAATGTCTTTGGCCGATCGTTTCTCGTTCCGCTCACATTGACCCTCATGGTGCTCTGGCTGGGCGCCTCGCCGGGAAATTGTGTGAACATATTCGTACTGATCAGCGGCGTCGCGGGCGAGTCCACCGGGATTGGCCATGCCGGGTGGACCGACGCCGTCTCGTGGAACCACACGATCACACGGACTCCTCCTGACTTTGCTACTCATGGCACTGTAGGCTTCACCAAGCCCGTGGATAAAGGAACGCCGGTTCTATATGACCTTTTGTCCCGCCGCTCAAACATTGCCAACGCACAGATTGAATTCTGGCTCAATTCTCCAGCGTTCATCCGGTTCTACCGGGTCGACCTGACCAACGTCGTCATCGCCAGCGTGCGGACGCCCATCAGCGCGGCGGATTCTGCTCCCACCGAAAACGTCTCCCTGCACTATGAGAGTATCGCATGGTCCTACACCGAAGTGGCCTCCGATGGGCATGCCCTCGGCACCACCACTGCCGCTTGGAATCGCATCAACAAAACGGGCGCCTACAACGGCACCAGCGTAACGACTGACGCCGATCAAGACGGCCTGCCAGATGCCTACGAGCTCGCGCACGGACTCAACCCCAACGTCAACGACGCCAACGGCGACCTCGACGGAGATGGCTTGAACAACTATCAGGAGTATCTCGCCGGTACCGATCCCAATAATTTCAATTCCGTCTTCCGCGTCACGAAAATCAACCTCGGCAATGGCATGGTCCGCGTCACCTGGAACAGTGTCGCCGGAAAAACATATCGGATCTCCAGCGCCAGTCAGGCCGATGGCGCTTACACTCAGGTCAGCACCGTGCCCTCGGCTGGCAATGGCGAAACTTTCGCCGACTTTCCCGATTCTCCTGGTCGCCAGTTCTACCGCGTAGCGGTGCCGTGAGCAGCGAAGCCCGTCGTCGCCACGAAGGGCTTGGCTTCGCCTCCCCTCTGCGGTTGAATGACCGCGTGAACCCACATTCGCACATGCGCTCAACAACGTTGCCGGTTCATTGGGCATGACCGCGAAGCTCAGGAGAAGATTCCGAGTCAAAAGCCCCATCAGCGCCATTCCACCACGAACCATTGGAGCGAGGAGCCTGGTCTTGCTGCTAAGCTTGGCGCTTTGTTCTTTGAACTTCGCTGCCCCGCCACCCTCTCCCAACTTCATCATCATCCTCGCCGACGACCTTGGCTACGCGGACCTCGGCTGTTACGGACACCCGAACATCCGAACGCCGCAACTGGATCGCATGGCCGCCGAGGGGATGCGTTTCACTCAATGCTACGTGGCCGCCTGCGTATGCACCCCGAGTCGGGCAGCGCTACTGACCGGTCGTTACCCGATTCGTAGCGGCATGGCTCGCGTGCTGTTTCCACACTCGACCGGAGGGTTGCCCGCAAACGAAATCACCCTCGCCACCGCGCTCAAATCCGCCGGCTATGCCACGGCATGCTTTGGAAAATGGCATCTCGGTTGCACGCCGGATTTCCTCCCGACACGCCACGGGTTCGACGAATATTTTGGGATTCCCTACTCGAACGACATGAGCCCGACCACCAACCCGGGTCACAAGTTGTTCACCAACGCTCCTCCCACACCGCTCATGCGCGGCACAAACGTGATCGAACACGAGCCCGATCAACGCCGGCTCACGCGCCGTTATACCGACGAGGCATTGCGGTTTATCCGCAAGCACGCGGGACGTGAATCGTTCCTTCTCTACCTGCCACACACAATGCCGCACTACCCGCTCGCAGCCGGCAAGCGCTTCGCGGGGAAAAGTCCGCGCGGCCTTTACGGCGACGTCGTGGAGGAACTAGATTCCTCCACGGGCGAAATTCTTGCCGAACTCCACCGCCGAGGCATCGACAACGACACGCTGGTCATTTTTACCAGCGACAACGGGCCTTGGTTGGAAAAGAAACTCGACGGTGGCTCGGCAGGATTATTGCGCGAAGGTAAGGCGAGCAATTGGGAAGGTGGCCAACGGATTCCGTTCATCGCCCGCTGGCCAGGGCACATCCCTACGAATACCACCACGACAGCGTTTGTGACGTTGATGGATTTGTTCCCCACGTTGCTCAAGTTGGCAAAAGTTCCCCTGCCCAACCGTGAACTTGATGGCTCGGATATTTCGCCTGTGCTGCTGCGCAACGAGCCCGGTCGTGAGCCGTTGCTCGCTTACTACTCGATGGAGGAAGTTCGCGCCTTCCGCAAAGGGCCGTGGAAGCTTCACGTCAAATCGACAAGCCCCGGCAGTGGCGCATGGCGCCCCGTGAAGCATGAGCCACCACTGCTGTTTCATCTCGATCACGATCCGGGCGAACGTTTCGATATCGCGTCCGAACACCCCGACGTCGTGGCCGATTTGCAACGCGAAATCGCCCGGCACATCGCGCAAATAAAGCCGGGAGAAGTCCAAAAATGAAACCTCCATTCACCTCTATGGGCACGGGATGCCGCATCCTGCTAGCGACCCTCATGTGCTGCCTTTCCGGGATTGCCGCCGACAAAACAACTGCGAGCGCAAAACCCAACTTCATCGTCATCTTCGTCGACAACCTTGGCAACGGCGACCTTCATTGCTTCAATCCGGCCACGCCGCATCGCACGCCGAACATTGATCGGCTCGCCACGGAGGGTACGAAGTTCACCAGTTTCTACGTCGCCAGTGGCGTCTGCACGCCGAGCCGCGCGGCGCTCATGACGGGTTGCTATCCGCGTCGGGTGGACCTGCACGTCAGCGATCGCGGCGCCGTGGTGTTGCAGCCAGTCGCGCGCAAGGGCCTAAATCCCGACGAGAAAACAATGGCCGAAGTGCTCAAATCAGCCGGCTACGCGACAGGCATTTTCGGCAAGTGGCATCTCGGCGATCAACCGCAGTTCCTCCCGACGCGACAGGGCTTCGATTACTATTTCGGCATTCCCTACTCCGACGACATGACGAAGGACAAGCGGCCCGACGAATGGCCAGAGCTGCCGTTGATGCGTGGTGAAAAAGTTATCGAAGCACCCGTCGATCGGAACTTTCTCGTCAAGCGCACGACCGAGGAAGTCATTACTTTCATCGAGCGGAACAAGTCGCAGCCGTTCTTCTGCTACATTCCGCACACGATGCCCGGCTCGACGCAGCATCCGTTCTCCAGCCCGGCTTTTCGCGGCAAGTCCAAGAACGGTGACTACGGTGACAGCGTGGAGGAACTTGACTGGAGCACTGGCGAGATTATGGCCGCCCTCAAGCGCATCGGCCTCGACGACAACACTCTTGTCGTTTGGACTAGCGACAATGGCGCGGTGCAACGCAATCCGCCTCAAGGCAGCGGTTGGCCCTATCGCGGCCAAGGTTACGACACGACCGAGGCTGGAATGCGCATGCCGTGCGTGATGCGTTGGCCGGGAAAAATTCCCGCGGGAAAAGTGCAGGACGAACTTTGCTCGACGATGGATCTGTTGCCGACGTTCGCGAAGCTCGCGGGCGCATCGCTACCGTCGAAGGCGATTGATGGCCGCGACATCCGACCGATTCTCCTCGGCGAACCGACTGCAAAGTCGCACTGGGATGACGACGGTTTTGGTTACTATCGCCGCGAGCAGTTGCAGGCCGTGCGCGCCGGCCAGTGGAAGCTTTACCTGCCGCTGGAAAAGAAGCTCGTGAACAACGCGGCGAAGACCGCGCCCAAGCCCACCGTGCTCGAACTCTATGACGTGCGCCATGATGTCCACGAAGATCACGAAGTGTCCGCGCAGCACCCCGAAGTGGTAAAGCGCCTCACCGCGCTCGCTGACAAAATCCGCGCCGAGATTGGCGACGGCACCCGAACCGGCACCGGCCAGCGCAAAGCCGGTTGGGTGGAAGTCGCAAAGCCGCTCCTACCCTGATCGCCCCATGCGAATTCGCCATCTCACCACGACGCTGCCGCTGATTCTCTTGCTCGCTGGATGCGCGAGCATTCGCACTAAGGCACCGGCGCCAGCGGTCACGGCCAAAGCCTGGGCGATTGCCGACGGCGCGACCGGTAAACTCCTCTGGGGCTTCCACGCGGACGAACCGCGCAAATCGGCGAGCACGACGAAGATGATGTGTGCCTATGTCATACTGCAATTGGCGGAGACAAATCCGTCCGTGCTCGACGAGACAGTAACGTTCTCAAAACTCGCGGGCACGACCACAGGTTCGACGGCCGCGATCAAACCCGGCGAGAGCGTGGCCGTGCGCGATTGCCTTTACGGACTGCTGCTACCTTCCGGCAACGATGCGGGGAATGCGCTCGCGGAACATTTCAATTCCCGCTTTGCCCCACCCGACGTCGCGATGATCGAGTTCGGCCTAGGCAGCACCAATCTCAGCACGCGCGCGAACTTCATCGCTGAGATGAATCGGACGGCGCGGCGCCTCGGCCTCAAGCACACGAAGTATCGTTCCTCTTTCGGCGACGGTGGCACCGAGAATGACCGCACCACGACCGCTCGTGATCTCACGCGACTGGCTTGGAACGCCATGCAGTTGCCCAGTTTCCGGCACTACGTCGGCACGCAGAAACACAGCTGCATCGTGCGCCAGGCAAACGGAACCTTCCGCGACGCGGCGTGGACCAATACGAATCAACTCCTTGGCAAGGACGGTTTCGACGGTGTAAAGACGGGCACCACGATGCAGGCGGGAAATTGTCTGGTAGCGAGCGGACACCGCGGCAGCGCTCATTTGATTTCTGCCGTGCTCGGTTCCACGGCGGACAACGATCGTTACACGGATACCCGCGCGTTGTTTGACTGGGCCTGGCCAGCGATCGCCGCTAAGAACAAGTAACGCTATACATCCGCGGAAAAGCGAAAGGGACGCTGCGCAGCGTCCCTTTCGTTTGAAGATTTCTGAGCGCGCTCAGCTGTGCGTGCGACGCTTAACCTTAAGCTGGGCGATCGAGTGCATCAGTGACGCCGTGACCAAGGCCGTTTCTTCATCGTCGAGCTTCTCGGCGAGGCGAGCTTCGGCGCGCTTGCGCGCTTCCTCAGCTTTGGCTTCATCGATGTTCTCGGCCTTGATGGCCATGTCGGTCATGATCGCCACCTTGTCGCCGGTGATTTGCACGAAGCCCTCACCGACAGCGAGGAAGTACTCCTGGCCATCCTTGCGAACGACGACTTCGCCCGCAACGATCTGCGTCATGAACGGAACGTGCATCGGGTAGATGCCCATCTCGCCCTCGGCCGCCGGGAGCGTCACCATATCGACGTCTTCGGAATAGGTCTTGGCCTCCGGGGTGACGATTTCGAGTTTGAGGGTTGATGCCATGATGTCTCGGCGCTGCGGCGGTTATGCTCAGGCTTCGCGGATTTCGTCGATGCTGCCCTTCATGTAGAAGTTGCCTTCAGCGACGTCGTCGTGCTTGCCTTCGAGAATTTCTTTGAATGCGCGCACGGTTTCCGCCACGGGAACCTGCTTGCCTTCGCGGCCGGTGAAGACCTGCGCGACGGTGAACGGTTGGCTCAAGAAGCGTTGAATCTTGCGGGCGCGGAACACGGTGAGCTTGTCTTCCGGGCTCAATTCGTCCATGCCCAGAATCGCGATGATGTCCTGCAGATCCTTGTAGCGCTGGAGCACTTTCTGGACGCCGCGGGCGACGTTGTAGTGTTCTTCGCCGACGATTTCCGGCGCGAGCGCGCGGGAGTTCGAGGCGAGCGGATCGACGGCCGGGAAGATTCCCAACTCAGCGATGGAACGTTCCAAGACGATGGTCGCGTCCAAGTGCGCGAACGTGGTCGCCGGCGCGGGGTCGGTCAAGTCGTCAGCAGGCACGTAAACGGCCTGGAACGACGTGATGGAACCTTTCTTGGTCGAGGTGATGCGTTCCTGGAGGTCGCCCATTTCCGCAGCGAGGGTCGGCTGGTAACCGACGGCGCTCGGCGTGCGGCCGAGGAGCGCGGACACTTCAGAACCGGCCTGCGAGAAACGGAAGACGTTGTCGACGAACAGGAGCACGTCCTGATTCTTTTCGTCGCGGAAATATTCGGTCACGGCGAGCGCGGAGAGCGCCACACGGAGACGCGCGCCTGGGGGTTCGTTCATCTGGCCGTACACCAACCCGATGCGGGAGCCGGGCTTGATGATCGGAAGACCCTGGGCGTTCTTTTTCGGATGGCCCTTCTCGTCTTCTTCGACCTTGATGACTTTGGCTTCGATCATTTCGTTGTAGAGATCGTTACCTTCGCGCGTGCGTTCACCGACACCCGCGAACATCGAGATACCGCCGTGCAGCTTCGCGATGTTGTTGATCAGTTCCATGATGACGACGGTCTTGCCTACGCCGGCGCCACCGAAGGCGCCGACCTTGCCACCCTTCAAGAAGGGGCAGATCAAATCGATGACCTTGATGCCGGTGGTGAGCACCTGCGGCGAGGTCGATTGATCCACGAGCGGCGGGGCCGCGCGGTGAATCGGATAATATTTGTCGGCCTTCACGGGGCCTTGTTCGTCCACGGCGTCGCCGGTGACGTTGAACACGCGGCCCATGACGCCTTCACCAACGGGCATGGAAATCGGAGCGCCGGCGTCGAGCACTTCCTGGCCGCGCTTGAGACCTTCGGTGGTGGACATCGCGATGGCGCGCACCCAGTTGTCGCCGAGGTGCTGCTGCACTTCGAGCGTGAGCTTGGTGGAAACGCCGCCCGGCGGAGTGAACTGGATGGTCAGCGCGTTGAAGAGGGCCGGAAGCTGATCCGGGAATTCCACGTCCACAACGGGACCGATGATTTGAACGATTTTGCCTTTGTTCATGAGATGATGTGATTAGCCCATCGCCATCGCGGCGCTGGTGATTTCCAAAAGTTCGCGGGTGATGTTCGCCTGACGCAGTTTGTTGTATTCGAGCGTGAGGTCTTTGATGAGTTGCTTGGCGTTGTCGGTCGCGTTCTTCATGGCGACCATGCGCGCGCTGTGCTCGGAAGCCTTCGCTTCGAGCAGGTACTGGAATACCTGATAATTCAAATAGTGCGGGAGCAGGTTGCCCAAGACGCCGCCCGCGCTGGGCTCGAACAGAAATTCCGTGGAGCTCTTCTCCAACTTGCCTTCGACATTGTCGCCGGCAACGCCCGCACTGACCGCTTTGATTTCGCCCACGGGCAGGAACGGCCGCACTTCAGGCTTCTGCACCAGCGTGGAAACGAAGTTTGTGTAGAGCACGTCCACCGCGTCGGCTTTTCCGTCGAGGAACAATTGCTGCGCCAGCTTGGAAATCGCGCGTGCTTCGCTGAACAACGGGTTGTCCTTGTAGGTGAACTCCGCGGCGAGCTCGCGCTTGGTGCGGGCCACGAACTGCGAGGCTTTGCGACCAGCGGTGATGTAAACCGTGGTGTTCTTGTCCAGCTTGCCCGCTTCGCGAAGCAGGTTCGTGTTCAACGCGCCGCAGAGACCTTTGTCGGTGCTGATGACGATGATTGCGCGCTTCTTGATCTCCCGCTTCTCCATCAACGGATGGGAGAAGTCCCCTGCCCCGGCGGTGACTTCCGCGAGCACCTCGTTCATCAAGGTCGCGTAGGGACGCCCGGAGATGGCCGCCTGCTGGGCCTTGCGCATCTTGGCCGAGGCCACCATCTGCATCGCCTTGGTGATCTGGGCGGTGTTCTTGACCGACTTGATACGTCGGCGGATGTCGCGTGTGCTGGGCATGGGCGTGGGCGGTTCGTCGCTTAACGATAGCTCTGCTTGAACTCGGTGATCGCGGCTTTCAACTCGGCAGCGAGCGCGTCACTGAACGCTTTCTCCGCGCGAATCTTGCCAGCCAATTCCGCCTTACGAGTCGAGAGGAAGTCCGCGAGCTTCGCTTGGAAATCCTTCACTTTGTCCACCGGCACGTCATCGAGGAAATTGTTCTGCATGCACCAGAGCGTGGTGGCCTGCACTTCGACCGGCAGTGGATTGTATTGCTGTTGTTTGAAGAGCTCGACGATGCGCTTGCCGCGTTCGAGTTGCGCCTGCGTCTTCGCGTCGAGGTCGGAACCGAACTGCGCGAAGGCCGCGAGTTCGCGGAACTGGGCGAGGTCGAGCTTGATGCGGCCGGCGACTTGTTTCATCGCCTTGATCTGCGCCGCGGAACCGACGCGGGAGACCGACAGACCGACGGAGATGGCGGGACGGATGCCCTGGTAGAACAAGTCGGTTTCGAGATAGATCTGACCATCGGTGATCGAAATCACGTTCGTCGGAATGTAGGCCGAGACGTCGCCCGCCTGGGTTTCGATGATCGGCAAGGCCGTGAGCGAGCCGCCGCCGTAATTGGCGCTGACGCGCGCGGAACGTTCGAGCAAACGGCTGTGCAAGTAGAACACGTCACCCGGATACGCTTCGCGGCCGGACGGACGCTTGAGCACCAGCGACACCTGACGGTAAGCAACGGCTTGCTTGGAGAGATCGTCGAAAATGATCAACGCATCCATGCCGTTATCCATGAACCATTCGCCCATCGCCGCACCGGCGAACGGAGCGAGGTATTGGTTCGCCGCAGAGTCGGAAGCGGAAGCCACGACGACGATCGTGTAAGGCAGCGCGCCTTCCTTCTCCAGCGTCGCGATGACGCGGGCAATGCTGGACTGCTTCTGACCGACGGCGACGTAAATGTTGTAAACCGGGCGGAAACCTTTTTCCTTCGAGGCCTCACCGCTGTTGATGCGGGCCTGATTGATCATCGCGTCCACGCCGATCGTGGTCTTGCCGGTGGAACGGTCGCCGATGATCAATTCGCGCTGACCGCGACCGATGGGAATCATCGCGTCGATCGCCATGATGCCGGTCTGGAGCGGCTGGCTGACGGACTGGCGCTTGACGATGCCGGGCGCGATTTTTTCGACCGGATACGATACGTCAGAAACGATCGGTCCCTTGCCGTCAATCGGCTGGCCGAGCGTGTTGACCACGCGGCCGAGGAGTCCTTTGCCCACGGGCACGGAGAGCAGCTTGCCGGTGGTGCGCACTTCCTGGCCTTCTTTGACGGGCGTGTAATCGCCGAGAATGATGGCGCCAACCTCGGTCTCTTCGAGGTTCAACGCGATGCCGGTGACCCCGTTGCCGAAGTCGAGCATCTCGTTAAGCATGGCGTCGGTGAGGCCTTCGATCTTGGCCACGCCATCCGACACTTCGCGGACGATGCCGGTGTTCTGCTTGGCGACCGACGTTTTGAGGCCGGAGATCTGGGCTTCGATTTCTTGGAGCAAGTTACTCATAGCGGTAATTCGTAATTCTAAATTCTAAATCAGAGACTCTCTTGAAGGGCGGCCAGACGCGCGGCCACGCTGCCGTCGTAAACGTCGCTGCCCACCTGGACGCGGATACCACCCAGCAGCGCCGGGTTGACCGAGAAGCTGACATTCAATCCGATTCCGTAACGCTTCGTCAGGTTGGCCTTGATGCTTTCCATCAAAGCGGGCGAAGTCTGGACTGCATTCTCGACTTTTGCCGTGCGACGCGCGATGTCGAGGCGCACCAAACGTTGAAGCTGGCTGAGGATCGCCATGTAGCCGCGCGGTTTCTGCGCAATGACCATCTGCACGGTCTGGCGGACCTTCGCTTCGTCAAGCAGGCCGTTGACTTTGCAGGCGAGGAAGAGCTGCTTCGCGTCGCGCCGGCTTTGTTTGGTGATCTTCATTGGAGACGAAGGACGGGATTAAGCGGCCAATTGCTTGTTCGTTTCTTCCGCGATCCGGTTCTGATCGTCGGCGGTCAAAACCTTGCCGGTCACTTTCGCCGTGGTGGCCACAACGAGACGTCCGACTTCGCGGCGCAATTCTGCCTTCATGCGGGCGAGTTCCGCTTCGCTGGCCTGCTTCGCCTTGGCGATGATGTCCTGCGCGGTGGCGATGGCCTTCTGGGATTCCGTTTCGAGAACCTTCGCGGCGGACTGGCGGGCTTCCTCGATCAACTTGTTGCCGGTGAGATTGGCCTGCGTGAGGATTTCCTGCGCCTTGGCCTGCGCGTTAGCGAGATCCTTCTTGATCTGCTCGGCGTTAGCGAGGCTCTCGGCGATCTTGTTGCGGCGCTCTTCGAGCACTTTCAAGATGGGCTTGTAGGCGAAGCGATGGAGCAGAAACGCGACGATGCAGAAGCTGATCACCTGCGAGATGAACAGCTGCGTGTTGAAACCAAATTGCTCACCCGTGGACTTGGCGATCTCGCCAATGCCACCTTCAGACGCTGCGAAAAAGAGAAACTGATTCATAAAATCTGGGTCATGCCGAGTCAGGCGCGGAGCCCGAAAGCCCCGCGCCCGAAGTCAGTTACTTCACGAGGAAGATCGCGAAGAAGACGATACCTTCAGCGAAGGCCGTGCTCAGAATCGCCTGCACGAGAATCTTGGTGGCAGCACCAGGATTACGACCGACGGCTTCCGAGGCCTTCATACCGATGATACCCACGCCGATGGCGGCGCCAGCGGCAGCAGCGGCGACGTGAACGTTGCCGGACATCTCAGCTAACATGGGCATGAACATATGTATTTACCTTTCGTTGTTTTCTCAGCGGCTCCCGCAGTCTTGCCACGGTCAAACCGCCGAAATCTTTTTAATGGTGCGCTTTTTCGTGTCCTTCTTCGTGCGTGCAAATCAGCAGCGTAAACACCGCCGTCAACAACATGAACACCAACGCCTGCACCAGACCGACCAAAAGTTCCATTGCGTAAAACGGCAGCGGCAGCAGCCAACCGAACGCGGGCCCACCCATGTTCGCCATCGTTTCCAGCATGTTTTCACCGGCGAAAATGTTTCCGTAGAGACGGAAGCTCAGCGACACCGGGCGGAACAAGATGGAAACCACTTCGAGCACACCCACCGCGAGGAAAACGAGAATCATCAGCACCTTCAACGCGCCGGTGGTTTCACCCTTGGGGCCAAAGATGTGAAGAAGGAAGCCGCCGGGACCGTTCGCTTGCAGCGCCCAAACCGTCCAGCAGACGAAAAAGACAATCGACATCGCGAGCGTCATGTTGAGGTCAGCATTCACGCCGCGGAGAATAGGATTAGAGATGTGGTGCAAGTGACCACTCGCATCAGGATGCCCCCACCCAACCGTACCCACGCCCGGGATCAAGCTGAACCAGTTCGTGAAGAGAATGAAAATGAAGATCGTGGCGAAGAACCAAAACGTCTTCTTCACCAACTCGTGACCGATGATGCCTTCGAGGAATTCGTAAAGCCCTTCCACCAGCCATTCCCAGAAATTCTGGGCGCCTTGAGGAATCACCTTAGCTTTGCTCATCGCCACCTGCGCAAAAATAATCAGGAACAAAGCAACCGCCCAAGTCAGGATCATCGAGTTCGTCACCAACAGCGGTCCGATATGAAACGTCGGCGCGGCAGTCGGCAGACCTTCAGCATGTTCCGCGTGCTCTCCAGCATGAGCGACAGCTTCCGCCGCATGTTGCGCGGCGGCACCCGCCACGTCGGCAGCCTTGACCGATAGCGGCAACACCGCCACCAGAGCCGTCACTAGTATGAAAAGATAATTGCGCATTGACCCAAACGTTGCTTTCGGGAACCGAATTTTCGCGACGAATTTCGGCTGACTTCGCTTAACTTGCCGCGAATGAGGCAGCAAACTGCCGCATCGTGAAAATTTTCACAAGCGATTTTTCCAAAAAATTTCATGGTTAATTTCCGGCATTAGTTTCCCTCCACACTCGCGTTCAGCGTCGCTTACTTGCACGAGCCTTGCGTTCTCTCCGCGCGGCGTGCTAAGAGCCTCGCGCGGCCATGCCAACCAAGCCCAGCCAAAGCGCGGAAGATTATCTCGAGCGCATCCATGAATTAATCGAGGAGAAGGGCTACGCCCGCGTGGTGGACATCGCTTCATCGCTGCAAGTTCGCCAAGCTTCCGTAACGAGCATGGTGCAGAAGCTCGGCGAGGCCGGTTACCTCAATTACGAAAAGTATCGCGGACTAATTCTCACCGACAAAGGTCGCGAAATCGCGCGCCACATTCAGAAGCGCCATGCCACGCTCGCGCGTTTCTTTTCTCTGCTCGGCGTGGATCCCGCCGCGCAAAAGCTGGACATCGAAGGCATCGAACATCACCTCAGCGCGGAGACGGTGGAAGTCTTGTCTGATCTCGCCGAGTTTTTTGAAAAGCATCCCGCGACTTTGAAATCATTTTTGAAATCGCGCTCGCCCGCCAAAGGTCGCTCCGCGTGAGCCCGCACGCTACGACTCCCCTGCCCTGACATGAAACCCGCCTGGCCGCGTTTGCTCGAACTCGCGCAGAGCGAAGTCGAAGCCACACTCAACGATCTGCCGCTGGAGTTGCAATCAGCCGCCCGAGCCGTGCCGGTCATTTACGAACCGCGCCCGAACCGCTCGCTAATCGATGACGGTCTTGATCCCGACATTCTCGGGCTCTTTGTTGGCGAACCGCATGAGCACGAGGAGGAGGGTCGCGGAGGACTGCCACCGCAAATCATTTTGTTCCTCGAAAACCTCTGGGAATTCGCCGAGGCCGACGAAGAAATCTTCCTCGATGAAATCAACACGACGTTTATGCACGAGCTCGGGCATTACCTCGGTTTGAACGAGGACGATCTGGAAGATCGCGGCTTGGAATAATTTATTCCCCAGGGCACGGAAAATTATTTTTCGCGTGCCATTTGTGACAATCCTGTTACAAGCGGCGCGTCATGTTCTCCATTCAAAAATTCTTCGGCCGAGACGACAAGTTTTTTGACCTCCTGGAATCCAGCGCCGATGAAGCGCGGGCGAGCGTGGATCTGCTCATTCAAATGCTGCGGTCCTCGGACCCCGCGAAGCAGCTCGACGAGTTCGTGCTCACGCGCCGGAAGGAAAAGCGAATCGCCGAGCAGATCACCGAGGAACTTTGCCGCACGTTCGTCACGCCACTGGAACGCGAGGACATCGAAGCCCTTTCCAGCGCGCTCTATAAAATTCCCAAGACCGCCGAGAAGTTCGGCGAACGCCTGCTCATCGGCAGCGAGCACTTGCGCGGAGTTGATTTCGGGCCGCAGGTCAAGTTGCTCGAACAATCTACGGAAACCGTAGTGGCGATTGTTCGTTTGCTTCGCGCGGGCGTTAATCTGGACAAGGTGAAAGAATTGAACGATCGACTGCATTACTTCGAAGGCGAGGCCGACAAGTTGATGCTGCAATTGCTCCGCGAACTCTACCACGGCAAACCCGACGCCGTGCGCGCGATCATCCAACGTGACCTCTATGAACTGCTTGAAAAGGTCATCGATCGCTGCCGCGACGTGGGCAACATCGTCTTCCAAATCACCCTTAAACATTCCTGACGCCGAGCCATGACGCTTGTCCTCACCGTCATCCTCGTTGCGCTGGTGTTTGAATACATCAACGGCTTCCACGACACGGCCAACTCGATCGCCACAGTGGTGTCGACGAAAGTACTAACGCCGCGCCAAGCAGTGATTTTGGCGGCCGGAACGAACCTCGTCGGCGCGATGGTCGGCACGGCCGTGGCGAAAACCATTTCATCCGGGCTCGTCGATGCGAAATTCGTTTCGTCACAAACCATCATCTGTGCACTCATCGGCGCAATCGCGTGGAACCTCCTCACGTGGTGGTTTGGTTTGCCATCGAGTTCCAGCCACGCCCTCGTCGGCGGATTAATTGGGGCCACCGTCGCCTCGTCGCACGGAGACTGGTCTGCCGTGATCTGGTCCAAGGCTGGCGCCACACATTGGTGGGAAGGCTCGGGATTGCTCTACAAAGTTGTTCTCCCGATGGTGAGTTCCCCCATCGCGGGCTTCACCCTCGGACTGCTATTGATGATGGTCCTCTACGCTTGCCTGCGCAATTGGCGGCCGAGCACCGTCAGCGTCGTTTTCGGCAAACTGCAATTGGTCAGCGCCGGTTACATGGGCTTCAGCCACGGCAGCAACGATGCGCAAAAAACCATGGGCATCATCGCGCTCGCGCTCGTCGCCGCCACCAAAGCCGGCTCGCTCGAACATCTTCCGGACTGGCTCAGCTTCCTTTACACGCCCGAAGCGGCGAAGGGGCAATCGCAAGACATCGCCCTGTGGATCAAGGTCACTTGCGCGATTACGATGGCCGCCGGCACCGCCGCCGGCGGTTGGCGGATCATCAAAACTCTCGGCCACAAAATGGTGAAGCTGCAACCTGTCCACGGATTCGCCGCCGAAACCACTGCCGCCACCGTGCTGCTCGTCGCCGCGAAGCTCGGCATGCCCGTCTCCACCACGCATGCGATCACGACCTCGATCATGGGCGTCGGTGCGGCGAAACGTTTCAGCGCGCTCAAGTTGAACGTCGTGGAACGAATCCTGTGGGCGTGGGTGCTCACGTTGCCCGCGGCAGGAATCGTCGCCTGGCTCAGCATGCGCTTGGTCCAATGGTGTAATTGGTGAGCCGGAACTGAGTCCCACTTGCCACCCACCAACCTTTCGCTACTCTCCCGCCCATGCCAAACGAACCTCTTCACGTCCTCGCCGTCGTCGGCAGCATGTGTGAAAAATCCGCCACTCGCACCGTGCTCCTTCACGCCGCCGACGATCTCCGCTCCAATGGCTGCGTCGTCGACGTCCTCGATCTCCACGCCGAGCAACTCCCCCTTTTTAATCCGGAGACTACCTATCGTGCGGCGCATTATCCCGCGCTGACCAAGCGGCTCGAACAAGCCGACGTCTTCCTGCTCGCCACGCCCGATTATCACGGCAGCGTCAGCGGTGCATTGAAAAACTTTCTCGATCACGGCTGGAAGGAATTCACGGGAAAACTTTTCGCCACCATCGTTGGCTCGTTTGAAAAAGGCCTCACCGTGCACGACCAACTCCGCACCGTGGCGCGGCAATGTTACGCCTGGTCCATGCCCTACGGCGTTTCGTTCGTGGAGAAAGAGGACTTGAAGGACGGACAAATCGTCACGGACACGTTGAAGCAACGCCTCGAGATGCTCAGCCGCGACGTGCGTGTTTACGGTCGTCTCCTCGCCCACCAACGCCGCTCGGATATTGCCGGTCGCGACACCAGCTTCCTCGCCCGTCAGCGCAAGTAACACCGGCCCGCGTTGCGGACTTCCGCCGCCGCCTGAAACTTGAGATTGCGTCACCGCGCAATCTGCGACAAACAATCGCCGTCCCCGGGCAATCACATGTCGCGATCGACCGCCACCCATTCGCGCTGGAACTCCAGCGCCGCCGCCTCGCCAGCAGACGCCGCCATGGCGTTGCCAACTTTCCCCCTCCGACGGTCAACGCATTCACGGGATGCCTTGACATAATTTGAAATCAAAATAACATCCACCCCGACACCTGATGAACGATCAACCGGTTTCCCCCAGCACTTCGACCAGCTCAAATGCGCCGCGTCCATGGTATGCCGGCGTAACCGGCTACGAGTGGCTCGTGCTCGCCATCGCCAGCGCGGGCTGGGTGTTCGATACGTTCGAAGGGCAAATATTTAATCTGACTCGCGGGCAGATGCTCGCCGAAATCCTCGGCTCCGGAGCAACGAAAGAAGCCATCAGCCGCTGGGGCGATATTTTTCTCGGGGTGTTTCTCGCCGGCGGAACCCTCGGCGGAATTTTCTTTGGCTGGCTCGGTGATCGTTGGGGACGTCGCCCCACCATGGTGGTGACGATCTTGATGTATTCCATCTTCTCCGGACTCACCTATTTCGCGACGGACCTTTTTCAAGTCGGCGTGTTGCGATTTCTCGTCGCCATGGGTGTTGGCGGTGAATGGGCGGTAGCCGCGGCGCTTGTCGCCGAAGTGTTTCCGAAAAATGCGCGCGCGCACGCTTCCGGAATTTTCCACGGCACCAGCATTCTCGGCACGTGGCTCGCGGCGCTCGCGGGAATCGCCGTCGGCGCGCAGTGGCGTTACGCTTACCTAATCGGCGTGGTGCCCGCCCTGCTGATCCTCTGGGTGCGGGCGAGCGTCAAGGAACCCGCATCCTGGCAACACGCCAAAGAACAAGCCGCATCGGGCAAAGGTGCAAAGCTCGGCAGCTTTCGCGATTTGCTGCTGCATCCGACTTGGGGCAAACGCGCAATCCTCGGCATGCTGCTCGCGGCCGTTGGTCTGGGAAGTTTCTGGGGTGTGACCGTCGCGGGACAAGATCTTGCAAAAGAAATTCTCCTCAAATCCGGCGCGACTCCCGACCTCGCCGCGGAGAAAGCCAAGTTCGCTTACGGCATCGTGCAAGCCGCGGGTGGCGGACTCGGCATGCTGGCGTTCGGCCCCATCTGCGTGCGGCTCGGACGCAAACGCACTTTCGTCCTCATGCAGATTGCCGCGCTGATCATCGTTCCCGTCACATGCTTCCTCCCGACTACGTACAACGCGCTACTCCTTTTGCTACCGGTCTACGGATTCTTCACGCTCAGCATCCATGCGGGCTTTGCGATTTATTTTCCGGAACTGTTTCCGAATCATTTGCGTTCCACCGGCACTGGGTTTTGTTTCAATGGCGGGCGCCTGCTCGCTTCGCTCATGCTCGTATTTTCCGGTTGGCTCAAATCCCAACCCGGAATGGCTCTCCACACTGCCATCACCCTTCTCAGCCTCGTCTTCCTGCTCGGCATTCTCGTTGTCGCGTTCCTGCCGGAGACCAAAGACCAGCCGTTGCCCGAATGAAGCACCGTCGCGTCAAGACCAAGCACCGTCTCGTCGCCCGTCTGGAAGGTGAAATCCTAAAGCGCCTCCGCACGCGCGGCGGCCTCTCGCGGGTCGAACTCGCGCGCGAACTCCACCTCGCTCCCTCGACGATGGGCATCTACGTGGATCGTTTGGTGAAAGAAGGATTCCTCCTCGAAGGGGCAAAAGCCGAGCGCGACTTCGGCCGGCCGCCCACATTGCTCACGCTCAACCCACGCGCCGGCCAGTTCATCGGCGTCGATTTCGAAGCGCGCAATGTGATGGCCACCGCAGTGGATTTTTCCGAGCGACCGCTCAAGCAAGCCCATCGCACGGTCAGCCGCAGCGACGGCGCCGAACGCGTGCTGGAAAAAATCCAATCCGCGATCGCCGAGGTGCTTGCCATCGATGAACTCCCCGCGCTCGGCATCGGCGTCGGCGTCCCCGGCACGATCGATCCCGCGCGCGGTATCGCACTCGCGTATGAACACATTTCCGGCTGGCGGAACATCCCCCTCGCCGCGCGCCTGCGCGAACATTTCAACGTGCCCGTCTACCTCGAAAACAATATCCGCTCCATCGCGCTGGCGGAACTGTGCTTCGGCCTCGGACGCGGTTCGCGCAATTTCATTTGTGTCGGCGTTCGCAGCGGAATCGGCGCCGGTGTGGTAGCCAATGGCCAACTACTCCACGGCCACCATTTTCAATCTGGCGAAATCGGCCAATTGACTTGTGCCCTGCCACCAACGCGCGCCACCGCCAAGCCGCCAACGTTGGAAAACACCGCGTCCATTTCCGCGCTGCTGAACGCGCTGCGCACTCCCACGCAACGCGCCGAGCCAACCGTCGACGACCTCCTGCGCGCGTGCAAATCCGGCGACGCGCGCGCCCTCGAACTCGTCACGCAAGCGGCGCGCCTTCACGGATGGGCCGCGCATCAGATGCAACAATTGTTCGATCCGGAGAAAATTATTTTTGCCGGCCCGCTCACCGCGCTCGGCGATGTCTACCTCGCCCCCATCAGAGAAACACTCGCCCAACTTTCCACCGGACAACACCTGCCCGAACTCGTGAACTCCACGCTCGGCGATTACAACGGCGCGCTCGGTGCCGCCGCGTTGGCGTTGCATCAATGGGAACCCGTCCGCGAACCTGCCTGACATGTCCCCCGCCCTGCCCATCTGCATTCTCGCGTTCGCCGGCTTCACTCAAGGGCTGACCGGCTTCGGGTTTGGCCTCGTCTCGATGGCGCTGCTCCCGCTGGCGCTGCCGTTCAAAGACGCATTGGTCGTCGTCGCCTCGCTCAACGTCGCCGCGTGCGCGACAACTTTCTTCGCCACGCGCCAGCACTTTTCGTGGCAACGCGGCGCGGCAGTCACCATCGGATCGTGCATCGGTGTGCCGATCGGATTCTACGCGCTCGTGCATCTGGATTCGCAACTCCTCCTCCACGCCCTCGGCGCGGTGATGTGCCTGTTCGCCGTCAGCGAACTCTTGCTCGCGCGCCACTATCGCATTCAGTTTCCAAAATGGGCCGGCTTTCCCGTTGGGCTTGTCAGCGGCGGACTTGGAGGCGCATTCAATGTCGGCGGTCCTCCGGTCATCGCGTATGCCTACTCGCAACCGTGGGCAAAGGAGGAAATCGTCGCCACGCTCCAACTCGTTTTCGGCACGAGCGCCATTCTCCGCCTCGCGCTCGTCGGCCAATCCGGATTGCTGCACGCCGACTTGTTGCACCTCGTTCTCCTCGCGTTGCTGCCAATGCTCGTCGCCATCGCCATCGGCAGCCGGCTGCTGCAACTCGTGCCGCGCGAGCCGTTGAAATATGTTGTCTTCGTTTTTCTCTTCGCCATGGGGGTCAAATACCTCCTCACCACTTAACCCAATCCCATTATGAAACTCTTCATCGACACCGCCGACGTCGCGCAAATCAAGGAAGCCTGGAGTTGGGGCATCATTGATGGCGTGACCACGAACCCCACGCACGTCATGAAAACCGGTCGCAAGCCGGAGGAAGTGTATCGCGAAATTTTGGACATCGTGAACGGCCCGGTAAGCCTCGAAACCATCGCCACCGACGCGCCCGCAATCGAGAAGGAAGGCCGCGCGCTCGCGAAGCTCAGCCCGAATGTCGTCGTGAAAGTTCCCGTCATCCGCGAGGGACTAAAAGCCGTGAAGGAACTCTCCGCCGACGGCATCAAGACCAACGTCACGTTGAACTTCTCGCCGCTGCAGGCGCTGCTCGCTGCCAAATGCGGTGCGACTTACATCAGCCCTTTCGTCGGCCGGCTCGACGCCGTGGGCCACACGGGCATGGATTTGGTGAAGCAGATCCGCACCATTTACGACAACTACGATTACGAAACGCAAATCCTCGCCGCCGCCATCCGCAATCCCAACCACGTTCTCGAAGCCGCCCTCGCCGGCGCGGATGTTTGCACGATGTTCTTCGACGTGCTCAAACAACTCTACGATCACCCGCTCACCGACATCGGCCTCGACATCTTCCTCAAAGATTGGGCGAAGGTAACCGGCGCAGCAAAGTAACCGCACCCGCGCGACTCCACTGACATTCTCTCCACGATCATGAAACTTCGATTCGGCTTTCTCGGCATCGGCTCCATGGGCATCAGCCACGTGCAACAATGGCACGTGAAGAACGCCGCGCGCTCCACTTGCACCGCCATCTGCGGCAACAACGAGGCCAACCTCAAGCGCGCGCTCGACGTCGTTCCGCAGGCGAATGTATTCCACGATGAACGCGAGTTGATTCATTCGCCGCTCGTCGACGCGGTCGCCATTTCCACACCGAACTTCACCCACCTCCCGCTCGCGCTGGAAACGCTGAAGGCCGGCAAGCATCTCTTCCTCGAGAAGCCGTGCGGCATCACGCGCGATGAATGCGCGCAATTGCTCGCCGCGTCCGAGCGCACCGATCGCGCTGTGATGATCGGCCACGAACTCCGCTATTCGCCGTACTTCCGCCGCATCAAGGAACTTGTCGATGCCGGCAACATCGGCCGGCCGCGCATGGTCTGGACGCGCGAATTCCGCGGGCCCTTCCAACCGAAGTCTGGCCAGTGGATTCAAGACGAACGTCGCTCGGGCGGAATGCTCGTTGATAAAAACTGCCACCAGTTCGATCTCATGAACTGGTGGACTGGCGGGCGCCCGACGCGCGTCGCCGCGTTCGGTCGCAGCGCCGTCATGCACGTCATCGAAGGACCGCATCAGGTCAACGATCACTCGACCGTCAGCTTCGAATACGACAACGGCACGCTCGGCACGTTGCAGATCTGCCTTTTCGGGCGCGACTTCCCCGAGGAAGAACTCGAGATGGGCATCGTGGGCGAAGCGGGCTCGCTGCAAACGCGCATCTCGACGATGGAAATTCTCCAATGGCAGCTCGGCAAGAAGCAGAAGGAACCGCTCGCGCACAAAATCGAAAGCAAACGCGGCGAAGGTTGGGGTAATCACCTCGGCTTCGACGAAATGCACGCCGCCTTCCTCGATGCTGCGCTCGACGGCAAACGGCCGCTGACCACGGTGGCGGATTGCGTCGATGCGACCCGCATCTGCATCGCTGCGGAAGAAAGCATCAAGAAAGGCGCGGTAGTTGAAGTCTGATCCACCCGCGTTTGACGGCGCAACTCAACGACGCGACGAGTAATTGAGCGTTTGAAACCGGCGCCCTCATCACGCCGACACGACGCAAACTCAAAATGAAAACGTATTCGCTTTATCTCAACGGGGAGTTCATCACGACCAAGGACTCGATCCCCGTCCTCAATCCTGCCACCGGCCAACCGTTCGCCCGCATGTCCACTTGCTCGCGCGACGTGGTGGCACAGGCCATCGCCGATGCGCACACCGCTTTCGCATCCTGGCGGAACGTCGTCGGCAAAACGCGTGGCGATTTTCTCCTGAAGATTGCCGCCGAGGTCGAACGCCGAAAGGAGGAGATCGCCCGCGCCATCACCGAGGAAAATGGCAAGCCGCTCGCACAAAGCGCCGGCGAGACTGCGATGACTATTGATCACTTGCGCTGGTTCGCCGAAGAGGCGCGACGCGGTTATGGCCGCACCATTCCGCCGCAGGCCGACGGCAAACGCCACGTCGTCATCAAGACACCCATCGGCGTGGTCGCCGCAATCAGTCCGTGGAATTTCCCACTCGTGCTTGCCGTGCGAAAAGTTGCCGCGGCGCTAGCCGCTGGTTGCACCGTCGTGCTCAAGCCCGCGAGCGCCACTCCCGTTTGCGCCGTGCTGTTCGCCGAGTGCATCCACGCGGCGGGTTTGCCCAAAGGCGTATTCCAACTCGTCGCCGGATCCGCGTCGGAAATCGCCGCAGAGTTCTTGGAAAACCCGCGCTGCCGCAAGATCACCTTTACCGGCTCGACCGAAGTTGGTCGCAAACTCATCGCCGGCGCCGCCGCGCAAGTGAAACCGCTCTCGCTCGAACTCGGCGGCCATTCGCCCTTGCTCGTGTTCGACGACGCCGATCTCGCGAAAGCCGTCGAGGGCACGATGATCGCCAAGTATCGCAACACCGGACAGTCGTGCATCGCCGCGAACCGCATCTACGCTCAACGCGGGGTCGCGGAGAAGTTCATCTCCGCTCTCGTCGAGCGAGTGAAGGCGCTGAAAGTCGGCCCCGGCGCCGAACCCAGCATCGACATTGGCCCGCTCATCAATCCCGCCGCCGTGGACCTCGCGCTCAAACACATTTCCGACGCGCAGGCCAAAGGCGCGAAACTTCTGTGCGGCGGCAAGCGTTGGGGCGCGACGGGCGGCGCGTTCCTGGAACCAACCGTCCTCACCGGCGTGCCCAGCGCGTCGCTGGGTATGTGCGACGAGACCTTCGCACCCGTCGCCTACGTGAACATTTTCGACACCGAGGCCGAAGCTATCGAGCGCGCGAACGATACGAGTTACGGCCTCGCCGCCTACGTTTTCACCCGCGACCTCAACCGTGTCTTTCGCCTGATGGACGTGCTTGAAGCCGGCATGATCGGCATCAACGACGCCATTCCAACCACGAGCAACGCCCCCTTCGGTGGTGTCAAGCAAAGCGGCTGGGGCCGCGAACTTGGCACCGAGGGCATGGAAGGATTTCTCGAAACCAAACACGCGTCGTTCGTGATCAACTGATCTTCATGAGCACCTCCGCGTCCGTCCTCGCACCGAAACTTGGCCTTCTGATCATCGGCCGAAAACGTCCCGGCTTCGATTTGGACTGGGCGAAGCAGGTCGAGGCCGAATCGCTTGAAACGCTTAACGCGCTCGGCTTCGGCGCCGTGACCAAGGCGCGAGCGGTGGATGACGCGTCGTTGCAAGAAGCACTCGCGCAGCTCCGCGCCAACGGTGTGAACACGCTAATCGTCGGCCAGCCCACCATCGGTGATGGACGGCTGGCTCCCACGATCGGGCAGATTTGGAACGATCCCGTCGTGCTCTGGGCCACGCCCGAGCGTCCCGGCGCGGACAAGGTCACCGCTTGCGCGCTGGTCGGACAGCACTTGTTCGCCTCGCTGCTACGACAACTGAACCGGCCGTTCGAAATCGCTTACGGCCCGACGCATGATACGAAGACGAAAGCCGCGCTCGCCGATGCGGTGCGCCTCGTTCACGCCGCCAGCGCGATCAAGCGCGCCAAAGTCGGCCTCGTCGGCTCGCACGTGCCGGGATTTTCCAACATGGTCGTCGATCCCGCCCGACTCACGGCTTCGCTCGGCACCCAACTTGTGCAGCTTGGTCTCCATGAGTTCATCGAGTTAGCAAAGTCGATGGACGAAGCGCGCGTGAAAGCCGAGGTGGACACGATTCGCGCGCTTAAACTCCCCGCCGAAGAAGGCATCGGCGACGCTGAACTCGCCATCGACGCCCGCTATTCACTGGCGATGCTGGACACGATGACCGCCAGCGGACTCGCCGCGCTCGCCGTGCGCTGTTGGCCGGAGCTGCCCGACGTTGTCGGCCAATGGCCTTACCTCGCCATGAGCCGCCTGGCATCGGAACACCAAGCCGTCGCGCTCGAGGGTGATGCGGATGGCGCACTGTGCTCGCTCATTTCGGAGCTCATCTGCGCCGGGCCATCGTTCATCACCGATTGGCTCGCGCATGACGAATACACCATCACGGCGTGGCATCCGGGCATGGCGCCGTTCCAACTCTGCCCCGCCGTCGGCACCCCCGGCGGCCCGCGACTCTCGCGTCACTTCAACAACCGCAAGCCGCTCTGCGTCGACGCCGAGTTACGCGCGGACATGAACGTGACGCTCTTTCGTCTTTGGTCGTGCGATGGGCGCTATCACCTCACCGCGGTCGAGGCGCGCACGGAGAAATTGCAACACCCGCTCGCCGGAAACTCGATTAGTTTGCGGCTATCGCGTTCAGTCCCACGCTGGTTTGACGACCTCTGCCATGCAGGCATGCCCCATCACCTGTCGATTGCGGAAGGCCAACATGCCGAACACCTGCGACGCTTCGCGCGGCTGTTCGACATTTCCTTCCTCCCTTGATTTTTATGAACACAATCACCAACGAACTCCTCGCCAACGGCACCATCATCCGCGAACCCGTCGGGCGCGAACAAGGCTACTGGGTCGGCTGCCCCGGCGCTTTTTACGACACCAGCGAACGCGCGTGGTATCTCACCTACCGCATCCGCCGTCCGCGCGGCGTTGCGCCCGATCGCGGCGGCGAAGTGCGCGTCGCGCGCAGCTCCGATCTGAAGAAGTGGGACGACGTGCTCACCATCCGCAAGGATCAATACAACTCGGCGTCCATCGAGCGCAGTTGCATCCATCGCGGCAAGGATGGCCTGTGGCGTTACTTCACGAGCTACGTGGACCCGACAGACGGCCGCTGGTGCACCGTGATGTTGAAGGCAGCGACGGTTGAGCAACTCGATCCGGCGAAGCGGCAAATCATTTTCACTGCCGCGCCGCTCAAGCTCGAAGGAGTGAAAGACCCATGGATTCTGGAGGAGAACGGCGTTTACCACCTCTTCCTCAGCATCGCGATTCCGACGCCGAAGACCAGCGATGGCTCACACGCCACTCTCGACATCTTCAATACCGGCGAATGCAAATCCGGCACCGGTCTCGCCACGTCGCGCGACCTCGATCATTGGGAATGGCAAGGCGTCGTCATGGCTCCGGGCGACGCGGGCTGGGACAAATACTGCCGCCGAGTTAACTCCGTCGTGCCGCTGGGCGGAAAATATTTCACGTTCTACGACGGCAGCGCGAGTCACCTGGAGAACTATGAAGAAAAGACCGGCCTCGCCGTATCCACCGACCTGCGAAGCTGGAAGGTTCTCACACCCGACGGGCCGAAATTCACCAGCCCGCACACCTCGACTTCGCTGCGCTATATCGATGCGAAGCTCGCCAACGGCAAGTGGCATATCTTCTACGAATTCGCGCGACCGGATGGCGCGCATGACATGCGCGTGGTCACGTGCGGCGCCGCTGATCTGCCTTTCGCCGGCTCATGAACACACTGTTCCCAGATTACTTGAGCATTCCCGCCGCAGAACTCGGCAAGGGGACTCCGGTGAAAGTCAGAATCCTCGGCGACATGGCGAGCATCGCGTGCGATCTCGCCGAGGCGATGCGGGAGGAAATTCTCACCGCCCAACGCCAAGGCCGCGCAGCGACGCTCATCGTGCCCGTCGGGCCAGTGGATCAGTTCCCGATTCTCGCCAAGATGATCAACGACGAGCGCATCGATTGCCGCGAGGTCGCCCTCATCAACATGGACGAATACCTGACCGACGGCGACCAGTTTGTCCCGGCGGATCATCCGCTGAGCTTCCGCGGCTACATGGACCGCGCGTTCTACCGCCTGCTCGATCCGGCGCTTGCGCCGCATCCAGAGAATCGCGTCTTCCCCGACCCGAACGATTGCGGCGCTATCCAGCGGCTCATCGAGAAACGCGGCGGCGTGGACGCGTGCTTCGGCGGCATCGGCATCAACGGTCACATCGCGTTCAACGAACCGCCGGAGGCGGGCGAAACCATTTCCACCGAACAATTCGCCGCGCTCCCCACGCGCGTGCTCTCGCTCGCGCGCGAGACGCGCACGATCAATTCCGTGACCGTCGGCGGCGGCATCGAAGTCGTACCACGCCGCTGCGTGACGGTGGGAATGAAGGAAATCCTCGGCGCTCGACGTCTGCGCTTCTACTGCAATCGCCCGTGGCAAAGCGCCGTCGTCCGCCGCGTGTTGCACGGGCCGATCACGCCCGCCTGTCCAGCCTCCCTGCTCCGCCGGCATTCCGACGCGATCGTGACTGTCGCCGACTACGTGGCCGCGCCACCGCACATCGGCCTGCGCTGATTTTCTCCAAAACTTGCATCGCGGGCGTTCAACCGCGAAAGTCCACGTCAAGCAGATGAGTGTACGAGTAAAAATTTGCGGGATTACCAGCACGAGCGACTCGCTCGTCGCAGCCGAGGCGGGCGCGGACTTGATCGGGCTGATGTTTTTCGAAGGCAGCCCGCGGTTTATCTCCATGAGCACTGCGAAGGAGATCGCGCGCGAGTTACCGCCGTTTGTGCTGCGCGTCGGTGTCTTCGTAAACCCAACCGAGGACGCGGTGATGCGAGCGATCAGCGAGTGCTCGCTCAACCTGCTGCAGTTTCACGGCGAGGAGTCGCCGGAGTTCTGCACGCAGTTCGGACTGATGAGCATGAAGGCGTTTCGCGTGCGCGACGCGGAATCGTTGCGAGCGCTGGAAACGTATCCGACCGATGCTTATCTGCTCGATGCGTTCTCTCCGGATGCACGCGGCGGCACGGGAGCAAAGTTCAATTGGGATCTCGCTATCGACGCGAAGAAGCTCGGCAAACCTATCTTCCTCGCGGGCGGATTGACTCCGGAGAACGTCGCGGAAGCCGTCGGCAAAGTGCAACCATTCGGCGTCGATGTTTCCAGTGGCGTCGAGTCGGCGCCTGGGAAAAAGGACGCGGAGAAGGTGCGCGCGTTTATTCAGGCCGCGAAGTCCGTGGCGTGACCCTTCATCGCTGCACCCGCGCGCCTCCCCCGCCAATGAGCGCCTCGACCTCTTTCAGCGACGCCATCGAAGTATCTCCCGGCGTCGTCATCGCCAACGCGCCGTGCGCCGCGCCGTAGTCGACAGCTTTTTGCGGATCGCCGAATTTGAGGAAGCCGTAGATGAGGCCGGACGCGAAGCTGTCACCGCCACCAACGCGATCGAGAATCCACAAATCTTTGCGCGTTGGAGCTTCGTAGAATTTTCCACCCGCCCAACAGATCGCGCCCCAATCATTGACGGACGCACTCTTCACCGCGCGTAGCGTCGTGGCAGTGACTTTGAAGTTCGGGAACTCCTTAACGGCCCGCTTGATCATTTTCTTGAAAGCGCCGACCTCGATGTGGCTGACATTCTCGTCCTGTCCTTCGACGTTGAAGCCGAGGCACGCCGTGAAATCCTCTTCGTTGCCAATCATGACATCGACGTGCTTGGCGATGCGGCGGTTGACTTCCTGCGCTTTCTTTTGGCCGCCGATGCTTTTCCAGAGCGACGGGCGGTAGTTCAAATCGTAGCTGACGATGGTGCCGTGTCTCTTCGCACAACGCACCGCTTCCTCAACGACGGCTGCGGTCGTTTCACTGAGCGCCGCGTAAATGCCGCCAGTGTGCAACCAACGCACGCCCAGCTTGCCGAAAATGTTTTCCCAATCGACCTGCCCCGGCTTCATCTGGCTCGCCGCCGAGTTGCCGCGATCAGAAATCCCCACCGCGCCGCGCGGGCCGAACCCGCGCTCGGTGAAGTTCAGACCGACGCGCACGTCGCGACCGATGCCGTCGAACGGAACCCATTGGATGAAGCGCGGGTCGACGCCGCCTTGCAGAATGAAGTCTTCCACGAGTCGACCCACGTCGTTGTCGGCAAACGCCGTGACCACCGCGGTGCGCATGTCGAAGCAACGACGCAATCCGCGCGCGACGTTGTACTCGCCGCCGCCTTCCCAGACCTTGAACTCGCGTGCACAACGCACGCGGCCCTCACCGGGATCGAGGCGGAGCATGATTTCGCCGAGCGAGATCTGATCGAACGCACATTGGTCGGCGGGCTTGATCGTGAGAATCGACATGGCGTGACTGAGTCAATTTTGCCGCGCCATGACAAGCGTTTTTCTCGTGAGGGCGGGAATGGGCTCGACACGTTGTGGCGTGATTTCTATCGTGAGAAAAATTGCTGCGGCACTTGTGTGCATTGATGATCACCTCCGACGCCCCACTCTTCTCCGTCGTGATTCCCACGTGTCACCGCAATGACGCTCTCGCGGCGTGCCTCGAACGTCTCGCTCCAGGAAAGCAAACTCTCACCGACGAACGCTACGAGGTAATCGTGACCGATGACGGATCGCGCACGACGTCGCAGGCGATGTTGAACGAGCGATTCCCGTGGGCGAAATGGATCGCCGGCCCGCGACGCGGCCCCGCCGCGAATCGCAACCACGGCGCGAAACACGGCACGGGCGCCTGGGTGGCTTTCGCGGATGATGATTGTCTGCCGGATGCTGGCTGGCTTGCCGCTTACGCCACTGCGATCAAAGGCGATCCGCAAATCAACGTTCTCGAAGGTCGCATCTACACCGATCGCCCGAGACGTTCGCTCGACGAAGTTTCGCCGACGAACGATCAAGGCGGCTTTCTGTGGTCGTGCAACTTCGCGATTCGGCGTGAGCTGTTTCAACAGCTGAGCGGCTTCGACGAACGATTCCCTTACGCCGCGATGGAGGACGTGGAACTGGCGTATCGTTTGCGCCAGCGCGGCGAGAAGTTTCGGTTCACTGCGGATGCCGCCGTCTGCCATCCGTTTCGGCCGGCGGGCGGCTGGCAGAGTTTAAAACGACATGGTGAATCGACGTTCATCTATCTGCAATTGCACCCGGAGGAAGTCGGACATTTGAACACGGGCTTTTATCTGAAGATGGTGGCGCGTGATTTTCTGCGCGACACCCTCCCGGGAATGTTTCGTTACCGCGGCGCCGGCTTCGGCAGTGCGATTCTCAAACACATTGCGCACACGCAAATGGCCCTCCGCCTCCTCTTCTGGTCGCCGGCGAAATCCAAATGAAACGCGTCTTCCCGCAGCCGGACTGGCCCGAGAGTTGGAAATACAGCTACCCGTATGACCTCCAGGAAGTCTACGGCGAGATCTCGTGCCGCGGTTACGCCTACGCCTACGACACCCGCCGCAAGCTCGCGCTCGATCTGATCGGCCGAGCGGCAAAGCCGGGAGCCAGAATTCTCGACGTCGCCGCGGCACAGGGAAACTTCTCTCTCGCACTCGCGGAATCCGGCTATCACGTCACGTGGAACGATCTGCGCGCCGATCTCGCCGATTACGTGAAGTTGAAATACGAGCGTGGCAGCATCGAGTTCGCGCCCGGAAACGTATTCGATCTCGGCTTTCGCGAATGCTTCGACGTCGTCTTGATCACCGAGATCATCGAGCACGTTGCGCATCCTGATCAGTTTCTCGCGAAGATTGCCGGCCTCGTGAAACCTGGCGGCCACGTGGTCATGACGACACCGAACGGCGCCTACATCCGGCACGGGCTGCCAAAGTTTTCTGACTTCCCCGATCCAAGCGTGTTCGAGAGTGAGCAGTTCAAACCGAATGCCGACGGCCACATCTTCCTGCTGCACCTCGACGAAATCGAACCTCTCGCGCGCAAAGCGGGTTTGATCGTCGAAAAGGTCTGCCTGTCCACGAATCTCCTCACGAACGGACACGTGAAAACGGAGTCACTGTTGAAAATCTTCCCTCGCAAATGTGTGGAAGCGCTGGAGCGTTGCACTCAGCACTTTCCGCTGGCGTTGCAGAAGAAGATCAACACCAACCTCGCCGCCCTGCTGCGCAAACCGATCAGCGGAAGGAGTTGATCCATCCGCAGTCTCCGTCCCGCTCTGAGAAGATTATACAAAATCTTCGGCTGTATTCTCTATGGCTTGATCACCAATGCGGGAGTAAATTTTCCGGACATCGACAACACAGAACATTAGCCGAAAGCCGAACCTATGCTCAAAGTCACCGGTCAGGGTTCCATCACCACCTGCGACGGCGTCACGCGGCGCGACTTCCTCCAAGTCGGCGCGCTGGGCGCGATTGGATTGTCCATGGCGAAGTATGAGGCGCTCGCCGCGGCAGGCGCAGCCGACAAGTCCAAGGACAAGCGCTCGTGCATCATGATCTTCAACCTTGGCGCGCCCTCGCAGCTCGATCTGTTCGACATGAAGCCCGATGCGCCGCGCGAAGTGCGTGGTCCGTTCAAGCCGATCAGCACCAAAGGCGACTTCCAGATTTCCGAACTGCTTCCGCTGCACGCGAAGCACGCTGACAAGTTCTCGCTCGTCCGCTCGTGCTACCACACCGCCGCCGCCGTGCACGACACCGGGCATCAGATGATGCAGACCGGTCGGCTTTTCACCGGCGGCATTATTACGCCACACGCAGGCAGCGCGCTGGAGTTTCTCAAGGGCCGCCGCTCGGATCTGCCCGGGCACGTCATTCTGCCCGAACCGATGGGCCCGACCGGTGGCAACATGCCGCACGGACAAGACGCCGGCTTCCTCGGCAAGACTTACGATCCGTTCGTGCTCAATGCCGATCCGTCGAAGCCCGATTTCAAAGTACCCGACCTCCTGCCGCCGAAGGAAATCGGCGAAGCCCGCCTGCAACGTCGCCGCGAGCTGCGCGACGTCGTCGAAGGCGCAGTGAAGAATTTCGAAGCGAGCGAATCGGCGAAGCTTATGGATGCGAATTTCGCCGGAGCGTATCGCGTGATGACGAGTCAGAAGGCACGCGAAGCGTTCGATCTCACGAAGGAACCGCTCAAGGTCCGCGAACGTTACGGCATGAATCGCTTCGGCCAGTGCTGCTTGCTTGCGCGCCGCCTCGTCGAAGCGGGCGTGCGCTTCGTGACGGTCAACACTTTCATCACCGTTTTCGGCGAGATCACGTGGGACATTCATGGCTCGAAGCCATTCACATCAATCGAAGGCATGCGCGACATTATCTGCCCGATGTATGACCAAGGTTACACGGCGTTGCTCGAAGACCTTTTCCAGCGCGGCATGCTCGATGACACGATGGTTTGCAACCTCGCAGAGTTCGGTCGCACGCCGAAGGTGAATCCCGCTGGCGGCCGCGATCACTGGCCGAACTGCTGGACGATGGGTTTCGCTGGCGGTGGCGTGAAAGGCGGACGCGCGATTGGTAAGTCCGACGAGATCGGCGCCTACCCCGCCGAGCGTCCGGTAAATCCTGCAACCGTCGTCGCCACAATCTACGAAAGCCTCGGCCTCGACCTCGACACACATCTTCCTGGCCCGGCTGGCCGCCCGTTCCCGCTCGTGGATTTCGGGACGCAGCCGATCAAGGAACTCTTTGCTTAATTTCCGAATGCGCACGCGAATTGTCCCCCTGCTCTCCGTCCTGTTTTTCGGCCTCGTCACCGTCGCCTTCGCGAAGGACTCCGTAGTCCTTTTGCCCAAGGAGATCTCCTTCACCGGTCCTGAGGCACGGCAGAGTTTGCTCGTGCAGAAATTCGACGGCAAACATTTCACCGGGCAGATCACCAACGCTGTCGAGTTCACCAGCAGCGATCCGAAGATTGCCCGCGTCGAAGGCTCTACAGTGCTCCCTGTCGGCAACGGCTCGGCGACAATCTCGGCCAAGGTAAATGGCCAAAGCGTCTCTACAAAGGTCACGGTCGCGAAGGTGGACGCACCGTTTGAATGGAGCTTCCGCAACAACGTCCAGCCCGTCCTCACCAAAGCGAGTTGCAACATGGGCGCGTGCCACGGCGCGGCGGCGGGGCAGAATGGTTTTCGCCTTTCGCTCCGCGGCTGGGACGACGATGGCGATCATTCCATTCTCACCCGCGGCGCGATGAGTCGGCGCGTGACGCTTCCCGATCCCGCGCGCAGCTTGCTTCTGCTCAAGGGCAGCGCGTCCGTACCCCACAAAGGCGGCGAACGTTTTAAAACTGATTCGCTCGAATATCGCGTGTTGCTCGAATGGATCGCCGCCGGAGCGCCCGGTCCGCGCAAGGAAGACCCGCGCATCACGCGGCTCGAAGTTTTCCCGCCGCAGGTGCTGGTGAAGCCCGGCGACACGCAGCAAGTTTCCGTGCGCGCGCATTTCAGCGATGGCCATTCCGAAGACGTCACGCGCTGGTCGAAGTTCAACGTCGCGAACACCGTCGTCGCGAACGTGGACGACACCGGCCGCATCACCGTCGCGGGCCATGGCGAAACCGCCGTCAGCGCGTGGTATCTGAGCCAGCTCGCCATTGTAACGGTCACGTCGCCCTATGCGAACAAGACCGATCCGCGCATCTTCACCAAGGCTCCCCGCCGCAATTTTATCGACGAGCTGGCGATGGAGAAATTGCAGGAACTCAACCTGCCGCCCTCGCCGCGCAGTGACGACGGCGATTTTCTCCGCCGCGCTTTTCTCGATACCACGGGCACGCTCCCATCGCCGGACGAAGCGCGCGCGTTCCTCGCCGACAAGTCGCCGAAGAAACGCGATGCGCTCATCGAGTCATTGCTCGCGCGTCCCGAGTTCGTGGATTACTGGAGCTACAAGTGGAGCGACCTCCTGCTCGTCAACAGCGACAAGCTGCCGCCCACCGCGATGTGGGCTTACTACAATTGGATCCGCAAAAACGTCGCCGCCAACACGCCGTGGGACAAGTTCGTGCGCGACCTAATCACCGCCACCGGCAGCACGTTCGACAACGGCGCGGGTAACTTTTTCATTCTCCACGACGAGCCGACGCGCACCGCCGAGACGGTCTCGATGGCGTTCTTGGGCTTCTCCGTCGCGTGCGCGAAGTGCCACAACCATCCGATGGAGAAGTGGACCAACGACGAGTATTTCGGCTTCGCGAATCTCTTCGCGCGCATCCGCGCCAAGCGCGGCGTGGCCACGGATGAGCAGGTTATTTTCTCCGCCACCGAAGGCGATCTCGTGCAGCCGCTCACCGGCCGGCCTCAGGCGCCGAAGCCGCTCGACGCCGAACCGATTTCGCTCACGGCCAAACAAGATCGCCGCGTGCCGTTGGCCAACTGGCTCACATCGCCAAAGAACGTTCCCTTCACCAAGACGATCGTGAATCGCGTCTGGGCAAACTTTTTCGGCGTCGGTTTAGTCGAGGCCGTGGACGACATTCGCGTCACGAACCCGGCGAGCAATGAAAAACTGTTCACCGCCGCAGCTGAATTTCTCGTGAAGAACAAGTTCGACCTCAAAACGCTAATGCGCGCGATTCTGCAGAGTGAGGCGTATCAACGTTCGAGCGTCGCGCTGCCCGAGAACAAGGACGACTCGCGCTACTACGCGCGCTTCTATCCGCGCCGCCTCAAGGCCGAGGTGCTGCTCGACGCCTTCTCCGCCGCGACCGCCGTGCCCACCGGCTTCCGTATCGACGCCCGCAACGCCAATCGCGGCCTCGGCAAAATGTATCCCGAGGGCTTCCGCGCGTTGCAACTACCCGACTCGAACGTCGCTTCGTATTTCCTGAAATCCTTCGGCCGTCCCGAGCGCGTGAGCACCTGCGAATGCGAGCGCACGAGCGAGCCGAGCATGGCCCAAGCGCTCCACATCGCCAACGGCGAGACCCTCAATGACAAGCTTGCAAAGAAGGGCAACCGCATCGACCTCTTGCTCGCGAAGAAGCTCCCGAACGATCAACTCGTCGAGGAAACCTACCTCCTGACTTTGAATCGCATGCCGACCGCCACCGAGAAATCCACGATGGCCAAAGCCCTCGCCACCGCGCCCGAGAGCGACCGCCGCGCCGCGGTGGAAGACATGTTCTGGAGCCTGCTGAGCAGCCGCGAATTCCTCTTCAATCATTGAGCCGATGAGAACCTTCGCTTCTATTTCGTTCGCGTTCGTCGCGTATTTCGCCGGCCAACTCTTCGCCGCGGAGACGCCGGATTTCGGCAAACACATCGCGCCATTGTTCCAGCAATATTGCCTCGATTGCCACGGCAAGCAGGACCCCGAGGGCGGATTGGTGATGGAAGATCACGCGTCGCTCATGAAGGGCGGCGAAACCGGGGCGGCCGTCCTGCCGGGTAAGAGCGCAGATTCGCTGCTCGTGAAATTCCTCGAGGGCCGCTCGGGCAAGGAGGGGAAGAACCAGTTCATGCCGCCCGGGAAGAAGAAACACTTGGAGCCCGCCGAGATCGCGCTGATCAAAGCGTGGATCGATGCCGGCGCGAAAGCTCCCGCCGCCGGCAGCGCGCTGACGCTGAACATTCCCAAGATCGCGCCCAAGGTCGCACCCGCGAAATCCGTGACGTCGCTGGCGTATTCTACGCAAGCGAAACTCATCGCGGCCGGGCGTTACGGAGAGATCGAGTTGCTCGACTCGGCGACACACAAGGTTCTGCGCACATTGCTCGGCCACCGCGGCAACGTCACCGCGCTCGCGTTCTCCACCGATGGCAAGCAACTCTTCGCCGCCGCCGGCGATCCCGGCCTCATCGGTGAGGTTCGCCATTGGAATGTCGCCGACGGAAAACTCATCCGCTCATGGGACGCGCATTCCGACGCTCTCTACGCGCTCGCACTTTCTCCCGACGGCAAAACGCTAGCCACCGGCAGCTACGATCAGCGCATCAAGCTCTGGGACACCGCGACGGGCAAGGAACTCCGCACGCTCAAGGGCCACAACGGCGCCGTCTTCGGTCTCGCGTTTCGCCCCGATGGACGCGTGCTCGCGAGCGCCAGCGCCGATCGCACGGTGAAACTTTGGAATCCGGAGAACGGCGCGCGCCTCGATACGTTCTCACAGCCGACCAAGGAACTCTTCGCCGTCGCGTTCGCGCCCGATGGCAAGACCGTCGTCGCCGCCGGCGCGGATAATCGCATCCGCCTGTGGTCGGTGACCGACAAGGCGCTCGAGGGCAGCAACAAGCTTCTCTACACACGCTTCGGCCATGAGGGTTCGATTCTGAAACTCGCCTTCTCCGTCGACGGCAAGACCCTCGTGAGCAGTGCCGCGGACAAGACGGTGAAGCTCTGGAATGCCGCCGAGATCACCGAGCGTTCGCAGCTTGAGAAGCAATCCGACTGGGCGCCTGCGCTCACCGTCACAAGCAGCGGCGCGCTGATCATCGGCCGCCTCGATGGCTCGCTGGGTTACTACGATGCCGCGAGCGGCCAGGCATTAAAGCCAGCCGCGAAGAAGTCGGCGAAGTTGAGGCTCCTTCCCGCTGCGAATCGCAACGGCGTCTTCGCGCAGCAGAAGGCCGCGAAGAAGGACACCAAAGCCGCGGCTAAAAAAACGGCCGAGAAAAAAGCGGCCATGGCCGGCAAGCCGGTGCTCACTCGGCTGGAGCCGCCGGGCACCCAGCGAGGGGTCGCGACCGAGGTGAAACTCATCGGCAAGAACCTCGGCGAGCTCACCGGGTTGAAGTTCAGTAACCCGAAGGTGAAGGCGGAGATCGTGAAGCTCGATCCGAAGAAACCCGACGAGGCGCTGGTAAAAATCACTGCCGACGCTTCCCTGCCGCGCGCCCCAATCGATGCCACCGCCGTCAACGCCAACGGCGAGAGCGAGAAGTTGAAATTCTACGTGGACGATTTACCGCAACACTACTCAGCGATGCCGCCGAAAGCCGGCGCGCCCGTGAAGCTCGCGTCGTTACCCATCGGTGTGTGGGGATTTCTCAAAGAATCCGGCGAGCACGACGAATACGAGTTCGCCGCGAAGGCTGGACAAACGCTCGTGTTCGACCTCGAAGCGCGCCGCATTGCCTCGAAAGCCACCACACCAGCACTGCACTTGCTCGACGCGAGCGGCGCCGTCGTGGCGAGCAATTACGGCATGGAGAACAACACCGATCCGTTGCTCGCTTTCAAGGTTCAACGCGATGGCCGTTACGTCGTGCGCGTGAGCGAGGTCACGCTCGAAGGTTCGGCGGAGCATACTTACCACCTCACGCTCGGCGCACTGCCTTACGTCACGGGATTCTTCCCCATCAGCGCCAGCCCGAATCGTGACATCGATGTCACGCTCGCCGGATACAACCTCCCCTCGCCCACCGTGCGCGTGAAAACGGGCGGGGCGGGTAAAACGAAACTGCCACTCGAATCAGCCATCCGCACTCGCGGCACGCCGGAGCTCATGGTCACCGACGGCGTAGAACTCGTCGAAACGGAGCCGAACGATTCACCGACACAGGCGCAATTGATTCCTGTCCCCGGCTCTGTGAATGGCCGCCTTCTGAAAGCAAACGAAGCCGACCTGTTCGCCTTCGAAGGAAAGCTCGGACAGCAACTCATCATCGAGACGCTCGCGGCGCGCGCCGCCTCGCCCGCTGACACGAAGATCGAAGTGCTCGATACAAAAGGTGAGCCGGTCCCGCGGATGCAAATGCAAGCGGTGCGCGATTCGTGGATCAATTTCCGCCGGCAGGATGCCAACGCACCGGGCGTCCGGATCGCGAATTGGGAGGAGATGGACCTCAATCAATACGTCTGGTTCAACGGTGACATTGAGCGCGTCTTCCGTATGCCGCGCGGGCCCGACGCCGACATGATTTTCTTCAGCAACGCCGGCAAACGCCGCGCATGGTTCGACACCACCGCAACCGCCCACGCGCTGGACGATCCTTGCTACGTCGTCGAACCGCGACCGCTCAACGCGAAGCTCGTGCCCAATGGTCTGCCAGTCTTCACGCTCAACTACTTCAACGACGACGACGGCGAACGCGAGCTCGGCGCGGATTCGCGACTACTGTTCACCGCTCCCGCGGACGGAAGATTTCTCGTGCGCGTCACCGATGCGCGCAACGCGGGCGGCGAACGTTTCGCCTACCGCCTCACGGTCCGCCCGGCCGTGCCGGATTTCTCCATTACCTTGAACACGATGAACCTCACCGTGCCCGCAGGCGCAGGCGCGAGCTTCGCCGTAAAGGTCGATCGCATGGATGGTTTCGATGGGCCCATTCGCGTGGATTTTGCGAACTTGCCGAAGGGTTTCACCGCTACCACGCCGGTAGATGTTGATCCTGGCCAGCTGGCGGGCGAGGCGACGTTGTTTGCCGACGAAAACGTTAAGGCCGCGATGGAGGATTGGGCCAAAATGAAAATCACTGCGACGGCGACCATCAAAGGAAAGCTCGTCACGCGTGACGTGAAACCTTTCGCGTCGGTGAAGGTTGGAGCCAAGCCCACCATGCAGCTCGTGATGGAACCGGGCAGCGAGGAAGTTTTGAAACACGCACCCGTCATCGCGCCCGAGAAGCCGCTCGAGATCACGATCGCGCCGGGAGCGACGGTTCCGGCAATGTTGCGCGTCGTGCGCGGGGCGGGAAACACGAACCTCATCAACCTCGACATCGACGGCCTGCCGTTTGGCATCATCGTGGACAACATCGGCCTCAACGGCGTGCAGATCCGCGCTGGCGAAAACGAGCGAGAGATTTTTCTGGCCGCCTCCAAGTGGGTCGAGGAACAGGACGCGCTGTGCTTCGCGGTCACGCAATCGGCTCGCAACGACGCCGTGAGCGCGCCCGGGACGCAGACGTCATTCCCCGTGCTGGTGAAAGTGCGCAAGTCCGCCACTACGGCCAACGCGAAGTAGCCGAGGAGGTTTGCGGCTTTGCTTCCGTCGCGGAACTCGCTAAAGGAAATCCATGCTCATCGTCCACGTCCACGTTCAGGTGAAGCCGGAGTTCATCGAAGCCTTCAAAGCCGCCACAGTCGAGAACGCGCGCAACAGCGTGCAGGAGCCGGGCATCGCGCGTTTCGATGTTGTTCAACAGGCGGATGACCCGACGCGTTTCGTGCTCGTCGAGGCTTATCGCACAGCCGATGCGCCCGCGGCCCACAAAGAAACGAAACACTATGCGACGTGGCGTGACACCGTTGCCCCGATGATGGCCGTGCCGCGGACGAGCGTGAAGTTCAGCAATGTCTTTCCCGCTGACGCGGGATGGTAAACATGCGCTTCGAATTCGCCACCGCCGGAAGAATCGTTTTCGGCGCCGGATCGCTAAACGAGGCGGGCAAAGCGGCGCGTGGATACGGCAATCGCGCGCTCGTCGTAACGGGCAGTAATCCCAAGCGCGCGGAGCGGTTGTTGAAGTTGCTGGCGACGGAGAGCGTGACGCATCAACTGGTGTCGATCGCCGGGGAGCCAACGATCTCCGCCGTGCTGGCTGCAGCGCAGGTTGCTCGAAAAGAAACGGTGGACGTTGTCATTGGCTTCGGCGGCGGCAGCGCCCTCGACGCAGCAAAAGCCATCGCGGCCCTCGTAACCAACACGGGCGACATCTTTGATCATCTCGAAGTGATCGGGCGTGGCCAACCATTGACGCAAGCTCCCCTGCCCAGCATCGCCATTCCGACGACCGCCGGGAGCGGTTCAGAAGTCACCCGCAACGCCGTTCTGCATTCGCCTGAACACAAGGTGAAAGTCAGCCTGCGCCATCCGCTGATGCTGCCGTGCGTGGCGATCGTCGATCCCGAGCTCACTCTTGATCTGCCTCCTGCTATTACCGCGAGCACCGGACTCGACGCGCTCACGCAACTAATCGAGCCTTATGTTTCTTGCCGCGCCAATCCAATGACGGACGCGTTGTGTGTCGAAGGCATCAGGCGCGCCGCGCGTCCGCTGCAACGCGCATTTGAAAACGGCGACGATCTCGCCGCCCGCGAAGACATGGCTATGGCGAGTCTTTTCGGCGGCATCGCACTCGCAAACGCCGGCCTCGGGGCCGTGCATGGCTTCGCGGCACCGATTGGTGGAATGTTTCCCGCGCCTCACGGAGCCGTGTGCGCCGCGCTCTTGCCGCACGTGATGGCAACCAACATCAGTGCTCTACGCGCTCGTGATCCGCAGAGCGAAGTGTTGAAGCGTTTCGACACCGTTGCGCAGTTGATGACGGGAGACGCCGCCGCGACTGCCGATGAAGGCACGAGATGGGTTCAGAAGCTCGTCGCGACACTCCAGATCTCCAGTTTGCGCCATTTCGGGATTTCCGAGGGAGCGGTGGCGACGCTTGTCGAAAAAGCAGCGAAGGCAAGCAGCATGAAGGGGAATCCGATCGCGCTCACGGCTGCGGAGCTTTCGAGCATTCTGACGGCTGCGCTGTGATTCCGAAGGACTCGCCAGCACGAGTCACGACCACGGATAGTCAGAGCCTACTTACGTCGGCTGCTTCCCGAAAAGAAAAAAGAGCGGTCTGCTTGCGCAAACCGCTCTCGCGAAGATTGAGTTCGATTAGGTCAGGCTGATCTTGTCGCCGTCTTTCAACGTGACGATGGCCTTTTTCCAATTCGAAGTCGTACCAGCCGACGCCGTGCGCTGACGACGGGCTTTACCCCGCACGTTGAGCGTGTTGACGCTGGTGACTTTGACCTTGAAGAGTTCTTGAACCGCTTGGCGGATCTGAATCTTGTTGGCGCGGCGGTCGGCCACGACAGTGTATTGATTGAACTTCTCGCCCTGGGTCGTGCCCTTTTCCGTCAGGCGGACGGTCTTGATGATTTCGAAAGAGTTCATGGCTTACTTCTCGGTGAGACGTTGTTCGAGGGCTTCAAAGCCGCTACGGGTGAACAACAGGTGCTTCGGACGCAGGAGTTGATAAGTGTTCAGGTCGCTGCTGACGGCGAGTTGGACAGTCGGCACGTTGCGCGCGGCAAGCGTGAGATTCTTGTCCATGCCTGCAGTGACCACCACGGTGGTTCCCTCGAGCTTCAACGAAGCGAGGACTTTGACGAAGTCCTTGGTCTTCGGGGAGCTGAGCTTGATATCATCAACGACAACAACATCGCCCGCCTTGAGGCGTTCGCTGAGGGCCTTCGCCACAGCGAGCTGCTTCGTGGAGCGGCTGATGGTCTTCGTGTAATCGCGCGGCTTCGGACCGAACACGACGCCACCACCACGCCAGAGCGGGGATTGGAAGGAACCAGCACGAGCGCGACCGGTGCCCTTCTGGCGCCACGGCTTCTTGTTGGTGCCGGCGACGTCGCCAGCGGTCTTGGTGCAAGCGGTGCCCATGCGCTGGGCCGCTTGATAAGCGACGACGGTATCGTGCACCGCTTGGGTGCCGCGGCCGTCTTCGATAATCGGGAACTTGACTTCAAGTTCACCGGCGCTTTTTCCGGAAATGTTTTTAATCGCGAGCTTCATACGACGTTATTTCTTGGCTGGTGCAGCGGCGGCTTTGGCAGGAGCGCCCTTGGCCGGAGCACCCTTGGCGGGCTTCTCGACCGGCGCACTCGCCTTGGCGCGTTGTTCCAGAATCATTTTGTGGCGAGCAGATCCTTTGGCGATCTTCTTCGACTCGCGGATGATGACGTAATCACCTTCTGCGCCCGGAATCGAACCCTTGATGAGGAGGAGATTTTCCGCTTCACGAACCTGAATGATTTCAAGGTTCTGAGTGGTGCGACGGTCCTGGCCCATGTGACCGGGCATGCGTTGACCGCGGTTGACGGTGCCGGGGAACAAGCGGCAACCAATAGCGCCTGAACGGCGATGCCAGCCTTTGGCGCCGTGGGTCATGTCGCCGCCGGCGAACCGGTGACGTTTCACGACGCCTTCGAAGCCGCGACCTTTGGTGATGCCGATGGCATCAATGAAGTCGCCCTTGGCGAAGATGGTCGGTCCGACGATGTCGCCGGGTTTCACTTCCTTGGAGAAGTCACGGAATTCCTTGATCCGTTTCACGGCAGCGCCGTTTTGCTTCTTGATGTGGCCGAGCAACGGCTTGGTCAGACGGGATTCCTTCTGATCATCAAAGCCGAGTTGCACGGAATTATAGCCGTCTTTTCCGCCCTGAGTCTTAACTTGCAAGACGCGGTTGGGGCCGGCGAGCACGACAGTGACGCAAATCACGTTCCCGAGGTCATCATAGACACGGGTCGATCCGAGTTTTTTAGCGAGTAGTCCGAGTGGCATAAACGTCAGCGGTTGCGTCAGATTTTAATGGTGATGTCCACGCCAGCCGGGAGGTTGAGCTTCTTGAGCTCATCAACGGTTTTGGCGGTCGGGTCGAGGATGTCGAGCAGGCGCTTATGAGTGCGTTGCTCAAACGTTTCCTGAGACTTTTTATCCGCGTGTGGGGAGCGCAGCACGGTGAAGCGCTCGACGCGGGTGGGAAGTGGGATCGGGCCAGCGACGCGCGCACCAGTGCGCTTTACGGTTTCCACGATGTCGTGGGCCGATTGGTCGATGACGCGATGATCGTAAGCCTTAAGGCGAATGCGAATGCGTTGTCCAGCCATACAAAGAACAATTTTATGTTTGAGGTTTACTGTCGGGTCAAATTAGGTGCGAGCTGCCGGCCGTTTGGCCGCCGTATCCAAGATCGCCTTCTCGACGCTGCTCGGAACCTGTTCGAAGGTCAGCGGCTCCATTGAGTAGGAAGCGCGTCCTTTCGAGAGGGAGCGGATCGCCGTAGCGTAACCGAACATTTCCGCGAGCGGAACGTTCGCATTGACGACCACCTGGCCAGCCTTCGAATCGATGTTCTGAATCGCGCCGCGACGACGACTGATATCGCCGACGAGATCGCCCTGATACTCACTGGGCGTGGTCACTTCGACCTTCATGATCGGTTCGAGGAGAATCGGGCTCGCCTTCTTGAACGCGTCTTTGAGGGCGAAAATGCCCGCCATCTTGAAAGCCAGTTCGTTCGAGTCAACTTCGTGGAAGGAACCATCGGTAACATCGACCTTGATGTCGATGACCTGGTAGCCAGCGTAAACGCCGCCCTTGATTGCTTCTTCGATGCCGTTGATGACGGCAGGAATATATTCCTTCGGAATCGCGCCCCCGACGATCTTGTTGTTGACCTCGACGCCTTTGCCTTTTTCGTTTGGCTCGACGTTGATGCAAGCGTGACCGTATTGACCGCGACCACCGGATTGGCGGATGAACTTGCCTTCGCCTTCTGCGGCTTTGGTGATCGTTTCGCGATACGCAATCTGCGGAGCGCCCGTATTGGCGTCGACTTTGAATTCGCGCTTGAGACGATCGATGATGATTTCCAGGTGCAACTCACCCATGCCCGCAATGATAAGCTGGCTGGTTTCTTCGTTGGTAAAGCAGCGGAAAGTCGGATCTTCTTCGGCAAGGCGTTGCAGACCTTCGGACATCTTTTCCTGGTCCTGCTTGGTCTTCGGTTCCACCGCCATGCTGATGACGGGTTCCGGGAAGGTCGGCGGTTCGAGCGCGATGTCGAACTCTTCATTGCAGATCGTGTCACCGGTGGTGATGTTCCGCAAACCAACCAACGCCGCGATGTCGCCAGCGTAGGCCACATCGATATCCTTACGTTCGCTGCCTTGAATGATCATCAGGCGGCTGACGCGCTCACGACGGCGCGTGCGCGGATTGTAAATTGTGTCGCCCTTTTTGAGCTGACCGGAATACACGCGGAAGAACACCAGCTTGCCCGCGTATGGATCGGTCCAAAGCTTAAACGCCAGTGAGCAGAACTTCGCATTGTCATCGGTCGGCACTTCGACCTTGTTTTCGGTGCCCGGCTCATGGCCGGTTGCCGGAGGAATGTCGAGCGGAGACGGGAGATAATCGATGACCGCGTCCACGAGAACTTGCACGCCCTTCTTTTTGAAAGCGGAGCCGCAAAGGACGGGGATCAATTCAATTTTGCAGGTCAAGCGACGAATCGCAGCCTTGAGCACTTCCGGCGTGATCGGCTTATCTTCGAGAACAAGTTCAGCGATCGTGTCGTCCTTGTTGGAAACAGCGTCGATCAATTCCGCCAAAGCTTCCTTGGCCTTCTCTTGGAGATCGGCAGGAATCTCTTTAACTTCGTAGTTGAGGCCTTCATTCGCCACGTCACCAACGCCCCAAGTGATGGCCTTTTGGTTAACAATGTCGACAACGCCTTCGAAGGTGTCCGCCGCGCCGATGGGCAAGAAAATCGGGAACGCATAAGCACCCAGCTTCTTGCGCATGTCATCCAACGCGTTGTAGAAGTTCGCGCCGGTACGGTCCATCTTGTTGACGAACGCGATGCGGGGAACTTTATACTTCGTCGCCTGCCGCCAGACGGTTTCGGATTGAGGCTGAACGCCAGCCACGCCGCAGAACACAGCCACCGCACCATCAAGCACGCGCATGGAGCGCTCAACTTCAGCAGTGAAGTCAACGTGTCCCGGGGTATCAATGATGTTGATGCGCATCGGAACGTTGACGAACGCCTTGTGCAGGACGTTTTCGCCAGCCTTCACGTGCTTCTGGGTCCAGAAGCAGGTCACGGCGGCGGACGTGATCGTGATGCCGCGCTCGCGTTCCTGTTCCATCCAGTCAGTGACGGTGTTGCCGTCATCGACGTCGCCAATCTTGTGAATCAGCCCAGTGTAAAAGAGAATACGCTCAGTGGTGGTCGTTTTGCCGGCGTCAATGTGCGCCGCGATACCAATGTTGCGTGTCCGCTCCAGCGTAAATTGCCGGTTCGGCGAGTTTAACTTCGTGTTGTCAGCTGCAGCTTGCATCACAATATCCAGAGACTAAAACGCCCCGACACTTAACGGCCGGGGCGTATAACGGTTAATTCTACCAACGGAAATGTGCAAAGGCCTTGTTAGCCTGAGCCATCTTATGTACTTCGTCACGTTTACGGATCGCGTTCCCCTGCCCTTGATAAGCTTCGAGGATTTCCGCGGCCAACGCGGCCTTCATCGGCTGACCCTTCCGGGCATCAGCGAAATCAACGAGCCAGCGCATAGCCAGCGCGAGCTGACGGTCAACGGGGACTTCCACCGGAACCTGATAAGTGGCACCGCCCACACGACGAGGCTTCACCTCGAGACGAGGCTTCGCATTGTCCACCGCGCGTTGAAGCGCTTCGAGCGGACTCATCGTGGGATTCTTCGCGGCGAGTTCATCGAACGCTCCGTAGACGATGCGCTGAGCGATGCTTTTCTTGCCGGACTTCATGACCGTGTTCACCAAACGGGTGACGAGCGGGCTGCCAAACTTGGCATCCTCGATCAACGGCTTCTTGTTAGCTTGACGACGACGTGACATAAAAATTATTTCGCAGGAGCTGCCTTGGCGGCCTTAGGACGCTTGACGCCGTACTTGGAACGACTCACGCGGCGCTTCTCAACACCGGCGGCGTCGAGGGTGCCACGGACGATGTGGTAGCGAACGCCCGGCAAGTCCTTAACACGACCGCCGCGCACGAGCACGATGGAGTGTTCCTGAAGGTTGTGACCTTCGTCGGGAATGTAAGCGATCACTTCGTAGCCATTCGTGAGGCGAACCTTAGCGACTTTACGCATCGCGGAGTTCGGCTTCTTCGGCGTACGGGTCATCACCTGCAAGCATACGCCACGACGGAACGGGGCATTCTCCAAGGCTGGTGACTTGGACTTAAACTTTAATTTGTTTCGGCCTTTACGGACGAGTTGATTGATTGTCGGCATCGCAATTCTCTACCCAGTTAGCTCCCCGCTCCCCAGATTTGGGGAAACGGAGCGCGAATAATAACAAACGAACTTTTCGTTGCAACAGATATTTGAACTTTTTCCGTTACGTAACGAAAACCATTGATTTTAGCCTGCAACAGGCTGGTCTTCGGTCGGTGCTGGCTCTTCAATAGCCGGCGCTTCGACCAAGGGAACGAGCTTCACATTCCGGTGATGACCGAAACCGGTACCACCAGGAATGATGTGACCCATGATCACGTTTTCCTTGAATCCGCGCAGATAATCCACGCGGCCCAACGTCGCCGCCTCGGTCAACACGCGGGTGGTGTCTTGGAAGGACGCCGCGCTGAGGAACGATTCGGTTTCGAGCGAAGCCTTGGTGATACCCAAGAGCACAGGAGACGCTTCGGCAGGTTTGCCACCGATCTTGTCGACGCGCTCGTTTTCATTCTCGAAGGCGATCTTGTCGATCTGTTCGCCCCAGAGGAATTGAGTGTCGCCGGGCTCGGTGATGCGCACCTTGCGCAACATCTGACGCACGATGATTTCGATGTGCTTGTCGTTAATCGTCACACCCTGCAGGCGGTAAACCTCCTGCACTTCGTTGACGAGATGTTCCTGCAATTCTTGCGGTCCGCAAACGTCGAGAATTTCGTGCGGCACCACCGGACCTTCGGTGAGCTGCTGACCTTTCTTGACGACGTCGCCCTTGAAGACGATGACGTGTTTGCCGATCGGGATGAGATGCTCTTCCTCGGCAGCGGTCTTCACATCCTTGATCAAGATGCAACGCTTGCCGCGCACGCTCGGTCCGAAGTCAACGATACCGTCGATCTTGGAGATTTCCGCAGCGTCCTTCGGACGACGAGCTTCGAACAATTCAGCCACGCGCGGGAGACCGCCCGTGATGTCCTTCGTCTTGGAAGTCTTACGCGGCGTTTTCGCCATCAACGTTCCAGCGACAATCTTGCTGCCTTCGGTGACGACGATGTGCGCGCCCGACGGAATCGGGTAGTTCGCAATCTCTTCGCCCTTGTCGTCAAGGATGATGACCTGCGGGTGCAGATCTTCCTTGTGATCGATGATGACCATGGCTTCCTGGCCGGTCGTTTCATCGGTCTCCTGCTTCATCGTAACGCCTTCGATGATGTCGTGGAATTTGATCTTACCGGCCTTCTCCGAGAGAATCGGCACGTTGTACGGATCCCACTGCACGAAGGTGTCACCCTTCTTCACCTTGCCGCCATTCTCAATCGAGATGACTGAGCCGATGACGATGGTGTGGGTTTCCAATTCACGGCCGTCTTCGGCATGAATGGCCACAGTGCCGTTCTTGTTCAGAACGATGTTGTTGCCGTCTTCCAATTGCACCAAGCGGATGTCATCGCCGTATTTGATGATACCGTCGTGCTTGGACTTGATCTGCGGTTGTTTGAACGTGCCGGACGCGGTACCACCGATGTGGAACGTACGCATCGTGAGCTGCGTTCCGGGTTCGCCGATGGATTGTGCGGCGACAATGCCGACAGCTTCACCGAGCTTGGCCGGATTACCGGTCGCCAAGTTGCGGCCGTAGCAACCAACGCAAATGCCGAACTTGCTTTCGCAGGTGAGCACGGAGCGAATCTTGACCTTCTCAATTCCAGCGCGATCGATCGCCTTGGCCTTGATTTCGTCGATCTCTTCGTTCGCCTTGACGATGACGGTCTTCGGATTGTTCGGATCGCGAATGTCGTCGCAGGAATAACGACCGACGAGACGTTCGGGCAACTTCACCACTTCGTCTTCGCCTTCGTAAATCGCCGAGACGGAAATACCGTTCGACGTGCCGCAATCGATTTCGCGGATGATGACGTCTTGCGCCACGTCCACGAGTTTGCGAGTCATGTAACCGGAGTCAGCCGTCTTGAGCGCGGTATCGGCGAGACCCTTACGGGCGCCGTGCGTCGAGATGAAGTACTCGAGCACCGTGAGACCTTCACGGAAGTTCGAGAGAATCGGCTTCTCGATGATGTCGCCGCTGGGCTTGGCCATGAGGCCGCGAACACCGGCGAGCTGACGAACCTGTTGACGATTACCGCGGGCGCCAGAGTCCACCATCAACCAGACGGGGTTGTACTCTTTCTTGCCCTGGTTGTTCTCGAGGGTCTTGAGCATGACGCTCGCAATCTGGTCGGTGCAATGCGTCCAGATATCGACGATCTTGTTGTAACGTTCGCCCGGAGTGATGACACCCTTGCGATATTGTTTTTCAACTTCGGCGATCTGCTTCTGCGCGCCTTCGATCTCCTGAGTTTTTTCCTTCGGGATGATCATGTCATCAATACCGATGGAGCAACCCGAGCGCGACGCTTCACGGAAGCCGATTTCTTTCAAGCGATCCAACGTCACGACGGTCTTGTCGTGGCCGCAGTGCTTGTAGCAATTCCAGATCAAGTCACCGAGCTGGGACTTGCCGACAGTCTTGTTGTAGAAACCGAGTTCATCAGGCCAGATCTCGGAGAACAACACGCGACCCACGGTCGTTTCAATCACCTTCGCCTCGGAGTTACCGTAAGTGGTCTTGCGACCGAAATCGGGATTCGCGATGCGGATGCGATCGTGCGTTTTGAGTTCGCCGTCCAATTGCGCGAACACCACTTCGGCCTTGCTGCCGAATAGGAGCTTGCGTTCGCGTTGCTTGACGGTCGGACGCGGTTCGGTGGTCAAGTAATAACAACCGAGCGTGATGTCCTGCGTCGGCGTCATAATGGGCTTGCCGCTCGACGGGCTGAAGATGTTGTTCGTCGCCATCATGAGCAGACGCGCTTCCATCTGCGCTTCGACTGACAGCGGAACGTGAACGGCCATCTGGTCACCGTCGAAGTCAGCGTTGTAAGCCGTGCAGACCAGCGGGTGAATGCGGATCGCTTCACCTTCGATCAACACAGGCTCGAAAGCCTGAATGGAAAGACGGTGCAGAGTCGGTGCGCGGTTGAGCAACACCGGGTGGCCCTTGGTGACTTCTTCGAGAATGTCCCACACTTCGGGCGACTGGCGCTCAATCATCTTCTTCGCGCTGCGCACGGTGTGCACATAGCCGAGCTCTTTCAAGCGGCGGATGATGAACGGTTCGAACAACACGAGCGCCATCTTCTTGGGAAGACCGCACTGATGCAGTTTGAGTTCCGGTCCGATGACGATGACGGAACGACCGGAGTAATCGACGCGCTTACCGAGCAAGTTCTGACGGAAGCGGCCCGACTTGCCCTTGAGCATGTCGGAAAGCGATTTGAGCGGACGATTGCCGGCGCCGGTGACAGCGCGACCATGGCGACCGTTGTCGAACAACGCGTCCACCGCTTCCTGCAACATGCGCTTTTCGTTGCGGATGATGACCTCAGGGGTCTTGAGTTGGAGCAGGTTCTTCAACCGGTTGTTCCGGTTGATGACACGACGATAAAGATCGTTCAGATCGGACGTCGCAAAGCGACCACCTTCGAGCGGCACGAGCGGACGCAGGTCCGGCGGAACCACGGGCAGCACGATGAGAATCATCCATTCCGGACGAGTCTTCGAAGAGATGAAACCCTGGAACAGCTTCATCCGCTTGGCGATCTTCTTGCGGATCTGCTTGCTCTTGGTCTCGCCCATCGCGACGACCAGGTTGTCGATTTCCTTCTCGAGCTTCACGTTCGCCAGCGCTTCGCGCACGGCTTCGGCACCCATCTTGGCAACGAACGAATCCGCGCCGTAGGTTTCGCGGGCTTCGCGATATTCCATTTCGCTGAGCAGCTGATGCAGCTTGAGCGGCGTCTGCTTCGGATCGATCACGAGGTAATCCTCGTAGTAGATCACGCGTTCGAGATTGCGCGCGGTCATGTCGAGCATGAGGCCCAAACGCGACGGCATGCACTTGAAGAACCAGATGTGCGACACGGGCACGGACAGTTCGATGTGGCCCATGCGCTCACGGCGCACGCGGCTCAAGGTCACTTCCACGCCGCAACGATCGCAGACCACGCCGCGATGCTTGATGCGCTTGTACTTTCCGCACGAGCACTCCCAGTCCTTGACGGGACCGAAGATGCGCTCGCAGAACAAGCCGCCTTTTTCGGGCTTGAACGTGCGGTAGTTGATCGTTTCCGGGTTCTTGATTTCGCCCTTGGACCACGCGCGGATGGATTCCGGCGACGCCACGGTAATGCCGACGTGGTCAACTTGGTTGACCTTTTCCAGACCGACGATCTCGCGAACGGATTCTTTCGTGTGAATCATAGGAATATCTCAGTTGGGTTCTTGCGCTATTAGCTCAACACGGCCAAGGCATCGGGCCCGGGAGGCGCTTCCTGCGGGTTGGCGTAACCGACCTTCACATCGAGGCCGAGCGATTGCATTTCTTTCACGAGCACGTTGAAGGATTCCGGCACGCCGGCTTCCAGCGAATTGTCGCCCTTGACGATGCTCTCGTAGATCCGCGTGCGGCCTTGCACGTCGTCGGACTTCACAGTGAGAAGTTCCTGCAACGTGTAAGCGGCACCGTAGGCTTCCATCGCCCACACTTCCATTTCCCCGAAGCGCTGGCCGCCGTATTGCGCCTTACCACCCAGCGGCTGCTGCGTGACGAGCGAGTACGGTCCGACGGCGCGGGCGTGAATCTTGTCCGCGACCAAGTGTCCCAGCTTCATCATGTAGATGTAACCCACGACGACTTCCTGGTCGTAGCGATCGCCCGTGCGACCATCGTGCAAATGAACTTTTGCGTGTTCAGGCAATCCGGCTTCCTTGAGGTAGCCACGGATGTCCTTTTCTTTAATGCCGTCGAAGACCGGCGTGGCGAACTTCAAACCAAGCAGCTTCGCCGCCCAGCCTAAGTGCGTTTCCAAGACCTGTCCAACGTTCATGCGCGAAGGCACGCCCAGCGGGTTCAATACGATGTCGACCGGAGTTCCGTCCGCGAGGAACGGAATATCTTCTTCGGCGACGATCTTCGCCACGACACCCTTGTTACCGTGGCGTCCGGCCATCTTGTCACCGACCGAGAGCTTGCGCTTCGAGGCGATGTAGACCTTCACGGACTTCACGATGCCTGGATCAACGTCGTCACCAGCTTCCACGCGGCCCATGTCCTCGTCGTGGTGCATCTGGAGATCGTCGAACTTCTTTTTGAAGGTGCCGATGATTTCGTTGATCTTGTTACGGATCGGGGACGGATCGATTTCGATACGATCGTAAACCTGCGCGAGTTTGCGCAACAGCGTCTTGGTGATCTTGCGATTCGCCGGGATGATGATTTCGCCGGTTTCGCTGTTGACCACGTCGAGCGGAATTTTTTCGCCGAGGAGAATGTTGGACAACGCTTCGGTGAGTTGCTCGCGCAATTCGTCCAGCTTGCCTTTGTACTCTTCGTCGATCTGCTTCGCGGCTTTCTTCGACTCATTCGCCACGGGCTTCATCGGCGCGGAGTTCTTCTCGCCGGGTTTCTTGGAGGAAACCTTCACGTCCATGACGATGCCGTAGGTGCCCGACGGAACCTTCAAGGAAGTGTCCTTAACGTCCGCAGCTTTTTCACCGAAGATCGCGCGGAGCAAGCGCTCTTCCGGCGCGAGTTCCGTTTCCGATTTCGGAGTGATCTTGCCGACGAGAATGTCGCCAGGCTTCACTTCAGCACCGATGCGGATGACGCCATCGGGTCCGAGGTTCTTGAGCGCTTCTTCGCCGAGGTTCGGAATGTCGCGCGTGATTTCTTCCGGTCCCAGTTTGGTATCGCGCGCGCCGACTTCGAATTCATCGATGTGAATGCTGGTGAACACGTCGTCTTTCACGATGCGTTCGCTGATCAGAATCGCGTCTTCGAAGTTGTAACCATTCCACGGCATGAACGCGCAAAGCACGTTACGACCGAGTGCGAGTTCGCCACCTTCGGTGCAAGGACCGTCGGCGAGAACCTGACCCTTTTTCACGGAGTCACCTTTGCTCACCAGAATCTTCTGGTTGATGCAGGTGGCCGCGTTGGAACGCATAAACTTGCGGACCTGATACACCCAAACGCCGTCATCGGGGTTGTGAACGATTTTCTTTTTGCCTTCGGGCAACTTGCCATCGCTGGTGATGATGATCAGGCTGCCAGTCACGGAGGCCACCTTGCCGGCTTCTTCGGCAACGATGACGGCGCGTGAATCGCGGGCCACGCGGTCTTCGAGACCAGTCGCGACGAGCGGGGCTTCAGTAATCAACAACGGCACAGCTTGGCGTTGCATGTTGGAACCCATCAACGCGCGGTTCGCGTCGTCGTGTTCCAAGAACGGAATCAAACCGGCAGCAACGGACACGAGCTGCTTCGGCGAAACGTCCATGTAGTCGACCTTGTTCGGCTCGACGTCCACGAAGTCGCCTTTGCAACGGCAGGTGACACGTTCAGTCGTGAAGTGTCCCTTGTCGTCGATGAGCGCGTTCGCCTGCGCGATGGTGAAGCCTTCTTCACGATCGGCGGTGAGATAATCAATGTGCCCGGTAACACGACCCTTCTCCACCTTGCGGTAGGGAGTTTCGATGAAACCGAAATCGTTGACGCGCGCGAACGTCGCAAGCGAAGCGATGAGGCCGATGTTCGGACCTTCAGGCGTTTCAACGGGGCAGATACGACCGTAGTGCGACGGATGCACGTCACGGACTTCGAAACCAGCGCGATCACGGGAGAGACCGCCAGGTCCAAGTGCCGACAAGCGGCGCTTATGCGTCAACTCCGCGAGCGGGTTGATCTGATCCATGAACTGCGAGAGCTGGCTGCGGCCGAAGAAGTCGCGGATCACCGCGGAGAGCGCCTTCGGATTGATGAGCTTCTGCGGCGTCATCGTGTCCATGCCTTGATCGAACAAGGTCATGCGTTCCTTCACCAAACGCTCGGTGCGCGCCAGACCAACACGGCACTGATTGGCGAGAAGTTCGCCGACAGTACGAATGCGGCGGCTGCCCAAGTGATCGATATCGTCGAGGCTGCCTTCGCCCTTCTTGAGCTTGAGCAAATACTTCGTCGCGGCGATCAAGTCGTCCTTGGTCAAAATGCGCGTGTCACCGTCATTCTTGACGTTGAGTTTCTGGCGAATCTTGTAACGACCAACGCGGCCGAGATCATAGCGCTTCGGATCGAAGAACAAACGCTTGATCAACGCGCGGGCGTTCGCGGCCGTGGGCGGATCTCCAGGGCGCAAGCGGCGATATATATCCTTGAGGGCTTCTTCCTCGTTCTTGGTCGGATCCTTTTTGAGGCACTTGATAACAATGCCGTCATCCGAGGTCGTGTCGACGACCTTGATTTTCGTCACGCCGAGTTCGGCGATCTGCTTGATGACCGCCTTGGAGAGCGGTTCAAAAGCGCGGGCGACCACGATGCCCTTGTCGGCATCGAGCGCGTCTTCGATCAGAACCTTGTTCTGGATTTCTTCAAGCGCTTCGGCCTGCTTGATGGAAAGTTCTTCGATATCATAGAACATCTTCAAGATGTCCATGTCCGAGCCGGTGCCTTTTCCATCGAGGAAATTCAGCGCGCGGAAGAACGTCGTCGTCAAAAATTTCCGACGGCGTTTTTTGCGGTCGAGATAAACGTAGAGCAGGTCGCTCGTGTCGAACTGCGCTTCATACCATGAGCCACGGTCCGGGATGATGCGGAAGGAATGAAGCGTCTTGCCGTTGGCGTGCTGGGTCGCTTCGAAAGCGAGACCCGGCGAACGATGCAACTGGCTGACAATGACGCGTTCGGCACCATTGATGACGAAGGTGCCCTGCGGAGTCATGAGCGGAAGTTCGCCCATGAAGACTTTCTCCTGCTTGGTGCCTTTTTCTTCCTTCAGCTTGAACGTGACGTGCAGAGGCGCGCCAAAGGTCAAACCTTCGCGGAGGCATTCCAGCCAGTCCTGCTTGGGTTCGCCGATTTCGTAGCTGTCGTACTCGAGGACGGACTTGCCGTCGTAGCTCTCGATCGGGAAAACTTCATTGAACACCGCTTCCAAACCAATGTTTTTATCGCGCTTTTTGTTCGCGACATCGGACTGCAGGAATTCCACGTAGGAATCGACCTGTAGTTCGATCATGTTTGGCGGCGTGATTACTTCTTTGATCTTGCCGAAGTTGATCCGTTCAGTGACTCGCGATGCCATTTTGACCTTTACTCAGTGACCGGCGACGCGCCGGTCGGTTGGATTTCAATAAACGACGAAAAGCAAGCGCCCGGCGTGCTTTCGCCGGAAACCGCCTGCCACTAGTATTTTTCTAACGAACCGATTGACCGACTGTTTCGATGCTCGACAAAAATTTTTCCAATTCTGCGGATGCCTGCAAGCGGGACGGCGGCGAACCGCCGCCCCGCACAGGGAATAAGAACCTTACTTGACTTCGACCTTCGCGCCAGCTTCTTCGAGCTTCTTCTTGGCGGCGTCGGAGTCGGCCTTGTTGGCACCTTCGAGGACGGGCTTCGGAGCGCCTTCCACGAGCGCCTTCGCTTCGGCGAGGCCCAAACCGGCCTTCACTTCGCGAACGGCTTTGATCGCACCGATCTTCTTGTCGGCGGGCACCGACACGAGGATCACGTCGAACGTGTCCTTCGCAGCAGCGGCAGGAGCAGCAGCACCACCAGCAGCAGCACCAGCAGCGGCAACAGCCACGGGCGCGGCGGCGGTAACGCCCCACGCGGTTTCAAGTTGTTTCACGAGTTCAGCCGTCTCTACGACAGTGAGCTTGCCCAGTTGTTCAACGATTGCAGCTAAGTCAGCCATATACTTTTTCTTTCGTCTCGTCGTCCACCGCGGCCACGGCGGTATTCAGTTCACGGCCTGCGAACCGACGATTTACTTTTGTTGTTGTGTGTTGGTTAATCTCACCGCCATTGACACCAACGGCGGTGAAAAGTGTTTTTCGGCAACGGCTCAGGCACCCTTGTCGACACGCGCCTGAAGGACGCGGGCGAGCTGGTTTCCAGGAGTGTTGAGCAGCGCGGCGAGCTTGGTCGGCGCAGCCAAGAGCACGCCCAGCAACTTGCCACGCAGCACCTCGATCGAGGGAAGATCGGCGAGCGCCTTGATCGTGTCGGCGTCGATCCGTTGATCCTTGAGATAGCCGAACTTGATCTTGGGCTTTTCAAATTCCGATTGGAACGTCTTCACGGCTTTGGCCGCAGAAGACACGTCCTTGGGTCCGGTGACCACGGCGACCTGCCCGACGAGAGCGCCGGCGAGATCCGCGAGCCCGGCCTCCTTGGCCGCAATACGGAAAATGGAGTTCTTGACGACGTGAACTTCCGATCCGGAGGTGTTGAGGCGTTTGCGCAGTTCAGTGAACTGGCCCACGGTCAATCCGGTGTAGTCGACGACGATGAAAAACGGCGAGCTGTTTAAACGCTTGACGTATTCGTTAGTGATGAATTGCTTTTCGGCGCGCATGAAATTTTCCTCAGGTTGAATTAGGCCGCGCTCTGGAATTCGCGCAAGTCAACGCGAACCGGCGGGCTCATAGTGGCGGAAATGGCGCAGCTTTGGATGAAGACACCCTTCACGCTGGAAGGACGGGCCTTGGCCACAGCGTCGATGACGGAACGGGCGTTGTCAGCGATCTGCTCCGGCGTGAAACTCGCCTTGCCAACCGGGACATGAACATTGCCTGCCTTGTCGACTTTGAATTCGACACGACCGGCCTTCACTTCTTTCACAGCCTTCGCCGTGTCTTCCGTGACGGTGCCGGTTTTCGGATTGGGCATCAAGCCGCGCGGTCCGAGAACCTTACCAAGCTTACGCACTTCGGACATCGCGTCCGGCGTGGCGATTGCCACATCGAAATCAGACCAGCCTTCGTTGCACTTCTTGATCATGTCATCGAAGCCAACGAACTCAGCACCGGCACCACGAGCTGCATCAGCTGCCGCGCCAGGCTTGGCGAACACAAGCACCTTCACAGTCTTGCCGCTGCCGTGGGGAAGCGGAACCGTGCCGCGGACCATCTGGTCCGACTGCTTCGGATCAACACCGAGACGCATGGCGACTTCGATGGATTCGTTAAATTTGGCTTTGGGGAACTTGGCCAGAACGTCGACGGCGGCTTTAAGTGAATACACCTTGGAGGCGTCCACGAGTTCCAGTGCTTTACGGAATCTTTTGCTGTGTTGCTTCGGCATGTTGTTTGGTGCGGTGCGAACGAATCCGATTTGACGGATTCTCCCGCGGTTTTGGTTTAGGACTGAACTTCGATGCCCATGCTGCGGGCGGTACCAGAGACAATACGGAACGCGGCTTCCTCGCTCGTTGCGTTCATGTCTTTAAATTTGATCTTCACAATATCCATCACCTGTTTGCGGGTGACCTTGCCGACCTTTTCCTTGTTCGGCGTCTTGGAGCCGGAGGCAATGTTTGCAGCCTTCTTCAACAGGATCGAAGCAGGCGGCGACTTCGTGATGAACGTGAAAGACTTGTCTTGGAAAACGGAAATGACAACCGGGATGATCATCCCCGCTTCACTCTTCGTGGCAGCGTTAAATTCTTTGCAGAACGCCATGATGTTCACGCCGTGCTGACCGAGCGCGGGACCAACGGGCGGGGCGGGATTCGCCTGACCTGCAGGAATCTGCAATTTGATTTCGCCGACTTTCTTCTTAGCCATAAATCGATTTCTTAAATTGAGCCGGTCAGTGTCTCAGACGCGGCGGACTTTTCAACAATTATTCCGAAAAACTTTCAAGGGGTTCAAAACCGCTGAATCAGGCCTTTTCAACCTGCCAGTACTCAAGTTCGACCGGCGTATTGCGGCCGAAAATGTTCACGGTGACCTTCAACTTGCCACGTTCGGGTTCGATTTCTTCGATCACACCACTGAAATTGAGGAACGGGCCGTCGTTGATCTTGATCGTTTCGCCCACGTCGAAGTTGACCTTCGGCTTCTCGTGATCTTCCGAATCCGAGATCTGAGCCTTGATGACATTGATCTCATCCGCCGGAGTCGGCGAAGGACGATCACCACCAACGAAACCGATGATCCCCTGCGTGTCGCGAATGAAATACCAAGGCTTCTCGATGATGCGGTTGTTCTCGTCGAGCAACGCCATGTCGATGAAGACGTAACCAGGATACAACTTGCGAGTGGTAACGGTCTTTTTTCCGCTACGAACTTCGGCGACTTTTTCCATCGGCACCAAGACTTCCTTGATGTATTCGCCCATCTCTTCAGACTTGAGGCGCTTTTCGATGCTGTCCTTGACCTTTTGTTCCTGGCCGGAAAGCGTGTGAATGACAAACCACTGGGTGTTCATACGATTAGAGCTTCGTGATGACTTTAACCAAAGTGGCTACGAGCAGGTCAATGCCAACCGTGAACGCCCCCAGCAGAGCGGTCGAGATCATCACCACCACGGTCGAGCCTTTCAACTCGTCCCATGAAGGCCAAGTGCACTTGCGCAACTCTTCCTTAGTCTCTTGGACGTAGTTGGAGAAACGCAGCAGCAGCCCCTTCTTCCACAGAATGGCGAAAGCGACGCCGATAACGGCGACCCAGATTGCTAATTTTACGTAGTCGTTCACAAATTCATTAACTGGCGGAGGGGGAGGGATTCGAACCCCCGTTGGGTGTTACCCCAAAGCGGTTTTCAAGACCGCCGCGATAGACCACTCTGCCACCCCTCCGGGCACCGTTGGCAGGGCGGGAGGGACTCGAACCCCCAACCGACGGTTTTGGAGACCGCTACTCTACCAATTGAGCTACCGCCCTACTGCCTTCGTTTTTGTCATTTTTATACAGCGACAAAAAAGCGGAGGCGGGGTTTTACCCCCGCGCTCCAAATTTTCGCCTTTAGCCTTAAGCGATAACTTCGCTCACGCGGCCGGCGCCGATTGTGCGACCACCTTCGCGAATGGCGAAGCGTTGGCCCTTTTCCATAGCGACCGGGGCAATCAATTCAATGTCCACAGAGACATTGTCGCCCGGCATCACCATTTCCACGCCCGTCGGAAGAGTGACGTTACCAGTCACGTCCGAGGTGCGGAAGTAAAATTGCGGACGATATTTGTTAAAGAACGGCGTGTGACGGCCACCCTCGTCTTTCGACAGAACGTACACTTCAGCTTTGAACTTCGTGTGCGGCTTGATCGAACCAGGCTTAGCCAAAACCATTCCGCGTTCCACATCTTCCTTCTTGGTGCCGCGCAGGAGCACGCCGACGTTGTCACCGGCGCTCGCCTTGTCGAGCAACTTGCGGAACATTTCGATATCGGTAGCAGTGGTCTTCTGAGTGTCCTTAAGACCAACGATTTCAACTTCCGACATCTTCAGCAACTCACCGCGTTCCACACGACCGGTCACGACAGTGCCGCGACCTTCAATGTTGAACACGTCTTCAATGCACATCAGGAACGGCTTGTCGATTTCGCGGGTCGGGAGCGGGATGAACGCGTCAACGGCGTCCAACAAATCAGCAATCGCCTTTTCACCTTCCGGCTTGGCTTCGAGAGCCGCCGTAGCGCTGCCGCGGATAACCGGGGTCTTGTCGCCAGGGAATTGGTACTTGCTGAGCAAGTCGCGAATTTCCATCTCAACGAGATCAAGCAGCTCCTTGTCGTCGACAAGGTCGACCTTGTTCAAGAAAACAACAACAGCAGGCACACCGACCTGGCGGGCCAAGAGAATGTGTTCGCGCGTCTGAGGCATCGGACCGTCGGCAGCACTGACCACAAGAATGGCTCCGTCCATCTGGGCGGCACCGGTGATCATGTTCTTGACGTAGTCAGCATGGCCAGGGCAGTCAACGTGCGCGTAGTGGCGAGTCGGGCTCTCGTATTCAACGTGCGACACAGCGATGGTCACAGTCTTGGTGGCGTCACGAACGGTACCACCCTTGGTGATATCCGCATAGGAAATCGGAGTAGCGAGGCCCTTGCGGGACTGCACTTCGACGATCGCAGCAGTCAGCGTGGACTTGCCGTGGTCGACGTGACCGATTGTTCCGATATTAACGTGGGGTTTATTTCGTTGAAACGCTTCTTTTGCCATGATGTTTGTTTAGTTAAATTGTTTTTTGGAGCCCATGATCAGGATTGAACTGATGACCTCGTCCTTACCAAGGACGTGCTCTGCCAACTGAGCTACATGGGCACTGCCCAAAGCTTCCAAATCCTGACAACCTAAAACGACAACAACCCATCACCCTTGCTCTTTCACCCGAACGGCATCAAGGGGGTGATGATGATTTTAGGTTTTCACGGTCAACCGACGGGGGTGAAAATAGGTAAACGTATTTTGAGTGTCAACGCGTTTTCTAAAAAAAGTTTCCAAATAATAATCATCAGCGGTTCATTTACCCGGCTTCCGCCACTCGGTTTTTGGCGGCTCTGGCAGCCCCTGTGCCCGCAAAGCCGTCCGAAAATGCATTTTTGACACCTGCAACATCCGTTCGGCACCATATTTCTCCACAAAGGCCTTCGCCGCCGCATCGACAGCTGCGGAGGCACCTTTGGGGAACTTCATCCCGAATTGTTTCTCCAAATTAGCCAACCGGGTGACGAATTCATTCCTCGCCAAGATTGACGCGGCGGCCACCGCCAAGTCCGACTCCGCTTTGTGACGCTGTACCAGCTCAATTTCGCGACCCAAATTCATCAGCGCCTTTGCCACGACATCCTTACTCGACGCGAATTGATCGCTGATCGCGCGCACCGGCGGAGGATTCATGCGCTGCCGCTGCCCCATCAAATTCTCGATCACGCGCGCGTGCCCCCAAGCAAGCAGCGTGTTGACGCTCCGCATTTTGGTATACAGGCGGTTGTAGGCTTCGTTCCCGATCGGCACCACAGAAGTGATGCAGCCGGGCGTGTTCTGAATCACTTCGGCGAGATCGGCGATTTTTTTATCGCTCGAAATATTTTTGGAATCACGAACGCCCGCGTCTTTCCACGCATTGATCACGTCGGCATTCACATAAACGCCGGCGACGCACAACGGCCCGAAGAAATCGCCTTTACCACTTTCGTCCACGCCGATTCGGGGAAGTAGCAATTCCGGATTCAGAACGGCTTCATAGCCGACTTTCGCTTCCTTCAGAATCTCCGGCTCGAGAATAAACTCCACGAACTCTTGCGTCCCCTTCCCTTGCACGACGAGTTTTCCGGACGTGTAGAAGACGATGTTCAATTTGTCCTTCGCACCCGCGAACTTCGCATACGGCACCTCGCGAAAATCGAAGTGACTCGCACGTAAATGCGCGAGCAACGCGTCCGCTTGCGTGGCCGAGAGTTTGCAAGTGTACGAGGTCAACGGTTTACCGTTCACAAACAATTAATGGTTTATTTGAAATCACAGCACGCACGAACAATCCCCATGCAGGCAACTGGCGGCACTCTTTCGCGGTTTTAAGTTCATAATAAAATCAGCAACAGGTTGACACGCTTAGGATTCGGCGCAAGTTAGCGACGTCCCACAACACTGTTCATGCAGCGAGCATTCAGACATCAAACCTGAAGTAACTCTATGAAAAAAACCTCCCAAAGCCGCTTCCTCCTCGCGTTCACCCTGATCGAATTGCTGGTCGTCATCGCGATCATTGCAATCCTCGCCAGCTTGTTGCTGCCCGCGCTGTCCAAAGCAAAAGCCAAGGCGCTGCGCATCAAATGCACCAACAATCTGAAGCAGATCGCCCTAGCCGCACATTTGAATGCAGGGGACCATGATGGCCAATTCGTGTCCGCCTATAACGGCAACAGCTTTCGCACCGCCGGATCGCCGCCGGGCATTCAAGTGTGGCGCTTCTTTAAGTCGATGGAGAATGAGCTCGTTACCCCAAAAATTCTCGACTGCCCCAGCGACCTGAATATCGTCGCATCCAATTTTGTGCGCCCAGGATTTGCCGATTCCAACATTTCCTACTCTGCCAATCACGTTGCAGACGAGGCTTTCCCCACGCGCTTGATCGCGGCGGACCGGAATATGCGCAAATATTCAGTATCCGGGCAGTTCGCCAACGGAGTTCTGCGAGGAATGGGCACCAATGATACAGACGTCGGCTGGGGAACTCAGCAGCACGTTAGCCAAGGGAACATCGCTTTGGTCGATGGAAGCGTCCAGCAAACCATCCACGGAACCACGGCCGCCAGTCTGATGAACTTCATGCAAACCTCGGGAACCACCAACCTCATGGCGTTTCCCAAATAAACGAATTCAGATCTTCGCCCGCAGGATAATCGCGCTGCACTCGATTGAATCGAGTCGGCAGACGCGGTTACGCAAAATCTGGTCTTCACCGTCCGGCAAATCCTCAGTTGGACGCAACTTCAAGCTGATCTAATCTCGCGAAGCGATGACCAGACAATCTCCGTCCCTCGCCAGTCGCCCCCCAGGCGAACCTGCGCGCACCCTGTTGCGCTGGTTCGCCGTCAACGCCCGCGATCTGCCTTGGCGACACACGCTCGACCCCTACGCGATTTGGGTTTCTGAAATCATGCTCCAGCAAACCCAGGTCAAAACGGTGATACCGTATTTCGATCGCTGGCTGCACGAGCTTCCCAGTGCCGCAGCCCTCGCCAAATCCCCACCCGAGCGCGTGCTTAAACTCTGGGAAGGCCTCGGCTACTACACTCGCGCGCGCAGTTTGCAAAAGGCCGCGCAACAAATCGTCGATCAACATTCCGGCGAATTTCCACGCGACTTCGATGCGATCCTCGATCTTCCCGGTATCGGTCGTTACACCGCCGGCGCCATCGCGAGCATCGCCTTCAATCAGCCGCGCCCCATCGTCGATGGCAACGTGATTCGCGTTCTCACGCGCGTCTTCGGCATTCAAGAAAACCCGCGCGACAAAGCGACCAACGAGAGAATCTGGCAACTCGCCGAACAACTTGTTTCGTCAGCTGCAAAGCTCCCCAAATCCGCAATTCGCAATCACCATTCGGCAATTCTGCTATCCGGCCCCTGCTCTGCCCTGAATCAATCGCTAATGGAACTCGGCGCGACCATTTGCCAACCGCGCAATCCCAATTGCTCGGCCTGTCCGTTGAAATCAGACTGCGTAGCGAATAAAAAAAACCTCACCGCGCTGCTGCCCAATCTCGGCAAACGCGTCAAAGCCACCGCACGCCAGTTCTTTGCCATCGTCGCGGAACACCAAGGGCATGTCCTCGTCCAGCAACGCCCGAAGGACGTTCTCAACGGATCGTTGTGGGAATTTCCAAACCTCGAAATCACTGACGACGGCCACGACCTCGCCGAGTCAGCGCGGGCCATGCTAGGCATTCGAGCGAGCACGCTTCAGCAACTCTGCACGATCAAACATTCCATCACCCGCTATCGAATTACTTTGACCGCGCAGATTGCAAGCCTCGCGCCCCACCGCTCCCCGCCCAAAGCGGAAGGTCGATGGACGCCCTTTTCAGAGCTTGATCAACTCGCCTTCACGAGCGCTCACCGCAAGATTCTTAAACACTACGCCAGACATCGCGCCAGCAACGCGCGCCCCTAGCCCGCGCACATGCGGCTTTCTTGACATCGCCCGCGCCTTCGCGAAGACTCCGCGACTCTATTATGGCCGATCCGAAAGAAAACGTGTTGATGGAGAAGATTGTCTCCCTGTGCAAGCGCCGCGGTATTATTTACCAGTCGTCGGAAATCTACGGCGGCATCAATGGCTTCTGGGATTACGGTCCGCTCGGAGCCGAACTCAAGCGCAACGTCAAAGACGCCTGGTGGCGCACGATGGTGCACAACCGCGATGACGTCTCCGGCCTCGAAGCCACGATCATCATGCATCCGCAAATCTGGCGCGCGTCCGGTCACGTGGACACGTTCAGCGATCCGATGTGCGATTGCTTGCTCACGAAGAAGCGTTTTCGCGCCGATCAAATCGATCCGCAATCGGGCACGGCGTACCATTACTCCGGCGCGAAAGATTCCGCGGCGGGCAAGGAATCCAACGAGCCCTACTCCGTCCTGCTGCCGCCCGGCAAACCGCCGGAAAGCGCGCGCAAAACGGCGACGCTATTTTATCAGGGCCGCGGTCTCCAAAACGTGGAGTTGCTGGGCGAACGCACGGAGAAGGTGGAAAACTCCCAACGATACAATCCGGAGAATGGTTCGCTCCTCACGCCCCCGGTGCCGTTCAATCTGATGTTCAAAACCTACATCGGACCCACAGCGACGGAAGCCGATGTCGCGTATCTCCGTCCCGAAACCGCGCAGGCCATTTTCGCGCAGTTCAAGAACGTCCTCGAAACCTCGCGTCAGAAAGTTCCTTTCGGCATCGCGCAAGTCGGCAAGGCGTTTCGCAACGAAGTCACGCCGCGCAATTACATCTTCCGTTCGCGCGAGTTCGAGCAAATGGAGCTCGAATTCTTCATCAAGCCCGACGAAGCCGTCGAGGCGCTCGCCGGTTCCGTCGCGAAAGTCAGCGACAATGCGTGGCAGGGCGAACCGCAGCCCAACTGGGGCTGGGAAGTCTGGCACAAGTATTGGGTCGAGCAGCGCATCCGCTTCTACGAAGGCATCGGTCTCCCGCGAAAAGATTTCGTGGAGTATTGGCAGAAGCAAGACGAGCTCGCGCATTACGCGCGCGCCACGGTGGACATTCTTTACAAGTTCCCGTTCAGCAAACGCGACGAGAAAGGCGAACTGCTTGGCGAAGAACTGGAAGGCATTGCCGCGCGCAGTGATTTCGATCTCAGCCAGCACGAGCGTTTTTCCGGCAAGACGATGGGCGTGTTCGACGAAGAACTCCGCACCGCGTGGGGCAAGCTCGACGACGCTAAGAAGCAGGCGTTGTCACAGCGTTACTACGACGCGCGCTACAAATATCTCGTGAAGGTCGGCGTCGCGCCTGAGCAAGCTGCCAAGGACGCGAAGGAAGACGCCGAAGGCCTCGCGAAAGGCCAATACATCCCGCACGTAATCGAACCTTCCGCCGGTGTGGACCGTTTGATCCTCGCGCTGCTCTGCAACGCCTATGACGAAGTCACTACCACGGACGACAAGGGTAAATCCGAAACGCGCGTGATCATGCGGTTCCATCCGCGCATCGCACCGATCAAAGTCGGCGTGTTCCCGTTGATGAAAAACAAGCCCGAGTTGGTGGCCAAGGCGCAAGCAGTGCGGGATTTGCTCCGGCCGCACATGACGGTATTTTACGACGACGCCGGCGCGATTGGCCGCCGTTACGCGCGCCAGGACGAAGCCGGGACGCCATTCGGAATCACGATCGATTTCGACACGCTCGGCGAAAAACCCGAATTACTCGACACGGTTACGCTCCGCGACCGCGACACCATGCAACAGCAACGCGTGAAAATCAGCGAACTCGTTCCGCTGCTGGTGGGCAAAATCCGCTGAGGCGATCATCGCGCAGTTGCGCTGTCAGACGGCGGATGGCACTATCGCATCATCATCCACATGGCTAACCCAGCCCGCATTTCCTTCGCCCTCATGGCGCTGGTTCTGATCCTCGCCGGCGCGCTCCATTTGGGCACGCTGGTGCTGGCAATCTTGTTTGGCTACTTCGTCCTCCGCAAATTCAACTTCGGCGGACGCAAGCTCGTGGCGCTAGCGCTCTACCTGATCGTCGTGGCCGGCATCGGTTGCGGGCTGGTGATTTTCGTTCGGCGCGCGTACGTGGTGCTGCCGGAGGTGGCGGAGAAAACCGTGCCGGCCGTGATACGACTCGCTCACGAACAGGGCATCGAACTGCCGTTCCAGGACTATGGCAGCTTGAAAGCGATCGTCCTGAGGGAAATCCCCGGCGCCCTCGACGACATGGGACATTACGCACAACTCGCCGTTCGCGAAGTAGCGTTACTCGTGATCGGGCTGGTCGTCGCCGCGAGCGTCTTTCTTAATGCCGGCTTCCATGTCGGGGGCGACCCGCACGCACTGCGGCGCACCCCTTACACGATGATCGTGCGGCATCTGACCGTGCGCTTTCGAACGTTCTACCGGAGTTTCGCCGCGGTGATCGGAGCGCAGATCATCATCTCCACCATCAACACGTCTTTGACGGCGATCTTCATTATTTGGACCAATTACCCCCACCCCAACGTCACCATTGGCGCGACGTTCCTGTGCGGACTGTTGCCGATCGTGGGCAACCTGCTGAGCAACACGCTGATCATCGGCGTTGGTTTAGCCGTCTCGCCGCGGCTCGCCCTGCTGGCGCTGGCGTTTCTCGTAACGATTCACAAGCTCGAATATTTCCTGAACAGCAAGATCATCGGCCGCCGCATCAAAAATCCCATGTGGCTCACGTTAATCGGGCTCGTGCTCGGCGAACGCCTCATGGGTATCCCTGGGATGATCATCGCGCCCGTCGTGCTGCATTACATCAAGGTCGAGACGTCGAAGGAAGCGCGTGACGAGCTGCTAGCTCGGCTCGCCGGAATGATCACGAAGCCCGCGCCGAAGAAAATCGGACGTCCCGACCTCAAACCAGACGGGCGCGCAACGTGATGCCATCCGAAGCCCCGCCCCTTCAGCAGCGTACCGCCGCCCTGACAGGAATCATCACGCTCAAGGTGGGCAAGGGCGTCATCTTCACCTCGCTGGCGCTGGGGTTTTGGGCGCTGTCGGACAACGATCTGCCTTTGGAGTTCAGCCACCTGTTGAGTACCCTGCACCTTGATGGCAAGCGCCAGTTCTATATGGATTTGGCGAGCCGGATCGCCAACGTCAAGGAGGTGGACGTGCTGTGGGTCGCCGGCTTCACCCTCGCCTACGGCATACTGTCGCTCATCGAAGGTGTGGGCCTAGTTTGTCGGCAAGGCTGGGCCAGTTGGCTGGCGATCGCGGAATCGGCCATCTTCCTCCCCGCCGAGATCGGCAAGCTCGCCCAACATTTTTCCCTCGCGGTGCTGGCCGTCCTCATCATCAACATTTTCATCATCGTTTATCTCTTCCGAAACCGAAACCGCCTGTTTCACCACATCCATTTCCACCGGGACCCCGCCAAACCTTGAGGCGGACGGTGATTTGAGATTCCAAAATTTCTCCGGCGAGGCATCTTCCCCCCAAGTGACACCGAACGAAGCCATCACTCTGCTCGAAAAATTCCGCGCCGGCAAAGTCGACGCCGACCGCGTGCTGCGCGCGTTTCAATCCGCGCCGTTGAGCGACCTCGGCTTCGCGAACGTCGACACGCACCGCGCGCTGCGCAAAGGTTTTCCCGAAGTGATCTTCGGCGCCGGCAAAACGCCGACGCAGGTCGTGAAGATCGCGGAGAAAATTCTCGCGCACGAACAACGCCTGCTCATCACCCGCCTCACGCCTGAGCACGTGAAGGCCTTGCGGAAGAAATTCAAACATCTCAAACACCACGAAGCCGCGCGCTGCGTGACGATTGAGAAAGCGCCGTTGCCGAAACGCCCCGGCTTCATCGGCGTGCTCTGCGCCGGCACGAGCGACCTGCCCGTCGCCGAGGAAGCCGCCATCACTGCGGAAATCATGGGCAATCGCGTTGAGCGCATTTTCGACGTCGGCGTCGCCGGTTTGCACCGCTTGCTCGCGCGGCTCGAACTGATTCAAAAAGCGAATGTGCTCGTCGTCGTCGCCGGCATGGAAGGCGCGTTGCCGAGCGTCGTGTGCGGCCTCGTCGCGCGCCCGGTGATCGCCGTACCCACCAGCATCGGCTACGGCGCAAACCTTGGCGGCATCACTGCGTTGCTCTCGATGCTGAACAGTTGCAGCAGCGGCGTCACCGTCGTGAACATCGACAATGGCTTCGGCGCCGGCTACGCCGCGGCGCAGATCAATGGCTTGGCCGATACGAAGAGCGAGTGACAAAGATGCCAATCACTGCCGCCCATCTTCATACTTCATAATTCATCCTTCATCATTTTTATGAAATCCCTCTACCTCGACATCTTCAGCGGCATCAGCGGCGACATGTTTCTCGGCGCGATGATCGACCTCGGCGTGGACGCCCACGCGCTCGCGCACGAACTCGAAAAGCTGAAGCTCGACGGCTTCCACCTCCACGTCGGCCGCGCCGTGAAGGCGAACATCCAAGGCGTGAAGTTCGATGTCCATCTCGAGGGCGAGCACGAGCATGAGCACGGACACCAACACCAAGATTGCTGCGACCACGGCCACGGTCACGCTGCCAATCATTCGCACGAACACGCTCACGGCGACGAGAAGCACAGCCACGCGCACGAACACGGCCACGACTGCGGACACGATTGTGGCCATGATCATTCCCACGATCACGGGCACGCGCACGGCGCCGATCATCACGATCACCTTGCCGGAGAATCTCACGGCCCACACGGTGGCCCGCTCGTCACCAGCAAGAACAGCCGCGTGGAATTAAGCGTCTTCGAGACCGGTGTTCCTCCGCGGTTCCGTCTCTACTTTTTCGATGAGCACGGTCACGCGACCAAGTTGCCCACCGCCAACGCGGTCACTCTCGAAACGCTCCGCGGCAAGAAACGCCAGACGTTCAAATTCAAAACCCAGAAAGATTACCTCGAAGCCACCACCGAGTTGCCCGAACCGCACGAGTTCAAGGCGATCCTGAAACTCAAGCGCGGCGCGAAGACCGAGAAGATCGAAACCGAATTCGTCGAGGACCATCACCACCACGAACACGCGCACGAGCACGGTCATGATCATGACCACGATCACGACCACGGGCATTCCCACGAACACGCGCACAACCGCAACTTCACCGACATCAAAAAGCTCATCCACGACAGCGCGCTGTCCGCGTGGGTGAAGCAGAAATCCATCGCCGTCTTCCACCGCATCGCCGTCGCGGAAGGCAAAGTTCACGGCCACCCGCCCGAGGAAGTTCACTTCCACGAAGTTGGCGCGGTCGATTCCATCGTCGACATCGTCGGCGCGTGCATTGCGTTGGAAATGCTCGGCAAACCGCGCGTGCTCGCGGCGCCCGTCGTCGAAGGCACCGGCTGGGTGAATTGCGCGCACGGCCGCTTCCCCGTCCCGACCATGGCCACGCTCTCGATCCTCGGCGCGCGCGGCGTCGCCGTGACGCAATGCGAGGAACCGCACGAACTCGTCACGCCCACCGGCGCAGCGTTGCTCGCGGAATTCGCCGAAAGCTTCGGCCCCATGCGCGGCATCGTCGCCGAAAAAATCGGCTACGGCCTCGGCACACGCGACAACAAAACCCGCCCGAACGTCCTGCGCGCCGTTCTCGGTAAAGCGACGGCCGGTAGCGATCAACCGTCGGCGATCAGCAGCCACACAGTCGTCGCCGACGCGAGCGGCCATGATTGGGAAACCGATTCCGTCGCCGTTCTCGAGACCAACCTCGACGACATCAACGCGGAAATTCTCGGACACTTTGTTGAACAAGCGCTCACCGCCGGCGCGCTCGACGTGTTCCACACGCCGATTCAGATGAAGAAGAATCGCCCCGGCGTGTTGCTCACCGTGCTCTGCGATGCCGGCGATGCCGACAAGTTCGCCGAACTCATGCTCCGCGAGACGACCGCTTTCGGAGTGCGCCGCTCAATTTGCGAACGCCGCAAGCTGCGCCGCCAGATGGCCACCGTCAGCACCGCGTTCGGCACGGTGACCGTAAAACTCGGCCGCCTCGATGGCAAGGTCGTGCAAGCCGCGCCCGAATTCGAGTCCTGCAAACGCCGCGCGGACGAACACAGCGTGCCCGTGAAAAAAGTTTACGAAGCGGCGATCCGTGCCGTGAAACCGTAAGGCCCCATGATCGACGCTGAATTGTTGAAAATCCTCTGCTGTCCCGAGACTCGTCAAGGCCTCACGCTCGCGGACAGCGCGCTCGTGGACTCGCTGAATCAGAAGGTCAGCCGCGGCGAATTGAAGAACCGCGCCGCCAAAAGTGTCGCCGAGAAACTCGACGCTGCCCTGCTCCGCGCCGATGGCAAAGTTCTCTACCCCGTCCGACACAACATCCCCGTCATGCTGATCGACGAGGCGATCGTGCTGTAACGCCGAATCGCGCCGTTACCAATCGGAGCTCCCGCTCGCTAAGCCGACTGCTCGCGAGAGACGCGCGACACTAAATCACGGCAATTGCCGCACGCGGTAAAAGCGCACGGCGGGCAACGGCAATCCGCTCGTGTTGGTTCCCTTGTCGATCCAAGTCGTGATGCCCGGCGGGTTCGTCGTGTAGTCCTTGGCCGCGTTGCTCACCACCGTCCAATTCGTCAGCATCGACGAGTATTGGATCTCGTATTGATTGGTCGGAGTGGATTGGAAGCGCACCGTCACCGCGTTGTTCCCGGGAACAATGCTCGTCAGTAGAAGCACCCCGTCGCCTGGCTGGGCATTGGTCAGCACAAGGCTGGTTGGCGTATACAGCACAGTGAATTTCCGCAAGCGATCCGTGGTTTGCACAACCGAGCCGTTCGTCGCGTTGGCGAACGCACCCGAGTTGGAGGCATAAGTCATCAACGTAAAACTATTCCCGGACGCAGGCAGGAATCCATTGAGCAGACTCAAGTTCAAGGTGCCCCCGAACTGCACAGCGTTGGTAACGGTCACCGTGTCGTATTGAGCCGCAGGAACCAGACCGCCAATATCGAAATTCATCGCGGAGCCAGCCCTCAAATTCAGACTGCCATTGACCGTAAGGTTGCCAATGGAATTGCCCGGCGAAATAGCGCCGAGGTTGGTGACGTTGCCGGTAACGGTACCGTTGCCGGCGACCGTGTTTCCGGAATTCACCGTGAGACCGCCGGGGGCGATGAGCGATCCGCTTGCGAGACGGAGCACATTGTTGGTGGCGCCCGCGAGATTCCCCACCGCCACACGCGCCGCACTGACCGTTCCGCCATTGGAGATCAGCAATGAATTAAACGAGCCCAATAAGCCCACCGATAAGAGCGTGCTGTTACTCCACGTTGCGCCGGTGCCAGTAACAGTGACCTGATTACTGTTAGCCCCGAACAGCGCACCAACTGTGCCGTTGCTGCTCGACATCAGCGCGCCGTTGGTGATCAGCAACGTGTTGAATGATCCGCTCGAACCCACCAACACGCTGCCGCTCATGAGCCAGCGCGTGTTGGGGTCCTGAATGACGGCGGCGTTGCTGTTGGCACCGGCGTTGAATCCGATATACGCGTATCCATTGTTCGTCAGAAGCGCCGAGCTACTAAGGATCAGTCGCGTGAAAGAGCCGCTGGTGCCAACAATCAAATCGACGCCGAATGTATTGGTGACATTGCTGATCGTCCGAGTGGCTCCATCGGCGACCAATTGCGCGCGCAGGGTGTTGGCAACCAAAAGAACCAGCAGGAGCACCACGAATAAGGGAAGACGCGGGCAACTCAGATGGGCTTTATCATCCATAGCCTCGATTAGAATTCTCGACGCACCGACCTCAACAAATCCACGCTGGAAGTTCAAGGTGATTCCCAGACCCGCTTGAGCCGTTTGCAGTCACTCAACTATCACCTCGCGACCGCAGCGCGTCCTCAACACGACGCAGCACTACTCAGGAAGCAACACGCTCACTTCACCGTCTCGCACCTCGATTGGCAGCGGCTTGAGACTCGCGCCTTCGCACGGGCCGCGGACGCAGAGGCCGGTCAACGGTTCGTAAATCGCGCCGTGTTGGGAACAGATGAAATGCCGACCGTCAGTCGCGAAGAAATTGCCGTCGCCAAAATCCAGCGCGACGGGCAGATGGCGACACACATTTTCGTAAGCCACCACGCGGCCTTTGAAACGCACGACGAAACCTTCGCGGGAAATCCCTTCCACGGTATACGTGAAACGCACGGCCTCCCCTTTTTTCAGGTCGGCAACTTTGGCGATGGGCTGGCGAGTCATGTGAAGGGTTTCTCGCCAACTCAACCGCGGAGCTTGGGGAAGAACTGTTCCGCGGTCGCGCAGGTGGCGGCACTCAGTTCGCCGAGCGAGCAGCCACGCACGTGAGCCACGGCGTCGGCGATTTCCTTTACGTAAGCCGGCTCGCAGCGCTTGCCGCGAAACGGCACAGGGGCGAGGAACGGGCAATCGGTTTCCAACATGAACTCACCCGCCGCGGCCACGCTGGCGCGAACGGTGTCGGCGTTTTTGAAGGTCACGATACCGGTGAAACTCGTCAACGAACCGAGCGCATTCACGCGCGTCTGGTCGGCGGGTGTCCCGACGAAGCAGTGAAACACGCCGCGCACTTTGCCCACAAACGGCTCCATCATCCGGACCGTGTCGGCGAGGCAATCGCCGCGCTGATGAATGACGCAGTTGAGGCCGGTCTCGGCCGCGACTTCGAGTTGTTGCTGAAACACGACCGCTTGCTTCGCCTTCACGCGCGCATCTTCGTCGGGCGTGCCGCCGTTCGCGCTCGGCAGGCGGTAGTAATCGAGCCCCGTTTCACCAATCGCGACAACCTTCGGGTGCCGCGCGAGTTCGCGCAGCGGCTCGCGAACATCGTCGGGTGCATTGATGGCTTCATTTGGATGCCAGCCGATCGCGGCGTAAACGGAAGGAAACTTCTCGGCGAGTGCGATGGCGCGACGGCTGCCTTCCAGCGTGGTGCCAATGGAAATGATTTTCGTGATGCCCGCTGCGGCGGCGCGTTCAATCACCGCAGGAAGTTCGGCGGCAAAATCCGGGAAGTCGAGGTGTGCGTGCGTGTCGTAAAATGGCGGCATGAGCGAGCAAACAATAATCAGTATCCAGCAATGAGCAAAGGCCCGCGTCCGTCGCGGGCGGCCAATACTGAACACTGATTACCGATTACTGAACACTGAATACTTTTGACCCGCGCCCCCCGTTCCCGCCAATCTCGACCCGATGAAAGCCGCCGTGTTGCATGGAAAAGAAGATGTCCGTCTCGAGGACATCGCGCCCGCTCCGCTCCGACCGGGCGAGGTTCGGATCGCGATCGAAGCCGCGTTGACGTGCGGCACAGATCTGAAGGTTTTTAAGCGCGGCTATCACGCGAAGATGATTGTGCCGCCCGCGGTGTTCGGCCACGAACTGGCCGGCGTCATCAGCGAAGTCACGCCCGAAGCCGCAGGCTGGAAAGTCGGCGAACGTGTTGTTGCGGCGAATTCCGCACCGTGTCGCGAGTGCGAGGCCTGCGATCAAAGTCAGGAGAACCTGTGCGACGATCTGCAGTTCCTCAACGGTGCTTACGCGGAGTCAATTGTGGTTCCGGCGCGACTCGTGCATAAGAACCTGCTGAGGCTCAAGCCGGAAACGAGTTTCCGCGACGCCGCACTGACCGAACCGCTCGCCTGCGTGGTGCAAGGGATTGAGGATTCCCATCTCCGCCGGGGCGATCGGGTGCTGATCATCGGCGCGGGACCGATTGGTCTGATGTTCGTTGCACTCGCGATGCAATCTGCCTGCGACATCACAGTGGCTGGTCGCGGCGCCGCGCGCCTGCAAGCCGCCGAGCGTCTCGGTGCGACCGAGGTGATCGACGTCACCGGCAAGGACGACGTGGTCGCCGCGGTTCGTGGCGCGTCCAAGAAAAATTTCGACGTGGTGATCGAAGCGGTAGGCAAACCGGAGACGTGGGAAGCCGCGGTGAAACTCGTGCGCAAAGGCGGGCTCGTGAATTTATTCGGCGGCTGCCCAAGCGGAACCACAGTCACGCTCGACACCGGATTGATTCACTATTCCAACCTCACGCTGCGCGCGAGTTTCCATCACACGCCGCGGACGATCCGGAAGGCGCTCGAGTTTATTGAGAGTGGAGTGATACGCGCGGCGGATTTCGTCGATGGCGAGTGCGCGTTGAGCCAGTTGCCGGACTTGTTCCGCTCGATGACGAAGGGGAACAAGTTTGTGAAGACGCTGGTGCGGGTGAAAGACTAAAAGTCTGGCGTGCGAGGCACGAAGTGCGAGACGCACTTCATCGCTTTATTGGCCCTTCGCATTTCGCCCCTCGCCCTTGTCCGCCATGTGGCGGTGGACGAAGAAGTAGTAGAGCCCGCCGATGATCAGCATCGCACCTCCGACCCAGATGGAAAGTTGGTGGACGCTGCCGGCCATGAGTTTTTCGTCCTGCCCCGCCTTGATGCCGACCCACGCGAGGACCGAGCACCAGATCGCGGAGCCGAGCAAGGTGTAGAGCGAGTAGAGCTTGAAGTTCATTTCCACGATGCCCGCCGGAATGCCGATGAGATGACGCACGACGGGCAGCAATCGCGAAACGAAAATTCCCATCGAACCGAACTTCGCCGCCCAGCGTTCCGCCGCGTGGACTTTCTCCTCCGGGATCAGAAAGTAGCGACCGTATTTCAAAATCAGCGGCCGCCCGCCCCAGCGCGCGACCCAATACATCACCGCGGCACCGAGCCACGAACCGATCGTACCCGCGATGACGACGCCCCATACGGTGAGTTTGCCTTGCGTGTGCGCGAAGTGCGCGGCGGGTGGAATCACCACTTCGCTGGGCAGCGGAATAATTGAACTCTCCATCGCCATCAGCAACGCAACCAGCCAATAGCCGCCGGTTTCGAGCGCGCTTTGATACCATTCGATCAGCGGAGCGAGTAGATTCTTGAGCATGTAGGTGGGCTTATAGCGGAAAGGGAAATGAGCTCAAAGCCCAAAGCCACAAGTCGCCCCGGATTTTCTGTCGTCCCTTCACCCGACTTCGCCTCACGAAGCTTGCGAACGGCTCGCAGGCCGTGTATCCCTCGCTCGTTCCAAATCTTAAAATCATGAGCCACGAAAAACGCCTCGCGGAATTGAATCTCCAACTTCCACCAACCAAGAAGCCCGGCGGAATTTACAAACCCGTTGTGATCAGCGGCAACATGGTCTACGTGTCCGGTCACGGCCCTTGCAAATGTGATAGCACGATGATCACCGGACGCGTGGGCGCGGACTTGATGCTCGAACAAGGCAAGGCCGCGGCGCGCCAGGTCGGCCTGACGATTCTCGCGACGTTGAAGAACGAACTCGGCTCCCTCGATCGCATCAAGCGGCTCGTGAAATCGCTCGGCATGGTCAACGCCACGCCGGACTTCACGTTGCACCCGCAAGTGATCAACGGTTACAGCGAGTTGATGGTGGAGGTGTTCGGTCCCGACAACGGTGTCGGCGCGCGAAGTGCCGTCGGCATGGGATCGTTGCCGGGAAATATCGCCGTGGAGATTGAAGCGATCTTCGAATTGGCCTGAGAAATCATCGTTTCGACTCTCAAAAAATCCGAAGCTCGAAATCCGAAACCCTAAACAAATTCAAATGGCCGAAGGGGAAAATCCCAAACGATTTGATTTGGAAGATCGAACGTACGAATTCACATCCCACGTTCGAAGTTTCATTCGAAAGTTGCCGCGGACACTTTGTAACATCGAGGATGCAAAACAACTTGTACGAGCTTCCGGCTCAGTCGCCGCGAATTACATCGAAGCCAATGAGTCTTTGAGCAAAAAGGACTTCCTGCTCCGAATCAAAATCTGCCGTAAGGAAGCGAAAGAAAGTCGTCTATTTCTGCGACTGATCGACGTCAGCACGAAATCGGAACTACAAGCGGAACGCGACCGCCTAGTTCGAGAAGCTCACGAATTGACAAGCATCTTCGGCGCAATCGTCCGCAAGTCCGAGTGATCGTTTCGAACATTGCCGTTTTGAACCTTTGAAATTGTTTAGAATTTCGAAATTTGGGTTTCGTGCTTTATGAAAATATCGACCAACTGGTTTACCGTGGAAAACGTCACCGACGTTCCGTCCCCCGCCCTCCTGGTCTATCCCGATCGCATCCGCGAAAATATCCGGCGCATGGTCGCCATCGCCGGCGGGCCACAACGGCTGCGTCCGCACATGAAGACGCACAAGATGGCGGAAGTAATCCGGCTTCAGATCGAGCAAGGGGTGAACAAATTCAAATGCGCCACGATCGCAGAAGCGGAACTCACGGCCGGAGCTGGCGCTGCGGAAGTGTTGCTCTCGTATCCGCTCGTCGGACCCAACGTCGGGCGATTTCTCCAACTCATCCAAAAATTTCCTGCGACGAAATTTGCCACCGGGGTCGATGACACCAGTGCCGCACAGGCGCTATCGAAAGCCGCAACCGCCGCGAAGCTTACCGTCGAAGTGTTCCTCGACATTGACTGCGGCATGCACCGCACCGGCGTCATGCCCGGACCGAAAGCGGTGGAACTTTACCGGCTCATAGCCACGTTGCCCGCCCTCAAGCCCGGCGGCCTGCACGCGTACGATGGACACATTCACGACAAGGAACTCGCCACGCGAACGCAACGAGTCGAAGAAGCTTATGCGTCCGTCAACGCCCTGCGGCAGGAGTTGATCAAGCTCGGCCTCCCCGTGCCGCACTACATCGCGAGCGGCACGCCGACGTTTCCCGTTCACGCCAAGCGTGGCGAAGTCGAGTGCAGCCCCGGCACGTGCGTGTTATGGGATGCCGGCTACGGCACGAAATGTCCCGACATGGATTTTCTTCACGCGGCATTGGTACTCACCCGCGTCGTGAGCAAGCCCGGCGAGAACCGGCTTACGCTGGATCTCGGCCACAAAGCCATCGCTGCCGAGAACCCGCATCCGCGCGTGATTTTTCTCAATCTTCCCGACGCGAAGGCGGTCATGCACAGCGAGGAGCACCTCGTCGTGGAAACTGCGCAAGCCCATGAATTCGCTGTCGGCGATTGCATTTACGGCGTGCCGTGGCACATCTGCCCGACCGTTGCGCTGCATTCTCAAGCGGTCGTGATTGAAAAGGGTCGTGCCACCGCGCGTTGGAAAGTTGCCGCCCGCGAACGGCAATTGACCATCTAAGTAGTCGCCAACCGACAACGTCCGTTCTAGTTTCCGCCCATGTTCATTCTCGACGCCCATCTCGATCTCAGCATGAACGCGCTCGAATGGAACCGCGACCTCACGCGGCCCATCGATGAAATTCGTGCGCGCGAAAAAGGCCAGACCGACCGGAAAGATCGTGCGAACGGCACCGTGTGCTTTCCCGAAATGCGCCGCGGTCGCGTAGGCATTTGCGTGGCGACGCAAATTGCCCGTTACGTGAAGCAATCCAATCCCCGGCCCGGCTGGCATTCGCCGGAGCAGGCTTGGGCACAAACCCAAGGCCAGCTTGCGTGGTATCGCGCCATGGAAGAGCGCGGCGAACTGTTCCCGATCACCAACGTCGCTGGCTTGGAAAAGATGGTGACGCTCTGGATGCAAGACGGCGGAAAAGATGTCGCTCAGAAACCCATCGGTTACGTCCTAAGCCTCGAAGGTGCAGACTCGATGGTCACGCTCAAGCATCTTGAACGTTCGGTGGCGCAAGGTCTGCGTGCGATCGGTCCGGCGCATTACGGCCCCGGCACCTACGCGCCCGGCACCGAAGCCACCGGCCCGCTCAGTCCACAAGGACGCGAGCTCGTGAAGGAAATGGATCGCCTTCACTTGATCATGGATTGCACCCATCTCGCTGACGAAGCGTTCTGGGAAGCCACGAAAATTTTCAAAGGCCCCATTTGGGCGAGCCACCAGAACTGCCGCGCCCTCGTGTCCGACGGTCGGCAATTCGACGACAATCAGATCAAGTTGATCATCGAACGCGGCGGCGTGCTCGGCGCCGCACTCGACGCGTGGATGATGGTGCCCGGTTGGGTGAAAGGAAAAACCCGCCCTGAACACGTCGGCGTAAAACTTCAGCACATGGTCGATCACATCGACCACGTGTGTCAGCTCGCTGGCAATTCACGTCATGCCGGCATCGGCACCGATCTCGACGGCGGTTTCGGTCGCGAACAATCGCCGATGGATCTCGATACCATCGCCGACCTGCAAAAGGTTCCCGAACTCCTCACCCAACGCGGCTACAAACCCGCCGACATCGAGGCGATCATGCACGGGAACTTCCTGAACTTCCTCCGAAAGAACCTTCCGAAATAGAGCGGCAGGTGGTGCACAGATAATCGCAAGCGTCGGCGTTGTGCGCGGACAGCCGAAAGCCGGTCGATTAATATCACCTTGGAGATGGTGCCCACGACAGGACTTGAACCTGTACGATGTTACTCACTAGAACCTGAATCTAGCGCGTCTGCCAATTCCGCCACGTGGGCTCCACGGCTAAATAACCAAACGCGAAGCACCGACGCAAGCTTCCAATTCGAATCTTCACGTCGCGACAGTCATCTGAACCATCACCACGTCACCGGAATCGGCAGCTTCGCGCCGAAACGATTTTTGTAGAAGAGCTGCCGGTGCGCGACGGAATGTTCGTGGACGAGCTTGGTGATTTTCACGTCGTAACAGCAGTACTCTGCAATCTCCATGAACTTCCCCTCGCGAAACCATTTGATCGCCTGCAGGCCTTCGGCGGTCTTCTCCACGCCGAGGGTTGCCTCGGCAATGGAGTCGAGTGAGAGGCGGTGCGAGAGCGATTTCTGAATCTCCACGAGCAAATCAAGCGTCGGCACCTGGGTGAGGTCGCGCATCCGGAGGTAACCGTGCAGCACTTCGTAATCGAAGCGGAGATTGTTAAAACCTACGACCAGATCCGCACGCCAGAGTTCGTCGATCAACTCGTCGATCTGTTTCTCGTGATAAATTTTGTAACCGCCGCGGGCCGTGCTGTAGGTCACGCCCACGCTCATCCGCATGTCGCGGATGTTGCCCCAACCGCCCACTTCGTCGGCGGACTTCTGCGTTTCCAAGTCGAAGTAAACAATGTTTTTCATACGGCACGGCGTTCGTGCGGCAACGGATCGGGATCAAATGTAGCGGGCGCACGGCGAACGGAAAATAAATTCACGCGAAAAGTTCAACTGCGGAATTTTTCGTCGCACCGATTATGACCTTTTCAATTCCGCGGAGCGGCGACTAAGATGCGGCGATGAAGCACGAAGGCAAAGCGCGGCAATCGGCGTTCCGCATGATCAAATGGACGCTGATTCTGCTCCTGTTGATTATTGGCGCCGGTATCGTCGCCACGTTGGTGGGCGGCGTGATCGCCATTATGGCGACCTCCCTCATTGGAGTTTGGTTCGTCTTTGCGATCTTCACGCTCTATTTCTTTCGCGACCCGACGCCTGACGTGCCGATGGAAAGCGGTCTCATCGTTGCGCCCGGCCACGGCAAGGTAGACGTGATCGACACCACCGACGAAATGGAGTTCATGGGCGGACGTTGCCAGCGAATTTCCATCTTTCTCTCCGTTTTCGACGTGCACGTCCAACAAGCCCCGGTCGCCGGTCGCGTGACGTATTACAAATACAAGCGTGGCGAATTCGTCAACGCGATGAAGACCGAGTGCGCCGACCTGAACGAAAACGCGCTCATCGGTTTCGAAGCCACCGAGCCCAAGGGCGCCAAAGTCGGCGTGCGCCTGATCGCGGGCCTGATCGCCCGCCGCATCGTCCCGTGGGTCACCACCGAGGACGAAGTGGACCGCGGTGAACGCATCAGCCTGATTCAATTCGGCTCCCGCGTGAACCTCTACCTGCCGTTGAACACCACCATCACCGTGAAGCTCGGCGACCGCGTCAAAGGCGGTGAAACCGTCGTAGCCAAGTTTAAATAATCCGCGACCAACCCGCGACATGGCATCTGCACCCGCAACGCCGCCCGCACCGGACGAGGAAAGCAAACTCAAGATCTACCTCCTGCCGAATTTGCTCACGGCAGGCAACCTCTTCTGCGGATTCCTCGCTCTCACGCGCGTGGTCGAAGCCGACGTCCATGCGGCGAATTTCAATCACGTTATTCGCACGGCGATCTTCTTGATCATCCTCGCGTGCATTTTTGATCTGCTCGACGGCCGCGTGGCGCGCATGGGTGGATTCGAGAGTCCGTTCGGCCGCGAGTTCGATTCGCTTGCCGACATTATTTCCTTCGGCGCCGCGCCAGCCTTCATGGTGCATCGCGTGGTGCTCCGAGATGTTTTTGAGTCGCGTCCGGAAATCGGCTGGTTCATCGCTTCCATTTACCTCATCTGCGGCGCATTCCGACTGGCGCGGTTCAACTGTCTCGCGACGATGAATCCCGACGGCGGCGGAGGGAAGGAATTCCTCGGGTTCCCCATTCCGGCGGCAGCCGGCTTGGTCGCGTCGCTCACCTTGTTTCTTCTGTGGTGGGACGAAAAAGGATTCGCCACCGGGCACTGGCGCTTCGCGTTGCCGGTGATCCTCGTATTTCTTTCCATCATGATGGTCAGTCAGGTGAAATATCCGACCTTCAAGAAGATCGATTGGCGCACGCGCAAGCCGTTCACGAAAATGGTCGTAATCATCCTGATCATCGGCTTCCTCGTGATGCTTTGGGACAAGATTCTGCCGGCAGTCCTTCCTCTCTTCTTCACCGCGTATTTGCTCTACGGCTTTGTCCGTCCCTACATCTCGCGCCGTATGATCCATGACATCGAGGATCACGACGACGAAGAGCCCGAGGACAAGGTCTAGCATCTGGCGCACGGGGCACGCATGGATTGGAACATTAAACAACTCCTCCTCGCTTGGTTGACCGGGTTCATCAGCGGATTCCTCGTTTCCGTCCCCGTAGGTCCGACAAATATCTCCATCATCAACGAAGGCGCGCGACGTGGCTTTCTCTACGGGTTCGTCATCGGGCTGGGTTCCGTGACCATGGAAATGGTTTACTGCGCCACCGCCTTCGCCGGGTTTGCCAGCCTGTTTGAATCCCGCACCGCCCGTGCCGTGATGGAACTAGTCAGCTTCCTGCTCGTCACCTGGCTGGGGTTCAAATACCTCCTCGCGCGCGCGCTACCAGCCACGCCGCACAGCCTCGAAGTCGTCGAAAAGAAACTGCACCCGCACACCGCCTACGCGATCGGCTTCGTGCGCGTGCTCGGCAACCCCTCCGTCCTGCTGTTCTGGATTACGCTCTCCGCTGTGTTTCTCTCGCACAAGTGGATCACCACTGAATGGGACGACAAAGGCGCTTGTGTGCTCGGCGTCGGCATGGGTTCCGCGGCCTGGTTCGGCGCGCTCAGTTGGGCGGTTTCACTCGGGCACAAGAAATTCACGCCCAAGACACTCCTGCGCATGTCGCAAATCTCCGGGGGATGCCTGCTCGTGGTGAGCGCGGTGCTCGGCTGGCGGCTGGTAGGTTTGCTCGCACAGAGGTAAGCTGCGCCGGCGGCGAAAGCATCGTACGCCTCGTTGGATAGTTCGAAAACGCCCCCTCAACGGGCGAAAACTAGAGGATCAATCTTATGCCCATGACCCCTCACTTGGAAAAGCACTTCACCGCCGGCCAAGCCGTCCGCGACGTCGTCATTGGAATGTCGGACGGATTGACCGTGCCGTTCGCGCTCGCGGCCGGGTTGACCGGCGCCATTTCCCAAACGCACATCATCGTCACCGCAGGCTTTGCGGAAATCGCCGCCGGCTCGATCGCGATGGGCCTGGGCGGTTACCTGGCCGCGCGCGGCGATGCGGAACATTACGCCCACGAACTGGCGAGGGAGGAAAAGGAGATCATCACCATGCCCGAAGCGGAGGCGCAGGAAGTGCGCGAAATCTTTCAGACCTACGGGCTTTCCGACGAGGAATCCGCCACCGTCGTCGCCTCGCTGCGGCAACGGCCGAAGGATTGGGTGTCATTCATGATGCGCTTCGAACTGGGCCTTGAAAAACCAGAGCCGAGCCGGGCTTGGAAAAGCGCGTTGACCATCGCGCTCGCCTACATCGTCGGCGGCGTGATCCCGTTGAGTGCCTACCTGATCTTTTCCGACGCGTCCATTGCGCTGCGATTTTCTGCGGGCATCACACTCGCGGCGCTCGCGGTCTTCGGGGGCATCAAGGGCCGTTTCACCGGCGTGCCCGTGGTGCGCAGCGCTTTGCAAACAACCATCATCGGCGGACTCGCCGCCGCCGCAGCCTTCGGGATCGCCCGCTGGATCTCATGAAACCGTAACGGAAGGCGCATTAATTTTTCGCCACGCGCGCCAGCACGAGTCGGATCGCGGCGCCGGCGAGAAACACACATCTCTCCTCACTGCGCCGCGTAGCGGCGGAGATATTTCAACGCCACACTCAGATCCTTCGGCACCGCAGCGGTGATCTTGACGCTCTCGCCGGTGACCGGATGCGCCACGGTCAATTCCTCCGCGTGCAGGCCCACGCGGCCCATCAACGGCAGCTCGGTCCGGCCGGGCTTGAGACGGTAGTCGCTCTTCAGCCGCGAGAGGAGCAGCGGTCCGCCGCCGTAAAGTTCGTCGCCCACGATCGGGAAGCCGGCCTTCTTCAAGTGCACGCGGATCTGGTGCGTGCGGCCGGTCAGCGGGCGGCAGCGCAGGAGCGTGTAGCTCTTGAACTTTTCCAGCACCTCGAACTCGGTCTTGGACTTCTTCCCGTCCTTCGGGTCGATGCGCATTTCGCCCACGCGCGTGGGATGCGGCGCGAGCGCGGCATCGATCGTGAAGGGTTCGCCGCCCGGCGAGCCGTGCACAAGGGCGAGGTAATGCTTGGTCGGTTTCTCCGCGCCGAACTGGTTGGCGAGCGCAATTAGCGAGGGCTTGTCCTTCGCGAGAATGATGATGCCGCTGGTCTCGAAGTCGAGCCGGTGTGCGTTGGAGAGGTAGGTGAGGTTGCGTTCGCGCGCCCATGACTTGCCGAGCGCGATGCCTTCGTGAAGCAGCTTCATCAAGTTCGGCCGCGCGGGGTCGTAGCGGTCGGGCGACGTGAGGAGGCGGCTGGGCTTGTCGATCGCCAGCAGGTGCGCGTCTTCAAAGAGAACGGGAATTTCCCAGAACTCTTTGGTCGCGGGTGAGGAAAGTTTAATGACGGCGTTCACGAATGCACGCTACGCGAATGCCGGTGAAACAGCGATGGCCTATTCCATCATCTGCGTGGCCGGGGCGGCGCCGAGCTTGGCGGCATCGGCTTCGCGACGGAACCATTCCTGGAACGCCTGCATCTGGCGGCTCTGACGAACGCCAGCAAGGAACTCGGGAAGATCGGACTTGAGCTTGTCCTCGGCCACGCCGTTGCGCGCCATGAGGAACACGACGAAGCCGCCTTCGCGGGTCGGATTGAACGTGCTGACCTGGCCGGGGCTCATGGTGTGGGTCACGTTCTGCAGGTCGAACAAACTCACGCCGAGACTATTGTCGGCCAGCGAGCGAGTGCTCAATGAGAATGCCGGAGCGGTGATGGGCTTGACCTTTTCCGCGGCGCAGATGTCGGCGAACTTCTTGTTCTTGGCGAGTTCAACTTTCGCAATCTTGGCGAACTTGGCGCCGGTTTCGCGGGCCATTTCGATCGCCTGCTGGGTGCGGTAGTCGTCCATCACGCGCTGAAGGATGCTTTCCATCGGCGGGATTTCGCTCGGAATCTTTTTGTTCGGCGCGATGACGAGGTAGCCGTCGTCGGTCTGCAGCGGTCCGGCATACGGTTCGTCGGCGGTCATCGCGAATGCGCGGCGGGTGAAATTCTCGAACACCTTCAAGTCCGCCGGCGGCTCGAATTCGGAGAATGGCTGGGAAACGGCGACGGGCAGCTTGTACTTCGCAGCGAGCGTCTTCAGGTTGTCCACACTCGAGGGCTTCATGGAGTCGACTTCTTCGGCGAATTCCGCGGCTTTCTTACGCGCGTTCATCGAGGCGTATTCCTTGCGCATCTCTTCGCGGATCTTTTGCTTGGCGGCTGCGGGTGTCATCTGGACGTTCTTGTCATCGACGAAGAAGTTGGCGCCGCGACGCTCATAGATCATGTCGAGCTGGGCTTTGAGGTTGGTCTCGGCGTTCATCTTCTTGTCCGCGTCGGCGAGGAAATTCGTCGTGGCGAACTTCACGTAGTTGACCTGCATCCGATCGGGGAGGCGGTAGACCGAGAGACGGTTGCTGTAGAATTGCGAGAGGTTGGACGAGGCGACATTCACCTTCGCCAAATAGTCGGCGACGTCGAAACGCACCACGGAGGTGACGAATTCCTCGTGCTCTTCGCGATACATCGATTCCGCTTCGGCCGGCGTCACGAGGCTGCCGGACACGCCGTGCAACGCGGTCAGGCGCTGAATGCCGACCTCATGTTGAACGAAACGAACGAAGTCCGCTTCACGCAGTCCCTGCTCGGGAAGGAGTTGTTTGATGAAGTTGTCATACGCTTCGGCGCGGAAGGCGCGGGTCTGCGGATCACGGAAGAGCGGCGACGCGGCAATCCATTGAGCAGCGGCATCGGGGCTGACGTCGATCTTGGCATCCTTCATCTTCATCTTCAGAAACACGCGGCGGCGCGCAGACTGATCGAGGTCATCGCGCTGACGGGTCATGGAATCGCGGCCCGGCCAAGAGCCGTTGGAGATGCGGTAGCGGATCTGTTCTTCGCGGTAGGCGTTGACAAATTCCAAGCGCGAGACGCTCTTGCCCGCGATCACGCCGAAACTATCGGCCGCCCCGCTGCGCCCGTGTGAGGCGCGTTCATACGGCGAGAAGAAATAAAGAAACGATATGATGGTCAACGTGATGATGATGGCCCACAACCACGTTTGATGTTTGCGAATGGTTCCGAACATAATAAGTCAAAATCGCCGCTAAAAAATTGAAGGCAGACCCTATCCTGCCACGAATGGCAGGGTCAAACGCAAAAAAGGTCGCCAACGCGGATTTGTTTTGGACTGAGGTTCGCACTCCCGAGCCAAGTGGACCGGAAATCCAACTTTACAAGCCTTGGAGCGTCATGTAACGCTCCCCCGCACTTATGGTATTTACGAAACGAATTTTTGCGCTGTTGTTGCTGCCCTTGCTGATATCGGGTTGCAGCACGATCACCAACCTGACGCCGTCACAACTCACGCGCAACGCCAATGGGCTTTATTCGTTCGAGGTTGCGTGGAAGAGCCGCCAGCAATCGCTCCGCCCCGAAACGCTCAAGGCGTTCGTGAACATCGGCACCGAGCTCTACCCGATGGAACCCGTCCCGCTGGTCGCCAATCGCTGGGAAACCCTCGTCCCGATTCCCGCCAACCAGAAGAACATCAACTATCGCTTCAAGTTCGAATACGACTACTACGCGATCCCCGTTTCTCGCTCAGACAGCCGCTTGTCGGAAGCGTATCAGTTGAAGATCGTCGACAAATAACGCACCCGCGCGTTTGAGCCGGCGCTTACGCCGGCGTTGCAATTCCACTCTCGGTCTTCGCGAAGAGCAGCCTCAGGCTGTTCAACACGACAATCACGGTGCTGCCTTCGTGGCCAATCACGCCCATCGTCAACGGAATCACTCCCAATAACGCCAGCGTGACCAGCACTGCCACCGTGCCGAGTGAGATGAAAAGGTTCTGTTTGATGATGCGCCGCGCGCGCTGACTCAAACGAAACGCTGCGAGGAAATTCTCCAACCGATCGTGCATCAACACGACCTCGGCCTGTTCCAATGCCGCGTCTGCGCCGCGCGCACCCATCGCCACACCAACGTGCGCGACCGCCAGACTCGGAGCATCGTTCACGCCGTCACCCACCATCGCCACGCGTTGGCCCGACTCGGTCAATGCCCGGATGGCTTCGACTTTTTGCTCGGGTTTCAACTCGGCTCGAATTTCGTCGACGTGCAGCTTTGATTTCAAGAAGTCGGCCGTCGCCTGTCGATCGCCGGTCAACACGAGGGTCTTCAAGCCAATCCGGCGCATCTCATCGAGCACCGCGGCCGCCTGCGGACGAATGTCGTCGCGCAATAAAACTCTCCCGACCAGATCACCGCTCGCGACCCAGACTTCAGACAGTCCCGGTTCCGTCGGAGCCACCGCCGACACGGCGGCAGCGTGACGACCGCTCACCAAAAGCTCGCGTCGGCCCAGCAAGCACTCCGTCCCGCGATATTGCGCACGTATCCCCTGCCCCGTGATCGACTCGAAGTGATCGAGCGTCATCGCCGGCAATCGACGCTTCTTGCCATAGCGCGTAACCGCACGCGCCAGCGGATGATGGGAGAGACGTTCCATTGAAAACGCGAGCCGAGCGACGTCGTCTTCTCGACCAGCGGGAAAGCTTTCGATCTTCTCGACGGACAATTCACCCGTCGTCAGCGTGCCAGTCTTGTCGAGCGCGACAACTTGGACTTCAGCGAGTTTCTCGACCGCCGCTCCACCACGAAACAGCACACCACGCCGCGCACCCCAGGCAATCGCGGCCAAGATCGCTGACGGAATCGACAGCACGAGCGCGCACGGCGACGCGACAACGAGCAGAATCATCGCGTGATAAAATGCGCTGCGAACACCTTCTTGACCGCTGAACGCGGGATAACCCATGCCGAGCCACCAGACAAAAAACATCGCCACGCACAATCCGAGAATGCCGTATGTGTAGCCGGTGCCAAATTTGTCCGTGAAGCGCTGCGAAGGCGCCTTGAGCCGCTGCGCCTCGTGGATGAGCCGGATAATTTTCTGCAGCGAGCTCTCGTCCGCCGCGCGCGTGACGACCACTTCGACCGCACCCCACAGGTTCATCGTGCCCGCGAGCACCGAGTCGCCTTCCTGCTTTTCCACCGGCGTCGCTTCACCGGTCAGATTGGATTCGTCCGCGGCCGTCGCGCCTTTCGCAATTTCACCGTCGACAGGGAACAACGCGCCCGGCTTGAGCAGGAGCCGGTTTCCAGGAACCAATTTCTCGACCGGCACTTCACGCTCGTGACCGATCTCATCGACCACCGTCGCGACCTTCGGCGCCGCACGGAACAACGAACGAATTTCGCGCTGCGTCCGGCCCATCGCGTAATGCTCGAGCGCGCCGGAGAGCGAGAACAGGAAGAGCAACATCGCACCTTCTTCCCAGCCGCCAATCGCCGCGCTACCCGCCGCCACGGCGAGCATCAGAAAATGCACGTCGAGCGTGCGCTTTTGCAACAGCTCCCACGTTTCCTCAACGGCGAACCACGCGCCCGCCACGTAAGCGATCACAAAGCAAATTAGAGACGGCGCTTGCTGTGTGAGAAAATGTCCGGCTAGGCCGAACACCGCGCAGACGCATGCCGCGACCAACTGCCATTTCCATTCGTCCGCGTGATCGTCTTCCGGAACTTCGACTTCCTTGGTGATGATCTTCGGCAGCGGCAGATCGCGCCAATGCCAGAACCGCGGCGCGGTGGGACAAGTCCGGCGCGCGATCGTCGTTTTGTCCGCGTCGCTTTTGATAACGATCGCATCACTTTCTCCCGCGGCCAGTGGGATATCGCACGTCGTGCAAGATCCGGTTCCCGTGAGGACCGCACACTTGTGCTGTTCGCTGATCATCCGCCCTTTTTGAACGGCTTCGGTCGCCTGAGTTTCAACCGCGGTATTGTCCTTTCGCCCCAGCGTTGCGACGGAAATGGAATCACGGCCACGATCGAACGTCACCGCTTCGAGCAACGGCTCGGCGGCCAGCGCGGTCGCGACGGAGCGAACCAGACACTGTTCGTCGTCCGCGTTGCGGAATTTCTTGGAGGCAACACTGGAGTTCATAGGGCGAACAACTTCGCAACCCAAGCTGCCGCCAGTCCCAGCTGATTACAAGCCGCCGCAAGCATTTCGGTAAAATCGGGATTCGGCCCCACCCGCAAAACTGGTGGCCATAGACGCCTCTCTGAAAATGTCGCCGGAGGCAATCACCGCACGCGGGCCACCGCGCACATGACAGTGTGAGGCCCTGATTGGAAATCAAACTGATGAATTTCGAATCCTTCGGACGCCGGACGCGACGAGGCAATCCCCTCACCAGTTGCCTTGCCAATCGCTTCGTAACGGGTCCAGAGGCGATAGAATTCCCGCACTCGTTCGGCACCGATTAGCTTCCTCAGTCGCACGCAGTCGTCCTGGTTGAACTGCGTCTCCGCCAACGAAATCACATCAAGGTCCGGCTTCACCAGTTCGACATCGACGCCAATATCGCAGCCAAACGAGACGCCGAGCAGCATTACGTTTTCCGAATGCGATAGATTAAATCGAATCTCAACTCCCGATGCGCTGCCGGACGCCACCGGTACATGGTTCGTCAAATGCGGTTTTCCGTTCGCCGTCGTGTCGAAGCGAAGTTTATCGGGAGCAACCTTGAGCAGGTTTCCGAGCGTATGGCGCAAAACGAAACGGCTGGCGATGAAGCGCCTTTGCAGCAGAGGTGTTTTCAACCGCGCGGCACGATCGCGCTCCTCGACCGACAGCAAAGACCAGGCACTACTCCCAGAGTCACCCGCGTCAAGGTCAGCCAGCCATAGATGAACCCGCGCCACGTCGGATACCGCATCTTCGGGCGAATCATGGAGGAGCAAATCCGGAATACCGACAACAGGTTTCATTGCCAAAGTAGATCCCAAACCATCACTGCCGCAGAATTTCCGCGCCAGCACTCACCAAACTGAATCCGCCAAAGACCGAGATTTTCCATGAGCGATTTAAGTGATATTCGCCTCTGGTCGTTAGAATGGCCAGCACACAAAGCGAGCGACGAAACGCCGAAAGACAATCAAGCGCATCGGTTGCTTGACCATCCGCCGGCACACAGCTATACACACTGCGCCGAGTTCGTCTGCAAGTCTTCGGTTTGGTGTCCCTACCGGCAATGGGCGCCAGACAAAACAGGTGGTTGGAGAGGTGGCTGAGTGGCCTAAAGCGCAGGTTTGCTAAACCTGTGAACGGGTAACTGTTCCGAGGGTTCGAATCCCTCCCTCTCCGCCAGCTGTGCTCCGAGAAATCCGACACTATTTTCACCCCGTCTCAACTGAGCAGCGCTAGACGGCATCCTGGAATTATGGCACCCTACGCCGAATATCATGCTCGCAAGCCGCGCCGTTCCGATCTCACCGAATCGTTTCCTATGCCGTCAATGGTGGGGATTGCTTGGCTGGATAGTTGGTATCGCATTCATCGCCGGATCAGCGCCCATTGTATTCGCGACAACGATTGTTCCACTTTCCACCGAGGAACATTTCGCAACGGCCACGGCGGTTTTCCGCGGAACCATCGTTGAAGTAAGATCGTTTCAAGACCCCGACGATGGATTGATTTATACCCGCACTTTGGTTCAGGTGGATGAGCCATTGAAAGGCAAGCTCCCGTCCATCGTGCAGGTGGTTCATCGCGGCGGGGAAGTAAACGGGCGCGGTGAACGCGACGGTTTCAACCCGCAGTTCACGGCAGGAGAACAACGCCTGATCTTCGTCTCACGGCGCCCGAATGGCACTTTGTTCGCCACGCAAGGATTTGCCAGTGCACTCCCGATCAATGTAGACGCGACAACCGACTCCGATGGAAAATCGTCGCGCCTGACGAACGACAGCCAACAGCAAAGTTTGCTGACTGAGCTTCGCTCACTGTCCGCCGCGAACACCGCACCCAGCGAGGACGTCACCGACCAAGCCGCGACGCCCACCACGGACGCGACCAACGGAATGATCACCTCCCTCGCACCGCCACCGCCGATTTCCACCGTGACGAATCTGCTGCTCGCGACAAACTTTCAGGGATACGCAGTATCTTCACGTTTCGTGCCTCCCGATCGCGGCGAACCGATCCCCTATCTTGTCGATGCCTCGACACTTCCGTCGGGTATTTCCACGAATCAAGCGCTCACCGCAGTCAGCAACGCGCTGGCGGCATGGACCGCCGTGACGAGTATCAAGTGGAGGTTCGAAGGTTTTCAAACTTTTACCACGAATGCGGCCAGCGTAACGAACGACGACGGACGCCTGCGTTTGCAACTCCACGATAGTTTTAATTATCTCACCACGCCCGGGGTTCTGGGGATCGGAGGACGCGCATATTACAGCGACCTGCTGACCAACACTACTTGGGGAAGCGGCGGCAGTGTGAAGAGCAATGAGTTTCATCAAACGACGCGCGGCTACGTCGTGTTAAAGCACACCAGCCACTTCTTCACGAACGTTACGACGATGGCCGAGGTGCTCTGCCACGAAATCGGACACGCCCTGAGCCTCGCGCACACCAGTGAAATCCTCGGCGAAACCAACACAGTGCTCGCGCAATCCATCATGTTCTTTCAAGCGCACGCAGATGGACGCGGCGCACAGTTACAGCCGATCGACATTCAGAATATTCAACAGGTGCACCCCACGAACAATACGCCGCCGTTCTCTTACAATCGCGTGATGGATCTGGTGACTCCGCAAACTGCCGCATCGACAAACCAGGCCGGCTACAATCGGATTGACCTTCGCGGATACGACCTGCAAACGACAAACCTCTCCGTCAAGCTGACCAACGCCCTGCAGTTTGATGGTACGTTTCAAATTTCGAACGGCTACTTGCTTTTCAACTATGACGGGCTCACCTGCCCTTTTCCCTGCAACCTCGCCCGACTTGATCCGTCAACCGGCCAAGGTTGGGATCAGATTTATGCGCGCTTCTCCGACGGCACCAACGCTTCACCCTTCATAGTCATCAATGTCATCTCGTTGAATTCTGATTCATTTCCTTCGGGCGGCGATGGTTTGCCCGATTCCTGGATGATCAACTATTTCGGCAATGCCAATCCCGCGATCGGCACCAAGCACGGCCCGAACGATGACGCCGACGGCGATGGTTTAACCAATCTCCAGGAATTCCAGCTGGGCACGAGTCCCTCCAACTCCAGTTCGAGCCTCAAAATTACTTCCGTTACGCCCACGGGTTTCCAGTTTTCTTGTCGCCCTTACGATCTTTACGAAGTGCAGAGTTCGAGCGACCTCATCAGTTGGACTCGCGCGATCAATCCGATCCTCCCCACCAACTCACCGGTCATTGTGACCGGTTTGCCCACGACCAACGCGCAACGATTCTATCGTGTTCTCCGCGTGCCCTGATCCCCATCGCGCGGCGAAATGTTCAGCAATAGGATCGGCATTCGTTCGGCACGAAAATGCGATCATAAAAATACCAGAACCAGTGACAATTCATAGCGGCATGCGAGGGAACTCCCGCGTCAAAACCTCTGAAAGCATGTCGCCGACAAAGATCAATTCCTCCTGCTTTTCGCCATGATCTGGGATCTCCACGTTCATATCTCCGGGGTTGACGGAAAGACACCTGAAGAACGCATGGCGCAACTCATCGCCATCGCCGACCGCATGGGGATCGACCGGCTCTGCGTTTACATGGGAATGTCCTGGTCGCACGATCCGTCTCCAGAACGCCTGCGGCAGGAGAATGACGAAGCCCTCCGCGCCATCCGCAAGTTTCCCGACCGCACCTTCGGTTTCGTTTATCTCAATCCCAAACACACAGAGGCCTCGCTCGCCGAACTTGAGCGCTGCGTGGCCAATGGCCCGATGGTCGGCGTGAAACTCTGGGTTGCCGAGCACTGTTCCGCGAAGGAACTCGATCCCATTATCAAACGCGCTGCCGAACTCAAAGCCGTCATTTTCCAACACACCTGGTTCAACGCCACCGGCAACAAGCCCGGCGAATCCACGCCGTCTGACATCGTCGACCTTGCCCGCCGTCATCCCACCGTGCCGCTCATCTGCGGCCACACGGGCGGCGATTGGGAACTCGGCATTCGTGCGATCCGCGGGCAGAAAAATCTATACGCCGACCTCGCCGGTTCCGAACCCGTTGCTGGCTACACCGAAATGGCCGTGCGGGAACTCGGTGCCGAACGCGTGATCTACGGCAGCGACGCGGGCGGTCGCAGCTTCTCCTCTCAGCTAGCGAAAGTTTTCGGCGCGAACATTCCCGAAGCGGCGAAAAAGCTAATCCTCGGCGAAAACTTGAAGCGCCTGATGATGCCGATTCTGAAAGCTAAAGGCATCAAGGTATGAACCCCTTTGATTTGAACCGCCGTGAGTTTCTGGCCACCTCAACCGCCGCCGCGGTCATCGCCACTTTTCCGCACCGCGCGAGCGCTGCTGAAATCAAAGTGAGCGGCTTGATCGACACCAACGTTTCCCTCAGCCGTTGGCCGTTCCGCCGGTGCCCACTCGACGACACGCAGTCGCTCGTTGCCAAACTCCGTGAGCAAGGTGTCACGCAAGCGTGGGCCGGCACTTTCGATGCGCTGTTACATAAAGATCTCTCCTCTGCCAACGCCCGCCTCGCCGACGAGTGCCAGCGTCACGGCAAAGGTATTCTCGTCCCCTTCGGCGCGATCAACCCTACCCTGCCCGATTCGGAAGAAGACCTGCGACGCTGCGCCTCGCAGCACAAGATGCCCGGCATCCGTCTGCACCCGAATTTTCACGGTTACAAACTCAGCGAGCCGCAGTTTGAACGAACGCTCGCCGCGGCCGCGGAACACAACCTTCTCGTGCAAATTTCACTCGGGGAGGAAGACGACCGCACGCAATCGGCACTGGCAAAGGCACCGTCCACCGATGCCGCGCCACTTGCTGCGGTTCTGAAAAAATTTCCGAAAGTCCGCGTGCAGGTGCTCAACGCTTTCCGCACGTTGCGCGGCAAACCGGTGCTCGACCTCGCTGCGGTCGGCGCGCGTTTTGAAATCGCCACGCTCGAAATCGTCGCGGGCGTCGGCGCGATGCTGAAACAACTCCCGGCAGACCGCCTCTGCTTTGGCTCGCACGCGCCGTTCTATTATTTTGAATCCGCGAAGTTGAAACTTCAGGAATCCGAACTCACCGCTGCCCAACTCGCCGCCATCTCGCATGACAATGCACGAAAGCTTATCTCCTAGCCGCCGCGTCTCACTTTCACGCATCACGTATCACGCGTTGCTCGCCGCGTTCCTTTTTATCTCGGCATCGGCGCTCGCTGAATCTGCTCCCGAAATCTCCTGGGCCGTGCAGGCCGGCAGCGCGAAGCACGACAAAACCCGCGGCCTCTGCACCGATGCGGCAGGCAACATCTATATGACTGGCGAGTTCGGCGCGAAGGCCACTTTTGGCGACGTCACCGTCGAGACCAAGGGAGACCTGGATTTCTTCGTCGCGAAGTATTCACCCGCCGGCAAGTGCCTGTGGGTTCGCACTGGTGGCGGAACGAAGACCGACCGCGGCTACGGTGTCGCCGTGGACGCGCAGGGAAATGTTTTTGCGACCGGCCATTGCCAAAGCACGAACGCGACGTTCGACGGCGCGGCGATGCCAAACCGAGGCGACTACGACCTTTTCGTCGTGAAGTATGATGCGAACGGCAAGCTGCTCTGGCTCCGCAGCGGCGGCGGCGCGGGTTACGATTACGGCCACAGCATCGGCATGGATCGCGCGGGCAACTGCTATGTGACCGGCGCGTTCGTCGGTGATTGCGAATTCGGCGGGGTGAAAAACACCGCCAGCAACCGCAGTGGACACGCGCTGCTGGCGAAGCTCACGCCCGCCGGCGACATCGCGTGGCTGCGGGTCCCGCGCGGCACCAGCGGCAGCGCTGGCCAGCAACTCGCCGTGGATGCCGAGGGCAATACGGTCATCGCCGGCGGATTCACCGGAGCGGAGGATTTCAACGGCCTCGCTCTTACCAACAAAACCGGCCGTGACGTGTTCGCCGTAAAATACGACGCGAGCGGCAAGCCGGTGTGGGCTTTCAAGGGCGATGGATCGACGAACGCAACGTTCGCGTCGGTCGCCCTCGATGGACGCGGCGAGGTTTGCCTGTCCGGAATGTGGCAAGGCACGCTGAAGCTTGGAGGCAAATCTATCGAAAGTCACGGGGCGCACGACCTCCTCGTCACCAAGCTCGACGCGCACGGCAAACTCCGCTGGTTCCACACCGGCGGCGGAAAAGGCATTGATTACGCGCTGTGCATCGCTGCCGATGCCGCGGGCAATTGCTATGCGACGGGTGAGTTCACCGGTGCCGCGGATATCGCCGGTCAGTCCGTAACCGCCACCGGCACGCGCGACCTCTACGTCGCGAAGTTCGATGACGCAGGCGCAATGAAATGGCTCCGCACCGCCGGCGGCGACCGGGGCAGCCTCGCCTACTGCGTCGCGCTCGACCGAAGCGGGAAGATTTTCATCTCCGGCGCGTTCGATGGCACTGCAACTTACGGCAAAACCAAGCTCACCACTAAAGGCAGCAACGACATCATGCTACTGAAACTCGCCCCATGAGCGCGCGGATTCACCTTCCCCCTCGCAGCCGAACTCAGCCGGCTCGGGCATTTCTTACAGCTGGCTTCGTGAGTCTCGTCACGTTTGCAGCCGCGTTTCTGCATGCCGCCGAACCGATGAAGGCGCCGTTGCAGCCGTTGACGGAAAAACTTCCGCGCATTCCGCCAAAGACTCCCGCCGAAGAATCGCAGACGTTTCGTGTGCTTGACGGTTTCCGCATGGATCTCCTCGCCGCCGAACCGCTCGTCGCGAGTCCGGTCGCGATGACCTACGACGAGAATGGCCGCGCCTACGTCTGCGAGATGCGCGATTACCCTTACACGGATAAGGCCCATCATAAGCCGAGCCAGGAAAACCCCACCGATCAACCCATCGGCCGCATCCGCTTGCTCGAAGACACCGACGGCGATGGCAAGTTCGACAAGTCCACCGTGTTCGCCGAGGAACTTTCGTGGCCCACGGGCGTCGCGTGCTGGAAGGGCGGCATATTCGTCGCAGCCACACCCGACGTCTGGTATCTCAAGGACACCGACGGCGACGGCAAAGCCGACGTGCGCATCAAGGTCTTCACCGGCTTCCGCAAGCTCAACGTGCAGGCCGTGATGAACAGCCTCGTGTGGGCGCTCGACAACCACATTCACGGCGCGGGGGGCAGCAACGGCGGCCAAATTAGGCCCGGTGAAAAGCCCGACGCGAAGCCGCTCGTGATGTCGCGCAGTGATTTCCGTTTCGATCCCGTGACGATGCAGCTCGACTTGCTCTCCGGCGGCGCCCGCTACGGCGGCTCGTTCGATGATTGGGGCAATCGTTTCCTCTGCAACATCCGCAATCCCGCGCAGCACATCGTCCTGCCGCACCGTTATCTCGCGCGCAACCCCTACCTCGCCGCGCGCAGCCCGCTCAACGACATGGCCGAGTCCGGCGACCAGTTGCCTGTCTACGCAATTTCACAACCCGAGCCGTGGCGCGTGCTCCGCGCAAAGCGCTGGGCCGGCGAACGCGATATCGTCATGCCTCGCAGCGAACTCGTTGGCGCGGGCGTTGTCACCTCGGCGAGCGGCGTGACGAGTTATCGCGGCGCAGCTTACCCAGAAAAATATCGCGGCAACGTGTTTGTCTGCGAATGCGCGGGCAACCTGCTCTATCGGCTGCAACTCACGCCCGACGGCCCGACGTTCAAAGCCAAGCGCGTCGATGGCAACGCTGAGATGGTCGCATCAACCGACAACTGGTTCCGCCCCGTGAACTTCGTCAACGCGCCGGACGGCACGCTGCACGTGATGGACATGTATCGCGAAAACATCGAGCACCCGTGGAGCATTCCCGACGACATCCACGCTGCCGTGGACCTCGAAGCGGGCCGCGACATGGGCCGCCTCTGGCGTTTGACTCCGCCGGACTTCAAGCCGAGCAAACCGCCGCGTCTTGGAGGCGCGAGCACCGCGGAACTGGTCGTGACGCTGGAGAACCCCAATTCTTGGTGGCGTGAAACCGCGCAACGTCTGCTCTTCGAACGTCAGGACAAATCCGCCGCGCCCGCGCTGCACACCCTGATAAAGAAAAGCAAATCCCCTCAGGCTCGCCTGCACGCGCTCTACGTCCTCGACGGCGTGAACGAACTCACCGACGAGGATGTGCTTGCTGGGCTTCACGACAAGGTTGCGGGCGTTCGCGAGAATGCGCTCCGCTTGGCCGAACCGCGGCTCGTTCAACATGCGACAGGCCTTCAACCGGAGGTTCAAAATGTTCCGGCGTCGAACAGTCGTACGCGTCCACCAAAACGCTCAACGAGAGAACAATTGCTCGACCGAGTTCTCCAGCTGGCCGGTGAAAATGATCCGCGCGTGCGACTTCAAGCTGCGTTTACGCTCGGCGAGTTGCTCCGGCCCGGAAGCGTGGTTAAGCCGAGCACGGGAAACAAAGTCCGCAACACACGGGCCACGCAGAGTCTTCCCGACCGCACGCTCGCGGCACTCGAAGGCGTGATTCATCGTCGAGCTGAGGATCCGTGGTTGCGCACGGCGGTGCTGAGTTCGGTGGGCGAACACGCCGATGAGTTGCTGCTGCGCCTCCTGAAAGCACGCCTCGCAACCAGCAAGCGACATCAAGATTTCCTCAGCGAACTCGCGCAGATGATCGGCGCGCGCGGAAAGCCCGACGAACTCCAGCGCGTATTCGCCGTGCTTGCCGCAGATCCGTCGCCCACCAAGTCCGGCTACCGCGCCGTCATCACCAGCATCGCCGATGGATTAAAACACTCGGGCAAAAGCCTCCGCCGCGCGACGACCGAGCCGACTACCAAGCAAAGCATTAATGCGCTCCTGATGCAGGCTGAGCAAGATGCGCTGTCGACGCAGACACCGACCGCCGCGCGCGTTGCCGCGATCCAATTCCTCGCCTATGACGATTTTCAGAATGTGAAGGACGCGTTGAAGCTGCTCCTCGATCCGCAACAACCAGTCGAGATCCAACGCGCCGCCATTGCCACCGCCGGCAGTTTCAACACTGCTGAAACCGCGCCGTTGCTGCTCGCGAACTGGCGCACCGAAACGCCGGCGATTCGCTCCGAAGTCGTGCTGGCGATGCTCGGCAGTCGCGCCCGCGTGCTGCCGTTGCTCCGTGCGATCGAAAGCGGAGCACTGCCGGCGAACCAAGTGCCATTCGCCAAACGCGGCTTGCTTCTCCGCAGCACGGACGCGCAAACGAAGGAACTCGCGACGAAACTTTTCAGCGATACCGCCCCCGGCTCGCGCAAGGAGGTCATCGCGAAATATCAACCTGCGCTTTCGATGAAAGGCGACGCCGCGCGGGGCAAGAAGGTTTTCGATACCACCTGCGCCACGTGCCATCGCGCCGGCGACATCGGCAAGGATGTTGGCCCCAACCTCGCGACCATCCGCGCGTGGAATCCCGATCAGGTGCTCATCAACATCCTCGACCCGAATCGCGAGGTCGCGCCGAACTTCGTGAGTTACACCGTCGAGACGAAGGACGGACGCACCATCGACGGCCTCATCGCGGAAGAAAGCGCCGCAAGTGTGACCCTGAAGCGCGCTGAAGGTCTGACCGACACCGTCCTCCGCCGCGACATCGCCACGATTTCCGGCTCCGGACTCTCGCTAATGCCTGAAGGGGTAGAGGCGGCCCTGACCGTAGAGCAGATGGCCGACTTGATTGCGTTCCTGCTCAACGGGAACTGATCCGACCGCATTTACATTCCCTTTACGTTTCGCCGGCGTGGCGCACACACAGACTTTACATGCACGCCTTTCATTGGATGCTGAATCCAATCCGCAAATGAAAGGAACACTATGAAGTTTGCCGCGCTTGTCTGTTTAACCGCATTCGTAAGCGTTTCAACTCACGCGCAACCCACGAGACCACAACCCGGTGGCGGTGGCAGCACTCCCCGGGAACATCAAGTTCTTAGCGCCACGAGCAAGGACGGCCTCACGTGGACGCGCGATGCGGGCGTGCGTCTCTCCAGTTCCTCCGTGCCCTGCGCGATCAACGACGGCGACGAGCGCGTCCTTCTTTACGTCGTGCGTCCACCAGACGATCCCAGCGGTGTTGGCGGCGTGTCGTGCGCGATCTCGACGGACGGAACGAATTTCAAGATCGAGTCAAACTTCCACATCGAGGGTCTGAGCACGCTCACGGCGGCGGACCCATCGATCGTGAAGGACGGCCAAGGAAAGTTTCGCCTCTACTACCTTGCGTCCGATCATCGCGGCGATCCCGCAGCCGGCGCGAATCCGCACAAGATCAATTACGCGCTGTCAGACGACGGCGTCCGCTTCCGCGAAACGGGCACAGCGTTCGAGTACGACGACCTCGTCGATCCGGACGTGTTCCACTTCAAGGGTAAATGGTTCATGTACGTCTTCGGTAAGGGCGGCACCTTGATAGCAACTTCGCCGGACGGAAAGAAGTTCACCTACGCCAAAGTCATGTCACCGCCGCACTGGGGCACCACCGCGCCGCTCACGCTGCCAGATGGCCGCCTGCGTCTCTACGCCTTCGAGCAACGCGTGCCCATCGGCAACGCCGTCGGCAGCTTCGTTTCGACAGACGGTCTCAACTGGACCGCCGAGGCCGGCCAACGCCTCAAGGCGAATGCTGACGAACAAATCACCGATCCTTTTGTCATCCCCTGGCGCGGCGGCTACAAAATGTATTTCAAAATCTCACCCGCGCGGTCGCGCACTCTAGCGGCGAACGGACCGCAAAACTTCGGAGGGCCGAACCCTCCGCGTCGCAACGAACCACGAAATGGTTTCGGCCAGAATCCTCCGCCACCGCCCAACAATTTCGACGGACAACCAGCCCCTCAGAACTTCAACAACGCCGACGGGCCGTGGAACCGAGATGTCATCGCGTATCGCGTCAGTCCAAACGGTGAAGTGACGAAGGCCGCGACTTTCGAGCGCGCCGGCGTCCCGACCATCGCGCGGCTTAAAGACGGCCGCCTCATCGTCGCGCATCAGCATTTCCCGGAGAACGACCGCGAGAACTTTGACAAGGTCGCTGTGCATTTCTCCAGCAACGACGGCAAGACGTGGACCGCTCCCCAAGTCATTCAGGTCGCAGGCCTCCCAGAAGGGATGCGGTTTCCGTTCGATCCGACGCTCGTGCCGCTCCCCGATGGGCGCGTCCGGCTCTATTTCACGGGCAATATGGGCCGAACCTTCCAACGCAGCACGCCCGCGATCCATTCGGCGATATCCCAGGACGGGGTGAACTACACCTACGAAACCGGAGTGCGATTCGCCGTCGACGGCCGCGCCGTGATTGATTGCGCGGTCGTCCTGCACCAAGGCGTGTTCCATTTGTTCGCACCCGACAACGGCACGGGACAAAACCCGGGGCAACGCCGCGGCAACGAACCCGCGGCTGATCGTCCGCGCGAAGGCGTCGGCTATCACGCCACGAGCAAAGACGGACTGAACTTCACCCGCGTGGACGACGTTCAAATAGAGGGCCGACGAAGCTGGCTCGGTAACGCGCAATCCGACGGCAAGCTCATCACGTTTTACGGCACGGGTGAAGGCATGAGCACCGCCGCCGGCGGCCGTCCCCGTGGCGCGTTTTGGATGGCCACCAGCGCGGACGGAAAGAGTTGGAAACAGATCGCCAATCCGGCCATCGGCGGCGGCGACCCCGGCGCGGTAAAAACTCAAGATGGCGGATTGCTCGTGGTCATCACGGGAGAGTCGGTGAGACGCGGTTCGCCGAGAGGCGCGAGCACTCCGCCGGCACGTGACATCGGCAGCGACATCTTAAATCCCCAACCGCGCACCGCCACCGATGCGCCCTCAAGTCGCGACGTCGCCGTTCATCGCGTGAGCCGCACCGGCACAGTCGAGAAACTCGCAACGTTCGCAGGCGGCGGCGCACCCACCATTGCACGACTTAAGGACGGACGCATCATTGTCGCGCACCAGCATTTCCCCCAGGACGGCCGTGTGAACCACGAGCAGATGAGCGTGCGTTTTTCCGGTGACGACGGCTCGACGTGGACCGCACCGCAAGTCATGAAAGTCGCCGGTTTGCCAGACGGGATGCCCTTCGCCTTCGATCCGACGCTCGTGCCGTTGCCCGATGGACGCGTGCGACTCTACTTCACCGGAAACATCCGGCGAGAGTCGGGCGGCGGCAGTCCCGCGATCTATTCTGCCATCTCGACCGATGGCGTGAATTACACCTTCGAACCGGGCCAGCGCTTCGAGGTCGACGGGCGGATCGTGATTGATTGTGCAGCCGTGCTGCACCAAGGCGTTTTTCATCTCTTCGTCCCGGACAACGGCGTCGGTGTGAACCCCAGCCAGCGTCCCGCCAACGAACCCGCCGCCAACCGTCCGCGCGAAGGCGTCGGCTACCACGCCACAAGCAAAGACGGCTTGAAGTTCACGCGCGTGGACGATGTGCAGATCGAAGGTCGCCGCCGATGGCTAGGCAACGCGCAGTCCGACGGCAAAGTCATCACGTTCTATGGAACCGGTGAAGGACTGGACAAAGGAGGCGGTGATCGATCAAGCAGAGGTTTCTGGATGGCCACGAGTGCGGACGGTCACGACTGGAAGCTCGTAGAGAATCCATCCATCACCGGCGGCGATCCCGGCGCGGTGAATACTCGTGACGGAGGTTTGCTCGTAGTCATCACCACAGAACCGCGGCACCGCACGCCCGGATCTCAGCAACGCAGCGGTCCGCAACGAACCGAGGAAGTGAATTACCGGAGTAACGAAACGACGGAGGAGCCCCACGATTCTTCACCGCAAACCACTGCAGCTTTGTTGAACCAGATGTGGAGCCGCGGACAGGCCACCGGCGATGGGCCCGTGAAATTGAAAAGTTTTCCGCTCCGCATCGACGACATTGGCTACATCATCCCCTTGGGCAACATGCAGAGCGGGCACACGACGCCGAGCGATCATCTCTACTTCGTTCCGAAGGGCGCGACGAATCAATCACGGGCCAGCACGCGCGGCCAAGGCCCGCGCACAGACGACCGCGACTTCAGCCGGCTCTACGACGTCGTCGCGGCGGCTGACGGATTCATCGTCGCGTTGCAGTGGCGACCCAATCCTCAAGGCGGCCAGGCCAAGTATGACCCCACAGTGTTCGATCGCGCCGTAGATTTGAAAGTGTTCATCGAACACTCCGCCAAAGTCTGGAGCTACGTGGATCATCTCGTGGAAGTTGATGCCGCGATTATGAAGCACGTTCCGGGCGGCTTGCAGCCCGGCCCGCCGGCGCACGTGCGCATTCCAGTGAAAGCTGGACAAGTCATCGGCAAGATCGGCAATCAGACCTTCGACTTCGCACTCATCGACACCGCCACGACACGCAATGGGTTCGTGAGGCCCGAACAGTTTCTTAAACGGGATCCCTGGAAACCCCACACGGTTGATCCGTTTGATTACGTCGAAGAACCGTTGCGCGGCCAACTGCTCGCCAAGAACGCGCGCAAAGTCCCGCCCTTCGGTGGCCGCATCGACTACGACATCGACGGCAAGCTGGTCGGCAATTGGTTCGAGGTCGGCACCGGGGGCTACGCCGGATTGAACCGTCGCATCGACTACTGGGTTGGCCATCTCTCAATCGTCTACCACCACCTCGATCCGAAAATCGTCGTCATCTCCATCGGCAACTACGCTGGCCGCGCCGCTCAATTCTGGGTGAACCACAATCAGCCGGACCCCGCAACGATTGGCGAGCAGGCTGGCGTTGTGAAATACGAACTGATCCACGGCCAACTCAGCAGCAACGGTCAACTTCAGAGGCGGCAGGACACCGATCAGGTGCAAGGCACCGCCCTCGCGCAACTCTTGCCCGGCCGAAAGCTAAAGTTTGAGGCCTTCCCCGGAAAGACCGGCGATCAGGTCAACGGGTTCACCGGTGACGCGCGAATTTACGAGCGATAACTTGGGAGCAAGTCGGCCTTCAAAGGACTTCTCCACCGCCGCGCGGGCTGGCATCCTGCCCTCATGCGCTACCGGTTCGCGCTGATACTTCTCCTCACCTGCTGCACCTGTCGCGGGCAAAACCCGCCCCTCGTGCTCGACGATTTTCTGCCCTCGGTTCAGCAGTGGATGCGCGAAAATCTGGACGACAGCGTTCTCGCCGCACTCGACGAAATTGATCGGGACAAAGTCCGCGAGCTGTTCGCAACCCTGCAGCAACGGCTCGGCAACGACTACGTGTATGACCTCGGCACCTTGCGCGAAACGGCCAGTCGCGCCGTTCCCCTGCTCCAACAACTCGAGGCCACGCGTCCTTACGCCACGTGGTTGCAGACACGGATCGACTACCTTGAAGCGGCCAACGAATTGCAGCGACGCATGCAACCAGCCGCTCCGAAGCGCGGCGCAATTGCTCCGCTTCCGTCTCCATCGTCGCAACTGCAGAACTCGATCTGGAGCGGCCAGTTCGCAAAACGTCCTGCACCGACGCGGGCGCAAAAGTTCGTTCCTCAACTCAAGCCGATCTTCGTCGCCGAGAAAGTTCCCGCACAACTCGTTTGGATCGCGGAGGTCGAGTCGTCGTTCGATCCCGGAGCCAAGAGTCCCTCCGGCGCCGCGGGTATGTTTCAATTGATGCCACCGACCGCCAAAGCCCAAGGGCTCTCCACCTGGCTGCCCGACGAGCGATTGAACCCGCAGAAGAGCGCGCACGCCGCTGCGAAGTATCTCCGCTACCTCCACGGTCGCTTCGGCGATTGGCGTCTCGCGCTCGCCGCATACAACGCCGGAGAAAGCCGCGTGTCCGAGTTGCTCAAGAAGTCGCGCGTGCGCAGCTTCGACGCGATCGCCCATCGCCTGCCGTCCGAAACGCAAATGTATGTTCCCAAATGCGACGCCGCGCTCCGCAAGCGCGAAGGCGTCTCGTTAAGCGAATTGAAGTTGCCGAAAGGTTGACGCGTGTCCCGCGCTGGATCGGGCTCAAATACGTACGGTTTTTCTTTTGCGGTGGCGATACGCTGTGCTGAAATCGGTTCCGTGCACGCCCGCTTTCTCCGCCAAACAAAGATGAAATTCCTCCTCCCGATTCTTTTGGCTGCTATCACGCTCTCCGCCGACGCAGCGTCCGTAAAACTCTTCAACGGTAACAACCTCGTGGGTTGGCAGGGCGAAACCAATATCGTCTGGCGCGTGCGCGACGGCGCGATTGTCGGCGGTTCACTCGAGGGCAATCCTCAGAACGAGTTTCTGACCACGATGCGCAGCTATCGCAACTTCCGGCTGAAGCTCGAATATAAACTCATCGGCACCGAAGGCTTCGTAAACGGCGGCGTGCAGTTCCGCAGCAAACACGTCGCGCAACCGCCGAACGAAGTTGCCGGCTATCAAGCCGACATCGGCGCAGGTTTCTCGGGCTGCCTTTACGATGAGTCGCGCCGTCGGAAAGTGCTCGTCACGGCCGATAAGCTACTGGTTACCCAACTGGAGAAACCCGGCGACTGGAATTCCTACGAAATCCATGCCGAAGGGCCGCGTATCCGCCTTTTCCTCAACGGCAAGATGACCGTCGATTACACCGAGCGTGAACCGGGCATTGATCTCGACGGCTTCATCGCCCTGCAAATCCACGGCAAGTGCAAGGCCGAAGCTTCGTATCGCAACATCGTCATCGAGGAACTGGCGGGCGATCTCGTGCCAACCGAAACTGAAATTCTTGGACGCTTCGGCGATGAGCCGACCGGCACGCCACTCCCGGCATTTCCGAACGCAACATTCGCACTCGGCGATAAGGAAACCATCGTATTCGCGGGACAGGAAAACCTCGTGCGCGAACAGAAATCGGGCGAACTCGAATCGTTGCTCGCGGCAGGCTTCGCCGCTCAACAACCACGCTTTCGCTCGATGGCATGGGAGGGCGACACGGTTTACGAGCAATGGCGGGATTTGAATTTCGGGTCGTGGACCAAACAGCTCAAAGCCGCCAACGCAACCATCGTCATTGCCCAATTTGGACAGATGGAAGCGCTGAACGGCGCCGCGCGACTCCAAGAATTTACGGCGGCCCACCATCGTTTGCTTGATCAATTCGCCGCGTGCACGCGACGGATCGTGCTCGTCTCGCCGATGCCGTTCGAGAAGCCGTCCGCGTCACACGCGCCAGACCTCAGCAAACGCAACTCTGACGTGGCGGCGTACGCGAATGCCGTCCGCGACATCGCGCGGCAGCGCGGCGCGGCTTTCGTCGACCTGTTCACCCCCCTATCGCAGCGCGCCAAAAACGCGCCCCGTCTGACGGAAGACGGGATCCACCTCACCGACACCGGCCTCCGTGAAGTTGCGCAGATCATCGCGTCGCAACTCGGAGCCGTGAAAAATCCGTCGGCTAACCTCATCGCCTTGCGCGAGGCAATCGTGGAAAAGAACCGCCTGTGGTTCGATTGTTGGCGTCCCGCGAATTGGTCATTTGTTTACGGCGACCGCGTGTCGCAGCTCTACGGAAAAGCCGCCGGCAACGCGCCATCGCTCAAAGAGACGTTCGAACACTACAAACCTTTGATCAGCGATGCGGATGCTCGTGTTCACGCCATCGCCCGCGGAGAAACGCCCTCACACCCTGCAGAATTGCGCGCGCCGCCCGCCGTCGAACCCGAAGTGATGACGCCGGAAGCGGAACTCGCGACGTTCACGGTAGCGGAGGGCTATGAGGTAAATCTATTCGCCTCGGAGCGCGAGGGCGTTGTGAAGCCGACGCAAATCTCATGGGATGAGCGCGGCCGACTATACGTCGCCTGCTCACCTACATATCCGCAAACCCAGGCGAGCGCCAAGCCAGCAGACTTTGTCGTCATGCTCGAAGACACGAAAGGATCGGGTGTGGCGACGAAGGCCCAACGTTTCGCCGAGGGCCTCACCATGGTGCAAGGGCTGGAGCCCGGCGACGGCGGCCTCTACGTCTGCGACTTCGATCAACTCGTCCATCTCAAGGACACCAACGGTGACGGGCACGCCGACGTGCGTCGCGTGGTGTTTTCCGGTTTCGGAATTGGCGACACGCATCAGTTGGTAAACTCCATCACGCACGGCCCCGACGGCAGCTTCTGGTTCACCCAAGGGCTGCACGCATTTTCACGCGTCGAAACTCCTTGGGGAATCGCACGACTCGATAAAGCCGGAGTCTGGCGGATGCAGCCGCGCACCATGCGACTCGACGGCTTTTTCAACGGCGGCAAGGCCGGTCATAATTGCTGGGGCGTGGCGTTCGACGATTACGGCCAGGTTTTCCACAAGTCCGGTGACCGCCCGCACGGTTACTGGTCCGTCCCAGGCATGATTCGTTTCGCGAACCCCGATGAATATCACCCCGTTGCACCGCTGTTCGACACGTCACCCAAAACCACCGCGCTCGAAATCATCGGTACGCGGGCGCTTCCCGACGACGTGCAAGGCTGCGCGGTCCTCGCTGGTTTCATGGGCGGCGTAATTGAACTGCATCGCTTCGAAAATGACGGCTCTGGTTTTAAAACGATACAACTGCCGAAGTTGTTGAGGTCTTCCACGTCTGCATTTCGCCCGGTCGATGTGAGTGTCGGTCCTGACGGCGCGATCTACGTCGCGGATTGGTTCAATCCAATCATCGGCCATTACCAAGCGAGCTACGCTGATCCGCGTCGCGACAAGACGCACGGTCGCATCTGGCGCATTTCCGCGAAAGGCCGCGCGCCGGTGAAGCAGCCCAATCTCGCGAAGATGAAGCCCGCGACATTGCTCGATCAACTCCACTCGCCTGAACGCTGGACACGTTATCAAGCCAAGCGCTTGTTGTTCGACGCGCCTTCCGTCGATGTGCTGAAAGCCGCCGACGCTTGGGTGACGAAGCTCAAGCCCAGCACGACAAATTACGAGCGCTTGTTGCTTGATGTGATCGGCGTGTTCGAAGCGCACGAAGCGGCCCGTCCCGATTTGCTCGCGAAGCTTCTCGCCGCGAAAGACCCACGCGTCCGCGCCTATGGCACGCGGGTGATCGGAGCGTGGTGGGATCGTCTACCCGATCCGCTGGCGCTGTTGCGCGAGAGCATTCACGACGAAAACCCGCGCGTCCGTCTCGAAGCGATTGTCGCCGGGAGTTACGTCACGAAGCCCGATTCCGTCGAAGTCGTGGCGCAGGCAATCGATTCGCCGCGCGATAAATTCATCGACTATGCGCTCGCGCAGAGCGTCCGCACACTCCAGCCACAGTGGGCGCCGGCGCTCGCCGCGAATCGCCTGACCTTCGGCGGAAATAAGACGCAAGCCGACTACGTCCGGAAGATCGCCAGCAGCGGCCCCGCTGTGTTGCCGCCTGGACGGATGATTTACGAAATGGCCTGCCTCCCTTGCCACCAACCGGACGGCAAAGGTTTGCCGGGAACCTATCCCCCGCTCGATGGCAGCGACTGGGTGCGCGGCGACAAAACACGCATGATCAAGATCGTCCTCGCGGGGCTCACGGGTCCGCTCACTGTTTCCGGGCAATCCTTCGTCATGCAGAATCCCGTGCCGATGCCCGCCTTCGCCGGCCTCGACGATCAGCAGATCGCCGACGTGATCAGCTACGTTCGCAGCGACTACGGCAAAGGAACTTCCGGCATCACGGCGGATGACGTGAAAGCAGTCCGCTCGCAAATCGGCAACCGCGAGACACCCTGGACTGCGGAAGAACTCGTGAAATAACCGAGCCCGCCTCGAGACCCGGTCGATAATCCTACTCGCGATGAAGAACTTTCTCGCCACGGCAATCGCAGCCATGACGCTCTGGTCAGCCATGGGTTCCGCAGCGGAAAAGTTTGATCTCGTCGTTTACGGAGGAACGCCGGGTGGCATCGCCACGGCAATTGCCGCGAAGCGCGAAGGTGTTTCCGTATTGCTGCTCGAAACGACCAAGCATCTCGGCGGCATGACATCGGGCGGATTGTCGCACACCGATGTTGGCCCCAAGCCGGAACTGCTAGGCGGATTCGCTCGCGAATTTTTCACGCGCGCGAACGCGAAGTATCGCGATCCAAATCGCACCGCGAAAGATTTCTGGTATCACGAACCGCACGTCGCGGAGCAGGTGTTCACTGAATTGCTGCGCGAGGCCGGCGTGGACGTCGTTTTCGGCACGAGAGTCCAATCCGTTCAAAAATCCCGCGCGCGAATTACGGAGTTCTCCACCACAGATGGAAAAACCTACAAGGCGCGAATCTTTGCCGATGCGAGCTATGACGGCGACCTGATGGCGCGCGCCGGGGTGAGCTACGTCGTCGGTCGCGAAGGCCGTGAGACCTATGACGAGCCGCTCGCGGGATTTTATCCAGAGCCGCTTCGACCACGCACCGCTGAATACATGAGCAAGCCGGGAACTGCCTACACCCATGGAACTCCACTTAAAATTTCCGCTTACGGGACGGACGGAAAACTTCTGCCGGGCATTAACACAGAGTGGCCAGCGCCCGGCTCGGCGGACAAACGGTCGCAGTCCTACAACTTTCGCGTCATCGTTACAACCAACGCAGCGATCCGCGTCCCCTTCCCCAAGCCTGCCAAGTATGACCCGCTCCGTTACGAAATTCTCGCGCGCATTATCGACGCGTATCCGGGAATTCGCTTCGAGAAGCTTGTGTTCCTCGGCGCGTTGCCCAACGGGAAATTCGACGCCAACGCCAGCGGACTGGTGCAAGGCACCGATCACGTCGGTGGCAATGTGGATTACCCGGAGGCGGATTACGCAAAGCGCGACCGGATTTGGCAGGATCACGTCGATTACGTGCAGGGATTCTTCTGGTTTCTCGCCAACGATCCGCGTATGCCGGCCGAATTGCGCGAGCAAGCTCTCGCCTACGGTCTCGCGGAGGACGAGTTCGCCGACAACGCGAACTGGCCTTACGCCCTCTACGTGAGAGAAGCGCGGCGGATGATTGGTTCCTACGTCATGAAGCAGCCGGACTGCACCAAGGCCACAACGAAACCCGACAGCATAGGCATGGGTGCGTTCATCCTCGACTCCCACGCTGTGCAACGTCTCGTCGACAACGAGGGCAATGTCATCGACGAAGGCAACTTCGACGTCGGCGTCCGGCCGTATCAAATCCCCTATCGCTGCGTGACGCCGAAAACGGAGCAGTGCGAAAACCTGCTCGTGCCCGTGTGCCTGTCCGCGTCCCACGTCACCTACGGGTCAATTCGAATGGAGCCGCAGTTCATGATCCTCGGGCATTCGACCGGCGTGGCTGCAGCAATGGCATTGAAGAAAGGGCTCGCCGTGCAAGACATCGACGTGCCCGCCCTGCAATCAAAGCTGCGCGAACAAAAGCAGGTTCTCGAATGGAAATCCGCAACCGAGACCTCGGTCACGAACTTCGCCGGAATCGTGATCGACGACGAGGAAGCCGTCTATACGGGCGATTGGACGACGAGCAATTTCGGTGATGCAATCAATGGATCGAGCCATCACGACAACAACTCCGGCCAAGGCACCAAGACGGCGCGCTTCGAAATCAAAGTTCCGCTATCGGGAAAATACGAAGTCAGGTTCGCCTATGTTGCGTCGCCGAACCGAGCAAGCAAAGTGATGACGCGGGTTGACCACGCCGACGCTTCCACAACTTCCTCTGTTGACGAACGACGGGCACCCACGTTCGAGCAACATTTCGTATCACTTGGATTTTTCCAGTTTCTCACCACCAAGCCCGCCACCATCACAATTTCCAATGAGAAAGCTGACGGTTTCGTTAGCGTCGATGCCGTCCAGTTACTACCTGTCCGTTCGCAAAAATGACACCGATTTCGAAGGCGATCTTGAGTCTGAGCACTCATCGCCCAAGGTGCCCAAAGACCTGCACCGCAACCTCTTTTGAGTCAATTCGAAACGACATACGAACGCTCGCAAGAATCAATGCGAACGCGATCGCAACCTGCTGCGATCTAAGCGGTTCGCCAACCCGAATTGCGAAAACGATGCTTGACTAATCTCAGGCTTCGGTCATCATCCCTAACATTGCCCGAGTAGCGAAACGCAGAACTTTGTAGCGCCTGTATTTCGAGAACCAAGTTCCTTAGAACCGACCCGCTTTGCTGAGTTCAACACTTCACGTATGAAATCTATACTGTCCTCGCGGCTGAGTGCCTGGATCGCGATTATATTTGCGACATTTTCACTCAGCACCCAAGCCGTCATCGCCGCCATTGACTTGAATTCCAATGGAATCAGCGACATCTGGGAAATTCTCTATCCGTTGCCTGCCAATCCCGACGACACGAACAACGTCACTGGAGTCAGCTATCGCAACGCCAGCGTTTGGGGAACCAACCCGTTGCGTCCCGATAACGAGGGACGTCGTTTGAACGTCGCCTTCAATTCCGGAGCACATACTATCGACATTTCTTGGCCCAGCGTCGTCGGAAAAAGCTATCAGCTTCAGAGTTGTTCAAGTTTTGGTTCCGAAGCATGGAGCAACGATGGGGAACCCGTAAATGGAACCGGACGCCTCATCACCGTCAGCTTTCCACAATCAACCGCGGTCAAAATGTATCGGTTGCAAGTTGCCGACAAATACTCCGACAACGACGGCGTTTCTGATTGGGAAAAAATCACAATCGGGCTCAAACCTAGAAGCACCGAAAAGGGTGGCGTCGTGACAAGCGCTTTCGGGGACTCCCAAAACGTAGTGACGGTCAAGGCGACGACTCCATTCGCTTCCGAGGACGGAGGCGATCCCGGCGTATTTACCCTAACGCGTTCGGGCGGTGGGACGCAGCAGCTGATGGTCGGCTATATTATCAGCGGAACCGCAATTGCCCCGTTTGATCATACCCTGTCAAACCGTTGGGTGAGTCTGGATCCAGGGGTGAATACGCTAAACATCAATGTCACGAACAAGGCGGACTTTAACGTCGAGTCGAGCGAATCGTGCACACTGGTCGTAACTTGGGTTCTACGTATGGATGCGGGAGTGCCGACGAGTATTCCTCCGGGTTCACCCAATAAAGCAACGGTGATATTCAATGATTCGACCACCCCATCCGGCACTGGGTTGCTCGGACAGTATTATGACACTTCCAGCACAACGTACACAAATTCGGCTAACTTCGACCCCGCTCAACTGAAAGTCACCCGGGTCGATCCGACCGTCGACTTCGACTGGCTTTACGGCACTCCAAACGGCACCACTAAGCTGACCAATGCTGACAACTATTCGGTCGTGTGGGAGGGATTCCTCTCCAACTCCACGGCCGGGAGTTTCACCTTCCAACTCGATGCCGATGACAAAGCTCGAATTATACTTAATGGCAATCAAATCCTGGAAAATGGCTGGGACACGCCGGCGACCGGGACATTCAAGCAAAGCTCGCCTGTCAGCTTGAGCGTCCCAGCTAACGCAGCGGCGCGACACACTGTGCGGGTCGAATTTGTGGAAACCAACGGCAACGCAACGTGCCGATTACAGTGGAAGCCGCCTGGCGCTACTGCATTCGCCAATATTCCCAGCACTAACGTATTCACTGACAACGCAAACAACTTTGCCGGTTGGAAGGCGACCTTTTATACCAACACGAGCTTTAACGGCCCTTCAGTTGGGATCGAAACCAACTCCGCCATAACGGCCATCAATAATGGCATCTGGGGTCAAGGAACCCCCGCCCCCTCAATCGTGCCCGACACGTTCTCAGTCCGCTGGACCGGTCAGGTTCAACCGCAGTTTTCGGAAGAATACACCTTCGTAGTGAACGCGGATGATGCGGTCAGACTGCGGGTTAATGGTCAGCAGCTCACACTGCTCCGCACCGACAGCAACGTGGCCATCGACTGGCCGACCAGCACCACCGTGGATCGCTACGCCCGGATTACTCTGGCTGCCGGAGTTCGTTACGACATTCAGCTCGATTACTTTGAAAACACGGGAACTGCCAAGTGTCAGCTCTCTTGGTACAGCCTGAGCCAGCCCAAACAGATCATTCCTTCGATTCGTCTCTACCCAGCCAGCGGACCTTTGGCACCCGCAGCCTTTACCGGGAACACCGAAGTAACGGCGCAGGTGGGTGGCCTTTTCACTTACACGCTGACCGGAAATAACGGAGCGAGCATTTCCATCACGGACAAGCCTGTTTGGCTGAACCTCAACGGCGCCGTTCTAAGTGGTCGGCCTCCCTCCGGCTCTGCCGGAGACTACCAGATCGTGATCACCGTTACGGGTGGTTCCGGGTCAGGCACCTCAGTGTTGAATCTGCACGTTGCTGACAATACGGGCAACCCGATCGTCCGCGAATACTGGAACGGCGTAGCAGGCACCAGCGTGGCCGACATTCCCGTGAGCGCCGCTCCCACAGGGACAGCCAATCTCTCGTCGTTGGAAACGCCGACTGATTTTGGCGACAACTACGGATCACGTATCCGGGGCTACCTCACGGCACCGTTCAGCGGAAATTATTACTTCTGGATAGCAGCGAATAATTCCGCCGAACTTTGGATCGCGAACGATGATGAACCGGTCAATACGTTTAAGCGAGCGTGGGTGACCGGCGGAAGTACCACGCCTCGCACTTGGAATGCCCAAGCGAGCCAGAAGTCCCCGTGGATGGCGCTGGAGCAGGGCAAAAAGTACTATTTCGAAGTCCTTCACAAGGCGGGCACTGGTGCCGGTGATAATCTCGCCGTGGGCTGGCTTTTGCCCGGTGAAGCCGGGACCGTTCCCAGCGAAGTCGTGCCTGGCTATGCGCTATCGCCCTACGTGGCTTCGACCACAAACGCTTCCGTGGGGACTCTTTACTTTACCACGTTGCTGCAGCAGCCCGGATCTCCCGTGGCGAACCCAAAAGGTGTCGGCAAATCCACCCTGCGTGTTTTCGAAAACGCGAATCCGCCATACGCAATTATGACCCGCTCGTACGAGAACTTGACCGGAGTGATCACCTCGGAACACATCCATGCGGATCCCTACCTGGCCAATTCCGCACAAATCGTATTTGATATCGACGCTCCCGCAACGCCTGGTGACGGGCTGATCACGGTTTCCTCCGACCCTAACTATCAAACCAATTCCGCCGGGGATCCTATCGCGTATAAATGGACGATTAACGCTGTCGGAACGTTGTCCCGGGCCGATCTTCTGGAAATCATTAGGCAAGGCAAGGCCTACATCAATCTGCACACGGCGCTCAATCCTAATGGTGAAATCCGGGGCAACTACGCTTTGGCCAACGGCACCCGCACTTTCACGGCGCCGCCTGCCCCTCCAGCGTGGACGGATGATCACACCACCGATGCAGGAGCGGTCCGATTCCTGACTCAAGCGACGTTTGGTCCCAATCCGGCTGAAATCGCCGCGTTGAAGGCGATGCCGAGTTACGAAGCTTGGATCAATGACCAATTCACCAAACCGTCCACTCGGCAGTTGCCGGAGGTCTTGGCGCGCGAACAATATAATGTTTTTGCCTCATTTGATGATATCGTCACGTTCGACACGTGGTGGAAAAATGCCATCTCGGCGCCCGACCAGCTTCGCCAACGCATCGCCTTTGCGCTCAGCGAAATTCATGTTGCGTCCGCAGCGGGACCGCTGGCGGATAATTCCCGCGCGATCTCCTTCTATTACGACCAGTTCACGGATAACGCCTTCGGCAATTTCCGCACCATCCTGCAAAACACTACGTTGACGCCGGGCATGGGCAGATATCTGGACATGCTCAAGAACGACAAGCCCGACATCAGCATCGGGCGGAGTCCGAACGAGAACTACGGGCGCGAGATCATGCAGCTTTTCTCGGTCGGCCTTTACCGCATGTGGCCGGACGGCACGTTGATGCTGAATTCAAAGGACTCGCCGATCGATACCTACTCGCAGCGGGAAATTGTCGGAATCTCGCATGTCTTCACGGGGTGGGATTATGGTTACGATGGAGCCTACCGCACTAGCTTGGGGGCGGCCACGGATTGGACACGTATGATGCGTGAAGTCCCTGTTCGGCATTTCACTGGACAGAAACGTCTACTCAATAACGAAGTCCTGCCTGGCTTGACCAATGCGGGCGGCTTGTTCCTTGACCCTTACGCGACGCACACCAGCACTCAATATAACGATACCAACTATCAGGCCCTTCCGGCGGTCGAACTCTCCGCTGTGCATGACCAGCTCTTCAACCATCCGAACGTGGGTCCGTTCGTCTGCCGGCAGCTCATTCAGCGTTTGGTGACCAGTCATCCGTCGCGTGATTATGTCTATCGCGTGGTGCAGAAATTCAATGACAACGGCTCCGGCGTCCGCGGCGACATGCAGGCAGTGATCAAAGGCATTCTCCTCGACTACGAAGCGCGCAGCAAAGACATGTACACCACCTACACCAACAATCTGGGTGGCGGTTTATTCAGCACCAATCAAGCAAGGGCGAGTTTCGGCAAACAGCGCGAGCCGATCATGCGCGTTGCCGCCGCCGCGCGCGCGTTCCGCCCCTCCAGCTTCGCCGGCTCCTACGACCAGAACGGCACACGCACGAATACGATCACAACGACGACTCCGCACCGCCTGCAAGCGGGAAACAGTGTTTTCCTCGAATTCACCAACACCACCGGACTTGCAACCAAACCGGCGCCGTCCACTGGGATCTATTCCGTTGCTTCGGTAGTAGACTCGACTCACTTTACGATCAATTCATCCGGCTGGAGTTCCGTGGGCACGTACTCTCAAGGGGCCGCGTCGACCACAGTGAATATCACATTGGCGGGCAACTGGCTGCCCGCTGGAGGCCAAGCCTACTTTGACTTCATCAACCCGACTGCTGGCACGCTTCCAACCGACGGCGTATATACCGCCGTAACATCAGATCAATTTGACGATGGCGTCGCCAACCGGTCCGGGACGAACCTCACCATCACCATGCCTTCAACTGGTGTGGCGCGGAGCGGCACAGTAATGATCTCTCGTTTCCAAAGTTCGTACTCCCGGTCAACCTCAGGTGGTATCACCACAGTTACGATTGATACGGGCGAGCTTGGTTATGGAGGCGCGGGCGACCACCACCTCGCACCGGGAGATCAAGTGTTCCTCAATTTTGTAACCACTCGTGCCTCTGGCATTCCGAATCCCGATACCGTGACAAACGATTTGGTGTACACGGTCGCCTCGGTAACAGACTCCAACACGTTCACCATTATCGCAGCCAATCTGTCCAACGAAGGTAGCGACAACGGCGTGTATGTTTTTCCCTTGAAATCACAGCCGACGGTTCGTAACGGCGCAGTGGCCGCCCGGATGGGCACGTTCAACATGGGCGTCACGGACACAAGCCTCGGCCAGACGCCGTTGAATTCACCCACAGTGTTCAACTTTTACCTCCCAGACTACAAGTTCCCAGGCACACTCTCTTCGGAGGGAATCACGACGCCTGAATTTCAGGTCACGTCGGAAACGACGGTTATCCGGCAGATGAACTATCTCTATTCCGGGGTCTTTACCAACGGCAATACTAACGGTGTCAGCAGTTTCTCGGGTGGCTCGGGAGGAGGCCCCAATGCGCTAGTAATGGATCTCAGTCCCTGGACGGGTTTGGCCGACAATAGTCTCGGCATGGGAGCGGGGCCAGCGCCAACCGAACCGTGGACAAGTGACGCAAACTTGAGCACGTTGATCGACAGAATGAACACCTTATTGGTGGCGGGTCAATTGTCATCGGCCGGCAAGCAATTCATCCTGAACTTCATCACCAACAGGGTAATTGCCAGTGTCAGCGTGGCCAACCCGACCACGGTAACGACCACCGGCGCCCATGGGCTTGCAACGGGAGACCTCATCACGATTAGTGGAGTCACTGGAGGAACTTACAAAACAACTACCAACTCCTCGGTCAGCACGGTGATTAACACGACGAATACCGTGACGGTGACCGGTGCCACTACCTTTACCGTGCCAGTCAATTGTCAGGTGGCGCCAACCAGCGTCAGTGGTGCCACCGTCGCCACGGTTCCTTACAGCAACACGGCACCGACTGCGACTAACCTGCGTGATCGCATTCGCGCGGTCGTCCACCTGATCCTCACCAGCCCCGACTTCACCATCCAGAGATAGGACTATGAAACCACAAGCACCTTCGATCATCATCCCGCGTCGCAGCTTCATCAAGAGCCTCGGTTGCACCGGCATGAGCACTTGGGCTTTGAGCAGCACCATCCGTGATCTGCGGTTGATCAACGCCGTAATGGCGCAAACCAACGTCGGCAGCGACTACAAGGCGCTGGTGTGCCTCTTCTTGAACGGCGGGAACGACGCCAACAACTGGATCGTGCCCACGGACAACAGTACCTATGAAGAATACGCGGCCATCCGGCAAAATCTCACGCTTCCGGAATCGTCGTTGCTGAATTTAAAACAAACCGGCGCCCCATCGGACGACTATGTTGACAGCGACGGTCACACCTACGGCTTTCATCCCGGATGCGCGGATCTTCAAACCCTGTTCGGCGAAGGCAAACTAGCTCCGCTGTTCAATGTTGGCACCCTGGTTCGTCCCACGACACGGGCGCAGTACACCTCCTCCAATGCCGCCTTCTACCAGCCGCCGCAGTTATTCTCACATAGTGATCAAATCACCCAGTGGCAAACCTCCATCCCCGACGCACCGCCTCAAACCGGCTGGGGTGGACGAGTCGCCGACATTCTCAACTCGGCCGCCAACCCGAGCGGCAATATTTCGATGTCAGTATCCGTTGCGGGTGCCAATACCTTCGAAGTTGGCAACGTCGTGTCGCAATACAACGTTTCCACTAGCGGCGCGGAAACGGTAGGCGGCGTGACCGGGCCCCGTCTTCGCGCCCTCACAAATCTGGTGGCGTTAAGCCATGCGAACCTGCAGCGGTCAGCAATTGCGGCAGTAACTCAGAATGCGATCAAAGCGGGCGATTTATTGAACAACAGCATCGACGCAACCAAAGAGGTTTCTGCGGGCGGGTCATGGGTATGGAACACGCCGTTTCCGACGTCATCGTTGGGGCAGCAAATGAAAATGATCGCTCGCATTATTCAAGCGCGCGGGCCTTTCAACCTAAACCGACAGGTCTTCTTCTGCACCACGGGTGGTTTTGATACGCACACAACGCAGGTGTCAGTCAACAACGTAGACGATCCAGCTAATCCCGCTGGTGTTCACTACGGATTACTCAACGACGTAAGCAAATGCATGTTCGCTTTCCAGCGGGCGATGGAACAACTGGGCGTGTCAAACAAGGTGACGACCTTCACGGCGAGCGATTTTTCCCGAACCTTGCCTACGAACAGCCAAGGGAGCGATCACGGCTGGGGTTCTCACCACCTGATCATGGGCGGGGCGGTCAACGGCGGGCAGACCTACGGGAAACTGCCCACTTTTGCGATCAACGGTCCTGACGACACCGGCCTCGGCCGCTGGATTCCGACTCTGGCAGTAGATCAGTATTCCGCCACCCTTGCCAAGTGGTTCGGGGTCGACAATAGCAATATGGCTACAGTGTTTCCAAACCTGAGCCGATTTGCAACGTCCGACTTGGGTTTCATGACCTAAGTATTGAAGGCTCCCCTCTTTTATGAAGTCGAGTTTGCCCTTGGGTCTCGCTATCGCATTAGCGGCGATCGCAATCGGGGCGTTCGTCTGGACAAAAAGCCGGCCCAGTAGCGTCTCCGGTGGAGGGAATCTTCCCTCACCTGCCACCAACTCAGCGACTTCGACAACTGGATCGCCGGCCAGTCTCGCGGGAAGTCCCGGGACCACAGCCACTGCGACGGCATCAGCACCTTCCACTCAGCATCCGGCGGGAGGCCCACCTGTGATCGCCAGTTCTGTCGTACCCGGCAGTCCCATGGTACGGGGAGGAATTAATGCATCGGCTCCGGCAAATCCCCCAGCCCCAGTGGTTCCCCCGCTTCGCGTCGGCAACCCAGAAGCGCGCGCCGATATTCAGAACGTCAGCCTGATGTTCCGGGATTTCCGGACTCGAATGGGAGGCAACCCAGTGGGAGCGAATGCGGAAATCATGAAAGCCATCATGGGGGGAAATCCGGCCCAAGGAACCTTCGGCCCGCCGCCCGGTCAGGCGTTGAATGACAAAGGCGAACTCGTGGATCGCTGGGGGACACCGTATTTCTTCCACCAGCTATCCAAAAACAACATGGAAATTCGGTCTGCCGGCCCCGACAAAATCATGTGGAACAACGACGACATTGTCGGACGCTGATCTCGCATACCTTACTCCTCCGCGCCTCCCGCAATCGACGGGCTGATTTTCAAACATCGACAATTCCCACACGTCTATTGGCCCGGCGGCGCACACCAAGGCTCTACATTGAGGTTGAACGGCGCGAAGATCATCTTCCCCTCGATGCGTACTTGACAATAGAGCCGCAAGAAGCCGCTCTTCGGCGGGAAGAATAGAAACCCCAACGCTGGTCCGCCCCGAAAACTCGGATTCAGAATATCCCCCCCTGTTGGGTGCAAGTGAACAACCGTCTCATAGTCACCGTAGAATCCCACGAGATGGGCGAATGCATTCATGATCGGCTCCAACTTGGTAACTGGATTACCGATCGAATCCTTAATCGTAATTGCCATGGTGCGCGTTTGCTGAGCCATCGGCAAACGTTTGTCGCTGCCGGCGAACGTCAGGCTGAATTGATAGCCATCCACGATCGATGTGTAGAGATTCTCCCCACTTGTGACCGGAGCGAGTTTTTCCGATGACGGCAAATCGACGAACGGCATTTCTTGAACCCCGGTTCCCACGGGGACAAGGTCAGCCCAGATTCTATATGTAGTTGTTTTCGTTGGAGTGAAAGTGAACGCATATTCCCCGGGCGTTTTTGTAGGCGCCGGATGCTCGTGGTGATAGTCGCCCAAACCCGGTTCCTGAATCAGAAGATGAACTCGCTCGGTGTGCATTTCGAGAAGGTCATTGAGCAAAAGCGGAGAATTGTCGGGTTTAGCCATGCGGATTCTTACTTCAACCTTTCTGCCAGCCGCAATCGGCCCATCGACATTCGCAGTGAGTCGAATCGTCGATGCATTGGGCTTCGTGTAAACAAAACTATAGGGGATGCGTCGCGGAAGCAGATTGGCGCTGCATTTGGAACATGGTTTCAGTGTCGTCTCCGAAATGACATCGGGATGCATGGGACAGGCAAATATATCGGCAGCCACCACTTTTGCGTCAAAACGCCGAGCGATATCCGCCACCAAGTTGCAAAAATCGCCGAATCGTTCTTTCGTCCCTTTCAAATCATTCGCTTTCCCGGCGAGGGCGATTGCATTGACGGCAGCTAGCGCGAGCTTCGTTTGCGCCTCAACTTCGGCGACGACTTGTCCTCCAAGAGCCAGACCGCCCAACGCTCGCAATGCCGGACTACAGTAGGAGATCTGCGTGGGAACCTCGCTTGCCCGTTTTTCATCCAGCAGGCGTTCCACGTTTTGCGTGACCAACCGGATCACGTTCCAAGCTTCGGGCCCGGTTTTCGGATCGAGTATATTCGCCGGAATCGGCTGATCTGCCGCAAGCGTTCCTATAAAAATCGCCAACCAAAACAAAGTTAAAGCTCCCACCCCGATCGTACGGCAAAACGCGAGGCGACAGCTTCGGTGCAACAGACGACTTAAAGTGCGCCGGGGGGAATTCACGCGAGCAATGGAGATATTATTGATGAGGTCTTCATCTATGGCAATTGAAGCACTCGGTAAAAACGAGCACCCGCCAAGCCGCCGGTGAGCGTGCCGTCATCAATCCATTGGGTGATGCCCGGCTGCGGACTGGTAAACGCGGCTCCGACGACGGAAGTCCAATTCGTCAATGTCGCCGAGTACTGCATTTGGTAGCTCCTGCCGACGATCGATCGAAACCGCACGGTGACATTGGTCGAAGTCGGGGCAATCGAAGTAAGCAGCAACGATTGCTCAAAATTACTCACCACGAGATTCGTGGCACTGTACGTCACGGTGAACTGGCGTTGTCTATCAGCCGTGGCCACAACGGCTCCATTGATCGCGTTGGTAAACGTTCCGATACGAGAACCAAAGCTCATCAAAGTGAAAGCGTCGCCCGGCGCAGGAGAGAATCCATTAATCAACGCCAGGCTCAAAGTGCCGGCGAACTGCACAAAGTTAGTCACGGCCATCTGATCGTACTGATTGGTGGCAATCAATCCACCGATCTCGAAAGACATTTTCGCCGAACTGGCGAGACTTAGGCTCCCGTTGATCCGGAGACTGCCCGCGGAATTTCCCGGCGAGATTGTTCCAAAATTTGTCACCGCCCCGTTCAACGTCCCATTCCCGGTGAGGACGGCATTGCTGGCAATGATCAGCCCATCCGCGAAGTCGTGAGCGTTTGTGACTGCGCTGTTTAAACGATAGATCGCAGCCGACGTTCCATCGCCGACAACAAATGCGGCTCCATTGGCAGCAGCGGTCACGCGAACGTTGATCGCGCCTGAATTGAACGCCAAGGCACCGCCAACATTTGTCAGCAACAACCGGTCTACGTTGATCGTCCCGCCATTGACGACGGCGCTGCCGTTTCGAACGTCCAACTCGCCAGTAGCCGTCGCGTTGGACACCGTCAACGTCCCGTTGGCCACGTCCAGCAAGTTTCCTGACGACGAAACGTCGGCACCAACATAAAGGTTGGCCGTTCGTACGGAGCCGCCATTCGCAATGTGTAAGGCATTGCCTGAACCAAAATCCCCCACGTAAAGGCCGTTAACATTGGTCCACGACGAGTTGGCGCCGGTCACCGTCACCTGATTGCTGTTTCCTCCGCCCGAGCTGTAACCAATGACCCCGAAGTCGCTTTGGACACGCCCGCGATTGGTGATGATCAACCCATTCCCAGGACCATCAAAACCCACATAGAGAAAGCCGCTGGTGTTCCAGAACGATCCCGCACCGGATACGATGACCAGATTGTCCGCGGCGGACCCACTTTGTCCGACGGTGGAAGTTCCGCCCACCTGCAGCGTACCACCATTCGTGAGCAACAGCCGCCCATTGGCGCCATCGGCCCCGAGAATTAATCCATTGGCAACGGTGGTTGCGATGGCATTGCTCCGCACCACCCAGATAGCGGGAGCGAGATTCCCAGCGGCGCCAACGATGAAATCCTGGCCATTGTTTATCGTGGCAACGCGCGTTGTAAGCGTTCCAGAATTGAAAATAAAGCTGCCTGCCGCATTGGTCAGCAGCAGCCGATCAACGTTGATAGCGCCTCCATCGAATGTCACTCGTCCGCGACGGATATCGAAGAGACCATTGCCGCCACTGTTGGTAACTACAAAGGCGCCGTCAAGTAAGGCGAGGAGGTTGCCAGTAGCGCCGCCATTGCCGCCAAGGTAGGCGTTGGCCGATTGCACCATGGCTCCGTTGGCAACACGCAGTGTATTCGCGGCCCCAAAATTTCCCATATAGAGATCGCCACTGTTGACCCACAATGTATTCGTGCCGTGGGCGATAACTTGATTGCTATTCGCGCCGGTATTGAAGCCGATGAATCCATCGCCGTTAACGACTCGAGCGGCGTTACTGATAAGCAACGCGTTGCCGGAACTTTCGAATCCGATGGAAAGACTACCGCGGTTCGTCCACATCGAATTTGTCCCGGTAACGATGACTTGATTATTGCTCGAATCCACAGCGTAACCGACGTAGCCGACGTCATCTGCCACTTGCCCGCCATTGCCAATGACCAGACGATTTGACGCCCCGAAATTCCCCACTTGAAGCGTGGTGGAATTGTCCCAGCGAGAGCCGGTATCCGTCACCGTGACTTGATTGTTACTTGCTCCGATCGAGTTGCCGATAATCCCCAGACTGCTCGTCACATGCCCTCCGTTGGCGATCAACAAGGAATTCCCCGCGCTTGCATTGCCCACTTGGAGTTCGCTGCTGTTGTTCCACGCCGCGTTTGCGCCCGTGACAATTGCGCGATTGCCTTTCACCGATGCGCCATAGCCGACGTAGCCGAGTCGGTTCTCCGCGCGCCCGCCATTCGTCACCAGGAGGGTATTGAAAGATCCGAACAACCCGACGTAAAGGTCCGCACTGTTGGTCAACAGCGAACCACTCCCATCCACTGTGATTTGATTATTAGTCGCGCCGAGCGAATAACCGATGTAAGTCGCACCATTCACCGACCGCCCACCAGACAAGATGGTCAACCGGTTGCTGAAGCCGGAAAGCCCGACGTTCAAGGTACTACTCGCCCACACGGAATTTCCACCGGCGATAATCCCATGATTGTCATTCGCGCCCGCGTTGACGCCGATGGTCGCCGTGACGTTCGTCACGAAACCGCCGTTGGTGATGAGCAACAAGTTGCCATTCCCAAATGTTCCAACATCGACGCTGCTACCGCTGCTCCAGGTTGAATTCACCCCTCCCACGATGGCCCGATTTTGATTCGCTCCCGGCGACAAACCAATCGTTCCCGAACTACTAGCAACCGTACCTCCGTTGCTGATGATCAGCGAATTGAAGGAACTGGATGCGCCAACAAATAGTCCGCCACTATTGGTCCACGTTGAATTCGGTCCGGAGACCACTGCAAAATTGTTCGACGCAGACGCCGTGTTTCCAACGAGGGAATTACCAACGACCTCAAGCCGACCACCATTCGTGATGAGCAACGAGGCTTGATCCATGTTCGCGACCACAGTCTGAAAGGCGCCGGACGGTATCCACGCGGGGCCATTTACAAGTGTTCCATTGTAAGCCGGACCAGTGACGGCCGCACTGTTGGTAGCCACGGTTCCATTTGTACTGTCGAATCGATAGTACAGCAGCAGGTTGGGCTCGTTCCCATTCAACACCCGACTGAAGTTGGACTGAATATCTGCCGGCGAACGCGCAACATTCCAGACACGGAACTCATCAATCCGCCCGCGAAAGAAGAATCCCGTGCTGCCGCCGATGCGCAACTCCTGAGCGCGGGCTTGAAACGGGGTCATCCCGGGCCGGTTGGTCGCCAAAACCCCGTTACGATAGATGCGCATATAGTTGCTGGTCTGACTGGCGACCAGCGCGTAGTGAATCCAATTGCTGATGCTGCCGGGCGGATTGGGATAAGCGATCCGGGCATTCGCGTTTGAGGCATTTCCGAAATCCCAATAGGACACTCCATCGATAAAATTGATATGACCGTTGAACCGGTTGGTAGTTTCATCGGGCTCCGCCATGAAGACCGAATGCTCGGCATTGCTATTGGCGAACGCCCAGAACTCAACCGTCACTTCGTTAGTGGGGGCAATAGCGCCAAAATTGGAGACGGCGACATACTGGTTGACGCCGCTAAAAGACAACGCATTGGCGACACCGGAACCAAGAATCAACTCGTTGGCAATTCTGGTTGGCGCGGCGTTGGTCAATACGGTCCATGTCGCGGCCCCCGAACCGGCATTGGCTCCCACTACGAACGCCTGCCCATTGCTGATCAGTGCGTTCCGTGTCACCAGATTACCCGAATTGAACACCCAACTCCCCAAGACGTTCGTCAGCAGCAGCCGGTCGGCGATGACCGATCCTCCGTTCATGAGGACAGCGCCGCGGCGCACATCGACTACCCCTGTTCCGCCAAGATTAGTAACCGTCAAGGATCCACCGCCGACGGAAACGGAATTTCCCAGGGAACTCGCCTCTGCCCCGACGTACGCGTTCGCCGCCTGCACTGCCGCACCATTGGTGACGTTTACGGTGTTACTCGCACCAAAATTTCCTACGTAAAGATCACCGTTATTGACCCACGCCGCGTTGGAGCCAGTCAACACAACCTGATTATTCCCACTGCCACTGTTCAAGCCAATGTAGGCAAATCCATTGGTCAAACGGCTGCCGTTAGTGAGGAGCAGAAACGTGTTGGGACTGTTGGTGCCGACGACAAGATTCGTGGAGCCGAGGTTGGCCGTCACATTGTTTAGGACGTTCGTCGCCCCGTCGGCCACAAGTTGCGCTGAAGCCCCTATAGCTGACAGCATCAAGCAAGCTGCCAAAGCAGTCGTCAGCCAGCGCAGATAATACAATCGCTTCACACCATGCGATAATAGTCTGGCAACGAAGGTGAATTTTTCCGAAATAAATACCACTGTCGCCCTCGCCCGCATCTCTGCGGAGTTACTTCGTGGGCACTCGCCGGCAAGTATATCGCGCCACGCCGCGCCAACTCCTGCCGACGAATTTGAGGCACGCGAATGTGCTAAGTTCGAGCGACGGTCCATGAGGAAAAGTCGATTGCGATCTGATTTGTAACCCAAACCGCGAGTGGAAATCGGCTGCATCGTCGCGGCAAAAGTTAGAACAGTAATCTCGGAGATTAAACCACGCGACAAGGCCAGTTGCAACGGTTTTGGCAGTGCCTCTGCGACCCAGTTCGCGGAGTCGAAAGGACAATTCACGGTCCATGAATTTGTAGCGGGCGATCACAAACGTTTTAGCCGGTTTTCCAGTCGCGCGAATCCCCCTCGGCGGGTCGCTCTGCTTGACGCCCGTAAGCTTCCGCATAGAGTCCCGCTAAATGATAATTGCGGACGAAGGCACCGCCCTCAACCACGCGGGCACAACAGCCGATTTGCTATCAGTTCGATAAATGATTGCCTCCCGTGCCCATCGTGAGTTGCCTGTCGCCACAGCAGGTTTATGGAGAACAACTCTCCGTGTCGTGCCGGCAACGCCCACGAGGATCGAGAGAGAGCGCTCCCCAACATTGGTCCGGCACGCGCTCTCGCAATCCAGTCGGTTTTCTTCTCCGAATATCGGTCGCAACCGACAATTGGCGCCTGGGCAGTACTCAATGCACTCCCGCACTCGAAGCGCGCAGCAAAGCTTCTCCTGATGTTGAACCAAGCACCGCAGACATTAGCAATTATCGTCCCCGCCTATAAAGCCCGGTTCCTTGTCAAAACTCTGGCATCCATCGCGCGCCAACACTCAACGAACACCCGGCTCTATATTTTCGACGATGCGAGCCCCGAACCGATCGAAACGATTACTCGCGAAGCATTGGCAACGTGCCCGATCCCGTGGTCGTACGTGCGTTTCGAGCAAAACGTAGGCGGACGCTCACTCTGCGAGCATTACGATCGCTGCATTCGCGAAATCACTGAAGATTGGGTCTGGGTATTTTCCGACGACGATGTCATGGAGCCTGGTTGCGTTGAATCGTTCTTCGCCTCCCTCCCTCCGAACGGAACCCGTCATGAGGTCTACTGTTTCGATTCGGTGGAAATTGACTCCGAGGACAGGATCATCTCGATTCATCCCCCGCTGGCTGAATGGGAGAGTTGGAAGCAACACACTTACCTCGTGTTTCGCGGATGTCGTTTCGTCCCCCAACAGGCCGTCGTTTTTTCCCGCGCCAGTTTTCAGAAACTCGGAGGCTTTGTCCCATTCCCCCTCGCATGGGGGTCGGACTTCGCAACGGTCATTGTCCTTGCGGCTGAAACCGGCATCAAGCGAATCGCCGGGGCAAAGGTCCGTTTTCGTAGCAGTGGCGAAAATATTTCTACCACCAACGACAGCCGCCGTTCCGCGCAAAAGCTCCAAGCCTTGATGCAACTCATCGCGTGGCTTTTTCGCCAGCTCGAAAAATCAGGAGACGCCAACTTCCCGCTTGCCGACGAAACGATTCGAAAACTTTCCACCTTATGGTTCAAGCGCCAATTGGTTGCGCTGCACATTTGGTATTCCCCAAAGGAATGCATCCAAATCGCACGTTTTCTGCAGAACACTTGCGGTGAGAGTTACGGAAAATCGCTCCTGCGAATGCTGGCGCTAAATCTGGGTATGGTTTGGCATACGATTCGAATTCGAATTCGACTCGCACCGAGAGCCAGCCATTCCGCTCCGCGCGAATCATGAATCGCAAAAAACTGGTAGGCGATGAGGGATTCGAACCCCCGACCCACTCCGTGTAAAGGAGTCGCGCTAGCCACTGCGCCAATCGCCTGCCCAGAACGGCACTAATGTGCGGATTTTTCCCGCTGTCGCAAGTTCATTCCCAAACTCAGTTGCTCCAGCTATCGCCACCGCGGAAAGCCGATGGTCAATCTGGGAGGAGAAACGTCGCGCGGACCGGACGATGATCCGAAGCGATTCCCCAGCCGGTAACAGCAAGAACGTAAGTTTCTTTTTCAACCAACGTCGGCGCCATTGCGCGACTGAGGAGCAGATAATCGATTCGCGAATAGGTATCTTCCTTGTCGTAAAAATACGTCCACGTGATGTTCATAGGCGCGTGTCCTTTTCGAAATGCTTCGACCGGATCGCCGTTGCATTCCGCCGGGCGCGCATCGATCAACGCCCGATTGCCACGGCTGCCGCGAATCGTTTTCACCGCACGAGAATCTTTCGTATCGTTGAGGTCGCCGGCCAGGATGATCCGCGCGTTCGGGTTCGCGCCAAACAAGACGTCGATGTGCTTCCGCAACTGCACCGCTTCCGCTTCGCGTAGTTCCGCTTGATCCGCGTCAGGGATCGGGCGTTTCGATTTCAAGTGCGCGACCAGCAGCGTGAAGTCGTATCGCGGATTAACTTGGATATCGACCTCGGCAAATCCGCGACTCACCTGAAAATGCCGGCCACCAAGGAGGAAGTTGTCGTTTGTATGGTGCCGTTTGGCACCGAAGGGAAATCGACTGAGTACAGCCAAGTGAACATTTGTATCGACGCCGCGCACGTGTTGCCAGTGTGGGTAATCCACGCCCTCGTTGCGCAATGAAGCACGCAACTCCAGCAGGGCATTCGTTCCACCCATCTCTTGAAGAGCCAACACGTCCACGTTCAAAGCACGGATAATTTCGCGGACTTTGGCTTTGGCCTCGGGAGATTTTGCCTTGCGGGTGCCGGAGTCAGCATCGAGATAATTTTCGACGTTGTAGGAACCAACGGAAAAGTTGCTCGCCGCTCGAGCGGAAGACATCCCCGCCCAGCAGCCTGCAAGAACCAACAAGACGACAACCCCACGCCTCATGCCACTTCTAGTAGACAGGTCGGAGGAACTCGTCAAAGCCGAATTTGCACCGCCAACGACCCACGACCACGGAAAATACTTTTGGCAAACATCCCGTACGCTGTTAACCTGCGAAACGGTCAGAATTATCCATTGCCACAATGTCGAGCCCAACTGTCATCAAGGCTAAAAGCCAGCTTCACGACAAACAGAGCGAACGCGATCACCGCGATCTTCGGATCGACAAGGTAGGCGTCCGCGGTTTGCAATTCCCGATTCAGATTCGCGACAAGGAGCGGGCTCTCCAAAACACCGTCGCGACCATCGGCATGTATGTCGATCTGCCCAAGGAATTCAAAGGCACGCACATGAGCCGCTTCATCGAAGTGCTCAATGCGCATGGCAATGTGGTTCACGTGGAGAACATCAACGACATTCTCCACGCGATGCAGGAGAAATTGAAAGCTGCGACCGCACATCTCGAGATGGAATTTCCGTTCTTCCTCGTGAAGCGCGCGCCGGTGTCCGGCATGGAGAGCGTGATGAATTACACGGCGCGTTTTGATGCGACGGCTTGCGGCAAGGAAATCGATTTTGTTCTCACCGTCATCGCCGCGGTCACCACGTTGTGCCCGTGCTCCAAGGCGATCAGCAAATACGGCGCGCACAATCAGCGCGGCAATGTCACCGTCCAGATCCGCTCCACGAAAGCCATCTGGATCGAGGATTTGATCGCCATTGTCGAGGCGTCCGCGAGCAGCGAGCTCTATTCGCTCCTGAAACGTCAGGACGAAAAAGCAGTCACCGAACGCGCCTACGAAAATCCCGTGTTCGTGGAAGATCTCGTTCGAAACGTCGCCCTCAAGCTCAATGCGCATCCCGATGTGACTTGGTATAAGGTGGAAGCCGAGAACCAGGAGAGCATCCACAATCACAACGCCTACGCGTGCATCGAAAAAGGCTGACCGTCGACGCGCATTCTTATTCCCACAACCCAACTCCCCGCTTGTTGCCTCCGCCGCGCCGGATATTCTTCCTGAATTAATGCGCGACGAATTCGAATTGTTCGAACCGGAAGATGCGGAGCATTTTCTTGCTTCCTTCGATCAGGCCACCCGCCAGAAAGGTGACGCCTATCTGGCGGACGGTCGCGTAGGGCAATTCACCTGCAAGAATCCCGGGCGAACGTATTCCGTCGAGGTGCGCGGGACGGACGTTTACAACGTCGCGCTGTCCTACGATGAAAAAGAAGGCTGGATCGGCGGCTGCACCTGCCCGCTGCAATACGATTGCAAGCACATCTACGCCGCGCTGAAAGCCCTCATCGTCGAAGACCGCGCCGCGCGGGTGCGCAATCTCAGCGCCGGAATTCGGTCGACAGCCACAGTTGCCGCCGCGCGCCAACGCGTGCACACACCGACCGGCACGTTCGCCGAATACGTCGTCACCACGCTGAATCGGAAGCTTACCGCTCCGGAAGCCAAGTTTCTTAGGCGCTTGAAAGAGGTGTACGACCGCTGCGTGACTCGCCGGCAAATCAATCGCTCCGATTTCATCGATCTCGGCTTAAGTCTCGGCGGGCAAGCGTGGGAGACGCTTGAAATCTGGCCCGTGTTTCCCGTAAGCGAACACCAATTCTGGCTCTACGTCGCGCTCGCCGCCCATGAGCACAACGTCACGTTGCCCAAGTTTCTCGCTGACATCACCGAGCTCGGTCCCGTTCGTGACGAGCTTGCCCGCTGGCGACGCGACCGCGAAGTGGACCGCTGGCGTCAGGTCCTCACCAACGTCAAGGCCGGCGCCAACGATCCGTCACTACACCCCCGAGCCGAATACGATCTTCGCCTGTGCCTCGACGAAACGTGCGCCGAATTGCAATGGCTCCAACCCGGCCGCGAGCAATTCGAACCGGTAAAACTGAATCTGTATCGCAACTTCGTCGCCGAACGCGAAGAAGGCCACGCGACCCTTCCCGCGGAAGCGGAGTTGCTCTTCGAATTCTTCCAGCAGCGCGCCCGTGCGGGGCAGGCGTTGCAACTCAACTATCGCGAACCGGCCGCGCTCCGTTTGTTGAGCCGCATCTTTCGACTTCCACCGCTCGAATCGCGTCTAGTCACCACGCAAGGTCGCCCGTTTGTCCGCACGACCGATCCACTGCGCTGGACGCTCATTCCGGCTGAAGACGAAACGGACAACTACCGCTTCCGCCTCACGCGCGCGGACGGTTCGCCACCGCCGCCGATCCTGTGCGTGTTACCCGGACAACCGGCTCTGTTTCTCAGTCAGGACGCCGTCTACGTTGGTCCCTCACTCGCGGAAAGCGTGCTCGATCCGCTGCACGAAACCTTGATCCCAGCTCCGGCGATCGAATGCCGCGAAGGTGCCGAATTCCTTCGCGGAATCGGCGTGGAATTCCCCGAGCGTCTGCGCGAACGCGTGCGTCACGTCGCGATGCAAGTGATGATTCGCTGCGATCTGCAGCCGATGCCGTACAGTCCCAAATCCGAAGAATGTCTCATCGAAATCCTCGCACAATCCGACGACGGCCAACATTCGGAACGCTGGAACGGCGACGACTGGGAGGAAACTTCCGAGCCCACTCCGAAAAAGCCGCGTCGCAAGGAAGATGTGCTCACCATTTACGATCGTTCGGCGATGTCGCTGTTCCCGCGATTGCTCGAACCGCTCGGCGCGAAATGGGCACCCTACTCCAATTCCTTTTTCCTGCGCGTCACGAAAAAGTTTCCCGAGCTCTTCACCGCGTGGCTCCGCACTGTGCCTCCGTCGATTGCCGTGAAGCTTGGCGGCGAGCTCGCGTCCCTCGCGCAATCCGCCGTTACCGGCAACGTCCGTCTCGACGTCACGGAAACGTCCACCGACTGGTTCGATCTCCGCGTGGTGCTCGACGTGAAGGACACGACGCTCACGCCCGATGAGTTGAAGCTGTTGCTCGCGGCCAAAGGCGGCTTCGTGCGCCTGCAAGGAAAAGGCTGGCGGCGGTTGCAATTCGATCTTTCCTCGGACGACGACGAGAAACTCGCCCGCCTAGGTCTCAGTGCCCGGGAACTTTCCGATGAACCCCAGCGCCTACACGCGCTCCAACTCGCCGATGACGCCGCGAAACGTTTTCTCCCCGCCGCGCAGGTCGAACAATTGCAGCGCCGCGCCAGCGAGATTCAAACCCGCGTTACGCCGGATCTTCCCACCGGCGTGCTCGGCGAACTGCGTCCCTACCAGCGCGAGGGCTTTCATTTCCTCGCGTATCTCGCGACGAATCGTTTCGGCGGCATCCTTGCGGACGACATGGGTCTCGGCAAAACGCTGCAGGCCCTCGTTTGGCTCGCGTGGCTGCGCGAGTCCTCCCGGACAGCGAACGCCGGCGGCAACCCGCCCCCTTCCCTCGTGGTTTGCCCGAAGTCCGTGACGGACAACTGGCACGCTGAAGCGACGCGTTTCACGCCCGGATTGCGCGTCAAGGTTTGGTCGGCCAGCGAAATTGATTCGTTTCACAACCGCCTGTACGACGCTGATCTCCACGTCATCAATTACAACCAACTACGAATCGTCGGCGAAGCGCTCGCACCCGTGCGCTGGCTCGCGGTCATTCTCGACGAAGGTCAATACATCAAGAATCCCAGCTCGCAGACGGCGCAGGTCGCGCGCGCGCTTCACGCCGATTACCGGCTCGCCTTGTCCGGCACACCGATCGAGAACAAGCTGCTCGATCTTTGGAGTTTGATGGCGTTCGTGATGCCCGGCGTCCTCGGCAGCCGCAACGGCTTTGGTCGCCTGTTCGATTCCAAGGAAGATCCGTTTGCCCGTCGCCGCCTTGCCGCGCGCGTGCGCCCGTTTCTCCTGCGCCGCACCAAAGGCCAGGTCGCAAAGGATCTCCCCGATCGCGTCGAGGAGGATTTGTTCTGCGACATCGAAGGCGAACAAAAGACTTTGTACCGCGCCGAACTGAAGCGCGCGCAGCAGATGTTGCTGCGTATCCAAACGCAGAAACAGTTCGCCGAAGAACGTTTTCACGTCCTTACGTCGCTGCTGCGGCTGCGGCAGATTTGCTGTCATCCCGCGCTGCTGAAGGCCGGCTCCAAAGCGCCGAGCGCAAAGGTGGAAGCGTTGCTCGAACAGCTCGAACCATTGATGGAAGAAGGCCACAAGGTGCTCGTCTTCTCGCAGTTCGTCGAGATGCTCCAGATTCTCCGCAAGGAACTCGCTGACAAAGGCTGGCCGCTGTTTTATCTCGCTGGCGACACAGAAAACCGCGGCGAACTGGTGCGTAACTTTCAAGCGGCGCAGGGATCCGCCGTGTTTCTCATTTCGCTCAAAGCCGGCGGCTTCGGGCTCAATCTCACCGCCGCCAGCTATGTCGTCCTGTTCGATCCGTGGTGGAACCCCGCCGTGGAAAACCAGGCGATCGACCGCACGCACCGCATCGGCCAGACGCGCAACGTGATCGCGTACCGCCTGCTCATCAAGGACAGCATCGAGGAAAAGATTCGCGCGTTGCAAAAGACGAAATCCGCGCTCGCCGACGACGTCTTGGGCGAAGAGAAGTTCGCGCAAAGTCTCTCGCTGTCGGATTTGCAGTTCCTTTTCTCGGACACTTGAACCGTTACGGTTGCCCGTGAACGGGATAACGGCGAACGGGGGAACGAGAACCAAATCACTTTCGTCGATCCCCGCGGATTGCTAACTTGCCCGCATGACCTTTCCGCGCATCTTCCGCGTCCGCCAAAAGTTTGAGCGATCCCGCGTCGCTGATGTGCGCGCAGAGGTGCGCAAGGAATTGTCGCGGCTCAATCTCGGCGAGCGTGTCAAACGCGGGCAATCGGTCGCGATCACGGCGGGCAGCCGCGGCATCGCCAACATCGATGCGATCATTCAATCCACCGTGGAATTTTTCCGCGCGCTCGGAGCGGAGCCGTTCATTGTCGCTGCGATGGGCAGCCACGGCGGCGGCACGCCCGAGGGACAACGCCAGATCCTCGCCGACTACGGAATCACGGAAGAAACTTGCGGCTGTCCGGTGCGTTGCCGGATGGAGACCGTCGCCCTCGCGCAAACGCCCGAGGGAATTCCCGTTCATTTCGCCAGCGACGCCGCGGACGCCGATCACGTGTTCGTTGTGAACCGCGTAAAGCCGCACACCCGGCTCGAAGGTGAACTGCAAAGCGGCTTGATGAAGATGATGCTGATCGGCCTCGGCAAACACGAAGGCGCGAAAGTGTATCACCGCGCGTTCGCGGATTTTTCCTTCGACCAAATCGTCCGAAGCGTCGCCCAACAGGTCATCGACAAAGGCCGTATTCTCGGCGGACTCGGCATCGTGGAAAATTCCTACGACGAAACCGCCTTGTTGCGCGCCGTCGATCCGCGCGAGTTCGAAGCACAGGAGAAGCAACTGCTCGCCCTCGCGCGTCAATGGTTGCCTCGCCTGCCGTTCGATCACGCGGATATTTTGCTCGTCGACGAGATCGGCAAGGAGATCAGCGGTTGCGGCATGGACACGAACGTCATTGGTCGGAAGCGCCACATTCATCACGCCGCGACGGAAGAATCCCCGAAGATCAAGCGCATCATCGTCCGCGGACTCACCGAACAGACGCACGGGAACGCGACGGGTTTGGGTTACGCGGAGTTCTGCCTCACGCGCGCTGTCAACGCGATGGATCGGAAGAAGACGTGGATCAATTGCACCACGTCCGGCTACCCCGCCGTCGGAATGATCCCGCCATACTTCGACACGGATCGTGAGACTTTGGAGATCGCGCTCGGAACCATTGGCCTCGTCGAATCCACGCACGCGAAACTGCTCTGGATTCGCAACACCCTCGACGTCGTGGAAGTGGAATGCTCCGAAGCGTATCTCGACGAAGCCCGCCAGCGTAACGACCTCGAAGTGCTTACCGCGCCGCGCCCGATGCCTCTCGACACTACGGGCAATTTGCCACCCAGCCTCAGCGAATTATCGACGGCGAAATAACGCGCGCTTTCCGCGAATGGTTCAATCCTCCGGGCGTTCACCGGCGGGCGCCATCTTCACGAGCTTCGGATCGAACTGGCCGAGAACCGTCACGAGATCACTCTGCGCCGCCATCACTTCACGAATGTTTTTGTACGCCATCGGAACTTCGTCGAGTCCGGCGGAAATCAGCGTGACACCGCGCTCGTGAAGGAGACGGTTCACTTCCTTCCAATTGAATTTGTCATTCGCCGCCTTGCGACTCATCACTCGCCCCGCGCCATGTGATGCCGAGTTCAATGACTCCGCGTTGCCTTTGCCGCTCACAACAAAACCCGGCGACGCCATCGAACCGGGAATGATTCCGAGCACTCCCTGCCCCGCTGGCGTCGCGCCCTTGCGATGGACGATGACCTCGCGCTCCGCGCCATCGATAACATGCCGCTCCTTCCACGCGAAGTTGTGGTGATTCTCCAAATCGAGCAGCACTTCCGCGCCAAGATTCGCCGCGAGGTGGCGGTGGATGCACGCGTGATTCGCCGCCGCGTATTGGCCCATCAACTCCATCGCGTTCCAATATTCCTGACCTTCCTGCGAATCGAGTGAGAGCCACGCGAGACGCTTCAACTCGCTGGGTAAATCCGGAAACTGGCTGAACGCGATCTTGCTGTAATGATCGCACACCGCCGCGCCAGTTCCGCGACTCCCGCTGTGCGACAGCAACGCCACGTAGGTGCCCGCTTCGAGGTCGTTGATCTTCGAGTGCGCGGTGAAGAGACCGAATTCGACGAAGTGATTTCCGCTGCCGCTCGTGCCGAGCTGCGACCACGCGCGGTCCTTGTTCTGTTTCGAAATCGGACTCACGGACCAATCAGCGTCCATCACGTCGTGTTCACGACGTTCCTTGAAAGAAGCGCCAACGCCGAAACGCGTCTCGGTTTCGATGGCTCGCGTGAGGCGATCCTGTTTCTGCTCGAGGGTCCGCACCGGAATATCCAGCACCGTCATTTTCATGCGGCACGCAATGTCCACGCCGACGGCGTAAGGAATCACTGCGTTGTCAGTGGCGAGCACGCCGCCGATCGGCAAGCCGTAGCCGACGTGCGCATCGGGCATCAGCGCGCCCGCGACGGACACCGGCAGGAGGCACGCTTTCTCCATTTGCATCACTGCATCGTGATCGAGACCTCCGCCCCATTGCCGATATTTCACCGGCTCAGCACGTGGCGGCGGCGGAGCTTTCAGCAACGCCTTGGCAAACTCACCGCGCAACGGATCGTCCACGAACGCCGCGGGATTACCGACAACAGCCGTCACCTCCTGCTGCAGCCGCGTCTTGTCGCCGCCGCTGAGAATATAGCGAGCAACAAAATCCGTTGCGCGCCGCGTCGCTTCACCCAGCGGCACACCGAGGCGCAGAAATTCCTTCGAGTTCACGCGCGAATGTCAGTTCTGATGCGGCGCCGGTGGCGTGCGCGGATGAATCAACCGCGCTACTTCTGCGTGAGCGAGCACGACATCGGGATCACGTTGCAGCGCCGCGTAATAATGGCCGGAGAAACCTTCGCCACTTTCGGATGCGACCAGCAGCACACTCGTCTGCTTTACGAGCACGTCGACGACGACAACGGTCAGCGGCTCCTTTTCTTCGAGCGCTTCATCCATGGCGACGATCAATTGGGAGAACGGGTGCAGCCAGGCAAACCACGCGTCGCTAGTGAGCAGCTGGAGAAAATGGTTGGGCGAACGAATCGGGCCGACAGCGGTTTCGTAGCTCACGCGCTCCGAATCCACCACGGTCTTGTGCAACGCAAGCAACACGTCGCGCAGTTCCGACAAGCGCTGACGAACGCGCTGCTGCTCGGGCGACGATGGGGTTGAAGGCTTTGGTTTCATGCTTTCCCGCAGTTATCCACGACCGACTGTAATTCAACCCCGCGTGTCCCGCCAGTGACTCAAAGCGCCCGATCCAAATGTTCGCAGAGCGTTTTCAATATCTGCACCCGGGCGAATTTCTTGTCGTTGCCCGCAACCAGCGTCCACGGCGCGAACTCCGTGCTCGTATGCGCGACCATGTCGTTTACGGCCGCTTCGTATGCGTCCCACTTGCCGCGATTGCGCCAGTCTTCAGCGGTGATCTTGTAGCGCTTGAAGTTCACCGTCTCGCGCTCTTTGAAACGCCGCAGTTGTTCCTCTTTGCTGATGTGGATCCAAAACTTCGACAACACCATTCCGTGTTCGGCGAGTTGCTCCTCAAAATCGTTAATCTCGGGATACGAGCGCATCCATTCATCCGTCGTCGCGAAGCCTTCGACTCGTTCCACAAGAACGCGACCGTACCAGGAGCGATCGAAAATCGTCACCGTGCCGTCACGCGGCAACTGCCGCCAAAAGCGCCATAGGTAATGATGCGCGCGGTCCTCGTCGCGGGGCGCCGCGATCGGCACGACGCGAAACAAACGCGGGTCCATCGCTTCAGTCACGCGCCGAATGCAACTCCCCTTCCCCGCCGCATCCCAACCTTCAAAGACCAACACGCTGGCGACTTTCTTTTCGTACGCCGCCCAGATGAGGCGATTCAACTTCGCCTGATACTTGGCCAGTTTCGCTTCGTACTTGGGACGCAGCAACGTCTGGCTCAAATCCACGCGATCCAGAATCGTTGGCTCACCACGGTTGGTGACGCGAACCTTCACCGACGCTTTGCGAACCGCGGGAATTTTCTGCGCGGGCTTGGCCAAACGACGTTGAATCGCTTCCAAAACAATTCGCGCCGCGGTGAGATCACGGTAGTTGGAGTCCGCAGCTTCGATGAGATGCCACCGGGCGTGCGGTGAGTCAGTTTCCCGGATGGATCGCTCCGAGACCTTGATGAACTTGTCGTAGAGCTGGTGGTGCGTCCAATCCGTCGGCAGCACGCGCCAGTGCGTCTCAGGATTTTTCTGCAGCTTGCTCAGCCGCTTGTGCAATGCGCGCTTGGAAAGATGAAACCACAACTTGATGATCACCGCGCCGTCATCGATCAGCATCTGCTCCAAGAACGCAATGCGGCGCAACTCGGAATCGAGCTCGGCATTTTTGCTACGGCCGTAAACGCGGCGCGTGATCGGCTCGGTGTACCACGAACCGAAAAGCAAACCGATCCGCCCGCGAGCCGGCATCGCCTGCCAGAAATGCCACCAGAACGGACGTTCACGTTCTTCCTTCGACTCGTTCCAAAACGCGTGCGTCTCGATTCCGCGCGGGTCGAACCATTCGTTGAACCGGTGGACGATCTCGCCTTTGCCCGCGCCATCGACGCCTGAAATGATGATGAACACCGGGATCTTCGCCTGCTTCAGCGCAAACTCCGCTTGAACCAATTGCGCGCGGAGTGCCGGCAGTTCTCGCTCGAATTGCGCGTCGGAGAGAGCCCGCCCCAGTTCAGCTGCTTCAAACATGACAAAGTTTTGGTTGGTTCACACTCATCGCCAGACGGAACAGTTGCTGGCCCGAGTTGTAGCAATTGAAGGATCGCCAGTTCGAGGATTTTCCGATGGAATGATCCGATGCAAGAACCGTTGACGAACTTCCACTGTTAGCCCAGGGCAATCACCCAGCTCGCTGTGCGCCAAGGCCCACAGAAACAATCTGCGCTGTAACCTCACTTTCACAATCCTCGTCAATATCGCTCTCATGAATCACCTCCGCACGCCCCTACTAATTGGCTTCGCCGCGTGGCTCGCCCTAGGCACCTCCGCATTCAGCGCTGACAAACAAAAGAATGCCGATCGTCCACAGCCGCCAACCCGGCCGTTCAATGCTCCGGGCGCACCGAAGTTCACGCGTCTTGATGGCAAGCCCGGGGCGAATCCGCCGGTCGATGCGGATGGCGATTTCCTCGTCGGCCCAGATTACGTTGCGGCTCCAGAAACGAAGATTGTCCCCGGAGTGCCGCAGGGAAAAGTGCAGCAGTTCAGCATCGATTCCAGGAATTGCAAACTCTTCAACCCCGGGATCGCTCGCGAAGTGTTCGGCACGGTCGATCCGAAAAACCCCAAGACGCTGATCGTCGAGACCCATCCGATTGATTACAAGCGCACGGTCACCGTTTACATTCCGGCCCAATACAAGGCTGGCACCGCGGCGCCTTTCATCGTCGCGCATGATGGTCCTGGCATGGGCAAACCGGATAAGGGTCTGGCAGTCATCTTGGACAACCTCATCGCCCAAAAGCGCGTGCCCGCGATGATCGCCATCATGATCTCCAGCGGCGGCGGTGATGCGCAGGGACATGAACGCGGCCGCGAATACGACACGATGTCCGGCTTGTATGCCGAGTTCATCGAGAACGAAGTGCTGCCGCTCGTGGAGAAAAACTACGGCGTGAAATTGACCAAAGATCCCGAGGGCCGCGCGACCATGGGGAACAGTTCCGGCGGCTCAGCTGCGCTCATCATGGCGTGGTATCATCCGGAGCTTTACCATCGCGTGCTCACTTTCTCCGGCACCTTTGTAAACCAGCAGTGGCCCTTCAATCCCGAGACACCCGATGGCGCGTGGGGCTTTCACAACAAGCTCATTCCAGAAAGTGCGCCAAAACCGCTCCGCATCTGGATGGCTGTCGGAGACCGGGATAATTTCAATCCCAACGTCATGCGCGATGGCATGCACGACTGGGTGGAAGCCAACAACCGCATGGCCACCGTGCTGAAGGCCAAGGGCTATCATTACCAGTACCTCTTTTGCCTGAACGCCGGCCATGGCGTCGGCCCTGCGAAACCGCAAATCCTGCCCCACGCGCTCGAGTGGCTGTGGAAGGGCTATCCGATCGGCAAAACGCCGTGACCGCGGCGAACACCCAACGGTATTCCCGAAATCAATTCTCGGCGCGAAACGAGATAAAACTCGTCTCCGCGTTGACCGCCGACGCTGATCCGCCCGCGAAAACCGGCGGGAGAGGTTTAATCACCAAGCGGCTTTTCCTCTTGAGAGAACGACGAAACTACTTGCCAGCTTGCGCAATGAATTAATATTGTCTGCGCGTTCGTTTGCGGATCTCAGCAAACCAACCAGTCGTGCCAGAGTAGCTCAGGGGTAGAGCAGAGGACTCATAACTCGAACTAGGCCGTTTAGCCCACTTTCTCCCAACTTATCACACTCACGCAAAGCCCGTATTTATTGATCCAAATCCACATTCTCAATTTTCCCACATTATCCCAATAAGTCTGATATTTTGACTTCGGGTTACATTTTAGGGTGACAAGATTGACAGGGCGCTCTTCCCACATTTGCAGCCGCAAACACAAGTATTTCACCAGGCTCGAGTTGGATGCTGTTTCCCAAGGCGGCGCCGAAGAGCCACCGTGCCATATTCGTAATGCGCGTTTTCAAAACCCCTGGCCGTCGTCTCTACTCTGCATCGTCGCCGATCATTTGAATCTCGCCTGGGTCACCGATGTCCACTTCGCAAAAGTTTTTTGCTGCATCAACATCCAACCGTGTTAAACGTTTCGCGAATCCAATGGGAATGAAACGCAAATGATGAGATCGGCGCCCAATTGCCTCGCGGACGGCGGATACTGTTCCATCAACTTCTTCACATGGCATTCGTTGGGATAGCAACCTTGTAAAAATAACTGAACCCAACCGTCTTTTTTCATGGCTCGCACAAAAACCGACAAAAAACCTTCGAACAGCTCCACCGCCAACCTTGGCTTCGAGGCCAAGCTCTGGCTCACCGCCGACAAGCTGCGCAATAACATGGACGCGGCGGAATACAAGCATGTCGTCCTCGGCCTCATTTTCCTCAAATACATCTCCGACTCCTTCGAGGAACACCGGGCCAAGCTCCTTGCCGGCAAGGGCGACTACACCGGGGCCAATGCCGAAGACCCGGATGAATACCGCGCCGAGAACATCTTCTGGGTGCCGCCCGCCGCGCGCTGGAGCTACCTGCAAAACAGCGCCAAGCCGCCCACCATCGGCAAGATCTTGGACGACGCCACGGTCGCCATCGAGCGCGACAACCCGCGCCTCAAAGGCGTCCTGCCCAAGGACTACGCCCGCCCCGCGCTCGACAAGCACCGCCTCATCGACCTCATCGATCTCATCGGCACCATCGGCCTGGGCGACAAGGAGAGCCGCAGCAAGGACATCCTCGGCCGAGTGTATGAATACTTCTTCACCCAGTTCGCCAGCGCGGAGGGGAAGAACGGCGGGCAGTTCTACACCCCGTCCTGCGTCGTGCGCCTGCTCGTCGAGATGCTCGCGCCTTACAAGGGCCGCATCTACGACCCCGCCTGCGGCTCCGGCGGCATATTTGTGCAGTCGGAAAAGTTCGTCGAATCCCACGGCGGTAAGCTGGGCGACATTTCCATCTACGGCCAGGAATCGAACGCCACCACGCGCCGCCTGGCCATCATGAACCTCGCCATCCGCGGCATCGAGGCCGACTTCGGCCCCGAGCACGCCGACACCTTCCGCCGCGACCTCCATCCCGACCTCCGCGCCGACTACGTCCTCGCCAATGGCAGCATGTCGTCGAACCAGTCCGGCGAAGGCGACATCCGCCGCGCCCTCATCGAGGCCGACCTCGTGGACTGCATGGTCGCCCTTCCCGGCCAGTTCGGCTTTAATTACACACTAAATTAAACCAATCAGCTTTTATGCAGATACCCGCGATTCCAGTGAAGCAGTGGTTGCCCGAATGGGATGAGGTCGAGTTCGACGCCAAGCTCGGCAGAAAAAAGCCGCAGCCACGATTTTTCATGTTCACGATGAACGCCAAGCACCTGCGAGCGCTTTGCGGGATTTATCGTCGAACTCTCCAGAATGACTCAGCTCGCCATCGGCAATTTGGAATTCAACGAAGACACGACGAGAAGCGATCCGTTGAAATTGCCGACTATGTCCGGCATGGCTATCCTTGGCCCGAACTTTCTGCGTCAAAGAAGGAGTCTGGACAGTTCAATGATCTCCTCAAACCTGGGTGGCTTCCGACCGCTATTGTCGTCAATATTCTTGACCCGGACACCGTGCGAAGAGGTGACAAGGTTGCGAAGGAAGACTTGATCACTTTGTCCAAGCCCACCGATCCCGTCGCGATGGTCCAAATTCCCGATGCATCAGCAAAGGCCGGCTGGAAACCCAAGCAACTCCCGCCGATCGAAGTTATCGACGGTCAGCACCGACTCTGGGCGTTCGCCGACGGGAATGATACACCGGACTTCGATCTCCCGGTCGTGGCGTTCTGTGGGCTGGATGTGAGCTGGCAGGCCTACCTTTTTTGGACGATTAACATCCGCCCGAAGAGGATTAACGCCAGCCTTGCGTTCGATCTCTATCCGCTGATGCGCACTGAGAATTGGCTGGAGAGATTCTTCGGACACTCTATTTACCGTGAGACACGGGCGCAGGAGTTGACCGAAGCTTTATGGTCCCATCCCAAGAGCCCTTGGCATCAGTTTATTAACATGCTTGGCGAAGCGGAGGAGAGCGGAAAAACAAGACCTCCAGGTGTGTCGCAAGCAGCTTGGATTCGTTCTTTGCTCGCGTCTTTCGTGAAAGCATGGGAAAGCCCCAGAGCGAGGATCGGCGGACTTTTTGGAGCGAAGATGAAAGGTGACACTGAGGAGCTACCATGGACACGGTCGCAGCAGGCTGCCTTCCTTATCGCCGCCGGCAATGCTTTCCGCGAGGCAATCCAAAACTCGAAGGCGAAGTGGGCGACTTCCTTGCGATCAGAAGAGCACCCGGTTTTATTCGACTCAGAAAAGAAGGACCTAGCCTTCTATGGAAAGGCTACACTCATCAGCGATGACATGGGACTGCGTGGCTTCCTCTGCGTCATCAATGATCTGTGCTACGTCCGTGCGGCTGAACTCAAACTTGAGGACTGGGATGCGGGTGGGGCTGGACCCGATCCTGATGAACAGAATATCGGCGAGTGCCTGAAGTCGTTGGCAAAGCAACCGGTTTTGGCGTTCCTCCGCGACATTTGCGATGCCTTGGCTGATTTTGATTGGCGTGCGTCGTCGGCGAAGTCGCTGAGTGACGATGAGCGGCGTGCGAAAGCTGCATTTCGAGGCACTGGAGGATACAAGGAGTTGCGACTCGTTCTTTTGTCGCATTTGGCCTCGAAGGGTGGATCCGTTAAGGCCGCAGCAACAGAAGTCCGCTCATTCCTAACGCACTGATATGCCGCCACCAGCCATTCCAACCGCGCCTCAAGTGGCAGCATTCGCGTCAGCTTCGCGTGGTAGTGTGGAGCAGCATTTACTTCATTTGCAGCCGCAATTTGCGCACAAACGGTGGTTGCCGACCTCAAATCGATATCGCGATGATTGCGTCAGTAGGATTGAGGCCGACCACAATTCGCACGGCATCCAACAGGCGGATCTCTGCCACTACATATCGGCGTCAGCGCTACCCCATTGCCTAGACGGATGGAGTTTCTTTGGGCGGGCAATTGGAGCACTTCTCCGCGGCGATGCAGTTGCTTGCCGCCACCTAGGATATTATGCGGAATTGCGGGCTACGATGTCACTCCTCGCAACGTCTGGGATAGGAGTGTTCGACGGCCGGCACTACGTCGTAAGTGGCCTGAATACAGCTTCGCAGATCCCACGTTACGAGGGCACTCATGTTCTCGCTTGGAAAGCATTGTCGCATTGGGTCGGAACAGCGGACTGCTCAACGCTTCTGGAGAACCTTATCACGCCGGGGGGAATCCCGATAGACCAATGGCAACAAGGCATGTTCAGCAAGGCCAGTTTTGCATTGGCGGGCAAGACATGGCTTCAACACTGGGGGTTGGATGTTCAATTGTGTGCGAACGATCAGCATCTTAGAAACCTGTCAAGTTACCGACCGAGCCGCCTGTCGGATATCCCGTCCGTAGGAGGTGACAGACGAGTGAAGTTCGTTAAGGAATTCTGGAGAATGTGTGAGCCTTCCGGAGCGGAGTTGTTCCAGCGCCTAGACCGCCAACTTCTGCGAAAGTGGATTCGCAGCCAGTATGTGAGCGTCACAGGTCGTCCCGCCAACTCCGGGTCTAAAGATTTCGTCAATGAGGTTAAGAAACTGGTCGGCAATGTTAATCCAATCGGTCTTTCCAAGAGCGGTTGGATTGAGTTTCTGACGATGCCTCGAAAACACCAAGAAAGCCCAATCCTTCGGCTTGCATCAAGGGACTCCCAAAACGCTCCATGGGAGCAGCACTTTGAAATGCTGTCGCGGGCTTTGATGTTACTCCGGCTCGCTTCTGGCGCATGTCGGCGCTTTGTCATCAATTCTGGAGTGCCAAAAGGAGAACTCGCTTTTTGGTGGCATGGTTTTGGTGAAGAAGCGTCCCTGTGGGATGCTGCAGACGGCCCGATCGATCCCCAAGAGTTGTGGTTGGATATTCAACAGGCAATTCAAGACTTTGACATGTGGCTTGAAGGGGGCGAACACACAAGGTTGAGAACCTTCCGACGCAATCAGTCCTCCGGAATCTCGGTGATTGATGAGGCTGAGCGCGTAGGCTTCTGGGGGATTGGATTATGAAGTATATGGGATCAAAGCGAGCGATGCTTGGCAACGGACTTGGCAAATTACTCAGCCGAGAGGTTCCCAAGTCCCGCCGTTTCGTTGACCTCTTTGCGGGTTCCGCAGCCGTGTCAGTTCACGTGGCCTGCCGCTTCAACATTCCGTCGTTGGCATTCGATCTCCAAGCATACAGCGCCATTCTTGCCGGAGCTGTGATCCACCGGCAGGAGTCAATTGATCCAACTGCGTTTTTTTCCAGTTGGAAGAGACGGGCTGAATTCCTTGTGAGGAAAGTGGACCTGCCGGACGAACCCAAGGTGACAATTGCTTCCGTCTCGGCGTGCCGCAATTGGTGCAGTGCTCAATCGGAACTACCCATTACGAAAGCATACGGTGGACATTACTTTAGCGCGAAGCAAGCCGTGTGGATTGACGCGTTATGCGCAAAGCTGCCTGAACAGGAACCCGCGCGGACAGTTGCACTTGCAGCAGTGATTCACGCCGCAAGCCAGTGCGCAGCATCACCGGGGCATACCGCTCAGCCATTCCAGCCGACGAAAACATCGAAGCGGTATTTGGCCGAGGCTTGGAACAGGGACGTCTTCCAGAAGACGCTCAACGCATTTGAATCCCTTGCGATTCAGTGCGCGCAGCAGCAAGGACGGGCTGACGTTGCGGATGCGAATGATGCGGCGACTCGCCTTGAGGAGGGCGACCTTGCATTCATTGATCCCCCGTATTCCGGAGTCCACTACAGCCGGTTCTATCATGTTTTGGAAACGATCGCTCAAGGTTCATGCGGTGACGTCTCTGGCATTGGGCGCTACCCAGCCCCGGAGCTGCGTCCCCGCTCGAAATATAGTGTTGGTTCTGAATCAGCCGGGGCGCTTGATGACTTGCTTGAGACCGTCGCGTCCCGCGGTGCACGAGCAATCCTGACTTTTCCAGATCATGAGTGCTCCAATGGCCTTTCAGGCACAATGGTCCGGGAGATCGCGAGTAAGCACTTCGAGGTTTGTGAAACGCAGGTGTCCAGTAGGTTTAGCACACTTGGTGGAACAGGGGACGGTCGCGCTGATGAAGCGGGTCGTGCGGCTAGACAGCACGCTAAAGAGATGATGCTGGTTCTAAATCAAAGGTGATTTGAGCGGCAGCGCTTCCTCGACCTGCTCAAGCATTTCATCGTCTTCGAGGAGAACCCGGACACGGGAGCCACCCACAAGATCATCGCGGGCTCCCGGCACAAACAGCGTCAACGTCGTGCTCGAACGCAGCGTTGACTTGAAAAATTGATCAACAGCATCCAACGGCGTTTACGTCACGCCCGACAACGCGAAGTTTTTCCGAATCAGAATGGACAGGTTACCGTAGGTATGATGGTTGGGTGCACGAAGGCCATGGCAGACACCGTGCGGTCCACCAACTTACTCGTCGTAGGTCATGCCAAAGACCGTGTCGGTGAGCCAGCCGCGGAAAGACTCGTTGTCTTGGAATTGCTTGAAGAGCTGGGCGTCGTCTTTGAAGAGGGCAGTGATGACGCGTTTCAGCGCTTTGTCGTGCTCGATCTTGGCGTTCTGTCGGTCGGAATTTTTCTTCGCGTTTTGATACTTCGCGTCTGCCGCCACCTTCTGCGGAATCTCGCCGGTGATGCGCTTCTCCATCCGCTTTGCATCGGAGAAGAGGCCTCCGAACTGATCGTTGAACTGCTTTACGATGTTCGAGAGCTTGTCCATTTCCGGCTCCGGCTTGCGCCCACCGCCTGATGTTGGCACCGGCTCAATCTCCGCGTTCGCATCCGGCAGAGCGATGGCCATCGTTGCCTTTTTCTCGGCGCGGTAGCTGTCCATGTCGATGGCTTCGAGGATGCCTTTGGCGAGGTCTTCTTCGACGGGGGCAGGCAACTTGGGGATGAGGAAGTTCAGGAAGATGGAGAGCTTCTCCCAGTCCTGAACGCCATACGGGAGGATCGTGGCGAGGAAGTCGTAGGCGCGGGTGAAGCCCTTGGCTTTGCCTTTGAAATCGACCTGGCCGTCCTCATCGAGGTCGGTCACATACACGGAGACGCAGGCGTCGAGGATCGGGTCCAGTTTGTCGCGGTCGGCTCCGCCGAGATACAGTTCCACTAGCGCATTGATCTGCTCGGGCGAATAGACCTGATATTTGTCCAGTTCTCCTTTGAGTGTGTGGAGCTTGTTCGGGTCGGTCTCCTTGCTGAGGATCGTGGTGCGGTAGTAGTCGGCGAAGGACTCTTCAATCGTCTTGGTGTCGTTCTGGAAATCAAGGACGAAGACATCGTGCTTCTTCGGGTGCGCCCGATTCAGGCGGGAAAGCGTCTGCACGGCTTTAATGCCGGAAAGCACCTTGTCCACATACATGGTGTGCAGCAGCGGCTCGTCGTAGCCGGTCTGGAACTTGTCGGCGCAGATGAGGAAACGATACGGGTCTTCCTGAATCCGATCGGCAATGTCGCCGCTGGGGAAGCCGTTAAGCTTCGATTCACTGACCTTGTCGCCCTTGTATTCCGGCTCGCCGGAGAAGGCCACGATGGGGCGGTAAGGGCTCTTGATCTCCTTGAGGTAGGAGTTGAACGCAACGAAATATTCGATCGCCCGCTGAATACTGCCGGTGACCACCATCGCCCGCGCCTGATCCCCGATTTTGTTTTGGCCGATCACCTGTTCGAGGAAATGGTCCACCATGATCTCAGCTTTGTCGCGGATGGCTTTGCTGTGGCTTTCCACATAGACGCGCAGCTTCTTGCGGGCTTTCTTCACGTCATACTCGGGATCGCCCTCCACGGTCTTGGCGAGGCGGTAGTAGCTCTCGACCGGCGTGTAGTTCTTGAGCACGTCGAGGATGAAGCCTTCCTGAATCGCCTGCTTCATCGTGTAGCCGTGGAAAGGACGGTGCTTCACCTCGCCGGCTTCGGAATACGGCACTCCAAACATCTCCAGCGTCTTGTTCTTCGGCGTCGCGGTGAAGGCGAAGTAGCTGGCGTTCTTCGCGAGCTTTTTCTTTTTGATGCGCTCGTCGATGGCGTCGTTGATCTCGTCCTCGCTGTCCGCCACGACCTGACTGACGGCGGAGGAAGTTTTGCCGCTCTGACTGGAGTGCGCCTCGTCGATGATAATGGCGAACTTCCCGCCGCGATGTTCATCGCCAATGCTGTCGAGCACATGGGGAAAGGTCTGCACCGTAGAGATGATGAGCTTCTTGCCATCTTTGAGATACTTCGTGAGCTGCTCCGTCTTGGAAGTGCCCGAGCCTTCCTTCACCGCGCCGATGATGCTGCCCACCTGGGCAAAGCCCTTGATCGTCTCGCGGATTTGTTTGTCGAGGATGCGACGATCGGTGATGACGATGACGGAATCAAAGACCGCCTTCCCGTCCTTCGTCAGGCTGATCAACTGATGCGCCAACCACGCGATGGAGTTCGATTTCCCGCTGCCCGCGCTGTGCTGGATGAGGTAGCGCTTGCCCGCCCCGTGCTCCTGCACGTCGGCCAGAATCATCCGCACCACCTCGAGCTGATGGTAGCGAGGGAAGATCTGCACCTGCTTCTTCTTGCCCGTTTTGGGGTTTTCCTCCTCCACGACCTGCGCGTAGTTCTCCAAAATCTCCGTCAACCGCGCTGGGATAAGGATCCGCTTCCACAGGTAATCCGTCTTGAGACCGTGCGAGTTCGGAGGATTGCCCGCACCATCATTCCAACCCTGATTGAACGGCAGAAACCACGAATCCTTCGCCGTGCCGCCCTTGCCTTTGAGCGCGGTGCACATCGCTACTTCATGGTCATCCACCGCGAAGTGGACGACACAGCGGCCAAACTGAAACAGCGTCTCGCGGGGATCGCGGTCGCGTTTATATTGTTCGATGGCGTCCTCGACCGTCTGCTTGGTCAGGCTGTTCTTCAGTTCAAACGTGATGACCGGCAGCCCATTGATAAAGGCGCACAAATCTAGCGAGCGCTTGTTCTCCCGGCTGAAGTGCAGTTGCCGTGTAATGCTGAACCGGTTCTTCGAATGGCGCTCCACCGCTTTCGCGTTCTCCGCCGAGGGCTTGCCGTAGAACAGATCAAAGCTCAGCGCCCCGTGCTTGATGCCGTGGCGAAGCACATCGATCACCCCGCGCCGCGTGATCTCGCCTTGCAGGCGGGCGAGGAACTTCTGCCGCGCCAGGCTTTGCTTGTCCTTGTAATTCGCGATGCCCAGCTTCGCCCACTCCTCCGGCTGCGTGGCGATGAGAAAGGAAAAGAGCTGCTCCGAATCCACAGCAAACTCGCGGTCATACGCCAAATCATTTCCCGCATACCAGCCGCTGCCGCCCTTGGCTGGCGCAGTCTCGGCCACGACTCCCGCAACGCCGTTGGGCAGAGCGTCGATGCCGGTCATGTGGCGCATGATGAGCGTTTCGAGTCCTTTTTCGCTGGTGTCAGTTTTGCTCATGGTGTTGCAGTCCTAGTTGGCTGAAGTATTAGGTGGCTCTCCGAAAGCCAGACACTTGGCGAACTCGATCCGGTTGCGCTGGGCATGAACACCTTTGTCGCGCAATACTACATCGAGTTTAAGCAGGTTTACTGGTCGCAGAATTATTTCTGCTTTAGACGTGCCCCGTAGCGGGTCGTTGACGAAAACAATCTGCTGACGAGCCGCCTCTTCCAAGGTCGGATAAATAATTGTTGCCCGGCGATTACCGCTCTCCTGCCCCAAGGCATAAAGGGCAAGCTGATACAACATTTCACGCGGCAGATTTCTTTCCCAAAGATCGCGATACTTGGCATCCAGAGTGGCTTCAACCTTACGATTACGCAGCACAAGGAAATCAGGACGAAGCGATGGCGAGCGATGATTTCGAGGATTGTTGGCCGGGTCGTAGCTGAAGACTCCTCGCAATACACGTTCATCCTGGACTTCGCAGCCAACGAGGTTCTCGCGAAGGAAGCGGAAAAGGAGCGCCTGAAAAAAGCGATTCATGTCGAACAAAAATCCGGCGACGGAGATTGGAGATTTAGTGTCGGTCAACGCCGCGCCCTGGGTATTCAGAAGCATCTGAATCAAGGTAAGCGCAGGTCGGTAGGCGCTGGTGCGCCGGTCGAGTGAATGCCACGCCTCGGCGAAGCTGGCAGTGTCCAACTTCTTTGGGGTGATCCTTCCGGTAAAACTTTTTGCCAACCGTCGGACGCGACCACCTAAATCACGATCCAGCGTCATCCGGATGGCCAATTTCAGTCCGCCATGCAATACCTGATTCAGACAAGTATCCTCGCTGCGGGGATAATGGACACAGGGTAAAGCCACCCCAGCATTAGCGGCGACTTGCATGTAACCGCCGAAATCAATTCGTCCGCGCGGGCTGGCGGGCATGGATTCAGTACGAAGATAATCGCGATGGAGACCACGGGAGAGCAACTCGGACGATTCGGCGGCCAACTGATGAATCAATAAATCCTCGAAGCTGGCCTGTGAGGTGGCATAGCCAACCTCCTCGAACAAATCCAAATGACGGAGCCGGTAGGCATAGCGAAGCAGATTCATTAACGGCACGCCGGAAATCTTAGGCTTAATGGTGATGAGCAATTCGCCCAAAGCGAAACGCCCGACATACGATGATGCTCGCAATTCCAAACCTCGCGCCAGTTCAAGGATTTCAATCCGTCCTTCGCGGGTGAGCGTCTCGGCCAAACGCTGGGCCGATGGATGGTCAGCCAATACCGGCCCAGCCAATGGGCTGCCCTTGGACGGCCCCCGCGTCTCCCATTCGGTCAAATTGACGATCCGCGTAGTCATTTGGCCGGTTCTTCGGACTCCTCCTCCGGTTCAGGAGCCGCGGTTAATTGTGCGACCGCTTCAATCGTCGTGGACAATTCCGGCGTGGGCGCTAGCAGTGCCTGAATCAAATCCTGACGCCGAGCGGGCAAGAATAATTCCTCGCGCACGCGCTGTCGTTCACCGTCCACCATGGCTTCACCCAAAATTTCGGTAAGTGCGCCGTAGTCCTCGTAGCAATATTCCTCCAGCAGCGGAATGATATCCTCGGCGATGATGCGGGAAAATTTCGCGAAATCCGTGACCGGCTTTCCATTGTCGTCCATCAGGTAGGCATGGCCGATTTGCAGATTGCGGGCGTCCTTGCCGATGTGCTCGCGGATGCGGGAGTTCAATGCATCGAGCCACTGGCCCAAAGGAATAGCCTCACCCGCAATCGCTCCGGCCAGCGTTGACGAATCCGGCATCAACTCAACGAAACCGAAGCGGCGCCGCAAGGCAGTATCAAGCAAGGCGATGGAACGGTCAGCCGTATTCATGGTGCCGATGACCAAGACGTTGGCTGGCACGGAGAACTTTTCCCCAGACAAAGGTAAAACCACTTCCTGCCCGCGTTTATTCTTTTCGAGCAGTGTGAGTAACTCGCCAAAGATGCGGGGGATGTCGCCGCGATTTATTTCGTCAATGAGCAATACAAAGTTTTTATCGGAAGCCGCAGCATCACGGCAGAGAGTTTTGAAAATGCCGTCACGCTTTTCAAATATCAGCTGCCCGCCTGTGCCCTTCTGCGGACGATAGCCTTCAATGAAATCCTCATAACCGAATGCCGGGTGGAACGTGCAGCAGCGCAGCAGGCCGGAGTTTGAGCCGGCCCCGTTCACGGTGACTTTCTGCTCGGCTGTAAGATCTGCATACACACACCCGAAAACCCCGATGGCTGACAAGTCGAGCGCCGTCTGTTTACCCCAATAGGTTTTGCCGGTGCCCGGCGGGCCGTAGAGAATAGCCTGTCCTTTACGCTCCAAGATTCGTTGCACCTTGCTGGGAATGACGCCTTCCAACCGCACAATTTTGCGAATAGCATTCGGCAACGTCGGTTTTGGGGCGGCACCTTCAGTTGACGTGGGTAACGACGGTTCAAGTAACTGATTCTCCACGGCCACTAAGTTCCGGTCATCCTTGCGCAATTTCCAGACTGTGGTCCTCAACCCTTCCGTAACGGGCAATTTCCAGACCGTGGTCGACTGCCACTCAACCTGGCGACGGTGCGGTGCCTCTCCCGGTTGCGTTGTTTCAAACCGGTACGGGCCTTTGACCAGGCCAACGCCAAGAATCCTTTCACCGTCCGCAGCGAGCACAATGTCATTTTCGGCCATCTCCATTGCGAAATTCCTAATTTCACCGGCTTTGCGCGAAGCAACATTTGCCCCATAAAACGGATATTCCTTGATCAGCATCGTCGCGATGGCTTCCTTTACGTTCTCGCCGACGAGCACGCTCGATAAATCCGCCAACTTTGGCCAACCAATGGCCGCATAGCCACCGGCTTTCATGGATGGCCACACATCTGTAGGATCGTTATCGTCTCCCATCTTGGTGCCGATGCGCCAGTAATTTGCGGGCGTGCCATTCCGCTCGCCGACCACAGCGGTTAGGTGTTTCATGGACCAACCCATTTGGTTTGCGAAACTGACGAAACGTCCGGCAGAGACATACAGGCCGGGCTGCGTCGGCGGCAGTTGAAGCAACTTGATGAGATTGTACCGTTGATAAAATTCAGCGTGAAAATCGTCCAACTTGTCCGGGAAAAGTAGGCTTACATATTTATGCCCCCAAGCCAGTCGGCACACATCCGGCGCGACCTCATCCAACTTGTTCTGCAAGGCTAGATATGCCTGATCGTCCGCACCATTGGGCAAATTCTGAATGACTGCCACGGCAGCGATCAATTGGTCGCGGTGTTTTCTTGCTATGGTTATGGCATCGGCTAGTGACAAAGCGACTTGCTTGCTGGGATGGCCGGCCATCCATTCACCGGAGTCCTTGCTTCTGTAGAGGCCGAACTTGAGTGCACTGCCACCTGCGATGCTACCGAACTGGCGCGTTGGAAATTCGGCGTCGCTCTTAAATTCCAGCCAATAGACCAAGCTGTCCTGATTTCCATGGGCGTGCATCGTGTTCAACAGAACCTCGCCGTCCAAACTCTTCAAGCGCTCCGGGCCGAATCGTTCACGAAATATGGCGTAACATTCGGACAAACGTTCTTTCGTCATCAACTCGCCACGTTTCTGGAGCGACTCGTAGTGTGTCCGCAGAGATTGCTGGACGCGTGGGTCCAATGGGGAGTCAGTTATTGGCATCGTTGGTATCCTCCAGTTCGCGTTCGATATCTTCCCGCGGCTCATCGGAGGCAGGTTTTGCGGTGGTGTCGATTTTCATGTGTTTTGCCTCAACTGTTTCAGGCGCGAAATTTTGCACGGTAAATAAATGCAAATTTGTCGTCCTGCTCCATCGCTTCATCAATCAACAGTTCGACATCGCCCGACATGCCGAGTTTCGTTTGCAGATCGGTTGTTTCAACATTGCCCACTTCTTTGCGCGGGACACGCACAGTGGTCCTTAGGCTGCGATATTCCTGATGCACGAGGCTCCTGCCTTCTAGTGATGACTTGGTGAAAAACTTTCGATATTCCGGGTCGATTTCTGAGAGATCTCTGGCACCGACGACACGTTCCAGTTTTGGCTCCGGGCTCTCGGTCAGCCACACCGTATCGCGGCTCTCAGTCGCATCCACACGGAACACACCTTGCGACGGGGTGGTGGAGTGCGGCCTGGATTCCATCAAACAAGGAATCCCGCGGTTGATTTCGATCACATAGTCCGCCGCGCTCCAATCGGCGGAGATGCCGCGATACTGAGGGTGATGCTCGGTAAAATTCAAAGCGGTCAACGTGCCGGAGTACACTGCCGTCGGGGCTGGTCGCGGACGGCCCAAATGCAAAGAGTTTGGCTCATACAAATACAAGCACACGGCTGCGGGCGGGCGCATCGCCTTGTCATAATCGGTGTCCGCCGGTCGCAGATGCACAAACCACGGAATGTTCTTCAGAGCTGTATGACACTCGGCATGGATCACAAGCGTTTGCTCTGGCTGTTGTGGTGGCGGCGGATTCAGGGGGTCAAACAGCATTGCCTCCGCTCGACATTGGTTGAGGTGCGCGAGCGCATCGGCAAAAACCGGTTCATCAAACGTGCCTTCAATCAAAACGGCGGCCTCGCGGTTGCCGCCCTGAATGGCCATCGCGGTGAGATTGTGGCTGCCCGTCCATAAACGGCACTGGTTGTCAGCTTTGGAAAAAAACACTTTGGAATGCATCAACCCGGCACCCAAGCCGCGCTCCACTGGCGTGAGAGAGCCAAGATGCACATAAACTTTGCCAGGAATCAGCGCATGCAACTCGTTCAAAGTTTCCAAGGTCGTCGGCCATTCCCAAGCCACGACCACGAACGAAGAAGGCAATCGCAGGCGATCTATATGCCGCTTCAATAACTCGACACCGCCGCCGGTCAGGAAGGCGCACGCGATCGCGATCTGCTCCGTTCCGGCGGCCATCACCGTGTCCAGAATCGGTCGGGCTCTTTGCCGGGGATCGGCAGAGATAAAGCGGACATTCATGCTTCGGTGTCCTCGGATTCAGTGTCTTCTAGCGCCTCGTCGGTGAGGGGTGCGACCCCTATGGGCAGCTTCGCTGCGGCTTCGCGCACATCGAACTTGCCCATTACTTCAGCGGCAATAGTCACTACCGCAGAACGGATCAAGATCGTGAGCGGCGTCCCCTTCACATCGAAAGTTCTTTCCCAAACTCGTTCAGGAACCAGCCCGCTCGATTTCTTCAGGACGCAGGCCCGCCATTGCTCATCACTTTTCAGGAGGCCGTAGGAGCTGCCTAATTCATGCGCATTCAGAAAGCCGAGGTAGACGAGCACCACCGGGGTTCCCAGTTCAGCGACCTTCCAGGCAAACGCGAAGCGATTGCTGAGTTGGTAATGAGAATCAGCAGACAGCGCAAAGCCCGCTAGCAATTCGTTCCAAGCATTCGTTGCCTGGCACAGGGCGGCTTGGATGCTCTGAAAATTCTGCCGATTCTTCGCGCCACAGCGATCATCTCCCAATTCGCCTTCGTGCGCCTTCGCTTCGACGAGGATTAATCCTTGCCGGTTTCCGATGCGGCAGCCACTCAGTAAATCCCAGTTGGGCGTATCGGCTCGGCCGGGGTTCCCCAGCCACCAATCAGTGATCGTTTGACGGTCCTTCTCGGATAGGAATCCAGCGGTCTCCCCCAGTTTCGCTTCATCCGGTTCACGCAAGCCGCGTGGAGCCCATAGTTCTGCGGCGCTGACTTCGGCATGAGGAGACACCAGAGCGGATAGAAATCCAGCGACCTCGAGGGATTCTCGGCTGGTCAATAACAGACAGCGCAACCGGCTTCCTTTGAACTCACGGTCACGGAATGAAATCGTTTTGTCTGGCTCGCTCATGCCTCGATGACCTTGGCGGGCGCGGTAACGGCCACGACTACTGCCAGACCGGAAGCAATTCCATTCGTCCCGGGCATGAGGCACGAGATCAGGCCTTCGAGGCTTTTTTCGGTGGTCACGGTTTTCATGGCTTATTCGTCTGGAGCGGTAAGGGGTGCGTTACGCGTTCTTCGCCCAAGTCGTATCCGCTTCTCGATCTCCGCATTGTCAAAGTCCGGTGGCGTGGGTTTGTATTCCTTCGAGTCCTTTTGAAGCCCATATCGCTTGAGTTGGTGACTACGCAACTGTTGGAGCGGAAGCCGCATCGTGAGAAACGTCTGGTTGTCGCCGCCTTTGATCCGAAGGGGGTTGTTCTTCTGCTTTTCAGTCGTTGATGGGCTGACCACACGCGAGTCTCCGAATTGAGCGCTGTTAACCTGAATCACGTAGCAGTGGAGGTCGCGGGCGGCGGACTCTACGATGTTAGAGAAGTAATTCACGTCCCTGTTGAACTCGGAGCAGACGATGAAATCCACCATGCCTTTGAAGAGGCACCGATCCTCCAAACTCGCCAACTCATAGCAGTTGTAGACGGCAAAACTAGCTCCCCGCCATTGAAAGAGCTGGTAGCGGCTCCTTGAAGGCAAGTTCGGAACCTTGAAATTGTTGTTCGTTAACTGGAAATCCTCCTCTGGCGAGTAGTGCTTCTTCAGACGACGAACAGGCGCACATTCCTTGGAGCCGTTAGCACCCCGAAAGGGCAGTGCCGCCAGGAGTTCGTTCCATGCACGGCCTCGGTCATCAACGCGGTGCTCAAGCCCGCAGATGATTCCCACTTGATGCTGCTTCGCCCACTGGGTGATGAACGTAGCCCACCTGTGAGGCACTGACACTTCTGGGAGAACCAGTAAGTCCACCCGCTGCTCAGGATGGCGGACGCCATGTTCCACCACGTCGTTGAGCAGTTCATACAACGCCTTCTTCCGGTTTCGAGAAACATTCGGCGTCCCCATGAAACTGCCTTCAATGTTCTTTTCATCCACCGTCAGGTGCCCGACGGCGACCCGCACCTCCGCGTGTAAATCAGGAGTGCGAGCTCCGATGGAAACCTTGAGGAATGGCTTCATTTCGACTCCTCCTCGCCGATGATTTCGCTGGTTACATCTTCAAGTTCCGAGCCATGGAACTGTTTGTAGACCTCTTTCGCCATTGCCACCGCATCCTTCTTGTTGGTTCGGGCGCAGCCGGAACCCACGAATCCAAGACACTCGTCGAAATGCACGAAGCGCGGAGTGTTCACCGCCTTCCGCTGGTCGATCACTAGGCTCGACGCGCCCGATGGTGCTGCCAGGTTTCCTTCGTAGTTGGTGTAGTTCAGCAACGGTATCGCTACCAAGTGATGCCGGATGAGATTTGATTTTCTCCAGAGACGCGTCGCTGAATTGCCGCCTTCGCCAATGGTATTAGTCACTGCCAAGCTGAGTTCCATGCAAAGGTCAAGGTGCCCCTCCAAAGCTTCCTGAAGGTGGATGGAGACTTTGGAGTGCCCGCCCGACGAGGTCTCATTCGACGACGAATATTTTACCTTCATGCTCTCGCTACGCATAGCTTTGCTGAAGCGCTCAGCCCCCTTCTCGTCCCCCGCAATCACGAGGAAGCTGATGACGCGTTCCCACATGTCCCAATAGTCGATCGCGTTGCGGCCTTTGAAGAACCGGAACAGTTCATCTTTCAAATCCCTATCAACGGAGCCTTCCGTCATCAAATGTAGCTGGGTTTGCTTCGCGAGATGTCCCGCCAATTCCCAACGGTTTTCCGCGACCGCTTTAACGCTGCGGAACTTGTTCACTGAGCCGTCATACAATAGGTCGTAAGCGACTTGGGCCACAGGACTATCATCGCCATCTACCGGCAGGAGCGCAAAATCGCTGGCGTTCTCCTCGATCTGTTTTTGGAATTTTTCGAGCCCAGCGGTTGAGTGCTCTGCGTCGAAGAACTGCATAAGGCATTTCTTCTTCTGCAGGAAAAGACCGGGTCTAGAACGAAATTCGAACCGCGCCTTTTGCTCATCCCATTTCAGAATCTCCGCGTTTACGAGAACCCGATCCATGAAGCTCATGATAGGGTCCGACTCTTCTGGCGGCTTGGTCATAGCTACGACCATGAGAATGTCGTCAACGTAGCGTCCATAGTAAGCGGGCCTGACCTTCTCAAGGATGGCGTCGTCAAACTCCTTGAGATACCAGTTCGCGATCACTGGAGACGCACAGAGTCCGATCGGCAGACACGTTGCCGCCTCGGGTAAATCGGGATGCGTCACCGCAAGCAATGGATTGAGCAGCTCACGGTAGCTCTTGCAGACCTCCTCAATACACTTGAAAAGTTTCGCTCCCAGTAGCTGGCGCTCCATGAAGAAGGCCTGGAGAGGCCCTGCGGGAACAGGGCGCTTGATCTGAGTTCTAAGCGTTTCCCAGTCGAGTTGGATGCGGTAGTAATACTCCTGCACGTCCAGCCCGACCACACAGACACTCTGCCGGTCCTTTGAGAGGAGGTGCCGCGCCTTTTGAATACCCGAGTCCCGCCACTTCGCATACAGCTCGTGATACTTCTTGAAGAGGTAAGCGGAATGGTCTTCGTCATTCCCAACGAACTCGTGGAGCCGGGAGCCTGAGCAATGACTGGAAAGCGTATGATCATACTCTGGCCCCTCAATCATGAGCCACAGCACCGACAGCAAGTGCAACTCGACCGGACCATCGAACATGTAGTTTACCTTCTCCACCCGATGCACAGGCGCACTCATGACATTTGACACAAACGAGCCCTGACCTTCCTTCGGCTTCGCGGGTCCCACCACACTCTTCGGAATAACGTCGAAACCGATGTCCTCGATCCACTTTTTGAACTGAGGAGTTTCGTGTGGCGCTTTGGAATCAGCGACATTTGCGACTACCCAGAGTCGCTCTTCGAAGTCGGCTGCGCACTCAAACTCGGCCAGGCGTCGTCGCAAGGTGAGCGGATGCTTCTCGAAGTGAACCATCTGCTTCAGCTTCTTGTAGGCAACTTTGACGCGGTCGTGTAGGTCGAGAATCATGCTTCAATTTCCTCCGTGTCGATTTCTTCCAGTGGATCGGCGGCAATTGGTTCTGAGACGGCTTCGGTGGGCGGGGCGGGCAGCTTGGCGGCGGCTTCGCGCACGTCCAGCTTGCCCGTCACGAGGTCGGCGGTTAGGCGCGTCCGGTATTCCTGCATCAGCGCGATTTCTCGCTCGGTGCGGGCGATGGCGGTGTTCAGGTCAACCGTCGCCGTTTCGGAATAGTTGACGATCTCGTTCTGCTCGTTGAGCGGCGGAACAATTGACCTCACGCCATAGAAATTCTGGTTTGAAAGGTTTTGGAGACCAACCGTCATGCCGTTTGAGCGGCCTGCGTAAATCACCTTGTATGGGGCGGTGTGGCACAGCAGTTCAAAGTACTTTGTGTTTAGCTTTCGCTGAGGCTCAAACACGCCGTAGTGGAATGAAACGATGCCGCGAAGGGTGGATGCAAAAAACACTCCAAGATGAGCTTTGAATCTATTGAGAACGAGATCACCAGGAATGGTCACTTTCCAGTTGTCGAAACTCGAAGTCTGAAGAGACCGCTCCTTCATGTCTTCAGTAGCGATCAATCCATCTCGTTGCGACAATGAAAGCTGCCGTTCAGTCCTTCCATTGTGCTGCCGAACGTTCTCGCGGAAGAGCTGCCGATTCAGAGGTGTTTCCCAATGCGCCGGTATGTCGCCGAGCCAGGGGATGCCTGAGGGCTTGAGGGGGACGTCCGGGTGGAGGCCGCGGGTGACGGCGCGGTGGATGATGGCCTGCTTCTGCTCGTTCAGCAGCCCAATCAGCTTCCGCTTGGCGCGGATGAAACCGTCGATCTTTCGGTTCGCGTGGTCCAGAAACCGCACGATGGCCGCTTGTTCGTCGGGCGGCGGCGACAATAAAGGCAGGGTCTTATAGTCTCGGTTCGAAAGGTGAGTCTGATTGCAGTGGTCGTCGTTTTGCAAAAGCCACCAACTCCGGTTCGCTTGGTATGCAAGGAACTTGGGATTCATCTTGTTGGCCCGGATTAGGCAAACTCGCTGGTTCACAGCGTAGCTGGCTTCGTCATTAACGAAAAATGCTCTCGCTAAGGCGCGACCATTCGGGAGGTCGCTCATCACCATCAACACGTCTCCCTTAAGGGTAGGACAAAAATTCTGAGTGCAGAATTTTCGCGCTTTTCCGTCGGTAGAAACAAACCTTGCAGTGACACAGATATGGCGTCCGGTTGCTTCAAAGAACGGTTCGTGGGCCTTGCCCGAGTAGAATCGGGCGACGGTCGAGAGGCGGCGAACCTCCCAACTTCCAGGAACTCGGCCCAACCAATCGAGCCCCGATTCTTTGTATTCCGCATACGGCTTGAGTCCCTCGATCATGCCGTGGCTCCTTTCGTGATTTCGTGGAGCAGGCCTTCAGTCTCCTGCTCCAGCGCGAGGATGTCGGCGCTGATCTGGGCGAGGGTGCGGAGCTGGGGTGGCTGGTAGAAGTGGCGGGTGAAGCTGACTTCGTAGCCGATCTTGGTATCGGCCTCGACGAGCCAAGCGTCGGGCGTGTAGGGCAGGACTTCGCGGCGGATAAAGGCTTCGATGCCTTCCTTCGTCGAAGCTTCGGAGGGAAGGCCGCCGAGTAGACCTGAAGGCTGAGCTTCGATGAAGGGAATTTGTTCGAAGTCGCGGAGTTCGCTGTCGGGCTCGTATTCGACGACGCAGTTCTTGCCGTTGATCTCGGCCTCGAAAAGGCCGCGCAAGGGGTCGGGCTGAGCCTTACCGGGTTTGTGGATTTTCTTGATGACGCGGGGAGCATCCTCCACGCGCCAACTGACAGCGTTGACGATGAGTTTGAGTTCGGCGGCGCTGGGTTTGAGGTCGAGTTTCTTGAGCGCGGCTTCGACCTTTTCCAGAAAGACGTTGTTGTCCTTGAAGAGGTCATCGCCGAGGGCCTTGCGGAGCTGGTTCGCGACATCGAGGAGCATGGCGTCGCGCTTCCAGGTGGCATCGCTGAGGAGCTTCTTTTTCTTTTTGTCGGAGAGGCTCTTTTTCGACGTGTCGGCTTCGCCTTCCTCGTCCTCGTCGCCTTCGCTGTCGGCTTTGCCCCAGTCGTTGACGAGCTTCTCCAGTTGCGGGCGGACGGATGCGGGATCGGTGAAGAGGGCGTCGCCGAGTTCGGCGTAGAGGGCGGCGCGAATGTCCTCATCGCCCGAGGCGTAGCGCAGCGCCTCGATACGCGGGCGGGTGAGCTGGCTGTGGAGGCGGAGCGGGCGCTCGACCTTCACTTTCCAATAACCGAAGGCGGAATTGGGGAAGATTTTCGACTGCGGCGTTTCCTCGAAGGCGAGGAAGGTGTCGCAAATCTGCTTGATGTGCTCCGAGGCAAGTTCGCAATTCTTTTTGCCCATGTTCTTGCGCAGGGGCCGGAACCATTGCGTTGCATCGATGAGCTGCACTTTGCCCTGACGGTGCGCGGGCTTCCGGTTGGTGAGCACCCAGATGTAGGTGGCGATGCCGGTGTTATAGAACATGTTCAGCGGGAGGGCGACGATGGCCTCCAGCCAGTCGTTCTCGATGACCCAGCGGCGGATGTTGCTTTCGCCCTGCCCGGCATCGCCGGTGAAGAGGGAGGAGCCGTTGTGAATCTCCGCGATGCGGCTGCCGAGCGGCGTGTCATGCTTCATCTTGCTGAGCATGTTTGCCAGGAAGAGCATCTGCCCGTCGCTGCTGCGGGTGATGAGGGAAAACTCGGGATCGCCGTCGTGCTCGATGACGAAGCGGGGGTCTTTGACATCTTTTTTGCCGCCCTCGCCGCTCATGCGCTCCAGATCGCTCTTCCAGCTTTTGCCGTAGGGCGGATTGGCCAGCATGAAGTCGAAGGTGCGGGAGCGGAACTGGTCGTTCGACAGTGTGGAGAAGGCGGGGCCGCCGACGATGTTGTCCGCCGCGTCGCCGTCGCCTTTGAGCAGGAGGTCGGCTTTGCAGATGGCGTAGGTCTCGGCGTTGATCTCCTGCCCGTAAAGGTGGGTGGCGACCTGCTTGCCGTGTGCGGCGGCAATCTGTGCGAGCGTTTCCTCCGCGACGGTCAACATGCCGCCGGTGCCGCAGGCGCAGTCGTAGAGCAGGTAGGTGCCGGACTCGATCTTGTCCGCCACGGGAAGGAACATGAGGCTGGCCATGAGCTTGACGGCATCGCGCGGCGTCCAGTGCTGGCCGGCTTCCTCGTTGTTGTCCTCGTTAAACATGCGCACGAGGTCCTCGAAGACGGTGCCCATGGAGTGGTTATCGAGGCCGGGCAGATCGCCCACGGGTCGGGGGCCGAGGTTGATGTCCTTGTCGAGGAACTTCTCGATGAGCTGGCCGAGGCCGTCAGACTCGACGAGCTTGCCGATCTGATTCCGAAACTCGAAGTTCTTGATGATGTCCTGCACGTTCGGCGAGAAGCCGTCGAGGTAGGCGATGAAGTCGTCCTTGAGCGTCTGCTGGGTCTTGCGGGACTTGAGGTCGCGCAGCAGGAAGGGCGAGGTGTTGTAGAAGGCCTGGCCGGATGCGGAGCGCAGGGCATCGTCCTGGTTGGTGATCTTTTCCTTGTCGAGGGCGGCCTTCATTTCGAGAACGGCCTGCTTGGTCGGCTCCAGCACGGCATCAAGGCGACGCAGGACGGTCATCGGCAGAATTACATCGCGGTATTTGCCGCGCACGAAGACGTCTCGAAGGACATCATCCGCGATGCTCCAGATAAAGTCCCTGATCCGGTTGAGTTGGGCTTGGTCCATGATTGGGTTCCGTTCTATTCCACCTGCGAAGACGCCTCACAGCTGCGGTACGCGTCGCACCGGCTATCGCAGCAAACAATGCCGTTGCCATTTCGGGCGTGCACGAACGACTTTCCTTTAGAGTCCACTGTCGGCATGTCGGCAGGAAATTACGCAAGGAAGTCCCGCGCTGGCGAGAAATGAAATTCGAACTTGCCCCCCAGAGCAGACGCCCCGTGTATTGCCCGGACCAATCTGATCGTCTGGGGGGTTCCTAGCTTTCAACTGCATCTGAAGATTTCAATAATCTCGCTTTCACATCGTCCTAGGACGTTCGCTCTGAAAGCGGAGGCAAATCGCGGCGTTCGTTGTCCGGAAGGAACACAACGACCGAGGACCTCATTCGCCTGCAGGGATAAAACTTCAGCGATTTACGAGGGGACATCGCTCTTTTCCAGAATCACGTGTATGGCGTGACGTCTGCCGGCTTTAGCTTGCTGAATGAGTTTGTCGGGCAACACATGCGCATCGCTCTCGCTCGCTTCGACGGCACCGCCCAACGCCTGCGCTTTTTAATTGGCGACGACGGCATTGAACCGTCGAGCAGCGTACGCAGTGATCTTGGGGAACGAAGCCCCCCTTGATGCCTGACCGTTTGGACACTCTCGTGGGCCTACTATGCGACTGCGACGTACTCCGTGATACGGATGGGATCTTGAGCCTTGGGCCGAGCGCGGGTGAAATCACCTAACCGGACTATTTCGCAGCCGCCGGCTTCATCGCCCTCCCAAGTAAAAACGATAGTGTTCGTGCTCGCAGCCCATTGATTCGTCAAGATTCATCCACCCGGTTACAATCCAGTCGTCCAAATCAATGTATTCGCGAAGCCAAACCTTGTGAGGTTGCAATAGCCATCGTGGAAGCAGTTGCTGAACGAGCCCATCCACGTGGGCAATCTGGTCAAGATTCCTGACGAAACGCGTTTCGTAATTAGTACCTTTCTTTTGCGTTTGGATGAGGGCGAAAAGTATTTTGCACTTTGCCACTGCAGACAAACCCAGCCAGGAACCGGTCTCGGTCGGGCTTTTCAAAAAATACCTGATGGCGCGATCGAGAACCTCGTGAAGCTCTTCGAGATGCCTAAGAATTAGATTCAGCATAACCTGTGGGTTCGACGAATCATCGGGATAAAAATCGCAGAAGTACGCTAAGTCCTTCTCAATATTCCAATCACTCGGGACAGCTATATCAGGTAGTTCATTTTCTGAGTTTGTCATAAGCGTTTTGCCTTTCTTCGTGTTTTGTTTGTTGAGTGAGTATCTGTATCTTTCGCTCACTGGCTATGGGGCGTTTGTTGCCCAAACTCTTTTCGCACGCCGCCAAACGGCGAGCTCGATTTAGTTTTCTTAGGCGACGCGGCTCTCTTCGATCTTTCGGTGGCCCCTGCATCACCTTGAACATTGATTTGTTTGCCACCTTCGCGAGCGATGTTGATCTGCAATGCTGGGGTGTTCCGGGCTAATCGGCGCACCCTTGCAAGGGATTCAATCGCTTGGAGAAGCCGCACCTGCGTGGAGGACAACAACCGATCCCAATACTCCGCGATTTCCAAAGAGACATTCTCGTGGGCAACGATTTTAGTATACAAAGCTTCCGCATCGATGACTCGGAGCCGTGCGGTCAGTATATGATCGATCAGCAACCTTTCCAACGGAGATGCGTTGCGATATTCGAATCGCTCTTTCAAGACGTCCATTTCGGCAAGCATGAACGCACGGTTGAAGCCGTCTTTTACTACTTTATCCAGAAGGACTCGGCGTACGGAAATTGTTTCGCAGTATGCGGACAAGAACTCCGGATTCTTAACGCTCAGGCGGCGGAGAATTTCAACGTCTTTCATGTCCGGTTCTTTCGATTTTCTCATTCGCGCTTCGATTCGGACCATTTCTCTGATTGGTTTATCCATTTTTTCTAGCTGGTTATTTTTCATGATGTTTTTTTCTCCACTGGCCTTTGTGTTGATGATACCCGGCACCGATTAGCCTCGCGTTTGTCAAAGCGACGATCGCTGACCGCACATCTAGTATTCGTCGGTCGAGATCCATTTCAGCTCTCTGTATCGCGTATTCGGCCGCCTTCTGTATTTTCCGCTCTTGGCGTTCGTGGAGGTCTTGGTCGGCACATATTTGTGCGAACATTCCGCTGCCGATGTATTCGGAACGGACATGCCTGCCGTGTCGAACTTTGCGGTAGTAGTAGAAACGTCCACGTCGCTTTTCCCAGCCCATCATTTTCCTTTTTCGTTGTGCTACGATTACGTTGGGTCCCCCGCTCTCTCAATTGGCTGTTTTCCACGGGCCAAAGTTCTTCTACGACAAGCCCGAAAATAAATGCGATTCTCAACACCGCGCCACCAAGAGCCATAGAGAGTGCCATTTTCCAATCCGCCAGCTTGCAGACTTGTCCGTAATATTCCGGCAACGTCTCCGCTCGTAGAGCCCGATTGCTTAGAGGCAGGACAACGGCTGGAAACACACCATCTCCCTGCTTTCAAAGAGACGGTGCGATTCAGAGAACGCGATTGCTCGTCGTTCAGGTATCCGTGTGGTTTCCGCACCATTTTCTTGTCCTGCCGCTGATGGCGAGTTGCGGTCATCCGGTAAACCCATCAGACAAGATTCTCCGGGCTTTCGCCCGATGACGGTCGTGGCTTCAATTACGATATTCCTACGCCACCCCGACCACTGGGAGGACTCTCCCCACGGAGTTCATCCATTCCCAAGTGTCGCTGGAGTTTCCTCCAGTCGCTGTGTTGATTTACGAGTTCGGCACGCCCTTTTTTCAGGAACGTCATGTCGGGCTCGCAGCCCAGTTCTTTCCGTCTAACTCGACGCCGTTTCATCCAGCTTTCGGCGTAACCATAAAACTCTCAATTCGCTGATAATGATCAGCCTATTCGTTGAGAAATCGTTCCAGCTCCGCACGTGAGATGATTTTGGTACGAAGTGCGTTCGAACTCCTTATAAGGCCCCTCTTCAGGAGGCGGTGCATAGTGATATAACTGACTCCGATCGATTCGGCCGCCTCCCGCATGGAGAACGCCAACTTCGGAACATCAGGATCCCTGCCGTGTTTGTCTTGAGCGAGCTGACTCATAATTAATGCTCGCAAGCGTAACCGAAAATTCAGCCACCCGAGAAGGACACCGCCAGTGCGCGGCTTTGTCCACTACTTGAACGAAAAGATCATCTTGCGACCCACTAACTTCGCGCCCGTCACAAAAACATTTTGAGCTTTGATCAAACCGATTCGCTGCCGCCTTTTGATTACCGATGCCACGGACAATCCGGGATTATTCAAAACAAGACTGCAAAAATCCGTCAGGGCTTCGTCTGTGCAATTGCACAACCCAAACTTGCCTTCGCCTTGTGGCATCCAATGTCGAATTAGAATTGCATCAACTTTATTCAATATCGGAAATTGAGAATCCGTTTGCTTCAACGCACGCCCCAGGCGCACAAAGAAATTGGAGTCCCCTTGGTGTAGGGCGAACAACATCAGTCCCTCCATTGCATCAAGCCATTTCGGATCTGAGAGAATCTCGGCGCCTCGATGCTTCATCATTGCAAAAGCCGCCTCATACACCGACTTCAAATCGTTGAACGCATTCGGTCCCCTCTTAAAAAGTTGTGCCTTGCCATCAGCCAAAGCAAGAGCACTGCGCGTCGCCCTAACCACTGATTCCTTGATTTTGTCATTGCCACTCTGCGAGGATAGAGAATGTTCGGTTAAATTCTCGTTTGCCGTCTTTGGTTGTTTTCTAACTAGCCGTTTCCTATTGGCACGATTGCCGGTCGCAAGCTTGAGCGATTTAGGCGGGGCCGCTACGACAGATTGATCGTCAGCACGCTTTTTTTCTTGGAGGCACGACGCTGGCACTGGTGATTTTCTGCGGCTCACGCGACATGCTCCTTGGGCAGCGGCACAATATTCGCAGCTTCATTTGAACCGAAGCTGACTCGCTTTATCATCGCGAAGCTGTGTTCCTGCCGCAGATGCCCATAAACCTTCATCGCGAGCGCACCGCCGTCTTTGTGGCCGAGCCATTTTGAAATGGTCGGAATGTCCACGCCGGCTTCGATGCAAGTTGTCGCGAAAAAATGGCGAAAATCGTGATGCGTGAACTGTGGGAACCCGAGCTTCCGGCACGCAGTTTGCAAACATTTCTTCGCGTCCTTAATTGGGCTGATGAAGTCCTGCGGTTGAGGTTCCCCTGCTCCTTTTATTTTTAGCAAAAGTTCCCGCAATGCAGTCGTCATTGGAACAGTGCGATTCTCGTGATTCTTAGTACCAGTCTCACCACCCGTGATCGTCATGCAGTTGCGCTCAAAGCTCACGTCTGCCCAACGAATCGAAGTGGCTTCGCCAACGCGGCAGCCTGAGTAGGCGAGCAGCTCCACCAAATCGGCCCCCGACTTCGCCTTGCGTTGACTGTCTACCCGACCGTCGGACTGGCGAATTGCGGCAACGAGTTTTTGAAATTGATTACGGGTTGGAACGACGATTTTGGCTTGGGTGATTTTTCGACGCTTGATGTCCCTCGCCGGATTCGTCATCACCAGCCCTTGCCGAATGGCGTAATTGAAAACGGCATTCATCGTGTTCAGCTCGTGTGCGAAAGTCTGCGGGGCGATCGTGCCGCCACGTTCGGTGAGCCAGCACTCACACTGGCGCGACGTGACATTGCGAATGGTGACGCCCTTGAAGAACGGGACGAGATTCTTAATGCAACCCTCCCGACGCTTCACGCTGCTGCCCTTGAGAGCATGCCGCGTTGTTTCGAGCCAACGTTGCGCGACGTCGGCAAAACTCACACTAGCGTCCTCCGTGAGCGATAGATTACCAATTGTTTTGCGGAGGTCGGCCAACCGCCGCTCGGCAAGCTTCCGGTCACGAGTTTTAAGAGAACGACGAAACTGCTTGCCAGCCCTTTTGAGTAACCCGTAATATTTCCCTGATGATTCGTGCCGATATAGATTTTCGCCTACCTTGTGAAAGCAAGGTGCGGAATTCTCCTGTAACGATGGGTCTGGCGTGTGTGAGAGCATGTCAGAACCATAGGGTTACATTTTCGGGTGACAAGTCGATATTTTCGACCGAATCACACGGTTTGCAAGTCGTTGCAAACAAGTTAGTTGTGCCAGAGTAGCTCAGGGGTAGAGCAGAGGACTCATAAGCCTTTGGTCGGGGGTTCAATTCCCTCCTCTGGCACCATTTTCCAACTACGCCAGAAGCGATCTTACGGTCGCTTCATCTCAAACACACCGCGGTCGCCCGACGACTGGTAGTTGCACGAGAAATTCGTAGTCGTCGCCGAACCGTCATAACGGTATTCCCCCAACTTCCAGCCCATCCAGCGGCCCAAGTCTTCCTGACCGCTCAACTGGTAACGCCCGTCTTGTTTTACCGCTCGCAAGTCCACTTGGTATTTTGCGGAGAACAATTTCCAAAACGTTGCATGAAAGCGGGTCTGGTAGCGACCGTCCGTAGTCTTTTCGATAATGGCGCGCAGCGAACCACGGTGGCCGTTGGAATGGCTCAGCCAAGTCCCGCTCCATGCACCCTCAATGCTATCCGGCGATGGCGGTTTCGCGGCAGCAGCTTTCCAATCGCGATTAAACGTGGAACATCCGCCCGTGAAGAGCAGTCCGATCAAGCACAGTAGCGACGGCAGTGTTCGCAGCGTCGCCGGAGAGGATCCGCATTTCATTGTGTTCGCCTTGTAGCGCGATCAACCGCGTCGTGCAAGTGTTTGCAATTTGCAGTACCCCGCCAACTTCATCGCGCATTGTGCCACGGCAGCAATTGCCGCCTCGGACAACAAACCCGGAAACTGCACGAAATTCCACCACCTAAACGTTTTTCGCCGTTGGCACATCAGCAGCTAACAGAGTCCGACGACCCGAATGTCCACCCCTCGATTCGTCAGTAGGCTAGGGCGCCACTCAAACCAGAGGGTGGCAATGAACCAAAATCGTCCGAACCAGACCGCCGCGGGAAAAACCATTTATCATCACCTGCTGTCTACTCGGCAAATGAACCCCAATGCCCAAAACCATCTTGGTACTTATTTTTGCCTGCCTCTCCGCCCCGCTCGCCCGGAGTCAGCAAGGCAATGTCATTTTTAATAACCGCATAGTCAGCGACGGCATCGCCGCTCCGGTTTACGACGAAGTTGTCGGCGGCACTATGCTGGCGGGCACCGCGTATCGCGCTCAACTTTACGGTGGACCGGTCGGCACTCCAGAAAACCAGTTGCAGCCCACGGGAGCGGCCGTTGATTTTCGCACCGGCACCGCGTCCGGGTACGTGAATGTCGGCCTTGACGCCACGCGCAGCATTCCGGGGGTCACACCGGGAAATGAAGCCCTCGTTCAAATTCGCGCGTGGACCACAGCCACGGGTGCGACCTACGAGCAAGCGCGGGGCAAATTTGCTGCGGGCAGCAAGGTCGGCCGTTCCAACGTTCTCACCATCACGACACCTCCCAATGTTCTCTGGCCGCCGGCAAGCTTGAGCGGCCTGCAAAGCTTCGCCATTAAAGCGCCGACAATGCCAACCATGTCGATCATCCACGCGCCCGCGAATGCCTCGTTGTTCTGGCCGGGCGACGATCTTACCTACGTTGTGCAATGGCCGGTGGACGCGTCGAGTTACGATCTCGAAACCAGCGCGGATTTAAATTCGAATTCCCCATGGCAACCCGTCTACCCCGCCCCGTCTCTCAGCGGCAATACGTATTCCGTCCGCATCGCCGCGCAATCCGTCCGGGGCTTCTTCCGCCTAAAATTGCGCTGAGCGGCGGGCGATTTGCGAGATCGCACAGTTCGCGGCTGCCCTTGTTCACCTCCCGGCGCGCATTCAACGCAGGCATTGCCGTGTAGAATTGAATTGCGGCAGTGGTTGAACTTCCCCTTTCATGGGCGCGCTCCATGACCACCTGGCCGCAAAACTACGATCCCCTCGGCAACACTTTCCTCTCCACTGCCGTCGCCGCCCTGCCCGTCGTCGTGCTCCTCGGCGCAATCGCGTGGTTGGAAATCCGCATTCACCTCGCAGCGCTGCTCGGACTCGGCGTGGCGCTCGCCGTTGCGCTGTTTGCGTTTCACATGCCCGCCGATGCTGCGCTCGCTACCGCCGGTTACGGTGCGGCTTATGGAATGTTGCCGATCGGTTGGATCATTCTGAATCTGATTTTCCTCTACACGCTCACGGTAAAGAAAGGGCTCTTCTCCGTGCTGCGCGAAAGCCTCGCTCACCTCGCGCCCGACTCGCGCATTCAAGTGATCCTCATCGCGTTTTCGTTCGGCGCATTTTTTGAAGGTGCCGCGGGCTTCGGCACCCCCGTCGCCGTGACCGCGGCGATCCTGATGCAGCTCGGTTTCAAACCGCTCCAAGCCGCCGGCCTTTCGCTCATCGCCAACACCGCGCCCGTGGCGTACGGCGCGCTTGGCACGCCGGTCATCGCACTCGCGGGCGTCACCGGGCTCGATCTGCACCAAGTGTCGGCCATGATCGGACGCCAGCTGCCAATCTTCTCGCTGATCGTGCCGTTCTGGGTTGTGTGGGCGTTCGCCGGCTGGCGCGGAATGCTCGGCGTGTGGCCCGCCGCGCTCACCGCGGGCGCGGCCTTCGCCGTGCCGCAGTTTCTCGTTTCGAATTACCACGGTCCGTGGCTGGTGGACATCGTCGCGGCGATTTCTTCACTGGTCGCCGTGCTCGTGTTGCTGAAATTCTGGCAGCCGAAAGACAATTGGAAATCCGCTTCGATTACGCCCGCCGCGACCGAAACTGGCGCTCCGCACACGCCGCCGTCACGCGCCAGTGTTCGCCAGGCGTGGGTGCCGTGGATTCTCTTGAGCGTGCTCGTTTTCATCTGGGGCATTCCCGCGGTGAAGTCGCAACTCAACAAAACATTCGCGCCGAAATTCGAGATCCCGCATCTACACAACATCGTCGTCCGCACGGCGCCGGTCGTGGTCGCGCCGACGCCCGAGAAGCCCACGCCGCCGGAGAAGGCTGTCTTCGACTTCGCCATTCTTTCCGCGACCGGCACCGGCATTCTCGTGTCCGCCGTCCTCGCGGGCTTCATCATGGGCTTCCGCCCGCGCGAATTGGTCGCCGCGTATTTCGAGACGATGTGGAAGGTGCGCTTCTCGCTCATCACCATCGCCGCGATGCTCGCGCTCGGTTACGTGACGAAGTATTCCGGCACCGACGCCACGCTCGGCCTTGCGCTCGCGAAGACCGGTTCGCTCTATCCGTTCTTCGGCACGCTGCTTGGCTGGCTCGGCGTTGCGCTCACGGGCAGCGACACCGCGAGCAACGTCCTGTTTGGCAGCCTGCAAAAAATCACCGCAGAACAAACCGGCATCAACCCCATCCTCATGGCGGCGGCCAATAGCAGCGGTGGCGTGATGGGCAAGATGGTGGACGCGCAAAGCATCGTCGTCGCGAGCACGGCGACGAACTGGTACGGCCACGAGGGCAGCATCCTCCGCTACGTTTTCTTCCACAGCATCGCGCTCGCGGCGCTGGTGGGAATCCTCGTCTACCTCCAAGCCTACGTCGCCCCGTTCACCGCGATGGTGGTGAAGTAGTATCAACGTGCTGCCGGCGTCTCGCCGGCAGTTCTGACTTCTCGAACAAAAAATGGGGACTGCCAGCGAGACGCTGGCAGCACGTCAGTTCGTCGAAAACGAAACATCCCCCGAAGCGACGCGCACGGCGTCGGGCAGATTCGTTTCGTCGATCTGCAAAACGAGCACGTTCGCGCCTTGCTTCGCGTCGAGCGTGAGGGTCGCGGCGGGTTTCACGGGTTTGCCGTTGAGCCACGCTTCCGTGATTTTGCCGGTGATCGCGAGTTTCACCGTGCCGGCTTTGGAGGCGGTGAACTTCGTCGCGGCGAATAAACCGCGCGTGTTGCCGCGGTTCGGGAATGCTTTCTCCAAATCTTCCTTCGGCAGCGAGCCGTTCACCTGTGACAGCGCGGGCTGCCAGTCGGCGAGGCTGAAGTCGCCCTTCACCACGGGCTCCACGCCGATGTGCTGGTTGCGGCTCGTGATCATGTAGAGCTGCCACACGCGCGCCGCGCCGCCCTTCGCCGCGTCGTAATCGCCGGGCTTGCCGAGCATCGAGAGGAACTTGAAGAGATCGAGCCGCTCCTCGGGCAGCAACGCATCAGCGAGGCCGCTCGGCATGAGCGATCCGCCGTTCTGGCGTTTGGCGATGTTCTTCTTCGCGACGGAAACTTCCTGGTTCGCCGCGTTGCGGATGATCACTTCGTTGTCGGATTCCTTCACGACGATGCCGCTGAACTCCTGGTCATCCTTTGTGGTGATCAGCACGGAATGGTAGCCTTCCTTGATCTTCGCGTTCGGATACAGCACGGCCTCGACGAGGTAATCCGCCGGCGCGCTCGCGCCGATGCTCGTCATGTCAGGACCGACTTTGCCGCCGGCGCCGCCGATGGCGTGGCAGGTCATGCACGCGAGTTCGGCGCGACGGTAAATGCGTTCGCCGCGCACGGCGTCGCCCTTCGCGAGCGCTTCATTAGCGAGCTTCTGAAGTTCGACGGGCGACAGTTGCTTGTCGGAAACGGTGAGCCCGGCGAGTTGCATGAGCACCTGCACGAGCGCCTGGTTCTGATTGCCTTCGCGCGCGGGACGCAGGCCCGCCTTCGCAGTGTCGGCGGAAATTCCCGACGCGGGCAATGCCGCCGCGAGCTTCGCACCCGCGCCTTTGATGTTCAGCAACGCGCGCCACGTATTCGCCGCCTCGGCCTCGTTCGTCGTGGCCTTGAGCGTTGCGAGAACGGCGGGAAGCGCGGCTTGGAAATTCAAACCCGCAAGCGTGGTGACGACTTCGCGGCGAATTTCCGGCGACTGCGTTTCGCTGGCGAGCTTCTGCAAATCCTTCACGACGCCCGGACCAGCGATATCGCGGAGCGCCGCGCGCGCGGCGGTGCGCACCTCGGGCGAAAGCTTCACGTCGCCCGCGGCTTGGAGCATCTGCGGCGTGAACTTGCCGAGCTTCCACGTGCCGGCAAGTTGCAGCGCGGCGATGCGCACGCGCGCGTTGTTCGCCTTGAGCATCGGACCGAAGCTCGCAAGTTCGCCACCGGGCTTCACGCCGCGGAGGCGCGTGGCGTCACCGAGCGCGGCGAAGACGCGGAGCGAGGCGGGCTCGACGAACTCGCCTTTCAACAACTGATCGAACATCTGGCGCAATTCCTTCGGCGTGCCGGCGGAGCCGATGAGCTCGATCCACGGGCCGGAGCCGTCGCGCGGGATGACTTTGTCACCGACGAGTTGGCCGAGCACTTCGCTGGCCTTGGCCGGCTCAATGGCCTTGAGGCCGAACTCGAGCTGGTTCTCGCGACCCTCGAATTTCCACGCGCCGGATTTCAGCGCGGCAATCCAGGGCTCGGCGAGTTCGTTGATGGTGAGCCAGAGCGCGTAGTCGAGGAACGGGTCCATCGGATGGTTGAGGACGGTGAGCGCGGCGACGGCTGCTTGCGTTGAATCTACAAGAGGCGCGGCCTTATACTCACTAAGAGCACGTAACGCTTCGAGGCGAACACGAGGATTATTATCGGTCAATGCAGGAATCAAAATGCAAGTAGGGCCGTCACATTCGTCTTCATCTTTAATTATTTTACTAGGGTCGTGGTGTGGCCGCGGATTTATTGCGAAGGCCAACATTCTTTCTTGTTCAGTTGGAGAAAGAGAGCGCCAACTTTTGTTCATCGAATCAGTTCCCGTACGAGAATCTGACGACGAAGCATATACATTCCTCTTTATCCATCCCATTACTCGCATATCAGCAGCACGAACGTGCGGATCTTTTGCAAAAGCCAACTGCTTCGCCAGTTTTGAGAGCGAGTAATCACGCAAATTAAGCGCCTGACGCATCCACAGTGCGTTGAGCAGCGCCTTTTCATCTGTCTGTTTCGACGTCCATACGTTTAGGTCCGTCAGCACTTTGTCCGCGCCGCGTTCCACGAGGACGCGCTTGGCGCGTTCGTGTTCGTAGCTGTTCGGCGTGACGAGCTTGTCGAGCAGCTCCGTGTTGTTGAGCTTCGCGAAGTCCACCTTCTTCACCAGCGGACGGCCCTTCGCCGTGATGCGCCAGATGCGGCCGTGTTCCTTGTCGCGGCGCGGGTCGCGGAAATCCACCTCGCCGTGCTGGATGATCGGGTTGCTCCAGTCGGCGATGTAGAGCGCGCCGTCGGGCCCCATCTTCACATCGATCGGACGGAAGGTCGCGTCCGTCGTGCGCAGCAGGTCCGGCATTTCCTTCGTCACGTAACCGGCGCCCTGATCGCTGATCTTGAAGCGCACCACGCGATGCGCGCGGAAATCGCACGTGATCATGTCGCCCTGCCAGTCATCGGGGAACTGCGCGCTGCGGACGATTTCCAGCGAGGCGAACTTCGGATAACTGCCGGGGCTCACACTGCCGAGGATGCGCCGCGCCTTGGGCGCCGTGACGTAGCTCGCGCCGGGCAATCCGTAATTGATGCCGCCGCCGCCCGCGCCGTCGGTGAGGAACGACTGGCCGTATTCATCAAACTGGTGGCCCCACGCATTGACCCAACCGCGGAACAGAATCTCCATCTTCTCATCGCGCGGATCGAAGCGAAACGTCCCGCCGCCCTTCAATCGCACCACGCCGTGCGGCGTTTCCGTGTCCGTGCGCGTGTAGATCGACTGGTTCATGTAAAGCCGGCCGTCGAACCCCCAGCGCAACGTGTGCAGATTGTGATGCGTGTCCTCCGTGCCGAAGCCGCTCAACACAATGCGCCGCACATCCGCCTTGCCGTCGCCGTTCGTATCCTTGAAATGCAACAGCTCCGTGCTCTGCGCGACGTAGCAACCGCCGTCGCCCGGTTCCACGCCGGTGGGCAACAGCAAACCATCGGCGAACACCGTGGCTTTCTCGGCCTTGCCATCACCGTTCGTGTCTTCGAGCACGATGATCTTGTCGGTCTTTTCCTGGCCGGGCTCGATCTGCGGATACACTTCCGAACTGGCGACCCAGAGGCGGCCCTGCGGATCGAAGTTCATCTGGATGGGTTTGTTGAGGAGCGGATTCTCCGCGTAGAGATTCACCTCGAAACCCTCGGCCACCTCGAAGTTCGGGTGCGGCTGCTCGGTGTGCTTGGCGGTGACGTTGCCAATGTGCGTCTTCACTTCCGGCACGGTCACGCCGGGCTTGAGCGAACGGAGCAGCGCGATGCGTTTCTCCTCGGCGGCGATGAACTCGTCGAACTTGGGAATCTCGACGGCGTTCTGGCCTTGCTCGCGTTTCCGGAAGCCGAAGATGTAAGCCATGTTGGCCGGGCGCGAACGATGGAAGAACCATTCGTTCTTGCGAAGGATGGCGGCGCGGAGGGGTTCGGCCACCTCGGGCTTGTTCATCCATGCGGGATTCTGGTTCGGCCCAAAAAGCAGCGCCTCGATTGTAAAGGCAACACTTGAATAGCCTTCGTTGTTAAAGTGAAAACCGTCGTCCGTTGTTGGCGGAGATGTGACGCCGGGAGACAACGATCTCCGAACGAATTCCATTTCAGGCGGCATACCTTGCAGATCTATAAAAGGCGTAGACCTTGCAGTCGCAACTTCCTTTATCGCCTTAGAGTATAGCGAGATTTGCTCGTTATGCTGTGCCGGGTCAGACCACGGCGAGCCTAATTTCATGTGACGATTCGGCCCCAACAACACAAACCTCACCCCCGGCGAAATCTTCTCGACCGTGTCGAGCAGGCGATTGTAGTCGGCCTTGAACTTGGGCAGGCCCGCCTCGCCGTCGAACGAACTCGCCATCCCGTAGCCGACGAACACCACCGTGGGCTTCACCTCTTCGAGCTGCTTGACCAGTTGCTTCCAGCCCTCGTCCGCCGGCTCGTGCCCCGCTTGCAGCAAACTCAAACCAAAGCGCGAATCCCCCGCCGGCGTGTCGGCGCTCCAGCCGAGATTGCGGAAGGTGACGTTGCGATCCGGGAAGCGCGTGGTGAGCATCAGCTCGATCCACCCGTAATATTGCTCGCGCTCGATGAACGTATCGCCGAGGAACACCACGCGGTCGCCGTCCTTCAACTCGAAGGGCGCCGGCGCAGCTTGCGCAGCAGTGATCAGTGAACCGTGGGCAGTGATCAGGGAGAAAAGGGCGACGACAAGCAGGCGATACGGATTTTTCATGTTCAAAGCGTGTGGCGTTGGAAGATGCGGGAAGCAGATTTATTCGCAAGTCGGTTTAGCGGCGCGGGCACGACGGCTTCTCAGCGCAAATTGTCAGGCAAGTTACGAAGCCATTCTTTGCGCTCATTCAAGAGGCGTTTCTCATTTTCAGTGATTTCCGCACGCCCAACGAGTAAAGTCCGGCGGTAAGGGTGGTTCGCCAAGGGAAAATCGATACACACCAATTTGCTCCCATCCAGCATCACTTGATAATTGGTTGATGCTGAATCGAACGCCCGCTCCATCGGATGCACCAAGTAGAATCTTTTGTGGTCCACGGCAACGATTTTCAAAACTTTTGTCAATTCACGGTCGTGATCGTACGGCCAACCTTCGCTGTACAGATAGATGCCACCCATCACCGGAGATGACTCCATTTTCTCGGGACCGCAACCCACCACGCAGAGCAGAATCAAGATCGCGACAAGCACCTTGCCCGTTTTGAGGAATCGGAAAGGGATTTTCATGTTCAAAGCGTGTGGCGTTGGAAGATGCGGGAAGCAGATTTATTCGCAAGCCGATTTACGGCCCACCGGTGGCCCCCGCGTCTCGCGCCAAGGCGCAAAGGCGCGAAGGGAAAGTCGTTCATCGGAAACGGCGAGCCCGTTTTGGGCGCGACCGGAAAAACTCACACCCGTCTGGGATTAATCTTTATCCCGGAGGGATAATGTGACCCTAGCCCGGCGTTTTAACGCCGGGAACGAACCCGAGATTGACCGAGTCCCGCAGGGACGGCTGAATAACCCGCATGTCCTATGTCAGTTCTTATCACCACTGCGTGTTCAGCACCAAGGAACGGCGCCCGATCCTCACCCCGGACTTGCGTGAACGGCTCTGGCCGTTTCTCGGCGGCATCGCACGGCAGAATAAATTCACCGCTGTCGAAATTGGCGGCGTTGCCGATCACGTCCACCTGTTGCTTTCCATGCCGGCCACATTGTCCGTAGCCAAGGCGATGCAACTGATCAAAGGCGGTTCGTCCAAGTGGGTGCGTGAAACATTTCCCGAACAACGCGCATTCGCGTGGCAGGAGGAATATGGCGCGTTCAGCGTGAGCGAATCGCGCGTGGAATCCATCGTGCACTACATCCGGGGACAGGAGGAACATCACCGCAAGATGACGTTTGAAGAGGAGTTTCTGGCCCTGTTACGGAAACACCGGATCGAATTCGACGAACGTTATCTGTGGAAATGAGGTCAGCCGTCCCTGCGGGACTCGGTCGTTTCGTATCCTGATCCCGGCGTTGAAACGCCGGGCTATTTTCAGATCGTCTCTCCGAGACGAGAGATGGCGAATCACCTTTTAGGGTAACTATTCTTATCAACCAGCGGGACGACCGCGGTCACTCCCCTACTCGCGTGCCTTCGCGGTGACGCCGAGTGTCGCGCGGAAGAATTTCACGCTGCGGTCCATGGTCTCGGCAAACCATTCGCCGCCGTTCCAGAACGCGTGCGGGGCGTCCTTGATTTTCACCAGCTCGGCCGCGACGCCCGCCTTCCGGTATTTCGCGAGGAGCATTTCGGATTGTTCCATCGGCACGGTTTTGTCCCCGGTGCCGTGCAGCAGGAGAATGGGCGCGGCGTCCTGGTCCACGTGCGTCACGGGTGAGATCAAGGTGATGAGGTCCTTGTCCACCTTGCCGCTGCGTTCGCCAAAGCGCGTCATGTCCGCCGGGGTGGCCATGGCGACGACGGCTTGCACGCGGCTGGAGACGCCGGGGTTGCCGCCCTCGCCTTCGAGCTTCGCGACCTTGGCACTCGTGCCGAGCATCGCCACGAGGTGCCCGCCCGCCGAACCGCCGATGGCGCCGATGCGGTCGGGATCAATGCCGTATTTGGCGGCGTTCGCGCGCACCCAGCGGACGGCGGCCTTGCAATCGACCACGGGCGCGGGGAATTCCACCTCGGGCAGCAGCCGATATCCGATGCACGCGACGGCGAAGCCTTTGTCGGCCAGATGCGCGGCAATGGCGGCGAAGCGATTCTTATCGCCGCTGCGCCAGCCGCCGCCGTGGATGCAAACAATGCAGGGGATTTTTTCCGCGTCGGGTTTCTTGGGCAGGTAGAGGTCGAGCTGCACTTCGCGCGAGCCGTATTTGGCGTACACGATGTCGCGTTCGACGCGGACGGTTTCGGGCACGGCGAATTTGAACTTGGGGCTGCCTTCGAGATTCTGGCCGCGCGCGGCTTTCTTCTTCGGCTGATCCGCCGCCGGCGAAACCTGTGTGGCGGCGAACACGGCAACGATCACAAGCGCGGCGAGCGACAGGGTGGAACGGGTTTTCATAGCGAACAAGACGGCGCGGTGGCGGGGATAGTTTCGGGAAAGTTGAGGCGGGAAGAAGTGGACGATTTGATTTTGCCCGATTGGAACTTGACCGCACGGCGGGCGCCCTTAGCATCGCGCGAATTTGTTTCGTTGATTGATGAAAGCCATTCTAGCCCTCGAAGACGGATCAGTGTTCCACGGCCTCGGTTTCGGCGCCCGCGCGGCGGCGTGCGGCGAGGTCTGCTTCAACACGTCGATGACCGGTTATCAGGAAATCCTCACGGACCCTTCCTATAAAGGTCAGATCGTCACGATGACGTATCCGCTCATCGGGAACTACGGCGTGAACGCGCAGGACGTGGAGTCGTGGAAGCCGCACGTGGCAGGCTTCGTCATCCGCGAGCTCTCGCCGGTGGTCTCGAACTGGCGCGCGGATTGGTCGCTCTCCGAGTATCTCGAACGCGCGGGCATTCCCGGCATTCAAGGGATCGACACGCGGTCGCTCACGAAGAAGCTGCGCGTGCGCGGGGCGTTGAATGGTTACATTTCCACCGAGGGCATCTCGGCCGAAGAAGCGGTCGCCAAGGCGAAGAGCTGGCCCGGTCTCGTGGGCGTGGATTACGTGAAGGAAGTCACGCACAAGGAAGCGTTCCTCTGGGACGCGAAGGACGAGCAGAGCGCGGAGTTCAAACTGGTGAGCGGATTGTCCAAAGCGGACGCGCGCACAGTCCGCCAGCCGATGCCGCCCGCGGATGTGCCGATCGTCGCGTATGATTTCGGCATGAAGTACAACATCCTGCGCCAGCTCCGGCAGCGCGGGTTCAAGGTGCAGGTGTTGCCCGCCACGGCGACGACCGCCGATGCGTTGAAGCACAAGCCGGCGGGAATTTTCCTCTCCAACGGTCCCGGTGATCCGGCGGCCCTCGGTTACGCGGTGAACACGGTGCGCGATCTGATCAAGACGGGCATCCCGATTTTCGGCATCTGCCTGGGGAATCAATTGCTCGGGCAGGCGTTCGGCGGAAAGACTTTCAAATTGAAGTTCGGTCATCGCGGCGGCAATCAGCCGGTGAAGGATCTCGAAACGGGCAAGGTGGAGATCACCTCGCAGAACCATGGTTTCGCCGTGGATCCGAAGTCCCTGCCGAGCGACGTGGCGGTGAACCGCATCAACCTGAACGACCAAACGGTCGAGGGCATGCGCCATCGCACGAAGCCGATTTTCTGCGTGCAGTATCATCCCGAGGCATCGCCGGGACCGCATGATTCGTCGCCGTTATTCGACGAGTTTCGCGCGATGATTGACAAGCGGTGACAACGGCCGCCAACTTACCAGCAATAAAAGTTGTGGCATATTTGGGCAAATCCGTTTGACTAGGACGTCGACGGTCAGATAATCACGGCACTAAAACAGGCTATGGCAAGACTTGTGGTACTCAGCGAAGGCTTCACCGGCCGCACCTACGAACTGAAAGTGGACAAGACCACGGTCGGTCGGGTGGACGACAACGCGTTCCCGATTCCCGAACCGTCGGTATCCAGCCATCACTGCGAAATTCTCCTGCGCGGCAACGACGTCGTCGTGCGCGACCTCGATTCCACCAACGGCACCTTCATCAACGGCGACAAAGTTTCCGTCTCGAAGATTACGCCCGGGCAAATCCTCCGTTTGGGCAATGTCGAACTGCGCCTCGAAGCCGGAGGGGCCGCCTCGGCGAAGAAGCAGATGGATCACACACTGGTCATCCCGCAAGGCGTGAAGCTCGGCGGTGATTCGGACTCTTCGACGCGCCCGCCCGAAACGTCCACCTCGGTTTTCAAAAAGAAGTCCAACAAGTCGAACAAGATTTTCATGCTGCTCGTCGCCATCGTCGTGTTGGCCATCGCAGGACTTCTCTTCTACGCGCTGTCCAAGATCTGACGCGCGCGCCCGGGCAATTCACCGAATCGTTCAGTTGGCCAACTCGGCCAACAACAGCTTCATCATTTCCTCCGCAGCGCCGGCGGAGATGTTCCGGATGAGGGCGCGATCGGTGGCGTATCCATATTCGTAGGTGATCCCGGGACAGCCGAGCTTCGTCCACGCCCATTGCTTTGAAGTGGGTTGATTCACATTGTGCCCGGCGTCGCGCTTGAACCGGTAGTCAGGGAAGCGCTTCGTGATCGCGCCCAGCCAGTGCTTGGTGAAATCTTTCGGGAACGTGAGCTCGGAATCCTTCTGCGTGTAGAACACATCCTCACCCGTGGAATGAAAGTCCACGAAGAGGAACGTGCGCGCGCCGAGTGATTTCGCCGTCGCGAGCATCGCCTCACTGACCGCGCGCGGCTCCGGTTGCGTGAACTTGTCCCAATCGCGATTCGGATCGATGCCGCCCAGCGTGCTGCGCCAGTGACCGTGCTCAACCCCATCGGGATTCACCAACGGCATGACAACGGTTTGAAAATGCCGGCGGAATTGTTTCGCGAGCGCGGAATCGCCCGTGATCGTGTCCACGAAACTCAGCAAACCCACGGTTCCGGTGATCTCCGGCGGATGCTGGCGGCCGATGATGAAGATGAAGTTGGCGTTCGTGGTTTCGCTGAAGGTCAACTGTCGCAGCGGGCGATGCTCAATCGATTCACCGACAATTTTCTCCTTCGCAAACGGCAGCGCGGCCTTCGCGTCCATCCACTCACCGAGCGACTTGAGCCCGATCGGTTCGTGCGCGAAAACCCAGAGCGGTTGAGGTCCGACTTCGAGTTTGGCGATGCGATTGGTGCCGGCGATCGACCAACCGTTGGTTGCCAGCGGCGTCCATTTCGCGCCGTCGTGGCTGAGTTTCGGCAGCACCGTCACGCCCGGATAGGTGAGCACGAAGCGGACGGAGATCGTTTGCTTTTCCGCAGAGGCGACCTGAAACGCGTACCACGGACTGCGATTGATGGGGCGGTTCTCCGGGTTGATCGTGACGGTGAATTCGCGGTCGCCAGTTTGCTCGACGCCGTTGAGGCGCGCGCCGGAGAACTCGTTGTTGAAACGCACGCCGGCGGATTTGAATTCCCACGTGCGTTTGGTCTGCAGCTCAACTTTAACTTCGGCACCAGTGACCGGAAAGGTCAACGCGCCGAGAACAAACAGGAAAACGAGCGAGCGGAGGTTGCGGAGATTCATACAATCGTTGGTGGGCACGAAGGGAGAAGCCTTTCCGGTTTATGGAGCAATGGTTACACGTCAGCGGCTTTCCTTTAGCCACCGCGCAACGTCGGTCGCGGAGTAAGTGATCAAGATATCCGCGCCGGCACGCCGCATCGCAAGAAGGCTTTCCATCGTCACGGCGCGTTCATCGATCCAGCCTTTTTCAGCGGCGGCTTTGATCATGGAATATTCCGCGCTCACGGCGTAAGCAGCCGTGGGATAACGGAACGTTTCTTTCACGCGATAAAGAATGTCGAGATACGCGAGCGCCGGCTTGACCATCACGATGTCGGCGCCTTCCTGGATGTCCAAGGCGACCTCACGCATGGCTTCGTCGCCATTGGCCGCGTTCATCTGATAGCTGCGCCGGTCACCAAACTGTGGCGTGGATTCCGCGGCCTCGCGGAACGGCCCGTAAAACGCGGACGCGAACTTCGCGGCGTACGACATGATCGGCGTGTCGCCAAATCCATAGCGATCCAACTCCGTGCGAATTGCGCGTACGCGGCCATCCATCATGTCGCTGGGCGCAACGATGTCCGCACCGGCGTCCGCATGGCTGTGGGCGGATTGCGCGAGGAGTTTCAGCGACGGGTCGTTGAGAATTTTCGTCGTGTGCTCGTGCGATTCCACCAGGCCGCAATGGCCGTGGCTCATGTATTCGCAGAGGCAGACGTCGGTGATGACGAGCAACCCGGGGAGTTCCTTCTTCAACGCGCGCACCGCCTGCTGAACGATGCCGTTCTTTGCGTAGGCACCGGAAGCTTTCGTGTCCTTCTTGTCCGGAATTCCAAACAGCAGCACCGCCGGCACGCCCGCGGAAAATGCAGCGGTCGCTTCCTTGAGCATTTCGTCAATCGACAATTGGAACACGCCGGGCATCGAACTGATCGCACGCCGCACCTTCCGTCCCGGACGCACGAACAAAGGCAGCACGAGTTGGCGCGCGCTGAGTTCCGTTTCGGCTACGAGCCGACGCAGCGCGGGCGATTGCCGGAGACGACGAGGGCGATATTCAGGAAATTGTCCCGTGAACGGAAAACTCATGGAGCGATGGTAGATTCAAAGTCCCAATTTCGGAATTCAAAAATGGCGCCTCCATTTTCACGCTTTGAAAATGACGGCGAAGGATTACGCTGCAAGCATGTTCAAGCTGCGGCTGCTGATGTTTACTCTGCTGTTCGCCTTCGCCTTAGGAATGGGGCTGATGCTCGGCGGAAAGCTCGGCGGCGTTTTCGGTGGATCCCCCGCCCCGCGCCCGCTCAATTCGGCCGCGATTCTCAAACAGGTTCAAGGACTCTCCCAGCTCATCACCGTCAAATACGTTTTGGAAAAAGTCGTCGGTCGCGAGGAACCGGCGGAAAGCACACTCGGAAAAATGTTCAGCGGACAAAATCGTGTGCTCCTCCTCGCTCACGGCGTGGTGAAGGCGGGCGTCGATCTGGAAAAACTGCAAACCGAAGACGTGCAGGTCAACGGCAGCAAGCTGAGCATCAAATTGCCGCCGGCTCAGATTTTCGACGTGATTCTCGACGAGCAGGAAACCCAAGTCATCGAGCGAACCACGGGATTGTTTCGCCCATTCGACAAGCAACTCGAACAGACCGTGCGGCAGATGGCAGTCGACGATTTGCGGCGTGCGGCGCGGACCGGCGGCATTCTCAAAGAAGCGGATGATCGTGCGCGCGAGCAGTTGAAAAACTTTTTTCTCCAACTTGCATTCACGGAAGTCGAGTTTCGCTGACTTTTCGCCGCCGAAGAGCAACGGGAGTGTCCACTTTTTGGAAAGTGTCCCAGTGCGCCTGTCCTCTTTCACGACAGACGATGTAATGCCGACTGCGTCAGGAATTCCGCCCGCGGAGGGCAATTTCCGGGCAACTGGCTAAGAGCGGACTCTCTTCTCTCCAGATGGAAACGGTTCCTTGAAGCTGGTGGCGAACGACGAGCCGGACAATTTTTGTCGGGACTCGCGCTCACTGGCGCGACGGGAACGCAGTTCCATCAAGTAGAGACCGGAGGCTTTGCCCGACTTGGGCGAAGGCTCGGTGATCTGCTCGATCTTGATGGTGATTTTGTTTGGCATCGGTTCTCTCTGGGAACGTTGTCACCCGACATTCGCAGTTGGCGTGCCACCAAGAGCTTCCCAGTGAATTTCCTCCGCTTCGCGCGAAAACTCCAGCGATGAAATCCCGCTTGGCAGTGTGGAGTCGTTTTGTTTAGCTGTGCGCGCTTTGATGAACCGATTCCGCGCGTACCTCAGTTGCCTCCTACTGCTGGCGGGGGCGCGTGCGTCTCTGGCTGCCGACTCTCCAACGGTGCTGGAAATCGAATCCCCCAACGGCGAAGTAACGTTCCCGGTCAAATCCGGCATCGCCACGGCCACCAATGGCGTCATTGTCCGCTACGGTGACTCCCTGCTCACTGCAGATTCCGCCACGATCAATCAGGAAACCGGAGAAGTGCGCGCATTCGGCAATGTCGCCGTCCAACGCGACAAGATGTATTGGCGCGGTGAACGCGTCATTTACAACTTCAAGACGCGAGAGATGCAGGGCGAAGCGTTTCGCTTCACGGCCAATCCCTTCGTCATCGCGGGCGAAGGTGTCGCAGCGAATCTCACGAACAAGACTTACAGCGCGACGAATGCTTTCGTCACCACCGACGACGTTTCCGAGCCTGGCTACAAAATCCGAGGCAAGCGGCTGACGGTGATTCCCGGCAAATCGATCCAACTCGACAGCGCGACGGTTTATTTCGGCGATGTGCCGGTGTTCTACCTGCCCTACTACCATCGCAGCCTCGAACGGCATCCGAACAATTTCGAGTTCACGCCCGGTTACCGCAGCCTCTACGGCCCCTACCTGCTCTCGACATTCAATTCCGATTGGGGCAGCGGACTCACCACGGAAATCCATGCGGATTATCGGGTGAAGCGCGGATTCGGCGGTGGTCCCGGCGCCTCCTACGATCTCGGCAAGTTCGGTCAGGGCACTGTTCAATACTACGTCCTGCGTGACCATAATCCGGGCACGAACGCTTTCTCCACCACACCCATCCCGAGCGATCGACAACGGGTCTCGTTCAGTCACAACCTCGTTTTGCGCTCCAACTTGACCGTGATGGCCGCGGTCAATTATCAGTCTGATCCGCAGATCATCCGCGATTTCTTCGAACGCGAGTATCAGCAAAACGCTCAGCCAGCCACGTTCCTCGATGTGAATCAAACGTGGCCGAACTTCAGTTTGGACGTGCTGGCGCAACCGAAGATCAACTCGTTCTTCGAAACCGTCGAGCGGCTGCCGGATGTCAAACTCAGCGCCCTGCGTCAGCAACTGGGCGACTCGCCATTCTACTACGAAGGCGAGAGTTCACTCGCCTATCTGCGTTACAGCACCAACGCCCTTCCCCGCTACGAAGCCGCGCGCGGTGACACGTTCCATCAGCTGCTTTTGCCGAACACGTTTTTCGAATGGCTGAACGTCACTCCCCGCGCGGGCGGGCGCTTCACGTATTACGGAGAAACGCACGGCACCGCTGCCACGGCGAACGAAGAGCGGAGAGCAGTCTTCAACACGGGCGTGGAGGTTTCGTTCAAAGCGTCGCGCGTCTGGCAAAACGCCACCAACGAGTTCTTCGAAGTGGATGGCTTGCGACACATAATTGAGCCGGCCATCAACTACGCCTACGTCCCCGCTCCCAACGTGCGTCCACTGGCCTTGCCGCAGTTTGACGGTGAGCACATGAGCCTTCGCCCGCTGCCAATCGAATTCCCAGATTACAACTCCATCGATTCCATCGACGCGCAGAATGTTTTTCGCTTCGGCTTGCGAAACAAGATTCAAACCAAGCGCGGCGGAAATATTGAAAACGTGATCAACTGGGACGCGTTCGTTGATTGGCGCGTGACCCGGCTCTCGACGCAGAAGACGTATTCGGACCTGTTTTCCAAACTGGATTTCAAGCCTCGATCCTGGCTCACGTTCAACTCGGAGGTTCGTTACAACATGAACAACGGCCGCTTTAACGAGGCCGACCACACTGCGGTGATTCAGCCGGGCAGCACGTGGAGCGCATCGCTGGGACACCGTTACCTGCGTTCGGATCCCACGCTCGGATTTCCCATTGGAAACAATCTCATCACGACGAGCTTTTACTATCGGTTCAACGAGAACTGGGCGGGACGCATCTCGCACCGGTTTGAAGCGCGGGACGGAACTCTGGAAGAGCAGTATTACACCGTGTATCGCGATCTGCGCAGTTGGACGACGGCGATCACATTCCGCGTGCGCGACAACCGCGGCGGGCCGACAGATTTCACCGTGGCCCTCACCGCTTCGCTCAAGGCGTTCCCCCGCTTCGGGCTCGGACACGACAGCGACCTGCCGTCGTCGTTGCTGGGTTACTAACCGGTCGTCCGCTTCATTGGGTGGAAGCGAAATTGAGCCGGAGTTTTTCCGGTCGGATCCAGTTGCGCCGAATAGTAGCCGCCGTCCTTCAGCAGTTCGATTCCCGCCAGCGAGGGGCAAAGTAATACGTTGAACGGCTTCCAGTGGCGGGCCCGATTCAGTGCCGTGCTCATGCGCCGAACGGAATGACCAAGGAAACCGATCGACGGCATGCCCGCCATCAAAAGTCCCTGGCGTAGCATCAGCGTGGAATGGAGATGCCCAATCACCGTGCGTTCGATCTGCGAAGCTTTTGCCCGCACTTCCGGCTCTTCCCACAGGAACGGCAGCGCCGTCGGATCGTGACAGAACAGGATGACGCGTTGATCGGGCGACAGTCCCGCAAAGATCGAGCGAACTTCGCGCAAATGTTCCGCCCGAAGTTTTTCCCATGCGGGAACCTCGTCCGCCAGCGCATCGCGGCGATAAACCGGCAACGCCAGTAAAGTCGAAGTAACACCAATGAGCAGGTAGCGGCCGATCGGAAAACTCCAAACCGGTCGCAAGTCTAGATCTCCGACGGTTCGATCCCAACTCGCCAGACGCATTCCGCCAAGACCGCCCACCAAACTCAGTTTACCAAGCTCATGGTCGCCAATCGTCGCGACGAGTTTCCCGCCAAAACGGCCGCGCAACTTACCCAAGCATTCCTCAGCACTGGCGAGACACGCGTCGTTGCTGACCCCGACACACGCTGAGTCGCAAGCGAAGTCTCCGTTGGCCACCACGACGTCAGCTTGCGGCACATCACTCAGGAAACAATCGAGCAAAGAATTGTGCGCGAGCGGATCACGCATCCAGATAAAGCGATCCCAAATCTGCATCATCAGGTGGGTGACCGGATTTGCCTTCAACAATAGTCGCGGATGACCAAGAGATTTCTCCGCATCACCAGCGTAATGAATGTCGCTGACAACCAGCAATGTAACGCGGTCAGCCAAGAAGGAATCTCCCTTTCATTGGGCTAAACTGGCTGGATCTCCGCAACGCCCTGAAGCAAAACTTCTTCACCGGTTTTCCACAATCACAACAAGTCGTAGGGAGAGCGTCAAAACCACTATTAGCGGTAGGCAAAATGTGTTCCAGCCCTAAAGATTGTGTTGTGATCATAGGCAAATTTTGCTAGCCTGACACCGGATTGAAACTAGCGCATCAACGGCGTTCCTTGCAAACCTTGTCGAGTTTTTGCCACGAGGTTTCGCGGGATTTCAATCAGTTCTTCACGCGGCGAGCCAGGCCATGAAGACGCTCGCCGTAATATCCCCAAACACAGCATTCGCCACCTCAATTCGATCGATGGTGGATAGTGGGGTTTTCACCGTGGCCAACCACCACCTGGCTGACGAATCAACGATCTTCGCGCTGGCGGACACCTTCGACGTCTGTCTGATCGACGCAGAATCGCCCGGCGAGGCGACGACCCGCGTCATCGAGTTGCTACGTCGCCGCGCACCGAGGTGTCCAATTCTTGTCTGCGCCACGAGTGACAAAATCTCCACATGGGAAGAGGAAGCGTATCCGCTAGGGGTCGCCCACGTCCTCAGCAAACCCGTTCGCCAAAAAGTTCTCGGCCAACTTTTACAACGAGTCATGCCGGAAACGCCCCTTGAAAATGAAGAATCCGTAAAGATTGGTCGAACAGAACTCGCACCGAACACAGCCGCGATCGAGACGCAGGCTACAGTCCGTGCGCTGGAAGTATTCCGACGCTTCAGCCGGGTGCTGACTCACAGCCTCAATTCGGATGCATTGTTAAAGGATTTTCTCCAACTGGTCCGAGAAATTGTCGGGCTCAATCGCGCGGCAATCTTTCTCCGCCCTTATTCCCATACCCCCGAAAATCGTCAAAACACCGGCGAAAGCCTTCGACTTAGCCCCGCGTGCGCGATCGGGTTTACGCAAACGCGTCTGGAGAATTTCACCCTATCACTGGAAACCGGCATCGGCGCGCATCTTTTTCATTATGGCAGAATACTCAAGCGCGTCGGCCCCGACGCGCTCACCGATTTGCAAATCGCGAGGGAATTTGAACGCCTCGGAACTCAAGTAGCAATCCCTATCCACGACCACGAAACGATGATCGGAGTGGCGGTTTTCGACTACCGACTCACCGGTGAGTCGCTCGGCGATGCAGAACTTGTCCTTCTTTTCCAGCTTCTCGAGGAACTTGGTGCCGCGATCAAAAATAGCCGGGAACATGACTTGTTGGCAGCCAATCATGCCATCATGTCGGACATTCTCAACGAACTCGCCGCAGGCTGTCTGGTTATGGACCGCAGTCTCGCCCTGCTCCACGCGAATTCGAGTCTGCGCCGCTTCCTTCCCCAATTGCGGAACGTACGCCACAAAGTCGAATTGGCCGATTTGCCGCCAGTCATCGCAGAGAGAATCCATGAGGCGCTCGACGCCGACCTCACACCGGCACCGTTCAAGTTCCGTCCGTCCGAAAGTTCGGACACCGTCTTCTTGATCACCATTACGCCGTTCCGCCCGCCCGGTTCGACTAGTGTCAACGCCGTGTTGATGTTGATGGATGATTTCAGCCAAATCGAACGCAATCAGCGGCTCGAAATTGAAGCGTCCACTTTGCGGCTCATCAAAGCAATGGCAGAAGGGCTCGCCCACGAGATCGGCAACTGCCTCGTCCCTCTCGCGACGCACCAACAATTGCTGCGAAAGAAGATCGGCGACCCCGACTTTATTTTGTCGCTCGACAATGCCATGAGCGACGGAGTTCGTCGCATTTCGCGACTGTCCAATCAAATGCTGTTCCTAACCCGCGACGCCGTCGGTCGCTCCGAGGCGATCCTCGTGAATCAAATGATCGAGGAATCATTTCGCGAAGTGCAGGCATGGCTTAACGAAAAAAATGCCCTCCTCGTTTTGGAAGGAGGCAGTCGGAACTACCGCACTCGCGGACATCTGCCCGCGTTGAAGCACGCGATCTTCGAGCTCATTCTGAACGCGCTTCAAGCCAACCCGTCGGAACCAAAGATCCAAGTTAAACTCAGTTCCGAGTCGAGTTCAGACAAGCAGGCTTGGCTGCGCATTGACGTGCAAGACACCGGCGCGGGCTTCACCCCCGAATCGTCGCAACGGGCATTCGATCCATTTTACTCATCCAAGAACGTTGGTTTGGGGCTGGGACTCACCGTCGCGAAGAAGATCATTGAGACCCACGGCGGTCGCATTGAACTCTGCCCCGACAACGATCGACACACCGTGGCGGTTTTCTTGCTACTTGAAGCGCATGCAAACGAGTTGCAAGAGACGAAGTCCGGAGCGCGGGCAACCTCGGCGGTCACGAAAGGCCGACCCACACTCGGCTAGTGCGCACGCGCAAGATGTACTTGACCCTTTCGCAAGTCTGCGAAACAGTCATCGCGTTCGGTTAATAACTTGTGAACAACTAATCCAGCCGTGCAACCAACACGAACGGAACTACCCGCCAAGGGTTTTGTTGTTTCAGCAGAATTCTGGGCTCATCGATTTACAGTGATCCTTTCACTTCATGTTTTGACCGCTGTTAAGAACCAGTTCCCAAGCATCCGCACGTTCTAATCAAACCATGCCCACCACTGCAGAATTGGATACCCTGACTGAGCCCAGATGCTCCAGCAGTCTGCCGCCAGACGATGATCGCCGCCCTACTCTGCTGATCGTCGATGACGAGGACGGCCCACGTCAGTCACTCCGCATTGTTTTCAAAGACGACTTCAAGATTCTCATGGCCAACTGTGGATCGAGTGCCATGGAAATTGCCAGAAACCACCCAATCGATGCCGCGGTTTTGGACATCCGGATGGAAGACATGTCTGGTACCGATTTGCTGATTAAGCTTAAGGAGATCGATTCCTCGATTCAGGTAATCATGCTCACGGCTTACGAGACGTACGAGAGCGCACGCAAAGCGCTCCGCTCCGGCGCCTGCGACTATCTTAACAAGCCTTTTGATATCTCTACGATCCGTGCCGCTGTAGCAAATGCGATGGAACGGCGCTCTCTTGCCAAGGAAATCCACGATAACAACGGTAGCCTCAAAGAGCTCAAAACGGAGTTGGAAGACAAAAAGCTTCAGGAAGAGATTGCCCGCACCCGCGGCGAGATTTACGCGAGCGTTATTCACGATATCAACGGGCCTTTGACGATCATCTCGGGATTCCTCGACGTCTTGAATCAACGAATTGGAAAACACGAACGCGTCGAGGGAGAAGATCTAGAATTTCTTAAAGACCGACTGACTCGTATTACTCGCCAGGTACACAATTGCGTTCAGATTTCGCGCCGTTACCTCAGCTTCCTTCGCGAGAAAACGAGTGACCAACCGCCGGTGGGCGTCAATCAGATCCTTATCGATCTCGGAGAATTGCTGAAACCCAATCCGGATGTTCAGAAGAACCAGCTCATCATCCACCTTCTCGCCGAGGACGTCGTCGCCGATATCAACGGCACCGATTTGATGCAGATTCTCCTGAACCTCATCGTCAACGCTCTCCAATGCTCTACCGAACCGCATCGGGTGGAAGTTCACGGCGAACGCCTTGATCAGCCGCTCAATCTTGAACTATTCGCAGAAAGCCCTGAACTGCGGTTTATCAACCGCGACCGATTCGAAAACACGGCCCCGATGGTCGCCATTTCCGTCGAAGATGACGGGCCGGGAATCCCCGCTGAATTGACGGACAAGATCTTTGAAACCGGTTTCACCACCAAACCGGGCGACAAAGGAACCGGCCTTGGCCTCTCCATCGTCAAGCGACTGGTTCGCGAAGGCAAAGGCGCCATCTGCCTCAAAACCACGCCCAGCTCCGGCACCGCCTTCACAGTCTATCTTCCCGCCCACGCAACGACACCAGATCAAACGATCAAAGGTTAACCCGTCTGGTTGACTGAACCGGCGCAAACTTCATAGTCTTGCCGGTCATGAAAAATATCTTGGTTACCGGTGCGGCGGGTTTTATTGGTTCCAATCTCACCCTCGCCCTGCAGGAAAAATATCCCGACGCACTCATTGTTGCAGTCGATGATTTTCGCTCCGGCGATTTCCGAAATCTCCGAGGCTTCCGCGGTGATTTCCTGACCGCTGATGTTTCCCGCCTCGACTGGTCGGCGCAATTCAAGCATCTCACTTTCGATGCCATCTTTCACGAAGCCTCCATCACCGATACGACCGAGCACAACCAGTTTCTCCAAAGTCACGACAACATCGAGGGCTTCCGCCGACTCCTCGACTTCGCATCGCCAACCTCCACACCCGTCGTCTACGCGTCGTCCGCTGCGACTTACGGCATTGCCGCCGGGCGGAATACCGAAGATCAGCCTCCCGCGCCCGCGAACGTTTACGCGTTTTCCAAAGTCCAACTCGACAACCTCACCCGCATTTACTCCCGTCGGCAACCATCCTGGAAAATAGTCGGCCTGCGCTATTTCAACGTCTATGGCCCGCGCGAAACTCACAAGAAAGCTGCGGCCAGCATGATCTATCAACTCTACCTCCAAATGAAGGCCGGTAAACGTCCCCGCGTTTTCCGCGGTGGAGAACACAAACGCGATTTCGTTTATGTGAAGGACGTCGTCGCGCTAACGATGCACGCGCTCACCTCGCCTCGCAGTGCGATCTATAATTGTGGTTCCGGGCATCCCTTCTCGTTCAACGAAGTCATCGCGGAGATCAACAAGTTCCTAGGAACACAGCTCGAACCCGACTACTTCGAGAATCCTTACTCCTTTTATCAACCGCATACCGAGGCGGACATGAGCCTCGCGAAGAACGAACTGAACTTCACGCCACAGTTCCCACCCAGCCGCGGCATTCCCGATTATCTCGCCGCGCTGGAAAAGCGTTGACCTATCTCAGCCGCAAGATGCGGGTCGTACCGTCCACTTCCAAAGCGACGCTGCCACGCTCGATCGCGATGACTTTTGCGCCACGGATCGTGTCGCCGCGGGACAAGGTCTTTCCATCAATCACTGCGGACGGGTTGGATGCGGTGTAAAAAATTCCCTGAAGCTTGTAAGTCGGAGCGGCTGGAATTTGAGTCACTCGGACAATTGGCTCGGCAGCCGGTTTCGCTTCGGCAACCGCTGGAACCGGATCAACCGTCTGCTGCGGCTCGACAGACTGCGCCGTCGACATGGGCAAAGAAGGTTCAATTGCCTCGACTTTCGTTGACTCAGTCGCAGTCGGCGCCGCCACGGGCTTATCAACCCGCGCCTTCGCTCGATCAGGCAACAACACAGCCGCGAAAGCGACCGACGCAGCGATCGCAGTCCCAATGGCCCACGGCAAATAATTGAACCGTCGCGACTCGGTGGCGGTGGATACCCCTTCCAACGCGGGCGCAATCGCGATCACCTTCTCCTCTACGGGTTCCGAAACTTTCGGCGTCGGCTTGGTTGCTCGCTGACCCGCCGCCAACTTTTGCCATTCGGGAACACGCGCCGCGACATCCAGCGACTCGAAGTACACCGCGTCAAGCTGTGGAGCCTTGAAACCGTCGTTCTCCGGCGTTTGCAAATAATCGAGCCCGTTCGCCGCGTGCAGGGCGGTAAGTGCAGTGAACTTCTTTTCACCTGCGCCACGCGGAGAGTGATGCCGCGCGACAGCCTCAACGACACCCGGGGACAAACCCCAAAGCCCGAGCATGTAGGCTGCAACCTCAGCGTGCGTCGCGCCGAAAATTTCCTGCTCCACTTCAGCGAGCGGGATGCCCCGCTTCACGGCGAGCGATTGCGCGCCGTTGTATTCCTCCGGCAGATTGGTTGCCAGCAACAGCTTGCCCATGTCATGGAAAAGCCCCGCAGTGTAAGCGTCCGCAGCCATTGAGGAGTCGTCTGTTTCAAGCAACACAATTTGCTTCGCGAGCGCGCCAACCCGCATACTGTGTCGCCAGACTTTGTCCGCGGTGAAATAAAGCGGCTTCACTTTGTCTAGTTGAGCGAAAGTGTGCACCGACAAGACCAGCGAATGCACCGTTTCTAGACCGAGATGCAAAACCGCTTCGCTCGGCGTCGTGACGGGCTGCGGCAATCCAAAAAATGCCGAGTTGACCGTCTGCAACAACTTCGCGGTCATCGCCAGATCTTTTCCTATCAAATTCGCGACCTCTTCAGCGGAGGCGTTCGGCGAATTCAAAACCTTCACGACCTCCTGATAGACCGACGGCAGCGTCGGCAACGTGCGCATCCGCGCGACCAACGACTTCAGCTTTTCACTCGTCAACCAACTGTCCGCTGACAGCGCCCGTCGAACAGCCCCGACCAACGCAACCGCATCGCCTGACCTGGCGATGCATTGATGCATCGCCCAGACGCAGCGCATGATCACGTCGTGGCCGACCTGGTCCGCCAAAAGAAAACGCACCGTCCTCGGGTGTTGGCGGGAAACTTCATCGAGCAGATCAATGCCGCGCGAGCCGGTTAAAACCTCGCTGACCAAAACTGCGTCACAAGGTTGGGCAGCAAGCGTCGCCTGCGCCTCGGTGCCGTCGGGAACGCGAACAACTTCCCACTCACCGGACTCGGCAGCCAACGCGTTGCGAAACACCTCGCCTTGCGTAGCATCGCTTTCGACTAAGAGAATTCTTTTCATTCAATGGGGTGCCAGCAATCCAATCGCACGGACTTGGATCGAGTTGGACACGTGTCGGCGGTTGGTCGCTTAAAATATCGACATGAGACTGAGTTTCTTTACCTATGGAAACCATCTACCTTCGTACAGCCCAATCACCCTCGTGCACCTCCGTAAAATCACTCGCCCCCGTTACCGAGTAACCAACAAGCCGCGATATTTCTCCATCGCCCAACGCTGCCACTCGATTTTCTTTTGATTCCGAAACGCCGGATCCTTCCACGCGGACTTCACCATGGTCAGCGCCTCGGACTCCGACAGAGGTACGCGCCCCAACGCCACCTTAGAATTGTTCGCGTCACCACGATCGATGATCGCCTGCCACGCGTGCTTCAGTTCGCTGTGTGTATCGACCATCAACGCGCCGCAAAGTGCCGCCACGATTTCACGGCGCGCACGCGCAAGCGAAGCATCGTAAAGAAATTTCTGCTTCAACTCGAACGGCGAAAACTCAATGTTGCTGACGCCGCGATAGCGTGGGTAAAGATCCGGACGAACGGCCATTCGTTCGATGGAATGCTGTCGCGGTCCTTCCGCATGGCCGACCGGGAGAAACCAAAGTTTCTGCCCCTCTTCCGACAAGACGAACTCCATGAAGCGCCGCGCGACCGCCAGATTCGGCGCACCTTTCAAAATCGCCACGCCATCGGGACTGATCGCAGTGAAATCCTCGGGCAACGCGAAAGTCATGTTCGTCCGCCCCGCCGACGCGATCTGCGTGAAGCCGTAGAAATCAATCGCGAAGGCGTAAACCGTTTCGCCAACCGTCACGTCCTTCGCTGTGGTCGAAGAGATGCGATCAAACTTGCGCACGTTACCGCCGATCCGGTGCAACAATTCCCAACCTCGCTCCCAACCGTATGCCTGAAGAAAGGCTTCGAACATATTGTTCATCGTGCCGCTGTTGCGCGGATCGCCGGCACCCACCCAACCGAAGAGTCGCGGTTCAGCAAGTTGCTCCCAGCGCGTCACAAGCGGGAGGCCAAGCTGCCGTTCGAGTCGCGTGCTCTGAAGAATCCCGAAGCTCGACAACGCCGCGCCATACCAGAAGTGATTCGGGTCGTAGACCTGGACGCCGTTGAAGGATTGGGGAATGCCCGCGAGAACTTCCGATGGCGGGTCGAAACGCTCCAAAAGTTTTTTATCGGCCAGCAAGAGATACGGCTCGGGGCCACCACCGAAAAACACATCCACACCGATGCTTTGGGGTTTGTGAGAGAATTCCGACTGAACGAAGCGCAGCGCGTCGGCCGTGCCGCCCACGTCGCGCCATTCCACTAAGGGCTTCTGCTTGAACTTCGCCTGATGCCAACGAATGAACCCGCCACCAATTTCCGAGCGAATCGATTCGGTGTGCGGAGTGATGATGACCACCTTCTCGCTCGCGTTCGCAGTCGCCAACCCGAAAACGCAACCAACGGAGAACCCGACGCAAAGCAAAAAGCAATTCCACCTCTTGGAAATATTGCCGAAGTGAAACTGCGTCATCGGCGCGGAGGTTAGAAAGCACCTCCGGCGCGCGCAATCGAAATGAAGACCGTTCAAACGCGTCCGCCGCAGTCCCTCAGACTTGCAGGCGTTGCAGCGCGGCAATTCGAACTTCGAGCGGCGGATGCGTCGCGAACAATGCCGCGAACCCACCCTGCCCTCCTGAAATTTTCATCGTATCGAAAGAGTGATTACCTTCCGCCGCGGCCGCCGTCGGGCCTTCGTGCAGGCGTTGCAACGCTTGCAAAGCGCCGATCATGTTTTCCTTGCCACCGTAGCGCGCGCCGCCCGCATCGGCACGGAATTCGCGCCAGCGCGAAAACCAATTCACAACAATCATACCGAGCAACGAGAACAGCACCTGAAACACTTGCACCAGCACGAACTCCATCCACGGACTCGGACGGTCGTCGTTGTCACGCGAACGCATGCTACTGGCGAGCGCAAAGGCCGCGATGCGCGCAAAGAACATCACGAACGCGTTGATGACGCCTTGGATCAACGCCATCGTCACCATGTCACCGTTGGCGATGTGGGCGATCTCGTGCGCCAAAACGCCGCGCACCTCGTCGCGATCCATGTTGTTCAGCAATCCGCTCGACACCGCCACGAGCGCGCGGGAACGCGACGGCCCAGTCGCGAACGCATTCACCTCGGGAGAATCATAAAAGCCCACCTCCGGCATTTCCGGCAGGCGCGCGCGCTGCGCAAGTTCATGCACGAGTTGAACGAGCTGCCGTCCGCTCGGATCGCTCGTGTCAGGAGGGATGACTTGCACACCCATCATCCACTTGGCCATCAGGCGCGATAGCGCGAGCGAGATCAGCGATCCCGCCATGCCCCACACAAAACAGATCACGAGCAGGGTCGAGTAATTACTGCGGCCGAATCGTTGATCGATGCCAAGAAAATGCAGCACCAACCCCACGACCAACGAGATGGTGAGCATCACCAGGACATTCACCACCAAGAAGAGCACAACGCGTTTCGCCATCTGCGCAAATTTCATATTAGTTCTCAGCTTAATTTCTTCGTCCGTTGGACTCGATTACATTCGGGACGTTCATTTCCACCCGCTGCGTCCGCCGGACAGCGCGGACAAAATGCCAAAGGTTCGAAAAATTTCAACCCCATCACTAAAGCTCCCAATTTGGCAGCAAGAATCGGGTGGGTTCAATCGCCGCTTCGATTACGATGAGCCCGTGAATGACTTCGATCGCATTGCCGCCGTGATTCGTTACCTCGACGAACATCACGTCGCGCAACCGTCCCTTCACGAACTCGCCGCTGCGTGCGACCTTAGCGAATCTCATTTCCATCGCTTGTTCCACCGTTGGGCTGGCGTGACGCCCAAGGATTTTCTGCAATGCCTCACCGTCGAACACGCACGCATACGGCTCCGCGAATCCGCGAGTGTTCTCGACGTCGCACTCGATGCCGGGCTCTCCGGCCCCGGACGACTCCACGATCTGACCGTGACCATCGAGGCCGCTTCGCCGGGAGAACTCAAACGCGGCGGTGACGGCATGATCATCGAATGGGGCATCGCCGAAAGCCCGTTCGGCACGTGCAGCCTCGGATGGAACTTGCGCGGAATCTGCCACCTCGCATTTCACGAAACCGGCGCCGACAATCTGCCGCGCGATTTGAAACGGGCCTGGCCGCACGCGGAATTCCGAAGGAACGATCACGGCGCCCGCGAACAAGCCAAGTTAGTTTTTCATCATGACGCAGCGAAAGGGAACTCGTTGCGAGCCTTTGTGCGCGGGACACCGTTCCAATTGAAAGTGTGGCGGGCGCTCGTGCGCATCCCCGATGGCGCAGTCGTCAGTTACAGCCGCCTCGCGGATCAGATCGGCGATCCGCGCGCTTCGCGGGCCGTGGGCACCGCGTGCGGCTCCAATCAAATCGCCTACCTCATTCCCTGCCACCGCGTCATCCGCGAGACTGGCATTGTGAAAGGCTATCGCTGGGGCGATACGCGAAAACGCGCCCTGCTCGCTTGGGAATCGAAGCGAAACAATTCGTGAACAACGAAGTAAAGCAGCGCACGCAGAACGTTAATTCACAGCGCTACGACACTGCTCACTTCGAAAACTACTCGTTCAATCCACGCAGACGACGGCTTTGATCACACCGGTCTCGGGCTTAAGCCAACTCGGAAACACATCCGGCACATCGTTGAACGCCGCGTGATGCGTGATCCACGGAACCGTGTCGATCTTTCCCTGCTCGATCAGACCAATGATACGGGTGAAATCGCGCGACAGCGCATTACGACTGGCCATGAGTGTGAGTTCACGACGATGCAACACCGGCGCGTGCGGAAATTCCAAGTTTTGCTGAGTGATGCCGACGAACACCACGCGTCCGGCGAACGCCGCGAACTCCATCGCGCGCGCCATGGATTTGTTGCTGCCCGTCGCATCAATCACCACGTCAGCTAACTGCCCATTCGTCAGCCCCGCGAGCGCCTTCACGTCGAAATCATCGCCACGCACCAGCAGCGTGTCGGGCACGCCCATCCGTTCACGCACAAAGGCCAAACGACCTTCACTGATATCCATGACGATCACTCGCGCGCCGGAGAGTTTCGCGAACTCCAATGCCGAGAGACCGATCGGCCCAGCGCCGATGATCAAAACATTTTCTCCGGCCTTCGGATTGCCGCGATCCACGGCGTGGCAACCGATCGCCAGCGTTTCAACCAGCGCGCACTGATCGGGCGTCAGTTTTCCCGCGAGATGCAGTTTTCGCGCGGGCAAAATTATGCGCTCAGTCAAACCGCCATCGCACATCACGCCGAGAGTCTTGTGGTGTTCGCAGCAATTGGTGAAGCCGCGCCGGCACGAGTAGCATAGCTGGCAATTCAAGTAAGGCTCCACCGAGCATCGGTCGCCCGGCTTCACTTTCGTCACGCCCACACCGACCGCGACCACTTCCACGCCGAGTTCATGCCCCGGAATTCGGGGATACGAAAAGAAAGGCATCTTGCCCAAGTAACCGCCGAGGTCCGTGCCACAAATGCCGACGCGTTGAACGCGTACGAGCGCTTCGCCCGCTGCCGGAGCCGGCGGCTCCGCGATTTCAATCCGACGCCAGCTTTGAGGTTTTTCGAGTTGGAGTGCTTTCATTTGAGGAAATCGTCGATTGAACTAATTGTTCTCCGCCAAGCCTTCCTTATGCCCCAGGTTCTTCACCGGTTTGAAAATCTCCAGCACTTCCGCGAGCAGCTGCCGATCGATCGGTTCAGCGGCCCATTTGGCCCAGTTACGGATGTTGTTCGGGTTGGCGCTGCCGCTGACGGTCGTGGTGATGTCGGTATTCTCGAGGCTGAACTGCAGCGCGAGCTTGGCGATATCCACGCCCTTCTTTTCACAATGCGCGGCGGCGGCGCGCGCAGCGGCCTTCACGGACTCCGGTTCCTTGAGCCACGCGGGCAGCGGCGCGTTGGTGAGCAATCGCGCGCTGAACGGGCCGGCGTTCATCACGCCCACGCCCTTGGCCTTCAGATACGGCACGATCTCGTCGGCGAAGCGCGTGTTCTGGAGCGTGTATTGGTTGTAGCTCAGCACGCAGTCCACACTCGTCTGATCGAGGATGAATTTGAAAATCTTCATCGGATAACCGCTGAAGCCGATGAAGCGCACTTTGCCACTCTGCTGAATCTTCCGCAGCGCGGGAATGGTTTCATCCACGATCTGCTGCATCGGAACGAACTCAATGTCGTGACAGAGAACGATGTCGAGGTGATCGGTGCCGAGCCGGTGCAGGCTCACGTCCACGCTCTCGGCAACGCGCTTGGCACTAAAGTCAAAATGCTGAAGATCGTAACGGCCAAGCTTAGTACAAAGCGTGTAGCTGTCGCGCGGCACGCCTTTGAGCGCGATGCCGAGCAACACTTCGCTCATGCCGCGACCGTAGAACGGCGACGTGTCGATAAAGTTGAGGCCGCAATCGAGCGCGACGCGAACACTGTCGAGTGCTTCGTCAATTTTCACGCTACGAAATTCCGCACCGAGCGATGACGCGCCGAAGCTGAGGATGGGGAGTTGAAGTCCGGTTTTTCCGAGAGGTCGTATTTGCATGGTTTGAGGATTGTTTAAGGAAGGTGATCGCGCTTAGAGACGCGCGGGAGCAAAAGGTGATTTAGGAACCGTTCCTCTCGCTCTGGTTTTGAGCTGTTTCTGGAGCGCGGGAATAACTTTCTTCGCCTCCGCTGACTCAACGAGGTTGTTAAACTCCTGCGGATCGGTCGAGTGGTCGTAAAGCTCAGCGCCCAGTTTGCCTTCGTTCCATTCGGTGTAACGCCAGCGCTCGGTGCGAATGCTGCGGCCCATGAAGGGCGCGCCATTTCCGGGCCGGAAAATCTGCGTGACCGCGCCGCCATCCCACGTGCGCGCAGGATTAGCAAGGAGCGAAACCAAGCTGCGACCAGCAAGGCGTTTTGGTGGCGTCAATCCGCAAAGCGTGGCGACCGTCGGAAAAATATCCACGAACTCCACGACGCGAGCGCACGCGCGACCATTGCCCTTCGCACCCGGCGCACGGATGAGCAGCGGCGCGCGCGCGGACTCCTCGAAGAGCGTGCGTTTCTGCCATAGGCCGCCGTGCTCGCCGAGGTGGTAACCGTGGTCGCTCCACAGCACGACGAGCGTCTTGTTCGCGAGGCCAAGTTGATCCAGCGCATCCAGCACCCGTCCGATCTGCGCGTCCACGAAGGAGACGCTCGCGTAGTAAGCCTGCAACGCCTTTCGACAAGTCAGTTCATCGAGGCCGTAGTTCGGCGTGGCGTTGTTGTGCGCGAACGCCGCTAACGGAATGTCATCGCGATCATTCGCCGGCGCGGCGGGCAAACGGATGCTTTCGAGCGGATACCGGTCGAAGTATTTTTTCGGCGCAACGAACGGCGTGTGTGGACGGAAGAAACCAACACCAAGGAAGAACGCCTCATTGCGATGCTGCTCCATTAGCTTGATCGCATCACTGGCAATCATGCCGTCGGTTTGTTCCGTGTCGTCACCATCGGCGGCGAGCCAGCTCAACGCCGCGCTCACCGGCTTCTCGGGCGTGGGATTCGTGATCAGCGCCTCGTCCGCCACGTCGCGCCCCTTCGGATTCACCACCTGCGCCCACGACGGCTTGTCGTCCAATCCATCCGTGCCGATACCTTTCGGCACATCGTAGTGAAAAACTTTTCCCACGCGCGCGGTGAACCAACCGTTGCTCCGGAACAACTGCGGCATAGTCATCACGTCCGGCAGCGAGTCGCGGAAATGTCGATCCAGATCAAACACACCCGTCGCATCCGGACGCAGCCCCGTGAGCACGGAGGCGCGGCTAGGATTACACAACGGAACCTGGCAATACGCGCGATCGAAGCGCACGCCTGTCGCCGCGAGCCGGTCGAGGTTCGGCGTCTTCGCCATCGGGTGCCCAGCGGAGCCGAGCACATTGCCGAGATCATCCACGGCGATGAACAAGACGTTCAACTTTGCCGCCGTGTTCGCAGCATGGAGCGCACTCAACGGAGCCAACAGCAGAGCGATAATGGTAACGAGTCGCTTCACCTTTTATCGCGCCGTCATCGCCGCGATGCCTTCGCGCAAGTCCGTGAGCACCTTCACCACTTCGACGAACGGATCGTAATCCTTGCGCCCCATCGCGAGCGTTTCGATCGGAATGAAACCGCGATAGCCGCTGTCGTGAATGATCTTCGCCAGCTTCTTGAAATCCGTGCGCGGAGATTTCGTGCTGCTGCCGAGCGTCTCCTTGATCTGCCAGTTCACCGCGTGCGGTGCCATCTGCGCGATGTCGGCATAAGGATCGGCAGTGAGATATTTGCCCGTGTCCACGAGCGGACCGCACCACGGATGATCGACGCGTTTGAGCAGGCTTAAATGTTCCTCGGCGGAGTTGAGGAAGTCGGCGTGATTCTGCACCGCGACGATGACGCCGAACTTCTCGCCATGCTCCGCGCACTCGCGCAACGCATCGGCCATCCAGCCTTCGACGTCCGTCCGCTTCGCACCGCCCGCGCCGGTCTGCCAGTCTTTGATCTTTCCCTGCGGCCCCGCGAACACGCGGATCACCGGCGCACCGAGCCGCGCGGCGACTTCAATCCACAGTTTGGTCAATTGCACGCCCTCGGCGCGCACGGCCTTGTCCGCAGCGACGAAATCATTTCGCACGCCCGTGCCGCTGATTACGAGGCCGAGCTCGTGCGTGTAGCGTTTCATGCGGTTCACGTAACTGTCCGCCGGCGCTTTGGGATAACCCGGGAAGAAATATCCCGTGAGATCGACGGCCTCGATGTTGTGCTTCGCGCAGAAATCGCAGACGGCAAAAAGATCGATGCCCTTGCTCGCGTCGGTTCCGTTCAAGGTGAGCAGTTCGAGGAACGAATACGCGTTGAGGCCAGGTTTCAAATGCGCCCCGCCCACGCGCTTGATCGGCGCGAATGCAGCGGACGATTTCGAAAGAGGCAATGTCAAACCAGCGGCGAACGGCATGAGCGCCGCGCGTTGGAGAAAGGAGCGACGGCTGGAATAATTCGACATAGGTGGTTGTGGTTTCTCGAGCGGTTTAGTTGCGGCTTACTTGATCTTCCAAATCTTCACATCATCGATCCACAACGTGTTCGCAGCGGAAAAGCTGAGCCAGCGCTTCGACGGATGCGCGAAACCTTCGGAGCGGTGCGCGGCGACCAGCTTGCCGTCGATGCTCAGGCGCATCTCGTCGCCTTCGAAGGCGAGCGTGAGATCGTGCCATTCCTTGTCAGCTTTCCAAGGAACCGTCTTCTCCTTCGTCTGCAGCAGCGCTTCGAGGTCGGCAGGCAGCTTCTGCTTTTTGTCGAGGAACACTGCGCGACGAGCACGCAGCTTCTCTTCGCTGATCCCGGTCTTGTTATCTCTCAGCAAGATGCTCGTCTGATACAAATTCGCGTAGCACAGATGTCCAGCGTGGACGCTTTTCATCTCTCGATCTACATGGCCGAGAGTGAAGCTCTCGCCTTTGCTGAGCCCTGGGAAGCGGAAGCGCAATGTCGTGCCGCCGTCGGCGAAGCCAGCATCGTGATGAATGTGAACGCCATGGCCCGCCGCCTTGCCGTCGCTGTTGATCTTAAGGATGCCCTGATCGAGATCGGCTTGCTTCACGTTCGGCGCGCGGTCGGCAGTCGCACTTTCCCATCCGTTGCCGATAGCCTTGATGCCATTGCCATTCAACTGTCGGTCAAAGGTGTCCTGAAAGATCAGAGTGCCTTTGGACTGAAGCCAAGCCGCGTCGTTGCGTGAAGCGGCGGATGATTTTGAATCGGCCGCGCGGAGTGAGGCCAGCGGCGCGAGAACTATGGCGGCGAGGACCGTGATCAACTTATTCATGGCGAGGTGTTCGTCGTGATTGAAAGCCGGAATCAACGGTTCGCCGGTTTAGCGGAACGCGAGGGGTCTAGTTCCTGTCGCGTGGCGATCGGGACGTAGCCGATCTCGAAGCCTTTGGGCGGCGTGACGATCTGGGCGGGATCGAGGTCGGCGAGTTTGCCGACGGTCGGCGGCGCAAGGTAGTCGCGGTCTTTGGTCCACGTGCGGTGCATTTTCTCCACCTTCAACTGCATCTTTTCACGCTCGTCTTTGGTCAGGTCGGCGTTGAGCAAGGCCGGCTGGTCGGCGAAGCGATACCAATAATACGTCACCACGCTGCCGTCGCCGAGGTGCGCCTTGAACGGTCCGGCGACCGGGCCGGGTTTCTTGAACGAACTCTCAGCAGCTTCGGGCGTGTCATAAGGCTCGGGCGGTTTTTCCTTCGGCCGATCAAATGTCTGTTTCGCCAGTCCCGACGCAGCCGGCACCTCGGCGGGCTTCGCCACGACCCACTGGGTTTTCTTGCCGTCGTTTTGGAGACGGAAATATTCCGGGAGAACCACGCGCGCGCCGTTCGACTCGCTGACCTTGCGAACGAGTTGGTCGTTCCACTTGTAACCGTAGGTGGTCGGGTCCGGCGCGATCGGCGTGGCGAAGGATTTCCAAACCATCGCCATCTTTTGTTCCTTCGGCGTCTTCTCGGCGTAGATCTTCCATGTGGACCCGCCTTCGGACCGCATGGTCTGCACGTGGGCACCAGCGGGATTAATCGCTCCACTGACCGCCGGACCACCTTCGAACCACGCCTTCACGCCGTCCCACAGCGCCTGCTTCTTGTAAGAGGTCAGGCGATGAAGCACGACGGTGTTGCCATCCGGGCCGACGGGAAACGATGTCGGAGCGATGCGCGCGAAGGTCGCGCCTCTCCCATCCACAGCCAGCGCACCCGGGACGTACTGCGTCTCCATTTGGAATGGTTTGTTCGGCGCAGAAGGCCGCGAATCAAGGAGCAATCCGGCATATTCGGGATTCAACTCGGCGGAGTGCGACCAGAAGTAAGGCGTGAAGAAACACACCGGGCCCTTGAAATTTTTCGTGCTGAGGAAAAGCGTCCAGCAGTTGTCGCCAGTCGGCACGGGCTTTCCACCCGTTGTCGCCTTCGCTTTCGTAAGCGGCAACGGCAGGTAACCGTAGCCAAACAGATCGCCGCAGGTGCCTTGCTTCACGTTGAGGCCATCGATTGGAAACAGCAGCCACGGACTCAACTGCGCCACGCCGTATAGCCCTTTAGGGTTCTCCCACGTGCCGCGCCCATGCGCCGGGCCGTTGGCGATTTCTTTGAAGTTCACGGCCACGCCGCCCATGATGAACTTCGGCGTCTCCGTCGGGAACCGCGTGTCGCGCCACCAACCGAGCCCGCCCTCGATGTCGGAATACAAATCCTTCGGCGCCTTGCCTTCATACTGCGCATGCATCCACGTGCCGAAGAGCCCGGTCTGAAAACGGTGCCCCGGATACTGCTGCAACAACGGCCACGCCGCGGCGTAGAGCGAGAAGCCGGCGTTGAATTCCTCCGGCACCTTGTCGGCGGCGACGAGAAGGTAACCCGCCATCTCAGCTTTCTGGATTTCGGCAGAAAACGCCGTGCGCGTTATTGCAACCAGCAAGGTAGCGACAAGCGCGCTCTTGGTCGTGAAAATCAAATTCTTCATGCTGCAATACGATTAGGGTTTTCTGAAATGGCTCACCCGATGAACAGCGGTCGCATGTGGCGCTCGTAAATATTCTCGGTGACCTGCTTCGCTACGATGGCTTCGTTGGCTTTCAGCAAGTCGAGATAACGGGCGCCGGCCTTGGCCGCGAGCTTGAACGAGACGTGCAGGAGTTGACGCACGTGGGCGTTGAATTCCGGATGATTCGGAATATGCCGCAACGCGCTGGCGAGTTGCGGTCCGGTCCAACCATTCACTGTCGCAGCGCTCGGGAGCTTCGCGCGATTGATGTCGATGACGCTCGCGTACGGCGCGCAGAGCTCGTCTACATGCGCGAGGGCGTATGCGTAAATCTCCTTCGCCAGCGCGAGTCCGTCGCCACCCGCCTCGGCGAGGCCGATCAGTTCCTCTAGCCACGTCGTGCCTGCGGTCTTGAGATGCACGCCCGCACCGGTCCGCGCGAGCGCGCGGCGGATGATCGGGTAGAGCGAAAACTTGTCGCTGCCGCTGTGGACGCTGAGTTTGAGGTTCGCCGGCAGGCCGTATTGCTTCACTGCATGGGCGATAACGGCGAGGTCGTCGTTGAACTCACGCTCGAACTGCGGCAGGTCGCCGACGTAGTCCACGCCTTTGTTGAAACGCCCGGTGAACTTGGGCGCGATGGTCTGCGCGCGCACCTTCTCATCCGCGATCGCCGCGAGAATGATAAGCAGCTCCGGTGGCGTCTGCGGCGCATCGGTTTCGTCCATGGAAACTTCCGCGATGATATTCGCCTCGCCCTTCTTCGCCGCGATATGCCGATAAATCTTCCCCGCGTCTTGAACGGCGAGGAGATACTTTGCCGCGACGCGTTCCACATCCGTACGCGTCGTGGTGAACGGCTTACCCACGCCAGCGATTGTCACGTTGCCAACCAGTTCCGGATGACGCGCAACGAACGCGGCGACGTCTGCGGCAGCCGCGGGTTTGCCGATGGAGTCAGCAACATCAATCGTGAAGAAGTCCGAGCAACCCATGAAGCGGTCCACGGTTTCGAGACGGATGTGATCGGCATCCACATGCCAGCCCTTGTTCCAACCAAGCGCCTTCACGGCCGCCTGCGCGGCGTCGAACACGCTTTGCGGCTCCGAGCCAATGAAGGTGTGTTCGCGATTAGACTTGTTCCAGACGGGCGCGACGTCGATGCCGTCCTTGGCGAGCATTTGGAAGGCGCGCAGCTGAGCTTTCGCTTGATGAGCAAAGCGGTCGCCGACGCCAAACGAGAATCTTTCGAGAGTGAGCATGAAGAGAGCATGGAGCAGAGACCGTTTTTTGGGAATGGCAGGAGTTGACCACGGCATGGCTATTCTTATCCTGTCTCCGTGGCCGCCAAATCGTCCCCGAAAAACATCGAACCCGCTTTCGTGTCGCAACAAGTCACCGAGCCGCGGCGCTATTACCTGAACCTGAACCCGCCACCAAAGGCCGCGTTCACGGTCGTCTGCGGCGGTGTCGAGCGCATGCGACCCGAGTATGTGGTGAGCCGGCGTGATTTCCCGTACTTCGCCGTCGAACTCGTTGCGGAAGGAGAAGGCACGCTATTGTTAAACGGTCACCGCTTCCACCTCGCACCCGGAGTGGTCTTTGCCTACGGCCCTGGCGTAACGCATACGATTCGCAATCACCCCCGGCATCGCATGCGCAAATATTACCTCGATTTCGCCGGCTGCGAGGCGCGGGCGTTGCTTAACGCCGCCGGTCTCGGGCAATGGAAAGCGCTCCGCATCGCCGCGCTCCACGAACTCGTGGAAGTCTTCGAAACTCTCGGCCGTGAAGCGCGTGACGACAGCGCCGCAACGCGCGCAATCTGCGAAACCCTCGCGCGTCTGCTTCTCCTGAAAATTCAGCAGCGCGCCGTCTCCGGAGGCCGCGATCTTCCCCGCTCCTTCGCCACCTACGAACGCATCCGCCGCCACGTCGAGGAACATCACCAGCGCCTGCGCACGGTCGAAGACATCGCCCGCGAATGTCACGTCACGCCAATGTATGTGGCGCGTCTGTTCCGGAAGTTCGGGCGGACCGGGGCATATCAATTCCTGCTCCGCCTGAAGATGAACCGCGCGGCCGAGTTGCTGCTCGACGAGGGTTTGTTGGTCAAGGAAACCGCCGCGCGATTGGGCTTTGCCGATGCGTTCCAGTTCTCCCGCGCTTTCAAGCGCGTCCACGGCGTACCACCGACGCAACTCCTCGAATCACGCCGGGCCAATCAGTTAACCCGCTAAGGTTCGAACCCCAACGGAATCACCTACTTCGCTTCAACCCACGCGGGAGGAGGTGCGGTGAATTCGACCGGCAGTTTCGTGAGGGGATGAACGAACTTCACGCGCCACGCATGGAGGCACAACGGAGGATCATCGACTCGCAGCGTCTGTGTGACACCGAGTTTTTGCCCGCGCAAATAAACCGCGTCGCCACACACCGGCATCCGGAGGTGCCAGAGATGAACGCGGATTTGATTAGTTCGACCCGTGAGCGGTCTCGCTTCGAGCAACGTGGTGGCGTCGGCATCTCTTCGCACGACGCGAAACTCGGTGCGCGCTTCGAGACCGGATTCAAAGTCCACCGCGCGGGTGCCAACTTCGCCAGCATCAGCACTAATCGGAGCGTCGCACGCAAACGCATCTTCCTTCGGCTGGCCTTGCACGCGCACGAGATAAACTTTCTCGACCTGGCCTTTGGCGAATTGCGGTTGAAGCTTTCCGGCAAAATGTCGCACGCGCGTCGCCAGCACAACGCCCGTGGTATTCGCGTCAAGGCGATGCGCCGGGTGCGGTCGCTGCGGGTGATAGACCGTGTTGAGAATGTGTTGGAGGGTGTTGCGATTGAAGCGCCCGCCCGCGTGCATCGGCAGGGGTGCTGGTTTGTTCAACACGATTAACGCCTCGTCTTCGTGCAGAATTTCCAAGCGACCGTTCACGTCGGGCTCGGTCATTCCGGGAAACTTGTGGAAGTAACGTTCCCCAGCCCGCACTCGATGTTGCGCCCCGATTGGATTGCGATCGGCGTCCACCACCAAACCTTTGGCGCAATCCTTTTCCCAATCGACGGCGGGAATATGTTTCACCACGCAACACAAAGCGGTGAGCAACGGGCCACCGTCGCAATCCTCGGGAACATTGATCGGACGGTAATTGTCGTACGGCACACTGCCAGGCAAAGGCGTCACCGCGCGGGCGATGGCTTCGTGACGACGGGCGATATTGGCTGCGGTCTGTTCCTCCGGCGTCTTGAAACAAAATGGACAGGACTGCCCGGCGACGTAACGCGCGTCGTTTTGATCCGCCTCGCTCAACGGCGTCTGGCAGCGGAAACACTGCGTGGACTCCGTTTCCTGCAGACTCGGATCAAGGCCGACGCGTTGATCGAACACAAAGCACTCGCCGTCGTAATGCGCGCCACCGCATTCCTCGAAATACTTCAGGATGCCGCCGTCGAGTTGGAAAATATTTTTGAAGCCCTCGCTCTCCATGAAAGGGCCGGCCTTCTCGCAGCGAATTCCGCCGGTGCAGAACATCACGATCGGTTGCTCTTTCATCGTCATCGGCAAGCGCCGGACTGCAGCGGGGAAATCGCGGAAGTGATCGATGCCGATCGGCAGCGCGTTCTTGAACGTGCCGAGCTTCACTTCGTAGTCATTGCGCGTGTCGAGCAGCGTCACCGGGCGTCCTTCATCGAGCCATTGCTTGAGCTCCTTCGCAGCGAGCTTGGGTGATGTGCGCCGCGCGGGATCGATGCCTTCAACACCGAACGCGATGATCTCCTTCTTCAAACGCACGAGCATGCGCGTGAACGGCTGATGATCCGTGACGCTGACCTTGGGTTGCAAATCGGCGAGTCCCGGCAAGCTCCGCAATTCGGCGAGCAACAATTCGATCTTGTCCCCCGCCCCGGCAACGAAAAGGTTGATGCCTTCGACGCTCAGCAGAATCGTTCCCTTGAGTTCCCAGCTCTTGCACAGCGCGAGCAAGCGCGCACGCAGGGAGCGGAGTTCCGGCAGGGCGACAAATTTATACGCAGCGATATTTACGAACGTCTTCATCGAAACGGCCACGAGGATAGCCAAGTCTCGACGGGAAGCGAGCGCAGGAGAAAATATTTTGATCTCGTGCTTCCCGATGCAAGTGTCCGCAGCGTCCGGTCGCCGCCCCCGGGGCCATAGCAGCGAGACTAATCAGCACCGCGGTGACAAACATCCACTGCCCGGCAGAATACAGCTCTACGCACTATTTTCGCAGCGACCGCACGAACTTCACCGTTCGATCCGGAAAATCGCTGAACACGCCGTCCACACCTGCTTGCACGAAAATAAGTTGGTGCAGTTCATCCACGGAGGAAACGGTCTTGGGCAATTCATCCACACGGACCGTGTAGGGATGCACGCTCAACCCAGCCGCGTGCGCATCTTTCGTCAACGTCGTGATCTTCCGATCGGCGATACTCTTGCCCGAAATGATACTGCCCAACGATGGGCCGATGCCGTCCGCGACCTTGCTTAATTCCTTCAATCCGGCGGCGGTGTGGAGGTATTCGAAGTCGGAGCCATCCTCGCCCTTCTTACCGCCGCCCATGAGCATTACGAGCCGGCCTTGCCAGCCGAGTTCACCGCGAATGCGTTTCACCTCGGCATATTCAAAACATTGAATCCAGCACGGATCAGCCTTGGTGCGATAACCAAAGCGCTGAAGAATCGGCACTACGACGCCACTGATGTCGCGACCTTGTTTGCGATGCCACGCAGGCTGCTTGATCTCCGGATAAATCCCCGCAATGCGGCCCGTGCTCTTGTTCAAACCAGCGATGAATTCCAACTCTTCTTCGAGCGTGGGAATCTGGAATGACGATTTGCCCGCGGGGAAACGACCGGGATAAACCGCCTTGCCCGTCTTGGCGCTGACGCGTTCGGTCGCGCGAAGTTGTTTCAACTCAGCCAGCGTGAAATCAAGCGCGTAAAACCGTCCATCGTCGCGCTTACGATCGGGAAAACGGGTCGCAACGTCAGTGACCGTATCGATCTGGATGTCGTGAAGCACCACCGGAACGTTGTCCTTCGAGAGCACGAGATCCTGTTCGAGAAAATCCGCGCCCATCGCGTGCGCCAGCGCCTTGGCTTCAAGCGTGTGCTCCGGCAGATACCCACTCGCGCCACGGTGAGCGATGACGATCGGTTCGGTGGCGGTGGCTAGAAAAGACATGGCGAAGAGGATAACGCAGCTGGTGACGAGTTTCATGAATTTAATGAGATTTGGAATTGCTCTCAGCCTTGTGGCCGAGCGTGAGGGCACTAAACAGAATGGTCAGCACGCAGCACGCGACCATCGCGCCGAAAACGCCGTTCCAGCCCCAATTATCGGCGATCCAGCCGACGCCCGTGCCGGCGACGGCCGAGCCGAACACGTAGCCGAAAAATCCCGTAAAGCCCGCTGCCGTGCCCGCTGCCTTCTTCGGCACGAGATCGAGCGCGTGCAAGCCAATGATCATGATTGGACCGTATACGAAAAACCCGATGGCGATCAACGCGGCCTGGTCAATCCACAGCGGCCCCTTCGCATTCAACGCGTAGATCACCACGGCCACGAGCGTGAGCGACATGAAGAGAATCGTCGCGGGCGCGCGACGGCCCTGAAACACTTTGTCCGACATCCAACCGCACAGAATTGTTCCGGGGATGGCCGAGTATTCGAAGAGCGACCAGGCCAGACTGGAGTCCTTGAATGAGAAACCCTTCGCCGTCTGCAGATATGTTGGGATCCAATCCACCACGCCGTAGCGAACGAAGTAGGCAAACGCATTGGCGAACGCGATGGCCCACAGAAACTTGTTCGGCAACACGTGCTGAAAAAATATTTCCCTGAACGTAAACGTTCGCTCGTGCGCGGCGGAGTAGTTTTCCGGGTAATCGTTTTTGTATTCCTCCACCGGCGGCAGTCCGCAACTTTGAGGCGTATCGCGCAACAGGAACCATACGCACAACGCGATCCCCGCAGCGATGAATGCATTGAAGTAAAACGTAGCGTGCCAGTCGTGGAACAGCGTCACCCCCAGAAACGCCAGCGCCGAAACCGAACCCCCACCGACGTTGTGAGCCACGTTCCAAATCGAGACGATGCGCCCACGTTCCTTAGTGCTCCACCAGTGGACCATCGTCTTGCCGCACGGCGGCCAGCCCATGCCGCTGAACCAACCGTTGAGCGTCTGCAGCGCAACCATCGCGAAGAGCGATGCGTACACCGCTTTCACAAAACCGAACACCAGCAGCACCGCACACGAGAGCAGCAGGCCGAGCGGCAGGAACCACCGCGGGTTGCTCCGGTCCGAGATTGAGCCCATGAGAAATTTCGATACGCCGTACGCGATGGAGAGCCCCGTCATCGCCGTGCCGAGCTGCGCCTTGTTGTATTGCGGGTAGTCTTTGAGGATGTCTGGCAGCGCGATGGCAAAGTTCTTCCGTGCCAGATAAAACGCCGCATAACCGATGAAGATTCCCGCAAAAACCTGCCAACGCAGCCGGCGATATTCCGGATCGATTCGGTCGGCGGGCCGGCGTGGCGCTTCCGGCGCGGGTTTCAGCAGGGAGAACACGCGGCGGATTAAGCCTGAGTTTATGATACATGTCAAAGTCAGGCGAGTTCGCCGGAAGAATAGAGACTCCCGTCGCGCTACTTAACGAATTCTTAATCCGGCCCCCGCTAATCTGCCACGCGTCATGCTAATTGAGGTGTTTACGTCGAGCTAGGGTGCTACAAATTCGCCGACCACCGCGCTCACGAGAATCCTCGTCGTCGAAGATTTACCGAACATTTTCAAGCGGTTCTTCCGCGCGGACAAATCCCGGTCGCGCGCCGACGGACACATCGGTCTCGGAGTCCCCATTTGCAAAGCCATCGTCGACGCGCACGACGGCAGTATCGAAGTCGTCAGCGAACTCGGACGAGGGACGACTATCACCGTGCGGTTGGCTGCGGCTTTGTAAATTAGGCCGCCGCTTACTTTTTCGTCGCCCCTTTTAAGCTGGAAAGGAACTCGATCACGTCCAAGAACTCCTGCGGCGACATCGACGCGCCGAGTCCTTCCGGCATCGAACTTTGCTTGAGCGTGTCACGCTTGCCGATCGTGGTCTTGGGAACTTTTTGAACGAGTCCACCGGCGATCTTGAGCGTCACGCTCGTCGCGTCCTCGGCCATCACGAAGCCCGTGTAGCTTTCGCCGTCCTGGGTCTCGATGTTGGTCGTGGCGTACTTGGGATCCACCTTGGCGTTGGGATCGAGAATGGACTCGATGATGTCTTCGCGTTTGAGCCGCGTGCCGACGCCCATCATGTCCGGACCGAAGTCGACGCCTTCACCGTAAATTTTGTGGCAAGCCGTACAGATGCGGCGGAACACAACTTTGCCGGAATCGGCGACGCCTTTGCCCTTCGCGATTTCACCGTAAAGTTTGCCGCGTTCCTTGGCAGGAATGTCACCCGCAGCGAGCGCCCGCTTGAGCGCAGCCGTCGCCGCGCCTCCGGGCTTCGAGAGCGCTTCGGCTTCCTTGAGCAGTTCGAGCCCCTTGGAATTGTTCGCCGCAATGGTGCCGGACGCGAGCGCGGCTTTCCAAACGGGCTCCAGCGCTGAGAGCGTAGCGTTGAGCGTGTAATCAAGCCAGTAGTCGCGCGGTTGATTCGCGGCGAGCAACACGATCTCCACGGCTTCGCGCGTCGGCACGAAACTCAAAGCGCGGACGGCTTCGAGCCGCGTGCGGGCGAACTCATCGGCGACCTGCGGCTTGATCAATTCAAGCGCATTGGGAATGCGATCCCACTCATCAGCAAGAATACGCGTCGCCGCGGCGCGAGCGTCGCCGGTCTTGGCACGCAACGCCCGCTTCAACAACTCGACGTCCACCGCGTGATGACCTTGTTGAACCCACAGCGCTTCGCAGAGCAGGCGGTCGTAAGCTTTGTCCGCGGGATTCAGCCCCGCGACCCATGACTTCACCGCAGCGAGAACCTCAGACGCCGGACGATCGCGCAGTTCGCGACGCGCGCGATAGCGGGTGCGGAGTTCGTATTCGCGAAGCTGTTCGAGCAGTTCGATGTTCGACTTGCCGAATTGCGTAACGGGTTTCAGCAGGGGTTTGCCTTTGTAAACCAAACGATAAAGCCGGCCGTGCGAGTGATCGCGATTCGGGTCGCGCTGTGAGTATTGCATGTGGCCGAGCAACGCTGTGTGCCAGTCGCCAAAATACAGCGCACCGTCGGGACCGATCTGTGGATCGACGGGGCGGAAGTTCGCGTCGGTGGAGCTCAGCAAATCATCGGGCACCAAACCTTCCTTGCCTTTCGCGTCCACGCCGGGCTTTTTGCGGCGCGCGCCTTTGTAGCCCGCTCCATCGTCGCCGAGCGTGAAGGTCGTCAGGCCGTGCATGTTGATCACGCATCCGTAGACAAACAGGCGCTGAACACTCTCCGGAAACTGACGGGTGATGATGAATTCGCTGCCAACATTCGGCCGCATGCCTTCGCCGTCGAAGATCGTGTTGAGACCTTTGCGGCTAGGGAAATCAACGCCGCTCAGTGGGCTGTCCCAATGCTGCTGCGGCGTGGTGCCATCGCCAACAAAGCCCTGGCCCCATTCGTTGAACACGTAGCACCACGGGTTACCGTAGCCCGGCGTGCGGAAGTGGCGGAGCTTGAGCGAACGCGGATCAAGCACGTAGCAACCGGCCGCGCCTTTGCGACGCATCGGCCCCCACGGCGTCTCAGTCGAGGTGCTCAGCGACACGCCCTCCAGCATGTGCAGCAGTCCGCCGTGCGACCATTCGAACGCGCCGATCGTGTGATGCGTGTCGTCGGTGGCCCAGCCGTCGCTGAGCTGCACGATTTGATCGGCCTTGCCGTCGCCATCGGTGTCTTTCAAGAAAAGCAGGCGCGGCTCATCCACCACGAGCACGCCGCCGTTCCAGAATTCAAAGCCAGTCGGGCAAGACAAGTTGTTGACGAACGTGGTGCATTTGCGCGCACGTCCGTTCGCATCGAAATCCTCAAACACCAGCAAGCGATCGCTCGGCCGCGGATCGCCGGGCTTCCATTGCGGATAGGTGGGCATGCACGAAACCCAGAGGCGGCCTTTGTTATCGAAGTTGATTTGGTCCGGCTTGGCCAGCTCGGGGAACTCGCGTTCGCTCGCGACGAGTTGCACTTCGAAGCCCTCGGGCACGGTCATCGTCTGAATGCTTTCCTCGGGCGTAAGGTATTTCAGCTCCTTCGGCTCAGAGTAAGGCTTGGTGCCGAAACCCGTTTTTGGAACGAACAAATCGCCGGTCTTGGAATCATCGGGCTTCGCTTCCCTGCCCTGCACCACTTCCCACACGACACGATCGCGCTCGGCGACCATGTTGCGAATCTTCGTTATCTCCTTCGGAAATGTCTCCGTGTCGAGCGTGCGGCGGCCGCCATACACGTACCAGCCGTTGAGCATTCGGTAGTCCTGCTGATGCACCCATGATTTGTCGTTCACCGCGGCGCGGAGTTTTTCGAACGGCACCGAACCGGGCTGACCGGGATTCGTCGTGTCAAACAACGCGCGGTCGAGCAGCAGCGCGACTTCGCGATTGCCCGCTTCGTTGAGATCGGAGCCATTGACCGTGTAAAGCGCACCCATGCGCGGCAACGAGAACATCCGCTCCGTGTTGGTGAACAGATCCACGAACGCGAGCTTGCGCTGCTTCGCGACGTCAGCGACGGCGGCGGAATAAAGTTTCAGATTCGCATTCTCTTTCACACCCGTGGGAAGAAACGGATTGCCCGTGCCCTCGAACGCAATGGGCGACACGAGCACGAAGCGAGGCGCATTCCCATTGCGGGCGTATTGCTTCGCGAAATCGTCGATGAACTTGTTGTAGTCTTCCTTGAACTTCGCCACGCCCTCGGGACCGGCGAAAGATTCGTTGTAGCCGAAGAAACAAAACGCCAACTCCGGTCCAAACGTCGCGAGCGGATCATCGAGCTTCGTGTAGTCGGTCGAACGCTGCCGGATGCCCACTTCGTCGGCGGGGAAAGCGAAGTTGCGCACAACGAGTTGATTCTGCGGAAAGCGCGAGTGCAGCAGTGTCTCAAAGTAACCGAACAAGTTCATTCGCTCCGCGAGCGAGTTGCCGACGAACGCGACGCGTTCACCTTTCTTCAAGTCGAGCGGGAGCTTCGTCGCCGGAAGCGCGGGTCCGGTGAGAACGAGCTTCATTGGCTCTTTATTCTTCGCGGTCTTTTTTTCCTCTTTCGGCGCAGGCTGACCCGCGGGCAACACTTTCCCCAAAGCGTGGTCCGACGCCTTCAAGCCAGCACGGTAGCCTTTGAATCCATAGAACGTCGGCTTGTAATCATCCACATACTCCACTGCCGCACTCGACGGCACATCGAGACCGAGTCCCCAATACACACTGTTCACCACGAGGCGACGCAGACCTTCGTTCTTCAAATCCGTCGCCGCACCCATCGTGGTGCAGAAGATGCGATTTATTTTGCCGGCTTCGTTCTTCACCTCGCGCGTCCAAACGACCGCCATCATTGGATCGTTGATCCCCTGCTCCTGCTTGTCGGTGCTGCGCTTCTTGCGGTAATCCGCCGCCGCGTCGTCCGGCTTCATGCCTTTAAGGACCTGGCCACGCAGAAGAATCTTCGCGTCCGCCGGGGGGTAGGCTTCGTAAACATCCGAGTCGGCGAACACGTCACTTACGCCGCGCAAGATCGCCTCGTTCTTCGCCGATGCCTCGATGACACCGCGCGTCGCCTCGCTCTTGTGCCGCCCCCAATGACTCACCCATTTTTCACCGAGCACTTGTTTTCCGAAGCTGCCGAGCGCCTTGTCATTGAAAGCATGCGTGCTCGTGCGCAGACCGATGATCGGCACCCCACGATTCACTGCATCCGTGAAATGTTTCCGCGTCGCTTCGTCCCAATGCCGAAACCGCAGCAGCATCACAATCGCGTCGGCGGAATCGAGCGCGCGCGGATTGGAAAGACTCTCACCGCGATCGGGATTAATTGTGCCGTCGGCATCCACGGAAAAGAGCACCGTGCATTTGAAACCGTGCCGCTGGCTGAGAATCTTCGCGAGCATCGGCAATCCTTCCTCGGAACGATACTCCTCATCGCCCGCGAGAAACACGACGTGCTTTCCCGCACCAGGCCCACCCTTCGGCTCGTAAGTAATGAAGTCCGCGCCCGCACCAAGCGCCGTGGTAATGACCGCGAGGAACGCCAGGAAAAGGGAATAGATACGAAGCGAGATCAAGTTTGAATGTTTCATAGTGGAAACGCGTTCTCCTCCGAGCATGTTGCCGCGCGGTCGGAGACCACGAAAAGTCACGGTCGCACACTAACTTCGGCGCTGGCGAGTGTCTTGTGTCAAGCCGACAGGTTTTGGTAAAATCCGGCCATGCCTCCCAAACGCAAATCTCTCGCACGCACGCCTCGAGCCACATCTACCGTTCGGCGCCCGAAACAAGAGGAGTTCTTCGCTCAACTCGCACCCACACAACCGTTCCGTGAACTCTTCGCGCACGTGCCTGGCGCATTCTTCTTCGCCAAGGATGCCCAAAGCCGGATGATGTGTGGCAGCCCCGCCCTCGTGCAGCGCCTCGGCGTGAAGTCGGAGCAGGAGTTAATTGGACGACCTGACTCGGATTTTTTCCCGGCACAAATCGCCGACCGTTTCCGTACCGACGACCTGCTCGTTCTACGCACGGGCAAACCGCTACTGCATCGCGTTGAGATTTTCTACAATGAGTTCCGCGTACTCGATTGGTTCGTAACCACCAAGCTACCGCTTTTTAATCAAGCTGGACGTGCCGTGGGCGTGATGGGCGTGGTGCAAAGCTACGAAGGCCGCCGCAAAGCGCTCGCGATCTATGGCGAACTCGCACGCGTCGTCGATCATATCCGTGATCATCTCCGCGAAGGTCTCGCCGTCGCCGATCTCGCCCGGCTTGCCGGACTTTCCGAGCGACAGTTCCAGCGCAAATTCCGCGCCGCGTTCCGCCTGAGCGTGCAACAGTTCATCGTCAAAGCGCGCATTCAGCACGCCGCCGACACCCTGTTAAAATCCAGCCGCACCATCGCCGACATTGCAGCCGAATACGGCTTCTGTGACCAAAGCGCCTTCACCCAGCAATTTCGCCAACACACCGGTCTAACACCTTTGAAGTACCGAAAACGCTATTGGAAATGACCAAGAACAGGCGAAGCGTCCCAACGGAGTCTGTTAGAAGGCGTGCGCCAAACCGGTCGTGCAATCACCACCCCCCCCGCGACGTCTCCTCGCTGTCGTGCAACAGCGTCTCCCTAGCCGGTTCATGGTGAAACCCGCAGGCGCGACCTGCCGTTCCACGTCCCCGGGAGCCCACCCGCTATCAGGTTCGAGGTGGTGCGCGTTCCGGAAGTTCTCGTTCGTGCCTTGCAGCATTTCACGCCATCGCGGATTTGAGAAAGCCCACCTGAACTTGTCGAAGGAAACGGGGTTGATTCCGACAATTGACTTGAGACAAGGCAGGCGAAACTGGCAAAAGCGGGAAGGCCGAAAGCCCACCAAAATAGTTTTCCACGACCAGATCGCCGCCCGGACTGTTGCCTTATGATAACTGCGCATAATTTTTTTCGACTGCCGGTTCTTTTCACCGCCCTAGCCGTCTTCCGAGGCATTCTTATCGCGCAAGTGGTGAGCGATGGCACGACCAACAGCCTAAACAACGTCACCAGCGGGATCGTCGGTGCCGTAACCGTGGGGACAAACGGTGACTTCACGACCTTGATTATTACCAACGGCGCGGTGCTGACCAATGGCGGCAACAGCACCATTGGTTTGAACACGGGGGCAGCCTCGAATCTCGTGCTTGTAACCGGCAGCGGTTCACGCTGGAGCATGGCGGGCGATTTGCGCGTGGGAAATTCGGGCGACGCGAACCGTCTGGAAGTGCGCAATGGGGCGCTGGTTCAGAACGACTTTGGCATCCTCGGTGTGAACGCGGCGAGCGACGGCAACTTCGCACTCGTTCAAGGAAATGGCACCTACTGGAGCAACCGCTTTCAATTGCGCGTTGGCGACGCAGGCAGCGGCAATATGCTCGAGATTCGCGCAGGCGCTCTGGTGGGCGACAATTTCGGCATCATCGGCAACCAGGCCGGGAGCAGTAACAACTCGGTGCTCGTAACGGCAGCGGGATCGCTGTGGAGTAATCGCAACGAATTGCGCGTGGGCGATCTCGGCCCTGCCAACTTGCTCGTGGTGTCCAACAACGGAGTCGTCTACGCGAATGACGGCATCTACATCGGCTTCGACGCAAACTCGACGAACAACCGCATCGTCACGGATGGCGGCACGCTGCTGGCTTCCAATTCAGCCGGCACCGCGCTCCTCGACATTCGTCGCGGCACCAACATGCTGAACAGCGGGACGGTGGAGGTGGATCAGTTGGTGATGACGAATGGTTTGAGCCGCTTCGATTTCAACGGCGGCACATTGATCACGCACGGTGGCGTGATTGACAATGAACGCGAGCAATCGCTCACGGTGGGGTCGTCCACTGAAAGCGGGCCGGCCATCTGGGATGTACGTGCAGGCGTCAGTAACGTAACGTTGGCGTCAAATCTCGTGATCGGAGGCATGGCCTCCAACGCGCAATTGCTCATTACCAACGGGCAGCGGTTGAGCGCGTGGGCATCCATCGTCGGCAAGGAGGTCGGCGCGAGCAATGGACAGGCGACCATCACCGGGACCGGCTCGGTTTGGAGCAACGTGACGGATTTGATCATTGGTGATCTGAGCGATGGCAACCGACTGGTTGTCGGCAACGGCGCTTTGGTGGTGAATTCAAATGCGACCGTGGGAAATGCCAGCGGCAGCTTCAGCAACAGCGTGCTACTCATGGGTGGCAGTGTGTGGAGCAATCGCGGAACGCTGAGCATCGGTGAAAATGGAGCATTCAATCAGATGACGATTAGCAATGGTGGCGTGGTCGTTTCCCGTTCCGGTTATGTGGGACGCCTTGGTAGTAATTCCACAGCAGTCGTTACAGGTCCGGGTTCGGCGTGGCGCGTTGAAGTTTCTCTGAACGTAGGCGCTAACGAGGATTTTAATCGCTTGATCATCAGCGACGGCGGGATGGTCACTGACGCGACCGGGACCGTGGGCACCAGCGGCAAAAGTAACACGGTGGTGGTCACCGGGCCTGGTTCGGTGTGGTCGAACAGCGCCTACTTGAATGTCGGAATGTCAACCAACGGAAATCAACTCATCGTGAGCAATGGTGGCGCGGTGTATTCCTACGGCGGGCGCATTGGTGAACTCACCGACACCGCTAGCGACAATTCCGTGTTGATCACGGGCGCCGGATCCGTTTGGAAGAATACGGAAATGACTACGCTTTTTTCCGTCGGCACGGCGGGAAGTTCCAACCGGCTGACAGTCAGCGATGGCGGGCGACTGATCACACCGTCCACCTACATTGGCGATCAGAACACCGCGCAGGGAAACGTCGTGACGGTTACCGGCACGAATTCCGTTTGGACCAACGCCGGCAACGTGATCGTGGGCGGCTCGGGCATGCGCAATCAACTGATTATCAGCGCCGGTGGAACGGTGATAGATGACGAAGGAGCCTTGGGCATCGCCTTTGCATCGCGCAGCAACTCCGTACTCGTAACGGGTGCCGGTTCCTCGTGGATCAACTCCGGCAACGTTTCGTTGGGGCCGGGCGATGCCAACCAAGTGGTCGTCAGCAATGGTGCCGCCGTTGCGAGCCTGTTCGCCAATATCGGATACAATTCCTCCGGTTCCGCTAGCAACGTCGCCCTCGTGACCGGCTCGGGTTCGATTTGGCGGGCGAGCAGCGAGTTCCGCGTGGGCTTCTCAGGTTACGGAAACCAACTGACAGTGAGCGCCGGTGGCGTGCTGACCAGTGACCGCGCCAGCATCGGCACACAAACCTCAGGTAACAGCAATCTCGCTCTCATCACGGGCGCCGGTTCGCTCTGGCAAGTGACGAACGACTTGAACGTTGGCTCGTATGGCAGCGTGAATCAACTGGTGATCAGCAACGGAGGAAAGGTTCTTTCAACGAGCGCGAACATTGGAGCCGTGACCAACGCGAACAGCAACAGCGTGCTAGTGACCGGCACCGGTTCGATTTGGAGTAATTCAACATCGCTCTTCGTGGGGTCTGGCGGCGCGGGAAATCAACTCACGATTATGAGCGGGGGAACGGTCTCTTCGCCCAATCTTCAACTGGGCAGCACCATTAACATTTCGAACAACAACAACGGAAGAATCGTCGTGGCCGGCGGCAGCCTCTTGGTTACCAACAGTTCTGGGACCGGCAGATTGAATTTGGTCCGCGGCGAAAGCCAGATCAACACCGGCAGCATTACGGTCGACGTTCTGCAAATGACCAATGCGGCGGGCACCTTCGATTTCATGGGCGGCACGCTGAACGTGCGCACCTCGCTGGTGGCTAACACGCAGCCGTTCTTCGTGGGCAACGGCTCTTTCCCTGCCAACCTCAATCTTGTGGGCACCAACACCCACACCTTTTCCAACAACCTTGTCATTCTCTCCAACGCCGTGCTTTCCGGCTCGGGCACCGTCGGCGGGTCGATCACCAACTTCGGCTCCATCAATGCCGGATCCTCTCCCGGCAGCCTGCGAATCAATGGCGACTTGCGCCTGCTAAGTTCCTCCATGATGTCCTTCGAACTCGGTGGGCTCATTGCCACCAATCAATACGACCAAGTCGTTGTCTCCAATTTCGTGCAGTTTGCCGGCACGCTTTCCCTCCTGCTTATCAACAATTTCCTGCCGGACAACGACGATACATTCACGCTTTTGAAGTATGGCAGTTCCTCCGGTTCCTTCGTGAATGCCGGCAACGGTGGCCGCGTGAGTTTCGCCGGCGGGTTGGCCAGTTTTCGCGTTACCTACACTACAAATCTCGTTCTCAGCGACGTCCGCTATGACGACACAGATGGTGATGGGCAGGGAGATTTACAGGAGTCGATCGCCGGCACCAATCCCAATGACCCCAACAGCGCGTTGGCAGTCACTTTGGTTACGCGGGACGTCTTCGGACGCATCGTGATTCGATTTCAGGGCGTTGCTGGAAAAGTCTACCGTGTGGAATACTCAAACGATCTCGTGACCTGGCAGACCGTCAGCGGTGCCACGATCACGATTCCATCGGCTGGCGTGCGCCAGTGGATTGACGATGGGACGTTAACAGGCGGAGCACCTCCAAATGGCCGCTATTATCGCATTGGATTGCAGTAGTCTGTTCAACTCGCTTTGCACACCCTTCGCAAGGCTGACCGACCGCAATCTCCGCCGACAACCCACTCGGGAAGGGTCTCCAACGACGTCCCTAAAAAACGGGAAACAAACAACGCTCCGTTGAAATAGTTGTCGGCTTTAGTAGGCGCACCCCTGATGGGCAACCCTGACCGAGGCTTCTAAATTGAGTTCCGTTTGCTCCTAATGTGCCGACCTGTTACTAAGGTAGTGTGCGTTCTATTCGTTTCCGCCGTTCAATCAGCCTGCTCGTCGGCGGTTTATTGCTTGTGGCAATTCTTCTGCCGACGCCTTCTCGTGCAGCGCTCATCACGCTCGACAACGGCGTACTCAAGGTCGGCGTCGACACGAACTACGGCGGAGCAATCACTTATCTTTCGCTCTCTGGAACTACCAGCAACCTCATCAACAGCTACGATCTCGGACGCCAGGTGCAGCAGAGTTACTACAGCGGCCCCACCAATTTCGTTCCCGCTGGCGCGATCCAACATCCGAGCTGGAGCCCCTGGCCTTGGAACCCGATTCAGGTTGGCGACGTTTATGGCAAACGCGCTGCCGTGCTGGTGGCCACGAATACCAACAGCGTCATTTACGTGAAGACGATCCCGATGCAGTGGGCGCTGAGCAATTACCCCGGCGACTGCGTTTTTGAATGGTGGCTCCGCCTCGAAGGCTCCGCAGTTCGCGCGCATTGCAAGCTGACCAATCAACGTCTCGACCCCACGCAATACGGCGCGCGCGATCAGGAATTGCCGGCTGTTTACGGCGTCGGCACGCTCAACCACATCTTCACGTATGACGGCACCGCACCGTTTACCAGCGGAGCGCTTTCCGAAGTCACTACGAACGGCCCGCCATGGGATAACTGGCGCGCGACGGAGAATTGGAGCGCGATGGTGAACAGCAATAGTTTCGGAATCGGCATCCATCATCCCGAGTGCGTGAGAAACATCGGCGGCTACGCGTCGAGCGGCAGTCCCGGTACTGGCGGCCCCTCGTCTTACAACACCGGCTACATCGCTCCCACTCAAATCGAGGTGCTCGATTCCAACATCGTTTACGAATTCGATTTCAACCTTATCGTCGGCACGCTCACCAACATCCGCGCCTGGGTTTACACGAACTCGCTCGATCACCGTCCGGATTACCACTTCACGTCCAACCGCCAGCACTGGGCGGCGCAAAACTTCGGCGACGCAGGAATTCCCAACGGGTTCCTCCGCGAAAATGTGAACGGAACAGATCCACAACTGTTTGGCCCCTACTGCGCGTTCGCCGCGTCCGCTTGCCCGAAGATCTATTTCGCCGCGCGTTACAACATGACTTCGCCGCCGGGAAGCCCGAGCGCGCAGCTGTTCTGGGAGACGAACAACTTCGGCAGTTTCTCCGGCGCGCGCGTGCAATCGGTTGCGGTGACGCCGTCGGCTGGCTGGAAGATTTACACTTTCAACGTGGGGACCAACCTCGCGTGGACGGGACTCATATCGCGTCTTCGTCTCGATCCCATACAGAGCGGCGGATCGAATGACACGGTGGATATCGCGGGCATCACGTGGACGAACTCTCCCCCCACCGTCAGCAATCTCACGAACGTCACGGTCGCGGTCGGGACAACCAACGTGTCGATGAATTTCGTGGTGGGCGACGACCTGTTGCCGGCGGACGGATTGCAACTCTCAATGACGTCCTCCGTTCCTTCGGTGCTCCCGACCAACAATCTGGCGCTGTCCGGCACCGGCACCAACCGCACGCTCTCCATCACTCCGCTCCCTGGCCAATACGGCAACGTAACAGTGACGGTCACGGCGAGCGACACGGTGACGAACTCCGGTCAGAGTTTCACGGCCACGTTTCTCACCCCATGGCAATCGTGGCAGTTAGCGAATTTCGGCTCCAGTTTTGCCAGCAACGCGAACGCCTTGCCCGATGCCGATCCTGACGGTGACGGCAGCCGCAATCTGGTCGAATACGCCCTCAGCCTGAATCCCAATGTGGCAAACACCAACAACCTGCCGACCCTGGGTCGCACGAATCTTGGCGGCTCAAATTTTCTCACACTCACCTTTGCGCGTTGGACGAATCTCACCGATATCACCTACACCGTGCTGGCGAGCAGCAACCTCGCGACCTGGCTCAACGGCTCCAGTTATTCTTCCAGCAGCGTTGTCGGAACCAATGCGGTCACCACGCAAACTTCGCTCACTGGAACCAATCCCCAGTCCATCACCGTGCGCGACAACACGCCGTTCTCGGCCGCAACGAATCGGAACCTGCGGCTCCGCGTGAGCCAGCCCTGAGCGACGCGTCAGTATTTCAGCACGCGGGTTTCCCCACGGCGCAACGGCAGCGAGAACTTCGGGCCGAGCCCAATTGATTTGCCCGTGAGCATGTCGAGCAACTCCCCGCTTCGTCCTGTGTTCAGATTAACGGCGCCATCCACAGAGCCGTGGAGCGCGAGGAACGAACCATTCGCGTAAACGTTGCAGTCGGTCTCGCTAAACAAGTGCACGCCGCCCGTGCGGGCGGCACAGCGCAACAACTCCGACGTCACTCCGGGAACGCCGACGAAGATCGACGCGCCTGAGGAACTTTTTCGCATCGCTACAGCGGCCGAGCCATCAGAATACGTGGCCAGCACTTCGTCGCCCGACGCGATCGCTGCGAAGAGCGGCTTCACGGCGCGCTCCAAGCCCCATGCGCGGTTCAAGCCCAACTTGCGCCCGGCTTCCGTCGGTGTCGCCCACGCCTTGGCGGGCGTCACCGGCTTCAGTTCGAAGCCCGTCAATTCCCTCAAGGCCGCAGTGGAAGCCTGTTCGCCATCGAACATCCCCGGCGCGTAGCACCACACTCGCGTCGCTCCGCGCGTTGCCAGGAGAAGCCTGCCGCGTTCGGCCGCGGTCAAACTCCATGCGTTCAGAAACACGAACAGTTTTGCGTTCACTCGGCCGGCCAGCACGTCGTCGAGGAGGTATTGCCCACAAGGCGCGCCCAACCGGCCGAACTGCGCGCGCGATTCATAAACCACGGGACGCGCCACGGCGGAACCGCCGGCAGCCACGCGCAGCATCGCACGCTCATCGATGACCGCCGCGACTTCCGGACGAAACGGCGTCGGCTTCTTCAAGAAAGCCTCGTCCATCGCCTCCAGCTTTTTCAGCTGCGACCACATGCCCGCGTCGTCGAACCAGCCCGTCGCGCCGAGATCCATCCACCACGTGCCGAAATTGCGGATCGCTTCCTGTGCGACGTTGCGGGTGAGTTCCGCGTTCGTTTCTTCCAGCGTGCTGACGTGATCCTGCGAACCCGGCGGAGATCCGCTGGCGAGATAGGTGTGCGTGTCGTCCTCGTTCAGCCACAGCTTGCCCGCGAGCGCGACGCTTTCCGCCGCAGTCATCGACGGCGCGCTTTGTCCAAGACCGCGATCGAAGTAGGCAATCGGCGAGCAGAGCACGTCGATGTCCGGGCACTCCAGCGCCCGCCGCAACGCGTAATGCCCCGAAGTGCTCGGGCCGTTGCCGATGCCGGCGAACTCGAACACGTAGCCGTAGAAAAACACGACGAGCTTCTGCACGCGCGAAGCTTGGCGAACCGCGCTCGCCAGACCGGTCACGCAATCCGCCATCGCCTCTTGTTGGAATTCCGCCCAATCGAGCAACGCTCTTTGCGTGGTCGGATCGATGAACGTCCCCGCAGGCGCGGCGCGACGTTCGGCGGGTGTGGGAACGGCGACGTCCTTCAGCGTGGCTGCAGGCTTGTTCCACGCACGCTGAAGCGCTTCATCGCTATGATAGCGATTCTTCAACCACTCGCGCCACGCGACGAGATCGGCGGGCGCGTATCCGTTGAGCGGGCGTTTCCAGGTGTCGTGATAAAACCATTCACCGGTGTTTTGCCCACACGGATGATAGCCGGCAACCTGCTCGCCGAACTTCTCCTCGATGTGCGCGACCAGCGCCGTCAAGCGTGCAGCCGCTTCACGCCGGTAGAGCGGCGAGGCCGGCACTGCGGCGCTGCGACGTCCGTCCTCCCATTGCATGACGTCGTCGGGGTGCGCTTCGCGCCACCACGCGGGCGGATCCATGCCCATGCGCGGCAGCAGCAACGCATGCGGGTTCGCCCTCAGCACCATTTCGCAAACCGAATCAACGCCCGACCAATCCACCGCTTCGCCCGGCTTCGGCCACGGCATCGCGATCGGAAAGCTGACGAAGTTCACGCCCGCATTGGCCGCGAGTTTAATCTGCGACTCGAACACGCCGCCCGGCCCGCCCAGCCGCAGGTAGGGATTGCCCGGACGATACAGCGCGATGTCGAGTTTGCGCGCCGCGTTCGCACGCACCCAGAAGCTGGCGCGGTAGCGATGGCCTTTTTGAATCGCGAGGTTCGCGTGATGATAAATGTGGAAGTCCGGCCAGCGACCATCGGCGGGAGCTTTCAAATGCACATGCAAGCCTGCGGAACCATTCCGCCCGACACCGGGCTCCACTTGAAACGAGCCGACCGTTTTCACCGCGCCGGTCGGCCAGGATGACCAGTCACGCGCGAAGCTCTCCGCGCCGCTTTCGAAATCCCGCGTCGGCATTATGTCGCGCTGCTCGTCAAGATCGGCCACTTGAATGTCGTCGAGGAAGATGTCTCCAGCAGCCTCCCCAAAACGGAAGTGAAAAGTTCCTTTGCCCTGCGAGTTTTCCAGAGCGGTGAATTCAAAACTCACGACCCGCGCCTCGGTGTTCACCGGCACGAGCGCCGATCCCGGGCCACCCCAAAACATTCGCGCCCGCACGGGCTGTCCGTTTACCGTCAGACAAGGCGCGCCTCCGCGAGGATCCACGCGGACGGTCAATGCCGGAGCCCGCGTGATGCCTACGAAAAGAAGCGCGGTGAAAATGAACCGGAGAAACACGAAGCGCATACCCCGATGCTGCGCCGCAGGTGCGCGTGCTTCCACTCATTATTTGCCGCCGATGAACTCGAAACTGTCCGGCGATTCGACAGCTCCCGCGCGGCCCAACTATTGCACGCGGATCTGGAGCTTGTAGAAGGTGTTGCTGCCAGTCGCGTTTGTGAAAGTGACCGACTGATTGTTCCCGATGATGTTGGTGTAGCCGACCACGCCGGGCCATTCGCCGGTGAGGAGATTGGTGCACCCGATCAAATCGAACACGCGCACTGTTTCGGAGAAACCGATTCCGGAAGCGCGCACGGCGTTGAAGCTCACGAGGGTTTTTCCCGACACACGACTAATCGTCAGCCCCGGCGAGCTGTTCGGCGCCGTCGGATTGGTGCCGGCGAAATATTCTTCAAGATTTGTAAAGCCATCGCCGTCAGCATCAGCGCTCGGTGCGGCGGTGGGCGAATTTGCGGAACCGAACCAGCTGCTTTGCCAGCTATCGGGCAGGCCGTCGTTGTTGTCGTCGGAAAAGTCCGCGACACCATTGACGCCGGCGGTCCATTTGAAGGCAGTCAATTCGTAAGCGCCGAGATCCGGAGCGGTGCCGGTGTAACCGTCGGTGATGCCCGGTATCAGCGAGCCTGCATTGACGGCCGGAGCGTTGGTGAGCAGGCGAAAATCACGGTTCGTCCAGTTCGCGAGCTGAGTTTCCGGCGAATTGGTAAGGAAAAGATTATTGGTCAGGTAGCGACGAAAGGTATTCGTCGCGCTGAAAAAATTCGTGTCCGGATTGCTCGCGTCGGAATACGGCAACGTGAAGGTGCTCGTGTTGGCATCGTTGCAGTTGAAGAGCGTGTTGTTGTAAATGCGGTGGCCGTCGTTCGGCCCGTTGAGCCGGATGCCGGAATCCCCGGCGCCGTTCCAGCACACGTTGTGATCCACGAGGAAATTGCGGCAGAAGTTGTCGAGGTAGATGAGCGGTGAAGCTCCGCCGAGGTTATTGTCGTGAACCCAATTGTAGGCGATGCGCGTAGCCAGCCCGTTGGTGCCTTGCGCGTTTTGCGCAAAAGTGTAGAGCACGCCAAGGTCCTTGCACATCTGGCCGGGTTCGTAGAACTCGTTGAACCGGATGTCATGTCCGTTGCCGCTCGGAACGATGATGTCGCGTCCCGAATGATGCGCCGTGTTAAAGACAACCGTGTGTCCGCTGCCGGCCATGTTAATTGAGCACGCGTACGTGCCGGTGTAGTCGGTGTTGTAGATAAGATTACGCGTGATGAGATGACCGGTGCCGCTGGCGTTGACGCCCGAACCCGCGGTGTCAAAAATCGTGCAACCGCGCACGACGTTGTTCGTTCCTGAAATCACGACGCCTCCGCCTTGGGCCGCGCCGCCGTTGCGCGTGCTGCCTTGCGTGAACTTCATGTAATGGCTCAAAAAACGTGCGTTGCAATTCTCCAGAGTGTCTCCCGTGCCGTTCAATTGAACTGCGCCCGCTCGAAGATTCAAGCCACGCACGATGATGTAATTCTGACCGTTCATATCGATGCACCACGGGCGGCGTTTCATTTCCACGACCGCCGTGGTGGGATTAGCTCCGCCGGCAATGCGCAAATACAGCGTATGCGGCGGCACCGCGTTGGTCTGCAAATGCCATTCCTTGTCCGCGTCGAGCAAGCTGAGGAGACCAAAGACAAAACCCACACCGGTATCGCTGGTGTTCGAAGTTCCGTCCTGATCTGGCCACCACCAGGTGGACTTCGTAGCCGGGTCCACAGTCAACGTGTTACCGGAACTGTTCGTCACGATGGCATTCTGCCACGCCCATGAACTTCCGATGCCGCCGACGAAACGGGCTCCAACGAAGAAGTTCGCGGGCTTGCCGCCAAAAGTTGCGGACGTGATCGTGTTCGGGTTGGTGGCGGAGCTTTCGTTCGTAACCGTCACGCTCGTGGTTGCGGGATGAAGCAGGTCGTTGGTTCCGAAATTCGGATGACGCGCCTGATGCATCATTTCGCTGTTGGCGAAAACCTGATTGGTGGCATCTCCGAGATCCCATCCGACATCCGCCATGTAGATATTGCTCTGCCAGAGCGTCCAGCCGGTGACGAGGTCCGCTCCGCTGACGGTAACAGTTTCATTACTATAAGCCGCGATGCTAATCGGCGCATTGGAGCGGCCAGACGAAACGGGCTGGAGCGTCTCACGATAAGTCCCCGAACGAATGAACAGTGAATCGCCCGGAGCAAGATTCGTCACCGCTGCGGCCAACGTGAGCAAAGGCGCGGCGAGGTTCGTGCCGGCATTCGCATCGGAGCCGTTGGTCGCCACAAAGTAACTGCGCGAAAGATTGGTGAGGGCGACGGACGCCGAATCGATCCACAACGTTGCTTCGCGCGAGCCAAAGTTGAGCTGAAACCGTGCGCCCACGGTGGCGGTTGGCGAGTAAACCATCGCGAACTGCTGCCAGTTGGTGGTGACGGCGACGCTGCGATTCGTCAGCACGATGCCGCTGTTGGTCGCGAGCCGGAGCGAAAAGCTCACGTTGAAATTCGATCCTGCGCGCAGCCACACGCTCGGCGAAATCAGACGGCCGACGGTCATCGAGAAATTCTGGAGCAACGCGAAGTTCGCTCCGGTCGTGTTCGTGCCGTCCAGCGTGACGTCCACTCGTAGAGCGGACCCGCTCACCGTGTTGTTGGTCTCCCGAGTGTAGGTCACGTCAGTGTGAGTCGTCCCGCCGCGCGAAGCGTCCGTCCATCCAGCCGGCAGTGATCCATTAATGACGCCACTCGTGCTGACCAAACTGATCGTGCTGTAGGGAAGTTCGAAGCCGGGATTGTTTAACAGTTCAACTGTCGCCCCGCGCGCCGCAATACAGAGGCAACAAAGACTGATTGCGATCGCCACGAGTCCGCCGATTCGAGCAGCATTCCTTCGCGGACAAAGGAGGAAATTTGGAAGGCGGTGGAATGACACGTGGTGGTCAACTATGAGACGTAATCCCAATTTACTTAGCAAAATTTAGCCCCTAGCGCAAGGAAACACCCGTCGCGAATCGGCACCGCCGGCGCAACACCTACCCGTCGCAAGACTCAGTTGCCTCGCCGTCCACGTTCAGGCTAAGCTCGTTCCTTCATGAAAAAGAAATCGACCGCAACCAAATCGATCAACATCCGGCCCTTTTCCAGCATCCTCGTCGATGGCCCCGAACGCGCCGCTGCGCGCTCCATGCTTTATCCCGTCGGTTTCACCGAGGAAGATTTCAAGAAGCCCATCATCGGCATCGCTTCCACGTGGAGCAACGTCACGCCGTGCAACATGCACATCGACAAACTCGCGCTCGAGGCCGAGAAGGGCACGAACGCGAACGGCGGCAAGGCGATCGTCTTCAACACCATCACCATTTCCGACGGCATCTCGATGGGCAGCGAAGGCATGAAGTATTCGCTCGTCTCGCGCGAAGTCATCGCCGACTCGATCGAAACTGTCATCGGCTGCGGCGGCATGGACGGTTACGTGGCCATCGGCGGTTGCGACAAGAACATGCCCGGCTGCCTCATCGCGATGGCGCGCATGAATCGTCCCGCGGTGTTCGTTTACGGTGGAACTATTCTCCCCGGCTGCCTCACGAATCCGCCCGCCGGCTCGTTGCCCAAGGGCAAGGAACTCGACGTCGTCTCCGTCTTCGAAGCCATCGGCCAGCACGCCGCCGGCAAATTGAGCGACAAGGAACTTCACGCCGTGGAATCCTGCGCGATTCCCGGACCCGGCTCCTGCGGCGGCATGTATACCGCCAACACGATGGCCAGTGCGATTGAAGCGCTCGGCATGAGCCTGCCCAACAGTTCCGCGCAGAACGCCATTTCCCCCGCGAAGCTCGACGATTGCCGCCGCGCTGGCGCCGCCGTTGTGAACATGCTGCGCCAAGGCATCCGCCCGCGCGACATCCTCACGAAGAAAGCCTTCGAAAACGCCATCACCGTCGTCATCTCACTCGGCGGTTCCACCAATGCCGTGCTGCACCTGCTCGCCATCGCGAGCGCGGCGGAAGTGAAGCTCACCATCGACGACTTCACGCGCATCGGAAAGCGCGTGCCCGTGCTCGCCGACCTCAAGCCCAGCGGCAAATACAGCATGAGTGCGCTCGTCGCCATCGGCGGCATCCGTCCGCTTATGAAGACGTTGCTCGATGCCGGCTTGCTCCACGGCGATTGCCTCACCGTCACCGGCGAGACCATGGCCGAGACTTTGCGCAGCGTGAAACCCTATCCGAACGGTCAGCAGATCATCCGGCCGCTCGACAATCCGATCAAAAAGGACAGCCACCTCGTCGTCTTCTACGGCAACCTCGCCCCCGAAGGCGCAGTCGGAAAAATTTCCGGCAAGGAAGGTCTGCGCTTTGAAGGCAAGGCCATCGTGTTCGAAGGCGAAGAAAAGGCATTGCAAGCCATCCTCAAAGGCAAGGTTAAGAAAGGCCACGTCATCGTCGTGCGCAGCGAAGGTCCGAAGGGCGGTCCCGGCATGCGCGAAATGCTTTCGCCCACCAGCGCCATCATGGGCCGCGGCCTTGGCAAGGACGTCGCGCTCATCACCGACGGACGCTTCAGCGGCGGCAGCCACGGCTTCGTGGTCGGCCACGTTACGCCCGAGGCTTATGTCGGGGGTGCGATCGGTCTCGTGAAGAACGGTGATCCGATCATCATCGACGCCGAGAAACGCGAAATGACGCTCGGCATCACCGCGAAGGAAATGGCGGCCCGTCGCAAGGCGTGGAAGAAACCCGCGCCCCGCTACACCCGCGGCGTGCTGGCGAAATACGCCGCACACGTTACGAGCGCCTCGTTCGGCGCGGTGACGGATTCGGATTTGAAGTTGTGAGGTTTTGAAAATTGGCTTACTGAACCGGTATGAATGCACCGACGGCATTGCAAAAGCAGATTGAGCGCTACCGACGAATGACCGGCGAGCAGCGGCTCAAGATCGCTTTGGACATGCACGAAATGTCCTGCGACGTCGCGCGCGCGGGCATTCGTCGGCAGCACCCATCGGCCAGTGAATCCGAAGTCGAAAACTTCCTTCATGCCCGACTCAAGCTTGCCCGCGGCGCATGACTGAACAGGAGTTGCTCGCCGATTGCCTGCGCCGGTTGAACCGGAGCGGGGTCACGTATTACCTCACCGGTTCGATGGCGAGCAACTACTGGGGGATTCCTCGTACCACGCACGATCTTGATTTTGTGGTGCAATTGCCGGCGTCCGCCGTTCCCCGGATTGTCCAGGAATTCAGCGGTGATTTTTACATCGAGGAAGCAGCCGTGCGGGCAGCGCATCAACCTCCCCATCAATTCAACGCCATAGATACCCGCTCCGCGTTGAAAGTGGATTTTTGGCTGCCGAAACCCGAACCGTTCGACCGGGAAATGCTTCGGCGGCGTGTGCCAACAGAGCTGTTTGGTGAACCGGCGTGGATATCCACTGCGGAGGATGCGATCCTGCACAAACTTTTTTGGAATCACATGTCACCTTCTGACCGGCAACTCGGCGACGCAGCGGGGATTGTTGCCGTGCAGGCAGAGGGTTTGGACAAAAGTTATTTGAGGCAATGGGCGCAGGAATTGAAGCTCACAAGGGAATTGGAGCGCCTGTTGAGTGGCGAAATCAAACCGAAGAACACGTGACGCGATTAGGCGATTGCGCTCTTACGTGACGAGCGCCTCGTTCGGCGCGGTGACGGATTCGGATTTGAAGTTGTGACCGCAGCGGCAGTTGCCGCGACTCCGCCCTGCTCCGCGCTCAACAGGTGAAGACTGACCACAGTCCTCACCTTTCCCACGGTCACGGCGTCAACGTCACACGCAACCGATAGAACGCCTGCGGCCAACCAGAAATGTTCGTGTCCGTGATGGACATGAACGTTCCGTCGGTCGTGGCGGTCACGCCAGACACATAGGTGTTCGCGACGCCCGTTGCCGGGCGAAAATCGAAGAGGTTTGTCCAGCCCGCGGGCAGATGGGTGCTACGGTCTAATTGATAGAAGAGGTCGGTGGCGCGCGCCTGATAGGCAAACGTATTGGTGCCGCGCGTGCCGGCGGAGTTCAGGGTGAAGATGAGCGCAGAGCCGACATCCGATACGAAGGGACTGGATTGAATCGCATACTCGACGGCGTTGATGCGGCCATCGCCATCGGGGTCGGCGGTGCGCAAGCGGTCGCCGGCCGTGTAGTTGGTAGGCATGGTTTCAATGGCCCACACGTCGTATTTGAAAAAGGTCCCGGCCTCGTAAGCTCCAATGTCGGGAATGCCCACGATGGGAAAGCCGCGCTGATCGTTCGTGGCGGAACTTCCAACGGCGGCGTCGCGCGCGGGACTACCGCGCAAGAGCGCCATCGTCGTGGTGTTTCCACCATAACCGCCCAAGGTAGCAAGGAGTGGCGCGTTCGTGTTGGCGGCGGGACCGGTGGGAGCCGTGCCGGCGAATCCGGCCAAAAAGTTCGCGCCGGAAAGGTTCACGGTGCCCGAGTTGTTGATGTCCGCGCCGGGAGAGCCGCTGTTGCCGGACACGATGCAGTTGGCGAGGCTGACCGAGCGGCCAGGGTTGTTGTAGATGCCACCGCCACGGGACGACGCGGAATTAAGCGAAAGAGTGCAGTGGGTCAAGGCGAGCGTGCCGTCATTGAAGATGGCGCCGCCAATGGTCGGGGCGAAATTGCCGCTCAACGTGCAATTGGTCATTGCGAGCGTGCCATCGTTAAAAATCGCCCCACCGGCAATCAACACGGCATTGTTGAAGAACGTGCAGCGGCTGATGCTCATCGTGCCGTTGTTGACGATGGCCCCGCCGGTGTTGTCATAGCCGTTGGTGCCGGTGCCGGCCCCGCCGATGAAGCCAAAGCCTTTGAGGGCGACGGTGCTGCCGGGCAGATTTTGGAAAATCCGGCTGACGCCGCTGCCGGAAAATCCGAAGCCGCTCGTCATCGCGGTGCCATCAATGGTCACGCCGTCGGCATCGGAGATTTCAACCTGGTTTGTCAGCACGATCGCCTGCGCGTTGAGCGAAGGATCGAAAGTGATCGTGTTCGGTCCGGCCACCGCGGCGGCCGCGGCGAGCGCGCTGCGGAGCGAACCGATGTTGGTTCCGGTGGACGTATTGCGGACGACCAACGCGCTGACGAGCGTCACCACGACGTCGTTGCCATCGCCGCCCACGTAACTGATCCGCGCGTTCAAGGCCGGGGAACCAGGGAACGGAAGATACGCGCCTTCCGGCAGGCCGGTGAACGTGCCGATGATGGGATCGGCACCGTCGTTATCCACGATGGTGAACGCGTCTCCCACCTGCGCAACGTAGAGGGGAAATAAAGCGAAGCTGGCGCCGGTGAGATTCACACCTCCCGCGACCTTGAATCGCGAATAGTCCGTCACATTCGTTCCTGTCACGAGATACTTTAGCGATCCGAACGGGATGGCCACGGTACCGTTCAAGGCGACATTCGTGCCGACGAGGTTAGGAAAAATACCACCCGACCCGGGCAGGAGCGTAATATTCGTAGCCGTGGGATGGGAGATGGGAGCGCTAAAGCTAAGGTAGCCGGAACCGGAGTTGCCGCCGATCACCAATCTCGCCGTTTGCACGCGATCCAATTCTGCGTCCATCAATCCCAATGTCGCCGGAGCGCCAGCATCGTCGGCGCCGCCCAAGGTGATCGACGTGCTGGAAGTGCTCGGTATGAATTGAACGATGCTCGCCGGGTTCGTAGTGGCGATGCTGGCGTTGCCGATGATCGCCACCGTATCCGAATGGAACACGATGTTTCCTCCGCCGGCCGGAGTGGTGACGCTGCCGTCGTCGGCGAAAACCAATCCATAACTTCCGCCGGGACCGCCCACGCCGGTGATACCGATGGAGCCACCGCCAGACGTGATGCGCGCACCGCCGCCGCCGAGTTCCAGTCCGCGGTTTTCTCCGCCGCCCGAACCGGCGCCGGTGCCGCTGATCGTGACGGAACCCGTGCCGCCCGCGCTGATCTCGCCGCCGTTCAACACGGACACGCCGACGCCGAAACCAGTTCCCACCGGGCCGGCATTGCCGGTCACGAAAACCGGTCCGCCACTGGAAGTGATGGCGGCGTTGACGCCTTCGACGCTGACGCCACGATTGACGATGTTACTGCTCGCGCCGCCGGTGCCGATGACAGTGACTTGACCAGAAGGGCCGCCGATCACCTTCGCGCCGTTCGCAACCTGCACGCCGAATTGATAGCCGCTCGCGCTACCCGCGCCGTCGCCGCCTCTGCCGCTGATAGTGAGATATCCGGTGCCGGTGGATTTGATCGTCGCGCCATCGAGGTTGACGCCGATGAAATTTCCCGACATGGGGGAAGCCTGTTGATTGGCCTCCACGACGAGATCGCCGTCCAGAACTTCGAGGCTGGAGCCGGCGTTGAGCTGCAGATTGCGCCGGCAATAGATGCCGATCGCGGCGGTGCCGGTGACGACGAGATTCGCGTTGGCGGCGAGGTTGACCGAACTGGCACCGGCGTCGTTCTCCAATGACACGTAGAGGGAGTTGCCGGACGCAAAGGTGATGTCGCCATTGAAATTGACCGTATCCGTGTTGGTTCCGCCGTAGATCTGCAGGTCGGGAAAACTGGTGCCGGAGAAGGCGCTGATGTTTTCCGTATTATTGCCGCCGCCGGGGTAGATGGTGATGAAATTGATGCCCGACAAAGAAATGTTGCCCGAGTCGTTGGTGAGCAACGGACCGCCGTTCACCGAGAAGGTTCGTCCCGCCGCTGCGAACTTGATGCTCCCGGCCGCGGGATTCGTGACGCTGAGCGTGTCACTGTTGCCGGATAAGTCCGAGATGGTGAGCGAGCCGAAAGCCGAAGTGACGGAATAATCCGGCTCCGGTTCGAGCACGAAACTCATGGACCACGCGTTGCCGACCGAGAGCCCCGCGCTGACGAGGGCCGGGTAGTCTCCGGCGCTCAGCGGAAAATTGTTCACGAACGTTCCCGAGCCGGTGCCGGAAAGATCTTCACCGTTGAAGTTACAATTCGGCGATTGCACCGAGGGATTTCCACCGGGGGCAAAAAACTTAGTCGCCAGCTTGAGGCGTTTCCCAGTGGGCACGGTGACGGTGAAACGATCCTGCTGATCGCCCGGCGTGGTGAGCGTCCCGGAGAACGTATTTGTTCCGAGAGTTAGCACCGTGACGGGACCGCCGCCGGCGCCCGGGAAGTCAGTCCCTTCCGCGACATCGACGGCGGAGGCCGGTCGCAGAGCCAACGCCGCCAGCACGACAGCGAGTATGGCGGTGAAAAAATTACGCAAGGGAGTTGGGCTTTTCATTATGGCGGGTTCGTTTTGGATTTGGTTTCCCGAGAATATGGAGGACGAAACACCGCCAGCTTCCCGATTGCTCCCGAAGAAGAATCTCGACGCGGAAAAGCAGACCATGAATCGCGTCCCAATTCAATGCCGATTGTCGGCGCGCTGACGAATGCGGCGTGGAAATTGCGACCGCAAGCCGCAGTGGCCGCGAAACGGCAGCCCCGCTAGCGGCGAGATCGCTGTAAAAACGGATCGAATCGCTTCCCAGCTCCGTCCGGAGCGGCATCGTGGACGAATATGCCGCTCCTCCGGAGCTTGTGATATTGCGGGCCTTGTCCTACAAAGATTCCGCTCCTGACGGAGTTGAAGAATGGGCCTGGGGAAACCAATGAAGTGTTTTTTGCCGCGCGGTGTGTTGCCGAATTACGTGCCGAGCGTCATGAGCGCTTCATTGGTCGTGGGGACGGATGCGGTTTGAAGTTGTGATAAATCTTGATTAACATTCCGAACGTTGCATGCAGGTTTTTATAAGTCATAGCCACAGGGATGATGCGATTGTTAATCGAATCGCCAAAGATCTCACGTCGCGTGGCGTGCAGGTGTGGCTTGATACTCATCAAATTGCGCTTGGCGATCAATTGGCAGACCGACTTAGCCAAGGCATAGAGGAAAGTGACGGCATACTCATAATTCTCTCTCGGAATGTGGATCAAAGCCGCTATGTAACATTGGAAATCGCGTTCGCGATTGCGGCTCAGAGAAAAAATCCATCCAAGCGTGTAATTCCTGTTCTCGTCGATAAGCAAGCCGAAGTGCCATTCTTTCTCCGCGACGTTCTTTACTGTGATCTTTCCTCTGAGGACAAATACAACAGAAATTTAGACTCGCTGGTTTTAACTCTATCTCGTCCGCCGTTGAATCAAAGTGAGGTTGCAAAGCGAGACAATCGAAAGATCGAAGCCATACAAACCGAAATAGAATTACTAGAACAAGAAACGAAAGCCTTTGAAAAGGCGGCGAAACTACGTGAGCAGAGAGTCTTTTTGTTCATAAACTTGGCGATCGCAATAGCGGTCACCACCGTTGTTTTTGTGCTCTGGGCGTTCGGTATGTTTAAACCTGCCGATACCTCCCAGAATGGAAAGTGGTGGAACAACTTTATTCCCGGAGTTATTTCAGGCGTTTTGTGTTCAATCATCGCCGCTGGAATAACTCGGATCTTGAAGAAAAGATCGGTTCGTAAGGAGGTTGATAATGGCAACCGCTGACATAACCCCCATCCAGATCGAAAGGGCGATGGAGCAACTTCGCCAGGAACGGGAAGTTTTCGATCAGAGAAAAGCTCAAGAGTCTCGATGGTTTGTCTTGCGTTTGGTCATGGGCTACTCATCCATAGTTTTGTTGGTTGCCGTCATCATTATCTGTGGCTTTATTTTGTTTCACCCCGAGAAATTTCCTGACTTCACAGTTAAGGCTGCCGGTGCCGCTTTATTTGCAGACGTGGCTGGGCTCCTAATTAGCGTTTGGAAAATTGTGCTCAAGCCCGATTTCGTTACGAAACTAGCCCCTGAAACTAAACAACCCTTAACGGGCGCACGGAGAGAAAATAGAACAGATACGTAAGCCCCCACCTGGATTCTATACCCCAGCCCCGCGTTGGTCCGAGCCGGACGGGCGAGGAGGCGGTCTGTGACCGCCGGTCCTCGCGGACGACCATCATTCGGCGCTCACAGAGCGCCGCTACAAAAGCTCCGCTCCAACGCCGGGCTGAATGATTTTGCTCCGTTGGAGCAACGGCTGAATGACTTGGTTCGGTTGCGGCAAAATCGGAGCGCGGGTCGGTGACCCGCAGCGATTTCGCCCATCCAAACGACGTGGAAATTCGTGACGGTGTGCTCGCGTCCACGTTGCTGCGACTCACCGAATCGCGCTCCATTCACAAATCCCGACCCTTCACCGGTTTTTTTGCCGCGTCCCCTGACGGCATTTCCATATCCACTGCCGGGTTTTCGGCGTCCGGTGACGGATTTCCCGAATCGGCTGACAGTTTTACCCAATCCGTTGACGGTTCTTCCGCATCGGGTGACGGTTTTGGCAAATTGGATGACGGGTTCTCAGAAGCCGATGACAGGTTTGCGCGACCGGCTGACGGCTTTTCCGCTTCCGCTGACGGTTTTGCTAAATTGGATGACGGTTTTGCCACGTCGGCTGACAGGTTTGCGGAATCGGCTGACGGTTTTTCTCAATCCGCTGACGGGTTTTGGGCATTTCCTGCCGGTTTTGCCGTTTCGGACGACGATTTTGCGCAATTTGCCCGTGGCTTTTTGGCATCGGCTTAAGGCTTTTTGGAAAACGCCTGAGCGTTTTCGGCAAACGCCCGAGGGTTTTGGGCTTCGGCTTGAGGATTTGTGGCAAACTCCCGAGGGTTTGCCGCGTCCGCTCAGGCGTTTTCGGCAAAAGGTCGGGCTTTTTCCGCAAAAGGTCAGGCGTTTGGCGCAAACGCTCGGGCGTTTTCCGCATCCGCCCGAGGGTTTGCCGAATCGGCTCAAGGCTTTTGGGCAAACGCCTGAGGTTTCGCGGAATCCGACCAACCGTTTCCGGCAACGGTCAGGCGATGTTCGGAGGACACCGATGCTGGAGACGAAGGTACGCAGGTCTTCTCAAGAATGCACTTTTTGGTCGACAAATCTTGCTCCACAGGGGACAAAAAATGGAGAACCCATTCCCGAACCAAACCAGAATGAAAACCCATCCGTACGTCAAAAAACTCTTCGTAATCTTCCTGCTGCAGTGTACGCCCCTGATCGTGACGGCCGCCAAAGCGGCCACCATTTGGGACGGCCCGGTGATCACGTTCACCCAGAGCGCACCCTACCCCAACCCCGGGGATCGGGATCAGTTGACCACCAACGTGGCGCTGACCCGCATCGGCACTTCGTTGGGCGGCGGGAACGGCGGGATGTTTAACGCCGTCAGTGAAACCAATTTCACCCGTTTCGTCAGCCCGGCCGGAACCGAATGGGCCGTGGGCTCGCTCTCCAACTATGCGTCGTTGAGTTACACGAATTGGGAAAGCGCCAACGGCGGAAGCCCGGTGTTCACTCTTCCCAACGTGCAACTGGTGGTGCACCTCATTGCCGATGACATTTACCTGTCGCTGAAGTTCACCGCGCTCGGCGGACACGGTGCCGGCGGGTTCACTTATGAACGCTCCACTCCGGCAGTAACCAACACGCCACCGACGGTCACGATCACGTCGCCCACCAACGGAGCCACCTTCACCTCGCCGGCCATTGTTCCCATCATCGCCAACGCGACTGACACCGATGGCAGCGTGACAAATCTGGCGCTCTTTGATGGCGCGACGTTCCTCGGGGCGACCAACAACACAAACTTCACGCTCTCGGTGAGCCTCGCCGCCGGTGGCCATGCGCTCACGGCGGTGGCCACGGACAACCTCGGGCTCTCAACCACTTCCGCAGTCGTCAACGTGACGGTCAACGTCGGGAACCTGCCACCCAGCGTCACGATCTCCAACCCGATCGACAACGCCACGTTCGGCAACACGGACAGCATCGCCGTCAACGTGGTCGCGACCGATCCGGATAACAGCGTGACGAACGTCCAAGTGTTCAACGGGACGAACTTGCTGCGCAACTTTACCGCCGCCCCCTACAACTTCTCCGCCACCGCCATCGCCGGCAGTTTCGCGCTGGGCACGAATATCCTGACCGCGGTGGCCACGGACAACCTCGGTCTGATGGCAACCTCGGCGCCGGTGCGCGTGATCATCGCCCGCTATCTCCCGGCGCTTACCAACGGGAACATCGCCATCCTTCTCAAGCCGATCGCCACCGGCCTCGCCGCGCCCGACTACGCGATCAGTCCGCCCGGCGACACCAACCGACTGTTCGTCGTGGAGCAAAACGGGCTGTTGAGAATCATCCAGAACGGAACCTTGCTGCCCGGCGCGGCGCTCGACATTTCCGGAGTGATTTCGAATTCGCTCAACCCCGCGAGCGCCAACGACGAGCGCGGTTTCCTCGGGCTGGCCTTTCATCCCGGTTTCAACAACCCGGCCAGCCCCGGTTACCGGACGCTCTACACTTACAACAGCCAGCCACTGGGCACCGGCCCAACGTACGCCGCTCCGAACAGCGCCTCGCAGGGCTACAAGAACGCCGTCAACGAATGGAAAATCTCGAGCACGAACGCCAATGTGGTGGACCCGGCCTCGCGGCGGGAAATTATTTCCTTCGGCAAGAACGCGAACAATCATAACGGCGGTACGATCGCCTTCGGACCTGACGGCTACCTGTATCTCGGTTTGGGTGACGGCGGCAACGCGAACGACGTCGGACTCAGCCACATCGAACCCGGCGGCAACGCCCAAAACTTGACGACGCCGCTCGGCAAGATGCTGCGGTTTGATCCGCTCAATCCCGCGCTCAATCCGGCGAGCCCGGACCCGGTCAGCACCAACGGCCAATACCGCATCCCGACGAGCAACCCCTTCCAAGCACCGGGTGAAGTGCCGGAGATTTACGCCCGCGGATTGCGCAATCCCTATCGCTTTTCTTTCGACCGCGCCAACGGCGATTTGATCGTGGCGGATGTCGGACAGAACAACGTCGAGGAAATTGACCGCATCACGCTCGGTGGCAACTACGGCTGGCCGATCAAAGAAGGCGACTTCCTTTTCAATCGCACCAACGGTCCCAGCGGCAACGCCGGCACCATCGGAGCACCGCCGGGAAATCGCAGCCCGGGAAGTCCCGCCGGGCTGATCGATCCGATCGTCGGCACGTTGGGCACACTCGTCTACGACCATAACGACGGCATCTCCATCACCGGCGGCTTCGTCTATCGTGGATCAGCCATCCCCGCGCTGTATGGAAAATACGTCTTCGGCGATCTGGCATTAAAAACCGCTCCGACGCGGGTGGACGGACGCCTCTTCTACGCCGATCTGGAGACCGGTTTGATCAAGGCGTTTCCGTTGTTCCAATTTGGCGGCTCGGCGATTCTCCCGAATGGCCTGACCGTTCACGGCTTCGGTCAAGATGCCGACGGCGAGCTCTACGCATTGGTGACCAACACCGCCGCCAACGGAAGCGGCGGCATCATTTACAAAATCTCGCCGGTCGCACTCACGATCCAGTCGGCAGGCAGCAACGCCGTGGATATTTCCTGGCCCGCTGCGGGCGGGCGACTGCAAGCGCAGACCAACAATTTCGGCACCAATTGGGTCACCGTAAATGGGTCGACGTCGACCAACCGTCTGGTCGTTCCCATCAATCCCGCCGACACCAACGTATTCTACCGGCTGATCCTGCCGTAACCGCTCCAGCCATACCTCGATAGAGGCGAATCCCTTACGCGGCCGGGTTGAAGTTCGACCCGGCCGCACTTTCTTGAAATCGTCTCCGAGCGTCGATCAGCCCAATGAATCGATCGGCGACGCGATCAACGCCGGGAAGTATTCCCTAGAAATTCGCCGCCGCAGAGACGAGGGTGGCTCATGATTTTGATCACGTCCAACCTCTCGCGCCAGTTGTTGTTCGTGCATTACAGCGGGCAGGTGCAGCCGGGGGATTTTGAAAGCAGCCGCGCGGATTTCGTCGTGCAGCTTCGCGCGATGAAGCCGGGCTTCCGTCTGTTGTCCGATCTGACCGCGTTGGACTCCATGAATGCGGCGTGCGCGGGAGAACTGGGGCAAATGATGAAGTTGGTGGCCGAGGCGGGCGTGGGTCGGGTGGTGCGCATCATCCCCGATCCGAAAAAGGACATCGGTCTTAATATTCTCGCGGCCTTCCATTATCGCGGGCGTCCGCGCCCCGCTACGTGTGACACGATGGACGAGGCGGCCAAGGTGCTCGGGTTGTAATGCAAGCCACCGCATTCACGGGAACCTGATGGCGTCCCGTGTCCTCGATCAACGCTGATCCTCCGCAGGCGACGAGCGAGTTCAAAACCTTGGCGATTCGCCGCGTATCAGTGGTCGTCGTTCGCGAAGCATCATCGCGCCGAACTTGCCGCGAGCCCGTGGAGGTCGCTACCATGGCGACCTCATGCGCATTCCGCTTTTCCCCGTCCTCCGCACACGCTTTTCATTCCACGTCTTTCTCCGCGCCGCGCTTGCCGTTTTGGTGACAGGGGCCGCGGAAAGTTTCGCCGCGGAGACGATGAAGGACGGAACTCCCGATTTCTTCGCCGTCGTTCGTCGCTACGCCGACGCGATGATCGAACACAGCCGGGAGAATTTGCCGGACCCGAAGCTGCCTTTGTTCCCGATCGTCCTCACGCGGGACACCTACAAGATTCCTCCAGGCAAGGTGGGCAATCTCGTGATCGCGCGGACGCCACAGGAGTTCAAGAACATCGCGAACATCCACCACGACCTGAACCTCTATCAAATCTTCTACGCGCTGACGAAACTCACGGGCGATGCGAAGTATGCCGCCGAAGCGGATCGCGTGATCAACTACTTCCTGAAGAACTGTCAGGAACCGAAATATGGATTCTTCTGCTGGGGCGAACACCTCGGCTGGGACGTGCTCGCGAATGCGCCCGGTGGTTTCCCGCCGGCCGATCCGAAGAACGGCATGATTCACGAATTTTACCGGCCGTGGATTTATTGGGAGAAGTCGTTCGACATGGCGCCGGACGCGTGCCTGCGTTTCGCGCAAGCGCTCTGGCGGCATCAGATCAACCACGACAAGGAACCGATTTCGTTCTCGCGCCACGCGATGATCGCGAGCGTCACGCCCAGCCGGCGCGGCAAGGACTTCCCGCGGCATGGCGGATTCTACATCGCCACGTGGGCGGCGGCTTACAAGCGAACGGCTGACCCGGAGATGCTCAAGGCGATCGAAGCGATGGTCGCGGCGTTCGAAGCGCGGCGTAATCCCAAGTCCGGCGCGATCCCGCACGGCACGGATGACTTTGCCTTCACGCGCGACGGCAAATCGAGCGCCTACGTTTACACGCAGAGTCCGGTTTCGCTCGCGGTGGATTTGACGGACGCGGCCCCGGCGATGCCGGATGCGCTCAAGCAACGCATGCTGGCCTTGGCGAAAAGTATCGACGCGTCGTTCCTCGCCACGCCGCATGATCCCGGCCCCGGCGGCAAAGGCTTCGTTCTTTTCGCCGATCCCACGACGCTCGCGCCGACCGAGTACTGGCAGTCGAAGGAAGATCTCGCGAAGGGCACGGCGCCGCGGCGCATTCCCTACACGGGCGGCTGGCGTTCATCGTACACCGGCCAGCATCCGCACACGTGGGTCGTGCCCGCGCTCATGGCGCGCTTCGAGCAGACGGGCAACGAAGGCTATAAAAAATTGCTGCTCGCCAGCGCCAACAACTACCTCACGTCGGATCCCGATTCCACGCTCGCCGAAAAACCGAAGAGCAAATCGGAGCGCGCGCCCGATGTCGAATCTGGTTCCATTGGCAACGTCATCATCCTGCTCAACGCCGCGTTCAAGATGACCCACGACGATAAATATCTCGCGCGCGCCGAATGGTATTCCGCGTGGGCGGTGAAGAAATTCTGGCCCGATCAAAACCCGCTCCCGCGCGCGTCCGTGCGGGAGAACATTTATTCCGCCGCCTCGCGTTGCGATACGCTTGCTATGGCGATGCTCCAAACTTCGCTGCTGCGGAATCAGCCGGCGCGGGAAAAAGAAGTGAGTTTGATCGCCACGGACCGCTAGAATCGCATCAACGAGAATTGCCGGGAAAAGGACACGTAGCCCGGAACGCCAAAGTCCCGGAAGCGCGCAATTTGCCTAGCCTTTGGCGCGCAATTTTGAGACGCTGCAGAAGCTTCCAATCGCATATCACCACGTGCAAACCGCCTACTCCAGTCCATGCCTCGTCGTATGGGTCCGATACGTCGTGATCACGCTGCTGATTCAGTGTGGCCACCTTTCCGCGCCCGCCGCGCCGGTAACCTTGACGGACAATGGCCAGCCCAAGGCGGTGATTCTCACGCGACCCAGTCCGCCGGGTTATTTGTTGTTGGCTGCACAGGAACTGCAGGAACATGTTCAACGGATTTCCGGGGCCACCTTGCCGATCAATGTCGTGGGCACGGAAGCGAGCTATCCCGGGCTCAACCGTGTTTACGTCGGCTCCAGCACGGCGACCAGCGGGGCCGGCGTGAGCACGGCGGGACTTGATCTGGAGTATTATGTCATTCGTACGATCAGCACGAATCTCTATATCGTCGGCCGGGATGGTGGCGCCGATGTATGGTGGGACTTGAACGACTGCCAACCGGGCAGCATGTTCGGCGTTTATCACTTGCTGGGTGACGTGCTTAAGACGCGCTGGCTGTGGCCCGGCGAACTAGGGACACACGTGACCAATAGTCCTTCCGTCGTGGTGCCCGACTTGAACCTCACCAACGGCCCCGCGCTCGTGCAGCGAAAGTATCGCACCCCGCGAATCGGCACTTACCTCAACAACGTCACCAATTACGGTTTCGGCGTGCCGGTCATACCGACGAACAGCGTTCGCAAAACGGAACTCGCGATGGATGAATTGCGTTGGTTGCGCCGGATGCGCATGGGCACCCGGAAGGAACCGGCGTTCGGCCATTATTTCACACAATGGTGGTCGCTCTACGGCACGAATCATCCCGAGTATTTTGCGGAGTTGCTCCCCGGTCGATCGCAGCCGCATCCGGGCGCCACCCTCACAAAACAACACGTCAGTTCAACCAATGTGTGGCAACAGCGCATCGACGAATGGCTTGCCGCAGGTGCCGGAAACAACGTGAACGTCTGCCCCAACGACAGCCGCAGCTTCTGCGTCTGCACCAACTGCCTGGCGTGGGATCGCCCCGCACAAACGCCGTTGACCGTCTTTGATTCGAGCGATGCGCGCCTTGGCGATCGCTACGCCCGCTTCTACGCAGAAATCGCCAACCGCGTCAAATTGATCAACTCCAACGCCACGGTGTTCGGCTATGCTTACGACGTGTATCGCTACGCACCGTTGGAGGCGACCGTTCCCAGCAATGTGGCGCTCGCCTATATTCCCGGCGCGCCGAGCGATACATTGCTCGACGGCATTGCCGAAACGGAAACCAACATCCTCGGCTGGATAGCGCATGGTTGCACCCAGATGTATCTCCGACCGAACTGGATGTTGTCCGCGCACGCCGGACCCGAGTGGCCCACACGACGGGTGGGTGAACATTTCAAACGCCTGCTCGCCAGCGGTAACATCAAGGGCTTCGACTCGGACAGCACGTGCGGAAGCTACGCAAGCTTCGGCCTCTATTATTACCTGATCTGCCGATTGATCGCGGAGCCGACCTTGTCGATCGATGCGATCCTTAATGAGTACTGCTCCGCGTTTGGCAGCGCCGCCAGCAAAGTGCGCGACTACCTCAGCTACTGGGAGAACTTCATCAACAATCAAGCGGACGCCGGCAACACGGATATTCTCGGCTACTCCTCCTGCGTTCCGGCGTACGGCAGCACCTACACGGACTATGCGTTCGACGGCGCGCTGCAAATTCTCGCGGAAGCCGCCGCTACGCTCGCCCCGTCGGAAACCAACGCCGCGGCGCGTCTCGAATTTCTGAAGGTTGCTTGCCTCCACGGCCGACTCACGGCGCAGGCAATTGCGCTGGTCGACCCGCTTGTGTCGCTGGCAAATAATCCACGCGCCGAAAAGGCGATGCGCTCGCTGCTCGCCTTTCGCAATCAATACGCCGAATCGTTCGCGGTTTGGCGCGAGTGGATGATCGACCGCGAGAGCCTCGTTCCCGGCATGCAGTCGTACTGGTCGGCGATCCTGGCTACACCTGATGTGGGCAATGGTTCGAATGTGGGCGCGTTTGCCGAAACCAATGGTACAGTCGTCGTCGAGGCGGAACATTTTACCGCCGCGTATGCGGGCACGAGCCTAGCCACCGGCATGACTTGGCAAGTCACTATGTCCGTCACCGGCGCGGTCGGCACCTGCATGGAATCACAACCCAATCCCGGGCTCGGAACGGGTGCCGGCACCTACGGTCCGCGGCTGGATTTCAAAATCGATTTCCACACAGCGGGCACTTACTACGTGTTTGTCCGCATGCCGAGCCTTGCCGGCGGTGACAACTCGATCAACGTGGGACTCGACGGACAATTCGTCGCCGATCGCTTGGAGAACAACGCCGGACGGTGGGTGTGGCTAACATCGGGCTCCAGCGGCATCGTTACTCTGAACATCGCCACTCCAGGCGTGCGCACGTTTAACATCTGGATGCGCGAAGACGGCGTCATCGTCGACCGCTTTCTTCTCACCACCAACAGCGCCTACACGAATCCCGGCACCAATGCCGGCCCAGCGGAAAGCGCGATCCGCGGCGGCACGGAACATCTGCTCACTGTCGTGAATGGGTCGGGTGACGGCTCCTACGGGGAATTCAGTCCCATCACGGTGACGGCGAATACACCCGCAGTCGACTACGTGTTCGATCGTTGGATCGGGGCGACACAGTACGTGGCCAACACACTCGCAGCCACAACCATCGTCAGCATGGCCACCCAAGACATCGCCGTCACCGCGACATTTAAGCTAAGTCCGGCTGTGGACTCGGATGGCGACGGCATTCGCGACTCCTGGGAGATCACTCACTTCAACAACCTCACTTCCGCCAACGCAACCTCCGATTCCGACGGCGACGGTTTCACAGACTTGGAGGAATTCCTCGCCGGCACGCTGCCCACGAACGGACTCTCGCATCTCCAAATTGTCGAAATTACCAACGGTGCAAACGGACAGGTAAATTTGAAATGGGACGCCATCGCTGGAAAAACCTACACGCTTCTCACCCGTTCTGATCTTCAGACCGGCACTTGGACGCCTCTCGCCGTCGGGATTCCCGGAGCCGCCCCGTTCTGCACTTACAGTCTGCCACTGCTACCCGCAACCCGCGGCTACGTCATGGTTCGTGCGGAGTAGTTCATGCCACAGGGGCAACCAAACACCGCCACCGAGCAACCTCACGTCAGTCCGTGTTCGATCATCTTCTTCCGCAGAAACTCGGCGGACTCGCGAAGGTGGGCCATACCCACCGTTCCATCTTCGCCATCTTCGATGCTGATCCACCCGCTGAACCCAACGCTCTTGAGGATTGAAAAAATCCGGCCGTAATCGTTTAAGCCGCGCCCAATTACGCCGTGTTTCAAAATTGGCGCGTAGCCAGCGTGCGGATGCGCCTCCAGTTTCCGCAAGTCCTCCGCGGTGCCGCCTTCGAAATAGCGATCACTGGCGTGCAATGTTACGACGCGATCTTTCACTGCATCGAGCAGGGCAATCGGATCGTCGCCGGCGATGATCGCGTTGGATGGATCGTAGTTCACGCCGAACCACGGGCAGCGCGGAATGGCGTCCAGCAGCGCGAGGAACACATCCATCTTTTGCGCGAACTCAGGAAACTGCCAGTAACCGTCCTTGTAATGATTTTCCAGGATCAGGGTGACGCCGTGCTTTTCCGCGTGCGGCAGAAGCGACGTGATACAATCCGCGGCCATCCTAATGCCATCGTCGCGCGTGACCTCGGCGCGACGCTGCCCGCTGAGGACGCGACAAAAACGTCCGCCCAACGCAGCGGTAACTTCAATGGCGCGCTTTTCCTTTTCAACTTCACGTCGTCGCGCCGCTGCATCGGGAATGGTGAAGTCCGGCGAGTAACACATCATCGGCATCGTCAGTCCATGAGATTCAATGCGTGCGCGAAGTTTTTTAACCGCCACTTCGTCGTCCGCTGGAACGAAGCCCCAATAAAATTCCAACCCGTCCACATCCAGTTCCGTCGCCGCCAGATCAATCCACTGCTCCACGCTCATTGAACGAGTCACGACGAGATCGTTCAGGAAACATTTGGGAAAAGCCGCAAGTGGCATGGCACCTCCCTACCCCGCTTACGCGAGCAACCCCTTCACGACATTGCCCGCGATGTCCGTCAGACGGAAGTCGCGACCGCCGTGGCGATACGTGAGCTTCTCGTGATTCAGCCCGAGCAGATGGAGGATCGTCGCGTGAAAATCGTGGACGTGACAGGGATCCTTGGCAACTTCCATTCCGTAGTCGTCGCTCTCGCCGTAAACAATCCCGGACTTCGCACCACCACCCGCAAGCCACGAGGAAAAAACCTGCGCCTGATGCTCACGCCCTTTCGCTCCCCGTTGGGCGCTGAACGGCGTCCGGCCGAATTCCGTGGTCCATACGACCAGCGTGTCTTTGAGCAAATCGCGCGATTTCAAATCCTTCAACAGCGCGGCAATCGCCTGATCCACGTTCTTCGCGCGCGGTTCGTGATCAGCAATGTCGCCGTGGGAATCCCAGTTTGCATTCGATCCCGAATCGATTAATTCCACAAACCGCACGCCTCGCTCGATCAACCGTCGGGCTACGATACATTGCCACCCGAAGCCGCGCGTACCGCCGCGTTCAAGTCCGTAAAGTTTCAATGTGGCGTCGGTTTCCCTGGCGAGGTCAAACGCCGCTGGCGCTTCCATCTGCATGCCGAACGCGGTCTCAAACGATCGCATGCGCGCGCCGAGCACCGGATCGGTTGCGCGCGCTTGCTGATGGCGACGATTCATCGTCTGCATCAAATCGAGCTGGAGCCGCTGCAACTCCGCCGGCCGCAGGCGCGCCGTGAGATTCGGGATCGGCTCGGTGCCCGGAGTTACGCGCGTGCCCTGATGCTCTGCCGGAAGAAAGTCTGACGACCACACTTGCCCGCCCGCGTACGGTAGATACGGCGCGAGGACGACGAACGACGGAAGGTTTTGGTTCACCGTGCCCAGCCCGTAGCTCACCCAGGATCCGATGCTCGGCCGCGCGAACGTCACCGAGCCGGTGTGCATGCCGAGCGTCGCTTCGAAGTGATTGCCGTGGTCACCTTTCATCGAGCGGATCAACGCGATGTCATCAACACAGCCGCTCAAGTGCGGAAACAATTCAGTCACTTCGGTGCCGCACTTGCCGTGCGCTTCGAAACCCCACGGCGACTGTTGCAAATACTGCAACGTCTTCGCGCCCGGATAAGGTGGAATTTCTTTTCCGTGGCTTTCGTAGAGCTTCGGCTTCGGATCCCACGAGTCCACGTGCGACACGCCGCCGCTCATGTAGAGAAAGATCACGCGCTTTGCTTTCGCCGGAAAGTGCGGCGTTTTGGGCGACAACGGACCGGCGGAACCGCCATCCTTCGCGAGCAGGTCAGCCACAATCGCTGGAAACAACATCGAACCCGTCACCAACGATCGCAGAGCCGTGCGACGATTGATGTTGGTTGAAAAAGCGTTCATGAGAACAGTCGCTCGCGGCTCAATCGACGCAGATGAATTCGTTGCTGCCGAGCACCGCTTGAACATAGCCCGCCCAAGCTTTCAGGTCGAGTTGGCCTTCCGCGATACCCGCGGCTTTTCCTTTGAGCCGGAAATTCTTCAAGAACTCCAGACCGTCGCGGACTTCGCTTTTCGTGGCCGGACGACTAAACGCCAGCCAGTGAGCGCGTTCGATGCGCGCACGATCCTCGCCCGATTCCTGCATCAAGCGCGCGCTCAGATAGATTGCCATTTGCTCGACGAAGACGTCATTCATCATGAACAACGCCTGCAACGGCGTCGTGCTCACCAATCGACTGCCGGTGCTCGCGTTGGCGTCTGCACCGTCGAAGGTGGCAAAGAACGGATGTTTACGAATCCTTTGCTGCATGAGGTAAACACTCCGCTGGCGGTGGTCATACGTCGCGGTAAAGGCGTTGTGTTGTGAGTAGCTCCAGCGACTCTCCGGCGGAAACGGATGCGCCACGCCCATGTTTGGGTCGAGTTGCCCCGCGACTTCAAGCAGGGTGTCGCGAATAATTTCCGCATCGAGACGCTGGCGATTGAAACGCCACAACAGGTCGTTGCCCGGATCGACTTCGGCGGGCGAAGCGCCCGCAGCCCTGATTCCCCACTGCGCGGCATGACGCGGGGAGTAGATCAGCGCCCGCCGGTTCGCATTGCTGCTGCGCTGATACGTTTCCGACATAAGAATGATCCGGTGCATCGCTTTGATCGACCAGCCTTGCTGAATGAATTGGCTTGCCAGGAAATCAAGCAACTCCGGATGCGTCGGCGCGCGACCTTGTTTACCAAAATCATTCGGGGTCGCCACAAGGCCCTTTCCGAAATGATGCTGCCAGATGCGATTCACCATCACGCGCGCGGTCAACGGATTCGCCGGACTGGCGATCCATTCGGCGAGTTGGAGCCGGCCGCTCCCGGGAAAATTTTCGGGCAACCGCTGCCCGCCGAGCACCTGCAAGAATCCGCGCGGCACGGCTTCACCGAGGTTGTTCGGCTCACCGCGCCGCTGCAAATGCGCGTCCTTCGGCGTTCCCTCAGTCACCGCATAGGCGTTGTCGGGAATCGGCATATCGTCCATCACCGCCTCCCGCTCTCGGTTGGCTTTTTGCAATTCCGAGTCGATTTCCTGGATGCGTCCCGGGTTCAACGCTGCATCGCCCGGCTTTGAAGTTAGTGCGGCTTTTTCCAGTGTCAGCGCCTTGATTCGTGCATCGAGTTGTGCAAGTCCGACCGTGAACGGAAACAACAATGCATCCGTATCCACCTGCGGCACGAGCGGGACAAAATCCCTCTGATGTTTGTCCGTCTCCGAACCGGGGAACGGGTAGCGCGTGCTGTTGAAAATGCCGTAGAGCGCGTAGTAATCGCGCGTCGAAATCGGATCAAACTTGTGATCGTGACAGCGCGCGCAACTGACGGTAAGTCCGAGCATCGCTTTGCCAACCACGTCAATTGTGTCCTCAATCGTGAGATGCCGTTCGTCGCTAACGCCGAATCTCCGGGCGGACGCGATGAACCCCGTAGCCACAATATTATCCCGCCGCTCGAGTTCATTGGTGAATGGCAGCAAGTCGCCGGCGATCTGCTCTTTGAGAAATCGATCGTAAGGCTTGTCCGCATTGAACGAATCCAGAACGTAGTTGCGATACTTGTAAGCCTGCGGAATCGGAAAATCCGAACTGTCGCCCGCAGTATCGGCATAGCGCACCACATCGAGCCAATGCCGCCCCCAGCGCTCACCGTATTGCGGTGAAGCCAGCAACCGTTCGATCACGCGGGCAAAGGCAACGGGACTCTGATCTGCGAGAAAAGCCCGCACCTCCTCAGGCGCCGGGGGCAAGCCGATCAGATCAAACGTTACTCGGCGGATGAGCGTAAGCTTATCGGCGGGCGGCGCGGGTTGAAGGTCCTTCTCTTCCAACTTGGCCGCAATGAAATGATCGATCGGGTTGAGCGACCTCGATTTTGACGACGGCACGATGGGCGCGCGCAGCGACTGGAACGACCAGAAATTCTTCGCAACGTTAAAATCCACCTGATACTTCGCCACGGGGGCCACGCCAATTTCCTCGCGCGGATCGGGAGCGCCACGGCGAATCCATTCTTCCAGAACCTTCACCTCTTCGCTTCGCAGTCGGTGCTTCGGCGGCATCTGCAGATCATCCTTTTGATAGCGTACGGCTTCGATCAGGCGGCTCTTGGCCGGTTCACCCACAACCAACGACGGGCCATGATCACCGCCACGCAAAACTGCCGCCCGCGAATCGAGCAGCAGACCGCCTTTCGCCTGCTTACCTGCGCTGTGACATTCGTAGCACTGATCGACAAGGATTGGTCGGACGTGTTTCTCGAAGAACTCCAGATCCCCGGGCTTTACGGGAGCGGCAACAATTCGCAAAACCGAGCACAGCAACAGAATCCCGACGGAGGTTCCTCGCCAAACTCTCCGGGTGAGCGGGCTTAAATCTAAGTCACGAAGCGTTTCCATCAGCGGCACAAAACGTCCAACAGTTTATGCCGGAACACATCCATCCCGCAAGCGACCTGACGAAACTTAAACGCGCTCGGGCTACTTTTTCCCCTTGGCCGCCTTCGCCGCCTTCGCCGCGGGGGCGGCCTTGACGTCAAGGTTGCGATTCAAGTCAGCGTCGTCGAATTTCACGGGCGCGCCGTCGGCGGGAACTTCGACTCCGGCGGTCCAGAGAATGCCATTAACCACGACTTTGCGCTGGCTCGCGTAGCTCCAGCTCTTGTGAATATCGGCGCCCGTGAAACCGAAACCACGACCGCCCTTCGGACGTTCATAGGCCCACGCGATGATTTCATCACGGCCGGCGTGTTTCTTCGCATCTGCGGAGGAACGACCTTTGTCAGGAACTTGACCGACAAGTAGCGGCGTGAAGCCCTTGCCTTCGGCGAAATGGAGATTGAACAGCCAACCATCGCCTGGAGCCGCGAATGCCTGCGCGCCACGCAACGCCGGATGTCCGGTGGCCGTGGGCTTCAAATCCATGTCCCAATGCCCGCGCGAACCGATGTCGCTGTGGAAGACGCCGCCGAGCCAGCCCTTCACCTTCTCGGCGTCCGGACCGGCGGGAAAATCTACTGCTTGATGCAGGAGCACGGAGCCCACGCCCGAATCCATCATCGCGCTGAACTTCGCCCAGCGGGTGGGTTCGATGAACGGCTGCTTCCCGCCGCCGTCGCCGTAGTAAATGATCGTCTTCGCGCCATTGAGGACGGCCTCGTTCTTCGGCCAATCGCGCGCCATCACGGGCCATACGCCGGGCGTCTGTTTGAGCAAGTTCATCAACAGCGCGCAGCCGGCGAAGTATTCGTGAGCCATCGCCTTGCTGCTCGGTCCGCCGGCGAGTAGGACAATCTTGGTCAGCTTCGCATCGGGTGAATCCACTTCGAGCGGGACGCCGGATTGATCGTGCGGATCGGCGGCGAACAGGGAGAACGTGGAAAGAAGGGAAACGAGGACAACGACCAGTGAGCTTCGAACATCGAACTTCGGAGTGTGCGTCATTCGGGTGGTTCGGTGTTCAATGTTCGATGATCGGTGTTCGATTTTGGGTTTCATATTTGGAAATTCTATTCGAGTGGTGATGTCCGAGCGCGAGTTTGGCGTGAGTCGCTCGGTGTTTTTCGTCCCTGTTCCCTTGAGATTCAAAACTGCCAGCGCAGCGCCGACGGTGCTTTGTCAGGAGATGATGTCTTTCACCACGGTTCCGTGGACGTCGGTGAGACGGAAGGGGCGGCCGTTGTGGGTGAAGGTGAGCTTCTCGTGATCCAATCCCAGTTGGTGAAGAATCGTTGCGTGCAGGTCGTGCATGTGGACTTTGTTTTCGACCGCGAAGTGCCCCATGTCATCGGTCGCGCCGTAAACCATGCCCGGCTTGAAGCCGCCGCCAGCGAGCCACACGCTGAAGCCGGTGGGGTTGTGATCGCGACCCGTGCCGTTCTTTTCCGCGTACGGTGTGCGACCGAATTCGCCGCCCCACCAGACGATCGTGTCTTCGAGCAACCCGCGCTGTTTGAGATCCGCGAGCAGGCCGGCGACCGGTTTGTCCACCGCCTGCGCGTGGTCCTTGTGCTTGGGCATGTTCGAATGCTGATCCCACGCAGGGTTGTTCGAGTTGTCGGAATAGCTGACCTGAATGTAGCGCACGCCGCACTCGGCAAGGCGACGAGCCATGAGGCATTGGCGACCGAAGTTGTCCGTCTTCGCTTCGTTGATGCCGTAGAGCGCGAGCGTGGATTCAGATTCCTTCGAAAGATCGAGCACGTCGGGCGCGTTGTTCTGCATGCGCCAGGCGAGTTCGTAGGAATTGATTACCGCTTCGAGTTCGGATTCGCCCGGAGCGCGGGACAATTGCTCGGCGTTGATCTCGCGCAACAATTCAAACTGCCGCCGCTGCTCTTCGAACGAGCGCGAGGAGTTGATGATGTTGCGAATGTTCGCTTCTTTCGCCGGCGTTCCGGCGCGACCGATCGCGGTGCCTTGATACACGGCGGGAAGGAAGGCGTTGCCGTAATTGCGCGGGCCGCCATTCGCCATCGCGGGGCTGAGGCTGACAAATGCGGGAAGGTTTTCGTTCTCCGAGCCGAGGCCGTAGCTGACCCACGAGCCCATCGACGGCCAGATGAGGTTGGTCGTGCCGGTGTGCATGAACAACGTGGCGGGACCGTGCGCGACGCCCTCGGTGTGCATCGAGCGGATGACGCAGTAATCATCCGTGTGCGCCGCCATGTGCGGGAACAAATCGGAAACCCACGCGCCGTTCTGGCCGCGTTGCTTGAAGTCCCAAAGCGGTTTCATCACGCGCATCGTCGCGCCCATGCCGGTGCGCGCGATGTTTCGTTGATCGAGGAAGTCGAGCATCTTGCCGTCCTCTTTCACGAGGCGCGGCTTGTAATCAAAGCTGTCCACGTGGCTGACGCCGCCGGCCATGAACAGGAAGATCACGCGTTTGGCGCGCGCGGGAAACTGCGGCGGACGCGGCGCGAGTGGATTGACCGGGTTGGCCTTCGCGGTTTGCTGCGCGGCGATGCCCGCGAGTGCCAGGGAACCGAAGCCGCAAGCGAGACGCTGCAGGGCTTCACGGCGATTGGTGAGTGAGGACATCATGGGCAACACGGGTTATTTGACGCAGGTGGTGGACATTTTCACGAATTTATTTCGTCAGTTCAGATAACGGAAATCCACGCAGGCGAAGAGCGTTTGGAAAATGTAGGTCCACATTTCGAGGCGCTTGGCGTCATCGCCGGAATCGCCGCCGATTGTGCCGAGGAATCGCATCACGGTTTCACGCTCGGACTTGGTCGGCAGTCGGCCGATGGCAGTGCGATACGCGAGGTCGAGCCGCGCGGCTTCGTCGAGCCTGGGATTCGCGAGCGAATGTTCCGCGGCGAACTTCGCCTGCTCCATGACGAACGGGCTGTTCAACAAATACAACGCCTGCGGAGCGACGGTGCTGACGTTCCGTTGGCCGAGGGATTGGTTGATGTTTCCAAAATCGAACACTTCAAACAACTCGAGCCGCTTCGCTCGGAAGGCCGGCGTGTAAACGCTGCGACGCGAGTCGGCGTAAATGTAGCCATACTCCGTGTTCTGCGCGCTGGAGTTGTTCGCGTCAATGATGACGCCACCGGCGCCCAGAATGTTAAGACCGCCCATGCGCAGGTCGAGCTTGCCGCTCACGGCGAGCATCGTGTCGCGAATCTGCTCGGCGTCGAGACGCTGACGAGGGAAATGCGAGAGCAGACGATTGTCGGGATCGGTGGGTTGCGGAGCGCCAGTGGAAATCTGCCACGCGTGGCTGAGCATAATCTCGCGCACAAGTTTCTTCACCGACCAACCCTGCTCAACGAAACGCACGGCGAGATGATCGAGCAACTCAGGGTGCGACGGCGCCTCGCCGGTGACGCCGAAGTTGTCGGTCGTGCGCACGAGTCCGCTGCCGAAGAGCCAGTGCCAGATGCGATTCGCCGTGACGCGCGCGGTCAACGGATTCTCCGGCGACACGAGCCAATCAGCTAACTCGCGGCGGCCACTTTCCTTCGCGGGAATTGCCTGCGCTTTGCTGTGCGTGGCCACTTGCAAGAAACCGCGCGGAACGAGCGGGCCTTTGTTGTGCACAATGCCGCGCACGCGAACCTCCGTGTCACGAATTTCATCCTCGTCACCTTCACGCACCGCCATGGCGACGGGGCGTTGCGGCCCGCTGGCGTTGAGTTTCTTCAATTCCTTTTCCAACTCGCGTGCGGCGGTGTCGGTCTTGCGCAACTGTTTGTTTTCCTTCATCGCCACTGCCGCAGGATCTTTCGCCAAGTCTTCGACGGGGATGAACTGAACCGCGTCCGCAACAACGTGTCCTTTGGTGCCGTCGTTCGAAATGAGCACGTAGCCCGCACCATCTTTCTCGAAGCGAAATTGTCCCAGCGAAACGAACCGTCCCATGATCGGCGGCGGCTCCTGTTGATCCACGTAAATGATCTGCTCGCCATCGGCGTGGAAGATGGTCACGGGCGTGTTGGTCGCACGGTTTTCCAACGGCGTGTAGGCGAGGCGCACTTCGTACCGACCCGACTTCGGAATCGGTGGAACGAACGTGAGCGTCTTCTCGCCTTTGCCGCCGTTCCTGTCCTCAAGGTAGCCCGCGCCGATGTAGCTCCGCGCGAACTTCGATTGGCGCCATTCACCGACGACTTTCGCATCCGCGTCGTCCACCACGATTCCGCCGACGGACGCAATCTCGACCGGTTTGCCGATGGTCTTGTCGGTGGCTTTCGCGACGTCACCAAGCAGCCGGCGGTTCTCTTTTTTCGCCGCGTCCAATTGCGCCTTGAGCAACTCCACCTTCACCTCGTGCGCGCGCAGCTCGGATTCTTTCGGGCCGTCCATCGGAAGCGGTGCGTCGATCCAGCGCGCGACGTTGTCGGTGTAATTGAACAGCGTGCGGGTGCTCGCGAAGATCCCGGCGAGCGCGTAGTAATCCTTTTGTGGAATCGGATCGAACTTGTGATCGTGGCAACGCGCGCAGCCGATGGTCATTCCGAGCAGGGATTTTCCCATGGTTTCGAGCTGCTCGTCGATGACGTCGAAGCGCAGTTGGCGCTTGTCCTGTTCCTCGTAGTTGGTCGGGCCGAGCGAGAGAAACGCCGTGGCGGTGAGCTGGCGACGGCGGTCCGCATTGTCCGTCGCGGGCAGGAGATCGCCGGCGATCTGTTCCCGCACGAAGCGGTCGAAGGGCACGTCGGCGTTGAAACTCTCGATCACGTAATCGCGGAAGCGCCACGCGTCTTTGAAGAGCAACGTGCGCCCGCCGCCGCTCGATTCCGCGAAGCGCGCGACGTCCAGCCAGTGCCGCCCCCAGCGCTCGCCGAAATGCGGCGACGCGAGAAGCGAATCCACCACCCGATCGAAGGCATCCAGTCGCGAGTCGTTCAGGAAGGAATCAATCTGCTCCGGTGTCGGCGGCAAACCGATCAGGGCGAAATAGGCACGGCGAACGAGGGTCTCTTTGCTCGCGTCGGGCGCGGGCTTGAAACCTTTCTCCTCCTGCTTCGCCAGAATGAAGCGGTCGATGTCCGTCTTCGGCCATTGCGCGTCCTTCACCGAAGGCGGCGCGACTTTTTTCACCGGTTGGAATGACCAGAACTTCCGTCCCGCTTCGATGTCCATGCCGGATTTTTTCTTGGCGATCGTCGCGCCGGTGCGCGGATCGGGAGCGCCCATTTTGATCCATGCTTCGAGATCGGCGACCTGAGCATCGGAGAGTTTGACCTTGGGCGGCATCTGCAACTTCGTGTCGAGATACCGCACGGCTTTGATGAGAAGACTTTCTTCGGGCTTGCCCGGAACGATCACCGCGCCCAGTTCGCCGCCGGCCATCCAGCCGTCGCGCGAGTCGAGGCGAAGTTCCCCTTTGATCTTGTGCTCGGGGCTATGGCAATCGAGGCAATGTTCCGCCAGCAACGGGCGGATTTTCTTTTCGAAGAACTCAGTCCCGTCGGCGTCCGCCGCACGAATCGTCGGCCGAGAAAACGCCAAGGCAGCGACGACACCAAGCGGCAGGAGCGCGCGAAAAGCACGCTGAAATGGGGTTGGCACACGATACTGGCTCACGCAATTCAGGTTGATATTCACCCTTATAGGTCGGGTGGCTGGGTTTTTGGACATCTTTTTTCGTGTCCAAATTCGTTTGTAAACGGACTATTTGAAGCAAGACCGCATGATGCAGCCCGATCGCGCCGAAGAATTCGTCTACCAACTCGCTCGTCACGAGCGAATGGTGGCTGCTTACGTGATGACGTTGGTGCCGCACGTCCAGGACGCCGACGACATTCTGCAGGAGTCCAAAATTGTCATGTGGCGGCACTTCGCGAAGTTCCAAACCGGCACGAACTTTGGCGCGTGGGCACGCAAGATCGCCTTTCACCAGATCCTCGCGCATCGCAAGCGCTGCAAACGCGACCGCTTGGAATTCTCCGACGAATTCATCAACGCCATCGCCAACGAGGCGGATTCGTCCGCCGAACATCTCGATCGGCGCGAACGTTTGCTCAACGACTGCATCGCCAAGCTGGGCGACGACCATCGCGAGGTGGTTCATCTCCGCTATCAAGATGGACTCGACCTCGAAGCGATGGCCGCGCGTCTCGGGCGAACCGTCACGGCGCTTTACCGACAACTCAGCCGCATCCGCCAGACGCTTCACGAGTGCGTCACCAAATCCCTGAACCGACCAGACCATGAACTCCCAGCCTGATCCCCAAGCGGAGTTGCTCGCGCTGTGCGATCAACTGCTCGACGGCGAACTTTCTGTCGCCGACCGCAAGCGCCTCGAAACGCTCGTGCTCTGCGACACATCGTTGCGCCGGACTTACACGGAGTATATGCACCTCCACGCCGCGCTGCGTTCGCGCCGCGCGCAAGTGAAGGATGTTTTGTTGTCGGAAGTTCTCGCGATGAGCCCGGAGGAAGACGGAGCTTCCTCGAGCAAGATCGTTTCGGTCGGATTCCGTTCGTGGCAACGAAACCTCCTCTACGCGGCCGCAGCGTTGGCCTTGCTCGCGGGCGGCGTCTGGTTCGGGCAAGCACGCACCACGAAATCAATCGCCGCGAAGACTGTCCGCATCGCTACGCTCGCCGGCACGAAAGGCGCGCGTTGGGAAAGCGGCCGATTGCCGACTGACGAAGGCGCCGCGCTCGCACCCGGACGACTGCGACTCGCCGAAGGCTTGGCGACGATCGTGTTCGGTTCCGGCGCAAAGCTCACGCTCGAAGGTCCGGCGGAATTGGAACTCATCCACTCGAATCGTTGCTTCCTCCACAGCGGCGCTTTGGTCGCGCATGTTCCGCCGGCAGCGATTGGATTTGTCGTGGAGACCAAGAACGCGCGATTGATTGATCACGGCACGGATTTCGGCGTAACGGCCGATGCGGCGGGACAGGCTCAGGTGCAAGTGTTCAAGGGCGAGGTGGAATTGCAGCATCATCGCAGCGGGGAAAACCTCCGGCTCACCACGCGTAAGTCCGCCGGCATCAATGCCGACGCGTTCGCGCAACGCAACGGCGAGGAGACCGAATCGGCGCGCTCGTTCCGTCGAACCGAACCGCCCAATGCGAACACGCACATCATCAGCAGCGCGAGCGGCCGCGGACAAGCCGCCTACATTGTCTCGCCGGGCACCGATCGGCACTTCTCCGACACGTTGCTTCTGCTCAAGAACAGCAACACCCGCGGCTTCCGGCGGAAGGCCTACTTGCGGTTCGATCTCGCGACGCTCGCGGACCTGCGCGCGCAAGAGGCAAGTCTCACGCTGGTGTTCGAACCGACGGGCTTCGGTTTCGCGTCGTTCCTTGGCGATGCGCAATTTGGCGTCTACGGCGTGACCGATGACACGCTCGATAATTGGTCCGCCGACAAACTCGACTGGACGAACGCTCCAGCCGCATCGGAAGACGCCGGTTCCGTGGATCTGAGCAAGGTGAGAAAGCTGGGCACGTTCAAACTGGCGGAAGGAACATTGAGCGGCGCCGTTTCGGTCAGTGGCAAATCGCTTGTAGAGTTCCTCAACACGGATCGCAATCGCCTCGTCACGCTGATTGTCGTGCGCGAGACGTCCGAGACGGGTCGCGGCGCCAGCGTCGTGCACGGTTTCGCGGGAAACAATCATCCGACCCTCGCACCGCCGACGCTGCGGATCACCGTGGCGGAAAAACGCGTGGCAGCGGCGCGCTGATGTGGGCCAGAAAACGCCGCCGCGTCGAACAGGTGAACCCACTCGACGCGGCGACTTGGAAAAAGTTGAAGCCGTGAGTTATTTCGCGCCCGGATATTTTTTCGCGATCACGGTGATGAAGTCGGAGAGATCGAGCGTGAGACTGCGAATGTCGCCGATTTGCACGTCTTCATCCTTCATGAAACCACCGCTCAAACGTGCGTTCGCAGTCACACCGCTGCGGCGACCTTCATAGGTGAACACCTTGCGATCGCCATCGGTCATCACGCCGGCAACGCGCAGATTGGGCTGACCCGCGCCGTAGAGCCCGGCGAAGTAGCGCGCCGCGCCGCCACCCTTGGAGAATTCCGTGATGGTGTTCTGAAGCTTGAGCACCTTGGCGCCTGGCTTGATGTCGGATTCGCGCGTGACGATGTTCGCGAACACGCGGCGTTCGCCGAGCGTGCGCTTGAGTTCGATCACGTAGTTCTCTTTCGCGATCGCGTGGATCGGCGCTTCGTCGTCCTTGAACTTTGCGGTCGATTCCGTCGGGGCGATGTAAAGCGTGTCGTAGCCGTTGAAATCAAAGCCAGCAACGATCCAGCATTTGTTCAAGTGCGGCTCCTTGAAGTTATAGCCGCCATCGGCCGCGCTCGACGGTCCGATCTCGACGGTGCGTCCGTCGGTGAGCTTTGCTTGGGTCGCGAACGGACCCGCCGCCCCGGAACCAGTCGTGGTCGGGTTGTCGGTAGTTTCGCAACCGGTGAAGGAAAGCGTTGCCGCAAGCGCGACGGTACTCAGGCTGATACGGCAGACTGAAGGGATAGATTTCATAAAGTTCCTTTGTTTCTGATCGAAGTTTGTTTCGCGAGCCACGTGTACCGCTGGCGAATCCGCTTGGCTAGAGAATTCTCCACGGCGACGCGCAGACAACCTCAACGACATGAAACTCCTATTGCACCGCATTTTGAAAGCTGCTCAAGTATGCGCTCCGCGCGAGGCGCGGGCAGAGATTTGAAATTGAATTTATGGACATAAAGCTCCCCAGCTTGGGCGAAGGCTCCGAATCCGGAGTCGTCGTCAGCATCCTCGTCAAAGAGGGCGATTCGGTCGAAAAAGGCCAGACGATCCTGGAATTGGAGAACGAAAAAGCCGTCGCTCCCGTGCCCGCCACCGCTTCTGGTCGCGTTGCGAAAATTTACGTCAAGGCCGGGGACAAGATTTCCGTCGGCACACGCATCATGACGCTCGGAGACGGTGCCGGCGCGCCCGCCGCGGCCACCGCAGCGCCAGCTGCCGAAGCGAAGCCGGCTAAAGCCCCCGCCCGCCGTGCCCCCACCCCGGCACAAGTCGAGGAAGTGGAAGCGGACGTCGATGAGAGCTACGAAGAGGACGACGCGGAATTGGTTCCGCTCCCCGCGGGCGTCGCGCCAGCCGCCTCGCCGTCCGTTCGCAAAATCGCGCTCGAGCTCGGTTTGGATCTGCGCCGCATTCGCGGTAGCGAAGATGGCGGCCGCATCGTGATGGCCGACTTGCGCGCCTACATTGCCAAATTGCAGTCGCTGGCCGCGCGCGCGAAGAAAGCGCCAGTCGCCGCGGCTCCTGTCGTGGCGCCGAAAGCCGTCGCTGAATCGATCGACTTCTCCCAATGGGGCGCGGTCACGAAGCAGCCGATGACGCAGCTCCGTAAAGTCATCAGCCGCCGGATGGTGGAAAATTGGAACGCGATCCCGCACGTCACCCAGTTCGAGGAAGTGGACATCACCGCGTTGATGGAACTGCGCAAGAAACACGCCGACGCCTACAAAGCCAAAGGCGCGAATCTCACCGTCACGTGCTTTGCGCTCAAGGCGCTGGTCGCGACATTGAAGAAACATCCGATCTTCAATTCGAGCATCGACGAAGCAACGCAGGAAATTGTCCTCAAGCAGTATTACCACGTCGGCATCGCCGTCGATACCGAGGCGGGCCTGATGGTTCCCGTCATCCGTGACGTGGACAAGAAGAGCCTGTTTGATCTCGCGAAGGAACTCGCCGCGCTTGCTGAACGCACACGTGATCGCAAAGTTACCGCGGATGAAATGAAGGGCGGCACGTTTACCATTTCCAATCAAGGCGCTATCGGCGGCGCGCACTTCACTCCGATCGTGAACAAGCCCGAAGTTGCGATTCTCGGCCTCGGCAAGGGTGCGCTGAAGCCGGCGGTCGTAAACGGCAAAATCGAGCCGCGCCTGCTGCTGCCGCTGACCATTTCCTATGATCACCGCGTGATTGATGGCGGCGTGGCCGCGCGTTTCACCGTGGACTTGGTGGCCGCTTTGACCAGCTTCAGCGAGGCGGACACCAAGCTGTGAGCCGCATTCGTAAATCGTAACTCGTAAATCTCAAAACTTTTCATGGACCCGATCAAAACTGAAATCGTCGTGCTGGGCGCTGGCCCTGGTGGCTATGCGGCCGCGTTCTACGCCGCAGACCAAGGCAAGAAAGTCATCCTCATCGAACAGGAGAAAAACCTCGGTGGCGTTTGCCTCAACCGCGGTTGCATTCCGTCGAAAGCGTTGATTCACGCCACGAAGATGATTCCTGAAGCGCGCGAAGCTGCCGCGCATGGTCTCACGTTCGAAGCGCCGAAGATCGATCTCAACAAGATGCGCGCGTGGAAAGACACCATCATCGCGAAGCTCTCCGGAGGCATCGGCATGCTCGCCAAGGCGCGCGGTGTGCAAGTCATCAGCGGGCGCGGTCACTTCGAAGATTCGAAGACCCTGCGGGTTGAGACGGCCGAAGGTCAGAAGTTCGTCACCTACGATCATTGCATCGTCGCCGTCGGCTCGAAGCCGGCGTTGCCGAAAGCATGGGATCTCGGAAACCCGCGCGTAATGACCTCCACCGAGGCGTTGCAGATTGAGGACATTCCACAATCGTTACTCGTCGTCGGCGCCGGATACATCGGCATGGAGTTGGGCACCGTTTACGCCGCTCTCGGCAGCAAAGTTACCGTGGTAGAAGCGCTCGATGGCATGTTGATGGGCGCTGATTCCGATCTCGTTCGCCCCGTGCAGAAGGCGGCCGAGAAGGCGTTCACTCAAATTCGCTTCAAGGCCAAGGTTCAGAAGATGGCCACCGTCGGCAAGCAGATCAAAGTGGTGATCGAACACGACGGCAAGACTGTCGAAGAGCTCTACGATCGCGTGCTCGTTTCTGTCGGCCGCGTGCCGAACGGCGAGAATCTCGGCCTCGAAAACACCACGGTCGCGCGCGACGAAAAAGGCTTCATCAAAGTTAACGCGCAACAGCAGACTTCCGATCCGCACATCTACGCCATCGGCGACATCGCAGGCGGCGTCATGCTTGCCCACAAGGCTTCCAAGGAAGCGCGCATTGCGGTCGAAACGTTGCTCGGCGAAGCGGCCGCGTTTGAAAATGTTATTATTCCAGCGGTCGTGTTCACTGAACCCGAAGTCGCCTGGTGCGGTCTCACCGAGAATGAAGCGAAAGCCAAGGGCATCGAAGTGAAAGTGGCCCGCTTCCCGTGGGGCGCTTCTGGTCGCGCGTTAACCTTCGACAAGACCGACGGCCTCACCAAGCTCATCGTCGATCCGCAAACTGAGCGAGTGCTCGGCGTGGGCATCGTGGGTCACGGCGCCGGCGAACTGATCGGCGAAGGCGTCGTTGCCGTAGAAATGGGCGCCACCGCCAAAGATCTCGCGCTGTGCGTGCATCCGCACCCGACGCTCTCCGAAACGATCATGGAAGCGGCGGAGGTCTTCTACGGCCACGCAACGCACATGTTCACCAAGCGCACGCAGCATTGATCCTGCGACTCGCGCGCTTTCGAACGACCGCGTCCGGTTGTGTGAATTTTCCGGCACACGAACTGTCCAACTGACCAACTAAAAGCACCAATCATGATCGTCTCCTTGCGCCAAATCTCCGCCACCGCCGCCGTTCTCCTCACCGCCGTCGCCGCCTTCGCCGCACCGCGAGCAGAACACGTCTTCATCGTCAGCTTCGACGGCGGCAAGCCTGCCGTGATCGACAAGAGCGCCATGCCGACGCTCAAGGGAATGGTCAAGGAAGGCGCGCACACGTGGACCGCGCAGACCATTTTCCCGAGCATCACCCTGCCCTCGCACACGTCAATGCTCACCGGCGTCGATATCAAGAAACACAATATCACCTGGAACAACTGGGTGCCCGGCGCAGGTCTGGTGAAGGTCCCCACGGTGTTCTCCGAGGCGAAGAAAGCCGGCGCATCGACGGCGATGTTTGTGGGCAAGGAGAAGTTCAAACACTTGAACCTGCCCGGCACGGTCGACGAATTTTCATATGCCACGGCGAAGCAGGCGGAGATCACCAAGGACGACGGCAGCAACGCCGGAAAGAAGGATGGCAAAACCAAGATGACCAAGGAGGGCACGGTCCTCGCCAACGTCGTCGCTTCCGAAGCCGCCGCCTACATCATCGCCAAGAAACCACAGCTGTGCTTCGTGCACTTCGCCGATCCGGACAACGCCGGGCACAAGTACGGCTGGGGCACCCCGCAGCAGATCGAAGCGTTCGCCAACTCGGATGCCGCTCTTGCCGTGTTGAAGTCCGCGATTGAAAAGGCTGGCATCGCCGGATCCAGCGTCGTGATCATGAGCGCCGATCACGGGGGTCATGACAAAACGCACGGATCGAATTCGCCCGAGGACATGAACATTCCCTGGATCGCGTGGGGCAAGGGCGTGAAGAAGAATTTCACCATCACTGCGCCGGTGAAAACGTACGACACGGCTGCGACCGCGTTGTGGTTGTTGGATCGTCCGATTCCCGCCGACTTCGACGGCAAGCCGGTCACGAGCGCGTTCGAGTAAAGCTTACTCGTCCTCGAGCGGAATCTCGCGGGAAACGCAGGCGGGCTTGAGTTTCACGAACTTGATGATGCGCCCGCGACCGTCGGCAATCTGCTGCGGCGTGAGACGTTCGGACAACTTCTCCAACTCCTCCATCCCGCGCGCATCGAGGTTTTTCGCTGCGAGCCCGTACCATTGATATGCCTTCACGGGATCGCGTTCCACCCCGCGACCGTTAAGGTAGCAGGATCCGAGCTGCACTTGGGCGATCGGCAAGCCCACCTCCGCTGCGGCACGATACCAGCGCGCCGCCATTTCCAGGTTCACGTCGAAACCAATCCCCTTCTCACACGCCAGGCCGATCTCGTATTCCGCCTCGGGATGGCCTTGCTCCGCCGCCTTGGCGAACCACCGCACGGACTCCAGTTCGTTTCGCGAAACGCCATGCCCGTTCGCATAGCAGGCGCCCAGACTGAACTCGGCCATCGCGTCGCCCCGCTCGGCGGCTTTGCGATAACAACTTACCGCGAGGTCATAGTTCTGCGGCGTGCCAACCCCGTTTTGATGGCAGATCCCCAGGCTCACTTGCGCGGGCGCGTATTCCTGCGCGGCGGCTTTGGCGAACCACTTCACCGCTTCGACTGCATTCGTCTCCACGCCCTGACCGTTGGCGTAGCAAATACCGATGCTGTTTTCCGCGGGCGCGAAGTTTTTCTTTGCCGCGAGATTGAACCACTTGAAGGCCTCATTGTAGTCGGGCAGCACCGAATCGCCGTTGGCGTAACAGACGCCGAGCTTGAATTGCGCCGCGACGTCGCCTCCCTCGGCCGCCTGCTTGAGCCGTTCAATGGCGTCGGGAGAATATGTACCCGTGTACGCGTGCTTGTGCAGCGGACGAACGACGACCTTCTCCGGCTCCTTCGGGGCGGACAACGATGCGAATGCGGCCGGACCTTCGAGCTTTTTTCCGCGCAGACGGGCGATGAGTTTCCGGCAGCCAAAGATCAGGTGCCACACGCCCATCCAAAAAATCCGCAGAGGATTCATGGCGTGAATGTATCGAGGTTCACGCCTGGGAGCCAGCCGGGATTCACCAATCTGCCGTTCAGTTCGTCCGCACGCGGAACGGTGGCAATCACGCTTTCTTCTTTTTGTCGGTCGCCTTTTTCGGCGCGGGCGGCGGACTCTGGGGCGGGATTTCGGCGAAGCCAGGTGCCGCTTGCTCGAGATTCGGGGTCACGTCGGCATCGAAGTTACGCGTCGCCCAGCCGAGGCCGCCGAGGAGAATGCTTTGGAAGGTCGGATTGGTCCACACGTCCTCGCGATGGCCCATCGACGTGTAGAACACTCGTCCGGTGCCGTGCATCCGCGCCCACGTCGCCGGGTAGGGAGCGCGTTTGTATTCGTTACCTTCCATCGGGCCAGTTTCCTGCACGAGCAGCACGTGAAGGTTCTTCGCGAAGTCCTTCAACGAGTACCACTCCTCGTTGGGGCCAAAATCTTTTTCGACCTTGTCAAAGCCGGGGAACTTCGGATCAACCACGCGCATCTTGGAAGGCTGTTGTTTTCCGTGCTTGATGAATTCACCACCCAGCATTTTGACATACGGATCGGCCGCGTCGCCGTAATTCTTGTAACGCCCACCCCGTTCCGTCGGATTGCCGCCGCCGGATTCACCCGTGTGGAACGTGTCGCTGGCCGAATGCGTGCCCACGAAACCCTTGCCGTTCGCGACGGCATCGAGGAAGGCTTGCTTGCCTTCCTTGGTCATGGGGGGCTGCTTGTCGTTGCCTTCGGTGGTGAGGTCGCCAGTGGTGTAAAAGAACAGCGCGTCGAACTGCGCGAGATACTTCGGCGTGAACAACGAGCCGTCCTTGCTGAAGGTGAATTCAAATCCGTTCTTCGGCCCGATATCCGCGAGAACCTGCTCGGCAAAGCTCGGCTGGCCGTTGTTGCGCTTGATCGCCGAGTGCTCGAATCCGGAAGACTTGGAGAAAAAGAGCACTTTGCGCTTCGGCGCCGCCACGGCCCGAGGCAGGGAAAAACTGGCGAATGCAAGTCCGAGCGCGGCCGCGCCGGTACGGGAAATCATTTCACGACGATTCATGGAAGTGGAGTATTGGGCAGTCACAGGGTTGTTCGGATGGGACACGAGCCGATCATGAACATCTTGTCCCAAAAGAAAAGCGGGAAACGTGTCGAGCGGCGCGGCCGCACGGCGATACGCCGGGTGACGCGCAGTTTTCCGCTCACGCGACTGGAGTTCGCAACGCTTCCGCGCTACAAGACATTCATGAACGCGCTCGCTTCCGCCGTCACCGACCTCGGCGTCGAAAAATACCGGCGTCACATTCTTCTCTGCGCGGATCAGACCAAGCCCAAGTGCTGCGCCGAAGAAGCCGGCCTGGAGTCCTGGGAGTATTTGAAGCGCCGGCTGAAAGAATTGAACCTCGTCGGCCCGGAAGCGCTCGTGTTCCGCACCAAGGCGAACTGCCTGCAAATCTGCGTGAGCGGTCCCATCGCCGTGGTGTATCCGGAGGCCGTCTGGTATCACTCCTGCACTCCGCAAGTTCTGGAGCGCATCGTGCAGGAACACCTCATCGGCGGAAAGCCGGTGACGGAATTTGCGTTCGCTAAAAATCCGTTCGCTGGCCGGTAATTGTTAATTGCCTGCCACACATACGGTCGCTACTGTCCGGCCCATGCCCGGACAATCGAACCCCATAGCCACGCCTGCTGGCGTCCCCCCGGCGACCAAGGAAGTGTCCAGCCTGCGCGAACTTTCGCCCCAGCAGTGGAAGTCCGGCATCGCCGCGTGGCTCGGCTGGCTGTTCGACGGACTCGACATGCACCTCTACGGGTTGGTGGCGCTGCCGTTCGTTACGGCGCTGGTGCTCAACCAATATCCCAACCTCGGGACCGACGCCGCGACAACCATGGCGAAGGACAAGGCTGGTATCATACAAGCGGCATTTCTTTTTGGGTGGGCGCTGGGCGGAGGATTTTTCGGACGCATGGGCGACTTGCTCGGACGCAGCCGGGCGTTGAGCCTGACGATTTTGACCTACGCAGCGTTCACCGGTCTCGCGTTCTTCGCGCACACGTGGTGGCAGTTGATGATCTTCCGTTTCCTCGCCGCGCTGGGTATCGGTGGCGAATGGGCCGTCGGCTCGGCGTTGCTCTCGGAAACGTGGCCGAAGAACTGGCGTCCGTGGATCGCCGCTGTGCTGCAAACCGGCGTGAACCTCGGCGTGCTTCTCGCTTGCCTGACGACCTACCTCATGGCCGATCTGCATCCGAAGTACGTGTTCCTCGTTGGCATCATGCCAGCGTTGCTCGTGTTTTGGATTCGTCGTCACGTGCCCGAGCCGGATGAATGGCACGCCGCGCAAAACGCTGCGAAGGGAAAGCCTCCGGGCGTGTTCGATCTCTTTCGGGGTGAAGTGCGCCGAACCACATTGCTGACCATCATCGTGTGCGCGTCCGGGCTTACCGCGTGGTGGGCGTTCATGTTCTGGCACGCGCAACACTTGCGGAGCCTTCCCGAACTCGCGGATTCGCTCAACGCGCGCTATCCCGCATTCGTGGCAGAGTTCACGGCGGCGAACGCCACCGTGGCGCCGCCTGCGTTGGACAAATGGGTCGCGTCGGAAAAACAAAAGGTCGTCAGCATTGCGTTCTTCCTGATCATCGGCGTGTCGATCGTTGGAAATTTCTTTGCATCCTTCATCGCGCGCAAGGTCGGCTACCGACGGGCGATCGCGGCCTGTTACGCCGGCTTCTTCATTTCGATGTTCGCTACCTTCTACCAACCGCGCGGCTGGGAATCGCTCCTGTGGGTTTGGTTTCCGATCGTGGGATTTTTCTCTGGCGTCTTCGGTCTCTTCACGATGTATCTGCCGCCGCTGTTTCCCACGCTGCTTCGAACCACCGGCGCGGGATTTTGCTACAATATTGGTCGCATCGCCTCCGCGGTGGGCGTGGGCTTTTCCGGAGTGATCACGAGCGGGGTGGATTTCCGCACGACGCTGTTCTACGCGTCGTTCCTCTACGTTCCGGCGTTTGTTGTGGCCCTGATTCTCCCGGAACCGCCAGATGAAGCCGGCCCTGCTGGGGAATTGGAAACGTGAGCGGTTGACGCACGCCTACTTCAGCAAAGCACTCCAGTCGGCTTCGTTGAAACCAACGAGCCCAAATTTGGCTGTCAGCAGAAATGGTCGCTTCACTAGGTTGCCATTCTTCGCGAGCAGGGCGAGCGCTTCGGCGGTGCTCAATTTCGGCAGGCGTTCCTTCATGTTCATCGCCTTGTAATCCTGACCCGAAGTATTGAACAGCTTGCGAATCTCGCCGTCGTAGTAGCCGAGCATTCGCTCCAGTTCGCGCAGAGTCGGCGGCTGTTCGCGGATCGGCACCTCGGTGAAATCCACGCCGCGAGCGTTGAGGAATTTCACCGCATTGCGACATGTGCCGCAATTCTTGTAGGTGTAAACTCGCAACTTCATAAGCGCGCTCCCTTGCCCTTCCCGTCACTTGCCCACTGTCCAACCGCCTTCAATCAGGAACGTGGTTCCGGTGACGAACGAAGACTCGTCGCTCGCAAGGTAGAGCGCCGCCGCAGCGATCTCTTCTGGTTTGCCCATGCGACCGAGCACCTGGGTGGACGCCATGTCTTCGTAAGCTTTCTTGGGATCCGGATATTCCTTGAGGCGCGCGCTCACGAACGGCGTCTCGACGCGGCCGGGGCAGATCGCATTCGCGCGGATGCCTTGCTTAGCGTGATCGAGCGCAATGCATTTGGTGAGCCCCACCACCGCGAATTTCGTGGTGCAATACGCCAACCGATCGCTCACCGCGCACACGCCGCCGATCGACGCGAGGTTGATAATGTTGCCTGATCGCTTGGCGAGCATGCCGTCGATGAAGGCCTTCGTGACGTTGAACGTTCCGCGCACGTTGACGGAATACATGCGATCCAAATCCGCGCCGACCGTCGTCGCCATCGTGCCGACGTGACCGATGCCTGCGTTGTTGACCAAAATATCAAGCCGGCCGACCTGCGCATGCACGGCCTTAGCGACCGCCGCGCAAGAAGCCTCGTCGGCCACGTCGAGCTTCAGAAAGTCCGCCGTTCCGCCGGCAGCTTTGATGCGCGCCGCGGTGGCGTTGCCGCCGGCTTCATCGCGATCGGTGACGAATACGAACGCACCCGCTTTGGCAAAAGTTTCAGCGATAGCGGCACCGATTCCCGAACCGGCACCGGTGACGAGGGAAATTTTCTGATCGAGTCGGAACATAAAGTGACGCGAATCTGGCGAAGCGGGAAAACCGGCGCAACTTCTTTCACGGACCACGAAGTGCGGCGGTTCCCAAACTTCTTAAAGTTCCGCACTTCATTTTCGCAGCGAAAGAGGCCATGGTTGCTTCATGGCAACTGCGACTATCCCTGGGCGCCACAAAGAAGGCGTCGTCCAATTCTCCGTGTTCACTGCCAACCGCCTCGGTCGGCTTCACGATCTCACGCACCTGTTGCACTCGCATGCGGTGCACGTGCTGTCGTTGACGGTGGTCGATCTAACCGACAGCGCGATCATTCGCTGCGTGGTCGATGACCCGGAGAAGGCACGCGAGCTCATGCAGCAACACAGTTTTCCTTTTACCGAAAGTCCCGTGCTGGTGGTGGAAATGGATACGCCGTCGGAGCTGAACCGCGCGATGGCGGCGTTGCTCGAGGCCGAATTGAACATCAACCATCTCTATTCGTTCATCCCGCATCCACGGGGCAAATCCATCATGGCGCTGAGCATGGAAGACAACGAAATGGGCGAACAGGTCTTGCGCCAGCATCAATTCCAAGTGCTGCGCCAGTCGGATCTGGCGCGGTAAGCGGGAACCTTGGCAGACTGCGTGCGCTGCACGAGCGCGCCGATCAGCACCGGCAAAATCTCACCAATGCCGATGCCGGTGTGGAGGACCAAAGTAGAACCGGACGCCCGGCCCGTAAAAATATGGTGAGTAGTAAACCGGAGGACCGTAGTAGTCGGGATACACGTAAACCGGAACGCCCGTCGGCGAATATTCCGGAGCCTTTTGGCTCATGTCGAAATAGATGCTTTTCGGAATGCGATCTTCATGACGGAAGCCCCGTCCCGTTCCGAACACGCGGACTTGCGGGAATTGATTCGTCGCCACTGGCAGAGCGCGCACCACATAGGTGAAGGACCCGAAATCGTGAAACGTTCCGTCGGGGTCGCCAAAGATTTTGAGATGTACCGGCGTGTTTCCGATGAGTTCGCCATCAGCCTCGATACGCGCGCCCGGTGGCGATGATTCGATCAAGACGTCATAGGCCATTGTTCCATGCGGTCCGGGTTCCGCGCCCGGCGGGAGGGTCTGACATCCCGTGAATAAGGCCGCCACAATCAAGCCGGCGGTCAGGCTCAAGCTCGTCTTCATATGATTCACGATGCCCCAACTTCCGCCGCTGCACAACCGCACCACCAATTCGAATTAGAAACAAACTCGACCAGAGGCCACATCGGGTGTTCATTCCTTTGACCCATGAAACCCATCCGGATTCTGATTGGAGTCGCAGCCCTCGCGCTCCTCGCGGTGATGTGGTTCCTGCGTGAACCGGTGCGGCCATCGAAGCCGGCGACGACTGTCGTTGCGGCGAAGGAAACCAAACGTCTCACCAATCTGGTTCAATACGCTCCGCGGACCAAAACTGTTCCGGAGCGAAAAAGAAGAAACCCGCCCGCTCCGAACACGAATTCATTCCCCGAACTCCCGGGCGATTCTCTCACGTCGTCTCCAACGAACATTTCCGCTGGAGCGACCGGCGGTTCGCCCACACCGAACGCCGACCTCGCCAACGCGCCGAAAGAGAAGCCGCCGCTCGTTGATCCGCTCGCGCGCATTGCGCTATTCTTTGTCGGCGCCGACCCGCTCGCGGAGGAAGTCTGGCTCGATGCGATTAACAATCCGGATTTGCCCAGCAAGGAACGACAGGACTTGATCGAGGACTTGAACGAGTTCGGACTTCGCGACCCGAAGCATCCCACGGCGGAAGATTTGCCGCTGATTGTCAGTCGCTTGATCTTGATCGAGATGGTGGGCCCGGACGCGATGGACAAGGTCAACGCCGACGCGTTTCGCGAGGCTTACAAAGATTTGGCGAACCTCGCTGACATCGCGATGGGCGGCGGCGTGCCGGTGAAGTGATTATCGTTTCACCGACAACTCCAAAATCCGCCCCGGCAACATCGGCAGGCCGCTCATGTGATCGAGCGCGCGCGAATATTCCGCGATGAAAATTTTCCCCGGCGCGAGCTGTAGATCGACCGGACGCGCGAGGGGCGCGAGCACGGTGTGCATGGTCGCTTCATAGCCGGTCGCGGTCTTTTTCACGCGCGCTTGGAGGAGATCGAAGCCCACGTCCTTCGGCTTCTTGAGCAAGTTACCGAAGCGCGCGATGAGGAACGTGCCGCGCCAACCTTCTGGAAATTCCTTACCGAGGTGAACAATCCCCGCCGGCGATGAATGCGGATCAAACGTGTAGAGCGGCTTGCCCGCGAAACCGCCGGCGGGGCCGAGGTTCGCGATGGGCCGCGTGAACGTCGTGTTCGCTGGAGCATCCGGCGTGTGCGGATACGGCTTCTCGCTCCAATCGGAAAACTGAAACGGGAAGCCGTAGTGCTTGCCGCGCTCGATGATGTTCAGTTCCTCGGGCGCATCCGCGTCGGGGCCGTTCTCCGTGGCGACCAGATGCCCTTCGGCATCGAAGCAGAAACCGTAGGAGTTGCGCAGGCCGCGCGCGAAGACATCGATCTGCGCCGTCTCGATTTTGGCCGCCTTGGGATCAATCCGCCACAGGCACGCAGTGATCGGCGTCTCGCCGTCTTGGGAATAACGTGGGTCCTTGCCGGATTCGCCGCCATCGGTGCGCGAGCCGCTGTTGACGTAGAGAAATCCGTCCGGACCGAACGCCATGTGATTCACGCAATGCGTGAACGGCCCGATGCCCCACGGATAACTCGTGCGCAACCAAGGTTTCGGATCGAACGGATCGCCGTCGAAAACATCCGTCGTGCGGAAGATCGTCACTTCATTTCTCACCGGCGTGACGGAGTCGTTGCGCTGGTTGGCCGCGATGTAAAGCCGGCGTTGCGCGTCGAGCACCATTCCTTGTCCGCCAGGACTGCCGAGCGACTTATCCATGTAGCGCGCCCCTTTGAGGAGCAGCCGAAAGCCGCCACTCGCCACGTCCACGCGCCAGACGTCGCCATTGTTTGAAAGCACGTACAGCGTTTTGCCCGTGCCGTCACTTGCGAGCTTCACCGGATGATCCGGTAGGCGGACCACTTCGCGCAGCGTGAAACCTTCTGGAGCCGGGGGCAACGGCGCGTAGCCGCTGGCGCGCACGAGCTCATCGTACGTTTTGAAGCGCGTCTTCGCGCGCACGTCGCGAACTTCGTCGGCGCTCACCGCATCGCCGGAATTGCCCCACGAATTGCGCACGTAAGTGAGCACGTCGGCGACTTCGTCGTCCTTCAGGGCGACCGGCGCCATTTGATTGTCGTAGTCGCGACCGTTGACGGTGATCTTTTGTTTCAAGCCCTCGCAGAGAATGCGGATGCTCCGCGGTTTGTCGGCGAGGAGGAAATCGGATTTCGCGAGCGGCGGAAACACGCCCGGCGAGCCTTGTCCATTGGCTTGATGGCAGATGAAACAATTCCGCTGATAGAGTTCCTTGCCGCGCGCGAGCTGGGCTTCCGACACTTCCGCCAAACATGACGAAGACAACATTCCGCATGACACAACGGCCGCGATGCCGGAGAGAAAATGCCGCGCGCGCGTGAAATGAAATTGCATTCGGCAGAAACTAGCGGCTGCCCCAGTCGAGTCAATCGCCAGACTCGCCGGTCAGATTTACCAACAAGAAAGAGCTTGCGGCGCTTTTTCGCGCCCAGCGATACTCGCCGGACAGTTACGCATCACTCATCACGTATCACATCATGAAACACGTTCGACTTGGCATCGTCGGTCTCGGCAACATCGGGAAGTTCCACACCAGCTATCTGCTCGATAAAAAAATCTCGCGCTGCGAACTCACGGCCGTCGCCGACGCGTTCGCGCCCAACCTCGAAGCGTTCAAGGGCAAGGTGAAGACCTTCGAGAAGAGCGAAGACATGATCCGCTCCGGCGAGATCGACGCCATCGTCGTCGCCACGCCCCACTTTCTCCACACCAGCATCGGCATCGACGCGTTGAAGAACGGTCTCCACACGATGATTGAAAAGCCCGTGTCCGCGCAGAAGGCGGACGCCGAGCGTTTGTTCGCCGTGGCCGCGGAACATCCCAAGCAGGTGTTCGCCGGCATGTTCCAGATGCGCGTGGAGCCGCGTTACCTGAAGATTCGCAAGCTCATCGCGAGCGAACTCGGCAAGATCGTTCGCATCAACTGGATCATCACCGACTGGTTCCGCACCGAGGCCTACTACGCCAGCGGCGGTTGGCGCGCGACGTGGAAGGGTGAGGGTGGCGGCGTGCTCCTCAACCAATGCCTCCACCAGCTCGACATGTTACAATGGCTTTGCGGCATGCCCAAGAGCGTCCGCGGCTTCTGCCAGCTCGGGCAATTCCACAACATCGAAGTCGAGGACAGCGTCACGTGCTACATGGAATGGCCGAACGGCGCGACCGGCGTGTTCGTTTCCTCCACTGGCGAGGCGCCCGGCACGAACCGCTTCGAATTGATCGGCACGCGCGGCAAGGTCGTGTTGGAAAACAACAAGCTCACCTTCACGCGCAACGACGCCGACATGATCGAGTTCAGCAAGACCGTGAAGAGCGGCTTCGCCAAGCCCGAGGTGTGGAACATCGACATCCCGTTCGACAACGTTCCCAACGCGCACGGCGTGCTCATGCAGAACTTCGTGGACTCGATCCTCGATGGCACGCCGCTCATCGCGCCCGGCACCGACGGCATGGGCTCCGTGGAACTCGCCAACGTGCTCACCTATTCGTCGCTCATTGGCCAGACCGTGGAATTGCCGATGGACAGCAAGGCGTGGGAGAACAAGCTCAACGAACTCATCGCAAACTCGAAGCACGAGAAGAAAGTCGTCAAGGTGCAAACCGACGACTTCACCGCGTCCTTCCGGCGCTAAATAAGTGAACATCAGTCAAATCCAACTTAAGAATTGGCGCAATTTCCCCCGAGTCGACGCCGACCTTAGCGAGCGTACTTTTTTAGTTGGCCCAAATGCCGCAGGGAAGTCGAATTTCCTCGACGTATTCAAGTTCCTAAGAGACGTCGCCAAGACGGGCGGTGGGCTTCAAAAAGCGGTGGAAAACCGGGGTGGTCTTTCGAAAATTAGGTGCCTTGCCGCACGAAAGGATCCTGACGTCGAGTTGTCAGTGGTGGTACTCGAATCTGGGTCCACTCCCATTAAGTGGAAGTACTCAATCGGGATTCAACAAGAACCTCGTGGTCTTCGACAGCCGTATCTTGTTCATGAACGAGTATGGAAGGATGGCCTTCTGATTCTCGACAGACCGGACAGCGACGATCGCTCAGATCGTGTCCGCTTGACGCAAACTCACCTTGAACAAATCAATTCGAACGAGCGATTTCGTAGCTTGGCCCGCTTCTTCGAAACAGTGCTTTACTTGCACCTTGTCCCTCAACTTGTCAAAAACCCTGAAGCTTTTGCCGGGCCGAATCTTGCAGGCGATCCTTTTGGAAGGAATTTCCTGGATCGAATTGCGCAGACTCCCGAGAAGGTGCGCCAGGCGAGATTGCGTCGGATCGAAGGGGTCCTGAAAGTCGCTGTCCCGCAATTCAAACAGCTTGCTCACATCCGAGATGAGCTCGGATCTTCTCATCTCGAAGTTGTTTATCAGCACTGGCGTCCCCATGGAGCCAAACAACGCGAGGATCAATTCTCAGACGGCACGTTGCGGCTAATTGGACTTTTGTGGTCACTGTTGGAAAGCGATTCTCTTTTGTTGCTCGAGGAACCGGAACTTTCGCTGAATTCCGGAGTTGTTCGCCAACTCGCCCCTTTAATCCATCGAGTTCAGCGCGCTCGAGCAAGGCAAGTAATAATTAGCACCCACAGCTACGATTTGCTCTCGGATTCTGGAATCGACCCCGGTGAAGTGCTGATGCTGGTTCCAGCGACCGATATGGGAACTGTTGTGAAGCCAGCTTCATCCGATGGGGAAATCGTCGACCTGTTGGAGGGCGGGATGAACCTAGCAGAGGCGATTTTTCCAAAGCTTGTTGCGAAGGATGTGCAAGACCTGCAACTCGAACTCTTCAATTGATGCCGTCGGTTTCCGTTAATCTTGTAGTTGAGGACGCTCTCAGCGAAGCGATTCTCCGAAAGCTACTTGCTTCAGTCCGACGCGAGTTTCAAATTGCAACCGTATTTGGTCACAAGGGGAATACGTATATTCGTCAGCGGCTTTCGAGTTTTAATCTCGCGGCGAGGCAGCGTCCTTTCATCGTGTTAACGGATCTTGATCGCGGCACCTGTGCTCCATCCCTTATCAACTCTTGGCTCCCTCATGATCGGCATCCAAATCTTATTTTTCGTGTCGCTGTCCGCGAAGCCGAAGCTTGGCTGTTAGCCAACGGGCAAGCGCTTTCGAGTTACCTTCAGATTTCGGGGACGAACATTCCGGCCAACGCTGAATCTGTCGACAACCCGAAAGAATTGATTGTCTCTCTGGCTCGAAACTCCAAAGCTAGGATAATCCGGCAAGGGATGGTCCCTATGCCAAATTCTCGCGCGAAGGTCGGCCCCGATTATAATGGTCTCTTGGTCAGGTTTGTCCTTTCGAATTGGGATGTCCATGCTGCCGCGAAAAAGTCGGTGAGCCTGGCAAAAGCCCTCAGGCGTCTTGAAGTTTTCCACCCGGTCTCTCGAAGTTAGCGTTGCATCAGTCGCAACCAAAATGCTTGGCCACGTTTTGCCGTCTCGCTACATTGCGGCCCGACGATGAAAGCTTCCCGCAACACCAAGTCTCGTACCTCGTCCACCAAAACCGCCGCCGCCGTCGCTACGCTTGTTCGCGCGCGCAAGGCCACGCCCGCTACTGCGACCAAGCATCGCGTCGTGCCCGCGAAAGATCGACGGTTGAACTTCGGTGACAAGTGGAACTACGAGCCCGCGCCCGAGGATTTCAAATACATCACCATCGCGCCGCGCCACGAACTGTTCATCGACGGCAAGTTCACCGCGCCGCATTCTGGAAAATATTTTCCCTCCATCAATCCGGCCACCGAAGCGACGCTCACCGAGATCGCGGCGGCGGATGAAGTGGACGTCGACAACGCGGTGAAGTCCGCGCGCCGCGCCTACGAAGGCGTCTGGGGCCAGATGCCCGCGCGCGAACGCGGGAAATACCTCTACCGCATCGCGCGCATCATTCAGGAAAAGGCCCGCGAACTCGCCGTGCTCGAAACCATGGACGGCGGCAAGCCCATCAAGGAATCGCGTGACTTCGATCTGCCGATGGTCGCCGCGCATTTCTTCTACTACGCCGGCTGGGCGGACAAGCTGCAGTATGCCTTTCCCGGAAAAACGCCGCGCCCGCTCGGCGTCGCCGGCCAGATCATCCCGTGGAATTTCCCGCTGCTCATGGCCGCTTGGAAAATTGCGCCCGCGCTCGCGTGCGGCAACACCGTCGTCCTCAAGCCCGCCGAAACCACCTCACTCACCGCGTTGCGGCTCGCGCAGATTTTCCAGGAAGCCGAACTTCCCGATGGCGTCGTGAACATCGTCACCGGTGCCGGTGCGACCGGGGCCGCGCTCGTGAATCATCCCGACGTCGATAAGATTGCTTTCACCGGAAGCACGGACGTAGGAAAGGCGATTGCGAAAGCAATCGCAGGTAGGGACTGCGCGCTGCGCAGTCCGGACGCCGCAGCGCGGCGTCCCTACCAGACGATTCCCAAGCTCACCCTCGAACTCGGCGGCAAGGCGGCGAACATTCTCTTCGACGACGCGCCAATCGATCAGGCCATCGAAGGCGTCGTCAACGGCATCTATTTCAACCAAGGCCACGTCTGCTGCGCGGGCTCGCGGTTGTTCGTGCAGGAAGGCATTTACCCGCAGGTCATCCGCAAGCTGCGCGACCGCATCCAGACCCTGCGCGTCGGCAATCCGCTCGACAAGAACACCGACATCGGCGCCATCAACTCGCGCGCGCAGCTCGACAAGATTCGCGAGCTCGTGCAGAGCGGCGTGGACGAAGGCGGCGAACTCACGCAGGCACGGTGTGCCCTCCCACAAAAAGGATATTGGTTTGCTCCATCTTTCCTCACCAACGTCACCATGAGCCACCGCGTGGCGCAGGAGGAAATCTTCGGCCCCGTGCTGAGCGTGATGACCTTCCGCACGCCGGAGGAAGCCTTCGAGCGCGCGAACAACACGCCCTACGGCCTGAGCGCCGGCGTGTGGACCGACAAGGGCAGCAAGATTTTCAAGCTCGTGAACAAACTCCGCGCCGGCGTCGTGTGGGCGAACACCTACAACAAGTTCGATCCCACGAGCCCGTTCGGCGGCTACAAGGAAAGCGGTTTTGGTCGCGAGGGTGGCATGCAGGGGCTGGCGGCGTATTGCCGGTTGGAGTAACGATCATCCGATGAGGAGCGAATCTCGAAAATTCAGACCCAAAGAACGTATTTATCGAGGACGGAAATTCCCCTGCAAACACGAGGAGCGGTTTGCAATTTATTTCGATTCGCTCGGACTTTCTTGGAGCCACGAGATTCACACTTTTTCGCTGAGGGAGACCACTTACAAGCCCGACTTCTTCTTGTGGGATTTGATGACTTTTATTGAAGTAAAGCCGGCCGATTGTTTGGACGAAACTTGGAAAATTCACGAATTAAGCATCTTTAAGCCAAGTTACTGTTACTTGGTTGCGAGCATGCCTCGGCACAATTTGATATTGCATGAATACGCGCGGCCGGTTCGCGGTGAGTTAAGGTGGTTTGACGGGCATGAAATCCGCTGGGTGTTTTGTAGGCTGTGCTGCCATCCTTATGTATCTGTGATTAACCCCGATTCGCCAATGGTCAGTTGCCCTCGGTGTGGGTTTGATGCTGGCCGGAATTCGTTTTCGAACGAGCAAGTGGCTAAGATCGTTCCCGTCGATCGGGCAAAGCGGTGGTGGAAGAACCACCGCGGTGAGCCAGATTTTCCAAAGTTACTCGTTAACCGCGAATATCGGCGGGCGGTCGCTGGCCTAGAAGGCAACTTCGATCCCTAAAATAGCTGAGTAGTCGAAAGGAGTTTCGAGGCTCGTAAATCGACCTTTGGAGGCAACGTATTTCTTTAACTACCACTCTCAAATCGGTTGCCTCTGCGCTGAGGTCATGGATTCAAATCGCGGCCGCTTGGGCAAATTGAGCTTGGTGGGGCGAGCGTCCTCGCGAGCCGCTCGTTTAACAAACTTTTTTCCTCCCTCTCGGCTCGTCGGTAGCCTCGCCCCACCCGTCATTTGCCAGTCCAAACGAGATTGAAGATTCGGCCCTTGAACGGCCAGTCTTCGATATGCTGGCAAAGCCCTTTCCGCACGGGGTTCTCCTGAACGTAGAGCCATTTTTCGGAGTAGTTCTCGGCGTCACGCAGGCGATGGTGCCAGCCGCGTGATTGGAATTTCCATTCCGAGGGACGGATCGCGGGTACGCTCGCCCCACCTTGGGCGGTCGGTGGGAGGAGGGTGCCCGCGAGCCGTTTGCGCTTCAGAGCGAACTCCCGTTTCCAATAAGAAATCCAGGTCTCGATCGTAAACTGCAAGTCGCGGGGGGCGCAGAAGCAGTGCAAGTGATCGGGCATGAGCAGATAGTCTCCCACCAGCCATGCGTTCGCTTCCGACCACGTTTCGTGAAGTAATCGGTGCGCGGTTTCATTCGCCAACCAAGGATCACGGTTCTCCGTGGTCACGGTGAGCAAGACGATATTGGACTCGCCAAGGTTGATTCGAACTCCAGATGAGGGATTCCTGCGTTGCGGCAGTTCATCATCAGAGGCGTTGGGCACGTGGCGAGTCTATGGTGAAGTTTGGTTAGAGAAAAGGCTCGTCGGTAACCTCGCCCCACCAAAGGTGGCGGCTGAAATTTGAATCCATTGGAATTTCCCGTCGGCGCACGTAGGGTGCGAGTGTCATGCTCCGCATTCTTGCTGTTCTTTTCATCGGCGTTCTCGCCGCGACAGGTGCGGAGCGGATCAATCACGAGGGGCGCATTCTCGGGCCGCTGTTGACGGTGACCAACGCCACGTTGTTCAACACGCCGGAGTCCGACGCGATCCTCGCCTCGATGCAGATTTTCCCCACGGACAGCGCGTGGAACGAGTCGGTCACGAACCGGCCGTTGCTCACCAATTCCGCCGCGATGATTTCGCAGATCACCAACGCGCTCGCGACGAATCGGCAGACCTTGCGCGCGTTCTTCGAGATGAACTGGGTGCTCGTGCCCGATGCGCAGCCGCCGGTGCCGATCACGTTCTTCAATTACGCCGATGAATCTGATCCGAGTCCGTATCCGATTCCGGCCAATCTGCCGATCGAGGCGTGGCCGGTGGGGCACAGCAATCTCTCGCTCGCCGAGTGGCAGGTGGACATCAACACGAACGGCGGCGACCGGCACGCGATCATCGTGCAGCCGGGCACAGGCGGTGTCTGGGAAACGTGGCTGACCAAACGCAGCAACACGACATGGAACGCATCGAACGGCGCGAAGTTCAACGTGAACTCGAACGCGTTGCGCCCGCTGGGCTGGACCTCGGGCGATGCGGCGGGGCTGTCGCTGTTTGCGGGCGTGGTGCGTTACGATGAATGCCAGCGCGGCGTGGTGGAGCACGCGTTGCGCCTGGTGGTGAAGCAGTCGCGCGCCGAATATCTTTATCCCGCCACGCATTACGCCTCGGTGCCCTTCACGACGAACGCGAACGTGCCGGCGATGGGGCAGCGCTTGCGGCTGCGCGCCGGATTCAACATTCCGGCGAACTGGTCGAAGGAGGAAAAGGCCGTGCTGAACGCGTTGAAAAAATACGGCGGCCTCGTGGCGGACAACGGCGGGTTCCTTTCGTTCTCCGTCGCGCCCGACGATCGCTTCACGAACAACGCCTTCGCGCACATCAGTTCCATCGCGGTCACGAATCTGGAAGTGGTGCAATCCACCGGCGAGTTTGAAGGGCCGCGCACCGCGGGGAAACCTTCAGCGGACGCGGGGCCGGATTTCACGGTGCCGTTGGGACAAGTCGCGTCGCTGGCCGGCGTGGTGACGTGGTCGAACGTGCCGCCCGCAGTTCAATGGAAACTTTACTCCGGTCCCGGCGCGGTGACGTTCGGCAACGCAGCGAACGCCGCAACGACGGCCACGTTTAGCGCGCCCGGTGTCTACACGCTGATGCTGAGCGCCGATGATGGCGTGCACGCGGTCGCTTACGATGCGGTCGTCGTGACGGTGCAACCGGTGATTCGCTTGAGCCTCGCGGGCGCGGGAACCAATCTGACGTTGCAATGGAACGGCAACGCCGCGCCGCCCTATCTCGTGGAAAAGACTACGAACCTCGCGCCGCCGGGTTGGTTCATTTTGCAAACGAACGCGAACACGAATTTCAGCCTGCCGATTTCCGCAGGAGAAAATGCGGCGTTCTTCCGCGTGCGGACCCCGTGAGATTTGCGACGCTTACGGAGCGTTGAGTGGTTCGACGGCGGACAACAACGCATCTGGGAGCATCGAGCGCGCCTTTCCACCTGTGACGAAAGGCTTGAAATTCCTCCGCTTCCCGCCAACGCTCCAAATCAACAGCATTCACCAACTTCAACCAAAGGACTTCCATGAAAGCCTCGTTCAAACTTGGGTCAATCGTTGTAATCGTCGGCACGCTTTGCGCCGCCGGCTTCATCGCCTCATCGCATTCCGCGACGTCCGCCCGCGCGGTGGCGGGTAGCAACATGGTGGGCAAACCGCTGGAGTTGAAATTCACCAGCGTAGACGGCAAGCCGGTCGATCTCGCCAGCCTCAAAGGCAAGGTGGTGTTGATTGATTTCTGGGCGACCTGGTGCGGGCCGTGTATTGCCGAGCTGCCCAACGTGAAGGCCACTTACGAGAAACTTCACCCGAAAGGCTTTGAAATCATCGGCATCAGCTTCGACAAGAACAAGACTTCGCTCACCAAGTTCACCGCGGCCAAAGGCATGTCGTGGCCGCAATACTTCGACGGCAAGTATTGGGATAACGATTACGGGCGCAAGTGGGGCATCCGCTCCATTCCAACGATGTGGCTCGTGGACAAGAAGGGTAACTTGCGCGACGTCCAGGCGCGCGGCGGACTCGAAGCGCGCGTCGAAAAACTGCTCGCGGAAAAGTAATTCAGCCTCGCCTATTTCGGGCCCTTGGCCTTCGCGCGCGCCTCAGGAATCCAGGCCTTGAGCTGCTGAATGCGCGTTTCATCGAGCGGATGCGTACGGAGGAACCACGGGGTTTCGCCGGCGCCGCTTTGTTTGTTGAACGCGGAGAAGCGTTGCCAGAAAGCGACTGACTGCTCGGGATCGTACCCGGCGCGGGTCATGTAGATCAGTCCGATGTGGTCGGCTTCGGATTCCTGCGAACGACTGTGCGGCAAGGCCACGCCCACCTGCGTCACCGGCGCGTAGAGTTGATTGAAAACCGCGGCATACTTCGATTGCGACACCGCGACACCTCCGAGTTGACCAATCGCCTGAATTCCCATCGCAGTGGTCATGCGCTCGCCGCCGTGGCGCGCCACCGCGTGCGCGACTTCGTGGCCGAGCACCGTTGCGAGACCGGCCTCGTCCTTCGTGATCGGAAGAATGCCGGTGTAGACGCCGACTTTGCCCCCGGGCAGACAGAACGCGTTGGCTTCCTTGCTTTCGAACACGACGAATTCCCATTGGGCATCGGGCATGTCACCTTTGGCCTGCTCGGCGATGCGCTTGCCGACCTTTTGCAACAGCGCGTTGGCAGCGGGGTCTTTGCTCACCGGCATCTGCTGCTTCATCTTGTCGAACTCGGAAAAGCCCAGCGACATCTCCTGCCCCGGCGACATGAGGTTGAATTGTTTGCGGCCGGTTTCAGGAACGGTGTTGCATCCGGTCAGCACCACGGCCGACAGCACAGTGAGCAGGAAAATTCTTGTCGTCTTCATGGCTTCCACTTTGCGCACAACCGCGCCCGCCGCACAAGTAGGAGATAGACGACTCGCCAAGGATCGTGAATCTGTTTCCCAGCCGCGCACCTTGGCGGTAGCTTGCGCAGAAGAACGCATGAACGTCCCGCTCGCATACGGCCGTGGTCACCTGAACGTCGAATTGCCGACCGATCGCACGACGGTCATCGAACCCACGCACGCCCCTGCCCTCGCGGACGAACGACGCGCCGTGGTCGAGGCCTTGGAGCGTCCGATCGGCACGCGGCCGTTGCGCGAATGGCTCCGGCCCAGTGTGAAGGTCTGCATCATCTTCACGGATCTCACGCGGCCGACGCCGAACGAACGCTTGATTCCGTGGTTGCTCGATTTCCTCCGCGAGGTTCCCCGCGAGAACATTACGCTGCTCAATTCCACCGGCACGCATCGACCCAACACGCGCGCGGAATTGGAACAAATGCTCACGCCGGAAGTCGTCCGCGATTACCGCGTGATCAATCACGAGTGCGAGGACACTGCGAATCTCCGCCCGTTCGGCACCACGCGCGACGGCGCGCCGGCGTTGATCAACCGCCACGTCGCCGAGGCCGACGTGCGCATCGTGACGGGATTTATCGAGCCCCATTTCTTTGCGGGCTTCAGCGGCGGCCCCAAAGGCATCGTGCCCGGCTGCGCGGGGCTCGCGACAGTCATGAGCAATCACGGCGCGAGCAACATCGGCGATCCGAAAGCGAGCTTCGGCATCACGACCGGCAACCCGCTGTGGGAAGAATTGCTCGCCCTTGCGCAACGCGTCGGGCCGAGTTTCCTGTTGAACGTTACGCTGAACGAACGTCGCCAGATCACCGGCGTGTTCGCCGGCGACCTCGTGGCGGCGCACAAAGTCGGCACGGAGTTCGTGCGTAAGTCCGCGATGCAAAAGGTGAAGTCGCCGTTTGAAATCGTGGTGACGACCAACAGCGGCTATCCGCTCGACCAGAATCTCTATCAGGGCGTTAAGGGCATGAGCGCCGCGGCGCGCATCGTCAGCGAAGGCGGGACGATCATCCTCGCGTGCGAGTGCAGCGACGGCGCACCGGCGAACAGTCCGTATGAGAAATTGCTGCGATCAGCGCGCAGTCCGGAGGAATTGCTCACGATGCTCGCGACTCCGGGATTCGTGCGGCCCGAGCAATGGCAGGCGCAGATTCAGGCGTTGATCCAACGCCGCGCGCAGGTGCTGGTTTACAGTTCGCTGCCTGATGAATTGATCCGAGCCGCGCACCTCACGCCGTGCCGTGACATCACTTCCGAAGTCGCCGCGCGTCTCGCTCAGCTTGGTTCCAACGCGCGCGCGGCCGTGCTGCCACAGGGGCCGCTGACGATTCCGTATCTGGCTTAGGCGCGTCTGCCGCTGGCGGCGTCGCCGCATCCGTCGCAACGGGGGCCGGCTTGTTCACCCGCCAGTCTTTCAGTTCCGTGTAGATCGATTTGGAAAGTCCCGACTTTTCGAACCCGATTACCTTCGCGCCGCGAACGCGAAAGAACTTTTCCAGATCCGCCATCGCGAAACACTGCACGATGGGATAGGGCGCGAAGTCGGCGAGCACTTCTTCGCGGCTGTTGTCGGAAATGTCGCGCGTCATCAAAATGAACTGGAGCCGGCTCTTGCTCCGCTGCAGCGATTCGCGGCCCACGATCAGCGCGCGCGAACGCAGCACAAAGGGAAACAGCCGTTCAACGCGTTGCGGTGGATCTTCGGTGTTCATTCGGCGGGCTCCAATCCGCTGGCGAGCACGGCTTTTTTCGTTTTCAGCAGGCGGCAGAATTCCTTCTTCGTCACCGTGTGATGCTTGCGCTCGGTGACGACTGCGTCCGCTGCAATTTTATAGGACACCGAAAGACGCTCGACCTTCACCACGCGGATGAACTCGTCGGCCGCCTTCCAGATCTGCCCCTGAAACAATCTCATGACCGCAGGATAACCGGACCAAATCGCTTTGCCACGCCCGAAAAACTTTTGCCGATTTTGAACTTTGAACTTTGGGCGGTGAATTTAACATGCGCGCGCATGACGAAAGAAGAAGCACTGCAGATTTTCCGCCAGACGGGCGCGTTGCTCGAAGGCCATTTCATTCTCCGCAGCGGTTTGCACAGCCGCCAGTTTTTCCAATGCGCGCTCGCGTTGCAGCAGATGCCGATCGTCGAGAAGTTCGGCCGCGCGCTCGCGCAGAAGGTCGTTCAACTCGGCGTTCAGACCGTCATCGCCCCGGCGATGGGCGGCCTCGTCATCGGCCAGGAAGTCGCGCGCCAGCTGGGCCTGCGCTTTATTTTTCCGGAAAAGGAAGAAGGCCGGCTCGTGTTGCGCCGCGGCTTCAAGATCGGCAACGGTGAGAAAGTGCTCGTCGTCGAGGACGTCGTCACCATGGGTGGACGCGCGAAGGAAACCATCGACATCGTTCGCCACCAAGGCGGCGTGGTCGCGGGCGTGGCCATGCTCGTGGATCGCAGCGGCGGACGGGTGGACTTCGGAATGCCCATGTTCAGCTTGATCAAGATGGACGTGGAAGTGTTCGACGAAAAAAATCTCCCGCAAGATCTCGCGCAAATTCCCGCGACCAAGCCCGGCAGCAAGTAAGCCCTTTCCTTTTGTTCGTCTCAAATCGGGCCTTGCGCCCGTTCGGACAAGGCGATAGTTGTCTCTCGTTCCTAAGTATCGCCCGGCGGCCCACCACGCAGAAAGGCCGACATGTATTCCGACGACGAATTGAATGTACTGAATCTGCTGAAGTGCTATCCCGATCAGTTTCTCTCCGGTAAAGAAGTTTGCCGGCGCGCCGGCGGTAAACGCCGTTTCCAACAAGATCCCGTCTGGGCGCTGCCGTTGCTCTCCAATCTCGTCGCGCGCAAAGTCGTCGAGTCGGATCACCAAGGTCATTTTCGCCTGGCACCCGTCGGCGAAGAAAAGAAATCGCACGACGCCGCGCGGCACCACGCCCCGCAAGCCGATGCCCGTCCGGAAACCGCCATGCCCGACGCCAGCCAAATGGGCGTCCCTCCGTCTTGAGATTTGATCGCCGCTCGTTGGCCGTTGCGCTCGCCAATAATTCAATTCACGTTTTTCCGTCTATGGCCGATTCACAAGGGTCGGGTGTCTATGTTTACCAGCGACGAGTTCGAAATCATCACGTTCCTGAAATGCTTTAAGGGGCAATACGTCTCCGGCAAGGAAGTGTGCCGTCGCGCGGGCAGCAAGCGCCGCTACCAAGAGAATCCTCGCTGGGCTTTGCCACTGCTCGTCGGAATGGTCGTGCGCGGCATCGTGACCGTCGATGCCGGCGGTCACTACCGCTTGCTCGAAAAAGAAGAACAGCCCAACCGCAACGTCGGCAGCCCGGCGATTAGTTCCGCCTCCGATCCCGCAGCCGCGCCGCCGACCGAACTGCAGGAACTCGAAGTCCCAAAAGACGACGATGGCACGTCGGAGCCCACGCTCTAGAGGCGGGGTCCGTCATTTCCTCCCCAGTCCCGCCGGAATTGCAACACCGTCAGCCTGTGCTAGCCTCGCGTTCGCATGGCTTTTGATTCCTTCCGCGATTTCATCAACGCACTCGAACAAGCGGGTGAGTTGCGCCGCATCACGCAACCGGTCGCCACCGAACTCGAGATCACCGAGATCGCCGACCGCGAGATGAAGCAGCCCGGCGGCGGCAAGGCGCTGCTGTTTGAAAAGCCCACCGTCAACGGCGTGGTCTCGCCGTTTCCCGTGGCCATCAACACGCTCGGCTCGCACAAGCGCATGGCCATGAGCATGGGCGCGGAGTCGGTGGACGAAGTGGCCAACGAACTCGGTGCGCTGATGAAAGCCAAGCCGCCGACCTCGATGAAGGAGGCGATGAAGCTGCTTTCGCTCGCGCTCGACCTCCGCCATGCGAAACCAAAGACCGTGAAGAGCGGCTCGTGCAAAGACGTAATTCAGAAGTTTGATGCACCTGCACCCGCCAAGAGCTGGCCTCCTGCCCCGGATTGGCAGAAAGGCACTAATCCCAATCCACCCACGCTTGCGAATCTTCCCATCCTCAAATGCTGGCCGCTCGACGGCGGACGTTTCATCACGCTGCCGTGCGTGGTCACGCGTGACCCGGACACGGGCGAGCGCAATCTCGGCATGTATCGCATCCAGATCTACGACGACAAAACCACCGGCATGCACTGGCAGCTCCAGAAAGTCGCCGCGCGCCATGGCCGCCGCTATTACGAAAAGGGCGAGCGCATGCCCGTCGCCATTTTCATTGGCGGTGACCCGATGTTTCCCTTTGCCGCGACCGCGCCGATGCCGGACGGACTCGATGAATTTCTCCTCGCCGGTTACCTCCGCAAGAAATCCGTCGAGATGATTAAGTGCGAGACCAACGACCTCGAAGTTCCCGCCAACGCCGATTTTGTCATCGAAGGTTACATTGACCCGACCGAGCCGTTGCGCGACGAAGGGCCGTTCGGCGACCACACCGGCTATTACACGTTGCCCGAGCCGTATCCGGTGTTTCACATCACCGCCATCACGCATCGCAAGGACGCCGTGTATCCCGCCACCATCGTGGGCATCCCGCCCATGGAAGATTTCTACATCGGTGGCGCGTCCGTGAAACTCTTCCTGCCCATCTTCAAGATGAACTTCCCCGAGATCGTGGACATCGCGCTGCCGGCGGAAGGCACGTTCCACAACCTCGTCTTCGTCAGCATCAAGAAGACCTACCCGATGCAGGCCTATAAAATCATGCACGGCCTGTGGGGCATGGGGCAGATGATGTTCACGAAATACATCGTGGTGGTGGACGCCGATGTGAACGTGCACAACACCAGCGAAGTCCTCTTCCATCTCTTCGCGAACACCGACCCGCAACGCGACAGCATCTTCACCAAAGGTCCGTCTGACGTGCTCGATCACGCTACGAGCGAAATCGCCGTCGGGAGCAAGCAAGGTTTCGACGCGACGAAGAAACTGCCGGGTGAAGGTTTCAAACGGCCTTGGCCACCGCTCATCAAAATGGATGAGGCGGTGAAGGCAAAGGTGGAAAGTATTTTGAAAAACAAAGTCTAAACCACGCTTCCCATGAGCCGGCAACCTCCCGAAACGAAATTGCCGGACTCCTTCTCCCCCTCGGGGGAGAAGGTTGGGATGAGGGGGCGCGCCCCGCAATACAGCAAGCACCGCACGCGCACCGACAACGCCCGGGAGTTTGCCCGCCAGCTCCGCGCCCAATCCACCGCCGCCGAGAAACGTCTCTGGCGTTTGCTGCGTGACCGGCGTTTCAACGAATTCAAATTCCGTCGGCAATACGCGTGTGGCATTTACTTTTTGGATTTCTACTGCGCCACCGCCAAGCTGGCGGTGGAGTTGGATGGCGGCGGACACGGCTTTCCCGACCAGCGCACCAAGGACGAAAAACGAAATGAATTTCTCGCGGCGAAAGGAATCCACGTGCTGCGCTTTTGGAATCATCAAATGGGCGGCGAATTAGAATCCATCCGGTTTGAGATCTGGCATGCGCTCATGGAACGGACGGGGCGTGAAGGGGAGATTACCGGTTATCTGCCCAAGCCGCCCGCCCCCTCATCCTGACCTTCTCCCCCGAGGGGGAGAAGGCAACCGAGCTCGGTGATGGCGATGCGAATGGCGGGAGTGATGCTTCCGTTTTTTCCCTCGCCCCCTTGGGGGAGAGGATTAAGGTGAGGGGGGTGCTCGGTTAACCGCGGCGCGCGGCCTTGATTTTGGCGATGTCGATCTTGCCCATGTCCATCATCGCGGCGAAGACGCGTTTGGCTTCCGCGCCGCCGGCCGCCAGCGCGTCCGTCAACACGCGCGGCGTGATTTGCCAGGAGATGCCCCAGCGATCTTTGCACCAGCCGCAGTGGCTTTCCTGACCGCCGTTGCTGACGATGGTCTTCCAGTAGCGATCCGTTTCCGCCTGCGTGTCCGTCGCAATCTGGAAGGAGAACGCCTCGGTCTGTTTGAACATCGGCCCGCCGTTGATGGCCATGCAGGGAATGCCGAACACGGTGAACTCCACGGAGAGAATCTGGCCCTTCTTGCCATCGGGAAAATTGTCCGGAGCTTTGTAAATGCCCGTGACTTTACTGTTCGGAAACGTCTTCGCGTAAAAGCGCGCGGCTTTTTCGGCATCTTTGTTGAACCAAAGGCAGATGGTGTTCTTCGCTTTCTTTTTGCTCATAATTTTCCTTCGTCCCGACCGCATCTGATTTCGGCGGGGCAATCTATGCCGCTCGTGACCGAGCACAAATTCATTTGGACAGCGAAGCTACGGCGATGTCGCCCCGCCGGGGCTTCGGACATTCAACAGAAGCGCACTTCGGTGCTTTAACTCTGCTTGTTAAACACGCGGTGCGCAACGCGGTCGCTCTTGCGGCGGTCCTGCCAACCGGCGCGCTTTTCCGCTTCGCGGAGGTAGCTGATTTCGAGTTGGAGTTTGACGAAGCTTTCGTGGCGATCGCGCGGGAGCGTGCCGGCGGCGAGCGCGGCGAGCACGGCGCAGTCTTTCTCTTTCGTATGCGTGCAATCGCGGAAATGGCAGCCCGCCGCGAGCGCTTCGATTTCAGGAAATGTTTCCTTCGAGCCCTGAGTGGCTTCCCAGATATGGAACTCGCGCATGCCCGGCGTGTCGATGACCACGCCGCCTTGCGGAAGGAAAATCATCTCGCGCCAGGATGTCGTGTGCCGGCCTTTGGCGTCGCTCTGGCGGACTTCGACGGTCGCCTGAAGATCCTCTCCGTAGAGGCGATTGATGAGGCTCGATTTGCCAACGCCGGAGGTGCCGATGAACACCACGGTGTCGCCGGATTTGATCAAGGCCGCCAATTTCTTCACGCCGCGTCCGGTGAGTGCGCACGCGGCGAGCACGAGCGCATCGCCAGCGACGGCAGTCGCTTCGGCGAGCTTGGCATCAAGGTCGTCGCACAAATCAATCTTGTTGAGAATGACCACAGGACGCGCACCGCTTTCGTGGGCCATGACGAGCATCCGCTCCAGTCGCGCCGCGTTGAAGCTCGCATCGGCCGCCGTCACCATGAAAACGGTTTCGACGTTCGTGGCGAGGATTTGCACGGCGGTGTCGCGACCGGTCATCTTGCGGGTGATCCGGGTGCTGCGTGGCAGAATCGCGTGGATGGTTGCCTTCTCCTCGTTGGGGACAAGTTTCACGGCCACCCAATCGCCGACCTTGGGCAACTTGGAATGATCGCTGCGCGCCTCGTGCATGAACTTGCCGGTGACTTGCGCGGAGAGTTCCGCATCGACGGTCCAGACGCGGTAGAAATGTTTGTCCTCCACCGCGACGCGCGCGGGGGTCAGCCCATTCGCCAGATGCGGCGCGAACTGCTGGTCGCGCTCAGCGTTCCAGCCCAGCTTGGTCAAACCCATAGATGGCGTGCGGATTGAAACATTCGCCGCATCCTAATCGTCCCGAAGCGGGCCGGCAATCTTAAGACTCGTAGCCACCGGACTACTTGCCAAAGGCGTAGAGCGCCGTGGGCGTGCGGATGTAGATGTTGTTTCCGACGAGGGCGGGCGTGGCCGCGATGCGTTCCTTGAAATCAGCCCGATGCAGAATCGTCGGCTTATCGCCACCGGCGGCGAACACAGTCACCTTGCCGTCGATCGAAGCCACAATGATGCGTCCGTCGGCAGCGACTGGCGACGCGTAGTAGCTGCCCAGAACGTTGAGGCGTTCTTGCTGATACTTGATTGCTCCAGTCTTCGCGTCGAAGCAGGAAACCATGCCGCCATCTTTCACGAGATAAACATGCCCGCGATAGTGGAGCGGCGACGGCACGTACGGCAGGCCGCGCGTTTGTTTCCAAGCAACGTGGCTGTCGCCGAGCTCACCTTTTCCGCCGGGCCGCACGGCCACGAGTACGTTCTCGCCACTCGCCATCATGGCTCTCATGCCCGCGATATCGTCGGCGGTGAGCTTTCCATCGCCGTTCAAATCCTGGGCGCGAAAGAAACCTTCCATCGGCGTGCCTTTGACTTCGTCGGGCGTGATCGCGCCGTCCTTGTTCTTGTCGAAATTCGCGGCCATCTGTTCGAAAGTCGGCATCGGAGAATCGCCCTTGCCCGGCGACCAACCGCCAAAGAACAACAAGCCATCGCCCTCCACCGCGGTCGTGCACGTAAACGACGGCATCCCTTTCAACGACCAACGTTCCGCGCCGGTCTTGAGGTCGTAGGCCTTGAGCTTCAGCGAGCCGGACATCACGATCTCTTCCACACCATCGTGCTTCCAAACCATCGACGAGCCGTAACTCTGCCGGACATCCGGCCGGGCAGTTTCCCAGGCGCGCTTGCCGGTTTTCAAATCCACCGCCAGCAACGAACACTTTTTCTCCATGTCACGATTCACGATGACAAGGCCGCCAGCCAGCGTGGGCGAACAACCCGTACCGAACCCGCCCGCCGTTTCCGCGCGCGAAAGTGGAAGACGCCAAAGTTCCTTCCCCGCGAGGTCGTGGCAGATCAGTCCGTAACTGCCGAAGTAACTCACGACCCGCTTCCCGTCAGTGACGCAGCTTGAGGAAGCGGGGCTTCCTTCGGTCGAGTGAAACTCTTCCAGCTTCGTATCCGGCACGGAGTGCTTCCAAAGTTGGCGGCCGTCTTTGCGCGCGTAGCACTGCACTTCCAGCTTCGCGCCGTCGAATGTCGTCAGAAAAATCCGATCGTCCCAAACGACCGGTGACGACATTCCGCTCGGCACGGCGACCTTCCACAATTGATTCGTCCCCGGTCCGAACGTCGCCGGCGGGTGCGCAGTTTCCGAAACGCCCGAGCAATTAGGGCCACGGAACTGCGGCCACCACGCTTCGGCAGCGATGCAATGAACGGCGGTCAGGACTAGTACGACGGAACCCAAAATCAATTTCATGCGCGTGGAGTATGCTTTTAATTGCCGAACACGCAAGAAGCAGACTGCAATCACGCCGAAATCGCTTCAGCTCCCACCCTACCGCCGGAAATCGACGACCACGCCGGTGGCGCCTTCCTCATTACCGCTCGCACGCGGCACGAGCATCGGTGTGCGTTGCTTGTAGCCGGCGTATTCGGGATGAGCGTTCTGCAGGTCGCGTTCCTCGAGATAAATCCCGACCAGAATGTAACCCGCCGTCATGACGGCAAAGAACAGATGCGCCGCAGTCATGGTTGGCGTGCACCAAAAGGCGAAGAAGAAACCCAGATACAGCGGGTGGCGAACCAGTTTATACGGTCCCGGCGTCCGGAACTGCAAAGCCGTGTAGGGGCAGTTGCGGAAGTGCAGCCACACCTGGCGCAGACCGAAGAGATCGAAATGGTTGATGACAAACGTGGTCGTGAGCGCGAGCAACCAACCAAACGCGCACCCGGCGTACAACACATACCGACCGATCGGATTCTCCACCTGCCAAATGATTCCGCCCAGCGGTTGCCAAAGCCAGAACACCAACGCGAGAGCGAGCGAAGCGGTGAGCGTGTAAGTGCTGCGCTCGGCCGCTTCAGGAATGTAGCGCGTGATCCAACGTTTGAAGAATGGCCGCGCCATCACGCTGTGCTGCACGGCGAACAGACCAAGCAGTCCGGCGTTGATCGCGAGGGCGATCCAGAATGACGACGTCGGCGCCGAATCGATGGACTTGGGCACGAGAAAATTTCCGACGAATCCAGCTGCGTAGCTAAACGTCGCCAGAAATGCGGCGTACGCAAATGTTCCGTACAGCAGGACGACGATACGATTGATGAATGATGTGTGTTTCATGGTGGGAATTTGTTGAGTTGTGGGTGTGAGTTAACTGGTCAAGGCGTGGGTCGCGTGCGTGACGGCCGCACCGGCGCGCAAAGCGGCGGAGACCATGGCGGCCTCCGTCAACTCGGTTTCGGTCGCTCCCGCGCGACGCGCGTTGCCAGTGTGGATCTCGATGCAATACGGGCACTGCGTCGTGAGCGCCACCGCGACGGCGATGAGCTCCTTGTATTTCACTGGGATCGCTCCCTCGGCCACCGCGGCCTTGTCAAAGGCCCAAAAGGCTTTCATCACCTCGGGCGAGAGATCGTTCATCTTCTTCAGCCTGGTCAGATTTTCTTTATTGTACATACGCGTGATGGTTGTGGTTAAAACTGGAATCCGTTCAGCCGCGCACCGCGACGACTTCGAGATACTCGGCGGCGACTTCAGTGGTGTTGGGGTTGTTGGCAATGTTGTTCGCGCTTTGAAGTTCAACGAGGTCCCGTCGCAATGCGGCCTGCCCGGCAGCGTCCAATGAAGCGAACGCGCGCTGCGTCGGGCCGTAATATTGGCGGAAGAACTCCACCGTTTCCGCCGGCGGAAATGGATAACGCATCAGGGCGATCCGACGGGTGAGGCGCACGTCATCGAAGCCCGAAGACAGTCGCTCACGGACGATCGCCTCATCACCCCACCCCATCGGCGACGGAACACCAGCGGGCGGCGGTGGCAAGTGAGCTTTGAAGACGTTGAACATTTTCCCGATGAAACCTTGGGGCGTCCAATTGGCCAGCGCCACGCGGCCGCCGGACTTGGTGACCCGCGACAACTCGTCGACGACAACGTCGGGTCGCGGCGCGAACATCACGCCGAACATGCTGACGACTAGATCGAATTGTTCCTCGGCAAACGGCATGGCCTCGACGTCGCCTTCATGGAATTCAATCCGCAGGCCTTCGCCCGCAGCGCGGCTCCGCGCCTGAGCGATGAGATTGCTCGCGATGTCTAAACCAGAAACCACGCCACCACGACGGGCGGCGAGAACGGCGAGGTTCCCCGTGCCACAAGCGGCATCGAGCACTTGCGTTCCGGGGTGGATGACTAGGCTCGCCATGAATTCCTCGGCGACGTTTTCGATCGAGCGAGCGATTTGACCGAAATCGCCGGATTCCCAAGTCGCCTTCTGCTTCGCCTTGATGGCTTCGAGATTGGCGATGATTGAGGACGCTTGAGCGGAAGTGCGGCCTGGTCCGCCATCGGGACGAGCTTCGCGGATCGTGACGCCGTAACGGTTATCGCGCCGCGCGAGTGTGCGCGTGACGACTTCGGGATCGAGGCGGTTGAGTTTCTTCAGCTGGGTGGGGCGCTGTTGATTTTGCATACGTTTGTTTCGTTTTGTTGCGGATGGCTGAATCCAGCTTCATCCGGGTAAACGATACGAAACGCAGGCGGAAGGCGCTTTGCTGCGCAGTTCAATCCTTTGACTGAGCAGGTCAGGAAACGGGCGGCAAATTCTGTCGGTAAGCCAGCGGGGAGTCGTGGAAACGCTCCTTGAACACGCGGCTGAAGTGGGACACGTCCTCGAAGCCACTTTCAAACGCGATCTCCGTGACGTTCATTTTTGAACTGCGCAGCAACGCGGCCGAATAATCCAGACGCTTGTGGAGAAGCCATTTGCCGGGCGGCTCCTGAAAGTGGTTTTGAAACTCGCGCTTGAAGGACGACAAGCTGCGATGACACAACCGCGCGTATTCCTCGAGCGAGAGGTTGAAACGAAAATTCGTCTCCATGATTTCCGCCACGGACGGCCCGTCTCGCTCGGCCATCTCACGAAAATACGCCGCCAACGCTGGATTTTTTCCGCCGGTCAGGATGCTGACGATCAACTCCTTGACCTTCAAACGCAGCAACGGCTCCGAAGGCGGTTCCTGCCCGGAAAAATACGTGTGCATTGACTGGAAGAACGCCGCCAACGCCACATCGTTCTCCACCCGGCTCGCGGACTTGATCGGTGCGACATTCGCCGGACCGGCGCTCAAGTTGCCGGCGATTTCCCGGACGGTGGCCTTAATCACTTGGTCGGGCAGGAAACACATGATGAGGCAGAACTCCACCTCGAAGTGTTGATCCACGATGGCCGCGCCCTTTTTGAAGAAAAGTGTTTCGCCCCGGTTCGCGGCCCAGACTCCGTCGGCAGTGTGCCACGTCTTCTTACCCGTCATCACATTCACCAAATAGTCCGAGGGAGCGTAGAGTCCGAGTTTTTCGTCCCCCACTCCGCAGGTGTACCGGGCGAAAAGAAAATCGCCGATCTCGAGCTTGTCGATGCCCGGATTCGTCCGAACGGCTTCGTATAGATTCAGCATACCTAAACTGCGTGCAGTCACCCCACGCGTCGACCGCAAAGTCTCCATGCCTGCCAAGAGCCGGAGGATTGAAACAAACGGCAGGAAGCACAACAAAAACTTGTACGGTCTTCCCGTCTGCAGGCGACATCGTCGAGCGAACCAATCTAACCCGCAAGCTCACGCCATCAATGGGTCGGAAAAGATTGTCTGCCACATAGATTTCGGCGGCCATCGGTTGCAGCGCGCGAGGCAAGATCGGTCTTCACCACATCGGGAGTTCGGGACGCGACGATGACGTGTCGGAAGTTGACACAGGTTCCGCGGGTCGCGAAGAATCGCCGCATGAATGACCCTCTGATTGTCCCAACTTCCCGTCGTAATTTCATCAAGAGCACCGGCAAGATCTTGGCCGCGTCCTCCCTCGCCGGTGTTGCGCTGCCGCACGTTCACGCGGCCGGCAGTGACCAGATCCAAGTTGCGCTAATCGGCTGCGGCGGACGCGGAACTGGCGCGGCCCGCGACGCCATGCAGCAAAGCGGACCGCCCAAGCTCGTCGCCATGGCCGATGTCGTTGAATCACGGCTGAACACCAGTTACAACACACTCTCCAAAAATTACAAAAATCAGGTGGACGTGCCCAAGGACCGCCAGTTCATCGGCTTCGACGGCTACAAGCACGCGATGGATTGCTTGAAGAAGGGCGACATCGCCATCTTCACTACGCCGCTCGCCTTTCGCTGGGTCCATTTTCAATACGCCATCGAAAAAGGTTTGAACGTGTTCATGGAAAAACCGCTCACGGCCGATGGTCCCAGCTCCCGGCGCATGCTCAAACTGGCGGAGGAAGCTTCCGCCAAAAAACTGAAGGTGGGCGTTGGCCTCAAGTCGCGCCACAGCCGTGCGCTCCAGGAATTGCACAAGCGCATTCAGGACGGCGAAATCGGCGACCTGAACATGCTGCGCGGCTACCGGATGCAAGGCCCCATCGGCTCAGTGTTTTCCACCAAGTGGGACGGCAAAGGCAGCGAGTTGTTGTGGCAGATCTCGCGCTTCCACGGTTTCATTTGGGCCAGCGGCGGTGGTTATAGCGACTTCAACATCCATCACATCGACCATCTTTGCTGGATGAAGAACGCCTGGCCGGTGAAAGCACAGGGCGTTGGCGGTCGCCATTACCGGACCACTCCAAGCGGCGAGCCGTTCGTGGATCAAAACTTCGACTCCTACTCCGTGGAATACACCTTCGAAGACGGCGCGAAGATGTACATGGACGGACGCTGCATGGTGGGCGCCGTGCCGATGTATGCCAGCTTTGCGCACGGCACCAAGGGTATGGCCATCGTGTCCAAACAGGGCGATTGCGGACGCCCCTCCAGCACCTATCGCACGCAGAATCCGACCAGCGAAAGCCTCATTTGGAAATCCAAAGAGAACAAAGACGGCAGCGTGGACGATCCGTTTTTCAACGAGTGGGCCGATTTGATCGAAGCCATTCGCCACGACAAACCCTACAACGAAGCTGCTTCGGGCGTGAACGCCAGCGTCGTGACCTCAATGGGACGCTACGCCGCCCACACCGCGCAAGAGGTGACCTTCGATGAATTCCTCAACCACGAGCACGAATACGCGCCCGGCGTCGACAAGCTCACGATGGAATCGGAAGCGTTTCTCAAGGCCGACGCGAATGGAAAGTATCCGATCCCCGAACCCGGCATTAAGAAGAACCGCGAGTTTTGATCGCAACTGAATCGCGAATCGTCACGGGGACGGGCATCACGCTCGTCCCCGTTTCGCTTTCAGGTTTGAAGAGCAACCCATCGCGACCAACTGCCAAATCGGGTGCTCCATGAGCAACGTAGGACTGGAGGCCGCAGCCAATTTGTGAGATGCTCAGTCACCCGACCGGCAATGAACGAACCGATTCCAAAACTAAAAACCCTCATCTGGCGCGGCTGTAACAAGAAGTGCCCGCAGTGCGGCCAAGGCGATCTTTACAAACGCTGGCTGAAGCTGCACGAGCACTGCCCCGTTTGCGGATTAAAATACCTCCAAAACCAAGGCGACCTTCTCGGTCCTTTGATTTTCCTGGATCGCGTTCTTTTCCTGATCCCGTTGTTCGTCCTGTTTTACTTTGGTGTGTGGCATCCAAAGCTGATCTGGTTCCTTCTGTTCGGCGGCACCGTGATGTTTCTGCTCGTTTACACCATTCCTCACCGAAACGGCGTGAGTCTGGCGATTGACTATCTGATTCGCCGAAAAGAAGGCGACCTCGCGGACATCCCGCCACCGAGGAAGCCATGATATTCCGGCTCGGCGAATCTGAAATCACGCTAAGCTTCTCCGTTACTCTGCGATTGCTTCTTTTCCTCGCATTCGGGCTGGCGGCGAAACAAGCCGCGGCGCAAACCAAGATTCCACTGTCTGCCATCGCGCCCGGCACCGAGCAGGTGCAGTTAATCACGAACGGAAACTTCCAGGCGATCGGATCATTGACCAGCGGTCGTTACCCTTCCCCGACGGGATGGACGCGATCGGGAAACATGTTCGTCACCGCCGGCACGAACACAGTTTTCGCCGACGGGCTCGCGGTGGCCGTCGCTGACGTGAGCAACAGCGCGCCGAGCAGCGTGTATCAGCGCACGATGAAGTTGCTGCCGAACACGGATTACGTTTTCAGCGGTTACATGTGGAATCTCGGCGATGTCTCGAATCGCGTGACTGCGGTGATTGATCTGAACGACGCCCCCGGCGAACCGCAGATCACGCTCGACTACTACGAAGCGAATGCGGATCGCGGTTATTTTGTCTATCGCGCGTTCAACACGAGCACGACCGGAACCAACGTCACCGTGCGCGCGTTTTACGACACGCTGGTCGGTCGCGGAGCCGCGTCGAACTATTTCCCGTACGGCGCTCAGTGGGACAATCTCGCCATCACTCCGCTGGCGTCGTTCCGCCCACCCTCCAACGTCTGGTTTGCCCTCTCCGTTCAATTGCAGAATTCGAACCTCGTGTTCGCGTGGCCGACCTCGACGATTTACGGCGCGCTACAATCCACAACCAATCTGACTACACCAACAGTCTGGCAGGACGTAACGAATAGTTCGGCAGTCAGCAACGGCAACTATCAGGTCGCACTCAGCCTGCCGAATCGCCCGATGTCCGGTTATCAAGTTACCCGCGCCGTCGATCCCACGACGCTCAACCGCAAGTTGCTCATGGGCTATCAAGGCTGGTTCTCGTGTCCGGCCGACGGCTCGTTGCCGAACCGCTGGGTTCATTGGTTCCGCAGTCAGAATCCCGTGGCGACGAACGCAACGGTTGATTTTCTTCCCGACACTTCTGAACTGGACGCCGACGAACTGTTCAACAGCGGCATGACCTACTCGAACGGCAGCCCCGTGAAACTGTACTCGGCCTTCAAACAAATGACGGTCGTTCGGCATTTCAAATGGATGAAAGACAACCAGCTCGACGGCGTCTTTCTGCAACGCTTCGTTTCCGAGCTTTCCGATCCCGCATTTTTTGCGCTGCGCAATCAGGTGGCCAGCAACGTGCGGGTTGGCGCCGAGACTTACGGACGCGTCTTTGCGTTGATGTATGACATCTCGGGACAACCCACGAACACGCTCGTCAGCGCACTGACGAATGACTGGAACTATTTGGTCAACACGCAACGGCTCACCAGCAGTCCGCTCTACTTACGTCACAAAGGCAAACCGCTGGTCGCCATTTGGGGCTTCGGATTCAGCGGCCGTCTGGACACGCCCGAACAGGCGCAGACCACGATCGATTGGTTCAAGGCCCAAGGTTGCACGGTGATGGGCGGGCTGCCGACGTATTGGCGAACCTTGAACAACGATGCGCAGACGAATGCCGCGTGGGCGAACGTGTTTCGTTCGTTCGACATCATCAGCCCGTGGTCCGTCGGACGCTACGTGAACAACGCAGGTGCCGACACGTTCGCACAAACCCTAATCGTGCCCGATCTCACCGCCGCCGCCCTTGCCGGCCGTGAATACATGCCCGTGATTTTTCCGGGCTTCTCTTGGTACAACCTGAACGCGGGCACGCTCAATCAAGTTCCCCGCAATGGCGGAAGCTTTTATTGGCGGCAGGCCTACAACGCGGTCAACGCCGGTTGCACGATGATCTACGGCGCCATGTTCGACGAAGTGGACGAAGGCACCGCGATGTTCAAAATGGTAACCACGCCCGCCGGGCTCCCAGCCCAAGGATCGTTTGTTCCGCTTAACATCGATGGGCAAAACCTCCCCAATGACTGGTACCTCCGCGTAGCCAATGAAGCGGGAAAAATGCTGCGTAGCGAAAGCCCGTTACAAACCACGCTTCCGATCGCGCCGTAACGGAGCGGTCGATGTCGCGGAGTTAACCGACGCGCGTGGACGCGAAGTGCAGAGACAGCGCTTTTCAGCGCTAGGGAAACACCGCGCGATAGAAGCATTGATCCGAACTTGCGTTCCCATCGAGAAACTGCCCGGCACCATTGACGTCCGTCGTGACCCCGCCAATCCGAATCCAACTGCCGGCGGTTAGATTCGTGCGCGCTTCGACCGTGTAAGCTTGCCCCGGCGTGCCGTTAAACTGAAATAGGCAGCCGCCCGGTTGATTCGACAGGTTCAGATTTGTCGGCGACTCAGTGGCCAGTTCGGTGCGGAATTGGAAGTTGTCCATCGCCAGGTGATCCCAATCATCGCCGCCTTGGCGGAAGACGACCGCAACCACATCGACCAACCCACTGTAATTCGGAGTGAAATGTTGTTTCTCGCCCGTGAACCGCATCCGCCCATCGGGATCGTCGCGCCCGTCGTAAACGAGCGCACCGTCGAGGTGCAGAATGAAATAGAAACTGCCGATCGCATCGAGCCCGCGGCGGCTCCAAAAGTCAGCGCCATCGAAATAGAAATTGCCGCCACCTGTGCGGACAATCGACGTGGCAGCGCCCGACAACGCAAGGAATGTGTTGGAAGGTGAAGACGCCAGCGACAGATAATGCCAGTCCGTATTGTTCCAACTGAAGCCTCCGTAGTTGGTGGGCATGTGAACGCCCAGCGTACTGACGCCAAGGTTTTCAAAACCGATTGTCGCGGATGTCGGAACCAACTGCGCATTCGCCGCACCGCTGTTGACCAATATTGCCAACGCCAGCAGGGCAGATTTGAACACGCCGGCGCCAACGTGAAAAATGCCCACGCGGGCTTTGTGAATTGCCCTCCGAAAAGGTGACCTCGTCGGGTCATTCGCCGGCTGGAGTTGAGCCAACGGAATAAAGTTTAACCGATGTCGTGAGCCGTTGCTCATAGGTGAAGCGCCAGGTGTTATTTAATTCGGATTAAGCCGTAAGCGGGTTGGTCCATTCCTCGCAGAACTGAACCAACCCGCCTTTCGAATGCGGACCAGCCGCATCAACGGAGTTCAATTAGAAGCTGGTCGCGGAAAGCTTGGTGGCGACCTTGGAATACCACTCGAAGCGCGCTTCCATCCAGTCGCCCACTTCGATGGAGTTCAGGTCGCAGGACACATTGTCGAGCGAGATGCTGGTAGAGGAAGTAACAATCAGGGCACCGGAGCCATAGTACGAGGCGCCAATGGTGATGGTCGAATTCGCATAATCGATTGCGGTCACATATCCCGTCACGCGCGATTCAACAACGACGGGCTTGGAACTACCGCCACCACCACCACCGCTCTTGGAGTTGCCACCCGCAAAAGCCGATACGGCAGTACTAGCGGTGGCGGCAACGAGAAACGCGAGCAGGGCCTTCTTAAGGAACGTGGTGACTGAGACTTTGATTTTCATGCTGATTGGTTTGGTTGTGTTAGCTGTCTGGTTCTGGCGCGTCCTGCGGTTCATCGGGAACTGCTGCACGCGCCACTGCCATCCCTTAGCAATTGTTCAACCAACGATGGTCAACACGGAAGAAACGCCTTTAAACATTGGTCAAATTGGCCGTGCGGAGGTTGCGAACAGAACGCCCTTGCCAACCAAATTGGGAGGACCACCCCAACCGGACGGGCGGTGACTGGGGAATACTTCCCAACACGAACGCGGAAATAAACTGGTGGGAATCGATGAACCGCGAATTTCTAATTAGCACCGCCTGCGATCCAAACCGAGCCGACGACGCGCACAGATTTTCCGAATGCTTCGTCCACCGCCTGGATCACGCCGGGAAACTGAGGTGAATAGTCATGGCCACAGATCACCGGGATCTTGAGGCGTTTGGCCCCCGCAATGTCCTCCACCACGCCTTCGTAGCGATGGTCGCCGTCGATGAACACCATGGCAGGCGTCGGACCTTTGTAGCTTTTGTAGAAATCCGCACTGGAACCCTCAAACAAAGAGGTTTGGCAGTGATCCATTATGTAGCGTAGCGACCGTTGCGTAATGACTTTGTGATGTTCCGGCGGCAGGTAAAATGGGTTCCAAGCGTAATTATCAACGCCGATGAGCGATTTATTCTCCGGCTTCAAAGTGGCAATCAACTGGGTGGTAAGTCCGAACAGCACGCCGATTTCCACAATCGGTCCTTCGAACTTGGACGCCTCGGCAACGGCCTCTTCAATACCCGCCGAATCTTGTTCGCCGATACTGCCCCACAAGCTGTAATCCTGCTGATTGGAAAAATGCAGATGGTTCGCGACGACTGGTTTCAGCTGGCGACGATGCTTGGCGACCGTGAAAAGGAACTTGAGTGTGTTGAGCATAGTGGCAGCGCGATACGATTGGACGTCGACAGCGAATCCAAGGTTTCGAGCGCCCGACTTCACCTCTCGACGGGTGTCACGGCCTGACCAGTTCGAAATCTTGTCTGACTGTTATGGATTAAAATCCCATTACTACAATTCGAACGGAGGCGGGCGGTTCAGCCAGAGATTTGGTTTATTACGTTGGTCGGTTCAGGGAAGGTTGCTTTCGCTAAGACTTCCGGTTCATTACGCCCCGATTCTCTCCTCACCGAGAAGAGAGTCAAGCGAGCCTTTCATCGGTTGCGTCTGAGCCGCGCCACTCTGAGCCCAAAGTAAATGAGCAGGATCGCAGAAAACAGGTGAACCGCCAGAGAGCAGATGATACAAGCAGACATGGACGCCACGCAGAACGTTCCCCGCGAAAGCCGCCCTCGGCGGATGCCGCTCCCCCGCCACTTGGAGGGAAGAGCGAAAGTGCGTGCATTCCCCAAGCGCAAGTGACCGCCGTGTGTCCACGCCGATGAACGATTCTACGCCTGAGGCCACGTCTCCGTTCGCGATAAATTCGACCAACCATCTGGCATGGTCGGCATTCCTGCGATTCGGAATAACGCTGCTCGCCTGCGTATTCCTGACTTTGCCCGCGCATGCAGCCTTACCCAAACGGCTCGTCCTACTGTTGGACGGCGTTTCGTATCGCGACGTAAAGGCGTTGCAAGAAGGCCTCACCTACATCGATCCGCACGGGCGGCAGTTCACCCGGCAGGGATTTCACGAGGGTTACTTTCCTGCGAGTCGGATGATTTCCACCTTCCCGTCGGCCAGCGATGTCGCTTGGACGGAGATTTTCGGCAATCGTCCCCTGCCCGGCTATCAAAGGACATATTTCAGCACGGCCACCGCGTCGGAGATTTTTAAAAACGGCGTGACCACCTCAATGGAATATGAGCTCCAGATGAATTGGCAGCTGGAGAGCAATGTCCGGAGGGCATTCGGATATCTTCACCCTCAATGGACCTTCGAGTATGAGACGCGCCAGTTGCTCAAGAACTTCCTGCAAACGACGAACGGCACGGAGACATTTTACGGCATGGTCCGCGCCAGCGATGATGCCCAGCACACGTCCGGCGACATCTTTGCGTTGATGTGTTTTCTAGAAGGGGAACTGAAAAAGGTCTGCGCCACCTATCGTGCGCGCGAGGGCCGCAACTTGGAAATCTTGATCCTTTCCGACCACGGCAACAATCGCGCCGGCCCGGGAAAGCGTGTTCCCATTCGCACGTTTCTAAGGAACGCCGGCTACCGCGTGACCGACGGAATTCGCAACCGAAGGGATATCGTGCTGCCCACCGTCGGGATCCAATGCTGGGTCGAGCTCCATTGTGCACCTGAAGAAATCGATAGCCTCGCCGAATTGCTACCCGACCTGGAGGGCGTGGATTGCTTCACGACGCAGATACTCGGTCACCCACATCAATTCCGGCTCGTGAACTCTCGCCGTGAACGCGCACGGGTCGAATGGAATCCCAAGAACAACTGCTACCGTTACGTTGCCGAACACGGCGATCCCATCAATTACCAGCCAGTGCTGGATACGCTCGCGCGAAAACATCAACTGGACGCCCAGGGATTTGCTGGTGCCGACGCGTGGATGCGCGAAACGATGGCTCATCGATATCCTCTCGCTCCGGAACGCATCGTACGCGGCCACACCGCAGCCACCTTAAATCCTGCGTCGATTTTGATCAGCCTGACCAACGGCTACGTGCATTCCACCTGGCTCATCAAGCAGCTGAGTTCAATCATCCGCCTCGGAGGGACCCACGGAGCGCTCGACGACCTTTCGTCCAACGGCGTTTTGTTGAGCAATTTCGCCGCCACGGAAGACACGTCGACAACCCGCGTCGCGATGCTCTATGAAGGCTTTCAAGGCCTCCGCAACCCGCGGGCGTCCGAGAGCGGCGCCGAGTGGATCTATCGTGACGTGCAGGCGCTGACCGCTGTCGCGCGCTGCGCCATTGATCATTTTCACCCTGAACTTCCCGGCGACGTTCCGTTGCTGCGAATTTGGATGCCCAACTTTGCGAACGTAGATCCCGAAGTCCCGATCGAGGTCACCATTGCGCCGGCGAAGCGCATGCTGCGACCGCACATCCGCCGCGGCGATCCCCTTCCCGAAGCGCCTCACGAGCGCCGGTTCACGATCAATCAACCGGTCACGCTTCCCGATCAAAATGAATGCGAACGCGTTTACGAACTTCCGTCCGGAATCGCTCTCGATCCGAAGAAAACGTACCGCATTTCGGGACACATGCGTTCGTCGGAACGAACGTCGCCGATCTTCGAATTCACGTTTCAAACCGACAGCCATGGTTCGCCCGTCGTCCAGTGATGGATTCGGCGCCGCAGACTTGGTTGAGACCTTAACGACATCTACCAACTTACGTCCGGCTGCTCAGCCGATCGTCGATTGCGAAAGGGCGCGAAAAAAGATTAACTTCCATGTCCTGATATTTGCTCCCCGTTCGTTGTAATTGCGAAACGAGTCCAGTGCCGTACAAAACGAAGCAACCTATGAGCACCAAATCAAAGCCCCGCAAGCAGAACAAGCCGACCCACCAGATCATTTGGTTCGAAATCCCGGCGGACAAACCGGAACGCGCAAAGACATTCTACGGAAAATTGTTCGGCTGGAAAATCAACCCCTTCCCCACCATGCCGGACTATTGGCACATCGCCACGGGGGGCCACGACAGCACACCGGATGGCGGCCTGATGGGACGCAAGCATCCCGGGCATACGATCACCAACTACATCAACGTGCCCTCCGTGACCCGGTTCATGGCAAAGGTTAAGAAGCTGGGTGGCACGGTCTGCGTCCCGAAAACCGCAGTGCCCGAGATGGGCTACTTCGCCGTGTGCACGGACACGGAGAACAACACCTTCGCCCTGTGGGAAATCAACATGAAGGCGAAGTGACTTCATCCGCCGCAAAAACGTTGAGCGAGTCCGTTATGACCGCCCCAGAATCCCTCCTTCAAAGAGCGCGCGTCATGAATGCGATGCTCAGAATGATCAAACTCGACACGAAAAAGTTGAGGAAAGCTTTCGCCGCTTAAGGCAATCTTCAGAAAACCATCACCACAAACAAACAGGAGCAACCGATGAGCAAGATCCGAGTCTTGGTTGGCACAAAAAAGGGCGCATTCATCCTCACCGCCGACGGTACGCGCAAGAATTGGGAAATCAGCGGCCCGCACTTCGCCGGCTGGGAAATGTACCACTTGAAGGGATCCCCCGTTGATCCCAATCGCATTTACGCATCGCAGACAAGCGGATGGTTCGGACAATTGATCCAGCGCTCCGACGACGGCGGCAAGACGTGGAACCCGCCCGGGACCAAGCTGGAGGAATTGATGGGGCCAGACGGGATGCCGAAGGGTGGACAAAGCAACATGTTTGTCTACGAAGGGGCGGTCGGCACGCACAAGTGGTACGATGGCACGCAACATCCGTGGGAGTTCAAACGGATTTGGCACCTCGAGCCTTCGCTCACGGATCCTGACACGGTCTATGCCGGCGCCGAAGATGCCGCCCTGTTCAAGACCACGGATGGCGGCAAGACCTGGAAGGAGCTTCCCGGTTTGCGGGGCACCAAAGGACACCTCTGGCAGCCGGGAGCTGGCGGCATGGGCTTGCACACGATCATTCTCGACCCAAAGAACCCGGACCGGATCTACATAGCGATCTCCGCAGCGGGTGCCTTCCGCACGGACGACGGCGGCAAAACTTGGCGCCCGATCAATCGCGGCTTGAAATCTCTTTACGAACTACCGGATCCCGACGCCGAAGTTGGCCACTGCGTCCATCGGATCGCCATGCACCGCTCGCGACCCGACGTGCTCTACATGCAAAAGCATTGGGACATCATGCGCACGGACAACGCGGGCGAGCAATGGAGCGAGGTCAGCGGGAATCTGCCGAGTGACTTCGGCTTTCCCATCGACGTTCACGCGCATGAACCGGAAACGATTTACGTCGTGCCCATCACCAGCGATTCGCTCCATTACCCGCCGGAAGGAAAGTTGCGCGTGTATCGCAGCAAAACCGGCGGCAACGAATGGGAACCTTTGACCAAAGGGCTGCCGCAAAAGGATTGCTACGTGAACGTGCTGCGCGACGCGATGGCCGTCGATTCCCTCGAGCCATGCGGCATTTATTTTGGCACCACCGGCGGCCAAGTTTACGGTTCGGCCGACAATGGCGATTCTTGGATGCCCATTGTTCGCGATCTTCCGGCAGTTCTGTCCGTTGAAGTCCAGACGTTGCCATGATCCGCGTCGCGCTCCCCTTTCACCTGCGAAACCTCGCGCGCGTCGACGGCGAGGTGGCAGTCGATCCGGCGGGAGCCTGCACCCTCGGCGCGGTGCTCGATGCAATTGAAGCCCGGTATCCGGTGTTGCGCGGAACGATCCGCGATCACACCACGTTGAAGCGGCGACCGTTCATCCGCTTTTTTGCCTGTAAAGAAGATCTGTCCAACGAACCACTGGAAACCAAGTTGCCCGACGCCGTGGCCCGCGGCGCCGAACCATTTCTGATCGTCGGCGCCATGGCCGGCGGATAAATCTCACCTACGACAACGAACTCAACATCCACTGCAAAATTCATGCTGAAGAAAACCCTCATCGTACTCGCGCTACTCATCGTCGTGTTCGTCGTGATTGTGGCGACCCGCCCCGCCGATTTCCACGTCTCCCGTTCCGTGACCATCGCCGCACCGCCGGAGGCAGTGTTTCCCCACGTCAATGAGCTCAAGAAATGGGACGCCTGGTCACCGTGGCTGAAGCTTGATCCGCAGGCGAAGAGCACGTTTGAAGGGCCCCCCGCCGGGAAAGGCGCGAAGATGAGTTGGGCCGGCAACAACGAAGTGGGCGAAGGCTCGATGAGCATCACCGAAAGCCGCCCGAACGAACTTGTGCATTTCCATCTGGAGTTCCTCAAGCCCATGGCCGGCACGAGCGAGGCCGAATTCACCTTCAAGCCCGAGGGAAATCAAACAACGGTCACCTGGGCCATGAGTGGCCGGAACAATTTCATCGCCAAAGCCGTCAGCCTGTTCATGGACTGCGACAAGCTCGTCGGAGGACAGTTCGAAAAGGGGCTCGCGAGCATGAAGTCCGTGGCCGAAGCGGCCGCCCAGTCGAAGCCCTAGCTGTCGCCACAGTGCCGATCACCCACTACGGAAGCACATCACCAACGAACAACACACTCAACCAAGCTATGAGCACTCCTCCGGAAAAATCTGATTATCTTCTCCTCTTTCGCGGCACTAACTGGGACAAGGGGCTTTCTCCCGAGCAACTCCAGAAAGTGGTGGCCGATTGGTACGCGTGGTTCAATCGCCTAATTCAGGAAGGAAAATGCAAAGGCGGCCATCCGCTGCAGAACGAAGGCAAAATCGTTTCCGGCAAGCAGGGACGCAGCGTCGCCGACGGGCCGTTCGCCGAATCGAAAGAAGCGATCGGCGGCTACTTCTATCTCCAAGTCGCAGACGAACGCGAGGCCGTAGCCATTGCTCAACAATGTCCAGGTCTCGAATTCGGCTGCAACGTGGAGGTACGCCCCGTGGCCGAGATGTGTACCGTCCGGCAGCACGCGTTGGAAACCTCTGCGCATCCCGGACAACTTGCCAGCGCGACGGCTTGAGCGTGTGTGAGCGAATCGACGGACACCCACGGGACCCCGCACGCCGGAGATATTTCCGGATTGGCGGACCACCTGTTTCGTCATGAGGCGGGGAAGTTGATCTCCGTATTGACCGGCATCTTCGGAATCGATCGCCTGCAACTCGCCGAAGACGTCGTGCAAGAGGCGCTGGTGCGAGCATTGCAGACGTGGCCGTATTACGGCATCCCGAAGAATCCCGCCGCTTGGCTGACACAGACGGCAAAAAATATCGCGGTCGATGTGATCCGCCGGGAGAAGTTGTTCTCGGACAAGCAGCCGCAAATCATCGTATTCATCGAGCAGTGGGCGAGCGTTTGTGACCCGGAGGATTCACCGGCCTTTGACAACGAGATCAAGGACGGACGTCTGCGGTTGATGTTCGCGTGTTGCCATCCCCTCATTCCCACAGAATCGCAAACGGCGCTCGCGCTTAAGACGCTCTGCGGCTTCAGCCCGGCGGAAATCGCCAGCGCCTTCCTTACGACCGAGGCGGCGATCGCCAAGCGACTGACGCGGGCACGGCAGAAGATTCACGAGTTGAGCATCCCGTTCGCGATTCCCGTCGGCGACGAAATCCCGTCCCGGCTCGACGGTGTGCTGCAAACGTTGTACCTGCTTTTCAACGAAGGCTACAAAGCGTCGAGCGGGGACAACCTTGTGCGCGAAGATCTTTGCACGGAAGCGATCCGACTCACCACCCAACTCGCAACCCACCCCGTCGGCAACCAACCTCGCGTGCATGCGCTCGCGTCCCTGATGCTGCTCAACGGAGCCCGCTTGCGCACCCGAACCGATACGGAGGGAAACATTCTCCGCCTTAAGGAACAGGATCGTGCAAGTTGGGATCGGAGCATGATCGCGCGCGGCATGATTCACATGGCGCAATCCGCGTCTGGAAACGAATTGAGCGAATACCATCTCGAGGCCGGCATCGCCGCGTGCCACTGTGCCGCGCCCGACTACGAGTCCACCAACTGGACGCAAATCCTCTGCCTTTACGACCGTTTGATCGCGATCAACGACTCACCCGTGGTGGCGTTGAACCGCGCCGTCGTGGTTGCCAAAGTTCACGGCCCCAAAGCAGGCATCGCCGCGCTCGCGGAAATTCCCAACCGCGAACAGTTGGATTCCTATTACCTGCTTTACGCCGTGCTCGGTGAACTTGAGGCGGAACTCCACCATCACGAAACTGCGGCCGGCCACTTCCAAAAATCACTCCAACTGGTAGAGACAAAATCCGAGCAACAATTTCTTTCGAAACGAATGCGGGCCTGCGAGGCGCTGGCTGGCAACTGAATTTGGCGGACCGTCGCAGCGGAGCGTTTCAGCGCTGCAAACCGCACTCGTAGCTGAACCAGGCGGGATTGAGTTTGCCCAGCGGGCCTTTCAGTTTGGCAAGCTCGGTTGCGGGGCCATGAATTTCCAAGCGGGTCAACGTCGAAATGGTGAGCATGCGGTCGAGTAACGCGCCGACGTTGGTCAGGTGCGCAAGCGCTCCCTCCGCACCCACGTAGGCTTCACGGCAAAAGACTTCGTCGCCGTTTAGCGTGAATTCGTAATAGAGGACTTTTTCCTCAGTTGAGGTTTTGGCGACAAATTCGTGCAGCAGTTGTTTCACGGTAACGAGCTGGCCAGCGTGAACTTTGAAGTAGGGGTGAATACTGACAGAACCTTCGATGGATTTCATTGGGTTGGCTGGGTTGATCTATTTGTAAGCGATGGCCGCGCTGGATGCGCCGGCAAGATGGATGACTTCGAAGCGTTTGAAACCGACTTCACTGCACCACTTGCGGAAGTCAGCGCCGGAGTAATCAAATGCGTCGCCGAATTCGATGAGCATGTTGAGCGACATTAGCAGGCCGAAGACATTTTCGCGCCGCGCATCGTCGATGAGTGCCTCGACCACCACGAATGCGCCGCCTTGCGGCAGCGCATCATAGACCGATCGGATCAGGTGCATCTTCTTCTCGAGATTCCAGTCGTGAAGAATCATGCCCATGGTGATGACGTCCGCCTTGGGCAGCGGATCCTTGAAGAAGTCGCCGGCGGCTGTGCCCACGCGTTCGCTTAAGCCTGCTGCCGCGATGTGTTTGCGGGCGATGGGTTCGACCGGTGGGAGATCGAACGACACGCAATTGAGATGCGGATGTTTCCTGGCGGCCTCGATGCAAAGTAGTCCCGTGGCTCCGCCGACGTCGCACAAAGTTTTGTACCGGGAAAAATCAAACTTGGCGGCGAGCGCTTCGAAGTTGATGCGCGACAAACCGGTCATCGCGCCCATGAATTGCTCGAGCTTCGGCAGCTCGGCGTAGAGTTCTTCAAAGATGCCTTTCTGGCCGTGCTTCACTTCGTTCTGCGGTTTGCCGGTGCGCAGCGCTTCCGGAAGATCGTGCCAGAATTTGAAGAGCCGGGCGTTGAGCATCTCCAGAATGCCGCCGACGTATCGCGGGCTCTTGCGGTCGAGATACAACGCGCTGGCCGGCGGATTGAAATACCTGGCCGAAGGGCCGTCACCATCGCGGTCGAGAAATTTCATGGCGACCAGCGCGTCGAAGAAGTCGGCAATGCCGCGCGGATGCAGCCCGAGTTCCCCGCCCAGTTCCGCACCGGTGAGGCGCCGGTCGCCGAGCGTGGTGAACACTCCGAACTCGACGGCGGTGAGCAATACCTTGGAGGACCAAAAGCCAAAGGCCGTTTGCAGAATCAGCGAAGGATCATGTGGTGAGTTCATGCCGCACGGATGTTGATGCCAACGACGGAAACATCGAAAGACATTTTTCAAAGCCGCGCGCGGCAACTTGATAAAAGGGCACCCCCTCCAACCCCTTCATTGAGTCGTTCCCATCGCGACAAAGTGAGGACCCCCAACGACTTCGCCGAAATTGAGTGACGACTTGCGTAGGCATTGACAGACGGCCACCTGAAGACTAAAGACAGCACGCGTGGCAGCAACGGCCAGACGACAATGAATGGATCGCTTCAACTGAGTCAGAGCTTCTTCCAGCAAGTGGTCGAAGCCAGCGCTGACGCCATGACGGTGACCGATCGGGAAGGCGCGATTCTATTTCAAAACAGCGCAGCGAAAGAGTTCTTCCGCCGCACCTTGGTCGTGGAAGAGTATCAGATTCCGCTGAGGTCCCTGACGGAGAAGGTTCTTCGTGGTGAAGCCGACGCGCTGGAATTCCAAGTCACCGCCCTCAACGGCAGTCGGCTTTGGGTGGAAACTCGCGCCACACCATTGCGGGACGATGACGGCCGGGTCAATGCGGTTGTCGCCGTCACCCGCGACATCACCAGCCGCTGTCTGGCCGCGAAACAACTTCAACAGTCCCTTGCGGTGACATCCGCGACGGTCGAAGCAACCGCGGACGGATTGCTCGTAGTCGATACCCAAGGGAAGATCATCAGCTTCAATCGGCGCTTCATGGAACTGTGGCGCATTCCCGACGAGGTCGTTGTCTCCCGCGCTGACGACCAAGCCTTGTCGTTCGTCCTCAGCCAACTCCAAGATCCCGAATCCTTTCTGAAAAAAGTTCGAGACTTGTATGCCCATCCCGAAGCCGCAAGTCACGACATGTTGCAATTCAAGGATGGCCGCATCTTCGAACGCTACTCTCATCCGCTGCATGTCGAAGGCAAGAACGAGGGGCGCGTGTGGTGTTTCCGCGACGTAACGGAACGCAAACGTAATGAGGCGGCGCTACGCGCGAGCGAAGCACGCTTCCGCGCCATGGTGAACTCAGCTCCTGAACTCGTGAAGTTGATGGACGCAGAGTGTCGCCTCATCGACATCAATCCCGCCGGGCTCGACATCATCGAGGCCGAATCGCTGGCCCAAGTTCAAGGGGCCAATACGGCGAATTTGGTGATGCCGGATTACCGCGACGCCTATCGCGCGGGTGTTGGGGAAGTGTTTCGCGGCAAAGCGATTCAACAGCAGTTCGAGATCGTGGGCTTGAAAGGGAGTCGCCGGTGGGTGGAACTGCAGGCGGTTCCATTGTGGGATGAGCAAACTCCGGGCAAAGTGAAACAAATGCTGGCGGTCACGCGCGACCTGACCTGGCGCAAGCAAACCGAACAAAAGCTCCGCGAGCGCGACGCGTTGTTACAGAAACTTTCCGAACAGGTTCCCGGCGTTATCTATCAGTATCAGCAATTTCCCGACGGCCGGCGTTGTTTTCCGTACGCGAGCGAAGGTATCCGATCCATCTACGAGGTGACGCCCGAGCAGGTACGCAACTCGGCCGACGCCGTATTTCGTGTGCTACATCCCGACGATCTCGAGCGCGTCGCGGAGGGGATTCGAAAATCTGCGGAGACACTGTCACCTTGGCATTGCGTTTATCGGGTCAACCTCCCCACCCGCGGCCTACGGTGGCTTGAAGGCGATTCCATTCCTGAACGACTCGACGACGGAAGTGTCCTTTGGCACGGATACATCCGCGACGTCACCGACCGTAAGCGGTCAGAAGAAGCGGTTCAGGCAAGCGAGGGAAAGTATCGAAGGCTTACCGAAGGGTTAAACGATTTGGTGTATCGTGCCGATCCGAAAACTCTGACCGCAACTTTCGTCAACAAGGCCATCGAGCAAATTTACGGCTACACGGTTACCGAATGGCTGGTGAATCCGCACATTTGGTTGGAGAGCATTCACAAGGACGACAAAGACAGAGTCATTCAGCACGTCACGACAGCCCGGCGGCAGGGGCAAGACGGCTCCGTTCAATATCGCATCGTAGCGAAGGATGGTCAGGAGCGGTGGGTGACCGATTCCTTCAGCTGGGAACGAGACGAAAACGGCGAGATCACGTCATTGAATGGGGTTCTGTCCGACGTCACCGACCGAATTCGGACGGAGGAAGCGCTGCGGGCAAGCGAAGAACGCTTCTCCTATGCGCTCGACGCCACCAAAGACGGCCTCTGGGATTGCAACCTCAAGACCGGCGAAGTTTATTTCAGTCCGCAATGGGAACGGCTGCTCGGTTTCGAACCGAAAGAGGTTCCTCGACGTGTGGAAGCGTTCTTCGCGTTGGTCCATCCCGATGATGTCGACCGCACCAAGAGCGTGTTGGAAGCCCATCTCAAAGGGCTTACCCCCACCAAGGAACTCGAGGTCCGCCTGCGCACCAAATCCGGCGAATATCTGTGGTTCAATGACCGCGGCAAATTGGTCCTCCGCGACGAAGCCGGCAATCCCGCGCGCATAGTCGGGACCATTACCGACATCACCGAACGCAAGAAGGCCGAGGCCGCGCTGTATTCAAGCGAACAGCGGTTGCGCACCATTTTCGACACCGAGCCGGAATGCGTAAAACTGTTGTCGCCCGAAGGATTGTTGCTGGAAATGAATCCCGCCGGCCTGCGAATGATCGAGGCCGACTCGTTCGCGCAAGTTGCCAACCAGTGCGTTTACCCTCTTGTGGTTGAGCAGAACCGATCTGCCTTTCGCGAGCTGACGGAGAACGTGTTTCGCGGCGAATCGGGAATGATGGAGTTCCAAATCGTCGGCTTGAAAGGCACCCACCGCTGGTGGGAAACCCACGTCAGCCCGCTGCGCGACACGACGGGCGTCATAACCGCCGCGCTCGCGATCACTCGCGATATCACGGCCCGTAAGGCCGCCGAGGATGAACGTCTCCGCACGCTCGAAACCTTGCAACTCTTCATCAACTCGGTGCCAGCCTACGTTTCCTTCGTGGATGCGAATCAGCGGTACCAGTTGGTCAACGGATACTACGAGGAATGGTTCGAGCGGAAACGTTCCGAAATCATCGGCCGAAGACTCGCCGACCTGCATCCGGCCGCCACCTATGAAGACATGCGCCCCTTCGTTGAGCAGGCGCTCGCCGGGCAGGCAGTCCGTTACGAACGCTGCATCACCGGACTCGACCAGCAAAAGCACTGGTTCGACATTCGATATATTCCTCGCACCGCCCAGAATGGGAAGGTGGCCGGTTTTTTCGCGCTGGTCTTCGAAATCACTGACCGCAAGCACGCCGAAGAAACCCTGCGCCAATCGCAAAAGCTCGAGGCCATCGGCCGGCTCGCGGGCGGGGTGGCGCATGATTTCAATAATCTGCTCACCACGATGATGCTGCACGCGGATCTCGCGGGGACTCCGGAATACCTACCCGCGGAGACTCTCGAAGCCTTGGCCGCAATTCGTGGGGCCGCCCAGCGGGCTGCCGACCTCACCCGACAACTGCTGCTCTTCAGCCGACGTCAAGTTATCCAACCGCGCTACGTGAACCTCAACGAAGCCGTCACGAATCTGGTCAAGCTACTTGAGCGGACGCTCGGTGATGACATCCACACCCAACTGAATCTCAGTTCTTCCCCCCTCATCACCTTCGTGGATGCCGGCATGTTGGATCAGGTTATAATGAACCTCGCCGTCAATTCCCGCGACGCCATGCCCACGGGCGGTCAACTGAGCATTGAAACCACGGACGTCACGCTTTCAGAGGCGGACGCTGCGGAAATCCCCGAAGCGCTCGCCGGCCACTATGTTTGCTTGAGCGTGACCGACACGGGTTGCGGCATCTCACCCGAGAATCTGTCCCGCATTTTTGAACCCTTCTTCACGACCAAGGAACCCGGAAAAGGAACGGGCCTTGGCCTCGCCACGGTATTCGGAATCGTCAAGCAGCACGACGGTTTCATTCGCGTCCACAGCACCGTTGGAAAAGGAACGACATTCCGTATTTTCCTTCCGGCGAAAGGCAACCCAGCCGACGCCGCGATCGCGGAGATCATCCGACGGAAGCCCGCTGGCGGCTCCGAAACGATCCTCGTCGTGGAAGACGATCCATCAGTACGAAAAGTGACTTGCAGACTACTGGAACAGCAGGGCTACCGGATTTTGAAAGCAGCGAACGGGGTTGAAGCTTTGCGCATCTGGCAGGAGCGGAAAGAGCCAATTCATCTCCTGTTCACCGATCTTACGATGCCCGAGGGTATCAGCGGCCGCGAGCTGTGCACGCGGATGCGTGAAAGTGATCCGATGCTTAAAGTGATCTTTACCAGCGGCCACAGCGCAGAATTCGCTGGTCGCGAATTGAACCTTCAGGAGGGTCAGAACTACCTGCAGAAGCCCAGCTCTTCCCATCAACTGCTGCAAACCGTCCGTCGTTGCCTCGACGAATAGCCGTCTCCACCACCTTCCCGCGGATCAAAGGCTGGCATTCTATGCCGACATGCAGCCGTTACACGAAGGTTTCACGATTTTGTTTGCCACGTACCGCTAGGCTTTGTTATCCCAAGCAGCGACAAGCTCGGCGGCTTCCACTCGCCGGACCTTGTCGATTCTTCGGTCGGTTCGTTCGAGACTCGTTGACACATGCTCAGCCACGAAGCCGGATCAGAAAATCTCAACCCTGCCAGCGAAGGGTTGAACAGTGCATTGATCCACGTCCCCGCCAGCGCCGTCGTCTCCCTGGATCCGTTGATGCGGATCAGCGCATTCAATGTCGAAGCCGAGCGGTTGACCGGTTTGCCGGCCGCAAAGGTGTTGAACCAGTCTCTCGAGGCGCTCCCTGAATTCCTGCAGCAAATCATCTGGGACGGCCTGAAGACCGGCCAGCCAGCGCACGAAGGACAGGGCGTATTCACACTGGCCCCCGGAGTCCAGCTCACGCTGCGTTTTCACAGCACGATTCATTTCAACGAAGCACGTCAATTCCTCGGCGGGATGGTCGTGTTGCAGGACATCTCCGGAACGCACGCGATCAGCGGCCAAATCCGCCAGTTGCAGCAACTGGCCAACCTCGGCATCGTCTCCGCCGGCCTTGCGCACGAAATCCGCAACGGTTTCGTGTCGATCAAAACGTTCATCGATCTCCTCCTGCAGGAGAATCCCGGCAACGAGCTTGGCTCCGTCGTGCGGCGCGAAGTGGGGCGGATTGATTCGATCGTCAAGCAGATGTTGCGCTGCGCCAGTCCGGCCAAGCCGGCCTTCGCCGAGATCAGTCTGCACGCAGTCGTCGACCAATCGCTGCAGCTCGTCGCCCCGCAACTCGAGGAAAAGCAAATCCATCTGCACCGGGAGTTTCTCGCCCCGCAAAACCTCATCAGCGGCGACGCCTTTCAACTCGAGCAGGCGTTTCTCAATCTATTCCTTAACGCGCTCGATGCGATGCAACCCGGTGGTCACCTGACGATCCGGACCGAGAGCATTGAATTATCCCCGAACGTTGAACCTCCGGCGCATTCCCCCACCCGCGCCGCCGTACGCATTTCCATCAGCGATACCGGCAGCGGCATCCCGCGCGAAATCATCGCGCACCTGTTCAATTCCTTTTTCACCACCAAGCCCGAAGGAACGGGCCTTGGCTTGCCGATCACGCGCCGCATCTTCACGGAACACGCCGGCCAGATCAACGTGGAGAGCGAACCGGAGAAAGGCACGACGTTCCACATCGTGCTGCCCGTGCTGGAATCGGTGAGTTAATTCCTCCTCCGCACCCACGGCTTCAGAAATCCGGGTCAGCCCCTCCGGCGCGCTATTTCACGGCTTCAGCGCCGTCATCGCGCCGCGATCCGCCGCCGTCGTGAAGAAGTTGAACTCGCGGAAGCCCGCGGCACTCAGCATCGTCTCATACTCGGTCGTGGAATAACATTTCCCCTGCGTCGAGTGCATCAGCAGCGCGGAATACTCCGCCACCGGCAACGGCCCGGTCTTGTCCGCGTTGATGAATGCATCGTGGATGATCAGCATCCCGCCCGAAGGTAATGCCTTGAAAGAATTCACCACCAGCGTGTGCGCGTCGGCAAAACCCCAATCGTGCAGCACGTTCGAATACAGATGCACATCACAGCCGCCGGGCAAAGTTCCCTTGAACATGTCTCCCGCCACAACGTCCACGCGCTCGGCGAAGCCGCGCTCGGAGATTAATTTCGCCGCGATGCGATCGACAGGCTTCTGATCAAAGACCGTCGCGCGAAGTTGCGCATGATGGGCCACCAACGAGCACGCGTAGATGCCCGAGCCACCGCCGATATCGAGCAAATGCTTACGACCGCGCAGATCGACACGCGTCGCCAACGCACGACCGAGATACAGCCCGCGACAATCCATCGCCGCGGTGAAGGAATTAGCGAATGCCTCGGTCTCCATCGCCTTGTGCCAATCGAGGGCGTCCTTTTGGCTGCCCCAGTTGGCGGGTTTGTCGGTTTTCAGGACCGTGAGAAAATCCTTCGTGACCGGACGATCCTTCAGCGACGCGTAATACGGCGCGAGATTCCACGGCGAATCCTTCGTCAGATGTTCTCGCGCGAGATCGGTCACGTGAAACACGCCGTTTCGCGATTCGATGAATCGATTCGCCGTGAACAAAGTGAGCATCACGTCGGTCGGCCGATCCGTGGTACCGAACGCGCGACAGATCGCAGCTTTGTCAGAAGGGTTCGCCGCCAGCCACGTGAAGAAATCCAGATGGACAATCGCCGCGGTCAACAGGTCGACGCCATACAAGCCATCGCGATAGCGATAGACTTCGAGCGGATCAGTTTTGGGCGCGCGAGTGAGATCGATTGCTGGCATGCCGCGGAGCATGAACAAGTCGCCGCCGCCGCGGAAACAAAATCTAGCGCTTCGCGTGCGCCGGATTCGGCGACGAAGCCGTCGGCGGAATATTCAGGAGCCGCTGCGCCTCAGCGAGCAGGAACTTCGTATCCGTGAACGGCTCGTACGCGATGTCGAGCCAGCGAATCATTCCATCGCCATCGATCAAATAAGTTCCGTGCAACGCGATCTGCTCAAAATCATCGAAGGCGCGATACGCCTTGAAGGCTTTCAATTTGTCATCGGACAGCAAGGGAAACGGGAAGAATCCCGGGGGCTGGCTTTTCTCCAACGTGGTTTTCAAGCCCGCGACCGAATCCGTGGCGATCGCGACGAGCGAGATGCCGGCCTTGGCAAAATCTTTCGTGACCGGCGCGAATGCGTTTAACTGCTGAATGCAATGAATGCAGCCGTGCCCCAGATAAAAGATCACTAGCACGGGCTGCCCGCGGAATTGCGCGAGTGACGTCGGCTTGCCATCGAGGCCGGGAAGCGTCCAATCCGGCGCGGCTGTCGGATGCCAGCGAAACGGTCCGAGCGAATCTAGTTTCGGGCGACGTCCCACATCGGTCCGCTTCGGCATGGGAAGTTTCCAATCCGCAGGCAAGCCGAGCTCGGGCGCGATGCGACTGAGGCGCGCGAACATCGGCGCGTCGAGATCAGCTGACGCGGAGCATTCGCGCAACTTGGTGAAATTCGTTTTCGCCTCGTCCGTCTTTCCGCAGCGGTAGAGGACTTCCACAAAGTTCGCGATGATCTGAACTTCGTTCGTCGCCGTCTTCGCGGCGTCGCGCGCGAGTTGCTCGGCCTTCTTCAGATCGCCCAAGCGCAACTGAATCTGCGACTGGCGTTCTTTGAAGATGTCGGTGGCGAGATCGAACTGTTTCCGCGCGTCGTTGGTTTGACCGTTGGCGAGCGAAAGCCAGCCGCGCAACTCAGCGAGCGCTGTGTCGGTCGCTTTCGCCGGCGGCCCCTTGCGTGGGCCAGCTTTGCTTTTGGGATCGCCACCCTTGGGCGCGGAATCGCCTTCCTTGTCGTAGGATTCTTTCGTCGAGTCGACCTTCGCCTCGTCGGTCTTGGTTGATTCCTTTTTCGCGCCGCCGGATTTGGCAGCGTTCGATTTGGCAGCGTTCGTCCTGTTGGTCGATTTGGCCTCGTTCTTGGCAATGGCTTCGAGCGCGGCGATCTGCTTCTTCCCCTGCTCCACGTCGCCCGTGTTGAAATAGGCGATGCCCAACGAGCGCAAGCGACGAATCTCATCAGGATTGCCGGGCGCGGGCTCGAGGTACATCGTCTGACTAAGCGCAATCAAATCCTTCCACAACTCGTAACGCGTCAGCACTTCGATCAAACGCTGGCGACCATAGCTTCCGCTCGCGCTGCGTTTGTCGAGCGTGTTGAATTTCGGATGCCGCGGGAGTTCGATCATGTTCTTCGCCAGTTCGACGGCGTCGTGCACGCGACCGATCAGGCTGAGATCGCGGATGAGCCACTCGTCGTTGTGCGCGTAATTGTGAATCTGGTCGGGCAGCACCAGATTCTTGATCATGTAAGCGTGATCGGTGCGCGCCGCCGCTTCCTGCTGCCACGCCGCATCGTCGTAGCGCTTCAGTTTCGAAAACGTATGCCCCGGCATGTGCCACATGTGAGCGATGCCCGGCGCGGCTTGGCCACATCGCGCCGCCGCCCCCAGCGCGCGCTGGTCCTTCTCACTGTTCCACAAATGAATCCGGTAATGATTCGCCGGATGCATCGGCTCAACAGCGAAAATTTGATCGAGCAGCGAATCGACAGCCTGATGGCTGGTGATGGGTAGTTCCTTGTTGTATTCCCAAATGAAACACGCAAGAAACGCTTTCGCTTCGAGGTCTTTCGGGTGTTCCTGCACAATGTTCTCCAAGCTCCGGATGAAATCGCGCTGCCGCTTGGCCTTGTTCCCTTTATCAGCCGTGTAAAAAGCGGAAAGCCCGTCGATCCACAATTGCTCCCGTTTGCTGGCGGTGAATTCCTTCGCGACCGCCTGCTTGATGAACTCCTTGGCGCGCTTCTCGTTGTTCACATTGGCCATCGCCATGCCCCAGTAAGCCATCGCGCAATTCGTATCGAGCGCGAGCACCTGCCGAAAGGAGCGCTCCGCTTCGAAATACCAGAAGCCGTGAAGTTGACCGACGCCTTGGTTGAAAAACTTCTGCGCGAGCGGCTTCTTGGTGGAGATCGGGAAATCGACTTTGCCGGTGCCTTCCATCAAATACGCAGCCTGACGCGGGCCTTCGTTGAAAGCGTCCCCGTGCGACGAGTGCCCCGGTAGCAACCCCTCTTCGTCCGCGCGAACGAAAGGAGCAACAAACAACGCGGCTCCCGCAAGGGCAACAACCAGGCGAATCAGTCGAGGTTTCATAATTATGGCAATACGGCTCAGGGATTGACGCCTGAGAGTGACCGCGGATTCGCCCGTGCGCAAGAAAGTTGCCTTACGAACATGTCGATCATTCTGCGTAACCGCCCCGACACCGAAGTGCCGTTCCCTTGCCCAACGACCAAGATTAAAAAAATCGCGTGCCATCACCGCCTGTTCGCATATCTTCACCGCCGATGAACTTGCTGCCGTTCGGAAAATTGCCCGCCCATAGCCCGCGCCACTTCGTGCCCGCCGAGATTGATCTCGGCGATTGGAAGCAGATCGAGCCATTGTTCGACGCGCTGGTTAAACGCGCTCCCGAATGCAAAACGATCGAAGAATTCGAACGCTGGATTCTTGACGGTGGCGAGCTCAGCGCCGCGCTCGACGAAGAATCTTCCCGCCGCTACATCGCGATGACCTGTCACACGGACAACGCCGAGGCGGAGAAGTCGTATCTGCAATTTGTCGAAAACATCGACCCGCAAACCAAGCCGCTGCAGTTCAAGCTCGCGGAGATTTACCTCGCGCATCCGCTGCGCAAGCAATTGCCCGTGGAACGCTACCGCGTCTTCGATCGCGACACGGCGCTCCGCGTCGAACTCTACCGTCCCGAAAACGTCTCGCTCGAAACCGAGGAGGCGAAGCTCGGCCAACAGTATCAAAAGCTCAGCGGCTCGCTCACCGTCCAGTTTCGCGGCGAGGAAAAAACGCTCGTGCAGATGGGGCGCTACCTCGAGGAGACGGATCGCACCTTGCGACAGGAGGCGTGGGAACTCGTGGCGAACCGTCGCCTGCAGGAGGCGGACAAGTTCGAGGAATTCTTTGAAGGCTTGCTGAACTTGCGCGAGCAAATCGCCAAGAACGCGGGTTTCCCGAACTATCTCACCTACGCGTTCCGCGCACGCGGGCGCTTCGATTACACGCCGCAGGACTGCGAAGCGTTTCACGACGCCATCGAATCAGAAATCATGCCGGTGCTGCGCGAATTGCAGGCGGAGCGCCGCCGCGAATTGAGTTTGGAGAAACTTCGCCCGTGGGATCTCGCCGTCGACACGCTCAATCGCGCGCCGCTGCGACCGTTCGACCAGGTCGAGACGATGATCGAGAAGACGCAGCAGATTTTCGACAAGCTCGATGGCGGCCTCGCCGGCGGCTTCAAAACGATGCGTGACCTGAAGCTGCTCGACCTCGCCAACCGCAAAGGCAAAGCGCCCGGCGGCTATCAATCGACGCTCGCCGAGTCGCGTCTGCCGTTCATCTTTATGAACGCGGTCGGCCAACAGCGTGACATCGAAACGATGCTGCACGAAGCCGGTCATGCGTTCCACGCGCTCGCAACGCGCGAGGAGGATTTGTATCACTACCGCAGCGCGCCCATTGAGTTCTGCGAGGTCGCCTCGATGAGCATGGAATTGCTCGGCAATGAATTCATCGAGAGCTTCTACGCCGCGCCCGAGGCGAAACGCGCCCGTCGCGATCACCTCGAAGGCATTGTGGAAATCTTCCCGTGGATCGCCACGGTCGACGCGTTCCAGCACTGGATCTATTCGCACCCCGGTCACACGCGCGCCGAACGGAAGGCCGCGTGGCTCGCGCTCATGGACCGCTTCGGCGGGGACGTGGATTGGAGCGGCTATGAAGCCGCCCGCGCGAATCTCTGGCATCGCCAGCTCCACATTTTCCTCTATCCATTCTACTACGTGGAATACGGCATCGCCCAGCTAGGCGCGTTGCAGGTGTGGGCCAATTCCCACGTGAACCGCGCCAATGCCCTACGCGATTATCAGCGCGCGCTGGCTCTCGGCGGTTCGCGTCCGTTGCCGGAACTCTTCGCCGCCGCCGGCTGCAAGTTCCAATTCGACCGCCAAACCGTCCGTCCGCTCGTGAAGCTCGTGCAGACGGAACTGGGCAAGTTGAACTGACGCGCCAGAGAGCGGTCTAAGGCGCAGGTCCGAAAAATGCGAATCGCCTTCGTGTTTGTCCGCACGAATGACGAAAAACCGCATTGAAATTTAGCCCCTTAGCGGCTACCGTCCCCAACCATGCTCGACGACCGACCATACATGCGCTCCCCTTACCGCGCGGCATGGCCCGTGGCGATGATCGTGGTCGTCGTCAATGCTATCGTCTACGGCGCGCAGCTGATCACGGACATCGCCTACCGCGGCGGTCAAAATCCCTTCGATTTCTATCTCCGGCTCCAACCGTCGCAACTGCTTCACGGCTGGGTGTGGCAATTGTTCACGTTCCAATTCCTCCACGGCGGCGTGCTGCACCTGCTCCTGAATTGCTGGATGCTCTACATGTTCGGGCGCACGGTCGAAGACGCTCTGGGCAAACGACGTTTCCTGGAGATCTATTTCGGCAGCGGTGTCGCGGGCGGGTTGCTCCATTGCGCACTGAGTTGGATTTTTCCGACCTTCTTCCACAACGTCCCCGTGGTCGGCGCGTCCGCCGGCGTGTTCGGTTTGATGGCGGCGTTTGCGGTCATGAATTGGGAACAACCCATCACCGCCTTGGTTGCATTTATATTGCCCATTACGATGCGCGCCAAATATCTCGTGCTGGTCATGGCGATTATCGCCGTGCTTGGCATGCTTGATCGCACCAGCGGCATTGCCCACGCGGCGCACCTCGGCGGACTCCTCGCCGGGTTGATCTACGTGAGGTATCTCGTGTCGAACCACAGCCTTTTCTCGTGGGAACGTTTCCGCCGATCGGAACCCAAGCGGGAGTTGGTGAAAATTCCCGCAAGCCAGCAACCGCTCTGGCAACGCGCCAAAAAGAGCGCGACGGGCGAGGAGCTTCCGCCGGAAGAATTCATCAGCAAGGAAGTCGATCCGATTCTCGACAAAATTTCCGCCCACGGCATCCAGAGCCTCAGCGAACGCGAACGCAAGATCCTCGAAGCAGCGCGCGCAAAGATGGCGCGGAAGTGACGCGTAAGTAGTAATTCGTAAAACGTGATCCGGACTTTCGGATTTCCGCTTCCTCGTTACGTAGTCTCCCTTCGCCATTGTCACCCGCCGTCGCGATCCCTACATTTCGCCCCGCATGATTACTCGTTATTCGCGCCCCGAGATGCGCGCCATTTGGACCGATGAAAATAAACTGAAGCTTTGGCTGCAAATTGAACTCCTCGCCAGCGAGGCGCTCGTCAAGGAAGGCATCGTGCCCGCCCGTGACTTCGCCAAGATCAAAGCCGGATGCGACGCGTGGTTCGCCGACCTGCCCGGACTCGTCGCCCGTCAGAAGGAGTTGGAGAAAGTTCTCAACCACGACGTGATCGGCTTTACCACCGCCGTCGCCGAGAAGATCAACGACAGCGCGAGCCGCTGGTTCCACTTCGGCCTCACGAGCAGCGACGTCGGCGACACCTGCTACGCCGTCCAAATGATGCAGAGCGCGGATATTTTGATCGCCGACGTGAAGGTCGCACGCGCCGCGATCGCCAAGCGCGCACAGGAACACAAGTTCACGCCGTGCATTGGACGCAGCCACGGCATTCACGCCGAGCCAACGACATTCGGACTCAAGCTCGCATTGATGCACGACGAATTCGGTCGCGCGCTCGAACGTCTCGAACGCGTTCGCCAAGTTGTCGCCGTCGGCAAAATTTCCGGCGCCGTCGGCACCAGCGCGCACCTCTCTCCGCGCGTCGAGGCGTTCGTCTGCAAAAAGCTCGGCATCCGCCCCGCACCCATCGCCACGCAGGTCGTGCAGCGCGACATCCACGCCGAGTTTCAAACCACTCTCGCCATCATCGGCGCGAGCATCGAACGTTGGGCCGTGGAGTTCCGCCATCTGCAGCGCACGGAAGTTCTCGAAGCTGAAGAACCGTTCACCAAAGGCCAGAAAGGCAGCAGCGCCATGCCGCACAAGCGCAACCCCATCACGTGGGAACGTCTTACCGGCCTGGCCCGCGTGCTGCGCGGCAACGCCGTCGCCGCGCTCGAAAACGTCGCGCTCTGGCACGAACGCGACATCAGCCACAGCAGCGTCGAACGCATCATTTTCCCCGATTCGTGCACGCTGCTCGACTATATGTTCGGCCTGCTCACGCGCATGATGGACGGCGTGGTCGTTTATCCGGCGAACATGAAGAAGAACCTCGGTCTATCGCTCGGGATGTGGAATTCCCAAACTGTCCTGCTCGCGCTCATCCGCAAAGGCCTCACGCGCGAAGCCGCCTACAAACTTGTTCAAGACAACGCGATGAAAACGTGGGAGGTCAAACACGCCGGCCGTGACGACGCCGACTTCCTCGAAGTGCTCAAAGCCGATCCCGAAGTGGCGAAGCATTTCAAGAAGGGTGAACTGGAGAAGCTCTGTTCGCTCGACTTCCATTTCAAGGAAGTGAACAACCGCTTTAAAAAGCTCGGCCTCTAAGCCGTCACCTTGGGCCGACGCGAAATCTAAGCGCGTCGCTGACAACGTACAGGAATCTTGAGCGACCGCGTATTGTCGGCGATTGCGCCGGCGCGGGCGTCATGCTTCCATCGCGAAATGAGCCACCACCTCACACTGCTCCTCGCTTTGTCATGCTTGTGCCTGTCCGCTCGTAGTTCAGACGCCAAGGACTCCAGCAAGAAGCCCAAGGCCGCGTCGCTGGAGCCGGGAGCGATCGACGTCTCGGGATTTCACGACAGCATCCATCACTGGCGAGAGATTCGCGACGAGGGCCGGTACATCAAAGTGGAACCGAATCAGCCTTCGTATGCGCCCACCCAAGTGCGCGAGATCGCCACGAACATTCTCCTCTTCCAGCGCGAAAACGGCGGCTGGCCCAAGGACTACGACATGACTGCGGTGCTCACCGAAGCGCAACGCGCGAAGGTGATCGAGACGCGTAGCAACAACGACACTTCGTTCGACAACGGCAATCTACATTCGCAGGTCGCGTACCTCGCGCGCGCCTTCGCGATGCACGGCGAACCCGCGTGGCGCGACGCGTGCGTGCGCGGTTTCGATTTCATTCTCTCCGCGCAATACGCCAACGGCGGCTTCCCGCAACGCTTCCCCAATCCGAAAGATTTTCACGCGCGCATCACGTTCAATGATTACGTGATGATCGGTTGTCTGCACGTGCTCAAGGACGCAGCCGATGGCGAACCACAGTTCGCGTGGCTCGATACGGATCGCCGCGACAAAGCCCGCGTTGCAGTCCGCCGCGGGATCGAATGCATTTTGAAATGCCAGATTCGTGTGGAAGGCAAGTTGACCGGCTGGTGCCAGCAGCACGACGAGAAGACTTATGAAGCGCGGTCCGGTCGCACGTTCGAACTCGCGTCGATCTGCCCCCAAGACACGACGGAGATCGTCCGCTTCCTGATGCGTGAAAAGAAACCCAGCGCGGAAATTCTCCGCGCGACCGACGCCGCCGTGGCGTGGTTGAAGAAGGTACAACTCTCCGGCGTGCGCGTCGACAAGGCGAAAGCCCCGAAGGAAGAATTTCAACGGCACATTGCGGACTTCGACAAGGTTGTGGTGAAAGACGCGTCGGCCCCGCCGCTGTGGGCGCGGCATTACGAGATCGGCACGGATCGACCGGTCTTCGCTGGTCGTAATGCCGTGAAGAAATACGCGCTCGCCGAAATCGAACGTGAACGACGCACGGGCACGCCGTGGTACGGCACGTGGCCGACGAAGTTGATCGACAAGGATTATCCCAAGTGGCGCGCGCAGGCGCAGTGAGCAGTCTCGGGACTGAGCCGAATTAGATGTGATTCGAGCAATATCCGCGAAGCGCGGAAGTCTGACTCGGTGCGAGAGTAGCAGCGTCTGATGAACGTGAACGTCTCGATACCCACCGTCGGCGAGCCATTGCGTTGTCCCCGCCACGCAAAGAAAGCTGCGTTACCTGCAGCGATTCGCACCCGCATTTCCATGGCGGACCTCTATCGCGAGCCCTTCCGGCTCTTCTTCCCGCTCGCCGTGCTGGCTGGAATCATCGGCGTGACGTTGTGGCCGCTGATGCTCGGCGGATGGATGACCGATTATCCCGGCCCGAGACACGCGCGGCTGATGATCGAAGGATTCTTCGGCGGATTCATTTTCGGATTTCTTGGAACATCACTGCCGCGCCTGCTCGAAGCACGTGCCCTCACCGCACGGGAAGTCTGGCCTCAACTCGCGCTTCACGTTGCGTGCATCGTCGCTTATGCGTCTAATGCGCTCACGCTCGGAGACGGCGCGTTCGCGATGGAGATGGTTCTGTGGTTCATCGCCTTTGGCCGCCGCGTAAGGGAACGTCGCGATCTCCCGCCGCCCACCTTTGCTCTCGTCGCGATGGCTTTCGGATGCGTCGTCGCCGGTCTCGGAATTCAAACCTTCGGCCGCACTCACAATCTCACAGCCGAATGGGAACTGCTCGCGCGCCTGTTGGGCTTCCACGGTTTCATTCTGCTTGCGGTCTTGGGCGCGGGTGGATTCTTGCTCCCGCGTTTCCTCGGAATCGGTGTGCGAGAAAAATATCCGACCTCGATTACGCCCACGCCCGCGTGGCGTCGGGCCGCATGGAAATCAGTAGCGAGTGGAGCACTGATCATCGCGTCCTACGCCATCGAAGCCATCGGCTGGCCAGTGTCCGCCGCGTTGCTCCGAATCACGGTGATCGGCGCATTTTTGTGGAGCACGATGCCGCTGGAACGGCTGCGTTGGACGTGGAACGGCGTGCAATGGTTGCTCGTCACGGGACTCGTGTGCGTGCCGCTCGGAGTTCTGGCTGCGGGTTTCTGGCCGGGCATGCGCATCGGGCTTTCGCACATCGAGCTGATCGGCGGATTCGCCATGATCACCTTCGGCGTCGCGACGCGCGTGGTGTTCGGTCACAGCGGCAATCGCGCGAAGCTCGAACGCTTCAATGTCTGGCTGACGATCTCCGGCGTGTTGATGTCGCTCGGCTGGCTCTCACGCATCAGCGGCGACCTCGTCCCCTCGACGATGGTGTCGCACTATAATTACGGCGCGGCGTGTTGGATCGCGGGACTCTTAATCTGGGCCGCGTGCGTCTTGCCGAAAGTGCTCACGCCCGACAACGAAGCGTAACCGCGTCACTGCGGCAACCACTGCACGGAGTCGACGACCACGTAGCCATCGGAGCCGACATTGGAAATGACCACGGCGGCCGGTTGATCAGCGGTGAACTCAAATTTGCCGAGCGACAGAAACAGCCCTTCGATCGGCGCCGCCGTTTTCTGATTCACAATCACCTTCTTCGTTCCGCCAGCGAAGATCACTTCCACGGGCGTTTTCGAGGAACGATTGTTGTTCGCCACATAGCCGAAGCGGACTTCGTAAGTGCCGGACTTCGGCAGCTTCGCTTCGAAACGCGCGCTGGCCTTGCCGTCCTTCGCGTTGCCATCGTGACGAAAGCTGTCGCCGACAAACGTTTTGCCGACGGTGCTCTCCTTCCATTCACCCGTGAGCTTCGCCTGCTCGTCATCCACGACGACGCCGGGAAGTTTCCGCGGATCGAGGCCGCGCACGGTGGACGGTCCGGTGTAATGGAGAATCTGCCCGTCCTTCAGCAAACGTTCGCGCAGCTTTTCATACGGCACGTCCTGCACCGCGATGCCCGCGTCGATCGCCATCGCGGCCGCCGTCGCCGCGGATTGACCGAGGATCATGAACACCGGCTCCATGCGAATGCTGCCGTAAGCAATGTGACTCGCGGACATCGCCACAGGCGCGAAGAGGTTGTCGCCCTGACCGCGCTTGGGCACGAGTGAACCGTAGGCGATTTCGTAGGGCCCCTTGGTGCCGACGCCGATGTCGCCCTCGTTTTGCACGTAACCTTCCGGCGTGATGTAGCGCTGCACGTTGTGCGAATCGATACCGTAGCTGCCCATGCCCACCGAGTCGGGCGTCGCGCGCTTCTTCAACAGATCGTTCTCCGTCATCACGTAGCTGCCGATCATGCGCCGCGCCTCGCGGATGTAAAGCTGGTGCGACCAGTTGCCGTTATCGGTGAATTCATCCTTCGGCAATCCCCACTGACGCATCTTTTCCTGCACGTCCTTCGGCACGCGCGGATCGTTCGCGATGAAGAAGAGCCAGCCCTTTTGATACGTCTCGTGTTCCTTGATGATCTCGCGACGGTGCTCGTAGCTCGCGTCGGGATAATCGTAGTTCATCCCGATGTTGTCCGTGCTGAACGGGCCGTGGTTGTTGCAATCCGTCTTGTGATTCGGAACCGGATCGAACTTGTTGAACGTCTCGCGCCAGCCGGCGTTGAACACGCGCAGCAGCAATTCATACTGCTTCGGATCGTAACCTTCCGGCTTGGGAAACGGGACGCGGTTCTCCGGAACGTCCGTGACGCAGTAGCGGAAACAGTACGCCTGAACCTTGTTGTCGCCCGCGCCGTATTCGCCGGGCGGCGCCGTGCTGATGCGCGGAAGCACGCCACTCTTCGGATCACCGGCCACCACGTACGGACTGATGTTCAATTTCCCGAAATGATGCCCATGGTGCAACACGCCGACCTGCACGCCGTTCCACTTCTCGTCGTAAGTCTTCTGCGCCTCGCGACCGACGTGATACTCCGCGCCCGCCGCCGCCATCAGGTCGCCCTCGTAAGTGGCATCGATGAACATCTTCCCCGCGTAGGTTTTCCCGCTGAGTGTGGTGATCGACGCGATGCGCGCGCCGGATTTCTTCACGCCCTTCGCGCGGTCGAGCCATTCATCGCGAATAACGGTGAGTTGATTCTCGCGCACGAAATCCTCGAAGACCTGCTCAGCCACGTGCGGTTCGAAAATCCACATCGTGCGCTGCTCGCCATCGATGGCGGGCGTCCCCTGCCCTTTGCCGCCGTATTCCTCCTTCTTCTGCCACTTCCACGCATCGGCTCGGTCGTAGTGCTGCCAGACGCGGTGATAAAACTCGCGCGACAATCCGCCGATGACCGCCTTGTTACCGGTGTCGGTGAAGCCGAGCCCGCCGCTAGACAGTCCGCCGAGATGTTTGTCCGGCGAAACGACCACGACCGACTTACCCATTTTCTTCGCCTGCACCGCCGCCGTGATCGCCGCGCACGTGCCGCCGTAAATCACGACGTCGTATTCCGCCGCGCGGAGGCTTTGGGAGACCAAGGCAACGGCGACGACTGCCGCCGGAATAAATGAAAAGCGCATGACAGCCGTATGCCTTGCGCGAAGGGTTGTGTCGAGACGGCAGTTCAGCACGAGTTCACCATCCCCCTCGACCAACGTAACCACTTTGCCCTAAAAACGGTCCGTGCCGGAACTCCTCACAGTAGCCGTCCCTCCCGCAAAACCGTTGCTGGTGTTCGACGGCGATTGCAACTTCTGCAAGCGGTGCGTCGCGCGTGGACAACAGATCACGGGCGAACGCGTGGACTACCTTCCGTTTCAGGATGCGCGCATCGCGGAACAGTTTCCCGAAATCCCGCGCGAGCGTTGCGAACGCGCCGCGCAAATGATTGATACCGACGGACGCGTTTACAGCGCGGCGGAAGCCATCTACCGCGCGATTGGGCCCGAGAAACCGTGGTTGCTATGGAGTTATCGCAATCTTCCCGGCGTGGCGGACGTGAGTGAGGCCGGTTACCACTCCATCGCGGAGAATCGCGTTCTGGTTTCCAAACTCACGCGCTGGTTGTGGGGCGAAAGTTTGGAGCGCCCGACTCACGTGCTGGCGCGCGTTGTTTCTGCGCTTGCTTGCGGTGGTCTACTTCATTGCGTTCGTCTCGCTGTGGACCCAAATCGACGGACTGATCGGCACGAACGGCATCATGCCAGCCGCGCCGATGATGGCTTCGTATCAACAGGCGGTCGAGCAACAGCACATCGGGCTCGATCGTTACCGACTCGTGCCCACGCTCTGCTGGTGGCGCGCCGATGACTTTTCCCTGAACGCACAGTGTGTCGCCGGTGCTGCGTTATCGTTGCTGGTGATTTTCGGGATCGCGCCCGCGCTGTGTTTATTCCTGATGTGGGCGATTTATCTCTCGCTCTCCACAGTCGGAGGAATCTTCCTCGGTTACCAATGGGACGCGTTGCTGCTAGAGGTTGGGTTACTCGCCATTTTCTTCGCGCCACTCCGGTTGTGGCCGCGACGGAATACAGCGACACGTCTTTCGACCACCATGTTGTGGCTGCTGCGTTGGCTGATGTTTCGACTAATGTTCGCGTCGGGCTGCGTGAAACTGCTCAGCGGCGACGCGACGTGGCACAATCTCACCGCGCTGAACTATCACTACGAAACGCAACCGCTGCCGACGTGGATCGGCTGGTGGGCGCATCAACTCCCACACTCAATCCAAACCGCGTCGACCGCGGTGATGTTTTTCATCGAGCTCGTGCTGCCACTCTTCATCTTGCTTCCACGGCGCTTGCGTCTGCTTTCGGTTTGGCCGTTTGTCGCTCTGCAAGTGTGCATCGCGCTCACGGGGAACTACTGTTTCTTCAACTTCCTCACGGCGATTCTCTGTGTGCCATTGCTCGATGACCGCGCACTTTTGAAGCTCCTTCCTCGGACCTTGCACGAGCGCTGGCAGCGAAGCGAAGCGCCACCGCGCACCGATTGGTTCGCTCGCTTGCACCGCATGACGATCGGAATTGTCGCTGTCGTCGTGCTTTTGACCACGTCTCTGCTCACTCTCGCGATGTTCCGCGTGCCGCTGGGTTGGGCACAGCCGGTGGCTGCGTTGTACGGTTGGATTTCGCCCTTGCGGAGTATCAACAGCTACGGACTCTTCGCCGTGATGACGACCTCGCGGCCCGAGATCATCGTCGAAGGCAGCGCGGATGGAAAAACCTGGCTGGCTTACGAGTTCAAATACAAAGCCGGAGACCTGAATCGACGCCCGCGCTTCGTCGCACCGCATCAGCCGCGCCTCGATTGGCAGATGTGGTTCGCCTCGCTCGGCGACGTGCGCGGCAATCCGTGGTTCATCAACTTCGTGGGCCGCTTGCTGCAAGGTTCGCCCGAAGTGCTCGCGCTCATGGCGCACAATCCCTTTCCGGCTGCGCCGCCGAAATACATTCGCGCGGTAACTTACGATTATCATTTCACCGACCCTGCCACGCGCCGTGCGACGGGCGCGTGGTGGCGCCGCGAATTCAAAGGCGAATACTGTCCGCCGCTCTCGCTGGAGAACTTCGCGCCGCGACTGTAATCCGCGGTGATTCGCGTGGCCAATCCGTGCGTTCGTGCTAATCTGTTCCGGTTCGTGTTTGTAAACTCATGCGCCCGCTGATTCAGGAAATTCACACCGCGCACACGCCGGAATCGCTCGCCGAGCGATTGCGCGGCGAGCCGGGCGTGGTGTTGCTGCGGAGCGCGCTGTTCGACTCCAAGCAGGCGAGGTATTCGTTCGTCGCGGCGCAACCGTTCCTCACGCTGCGTGCGTTCGGCTCCCGCTGCGAACTCGCGCACGGCGGCGAGGCCCACATTCAATTTGGCAACCCCTGGCAGGTGCTCGACGGCTTGATGTCGCGCTACGAGTTGCTGGAGGAACTCGATCTCCCTTTCCCGCTTGGCGGCTGCTTTGGCTACTGGGGCTACGATCTGAAGAATTTCGTCGAACCGAAGCTGCCGCGCACCGCGGTCAACGATCTGGAGTTGCCGGACTGTCACGTGGGTTTTCACGACAGCCTCGTGGTGTTCGATCATCACCTCGGCAAAACGTGGATCATCTCGACCGGTCTCGCGATGGACGGCTCGCGCAGCGAAGCCCGGGCCGCCGTGCGTGCGCAGTTCTGGACGGATCAATTGGCCGACTCAACCGGCGCGTGTTGCGCGACTGCATCAAAGAGCCAACCTCGGGTCGCAACGAACATTCGCTCCACGTTCACTCGCGGAGAATTCATTGCGCAGGTCGAGCGCGCTCAACGCTACATTCACGCGGGCGACATTTATCAGGTCAACCTCGCGCAACGTCTCGCGGCGGAAACGCACTTCTCTGGTTGGGAATTGTTTCAACGGCTCAGCGCGGTTTCGCCATCGCCGTTCGCGGCGTTTCTCGATTGCGGTGATTTTCAAATCGCCTCGTCGTCGCCCGAATCGTTCCTGCGCCTGAGCGGTTCGCACATCCTGACGCGGCCGATCAAAGGCACGCGCCCGCGGTCCGCCGATCCGAATCGTGATGCGCAGCTCACCTACGAACTCCAGACGAGCGCGAAGGAAATGGCCGAGCTGGTGATGATCACTGATCTGCTGCGCAATGATCTCGGGCGCGTTTGCGAATACGGCTCGGTGCAGGTGCCCGAGTTGGTGCGGCTCGAACGGTACCCGCAAGTGCAGCATCTCGTCTCCACGGTTGAAGGCCGCCTGCGATCCGACGTCACCCATTTCGCCGCGCTCGCCGCGTGCTTCCCCGGCGGTAGCATCACCGGCGCGCCGAAGATTCGCGCGATGGAAATTATCGATGAACTCGAACCGGTCACGCGCGGGCCGTACACCGGCGCGCTCGGATACTTGGGATTCAATCGCGAAAGCCAGTTGAGCATCGTCATTCGCACGGCGGTCCGCACGGCGGCCCAGACTTACTTCCACGTCGGCGCGGGAATCGTCGCGGACTCAATTCCCGCGGCGGAATACGACGAGACGATGGCAAAGGCGGCTGGGTTTCTGGCGGCGTTGGGCTTGCCTGCACCCGCGGGTTTGCCGATCGCGGCGAAGTGAGCGCAGGCGCGGCTATTTCAACTGATCCACCACCGCGCGATTGTGCGCGCGCTCGCGCTGGCGATACTCACTCGGGGAGACCTGTGTCATGCGTTTGAAATCGCGGCTGAAATAGAACTGGTCGTAGTAGCCCGTTTCCTCGGCGATCTTCGCGATGGAATCATCGGTCTCGATCAACCGCTTCTTCGCCTGATTGATCCGCTCGCGTTTGAGCCAATCGATCGGGCTCGTGCCCGTGGCCGCTTTGAAGTGCCGGAAGAAATTCGACACGCTCATGTTCGCCATCTGGGCCAGTTGCGCGATGCGCAGTGGCTGCGCGTAGTACAGGCCCATTGCTTCGATTGGCTTGTGGAGCGATTGCGGAATCTCGCGCTTGTGATCGGCGTCAGGATTGGCTGAGGAACGCGCCATGAAGAGCAGCGCCAGCAACGCCCCCACTTCCGCGTGCAGTGCGGCCTCCATCGCCACGGCGCGCTTCTGCATGATGCGGAAAATCCGACGGAAGATCACCGCGGCCGCTTTGTCGTTGATGCCGCCGAACACCGGCGAGCCCGAGGCCGTAAGCATCTTGTAAATCTGATCCATGTGCGGGCCATCGACGCGGATCCAATACATTTCCCACGGCGAGCCTTCTTCCGGCCAGTGCGTGTTCGCGTGGTAGTTGTAAATCCAGCCGATCTGTCCCGGCGCGACGGCGAAACTGCGGCCGTTGACCTGGATGTAGCCGTTGCCCTTGAGGCAGAGGAGGAGCTTGTGGCCGGGGTAGTTGGGGTGAACGCGCTTGTAGTCGAGGCCCGCGATCAAATGACCCGCACGCAGCACGCAATAAAACATCTCGCGACTCGCCTCGGTGGGCGTGTGAAACAGCGAAAGAAGAATCTTTGTGTTCTTCGGAGCCTTGCGCATGGGGAGGATATTACATGCGAATGACTTTTCGTCAAAGTGGTTACTTTTTGCTTTCGAGCGAGAAACTTGCGTCGCCTGAAATCCTCAAGCTCCGTCGCCCGGCTTGCGATTGCCGGTGCGCACGGCTTTCGGCGGAGTTCGCGCGATCCCTTTGCGCGTGCGGTGGCGTTGACGAAACTCCGCGGGGCCGCAACCCATCTGACGGGCGAACACCCGGCTGAAGTAGAAGCGATTGGGAAAGCCGAGTTCATCCGCCACCTGCTCGATCGACTTGTCGCTCAGCGCCAACGCATCACACGCGAGGCCAATTCGTGCCTGCGAGACGTAGTTCGCCGGCGTCTGTCGCAGGTGTTGTTTGAACCAGCGGATGAACTTCTCCACGCTCATGCCGGCGCGCGCGGCGAGAAAAGAATTGGACAGATCGGAATGCGGCGCGCCGTGAACGAGCCCGAGGAGATCGTGCAGTTTGTCGGGAAAGCGCCGTGACAGTTGAGCGTCGAGTTGACTGAAGCTCAGATGGAGCAACGCCGCCGCGACGTGGTAAAGACGCTGCGCGCGCAATTCCGACGGCGCGCTCGCTTGAAGTTCGAGCGCGCTCTTCAGGGCCGGGCGGATCGTCGCGTCGACGTTGATCACGACCGGTTCGGTGAGCGCGATCGCTCCGGGACGCGTCACGGAAAAGTGAATCCAGAAGTGTTGCGCCGGCGCGGGCCCGCAGCAATCGAACACGGTGTAAGCCGGAATCAACAAGACGCGGTCGGGCTGCAGGGAAATCTTTTCGCCTTTGAAGCGAATGAAGTTCCCAGCGCTCGGATTGTAATAGAAACGCCAGAACGGACTATCCACGCCCTCGTGGTTCCAGCCGGTCAGAGATGGCCGGTAGCCGCATTCGTGGATCAAAAATGAAGAAAGCCCCGACTTCGCCACGGCGGTTAATTCCACACCCGTCGGCGTCGTGAAGTTCAAATAGTTGCGGCTGGTTTTCGCAGACATTCAACGCGGTGGATTTTGTTTCAGACACATCGTGACGGGCATTCGCCGACGGTCAACGAGGCTTTTATCAGGCAATTCGGCCGCTTTGACAATCTTCACCGTGCAGCAAAAGACACAGAATAGCCACGATCTGGTATAGCCATTTTCCGAATACCTCCTAAGCTCACATCAGTCAAAACCCCGTGATACTTATTGTGCAAAAGCCGCTCAAAGCCCTGATTGCCGCCGGAGCGCTCATCTTCGCGCCCGCCACCTTCGCCGCCGATTCTCCCGCGCCGGTTGCCGCCGATCACGCGAAGCAGATGTCCGCCGGTCTGGAACTGTTCAAGAATGGTGTCGGTGCCCTGCTGAAGGAGCACTGCGTCGAATGTCACGGCGGCGGCAAGACCAAGGGTGATTTCGATCTCGCCACGCGCGAAGGCTTGATTAAAGGCGGTGCGGATGGTCCGGCGGTCGTGGTCGGGAAGTCCAAGGAAAGCAAGTTGCTCAAACTACTCAATCACGCGGAAGAGCCGCATATGCCGAGCAAGAAGCCGCAATTGCCCGCGGACGCCATCGCGAAGATCGCCGCGTGGATCGATGCCGGGGCGCCGTATGCCGACTCGCTCATCTCTAACGCAAAGGTCGTGAAGGATCGCTCGGTTATTACGGAGCAGGATCGGAAATTCTGGTCGTTCCAACCGCTCGCACGCGTTACGCCGCCAGCCATCAAGACCAAGAACTGGGCGCGCGGGCCGATCGATCAATTCATCCTCGCGAAACTCGAAGCCAAAAACATCAAACCCAATCCGGCGGTCGATAAACGCAAGCTCGTCCGCCGCGTTTACTTCGATTTGCTCGGGTTGCCGCCAACACCGGAGCAGATCGAGGCATTCGTCGCTGATACTGATCCCACGGCCTACGAGAAGCTCCTTGATCGTTTGCTTGCCGACCCGCATTACGGCGAACGCTGGGCCCGGCACTGGCTCGATCTCGCGCGCTTCGGCGAGAGTCACGGCTACGAGCAGGATTACGATCGGCCGTTTGCCTATCACTACCGCGACTTCGTGATCCGCGCGCTGAACGACGACGTACCGTACGACAAGTTCGTTCAATGGCAGATCGCCGGCGATGAACTCGATGCTGACAATCCGCAAGCATGGTTCGCCACGGGGTTCCTCGGCGCGGGCACGCACGCGACGCAGATCACCGCCAACCAGGCCGAGAAGGAGCGCTACGACGAACTCGACGACAAGATTCAAACGATCGGCGCTGCGATGCTCGGCCTTTCGCTCGGCTGCGCGCGTTGCCACGATCACAAGTATGACCCCGTGCCGACGGCAGATTATTACCGGCTCATCTCGACGTTCACGACCACCGTGCGCAGTGATTACAACGTGGACATGAATCCGGCAAAGACTCGCGCGGACTTCGCCGCGTGGGACAAGGAACACAAACCGCTCGTCGCCGCGTTGGAGAAGTTCGAGAAAGAGAAACTCCCGAGCCGCTTCGATGCGTGGCTGAAGACGAATCCGCAATTGCCCCAGCCGCAATGGCTGTGGCTCAACATGGAAGGATTCAAAGTCAGCGGCGGCTACTACGGCATCAACAAATCTGAGTCACTCGCCGACGGTTCGCGGCTCGTCACGCTTACAGCCGGTTCGCCCGACTCAATTTCTTTCACCGCCAAAACGTCACTGACGAATATCACCGCACTCCGCCTCGAAGCACTGGCTGATCGCGCGATGCCGCACCATGGACCAGGTTGGTCGAAAGACGGCGGATTCAATCTCACCACGCTGACCGTCACCGCGAAGCCGCTCGCCGGAAGTGGGAAGCCGGTCTCGCTCAAATTCGTGAAGCGCACCGCCACGACGGACAAGAAGCCGGCGAAGGATGTTCTCCCCTGGAAAGATGACGGCCAAACCGGCCGCGATCACGCCGCGGTGTTCGAGTTGGAGAAGCCAGCTGGCTTTGCGGAGGGCGCGGAGTTGTCGTTCAATCTGAAGTTCACCGGCAACTTCGATCGCAACCTGCTCGGTCGCGTTCGCGTTTCGTTGACGACGCAATCGGGCGCGGGTGTGGACGGACTGCCGGTCGCGGCGAAGGATTTTGAGAAAGCAAAAGCGGTCTTCACTCAACCTGCCGACAAATGGAAAGCCGCCGACCGCGAAGCGTTGGTCCGCGTCTATCGCAGTGTCGATGACGACTGGCGCAAACAGAACGCTGCAGTCCTCGCGCACATCGCGAAAGAGCCGCGCCCCACGCTCGTGAAAGCGCTGGTGTGTAGCGAAGGTTTGCCCGCGATCCGCCTGCACACGCAGGGGCCGGATTTTTACGACAAGACCTACATTCTCCGACGCGGCGATCTCGCGCAGAAGCAAACCGAAGCCGCACCCAGCTTTCTCCAAGTGTTGATGCGCACGCCTGAAAAGGAATCGCACTGGAAAGCCGCGAAGCCCGCCGAAGCTCGCACGCCGATGATGCGCGCGGCGTTCGCGAAATGGATCACCGATGTGGACTTTGGGGCCGGCAATCTCGCCGCGCGCGTGATCGTGAACCGCCTTTGGCAGCATCACTTCGGGCAGGGCATCGTCACGACGCCGAGTGATTTCGGTTTCACGGGCGCGCGGCCGACGCATCCGGAATTGCTCGATTGGCTCGCTGGCGAGCTCGTGAAGAACGGTTGGAAACTCAAGCCGTTGCATAAACAAATCATGCTCAGCGCCGCCTACCTGCAAGGCACGCAGACCGATGCCGCGCGCGTTAAGGTTGATCCGGACAACGCGCTTTTCTGGCATCGCCCGCATCAGCGTCTCGAAGCCGAGGTCATCCGCGACTCCATTCTCGCGGTCGGCGGCCGCCTTGATCTTACGATGTTCGGCCCCGGCTCGCTCGACGAAGCGATGACCCGCCGCAGCATTTACTACACGATCAAACGCAGCAAACTCATCCCCATGATGACGCAGTTCGACGCGCCCGACAGCACGCAGAGCGTCGGTCTTCGCGTCAACACCACCGTCGCGCCACAAGCCTTGCTCATGATGAACAACCCGCTCGTGCGCGCTGCCGCGAAGGATTTCGCCAAACGCCTCCAGCCTGCCGCGGACAAATCTCCCACCGATGCCGTGAAGCTCGGCTACGCGCTCGCGCTGGGTCGCGCGCCGACGAAGGCGGAGTTGAACGACTCCGTGGCCTTCATCCGCCAACAAACCGCGACCTACGCGCCCACCGACGGACCGCAACTTGCCCTCGCCGATTTCTGCCAGTCCGTCCTCGCGTTGAATGAATTCGTTTACGTTGAATGAACCTGAGCCCGCCATGAAAACCATTCCCCACTTCATCGCCACGCCGAATCACTTCACGTCCCGCCGCGATTTCCTGCGCCGCACCGGATCGGGCGCCGGCATGGTCGCGCTCGCGGCGATGCTCCAAGAGAAGGGATTGCTGAACGCCGGCGAGGTCGCGCTCAATCCGCTGCTCCCGCACCCGAGCCATTTCCCCACGAAAGCCAAGTCCATCATCTGGCTCTTCATGAACGGCGGGCCTTCGCAGGTGGACACGTGGGATTACAAACCCGAGCTGGAGAAACGCGACGGCAAGGCCCTCGAAGGCTTTGACAAGAACACCGGCTTCTTCACCGAGCAGGTCGGCGGCTTGATGAAATCGCCGTTCAAATTCGCGCGGCACGGACAATCCGGCGCGTGGGTTTCGGAAATTTTTCCCAACCTCGCGCGGCACGTTGATGAGATGGCGTTCATTCACTCATGCTGGACGCAGACGAACAATCATTCACCCGCGCTGTTCCAGATGAACACCGGCTTCAGTCGCATGGGCTTCCCGTGCGTCGGTTCGTGGGTGACGTACGGGCTCGGTTCCGAGAGCCAGAATCTCCCCGCGTTCATGGTCATGTATGACACGCTCGGCCGCGGCGTGCCGAAGGGCCACGCGCAGAATTGGGGCGCGGGCTTTCTCCCCGGCGTCTTCCAAGGCACCGCGTTGAACATCCAAGGCGCGCCCATCAACAACCTTTTCCGCGACGAGAAAATGAGCGACCCGCAGCAACGCGCGCAGCTCGACCTCGTCAACAAACTCAACCACCACTCTCTCGACTCCAGCGGTGGCGCGGGCGAACTCGCCGCGCGCATCGAGACCTTCGAGCTCGCCTACCGTATGCAGATGGCCGCGCCCGAGGCGCTCGACATTGAGCGCGAACCCGGGCACGTGAAGAAACTCTACGGCCTCGACGACCAGCGTTGCTCGCACTTCGCGAAACAATGCCTCATGGCACGTCGCCTGGTGGAACGCGGCGTGCGCATGGTGCAAATTTACAGCGGTGGCATGGAGAACCAGCGCAGTTGGGACGGCCACGCCGACATCGAAGGCAACCACCGCCAGTTCGCCGGTGAAACCGACACGCCCATCGCCGGGTTGCTCACCGACCTCAAGGCCCGCGGGCTCCTTGACCAGACGCTCGTCCTGTGCTGCGGCGAATTCGGCCGCCTTTCCGTCTCGCAAAAGGGCGCCAAGCCCGGTCGCGACCACAACCCGCACGCGTTCACCACGTGGCTGGCCGGCGGCGGCGTCAAGGGCGGCGTGCACTACGGCGAGACCGACGAGATAGGCCAGAAAGCCGTCGTGGACAAAGTGAGCATCAACGACCTCCACGCCACCGTGCTGCACCTGCTCGGCCTACACCACGACAAGCTGACCTACCGATTCAACGGCCGCGATTTCCGCCTGACTGACGTAGCGGGCGAAGTGGTGGAGAAGATTCTTGCGTGATCCAGAGGAGCCCCCTGTCCTCAGTGGGCCGTGGTGAACAAGTGGACTCTCTTGGCCAATTCGAGGCGCGCTGAGCACGGCGTGCCCTACCCCAGTCCCTCTACCGAGTTTCCTCCGTGGCTCCATCGTCTGCCCGTTTAATTGTAGCGGCGTAATTTTCCCGTAACCCGAGCATCGTTCCCGGCGTTACTTCCTGCGAGTGTCCATTGCGCTCATGGCCGATGAACTATTTGATGTCGCCGCGTGTCTCGCGCGCGTCCGCCAGCACGACGACGACGCGGCGCGCGCGTTGGTCGGGCACCTATTTCCTTTGGTCATGAAAATTGTGCGCTCGCATCTCCCCAGCCGCGCGGCCGAGGAAGACCTCGCGCAGGAGGTGTTCATCAAAATGTTTCAACGGCTCGAGCAATACGAGGCGCGCGACGCGGTGCCGTTCGAGCACTGGGTGTCGCGGCTCGCGGTAACGACGTGTCTGGACGCCTTGCGCGCGCAGAAACGCCGCCCGGAGTTGCGTCACGCGGATTTGTCTGAGGCGGAAGCGGCGTGGATGGAATTTTTCACGAACACCGCCGCTGCCGAGCCCGCAAGCGACGGTGAGACGGCGCGGCTTGCGATACACAAATTGCTCGCCACCTTGCCGCCCGATGATCGGTTGCTGCTGCAATGGCTCGATCTCGAAGGGAAGCCGGTGCGGGAAATCGCGCAGCTGACCGGCTGGGGTGTCTCAATGATTAAAGTGCGCGCGTTCCGGGCGCGACGGCGTTTGCGGAAACAGGCGGAGAGTTTGCGAAAGGAATTTCTATGAATGAGTTCGATCAACGTTGGCAACGCGGCGCCGAACGCGCCCGCAAGTCCGCCCCGGATGAAGTCGCCGAGGCCGCGCCATTCGGTTTCGCCCAACGCGTCGTGGCGAAGTGGCACGCCGGCCCAGCACGCGAAGTCTCGCTCGAACGCGTGTGGGAGCGGTTCGGTTGGCGGACGCTCGCTGGGGCAACGGTGGTGTTACTGCTCTGTCTGAGTCTGGAGGGATTCGGTTCGGAAGAGAGTTCGCCGCTGCAACCCGGCGTGGAAGGTGCGGTTGCGGAAGTCTTCTGGTTATTATGAAGCATTGGAAAATCACAACCTGTCTGGTGGCGCTGGTCGCGGTGAGCATGGCGATCGGCGGCGTGTTGGGGTTTCGCTACGCGCGCAAAGTGGCGCAGCGGAAGAGCGATCCCGCGACGTGGCACGAGCAAGCGATGCGCGGTCTGGACAGGCGCTTGAAGTTGTCACCCGAGCAGAAGCGGCAGGCGCAGGCACACGTGGACGATGCGGTCAAAGAACTCCGCGTCGTGCATCGCGACACCATCACCCGCGCCTCGGCAATCATCAGCAACCTCATCACGAAGGTGGACGGCGATCTTACGCCGGAGCAACGAGAAGTTTTCAAAACGATGCGCCCGAAGGAAAGCGACATGACTTTGGATTTGCTGAAGGTTGATCCGGCGAAGAAGTGATTTTGTAACCGCGTCCATCCCGTTGGCGTTTTGTTCACCATGAACCAATCATTAAAAGACAATATGAAACAACTCCTCAGCATCTTCACCTTAGCCGCGACGCTTGCCGGCGCCAGCGCCCAGGAAAAAGTCTCGTCAGAAGAAACTCAGAAGATAGGTCAAAAACTGCTCGAGACCGTCGGCGAGATTGAAAACGCGCAGTTCAAGATCAGCCCCAATCTCGACAAAGCCGACGCCGTGAAAGCGGGCGACGCCGGCGTGCTCATCATTCCCGACAAGGGACTGACCGCGGCCGGGCTCTCCAAAGCGGGCAAGGACCTTGTGCCGGTGGGCCAACTCTACTGCAAAGGCATCACGTATTCCGCGAACGGAAAGACGATCGCGAAAGACAAGCTCCGCACGGTGGCGATCCCCGACAAAGAGCAGACTCACACAGTTCCGTTGTGCTTGCTCGCCGTCCGCAAGCACGAAGGGAAGTTGGAACTCGTCATATTCGGCAAAGACAAGGCGCCGGTGGCCGCGCTGGCTTTGAAAGAAACCTCCGGCACGCAGGAGACGCCCGTTGAACTCACCGTCGAGAAGGAAGGCGACGAAAGCGGACGCCTAAAGCTGAGCCTGTTCGGGAAATACGAAGCATCAATGCTCGTCACAAGGCAGTCGGAATAGGAACGTCGTTTCAGATCAATTCCACACCGGGCCGACCGACGCGTCGGCTCTTTTCCTTTCCGTGAAGAAGAGTCTCACGAAGGCAACTGCGCGGTGCCCACGAAAGCTAGCGGTTCAACAGCGCGACGATCACGTAGAAGATCACGATTCCCGCGATGATCATCCCGACGACGGGCCACACGGCTTCATTGCGCTTTCCGCGAGAAGACCGCCGTGAGCCATCGCGCCGTCGGGGGCGAGCAGACGAATCGAGATCGAACTCGGGCGGAGTGAATGTCACGGGGCGTGCCGAGCGACGAACGTCGGCCGGGAGTTGCTCCAATTCGGATTCGGTATCGGCGATCTCGGACTCCAAGGAAATAGGTGGCGGCGTTTTTACCGGCGGCTCTTTCCGCATTGGCGGCGGCGGCGCAAACGTGGCGGTCGAATGCGGCGGAATTTCTTCGCGTTGCACTGAGGGCGGCGGTGGAACGAACGTTCGCGGCAGCTGCCCAAAATCACGCCGCGAACGCGGGCGGCGGTTGCCGATCGGCAAGGTGATTTGCCATCCGGACTCGCGGTAGATTTCTTCCACGAGCTTGCGATGATCTTCGAGGAGTCCCGGCGCCACCGAATCGTCGAGCGTGGTCATCGTGAAGGTGGTCGACCAAAAGCCGTGAAGGCTCCGCTGCCGGCGCTCAAAGCGCAGGAGACGATTCCCAAGGTTGGTGCGCTGAGCGTTGACTGGCCGCAAGCTGGCGGCTTCGAGTTCCACGGTGTGAATCAGATGACACGGGAACGGCAGTGCAAACGGCGTACGGCGCGGCTCCTTGTCGGGCAACGGCAATGCGTTAACGACGACATTTTCCGGCAACGCAAACCGGCACGTGCCGGCGCCCGGCTGGCCTACAAGGAACCGATTGATCTCGTAGGTTTCGGCGATGACAAACTCATTGGCCGCCCGATCGTCGCGGTACTCCAGTTCGCCCACCCGTGTGGCTTCGAAAAATCGCTGCTGGCAATTCGCCAGGCGATCTTTAGCAACCTGCGCGGCGCCGATGGTTTCAAATTGAATCCGCAGGAGCTCCGCATGCCGCCCTTTCGCGACAACCACCACGCCCAGCAACGATGCCTCGCCGGTGGTGTCCGCCAGAATCGATTCGCGCAGTTCGTAAGAATTGAGATCTTCCGGCGCGAGCGGGGCGTCGCTCAAGCCCGTCGCCGTGGAATCGACCGGCAAACCAATGCTGTAATGAGGAACGTAGCGGTTCAGCGCGCCGCCGCCTTGGCGTTTGATCGTTGGATCGATCCAGCGAACCTCGTGATTGAAGCGAAACTCCACGATCGCGTGATTGAACAAGTGGGGCGAGGGCAACAGCTCGCCCACGGTTCGACGCAAGCTGGTATTCACGAGCATGGGCCGCGAAGGAACGCCCAGCCGTTTGAGCAAGTTCACGAGCAGGAACGAAAGGTCTTTGCAATCACCGTAGCGGCGGCGCACGACATCGGCCGGCGACGACGGCACCTGCCCGCCGAGTTCAATGTTCACGCTAAGATAGCGATGATCGTCCTGAACGAACTGGATCGCCTTCTCGATCTGGCGCAACGCATCGGGCTCACTCGCGATGATCGACTGCGCCACGGCAACGAGCGCGGGGTCGTCGGGCGGATCAGACCAGGCGTGGGCAAAAGCCGCGCCCACCATCGCCCAATCCGGGCAATCGGAAACCTGAATCCACGGGCACGCCAAATACCAGTCCGGCATGTTGGGCTCGTCCTTGGGTGTCGAGAAGTTCTCGCCCGACCAATTCCAAACGAGTTCGCCATTTTCGCGATCTTCGTCAGGAACGAGCTGACCTGAAGACGATTTCCATTTCATCGGCCGCGAGGCTGCGAACCGGACCGAGAACGAATATTTCGCGATTGTCGTGCCGCTGGGCAGCGTGAACAGCGAGACGCAATTATCGGGCAACAGACGCGGACAATGCTCGATGGTGTAGCACATCTCAAGAACGTCGCCGGGCCGTACGTCCTCCAAAACGAGCAGCAACGTCACCCGGCCATCGATGACCAAACCTTCAAGACCTTCCTCGCGCTGGAGGAACCGGAGCCTTTCCAAAGAACTGTGGTCGACCTCCACGCCCTCGCGGCGGGTGCGGATCCAATGCAAGGTCACCGACTGGGTGCGTGGTTCGAACTGAAGGCGCCACTGCGATTCGTGCTGAACCGCCTGCATGGTCTCCAGACGCGTCGCGACATGATAGAAAGTTTCCCGCGCATCGGCGTGGACCTGACGGTTGATCAGAAGGTACGTGAGGTGGTCACCGGGTTTCGCCACCGGAGTGACCTCGAACGGGCAGCGAACCGCCCACGATGGCACGGGACCGAGGCGGACCCGGTCTTTGGCGATCGCCAGCGTGTCGTTCCCCGCCGGCAGTTTTGATTCCTCAAGCACCGCCATCGTTTACTGCGCGAGGATGACGAATTCAAACAAATAGGGCACGGAAGCGGCGCGCCCCGCAAACCGCCACCTTCTGGCTTGAGGTCTTCCTCGAAAAGTGCATCCTAAAGCCACAACCCAATCCTGCCAGTGAAAACCATTCTATTTCCTACCTTCGCGCGAATTCTTTGCATCCTTTCGATGGCGATCGTCTGCGCCAGTGCCGCTGACGTCACCACGTACGCGGTCATCAAGAACCGCTTGTTCGATCAGACTGCTGCCGCCACGGTGGTCCCCACTGCTACGAACGGATTCACGTTCACCGGCGTGGTGAACGCCGCAACCAGCAACATGACCAGCGGCACGTTGCAACCGCCCAGCCTCACCGTCTACACGTTCACGAACACGCCGGGGCTCGGGTCGTTCGGGCTGCTTCAAACGTTTAGCTCGCAGGCCGCCATGGACGCCGTCTTCGCCAGTGGCAATTACAAGTTCACCCTGAACACCGTCCATGACGGGACAAAGACTCCCACGCTTTCAATGACAGGCGACAACTATCCCGCAGCGCCGACCATCGCGAACTACGCCCAAGCGCAGCTGATCGGTGCGGGAACCAATTTCACCGTCAGTTGGGTTCCATTCACCGGCGGAACTTCGACCGACACGATCTTGTTAACGATCGCCAACTCGACCGGGCAACAGGTGTTCTCGACGCCCGTGTTTCCCGCCCCCGGCGCATTAACCGGCACAGCCACGTCAGCGGTCATTCCGGCGAACACGCTGCAAACGGGCCGCACGTACACCGCGACCTTGAGCTTCGCCAAAGTCACAGCGGATGTGTTCTCTTATCTGGGCGTGCCTGGCGTCTCCGCGTACGCGTCATCGACGACCTGCAAGCTGCGCACGTTAAGCACGCCTCTGCTGACGATTGAGCAGACCGCTGCGAACGAAGCGCAATTGAGTTTCAATTCCGACACGGGTCGGAGTTACGACATCCGCGCGTCGGTAGATCTGACCAATTGGACGAGCCTCCTGATCACAAATGCCGCCGGTACGAACGTGATCTACCAAGACGCCAGTTCGCCGGCGCTCACGAATCGATTCTACCGATTGCAGAATCCCTAGGACGAACGCACAAGGCCGTCACTTCGTCAGCCAAGCCGCCAGTTTCGGCTCCACCTTTCGCAATTCGTCGGCCACGAGTCCGGCCATCACTTCGCCACCCTTCTCGGACAAGTGCGTGTGGTCCGGGTTGCCCTCCTTGGTCTTGGGATCGAACACCGCCGAAGCTTCCGGGCCGATACGTTCAAGCAATTCGATGCTGCGCCCGCTGAGGTCAACGAGCGCCACCTTCTTTTCCGCCGCCACTTTCTTCACCGCCTCCACCCACGGCGCCAGTTCGCCACGAATCTTCCCGTTCTGAAATGTCCGCCGCGCCATCGACGTGATCAACACGGGCGTGGCACCCACGGCGCGGGCTTCCTCCACGAAGCGAATCATGTTTTCACGATACGTCGTTTTCGGATCGGTCTCGCGATTCGGACCTTTGCCGGGCATGTCGTTGTGACCAAATTGAATCAGGATGAAGTCCGGCTTCGAGTCGATTGCTTTCTTCCAGTTGCCCGAATCGCGAAAACTCTTCGAACTCTGTCCGCCGCGCGCGAAGTTAAGGCACTCGGCTCCCGGCTTCAGCAGCTTGGTAAATGCCGGTCCCCATCCGGAGTTCGAAGCCACGGTGGAATCGCCGGTGAGCGCGACACGAATTCGACCGTCAACCTTCCCGTCCGCTGCACGAGCACTTCCACTCAACCAAAATGAAACGAACAATGCGACCGCCACGCCGAGCGTGCGTTTTGAAAATACGAAAAATTCTATGGAGTTCATTTCCGCGAGAATAGCGGACGCCCCGGCCGAGGAAAGCCCGCACACGGGCGAGTTTCGCGCGATCTTTTCGTCCCACCGGACAAAACTAGACTATTCGGTCAGAGTGCGTTTCACTCACCGCACAACCAAAACAGCGGAACGGTGTTTAACGCGTGAAAACTTGAAAGACCGCGAACAGGACATTCAGTTTATCAGCTCCCGCGTCCTCAGGATGCTTTCGCTGCTTTGTCTCGTGTGGGCTGGTTGCTCAACAACTCATTACAAGGAATCCGCCGATCGCGATGCGGACGCCATCTTCGCCGAAAAAACTCCCGCCGTCCCGAACATGGCGGGGAAGTTCACGATCGAGCAAACGAACCAACTATCCCTCGAGGGCTTGCCGACAGTCGCTGCGACCGATACCTCGCTCGGTCCCGATGCCGAATCAGAACGCGGTGCGCGGATCATCTCGTTGGAAGCTGCGCTGGACATCGCGGTTAAACACAGCCGCGCCTACCGCACCTCGAAGGAGCAACTCTATCTGCAAGCGCTGTCGCTCACGCTGGCGCGGCATCAGTTCGCTCCGATATTTTCCGGACGCGGACGCACGGATTACCAAGTCACCACAGAAGCCGTCACGGTCACGGTCGATGCGTTGACCGGATTGCCCAAAGTTGTTTCCGACAAGGACGCCAAGCTGGTCGAGCAACACCGCGCCACGGGTCAGGGCAGTCTCGGTGCGAACTGGCTCATCAAAACCGGCGCTCAACTCTCTACCGCGTTCACCACCGATTTCCTGCGCTACCTCACCGGCGATCCGCGTCTGGTAACGTCGTCGCAACTGGGCGCGACGCTCGTTCAACCGCTCTGGCGCGGCGCCGGCTACAAAGTGACGATGGAAAATCTCACGCAGTCGGAGCGCACGTTCCTGTATCAGTTGCGGGACTTCAGCCGTTTCAAGCGCGATTTCACGGTGCAAATCGCCACGGCCTACTATGGCGTGCTGCAGAACCGCGACGCCGTGCGCAACAGCTGGCGCGGCTTCGAGAATTTCCAACGCAACGTCGAACGCGAACGCGCCCTCGCCGAGGAAGGTCGCCGCACCCAGGAATCGCTGGCCTTGCTCAAACAGAGCGAGCTCTCAACGGAAACTGCGTGGATCAACGCGGTGCGCAACTACAAGCAGAGCCTCGATCAATTCAAAATTCAGCTCGGCTTGTCGACCGACGCGCACGTCGTCCTGGACGATCGCGAATTGCAACAGCTCAAGATCGTTCATCCCGACCTCAGCGCAGAAGACGCGCAGAAAGTCGCTCTATCGACAAGGCTCGACCTGGACAATTTCCGCGATCAATTCGCCGACGCGAAACGCAAGATCCCGCTCGCCGCCAACGCCCTCAAGGCGCAGGTGGATTTGATCGGATCCGCCGGCATTGCGAGCGCCTCGGGCTCGGGATTTCAATTACCCGATCCGAATCGCTATCACTGGAGCGCCGGATTGAACCTAGATCTCCCCTTCGAGCGCACCGCGCAACGCAACGCCTACCGCGCGGCGCTCATCACGCACGAGCAAGCGTCACGGCAACTGGAACAGAAGGAGGACGAGATCAAGCTGCAGGTCCGCAACGACTGGCGGAACTTGAATCAAGCGAAACGCAACCACGAGAGCGCGCTTCTCGGTGTGGAGCTGAGTCTGCGTCGGGTAGAGGAACAGGAATTGCGCGCCGATGTCGGACGCGGCACCGCACGCGATCTCGTCGATGCGCAGAACGATTTGATCGCGCAGAAAAATCTGCTCACGCAGGCGCTCGTGGGTCACACGATCGCCCGGCTGCAATTCTGGAATGACATGGGGATTCTTTACATCAAGGACAACGGACAGTGGGAGGAATTGAAGGATGCCAAAAAATAAACTCACCCGCTGGATTATCGTCATCGTCGTCATCGTCGTGGCCGCGGGCGCTTATCGGCTCGGGACGCGCCCCGCCGCGCAGAGCAAGAGCGCCACATTCGCCGCGCGCCGCGGTCCGCTGGAGATCAATGTCCTTCAAGGCGGCGCGCTCGAAGCGCTCGAATCGCAGTCCGTCAAATGCGAAGTCCGCGGCTATCAGGGCGTGAAGGTTCTGAAGATCGTCGAAGAAGGTTATCAAGTCACCGAAGGGGACATCCGCACCAACAAGGTTCTCGTCGAGCTCGACTCGTCGGAGTTGAAGAAGCAAATCACCCAACAGGACATCACGTTTGAATCCACCGCCGCCTCGCTCACCGACGCGAAGCAAGCCTACGACATCCAGCTCAATCAAAACATCAGCGACATCAACGCCGCGTATCAAAAAGCCAAGTTTGCCCGGATGGACTTCGACAAGTTCATGGGCGAGCAGGCTACGAAGGAAATTCTCGCCCGACTCGGGATGGCGGGCGAGTTGGATGACAGCATTCCCACCAACGGCGTGCAGGCCGCTCGCGCGCTGGCGACCGCGAGCACTCAGCCGCCAGCCGTTGTGGAGCAACCCCGCCGAGTGAACATCGATTTCACCAAATACACGAACCTTGAACTCCTCGGCGATGGCGAAGCGAAGCAGAAGATTCGCAAGCTGGAGGACGAATTGCAGGTCGCTTACAAAGGCTTCAGCCAATCCAAAACGAAGCTCGAAGGCTCGCAGCGTTTGCAGGCGCGCGGCTTCGTCACGAAGACCGAACTCGAACTTGACGAATACATTCTCGAATCCGACCGGCTCAAAGTGGCCAGTTCGGAAACCGCCCGCGCGCTGTTCCTCAAATACGAGTTCCCGAAGTCGTGCGAAGAGTTTCTCTCGAAGTACGTCGAAGCCGCGCGCGAACTGGAACGCGCCCGCAAAGGAGCCGTTTCCAAACTCGCGCAGGCCGAAGCCAAGTGGAAGTCCGCCGAGGGCCGTTACAACTTGGAAGTGCGCCAACGCAAGGATCTGCTCGATCAAGTTGAGAAGTGCAGCATCCGCGCGAAGAAGCTCGGCCTCGTCGTCTACGGCGGCGGCAACATGGATGAGATGTTCTTTGGAGGCGGTCAGGAGCAGATTCGCGAAGGCGCACTTGTCCGCGAGCAGCAACGCATTCTCACGATCCCGGACATGACCACCATGGCGGTCAAAGTTCGCATCCACGAGACCTACATCAAGAAGGTTCGGAAAGGTCAAAAGGTGCGTATCACGGTCGAGGCGTTTCCCGACAAAAAACTCGAAGGCGTGGTTTCCAAAGTCGGCGTGCTCCCCGATTCGCGGAACATGTGGATGAACCCGGACATGAAACTCTACGTGACCACCATCACCATCAACGGCGTTCACGACTGGCTCAAGCCCGGCATGGGCGCCAAGGTGGAGATCCTCGTGAAGACGTTGCCCGACGTCATCTACGTGCCCATCCAAGCCGTGCAACCGCAGGATGGAAAACATTTCTGCCTCGTGGACAATGGATCCACGCCCGAGCGACGCGGGGTGGAAGTCGGCGAGTTCAACGACGAGTTCATCGAAATCAAGAACGGCATTTCAGAAGGCGAACGAGTCTTCCTCCGCGCTCAGGAATCGACGGAAAAGGAAACCGACAGCAAAGCTTCCACCCCGGACGACAAAGCCAAATCCGCCAAGCCATCCCCTGCTCCCGCCAGTTCGAGCGGAAAATAATCACGATGCCCGGCAAGCCGATTGTCCAATTCGTCGACGTTCGCAAGACCTACCAAAAAGGTCCCGTGATCGTGGAGGCGTTGCGCGGCGTGTCGTTGCAACTGCTCGAAGGTGAGTACGTGAGTATCATGGGTCCGTCGGGCTGCGGCAAATCCACGATGTTGAATCTGCTCGGCTGTCTCGATCGGCCGACCTCCGGCCAGTATCTGCTCGGCGACGCTGACGTTTCGAAGATGGACGATGAATCTCTCTCCGCCGTGCGCGGGGCACGACTGGGCTTCATTTTCCAATCCTACAATCTCATCCAGCAACTCACCGTGGTGGAGAACATCGAGGTGCCGCTTTACTATCAGGACATTCCCGAGGCTGAATGTCGCGAGATTGCCGTTGAATTGGCGAAGCTAGTCGGACTCGAAAATCGCCTCGACCACAAACCCTTCGAGCTCTCCGGCGGCCAGCAACAACGGGTTGCCGTTGCTCGCTCGCTCGTCAACGATCCGCTCGTCATTCTCGCCGATGAACCGACCGGAAATCTCGATTCCACTTCGGGCGCGGAGATCCTGGATGTTTTCGAGGAACTCCACGCGCACGGCAAGACGATCATTCTCGTCACGCACGACAATGACGTGGCCCGCCGCGCCAACCGCGCCATTCGCCTGCGCGATGGCCGCGTCGAAAGCGATCTCCGCCGATGAACGTGGAACCGACACGTTCAACGCCGCGACGCCCCATCCGTCTGCCCGCGCGTCGTTCCGCTCCCGCGCGTCGCGTGCGCGGCTTCAGCCTGACGCGTCTCAAGCGGACGATTCGCCTCGGCGTCAAAAGCCTGTGGCTTCACCGGCTCCGCTCGCTGTTGACCGCGCTGGGCATCGTGTTCGGCGTTTGCTCCGTCATCGCGATGCTTGCCATCGGCGAAGGCGCGAGCCACGAGGCGCAGGAACAGATCAAGAATCTCGGCAGCCAGAATATTATTCTCCGCAGCGTTAAGCCGTCGTCGGAACGCAAGGTAACCGAACGCGTGAACCAAAGTTATATTCTGCAGTACGGCGTTACCACGAGCGACCTGAAGCGCATCAAAGAAACCATTCCCGGCGTCATGGTCATCGTCCCAGCGCGCATCATGCGGGAATACGTCTGGAACATCTCGCGACAGGTCGATTGCGACATCATCGGCACCGTTCCGTGGTATCCGGAGATGCGCAATCAACGCGTCGCCACCGGACGTTTCTTTTCCGATCGCGACATGGAGGACAAAGCCAACGTCTGCGTCATCGGCGCCGAGATGGTTGAAAAGTTATTTCCGCTTGAGGAACCCGTCGGCCGCGATGTCCGCGTGGGGAACAACTACTATCGCGTCATCGGCGTCATGGAACCGCGCAGCAAAGGACCCAAGGTCGACGAGGCTGAGAACGCCAAGAGCAGCGCGCCAAATCGCATGTTCATCCCGCTCGAAACCGCCCGCATCCGCTACGGCGAGGTGTTGATGAAAGAACGTCAAGGCAGCTTCGAAGCGGAGCGCGTCGCGTTGCATGAAGTCACCGTAAAGGTTGCCCACGCCGAAGCCGTCACGACCGTCGCCGAGGCCATCAAAAACGTGATGGAACGCAACCACACAAAGAAAGACTTCGACATGGTGGTGCCGCTGGAATTGTTGAAACGCGCCGAACGCACGAAGCAAATCTTCAACATCGTGCTCGGCTCGATCGCCGCCATTTCACTCCTCGTCGGCGGCATCGGGATCATGAATATCATGCTCGCGAGCGTCACCGAGCGGACGCGCGAGATCGGCATCCGCCGCGCCCTTGGCGCGAATCGCCACGACATCATCATTCAATTCCTCGTCGAGACAGTGATGCTCTCCGGGTCCGGCGGATTGCTCGGCGTCGCGCTCGGCGTGACCATTCCCTACCTCGTGAGCTACTTCGCGGGCATGGTCACCATCGTCACGTTCTGGTCACCGATCGTCGCGTTCTCCATCTCGGCCCTCGTGGGAATCATCTTCGGCCTCTACCCCGCCCTCCGCGCCGCCCGCATGGATCCGGTCGAGGCGCTGCGCCACGAATAGCCAGTTCACCGGGTTTTTCATCCATCAAGCCATCGTTCGGGATCAAGCGGTTCGGCTGCAGAAAGGAATCGGCTAAAGCGACTCAGCCGTTTGTCGATTTCAATTACAGCAGCCGATGAAAAAGAACGACATGCTGGCGGAAATCGAGCGACGGAAGGAACACCTTCTCGATGGGAGTGATTGCTCCGTGGGCGATGAGCCCATGCTGGTGGCGCAATTGACGAGCCTCGAATACGCCGTGCGCAGCGGCAAGCGTTCCAAGGCCGCGTGGGAACAACACGAACTCCATTGGATTGCTCACACGGCGGAAATGCATCGTTGCGCCATCCGGCAAAGCGCGCAGGCCATGCTCGCTTTCGAAGATCTTCTCCGTCGCGAACCGGACAGCATCGTCATGGATCCCGAACTTCAACGCATCCTCCACTGGTGGCGCGAAGAAAACGGTCGCGAAGAATTTCTCGGCCAAATCACGATCGAAGAACGCCGCTCGCTCGAAGCTCTCGAGCAGCATTGGCGCAACGACGAAACTTAATCCGACAATCCCGCTCGCCTACTTCTTCGCGAGCGATTCCAGAAAGTCCAGCAGCGCGGCGAAGTCCTTCACCGTCAGGCTCGCCATCAATCCTTCAGGCATCAGCGATCGATCCAACTTCTGCCGCTTGACGATGTCCTTCACCACCAGCTGAATTTCCTGCGCGGCGACGTTGCGGATCGTCACTTTGTCCGCCGCTTCCTGCGTGATGAAACCTTCGTATTCGGTTTCATCTTTCATGGTGAAACGTTCCGCAACGAATCCCTGCGCCAGTGTCTTGCTCGGAAGCAGGATCGCTTCGGCGAAGTCGCGGCGTTTGAAGATCGTAGCGACCTGCGAAAGGATTGGGCCGCGCGGCGGCTCGTTCGGGCTGGTGGTGTGGCAAAGGTTGCAGCCGACCTGCTGGAACAACGCCTCGCCCCGGGCACGATCCCCGTGGGCGTTGAGCACCGCGGCGATAGCATCGTCCACTTTCAACGTGCCGACGATGGGCGTAGTGTCCTTCACGTCCTTCTTCGCGGCCTCCAGCTTCAATTGTTCCACCGCACCCTTCGCGGCGCGGGCTACGGCTTTGTCGGAATCATCCACGGCGGCGAGGATCTTTTCCGCGAGCACGCGTTTCTTCGTCGTCTTACTCGCTTCGATCAATTGGATGCGGCGCTTCGGATTCGTCCAACCGTCATCGATGGCCTTGCGCGCCGAAGCGAGCGCCTCCGGCGAGCCGCTCTTGCGGTCAAGCAATGAAATGAGCGCGGCGTCCGCATACTGCGACGGCTTGCCATCCAGCTTCGCCGCTTCGGCCTCCAGTGCGGCGTGATTCACGTCAAGCTTGGGCGAGTTGAAAAGGGCATCGCGTGCGGTGTCGAAGTCCTTGCCGAAGCCCTTGGCTTCCTGCAAACGCGGCAAAGCCGTCAACGCCGCACGGGTACCCTCGTCGCTTTGGACCTTGGTGAGCGCGACGATGGTCTGTCCAAGCTGCTGCGGGCCGAGGTCGGTCTTGTTCGCGGCCTGAATGAGAAGCGGAAGCGCGTCAGTGGGAACGTTGTCGCCACGCGAGAGCTGGCCCACGAGCGCCGGCAATGCGGCTGCGTCGGCTTTCGCGGCGGCAATCAGCTTGCCAAGCGTGTCGCCGAGGTCGACGCGGTGACGGTTCAGTTCGCTCGCGAGATAGGTCAACTCCTCGCCCTTGGCGTTGTTGAAGGCAGTCTTCAACGCGCCGGAAATCTTCTCGGTCTGCGCCCATTTCTCCGGCTGGTAGAACGGCCCGCGCGTGTCGGGACGCGTGCCCCAAGAGTCGCCCTTCCATTCGCCATCGACGAAATACTGGCGGCTCAACGCGGTCAGCAAACCCTTGCGCCGTGCGAGTTCGCGCTCGCGGCCCAGTCGCTCAATCAGACCATCGACAGTCTTGGTGTCACGAATCAACGAAAGCACCAGCAGCGCATACTCACGTTCCTGCGGCGTGGCGCCGAGCGTGTCCACGATCGCAAACGTGGCGTCGCTGGCCTTCAACTGCCGCAGAACCTGCATGGCGGTGTGAACGATGACGGGGTCCTTGTCGCCGAGCAGTTTCGCCAGCGCGGTGGAATGTTCGGCGAGCTTCTCGGTGCGAATCTTCTCGAGTTTGGGCGTGTCGTTGTCGGCCCAGATACCGGTGAGCCCGTGCCAGCGAGCGAGCGCTACAACGGCTTCGCGGCGCGTGCGCTCGTCGGCGGATTTAAGGGCGTTTACCAGCAGGTCGGCAGAGATGCCGTTGAGTTGATCTTCGCGATCGCTCAGCGCGCGGAGCGCCCACGCGGCGACGGTTGAATCGGCGGCGAGTTTCGCGAGTGTCGCGTGGGATTTTTCGCCGAGCGACTGCTTGAGGGCGAAGATGGCGGCAACACGCGAGGCCAGCGGTTTCGATTTGTCGGCGGCAAGCGCACCGACGGCTTTATCACTGTCGCCCTTCAAACCGTGGCGGATCAACGTCCGCTGCGCTTCGAGACGGCGGCGGTGCGAGGAGCTTTCGAGCAGTTTCACGAGTTCGGCATCGCCCGCGTTGGCGAAGTTTGGCAGCGGCTCCGGTTTGAAATTCTTCGGCGTAACACGAACGACGTAGCCGACGTCGTTGCCGGCCCAATTGAACGTCGCGCCTTTCCAGCTCGACACGTAGATGCGGCTGAGCGCGTCCACGTCGGCGTCGGTCGGGCGCGTGAGGCCGATGAACTCATTCTGATCGACGCTGAACGTCGCGCCCTTCGGCGTCGGGCGGTGCTGATAAAGCCAGCCCCGGCCCCAGTCGGCGGTGAGGGGCGAATTGTTCCACTTCGCGGGAATGCCCGGTTCATCGAGCCACGCGGCGCCGCAGCCGGAACCGCCGCCGTAGTCCGCGAGCGGCGCGATGAGTTCGCTGGCGAAGTTCTTGTAGAGGCGCGGATAGCCGTGATCCTCGAAGCCGGTGAAGTGGTGGAAGCGCACGTCCCAACCGCCACCGTCGTTGGTGTTGTCGCGCGTCATGATGTCGAGCAGTGGGCTAACAGCAACCTCGAGAATGTTGCGCGTGCCGCGCGCGAAGAGCTGCAGGCCCGTACCGTCGGGGCGAAAACGCACGACGCCGCCGCCACGAAGCTGAAGCTTCCGTCCGTCGGTGCCCACCGCTTCCATGAAACCGAAGTCGCCGATGGCGCAGTAGATCCAGCCGTCGACGCCGAGCTCGATTCCGTTTGAAGTGTGATCAGCGGGCCGATCCGCAAAACCAAACGCGATTCCCTTGATGAGAATTTTCTCTTCATCCGCAATACCGTCGCCGTCGCGATCGATGAACGCGCTGACGTGCGGCGGGTGCAGGCAGATGACTCGGTCGTGGTCCCAGAACAGGCCGCGCGGCGAGTCCACGTTTTTCACGAAGACGCGCACTTCATCGGCCTTGCCGTCGCCGTTGGTGTCGCGCACGCGGAGGATGCGCCCGCGATTCGGCTCACGGCCGAGTGAACCATTTCCGTCAGAAGAAACGTAGAGTGTGCCATCCGGTGCGGCGGCGACGAAAACGGGATAGTTCACCGCCGGCGGTGTGGCAAAGATCGTCGCGTCGAACTCCACGGGCACTTTGACTTCCTTGATGAGCGTGGCGGCCTTTTCGGGAACGACCGCCGGCATCTTGGCGACTTCGTCGGGCGTGGGGAGACTCTTGTCGGCGTCGCCGGATTTCTGCTGCGCGGCTTTGTCTGCCTTCTTGTTACCCTTCGCGGCGGCGCTGCTGCCCGTGCCTTGATTTTGCGCGACCACGGCCGGTTGTGGCGCGCCCTTTTCACCGAGCACGGCGACTTCCCACAGGCTTGCCCAACCGCCGCGCTTCGTTCCGAGGTGAGTCACGCGCACATAGCGCACGCTCGCGGTGAGATCGTGCTGATTGGGACTTTGCGCTTCATTCCTTTCGGCATCCACGAGCGGCTTCCACTGCTTGCCGTCGATCGAGCCTTCGACCCGGTAGCGATAAATGCCGCCACGACTTTCCCAATCGAGCACGACGCCCGTGATCTTCTGTTCCTTGCCGAGGTCAACTTGCCACCAGTTGTTTGCCGCGCCGCTGCTCGCACACCAGCGCGAACTCGCCGAACCATCGATGGCCTTCCAAGCGAAGTTGCTCTTACCCGACTCCTCGCTCGACGCGCTTGCGGTGCCCGCGACGGCGAGGTTCGGGCGGTCGCCGTAGGCGATGGGCTTGGCGGGGGGCGCGACCAACACCGGCGCGGCGGGTGCCTTGATGAGATTGGCCATAGCCGTCGGCGTCGTGTTCGCGCCGGCAGGCTTGAGGTATTCGTCGTTCAACTTGCCGCAGGCCCACAGCAGGCCGCGCGTAAGGAGATTGAGGTAACGTGCGTCGCCGACAGTTTCATTGTTGTGCCCGATGGTTGTGCTAAACACGCGCGCCTTGCCGAACTGGTTCGCCCACGCGACGTCGTAAACGACTTCCTTCGTCGTGCCATCTTTCTGCTTCACGAGCTGCTTGCCGCGTGCGAGCGGCAGTGAGCCGTCGATGGACTTCACGTTGTTGTAGAGTTCCTCCTTGATCGTGGTCCAGTCGGTGAGCGTCTGCACAATCGGGTGGGTTTTCTCCGTGAACGAAATCGCGATCGGCTCCTGAGGCCCGTGTGCGCTCGATTGGATGCCGACGAACTTGAACCAGTCATCCTTGCCCGTACGGTAACAGTGCATCGCGCAATGGAGATTCACCGCCGGCACACCTTCGTCGCGGTGCGCGCGGAGGATGTTCTCGACGTAAGGGATGTCCTTCACACTCGCGGAGCATTCGTCGTGGATGACCACGTCGTATCCTTTGGCCCAGTCGCTCCGCTTGTAGCGATCAAAGAGCGTTCCGGTGCTCTTGTCCGGATTGAACTCGAAGTCCACAACGACGTGCGCGCGGGCCTCGAGGCCTTCCTTCAGGATTTCCTTCTGGTTCAGGTAGTCGTGACAGCAACCGCCTGCAACGAGCAGGACACGGAGCGGCTTGGGCGCGGCAGCGAACAGCGAGATCGAGGTAAAAAGCAACGCGAACGCCAGAGGAAGCAAACGTTTCAGTGTCATAATTTGAGATTAGCGAACCGGAATGGTTAGTGAGATAGGCAAAGGCTGGCGAGCGTTTTTTCCGGTCAACTTGTCACGTGAAACCGTGACAGTGGAGTCACGAAACGCTGTTGTGTTTCCGGAAAACTATTGCTACTCAAAGCGACCATTTATGAAATCTTCCTCCCCCACCCCACGCATCGGAATCATCGGCGGCAGCGGTCTCTATCAGATCGAGGGATTCACGAAGCAAAAGTGGGTGAAGGTCAAGACGCCGTTCGGCTCGCCGTCGGATGAGTTGCTCACCGGAGAACTTGCCGGACGCGAGGTTGTCTTCCTGCCGCGGCACGCGCGCGGGCATCGCATCCTGCCAACGGAGCTGAATCATCGCGCGAACATTTGGGCAATGAAGAAGCTCGGCGTGTCGTGGATCATCAGCGTCAGCGCGGTGGGGTCGTTGCAAAAGAAATACAAGCCGTGCGACATCGTGGTGCCGAATCAGTTTCTCGATCGCACGAAGCAATCGACGGCGCACACGTTTTTCGGCCGCGGCATCGTGGCGCACATTGCCTTCGCCGATCCGATCTGTGAGGAATTGCGGCAACTGCTGCTAGCCGGGGCAAAATCCTGCGGCGCGAGGTTTCACGACGGCGGCACTTACGTGAACATGGAGGGACCGGCGTTTAGCACCCGCGCGGAATCGATCACGAATCACAAGCTGGGCTACGACGTAATCGGCATGACGAATCTCGGGGAAGCGAAATGCGCGCGCGAAGCGGAAATCGCCTACGCGAACTTGGCGATGATCACAGATTACGACTGCTGGAAGGTGGACGAAGAACACGTCACGGTCGAAATGGTGATTGCAAACCTGACTCGCAACGCAGCCACGGCAAAGCAGATCCTCAATCACGTCATCCCCAGAATCGCCACGCAGAAGCAATGCTCCTGTCACAGCGCTCTGCGCAACGCGATCATGACGGACAAGAAAATGTGGCCGGCCAAGACACGGGCTGAATTAAAGCCGCTGCTCCAAAAATATCTGTGAAAAAGCCGCAGCATCCACGAGATGCTGCGGCTTCAAGATAGTCCTCCAGGAATCTTCTACTTCACATTGACGTGGTAGAAGCGGGTGGTGGGAAGGTTCAGCGGAGGGGTGCCGCCGGTCAGTGAGCCGTCGTCGATCCATTGGGCCACACCCGCATTGGTCGTGATCACCGGGTTCACCACGGTCGTCCAGCTGACCAAGTCGCCGCTATACTGAATCTGATACACCGGCGTGCGGAAGGTCGTCTCCGCTGCCGTCGTCCACGTTACCGCAAAGTTCGCCGTGTTCGTCACCTGCGCCGTCATTACCTTGAACGCACTGTTGAAGTCCGTCGGAATCGTGCCGGCCCAGAACTCCTGATAGTTGTTCTGTCCATCACCGTCGTAGTCACCAAAACGGTCCGTCGCACTGGTCCCGTTGGCCAGGCTCAACACCCCGAAATACTTCATCGCCCAAGCGTTGTAGATGCCGTCACTGTCGCTATCCATCAACTTGAATTGATCCACCGTCACGCTCGTCGCCCCGTAACTCACACGGAAGCTACCCAAACTGTCCGTCGTGTTGATCCGGGTGCCGTTGGCGGCATTCGCGAATTCGCCGTTAACCCCGCCGCCCGTCGCATTGATAAGATTGAACGTCGTGTTCGTTGCCGGAAGGAAATTGTTGATCAGCGTCAGCTCCAACGTTCCGTCCACTCCGTCGATGAAGTAGAGGCCGCCCGCGACGTTCACCACATCATACCCGTTGGTCGCCAACAAACCTCCCAGTTCGAAACTCATCTTCGCCGAAGAGAACAGATACAGGTCGCTGTCTAGATTCAATGCGCCAGCCGAATTCCCCGGCTTGACGGTGCCGTTGAGGACATTGACCGGTCCCGCAATCCGTCCCGAACCTCCGAGCGTGCTGCCATTTTCCAAGTACACGTTTCCGTTACCCGTCGCCGTGCCATTGACCCCATTGTTAACCAGCAATGTGCCCGCGTTCACAAAGGTGTCTCCCGTGTAAACGTTCACGCCTGTAAGATTCACCGTGCCGTCGCCCTCCTTGGTCAATCCATACGGAGTCAAACCGGCTTGCGAAAAATTGCCGGTAAAGTTGACCCGTGCATTGGTCGCCGCGGTCAACGTCACGTTGTCCAAGAGGCTGACATTCCCAGTAAACGTGCTCGTCACTCCCGCGGTTGCCGTCCCGATAACCTTCGGGCCGCCGAACAGCGGGTCATCCACCGTCAGACTTTGCCGAACGGTAAACGATCCCGCCGTCAACAAGCGCGCGTTGCCGCCAATGGTCACTTGGTTGTCGGGCTTCCCAAGCGCCGTGTTGAAGGTCTGGCTCTCGATGCCCACAATCACGTCGCCACCATTTATCTGCACGGCCCCATCAAAGTTGTTCGTTCCGGTCAGCAAAAGACTGCCAGTGCCCTGCTTGATCAAACTCATGTTTCCGGAAATCTGCCCGCTGAAACTCGAGGCATCGGTATTGTTCAGGCGCAGCCCAGGAAAATTCGTTCCGGAATTCAAAATGTTCCCGTTACCCCGCAGAGAGGCGAGCAGCACGTTGCGATTGTTGAGATCGATCACGCCTTGATTCGTAACGATCAGTCCACCCACCGACGGAATGGCGTTATCAACCCCCAACCGGAGCACCCCCTCGCGCACAATGGTGCCACCGGTGTAATCGTTATTGAATCCGCCCAACACAACAGTGTCCAAGCCGATCTTGGTCAGCGAATGCGAGCCATTGGTTTCACTGAAACGTCCATTGTTAGTGAAGGTCACGCCCGCGCGGCCCAAACCCACCCCGCTCTGCCCGATCTTGGAGTCGGCAGCCATCTGGAACGTAACGAAATTGCTCACGGTGACGCTTGCTGCGCGGGAATCATCTACAAACTGGAACGCTTCCACCGATCCCCCGTTCAGCTGAATGATCTTGTTGGTAAGATTGGTCAGGTTGAGCCCAATCTGAAGATTGACGTTGGTCGGCACAATGAACATTTCCGGTGAGCTAAGATCCGAAAAACGATTCAAAGAACCCGCCCACCGCTCCGCAGATCCAGGCTTTTGAATCAGCGTGCTGGAGGGAACGTAATCGACCAACGGCGTGCTCAGTTCGAGAACGGAGCCCGGATTGAATGTGGCGGTGGTCGCAGCATCGCCCAACGCGCCGGCATGACCAATCGAGACCACACCACCGTTCACCACGATGTTACCGCCAGTGAAGGTTGCGGAGTTATCGGTCGGCAAATCCAAGGTGCCGAGGCCATACTTCACGAGATTCCGATTCGTCCCGACCAGGCCACCCGCAAAGCTGATTCGATTGCTACCACCGCCCAGCGTGCGGGTCGTGTTCTGCACTTCAAGCACCGCGTGGTCATACAGCGTAACCGGTCCGCCAACCAGCGCTCTGGTGCGGTCGCCTTGAATCTGGAACAACAACTTCGAACCCAACGCCCCGTTCACACCATTCGTCCCCGCAACACTGACGAGGTCAATCCCCGAGGCGTACGTCTGCACGCGGTCGGATTGGCCGCCAAACGTAAATCCCACAGTGTTGTTATCCAGACTGACGATCTTGCCGCCGGCGTATGTCAGATTCTGGTTGGTCGCCCGCAGGGACAAACCGGCTGTGCCATTGAGGTTGACGGTGTTGGCGGCGGTGGTTTGACCCAATGCAAAGTTGGAGAAATTACTGCCTTGGGCCGTGGTGTTCACGGCAAGGATACCCCGATTCACATTATACCCTCCGTTGTATGCCGCGTTGTCCGCCTGCAAGGCCAAGGTGCCGGTGCCAAACTTGGTAATGCTTCCTGCCTGCAACACTCCGTTGATAATCGTCGCAGTTCCGCCGGCCTGAACAAAGACCAACCCCTCGCTGGTGCCCGACGGGCCGAATATCAAGTTCACATTAGTGACCGTCACATTGCCCGCAGCCAGCAACCCGCCGCCGTTAATCGTAAGATTGCTCCCGCTCCCGCTCCCGATGAGCGTCGATGTACCGGTGAGTTTCAATGCGTTCACAATTGACGCCGCACTGTTCACGTTGGTGCTGTTGCCCAGCACTTCCACGTAATCCGTTCCGGTGACAAGCGTCGGAAACGCGGCATTGGTCGGCACGGTTATGGTCGGAACAGCATTGGTGAAACCAATGACGGGATCGTACGTGAGATACACGGCTGACGAGTTGGAACCCACCAAGCTTACCATGTACGGCGCAACCAGACCATTGTTCAACGCGACCGCAGACGAGGCGGTGTTGGTGATGAAGAATTGCACCACATTCGTGCCGCCAAACAAATTGGAACTGTTGTTAGAGTTAAACTCCAACGTTCCAGCCCCGCTCCGGATCAGGTCTCCCGCGGTCAACGTGAAGACGGCGTTCGAAACCACCGCAGCATTGGCGGTGTTGCCCAGCAGACTAAGCTGGCTCCCGCCAGTAAAACCAATATTACCAACGATCTCGCGTGTGGTGATCGGCGGGAATCCGCCACTGTTGGTCGCGTTGCCTGTCTTCTGGTACGTGAGGGTCGATCCATTCAGGTTGATCGCCGTTGAATCGCCCCACCGATTCGTGTTCTGGCTGTTGTTGCCAGTGTTGTCGAGGATCAGGTTTGCGCCGGGATGGAATATGAACTGACTATTGTTGTTGCTGGCGCTGGTAAGCCCCGCCCGCGCGAAGCTGCCGGTCAACCCATTCGCCTGGAGAGTTCCGTAGCTTTCCACCACACCGGTTCCCAACGGCGTGTTGGTTCCGCCAACGCTGATCAACAGAACGGATCCCGGGTTCACCAACGTGCTGCCGGTGTAATTATTACTTGTCGTGATCTGAGCCGTAGAACCAACAGCACCAACCACGGCATTGAGGTACGGATTCGGACCCACATTGAGGTTGCGAGCCCCGGTGAATTGGTTGTTCCGGCTGAACACTGCTGCAGATCCGCCACCACCGATCTTGTACTCGTTGCCGAATGGAGTGATAATCCCAGTGTAGGTAGCGTTGCCCCCGTCGGTGGATCCCAAACGGACGTCTGCGCCGGCACCGCCGTTGAAGGGACCACCGGGAGCCAAATTGAAGTCGTTGGTAATGGTGACCGATCCAAGAACGCCAAAACTCAAGATGCTGTTCGACGCAAACCGGAACCGATTCCCCAAAGTGTTAATCAAGGTCGTCGGTTCCGTAGACGCATACGAAACGAGCGCACCCGGTGCCACGTTGACTTTGCCGGAGGGGAGCGCAGCGTTGGTGGTAAAACCAACCTTGCCAACATTTCCGATGTACGATTCCCCAACGTTGAAATCTCCAAGGAAACCCGTATTGGTTCCCCGCAGCACCATGTAGGCGTTGTTGTTCGCCACCAGCTTCAAGTTTCTTAACTCACCGTCTTGAGTGATATTACCCGCAAAGGTCACGCGCGATCCGCCATTTCCCGTCGAGTTCACATAAATTGCCCGATCGGCACCGGCCACCGTGAGCGGCCCTTGCAAAGTCGCAACCGGAGCAGTCGGCGAATAATTATTGCCGCCCGCATTCACGGTCAACGGACCGCGCAACAGGATGCTTCCCAGGTTGGTCACGCGTGGATTGTTTGCCGCCGGTGTGAAATCGAGCGTGCCTCCGCCGTAATTGCTGATCAGGCCACTTTGCAACTGGTAATTGACGATGATGTTATTGCTGAGGAAATAATTGGATGTGACGTTGTTGGCGAAGGCAAAGGCTCCGCCGCCATCCAAGTTGATGGCCCCAGCGCCAAATTGATAAACGACACTTCCGAGGAGATTCGAAGATGGCAAATTGGCCGTTCGCCATAGAATGGTTCCGTTGGTGATAAAGGTTCCGCCGGTGAAAGTCGGATTGTTGGAAGAGGAATAGCCCAAAGGTTGGGTTCCACGCTTGATCAGGACTCCCGGATTCGCACCATCCACAATCGGTCCAATCAACTCCAAAGCGCCCGCATTCGCGTTGCGTGTCCCGTTGATCTGAAACGCCGAATACCCGTTCAACGTCGTAGTGCCGACAATCTTCAGGCTCCAGTTGTTCCCGCTGCCGACGGTCAAAGCGGTCGCGTTGGTCAAACTCGTCCCCCCGTTGATCGTCAGGTTGTCGTTCGTAATATACCGGTCCGTCGGCTGGGTCGCCGTCACCCGGTCCACGTTTATCGTCGAATTGCTATTCACCAAAATGCTGTAACCAGACGGGCCCGGCCCAAACACGTTGCCCACTGCGCTGTCGCGCACGTCCACCGTGCCCCCGTTGAGCGTCAGCGCCGGCGCCGAACCCAAGGCGGTTGCTGCGTTGTTCGAGTTCAGATGAATCCGAATCGTTCCCTGATTCGCAAACGTCGCCCCCCCGTAGATGTTCGTACTGAAGTTGGTGAGAAACAACGTTCCCCCTCCCAACTTGGTGAAATTGTATCCGCTCCCGTTGGTTTCCACGATCCCGCTGTCCAAACTCACACTGCTGGTGTTGGAGATTGCTGTCGTCCCACCGATGAACATCGGACCTGCAAAATTCAGCTGGTATGCGTTGCCCGCAGTAACTGTTAGAAGGTTTGTCCCCGCATACAAATCTCCCAACGTCAGGAACTTGGTGGTTCCGCCTGAGGCAGTCCACCGGTCGACATTGATCGTGGCGTTGCTTCGCAACGCCACGTTGTAGCCGGCACCCGGTCCGATGGTCTGATTGGTATCGCTCCGGAATTGTAGCGTGCCGCCGTTCAGCGTGATGCCACCCAACCCGAGCACATTAGAAACGAACACACCGGAGTTGGTATTTGGACCAGCGACAGCCTGAAGGACGCCCTGATTCAGAATCGTTCCCAAACTGTATGAATTGTTGTTCTGATTGGTGATGAAAAGGGTCCCTACACCGGTCTTGGTCAGCGAAGCTGGATTGGCACCGTCCACAATGACGCCATCCAAACTCATATTTGTGGAGTTGTTGATCGTGCTGGAACCGTTAAGCGTCGTGGTATTGGAGAACTTGAGGGAGTACCCATTCTGGCCGTTAACGGTCAACTGGCTTCCGTTAATCGTGAGGCTGTCAAAGATAAGATTGTTGTTTACGACATTGTTCAGCGTCGCCCCCACCGCGTTCGGACGGCGCACGTCCACGATGGCATTTCCACCGCCACTGACGATGATGTCATTCGTGTAGTAGAAGTTGGTGTTCGCATTGGTAAAGCCATTCGTCGAGACACCAGCGACAAGCACGATCCCCGTGTTACCCCACTGCGCGCGGATTTCCGAACCGGCCAGCAATTGAATGGTCGCTCCACCCAATGAACTTGCGTTGCTGGAGGGCGCAATCAATTGCACATTGCTCTGCAACGTCAGCAAACCGGAGTAGGTGTTGAGATTGTTGGAGATGATGATCTGGCCCACGGAAGTTCCGGATTGGATCGTGAGGTTGTTGGTCCCTGACAGCACATTTGTAATGGACATGCTGAAATTCGTCGCCGCATTGGTCGCATCGCCAAGATTGATAAAGCTGTCGCCCGATACATTGACTGGACCGCCCAAACGACGCTGGCCGATAATTTGTGTCGAACCAAATGTTCCCCCAGCGAGGTCAACCCGATAGGCGAGCACCGGATTGGCTGGATCGTTATAGATAAACGTCGCGTTGCTGCGCAAAACCAGCAGCGTATTGGTGTTGTTAACCCCCAAACCGGTTTGAATATTCATCCACAGCGCGCCCGCATTAAGCGTGTTGGTAACACCCGTTCGGGCTGAGGCGGTCGGCAAATACAAGGTTCCCGTACCTTCCTTGGTAAAAGAATTGTTACCACTCAAAGTCCCCGTATTCGTAACCGCGCTGTTTCCATCCACGGAGATGCGCCCCCCAGCCGCCCCGAGGTTCACCGTGCGAGTTTGCGTAAAGTTGTTGGTCATCGCCAACGTCGCGTTGTTGCTCACGGTTACGGAATTAAGCGTGCTGCCCAATGCGGCGTTTTGCGTGATCGCCAGCGTGCCGGCACTAACAGTGGTGTTACCCAAGTAACTACTCGTTCCGGAGAGCGTCACAGTGTTGGTGGTGGTCTTGGTCAATGCCGCGGTACCGCCGAGGCGCGCCGAAATCAATCCGCTCTGCACGCTGTAGGTCGATCCAGTCAGCGTTCCCGTTGTCCCAATGATCGATCCGTTGATGAGCGTCACCGCCCCAACCGAGTCCGTACGCGTATTGATGTCCACCGTGCCCCCGCTCACCGTCAAGGCTCCCGTACTGAGCGCATCGTTCGTTCCCAAGAGCAGCGTTCCATTGCTGACAGTGGTGGTTCCGGTGAAGCTGTTGGAAGCGTTCAAGCGCAACGTTCCCGTGCCGTCCTTGTTCAACCCGCCGGTCGTCGTCGCGATCGCACTGTTGATAAACGTGTTGCTCGCTCCCCCCACCGTCAGCGTAAACCCCGCCCCGCTGATCGCGTTGGTCGAGTTCAACACCAGCGACCCGCTATCCGAGTTGATCCGCGTCGCTCC
>JBGAJN010000001.1:0-2254574 GCA_044224905.1 Limisphaerales bacterium
GCGCCCATGGAGAGGCCGTTGATTTCCTTGGCGGATTCGAGAATTTTGCCGCCGTGGCGGATGGAGACGTAACGGAGAACACCCGAGTTGTCGTCGTCATCGTTGCCACCGAAGCGGTGGACATTCTGACCACCGATGACTGAATCCGGGAGACCTTCATACACGTCATACTTCGGCGATGCGGTGTTTCCCGCTGACGAACTCGCCGTGTTGAGCTGCGCTTTGCCGAATAGCACCACGCCGCCCCAAAGCCCGCGTTGAAAGGGGCTGAGATTTAGCGCCGGCCCGAAGACGGGGTCGATGTCATCAAGAATGGAGGTGAAGATGATCGGGCGATTGGCGGTGCCATTCGCGAAGATCTTTCCACCGGTGCAGACGTAGAGGGCGGCGATGTTGGCGGCGGTCGAGTTGGTCTGGCCTTTGATGATCGTGCCGGCTTCGATGTTGAGCACAGCGTTGCTCAAGACGTAAACCGGTCCGTTGAGGACGTAAACGTTGGTCGAGATCCAATTGGTCGTCGTGGTGATGGTCCCGCTGACATCAACGATGTCGGCGAAAGCCGGACTGGCGGACAGCCCGATGGCTGCGGCCAGTGAACCTAGAAGTTGTTTCAGTTTCATTCGCAATGTTGTTTTAGGGTTGCTAAGGTTTTTTGAATGGCCGTGACTTGCTCTGCTCATTCGAGCGCTGAAGTTAGACTTAGGAGGTTACGCCCAAAGCGCGGTTGGGTTACGAATGGGTGAAAGGCTGTTCACAAGATTGCAATTTCGACTACGGCATCGACACAGGTGTGCGCCATCTGAGCTGCGACTGGATCAGGGAACAGACGGGGAAAGGAACAGCGCTTCTTGCTGCTCAGAAGTCGTAGGACAGACCGACGCCGAAAGTTCGTCCGCGCTTATAGGAAGTGTAAACGTTCACGTCCGCCTCCCTCCCGTAAGTCACCTGATACAATGGATCGAACAGATTCTTGGCGGTGAGTTTGAGCTTAAGATTGTGCGTCAACCGCTGCGAGATGACCAAGTCCAGGGTCGTAGGTGGATGTTCGTATATATCCTCGCCCGCCGGGTTGATAAAAAAGATCCGTTCGCCCGCCATCGTATACGACAGCGTCACCGCCGTGCCGATCTGACGGTTGTCGTAGTTGAAGTCGAAGTTCAGGATGTACGGCGATTGGTCGTAGAGTGAGCGAGTGTCGGTTGCATACTGTCCCTTATTGATCTTTTCGCTGTCGGTGACTTTCACTTCCGAATGAATCAGCGAAAAGTTGACCCCAAAGCTAAAATCGCGGAGCAGAGGGTCGAGAAAATCGAGCGATTTGCGCGCCTCAATTTCCACCCCGTAGAGCTTGGCCGAGTCGCGATTGATGTAGGTGAGGATCGAGCCCTCTTGGTTCAGCGAATATTTCTCAATCGGACGCGCCAGATCCTTGTAGAAAATACTGGCAGCGAAAACTTCGCCCGGGCGTGGAAACCATTCGATCCGCGCGTCGTAGTTTTTGATCGCGGTAAGCTTCAGGTCCGGATTGCCTTCAAGCAACGTATCGGTGGGCAGGTCGTAACCACGAACAGCCGCGATTTCTCGGTAGGTCGGTCGCGTGATGGTCTCCGAGTAACTTAGGCGCAAGGTGAGATTCGTACGCAGATCGCAAATCAAGCTCAACGCCGGCAGAATATCGGTTTGGCGGATGAGAACGTCCGTTGTGGCGACCCCCGCGTTATCGCTCTTGGAGCTGATCTTGAGGTCGGTGGATTCCAGTCGCGCCCCACCTACCATGCGAAACGAGGTGGAGAATGGGATGGTGCCCATCGCGTACAACGCCTGAATGTCCTGCTGTCCCCGGTAGGAACTGTTCCCCAGTTGCGAATCCAGATAGCGCGAAAAGTTGTAGTTGGTTCCGCGCACCGTGTCCGTCGTAGTGTAACGGAGATTGCCCGGAAGAAAAGTGTTCGGATCCAGCGGATCGGCGAAACCTGCATTGCCTTGATAGGTGAGCGTCTTTTCCGAGTACGTCCGTTTCGAATTGCTCGTGAACACGCCGACCTTCAACTCACCCACCAATCCCTTCCAAAGATCCACCGGCACGGAGAGGTCTGCCTTGGCGTTGAAATTGTCTTCCTCCAAGTTGCGGAAGTAGCGCGTCGGGAAGATGGGCTGCGGCGAGTTGTTGTTGAACACAAATGAACTGCCGTCGACGGTGTGAAAGTAATTGAAATACCGAAGGTCCGGTTCGTCCTGCGAGGTGTTGGAGATAGCGGCGAGCCAATCGAGCTTGGCGTCGAGGGCGTCCGGCAGGGCGTGCTTGCCCCTGAGTTGGAACGTGTGCAGCTGCCGCTCGATGAAGTGCAACGTGCTCAGATCACTCACGTCGCCCGGGGAGCCCGTGGTCAAATCCTCGCCCACACGTCGGCGGCCGACGTTTTCACTGTTTTGATTGTGTAGAAAGTTGAAGCCGATTTCATGAAGATCGAACGGTTGCCACGCCAGGCTCGCTGCCGCGCCCCAATTGACGATCTCCGTAGACTTGTCATCCGCCCAGCGTTTCCTCAGCGCGAGCACATTGTCGTACCGCGCGGACACCCCGTCCGTGTAGGAGTTGAAATCACGCTTGTAACTGAGCCCACCGAAGACACCAAACGGCCGCCCCGCCAGGAGCAATGTATCGCCCGCCGTGACGGCGAAGCTGTGGTTCAACGGCGATGTGGTCTTCGTCGGCGTGAACTGTTGCGATTGGAAGGAATTGAGCGCGGCAACCATGGCGTCCGCTTGAGCACGCCGCTCGGCCGCCCGGGCCGGCGTATCCGGCAGGATCTGACGACCGACGCGAGTCCCAGCGGGTGGCGGTAATCCCGGCGGACCGTTTTCGAGGATGGCTGGCAACGCCCGCGTCCCATCATCCATGCCGAGCCAATCCTTTTTACCGCCGGCGTAGGAGAGGAAATTATCGTTTAAACTCGACTGCGTGTTGTATTCACCTCCGATGGAGAACGACACGAAACTCTGGGCCGGAAAGGATTTCGTGACCACGTTCACTGCCCCGCCCGCAAAGCCACCGGGTTGATCAGGCGTGAACGTTTTGTTCACGATGATACGATCTACCATCGTGGACGGAATCAGATCGAGCTGGGCGGCCTTGCGATACGGGTCGGCGGTGGGAAAGTCCGCGCCGTTAAGCGTCGTCGTGTTGTAACGATCGCTCAAACCGCGGACGACAACGAATTTGCCTTCCACGATCGATGCCCCGGCGACTTTGGAAACCACCGATGCCGCGTCGCTTGATCCGGACTTGCTGATCTGCTCGGAACTGATCGCGTCCTGCGAGGCCACGGCGAGTTTCCGTTCTTCGAGCAACGACGCCACGGTGCTCGGCTTGGTCGCTTCCTTGGAAAACAACGATGGCGGCGTGGTCGAAACCGTGCCCCCTTGACGCCCGGTGCCGGTGCTGGTGCCGCCCTGTTTGCCCGTGCCCGTGCTCTGCCCTTGGATCACCGGCGCAGGGCCCATCCCCGGTTGGCGCACTTCCGCGCTGAAGAAGCTCGAACCCGTAGCCGGCATGGCATTCGGGTTCGCCGCACGAACGGTAGCCACGGGTTGATTGTTCGGATTCTGATCCGCCGGCGGTGCCGTGGATTCCTTCACGTCCTGCTTTGAGGGCTTAGGTGGTTCTGGTGGCTTCTCCGGTTTCTTCTCCTCGGTTTTCTTCGGCGCAAGACCGATGACCTTGGTGATCTGCTCGGGAATGTAGCCCGACTTGGCCGCCCAATAGAACAACCCGCCAATCACCGCCGCGTGAACGGTGACGGAGATGGCAATGCTCGATTTGGTTTGGGATTTCTTAACGCGTGCCATCAGCAGGCCGGGTTCGAAAGTTGAATGGACCGGCGCCGTTCAACGGCCCGCGGTGTCCGTAGCGAGGCCGACCTTGGTCACGTTGGCGGCAGTGAGGACGTCCAACACCTCGACAATCTTCTGGTAATCGGTGCCGGAATCGCCGCGGACGACGACGTTGATCTCGGGATCTTCCTTGATGTAATCGATGAGCGTCGCCTCCAGTTCCTTCAGCGTGATCGGCGCGGCGTTGAAATAGACCGCCCCGTCCTTGCTCACGGCCACGTTGTTAATCTTCGGCTTGGGCCCGGGATTCTGCTTGGGCGGCGCGGCAGAGGGCAGGCTGATCTCGATGTCATTGCTGGTTGGCGCGGTGGTGATGATGAAGATCACCAGCAGCACAAACGCGAGATCGAGCAACGGCGTGATGTTCAGCTCGTTGAGCGTGTGATGCGTGGATTTGGAGAATTTTTTCATGTCGGCGAGGTAGGGGGCGCTTAAACGAGCGCTGGTTCGGCAGCGGTCGATCTGTTCTTGCGGGCATCCTCAAGCGCGCCGGCGATTTCCTCCGACAAGGCACGGTTATCGACATACATGTGCTCGATCTGCGTGGCGATCTCCGTAGTGAAATTGTCCAACTCCTGGGTGATCGAGCGAATGCTCGTCACCATGAAGTTGTAGGCGAACATGGCAGGGATCGCGACGAACAACCCGATGACTGTGGCAATCAGCGCCCCCGCAACGCCCGGCGCCATGACCGCCAGGCTGGCGCTCTTGGCAATGGCGATGCCGGAGAACGTCTCCATCACGCCCCACACCGTGCCGAGCAGGCCGATGAACGGCCCACCCGCCACCGCCGTGGTGAGAACGATCATCCCTTTTTCTAACGCCATGCCCTCAGTGCTCACGGCACGTTCGAGTGAAACGCGCACAGAATCGAACGCCGCGTGGCTCACCTTGCTTTCGATCGCGCGGGCGAAGTGATCCGTGTTGCCCTCGCCCGTGGAATGTGGCTGTGCCCTGAGGTGGCTTTTCACCTGCACGGGGTTGTTCTTCAGGTGATAGGCCAGTTCATCGACGCCGGCGCGATAGACTTCATACGCCGGCGAGCCATCAAACTCCTGATTGCGACGCAGGATTTCCAACGGATCGCGGGTTTCGCGGAACAGCTCGAAAAACTTCCGCGTCGCTTTGCGCGCCACGTAAAGTTGCCGGGCCTTGGTGATGATGACAGTCCAACTGAACAGCGAGACGACGGCGAGCATCGAAATCGTGATCTTGCCTTCAATGGTGGCTTTCTCGAACGCGAAGGTCATCGCGTTCGCGAACATCGGGGTGAATTCAATCGAAGTCATGAGAACAATGGGTTGAAGGTGATTACGGCTGCGAGGCGGGACGCGAACGAACGGACTCGGAAACTTTCTGGGCGGTTTTGGAAACGGTTTTCACCGCTGCAGACTTGCGCGGTTCCGGCTTCGTATCCGGCGCGGCAACAGGCGGCTTGGAAAAATATTTCGCAAGGAACGCTTTGAAATGTTCGCAGTTGCTCTTTGAGAGCTCGCGGTCGAGGACGGCATTGTTCCCTTTCAGGCGCAGTTTCACTTCCTTCGCGCTGGCTAGTTTCTTGATCGCGTCAAGCGTCGCCTCATCAATCGCCTTGCGATCTATTTCGGCTTTGTCGGTGGCGAGTTTCTCGAACAGCGGCCGGTCGAACGCTGCCTTCTTCATCACCGCTTGATCGAAGCTGACGCGCTCCAACGTGCCGCGCTCCGGAGAAAGCTTCTCCAAAGCGGCGCGCTCGAGATTCGCCTTGTCCACGATCGCGCGGTCGAGAATCGCCTTCTCCGCAGCGGCTTTGTCCGTGGCCGCGCGCTCGGCATAAGCCTTCTCCAGCGCCGTCTTCTCGCTGGCGATGCGATCAATGATGATTTGCAAGGCCTTCTCCGCCGCGGCGCGATCCGCCGTGATCTTGTCCAATTCCTTCTGCGCCGTGGCGACGCGGGTTTGGGCAACGCGCAGGGCGGTCGTGGGATCAACCGCCGGCGCATTAGTGCTCGGCGGCGGGGGCGGAGTCGCGGCCACTTGTTCAGCGGCGGCTTTCAACGCGGCCACGTTGTCCGTCGCCGCTCTCTCCGCGGCAATTTTGTCCGCCACACTCTTTTCGGCCGTGGCTTTTTCCGCCGCCGCCGCTTGCTCGATCGCGGCTTTTCCTTCCGCGACTTTCTCGGTGGCAGTGGTTTGAATCGCGGCGATTTCGCGCGCGGATTTCTCACGGGCGTCACGGTCGATGGCTTCTTTCTGCGGAGCCAGCTTCGCGAGGGCCGCCGCTTCCAACGCCATCTTTTCCCGGGTCGACTGCTCGGTGGCGGCTTTGTCCAACTCCGCTTTGTAAGCGAAGGACTGCTCCTGCGCCGTCCGCTCGAGCGCCGCCTTGTCGGCGGCCAACTTCTCCTGCGCGGCCTTGGTCAGCGACGCGCTGTAAAGTGTAGTGACGTGGCCGGAGCGGCCGATGGGCACGGTGCGCGAATTCGTCGTGATGAACGCGTGGCGTTCGCCATCGATCAACAACACGAGCGATTCGCCAGGCGTGGCGGAAAAATCCGTCGTCGTACGAAAATCAGTGCGGAGGTAGTGATCCACGCGGCCATCGGTGTAGATCTCACGGCGGGCATTGAGCGCGAGAATCGTCTTGTTCAGCGGCCAGTGCGGCAACGTGTTGGCTTCCATCTCTTCGACGCGAACCGCGTCCACCCGGTCAAACTTCGCCGAGTGCCTAGCCGCGCAGCCGCCAACGCAGAGCGCCACCGTTCCCATCGCATAAAATCGAATCAATCTGTTCATCGCGTCGAGAGGCTCGCAGTCTTGCGTGACAAAAAAACGCCGGTCACGTGACGATCAAGTGAACACTTGTTCACCTCCGGTCCGATTCTGCACTGAATAGGACCGAGCCCGGCATCGCGGCGGGAACCCGCCACGAGCGCTCGCGCCACTCCGACGGCGTCATGCCAAACCGTCGCTTGAACATCGCATTGAACAAACTGAGGTGGCGGAAGCCACTGCCACGCGCGGCGCGACCGACGCTGGAACGCGGCTCCAACAGAAGAACCCGTGCGCGCTGCAAACGAACTTCCATCTGCCGGTCACGCAAGGACTGGCCGAAAAATTTCTGGAACAACCGGTTCAAATGCCGCTCGCTGCAGCCACACAAGTGCGCCAGTTCCTGCGGCGGGTGCGACACCAGTTCCGCTTCCGTCATTTTCTGCATGAGCGCGCGAAACCGCACCACCGCTGCCTGCGCACTCGGCACCTTCGGAAGCACTTCGTGCATCTCGCGGGCCAGCGCGGCGGCCATCACCTGCAACATGCGGCAACGCGCGGTGAAATCGCCGTGCTCCGCGACAGTTTGAAAACTCTCGCTCAACTGCCGGAACGGTTCCGCGGCGGGATGCGTGGCCGGGAGCCAACGCAGCGGTGGCGGAATAGCGCGGGTCGCGGCGCGGAGCGATTCGCTCTCCGGCATTGTGAGCAGGCCGCACAACAGGTCGGGCGCGAGATTGAAGTAATGCAGATGCAGGTCGCCGATCTGGCTCGCACGGAAAACTGCTTCGCCACCGCCGCAAACGACAATATCGTTTGGGTTCAGCGCCTGCGCCTGACCGTGCTGGAGGAGATAGCCCACGCCCGAGTGCACGCGGAAAAAGCCCCAGGCCGGCGCCCGAAATGACCGCTCCGTAGCGGCCCGCAGGGCGACTTGTTCCAGCGCAAGATGACTGTTCAGCGACATGTGGACTGGAGGTTGCCGGACCTGTGTGACGAACAAATGTCGGCGGAGCGACGATCAAGAAAAGAACCCGCGCGGAGAAATCTTTGGAAAAACCATACGAAGACGGAGTCTTGTTTCGAAAACAATCCAAGAACGAGGATTGCGACGCCGGGGCTGAAGCGCGACGCCGATCTCAACCCTCAACGTCTTTCGTGCTACCGTTGGGGTTTGCGAGAAAACTAGCTTTGCCGCCACCTGGAACGGGAAATCCATTTTCGCCCACCTCCCTGACCGTGATGAGCAGCTGGCCGTCGGGCCGCGCTTCTCGCGTGACATGCATCCGCGTCCACCAACCGCCGTAGCTGCGGACTCGTTCGATCGCGCTCGCGGGAATTTTCTGAAGTTGCGCGAGGGACTGGGTTTTGAGCTGCTTGATCCGGTGTTCGATCATGCGCGCTTTCCACTGCGCCTCCGTCAGATCTTTTTCGATCGGATTGGAAGGGCGGCTTTGCGCCTCACCCGCGCTCGCTGAAGCCCGGCGCCCCAGCCAAAGCAAAAGTCCGATTTGGGCGATAATAAAGACGATCCAGAACTGTCCCGTGGACAGCCCGGCAATGCCGAAATGCATTTGGCTTAAACGACCCATTGACCACGGGCCATCTTACATATCTTTCGTCGCGCGTCTGTAGTGGCTCCCTTGCAATGCGTGTAGGGGATTGTCCTACACGATGTCGCGAGAGTGTAACAATCCAACAATTGCTAGCGAATGCCAGCAATGGTAACCGTTGCCTTTCAAGTCGCCCATCCTCGGGGCGCGGAACAGTGACTGGCCTGGATAAATATCGTGGGGCACAATCTCGCAGTAACTCCGGGCCAGTCCACTCCGCGAAATCGCACCAAACTCCCCCATTCAAGTGGAACCCAACGGTGCGCCGCCTACCTTTGCTTACGGCGAGCGCAAACGGATGAACGCGTTCGTCCCCGGGAAGATGGGAACCGTCACGACGTAATCACTACCCAACAGATTGGTCGGGAAACTGGCGTTCGTCCAAACTGTGGATGCGGTCAGGACCGCTGTGCTCTGGAGAAGCGCACTCGCTCCCGAGACATCCCACGAGAGCAACGCATTGTTTCCCGAGCGGGCGATCTTCACGGGCGGCAGCGGCCCCGGCGTGACCGCGCCCGCGGGAAGAAACTTCAACGTGCCATCGCTGTAAAAATCAAAGGACCCGATGAAAGTTGCATCCCCCCTTGGGATTGGTCGATTGGGGGATGGCTTCATACAAATCCGAGCGTATGCAGGTACAACCGTTGGAAGCCGGCGTCGTGTTTTCGATATTACGACCGAACGTGCCGCCGAGTTGACCGGACGTGCCGCCGATCGAATTGTAGGAGAGCGAGTCGGCATTGGGGATGGCCGTCACGCTGCCGTTGATCGCCGGGGTGTAAGTCTTGGCACCGTCGGTGATACCCTGAATATTGCCCGCGTAGGTGCTCTGCGTGGCGGACGTCGCGCGCTTGAACGGCGTGGATTGCACGTTCACGTCGGTCCGACCGATGGTCAGCCAGACCGTACGATCATTGGCGTTGCGATCACCACGGCCGATCACGGCGAAGTCGAGGTTGTTGGCGCTGCTGAAACTTCCCGAGAAGTCGCTGCTGCTATAGTTGGTGACGTTGTAAAGGGAGCCGCGGCTCTTGTAGAAGGAGACGTTGCCGATGTTGACTTCGAGATCGTTGCCGGTGTTGTCCGCCTTGCGGAGGACCAGCATCAGATCCGTGTCGATGAAGTTGAAGGTCTGTGCCGAGAGTTGCTGCGCACCGGCGAGCAACCCGCAAGCGATCAGAGCTCGTGTAAGGGTTGGGGTCATGTGTTGTGTGTTTTTAGGTTTCGGAGTTTGCGATTCAATTCGGTCTCGTACTGTCGGGCGCACCTTAGCGGGGTTCGCCCACGGAGCGCGTCCATGCGGCGGACGCCGTCCGACATTCTTAGGACACGACACGGAGAAGCGTAGAAACCCTGAAACCACGGGCCTTTTGAGGGGATAACGTCCGGCGAACGGCGAATGGCGCCGCTCGTCACGTCGTGTTCACAACCGAACATTGAACGGACTCAAAAGTCGCGAGAAAGCCGTTCGCGTCACGGGATCGTAACTTGCCCGCGGCGCAGGCCGTGGAGTTACACTCGGGCATGCGAGTTGCCTCGATAAACCTGTTCGCGCCAGTCCTCCTTTTGCTCGGCGTTGCCGGAGCCCGCAGCGAGGAGTTTTTCCTCACCGGTCTGGAGGACATGGGCGAAGCGAGTCGGGCCATGATTTACTCCCTGCCGTCCGCGGTGCAGTTCACTTTGAAACAAGGCGAGGAGGCGGCGGGCGTGAAACTGATTCGGCTCGATTCGAAAAACGGCTTCGCCCTCGCGCGCAGGGGAACCAACTGGCTCTATCTCCAGTTCGCTACGGATCGCCAGACGACCACTGGTTACGGCAGGTTCCTGCTGACTGGGGAACTGCCCCCCGGACTTTGCCGGACGCTGGCCCGTGGGTTACGAACCGAAAATCATCCGCGATCATCGGCTCGGTCTCCTGCCCGCAGCGACCAATGTCGTCGCTCATGGCGGCGGTGAAACGGCCTCGAGTGAGTTCATCGCCGCGTTAAGAAACTACGCAAAGTCGCTCGCGCCGGGAGATCGCACGACTTTTCTAAACGAATTTAAGCGCTACAGCGGGCCCACCTCCGACAACGGCTATGATCCGAACCAGCAACTCGTCCGCACCGCACCCGCCAACGAGCTGATCGCCGCCGCGAGTTTCACCGGGCTCAGCACGGAAGCCTCTCAATTGCTGCGGCAGATTCTCGCGACGCCACCGCCCGCTTTGGGTGAATTCTTCGGCGCCGCCGCGCCGGAGCTGCGCGACTTGCGCCAACTGCTGCGCACGCAGCAATCCACCGCGGTGCGGCAGCGGCTGCAACAGCAGTTTCAGGGTTACGCGTCCCCTCCGAGCGACAACGGCGCAGGAGATCCGTGATCATTCGCCAGCGGTTACAATCCATTCGGGCGGCACGTGGCGGAACAATTACTTCGTCGTTCGACGGTCGGCCGGCGACCACTACGAAGCGAAATTCGAATCCAGAGGCGCGACGACGGCAGCGAGAGCGCTGATGTGTGGAGGATCGCGAAACGTCGCCTTCATCGACAGCCCTGCATCTACGGAGAGTTCGCAGATGCCCGCCCTAAGGGCTCGATCGCCCAGTGGACCCAATCGCGAATCGTTGGCGACCACAAGGTCGATTCAAAATGCGGAAGTCGATCTTCCTCCAAACCGTACAATTAACCGGCCGTGAGCGCCGCGCGGGCGTCACCCAAGGCACCGGTTTTCTCGAGGAAATAATCGTAACCGCCGGCAAACGGGAGCACCTGCCCGGCGTTCACGTGCAGAACCTTGGTCGCGAGCTTGCGGATGAAATGAACGTCGTGGGAAATGAACACCAGCGTTCCGTCGTAGCGTTCGAGCGCGAGCGTGAGCGACTCGACAGTGTGGATGTCAAGGTGCGTCGTCGGTTCGTCCATCAGGAGCAGGTTCGGCGGATCGACGAGGAATTTGATGAGGTTGAGCCGGCTCTTTTCGCCACCGCTCAACACGCCGGTCAGTTTGTAGATTTCCTCTTTGCGAAACATGAAGGAGCCGAGCACGGCGCGCGCTTCGTCTTCGCGCAAGGTCGGCGCGCTGGCCATCACCTCGTCGAGGACACTGCGATTCGGATCGAGCGTCCCAGCGCGATGTTGGCTGAAGTAGCCGATTTTCGCGTTGTGACCGAGCTTGCGTTCGCCCTTTTGAAACTCCACCACGCCAGCGAGAATTTTCAGCAACGTGGATTTGCCCGCGCCGTTGGGACCAACGAGTACGGTGCGTTCACCACGTTCGACCGTGAGATCGAGGCCGGAGTAAACCTTGTTTGTGCCGTAGGCCATGTGGATACCTTCGAGCGTCACTGCCCGCTGTCCGCCACGCGGCGGCGGGGGAATCTGGAAACGGAAGGGCTTGCGCGGCGCGAGCGGCTTTTCGATGAGTTCCAAGCGCTCGATCTGCTTGAGCTTGCTCATCGCTTGCGAGGCCTTCGACGGCACTGCGCGGAAGCGATCGGCGAATTCCTGCAGTGCTTGTATTTCCTTCTGTTGGTTTTTGTGTGCGGCAAGCTGCTGTTCGTAACGCTCCTCGCGCAGGCGCAAGAAGTCCGAGTAGTTGCCGGTGTAAGCGATTAATTTCTTCTCCGCAATGTCGTGCACCTGCGTGACAACCTCGTCCATGAACTGGCGATCGTGCGAAATCAGTAGCAGCGCTCCAGAATAGTTCTTCAGGTAATTCTGCAACCACAGCAGCGCGAGCAGATCAAGGTGATTGGTGGGCTCGTCGAGCAGGAGGAGATCGGGCTCCATGACGAGCAACCGCGCGAGGTGCGCCCGCATCACCCAACCACCGCTCATGTCGCGAGCAGGCCGGTTGAAGTCGGTTTCGCGAAATCCGAGGCCGGCCAACATTTTCTTGGCCTTCGCTTCGGCTTGGGGATCGTTCAACGCATCGTGCTTCGCGTGCGCCTCCATGTATTCCGGCGTCGAGACGGCGCCTTCCTTTTCGAGTTCCTTGAGCCGTTGCTCCAAGCGCGGCAATTCGCTCGCGCGGCCGGTCGCAACTTCGAGCACGGTCTCCGCGCCGACCGCTTCACCTTCCTGCGGCAGGTAGCCGACCATCGTCCACTCGTCGCGCTCGACGGCGCCTTCGTCGGGCACGTTCTTCTTGAGGATGATGGAAAACAGCGTGGATTTGCCGGCGCCGTTGGGGCCGACCAAGGCGACGCGGTCGCCATAATTCACTTGGAAAGAAGCGTTCTCGAAGAGCGTTCTTCCGCCCATGGACATTTTTAGATCTCGAATTGTAAGCATGAAAACAGCAACCGACGATTGCTCATCATTGCGCGATTGGCCCGGGTTACACCAGCAGTAAACGGAGCGCAAAGATCTGCTCGACCCGCGAAAATCGCCTGAGCATTCTCGCGTTCATGAACCCGCTCTCCCGTTTCGTCGCGCTGTTTTTGTTCCTGAACCTGCTGCCGGTCGGCGCGCAAACTTCCACCAACTACACGCGCACCGAAGACGTTGTTTACGGTCGCAAGTTCGGCGTCGCGCTCACGCTCGACGTAATCCAACCGACCAACCGCAATGGTTACGGCATCATCTACATGGTCAGCGGCGGCTGGGTTTCATCGCACGCCGGCGTCAGCCCGAAACTCTACGCGCCGTTCCTCGAACGCGGCTACACCGTCTTCGCAGTTTGCCATGGTTGCCAACCGAAGTTCACCATTCCCGAGATCACGGAAGACATTCACCGCGCGATTCGCTTCATCCGCTCGAACGCCGCGAAATGGGGCGTGAACCCCGATCATCTCGGCATCAGCGGCGGCAGCGCAGGCGGGCATCTTTCGCTGACGATGGCGACGCACGGCGGTCCCGGCGCGGCGGGCGCCAAGGACGTGATCGATCGTCAGAGCAGCGCCGTGCAAGCCGTCGCCTGCCTGTTTCCTCCGACCGATTTTCTGAACTACGGCAAGCCGGGTGAAGACGCGGTCGGCGTGGGCATTTTGAAGAATTACAAAGGCGCGTTCGGTCCCGCCTCCGACACGCCCGAAGGACGTCAGCAACTGGGTAAGGAAGTGTCGCCGATTTATTTCGTCACGGAAAAACTTCCGCCCACGCTGATCATCCACGGCGACGCGGACACGTTGGTGCCGATTCAACAGTCGGAATCTTTTGTCGAACGCGCCACGAAAGCCGGTGCCACGACGAAGCTGATCGTCAAACCTGGCGCCGGACACGGTTGGCCCGATCGCGGGCCGGAATACATCTTGATGACGGATTGGTTTGATGAACATCTGCGCGGGATAAAGAAATAGCCCAACGCTCCGCAGAGTTTAGAACGTCGCGGCTTCCCACTTCATCGCGTGCGCGTCAGCCACGGCTTTGCACGTCAATTTTCCATTCAGAGTGCTGACGCTGCTCACGATCGCCGGCTGACGCAGGCACGCTTCCGCGAGTCCTAGATCGGCGAGGAGTTCGATATAGCGGAACGTCACGTTCGTCAGTGCCTGCGTCGCAGTGCGTGCGTAGGCGCCCGGCATGTTCGCCACGCAGTAATGCGTCACACCTTCCTCGACGAACACGGGATCGTGATGCGTCGTCGGTCGCGACGTTTCGCAGCATCCGCCTTGATCGATCGCGATGTCCACAACGACGCTACCGGGACGCATCCGACGGAGCATTTCGCGACGGATCAACTTCGGCGCCTTCGCGCCCGGAACGAGCACCGCACCGATGAGCAGGTCAACCGTGGGCAATAATTCCATCAAGTGCGCTTCGCTGGAAAACAAGGTGTGGGCGGTGTGCAGCGTGATGTCGAGGAAACGCATCCGCTCCAGGTCCACTTCGAGAATCGTCACGTCGGCGCCGAGCCCCTGCCCCATGCGCGCGGCGTTGATGCCAGCCGCACCGCCGCCGAGCACGACGACCTTGCCGGGCAAGACGCCAGGGACGCCACCAAGCAACGTTCCGCTGCCGCCAAAATGCTTCGCGAGAAAATATCCGCCAACCAGAATGCTCATGCGCCCGGCGATCTCGCTCATCGGTTCGAGCAAAGGCAGCCGGCGATTCACTTCGAGCGTTTCATATGCGAGTGCCGTCACGCCTGAGTTCAGCAAGGCTTCCGTGAGCGGCTTACTCGCCGCGAGGTGCAGGTAGGTGAAGAGCATTTGCCCGCGACGCAGCAACGGATATTCAGAGGGCAACGGCTCCTTTACTTTCACGACGAGATCACCGCCGGAGAAAACCGCCGCGTGATCGTCGATCAGCTTCGCGCCGGCCTGCTCGTAATCGGCATCCGGAAAGCCCGCGCCCGCGCCGGCACCACGCTCGACGAGCACCGTGTGTCCGTGTTTGACGAGTTGGTAAGCGGCCGACGGCAACAGCGCGACGCGATATTCGTCCGCCTTAATTTCCTTGGGAACGGAGATGATCATGCGGGAGAAGTAATGCGTAACCGGTGACGCGTAAAGCGGGAACTCGCCCGCCCCCGCGATCACGGATTACTCGCTACTCCGCAATTACAAAATATTCGCCGCCAACTCGGCCAGGTCGCTGCGTTCGCCTTTTTGCAGTTCGATGTGCGCGGCGATCGCGTGCTCACGGAATTTGCTGACGACGTAGTTGAACCCGTTGGAGGAAGAGTCCACGTAGGGGTTGTCGATTTGGTACGGATCGCCGGTGAAGACGATCTTCGTTCCGGTGCCCACGCGCGTGACGATAGTTTTCACTTCGAGCGGCGTGAGGTTCTGCGCTTCGTCGATGATCATGTACTGGCTGGCGATACTGCGACCGCGAATATAACTCAACGCCTCGACCACAATCGTGCCGCTGCGCATGAGATCAGTGCTGCGACGATGCTCGTGGCCCATGTTCAAGTCGGTGAGCAATTCGAGTGCATCGTGAATGGGTTGCATCCACGGGCCGAGCTTTTCTTCGAGCGTGCCCGGAAGGAAGCCCAGTTCCTTGCCCATCGAAATGGTCGGACGCGCAACGACGAGCCGGCGGAATTCGCGGTCGTGCACGGTGCGCTTCAGTCCCGCGGCCATCGCGAGCAACGTTTTGCCCGTGCCCGCCTTGCCCATGATGGTGACGAGCTTCACGCGATCGTCGAGCAAAGCATCGAGTGCGTAGTGTTGCTCGCGATTCCGCGGCTTGATGCCCCAGACGCCTTCGCGGAAATCGCCGATGGGAATCAGCTTCTTGCCCGTGGCATCGACCTTGGTGAGCGCGGCTTTCTTCGGGTTGCCCTCTTCGATCAAGGTGCAGAATTCGTTCGGGTAGTAAGTGCCGCCACCGTTGAGATCGAGTTCACCATTGGCGCGGAACTTCACGATCGCTTCAGGTGCGACGGTTTTCTCGCGCATGCCCGTGTAGAGGTCGGTGAGAAAAATCCGGTCGGTCTCGTAATCCTCGGCAGCGAGGCCGAGCGTGTCGGCTTTGAGGCGGAGGTTGATGTCTTTGGTGACGAGAATCGTGGGCGTCTTGGGACTCGCCTTCTGCGCAGCCACGGCCTGGGCAAGAATGCGATTGTCCATCGAGCCGTTGCCGAATGGCGTCTCGGCGCCGGCTTTCGGATCAAAGAACGCGATGCGCAACTTGCCGCCGTTCTCCAATTTCACGCCTTCGCTGAGGCGGCCCTTTTCGCGCAGGGCGTCGAGCGTGCGCGAAATGGCGCGGGCATTCTGGCCCAGTTCGCTGGATTCGCGCTTGAAGCGGTCAATCTCTTCAATGACCTCGATCGGAATGAGGACATTGTTTTCTTTGAAATTGAGGATGGAGTTGGGGTCGTGGAGGAGGACGTTGGTGTCGAGAACGTAGTTTTTCACTTAGGGGTTGTTCGCTTCTGGATTTGAGAGAGTTTGATTTGATTCATCCGCGAATACCATTCGCGGATGCGTGGGTATTGTTTAGGTAGGGCATAGTGGCCCGTGTAGAGGAAATTAAAAATCATCCCGTACAAATCGAAGTCGATGAAGCGCGGCCGCTCGTCGAGCAGGTAGGGATGTGAAGCGAGCATCGCCTCGTAAGGCGCGAGCGACGCGATGAAACCGGCGAGCAGTTGCGGACGTTCGGCGCGCCAACGATCCAGGCAGCCGCGACCGAACTTGCGTTCCTTGTGGCGGACAAAACCCAGCGTGTCAGACGCGGGCACATACTCGCGCCAGTGCGAATCGCTGATCTTGAATTCGTACCCCTCGACAACGTCCTCGATGTGGCGCCAGACGATTTCCTGAAGGCCAGCGAAGCGTTTCGGAAACAAATCGAGCGAGAATTTCCGATCGAGATAGCGGGCGACATCTTGCGTGTCATCGCCAGTTTCAAAGATGACCTTCTTACCGTCGCGCAACACGGGCACGTGGTAATACGCACCCTTCGTCACCTTCCAAACGAACGTGCGATCGCCGTTGGGAATGTTGGTGGTTTTGAATTTTTCACCGGTGAAGCCGAGGATCCGGCGCTGCACCGCGCAAAAGTTGCTCCAAGGGAATTGAATGATCTCAATCATGGGTGGTGGATGAGATTCCGGGAACCGAAGTGGGAAACATCCGGCAAATGGCAGGGCGTCGACGGGAGAAAAGTTTTCTTCTGACGGCCACGCCGGCGAATCTACGGAGCGTACCCCGCACTGACAAGTGGAAAGCCGAAATTCACCCAAGGTTTCGTGTGACGATTTTGTTTCATCACTCCTGCACTGGTGTCCCCGCCCAGAATTGAACTGGGATAACACGTTTAGGAAACGCGGGCTCTATCCATTTGAGCTACGGGGACGCCATGCCGATCGCGCCGCCACTGAGAAACGGAACCGCCGCACGATCATGGCGATCATTATGTTTGCAGCGACAAGTGCGGCAAGCAGTTTCGGCTTGGCGCAGTTCGTCCCACTATCCCGACGCGCAATTTTTTTGGCCAACACGACGGCGTGACTCCAAGGTTGCAAAAATCCGACGAAATCTCTTTGCTACGTCGAATGCCGACCGTTGCCGAACAACTCCGCGCCGCCCGCGAAGCCCGCCAGCTGACGATTCCACAGGTGGTGGAGATCACGAAGCTGAAGACCGACCACATCCGCGCGCTGGAAGAGGGCAATTTCAAGGCCTTCGCCGCGCCGGTTTACATCAAGGGCTTCGCCCGCACCTACGCCACACTGCTGAAGCTCGATGTGCGCTCGCTTCTCGCGGCGCTCGACATCGAAATCGCGAACAGCGGCAAGTTCAAAGAATCGCCGAACACCAATCCCCACGCTGGCGGGTTCGTGGATTTCGCGATGTTGCAACTGTCGAGGCTCAACTGGCGTGTGTTGCTGGTGTTGATCGGTGCAGCAATTCTGATTTTCGTTTTCGCCACCGGCTACCGCTCGAATCGCACGCAGAAGAAGGCGGACCCGTTGGCTGGCATCACGCCGGGACTCTATTCGCCCCCGAAGAACAACGTGGGCGAAACTATGCCTCTCCCGACCAACGCGTCGGCCAAACGCTGAGTAGAGTTCGCGCTGGCCGGTCCGTCCGCGGTCGCAGGTCTACCATCAGCGTCATTTCCGGAGATTGCTTCATGCCTTCACCTCGCGTATTTTCCGACCCTTGTGACTGAAAAAAACGCCGCACCTAATCCGCAGCCCATTCGCGTGGGGATGATTTCCCTCGGCTGCGCGAAAAATCTGGTCGATGCCGAGATCATGCTCGGCGCGCTGGCCAAGGGCGGCATGGAAATCACCAACGACGCCGACCTCGCCGACGTGATGATCGTGAACACCTGCTCGTTCATCGACTCCGCGCAGGAAGAGAGCGTCGATACGATTCTCGAATCCTCCGCTGTGCGCGACGTGAAGCATCGCGGCCAGGGCCTGATTGTCTCCGGTTGCCTTTCGCAACGCTTTCGCGATGAGCTGCCGAAACTTTTTCCTGAAGTCGATGCGTTCATGGGCATCGATCAAGTGGCGCAAGTGCCCGACATCGTGAAGCAGGCACTCGTTCATCGCGAAGCAAAGCTCAAGGAACGCGATGCGAAGTTCAAACCGCGCGGATCGAAGGCCAAAGCCGTCGCGCGCCTCGCCGAGCTGGATAAGAACCGCCCCGCATCGGATCACGATCACGAGGAATCGCTTCGCGGCTCCGACAAGTTCGGCAAGACGAAGACGACAGTCGTACCGTCCGCGCCCATTGCGCCCGTCTTCGATATCACCGCGCGTCCGACTTACATCCCCGACTACGCCACGCCGCGCTTTCGACTCACGCCGCGGCACTTCGCGTACGTGAAGATCGCCGAGGGCTGCAATCACCCGTGCAGCTTTTGCATTATCCCGCGCATGCGCGGCTCTCACCGCAGCCGCACGCAAGCCGACGTCGTCGCCGAAGCGCGCGACCTGATCGCGCAAGGAGTGAAGGAGTTGAATCTCATCTCGCAGGACTCGACTTACTACGGCCTTGACCTGCGCGCGAATCACAGCCGCGCGATTTCCTCACCGGAGAAATTCTCCGCCGCCGCGAAGTCGTTGCCCGCCGATGCAACCACGTTGTGCACGTTGATCCGCGAGTTGAACTCACTCGAAGGTGATTTCTGGATTCGCTTGCTCTACACGCATCCCGCCCATTGGACCGATGAGTTGATCAAAACCATCGCCGAGTGTCCGAAGGTCGCGCGCTACGTGGACATGCCGCTGCAGCACATCCACGGGACGATGCTCGAACGGATGCGCCGCGAAACCTCGCAGCAATACATCGTCGACCTGATTCGCAAAATCCGCGCCGGCGTTCGCGGCATCGCGCTGCGGACCACGTTCATCGTGGCCTTCCCCGGCGAGACCGAAGAATACTTTGAAACGCTGCTCGAGTTCATCCGCGATACGAAGTTCGAACGCCTCGGCGTGTTCACCTACTCGCAGGAAGACGCGACCATCGCCGGCAAAATGCAAGGGCAACTTCCCGACAAGGTAAAAGAGGCGCGCCGCAAGCTCGCGATGGCGGAGCAGCACCACGTCGCCCGCGAAGTTTCCGAGTCATTCGTCGGCCGGACGATCCGAGTCCTAGTCGAAAGCGAAGCCAGCGGCAAAGAATTGCAACAGGCGAACGTCAGTTCGTGGGAGCATGGCCTAATCCGCGAACGCGACACCCACACGGCCCAACTCAAAGGGAACTACCTCGTCGCCCGTGGTGAAGCGGATGCGCCGGACATTGATGGTCGCGTCTATGTGCGAGGTAAACTGCCGCTCGGAGAATTCGCCCAGGTCAAAATCATCGGCCACACGGACTACGACCTGATCGCCGAGCCGATGTAATTTTTGACGCAAAGACGCTAAGGCGCAAAGGAGGGAACAAGCTGTGGATGAAAATGCGATCAGCAAAGTGATCGTCGACGCGGCAATTGAAGTGCACCGCGAACTCGGCGGTCCGGGATTGCTGGAGAGCGTTTACGAGGAGGCGTTCGTGCACGAGCTGCACCTGCGTGGAATGAAGGTCGACCGGCAGCAACCCGTGCCGATCCTCTACAAAGGCGTCAAACTAGCCACTCCGCTGCGTTTGGATATTCGTGTGAACGGAATCGTGATCGTCGATCCAAAGTCGGTCGAGCAATGGAACCCAATCTTCCAAGCTCAGATGTTGACCTACCTGCGGCTGACGAAGTTGAAACTCGGACTCGTAATCAATTTCGGCGAGCGACACGTCAAAGACGGGATCCATCGAGTCGTGAATGGTTTGTAATTCATTTTCTCGTTTCTTCTTTGCGCCTTAGCGTCTTTGCGTCAAAAAGGTTCAAGTGAACTTGCCCAACCAACTCACCGTATCGCGCTTTCTGCTGACGGTGGTGTTTCTCGCGGCCATGTTCTGGCGCTCGCCCTTCAACGACACCGCAGCGCTGATATTGTTCTGCGTCGCCAGCTTCACGGATTTCCTCGACGGCAAGATTGCTCGCGACCGGAACCTCATCACCAATTTTGGCAAACTGATGGATCCGCTCGCGGACAAAATCCTCACCTGTTCGGCGTTCATCGCGCTGGTCGAGCGCCATATGAAGTCTCTCGCGTCCGGCGATCTACCGGCCGTGTTCCAACTGGGCGATTACCCGATCTACGCCAAGGTCGAAGCCTGGATGGTCGTGGTCATTGTCGCCCGCGAACTGGCGATCACCGGCTTGCGCTTGCTGGCCGCTTCAAAGCAACAGGTGCTCGCCGCCGAACGCTACGGGAAACACAAAACGATCTCTCAAATCGCCGCGATCATCGCGCTGCTCGTGATGGATGCCTACACCGAATGGTGGCCGTGGTTGCACGACTTCTTTCAGCCATGGACGCCATGGTTCGCACTGATCACTCTTTGGCTCACTGTACTGCTGACGGCCAGCTCAGGCCTGTTGTATCTGTGGCGGAATCGGGGGGTCTATCTCGACGAAATGTGATCTCAAGACTCGGTGAGACCGAAGTCCCGTTCAACGTTTGAAAGCAAACCTCACTCTCTGGATCGCGCATGGCTTCGGCGTCGGCCGAATTCCCGTGGCACCCGGAACCTTCGGCTCCCTAGTCGGCTTTCTTCCCACGGCCTTGTTGCTGATGCCGGAAAACTTCTGGCTGTACCTCGCGGGCGTCGTTGCGTTTGCGTTGCTCGCCGTGCCAGTTTGCGGCAACGCAGAAATCATTCTCCACCAGAAAGACCCGGGCTCCGTCGTGCTCGATGAAATCGTGGCCATTCCGTTGTGCTTCGTCAGTTGGATAGCGATGGTTTATTTCCGCGAGGGTGCGGTTCACTCGCCTGCCTTCTTCCTGATTCGCAACTGGCCGCTGGCGCTCACCGCGTTCGGCCTGTTTCGACTTTTCGATATTTGGAAGCCGTGGCCCGTCCGCCAATCGCAAAGCCTGCCAAACGGCTGGGGCGTCGTCGTGGATGACTTGCTCGCTGCCGGTTACGTGAACGTCTTCATGCTGGGCGTGGCGCTCCTCTTCTCGCGCTAAAAGACTCGACAACTTGCGCCGATAATCGGATAGCACTCGCGACGAAGCTAAATCAGGAACATCATGCGCGCCCCCAAAGTTCACGACATCGAACGCCTCATTGAAATTGATTTCATCCGCGCCACGGAACACGCCGCGCTCAATGCGTTCAAGTGGCTCGGACGCGGCGACAAAAATGCCGCGGATGCCGCCGCATGCGACGCGATTCGCGGCATGTTCGATCTCGTCGAGATTTGCGGCGAGGTCGTCATCGGCGAGGGCATCAAGGACGAGGCGCCCGGAATTTTCCTCGGCGAACAACTCGGCAAATGGACGCCCGGCTCACTGAAGTTCGACATCGCACTCGATCCTGTGGACGGCACCACGAATTGCGCGAAGGGTCTGCCCAATTCCATTTCCGTTCTCTGCTGCGCTTCACCGGAACCGGGCGTGGAGAAAGCGTTGAAGAATCTGCCGAGCTTTTACTCGAGCAAGCTCGCGTACGGCCCCGCCGTGAAAGACTACATGGCGGTCAAAGGCATCGAATCCGTGAAGCTCGAAAACCCCATCGAGGAGAACCTCGCGGTCATTGGTCGCGCCCTCGGGAAACGCGTGCAGGATCTCACCGTGGTCGTATTGGACCGCCCACGCCACGACTCGCTCGTGAAGAACATCCGCGCGGCGGGCGCGACCTTGCGCATGATCGGCGACGGCGACATCGCTGCCGCCATCGCACCATCGATGCCCGACAGCGGGGTGGATCTTTACGTGGGGATCGGCGGTTCGCCGGAAGCCGTTGTGGCTGCCGCTGCGATCAAGTGTCTCGGTGGCGACATCCAATGCCGTATGGCACCGCGCGACGAGAAGGAACACGCGCAGCTGGTGAAGGACGGTTTTGAAAAAGACCTGCGGGACATTTATTACGCCGACGATCTCGCGCACGGGAAGAACATCATCTTCGTCGCCACCGGCATCAGCGACAGTTCGTTATTGCCCGGCATCAAGATCACCAATCACCGCGTCATCACCCACAGCGTCCTGATGCGCGCACGGCACAAAACAGTGCGCTACATCACGACGCACCATAGCCTCACCGAGAAAACCATCCGCCTCCGCAGCGATCAGCAGGAACACGCACTCTAAGACTTGACGGGTTTCGGAACGCGAACTTACTTTGGTGACGAACCATGTTCCTAGTTGCGAAAGTCCGACGCGCCTTCACCCTCATCGAGTTACTAGTCGTCATCGCGATCATTGCGATTCTCGCGAGTCTCTTGCTACCTGCCTTGGCGAAAGCCAAGCAGCGCGCGATCAACGCCGTCTGCATCAACAATACCAAACAGCTCACGTTGAGCGTTCACCTCTATTCGAACGATCACGAGGATGAGCTGCCGTGGGCCAATTGGGGTAATCCGGCAAACCGGCCCGGATGGCTTTACGATTATGACGCTTCCCTAAGCGGTCCTGCTCGCTACGTATTAAATCGCGGGGTTCTCTGGGAATCTTTGGGCAACGAACGCATATACCGCTGTCCGCTGGACAACACCAACACGACTCTGTTCGCCGCGCGGGCGCAGCAACTTTCCAGCTACGCGATGAATGGCGCCACGGTCGGCTACGCGCGGGCGAAATTCCCGCCCTTCAAACTCGCCGACATGCGCGGCGACGGAATCATCTTCTACGAACAGGACGAGAACGCACCCCTCTACTTTAACGACGGCGCAAATTATCCCAGCGAAGGCATCAGCCGCCGTCACGCCATCGGCGCGATCATCGGCAATTACTCCGGTGGGGCACAACTCCTCAACTACACCAATTGGAACACCGACGTAGCCGATCCGGCCAAAAATCCAGCCTGGTGCGCACCCGACACCAGCAACGGGCGCTAAGCATCATCCTCCGCTCATGAAAACCTGCTACCTGCTGTTCGCAATATCCGGTCTCGCCCTCGCTGCCTGCAAACAAAAGGAATCCCCATCGACCGACCTCGTGGTCCCGATGGACGCCGCATTCAAGACGATCGACACGCCCTCAGCCGCGCCTGCCAGCCGTTTGCAATCCGAGGACTCCAGCGAATCCCTACGTAACGACGTAGCCCAAGTTCAGGCGCAGTTGCGCGCGCAAGACTACCCGGACGCGATCCTTTCGCTGCAAAAAATCCAACGCGCAACGAACCTCACCGCCGGTCAAGTTGCCGCGATCAACGAGACTATGGCCAAGGTGCAAACTCGCCTGATCGAACAGGCCGCCAATGGTGATCCCCGCGCAAAAAAGGCGATCGAAGATTTCCGGAGGAATCTCCCGCAGTGACCCACGGATGAAGCTCGGCCCAACCCGCGCGCACATCGGTCGCAGGCAACAAATTGTTCACTTGCCATTCCCAAATCCCCTCGGCACGTTCGCTTCCAAGTTTTATGGCTGATGTTGCAAATCGCTACCCGGAAAACGTCCCCGGCAAATTCTTCGTTGATAACCAATGCATCGACTGCGACCTCTGTCGCGAGACGGCTCCTTCCAACTTCACTCGCAATGACGACGGCGGCTATTCCTTCGTAAAGAAGCAACCCGAGTCGCCCGAGGAAGAGGCCGCCTGCAAAGAAGCGATGGAAGGCTGCCCCGTCGAAGCCATCGGGAATACCGGCGCGTAGTCGACACCCTTTTTTTACCAAGCCCGCGAAGGAAACTACGCGGGCTTTTTCTTTCTCACAGACCTCAGCCCTCGGCCAAACGCCGGCGCAACAACTCCAACGCCTGTTGCGAGGTGACGTACTTGAACGTCTCACGATCGTAGCGATTAATCGGATTCAACACCACGGTCGGCCCGTCGCTCGCAAGCGCGAGGAACACCGTCCCTACGGGCTTATCCGCGCTACCACTCGTCGGCCCCGCGATGCCCGTGACCGCGAGCGCGAAATCACTTCCGCATTCGCGCCGCACACCTTCGGCCATTTCACGCACCGTGGCTTCACTCACGGCACCGAATTGCGCGAGTGTTTCGGGCTTCACGCCGAGGAACTTCGTTTTGGCCGCGTTGCTGTAGGTCACAAGTCCCGCGAGCAATACTGCCGAGGCGCCGGAGACGTTCGTGATGCGGTTGGCAATGAAACCCCCGGTGCATGATTCAGCGAGCGCGACCGTTTTCTTCTGTTCGGTGAGCAAGCGGACGACCACGGTTTCGAGCTGATCGTCATTCAAGCCGTAAATGTGTTTGGCGAGATGCTGGCGAATAATCTCGTCGCCTTCCGCGATCGTCTGATCCGCGCCGCAACCACGCGCAATGATCCGCACATCGACTTCGCCCACACGCGCGCAGTAACCCAGTTCCAGCCCCGCATCGGTCAGGTGTTTCAGCGGGCCGGCGATCCGTTCTTCCGCGAACGATTCTCCGATGCCGGTGGTTTTGTAGGTCCGACACACGTAATCCGTTTCGAGCGGCAGCTTCTCGCGGATCAGCGGAAACGCCTGCTTCGTGAACATCGGTCGCAACTCCCGCGGCGGTCCAGGCAACATCACAAGCAACGTCGGACGCGAAGCTTGCCGGAACTTGCCGGGCGCGATCTCCAACACAAGACCCGGCGCGGTGCCGTTTTCGTTGTGCAAAACGACGGCGCCCTCGGGCACGCGCGCCTGCACCTTGGTGCTTTCGGGCATGGGCCGTTTGCGCAGGGCGAAGAAATTCTCCACATGCGCGAGCACGGTCGGATCCACGAGCAATTTAGTGTCGAGCAATTCCGCGATTAGATCGCGCGTGATGTCGTCCGAGGTCGGACCGAGGCCGCCGGTCGTGATGATGAGATCAGCGCGCCCCAACGCCTCGCGCACCGCGGACAAAATCGCCGGACCCGTATCCGCGATCGCCACCTGCCGGTCGACCGTGTAGCCGTGGTCGGCCAGCTGCCGGCAGAGCCATTGCTGATGCGTGTTCAGCACATAGCCAAGCATGAGTTCACTGCCGGTGTTGATGATTTCAATGTTCACGACGGCGCAAGATTCGCAGTTCACCGTTCGAAGTCAAAAGTTCAAAGTGAACACCACGCTCGACCGAGCTTCATTTGCAATTCCCCTTACAAATTTCTTGACCGGTTCGCCAATTTACCGGAACAAAGCCGACAACATGTTCAACCGGCGCCGCCGACACTCGCTCCTGCTCGCGTGTGGCCTCGCTTGTCTCGCGCCGTTCGGCACCTCGGCGCAGGCTCCCGTCAAAAAACTTTCCGACTATCAGGTGGGCGACGTTGTTACCACGGACATCGCCACCCCAGTTGAACTCGTCGTCATCGACCGCGAAGCTTCAGCAGCCTTGCGCGAAAAAGAGGCGGCGAAAGTTCCCGTGTTCGTGCGGGTCGATACGAACGCCGCCGAGAAAGCCGTCGCCGCGATGCGCGCGGCCTTGGTCGATTTTCGCGAAGAATTTCTCATCACCCTCGAGGTGAGATTCGGCACGCGCAAGCTCTCCAACTCCCAGTTGAAGTCCGAGGAATTTCGGAACCTGCACGAAGTCTACCGCAACCTTCACAAGAAATTTCCCCTCACGCTCTCGCTCGCGACCAAGTGGGCACAGGGCGGTGATTGGGCCGAGTTGGAAACGCTCTTCATCAGCCGAGTGCGCGCCGCGATGACCTCCAGTTACGTGCGTCCCGATGATCTCCCCGCCGAAGCCAAGTCCGGCCCGGCGCAGGTCCGCCTGATCACGAGCCCTATCAACGAAACGGTACCGGACTGGGCGAAGCTCGAGAAAGATTCGCAGCCGGCCCCGCGCCAGAGCCTCGTCCCCGTCACCAAGGCGCGTAACGAATTTCGCGCGAGCCTCGTCGGTGAGGAAAAGCCGTACGCGAAATTCCTCGCGGCATTTATCCAGCCCAACTGCATTTTCGACGTCGGCTTGACCCGCTCCAATCGCGCCCGGCGCACGGAGGCGATCTGGACCGCCGACAAATTTCGCCCCGGCGAAGTGATCGCCCGCGCGGGCGAACCGCTCACGCCGCGCCTCAAGGCGGCGCTTGATCAACTCGCCGCACAGTCCGCTGTGACGGAATTGCGCGCGCGCGATCGCCGCTGGGAAACCTACTGGCCGTGGCTCGCGTTCGCGGGCGGCGCCGGCGTCGTTTTCGTTCTGGCGGTGCGTTCGAAGCCACGTCCCGCCGTCGTAGACCTAGCCCCAACCCGCGCGCTCGCTCCGGCAAGTCCCGCTGAGTTGCTCGCTGACAAATCCGCCAGCCGGATTCTCATGGCGAACCCGGCAATGCGCGCGCGGTTGATGCCGCACTTCGCTGCGATGGTGAAGGAAAAGATCGTCACCACGTTGCTCTCGCAACGCCGCCAACTCATCGCCGCGCAACGCCAAGCGGCGGCGGAGATCGCGGCGCTGGAAGAACGATTGGAAAAAATTCACGCGCCGCTGCAGGAGCGGGTGAAGGCTTACGAGGCGCGCATCAGCGATTTGGAAAAGGAACTCGAAGCGCGCACGGCGGAGAATCGCGAATTGATCAACGCGACGATCGCACTCGCCAAGCAACGGCTTGAAGAAGAGAAATCAGGCGCGCGTGTGACGAGCTGGAATTAGTCGAATAAAGCGTTCAACGGGACGCGAACAAAGCCGCGTTTTCGCCGTCAGAACTGAAGTTCCACATTACGCCTGCACCGTTTCAATTGCCGAGCTCTGCTGGGTGCGGAGCGCCTTCTCGTAGCACTCAAGCGCCTCGGTGAAACGTTCCATGCGATTAAAGACGCCGCCCTTGCCGAGGTAGGCGATGGTGAGGGAATTATCGATGGCCAGCGCGCGGTCGTAGGTTTCGAGCGCGTCCTTCAGGCGGCGCATCTTCTCGAGCGTCTTCGCGCGGCGGATCAACGTCTCGATGTGCTCGGGATCCAACGCGAGCGCTTCCTCGAAGCACGCGAGCGCTTCTTCATTCTGCTCGAGGTTGAGCAGCGACTGGCCTTTGCCGAGCAACGCATTGATGTGCGCGAGGTTTTCCGAGATCGGCTGTTCCGGTTGCGCCGCACCGTTCTGCTGCCCGGACGCATCGCTCGGACCGGCGAGTTGGCGATGTTGCGCGACGTCTTCGAGCTGTTGCAGCTTTTTCTCCAAGCGATCCACCAGCGTGAACAGCCGCGCGCTCGACGCGTCGGCGGCCTCACTGGTGATCAAAGTCGTTTGCGAACCGGAGCCGATGGCGCGCCCCGGCAGAACCGCGAGCACATGCGAGAGCTGGTTCGTCGCGCGATAGAGGAACAAGCCCATGACGATCATGCCCACGAGGCTGATGCCACCCAGACCCGCAGCGAACAGCAAGGTTTCGTGATTGCGATTGCGCAAGGTCTCGAGGTCGCGCACGCGCTGCGACGTGAGGCTTTGCTCAACCGCGTGCAAACGCGTGGTCAGCGCCTGATCGTTGCGACGGCTCGCGGCGGCGGACTCTTCGCGAAACTCCTCGCGCAATTGCTCGATGGCCTTGCGCGTAGCCTGCTGCTCCAGCGACCAGCGCAGCATCATGTCGGAAGCCTCATTGGTGACGGTGGCGGTGGCCGGCGAATCGGCGGCAAGCAGCGACATGCAGGCAATTACGGACAAGGCGAAAACCCCGGTGAGTCTGTTGGTAAAAGACGTTTTCATTACGAATAAACCGTGCTGCGAACGTAGAAAACTACGTTCGAAACACAAGACAAATTCAGACAATCGGCAGAATTTCTCCAACCTCTCAATGCTTGCCGGGCGGCAGCAACTCCCAACGCTCTCCGAAGAAGCCGGCGCCGGCGATGCCACCGGGCACGCGGGAATTGGCGGGACGGCTGATATCGATGATCGCCCAATCGGGAAGCTTCGGCGTCTGACGCGCGTTGTTGAGGTAATCGTATTCGCGATACGTGAAGCCGCTGTTGATGACCACGTAGCGTTTCGGATTGAGCGGATTCGGGAAGATCATCACCGGCACATGTTGGCCGGCGTTGTAGCTTTCATCGCCGACCTTGATCGTCTGGGCGTCCCACTTGATCGGCAGCTTGTCGGCAATTTTCTTCAACACCTCGTTGCTCTGCGGATCGCCCCAAAGGATGAGATTGCGCTCGGCGATGTCCGTGTCGGTCAACGCGTGATCGTCCTTGATGCGAGCGTCGCCGCGAAATTGATCGCGCCATTCGCGCACGGCGTGCGTGCGTTCTTCCTGCGTCCATTTGGCGACGGCTTCGTTGATCGGTTTGCCGGTCGGAAACACCATCACGAAGCTTTCCATAAACGCGTCGTCGATCGGTCCCTGAAGACCATGACGCTTGCGCAAGGTGCCGTCGTCGTCGGAGTCAACCAGCTTCCAACTGCGACCGTCCTTGCGGAAGTGCGCCACGAAGGAACGATCTGTGAACGCGAGCGGTGCGATGATCTTGCGGCCGTCGATGACCACTTTAGCGGCTTTGTTCAATTCGAGCGGGTATTCGCCGGTGCCGAACGACAGCGTAAGCGCGGTGACATTCTTCGTGGTCACGTCGATCTTGTTTTCGTCGTCGTTGAGCGTGGCTTCGACACGCGCCTTCTCCCAATGTTGTTCGAGCCCGTCCACCGTCACCCAGAGCATCTGATTGTACTTCAGCGTGAACGTCGTGAACTTCACCGTGGTCGGCACGGGATTGCGACCGCGCGACGCGAGCGCATCGACACGACGCGCGACTTCAAGCTTCGCCTGCGGTTCATAAGCGTGCGCCGTCTTCGGTCCGATGATGTGCGTGAGACGAAGGCCTTCCTTCGCGAGCGCTTTCTCCATCGCATCGGCGGCCTGCTTTTGTTTGTCGATCTCGCCGCTGTAAGCGACGGTCGGGACGTTGTAGAGGTTGAGCGCGTATTCCGTCGCGTCGTACATGCGCCACAGCTTCTGCTCCCACCACGTCGGCTTGAGCGTTTCGTCCTGATACACTTTCAAAAACTCCGCCGTCTCCGAGAAGCCCGCGCCCGGAGCCGCCGCCGCCCACAAGCCCGCGTAATGCGTCGCGAAACCCCAGCAAGACGCGCCGCCCATCGAGAAGCCTCGCACCACGACGCGATTCGGGTCGATCGGATAAAACTTTTTCACGTGCGCCCACGTCTCGAACACATCGGTCTCGCCCGCGAACCGCGCGGGGTTGCAGTAACGATTGTAAGTGTGCAGCACGATCGTGTTCGCCGGCTGGAACTGGCCGCCGCTCTTTTGTGCGCCGGTGAGGAAGTTCACTTCGCTCAACGTCTCGCCGCGACCATGGAACCAGAAGTCGAGCCGCATCGGCTGACCGAGCTTCGCCGACTCAGGCACCACGAGACCGTAAGGTTGAACGGAGCCGTCGATGCGCGATTTGAACCCGCGCACCACGAGGCCGGTGGCGTTGGTCCACGGCGCCTTGCCGTCGCGGAGTTGCTGCGCGCGTTCGGTGCCCTGTTGCAGGAGCGTCTTGCCCGAGGCGATTTCGCCCGCCTTGAAAAATTCGTTATACGCCAGCGCGTAGCTGACGGCCTTGTGGAAGATCTGCGCGTCGGGCAACAGTTCGAGCAGGTTCGTCTGCTTTTTCTTTTCGAGCGCGATGCGCGTCGTGTCGATTTCCTTCTCCAAAGCGTCGAGCCCCTTGCGCAAATCCGCGGCGTCCTTGTCGGACACGGCCACGCCGGGCGGCGGAACCGGACGGACATTTTCCACAACATTGTCCTTCGCCCCGTCGGCGAGCAGCAAGCCGGCGGCGGAGAAAAGGATCACGAGAGAGATCGTACGGGTTTTCATGGTATTCGGTTCGGACAGATTAGGACGGCGGCGGCCGGAAACAATTCGATTCCGACGCGCCGAGGAAATTACTTCTCGGCGGCCACGAGCTCGCGGAACGCCTGCTGCAGGCGACGCGTCACCGGACCGGGCTTGCCGTTGCCGACGCGCCAGTCGTTCACTTGCACGACCGGCATGACCTCCGTGGTCGTGCCGAGCAGCATCAATTCTTCAGCCGACTTCAGCTCAGGCTCGAGCAAGGGAACTTCGCGCACGGTGATCTTCAACTGGTGACACAACTCCAGCACCGCCTGCCGCGATATGCCGCCGAGGATGTAATGGCAGAGCGGATACGTGACGAGTTCGCCGCGCACCACGGCCGCGCAGTTCGAGTGCGAACCTTCCGTCAAAGCGCCGTCGCGAATGAACAACGCCTCGTCCGCGCCGGCTTCACGCGCCTGCTGCGCCGCGAGGGCGTTGGGCAAAAGCGAAACCGTCTTGATGTCGCAACGCATCCAGCGGATGTCGGACGTCGTGATGACCTTGATGCCGGCGTCCCACTTTGCGCGCGGCGGATCGAACGGCGCCGCGTAGCCGTAAACCGTCGGCGTCACCGCAGGATCGGGGAAGTAATGTTTGCGCGGCGCGACGCCCCGGGTGATTTGCAGATAGATGATCGCGTCGCCGGAGCGGAGCTGATTGCGATCAAGCAACGTCTCGGAGATCGTCTGGAAATCGATGTTGTCCGCGCCACGGATCTTCAACGCGTCGAGGCTGCGCGCGAGGCGTTGCCAGTGTTCGCCCGCACGGAACAAGCGGCCGTCGTAAACGCGAACCACTTCATACACGCCGTCGGCGAAGAGGAACCCGCGGTCGTCGGGCGAAATACGCGCCTCGTCCTTGGGAAGAAACTGGCCATTCAGATAAACAATCATGCGCGCGACTTCTCTCGCCCAACGCCGCCCCGCTGACAAGGGCAATCTGGCTGTGGCGGCGCCCAACTTGAACAGAAGGCAACGAAGAGAACGAAGTCGCGGCCTGAGGAATTGCGCCGGCACGATCTCTCCCGCTTCGTTTCCTTCGCGTGCTTCTGTTCCCTTTCGAATAGTTACAGTTTACACCCCCGCCCATCTGTGCGACACAGCCCTCGCACTTCCTATGAAAATGATTCCCGTCCTCCTCGGCTCCGTGCTGCTCAGCCTCGCGTTCCATTCACCCGCCCGCGCCGCGGCCACGGCGCCCGCCGCCAAGTCCGGCCCGAAATCCGCCGTCGACATCGGCACGCGCATGGAACTCTTCGTCGATGACTGGCTCATCGATCAGCGCCGCGATGTCGCGCTCAAGTTGCACGAACCCGTCCGCCGCGAAGTCGTGCTCACCACCGATCAACCCTGGGAAGGCCACACCAGCGCTTACTACACCGTCCTGCAAGACGGCGCGACCATTCGCCTTTACTATCGCGGCTCCGTCGGTGGCTCGGATCATTCCGATGCGCAGGTCACGTGCGTTGCCGAGAGCCGCGACGGCATTCATTTCACGCGACCCAAGCTCGGCATTATCGAAGCCGGCGGCACCAAGGACAACAACGTCATCTGGCGCGGCATCGAATCGCACAACTTCGCGCCGTTCCTCGATACGAATCCCGACTGCAAACCCGACGAACGCTACAAGGCCCTCGCCGGCCTCAAGGCCCCCGGCAAGAACTGGCAGGAAGGTTCCACACCCGGCGGCCTCTTCGCCTTCGCCTCGGCCGATGGCTTGCATTGGCGCAAACTCCGCAAGGAACCCGTGATGACCAAGGGCGCGTTCGACTCCCTCAACCTCGGCTTCTGGGACACCGCGCGAAACCGCTACGCCTGCTACAGCCGCATCTTCTCCAACAAAACCCGCGCCGTGCAGAGCAACCACTCCACCGACTTCCTCGATTGGAGCGCCGGCGTGCCCAACCGCTACGGCGAAGGCGTGCCCGCCGAACACTTTTATACCAGCGCCACCTTCCCCTGCCCCGGCGCGCCCCATCAACTGCTCGCCTTCCCCAAACGCTTCGTCCCCTCGCGCAAGAAAGTCCCCGCGCACCCGCTCCCCGGCGTGTCCGACGCCGTGTTCATGAGCAGCCGCGACGGCGTCCTGTGGGACCGCACCTTCCTCGAAGCCTGGGCGCGCCCCGGCCTCGACGAGAAGAACTGGACCGACCGCAGCAACATGCCCGCGTGGGGCATCGTGCAGACCGACCCCACGGAATTCTCCCTCTACCTCAGCGAACATTACCGCTGGCCCGACAACCGCGTCCGCCGCGTGACCGTGCGGCGACATGGCTTCGCCTCCGTCAACGCCACCGCGCGCGGCGGCGAATTCACCACGCGCCCCGTACTCTTCACCGGCCAGAAACTCGTGTTGAACTACGCCACCTCCGCCGCCGGCTCCGTGCAAGTGGAAGTGCAGGATGAAACCGGCCAACCCCTCCCCGGCTTCGCGCTGGCCGACATGCCGCCGCTCTACGGCGATGAACTCGACGCCGTCATCCAATGGAAAAAGGGCGACGACCTCTCCGCCCTCCAAGGCAAACCCGTGCGCTTCCGTTTCGTGCTGAAAGATGCGGACCTCTACGCCCTGCGCGTGGCGAAGTAGGAATTGCGCTGCGGGTTCACCGCGGAGACGCGGAGGCGCGGAGGGAAAACCGAACCCAGTCCCGCGAGGGACGATTGAAAGTAGCCCGGCGTTTCAACGCCGGGTGCGCGGTGGGGCGAGCGTCCCCGCGAGCCGGCGGTAGGGTTATCGCGCTGCGATGACCGGGGCGGCAACCCGCCATCAACTGGCCCGAAGTCTCCCCGGCCAGTGGCAAAATGGGAAATGCCCTCCCGAAGCTGAGGACAGCCACTGACAAAATCTCCATCGGCCCCCCGAACGTTCCGGGAGGCACCGGCAATATCTCCGGTGGCTCCCCGAAGCTTAATTAGGCCACCGGCAAAAGTTCCGCCGGCCTCCGGAACGTTAATTGGGCCACCGGCAAAACTGGAAGTGGCTCCCCGAAGCTTAATTGGGCCACTGGCAATAAATCCAATGGCCTCCGGAACGTTATTTTGCCCGTTGGCAAAATCTCCAATGGCTTCCGGAACGTTATTTGGGCCGATGGCAAAAATTCCACCGGGCAAAATAAGGATTTTCCTGTCCTTTCCGGCTTGGGAAGTGGCTAAAAAGAGCCATTTCCTGCCGGAGCGTGAATTTGAGGGTGGGGACGGCTGTCTCAGCCGTCCGCCGGAGGGGTGGAAAACGGGGAATTGCCGGTAAGCGGTGCCGTGAGTCCCGCGAGAGACGCCTGACCCTAGCCCGGCGTTTCAGCGCCGGATGCGGGGGGCGAAGGGGTCGAGTCCCGAAGGGACGATTGAAAAATGCGACTGGAAACGATTGAAATGAAGTTTTAGGCTCTAAGCCATGGAAGTGATAAACGACAATCCTGTCGCTCACGGTTGCAATCGTGGCGTCCCGAGTGCCGGGTCGCTGACCTTGGGTCGTTAGCCCACTTCGCGCGCATCATGACACTCGTTACAGACAAAGAGGAGTCGGCGAGCTTAGAGTCACAGCTTGGCTCAGGGCGTGGAGGATGTTTTGACTTGGTGTTGGACGATGGGACGTATTTGGCAGACTCACTCGCGTTCGATGGTCGTGCGGTGGGCTTGGCCATTGGTGGCCACACTGGTTACATTTTATTCCGTGATGTGCCGCAGGTTCGAGGTCACACTGTTTCGCACTGGCTGCGTCTTCGGCGTTACCACGGCTGGCCCTTCATCGGGTCTCGGTTGCGCCGTCGCTGGGCGCACGGCATCGGAGTCGAGCCGAGACATCCGGATTGGCGTCCGAAGATTTGAGTTATGACGATGACGTGGGCTAACCATGCTCTGAAAATTGGAACAACACCCCAGCTGTTTCGCTCCACGAAAGCGCGAACCCGGCGTGAGCGTCGCGGTTGCAATCGTGGCGTCCCGTGCGCCGGGTCGCTGAGCTTTTTTCGTTAGGCGTCATGAGCGCGTCACCCGTCAGTCCATCCCAAGCGGTCGCGCACAGCTTCCAGAATCGCGCTGAGGTAGAGCGCAGCGAGTCCTGTGCTTGCTTTCACTGTTACGCACGGTTTGCGCCGACCGCTATTCGCCTCTGGACAGATTCAGACGACCCGAACGATGACGATCCCGGCGCACTTCGCGACGACGCAGCGCCCTTTCGCGGCATGACGGCTACATGCCCTCGATGCGAGTATGATTCAGTCATTGGCTCGGCGAGCGGCTACGAGTTGAGTGATGACTTTCTCCGTTTGTTGCATAACCATTGGCACATCACGAAACATGACGCCTAACCATGGCCTCCAGCCAACGCCGGGGAGCGGCTTTAGTTCCGCTTCGCGGTTCACCTCCACCGGCCCGGCGTGGCTGAGCTTGGGTCGTTAGCCTGCACTGGATGCGCGCAGTGAAATTTACCGACTCAGAGTTGCAGCAGCACGTGGAGCGCGTGCTTCCGCTAATGACGAGCTTGCCCGAAGAGCAGCGACCTGTGTGCGCGTTGATGGATGCCTATGGGCGGTTCAGGATTACAGACGGCGAGCAGTCGGCCAGGGTTCGTGAGATCATCCAGCTTCTTCTCTCACCAGAGTTGCGGCCTGGACTTCGTAGTTGGTATCGCGGTTTTGGCGACAACATGCACCCGCTGGTCATAGAGTTCAGAGACCGTCTCGCTCAGATGGCAGGAGATACATTTGGATGAGACCAACCATGCAGGCTAATCACAGGATAGACTGCGGCGGATGGCTTGGGGCCGGCTTGGTTGGTTGAAATCCTCTCTTCCTCCGCGCCTTCGCGTCTCCGCGTTGAAAACCCATCCTCGGATCGGCGGGCTTATTTCTTCTTCTTCTGCGGCTGCGGCGCGGGGGCCGGGGCAGCCTTGGGCACTTGCGGGTATTCGGCAATGTCCCGGATGCGCACGGAGCGGAACTGGATGCCGGCGCTTGGCTGGAAGCCGATGAAGCCCTCAGTGCTCTTGCCAAAGTAGGGCTTGTCCTTCAACCGCTGGTTCTTCGCCACGGCTTCCTTGAACTTGTCGGAGTCGAGGGAGAACTCGGTGACTTTCATGCCGTTGAGCCAGAATTCCACGCGGCGCTTGAGCACGATGACGGTGCTCTGGTTGAACTGGCCGGGGGGCTTGAGTTTCTTGTTCTTGTCGGGCGCGATGAGGCCCTCGAGCGCGCCGGATTGCTGACGGGCGGGGTTGACGTTGGTAATCGAGGCGTCGTGGACCAGCGGGAATTTCAGCGCGGAGGCGGGCGCGTTGTCGGGAATGGCGTCGTTGACGCCGATCAGGAGCGCGGCGCGCGTGCCTTCGGCGACCTGCCATTCGAACTGCAATTCGAAGTCCACATACTTGCGCTTGGTGACAAGGAGTTGCTTGCTCTCGGCGTTTTCAACGGTGATGAAGCCGCCCTGAACCTTCCACGTCTTGGCCGGGAAATTCTTGCGGTTCCATTCGTGCCAGAGGTTGGCGTAATTGGTGCCGGTCAGCGAGACCCACGGCCCGGTGGCTTCGGGATGCGGCAGGGTGTTGAGCTTCACGACCGGTGCGGGCGCTTTTTCTTCCGCCACGGGAACCGGCGGTTGCGGCGGCGGCGTGGGCACCAAGGTGGAGGCGGTGTCGGACTTCGGCGTGGCGGCGGTGGTCGGGGTGCTCGCGGTTTCCTCGCCTTTCTTCTGCGTAAAATACCATCCCGCTCCCGCCGCGGCGGCGAGGACGACGACCACTGCGGCGATCAAGCCGCCTTTGCCTTTCTTCGCTTCGCCGGCGACGACGGAGGGCGTGGGGGCGATCTTGCGCGTGGTGCGCGCTGGTTTCGCGGGCGTCTCGGGTTCGTCTTTCGCCATCTGGCCGACGAGCAACTGGCTGCGCGCGGCCGTGAGGGCCATGATCAATTCATCGTAGCTGGCGAAACGGTCCTTCGGCTTCTTCGCGAGCGTCTTGGTGATGGCATCGCTGGTGGCCCGGGAAATTTCCGGGACGAGTTTGTTCGGCGGCGTCACGGGCGTGCGCACGTGGGCGGTCACGGTCTTCTCAACGGTGTCGCAAACGAACGGCACCTGACCGGTGAGGGCCTGATAGAGCGTGGCGCCGAGGCTGTACATGTCGGAAAGAAAGGTCTCGGGCTGACGCTGGACGGTTTCGGGCGCGACGTATTCGGGCGTGCCCCAGATCTCCGCGCCGTATTCGGTCTCGGCGTCGGATTTCCGCGCGAGGCCAAAGTCGACGAGCTTCGGTTCACCGACGCCGTTGAAGAGAATGTTGGCGGGCTTGATGTCGCGATGGAGGAGTTCCTGTTTCAACGCGGCATCGAGCGCGCCGGCAATCTTCACGCCGACGTCGAGGACTTCGAGTTCGGTGAGCTTGCCTTTTTGCGTGATGCGGTTTTCGAGGCTGCCCTTATCCGCCAGTTCCATGGCGATGAAGTTTTTCCCCTCGTATTCACCGAAGTTGAAAATCTGGATGATGTTCGGGTGGTTGAAGGTCGCGATGGTGCGCGCCTCGCGATAGAACTCGTCGAGCTTCGCCTGGTCGCTGGCCATATCGGCCCGCAGCAATTTCACGGCGACCTCGCGATGAAGCACGGTGTCGAACGCGCGGTAAACCGTCCCCATGCCACCGGTCGCAATGGCCTGACGCACCTCGAACTGGCGCATCATCACCGGAACCATGATCTCCCGCTGGCAACGCCCGCAAGGCAACGTGTGCATCGGGGGGTATTCTTTCGGGACAAAATTATTCTGCCCGCAGAAATAGCAGTGCAGCATCCGGAGGGAACCGGTATTCGGAATCTCGGCCACGGTTTTGACCTTAATCATTTGATTCGGTGATGACAATAATCATATCGGCTCAGGTTGGCGGAGGGTTGAAAGCCGTCGGGAATTAACATTGCTGGCCGAAACGGGTCGGCTAAAAGGGTTCATGCACTCAACTTCCACCGGCGCGCGCCGCTTGCAAGTCATCGTCGGCGTGATCGTTTCCCTCACCGTGTTCACGACGACACTGGCCCTCGCCGCAGAAAAAGGTGCGTCATTGTCGCCGTCACAAAAAGCGGACACGACCATCGCCGCGCCCAAAGGGCTGAGGACGAAACTTCCTCCCGGCTACACCATTCCCACCCTCGATCTCGCCAACGACACGAGCCGCCAGGTCATCGTGGACCGCGAGAAAGGCCAGTACCTCGGACATCCCACGACGCTGTTGCTCGAGGATAACAAGACGATGCTCATCGTTTATCCGAAGAGCCACGGGCGCGGCGCGATCGTTTACAAGCGCAGCACCGACGCCGGGCTTACGTGGAGCGGTCGTTTGCCGACGCCGAAGTCGTGGGAGACTTCGCTCGAAGTGCCGACGTTGCATCGCGTCGTGGATGCGTCCGGCAAAAAGCGGATCATCATGTTCAGCGGCCTTTATCCGATTCGCATGGCCGTCACCGAGGACGACGGCAATACGTGGAGTGAGCTGAAACCGATCGGCGATTTCGGCGGCGTGGTGACGATGGCGACGGTCACGGAATTGAAAACGCCCGGGTCTTACTTGGCGTTCTTCCACGATGACGGGCGGTTCATCCGCGGCGGTCGCGAAGACAAATATCGCGTCAAGGGTCCGAGCAGCGCGCACACTTCGTCGGCCGCGAAACCGTGGCGCTTCTGGGTTTACACCACGCTCTCACAAGACGGTGGTCTCACGTGGAGCGTGCCCGCACCGATCGCGATGTTGCCCGATGCGAACCTCTGCGAACCCGGAGCGCTGCGTTCGCCCGACGGAAAACAAATCGCTGTGCTCCTGCGCGAGAACAGCCGCCGATACAATTCGTTCGTCATCTTCAGTAACGACGAGGGCCTCACGTGGTCCGAGCCGCGCGAACTTCCCGCCGCCCTCACCGGCGATCGGCACACCGCGAAATACGCTCCCGACGGCCGCCTCTTCATTTCGTTCCGCGACACCACGCACGTGAGCCCGACCAAGGGCGATTGGGTCGGCTGGGTGGGCAGATACGAAGACATCGTCGCCGGCCGCGAAGGCCAGTATCGCGTGCATTTGAAAAAGAATAACAAGGGCGCCGACTGCGCGTACCCCGGCGTGGAAGTTCTCCCCGACGGCACCTTCGTCACCACAACCTACGGCCATTGGGACAAGGACGAACTCCCTTACATCCTGAGCGTGCGCTTCAGACTGGAAGAGCTGGACGCGCTCGCGAAAGCGGCCGCGAAGTAATCGCTACCGGTAGATGTCTACAAGGTAAACCGTCGCCTCGCCCTTGCCGGCGTTGATGATCGCGTGCGGCACATCGGCGCGGTAGCTGGCTGAGTCGCCCGGCCCCAAATCCTCGGCGTCATCCGCAGATTCCAGTTTCACCTGTCCCTTGGCCACCGTGATGAACTCGCGCGTGCCTTCGAAGTGCGCCGAACTCCGCAGCGCACCGCCGGGCTGCAGCTGCACTTCGTAAAACTCCACGTCCTTTTCCAAGTTGAGCGGACTCAGCGTGCGCACGCGGCAAAGCTTGTCAGACTTGTAGTGATAAGCGTGATCGTCGCCACGGATCATAGAGATCGCCGACGCCGCGCCAGGCATTTCCAGCAAGTCGCCGAGTGCCATGCCGAACGCCTGCGCGATGCGCAGCGTGACGGCAAGCGTGGGATTAGCCTTCTCGCGCTCGATCTGGCTGAGCATCGAACGGCTCACGCCGCTGGCGTTGGCGAGCGCTTCGAGCGACCAACCGCGCTCCGTCCGCAGCTTCTTCACGCGCACGCCGAGGTGGCGGTTGATCGCTTCGGCGGAACTGGCGGACGGTTTCGATGACTTCGCGGTCGAGCTCATGCCGTGCACTATACCGGAAATACTTCTTGCATACAGGAATTAAATATCCGATATAGTGGATGCACAGACAACATACCGCACACGCCATGAAAGCTCTCGTCAAGCAACACGCCCGTCCCGGACTTTGGCTCGCCGATGTTCCGGAGCCCAAGCCCGGCATCAACGACGTGCTCATCCGCGTCGTCAAGACCGGCATCTGCGGCACCGACCTCCACATCTACAAGTGGGACGCGTGGGCGCAAAAAACCATTCCAGTGCCGATGGTCGTGGGGCATGAGTTTGTCGGTGAAGTGGTCGAGGTTGGCTCGAACGTCTCGGACTTTCATCCCGGCGAGATCGTCAGCGCCGAGGGTCACGTCGTTTGCGGACGCTGCCGCAACTGCCTCGCGGGCCGTCGGCATCTTTGCAAGGACACCTCCGGCATCGGCGTGAACCGCCCTGGCGCGTTTGCGGAACTCATTTCCGTTCCCATGACCAACGTCTGGCATCACCGTCCCGGCGTGGATCTCGAAGTCGCCTCGATCTTCGATCCATTCGGCAACGCCGTGCACACGGCGCTTTCCTTCGACCTGCTCGGCGAGGACGTACTCATCACCGGCGCGGGACCGATCGGCATCATGGGCGCGGCGATCGCGAAGCACGCGGGCGCCCGCTACGTCGTCATCACCGACGTGAACGACCATCGCCTCGCGCTCGCGAAGCAGATGGGCGCAACCGTCGCGGTGAATGTGCAGCGCGAGAAATTGCGCGACGTGCAGGCGCAGCTCGGCATGAAGGAAGGCTTCGACGTCGGTCTGGAAATGAGCGGCAACCCGGCAGCTTTCCGCGACATGATCGAGCAGATGGCGCACGGCGGCAAAATCGCGATGCTCGGCATTCCCTCCGAGCCGATGCCGATCGACTGGAACAAAGTCATTTTCAACATGCTCACGATCAAAGGCATTTACGGCCGCGAGATGTATGAGACGTGGTATAAGATGTCGGTGATGCTCGAGAGCGGCCTCGATATCCGGCCCGTCATCACGCACCGCTTTCACTTCACCGAGTTCGAAAAAGGTTTCGCAGCGATGCTTTCGGGCAACTGCGGCAAGGTGATTCTCGACTGGGCTTGAAGCAGCGCTCCTGAGTTGCAACGCTCCCCCAACAGATCCATGAAACAGTTCCTCACGCTCGCCACCGCGCTCGCGTTCACTCTTTCCGCGCAGGCGGAATTGCGTGTCCCCGCCTTCACCGCTTACCTCGATCCGAATGCGAGCGGCGCGTCCGTCTCAGAAAAGTCCGGCGTAACCAAATGGACCGATCCCGCGCTGAAGGTGCTGTGGTTCGGCGAAATCAAGACGCCCGGCAAGCTCGATTGCTCGCTCGCGTTGCGGCTGCCAGCCAACGCCAGTTCAAAGCTCCGACTCACCGTCGCGGGTCAATCGCACGAAGCCGTGGTGAAGGGTGCGGCGAACACTGCGGTGGTTCGCTTCGGTTCCTTCGACGTGAAACAGGCCGGCTATCAGCGCTTCACGCTCGAATCGCTCAACGCCGCGGGTCAGCCGTCCGGCGACCTCGACGGGCTGATTCTCGACGGCCCCGCGACCACCGCCGCACACTTCAATCTCAAGGCGCGCCGCAATGCCGCGAGCGTTCACCTTGCTTATCCGCAACCGAAGGAAACAATGGTCGCCGCGTTCTACTGCGAGGTTACCGCCGTCGAAGACCCCGTCGCCACCTACTACGAAGCGTGCGGCTGGCATCGCGGCTACTTCGGCATGCAGGTCAACAGCCCCACCGAGCGCCGCATTATTTTCAGCGTGTGGGACAGCGGCGGCGAAGCGGTGGATCGGAAAAAGGTCGGCAACGAAAATCGCACCACGCTTATTGCGAAAGGCGAAGGCGTGAGCACCGGCGACTTTGGCAACGAAGGCACCGGCGGCCACTCGCATCTCGTCTTCCCATGGAAGACCGGCGAGACGCAGCGCTTCATCGTCACCGCGCAGCCGACGAAGGACTCAGCCACGATCTACTCCGGCTATTGGTTCCGACCCGACACGCACAAGTGGATGCTCATCTCCTCGTGGCGCGCGCCAAAGGACGGCAGCTGGTTGCGCGGGCTGTATTCGTTCAGTGAAAATTTCGGCGGCAGCAACGGTCACCTGCGACGCAAAGCCCTCTTCGGCAATCAATGGATCCGCACCGACGCAGGCGAGTGGCAGGAGGTGACCACCGCCAGCTTTAGCCACGACGCCACCGGCAAGGCCGACCGGCTCGATCGTTTCATGGGCGTGGAAAACGGACAGTTCTTCCTGTCGCAAGGTGGATTCGTTCCCGGCTTCACGAAGTTCGGCGAGAAGTTCACGCGCCCCGCGCGCGGCACGCCACCGGCGATTCAACTACCGCCATTGCGACTGAACTAAGTTGGTGCAATTCTTTGATTCGTATCTGAAACACCACCACTCCACCACCACATGAAACAGTTGTTCACCACCTTGATATTCACCGCCACAGTTGTCGCCACCCAGGCAACCGAGTCCGCCACGACCGAGCCACTCAAGACGGCGCCTTCCAATTTGCCCGAAGCATTTCAATCACTCGACTGGACCAAGGAATCGGCGGCCGGCAACGCGGCCAAAGGCCGGCGCCTGTTTCAATTCCGCGCGTGCGCTTCGTGCCATTCCACTCGCGACGGCGATGCCGGCACTGCCGGTCCGAGCTTGCGCAACGTCGGTGAGCGCCTGAATGCAACCCAGCTCGTCGAGGCCATTTTGCTGCCGGAAAAAGACGTCACGCCGGAGTTTCAGTGGAGCACGGTGACGTTGATGGACGGAGACACGGTGAGCGGGTTGGTGGTCGGCCAATCGCCGACGGAACTGCAGGTCGAACTGCCCGGCGGAGTGCGTAAAAAAATTCCCACGTCGCAAGTGACCGACCGCAAGTTGAACTCCGGTTCCGCCATGCCCAACGGGCTAATCCGCAAGCCGGAGGAATTGCGCGACCTCCTTGCATTTCTGCTGACGCTGCGGGAAACAAATACTCCCAAGCCAGCCGAGTAGTTTCATGAATTCACAATTCCAGGAACATTTGCTCCAACAGCTCGATGGAATCCGTGCCGCCGGCACCTACAAGCGCGAGCGCGTCATCCTCACGCCGCAAGGCACGACCATCCGTGTGAGCGACGGCAAGCCGGTGCTGAATCTGTGCGCGAACAATTACCTCGGCCTCGCGCAGCATCCGGAGGTGAAGGCCGCCGCACACGCCGCGCTCGATCAATGGGGCTACGGCTGCGCGAGCGTGCGGTTCATCTGCGGCACGCAGGGCGTCCACAAGCAACTCGAGCAAAAGCTCAGCGAATTTCTCGGCACCGACGACACGATTCTCTACGGCTCGTGCTTCGATGCGAATGGCGGCCTCTTCGAGACGTTGCTCGGCGCGGAGGACGCGATCATCAGCGACGAGTTGAATCATGCCTCGATCATCGACGGTATTCGACTCTGCAAGGCCCAGCGCCATCGCTACCGCAACAACGACATGGCCGACCTCGAAGCGAAGCTGAAGGAAGCCGACGCCGCAAAGGCGCGTTTCAAACTCATCGCCACCGACGGTGTGTTCTCGATGGACGGCTACATCGCGAACCTTCGCGCCATCTGCGATCTGGCCGACAAATACAACGCGCTCGTGATGGTGGACGACTCGCACGCGGTCGGCTTCATGGGCCGCACCGGTCGCGGCACGCATGAGCATTGCGACGTGCTGGGCCGCGTGGATATTTTGACCGGCACGCTCGGCAAAGCGCTCGGCGGCGCGAGTGGCGGCTACACCAGCGGAAGCAAGGAAATCATTGAGCTGCTCCGTCAGCGTTCGCGCCCTTATTTGTTCAGCAACACCCTTGCGCCCACCATCGCCGGTGCGTCGCTCAAGGTCCTCGAACTGCTCACTCAATCCACCGCGCTACGAGACAAGCTGGAGGCGAACACGAAGTTTTTCCGCGACGGAATGGGCAAGCTCGGCTTCACGATTCTGCCGGGCACCCATCCGATCTGCCCCGTGATGCTCGGCGACGCCGCATTCGCCACGAAGTTCGCCGACGCGATGCTCGCGCACGGAGTTTACGTCATTGGTTTCAGCTACCCAGTCGTGCCGCAGGGCAAAGCCCGCATCCGCACGCAGATCAGTGCTGCCCACTCGCGCGAGGAATTGCAACACGCGCTCGATGCCTTCGCCACCGTCAAAAGGGAACTCTCCATCTGAGTCATGTCGCCATTGATCGAGCAATTTGCCGTCGCCGTGTGCGCCATCTCGGGCGCGCTCGCGGCAGCGGGCAAGCGGCTCGATCTTTTCGGCGTGCTGGTGCTCGCCATCGTCACTGCCGTCGGCGGCGGAACAATTCGTGATCTCTGCCTCGGGGTGAAGCCGGTGTTCTGGATTGAGAACCCCGCGTACATTCTCAACGCCACCATCACGGCGCTAGCAACGTTTGTCATCGCGCGTTTCTGGATCGTTCCGCAGCGCGTTCTCCTGATCGCCGATGCGTTCGGCCTCGCACTCTTCACCATCGTCGGCACTGAGAAAGCGTTGGCGTTTCAATCATCCGGAGTTATCGCCGTCATGCTCGGCGTGATCACCGGCGTCGCCGGCGGAGTGCTTCGTGACGTGCTGCGACGCGAGGTGCCGCTGGTGTTCCAACCGGAGATTTACCTCTACGCCACCGCGTCATTCTGTGGCGCGACGGCGTTTGTCGTAATGCATAAATTCGTCCCTGACTTCCCTGCCGACCGCTTGATCGCGATGGGCATTATTCTCGCGCTCCGACTGGCGGCGATGTGGTGGAAATTGCGCCTACCGCTTTTCATTTCACGCGAAGGTCAGCCGTAAGCACCACCCCAACCTGCCGATGAAGTTTGAAACGCTTGGCCGAATGAATAACATCCGCGAACTGTTCACCCATTGCATGCACCGCTTCACTATTTCCCAAAGACTGTTGCTCATCACGTTCATCGTTACCGCGACGTTCCACGCCGCCGCGCAAACACCGCCGAACGATCTCGCGCAACTCACGCGCGGCGTTCAGAAGATCGCCAGCCCGGGCTCGCCCGGTCGCGTCTGTGTATTTGGTGATACCGCATTTCCCGTCGTCGTAGGCGGCGCGGGCAAAGGCCTCGTGCAACCGGTCGTGGGCGCGGGCCGGCTCGGCGCGGGACGCGTCGTGGTGTTCGGTCACGGCGGCTACTTCGACGCGGCCACGATGAAAGAAGGAGACACCGGCAAATTTCTCGCGAACTGCATCACGTGGGCGGCCCGCGGCGTGGCCAAGCCGGAGGTCGTGACGCTCGGCGGCAAAACTCTTGCCGAAGGATTGAGCGCGCTCGGCTTCTCGAGCGTTCCCGCGAACCTCGCGAACCTTTCGCCGAAGCAAGTGCTCTTCGCCGATGCGAGCCGCATCAAAGCGAGCGACGTCGATACCATCGTAAAATTCCTCCGCGCCGGTGGCGGCTGGATAACGTCGGGAACAGGCTGGGGTTGGAAGCAATTGAACCCCGGCAAGGAACTCGCCACGGAACTGATCGCCAATCGGATTCTCCATCTCGCAGGAGTGATGATCGCCGATGGAACCGCGACTGACACCACGTCGAACGGCTTTATGGTCGGTGGCGAGGTGCCGGCGTTGACCCACGCCGGCCGCGCGCTCACCGCTGCGGTGGGGCATACTGAGGGTCGCGCAAAACTTTCCAAGACGGACGCAGCATTGGCGAGCGCCACCCTCGTCGCCGCTTCGGAAAATCTTCCAGCGAACGACACGATGCTCCTACCTCGGTTGCGTGCGCTTGCGGCGAATCCCAAGATCAACGCGGTGCCGACGCCGAAGACTCCGGTGAAATCGGACAATCTTGCGAGTCGCCTGCTGGTCACTATCCAAGCCCAAGTACTGCGCAAGCTGCCACCCGAGCAAATCAAACCGCATCCCGCGGCCGAAACTTTCCCCGGCGCCGTGCCGAAGGGCGCGCCGCGGATCGCGAGCGCGAGCGTGAGCGTGGATACGAAGGTTCCCGCGTGGCACAGCACCGGACTTTATGCGGCGCCGGGCGAAGTGATCTCCGTTACAGTTCCCGCCGATGCCGCGAAAAAGAAACTCCGCGTTCGCATCGGCGCACATTCGGATCAATTGTGGCAGGTCGATTCGTGGAAACGCTTTCCCGAGATTTCGCGCGAGTTCCCCATCGACTCCGCCACAACGCGGGCGGCGAATGCGTTCGGCGGGTTGATCTACATCGAAGTCCCGAACGGCTCCACGCTCGGCAAGATTGATGTGACGGTTCAGAACGCCGTGCCCGCGCCGCGGTTCGTGCTCGGCCAAACCGATCTCGCCACGTGGCGCGCGAAGCTGCGTGCGTTGCCCGGACCGTGGGCGGAAATCGAAGGGAACAAGCTGATCGTCACCTTGCGTTCGGAAAACGTCCGACAACTTGATGATCCCGACGAAGTCGCGAAGTATTGGGACCGTGTCGTGACCGCTGAGGATGATCTCGCCGGGGTGAACGACCGCGTGCGCCCTGAGCGCTTCGTTCTCGATGAACAGATTTCCGCCGGCTACATGCACTCGGGTTACCCGATCATGGCGTGGCTCGATCAATCGGACAAAGTCGCCAACATGGCCTCGTTGAAACAGGGCAATTGGGGTTTCTATCACGAGCTCGGTCACAATCACCAAAAGGGCGACTGGACCTTCGAGGGCACCGGCGAAGTGACGTGCAATATTTTCTCGATGTATTGCTTCGAGAAAGTCTGCGGCCTCGCGAAGGAAGGTCACGGCGCAATAAGCGCCGAAGGTCGCGCAAAAAACCTGCGCAAATATTTTGGCGAACGCGGAACGTTCGAGGAATGGAAGAGCGAGCCTTTCCTCGCGTTGATCATCTACCACCAGCTCATCGATGGTTTCGGGTGGGAGCCGTTCAAGAAAGTGTTCCGCGAATATCGCGATCTCCCGGACGAACAGCGCCCAAAGTCCGATATGGACAAGCACGACCAATGGATGGTGCGCTTCTCAAAGACCATCGGGAAGAATCTCGGACCGCTCTTCGAGGCATGGAAAATCCCCACAACAGAGTCCGCGCGCAGTTCGATAAAATCGCTCCCCGTCTGGATGCCGCCGAACTTCCCGCCGAAGTGATGCTCACTTGACCAGCATCGGCTCAGCCCAAACGCCGTGCGTGGCGGTCGCGACGCCATCGGACTGGACCCGCAAAGTGAGATTCGTCGCGGAATCAAGGGTGACCTCAAAATGTTCAGCGGGATTTTCGGCACCGCGCATCTTGCCCGTGCTCGCCGCGACTTTGCCATCCAGGAGAATGTCGAACGTGTTGGTTCCGCGTGAGCCGATGACAGCGTCGTTGCCCGCCCAAACGGTGAAAGCGCGGAAAACATTCTTCGGCAACAGAAACGTGTATTCCGAACGGTGACCCACGCCGAAGCCGGTTTTGAATTCACGGGTCGTACCATCGGGAAGTCGCAGCTTCAACGGGTGCCGCCCCAACTCCTTCGGTTCGCCTTCCTTCGCATGCCATGCGCCACTGGCGTTGCGAATGAAACGGCCCTGGTGATTGCGATCGGTCCAGTTGAACGCGGTCCAAGTAGCGGGCGTGAACGCAGAGAGATTGACCTGTGCAGGCGCGCGTTCGTCGAAGCGGTTGCGTGCGATGCAGAGCGCGGTGTAGAGCACGTCGGCGACAAGCTTCGCGCCACCCGTCGCTGCGGTGAGGCCGTGGGCCTTGAAGGCCGGATCGTCTTTGCGATCAAGCGCGAGAATCATCGGAATGAGCTGCCGCGCGGAGCGGAGGTTCATCTGCTGGTGACGCTCGCCGAGATGAAAGACAAGTTCCTCCACCGTTTCGCCGAGCAACACAGGCCGATAATCACCCACGGATTTTCGCAGCTCCTCCACGGTGAACGGGCAATGATCGATGCGCAAGTGAACCCACTCATTGCGCGTTTCGTCCGACACTTCCAGCAGATCCATCAGCCAGCCCTGTTGTTGCAAAGGTGGCCCGAGCGGGTCGACGCGGGTCTCGCCAAACGGCAAATGCCCCGGCGAACTGCTGTCCTCGAGGAAGTGAGTGACGCACCCGAGGTACTTCATTCCGCCAGACGTCTGTCCTTTCGCGAATGCTTCCATCGCCCGGGGAAAATAATGGCGGAAAACCGTCTCGTTCTGCGTGCGCGAAGCGGGAATGTGATTGATTGCTTTCACATCGGCCGGGTCCTTCATCACGTACGGCTTGGCCTCCGGTGTGAAGAACTTGTCGGGATAATAGCAGTAGTCCTTGCAGAATGCGTCGATCTCGGCCTTCACAAACTCCCGCTGCCATTCCGGCAATCGCTCCATCGCGACGCGCGAGATGTGCTCATGAGGCGGGCCCCACGCGAAGGCTGCGGGCGAGAGCAGCGACGAAATACCGATGAGGACACGGCGGACAAATTTCGAGCGCGGAATCATCGCCAGAAAATAGCAGGCCCGCGTCCCATCACGCCAGCTTGGGCGCAACCGAACGCGGGCCTTAAAGGAACGGGCGCCTACTTGAGTTCCTTGATGCGCATGTTGCGGAACGACACGGTGCCATGATCGCCCTGCAGGAAGATCGGACCGGGCTCGGTCACGTTTTTGTCGATCTCACTGCCGGTCGCGCGATCGCAAACGACGTTGTCGTGAATTTTTTTGCCGTTCAGGGTGACGGTAATCCTATTGCCAATGATCGTGGCTTCGGCCGTTTGCCATTCGTTGCCCGCCTTGGACGCGAACTCCGACGGCGCAGTGTGATTGTAGATCGCACCGTTCCCGGTGAGCGCGGGTTTGCCAGACTTGTAATCCCCAAGGATTTGAATCTCGTGTCGCCCGCGCAGATAAAAACCGCTGTTGGAATTATCCGGCACCATGAATTCGTAGCGCACGGTAAAGTTCCAAAACTTTTTGTCCGTGACCAAATCGGTGCCGTGTTCGCCGGTATTCACCGTGTTTTTTAACACGCCGCCCGGCCCGATGCTCCAACTGTTGTGCCCCTTTTCGCGGCGAAGATGCCAACCCGTGGTGTCCTTGCCATTGAACAACGGAACAAATCCGTCTTCATCCGCAGCGAAGCCGCTGAGAACCGCGGCAAGGGTGAGAACTAATCCGAGTGCTATCGCTTTCATTGTCCGAGTTTCTTTCTTTGCTGATCGTTAAATCACTTCTCCAATCCCAAGGCCCACTTGATGCCACCGAGAACGTGTTGCTGATACGCAAGCGCGATGGCCGGCGGATTCTTGCGTTCGCCCTTGGCGTCCTTCCACGCGGGATCCCACATGTCTTCGCGATGGCCAAGGGAGGTGTAGAACACGCGTCCCTTTCCAGGCGTACGATACCACGACATGCCGTTGTAGCCGGGCGTCTTGGTCTGCGGATGTTTGTCCATCGACAGCAACTCATGGACATTGGACTGCTCATGGCTCTTGAACTCGTAAATCTCGTCAAAGATTTCCCACTGCGCGGGCAAATGTTTCACCGCCGGGTGACCGGGCTCCTTGTTGATCGCGGTCACGCTCACCTGCGCGCCATGCGTTTTGAATTCGCCGCCGAGCATTTCGACGTACGGCGTAAACTTGTGGAACGTATCGCTGCCGCTGTGCATCGCGCAGAAACCGTGACCGGCTTTTACCCAGTCGATGAACGCCTGCGGATCGGGCAACGGCAGATCACCCGTCGTGTTGGCGAAAATGACAGCGTCGTAATTCTTCAAAGCTGCGGGTGACATTTTCTCCGCGAGCACCGCCTTCTGTTCGTCGGCGTACTTCTTCAATGCCGCGTTCGTCTCCGCCTCGACGGCCTTGAACTTGGCCATGTCATCTTCGAAACGTTTCTTGTTGGCCGCGTCGCGCTTGGCATCGCCGCTGGGCTTCGGCGGATTAGGTTTGCGCACAACGTTTGGCGGCGTGACGCGCGCGTAGTCGACCGTGAAAGCACCGCTCTTCTGCCCCAGCTCCGCGATGATCTTTTCCGCAGTTTCGATTGAGCTATGCCGGAAACCAGTTGTGGTAGTAACGACCAGGACCTTTTTGGAAGCCGCTTGGGCCGTCGAAACAGTGATGGCTCCCGCCAGCAAGAGGCCGGCGGACACGAGAATGGCAGATTTAATTTTCATGGAATGTTGTGAAGCCGATTCAACGGCGCAGCCGCGGAAGGGTCAAGGTTTCCTTGGGCCGCTACCGGAGAAACGCCGCGATCAGTAAAAAAAGAAATGAAGGTATTAGTTGCTATCCTCCCGATTACTGTCACCTTGCCCGTGTCCTGTTTGATAGCTTGTCTCTTTAAAGGCATGGTGAATCCTCAGTTGAACTCAGTTCAGTGATGATTTTAGACCCGATGGTCGGGAACAGTCTGGCGAAAGCAGCAGTTCGTGTAGGACAGAAAACATCATATATGAGTAACAAACTGTTTGTGGGAAACCTTTCCTTCAATACCACCGAAGCCCAATTGCGAGACACCTTCTCCGCGCACGGCGTCGTTTCTGAAATCAACCTGATGATGGACCGGGAAACCGGCCGTCCTCGTGGATTTGGTTTCGTGACGATGAACACTGCCGAAGAAGCTCAAGCAGCCATCCAAGCCCTCAGCGGCAAGTCCGTTGACGGACGCGAGCTGACGGTCAACGTTGCCAAGCCCCGCGAAGAGCGTTCGGGCGGCGGTGGCGGCGGCGGTCGTCGTGAATACGGCGGCGGCGGCGGTGGTCGCGACGGTGGTCGTGGACGCTATTAATTTTTAGCGACTTTTGGTTTCACGAGGCCCGGCATTTGCCGGGCCTCTTTTTTGGAGGCGCGAGAATCAACCGACTCTCGCCAACGGCAGCCGCCTACTTCGCAGCCACGGCCGTAACCTCAAAGGCCATCCCGCTGAACTGCTGAACCCAATCTGCGACGGGCATCTGGAACACGCCGTCCTTCATTGGATAACCTTTCGCCAATCCGGTCGGCCCCTTCGGCGTGAAGCTCCCGCCGTGCGGGTTCCACAATTTCACCAAATCGGTCTTCGCGTCGTAGCCGAGAACCGCGTACGCGTGGCCGGGTGTGAGCCCCGGCGTGGTCGTCTTCAACGTCCCGCAGGTCATTAAACGATTCTCCCGCACCGCGACGGCCAACTGACGCCGCAAGTCGATCAGTTTCGCCTCGCGGTCGGCTGGCTTCGTCCCGGCATCTTTTGAAAAACGAAACGAGAACCGTTCGATTTCGTGCCCCGTGATGAACGCGAGCATCGTTCCCGCGGAACCACCGCGCGCGAGCACGTCCATCGGCGAACCCGCACGTTGATCAGCGGGCCGCGTTTCGTTGAGTGCCGCGCCGACGGCTTTCTCGTAGAGGTTCACCCAGATGCCATCACGCTCGTTGGAGGCAGTCATCGCGATCTCGGCGTCCGTCGGCGGCGCGATGCGCACGGTCTGTTTGCCCAACGTGACGCGATACCGCCCATCCTCCTGCGGCGAAAATAAACCCGCCACCTGACGCGGATCGCGATGCACCATGGCTCCAAGCGGCGCAAGGCAGAAGCAATTGCCCAACTTGCCCTGATGAATCGTCTCCAACTTCGGCATCCCGCTGACAAACAATTCGCGCGAGGTCGCATTCGTAATGCGCGTGAAACCTTCGGTAAACATCCGCGAAAAGTCCGGTTTGTCCGCAGCAGCCGCGGCGCTGGCGACTTGCCGGATGTTCTCCAGCGTGAGCGCCGGAAGCTTGTAGCGCGTGCTCCGCGAAGCGCGCTTCAACGCAGCAATTGCCGCCGCAGGCTTGCCCTTCGTGTCGACGCTGGCAACCGCGGCATCCAATTCGTTCGTCGAAAGAACGCCATCGTGGTTCGCATCCCACTGGAGAAATTCCGCGGATACAACCTCAAGGAAAACATCAGGCGAACTGGCGACTGCGCGAGTCCAGCAACCAACTTCGGCTGTTGAAATACCAATTGCGAGGAGTGCGACCAGGCGACGGAAATTCCTGAAAGGCTTCATGGTTGTTGCGCGAAAACTGCGCACGGCGCGATGCCGTGTCAAGGTCACCAACCACGTTCAATTCATCTGCACTTTGAAATAGTTCGAGGCAGATCCGCCCGTAGTCGTCGTTGCACGATAGCTCGCGTTGGGCACCAGCGACTGGAACGTCGCCGCGGGATCGTTGGTCAAACTTCCCCCGGGCACGGACGTCCGCAGGAGTTTGAACGTTCCCGCGACGCTATTGGTAAGCGTGAAGTCGATCGTAACCGTGACACCGTTGGTCACCGCGATCTTCGTGACGTCCACCAACGGGCCCGTGACGGCGTTCACCACCAGAGTCGGTCCGAATTCATAATCGTAGCAGCCGACGTGCGGCTGCATCCGGAGATAAAAGATTCCATTGGTCGAGGGGCTGAAAATCAAATTGGTGGCCGTCGCGGCAATCGCAGTCATGTTGGAATTGCCCAACTGCAGCGCGTTCGTGACCGTGATATCGTCGATCCACACACCGCTGTTCGTCTCACCGGTAAAGAACGTGCTGCCGTTGCGAGAATAGCGGAACCGGAGATTGACCTGCTTGTTGGCAAACGCCCCCAGCGACACCGTGGCATTGGTCCAACCGGCGTCCCAATACAGACTCGAATTGCTGCCGTTGCCACTGCGACTGTAAAGGTTCGTCCAGGTAACGCCATCATCGTCCGTCAGTTCCGCGTAAACGGTCGAGTTGGTCGTGGCGAAACGGAAGCGCGGATAAAACTGCAACTGACTCGTATTCGTCAAAACGAGCAAGCGATTGATCGCGAAAGTCTGGTCCGCGGCATAAAACGCCGTGTTGCTCAGAAAGCTCAGATGAAACGATTTGCTGCCCGTACGCGCCTGAATGCCGCTACGCAGCGAATAACCTCCGCTCGTCTGATCGACGATCAACGGCAGCGGCGCGTCCTCCGCACCTTCAGTCCACGCGTTGGTGGAAACTTGATACGTTTGCAGGAAGTACTGACTCGCGTTGCTCGCCGTCGTGAAGGAGTAAAGGTTGTTTCCTCGAACACTAGGGGTCGGCGGTCCGGTCAACGTCACCGGCTGATTCAGCCGCGTCGGATCGATCACCGTCACGTTGTAAGTGTACGTGCTCAGCGGCGCGCCGATGACGTTGCTGATCGTCACCACATACGTTGTGTCCACCGCAGGTGCGTTGGTCGGAATGCCGACCGGCTCCCACACAATCGTCGGATCGCCCACGCCATCGAAGCCCATCGTACGGTAAATAACGCTCAACGGAATGTTGGTGCCCCCGACCGTCATCGTCACGGTCGCGTTCGTAAAGTCCGCGGTCGTGTTAGCAACCGAGAACGACCAGCGCGGATAAACCACTTGATATGGAACGAAGCCCTTGCTCGGCCACATGATGTTGGTCACGCCGGCCGGAACCGATGGGAGGAAATTTCCGATCACCCAGATTGCCGACGCGCTAACGTTCGTGCCGTTCAAGCTCGTGGTTGGGATGGAACCATTGCCCATCGTTTGCGCCTTGGAATAGAGCAGCCACCGACGGTGACCGACCTCAAGGTTGTTGGCCCCAGAGTCCTCAATGAAACCGCTGACCACATTCGGACCGTAGTTGTCGAAATTGAATCCGATACCGATGTTCGCGTGGTTCGCAGCGTTGGACCCGGCGAGCGACCAGCAAACCCAGCTCGGCGGTGGCGTGTGCGAGAGGGCTAGATTATCCGCCATCATCAACGCCGCCTTCTGACAAGGCGCATGGTTCGTGGCGACGTAGGTGATGTTGGCCGGCAAGCCCGCCATCGCTCGAAAATAATTGATGCGCCGCAGCGTATCGTCGTGATGCGTCTGGGACACGCTGCCTTCGAGACACGCGTTCAAATTCCCATTCGTCCAGCCCGTGCGCGCCTGAAAACCTTCGGACTGCTGGTAGATGCATTGGTAGAAGCTCGCCACTTCGGTGCGATCCAGCGGATTCACGGTCAGGCCAGTGATGCCATTCGTCGTGAGCGACTGAGTCACGAACGACGCCGTGTTCTCCTTAAGCTCAGTCGGGGAGAGCCGGACAACGTCGCCGAGAATGAACGTGCCATTTTCCGCAGCGACCGCATCCGGCGAGCGCAGCACGGCCAGGCCGACCGTGAACGCGAGGATCGCGCATACTGCGGGTAAGCGAACGGAAAGTAGTGGATGGTTTTTCATACCGTGGTTGTGAGTTTTGATTGTGAACTTAAAATTGCCAGCGGGCGCGATCGCCGCGATTGAACCGCAACTTCAGGCTGCCAGCGCGTGGGTTTCCCGATCCCACCTTCGCACGCACCAGCCCAGCGCGATTCCGAAAATCAAATGCGCCGAAAGTGTCACCGCGACAAACGTGGCCGTCAGCGCGATTCCGAAAAACTTCGGATACGGCGTTAACAACATCCCGAGCTCAAGCCCGACTGCGAGAAGCACCGCCCACGCAATGCTGCGCCGCGTCGCCCGACCAATCATCGCCATCAGCATCACGCCGAAGGTCATGCCGTTGCTGAAGTGATACAGCCAGCCGATCGCCTGCGCCGACGCGGAGTAGCTCGCTTGTTCCACCGGCTCGCCGAGAATCATCGCGCCAAAGCGTGGGAAGACCTTGAACAACTTCAGGTGGGGCACCACGTCATCGAGCCCGAGTTGCGGCGCGTACACAAAAGGCACGCGAAACACGTCATACGCGCAAGCGGCGGCAAAGCCCGCCACCGCACCCACCGCGACCGCGCGCCACAAACGTCCGTCGCCTCGCGCTCCGTCCACCAACGCCAGCGCCAGCAACACCAATGTGGCCGGCACGAAGACGAACAAAGTAAACGTCCGCATTGAGCAGACTTGGAAGAACTCCACGAGCAAACACCAAATCGACGTCGCGGAGAGAGCGAACACCGCTGCGCGCCAGCGGAGCGTCCACAGATTCAATTGACGATTTTCAGTTCGCATTCGTCGAAATTACTTCCTTCGGAGCCTAGCCGAGTCGCCACGCCATCCAAGGCGGAAAGGTTGACGCCGGTTCCATTCGCGCCCCATGATATGGCGCAATGCAAAGACTTATCGAAGGTGTCCACCGGTTCCGCGCCGACGAGCTCGGCGCCTATCGCGCCTTGTTTAAGAAGCTGTCGGTCAGCGGGCAAAATCCGCACACACTTTTCATTACCTGCTCCGACTCACGCGTGCTCGCCGAGTTGATCACACATAGCCAGCCGGGCGATTTGTTCGTCGTGAAAAACATCGGCAACATCGTCCCGCCCGCCAGCGCCGTCGGCAGCACCAATTCCACCGCCGCCGCCATTGAGTTCGCCGTGCAGACGCTCAAAGTCGAGGACATCGTGGTCTGCGGCCATTCGCAATGCGGCGCAATGCAAGCACTGCTCCGAGGCGTGCCGCAGCCGGAAATGATGCCGCACCTGCGCGAGTGGATCGAAATCGCCGCGCCCGTGCGACGCGTGATCGAAAAGGATTACGTCCATCTCAAGACCGAAGAGGAACGCGAAATCGCCGCCGCCGAGGAAAACGTGCTGTTCGCTTTGGACAACCTCTACACCTACCCCGCCGTGCAGGCGCGGCTCGCCGATGGCTCGCTACAATTGCACGCGTGGTTCTTCAAAATCGCCACGGCGGAACTCTTCGCGTTCAATCCGGAGACCAAGCAGTTCTCGCCGTTGATCCGCCCTCCAGCGAGCAAGTAAGTCGCTCCGCAATTCGAATCAACTCACCGCCGTCAACGCACGATCCATGCGTTGAAGAACGCGATCCTTGCCGAGGATTTCCAGCAGGTGATACAGGCTCGGACCAGCAGTGTTGCCGGTGCAGGCCAGGCGCGTCGGATGCACGAGCGGGCCGGCTTTCACGCCGCATTCCGCCGCCGTGGCTTTCAACGCCACTTCGAGTGACGCCGCGTCGAACTTCTCCAGCTTGGCAAATGCGTCGCGAAGTTTTTGCACGCGAGGCTTACTCTCGGCGGTGAAATCCTTCGCAAGAACGGCAGGATCGAGCTTGATGTCGTCGGTGAAATAGAAGCCAGCGTAGGCGGGCAGTTCGGAGAAGAGCTTCACCTTGCCGAGACAAGAATCGAGCGCGGCCTTCACGTAGGCGAGCGGCCATTTGTTCGTATCGACACCGGCGCGGGCGAGCGCGTGGACGGCGCCGGAGTGGAATTTTTCCGTTGGCAGCTCGCGAAGATATTCGCCGTTGAGCCATTGCAGCTTCGCCATATCGAAGCGCGCGTTGTGGCGGAGAATCTGTGGCAGGTCGAAGCGCTCGATGACTTCGGTGCTGGCAAGTTTCTCGCGGTTGTCCTTCGGCGACCAACCGAGGAGACAGAGGTAATTCACCACGGCCTCAGGCAGGAAACCTTCCTCCATGTAGCTCGAGAGCGAGGCACCGGTGTCGCGTTTGCTCATCTTGGAACCGTCGCCATTGAGGATGAGCGGGATGTGCGCGTACTTCGGCGGCTGCACGTCGAACGCTTTGAAGAGCGCGATGTGCTTGGCGGTGTTGCTGAGGTGATCCTCGCCGCGGATGACGTGGGTGATCCCCATGTCGAGATCGTCCACAACGTTGACGAAGTGGAACACCGGCTGGCCATCACTGCGAACGATGACGAAATCCGGATCCTCGGCCTCGCGGTCAGTGAGCTCACGGCGAACTTCGCCCACGACCAGGTCGTGAATGATCACGGCTTCGCGTTGCATGCGGAATTTCACGGCGCCTTCGTGCTCGTAAGCGAGGCCGCGGGAGAGCAGCGCCTGGACGCGTTGCTCGTAATTCGCGCGGCGTTGCGATTGAAAGTACGGGCCGCAATCGCCCTTGCACGGACCCGCAGCATCAGCGGTCAGCGGACCTTCGTCCCAGTCAAGACCGAGCCAGCGGAGACCCTGCAGAATAACTTCCACGGCTTCGAGCGAGTTGCGTGCGGCGTCGGTGTCCTCGATGCGGAGGATGAACTTGCCGCCAGTGTGCCGGGCGTAAAGCCAGTTGAACAGCGCCGTGCGGGCGCCGCCGATGTGAAGGTAACCGGTCGGTGACGGGGCGAAGCGAACGCGAACACTCATTTCGTTGGGTTCCAAGTTTCAGGTTTCAAGTTTCTAGCTGCGAGCCAAGTGTGCGGCTGGAATCGCGGGCTGACAAGCACGTTGGCCATCGCATTCCCTAATAATCAATTCGCCAACTCATCCCCGCGGACGCGCGGGATCGAGTTGTTCCAGAACCCGGCAAAGGGCTTCGAGGCGCGGCGTGTTCACGCCGGCGGCCTTCGCCTGACGCAACGGCTCGCGGAAGAGACTTTCGAGTTCAAGCGGTTGGCCACGCTCGAAGTCCACGAGCGTCGAGGCGCGATACGCACCCATCCCACGGGTGCGATCGATCTGGAGATCAGCGTAGCTCTCGGCGATTTTCAATCCCTTCGCGTTCGCTGCCGCAATGACTTCGAGCATCACCTCGCGCACCAACGCGGCCCAACGCGCGTCGCTGAGCAACTGGTCCGTCGGCATTACCGAACCATGCGGAGCAACGCCTGACGGTAGAGAACCAGTCAGTGCGTCGATCCCCGCCGCGCCCGCGACTCCGAGTCCGTTGAAGGGAATATTCCAGACGAGTTTTTCCCAGTGCGTGCGTTCGAGATTGTCGGTCACTTTGCACGGAACGCCCGCATGCCGAATCATCGACGCAATGTCGTGGGTACGCGGCTCGGGATAATGTTGATACTCACCCATCACAATCTTGCCTTGCGCGATATGCACGATCACGCCGGGCTCAACGCGATTGAGGCACACGAAGCAAAGACCGCCGAGAATTTTCTCCGCGCCGAACAACGCTGCGAGTTGCTCCTCGTTGCCCAAACCATTTTGCAAGGTCATCACCGCGGTGTGTCCGCCGACGAGCGGCGGGAGAAGTTTTCCAAACTTCGCGTTCGCCGTCGTCTTGAGACCGATCAACACAAGATCGGCAACACCGATTTCGTCCGACGTCCGCGCACACTTCGGGTTGATGTGAAAGTCCCCCTCGGGACTGCGCACGTGCAAACCACGACGGCGCACAATGTCGTAATCGGATCGCAGAAGGAAATGAACCTCCTGTCCGTCGTGCGCGAGCTTGGCGCCGTAGTAACTGCCCAGTGCGCCGCAGCCAATGACGGCGATCTTCATGAGCGAAACGTAACGCGTATTCCGCCAGGCGTAATTCAAAAAGTGCAACCATCGCCAAAGCCGCGCCCGCACTGGGTTTGGGATGAATTACGAATCCAAAAACAAAAAAGGCACCCTGACGAATCAGGGTGCCTTTATGAAAAGAAGCGAATTACTTCGCGCCGAGGATCGCATCCTTCGCGGCCTTAGCGACACGGAACTTCACGACCTTCTTGGCCGGGATGTTGATGGTGGCGCCGGTGGCGGGATTGCGACCGATGCGGGCCTTGCGGTTCACGAGAACCAGCTTGCCGAGACCGGGGAGAGTGAAGCTGTTCTTGGCGTTCTTGTAAGCCAATTCGCAAATGTGGTCGAGAATCTCAACCGCTTGCTTCTTGGTGATGCTGTTCTTGTCCGCGATGGCGGACGCGATCTGGGATTTGGAGAGGGCTTTAGCCATAGTGTATTTGTTGTTTGTTTTTGTGATCCGTCTTGCGACTTGCGCGTATAAAAGACCGCCGAAGAAACGGGCGCAAGTAGAAAAATCATAATATTTACGGCCTCCAAACTGACCTCACCACGATTTGGATCAACCCTGGAGCACAAGCTTGACTTGAATTTTGATTCCCACAACATCGCGGCGTGGCAGCACTTTTCACGATCGAGTCGGATTTTCGCTACGAAGTCACTCGCAAGATTTTCGAGGGCGGAATGGGCATTGTTTACGAGGCCGAGCAACACGGCGCACGCGATTTCGTCAAGCGGGTCGCGCTGAAAGTCATTCGACAGACCTACTCGAATCAAAAACAGTTCATCGATAATTTCATCGGCGAAGCCAAGCTCGTGGCGGACTTGATCCACACGAACATCGTGCAGACCTACCATCTCGCGGAATCACGCGGCGTGTATTTCATCGCGATGGAGCTGATCCGCGGCGTAAACCTCGAACAGTTCACGCAGCAATTGAAGGACAAGGGGCGCATTTTGCCCCCTGAACTCGCGGTGTTTATCACCAGTCGCATTGCGCGCGGTCTCGCTTACGCCCACGACAAGACCGATCGCCACAACAAGCCGCTCGGCCTTGTGCATCGTGACGTGAGCTTCAAGAACATCATGATCGCCTTCGAAGGCGACGTAAAACTCACCGACTTCGGCATCGCCAAAGCGCGTGGTTATCTCAGCGACAACGAAGGGGAAGTCATCGCCGGCAAGGCCGACTACATGAGCCCGGAGCAGGCGAACTTCGAGATCACGGACAAGCGTTCGGATATTTTCTCCACGGGCGTCGTGCTCGCGCACTTGTTGCTCGGCTACAATCCTTTCAAGGACGACACCGCCGAGGAATCGCGCCAGCGAATCCTCAACATGGCGATCCCCGATTTCTGCAAGCTCGACACGCGCATTGATCATCGCCTCAACGAGATTCTCCAGCACGCCCTCTCCCGCGATCTGAAGGAACGCTACGCCAACTCGAATCTTCTGCTCTACGATCTCGAGCATTACATCTATCACTCCGGCTACGGCCCGACGAACGAGACGCTCGGTAAGTTCATCCGCGAATTGTTCGGCCAAACCGACTATCAAGCCATGCAGGACGCCCGCGGCGGCACGGTGCAAATCGACCGCGCCACGACCATTCCTGTTCCCCGCCCCACCAAGTAAGCAGCCATGAAGCCGGCCCGGAAGTCCTCCATCGTCAATGTTGGCCTGGTGCAAACAAGTTGCACCGCCGATCCCCAAGCGAACCTCAAGAAGCAGCTCACCCTCGTGGAGCGCGCCGCCAAACAGGGAGCGCAAATCATCTCCACGCAGGAACTTTTTCGCTCGCAGTATTTCTGCCAGAACGAAGACCACGAGAACTTCAAACTCGCGGAAACCATTCCCGGACCGAGCACCGATGCTTTTCAAAAACTCGCGAAGAAATACCAAGTCGTGATCATCGCGTCGCTGTTCGAGCGGCGCGCCTCCGGCCTCTATCACAACACCGCCGCGATCATCGACGCCGACGGGCGGATGCTCGGCATCTATCGCAAGATGCACATTCCGGACGATCCGTTGTTCTACGAGAAATTCTATTTCACGCCCGGCGACCTCGGCTTCCACGCGTGGCAGACGCGCTATGGCAAGATCGGCGTGCTGATTTGCTGGGATCAATGGTATCCCGAAGCCGCGCGCCTCACGGCGATGCAAGGGGCAGAAATTCTTTTCTACCCGACCGCCATCGGCTGGCATCCGAAGGAAAAGAAGGAATACGGCGTCAATCAGCACGGCGCCTGGGAAACCATCCAACGCTCCCACGCCGTCGCCAACGGCTGCTACGTCGCTGTCGCGAACCGCATCGGACTGGAGCAACCCATCGGCGGCGACGGCCTCGAGTTCTGGGGGCAGAGCTTCATCGCCGGTACCAGCGGACAAATTCTCGCCAAAGCCAGCGTCGACAAGGAAGAGATCCTCATAGCGCCGCTGGACTTGAGCAAAGTCGACGTTACCCGCACGCACTGGCCCTTCCTCCGCGACCGGCGCATCGACGCCTACGGCGATCTGACCAAACGGTTCAGCGATTAATCCCACGAGGCCCACGGCTTCCCACCTGCGCACTCCCATGAGCAACGACACTTCGGCTGCCACAGCCTGGGTGACCGGCGCCGGCGGCCTGATCGGCCATCAACTTGTCGAACTCGCACGGCAATTCGCCCCACGAATGCGAATCGTCGCGCTTGCCCGCGAACAACTGGACCTCATCGATCACGCCGCAGTCACGAGGACCTTTCGACAACAAAGACCGAGACTCGTCATCCACTGCGCGGCGATGAGCAAGAGCCCCGCGTGTCAGGCTGACCCGGCTCGCGCGAAGTTGGTGAACGTTGAGGTCACCCGCCACCTCGCGGAGCTCGCCGCAGAAATTCCGTTCGTCTTCTTTTCCACCGACCTAGTTTTCGACGGGCGCAAAGGCAACTACGTCGAGACTGACGCGCCCAACCCCCTCTCCATCTATGCCGAGACTAAAGTGGCCGCGGAGCAAATCGTCCTACGCAATCGGCACCACACCGTCATCCGCACGTCACTCAATTATGGCACCTCGCCAAAAGGAAACTCCGCGTTCAACGAAGATCTGATGCTCCAACTCCGCGAAGGAAAACGGGTGAGCCTCTTCACCGACGAATACCGTAGTCCGATTCCAGCCGCGGCCACGGCACGTGCTGTTTGGGAATTAGTCGGGCAAAAGGCCACCGGCCTGTTCCACCTCGCCGGCGCGGAACGACTTTCGCGATTCGACATCGGCAAGTTGATTGTCGCGCGCACGCCCGAGTTCACCGAACAACTCAAAGCCGAATCACGCAGCACGTATAGCGGCGCACCACGCCCGCCCGACACGTCACTCAACTGCGCCAAGATTCAACGTGTGCTCTCGTTTCCATTGCCTCGATTTGGCGATGCGTTGCGGGGCAATTGACACGTTCGAACGCGGATGCATGCTTTAGAAATGAAACTTAATTATCCCAGCGTGCTCTGCCTGAGCTTCGTCCTGACTGCCTTTCCCATGGCGGCCAAGGACAAGAAGCCGTCCAAATCGGAGAACCATCCGACCACCACTGAAAAGCGCGACGACAAAGAGCAGAAGGGCCACAAGGGTGAACGCGGCGAATTCTCGGCTGAAGAACAGCACCAATTTCTTGATTACGTCAGGGAGCGCAACACTTCCCCCGGGCGCGGCAAAAAGCCCCACGGCTTGCCACCCGGTTTAGAGAAGAAATATGCACGAACCGGCAAACTGCCACCCGGATGGGAAAAGAAGCTCGTCAAAGGAACGATCATGCCCAAGGAGGTTTATGCGGAATGCAAGCCCCTGCCCCCAGAACTTGTGCTGCGCCTTCCCGCACCGCCAGTCGGAACGGTGACCGTGGCGGTTCACGGCAAAATCGCCCGCGTTGTCGCAGCCACCTTGGAAATCCTCGACGTGTTCGACGCCTTGCCTTGATCGCACAATCCGGCTCTGCCTATCGAGGTCGTCTCGCTCCTTCGCCGACGGGCTACCTGCACGTTGGCCACGCGCGCACGTTCTGGACAGCGCAGCAACGCGCCCGCGCCGCAAAGGGAACGCTGATCCTGCGCAACGAAGATCTCGACGGCCCGCGCTGCAAGCCTGAGTTCGTAACCGCCATGCTCGAGGACTTGCGCTGGTTCGGATTGGATTGGCAAGAAGGTCCGGATGTCGGCGGCCCGTTTGCGCCCTACCAGCAAAGCCTGCGCGTTCCGCTCTATCGCGACGCACTGGCGAAGCTCGAGGCGGCCGGATTCATTTATCCCTGCGTCTGTTCTCGCAAAGATATTCAAGCCGCCGCGCGCGCTCCACATGCTGAGGACGACGACGAGCCGATTTACCCGGGCACCTGTCGCCACCTTCGCCGATTCGAAATCGGCGATCGAAAATTCTCTTGGCGGTTCCGAGTTCCCGACGGTGAGCGCATTTCCTTCGTTGACGGTCACTCAGGACCGCGATCGTTCGTGGCGGGGAAAGACTTTGGCGACTTCGTCGTTTGGCGCGCCGATGGATTCCCCTCGTATCAACTCGCCGTCACAGTCGATGATGCCGCGATGCAAATTACCGAAGTCGTGCGCGGCGCCGATCTTCTGCTTTCCACCGCGCGACAACTTCTTCTCTACCGCGCACTCGGTTTCACACCGCCGGCTTTTTATCACTGCCCGCTGATGACTGACGAACGCGGCGCGCGTCTCGCCAAACGCCACGATGCGCTCAGCCTCCACAAGCTCCGTGCGGACGGCGTTTCCCCGGAAACACTCCGTAGAGATTGGGACGCCCCGATCCGCGCCGCATGAGTCCGCCCGAACAAAACGCACCGCATCGTCGCACGGCGGTGAAGATCATTCTCGTCGCAATGGTAGTCGCGACCTTAGCGGTCATGCTCGTTTTCTTTCTCGCACCGAGAAGTGAAACCGTAACTTGGCTGACTCCCGGCGCTCCATTGCAACAACCACTGCTCCCACCGGGACCACTACAAACTCTGAAGGTCCGCTTGCAGACTCTGGCCGCACCGTTGTGGCAGAAAGTCCTCGCCGGGAGAACCCCGATAGTACTCGACGCCCGGGTGATCGCCGTTCCGAACAGCACGACCTGGTTCAACCAAATCAAGTCGGCTTCCACCAGCGTACGTGACGGAGTTCGAGTGTGGATTCTTCCCACGGATCAGTGGCAGCCCTTGGCGGAGCAGTTGAAAGCCGCGCCGCACGCCGAGCAGCTAGGGAATCTGCGCATGCAGACGATTGAACGTATGCAAACGCAGATGGCGATGTCCGGACGCGCGATCGTGGACGGCAAGCCCGTTGCGGTCGGCACAGAGCTGCGGTTCTTCACCCGCGGCGGAAAGAGCGATGTTCGTCTGGCTGTTATCGCCGAAATCACGGAGCAACTTCACCAATTCACTGCCAGCGCGCGCACGGCTCCGGTGACCAACTCTGTGCTTCAAACGAACCTCACGGCCGCGCTGCAAGCATCGGTGCCGGACGGCGGGGCGTTGGTGATCGCGCACGAGGCCACCAACACTATCGCTGGCCGGGTGGTGTGGTTGATCGTTTCGCCGTCGCAAGTGAAGACCCAAGGCAAGCGATAGCGGCAACACACCTCGTCAGACGACGAGCTTGTAACCGACCCCGTGCACCGTCGTGAGATGACGCGGGTTGCCACCGTCGTCGCCGAGCTTCTTGCGCAACGACACGATCACCTGATCCAGCGTGCGCGTCGTGCCGTAGTAAGAGTAACCCCAAACGTCGTTGAGCAGGCGGTCGCGAGAGAGCACTTCGCCCGGATACGCGTGAAAAAGCTGGAGCAACTTCAACTCTTTCTCCGTGAGGTCTTCGACGATTTTTCCGCGCCGCAACTGAAAAGTCTTCGGCTCGATGGTTACCGCGCCAATGCTGAACGGCGCATCACCGTTTGACTCCGTCGACTGCACGCGGCGCAACAAGGCATGCACGCGAGCGAGGAGTTCACGAAGCCCGAACGGCTTGGTCACATAATCGTCGGCGCCGAGTTCTAGGCCAATCACCTTGTCCATCTCCTGCCCTTTGGCAGTCAGCATAAGGATCGGCACGCGGCAGCCCTCCGCGCGCAGTTGTTTGCAAACGTCATATCCGCTCGCCCCGGGCAACATCACGTCGAGTACCACGAGCGTGGGCCGCTGCTCCTTCACGGTCGCAACGGCGCGATCGCCGCGGTCGCACGTCGCCACGTCGAAGCCTTCGCTCTTCAGAAGTTCTTCGAGACCGAGTCGGATATTCGTGTCGTCTTCGACGATGAGGATTTTGGTTTTCACGATGAAAGAGGTTGAGCGTTGTCGGCCAGGGGGAGGCGCAAGGCAAAGCAGCTCCCGCCGCCGCCGCGCGGCGCGTAAGTCACGTCACCGCCATGAGCACGGGCAATCTGCCGTGCAAGGGTCAAGCCGAGTCCGGAGCCTTGAATGCCGCTGGCCAGCGAATCGTGCGCGCGGAAGAACTGTTCGAAGATTTTCTCCTCACAACCCCGCAGCACACCCGGCCCACGATCAAGCACGGAGACTTCCGCAAGGTTCTCCGATCCGTTTTTAGCTGCGAGCGTCACGGTAATCGTCCGTGAACCATTCGAATACTTCTCCGCATTGGACAGCAGATTGACCACGATTTGCGCCAATGCATCGCGATCGGCGCGAACGCGGACCGGCGTCGCAGGGGCATCATATTCCAGCGTGAATCCCGCCGCCTCCAGATGGGCGCGGTAGCCGGACACTGTTTCGCCGACGACTTGCGCGAGATCACACGGCTGCAGTTCGAACTGCTTTTCACCACGATCGAAGCGCGCGAAGTCGAGGACGTTGTTGATCAGCCGGGTAAGGCGCGCGGCCTCGGCGGTGATGATTCCGAAATACTGACGCTGCTTGTCCGGCGCGGCGCGGCCCTCAGAGAGCAACTCGGCGAACATGCGAATCGCGGTGAGCGGGGTCTTGAGCTCGTGAGAAACATTGCTGACGAAATCGGTCTTCTGTCGCGCCACCGCGAGTTGCCGGCGGACATCGCCAACGATGAGCCAGCTACCGACAACAATCGCTACGACCAACACACCGATGAGCAGCGCCAACGTAAGCGTCGCGACTCGCGCGGTCTGGCCGATCCGATCAGGATTCAACAGATAAACCGCAAGCTCCCAATGCGGCAGAGCTTCGCCAACTTCCGTGGCGACAAATGGACGTTTCCAGTTCGCAGTGAAACGGGAAGGCGTCACCGAAACCGGCCGCGCATTTTCATCGAGAAGCGCCACCGCGAGTTCGTTGGTGAGCGCCGGCTCGACACGAGGGACGTTGCGCAACTGTTCACGTAGCACCGCGAGATCAAGCAGCGCGCCGAACACGAGATCCGGCGTGCGCGGCGGTCGATACCAGAGCATCAGGTTGAGCCGGTTCTGGAGGAAGCGCGCCACCGTACCCTCCGTCGAGTCGCCGACCAATTGCCGGAACTCCGCCTCGGTGCTGGCGAGTTTGGATACGTTCTGAACCAAATTTCCAAATGCCTGCTGTTGCTGCGGGATCTGCTCGGCAACATCCGCCTGCTGCTGCCGCGGTGCGACGTTTCGCAATCGTTGCGCCTGCCCGTAGCTATTGTTGCCATTCAAAGAAATATTGTTCCCAATGCTCGAAAGGCTCGGCAACAACGACTGCCCGCCGCTGTTGTCGGCGTTCCGGTTCTGCGTTGCTTCGGCATTCGACCAGGAACTGTTGAAGTTTAAAGTGCCTCCATTGTTGAAAGTGCTATTGCCGATAGTGAGGCGGTTGTTATCGGGGTTAACAGAACCGCCCTTGACGTTACTCCAATACACTTCGGCGCTGGCGCGGCTGGCGAGAAATTGATCGTTCTCCAAGCGGAACTGCCGCGCCTCGTTGCGTGCGACGAGCGCGGGTGAATAGATCGTGCCGCTCATCGAGACCACGAAACCAACATTCGCAATGGGCCAATTGGAGCGAATGTGATCGTCGAATTTCGGAGCCAGCGTCAACGGTGCGTTGGTCGCGAGTAAGGCTTCTACATGAGCCGCGAACTCACGCTGGCGCTCTTCGACGAGCGCATCTACGTCCCGCGCCAACGAGTCGGCAATATTTTGGCAAAGGAGGAACTGCTGACGTTCGAGAACAAACTGCTGATCGCGCAAGGAACGCAACGCCAGCCACGCGAGCACAAGACTCGGCGCGATGACGGCCACGGCAAACAGGATGGCCAGGCGTTTCATTTATTCAGCGTAGCGGATCGGGCAATTGATTCAATTAGCTTGAGCACCAGTCAAGAAACGCGGGGCAGGCGCGTCGGAGATCAAGAGGTCGAGCGTGTTGGTCAGGAGCGGGAGACGGGACTTCGATCCAGCTTCCCTCGGTTTGATACTGAAGAGCATTCCCGCGCTGGGAGCCGGGTCACTTTTGATCTCAAGCTTGCCGGGTGCCGGGGTGAGCGAATTTTCACGGGAAGGTGGCACAGAGCCAAATTGGATTCCGCGAAGATTGATGCTGGTGAGAGAAGGCTCCGTGCGCTTGGCCGGATTGGCCGGCACCAGCGTGTAGGAGAACGCTCCGAGCAAAGTACCTTCACGAACCTGATGACACTCGGCGCATTGAGCCTTTGCCCGCAACGCGCCGACGACGGCCAACCCGCCAACCACGTTGTTCCCGTGCGCAGCGTCCCCGACAACCAAGCTCGGAGTGACCACCAGATCGCGACCAGCGCGCAATTCCACCAGCGCATTCGATTCACTGAGGGTTAGCGGACGGCGTTGAAGAAACTTCCTCAACTCTTTCTTCGACATGAGGGCCATCGAGAACCCATCAATACCTCCGGTTTTCCGGAAGGCGATCGGCTCGTCCTCAAGGCCCAACAGGTCGGGCGTGGCGAAACGATAGGTCTCGCCATTGTAAGTAATGAAATCTTGCGGCGGCAAATACATGACGCGACTGAAGCCAAAGCCCGGTCTGGTCGCGAAGTCCACCTCGTAGCTAGCGTGCATCGCGTTCAAATTGGTGAAGGCTCGCGTGCGGCCACGATCGGCCGAGGAATGGACATCGGCGGCTCCACTGACACTTCGCGGAGGAGTTTCCTGCGCGCGAGCTGACACAGGAAGCATGGTGGTGGTCGAGGCCCCAACGACGACGGCGAAAAGAAGAAGGAATTTATTTTTCATGCCGCCACCGTGGCACAACTGCAGGGACGAGATGTCAGGGCGCGGTGAGAGATTGGTAAAAAAAGTGTAAGGCGAGAGGGCTACAACGCCCGGGGCGGCAGGTCGCGCCTACTTTCTCTCCGTTAGCGCCTTCTCGAAGTCCACGGTCTTCGCCAGATACAAGGTCAACGCGAGCACGCTGAACAATGCCAACAACAGGCTGATCAGCGTCGAACGGACCGCGTCGTAGGTGCCATGCAAAAGCGCTGGTAATCCGATAGCGACAATGAGCAGACCAGCTTTGCGCTGCGGATATTGGAGAGCAAAGCCGATGAAGTAGGCCGCGATTCCAGTCCAGATGGCGTGCAAGAATGGCAGTGTCGTGAGTCGCAGAATGTTCAGCAGGTAATACTCACCGAGGCCGCTGGAGTATGAAATGTTGCGACCCATTTGATAGTTCACGCCTTCGTAGATGCCGAAGCCCAGCCCCGCCATGAGTCCGTAGAACAACAGCGTGTGCGGTTGGTGCGGATCTTCTTTTCGTGAAATGAAAAACAGCACGAGCACCTTGCACGTTTCCTCGGGCACTCCGACCGCAAGGACATAACCCAACCAACGCACAATGAAATCACGCGAATCGGTCCACGTGATAAGCCAACTCAACGGGGGCAGACGATACGCAACGAGCAACAAGCTAATCGCCACGAGTCCTGTGCCGAAAAAGCAGATGAGGCAATTCTGCATCGTGATCCGCGGGGCCGGAAAGACGTTGTAGAAAAACACGGCCCAAAGGGCGGAGAAATAGAAGGCGATCGCCCAGTAAGCGGAACGGATATCGCCACGCTCACCAAACATCGCGATAATCAGCAAAGGGAGCAGCCCGATTCCAGCAATGGAGATGAGCTTTCGATTTTCAAACCAACGGAACGTTTTGAATTCCTCCCAAGGAACGAGCAGATGCGGCGTCAACGCTTTCAGGTCAGCAGCGGCGCGCTCGGCGAAGCTGGGATCAACATTCGAGCTTCCGTCACTCGGCGGCGTAGGATTTCCACCAGTCGGCGCGGCGCGGAATTTCACCCAGAACTCGTGAAATCGCTGGGGTGAGTTTTCGCCCTCGACGAAAATTAAAGTGTCCGGCTTGACCGTCCCAGCCAGATGCAATTGTCGCAGCTCCTCGGCGGTGTAAGGCCCCACCCGCCCGGATGTCGCGTCCTCGTAAAAGTAGCGCATGGGCTTTTTTTAAAAGGAGAGGACTTCCAAGGCGAGTGGAAAGACAACGAGCAAAGCGATCAGCCACGCTCAACGCGCCGCAGTTGCGGCCCCTTGAAAAAATGCGCCCGCAGATTTGATTTCCAGGGAATTCAAAAACCAGCCAACGGCAAGGTGCATGGACTGAAATTTTGCTGGCAAGGTCGTCAGCGTCACTTCAAGAAAGCCGTGCGCGAAGGGAATTACGATTTCGCGTACCGCGACTTTAGAATTTGCTGTGACCACTTCTAAGTCGAACGCACGACCGGTTTGGTTGGCTCCGTAGCATTCGAAATCATAGGTTATTTTCGCCTCCGGGTACCGCGCTTGGACTCGCTCGCGCGCGGCCTTCACGTCCAGCTTCGCCGGTCTCTCGTCCGCGGTCCAATTGACCCGACAGGCCAAGCTGGTCGACCAGTCCGGCGAAAGAAACGAGACCTGATATTTCTCCGCATCGAGATTGACCTGCCATTTATGGGGCGGAATGAAGGCGATATCGTCGCGACCGCCGCACAAAAGGTAGCCCACCACTTTCCCACTCTCGGGGATCGCGACATCGTGACGAACGAGTTTGACGACCGAATCGGCTGCAAAGACCGGCAACATGGCCGCACACGCAGCCAGAGCGAGCGACGGGACGGCGAACAAACGGAGGAGCATGGGAAATCCTTAATTGATATTGTTCGGAGCGACAGCCGCCCATTCACCACGCACCAACGCGCGTGCCTGAGGAGTCAGCGGCGGCAATTTGGACTGGTTTAAAAAATTGACATCGAACGCCCACTGGCGTGTCGGCGGACTATACACGCCAGAACCACCCCACGGTGCTGTTGCGGTCTGACTGTAAAACATCACCACCATAGAACCGTTGTAGGTCAAAGTGTCGCCACTCCAATTCTCCAGGAACCTGGGGAAGTTCTCTACTCCGCCGCTGTAGGTGGTCCCGTTACTGGGGACAATCCCACCGAGGAACGCCGCGTTCACTGTCGTAGAACTGGCGTTCCGCGTGGCGTTGAGACTGTTGCCGTCCGCCCAAGCCGAGGAGAGCACTGTAATCGCGTCACCAATCAACGCGGCAGGCTTGGTCAACGACGTATTGGTCGAACCCGTGGTGCCGTCGGACGGGAGGTTGTAATGACCTTTCACGTAGAGAGGATTGGGCGTCACTACCGTCAGGCCATTCGGCGGAAGATAAGATCCGTTGGTAATCGACAGGGCTGGCTCGGTATTGGGTGATTGCGTTCGCATGTCCGCCACGTAGATAGACATGATGTCGCGACCGCCCAACGCAGTGCGCAACGAACTGTTGGTGGCGCTCCACGTCTTTAACTTACCCACGTCCAGCTGGATTCCATTGATCGTTTTCGCTTCGCGGTAGTTGTAAAATGAATTACTAAAATTGAGGAACTGATTGTACTCACCCGAAGGAATTGTGGTGCCGAAGTTGTTGACGTAGCCGCTCTTGACCGTGACGGACGAATTGGAGACCACGACGATCATATCCGCCTGGTTGTACATTCGCTGCTTTCCCATCGCCGAAGTCGGATCTTCGGCCGATGGTGGCACTTCGAGAATGCCATGAATGGCGGCCGAGCTATTATTGGTGCCAATCGGCAATGTTAAGGTGTTGACGCCAGCATCGTGTTGGACACCTGGCGAATAAGTTACCGTCCCTTGCGAACGCGAGTTGTTGGGATCCAGCGGCGATTGTGTAGTAAAAATTTTTCCCGCCGCCGTTACGTCCCCGCCAAAGGTTAACGTGACACCATCGGGGCGCGTGTACAGATTAGAATTGCTATGCACGCGACCCGAGACAGTCATGTTTGCGCCCGGGTTAATCTCGCAATCCAAAGAGTAAAAGATCGCGAACTGAAAGATCGGAATGGTCGCAAGTTGAATGTCCTGCTTCACGCCGGCAGACACCTTCATCACGCTGTTGGGTTGCTTGGCGTTGGACACCACTCGATAAGTGGAAGCGTATCCAGAAAGTCCCGAATACTGCGACTGCAACGCAACGAGGTTGGTGGTGGCACTGACCAGCCGTTGAACGTAAGTGCGATTGGTCGTTCCCTGCGCGTTGCTGAATTGATAGTTTGTCCAGTGGGAGCTTTCCGCTGTCGTTGGGACAATGGTGGGATAGGAGTTCGAGTTGGCCACGACCAGTGTCTCGCCTCCGCTCTGGTAATCCTGCCCGAGCTTCGCCAGCACCTTTTCAGTGGCCGCTTCGGCTGCCGCGAGCGTGGCGAAGTATTCGTTATTCCTCTGGTTTAAGGTGGAGTTGTTGTTCGACCATTTCATCGTCGTGCCCAGCACGATCAAGCTCACGCCGGTGAACATCATGACCACCAGCAGCGCGTATCCCCGCGACCGCACCAGTGGCCGAGCCAAAAAAGGGGCAATCTTCATTCCAGGGTTCTCCGGGTGATTTTGGTTCGCAGTTGGTAGTAGTCGTAATAATTACCCGGGCCAATCGGGATCAACGGGTTCTCCAACTGATAAAACTGCAGCAGCAAACTGATGACGCGGTTGTTTTCGTTGTTGGTCAAAATATTCCCCGCGTAGTCTTCAGCGGAAAACACCATTTGATTGCTCACCGAATTGGCGATGACTTCAAAAGCGCTCGTTCCATTGGTGGTTCGTTTGAGTTTCTTATCCACAGTCGACCAGAAGTAGCGAACATAGGTATTGGTATTGGTCGTCGGATAAATCTGGATGGCGCTGCCCACTTGGTTTGAATTGACGCCGACTTCCGAGAATGATGTCAGAGTGCCGCTTCCGATTCGAAGAATCTTCGCATTTCTGATCTCCGTCACCATCATACTGACCGCCTTGCGTGCGTCTTCGCTGGCAACCAGTTTCGCCTTCGAGATTTCAAACAACTTGATTCCAAAAATGTGACTCGAAAGCAGTCCCGCCATCAGAAAAACGAAGATACCGGTGCTCAGCAAGATTTCCGGCAGGGTAAAACCACGCGAGGAAATCAGACGCGAACGATGAGGTGTCAGGTTGAAGATCATTGGTCAGGAGCCCGGTAGGTGACCACTGTGTTCGTGTAGACGCCACGATTCCAAAATCGCCAGGTGCAATCCACGCGAACCATCTTCACGGGCGGGTTCGCCGATATATTGCTGATCGTGGTGATATTGGTGGCGTAAACAATATTGGTACCGGCAATCGGCACATCGAGGACGTCTACTCGAGATGGAAAATTAGTTCCGACCAAGTTGTCGATTGGAGGATTCGCCTGCGTATCCCACTTAGCCGCCCGCGTCTGCTCTAGTCTTTGCTGCGCCAAAGAATTCGCCGCCAGGGAATAGGCGGCCCACTCCGCCTGCTGCGCTGATTGGACGTAACCAAGAACTCCGCCCGCAAACACCAACACGGTGATGCCTACAGCCATAACAACCTCGGCCAAGGAAAAGCCTTCCAAACCGCGTTGCGACAACCTCGCTCCTGAACATTGCTGAATTCTCATAACACTCGCTTTGAGATGGAATCCCCGTTCCGAATTCTACTCATTTGATTTCTCCCTAAGACGAATAGAACTCCGGACCAGAATTCCCGCGCTCGCTGCTCGACCAACCGTAATGGGTTCGTAAAAAGCAGCGACGGGCGGGGAGGTATTGTGGCGGTCTTCATGCATTCCGTGCTGTCATCAAACTAAGCGAGCCCATCCTGGCCCGGTGATTCTACTATTAATCTTACCGGGTTAACTAGCACCGCCCTTGCCAAATTGAAGAATGCAACGTCCTCGCAACAACGAGGAGAATCACGAATGACGTCACGCAGCTGTGTCCGAAAAGTAAACACTGCCTCACCGCTGATGAACGATATTCAAAACGCCAATGATTCAGAATCACCAACAAAACCGCAGTGTTTCATACGCAGGAATCACCACTGAGAATTACCCTTGTGCCGCGAAGGTTTCCGACAACTCCTCGTCTTTCAATTCTGATAATCCACGAGGCGTCTTTACAGCCAAGGTGTGGACAGTTCGCTGAACTCTTTTTTTACAGAGTGCGCAGATCACGCACGCAGACTCGCGAAGGGAATCCTCAGTGAAACGCGCCGCGCGTCCAACTCAGATGCGCTTGGCCAATTCGGCCTGGCTGGCAGCGAAGACTTCGCGGTGCAAGGAGTTGCCGTGCGCGTCCATGGTCACCACCACCGGGAAGTTTTCCACTTCGAATTCCCAGATCGCTTCCGGGGAACCGAACTCTTTCAGAAAGTAGACGTTCGTCACGGACTTGATGCATTCCGCAAGCACTTGCGCCGCGCCGCCGATGGCGTGGAAGTAAACGCAGCCGTATTCTTTGCATGCAGCCAGCGTGCGATCGCCCAGGCCGCCTTTGCCGATGACGCCACGCAGACCAAAGTCCTTGATGATCTGCGCCTGATACGGCTCCTCGCGGATCGACGTCGTCGGACCGGCCGCGGTGACTTTCCAATTCCCCTGCTCGTCTTTCATCACGACGGGCCCGCAGTGATAGATAATGCCACCTTGGAGATCTACGCCCGGAGGCAGCTTCCCGCCCTCGTGCAGATACTTGTGCACCACGTCACGACCAGTGAATACTTTGCCGGAAATTTCCACGGCATCGCCGACTTTAAGCGAACGAATCGTCGCTTCCGTAATTGGAGTTCGAATCGCAATCATGGCTTCTCAATACAACCACTTCTCAATTTTGCCCTCGGGCGACAACGAGACGCCCTGCCGCCGGTACGCCCAGCACATATAGCTGATGCTCACGAAGAACGACGCCGGCAAACGATTCACCGCGCCAATCTTCACGCCGAGCAACGTCGTCTTGCCGCCGAAACCCATCGGGCCAATGCCCAGTTCGTTCGCGGTCTTCAAAATATCTTGCTCCAATTTGTCCAATTCCGGATTCGGATTCCGATCGGGAATCAGCCGCAGCAATTGATGCTTCGAGAATTCATAGCCGGTCGCGCGGTCGCCGCCGATGCACACGCCGAGCACGCCCGGACCGCAGCCTTTGCCTTGCGCTTGGAGCACCGCGTCGAGAATCACCTTCCGACAGCCATCGAGATCACGATTCGCGTGCAACTTCTCCGCCGGCAGCGAATATTGCGCGCCGACATTTTCGCAACCGCCACCTTTCAACATCAACCGCACCTGCACATCGTCCGAACGATGCTGGTGAAAGTGCAACGTTGGCGACCCGGGACCGAGATTTGTCCCGTCGTTCTTGCCCGTCAACGAATCGACCGAGTTCTGCCGGAGAAATCCCTTCTTCGTCGCGTCGCGCACGGCGTCGCGGGCGGCATCGGCGAAAGCGAGTTGATCGAAGCCCACCGGGCAATCGACGTAGAAGAGAATGCTGCCCGTGTCCTGACAAATCGGCTGCGACTTGCGCTTCGCCAGTTCGATGTTCTTGTCGATGATCTTCAACGCCCCTTCGGCGATCGTCCCTTTCTTTTCATTTTCCAGCGACGTGAGAATGGCTTGGTGCACATCGTCCGGAATTTCCGCCGACGTGCGCCGGATCAGTTCCAGCAACGAATCATACAACGACTTCATCGTTCGGCAGCGTAGGGTTTGGGCGCTGGAGTGTCAACGAACGGCTGGTGCGCTGCACTTTTCGTTCGCTTTGGGAACCGCATTTGACTACATCTCTCCCTCATTTATGACTGACCGCACCACACCGAAATTGCCCAAGTGGCCCTTCTTCGTCGGCGACATCCTCCTGCTCGCGCTCGCGGCCGGAATCGTCGCCCTTCGCCAGCAAGCCTTCGGCCTCTGGGAAAGCATCGCGTGCCTCGCTGCGGTCGGCAGCGGCGCGGCGATCGCCGTGTGGCCGTTCATTCTCGACCATCGCGCGATTCTGAAATTCTCCGAGGCCGACAAACTCGCCGACACCGTCGCGCAGATTCACAATCTCGAAGCCGTCGCGTCCCAACTCACCGGTGCCACCGCCCGCTGGCAGACCGTGCAAGACTCCGCCGACAAAACCGCCGCTCACGCACGCCAGATCGTCGACCTCATCGCGCACGAAGCGAAAACGTTTCAGGAGTTTTTGAAAAAGAACAACGAAGCGGAGCGTTCCCATCTCCGGCTGGAAATCGAAAAAGCCAACCGCGCGCAACAGGAATGGATTCAGCTCACGGTTCACCTGCTCGATCACATCTTCGCGCTCCATCAAGCCGGTGTGCGTTCGGGGCAGCCCTCCATTGTCAATCAGCTCTCGCAATTCCAAGCCGCGTGTCGCGACCTCGTGCGCCGCGTCGGCCTTGCTGCGTACGAGCCGCAACCCGGTGAAGCGTTCAACGAACAATTCCATCAACTCAACGACACTCAAGTCGCGCCTCCCGAAGGCGGTGAAGTGGCGCACATCCTCGCACCCGGCTTCACCTTCCAGGGTCAACCCCTGCGCAAAGCCCTCGTCGCACTTCACCTTCCCAAAACGAACGGGAATTCCGCACCGATCGAACCGCCCACACGAAACGACAATCAGCAAGCGTTGCTCTAAACCGCTGCTTGTGCGCTGGGGCGTTGGCCGGCTGAATTTGGCAAACGGCGCCTCGCGCTGCCGCTGCGACGATAATGGGCAGCGAACTTCCTCTAACAGTGTTGGCACCGGCAGAGCGGTTCTCGGGGCAACCGCCACCTGCTAGGCCTCGACAGATTTGCCGGGCTGCGGCTGGACGACTTTAATCTTCGGATGGCGGGTGCGGATCTGGTCCTCGAACCACATGCGTGATTCTTCGCCACCGTGGCCCAATAGCACGGTATGCGGCGACACTTGGCCCACAAAGTCGAGGAGTTCCTCGCGGTTCGCATGCGCGGTGAGATCGAAATCGCCGACCTGACAACGGCGGGTGACTTCGCCAGCTTTGCCGCTGAGGACGAAGGTTTCGCCGTGCTTGGCGGCCTTAAGGCGACCGCCAGGTGTCTCGGGATCGGCGTAGCCGACGAAGAAGATGGCCTGCTTTTCATCGCCGATCATGCGCGAGGCGAGATCGTGTGCGGCGGTGTTCTCGCTCATCATGCCCGCAGTGACGACGAAGAGGCGGCCGCCGGTGAGTTTCATTTTCTCGGCTTGTCCTTTTTCAAGGACGACGAGGTTCAAGGCTTCGGTGAGCTTGAGGTTGGTGTGCGAGCGATTGGCGCGATGCGCCTCTAGGTCGTAGATCTCGGTGAACACACGTCCCAGGCCACCGATGTAGACGGGTTGTTGCTTCAGTTTTCCTTCGCGCATGAGGAGTGCGAGCAGCGCGAGGATTTCCTGCGTGCGACCGAGCGCGAAGGTCGGGATGAGGACGCAGCCTTTGCGCGCGAGGACGTCGTGGATAGCCTTGGCGAGACGGTCGGTCTCAGCTTCGCGGGTGAAGCCAGCCGGCGTGGCGCGGTTGCCGCGGGTGGTTTCCATGATGAGAACATCGGCTTTTACATCTTCGAAGCGTGCCTTGCGCAAAATGGTTTGATCGTGGAAGCAAACATCGCCGGTGTAGAAAAGCGTTTCCTTTTTGCCGCGGACCATGATGCCGGCAGAACCGAGCGCGTGCCCGGCATCGAAGAATTCCAACGTGGGTGAACTAGCGCCGGCGCGGGTTTTGTGGAACGCGGCCCACTCGATCTCGCGGTTGTATTTGAAGCCTTGGAAGAGGGGTGCGATGTCATCGACCTCGTCGTGCGTGTATAGAGGGTATTCCTTGATGCCCAATTCATCACGCTGCTTGGTCATCACGTTGACGGAATTGTGCAGCACGCGTTCGATGAGAAAATAACTGAGCTCCGGCATCAGTACGTGAGCCTTGGGGTGATGGCGGACAGCAACCGGCAGCGACCCCACGTGATCGTGGTGACAGTGCGAAAGCGCGATGGCGTCGAGCGGTTCCTTCTTGATGTGCTCATAGAGCGGCAGGCTCTCGCGCCCCTCTCGCTTGGGGTGCGTGCCGGCATCCATCAATAGGTGGTGGCCGTCGATCTCGACGAACCACGCGCTCGCCCCGATGTCGGTGTCGGGATTCAGATTCACAATCCTCATGGCGCGAGAGTATCGCCGATGCAGGCGGCTGAATACCAAAAAGGCGCACCATCGGATAACCGGCGGAACCGGGGAAATCCGGGGACAAAAATCGCGCGGTAGAAAATTGAAATTTAGTTGAAGAAGGTCAAATAAAGTGTCGTCATTACTTTTGTCAGTACCACTGACCTCTGTGATCGGTCTGGTTCACTGGTCGCAGTGTTCTCGCAGCTGGTTCCTGCGGGAAGATAGGTTGGTTTGGTTACTTGGGTTGAAGCGGGCGTCGCTAGACGTCCGCTTCTTTTTTCTGTTTTCGCATGCGCCACCGGATTCGCCTTTGACGCCCAGTTAGTTTGAGGTAGTTAATCCGAGTGAATTACCGATCCGCTTTCCTCATTGCCTCGGCGTGGTGCGTCACGGCCCTTCCCCTCGTCGCTCAGAAAGTTCCTGTCACGGAAAAAACTCTGGCCAACGGAATGCGCGTATTGCTCGTGCAGCGTAACGACGAACCTACCGTTTCGGGCGGATGGGTAGCGCATGTCGGCAGCGCCAACGAGCGGCCTGGCATCACGGGTATCGCGCACCTTTTCGAACACATGATGTTCAAGGGCACGCCCACTATCGGAACGAAAGATTACGAAAAGGATCAAAAGATCATCGTGGAGCAGGAGCTCGTCCGCGAAGAGATGCGTCAGGAAGAAGTGAAGATGCGTGCCGCGTGGCGCCGTGGTGAAATCGATGATCCGCAGAAACCGGAAAACAAAACCGCGCATTACAAGGAACTCGAAAAGAAATTCGCCGACCTCGTCACGAAGCAGCGCGAGCTACTTGTGAAGAATGAATTCGATCGCATCTACACGACGGGCGGCGCATCGGGGATGAACGCGTTCACCAGCGATGACATGACCGCATATTTCATTACGGTTCCCGCGAACAAGCTCGAGCTCTGGATGTGGATGGAATCAGAGCGGATTCTCCATCCGGTTTTCCGGGAGTTTTACGCGGAGCGCGACGTGGTGTTCGAGGAACGCCGCATGCGGACGGAGGCAACTCCGTTGGGCCGCATTGAAGAAGCGTATAGCGCGATGTTCTGGGAATCGCATCCCTACGGCTGGCCGACGGTTGGCTGGCCTTCGGACATCCCGGCGATTTCCAAGAAGCAGGCTGACGAGTTCTACAAACTGTATTACGCGCCGCAAAATCTCACGTTGATCCTTGTCGGGGATTTTCAGATGCCCAATGCCGTGGCGCTCGCGGAGAAGTATTTCACCCGCATTCCGCGCGGGCTTGATTCCGCGCCCGACGTGGTAACGACGGAAATCCCGCAAGCTGCCGAGAAGCGCATGATCGGCGAAGCGGAAGCGAATCCCGCGGTCGATATTTGCTGGCACACGACGCCGTTTGGGCATCCGGACTCGGCGGCGTTGCAAGTGCTCGCCCAGCTGCTCTCGGGCCGCACCGGACGTCTCTACAAAGGGCTCGTGTTGGGTAAGGAAATCGCCACGCAAGCTTACGGACAGCAGATTTCCAAGAAGTGGGCCGGACTCTTCAACGCGGGCGGCGAACCGAAAGACGGCATCGCTCCGGAAGAAGTCGAGAAAGGCATCTACGCGGAACTCGAGAAGTTGCAGCAAGCCGAAGTTCCGGCGCAGGAATTGCAGAAGGTGAAGAACAACTTCGCGGCGAGCGAATATCGCCGTTTGTCTGGCAACACCGCGATCATGTTCCAATTGATTTCCACCGACGGGAACGGCGACTGGCGCGAAATCAACGAAGGCGGTCGGAAGATTCAAGCGGTCACGGCGGCGGATGTTCAACGCGTCGCTAAAAAATATTTCACCCAGGTTAATCGGGCCGTGCTGATCACCACGCGCAAGGCCAGCAGCAAGGCGGCTGTCACGGGCGATCTCTCCAGCCTTCCTCCGGATCAGCAAGCGGTGATCCGCAAGATTGCCGGCGCGTTGCAGGCCGAGACGAATGTCGACAAGCTCAAGCAGTCGCTCAAACAAATGGACGAACAGGCCGGCAGCGCACCCGCGAAAAGCAAGCCGTTCCTAACCCTGCGCCGAAAATTGATCGAGGACCGCATCGTTGAATTGCAGAAGGAGAAGAAGTGAGAACTTTTACCATGACCATCCGCCCAACTTTGAAAACGTTTCTTCTGCTTGGTTTCGTTGCGCTCGCGAATTTCGCCGTCGCCGACGGCATTCCCGATCGTCCGGAGAAGTTGAAGTTTCCACCGTTGCAATATGAGCCGCCGAATCCGGCCGATTACCGCGTGAAACTCAAGAGCGGCCCGGTCGCTTACGTAGTGCCCGATCGTGAGCTGCCTTTGATCAATCTCGTGATCTACGTGCGCACGGGCGATTACGTCGTGCCCGTCGGCAAGGACGGCGTGACGGATCTCGCCGGTTACCTTCTGACCAAGGGCGGAACGAAATCGAAGACCGCGGAAGAACTCGACGAACGCCTGGCATTTCTCGCGGCGAGTTTGAATTCCACCATCGGCGACACGCAGGGTAGTGTGAGCTTGAACTTGTTGTCGAAGGATCTCGACGAAGGTCTGGCGATCTTGCGGGAAGTTCTCACCGAGCCGCGTTTTCAGGAGGAGAAAATTAAACTCCGCAAACAGCAACTCCTCCAATCGATGGCGCAGCGGAACGACGCCTCCGAGGACATCGAGGCGCGGGAACGCCGCTTTCTCGCGTTCGGCGAAAAGTTCTGGGCGAACCGTTACGCTACCAAAGCCGACATCGACGGCCTCACACGCGAAGATCTCGTGGCCTTTCATCGCGACTGGTTTCATCCGGACAATTTCATTATCGCGGTGAACGGCGACTTCGATCGCACGGCCATGGTGGCGAAGTTGGAGCAACTTTTCTCCAAATGGCCGTTCAAGGGCAAAACCGCGCCACCAGTGCCCGCCGACACGAAATTCGCCGCGCCCGGCGGCTACCTTGTGGACAAAGAGGTCAATCAGGGCCGCGTGGCGATCATGTTGCCCGGGGTTAAACGCGACAATCCGGACTACTTTCCCGTCATCGTGATGAACAATATCTTGGGCGGCGGTGGTTTCACGTCCCGCATCGTGAATCGGGTGCGTTCGGATGAGGGCCTCGCGTATTCGGCGGGCTCATCATTCCAAGGCGGCGTCTATTATCCGCTCACGTTTACCGCAGCCTTCCAATCGAAGTCACGGACGGTCGCCTACGCGATTTCACTGGTGCTCGATGAAATGAAGAAAATGACCGCAGCGCCACCGACGGAAGAAGAGCTAACCACGGCCAAGAAATCGTTCATCGACACTTTCCCCCGTAGTTTTGCCACCAAAGCAATGATCGCGAGCAACCTCGCGCAAGAGGAATTCACCGGTCGCTACCAGAAGGAGCCGGACTTTTTCAAAAAGTATCGGTCGCGTTTCGAAGCAGTCACAGCGGCTGATGTGCAGCGCGTCGCGAAAAAGTACCTGACCCCAGAGAATGCGGCGATCCTCGTCGTCGGCGAGAAAAAGGAAATTCTCCTCGGCCATCCCAATCACCCCGTTAAGTTGGAAGACGTGGTTAACGGAAAGATTCACGACGTCCCCTTGCGTGATCCGTTGACCATGCAGCCCATGACCAAATAGCCTTTGCTCGTGCGGCCAACGGGCTGGCACCAATAACTTTTGAAATGAAAACCTTTATCAAAACCTCATTGCGTAACCTAATCGTGATCGGCGCAGCCACGTTTTCCCTGACGACAAACGCCGCCAATTGGAAGATCGAAACCTTCGCGGGCACGGGAGTCAAAGGGCATTCGGGCGACGGTGGTCCTGCCACCCGAGCGCAATTGGATAATCCGTTCGGTGTGGTTCGTGGGCCCGATGGCGCGATTTATTTTTGCGAGTACACTGGGCACATTATCCGCAAAGTCGCTCCGGATGGAACGATTTCCACGATCGCCGGCACGCCTGGAACTAAAGGTTACTCGGGAGATGGCGGGCCAGCATTGAAGGCCACGTTTAACCTTCCCCACGAACTGCGCTTTGATGCCCAGGGAAACATTTACATCGCGGACATGCAGAACCACGCCGTTCGCCGCATCGACGCCAAAACACACGTCATAACAACCTTCGCCGGTACGGGACAGATGGGCTACAGCGGTGATGGCGGTCCCGCCAGCAAGGCGCAGCTCAAGCAACCGCACAGCATTCAGTTCGATCCGCAGGGCGACCTCTACATTTGCGACATTGGCAACAATGTTATCCGCAAGGTGAATATGAAGACGGGCATCATCACAACTTTCGCCGGGACCGGAAAAGGCGGAGAGACACCGGACGGTTCACCCATCAAGGGAACTCCGCTCAAAGGGCCGCGCTCACTCGATTTCGACGCGCAAGGAAACCTGTGGCTTGCCACTCGCGAGGGTAACCAAGTCTTCAAATTTGATCTGAAGGCCGGAAAGATTCACCACGTTGCCGGAACTGGTAAAAAAGGTTTCACCGGCAACGGTGGCCCGGCGAAGCTAGCAACGCTTTCCGGACCAAAGGGAATCGCAGTCGCACCCGACGGTAACGTTTTCCTCGCTGACACCGAAAGTCACTCCGTACGGATGATCGATACCAAAAAAGGAATTTTAGAGCTGGTTGCAGGCACCGGTGAAAAGGGCGACGGTCCCGACGGAAACCCGTTACAGTGCAAGATGGCGCGCCTTCACGGAGTTTTCGTCGATCGCGACGGTGCGGTGTTCGTTGGCGATAGTGAAACCCACCGCGTTCGCGTACTCAGGAAGCTGAATTAAGATGAGATTTGCAGGGTTTTGAAAGATTGAGCATGTAATGCGCCGCAAAAGCGGCTCATCGAGTAAAAAACGCTTCCGATTTGTCTCGAATCTGGACGAAATGTCCCGAAAAAAGAATTGACTTCGAGCCAATTTAGTGAGAAACCCTTGCACACTGAAGTACAGACCTGTCAAAACGCGGAGATCGCGGTTCGGTAGGTTGAGCTTCGTAAATAAAAAACCCGAAACTGGCTGACAAAAGACTAATCAGGAGCGATATGAAGCCAAACTCTTCCTTACTAACCACTATTTCCCTCTTCGCGCTGGCAGTTGGCGGCTTGGGTGATTTTGCAACCGAAACCTTGGGGCAGCAAGGAATCGCGTCCCCCATTGATCCAAAGGTGACGATTTGCTATCAAAACCGCACGATCCTCGTGTCGCAAACCACGGCCAATTCCCTTATCACGGCGAATTTGGCAACGTTGGGCGCTTGCACAAACGTGACCTATCAAGCGATGTGTTATCGCGGTCGCAACATTTCAGTGTCACCGTCGGTCGTCTCCTCGATGCTGGCGGCTGGCGCCACGCTTGGAGCATGCTCACCGAGCTTGGTTGGCAGCGGAGACGGAAAGTCCATTGCGCCAGGAGCTGTTTCCTCGGCCGCATCGGGAGTGGGTTCGAGCGTAACTCCGTCGACGAGCCCGCTTGCTCCGTTACCGCCCGCGCTGGTTACACCGGCGATCGGTCGCCCAAATTCTCCAGTACAAATTAACGAGATCGACATCTGCTACAAAGGCCACACCCTCTCGGTAATGCCCACAGCAGTTCAAACGTACCTCGCAATCGGGGGAACTCTCGGACCATGCTCCAAGACGTCGACTTTGAAGAGTGAATCCGAAGAAAAGTCATCCGTGAAAAAGGCCGTGGACGCTGTTGAAGCAGCCAAGTAAGCCGATAGAGACGTTATTCTCGCGTAAATATTGCCTCACGAATCAGAGTCCTTACTTTCCTTGACCAAGCCAGAGTTCTGGCACTCGGTTTTTGGCCGCGTCTGAGACGTTCATGAAGAAATTTCTCAACGCGGCCATTCTCATTACCACGATCCTCTCGCTCGCGTATGGCGTCATCGCGTTCGGAGCGGTCACGCTTGAAACCGCCGCACCGCTCTTCGTGGGCGGAATGTTGCTCGCAGTTTTCTGGGCTTTAAAGCTCCTCAGCAGCGATCGCGTTTCGTGGATAAGTTCCCCACTTCACCTGCCCGTTTTGCTATTCCTCGGTTACACGCTAATTCGGTATTTCACTTCGCCGATTGAGCGCGACTCGCGGATCGAACTGTTCCATGTAGCATTGTACGCGACGATCTATTTTGCCGTAGCGTGCAACCTTTATCACCGCCGGGATTTAACGTTGATCTTCCTCGCTATCATGGTTCTGGCAATTGGCGAGGCTGGCTACGGATTGTGGCAATTCGCGAGCAAAAGCAATGTCGTACTGTTTGCTGAACGTCCAGCGAGTTACCAAGGCCGCGCCAGCGGGACCTTCGTCAACCCGAATCATTTCGCCGGATTCTTGTCTACCGTGCTTGGTTTGCTGTTGGCGCGGATACTTCTCCATCGCCCGGCAGTAAAAGCGACGTTCGGAACGTACGCCGGACCGAAGATTGTCGAAGGCTACGCAACGCTGGTTGTGCTGGCTGGAATCGTAACGTCCGGGTCTCGCGGCAGCTGGCTGGCGGTCACTTTGACCATGCTCGCCTTCATCATCTGGGCTTGGTTCCCGGGTGCCGTCTCCAAGACCGTAGTCGGAATCCTCACCGGAATCGTCGCCATCGCACTTATAGTCGTCCTCAGCGTGCCATTGGTGCAAAACCGAATAAAAGCCACCGTCTCCGTCCCTACCGAAAAAGGGAGCAAGGTTGACTTCAGCTTCAATCAACGTTCCATGCTGTGGTCCTCGTCCCTTCGAATCATCGGAGAGCATCCCCTTTTTGGGTCCGGACCAGGTACTTGGGAGTGGTTTCAAGCCAAACATCGCGATTCGCGAATGCAGATGGATCCTGTCTACGCACACAGCGACCTTCTGCAACTGACCGCCGACTATGGCTTGATCGGGCTCGGCTTGATCGTGTTCGCACTCGTCTGCTACTTCCGACAGGTTGCCCACTTATCCAATTTTGCGAATTTTTCCGACCAAAGAGCGTTCGCGGTAGGCAGCGCATTCGCAGTGGCAGCAGTGTTAGTTCACTCCCTTGCCGATTTCCACTTTCACATTCCCGCAAACGCCGTGATGATCATGCTGCTAATAGCACTGGCAGTCGCGATGGAGCGCGGTGAAGGAAGTTCACGCCGTGTGCAAATGGCTCGAACCCACCAATTCAGCGTCGCCGCGGTCCTGCTGATAGGAGTTGCACTGGCTGGCTGGTTCGGGACCAGACTCTACAATTCCCAGCACAATCTCTCCATTGCCAACGATTTCAAACAACATCAACTGTTCGATGAGGCACTTCCCAAATACCAAAAGTCCTTGGAATGGGATGGGCATAATTACGCCGCATACCGCGGAATTGGTGATATTTATCTGCGCATGGGACAAACGATGAGTGGTGTCGATATCGGAAGCGCCCAAAAGGACTTCGCCCAGCGCGCCCTTGAAGCCTACGATAAGGCGAGTGAGCTAAATCGTTTTGACGCCGAAACTTGGGCCGGAAAAGCCTACGCACACGCCTTGGCTGGCGATCCTGTAAAGGCCGAGGAAATGTTCAATCAAGCGCTGGCAATGGATCCCAATAATTCTACGCTTTGGCTCCGAATCGGAGTCTTTTACCGGGCGGCAGGTGAAGACAAAAAGGCCATCGAAGCCTTCACCAAATCTCTGGCCATGAAATTTGAACCCTCGGCCCTCGCCAACCTCGAAGCCCTTCGTCAGAAGCAAACGACGGTCAATTGACCAGAGTCCAGCCTCGGCCCCACCGGCGTGTAGAACGCCCAAATTCACAAACCAAGAATTGACTTTTCGAGCAATATCACTAGGATTTCCTCCAGTCCGTTTAGTACGGTAACCAGAACCGCACGAACGTGTTTCTCAGACCATGAATCAGCCCTACTTCAAACGAATCGTTCCAATCATCACGGCCTGCATGACCTTGGCTTTGTCGCCATTGGCCTTTGCCCAAACGATTGTCGTTCCTCTGGACACTCATTTTGACGCCGTGAACTCCAATTCCGCCGCGAACTTCATCGCGGCCAACTCCACCAGCCAGTTCACTTTCACGGTGACCAATCACGGAACGGTCAACGACTTGAATTTACGCATTGCGATGGTTCACACCCACGTCGGCGATTTGGCCGTCAGCTTAATTTCTCCCAACCGCAACGTCTCGACGTTTTATTTTCTGGGCGGAGGAGAATCGACGAACAACTTTCAGGACACGTATTTTGACGATCAAGGCTCGTTCAGGATCGAAAGCAGCGTGCCGGCGTCAGGACCTCCTACCAACGTTCATGATTTCGCGCCTTATCACGGGCCTGAATACAATATCAACGGCGTCCAAGGCGTGCGGTATCAACCGCAATTCTATGGACAAGCTCCCGTAGGAACCAACTTTTCCCAATTCAGCGACTTCAACGGCATGGACATGTTCGGGACATGGACCTTGGAAGTCGTTAACGCGCCAATCCATAATCGCACCGGCTATATCTTGGCGCCGGGTGATAACTCCGACGTGGCTGCCAACCGCGCTCCTCCAATTTTGAACATTCCCAGTTTCGGCTGGGGCACAAACGTCATCGGCACCCAATTGATCTTCAATGAAACTCCGGTTCCGGAGCCGGCGCCGGTTGCCCTCATGGTGATCGGCTTGGCTGGGGCCACGATCTTCTCACGCCGACTGGCCCGCCGATAAAGCGATCCGTTCGCCTGATTGGTTCGGGCGCTTAACGCCTGTTACCTCCCGTTAGAAAATAGCCGATCAACAATCGGTTTCCCGTGCTGGTTTTGTCGTGCTCGGGGAGAACTTTGATTTTGACGACGTGCCTTCCCGGGCTCAAACCGCACGTTAGCATCGCATAGTGATTGCGAGGAAAGTAAGGCCCAGGCGCAGTATCCACCACTCCCTGCTTCTTTCCCCTCGGACCGCCATAGCTCTTGTCCTCGGGCGCGTTTACTCCATCATCGACGATCCATGAGAACTTTCCCCCGTCTTTCTGCACATTGAGGAACAAGCCCAACGCAGTTCCCTCGAATTCGAACTCCAATGAGTCACCCGGGTTACGCGCGTTGATTGTACCGTGCAGATACCGGCCTTTTGCCGCCGGTGCAGCCACTTCCCAATCACCAGACAACTTCGCAGCGCTCGGCGCAATCATCGCACACGCCGCAAACTCATCGCTGGCTAATGGCCCACCCAACCTCGGCGCCGACATCAACTTCGCGTCAACCTGCGTCTTGAGGTACGCCACGATCGTCTCCGTGTAAATCGAATGCCCAAGATCATTCGGATGCACCGAGTCGCCCATGAAGACTTGGCCCGGCGCCTTCCAGTTGAACTTGGGATTCTTCAACTGCTCTTCCGTCGGTTTCGGCAGATCGGTGCGCTTGAGGGCCGCGATAAGCGGCGGCTGAAGATCAATCTCCGGAATTCCGTAATGCCGCGCCACGGCCGGATGACTGCCGCGTGCGTTGTTGAGATCGCGGCTCGTGGTGTAAAGAAAAACAATCTCCGGCTTAGACTCGCTGGCCCACAACTGCCGCACAATTCCCTCCATCGTCGCCTTGCGGAACTCATTCGTCGGACTGCCGTCGTTGATGTTGAATTCGACGAACACGAGGTCCGGCTTGCGCGCAATCACATCCATACCGCACCGAAACGCCCCCAGGTCACTGCCCGTGCCGCCGATCGCCGCATTGACTTGCGTGATCTTCGCCTTCGGAAAACTGTTCGTGAACCACGCGAACGTCTTCACGCGATAACCATTCGCCGCCGTGATGCTGCCGCCGAAATACGCGATCGTGGTTTCGTCGCCGTGTTTCAACTTGTCGAAAACTCTCCCGAGTGTGCGTTGCTCCGCACCGATTGCGGACAATTGAGCCGCGAACGCGATCGCCATGCCGTAAACTAAAAAGGATTTCATAATCGTTTGAGAATCAGTCCGGGTTAGTGAATCGCACCAGCCCACCCATTACCAGCCATTCAGCTTCAGCCATTCCGCGAAACGCTTCGGCCAGTCCGTCGGGCACGGTGCGTCGGCCGGGCGCAGTCCGAAGCCGTGGCCGCCCTTCTGGTAGATGTGCATTTCGCAAGGCACCTTCGCGGCTTTGAGTTGCGAGAACAGCATCACGCTCCCCTCGACCTTCGCTCCCGGATCATCCGCCGCGTGGCCGATAAACACCGGCGGCATCGTCGCGTCCACGCGGATATCTTCGCGCAACTTCGTCGCGTCCTTTGCGTCTTGGATTTTCCACGGATAGACCAACGCGAGGAAATCCGGACGGCAGGAGGCTTTGTCCGCGTCGACCTTCGGCTCGTAAAGACGGCGGGCATGATTGCTCGTGGCGATGAGCGCGGTCTGGCCGCCGGCGGAGATACCGAGCATCCCGATGCGATCCGCACGCACGCCGAACTCCGCGGCGCGGCTGCGCACGATGCTGATCGAGCGCTGCGCATCCATCGCCGGTCCGAGCGCGGGATTCTCCTGCTTCTCCGGCAGCGTGCGATACTTGAGCACGAACGCCGTCACGCCGAGCGTGTTGAAATGTTCCGCGACCTCCGTGCCCTCGAGATCCATCGCGAGCTTCGCGAAACCTCCGCCGGGCAAAATGACCACCGCCGTGCCCGTGGCCTTGTCCTTCGGCGCGGGGAAGACGAGCAGTTCCGGCGAACTCACGTTGGCCAACCGCAGAACGGACTTCGCTTTCGGAACCGGTGGCAACACTTCCTCGGCGGGAACGTTCCCCTCCGGTTTCGGTCCCGCGATGCCGTCGGGCCAGACTTTCAAAACCTTCGCCGGCTCGCCCGCAAGAGAAACACCGGCCATGACGCAAAGAAAACTGAACGTGAAACTTTTCCGGAGAATGTGCGTGGACATGCCCAAGAGAATTCCCAGCCGTTGCGTTCTTGGCAAGCATCCGCGCTCGCTCTAGCTTCGACGCATGTTCTCCGTCACTTCACGCTGCCTCGCGGCTTTGACCGTCGCCACTCTGCTCTCCCTCTCGCTCCGCGCCGCCGAATTGGCCGTGCCGGACAATGTCACCTTCCAGCGCGGCGTGGAATTCTCGCGACCCGGCGGCGTGCCGCTGGAGCTGAATCTCGCGCAACCCAAGAGCGGCAATGGTCCGTTCCCCGCGGTCGTCTGCATTCACGGCGGCGGCTTTCGCGCGGGCAAGCGCGAGAGCTACGACAAGCTCTGCCTCACCCTCGCGTCGCGCGGCTACGTCGCCATGACCATCACCTACCGGCTCGCGCCGACGAACCGCTTTCCCGCCGCTGTCTACGATTGCAAAGCCGCCGTCCGCTGGATGCGTGCAAATGCCAAGCAACTCAACATTGATCCTGCGCGCATTGCTGCGCTTGGCGGCTCGGCGGGCGGACATCTCGTGCAATTTCTCGGCGTGACGGCGGGCGTGAAAGAATTCGAAGGCGACGGCGGGAATCTCGATCAATCCAGCGCCATCGCCGGTGTGGTGAATTACTACGGCCCCAGCGATCTCACGAAGTCCTACGGCAAGAGCGTGGACGCTGCGGAAGTGTTGCCGCTCTTTTTCGGCGGCGATCTTTCCACGCATCGCGCCGAGCACGTGCGCGCGAGTCCGCTCAATTGGGCCACGCCGAACGCCGCGCCGACGCTCATCCTGCACGGCACCGAGGACAAATACGTGAACTATGAGCAGGGTCTCTGGATGCGCGACCGCCTCCAGCAATGCGGCGTCGATGTGGAACTGCTCACCCTCGAAGGCGCCGGCCACGGCTTCAAGGGCCCCGACGCGGAGAAGGCCGAAGCCGCCGCGCTCGCGTGGCTCGACAAACATTTCAAATCCGCCGTGAAGTAAACTCTCCCGCCTATGAAACAACTTGCCCTCGCCGCGTTGGCCGTTGCCGCGCTTTGCACCGCTGCACTCGCGCAAACCAACCTGCCGCCCATCCTCATCAACAAAAACTTCGAGGGCGGTTCGCTCGGCAAGGTCGAGAAGCTCGGCGACGCCGAGTTCCGGCTGCACGTCGAGGGGCAATACGATGAGCGCGGGCGCAATCGCCAGGCGTCGTGGCATTTCTTCCGCATGGACAACGTCGCCGGGCGCGACCTCACGCTCACGCTCACGGACTTCGTCGGCGAATACAACGACAAGCCCGGCGCGTGCCCGATGTATGCCGAGACCATCCCCGTCTTCAGCTACGACGGCAAAACCTGGACGCACTTTTCCGCGATGGGTTGGGACAACACGAACAAGGAAGCCACGCTGAAATTCCACGCCGAGAGCAACACGCTCTGGATCGCGCACATCCCGCCCTACACGCACAGCGATTTGCTCCGCCTGCTTGCCGACGTGGACCGCTCGCCGCACGCGCGCACCGAGGTCATCGGCAAGACCGTGCATGGTCGCGACCTGCACCTCGTCACCGTCACCGATTTCAGCACGCCCGATGACGCGAAGAAAATCGTCTGGCTCCAGGCGCGCCAGCACGCGTGGGAAGCCGGCACGAGCTACGTGATGGAAGGCGCGCTGCGGTTCGTCACCAGCGACGACCCGCGCGCCGCCGAGCTGCGCCGCAAGGTCGTCTTCAAGTTCACGCCCATGATGCACCCCGACGGCTGCGTGAATGGCTGGGTGCGTTTTAACGCGAACGGCTTCGACGTCAACCGCCACTGGGACGAGGTGGATCTGCGCGACAAGGAGAAGCTCCGCCTCATGCCCGAGATCTGGTATGTGAAGCGCGCGATCTTCGCCCAGGTCGATTCCGGCCGGCGCATTGATCTCATGATCAACCTGCACAACACCGAGGTCACCGAATACATCGACACCTTTGCGGACGACGACGCCTCGCAGGCGATGATGCAGCGGCTCTACACGAACCTCGTGGAGAAAACCTCCTTCGATCCCGCGCGCAAACTCGGCATCAACAAGCGGCCGTCCAACACCACCAACTCGCTCTACAACGAGCGCAAGGTGCCCGTGCTCCTGATGGAACAACGCACCGGCCCCAGCAAGAAACTCGGCCGCCAACCGACCGTCGCCGACCGCCTCCAATTCGGCCGCGACCTCATCGCCGTGATGGCGGAGACGGTGTTGGAATAGCGCTCCGGTTTCACGCGAAGGGAAAAGCGCGAATCTTTGCTTAGCCGCCGAAAGGGGTGCGCACCATCGGAGTTAAGATCGTCACCGTCGAAGGCTCGACAGCGACGGTTGGAGTCACGACAGCCTCTATCGTGGTCACGACTGTCATGATCTTGCCCCCGACGGCGATGGTTTTGGTCACCACCGTGACCATCTTGCCCTCAACGGCCACAGTTTTGGTCACGACGGCCATAGTCTTGCCCTCAACGGCGACCGTTTTGGTCACGACCGCCATTATCTTGCCCTCGACGACGATAGTTTTGGTCACAATCGTCACGATTTTGACTCCAATTGCGACGATTGGAGTCAAAACTATCGCCGTTGGAGTCAAAATCATCGTGATCGGAGTCAAAATTCCCCGAATTTAGGGCCTATTTCCGGCAGATTGGCCCGCGAAACACGCGAAAGACGCTAAAATCGAAGGGTTTGCATTGTTTTCGGCTGAAATTCGCGTTTTTCGCGTCATTCGCGGGCAAAACTTGGCCCTTGTTTTCCCCTTGAAACCGGGTGGCGTAGAAAATGGCGCGTTGAGACAACCCAAGGTGGGGACGGCTGTCTCAGCCGTCCGCCGGAGGGGTGGAAAACGGGGAATTGCCGGTCAGCGGTGCCGTGAGTCCCGCGAGGGACGCCTGACCCTAGCCCGGCGTTTCAACGTCGGGTGCGAGGGGTGAAGTGGTCGAGTCCCGAAGGGACGATTGAAAGTTCAGCCGTCCCTGCGGGACTCGGGCCAACGGGCGGACCGGAACCCCGGCTTAAAAGCCGGGGCTAGCTTCAAAGCGTCTCTCCGAGACGCGCGAACGCGCGCAGGGAAAATCCGGCTGGCCAAGGCTGAAGTGAAGTTTTAGGCTCCGACCCGTGGAAGTGATAAACGACAATCCTGTCGCGCAATCTTACTGTTAGCCAGAATGAGCGCGCCCCATCCATATCCGAGGTTGCAAGAGGATGGATACGATTTGGAGGTTGTTGAGCAGGCCGACGCTACCAACCACCCATTCCTGCGCTATCCGATTCCTGATGATGACGCACGTTACAGCGTGAAGCCCGGAGACATCGTTAAGCTGATTTTTCGGTATCGAGATCACACCGTTAAAAACGGACAGACATTCTCGGGTGAGCATATGTGGGTGCGAGTCACCGAGTCAGGCGGGGCTTGCGTTATTGGCAGGCTCGACAGCGGACCACAGTTCACGACACTCTTGAAGTCAGATGACGAGATTCACTTTCACCCAAAGCATATCGTCAGGTTTTGGAGCGATGACACGAATGCTGGCTAATCACAGGAAAGACTGCGACGAATGGCTTGGGGCCGGCTTGGTTGGTTGGTTGAAATCCTCTTTTGTCCGCGCCTTCGCGTCTCCGTGGTAGAACTTCCCTGAGCCGGCTCGTCAGGATCCAATCACCGTTATCCTTTTCCCCTCGCTCCTGTATGGTGGGGTCGGCGTTTCGGAAGATGACCGCTCCACGAACCATTCTTCGGTGGAAGATTGCCCTCGGGTTGACCGCAGGCATTTGCTGCGCGCAGTTCCTCCCGCGTCCGAGCCCGCGTCCGCCCGGTGCTGAGTCCGGGAATTTCATTCGCATCGAAGGCGGGTTGATCATCAACGAAGACGACGTCCACACCGCGCGCGAAACCGCGTCGCATAGCACGGGCACGCCCGAATGGACCAACGCCCCCGGCTTCAAGCATGACGTGTTCACCTTCGCCCGCGTCATCTTTCGTTCCGACTCCAGCCGCAGCTCGGGCTTTGGGCGCGGTCGCCGGCTGGGCTGGTGGGTGGATTATCCGGACGCGGACCTGAACTTTTCCTTTCGCCTCCAGCAATTGACCACGGTCCGCACCGATCCCGACGCGCGCGTGCTGAAGCTCACCGATCCGTTGCTGTTTCATTATCCGCTCCTCTACATCGAGCACGCAGGCTATATGCGCTTGAGCGACGAGGAGGTGCAGATCCTCCGGAAATATTTCCGCGGCGGCGGCGCGATGCTGGTGAATGATTTTTGGGGCGCGGAGGAATGGGAAGGCTTCGCCGGCCAGATTCAACGCGTGCTGCCGGAGCATTCGTGGACGGAGTTGAACACCGAGCATCCGCTCTTTCACTGCGTCTATCCGCTCCCCGGTCCGATGCACAAGCTGCGCGTGCCGACGGTCCAGTTCTGGAACCAGGACGCCGATCCGAACGACCCGGACTCGCAACTGCAACGCATCTATCGCGGCGAAGGTTTTGAAACCATGCACGTGCAGGCGCTGTTCGACGACCGGCAACGCCCCGTGATCCTCGCGATCCACAACAGCGACGTGAGCGACGGCTGGGAACGCGAGGGGGAGAATCAACAATACTTCAACCAATTCTCCGAGAAGGTCGCCTACCCGCTCGGGATCAACCTGATCTTCTACCTGATGACGCACTGAGCGGGGCGAGGTGTTGGAACTTCGTCTCCAGTTTGGCCGCGACATGATCGCCGTGCTGGTGGAATCTGAACCTCAATGAAATCTCTCGGTATCCTTGCCCTCTTCGTTACCGCGCTTGCCGCGCGAGCTGAGTCGCCGACCGGCACGCTCGTCATCGTCGGTGGGGGAACGACGCCGAGCGGACTTCACCGGAAGTTGCTCGATCTCGCGGGCGGCACGAACGTGAACGTGCTCGTCGTCCCGCTGGCTTCTTCCTCGACCAATAATGGCGCGCCGTCCGTCGAAGCGTTTCGCAAAGCGGGCGCCGCGCATGTCGCGGCCATCCCAACCAACGACGCGAAATCCGCGCTGGCCGCCGTGCATGCGGCCGACTTGATCTGGATGCCCGGCGGCGAGCAGACGCGGCTGATGGCGGAGTTGAATCGCCTCGGGGTGGTCGCCGCGATCCGCGAGCGTTACACGAAGGGCGCGGTGATAGGCGGCACCAGCGCGGGCGCGGCGGTGATGTCGAACGTGATGATCACGGGCACGGGCGACGCGAAGGATGGGAAAGTTGCGCCTCCGCTCGGCGAGGGGTTGGGTCTGTGGCCCGGCGTGATCGTGGACCAGCATTTCGTGAAGCGCGGACGCGAGCCGCGATTGCGCGCGGCGATCCAAGCACACCCCGAGTTGCTCGGCGTTGGAATCGATGAATCCACCTACGTTCTCGTGAGGGAAAACGGGTTCGAAGTCGGCGGCGAGAGCACGGTGCTGGTGCTCGACGCTCGCAGCGGCGGGGAAATGAAGCGCACGGAGTTGAAAGCGGGCGGGAAGTTTGAACTGGGGAGCAAGTGAGACCCGCTCCGACTGGTCAGCGCTTCTTGATCAAACACCTCGATGGCGCGCCGTCGCCTCGAATACCCCTCGACGTTGGTCCGCATCGGGCGTTAAAAGCGGGACAAAGAAATTCCCTATGGAACAAATCCTGACCCGGATCAAACAAAAGCCGGGGCTGTATTTGGGTAACACGGAGCATCGCTTCACGAGCCTCGTGAATTTCATTGGCGGCTGGGAGCTAGGATATGCGGCCGCGAAGCGAGGTCACGATTTGCCAGAGCGGTTGGTTGCTTACGAATTCCACAAATTTGTCACCCAGCGTTTTGGTTGCGTTTTTCCCGATGGCGGGAAGGGCTGGGAAACATTTATTCGGGAGAACTCGGCGTCCGAAAAGGAAGCGTTTGATTTGTTCTTCAGCTTGCTGGAGGACTATGAAAAGACTCGCCGAGAAAAGAATGGGTAACAATGCGCCGAACTTGGATCAAGAGGCTGGCGCGTTCGCTTTCGCGAACAGACGCGCGGCCTCTTCGCCCGGTGTGGTATGGCAACTCGCCCACGCGCTTCACCCTTAAACTTTCTCGCACTCAGAGCGGATTGGCCAGGAGGCCGCTCGCGGGGCCGATGGTCGCCAATTCCACGTCGCTCAAATCTCCCGGTACGAGACAGAATTTTCCCGGTTCCAGCATGACGGGTTCAGCGCGGCCGTCCCAGCTGCTAATCGCGAGTCGTCCGGTTAGCGCCGCCACGACGGCGACGCTGCGGGGCAGAGTGACGCGCGCTCCGAGCGGGCTCTGGGTTTCGAATTTGGTCACGCGGAAGAGTTCGCACGCGGCCAGTTCACTCCATTGAAACCCGTTCGCGCTGGAAATTTTCGGCTGCACGAGGCTTGGTTCGAAATCGGTGAAGTCGATGGAGGCCATCGCCTGCGAGATGTGGAGTTCACGCGGCTGGCCATCGAGGCCCATGCGGTTCCAGTCAAAGACGCGGTAGGTAGTGTCGGAGTTCTGCTGGATTTCGAAGATGACGCTGCCTGCGCCCAGGGCGTGCACCCGACCGCTGGGCAGAAACATCGCATCGCCACGATGGACTTCATGGCGATGGAAGCATTCGGCCACGGTGCCGTCTTGAATCTTGCGCTCGAAGTCGGCGGCCGTGACGCCGCGTTTCAGTCCGACAAAGATATCCGCGGCGGGGGTCGCATCGGCGACGTACCACATCTCGGTCTTGGCTTCACCTCCGAGGGCAGCGGCTTTGTGTGCGGGCGGGTGGACTTGGAGGGAGAGTTTGTCCTGCGCATCGAGGAGTTTGACGAGCAGCGGAAAACGTCCATCCGCTGCACGCTTGGCTGGGCCGAGGAGTTCGTCGCCGGCATGATCCATAAGCCAGCGGAGGTTTTTTCCGGCGAACGGTCCGTTTGCGATGACGCTCACGCCTTCGGGGCGATCGGTGATTTCCCATGATTCGCCGATGACCTGACCGGCGGGCAGGGACTTGCCGAAAAGGCGCTCGAGATTGCGGCCACCCCAGACGCGTTCCTTAAAGATGGGCTGAAACGTGAGGGGATAAAGCATGTCGGCGAGTGGTTACGCTAACGTGGCGACGTGATCCTCGGTGAGGATCGGTCGGAATAAAGGTGGTGGCTCTTCATTCGATGGCGCCCATCGGCAAGTCGCTACGCGGTGGTGACGGCGGGTTCGTTGAACTTGCCGTGGCGGCGGAATTTTTCGTAGCGGCGGCGCAGTCGGTCCCTGGTGGAAAGGGCATTGAGCTGCGCGAGGTGTTTGAGCAGGCCTGCGCGCAAGTTGGCTGAGGTGGTTTCGGGATCCTGCTGCGCGCCACCGAGCGGTTCAGGAATGATTTCGTCGACGAGGCCGAGTTCGAGCAAATCTTTCGCGGTGATCTTGAGGGCCTCGGCGGCTTTGGGGGCCGCGTTACGATCTTTCCACAGAATCGCAGCGCAACCCTCCGGGCTGATGACGGAATAGTAGGCGTTCTCGAGGATCAACACGCGGTCAGCTACGCCGATACCCAGAGCGCCACCGGAACCGCCTTCGCCGATGACGGCAGCGATGATTGGGACCTGGAACAAGGTCATTTCGCGGAGGTTGACGGCGATCGCTTCGGCAATGTGGCGTTCCTCGGCACCGATGCCGGGATACGCGCCCGCAGTATCGATAAGTGTGATAATGGGGAGGCCGAATTTGTGGGCCATGCGCATGAGGCGAAGGGCTTTTCGGTAACCTTCGGGATGGGCGGAGCCGAAATTGCGGAGGATGTTCTCCTTAGTATCGCGGCCCTTCTGAGTACCTATGACGACCACTTTTTGGTCTCCCAAGCGCGCAAACCCGCCGACGATTGCGCGATCGTCCGAGTACAGCCGGTCACCGTGCAGCTCTTCGAAATCGCTGAACGTCGATTTGAGGTAATCAAGTGTGAAAGGGCGGAGCGGATGGCGGGCGAGTTGAACGCGTTGCCACGGGGTCAAATCCGTGAAGATTTGCTTTCGAGTTTCCTGGATTTTGCGCTCGATCAGTTGGATTTCTTCTTCGAAATCGATCCCAATGGAGTGGTTCTCCGGATGGCGCTTCAGTTCTTCCAGCTTGAGCTGCAATTCCGCCAGCGGTTTCTCGAAATCGAGCTGATACTTCATCGGCGCGGAGGATAGATTCCGGTTCGATTTGGCGCAATGCGGAATTCCTCAAAAACATGAGCCGGTCCTTGGGGCCTATTTTAATTTTACTTTGGCAGGACTTAAGCTAAGCTTACTCCGAACCAAACAGTTAACCGACTGTGAACCAACCGCAACCAGCGCAGTACGCCATCGGTCAGGCAGTCTTCATACAGACCGATACCCCCGATTATGCAGAGGAAACGGTGCCTTTTCGCTCGTTGGAGGAATTGACGCGGGTTTGTTCGGAGAGCCGACCCAATCGGATCCTTGAGAAGATCATTGTATACAGCATGGTGGATAACGCACCCGTGGCGGTCACCTTAGGGTTTGTTTCTGCCAGCCGTGGGCAGCGCCCCAACTCGCCAGAGTTGGTCGAAGAATAGCGCGAACGCGGAGATCGGAAATCGTGAGGACAAAAAATGAGCCGGATTGCTCCGGCTCACTGGTGATAAGGTCATTAACGCCGTCACCTCGGCGCTCAGATGTGCGGTAAGGGCTACAAGCGTCGCCATCCGTCCCTTACCGCTAACAAGACCTTTCTGCCAACCCTTTACGGATAGCGTGTTCCTTACGCTCTATAAGATTGTTTCACCTCATCATTTGTTCAAAATATTATTCTCAATCGTGATAATGCTTCTCAAAGTATTTGTTGCGAGCAATTTACAATTCAACATTTTTTAGAATCAGAGTCGATTTTCTGTTGCTCAATAGCCGTGCCAGCGGAGTGCCGCCGTTTGGTTTGATCGAATTCTGATAGGCCGTTTCTTTCCCAGCACCGGCAACTAATACCCAGACGTCCTTTGCATTAGCCAACACCGAGTAGGTTAGAGTAATCCGATGAGGCGGGGGCTTCACGGCGACGACGACGCGATAGACCGGCTCATTCGCGTCGATCTTGGGCGGTGCGGGAGGAAAAAGGGAGGCTATGTGCCCATCCTCACCCATGCCCAGCAGAACCAAATCGAGAACTGGTGTTCCTTGTGAGCTCTTGCCAATGCGAGTCAGCTCGGCTTGTGCCTCGATTGCGGCGACGCTTGGATCAATCTCACCATGGATTCGATGAATTTGGTCCTCTGGAATTCCCAATGGCTTGAGCATCGAATCATTGGCCAATCGAAAGTTGCTTTCCACGTGTTCCGGTGGAACGCAACGTTCGTCCGCCCAAAAAAAATGGACACCAGCAAAAACGCGAGTTTGAGAGCGCCCGAGTGTGGCAACTGCTTTGAAGAAATCTCCCGAGATTCGCCCTCCCGAGATCGCAAGGCGGAACGGGCCTTCGGTGTCCCGTCGCTGCTTCAGGCGAACCAGTAATCGATCTGCCGCAGCGTTTGCGAGTTCGGACGCGCTGGTAAACGATTCGAGTCCGTAGTTTGGTGGGCCGCCTGTTTCCATCGAAACAAAGTGGGACGCTCAAATCTTTTTGGTCGCTGGCGGTTGAGGATTTCTCCACGCATGGCCGCCGGCAGCGAGCAAATCATCAGCGGCGACCGGCCCCCATGTTCCAGCGGCGTAGAACTCCCGGTTCGTCAACGGTTGCCCTTCCCAGCCTGCTCGGATCGAATCGACAATACTCCATGCCGTTTCCACTTCGTCGCGCCGAATAAACAATGTCGCGTCGCCGGCGATTGCTTCCAACAACAGCCGTTCATAGGCCTCCGGAGTGTAAGCTCCGAACTCGCTATCGTAGCTGAACGACATGCGGACGGGGCGCACGCCGAGGCTAGTGCCGGGCACCTTTCCGTTGAATCGGACGCTGATGCCTTCATCGGGTTGAATGCGCAACGTGATCGCGTTCGCATCCAATTTCGGGCCACACTGCGCCGCGAATAGCACGCTCGGCGTTGGGCGGAACTGCACGCGAACTTCGCTTGCACTGAGCGGAAGGCTCTTGCCCGTGCGCAGATAAAATGGCACGCCCGACCAGCGCCAGTTGTCGATGAATAATTTCAGGGCCACATAGGTTTCCACGTTGGAATCTGGCTTCACCTTCGTTTCCTGGCGGTAGCCGGGACGCACCTCGCTACCGACGGTGCCCGCGAAATATTGACCGCGCACGACGCTTTTCGCGACTTCGCTGGCCGTCATGGTTCGGATCGACTTCAACAGTTTCACCTTTTCGTCGCGCACGGATTCCGCTTCGAGCGAGACTGGCGGCTCCATCGCGATCAGCGATAGCACCTGCAGCAAATGGTTCTGCACCATGTCGCGGATCGCTCCGGCCTCCTCGTAGTAGCCGCCGCGGCCGCCGACGCCGACCTTCTCGCTAACGGTGATTTGCACGTGATCCACCGACGTGCGGTTCCAGAGTTGTTCGAAAATGGAATTCGAAAACCGGAACATCAAAATATTCTGAACCGTTTCTTTGCCGAGGTAGTGATCGATGCGGAAAATTTGCTTCTCGTGAGCGTGCTTTGTCAGGTCCGCATTCAGCAAATGCGCCGACGTCAGGTCGTGCCCGAACGGTTTTTCCACGACGATACGCTGCCATTCGCCGTTTTCGCTGTCCTTCTTCAACAACCCTGCGCCGTGCAGATGTTCCACAACTTCCGCGAACTGGCTCGGCGAAATCGCCAGATAAAACAGTAGATTCTTCGCCAGTTGCGTGTTGCAGAACCCATTGAGTTGCTGACCCAATTTCTGATACGCGGCAGCGTCTCCGAAATCTCCCTGACAATAAACTACGTTTGACGAGAACTCCGCCCACAGCTTCTCGTCCACCGGCTTGGTTCGGGAGAATTGATCCAGCGCGGTGCGCAGTTCCGCACGGAACGCCTCGTCCGACTTCTCGCGTCGCGCGAAGCCCACCACGCGGAATTGAGGCGGCAGCGACTTCTCTTTGTAGAGGTGATAGAGCGCCGGAATCAATTTGCGGGCTGTAAGATCGCCGCTCGCACCGAAGATCACGATCGTGCAAGGTTCCACCGTCTTGCGTCCGTCATCGAGACGGCACGTCATCATCTCCGTGTGTTCACTCATGCGCGCAGAATGTCCAAGCGCTCGCGGGAATTCAACCTTTCTTGCCGTCGCCGCTGACGATATCAGCCTGAAAAGTTTTCATCCCGTCCATGATTAAATTCTCCGCGATCCACACCGTCATTCCCCTTGTTTCCAACCGCGACGAGGTTACGATTTGGCCAAGCGATCAGTTCAACACCACGCGCCAAACGATTTTATGAGCACTATTCTCGAAGCCCTAAAACAACATTGCCTCATCGTCGCAGACACCGGCGACTTCGCCAGCATCCGCAAATACACTCCGCGTGATGCCACCACCAATCCCAGCCTCCTCCTGAAGGCCGCCACGATGCCGGAATACGCCGACCTCGTGAACAAGACCATTGCCGATGCGAAGCAGGAAGCCGGCGCGTCCGGTCAGGCACTCGATGTCGCGATGGACAAACTCGCCGTCGCGTTCGGTCTCGAAATCTTGAAGATCGTCCCCGGCCGCGTTTCCACCGAAGTCGATGCGCGCATTAGCTTCGATACGGCCGCGTCTGTCGCCAAAGCCCGTTCGTTAATCGGCCGTTATGAAAAGGCCGGCATCGCGCGCGACCGCATTCTCATCAAGCTCGCCTCCACGTGGGAAGGCATCCGCGCCGCCGAGCAGCTCAAGGCCGATGGCATCCGCTGCAATCTCACGCTGCTGTTCTCCTTCGCCCAGGCAGTCGCGTGCGCCGAGGCCGGCGTGCAACTCATCTCGCCGTTCGTCGGCCGCATCCTCGACTGGCACAAGAAGAGCACCGGCAAGGCCGACTACGCGCCCGCGGAAGATCCCGGCGTAGTCTCCGTCACGAAGATTTACAACTACTACAAAAAGTTCGGTTACAAGACCGAGGTCATGGGCGCGAGCTTCCGCAACGTCGGCGAAATCATCGAACTCGCCGGCTCCGATCTCCTCACCATCAGCCCCGCGCTGCTGGAGGAAATGCAAAAGACGCCCGGCACCGTGACGCGCAAGCTCACGCCGGAAGCCGCCGCGAAGTCCGACCTGAAGAAGATCACGTTGAACGAATCCGCCTTCCGCTGGCTGCACAACGAAGACCAGATGGCCACGGAGAAACTCTCCGAAGGCATCCGCCTCTTCGCCGTGGACACCGTGAAGCTGGAGAAGGTTGTCAGTGAGAAGTTGAAGTAGTGGAGCACAAAGCAGCCCACCCGTGCTCGTCAAACACCGGTGCCGCGCCCTGAAATGCTCACCGTTAACTCGACGAGCGAATGAGCAAACTTATGGCCCTCCTGCTTTTCATAGGGGCGATCTGTTTCTTAGGGCTCTCACGAAAGAACAGTTTCGAATCGCAACATCAGTCGAGATTCGGTTCGCCGACCGGCCCAATTACGACGCATCGCATCACTCGAACCGAAAGAATCGGCTATCTCGCTCTTTCGGCGGTTTGCGCGGCCGGATGTTTTTACTTCTTTGCGCGCATAATCCGCGACGACCGGAAGAAGTAATTCCCCATTCAGGTCCGCTCGATTTGCCGCCCTTCCAATGCAAATCCAGCACGGCCCGGTTCTCTTCCCGCTAGCCAATTTTCCCGCCCCGTTTTAGTGTTCCCCGCGTGAACTGGCCTCCGGACTTACACGGACATCCCGCCTACAATTCCCTCGAACACAAGTGCCGTCGCATCATGGGCATCGTCATGAACGAGCGCGACCGCCTGCTCGAAGACGGCTACGACATCGGTGCCGAGCAGGTATTCGCCTACCAGCATCAAGAACGCCTCGAAGCTCTCGAAGCACGCGCTAAGCAAGACCCCGCCGCGCGCGCGGAACTCGCCGCCGAACAGGCGCGGTTCGATCCCATCCTGTTCGAGCGCTACGAACGCCTCGTCAAACTCATCGGGCGCTACCACCCAAACAGCGGCGTGTTCAAGCAATGCCAGATCTACCTCATGCGCTGGCGTGAATGCGTCGGCGAGCCGCTCCGGGAATTGCCGCCCGGTTACGACGATGACGACGACTCCGATGAAGAGGAAGACATCGATGCGTTATGGACCACGCCCGTCTACGGTATTCCGTGGCAGAAGCTCGTCGACGCCCGGCAGACGATCTGGGATTTGAAACTCGAAGAATCCGTGTTGAACCGGCATCTCGCCGCGTGGACCCTCTTCCTCTGCGGCCTCACTTACGGCATCACCTACGCGAAGGCGACCGGGCAGGCAGCCGTTCACCAATTCGATGACGGTCTCCATGAAGCAGCGCGCGAGGCATGGGAATTCGGCGTGGATTTCGCGCTCGACGAGGCCACGGAAAAGTTTCTCACCGAGCACGCCTCCGGCTTCCAGAATCAAGCTGCGAGCCAGTTGTTCATGGGGGTCAACCGCGCCTCCGCCGCGAACTGTCCCAATGTAGTGGCGTGGATTTTCCAGTGGAATGAACACGATGCCAAGCTGCGCCTGCTCGTGGCTATGGGCGTGCGCGCCGCCACCGACGATTACGGCCGTACATTATTAGGGAAGCTCAATGGCATGGAGGAACTTTTCGAGGCGCTGCAACTCCGCCCCGGTCTCGCCGAGATCATTCGAGGCTTCTATTACGAAGCAGAGGGGGAAGATTGAAAACAGGCTGCTGACTTCGGCGGGAAGTTGAAGTGGACTGTCCAGATATTTTAGCCACCAAGAGGCGACAGAAAAATGTCGACGAGTTGAGTCCGAATTGCCACCGTCCACGGCCATGAAAAACAAGTTTCTGGCTGAATTCTTCGGAACCGCGTGGCTCGTGTTCGGCGGCTGCGGCAGTGCCGTTCTCGCGGCGAAATTCCTCACCATGGAAGGCGCCACACCGCTCAACCTCGGCATCGGCCTCGTCGGCGTCTCGCTGGCATTCGGCCTCACGGTGCTGACGATGGCTTATGCGATCGGGCACGTTTCCGGGTGTCATTTGAATCCAGCCGTTTCGATCGGCCTGTGCGTAGGCGGACGCTTCAAGTCAGCGGAACTCCTCCCCTACATCGTCGCGCAAGTGCTCGGTGGCGCGGCGGGCGCGGGAGTGTTGTACGTGATCGCCAGCGGGCAAACGGGCTTTTCCACGGCGGGCGGGTTCGCATCGAATGGCTTCGGAGAACATTCTCCCGGGCACTATTCGATGATGGCCTCGTTCGTCTCCGAGGCGGTGCTCACGTTTTTCTTCCTGCTGATTATTCTTGGTTCAACGGATAAGCGCGCTCCGCAGGGCTTCGCCCCAATCGCCATCGGTTTCGGTCTCACACTCATCCATTTGATCGGAATCCCAGTCACGAATCTCTCGGTGAATCCGGCGCGTAGCACGGGTCCGGCGCTATTCGTGGGCGGATGGGCGATTCAACAGCTGTGGCTCTTTTGGGTCGCGCCGATCGTCGGAGCAGCACTCGCTGGCGTGGTGTATCCGCTGATGGCCGGCAAGCCTGATGAACGCGACTAAGTAACGCAGCACCGTATTTCCAAAAGAACGCCCCGGTGAGAAATCGCCGGGGCGTTTTTGCGCAACAGTGGAATCCAGCTTGGCCACCACCACTGCGTACGCAGCCAAAGCCTCGACAGAAACAAAAAACCTGCCGACCCATCATTTGCGAGGACCGGCAGGCTGGCGAATTCAGGTCCGAGCTTAAGCGAGGTCGAAGCGATCCAGATTCATCACCTTGTTCCAAGCGGCAACGAAGTCTTGGACGAACTTCTTCTGCGAGTCCGACGTGCCGTAAACTTCTGCGAGGGCACGCAGCACGGAGTTCGATCCGAACACGAGATCGACGCGCGTGGCGGTCCACTTGGCTGCGCCGGTTTTGCGATCAACGCCAGCGAAGGCGTTTCCGCAAGGCGACACCGACTTCCACTCTGTGCCCATGTCGAGCAGGTTCACGAAGAAGTCATTGGTCAACGCTCCGGGGCGTTGCGTGAAGACTCCGTAGGCCGAGCCGTCGGCATTCGTGTTCAACACGCGCATGCCGCCGATGAGCACCGTCATTTCCGGCGCGGTCAGTGTGAGCAATTGCGCCTTGTCGATGAGTAACTCTTCCGCTGAGACGCTGTATTTGCCCTTGAGATAATTGCGGAAACCATCGGCGATCGGTTCGAGCACGGCGAACGACTCGACATCGGTCTGCTTCTGCGAGGCGTCCATGCGGCCCGGCTTGAACGGCACCTTCACGGTGACACCGGCGTTCTTTGCCGCCAGTTCAACACCGACACAACCAGCGAGCACAATGACGTCGGCGAGCGAGATCTTCTTGCCTCCCTTGGCCGTTTTGTTGAACGCGTTCTGAATGCCGCCGAGAACCTTCAGCACCATGGCCAGTTGCTGCGGGTTGTTGACTTCCCAATCCTTCTGCGGCGCGAGGCGAATGCGCGCACCGTTCGCGCCACCGCGTTTGTCGGAGCCACGGAACGTGGACGCCGAGGCCCACGCAGTAGAAACGAGTTGCGCGACGGACAGACCCGCCGAGGCGATCTTTGCTTTGAGGGAGGCGATTTCTTTTTCGCCAACCAATTTGTGATTCACGGCGGGAATCGGATCCTGCCAGATCAGGTCCTGCTTCGGAACTTCCGGTCCGAGATAGCGAGAGCGCGGACCCATATCGCGGTGCGTGAGCTTGAACCACGCGCGAGCGAACGCGTCGGCAAACTGTTTCGGATTGTTGAGGAAGCGGCGCGAAATCTTTTCGTAGGCGGGGTCAAAGCGGAGTGCGAGATCCGTGGTCAACATGGAAGGCGCGATCTTCTTCGACGCATCGTGCGCGTGAGGCACAGTTCCGTTTCCAGCGCCGTTCTTCGGCCGCCACTGCTGCGCTCCGGCGGGGCTCTTCGTGAGTTCCCATTCGAAACCGAAAAGGTTTTCGAAGAAATTGTTACTCCACTTCGTGGGCGTCGTGGTCCAGGTAACCTCGAGACCGCTGGTGATGGCATCCCCGCCTTTGCCGGTGCCGAAGCTGTTCTTCCAACCGAGGCCTTGCTCTTCCAGCGGCGCGGCTTCGGGCTCGTTCCCCACGTTCGACGCCGGGCCTGCGCCGTGAGTCTTACCGAAGGTGTGGCCGCCTGCGATCAGCGCGACGGTTTCTTCGTCGTTCATCGCCATGCGGGCAAAGGTCTCGCGGATGTCGTGCGCCGCGGCAATCGGATCAGGTTTGCCGTCCGGCCCTTCGGGGTTTACGTAAATCAGGCCCATCTGCACAGCGGCAAGCGGGTTCTCCAAATCCCGGGTGTGAGGCTTCTCGCTGTTGTCGTCCGAGTCGATGACGCCGTGCCCCGCGACGCCGGGGGAACCTTGAGCGTAACGGATATCGCCCCCGAGCCATTTCTTCTCCTGACCCCAATAGACGTCGTGATCGGGTTCCCAGGTGTCTTCGCGACCGCCAGCGAACCCGAAGGTTTTGAAGCCCATCGTTTCGAGCGCGACGTTGCCGGTGAGGATCATCAGGTCAGCCCAGGAAATCTTGCGTCCGTATTTTTGTTTGATCGGCCAGAGAAGGCGACGTGCCTTGTCGAGACTGACGTTGTCCGGCCAACTATTGAGCGGAGCGAAGCGCTGCTGACCGCGACCACCACCGCCGCGACCGTCACCAGTCCGGTACGTGCCGGCGCTGTGCCACGCCATGCGGATAAACAAGGGGCCATAGTGGCCGAAGTCTGCGGGCCACCAGTCTTGAGAATTGGTCATCAAGGCCGCGAGATCCTTCTTGAGCGCGGCGAGGTCGAGGCTCTTGAACTCCTTCGCGTAGTTGAAGCCCTTGCCCATCGGATCGGACTTCGACGAATGCTGGTTCAGCAGTTCGACTTTCAACTGGTTCGGCCACCAGTCGCGATTGGACGTGCCGCCGCCGGCGGCGTGATTGAAGGGGCATTTGGCTTCGGTTGACATGTGCTTTTCCTTTGCTCGGTTGAGTTGAATTCTGTGGACGATTTAAAAGTGTGATTGCTACGCGCCCATAAGAGCACTCCTCACCGGACGATTGAAATACTTGTTTCCTTGGTTCACCATAGGCACTGCCTATGGAAATGCATCAACTTCGCTACGTCGTCGCGGTCGCACGGACAGGAAATTTTTCGCGCGCGGCTGAGCAATGCCACGTCGCCCAGCCCTCGCTCAGCCAGCAGATCCTGAAGTTGGAGGCGGAGTTGGGCGAGCGCCTATTCGATCGCATGAAACGCGAGGCGAAGCTGACCGCGCATGGCGAAGCTTTCCTGCGGCACGCGGTGCGCATTCTTGAAGAAGTGGACGCCGCCAAGCGCGAAGCAACCGATGCGCGCGACCTGCTGCGCGGCACGGTCACAATCGGCGTGTTGCCAACTATCGCGCCGTATCTGTTGCCCGAGGTCATGACGCAGTTCACGGAGAAGTTTCCCGGCGTCGAGTTGGTGGTTCAGGAGGACACGACCGCGCGCCTGCTCAAGCTCGCGCATGCGTACGACATCGATTTCGCTTTGGCCAGTGAACCGATTCAAGACGAACGCCTCGAGCTGCGCGTTTTATTTTCCGAGGAATTGCTGCTAGCGCTTCCGCCCGGGCATCCGCTGACGCGCAAGCGCACCGTGGCCGTTGCCGATCTCGAGCGCGAGCGGTTGATCGTGATGAAGGAGGGCCATTGCCTCGGCGATCAGGTGCTGGGCTTTTGCGACCGTCGTCACGTGACGCCGCGAATTAGTTTCCGTAGTGCGCAACTCGAGACGGTGCAGGCCTTGGTCAATGCCGGGTGGGGCATTTCGCTGATCCCCGCAATGGCAGCTCAAAGCGATCGCGAGGACCTGCCGGAGTATCGCTCGCTGCAACCACCCAAGCCGGAGCGAAAGATCGTCGCGGTCTGGCCGAAACAACGTCCGCCGGGCCGGGCGGCCAATGAGTTTCTGAAAATCGTTTCGGCGCGCTTCGGCAAGTCGAAGCCCTGACATTGAAAAGCTGCCTGCGCTTGGGCGACGCTGCGTCACTCCCGCCACTTCCGCAAACGCAGCGCGTTGCCAATCACGACGAGGTCGGAGAGCCCCATCGCGGCCGCGCAAAGAACCGGACTAAGGAAGCCGAGCGCAGCCAGCGGGATCGCGGCGGCGTTATAGAAGAAGGCCCAAAACAGATTCTGTTTAATCGTGCGCAGCGTCGCTTGCGCGAGCCCGAGCGCTTCGGGGATCGCCTGAATGTCCGACTTGAGCAGGATGATGTCGGCCGCTTCGCGCGCCACGTCACTGGCTTGCGCGACGGCGATGCCGAGGTCCGCTTGCTCCAATGCTGGCGCGTCATTGATGCCGTCGCCGACAAACGCCACGCGTTCACCGCGTTGCTGAAGTTCCTTCACGATCTCTGCTTTGCGCTCGGGTCGGATGTCCGCGAAAACATTCTCGGAGGCAATACCCACAGCCTTGGCGATCGCCATCGCGGTGAGGCGATTATCGCCGGTGATGAGGCAGACCTTTTGTCCCTGACGTTCCAGACGCGCGACGACTTCCGCGGCGTGCGGCTTGATGGTGTCGCGCAAAGCGAGCAGGCCGATCAGACGATTGTTAGCCGCGAGACCGAGAAGTGTCGCACCTTGCCCGGACCAGCGCGTCACGAATTCGCCCGAGGCGCCGAGATCGACTTTGCATTCGCGCAGCCAGTTCAACGAGCCGAGGCGAAGCGTAGCACCGGAGAATTCACCGAGATCGCCGGGCAAACGCCCCAGCACGCCGCTTCCGCGCAACTCCTGCCAATCGAGCGGCGCGAGTGGATCGACTGCGGAAATTTGTGGGAGATTGAAACGCGGCGCAGGAGAGTTGACCGCGGGCTCGCGCCGCAATGCGTTCAAACCGCTGCTCAACGCGAACGGCGAAATCGTCTTGGGCGGCGGCACAGTGGCAATCGGGATCGGCGTTTCGGCGGCCCCGGATGGATTCGTGTTCGCGCGCGAAATCGCACCGAGTTTCGCCACCGCCTGACTCAACGGGTGCGTCGATGGCCGCGCGAGCGCAGAGGCAATTTGCTCGATCGGCACGACACGAGCGGCGCCATCGCGTAAATCTTCGACCGCTTCGACGCTCACCTTGCCCTGCGTGAGCGTGCCGGTTTTGTCGAACACGACGGTCGTGAGACGGCCGGTTTTCTCGAGCGCTTCACCGTCGCGAATCAAAATTCCGCGCCGCGCGGCGGCGTTCGTTCCGGCCATGATTGCCGCCGGTGTCGCGAGGCCCATTGCGCACGGGCATGAAACGATCAACACGGCGGCGGCTTGAATAAACGCGGCGGCGAGCGCGGTCTGCGGCAGATTCGCCGCCCACAGGATTGGCTCCAGATTTTTGCTCAGGCTCACCGCGTGTTCGTAGGCTAACCCCCACCACAGAGCCGTGCCGATGGCGATGAGCACAACGATCGGGACGAACACGTTGCTCACCTGATCGCCGAGTTTCTGAATGCTCGCGCGGCTGGTCTGCGCGCGTTGCACCACGGCGATGATGCTCGCGAGCGCGGTGGCTTCGCCGGTCGCGGCGACGCGGAGGACGAGGCGGCCGTTTTCATTCACCGTACCGGCGTAAACTTTTGCGCCGGGAAATTTATCCACGGGCAACGACTCGCCCGTGAGCATGGATTCATCGACGGCGGAATTGCCGTCGGTGATGACACCGTCGGTGGGCACGCGATCGCCGGGTTTCAACACGACGCGATCACCGACACGCAGCGACGCGACGGGGACTTCGGTTTCGCGGTCTTGCGCGTCGAGTTGGCGTGCAGTGGGAGGCGCGAGGTTTAGCAAGGCTTGCAACGAACTCGCGGCCTTGGCGCTCACGAGGCTTTCCATCCAATGCCCCGCGCTGATGAGCGTGATGATCGAGGCCGCCTCCATGAAGTAGAGGTGCGTGTGCCCGCCAGCAAAAAGTCCCCACACGCTATAAACAAACGCTGTGGTGGAACCGAGCGCGACCAGCGTGTCCATGTTGGACGCGCGAACCTTGAGCTGATTCCACGCGCCGCGATAGAAACGCGCGCCGCAAAATATTTGCACCGGCAACGCGAGTGCGAACGCGACCCAGTGAAACCACGTGGTCATGCCGAGTTGAAACACCCACTCGCCGAGCATGAGCGGAATGGTGGCGCTGAGTCCGATGACTACGTTGAAGCGCCAGCCCGCGAGCGGCGACCAAGGATTCACTTTCGCGAGCGGTGAATTTGCCGTGGCGACCTTCGCTTCGAAGCCCGCAGCAGTGATAGCGCGCACGACGGCGTTGCCATCGGGCGTGGCGTTGGGTTGCCAGCGCACATTCGCGCGGCCGGCTTCCAACTGCACGGTGGCGCTCGCCACGCCGTCCACGCTCTGAATTGCTTCAGTGACGTGGCGGGCGCAGTTCTGGCAGGTCATTCCGCTGACCGAGAATTCAGTCGGGACCGGGCTGGAAGTGTCGGTAGCCATCGGTAGCACGTGGAGCTAAGAGACTGCCGCGATGGGGAATAGTCAAACGGAAGCCGTTCGGCTTTCTTCTGAACCACCGAAGACACGGATCACCCAGAAAAGTTTCCGAACACAATTTCTTTCGGTGTGCTCTGTGTTTTCCGTGGTGAAACCCCACGCGCGTCAGATCGCAAAGTCGTTGTATTCCGGCTTCACCGCTTCGAGCGGCGGCATGAGCATGCCGGCGGCGACGGTCGCGTTGGTGCCTTGCTCGATGAGAATAAACGAGCCGGTCAACCGGTTGGTCGCGTAACCGTCGAACACGATGGGCTTGGCCGTCTTCAAACGGATTTCACCAATATCATTCACCGCCAACTCGGCGGGCTCGGGCTCAGGCTCGTAGGTGTGGATGTTGATCTTGCTTTCGATCGACGTGACGATCGCCTGGACGGTTTGCGTGGCGTGCTTGAGGAAATATTTCTTTCCGCGCTGCAACGGACGCTGATGCATCCAGCACACGCGCGCGTGCAAATCGGTGGCAGCTCCCGGCATCGAATCCAAACCGACGATCATGTCGCCACGGCTGATATCGACGTCGTGCTCGAGGACGAGTGTGACGCTCTGCGGGCAGAAGGCTTCCTTGATCGGGCCGTCATAGGTCCAAATCTGTTTCACGGTGCTCTTGAGGCCGCTGGGCAGCACCATGATTTTTTGGCCGACCTTCACCGTGCCAGCAGCGAGCTGGCCGCTGAGGCCGCGGAAATCGTGGAGGTCTTTGTTCGTGGGATTGTTCGGACGGTTCACCCATTGCACGGGGAAACGCAGCCCTTGAAGATTCCAGTCGGACGCAATGGAAACGGTTTCCAAATGGCCGAGCAACGTGGGTCCAACGTACCAAGGAGTGTTCTTCGACGGCTCGACGACGTTGTCGCCATTGAGCGCGCTTATGGGAACAAACTTCACGTCCTTCATGTCGAGGAGCGGGAGGAATTCCTCAAAGCTGTCGCGGATTTCCTGAAAACGTTGCTCGCTCCAATCGACGAGATCCATTTTGTTGATCGCAATGACGAGGTGCGGAATGCGGAGCAACGATGCGATGTACGTGTGACGGCGGCTCTGCTCGATCACGCCGAGACGCGCATCGACGAGCACAATGGAGAGATTCGCCGTGCTCGCGCCGGTGACCATGTTGCGCGTGTACTGCACATGCCCGGGCGTGTCCGCGACGATGAACTTGCGCTTGGGCGTGGCAAAATAGCGATACGCGACATCGATCGTGATGCCCTGCTCGCGTTCGGCACGAAGTCCGTCGGTGAGGTTGGCGAGATTGATGGAACCACCGCCCGTGATGTCGGCGGAACGTTCGAGCGCTTCCAGTTGATCCTCCATGATCGACTTGGAGTCGTAGAGGAGGCGGCCGATGAGCGTGGACTTGCCGTCGTCCACGGAGCCGCAGGTGTTGAAGCGGAGGATTTCGATCGGATGTTGCGAGTGAGGCATGGCGAAAAATTTAAAGTATGCGCGACGCGGATTAGCGGTTCACCAATCCCGCGAAGGCGCGGCGCTCGGCCCAAAGCAGAAACAGCGCGGCCGCGGAAATGATGAGCAACGACGGCGACAACAGTCCCACGCCTTTCAACACGAAGCCGTGGAAGCACAGGATGTTCACGATGATCGGGCCGATGATGAGCAAGCCGAGATTCCGCGTCTTCGGCACAGCGAGGAGCACGCCGCCGAGAATTTCCAGCACCTTCACGAAATTCATGTAGCCCGTCGGACCGAAGGCGGCCATGAACTTGCCCGGCAACGAATCTTCCGGCGGTGGCGGCGGCAACGTGCCGAAGAAGAAAAACAAGGCGCCAGCGACGAACACGAGCCCGAGGAGGGCGGCGACGATATTGGTTGCGAGCTTCATATGTGGGTGGGGATTCGGGTTACGTGAGAATCAGAAATAACCGGCCTTCTTGCGATCTTCCATGGCAGCTTCGGAAGCTTTGTCGTCGGCGCGAGTGCCGCGCTCGGTCACGCGCGCGGCGGCGATCTCCGAGACGATGTCATCGACGGTGTAGACCTTCGATTCGATCATGCCGGTGCTGATCATGTCGGCAATGGTGCGGACGCGGACGACGAGTTTTTTGATTTCCTCGTTGGGCTTGGGACGTCCGCCGGTGTACGGATCGGGCGTGGTCGCATCGGTGTGCGACGGCGGGACGGGGAGCCACTGACCGCCGCGACGGAAGCAATCGCGCTCGTGGCTAAAGTAAATGTTGGGCACCTCAAGCTTCTCCTGCTTGATGTATTCCCACACGTCCATCTCGGTCCAATTGGAGAGCGGGAAGACGCGCATGTTTTCGCCCTGATTGATGCGGGCGTTGTAGAGGTTCCAGATTTCGGGACGCTGATTCTTCGGGTCCCATTGACCGAAGGCGTCGCGGAAACTGAAGAACCGTTCCTTCGCGCGAGCTTTCTCTTCGTCACGACGCGCACCGCCGATGCAGCAATCGAATTGAAACTCTTCAATCGCACCAAGCAACACGGGTGTCTGGAGTTGATTACGGCTCACGATGCCGGGCTTCGGCGTGACGATGCCTTTCGCGATGCCCTCATCCACCGTTCGGACGATGAGTTTCGCGCCGAGCTGCTTCGCGCGACGGTCGCGGAACTCGAGGAGTTCGGGAAACTCGTGACCGGTCTCGACGTTGAGGAACGGCATGGGAATCTCCGCCGGACGAAAGGCTTTTTCCGCGAGGCGCAGGAGGCAGATGGAATCTTTGCCGCCAGAGAATAGCAGGGCGGGCCGCTCGAACTCACCGGCAACTTCGCGCATGACGTGAATCGCCTCGGTTTCGAGGTATTGAAGATGGTCGAGGTGATAACTTCTCATCTGATTCTTGGATTGTTGACGCTGCAGTTTCTGATTCGCGTCAGGCTTTTGCGACAGCCTTGCCGCCCCACGCCGCATGCAGGCCGCACTCGCGTTTGTCGTCGGCTTTCGCGGGATCGAAATAGTCCCACTCGTTCGGAAGATTGTTCTGTTTGAGGTAGGCTTCCATCTCCGCGTCGCTCCAGTAAAAAACGGGGCTGACTTTGAGCGAGTTGAAATTCGTGTCCTGGGAAACGATATCGAGACCGGCGCGATTTGGATTCTGCACTTTGCGCAACGCCGTGATCCACACAGTAGGCGCGAGTTCCTTCATGCCGCGCTGGAAGGGTTCGAGTTTCATCGCGGTGCTGAAGGCTTTGATGCGCTCTTCGTTCTCCGGCGTCGGGTCGGGCATGCCACCGTGGACGGCATCGTAGTGCGCGGCGGTCAGTTTGGGCAGGTAAGCTTTGATGTTCAGCTTGAGCTGCGCTTTGAGTTGCTCGGCGTGCTTGTAGGTGGCGGGACGATTGTATCCGTGATCAACCCAAAGTACGGGGACGTTCGGCTGAACTTGCGTAACCAGGTGCAACACGACGGCTTCGTAGGGACGATAATTGGTCGAGACGATGGCGCGACCATTCGACTGGGCGATGGCCCACTTCACGATGTCGAGCGCGGACTTGTTACGCAGTTCGGCATTGGCCTGGGAGATTTGTTCGGCAGTCATGACGTGAGCAAAAATAAGCGGTCAGTGTTTGGGAAAACTGGCGGTGGTCGGGGGCTGAGGGTTGGCGCTTTGGAGTAAATCAACCAAACCGTGATGATAAACGAAGCTCAGAACGGCACCGGCAATTACGAAACCGATCGCCGGAATGGCCAAGCACGACGGTCCGAAACGGCTGTCGGCCATTTGACCGATCCAGCAACCCAAGCCGAAGGAACCCACGATCGATATGAGGAAGCGCAGCTTCCAACCTTCCACTTGGCGATGCCGAATCCAATGCCCCAGCATGACTCCAATGTCGGTCATGATTCCGGTGACGTGCGTGGTGCGAATCATCAAGCCGCAGTAACTGCTCGACATCGCATTTTGGAGACCACAGGCCATGGAGACCGCCGGAAGAGCGAGTCGTTGTTTTCCGATGAGCAGCAGCGTGGCCGCACCGAGCAGCGCTCCCTCCACCATCATTGCGACGCCATAGCGTCGGCCGGGAATCAACTTCCACGCGCCGACGATGACGCCGTTGAGCGCCGCGCCCAACAAGAAACCGAGGATAATGGTCGCGGCGGAAAACGCATCGCTCCATTGGTTCTTCGCCGTGTCCATGCCGAAGTGGGAGATCGCCCCCGTCATGTGACTGACCGGAGTAGAAAAGAAGCCCAGCGCAACCGAATTGATGAAGCCTGCCGTACAGGCCAGCGCGAGCGCGCCCGGCACAAGCAGGCGCACCTGCTTGAATGCATTGGGCTTCTCCAATGGCTGCGGATGTGAGTAAGGCATGGGCTGCTGGGACGATCACCGCGCTAGCGATGCTCAATTCGTTGCCGCCGGCTGTTCTTTCAAAAACACCCGATCGCACCAGTCACCGAAACGTTCGCCGGCGTTCCGCTCTTTCGCATACCGCGTGAGCACGGGGCGGAGTTCGTTTTCGATCTCAGGATCTTTCACGACGTCTTTCCAGAGTTTGTTGAGACGGGTTCCCGGCGCATTGCCACCGAGCCAGACTTGATAGCGCCCCGGCGCTTTGCCGACGAACGCGATCTCCGCCATGTAGGGACGGGCGCAACCATTCGGGCAACCGGTCGAGCGAATAATGATCTCTTCGCTGGCGATGCCGGCTTCCGCGCAGAGCTTCTCAATGCGATCCACGAGACCGGGCAACATGCGTTCCGATTCGGCAAGCGCGAGGCCGCACGTGGGCAAAGCCGGGCAAGCCATCGACGCAGCGTGCATCACCGAAGTTTGGTTGTCGGTCTTCACGCCATGCTCGGCAAGAAGCGCGGTAATCGCGGCCTTGTCTGACTCAGGCACGTTCGCGACGAGAACGTTTTGATTCGCTGACAAACGGAATTCGACGTGACCGAACTTTTCCGCAACGCGGCGCAAGGCGGTTTTCATCCGCAAGGAGCCGGTGTCCTTGATGCGGCCAGTCTCAACGAAGAGCGTGAGAAACCAAGTGCCATCAAGCGCCTTGTGCCAGCCGTAAGTATCACCGCTCGTCGTAAACTTGTAGTTCTTGGCGGGACCGAATTTGACACCCGCACGCTTTTCGATTTCCGCACGAGTCCAATCCACGCCACGTTCCGCGACGACGTATTTGAGGCGGGCGTGTTTGCGATCCGTACGATCACCGAAGTCGCGGTGGATTGTGAGAACCGCTTTGGCGATGTCTTCGATTTTTTCCGGCGTAAAGAAGCCGATCACATCGGCAAGGCGTGGGTACGTCGCACTATTGCCGTGACTGCGGCCCATGCCACCGCCAACGACGAGGTTGTAGCCAACGAGTTGGCCATTCTCGACGATGGCGATGAAGCCAAGGTCGTTGGTGAACACGTCCATGTCATTCACTGGCGGCATCACGAAGGCGGTCTTGAACTTCCGCGGCAGGTAGGTCTTGCCGTAAAGCGGATCTACGAAGTTCTTGTTCTTTGGGTCTTCGAGATTGAGTTGCACGCCATCAATCCAGATGGAGTGATAAGCACCGGTCTTTGGCGCGAGCGTTTCCACGAGACGCTGGACGTCTTTCATCATTTGCGCGCGCGCTTTCGTTTGCGTCGGCGTCGGCGAAGCGGTGATGTTGCGATTCACGTCGCCGCAAGCGGCCAAGGTGGAGAGCAGCGACTCGTTGATCTTTTTCACGAGCGGTCCCAAACCCTGCATCACGACTCCGTGGAACTGAATGCTCTGGCGGGTCGTGATGCGCAGCGTGTTATTGCCGTAGTTCGTCGCGAGATCGTCGAAAGTGATCCACTGATTGGCGTTCATCACGCCGCCGGGGATGCGCCCGCGGATCATCATCATGAACTTCTTGCCGGTCTTGCGCAGATCGCGGTCATCCTGCTGGTAAATGCCGTGGAACTTGATGAACTGCTGATCGTCCTCAGAAAACTGGTCGGTTCCCGACGCAACGGTCGCGGCAATATTGCCGGCGAGCGTAGGGATCGCCTCTTTGATAACTTCATTGCGTGTCGGCTTGGCGGGCGACTCAGTTGTAATCATAAGTTAGTAACTAATGTTGCTTATGTAAGCTCTGCGGAGGCGATTGTCAAATCGCGAATAGTGATTGTGCCGACACATTGCGCGAAAGGCAATTCCGTGTTTTGCCGATTGTAACGGGGAAAACAATTGCCTTTTCACTGGTGGTTTGGGATTTTGCTGAAATTCTGCGATGGATTCCGTTTGAACCCGACGGGTTGATTCGACCGGTCGTCGCTGAATAAACTGTTTCGAAAAAGTGAACTACGAGCCACTTGGCCGACTGGTAGGCAGGGTGGGCAATTGCTGAAAGCCGAAAAACTATGTCGTTTTGGACAAACAAACGGGTGATGGTGACGGGTGGCGGCGGATTCTTGGGCAGCCACGTCGTGGAAAAACTGGCCGCGCGCGGAGTGGATAAACCCTTCGTCGTGCGCAGCAAGGATTACAACCTCGCGACCGAAGCGGACGTGATTCGCCTGTTCAAGGAACACCAAGCCGACGTAGTGCTGCATCTCGCCGGACTCGTTGGCGGAATTCTTCCGAACAAAGAAAAGCCCGCGGACTATTTTTACCAAAACCTCATGATGGGCACGCTCATGCACCACTATTCATGGCGCAATGGAGTGAAAAAGTTCATCGCCGCGGGCGCCGGTTGCGGCTATCCGGAAACGGCGCCGAATCCGCTCAAAGAAACATCTTTCTGGGACGGCTTCCCGCAAAAAGAAAGCGCCCCCTACTCGCTCGCCAAGCGCTTGCTCAGCATCCAGTCGGAGGCCTACTTCCGGCAGCACGGTTTCGTTTCCGTGATCACCATTCCGGGCAACATTTACGGCCCGTACGACAACTTCAACCTCCTCGATGCGCACGTGATCCCGGCGCTCTGCCGCAAGTTCGTCGAAGCGACTGACAGCAAGGCTCCCTCCGTCGAAGTGTGGGGCACGGGCAAAGCCGCGCGCGACTTCGTCTACGCCGGCGACGTTGCTGAAGGCATTCTGCTCGCTGCGGAAACGCAGAACCAATACAACCTCATCAATCTGAGTTCCGGCCGCGAAACCTCCATCCGCGAAATCGTCGAGATGCTCAAGCGCGTTACTGGCTTCGCTGGTGAAATTGCGTGGAACACCAATCGCCCCGACGGTCAGATGCATCGCAAGTTCGACGTCAGCAAGGCGAAGGAAGTTCTCGGTTGGCAGGTGAAGACCGACCTCGAAGCCGGCCTGCGCCTCACTACCGACTGGTATCGCAAACATCAGGCTGGAGCCCGCAAATGAGCATTTTCTATCGTGCTAAATCGCCGCTGCGCATCAGTTTTGCCGGCGGCGGAACCGACATCGAACCCGTCTTTCGCGAAATCGGCGGCGCGGTGCTCGTCAGCACGATCGATAAGTACAGCTACGTCTCCATCAGCCCGCGCACGGATCACAAGATCTCGATTCGCTCGCTCGACTACAACATGGAGGTGGAATACCACCGCGAGGAAAAGCCGCTCTACAACAACGTGCTCGACCTTCCAAAAGCGTGCATCGAAGAAGTCGGCACCGACGAAGGCTTGGACATTTGCCTGCAGACGGAAGCGCCTCCTGGAAGCGGCCTCGGCAGTTCGTCCTCGATGATCACCGCGTTGCTCGGCGGGCTTCTCAGCCGGACCAAGCGCCACATTGACCACTACAAACTCGCCGAAATGGCCTATCACGTGGAACGCGTGAAGATGGCCATCAGCGGCGGCAAGCAGGACCAATACGCCTGCGCCTTCGGCGGCTTCAACCTGATCGAGTTTCACAAGAACGATGACGTGGAAGTAACTCCACTCCGTCTGCGCCCCGACATCTGGAACGATTTGGAAAGCCACTGCATGCTGTGCTTCACCGGCCAGACCCGCTTCTCGGCGAACCTGATCAACAAACAAGTCAGCGCGTTCGGCGAGAAAAAAGGCGAAAGCCGCGCGGGCACCGAAGCTCTCCGCCAATTGTGCTACGAAGCCAAGACTCTGTTGGTGAAAGGCAAGATTTTCGAGTTCGGCCAGATGCTCCACCGCTCCGGCGTGGAGAAGAAGCGCATGAACCCCGAGACCACCAATCCGCAGATCGACGCCTTATACGACGCCGCGCGCAAGCACGGTGCGATGGGCGGCAAGATTCTCGGCGCCGGCGGTGGCGGCTACTTGCTGCTGCTCGTTCCGTTGGACCGCAAGAAAGCCGTGAAGGACGCGCTCGAAGAACTCGGCGGTCGTTTCATGTCCTTCAGCTTCACCCACGACGGCGTGCAAACCTGGACTAGCACCTGTCCCTAATCGCCCCTCAACCATACTCATGAGCTTCAATGCTGTCGGTCACATGCTCCGCGAACGCACGGGGATTATCAAATACGCCATCGCCCGCGGGACGCTGGGCGGATCGTTTTCCGCGTTCGCGAAGAACCTGCTACGCCCGCCATACACCGTTTTGGGCCGGCGAAAAATCCGCAAGGTTGAACAAGACGGCGAATTCCAACTCATCTACATCGAAGGTTTCGATCAGGCCCTTACCTATCCTGCCGGCTATAATTTGCTTCATATCGAGATGGTCTTGATGGAGCAGCTGTATCCCTGGCAGTGGCACAATTACAACTACGCTGGAACCGTGATCGAACCGGGCGACGTGGTCATGGATTGCGGATGTGCGGAAGGAATCTTCCCGTTTCTCCACGCGCGCACGGTCAAGCAGGTCGTCTGCATCGAGCCCTTGCCCGATTTCCAAAAATGCCTTCGCCGGACCTTCAAGAATACGCCGAACGTCGAGATCGTCCCTGTCGCCATCGGTGACAAGCCGGGCACCGCTTATATCCGTTCCGAAATCGGCAACTCGATGATTGTCACCACGCCAACGCCCCATCCCGTGCAGATCGACACCATCGACAACATCTGCGGCCGCATGAATCTCGCCGTGAGCTACCTCAAGGCGGACATGGAAGGCTTCGAAGTGGCCGCACTGCGCGGTGCGCGGGAAACCATTCGCAAGCACAAGCCGAAGATCGCGATGACCACCTATCACGATCCCGCGCACGCGGAACAAATGGCCGCCATCGTTCGCGAATGCCATCCCGGCTACAAAATCAAATTCAAAGGCATCGTCGGCGAAGCCGGCCATCCGTTCATGATGCACGCGTGGGTATAATGGTAGGAGCCGACGTAAGGAGGCTCTGACTTTTTCCCTCGCACGAACATCAGTGAGCCTCATCTCTACGGCTCCGACCCACCAAATAGCTTTCCCATGACCAACTTCTGGAAAAATAAAAAAGTCCTGATCACCGGCGGCGCCGGCTTCATCGGCTCGAACCTCATTCGCCGGTTGATCGACCTCGGCGCCAGCATTCGCGCCGTCGACAATCTCGAACGCGGCCGCATCGAATGGCTCAAGCCCATGCTCGCCTCCGTCGACTTCCGCACGTGCGACCTCCGCAAGTATGATCAGACCCTCGAGGCCATTCGCGGCGTCGACGTCGTGTTCCATCTCGCGTCGAAGGTCGGCGGCATCAAGGTCTACCTCGATCACGCCGGCACCGTGCTGAATCAGAACTGCCTGATGGACCAGAACGTCTTCGCGGCCATCGTGGAACTGAAGACCCCGTCCGTCTTTTACGCCAGCACTTCGCACGTGTATCCCGAGCACCTGCAAATGGCGCCCGACGCCCCGCCCTTGCGCGAGGAACAAGCCCATCCTTCCAGCCCCGGACTCAGCTACGGTTGGGGCAAACTCATCGGCGAAATCACCCTGCAAGGCATGGCCAAGGAACACGATTGGCTCCGCGTGGCGATGGCCCGCATCGTGGGCGCGTATGGGCCGAATCAGGACATCGACCTCGCCACCGGCTCCGTCATCCCCGTGTTCTGCCACCGCGCGATTCGTTATCCCGAAGGCGCGCCCTTCCGCATCTGGGGCACCGGCACGGAAACGCGCTCCTACTGCTACGTGGAAGACATCGTCGAAGGCATCCTCCGCAGCGTCGTTGCGCAAACGCGGCACAAGGTCGTCGGGCCCTTCAACCTCGGCGCGGAAGGCCGCGTGACCATCCGGGAAATTGCCGAACGCATCGTGAAGATTTCTGGGAAGGACATTCAACTCGCGTTCGATCCCGCGGCCAAGACCACCATCTGGGGCCAGGCAGTGGAATGCCAGCTCGCGCGCGAACTCCTCGACGGCTGGACGCCCCAGCACGACTTCGACAGCGGCCTGCGCCTGACCTACCAGCACATCGAGCAACGACTCCGCGGCGGCAAGGGCTGAGGACTCGGCGCGGGCCGAGGCGCTGGTAGCGACATCGCGCTGCGATGTCCGGTCGGCGCAGCGCGCCGACCCTACCTCACGGTGCAACGATTCGGTAGAAGCGTGCGCTGCTCGAAGCGTTGGTATCGGCGAATTGATGCAGGCCTCCACCGAGCGGCGTGGTGGGACCGAGGTTGATCCAATTGGTGGCAGGAATATTCGTAGCGACTTGGAGAATGAAGCTGACGTTGGGCACGTTCGTGAACGTGAATTGGAAGGTGCCATTGGTGAACAGCGGCGGCGCGGCAAAATGGAATTCATTGTGTTCGACTGCGCCGATGTCCACGTGCGCGCCGAACCGTCGTGGGAGGCCGCGCTGATCGGTGGTGAGATTCGAGGGTGCGTCGAGTAAGGCGTCATCGCCGGCATCGATGGCGGGGCTGCCGGGAAGTAACGCGCAAGTGGGTGTGGGGCCGCCATTGTCCGTGAGCACACCGAGCAATGGATCAACTAATCCCGAAGCAGGCGTCCCGATGAGGTCGCTATTCGTTCCAATAGTAAAACCGGTGCTTCCACTCGAATCACCAATAAGGTTATGCCCTAGAGTTGTAAACAGCCCCGAGACATCCGTCGGCGGGTTCACGATGCCGCCGTTGCCGGCAACGTTGGCTGCGACAATCGTATTCCGGAGCTGAGCCGAAGATTCGCCGGCGCTATTGTAGATACCGCCAATTGAGGGATGGGCGAATCTACCGGAACCGAAATTCGAAATCGTGCCATAGCGGCCACCGAAATTCCCGTTGATCGTCGAACTTACAAAGTTAACTATTCCAGTTGTACGCACTCCGCCGCCTTGGCCCCCGATGCCATTCAGGGTGCCATCACCACCACTCCCGCCATAATTGCCTGAGATGGTGCACAGCGTCCCAGTAAGTATACCGGAGTTGAAAATCGCTCCGCCATCGCCTCCGTTACCCACTAGAATGGAACCCAGCAAGTTACCCGGTGGTGAAAGCGATGCGCCTCTCGAGCTGCCACCTCCTTTTCCGGCCCGATTGCCGCTGAATGTGGAAGACAGCACCGTTAGCGTGCCTTGGTTGAAGACGCCGCCACCGTTGCCACCATTGCCAGCAGAAGCCCCAGTGCCCGCGATATTTGTGGTGAAGATGCAATTTGTTAGACTTAGCAATCCGGCGTTGAACACACCACCGCCGTCACCTCCGTTCCCTCCGGTAGCACTGCACATGTCGCAACTGCGATTCCCGCCGGTTCCAGCCTTATTTCCAACTAGAGCACAACCAGTCAGACTTAAAGTACCGGCGTTGAAAACTCCGCCGCCGGGCTCTCCGGGGTAACCGGCGGGTGTGCCCAACTGTCCATCCGCCGCTTTACCATCTCGGATCATCAAGCCGGAAATCGCCACTGTGATGTTGGATGAGATATTGAACACGCGGCTATTGGTATTGCCGCTGATCGCGAGGTTGGTCGCGCCGGGGCCGAGGACGGTGAGATCGTTCGTGAGGAAGAGTTCGCCGGTGGTCAGCGTTATCGTGCCGTTGGTGGCGAAAGTGATTGTATCTCCAGACGCAGTATTGGTGATGAACTGGCGGAGCGTGCCGGGACCATCATCGGCGAGGTTCGTGACTACAAGCGTCGCCGCGTTGGCGATGCCGTAGCTGCCGGGAGTCCATTGCGCAAATCCAACGAGCAGGATCAATTGAACAGCGACACCTTTCCGCAACCGTGTAAGGAGTCGCCCGAATGTTTGAGCGGTCATAGTTTTTCAGTCCCTTGCTTCGCCGCAGTTTCTTAACATTCGGGCGACGCGCCGGCAATCTTCAATCCCTCACCCCGGCACGACGACACTCACCGGATTGCTCCATTGTCCGACCTGATGGTCGTCCACGCGGTAGATGACGCGGTAAATCCATTTAAATCCGTCAAATTCTTCGGAATTTGGCATAATCCTCAGGGAATCAGGGTCTTGCCGCTCCGGAAGCATGTCCTTTCCGGCAAAAAGGATGTCGGTTTTCACAAAACAGACATCGGTTTTGACGAAACTGACATCCTTTTCGTCCAATCTGACATTGTCTCGAGCCAACCTGACATTGTTTTCGCTGAACCTGACATCAGGTTGGAGCGGGAAGACATTGTCCGCAGCCGCCACGACATCAGGTTGAGCAGCCATGACATCATCCCCGGCGCGGCTGACATCATTTGCGGTGGACCTGATATCAGGCGCGGCTGGCCATACATCGTACCGGAGCGGCCTGACATCAGACCGGACGCGGCAGACATCAGCCGCGGTGAACCTGACATCGGGCCCGCTCTGGAAGACATCATCTCCGCCAGATCTGACATCCTTTCCGGCGAACAAGACATTGGACCGGAGCGGAAAGACATCGCCAGCGTTGGATCCGAGATCATCCGCGGCCGTCCAGACGTGACCTCCAGCGGTTAATCCTTTTGGCGATGTAACTAAGGCAAGTGTCGAACCTTGTCGCAGCTAGTCCCCGCAGAAAAACCAAAGGCCCGGACGAATCCGGGCCTTAGTGGGTTCTAAGTTGGTTCGCTTCAGCTCGCGGCCATGCCCAGCAGGAACATGATGTTGCTCTGCGTTTTCTTGAGCTTGCCGAGCAGCAGTTCCATCGCTTCCACCGGCGGCACGCCCGTGAGCGCGCGGCGCAGCATGACGACTTTCTGGTATTCCTGCGGATGATAGAGCAGTTCTTCTTTGCGCGTGCCGGAGAGCTCGATGTTGATCGAGGGGAAGATGCGGCGGTCGACCAGGTGGCGGTCGAGGTGCACTTCCATGTTACCGGTGCCCTTGAATTCTTCGAAGATGACTTCGTCCATGCGGCTGCCGGTGTCGACGAGCGCGGTGGCCATGATGGTGAGGGAGCCGCCTTCTTCGAGGTTGCGCGCGGCACCGAAGAAGCGCTTGGGCTTGTGCAACGCGTTCGCATCGACACCGCCGGAAAGGATCTTGCCGGAGTGCGGTTGCACGGTGTTGTAAGCGCGCGCGAGACGGGTGATGGAGTCGAGCAGGATGACGACGTCGCGCTTGTGTTCGACCATGCGCTTGGCTTTTTCGATCACCATTTCGGCAACCTGCACGTGGCGTTCGGGCGGTTCATCGAACGTGGAGGCGATCACTTCGGCGCCTTTGCAGGAGCGTTCCATGTCGGTGACTTCTTCCGGGCGTTCGTCGATGAGCAGGATGAAGAGGTAGCTCTCGGGATTGTTCTTGAGCAACGCATTCGCGAGCTTCTGCATCAAAACGGTCTTGCCGGTGCGCGGCGGCGCGACGATGAGGCCGCGGGTGCCCTTGCCGATCGGGCAGACGAGGTCGAGCACGCGGGTGGAGAGTTCGTCCTGCGTCGTTTCCAGGAGGAAGCGCTTGGTCGGGAAGAGCGGCGTGAGGTTTTCGAAGTGCGTCTTGTCCTTCGCCTTTTCCGGGTCTTCCTTGTCGACGGCTTCAACCTTCAACAGCGCGAAGAACTTTTCCTTTTCCTTCGGCGGACGGATCTGGCCGGCCACGAGGTCGCCGGTTTGCAGATCGAAACGGCGGATCTGCGAGGGCGAGACGTAAATGTCCTCGGGGCACGGGAGGTAATTGAAGCTCTGCGAACGGAGGAAGCCGAAGCCTTCGGGGAGAATTTCGAGCACGCCTTCCGCAAAGAGAATGCCGCTGCGTTCAGCGTTCTTCTGCAGGACGTGGAAGATCACTTCGTGCTTCTTCATCGTGCCGAAGTTCTCGATGCCCATGTCCTTGGCGATCTTGTTCAGATCGGGCATCGACATGGATTGGAGCTGGCTGATGTTCACCGTGTCGGCCGTGGCGTCGCGACCGCCGCCCTTGGGCTGTTGGGCGGATTGCGGAGGTTGCTGCGGCTTGACGGGCGGTTGCTTGGGTTGCTGCGGCTGCGGGGCCGGCTTCACGGGCGCGGGCTTCGGCGCTTCGGGAGCTTGAGCGACCGGAGCGGGCTGCGGCGCGCGGGGCGGCTCGGGAGCCGGTGCGGGAGCGGGGGCAGGTTCAGGAGCAGCAGCAACGGGCGCCGGCGCGGGTGGCGCAGCGTCCACCGGCGGGGCGGCATCAATTGGCGGAGCCTCGGCCGCTTTGGCGGCTTTGGTTTTCGTGGTTTTCTTAGCGACTTTGGCCATACAAAAATTTCAGGTTAGTTCATTCGGCGGGCGGAAAACCGCAGGCGGGTAGCCAGCGGAGAACCGCGACAGTTGGATTAACCGACACGAAATCCGTTCAACCTTGGAGGTCAAACCGTCGGGAATGTTACGACGCTTGTCTGACTGAACTCAGTAGGGCAAGGGATATCTGGCGGTCAATTCGCGGACACGTTGGCGAACGGCGTGGGCTGCGTCAACATTTTTAATATCCATCAGGACCTCGGAAATCATGTCGGCAATGGCCGCCATTTCGGGTTCCTTCATGCCGCGCGTGGTGACGGCGGGCGTGCCCAGACGGATGCCGCTGGCTTGAAAAGGCGAGCGGGTTTCGAAAGGAATGGTGTTCTTATTGCAGGTAATGCCGGCTTCATCGAGCGCGATCTGGCAGTCCTTGCCGGTGAGATTCTTCGCGCCGACGTCGACCAGCATGAGGTGGTTGTCGGTGCCGCCGCTAATGAGCCGGAATTGATTGCGCTTCATGCCGTCGGCGAGGGCCTTGGCGTTCTTCACGATCTGTTCCTGATAGGTCTTGAAGCTCGGCTGCAACGCTTCGTGGAAGCACACGGCCTTGGCCGCGATGACGTGCATGAGCGGTCCGCCCTGGATGCCGGGGAACGCCTGCGAATCAATGTCCTTCGCGTATTTCTCTTTGCACATGATCAAGCCGCCGCGCGGTCCGCGCAGAGTCTTGTGCGTGGTGGTCGTGACGAAGTCTGCGTGCTCGATCGGGCTCGGATGAACTCCCGCCGCGACCATGCCGGCAATGTGCGCGATGTCCGCGAGCAAATACGCGCCGACTTCACGGGCGATCTCGCCCATGCGTTTGAAATCAATTACACGCGGATATGCGCTGGCGCCGACGGTAATCATCTTCGGCTTGTGCTCGCGCGCCATGGCGGCGAGTTGATCGTAATCGATGCGTTCGTCGTCCTTGCGCACGCCGTAGTGGACGATCTCGAAGAACTTGCCGGAGAAGTTCGCCTTGTTGCCGTGCGTGAGATGGCCGCCGTGGCTCAAGTCCATCGTCAGCATCTTGTCGCCGGGCTTCAGCACGGAGAAATACACGGCCATGTTCGCGCCGGAGCCGGAGTGCGGCTGCACGTTGGCGTGTTCGGCACCGAAAAGCTTCTTCGCGCGGTCGATGGCGAGCTGTTCGACGACGTCGACGTTTTCGCAACCGCCGTACCAGCGCTTCTTCGGATAACCTTCCGCGTATTTATTCGTCAACACGGAGCCTTGCGCCTCCATGATGGCGGGGCTGGTGAAGTTTTCGCTGGCGATCAGCTCGATGTTTTCCTGCTGGCGCTGACGTTCGTGTTCGATCGTATCGGCGATTTCAGGGTCGACAAAGCGGAGGCGGAGTTTGGGTGAAGATGAGGATTCCATTTTATGAACGCGCCGGTCGTGCCGGCCTCCCTCGAAATGCGCTTCGAGAAACGTCTCGATGATTCGGGCGGCCATCTCGGGTGAAGTCTGTTTGGCGCCAAGGCAGAGAACGTTGGCGTTGTTGTGCTGGCGCGTGAGCGCGGCCATTTCCTCGTTGAACACGAGCGCGGCGCGGACGCCGGGCACTTTGTTCGCCGTCATACTCATGCCGATTCCGGTGGCACAGCAGAGAACGCCGAAGTTCGCTTTGCCGTCGGCAACCGCGTGGGCAACGGAGTGCGCGTAATCGGGATAATCCGTCGATGTGGTCGAATGCGTGCCCAGATCCTCAACGTGCAGGCCCTGCTTGGAAAGCACGCGCTTGATGGATTCCTTAAGTTCGAAGCCCGCGTGGTCGGCACCGAGTGCGATGACGGTCTTGTCTGAAAAGTGATGGTGCGGCTGAAACGCGCTCGCCTGCTGGAGGAATTTCATCAGCGACGCGATGCCTTGTTCGATCTGATCGCGGCAGTTCCAGTAAACTTCAAACGAGCCGTTGATCGGGTCGCTGATGTCTTTTTCGTATTCGTCGAGCGTTTCGTCGAATTCGCGCAGCAGGAAAGTTTTCTCCGCCGCCTGCGGATACAGCAGCGTCACCGCATCGACGTGGCTGTGGGTCATTCCAAAAATGTAATCCGCTTGGGCCACCATCTCCGCCGTGATCATGCGGCTGCGTTGATGGCTGATATCGATGCCGATCTCGCGCATCGCGCGCGTGGCGTGGCTGCTGGGCGGGAGGCCGTTGATCGCGCCGATGCCGGCGGAACCCACCTTGAAGTCAGCCCAGCCTTTGATGGCGTGACGGAACAAGCCCTCGGCCATCGGGCTGCGACAGATATTCCCAGTGCAAACAAACAGGATCGACTTCATGCGCGAATCAAGGTGCCCACGGTGATGTTCTCCGGCCAAATCGTCAACCGGGAAAACTCAAAACGCCTTGGGCGGTTGAACGATGGCCAGTCCTTTCAGGAGATCCAACGCGCGGCCGAGCACCGGATCCTGAATCTGCGGCTTGCCCGGTTCGGCCTTGGCCGGCACCGAGTTGGTGGGAACAAAATCGTCGTCCTCCGTCTTGCCTTCGCGTTGGAGTTTCACCAACTGCGCCTCCGTCATGCGCTGGCGCGGCGGGCGGTTCGTCGAAGTGCCGCTTCCGGCTGCGGCGAGGGTTTCCGTGCGCGTCTTGAATGCATCGGCGTAATAGCCTTTTTCATCGTCGGCGCTCACTGAGACCGAGATATCCGGCATGACCCCTTGCGGCGATAACACTTCACCATTGCCCAAACGCACGAGACCGGAAGCAATCCGCAACTTGCGCCCGTCTTGCAGCGGGAAATCCTTGAACAAGCTCGCTTCACCTGCCGTGTGGCTGCCAACGAGCAAACCAATCCCGGCTTCGCGAACGACGGCCGCAAGCGCTTCGGCCGCGCCGCGCGTCTGCGGATTGATGAGCACCATGACGGGCAGTTTCAACGGTTCATCCTTCGACTTCGAGCGCACCACGCCTTGACCCCAGTCGAGCAACGGCTTTTCCGTCGCGAGAAACAAATCCGCCACCTTCACCGCCGCAGCGTAGTCGAGGCCGCCCGCATAACGCAGATCAATCACGAGCCCTTTGATCTTCGTGGCGGCCCTTTGTTCGTTGAGCGTGCTGGTAACCTTGCTCGCCAGCCCTTCCGCCACCCGCAGGACGCGTACGTATGAGAACGCATTCTCGTAAACCGTCGGTTTGCCGATCAAATCCGGCGCGCCTTTGTCGCTGGTCTTTTTGCTGCCGCTCAACAGGACGCGTCCCTTCAATTGCCCGAGGAAACCTTCCGTGGCGGCGCGGTTCAGTTCGGCTTCCGAGACGCCGGTGAGATTCGAGCGGACGAGATTGTAGATCACGTCGAACTTGGGGGCGTCCTTCACGGGCGCGGCGACCGCCACCGCACCCGCGGCCGCGATGGCGAATCCTAAACCCATTTGGCGGGAGAAATTCATCAAATGATGTGTAAACCGGAGTGTGCTCGAGGTCAAACTAAACGCCTTCTGCGGCACATTGGGCGGAGGCGTTTACGCAAAGAATTCTTTCGCGCGGTTTCGGGGTTCCGGGCTTGTGAGTGTCTGCCGAACCGGGTTAACATCTTGCTAAACCGCAACTGATCGCAACCGACACTCTTGGTATTCGCCGGATATGAACGAAACTTTTTTTCACGGGCGGAACGTGATTGTCACCGGTGGGCTGGGATTTATCGGTTCGGCGCTCGCACGCCGGTTGGTCGCTTATGGGGCCAACGTCACGCTGATCGACAGTTTGATTCCGCAGTACGGCGGGAATCTTTTTAACATCGAGGACATCCGCGATCGGGTGCGGGTCAATATTTCCGATGTTCGCGATCCGTTTTCCTTGCGGCATCACGTCAGCGGTCAGGATGTGTTGTTTAATCTGGCCGGTCAGACGAGCCATCTCGATTCGATGAAGGAACCCGAGGCGGATCTGGAAATCAACTGCAAGGCCCAGCTTTCCATTCTGGAAACGTGTCGTCAGGTGAACCCGGCCATCCGCATTGTGTTTGCCGGCACCCGGCAGATCTATGGCAAGCCAGACTATCTGCCCGTGGACGAAGCTCATCCCATCCGGCCGGTAGACGTGAACGGGATCAATAAAACGGCGGGCGAGTGGTATCATCTTCTTTACCACGCCAATTACGGCATTCCATGTAGTGTGCTGCGACTTACGAACACCTACGGTCCGCGCATGCGCGCGCGGGATGCCCGTCAAACGTTCCTCGGCGTGTGGTTGCGGTTGCTGGTGGAAGGACGGCCCATCCAAATCTTCGGCGACGGCTCGCAGCGTCGTGATTTTAATTATGTGGATGACGTGGTGGACGCGTTGCTTTGCGTCGCTGCCTCGGAATCCGCGGCGGGAAAGGTTTATAACCTTGGCGGCGATGAAGTGGTTTCCCTGAAAGAACTCGCCGCGCTGCTGGTGGAAGTGAACGGTGCGGGAAGTTATGAACTGGTTCCCTTCCCGGGCGAGTTGAAGAAAATCGACGTCGGCGATTACTTTGGCGACTTCCGAAAAATCACCGCCGAACAAGGCTGGCGTCCGGTAGTTCCGTTGCGTGAAGGACTGAAGCGGACGATCGAGTTTTATCGTCTGCACGGGAAACATTATTGGGATTGAGGGAACTCGCGCATGCAGCCCGCCGTTTTACAAACCGACCCGTCCGCCGATTATCGGGCTTGTCGCGACGAGATCGACGCCGCCATCAGCCGGGTGCTTACGAAGGGAAGGTATGTGCTCGGTGACGAGGTCGTCGCGTTTGAGCAGGAGTTTGCGGCGTACCTGGGAGCGCGCGAAGCGGTCGGCGTGGCTTCCGGCACCGATGCGTTGCGCCTGGCGCTCAGCGCGTGCGACGTCGGCGCGGGCGACGAAGTGATTACCGTCTCGCACACCGCCGTGGCGACCGTCGCGGCAATTCGGCAATGCGGTGCCACGCCGGTATTCGTGGATGTGGACCCGGCAACTTACACACTTGATCCGACTGGGCTGGCGGCGGTCGTGAATGCCCGCACGAAGGCATTGTTGCCGGTGCATCTCTACGGACAGCCTGCGGATATGGCGTCGATCCTCGCCTTCGCCCGTGCGCGCGGTTTGTTGGTGATCGAGGATTGTGCGCAAGCACATGGAGCAGCGTGGCGTTCGAGCGAGGGTGAATCCTGGCGGAAAGTGGGAACGCTAGGAGATGTCGCCGCGTTCAGCTTTTATCCGACGAAGAATCTTGGTGCGTTGGGCGACGGCGGTGGCGTCGTCACCAACAATGCGGCCATTGCCGAAAAAGTGCGATTGCTGCGCGAGTATGGCTGGCACGAGCGATACGTGAGCAGCATCGAAGGTGGGAACAGTCGCCTCGACGAGATTCAAGCGGCCGTCCTTCGTGTAAAGTTGCGTCGGCTGGACCGCTGGAATGAGGAACGACGCGAACTGGCCGCTGTTTACGACGAACATTTCCAGCGCTCAGCAATTGCTGCCCCCGTGCGTGCCGCGAATCGGTCGCACGCTTTTCATCAATACGTCATCCGGCTTGCGGAACGTGACCGCGTGCGGCGCGAATTGTCCGCTGCCGGTATCAGCACCGGCATTCACTACCCCGTTCCGGTTCATCAGCAGCCAGCTTATCGGGACCTGGCCAACGGCGTGCGGCTGGAAGTCACTGAGCGGCTTGGTTCGGAAATTTTAAGCCTGCCGATGTATCCGCATTTGGGGCGCGACGCGGCGGCAAGGGTGGCGAGGGAGATTCTCCGCCTGGTTCCATAGCCCGAGGAAGGAGCACGCTCGCGGGGCCGGAATCATTTGCGCGCCACGACAAAAACCGATGTCCCAAAAGGCAGCCGCAGACCGGACATGAGCAGGCGGTTCTCGAATTTCACTCCGAGCGCAAGAATTCGGTTGAGCGGAGTGCCTAGCGAAGCGGCGAGGTCGGAACGAACATGCTGATTGGTGGAACCCTTCAGGAACAGGCGGGAGGATAGTCGCCAGAGAAGGGTCGGAGGAAGCAGTATTGCGAGACGATACGTTGCCATCGTGACGTCGAAACCCGCTGATTGCAGCAACTGAATCATCTCCGGCAATCGATATCGGCGCCGGGTATGGACCGCGACATCGTGCGACCCGCGCAGGAGTTCGAAGGCGGCTACCTGCAGAATCAACTTCCCGCCCGGTCGCAGTGCTTGATGAAGATGGGCTAGTGCCAGGGATTCATCCGCCACGGAGCGGTGATAAAGCACATCAATTGCCGTGATCACATCGAAACATTCGTGCCCCAGCTCCTCACGACCGATGTCCGCCGCAAACACGCGCGTGATTCCCCGCTCGGCAGTCGCTCGTACCGCGGCCGGATGCAGGTCGCAGGCGGTGACGTTACCCAGCAGTGAGAGCAACTGGCAAAGCCGCCCCGTCCCACAACCCACATCGAAGATTTCAATCGGGCGCCCTTGCAGGCGAGTTTCCTCGCGGACGATCGCAACGATCAGGTCATGTAACCCCACGTACCACCAGTGGTTATCTTCTGCGGCCCACATCCTCTGGTATTCTTCGTTTTCCATGGGTGCGGGTGGATGATTTGGCCCTAGTGCTCAGACGAGTGATGATCACCACGTGCCCGATCCGCGGCGGACTATGGCTTCCAGTTCGCTGACCGCCCGGCGCATCGGGGGATCCAACGGTTGAAGCTTGTCCGCGATCTGGAAGTGCTTGAGGGCTTCATCGTATTTATCGATCCGGAGGTATAAGTTACCCACGATCAGGTGTGCAGGGCGATAATCAGGGCGGGCCGCGACGGCTTTTAAAAACCATTCCAGTCCTTTTAATTGATCTCCCCGGTTGTTGTAGGCAAAGCCGAGGTTTTCGAAAAGTTGGTGATCTTTCGGGGCGGGCGTCAACTTGACGGCCTCCAATCCGACAGCGATGGCTTCGTTGAGTTGCCCGCGCTTGTTTTCGGTTGCGACCAGATTGATGTAACCATCCAGTGCGCCCGGTTCGAATTGAATCACCTTGCGAAAGCATTCGGCGGCGGCGGTGTAATTTCCTTGGTCGAAATACACGACTCCGAAGTTCAACCACGGACGCGCTTTCTTCGGACTCTTGGCGGTCGTGTCCTTCCAGATCGCAAATTCCGTGGCCCAGACGGTGTTCCGCGCAGCGGTCATCGCACCCAGCGCGAGAACACTCGAGACAACGCCGCCGACGGCTGCATGCCTTAGGGAGGGTAGCTTTTCCCATCGGGAACGCAGGCCATCCAAAGCGCACGCGACGGCGAGAAACAGTCCGATGGAAGAAAGATAAGTGCGGTGGTCGGCCATGACGTCCGGCAAAGCAACAACGCTGGAACTCACCGAAATGGTGACGAAGAACCAGATCATCGAACAAAAGATAATTGCGGTCCGCAAATTCCCGGTGTGTTTCCGGAACCAGTAAATGCAACTGGCTTGGAGCAGGAGAATCGTGGCAATCGGCGCCAATACCCGCACCTGCCAGAATGAGCGACAAAGTGGAAAGTCCGGGTCCAGGTTCAAATCAATTGGAACGAATAGCAAACGCAGGTAAGCGAGGATAACCGAGGGCTGGGTTAGAGCGTAATGGTAAGGGTAGTCCGAACCACTGGATGGCACCGTGATTCGTAATGCTGAATCGAGGGCGACGTTTCCGTGTTGAGCCCAATAGGTCAGGATTACAAGTATGGGGATGAGCGGCAGGCACAGCAGGAATGGCAGCGCTCTCCGACACGCTTCCTTGAACGAGGTGCCGATCAGGAAATGATCGAGGACGATCAGCATGATCGGTGCGGTGAACGTGGTTTCCTTGGACAGCATTCCGGCCACGAGCCCGGCGACGGCCATCCAGCGCCACGCGGTGGACCTTGCCGGGTCGTTGTTTGCCGCGACGGATCGGAAGTAACCGTAAAGCGTGAACAAGTACCAGAACGTGGCAAGAGAGGTAAATCGCTGGATAATGTAAGTGACCGACTCCGTCTGGAGGGGATGCGCCACAAACAGCATCGCCGTCGTCAGAGCGACAAAGTAGGCGGATACTGTAGATGTCGGTGCTTTCTTTGAGACGTGGCATAAGAGCCGGACCAACTTAAAAAGCAGGAGCCCATTTGCGCAGTGGATCGCGATGTTCACCGCCCGAAAGCCTGCCGTCGTGAATCCGCCGATCGCGTAGTTGAGATAGAAGGTGAGGTAGGTGAACGGCCGCAGAATGAAATTCGTCGAGAGGTCGGGATCAAAACCGAGCGCGGCGGACTTTCGGGCGAACTCAACAAAATGTGCCGGGTAAGCGAAACTGTTGAAGTCGCGGAAAAGCGGATTGTCGATCACGTAGATGTGATCGTCGAAGGCGAACGGAAAATGCAGCGTGAACCCGTAGAGCGAAAGGCAAGTTGAAACGATCAACGCGTATGCGAAATAGTTCCAGCGAGCGGAGTTCATGAAGGGCGGCTCTGGTTAAGCGGCGTGCGGTCGCTAGGGCGTGCCGTCAGCGCGTCGTGCGGTGGCGCCTTCGAGTTGAGTTACAATTTGTTTCGTCGATGGGTCCAAGGGTTCGATTGCCGCCGCCGCGCGGTAATGGCGAAGCGCCAATTCCGGCTCTTTTACCAACCTGTAAAGTTCGCCCAAGGCGAGGTGCCCCATGCGATAGCCGGGTTGGGCGGTTACGGAGGCGCGAAGAGCGGTGATGCTGTTTTGGAGATCGCCCAGTTGAAAGTAAGCTGCGGCTAACTCGTGATAGAGTTTGTAATCAAAGGGCGCGGGTGTGTATTTGAGCCCGACCAGCCCGATGGCCACCGCCTCCTTGTGTCGGCCAAGATCATTTTCAATCTTTGCGAGATTGCGGTAGGCGATCACGTGATTGGGTTGGAGCGTGATCACCCGGCGAAAACTGTTGGCGGCTTCCGGCAGATTGCCCGATTCGGCGCAGGCCCCGCCTAAATTGATCCAGGGGCGCGGCTTGTTCGGGCTGTTCGCGGCCGTATTCCCCCATAGACTCAGTTCAGATCGCCAAACATTGTTTCGTACGATGGTGGCAGCGCCCAGAAATAGAGCCCAGACGGCAACACCCCAGATGGCCATGTTGCGCAGCTGTGAGCGAACGGGGAAACGCTCTCGAAGTAAATCGGCGACACATCCCAGGGCAATAAAGATTCCGACGGACGGGAGATAAGATCGATGTTCCGCCATCAGATCAGGCAACGGCACCACGCTCGAATCGATGGACAGCGTCAGAAAAAACCAGATGACGCCGCAAAGAATGAGTGACCACCTCGCGTCGCTGAGACGCTGCCGACACCAGAAGATTGTACCGGCGATAATGGTCGCAATCGTCAACCCTGAAACAAGGACGCGCCATTGCAGGATGGACGTGGACACGGGAAAGTCGGGATCCACGTTGAGGCCGATCGGCACGAAGATCAGTCGCAAGTAGGTTAGAATCACCTGCGGTTGCGTCAGGGCGTAGTGGTATTGATATTCTTTGGGGGCGAACGGATCAGCCACACGAAGCGCGGAGCCGAAGTCGACGTTGCCGTCCCTTTGTGCCCACGCCGTTAGTACGATCAGTATTGGGATCAATGGCAGGCAGACAAAGTGTGGCCAGGCACGCTTCGTTGCACTTTTCAACGACGTTCCCACAACCAGCCAATCCAGACTCACCAGCATGAAGGGGGCGGTAAAAACAAATTCCTTCGAGAGCATTCCGAGTATCAGCGCAATGACCGAACTCCAGCGCCAAATCCTCGCCGCGGTTTTGTTGGCCGTCGAAGTGGAAGCGAAGTGGGCGAAGATCACCGCCAGATACCAGAGCGTGGCGAACGAGGTAAAACGCTGGATGACGTAAGTAACAGATTCAATTTGCAGCGGATGAACCAGGAAGAGTATCGCCGCCGATGCGGAAATGAAATGGATCGACGCGGCGGGCAGCACCACCTGCCGTCGCGAGTTCCGGAGCAGGTGCGACACGACGTGGAAGAGGAGAATCGCATTGGCGCAGTGGATTGCGATGTTGACTATCCGAAACCCGGCTGGGCGCAATCCTCCCAAGACGAAGTTGAGGTAAAAGGTTAAATAGGTGACCGGGCGTAAAATGAGATTTGTGGAAAGATCGGGATCCAATCCCATGGACTTCGCCTTGTTTGCGAACTCTACAAAGTGACCAGGAAACGTGAAGCTGCGGAAATCGCGGAACAGGGGATTGTCGACGAGGTAGATGTGGTCGTCGAAGACAAACGGGAATTGCAGGGTGAATCCGTAAAGCAACCCACCGACCACAATGATGATTGCCCACGCGAGTAACTGAATTCGTTGCGCACTCATCGGAGCGATTGGAATCCGTTCGGATTGTTCGACGATGGGGCGTTGTCAGCCACGGTTTCGGCGGCGCATGATATTGCGCACAATGAATTGCGGCGCCCGCGTCAGATGCATGTAAATGCGGCCAGCGTACTCAGCAATCAGAGCGAGGAAAAGAGCTTGGAGTCCGCGGGTGAACCAAATGCTGGCATTGAGCCAGTCCATTGAATCGGGATCTTCGATCGCCGGGCTGATGTAGGCGGTTAGCACGTACAGTCCGTAACCAAACCCAATGGTCGTGGTGACCAAGCCGTACAAACCGAGGAGTCGCACCGGATAAAGGGAAAACGCGATGACCATGTTTCCCCACAGCGCGATTAGCTTTCCGAGTGTGTAGCTTGATTTACCCTCTTTGCGCGGCTCGTGCTGCACTTGCACCACGCCCACTCTTCGGGTGGTGCGTAGGATGATGGCGTCGAGGTAAGGATCGGGACCGGTGTAATGCACCACTTCTCGCACCAGGAATCGCGACATGACCTTGAAGCTGGATAAATAGAGGTCCCGCGGTTTTCCCAAGGCGTAGGTGGCCATCCAATTGTGCAGCCGGCTGCCCGCATTCCGGAACGCCGAGTGATGTTTCGTGTCGTAGCGAACGTAAACTACGTCGTGTCCCTTCTGGATCTCCTCAATCAACCCTTTCACTTCGCCGGGAGGGTTCTGCAGATCGTCGTCCATGATCACGCAGTAGTCACCTTCAGCACAGTTCAAGCCAGCCATCACCGCGTTATGCTCGCCGAAGTTTTTGGCGAGCATCACGAAATCAACCACGTCCGGGTGCCTCTGATGCAAACGTTGGCAGACGGTTGCCGACCGGTCGCTGCTGCCGTCATCGACGAGGACAATTTGCAACCGGTATCCTGCGCTGAGCTCCTGAATCAGCTGATTCACCAGATGTTTGATCGTGCCCTCGGCGTTGTAGACGGGAATAACGATCGAAACTGCCAAGTCAGCGGCGGAGTCGGCAGTTGTCGGCTGGGTAATTGAGGTACCTGTGGTAACGACCTCGCTTGCAGCACGCAGGTTCGCAGAGATGGGGTAAGGTGACGTTTCGCTGACGGGTTGGCCGGTTTGCGTGGCCACCGCGTGCGCCGCCCGGGCCGAGAGATAAGGTTTCCCGGCGGCGACGGAACGAATCGCATCGACGATCTTGTCGGTTGCCTCCTGTTTCATCACGTAGCCGGTGGCTCCGGCCCGCCACGCCCGCTCTGCATAGAATACCTCATCGTGAATCGAGAGGACCAGGACCGGCATCTGTGGATGATCCAAACGAAGGGTTTCCACCAACTCGCTGGCCTCATGATGGCCCAAGCTCCAATCGACGACGGCGATGTCAGGATTAAGCTGGCGCACGGCTTCGATCGCGGTCCGTTCGCTATCGGCTTCTCCGCAGGTGATGAGGTCGGATTCACCGTTGATCAAGGTTGCCAGCCCCGCGCGCACGACGGCGTGATCGTCGACCAGCAGGACTCGCCGACGGGGAAGACCGCTGGCTGGCGACGGGATGGTGCCGGTGCGTCCGTCGGCTGACCCGCGCAGGATTCTATGCATTGTTCCGTTTCTCGCGCGTGAGAGTTTCAAGCGCGACCGCGATGCGTTCCGTGTGAGTTACATATTTCGCGAGGCGCTCTTCGATTCGTTGCGAGTTTTCCGCTGCGATCTGGCGCATCTCCCTCAACCCTTCGCGGGTTGCCAAGCGACAGAGTATTGCCCCGACCGTGACGCCCACGGTGAATGAGATTCCGACTGCGAATGCGTGTAGGTATTCCATCATGATTGAATTGCGTTCCGCCCAACCCCGCCCCGTGGAGCCTGATTCGCCATTGCGCGCCACGGCGGGATGGCGCGCATACGCTGGTTCCGTATGACTGGAGAGTAGAATGTCCCCGGTGAAAATGTAATCGGTGGGAGCCCGCTGGAGGACTGCAGGATAACCCTTAGGGAGTATCAGGAATTTCCCTGAGACGGGTCTGCGGAGGAACGGGTCAAACCTCGCCGGTTTGCTGTGCCCACTGAATGGCGCGTTGCAGCAATTCTCCGCTCGAGTTGAGGTTCAGCTTGACCTTGATGTTGGCGCGGTGGGTTTCGACGGTTTTGACGCTGATGTGCAGGCGGTTCGCAACCTGTTGAGAGCCGTAACCTTTGCCGATCAGTAGCAGCACCTGAAGTTCGCGATCGGTCAATTGATTGAAAGTCGATTGTCCGGTGGTCTCCCCGCGACCGGTGACTCGGTTGAGAATGTTTGCTGTAATCTTGTTGCTGACGAAAACGCCTCCGCCCAACACGTGCCGGATCGCTTCCAGAACCTTCTCCGAAGCTTCGCGTTTCATGATGTAGCCGCGGGCTCCCGCGCGCAACGCACGTTCGGCGTAGAGCGACTCATCGTGCATCGACAGGACGAGCGTGAACACTTGTGGAAAGCGCGCCTTGAAATCCTTCAGCAGTTCCAAGCCGCGTTCTTCCTTGAGGGACAAATCAATGATCGCGAGGTCGGGATTGGCTTTCTCCGCCAGTTCCAGCGCAGCGGCGCGATCTTCCGCTTCACCGCAAATCATCAGGTCTTGTTGCTGATTGACGAGTTGGCCAATGCCTTGCCGCAGGAGGGGATGGTCGTCCACCAGCAGGATTCGCTTTTTCGATTTGGTTTTGAAATCAGGCATCGGGTTGGCGCTTTAATTAAGTGAACTTCGCGGCAACGTGCAAGCGACGACTGTCCCGCAAGTATCGCCGCGGCGTACGTCCAAGGTGGCCCCGATCGTATGGGCGCGGTAATTCATTATTTCCAGGCCCAGTCCCTTGGAATGCTGGTGTTCAGGAATCCCTTGGCCATCGTCGGTTACCGTCATTTGGATCGCGTGATCGTCCAACCGGAGTTCGATCAGGATTGAACTGGGCTTGCCGTGGCGCAGCGCGTTTTGAACAGCTTCCTGGGCGATGCGGTAGAGGTTGGTCGATGCCGCCTGATCAGGAATCGGAACGAGCTCTGGCGAATGCAGCCAGCATTTCACCTTGGTGGTCGTGTGGACGGTCTCCGCCAATTCTTTGAGCGCCAGCATCAAACCGGTCGGCTCGTCTGGAACCGGGTGGAGTCCGCGGGTTACCCGGCGGGTCTGTTCGATGCTCTCATTGATCAAGCGAGTGATCTGTCCGGCGTCCGTTGCTTCTTGGTCGGTGAGTTTTTGCTGCAGGCTCCGGCTTAGAAGCGAAATCCCGGTGAGTTGCTGACACACGCCGTCGTGGAGATCCTGTCCAATGCGTCGCTGTTCGCGCTCGCTGATTTCGAGAACTTCCTTTTCGAGACGTTCGCGGTGAGCGACGTCGGCCGTGAGAATGATCACGCTTGCCGCCGCCACCAGCGCGGCCAGCAGACTGCCCACAATCACGACGGCGATGGTTCGGCGCGCCACGGATTTCGCATAATCATCGCGCTCCGCGAGCAACTCACGTTCGCGGGATTCAATCTCGTCGGTTACGCGACGTAGTTCGTCCATCATCTGCTTGCCCGGACCCGAGATTTTTGGAACGGCATCAAATCCTTGGAGCTTGCGCGTCTCGATCGTGTGGCCGAGCCGTTGCAGGCGGTTTGTTATCAACTGGCCGAGTTGATCGAGGAGTTTTTCAATCGCTGGATCTGTCACCAGGTCCCGAAGCATTCTCATGTCCTTGTCCGAATCGGTGACGACGGTGTCGTAAAGTTTCAGAAACGTCTCGTCTCCAGTGATGATGTAACCCCGGGCTTCGCTCTCGGCGCTCACGGCGTCGCCCAGAACCTCCTGCAGTTTGGTGATGGCTTGGTGGGTTCGAGCCACAATCGCGGCCGACTCCGCAAATTCCCGAGTGCTTTGAAACGCTACGAAGCCGATCGCGACAAGGGCCAGCAATGCCAGCGTGAATCCGATGGCAACTTTCTGGCTCAGGTGAGTTTCGATTTTCATGGTTTTGCGAACGCGGATTTGACGTTCCGTGGACGGGCTTTTGGCAAACACGCTTGTCAATCGGGATCAACAAGGCGCTGCTTCGCTCCTCCAGCCCTGGAGCTCAAGCCCGGATCTCGGGAGCGTAATCGGCTAACTCAGCGCTTTCGCTCCGATGTCGCGTCGGCAATGTGCGCCATCGAAATGGATCTTCTCGACCGCAGCATAAGCTGCAACCCGCGCTTCTGCTAGCGTGGACCGCCAGGCTGTCACACCTAGAACCCGTCCACCGTTCGTCACGATCTGTCCGTCCTTCTTCGCCGTGCCGGCGTGGAAAACTTTCGTGTGCGGCAGCGCGTTCGCGGCATCGAGTCCCGCGATGGCTTTGCCCTTCGGATAATTTCCCGGATAGCCGCCGCTCGCCATCACCACGCAAACGCTCGCGCTGGGGCTCCACTTGAGTTCGATGTTCGCGAGCCGGCCTTCGACGCTCGCGAGCAACAGTTCAACAAGATCATTCTCCAGCCGCGTGAGATAGACCTGCGTCTCGGGATCGCCAAAGCGCGCGTTGAACTCGAGAATCTTCGGGCCATTCTTCGTGAGCATCACTCCGGGATACAAGATGCCGCGGTAGTCGATCCCCTCCGCCACGCAGCCGCGCATGAACGGTTCGAGAACTTTCCTCGCCGTCTCGGCGAGTTGCGCGTCATTCAGAAACGGCGTCGGTGAATACGTGCCCATGCCACCCGTGTTCAGGCCGAGATCGCCATCGAGAGCACGCTTGTGGTCTTGCGACGTTGGAAAAATCTTCGCCGTCTGGCCGTCGCACAAGGCGTGCAGGGAAACTTCGATGCCTTCGAGAAACTCCTGAATCACCACCCGCGAACCTGCCGCGCCGAAGGCTTTACTGACCATGATTTCGTCCACGGCTCGATCGGCTTCCGCTTGGTTCGAGCAAATCAAAACGCCTTTGCCGAGCGCGAGACCATCCGCCTTCACCACGCATTTGCCGCCGAGCGTTGCGCAAAAGGCCTTGGCAGGCCCGGCCTCCGAAAAAGTTCCGGCGGCGGCGGTGGGAATGCCGTATTTCTCCATGAACTTTTGGGAGAACACTTTTGAGGATTCAAACTGCGCCGCCTTTTGGTTCACGCCCCAAATGCGCAGCCCGTTCTTCTGAAACAAATCCACGATGCCGAGCGCGAGCGGGTTGTCCGGGCCGACCACCGTGAGATCGACTTTCTGCTCCTGCGCAAACGCGAGCAGCTTCGGCAACTCCTCCGCGCCGATCGCGACGCATTCGACCAGCGAACCATTCTTCGCGAGCCGTTCTTCGCCGATGCCCGCGTTGCCCGGCGCGCACCACATCCGCGTGGCAAGCGGCGACTGCGCGAGTTTCCACACCAGCGCATGCTCGCGTCCGCCCGATCCGATGACCAAAAGTTTCATTCGCGCACCAATCAATCAGGAACGCGGCGCCCGAGGAAAGGTTTTATTCCGAACGGCCTCGCACCTTCGAATTCTTCGTCCTACGCAAACTCTTCAGTCTCCAATTGCCGCGCGGCCTCCAAAAAACGGCCAGCCTTGGCCAATGATCGCGAAGCCGTGCGTCGCGCGGCTCCTATCTTGGGTTGTGGTCCTCAACGTGAGGGCCGGCAACTCGACTCGTTATGCCCACCATGAAAAGTCAAAGAAAACTCGGCGCTCGCCCGTCGGCTTCGCTCGGTGAAGTGGCGAAGCCGAAAGCGGTGCGTGCCGCTCGCTTCATCAAATGGTTTGCCGACATTCGCATCGAAGACGTGCCCATTGTCGGTGGGAAGAACGCCTCGCTTGGCGAGATGTTCCACGAGTTGACGCCGAAGGGCGTGAAGGTGCCTGATGGTTTCGCGACGACTGCCGAAGCGTATTGGCATTTCCTGCGCGAAGCGGGTTTGGAGCAGCAGATCCGCACCTCGCTGGATCTGCTCGACACGCAAAACGTCGAGCAGTTGCGCGAACGCGGGAGTCAAATCCGCCACGCGATTCTCGCGGCGGAATTGCCCGCTGATTTGGAGCGCGAGATCATCGCGGCCTACGACCTGATGAAAGGGCGCAACCTGCACCCCGTGGATGTCGCGGTGCGTTCGAGCGCGACGGCGGAGGATTTGCCGGATGCAAGCTTCGCCGGGCAGCAGGAGACTTACCTGAATGTCTGCGGTCACATGGCGTTGCTCGACACGGTGAAGCGTTGCTTCGCCTCGCTCTTCACTGATCGCGCGATCAGCTACCGCGCCGACAAGGGCTTCGACCACTTCAAGGTCGCGCTCAGCATCGGCGTGCAGCGGATGGTGCGCTCAGATCTCGCGGCCAGCGGCGTGATGTTCACGATCGATACCGAGACGGGTTTCCGCGACGCGGTGTTGATCAATGCCGCCTACGGTCTCGGAGAAAACGTGGTGCAAGGTTCGGTGAATCCCGACGAATACTACGTCTTCAAGCCCACGCTAAAGACGGGCTTCAAGCCGATTCTCCAAAAGATCGTCGGCACGAAGGAATTCAAGCTCATCTACGACGTCGGCGGCGGGAAGATGGTTAAGAACGTTCCCGTGCCCGCGGCGGATCGCGCGAAATTTGCGATCGACGATGAGGAGATTCTCCAGCTCGCGCGCTGGGCGTGCATCATCGAGGATCATTACTCGGCGAAGCGCGGTCAGTCGGTGCCGATGGACATCGAGTGGGCAAAGGACGGTCACACGGGCGAACTGTTCATCGTGCAAGCGCGGCCCGAGACGGTGCAGTCGCGCAAGACGCTCGATGTGGTGGAGACGTTCAAGCTCAAGCAACGCGGCACCGTGCTCATCAGTGGTCGCAGTGTCGGCGAGAAAATCGCCAGCGGACCGGTGCGCGTCATCAAGAGCGCAGAGCACATCGGGCAGTTCAAGCAAGGTGAGGTGCTCGTCACCGACAAGACCGATCCCGATTGGGAGCCGATCATGAAGAAGGCCGCCGCCATTGTGACCAACCGCGGCGGGCGCACGTGTCACGCGGCCATCGTGAGCCGCGAACTCGGCGTGCCCGCCATCGTCGGCACCGAGCACGGCACGGAAGTTCTGAAAGACGGGCAAGTCGTCACCGTGAGCTGTGCCGAGGGGGACATCGGGAATGTTTACGAAAGCAAGCTGCCCTTCGACGTGCAGCGAATGAATCTGAAAGAGCTCTCGCGTCCGCGCACGAAAGTGATGATGAACGTCGGCAATCCCGAGGAAGCCTTCTCACTAAGTTTCATTCCCAACGACGGTGTCGGGCTAGCGCGCGAGGAGTTCATCATCACCACCTACATCAAGATTCATCCGCTCGCATTGCTCGATTACGACAAGCTCACGGACGCTGCGGCGAAGGCGCAGATTGACGCACTCACCGCCGGCTACCCGGACAAGCCGCAGTTCTTCGTGGACAAGCTCGCGCAAGGGGTTGCGATGCTCGCTGCCGCGTTTTATCCGAAGGACGTCATCCTCCGCCTCAGCGATTTCAAAACGAACGAATACGCGAACCTCATCGGCGGCAAAGCCTACGAGCCGACCGAGGAAAACCCGATGATCGGTTTCCGTGGCGCGAGCCGTTACTACCATCCGCGCTATCAGGCCGGCTTCGCACTCGAATGCCGCGCGGTGAAAAAGGTCCGCGACGAAATGGGCCTCACGAACCTCAAGGTGATGATCCCGTTCTGCCGCACGATCGACGAAGGTAAACGCGTGCAAGCAGAGATGGCGAAGCACGGGCTCAAGCGCGGCGAGCGCGGGCTGGAGCTTTACGTCATGTGCGAAATCCCGAGCAACGTGATTCTCGCCGAGGAGTTCTGCGAAATCTTCGACGGCTTCAGCATCGGCTCCAACGACCTCACCCAACTCACGCTCGGTGTGGATCGCGACAGCGAAATCGTCGCGCCGATCTTCGACGAGCGAAACGCCGCCGTGAAAAAGTTGATCGCGCAGGTCATAGCCGTCTGCCGCGCGAAGAAGCGCAAGATCGGCATCTGCGGCCAGGCGCCGAGCGATTATCCGGACTTCGCGCAGTTCCTCGTCGAGCAGGGAATCAACAGCATCTCGCTCAATCCCGACACGGTCCTCAAGACCACGTTGGCGATCCTCGAGAAAGAAAAGAAGCTGGCGAAGTGAACGGGACGGGAGTTGATTTGAGGTCATGAAACTTCGCAGGTCTTGGAGCGAAAAACTCGCCGACGACAAGGGGCTGCCGCGCGTTGGGCGCATCGAGGGCCGCATGACGAAGCGCTGGGGCACGGGCACGATGGTCATTCCCGCGCCGCGCGAAGTGGATGAGTTAATGCGCCAAGTGCCGAAAGGAAAGCTCACCACAATCAACGAACTCCGCACCGCGCTCGCGCGCAAACACCAAGCCGACATCGGCTGCCCGATCACGACGGGCATCTTCGCGTGGATCGCCGCGCACGCCGCCGAAGAACAACTTGCCGCCGGTCGCAAGCGCGTCACACCCTACTGGCGCACGTTGAAACTCGGCGGTGAATTGAATCCGAAATATCCCGGCGGTTTCGCCGCGCTGAAACGCCGCCTCGCCACGGAGGGACACAAAGTCATCTCACGGGGCAAGCGCGCCTTCGTCGCGGACTACGAGCGCAAGCTATTCCGATTCTCCACCTAAATTTATGCACACCACCACGCCGCCACCCACCGACGCCGATCCGTTGCCGCCACACGCTTCACCTGCCAATCCGCTTCACGCCTTCTTTGCGCCGCGTTCCGTCGCCGTCATTGGCGCGACGGAAAATCCCGGCAGCGTCGGACGCGCAGTGATGGAAAATCTCCTCGCCTTCTCCGGCCACGTTTATCCGGTAAATCCCAAACGCGCCACGATCCTCGGGCGCGCGGCATTTCCCAGCATCGCCGCCGTGCGCGCGCCGGTGGATCTCGCCGTGATCGTCACCCCGGCGACGAGTGTGCCCGGCGTCATTCGCGAATCCGCCGCCGCGGGTGTGCGCAGCGCGGTCATTATCTCGGCGGGCTTCAAAGAAGTCGGCGCCGCCGGTGCGGAACTCGAGCGGCAAGTGATGGAAGAGGCCCGCCGCGTGCGCATGCGGGTCATCGGTCCGAACTGCCTTGGCGTGATGACGCCGCGGCTCGGTTTCAACGCCACGTTCGCCGCCGCGCTCGCGCGTCCGGGCAACGTCGCGTTTCTCAGCCAAAGCGGTGCGTTGTGCACGGCGATTCTCGACTGGAGCTTCCGCGAGAATGTCGGCTTCAGCGCGTTCGTTTCCGTGGGCTCGATGCTCGACGTTGGCTGGGGCGATCTGCTCTATCACCTCGCGGACGATCCGCACACGAAGAGCATCGTGTGCTATATGGAATCGGTTGGCGACGCGCGCAGCTTTCTCTCCGCCGCGCGCGAGGTTGCTTACACCAAGCCCATCATCGTCATCAAAGTCGGCCGCACAGACGCCGCTGCGAAGGCCGCCGCGTCGCACACCGGCTCGCTTACCGGCAGCGACTCCGTGCTGGAGGCCGCGTTCCGTCGCGTGGGCGTGCTGCGCGTGAACACGATTGGCGAGTTGTTCAACATGGCTGAACTGCTCGCCAAACAACCGCACCCAACCGGTCCGCGTCTCGCGATCGTCACGAATGCCGGCGGCCCCGGCGCGCTCGCGACCGATCTCCTCGTCACCAGCGGCGGTCAGCTCGCGCCGCTCGGCGATGCCACGCAGAAGGAATTGAACGCACTGCTCCCGCCGCATTGGAGCCACGGCAATCCCGTGGACGTGCTCGGAGATGCGGATGCCGCGCGTTACGCGAAGGCAGTGGAGATTGTCAGCCGCGATCCGAACACGGACGGCATGCTCGTCATTCTCACGCCGCAGGCGATGACCGATCCGCTTGGTACCGCCGAAGCCCTGCAACCTTTCGCGCACACCGGAAAGCCGCTGCTGACAAGTTGGATGGGCGGCGCTTCGCTCGACACTTCGCGCACGCAGCTCAACGCTGCGGGCATTCCGACCTACGATTATCCCGACACGGCCGCGCGCGCGTTTGCGTTGATGTGGCATTACAGCGCCAGCCTGCGACAGATTTACGAAACGCCCACGGCGCTCGCTGACAAGAATGCTGGCGCCAACATTGCCGCCGCGCTCGAAATCATCGAGCACGTCCGCCGCTCGAAGCGCACGTTGCTCACCGAGTTCGAATCGAAGAAACTCCTCGCCGCGTATGGCATTCCCACGGTCGAGACCCACATCGCCCGCAGCGAAGACGAAGCGGTCGCCGTCGCGGAGAAATTGGGATTCCCCGTCGCGCTGAAACTCCACTCCGAAACACTCACGCACAAAACCGATGTCGGCGGCGTGCAGTTGAACATCCGAACTGCAGCAGGCGTGCGGCACTCGTGGCAATCCATCCAGAAGTCGGTGACTGAGAAGGCGGGCGCGCAACATTTCCTCGGTGTGACCGTGCAGACCATGGTGCCGCGCGAGGGCTACGAACTCATCTTCGGGTGCAGCATTGATCCGCAATTCGGCCCCGTGCTCCTCTTCGGCGCCGGCGGCCAGTTGGTGGAGGTCTTGAAAGACAGCGCCATCGCGTTGCCACCACTCAACGCCACGCTTGCACGGCGTTTGATGGAACAGACGAAAGTTTTCACCGCGCTTCAGGGCATTCGTGGTCGCAAACCAATCAACGTCGACGGCATCGCGCAGTTGCTGGTGCGGTTCAGCCAGCTTGTCATCGAGAATCCGCGCATCGCCGAGCTCGACATCAATCCGCTCCTCGTCTCGACCGAGCGCCTCATCGCCCTCGACGCGCGCGTGGTGCTGCACCCGCCAGAAATTGCCGACGAACATCTCCCGCGTCCGGCGATTCGCCCGTATCCCACGCAGTACGTCTCGGCCGCGAAGTTGCGCGATGGCACAGCGCTAACGCTGCGGCCCATCCGAGCCGAGGATGAGCCGCTCATGGTGAAGTTTCACGGCGGGCTGTCGGAGCGGAGCGTTTACCTGCGCTATTTCACTCCGTTGCCATTGAGCGAACGGACCGCGCATCAGCGGCTCGCGCGTCTGTGCTTTGCCGATTACGACCGCGAACTCGCGCTGGTTGCCGAGCACCGCAACACGCACGGAGCATCGGAAATCGCCGGCATCGCAAGGCTCATCAAGGAACACGGCGTGAACGAAGCCGAGTTTGGTGTGATTGTTGTGGACGCGTGGCAGGGTCGCGGCGTGGGCACGGTGTTAATGGAGAAACTCGTGCACACGGCGCGCGAGGAAAAGCTCGCGTGCGTGCGCGGCGTCATTCTCGCCGAGAACCACGAGATGCTCGATCTCGCTCGTCGACTTGGCTTCGCGCTTCATCGCACGGAGGACACGAACGAGTTTGAGGCCGTGTTGAAATTCTAACCTATGCCCGAAGTCTTTGGATTCGATGCCTACTCGCCGAAAGAAATCGCCGAGCGCGTGGAAAACGTCGGCGTCACCAAGGCGAATCTGCCGTTGCTGTCGATGTTCGCGCTGGGCGTGCTCGCGGGTGGATTCATCGGATTGGGGGCGATGTTCTTCACGATCGTCGCGAGTGATTCAGGTCTCTCATTCGCCGTAACGCGAGTGCTGGGTGGCGCGGTGTTCTCGCTCGGTTTGATCCTCGTGGTCATCGCGGGCGCCGAACTGTTCACCGGCAACAATCTGCTTGTAATGGGGTTGGTCAGCGGGCGAATTCCGCCGGGCAAAGTTGTGGAAAACCTGGTCGTCGTTTATCTGGCGAACTTCCTCGGCGCGGCCGGGCTCGCGGTATGCGTCGCGCTCTCGGGTCACTGGAAGATGAACGGCGGAGCGATCGGAAAAACTGCGGTGACCATCGCGGCAGCAAAGTGCGCGCTGCCATTTGCCGAAGCTTTCTTCAAGGGCGTGCTCTGCAATCTGCTTGTCTGCCTCGCGGTGTGGCTCGCGATGGCGGGGCGCAATGTGACCGACAAAATCCTCGCGATCCTATTTCCCATCACGGCATTTGTGGCGGCGGGCTTTGAGCACAGCGTGGCGAACATGTATTTCATCCCGCTCGGCATCGCGCTACGCGGCGACGTGTTATTGCCCGGTGGCGTTGACGCGAGTGCGCTGGATTGGATCGGCCTTGCCCGAAATCTTTTGCCGGTGACGCTGGGCAACCTCGTCGGTGGCGCGGGAATGGTGGGCTTGATTTACTGGCTCATCTATCGGCGTAAAGCCCAAGCTTGAGATACGGAATCCCAAGCTCCACGCAGTTTGGTAGCGAAATGAAGACTCGCCTGTCTCAGACGACCTTCGCCTCGCCCTTGCCTTTGATGACCATGCCGATCAACCACGCGTCGTGTTTCGCGGCGCGGATCGATTTGAGCACGGCGTCGGCTTTGTCGGCGGCGACGATGGTGACCATGCCGATGCCCATGTTGAAGACCTGGTAGAGTTCGGCATCGGGCACGCCGCTCTTGGCCTCGATCATCTTGAAGATCGGGAGCATGTCCCAGGAACCTTTGCGGATGACCACGTCGCACTTGTCGGAGAGCACACGGGGAATGTTGTCGACGAACCCGCCGCCGGTGATGTGCGCGAAGGCTTTCACGGCGTTCGCCTTGCCCGGCTTGTTGAATTTCTTCACCAATGTCTGCACGAGCGGACCGTAGCTGACGTGAACTTTCAGCAACTCATCGCCAATGGTGTTGCCGAGCTCGGCAACGCGGCTCGTGGGCTTAAGCTTCAGCTGTTCGAAGAAGATTTTCCGCGCGAGCGAATAGCCGTTGGTATGGAGGCCGGACGCCTTGATGCCGATGACGACGTCGCCGGGCTTCACGGTTTTCTGGCCGTTGAGCATGCGCGCCTTCTCCACGACGCCGACGATGGTGCCGCTGACGTCGTATTCGCCGGGCTGGTAAAAGCCGGGCATCTGCGCGGTCTCGCCACCGATGAGTGTGCAGTTGTTCGCCGCGCAACCGCGTGCGAAGCCCTTGATGATCTCGGTGAAAACGTGCGGCTCGAGTTTGCCGGTGCCGAGATAATCGAGGAAGAAGAGCGGTTCCGCGCCGAGCACGGCGATGTCATTAACGCAGTGGTTCACCAAGTCCTCGCCGATGGTGTCGTGGCGATCCATCGCGAAGGCGATCTTCAACTTGGTGCCAACGCCATCGACGGACGAGACGAGGACGGGCTGCTTGTACTTCTTCGTGTCGAGGGCGAAGAGTCCGCCGAAACCGCCAACCTTGCCGAGGACTTCGCGGCGATGGGTCGAGGCGAGAAGTTGCGGAAGCGTGGCCTTCATCTTGTTGCCAAGATCGATGTCCACACCGGCGGCTGCGTATGCTTTTATCTTCATAGGATTCTGGATTCGGGAGTCAGGATTCAGCGTTTGCGGTCGAACGCGAATAGGACGAAATCAATCCGCTGCATAGCCGACTGACTTCGGAGCAAAGATTCTGAATTCGCTCAACATTTTCACGATCACCGAGTTCATTGTCACCGACAACGTAAAGCAATGATTTCACTTCACCTGCCGAGGCTTTCGCAACATTCCACAGCTGAAGTTTTTCAGCGCGATGAACACGTTCGAAGCCCTCTGCGAGGTTGGCCATGACCGAAACGGCAGCCCGTTGCAACTGATCACGCAAGCCAAAGTCTTTGTTCAAGGAGGCCAGACGGCCCAGCCGATAAATCTCATTCGTTAGCTCACGCGCCTTTTGCCAGGCTTTTAAGTCCTCAAACTTCATGTGCAAACGGTGACTGAATCCTGACTCCTGAATCCAGAATCCTTAAAGGAGCTTCGGCTGCAATTCTTCCTTCGCCAACGATTCGCCGAGGCTCTCCACGCGGGCGCGACGGCGTTCCATGATCTGCTTGTCCACGGTCGGATCGTAAGGCACAGGATAATTGCCGTCGTAGCAGGCCATGCAGAAACCTTCCTTCGGCAGACCAGTCGCCTTGACCATGCCTTCCTTCGAAAGGTAACCGAGCGAGTCCGCGTTCAAATACTTCCGGATCTCGTCGATCGAATAATTCGCCGCCATCAACTTTTTGCGGTCGGGGAAATCGATACCGTACACGCACGGATTCATGTGCGGCGGGCAACTCACCAGCACGTGAACTTCCTTCGCGCCGGCTTCCTTCAAATTGTTCACGCGCGTCTTGCACGTGGTGCCGCGCACGATCGAATCGTCCACGATGATCACGCGCTTGTCCTTCACCAGCTCGGGGATGAGGTTCAACTTCACGCGCACGTTGAAATCACGGATGAGCTGCGACGGCTGCAAGAAACTGCGGCCGATGTAATGGTTGCGCACGAACGCCATCTCGTAGGGTACGCCCGATTCCATCGCGTAACCGAGCGCGGCGGAGTTGCCGCTGTCAGGCACGGGAACGACAATGTCGGCTTTGATGGGGAACTCGCGCGCGAGCTGGCGCCCCATTTCCACGCGGACTTTGTAAACGTTGCGATTCGAAATCGTGCTGTCGGGGCGGGCGAAATAAACGTATTCGAAAATGCAGAACGCGCGGCGTTGCTGCTCGGGAAACGCTTGAATGCTCCGCAGACCGTTCTTATCGATGATGACGATCTCGCCCGGTTCGACATCGCGGACGAACTTCGCGTGGATCAAATCAAACGCGCACGTCTCGCTCGAAAGCACCCAAGCACCATCCACCTTGCCGATCGAGAGCGGACGGAACCCATGCGGATCACGCACGCCGATCAACTCATTCTCAGTCATGATGACGAGCGAGTAGGCGCCTTCGATACGGCGGACGGTTTCGATGAGATTGTTTTCGCTATGATTGAAGGCCGGCTGCGCGAGGAGATTGAGAATGATCTCGCTGTCCACGGTGGTCTGGAACATCGAGCCCTTGCCTTCGAGTTCGTCGCGAACTTTCGCGGCATTGGTCAGGTTGCCGTTGTGCGCGATGGCGATTTGGCCGCGCCAGCAATTGCCCGTCAGCGGCTGCGCGTTGCGGATGTGCGAGGAACCGGTCGTCGAATAGCGCGTGTGACCAACGGCCATTTTGCCAACGAGCTTGCACAAGATTTCGCTGTCGAAAATCTGCGAGACGAGGCCCATGCCTTTGTGCTCGCGGAATTGTGTCCCGTCGCTGGTGACGATGCCGGCGCTCTCCTGACCGCGGTGTTGGAGCGCGTACAGCCCGAAGTACGTCAGCTCAGCCGCGTTCGGGTGACCGAAAATGCCGAACACGCCGCAATAATGTTTTGGGTAATACTCGGAACTCTGCATCGCGCGCGGAAACTGAACCGGACGCAGGCACACTTGGCAAGCGGAGAATGGGAAAAGCTGGCTATGGGCCCCAATCCAAGCGGAAAATCGGCGCGCAAAAACCGCGTTTCGGCGAAATGACGTCGAAAGGACGAATCGGAGCCGTTCTACGGGGCCGACTATTTGGCGCCGCTAAGGTGCTTCAATTGGATATTCCGAAACGCCGCGCGCGTCTGATACGTGGCAATTCCAAACGGAACCGAGCTCTCGATTTCGCCGGGGCGCATGGAAATTTTTTTGTCGGCCGTTTCCAAATCCGTAAGCTTCTCATCGTCGAGCCACATCTCGATCTTTGCATCCGTCACGCGGACGCGAATGCGATACCACTTGCCCGAATCATAGCGGACAAACTTCGTCGTTTCGTTCTCTGAAGCGTCAGATGCATCCACGCTGGAAATACCCGTTACCGCACCGCCCCAGCCGCCGAAGACCACCGTGAAGTGCGCGTCCTTGTAGGGCATCGTCAGGCCGCAGAAGAAATCGTTGCCGTTGATGCGCATTGCTTCGAGCGTCACCTCGTAGTTCACCTTGGGAACTGGGTTGGTGTAAGAGAGCCCGCTCAACGCTTCGCCCTGATCGATGATCAGCGCGGGTTTGCCGTCCTTGAACTTCTCTTCAACGGTCCCGCCTGCTTGAGTGGAAAAATCCGTGGGCTTCCAACCTTTCAAGGTCTTCCCGTCGAACAGTGACACCACGCTGTCGCCGGCGGATTTTGCCGCGGGCTTCTTCTCCTCCGCCGCGCCGAGATGGAACGCGGTGGCCAGCAACAACAGGGCGGCGAGTTTCTTCATACGAGATTCAGACGTGGTGTGCGTTGGTTTTGTTTGATGAACGGGGAGAAGTTGCCGCAGCCCGTCGCATTCTCCAAGACCGAATGCGCCGACGACGCCGAAAAATTCTGTTCCCTCCGCGACGGTTTTCGCTATTGTTGCCGGCCGATTGTCTCCCCGCAGGCGTGTCCGGCGCGGCAGCCCTTCGCGACGCAATATCATGAGCAAACCGATGAAAGCCGTGGGCGTGGTGCCCAGCCGGAAGGAAGTCCGGCAGCTCGAACACCCGCACCCGCAACTCACCCAGGACAACGAAGTCCACATCCGCACCCTCGAGGTCGGCATCTGTGGCACCGACCGCGAGATTTGCACGTTCGCCTACGGGCAAGGCCCTGCCGGCTGCGATTACCTCGTGCTCGGTCACGAATGCCTCGGCGAAGTCGTCGAAGTCGGCTCCAAGGTGAAGCAGTTTAAGAAGGGCGATCTCGTCGTGCCCAGCGTGCGCCGGCCCTGCACGGATCCGAACTGCATTCCGTGCCGCGAAGGCCGGCAGGATTTTTGTTCGACATGGAAATTCACCGAGCGCGGCATCAACCAGCGCCACGGCTACATGACGGAATATTTCGTCGAGGAAGAAACTTACCTCACGCCCGTGCCGACGAATCTCCGCGACGTCGCCGTGATGGCGGAACCGCTCACCGTCGCCGAGAAAGGTCTCGCGCAAATGTGGCAGGTGCAGAAGCGCGTGCCCGGTTGGGAGCATCACAATCGCGACGGCAAAGGCCGCGGTTACGGCAAGAACGCCGTCGTGCTCGGCGCCGGCCCCATTGGCCTGCTCGGCGCGATGAAACTGCTCATCGAGGGCTTCAAGGTCTTCATCTATTCGCGTTCGCCCAAGCCCAACTTCAAGGCCGACCTCGCCGAGTCCATCGGCGCGGAATACATCTCGTCCGTCAAGATGGGCGCCGACGATCTCGCGCAACACATCGGCAACATTGATCTCGTTTACGAAGCCGTAGGCGAAGGCCACGTCTCCTTCGAGGTCGTGCGCGTGCTTGGCATCAACGGCGTGTTCGTCTTCACCGGCATCCCGGCGCAGAAGCCCGCGATCCCGATCTACGCCGACAACATCATGCGGAACATCACGCTGAAGAACCACGCGCTCGTTGGCACCGTCAACGCCAGCCCGCAGGCCTTCATCGACGCCATCCACGACCTCGGCGAATTCAAGAAGCGCTGGCCCAAGCAGCTCGCGCAACTCATCACCGGTCGCCACACCGTCGACGCTTACCGCGAACTCCTCGTCGGCAAGGCGCAAGGTATCAAGAACGTGATCGAGTTCGTGTGAACCCATCCCAAGCCACGGATTGAACACAGAACAAACACGGATTCCTGAACACATCCTTCCCGTGTTCAATCCGTGTTTCATCCGTGGCTAAAGAATAATTTATGGCAAAGCAAAATTCCTGGATCGACGTCTCCGTTCCCATCCGCAATGGCATGCACCATTGGCCGGGCGATCCGCCGCCGTTCATCACGAACCATGTGAGCACCAAGAAAGGCGACGTGTGCAACGTCTCTGCGATCTACACCAGCTCCCACATGGGCACGCACATGGACGCACCGCTGCATTTCCTCCCCGACACCAAAACCATGGACGACCTCCCGTGGGACGCCGTCATCGGCCCCGCGCGTGTCGTGGAGATCAAAGACAAGGAAGCCATCAAGCCCGCCGAGTTGAAGAAGCTCAAGCCGCGCCGGGGCGAGCGCCTCCTCTTCAAGACGCGCAACTCCGCCGGGAGCTGGAAGAAGCCCGAGTTCGACAAGGACTTCATCTACATCGCCAAGGAAGGCGCGCAATACCTCGTGGACTGTGGCGTTCGCACGGTGGGCGTCGATTACCTCAGCGTGGGCGGCTTTTACAAAGACGGCATCCCCACGCACCACATCCTGCTCGGCGCCGAAGTGTGGATCATCGAGGGCCTGAACTTCGAGCACGTGAAACCCGGCAACTACGACCTCATCTGCCTCCCCATCAAGTTCGCCAACGGCGACGGCGCGCCGTCACGGTGTTTGATTAAGAAGCGCGGTTAGGAACCGAAGCTGCCCCCCGCCCCAATCGGCTCCTATTCGGAGGCCACCGCGCTAAGGCGGTTCAGCTTTTCCTTCGCGTCTCGGCGCTTGGGCGTCAATATTCGTCGCGTCTTACCTTGCAAAGATCTGGCGGATGATGTCTTCGATGGGGACTTCCTGAATGTCGATGTCGCTCACGGGCAGTTGATCGAGCAATGCCTTGCACGCGGCGATCACCCGATCGCGCTTCACTTTGAGCGTGATGCTCACGGCGGTTTTCTCCACCACTTCGCCGAACGGTAGCAGGTTCGCATCGGGGCAGGCGTTAGCGCCAGCGCATTGGATGGTGATCAGTTTGAAGTCGGCAAAGCGGTCGAGGATTTCGTGGAGCTGGCCGTCGAAGAATATTTTCCCGTGATCGATGATGACGACGCGGCGGCACAATTCCTGAATGTCGGCCATGTAATGGCTGGTGAGGACGATGGTGGTCCGGCGCGTGGCGTTGTGGTGGCGAAGAAAGTCGCGCACGGTCTTCTGCGAGATGACGTCGAGGCCGATGGTGGGCTCGTCGAGGAAGAGGACCTTCGGCTGGTGCAGCAGCGCGGCGATCAATTCCATCTTCATGCGCTCGCCGAGGGAGAGTTCGCGCACCATGACGTTGAGCTTGTCCTTCACGGCGAGCAGCTCGGTGAGGTCGCCCACGGTGCGGTCGAAGGATTCCTTGGGGATGCCGTAGATCTTGGCGTTGAGTTCGAGGGATTCGCGCGCGGGCAGATCCCACCAGAGCTGGTTCTTCTGGCCGAGCAACAGGGCGAACTGCCGGCGGTAACCATCGGCGCGTTCCCACGGCGTGTAGCCGAGCACGGTGGCCTTTCCGCTGGTGGGGAACAACAGGCCGGCGAGCATTTTCAACGTGGTGGTTTTGCCCGCGCCATTGGGCCCGAGGAAACCGACGAGCTCGCCTTCTTCAATGCCGAAGCTGACGTCTTTCACGGCGTGGACGAGTTCCACTTCGCGATGGAAGAGTCCCTTCAACGCACCCTTGAGACCGGGCGCCTTTTTGTGGGTCTCGAAAGTTTTGGTCAGTCCGCTGACTTGTATCACCGGCATGGGATGAGCTTTTCTTGGTGTGAGTCAGATGTCGAGCAGTAGCAAGAGGGCTAGGGTATCGCCTGCTTGCGTGGAATCCTCAACCCGAAGTTATTCCCGCGAAACACGCAAAGCACTCGAAACTGGAAGGCAAAGAAAACGGAGCTGCAAATAAATTGAGTAGGGCCGGAATGGAAACCGGAATCATCTGCTTTCGCGTCGATTCGCGTGTTTCGCGGGCACGACTTCTTCAGCGGAAAACTCCGCGGGAGAAACCCAACCACGAGATTCATCGCCACAACACGAATCGCTGGTCGTGCAAGATTCGCAGCCCGGAGGTCAGCGCTTCAACTGGGTCTCGAGATAGGTGACGACCTGGCGAACGTTCGTATCGACGGACATCCGGTCTTTCACCAGGCGGCACGCGTGCAACACGGTGCCGTGATCGCGTCCACCGAAGGCTTCGCCAATGGTGTTGAGCGAGCTCTCGGTCATCTGCCGCGCGAGGAACATGGCGATCTGCCGCGGGAACGCGATGTTCTCGGGGCGACGTTTGCTGGTCATGTCGGCGAGGCGGATGTCGAAGTGTTCGGCGACCTTGCGCTGGATGCTGTCGATGCTGAGGAGGAAGCGGCCTTCCTCGTGGAGAATTTCGCGGAGCAAGGTTTCGACGACGTCGACGGTGAGCTTGCGGCCAGTGAGCGTGGCGTAGGAGGCGACGCGGATGAGCGCGCCTTCAAGGCGACGGATGTTCGCGCGAATGCGGTGCGCGAGGAAGTTCATCACGTCATCAGGGAGGTCGACGTTGAGGGACTTCTGTTTCTTGCGGAGAATCGCGAGACGGGTTTCCACGTCGGGCGGTTGCATGTCGGTAACGAGACCCCATTCGAAACGCGAGACGAGGCGGTGTTCGAGATTTTGGATTTCGCTCGCGGGCCGATCACAGGTGAGGACGATCTGTTTGTGCGATTCGTGGAGGGCGTTGAAGGTGTGGAAGAATTCTTCCTGAATGCGTTCCTTGCCGGCGAGGAACTGGATGTCATCGATCAACAGGACGTCGGTCTGCCGATATTTTTTACGGAAGCGCGCGAGGTTGTTGTTCTGAATGCCGTCGATGTACTCGTTGGTGAATTTCTCGGAGGAAACGTACGCGACGCGCGCGCCCTTCTTGTGATCCGCGACATATTGACCAATCGCGTGCAGCAAATGCGTTTTGCCCAAACCGACGCCGCCGTAAAGGAACAGCGGGTTGTAGGATTTGCCGGGCGATTGCGCGACGGCCAACGCCGCCGCGTGCGCGAAGGTGTTGTTGTTGCCGACGACGAAGGTGTCAAAGGTGTTCTTGGGATTGAACGAGAGTTCGCGCTCCGTCGAGCGATCGTTCGGCGCGTGGTCTTCCTTCGCGGCTGCAACCTTGGGCCGTGACTTGGTTGCGGGAGCAACCGCGGGAGCCGGAGCCGCAACTGCGGTGGACACTTGGAACTTCACCTTGAACGTCCGACCACTCGCGTGAGTGACGACGTCCTGGATGAGTCCGAGATAATTGTCCGTCAGCCAGACCTCGCAAAAGTCGTTACCGACTTCGAGCGTCAGATGATCGCCATCCACGCCCAGCGCGCGGATCGGGGAAAACCAGAGATTAAAGATATCTGGCTTAAGCATCGAACGGAGCATTTCCTGCGAGGAAGCCCAAATTTGTTCAGCATTCTGTTGCATTTCCACGTCGTCCCAAAAATTCGTTTTCCGACACTTTATTCACTTGACCTGATTCAGGTCCGTCTCGCGCAGTCCCGTCATCATTTCTGGCGCCCCAAAAACCGTCCGAAATCTCTTCGCATCATCAGGGAGGGCTACCCTCTCTGGCAATTTGCAAATCTGAAAAACCGCAAATCGCTCAACATCAACAAGAAAGAACCGATTCAAAACTCACTGATCCGGATTCCCCGCCACTGAGACTGCCACCAACAAACCTGCGGTTGTTTTCCGCGCGAACTCTTAAGACATCCGTGAATGACAAGGAAGGGAAACATATTAACTGTTATTCACGAGTTATACACAACGGCTGTTTTCCCCGATTTTCTGAACAAAGTGACAATTTCGTGGCAAAAATGGGCGCGCCAACACGCATCGCGTCGGACAAACTTTTTTACTTTTCCACATCGCGATTCACCGGCGGATTTCGAGGGAGAAAAAGCAGCCGCAACGAGATGGTTTTCACCGAAGAATTTCTGAATTCCATAAGTCGCCCGGGACGATAACCCAGAGCAGAACGAATCGATGGATACCGCGAAGAGATCGGAGCACGGCGGCATGCTATAAGTTTCGGGAAAATTCAAGCCGCGTGCTTGCTTAAGCGTACTCATGCGCTAGTCGTCAGTAGGAATGTACAGACAAAATCCTTTGCGCTTTATTGCGCCGGGAAAAACTTAGACCGCTTGGTCGCCGGTTTCTTGGGTCCGGATGCGGGTCGCACCTTCGATCGGCAGGACGAAAACTTTTCCGTCACCGATTTTGCCAGTCTTGGCGGCCTTGATGATGGCATCTACAGCGGCCGTGACTTGATTATCCGCCAGCACGAGTTCGAGTTTAATCTTGGGGAGAAAATCCACCGTGTATTCACTGCCGCGATAAATTTCCGTGTGCCCCTTTTGGCGGCCGAAGCCTTTAACTTCAGACACTGTCATGCCTTCGATGCCAATGCTGGTTAACGCTTCTTTGACCTCTTCCAATTTGAAGGGTTTGATGATGGCCTCAATTTTTTTCATGACGAGGAAGCGATACTAGCCGCCGACCTCCGGCTGTAAACATGTTTTTCGAGAAATGAAATCTGCCACGCTAGATCGTGATTCCGGCAGGCGCTTCCCCGATTTTGTTTCGACGAGATCTCAGAAAAACCACGCATCGCGAAGCCGCCGCACGCGATCCGAGCAAAACAACCAATGCTTATTCCAAGTATCGGCCACACCACTATCGTAAGAATTTCTTTCCACCCACTTGACACCAAGATCACGCAGTGGTTAACTCAACTCGAAGTAAGCAAAGATTTCGGGCAGTTAGATAAAATTGTTCTTTGATTGCCCAACAGATTTCGGTCCGGGCTAGTTACAGGCTCAGATCGAGAATCCCCTAAGCCTACTTGTGTAACTTATTCCGTATATTCCACGGGCTCGTTCGTCATCCCCTGACTGACGAGCCCGTTTTTATTTTCTCCGACGAGTTTCGTTGTCGGCGATCAAGCGATTCAACTCAGCCAAAATCTTCTGGCACGTCTCCTCCACCGTCAGTCCGGCATTGTTGATGATCCGCGCGCCCAACGGCACCATCAATGGCGCCGCCGCACGTTGGCTGTCGCGATGATCGCGTTCACGCAAATCCTCCACCTGTCCCTGACCAGCACGCCGACGAGCCCGTTCCTCCGGCGGCGCATCAAGGAAGAATTTGTAATCCGTGTCCGGGAAGACATTCGTGCCGATGTCACGCCCCTCCATCACCAAGTTGCCAAAAGCTCGGCACTCACGCTGGGTATTTTTCATCCAACGGCGCACCGCCGGCACTGCCGCAACCTTCGAAGCGGCGGCTGAGATTTCTGGAGAACGAATTTCTGCGACCGGATCGTGCCCGTCGACCAACAGACGCACCGCATTATCCACACACGTGAGCTTTGTTTTCCAACGTCGACAGGCTGCCCCGATCGCCCGCGCATCATTCACGTCCACACCTTTCCGCAGGCAGTGCCACGCCAGCGTGCGGTACATCGCTCCGGTGTCCACATAGAGAAACCCCAACTCCTTCGCCAACGCACGCGCTGTGCTGCTTTTGCCACTCGCACCCGGACCGTCGATCGCGACGACGACGTGAGTGTGAGCCGGTTGGGACGACATGTCGGAAGATTGCACGCGGCGAAGATTTTCTGTCAGCCGGAAACTCGTGGAAAAATCACTGACTAGAGTGCTGAGTTGCTCAAGCAAAGACATCTGGCGCGCGCTCGCGCAAGATTTTCAAAAGCTCCTGCAACGTGTCCTCAACCTTATGCTGCGAAGTATCGATGATTTCCGCATCTGCAGCGGGCAGGTTCAAATCCTTGTCCAACTCATCGCGACGCGCCTGGTCGCCTCCGTAGCCGGCCCGTTCAAGGCGACGATGCCGGATGGTTTCGTCTGCCGTGAGGAAAAATTTGAACGGCGTCTCTCGGAAAATCCGCGTGCCGATGTCGCGCCCATCCATCACGAGGCTGCCAAACTCCGCGCAGCCGCGCTGGAACGGCAACATCCATTCGCGCACCGCTGGCACGTGCGAAACGAGCGCAACTTTGTTCGCCACTTCGGGCGCACGCAATTCGGCCAGCGGCCGGTAACCATCCACGAGCACGCACAACTCTCCTTCAGTCGAGACCAGTTTTACCGGCCAGGAAGTGCAGGCTCGCGCGACCGCGGCGGACTGCTCGGCGGATAGATGATCCATTTTCTCTGCCGGAAAAACGCCCGTACGCAAGCAATACCAAGTCAGGGCGCGATACATCACACCGGTGTCGACGTGCAGGAAGCCGACGCGACGCGCCAACTCGCGCGACACCGAGCCTTTGCCCGTGGCGCTAGGACCGTCGATGGCGATGACGATGGGGGTTTTCAAGTTAACAGATGGCAACTGCCGTCACTCATTCCGCAAAAAGTTCATCCATTCCCAATTTGCGTCCGCTACGCCCATCGCGAATCTCCACTCCGAGACCGTGCGGAGGCGGCGCCGCGAGTTTCTGGAAAAAATTCGGGAACGTCTTCTTCACACAGGAAGGATTTTTGATTTTGATCCCCGGCACTTTCAAGCCCAGAACCGCGAAACACATCGCCATCCGGTGATCGTTGTAAGTCTCGATCTCGGCTCCGTGGAGCCTATTCTCGGAAGGAAACACAGTCAGCGTGTCGCCTTGTTCAAGGACTTCTGCACCACACTTGGTCAACTCGGTTCGTAAGGCTTCAACGCGTTCGCATTCTTGAACTCGAAGCCTCCCCAAGTCGGTGAAGTGAAGAGCCAAACTGCTGAAGGGGGCCAACACGATTGCCGTCATGATGCTGTCCGCTAAATCGGTTTGTCGTGAAATCTCATTAGGAGGCGACAAAAACATCGTAAACTTCTCATCAGCCTGCCACCCCGAGTTGGGCCACCCGACAACGCTGACGCAAGAGAATTGGTGCAACTCACGAGGCGTAAACTCGCGCCCATCGGTCAGCTTTTCAGGAACTGGCGTGAGTTGGCGCGACGGTGCCAGGCGCGAAGCAGCCCAAAAATAGCTGCCACTCGACGCGTCGGGTTCAATATGGAATCGGCCTTTGCGCGCGGGAAAACTGAAAATCAAAGCTTTCGTCATCGCCACGTATGGCGACTCCTCCGCATTTTCTCCGACAATTTCCACCTGCCATCTTCCTACCTTCGCACACAAAACGAGGGCGCTCGCAAACTGCGAACTCGCTTCGATACTGACGCGACATTTGCCCGGACGCGGGCCAGCCCCGTGGATCAACGCTGGCAACTTGTCGTTCGTCGAGTCGATGCGATAGCCAAGATCGCGCAACGCTTGAAACAGCGCAGCTTGCGGGCGTTCGTGCATGCGCGGCACGCCGTGCAAACGGTAAACACCTTCGCCGAGGCAGACCATCGCCGCGAGAAAGCGCGCCGCGGTGCCGGCGTTGCCGACGAATAATTCCAAGGGTTGTTCCGCACTTCCGCCGCGCGGGACTTTGCCGCCGAGACCGTAAACCGTGATCGTGCGATTGCACGTCTCGTCGGGATCGGGAGCGACGTTCACCATGAAGCCGAGTTCCTGCAAACACTCGACCATCACTTGCGTGTCCTCACTCCACAACGCGCCCGTCAGCACCGTCTCGCCGTCCGCCAGCGCCGCCAGCACGAGAGCTCGGTTGGTGATGCTCTTGGAGCCCGGCACGGTGATCTCCGCACGCACTGGCGCGGTGAGGGGAACGATTTCGATAAGATCGGGAAGCGGCATCGCAGGAAAAACAATCCTCAACTCATTCCGGTGAATTGCCCTGACCGATCCACGCATCGCGGCGCTGCTTGGCCTTTTCAAAAAATTCTTCGATCACGCGAACCTCGCCTTTTTCCAGCGCGAGTTGAAATTCCTGCAAGTCCTCAATGAACACGCCAAGCACGCGCGCGAGCTTTTGGCGGTTGGCGAGCGCGATATCGCGCCACATTTCAGGCGAGCCCGATGCAATTCGCGTCGTGTCCCGGAATCCATTCGCGCACAGAAGCGCCTGCTCCTTTGGATGCGCCGGACTGAGGACGTAGTTCGCCAGTTCGGCGGCAACGACGTGGGGCAAGTGGCTGCAACGACTCACAAAATCATCGTGCAAATCAGCAGTAAGCCGAATCGTTCGCGCACCGACGGACTGCCAGAGCTCTTCGACTTTCTTGAGGGCGCTGGCGTTGGAACGCGGTGTCGGAGTCAGAATGCAGATGGCCTTCTCAAACAAATCCGCGCGCGCAGCCTTCGGCCCGGTTTGCTCCGAGCCGGCCATGGGATGACTTCCGATAAAATGTGCGCCAGCTTCAGCAACGATCTGCTCCAACTCGCTCACCACACTCCCCTTCACGCTGCCGACATCGGTGACGATTGCGCCGCGTTTTAAGTGAGGGAGAAGTTGAACGGTGATTTCGCGCATCTGCGCGAGCGGGGTGCAGAGAACGATCAAATCCGCGTCTTTGACGATCGGCGCAAGTTCGCGTGAGGCGGCGTGAACGACGCCAAGTTGCTCGCATTCCTTGATGCTAGCCGAGCGCCGGACGAAGCCTTCCACTCGCGACGCGAGTTTGCGCTGCTTGATCGCCAGCCCCAGTGAGCCGCCGAGCAAACCCACGCCAATGAGGCTGATTTTCGACCAATGCACCGCGAGAGTTTCGGGTTTCAAGTTTCAGGTTTCAAGCGGCAAGTTATCGAAGCACGTGCTCGCGCTCTAAACCGTCGCCTCGCGGACGCGTTCCAAAATCACGTCGGGCAGATGGGACTCATTGCCGATGCTCGAGGAATACCAAACGCGTTTCCCATGGCGCTCGGTCGGATTCGGCCAGGTCGGCTGACCAGCCCGCAAACGCGCGCGCACGTCGGCTTCGGTTTCACCCAGCATCATCGGAATATCTTCGAAGCTGTGGAGTCCATCGCTGATAAAGAACGGTACCATGACGACGTTGTCCGTGCGCGCGAGGCGATAGCAGTCCGCGATGCGAGGCTCTTCTTCCATGAACACCGCGTGAACGTCCGCAAAGATCTTTTGCGGCCGGATCAATTCGACCTGACGTTCAATCGCCTTCCGGGAGTTCTCGTTGTTACCGGTGCCATGACCAGCGATGAACAACGTCGTGTCCACAGCCGACGGGGGATTTGTTCCTCCGGGAAATTTTTCCACAACTTCGCGCGCGCGGGCGAGAATGACGTTGGTCATGCTGGAATGGGTGCCCACCGGCCCGCAGTAGTGCAACGTTTGGCCGCCGCGCTTTTGAACTCGCGGAAAATTGGGCTCATCATTTCGACACATTCCAAGTTCACGCGGGATAACTTGCTCGGTAAAATAGCCCTCGCTGATAAACAGCGGCACGATGAACACGCGCGGGGCGAATACGCCGCGCAAGACTCCGGCAATGTTCGGCTCCTGTTTCCAAAAGCCCTCAACCACCTGCGCGAAGATGCCGCGACGTCGTAGCGCGTCCGCATGCTGGTAGGTCGGCGCGGCGGAATCGGCATTAAGCGTCGAGCCGTGGCCTATCAGCACCAAAGCGGCATCAGAGTATTCGTGTGCAAGCACCCGGAGAGGGTTAGCGCATCGAACGCCCGGGCGCAAGCCGGCGGAAACCTTACTAAGCATCCTGTTTTTCCCACTGCGGTTCAAATACTTACAAACCAAAAGCAAAACACAGGGAAGAATTCCATACCGCTGTAACCACCCAGCAGATCGGTCCGTCTGTGCTCGTAACCCATGAAAACGGGAATATCGAACAAAGTGCAGGCAAAAGCGTCACATTCAGGTGCGCAAACTGACAGCTGTTCGTCCATTGACACTGATGGGGTGCGTTTTTTGATTGTCTTTCCAACAACAACACGGCACAACCACACCCCGCAATCTGTGACTCTCGATAACACGAACAACTCAAGGCTGGTTGTCCCCTGTATCCCTTGAATTTTTAGAATTTGCGTCCACGTCGGACGCAACAAACAAAACACATACAACAAACCAACAAATCCATGAAGAAGTTATTCCTCGCTATGATCGTCGCGGTTTGCGCGCTGTCGATGACGGCCACCGCTGCTGAAAAGAAAAAGGGCGGCCTGTCCCCCGAACAAAAAGAGTTCGCTGAAAAGAAGGGCCTCTTGAAGGACGGCAAGCTCGATAAGGAAGCTGTCGCCAAGCTCAGCCCTGAAGACAAGGCTGCTTTCGACAAGCTGTTCCCGCACGGCAAGAAGAAGAAATAGTCGAGCGTCGGATTAATTCCGAACACTCTCAACGCTCCACCACCGCAAGGTGGTGGAGCGTTTTGCCTTCTCGCTGCACACGCAACACTCTCTGAAGCGTTTCATCTCGAGGTCGCCTTCAGCCCGTAGTCAGGAAAAGCCCCTGCCTCAGGAACGCCCGCTCGATAAAAGAATTTGATTCAAATAACCCTTTGAGCTTTGGCGTCCGTTTTGATCTAACAATCCACACCATGATTCGCGTTATCTACCTTCTCACCGTTGTCACCCTGCTGCGCATCTCCACCGCCGACGCCGCGACACCCGAGTGGCTCTGGTTCCAGAAAACCTCCGGCACCGACATTCGTTACTTCCGCAAGACGTTCACGGTTGAAGGCCGTGTCTCCGCGGCAGAGCTCGTCGCCACAGCCGATGACAAATTGGAAGTCTTCCTCAACGGTGAGCGCGTGTTGCAGAACAGCGCGTGGCAAAGTCCCGCCAAAGCCGATCTCGCGACGAAACTTGTCGGCGGTCTGAACGTGCTCGCCGTTCGCGCGGAGAATCGTGGCAGCAGCGCGGCTGGAGCGCTGGCTCAACTGGAGATCACCTCGAACAAAGGCAAGACTACCATTGTCACGGACACCTCGTGGAAAGCCTCCGCCAAGGAAGAAGCCGGTTGGAACAAAACCGCTTTTGCTGATTCTGCGTGGGCAGTGCCACAGTCGCTCGGAAAGCTCGGGACCTCGCCGTGGGGCAATGTGCTTGCCGCGAACAAAGAATCTGGCTCTTCGAAGTCCGCCAAGGGTTCAAAGTCTGGCAAGCCTTCCCTCGCTGCCGCGAAGCGCGAAGCCACACCCGCCGAAGCGCTCTACACCTTGCCCGGTTTCAAGGTTGAGCTGATTCATTCGTCCGAAGGTGAAGAAGGTTCGTGGGTCGCGATGGTAAAGGACAACAAAGGTCGCCTCATCCTCAGCCCGCAACATGGCAAAGGCGGCGAGAGTGCTGGCGGTTTGCTGCGCCTCACGATCGGCGCGGACGGAAAAGTCGCGAAGCGCGAATTCATTGCGAAGCCGCTCTACGATGCTCAGGGGCTGGCTTTCGCGAATAACACGATTTACGCCGTCGTGAACAAATACTCCACGAGCTTCAAAAGCGGCCTCTACCGCATTCGCGACACGAGCGGCAATGACAAGTTCGAGGACATTCAGTTGCTGAAAGAAATTCCCGGTGGCGGCGAACACGGGCCACACGCGGTCGTCGTTGGTCCGGACGGAATGCTCTACGTCATGGCCGGCAATCACACCAAGCTCATCGAAGGCATCGACCCGAACTCGCCGCATAAGAATTATCAAGAGGATCACGTGCTTCCGCGTCAGTGGGACGCCAACGGTCACGCTGCTGGAATTCTCGCGCCGGGTGGCCACATTTACCGCGTCGATCCCGAAGGCAAGAAGTGGGAGCTGTATGTCGCGGGTTTCCGCAACCAATACGACTTTTCGTTCAACGCCGACGGCGAAATCTTTGTTTACGATTCCGACATGGAATGGGAATGGGGCACGCACTGGTATCGTCCTACGCGTGTGTATCATTGTCCGAGTGCCGCGGACGTTGGTTGGCGTTCTGGCTCGGCCAAGTGGCCCAGCTATTATCCAGACGCCACGCCGCCGATTCTTGATGTGGGTGTAGGCTGCCCCACGGGCACCGCGTTTGGTTACGGCGCAAAGTTCCCCGCGAAATACCAACGGGCCTATTACATTCTCGATTGGACCTACGGACGCGTCATCGCGGTTCATCTCACGCCCAACGGCGCGACCTACAGTGCCACGATGGAAAACTTCGTCTGCCCGCTCGGGCTCGCGAAGCCGGGTGAAGAAAAGAAACCACTGAACGTCACCGACCTCGAAATCGGCAACGACGGCGCGATGTATTTCACGGTCGGCGGCCGCGGAGTTCAGTCCGGTTTGTATCGCGTGACCTACAACGGTGCGGAAAACACTTCGCCCGCTACCCTCACTGACACGGCCGGTGCCGACGCGCGGAAGCTTCGCCATCAGCTTGAAGCCTTCCACGGCAAACAGGACCCGAAAGCCGTCGACTTCGCCTGGCCTCATTTGAACAGCGAGGACCGCGCGATCCGTTACGCCGCACGCATCGCCATCGAGAGCCAACCGCTCGCGCAATGGGAATTTCGTGCGCTGGCCGAAAAGGAAGTCAACGCCGGGCTCACCGCGTTGCTCGCCCTCGCACGAGTTGGCGGCAAGGATGTTCAGGACGAATGCTTGAAAGCGCTCGCTAAGTGGCCTCTTGCGACTTTGAGCGAGGACAAACAATTGGACAAACTCCGCGTCATCGAAGTCAGCTTCGCCCGCAACGGCAAGCCTTCGCCGGAAGTTGCGCAGATGGGCATCGAGAAGCTCAGCGCGTTCTATCCCGCGAAAAGTTACAACTTGAACCGTGAGCTGGTGCAGCTGCTCGTGTTCCTCGAAGCGCCGGGCGTTGTTGAAAAAACGCTCACTTTGCTGGACGCGGCACCGACGCAGGAGCAGCAGTTCGCCTATCTGTTCCATCTCCGCACGCTCGCAACCGGCTGGACCGCGGCGCAGCGCCAACACTACTTCACGGCGTTGAACAGTTACCCGAACCCTTCGGCCAAGCACGAGGTGTTGACCGTGAAGTGGTTTACCGATGCGGGCCGCGACTACTCCGACGGCAACAGCTTCCGCAAGCAACTCGACAAAGTTCGCGACGACGCGATTGCGACACTGACTGACAGCGAAAAGACTCAACTCGCCAGCTTGATCTCCGTGCGCGCATCGGACGCTCCCGCCAAGAGCAAAACCGCATTGCCGCAGCCCAAGACACGCGCCTTCGTGAAGGAGTGGAAGATGGCCGACTTCGCCGCCGACTTCGACAAGACCAAGAAGGGCCGCAACTACAACGCCGGTCGTCAGGCCTTCGTCGATGCGCAATGCGTCGCGTGTCACAAGATCGGCAACGACGGCGGCGGCGTAGGCCCCGAGCTCACCGCGATCGCCGCGCGTTTCAGCTCGCGCGATATTTTGGAATCGATCCTCGAACCATCGAAGGTCGTCTCCGAGCAGTTCAAGAACACCACCGTCGTGCTCAACAACGGTGACGACGTCACCGGCCGGCTCGTAGACGAAACGGCCGACAAGATCGTGCTGCAACCGAATCAACTCCTCCCGCAAAAGGTCGAGGCGAAGAAATCTGACATCAAGACGCGCAAGCTCTCCGATCTCTCGCCAATGCCCGAAGGTCTCGTCAGCGTCCTCTCCAAGGACGATCTGCTGGATCTCGTCGCATTCCTTGAAGCGGGCGGCCGCCGTGACGGGCGCGCCTTCGCGGATGGAGACAAGAAAGCGGCTAAGCGCTGATCGAACGGCGACACTGGTGTCGCTTTCCTCATTTTCAACGAACACAGGCGGCGACGTTTAGTCGCCGCCTTTTTGCTCACGCCTTGCCGCGACGCGCTGGAGTTGGTTTGATGCCGCGAAGTCATGCGCCCGCTGTTGAAATTCCTCGCCCTGATCGTTGCGACATTTTGCGCTGCTAAGTTGTTCGCGCAGTCTCCAAAAAACTCCGCGACTCCGCCGCGCGATATTCAGGCACCGCCCGGATTCAAAGTAGAACTCCTCCATTCCGCTTTGCCCGACGAAGGTTCGTGGGTCTGCATGACCGTGGATGACAAGGGGCGCTTCATCATCGCGCCGCAGAATTTGAACTTGCCCGAAGAAGGTTCGCTCTGGCGCGTCACGCTCGGCACGAATGGCCTCGTGCAAAAGTTCGAGCGCGTGCCGCTGCCGATCTACGAAGCGCAAGGCTTGCTCTACACCAACGGCGCGCTCTACGTCGTGGTGAATAAATACAAGGGCCAGTTCGACAGTGGCCTCTACCGGCTCACGGACACCGACGGCGACGACCAACTCGACAAGATCGAGCTGTTGAAAAAGATCGATGGCTCCGGCGAACACGGCCCGCACGCCGTCGTGGCAGGACCGGACAAGCAGCTCTACATCGTGTGCGGCAACGACACGCGTTTGCCCAAAGGCATCGCCGCCGATTCACCGCACAAGAATTTCGCCGACGATCAATTGCTCCCGCAACAAACCTGGCCCGCGAACTACACATGGGCGAACAGCTGGCCACCCGGCAGCTTCGTCGTGCGCACGGATCTCGATGGCAAAAACTGGACGTTGCTCTGCGCCGGTTTGCGCAACGCTTACGATGTCGCCTTCAATCGCGAGGGCGAAATGTTCACGTTTGACAGCGACATGGATTGGGATGAAGGCGCGCCGTGGTATCGCCCGACGCGCATTAGTCATTTGGTCTCGGGCGGCGAATACGGCTGGCGGCGTGGCACCGGCAAGTGGCCCGACTATTATCCCGACAGCCTCCACAGCACGCTCGACATCGGACGCAGCTCGCCCACCGGTGTGAAGTTCGGCACGGGCGCGACGAACTTTCCGCCGCGTTTCCGTCGGCAAATGTTCATGTGCGATTGGGCTTTCGGCACGATCTACGCCGCGACGTTCACGCCGAGCGGGGCCAGTTACAAAGCGATCGCCGAACCATTTCTCACGGGTCGTCCGCTCAACGTCACCGATCTCGAATTCGGCGCGGATGGCGGGATGTATTTCATCACCGGCGGGCGCGGCACGGCCTCGGGACTTTATCGCGTGACATACCAACAACCGATGACACGCGACCCGATCGATTGGAGCCTCGAGTTTCAACAAGGCGTGAAGGCGCGCAAACTTCGCCACGAACTCGAAACCTCCCACGGAAAGCACGATGCAAAAGCCGTCGACGTCGCGTGGCCACATCTCGATAGCGATGATCGCTCCCTGCGTTACGCCGCGCGCATCGCAATCGAGTGGCAGGACGTTTCGCTCTGGCAACGCCGTGCTCTCGACGAAACGCACCCCACGGCTTCGATCCACGCGCTACTCGCGCTCGCCCGTTGTGGTGGCAAAGAAACTCAAGAGGGGCTCCTTCAGGCGCTCGGTCGATTGAAAGGAGCCGAACTAGACGAGGAGCAAACGCTCGATGCTCTGCGCGTGCTGAGCCTTTCATTCATCCGCCAAGGCAAGCCCAATGCCGATGGCTGCACCCGCATCGCGGCGTATTTGGATTCGCTGTATCCGACGAAGAGTGTTCGCGTGAATCGTGAGCTGTGCCAGTTGCTCGTCTACCTTGAAGCGCCGGGTGTCGTGGCGAAAAGCCTCGCGCTGCTCGCGGAGGCGCCCACGCAGGAGGAGCAGTTGCAATACGCGTTCCCGTTGCGGCTCATGCGCACGGGCTGGACGCCGGAGTTGCGCGAAAAATATTTCCGCTGGTTCCCGCAAACCGCGGCGAACTACAAGGGCAGCAGCAAGGTGCTCATCTTCCTCGCCGACACGCGACGCGATGCGATCACGACGTTGAGCGATGCGGAGAAGGCATCCCTGAAAACTATACTCGACGAAAAGCTGACGCCGGCGGCGCCGAGCGTGACGTTGAAGGCGCGACCGTTCGTGAAGGAATGGAAGATGGACGATCTGCTCCCGTCATTGGACGAGGTCGGACGCGATCGATCCTTCGAACGCGGGCGAGAAATGTTCACCGCGGCGCAGTGCATCCTCTGCCATCGGTTCAGCAATCAGGGCGGCGCGATCGGCCCCGATCTCAGCTCCGTCGGGAGCCGCTTCAATCGCTACGACATTCTCGAAACCATGCTGCTGCCGTCGAAGGTCGTCTCAGATCAATTCCAGAACATGGTGTTCGTGAAGCAGGACGGCGACGACGTGACCGGCCGCGTGGTCGAGGAAAACGACGAGCGCGTCGTGATCCTCACGAACCCGCTTGCCGATACCCGCGTCACCGTGTCGAAGAGCGAGATCAAAGAGAAGCGCGTCTCGACGTTGTCACCGATGCCGGAAGGATTGCTTAACGCTCTGACGCGTGACGAGATTCTCGATCTCATTGCGTATCTGGAGTCCGGTGGAAACGCGAATTACGCAGCGTTCAAGAAATAGGAACGCAGGCTTTCCACTCGAATCGCACTCGCCTACGCTGCGGACAATTCACCAATCGCATGAAGCGCATCACCCTCCTTTTCCTCGCCTTTGTCGCGTCGCTGGCTCACGCCGCGGACGCCAAGCGCCCGAACATTCTCTTCATCTACACCGACGATCATTCGTATCGCACGATCTCTTGCTACGAAGGCGCGGAACCGTGGGCGAAGACGCCGAACATGGACCGGCTCGCGTCTCGCGGCGTCCGTTTCACCCACGCTTACATCGGCACGTGGTGCATGCCTTCGCGCGCAACGATGCTCACGGGCTTGCATCAGTTCGGCGTGCAGACGATGCGCATGGAAGGGAAATATCCCGGCTGCGAATACGATCCGGCGAAGTGCAAATTTTGGCCCGCCGAGTTTCGCAAGCAGGGCTATCAGACCGCGCAAATTGGCAAGTGGCACACGGGAACCGACACGGGCTTCGGCCGCGACTGGGATTATCAAATCGTGTGGAACCGTCCGAAGTTCACCGAGAACGCGGGTAATTATTACTACAACCAGTTGCTTTGTTTCAACGGCGGTGAACCACAGCTCACGAAGGGTTACTCAACAGACAACTATACCAAGTGGGCTGTTGACTACATCAAAGGTGAAAATCGTGATGCAGCGAAACCTTGGTATCTCTGGCTCTGCTATGGCGGTGTGCATTCGCCCTACACGCCTGCTGACCGGCATATGAATGACTACGCTGGTGCGAAGGTTCCCACGCCCGCGGACATCTACCCACCGCGCCCCGGAAAGCCTGATTACATGCAGAAGATCAACACGTGGGCGCCGGGCCCGAACGGCGAACCGGTCCTGCGCAAGAGCGCCAAAGGCCAGGAAGTCGGCGATGACGAAAAGGCCGGGCAAGGTCGCACGCTCAGCGATTGGGTCCGTCAATACAATCAAGCCGTGCGTTCGCTCGACGAAGGCATTGGCAAAGTGATCGCCGCACTCGAGGAATCGGGCCAGTTGAAAAAAACGCTCGTCATCTTCACCTCGGATCAAGGTTTCGCGTGGGGCCAGCACGGGTTCCGTCACAAGCTCGCGCCGTACGATGCGAACATTCGTTCGCCGCTTGTCATCTCAATGCCGGGCACAATTCCCGAGGGGAAGGTCTGTCGCGCGCCTGTCGGTGGCGTGGACTTGGTGCCGACGATTCACAGTTTTGCCGGTCTTAAGCAGCCGTGGGCAATGCACGGGCACGATCTCTCGCCGTTACTGAAGAATCCGGACAGCAAATGGCCGCACGCGACGATGCTGCCCTTCACGGGCGATTTCTTTGGCGCGGACACCGATCACGTGCCAACGGACAAGCATCTCTATCATAACGGCGTCGCGTGGTATGTGCTACTGACCGAGGGCCGCTTCAAATACGTGCGCACGCTCGTGGCGAACGAAATCGAAGAACTCTACGATCTCCAGGCTGATCCTGAAGAACTCACCAACCTCGCGCTTAAGCCCGAACACGCGGCGACGTTGAAGAAATTCCATGACGCGACGGTGGCGGAACTGAAGCGCACCCACGCCGGAATGGTGGACCATCTTCCGCCGGTGCGGACGGCTTCACGCTAAGAAAGTCCCTGTTGGCTTCGCCGCAAAAGCGGCGCGCGGGAAGTGAGGAATCGTTGTCCGATTCGGAATTGCGTGGCAATTTTCGGCGCCCGTGTGACAACTCACGGCTTGCTGCACGTCGGGTTAGCGCGCCAAATCACTGCGTGAAAGCTCAGTTTCGATTCGTAATCGTCGCACTGCTTGGCTTGGCAATCTTGCCCCGCACGTCCAGCGCCGGCGAATGGTTCGTCGCGACCAACGGAAGTGACACCAATCCCGGCACGAAGGAGAAACCCTTCGCTACGCTGGCCCGCGCACGTGATGAGGTGCGCACACACAAAGACTCTGGCGCTGCGACCCTTTGGGTTCGCGGTGGTCTCCACGCGATCACGCAGACGCTGAAGTTCGGTGCAGCTGACTCGGGCACGGCGGCGGCGCCAATTGTTTATCGTGCCTACCCAAACGAGAAGGCCGTGCTCATCGGCGGTCGGCAGATTACCAGGTTCACTCCGTGGCGGGATTCCATTTTGAAGGCGGACGTCGCCGCGCAAGGCTTCAAGGGCATCGCGTTCAAGCAGCTCTTCTTCGACGGCAAACGTCAGATCCTCGCGCGCTATCCGAATTTCGATGCGCGCAATCCTTACGGCGGCGGTTGGGCTTACGCGGATGGCAAACCGGTCCCGATGTATCAGGACATCGCGGGCGAAACGAAGAACACGCTCCGTTTCAAGCCGCAGGACGCGCGCGCTTGGGCACGGCCGCAGGAAGTCGAGGTGTTCGTGTTCCCGCGGTACAATTGGTGGAACAACATCGTACGCGTGAAATCCGTCGAGACGGATGCGCGCGTTGCCACATTGGCAGCGAATTGCTCCTATGCAATCCGTCCCGGCGACCGCTACTACTTCCAGAACGCGCTCGAGGAGCTCGACGCGCCGGGCGAGTGGTATCTCGATGCGAAGGCGGGCACGCTCTATTTCTGGCCGCCGGAGCCGCTCGCGAACAAACCCGTTTACGCTGCGACCACGCGGACAATCCTCGAGCTCGATCACGCGGCGAACATCACCTTCCGCGGTTTCACCATCGAGTGCGCCGAGGCCACGGCGGTGACGTTGCGCGACTCGACGAACTGCCTGATCGCCGGCTGCACGATTCGGAATGTGGGCGACTACAACGGCTCGGGCGCGAGCATCAGCGGAGGTGTGCGCAATGGCGTGAGCGGCTGCGACGTTTACGAGATCGGCAGCAGTGGCATCGGACTCAGTGGTGGTGATCGCAAGACGCTGACGGCGGCGGAGAATTTCGCGGACAACAATTACATCCATCACATCGGCGTCTTCTACAAACACGGCGTCGGCGTTTCCCTCAATGGCGTCGGCAATCGCGCGTCGCACAATCTCATTCACGACTGCCCGCGCATGGGCATCCAGTTTTCCGGCAACAACCTCGTGCTCGAATACAATCACATCCGCCACGTGAACCTGGAGACGGAGGACACGGGCGCAGTTTACACCGGCGGGCGCGACTGGATTTCGTCGCGCGGATCCGTTGTGCGTTACAACTATTTTCACGACATCCTCGGCTACGGAAAGGACGCGAAGGGCAACTGGACTTCGCCGCATTTCGCGTGGGGCGTTTACCTCGACGACAACACGGGCGGTGTGGACGTCATCGGCAACATCGTCGCTCGCTGCTCGCGCGCGGGGTTGCACCTGCACAATGGCCGCGACAACTTTGTCGCGAACAACCTCTTCATCGAGGGCGGCCAGCAGCAGTTAGAATACAGCGGGTGGACGACGAAGCATCGCTACTGGACCAACCACATGGCGACGATGCTGAAGGGTTTCGAATCCGTCGCTGATCAGCCCGCGTGGCAGACGATGCGCAACATGCGTCTGCATCCGACGAACGCGCCGTTGCCTGACGGCACGATCATGGCGGGGAACGTCTTCACGCGAAACATCGTCGCGTGGACAAACGACGCCGCGAAGCTTGTGCGCTACAGCCGCGTTTCACCCGCGCACAATTTCACCGACTCGAATCTCTACTGGCACGTGGGTCTACCGTTGAAGACCGGCGAACGCAGTGCCGGCCGCGAGATCGGCGACAATCTCGCGCCGAATCCCGGCTTCGAGGACGGCGTTGCTGGAAAACTGCCGACGGACTGGACGTGGCAGATTCACCCGAAGAATGCGGCGGCGTCCGTCGTCGATGGCGGCGCGAGCGGCAAGCACGCGTTCCGGATCGAGGCAGCGTTCGATGCGAGCAAACCCCGCGACAACTATCCCATCCTCGTCAGCAAGGACATCGCGCTCACGCCCGGCAAATCGTATCGCCTGCGCGCGAAGCTAAAAACGTCCGGCGGCGAAGCGAACGCCGCTTTGAAGGTTCAATCGTACAAGGCGAACGTCTATTTTTGGTCGAGCAATCCGAGTGACGTGAAGGTTGGACCGCAGTGGCAGGAGGCGGAGTTCAGTTTCAAGATTCCGGCGCCGGGCGAGAAAGGATTCCACGCTGAGATGAAAGCGTTTCGCGTGCGTCTGGATTGGCCGGCGAAGTCGGGAGCGCTACTTGCGGACGATGTGTCTTTGCGCGAAGTGGAGACGCTCGACGAATGGACTTCGTGGCGCGCCTTGGGCTACGACGCGCATTCGCTCGTCGCGGATCCGTTGTTCGAGAACTGGAGCAAGGACGACTACCGGCTGAAGCCGAACTCGCCGGCATTCAAAGTCGGCTTCGAGCGGATTCCCGTCGAGAAGATTGGTCCCTACGCGAGCGAGTTGCGCGCGACCTGGCCGATCATCGAGGCCGAGGGCGTGCGAGAAAAGCCGCTGATGGCGCGCCCGTGAAGGCAGTTGAACGAAATACCGGCTTGCCGCGTTTGCTTTTTCGCGCCTAAACTCCGCGCCTAGTTTTCACGGAAAACATTATTACGCATCAATCGTTAAGCACTGCATGAATACCGTCAATCAACTCAAGACCGTCAAAGGCAATACCGCTTCCAAAGTGGGCGCCGAACTTTCCCGCACCGGCGGTTTGCTCCGCCTTGCGCCCGCGTGGGTGCCGCGCTCGTTTCTTCAGCCCGGACTGCGCATCAAGCTCCATCCCGATGACACCTACGCCTACGGCTTGAACCGCGGCGGCATCGACGAACGCTGGTTCGCCTCCACCACGGTTACGGCCAACGAAGGCCGCGCGGCGGACGAAGGCTTGAGCTACTGCGTCGTGGGCAAAGAACGTTTCACGCTGAAGCAGGCCGTGGACGATTGCGGCGCGACGGTCATCGGCAAATCGATCTGGAAAAAATACAAGAAGTGGCCGGTCTACTCGAAGTTCTTCGACAACATGGGGCCGATTCCGCACCACATGCACCAGTCAAAGAAGCAGGCCGCGCTCGTCGGTCAGGAAGGCAAGCCCGAGAGCTACTACTTCCCGCCGCAGCACAACAACGTTGGTAATAATTTCCCTTACACATTCATGGGCTTTGAACCCGGCACCACCAAGGCGCAGGTTCGCAAGTGCATCGAGAACTGGAACAAGGGTGACAACGGCATCCTTGATCTCTCCAAGGCGTATCGCCTCAAGCCCGGCTCCGGCTGGCTCATTGATCCGTGCATTCTCCACGCGCCCGGTTCGCTCTGCACCTACGAGCCGCAGTGGGGCTCCGACGTTTTCGGTATGTATCAGAACCTCGTCGAAGGCCGCGAAGTTCCGTGGAGCCTGCTCGTGAAGGACATGCCCAAGAGCAAGCATCACGACATCGACTTCATCGTCGATCAGCTCGACTGGGAAAAGAACGTGGACCCGAACTTCAAGGACAACCACTACCTCGAACCCGTGCCCGTCGCCGACACGCGCAAGGAAGGTTTCGTGGATCGCTGGATCGTTTACGGCAAAGTCGATGGCGAACAGCTCTTCACCGCGAAGGAACTGACGGTTGATCCCGGCACCAAGTGCACCATCAAGGACACCGGCGCCTACGGCCTTATCTGCGTGCAAGGCTCGGGAAAGATCAACGGCCAACCGTTGAACAGTCCGAAGCTCATCCGCTTCCACGAACTCACCGAGGACGAATACTTCTGCACCGAAGACGGCGCGAAGAACGGCGTAACCTTCGAGAACACCAGCGAGACCGAACCCCTCGTGACGCTGCGCTACTTCGGACCCGAAGTGAACCCGAACGCTCCGGCGATGGGCGCGTATCGGAAGAACAAGTTCAACTAACGCTTAACTGAATTCACGAAACGGCGGTTGGCGGAAACGTCAGCCGCCGTTTTTCTTTTCCACGACAGCCGGCCGACGTTGACCGTTCAGAGGTAATCGATGTGGAAATGATGCCGCTCGCACTTCAGGCAGCGGAATACGTAGAGCGTGGGGCTTGCATCGCGCTTGAGACTGTCGAGCAGACGAGTGGCGGCGCTGCCGGAGATCTGCATGTTGTAAACGATGTGGCTCATGATCTCGCCTTCAAGTTCGTGACATTGCGCTCGGATTTCCGCGATGCCCGCGGGCATGAGAAACACCGTCGCGTCGTCACAACACGCGGGCCAGTGACCGCTTTGCCATGAGTTGTAGCCGGGCGTGCGTTCGCAGATTTCCTCCGCGGCTTTCTCGGGGACCTTGTCATCGATGGCCTCGTAGTCCATGAACGTGGCGTCGAATTTCTTGTGCGCCTTGCCGTCGGCGATGCACCACGGGCAGAGGCAATCGTCGAGCTCCTCCTCGGAGTAAACCGGGCCGGTGTAGATAAAGCCGCGCTCCTTCTTGCAGCAACGGCACTTCTCGGTTGACTCAATCACGCTGCCACTGCGCAACGGGTCCGGATGATAACGGAAGACAGGTAGGCTCATGGCTTGGTGGTGAAATGGGTTCGGTTCAACGTGGTTATTCGTTCAGCAGATTAGCAAATGCGCCGGCTTGCCTGCGCTGTAGTCGGCCTTCCACCAATGTGGATCGCTGGGCTCGGTATAAGTGACGCCCGCAGGCAGCGGCGAGGGTTTTGTGCGGAATGGATGTCGCAGGCGCACGGAAACGCTTTCCTTGTCGGGCCAGCCGTAGCCGGTTTCCGCGATTTCGTTGCCGGCGGCGAGTTCCGCTTCGAGAATTGTCCGGAGCGCCGGATACAACGCGGCGAGCGCGGGAGCGTTGCGGAATTCATTCCAACGCGGGCGCGTGATTTCATACACGGCCTGCTTTTCCTCCGGACGTTTCAGCAACGGGTCGTGATGCGTCTCGATGCGCAGCAGTTGAAACCCGCATTTTTCCAACACGCGGCGAGAAGCGGCGTTGGATTCCAACGCGCTCGAGCCGATCCGTTCGAGGCGGAGATTGTTGAAGGCAAACTCGAGCGTAAGTTTCACCCCGAACGTCGCGACGCCTTTGCCCCAATGCTTGCGCCCGACCCAGTAACCAATTTCGCGCGCGGCATCGCCTTCGATCCCGTGAAGGCCGCATGCGCCAACGACTTCTTTACGATCCTTGATCACGAAAACATACGCAGTGCCCTCGGAGCGTTCCTTGAGTTGTCGGGCGACGAATTCACGGGCTCCGTTTTCCGGATACGGATGCGGGATGCGCGTCGTCGCGGCAATGGTGGGATCGGAAACGAGGCGCTGGATCGCGTCTGCGTCCTCCGGTGTCACCAGGTAAAGGCCGAGCGTCTTGGTCGTGCTCACAAACAAATTTATAAATCGCCCGCGCTCCACCGCAACCACCGAACGGCACGGAACCTTACGGCGCGGTTTGCCAGTCCGCCGCCAATCGTGGAACATGGCGCGCATGGCGCTATTGAAGCTATCGGACGTTGAACTCCACTACGAACTGGCGGGAAGCGGTCCGCCGGTGCTCTTGATTCAAGGTGTCGGTGCGAGCGGAGAGGCATGGCGTCCGCAGGTGAATGCACTCGCGCAGAACTTTCAGACCCTCATCTTCGACAATCGGGGAATCGGACGGAGTATTCCGTGCCGTGGTCCGATCCGCATTGAAGCGATGGCGGCCGACGCGCGGGCGCTGATGGATGAGGCGGGTTGGGACTCCGCGCACGTGATTGGGCATTCGATGGGTGGCGTCATCGCCCAACAACTCGCGCTCGATGCGCCAAAGCGTGTGCGCAGCCTTTCATTACTCTGCACATTCGCCCGGGGCAAAGACGGCGCGCGCCTGACGCCGTGGGTGCTGTGGATGACTTTGCGAACACGCATTGGCTCCCGACCTCAGCGGCGGCGCGCTTTCCTTGAAATGCTGTTTCCGAAAACTGAACTCGCACATTCAAACCTCGACGACCTGGCCGCGCGGGTGGCAAAGCTGGTTGGTCGTGACCTCGCCGATTCCCCTTCGATTCTGATGAAACAGGTTCAAGCGCTGGCGCGTCATGATGAGTCAGGTCGACTGCGTGAGCTCGCTGGAATTCCCACCCTCGTCATCAGCGCCGAGCACGATCCCATCGCAGTACCGCGCTACGGGCGCCGGATCGCGGAGTTGATTCCCGGCGCGACGTATGAGGAAGTCGGCGGCGCGGCGCATGGCGTGACGATTCAAATGCCGGAACGGATCAATGGGCGACTGGGCGCGTTTTTCCGCGCTAACGAAGGCCGAGTGTAGAAGACTCGCAGCGAAGTCTTCGCGCCGTTGACCTCGCGGGCACCAGACAGGTAGCTTGCGGGTATGTTACACCGTTCCCTCAGTCTCATCGCTCTCGTCCTCATCGCTTGTGTCAGTTGCACGTCAGTCGCCGAAACCAAGAAGCCGCTACGCGCGCTGCTCATCACCGGTGGGTGCTGTCATAACTACGAGTTCCAGGCTGAGTCGATAAAAGCTGCCGTAGCCAAGGTCGCGCCAGTCGAGTGGACCGTGGTGAACGAAGGCGGGAAAGGGACCGAGGCGATGATCCCACTTTACGACAAGCCGGACTGGGCGAAGGGCTACGACGTCGTGGTGCACAACGAATGTTTCGCGAACACGACCAATCAAACCTACATCCGCAAGATCACGTCGGCGCACAAGGCGGGCGTTCCGGGCGTGGTGATTCATTGCGCGATGCACACGTATCGCGCGACGCACATCAATGATTGGCGCGAATTCCTCGGAGTAACGAGCCGTCGGCACGATCACCAAAGCAACTACGCCGTGAAAGTCGTCGAACCGAAGCATCCCATCGTGAAGGGAATGCCGGCGAATTGGGTCACGCCCAAGGATGAGCTCTACGTGATTGAAAAGCTGTGGCCCAACGCGAAGGCGCTCGCCACTTCGAAGAGCGAGAAGGATGGCAACGATTATCCCGTCATTTGGACGAACCTATACGGCAAGGCGCGCGTCTTCGGCACGACCTACGGGCATTCGGACGACACCTTCCGCGATCCGGTGTTCCTCGATTATTTGAGCCGCGGCATTCTCTGGGCGGCGGGAAAATAGAATCAAATTCGCGCGACGAGTTCCCGCGAGTTAAAGCGTTGTTCCTTGCGGGCACGACTCTCAGCGGCCGCTTGCCGTGACCTCGCGGAAAAATGATTCCTCATTTTATTTCTCGCGCCGGTTGGGAGACAGGCACATGTTTCGGAAAGAGTTCAGTTAAACCAATTCTTTAGGACATTTATGCAAGAGAGCGCCATCCATCCGATCATCTACGTTCGTGGCTACGCCATGACACAAACTGAAATCGAAGACACCGTGGCCGATCCGTACATGGGCTTCAACATCGGCTCGTGCAAGGTGCGGCAACTTTGGGACGGCACAGTTAAGAAATATTACTTCGAATCACCGCTCGTTCGCCTGCTCAAGCAATACGGCTACGACGACGTTTACGAAGACGGCGCCGACCGTGTCGCCGAACCACCGCCGGCTGATCCCACGGTCGCGGGTTCCGCGGTGCCGTATCGCAGCATCGTGATCTACCGTTACTACGAGCCATCGTCGGAGGATTTGGGCACGGGACAAAAGCCGGACATGAAACGGTTCGCGACCGGTTTGGGCAAATTGATCCTCGATCTTCGCGAGCGGATTTATCCCGACGGCGCCAAGACCGTCATTACGCCGGAAGAGAAGGCGCTCGGCAAATTGCCGTATGAGCAGTTTCGCGTGTACCTCGTCGCGCACTCGATGGGCGGTCTAGTGTGCCGTGCGTTTCTGCAGAATCCCGCATTCGGCGAGGCGAAATCCCGCGCGCTGGTGGACAAGGTCTTCACCTACGCGACGCCGCACAACGGAATTGAAGTCGGCGTTCTCGGCAACGTACCCGCATGGTTCTCGCTCTACGGAATGAACACGTTTAATCGCGATGAGATCGCCAAGTTGCTCGGTCTCACCAAGCAACAACGCGACGGCGACAACGTGGACATCGTGACCAACTTCGACGCCGACCGGATCTTCAATCTCGTGGGCACCAATCCAGGCGATTACAAGACCGCTGGAGGCCTCTCCAGCTTCGCAGTCGGCGAAGCCAGCGACGGACTCGTGCGGATCAAGAACGCGACCACCCGGGGGCGCGTGGGCAAAACGTTCGTGCAGTCGCCACAAGCGTTCGTAAACCGGAGTCATTCCGGATTTTTCGGCATCGTGAACAGCGAGGAAGGTTATCAGAACCTTACGCGGTTCCTTTTTGGCGACGTCCGCGCGGATGGTTATCTGGAAATTGACGAGCTCACCTTGCCGCCTGCGGTGCAGAAGGAATACGATGCCGGCAAACAAGTCCGCGCCTCCTATTTGTTCGAGGTGGCGGTCAGTATTCGCGGCAAGACGTGGCAACTGCACCGCCGCACCGCGAACGAAAACAGCGCCATCTTCCGCAAATTCGACGAGCTGTTCCCGAAGTGGGACTCCAAAAAGAAAGTCTGGGTGCCTGATCCCGACGCAGGTCCGATGCTGTTCAATGCATTCCTGGACATGGGGCAGAGTCAGACCGGCAAGACGCTGGCATTTGCTGCCGACATTTGCGTGCGTGTGCCAGAGTACGAAGTCGACGGCATCCTGTTTTTCAAAAATCACTTCGAAGGCGGCTACCTTTATCGCGACATGGTCATGCTGGAAGCGACGCCGCCCGCCACCGAAAAAGGACCGTGGAAGGTCGTATATCAATTCGCCAGCAATCAGGCGCAAGCGCCCCAAGCTGCAGAAATCGTCGCCAAGGACGGCACGTTGCTCACATTCGAGGTTCCGATCGAGCAACCGAACGCGCCCGGAATCAAAGCGCGATTGCGGATCGAAACGCGCTTTTGGAACACTCCGTCGGCTTAGTGCTGGCGAAGGAAATCAATCTTGCGACCGTTTTCGTTACGGTCGCAAAATTTTCCAGAATCAATTCGCCATTTCCGGAGAACGTTGCAAGATGGCTGACTGATGCAGTCGCCTGATTCTATTGAAAATGTAAATGAAACCGCACCGACGGCGCCCAGCCGGTCGGTGATTACTGATCCTGATTTTTCCAATTCACCCAAACCGATCGCCGAGTTCGCCGGCCGGCCGGATTTTCCCAAGTGCGTGCTCGGGGAACACGTTGATATCGGCGGCGTCGGTGGTGTGGTGGTGGAAATCGTCAAGCAGTCCATCAAGGTGCAGTCGCCTGATGGCAGCATACAAAGCTTCAACTTCAACCGCCTCCGTACGATCTACGGTCCGCGGCCTGAGCCCGTGGAGATTCCCCAGCCTGTTGAACCCGCCGCGCCAGCGCCGCGTCCGGTTTTTCAAAAACGCCCGGCACCCGAACCGGCTCCGGCACCGAAGCGCGAGTTCATCGAGAACCCGGATTTCACTAAGCCTGTGCAATCCATCACAGAACTTGCGGGTCTGCCGAATTTCCCGAAGTGCGCCTATGGCGCGCATGTGGATATCGCCGGCTACGTCGGCGTGATCGTGGAACTGGTTAAGGATTCCGTGAAGGTGCAATCGCAGGACGGAATCATCCGCAGCTATAACGGACCCACGTTGCGCAAAATCTACGGCAAGGCTTGAGCCTCGTTCGCGGCGACGGTATGGGTGACGTTGATCTCCGATGAATGACTTCACCGACCATCCGATCAATCGCCGCGAGTCGTTGCAACTCGGCGCGTTGCTGTCGCTCGGCCTCTGGCCGGGGCGATTGCGCGCGGCGGACAACGGTCGCGGCGAAAAGTTTTCCTTCGTCGCGATCAATGACGCGCATTACCAAAGCCCGCGGTGCGGTGAATGGTTTGTCCACGTCACCGCCAGCATCCGCGCGCTCCCGACGAAGCCCGAGTTCTGTCTCATGGTGGGTGATCTCGCCGAACACGGAACCAAGTCCGAGCTCGGCGCGATGCGTGACGTGTTGCGTGGTTTGCAGATGCCGTTTCACGCGGTGATCGGCAATCACGATTACACCGGTCGGAGTGATCGCTCCAATTGGGACGCTCTCCTGCCCGGGAGTTTGAACTACCACTTCGAACACCGCGGCTGGCGTTTCATCGGACTCGACACGAGCGAGGGCGCGAATTCCAAGAACACGCGCGTGCAATCCCCCACGTTGCGCTGGCTCGATGACACGTTGCCGAAACTGGATCGCGCCACGCCCACTGCTGTGTTTACGCATTTCCCGCTTGGCGGCTTCGTGCCGATGCGCCCGCTCAATGCGGACGAGTTGCTCCGGCGTTTCAAGGAATTCAACCTCACCGCCGTGTTCAACGGCCACTATCACGGCCTCACGGAGCGGACTTACGCACATGCCACGGTGACCACGAACCGTTGCTGCGCGATCAGTCGGAGCAACCACGACGGATCGAAGGAAAAGGGCTACTTCCTCTGCACGGCGAACGAAGGACAAATAGTCCGCGAGTTCATCGAAGTGAAGATGGCGTGATCGCCAACATTCGCAGACGTCAGCTTTTCACCACCACCGTCTGCCCGACTTCGCGCAGTCCGATTCGCTCCGGCTCTTTGGCCAGTGCGCCGGCGAAGCGTTCGATTGGCTCAAGAAAGCTTTCGTTGCTGAGCTTGAAACACTGGTGGTGGATCGGAACGACGATTCGCGCGTTCGCCGCGTTGGCCATCTCCACAGCCTGCTCGGGCGTGCAGTGATAGTGAATCCAAGGATCATACGCACCGATCGGCATGATCGCGGCAGCGAATGGACCCTGCGCGCGATAGCCGGCGAACAACGACGTGTGCGCCGTGTCCCCGCCGAACAACAACTTGCGCCCCTCGCGCTCGATGACGTAGCCGTTGTAGCCGCGTTGCGTATCACTGCGAACACGCGCGCCCCAATGCTTCACTTCCAGTCCGCGAAGGAGCACTTCGCCGCGTCGAGTGTTGATCTTCGCGGTTTCGCCCCAGCGCAGTTCCGACACGGACGAATAAGCGCGACGCGGCAGCAGGTCGGAAGTTTCGCGGGCCATCACCGCCACGGGTTTGCCACGAACGGCGGCGAGCGACGGAATATCCAAGTGATCAAAGTGCGCGTGCGAGACGATCACGAGATCGATCTCGGGAAGTTGCGCGGGTGTTAGTGCGCAAGCAACGAGGCGTTGCGGCCCCAGCGTGCCCACCAACATGTCCACGCCGACGCGGGGAAAGAAGGTCGGATCGGTCAGAATGCGGACGCCGTAGAAATTGATCAGCACGCTCGCGTGTCCAAGCCACGCTATCGTAATCGCGTTGTCCGACCACTGCGCGGGCGTTGGTTGAAGCGGCGCGCGCGGGACCTCTCGACCAATCTCCGCGATGCGCCCACGCAGAAAACGCGCCGGCCACGAAGAGGAAGTCGCCGTCCAAAGCCCGCCCACTCCCACCACCGCAGAGGAGGCGAGAAACGACCGGCGATTGAACCAGCGGCGTGTTGGCTTCACAGGGGGTTAGTTAAGCCAGAATCGGCCTTCGCGCAATGTGTCTTGGCGTGGTTTTCCGAGGACACGGTTTCGGAAATTGCATCGACAACCCAAGCGAACGAAGCTAGCTTCGTCAAAACAATCTATGAGGACTCGAACAATCTCTCTCATCTGTTCCGCTCTGATGATTTTCCTGACCACGACGCCGCAGTCTCATGCTGCCGACGTGGACTCCGCATCGGTCGCCGCAGACGTGTTGGTTGGCCGGCCGCTATGCTTTGCCGCCACCGTAGTAGGCAGTGCCTTCTTCGTCGTGGCCCTGCCGTTTGCGCTTTTCTCCAAGAGCGTGAACAAGACCGCTGACGTGCTGGTCGGGACGCCGGCGCGCGCGACCTTCACCCGGCCGTTGGGCGACTTCAATCAAATCGGCGACTGACGCCCGATCCGGTTCTCCGGAACATCGCGGACCTACGGGAGCAAGGTATGCCGCTCGAACTGCGATCTCTGCCGAAAGTTCTCCTCCACGAGCATCTCGACGGCGGCGTGCGCCCGCAAACCGTCATCGATCTCGCCCGCGCGGTAAATTACTCCGAACTCCCGACCGACAAACCCGCTGAACTCGCTGCGTGGTTTCATCGCGGCGCCAATCGCGGTTCGCTCCCGCTCTACCTCGAGGGCTTCAAGCACACCATCGCTGTGATGCAGACGCGCGCGGCGCTGGAACGCATCGCGTTTGAGTTCATCGAGGACATGCGCGACGACGGCGTCGTGTACGCGGAGGTGCGTTTCGCACCGTGCTTTCACCGCGAAAAAGGACTCACGGACGAAGCAATCATTGGCGCAGTGCTCGACGGCTTGCGACGCGGCGAAGAGAAGACCGGCTTGAAGTGGGGGCTGATTGTTTGCGCGATGCGCGACCGCACGGATTCATTGGAAGCCGCGGAACTCGCGATCAACTTCCGTTCGCGCGGCGTGGTGGGTTTCGATCTTGCGGGCGAGGAAGCCGGGCATCCGCCGAAAAAACACGTCGAGGCGTTCGGTGCCATCCAACGGGCGAATTTTTATTCCACCCTCCACGCTGGCGAGGCGTTCGGCGTGGCTTCGATTTGGCAGGCGTTGCAAATCTGCGGCGCGCACCGGCTCGGTCACGCGACGCGGCTCTCGGACGACATGACCATCGTGGACGGCAAGATCGTGAAGCTCGGCACGCTCGCGCAATACGTCCTCGACCGCCGCATTCCGCTGGAGATGTGTCTTTCGAGCAATGTCCACACTGGTTCCGTGGCGTCGCTGTGCGAGCATCCGTTCAAAATGTATTTCGATCACGGCTTTCGCGTTACCTTGAACACCGACGATCGCTTGATGAGCGACACGACGATGACGAAGGAGTTTGCGATCGCCGTGGAAGAGTTCGGTCTCACGCTGGCGGACTTGGAAAAAGTCACGATGAACTCGATCAAGAGCGCGTTCATTCCGTTCAACGATCGGCTGCACCTCATCTACGACGTGATCAAGCCGGGCTATGCCAAGGTGCGTGGGACGAATTGACGGAACGTGAGGTGTGCCGCACTTCACTCGGTCGCGTGGGCATAGAAACTTTGGTGGAGGAGGAAATTCAAATCGTGAACGGCCATGCTCAGGTCGGCGTAATTCGCCGCCGTTTCATCGTCCAAAGGTCCTGATTCGATCCGCTGCTTCACGCGTCGATAGCGGCGGCTGAAGGGGAGATGTTCGTTGTCCTCGCCGAGAGCGCGCAGGAGCGCGCGGACTTTCTCCGCGCGTTGGCGCGCTTGTTTGATCGTTCTCAAGGCGGCGGCGACTTCGAGTTTTCCCGCCGCCACGGATTGGAGCAGGCCGCATTCGAAGTTGCGGCAATGTGACGGGCGGTCGGCATAGACACCGCAACGGCAATCGGCTCCCAGCGCGGTGCACGGTTGCGGGAAGCGCGTCTTGGTTTTGAGCCGTTGCAAGGTCAGGCCCAGCGCTTCGAGCTTTGTTGCGCTGTCGCCGGGTTCAAGTTCGACGTCGCGGAAGAGCACGCCGTTGCAGCACAGGCCGCAGTTCAGGCACAGCTTCGCGACGTACGCGTCGCCGGCTGATTTCGGCGTGCTGGCTTCATTACGGACGGACATCGCCCGAGTCTAGGCACTATTGGCCTGACAAGCAAAGCCGGCACCTCACGGAAAAGCGCCTGTGATTGCAGTTTGGCATTGCCTCGCTCGCGCCCCTTGGTAATTCTTTGGCCACATTTCCGAAACGAAAGACAACATGATGGTGCGCAGTTTCAACAGCGTTATCCCGCAGGGCCGGAACCCCGCCTGACCGGTCAGAAACGGCGCCCAATTCACGCAGCACAGGAGACCCAATGAGCGAAAACAACTTCCCCAAACTTCACAACGCAATGTGGCCCGGCCTCGTCGGCAAGGGCAGCCCCGGCGCCGAACCGTTCATCGACCTCGACACCATGCTCGACCTCACGGCCAAGGCTGAGGTCAACGGCGTGAAATTCGACGGCGTCGATCTGTTCCTCTACAACCCGCATGTCGACATCGACATCTCGGACGACGGCATCAAGAAACTCGCGGACAAGATTCGCGCCAAGGGTTTCGTCGTCGGTTCCGTCGTCGCGCCGGTTTGGTTCGATGGTTCCGCGATGGGCGACGAAACCAAGCGCGCCAATTGGGTGACCGCCGTTCGCAAGGCGTGCGGCATCGCTCAGAAACTCCGCAAGCTCGGAGTTCGTCCGTACGGCATTGTTCGCATCGACTCCGCCGCGAGCGTGACCGATTGGGAAAAGGATCCGAAGAACAACACCAAGCTCATCGCGAAAACGTTCCGCGAAGGCGGCAAGGTGGCCAAGGACCACGGCGAACGTCTCGCTGCCGAAGGCGAAATTTGCTGGGGCGGCATGCACAGTTGGAAATACATGATCCAAACCCTCGAGGAGACGAACATGCCCAAGGTCGTCGGCTTCCAGGCGGACATGGCCCACACGCTCCTCTACACGCTCGGCTACAACGCCCCCGAGCACCGCATCGTGCCCGAGAAATTCCAGTGGCAGCCGGATCAATTCCACGCTGCGATGAAGAAAATGACCAAGGCGCTGCGTCCTTGGACGTTTGATTTCCACGTCGCGCAAAACGACGCGACGGTCAAGGGCTCCGGCGGCCACGACAAGACGGGCCGTCATTGCCAGGCCACCGATCCGAACGGCAAGTTGAACATCGCGCGCGATGCCGGCTACTGGATGCGCGACGATGCCGGCAAGGTGACCAAGAAATTCAATCACATCTGCTGGGATGGCTGCATGTTCCCGAACGACGTGATGATGAAACAGGAAACGTGGAACAACATTCTCGCCGCGATGATTCAGGTGCGCGAGAACCACGGTTGGAAGGCTTAATTTAACCAGAGGAATAACCCGCCCGCGAAATGCGCGAACGATCCGAATCAAGCGTTTGAACTCGCGTCGTTGAGCGTGATTCACGGGCCAACCAAAAATCCATATGGCAAAGAAACAACTCCGCATCGGACTCATCGGCTACAGCTTCATGGGCCGAGCTCACAGCAACGCGTTCCATCAGGTCAATCACTTCTTCCCCTCGAGCTACGAGGTCATCCCGCAGGCTGTCTGCGGTCGCGACGAAGCCAAGGTGAAGGAATTCGCTGATCGTTGGGGCTACAAGTCCATTGAGACCGACTGGCGCAAGCTCATCGAGCGCGATGACATTGACGTCGTCGATATCGCCACGCCCAACAACATGCACGCCGAGCAGGCCATCGCCGCTGCCAAGGCTGGAAAAATGATCCTCTGCGAGAAACCCCTCGGCCTGAACTCCAAGGACGCCGAGAAAATGCTCAAGGCCATTGAGAAGGCCGGCGTGAAAAACATGGTCTGGTATAATTACCGCCGTTGCCCGGCTGTCGTCCTCGCGAAGCAGATCATCGATTCCGGCAAGCTCGGCCGCATTTTCCACTACCGTGCGAACTTCCTCCAGGACTGGACCATCAACGCCGACCTTCCGCAGGGCGGCACCGGCCTCTGGCGCCTCGACGCCAAGGTCGCCGGCTCCGGCGTCACGGGCGACCTGCTCGCGCACTGCATCGACACCGCCATGTGGCTCAACGGCGGTATCAAGGACGTCAGCGCGATGACCGAGACGTTCGTCAAGGAGCGTAAACACAATCTCACCGGCAAGGTCGAGAAGGTGAGCATCGACGACGCCTGCCTCTTCCACTGCCACTTCAACAACGGTTCCCTCGGCCTCTTCGAGTCCACCCGCTACGCCCGCGGCCACAAGGCGCTCTACACCTTCGAGATCAACGGCGCGAACATGTCGCTCAAGTGGGATCTGCACGATCTGCACCGCCTCCAGATTTTCGATTACTCCGATGAAGGCACGGAACGCGGCTGGAAGAGCGTCCATGTCAGCGACGGCGACCATCCCTACTGCGGCAAGTGGTGGGTGCCCGGCCTCCAGCTCGGATATGAACACAGCTTCGTTCATGCGATGGTCGAGTTCGTCCAGGGCCTCGAGAGTGGCAAGGGCTGCAAGCCCAACTTCAAAGACGGCCTCGCCACGGACTACGTCGTGGACGCCGTGCTCGCCTCCGCGAAGCAGGGCAAGTGGCAGAAGGTCAAGCAGGTGAAGTAAGTCGAATTTAAAACGCAACGCGGGAGGATGAAAACATCCTCCCGCGTTTTTCTTTCAGTAAGTAACGAGTAAGTCGAGCGCTGGGCTCACGCCTTCCCGCCGAAGCTCACGTAGTCATCGAGATCGAGCACGTCGAACCAGGTCGTCAGATCTTCACGAGTCTTCGAGAGGTTCGTGACGTACTTGGCAAAGTACTGCCAAGTTTCGGCGTCGCTGTCGGGGCCGCGCCGTTCCTGATACGCGGACCACTGCTGGATCTCCCACGGCGCGCGCTGGTGCTTCGCGTGGGCACTAACCCAGGCGAGAATCTCTTCGTCGCCTTTGCCCTTCTTCAATTCAGCCAGCAACTTCTTTGGATCGATGCCGGTGAACTGGACGAATCGCTGATCGAGCGGGCAGTTGTAGTGATACTCCCCGTTTTTCCCGAGCAGCGTGGCCCGCCCCTTGTCCAGCATGCGTGGCAGAAGAACGTAGCCGCCGAGCCGAACGCGTGTGCTGCGTGGCGGGCGTTGAGTGAGATCGGTGGGTGGAATTTTTGAGGTGCTCATAGGTATTTTGTTTTTCCGTTTTATTTGCCGGAGGAATTCTTGGCCGCGAGCGGTGCGAGTTGCCCGTTGTCCCAACCGCCGCCGATCGCCTTAATGAGTTGCACGGCAGTGATCAACCGTTGACCCGCGATCTGCGCCGCGCCGCGTTCGTTCGCCAAGGCGGTGCGTTCGCTTTCCACCACTTCGAGGTAGCTCACGAATCCCGCGTCGTAACGCGTGCGCGAAAGCTTCGCGACCTTTTGTGATGCCGCGACGGCGCGTGCCTGCGCCGCCGCTTGCTCGGTCAGCAAGCGCGACGCCGTGAGGGCGTTCTGCGTCTCCTGAAACGCGACCAAGATGCGCTGACGATAGTTCGCCACGCTTTCGTCCCACGTCGCTTGCGCGCGGCGGAGGTTCGCCTTGTTGCGACCGCCTTGGAAAATCGGCAGCGTGATGCTCGGGCCAATGCTCCACACGCGGCTCTGCCAGTTGAACAACGTCTCCACGTCGGCGCTCTCCCAACCGGCGACGCCGGTGATCCGCACGATCGGGAAAAACGCGGCCTTCGCGACGCCGATGCGCGCATTGTTCGCAGCGAGCAACCGTTCCGCCTCCGCGATGTCGGGGCGACGTTCGAGCAATTCGCCCGGCAGACCAGCGGGAATCAAGGGTGGCGCGGCATCGAACGGGAGCGGGTTTTCCGTCACGTCGAACTCACTCGCCGCCGCGCCCACGACCACCGCGAGGGCGTTCTTCAATTCGCTCCGCCGCCGCTCCACGCCCACGACTTCGGTGGCAATGGTCGCGAGTTCGGTCTCGGCGCGCGCGAGTTCGAGCTCGCTGGCCGTGCCGCTTTTAGCGCGGGACTCGATGATCTTGAGCGCCTCGCGTCGCAAGGCAACCGTGCGGGTCAGCGTGGCGCGCTCCGCATCCAGCGCGCGGAGCGAGAAATAATTCTGGGCGACGTCCGCATGCATCATGAGCCGCACGGTCTCAAACGCGGCGATCTTCGCATCGGCTTCGCGCGTCGATGCCTCGAACGAACGCCGCACGCGCCCCCACAGATCGAGTTCGTAGTTGAGATCGAACGGCACGCGAATGTTGCCAACTTCAGTGATGGGAAACGCCAAACCCGCGTTGGGTGAATAGCGCTGGCGGCTGTAGTTCGGATCGAGCGTAATGTTGGGGAAATAATCCGCCTTCGCCTGCCGCGAGTTCGCACGCGCCTGTTCGATGCGCGCCGCTGCGGCTCGCAAGTCCTGGTTGTTGGCCAGTGCGCGAAGCTGAAGCTGATTCAGCGTTTCGTCGTTGAAGACTTTCCACCATTCACCGCGTGGGAGCGCATCGGCGGGACGGCCTTCTTTCCACGCGCCGGCGTTGGTGTCACTGAAGGACGAGGGGATCGCATTGGTGGGGCGTTGATAGTTCGGGCCGACGGCGGCGTTCAACGTGAGGGCCGAGGCGAGCAGCAACACCACCACGGTTCCGGCCACGCCGTGAGAGCCGAGCGGTGGCGTTTGGGGCTTCGGTTCCGTCGCGGACTTTTTCTTCCAACCCAGCTTCATCAGCACCACGTAGAACACCGGCGTGAGGAACAATCCGAACACCGTCACGCCAATCATGCCGGCGAACACGGCGACGCCCATTGCGCGGCGCATTTCCGCGCCGGCGCCTGTGGAGACGACGAGCGGGAACACGCCCGCGATGAACGCGATACTCGTCATCAAGATGGGCCGCAAGCGCAAGCGCGCCGCTTCGATGGCCGCCTGCATCGGTTCCATGCCTTCGTCCTGTTTGTGTTTGGCGAACTCCACAATAAGGATCGCGTTCTTGCACGCGAGGCCGACGAGCACGATGAGACCGATCTGCGTGAAGATGTTGTTGTCGCCGCCGCTGAGCCATACCCCGGCGATCGCGAAGAGCAGACACATCGGCACGATGAGGATGATCGCGATCGGCAATCGCAGGCTCTCGTATTGCGCGGCAAGCACGAGGAACACGAGCAGGATGCACAGCGGGTAAATGTAAACCGCCGAATTGCCCGCGAGGATGCGTTGATACGTGAGATCGGTCCATTCGAACGCCATGCCCTTCGGCAGATTTTCCTGCGCGAGTTTGGCGATCAACGCCTCGGCCTGACCTGAACTGTAACCAGGCGCGGGGCCGCCGTTGATTTCCGCGGCGGGATAACCGTTGTAACGCATCGCGCGATCGGGCCCGTAGGCTTCCTTCACTTTCACGAGCGCGCCGAGCGGCACCATCTGGCCTTTGGCGTTGCGCGTCTTGAGGCGCGTGATGTCTTCCGGGCGTTCGCGAAATTGCGCGTCGGCCTGCGCGACGACCTGATAGGTGCGGCCGAAGCGGTTAAAGTCATTCACGTAGAGCGAGCCGAGATAGACCTGCATCGTCTCGAAAAGATTTTGCAACGGCACGCCCTGCGTCTTGGCCTTCACACGATCGATGTCGAGATCGAGTTGCGGGACGTTGACCGTGAACGTGGAGAACACGCCGCCGAGTCCCGGCGTCTGGTAACTCTTTCCGATGATCCCTTGCAGATTCTGGAACAACGCGTCGTAGCCGAGATCGGCGCGGTCCTCGACGAAGAGTTTGAATCCGCCAATCGTGCCGAGTCCATTCACCGGTGGCGGCATCACCGCGAGCACGAACGCATCCTGAATCGCGCCGAACTCCTGATTGAGCGCGGCGGCGATGGCGGGCCCACTGAGGTTCGCGCCATGCCGTTGGTCGAATGGTTTGAGGCCGAAGAACACGATTCCGGCATTGGGCGCGACGCTGAAGCCGCTGATGCTCAAGCCGGGAAACGCGATGGCGTCCTGCACGCCCGGATGCTTGAGTCCGATTTCCGACATGCGCCGGATGACGGCCTCAGAACGATCGAGGGACGACGCGTCGGGCAATTGCGCGAAGGCGACGAGGTATTGCTTGTCCTGAGTGGGCACGAAGCCAGTGGGGACTTTGTTGAAACTCCAGCCCGTGAGGCAAACCAGGCCGACGTAAAGGACGAGCGCGATGACGCTCTTGCGAATCGTGCTTGCAACGCCGGCGGAATATTTTTTGCCAGACCATTCGAAGAGACGATTGAACGGCCGGAAGAACCAGCCGAACATTTTGTCCATCGTGCGCCACAACCAGTCCTTCGGTGCGTGGTGATCTTTCAAGAGCACGGCGCTCAACGCGGGTGACAAGGTCAGCGAATTGAATGCCGAGATCACGGTCGAGATCGCGATGGTGATCGCGAACTGTTTGTAGAACTGGCCGGTCAATCCGCTGATGAACGCCGTCGGGATGAACACCGCGCAGAGCACGAGCGCCGTAGCGATGATGGGGCCGGTCACTTCGTTCATCGCACGCTTCGTGGCGTCCACGGCGGACAGGCCGAGCGCGATGTTGCGTTCCACGTTTTCGACGACGACGATCGCGTCGTCCACGACGATGCCGATGGCGAGCACGAGGCCGAATAGCGAGAGCGCGTTGATACTGAAACCAAACGCGTGCATCACGGCGAACGTGCCAACGAGCGACACCGGAACCGCCGCGAGCGGAATGATCGACGCGCGCCACGTCTGGAGGAACAGGATGACCACGATGACGACCAGCAGGACGGCTTCGAAGAGCGTCGTGACAACCGCCTTGATGGAGTTGCGCACGAAGACGGTTGGGTCATAGACCACCGAGTAGTCGATGCCTTCGGGGAAATTTTTCTTCACTTCCTCCATCGCGTGACGAACGTCGTCGGAGAGTTGAATGGCGTTGGCGCCGGGTGATTGAAAGATCGGGAGCGCGACGGCCCGACGATTGTTTAGCAACGAACGTAGCGAATAGCCGGAAGCTCCGAGCTCCAGGCGGGCGACGTCTTTGAGCAGCGTCTTCTCTCCGCGTTCGCCGGTCTTGACGATGATCTGGCCGAACTCGCCTTCGTCGATCAATCGGCCCTTGGCGTTAATCTGGAGTTCGTAATCGACCGGCCGACCGACGGGCTGGCGACCAATTCCGCCGGCGGCGACTTGCACGTTCTGTTCGCGAATGGCGTTGATGACGTCGCTCGCGGTGAGGCCTTTAGCGGCGACTTTGTTCGGATCGAGCCATACGCGCATGGCGTAATCGCCGGAGCCGAAGAGTTGCACGGAGCCCACGCCGGGAATGCGCGCGAGCACGTCCTTCACCTGCAAGCTGGCGTAGTTGCGGACGTAGATTTCGTCGTAGCGATCGTTCGGCGAGAACAAGTGCACGACCATCGTGAGATCAGGCGATTGCTTCGTCGTCGTGACGCCGAGGCGGCGAACTTCTTCCGGCAATTTCGGCAACGCCTGTGAGACGCGGTTCTGCACTTGGACCTGCGCCTTGTCGATGTCGGTGCCGAGTTTGAACGTCACGGTGAGCGTCATCACGCCATCGCTCGTGGCCTGCGAGAACATGTAGAGCGAGTTCTCGACGCCGTTGACCGCCTGTTCGAGCGGCGCGGCAACGGTCTCGGCGATCGTCTTGGGATTCGCGCCCGGATACGTCGCCATCACGACGATCGTGGGCGGGACGACTTCTGGATATTCGCTGATGGGCAATCGCCACATGGCGATGAAGCCGATCAGGAAAATCAGGATCGACAGCACGCCGGCGAAGATCGGGCGTTTGATGAAGAAGTGGGAAAAGTTCATGGCAAGGGTTGCTTCGTGGGCGCGGAACCTCCGCGCAAGACCACAAGCGTTGGCGCGTTATTTCTTGGCGACTTTCGTTTCGCTTTCGGCGGCGGCGACTTCCTTCTGCGGCGTCACGGGCATACCGGGACGAACGCGCTGGAGGCCGTTGACGACAACTTGTTCGCCGGGTTGCAAGCCTTCGCGAATCACGCGCTTGCCTTCAACCACGGGGCCGATTTTCACCGGACGATATTCGACCGTGTTCGTCGCGGAGAGCGTGAGCACGAACTTCTGGCTTTGATCGGTGCCGATGGCGCGGTCGCTGACGAGCAACGTGGGCTTGCGCTCGCTACCCGGGACGCGCACCCGCGCGAAGAGTCCGGGGAGCAAACGGCCGTCGCGATTCGGAAACACGGTGCGCAAGAGAATGCTTCCCGTGGCTGGATCGAGACGGTTGTCGAAGGATTCGATGAAGCCCTGATGGGGAAAGCCATCCTCGTCGGCCAAACCCATTTCGACCGCAACGCGACCGTCGCCGTTCGTGATCTTCTCCTGCAGATGTTGGAACTTCAGCAGTGTCGCCTCGTCGACATCCGCGTAAGCGTAAATCGGATCGACGGAAACAATCGTCGTCAGCACGGTGTTCATGCCGGGACCGCCGCTGATGTAATTGCCGACGGTCATCCACGCACGACTGACGCGGCCGTCGATCGGCGCGCGAACCTCGGTAAATTCCAGGTCGAGTTTCGCGGTGTCGTTTGCCGCTTTCGCCGCAGCCAGACCGCCACGGGCTTCGGAGAGCTTGGAGTTGCGTTGCTCCGATTCCTCGATGGAGATCGCCTTTTCCAACAGCAATTCCTTCGCGCGATTAGCTTCGCGTTCGGCAGTGTTCAGCTTCGACTGCGCACGCACGAGCTCGGCGGCAGTGCGATCAAACTCGGCTTGATGCCAGCGAGGATCGATCACGAAGAGCACGTCGCCCTTCTTGACGAGCTGGCCGGACTGGAAACGAACTTCGCGAATATGCCCACTCACCCGTGGGCGTACTTCGACCGTTTCCACGGCGTCGAGACGGCCGGTGAATTCGTTGTATTCCACAAGCTCACGTTGCTCAACGGGTGCGACGGTGACAGCGGGTGGCGGGGGCATCGGGGCAACGGCGTGCGGCTTGCAACCGCCCGCGATCAAAGCTGCGGAAGCCGCCGCGAGGATGAATATCGGTTTCATGGTGGTGAAGATTTTTGAGATGGCGGCGGTGCAACTCATTCTACGCGGCTGATCACTTGCTCGGCGGGGAACCGAACTTTGGCCATGCCGGCATACTTGTCATCCGCAGCGCGGTAACCGGCAGGGCAGGCGGCGACGGTTGCGTAGCCTTCTTTGTCGAGGCCGAGAATCTCGTCATAACGCGCGGGCTCGAGGCCTTCCATCGGGCAGGCGTCGATTCCCAGCAATGCGGCTCCAGCCATAAACTGGCCGAGCGCGATGTAAACCTGACGCGTCGCCCATGCGTTCGCGTCCAGTTCGGGATTCGCAAGAAAGCCGAGCAGCATGTTCTTGAAACCGTCGAGTGATTCCATCGGGACGTTGCGCACCTCCACTATGCGTTTCATGTAGCGCTCAACATCGGCCGCACCCAGCCCGCGCTTGACGGCGAACACAACGAGGTGCGAGGCGTCGGCGACCTGACGTTGGTTCCAGGAAACGGGCACCAACTTTTCGCGAATGGCGGGATTGCTGACGACGATGAAGCGCCACGGTTGCAAACCGAAGGACGATGGCGCGAGCACCAGCGTCTCTTCCAAAGCCCGCCAAGTGGCCGCAGGAATCTTCTTGGCGGGATCGAACTTCTTCGTGGCGCAGCGCCAGCGGAGTTGGGTAAGGAGCGTTTCAGCGGGAATCGGATGCGTTGTCATGGTCAGTTTCAGGTTCAAGTTTTGAATGTTTCAGTGGGGACAGTCTTCAGGCGGCAAACGAAATTGCAGATGGCTCGCGAAGTTGGCTTTGGCGGACGAACCACACGGTAGCTTCCGCGATTTTCTCGTCAGCCAGCGCAGGCAGAAACAGCCGCGGAAATGGCGTTAACGCGGCCAATGACCAAGCGTCGGCCATAGCGCGATCGAATAGAGCACTGGGCAGTTTGCCGTTCAACTCGATCGCCAACTTTTCGGTGAAGTCTTTCCGAAACGCTTCAAGCGAGTCCCATTCGCGCGGCGGCAGGGCGCTGGGCGCAAGGCGGATGAAATTCAACGGCTGCGGAGCGATGTCTTCGCTCCAGAGCACCGGCAGATGTTTTCTGGAGTTTTTCATGGTGGTGATGATGTGTAACTGACTAGTCAACTATTGTGTGGTTAAAGTAACCAAACCGATTCCCCCAGCGGGGCAGTTGATTGCTCGGTTGCGACTACTTTAGCCGCGACGACTTCCGCCCGGGCGCCAATCACGCGCATGATAGCTGGCTCAATGTCGCGAAGAATCTCCACGTCGTTCAGAATTTTGGCCAAGAATAAGAAACCGAGCAGGCACGCCGACAAATTGCGTGCGGCCACGGCGGCATCGCTGATATCGATCAGCCCTTCGCGTTGAGCGTCGATCAGGGCGGACTCGATATACTTGCAGTTGCGCAAAAAGATCTCCTGAGCTTTACCGCGAAGCTTCTCTTCTTGGGCGCAGATTTCCGAGCCCACCGATCCAAATGGACAACCCAGCACGTGCCCGCACTTGTTCGCCATCGCCTTTTGGTCTTCGTAAATGAACCGACAAAGCTGCGAGATCCGCTCCAGCGGCGGCACCTGCGGCGAGAAGATGCGGTCGTAGCCCGAACGCTTCTGTTGCCAGAATTCCTCGTACGCCTCCAACGCCAGATCGACCTTGGACGGGAAGAAATGGTAAAAACTTCCTTTGTTTACGCCCGCGCGCTCGCAGATCTGATCCACACTGACGCCGTTGTAGCTGTTGTTCCAAATCAGCTCAAAGGCGATGGCGAGGAGCTTCTCTTTTGCGTCGCTAGTTCTTCCCATACGGTAGATTGGTTGAGGTTAGTTAAGGTGCGCTGCGAGCTTGGCCGCGAGCACCTTCTTCGAGGTGAGCCCGGTAATGCGTTCGACTACCACGCCGTTCTTGAAGACCAGCAAGGCTGGAATGCCGCTGATATTCAAGCGTGTGAGGGTTGCTGGATTCTCGTCTACGTTCATCTTGGCGACAATTGCGCGCCCAGCGAAATCGCCGGCGAGCTCTTCGATAACCGGCGCAATCATTCGGCACGGCCCGCACCAAGGCGCCCAAAAATCCACCAGCACAGGTTGAGAAGATTGCAGTACGGCGGTGGCAAAGGAGCCGTCGGTCACGGCAACGCTGGCCTGAGGAGAGTTGGTTTCAACGTTCGTATTCATATGCTCAGTCTTTCTTTTCGTTGGGCGAATGTGCCGCCAGTTGACCGATCGGTCAACTAATATTTTTCCAGAGCCGAAAGCGCTCGCGGAACGAGTCATTCACCGATGGCGGAGAGCGGGAGTTCGAGGAGCTTGCCGATTCGCGAAACCGTGCCACCGGACGTAAGCGACAAGGCGATTTTTCGCGTGCAATCCCATTGAGCAAGGCGTAAAAACCAACCCACAGAACAACTATGAACACCAAATTCATCCTCACTCTCGGCCTCTCCGCTGCATTCGCCACGGCAGCGTTCGCGGGACTCGATCTCGGCGACGCCTCCAAACTCCCGCCCGCTTCCAAGCAAGCTGGTGTGACTTACGCCAAGGACATTAAGCCAATCTTCGAAAAATCCTGCGTCAAGTGCCACAGCGGCGAGAAGCCCAAAGGCAAATACAGCATGGAATCCCTCGCCTCCATCCTCAAAGGCGGCAAAGAAGGCGTCAGCGTGGTCGCCGGCAACAGCGCCAAGAGCGCGCTCGTTCACTGGTCCGCCGACCTCGTGGCTGACTCCGAAATGCCCCCGAAGGACAAGCGCGACAAGTATCCTGCGCTCACGAAGGACCAAGTCGGCCTAGTCCGTGCGTGGATTGATCAAGGCGCGAAGTAATTCGCCGTAGTTTTCGCGAAACGCCTCCGGGAAACCGGAGGCGTTTTTATTTTACCGACGTGGATTCGTTCCTTCCGCAAAACGCACCGTCATGCTTTAGTTAGCGCGTGCGCATCGGTTCGTTAACGCTCGGTTCCAATCTGTTTCTCTCGCCGCTGGCGGGTTACACCAACCTGCCTTTCCGGCTGACGTTGCGCGAGCTGGGCGGACTTGATCTCGCGACCACCGACCTCGTCAACGCGCGCTCGTTGATCGAGAAGAATCCCAAGGCTTTCAAGTTGATCGAAACCAACGCCGCGGATCGACCGCTGGCGGTGCAGTTGTTCGGCTCGGTGCCGGAAGAAATGCGCGACGCGGCGGCGTATCTCGAATCGATTGGCATCGCCTCGATCGACATCAACATGGGCTGCCCCGTGCGCAAGGTGTGCAAGGTCGGCGGCGGCTCCGCAATGATGACCGAACTCGATAAGACCGCCGCGCTGGTGAAAGGCATGGTGGACGCGGTTAAAATCCCGGTGACCGCGAAAATGCGCCTCGGCTGGGACGATGCGAACCTCACCGCGCCCGACCTCGCCCGCGCGTTGGAGGACGTCGGCATCAGCGCGATCTTCGTGCACGGTCGGACGCGTGAACAGGGCTTCGGCGGCACCGTAAAACTCGCGGGCATCCGCGCGGTGGTATCGGCGGTGAAAAGCATTCCGGTCATTGGCAACGGAGACGTCACCACGCCGCAAGCGGCGAAGAAGATGTTCGATGAAACGGGCTGCGCCGGCGTGAGCATCGGCCGCGGCGCGTTCTATAATCCTTGGATCTTTCTGCACGCACGGCACTACGTCCAAACGGGTGAGTTGTTACCCGATCCAGCGTTTGAAGAGCGCATTCGCGTGATGTGCCGGCACCTGGACTTGATGGTCGAAGTGTTCGGCGAAGCGCATGGTTGCCGGATGTTTCGGAAGGTCGCGCCGTGGTACGCGAAGCGGTTCGGTCCCTCGAATGAATTCACCAAACGCGTCGTGCTGGTTTCGTCGCGGGCGGAGTTCCTCGAAATCCTGGACGACTATCTTCGCTGGCGGGTGCAATTTCTCGACGACAACGGAGTGTTGCGTCCGCAATACCAGCCCGCACCGCTCGTGGCGTCGTTCATGCAGGAGCCCGCCGTGGCGCAGCGCACGCAGATCCCGGTGCCTAAAGGACCGGTAGAAGTGTGGTAAGAAGGGGGCGGCGGCGAGATCCGGACGGCCGAATTACGGCTTCACCGTAATCTTCGACCAGCTCATTCCGTGCTTCTCGGCATACGAAGCGAAGACGCGTTCGTGAGCCATCAGTACCGCACGCACCACAGAGGAGTCATCGGCGTGGCCAAGTTCGCCCTTCGTGTCGGGAATCAGATCGAATTGCCGATGCGCGTAAATTAGAGCGAACACCGACTCGGCGACCACGACGAACGGGATTTCGTCACCCTGACCTTCGGCGAAATCTTCCACCACGTCCGCGAGGAATTCGAGTTGATCAACCAGATGCGGGAACTTCGGCGCATTGATCTGGGCGAACTCAATCTTCAGGAACGGCAATTTCTTATGCACGTTCCGGAGGACGTTATAGTTCACGGACGACGCGCCGTGCTGTACGAATTGAACGATTTCCGGCATGGATAAATTCTGCGCGGGGTTCCCATCCAACTCAAGCAAAGAACGCAACCCTCAAGAAAAGCCCTCCAAATCCGATGCTAAATCCGTTGGGACATCGTTGAATCTCGAATGATCGCGATCAATAGCAACTGCAGTCGCGTGGACGCTGTGAAGGCTTCAGCCAATCAGCTGAAGATTCAATTTGCCCAGACGCAGAGGACCGGCGAGCCCAACGACAAGCAGCGCAAGCTCGACGGCGAGTTGCAGAGCCTCGACGCGGAGATAAAAACCGGCGACGCCAAGAAGGCGGAGCAAGCGCTCGCCGCGGTGCGCAGCGCCGCCGACAATCTTCAATCTGCCTCGGAAAACGCTTCCCCATCCAAAAGTCCGAATCGGGATGAACGTTCCTTAAGGTTGGACGTTTACGCGTAAGCGCGCTCGCCCGCTTCGACTTCTCGACTTCGCTCAGACCATTTCCACCGGGCACTTGGGAATCGCGTCGAGAAACGCTTTCCCGTAGCGCTTGGCGAGCACGCGATTGTCGAGCACGACCACGATGCCGGAATCGCTTTTCGTGCGGATCAATCGACCGACGCCTTGGCGGAATTTCAAGATCGCTTCGGGCAACGAGAACTCGCTGAACGCATTTCCGCCGCGCGCTTCGATCGCTTCAATGCGCGCTTCGATCAAGGGATGATCCGGCACGGCGAAGGGCAGCCGCGTGATGATCACGTTGCTCAACGCTTCACCCGGCACATCCACGCCTTGCCAGAAACTGTCCGTGCCGAAGAGCACCGAGTCGATGTCGTCCTTGAACTTTTCCAGCATTGCGGAGCGCGGCGTGCCGGTGCCTTGCACGAAGCACGCGATGCCCTTCCGGTCGAAGAATGGCTGCATCAACTCGCCGACCTCCTGCATGAGCCGCGAGTTGGTGAAGAGCACGAACGCCTTGCCGTGTGTCATCGTCACGAAGTGCTCGATCTGTTGAATCAACGCGTCGCGGTAACCGGCCTCGCGCGGATCCGGCATTTTCGCGGTGACGAACACTTTCATCTGCCGTTCGTAATCAAACGGAGAGCCGACTTGCAGCAAGGTCGCACGCTCGGCACCGACGCGTTTGGCGAAGTAGGCGAGCGGCGAACCGCGGCGTTCCCTGCTCTCCCCCGCGGCGACGCCCAGCGTGGCGCTGGTCATGATCACGGACGTGTCGCTGCCGAAGAGGCGTTGTCGGAGAAACTCGGCGACATCCACGGGAGCCGCGTTCAGCGCGAGACTCTTCTGTCCCTTGCCGGTGCGCTCGACCCAGTAAACGTACTCCGGCGCGGACTGGCTGAGAAACATCGCGACCTCGTCGCGCAGTTCGCCCAGGCGGCGGTTGCACTCGATCAATTCCTGGCCGGTGTCCTTGTCCTCGGACATTTTGATCAACTCACTGACGGCTTCGCGAAGTCGCTGGATCGGCAGAGTGACGTTGTCCTGCGCCAGGTCCGGTCGACGGATCCGGAGTTCGGTCCACGCGCGCTCGGTTCGCTGCCGCGCGGATTCTTCGGAAGCGCGCTGGAGCTTCATCTGCGCGGCGAGTTCCTCGCACGATTCTTCGACTTGCAGGAAAAACTTTTCGCCCTCGTTCAATACATCCGCGACGAGCTTCACGGCCGCGCCTTTGCGCAACGTGGCCAGCAGCCCTTTTTCACTGCGCGGATTCCACAAGCGTTGAAGCGTGTAGCGGAGTTGGCCGTTGCTGACGCTCAAGCCAATGTGCCGCGACGCAACCTGTTCGACCATGTGCGCTTCATCGAAAACCACGAAGTCGTTCTTGAAAAGAATGCCGCCCTCTTGCTCCTCATCGAGGCCGCCGAGCAAGGTGAAGAACAGCGTGTGATTCACGACGAGCACGTCCGCGGACAGGATGCGATTGCGCGCGCGCTGGAAGAAACAAATCCCGTGATCCTTGCCGAAGTCGGATTGGTAGCCGCAGATTTTCGGCGAACAAAGTCCGCGTTCGGAACAAACGTGCGACCACACCTTCGGGTCGGGTTCTATCTCGAAGTCGGAGAGGCTCCCGTCCTTCGTTTCCTTCGACCATTCGTAAACGCGTTTGAGTTCCTCGATTTCCGGCGACGTGAAGAGACTGTCGGCGGTTTGCATCGCCTTGTGGAGCCGGCGCGAGCAGAGGTAGTTCGCCCGGCCTTTGAGCATGGTGAACTTGAACTGCACTGGTGGATCGCACTGGCCGAGGACGGCTTCCAGCATGGGAAGATCCTTCTCGGTGAGTTGCTCCTGAAGATTGATCGTGTGAGTGGAGATGACGGCCTTCTTCTTTTGCGCGACGGCGAAAAGGATCGCCGGAATCAAATACGCGAGCGACTTGCCCACGCCGGTGCCGGCCTCGACGGCAAGGTGTTTGCCACGCTCGAGCGCGTGCGCGACGGCGACGGCCATCTCCTGTTGCTGCGGGCGATACTCGAAGTTGCTGGCCCGCGAAAGAATCCCACTCGGCGAAAAAATCGCCTCGACCTGTTTGACCAGATCGGTGCCGGCGTCGGCGGGCTGGGATTCGATGATGGAAATCATTTCAGTACGAAGCGACGGCAATCACAGAGGACGTGCCGTTGACGCAGCGGACGAAGCCGCAGCTATTTGGTCTCCTTGACGCGTTTCACGGCGACTTCGATCGTCGGTTTGTTTTTCGCGATCGTGTTCGCGGGCAGGATGCCGCGCCAGTTCGTGCACGGATAAACGACGGCATTCCGGCCAATGATGGTGCCGGGATTAAGCACGCTGTTGCAGCCGATCTCTGCGAAATCGCCGAGGAGCGCGCCGAATTTCCGCAGGCCGGTATCGATGGGCACGGGCTTGGCATCGACAACGACGTTGCCTGGAAGCGATTTCAAATTGGAGAGCACAACGCCGGCGCCGATGTGCACCTTGTAACCGAGGATGGAATCGCCTACGTAGTTGAAGTGCGGCACCTGGCAATTGTTGAAGAGCAGCGCGCTCTTGAGTTCGCTCGAGTTCCCGATCACGCAACCGTCGCCGATGATCACGTTGTCGCGGATGTAGGCGTTGTGGCGGATCTCGCAGTTGCGACCGATGATGGCGGGGCCTTTGATCATTGCGCCGTCTTCGACCACGGTGCCTTCGCCGATGAACACTTGATCGCCGATGTAGGCACGGCCGATGCATTTGTTGTGCAACGCGGGCTTCAGATTTGCGGCGACGTATTCCTTGATTTTCTTGAGAGCTTCCCAGGCGTTTTCGCAGCCGGCGAAGATCGCGGCGTGCTCGGTCTGGCTGAGGTCAAACAGGTCAGCGGGTTTGAACATGCTGGCAAAGTAAGGAACTGCTGCGCCGGTGCAACGCAAATCCGGTTCAGTATCATGCGACTGGCTAGCGGCCGCTGTCGTCTGTGCTAAACTGCCCGCGTGAAAGAGTCCTATATCGCGGCGAAAGAACGTTGGGCGCGCAAGATGGCGGGGAAAGAAAAACCCGCGGTGCGTTCGCACGACCGTCTCCCGCCGGGGCAACGGCAGGTGCACAATTTCCCGGTGCTTGATCTGGGCATTCAACCGGAAGTGCCGCTGGACAAGTGGGAGTTGAAGATTCACGGCAAGGTCGAGAATCCGGTGACGTTGAATTGGGAGCAGTTCATGACGTTGCCGCAGTTCAAAGACGTGAGCGATTTCCACTGCGTGACGACGTGGAGCCAGTTCGATATGGAGTTCACGGGCGTGGCGTTTTTCACCATCGCGGATTTGGTAAAGCCCACGGCCGAGGCGACGCACGTATTTTTCAAAAGCTACGACGGTTACTCCACGAACAATCCGCTCGATGTCATGATGGACGACGACGTGTTGATCGCGCATTCGTGGAACGGCCAACCGATCCCAAAGGAACACGGCGGTCCCGCCCGAGTGATCGTTCCGAAGCGTTACGCTTGGAAGGGGGCGAAGTTCATCCGCGAGATCACCTTCATCGACCGCGACATTCTCGGCTTCTGGGAAGTGCGGGGTTATTCAAATACCGCCGATCCGTGGACGGAGGATCGGTTTTCCTGATTCCGCGAATCGCCCGCAAAACAACGGCGCCCGGAAGCGTGGTTGTTTTTGAAGCTGGATTTGAGCAAGGGGATGGGGTTTACTGTCCTACTGTGGGATCCAGCGTTGAATCGTGACGCGGTCCTGCCGATGTTAAGAACCGACATTCGTACCGAACTCACATGACCGTTCTGGAAATCATGCGTTCCGCATTGGGCATGCTGCCGATCAAGGCGCCCAATGTGGATGATGACTCGGGGTTGGACCTGAAACCCGGGTCCCCTCTGAAGGCGGCCCCCTCGCGGGAAGAATTTCAAAAGCTGGAAGACCGGGCAGCGCAAGGTGAAGCGGACGCACAATTCCAACTGGCCATGCTTTACTACCGCGGCAAAGGCGCCCGCCGCGACTACGCGGAATCTCTGCTGTGGTTGACGCTCGCCGCCGAACAAGGCCATCCGAAGGCCATGGCCGATTACGGCATCATCATTCAAGGCCTCGAACCGGAGGACATCATCGAAGCCCGTGAAATACTGGACGAATACAGCGGCCCACGGAACATTTTGATGCCGGAATTCCAACCGCCGGAAGTCGATCCCCGTTCATTATCCGCCTTGCGAGCCAATTCAGCCGAGGCCGCTATCGACGGCTCAGGCGCGCCGCGACCGGTAAAGCGACTTGCGTTGGCAACCATGGTCACCGTTGCGTCAAGCGGCCGGCCGCAACCGCCACCACGTTCGCGCTCCCATACTGTGGCGTGGGCGATTGTGGTCGTCGCCCTCGTGATCGCGGCTGGTCTGTGGATGTTCGTTTTCAATGTACCGAAGGTCAAAAAGTCCGACGAACAAACGAACGCGACCAACGCGGCTCCTAAAAACCTTCAGCCGCTAATGCCCGAGTTGCCGCGGGAAATCACGACATCCATGGATCTCGCAAATTTTGCGAAAATCAAGGAAGGTGCTGAAAAGGGCGATCGGGCAGCGCAATTCTCGCTCGGACTCGCCTACGCGAAAGGCGTCGGCGTGCCCCGCGACTATGCGGCAGCGCACAAGTGGTATATCAAAGCAGCCGAGCAGGATTGGGGGAACGCCCAGAACAACCTCGGAGTCATGTATGTCACCGGCACGGGTGTCCCCCTTGACTATGTGCAGGCATACAAATGGTTTTATCTTGCGTCGAGGCACGTCAAGGGCGCCATTCAAAACCGGAACCAAGTGGCCATGTTCATGACTGGGAAACAGCTCGCGGAAGCCTTGCGCCAATGCAATGCGGCTGTTAATAAGCTCGCTGAAGCAGGTTCATCGGTCGGCCAAATCGACCCCGAGCCCCTACGGAACTAATTCTATGTCGGTGAAGAAATTCATGAGCGCAGCGCTTGGCAAGGACGCCCCCACAAAACCGGAGGCGAAACCCGCCAGCGGAGATCGCGCGCCCTCGTATCTCTCCCTGCAGGAGCTGACAGCGGAAGAACTGCAGGACACCGTAAATCGCGCGTATGCGGGCGAAACGCAGGCCCAATTTATCCTTGGCCGACTCCTGTTTCGTGGCCTTGGCGTGGAAGCGGACCCTGTGGAAGCCTTTAAATGGCTCAGCCTCGCCGCCACTCATGGCGACCGTCCGAGCGAGCAACTTCGCGGTATCGTAATTCAAGCGCTGAGCCCGGAACAAATTACCGAAGGTCGGCGCCGGATCGCAGAGTTTTGGGGCAGCCGTAACGAAGCTCCCCCTCCTCCACCTGCTCCCAGCCAGACCGTCGTCCGGCATCCAAGCAACGCACCCGCCGCGGTCTATACGCCCAAGCCGGTGATGCCAAGCGCGCCTATTGTCATTGGGGCCATCGTCCTTGTGATGATTGCCGCAGCCGTCGGCTGGCGTGTCTTCATCAGCCGCAACGCGTCAACGCCCATCGTCCTGCGGATCGACACGGGAAACCAGTCAGTCAAGGAATCCGAGCCAGCAACGCGAGTGGCAGCCACACCGCGACCCGCAACACCTGCAAACACCCCTGCGCAAAATCAAAATCAAGCGCCGCCGCCACAACCGGGAAACGACGCGCCCGCCATCACTCCGGAGGAACTCAAAGCACTCCAGGCCGCAGCCAATAATGGGGACCCAGATTCACAATTTAAAATGGGACTCGTCTATGCCATGGGGAATGGCGTGGCTACTGATTACGCCGTAGCCGCCCAATGGTACATGCTAGCCGCAGCCAAAGGTCACGTGCTCGCTCAAAACAATCTGGCCGTGCTTTACGTCGAAGGAAAGGGAGTCCCCGAAAACCTGATCGAAGCATACAAGTGGATCCACCTTTCGGCCGAAAACGGTAATCCCAGCGCCGCTCGAAACCGCGAGAAGCTCGCCGTGCACATGAAGGCCACTGAACTGGCGGAAGCCACCCGCCGCGCGAACGCCATACTCAAGCGCTAGCCTACGTCCCACCGACATCGGAACGTCACCGAACGGCGTCAGCAAAAACCCGCGCGTGCTGAGGCAGCACTTGAATCTTTTCTTCCTCAATTCGGCCGGGGTGCCAGAGCAATGAGGTATTCCCCGCCAGCTTGATCGTTCCATCGTAGAGGATGAACAACGAAGTGAGATGATCCTTCACCTGCCAAAGCGTCGCGGGCGAATTGTCCGTAATGCCGAACAGCGCGAAGTAGGGACGATCAACGAAGATGGCGTTCCAATCGGTGCAGCAGACCAGTTCGTAGCCTTTTTGCGCGGCGAGTTTGGTGAACGAGAGCACGGAAGATCCTTGATTCACGGACATGTCGCGCGCCTGCACAAACTCCACGTGCGACGGAATGGTGGGATTGAACTCCGTGACGATTACCTTCGGACGATAGCGATTCAAGCTGTCGAGAATGTGATAATCATTGCCGTCAATGTCGATCGACAGCAGGTCGAAATCATTCGCCAGCGGCGTGTCTTGCAACAATTCATCGAGACAATTCGGCCCCTCGAAATCGACGAGTCGATTCATCAGGATCACGTCAGGACGCTGCCGATAATTGTCCTGCAAGACGCGAAACTTCGCAGGCGAGCCTTCGATCATCACCCCGGACCAACCGTGGTTCTGGATCAAGTTGCAAGTATTGCTGAAATGCTTCCCATCCCATGCCCCAAACTCAACGCAGGTGCCGCGTCGCACGTGAAGCACTTCGAAAATTCGTTCCAGGACACCGTCTTCGCCGCACTGGGAGAAGACATTATTGCGGTAGTTGAGCAGGTTCATAGATTTCGTCTGCACAACCTTAGCAAATCACGCTCCAGCCATTCATTATCCGAGAAAACTTCACTTTCTGCGTGAATCCCCATCAAATGGGCGTAGTAATCGGGCCAAAGAGATTAAAGGCAACACTCACCCGGAAAATAATTCCACCCACCATGGCAATACTTGCCGAGAAAAGTATTGAGCACCAAATGCTAAGTAAAGCTGGAGAAGATTGAACTCGACGCCGTTTCGATGGGTGAAAAGTGGTGGTAGGTGATGGATTCGAACCATCGATTCGATTTACACCCAACAAAATGATACTTTCCTAATGTTTTGACGTTTTTGAACGCTCTTGACGAACTTAAATGTTATGCCATGGTATGCGGAGATATGGCCAGCCTACACAAACAACCGGGCAAACCAAACTGGTTTTGCGCTTTCACCACACACGACGCTGAGGGAAATCTCCGCCGGCATTTCAAATCCACCGGCACGGCGGACAAGAAACAGGCGACGCAAATCTGCCGGACATGGGCAAATTCCAGCCTCTACGGGGAAAAGCTCAACGCGGACAAGGCGCGCGAAATCATCGCCGCTGGCGTGGCGGACGTGCTCGCGGCCTCTGGCGAGAGTCTCCCTAGTGCAACCATCCGTGAGTGGTGCAAGCGCTGGTTGGAATTCAAGAAAGTGGAAGCGGAACCCCGCACGCACGAACGCTATGAAGTAAGCCTCCGCCGGTTCCTCGCGTTCCTTGGCCCCAAAGCGGACAAGGATTTGAACACCCTCCGCACCGATGACGTTGTCCGGTTCCGTGACGACGTGGCCACGAAACTTTCCACCACCAGCACGAACATGGATTTGAAAGTCCTCCGCTCGTGCCTGCTCGCGGCAGTGAAACAGGATTTGCTCACGCGCAACGTGGCCAGCAAGGTGGACACCCTCAAAGCTCGCGGCGAGAACAAGCGACGCGGTTTCACCATCGATGAAGTCCAACGCATTCTCACCCGTTGCGACGCTGCCGGCGGAGAATGGCGCGGTCTCGTCCTCACGGCGGTCTATTCCGGCCAACGCCTTGGCGACGTGGCCACCCTCACGTGGAACCAAGTTGACCTTGAGAAAGGGGAAATCTCGTTCGTGACGCAAAAGACCGGCAAACGCCTCTGCACCCGCTTGGCCAAGCCATTGGCGGACCACCTCGAAACCCTGCCGGCAACGGATGATCCCGCCGCGTTCGTGTTTCCCGTGTCGGCGGCGATGGCGGAGAAACGTAGCGGGACAATCTCCACGAAGTTCTACGACGAGATTCTGGCACCAGCGGGACTTGTGACCGCGCGGCCACGTAAGAACTACGGACGCGGGGATCGTTCCATGATTAAGGGACGTGACGCCAAGCGCGAACAAAGTGAACTCTCATTCCATTCGTTCCGGCACACGTTCACCACTTGGTTGAAATCGGCGGGAGCTTCCAACGCTCTGGCCATGATGATCGTCGGACACGATTCCGAAGTTGTTTCGCGCGGCTACACGCACTTGAGCGCGGACGATTCACACGACGCGATTAGCAAGCTGCCGGATGTAACGAAGGCCAACGGATGAAAACCGGGGTGAGAAGCCTAAAGCAAGGCGGCGAACAAAGCGTCCTCAACCTAGCTTTCCCAAGTTGCGTCCTTCAATTCCGTCAGGGAATGGGCGAAATCAAATGGAATGAGATGTTGCGGACTTTCAATGAGGCTTGTCACAGCGTGGCGATAGCTTACGGAAAAAGCCTACAAACAGGCTATTCCGCTACACTGGGAATCCCGTTCCCGAAAATTGGGCAACCCATGACGGAGCAGCAACAAATGTTGTCAGCAATTCACACCGTCAACTTTTCTTGGAACGATGAAAGCATCCAAAAAGGGCTTTTGGCCGGAGTTAAAGACGAAGGGGACGCTTTCATTCTCAAACTCGCTACCGAAATTAAACGCCAAAGGAAACGACCGAAACGAGGCGTCTATCCCATTTCTCGCAGCGATCAACTTATTGTCCAAAACTGGCTTTCCCTGCGCGACTTGGAATCCACGACCCTGCCGGGGCTTGCATGGCTCACGGACTATTCGCGCCAAGAAGTTTTCGGTTGGCTACGCGGAGTCGAGAAATCTGAAATTTCATCACTGAGTAGGCGCATAAAGACGCTGGGGCTAAAGCCAGTTCGAACCAATCGCAAAAAGGGAGTGTTCCGTTACATTCGAGAAAAATCAGGCCCTCGAAGCGGTAAGCTATCAATTGAACTGATTCCGACTTAACACCCCATCCCCCTTAGGGCGTGTGTTATCCGCCCTGAACTTCTTTGGCTAATCATGGCGCACGCTGAGCGACAGCTTCGAATAGTTCGAAGCGCGTTCAACGAACGTTATGAACGAAGACCAAAAAACTACCGAGCCGGTTGAATCCGGCAACTTCACCGGCATCGCGCCGGAATTCGGACGCCTCGCCGATGTGCAAAAGCACTACGGTCTGAAGCGTGGAACTATCTACAACCTCTTAAACGACGGGAAAATCCGTGGCTGTTTGCTGCGCGTCCGGGGAAACAAATCCGGCGTTCGCCTCATCGAAATGGCCAGCGTGCGAGACTGCATCCGCGCGAACATGGCGACTGAAAAGGAGGTCGCGCAATGAAAATCACCAGAAGACACCCCGCAAAAAGAAATGCGCCCCGGCTGGCGAGCACGGAGCGCATCTGGACTAGCTATGCTGTTGCAAAGATAATCATTCACGCGCGTCCCGTCAATCACGCGACGTGCGACCGTTGCCAGCACGTCAGCGAGATTCTTCCCGGCGTATTGGTTCAACTCATGGCCAACGCCACGAGAAAGGAACGCCGATGAAATCACCAACTGTTGACCGCGCGCGCGCCTATCTCGCCACGATCCCCGGAGCGGTATCGGGACACCAAGGACACGACGCCACATTTCACGTCGCCTGCGTGTTGGTGAACGGGTTCGCGCTCGCGCCGGATGAAGCCTTTTCGCTCCTGCTGGAATGGAACGAGACTTGCCAACCCCCTTGGAGTGAATCCGACCTGCGGCACAAGATCACCGACGCGAACAAAGCCCAGCATTCGCGTCCCCGTGGCCATCTGCTAAAGGAGGTTCAATCTGCAACCTCATTCCGCCCGCCCCGATATACGCCTGCGCCACAACCCCGCACGCGCGAACTGCCCGATCGGACAGGCTTCACCACCGGTAGGGCAAACCAGATTCAACGACTTGCCGACTTGCGGCCCTATCATCGTGAAGGTTTGGAATGGGCTACCGAGCGCGGCGTGTTGGTGTTTGGGCAATGGAATGGATTCGACTGCCACGCCGTCACCGACCGCAGCGAGCGACTATTGGAACTGCGGCGGATGGACGGACAATTGTTCCCCGCCGTCCCCGGCACGCCACTCGGAGAACGCAAAGGACATGCAGTGAAGCACAGTCAAAAATCCTGGCCCTTGGGCGCGTTGGAATCGGCGGACTTTGCAGCCGTCGCGCTCGTGGAAGGCTTGCCAGATTTCCTGACGGCGCATTATGTCACACTCTGGGAGCAGGCGAGCCATCACGCCAAGCGGGACGTGCGCTGTGTTCCCATCGCCATGCTGTCATCGTCGCCGGCCATCCACGCGGACGCACTCCCGCTGTTTCGCGGAAAACGTGTTCGCATTTTTGCCCATAGCGACGGCGCTGGGCTGAACGGCGCGGCCAAATGGCAGGCGCAACTTCAATCCGCAGGCGCGGCCCTCGTGGACGTATTCGACTTTTCCGCCTATCGCAGAACCGATGGATCACCCGTGAATGATCTTTGGGAGTTTGTTCATGACCTACACCCCGACGACCAAGCAAACCCTGTGACGTGGAGGGCAACGCCATGAGCATCGTCTCCACTCCTTACGAAACGACGGCGGTAAAATCCGGCACTGTGTCACTCGCGTCATCGGCGAGCACAGTTGAAACGACTAGCGAACTTTTGCCTTATGTTGGCCAACCATGGCCATCACCAATGGGTGAAGCCGCTTTCCACGGGCTAGCTGGCGAGATTGTCCGCCGAATTGAACCACACACAGAAGCCGACTCCGCCGCACTACTCACGCAATTCCTACTCGCTTTCGGCAACGCTGCCGGACGCGCGGCATACTGGTTGGCCGAAGATACAAAACACTTCACTAATGAAAACGCCGTTATCGTGGGCCAATCGTCCATTGCCCGCAAAGGCACGAGCCTTGACCGCATCCTCGCCTTGTTCCAACTCACGGACACATTTTGGGCAGAGCAAAAAGTAAGCAACGGACTCGTGAGTGGTGAAGGACTGATTCACGCGATACGCGACCCGCGTTTTGATTCGGAAGGAAAATGCGAGGATGAAGGCGTGGCCGACAAGCGGCTGTTTGTAGCCGAAGGTGAATTTGCGCAAGTCCTCGCCGCTGCCGGACGTAAAGACAACACGCTCTCCGTTATCATCCGGCATTGCTGGGATGGCAAGACGCTCCGCACGCTCGCCAAGAATGGCGGCAAGGGTGGAGAAACCGCCACCGCTCCGCACGTCAGCATCGCGGCGCATATCACGGTAGATGAATTAAAGGCCAAGCTCGCTAATTGTGACACGGCCAACGGCTTCGCCAATCGCTTCTTATGGGTATGCTCCCGACGTTCCAAGCAATTGCCCTTCGGCGGCACGCTCCGTGCAGAAGATTGCCAAGACCTCACAGGTCGACTGCGCAAGGTTTTAGGGAGCGCACGCGCCTCGGGAAAAATCGGGTTTACCGACGAAGCCGCCGCCTTGTGGCCCAGTGAATATGCGAGACTAAATCAGGAACGCGCCGGTTTGCTGGGTAACGTCACAAGCCGCGCACCCGCTCACGTTCGCCGTCTAGCCCTGATTTATGCACTGCTCGATGAAGCGGAAGCGGTAGATTTGAAACACTTGGAAGCGGCTCTCGCTCTGTGGGATTATTGTTTCGCCTCCGCTGATTGCATATTCGGTGGACTGAGTAAAACAGCGCGGGACATTCACGAACGGTTGCGATTGGAATTCCCCGGTGAACTTGACCGCACAAGCCTTCACAGCGCCAGCGGCAGGCACACTAGCGCGGAAGACCTGACTCGCGCCATGTCGGAGCTTGCTCATTACGGATTCGCCACGAGCCGACGAGAACAAACCGCAGGTGCCCCCCGCGAACTCTGGCGTGCAGTTGCGAAATAAGCGAAGAAAGCCCCCCCTTGGACGCTGGCAGGGAACTTAATTCGCTTAATTCGCCATGATGGCGAGGGACTCACGACAGGGCGTATCGTGTTCCGAGATGAAAGAAACAGCGGAAGAACAGCGTTGAACTAAGGCGCTGTCCGGTACATAAACAGGGTTAGCTGCACAGGAACTCTGTTCGACAAATATGGAACTTCGCAAATTCATTTCTACCGCACTAATGGACATCGTCGGCGGCGTTGAAGATGCGCAGGAGGCACTGCCGACCGGATGTATCATTCCAGCGACAGCTAGCTCTTTTAAATCTGTGGAGACTGGGATCAGCGACCTTCAAGTTGTGGACTTTGAAGTAACAGTACGAGCCGATCAGCGGGCCGGTAGCGAGGCCAAGCTAAATGTTGTCGCGGCTGTAATCGGCGGAGGCATTAAGGGTGAGAGCGGAAAAAGCGACGGACATGCTGCCACTCTAAAATTCCGCGTGCCGGTTCGATTGCGGTGCCAAGAAAGAGATACCCGAAAGAACGCGACTTAACCAGACGCCGATTGCTATGTCGACGCGATCGAATCAGTTTGAATGTTCGTGATAGAAGGATTCGCGCAGGATGACAACAAGGCCACCGCAACGATGAGCGTTGAGAATTGGAACATAATAGGTGAGTAGCCCTCTACTTGTTTGGAGAATAGAATACCCGCACCGTCCCTGACCACGAAGTGATCCCGCTCAATCCGTTGCGCCCCATCGACATTTTAATTGTCTGTTCGTTGATTTGCTGGAGCTTCTTTCCCGATGCTTGGGCCATTTCATGGGCTATCGCGAGTAGCGCACTCTTCCCAGCCAAAGCAACTGCATCACTCTCGGGGATGAATTGGTATCGGGAATAGTTAATTACGAGCGTAAAGCCATCGGTGTGCTGTTCAACGTGGTAAAATGTGTTGTTGTCATACCGCTCCATTGGTTCGCTGGTATAGCTTGCGGGAGTGGCACATCCGCCGAACATCACAAACGACAGAGCAAGAACGAATAGAAACGTCCGTGTTGGATTCATGGCTGCTGGGTTTGATCCTGAGTCTGCATCTTCAACGCCGTCGCCGAATTCTCCGCGCTCGCGTAGGTGTTCGCGCATACGTTTCCGGCCTTCGTGTCGATGGATTGTAATTGTGTCGAAATCTGTTCCGCTAACTCGGCTTGCGTCCGTTGCAGCGCGGCAATTTCCTTGAGCCGAGACAGCACTAAAAACGGGAAGACGAGCCACACAATCGCCAGCACAAACCCGGCAATTGACGCAATCAACATTAGAATCACCATCCCGCCTGCCGCGTCGCTGCCGTCGCCAAAGAACGCATTTCCGGCAATTAGTTGAAGCGTGTTCACGGGGTAAATTCCTTTCGCGTTTAATGTTGAAGGTAGACCTGAGCGGACGTTGAACGACGCTGGACGATCACGCAACCCAAAACACCCGACCGGGGGCGCAAAGGAATCTGTTCGCCGATCCCCAATACAGCGCGGTTCCGAGGGGGCTGGCTGTTTCTATGAGACTCCTAAAAACATTTTTGGCCTCGCGCAGAAATCTGAATTTAGGTTCTTCCCGCGTCTGATCCCGCGCAAGGTGCCATCGGGCATCGAAGCGCTAGCGCCAGAAATTGCCGACAATGACAGCTTGTCCAAGTTCAATTTGTGCCGCCACCTCTCGCAATGTTGCAATGTGCTCCCATGATCCAAACCTCGTCCCGACAGAGAAAGACCACGGAAAGCAAACCCACAAGACTGAGTTCCCCCATAGGGGGGCAGGAAGCGATTTCAGGCCAATAAATCGGCGATCCTGCATCAGCAAACCGCAATTTGAGAATGTCATCCCACTCCGCAAAGCCCATTCCCAGCAGTCAAAAACCTCTCTTAAACACCAATGGACGACGCTGGATAATTTTGAATGTGTTATGCGAAAGTGTTATGCGAGAGCTTTTCAGGAACCGCAAAACCACTCGGAACCCTTGATTCTATGGGCTTCCGTGATGGTGGTGGTAGGTGATGGATTCGAACCATCGAAGGCGTAAGCCAGCAGATTTACAGTCTGCCCCCGTTGGCCACTTGGGTAACCTACCGACCAGCAATCCCACGGAAGGGAGCGGCGATTAAGCCAAATGGTCTGTCCGCGCTCAAGTTCAAAGTTTCAACTTTTGACACGCTTCACGAAACTCGCCATCCGCTCGGCGGCGATTTCGATCCGGTCCAACGCCGTCGCGAAGCAACAGCGCAGGTAACCTTCGCCGCTCGGGCCGAACGCCACGCCCGGCACGCAGGCCACTTTTTCCTCCTGTAACAGGCGGAAAGCGAATTCCTTCGACGTCAATCCGGTCGAGCGAATGCACGGGAACGCGTAGAACGAGCCGCGTGGAAGATGGCACGTAAGGCCCATGGAATTGAGCGCGTTCACGATGTAATTGCGGCGCACGCGATACTGCTCGCGCATTTCCGTGGTGTCCGGTTCGCCGTGTTTGATGGCTTCGAGAGCGGCTTCCTGACTGATGATGCTGGCGCAAAGCATCGAGTATTGATGGATCTTCATCATCGCCTCGATGAGTTCCGCGGGACCACAAGCGTAGCCAATGCGGAAGCCGGTCATCGCATACGCCTTCGAGAAGCCGTGCAGGAAAATCGTCCGCTCCTTCATGCCCGGAAGCGATGCGATGCTCACGTGCTGACCCTCGAAGGTCAGTTCAGAATAAATTTCATCCGTGATCACGAGCAGGTTGTGTTTCAACACAACCTCGGAAATCTTCAGCAACTCCGTCCGTGTCATCGTGCCGCCGGTCGGGTTGGTGGGAAAATTCAGCATCAGCACTTTGCTGCGCGGCGTGATCGCGGCTTCGATCGCCTCCGCGGTAACCGCGAATCCATTCTCCGCCTTGCACTCGACGGCCACGGGAACGCCGTGGGTCAGGCTCACGCTGGGCGCGTAGCTCACGTAGCAGGGCTCGTGATAGATCACTTCGTCGCCCGGGTTCAGCACCGCACGCAATGCGATGTCCAGTGCCTCACTGACACCGACAGCGATCAGGATTTGCTTGGCGGGATCGTAATGGACGCCGAAATGTTTCTCGACGCTGACGCTGATGGCTTCGCGGAGTTTGAGCAACCCGAGGTTCGAGGTGTAGCTCGTCTTGCCACGTTCGAGCGCGTAGATCGCCGCTTCGCGAATGTGCCACGGCGTAACGAAATCGGGCTCGCCCACACCGAGGGAGATCACGTCGGCCTGGCTCTGCACCAAATCAAAGAATTCGCGGATGCCCGATCGCGGAATACCAGCGACGGTATTCGCGATGAATTGCTTGGGTTGAAACGGTGGCGCCATGCGTCAGTGAGGATGAGGGTTGAGGGACACGGGATGAAGGAAAATATCGCGGCCCAACCCGATGAATACGAGCCAGGCCGCCTGGTTTAGGCGGCGGCTTGATCGGCTCGACGGCGGAGGATCGGCTTGATCTCGCCAAGCACGACAGGACGGGTGATCTGCACGCTCACGATGTCGTCGCTGTCGGGGATTTCGAACATGACATCGAGCATCAACTTTTCCAGCAACGAGCGTAGCGCACGCGCGCCGGTGCCCTTCTTGCGGGCTTGCGCCGCCAACTCGGCCAGCGCGTCGGAGGTGATCTGGAGTTCCACGCCGTCCATCGCCATGAGCTTGGAGAACTGCTTGATGAGTGCGTTCTTGGTCTCGGTGAGAATCAAAACCAACTGTTCTTCGGTCAATTCGCGCAGAACCGTCACCATCGGCAGGCGGCCGATGAATTCAGGAATAAAGCCGTAAGTGAGCAAGTCCTCGGGTTCGACGTGCTGCAACACTTCATCACGCTCCGCGTCCGCGAGTTTGCGCCCCTGATCCATCGAAGCGAAGCCCATAACGCGCTTGCCGATGCGGCGTTGCACGACTTTCTCCAAACCAACGAACGCGCCGCCACAGATGAACAGAATGTTGCTCGTATCGACGCGAATGTATTCCTGCTGGGGATGCTTGCGGCCACCTTGCGGCGGAACATTGCACACCGTGCCTTCGAGAATCTTCAGCAACGCCTGTTGCACGCCTTCACCGGAAACGTCACGAGTGATCGAAACGTTCTCCGTCTTGCGGGCGATCTTGTCGATTTCGTCGATGTAAATGATACCCATCTGCGCGCGCTTCACGTCGTAGTCAGCGTTTTGCAGGAGGCGTAGAACAATATTCTCCACGTCTTCACCCACGTAACCGGCTTCCGTGAGCGTCGTCGCGTCGGCAATAGCGAACGGAACGTCCAGCGCCTTGGCGAGCGTGCGAGCGAGCAAAGTCTTACCGGAACCCGTCGGACCGATGACGAGAATGTTGCTCTTCTCGATTTCAACGTCCTCGTGCCCGGTGTTCATGCTTTCACTGGCCGCGCGGCGACCCGCCGTGGGCGGCGTCTGCGTCAGGCGCTTGTAGTGATTGTGAACGGCTACCGACAGGGTCCGCTTGGCGTGTTCCTGGCCAATGCAATGAAGATCGAGAATGCGCTTCAGCGCGGCCGGCTTGAGAACGGTGAGTTTCGGAGTATGGCGCTTCTGTTCCGTCTGGAGTTCCTTGTCGAGAACCCCTTTGCAAACGATCACGCAACTGTCGCAGATATAGACCCCGGGGCCGGCGATGAGTTTCTTAACCTCAGCCTGGGATTTCCCGCAAAAGCTGCAGAGCGTGATGTTGGTCGGACGTGCCATTGTTGCTGCTTCTATAGCAGAACAAAGCCCTCTATGCAACGACAGAAGACTTGTCCGGCATGTTGGTCGTTTCTTTGCGAGAAGTGACCACTTCGTCCACGAGACCGAACGCTTTGGCTTCTTCGGCCGACATGAAGTTGTCGCGGTCGCAGGCTTTTTCGACAGTTTCGTAGGTCTGGCCGGAGTGCTTGGAAAGAATCGTGTTCAAGCGCTGCTTGAGCTTGAGCATGTATTTGACGCGGATTTCCACGTCGGTCGCCTGACCTTCAGCGCCGCCAAGCACCTGATGGATCATGATATTCGCGTTCGGCAGCGAGTAACGCTTGCCCTTGGTGCCGCCCGCAAGCAGCACCGCGCCCATGCTGGCGGCCTGGCCGATGCAATACGTGTTCACGTCGCACGTGAGGAACTGCATCGTGTCGTAAATCGCCAATCCCGCCGTGACGCTGCCGCCCGGCGAATTGATATACAAATGCACGTCCTTCTTTGGATCGGTCATCTGGAGAAACAGCAACTGCGCGATGATCACGTTGGCAACCATGTCGTCCACGGGCGTGCCGAGGAACACGATGCGATCGACGAGCAGCCGTGAATAAATGTCGTAGCCGCGTTCGCCGCGACCGGTCTGCTCGATAACGTGAGGGATGAGAAAATTGTTCATAATGTTCTTCGCAGTTGCGGGCGCAAGCTAACGGAGGGGTTCCGCACCGTCAAGCGCTGCACCATTTCGTCGAGGCATTCATCGGCAATTTTTCCGCCGAGTTGATGCCAGGCAACTTCATTTCGCGGACGGCACCACTGGCTGCGTCCACGCGCGCTCGAAATCGCCAGCTTCGTTCGAATCTTTTTTGGGCCTCGACGAAGTGACGCGAGCACGCACGTAAATCTCGTCGCCCTTAAAGGAGTAACTCGCCTTCGTTCCCTTCACTGTCGCCAGCACTTTACCAATGTCGCCGCTGTAACGATGCGTCACGCGGATCGCGTCGCCCTTCGCCGTGCGGACAGGCTCGCTCTTGCCATCGTAGCCTTTGCGCGTGCCGATGAATTCCGTTGTGTAAGTCACGTCCGGTTCCGCGGCAATTTCGAGCGCGAGTTCGTTCTTCATCCGACGCACATCCTTCAACGTCACTCCGGACGACGCGTAAAAATCTCCCGCTTCCATCGCGGCAATCAAGCTCGCCGGCGACAGTTCCGCCGAACGCACCATGATCCAGCCGCGACCAGAATTGGAATTCGTGGGCGAGAATTTGTGATAGTGATGCGAATCGTCGGTCCCCATTCCGAACACAACCTCGAGACCCAGCTCACTCAGGCGCTTCGTGAGAATGATGTCCCAGATGCGATCGGTGCTCGCGTGCGTGGCGTCGCCACTGTTGTGAACGGTCGGGTGACCGTTGTAGACCTCGAAGAATCGTTCGCGCTTCACCTGCATCATTTCTTCGGCGGTGACGCCCCAGTTGAAGTTCGGATGGTTCAAGTGCGCGATCATCGGCACGCCGGTTTTCTCACGCTGGGCGTACACCGCGTTCATGTTATTCTGCATCACTTCGAGAACGCTGTCGCCGTGCAGCGGCTCGATGCGTTCGACAACGTTGTGCACGTTGATGTGGATCGGCGCGGTCTTGTAACGGTCGGTGATCTCCTCGCATTGCAAGAGCAGGAACTTCCCGGGCACCTCGAACTTGCCGCGATACTCCTCGAGCTTCTTCAGGCGAACCTGCTTCGCTCCACCTTCCTCACGCTGGTCGACCCACGAGTTACCGTAGCGCGCCATATACTTCTCGAATGCCACCGGGCCGCTCTTGGCTTTCGTCACGGTGATCCACTTGTTGCTGTTTTGAAGCGTGTTGTGGTCGGAGATGCCGAGGAAATCGTAGCCGTGCTCCTTATACCATTCGGTGATCATCTCGGGATAATCATCGCCGTCACTCCACAACGAGTGCGTGTGCAGGTTGCCCTTCCACCAGCGCGGCTCAGCAGCGAAGGACGAAATGGCGAACAGCGTTCCGAGGAAGAATGGCAAAGTGCGTTTCATAAAAGGATTGCCGATCATGCCGGCAGCCCGACCGCGCAAGCAACTCCCGAACGTCAAGCCGATCGACGTCTCTGATACCACCAACGGCCGATCGTCCACGCCATCGGTGCCAACGCGACCAAAAGAATCCACCGGCTACGTTTGAGAAACAGGATCACGCGCTTGAGCGCAGTCGGCTGATAGCCCGTGTCGAAAAGGTAGTCCGGCTCGAAGCGCGTGAAGTCCACCTCGTGCTTCTCGCCGTTCATTTCAAACTCGCCTTTCACCGTATGGCGCTCGCCGAAGTCGTTGAAGAAATCGAACTCAACACTCACGTCCTCCGGGAAATCATCGAGCGGCTTGGTAAAGTTGAAATGAATCAACGCCGCCGCCGAGTGATAATCCTTCTGCGGCACCGATTCGCCCACGTCCGCCGCCCAACCGAACCCGCCCGCTTCGCCGAGATCCGCTTCGCGTTGGTCGATCTTGAGAGCGACGTGTTTGCGCACGTAATCAAAAATCTCCGGCGCGTGCTGTTTGAGATCCGCGCGCGTAATCATCCCGTTTCCACGCTCATCGAGCCGCGTAATCTTCAGCAACGTGACGAGATCAAAGGTGAAACGCGTTTCCAACTTGTCCGCGCTGATCCGAATGCGCGCGTAGCTGGTGTCGGGATTGTGGGCGATCGCCGCTAACGGAAGCCACAAAAAGGCGCAGACGGAACAAAACAACCTGCACCAATTTAAAACCTTCACCGCTGCAGAATTCTTTTGCGCCTTCTGTGCCTTTTCGTGGCCAGGACTGGAGCTCACTTCGCCTGCGGATCGAACTTGATCCACATCGGCGAAGCCCAGACGAGTTCGCCGTAGCTTTCGTGAGCCTGCTTCTTCTGCTCGCCGCGCACGTAGTAATAGCTCGTCTTGCCGGCCTCGGGATTCGGATCGGTCCAAGTGAAGTTCACCTCAGCGGCGTTGGGCACGATGGAATGAATCTCCACGTCGTCCTTCACGATGGTCACCTTCTCGAATGGCGCGGTGCCGATCAGCTTGATGCTCAACTTCGGCGCGGCGCTCACGGTGAATTCATCGCCCATCATGTAGGTCTTGCCGTTCGCCTTGCAGGTGTATTCGGCGATGATGTTGTCCGTCGCGCCGTAGGTGTGGCGCTGGCGCATTGCTTTCAACAATGCTTCACGCGAATTGTTCTCCGCATAAACCAGCGCGTAGCTGATGTGCGTCGAACCGTGGTCGCTGCTCGATTGGAAGGACATCCGGTAGCCCTTCTTGAACGCGAGGTTCACGAAACCGAGCGGTTCCCAACCTCCAATGGAATCATCCGCCGTCGGGCAGCGCGGTGCGCCGGGGCGTTCGTAGTTCTGCCGCGCGCCTTGATAAATTTCCACCATCGGCTCGACCTGCGGATCCCAATCGCGCCAGTCGGTGCCCATGCTCGTGGCGCTCGTGTGCGACGCGCACACACCGTTGAACTGCTTCAGATACTTGTAGAGCATCTGCGTGTCAGGCGCGTGGCCGGGATCATTGCGACCGCTGATCGGCAGACGCGGAAGCGTGCGGACTCCGCGTTGCTCGAACACCACGTTGCGATGGCCCTCAGGGTAACGCACGCTGCGCTCGTAGGTGAAAGGCGGCTCAAATTTTCCCGCGATGCGGAAGGCGTCCGTGGTCTTCTGCGTAAGCCACCAAGTGTATTCACGGCCGCCGCCGTTGTCGTGATCGCCGCAGCCGAGCCAGTCCATAGCCGCCACGTCGACAGCGTAACGCCACATGTCTTCGAGCGGGCCGTCGTTGCCGCCGTCGCCGGAAATTTCCGTGTGACGATGAAACTCGCCGCGGACGATTTGCAGTTGGCTGCCGTTGTAATTCATCCGATACGCGCGGGCCTTGGCGACTTCGGCGCGTTCCTTTTCGGTGTCAACAGTCGCCTTCGCACTCGCATTTGGCGCCGCCTTCGCGGGCTTGAGCGACGCGGTCACTTTGGCGGAAGGCATTTCGAGGCGGCTGAGATAGATGTCGTTGTCGAACGGGTCGCTGCCGGAGTCGAGCGAAGCATTGCCGCCGCTGCCGCGCGTGATGTGGCGCGATTGGCGATGGTCACTCGAGTGCGCCACGATGATTCCGCCCTGCGGATGCGCGGCGACGGCCGGGACGTTGTAGAGCAAGTTGTCCGAGTTCGGCATCAGCACGGGGCCGATCCATTTCGCGCCGTCGAAGTAAACCGCGTGATTCATCCAAACCGTGCCGAGTGGTGATTGGAAATTTCCCTCACGCGCGCGGGCCAACAACCACACGCGACCATCGCGATCAGCGACGACGCGACCGAGATTGTTGTACGCGTTGGCGGGCGCGCCCTCGGCTTCTTCGCCGGGCTTGCGTTCTTCGGCACCACCAGCGCGATTGACTGGCAGATTGCCGGGACCGCGGCGCTTCTTTGCACCGGGCAAAGCGGTGGCTGGCGAAGTCTCAGGCGCCATCCATTTTCCATCAGCGAGCACGCGCAATCCGATCTGACGATCGCGATAAAGTCCGATGCCTTCGTCCTTCGCATACGCGCCCCAGTCCTTGCCCCACGTTTGGCCGCTCAGTTCCCAGCAGACCCAAAGCTGATTCGCGCCATCGTAGGTAATGGCGGGACGCGCCTCGTATTGCGGCGTGTTGGCGGCGGGCTGCGCGGCCTTGGCCTTGCCACCGGATTCGAACTCCCGCACCCACACGTCGTAATCACCCTTGTCGTAAGTGTCCCACGCGATGGCAATGCGGCCGTCGTGCGCGGCGGCGATGGCGGGCGTCCAGCACGAGCCGTTCTGTGTGCTCGCGCGAATTTCATCGGACCAACCCTTGGCCGTTTGATGCTTGGCCAGAATGCGGAACACGCCGTCGCGCACGCCCTGCCACGCGACCCAAACGTTGCCCTTCGAATCTGCAACAGCCACCGGACTCACGTCGCTCGCCGCGTTCTGCGAGACATTCACCGGCTCGGAAAGCTTTCCGTCGCTGAATGAACGCGCCCAGATTTCGAAATTCGCGGTGCCCTTGCCGTTCTGCCACGATTTGTTCTCGCTCCAGAAAATCCAGAGCGCGCCTTTGCCGTCGAGCGCGATCGCAGTCTTGTAGATGTCGCCCTGCCCCGCCGTGACAGCGATAGGTTCACCGGCTTTGCCATTTTTCACCACGCGCAGCCAGAGCTGATCGCCGCCGGGAAGCTTGGCGAGGAACGACAAATCCTTCGGCTCTGCGTCCCACGTCTTCGCGCGATCATCACGATCCAAACCGGGAGTGAAGCTGACATGCGCGATGTAGGTCGTGCCGTCATCTGCCACGGCGATCGCCGGAAAATCATCGTCGGTGCGCTGGACGGTGAGCGGTTGGGTGGCGGCGGTGCGCTCGATGTCGACGGCGCCGTCGAGTTTTTCAGCAATCTTGCCGTAGGGAACTTCCGCGAGCTTGAATTCGAAATTGCCCTGCGCGGTCTTCACCGAAACGACGGAATCCTCAGTCACGTCCACGAGTCGGAGAATGACGCCGTTGTCGGCCATGATGCCGCCGGCTGCGGCTCCCGCCTTGCCCTTTTTCTTGCCCTTCTGCTGCTGCTGTTGCGCGCCCTTCTTCTGCTGATTGGAACGGCGCACAGTGAGCGGACGCGTCTCCGCTTTCCAGCCGGTCGTGCCCTCGACGACGTCCTTCTGCTGGAAACGCCAGCCGCTGATATTCGCCACCGAACCGGGCGCGACGGTCACGGTGCCGTCCCATTTCTTATTGCCGTCATCGGTCAGACCGAAGCGGATGCGAACGCCGACTTGGTCGGCGTGAACGGCGGAAAGACCGAACGCGAGGACAAGGAGGCAGATGAGTTTTTTCATACGCGATGAACGCTGGACGCAGGCAGACGGTGAATTGTTACGGGAAACTTTAGCGGGACGCCGCGCGCTGACCACGGAAAAATTAACGCGGCAATTGCGGCAACTCCTTCGCCATCACCAACACGTCCTGATAAAGCCCGTCGACTTTACACGGATCGGGCCGGATATCCTCGCGCGTGAAGCCGGCGGATTCGTACAGGCGGATCGCGGCGACATTCGAAGCGTGAACGGTCAACTCCACGCTCTCCAAATACACCTGCGCCGCGCGTTCCAACGCCGCGAGCAACAGGCGACGACCGATTCCGCGCTGACGAAACTCGCGTGCGACGCCCATGCCGAGCGTGCCCACGTGAGCACGCGATGGTTGGTCGATCCGGATGATGTCACACCAACCCACGACCTCGTGATTGCACTCCGCGACGAACTGAGGATTGCAGAACAGGAGATTTTGCAACACGTAGTCCCGCGTGGCTACGGGCGTCGGCACCACGGAGAACGCGAGCGACTGGCGTTCGCGACAGACCGCATCCATACAGGCGTGATAACTTTCGATGTGTTCCTCGCGGATCGGGACAACGGCGATCTCAGGCCCCGCGCTCATCCGCTCAACGCAGTTTGGCGACCTCGCGGTGACGCGAACACGAAACCAAATGATCGTTCACCATGCCGCTCGCCTGCATGAAGGCGTAGCAGATGGTCGAGCCGACGAACTTGAATCCACGCTTGAGCAGATCCTTGCTCATCGCGTCGGACTCGGGCGTGCGTGCCGGAACGTCTTTCATTTCACGGCGCGCGTTCTGGATGGGTTTGCCACCGACAAACTGCCAGAGGTAGCGATCGAAGCTGCCGAAGTCCTCGCGGACGGCCAAGAATGCTTTCGCATTTTGGATCGTGGCCGCGATCTTCAGGCGGTTGCGGATAATGCCGGGGTCAGCGAGGAGTTGCGCCACTTTCCGCGCGTCGTAGCGGGCGATTTTCTTCGCATCGAATTGATCGAACGCCGCACGATAATTCTCCCGCTTCTTCAAAACGGTGGACCAACTCAAGCCCGCCTGCGCCCCTTCAAGGATGAGCAATTCAAATAACGCCCGATCGTCATGCAGCGGCACACCCCACTCGGTGTCGTGGTAAGCGATGTCGGGTTCTTTGGTTGGCCAGGGGCAACGCGGCATGAGCGTGCAGAAGTTATGAAGCGGCGACAGCGGTCTGCGATTGTTCGCCGAGATTTTCGATGCCGAGCTCCACGCGGTCGCCGGGCTTGAGGAAGACGGGCGGCTTGAAACCGAGCCCGACACCGGGCGGCGTGCCGGTGCTGATCACGTCGCCGGGCAACAGCGTCATGAACTGGCTGATGTAGCTCACGAGCTTGGTCACGCCGAAAACCATCTGGCGCGTGCTGCTATTCTGCACGGTGCGGCCATTGACCTTGAGCCACATCGCGAGCGCGTGCGGATCGGGAATTTCATCACGCGTGGCGAGAACCGGGCCGAGCGGGGCGAACGTGTCGCAACTCTTGCCCTTCACCCATTGCCCGCCGCGTTCAAGCTGCCACTCGCGTTCGCTGTAGTCGTTGTGCAACGCGTAGCCCGCGACGTGTGACAACGCATCGGCTTCGCTCACGTAGCTCGCGCGCTTGCCAATGACGATCGCCAGCTCGACTTCCCAGTCCGTCTTCTGCGAAGCGCGCGGGATGATCACGTTGTCGTTCGGTCCGCAAAGGGCCGTGGTGGCTTTGAAGAACAGGATGGGCTCCGGCGGGATCGGCATGCCGGATTCCTTCGCGTGATCGGCGTAATTCAAGCCGACGCACACGATCTTGCTCGGACGTTGAATCGGTGCACCCAGACGAACCGAGTGGGCCACGACCGGCGCCTTGTCGGCATTCACACCCGCCCACGCGGCGAGACGACTCAAACCGTCGCCGCCGAGAAACGCTTCACCGTAATCTTCACCGAACGCCGAAGCGTCGATGCGTTTGCCGTTGGAAAGAAGGAGGCCGGGCTTTTCTTTGCCGGGCTCGCCAAAGCGGATGAGTTTCATGCGGGAATTTAGCTGCGGTTCAACGCGCTGAGCACCGCCTTGATGGAAGCGAGTTCGATGTTCGTGTCGACGGCGGCGCCCCAGCGGATTTTGCCGTCGGCGAGTTTGATCTGAATATAGGCAATCGCCACCGCGCCTTCACCGGCACTGAGCGAATGCTCGCGATACGCGGCGACTTCGAACTTCGGCGCACCAGCCGTCTGCAATGCCTGCACCAACGCAGCGATCGGACCGTTCCCCTCGCCCACCAAGGAAATCTCTTTCCCGTCGCGAGTCGCGCTCGCGCGGCAACGGAATTTTCCGTCCACGCCGTCGGCATGGAAGTGAATGAGATTCCACGGCGAGGAGCGCTCGATGTATTCGCGCCAGAACATCGCCTTGAGTTCCTCGGCTTTCACTTCGCGACCGAGCGCATCGACGAGATCGTTCGCGATGGGTCCGAATTCGCGCTGCATATCCTTCGGCAGCTCGATGCCGAACTGGCTTTCGAGAAGATAGGCCACGCCGCCTTTGCCGGACTGCGAATTCACGCGGATCACCTCGCGGTATTCGCGACCAATGTCCGACGGATCGATCGTGAGATACGGCACGTCCCAATGCGTCCGGCCGCCCTTTTCCCATTCGCTCAGGCCCTTCTTGATCGCGTCCTGATGCGAGCCGCTGAACGCCGTGAATACCAATTCGCCCGCATACGGATGGCGCGGCGGCACGGTGAGTCCGGTGCAACGTTCATACACGTCGCGAATCGCGCTCAGGTCGGTGAAGTCGAGCTTGGGATCGATGCCGTGCATGTAGAGATTCATCGCCACAGTGACGACGTCGAGATTGCCGGTGCGCTCACCGTTGCCGAAGAGCGTGCCTTCGACGCGGTCCGCGCCCGCCAGCAAGCCGAGCTCCGTCGCGGCCGTGCCGGTGTTACGATCGTTGTGCGTGTGGAGCGAAACGATGAGCGACTCACGATTCTTGATGTTGCGGCACATCCACTCGATCTGGTCGGCGTACACATTCGGCATCGCGACCTCGACCGTGTCAGGCAGATTCAAAATCATTTTCCGCTGAGGCGTCGGTTGCCAGACGTCCATCACGGCTTCGGAAACTTCCTTCGCGAACTCAACTTCCGTCGCGGAGAAACTTTCGGGCGAATACTGGAGCGTCACGTCAGTGCCCTGGAGGCGATGCAAGCGTTCCTGAATCAACCGCGCGCCGTTCACCGCGATGGCTTTGATCTCGTCCTTCGTCTTGCCGAACACCACGCGGCGCTGCGCTGGCGAGGTCGAGTTATACATGTGAATGACCACACGCTTCGCGCCCTTCAGCGACTCGAAGGTTTTCTCGATCAAATCCTCGCGCGCCTGGACGAGCACCTGAATGGTCACGTCGCCGGGGACGTGCCCGTCTTCGATGAGCAGGCGATTAAACCGGAACTCGGTATTCGACGCGGACGGAAAGCCGACTTCGATTTCCTTGAAGCCGCATTTCACGAGGGTCTGAAACAGCTCAAGCTTCTGCGCGATGTTCATCGGCACGGCGAGCGCCTGATTGCCGTCGCGGAGGTCCACGCTGCACCACAGCGGCGCGCGTGTAAGGACGCGCGACGGCCATTGACGGTCGGGCAGGTTCACCGGCGGAAACGGCCGGTACTTGGTCGCGGGATTATTTAACATGGCTTCGTTATGTTCGTTGTTGCTCCGAGCCGCTGCGCGCAAACCGGTGGCGGAAAACAAAAACCCCACCGCCGTTTGCGGCAGTGGGGTCTCGAAATTCGGTGACGCGAATCAAGCCCCGACTGCCGCGCTGCTAAGCAGCAGCACGTTGGCAAGCAGCAGGCCGTTCAATTCGCGATTCACAAGGCCACAGATAGTCCGCCCGCACGCAAGGGTCAAACCAATTCTAGCCGTCACACAATTGACACTCGCCACCGGATACGCGGCTGGTAGTCTTCCCGCCCGCGTCATAATTGCCGCGTCGATGGTTTATGGATGGCACTGCAAAAAAACTGGACCCGAAACATTTCCTGAACCGCGAGCTGAGCTGGCTGGCGTTCAACGAGCGCGTACTCGAGGAAGCGCAAGACCCGAAGAACCCGCTGCTGGAGCGGGTGAAGTTTTTTGCCATCGTCAGCTCAAACCTCGATGAGTTCTTCGAAGTCCGTGTCGCCGGCATCAAGCAGCAGATCGAAAGCGGCGCCGGCGAACGCAGCGCGGATGGGCTAACGCCAACGGAGAATTTTCACGCCATCACCCGCCGCGTGCGCATGTTGGTCGACCGACAATACCGCTGCTGGAGCGACGACCTGCAACCCGCACTCGCCAAGCACAACATCCGCTTCCTAAATTTCGACGAGCTCTCCGAACGCGACCGGACTTGGGTGGAGAATTACTACCGCGCCACGGTTCGCCCGGTGCTGACCCCGCTCGCGATCGATCCCGCACATCCTTTCCCGCAACTCCTGAACAAGTCGCTGAACATGATCGTGCAACTGGACATTGAGCAGCACGGCGAAACGCGCCGACGGTTGGGTGTCGTGCAGGTGCCACGCGTGCTGCCGCGGTTGGTCAAGCTGCCCCGCGAGGGCGCCGAGCAGGCGTATGTCTTCCTTGGCCAGATCATCGGCCATTACCTCGTGGATATTTTTCCCGGGACGCAGATTCTTGGCTACTGGCATTTCCGCGTGACGCGCAACAGCGAGCTTTATATCGACGAGGACGAAAGCGCGAACCTGCTCAAGGCGGTCGAAAACGAAGTGCACAACCGGCGCAAGGGCGAAGCCGTGCGCCTCGAAGTGGACAACGATTGCCCGGTGGAAATTCGCGAGCAACTCCTGCTCACCTTGCACCTGACGGAAGAAGATCTCTACGTCATCGATGGCCCGCTGAATCCGGTCCGCTTGATCATGCTGCTCGATGGAGATCATTCTCCAGAGCTGCGCGATGCGCCGTTCGTGGCGCCGGTGGCGCTCCCGTTGCGCGAGGAGCCGGACATTTTTGCGGCGATTCGCGAGGGGGACATCTTGTTGCATCATCCTTACGAAACCTTTGGCAGTGTGGTGAGTTTCCTCGAACAAGCGGCGGCCGATCCGCAAGTGCTGGCGATCAAGCAGACGCTCTATCGCACCGGCGGCGACCCGCGCATTGTCGGCGCGTTGATGGACGCCGTGCGCAACGGGAAGCAAGTCACGGCCGTGGTCGAGTTGAAGGCGCGTTTCGACGAGGCGAACAACATCCAATGGGCGCGCAAGCTGGAGGAAGCCGGAGTGCACGTGGTCTTCGGCCTCGTGGGCTACAAGATCCATTGCAAGATGTGCCTCGTCGTGCGCCACGAACAGGACGCGATACGGCGCTACGTTCACCTGGGCACAGGCAATTACAATCCCAGCACCGCGAAGATTTATACGGACATTTCGCTGCTGACGTGCAACCCGGACTTGGGTGACGAAGCGGCGAGCCTGTTCAACCTGCTCACCGGCATCTGCCAATTCCAAGGTTCGAAGAAGTTGTTGATCGCGCCATTCAATCTCCACGATCGGATGATGGATTTGATCCTGCGCGAAACCGCGAACGCCCGCGCCGGTTTGCCTGCGCGGATCATCGCGAAGATGAACGCGCTGGTGGACGAGCAGATCATCGCGGCGCTTTACACGGCCTCGCAATCGGGCGTGAAGATCGACTTGGTCGTCCGCGGCATCTGCTGCCTGCGACCGGGCGTAAAAGGTTTGAGCGAGAATATCACCGTGCGCAGCATTGTCGGTCGCTTCCTCGAACACAGCCGAATTTTCTATTTCGAAAACGGCTGTCAGCCGGAGGTGTTCGTGGGCAGTGCCGACTGGATGCCGCGGAATTTCTTCCGCCGTATCGAAGTGGTGTTCCCGATTGAAGATGGGAACCTACGCGAGCGGATTATCACCGAGGTGCTCGCCCTTCCACTCGTCGATAATATGAAGGCGCGGTTCTTAAGGCCCGATGGCACATATCGTCGCGCGACCGCGAAGCGTGGCGAGGCGTTGGTGAGCAGCCAAATTGAGTTCATGAAACACGCACTCAACGGCAACGGATCGCTCCGACGCGCGAAAGAGAAGCGCTCCAAATATCCGAAAGTCAAACTCGCGGCGCGGCCGCCTGGACTCCGTAAAAAATAGCAGTTGCCCGGAAATGTGCTTGGTGGAAGGTGTTCGTTGCCCATTAAATTGAACGCATGCTAACCACGGAACTCATTCCCGCCGCCCAACGTGACTCCCGCCGTCTGATGGTGGTGCTCCACGGACTTGGCGACAGCATGGAGGGTTATCGCTGGCTGCCGTCAGCGCTCCGATTGCCGTGGTTGAACTACCTGCTCGTCAACGCGCCCGACGAATATTACGGCGGCTATTCCTGGTACGACTTCGCGCATGATCCGGCACCGGGGGTAAAACGCAGCCGGAAGTTGCTCACTGACTTGCTCGACCGCCAGCGCGCCGCCGGGTTTGCCACGGAGCAGACGTTGTTGTTCGGTTTCTCCCAAGGTTGCCTGATGACGATCGACGTGGGCCTCCGTTACCCGCATGCCTTCGCCGGATTGCTCGGAATCAGCGGCTATGTATTCGAGCCCGAGCAGTCGCTGAAGGAGCTCTCGCCAGTCGCGGCTCAGCAGCGCTTCCTGATCACGCACGGGACGGATGATCCGATCATTCCGTTCGCCGAGGTTCGCGAACAGATCAATCTGCTCAAGGCTGAGGGCTTGCACATCGAGTGGCATGAATTCGTAAAGGCTCACACCATTGCGGGCGAGGACGAGCTCGAAGTGATCCGCAACTTCGTTGTTGCCAGCTTCCCAAAATAGCGGACCACCACACGGACGTGCCGCCGTGGAACCACCACCCATGAAAACAATCTGGAGCCGGATTCAACTCACGATCGCAGCATGGTTGGCGTCCGGCGCGCTGGTTGGCGCCGCGCCGATCATCAACAATTTCACACCGGCCACCGGCGCGCCCGGAACTCAGGTCACGATCAATGGCAGTGGATTCGTTGGTTCGCAGACGTTCGTTCAGTTCGGGAATGACTTCGCGGCAATCACATTTTTAAGCGCCAACCAGATCGTCGCGACAGTTCCAACGAACGCCGTGTCCGCACCAATAACCGTGAGCGTTGTCGGCGGGGGCGTTGCCGCGACCACGCCGACAAACTTTTGGGTGGCGCCACGAATCGACTCCTTTGATGCCACTGCAGCCAAGGGGCAAACCATCAATATCTCAGGGGCGAATTTCATCGTCGGCGGTACCGGAGTGTTGTTTGGCGGCATCCCAGCCACCATGGGCAGCGTTCCGGCAACCACACAAATCACGGTCACAGTTCCCACCAACGCGGTCACCGGGCGCCTCACCGTATTTACGTTCGCCGGCACGAACGTCAGCACGACCAACTTCGTCGTCTCCGGATCAGGCCCGTCGATCACAGATTTCACACCCACCAATGGCCCTGTGGGAACGGATGTCACGATCAATGGCGGAAATCTTCTCACAGTCACCAACGTGACGTTCAATGGAGCGCGCTCACCAACCGTCAACGTGACCGCCTTTACCCAAATCCACGCTGCCGTGCCAACGAACGCCACCGCCGGACCCATAGTCGTGTTCACAACCACTGGCGCGGCCACCAGCGCGGCGCCATTCGTCGTCACGGGACTCAAGCCAATTGTCAGCGGTTTCAGACCGGCCAACGGTAAGTCGGGAGATCTCGTTACCATCGACGGCATCAATTTTCTCTTCGCCACCAATGTCACATTCAACGGCACCAATGCAGCCGGCTTCGGGATCACATCCGACACGCAGATCACCGCCGTGGTCCCGAATAACGCGACCACCGGCCCGATCGCCGTGCTAAACGCAGCGGGTAGCGGCACCTCGGCGAGCAACTTCTCGATCGGTCCGCACATTACGAGCGTCACGCCGTTTTTCGGTTCACCCGGAACCACGGTGACCATCAGTGGCGATAACGTGGACGCCGTGACCAATGTCACGTTTAACGGCACGAACGCCTTCTTCACGTTCACCGGCCTCAATCAAATCACCGCCACGGTGCCCCCGGACGCCCATACTGGACCGGTGCGACTGGATGCCCCCGGTGGGAGCGACGTCACCTCGAGCAACTTCCTGGTGACCGGGGTTGCCCCAATCATCACAGGGTTCAGTCCCAACAGTGGCACGATCGGCGTCACGACCGTGACCATCAACGGAGTCAATTTCACCTTCGTCACCAACGTGGCTTTCGGGGGTGGTGCGTCGGTCAACGTGGTGCCGCCATCCGATACGACGTTCAATGTGGTTTTGCCTGCCGGCACGGTCACCGGGCCGATCACCGTGCGCTCGCCCTACGGCACCAACGTCTCCGCTTCGCTCTTCTATATTTCCGCACAGTTCACCAACTTCGCGCCGACGATTGGCCTGCCGGCATCGAAGGTGAGCCTGTTCGGGGCAAACTTCACCGACGCCAATGCCGTGAGTTTCGCCGGCAGCAACGGGCCGGCGAACGCGTTCTTCACCAATGTTTCAGCCAACCAGATCCAATGCTTCGTGCCGCTGGACGCGGTCAACGGCCAGATCACCGTCACCACGCCGGCCGGGCCGATCACGAGCACCAACAACTTCACAGTGCAACACACCGCGCCGCTGAGCATCGCCATCGCCGCGACCAATCGCTACGTGATCCGCTGGGCCGGCACGCTCACGAACTACCGGCTTGAAGCCACCACGAACCTCGCCGCGCCGATCGTGTGGACGAACACCGCCTACTCACCGCTCTCAAATGGCGGGCAATTCTTCGTCAGCAACGCCGTGGCGGATTCGCCGAAGTTCTTCCGCATCATCAATCCGTAAACGGGTTTGCGGGGCACGGACCGAAGTTTCGCGTTGACAGTTTCCCGCCTAAAAGTTGTCATTCGCGCGTCACAACCCAGCCAGCGCGGGTGCATTGCATCGTGGTGCGGCGGATAAATTTCTCAGGAAAAATGCGCAGGAACTCATGGTTGGTCATATGCGGGCTTGGCAGTCTCACGCCAAACATTCGTTAACCAACCATTCAGCATGAGCAAAAAAATCAACGTCGCCATCGTCGGTCTCGGTTTCGGAGCGGAATTCATCCCGCTCTGGCAGAAGCATCCCCACGCCACCTGTTACGCCATCTGCCAGCGCGATGAGAAGAAACTCAATGCCATCGGCGACTACTTCGGCGTCGAGGTTCGCTACAACGATTTCGCGGCGCTCCTGAAGGACAAGAACGTGGACGTGGTCCACATCAATTCGCCCATTCCCGACCACGGCTGGATGTCCATCGCCGCGCTCAAGGCCGGCAAACACGTCGCCTGCACGGTGCCGATGGCGACGAACATCGCCGACTGCAAAAAGATCGTGGACCTCGTGAAAGCCACGGGCCTCAAATACATGATGATGGAGACCGTCGTGTATGCCCGCGAGTATCTCTTCATGAAGGAGCTGCTCGACACGGGCAAGCTCGGGAAGCTGCAGTTCGTCCAAGCCTCGCACCAGCAGGACATGGACGGCTGGCCCAATTACTGGCCCGGCCTGCCGCCGATGTGGTATGCGACGCACTGCGTCGGACCGGTCGCGGGACTCATTGGCAAGCCGGCGGAATATGTGAGCTGCTTCGGCAGCGGCACAGTGCGCAAGGAACTGATCAAGAAATACGGCTCGCCCTTCGCCGTGGAGACGGCGCACATCAAGTTCAAGGACACCGACGTCAACGCGCGCATCATCCGCTCGCTGTTCGACACCGCGCGGCAATATCGCGAAAGCATCGACGTTTACGGCAACAAAGCGTCCGTCGAATGGCCGCTCATCGAGCACCAGCCGCTCGTGATGCACACGGCGAAATTGCCGGAGCCGAGAATTCCCAAAGCCATCAAGTGCCCCGACTTCGCCAAGCGCCTGCCCAAGAGCATCGCCAAATACACGACGCAGGGCGTTTACGACGCGAGCAAGAAGACCCACCTGAGCTTCACACAAGGCAGCGGCCACGGCGGTTCGCATCCGCACCTCGCGCATGAATTCGCGATGGCGCTCGTCGAGAAGCGCGACCCGTTCCCAAACGCGAAGCAGTCCGCCAACTGGACCTGCGTGGGCCTGTGCGCGCACGAATCCGCCATGAAGGGCGGCGCAATCGTGAAGCTGCCGGCGTTCACGCTCTAGAATTTTTCCGAAAACAAAAAACACACCAACAACACCTATGTCAGCAAAAACTGAAGGTATCGCACCCAACGCAAGCCGGCTCCTGTGGGCCGGATTCATGGCCATCTTGGCAGCCGGCGTCGGCTTCGCCATCCGCGGCGGCATCTTTGACAACTGGGGAGCCGAGTTCGGCTTCACCGCCACGCAACTTGGAGCCATCGGCGGTGCCGGCTTCACGGGCTTCTGCTTCGGCATCATCATCGGCGGTGTCGTGTGCGACAAGATTGGCTACAGCAAGCTGGTGATCGCCGCCTTCCTCTGCCACGTCCTGTCCTTCGGAGTGACGATGATGGCCACCACGCCTGCCAATGCCTACCAGATGCTGACGATTGGCATGTTCATCTTCGCTTTCGCCAACGGAACGCTCGAGGCCGTGGCCAATCCGCTGGTGGCGACCCTCTACCCCAACAATCGCACGCATTATTTGAACATCCTGCATGCCTCCTGGCCCGCCGGCATGATCATAGGCGTCTGCCTCGGCTGGCTGCTCGATGACGCGCTCAAGCTCCATTGGAAGATTCAACTCGCGCTCTACCTCATCCCGACCATTGCCTACGGACTCATGTTCATGGGCCAGCACATGCCGAAATCCGAAGCCTCGGAAAAAGGCAGCAGTTTGGGCGAAATGTTCAAGGACGTCGGGCTCGTGGGCGCTGCGGTCGCCTGCTATCTGCTCTCGCTGTTTTTCGCCGGCAACCTCGGCCTGCCACAGGGTGTCGCCTACGGCATCGCAGGCGCGCTGCTCCTCGTGGTCGGCATTATGACCAAGTTTTCCATCGGTTCATTCCTCCTTTTCTTCCTGTTCATCACCCACGCCATGGTCGGCGCGGTAGAACTCGGCACCGACGGCTGGATTCAGAATATCACCGGTAACCTATTCGACTCCCAACAGGGCAAGGCGCTGTTCCTCTGGACCTCAGCGATCATGTTCGCGTTGCGCTTTTGCGCGCACTTCATCGAGAAGACCCTCAAAGTCTCGCCGGTGGGACTGCTGCTCATCTGCTCCATTCTCGCCGTCGTCGGACTCAACCTGGCCAGCGGCATGCAGAGCTTCGGCATGGCCCTCGTGGCGCTCGGCATCTACGCGGTCGGCAAGACGTTCTTCTGGCCCACCATGCTGGCCGTCGCCTCCGATCGCTTCCCGCGCACGGGCGCCGTGGCGATCTCGATCATGGGCGGCATTGGCATGTTGTCCGCCGGGTTGATCGGCGGCCCCGGACTCGGTTACGCGAAAGACCGCTTCTCGGCGGAGACGCTGAAGAAGACCGATGCCGCCACGTATGAAGTGGTGAAGGCGAAAGAGCCGTCCAAGTTCCTCACCTTCGAAGGCGTTCTTGCCATTGATGGCACCAAATTGGCCGACGCGCAAAAGGTCGATAAGGACAAACGGACTCCGGCGGACAAAGCAATCGTGGAAGCCAGCATCACCGGCGACCGCATGACGCTCAAGGCCGACTCATTCATCCCCGCGACCATGGCGCTCATCTACCTGCTGATGATGGTGTATTTTAAAGCTATCGGCGGATACAAAGCCGTGCACCTCGCCGGAACCTCGGCCGAAAAAGCTCACTGAGGCTTTTCAAAATACGATTCGTTCAACCGGCGGTTCGGCAACGAACCGCCGGTTTGCTTTTAACGCGCTGCCGGCGGCACACCGAGAATCACGACAAATTCACCGGATCAATATCCACCGCCATCGTGACGTCCTCGGGCAGTTTGAGTTTGGGCACCAGTTTCTCCAACACCGCACTCAGCCGGGACATCTGTCGCGTACGCAACATCAGCTGGTAGCGATAAAAAGTTTCCGCACGTGCCAGCGGTGCCGGGGCCGGACCCGCGATGATCACATCGGTCAACACGGCGCCATTTGCCGGCGACGCTACCTCAGCCGATTCCCCTGCTCCGCCCAAAAGGTTCAACTGCTCGCTCTGCGGCGCCGCGTTCTTGGTCGCGGGTTTTCCGCCGATCGCCTTTTCCACTTCGATGCGCAGGTGATCCGCACTCGCCTGGACTTTTTCCTCGTTACGCCCTTTGAGCGTCAGCAAGGCGATGCGCGCCACGGGCGGATATTTCAACTGCTCGCGAAACTCGATCTCCTGATCGTAGAAGCCGACGAAGTCGTGCCGTCGCGCAAACTGGATCGCCGGATGAAACGGCGTGAACGCCTGCACGAACACCTCGCCCTCCACATCTCCACGACCCGCGCGACCAGCGACCTGCGTGAGCAATTGAAACGTCCGCTCACCCGCGCGGAAGTCCGGCACGTGCAAACTCAGGTCCGCGTAAATGATTCCCACGAGCGTGACGTTCGGAAAGTGCAGCCCCTTCGCGATCATCTGCGTGCCGACAAGGATATCGATCTTGCCCACTTTGAAATCACCGAGCACGCGCCGGTAATCCTCCTTGCGCTTCATCAAATCGGAGTCCATCCGCGCGATGCGCGCGTGCGGGAACAATTTCACCAGCGTATCTTCAACCTTCTCCGTGCCCAGACCGGCGTAGCGAATGGCGGGGTTGCGGCACTTGGTGTCGGGGCAAACGGTCGGCGCTTGCTGCTGATGGCCGCAGATGTGACAGCTTAGCTTCTGCGCGCGGCGATGATACGTGAGCGACACGCTGCAATTCGGGCACTCCGCCACGTAGCCGCACAGCGGACACTGCATCGACGTCGCGAACCCGCGGCGATTAAGAAACAGGATCGTCTGTTCCTTGCGCTCGATCCGTTGCGTGATCGCTTCCTTGAGCTTCAGCGAAAAGATCGGCGTGCCCTTTTCTTTGCGCGCTTCCTGACGCATGTCCACGACGCGCACGATTGGCATCTTCTGATCATCGACCCGCGACGGCATGTCGAGCAGCGTGTATTTGCCCTTCTTCGCGTTGTAATAGCTCTCCATCGACGGCGTCGCCGAACCCAGAACGACGACGGCATTCTCCATCTGCCCGCGCACCACGGCCACATCGCGCGCGTGGTAGCGCGGCGCTTCCTCCTGCTTGTAAGAATGCTCGTGCTCCTCGTCGACGATCACGAGCCCAAGCGGCGACACCGGCGCAAATATCGCGGAACGCGCGCCAATGACGATGCGCGCGCGCCCTTGCCGGATCTTGTGCCATTCATCATGCCGTTCGCCCGAGGAGAGGTGCGAATGCAACACCGCCACCAGCGTCTTCAGCGGCCCCGAACTGAATCGCGCCTTGAACCGCTCCACCGTTTGCGGAGTCAGCGAAATCTCCGGCACCAGCACGATGGCGCCCTTCCCCCGCTCCAGCGCGTGGGCAATCGCTTGCAGATAAACTTCGGTTTTGCCCGAGCCCGTCACGCCGTGGAGAAGAAAGACGCGGGAGGCGTTCTCATCTTTCCGGGTAGCACCCGCCTCTGGCGGGTTGTGCCGGGCGTCGCGCCCGGCACCTAGCGCGTCCGCATTCAACGTCGGCCCCCAAATGTACGGATACTCATCCATCGGTCCCACCAACCCCAACTCACGTGGATTGTTCCAGATGTAGTTCCACTTTTCGCGAAGGTCACTTTCCGAGCGAATCATCCGGTCGAATGACTCATCATTCCAAACTGGGCCGGTGCGCTTCATCAATTTGTTCACCTCGTGCGCAGAGAACGACTTGATGCTGTGGAGGATTTCTGAAAGTGAGTGAACGCCTTCGCCCCCAGATTGCTGAATCGGCAATGGCTGAATCAACAGGTGCACGTGATCCGGCATCACGCAGGCAAGATGACAGCGTATCTTTTTCGCGTGCCAGAACCGGCAGGCTTCGAGCGTCGTCTGGCGGGCTTCCGGTGACAGTTGGAGCTTATCTTGAGTACGCCAAGTGACGTGATACGTCTTGCCAGGAATCTGGATGTGCGGGAGTTGGCGACTGGTGATCGTGGGTTCGGTAATGGGTTTGTATGCAAGGGCTGGTATTGCGTCGGGCGCGACGCCCGACGCGACCCGCGAGACGCGGGTGCCACCCATCGCTGCGGTGATTTTCGCCAATGCGGTGACTTGCTCCGCATTCAGCGTGAGCGGTTGCGTGGCGAGGATGACTTCGTTCGCGTATGGATCCCGCTCGGAGACCTGGGCGCTGATCAGCACGAGTCCTTTGTCTTCCAAACGACGAACCGTTTCCGCCGTGCTGCTGGTGAGTTCGAGCAGCTCCTGCAAAGGCAATTCGCCACGTTCCTGAATGAGCTTCCAGATTTCTTCCTGACGCTTGGTCAGCTTCGGCAGGTCAATCGGCGCGGGAAGTTTTCGGACGAACAACCGTTCACGCCAGCCGTCCTTTTCCTTCCGGACCGCCTCGGGCAAGACGCTTTTGAGCGCGATCTCCGGCGGGCAGCAGTAATACTCGCCGATCCAACGCGCGAGCCGCAGCACTTCGGGCGTGACCATGGTCTGCTTACCCACGATCTTCGCGATCGCGCGCAAGTTTGTGTGCGTGGATTCCTCGATCAGCGCAGTGACCACTCCCATCACAAAGCGCGGACCGAACGGAACCTTCACGCGGCTGCCGACGTCGATCCCGGCCGCCATCTCGGGCGGAATGGCGTAATCGAACTCCTTGCGGAGCGCGATTTCGAGAGTGACGCGGGCGATCATCGGTGAAGTTGAGAGTTAATATTTGAGAGTTGCGAGTCGAGGAGAAAGGAACCGCCGGAGGAAGATCGCGCCACCTCGCGACGGATTGTGAATACTTTGAACTTTGATCTTGGCGCTTTGAATTTAGATTCAGTGCGATGTCGCATTCGGAATTTGTTCACCTTCATTTGCACACCGAGTATTCGTTGCTCGATGGCGCCTGCCGGCTAGACAAGCTGATGGCGCGCGCGAAGGAGTTGAAGTTTCCCGCGCTGACGATCACCGATCACGGCGCGATGTATGGCGTCATCGATTTCTATCAGGCAGCACGCAAGGAAGGCATCAAGCCCATCATCGGTTGCGAGGTTTACGTCGCGCCCGGCAGCCGGCACGAAAAGAAAAAGGGCGAAAGCACGCGCGACCTGTATCACCACCTCGGTTTGCTGGTGAAGGACGAGACGGGCTACAAGAACCTCATCAAGCTCGTCACGGCCGCGCACTTGGAGGGCATGTATTATAAGCCGCGCATCGACAAGGAACTCCTCGCCAAGCACAGCGAAGGCCTCATCGCGATGTCCGGCTGTCTAGCGAGCGAGATCCCGTCGTTGCTTGCGCTCGATCAAGTGGATCGCGCCAAGGCGGCCGTGGACTGGTTCAAGCAGACGCTTGGTCCGGAGAATTTTTATCTCGAACTGCAGAATCACGGCATCGCCGAACAGGCGAAGGTGAATCGTTACCTGCTCCAGTTCGCGAAGGAATTCGGTTTGAAAACCGTCGCGACGAACGACGTACACTACGTCGAGAAAGGTCATTCCAAAGCGCACGAATGCCTCGTGTGCATCGGCACGCAAACGCTTTTGACCGACACGAAGCGGATGACGTATCAGCCCGAGCAGTTTTATCTGCGCTCGGCAGAAGAAATGGCCGCGCTATTCCATGAAGTTCCCGAAGCGGCGAAGAACACGTTGGAAGTCGCGGAAAAGTGCAATCTCGAGATTCAGTTTAACAAGCTGCACTACCCGACGTTCGCACCGCCGGAACATTTCACGCGGGAAGGTTACTTGCGGAAAATGGTCGCGGAAGGTTTGGGACGACGTTACGGCATGACCGTCCGCGCGGAAGGACAGGAGTTCATCGTCGAAGCCGTCAAGGACGCGCGTCGGCTGCCGACTTTCAAACCCGCGGAAGGCACGCCCGCGAACGAACCCGTCACGGACCTCAACAACTACGCGGTCGTCGCGGCGGTGAAGGACGTGATCGATCGTCTCCAACTCGAGATGAAGGTCATCGAGAAGACGGGATTCATTTCCTACTTTCTCATCGTGGCCGACTTCATTCGGCACGGTCGCAGCGTGGGCATTTCGTGCGTGGCGCGCGGTTCCGCCGCCGGTTCGCTCGTCACCTACCTGCTGGACATCGCGAACGTTGATCCGATTCGCTACGGCCTGCTGTTTGAACGCTTCCTCAATCCCGAGCGCGTCAACCCGCCTGATATCGACATCGACTTCGCCGACGATCGCCGCGCGGACGTGATCGAATACGTGCGAACGAAATACGGCCGCGACTGCGTCGCGCAAATCATCACCTTCGGCACGATGGGCGCGAAATCCGTCGTGCGCGACGTCGGCCGCGTGATGGGCCTCGGCTACGGCGATTGCGATCGCCTCGCGAAGATGATTCCCAACGAGCTCAAGATGACGCTCGAAAAGGCGCTCAAAGTTTCCCCTGAATTCAAGCAAGCCTACGACACCGAGGAAGCCACGCGCGAACTCGTAGACATCGCGTTTGTGCTCGAAGATCTCACGCGCAATTCCTCGGTGCACGCAGCCGGCGTCGTGATCGGGCCCGAGCCGTTGTCGAATTTGCTCCCGTTGAAGCAAGACGAAGACGGCACCATCGTCACGCAATACGCGATGGGCCCCGTCGGCGATCTCGGCCTGTTGAAGATGGACTTCCTCGGGCTCAAGACGCTGACAGTCATTCGCAACACCTGCGAAATGGTCAAGCAGACCAAGGGCATCGACGTGCCGATCGACGATCTCCCGCTAGACGACTCGAAGACGTACGACCTGTTGAACAAGGCGAACACGATCGGCGTGTTCCAGTTGGAATCTGGCGGCATGCGCGATTTGTGCCGGCGCTTCCAGATCGGGTCGGTCGAGCACATCACGGCGCTCGTGGCGCTTTATCGCCCCGGCCCGATGGACCTGATCCCCGACTTCATTGAGCGCCGTCACGGTCGGAAGGAGATCGAGTATCCGCATCCGCTGCTCGAACCGATCGCGAAGGAAACCTACGGCGTGCTCATCTATCAGGAGCAGGTCATGCAGGCGACGCAGATCCTCGCCGGCTACACGCTCGGCGCGGCCGATTTGCTGCGACGTGCGATGGGTAAAAAGAAGCTCGAGGAAATGCAGAAGCAGCGCGAAACCTTTGTGAAAGGTTGCGCGGAGAAGAACAAGATTTCCGCCTCGAAGGCCAACCAGGTTTTCGACGTGCTCGAAAAATTCGCCGGCTACGGTTTCAACAAATCGCACGCCGCCGCCTACGCGATCGTCGCGTATCAAACCGCGTATCTAAAGGCCAACTACCCGGTGGAGTTCCTCAGTGCGATGATGACGAACGACATGGGCGACACCGCGAAGCTGAGCATCCTCATCGCGGAGTCGAAAGTGTTCGGCGTCGAGGTTCTGCCGCCCGATGTGAACGAATCCGGCGTGCATTTCTTCCCCGCGCCCGATGGCAAAGGTATCCGCTTCGGTCTCGCCGCAATCAAAGGCGTCGGCGAAGGCGCCGTGCAGGCGATCCTCAAGGCGCGCAACGAGAGCGGGAAATTCAAGACGCTTCAGGAATTGTGCGAACGCGTCGATGGCCGCGCCGTCACGCGCAAGACGCTCGAAGCGCTGATCAAAAGCGGCGCGTGCGATTCGATGGGCGACAATCGCGCGACGTTGCTCAGCCAGATTGATCGATCGCTGTCGCGCGCCGCGAGCATCCTCGCGGACAAGCAACGCGGGCAGAGTTCGATGTTCGGCATGTTGGAAGACAAGCCCACCGGCAACGCGAAGGTGGAAGCGGGACCCAAGCTGCCCGAGTTGCCACAGAGCGAATTGCTCGGCTACGAGAAAGAGTTGCTCGGCTTTTATATTTCCGGCCACCCGCTCACGCCGCTTGCGCCGTTGCTGGAAAAGTTTTCGCTCGCAAACACCGCGGGCCTGGCCGCGTTGCAAAACCGCGCCGTGACGCGCATCGGCGGAATGATCGCCGCCGTGCAACAAGGCGTCTCAAAGAAGACCAGCAAGCCTTATGCGATGATCACGCTCGAAGACCTGCACGGCACCGTGCAGATCCTCTGCATGAACGAAAACTACGACAAGTATCGCGAGCTCTTCGTGCCGAACAAAGCATTGCTCGTCATCGGCGAAGTGAACACGAGCGAGGACAAGCCGAAGATTTTCCCGCAAGAGATCATGCCGCTCGAAGACGCGCCGCGGAAATACACCAAGCAGGTTCACTTCCGCCTCCACACCGCGCACGTTACGCCCGAGAAATTGAACTCGGTTCACCAGCTCGTGACCGCGCATCGCGGCCGTTGTCCGCTGTTCCTCTGCTTCATGCAACCTGGCGGCGGCGTGGTGTTTGTCGAGACCAATGAACGTTTCAACGTTCTTCCGTCGGCGGATCTACAAAAGGCCGCCGACGACTTGCTCGGCGAAGAAACCTATTACGCGAAAGTCGACACGACCCTGCCCGAACGCGCCCCGCGCAAGTGGGAGAAGAAATCGAACGGCAACGGTGGCGGTGATGATGAGTAAAGGTGGCACCCGCGAGAACGCAACTTCCGGCATCGTTCCACCAACTTCTTTATTGCCCTCGCTCCGGCGGCCTCTAACTTGGCGGCTGACGAATGGACCAGAAAGTTCCCTACATCGACCTCGCCGCGCAGATTCGACCGATCCGCGCTGAAATCGACGCCGCGCTCGCCAAAGCGATCGACAATTGCACCTTCTGCCTCGGTCCCGACGTGGCGAAGTTCGAACAGGAGTTCGCGGCGTATTGCGGCGCGAAGCATTGCCTTGCGATGAATAGCGGCACCTCGGCGCTGCACATCGCGATGTTGCTGCTGAACGTCGGCGCCGGCGACGAAGTCATCACCACGCCCTACACCTTCGCGGCCACGAGCTGGTGCATCTCCTACGTCGGCGCGAAGCCGGTGTATGTGGACATCGATGAAGCGACGTTCAATTTGAACCCGAAGCTCATCGAGAAAGCGATCACGCCGCGCACCAAGGCGATTCTGCCGGTGCATCTTTACGGGCACCCGTTCGACGTCGACGCGATCAATGCCGTCGCACGAAAACACAATCTGCCGGTGGTCGAAGACGCAGCGCAGGCGCACGGCGCGACGTATCGCGGCAAAGTGATCGGAACTTTCGGTGCGATTTCGTGCTTCAGTTTTTATCCGGCGAAAAATCTCGGCGCGTTCGGCGAAGGCGGCGCGCTGGTGACGAACGACGATGAGTTCGCCGCGCGCGCGCGCGCGCTGCGCGAGCACGGCTCACGCGTCCGCTATCACCACGACGAAGTGGGTTTCAATTACCGCATGGAAGGTTTGCAGGGCGCGGTGCTCGGCGTGGAGTTGAAGCATCTGCCCGCGTGGACCGATGCGCGCCGGCGCGTGGCGCATCGCTATCACGAATTACTCGCGAGCACGCCGTTGAAGCTGCCGCGCGAATCGGTTTACGCGTCGAGCGCATGGCATCTCTACACGGTGCGTTCCTCGCGCCGCGATGAATTGAAGAAGCACCTCGACGCGAATGGAGTCGGCAACGCGATTCATTATCCGATGCCGCTGCACCTCCAGAAGTGCTACGCGTCGCTCGGGTACAAGCCCGGCGATTTCCTCGTCGCTGAACAAGCGTGCCGCGAAGTGCTCTGCCTCCCGATGTTTCCGTCGATCACCGATGCGCAGCAACAACGCGTCGCTGCGGTGATTAAAGAATTCTTCGCGAAAGCGTAGCCCCGGCGCACGTTACTCGTAGCGTAGCGCCTGAATCGGGTCCAGGCGCGCAGCTTTGAAGGCGGGATAGAGTCCAGCCACCATACCGATGGCAGCGCTGAAGGCGAAAGCCATCAGCATCGCAGGCAACGTGATGACCGGCGTGTTCTCCGTCGGCGTGAGGTAGATCAGGAATTGCACCAGACCGAAGGAAGTCGCCATTCCGGCCACGCCGCCGACCACGGCGATGACGACGCTCTCGACGATCGTTTGCATGAAGATGGAAACAGGCGTCGCGCCGATAGCCTTGCGGATGCCGATCTCACGGATGCGTTCCGTGATACTCGCGAGCATGATGTTCATGATGCCGATGCCGCCGACGAGCAGGCTGATCGCGGCGATGAACCCGCCGCTGAGGCGCGCGTTGCGAATCGTCGTATTGATGCTCTCCACATTGCTTTCCTGGGTGGAGAACGTGAAGTCTTCAATCCCATTGTGCGTGACCAGCAAAACGTTGCGGGCCTGCTGCAGCGCTGCCTCCATGTGCTCAAGATCGGCAACCTTGAGATCGATGTCGCTGAGCGTGGCGTCGGGAACGTCGTTGGTGCCGGACGCGGAACGGAACCGGACCCACATCGTGTTGAGCGGAACGTAGGTGACGTAGTTCTTCAGATAATAAACGTAGCTCGAACGCCCGCCGCCGTAGCCCGGACGCCCGCGTTTGACGCCGGCCTTGGCGGGCTCGGGATTCGTCTTCGCCAGTTCGCGCAGCTTGCGATCCTTCTCGCTCTCGTAGTGCTGGAACATGCCGATGATCGTGAACTGCTGGCCGTTGATGTTGATGCGTTCACCCACGGGATTAATTTCGCGCCCGAGATCCGCCGGCGAGCCGAACAGTTCATCGCGGATACCGGTGCCAATCACGCAAACGGCGCTTGCCTGCTCGGCATCGAGCTCGTTGAAGAAACGGCCATGCTCGAGAACGTGGAGATTCATTTCCAAAACTTCGGGCCACGCGCCGACGAACTCCGACGGGCGAACGCGCTTTTCGCCGCGCGTGAGGATGACCTTGGTGAGCGCCATCTCTGGAGAGATGAGGCGAATCAGCGGCGCGCCGCGTTTGAGCGCATAAACGTCCTTAAGCGTGCGACCTGACGCTTGGTCAGCGAGATGTTGCTGCCAGGCGGGCACTTGCTGGTCGCGGGTAAGGACCTTGTCGAGTCCCCCGAGCGCAATGAGCGCTTCCTTCATGCCGTTCTCCATGCCCTTCACGATGGCCGCCATCGCCACGAGACTCGAGACGCCGAGAATGATCCCCAGCATCGTGAGCAAGGAACGAAACTTGTGCGCCCAGATTTCTTTGAACCCAACGAGGATGGAGTTGAACAGGTTCATTCGTAACGCAGCGCTTGAATCGGATTCAACCGCGCGGCTTTGAACGCCGGGAAAATTCCCGCCAGAATTCCGACGCCGACGCTGAAACCAAACGCCATGACCAACGACGACACCGTGATCACCGGCGTATTGTCTGTGGGCGAAATGGTTGCCAGCACCTTCACAAGCAGATTGGAAGTCATCAGGCCGACGATGCCGCCAAGGATCGCAATAACCACGCTCTCGATGAGCACCTGGATGAACACGTCCGAAAACGAAGCGCCGATGGCTTTGCGAATGCCGATCTCGCGCATCCGCTCGGTGATGCTCGCGAGCATGATGTTCATGATGCCGATGCCGCCCACGAGCAGGCTGATCGCCGAGATGATGCCGCCACTCAAACGCGAGTTGCGGATCGAGGAGTTGATCGTGTCTGCCCACGTCTCCTGAGTGCGGAAGGAAAAGTCCTCGATGCCACGGTGCGTGTGCATGAGAACGTTGCGCGTCTGCTGCAACGCGTTCTCGAACTCGTCGAGATTACCAACCTTGATCGAGAGGCCGGAGAGGCGCGCGTCGGGCGTGTTGTTCGTGCCGGTGCTGGCGCGGAACTTCAGCCACATCGTGTTCAACGGAATGTAAACCGTGTTGTTCTTCAACTCGAAGATGTAGCTGCTACTGCTGCTGCGCATCGTGGTGCGGCGCGAAGCGGGCCTGCCGCGTTTCGACTTGCTTGCCACTTCCACCGGCGGCAACGGTTTACCCTTCTCAAGCTCGCGCTTCTTCTTGTCCTGCTCGCTCTCGTAATGTTCGAACATCCCGATGATGCGAAACCGCACGCCATTAATCGTGATTTGTTCGCCAATCGGAATCACCTCGCGACCGAGCTCCTTCGGCGAGCCGAACAACGCATCGCGCGTGGCGGTGCCGATGACGCAAACGTTGCGCGCCAGATCGTCGTCGATCTCGTTGAACATGCGGCCATGGGCGACCACGTGTTGGTTCATTTCAAGCGCGCTCGGCCAGGTGCCAACGAAGTAATAGGGATTAAAAATGCGATCGTCGTGAATCATCGTCACCGTACGCAAACGCATCTCGGGCATGACGAGTTGAATCAACGGCGCGCTGCGCTGAAGCGCGTAGACGTCCGACATCGTGCAGCCAACAGCTTCCTCTGCGAGGTGATGCTGCCACACCGGCACGTCCTGCTCCTCGATGCGGACCTTTTCCAAACCACCAATCGCGATGAGCGCCTCGCGCATGCCGTTTTCCATGCCTTTGGTCAGAGCCGCCATGGCGACGAGACTCGCGACGCCGAGCACGATGCCCAGCATGGTGAGCGCCGAGCGAAATTTGTTCGCCCAGATTTCCTTGAACCCAATGCTGATCGCATTCCCAAAGTTCATGACTTCGGAAGCGAGAATTTCGGCGCGTCGCCGAGGCCGGCGAGTTTCGTGTCCACGTTCTTGGCGATTTTGCCGTCGCGGATTTCGATGCGGCGCGGCGTCACGGCGGCGATCTCCGGATCGTGCGTTACGAGCGCAATCGTGCGGCCTTCGGTGCTGAGCTTGTGGAAGAGTTGCAGGATCGCTTCGCCGGTGTGCGAATCGAGATTACCCGTGGGCTCGTCGGCGAAAACGATTTTCGGATTATTCACCAACGCGCGCGCAATCGCGGTGCGCTGTTGCTGACCGCCGGAGAGCTGCATCGGCCGGTGCTTTGCGCGGTTGTCCATCCCGACCATTTGCAATGCGGCCATCGCGCGGTCACGACGCTCGCGCGCCGAGGCACCCGCGTAAACCATCGGTAGCTCGACGTTTTGAAGGACGGTCAATTTCGGCAGCAGATTGAAGAACTGGAACACGAAGCCGATCTTCTGATTCCGAATGCGCGCCAACTCACGCGGCGTGGCGTCCTGAATCATCGTGCCGTCGAGCTTGATCGTGCCTTTGCTTGGCGAATCGAGGCAGCCGAGGATGTGCATCAACGTGGACTTGCCGCTGCCGGACGGGCCGATGATCGAGATGAACTCGCCGCCGTCGATGTCGAGCGTGAGATCGTCGAGCGCGCGGATTTCCTCGCCGCCGAGGTGATAGATTTTGCTGACGTTGCGGAGTTCGGCCAGGGGCATGACGCGAGAGAGTTACTTGCCAGCCGCCGTCGTCGCCGTATCGCCGGGCTTGGCAACTTTCTTGGCGGTTTTCTTCTTCGCATCCTTGCCGTCTTTCTTCACGGGAGGCTTCGCAAACGCACCGGCCGGTTTGACGATTCCTTCTTCGGCAGGCGCCACGAGGGAAACGGTTTCGCCGCCCTTTAAGCCACTCACGACTTCGGCAAAGTCATAATCCGCCACGCCGATTTGAATCGGCGTCCGCGCCCACTTCACTTCGTCGTCCTCGTCCTGCGTGGGTTGCTTCACGTAAACGAAGCGATCGCCCTGCTCGGAGAACACGGCGGCCAGCGGAACAGCGAGCGCGTTCTCCACGGCGGCCAACGGAATGGTGAGATTCGCCGTCATGCCGGGGCGGACTTGCTTGTCGGCGTTGCGGAGCAGGATACGCGTGGCAAACCCCTTAATGCCGAGTTTCACCGTTGCCTGAGGGGCGATGCGGTCGACGTTGCCAATGAGCTTGAGGCCGGGCACGGCTTCGACTTCGATTTCGACTTTCTGATTCGGCGTCAGACGCGTCACGTCGGCTTGGTTGATGTGCGCATTGATGATCATCTCGGTGAGATTCGCGATGGTGAGGACTTCCGTGCCGCTGTTGACACCGCTCGCGCCAGACACCGCCTGCCCAACGGACACCGGGCGCGTAAGCACTGTGCAATCAAATGGCGCCACGATCTTCGTGCGAGAGAGTTTGTCTTCGAGCTGCTTGAGGTCGTTCATCGCGCGTTCGAGCGAGTTCTTGGCGAGTTCAAACTCCGTCTTGGTGTTCTCGAACAGCTCCTGCGAGACGAGTTTGTTTTCGAAGAGCTCCTTGCTGCGATCGAAATTGCGCTTGGCACGATCAAGCTGGAGCTTGGCCCCGTCGATTTCGGTGAGCCGCGAAGTCCGTTCAATCTGCAAATCACGATCGTCGAGTGTGAACAGGATTTTGTCCTTCTTGACGACGTCACCGATGTCCACCGGCAGGTCCGCAATGCGTCCGCTGATTTCCGGACGCACCGAAACCTGATCGGCCGGACCTATGTCACCCGCCGCCGTGACGGCAAAACTAATGTCGCGCGGCGTGACTACCGCCGTGGTCGGCCGGCTCGCGGCCTTGGGGGCGCCGGCGTCCGCTGACTTGAGGAACGGAAATTTCTCCGGCCACTTCTTTGCGGCCATCCAGCCACCACCCGCAAGCGCGAGCAGCAAAACCACCGAGACAATCAGTTTATTCATTCGTGAATCGCGGCAGGATAGGACGCTCACCGAGCCGATGCAAATGCCGAGATGAAAAATTGGACGCAGTTCACGCGAGTGACCGCGAATGTTTTTTCCGATTCACGTCGACATTGGCAGCTGTCAGCATTCACCCGAACAACCGCGCTCTCGCCGACGTCGGATAAAGCTGACACCATTGGCCGCACAATAAACCACCCATGCAACGCTTACCTGTTCTGCTCCTGCTGTTGACGCCGCTCTTCGCCGGCGCGGCGGATTCCAAGCTCGTCACTGACACGAAAGCAGCCCTCGCCAAGGCCACTGCCTACATGCGAGCGATTTCGACCGAGGGCGGCTATTTGTGGAAATACTCGCTCGATCTGAAAGAACGCGCCGGCGAAGTTAAAGCCACGGCAACTCAAGTTTGGATTCAACCGCCGGGTACGCCGACGATGGGGAGGGCATTTCTGCGAGCGTACGAGGCGACGAAAGACGCGCGGTACCTCGACGCCGCCAAAGCCGCCGGCGATGCGCTCGCCAAGGGGCAAGTTGAATCCGGCGGCTGGGATTACCTGATCGATTTCGACTCCGCGAAAATGGCGCTCTCTTATTTGCGCACCGATCGCGGGAAGCTCTCCACCGACCAGATTGCCAAGCGGAAGAATCTTTCCACCTTCGACGACAACAACACGCAAAGCGCGATCCGCTTCCTGCTCGCCCTGGCCGACGCCATGAAAGGTCCGGGCGACGCCCGCGATGCGCGAATCCGCGAAGCCCTTGATTACGGGTTGAAGAAGATGATCGAGGCGCAATACCCCAACGGCGCCTGGCCGCAACGCTGGCGCGGCGAACCACACACGACGAATGATTTTCCCGTAGTCAAGGCGCGCTACCCGGCGAACTATCCCCGTGAATATCCCAAGGTAAACTACTTCGCCCACTACACTCTCAACGACAACGCCCATCTCGACTGCATCGAAACGATGCTCGATGCTTTTCACCGCACGGGCCAACGCGAGTATCTCGACGCCGCCCGGCGCGGCGGTGATTTCCTGATTCTCGCACAGATGCCCGAGCCGCAACCGATTTGGGCGCAGCAATACAACGCACAAATGGAGCCCGCGTGGGCGCGGGCGTTCGAGCCGCCCAGCGTCACCGGCGACGAAAGCGTCGGCGCAATGCAGGCGTTGATGGATCTCTATGTTGAGACGGGCGAGGAGAAATTTCTCAAACCGCTGCCCGCAGCCATCGCGTGGTTCAAACGCAGCGAGATCGCCCCGGGCAGATGGGCGCGCTACTACGAACTCCAAACCAACAAGCAACTCTTCGGCGATCGCGACGGGAAGATTTACTATCGCCTGCAGGACATCAGCGAGGAACGCCAGCACGGTTACAGCTGGCAGGGTGATTACCATGCTCCACGAATGCTGGCGTTTTACGAAAAACTCCAAAGCAAGGGCCGCGAAGCTTTGCAGAAAGAAGGCTCGGCGAAGACCACGAAGAAAAAGAGACCGTCTTCCGCCAAGTCGCTCGAACCGCACGTCCGCGAAATCATCGCCGCGCTCGACGGGGAAGGACGCTGGGTGGTGAAAGGTCACGCCAAGCATCGCAACTGGGAATTCAACGACCGCGTGGACACCGAGCTGTTCGTCAAGAACGTCGCCGTGCTGTGCGAGTATTTGGACGCCGCGAAGTAGCCGGCGCCACGGTCAGCCATGCGCTCGGAGCACGTTGGCTAGCGACATCCACAGCGTGGTCGGGTAAGCTTCGGCTGTAATGCGTCGCGTTTACCTCGATCATCATGCCGCCACTCCGGTTCTACCGGAGGTGTTCGATGCGATGCGCCCCTACTTCACCGAAGCGTTTGGCAGCGCGTCGTCGATTCATCAGCACGGACTTCGCGCCCGCGATGCGCTGGCGAATGCGCGTGAACAACTCGCCCGGCTGATCAACGCCTCGTCTCACGAGGAAATCATCTTCACGTCCGGCGGCACCGAATCCGCAAATCTCGCGATCAAAGGCGTGGCTTATGCCAACCAACGCCGCCGCAATCACCTCATCGTCAGCGCCACCGAGCATCCGTCGGTGCTGAACTCCGTCGAATTCCTCGCACAGCGAGGCTTAACCGTCACGCGCGTTCCAGTCGATGGCGAAGGGTTCGTTGATCCCGCCGCCATCCGCGCGGCGATCACGGATCAAACCATCCTGATCGCGGTGCATCACGCGAATCACGAAGTCGGCGCGATCGAACCCATCCGCGAGATCGGCGCGCTCGCCGGCGAACGCGGCATCGCGTTCTTCGTCGATGCGACAGCGAGCGGTGGCTGGCTGCCAATCGATGTCCAAGCGATGGGCGCGAGTTTGCTCTCGTTGTCGCCGCATCGTTTCTATGGGCCGAAAGGTGTGGGCGTGCTGTATCGCCACCGCCGCGCGCGATTGGTCGGCGTGCAACACGGCGGCGATCAGGAAGGTGGTCGGCGCGCCGGGACGGAAAATATTCCGGCCATTGTCGGCGCAGGTGTCGCGGCGGAAATTGCCGCGCGCGAATTGCCCAAACGGATGGAGCACACGGCGAAGCTGCAGGTGCAATTGTGGGACGCCATCGCCACGAACATCGAATTCCTCCGCTTGAACGGCCCGCCGCCGGGGGCGCGCCGGATGCCGACGAATCTCAACATCAGCTTCGAGTTCGTTGAAGGCGAAGGTTTGGCGCTGATGCTCGACATGAATGGCATCGCGGTGGAGAGCGGTCCGGCATGCGTCACGAAGTCGTTGAAGATCTCGCCGACGCTCACAGCCATCGGCCTCGCACCGGAACTGGCCAAGGGCAATCTCCTGTTCTCACTCGGGCAGGACAATTCCGCTGAAGACATCGATTGCACGGCGCACGCCCTCGCCAAAGCCGTGGCAAAATTACGCGCGATGTCGCCGTCGTGGGACGAGTTCCAACGCGGCGGCGTGGATTCGTTGACGCGACCGCGCACCTCGCAGCCGCAGCGATAGTTTGCTAATTTCCAAAAATGTCGGAAGCTCCGCGCTCGAATTTATGTTGAACGAAGAGTCCATTAAGAACGCGCTCAAGGCGGTGAAATATCCCGGCTACTCGCGCGATATTATTTCCTTTGGTTTGCTGAAGCAGATCGTGATTCGCGACGACGCGGTCGGCGTGTTGCTCCAGTTGACCACGAGCTCAGCCGAGACTGCGCTGCAGATCAAACACGACGCTGAGCAGGTCTTGCGCGCGCTGCCCGGCGTGAAGTTCGCTGATGTGGACGTCCGCACCGCTGCAGCCGCCAGCTCGGCGCCCGCTGCCGCCGTGAAGCAAGGTGTACCCGGCATTCAACGTGTCATTGCAATCGCCAGCGGCAAGGGCGGCGTGGGCAAGTCCACCGTTTCGGTGAACCTCGCGTGCGGTCTCGCGAAACTCGGCGCGAAGGTCGGCCTGCTCGATTGCGACATTTACGGACCGAGCATTCCGCTGATGATGGGCATCAACGAGAAGCCAACTTTGACGCCCGATGAATCGCGACTCGTCCCGCCGACGAATCACGGCGTGAAGTTGATGAGCATGGGTTTCCTGCTCGAAGGTGACCAGCCGGTGATCTGGCGTGGGCCGATGATTCAGAAGACGATCCAGCAATTCGTAAATCAAGTTGCGTGGGGCGAATTGGATTTCCTGCTCGTCGATCTGCCGCCGGGCACGGGCGACGCGCAATTGTCACTGTGTCAGACCGTTCCGCTGGACGGCGGCGTGATCGTGACCACGCCTCAAGAGGCTTCGCTCGGTGTCGTGCGCAAAGGCATCGCGATGTTCCAAAAGGTGAACGTGCCCATCCTCGGCATCGTGGAAAACATGAGCTACTTCGTGACGCCGAACGGCGAAAGGGTCGAAATTTTCGGTCACGGCGGCGGTCGCAGCGAAGCCGAAAGGCAACATGTGGCATTTCTCGGTGAAGTGCCCTTGTTCACGGAGATCCGGATCGGTGGCGATCGCGGCATTCCGGTGGTCGTCAGCGGGTCGGAAGCCCCGTGGGGACAGGCTTTCCTCAACGTCGCGAAGGCTTTGCGCACGCAATTTAGTCCGGCTTCCTGATGCCGATATTTTCATTGTCATGTTGGGCACGGATGATAGATTCGAGCCACGTTCCGCGATCCATTAAACGCTTAATCAGATTCAACAATGAGCACTTCGCCGACCGGCAATGATTTGTTGAAGAACTCCAACCTCTACCGCGAATTTCAAGCGGAGCGGGAGGAGATTCTGAAGCACAAGTGGATTGAATCCGAGAAACTTGGCTACGACATCGGCTTCGAAAAAGCTCTGACCGACTGGATCGTGAAGCACCGCTCGAAGTGGCGGCAAAACCGGAATAAAGATAAAGAAAACCGCGACAACTAAACCCTGTTCCTTTAAGCGATCCTGCGAGGTCGGCAAGGAAATGAAATAGACCCAACACTTTCACCGAAACGGATCCGCATGGACCGGTTTCGGTTTTTTTATGCCCGTAAACAACCGCCTGCTCGACGAAACTGGAATCCAACGCGCCCTGACACGCATCGCGCACGAAATCGTCGAGCGTAATGACGCCAGCCGCGACGTCGTCATCGTCGGCATTCCGCGCGGCGGCACGCACCTCGCCAAGCGCATAGTGGAGATTCTCGGCACCATCTGGGGCCACCCCGTGCCAGTTGGTTCGCTCGATGTGGCGATGCATCGCGATGATCTGAGCGATCACGCCGCACCAACGGTTTATCCCACCGAGATGCCATTCGACGTCACGGGCAAGACAGTGATCCTCGTGGACGACGTGTTGTTCAGCGGACGCACCACGCGAGCCGCTCTCGATGCGCTCAACGATTTCGGCCGGCCCAAGCGCGTGCAACTCGCGGTGTTGATCGACCGCGCGCATCGCGAGCTGCCCATCAAGGCGGATTTCGTCGGCAAGAATGTTCCCACCGCGCGCAACGAACGCGTGGAAGTGAGCTTGAAAGAAGACGGCGGCAACGACTGCGTAACGCTCGAGAAACCATGACCTGGCAACGCAAACACCTGCTCGATATCGAGTCGCTCTCGACCCAGGAAATCATGACCGTGCTCGACACGGCCATGGCCTTCAAAGGCGTCGGCGAACGCGCGATCAAGAAAACCCCGGCCCTGCGCGGCAAGACCGTGGTGAACCTGTTCATCGAACCTTCCACGCGCACGCGCATCAGCTTCGAACTCGCCGCGCAACGTTTGAGCGCCGACGTGATCAACTTCACTGCCGAGGCGTCGTCGCTGAAAAAAGGCGAAACGCTCAAAGATACGGCGAAGAACCTCGAGGCGTTGAACGCGGACATCATCATCATCCGCCACAGCGCCACGGGAGCGCCGCACTTTCTCTCGCGCTTTCTTGATTCCAGCGTGGTCAACGCCGGCGATGGTGCGCACGAACATCCCACGCAGGCCTTGCTCGACGCGTTCACGATTCGCGAACGCAAAGGCAAGATCGCCGGACTGAAAGTCACCATTCTCGGTGACATTCTCTTCAGCCGCGTCGCGCGTTCGAACATTTGGGCGCTCACCAAACTCGGCGCCCAAGTCACGCTCTGCGGTCCGTCCACGCTCGTGCCGCGCGTGTTCGAACAGATGGGCTGCCGCGTCACCTACAACGTCGATGAAGCCATTGCCGACGCGGACATCATCCACCTGCTTCGCATTCAGCACGAACGTCAGCGCAAGACGATGTTCCCCAGCATCGGCGAGTACGCCACGCTCTTCGGTCTCACGCGCGCGCGTCTCGAGCGCACCAAGCCAGACGCGCTCATCATGCATCCCGGCCCGATCAATCGCGGCGTGGAAATCGACAGCGACATCGCCGACGGCGCGCGTTCCCTGATTCTCGATCAAGTCACCAACGGCCTCGCCGTGCGCATGGCTGTGTTGTTCCTGATCAATGGTGGGAAGATGCCGGCTGAACCGTCCGCCTGACCAGAAGACGACCGCGCTCATTTTTCGGCTGCCAAACTCCGCCGGGGCACTCATGCTCTCACCATGAGCACCTGCGCCGGCTCCATCATCGGCTGGAGCGCCATATTCTTGTCGATCACGACGTGGACACTTCACGCTGATTTGGCGATCACCAACGGTGCCTCTGAAGGAGTCGGATATGTCAACGGCGCCGCAGCCTTCACTTTCACTCCGGTTACAAATCTGGCCGTCACCAGCGTCGGGTATAACAACCTTAGCGTTTCTAATCCGGTGATCCGCTTTTGGTCCGACACCAACTTCATTTTCGCCACGTTTCCACTGACAACGTCCGTCAGCAATGGCGCGATGGTTTACAGCAATGTGCAAATCACTTTGTTGGCCGGGCGGCGCTACAGTATCAGCGTGCAAGACGGATCAAACTTTCCATCCGCAGCGATGCTGCTGGCTTTCCACAACACCAACCAATTCCGCCCGACGTCTTTGCTCTCCAATTACGTCGGCGCCACCATTATTTCCAACGGTGTGTTTTCCGGTCAGACCTCGAACTATTATTATCGCGGTCCGAATTTCACATTTCAGGCACAGGGCACCGCGCTCGATGTTCCGCAACTAAACATCGTCCGCGGAACCGGTGATAGTGTGATTCTGGAATGGGCCGCTTCCCCGGCTGGCTGGGTCGTGCAGCAGCGGACCAACTTGGCGAATTCGAACTGGACGTTGCTCACCAACGCGCCCGCTGTGGTTTCCGGTATCAACCGCGTGACGATTACACCCCTAGCGACCAACCGCATTTACCAGCTCGTTCACCCCTGAACAGATGCGCTTCGGGTGATGGCGGCGCTTTTCATCTTCTCATTGGCACCGGGATTGGCTAAAGCACCTGCTATGAAATCCTTCCTCGCTCCCTTCCTGGCCTCATTGGCTGCCACCGTCGCATTCGCCGCTGAACCGGCAGGCTATTACAGCCGCACAATTTTCGCGGATGACTTTTCCAGCAACGCCTTCGGCCCGCGCTGGGGTCACTACAAAAGCAGCAGCGTGGTGAAAGACGGCATGCTCATTGGCATCACCGCACCGACTTCCGACCACTCCGCGGTGGACAACATCAAGTTCCCCGGCGAACGCGATCTCGAAGTGTCGGTGAAGTTCCGCTTCATGAGCGACAAGGCGAAGAGCTTCAACGTCTGGTTCGATGACAAGGATTACAAAGGCTCGCACGCTGGCCACATCTGCCAGGCCAGCATCGCTCCGACGAGCGTCAACCTCTCCGATGCCAAGACCGGCGGCTTTGATCTCACCGGCGGACTCTACGACCGGAAGAAGGAGAACAAGCTCACCGACGCCGAGAAGAAAATGCTCGCCTCGAAGGCCAAACGCTTCGATGCGAAGCTCAGCCTCAAAGATTGGCACACGCTCGTCGTGCGCACAAAGGGCGATGAACTCAGCGTCATCATCGATGGCAAACCCGTCGGCTCGTTCCAGTCCGCCGGCATCTCCCACGCTACCAAATCACTCGTCAGTCTCACGACCAATCCCGTGGACGTGCACTACGACGATTTCAGCATCAAGGGCACCGGCCAAGCCTCGGCCAAGCGCTAATGTCTGGCTGCTGACCTCGATCCGATTTCGCTATGAGTCCGTCGCCGTCTCCCGGTGTCATCGCCGCGGAGACGGCAATTTCTTATGGAGCAGACGCGACTGACTGGATCGAGACGGAACGCACGCGGATGCGCCCGTTCGAAGCAGCGGACGCTGAAGAAGCATTCAGCTGGTTCTCCGACGTGGAGGTAATGAAGTTCATTCCCGGCGGACCCGATGCGACGCTGGAGGAAACGAACCAACGAATCGCCCGCTACCGCCAACATCAGGAGCGATTCGGCTTCAGCAAGCGGCTCATCATTCACCGCGAATCCGGCAGGGCGATCGGCGATTCCGGATTGTTTCACTTGCCGGACGGTAAACGGATTGAACTGGGATTTCGGCTCGCGCGTTTGTATTGGGGAGCGGGCTACGCCGCTGAAGTGGGCCGCGCTTGGTTGCGTTGGTTCGATGAACATTTTCCCAGTGAGGGATTGTTCGCGGACGTTCACCCGGATCACACCCGTTCGCAAAGCATTCTCTCCAACCTCGGATTTCAGCGCTCGCACTCCGAATCGGTTTTCGGCATGCAAATGCTGATCTTCTCACGTCGCCCATCGTTATGAAAAAATCCGCATTCTCCCGCCGCGACTTTCTCCGCCTCGGCACTGCCGGCGCCGCGCTGGCGGCGGCTGCGCCCGCAGTCGTCACGACCGAGGCAGTCGCCGCCGCGGCCGCGAAAGCAGCGAAGAAGAAAGCCGGTCCCGTGTGCGAAACCGGCGGCTGTTGCATCACGCAGTCCGGCGATTTCTACAACGTCGAACGCGGCAACCCGATCCCGTACCAGCAGCCCATCAAAAAGCTCCGCGAGATCGGCATGGTGCGCGAAACGTGGCAGCTCGAAATCATCGCTGACCCGGCCAGCAATTCAAAGATCGAGCGCCCACTGCTCAAAGCCAACGGCACCGCCCTCACCTTCGACCGGCTAATGGAGATCGCGAAGACCAAGGCGACCAGTTACTTCAAGGTCATCACGTGCAACAACCTCTCCGACCCGCTCGGGCACGGGCTATGGGAAGGTGTGCCGTTGCGCGACGTGCTCTGGCTCGCCGGCCCGGTCGAGAACCTGCGCCACGTTTATTACTACGGCCATCACAACGAAGACCCGAAGCAGATCTTCAAGTGTTACCTGCCGATGAACCGAGTCTTTGAGGAACCGCCCGGCGAACTGCCCGTGCTGCTTTGCTACAAACTCAACGGCGAATTCCTCACCGGCGAACGCGGCGGTCCCGTGCGCATGATCGTGCCCGAAGCGTATGGGTTCAAATCCGTGAAGTGGCTCCAGCGCCTCGTCTTCACCAACGCGCACCAGTCCGACGACACTTACGCCAACGGCAACAACGACACGAACAGCTGGCTGAAAACCTTCGCGCGCTTCGCCGCCTTGCCCGAGCAGATCAAGGCCGGCGAACCGCTCGCGATCCACGGCAACGCACAGGTCGGCGTCTCCGGTCTCACGAAGGTGCAATACTGGCTGCGCAAAACCAGCGAACCGCTGCCGGCCAAGGATCCCCATTTCACCAAGGCGCCGTGGCAGGACGCGCAGATCGCGCCGTTCGATCCCGACGCGATCAAAGGCTTCGGCAACGCGAAGCTGCACCCCGTGCAGTTCGATCCGAAGACTAGGCAGCCGCGCGAATGGCCGCTCCGCTACACGCTCTGCCGCTGGACCGCGGACTCGCGCACGCTCACGCCTGGCACCTACGAACTCCGCTGCCGCACCATCGACCATGGCGGCTACGCGCAGCCGATGCCGCGCCCGTTCCCCAAGTCGGGGAAGAATCAAATCCAAGTGGTGAAGGTGGAAGTCGTCGCATAACTCCGCGCGAGGCTGCCAGACCATCCGCAAATCGACTCGCCGAGTCATGGGGGCGCAAATATTCTCACAGCGTGAAATCTATTCCGCTGGGCCTCATCGCACGAACCGGCCGCGCCGTCGCATTCTTTGCGCTCGCTCTTGCGCTCAACACACCCGCCTTCGCCGATGACACTGCCAAGCTCGCCACGCTTCTCGCCCCAGCGATTGAGCACGGCGGCGCGGTGACCATTCCGCCGGGGGATTACGAAGTCGAAGGCACGACGCCGCTGACGATCGCCTCGCACACGACGGTCTCCGCCTACGGTGCGCGGTTTCATTTGCCCAAAACGCTCGGCGATAAAGCGCGGGTCGTTTGGTTCGCGGGGACGAACGTGACCGACTTCCGCTGGTTCGGCGGCCATTTCACCGGACACGTGTTTGATCCGTCAAAAGCGGAGAACACGTGGGAGCCGAACGCAAACACGCGCGCTATTTTGATCACCACCACGCCGGGCGGGCGCACGGAGAATCTGACCTTCCGCGACGTCACTTCCGACGGACTCGCCGGCGCGGCCATCACGGTGCTCGGCGCGGAGAAGCCCAAGAGCGATCGCGACGTGCTGACCTTCGCGCGCAACGTGACGGTGGAAAACTGCACGCTGGAGCGCAGCGGGAAGTTCATGTGGGACTACGGCTACCTGTGGCAGATCACCGTGTGGCCGGAGGATTACAACGACGCTGAACGCGCCATGGCGGCGAAATATTTCCGCAACGACCTCGTCCGCGGTCCGCTTCGCATGGCGGCGGGTGACGATCGCGTGTTCGTCCAAAGCTCGAAGCCGATCGCCGTGTCCAAGCCGCGCGAAGGCAAGGACGCGACGCGCGGCGCAGATTCGATCTGTTTCTTCGGCGACGCGTTGCCAACGAATCTCGTGCGCGGCAAACAATACTTCGTCGTCGAGAGCACGCACGAGTTCATCCGCATTGCCGAAAGGCCGGAAGGTGCACCGATCCGTTTCGCCACGGCGGCCGGACCGAATGCGAAACTTGTCGGCCCGCTGTTCCACGCGACGTCGGGCCTCTACGCGCCCACCGGCAGCGGTCCCGGCAAGGGCGCGATGGATCTCGTCGGTTGCGAGAAGGTAATCGTGCGCGGCTGCCGGTTCAGCGCACTGGGCGACACGATGCACATTCAGAAAAGCCGCGGCGTCATCTTCGCCAACAATCACATCACCGGCTCGCGCATGGGCGCGTTCTTCCTCGCCGAGTTTTGCAAAGACGCCACGATCACGGGCAACACCATCGACGGCTCGAACGGCTCGCGCGTGATGAGCGTGGAGAAATCCTGCGAGGACGTGACGATCGTGGGAAACACGTTCCGCAACGGCGGGCGCGGTTCGTGGATCAATCAGCCGCGCAACTTCGTCCTCGCGGACAATGTCTTCGTGAACAACACCACCAAGTGCGAGCGCGATCCGCATCGCGGTCGCCGCAGTTTCGTCACCGCCGATTACGAGCGCTACGCCGAGGTGTATTTCACGACGTATGAACCGGACGGTCGCTATGGCAACGTCACGGTGCGCGGAAACATTTTCACCAGCGGCGCCCAAGCAGACCACGCGATCACGTTCGCTCCCGCCGGCGACAACATCCTGGTCACCGACAATATTTTCAACGGCGCCGTGCGCGACATTCCGCCTGTGACTGGTTGCGAGAACGTGACGATCCGCAACAACGTCGGGCTGCAAGCGAATCCCTGATTTCCCGATCTAAGCCTATGAAAACCATCCAAACTGACGTCCTCGTCTGTGGCGGCGGCTGCGCCGGCATCGCGGCGGCGCTTTCGTCTGCACGCAATGGCGCGAAGACTTTGCTCGTCGAACGCGCGGGCTTTTCCGGGGGCATCATCACCACGGTCGGGCTGCCGTATTTCGACGGGCTCATTGACAAGCCGAGCGGGCGGTTCGTCGTGAAGGGCATCGCGCTGGAGTTGCTGCAGAAGCTCGGCGTGGCAAAAGTTGGCGCGAAGCACATCGACGACCTCCGGCCTGAACTCATCACGAAGTATTGGGGCAGCGTGTGGATCCCCAACGTCGAGGAGTTCAAGCTGCTGAGCGACGAACTCATCCTGAAACACCGCGACCTTCTGACGGTGCTCTATCACAGCGTCGCCTGCGATGTGGAGGTGAAGGGGGGCCGCGTCGCCGCCGTGACCATCGCGAACAAGGACGGGCTCACGCGCATCGAGGCGCGGCAGGTCATCGACGCCACGGGCGATGGCGACATCGCGCATTGGGCCGGTTGCCCGACCATCAAATCCACCCCGCTCATGCCACTGACGATGCATTTCCGCATCGGCAATGTGGTGCCCGTGAAAGAGACGAAGGACGCGGCGAAGAAGGTGCTCATCGAGGCGCACAAGGAAGGCCGACTGCCAAATTTTTACGGACCAGGACTCATGTTCGCCTTCGCGAAAGACGAGGTCTATGTCCATGCCACGCGCATCCCCGCCGATGCGACCGATGCGGCCGATTTCACCCGCGCGGAGATTCAAGGCCGCAAGGATGCGTGGACCATTTTCAAGGAATGGAAGACGAAGGTGCCCGGTTTTGAAAACAGCTACTACATCATGAGCGGTCCGTTCATTGGCGTTCGCGACACGCGGCGCATAGTGGGTCTGAATGTCCTCACGCTCGACGACCTGCAAAAAACGACCCGCCACGACGACGCCATCGCCACCGGCTGCTGGTTCCTCGACATACATCCGCCCGAGACGACGACCGATAAGCCTTTCACCGGCTCCGGCTTTCAACCGAAGCCCTACGACATTAGCTATCGCACGCTTATTCCGCAGAAGGTGAGCAACCTCCTCGTCGCCGGTCGCTGCCACAGCGCCAGCAGCGAGGCGAGTGCCTCCAGTCGCGTGACCGCGACGGCTATGGCGCTTGGCGAAGCCGCTGGAACGGCGGCGGCGCTGGTGGTTAAGGCGAAGACGGAGGTTGGCGTCTTCGACGGCCGCAAAGTGCGCGAGAAACTCACCAGCCAAAACGCCGGTCCCTTCACTGAAGCCTGACATGAAAGCAAACGACAAATCTTCCCTGTCACAGACAGTCTCATTGACCCGCCGCGAAGCACTTCGCCGCGCTTTGACGTGCGGTCTCGCGGCCGCAGCCCTTCCCGCAGCAGCGACCAGCAATGTTTTGCCAGCACCGGTCGAGCAGGAGTTTGTTCCGGAGAACGACTATCCTTATTTCGGCGCGGAGCCGTCTACGGACTGATCTCGAGTTTTCTCCCGCTCACGCAGCCACGCGAGCGCACTGCGCGCGGCGCGATGGCCCGTGGCGAAACAACCTTGCATGAGATAGCCGCCAGTCGGCGCTTCCCAGTCGATCATTTCGCCCGCGACAAAAACTCCCGGCAATCGCCGCAACATAAGTGCCGAGTCCACCTCGCTCCAGCGAACTCCACCCGCGGAGGAAATCGCCTCCGCCAAAGGTCGCGGCCCGGAGAGCCGTAGCTCGCAAGCTTTCGTCGTCGCCGCCAAAGCTTCGGCCGAAGTGAACGGCGCGTGGCCCGGCAGGTTTTCCAAAATGGCAAACGCCGCGTCGCTCAGCTTCCAGCGCGAACGCGCTTCCGCGAGAAAGTTGCGCGGGCAGTTGCCGAGTTTCCTGACGAGTTGGGCCGCGGTGTGAGCGGGTTTGAAATCGATGACGATCGCCGGTTCCGCCATTGCGCGCAGCGCCGGGCCGAGTTGGTAAATCGCGCCACCCTCAAGTCCGTAGCTCGTCACGAGCAACTCGCCCACTGCGGTGACTTCGCCCGCACGGACGGTGACATTTTTCAAAGGCTTGCCTTCCGCTTGCGCGAGCACCGCGGGTGGCCACGGCAGTTCCCAACCGCAATTGGCGGAAGCGAACGCGGCGACAGAGACGCCCAGCTTTTCCAATCCCGGAATCCACGCGCCATCGGAACCGGTTTCCGGCCATGACGCGCCGCCGACGGCAAGAATAACCGCGTCGGCTTCGACGGTCCGCGCTTCACCGTCGACTTGAAAATCAATCTCCCACCGCGCGCCGCGTCGCAGTCCGGTCCAACGATGGCGCAACGCGAAACGCACACCGGATTCGCGCAACCGATGCACCCAGCGACGCAACAACGGCGCCGCCTTGAGTTCGCGCGGATAGACGCGACCACTTGTCGCCGCGAACGTTTCCACGCCCAACTCCGCGGCCCATTTCCGCAACGCATCGGCGTCGAAATCACGCAGGAGGGTTGCCCAGAATTCGGCTGGCTGATCCGAGCCCGTGTAGCGCGCAGCGAAAAGTTTCGCCGGCTCCGTGTGGGTGAGATTCAAACCTCCGCGACCCGCCACGAGAAACTTTCGCCCCACCGAGGGCTTCGCATCAAAGAGCGTCACCGACGCGCCGCCCGCCACAGCTGTTTCGGCCGCACACAGCCCTGCCGGGCCACCGCCAATGATCGCGAGGTTGATGCCAAAGCGAATCAGAGTCCGCCGCGCCAAGCAACGTCGTTCAGTGGCGAATGACTCCCCCTATCATGTCGGAACTTTTCAACACGACCGATCTTGGTCAACATCCCATCGTGAATCGGACACTCATGGGAATGATCCTCCCACTCATCATTTCAGCCGCGCACGGCGCCGACTCGGCCGCCGACCGCGTCGCCACCGTCGTGAACACGCTGGGCTGCGTCGCCTTCTGGGACTTCGTGAAACGGGAACCGGACGGCGCGCACCGTTTCACCGCGCACGTGCCAACAGGCGCGAAGAACAATTTCGCGCTCGATGCCGGGAACTACATCAAGGACTTTTGGGGCGAAGGCCGCGAGGCGACGTATGCGGACTTTCCGTTACTCGGACGTGGGCCATTCGGCCAGGCGATTCGCATCCGCAAAGAAGAAGACGCCACCTTTCGGCCGTTCCTTTTTGTGCCGCGCGAACGGCTGCACGACTCGCCCATCGATATCAAAGGCGCGGGCAAGTCGGTCAGCGTCGTCGTGTGGGCCATTCGCGAGAGCGGCAATCACGCGCTCGCTGGCATCTGGCACGAAGGCACCGATTTGAAGCAGAAGGAAACCACCTCAATTCAGAAGGTGCAGCGCGGGCAGCGGCAATACGCTCTGTTTGCCGGGCTAAACAAGGAAGGCACCGCCTGTGGTCACGTGTCCGAGAATGGCGCGAGTTCGTTCCTGAACAAATATGCGCTGCACAAGTGCAACTCCGCTGATGCCTCACCGAAGGTGCCTGCCGATTCACCACCCGAAGTGCTCGATGCGTCGTGGCGGTGCTTCGCCATGACCTTCGATCACGAGCGGCACGAACTCACCGGCTGGCTCAACGGCGTGTCTGGCGATCGCTGGCTCGAGAACCCGAAGAACGACAAACTCATCTCGTCCGCCTACAACGCCTACATGCAGGGCCATTACGCGAAGCTGCCCGGCAAGCAGGCCGACGAGGACGAGAGCTTCCCGAAGGATCAATACTACAACCCGCCCGAAGGTGAGCCGCTCAGCGTGAAGGTGTTGAGGGAGTCCGCCGACGAACGCGTCGAGCTGCGCGAGTATCGCTTCACCAAGATCGAGGTCACGCTGCGCGGCGGCCAGGAGGTCGCGCGCGATCTCGTAGCGCTGCGCCTGAACCCCTGGTGGTATCCGCACGCACTCTATGCTCCTGCCAACGATGGAACCGGCGGCCCATTTACGATCGGACGCGTCATCCACAGCAGCCGCAGCGTCGGCTTCACGGGGTGGATCGGCGGAGTGGCGGTTTTTAATCGTGCGCTGAGTGCGGTGGAGCTGGCGCAACTTTCGGCACTTGGACGAAGCGCACCCATCTCACTACCCTCGCGCTAACAACCATCAACCTTTTCAGCACCTCGAATTCATGAACCGTCGCACGTTTCTCCAAACATCAATCGCTACCGCTGCCGGAGTCGCAGGAATGCCGCGCACGGGCTTTGCCGTCGATGCCGCCATGGCGGTTGAGCAGGCGCACGCCGAACTTTGGCGGCGGTTCATCGATCAATACGGCATCATGATCGACTTCGCGGACCTCGATGGCTCGGTGAGTTTGCCGACGCCGGAGGAGTGTCGCGCGGGCAAACCGAACGCGCTCGGTTGGTGGTCGCCGATCGAGAACGGCGCGATGTTCAACGGCCTCTACATGGACGCCGCGGTGAATCGCTGGCGGCATACGAAGTCCGAGGCAGACGCGGCGAAGGCGCGGCGCTTGATGGAGGGCTTGCTCTATCTCAACTCGATCAGCGACGTGAAAGGCTTCGTCGGTCGCGGGGTGAGCACGGACGGGAAGTCGCATTATCCGATGGGCTCGAATGACCAGACGTTCCCATGGTTTCTCGGATTGTGGCGTTACCTCGAATCCGGACTGGCAACGCGGGAAGAACGCAAACGCATCAAGAAACATCTCGTCGAAACGGCAGAGGAAATCGTGCGCCTGAAATGGTCGATGCCGGCCGAGCCTCCGTTCGGCCGACGCGGGTCGTTCAACGGGTTCACGTTCGACAGCGCGCCGCGCCTGCTCTTCGTGTGCAAGCTGCTCCACTCCGTTACCGGCGAGGCGAACTGGGACCGGCTCTACCGCAACTCCCTGACCGAGCGTGGCGGCAAAGACAACCGCACGCGCCTAGAAGCCTGCGAACACGGCATGGTATTCGAGTATGCCAAGTATCACACGTGGACCTCCTGCACGTGCGTCGGAGCGGTTCGCGGGCTTTGGGAAATGGAGAAGGACGCGACTCTCCGCGCGGCCTATGCGAGAGGGCTTCAGGCCAGCGCCGATCTCGCGTTCAAAAGCCTGCCGATGGCGGAGCATTTCGACAACGCCGACACGCGCCATTTCGAAATGGACTGGCGCGTCATGAACAAGGGCTGGAAACCCCAGAAGACCGAAACCGAGGCACAGGATCTCGCGCACGTGCAGTTGCGGAATTTTCACAAGGTCGCGCCGCGTCGCAGCATGGAAACCGAGTTCGTGCGCGAACCCACCGCGGCAGCATGGGTCGTCACGCTCGCCCCCGACACCACGATCTTGAAACAACGCGCGGCCGATGTGGAACGCGTGATCGCCCACTACGACTACGCCAAGCTCTATTACTCGCAGTTCTTCTGGGTGGAGTCGGCTTGGTGGCGGTTGAAGGAATTGAAGTAGGCCGTCGCAACGAACTTCTCAACACGCAGCGGGCGAGGGTCTCGCTGGCAGCGCGTGCACGAAAGCGCGCTTGATAGGTGTCGGGAAAATCGTTTTTATTGAGCGAAGATGCAAAGTGTTGTCTTCGAGTTTTGCGGGCAACCGCGACGGCTTGCGAGCGGCGGAGGAATTGGGGCGATTGTTGTCCGCCGCTTAACGAACTTGGTTGCGCTGATTGCCATCAGTTGCAATGACCTTCCTGCCGCCACGCTCGACACCCACACGGTCGTTCTCGACGGCTCGAGCAATCTGCTATCGTGGGTGCAGCCGCAGGAAAAGGCCTTCGCCACAGTCGCAACGATGTCTGCAAATTTCATCAAGGCGGCGATGGTCGGGCCAATTGACCCCGCCAACGGCTTGCCGACGATCTACACGCACAGCGAATATAGCCCGACGACCTTTCTCGGCAGCGGATGGCCGAATCATCCCGCGGGCCGCAACTCGATGCTTGCTGACTCGCTCACCCTTTACTACGCCTACTCTGGGGACACCAACGCTCTCGCCGCCGTGCGTGCGTTGCTCGATTACCAGATGACGACGAACGGCACGACGCCAAGCAACTATTACTACGCCAACGCGCCATGGAGCGCTTCCGCAGCCGGCAATCCCCAATACGGCACGGACAATATTTCGGAAGGCGTCGGCGTGATTGAACCCGACAAGTTCGGCGAGTTGGGCGACTTCGGTTACTTGCGCTTCTATAAGATCACCGGCGAGACGAAGTATCGCGATGCCGCCATTGCCTGCGCCGATACGCTCGCGTTGCGCATCCGCACGGGCAACGTCAACCAATCGCCGTGGCCGTATCGCGCCAACGCGCAGACCGGCGCGATCGTCGAAGATTACTGTTCTCACGTGATCGCGCCGATCCGGCTCTTCGATGAGTTGATTCGGCTGGGTTTCGGCAACACCAACAGCTACGCCGCGGCACGATCGAATGCATGGACGTGGTTGATGACGCATCCGATGACGAACAACTGGTGGACGCAATACTTCGAGGACTTGGGACAAGGCAGCAATCCATCAGGCAACCTCAACCAATACAATCCCGGCCAGACCGTCCGTTACTTTCTCGAACGTCCCGAGCTGAACCCGAGCTGGGCCCCGCATTCCTCCAATCTCATCGCCTGGATCGAAGCGAACTTCGGTGGCACAGATCAGGGCGAGCCCGGGCTGCAATACGGCGCGCGCGTGATTTCGGAACAGAACGCCTACAAGTTCAAGATGGCCAGCCACACGAGCCGCTTCGCCGCCATTTGCGCGATGCTGGCGGAAAAGACCGGCGATCTTTCGCTCAAGGCGAAAGCCTTCCGCTCGCTCAACTGGTGCACCTACATGGCGCGCACCAATGGCGCGGTGATTGAGGGCCCCTTCGAGCTGATCCAAAACGGCTACAACTGGTATAGCGACGGCCACGGCGATTACATCCGCCACTTCATCCTCGCGATGGGCGCGTTTCCCGAATGGGCACCTTCGGATGAAAACCACCTGCTTCGCTCCTCCTCGGTGGTGAAGTTTATCAACTACGGGCCGAACGCGATCACCTACACGACGTTCGACAACGCGGCGACGGAAGTTTTTCGCCTCGCCTCGGTGCCCACCAACGTGCTCGCGGGCGGCGTGGCGCTACCATTGCTCACCAGCCTCACCAATGCGGGCTGGACCTACGACGGTGCGACCGGCGTGCTGCGCGTGCGACACGACACGACGAATCAAATTCAAGTGGTGCTCGATACGAGCAACCTCCCGCCCAGCGTCGGACTGACGGGGCCCGCCGGCGGCGCTTCCTACTTCGCCCCGGCACTGATCACCTTGAACGCAACCGCCACGGGGCTTTCAGGCAACGTGACCAACGTGGAATTCTTTGCGGGCACCAACCGCCTCGCTTCCGATGCGACAGCACCCTACGCGTTCACCTGGTCGAATGTTCCCATCGGTAGCTACACATTCACCGCCACAGCTTTCGACGACAACGGGCGCGGCAAGACCTCCGCGCCAGTGACCATCAACGTCATCGCCGCCGGTGGGCCGTTCGTGTTCGGCAACACCAACGAAGGCGCCAGCACGGACTACATCACCGACAACACGGGCGCCTACATCAATGCCAACCGCCTCCTCGCCCAAGCCAGCGGCACCGTGACGCACATCCGCGCCAAGGTCGGCGCCATCTCCGGTCGCTACCAGTGCGCCATCTATGCGGACAACGGCGGCAATGCCAGTGCCCTCCTCCGCCCCACAGTCACGCTCACCAACGTCACCGCCGGCTGGCAGAACTTCCCGCTCACCGCCCTGCTCACCATCACCAATGGGAACTCCTACTGGCTCGCGATCTGGTCTGACGACATCAATGCGCGGGTATCCGCCGACAGCGGCGGCAACCTGCGCTTCGCCGCGTATCCGTTCGGCAATTGGCCCAACCCCGTGAACCTCACCGGCGGCGGCGGCTTTACCTACTCCATCTATGCCACCGGCCCTGGGCCCACCGCGTTCAACCAGTGGAAGAGCAACTACGGCCTCGCCGCCAACACTCCCTCCAACTCCGATGCCAACGGCGACAGCCTACCGCTCCTGCTCGAATATTCCCTCGGCCTTGATCCGCTGAATAGCAACAGCGGTGGATTGCCCGCGCCTACGGTGACGAACAATTTTCTCACCCTCACCTACACCCGGACCAAAGCCGCCACCGACATCACAAACATCGTCGAAGCCGCCGCCTCGCCCGCAGGCCCGTGGCTCTCTTCCACCAACGACGTCGAGCAGCAATGGCAACTCCTCGACGGCCTTACCACCCAAACCATCACCGCGCGCGACCGAACGCCGATGAATCAGGCCACCAACCGTTTCCTCCGCCTCAAAGTGAGCCAGCCTTAGCGGCGCCCAATTGCGGCGAGTTGCGCTGTGACCGGCGTTTGCTCATGATGACCGCACATGAGCGCCAATTTGCCTCGCATCGCCGTCACGATGGGCGACCCAGCCGGAATCGGGCCGGAGATTTGCCTGCGCCTGCTCGGCGACGCCGAGATCGCGGGCGAATGCACTCCGGTGATTTTCGGCGATGCCGGCGTGCTTCGGCGTGTGGCGGAGAGAATCGGAGCGCCGTTCACCGCACCGATCATCGCGAAGGCTGATTGGTCGAGCGTTAGTCGCGGCGTGAGCACTCCAAGCGTGCTGGACTTGCAGTGCATCGAGGCCGCTTCAGTGACGCCCGGAAAAGTCAGTGCGGCGTGCGGCGAGGCGGCGTTTCGCTACGTCATCGCGAGCATCGAGGCGGGATTAAAAGGCGAGGTCGCGGCAGTTTCCACGGCACCATTGAACAAGGAGGCGTTGCACGCGGCAGGACACAAGTTTCCCGGGCACACGGAGATCTTCGCCGAGCGCATGAACGCAGAGCGCTCGTGCATGATGCAATACTCCGAAGGGGTCACGTGCAGTTTCGTGACGGTCCACGTCGGTTACGCCGAGGTGCCGAAGCTGTTGAAGCCCGCGCGTATCCTCGACGTAATTGAACTCACGGCCGACGCGCTGCTTCGCATCCGCGGGCGCAAGCCCAAGCTGCTCGTTTGCGGCCTCAACCCGCACGCGGGCGAGAACGGACTCTTCGGCGAACGCGAGGAGGAGCGGTTCATCCTTCCCGCCTTGGAGGAAGCACGGAAGCGCGGCTTCGATGTCACCGGACCCGTGCCGGGAGACACGGCGTTCACGCCCGCGCGCCGGAAGGAATTTGATGCCGTGATCTGCATGTATCACGACCAAGGCCACATCCCAGTGAAAGCGCTCTCGTTCGATTGCGCGGTGAATACGACGCTCGGCCTGCCGGTGCAGCGCACGAGCGTCGATCACGGCACTGCTTTCGACATCGCGTGGCAGGGCAAGGCCAGCCCCAGCAGTCTCTTCAGTGCCGTGCGACTGGCAGTGAAACTCTCGCGCAAATGATCGTCGTCATCGCGGATGACCTTAGTGGTGCCGCCGAGTTGGCCGGAGCCGCGCTCAATCACGGCCTCCGCGCCGAAGTGCAGACCGTCTTCAATCCAAGCGCCGACGCGGACGTGATCTGCCTCGACACCAACTCGCGGTCGCTTACCGCGGCTAAGGCCGCAATGACCGTTGGGGAAACGGCCCGCGCCGTAGCCCGCGCCGAGCCCGCATGGATTTACAAGAAGTGCGACTCCGTCCTGCGCGGCAACGTTCTCGCGGAGATTCGCGCGATCATGGTGGCAACGAACAAGGCTCGTGCGACCCTCATTTCCGCCAACCCTACTCGCGGGCGCGTCATACGCGGCGGCGAGTATTTCATCAATGACCAACCGCTCCACGAAACTGCCTTCGCCAACGATCCCGAGCATCCGCGCCAAACGTCGCGCGTAACGGAGCTACTCGGCGGTGATTTGACCGACGTGCTCACACCCAACGCCACCAGCACCGCCAACCTCTTTCACCACGCAAGCCAACTCAACAACGACACGCTCGCTGCGGGCGGGGTGGAATTTTTCGACGCCATTTTGACTGCGCGGCAACGTCTGAATCCTCCACGGGAGCGCCCTTGCCCGAAGCACCGCTCGATTCCCGGACCGACGCTGCTTGTTTGCGGTAGCGCCGTCGCGTGGCCGAAACGCGTCGAAGCCGCGGCGCGATCGCAAACACCCATCTTCTCCCTGCCGCACGATATCGACGCCATCGTCCGCGCCCTGCGAACCGCACCCATCGTCGCGATCGGCATCGGCAACGGACCCGCGACGCAGGGGCGCAGTCCCGCCGAACTGGTGAAGCAGCTCGCCATTTCCGTGAAAAGCATTCTCGTGCGAACCACCGTGAACCGCATACTCCTCGAAGGCGGCGCCACCGCAGCCGCGGTTCTGCGCGACCTCGCTTGGACTCGCTTGACCGCCTGCCAACCCTGCGCGCCGGGCGTCGGCGTGCTCGCGCCCATCGGCACGGAAGGTGTGGAAGTCTGTGTGAAACCGGGGAGCTACGATTGGCCTGACGGAATGTGGCCACGCTGATCGCTGCGCCGAAGATTTCCCGCGACGCAAGCTCCAGCTTGATCGACAAATCCTCACGTTGAACAGCGGCGGCCAATTGGTCACACTGCGAGAGTGACGATTCGACCAAAGGCCGGCGTTCGGCGATTCGGGATCAAACATCGGGCGCGTCACCAAATTTCGAAACGAGCATGAGCGAACAAGTTTATCTGGGCGTCGACCTCGGCGCGGAAAGCGGGCGGGTGATGGCGGGACGATGGGACGGGCGCCGTATTCGGCTCGAGGAATTGCACCGGTTTCCCAACGGTGCGGTGAATCTCGCCGGAACTTTGCGCTGGGACGTGCTTCGTCTCTGGCAGGAAATTCAAAGCGGTCTCACCGTCGCGGCGAAACATCACGGGAAAGCCGTCGCCTCCGTCGGCGTGGACACATGGGGAGTGGATTTTACCCTGCTTTCCAAGTCGGAAGAGTTGCTCGGCATGCCGTTTCAATATCGTGATGCGCGCACGCGGGGAATGCTCGCGCGCACGTTCGCGAAAATGCCGCGCGAGGAAATCTTCGCGCAAACCGGCCTGCAATTCATGGAGTTCAACACGCTGTTCCAACTCCTCGCTCTCAAAGAACGCAGTCCCGAGATCCTCGCCGCCACCGACTGCTTTCTGATGATGGCGGACTGGTTCAACTGGTGTCTTTCCGGCACCAAGGCCGTGGAGTTCACGAACGCGAGCACGACGCAGTGCTTGCACCCGAAGACGCGTAATTGGTCCACCGACCTGTTGAACAAACTCGAGTTGCCGACGAAGATTTTTCCGCAAGTCGTCACTCCGGGTTCCACGTTGGGGAACTTGCGCGAGAGTGTCGCCACGTTGACCGGACTGGGACGCATTCCCGTCGTCGCACCTGCTACGCATGACACCGGCTCGGCCGTGGTCGGCGTTCCGACCGCAAAAACCGGGCGGGCGATCTGGGCGTACATCAGTTCCGGCACGTGGTCGTTGCTGGGCGTCGAAGTCTCCAACGCGATCCTGACTCCGCGCGCACTGGAGTGGAATCTCACGAACGAAGGCGGCGTGGACGGAACTTACCGCTTGTTGAAAAACATCATGGGCTTGTGGCTCGTACAGCAATGCAAACGATCCTTCGACGCACGCGGCCGGAGTTTTGACTACGCCGAACTCGTGCGACTCGCCGACGAGGCAGCGCCCCTGCGTTCATTGATCGATCCCGATGATTCGCGATTCCTCGCGCCGCCCGACATGCCGCAGGCAATTCGTGATTTCTGTCGCGAGACCAATCAGCCCGTTCCCGAAACCGAAGGCGCACTGGTGCGCTGCGCGATGGAAAGTCTCGCGCTCAAGTATCGCCTCGTGCTCACCGGTCTCGAAGCGGTCACCGGCACGCCCATCGAAGTGATCCACATCGTAGGCGGCGGCTCGCGCAATCAGTTGCTCAATCAATTCACCGCGACGGCGTGTGGTCGTCCTGTGATCGCGGGCCCAATCGAAGCCACCGTGATGGGCAACTTGCTCACGCAAGTTCGCGCGCGCGGCGAGCTCTCATCGCTCGCGGACATTCGCGCGGTGGTGCGCGACTCCGGCGATGTTACGGAAATTGAACCCGAAAATCCTGCCGCGTGGAACGAGGCCTACGAACGGTTCACTCGCCTCTGCACAACCAATCGGTAATCCACGCACCGAGAAGGCCAACAACATGACTCGACCGTCGATCACTGTAATCACGCCATCGTTCAATCAAGCAGCCTTCCTCGGGCAAACGATCGAATCCGTACTGGGCCAAAACTATCCGAATCTCGAGTACCTGATCTTCGACGGTCTCAGCACGGACGGATCAGTCGATCTCATCCGCAGATATTCCAATCGGATTTCTTCCTGGGTCAGCCGCAAGGATCGCGGGCAGAGCGACGCTATCAACCAAGGAATGCGCCAAGCCAAGGGGGACATCGTTTGCTGGATCAACTCCGACGACTACCTTTGCCCTGGCGCCTTGGACACCGTGGCGACTTATTTCGAAACGCATCCGGACGTTCTCTGGCTCATCGGCGGTTGTGAATTGCTCAACGACAGAAATCCCCCGCACGAAATTCGACGCGCGCCGGAAAATCTGACGCCCAGAAATCTGATGGCGTGGTGGCCCAACTACGGATTCTGCCAGCAATCCACTTTCTGGCGACGCTCCCTTTTGGAATCTGCGGGACTGCTCGACGAGAACCTCCACTACATGATGGACTGGGACCTTTGGCTTCGCTTTTTCGCGGTGGGCCGCCCGGCCATTCTGAAGGAGGTTCTCGCGGGCTATCGTTACCACAGCGCGGCCAAGTGCGTAGTGGCCACCAACCAACTCCTGCTCGAAGAGCTGGCCGTGCATCAGAAGATTCTCGACGCCAACCCGGGCGAACCGCTCGCGGCTTTCAAAACCGAGTCCACCGAGCGCTTACTGGTCTGGTGCAACGAGCTCGCCAGGCGAAACCACTCGCCGCGCAACTTTCCGACCGGGGATCTATTACGAGAATGCGGGAATAGAGTTGTGCGTAAAGCGACCCAACTTTTCAAACCATTGCGGTGACTTCGAACGCCGCCCCGATTTATCGCAGGGAAACTACTTAGGGTACTGAGGGGGCGAGAAGTGGTGGCTGGGGGCGGAATTGAACCGCCGACACGTCAATTTTCAGTCGACTGCTCTACCAACTGAGCTACCCAGCCACACAACTGAGGTTGCGGATTGAACTTGGATAGCATCGATTTGGCAAGGGCAATTTCGATTAAAACGCGGCCTCCAGGTCCAGAAACGCCGAGACGATAACGCCGACAATCGGCTTGCCCGGCGTCGCCTCGACCTCTAGCCTGCCGCCCATGTCCTTCACGCTCGTTGGCTCCACTGGCCCAATGCTGCCGCCGTTGACATGAATCCGGAATCACCTTCACCCACCCCACCCGCCCCGGCATTTCCCACCTTCGTTCCCGAAACGCCGAGTCAACGGACGCCGCTGAGCTGGCGATTTGGAATCGCCGCAGCGGTTTTAGTTTTGGGACTGGCCAGTTACGCGCTGCGCGATGCAATCGGCTTGCGCGGTCAGGCATTCGCAGGAGTGTTCTGTTTTTTTGGTCTGGTCGCGATGTGTTCCTCAAATTTGCGGGCGGTAAACTGGCGCACGATCGGTTGGGGCGTGGCGCTGCAAATCATTCTCGCGCTGCTGGTGCTCAAGGTGCAGGTCGAGATCGGCGGCAAGGTTTACAGTGTCTCAGGCGCGTTGAACGCGGCGAAGGTGGTCGTGGTAAGTTTCATCGACTTCTCAGACAAGGGCGCGGAGTTCGTCTTCGGCAACCTCGCGCACCCGGGTGATATTGCGCTCAATCCGGGCAAGGAGTTCATGTTCATCTTCGCCTTCAAGGCGCTTCCGCCCATTCTGTTCGTTTCCGCATTCTTCACGGTGCTGTATCACTACGGAGTTTTGCAGCGCATCGTGCGAATGATGGCCAAGGTGATGGTGCACCTGATGGGCACCAGTGGCGCGGAGACGCTGTCGGTTTCGGCCAACGTCTTCATGGGGCAAACCGAGGCGCCGTTGATCGTGAAACCTTACGTGCCGCGGATGACGAATTCGGAATTATTCACGATGATGGCCAGCGGTATGGCGCACATTTCGGGCGGCATGATGGTGGTCTACATCAATTACGGCGCCGATCCGGTGGCCGTGTTGACCACGTGCATCATGGCGTGTCCGGGCAGTCTGTATCTGGCGAAGCTCTTCATGCCGGAGGTCGGTAAACCGGAAACGGCGGGCTCGGTTCAAGCGCCACTCCAGAAGTCCAATTACGCCAACGGAATCGATGCGGCGGCGGCGGGTACCGGCGACGGTTTACGCCTAGCGCTGAACGTGGCCGCGATGTTGATCGTATTCATCGCCTTCGTCGCGATGTTCGATGCGTTGCTCGGATTGATCAAACCAGGCCTCGGTCATGTCGGCATCGAATTGGGCGCTTGGGCCGATGGGCTCTCGCTGCGAAAGCTGTTCGGGTGGCTATTCTCACCGGTCGCGTTCCTGATGGGTGTAGAAACAGCGGACGTTTCGAAGGTCGGCAGCCTGCTCGGCGCGAAGCTGGCGATCAACGAGCACTACGCCTACCTGCAAATGAAGGGATGGAAAGCGATTCCAGATTTCATGTCCGCCCGGTCATATCAATTAACGGCCTTCGCCTTGACCGGTTTCGCAAACTTCGCCTCGGTAGGCATCCAACTCGGCGGCATCGGCGCGATGGCCCCCGATCGTCGACACGATCTCGCGCGCTTGGGCTTGAAAGCACTCTTCGTGGGCTTCACCGCCACATTGCTCAACGCTGCCATCGCCGGGATCTTCATATAGTGAGCAACGCGCAATTTGCGCAACTTTCGCGCAAATTATTTCTCAAAGCCCCCTGTTACATCATACCCGCCTGCTGCGTCATTCTAGGCGCGCATCGTGCTAACAGATTGACTGCTCGGCACGGAGCCGATTACAACTATTTTAGAACAAATCCGAACCGGGTGCGTCGAAACTCAAGTTAGCGTCGGATGCAACCGAAGTACCGAGGAATAACCGGGTGAAAAATATTGTCGCCATCAAGATTGGTTTGTATGCCGTGTTCGCCATCGGGCTGATCACGTTCGGAACCCTATTCTTCGGCGCATACAACGCACCCCACAAGCCGGCCACTAACGCCGCCACGGCCCCAGTTCAAGCATCCGGCAGCGGGGATTCAACCGACGAAAAGAAAACCGACGACACGCAGGTCAACGCGCAAGTGGTCCCCCATCCGCATTTTATGGGTTACCTTTCGCTGACAATTGCCTTCGGTATCGGCTTGGGGGTGCTGGCTGCCAAGGATATCTCGGATTTGATCGGCACCCACGGCGTCGATTTTGTTTTCAATGACGACGGCGTTGGCCAGAAAGACCCCGACTACGAAGAGGCTGAGCAGGCCGCCATGAAAGGTAATCCCCTCGAAGCCGTCCAACTGCTCCGCGATTACCTGAACAAGCATCCGCGACGTATATACGCAGCATTGCGCATCGCCGACCTTTACGAATCGAACCTCAACAATCCCCGCGCAGCATCGCTTGAATACGAGGAAATCCTCAAACAGAAGCTCCCCGCAGAACGCTGGGGCTGGGCAGCGATTCACCTCGCCAATCTTTACTCTGGAAAACTGAACGAGACCGACAAAGCGGTCGCCATCCTGCATCGCATTGTGAAGGAATACGGCCAGACCGCCGCTGCAAAGAAGGCACGCGAACGTCTGGGCATTTCGGCAGACGAACCCGTCAACGCCGGTCCCAAGCTTCCCTCGGGATTCACCGCGCGCGACAAAGGCGAGCGTTTCAACCACAACGAGCCAGCTTCCGTTTCATTGGAATCGAGCGGCGAAACCGCCACGGAAATCGAAGAAGAGTCCGTCGACTCCACACCAGCCCCATCGAATCTCCCGCCGGGCTTCCGCCCCCGTAACGGGTAAGCCACTTTCCTCCCGTGCGTGGAATCTTGCCACGCCGTTTCACTTCCGCTACCGTCCGCCCCTTGATTCGGCGGCTTCTGCCGCGCTTGCGATCGATTACTGAAAACTGACTACGGATTACCGTTTACGCGTTATGGCATTACTCAACGACAACTACCTGAAACTGAAGGCCGGCTACCTTTTCCCGGAAATTGCCCGGCGCGTTAAAGTTTTCTGCGAGGCAAATCCCGAAGCCGCCAAGCGCCTCATCCGTTGCGGCATCGGCGATGTCACCGAGCCGCTTCCACCCGCGGTCGTCGCCGCTCTCCACAAAGCAGTGGACGAGATGGCCGTGCGCTCCAGCTTCAAAGGTTACGGCCCCGAGCAGGGCTATGACTTTCTGCGCAGCGCGATTGCGAAGAATGATTTCCGCGACAAGGGCCTCGACGTGGCCGACGACGAAGTGTTCGTCAGCGACGGCTCGAAGTGCGATTGCGGCAACATCCTCGACGTCCTCGGGAGCAAAAACAAAATCGCCATCAGCGATCCCGTTTATCCCGTCTACGTGGACACGAACGTCATGGCCGGCCACACCGGCGAGGCGAACGAGGCCGGCGCCTACGGCAAGCTCGTCTATCTGCCGTGCCGTCCAAGCAACGGCTTCGTGCCCGAGCCGCCGAAGAAGCACGTCGACGTCATTTACCTTTGCTCGCCGAACAATCCAACCGGCGCCGTCGCCACGCGCGCGCAGCTTGAAGCTTGGGTGAAATACGCGCTCGAGAACAAGGCGATCATCCTCTTCGATGCCGCCTACGAGGCTTACATCAGCGATCCGGCGATCCCGCACTCGATCTACGAGATTCCCGGAGCGCGCGAATGCGCCATTGAGTTCCGCAGCTTCTCGAAGAATGGCGGCTTCACCGGCGTGCGTTGCGCCTACACTGTCGTGCCCAAGACATTGCTCGCCGCCACGCGCACTGGGGAAATGAAGCCGCTGCATCCGCTCTGGAACCGCCGCTCGGCGACGAAGTTCAACGGCGTGAGCTACATCGTCCAACGCGCTGCCGAAGCGCTCTACACCGACGAAGGCAAGGCACAGGTCAAGGCGCTCATCGAACACTACATGGGGAACGCTGCGGTCCTTCGCGCCGGCGCGAAGAAGGCCGGCCTGAAAGTATTCGGCGGCGTCAACGCGCCCTACATTTGGGTCAAGTGCCCGGCCGGTGTCACCAGCTGGCAGGCGTTCGACAAGATTCTCGGCGAAGCCAACGTGGTCATCACGCCAGGCTCCGGCTTCGGGTCGAAGGGTGAAGGCTTTTTCCGCATCAGCAGCTTCAACAGCCGCGCGAACGCGGAGGAAGTCGCCCGTCGTTTGCAGGAATTGAAGTGGTAACCTCGAAGAAAACGATCCGACTAGAATGAACGAAGCAGGGCAGCCGCAAGGCTGCCCTATTTCTTTTCCAACGGCGGGCGCTCGAAAGGTGGCCGATCCAGCGGGCCTTTTTCAAACGGCGGCTTGAAGCCGGGGCGCTGACGCGCGCGCTCGCGAAATTCCCGCTTCATTTCCTCGTGCAGTTTAAGCTGCTCCGTCGTGAGCATCGGGACCAGTTGTTCATCGAGCTTCCGCACCAAACCCATTTGGGAAGCGATCGTGGAGCGCATGGCCTGCATCCATTCCTTGCGAGCTTCCTCAACGGCCGGCTGGAGTTTCTCCATCTGCTCCGGAGTTAATTTCAGCTTCTTCTGATAAACCATCATCATCCCCGCAGGCCAGCGGTCGGGACCATTGTTTACCGCAACTTTCTTCACTACCCGGAGTGTGACCACGGCACCGCTGATCGCTCCGGCGATGAAGATCGCCACGAGGCTGAGAATGATTTTCCAGCGGGCCATGTTATTGGTCGATGACGAGCGACTCGAGATCGGCGGGCGCGGTGGGGTCGAAGCTAAATTGTTCCTGCACGATTTCGTAATTCAAACTCAGGCAGACGATCATCACGAGCGCGGCAAAGGCCAGCGTGCGCACGGAGAGAAACTCCCACGCGGAAGGAGACGGCTGTTCGCCCGCGCGCCATTGCGCCACGACGCGACCGGCGAAGCCGAATGGCGCTTCGTCACTCTGGCTCACCGGCGCCTTGCGGGCGGCTCGGGCCAACTGCTTCCACACGTTATCGGGCGTGTTCATTTTCTTTTGCCTTTCTCGATCTCAACTAAATGCTTCTTCAACTTCTGACGGGCGCGGAACGCGCGAACTTTAATCAACGTCTCGTTCCAGCCGGTGATCTGGCGGATTTCCGCCAGCGATTTCTCTTCCAGATCCAGCAGGGTGATCACCAGACGATCCTGCGGACTCAAACATTCCAAAAGTTTCGTGACCAATTCGCGCGCGGCCATCGCCTGCGACGGATGCGGCTCGTTTTGGCCAGCCGTTACCGTGTCGAGCATTTCGGCTTCGGTTTCGGACAAATCGGCCATCCGCATTTCGGGCCGACGTTTCTGCGCCCGCAACTGGTCCAGACACGTGGTCACCGAAACCCGCGCCACCCAGTGCTCGAACGGGACCACACCGCGGAACTGCCCGAGATTGGCGAACATCTTCAGAAAGATCTCCTGCGCGAGATCTTCCTCGGCAACGCGCCGTGGCAGATGCGCGCGGACAATTTTTATCACGAGCGGATACAGGTGCGACACCAATTCGCGCGCCGCATCATCATCGCCCCGGCGAACCCGCTCAAGGCAGGCCGCCACGTCGAGGCCGCTTTCAGCCATAGCTCGGATAACAGTCCAGCCGACACATGATTTGGTGACGTCGCGCAGCGGAGCCGGTTACGCCCGGCCCGGCAAAATATTCCTTCGCCGATCAACGATAAATCGCATCCTATTCCACGCGGCGCGGGAGGGAAAGCTTTCACCGAGCGTTGAATAACAATCCCCATGCGTTCGTTGGTTTGACGTAGCGCGACAAATGACTCAAGCTCCGCCCGCAATGCGATTTCAACTTTGCCTTCTGGCTCTCTTCGGCACCGCCTCAATGGCTCTCGGACAAAGCGCCACGAATTCTCCACGAGCCATCTCGCTCGACGAATGCGTTCAGATGGCGCTCGCGCGAAATCTCGACATCCAGATCTCGCGCTACTCACCGTTGCTGTCGCAAAGCGATCTCACGATAGCTTCCGCTGGCTACGATCCGAATTTCAGTTCGACGCTCCAACACAACTACAGCCTCGCTGGCGGGAGTCTCGACGCCAACAAGCTCCCTACTCCGCCCGCAACTTCTGACACCGATTCCATCAGCAGCGGAATCAACGGCCTCCTCCCGTACAGCGGGATGACGTACAATCTGTCGGGCAACATCGCGGAAACGTTCGGTAAATCGGGAGCTGCCGCCACGCCATTCGATACCACTTCAGGCCGCGTTGGGCTCACGCTGACGCAGCCGTTGCTGAAGAATTTATGGATCGACAGCACGCGCCTGAACATCGCCGTCGCCAAGAACCGTATCAAATACACCGAAGCACAACTGCGTTTGCAGATCATGAGCACGGTCAGCGCTGTGGAGCAGGCCTACTACGAACTCGTGTTCGCCCGCGAAAACGTGAAGGTGCAGGAAAAGGCGCTCCAACTTGCCGAACGCCTCCTTTCCGAAAACAAACGCCGCGTGGAAGTCGGCGCGCTAGCACCGCTCGATGAAAAGCAATCCGAGTCTCAGGTTGCTGCGCGACGCGCCGATCTGCTCGCCGCGCAACGCACTCTGGACGCCGATCAGAACGCGTTGAAGAAATTGATCAGCGATGATTACGCAGCCTTGAATCCCGTGGATTTTCAGCCCAACGAAACGCTGCTCGCCACCGTGCAGAATTTCGAACTGCAAGAGAGCTGGCGCCGCGGCCTCAACCAGCGCGAGGATTTAAAGCAATCCAAACTCGATCTCGAGCGCAACGGCATTCAACTCCGTTATTACAAAAATCAAGTCTACCCGCAGCTGGATATCTTCGGCACTTACGGCCACGGCGCCTCTGGCGGCACCACGGTGGAGTTCAGCGACGGCTTCGACAATTTCCGCCAAGGCAATCGCCCGTTCTACACGTACGGTCTCACGTTCAGCATTCCGCTGGGCAATCGCGCCGCCCGCGAACGCGTGAAGAGTTCGAAGCTCACGGTGGAACAGGCGCTGCTGACGCTGAAGAAGCTGGAACAGGACATCATGGTGCAAATCGACGACTCCGTGAAGTTGGCGAAGACCAATTTCGAACGTGTCGACGCTACCCGTCAGGCTCGTGTTTATGCTGAAGCGGCCCTCGAAGCCGAACAGAAGAAACTCGAGAACGGCAAGAGCACCAGCTTCGTGGTCCTGCAGCTCCAACGCGACCTCACCGCCGCGCGTTCCGACGAAATCCGGGCGCTCGCTGATTATAACAAAGCTCTCTCCAGCCTGTCCCTCAACGAAGGTTCCACGCTCGAACGCCGGAACATCGATTTGAAGGTGAAGTAAACGGTGGCCTACATGGCCCGTCGGCGGCGGCGTTTGACCGTTCGCCGTGCATTTGGTATTCCATTCATCCTGATGACGCTTTGGCTTAATTCCGTCCCCAACTGAATCGCATGGCTGCTCTCGTTTCCTCGCGGCCGCGCGTCACTGTGGACGGCAAGTTCTTTCGCCTCGGCGGGAAGAAGTTTTCCGTCAAGGGGGTGACCTACGGTCCGTTCGCGCCCAATGAGCGCGGCGAATTCTTTGCCTCGCCCGAGCAGACCACACGCGACTTCCAACTCATTCGCGAACTCGGCGCGAACCTCGTGCGCGTTTACTACGTGCCGCCGCGCTGGTTCCTCGACCTCGCGATCGAGCACGAACTCAAAGTCTTTGTCGACATTCCGTGGGGCAAACATCTCTGCTTCCTCGACTCCGACAAACTCCAACGCGAAGCGAAAGAAGCCGTGCGCGCGGCCGCCATCGCGTGCGCGGCGCACCCGGCGGTTTTCGCGCTCAGCGTGGTGAACGAAATCCCCGCTGACGTCGTGCGCTGGAGCGGTGCGAAAGCCGTCGGCGATTTCATCGATGACCTCGTGGACATCGTGAAGTCCATCGATCCCGAGTGTCCGTGCACGTTCGCGAATTTTCCACCGACGGAGTTCCTGCAATCGTCGAGTATCGATTTCGTCACCTTCAACGTCTACCTGCACCAGCAGAAGCCGTTTGAGAATTATCTCTACCGGCTCCAATCGATGGCGGGCGAGAAGCCGCTGATGCTGGGTGAATTCGGCGTCGACTCGATTCGCGAGGGCGAAGAGAAGAAGTGCGAAACGCTCGCGTGGCAGATCGAAAGCGCCAGCCGATGCGGTCTGGCGGGCACGATCGTTTACAGCTTCACAGACGATTGGTTCAAAGATGGCCACCAGATCACTGACTGGGGTCTCGGCCTGACGACGCGCGAACGCCAGCCGAAGGAATCTTTTCAGACAGTGAAAAAGGCGTTCGCGATCGCGCCGTACTTTCCGTTGCTCAGCACTCCGAAAGTCTCCGTGGTGGTCGCCAGCTACAACGGCGGCAAAACGCTGAAGGCCTGCCTCGATTCGCTGGAGCGTCTCAACTACCCGAACTACGAAGTCATCCTCGTTGACGACGGCTCCACCGACGCCACGCCCCAGATCGCGTCGCTCTACAAAACCATTCGCACAATTCGCCAGCCAAACATGGGGTTGTCCGTCGCGCGCAACACCGGCATCCACGCGGCCGAAGGCGAGATCGTCGCCTTTACCGACTCGGACTGCCGCGCGGATGAAGACTGGCTCTACTATCTCGTCGGCGATTTGCTAAACAGCAAGTACGCGGGCATGGGCGGACACAACTTCCTCCCACCGGAAGATTCGTGGATCGCCGCTGCGGTGATGGTTTCGCCCGGCGGACCGGCGCACGTGATGTTGACGGACCGGCTGGCGGAGCACATCCCCGGATGCAACATGGCGTTCTACAAATGGGCGCTGCTCGAGATCAACGGCTTCGATCCCATCTACCGCAAGGCCGGCGATGACGTGGACGTCTGCTGGCGGTTGCAGCAAAACGGATACAAGATCGGCTTCAGCCACGCTGGCTTTGTGTGGCACTACCGCCGATCGACAACCGCCGCGTATCTGAAACAACAGCGCGGTTACGGCGAGGCCGAGGCGTTGCTCGTGCGAAAACATCCCGAGTACTTCAACGCACTCGGTGGCAGCGTCTGGCACGGCCGCATCTACACAGCATCGAAGTTTGGCGTGTCGATCGGGCGACCCATGATCTACCACGGGTTCTTCGGAAGCGCGTTCTTCCAATCGATCTATCAGGCGCCGCCGAACATGACGCTGATGTTGCTCACGAGCCTGGAGTATTACGTCTTGATCACGATCCCGCTATTCGTGCTCGGCGTGGTGTTCCGTTCGCTGCTGCCGCTCGCCATCACCAGCGCGGTGGTTTCGGTCCTGTTGTGCCTCGCCGCCGCGGCACAGGCGGAATTACCGAAGAAGAAAAAGCGCTTCTGGTCGCGACCACTGATCTCGCTGTTGTTCTTTCTCCAACCCATCGTGCGCGGCTGGGCGCGCTACAAAGGCAGCCTCAGCCTCCACCAGGTTCCGCCCGCGGCCTACCGCACACTCGCCGCGGTCAAGCAGTCGCAAGCGAGCAAAGGCGAGTCCCTCGACGAGGTGCAGTATTGGGCGGACGGCTACCAGGATCGTTTCGATTTTCTCGGTCGCATCCTCGAGCGCTTGGATCGCGAAGGTTGGCAGAACAAATCCGACAGCGGCTGGAACGAATTCGACGTCGAAATCGTCGGCAGCCGTTGGAGCCGCCTGCACCTGACCACCGTTTCGGAATCGTACCCGAAGGGAACGCTGATCCGTTGCCGGTTGAAGAGTTCCTGGTCGCTGCTGGCGCACGTCGCGTTCTGGTCGGCGCTCGCGTTTCAATTGCTCATCATCGGCGTGGTGGAACCGGCGCTCTCCGGATGGAAAGGCCACGCGTCATGGTTGATTCTTCTGAGCATGATCGGGTTCGCGTGGTTTCTGCGCAGTGAAAAGCGCGATCTACAGCGGCTGATCATCGCGTTTCTCGACGACGTCACGCAGCGGCTCAAGATGACCAAGCTCGCGACCGAACAGTTGAAAAAATTCGTGCGCGTGCGACCGAAGTGACGCTGAGGAAATTGCTTTGCGTCCCACCGCAATCTGTTGAAAAGTTTTCCCGACGCGCACGCGTATGATCCAATACCTCGACCTCCTCCGCCACGTTCAAGCACACGGCAAGTTCAAAGCTGACCGCACCGGCACTGGCACCTACTCCGTCTTCGGCGCGCAAGCGCGCTACCCGCTCGCCGACGGCTTCCCGCTCGTGACCACGAAGAAGTGCCACGTGAAGTCGATCATTTACGAACTGCTCTGGTTCCTCCGCGGCGACACGAACATCAAGTATCTCAACGACCACGGCGTCAGCATCTGGAACGAATGGGCCGACGCACAAGGCAACCTCGGCCGGGTTTACGGAGCGCAATGGTGCGACTGGCGAACGTTCGACGGCCGCTCGATCAACCAGATCGACAACGTCATCGCGCAGATTCAGAAAAATCCCGACAGCCGTCGCCTCATCGTCACCGCGTGGAATCCCGGCGAGATTGAAACCATGGCGCTGCCGCCGTGCCATTCGCTGTTCCAATTCTACGTGCAGGAAGGCGAGTTGAGCTGCCAGCTTTATCAACGCAGCGCGGATATTTTTCTCGGCGTGCCGTTCAACATCGCCAGCTACGCCATCCTCACTTTGATGGTCGCGCAGGTTTGCGGACTGAAGCCCGGCGATTTCGTTCACACCTTCGGCGACCTGCACCTTTACTCGAACCACGTCGAGCAGGCGAAGCTGCAACTCTCCCGCGAACCGCGACCGTTACCGACGCTCAAGCTCAATCCTGCGGTGAAGAACATCCACGACTTCAAGTTCGAGGACTTCGAACTCGTGGGCTACGATCCGCACCCGCCGATCAAGGCGCCGGTGGCCGTCTGAAAAAGCGGAAGCCGGACGAATCGCTTCGCCCGGCTTCGCAAAACATTGGGGAGTTTAATCCGGATTAGTTGGCGCTGGGGCGTTTCTTTTTCGGCGCACCATCGGGCGCACCGCCACCGCCAAGACGACCGCCCATTTCGGCGCGAGCCTTATCCCACTTCTCAAACTGCTCTTTGTTCAGGATTTCCTTCATCTTCCCCGACATCGTCTCCTGCATCTTCTGGTATTTCTCGCGGCGTTCTTCGGGCGAGGCATCACGCAATCCCTGCATTGACTGCATCTGTTCCTGCATCGCGTTGCGGTATTTTTCCTTCTGGTCATCCGAGAGGTTCAAGTCTTCCATGAGCTTTTGCATCTTCTCCCGGCCGCCAGCGAGTGCGCCTCCAGCCGTGGGACGATTCTTCTCCCACTTCTCAAATTGTTCCTTCGTGAGCACTTCCTTCATCTTCGCCGCCACGGACTCCTGAAGCTTTTGATACTTCTCACGACGCTCTTCCGGAGTGGCATCGCGCAAGGCTTCCATCTTTGAGCGGTTCTCCTGCATGAACTCTTGCAGCTTGCTCTTCTGTTCTTCGTTGAGGTCCAGGCCTTCGATGCCTGCGCCGAGCCGTCCCGCAGCGCCGCCGCCGGCACCCGGGCGACGTGCCTTGGCGTCGGCGTCCGCAGCTTTAACAAGGGGGGTGAACGTGAAGGCAAGCGCCGCCACGAGAATGATCGTCTTATTTCGCATAGTGTTTCTTCGGTTGTGGCTGGCGGATTCTCGCCGGCCTGGTTTGGTCAATTGATCAAGGTGACGCCAGATCCCCGGCCTCCGTTACAAGGCTTCGGCAAAGTCTTACCAACGACACGGGCGAATTGCTCGGAGTCGTGAAATTGCCAAACAGCTGGAGTCAGCAGATAGTTTCCACCATGGAAACGCAGGCTCCTCATATCGTGGTGCTCGGTGCGGGATTCGGCGGGTTGACCTTCTGCCAGGCATTCCGCAACCCCAACGCGCGCGTGACGATCGTTGACCGCCAGAATCATCACCTGTTCCAGCCGTTGCTCTACCAAGTCGCCACCGCCGGATTATCCGCGCCCGAAATCGCTCAACCGATCCGCTCGATTCTCAGTGATCGACCGAATGTGTCCGTGCTCATGGACAACGTGGAAGACATCCGACTCGCGGAGAAACGCGTCGTCCTCGCTTCGCAAACGCTGACGTATGACTACCTCGTCATCGCGCTAGGCGGAGTCACGACATACTTCGGCCACCCCGAATGGGCGGCTTTCGCGCCGGGACTGAAATCGCTCGACGATGCATTACGCATTCGTAGCCGGCTGCTACTCGCCTTCGAACGCGCCGAGAATGAATCCGATCCCGACGTGCGGCAGCGTTTGATGACCATCGTCGTGGTCGGCGGCGGGCCAACGGGCGTCGAACTGGCTGGCGCATTTGCTGATCTCACGCGCACCGTTCTCCGGAAAGATTTTCGCCGCATCGATCCCACTCACGCGCGCATCATCGTCATCGAGGCGAGTCCTGTTGTGCTCTCGCATTTGCCCGACGACCTCGCGCGCAGTGCCCAAGATCAACTCGAGGCGCTCGGCGTCGAAGTTCGTAACAACTGCAAAGTGCAAAGCCTTAGCACCGGTCGGGTGGAGCTCAACACCGGCGAAGTCATCGAGGCGGAGAATGTCTTCTGGGCCGCCGGTGTCGGCGCAAATCCCCTCACGCAAAAGCTCGGCGTGGAACTCGACCGCGCCGGTCGCGTGAAGGTGAACCCTGATCTTACTGTGCCCGGACATGCGGAAGTCTTCGCGATCGGCGACAACGCGCTTCTATTGCAAGCCAATGGCAAACCCGTCCCTGGCGTTTCGCCGGCCGCGATGCAGGAAGCACGGCACGTGGCGCAAATCATCGGCGACGAATTAGCCTGGCCAGCCAACGCACGGCCTCCGCGGACCAATTTCCGCTACTTCGACAAAGGAACGATGGCGACCATCGGCCGCTCCGCCGCCGTTGCGATGTTGGGCGAACTGAAACTCACCGGTTTCCTCGCGTGGGCGGCGTGGTTGTTTATTCATCTCTTGTTCCTCATCGGCTTTCGCAATCGAATCGCGGTGCTGCTGCAATGGGGCTACTCCTACCTGACCTACAAACGCGGCGCACGAATCGTGATGGGCGTTACGGAAAGAAAGGCCGGCGCGGGTTGATTGTTGAGAAAGTTCTGCTAAGTACAGACATGCCTCCGCGAGATTGTTCCTCTCATCGGCGTTCGGCGTTCACACTGATCGAACTGCTTGTCGTCATTGCCATCATCGCAATTTTAGCGAGCCTACTTTTGCCCGCGCTCTCAAAAGCCAAGGGCAAAGCGCAACGGATCAAATGTGTGAGCAACCTGAAACAGCTGGGGCTGGCTGCCTATATGTGGCGGCAAGATCACGGAAACACCCCATGGCTGATCGCCACGAATGAGGGTGGCACCAAAGGGCTCACCGAAACGTGGCAACATTTTATGCCTTTTGCCGACGCGTTGGTTACCCCTGCGGTGCTCGTTTGCCCGAGCGACTTGGGCAAACAAATTGCCAGCGGCTTTTCTTCCGGATCCAACAGCCTTGCCTCCCAAAAAGGCAACTCTTTGAGTTACACCGTCTCGACGGAATCCGAGGAAAAATATCCGAATTACCACCTGTTCGGGGATCGCAACCTCACAGGATCCAGCAGTGTCTGCGGCGGCATCTATCCTTGCATCGCGCCCGGCACCAACGGGACCTGGGACAACACCATTCACGTCTATACCGGAAACATTTCCATGCCCGACGGCAGCGTGCAGACCTATGGAACGAATGAAATGCGCACTCACCTCGCGCAGACTGGCGACCCAAACAACAGCAACTGCACGATGGTTCCCTGAACCACGTTCGGCTCGACGGTCCGTAACACGCCGCTTAGTCTGACTACGTGTTTCGTCCGTGCATTGATCTCCACGAAGGCAAAGTGAAGCAAATCGTCGGCGGCTCGCTGACTGATAGCGGGGCTGGCCTGCGCACCAACTTCGTTTCCGACCACTCCGCGGCGTGGTTTGCTGAACTCTACAAAAAGGACGGCCTGCGCGGCGGTCACGTCATCATGCTCGGGCCGGGCAATGAAGAACCCGCGCGCGCCGCACTCGCAGCTTACCCCTGCGGCTTGCACATCGGTGGCGGAGTGAATCTCGACAACGCCCAACGCTGGCTCGATGCGGGCGCTTCGCACGTCATCGTCACCTCATGGGTCTTCCGCGACGGCAATCTCGACTGGGATCGCTTGAACGCGCTCGTCGATGCCATCGGACAAAAGCGGCTCGTGCTCGACCTTAGTTGCCGTCGCAAAGGCGATCAGTATTGGGTAGTGACCGATCGCTGGCAAAAGTTCACGGAGATGACGATCACCCAACACACGCTCGATCGCCTTTCGAAGCGCTGCGACGAATTCCTCATCCACGCGGCCGACGTGGAGGGCTTGTGCGGCGGCGTCGATCTGGAACTCGTCGAAATGCTCGGCAAGTGGTCGCCCATTCCGACGACCTACGCCGGCGGCGCGCGCTCGCTGATCGATCTTGAGGAAGTCACGCGTATCGGCGGTGGGCGAATTGATCTCACCATCGGCTCGGCACTCGATATTTTTGGCGGCACCACCGTGCGCTACGCCGATTGCGTGGCATTTAATCGCCGCCTGCAAACGACCGGATAAATCCCTCCTCACTAATCCAAACTGACCTGCCCGCTGGCGACGCGCGTGTAATAGCCGCCCTTCGCGAGCAATTCGTCGTGGCTGCCTGATTCGGCAATGTGCCCGTTCTCAATCACGATGATCTTGGTCACGCGCCGGATAGTGCTGAGGCGATGTGCGACCATCAGGACCGTGCGCCCTTTCATCAAATCGTTGAGGCTTGCCACCACCAAGGCTTCGCTTTCGGCGTCGAGTGCGCTCGTTGGTTCGTCCAACAACAGGATCGGCGCATCTTTTAGGAACGCCCGCGCAAGATTCAGTCGTTGCTTTTCACCGACGCTCAATCGCGCCGCACCTTCGCCCACCAGCGTTTCGTATTTCTGCGGCAGTTTTTGGATGAACGCGTCGGCGTTCGCGGAACGGGCGGCGGCTTCGACTTCGGCACGTGTGGCACCGGGCTTTCCGTAAGCGATGTTATCCGCGATCGTCGCTGGCAGGAGAATCGGCTCCTGCAACACGACGGAGATTTGTTCGCGCAGATCTTTGAGCTTCAACTCGCGCAGATCGGCGCCGTCCAACTTCACCGCGCCAGCGGTGGGGTCGTAGAAACGCGGCAAGAGATTCATCAACGTCGTCTTGCCCACGCCACTCGGACCGATGATCGCCGCGGATTCGCCGGGTTTCAGCTCAAAGGAAATGCCGCCGAGAATCTCGCGCTCCTTCTGGTAGCCGAAGGAAACGTTTTCGAAATGAATCTCGCCACGAATCAATAGCGTGGAGGAATCATTACTCAGTTGTCCGTGGTCAGTTGCCTTCGCTACGGACGACTGACCTCGGACCACGGACTTCGCCGTCGGCGATTCTTTCACTTCCTCCTGGCTATCGAGAATTTCGAACACGCGCTTCGTTCCAGCGCGCGCACCCGCCAGCGTCGCACCGACGTGGGAAAGTTGGTTCAGAGGTTCGTAAAGCTGCGCAAGGTAGGTGAGGAAAATTAGCAGCGCTCCGACGGTGAGTTTCGCCGCCAACACCTGATGGCTGCCCAGATAAATGATCCCCGCCGTGCCGAGGCCGAACACCACGGTGATCGCCAGCCAGTAGACGAGTTCCCAGCCGTGCTGCGCGAGACGCTGCTCCTGCGCGGTGGCGGTTTGCGCGGTGAACTTCTGCTCCTCCTGTGCCTCGCGCGTGTAGCTCTGGATCAACGGAAGTGCGGCGATGTTCTGCTGCACGAGCGATGCGACCTGACTGTCGGCCTGTTGCGCCAGAGCGCCGCGCTCGGTCATTTTCTTGCCGAAGAATTTGATCACGCCCAGCAGCAACGGCACCGTCGCCACCGCGACCAGCGTGAGCAACCAGTTCAAGCGGGCCATCACCACGACCATCAACAACAGCGAGACCGCGGCGCTCACGGCGGTCATCAGGCCTTGTTGAAAGAGCGTCTGAAACGAATACGTGTCCCACGCGGCGCGGTAGATCAAATCGCCGCTCTTGGCGCCGTGATGGAATTTCAGCGAGAGCCTTTGGAGGCAGGCGAAGACGTCGTTCCGCACACGTTGAAGTCCGCGCAAGCCGACGCCGATGGCGAGGTAGTTTTGCAACGCGGAAATTCCACCCTGAAGGAAATGCAACGCGAGCACCGACAGACTTAACACCAGCACGAGACCGGATTTTCCGACGGTGCCGTCGCCCCAATTGCCCAGCCACGACGGGATCGGTTTGTCGCCGAGCACGCAATCGACGATGAGCGCGAGCGGCCATGGTTTGAGAAGGTTCAGCCCGATGCCGCCCAACATCAGCATGAGCACGGCGGCGATGCGCGCCTTGTCGGGGCGGAAAAATCGGAACGCGCGCTGGAGGTCTTGTGCCAAGCCAGCATTGATCTACCGCAAAGCCGCCCGCAGGGCAAAGACGCAATCGCGCAAACCGTCGAGGCGATGAAACTGTTCGCTCAGATTTCCGCCCACACGCCCGGCACAGGTGCGGGATAACGGCCTTCCGCGTCGCTCTTGAGCGGCGACTCGGTGCTGTGAGTCATCGTGTCTTTGCCGGGGAACCACTGGAAGTTCGACGCCATCGCCTCATCCCAGGTGATCGTCCTTCCCATGTGCACCGCCGCGCGGCCCATGATCGCGGCGAGGTTCGATTGCGCAGCACGCTTGGCTTGATTGAACGGCTTGTTGTTCCGGATCGCGTCGAGGAAATCATTCCACTGATACTGCCAAGCGGTGAATTCTTCCTTCGGCGCGGCCCACGCAACGTGTTCGCGGCCGATGCGTTGGTCCTTGTAGGTTTGCACCGTGCCGGCGTGGATGTTGCCGGAGAATTGCGCCGCGCATTTCGTTCCGTGAACGTAAGTGGCGAACTCATCCTGACACTTCGGAATGTAGCGCACCGTGTGGTAGCCCTTCGAACCGTTGGGGAAAGTCCACTCCACGTTGAACGAGTCGAGGTTCTGGCTGCAGTCCTTGCTGTTGGCCGCGCGACCGCCAACGCCGTGAGCGGAGACCGGAAACGCGTCGTGCAGCCAGCACAGTTCGTCGATCTGATGGATGTCCATCTCGGACCACAACCCGCCGGAGACCCAGTAGAACTTGGTGAAATTGCGGAGCTGCCACTCGAGATCGGTTTTGTCTGCAGGCTTGGGCAGAAGTCCACCAACGCCCTGCATCCGATACGCACGCGTGTGGAGAATTTCACCGAGTTCACCCGCTTTAATCCGACGAATGAGCTCCTGACGATTGGGCGAATGGCGGCACATCAATCCCGCGGCGATCTTCACGCCTTTCTTCTCTGCCGCTTCGCCGGCCGCGATGACGCGTCGCACGCCGACCGGGTCAGTGGCGAAGGATTTTTCCATGAAGACATTCACGCCTCGTTCCACCGCGTATTCGAGCTGTTGCGGACGGAACGCCGCGTAGCCAGTCAACATCGCGATGTCGCCCGAGTGCGGACGCAATACGTCGATCGCCTTCTTGAACGCATCGAAACCGATAAACTTGTTCTCCGACGGCACGTCCACACGTGACTTGAACTTGTTGCCGAGAGCCGTGTGCGCCGAGATGAGCCGGTTCTCGTACAAATCCGCCATCGCCACGAGTTTGACGGTGCTGCCGGTGGCTTCCATCGCGTTGGCCACGGCGCCGCTGCCGCGATTGCCGCTGCCGATCAACGCGAGCTGCACGGTGTCGCTGCCCGCGGCATGCACATGGGGAAGCGTCACTCCGGCAAGAGCGGTGCCGGCAATTGCAGCGCTGCCTTGCGCCAGAAATTCACGACGGGAGGAGGTGGGTGACGAAAGGTTCGCGGAAGGTTGGGTTGATTTCATGATGTTGTTGTCGAATCGATGACTCGGTTTGGGCTCGGTGGGCGCGTACGAAAGACGCCATTCGATCCGGTTCCATTCAAGGGAAAGCGCGAACCCTCACGACCGAGTCGACAGCGTAACCTCACTTCAGGAAATCGAACTCCGTCAACCTGCGCGATTCCGTTGCGGCAACACCCCTCCGAGCGTAACCTTCGCCCCGAAAAATCTGTCTCAATGAGCTCATGAAAGCACTCGCACTTGTCGCCATCGGTTTTATTTCTTTCGCGGCCACGGCAGCCGAGTACAAACTGCAACCTCTGATGGCCGTTCCCGACAAAGTCGTGCTCAAGGATGATTTCTCGAAGGCCGTGCCGTTGAACAAAGATCAATGGGGAGCGCGGCAGGGCACGCGTTGGGCGATCGAGGACGGCGTCTTGCGGGGACGGCCGTCAACGCCCGATTACCAAGCGAAGCGCAAAGATCACAAAGGCTTCGAGCCACGCGTCAGCGCGCCCGTCACGCCGTCGCAATTCGTGGCGGAGTTCTCCGTGCGGTTCAGCGGCGGCAGCGAAACCCCCATCGTGCCGTTCATCGAATTTGGCCATCACGTCTGCCGCATTCGCCTGAGCAAGGCGGGCACCGAGATCGTCGCCGACCACGAGAGCACCCGCGTCGCGGAAGCGAAGGATTTCAAATACGAACCCGGCAAATGGTATCACGTGCTGGCGGAGATGAAGGGCGACGAGTTCGTGATCCAATTCGCCGGCGGCCCGACGTTCTATGCGAAGCACGACTGCTTCACCAAACCCGCCGAAAGCGGCGCCAACGGGTTGGGCATCGCCGGCCCCAAGGACGGCCTCGCCGAAATCGACAACGTCACGTTGTGGTCGGTAAAGGCGAACGCGCAGCCGAGTTGGGAAACGACCCGCGCAAGCCTGCCGAAGTTCACACCCGTCGCTGCCAAGGTTGAGCAACCGAAGAAAGCCGCAAAAAAGAAATAGCCGTCGCACGCAAGCGTACCCGTGCAAAATACGGTCATGAAGATTTTCGCCAGCGTCGGTTTGCTCGTCCTCTCGGCTTTCCTCGCAGCCGGTGCCGATCGCCCGCCGAACATCATCCACATCATCGCCGATGACGTGGGTTGGGACGACTTCGCCTGCTTTGGCGCGGAGAAAATCAAAACACCCAACCTAGATCGCCTCGCCGCGCACGGGATGAAGTTCACGTCGTTTTATGCGCCGGCACCGTTGTGCTCGGCCACTCGGGCGGCGTTGCTGACCGGTTGTTACGCGGAACGCATCGGCATTCCCGGCGCATTGATGCCTCACTCCAAGATCGGCTTGAGCGCAAAGGAAACGACCACTGCGGAGCTGCTGAAAAAACGCGGTTACGCCACGGCTCTTGTCGGCAAATGGCACCTCGGCCATCAATCTGAATTTCGTCCCACGCGACACGGCTTCGACGAGTTCTTCGGCATTCCTTATCCGAACGATCAAGGCGCCGAGCGCAACACTCAAGCCGCCCACGCCAACGATCCCGTGCGCCCGCCGATTCCGCTCTACGATGGCGACCGTATCGTTGAGCACGCGCTGGATTTCGAGAACGCACCCGTGCGTTTTCTAAATCGTGCGCTGCGTTTCATCAGCGAGCATCGCGACGGACCATTCTTCCTGCATTACGCAAACATCGAGACGCATGTGCCGTGGCATATTCCCAGCATCTGGCAGGGACGCAGCGCCGGGGGTGCTTACGGCGACGCCGTGGAATTCTTCGATTGGACGGTCGGACAAATCGTGTCGTTCATCGAAGCCAACGGCCTCGCGGCCAACACTCTCATTGTCGTGCAAACCGACAACGGCATGCTCACGAGCAGCGGTAAAGATTACGAAAATGCCTGGGGCCGCTTTGGAACCGTGGACAAAACGGCGCAACACAAGCTGCGCGGAAGCAAGCACACCGTGTGGGAAGGCGGCGTGCGCGTGCCATGCATCGCGGCGTGGTCGGGCCACATCAAAGCCGGCACTTCCAGCGACGCGATTGTCGCGGGCTACGACTGGCATCCAACCTTCGCTGCAATCGCCGGCGCGAAGTTGCCATCGGATCGCATGATCGACGGACGGGACCTTTCGCCGTTGCTGTTCGCCCAGCACGAGGCGAAGCCGCCGCACGACACGTTCTTCTACTACCACTCGTTCCGCCTCGGGGCGGTGCGGGAGGGCAAGTGGAAGCTCATGATCGCACCGACTGGACGCGGTTTCGATGGTCCGAACGAGCCCCTCGGCAAGCCCGGACCGCCGCAGCTCTTCGATCTGGAAAACGACCTCGCCGAAACCAGTGATGTCGCGCTGAAACACCCGGACGTCATTGCGCGTCTGCTACAACTGGCCAACCAAGCCAGAGCCGATCTCGGTGACAGCGCGAGAAAGCAAACCGGCGCGGGCCAACGTCCGCCCGGCACCGCGACGATTTCGCAGTGAGCGGCGCGAATTTGTAGTTGCCCGTCGGATAGTCGGATTTTTCCGAGAATGTTAGTAACGTTAGCCGGGTCAAACCGAAGTAGTTCGCAGCCGAACCGCCTTCGAATCGTCGAAGGCAGACGTGACGCCGTCGCCAGTCGTGTTAGAGTGAACCTGAAAACACCGTCAACTTTGTCATGCAACCAATAAGGAATCCTTGGTTCTACTACCCTGCCGTTTCGCTGGCTGCGATTGTCTGCTTCACTACGCCGGTGGTGGCAGCGGATGCCGACGACGAAGCCGAGGCGCTTTTCATTCGCCGGGTGTCGCCGCTCTTCAACGAGAAGTGCCTCGCGTGTCACGGCAACGACGAAAAGAAGATCAAAGGCGGTTTCGACATGCGCACCCGCGCTGGATTACTCAAAGGTGGCGAAAGCGAGAAGCCGTCGATCGTCGCCGGCAAACCCGATGCGAGTCCGTTGTATCTCGCGGTCACCCGCCTGCACGAAGCGGAGAATTATACCCCGATGCCGCCGAAGGAGGCGGACAAACTCACTGCGGAGCAGATCGGCTGGATCAAGCAATGGATCGCCGGTGGCGCCCCTTGGCCCGACGCTGCGCGCGTGAAGGAACTCACCAAATCCAACGCGGACAAGTGGTCGGCAGAAGATGGCGTCACCGTGAAGACCAGCGGTGGTCTTGGCGCGGAATGGACGAATCGGAAATACAAACCCGAGGGCTTGTGGGCGTATCAGCCCGTGAAGAAGCCCGCGTTGCCTGCAGGGAGCGCCAGCAATCCCATCGATGCGTTCCTCAACGCGAAGATGGCCGCTGGGCTGCAGCCGGCACCCGGCGCCGATCGACTCACGTTGATCCGTCGCACAACGTTCGATCTCACCGGACTGCCGCCGAAGCCCGAGGAGATTGATGCTTTTGTCGCCGACAAGGATTCGGACGAGAAAGCATTCAGCAAAGTCGTGGAACGTTTGCTGGCTTCGCCGCACTATGGCGAGCGCATGGCGCAGCACTGGCTCGACGTGGTGCGTTACGCGGATTCGAGTGGCTTCGCGAATGACTTCGAGCGCGGCAATGCGTGGCGCTATCGCGATTACGTCGTGCGCGCATTCAACGTGGACAAGCCCTACGACCAATTCGTCCGTGAACAGATTGCTGGTGACGAACTCGCCCCAGAGAACCCGGAGACGCTCATCGCCACGGGCTTTCTCCGCATGGGCCCGTGGGAACTCACCGGCATGGAAGTCGCCAAAGTCGCACGCCAACGCTTTCTCGACGACGTCGCGAATAGCGTGGGCGAAACTTTTCTCGCCCACTCGCTCCAATGCGCGCGCTGCCACGACCATAAGTTCGATCCCGTGCCGACGCGCGATTACTATTCGTTGCAGGCTGTGTTCGCCACGGCGCAGTTGAGCGAGCGGCCCGCGCCGTTTCTGCCAAACGAAAACACCACCGGCTTCACGGAGAAAAAATTTCTGGAAGCGCGCCGCGGCGAATACCTCGCGATGTTGAAGCAGCTCGACGAGAAGCTCGTGAAGAACGCCCAAGTTTGGTTCAAAGAAAAGGGGCTCGACGCCACAAAGTGGAACGCTGCCATCGCGCAGGCACGCACGCAGGCGCCGGTGAATCGCAACGGCAAGCGCCGCGAGTATGGCAGCCTCTTCGACGGCGCACGCTCCGCGATGGCGAAGCAAGGCGTGCCCGAGGATCAATACCCGCCCAAGCTCGTCGGCTTCACGCCGCAGGATTACGGCAACGAACGCGTCGCGCGCAAAGGAATCGAGCGCCTCAAGTGGGAGCTCGATCGCTACGAACCGTTCGCACTGTCGGTCTACAGCGGTCGCACTCCGGACGTGAAGGCGGTGCTCGCGCCCGTGCGCATGCCGACCAATCGCATGACCGACGGCGAGCTTGAAGAGACGTGCGTGCTCACCGGCGGCGATCCGTTTGCCTCGGGACAAAAGGTGAAGCCCGGGGTGCTCAGTGTGATTGGTTCGGTTCAGAAGACGCCGATTCCCGACGCGATTGAAGGCCGGCGCAAGGCGTTCGCCGACTGGGTTGCGAGCCCGGAAAATCCGCTCACCACGCGCGCCATCGCGAATCGGATTTGGCTCTGGCATTTCGGACAACCCATCGCGGGCAACCCAAACAACTTCGGCAGCACGGGCAAGAAGCCCACGCATCCCGAGCTGCTCGACTGGCTCGCGGCGACGTTCGTCGAGCAGGGCTGGTCGTTCAAAGCGATGCACCGAATCATCCTGAACTCTGAGGCGTATCGTCGCTCCGCGAATTTCTCCGACCGAAAAACTCTCGCGGAGAAAGATCCCAACGGCACGAGCTACGCCGTCTTCCAACCGCGTCGCCTCACCGCGGAAGAAATGCGCGACTCGATGCTCGCCGCGACGGGCGAACTGAACCCCACGCTCGGCGGCATTCCGAATCGTCCCGAGATCAATCTCGAGGCCGCGCTCCAGCCGCGTCAGGTCATGGGCACGTTCGCCAACGCGTGGACGCCGAATCCGAAGCCGGAGCAGCGTCATCGTCGCTCGCTTTATGCGCTGCGGATTCGCGGGCTGCCCGATCCATTCCTCGAAGTGTTTAACAATCCCGCGCCGGATTTCTCGTGCGAGAACCGCTCCGCCTCGACCGTCACCCCGCAGGTCTTCAGCTTGTTCAACGGCCGCGCGAGCTACGACCGCGCGCTCGCGCTGGCCAATCGCGCCGTGAAGGAAGCGAAGTCCGACGCCGCAGCGCTTACGCGTTGTTTCCAACTCACCTTCGGACGCGCGCCGCGTGCCGACGAACTGCAGGCCTGCCTAAGCCACTGGCGCGCGATGGAAGCGAAACAGAAATCCGTGAAGATCGAATCGCCGAAGCCACCGCTCGAAGTGAAGCGCGAAGCCGTCGAAGAAAACACCGGCGAGAAATTCACCTTCAACGAAAAACTCGAAGCTTACGCCGAATTTGTCCCTGACCTGCAACCAACCGCCGTCGATGCCCGCACCCGCGCGCTGGCCGACGTCTGCCTCGTGCTCTTCAACTCCAACGAGTTTGCGTATGTTTACTAAGAACTTCTTCCCCTGTGCAGGAGCCCGAGCGTTGCATGCGCCGACGCGACGCGAGTTCATTTACAGTTTGGGCACGAGCCTCGGCAGCGTGGCGTTGACCGCGATGCTCGCGCGCGACGCGGGCGCCGAAGAGAAAGTCAGCCCGCTCGCGCCGAAGGTGGGGCACTTTCCCGTCAAGGCGAAGAGCTGCATCTTCCTAATGATGGAGGGCGGGCCGTCGCACATCGACACGTTCGATCCGAAGCCGGAGTTGGAACGACAGCACCTCAAGGAATTCGTCCGCGAGGGCAAACAGAAGTCCGCGATGGAAAGCGGTAAGCGCTACTACGTGAAAAGTCCGTTCAAGTTCCGCAAGGCCGGCCAGAGCGGCGCGGACATGGCGGAGAACTGGGAGCACCTCGCGAAGGTCGCCGACGAGATTTGCTTCTGGCGCGGCTGCAACGTGGACTCGGTGAATCATCCGACCGCGATGTATCAGATGAATTGCGGCAACCGCTTCGGCGGCGATCCCGGCATCGGCGCGTGGGTGACCTACGGCATCGGCTCGGTGAATCAGGATTTGCCCGGCTTCATCGTGCTGCCGGAGATTTCCTACCCACAGGGCGGCGCGGCGAATTGGAGCAACGGGTATCTGCCCGCGAGTTTCCAAGGCACGCCGCTGCGCGCGAAGGGTTCGCCCATTCTTGATCTCACGCCGCCCGCCGGGATCACGCCGGAACATCAGCGCGCAAATCTCGACCTGCTGGCAAAGCTCAACACCACCCACGCCGCGCAGCATCCCGGCCACGACGAGCTCGCCGCGCGCATGGACAATTACGAACTCGCGTATCGCATGCAGATGCAGGTGCCCGGCGTGCTCGACCTCTCGAAGGAAGACGCCAAGACTAAGGAGTCCTACGGCATCGGCAAAGACGCGACGGATTCGTTCGGTCGCAAATGCCTCCTCGCGCGCAAGCTCGTGGAAAAAGGTGTGCGCTTCATCCAGCTCTACAACGGAACGTGGGATTCGCACGACTACATCGAGCGCGCGCACGGCAACCTCGTCCGCGGTGTGGACCAGCCCATCGCCGCGCTCATCGCCGATCTCAAGCAACGCGGCTTGCTCGAGAGCACGCTCATCGTGTGGTGTGGTGAGTTCGGTCGCACGCCCGACAACGGCGTTCGCGGCGGCACTGCCTATGGTCGCGACCACAATCCGAACGCGATGACAATTTGGCTCGCCGGCGGCGGTTGCAAAGCGGGCACCACGCTCGGCGCGACGGACGATCTGGGAATGGCAGCGGTCGAAGGCAAAGCGCACGTCCGCGATTTCCACGTCACGCTGCTGCGCCTCCTCGGCCTCGACGACAACAAGCTCACGTTCTACCACGCGGGGCGTTTCAAGCAGCTCAGCCAATTCGGTGGCCAGGCGATCAAGGGCTTGATCGCCTGAGGCGCGTCCTGCGAAGAGCGGAGAACCTTGAGATCACGGCAGCACGCCGTACGTCTTGAACCACGAAAAGATGTTCGTCAGGAAATTGGCGTTGATGTTCGAGTCCTGGTGGATGTTGTGCCAGTTGCTCGGATTGGGAATCGAGTTCGAGGGATAGACAATCCGCGAGTTGGGAACGGAATTGGAGTTGAGCACAAGTTGGAACCGCGCTGAGTTGGTGGGCTGCACCACCGGATCGGCGTCGCAACAGAACATGATGAACGGCGCACGCACGGGATTGCCTTCGCTCACCGTCGGCGCGGCGTTATTCGTGCCGGCGACGTCAGGAATCACTCCACCGGCAGTCATCGCAGCAGCGCGCAGGCGGGGCACAAGCAGGGCGGCGCTGCCGATCGTGTTGAATGCGCCCATGCTGTGACCGAAGATCGCCAGGCGATTCGTGTCTACGTAGGCAAGACTCGCGAGAACGTTGGCGCACGCGACGGCGCGCGCATTGTTTTCCGGACAGTTGCCCATGTTGACCGGATTGGTCTCCCCACCCGCTGCATGCGTGAGCGTCGGCCCGATGCACACCATGCCCCACGGCGACATCTCGCGCGCCTTCTGGAGCGAATAGCCCGTCGCCGTTCCGCCCCCGCCGTGATTAATGATGACGCTGGCGAACGGTCCGTTGCCCGCGGGTTTGAGCATGATGCCGGTGAAGGTCCGGTTCGTGTCGGTGTACGTGAAGTTGGTCCCATCCCAGTTGAAAGTGAACGAGGCTGGCGGTGCGGCGGTCGTGACGATCACGCGATAGAAACGGTGTCCTTCCGGAATCGCCGCGAGAGAATCAAGATCGCGGAGCGTAACGCTCACCGTGCCGTCGCCGTTGCTGTTCGAGTTGATCAAAGAAAACTTGTTTGTCGCCGAAAGCCACGAAAGGAGGTTGCTGCTCGTTTGCATGGAAAATCCGACACCGGTCGCGAGCGCGTCCGCGCGCGCCCGGTAGCTGAAGGTGAAGAACGATTGTGCATCCACCCCAGGAACCGGTATCGCGGCGCGCTGGTTCGCGAGCAGATCCGCACCGGTGGCGTAGGTCGAAAGATGATTGAGACCATCGCCATCCGGATCAGCGAGGGGATTAGTCGCGCCAATGCCGCTCAGCCACTGACTGAAAGTGACGGGCGTTACCGGATTCACCGTGAGCGTGAAACTGTTGCTCACGGTCAGGCTTCCGTCGCTCACGGTCACCGTGACAGCGGCTGCACCGCTCTGGTTGGCCGCAGGCGTGAGCCGGACGGTGCGATTGCTTCCCGCTCCGGCCAACGCGATTCCGTTAGTCGGCAACAACGTACCGTTTGCGCTCATGGCGGTCACGATCAGATTACTCGCCGCCGTTTCAACATCCCCAACGGTGAACGGGAGCAGCCCGGTTTGGCTGTTCGCGTTGATTGTTTGATTACTGATCACGCTGATCGTGGGTGGCGTGTTGGCCGTCGAGACCGCGGTCAACGTCAGGTGCCACTGGCGCAATTCCGCCTGCCGATTGGTGTTGTCGATATCGTCGGGATAAAGTTCGTAGTAGGTCGTGCTGTAGTTCGAGTAGGCAAAAGCAATTCCCGTCGCGGGATTGCTGCTGGTGACCTGCGATGCGCCGGTGAATGGATGCGTCCACGATGTCAACGCCTGGAGCAACGTGTAGGTTCGGTTCTTCTCGTTCACGAAAAGCTTGCCCAGTCCGTTCGTCGTGGGCGAGGCGTCGGCGAGGTTCTCCTGAAAGTAACCAAGCTTCGGCGGGCCGTTGCTGTTGAATTCCCCGTACAGCCGCGCCTGCAACATCTGGTCCAACGTCTGGCCGCCGTAGCTCGCGTTCTGCGTATCGCTCATCGAGAAATACGCCAGAAAACCAAATTTCGACGCGAACGCATCGCGGCTCGAATGCGCCGAGTGCACGACGGCGTTGATGAAGTTGCTCCGCTGGTAGCTCGCGAGGTTGGTAATCGTGCCGGACAAGTCGCGGATGGATTGCAGCCCCACGACCGGCGAATCCATCTGCGCGAGCGTCGGATGCTGGCTCAACGCCACCAACGCACCGCCTTGCGCAGCGTCCGGGACCGAGCAATTCGCCAGCGACTGCATGAAGGTACGATACGAATTAAGCGCGTTCGTTTCCCACGGCACAGGCAGAGGAACGGGGTTGCCGCCAATGATGTTCGTCCAGACTTCGGTCGCATTCGACACGACGTACGCTGGAGGATCCGTGACGAACATTTCGATCGTGAGCTTTTTGCCCAAAGGCTGGAGCTGGCCGATGACATTGCTGATCAGCGTAAAGTTGTAAACACCCTGCGCCGTTTCGAGCTGGTTCCAGCCGACACGCAAGGTGAAACCATCGACAAAATCATTTGTTCGCAGACCATTCAGGCTGTTCTTCGTACCGAGAGAATAGATGCCGCGCGGTCGATCTTGGGCGCGGCCCGAAACCGCGCAAATCCACAATAGAAACGCGACAAGGAAATAAATATTTCCACCACGAAATATCGGTCGAAATGGAGCGCTCATGTGAATGGGTTCTCTCGGGAAACGATTCAGGGTTTCACGACTCCGCGCTTGGCAAACCAATCGCGAAGGCGCGCGAAGACCTCTTCGGGCTGAGTCTGATCAATGGGGTGACCCTCGCCCTCGAAGACGTGGCGCTCGTTGGGAACTTTGTTTCGGTCGAGCACCGCCTTTAATGACTCGGACTGCGACGGGCGCACGGTGTTGTCGACACTGCCGTGCAGCATAAGAAATGGCGTGCGGATCTTTTCCGAAGCCCTCGCTGACGGGGCCGGGAAGCCTTCTTGCGGAGCGACGCCACTGCCACTGATCGCCGCGGCCCTGAGTAAATCCGGCGCGGTCGCCGCGAGGCCGATCGTGACGAAACCACCCATGCTGTGACCGTAGGCGGCGATGCGCTGGCCATCCACTTCCGACAGGCTGCGGAGGATCTCCACGCACGTTTTCGCCCGCCGAATGTTTTCCTCGCTGGCGCCGACATTCGCCGGCATTTGCCCGCCACTCCTTTTTGCCCCGGGCGCACCGGACTTCGACGTGGACTTCGGAGCGCCACCACGTTGACCGCTCATGAATTTAGCGCTGTGCGTGTAGTCCGGCGCGATGCAGACGACGCCCCACTTCACCATCTCGCGCGCCTTGTTGAGTCCGAAACTTTCCGCGCCGCCGCCGAGTCCGTGACTGATGAGCACGGCGGGGAATGGCCCACGGCCCTCCGGCTTCAGCAAAATGCCGCTCATCTCGAACTCGCCGTCGCGATACGTCCAGCGTTCGCCGTCGAGTTTGAAATTCTTCGCCACCTTCGCGGGCAAGGGCGCTTTGATTGCCGTCGACGCAGCGACTGGCGGTGTTGTCGCCGCAAGTACGGTCGGAGATTTTCCAATCACCTTCGCGCCATAGGCGAGCGCGGCCTCGTACTCGGGATCGAAATTCCCCTGACCCTTCGTCCCGCGCAACACGTCCGCAGCATACACACCGAGGTAATGAGATCCGATGCGCTCCGCGGCTTTCATCACATCCATGAGCGAGCCGGTGTTGTTGCCCGAGGCGTCCACCATTTCGAAGTAGAGCCGGGTCTTCGCGCCCCAATCCCGAAACGCGGTCTTGCGCGGGCTGTCTTCGTTGTAGCTGCGCGAGTTGAGTCCGTTCTGCCCGACGTAGCAGCCGCGGCTGACCGCGTGCGTGCCCATCGGCTCGAACTGCTCCGGCCCGTCGAGGCTCCCGACGTTGAGCGTGACGAGCAGCGGAGTTTTCTGAAACGCCGCCTTCGCGACGTCCACACTTTGCTTCACGGTTTCAAGCCACAGTTGGTGCGAATACCTCTGGCCATCGCTCGCCGAAGCCGCAAGGAAGCGCGGCTTGAACTCCGGCTCGGCCACGTTGATTCGGCGGAAACGATACGGATTCGTCTCTGCACCGGGCGTCACATCCACAAACAAAACATTCGGATCGCCGTCAAACTTCCGTGCGACCTCGCGGAGAAAGCGCGCCGCGTGCTTGCGATAAATGGGATCCCAAAACAAAGGGATGTCCGTCTTTGAAGATTCCGAATGGACGGTGACCGCTCCAGCGTTCAGCACGAACTGCGGCGTCGGATGTTTGGCAGCGGGCTCCGGCCAGTTGCCGCTCGACGACCACATGATTCGCAGCGCGACTTTCTTGCCCGCAGCCGTCCAAACGGCAATCCGGCGGTCGAGCGCGGTCCAATCAAACACACCTTCGCGGGGCTCCACGTCGCTCCAGTAAATCGTGAACAACGCGCCGATGACGTACGGGTTACGGGCGGGCGCTGGATTGTCTCGCTCTTGATACGAAGCAAAGTAGAGCAGCCCTGTGGGCGCCGAAGCACCGGCCGTCGACACGCCTGCAACCAGCAGCAATAAGAAGAGGCGCAGGAGGTTCATTCAAGACAGGTCAGGGTTTTGCCTTCGTCGCACCAGGCGGCGTTGCCTTGTCGAAGTCCTCCTTCGTCAGCACGCCGTCGTGGTTCCGATCAAGCCGGTCGAAAAGCGGTGGCGGGCCTTTGAACTTTTCACGCGTCACTCGGCCGCCGTCGGCGACTCCCTCGCGTGCGCGAACTTGCTCCCACGACATTCCCGGGCGGCCAGCCGCTGAGCTGGATTGTGCTTTTCCCGGCGGCGTAATGCCGACCGACGACGCGTTGCTTTCGGAAGTTTTCGCTTCGGCAACGGGAGATGATTTTGATTTCAACTGCACTTCAAAAAACGCGCTTACCATCGGCTCGATTTCCGGTCCGCCAAAGCCCTGGCCGTGACCCGCGCCGTGAATCGTGTGGAAGTGCGCGCTCACGCCGGCCTTTTTAAGGGCGGCAAAGAGCAGTTGGCTTTGGTTGATCGGAACGACCGGATCCTTATCACCATGCACGATGAGAAACGGCGGATCGTCCCGACTCACAAACGTGATGGGATTCGCGCGCGCTGCCTTGGCCTTGTTTTCCATCACGGCACCGCCGATAAGCTTGCCCTCGGGGGCATCCGCACGTGCGTGACTCTCGTATCCCGGAGTGGTGACAAACACGGTGAAGTCGGTCGGGCCATAGTAATCACACACCGCTTGCACGCGGCTGGACTGATCAAGATTTGCGCCGACGTCGTATTCCTTCACGTCACCGCTCGTGCCGATCAACGCCACAAGATGCCCGCCGGCCGAACTACCCCACACGCCGAAGCGTTGCGGATCAAGATGGTATTCTTTCGCATGTGCGCGCAGCCATCGGATGGCGGCCTTGCAGTCCTCGATCTGGGCGGGAAAGGTCGCATGTCCGCTCAGGCGGTAATTGATGCTCGCGACCGCGTAGCCGCGAGCGGTATAGCCGCCGCGCAACGGCGGGCAACCGTCCTTGCTGCCATTCTGCCAACCGCCACCATGCACCCAAATGATAAGCGGAAGGGGCGCGTCGACCTTCTCCGGTACAAACAAGTCCAGCTTGTGACGCTCGTGACCATTCTCGACGTAGGCTAGATCGCGGTACGCCTTTACGCCGTCCGGCACGCGCGGCGCCGGTGAAGCGTTCGTCCTTTCTTGCGCCCCAGCGGTAAAGGCGCCAAGCAGCCCCAGTAGCAGAATAGTTTGCAGTAGATTCGTCGTTTTCATTTTGAGCACTGAATCTTAGGGAAATCTTCCCGCAATCATTTTGAAGCTCCTGACCGTTTGCTCCCGCGCGAGCCGCTGCGTTCGCGGGCGAAACGTTCTGTGCGCGCCTTGTGCCGTTCTGCCTTCAAGGTCGCCCGCCATTGTTTTTCGTCGGCGTGCAGATTGGCGAGAACGCGGTGAAGCAGTCGCTTAAGCTCACGCACCTCGGCCTCGGCCAGGCCGCTTTGCAGAATCTCCATCGCCCGCTCGTGCCGCTGCTTCATGCCCGATTCGAGCGAGCGCCCGAATGCCGTCAACCGCACCCGCAACGCCCGACCGTCGTCAGGACACGGATGGCGCTCAATGAGGCCGGACTCTTCCATCTTGTCGAGCAGACCAGTGAGCGTGGCATTGGGAATCTTCAACCGCTCAACCAACCGCTTGATGATGACGTCGTCCTCCTCGCACAGTGCAAAGAAGATGCTGCCCATACCGGGACGCACTGCGCCGTGATGCAGCCCGGAATCCATTCGCAACCGCTCAATGAGGCCGCGAAACCCGTGATAAAGCCCGGCGAGATAAAAAGGCAGATCATTCGAGAACAAGGGCAGTTCCCCTTCACCTGCGGATCCTTCGGGCACAGTGGAAACTTGCGTGGCTTTGGGCATATGCGACCCTTATGCCATTATTTCGTATCCGCATCAAGTAGTTTGTTTCCGTAATATTTGGATACCCGCATCTCAAATCGAACGGCAAGGGCACTTTCACCTGTCGGCCGCTTGTTCCGATCTCGAAAGATATTTCCCCCTTCACCCATGTTCAACCGAAGGGATGGACGGGAACAAACCTGGCGGGGTCAATCTAGAGCTGAGAACCAACGCTCGTTGCGGGAACGAAACCAACGTTCGGGCTCGAAAGAAAGGACCACACTGCTCGCCCGCCCGACGATTTGGCTGCGCTCCACGGTGCCGAAGAAACGCGAGTCGAAGCTGTTGTCACGGTTGTCACCCATCATAAAGTAGTGATCGGCGGCGACGGTGACCGGCGCGAAATCGCGTATCGAGGAGACGGCGGGAATCGCCTGCACGCGATGGGGATGTTGCGGCAGCAATTCGAGACTTCGCTCCGCAGGAATTTCCTGACCGCTGACAGTCGTGGTGGCCGACGCGGGTTCGCTGTATTCGACGGGCGCGCCGTTGAGCCAGAGTTGGCCGCCGCGCATTTCGACTTTGTCTCCGGGCAGGCCGATGATGCGTTTCACGAGGCGCGTGCCATCCTTCGGCGAGAAGAACACCACGATGTCACCGCGCTCCGGATTGTTCCACTCGGCGACGTGCCACGTGGTGAACGGCACCTTCAGATCGTACGCGAGCTTGTTCACCCACACGCGGTCGCCTTCGACGATGGTCGGTTGCATCGAACCGGTGGGAACATCGTTCCAATCGGCACACGAAGAGCGGACGGCGAACAACAGCAGCGCCGGCAGCGCGCAAGGACGAACCCATTGCTGCCACACCCACGCACCGCACCGGCGAACACGATCATTCATGCGGACTTCGACCCGGACGATCGGCCTCCGTTCAATCGTTCGCCGGATACTTTCGTGAATTGCCCCCTACCCGCACGACGTCTCTCTACCCATCAGACACGACATGAAACGCCGCCTTTCAACCCTGTTGGGAATCGCCACGCTGAGTTTCCACGCGCTCGCCGCCGAGTGGCCGCAGTGGCGCGGTCCCGACGGTCAGGGACACGCAAAAGCGAGCCGGCTGCCGACCGTGTTTGGGGAAACAGCGAACCTCGCGTGGAAGACGGAGATTCCGGGGCGCGGTTGGTCGTCGCCGGTGATTGACGGAAAACAGATTTGGATGACCACCGCCGTCGAAACCGAAGCGACTCCCGAGGATGTAAAGCGGCGGCTTGCCACCAACACCGGCGATCAACCGGTAACCGTTATGGAGAAAGTTGAATTGCGCGCGGTGTGCGTAAACCGTGAGAGCGGAAAGTTGCTCCACAATGTTCTCCTCCTGACCGCGCACGAACCGCAATGGGTGCACCGGCTGAACAGCTACGCCTCGCCCTCACCGGTGCTCGACGGCGGAAAGCTTTATGCGCATTTCGGCGCCCTTGGCACCGCCGCGCTCAACACAAAGACCGCCAAGGTGCTTTGGACTAGCACGAACCTCGTGGTGATGCACGAGAATGGCCCCGGCAGTTCGCCGGTCGTCTGGCGCGACAAACTTATCTTCCACATGGACGGCAGCGATCGGCAGTTCATCGCCGCGCTCGACACGCGCACCGGAAAAGTCGCCTGGCAGACCGATCGCAGTGGCGAAATGAATCCGCGTGCGCAGCAGCGCAAATGCTACGGCACGCCGCTCATTATGGACGTGAAACGCAAGCCACAGGTCATTTCGCCCGCGGCGGACTGGCTTTACAGCTACGAGCCCGCGACGGGCAAGGAGTTGTGGAAAGTTCCCTACGGCCAGCTGGGATTCTCAATCACGCCGCGGCCCGTCGCCGGGCACGGGATGATTTTCATGAGCACGGGCTTCGGAAAAAAGCAGATCCTCGCGATCAAATATGCCGACGTCCCCACGCCCGAAATCGCGTGGCGTTATAACAAAGGCGTGCCCTCCATGCCCTCGCCGCTGCTCATCGGCAACGAACTTCTCTTCGTGGACGATGGCGGCTTTGTCACGTGCCTCGATGAGCTGACCGGTGCGGAGCTTTACCGCGAACGCCTCGCCGGCAATTTTAGTTCTTCGCCGATGTTCGCCGACGGAAAAATCTACGTCGGCAATCGCGAAGGCGCGGTTTACGTGCTCGCGCCCGGCAAGGAGTTCAAGCAGCTCGCGAAGAACGAAGTTGGCTCCGGCGTAATGGCCACGCCCGCCGCCGTGGGCCGGTCTCTATTCATCCGCACAGAGAAGGCGTTGCTTCGCTTCGACGACAAAGGGGAACGTCCCCGCGTGGAGTAGAGTTATCCGAGAACAGCTCTATCCAGCCGCGCGTGCAAACTGATCACCGAATGCCGACTACTTCTTCGGCGCGGGCTTGGGCTCGCGCGGCTTCGGCTCCACGGAGACAGGATTAAACGTCGCGATATCGGGCAAGGTGGTCTGCACACCGTCCTTCGGCACGTCGAGCTTTGCGGTCCACACGATGCCGTTCATGATGAACTTGCGGAGATCGTCGATTTTCCAGCTGCGGTAGAAATGCGGCATCACGATACCCATACCGCGCCCGCCATCCTTGCGCTCCGTGCACCATGCGACGGTTTCACGCTTCGGTGCCTCCGGCGGGAGCATCGAAGTCGCGAGCGCCGTGACGTTCGCAGCCAGATGGTTTCCCTCGGGGCCGAAGTAGTTGTTGATGTAGGGCTCGTCGTTGAGCGTGAACTCCCGCCAACCGCGCGACACCGGATGTTCCGACGCCGCCTGCGTGATAGTCGCCGCCGGATAAATCTTCGCGATGGATTGGTGGTGTTTGCAGCGCGTGGCGAAGTAACCGCCCATCCAGTGCAGCAACGGATGTTCGCCGTTTTCCGCCACGTCACCGACCGTAAGCCCGGTCGCGTAATGCACACACACGATGCCGCAGCCGCGATCCATCATCTTGCCGAGCTTCGCCACCACGGCGGAGGAATTCGGAAACCGCATCGGCGGAAACTGGTCGCCGATGAACACGACCGTCGCAGCCGCATCGAGCACCGCATCGTCCTTCGGCCATTCGTTGAACACCTCGGCCTGAATGCCCGGCACGTTCGCCGCAGTTTCCAGGCAATGCTTCATCAAACGCCCGCCCGCCGCCACTTCGTGTGATCCCGGCGGATGATTGCTCGGACCGACCACGATCAGGATCTTGGTCTTCGGCGCGGCATCAGCGTTCTCGACAATGACCGATGAAACAAGGACGAGGCCGCAGAGGAACGCCAGCCCGGCACGGACGCAAGTAGGCAGTTGCATGGGCAAAGGTTGGGCGAATCGGCGACGGCACTCAAGTCAGAGCATTCGACTTCCGGCGACACGAGAAAGGTGAAGTTGCCAACTCGTTCGCGCGTCAGGATACTACTCTGGAAATGTCCTGCAAAATCCAACTGGCCGGCGCAGCGTGGTTCGCCACAACGGTGATCGCGGTCGCCGCCAACCTGCCGCAATCCGCGACTTCGTTTCTCGACACGCACTGCATCGAGTGCCACGACGCAGACACGAAGAAAGGCGGATTGGATCTGACCGCGCTGAAGTTCGATCTCGCGGACGCGAAGAATTTTTCCGCGTGGGTGAAGGTTCACGATCGCGTGCAGGAAGGCGAGATGCCGCCGAAGAAAAAGGCGCGTCCGACGGCGAATGCCACGGACAATTTTCTCAAATCCATCGCCGAGCCCATGATCGCCGCGGACAAATCGCGCGCGACCAGCGAAGGCCGCTCGACGTGGCGTCGGCTTAATCGCTACGAATACGAGAACACTTTGCGCGATCTGCTCGGTGCGCCGTGGTTGCAGGTGAAGGACATGTTGCCCGAGGACGGCGAGTCGCATCGGTTCAACAAAATCGGCGACGCGCTCGACGTGTCACACGTGCAGATGGCGCGTTATCTCGGCGCGGCGGATTACGCCTTACGGCAGGTGGTGGCGTATCAAACCGCAAAGCCGAAGGCGGAGACCGTTCGCTACTGGGCGAGAGAGCAGCGCGCGTTCATCGGGAAAATTAAATTCAGCCAGTTCAATCGCAGTCCCGAGCGCGCCACATTTCCAATGCTCGGCACCATGGCGCAAGTGGACGTGCTCGAAGGCAAGGCGCCGATCACGGTTGGAGCTAAGAATCCTCAGGTGCGCGCGCAGGAAGCGATCGGCGTGGTCGCGAGCACCTATGAACCGCTGGAGATCAAGTTCGACCAGTTCAAGGCGCCGGTCGCGGGCCACTACAAACTCCGCTTCAGCGCGTATTCTTTCTGGGCCGGTGCGGCGGCGGGCGAGAAATGGTGGCGGCCCGTGCGCGAGAAAACTTTTCCCGGCCGCCGCCCCGAGCCGATCACCATTTACGCGGAAACGCCGCCGCGCCTGCTGCGATTGCTCGGCAGCTTCGATGTGAATCCGGAACCGACCGTGCGCGAGCTCGACGTTTATCTGCTCGCCGGCGAAACCATCCGGCCCGACGCCGTCCGGCTCTTCCGTTCGCGCCCGCCCAACTACCACAATCCGCTCGCCGAGAAAGACGGTCAGCCCGGCGTGGCGTTTCAGTGGATGGATGTCATGGGTCCGATTTTCGAACAGTGGCCCACCGCAGGACACAAGCTGCTGTTCGGTAACATGCAATTGCGCGCGGCGAAGAACGGCACGGTCGACGTGATCTCGCTCAAGCCGCAGGCGGACGCCGAACGCTTGCTGCGCACGTTCATGAAACGCGCCTATCGCGGCCCGGTCGCCGAGGCCGATGTGCAACGTTTCCTCGCGGTGATTCAAGGCGCGATGAAATCGGGATTCGGTTTCGGCGACGCGATGATCGCCGGCTATTCGGCGGTGCTGTGCTCGCCGGAGTTTGTTTGCCTCGAAGAAAAGCCCGGCCACCTCGACGACTACGCGCTGGCTTCACGGCTCGCGTATTTCATTTGGAATTCCGAACCGGACAAGGAACTCCGCGCCGTCGCCGCCAGAGGTGAACTGCATCAGCCGGACATGCTCCGCGCGCAGACCGACCGCTTGCTCAACGATCCGAAAGCGCGCCGCTTCGTCAACGCGTTCCTCGATTACTGGCTCGACTTGCGAAAGATCAACGCCACCTCGCCCGACGCCGCGCTCTATCCGGATTATTACCTCGACGATCTGCTCGTCGAATCAGCGACAGCCGAGACTCAATTGTTCTTCGCCGAGTTGCTCCGCGGTGATTTGCCCGCGCGCAATCTCGTTGCCTCCGATTTCGCAATGGTCAACGAGCGGCTCGCGTTGCACTACGGGTTGCCGCCGGTTCAAGGCGTGGCGCTCCGCCGCGTGCCCTTGCCGAAGGATAGTCCGCGTGGCGGATTGCTCACGCAGGCGAGCGTGCTAAAAGTCACCGCCAACGGAACTACGACTTCGCCCGTGCTGCGCGGCGCGTGGGTGATGGAGCGGATTCTCGGCAAACAACCGCCACCGCCGCCGCCCAGCGTTCCGGCGATTGAGCCCGATACGCGCGGTGCGCAGACCATTCGCGAGCAGCTCGACAAGCATCGCACGCTCGAAACCTGCGCTGCGTGCCACGCGAAGATTGATCCGGCGGGGTTCGCCTTGGAGAGCTTTGATGTGCTCGGCGGTTTCCGTGAAAAATATCGGGCGCTCGGCGAGGGCGAGCATCCGCGCGGCTACGGCAAGAACGGGCAGCCGTTCGAGTTTCATCATGCACAAACTGTGGATGCGAGCGGCGAACTTCCCGACGGTCGCAAGTTCAACGACATCCTCGCGCTCAAGCGCCTGCTGCTCGACGACGAGAAGCAGCTCGCCCGCAACCTCGCTCGTCAGTTTGCCGTTTATGCCACGGGCGCGCCCGTGCGCTTCGGCGACCGACCGGAGATCGAACAAATCCTCGAACGCGCGAGCAGCAGCCATTATGGCGTGAAGTCGCTCGTGCACGAGATCGTCCAAAGCCAGTTGTTTCAAAGCAAATGAACCACCCGTCATCGAATTCACCGGCCGCTTTCATATCGGTTCAACGCGCCGTCTCGCGCCGGCAGTTCCTGCGCGCGGCGGGCGTGGGACTTTCGCTCCCGTTGCTGGACGCCATGCTCCCGGCGTTCGCGCGCGAGGCCAAAGTGACGTCGTCCCCGCGCCGCATGCTGGCGGTTTGCAACAACCTCGGCTTGTTGCCCGAAAAATTCTTTCCGGAACAGACTTCCGTCGGGCGCGGCTACAAACTGTCGCCTTACCTGGAAGAACTTCGCGCTCATCGCGACAACTTCACCGTCTTCAGTGGCGTGTGGCATCCCGACGTGGATGGCGGTCATCCGGCAGACAACTGCTTCCTCACCGCCGCGCCGCATCCGGGCAGCGGTGGTTTCCGCAACACCATTTCGCTCGATCAGTTCGCCGCCGAACAAATCGGCCACCTCACGCGTTTCCCCTCGCTCACGCTGGGCGTCAACGTGCAACAGGGCCAACGCAGTCTTTCATGGACCGGCGGCGGCGTGCTCATTCCCTGCGAAGAGAAACCGTCGGAGGTTTTCAAACGCCTCTTCCTCCGCGGGACGCCGATCGAGATCCGCGCGCAAGAACGCCGGCTCGCACTCGGTGAAAGCATCATGGACGCCGTCGCGGATCAAACGCGCAGCCTCAAACGTGACGTTGGCCCGCGCGATCGCGAGCGACTGGATCAGTATTTCACCGGCGTGCGCGACCTCGAGCAACGCCTCGCCAAGGCCCGCGAATGGGAGAAGAAGCCGAAGCCCGTCGTGAAAGTTCCCGCGCCGCACGATCCCGAGAGCCCGCGCGAATACATGGACAAGACCCGGCTCATGTATGACATGGCGCGGCTCGCGTTCGAGACTGATTCGACGCGCCTCGTAACGCTCCTGCTCGACAGCGTGAATTCACCGGTGCTTGAAATCGAAGGCGCGCACATCACCGACGGCTATCACAGCCTGTCGCACCACGGAAAATCCTCCACCAAACTGAAGCAGCTCGAGACCATCGACCGCGAGCACATGAAGTTGCTCGCCGGACTTTTCACGGAGCTGAAATCCAAACGCGAAGGCGGCGAGACGCTACTGGATCGGACGATGATTCTTTACGGCAGCAACCTCGGTAACGCGAACACGCACGTCACCACGAACCTTCCCGTGCTCTTCGCGGGCGGAGGTTTCAAACACGGCCAGCATCTCGCCTTCGATCGTGAGCGCAATTATCCGTTGCCGAATCTCTTCGTCTCCATGCTCCAACGGATGGGCATCGAAGCGGAGAAGTTCGCCACCAGCACCGGCACGATGCGCGGTCTGGACATGGCTTAAATTGCTTCGCCGAGTGCGGAACGGTCCGCAGCCCAGAGCCTCTTCTACGCTCGACATTACAAAACAACTGCCGCCCTGCTCAGGACGGCAGCTGATTCAGGCGGGCAGAATTTAAAACTTATAAGCCACCGCCGTGACGAACTTGATGTCGTTCTTCTTGCGCCCGATCGCAGGCTCATTCCGGTAGGTGTCCTGCACGTAGGTACGCAGACTGAGGTTCTTGGCGAGATCGGTCTCCAAACCGATTTCGGCATTGGCAATGTAGTTACCCCAACGATCCACCTGAGGCAGGAACTCGGCATTCTGCCACATGCGCGTCTTCTCGTTGAACTTGTGCTCAAAGCGTTCCGCAAGGCGCAGTGTTGCGTAGGTGCTGTAGGCGCTTCCGAGGTGTTCGTGAACAATGCCCGGACCGACTTCCGCCGCAAGCGTGGTGTTCTTTTCCTTGATGATGTAATAACCGAGACCGAGGCCAACGCCGACGCGGTAAGAAACATTCGCGATGGCGTCATGGAGGCCGTCGACACGGCCATAGCCGTACCACCGATCCTCGCTGCCAAACAACCGATTGTATTGTCCAAAAGCATGGAGGGATTCGGCGTTTTTTACGCCGCTGTTCTTGCCATAGGTGCCATCGGCCCCGAGCAGGATTTCGTTTTTGTCCTGCTTGCGAGTGGCCGCGATATTACCGGTGAACAGCAAGGTGGAGCTGTTACCGCGCGTCAGGGTGAAGCCCAACGCAGCGCTGTTTTGCCACACCGGCTTTTTCTCAGCTGGCGCAGCAGCCGCGGTTTGAGCAGAAGCCCCGCTGGCCCCCGCCAGCAAAACGCCGGCTACCGAAGCCACGAGGGAAGTAGTTTTTATTTTGTTGTGCATGTTGTTTCGGAAGTTGAGCCGCGAATCAAAAATTATTCCACGACGGGAATCAAGTTCCTAATAAAGCCCGCGAGGACTATCTCATGGACACCGCCCACGCACCCGATTTGGTTCACCCATTCGAGCGGCGCCAGTTCCCGAAGGCGGGCCCTAAATCACTTTGCTCCGGCGCGGTGATCAGATGGCCGCCAACCGACCCATTTCTTGAACGTCGTCGAGAAGACAAACGGATTCTGATAACCCACTGCAGAGGCGATCGTTTCAATCTTGTCGTTGGTCGAAGAGAGCAGCTCCGCCGCGCGGCGCATGCGAAGGAACGTGACTTGGTGCATCGGGCTGCGACCTAGATGTTGGCGGCACAACCGGCGCAAATGTTCGCCGCTCACGTGCGCTTCGCGGGCGAGTTTATCCAAAGTCCACTCGTCGCCCAGACGCGCGGCGACCTTTTCCCACAGCTTCCACAGGCGGTCATCCACCTGTCGTGGTTGCGCGAATCGCAGCACGTAGAGCTGAATCAACTCCACCCAATGATGCATCGCCGTCGGTGCCGCGGCACCGAGACATTCGTGATGCAATCCAAGAATCGCCGCGCGCAACGGCTCCGCATCGAACTTGGCAAGCACTGGCGAGGCGTTGGTCGCCACGGGCCGTTGTTCCGGCGGTTGATCGTAACGCGCCCAGCAGAAATCCCAGCGCGACTTCGGAACGGCGTGAAAAGCGTTCAGGGTCTGCGGTGGCAACAGACAGGCCGTGCCTGCGCCGCACCGCTGCCAGCGGCCATCGACGAGAATCCGGCCTTCGCCGCCGAAGCACGCGAGAAAGTAGGTGCCGCTTTGTTTCGTCCGCACGATGCGATATGGCGCGACGCCGTGGCACACGCCAACGTGGGCAATCTGATGCTGTCCGAGCGCGGGGCAAACCGGCGCGTCCCGCAACCACGCCCGCTGGTCGGCATTATTCGCGCGAACGCACACCTGCTCGGTGCGCTCGCCGAGCACGTGGGTTTCCGCTAGTTCAGCAGAGGATTTGGTCATGGCATTGGCGACGCGGTGCAACCACGCCGACGATCCGCATTGGATATCACGACGAGGCCGGGCGGTGCACGCTTCGAAAGTTTTCCCAAGCCGACAATCTCCCGGTTTATGCTCGACAATCCAACGCGGCGGAAGCTCACCATGATTGGTCATGAATTCGTCAAAACTGGTGCTGGTCACCGGCTCCGCTGGGCGCGTCGGCCAGGCGGTCGTGAAGGAATTGCTCGCGCGCGGTCACACGGTGCGCGGCTTCGATCGCGTGCCGACGCCGGGTTTGGCCGACGCGCTGGTCGGAACGATTACGGATGCGGACGCGGTTCAACGCGCGATGCAAGGCGTGAAGACACTCGTGCATCTCGCGGCGACTCCGGACGACGCGGATTTTCTCACTGAACTTTTGCCGAACAATCTCACCGCGCTTTATCTCGTGATGGAAGCAGCGCGCAACGCCGGGGTCGAACGCCTGATCCTCGCTAGCAGTGGCCAAGTGAATTGCTGGCAAAATGAAAAGCACAACGGTCCGTGGCCGGTTCGCGTCGAGGATATCGTCACTCCGAAGTATTGGTACGCGGCTACGAAGATGTTCATGGAATCGATCGGACGCAGCTACGCGGAAGTCCACGGCATGAGCGTCATCGTTGCCCGCCTCGGCTGGTGCCCCCGCACGCCGGAGCAAGTGCGCGAGATCGCCTCCAGCGAGTTGTTTCGCGACGTTTATTTCAGTCCGGGCGACGCCGGGCGCTTCTTTGCGTGCGCTGTTGAAGCTCCCGCTTCACTGCAATTCGCGACGGTCTATGCCACAAGCAAACCACTCGTCGCCGCGCGCTTCGATCTGGAGCCGACGAAAAGACTGCTCGGTTTTGAACCGCAGGAATGCTGGCCGGCGGGAACGGAGATCATCACGGGCCGTTGCGCAATTTGAATTCGTTCACATGACTCCGCCGACCGGTGTGCGTTTCGGATAGCTGCTGGTGCGTTTTTCCCATTCAACAACGCGCGCGCCTTGCCTACGCTCTTCGCGAATCGAATGACCATCCACAACTGAATTGATTTATGCCCAACCCCTGGACCGGAAAAGGAAACCCCTACACGCGCAAGGAAGTCCGCGACCGCTTGATGAGCACCGTCAAGAAGGGCGGCGCGATCATCGCCGGCGGCGCCGGCACGGGCATCAGCGCTAAGTTCATCGAAAAGGGCGGCGCGGATCTCATCATCATCTACAACTCCGGTCGCTTTCGCATGATGGGCCACGGCTCGACCGCCGGCATGATGGCCTACGGCGACGCCAACGCCATCGCCATGGAAATCGGCGAGTACGAAGTGCTGCCCGTCGTCGAGGAATGCCCGGTCATCTGCGGCGTCCACGCCACCGACCCCCGCCGTCGCATGTGGCACTGGCTCGGCAAGGTGAAGGAAATGGGCTTCAGCGGCGTGAACAACTTCCCCACTCACACCATCGTCGATGGCCACTTCCGCGGCGTGCTTGAAGAGACGGGCATGAGCGTGAAGAAAGAATTTGAAATGGTCGCCCTCGCGCGCCGGATGGATTTGTTCTCCGTCGTCTATGTCGGCTCGCCCGAGGAAGCCGTCGAAATGGCCAAGGCGGGCGCGGATGCAATCATTGCGCACGTCGGCACGACGGTCGGTGGCAGCATCGGCGTGAAGAGCGCGGTGAAGAGCTGGGACTTCACGCTCAAGCGCACGCAGGAGATCATCGATGCCGCATCGCGCGTGCGAAAGGACATCTTCTTCCTCTGCCACGGCGGCCCCATCAACACGCCCGCTGACGCGGAACGCGTGATGAAGCACACCGACGCGGTCGGCTTTGTTGGCGCGACGAGCCTGGAGCGCATGGGCATCGAGGCTTCGCTTACGAACCTGACGCGCGAGTTCAAAGCGCTGAAGGCTCCGGCCGCGAAGAAGTTCGGCAAAGCGAAGCGCAAGTGATTCGTTCGAAGAATTTGTCTCACGATTCGCGTGGAGCGCAGGTGTCCAACCTGCGCTTTTCCACTTCCTCACCGCGCGCACGTTGCACAACGGCACTGCTATTCGTCTTCTGTGTAGTTGTGGGTTGGCTCGATTGCGTGCCGCTCGCGCGCGGTGCTGAAACCGGCTCCCGCTACGTCGAAGCCTTTCCCACCGCATCGTCGAAGAAGGGAATCCAAGTGCAGATGGTCGATGACGCGCTCGCGCTCGGGATCAAGCACGCGACGTTCAACGTGAACCTCACCGCGCTCGTCGATCCGCGAGGGAATACGAACAACCCAAGCTGGCAGTTCAATGGTCGCACGTATCACTTCAAGCGCGCCTATCTGGAAAGTCTCGACCGTAACATCAAAGCCATCTCCGGTAACGGCGTGTTAGTGTATTTGATTCTACTCACCTACGCGTCGGGCGACGCGGAACTCAACCGCCTCATGCTCCACCCGCGGTTCGATGCGTCCACGCCGAATCATCTCGGGGCGTTCAACACGGTGACCGACGACGGCCAGCGTTGGTTCACCGCAACATTGGAATTTCTTGCGGAGCGTTGGTCGCGACCCGATCGCAAATACGGGCGCGCGGCGGGATACATCATGGGCAACGAGGTGAATTCGCACTGGTGGTGGAGCAACATGGGACGCGTCACGATGAACGAGTTCGCCGACGATTACCTGCGCGCAGTTCGCCTCGCCCACGGTGCGATTCGCCGCCAGTCCTCGTGGGCGCGCGTGTATCTCTCGCTCGAACATCACTGGTCGATGCGTTACCCCGCCGGCGACGAGCGCCAGTCGTTTCCCGCGCGCGAATTCATCGACTACTTCGCCCGCCGCGCGAAAGAGCAAGGCGACTTCGATTGGCACGTCGCGTTTCATCCGTATCCGGAGAACCTGACCAACCCACGCTTCTGGAACGACAAGACCGCGACTCCCGGCGCGGACACGAAGCGAATCACGTTCAAAAACCTCGATGTCCTCACGACCTATCTGCGACGTCCCGAACTGCTTTACCAAGGCCAACCGCGCCGAGTCATCTTGAGCGAGCAGGGCTTCAATCTGCCCAAGAGCGCCGACGGAGAGGCCGTGCAAGCCGCCGCGTTTTGCTACGCCTACAAGAAGGTCGAGAAACTCAGTGGCATCGACGCATTCATTCTGCATCGCCACGTCGATCACTCGAAGGAAGGCGGGCTTCGCCTCGGCCTTTGGAGCAACAAGCCGGGCTCAATCGCCGATCCGGATCGACCGCGCCGCATCTACGAATGCTTCCGCGTTGCGGACAAGCCCGAGTGGCAGGCGACGTTTCAGTTCGCCCTGCCGATCGTCGGGTTGAAGAGCTGGGACGACGTTCGCTGAACGTTGCCCAATCTTGACGCCGGATCGCTTTGCGTGTGCGATGGCGGGGAACTTCATGACAACTCGATCCATTGGCGGGATTCTGGGCGCCCTCTTTCTCGCGCTCGTGTGTGAATCGGCGTTCGCCCAGATTTCCGAGCCCGAGATTCGCGCGAACCTCACGCTGCGTTCGCCGAAAGACTTTCAGGTGTTTCAACGCCACTCCACTCACGGAGGCAGCGTGGTCGTCGCTGGCAACGTCTGGTTCATCAACAAAATCATTCCGACCAATGCGGTGCTTGAGGCGCGTTTCACCGGCACTTCCCTCGACGGAGAATTGCGCGGCGATTGGCAGGCGCTGCCGTTCGATCCGCGCGTGCAGGATTTTCGCGGGACACTGCCGGTCGGGGCCGGCGGCTGGTACCGTTTGGAAGTTCGCTTGAAGCAGGGCGAAAAAGTGCTGGCTCAATACAGCGTCGAGCACGTCGGCGTTGGCGAAGTTTTCGTCGTCGCGGGACAATCGAACTCCGGCAATCACGGCTCGGAAAAGCAAAAGATCGCGACGGGAATGGTCGCTTCCTTCGACGGATCGCAATGGGTGCTCGCCAACGATCCCCAGCCCGGTGCGAGCGGTGGTGGTGGAAGTTTTATCCCCGCGTTTGGCGATGCGCTGCATGAAAAATATCACGTACCCATCGGCGTTGCCGCCACGGGTGTCGGTGCAACCAGCGTTCGCCAATGGCTGCCAAAAGGCGAATCCATTGCGAATCTACCCACCATCACCAGCCACATCGTCACCGTCGGTGCGAACCGCTGGGAATGTGAAGGCGGGCTCTTCGACAATCTCCTCGCGCGGATTCAACAACTCGGCACGAATGGATTCCGCGCCGTGCTGTGGCATCAAGGCGAGTCCGACGCGAACCAAACACTCAAGGATCGCACGTTGAGCGGAGCGAATTATCGTCGCCATCTCGAGACGATCATCAAGCAGAGTCAGTCACGCGCGGGATGGAAGTTCCCGTGGTTCGTGGCGCAGGCCAGCTATCACACGCCCGAAGATCCCGGATCCGAGGAGATTCGTGCCGCGCAGAAATCTTTGTGGACCGACCGGATCGCCTTCGAAGGCCCGGACACCGATGCGCTCACCGGCGAACTTCGCGCCGGCGTCCACTTCAACGCCAAAGGCCTCCAGGCGCACGGCAAACTATGGGCTCAGAAAGTCGGCGTGTATCTCGACAAAACTCTGCCCAAGTGACTAATGAAACCTTTCCCCGTCCTCCACGTCTGACCCTCGCTGACTCAATTGCTATGAAAAACACGTTCAAATCCATCGTCGTCTGCGCCCTGATTCTATTCGTCGGAATCGCCGCCACGGTTTCGACCAACGCCGGCATCGCCGGCAAACGACCGAACATCATTTTCATCCTGACGGACGATCAGGGTTACGGCGATATCTCCGCGCACGGCAACCCAGTGCTCAAGACGCCCACCCTCGACAAGCTGCGCAGTGAAAGCGTGCGATTCACCGATTTTCATGTCAGCCCGACCTGCTCGCCGACACGCAGCGCGCTGATGACCGGTCGGCACGAATTCAAAAACGGCATCACGCACACCATCCTCGAACGCGAACGCATGACGCTGAAAGCGACCACGCTCGCGCAAGTGCTCCAGTCCGCCGGCTACACCACGGGCATTTTCGGCAAATGGCACCTTGGCGACGAAGCGGAATATCAGCCCAATCGGCGCGGCTTTGACGAGGTGTTCATCCACGGTGGCGGCGGCATCGGTCAGATTTATCCCGGCTCCTGCGGCGACGCCCCGGGCAATAAATATTTCGATCCCGCCATCCTGCACAACGGGAAGTTCGAGAAGACCAAGGGCTATTGCACCGACATCCTCTACGCGCAGGCGACGAAGTGGATCGACGGTCAACGCAAAGGAAAGAAACCCTTCTACGCTTACATCCCTTCCAATGCCCCGCACGGCCCTTACATCGCGCGTCCCGAAGACAAGGCGCTCTACGAAGGCAAAGGACTCACGCCCGACACTGAGAGTTTTTTCGGCATGATTCACAACATCGACCAGAATGTTGCCAAACTCCTCGCCAAGCTCGACGAGTGGGGCATCGCCAAGAACACGCTCGTCGTTTTCATGAACGACAATGGCGGCACGGCCGGCACCAAAGTGTTCAACGCCGGCATGCGCGGCCAAAAGGGAACCGCCTACCTCGGAGGCACGCGCGCGAGTTCTTTCTGGCGCTGGCCGGGCACGCTCACTCCCGCCGACTGCGGTGTCCTCGCGGCGCACATCGATTACTTCCCCACACTCGCTGAAATCACTGGCGCGAAACTTTCCGCCGAAGCGAAGCATCAGATCGAAGGCCGCAGCCTCGTCTCGCTCCTGGAAAATCCCACAGGCACGCTGCCGGATCGGGTTCAGTTCACCCATCAGGGACGCTGGCCGAAGTTTGCAGATCCGAACACGGCGAAGTTCAAGATGTGCAGCGTTCGCAACACGCGCTGGCATCTCGTTTCCGCCAATGGCGCCGCCGAACCCAAGTGGGAACTTTTCGACTTGAAGAACGACTACGGCGAACAGACCGACGTCGCTGCGCAGCATCCCGACGTGGTGAAGGAACTCGCCGCCGCTTACGACAAGTTCTGGTCCGAAGCGCTTCCGCTGATGGTGAACGAGAAAGCCGTCGGCCCCGCGATCAATCCGTTTCAGGAGATTTACTACCAGCAGTTCGGCGGCAGCCCGACGCCGGGAGACCTCCAGAAGATGGACCCGAACCGGAAGTTTGGTGAAGAGGGCGCGCCAAAAGGTGGTAAGAGAAAGAAGAAGGCCTGAGCTGTCAGCTCGCGTCGAATCGTTGCGCTGCGGAAACTTGATTCGCTAAGTTTCCAGCGCAACTATGCGCGCTGTGAAAATTGGCTTCCTCGGGTTCATCGTCGTTTCAACGCTGCTGCTGGCCACAACGACCACGCAGGCACTGACACTTTACGTTTCTCCCACGGGGAGCGACGCAGCTTCAGGCAAGTCTCCCACTGCGACCAGCGCCGATGGCCCGCTCGCCTCGCTCACCGGCGCGCGCGACGCCATTCGCAAACTCAAATCCACTGGCCCGTTGAAGGAGCCGGTGAAAGTTATCGTCGCGAACGGCACCTATCGGTTCACCGAAGCCTTCGTGCTCGAACCCACTGACGGCGGCACGAAGGAATTCCCCATCACCTACGAAGCGGCCACCGGTGCGAAGCCGATCTTCTCCGGCGGTAAAGCCATCGCTGGTTGGCAACGCGGCGCGGATGGCGTGTGGACGGCACAGTTACCCGAGGTCGCGGCCGGGAAATGGTATTTCGAACAGCTTTGGGTCAACGGCGAACGCGCCACGCGCGCCCGCACGCCGAACAAGTTCTTCCACTACATGCTCGATGTGGAAGAGGAATCTCTCGACTCCGCCAAAGGCTCCCGCGCCAAACGCGCGAAGCAAACCATCATGGTGCGTCCGGCTGACATCGCACCGTTGAACAACATCAGCATGGCGGAGCTCGCGGACGTGAACCTCTTCGCCTTTCACAAATGGGACAACACGCGCCGCTTCCTCACCGGTGTCGACGTGAAGGCCGGCAAGCTCATCATCAACGGTGGAGAAATGAAGCCGCACAATCCCCTTACGTTGAACACCGCCTACGTGCTGGAGAATTTCCGCGCCGCGCTCGACGAACCCGGCGAATGGTTCCTCGCGCGCAACGGCACGCTTTCCTACCTCCCCCGCCCCGGTGAAGACATGACCAAGGCGGAAGTCGTCGCGCCCGTCGCAGAAAAATTCATCGTGTTCCAAGGCGATCCGGCGAACGGCAAGTTCATCGAGCACGTCCGCTTCACGGGCCTTGCCTTCCAGCACTCGCAATGGCTCACGCCGCCCAGCGGATTCGACCCCGCACAAGCCGCGGCGCAGATCGAGGCCGCCGTGCTCGCCGATGGCGCGCGCGAGGTAACCTTCGAGAATTGTGAGATCGCGCACACCGGCATCTACGGCATCTGGTTCCGCAAGGGCTGTCGCAATAACACGGTTCGCCATTGTCACATCCACGACTTCGGCGCGGGCGGCGTGCGCATCGGCGAAGCGGGCATGACGGCGAAAGAAAATGAACGCACCGGGTTCACGACCGTGGGCAACAACATCATCCGCCACGGCGGCTACGTTTTTCCCTGCGCCGTCGGCGTGTGGATCGGCCAGAGCAGCGACAATCAAATCACGCACAACGAAATCGCCGATCTGTTTTACTCCGGCGTTTCCGTGGGCTGGCGCTGGGGTTACGCCGCGGCCGATGCGTCGAGGAATCACATCGATTTCAATCACATCCATCACCTTGGCAAAGGCTGGCTCAGCGACATGGGCGGCATTTACACGCTCGGTCCGTCGCCCGGCACCACGCTGAGCGGCAATGTCATTCACGACGTTTACGCCTGGAGCTACGGCGGCTGGGGTCTCTACAACGACGAAGGCAGCACCGGCATCGTGCTGGAAAACAACCTCGTCTATAACACCAAGTCCGGCGGCTACCATCAGCACTACGGCAAGGAAAACGTCATCCGGAACAACATCCTCGTCATGAGCCGCGAGGCGCAGCTCCAGCGCACGCGCGTCGAACCGCACCTCTCGTTCACCTTCGAGCGAAACCTCGTTTACTGGAATGGCGGCTGGCTCTTCCACGGCAAGTGGAGCGACACCAATGTCGCGCTCAACCACAATCTGTATTGGGACGCCAGCGGCAAAGCGATCGACTTCGAGGGAAAGGATTTCGCGAAATGGCAGGCGCTCGGCAAGGACGCCGGCTCGCTCGTCGCCGATCCGCTGTTCGTCGCGCCGGAGAAGAACGACTTCCGCCTGCGCCCCGGTTCACCCGCGGCGAAGATCGGTTTCCAGCCGTTTGATTTCACCAAGGCCGGCGTTTACGGCGATGCCGCTTGGGTGAAGCTCGCGAGCAGCGTCACGTATCCGCCGCTGGAGTTGCCGCCCACTCCGCTGACCGCACCGGCGATGGCGTTCAAGGATGGCTTCGAAGGCACGTCCGTCGGCGCGCCGCCGCATCGCGGCACGGTGAGCAATGACAAGAAACGCGCCACGCTTGCGGTGACCGACGAAACCGCCGCCGCTGGAAAACGAAGTCTGAAATTCACCGACGGCCCGGACTTCACGCAACGTTTCATGCCGCACCTTTACTGGCGGCCGAATCACACGAACGGCACGAGCCGCTTCGCGTTCAATGTGCGCGTCGAGCCCGGCGCCATCGTGAATCACGATTGGCGCGAGTGGCCGGGCGGCGCCGCGAAATATCTCACCGGCCCGAGCATCCATATCGAGAAGGGCAAGCTCCGTGCCGGTGGACGTGAGTTGTTGGCGATTCCGCAGGGTGAATGGGTGCGCCTCGAGATCGAATCCCCGCTCGGAGCCGGGGCCGCGCGCGGATGGTCGCTCGTGGTCACGTTGCCCGGCCAGCCCGCCCGACGCTTCGACGGACTCAAACCGGCGAGCGCGAACTGGCAACACCTCGACTGGCTCGGCTTCTCCAGCGACGCGAACGTGAAGACGGTCTGGTATCTCGATGAACTCGAACTCACGAACGCCCCGCGATAAGCAAAACCGCCGACCGTTTCCGGTCGGCGGCTTCGTGAGTTCGGGGCGCAACGCTTACGCGAAGAGTTTCGTGACGGCCTTGGCCTTCACGAGTTCGCGCGGTTGCTTGAGGTGGTTGTAAACGATGGTTTCCGGATCGATGCCGAAGGCGTGGTAGATCGTCGCGAGCAGTTCGGTCGGATGCACGGGGTCGCTCTTCGGGCTGGAGCCGGTCTGGTCGGATTCACCGTGGACGTAGCCGCGCTTGATGCCGGCGCCGGCGATCATCGAGGTGTAGCAATACGGCCAGTGATCGCGTCCGTCGGCGCTGTTGTTGTTGCCGGAGGTGCTGAGGCCCTTCTCGGGGCTGCGGCCGAATTCCCCGAGCGCGACGACGAGCGTCTCGCTGAGCAGTCCGCGTTGATCGAGATCTTCGAAGAGCGCGCTCAAGCCCTGGTCGAGCATCGGGCCGGACTTGGTCTTCATGCGGTCGGTCAGGCCGACGTGGTGGTCCCAGGAGTGATTGTCGGAGTTCGCAACCTTCGGCCAGATGACTTCCACGACGCGCGTGCCGGCTTCGACGAGGCGGCGGGCGAGGAGGCAGCTTTGACCAAAGGTATTGCGCCCATAACGGTCGCGGAGCTTGTCGGATTCGGCGGAGAGGTTGAACGCGTCACGCGCGCGGCCGGAGATGATGAGGTCGAGGGCGCGTTGATAGTAGCCATCGAGGTTGTATTGCGCGGTGGCCTTCTCGATGTCGGGCATGGTTTGCTCGATGGCATCGCGCAAGCGGGCGCGGCGTTCGAGGCGCATGGCGAAGACTTCGGGCGGGAGTTTCAAATCCTCGACCTTGATCTTCTCCATTTTGTTCATGTCGAGATCGTCGCCATCGGGGAACAGCGTGTAGGGATCGTAAGCCTTGCCGAGGAAGCCGGCGCTGCCGCCCTTGCCGACGACGTTCGATTCCTGCAACGGCCGCGGGAGCATGACGAACGGGAGCATCGGCTCCGCGAGTGGCTTCAAGCGGATGATGTTCGAACCGAAGTTTGGGTAATCCTTCGCATTCGGCGGTTCGAGCTGGCCGGACGGGCTGACCTTGTCGGTCGTGTAGCCGGTCATGATCTGGTAGATCGCGGCGGTGTGATTGAACAAGCCGTTGGGCGTGTAGCTCATCGACCGGATCATGGTGAACTTGTCGTTCACTTTCGCGAGCTGCGGAATGATCTCGGTAAATTTCGTGCCGGGAATCTTCGTGGAGATCGGCTTGAAGACGCTGGCGAACTTGTCGGTCAGGCCTTCCTTCGGGTCCCACAAGTCGAGGTGCGACGGGCCGCCTTGCAGGTAAACCATGATGACGTGCTTGGCCTTGCCCCAACCGGGACCGCCGGCGTTGGCGGATTCGGCGCCCATGGCGTTGAGCTTGAGCATGGAGCCGAGCGAGAGGCCGAGGATGCTGGAGCCGCCGATGCGGAGCAGGTCGCGTCGGGTCATCTTCGCGTGCGTGTCGCAGAGGTCGGTATTATAGCCGCCGGGAATGCTGATCATACGTTGCCTTATGTGGTGTGGTTAGTGGACGGTCAATCTATCAAATGTTTCAAAGTTTGTCGCGGTGGTTCTGTTAACGGTTGAACAGGAACGCCGGATTGTTCACCAGCGCCCACGCCAGATCTTGCACGCCGGTCAGGCGCTTGTTGGCAGTTTGCTTCGCGCTCGCTTCGGCGTCGGCGCGCAACTGCACGAGCTTCGGATCAATCGGCACCGGCAGTTCCGCTTTCGTCGCGGCCGCGCGAAGTTCGAGCAACTTCGGATCAATCGGCAGCGGCTGCTTGCTCTTGTAGAGCGCCTGCTGCTTCTTCATCAAGCCGACGTCCGCGGCGCGGAACCAATCGACCAATTCCTTCTTCTGCGCCTCAGTGCGCTCGGCGGCGGGCACCTTCACGATATTCAACGCCTTCTCCGGCAACCCGAGTTCGAGCGGCTTCTTCGACGTGGTCACCCACAGGCGGAACCGGCCGAGTTGGAAGGACTCACGGAACTTGTGCTGCATTGTGAACGTCAGCGTCGCGCCGTCCTCGTCACCGATGGGCTTGGCGAGGGAGAAGCGCGCGTAACGCGGTTCGCCGAAGGCTTTGCCGGCAATCGCCCAACCTTTGCGATTGGCGTCACCGGCGGCGATCGCGGTCTTCACGTCGAAGTTCGCCTGCGAGAAATCCGCCGCGGCGTCCTTGAAGCGGACTGCAGTCGCCGGATTGGCTCGCTTGCGCTTCTTCCCGGCGGCCTGTTCGCCCAAGTTGAGCTGGAATTGCGTGAGCACAAAGTTTCCGTTCGCGCGACCGGGCCCGAAGTTCGGCAGACTCTCATCAGGCAACGCCTCGAGCATCACACCCGTGATGTTCGCGAGCTTCGTTTCGGCCACGACGGTGTAATCGGATAGGCCCAGCGGCCCCGACGCGAGCACGGAGCCGTCCTTTTGCACGGTCAACTTCACGCCGCCCGAGGCCTTGACGTCCTTAATTTCCAACGGCACCCAAGCGGTGGCGAAGCGATTGGAGTCGAGGGATTTTTCCCACGCGGCGAGCTGCTGCGGCAGCGACTTTTCATACGCGGCGAGGCCGGCCGTATTGTTGGTGACGGATTGCAAACGTTTCAATTCGGCGGCGGCGACAGCAGGCGCGATTTCTTTTTCCCGCGCAGCCACCGCGGACTTCGTCTGCTTGATTGCGACATCCCGCTCGGCCTGCAGCTTCGCGTAGATCGGTGCCCAAGCCTTTTCAGCGGCATCGCGCTCGGCGACCAGCTTCGCATTCTCGGCGTCGATGTCCTTCCACGTCGCGAGCGTGGAATCGATTTCTTTCGCGCTGGCGTGACGGTTCAAGACACGGAGGAAAACGGCGTCAACGATCTGACGGTCGTCCTTAGTGCCCGCGGCGAGTTTAGCGAGTTCGTTCTTCGGATCATTGATCGCGTCGGACACGGCAGGACCGCTGAGCAACGCCATGATCGAACCGAGGCGGAGGTCACTGCTGCGTTCGCATTCGCACGCGCTCTCGCGGGCGGGACGACCGAGGTTCGCGAGGAAGCCGGACGGAACGTCGATCGCCGAGTCAGGCAACTGCGCGGCGCGCGTGCCGGGCTTCACACCGGGGAAATTCGGAATGGAACCGGTGACGCGCAACACGGCGTCGAAGAGAACTTCCGCCGGCAGACGGCGCGCGATGGCGTGCGAGTAATTGATTTTGTCGTCGGCATTCCACTCGTGCGTCGCGAGCGAAAGCTGGTAGGTGCGCGACTTGCAGATCAGCTTGATCAACTGCTGCACGTTGAAGCCGCTGGTGATGAATTCGTGCGTGAGGTAGTTGAGCAATTCGGGATTCGTCGCGGGATTGCCGGCGCGAATGTCGTCGAGCGGTTCGATGATGCCCGTGCCGAGGAGGTAACCCCAGATGCGGTTCACGTAGCTCATCGCGAAGTAGCGATTGTCGGATGACGTCATCCACTCGGCGAGTTGCTCGCGGCGCGTCGGCTTCTCTTTCTTCAACTCGAACTTCGCCGGGAACGGAAACTCTGGCGGCGTCACCTTGCCGGTGCGGTCGTGCTTCATTTCGCCGGTCTTCGCGTCCGCGGTGATTTCGTAGAGCGGCTTCGCGCCTTCGACGGCGGTGCCGCCAATGGTCGAGGCGCCGGAAGCGGGATCCTTCTTCAACTCAATCTGCGCGAAGAACGCCGCCGTTTGATAATACTGGTCCTGCGTCCAGCGCTCGAACGGATGGTCGTGGCACTTGTTGCAGTTGAAACGCGTGGCAAGGAACAGGTGCGTCGTATTCTCCATCGTCTCCGCCGGCGTGCGCAGCACTTTGAAATACGAGGCCGCCGGGTTCTCTTTGTTCGAACCGGACGCCGTGAGAATTTTCTTCACGAACTGGTCGTAGGGCGTGTTGGCCGCCACTTCCTGACGAATCCAATCCCGGAACAGCTTGGCGCCTTCCGGTCCGAGAAACTTGCGGTTCACTTGCAACAGATCAGCCCACTTGTTGGCCCAGTGATCCACGTAGTCAGCACTGCCCACCAACTTGTCGATCAACGCTTCCCGCTTCGCACGGGCGTCACCTTTGTCGGCGAGGAAATTGTCCACCTCCGTCGGTGTGGGCGGAAGGCCCGTCAAATCGAGGTAAACGCGGCGGACGAAATCTTCGTCCTTCGCGAGATCGGACGGAAGGATCTTCATCCGCTTCCACTTCGCGGCAACCAACTCGTCGATCTTGTTGTTTGCGGGCTGTTCCTTCCAAACGAAACCTTTGCGGTCGCCCATGACAGTGACGGTCGTCGCCGCGTAGGCGCCTTCGTAACGCGCGAGAATCGGCGCTTCACCGCGGCGGAGAACTTGCACGACGCCGTTGCCGTCGGTGCTCGCCACGTCGCCGTTGCCGCTCTCCACAAACGCTTCGGCGCTCACGTCACGCGTGCGGCCATCGGCGTAGGTCGCTACGACGCGCACTTGTTGCATCGAGTCAGTGCTCTGCACGACGGGGTCTTTCGGGACGAGTTCGATCTTCGAAACGCGCGGGGAATTCAGATTCAACTTCGCGCCGTCGGCGATCCAGGCGCGGAGGATTTGGTAATAATGCGCGTCGGTCTTCGTGCGCTGACCGCCTTCGTGCGGGACGGCGCCAGTCGCTTTGAGGAGCATGAGGCTGTCGTCGGGCGAGGCGACATTCACGCGGCGTGACGCAAGGTCGTCGGTGAAGGCGCGCACGTCGAAAATTGGATCGTAGCCGCGGAGAGAAAGTTTGAAGCCAGCTTTGCCGTCCTTCGCGCCGTGGCAGGTACCAGCGTTGCATCCAAGCTTCGAGAGGACCGGGTTCACGTCACGGATGAAATCGACTTTGTATTCCGCCGTGAGGCCGGCGATTTCCACCGGCATCGTCGCGCTTTGACCGGCCAAGCTGACCGTAAGTTTCGCCGCGCCGTTTTTCTTCGGGGTCAGATGGCCCTTCGCGGTGACTTCGGCCACCGGAGCAGAGAGCTTGTAGCTCACGAGGCGGGACACATCGGCGGTTTCGCCAGAGCTGAGCTTGGCCGTCACGAGGAGCTGCGCGTAGTCAGTCTTGCTGGTGAGCTTGAGATCGGTCGGGAGGATTTCCAACCCGGTGATCTTCGCGCCTTTGGGCAAAGCTTCCTTCGGCGCATCCATCGCGACGATCGATTCCGCTGCTTTGCTGGTAATCTGAAGATCCTTGCGCGGCGTCGCCTTGCTGATCGGCGCGGCAGCGAATTCTTTGGCGATCTGGCCGCCATCGGCGTTGATGAGTCGGATTTTACCATCCTGTCCGGCGGCAGCGATGGACTTGCCATCCGGGTTGAAGGCGACCGCGTAAATGCCGCAGTTCGGCACATCCGTTTTCGCGACGAGCTTCGCGCCTTCGCTCTGGAACTTATCGAGTTCCATTTTCTCTTCGGGCGTTTGATCGCGAACGGTTTTGCCGAGGATCTTTTTAATGTTCTCAGGAATCTTCTGGTCGCCCGCGTCGGCATAGACGACGACTTGGCCGACGTTGTCGAGCGCGCTGGCGGCGACGAATTGTTTGCCATCCTTGCTGTAACGCACCGAGTAAATGCGGCCCGGCATGTCGGGGAACTTGCGGATGAGGTTCGCGTTGTCGCCGATCTTGCGCGCCGTCTGGCGGAAGATGCGATACACCTGCGGCGCACCATCGGAACCACCAAGGACCACTTGATCGAGCTTCGGATGCATCGAGACGGCGTGCAGACCGCCTTTGAGCGCGCCCGGGGTGATCGAGGTGATATTGTCGATGAAGCGTTGCGTGGCGACTTCGGTGAGCTTGGCGCTCATGTCGCGACCGACGGAAACAACATTGGATCCGTTGGGATTGAAGGCGGTGTCGAGCACCCAATCGGTGTGCGAACCTTGTTGGAGGACTTGTTTACCGGTCGCGACTTCAATCGCGCGCACGGTGAGATCGGAGCAGCCGAACGCCACGAGTTTCGCATCGGGCGACCAGCTCACGCCGTAAACCGTGTCATAGGTCACCGGCACGGAGAGCGTGAGCTTGCGCTTCTCGACATCCCAGATTTGAACCTCGCCCATGCGTCCCGGTTGACCGCCGGCGACGGCGAGTTGCTTGCCATCGGGCGAAAAACGAACGGACTCGATGCGTTCGGCCAAGCCGACGAGACGCGCCGCGAGACCGGCACCATCCGCCTTGTGGAGCAGCACTTCATGAAATCCCGCGACGGCGATGAGCGAACCATCCGGAGAATAATCGAGCGATGTGATAACCGGCGGACGCGTGTAGATCGGCGGATGCGCCATGTCGAAACGTTGCTTCGCGTTGGCGGGCGTGTCGTCGATCGCGCCTTCGGTGACCCATTTTTTGATGAGCGCGATTTCGTGCGCCGCGAGCGGCGGTTGGCCCTTGGGCATCTCCGCTTCACCTTTCACCGGGGTAATTTGTTTGACGAGCAAACTGGCCTCGGGCTTTTTCGGAACAATCGCCTCTTCGCCAGTGTCGCCTTTGCCCAGCATCTTGACGAAATCCGTCATCACATAGCCGCCCTTGGCCTTCGCCGGCTGGTGGCAGCCTTGGCAGTTCGCCTGGAAGATCGGGCGAATGTCTTCGTAATAGCTCACCGGACCTTTGGGGTCGCGCTCCTTCTTTTTGGCGGGCGGCGCGGCGGCAAAAACTTCGGACGCAACGGCGAGGCTCAGCGCCCCGACGATCAAAATGGCAGACGTGCTTCGTTTCATGTCAAACGGTCTATTTGTAAAATCCTACGCCCGAAAGCGACGTCACGATGGACGACATTTGCCTTCCGGCAACCCAATAAATGACCATGCTAATTGACCCATAGCTTGGTCGCGGTATTCAGAACGAACCATGCAGAATTGCGCCAATCTTATGTAGAATCCTTGCACGAAATTCGGGGTTCCAATTGCCGTGGTAATGCTCCCTGCCGCCGGAGACCGTCGAGTTTCGCATTGCTTTTGCGCCTAGCTCGTTCATTTTCTCGCCGGATAAATGAACCCAGAATCAGAATCTTCAGGCGCCGCCGGTCAAGGCCCATCACGCTCACGCCGCCGACGCCCACGCCGCGGCCCGCGCCGCCCGCGTAAGCCAACCGATCCGCTCGCCGCTGAAACCGACGAAGCCGCGCCGGCTGCCAGTGCTGAAAATGCACCGCAAGCGCCCGAGGCGACAACGACTTCACCCGAAGTCGCGCCCCGCGAGGAAAGCGCCGCCGAACCGCAGGCGGAACAGCAATCTGAGCGCCCCGCCGAGGCCGCGCCCGCGTCAATGTCCGCGGTTCCAGCGCAGCCGCAACAGCGCGAACAGAGGGAACATCGCGAGCACCGCCCTGAGCAACGCCACGAACGGCCTGAGCGTCCGGAACAGCGTTTCCCGCAGCATCAACAACCGCGCCAGCACTCACAGGGGCGCCCGCAGCAATTTCAGCAACGTCCGCCTCAGCCCCCACCGCAGCCGCCTTCGCCGCAGAAGCTCGAAACGCTGCAGCAGGCTTCGCAGGAAGTGCTCGCCATCATTGAGCGTCTCAACGCCGTTTTGCGCGACATGGAGGAAATCATGGAGATGCTCGACGACGTCGAGATCCAGCAGCGTTCGGACGAAAAGGAAATCGAATCCCTCCGCAGCGCGCTCCGGCAATTTCAACGTCCGCCCAACCCGCCCCAAAATCGTGACCGCGATCGCGATCGTGATCGTGGCCAAGGCGGCGGACAGCGGCACGACCGCGACCGAGATCGCAACCAACCTCGTCGGCACGATCAAGGCGGCCAGCGCCATCCGCAACACCAGCCGCAGCAAGGGGCAGGATCGCCTCAGGCTGAGCCTTCACACGAGCAATCCGGTTCGCACAGCCAGCAGGAACATTCCGAGCATCACGAGTCGCACGAGGCTCACGAACAGGAGCACGATCATCACGATCCCGACGCTCCGCGCCGGTTGGAATAGTTTTCATTGCCGTCATGGACACGGCCTCGTCAGTGCGGATTGATAAATGGCTGTGGGCCGTGCGGTTGTTCAAAACCCGCAGTCTCGCCGCAACTGCCTGCTCGGCGGGCAAGGTCAAGATCGGCGATCACCCCGTGAAACCGGCACGCGAGGTGCGCGTTGGCGAGGTCATCACCACTGTCGCGGGCGATCTTACCCGCACCGTGAAAGTCCTCGGCATCGTTGAACAACGTGTCGGCGCGAAGCTGGTGCCGAGCTTGATGGAGGATTTGACGCCCCCTGAAGAATACGCCAAGCAGCGCGAACGTGCGCAACAACCGGTCTTATTCCGCCCGAAAGGAAGTGGCCGTCCGACGAAGAAAGATCGCCGAACCATGGAAGGTTTTTTCGGCAGAGGTTAAACGAACGCGCTATCAGCCAAGCGCAAAGCGGGACGAACCCGCGACCAACTCAGCAGCACCCACCGTAACGTTCATTGAAACGAATCCGGCGGAAGGCCGGCTTCGAGAGGCTGGTGTTCCAATCGGAGTTGGTGAGCGGATTTTCCGCGAGTTGTTGGTCAGCCGCGGCCGGGAGTTGATTCGCGCGAACGGAAACTTGGAGTGAGGCTTCAGCACCGTCCGTGGACAGTTGACTCGACGAAGGCGAAGCGAACATTCCGAGTGCGATGAGGAAAAAAGTCGGGAGGCGAATGAGGTTGGAAATCTTCACAGGTTCAGCGTGCGACCGAGCAGTTGACTTAAAACCGGACATCATTGGGACAAAGGTGTCATGAAGCTGCACACTTTCAAGGGGTGGAACGCAAAAATTACCTCTCACAAAAGAGAAATCCGGAGTGTTTCGCAACACTCCGGATCAATTCTGAGAAACCGAATGCTTACCGGACCAGCGCCCTAGTCGCGGTCGTGATCATGATCCCGGCCGTGACCACGGCGGAGCGGCCGGAACGAGTGGTCGAACACGTAGTTGCCAACTTTCCGCCCTTGGGCGATGCCTTCAACCTTGTCGAATGACCAGTGAATCCCGAGGTAGATGCGGCTTTGTCCATTCTCTTCCTCTGCTTGGGAAAGCGTCCGGAAACTGCGCGGCAAATACGGACGCACCGTTCCGTCGTTGGCTTTCGTGATGCCGTTGAACTCGTCCGAAACGAAGGTGAAACGAATGTTGTCAGTGCGATAGAAGCGACGCAGCGTTTGGAACAATGCTCCACCAAAGGTCGCATGACCGGAAGGATACGCGGGGAACGGAGGGGTAAAGTTCGGTCCTTGAAGATTGCTGGCTGGGGCGCCAAGCGGCATGAAGCCCGGATCACCAACTGTCGCCGCATTGCCATCGCCCAGTCCCGTCGGTCCCGTGCCCGGATCCGATTCGCGGATGCCGGTGATAGGACGCCAGATGTCGTAGTAATACTTGGAATCCCAAGAGGTCAACCCAGCCTCGGCCATTGCCACATTGACCAACACCAGCAAGCGAGCCAGTTCAATTCCATCGGTGCCCATCTGATCGGCAAGTTGAAGCGTGATTTGATTGTAGAGCCGCGGCGGCGCGCACAGGCTGGGCGTCCCATCGTAAGCCCAGAAGATACCGATGTGCGTTTGTTCTGCGGTGCGCTGGGTCGGCGTGTTGATTCCGTCACCGCCTAGACGCTTCACTTCATTGTAAGCTGCCGCATACTCCGGACTGTTCAGGGCGGGAAATGGCGGGCAGCGAAATTGGTCAGCCTTTTGAAGTACGAACGGGACGCAGTTGCTCCAGTGCGCCCCCATGGCAATGGGGACCATGCTGACCGGATCTTGACGCCAGTGCCCAGGGAGATTGCTCATGACGTATTCGTTGACGTTGGTGCCGACCGGAATCTCAGGATTCGCCGCGCCGTCATTGGAACGAAGAAGGAGAATTGCGGCCGCGGCGCGCTTGCCTAAATCAATACCGTTCGCCTTGTCCTTTTTGTTTTTAATCTCGCCCAAGTCCAACGCCAACGAGGTATCAAAGCTCAACGTCTGCGACGGGAAGAGGGCGACCAGCGTGTCGTGCGCGGCCTGACTGACAGCGGCCTGCAACGAGATCGGACCGTTCGGCGCTTGAACACCGGTGTAGCTCTCATATTCGCCAACCACAGCGTTCACCGCGTCGAACACCGCGATTTGGACGATCGCCAGCGCGCGGCTGGATCGGCACGGGCCAAGTTGTTCTTTGGCATGGCCGTGGTCGAAGCCGCTGGCATTGATCGCGATTTCGTTCCACCGGCGAATCGCATCAACGTTTCTCCCGCGCCCGTGTCGCGGTTCAGAGGGGAAATGGGGGACGGATTTGAACCGCGGTCCGAACGTTTCACGAAGGCGATCATTGTCGTCGCCGGCGAAAGCCGTAAGAGCCGAGAGGCCGGCGGTGAACACAAATACGCACAGCGTGACCGCTGCGCTGAGCGAGCGGCGACCGGCGATGGGCACGGTGTGAACCGATGGAAGCAGTCTGGGATTTTTCACGTCGAGAATCCTTCTGGGTTGAGGTTTTCTGTTCTTGTGGGTCGGAAAGGTGATAGGGGATTCGTTGAAGAAAATCAATGAAAATCACTCAACGAAGCCACCCTTTCCTTCGCGCCGCTAACCGCTCAATTCTGAGAATCTTCGTTTAATTCCCACCCGTTTCCTGTCGATGAACCCCTTGGTAAGTTCTCATGAGCCAGCCATCTATTGAATGCCTACCCGAGGTGTCCGCCTCGGAAATCGCCGCCGAACCCCACAAGCGCTTGTTGGTGGTGGATGATGACCCCCTCGTATTGCATTTACTGAAGCTGGAGCTTCGCGACCTACGCGAAAAGTGGGACATCGATTTCGCCCCAAATGGTCTAGCCGCCCTCGACCTCATGTCCCGCGCGCCGGTCGACGTGATCGTAACGGACATTTTGATGCCCGGCATGAACGGCGCCGTGCTGCTCGAAAAGGTCATGCGCCAGTGGCCATCTGCGGTTCGCATTGCATTTACCACTCCCGCTGAGTTCGCTGCTAACAAAGGCTTGGTGGTCCCGGCACATCAGCACGTTGCCAAGGGCGGCGACTTCCGCGATCTTCGAGAAACGCTCGACCGCCTACTCGAGGCAGACCAGCTGCTCACCAACAACAAGTTCCGCCAGACCCTCGCCGGAATGTCGTCGCTACCCAGCGTTCCGTCGCTTTACGTTGAACTGTTGCAAGAGCTGAATTCCGATGACCCGTCCTTGGAGCGCGTCGGCTGGACCATCGCCCGAGATCTCGGCTTGAGCGCCCGCATTCTTCAATTGGCCAATTCGGCATTTTTCGGTCGCGCGCGCGCCATCGCTGACCCCAGCGAAGCGGTGATGTACATGGGCGTGGAAACAACGAAAGCCCTCGTACTTTCCTTAAAAGTCCTTTCACAAGTTCAGGAGATCAAAATCAAGGAATTTCATCCCGACCAGTTGTTCAAACACAGCTGGGCGACGGCGCTATTGGCGAAAACCATTTGCGAAATGGAGTTCGTCAACCGCACGACCGCAGACGAAGCATTCATCGCCGGCTTGTTGCACGACGTTGGCAAACTCGTCTTCGCGACAAACTTCCCCGAGAACTATCAACTCGCCACGCAGCTATCGCAGAAGCATCGCCAGCCCTTTTACGCGGCAGAACAACAGATTTACGGGGCCACCCACGCCGAAGTTGGCGGCTACTTGCTCGCCATCTGGGGACTGTCCCCAGCCATCGTCGAAGCCGTCGCGTTCCATCATCAACCGATGCGGAATGCAACTAGTGCGTTTACCGCGAAGACCGCCGTGCATGTGGCCAACGTCTTTGCCAACGCTTACCACCACGGTGAACACACCGGCATTCACACCGTGGATGTGGAATACCTCAAGAAAATCGGCCTCGGCGACCGGCTGAAAGCGTGGCGCGAAGTTTGTTTGGAGAAGGCCCGAACCGCGAACCTCTGAGGGGCGATCGGCCCCCGTATTATCGCGCAGCCGGCACCGCGTTAATTTCCAACTGCGTACGAGTGCCTACCCGCACCCACCCCTTAAGTTGAGCATTCGTCACGGCTGAACCGTGTGTTACTTGGAAAGCGTCTCTTGGCGGGCCGCTGGGCGATGGCAAAGCAAGGCTGCCCTCAAACACCACAGGCTGATTCAAACTGCGACTAGTTCCCGTCACGCGAAAATGAATTTGCTGCGTGCCGGATGCCGCTTCGGCCTTCGTGGCGAACTCGTTGCCCCCACCGCCCACCCCGCCAGCGGCTGGTGATTGGTCAATCGCGATGGAACCGGTGTAAACCGAACCATCGGCATCAATCACGCGAACGGTTGAGCCGGTGTTTTCGAACTGGAACGAATTCAATACATTGACCGGCGGAGGAGAATTGAAATTCCGCCGCAATCGCGAGCGATCTTTCGTCTCAACAAAATTCCACGTTTGCGTAGTCGTCGCAGCACGATCAGCAGCCAACGCCCGCTCGGCATCCAAAACGAGCGGTGCGGCAGGTTGCGGCGGTGCTGCCGGAACGGGAGACATCACCGCAGGAGACGCGGCGGTCGTTGCTACCGTCGCCAACGCCACGGAACTCGATGGCGTCGGGGCCGTTGTCAAAGTCACGCCATCCAATTTCATACCACCAGAGAACGTGTTGTTCGCACTTAGCTGCAGCGTGTTGGTTGCGCTTGGCGACTCTGGGCCGGCCGCGCGAACCAAAGTTCCGCCGTTGATCGAGATACCTCGTGCCGGTTCAGCAACGGCAGTTTTGGATTTTGCGGCCGCGGCCAACTCATCTGAGCGCAGGGACAAACCTTTGTCTGTCATGTCGCGCTCCGCCGTCGTGCGCGATTTGTCGGCATCGGCGCTCGTCTCCTTAAATGCGGCAGCTCTTGTCAGCGCTCCCGTTCCCGATGTGCCAGAGATAGTGCCCAAAGCCACCGTCACAGTGGAACCTGATCCCGCAACTCCCGGTTCCGACACGTTGCCCACTGGATTCGCCGGACTTGCCGCAGGCACGATCCCAAGTTTTTCACCCGAAGGAACAACCGCACCGCCGACCGAAAGTTGCTTCTCGACGGGAACCGGTGCGTCATAGGCGAGCTTTACCGATTCATGCTTAACGGTTTCAGCCTTGCGATCGTCTCCGAGCGATGACACCGATTTGAACGCAACCGCCCCACTGCCACTCATGGTTACGGATCCATTCAAATCCAGAGCCGACTTTCGCTCTCCGGTGGGCGCCAACCCGTCCACGATCGCCAGTGTTGTATCGCCCATCGCCGGCTTGGCTGGATCGTTTCTCTCCACTCCCTCCGTGATCTTCACTCCGGATTTCACAAAAGCACTCGATTGCCGAGGCAATTCTTCCCTCATTTCAGCCACCGGGAATGACTGCTTTTGCAGCAATGCCAGTTGCTCCGGCCCATTGCTGACCGGCGCCACCCAAATCTTCACCGCGTAAATTCCCGCAACCAAAACCGCCAACGCCGTCAAGCCCACATACAAATACCGGCGCCAGAGCGGAGCCAAGCGCTGCGCTTCAACCGGGTGACGACGAGGCCCCGCGGCGAGCGTCCGCGCTACTTCGCCCTGCAACATCCGCCGCGTAGCGGGATGCAGTTCGAGCGGATCGCCGCCGTCGGCCTGACGCTGCCGTGCGTAGGCTTTCAGCAATTCGTCCGCATTCTTAGGCGGTTCGTTCGACATGCTCACGAGGGGTTAGACGGGGTTGCGCCGGATTTCTCCCGCGATATTTTCGATCGGACCAGAGTTTCCATCCGGTCGAGGCACTTGCTCAGACGCGAGCTGACCGTCTTCTCGTTCAATCGCAACGTCACGCCGAGTTCCTCGTAACTCAATTCACCGAAGTAACGCAGCTCGATGATCTCCTGACACGGACCACCGAGCTCCCGCAACGCCGCGTGAACCATCACCATCTGCTCGCGGCTGATGATCTGCGCGTCCGGTCCGGGTGCGGAGCTGGGCGGATCGATCGTCAGCCCATTCTCGGCATCTTCCGCGTGCAAGGAAATCGTCACATGACCGCCGCCGCGCTTTGCCGCGAGCTTGCGATCGCGATAATCGCGCGCCTTGTTCGCCGCGATCCGGAAAATCCACGTCAGAAGCCGGCTGTTTCCCTGAAACGTGTCGAGGCTTTTGATGACCGTGAGGAAAACTTCCTGGCAAATCTCGTCCACGTCATCGCGCGTGAGATCGGGCGCGAGTTGAACCACGAAACGCCCCGCGCGTGCGTAGTGAAAGTCGAACAATTCATCCCAAGCCGCCGAGTCGCCGCGACGACAGCGCGCGATCATGTCGGCTTCAACTTGGGCATTCATCGGCAACGTTGTATGAGAAAATCCTTCCGCCAAAAAGTTCAAACTCGGCACGCGCCGTGCGACTACTCGTTGCGCAAGGCGGACAACAAACGCCCGCGCAACGCCAGAGTCGTCGCCGCCACCGTCCACACCGCGCCGCTGACGAACACCGCGAGCAACGTCGCGATGAGCGCCGTGTAATGCCGCTCCGCTCCCGGCGCGAGCAATCCCGGCAACACCGCGACCAGCGCCGCAAATACACCAGCCGCCAGTCCCAGCAACAGCAACGCGCCATGCTCACTGACCACCAGCCACTTTACCGCGCGCGAACGAAAGCCGACCGCCATCAACAGCGCCAACTCGCTCCGTCGCTCCAAAACATTCCTCAACACCACCACGCCAAGCCCGATGCTACCGAGCAACAGACCCAGGCCTCCAAGGACTTGGAAGGTCGAGAGGTAAGTGTTCTGCACCGCATTGAACGCCGCGAGCCGCGTGGTCGTCGGTGTCACTTCGAGACCCACGTCACGCAGTCCGCGCGTCAGCGTCGCGGCCACGTTGGTCGCGTTCGCCGCCGGAGCATCGAAGAGGAACACTCGGCAACCACTCTCCGACGGGAACCGTTTCACGAACTCCGCTTCGTCGATGACCAGATTGCCCTGAAGAATGGAACCGCTAACCGCTCCAACCAAGCGCAGTTTGAAAATCCGCCCGCGCTCATCGGTGTAATCGAGCGTTTCGCCGACCTTCTTGCCGAGCGCCCAGAGGATTGACGCCTCATCGCCAATCGCCGCGACTTCGTCCGCCGCCAGCGGCTTCTCCTTCACCGGATAGAACTCTCCACGCCGCAAGGTGAGCCACGGCTTATCCTTCGGTGCACCATCGATGACTTTAGCAAACGTGAATGCACCGCGTTCCGCAAGCAGCGTCGGATTCACTCCGAGCAATCGCGGCTTCTGCGCGCGATTCAAATTCAGGCAACTCGCCTCATCGCCCTCACGCACGCGGAACGGCACCACGCTCACGCCAGCGAGATCTTTTTCGCTAAGGCTGAAAAAGTCCCGACCCGCCGCCACATTCAAATCGTGGACGACCGGCAGCGACGTCTCGCCCCACAACGCAAAGCCGCCGGTGCCCGAGTTGCGCTTGGTCACGTTGCCGCCGGTTTCGATCCGGTTCGCACCGATCGATGCGATAAGAAAACTTCCGCACGCCAGCATGGCCGCGATGGCGATGCTGCGACGACGACGACGCGTCGCGTTGCGCACGCCGAGCCCGCTGACGGTCAAATGCGCGTCGGCTTCGCGACGTTCGAGCGAGCGCAGGAGCATCCAAATCGCCGAGAGCCCCGCGACCAACATCAGCGCGCCCGCTCCGAAAAATGCCGGCGCGGCCAATTCACCTTTGGCGACGGCGCTCCCGATTATTCCGACCGCCGCCAGCGCCGCCGCACCGGCGACCCACTTCGCGGTGCATCGACGAGCGACGAGCGAACATTGCTCGCCGGCCAGCTCATCACCCGCGCCCGCCAACAGCGATCGCGCCGGCTGCCGCGCCTGCTTGCGCAACGAAAGCCAGATCACCGACCACGCCACGAACGTCGCCGCGACGACGCCGATCCCCAGCGTCGCGGGCGTAGCGTGGTAACTCAGCGACGCGCCACCGACCGCATCGCTCCAGATGCTCGACAGCCCCCACAGCATCGCGCGCGCATAGCCGATTCCGCCGAAAGCGCCGAGCACGCCGCCGAGCAACGCGAGCGCGCCGCCTTCGAGCAGTAACATCCGGCGCACCGCGCGCGGCGTGAAGCCGAGCGCGAGCAACGTGCCGATCTCCGGCGCGCGCTGTTCGATGCCGAATTGAAAGAGCAACGCCATCAGCAACAACGCCGCCGCGATGAGGAAGAAACTGAACCCGATGAACAAGCCGCTGAAGTCCGTCGCGCCCGCGCTCGCTGCCAATGCCTGCTCGCGCACCGGTTGAAAACTCAGACCGATGGAAGCGGGATCGAGTTTTTGCAAAATGGCGGCGGCGATTTCCGCCTTCGCCTGTTCCGCATTGCGCGTTCCGCGTTCCGCGCTGATCGGAAACCTCACCGCCGTCAGATCACCGAATCGGTTCACCCACATCTTTTGCCCAGCAGCGAGCGTGACGAAGGCTTTCGGTGTGCCGCGATGCGCGTCCCAATACTCCTGATCCTTGTCGCGCATCCGATCAATCTTGATCGGGAAGCCCGTATCCCAATCGCGGCAGCTCTCCGCATTCGCGAGGCCGGGAAAGTCCGGCATCAACGCACGATCGTCCGCTGCGCCCGCGAGCGGAACGATTGCGCGAATCGTATATTCGTTCGTGTGCTCCGCGAGATTTCGGCCCGAGCTGACGACGTAATAACTCAATCGCAACTTGTCGCCCGCCTTCGCCCCGAGATCGTCCGCAAGCCATTGGTTGACGAGGATTTCGTCGTCGCGCAAATCGCCCACACCGAGCGGCGCGTTCATCGCGGTGACCATCGAGTACGGCGTCGTGTTCGTGCCGACGGAGAGTCCGTTCACGAAATAAGTCAGCAACGGCTGCGTGCCCGGCGCGGCATTCGCGGCGGCGTCAACGATCGGCGCATCGAGAAAAATTCGCGGTGAGCGGAGTTCGAGGGCATTGAGGTTTGTGAGAAAACGCAACTCAAGTTCGGCATCGGCGAGCTTCCACGATTTGCGCAACGTCGAAACGAGAGCTGGAACAATGACTTCCGACTTGGTGGGTTCAGGAGCAGTTCCTACCAGCAGCAGGTTCGCTTTATTCGTCGCTTCAACTGCGGCCTGCAACTTCGCCAACGGCACGAAGGCGTTGAAGGGCGCCACTTGATTTGCCTGCATGCTGAACCGCCCGAGCTCGGAGTCACTCGCGATCGCGTGCACGGTGAGCCGCAGCGCCGCCGAAGTTTTTTCCTCCGGCGAAAGCGGCGCGTCGCGCGACAGGGCGGACGGTTTGTTCACACGGAAAAGCACGGCGTCGCCCGCCTTGAGCTTCAACTGCTGGGCGAGGGCGGCGTTCACCACCACTCCGTCGGCCGGAATCGTCGCGAACGCAGGAACCTGATTCGCCATCTTCCAAAAGCTTTCGTCGACGCCGACCATCTGGACGCGGTTCGCGCGCGCGTCGCCGTCAGCGGAGGACGCCGTGGCGGGCAACATGAGCGCCGGGACAATTCCGGCGCCGAGATCTGTAGCGAGAGCATCGCGAAACAGTCGATCGCCCGAAGCGAGCGTGAGGTCAATTTTCCCCAATCGCGCCAGCGCCATGTCGCGCAGACTGCCGCGCACGGAATCGCCGACCACGAGCGCGCCGATCAACACGGCGCTGCCGACGATGGCGCCGAGCAGCACACCGAAATGCGAGCGCGCGTGAAACCGGAGCGAGCGCAGGATGAGCGTGAAGTTCGTCATGCGGCGGGCAACAGCTGGCCGTCGCGAATCTCCAGCACCCGCTGCATTTTCTTCGCAAGATCGAGCGCGTGCGTGACAACGATAAGGGTCACGTTTTCTTCGCGGTTCAATTCGAGGAGCAACTGGCCGAGGTTTTGCGCAGAGGCGCGATCGAGAGCGCCGGTTGGTTCGTCGGCGAGGAGAAGTTTCGGCTGATTGATCAGCGCACGCACCACGGCGGCCCGCTGGCGTTCGCCACCGGAGAGCTGACCCGGGCGATGGTGCAAACGATCCTTGAGACCGACGCGATCAAGCAACCGTCGCGCACGCTCGGGCGCGGCGGCCTTCAACGCGGCGTCATCGGTGGCGAGCGTGGGCACGAGGACGTTTTCCAGCACGGAACATTGCGGCAGGAGATAGTGCGCCTGAAAAATGAAACCGATCTGGCGATTGCGAACGCGGGCCAGCGCGAGATCGTCGAGCGCCGCGAGATTCTGGCCGTCGAGGACGACGTCGCCGGTTGTCGGACGATCAAGCGTGCCGATGACGTTGAGCAACGTGCTCTTGCCGGAGCCGCTTGGGCCCATGATGCCGACGGCTTCGCCGCGCGCGATTTGAAGACTGACGCCGCGCAAGGGCGTCACGGTGTCGCCGCCGTTCGCGGACGCGTAGGTGAGCGAGACGTTGGTCAGCTTGAGCAGCGGGCCGTTTGACATGGGGGAGACGTTAACCGAGAGCGGCCTGCGGGCAAATGGGGAAATTGGGCGCTACCCGCGCACCCACCGCTTCGCTTTGTTTTCGAAACGCGGCAATGCGCCGGGCTCCGCAAGACGGACATCGACACGCAAGGCGAGCGACGATTGAAAGCGTCGTTCCAATTGCGTTGCGAGCGCGACGGCGTCGGGGCAATTCGCGTCGGGCTCGATTTCGACGCGCAATTCCGTGAGCGCGCCAGCGTTGAGCACGTGGACGCGATATTCGGTGATGCCGCCGAGGCCGCGGATGATTTCCTCCACGGCGCTGGGATAAACATTCACGCCGCGAACCACGACCATGTCATCCACGCGCCCGAGGATGCCGCCTTCGAGTGTAAGAAACAGGTCCGCGTTTTGCGCGCCGGCGGGAGAGAAGAGCGGCTTCACTAAATCGCCGGTGCGGTAACGGATGAGCGGCGAACCGGTGCGACCGAGCGTCGTGAGAACAAGTTCACCCGTCTCGCCCGGTGCCACGGGTCGAAGCGTTGCGGAGTTGATGACCTCGGCGAGATACGCGCTTTCGATCACGCGCAAGCTGCACGGGCGCGCGGGATCTTCGTAGCTCACGGGGCCGGTTTCGGTCATGCCGTGGTGATCGTGGACGTGCACGCCCGGCCAGAGTTGCTGCAAGCGCGCGCGCACGGCGGGGATGCTTCCGCCAGGTTCGCCCGCAACGCTGAGCAGACGCACTGCTGACTTCCGGAGATCGATTTTTTCCTCGGCGGCAACTTCCGCGAGCCGGATCGCATAGGTCGGCGTGCAGCAAACCACTGACGCCCGCGTATCGAGAATCGTGCGAAGTCGTGCGGCGCTGCTCATGCCACCACCGGGAATGACCAGCGCGCCGATGCGCACAGCCGATTCGAACGCGGTCCAGAAGCCGAGGAACGGGCCGAAGCTGAACGCGAAGAAAATCCGATCGTGCTTCGTCACGCCGCCCGCGCGATGGACACGTTCCCAATTATCGAGCATCCAATTCCAAGAGTCCGTCGTGTCGAGCCAGCGGAGCGGAGCGCCGCTCGTACCACTGGTCTGGTGCTGGCGCGTGTAAGTCTCGATGGGAAAAGTAAGGTTCGAGCCGAACGGTGGGTACGCCGTTTGATCAGCGGCGACCTCGGCCTTCGTCGTGAAGGGAACGCGCGCGCGAAAGTCTTCGAGCGTCGCGGGAGCTTTGTCCAAACCGCAGCCGGAAAACTTGCGGGCGTAAAACGGATTCGACGGAACAATGGCCATGAGCAACGCGCGGAGCTGCGCGAGTTGATGCGCTTCAAGGGCGGCCCGGTTGAAGAACGTGTCAGCCATTCGTTGGGGAGACGTTAGCCGTAAAAATGCGCGAAGGGCACAAAGAAAATTTCTCTGTGCCCTCCGGCGTGCTGCGTTGAGTTCAGCAAATTATTTCGAAGCGCCGGGAATCGCGGGCGCGGTCTGCGGCATCATTGGCTTGGGCGCGCTGCCGGTGTTGGACGGAGCGTACTTGGCGACCAGGCACGCTCCCACGATGGCCAGAATGCAGCCGAGAATGAAAGGCATGGGGATCGATTTGAAGCCACCTTGCGGAGGATGCAGAACCATCGCGGTGAGAGTGTTGATGACGGGAGCCCCACCAAAAACGATCGGCATCACCGCCGCCGCCGCAGCGCCTTTATAAATCTGCGCCGCCGCTCCGAGCGCGAGCACAAGGGTGAACGCACCGACCGCGCCAGCCGCGCCCGCTACGAAACTCCAGTTGACGCCTTGACCGGTAAAGCTCCAGTTCGAGCCGCGCACTTTCAACAACACCGCCGCAGCAACCCCAATCACCGCGTAGGCGACACAAACCAACAGGAACGCCTTCAACCCCGCGTGCGGAGTCTCGGCGCCCATCGGCATATAGCCGCGGCCTTTGTGAAGGAGAACGCCGTAAACGCCCCATGCCAGAACCGTGAGGAGTGCGTAGAACAACCAGGCCATGCCCGGATCGGTGGTGTTTTGAGTTGCCATAACAGGAGCGAGCTTAGTCACGCGTACGCGTGACCGCAAACGGTTTATCCGCACTTTTCAGACGACTGCGTCAGACAAACGCCGCCTTCACGGGCTCGCCCATGTCCGTGATCGGCACGGGGCGGTCGCCGTCGTGGAGAACTTTCGCGGGATTGATGCCGAGCGCGGCGAAGATCGTCGCGTGCGCGTCAGGAACGGAGATCGGATCTTCGATCGGCAGCTTGCCCAACTCGTCGGTGATGCCGATGGCGCGGCCGGTTTTCAATCCGCCGCCCGCGAGCGCGATGGTGAAGGACTTGCCCCAATGCCCGCGTCCGCCGCCGGCGTCGAATTCCGGCGGGCGACCGAACTCACTCGCGACCACCACGAGCGTCTTCTCCAGCAGCTTGTTTTTCTCGAGGTCGAGCACGAGCTGACTCAACGCCTGATCGAGTTGCTGGATGAGGATGTGTTGATTCTTCTGACCCTGGTTGTGTGTGTCCCAGCCGGTGCCGTTAATGAAATTGAGGTTGAAGGAAACTTCGACGAAGCGGACGCCGGTTTGCACGAGGCGGCGTGCGAGCAGGCAGCGTTGGCCGAACTCATCGCCGAACGACTGGCGCAAGCTCGACGGCTCAGCGGCAAGGTTGAAGGCTTTCATGAAGTCGCCCTTCGCGAGCGAGAATGTGCCGGTGATGGAGTCGTCGTATTCCGTGATGGCCTTGTCAGTCGCGTGCTTGGCGCGGTAGCTGGCGCGCATTTTCTCCAGCAGGTTCTCGCGATCGGAGACGCGCATCGTAGAAAGATAATCGGGCCGCGTAAGACCGGCGGGGCCCTTCTCCGTATCGGTGAGATAAACGAAGCCGTGCTTCGCGCCGAGGTAGCCCGGACCGCGCATCGGGTTCGGATAACCGATCAGCACGTAGGGCGGAATGCCGCTGCCCGCGTTGCCGAGCTGATGTGAAACCAGCGAGCCGATTGACGGATAAACAATCGTGCCCGTCGGCCGGCGACCGGTGTGGACGAAATTCGTCGCCGCGGAATGTTCGTCGATGATCGTGTGATTCACCGTGCGGAGCAGGACGAAACGGTCCATGAGATCGGCCGTGTGTTTGAGATGCTCGCAGACCTGCACGTCGCGGACGGCGGTGTTGATCGCCGGATAGGCGGAGCCAGCGATCTTCTTCACGGGATCACCAAGTCGCTTCGGATCGAAGGTGTCCACGTGCGACATGCCGCCAGCGAGCCAGAGGAAGATGCAATGCTCAGCCTTGCCCTTGGGGAAACTTTTCTTCGCCGCAGCTGAAACGCTCAGGGGAGAAAGGCCGGCAAGACCAACGGCCGCCGCGCCCGCGCCCGTACGGGCAAGGAACTGGCGGCGGCTCAATGCTTCAATCATCGCGTTCGTATTCATATTGCGTATCTCGGATAAATTTTAGGGAACAAACAAAAACTCCGGCGAGTTCACCATCGCCCACAGAGCGTCTTCCATCCGCTCGCGCCACTCGGCGCGCAGGCGCGGCGTGGGTTCGTCGCCCTTCGCGGCTCGCTTGGCGGCTTCAAGCTTGATGTCGGTGGCCTTGTCATTGAGATGGTTCGACCAGCTCACTTGCAGCGTGCGGTCGTATTCCTTCTTCAACGACTTCGGTGGCGCGGGCAGCACGCGCTTCTCGTAGCCGCTGCTGAGTTGCTGCGTGACCATCTCGCGCTCTTCAGTGGTCGGCGGACGCGAGAGGACGCGCAGGAATGCTTGTTCGATCAACGCAGGCAAAGGCTGATCTTTCACGCTCAACTCCGTGAGCGCCGAGTCATCCGAGAGGCGCGTAATGCGGGCGTTGGCCATGTCGCCGTTGGCGAGCGCGGCGGGCTGGAGGACGTTGGGCGAATCGTCGCGGGTGTTGCGCGCGTTCTGCCGCGCGTCGCGCCAGCCGAATGTGCCGAGCAAATCCGCTATGGCCTGCGCCTTGGGCAGCGCAAGCGCAGGACGGTCGCGGTCGTTGGCAAAGCCGGTGAACTCCCACGAGCGACGCGGCACGCCGAAGTTTTGGAAATCTTTCGCCGAATGCACCGCGTCGTTGTCGAGCGTGAGCACCTCGGTGTCGAAGTTTTTGCCCACGACGGCGAAGAGCGAATCCACCGTCTGCTCGGCGGTCATGCGGCGGCGCGCGGGCGAGGCGAACAGGCGATCCTTCGGCTCATCGGACTCGGGCACCTGCAGACCAGCGACGCGTTGATACGTGTGCGAATTGAGAATGAGCGACGCGACGTGCTTGGTGTCGTAATCGTGCGTCATGAATTCGCGCGCGAGCCATTCGAGCAGCTCGGGATGCGACGCTTTCGCCGTCTCCCAGTCCTCGACCGGTTCCACGAAGCCCCAGCCGAGGTAGCTTTTCCAAATGCGGTTCACGATGACTTTCGCAAAGCGCGTGTTGCGCGGGTCGGTGATGAACGCGGCGAGTTCCTCGCGATGACTCTTCGGGTCGCGAAGCACGCCGTCGGGCAGTTTCTCGTTCATCGCCTTGGTGAGCGTCCAGGCCGGCGGAACTTTTTCGCCGGGATTCAGCGTTACGGTTACGAGCCGGCCGACTTTGATGTTCGCGTTGGCTGGAATCGAACTGCTCTTGGGCACTTCCTCACCGTCCTGCTTGAGCATCGCGGCGAGACTGAAAAGATCTTTCTGTTTGAAATCGTGATACGGCGCGTCGTGGCAGCGGGCGCACATGAGATTCATACCAAGGAACGCCTGCGCGACGATCTGACCGCGATCGGCCATCGGCACGTCATTCTGCGACGCGATGCCGAAGCCCGCGGGGCCGCCGCCGTAAACACTGCCTTCCATCATCACCAACTCAGTGGCAAAGCGATCCATCGGCTTGTTGTCCGTGAGGGATTCATGAATCCAATAACGGAACGGTCCGGTGTTGTTGAGCGTGGGCTTGAGGATCGACGGATTCTCCGCAAGCACGTCCTGCCAGTAACTGACCCAATGATCCGCCCAACCCGGCTCCGCGAGGAAACGCGCGATCGCGTTGGCGCGCCGCTGCGGGCTCTTGTCGCTGGTGAACTGACGAATCTGATCCGGTGTCGGCGGCAAGCCCACGGTGTCGAGCGCGACACGTCGGATAAAACTGTAATCATCCGCGAGCGGCGCGGGTTTCACTTTCGCGGCTTCGAGCTTCGCGCCGATGAAACGATCCACGTCGTTCTGCACGGTCGATGCATCGGAAACCTGCGGCACCACCGGCGCGGGAATTTTCGCGAGCGCGCGGCGCGCGAGTTCGTGGCGCATCGTCCAATACTTCGTTTCTTCCGCGGCGACCTTGGTGCGATTCTGCGCATTCAAGCTGTCGAGCTGCGCGCGGCGATCGTTCATGTAAGCGGTCCATCCTTCATCCGTGTGCTGAATCTTCGCCTTCGGCGCGAGGAGGAAGAAGAGTCCGTCTTTGTTCTGCACGGTGACGGAAAGTTCGCCAACATCAGGCCGGAAATTTTTCGAGCCAATGAATGACTCGAACACGAAAAGTTGCTCACGCCCGTCGGACTTGATCGTGGCCCACGTCTCGGTGTGACCCATGCGCGCAAAGCGCAAACCTTCAGGAAGATTCTCCGGCGCGGGCGGGACGGGTTCGTGACCGTCGGTGCGCGGCTTGAGGAACGGCGTGAGTGCGACAAGTTTGTTGTCCACGAAGAGGCGCGCCGATTGAAGTGAACGCAGCATCAGCTTGTGCTCGCCCTTCGGCAGCGTCACCAGCGCCGAAGCACGGACGAGAAACGGCGACGAGCGGTCGACGCGCACGCCCTTCGGAGAATACTTGTGCGGCACGTCGACGAAGCCAAACGCGGGGACAGTGTAAGTTTCGACCGGCTTGGGAGCGGTGAAATTCCATGTGCCGACAGCACCGAGGTTCTCGACGATTTCCACGCGCACTTCGCCCTTCGGCAAGTCGCGACTGAATACCGGCGGCGCGGGCGGAACGAAATTGAAATGCTTCTTCACGTCGGACGCCGCGAGCGCCTTGCGGTAGATGGCGACCTCGTTGATTTGTCCGTGGAGGGTAGAGTCGATCTTGCCGCCCATTGCGGAACCGATCCAGAGGTCATCATCGTCCACGACTGGAGCGGCGTCGGATTTGCCACCCATGTCCCACGTGCCCTTCACGGGTTCGCCGTCGATGTAGCCCTTGAGGCTGTCGCCCTTGCCGAACGTGTAGGTCAGCACGAGATGATGCCAGCCGGACGCCGGCGCGAAGCCGTGCTCCGAACTCCAGCGATGCCAGTGCGTGTCCTTGTCGTCCGCCTTGGCAGGCTTCTCCGCGTCGCGGAAAAGGAACATCAGGCGCGCCTCGTTGCCAACGCCGTGCAGGCGCATCGCGTAGTTTTGATTCTGCGCTTTCTCGCCCTTTTCGCCCGTGCGGCCCTTGCTGACGATGTAAACCATCTTGCCGCTCTTGAGTTCGTTGACCGACACCCAGGCCTCAAGCGTGAGGCTGTCGCCTTTCTTGAAATCCAACGCGCTGTTCGCGCCCGGATCCTTCACCGTGATGTGCCCGGCCTTCTCTCCAAATGCCGCGGCGGTGCCGTCATTGGAAAAATCCGGGAAGATCTCCGGCTTCTGCGCAGGCGCGGCCAGTTTCACGGCCCCCTCGACGGCGCCATTCAGCGCGGCGGCCTCTTTGCCCGGCGCAAGATTCGCGATCGTCGCAGCATCGGTGTCATTCAAACGCCAGTAGGCGATCGGCTTGTCGGCCAGCACGAGGTCGGCGTAGCGCGACTTCTTCGCAGCCGTGGCGGCGAATGGCGATGCAAGAACGAGCGCAAGGAGGGCGGAGAAAATTAGGCGCGGCATATTTGTTGGACGCAATTTCAAGTGACGGCAGTGGAACGAAATTGACAGAGCGAGGACAAGAGAACAATGGCCCTTTGGGGCTAAGCTCGAGTCACCGAGGAAATACAACTGCCGGGCCGTCGGCAGCTTCGGCTTGCGGGTGAGCGAATTTTCTGACATCGTTCCGCGGTCAGCCGTTGCAACCGTCTAACGATTTGAAGACCGTCGGACTCATTCTTTTCAGCCGCCGAGCATTCCTCTGCGGATGGATGCTGGCTGGAATGCTGGTTACCGCGAAGGCCCAGCAAAAGTATCAGGCGGCGCCTCCCGAAATCCGCGAAATCCTCGACGCTCCCGCGACGCCAACCATTTCCCTCAGCCCGACGCACGACCGCATGTTGATCGTGCAGAGCGTCCGGTATCCACCCATCGCCGACCTTTCCGCGCCGATGGTCAAGCTGGCTGGCCGTCGCATCAATCCCAGTAACAATGGACCACATCGCACGCCGCGTTACGCGAGCTTGACGCTCAAGCCGCTGCCCGACGGGAAGCCGCGCAAGGTGCAGGTGTCCGCCAATTCCAAGCTCGGCTTCCCCGCGTGGTCGCCGGACGGAAAACATTTCGCCTTCGTCCGCTTTGCCCAGATCTCGGTGGAGCTGTGGATCGCCGACGCCGAGACCGGCGCAATTCAGCGCTTTAAGAACATCGCGCTGAACGCGGCATTCGGGGAGCCGTTTCAATGGTTGCCCGACAGTCAGACGATTCTCTGCCAGACAGTGATCGCCAATCGCGGCCGGGCGCCGGCCGACGCCAAGGTCGCCATCGGGCCGCTGACGCAGGAAACGACGGGCAAGTCCGCACCTGCGCAGACGTATCAGGACTTGCTCGAAACTCCACACGATGAGGACTTGTTCGACTATTACGGCTCCTCGCAACTCGTGCTACTCAACATACGTTCGGGCGCAACGACCCCGCTCGGCAAGCCGGGGATTTTCAACTCCTACGATCCATCGCCGGATCAGCGGTACTTCCTCATCGAACGCATGCACCGGCCGTACTCATTTTCTTTGCCGGCCACTTATTTCCCACGCGACGTCGAAGTGTGGGATCGCACTGGCAAAACGGCTTACAAGCTCGCCAGTCTTCCGCTCGCGGAGGAAACCGCGCCCGGCGGTGCGGCCACCGGACCGCGCAGGTACCAATGGCGGCCCACCGCGCCCGCAACGCTGACATGGGTCGAAGCGCTCGATGGCGGCGATCCCAAAAAGAAAGTCGCGTTCCGCGATCGCGTGATGATGTTGCCGGCGCCATTCACTGGAGCGGCCGAAGAACTCGCCCGCACCGAGTTTCGTTATTCGACGATCGTTTGGAGCGAAGACAATTCCATCGCTCTCCTGCGCGATTACCAAAGCGGCAAGCGCTGGGTAAACACCTACGTGATCAATCCGAACGAACCTTCGCAACCGCCGCGCCCGCTCTGGAGCAACTCCACGCAGGATCGTTACAACGATCCGGGCACACCGCTGATGAAGACTCTGACCAACGGAGTTCGTGTCATGCGCGTGCACGAAGGCGGAATTTTTCTCGTTGGCCAGGGCGCTTCCCCCGAAGGCGACCGTCCGACACTGGACCGCCTCGATCTCACGACGCGGCGAACGGAGCGGCTGTTCCAATGCGACGAACGCAGCTTCGAATACGTCGTCGCACTCGCGAAGGACGACGGCTCGCAATTTATATCGCGCCGCGAATCGGCTCAGGAATCGCCGAACTACTTCCTGCGCACGCCGCACAACGACGCGAAGATCGCCATCACTGCGTTTCCGGAGCCGCCAGCCAAGCTGCGCGGGATTCGTAAACAGATTGTGACCTACGCGCGTGAAGACGGCGTCCCGCTCTCATTCACGCTCTACCTGCCGCCTGACTATGAGCCAGGCCAGCGCTTGCCAACGCTTCTGTGGGCTTACCCGCGCGAATACAACGACGTCGATACCGCCGGTCAGGTGTCCGGGTCGGCGAATCGTTTCACTTCAATCACCGGACCGAGCCAGTTGTTCTTTGCGCTGCGCGGTTACGCGGTGCTCGATGGAGCCACCATGCCAGTGGTCGGCGATCCCAAGAACGTGAATGACACATTTCTCGAACAGATCGTGGCGAGCGCCAAGGCGGCCGTTGAGAAAGCCGTCGAGATGGGCGTTACCGATCCGGGTCGCGTTGGCGTGGCCGGGCATAGCTACGGCGCATTCATGACGGCGAATCTTCTCGCGCACTCAGATCTGTTTCGCGCCGGCATAGCGCGCAGCGGCGCCTACAACCGCACGCTCACACCGTTTGGATTCCAGAATGAAAAGCGCACGCTGTGGGAAGCGCCGGACATGTATTTGAAGAATTCACCGTTCCTCGCGGCGGACAAAATTAGGGAGCCGCTGCTCTTGATTCACGGTGAAGCGGACAACAACACCGGAACCTTCCCGTTCCAGAGTGAACGTTTGTTTGCGGCGGTGAAGGGCCTTGGCGGCAAGTGCCGTCTGGTGATGTTGCCGTATGAAGCGCACGCCTATGAAGCGCGAGAGTCCGTCGAACACGTGCTTTGGGAAATGGTGACCTGGTTCGACAAATACGTGAAGCACGCGGGCGAACCGGCGCCACAGTAAACCGCTACCGTGGGCATTTCCGGCCTCCGACTGGGACAACTCCCAAACCTTAGGCAAACTCGGACAATTCTCGAACGCGTTCCGGATGCCGCAGCTTGCGCAACGCGGCCGTTTCAATCTGCCGGATGCGCTCGCGGGTCAGTTGATAGCGGCGCCCGACTTCCTCCAACGTCCGCTCAACGCCATCGGTCAGGCCGAAACGCAACTCCAGCACCTTCCGCTCGCGGTCCTTTAACGTCGCGAGCACGGAGGCGAGTCGCTTCCGGAGCAAAGTGACGCCAGCCAGATCGTGCGTCTCCTCAGCCGAGGTGTCGGCGACAAATTCCTCGAGAATCGAATCGCCGCCTTCACCCACGAGCGACTGCAGGGAGATCGGCGCCTGCGTGTAACGCATCAGCACCCGGATTTTTTTGAGCGGCAATTCAATCTCATGCGCGAGCTCCTCGGCTGACGGGTCACGCCCAAATTCCTGATGCCACTTTTCCCGTAAGGCAACGAGCCGGCTCACATCACCGATCAAATGCGCCGGCACCCGGATCGTGTGCACTTGCTCCGAGACGGATTGGGCGATGGTTTGCGAAATCCACCAACGCGCGTAGGTCGAAAACTTGAAGCCGCGGCGATACTCAAAACGCTCCACCGCCTTCATCAGCCCGATGTTCCCCTCCTGGATCAAGTCGGACAACGGCAGGCCGCGACCCGCGTATTTTTTGGCGATGAAAATCACCAGCCGTAGATTTGCCAACACCATGTGACTCTTGGCCTGACTCGCCTTGGCGAGGAACCAATCCATCTGCTCGCAGGCCAGAAGAAAATCCGGAAGCGACATCCGCACGATTCGCTCGAGCTCCGCCACACGCGCCGGATCAGCGGGCGCCGATTGCAAGGCGATGATGCGATCGCGCAGTCCCGACGCCACCACGGCAGTTTCCGCGACGAACTCCTTCTTGAAATGGAACCGGTTGAACTGCTCCTCGAGCTTTTGCTGGTGATCGCTCAGGCGCGTGGATAGATCCTCGCGCTGGGTCGGGTTTACCGTGTATTGCCAATCCATGAACGTCCGGTCTGCCGCGTCATCCAGCTCTCGAAGCTCGTCGGCCAGCTTGCGGAGCAGCTCCAGGCAAGCCGGCCGGTCAGCGAGATCTTCCTCCGGCAACATCCGGTCGAGACGCTCCTGCGGCGGAACCGCAGTGAGTTTCTCCACGACGGCAATGTGTTCCTTCGCGGCGAAACCGAATCGGCAGACGATCCGGCTCAATTCCATTTCGGCGGCCTCGATGCTCTGGCAGGTTTCCACCATCTCTTCGTAGGACATCGGCGACAGATCCCAAATCTGGCGCAGATACATCTGCAAAGGGTCGTCGAAAAGATTGTCGGCCTTGGGTGCGGCAGCACGTGATTCGGATTCCGGCGAGTCATCGGCAATCGAAAGTCCTCGCGCAGCGACAATCACCGGCGGGAATTCTTCAGCCGGAACTGGCGCGAACGGCGGCCAGCTTCCTGATGGCGCGGACATTGGTTCGATGTCCGCTGGTATGGTGGTGGCTTTGACCATGCGAATCAAAACTTGCTGACAAACTTGGTGTCGGTTCACGCCCGTCGACTTTTCCCGCTGTCGGGCGACAGAATGCTTCGAAGAAACTACGAAGCTGATCTCGTACCAAGCGTTCCGCATTACTCAGACGAATCCGGCGCTGTGCAGTTACCAGCCGTTTTCAAAACTCGCCCTCGTTGAGCAGATAACTGGGTTACCACTCAGGGTAATTCACGACTCACAATCCGGCAAACGCGTGCGTAAAGCTCACACATCGCCGCGTCAGACTCACACTCGATTTTGGCGAAGAAGGAACCGGAATTGGTAAATCTTTCGCGCATCGATTTCGCGACGAAACGGTGAGAGACGCTGGCCAACTCCGCGAGGGTTCGGTAGCCTTTCGACATGGATCACTCGCCTGGATTTTTGAAACTCGTCAACGACGCCAAATCGCGCGTCGAAGAAATCACGATTGCCGAAGCCCGTGCCCGACTAGCGGCTGACCCCAAGGTCGTGCTGATCGACGTGCGCGAAGACGGCGAATGGCAGGCCGGCCATGCTGTCGAGGCGAAGCACCTCGGCAAAGGCATCATCGAACGCGACCTCGAGAAGGCTTATCCCGATCCGAGCACGGAGATCATCATGTATTGCGGCGGCGGCTTCCGCTCCGCACTCACGTGCGACGCCGCGCAGAAGATGGGTTACAAGAACGTCAAGTCACTCATCGGCGGCTACAAGGGAATGGTCGCCGCAGGCTGGCCGATGACGAAGTAGCGAGACCGGCAGCCCGACCAGCTCCGGATTAATCCACAAACATCAACTCGTTCGAAAGCAGCAGAACTTGCGCGAGTTGTTCCCACGCGTTGAGCGTGGCGATCGGTTTCTTTTCCTTCGCAGAAAAATCCTTTTCGGCATCCCATGACGTCTTGCTCAGCGAGACACCGTAGTCGCCGACGTACGCAATCTTCGGCGACCACGTGAAGCTGTCGTTGTTCGAACTGCTGACGCAATCCGTCACGAAGTCTACAGTTTCACCGAGTTTCACTTCGAGCTTCGCCACGCCCGTCGCGACCTTGTTGTTCAGCACGGTCCATTCGCCCAGCTTGCCGCTGCGGCTCGAAACGATGCGACCGCGCACGCCGTCGCCGACTTTGCTCCCATGCGCCAACGTTCCATCGATGCGGATGAATCCATCCGCAGGCGCAACCCAACGACGCACCGCGGCGAGTTGCAACGTGGTGCCGGGATGACCGCCCACCGCCGTCACCGAGAGATGGCTGAACGCCCCCGTGTCTGGAAACTTTGCGCCCGGAATCCAGCGACCGCTGACGAGATTGGTTAGCGCCTTGTAATCCTTCGTGTGATTCACCAGCGGATCAAACCACCCGTAGCCGTACTTCCAACCCGGCGTGATGGCCTGGCGCGGTTGCGCAGCCATGTTCTTTTGCAGGAACGCCGCGGCCATTTTCACTTCATCTGAGTCGGGCGCGCGTTGGTAGAGCAGTTTGTAAATGGCCTGAACTTTTTCATCGTCGGTCGCACGCGACTTCACCGCGGCGCGGTTGACTAGTTCGCGCGCCTGCTCGACGACGAACGGACTGTTCATCATGAAGAGAGCCTGTTGCGGCACGGTCGTGGTGAACCGCTGCGGGCTGCTGCTGTCGGGACTCGCGAAATCGAACGTGCGGAACATCGCGGGCAGATTCTGGCGGTCGATCAATCCATACACCGTGCGACGTTTCGCGAACGGCTCCGTGGTCAATTCCACCGGCACACCGCCAGGCGTCAGATCGAGCCGGCCCGCGACATTCAGCAAAGTGTCGCGCATCGACTCGAAGTCGAGCCGGCGACGATTCGCCCGATAGAGGTAACTGTTATACGGATCGATGGTCGAATACTTCGGCTTCTCGTCGCTCGCTTGCTGGTAGGTGTTCGAAAGCAAAATGAGCCGGTGCAATTTCTTCACTGACCAGCCCTGCTCGATGAAACTCGCCGCGAGGAAATCCAGCAGCGCGAGTTGAACCGGAGCCTCAGTGCGAACACCAAAATCACTCGGCGTGCGCACAAGCGCCTGACCGAAGTGCCAGCCCCAGACACGATTCACAAACACGCGCGCGGTGAGCGGGTTGTCCTTGCTGGCAATCGCACGCGCGAGTTCGAGACGGCCGCTACCTTGTTGAAACGGCTTGCGCGTCGGGCCCGCGACGACTTCGAGAAATTGCCTTGGCACCTGCGCGCCGGCGTTCGCGGGGTTGCCTCGCACAAAAACGTGCGGATTCACCGGCTTGGGCTTGTCCACCAGCGCCATGCCGCGGGCGGGTGCGCCGGGATGCTGCCAGTTAAGATTCTCGATCTGGTTGCGCGTCTTCGCCGTGCCTTCACGCAGCTTGCGCGCGAGAACCTTCTTCACGTCATCGAGCGGCGGATTGGCCGGAGCACCGTCGGCGAGAATGATCTGGCGCAATGCTTCCTGATTCTTGTCCGCCAACGCTGATTGCTTCGCCGCGCCGCTACTCGCGGTGGTCCACGCTTTGTCCACGTCGGCAAAAACCTTGGAGTAAAGGTCCGCGACTTGTTTGAGCGATGTCGGTGCCGCACCTGCGAAGGCTTTCGCAACGACGGGATTCAAAGGCTTCGCCGCATCGGCGTTCGCAGCGAACTTGGTCGCGAGTTCCTTGCCGGCCTTCGGGAAATCCTTTTCCGCCAGCGCAGCGTAAGCGAACCAAGGAGCAAACACCGGGTCGTGCTGCTTCGCGCGCATTTCGAGCAGAGTCATCCAATTGCGCAGGACCGTGGGCACGACTTTGCGCGTGCCCGCCAAGGTGTTGAGCTTGTCGGTTTGCGAAATCCCTTTCGCCTCGTGGGCGACCAGCAAGTAATCACCCACTTGGCTGCGGACTTTCGTGCTGAAGCTGGAGATCATGTCGGCCTGAAGTTTTTCCACCTTCGCTTCGAGTTCGGCCTTTTGCTTCAGGTAATCGTCGTACTGCGCGGATTTTTCCAACTTGCCGAGCAACGGTTTCTCCGCCGGTTCCTCAGAACTCGCGAGCACGCCGTAGAGCGAATAGTAATCCTTGGTCGGAATCGGATCGAACTTGTGATCGTGGCAACGTGCGCAAGCAACCGTTAGCCCCATCGTACCGCGGGAGATCACGTCGATGCGATCATCGATGATGTCGGCGGTGTTGTTGAGAAAGCGGCGACCGAGGGTGAGGAAGCCCATGCCGGCCAACGCCCGTTTGTCTTCACCCAGCGGCAACTGATCCGCGGCGAGTTGTTCGACAATGAATTGGTCGTACGGTTTGTCCTCGTTGAACGCGCGAATGACGTAGTCGCGATAGGTGTGGGAAAATGGATAGCGCCGCTCCTCGCCGCCAGCGAGGTAACCCTTCGTGTCGGCGTAGCGTGCGACGTCGAGCCAGTAGCGGCCCCAGCGCTCACCGTATTGCGGCTGTTCGAGCAGGTGATCGACGAGCTTCGCGTAGGCGTCCTTCGACTTGTCCTTCACGAAGGCTTCCACTTCCGCTTCGCTCGGCGGAAGACCGAGCAGATCAAAGTAAACGCGACGGATCAACGTGCGGCGATCCGCAGCGTCGGACGGCTTCAATCCCTTTTCATCGAGCTTCGCGAGAATGAACGCGTCCACGGGCGTTTGCACCCAGCTCTTGTTTTTCGGCGCAGGCACGGCGGGTTTCACGATGGGCTTGAACGCCCAGTGTTGCGCGCGCGCCGTCGCGACATCGTTCAGCGGTTTCGGTGCCGCGGCGCCGGTGCGCGGATCAGGAGCGCCCATTTTTACCCACGCTTCGAGGTCGGCGATTTTGTCCGCAGAAAGTTTACCGCCGTTTTTCTCCGGCGGCATCTGGAGATCTTTGTCGGTGTAGCGGATCGCTTTGACGAGGAGACTCTTTTCGAGATCGCCGGGCACAATCGCCGGCGCGGTGTCGCCACCTTTGGCCAAGCCATCGCGTGAATCCACGAGCAGACCGCCCTTCACCTTTTCAGCGGCGCTGTGGCATTTGTAGCAACTCTCCACCAGCACGGGCCGGATCTTCTTTTCGAAGAACTCGATTTGATCGGGCGTGGGTTTGATTTCAGCCGCTATCACCGCAGACGTCGCGGATAAAACGACGGTGCAGCAAAGGAGTCGGGCGGTGGATTGAATCAATCGCTTCATGTTGCGGAGCGGATCAAGCGATCAATTCTTTCACCACGTTGCCGTGAATGTCCGTCAGGCGGAAGTCGCGGCCGGCGTAGCGATAGGTGAGCTTTTCGTGATCGAAGCCGAGGAGTTGCAGGATCGTCGCGTGTAGATCATGAACGTGCACGGGCTTCTCCGCGGCGCGGAAACCGAACTCGTCGGTGGAACCGTAGGTCTGGCCGCCTTTGACACCGCCACCGGCCATCCACATCGTGAAGCCCCAGTGATTGTGATCGCGACCGTTGACCTTGCCGGCGTTCGAGCCGGGAGTCGGCAGTTCCACGACGGGCGTGCGGCCGAATTCGCCGCCCCAGATCACGAGCGTGTCCTTCAACATGCCGCGTTGCTTGAGATCCTTTAGCAACGCGCCGATCGCTTGATCGCAGTCCTTGGCCAGCTTGCGATGGTTGACTTCGATATCGTCGTGGTTATCCCACGGCTGGCCGGCGCCGTGCCAGAGTTGAACGAAACGCACCCCGCGTTCGAGCAGGCGACGAGCGGTCAACATCTGCCGCGCCTGCACGCCTTCGCCGTACATATCGCGGATGTGTTGCGGCTCCTTACCGATGTCGAAGGCGTCGCTCGCGTCCATCTGCATGCGGTAGGCGAGTTCAAAGGACTGGATGCGCGCTTCGAGCTGGGCGTCGTTCTGGCGGCGTTGCGCGTGGCGTTCGTTGAGGTGCTGGAGCAAGTCGAGCTGCTCGCGCTGCTGCTTCAGCGAAGTGTAGTTGTTCTTGATGTGCTCGATGAGCTTCTCGATCTCGGTGTGTTTCGAGTCGATGTAAGTGCCCTGATAAATGCCGGGGAGAAACGCGCTCTGCCAGTTCTGTGATTCCTGAATCGGATAGCCGCCGGGGCACATCGAAATGAAGCCGGGGAGATTCTGGTTCTCGCTGCCGAGTCCGTAAGTAACCCATGAGCCCATGCTCGGGCGCGGCAAGCGGGCCTCGCCGCAATTCATCAGCATCAACGACGGCTCGTGATTTGGAACGTCAGCGTGCATCGAACGAATGATGCACATTTCGTCAACACTCTCGGCGACGTGCGGAAAAATCTCACTTACCTCGAGTCCGCTTTGGCCGTATTTCTGAAATTTGTAGGGCGACCCGAAACCCGCGCCGGTCTTGCGCTCGGTCTTGAGTTCAAGCGGGAGCGCCTTGCCGTGATACTTCGTGAGCATCGGCTTGGGATCAAACGTGTCGACCTGCGACGGTCCGCCGTTGGCGAAAATATGGATAACGCGTTTAGCCTTGCCCGGAAAATGCGGCGCATGCGGCGCGAGCGGCGAATCAAGCCGGACGGCTTCCGCACCGGCGTGAAATGCCTGTGGACCGAGAACCCCCATCAATCCGAGGGCGCCAAAGCCCATTCCGCAGCGCGTGAGGAAATCGCGTCGCGTCAGAAACAAATCTTCGAGCCGTGGCTTATGGTTTTGCATGTTTCGCCACTGGAGATGACGCCTGCTTTGCGCGCGTAATTCAAGACCGAACCGGCCCAACCGTCTCCCGACACCTAAAGTGTCGCTCCCAAAATACAGCAATGATTTGCCAATAACGGGGAAGCCATGTTCCCGGCGCAGCGCATACTACGTTCGTTGAGTGAGTTGTTCTTTGGCGGGCAGGCGGGGAAGCGGGCATGAACGTCGGTGAATAATCGTGGTGGGTGTTCATCGGTGGCTCGCTTCTCCAGTCTGCCCGCCCTTTTCATTTTATGAACAAACAAGACAAACCCAAAGCAAAGGCAGCCAAGTCCAAGGTTCGTAAGCCGGGCGCCAATCGCGGCGAAGTCGCCCGCAAGCAGCGCGTGAAAAAGCCGGGCTTCTCCCAATCCCGCGACATCCACGAAGATCGCGGCGAACGTCAGATCAAACTCGGAGTTCGGCGACGGTAAAGCGAGCCGAGCGACGCGGTCGCTCCATCAAGTAAGCAAAAAGGCCAGCCCACTCGGGCTGGCCTTTGGTAGGCGGGCAACAGTTTCAGCGCAAACTCGCCGTCTTCGCGCTGCGAATGTACTTGTGACAACTCACGCAACTGATGGTCATCTGGAAGTAGGCCACGGACGCGGCATCCACATTTTGACTTCTCGCCGCTTTGACGAGCGCGTCAGCATGACGGCGGAATTCCAAGGTGAACATTTCATATTCCGGCGTCTGTCGCGTATGCCAGCCAGTCGCCTGACTCAGCCGGCTTAACTTCTGCGCGTTGGCGAGAATCAATTCGTAATTCTCGGTCGCGATGCCTTCGAGCACCTTTTGCGCGTGATCCAGTTTCATCTTCATGATTTCACCGGTGCTCGCGTCCGCCTTCGTTTGCGCCTGAACGCCACCGGCGGCGCCCAGCACCAGACCGATCGCGATCACCAGCCCGACCTTTGTAAACGTTTTCATAGAGCTGCCTTTCTCTTTCTGCCCACACGGAACTTTGACGGCTGCCAGCCCGCGACCACAACGGCTACGACGCAAATCCGAACCGGAAATGTTCTTCTTCCGCGGTGAGATTCAACGACGAGCGGATGTGACGCGCCGCGAGAACGCTGGCCGCGGCCTTGATCATCTTGTCAAAATCATGCCGGCTCATCGGAACGCCTTCGTGTTTGATGACGGCAACTTTGAAACCGCGTTCGAGCAGTTCGACCAGAAAATCCTGCGCGGCGACGGGATCATCGGTCTGATAATGACTGAGCTGCTCGTGTTTCCCGAACTTCACGCTGAATTCGACTTGGTATTTCGGTATCATAACGACTCCTGGTTAACGGTTGGCGAATGAAGGCACGGATCGGCGAACCTTCCGAACCCACCGATGGAAGATTTCCTTCGCGAGCATTGCCGCTTCGTCGAGGGAAACCTTTTCACGCACCACTTCGCCTGACGGCAGCCAATCCGCCGTCAGGTGCTTTTCCTTGTGCTGAAGATCCACCGGCCGGAGGAAGACTCCCAGCTTCGTCACCAACTCCGACTTCTCTTCCTCGAAAGCCGCCTCGGCTGTCGCCACAACTTCCATGGTTCTTCCGCTTTCTTCCCGCGACTCGACCACTTCACTGATGGAGATCACGTTCTTCATTCTGAAGAAAGGTCGGCCCCACGACAGGCCCCGCTCACCAATAGTTGCGAATTGCTTGGCCTTTCTTGAGCCACCAAGGCCAAGAAACTTACAGGCTACCTCGGTGGCGGAATCTCGGAAGGCGATCGTCCGGTGGCTTGCCGCACGCGGGTTTCGTATTCTTCGGGGCTGACGACGCGCGGAATGGCGTGACAGACTTTTTCGAAGCCGGGGAAGTTCCAGAGGTTGGGGAAATCGCGACATTGCTGCGGCTTCGCGGATTGAACCGAGCAATCGTCGCCCACGAGAAAAATACATTCACCATTCGGCTTATCCTTGAGGGCAAGCCCGCGCCGATCGGCAGTCAAACGGGTGTATCGCTGAATGAAATCAAACTCCGAAAGGCTGTGAAATGCCGCAAGGCGCGCGATCTCGACGTCGGTCAGGCGCACTTGCCCAGGCCAACGACAGCACGCAGTACAGCGCTGACATTCGTAGAAGATCGGCACCGCAGAAAAGTAGGCGAAGCACGAGCGCGCGCCAAGCGGGTTCAGAATACTTCAACGGTGAGGCCGGTATTCAGGCGCACCGATCGCGCAATGTCCGAAAGGCTGCGCAGCGAGAGGTGGCCACAGCCCGGACGCGCGGCGGGTCGGCGCGCGGAATAAATCTGCACCAGCTCAATGCGCGTGCCCGCGGCTTTCAATTCCTTCAAACGCTCGATGTATTGCGCGATCTCTTCCCGCGGCGGCTCCTTGCCGTCGATGGCGGGGAACAGACTTTGGAGAATCACCGGACGTTCGCGACCGATGAGTCGGATATTCGCGAGGACTTTCTCCAGCGAAAGTCCGGGGCCATCGACGCGATCCATCCATGCTTGAGTGCCGGCATCGAGTTTGATCCACAGCTCGTCGCGCAGAGTGAAATACGCGAGCCCGTCACGCACCGGTGGCGTGTCGAGCAGGGTGCCGTTCGTCATCAGGACGACTTTAAAGAACGGGAGCCGTCGCTGCGCGCGAATGTGAACCACAGATTCGACGGCTTGAACGAACTCAGGGCACAGCGTTGGTTCACCATCGCCGCTGAAAGCAACGAATCGAAGGGCCTGCAAATCCTTGGGCAACGCCTTGTAGCAAGCGAGTCCCGCGAGCCCGCCGCTCTCGACAAACTCAAGCGTTTCGCGAAGTTCGATCGCCATTTGATCGGCATTGAACGCGGCCTTGGCCGGAGCCTTGCGGCGATCAACATCACAGTAGACGCAATCAAAATTGCATGCAGCGTCGCGATTCAGATTGATGCCGATAGCGAGCCCGCGGGAGCGAGCGGCAACATACACGTAGACGAACTCATGGCCCAAATACGCCCGCGGACAATCAGTCGCATTTCCCGCGGCTGTATTCTTGGCGGTTCCGGTGGGTTTCGAAATAGGCGGTGGCGACACGGCAGTCACAGGTTCATTCGGTCAGTTCTTTGAGAAACTCGTGCTCGTGTTCCCGCACCACGAGAACCGGGCACGGCGAGTAACGAACAATGTTCTCGGTCACACTGCCCAGCAGAACGTGCTTGAGGCCCGTGTGACCGTGTGTGGATACGACGATGAGATCCGCCCCGTCTTCCTGCGCTTGGGCGAGGACTTGAGCGACCGGGCGACCGACCCGCACGCGGGTGCTCGAGGCGACCTTGGAGCCGATTTCGTTTTTGACGAGGTCGGCCAGTTGCTTCTCGCCGCTGGTGCGCATTTCTTTTTCGAAATACGCGAAGTCGATCATGCCAAATTCCCCAACGGGATAGTTCGCCGGGATGACATACAACAACGAAACGCTGGCGTTAAATTGCTGCGCCAGCGGAATCGCGTAACGCAGGGCTTTCTTCGAACAGTCGGAAAAGTCGATCGGAACGAGAATCTTCTTCAGCGAAAACGGCGTTGCGGCAGCAGCGCTGCTTTTGGCAAGCATGCCGACGTCTTTACGCGCAACTTTCATGACCACTTCTCCGCTCTTTTTGGTGGGTTTGATTTTCATAAACCGGATGTGGGTTGAGGGTTAAACGAACTCGCGCTCGCGTTGACGGACGACTAGCACGGGACACGGCGCATGACGGACAACGCGTTCCGCAGTGCTGCCGAGGAGGACATGTTTCAATCCACTATACCCGTGCGTTGAGATGATGATCAAATCGGTCTTCAGCGACCGCGCCGCGTCGATAATCTCCTGAAAAGGTGAGCCGATGCGCACAGAGCAACCGCGGAGCACTTTTGAACTGAGCCCTTCCTTAGCGGCCAACTCCGCCAATTTTTCTTTCGCTGCCCGTGCCGTGGCGTCGGTTTCCATGGCCGGCACGAAGGCGAAATCCGGATACGGAATCGGTTCGATCACGTAAAGCAGATCGACCTTCGCTCCGAATTGCTCCGCAAAGCGATGCCCATACTTCACCGCCGCCCGACCTGCGGGAGAAAAGTCGACCGGCACCAAGATCGACTTCAACTCCAATAGCGACGGCACCAACTCGATCACATCGCTCGGTCGTTGAGGGGTAACCGCCCGCGTCCGCTTGACGCTGACCACCCGGGTTCCGGTGGATTTGGCAGTTTTCATAATCGAAAGGTATTCGTTTTCTACTGTAGGGAAACTCGCCGGAATGCAGCTCGCTAACTACACGCAGCTTGCAAATGAGTAGACATTTATTGTTTGGTCCCCGTTTTGAATTCGTGCGTCGAGCCCCACAGTGGCACCGCTCAAATAGCACGTGTTAAATGGCGACTTCCAAACCGTCCTAAATCACTTTCAGGAACCTGCCTTTAGCTTGAACAGACTGGCTGAGGAGCGGGCCGGCAAATGGACCACCGGCCTGCCCTTTCACAACCTAATAAAGGCGCCCGACAACTTAACGCACTTGAACTTCGAACATTTATCGGTATCATGCGTCCACTATTTGGCGCGTATTCATACGTATGCGCAGTAGTTTTACATGATTAAGCTCAAATTACCGGGGGTGGCAGCCAAATCGCCACGTATCGCCGCGAGGGGCCGCAAATCCGACGCACGTCTGTTCGCCAACACTTTACGCTTTGGTAAAGGGAAGGCGGTCAACGTTTTAAAATCGAACGGTAAATCGAAAAACGCACCGGTAGCTCGTCGCGAAACCAAGAAATCCGCCGTAGTCGCTACCCCGCCGGCAGCCAAAGGAATTTTTGCGCCCAGCCAGCATTCGCCGACAGTCATCAATCCGTTGGTTGACCCCGCTTGGGCCGAGAAGATCAAGGAACTGATCCGCGTCTCGCAGGAGCAAGGCTACCTTGCCAATGGCGATATCGAGGATGCTTTTGCCGACTTTTCACCTTCTCCTGAGCAAATGGAGGAGATTCTCAACTACTTGCGCAGTCAGGATGTTGAGATCGTCGATCAAGCGGAGGCCGAACGTGCGCCCACTCCTGAACCCGGCGAAGCGCCGGAAGAGGAAAGCCGCCTTGAGAGCCTTGACGACCCCGTCCGCATGTATATGCGCCAGATGGGCAAGGTTCCCCTGCTCACCCGCGAACAGGAAGTGGCGATCTGCAAGCGCATTGAGGAAGCAGAACTCGAGCAGCGCCGACTGATTTACGGTCTCGGTTTCGCCGGCAAGGAACACATCGCCTTGGCCGAAAAACTCACCGCCGAACCGCCGAAGGAACGCTTCGATCGCGTTATTATCGACAAAAAGGTTCCGGTGCGCGATCGCCACCTGCGCGACATCCGTTCGCTGACAAAGAAAACGCGCCGCCTCGACCAGCAGATGGACGAAAAGTATCTCGCGTGGGCCGACGCCGCGCAACCGAAGCGCCGCGAGAAAATCGCCGCCGAGTTGAAGAAACTCGACAAAAAGATTCAGGCGACCTTCCCGGAATATTTTTATCAGCCCAAGTTCATCGAAGAGATGATCGTGGTCGCCGACAACATTCACGACAAGTTCCAAGCGAGCCTGCGTGCCATTCAGCAATTGGAACGTCTCCGTAAGTCCGCCGAGAAGTCCTCGTTGCTGCACGGTGAGCAACAGAAGCTCAAGGCGTTGGAATTGTTCGTGCGGCGTCCTTGTGCCGAATACCTCAAGACCTATCAGGACTTGAAGGCGTTTGGGGCGAAGGCGCTGCAAGCAAAGACCGAAATGGTCGAAGCCAACCTTCGCCTCGTCGTCTCCATTGCGAAGAACTATACCAACCGCGGCCTCTCGTTCCTCGACCTGATTCAGGAAGGCAACATGGGCCTCATGAAGGGCGTCGAGAAATTCGAATACCGCCGCGGCTACAAGTTCTCGACCTACGCGACTTGGTGGATCCGTCAGGCCATCACGCGCGCCGTCGCCGATCAAGCCCGCACGATCCGCATTCCAGTGCACATGATCGAAGTGATCAACAAGGTCATGCGCGCCGAGAAGCGGTTGCTGCAGGAACTCGGCCGCGAACCGAGCCCCGAGGAAATCGCCGACGAGATGCACATGCCCGTGGATCGCGTGCGTGGCATTCTCAAGATCACCCAGCACACGATCTCGCTCCAGACGCCCGTTGGTGAGGACGACGACGCGAAGTTCGGTGACTTCATCGAAGACACCCGCGCGGAGAATCCATCCGAAACGACGAGCTACAGCCTCTTGAAGGAACGCCTCAACGACGTTCTTTCCACGCTGAGCGAACGCGAACGGAAGATTCTCGAACTGCGCTTCGGCCTAGCCGACGGCTACGAACGCACGCTCGAAGAAGTGGGCAAGCAATACAAAGTCACGCGCGAACGCATCCGCCAGATCGAAGCAAAAGCGCTGCGTCGCTTGCGTCACCCGACCCGCCTCCGCCAGTTGCAAGGCTTCCTCGAAGTCAAAGAAGCCGCCGGCTAGACCGCGTTACCGAATTCAAAGGCCCGAGTCGCTTGAACAGTGACTCGGGCCGTTTTGTTTTCGCGTTTTTTCGCGTGATTCGCGGGCGAAAACTCAAAGATCAACCCAGCTTCAACGGGCCGCCGTCGCACAGCTCCTTTTTGCCGAACGTCGCAACCTTGTGGCCGACCCCGTGCGCGAGCGCCATGTGGAGGCGATTGTGCGCCACTTTGTCGAACTTGAGCGATTGACCCATCTGGAAGCCCATCCCACCGCCCACAAGCACAAGCGGGATGTTGTCCAGCGTGTGAGAGTTGCCCTTGCCGAGTTCGTTGCCCCAGATGATCAACGTGTGATCGAGCATTGAACCGCTCGCACCGGGCTCCGGCGTCTTCGCGAGTTTCTCGACGAGATAACGCAGTTCGCTAGCGAACCACGTATTGATCTTCGTGAGCTTCGCCACGGCGTCCGTGTTCTTATCCGGTTCGTGTGAGAGCGAATGGTGACCGTCCTTGATGTCGAGCCAGCTCATGCGCGCCATGCCGACGGATTTGGTGAACTGCAAGGTCGCCACGCGTGCCATGTCGTTGACGAAACTGTTCACGAGCAGATCAATCTGCATCCGGCTCAAGCGCGGGAGATTGTCGTTTTGATCGGCCACGCCTTCTTCCAACGTCGGCGGCGCCACGCGCAACTTCTGCCGGCTGGCTTCGCCGATTTCCTTTTCCATCTGCCGCACGAGCGTCTCGTGTTCTTCGAGCATCCGACGATCCTCGGCGCTGATGACTTTGCGAACCTTCTTCAAATCATCGCGCACTTCGGTCAGCACGCTCTGCAAATTCTCTTTGTCCTGCAATTGTCCGTATAACTTCTGATACATCTGGTACGGATCCGAGATCGGCGCGACGGGCTTGTTCGGTCCCGCGTAGCTCATGCGCGTCCACGGATCGGCGCGATCGGTTACGCCCACGCCAAATTCCAGCGAACCGAAACGCGTGCGCGTCTCTTCGCGGCTTTGGAAATAATTCTTCAACTCCTGATCGATCGAAATGCCCTTCGCCCAACCCGACGGCTGCCCGCCACCACCCATGATGTTGCCGGGAAACAATTCGTTGGCCGTCAGCAGACAGCTCATACCGCGCATGTGACTGTCGCCATCGCCGCGGACCTTGTTGCAAATGCCGTTCAAAACGAGCATGCGATCCTTGTACGCTTCCAGCGGCGTCATGATTTCCTTGAGCTTGAAATCGCGCCCCACCGCATCGGGCCAATACGCACCGGGAACCGTGCCGTTGGGGCTGAACATGAACACGAGGCGCTGCCGCGGACGCGCCGGCGCCGCGAGGCCAAGGCTCGGCAGCCCGACGATGAAGGGCAGCGAGGCGGCGGAAATTCCGAGGCGCTTGATGAATTGTCGGCGATGGAGCGTGTTCATGATTATTTCTTGGTCAATGCTGGCTTCTCGAGATTGTGCAGCGCGGAAACCGTCGCGATCTCGACGAGCAGTTTCTGCAAGTTGAAACCCGACGCGACGAACGACTGGTGCAATTTCGGCATGACCTCCGAACCATACGCGAGCATGGGCTGCTTCACAACCTGATGAAACAGTTGCTCGACGAACGCTTCGTGCGCCTGATCGCTGCCCGACGCAAACTTTGCCACATCCCGCGCGCCTTTCAGCGGCACCTTCTCGCCGTCGTCGGTGACGTACTCCGCCGTGGCGTCCACCGGACGATTACCATCGCGCGTACGGAAGCGGCCCACGGCGTCGTAATTCTCCAAGCTGAAACCCAGCGGATTGATCACCGAGTGACAACCCTGACACGCCTGCGGACGAGTGAGCTGAGAAACTTTCTCGCGCAGCGAAAGGTTCGCCGGAAATTCCTCATCCTTGAACGCGACCGCGATCGGCGGCGGACGCAACGCGCGCCCGATGATATTGCGCGTCAGGAAAACTCCGCGGTGAATCGGGGAACTCGTCTTCGGATACGAGAAGGCCGCGAGTAAATACGGATGTGTCAACACGCCGGATCGCTGCGCCGGATCGAGCTCCACTTTGACGAAATCATCGCCGGCCTTGGACGGGATCCCGTAATACTTCGCAAGCCGGCCATTCACATACAGATCATCTTCGAGTAGCAACCGCCGATAGTCGGAAGTGCTGCTCCACACCACTTCGTCGAGAAACAGGTTCAACGAAGTGCGCAGGTCAGCAATGATCTCCGGACTGAATCCCGGGAACAGAGTCTCATCCTTCACGATGCTTTCCACGTGATCGATCTGCAGCCAGTGATGGAGAAAATAGCGCACCTTCGAACGCGCCCTCGGATCCGCGAGCATGCGCTTGGCCTGCTGGCTGACCGCTTCGCGAGTGTGGAGTTTTCCTTCTGCCGCCAATTTCGCGAGCTCGCGATCGGGCAACGAATCCCACAGACCAAACGACAGCCGCGCCGCGGCATCGAAGTCATCCGGCTTCGCGCCTTCCAGGCCGAGATACAAGAAACGCGGCGACTTCAGCGTCAGCAAAACGACACGCTTCACCGAGTCATCCACCTTCACGCCCTTTTTGAAATGCGACGCGACATACAAGCGCTTCTGTTCGTCGTTGATCGGGCGCCGAAATGCCGCCGCAACGAATTCATTGCAGAACGCCTGCGCCTTCGCCGCCCGATCCGCATCCAACGGTTTGCTTTTCGTGATGCGGTCGAGATTGCGCACCACATAATTCGCCGCTTCGATGGCCGACTGCGTCGCCGCTTCATCCCATGCCTTGGAGATCTGCACGCCGCGTTCATAACCCACGCTGTTATCGTCCGCCGGGAAGGCCGTCGTCACCACGAGCGTCGGCGAAACGCGCGCCGTGGAAAGGCTCCGAGCGGGAATGATCTCCTGCGCCCCGCGCGGCGGCAACCACTGCAAGTTGATCGAAGCGAGCTTGTCTTTCGGCGCCTTGAACCACTCGAGCCGCAGTGGATATGCCCGCCCACCGAGCAAGCGCACCGTGGCCTTGTGCTCGTCCAAAGTACCCGACGCGACGCCGGCATCGATCAACGGCCGTTCGTCGTCGTTCACCCACAAACGCGCGCCATTCGGCGTTTTCAAAATGAACTCATATGTCCCGGTCTCCTCGGCAATCACCGAACCGCTCCAGTTACCGTTCAATCCGTTCGTGGGAATCACTGACGGTTCCACGCCGTCGCGGAGAAAATCAAAATTCACCGTGCGATCGACGCGATCGATGTTTTGCGCGTTTCCGCCACTACCCCGCTTCTTTCCTCCACGATAAGTCGCGCGCAAACCGGGTTCGCCTTGGTTGAATCCATCCACACCGGTGAATTGCTTCACCAAATCAGCCACCGTAGTTCCGTACTGACGATTAGTGAGTCGAACCAGATCCACGCGCACGGCATTATTCTTCAGCCGCGCTTCGCGTGAATAAAATGTGTCGTAAACGTAGCGCGAGACCGCTTCGGCCTGCGGCATCTCGAGCGTCTTCGGGGCGTCGTCCGGCATGGACTTGTGGATGTAGCGCGTAAGCTTTTCGAGCGGCCAATCCCCGACCAACTTGTCCGCATACTTCTTCTTCACGCCCTCGCCATTCTTTCCATGGCAGGAAGCACATTGCTGTAGGTAGATCTCCTTACCCGTTGACGGTGATGACGCCGCCCCGAGGTTCAGCCCAGAAAAGCAAACCATCAGGGCGAACCACGCACTCACTCGCAATAAACGAACACTCAACATCGTCGCAAAAAGACGGGCCGGAACCATTGATAATTCAGTAAGATTTTCGATCAGAAGCATCACGCAAAACCCAATCCAACACAGACTCGGTGACCGCAGTTGACTTCACTCTATCCAAGCGCATTAATACGGAAGCAACAATGGAGAAATCCATTGTCGCACCCGTGGCGCATCCGTAGCTCAATTGGATAGAGCTTCTGACTTCGGATCAGAAGGTTACAGGTTCGACTCCTGTCGGATGCACCAGCTTTTTTTCCCTGTTAAGCAAAGCAGCAAGAACCTGCGCGGCTCACATCATTTTAATTGTCCCCGAAGCGATTGAGCGCCACGGTTTGGGAACATGGCTCCAATCCCAAAATCTCCCGGTGTTTACGTGGATGAAATCTCCCCACACCCGCCATCGATCGACGGCGTGGCGACCGCCATCACCGCGTTTGTCGGCGCGACAACGAGCGGACCGCTCAACAAGCCGACGCGTATCACGAGTTTCGCCGAGTTCGAAAGGCAATTCGGCACGCATACGCCGAAACAGGAGTTGGGCTACGCACTCCGGCAATTCTTCGCCAACGGTGGCAAAGAAGCGATGGTCGTGAAAGTGGGTCCCAAGGCGCCCGTCACCAAACTCATCACGGGCATTCAATCACTCGACGCGGTGGAGTTGTTCAATCTGCTGGTGCTGCCCGGAATCACCGCGCCTGCGGTGCTTTCCCACGCCGCGGACTATTGTCGGAAACGCCGGGCTTTTCTGATCGTGGATTCACCCGCTACCGCGAAATCCCCCATGCAAATGTTGGACGCGTTAAATGGCGGCGCCATACCGCGCACGAGCTACGCAGCGATTTACTTTCCCTGGATTAAAATCGCCGATCCGTTGGGAGGCGGGCAACCGCGAGTCTCGGCGCCGTCAGGCACCATTGCCGGTGCGTTTTCGCAACAAGACATCTTCAACGGCGTGTGGAAAGCACCTGCGAATATCAGCATGCGCGGCGTCATCGGATTGGAATATGAAATGACTGCCCGTGACAGCGATCTGCTCTCGCCAGTCGGAGTCAATTGCCTCCGGAATCTCGCCGGGCGCGGAACGCGGGTGTGGGGAGCACGAACCCTCGACGACACCAACTCTTCGGATTGGAAATTCATTTCGACGCGGCGTCTCGCGCTGTTCATCGAGCAAAGCGTCCAGCGGGGAACGCAATGGGCCGTGTTCGAGCCCAATGCCGCACCGACGTGGGTCAAAGTTCAGGCAAGCGTTGAAAATTTCCTTTTCACCCAATGGCGAACGGGAGCACTCCAGGGTAAAAAAGCCGCCGAGGCCTACTTCGTGAAGTGCGACCGCACCACCATGACACAGAGCGACATCGACAATGGGCGCCTACTCATCGAGATCGGAATCGCCATGGTCAAACCGGCGGAGTTCGTCATACTCCGTATCGGTCAGCAAATGACCACCTAAACCGAGTTGTCGAATCGCGAGTTTGTGCGTGCACCAATATGCTGATTCGGTAAGCTATTGGCTTAGCTTGAACCGAATTCTATGCGCCTGACCAACGCTTCGCTCCACCGATATTCCTCGCTCCTGGCCCTTTTCCTGGGAGTGCTCGCCACATTCGCCGCGCACGCTGCTGGGACCGGCCTGACGGGCGAGTATTTCACGGCGAATAATTTTACCGGCACCAAGACTACCCGCACCGATCCGACGGTCGACTTCGACTGGGGCTCGGGCACTCCCGGCTTCGGCGGTCTGGGCACCAACAATTTCTCCGTCCGCTGGTCGGGCCTCATCGAGCCCCGTTACTCGGAGAACTACACCTTCTACGTCACTGCGGACGACGGCGCGATGTTGTGGATCAACGAACGGCTCGTCAGCGCACGAACTTTCTCATCGACAACTTCGGCAGTGATGACGGCGCAGGTCGAACTCATGGCGGGGCAACGCGTCGCGATTCGACTCGAGTTCATTGAGACGACCGGCAACGCCCGCGTGCGATTGGAATGGGCAAGCGCGAGCCAACCGCGCGAGGTGGTCCCGCAGACGCAACTTTACCCGACCGCCGCGGTATATGAGCGAGGCTCCATCTTGCGCGAGCACTGGACCAATGTCGCGGGCACGGCGGTGAGCGCGTTGACGGGGCTGACGAATTACCCCAACAATCCCACCGGTCGCGAATTCTTCCTGAGCTTCGAATGCTTGCAGACCAATTGGGCTGACGACTTCGGCACGCGCGTAACGGGCTACATCGTTCCACCAGCCAGTGGAAACTACACCTTTGCCGCGGCTGCAGCCGACACGGCTCAGCTCTGGCTCAGCACCGACACGAACCCCGCGAATAAACAGCTCATCGCCAGCGTAACGAACGCCACGGCGTTTCGCGATTGGATCAACCAAACGAATCAGGTGTCGACCCCTCGCGCGCTGCTCGGCGGCCAAAAATATTACGTCGAGTTGCTGCACAAAGCCGGTGTGGGCGACGATCACTGGTCCGTGGCGTGGCAAACGCCCGGCGCTTCGAACTTCGTGGTGATCACGTCGGAATCACTTGTGCCCGCCGGGCTCGATCGGACCGTTCCGACGCAAACGAATTTCCTGAACACGCTCTCGCAAGGGCATCCGCGTCTGTTCGCGACTTTGGAGCGCTTCGAATGGTTGAGCCAGCAGGTCGCGACGAATCCGACCGGGCAACCGGCCATTTGGTACAACTCGCTTTACAAAAGTGCGACTAATCTACTCACCAACGGCACGGTGACGTTCGCCTTGGACATTCGCGGCACGCTGCTCGACGACGTGCGCACCATGCTCGATCGCATTTACAAGCTCGCCATTTCGTGGCGCCTCACGGGTGACACGAATTTCCCCGAGCGCGCCTGGCTGGAACTGACCAACGCCGGCGGACTGACCAACTGGAATGACGTCGACCATTTCCTCGATACCGCCGAGATGTCGCATACCTTCGCGGTTGCGTACGACTGGATGTACGACTACTGGAGCACGACGCAGCGCACCTATCTCCGGACGAACATGGAAACGAAGGGTCTGCTCGCAGGCTTGAAAGCCTACAGCAACAACGTTGGTTGGAGTCAGAGCAGCGGCAACAACTGGAACCTCGTCTGCAACGGCGGCTTGTCGATGGCCGCACTGGCGCTCGGCACCGACAGCGAATCCCTCGCCGAACAAGTGCTCACCAAGGCCACCGCATCACTTGCGCCGGTGATGCGCCATTGGTCCGCCGACAATGGCGCGTGGTATGAGGGGCCGGGCTATTGGGACTACGCGTCCGACTACAACTACCGCCACCTCACCGCGCTGGAATCCGCGCTCGGCAGCGACTTCGGTTTGAGCAAAACCAATGGCCTGAGCGAGGCCGGTCTGATTCCCCTTCTCGTCTCCAGCGCCAACAACCGTGCTTTCAACTTCGCCGACGCGGGCGGCACCGGCGTGCCCACCGGCGCGCAGCTCTTCTATTGGGCTCGACGTTTTTATCGCCCCGAGTATGCCAACTTCCAGCGCGCGAAAGGCGGCACCGATCCGTTGGGCGCGCTATGGTACGACACCCGCGGCACCAATGCCGCGGCCAGCGGCTACAACTGTGATCACATCTTCCACGGCGCGACTGCGGCGACGCCGTTCGATCCCCAGGAAGTCGGCGTAATGCGATCGGGCTGGAATGACTCGCGTGAAACTTGGCTCGCCTTCAAGGGCGGCGAAATGGGTGCGGCCCATGGCGATCTGGACGCCGGCACGTTCGTGCTCGAAGCCCTCGGTAAACGTTGGGCGTGGGATCTCGGCTCCGATGACTACGCGTTGCCCGGATACTTCGACTCCAACCCGGCGTCACCTACGAATCGCTGGGACTATTACCGCATGCGTGCCGAAGGCCAAAACACGATCGTCATTAATAACGGCAACGGCCCTGACACCAAGCTCGGCCCCGTCGCACCGGTAATTCTTTTCCAAAGCGAAACCAACGGCGGGCGCAGCATGTCGGTCATTGATCTTACGCCGATCGCCACCAACGTCACGCGCGCCTGGCGCGGCTTCCAATTGTTCAACGGCCGAAAAGATGTGCTCGTGCAGGATGAAATCGTCGCGTCCACGCCGGCCTCCGCGTGGTGGTTCATGCACGTCACCACCAACACGACGCAAGTGGCGATCGATCCCGACGGCTCCGCGGTCACACTGACTCAGGGAACCGACCGCTTGTGGCTGAAGATACTTAGCGGCGGCGGAACCTTCGCGTTGAGCAATGCGATTCCGCTTCCCGGGTCACCGCACCCGGCAGGTCAGAACGTGAATTCGAACTACGCGAAGCTCGCCATTCGCCTCACCGGCGTGACGAACACAACACTCGCCGTGTGGATGAAACCTTTGGCTGCGGCCGATTCCGTGCCGTCGAGCAACAGTTATCCCGCTCTCATTCCACTCGCGAACTGGACGACCAGCGGCAACGAGACTCCCTTCACGACTGACGGAAATGTTGCCGGCAACGAGGACAACTCGGTGGACATCGACCTTTGGAATTACGTCTCCGACGCGGAAACGCCGCTGACTGATTTGCGGTTCACCGTCCTTGGCGCAGCGAATGGTTCGGTGACATTGCTCGCCGACGGACACACGGCACGGTTCACGCCCGTCACGAATTATTTCGGCGCAGCCACTTTCTCTTTCACGGTCACCGATCAGTCGCCCGACTCGCGTCTGCTTTTCCACTACGATTTCGAACCGCCTGATCTCGCAAACACCAACACCGTGCCCGATCGCTCGTTGAACGGACGCGACGGAACGCTGGAAATCTACGGCGGCACCTACGGTTACACCAATGCCACGCCAGCCCCGCTGGGCGGCCTGAGCACTCGCGCGCTTGGACTTTTTGAGAACGGAAGCAATAGCGTCGTGCGACTCACCCGCCAGGTCGCTTCCAACGAGTTTAATTTCAGCACGAACGATTGGACCTTCACCACGTGGGTGCAACGCGTCGCGACCTCGAACGACGACTTCATTTTGCACCTTGGCAATAGCGGTGGCTTCGGTCCGGACAACTCGCTGAGCTTCTACTTCCCCGCCGGTGCCACCCAGCTCGCGTTGAGGCACTACATCAACACCAACACGACCGACGTTTCCGTGATTCTCAACGGCTTCGCGACCAATCAGTGGCGGCACCTCGCGCTCGTTCACGACAACACGAACCTGCTCATCTACGTCGACGGCGCGCCGGTGGCGACAACGAATGGTTTCAACTTCGCGATCAGCCAAACGCTGCCCGTGCAGATCGGCGGAACCGCGAGCACGAACTTCCAAAATCAGCGCTATCTCAACGGCTACCTCGACGACACCGCGATGTTCGCCGCGGCGCTGTCCGCGCCGGAAATCGCCGCGCTCGCCGGCGACCAGCCCGTGGCGTCTCTCGGCGGAGCGAGTTCGACCAATGTGATTGGGCTCAACCTCGCGCCGGTGAATGACGCGCCGACTGCGGCCGCCGGGGCTGCCAGCATCGCCCAGGGACAATTCCTCGATTTCAATCTGCTCACCGTGGCCAGCGACGTGGAAACCATTTCGAGTAATTTGCTGTTCCGCGTTACGAACGGCGTCAATGGCAACGTCACGTTGCTCGCCGACGGACACACGGCGCGATTCACGCCTACTAACACCTTCTCGGGTGCCGCGAGCTTTGCCTACGTGGCGACCGACACCGGCACCTTGCCGACGCCATTCCTCCATTACAGCTTCGAGCCACCGGACCTCACCGGCGACAATCTCATCACCGACAACTCCGGCAACAATCGCAACGGCACGTTGACCAACTTCGGCATCGGCGCGGTCAATTTCACCAACGACGCTCCACCGCAACTGGCCCCGGAATCCACGGCGATCTCGCTCTACCAAAGCAGCACGAACGGCTCCGCCAAAATTACGCGCACGATCGCGACGAATGACTTCAACCCGAACGACAGCAGTTGGACTTTCAGTGGATGGTTCAATCGCGACACGACCGTAGACGATGATTTCATTTTCTACCTCGGCACCGCCAACGGCTTCGGTCCGGAAAACGAACTCCACCTGCACGGGCAAAACGGTCAACCCCACCTCCGGCTGCATCACTATTACTTCACCAACAGCACGGACATTGACCTGGTGGTCTCCAATGCCGCCGCGGCCGGCACTTGGCATCACGTTGCGGTCGTATTCAATCGCACCAACTCCAATACCGGCGATATCACCTTGTATGTGGATGGCGCCATCGGCGGCACAACCAACGGCTTCACACTGGGGATGCCCCGACCGACCAGTGCGGTGTTCGGCGGTCACACCTCGACCGGTGTCAGCAGCGTGGCCCAGCGCTACTTCAACGGCCAACTCGACGACCTAGTGCTGTTCACCAATGCACTGAGCGCGTCCGACGTCGCCCTGCTCGCGGCACGACCCATGAGCCAATACGCCGCGCGAAGGACAACGAATACCGTGACCGTCACCGTGACCAATTCGCCGCCCTCGCTCAACAGCATTAGCAATCGTGTCGTCGGCGTCGGGCAGACCATTCTCTTCACCAACTCCGCCACCGATCCCCAGGCGCCGCCGCAAGTACTCACGTTCGCGCTGCTGTCCACGCAGACGAACGCGACGTTGACCACCAACACGGGCGTCTTCAACTGGCGGGTGCCCGTGAGCTACGCGAACACGACAAACACGGTCCTCGTGAAAGTTGCCGACAACGGCTCGCCCGTTCTCAGCGCGACCCAGAGTTTCACCGTGACGGTCCTGCCGCTCACGACGCCCGCGGTTTCGTCGACCATGCTTTCCAACGGTCGCGTGCAGCTCACCATCACTGGTGCGGCGGGACCTGACTACACCGTGCAGGGTTCAACCAATCTCCCGGGCTGGACCAATCTGCTGGTGACGAACTCTCCCACACTTCCGCTTAACTGGATCGACACGAATGCGCCGGGCATGCTCAAGCGCTTCTATCGCGTCCTGCTGGGACCGTAGCGAAATCGTTCCACGAAATACTCGGGCGTTCGTGAGGACGAATTGAAAGTCGTCCTCGCAACAATTCTAAACGTCTGTCCGCGGCTGGACGTTCCTTCGCGCGTGTGTTACTGACTGGCGGCGCGCGACGAAATGTTTTCACCAACCGCCATCTGACGTTTCCGAACCGACACCAAACTCAATGGCATCACCCCGCACGCTGCTAGTTCTCGCCCGCGCTTCGAACCTCCCCACGGTTTGGACCAATTGCCTCGCCGGTTGGATTCTGGGCGGCGGTGAGTTCGCGGAAGATTCGTTGAGCCGATTTCTCCAACTGTGCCTCGGCGCAACGTTACTTTACACCGGCGGGATGTATTTGAATGACGCGTTTGATTCCGACTTCGACCAGCAACATCGCCGCGAACGCCCCATTCCTTCGGGCGCCATTTCGCGGCGGGCCGTCTGGATCTTGGGCCTGCTCCTTCTCGCGGTCGGCACGGTATTGCTGGTGCTGCTCGGTAACTCGACGGCGATCTACGCGGTGTTGTTGCTCACCACAATTTTGATCTACGACGCGATCCATAAACTCGTCGCGTTCTCGCCGCTGCTGATGGCCGCGTGCCGGTTGTTCCTTTATCTCGCCGCGGCATCGGCCACGCCCGCCGGAGTGAACGGGCTCGTGCTCTGGAGCGCTGTGGCGTTGGCGGCGTATGTAGTCGGCCTCAGTTACCTCGCTCGCAAGGAAAGCGTCCGCGCACCGTTCGAGCAGTGGCCCGTCGTCTTGCTCGCCGCGCCCATCGCGCTCGCGTTGGTGGTCAACAATCGCGAATTCCGCACCAGCGGATTGGTGCTGAGCTTCATCGTGAGCGCGTGGATTCTGATGGCGTTGCGCCACACCGTTGGCCGCAGCGATCCGGTGATCGGCCGCACCGTGAGCGCATTGCTAGCGGGAATCGCGCTGGTGGATTGGCTCGCGGTGGGCTGGATGTTTATCGACGGGCGCCCCCCGAATCAGTGGGCAGGAGTTTTCGCTCTGATGTTTGTCACTGCGCGCCTGTTTCAGCGATTTATTCCGGCAACTTGACCGGGCCTCGCAAAGGGCGCCTTACTCGCCCAAAATGTGCACCGCCACTGAACGCCGATGAGGCGCCAGACGGTGCTCCCACAAGTAGATCCCCTGCCAGGTGCCGAGCTGAAGTTGCCCGCGCGCGAACGGCACGTTCAAATTCACAGCGGTCAAAGCGGTGCGCACGTGCGCCGGCATGTCGTCCTCACCTTCACAGGTGTGTTGGAACAACCCGTCGCCATCCGGAACGAGGCGGGCGAAAAAACGTTCAAGGTCGCGACGCACTTCGGGGTCGGCGTTTTCCTGAATGAGCAGTGAAGCCGAGGTGTGGCGAAGAAGAAGCGTCACCAGTCCGGTTTGCAGCGTGGTCGCACGCACTCGTTCCGCAACTTCGTCCGTGAATTCGTAAAAGCCGCGACCGCGCGTGGCGATGAGAATCTCGCTGACGCTCTGGCGCAACATTGGAAGGAACGCGCTGCGCGTTTACTTCGCCGCGCCGGCCTTGGCGTCGAGCTGCTGCTCGAGCTTCGGATTCTTCTGATGGCCGTTCTCAAGCGCCTTCTGATAGTGCCAGCGGGAGAGTTCGATCGAAGGCGGCTGAGCGGTTGCATAAACCACCGCGAGGTTGTGGTGAGCGCTCGCGTGATTCGGAGAAAGTTGAATCGCACGTCGCAGGGCTGCTTCCGCCGCAGCGCGCATTCCCTTTTGGCTCAGCGTGATTCCGAGATAGTTCTGCGTGTCCGCGTTGTTCGGATCCAGTTGGGCCGACTTGCTCAACGCTTCGAAGGCTTCGTCGAACCTGCCCTGTTTGAAGCGAACCACGCCCAGGACCGACAAGCTGAATGCGTCGTTGGGATCAGCGGCGAGAGCTTGCTTGAGCGTGGCGTCTGCTTCCGCGAAGTGTTCCTGTTCGGCCTGAACGGCCGCGAGATTCGCGAGAGAATACACGTTCTTGTCGTCCATCCTGAGAACTTCACGATAGAGCCCTTCGGCTTCGCCGAATTTCTGTTCGGAAAAGGCACGTTCGGCTTTGGCCACGAGAGTTGCGGCGCCGCCAGGAAGTGACTTCGGCGATTTCTTGTCGGCGACCGCCGCCGGCAACGGCTGCGCAGGCATCGGTTGCTTGAACAAGGCCAGCTCCTCCGGCGTGTAGGGCGTAGGACGCGCTTCTAATGCTTCCAAACGCGCGCGCAATGACGCGAGTTGATCGGCAATCTTTCCCGCTGCCACGTAATCCGCGGGCTTGGTGGTTTTCTTGGCCGGCTGGGGTTCCGCCGTCGCCATCGCATTGGCCAACGCCGGGGCCGCCAATTGCGCGATCAAGACCGACTTCTCTTTCTGCAGCTTGTCCATCGAGGCCGATGCCTCGACGATCATCTTCTTGGCTTCGCTCAGCTCTTTTTCCAATGTGGCAATCTTGGCGTTGAGCGCGCGTTTGTCCGCATCTGCCGTGACATCGACTTTGGGAGCGGGCGCACCCGGCCTGGTTCGCAAGTCGTTGTTGGCTTTTGTTAGTTCATCAATCCGGCTCTGTTTGAGCGCCAACTCGTTCTTAGCCTCAGCCAGCTTGCGCAACGATTGGGCGTCGGCTTCGGATACGATTCGCGCTGCGTCACGCAATTCATGGAGTTGTTTCCGGAGCGCATCGTTCTCGGTCTTCAAGGCAGCGTCTTGGGGATTACTCGACATGGAATCAAGGCGGGCTTGCAGCGCATTCTTTTCCATGCCCAACTGCGCGACCAAATCCGTCTGCTCCTTCAATTTCTCCGTTTGTTGCTTCAGCTTCTTGTCCGAATCCTCCAAGGCTTTTTTGATTTTCTCCAACATCGCCGGATCGCCTGCTTGGGAGGACTTGGCCTTCTCCTGCGCGAGGCTCAGTTTGAGGATCTCATTTTCCTTCGCGAGCACCTTGATGCGCTCGTCAGCCTTGGCTAGTTCACGCGGATCAACGGCAGCTGGCTGGGCGGACAACGCTTCACGGAGTTTCGCCTCCAGGGCAACCTTCTCGGACTGCAATTTCTGAAGATCGTTCTTGAGAGCCGCCATTTGATCGGCAGGTTGGGTCGGGACGGACGCAACCGTCTCGGATTTGGCCGGCGCCGCGACCGTTTTTTTCGGCATCGCGGCCACGGCCGGTCGCAAGGTGGTGATCTTCTCACCAACATAGCGAAGCCGGAACGCGATGACCTTCTCGTTCCAGTTGGGATAGCTCGTCTGAATCTTCTTCAGAAGCGTCTCGGCCTCCTGAAACTTTTCGAGCGCGTGATCCGCTTGTTTGCTTTCCTCGAAACCTTCGCCTTGCTGAATTAAATTGTAGATGCGGACATATTGGTCATCGAGGTTCTGCCCGCGCGCAACCAGAGCCACGCAGCAGAACAAACCGACCAGAAGGAGGCGCGTTTTCATGTATCTCATCCTACCGAGGCGCAACGGCATTTGGCAATGCGATTGCGCAGCCACGCCGTTGACACTAGCACAAACGGTGTGATAGTTTCCGCGCCAACTTGCCGCTTATGAGCGTGTATTTGAATCAACAAGTACTGGTGCTCAATCGCCTCTGGCAGGCGGTCAACATCTGCACGGCGCGCCGTGCGTTGACACTGCTATTCGAGGGGCATGCCCATGCTGTTCTTGGTGACGACGACGGGGCGTTCCGGACATTTGATTTTTCCCAGTGGCAGGATCTTTCCGAGCAACAACCCCATCCGGAGAGCATTCGAACAATTTCGTTCCGAATACGTGTTCCTCGCGTAATTCTGCTTCTGATGTTCGATCGCCTGCCGAAGAAGGAGGTCAAATTTACCCGACACAACATTTTCGAACGGGACCGTAATACCTGCCAATATTGCGGAATAGTATTCGACCGAAAGGATCTGAACTTAGACCATGTGATCCCCCGCGACCGCGGCGGGCCAACCAACTGGGAGAATATCGTCTGTTCATGCATCCCCTGTAATACGCGGAAATCCAACCGCACTCCGCCGGAAGCGGGTCTGCATCTAATCCGTAAACCGAAACGGCCCAAATGGCGACCGTTCGTTCAGGTCAATCTCGAGTTGGCGTGTCACGATAGCTGGAAGCATTTTTTGGATCTGGCCTACTGGAACGTAGAGTTGGGCGAGGATGTGCAGTAGTCAGCCCGGAACGAGATCGCTGCAGTTCACGAGAACAACCATCCCAGCGAAGAAGGGGATTCAGTTTTTCGATTTTCCGGTGCGGGCACTCTCGATTAGGTCCCAGAATTTTGGATTCTGCTGAAGAGCCTCGTCTTCTCCCGTAGGCAGACTTGAACGGAACAGAAAATCCTTCAGCGAGTTCTTGCTCAAAATGCGGTGGACCACGACGCCCAATTCGTGGCGTTCGAAATAGATCCGATAGTCACCAATTCGAAAGCGGTGCAAATGACGACCGCCCCGTTCAAGCTTTCCAAACCGCTCCAACTCGGTACTCATGACTTCCTGAGGCAATCCGCGAAATTCGCCGAGAATTTCCAACTGCAACTCTTTCGGCATGCGCGCAAGTTCAGCCGCGCTAGTGGGGTTGAAAATAATTTGAAAATGGCGCATCGCCAAAGTTTCCCGCTTCCAGTTCCCGGATTCAAGATTTCTCGTGGGGAACGCCAGCAGAAGTTACCGATGTGATCCGGCAGAGTTGAACGCGCAAAACGTGAACCTTTACACGCAGGTTGGTAGCCCGTATGGGAATCGCACCCATCTTTCAGCCTTGAGAGGGCCGTGTCCTAACTGATAGACGAACGGGCCAACCAGCAAACCGAGAAGCCGATGCTATTCGCTACACATTCGAAGTCAATCTCGGGAAACAAAAAAGCCGCCCGTTCAGGCGGCTTTTCTGATGAATAAAAATCGCAGATTACTTTCGGCGGCGCAACGCAATCAATCCCACTGCACCGATTGCCGCCAAGACTGTCACCGAAGGCTCAGGAACTGACACAAGCGAATTAATAGCGAAACTCGTCAATCCCACGACACGAGGTTGAGCAGGATCCAACGGGTTTGGATTCAAAGCAATGTCGAAAGGATCAGAAACACCAACGTGAATGTTGATATCGCTAGCAGCAGCGAGCACCGCGGCATCCCAGTTCGTACCGCCGGCCGCGCTCCAAGCACGAACCTGAAGGGTAGCAAACCCGGAGTTGGTAATCCCCTGAACGGCCCGCAACCCATCGGTACCCACGTTAACATACCCTGCAGCGTTACCGGTCCGGAAGTCCACAACACCTTGACCCGTATTGGGATTGGTCAACAAAACCAAGGAATTGGTCGAAGTGCCCTGTAATCCCCCGAAAATCGCGACGTAAAAGCTCGTTCCAGACAAGCGCCCTGGGTCACCCAAGGCTTGGGTTGCAGGAACCACTAGGTCATAAATCGCCGCGTCAATCGCAGGAAGTGGAGAAGCCGCATTCAAACGATTGTTGAACAGAAACGTACTCTGCGCAAAGACCGATGAGGTTGCAGCTACGATCAAACAGGCTATTCCAAGAACTCGTTTCATAAAGATTGATACAATGGGCAGGGAAGAGTGCTTTAAATCTAAGATTACTGATTGACGTTAAAGCTGCGTGACCACGTGAAGGGATTTTGGGTGAAGATGAAGAAGGACTCCCCAACTGCCAGATTCGGCTGCACATCCCAACCGAGATCCTTGTCGTACTCGTGAAACTGGTAGCCACCATTCTTAAAACGCAAAATGCTGATGCTTTGATTGGCCGGAGGGACCAAGCCCAGATTATCTTGAACCAAGCCAGATTGGGGAACCAATGAGCTGCGAATGGAATAACCCGCGGCCAAACTGTTTGTCAGATTTCCTTGAGAGACTTCGCCAGGAATCGTGATAACAAGACTCGTATTGGTCGGATTCAAAATGAACGCACCCTCACCAGGCTGAAGTGTTTGCGCCGGATCATCCCAACCCAGATCCTTATCGAAGGAATTGATCTGGAACCCAGCACCGCCCCATTTGTAAATCGCAGTACCACCGGGGACATTGCTAAACAAGGTCGATACGGTGCTGTTCGAAGCGACCAGTTGGTTGGCGATCATCGAAAACCCGGGCGGCACGGTGAGCGTGTAATACCCGACAGCGTTTACAGAATACACAGGTTGAGCCTGCGCCGTGGTGATAATGAAGGAAAGACCGACGATTCCCGCGAACAAAATGGTTTTTATTTTCATACGCTTTCTCTACGTCCGCCGTGAATATCACAATTCACCTCTGGCAAGTCAACAAATTAAAAATCATCCACTTGCGTCACCAAAACCTTGAGCGATTCCGGCCCCGGTTGGACCGCCAAGCCGATCGCCTTCGACGTCTCAGGTAGCGAGAATCGGCTAGTGATTAGAGACCGAACGTCCATCCGGCGCGAAAACACCAGGCGCGCCACTTCCCGCTGCAGACTGAAATCGGATGAGTAGCTCCCCACCAAGTCTTTCTCATCCACGCAAATCTTCGCAAAGTCCAACTCGCTCACGACGCCGCGTCGCGTGTGAGCAAACAGAACGACTTTGCCGCCGCCCCGCAGTAAATCCTGAGCTTGGCGCACAACGGCATCGGACGGGGTAGCAATTACAGCTGCGTCCAACCCGCGACCACCGGTGAGTCGCGAGATCTTGCCAGCCAACTTCGGATCATCACCCCAAAACCCCTTCGCCGCCCCAAAATGCTTCGCCAGCTTCAAACGCGATGGCAGCAGATCCGTCGCAATCACTTTCGCGTCGGCCAACACGAGCAACCGGGTGAACATCAACCCAATAGGCCCCTGCCCGGCGACAAGCACATAGTCGCCTCGCAACAATTCCAAGCGTTTCACGGCTTTCAGCACCGTATTGACGGGCTCGAGCATCGCGCCCTCTTCGAAGCTGTTGCGATCCGGGATCTTGACGACACCTGGGATGACGAACGGCATCACGCGAACATACTCCGCGTATCCGCCACCGGCGGGTTCGAAGCCTGCGGTAATTCCGGTCAATTTGTAGGTCGCACACTGCGCAAACGCACGATGGCGGCATGCGTGGCAATCCATGCACGGAACATGATGATGCAAAGCAACGCGATCGCCCACTTTGAATCCCCGTACACCGCGTCCGAGCCGCACGACAGTACCAGCGGTTTCGTGGCCGAAAATCCGCGGCGGCGGAACGGTTCCGTAATGGATTTTTTTAATGTCGGTCGGACAAACGCCACAAACCGCGACCCGCACGAGCAATTCGCCGGCGCGAATTTCCGGGACAGGCACTGTTTCGACCCGAAGATCGTTAACACCGCGGTAGACCACCGCTTGCATCGTTTTGGGAATCGCAGACATCGCGCTGGTTTTAATCACACCGTGGCACCGATGAACACTGGTTTTTTCCGAGGCCGGCGAAATCACCAAACCAGTCCTCCGGTTCCGCCGCGAAGGATCGAAGCACGCCGCGCCAAGTGAACGTCAGTTTCGCCGCGTGCAAAGCTTGGTTTGGCAACTGCAAAAAATCACGCTGCGCGTCGCTCAGTTCTCCACGAACGAAAGACAGATAGATCTGCTCATCACCGCCGTAGATTTTGTCACCGACGATCGGATGGCCCGCGTGCGCGAGGTGTATCCGGATTTGGTGCTTACGCCCAGTCAACGGCGCGACGGCAAGCAGTGTAAAAAGTTGTCCTCCCGTTTCGAAACGCTTCTCCACCCGATAGCTCGTCTCCGCCAAGGCGCCATCCGCACGAACGCAATCCTTGATGGCCACAGCGCTTCGCTCGTCTTTGCCGAGCGGAGCGGAAATAACTCCTTCGTCCGAACTCACATGGCCGCGGACGATCGCGAGATAAAGTTTCTGCGTCTGCCGATTTTCCCAGAGGGTGCCGAGTTCGGCCGCGACCTCGGGAGATTTCGCGACGAGCACCAAGCCACTGGTCTCACGGTCGAGGCGGTTCACTAAATGCGGCTTCACGGTGTCGCCGAGATAAATCCGCACGCGACTAATCAAGCTGGAATAAATATCTCCCTTGGTGGGATGGCACACGAGGTCGGCCGGCTTGTTGATGACCAGCAGGTCGTCGTCTTCGAAAACGACACCGAATAATGACTCGCGTTGCATTGGGGTTTAAGACTCACGCGGCAATTCAACGAGGGAATTCCGTCCGCTTGTCATCGAAGGCAATTGGAGTATCATCCGCGCCGGTGAAAGAAAAGTCCCGATGGCCGATTATTTTCCTGCTCGCGCTCGTGCTGACACGAGTGCCGGGACTTTTGCCGAACAATTTCAGCGCGGTCTACGCGGTGTTTTTCTGTGCGGGCGTTTATCTGCCGCAGCGCCTGGCGTGGTGGCTTCCGCTCGTCACGATGGCAGCAACGGATCTGTTGTTGAATCTGTATTACCAACTCAACCGAAACGTCGACGCCTTTACCCCTGACGCGCTGCTTTATCTTTCCGGAAACTACCTGGCCTATTTTGGAATCCTGCTTCTCGGACGCAGTCTCAAAAGCTTTGCCGATCGCGGCCCCAACGTCGGGAGAAGCTGGTTGCGAATGATCGGCTCGCTAACCGTGCTGATCGGCGGCGGGATGTTGGGGGCGGTCTTATTTTATTTCATCACCAACACGCTGTCCTGGCTGCTGAATCCTTTCGCGAATCCCGAATACACGCGGACCCTGGAAGGTTGGATTCGCGCGCTGACAGTTGGAACGTCAGGCTGGCCGCACACTTGGGAATTCTTCCGCAACACTCTGATGAGCGGCGGCTTGTTCACGGGCCTGTTCGCTGGTGCAATGAAACTTGCTGACGCCCTTGAGCCTCAGGAAGAAGCCGACGCTGAGGAAGCCGAAGCCACTGAAGAAAGCGGTGCCGGCCATACTGAAGAAGCGAAGGGCGAGGCATAACCCGCTGTCAAACGGGTTCCCCCCGCCACTTCGTCACCCCACCGTCCACGCAGCCAAATGAAAATCGGCGTCATCTCCGACACACACGGACATCTCGATCCCCGAATACCTGAGTTGTTTGCGGGGGTTGAGCACATTCTCCACGCGGGAGACATTGGAGCACCATCCATCATTCTGGAATTGGAAAACATCGCACCCGTCACCGCCGTGCTCGGGAACAATGATTTCGGTTTGAACTTCCGGGAGACCGAAGTCGTGCAATTGAGCGGAAAGAAATTCCTCGTGCATCATATCGTGCACCCGCCGCATCCCGAGGAAGACATTCGTCGGCGCATTACCCGCGAAGTTCCCGACGTCGTTGTCTTCGGACATACGCACAAGGCTTTTTCCGAAAACCTCGGCGCGACGCTCTATTTCAATCCCGGCTACGCCGGCAAACCGCGTTTCCGCCTGGAACGCAGCGTGGCCCTTCTAATCTGCGACGCCGAGGGTATCCGCACGCAGTTTCTGAGATTGTAACCACATCTTTCCCTCACGCCTTGGATGGCCCACATGTCTCCGCGAGACACTGGGGCTAGGACACTGTTCCATTTCGAGACAGTTTCAACTCTCACCCGAAACGCGCAAAACGCCGCCGAGGCGTTGATTTTCTGCGTCAAGGCTGCCGCCCATCGTTTTCCGACAATTTACTGCAATTTGCCCCCGTAATTCTTGAAATCGTAAAAGTCGCTTAAGGACTTTCGCAAAGCTGGCGAAGTAGTTGCTGAACCGATCGCGTCACGTGATTAAACGGCACAACAATCTAAGCGAAAATGGACTTTCCCTTCTTTAATGGACGGCGCAAGAAGCGCGAACAAACCGTGGTCATCGACCTTGGCAGTCGCACGACCAAGGCGATCCACGTGCAACGCAAGGGCGACACGTACAATCTCCTCAACTTCGCGGTGATCGACGCCCCGATCTACGACAAGGCGCCCTCGCCCGAGCTCTTGTCGGAACACTTGAAGGCCGTCAACCAAGCCCTCGGCTCCCGCGTGAAGAACGTCGTCCTCGTCGTTGGCGACGCAGTGTTGCGGCACGCTGAGATCCCGATGGCCGCCCGCGATGACATGCGCCTGTTGGTAAAATTCAACACCAAGTCCTACCTTCAGCAGGATTTGCCAGACCACACATTTGATTGCCACCTGTTGCCGTTGAAAAACGCCGACCTCGCCGGCAAGCCTGCCGAGCCGCTGAAGCCGAACCAAAAGATTCGCGTGCTGGTGGGCGGTGCGAAGAATCAATTGATCAACGATCTGCAAAGCGCGGCTCGCCTCTCCGGTCTCGTTACCGACGCCATCACGCCCAGCCTAATCGGCCCGGCGAACGCGTTCGAGCTCGCGCATCCCGAAATCTTTCACAAAGAAACCGTGGCGCTCGTCGACATCGGCTTCAAAACTTCCAGCATCACCATCCTTCTCGGCGGTGAACTGATGCTCAACCGAGTGGTTGGTATCGGTGGCGACAAGCTCACACACGGCCTGGCGCAATCGATGAACATCACCTACGCCGAAGCTGAAGGCATCAAAGTCGGCATGCCGGAAGAAGTGAAGAGTGCGTTGCAAGCCCTCGTGAGCCCGCTCGGTCGCGAACTGCGCGCTTCGCTCGATTTCTTCGAGCACCAGCATGACAAGACAGTCAGCCAGGTCTTCCTCTCCGGTGGATCGGTTCGTTCCGAGTTCATCGTGCAGGCGTTGCAGGAAGAACTGATGACTCCGTGCAAGACGTGGAATCCGATGAGCTTTTTGACTCCGGTGCTCCCCCACCAACGAATGGGAGAATTCGAACAAGCTGCCCAACACCTCACCGTCGCTGCCGGCGCTGCTGCCGCGGCGCTGTAATCCAAAATCGTTATGCCAATCTTCATTAACCTCCTCGCCGAGCAACAAGCCGCCGAAGATTTACGCCGGCGCGATCCCGTCAAGCGTGCGGTTTGGATCGGCGGATTCGTCGTGGCTCTCGTAGCCGTCTGGGTCGGATTCCTTCAGGTTAAAATTTTCGCTGCCAATTCCGCCCTCGCCTCGGTGGAAAGCAAATGGAAGGCGATGGAACAAAGCACCGAGCAGGTCGCTAAGAACTTGAAGAAGACCGCGGAAATTGAACGCAAACTGGCCGCGTTGCAGACGCTGGCGAAGAGTCGCTTCCTCTGGGCGAACACTCTGAACGCGCTGCAAAGCACGATCGTGGACAACGTACACGTCGTCCGCCTCCGCAGCGAACAAAGCTATTCGCTGGCACCCACCAAAACTGGTGCCGATGCGAAAAACGCCAAGCCCGCCGGCGCACGCGAACGCATTCTGTTCACCATCGAGGCGAAAGACTTCGCCAATCCCGCCGAACTGAACCACAACCGGTTCATCTCCGAGATCTCCGGCGCCAAGACCTTCGCAGAACAGTTGCCCAAGACCGGCGGAGTGCGCTTGAAAGATCGCTTGCCACCGCAACCGGATCCCGCCGACCCAAGCCGCAATTTCATCCTGTTCAGCATCGAATGCCGTTACCCCGAGAAAGAAAGAATTCTCTAACATGAATAATCTACCCAAAGAGAAGCGCGACAAAATCATACTGGTGGCGATCGGCACGCTGTTCGCCGTCGTAGCGTTGGTCTTCTTCGTCATCCGTCCGCAATACGCGGCACTGACGGATCGCGCGGCGAAAATCGAAGGCGCGCAAAATCAACTTGCCACCGCTCAACGCATGGCCGCTCAGAGCCACCAAATCGCCAACAGTCTCGACAACGTGAGCTCTCGCCTTCGTGGTATTGAAGACACGATGGCCACTGGTGACATGTATTCCTGGATCATCAAGACCTTGAGCCAATTCCAAGCGACCTATCACGTGGAAATTCCCAACTTCAATCAGCCAACTGTCGGGGAAGTAGGCATTTTCCCGAAGTTCCCTTACCAGTCCGCCACGTTCGCCATCCGCGGTACTGCGTTCTATCACGATTTCGGACGTTTTCTCGCCGACATCGAAAACAGTTTCCCGTGTGCCCGCGTACAAAACCTCGACTTGGAACCGATTGGCACCATGGCTGCTAATCCGCAAGAGGCTGAGAAAGTCTCGTTCAAAATGGAAATTGTCGCGCTGATTAAACCGAATAACTCACTGTGATTTTGTCACTCATGAAGACTCCGAAAGCTATCTCCAAGCAACCGCACAACCGGATTGCCGCGCGAGTGCTGGCGATTCTCGGCGCCGCCTTTCTGAACGTAGGCGTTTCGATGGCCGTGGAGGCAACTGCTGACACGAACACCCGAAACAACAACGATGGCTCGACAAACGCGCTGCTCGGCATCGCGATCCCAGTCGCCGTTTTCGACAACATTCCCACACAGGGCAAAGATCCCTTTTTCCCGAATTCCACCCGTCGCGCTCCAATCGTAAAGGTTGCGGCGCCGGTGGCCGTCGTGCAGTCCGCGCCAGTGAACAATGCGAGCCTCCTAACTCTTCGTGGCATTTCCGGCTCCGCGAGCAAACGCATCGCACTCATCAACAATTTGACCTTTGTCGCCGGCGAGGAAGGCAAAGTCCGCATTCCAACGGGCCAGCTCAAACTGCGCGTCATCGAAGTCAAAGATTCCTCGGCAATTATCCAGATCGACGGTGAAACCATTCGTCGCGAAATCAAACTGCGCGACGGCGTCACCGAAAAGAACACCACTGTCACCAGTTTCTAATGATCCGCACCCACGACCCCGCAACCGAACATTGAAAATGAAAATCAAGGCACACCACCTCCTCTTGTTGTCGTCGACGCTGTTGAGCGCTTCCGCGTTCGCGAGCGATGCGACGTCTGAATCCACCACTCCTCCCACCGAAGCGCCGTCAGCACCGACCGCCACCAAAGAGAGCGTGGAAGATTACGCCCGCACTCTCGAAGCGCGTGCCGTCGCCAACACCACGACTCCGACGACGGCAGAAGTGGCAGCACCGACCACCGTCGCCGCCGCGGCACCTCTGGTGGCCGCCGCTGACACCAAGCCTGCGGCCGAAGCGGCCAAGGACAAGGAAGCAGCGCCGATCGCGCCTGGCGAAACCATGCCGTTGATCATGTTCGAAGACGCGCCGCTGAACGACGTCATCAAGACGCTTGCTCGCCAGGCCGGCATCAATTTCCAGTTCGACCCGCGCGTCTCCAATCCGCCGCCCGGACCGGACGGAAAAGTTCCGACACCGCCCAACGTCTCGATCCGCTTCGAGAACGTCACCGCACAGCAAGCCCTCGAAGCGGTGCTCATCAATCACAGTCTCCAGCTAACCCAAGATCCGCGCACCAAGACCTCGCGCGTCACCATCAAAGATCCCGCCGCGCCCGATCCGCTCGTCACCAAGGTACTTCAGTTGAAGTACACCAGCCCTTCCAACATGGTGGGCATTGTTAAGCCAATGATTTCCACGCGCGGCAGTGTCAACGTTGACAACCGCACCAGCCAGTTGATCGTCACCGCGACGGATAAAGAACTGATCGCCGTCGACTCACTCGTACAAACACTCGACTCTCCAACCAAGCAGGTGCTGATCGAAGCGCGCCTCGTGGAAACCTCTAAATCGCCCAAGAGCGTCAAAGGTATTGACTGGACCGGCACCTTACAGGCGCAGAAGTTCTCTTTCGGAAATAACGCTCTGCCAACCGTAGCCGGAACTCCGCCGACCACAGCCATCGACGGAAACGGCAACGTGACCGCTGTGCCTGGAACTCAGGGCACCATCGGCGGCATTCTGTCCGATCCGAAATTGCTGGCGAATACGGCCAACGGGTTCAATCCGGCGACTGCATTCCTCAATGCTGACGGCGTCAGCGCCGTGCTCTCTTTCCTCAATACGGACGCCGACAGCGAAGTTGTAGCAACTCCCCGCGCCGTAACATTGGACAATGAGAAAGCCACCCTCTCCGTCACCCGTGCTTTCCCGATCTTCACGATCACGCCTGGTTCGGCGAACTCGCCAGCTGGCGCGTCCATCACCTACACAAACCTTGGCACCATTCTCGAAGTCACACCGCGCATTTCCGCCAACGACATGATCGCGCTAAAAGTCGTTCCCGAAGTCTCAAATATCGATTCCAAGGATCAGCAGACAATTAACGGATCGGTGAACATCGCCAACGTCTACGCAATTCGCCGCATCGAGGCGAATGTCGTTATCCCCAGCGGCAACACACTCGTTATGGGTGGCTTGATCAGCGACACCAAAACCACCGGCAACACCAAAGTTCCCGTGCTGGGCGACATCCCTGGCCTCGGATTGCTCTTCCGCCAAGACAGCAAGAAGCGCGACAAGTCCAACCTGATCATCTTCGTCACTCCTACGATTGTGAAAGACACCGACTTTCACCCCGTGCAATCGGACTTCCTTCAAAGCAAGTACGAACAGAAAGACGCCAAAGACGAAACTTGGTGGGATAGCGGCAAGCCGCATCAATGGACCAAGAAACAAGTGGCGAATGATTAAGAATTTGCCGGCGCAATGCCGGCAAGGCTGAACCGACGATGTCGGTTTTTGGCTCGCGGGTGGCTGGTTTTTGGGTTCCAGCCACCCGCATTTTTTTATTATTCGGGGTCGGTCAAGAACTGCCCGCGAATGACGCGAATAACGCGAAGTTGAACTTAAAATGATGCAACCACCTCGGGTTTAGCGCCTTTCGCGTGATTCGTTGGCAAAGTCGTCGGAAAACGGCCCTCAAACAGGACGATTTTGACCCAAATCAGCGGTCTTTTGACTTCGGAAACCATTATTTTGCCTTCGGAAATCATTTCCGAAGGCAAAACTATCGCCATCGAGACCAAAACAGCCGTTGTCGAGGGCAAACTCGAGGCGATCGAGACCAAAACTCTCGTCGTCGAGACCTCGGAAGCCATGACCGGAGCCTCGGAAGGGAAAATCGTAGCCTCGGAAGCCATTAACTTGGGCTCGATCGCGAGCATCGTGGCTCCGGTGGAGTGTTTCGTGCCTTCGCTGACGACTATCTTGGCCTCGGAATCGAAGGCCTTGACCTCGATAGTGACCGCCGAATTACCTCCAGCCTCCATCGTGACCTCGACGGCGGCTTCCGAAGTCTCGGTAAGCTTCATCGATATGAAGGAGTCATCCCCAACCGGTGAGCTGAGACTTTCCAGAGCGCAGTCAAATCAAATTCGGCAGACGGGCCGACAGAACTAACAACGCGGATTCTTGCGGAGAGTTCACGCGCGTCGAATTTCTCCTGACCAACATCAAGCTCCAGCCCCATTCCGCCGAACTACTTTTAGTCCTTTAACTGCCATGCCCCCCTTGCTACACAACGAAGCCGATACGCTCGCGATGCGGGACTCCCTGCGCCGCGAGATGCGCCGGAAACGGAAGGCTGCCGAAGTGGCTTCTCGACTCAACGCTTTCTCCGCCACGATCGACCTGCTCGTGGTCGGATTGACGCTCGCCGCCGTCGCCATGGGCGGCTCCACACTGCTTTGGGAACAAGCCCTCCTAACGCTTGGCGCCGGCCTCTTGATGCTTGTTTCTCCGCCGTCCGGCCGATTGCCTTGGTATCTCAACGCGTTGTTCGCCAGTCTGATGGTCCTCGCGGCCATACCCCTGTTGCCCGCCGGTTGGTTGCCCGAGCTCGCCTGGCGGCAAACACTGGTCACAGAACTCACGATTCCGCTCAGCGGTCTGTATTCACCGCAGCCGTGGATCACCCTGGAACACCTCGGCCTGCTCCTCTCGGGGACGGTGTGGATCGCCTTCCTGCTCAGCCGCCAATGGGAACTGCCGCGTCGCACACTTTTGGAAACGCTGATCGGCGGCGTGTTTGCCATGACCGTCGTCGCGATCGGGCTTTATTTCACGGGCACCCATTTCTCGCTGTGGCCGACCGAGGCGATTTCGAGCACGTACTTCGGCTTCTTCCCGACGCGCAATCAGACCGCGAGTCTGTTGGGCATTGCCGGCGTGGTGGCGTTCGCGCTCACGGTGGAGCGGCTCCGCGAAAAGGACTGGCTGGCGTTGATCTGGGCGGTTGCTTACGTCGCGATCGGTTTCGCGCTGGTGGTGAATTATTCGCGCGCGGGCATTCTCATTTACTTCATCGGGTCCTTCCTCTGGCTCGTGGCCATCAACATCTTTTCGAAAAACTATTTCGCGATGGCCGTCGGGCTGACCGTGCTGTTTCTCATGCTGGCACTGTTCGCAGTCTTCGGCGGAGAAACGTGGCAACGCTTCCGCCCGGGGACGGACACCACCAAACCGGTGGTGACCAGCACCGTCGTAGATTTCCGTCAGCTCGTTCACAAGGATGCCCTCCAAATGGGCGACGCCGCCAGCTGGCACGGATTCGGCCTCGGAAACTTCGAAGCGGCTTTTGCGCGGTATCGCAATTCTTCCGTGAATGAGATCCGGGCCAAACATCCCGACAGCGACTGGCTCTGGCTATGGATGGAAATGGGATGGCCAGCCATGCTCGTCGCCGTGGCGATCATTGGATTCGCCATCCGACCGTGTTTTCCGTTTGGCCCGTCCTCGGATCGTCGCCTGCGTGTCGCCTGCACCGTAGCGGCGATCCTGTTCATCCTGCACGGCATCGTTGATGTGTCGGGGCACCGCATGGGAACCGTTTTCCCGGCCGCTCTGCTGCTGGCGCTGGCGCGTAATCCCGACTCGATCAAAAAGGGCACGCCACAAGCCGCGCTGAGTTTCCGCCTGCTCGGCGGCGTGCTCGCGGCAATCGCTGTCGTCTGGTTCGCCAGCGCAGTTGGGGTCGATAGTCTTCCGACCTCCGCCGCACTGACTCGCCTGAAAAGTGAAATTCAACGCGCCGAACAATCCGGTAACGCCGCCATCGTCATCGAAGACGCCACGCGCGCGCTCCGGATTGCCCCGCTCGACTGGGAGCTCTATTTGTCCCGCGCCATCGCTCGCACAAAAACTTCCCCGAACGATCCCGAAACGACACTAGATTTCAAACGAGCCCGACACTTGGAACCCATGCTGGCGTCCGTTCCTTTCCGCGAAGGCGCGGCATGGATGGACAAAGATCTAAAAGCCGCGCTCAGCGCGTGGCGCGAAGCCCTGCGGCGGGCCGGGCGTAATGCCCCACCAATGTTCGGCGACATGATGCGAGCCAGCGCCAATTATCCCTCGCTACGCGAGGGCCTATGGTGGATCACTGGCGAAGATGCGCGCCTGCGCCTGATGGTGCTTCAGGAATGCACCCCGGACGAGTTCAAGGTGCTCATGCGCCTGTGGATGCTGGAGGATCCCCTCCTTAAAACCACCGACGCGATCCAACTCAAACAGATCTTCGCACTCTGGTACGCGAAGGGCGATCGCACCCAGCTGGAGGAAAACCTCAAGGCAATCCCCGAATGGCAGGAAGTAGGCTGGTACTGGCTCGCGGAAATTGCCACTGAACGGAAGGACTTCAAACGTGCGTACGAGCTGGCCCACCGCTACGTTCAGGCCCCGCGCCTGCCTCCCCGCAATCCCGGCAAGAGCCTCGGTAAACTTGAGCGCGAAGCCGCGCAGCGCCCGAATGATTTTGTGCTCGGCCTTGCGCTCTACATGTCCTACCTGCAGGAACAGCGGCTCGATCAGGCGCTCGCCACCGTCAAACGGATGACCGCCCTGCCTCAGTGCCCAAAATATTTCCTCTGGCTCGAAGCCGAACTTCTCGCCCGCCTCAATGGCTGGGAACAAGCGTGGTTTCGCATGAAGCAATACGTGGGTGACAACCGCTAACTCGTTCGCTCTTCGCCGGCACTCAATTCTGCTTAAATTGTTTTCGTCGCCTCCGAGTCGGAGTATTTATCCGTCATGCCCAGAATTGCTCTCCTGTCGATTTGCCTGCTCGTCGCGCTGACGCTCACCATCGACGTGCGCGCCGCCGAGACTGCAAAGGCACCCGAGTCATCTCGTTACGAACAACGCACGCCGCCGAATCGCGATGGTATTGGAAAGTTCTACCTCGGCCGCGAAATCGCCCACGTGATGGGCCACGAAGGTGCCGACTGGCTCGAACGTCCCGAACGGGAGGCCGAAGAACGCACGGACCTGCTGCTGCCTGCTCTGAAGCTCAAGCCCGGCGACGTCGTCGCGGATATCGGGTGCGGCACAGGTTATTTCAGCTGGCGCATGGCCAAGCTCGTCGGGGAAAAAGGGCTCGTTTACGGCGTCGACATTCAGCCCGAGATGCTCGAACTGCTGGCCAAGCAAATGGAGAAACGCGGTGTGAAGAATGTGAAAGGTGTGCTCGGCACCATCACTGATCCGAAGCTTCCCGCGAACAGCGTCGACCTCGTCATCATGGTCGACGTCTATCACGAGTTCGATCATCCGCACGAAATGATGGCGAACATTGTCAACGCTCTCAAACCCGGCGGCCGCGTCGTCTTCGTCGAATACCGCGCCGAGGATCCCGAGGTGCCGATCAAGCGCCTCCACAAAATGTCCGAGGCACAAGTGCGCAAGGAAGCCGAAGGCCATTCCCTCAAGTGGGTTGAAACGAGCAAGATTCTCCCGCGCCAGCACATCATCACCTTTCGCAAGTAGGCCAGGAAGGCCGAAGGAGGCTTTTGTTCGCGGTAATTCGCCCCTCGAACTTCTCGTTCCCCGCTCTCACGACTTGAGTTTTCGCGCTGATCGCCGATTATCCGAAGGAGTGCAACTCATACGCGACATTTTTGCGGCCAAACGCGCCACCGGCAAGCCCGTCATTTCCTTCGAGTTCTTCCCCACGAAGACCGACGACGGCGAGCGCAACTTGATGGAGAAAACCATCCCGGCATTGTGCCAGTTGAAGCCCGACTATTGCTCCGTGACCTACGGCGCCGGCGGCAGCACCCGTGAGAAAACGCTCGGCCTCGTCGCGCGCATCCAGAACGAACACGGTCTCACGACGATGGCGCACCTCACGTGCGTCAACGCCACCGCAGCGGAAACGCGCAACGTGATCGCGCAAGCCCGCGCGCTCGGCGTAAAGAACATCCTCGCGCTCCGTGGCGATCCGCCCGGCGGCACGGGCGAGTTCGTGAAGACCGAGGGCGGCTTTGAATTTTCCTACCAGCTCGTAAAACTCATCCGCGAAATCGGCGGCTTTAGCATCGGCGTCGCGGGTTTTCCCGAAGGCCACATCGCGTGCAAGGAAGGCAAGCTCGTGGACTGGCAACGGCTCAAGCACAAGATCGATTGCGGCGCCGACTTCGTCGTCACGCAGCTCTTCTTCGACAACGCCGACTACTTTGAGTTCCGCGACTTCCTCGCCAAAGCCGGCGTGAAGATTCCCATCGTGCCCGGCATCATCCCGATCGGCAGCGCGGCGCAGATCAAGAAGTTCACCGCCCTCTGCGGTGCAAAACTCCCCGCGAACCTGCTCGCCGAGTTGGACAAATACGCCACCGACGACGCGGCCTGCGCCGAGTTCGGCATCCGCTACGCCACGCAACAATGTCAGGAACTGCTGAAGGCCGGCGCACCGGGCATCCACTTCTACACGCTGAACAAGGCCGCCGCCACGACCGCCATCATGAAGAACCTCGGGCTGGCTTAGTTCATCGAGTTTTTAAAAACAAAACGCCCTCGCGATCATCGGATCACGAGGGCGTTTGAATTTTCTTACTCTCGGTTATTTCACCGCGGCGAGTTCAGCCGTGATGAGTTCCCGCGTCTTCGCCTTCGCGTCGGCCAGCGGCACTTCGCCCTTGTCGAGCTTGGCGAGGAAGGCCTTTTGCGCTGTGTAATCTTTGTTCGCGACGCCAGCCTTGCTTTGCAACATGCGCCAGGCTTTGCGGCGTTCGACAGCGAAGAGGACCATCTGGCGCGTCACGGCGTAGTATTTGAACTTCCCGTTGGTCTCGGCCTTGATGTAGCTGCCGAAGTTCGGGACGAAGCTGCGGTGCTTCGGGTCGAAGACGCGGCGGTGGATGACGTCGTCCTGCGTGATGAAGAGCAGGAGGTCATCGAAGGGCACGAGCTTGGCGGCCTCCTCCTCGGTGATGCTCTTGACGTGCTTGCGGAAGCGGCCCTCGGTGATGGCCCAGTGCGCCACCGTGTAATTGTATTCCTCGCCCGTGGTCGCGTATTTCGTGCGCCACCAGTCGCGGTCGGTGCTGGGGTTGCCCTTGAGGTCGAAGGCTTCCTGCGAGGTCTCGCCCTTGCGCGGGTTGAAGACGAACTCCGGCATTCCGCGCGCGTCGCGGACCATCTTGGCCTGGTCGGCGCTCATGTTGTCGCCCACGCCGTGCTCGGGCTGACAGGTGGTGTAGCACTGGAAGAACGCGGTGCCGCGGTATTCGAGACCGTCGAGCATGGCCTTGTAGAGCTTGGCCGCGTTGGCGATGGAAACTTGCGCGACGAACGGCGAGCCGTGACCGCCGGTGAGAATCTCCGAGACGTTCTTCTTCTCGATCAACTTGCCCTGAGACGCGACGCCGAACTGGTTCATGTCGTAACCGCCGAGCATCGTGGACGAGTCGGAGTTCTGGCCGCCGGTGTTCGAGTAAACCTGCGTGTCGAGCATGAGCATCTTCACGTTCGGGCGGTTCTGGAGAACCACCTTCGAGACGTTCTGGAAGCCGATGTCGCCCAGCGCGCCGTCGCCGCCGATGACCCAGACCTTGGGCAGTTCCTTGATTTCCTGCTCGGTCATGAGCGCGTCGTCGAGGTGCGTGAGGGTGAAATACTCCGCCGCACTCGCGACGTTCTCCGTGCGGTCGAGCAGCATGTCGGTCAACCGCTCGGGCACCACGGAACTGCGCGCGTGATGGACGATGACCGACTCGGCCATGAGCCACGAAATCGTCGAGCCGTCCTGGAAGAGCGAGTTCATCCACGGATACGGATGCGGGTTGGACGGCGGCGTGGAGCCATAGACGGTGTTACAGCCCGTGCTCGCGCCCATCATCATCACGCTCATGCCGTTGGCGCGGCGTCCGTCCACCGCCTGGAGATCCTTGTGATTGAAAGCGTCCTGCTTCAACACGGCGACCAAACCACCAATGAGTTGAGCATCGGTAATGGCGCCGTGCATCGCTTCGTAATCCGCGATGCGCTTGGCGGTGTCCTTGTCGTTCTCGCCACCGAGACCGATGATGACGTGCGCGAAGGTGGTGCGGAACAATTGATACTCGGCCTCGTCGCGGGCCTTGAGCGCGGCCAGCTTCTGCGCGCCTTCCCTCTCGAGCCGCTCAGCTTTCGCACGAAGACGGTCGGCCTTCTTGTGATAGAGCGGGCGCATGTAAGCCTCGGTCGTGCTGGCCACGGCGCGGAGGATCGACTTCTCACCGCAACCGGCGCACGCGCCGTCGCCGGAGACGAGCGCCTCGTAATTGCGCCGCACCATGAGGTGGTTGCGCAGCGCGGCTTCGCGGGAATTCGCGGCGTCGGCGTCGTTGTAGAGGCCAAGAAACTTCTGCGGCGTGTCGGGCATCAGCCGCGAAAAAATCTGCGCGGTCGTGAGGTCGGCGTTCAGTTCCTCCGTCTCGCGCGTCATGCGGAGCGCGTCGTGGTCGCCGCAGACCTGCACGCATTCGCCGCAGCCTTTGCAAAGGTCGCTGACGAAAATGGAGAACAGGCCGCCGGCACCGGGCGTCTTGGTTTCGAGCGAACGGAAAATCGCCGGGACGTTCGAATACGCCAGCGGGAGCTTGGCGATGATGCCGGTGAACTCAGCCTTCGCGGCGTCGGCAATGCCAGAGAGCCCGGTGACTTCGGCGGCGATGATGTCCTTGAAGGGCACGTTGGTCTTCGCCTTCACGGACTCGCTCATCTTGGCGCGCGCGCGCGTTTCGATGCCGGGCAACTCGTTGAGCACTTTCTTCCGCTCGGCCGTGTCCTTGATGTAATTGACTGCGGCCGTCTTCAGCACGGTCGCGACGTCTTGCGCCATGTTGGGCAGCGCGGTGTCAGGGCACGCGGTGATGCACTCCATGCATTGAGTGCAATTCTCGGCGATGTAAACCGGCGTCTCACGACGCGCGACATACTTCGACTGCGTGAGGCCCGTGCCCGCGCCCATCACGCCGACGGACGCAAACGCGCCGGCGGGTTGGTGGTAGCCGAGGCCCGCGCGGAATTCGCTGTCGAACTTACCCAACGTTTGAAGCGGAATGCGCGATTGCCCGGCGGGCATCGGCAAGCCACCGCACGCCGTGCCGCAACCAGCGGTCGGGAGCAGGTCGTGTTGACCAAGCGGGAGCACCGGCGGATTGCGCATCGAGGAGCGGTCCGAGTCAGCAGCTTCGCCGTAATTGATTTCCACCACGCGCGAGAAGCCCTCGATCATGACGGTCATGTTCGACGCCACGACGGCTTCGCCGAAGCGCCCGAACTTTTTCTCATACTGCTTCTGCACGCTCTCGTGGAACTTCTCTTCGCTGATACCGAATTCCTTGAGGAAGGGGCTCACGCGGAAGAACGCGCCGAGGAAGGAGTTGCCCTGCATGCGGAGCTGAAGCTCGGTCTGCTTGGTCGCCTTACGCGCGATCTCGAAGCCGGGCAAAATGAACACGCGGATGCCGTTCTCTTTTACGAACTGGCGATACTTGGCCGGGATGCGCGTCCACGCGGTCTCCGGTGAGTCGCTCGATTCCCAAACGAAAGCGCCACCCTTCTTGAGGCCGTCGAGCGGGTTCGTGTGTGTGAACGCCTTCGGATCGCAGCACAGCACGACGTCGACGTGGTTGAGTTCGCAATTCACCTTGATGCGCTGGGGCGCGACGGTGAGGTAGTAATTCGTGGGCGCGCCTTTTTTCTCCGAGCCGTATTTCGGATTCGCCATCACATAGAGCTTCTCAACGAGAAAACCGTCGTCGTCCTTTTCGCCCGCGCGCTCGGAAATGTATTGGCCGAAATCGCCGACGAGTTCGCCGAGATTTTTGCCGGTCGTAATCATGCCCCAACCGCCGATGGAGTGGAACCGCACCGCGATGGAGCCCTCGGGCAGCAACGACGGCGTGTCTTTGCTGATGACCGCATAGGGATGGTCCACGCCGAGGACAAAGAACGACTCGCCGTCCGCCGCGCTCGCGCCGTCCTTGCGCTTGCTCACGCCGGTCGCGAACTCATACGCGCCAAGCGAGTGCTCGGGACGGAAGTCGCGCGAGCCAATGCCATAAGAGCCGCGGAACAGACGCGGCGTCTCCGCCGGCGTAAGGGCTGGCAGAGCGCCGCCAAACTTCGCCACCTCGTTGGCCTTGTTGAGGGCCACACGGATATCGCGTCCGAGCGGATTGTCGCCGGCGAGACCTTCATCGGTGCGTTCGAGGACGATGACGTTCTTCTTGCCGCGCAGGGCGTTGATGACCGCTGCTTCCGGGAACGGGCGGATGACATTGATGTGAATCGAGCCGACCTTGGCGTTGCGCTGACCGCGCAGGTAATCGCAGGCTGCCTCGATGTTATCCGCAGCGCAACCGAGGGAAACGAAGACAGTGTCAGCATCCTCGGTCTTGTATTCCGTAATGAGGCCGTAATGGCGGCCCGTAAGGCGACCGAACTCCGCGTAGGCGTGTTCGAGGAAGCCGAGGATGGGCTCGTTGAAATTGTTCCGGCGCGCGACCACGCCGTTCATGTGATGCTCCTGATTCTGCACCGGGCCGAGCAGCACGGGATTCTTCAGGTCCATCATCTGCGGCACGCGACGGCGCTTCGGGCCGAACAGTTCACGCTGTGCCGGCGTGGGGCAGTCGATCTGGTCGTCGCACGCGCCAAGGAATTCGCGAAGCAGTTCAGCCTCGGGCGCGAGATACATGCGCTCCGAGTGCGTGGTGAGCATGCCGTCCTGAATGTTCATGCCGGGATTGAGCGCCTGCTCGCACACCTTGCGGAGAACGACGGCCTGATCGGCGGCCTGTTGCGCGTCCTTCGACATGAGCATGATCCAGCCGGTGTCGAGCGCGGCGTAGAAATCGTCGTGTCCGCAATGGACGTTCAACGCGTGCTTCGTCAGCGCGCGCGCGCCGACCTCGATGACCATCGTCGAGAGCTTGCCGGGCGCGTGGTAATACTGCTCCATCGCGTAAACGATGCCCTGACCGGAGGTGAAGTTCACCGTGCGCCGTCCGCACACCGCGTAAGCTGTCGCGCCACCTTGTGCCGCGTGCTCGCCTTCGGTTTCAATCGCGACCTTCTGCTGGCCCCAGACGTTGAGTTCGCCCGTCGCGAAAGAGTTCTGGTAAATCTCGCCGCCCTCGGTGCTGGGCGTGATCGGATAAAACACGCCGCCCTCGGTGATGCGCGTCTCGACGTGTTGCGTGACGAGCTGGTTGCCATTACACGTCACCCGGATGCCGGGATACTTCGGCTTGTGACGAGGGGACGAATCAGCCTTGGGGGAATTACCTTGTTTCGCAGCAGCGGCTCCGGTCATAGGAACTTTTTCTTTCTAAATTGCCCGAGCGCGTTCGGGGTTCGACGCGAACCCGTTTTCGCGCAAGAGCTGAAGCCCAAGATAAAGTTTCTTCGGGGTGGACACAAAGGAAAAGAAACCTTTTCGACGCTGGGGCACGTAGTATTACGATGCCTACGCACGTCAACAGTTTTATTCACTTCACAAAACTTTTCCCACTGGCACGACCGCGATTCCAACAGTAGCGTGCCCATCAATCGGGCCGGAGCGCTCAACCACCGAGCCGAGCCGGTCGATGCAAAGATATGTCGAGCCAGTTGAACGCCGCGACCGCGCAAGCCGAGGAACTCCTCGGTGACCTCGGCCCGCTCGCTCAACAAATCGGCTCGCCCGAGGATTTCGCCGCCACCCACAGTCTCGTAACCGCGCTCGGCTCCCCGTGCGTCAAGGACGCGGCCTCGTTGCAACTGTTTCTCGAAGCCTACCGTACGCAAATCCTCGTGCCGGTGGAACTCCCTCACATTGTTCGCGCCTACCAGCACGCGAGTCGCTACGAAGCGCGTGAGTTGATCGCCCTCGATGCCAGAATTGGCGCGGAGCCGATGTTGAAGCAGTTCGCGTCGGCGAGCATTCAGGTCGGGCGCAATCAACTCCGCCGTCTGCGGCCGTTGCGCGATCAAAAGGTCGTCCAACGCTATCTCGAAGCCACCGACGCCGGACGCGCGAAGGGCTGGCACACCTTGGTCTACGGGTTGATGCTCGCCGTTTACTCGATCCCGCCGCGGCAAGGCTTGCTGGCCTACGGCAAGCAAACGCTAGGCAGCTTTGCCCACTCCGCCGCGCGCCATCTCGGGCTCCCCGAAGTCGAGTTCGCCGAAGTGGTGAACCATGCCTGGGCGGATCTGCCGCAGGCGATCAATCCCCTCATCGACTCCGCTCCGACTTCCATCTTCCTCGCCAGCAGCGCACCGGCCGCCGCGTTGCCAGCCCAACTTGGGTAACAGCCGGGCCGCCGCCGCCCGCCAACCGTCATCTCCGGAATCTTCTTTCGCGTGCATTCGCGCAATTCGCGGGCTAAAACGCCGCCAACATGTCGCCCGGCTTTATTCTCAGTTGCATCGCGGGCTACTTCGTTTTCCTCCTGACCATCGCGTGGTTCACCAGTCGCGGGGCGACCAACCAGAGTTACTTCCTTGCCAACAAATCCGCGCCGTGGCTCGCGGTCGCCATCGGCTTGATTGGCGATTCGCTCTCCGGGGTGACGTTCATCTCCGTGCCCGGCGCCGTCGGGAAGAACCAGTTCTCCTACCTGCCCGTCGTGCTCGGCTACATGGTTGGCTACTGGGTGATCGCGGGCATGCTGCTGCCACTTTACTACCGGCTGCAACTCACGAGCATCTACAGCTACCTCGGTTCGCGCTTCGGACCGCATGCCCAAAAGACCGGCTCGGTGTTCTTTCTTCTCTCGCGCACGCTTGGTGCGGCGGCGCGGCTCTACCTCGCAGCGAGCGTCATTCAGGCATTCGTCTTCGACAAGTGGGGCATCCCCTTCTGGCTCTCGGTCGCCGGCATCATCGCGCTCATTCTCGTTTACACTTACAAGGGCGGCATCAAGACGCTCGTGTGGACGGACCTTTTTCAATCCGCCTTCCTCGTGCTCGGCGTCGTGCTCTCGCTCTGGGCAATCGGCCGCGAACTTGGCCTCGGCTTGGGCGGCATGGTGGACGCGGTGAAAGCCAGCCCGCACTCGCAATGGTTCTTCGCCGACTGGGCTTCGCCGAAGAATTTCTGGCGACAACTCCTCAGCGGCGCGTTCATCGCCATCGTAATGACCGGCATGGATCAGAACTCCATGCAAAAGAATCTCGCCTGCCGCTCGCTACGCGACGCGCAGAAAAACCTCTGCCTCTTCAGCGTCATCGTCGTGATCGTGAACGTGTTCTTCCTCGCACTCGGCGCGCTGCTCTATCACTACGCGACGGTGAAGGGCATCGCTACGCCGGCGAAAACCGACCTCCTGTTCCCCACGCTCGCGCTGGAACACCTCGGCCTGTTCGCCGCGCTCGTGTTCATCATTGGCCTCACCGCGGCGACTTTCAACAGCGCCGACTCGGTGCTCACGACGCTCACGACGTCGTTCCTCATCGATGTCGCCGGCGTCGACAGCAAGAGCGAGACAACGGACGATCGAACAACCCGCTTGCGCCACATCGTCCACCTGGGTTTCGCGGTATTGCTGCTGCTGGTCATCCTCGGCTTTCGCGCGTTGAACAACTCCGCCGTTATCGACCTCGTGCTCAAGATGGCGGGCTACACTTACGGACCGCTGCTAGGACTGTTCGCCTTCGGCCTCTTCACGCGCTGGCGGATTCGCGAGGCACTGGCGCCCGTCGTGTGTGTCGTCTCACCGCTCATTTGCTGGGCGCTCGATGCCTATTCCGTAACGTGGCTCAACGGCTACGTTTTCGGCTTTGAACTGCTCATCCTCAACGGTGCGCTGACCTTCGTCGGCCTGTGCGCACTGCGAATTCCCTCGGCGCAACGCACGTGAAGCTCCCATTCCAAATTCTGCTCGCCTGCCTGCTCGCAACGACCGCATTCGCCGCAGAAAAACTTCCGGCCCCATCGATCTCGGAGCGTGGTGCACTGTTGCTCAGTGAGGAGTTTTCCAAACCGATCGCCACCATCGTCGCCGGCAACAACTACAAGACAAAGGACGGCTGGTGCGTGTTCTCGGGCGGATGGGAGTTTACGAACGGCGCATTGAAGGGATTTCAAATGAAGACCGACGGACGCAGCGCGTTCGTCGTGCGCTACCTTCCCTTCAAAGAAGCCGCCATCCAGTTCGACGTGCGCCTCGACGGTTGCCGCCAGGTGATCTTCCGCATTCAGGACGCGAAGCCCGAGCACATTTGCAGCGTGCGCATCAATCACGATGGCTTCACCGCGCAGAAGGACGACCACGATCACGGCGGTCCGGACCAAGCCGTGCCCTTCGGCAAAGTCGCTTTGTCCATCAAGTCTGGTGAATGGAAAACTGTGCTCGTCGAAATCAAAGGCGAGCAAATGGTGACCACAATGGATGGTCACCGCATCGCGGGAGCGCACCCATTGCTCGCCGCTGAGAAGGCCACCTTCGAGTTCGTCGTCACGGGCGATGCAGCCAGCTTCCGCAACGTGCGCGTTTGGGGCGTAGCCGACGCTCCGCCCCGTAGCCGCAAGCTTTAGCTTGCGGCTGAAGCGCCAAGCTCGGACGTAACCTCTCTCGAATCGCCCGCGTCTCGCGTTCGTCCGAATACCACACATGAAACTCACATCGTTCCTCCTCGTCGCCGCATGTAGCGCCTCCGTTGCCTTTGCCGGCGAAAACCTGCCCAAGACTCTCATGACCGAACGCGGCAAGCTGCTGCTCAGCGAAGATTTCGCCAAGCCAGTCGAAACCGCTGCCGCCGTCGCGCCCGCTGCAAAAGGTGCCGCCAAGGGCGCCGCGAAAAAAGCCGACAAGGCCGCGTCCAAAGCTGCCGCGAAAGCCGCGCCCGCACCGTGGACCACCGGTTGGCGCCTGCGCCCCGGCAAGTGGGAATTCGTCGACGGCGCGATGAAGGGCACCGAGCAGAAGGCCGACAACCACGGCGCCGTTGCCCGATTCCCGTTCACCTTCAAGGACGCCATCATCCAGTACGATGTGCGCATCGAGAGTTGCAAGCAGACCACCTTCAGCGTGAACGACGCCAAGGAACACGTCTGCCGCGTGCTCATCACCAAGGACGGTTTCAAAGCACAGAAGGACGACCACGATCACACGGGACCCGACAAGGCCAAGGTCTTCAACAACGTCGCCACACCCATTGCGCCCGGCACGTGGCACACCGTGCTCATTGAAATCAAAGGCGAGGAAATGGTCGCGACGATCGATGGCAAGAGCAGCTTTGGTTCTGACGCACTCATCGGCACGGAGAAGGCGAACTTCGGCTTCACCGTCAGCGGCGACGGCGCAAGCGTCCGAAACCTGCGCATCTGGGAAGCCAATGCGAACCCAGCGTGGGATAAGAACAAGAAGAGCCTCGCCGTAGCGAAACAGTAACTCTCCAAAACCAATAGCCAAGGCGGGAGCGCGCAAGCGTCTCCCGCTTTATTTTTGAAACACCCTCCGCGGCTGAAGCCCGCCAGGTTTTGCATACTTTGTAGGACATTCACCGACTTGTTGAATTGGGCTTAAAGGCTGACTGTGAGTGCATATGAACACGATGACAGATCAGCAAACCGACCAGCCCATCAGCCGGCACGTTGACCTCGTTCAATTCGGACAATGCGTCCGTCGGTACCGCAAGCATGCGGGATTGAATCAAGAGGAACTCGCCCAAAGCGCGAACTTGCATCGCACCTACCTCAGCGACATCGAACGCGGCAACCGCAACCTCAGCCTGACGAGCATCATCAGCCTCGCGAATGCGTTGAACGTGCCGATCGCCGAATTGTGCAAGGGCATCGGTCCGCAGGTTCCTCAAGTGGCGAAGTAAGTCGCGTAGTTATCGCCTCCAATTGGGCCGCGCGCCTGCGCCACCCGATATAAGGCCACGGTCGCCAGCGGATTTGCCCACACGCCTCGGGGTCTTCTGGCAAAAAGGGATTCTATTGTTCATTTTGGCCCGTCTTGAATTGTCTGCATCCTATCTTCGGCCAACAAACGCTGTTTCAAGCGCCTCAGGGAAGACGTTCGGAGCGGGGTTTGACACTGCGACGGCAATCGGTATTATCCTGCCCCTTTTATGAATCGGAATCCGCATGTGGCAGTGGTCGGTGCGACGGGAGCCGTCGGCATCGAGATGATCAAGACTCTGGAAAAGCGCAATTTTCCGGTGGGCAAGCTCACGTTGCTCGCCAGCGCGCGCTCGGTCGGCAAAAAGCTCAAGTTCAAGGGGCACGACGTCACCGTCACCGAGTTGACCAAGGATTCCTTCAAGGGCATCGATATCGCCCTGTTCAGCGCCGGCGGCAGCATCTCGAAAGAGTTCGGCCCGATTGCGGCCAAGGCCGGCTGCGTGGTTGTCGACAACTCCAGCGCGTTCCGCATGGACCCGGACGTGCCGCTCGTCGTTCCGGAAATCAATCCCGAGGACGTCAAGAAGCACAAGGGCATCATCGCCAATCCGAATTGCACGACGGCCATCACGCTCATGGCGTTGTATCCGTTGCATCAAGCGTTCGGCGTTAAGCGCATTTTCGCCTCGAGCTACCAGGCCGTTTCCGGCACCGGCGCGAAGGCGATCGAAGAATTGGAACGCCAGGTCGGCGAGGTCGTCAAAGGCCAGCCCGTGACCAAGGAAGTTTATCCGCACCAGATCGCGTTCAACGTCCTCCCGCAGGTGGATTCATTTCTCCCGACCGGTTACACGAAGGAAGAAATGAAGATGGAGAACGAAGGCCGCAAAATCATGCATCACCCCGGCTTCCGCGCGAGCGTCACGTGCGTCCGCGTGCCGGTGTATCGTTCGCACTCGATCGCGGTCAGCGCTGAATTTGAAAAGCCGGTGACGGTGGAAGCCGCGCGCGCCGCGCTCAAGAATGCTCCCGGCCTTGACGTCGTGGATGAACCGGAGAAGAAGGAATATCCAATGCCGTTGCACACCTCCGAGCGCTACAACTGCGCGGTGGGCCGCCTTCGTCTCGACTGCGCGATGGAAAACGGTCTCTGCTTCTGGGTGTCCGGCGATCAGTTGCTCAAGGGCGCCGCGCTCAACGCGGTGCAGATCGCGGAAGAGTTGTTGAAGTAATATCCCCTGATACGAAGAGCGCGGGCAGTTTCTGCCCGCGCCTTTTTTTCGAGACGGTCAAGGCGCGCTCCGCGGTGAAATTCCCGGCCCGGTTGCCGCGGCTCGGCAATCCGCGAATTGGACATTGGGGCGCAAGTCTGAAATAACGGCGGAGTCTTATGACATCGAACTTCATGAAACTGGCCGGTTTGCTGGCCGCAATTCTCCCCCATTTGGCAAACGCGGCGGATCCACTCTGGCAGGTACATAACCCCAGCCCGCCGTCTTTCGGCACGTTGATCCGCGCGGTGACCGCGCCGGACGGCCGCATGGCGGCTCTCTACCAGTTTTCCCCGGGACTCGCCGCCACGGATGACGGCGTGAACTGGCGCTGGGAACGCACCGCCAATCCGTATCCGCTCACCACGGATCTGATTTACGTCAACGGCCAGTGGGTCGCGGTCTCGGCCGCCACCAACGTCTTTGGGCAGACGGCCATCCAGACCAGCCCCGACCTGCGCAATTGGTCGCTCAACGTCATCAACACACCGCGCACCCTGACACACATCGCCTTCGGCGGCGGAAAGTATTGGGGCATCCAAGCCGGCTTCAACGGCACTTCTGTCTACTCTTCCACCGACACGGTGAGTTGGGCACCGGTCGCGGGGCACAACCTCGAGGGCACATTCACGCGCGATCTCGTCTACTCCACCAACTTCAACCGCCTCGTGGCCTCGGTGGACAACGGCAGCACCAACCGCATCCTCACCTCGAGCGACGGGGCGACGTGGACGGAGCGGCTGGTCCAGACCAACGGCTACGTGGTGGTCGATCTCGCGGCGGCCAACGGTGCCGTCATCGGCGTGGGCTTCGGCGCGGCGTCCATCACCACGAACATTTTCCGCAGCACGGACGGCGTGACGTTTACCAACTTGATCATTCCCGGTTCCGCCGGCGGTCCGCAGGAAATCACCTACGGCCGCGCCAACGAATGGATGATCATGGCCGCCTCCTCCGTCGCCGTCCGTTCCACCAACAACGGAGTGACGTGGACCAACGTGCAGACCGGTTACTCGGGCAACGGCTCGACGGTGCTCTCGGCCATCACCTACCGGGCGACGGACGACCGCTATTACAGCATGGGGAGCTGGGGTTTCATCGCGTCGTCGCAGGCCCTGACCAATCCGTGGACGCGCGTGCAGCAGGGCACCAACGCGCATTTCAGCGGCATCGCCACGGGCCTCGGCCGGGTCGTCGCGGTGGGCGCTTCCACCAACCTCTTCCTCGCGGCGGCGGGCAGCACCAACTGGGTCGTGACCAACGTTCCCAATGGGACGTTTTCGACTTACGAACGAGTCCTGTTCATTAACGATCGTTTCATCGCCACCTCCGGCAGCACGCGCACCTCGCGCTCGACGGATGGCGTCAACTTCTCCGCAGTGAACATGAACGCGCAGGTGCAGCGCATGGTGTGGAACGGCTCGCAATACATCGGCACGCGCGATGGTTTCTCCAACTTCCTTTTCTCCGCGGACGCGATTACGTGGTCAACCAACACCGGCACGACGGTGCCATTCAACAAGAACGGGAAGCTCTACCAGTTCAACGGCAATTACGTTTACATCGCCCAGCCGCTCTTCGGTCAACTGGCATTCGGCGTCACCACCAATTTCACCACCTGGACCACCAACGGAATACAGAACTATTTCGGCGATTTCCTCTACGAGTTCGTCGAGGCGGGCGGCAGCCTTTACTACCCCTTCAGCACCGGCGTGTTGAAGTCGGGCGACGGATTGAACTGGGTCATCCTGCCCCAAAGCGGCTCATGGAATCCCACCGAGGCCGGCGCCACGGTGGTGAGCAACCGCCTGTATACGATCTCGGTAAACCCCACCGGCGTCATCTACTCCGATACCGGCACCAACTGGCAGCCCGTAGCCGGACTCATCGACCGCTATCCCGGCGCCAATTCAAACTTCCGCATGGTTTACGATGGCACCCGGCTCGTCGCCGCCAGCCAGCGGGGCAATCTCGCCAGTGTGGGAATTGCCCTCAGCGGCGCAGCGGCGATCGGCGACAGTTTCACGTCGTGGCGGAACCAGTTCACGTTCCCGCCCGGTCAGGACACCGACGTGAGCGATCCCGATGGCGACCGGTTAGCGAATATCGTGGAGTTCGCGATGGGCAGCAATCCCACCAACAGCGCGTCGGGCGAACTTCCCATCGTCGGCAACGTGAATGACGGCGGCACCAACTACCCGTCCGTTTCCTTTATTCGCAATGTCAATGTGACTGGTGTGACGCTGGATGTGCAGGCGGCGGGTGAGGTTCCGTTTGTAACACCCGTGGTGGTGACACCTGCGACCGGTTCGCCGCAAAGCCTCGGCAACGGCCTCGAACGCGTCACCTACCGCACCGTGGCGCCAGCCAGCGCGCTCCCGACAATTTTCTTTAACATTCGCGTCCTGGCCCCGTGATGCGAACGCTGCCATCGATTGGCGGCATCCGAATTTCGCAACACGCTTAAAAACGTCGCGGCGCATTGGTAATCCAATGCGCCGCTTCGTTTACCGGTGAATGGTTTGCGTGATTCGTCGAATCAATACACGCCTTCGACGATGTTCTTCTCCATCGCACCGAACGGACGGACATCGCCCACACCATCCCACGCATACGGCGGGCGCGGGGCGCGGCGGATGACTTCGTCACGTTCGAGGAAGCGCGGCACAAAGAATTCTTTCGTGAGCGTGGTGAGCTCGACGCGGCCCCACGAGTCGTAAGGCACGGTCTCGTCGGTCTTGGTCGGATTGACGACGCGGAGCACGGCGCGCGGTTGCGGCGCGTAGTAGGTCACGCTGAAGTTGTCCTCGGGCTGAAGCGGGACGCTCGCAGCGAGGCCCATCAAGGTGTTGCCGTAGGTCGGATAGAAACCGATGCGGTTCTCGAGGAGTTCCTCGATAATGAAGCGCACTTCCTGCGGCTTCATGGAAGTGCCGCCGCAGAACACGCCGCGAATGCCAGCTTCCCAGAGGTTCACTCGTTCAGCGAGCGCCTCGAGGAGCTTCGGCGTCGTGAAGAGACCCGTGACCTTGCGGTTCTTCATGATCAACTCAGCCTGATCAACGACGTGCGCCATGTATTGCTTGGCCACTTCAAATTGCTTGTTCGACAGCAGCTTCTTCACGAAGCGCGGGTCGAGATCGATGAAATAGCACGAGCTGCCGCGCACGTTTGCAAGATGTTCGATCGCGAGACGGAGACGGCGCGGACCCGTCGGGCCCATCATCAACCACGCGCCGCCGCGGGGGAAATGTTCGTCCGAGATTTTGTCGCTGAACTCGGAGTAATCGACCTTGTAGTCGTTCCAGCCGATGCGCTGCTTGGGCATGCCCGTGGTGCCGCCGGTTTCAAAAATATTGTAGGGCTTGCCCTTGAACGCCGCGGGGACCCAGACATCGGGCTGCTCGTCGCGCAACGATTCGTCGGCGAAGTGCGGGAACTTCAGCATGTCTTCGAACTTCGTGATTTCCTTGCGCGGATCGAAATTTTTCTTCGCCCAGTTGAGCCAATACGGACAGCCGGTTTCGGGGCTGAAATGCCACGCGATGATTTCGCGCAGATGGGCGTCGAGTTCGGTTTTGGCTTTGGCGACAAGTTCGGGAGAAACGGTAGGGATGCTCATGATTTTTCGGTTGGGTTGAAATCGAAACGCCCGGTGCGGCCCTCCTCTGGTTGGGTCGCACCGGGCAAAATGTGAATTACTTCTTCAGTTCAATTTTCGTCGGTGCGTCCTTCAGCGGCGTCGCGCGGGCGGCGTCGTGGAAGGCAAAGAGGTGCGTGTTGCTGGCGATATAGAGCACACCGTTGGCAACCACCGGCGTCGAGTAAACCGGCGCGCCGAGATTCACTTCGCTCAGGATTTTCTTTTCCTTGCTCGAAGCGAGCACGACGAGATCGCCGTCTTCGTCACCGACGTAAACCTTGCCGTCCACCGCGAGCGTCGAGCCCCACATGTGCGCCTTCATGTCGTGAACCCAATAGACCTTGCCGGTTTCGGCGTCGAGGCAGTGCACGAAGCCGGAGAAGTCACCGACGAACAACAGGCCGTTGTTTGGATCGATGGAGACGGTCGAAATGCTGCGGTGGATTTCTTTGTATTCCCACACCACGCCGGTCTTGGTGATATCGCCCGTCTTCGTGGCATCAAGGCAGACCAGGTGGCCGACGCCTTCGCCGTGTTCCGGATCCTGACCGCTCGCAACGTACACGCGGTTCTTGTAGAACACCGGCGTGGAGTTGACTTCGCTCGGGCCTTCAGCCGCGGGATACTTGATTGGCTTGCCGTCTTTGGCTTTGTATTCCGGCGGGTTCATGTCGAACTTCCACACGGTCTTCAGGAACGCGCTGTCGCCTTCCTTCACCGGCTTGGAATCGAACGCGTAGGCAAATCCGTCGCCGCCGCCGTAGAAGATCAAGTCCTTGCCGTTGACCTTGCCGGTCGAGGGAGAACTCCATTGGCCGTGGAAAATGCGCTTGCTGATGCCCGCGTCATCCTCGCCGAGCAACTTGCCGGTCTTCTTGTCGATCGCGACGAAGCTGGGTGAAAGCGGCGAGGGAATGTTCGAGTGCGTCCAGTCCTGACCGTTCGACGTGCAGACGTAGAGCACGTCGCCCACAATGAGGATCGAGCAATTCGAAGCGTTGTGCGGGAACACGCCGAGTTCGTCCATCATGTCGTATTTCCAAACGATGTCCGCGTCCTTCGGGCCGACTTGTTCCGGGGGTTTGCCGGGGCCGGCGACATATTTGCCTTCTTCGCTGAAACCGACGTTGCCCTTCGCAAGCCCGTCAGTGGTCACGCAGATGACTTCGCAACGGCTGGTGACGAGATACACGCGGTTACCTTCCACGGTCGGCGAAGAAAGAATGCCGAGGTTTTCCCAGTCATTCACCTTGCCGGAAGCGAGCTTCGGCACCACGAGCTGCCAGAGAAACTCACCGGTCTTCTCGTCGAAGCACATCAGGATTGAGCGATCACCCGCGTGCTTCGGATCGCGCGGCGTGTCGTTGTTCGTGCCGATGAAAATCTTGCCACCCGAAACCGTGACGTTGCCGTAGGCCTGCGAGCCGAGCTTGGCGACCCACTTCACATTCTTGGTCGTGGCCATGTCCACTTCCTCGGTGCCCTTCTTGAGCTTGCCGGCCTCAAAACGATCGGGGATTCCCTTTTCGCGCGAATACATGTTACGGCCGGGATCGTTGCCGCCCCATTGGGGCCAGTCTTCGGCGCGCGTGGTGAAGGTGAGCAAGCCGGCTGCGACCAGCGCGGCAGTGATGGCTGTGGGAGTTTTCATAGTATCTGGAGAATGGAATTTATTTGTTGGCGGTGACCGAGACGTTGTCGATGTAAACGCGCATTTCCTGCGGAGCAAAACCGTAGAGGCCCGGTGACCCTTCCGTGTGCGCGTGCTTGTGGGGAACTTCAATCACCCACCCGGCCGGCTCGGGTTCGCCGCGCTTCCACGCTTTCGCGCGCACCACGCCGGAACCATCGGCAGCGACATCCACACGCGCCTTGAGGTGATACCACGCGCCGGGGGACCATTTGAAATTCGACGGATCATCGACGCCGGGAACGCGCAGGCGCTCTTGGTTGGAATTGATCTCGAGCTTCTGCTCATTGCCCTTCAGCACGATCATGTAGTGCTGATTGATGATGCCCACGTCGGACATCTTGCGCTTGTTGCCGTCGCTCATCACGTCGGCTTCGATGGTGTAGTTGCTCATCTGCGGCTCGCCGATGAACACCGTAGCGCGTTGGAAGAATTTATTGTCGATCGTCTTGGTCAAGGCCTTGGTGCCTTCCTTATCGCGGACTTCGAATTTGAAGCGCGCACCAATCCACGAGAGCGGCGGATAGGCATACATCGTGTCCGGTTCCGTCTCGTGCTTCACGTCGATGGTGTACTTCTCAAAGTCTTCCTTGAGGGGCAATCCCGGCATCACGCGGCCCCGAATGTAACCCTTGGCATTGCCCAACGTGGCTTCATACGCACCGGCGGAGGAAACCAATTCCGGCGCGGCCACCAATTTGCCATCGGCATTGAAGGAACCCTTCATGGTCGCCTTGACTTTCGCGGTCGGCGGAATGAACGACGCCCACTTCACGGCCTTTTGATCTTTCACATCGCCCACAGTCAGACCGTTGGCATCGAGCTGGCGAACGCGGAACGAAGCCACGTCGCCGGGTTTCAAAAGCACTTCGGACGGGATGATCTGCAACGCAGCCACCGGGCCAGGCGCAGGCCACTTTTCCGCAGCGGGTTCCGGCGCGAGTCCGGAACTCTTGCCCGCCTTGCCAAAGCAATACAGATGGCGGGTGGTCTGGAGATAAATTTTGCCATTGTAGGCAACCGGCGTGCCGAAGCAGCGGCCATCGAGCGCGACATGCGAGAGCTCCTGCACGTCAGTATCGCTCGGCTTGAGAATATAGAAGCCGCCGGCGGCACCCGCTTCGCCACCTTCACTCTTGACGGTCGGGTCATCGAGGATGCCGACGTAAATCTTGCCATCGGCGAACAGCGGCGAAGCGTTGCGCTGTTCGATGCCGAGTTTCTTTTTCCAAAGCACCTTGCCCGAGTTCACGTCGATGCAGCACAGGTCGCCCTTCTCCGCGCAGACATACATGCGATCGCCCACGAGGATCGGCGAACTGGTCGACGTGGAAACTTCCGCTTCCCACAACTGCACCGTATTCGGCTCGACGACCACCGGCGCGCTGGCGGCATCTTTCGGCGTTGCGTTGGGGATTTTGAAGCACACGGTCTTGCCCGGCTCGTAAGGCGTTCCAAAAATCGTGATCACCTTGTCGTTGTTGTGCACGAGCACCGTGGCGTTGATGCCGGCGCGGAACAGCGGCACGCGCCAGATCGGTTCGCCGGTGCGGGCATTCACGCACACCACGCTGCCATCGCCGGTGGCGGCAATGAAGACACGCTTACCGTTGAGCCACGTGAGGTACGGATGAGAGAAGGAGTTGTCTTTCGGACGATCGCCCGGGCTGGAGGACCAGACGAGTTCGCCGGTCTTTTTGTCGAAGGCGTAGAAGCGATCCGCCGCCGGACCGTTGGCGCCCCAGTTCGCGGTGATGCCGCGGGTGATAACGAGATCGCCATCAATCAACGGCGAGGCGGTGCGGCTGTTCGGGAACGTAAGTCGGCCGAACGATTCCATCAGCGATTTTTTCCACAGCAATTTCCCGTCAGCCGTGAACGCCGCGAGGATGCCCTGCGTTCCCTGCATGTAAACATTGCCGGTTTCGCCATCGACCGCGGGCGTTGACGTCGCATAGCGCAAATAAATCGTGTCGCTCAGATAATCGCTGTAACGCTGTTCCCAAAGTTTCTTGCCCGTTTCGGCATCGAAGCACGCGACACCTTCCTGCAAATCGGAACCTTCGCCGAGGTAGCCCATGATGTAGGCCTTGCTGTTGGCGATGACCGGCGTGGATTGCCCGGGAAAGTCGGCGACCCACAGCGCCTTCTTCACGTCTAGTTTGTCGGGCAGATTTTTCTCCAGCGAAACACCGTTCTGCGACGGGCCGCGCCACGCGAGCCAGCCCTTGGCGGGAGCAGCAGAGGCGGGAACCACGAGAGCAGCGGCGAGGAAAGCGGCGACAGCGAATGACGAGGGTTTCATATTCGGACCTTTTCTTGAGCAGCGTTTAGTTTGGCAATTTGAATCGTTCCAAGCGGCCCGTGGGCCGTGATCGATTCGGCTGTGATATTGAGCGGACTATTCAACAGCGATTAAAGGTTTGCAACGAAATAATACTTACACGTATGATTTTCGTATCGAACCCTTGACTCATGGCTGACGAGAAATATTCAGGCGAAGCAAATGCCCCGATCGACGCCCCCGAACGACGTCGGCTCCCGCCGTTGCTGCGCCGTTCATGGTATGGTCTGAATCAGGCTTTCCGTCGCCGCATCGCGCACACCGGAGCGACGCCCGATCAATTCACCGTCATGCGCTGTCTGCTGGAGTGTGAAACACCCGGACTTTCACAGCGCGAACTCACTGCCGCGATGAGCAGCGATCCGAACACGATCGCGTCGTTGCTCGAGCGGATGGAGAAAGCGGGCTGGGTAGAGAGGAGGCCGCACGAACGCGATGGGCGCGCGTATCGCATCCAATTGAAAGCCGCGGGCAAACGGAAGTACGAGGAACTGCGTGACATCGCGGTCGATTTGCAGGGACAAGTGCTCGATGCATTGCCAGCCAAGCGCCGTGACGAATTCCTTGCGGACCTCGCACGCGTTGCGGACGCGTGCCGCATCGCCGCCGATACTTCACCCGCAAAGACCGCGAAACGCCGCGGTTGAGATTCAGCCGCGTTGACTCTCCACGCCGCGACAAGCCTCGCAGAGAGCGGCAGCAAGATCCGCACGGACCGACTGCTCCTGAGTTTTACACAACACCGTCGCATCTCCGCCGCCGTCGCCACCAGATCGGGATCTTCCGCAACACGGACAGGCCGTGATCAGCGGAGCCACCGCGCGCAAAGCATTTCTCGCAGCGTCGAGTTCCGCCGCGAGCTGATGGCGGCGATCCAGTTCACGTTTAACCTTGGAAATCGTGATGGCGTTGATGACAAACGAGCCGAAGTGAATTCCGTTGTTCCAATAAAAGTAGAACGCCGAAGAATATTTCGCGCCGCTGTAGGAATCAGCCAGCCACCAGGTCGCTGACGCAGCGAGCGAAACAACAATCGCCGGCCACAAACCGAGTTGCCAGGCGGCAATGCCAACCGGAACCGAGTAGAAAATGAAAAAGCCGAGCTCGTAACCGGTCACATAATCAATCCACCCGAGCGCCGCCAAAGCACCAAGACACGCGGCAAAAATCAACGCCCGGTGGCTGGATGGTTTGGCCGTCACGATTCAACGGTCAGCTGGTTCGAGGTCACGACGCCGGAAAGATGAAAGAATTCGCGGGGAAAACAAGCTGGCGGAGAGAGAGGGATTCGAACCCACGGTGGTGTTACCCACGCACGCTTTCCAGGCGTGTGCCTTAAACCACTCAGCCATCTCTCCGCCGAATGCGCCCCAATGTGTCGGAGTGTGCCTTCCGAAGCAATTTCTTTTTCCCCATTCCTGCTGTGGCTTGCAGCACAGGCGCTTGCGCGGGCTTTGAATAGCCGCAGCCGGGGCTTGTCCAACGTTGCAGTGATTCGCAGTATGCCGGCAACACGCTTATAGTGAATCCAACCAATAACGGTCGGAAAATTGAGCACAATGCCGGCAGAAACGGAGCCAACTATGAAAACGCTAAGCATGCGGGTCGGGCAGTGGTCCGTGGTCGTGTGCACGACGGTGGCCTTGATGGCCACCCCTAGGGTAATCTTCGGCGCGGCGCCGGACTCCAATCTAAAATCTGACGCAGCAGACTCTCCGCCGGTCCAAGTGGTTAAACCCGCGACCGGATCACTCCCCGCGAATTACAAGCCTTCCCCGTCACTCGAAGAAGTGATCAAGCTTGCGCAGTCCGGCGTAAGCGATGAAGTGCTGCTCGCGTTCATCCAGAATTCGAAAAAGGAATTCAATCCCTCGCCCGACGATATCATTTTCCTCAACGACCTCGGCGTGTCCGAGGGAGCCATTGCCGCGTTAATTCGTGCGAAGCCAAGTGGAGCCACACCTCCCGCCGCAGTGGCCACGGCTCCAACTAATCCAGCGCCAACGACCACTGGCTCGGTTCCGATTTACACGGCGCCGACCGCCCCGCAACTCAACGGCGTCGTCGCGCAGCCAGCTCCGGACGCGCCCGCGCCTCCAACAGTGGTCGTGGTTCAACCGCCGCCAGAACAACAAGTCACGGTGACGCAATTTTACGATACGCTCGCCCCTTACGGGAACTGGGTTTACGTCGCGAACTACGGGTATTGCTGGCAACCGACCGTGGCGGTCGTGGATGTCGGTTGGCGCCCCTACGCGCACCGCGGCCATTGGGTTTTCACCGACTGCGGTTGGTATTGGCAATCGGACTATTCGTGGGGCTGGGCGCCGTTTCACTACGGTCGCTGGTGGCGCCATCCGCACTCCGGCTGGCTGTGGACGCCGGACACCGTTTGGGGACCGTCATGGGTTTCGTGGCGGCGTCATGATGATTACTGCGGCTGGGCACCCTTGCCGCCGGCCGCCCATTTCCGTCCGGGCGTTGGCTTCTCGTTCCATGGTGGAAGTGTAGGCGTGGGCTTTGATTTTGGGCTCAGCTTGGACTTCTTCACGTTCGTTCCGACGCGGCACTTCGTAGATCGCCGGCCATATGCGTACGCAGTTCCTCGATCACAAGTGACGCAGGTTTACAACCGCAGCACGGTCGTGAACAACTACACCACGATTAACAAAACGACCGTCGTGAACAACGGCATCGACCGTAAGTTCATCGCCAAATCCGTCTCCAAACCAATTACTCCGGTGACGCTTCGCGAAGGATCTCCTCATACCGCGACGGCTCGCACGGCGGAACGCGGCGCACGCATTGAACCGCAACCGGCCCTGTATCGCACGCAGTTGACCACGCCTCGTCCGGAGAAGGTTCAGCATGTGATGACGGAGTTGAAACAACACGCGTCGCGCGTTGAAGTCACGACGCCGGGGAAGTCCCCGGGTGCCGTATCGCAACCCATCTCTCGCACCGCGACTCCGAATCCCGGATTCCGGCCACGTTCGGAACCGTCGATTCCGAAGGCCGGACCAGCACCTTCGCCACGGGTGACGACCGAAACTCCGCCCAAACCCAAGATGAGCGACGAACGGGTGAATCAATACATCAACGAGCTGAAGTCGCGCAAAGAAACGCGCACGCAGCCCAACGTCGCACAACCCTCCGCTCCCGCGGCCGGACGAAACATTGCGCCGGCGACCACCCAGAACCGAGCACCCGTGACGGTACAGCCGGCGCCACGAAAGAACGTTGCCGTAGCACCGCCCCAGCAACCGCATGCGGCGCCTCAACAGCAGCAGCGCATCGTCACGCCAGTTCCTCAGCAACCGGTTGTGCAACAGCCGAAGGCCGTCGAAGCTCCGCAGAAGTTTCACCAACGAGCTGAGCAACCGCACGTCGTGCAGCCACCTCAGGGGCGGCAGCCCACATTCACGCCGCCGTCGGAAGTCTCGCGCGGTAGTCCAGGTCGCCAGTCCGCGCCCGTCTATGTCCCGCCGCCCAATCCGCCGCGCAACGAATCCGCCGCTCCGTCTCGCTCGAGCGGATCGGAAAATTCCGGCCGATCGCAGAATTCCGGCGGTGGGCGCGGAGAACGCAACGACCGGAAATAAGTTCAGTTCAGTTCAAAAGCGCGCGGAGTTCACGCTCCGCGCGTTTTTACTTTATTTGCGACGTTGGTCACGTCGGGAATTGTAACCTCGACCCGTAACGCGGCGTCTGCTAAAAATACCCATACACCGCGCGTTCAACATCGCGACGGTGACCATAAGAAACCGCACGATCCCATGAAAACCCTCCACTCATTTCTGCCGCTTTCGGCAACCGCCGCTCTGCTAATCGCGGTCAACCTCGCCACCGCTCAAGATCAACCTCGTCCCGAACGCCCGCGTGGTGACGCGCCCGCCGGCGAACGTCGCCCCGAAGGCGGACCGGAACGCCGTCCCGAGGGTGGTCAATTCCGTGGCGGTCCCGGTGGTCCCGGCGGCATGCCCATGGTGGAGCTGACCGAAGCGCAGCGCGACGCGATGCGTTCCGCAATGGAAGATCATCGCGAAGAAATGAATCAACTCGGCGAGAAGATGCGCGACGCGCGGAATGGTCTGCAGGAGGCGATCTTTGCCGAGAAGCAGGACGCCCAGAAAATTGAATCCCACGCCAAAGAAGTCGCGGAACTTCAAGCGCAGATGACCATGATTCAGGCAAAGATGTTCGCCGCAGTTCGTTCCAAGTTCACCCCCGACCAACTCGAGAAGCTCAAGCGCACCCCGATCGAATTCCTGATGCGCGGCGGTTTCCAAGGTCGCGGCGGTCCGGGTGGACCCGGCTTCGGTCCCGGCGGCGAAGGACGTCGCCCCGGCGGGAATGCTCCCGACGGCGCCGACGGCAAGCGGCCGGAAGGCGCTCGCACCGGTCGCCCCCGTCCCGATGCCGAACCGAAATGACGTGTTCGAAACCCGGGAATCTCAGGGTTGCAAAGCCATCGCGCCGCTGCGGTGGCTTTCTGCTTTGGTGTCGAGTCGCATAATGGCACAGTGGAGCGCATGGAACTCAACGACTCGGAGCTAATCCGCGCCGTCCTTAAGGGCGACGCGGCGAGCTTCGAGCCTCTGATTCAAAAATATCAGCCGCGCGTGTTCGCCACCGCGCGCCGTTACGCGCGCCGTGATGACGAGGTGGAGGACATCGTTCAGGAAGTCTTCATCAAAGCATTCCAGAAACTCAGCAGCTTCCGCGCCGAGGCGCCGTTCGAACACTGGCTGATGCGTTTGACGGTCCGGACGTGCTACGATTTCCTGCGCGGACATCAGCGGAACCGGGAGATGAATTTCAGTGATCTCGGTGATCAGGAAAGCGATTGGCTCGAACGTTTCAACGCGAATCCGGAAGATGCCGGCGATCACGCGGCCGCAGCGAAGGAACTCGTGCGGAAAATTCTCGACCAACTCTCCCCGGCCGCGCGATTGGTGATCACGTTGCTCGAGATTGAGGACAAATCGGTGAAGGAAATCTCCGCGATTACCGGCTGGTCGGTGCCGCTGGTGAAAGTCCGCGCGTTTCGCGCCCGCGCAGAAATGAAAAAGCAGCTGGAAAAACTCGTTCGCGAAAAGTATCTGTAACCCTTGGGAGAACGCTCCCGTCTGTCGATTTAGGTTTTATGAACATCACGGAACTGCAAAAGAAACTGGTCGCCGCCGCCCGCGCGGATCAACCGAGCGACCGCGTGCCCTACGCCTTCGAAAAGCGCATCATGGCGCACATTCAAAGTCTGCAGAGCCTGCCGGTGATGGATGGATGGGCATTCTGGGGTAAGTGGATGTGGCGCGGTGCCGCTCCTTGTGTCGCGCTGACCTTGGTGCTCGGCGTCTGGAGCTTCTACAATAACGACGCCATCGGCAACGACCTCAGCCTTGAGAACACGGTGCTCGCCGCGGTGGATACTTCCGCAACCGACGCACAGTGAAAGAGTGGAAGGTCATCCTTGCCACGCTGGTCATCTTCGCTGCGGGCGTGCTCACGGGCGGATTGCTCGTCAATCACTCGGTAAAACCCCGGTCGAAACCCGCCAACTCCGGCATCAAACAGCCAGCTCGCGGGCCGGCCTATGAATCACGTTTTCAGTACATCCGCATGATGGAACGCCAGCTCGAGCTCTCGCCCGAGCAGCGTGACAAGATCGATCACCTCATTGACGCCAGCCAGCTTCGCACGAAAGGAATCCTCGATTCCGTTCAACCGAAAGTGAACGACGAGTTGAAACGCGTGAAGGAACAGATTCGCGAGCAACTCAATCCCGACCAGCGCAAGAAATTCGACGAGCTGAACAAACAGCGGACGCCGAAAAAGGAACAGCGCAAGGATCAAGCGTCCAAGCGCACCAACTCAGTTCCCGTCACCAACGCGCCCGCTCCGCAGAACTGACCTCACCAGGTCCGACGCAGGCGGAAAAATCGGAACGAATCCGACAGCGTGTTCGTCACCACCACGTTGCTCGCCGAGATCCCCCGCTCGCTGATCACCGTCGCCCAATTTGTCGGCGTGAGCGCGAGCGTGCTTTCCAGCACGAACCAATACGAATTCGTCGGCCACGTCAGCAACGCGTTCTCGGACAAACGCGCCACGGCCAGACCGGGTGCCGCGGCATCGCCGTCGAGAATCCCGTCCTGATCGCGATCAATTCCCATGCGGCGGCCGGCGCCGGGTGGAACTCCCATGAAGGTCAACGTGTCGCCCGCCTGAATTTTCGCTGCCAGTTGCGCGTGCGTGAAAGGACCGACGCCGGTTTTGTCGGCGACGTAATTATTCGACGCCGGCTGATACATGAGCCCGCGCACTAGTCCGTCGATCGTGCCTTTCGCGATGAGCGCGATGTTCGTCACCACCGCCTGCCCTTCCAGCATCGTCCAGTCATTGACGATCACCGGAGCAGCGACGTTGTTCGAATTGATCGTGCGCGTGTAACCCACCGCAGGCGCCGTGCCAGTGTCGAAGCACGCCAGAAACGCGCTGAGGTGTTGCTTCTTCACCGTGTTGGTCGCGAACGTGGAGAACACGGGCTGTGAAAGAAACGTGAACGTATCCGAGAACGTGCCGTCATGAATGAAGCCGAAACCGCTCGTGCTCACCGCGCCGTTCGTGTGACTCGACGTGGTCTTCTGATACATGTTCCGCAGATGCGGGATTTTGAAATCCTGTGATTCCTGCAACGCCGCCGCAGGGATCAGCACCTTCGCCGTGCCGGTGGGTACCGTGTGACACGTGTTACAATTCAGGCCCGTCGTATAGTTGTTCGTCGGGGAATTGTTCGTGTTCATGAAAATGATCCGGCCTGCCTCGGCATTTCCACCCGCGAAATTCGTCGGCATCGTGCGGTCAAGGTTCTGGTTCGGGTTGGGTTGAAACACGACTGTGTTAATGAAATCGCGGTACGCCTGCATGTCAGGTACGGATAATTGCGGGCCGCCAAGCAAGCTCGCGAAGGCGCCATTGAACTGGAGAAAATTTGTGCGATCGCCGCGCCAGTGCAACGGGTCGAGCCCGTTCAAGCCGCGCAAGGTCTGCGTCGTCATTGGCCCCTTCATCGGATGAAACGCGTTGGTGAGCGTCGCACCCAGTTGCGGAACAAACGTCGCGTTCGTCACCATCACGCCATTCGGATCGCCAAGATCCCACGCGAGCAAATCCATCTCCGCATCGATGTGGCAACTCGCACACGACACGGTGCCGTTGCCGGAAAGTTTCGCGTCATACAAGAACCCGCGGCCCTGGCGGATTGCGGCCGGTGTCGGATCCACGCTGCCGGCGGCGAACTCGCGCAGGACCGTATTGCCTGCGGTGTCTACGATGCTGATGGAGTTCGCGAGGCGATTGAGCACGTAGAGGCGGCTCGCGCTCGGATGCACGGCCAGCCCACGCGGGCCGCGTTTGTTGCGCGGATCAGCGGAAGCGCCGGTGGCGTTGCCGATCTCGATTCGCGCGAGGACATTTCCATTCGTATCGAGCTTCGCCACGCGATCGCTGCCGAACGCCGCGAGCCAGAGGAAATTTCCACTCGGATCGAACGCGACCGCCGTCGGCTGCGCGAGCGCGTTCGATTTGGCAAACAAGTCGGGGAAGTTCGTCGTCGCGAACGGATCCAAGTTAAACGGCACAATCGAGCCGTTCCCAACGGTAATGCGCGTCATCCGGTTCGTGTAAAAATGTCCGCGCACCCCGGGCTCGAAGTGCGTGACGTTACCCGCGTCGGCATTCGCCACGAACAAATCGCCGCTCACCGGATGCACCGCGAGACCGAGATTCACCGTGCCCACGCGGGAGAAATAACGATTCGTCGTGAGCGTCGCGGAATTGATCTCCACGACATCATTGTCCGGCATGGTGTATTGAATGACATCGCTCCAAAAAGGATCGGTGGCATCGACGATCACGCCAACCTTCGGGGGTGGCGGAAGATTCGGATTGGTCGGCGGTGCCTGATTGCGACGCGGATCATTCGGGTCAGCCGGAACAAGCGTCGTGCGATTGCCTGACAGCGCGAACGCCGCGTAAACTTTCGAACCATCCGGGCTCACCGCGAGGGCGCGCGGGTTTTCGCCGAGCACGGCAATGTTCGTCACGAGGTTGTGCGTGGCGATGTCGAAGACCGCGACTTGGTTGTTGCGCGACGCACTCACAAACGCGCGACCATTCGCGAACACCACGTCCGCCGGCTCGTCCTTCACGTAAAGCGTATCGGTCACAATGCCGCGCGACACGGAGACGATGCTGATGCTGTCGGACACTTCGTTCACCACCCACGCTTCGTCGGCGGTGCGCGGATTGACGGAAACCGGCTCCAGGCCCACGGGAATTTCCGCGATGAGAATCGGGTTCGACGGATTCGCCACGTCGTAAACCGAGAGCCGCGCGTCAGGCGTGTTCACCGCGAACAACCGCGTGCCGTCCGGCGACAAACGGATCGGGCTCGTCTGCTTGCCCTCGTAGTTCACGTAGTTCGTCTGCGCGGTGGCCGTCGCGACAAACACGAGCGCGAGCACCACCGGAAACAGGACGCTCGGACGAATCAGATCTCGAAACATAAGGTGGCCTCGTGGGGTTGAGGTTGGGTTGATGATGGTCAACGGACAGCTTGACCAGCCGAGCCGTGAAATTCAATTCAAAACCCCTGATTTCGGGCCATTTCCGCCGTTGCGCAGAAGAGGCTTGCAGTTATTCCGCCGCCGCTGAACATCCCGCGCATGCAAGCGTCAAAGAACCATATGTGGAAACTGGCAATGTCCGTCGTCACGGGAGTTTCGTTCGCCGCGCTCGCCGCGGAACCGCTGTATCAAAACAATTTTGAAAAGGCCGAAATCGACAAAGTCCCCGAAGACATGCTCGTGCTCGACGGCGGGTTCGGTGTGAAGCAAGCCGACGGCAATAAAGTTCTCGAACTCCCCGGCGCACCGCTCGACACCTTCGGCGTGTTGTTCGGACCGACGCAAGTGGACGGCGTGGTTGTGACCTGCCGCATCAAGGGCGAGGGCAAGGGGCGGCGTTATCCGTCCTTCGGCGTGAGTCTCGGCGGCGTGGGCGGATATCGGTTGCAAGTTTCACCTGCCAAGAAAGCCGTGGAAATCGTCAAAGGCGATGAGACCAAGGCTAGCGCACCGCTCGCGTGGGAATCCGGTACGTGGACGGAGTTGAAACTTCAGGTGCGTAAAGTGAAGGACGGGGAATGGATCGCCGAAGGCAAAGTGTGGAAGCAAGGAACGCTCGAGCCGAAAGACTGGATGATCACCGAGAAGACCACCGAAGAACCCACGTCCGGCCGGCCGGCCATCTGGGGCAATCCCTTTTCCGGCACGCCGATTCAGTTCGATGATTTGAAGCTGGAAGTGATCGGGAAATAGTTCGGAGATTCCCAAGTAGATCGACAATCCGCGCCCGCTAGGGAGCGTTGGTGACCACGTGGCCCTTTGCTGTCCGCAACGAACAATCAGTATCTGTTCCTACAGCACCCCAAGCGTAAGTCCCATACTCTGGGCAAAGAGGGATTTGCCCGTTTAAATACTTTATGACCTGCTGCGTATCGACGGTGGAACCCAACGCACGTTTATTCTCGATGGCCCAACTGTTCTTCGCCGCCCGAATCTGCTCCAATTGTATCCGGCAAACATCCGTGGGTGTATTCAGAGTGGCGCGTACAAAATGATGCACCGCGTTGACGCCCGTGACTGAAAGCAAGTTGAGCCCATTCGTGATTTGCAGGTAAGTCGCGTTGGTCCAACTAACCAAGGTCGACGAGGATTCCGTCTTATACCAGCGACCACCTTCCGCGGTCAGCGTGTAGTTCAACCGCGTTGAATTGGTCACGGGAAGCGGAACCAGTTGCGGCACGGGATTCGTGTCGGCGATCGTCAGGAGCGCCGGTGTGCTTTCCGTAACCCCGCCAGAATTACTGGCGATGACCGAATAACTTCCCGCGTGATTGGTCGTCACGCCATGCAAGGCGAGTGAAATGTTCGTCTGCCCCGGCAATGGCGTGCCATTGAATGTCCACTGCAGCGTTGGTGCAGGCAACCCGGCGACGAGGACGCTAAAAAGCACACTCCCATACGGCGACACCGTGCGGTTTTTTGGCGGCGTCACCACCACCGGCGCATTCGTGGCGGTGAGTTGAAGAGTAAATGGCTGACTTATAATACCGATCGCTCGAATCTGGTACGCTGTTCCGGCAATCGCCGAGAATTCCGCATATCGACCAGTGGGCAGGCTGAACAAATTGCAAGCCACCTCGGCAAGAGCGCCAACGTTGGTGCCCGTCAAAACCTGAAACCAGCTCACGGTTGAGGGCACAGGATAGTTTCCCACCAGCGCGAGGGTTACCGGCGTAGAAGTTGGTGCCGTCCAAGTCCACCAAACAGAGCCCATACCAACCGGAAAATATGTGGATGCGCACACATTGGTCGGCTCGCCACTTTCCAAAGTCGCCCCCGCCAACGTGCCGTTGATCGTGAGGGAAGAACCGACGAGTGGAATCCGGTCGGCGAAATTGTCATTCACTGGCGCCTGTCCCGATGCCACCACCACGAAAGCCATGATCCCAAGCGAGAGGTGGATCCATCTGGAAATTCTCATAGCGGGCCTTTGGTGGCCGCATGAGAACATCTCACTCACAGCTGGGAAAGAATTATCTCGCGGAGCAAAAAGCGCCGGCCGCGATTCGATTGCTCGAACGCGGCCGGTTCTTGAAGAGCGATGTGGGGCGCGGAACTAGCGCCGTGATTTACGCAGGGCGTGAAGGCGCGGGAGGCGCCTGCATTTGTGACGACTGCGTCGGCAGCGGGCGTTGCGGTGCCTGCGGTTTTTCCAGGAGCACCATGGCCCACGTCGCCGTCGGATTATTATCCGGCGAGACGCTGCCCAGCGGCGTGATCGAAACCACGCGCCAGCCGGCTTTCAAATGCTCTTCCAGATATTCGCGGGTGTCACCGTCCTCATGCAACATGCGGTCGGCGGTGTAGTTCGAAAGGTAGACGGCGAGTAATTTTTGCATCGGATCAACGATAGATTTTTAAATTAGGTTTAGAAACTTTACCGGCGGCGCGCAAACGCATTCTTCGGCGACTCAGAACAGTCGGCCGATGGCCATGCCGAGCACGCTGAGCGGGCCCTGGTCTTCGAGACCTTCGGTCGCTTCGTCGAGCTTCTGCAAGGTGAGCTTGGCGTTGCGGATGAGGCTGTCGTCGTTGACGAGTTTGCCGACGGAGCCTTCGCCGCGATTCACCTTCTGCATGACTTCCTTGAGATTGGTCATCATGGTGGTGGTTTCCGTGTACAGTTTGTCGTCCTGGATGAGTTTGCCGAGCGTGCCCTGGCCGGCGTTGACCTGCGCGATCATGTTGGTCGCCTGCTCCACCGCGCCGCGCGCCTGCGTGATGAGGCCGCGAATGTCGCCGGCGGTGGATTCAAGGTTGGTCATCGTCGCGAGCGCGGAATTGTAGAGGGCCTGGTCGGAGATGAGCTTGCCGACGGTGCCTTTGCCTTCGGCGATCTGGCCGGAAATGTTCTGCATATTGCCGAGAATGGCGGTGATGCGGGGATTGTTTTCCTTCAGGAAGTCGGTGAAGGGTCCGAGCAGATTTTGGAAACTGTCGCCGCTGAAATTCTTGGTCACGCCTTGGATACCTTCGGCCACGCTCTCCAGTTTCGCCATCAACGAGCTGAGGTCGGGCTGTTCGCCGGTCGTGATCGTCTGGTCGGCTTCCAGCTTGGGCGCGGTGGCCGTGCCGAAATCGATGGAGACGAAATTTTCGCTTAGCAGGCCGGTGAACTTGATCACGGCCTTGCTGTCGGTGTGGATCACTTTGCCGCGATTGATCTTCATCGTGACTTTGACCTTTCCGTCGGCGAGGTCGATGGTCTCAACGCGGCCGATCGGCACGCCCGCCATCTTCACCGCGGCGCCTTCCTTAAGGTCCTGGATGTTGTTGAACAAACCGTGAACGCGGTAGCCGCCTTTGAAGAAGTCCGCGCCGCCGATGAGTTCAAGGATCAGCAAGGCGGCGATCAGCGCGAGGGCGAAGAAAACGCCAAGACGGGTTTCGAGGGTGTTTTTCATGGTTTTTCCTTTCGGTGCGGGGCGTTGAATTCGGCGGTCAAAAATCTCTGGATGAGCGGATGCGGATTGCGGCGAACTTCGTCCGGCGTGCCGACGAACAAGATTTCGCCTTGATTGATGATGGCCATCCGGTCGGCCACACCAAACGCGAGATCACGATCGTGCGACACGACGATGGACGTGACTTGGATACGGTTTTTGAGGTTGAGGATTTCCTCGGCGATGGTCACCGCGGTGAGCGGATCCAATTCGCTGGTGGGTTCATCGTAGAGGATCAGTTGCGGATCGACGACGAGTGCGCGTGCAATGGCGACGCGTTTCTTCATGCCGCCGGAAAGTTCGCTGGGCGCGCGAGACTCGAGTCCTTGCAAGCCGACGAGTTCGAGCTTCTCCGCGACGACGCGGGCGACTTCGTCCGGCGTTTTGAGCCGATGCTCGGTAAGATAGAGGCCAACGTTTTCACCCACGGTCAGGGAATTGAGCAACGCGCCAGACTGGAAAACCATCGCCATCCGGATGCTGTCCATCACGCCTTCTTCGGCGATCGACCGGCCATCGATCAGGATGTCGCCGCTGTCGGGAGTTTCGAGGCCGATGATGTGTTTCAGGAGCACGCTTTTGCCGCTGCCGCTCGGCCCCATGATGACGAAGATTTCGCCGGGCTCGATGTCGAGACTGACACCTTTGAGCACGAGTTCGTCATTGAAGCTTTTGCGCAGGTTGCGAACCTGGACGCTGACGCTGGTTGTGGCGGTGTTCGAAACCTCGCTCATATGTGCAAGTTGACCAACACGCGGGTCAAAAAGTAATCGAGGATCAGGATCAACACGATGGAGTTCACCACGGCCTTGGTGACGGAGCGACCAATTCCGCGCGGTCCGCCGAGAGTGACGAGGCCCTGATGGCAAGATACGACGCCGATGACGATCGCGAACACGTAGCTTTTGATCAGGCCGTGAATCACGTCCGTGCCGTCCACGACGTCGTGCAGGTTGTTGAAGAACGATTGAAAGCCGATCCCGATCTTGTGATAGGTGACCGCCACGGTCGCGCCGCCAATCCAGCCGATCAAGTCGGCAAACACCACGAGCATCGGCAACGCAACGCTGATGGCAACCATGCGGGGAAGCACGAGGTAATGAACCGGGTTGATGTTCATCGTCTTTAGCGCATCGATTTCCTGATAGACGCGCATTGAACCAATTTCCGCCGCCATCGATGAACCAATACGGCCGGCGATGAGGATGGACATCATCACGGGCGCAAGTTCTTTGCAGATCGCGATGCCGACCATGCCGCCAATCGCACCGGAAAGGCCACGTTCCGCGAGCACCGTTCCGCCTTCCAGCGTGATCACCCCGCCGATAAACAGGGAAAGGATGCACGCCATCAGGAGGCTGGCATTGCCGATTTCAAAGAGTTGATCGGCGACCTTGGCACGTTGACGCCAAAGCAGCGGGAGCGAACAGAGGGTTCGCCAGAAAAGGACCATTATTTCGCCGATGTTTTGGAACATGCCGGGTTAGATTAAGGCTTCGTTTCAGGTGTCACGGAGTTCGGGTGCTTGCCAAACGGGATGAAAAACAACCGCCACTGCCTGCCGTCGCGGCCCGTTTGATACTTGAAAACTCCGAATAAGAGCGAGCTCTTTTTGCCGTCAGGCGTGGTGTCGCGGCGGTAGAGATTCCACAAGAGCGATTGGCTGGTGGCGCCCGTCTTTGCGTTCTTCTCTGAACGCCAAATCGACCACAGAGGCGAATAGTTGTTCTCGACGCCTGGGTTGTTCGGCAAAAGCGGTTCGAGGATCGAAAGGCATTGCAGGCGCTCGTTTCCATCGAAGTCACGGCGATAGGTGTAGAACGGCCAGAAATCCTGTCGCTTACGAACGGCGCCGGTATCGAGATTTTTTTCCAACAAGTCCGAGTACAAGAAGAACATGATGCGAACTCGATCCCGATCCAACGGCGCTGAGTGCAAGTGAGTTCGATAGTAGAACGGCCAGCCGTAGAATTCGGTGCGCAGTTTCGGGCTCTCCATCTGGCTAAACAACGGCCAGACACGCTTGCCATTCTTCCCATCGCCGTGCGCGAATACCACGAACGGACCGAACAGACTCCACTGGTGATATTGCTTCTCGCGATCGTCAGCCACGGAATAGATCGGCCACAGCGGCCAACCGTAGGTCGTCGAGTCACGCATCGGTGAACGTTCCGAAACGTAAAGCGGGAAGATCGCGAACTTGTCGTTCTCGTTGGTCGAGCCGATGCCAATTTTTTCCGTCAGATAAAACGGCCATAGGACGAAGGACTTCTCGTGGCCAGGAATGCTGACGGGATCACCAAAGCGATCCGCTTTCGTTATGACTTCCTTGTGCTCCACGCCATACAGCGGCCAGAACTGCCATCCGCGCAACCCTTCGCCATGTCGCAGATGGAAGAACGGGTAAACGTAATTGTCCGTCACCACGTCCCGTTTCCGGCTCTGCACGTAGATCGGGAACATTATGAATTTCCCTTCGTCCCGGAAGAAATGCTTTTTGTAGTGTCCGTAAAACGGCAGCACAGCAGTGTAGTCCTCGGCGTGATCCGGAGATCGCTGCTGGAAGTAAATCGGGAAGAGCGTGACGCGATCCTTGCGATTCGTGGACTGGGTCTGGCCGCCGGCGAATGCGATCAATTGAAATAGCTGCCACCGGTATTCTTCGCCGAAGCGATTGTAAGTGAGGATCGGATAAAGGATGTCCCACTTGTGGGTGTCGAGCACATCGCTCGTCTTTTCAGACACAAACGGGGGAAACGACCAGATCCGCATTTCTTCGGTCTGTTGCGAGAAGAACAGCGGGCCAGCAATCTCTTCGCGTCGCCCCGATTCCAAGGTGAGGGAAAACTCGTGAACCAACGGACCCGCTTCAATCATCGACTCGGCACGACCGTCGCTCGCGCACGCCAGCATCATCACGGCAACGCTCAAAAAAAACACCGCATTCTGCAGTGAACCAATAGCGAATGCGTTACGTTCGGAGAGAATTTGCCCGCGACGGCGGCAGCGTGCGACTCCAAGCAATAACGTTACCGCAATGGATATCATCCTCAAAACGGGGCTGTTCCCACAAAAAATAAGATAAACGGTTGACTTCACTTTGCCGATCCCTCTAAACTTCGCGCAAATTGAGGTCATGACCTCGGTTCCTCTGGACCCAGTGACGTGCGTGCATCGGCGCCACTGGGTTTTTTGTTTATTTGCCATCCGCGCGCCGAAAGGAGATTGAGTAACGCTGGTAGAAAGGTCAACCCAGCGATCATGCACGTCGCAGTTCCAATCGACATCACGTATCCGAGACTCTCGATCCCTTGATGTTTCGCCAAGATCAAACTCCCGAAACCCGCAATGGTCGTTAACGCCGAAACCAACACCGCCTTGCCAGTACTGCGCGCGAAAATACTCGGATTCCGCTCTTCCGCGAAACGATTCAGAATATGGATGCCGTTCGTCACACCAATTCCCACGACCAGCGGCAATGTCATAATATTCGCGGGATTAAATGAAATGTTCAGCCAGCCCATCAGCCCCACCATCCACAACGCGCCGATCAAAACAGGTATCAACGATAAAATCACACTCACCAAAGATCGGAAATGGATCAGCACGATCAACGCAATCGCACCCAGCGAATAAAGCGCCGCTTCTTCGTAACTGCTCTTAAGCAGCGTCGTGTATTCCAAAAGTTGAATCGGCGTTCCCGTCACTTCGGGTTTTACTTTGCGGACATCGGCGACAAATCGCTCTTGTGCGCCGCGCTCCCACACGTCTTCCTTCGGGTAAACTTGAATCAAATACTTTCCCGTTTCGCCGATGAACCGGTGACGCAACGCGGACGGCAAATCATCCGCTTGCAATCCCGTGCGATTGTCCTGATTCCGAATCGCTGCAAACGTGTTCTGCACGTCGCTCAGCAACGCTCGCTGAAACGCACCCAACTTCGCCGCCATCAGCGTTTCATCACCCGACGAAATGCGCTGCAATAGTTCCATGATCGCCGAGCGCAACGAGCGCAGTTGTTTGAGCAATGCCTTGTCGCCTTCCTTCTCAACTTCATCCGCCGCGAGACCCAAGTAGCTCTTGAGGATCTCCAAAGTCTGGCTGAGGTCTCTCAGATTGGCCTTGCCGCTATCGATTTCGGCGAAACGGATGTCGGAAATCTCCTCTTTGATGCGGCCGATGATCGCCAACTTGTTGGTCTGATTCTCCGCCAGAAAGCGGCTCATCGATTCAACGCTCGCAACTGTCGTCAAGTTGGTCAGGCGCGATTCCATTGCCACCGCTTCGGGTAACGAATCCATCACCACCGCAGCGAACAACACAGACTTCGAGGCGGAGTTGATCAACTTTTTCTCGAAGACAACCGCAGGCAAGCCCTTGCTCTGCATGTTGAGGAGGTTGTAGTCGAACTTCACGTTCGGAATCTTGATCGCCGCGAGCACGCAAAGGACGCAAGTCACCACGATCATCAGAACCGGTCGATCAAGCCAGATCCGCTCGATCTTCGCACGGCGGTCCACTTCTTGAGAGCCTTTCTGATCGAGAATGTTCTGCCGACCGCGCAGCAACAACACCGGCAGCATGGTCAACATCGGGATCAGGCAGATGATCAAACCGCCGCCGCTGATGATGCCCATCTCTTGGATGCCCTTGAAGTCCGTGATGCCCATCGCCAGGAACGCCCCCGCCGTCGTCAGCGCACCCGTGACCACGCCCATGCCCGTGTTCACCACCGCCTTCTCCAACGCAACTTGCCGCTCGGCACCGTTCCGCAATTCTTCCTCGTAGCGACTGATCAGGTGAACACCGAAGTCGATCGCCAGCCCAATCAACATCGGCGCGAACGTGATCGTGAGAATGTTCAAGTGCCCGACCGCGAAGGTTGTGAACCCCATCGTGTAGGCTAACCCGAACAACAGACACACGGTCGCCTTCAACGGCCGTCCCGTCTCGTGATAGCCGTAGATGAATATCATCGCGACGATTACCAGCGAGACAATCGTCGCCACGGTTGTGTCCACCTGCGATTGCTTCATCTCGTCGACTTCGAGGATGGGTTCGCCCGTAGTGCCGACGTTGACTCCCGACACTTCAGCCTGCGTTTCGGCAACCAGTTCGCGCATCCGATCCACCGCGTCTCCGTTCAGCCCCTCGCGTTTCGCCCGCGCCGTGACAAGGTAAATGCGCCCTTTGTCGAACGTGATGTATTGCTCCTGCTCAGCCTCTTGGCCCGCGCCGAACAACGCCGTCACGCCCGGCGACGGCGGCGTGCCGGGTCGCTTCAAGCTATCCGTCGCCTGACTCACGATTCGCTCGAGCGCGGGAATGGCTTTGATCAGCGAATCATTCTCCGCATTGGTTTCGCGCTGCGCGTGGCGGAACTGATAGTTCACCACTTTCAACAGTTCGTTCAGATTGCGCGCCTTCGAAAACAGATTGATGAACGGGCGATAGTCCTTCAGCGTTTTCCGCAAGTCCTCCAACGTGTCTTCGGGAACGAAGAGCAGGGCTTTCGGCCCCATCATCTTCAAGTCGCCCTTGTAAAAGACGTCGGTGAATAGATTCGTCTCCTGCTCCAACCGGGCGCCCAAGCGCTCGACGAACTGGCGATTCTTCTCCGCATCCTCGCTCTCAACGATCGCTACCAAATCGTCCTGCGCCGGGAATTCCTTGCGGAACGCGAGGTAGTTCTGATGGTACTTTTTGTCCGACCCGACGAGATTGTCGCGGCTCGTGTCGAATTGCAGCTCTGAGATCGTGTAATAGATCGCCAATCCAAACAGGACCACCTGCGGGATAACGAAGAGCTTCGGGTAACGCGCCGCCGCGCGGGCGAGCCACGTCAAAATCCGGACAGCAGGACTGGGAGTTGGCGAATTCATGAAATGACAAAGCGCGGGAGAAAACCCCTCGCGCCTTATCCGGCGTCCTCCGGCAACTCGGCGTTCGAGTAAACTTCCTTCACGTCATCGTTGTCCTCGAGCAAATCGAGCAACTTCGTCACTGGCACCGCTGACGCGGCATCGAGCGGCACCAACAACGCCGGCAGCCAAGTGACATGCGCCGCAGCGCACTTGATGCCTTTGGCTTCAAGCTGCTTGTGGACTGCTTCGAAATGCGCCGGATCGGTCAAAATTTCATAACCCTGCGGCTCGGCTTTGAAATCTTCTGCGCCCGCTTCGAGCGCGAGCTCCATCAACTGGTCCTCATTCGCCGCTTCGCGTGAAACGATGATCTGCCCTTTGCGATGAAACAATCGCGTCACCGCGCCCGCCGTGGCGATCGAGCCACCGTTCTTGGAGAGCAGGCTGCGAATTTCCGCCGCGGTGCGATTCCGGTTGTCGGTGCTGAGTTCAACCAAGATGGCGACACCATTCGGCCCGTACACCTCGTACGTCAAATCCTCATAAGTGCTGCCGTCCTCGCCGCCGACGCCGCGTTTGATCGCACGCTCGATATTTTCGTTGGGCATGTTCGCCCCGCGGCAGCGCAACAACGCCATCCGCAAGCGCGGGTTCATGCCCGGATCGCCGCCCGCTAGCTTCGCCGCAATGGTGATTTCCTTCGCGAGCTTGGCGAAAATTTTCGCCCGCTTCGCGTCGATCGCACCTTTGAAGTGCTTCACCTTTGCCCATTTACTGTGACCAGCCATAACTAAGTTTAAAATCCCAGCAGCGAACACAAACGCTCACATCTTCGGCGGTGCACTCACCGGCGCTGCTTCCACGAACACCGCGGTGCCGTAACACAAGACTTCCGTGATGCCGGCGGCAATTTCCGTGGCGTCATAGCGCACGCCGACCACCGCGTTGGCGCCAAGCTCGGAAGCGTGTTCCAACATTTGCCGGTACGCATCGTCCCGTGCGCGTTCACACATGCTCGTGTAGAGCGAAATATTTCCACCGAACAACGCTTGAATGCCGGCGCCGATATTTCCAATGACCGACCGCGAGCGCACAATGATTCCTCGCACCACACCGAACGAACGGGTGATCCGATATCCCGGTAATTCAAACGTGGTTGTAGTCAGCGGATGAGTGTGACTCATAGGGGGCGATTGAACATCAGGCGTCGGCGGGCTCCAAGTGCAAAGCTTCCCGCGGCCACCGCTACGCGCGCGGTGCCTTGTAGAGATCCTCCCGGTCGAGCTTTGCGACAATCATGTCCACAGTGCGATCGATGCCGCCGCGATTTTCGCGGACGACCTCGAGCGCATTCCGGCCCAGCTCGGCCCGGCGCGCGTCATTGCCGAGGAGCTCGTCAAAGGTCGCTTCCAACTCGGCGGCGTTCTTGACCTGCACGGCGCCACCTCGCGAGACAAACGCCTTCGCGATGGCCTCGAAGTTCTGCATGTTCGGTCCGAACACCATCGCCTTGCCGAGAATCCCCGGCTCGATCGGGTTCTGGCCGCCTTCCGCAGTGAGGCTTTTGCCGACGAAAATCACCGATGCGTGTTCGTAAAAGTACTTCAGCTCCCCAGTGGAGTTCACCAGCAGGCAATCAATGTCATCTTTGAAATCCCGGCTGTTCACGATGTCACTGCGCAGCGTGAACTTCAGCCCGCGCGTTTGCAGTTCCTTCGCCACATCTTTCGCGCGCTCGAAGTGCCGCGGAACCAGGACGAGGAACAGCTTCGGATATTTCTTCTTCAACCGCAGGTATTGCTCAGCCAGCAACGCCTCTTCACCCACATGCGTGCTGCCCGCCACGATGACAAGCGAGTCGGTGGCCACGTGAAGCTGGCGGAGCATCGAGCCAACGTTGAGCGGATGGCGTTCCTCGAGCTTCGCCGCGTCGAATTTCAAATTGCCCACCACGTGCACCGCCGACGGACGGCAACCCACTTGTTTCACGCGTTCCGCGTCCTCCGCATTCTGCACGCCCACGCCCGCGAAACTCGCGAACAGCGGCCGGAACAAAAACCCGAACCGCTTGTAGCCGCGCAGGGATTTCTCGGACAACCGCGCGTTGACGAGGAACGCAGGAATTCCGCGGTCCTTGAGCTGCCAGAGAAAGTTCGGCCAGATTTCCGCCTCGATGAGCACCACGGCCACGATGTGAAACTTCGTGAACGTCCGCCGCACACACGAGGCGCGGTCGATCGGATAGTAAACCTTGAGAATGTGCGACGGCAGTTTCTTGTGCAGCTCCGCCATGCCGGTCGAGGTGGTGGTCGAGACGACAATCTTGAGGTTGGGAATGCGCGGCTCGAGCGCGGCGATGAGCTGGGTGCAAAGATTCACTTCTCCCACACTCACCGCGTGAAACCAGATCACGTGGCGGTTGGTGATGATCTGCATGATGTGCAGACTGAACCGCCCGAAGCGCTGGCCGAATCCCTGCGACCAATTCCCCCGCCGCCACATTTTCAAAAAGTAAAATGGAGCCGAGAGCAGGAAAAAAATCGTGAACAGTAAATTGTAAATCAGCCGCATGCCGGTTTCGCCCAATAAGCGACCCGCAGTGTTGTCCGGAGTGGTGAGACGTTCAACCGTTTTTTCGGTTCCCGGAGAGACCTAGCCAACCCCGAGCCGTTCGGCGAATTGAACGAAAAACTATTTCCCCGCGCCATCGCCGCCGCCCACCGCGCGCTGCAACGCGAACTGCGCCTTGTCAAACTCTGCCACGGCGTTGAGGTAATCGAGCCGCGCGCGCGTTAAGTCCTGCTCGGCTAAAATATCCTCGAGCACCACGCCCACGCCGAATTGCTTCCGCTCGCGGGTGAGTTTGAACAACTGCTCCGCCGCAGCGAGGGCGCGCTTCGACATCGCGAGCTGATCGGACAGTGAATACACACGCGTATGCGCCTCGACGACCTGACGGCCCACTTCGTCGCGAACCTTCGCCAGTTCCAGCTCACCCGAGCGCATCCGCGCATCCGCCGCGCGAATGCGGCTGCGGTCAAACAGTCCGCCTGGACCGATCTTCCAACTGAGCCCGAGTAAATAATCCTGCGTGTCATCGAAGTGGCTCAGGCTGCCGTTGCGACCGCCGCCGAGCCCGCCGAGATACGCCTGCGCGCCGATCGTCGGAATCAACGGACCGTATTGCGCGCCGTCGCTCGCCTTCTTCGCCGCCTGCGCCTGCGCATCGAATTGCCTGAGTTCGGGACGCGAAGTCATCGCACGGCCCATCAAGGTGTCGAGGGCGGCGTTGGTTTCCATCAAGGTCAGCGGCGCGAGTTCAGTTTCCTCCGGCGCAAGGACCGTCGAGGGTTGCAAACGCAGCGTCTGCGCCAACCGCGCCGAGGCGACGCGTTGCTGTTCCTGCGCCTGTCGCAGCGTGATTTGATTTTTCTCCACCTGCACCTGCGCGCGAAATGCATCACCTTTGAAGGCAATGCCCGCTTCCACCGCGCGCAGCAACTGCTGCGCGTAATCATCGGCGAGGCGCACCGATTCCAAGGCCACGCCGACGGCCGATTTCGCCCGCGCCAATTCGAGATAACCCGCCGCCGCGCCGAACACGGTTTCCTGGCGACGCGCTTCCGCCGCTTCCTCCGCCGCGCGCGCGAGCTGTCGCGCCACGAGCGATTTGTAAATCGCATCGCCCAAATCGAGCTGCGCATTCAGCGAGGCGCCGACGTTGTACGACTGCTTGCTCGCATCGAAAATATTCCCCGCAACGTCTTGAATGTTTCCGTCGTGGCGCTTGTAGCCCACGCCGGGAGAAATCCACGGGAAGAACTGCATCCGCGCCTGTTCATGCTGCGCCTTCGCCTCCTTCACGCGTTCCCGCGCGATCTGAACATCAAGATTTTGCGCGCCGGCAAGCTTGAGCGCCGTCGGCAGATCGATGGGAAAACTCGCGTTGTTGGTCTGCGCCAGAGCGCCGGATGAAAGCAATCCAGCGACAACTGCCGCCGCGATCGTAAATCGCAAATCGTAAATCGTAAGTCTCACTTCGCCTCCGTAACGTTGACCGCTGCGCCGTCGGCGAGCGTGAGTTTGCCCACGAGAATAACGGTTTCACTTCCGGTCAATCCGCTCAGCACCTCGACCTTCGCGCCGTCGTTGAAACCGATCTTGATCGCGATCTTCTTAGCCTTGCCACCGTCGGCGGCGAACGCAAACGCGTTCACTTTCTCCATCACGAGCGCATCGACCGGGATGGTGAGGGCGTCGGTGTGCTTCTCCACGCCAACCTTCACGGAGGCGTACATTCCGGGGCGAAGTTCGAGCTTCGCATTCGGCAGATCGGCTTCGACGAGCATTGTGCGCGAGACATCGTCGAGCGCGTAGGCGAGGCGCGAGACGCTGCCTTCGAACGCGCGACCGGGCAATCCTTCGACCGCCACTTTTACTGGCTGGCCTTTGACGACGAGCGGCGCTTCGAGTTCGGTCACCGGCACCTGCACGCGCACTGTGTTGAAATCCGAGATTGTGACGACGGCCGCGTTTTGCGCCGCGCTGCCGCTGGTGGCCGCGGGAATAAACGCGCCGGCATCAACGAAGCGCGCCGTGACGACGCCACCAAATGGAGCAATCAACTTGCTATACGCGAGCAACGTCTCGATGCGTTCGATGTTCGCGCGGGCGATTTCGAATTTCCCCTTCGCGTCATCTACCGATTGCGGAGTGACGAGGTCGGGGGCCTTTTCGCGAGCGGTGTTCACGCGATTGAAATCAATTTCGGCAACGCGCAGCTCGGCTTTGTATTTCGTGAGATCGGCGAGCAACTCGGGCACTTCAATTTCGCCCAACGACTGACCGGCGGTGACGGTGTCGCCTTTGTCGACCGTGATGGATTTCAAGTAGCCCGGCACCTTCGCGTAAAGCGTCGCCTGCTGGTTGGCCTTGATGCTGCCGGGCAACGTGACGTAGCGGATGATTTCGCCGCGCGCCGGGCGGGCGACTTTCACGTCGACCGGTTTCGGCGCATCGGCCGCAGTGGCGACGGGTGGTTGAGACAGCATCCCGGCGGCAAGCGCGAGAGCTGGGAGTGAAAGGAGGTGACGCATAAATTTACTCGCCGGGATAACCCGCGACCGCCGGCAACGTGCCGGGCTCGCGAAAATTGCTCAGTCGCAGATCCGCCGGATCCAACGACACGACATGGCCGTCGTAGAACAGTCCGTTCATTCGGCCCGCATGACGATCGGGGTAATGGCTGGTGTTGGTGAATGGAATCCACGGCGGCCGCGGCGCGGTGGCGATGCGCGAATCCGCACAACCCGGACTGCGGCGATGATCCCACACCACAAGGCGCTCGGACGTCTGCGTGACGAATGAATCGGGCTGCGCTGTCGGACTGCCGTCGCTGTAATTCATTCCGTAACCACATTGCCACTCGGGCTCAGTGGGGCATTTGAAAACTTTCAGCGCTTCGCAATACGGAAACAGGAGTCCCGTTTTAAAACCGACTCCGGGCGCGCCGTCGGGCACTTGCGTTGGATCGTAGGGCACCCACCAGATTTCGTTGGGGCCCGACGGCGGCGGACTGTTCGGAGCCGTTCCCGAAGGCACGGGCGCGTTCCGCCCATACGGATCCGCTGGCGTGTCGGGACAGAGGCGGTGCGAAACATTCAAGTCGTCGTTGTCGCCGCGATAGGACACCAGCCCGATTCCGATCTGGCGAAGGTTCGACAAGCAAGTGGTTTGAACCGCCTTCGATTTCGCATGCGCCAGCGCCGGCAACAGGAGCGCGGCGAGAACGGCGATGATCGCAATGACGACCAACAATTCAATCAACGTGAACGCCTGCGCGGTCACGCGTGACGAACTGTGATTGTTCAATGCCGGTTGCATCACTTGCTTACGCCGACGGCGCATCGTTTTTTTGGAAATACGGGCTGCCCGGGTCTTCCGGATCGAGCGAGGCCGAGCGGACTTTGCTGCTCGCCAACATCGCGAACGCACTCGGCAACACGAACAATGTTGCAAGCGTCGCCATCGCGAGGCCGCCCACGACAGCGCGACCGAGCGGCGCGGTTTGATCTCCGCCCTCGCCCAGACCGAGCGCCAGCGGAATCATGCCCGCGATCATCGCGAAGCTTGTCATCAGAATCGGCCGCAGGCGTGAACGCGCGCCTTCCACGGCGGCGTCCTTCGGAATCGCGCCACCGACGCGACTGCGCTCGGCGAACGTCACGAGGAGAATCGCATTCGCCACCGCGACGCCGATGGCCATGATCGCGCCCATCGCGGATTGGATGTTCAACGTCGTGTGCGTGAACCACAGCGTCAGCACGACGCCGGCAACCACGGCGGGCACGGTGGAGATGACCGCAAACGCGAGCCGCAGCGATTGGAAATTCGCCGCGAGCATCAGGAAGATCACGATGACGGCGATGATGAGCCCGGATTGAAACCCGCCGAGCAACTCGCGCAACGGCACGATTTGTCCGCGCAGATCAACCTTGGTCTTGGGCGGCGGCGCACCGACTTCGGCGAGCACTTTCATGATCTGTTGCGCTACTTCACCGAGGCTCGCGCCGTGGATGTTCGCCGTAATGCTCACCACGCGCGCCATGTTGTAACGCTCGTATTGTCCGACGGCCGTGCCTAGCGTGACGCTCGCGACGTTGCGGAGCAGAACATTTTTTCCAGACGCCGAAGTGACCGGAACATTTTTCAAATCGTCCAGCGTCTTCGTCTGCGTCTGGGGAATCTGCACCTGGAGATTGTAGCTCACGCCGGAAACGGGGTCGGCCCAGTAATTCGCGACAGTGAAACGGCTCGATGTCGTGGCCGCGACGAGCGAGCGCGTGACATCGCCGACCTTCACCCCGAGCAGGCCGGCGCGCTCGCGATTCACGTTCACGTCCACAGTGGGGAAATCGAGCGCTTGTCCAAAGTTCACGTCGCGCAGCGAAGGAATCTCCTTCAGCTTAGCGTAAATCTTGTCGGCGAATTCCTTGTTCACCGTGAGGCTCGGGCCGCCCACGGCCACCTCGATGGGCGTCGGCGAACCGAAGCTCATCACGCGGCTCACGATGTCGCTGGGCTCGAAGGATACGCGGACGTCGGTCAACTCAGCGGCGAAAACAGCGCGAAGTTTTTCCTTCAACGCGGCGACCTTCACCGGCGCGCCGGGCTTGAGCTGGACGGAAAGATGCGCTTCCTCAGGGCCGCCGTTCCAGAGGTGAATGAGGTTCACCGGATAATTCGCCGCATGCACACCGACGAGGCCCATGGTGAGCGCGATGTTTTCCGCGCCGGCTTCGCGCTTGATGAGTTCAAGCGCCTTCAGAGCGACTTGCTCGGTGAGCTCGACCTTGGTGCCGGTCGTCGCCCGCAGGCGTAACGCGAACTGCCCCGAGTCCACCGACGGGAAAATCTCCGTCCCGAGTCGTTGACCGAACACCCACACGATGCCGACCGCCACGACGAGATAAACCAGCACGAGCAACCAGCGCACGGTCACGATCGGGCGAAGCACCGCAGCGTAAGCGGACTGCAGTTGTCCGATGAAGCCGGGGTCATGGACGACCGGAGCGCCGGCCTCAGACGCGGCGCGTTGATTCGGTTCGCTCGGATTCGCGCTGGTTCGGCTACCGGCACTCCGCAGCATCCACACGCTCAGGATCGGCACCAGTGTGCTGGAGAGAATGAACGACGCGACCATCGAGAATCCCACCGCCAACGCGAGCGGAACGAAGAGCGCCTTCGCCGCCCCTTGCATGAAGAACGCCGGGATGAACACCGCGAGCACGCACAACATCGCAAGCAAACGTGGCAGCGCCGTCTCACGCGTGGCATCGAGTGCCGCGCGGGCGAGCGACGTTCCGCGCGCGAGGTAGGCGTGGATGTTTTCCACCGCCACCGTCGCTTCGTCCACGAGGATGCCGACGGCCAGCGCGAGCCCGCCGAGCGTCATGAGGTTGATGTTTTGTCCGCTGATCCACAGTGCGAACGTCGCCGCGAGCAGCGAGAGCGGGATGTTGATGACGACGATGAACGCGCTGCGCCAATCGCGCAGGAACAGCAGCACCATCAGTCCCGTGAGCACCGCGCCGATGGCGCCTTCCTTCACGAGGTCGCGGATGGAGCGCGTGACGACGGGCGATTGATCGAACTCGTAAGTGACGTTGATGTCGTCGGGCACCGCGCTTTTGAACTTCGGCAGATTCTTCTTCACCAACTCGACGACCGTGAGCGTGCTCGCGTCGGCGCGCTTGGTGACGGGCATGTAAACCGTGCGGCGACCGTTCACGAGCGCGTAGCTCGTCACGATGTCGCTTCCGTCCTCGACCGTCGCGACGTCGCGCAGAAAGACCGAGCCGTTCGCGCTCGAGCGCAGGGGAGTGCCTTCGAGATCCTTGATGTTCTTCACCACGGCGTTGACGGGCACGATGGGATATTTGTCGCCGAGATTCATGTTGCCCGACGGACTGATGAGATTCGCCTGCGCCATCGCCTGTACGATTTCGTCGGGCGAAAAATTGTAAGCGCGCATGCGGTCCGGCTTCACGTTGATCAAGATCGTGCGCGCGCTGCCACCGAACGGCGGCGGAGCCGACACACCGGGCAACGTGGCGAACAGCGGACGCACCATGTTCAACGCGGCGTCCTGCATTTGACCGACGGTGCGGAGTTCGTTCGTCGTGGAGAACACGAGCTGGCCCACCGGCACGCTGCCGGCGTCGAACCGCGTGACGAACGGTCCCGGCGTGCCCGCAGGCATGAACGCGCGTGCGCGGTTCACGTAAGCAACCGTTTCCGAGAGCGCCGCCGACATGTCGGTGCCCGGATGAAACTGCAGCTTCATGATCGAAGCGCCCTGAATGGACTTCGACTCCACGTGCTCGATGCCGGTGATGTAAAGGAAGTGATACTCGTAGTAGTAGGTCAGGTAGCCTTCCATCTGTGCTGGGTCCATGCCGCCGAACGGCTGCGCGACGTAAATGGTCGGCACGTTCAACGGCGGGAAAACGTCGCGCGACATGCGCTGCAACGCGACCCACGCGCCGAGCACGACGGCGATAACAAGGACGACGACCGTGAACGGACGACGAAGCGAAGTATTCAGAACGGTCATTGCGAAAGGGTTCTAAGTCACGGCCCGCGGAAGAGCAACGGGCAACTTCCAGCTAAAGTGTCCTCACTGGACGGAGTTCAGCGGAAATGGTTTCAAATAATCTCGTTGCGGCGAGGTCCTTCCGTTACCGTTCCGCCGCGAATGAATCCAAGCTATTTCATCGGCTGGTGTTTGTTCCGGACGATCTACGCGACCTACTTCCGGTGGCGTGTGTTCAATCCGGAACGCGTGCCGTTGACCGGTCCGGTGATCCTCGCGAGCAATCACGCGAGCTTCATCGATCCGCCGCTCGTGGGCTCCGCCCTGAAGCGCGATATCAACTACCTCGCGCGCGAATCGTTGTTTCGTTATCCCGGCATCGGCGCCCTGCTTCGCTCGTGGAACTCCGTGCCGGTGGACCGCGACGGCGGCGGCGCGAAGGGTTTGAAGATGATCATCGACCGGTTGCACGCGGGCGGCGCGATCATTCTATTCCCGGAAGGCACGCGCACGAAGGACGGTAAGCTGCAGCCGGCACGCTCGGGAATCGGTCTGACGGTCATCAAGTCCGAGGCGCCGGTGGTGCCGGTCCGCGTGTTCGGAACGTTCGAGGCGTACAACCGATCGATGAAAATTCCGCATCCGCATCGCATCGCCGTGAAGTATGCACCGCCGATGGATTTCGCCGTGCTGCGCGCGGAAGCGAAGACATGCTCGAAGCCGCGGTTGAAGGAGATTTATCAGGAAGTCGCCGACGAAATCATGGCGGTCATCGCCAAGCTGGAGCCGTGCGAGGACAAGACGACGTTTCCGTAGGCGGTCACTTCGCCGTGCCGACGGCCGCGGCGAGATTCTTCAAGCCCGCCTGTTCCACTCGCTGCCGCAAGCCGCGCACGATTTCGCGGACGATGCCCGGTCCTTCGTAAACGAGGCCGGTGTAAATCTGCACGAGCGACGCGCCGGCGGCGATCTTCTCCCACGCGTCGGCGGCGTTGAAAATCCCGCCCACGCCGATGATCGGCAGCGCGCCGCGTGTTTGCCGGTGCAAGTGGCGGATGACTTCGGTGCTGCGTTGCGTCAGCGGCTTCCCGCTGAGACCGCCGGTCTCGGCGTAAATCTTCTTCAACTGCTCGTCGCTGCTGTCCGGCCGCGTGATCGTGGTGTTCGTTGCGACGATGCCTGCGATCTGGCGCGGGCCCACGAGTTCGAGGATTTCATCAAGCGCTTCGAAGGAGAGATCGGGTGCGACCTTCACCAAGATCGGTTTGCGCGCGCCGTCGCCGGCATTGATCTGCTGCAATGCGGCGAAAATCTCATCGAGCGCCGCCTTGTCCTGGAGTTGCCGCAAGTTCGGCGTGTTCGGTGAGCTGACGTTGACGACAAAGAAATCCGCGTGGGCACGCAAAACGCGGAAGGAGTTCGCGTAATCCTCGGCGGCTTTCTCGAGCGGCGTGATCTTGGACTTGCCGAGGTTGATGCCGACAGGATGTGCGGGCCAGCGACCGGACGCCCGCCATTCGGCGAGTTTCACCGCCAGCGCTTCGGCGCCGCGATTGTTGAAGCCCATGCGATTGATCAGCGCACGGTCGGGGATCGCGCGGAACATGCGTGGCGCGGGATTGCCGGGCTGCTCGTGCCACGTGACACCGCCGAGCTCCGCGAAACCGAAGCCGAGGGCAGCCCATGCGGGCACAGCCGCAGCGTGTTTGTCCATGCCCGCAGCAAGCCCGACGGGATTGGGGAATCGCAGACCGAACAGTTCCACCGGCAATTCCTCCGCGCCATAGCACGCGCGCAGCAGGCCGCAAAACATTCTGTTCCGGCTCGCTGAACCGAGCGCGGAAAGGGTGCGGTTGTGGATCGATTCCGAATCCTGCGTGAACAGCAACGGGCGCACGCAGTGGCGATAGAAGGCGGTCATGCTTTCAAAAAGTAACCGCGCTGCTTCTCGCTGACCGGCAGGCCGAGCTTCTCCATCACGGCGAGCATGTCTTCCCACACGCGACGTTTTTCGGCGAGCGACTGGTTCCGCAACAGATAGCTCGGATGATACGTCGGCATCACCGGGATGCCTTGGAACTGCTGCCAATTGCCGCGGAGTTTGGTAATGCCCGTCAAGCCCAGCAACCCTTCCACCGCCGTGCCGCCGAGCGCAACGATGACCTTGGGCTGGATAAGCGCGATCTGCTCCAGCAGGTAGGGCTTGCACGTGTTCATCTCGTCGGGGGTCGGCTTCCGATTGCCAGGTGCGCCGGGCGGCATATTCGGGCGGCACTTCAAAATGTTCCCGATGTAAACCGTCTCGCGCGAGAATCCCATCGTCTGGATGATCCGCGTGAGCAGCTGGCCCGCTGCGCCAACGAACGGTTCACCCTGCAAATCTTCGTCCGCCCCCGGCGCCTCACCGACGAACATCAGCGTGGCGTTGATGTCGCCCACGCCGAACACGACGTTCTTCCGCGCCGCCACGAGGTTCGGGCAACGCACACACGCGAGCGCACGAGCGCGCAAGGCGGCGAAGGCCGCGGCTTTGTCGCCCGGCGCAATGGGAGCCGCTACCGAAACGGGCGTGACCACAGGGGCCGGAGCAGCCACCGGCGCGGGCGTTCGTAAAACGGGGCGCGGCATCGGAGTCGGCGACGGTGTGACCGTCGGGACGGCGAGACGCGGCGATGGAGCTTTCGCGGGCGCGGTTGGTTGTGACAACGCAGCGAGCGCTTCCATCGACACCGGAACGAACCGCGCGCCCGCCGCTTTCATGTCCTGCAAGCGGTGGATCGCGGCGTCCAGCAACGACTGATAGGGGTCGTTCATCGCGGCGATGTTAAAGGCGCACCGCGCACGCGCACGCAAAATTTTTCTCCGTCTGCACGTGGTTAAAATGTTTCACGTTGTCGACGCGGGCACAGCGTCGGCGACGCGTCACTCGCACCGACTCAGCGAATCACCCCAGTTTTTCAACGTTCCGCCCGATTCGCCCGCTGGCACGGCGGTTGCGACACCTCCCGTTGATGGCGTGAGTTGGCGGTTATTGAACATCTGAAATTGAAACTGACTTCCAGCCCGAGGTCGGGAATTGCGATAGACGCGGCGGTGGGTTGATCACGGGCGGCGCAGAGACAGGATAATTATGAACGGGCATTGGACCACGCGGGGCTGGGTGCTTTGGTTGATGGTGCGGTCATGCTGGACGGGAACCGTCCGCGACAGCGTGCGATTCACCCTCGCGCGCGGCGGCGAATACTTGAACTCCTTGCGGCCAAGTCGACCGCGCAACGATTAGCAACGAACCAGGAAACCCTCTTCAATTTTCTTCAAACTTTCGCCCGCCTTTTGGTAAAGTGACGCCATGACGCGGCACTGTTACAAATGCGGTTGGGAATGGACGATTCCGGGCCTGCCGGGGCGGAGTGATTCCTGCCACCGCTGCAACGCCGACATGCGGGTCTGCCTCAACTGCGCCAGCTACGATCCCCGCGTGGCGCACCAATGCCGCGACCGCCGCGCCGAACCCGTTCAAGAAAAGGCGATGGCGAACTTCTGCGAGTGGTTCGACTTTGCCCGCCGCGAGTTCAAAGCGCCACAGGAGAACAAGACACGCGAACAATCCGCGCGCGATGCATTGAAGAAGTTGCTGGAGTAAGCTCGCGGCCGCGCCGGTTCACGCAGACCAATTCACAGCTTCCGTCGGATTATTCCGATGATGTCCTTCGCCGGTCCAACCTTCAGCAACAGCGTCAGCGCAAGATAAACCAATCCCGCGAGGGTCATCGGAACGAACACTGCGCCCAAGCGCGTGAGCAGGTCGGCGTGACCCACATTGGTTTCCCAGAAACGCCGCGCGAACCACGCCGTCGCGCCCGCCAACAACACCGCGCCCAGCATATTCAATAGCGGCACGCGCAGCGCGGAGAGTTCGAGTCGCGCGAGTTTCTTGCGGAGCGCGAAGAGCAGCAGCGCGGCATTGAGCGTACCGCTCAGGGAGTTCGCGATGCCGAGGCCGCCCTGCTTTAAGGGAAACACAATGAGCAACATCACGCCGAGCAGCAGGTTCACCGAAAGACACAGCACGCTGATGCGCATCGGCGTCTGTGTGTCGCCGAGCGCGTAGAAGGCGCGCGCCAGAATGTTCACCAGCGAGAAGGCGACCAATCCGGGCGAGAGACATGCGAGCGCGAAGGCAGCGCGTTGCGTGGCGTCGTTGGTGAACTCGCGGCGTTCGAAGAGCAATCGAACGATCGGTTCCGCGAGCACGACCAGCAGCACGGAGGCGATGAGGTTCACGTAAAAGAGATAGCCCATGCCGTTGCGCAGTTCGGTGCGGAAGCCGGCGTAATTTTTCTCCGCCGCGAGGCCTGAGAGCGCGGTCAACAGATACGTCGCCAGCGAAATGCCGAAGATGCCCTGCGGAAATTCCATCAGCCGCACCGCGTAGTCGAATGACGCGACGATTTGCGGATCGACGAAGAACGCGATTGCGTCCGTAAGCAGGACGTTGATCTGAAACGCCGCGACGCCGATCGTCGCGGGGATCATTTTCCGCACGACGAGGCGGACGGTTTCGTTCTGCCACGGCGCGACCCAACGATAGCGAAAGCCTTCCGTCCACAGCGTCGGAATTTGAAACGCCGCCTGCGCCGCGCCGGCCACCAGCACGCCGACGGCGAGCGCGAAGATCTGCGTGGAGAGATCCTTTCCAAACTGCGGCGCGAGCCAGAGCACCGAAGCGATCATCACCACGTTGAGCACCGTGGTGCCAAGCGCGGGAATGAAGAAATGCCCGCGCGCGTTGAGCATGCCGATGAAGACGGCGGCCACGCACACGAGCAAGAGATACGGAAACATGATCCGCAGCAATTGCAGCATTAGGATCGTTTGCGCTTCGAAGTCGCCCAACGCGAGCGCCACGGAAATGCCGAGCATCGCCACGCCCACGAGCACCGCCACGACGACCACAAGTCCCGAGATCACCGCGTTGGCCGCGCGCCACATCTCCACTTCGCCGGCGTTCTTTTCCTTGTCCTTGAAAATGGGGATGAACGACGCCGTGAGCGCGCCTTCGCCGAGCAGGCGACGGAAGAGATTGGGAATCTTGAACGCCAGCTTGAAGGCGCCCGCCACGGCGCTATCGCCCATGAAGGCGGCATAGACCATCTCGCGCACCATGCCGAGCACGCGACTGGTCAACGTGGCCAGCCCCATCGCGCCCGAGGATTTCAACATCTGCGACATCGCGCCGAAGGCTAGAGGCGGCGGCGAAAAGCTCAAAGCCTAAAGACTCACGACGACGTTGTTCCGGAGTTGAGCCCGTGAATCACGCGAATGAACGCGAAAATGGGACCCGCAAAGCACGCGCGTTGAAACCGAACACCCACTTCTCGCACCGCTTCTCCCAATTTCCCCGCCCCATTCGCGTCAATTCGCTTGCTTTGCGGGGATACGTCCCCGCCCGCTTGCGACTCGACAAATCGCACTCTTCGGCTACGTTCCTCCGAAACGATCCGTTACCAATACAAACCACATTCCCATGAAAAAAACTGCTCTCCTCCTCGCCGTGCTCAGCCTCGCGACCGCCGCGTTCGCCGGTGAAGCCAACCTCAAGATCGACGGCATGGTCTGCGAATCCGGCTGCGTCAAAGCCGTGAACGACGCGCTCACCAAGCTCCCCGGCATTACCGACAAGAAAGTCGAACTCGGCAAAGCAACCGTGAAGTTCGACGACGCGAAAGTGAAGCAGGCCGACATCGTGGCCGCCATCACCAAGGCCGGCTACAAAGTTGTGAACTAATCCTCGCAAACCCCATTCTCCCGCACCCGGCCGCCGATGTCCTCGGCGGCCGGTTTTATTTTGGCATCCCGTGGAACCCCGAGGGGGCGAAATTCACGATCCACGCTTCCTCCTTCGCAGAGAGCCTTTCAACTTTCCCCTTTGAAGTTTGAGCATTGAACTTTACGCTGGCGGGCATGTTTGACTCGCTTTCCAGCAAGCTTCAGAACGCGTTCAAGAACCTCCGCGGCCTCGGAAAAATCTCCGAGGCCAATGTCAGCGACGCGTTGCGCGAGGTGCGCATGGCGTTGCTCGATGCGGACGTGAATTTCAAGGTGGCGCGCGATTTCATCGAGCGCGTCAAGACCAAGGCGCTCGGGTTGGAGGTCATCCAGACCATTCATCCGGGTCAGCAGATCATCAAGGTCATCAGCGATGAACTGGTGACGCTCCTGGGCTCGGAAAATTCCGCGCTCGATATCAGCGGGAACCCCGCGTGCGTGATGATGGTGGGCCTCCACGGCTCCGGCAAGACGACGTCGAGCGGCAAGCTGGCGCGACTCCTCACCAAGCAGGGTCGGCAGGTGCTCCTCGTGGCGGCGGACGTGTATCGACCGGCGGCGATGGATCAATTGGAGACGCTCGGCAAGCAATTGGATATCCCGGTCTTCGTGAAGAAGGGCGAAACCGACGTGCTGAAGATCGCGCGCGAGGCCTTGGCGTTCGCGGCGGCGAATCAACGGAACACGTTGATCTTCGATACGGCAGGGCGATTGCAAATTGATGAGCCGCTGGTGCAGGAGTTGGTGCGCTTGCGGGATTTGATCAAGCCGCAGGAGATCTTGCTCGTGCTGGACGCGGCAACGGGTCAGGAAGCGGTGAACGTGGCCACGCATTTCGACAAAGCGCTCAACGTCACGGGGGCGATTCTGACGAAGCTCGACGGCGATGCGCGCGGCGGCGCGGCATTGAGTTTGAAAGAGGTCACGGGCAAGCCGATCAAGTTCATGGGCGTGGGCGAAAAGCTCGAGGACTTCGAGCCGTTTCATCCCGAGCGCATGGCGTCGCGCATCCTCGGCATGGGCGACGTGGTGAGTCTCGTTGAGCGCGCCGCTGAAGCGGTCGACATGGACGAGGCCAAGCGCATGGAAGAGAAGATGCGCAAGGGCGAGTTCACGCTGGAGGATTTTCTAGAGCAATTGCGCGCGATGAAGAAGCTCGGTTCGCTCGAAAGCATCGTGGGCATGCTGCCCGGCGGCTCGGAGATGTTGAAGAAGGCGGACATGAGCAAGAGCGAGAAGGAATTCAAGCGCATGGAAGGCATGATCTGCTCGATGACGCTGAAGGAACGGCGCAATCCGGCCATCCTCAACGCCAAGCGTCGCGTGCGCATCGCCAAAGGCAGCGGCGTGAACGTGGCGGAGTTGAACACGTTGCTGAACAAGTTCACGCAAATGCAGCAAATGATGAAGAAGATGGGCAAGTTCTCCAAGATGATGGCGAAGATGGGCGGCGGACCCATGCCTCCGGGAATGATGCGGCGGTAAACTCTCGGTGCACCGCGCGATCGGTTATTGAATGATCGGCGCGGCCCAGTTACCGGAGAGCGGCTTGGTGGCGTGTTGCTGAATCCAAATGTAGTCGCTGCTGGTCGGCGCACTGACGCCGTTGGCGAGCTGACCGAGCGGAGTGTTGAACACGGGCGTTAGCCACTTGCGAAACTCGGCGTGGCCGTCCGCGAAGGAAAGGCTGCCGGAACCATTGTGGTAGGTGGCCGGGAAATCGCGCACGTTGATCTGGGAATAGTCTGTATAGGGATCGACGCGGAAATATCCATCGTTGATGGTGTCCCAACGCTCGTCGACAAACACGAATCGATCAGACGGATTGGATTTACTCAAATCGGCAAGAGTTTTGTAGGACTCGTAGGTCGTGTTGTAGGCAGAAACGCCAACGAAGCTGTTCATCGACATGCTGCGCAGGTTGGAGCTTTTGTCGCCCGGGCACTTGTATACACCGAGGCTTTCCACATACGGAAACAGCAACGACGTCGTGATATCCGCCGGAATCGAGTTATTGGCGCGACCAGTCACCCATGCCGTTGAATTGGAACCGCCGCCGCTGGGATTTGGCGCCGTAACGTCGTCGTGGTCGTCAGCATAAACGTGCCAGCCAAGTTGAAGCTGGCGGAGGTTGCTGAGACATTTGGCACCCTCAGCTCGCGCACGTGCTTTCCCCAAAGCCGGCAACAGCAAGCTGGCCAAAACGGCGATAATCGCCACAACAACGAGGAGCTCGATCAGGGTAAATGCCGTCGAAGATCGTTGAAGTTTGGTCAATACAGCAGGAACTTTAAACATGCGATAATCAACCTAGTGCATGCCCGCCGGCACGATCAGGTGGTTCATCAGCACCCTAGCCATGGAGAGCGCCGTGTCAAATCGTAAGCCGATTCTCAGCTCGGTAGCGGAGCGCCGACATTGATGCCGTGCTTTAGACAATAAGCGGCATTATCTACATACTTCACCGCCCACGCCTTCAATCCACCGCGCTGTTCGGGAGTGAGTTCTTTCACCACCTTCGCCGGAGAACCCAGGACCATTGAGCCATCGGGTATCTTCGTTCCCTGCGTCACAAGCGCATTGGCGCCGATGATGCACTGATTTCCAATGACGGCACCGTCGAGGATGGTCGCCCCCATGCCGACGAGCGTTTCATCGCCAATCGTGCACGCGTGAACAATCGCCGAGTGGCCGACGGTAACGTAGTTTCCCAAGATGCAGGGGAAATCATCGGCCAAATGGAGAACGGCGTTGTCTTGAATATTCGAGTGGTGACCAACGACGATGCGATTGATGTCGCCGCGGAGAACGGCGTTATACCAAACACTGGAAAAGTCGCCCAACGTCACGTCGCCGAGAACGACCGCCGTCCGCGCCAAATAAACCCCCACACCCAGCGACGGCGTGCGGCGTAGAAACGTATCCAGCTGTTCAACCAGTTTGCCCATGGGACCGATTAAAAAGTGAAGCGACCCACAGGCAAACAAAAATCCGGCGCAAAATGGTCACTATTGCGGATCACAGGTTGAATGTCGCCGTCCCCGGGGTTAGAAGTGGTCAGAGAGCAAATGGACATATCGAAACCGATCGCACCGGCAGCCACTTTCCAATGAACGCCGACCCCGGTCATGATCCGCATCGCCCGAAACCCCGCCGCCGGATTCCTCGGTCATTTAAGGATCTCACGCCCAGCAAACATTTCAGTCCGGGCAAATTTTTCCGGGAGATGGTCTGGAAGGCACTGCTCACGCCGCGGACGGGACATCACAAACGACCGGTTTTTCCCAAACTCAACCACGGGCAGGTGGCGATCACCTGGATTGGTCACGCTTCCTTTTTAGTACAGTTCAACGATCTTAACGTCCTTGTAGATCCGAATTTCGCCAATTGGCTGTTTCTCCTCAAGCGCATCAAACGCGCGGGGTTGAAGATTACCGACCTTCCACCGATCGACCTCGTGCTCCTGACTCACGCGCATTTTGACCACTTTCACAAACCCACCTTGCGGAAACTCCCGGCTCCCAAAATCGGCGTGATGCCCTGGGGCGTCGGTGATCTCGCCCGCAATGTCGGCTTTGGCCGGGTGATCGAGCTCCAATGGTGGGAAAGTTTCTCCCACGCCGACTGGCGGGTTACCCTCACCCCGTCCAACCATTGGGGCGCACGAACCTTGCATGATGAACACCGGGGCTTCGGCGGCTTTCTCCTTGAGCACCAAGGCCGGCGGGTCTACCACGCCGGCGACAGTGCTTACGCCGATTGCTTCAAAGCCATCGGCCAAAGGCTGAAGCCCGAGATCGCCCTGCTACCCATCGGTGCTTATTATCCGGATTCATTTCGGCACGTGCACATGGGCCCTGACGAAGCCATCCACGCGTTTCGTGACCTCAAAGCCCAATGGTTTGTTCCCATGCACTACGGCACGTTCAAGCTTTCCTTCGAGGACATGGACGAACCGCCGCGGTGGTTGAAGGAGCTTGCCCATCACCAAGGAATGACCCACCACCTCCGGATTCTCGAGGAAGGCGTCCCTCAGGTCTTTTAAGACCAAAAGCTAACGACGATCTCCAAATAACTGGTTCCGCCCGCTAAATTCCCAGCGTGACTCCACAGAATAATCAGGTCTTCTCAATTCCCCGGGCCGGAAAATTCTATAAAAATAATTGTTGTCAACCCGAAGTCTTTTGCTAGCCTCGCCGGCAAATGCACCGTTTTGGTGCGTCGGATGAACTGTTTTCATCTGGAAACAACGCATAAAAACGCAACAACAACAACAACACATATCGCAGGAGGAACTACGAATGAAAGTTAATCAATGGACATTGGGTCTGGCCGCCGCAGGCGTCGTCAGTCTCGCTTCGACCGTTCAGGCCGAAGAAGCTAAGCAAGCGATCAGCTCCGCGCTGTCATCCACCACGCTCAGTGGTTATGTTGACACCTCGGCTATCTGGCGTTTGGGAACGAGCGCTGGCGCGATTGCCGGCCGTTCTTACGACGGCGCAGCGAAACAAGACGGCTTCAATCTGAACGTCGTCAAGGTTACGTTGGAAAAGCCGCTCGACGAAGGTCAATGGGCTGCTGGTTACAAGGTTGATCTGCTCTTCGGACCTGATGCAGGCGTTTTCGGCGGCGCAAACGGTGTTTTCACCGCGAATTCTGCCATCAAGCAAGCCTACGTCCAGCTCCGCGCCCCCGTGGGCAACGGCCTGGATTTCAAGATGGGTGTTTTTGACACCATCCTCGGCTACGAAGTCTTCGATGCCGGCAACAATCCGAACTATAGCCGCTCCTATGGCTATTTCCTCGAACCGACGACCTATACCGGTATTCTCGCGAGCTACCGCGTTAGCGACATCATCAGCCTCTCCGCTGGCGTGGCTGATGCCGGTGCGGCTGGCGGCATCAATGGCCGCAGCACCACGGAATCGATCAAGTCCTACATGGCGTCAGTCGCGTTGACTGCTCCTAAGGATTGGGGATTCCTCAAGGGTTCTACCCTGTATGCGGGCGTGGTTGATCACGGTCAAGGTACGGCCGCGGTTCACGACACCGTTAACCTCTACGTTGGCGGCACCCTTGCCACCCCCGTGGCCGGTCTGTCCGTCGGTGCGTCCTACGACTACCGTGGCACTCCTGAACGCGGCGGTAACTCGGGCAACTGGGCCAATGCTGTCGCTCTGTATGCCTCTTTCAAGGCAACGGACAAGCTGACCCTGAACGCCCGCGGCGAATACGCTTGGGCTGACGCAGGTGCGGCCAGCTTCAGCACCTTCGGCAAGTTCGGCTCCTCGGCTGACTCCGAGAAGTTCCTCAGCGGAACTTTCACTGCTGACTACGCCCTCTGGGCCAACGTGATTAGCCGCGTTGAACTCCGCTGGGATCACGATGCAGCGGGTGGCGTTCCGGTTTACACCGGCGCAACCGGTTCACCGCTCCGGAACGTTGTTTCCGTCGCTCTGAACGTCATCTACAAGTTCTAATCTGACTTAGAACCTTTCAGCCCCTCTCGGGAAACCGAGAGGGGCTTTTTGTTTCTGTCGACACTGCCAATTGGGGCAGCAACCGCTACGTAAGAACCTCGCAGGTTTGGAAACAGCTGCTTCCGAGCCGCCTCCCGACCTTCGCTAGCACAAGCCCTCGAATCACTCCACCTCGCTGAGCTCACCGACATCCGTGCAGACGCCGCGTTTGCTCGCCAGGATGAAATCAATCACCGACCGCGCAAGATCGCTGCTGAAATGAAGTTCCGCCACGGCGATCGCGTTGCTCATGTTTTGTCCGCTACGGAACAGCACGTGATAGAGCTTTTTCAATTCCAGCCGTTGCTCGCTGGTTAAACCAGCCCGGCGGAGCCCCACCGTGTTGAGACCGCAGATTCCATTGTCGCCGCGCGCGATCGTATAAGGCGGCAGGTCCTTGCTGATCGCCGAGCCGCCTTGCATCAACGACAGCGTCCCGATGCGCACGAACTGGTGCACGAGACAGTTGCCTGAAATAAACACGCGATCACCCACCGCCACGTGTCCCCCAAGCAGTGCGCCGTTCGCCATGATTACCTGATTGCCGACGGCGGAATTGTGACCCACGTGCGCGCCGGCCATGAAGAAGCCGTTGGAACCAATCACCGTGTCCTCTTCGACCTTGTTCGATCGATGCGCCGTGAAGTTCTCGCGGAAGACGTTGTTGCTGCCAATCCGCAGACAAGTTGGTGCGTCCGTGTATTTCAAATCCTGCGGCGCATCACCGATCACGCAGCCGGTGTGAAAACGATTCCGCGGGCCGATTGTCGTGTGACCCGTCAAGTGCACGTGCGGACCGACGACGCAATTGGCGCCCATCGTCACGTGTTCGTCGATGACCGCGAAGGGCCCCACGCTAACGGCGGAGTCGAGTTGTGCGCGCGGGTGGATGACAGCTGTGGGATGAATCATTCCGCCGCTGGGATACTGGATGCACGTCGCGGGATCAAGCGCCGAAACACTCGGATACAGACACGCGCTCGCTACGAATAGAAATAACCCAGCTCCCGCAGTGACACGTAATCCTTCGTCCGCTCCGTCGTTTGCCGGCCGAGAATAATGTGATCCAACACATCGATCTTCATCACCTGACCGGCGCGGATCAAATCACGGGTCACTTTGATGTCCGCCTCCGATGGCGTGGGATCGCCGCTGGGATGATTGTGAACGAGCACGATCGCCGCGGCGTTCGCGGTGATGGCCGCCTTGAAAACCTCGCGCGGATGCACCAGCAACGTATCGAGCGTCCCCTGCGTTACCTTCTCCACGCGGATCAAGCGTCGGCGCGTGTTGAGCAGGACCACCTGGAAATTCTCCACGTCATATGCGCGGTTCTCCTCGCGCAACAGGCTCGCGATGTTCTCCGGGTTATCGAGCACCGGCGATTCACGGTGCAGTTCCTCCGCCATCTTGCGCGCGAGCGTGAACGCCGCGAGCAACGTCACCGCCTTGTCGCGACCGATTCCTTTCACCTTCCGCAAATCATCCACCGACGCGCGAGCGAGCGCCTGTAACGAACCGAACTTCTGGAGCAACTGCGCGCCCACTTCCACCGCGTTCGCGCCCTTCAATCCCGTGCGCAGGAGAATCGCAATCAACTCCGCGTCGGAGAGTGCGCTTGGCCCTTTGGCAACGAGCCGTTCACGCGGACGTTCACTCGCGGGCTGATCCTTGATGCGCAGTACGTGCGACATGCGAATTCGTTTACCCGCGAATCACGCGAATTACACGAAAAAAACTCCTCGTTTCCGCTAGCGTCACTCGCAGGCAGAAAACCTACTCCTGACTCACAATAAACTTCGCGAACTCGTCGTGCAGATGCGGCGGAATGCGCGCCTTGAACTTCGCCGCCGGGCCGTCGAAATCCCGCTCCGTCACCTGCGCCACCGCGTGCAGTCGCGCCATCACCGCCGCCTCTTCGTGCGGGATGTGCAACTCCACGAACTCGCGGATCGGCCGCAGCATGCTGCCCAGTTGTCCGAGCAATTCCGGAAAACCCTCCTGCGTCCGCGCTGAAATGCCCACGCCATTCGGGAACCGTTCGAGAAATTGTTTCAACCGCTCGCGCGTTTCGAAGCGATCGATTTTATTGAACACCATCAAGGTCGGCTTGCCCGCCGCGCCGAGTTCTTCCAGCACCGTGTTCACCGCGAGGATTTGTTCCTCCACCTGCGGATGACTCATGTCCACCACATGCACGAGGAGATCGGCCTGCACCACTTCCTCGAGCGTCGCCTTAAACGATTCCACCAGGCGATGCGGCAGCTTGCGGATGAAACCCACCGTGTCCGAGAGCAACACATTCTGCTTCGTCGGCAGACGCAACCGCCGCGTCGTCGGATCCAGCGTGGCGAACAACTTATCCTCCGCCAACACCGTCGCGCCCGTCAGCGCGTTGAGCAACGTCGACTTGCCCGCGTTCGTGTAACCCACGATCGACGCGAGCGGCCACAACGTCCGCTGGCGACCCTGCCGCTGCGTCGCGCGCTGACGCCGCACCACTTCCAGTTCGCCCTCAATCTTGCTGATCCGCTCCTGCACCCGGCGACGATCCGTTTCCAACTGCGTTTCACCGTCACCGCGCATGCCGATGCCGCCCTTCTGCCGGGACAAGTGCCCCCAGAACCGCGTCAACCGCGGGAGCAAATGCTGCAACTGCGCCAGCTCGATCTGCAACTTGCCCTCCCGCGTGCGCGCGCGCCGGGCGAAGATGTCGAGAATCAGCGCCGTGCGATCAATGATCTTGCGATCGAAAACCTTCTCCAGATTGCGGCTCTGGTTCGGCGCGAGCTCATCGTCGAAAATGACCGTGTCCACCGCGTCCTCGCGACACTGCGCGGCGAACTCATCCGCCTTGCCCTTGCCGATGAACGTAGCGGCCACCGGCGATTCGAGCTTCTGCCGGCCGGTGCCAATAACCTCCGCGCCGGCGGTCTCGGCGAGCTGGCTCAGTTCATCGAGGGAATCGTTGGTCTCCCAGACGGGGCGGGACTTGAGTTCGAGGGCGACGAGGAAAGCGCGTTCAGTGGTGCGCGCCTTTTGGGTTGAGACGAGTGCTTTCAATTAGTAAACGGACCGCACACTACCACAACTCCGCGCCGGTGGTTAGTAAAAGAAATGCTGAGGACTGCCCGTGAATCACGCAGCTAGGGAAGGATTATTTCCGCGATCTTAGGTCCGGAACCTGAACTGGAATGCGGAGTGCGGTCATCATGGTACGTTGTAACTTACCAAGGTCGTGCTCCGCAGCGTGGCGTGACGCTCGATCCGGCATTCTTGCTAAACATTTTTCTTTTCCGGATTTCGGTAAGTGAATGACAAAACACGAACGACATCGGTCTCTCGCTGATGCGTGAACCATTCATCGATCGCATCAAGTCGCGCGAGTGCCTGATCAACCGCTTCTTCTTCCCGACTCGAACGCTTTCCGATCAAACGCTGCCACCAAGGCCGATCTGCCCGAAACCAAGCTCCCGTACCAATCCCACCGCCTGGGGCAACACGTCCTTGACGCAAAGTCTCCTCTCTTTTGACAACACCGGAAATCCCGTCCAGCGGCTCGACCCAAACATTCAATATAAAGCGAGGCTTCTGCCTGTTCTCAAACTGGACGCTCAAACATTCGATTCGACCGCTTCGCTTCCGCGAATACTGGTGACTAATAGTATTGCCCGCGATCCTATCAGGTCCCGCAAACCCGCGACGTTTGACTTCCGGAACGAACCGCTTCGTAACGGCTTCTCGAAGCTTAGCGCGAATGGTCATTGTCAATCTGCCCGCCGGCTGTTTCTTGGATTCAAATTCTTGTAAATCACTTCCACGGCGGCGGATATTAAATCGACGCTTTCCCACTGTCTAGGGAGAGTTGCGAGTGCATGCACCAACGGGCGGTTGGACAATAACCTCGGCTTTCAAACCGGGGTTTCCAGTCCGCCCGACACCCGAGTCCCGAAGGGACGGCTGAACAGTTCGGTCGCCCCTCCGGGACTCGGTCGGGCACCGCACCGGCACCCGGCGTTGAAACGCCGGGCTAGGTTCAAGCGTCCCTCGCGGGACTGGATTCACCGTTTGCGGGTAGGGCGCGGTGTCCTCACCGCGCCGCTCGCCGGCAAAAGGACGTTTTTCACCTCGTCGGCGGACGGCTGAGGACAGCCGTCCCCACCAAACTGGGATCGGCTGGCCGAAGATCGCAGGCATTTTGAGTTAAACTGGCTAACTCACTCAAAATAAAGGTGTTGTGCGGCGCAAGCCTGCTGACAAACGTCGCATGTTTGCCAACATTCGGCGGATGTTTGCAAGCATTGGGCCCATGTTTGCCAGCAACAGCGCCATGTTCGCAAGCATCCGGCGAATGTTTGCGAGCACGCGGGCCATGTTTGCAAACATCCCGCTGGCGCTCGCAATTGTCCGACCGCCGTCACCACACATGGGTGGCCTGTTTGCGAACACCAGCTACCTGTTCGCAAACATCCGGCACCCGACAGCAGACACCGCAGCGGCGACTGCAAGCATCGGAGGCGCGTTCGCAAACAATGGGCCGGTGTCAGCGAACCCGCGCGGGCGGTTGCCAGACGATTCTTGAGCCATTGCCAGCATCGGCTGATGGTTCGCCAGCGCCCGACGAATGTTTGTAAACGTCGGCGGCGCGATGGCAACCATCGGGCAGCCAACTGCCAACCCGGCACTCCCATCTACCGACCCGTCATCGCCAGCAACCGCTCGGTGACGCTCGCGCTCGATTCCCCGGTGGCGAGTTCCAACCATTGCGCAGAGGTCTGTCCGCGGAACCACGTCATCTGGCGTTTGGCGAATTGCCGCGTCCGGATCTTCACCAGCTCGATGGTCTCCGCGAGGCCGCGTTCGCCGCGCAAATGTTCCACGACCTGCCGGTAGCCGATGGCTTGCATCGCCGTCCGATTTTCCGTGAGACCGTGCGTGAGCAAGCCGCGGGTTTCCTCCACCAGCCCGTGCGCAAACATCTCGTCCACGCGCGCATCGATGCGCCGGATCAAATCCGCAGGCGGGCGGGTCAGGCAAAACAGAAGGGGCGAGGGGCGAGAGGCAAGGGGCGATGCCCAAGCCGCGCGTTGGGCGGAAAACGGTTTGCCCGTGAGCCGGATCACTTCCAACGCGCGCACGACGCGGCGCGGGTTTTTCTGATCAATGCGCGTAAAGGTCTCGGGATCGAGCTGCTCGAGTTCGCGCAGGAGATCGGCGAGCGGCGTCACTTCCAATTCCGCGCGCAGCTTCACATCGGACGGCGGCGCTTCGCCGAGGCCTTCAAGATACGCGCGGAAATAAAGTCCCGTGCCGCCGCAGAAGATCGGTACGCGTCCGCGGGCTTGAATGTCGGCGACGGCCGCTTGCGCGTGGCGCACAAAGCTCGCGGCATCGAAAGGTTCGTTGAGTTCCACCACGTCGATGAGGTGATGCGGCACGCGCGCGCGTTCGGCGGACGTCGGCTTCGCCGTGCCGATATCGAGGCCGCGATAGACCTGCATGGAATCGACGGAGATGATTTCTCCCCCAAGCCGTTCAGCGAGGAGCAGGGCGACGGCGGATTTGCCCACAGCGGTCGGGCCGGCGAGGAAGAGGGGCGCGGTGTTCAAGGCCGGCGGGACGGTTCAGGAAGTTTTTTCCGTCGCGCCGCCGGTTTGTTCGCGCCACGAGAGCAGGAACAACAAGCCCACGCCCACGCAGATGGCAGAGTCGGCGACGTTGAAAGCGGGGAAGCCGATCTCGTCGCTGCCCGCGCGCGGGTAAACGTAGAAGCGCAGGAAATCGATGACGTGCTTAACGCGAATGCGGTCCATGAGGTTGCCGAGGATGCCGCCGAATATGAGTCCGAGCGCGAGTTGTCCCGCGGCGGTGCCGTTGTCGAAGTGGCGGCGCGCGAGGAAGAGCACGATGAGCGCGACGACGGAGATGGCGGCGAGGATTTCGTTGTTGCCGTGAAAAAGACTCCATGCGGCGCCGGTGTTGCCCCAGTGCACGAAGCGGAAAAAGCCGTCGATGATCACGCGCTGGTCGCCTTCGCCGAGAAGTTTCAACACGGCGAGCTTCGTGATTTGATCGAACACGAAGATGGCGGCGGCAATCGAGAACAGGCGGCGATTGGAAATCGGAGTCATGCGGAGGAAAAGATTTACTCGTCGCTGGCCCGGCCCGATTGATCCCCGGAGGATTCGCTGCGTTTCACAACGAACTTGTCGGCGCGTTGTTGGGCTTCGGCGAGTTGTTCCTTCGTCATGGTGGTGGCGATGAGTTCGGCGGCGCGCTTGGCTTTCTCGACGCCTTGAGCGGCGGCGAGCTTATACCACATGTAACCGTCCACGTAATCCTGCGGCGTTCCCTGACCGATGCTGTACATCACGCCGAGATTGAACTGCGCCATGGCATCACCCTGTTCAGCCGCGAGGCGGTACCACTTCACCGTCTGGCCGTAATCAATGGGCACGCCCTGACCTTTGCGATATGCGACGCCGAGATTGTATTGCGCCATCATGTAACCCTGCGACGCGGCGAGATGATAGAGCTTGGCGGCCTCACGGAGATTTTGCTGCAAGCCGAGTCCGTCGGCGAACATGACGGCGAGATTGAACTGCGCGTGGGCGAGTCCCTGCTCAGCGGCTTTGCGAAACCAATTCGCGGCTTCGACGTAATCCTTCTCCACGCCGCGACCGGTCGCGTAAGCGAGGCCGAGGTTGGATTGCGCGAGCGCGAATCCGAGCAAGGCCGCGCGTTGATACCACTTCACGGCTTCCTTGTGATTAACCGGAACACCCAAACCGATGCTGTAGTGGTAACCGAGATTGAATTGTGCCGGCGGATAGTTCTGCTGCGCGGCGCGGCGATACCAATAAAGCGCTTGCTCGATGTCGTTGGTCAAACCAAGCCCGCGCGCATACAGACCGGCGAGACGGAATTGCGCCGGGGCGTGGCCTTGATCGCCAGCCTTGCGAAACCACGCGGCGGCCTCCACTTCGTTCTTCGCGACGCCATGACCGGTGGCATACATCAGCCCGAGCCGATACTGTGACGTGACATCGTCGATGTCGGCGAGCGCCTTGGTCTCCTTGAAGCTGAGTTGCTTGGGCGGTGTAGTCCCCTCGCCATCGGCGGCGCGAGCCAACAACGCCCCCATCATCACGACGCAGATGCTCAACCAAGCAAGCGCGCAACGCTGAGCGCGGCGCGAGAAAGGTTGAGTTTCGCGAATCATGGTTTGGCAGTTTAGCCCGCGCGATAACGGGTGCAAGCCTGCTCACGGGTTGACGGCAGCGCCCGTCAGGTGGTGCCGCGTTCCTGCCGCCGGAAATCCGTCGGTGCGAAGCCGGTGATCTTTTTGAAATCCTTGCTGAAGAAAAATTGGTCGCCATAGCCGACCTGACGCGCGATTTCCTTGATCGAGTCATCAGATTCAAGCAGACGGCGCTTGGCTTGATTGATCCGCTCGCGGCGCAGCCAGTCAATCGGACTCGTGCCCATGAACTCTTTGAACAGGCGCATGAAATGCGAGACGCTCATGCCACCGAGCGCGGCCAGTTCCGCGACGCGCAGCGGGCGATGGTAGTAAAGCTCCATTCGCTCCAGCGGCTTGCGCAACGACAGCGGCGCGACGGGTTCGCTCGGGTGCAAATTCCCCGTTCGCAAGCGCGCGTGAAACAACCGAGCGAACAAATCCGCCACGATCGCATGAATCCACGAAGGCGCATCGGCCTGCCGGCTTTGCATTTGTTTGAAGATGCGCTCGAAGAGCCGTTCCATCGGTCGCGGAGCGAGCGCTTCGATCACCGGCGAACGTTGCGCGGATAAGATTGTACAAATGCGATCCAGCTGCGGGCCTTCGACGCGGATCCAGAAAACTTCCCATGGCTCGTCGGGGTCGGCCCAATACGCATGAGGATGATGACAGTTGATCCACGCCAGCGCGCCAGGCCCGACTGCAACCTCCCGCCCTTCCACGCGCACGACGCCCCTGCCACTGCGGCACCAGATGAGTTCATGGCCGGGGTAGTTTTCGCGCTCGATCCGGTGCTCCGGTCCCGCCTGCAAGTGCCCCGCACGAACCACGGTGTAGAACGCGTCGCGGTTCGGCCGCGCCGGCGTGGCATAGAGCGACACCAGAAATCGGGTAAGCTGGTTGCGGCGCGCCATGGCAGGATACTGCATAAAAATTTCCCAGATTGTCCATGGGGGAACGTCGAAATCAGTGTGATAGACTCGCGGTTGTCTCTATGAATGCGCCGTTCCTCAAATGTCTTGCCGTCTCGGTTGTTCTCGCTGGCTCCGGGTTGAACCTTTTCGCGGCCTCGGCCAAGACGCCCACCGTCAGCTTCGGTCGCGACATTCTGCCGATTCTTTCTGACAACTGTTTCCGCTGTCACGGCCCCGACGCGAAGGAACGCAAAGCGCAACTCCGCCTCGACACGCAGGATGGCGCGTATGGCCCCGGCAAAAGCGGCAAACACGCGGTGGTTCCCGGCGACGCCGCGAAGAGCGAACTCATCCGCCGCATCACCTCAACCGACGACGAAGAGCGCATGCCGCATCGAGATGCGAAGCGCCAGCTTTCGAAGGAGCAGATCGAACTGCTGAAACGCTGGGTGCAACAAGGCGCGAAGTGGGGCCAACACTGGGCGTTCGAAGCGCCCGAGCGGCCTGAGATTCCCGCAGTGAAGAATTCCAAGTGGGCGCGAACGCCCGTCGATAACTTCGTCCTCGCGAAATTGCAGGACGAAAAGCTTAAGCCCTCATCGGAGGCTGACAAAGTCACGCTGCTCCGTCGCCTTTCGCTCGATCTCATCGGACTCCCGCCAACAATCGAGGAAGTGGACACGTTCCTAGCCGACAAGTCACGCGACGCTTACGAGAAGCAAGTTGATCGCTTGCTCAAGTCGCCGCATTACGGTGAGCGCTGGGGCCGGCTCTGGCTCGATGCCGCGCGTTACGCGGACTCCGACGGTTACGAAAAGGACAAGCGCCGTCTCGTTTATTTCTACCGCGATTACGTGATCAATGCTTTCAACCGCGACCTGCCTTACGATCGTTTCATCATCGAGCAGCTCGCCGGTGATGAGTTGCCCAACGCCACGCAGGATCAGGTGGTCGCGACCGGTTTCCTCCGCAATTCCATGCTCAACGAGGAAGGCGGCGTGCATCCCGAGCAGTTCCGCATGGAAGCGATGTTCGACCGCATGGACGCCGTCGGCAAAGGCATCCTTGGCATCACGACGCTCTGCGCGCAGTGCCACAACCACAAATACGATCCGCTCACGCAAGAGGAGTATTACCGGATGTTCGCGTTCCTGAACAACGACCACGAGGCGATGCCGCAGGTTTACAACGCGATGGAGCAGGAGAAAATCGCCGCACTCCGCCGCGACATGCGCGCCGTGGAGGAGTCGTTGAAAAAGCAAATGCCCGACTGGCGCGCGCGCATGGCAAAGTGGGAAGCCGAAGTCTCGCGCGACCAACCCGAGTGGACCGTGCTGCGCGATCTCGAACTCATCAGCGACAACAGCCAGCGCTACTATCCGCAGGACGACGGCTCGCTCCTCGCGGCCGGATGGGCACCGACGAAATTCACCGCGATCTTCCAGACGACGAACTCCCTGACGAACATTTCCGCAATCCGGCTCGAACTGTTCACCGATGCAAATCTGCCGGCGAACGGTCCCGGACGTTCCTACAAAGGTTTGTTCGCGTTGACCGAGTTCAATGTTGAAGCCGCGCCCGTGAGCGATCCGAAGAAGAAAGCGAAGGTGAAGTTCGCAAGTGCCACAGCGGATTTCGATCAGCCGGAGATGCCGCTCGAGATCGGCTTTCACGATGGCTCTACGAACAAACGCGTGACCGGTCCCGTGAGCTTCGCGATCGACGGCGACAAGAAAACTGCGTGGGGCATCGACGCCGGTCCCGGTCGCCGCAACACCGATCGTGTCGCGGTCTTCCAACTGGCGACGAACATCAGCAACGCGGGCGGCTCAGTGCTCACCTTCAACCTCGGCCAAGAGCATGGCAGCCAAAACGCGAACGACTTCGGCACGCAGAACATGGGACGGTTCCGCATTTCCGTGATCGGCAGCGAAAAGCCTGTCGTCGCCGACAAGATCCCGAAGAAAGTGCGCGAGATTTTCGCGATCCCGACCGCGAAGCGCACGCCGGAGCAAATCGCCACGGTGTTTAGTTATTGGCGAGCGACGGTGCCCGAGTTCGCCAGCGGCAACGCCAAGCTCGGAGCCCTCTGGCAACAATGGCCCGACGGCACGACCGCTTACGCGCTCGCGCCGCGCACCGAACCGCGCATGACCGCCGTGTTGAAGCGCGGCGACTGGCTTAAGCCCGGTTCCGAGGTGAAGCCCGGCGTGCCCGCGTTCCTGAATCCGCTCCCCGCGAGCGCAAATGATTCGCGGCTCACATTCGCGAAGTGGCTGGTGGACCGGAAAGCGCCGACGACTGCGCGCGTGTTCGTGAATCGCGTTTGGCAGGCGTATTTCGGAACCGGCATCGTTGAGACTGCGGAAGATTTCGGGCGCCAGGCCGCGAAGCCATCGCATCCTGAGTTGCTCGACTGGCTCGCGTCCGAGTTCATGGACCACGGTTGGAGCGTGAAGCATCTGCACGAGCTCATCGTGAACTCCGCGACTTATCGACAGAGCAGCCGCGTGACGCCGGAGTTGCTCACGAAGGATCCCTACAATCGACTGCTCGCCCGCGGCCCGCGTTTCCGCGTCGAGGCGGAGATTGTCCGCGACGTAGCGCTTTCCGCGAGCGGTTTGCTGAATCCTAAAATCGGCGGCCGCAGCGTAATGCCGCCCGCACCAGAATATCTTTTCAAACCGCCCGCAAGCTACGGCGACTTCCCATGGGTGAGCGAAAAGGACGACGAGAAATATCGGCGCGCGCTCTACACCTTCCGCCGCCGCTCGACACCGTTCCCCGCGTTACTCGTCTTCGACGCGCCCGTCGGCGACTTCGCCTGCGTGCGCCGCCAGCGCTCCAACACGCCGCTGCAGGCGCTCACCACTTTGAACGAGCCGATGTTCATGGAAGCCGCGCAAGCCCTCGCGTTGCGTGCGCTGCGCGACGGCGGTTCCTCCGATCGCGACCGCGTGAACTTCGCGTTCCGTCGCTGCACCGCGCGCGTGCCGACCAAGGACGAGCAAAAGGACTTGCTCTCGTTGCTCGCGAAACAGGAGCAACGCTTCACCGGCAAGGACGCCGACGCATGGAAACTTGCCGCGCCCGACGCCGCGAATCCGCCGAAACTCCCGACCGGCGCGACACCTGCAAAGCTCGCGGCGTGGACCGCCGTCTCGCGGGTGATTCTGAATCTCGACGAAACGATTACGAAGGAGTGACGCCATGACTCGCGAACAACATTTCCTCTACGATTACAAACGCGGCATGGCGCGCCGCTGGTTTCTGAAAGAGTGCGGAGTGGGTCTCGGCTCCATCGCGCTCGCGTCGATGCTGGGCGAACAACGCGCGCAGGCCGCGCGGGCGACCGGGATTGATCCGCTCACACCGCGGCTGCCGCATTACGCCGCGAAGGCCAAGCGCGTTATCTTCCTCTTCATGGCGGGCGCACCGAGCCACTTGGAGTTGTTTGACAACAAGCCAGCGCTCACGAAATACGACGGCACGCTCCCACCAGCGGAGTTGCTCAAGGGCTATCGAGCCGCGTTCATCAATCCCAACTCCGCGCTGCTTGGCCCGAAGTTCAAGTTCGCCAAGCACGGCCAGTCGGGGACCGAGTTGCCGGAGTTGCTGCCGCATCTCTCGACGGTCTGCGATGATTTGTGCTTCGTGAAATCAATGGCCACCGACGCATTCAATCACGCGCCCGGCCAGATTCTCATGAACACCGGCAACATGAACTTCGGCCGGCCGAGCATCGGCGCGTGGACGCTCTACGGCCTCGGCAGCGAAGCGAACGATCTGCCGGGCTTCGTCGTATTCAGCACCGGCATCAAGGGCACAAGTGGCGGCGCAGGCAATTGGGGCGGCGGCTTTCTGCCCTCGACGTATCAGGGCGTGATGTTCCGCAACACCGGCGATCCGATCCTCTACCTCGCAAATCCGCCGGGCGTGGACGCGCAACTCCAGCGCGACTCGCTCGACACGCTGGCCAAGTTGAACCAACGCCGGCTCGACGTCACCGGTGATCCGGAAATTGCCTCGCGCATCAACTCGTTCGAGATGGCGTTCCGCATGCAGTCGAGCGCACCTGAGCTTTCCGATCTTTCGAAGGAGCCGCAGCACATTCTCGACATGTATGGCGCCGGCCCGGGCAAGAGTGCTTACGCGAACTCGTGCCTCATGGCGCGACGACTCGTCGAACGTGGCGTGCGTTTCGTGCAAATTTTCCACGAGGCGTGGGACCATCACGGCGGTTTGGTCAACGGCCTCAAGACGCAGTGCAAGGAAACCGACCGACCGACGGCCGCATTGATCCGCGATCTGAAAGCCCGCGGCATGCTCGACGACACGCTGGTGATTTGGGGTGGCGAATTCGGCCGCACGCCGATGGTTCAAGGCGGCACGAACGACGGTCGCGATCATCATCCGAACGCGTTCACGATGTGGATGGCGGGCGGCGGCACCAAGCCCGGCACGAGCATCGGCGAGACGGACGACTTCGGATTCAACGTCGTGCGCGATCGCGTTCACGTGCACGACTTGCAGGCAACGATTCTGCATCTCCTTGGTTTCGATCACACGAAGCTTACCTATAAATTTCAAGGCCTCGACATGCGGCTTACCGGCGTGGAAGGCGAGGTTGTGAAATCGATCCTGACCTGAGAAACTCCGGTCCTGCATGAACACCGTCGTCAAATCGCTCGCGCTTTTCGCGTGTGCGGGCTTGTTGCTTTCGCCGCGCGTGAGCCACGCCGCGACCGCGAAGACCGAAATCAATTTCTCCCGCGACATCCTGCCGATTCTTTCGGACAACTGCTTTCACTGCCACGGGCCGGATGAGAAGGAGCGCAAAGCGAAGCTGCGGTTGGATACGAAGGAAGGCGCGTTCGCGAAAGCCAAGAGCGGCGAACCCGCCATCGTCCCGGGCAAAAGCAAAGACAGCGAACTCATCAAACGCATCGTCACGAAGGACGAGGACGATTTGATGCCGCCGACGAAGTCGAATCGCAAACTCACACCGCAGCAGATCGAGTTGCTCAAGCGCTGGGTGGACACCGGCGCGGTATGGGGCAGGCACTGGGCCTATGAACTTCCTACGCGGCCTGAAATTCCCAACGTGAGCGCAGCAAAGAATTCCGTCCGCAATCCGATCGACAACTTCGTTATCGCGCGTTTGCAGAAGGAAGGACTGAAACCATCGCCTGAGGCCACGAAGGAGACGCTCATCCGCCGCGTGACGCTTGATCTCACCGGCGTGCCGCCGACGCCCGAGGAAGTGGACGCGTTCCTGGCTGACAAATCACCGACCGCTTACGAGAAGGTCGTGGACCGATTGCTCAAGTCGCCGCGCTACGGCGAGCGCATGGCTTGGGACTGGCTCGACGCCGCGCGTTACGCGGACTCGAACGGTTACCAAGGCGATCCCGAGCGGACGATGTGGCCGTGGCGCGACTGGGTGGTGAACGCGTTCAACGCGAACATGCCTTACGACCAGTTCACGATTGAGCAACTCGCCGGTGATCTCCTGCCGAACGCGACGCGCGATCAGAAGCTCGCGTCTGGTTTTAATCGCAACAACATGCACAACGGCGAGGGCGGTCGCATCGCCGAAGAGACGCGCGTGGAGAACGTGTTCGACCGCGTCGAGACCACCGCGACGATCTGGCTGGGCGCCACGTTCACTTGCTGCCGTTGCCACGATCACAAATACGATCCCTTCACGCTGCGCGACTACTTCAGCCTCTATGACATCTACAATCAGATGTCCGAAACGGGGCAGGGTCGCGGCGGCCAGGCCGTGCCCGTGATCGACATGTCCACACCCGTCGAGGAGGAGCGGGTAAAGAAGGCGGTCGTGAAATTCAACGCCGCCGTGAAAGAGGTCGAGGCGTTCGAGCTGAAGAAATTCCCGCGCGCCGAGGGCAAGCCGTTGATCGAATCCGCCGCGAGCGAATTGCCCGGCAACCTTCCCGCCACGCTCGCCCGGACTTTGCCGCAACGCCGCGGCGTGGATGCGTTGCTGGAGGCGATCGGCTATTTCGAGACAGACGGCAAGGATCCGGAGTACGTGAAGGTGTTGAAGAAGCTGCTCGCCGCCGTCCGCGAGCGCGACTCGGCGCAGAACAACATCACCAAGGTGATGATCATGGACCAGCTCGCGAAACCGCGCGACACGTTCATCCTGAGCAAGGGAGCATACGACAAGGCCACGTCGAATCAGGTTTTCGCCGCAATGCCCGCGTCGTTGACTTCGAAACCGCAGGCGACCTCCGGCCAATCAACGAACCGCGCCAACCGCCTCGACCTTGCGCGCTGGCTCGTTGCGCCGGAGAACCCCCTCACGGCGCGCGTCACGGTGAATCGCTACTGGCAGACGTTCTTCGGCATCGGCCTCGTGAAGACCGTCGAGGATTTCGGCGTTCAAGGCGAGAAGCCGTCGCATCCCGAGTTGCTTGACTGGCTCGCGACGGAGTTCACGCGCAGCGGCTGGAATGTGAAGGCGTTGAACAAACTCATCGTCATGAGCGCGACCTACCGGCAGTCGTCGAAGGTCACGCCCGCGCTGATCGAACGCGATCCGGAAAATCGTCTGCTCGCGCGTGGCCCGCGCTACCGCATGCCGTCGTGGATGCTGCGAGACGTCGCGCTCGCTGCCAGCGGTTTGCTCGTGGACCAGCGCGGTGGCCCGTCCGTGAAGCCGTATCAACCAGAGGGCATCTGGGAAGAGGCGACCTTCGGCAAGAAGACCTACAAGCAGGACCACGGCGACGCGCTCTACCGCCGCAGCCTCTATGTCTTCTGGCGGCGCATCGTCGGCCCCACGATGTTCTTCGACAGCGCCGCGCGCCAAGTCTGCGAGGTGAAACAGAAGCGCACCAACACGCCGCTGCACGCGCTCTCCACGCTCAACGACACAACTTACGTTGAAGCCGCGCGCGCGCTGGCCGAGCGCGTGATGCTCGCCGCGCCCGAGTCCGATGCGCGCATCGAACAAGCCTTCCGCCTCGTCCTTTCGCGCAAGCCGACCGCCGCCGAAAAGAAAATCCTCCGCTCGCGTCTCGAAGCGTTGCAGCAGCAATTCACCGCGGACAAGACCGCCGCGCAAAAACTCCTCACCGTTGGCGAATCGAAATGCAACGAGAAGCTCCCCGCCACGGAAGTCGCCGCGATGACGGGGCTCTGCCAGTTGGTCCTGAACCTCGACGAGGCCGTAAGCAAGGAATGACATGAGCAATTGGAGTTGTTGGATTGCCCTCGTTGCCACGACCGTCGCGGCATTCGCTGCTGACGCCGGCAAGTTCACCCTCACTGTCATTGACATCCCTGACGTGCAGCGTGGCTCGGGTCTCGCGATCGTGATGCAAACGCCGTCGGGCAAGACCTTCCTATACGACACGGGCAATGGCTATCCGTCCAAGACGAACCAGACCGGCTGGGTCGCCGAGCACAACACCGCGCGCGATTTGATTGCGCCATTTCTGAAGGAGCGCGGTATCTCGACTGTCGATGGCGTCGCGATCAGCCACGCGCACTACGATCACTTTGGCGGGCTCGCTTGGATGATGGACAATTATCCGACGAAGAAGCTCTACGACGCCGGCTACAACTTTCCCGGTCAAGCCTCGACGGATTACACGGGTGAGCTCGGGCATTACGCCAAGATCCGCGAGACGTTCAAAAAGCGCGGCGCGTATCAAGAGGCGCACACCGGCGACAAGCTGGCGTGGGATCCCGCGCTCGAGATCGAAGTTATCTCGCCGCCGAAGGAATTCTTCTCCGAGCCACACCCAGAGCGTCGCCCGAAAGCCGATCCGCCGGCGCATTATCTCGTGAACGCCAACTCGCTCGGCCTGCGCATCCGCCACGGCGACGTTGTGTTCCTGCTGCCCGGTGACATTCAGGCGGAGGACCAGCGACAGAGTCTCTTGCCCTCGTTGGCCGCTGAGAAGTTCAAGTGCCACGTGCTCATCGCACCGGGCCACGGCATCCATTCGATTCCCGAGTTCGCCGAAGCCACGCGGCCTGAGGTTACGATCTGCTCCGTCTTCCCGCGTTACGCCAAGGGCAGTCCGGCGCCGAAAGTTTACGGCAAGGTCGGCTCAAAGGTTTATCTCACGGGCATTCACGGACGAGTCACCGTTGTGTCCGACGGCAAGAAGTTCATTGCCACGCCCGAGCGTGAAGCCGCAGAAACCAAGCCCGCTCCCGCGCCAAAAAAGAAGCCGGCAAATAATGCGGCGTTCAAATACGGCTCCCCGGATGAGCCGCTGTTGGAAAAGCTCTCGCTCGCCAAAGCCGCCGAGTCACTCGACCGCACTTCGCTGGTGTGGGTTCAGCAACGGAAATGCGGCGCCTGCCACACTACTTATCCGTATTTGATGTCCCGCGCGGCGCTTGGTGGTGAGCCATCGCCCGCGCTACAGCAGGTGAGAAAGTTTTTCGATGACCGCATCGCCAGCTGGGAGGCGGACGCGAAAACGAACAAGCACATCCTCCGCGAGACGGTGGCCAACGCCGCATCGCTCGCCGTGCTCGATGCGCAGACGACGGGAAAACTTCAGCCGCTCACCCGCATCGCGCTGGACAAAATGTGGACCCTGCAACGCAAGGACGGGGCGTGGAGCTGGCCCAAATGCAGTTGGCCGCCGTTCGAGGTGGATGATTACTACGGGGCGCTTCTGGCAGCGCTCGGAGTCGGTCACGCGCCCGACGGTTACGCCCAAGGCGATTCCGCCAAGGCCGGTCTCGCGAAGCTTCACGCCTACTTCGAGAAAACTCCGCCTCCCAGCCTGCATCACAAGACCTGGCTGTTGTGGGCGTCGCTCAAGCTGGAAGGCGTAATGACCGCCGCGCAGCGCAAGGCAACCACCGAGGAATTGCTCGCCCTGCAACGGACTGATGGCGGCTGGTCGATGGAATCGCTCGGCAAGGATTGGGTGGGTCGAGAGGGCGAAAAGGCCAATGCCAACGCGCCCAGCGATGGCTACGGCACCGGTCTCGTCGTCTTCGTGCTCCGCCAGGCCGGCGTGCCCGCGACTCACGTCGCTCTGCAACGCGGCGTCGCTTGGTTGTCGTCGAACCAACGCGCCTCCGGCCGTTGGTTCACGCGTTCGATGAACGGCGTCGAGGAACATTTCATCAGCGATACGGCGACCGCGTTTGCCGTCCTCGCGCTCAAGGCTTGCGAATAAAGACGGAGTGAAGCTGAACCGCCCTGCCGGCGTCGATTTGTCGCCACTATGACAATTCATCTCCCGCTTCTGCTCCTGCTCACGACGCTTCCGGTTCTGGCCATCGATGATGCCGAACTCGTCACGGCCCACGGGTCGCTTTTGTTCGCCGATGATTTCAACCGCACGGAGAAAACTCCCGGCAAAGAGGACATCGGCGCCGGTTGGACCGCCAACAGCGGCTGGCGCGCGAAGGGCAACCAACAAGTCTTCCTGCGCGAGGGCGCGATGCACGTGATCAAGCACGCCGAGGCGGATCACGGCGTCGCCATCTTTCACGACGTGGCGTTTCAGGACGGCGCGGTGCAGATGCGCTTCAAGCTCGGCGCGGGCGATGATCTCGGCCTCGACTTCGTGGATCGTGAGTTAAAGACCGTTCATGCGGGGCATCTCGCGATGGCGCGGGTGACGTTGAAGGGCGTTACGATGACCGACTCGAAGACTGGTGGAATGGATCTCAAGATTCAGGAACGCCGCAAGGCCGGCGACAAATCGCCCGAGCTCGCCGCGCTGCTCAAAACCAAGACCAAGAATTTCCCGCAGGAGTTGAGCGCCGACACTTGGCACACAATGCTCGTCGTGGTGGAGGGCGACGTGATGCGCGCGACGGTCGATGGCAAGTTGGTCGGCCAGTTCAAGAGCGAAGGCATTGCGCATCCCACCAAGCGCATGATCACGCTGGCCGTGAACAAATCCGCGTGGGTGGACGATCTCAAGGTTTGGAAGTTGAAGTGAACTCCTCAATTGCCCCCATCTCGGTTCGTGTTCACCACGAACTAATCAAATGATTTTTCGACGCCTTGCCCTCATCGCCGCGCTGCTGGCTTCCATGGCCGCGCTACCAGCCGCCGAGGCTCCGCCCGCTCGTCCGCTTCTGCTGGCGAATTACTATTGCTGGTATCACGGCGGACAACATTCGAAGCAGCCATTCTCGCAGTGGACCTATCCTGCGTCCGATACGAACACGCTGGCGAAGCAAGCGCAGCGTCCCGGCGAACCACCGCCCAACAGCAGATTGCGTCCACTGGTCGGCCTCTACGATAGCGCCGACCCGAAGGTAGCCGAGTGGCACGTGCAACTCGCGCAGGCGGCGGGCATTGATGCCTTTCTTGTGGATTGGTGGGACACCCACAACGCCCTCGATCAAAACGTGGATCGCGGCATCGTGGCGGCGGTGGAGAAATACGGGTTCAAATTCGCCCTGCTTGACGAACGCGCGCAGTTCCACGACACGCTGGAGAACTATCAGGGCATGCTCGTCCGCGCGTTACGGCGCTACAAGGACAAGCCGGCTTACCTTCACCTCGATGGACGACCGGTCGTGTATCTCTATCAAGTCGCGGCCAACCCCGGTCTTTCCGCGGCGATGTTTCCGAAGTTGAAGCAACACGTCGAGGGCGAGGTCGGCCCCGTGTATTGGATCGTGGACAAGATCGCGCACGACCCGAAGGCTGCGCGCGCCGGCGATGCCGATCGCGAGAAGCGCATTCCCGCCGACTGGCTCACCACACCGGGCGTGGACAGTTTCGGCTTTTACAGCACCTTCTCGAATTTCCGCGCGCACAACTACGACGCTCTCGTCGGAAAATACCGCTACCTGACGAAGCTTACCCACCTTGCAGGAATGAAGATGCTTCTGCCCGTGCATCCCGGCCACGACAACTCCCATTTCGTGGAAAAGCCATACGTGATGCCGCGCCGCGATGGCCAGACGCTGCGCGACTACCTCTGCGCCGCGACGGATGCCGGGGCCGACTACATCATGGTCACGAGCTGGAACGAATGGCCCGAATCCACCGTTGTCGAGCCGTCATCCTCATGGCCCGATCCGTATCTCTACCTAAAAATTCTCGCCGAGTGGAAAGGCGTGAACTTCCACGCGCCGCCGGTTCCTGCGGTCGCGCGATAGCAGGAACATGGAAAACGCACTCGGCAGACTCGGGTCCGTCAGCGTAGGCTTGAGCCCGTGAAGCCTCATTACCTGTGTCTGCTTGGTTGGCTGTTGGCGGAGCTTTCGGTCGCCGCCGAGGCGGTCGGCCCGTGGAATCTCACCGAGTTGAAGCGCGCTCCCGCAATGCACTGGCTCGCGCAGACTGGCCCCGTGCATTCGCTTCTCTATGCCGGCGAGAAATTCAAAGGCACCAACACCGAGGTGTTCGCCTTCTACGCCTCGCCGATCACGCTCGGTGAAGCGAAGCCCGGCGCGAAATTTCCCGGCGTGGTGTTGATTCACGGCGGCGGCGGAACGGCGTTCGCCGAATGGGTGCATCTCTGGGCGAAGCGCGGTTACGCGGCCATCGCGATGGATTTGTCCGGCAGCCAGCCAATCGATCCGCGCTATGACGCGAAGGGAATTCCCGTACCGGGCCAAGCCAACACTCCCCAGACGCGCAAGCGCCTCCCGAACGGCGGACCGAATCACGGCCACCCGGAGAAATTCGATAGTATTGGCGGCGAAGTGTCCGATGATTGGCCGTTTCACGCGGCCGCGAGCGTCATCCGCGCGCACTCGTTGTTGCGCTCGTTCCCCGAGGTGATTGCCGATCGCACGGCGGTGACGGGCATCAGTTGGGGCGGTTACACCACGTGCCTCGTGGCGTCGCTCGACGATCGCTTCAAGGCGGCCGTGCCCGTGTATGGCTGCGGTTTTCTTCACGAGGGCGAGTCGGTGCAGAAACCATCGATCGACAAACTCGGCGACCGACGCGACGCGTGGGTGAAGGCTTACGATCCCTCGAGCCTGCTGCCGCGCTGCCGCGTCCCGATCCTCTGGGTGAACGGCACGTGCGATGTCCATTACCCGCTCGACAGTTATCAAAAGAGCTTCGACGTCGTGCCCGGCGGCAAGAAGCAGATGCGCATCGAAGTGAACATGCGCCACGGCCATCCCTCGGGTTGGGCGCCGCAGGAGATCGGATTGTTCATCGACTCATTCTGCCGCGCCGGCAAGCCCCTCGCCGTCCCGGGCAAGATCACGACCGACGGTGACAAAGTCCGTCTGTCATTCACCAGCGCCGTGCCGATCAAATCCGCCGCGCTGCATTACACCACTGACACCGGACTTCGCTCCAAGCGCGTCTGGAAAACTCTCCCCGCAGAAGTTGGTAACGGTGTTATCACCGCGCCCAAGCCTTCCGCCGAAATGAACACATGGCTCATCGCGCTCACCGACGAACGCGGCGCGATGGTCACGAGCACTGTTCAGTTCCAGCCATGAAAAGCACCTTCGCCCTTGTCGCCGCCGTGCTATTCGCACCGCTGGCCGCGCTCCACGCCTCCGAAGTTTCCAAACCCAACATCCTCGTCATCCTCGCCGACGATCTCGGTTACGGTGACGTTCATTGCAACAATCCCGAGCGCGGCAAAATCCCGACCCCGAACATCGACAAGCTCGCTTCGCAGGGGATGCGCTTCACCGACGGACATTCCTCGTCGGGCGTGTGCTCGCCGTCGCGCTACACGCTGCTCACCGGTCGTTACCATTGGCGCACGCGCTTGCAGCACGGAATCGTGGGCGTCTTCGGCGAACCGTTGATCGCGCCGGATCGCATGACCATCGGCACGCTGGCGAAGCAGCAGGGCTATCGCACCGCATGCATTGGCAAGTGGCACCTCGGTTGGGATTGGCCGATCACGAAGGAGCAGCGTCCGTTGCTCTCGCCTTCGAAGCAACCGGCTGATGAAGTAAGGAGGGGCAACAAAAGGGCTGGGGCCGTCGCCACCGAGCAGCAAATTGCGGCGTGGCGTGACATCTTTTCCAAACCCATCGCCGGCGGGCCGAGCACACGCGGCTTTGATCTTTATTTCGGCACCGACATTCCGAACTGGCCGCCGTTCTGTTTCATCGAGAACGATCGCACGCTCGGTATTCCCACGGAATTTCTGCCGCCCGAATACATGGTCAAGAACCAAGCGAGTCAGCAAGGCCCGGCGCTCAAGGATTGGAAGCTCGAAGGCATTCTCCCGATGCTCGGCAAGCGCACGATCCAGTTCATCGACGAGTCGGTGCAGAGGAAGGAACCCTTTCTCGTTTACCTGCCGCTCACCTCGCCGCACACGCCGCTCGCCGTAAATCCCGAGTGGAAGGACAAGAGCCATCTGAATCTCTTCGCTGATTTCGTGATGGAGACGGACGCCGTCGTGGGCCGCGTGCTCGATGCGCTGGAGAAAAGCGGCGCGGCGAAAAACACGCTCGTCGTCTTCACCGCCGACAATGGTTGCGCGCCCTACATCGGCGTGCAGGATCTCGAACAGATGGGCCATTATCCGAGCGGCCCATTGCGCGGCTACAAGGCGGACGCTTGGGAAGGTGGGCATCGCGTGCCCTTCATGGTTCGCTGGCCCGGTGTGGTGAAGCCGGGCAGCGTTTGCAATCAACTCGTCTATCAAGCCGACTTCCTCCGCACCTTCTCCGATGTCTTCGGCGTGAAGCTTCCGGACAACGCCGGCGAAGACAGCTTCAGCCTCATGCCCTTACTTAAAGGCGGGGACAAGCCCATCCGTGAAAACGCCGTGAGTGCCTCGATCAATGGTGTGCCGGGCGTTCGCAGCGGCTCATGGAAATACATTCTCGCGCCCGGCTCCGGCGGCTGGGGAAAAGGCGGTGACCAATCGCAGCCCGTGCAACTCTACAATCTCGCGGATGATCTCGGCGAAACCAAGAACCTCGCCGCCGCGATGCCCGAGAAAGTAGCCGAGCTGAAGGCGCTGCTGGAGAAACTCATCACCGACGGCCGCAGCACGCCCGGCGCGGTGCAGAAGAATGACGTCGAGGTGAAGCGCTACGCTGCTGATTCCACCGCGACACCGAAGCGGAAGAAGAAGGCCAAGAAATAGGCTCGCGTCACTTCTCCCCCCTCTCTATTTAGCATCACACTCAATTTATGAAACGCACACTCCTCAGCCTCCTCGCGTTCGCCGCGGTGGCAATGTCCATTACTAACGCCGCACCGCTCGTCTTCGAAGGCACGCAAGGACCCGGCAAGGGTAAGCACATCGTCTTCCTGGCCGGCGATCACGAGTATCGCTCGGAGGAAACGTTGCCGGCGCTCGCGCGCATTCTTGCCAAGCATCACGGCTTCAAATGCACGGTGTTGTTCAACATCGACCCCGCCACGGGCGAAATCGTCGCGGGCAATTCGAACATGCCCGGCATGGAGGCGCTCGACACCGCGGATCTCGCGGTCGTGTTCCTCCGCTTCCAGGCATTCCCGCAGGAGCAGATGAAGCACCTCGACGCTTACCTCAACCGCGGCGGCCCCGTGATCGGCCTGCGCACGGCGACGCACGCGTTCAAGATGAAGGCCAGTGATCCGTTTCCGAAATACTCCTTCGACTACAAGGGCGCGGACTACGAACTCGGCTTCGGCCACCAAGTGCTCGGGCAAACGTGGGTGGGGCACTATGGCAAGAATCATTCGCAGAGCACCCGCATCACCATCATCGACGGCAAGCAGTCGAATCCGATTCTGCGCGGCGTGAAGGACGTGTGGGTGCAGGCGGGCGGTTACGTTGGCAAACCGGTCGATGGTGAAATCCTCACGATGGCGCAACCGCTGAACGGCATGACGCCCGATTCACCCGTCGACGCCACCAAGCCGCCAATGCCTTCCGAGTGGACACGCACTTACAAATCCGCGTCGGGCAAAACCGGCCGCGTCTTCACTACGCTCTATGGCACACCCGAGGACATCACGAACGACGGCTATCGTCGCCTGCTTGTGAACGGTTGCTTCTGGGCGCTCGGTTTGGAAAACGCGATCAAGCCCGACCTCAACATCGCGTTCGTGGGCCCGTTCAAGCCGAACACGTTTGGCAACCAGACCCACGCACGCGGCATCAAGCCGGAGATGTATGCGGGTTTTGAAAGCCCCATTCCGGCGAACAACAACACGAAGAGCCCGGACGCGAAGCCGGAGAAGAAAAACGAAAAAAAGAACCCGAACAAGAAAGGCAAATCCGCCAAACAAGAAGCCCAGCCTCCGGCGTCAGCTCCATCAGCAGCGACGACCGTGGCGGCGTTGGTCACCGGAAAGCCGGCGCGGTTTGTGCGCATTGAACTTCCGGGCGACAAGCGAATCCTCACGCTCGCCGAAGTGGAAGTGTTCAGCGGCGGCAAGAATGTGGCGCGTGGAGCGAAGGCCACGCAGTCGAGCACGAACAAGGGCGGCGAGGCCTCCAAGGGAGTTGATGGCAACAAAGATCCGGACTGGAGCAAGGGCGGGTTGACGCACACCGACAACAAAGGCACGACGAATCCCTGGTGGGAAGCCGACCTTGGTCAGCCGGTGGACGTGGAGAAGATTCAGATCGGCAACCGCAAAGGATTCGAGGGCCGCCTCGACGGGTTCACGTTGATCCTGCTCGATGCCGAGCGAAAGGAGGTTTTCCGTGCCGCAAATGTGGCGGCGCCGGAGTCGGTCGAGATTAATGTCCGCAACGCGGGCAAGCTGACCTATTTCACTTACGCGGGAAAGCCGGGGGCTCCGGCCGCCAAAGGCGCTACAACCAAAACGACTGCCAAGAGCAGCAAGAAAGACAACAGGAAGTCTACGACGCCGGACACAAACGAGCCCGCGTTGGCCGCTGTGCCCGCGGACTATCGCGACCCGCTACCGTTTCGATTTCAGAAAGGTGATGTCGTGGCGATTCTTGGCAACGGACTGCCCGACCGCATGCAGCACGACGGCTGGTTCGAAACGCTGTTGCAGAGCCAGCTCGGGGCCGAGCAGGTGCGCTTTCGCAACATGAGCACAAGCGGCGACCGGCCCGACTCGTTCCCGCGCAGCAAGGGTCACGTTTCAATGACCCAGTATCTTCAGCACGTGAAGGCTGATGTGGTGTTCGCCTTCTTCGGCTACAACGAATCCTTCGACGGCGTGGCGAAGGCGGATGAACACCGGAAGAAGCTCGTGGATTTTGTCCGCCGGACGCGCGGGTCGAAGGCCAACGGAAAAAGTTTTCCGCGCATCGTGCTGTTCAGTCCGATCGCCCATGAGGATTTGCGCAATCCGAATCTGCCCGATGGCAAGGCGCACAACGTCCAGCTTGAGGCTTACACCAAGGCCACCGAGGCCGCCGCGAAAGAGGCTGGCGTCGCGTTCGTGGACCTGTTCCATCCGTCGCTCGCTTTGTTCAAGGCCGCGCGGACACCGCTTACCATCAACGGCGTTCACCTCAGCGAGGAAGGCAACCGCCAGCTCGCCGAGGTCATCGCTTCCGCGCTTTTCAACAAAACTGTCAGCGCGTCCGCGTCGATGGACCCGTTGCGCGACGCCGTGCGCGACAAGGAGGAACATTGGAACAACCGTTACCGTTCGCGCGACGGCAACGACGTCTGGGGCAGCCGCTCCACGCTGAGCTTTGTGGATGGTCAGAACAACGCGGTCGTCCTTCAGCACGAGCAAACGATGCTGGATGTGATGACGGCCAATCGCGACGAACGCATCTGGGCGCGCGCCGCCGGCAAAGACAAGAAGATCGACGACAGCAACGTGCCTCGGCCGATTCCCGTGGTCTCGAATGTGGGCGGCAAGAGCAAGAGCTCCAACGCCATGAAGGAAGGCGTGCTGCGATACATTAGCGGCGAGGAGGCCATCAAGCACATGGCGGTGGCGAAGGGTTTCAAGGTCAACCTGTTTGCCGACGAGAAAAAATTTCCGCAGCTCGTCAACCCCGTGCAGATGCAGGTGGACGCCAAAGGCCGGCTGTGGGCTTCGGTGTGGCACACGTATCCGAAGTGGGAGCCACTGAAGCCGATGAATGACGCGTTGCTGACTTTCCACGATGACAATGGCGACGGCGTGGCGGATCGCGTGACGGAGTTTGCGAAAGTGCAGAACCCGCTCGGCTTTGAGTTCTGGAATGGCGGCGTGCTCGTGACCTGCCCACCGGAAATCATTTTCCTCAAGGACACCGATGGCGACGGCAAGGCCGACGTGCGGATCGTCATGCTGCAAGGCTTGGATTCCTCCGACACGCATCACGGCGCAAACAATCTCATCTACGGCCCAGACGGCGGCATCTACTGGCAGAGCGGCGTCTTCATGCAACACAACCACGAGCATCCGTGGGGTTCCTCGCTCAACTCCGGCGCGAGCGCGATGTATCGCTTCGACCCACGCCGCTTCACCATCGCGATGCATGCGCCCAATTCGCCGAACCCACACGGCATTTCCTTCGACTCTTGGGGCTATCACTACGCCACCGACGGCACCGGCGGCCGCGCGTATCAGGTGCGCCCGAGCGGCAACACCTTCAAGATGACCGAGCTGTTGAAGAAGGAAGTGCGTCCCGTGACCGCGAGCGAAGTTGTCTCCAGCACGCATTTCCCCGAGTCGATGCAGGGCGACTTCCTCATCTGCAACGTCATCGGTTTTCTCGGCATCAAGCATTACCACCTCGACCGCAATGCCACCACCGGCGCGGTCTGGGGCGAACCTGCCGGCGATGAACTCTCAGTCACCGTGGAGAACGCCGATGGCACCAAGTCCGTGGACAAATCCCGCGGTTTCCTCATGAGCGGCGATAAAAATTTCCGCCCATCCGACGCGATCTTCGGCGCCGACGGCGCGCTCTACGTCGCCGACTGGCACAACGTCATCATCGGTCACATGCAGCACAACGTGCGCGACCCGAACCGCGACCACGAGCATGGCCGCATCTACCGCGTGACGGCTACCGGCCGCCCGTTGCAGAAGCCCGTGGCCATCGCCAGCCAGCCGATTCCCGCGTTGCTCGAAAACCTGAAGCACCCGACCGACAGCGTGCGTCATCGCAACCGCGTCGAACTCAGCGCGCGCGACACGAAGGAAGTCATCGCGGCTACACAGAAGTGGATCAAGCAGTTCGATCCGACCAAAAAGGAGGACGCGCACCACCTGCTCGAAGCGCTCTGGGTTTATCAGCAGCACAACGTGCGCAACGTCGAGTTGCTCGGCCAGTTGCTGAAGTCGCCGGAGCCGCACGCGCGCATCGCGGCCGCGACCGTGCAACATTTGTGGTTCAACGTTGAGGCCACCCAGCACGGCGGCGTCATTTCCGGTCTCGAGGAAACGGCGACCCAGAAGTCCGGCGTCCTTTCCGACACGCCCGAGCTCACCACCATCCGCATCGCCACCGTCCCGGAGCGCATGATGTATGACGTCAAGCAGCTCACCGTGAAACCGGGCAAGAAGGTCAAGCTCACCTTCGCCAATCAGGATTTCATGCCGCACAACATTCTGCTGGTGAAGCCCGGCAAGGCAAACGAAGTCGGCGAGAAGGCCATCGCGCTCGGCGCGAAAGGATTCGAAGTCGGCTTCGTGCCCGAAAGCCCTGACATCCTGTGGGCCAGCAAGCTGATCGACAACGGCCAGGAGCAGGTCATCGAGTTCACCGCGCCGAAGACCGAGGGAGCTTATCCCTACCTCTGCTCGTTCCCCGGCCACCATCTCATCATGCGCGGCCTGCTGATCGTCACCGACAACCTCAAGGAGTTCCTCGCCAAAAATCCCGTCACGGAGACGAAGATCACCGAATGGAAAATCACCGACCTCGCCGAGGACCTGAAGCGCGTGGGTCAGCACCGCAACTTCGCGCGCGGCCAGCAACTCTTCACCTCGCTTGCCTGCGCGCAGTGCCACCAGTTGGGCAAGGAAGGCGTCGTCTTCGGCCCGGCCCTCGTTGATGTCGTGAAAAAATATAAGGGCGACGCCAAGGCCGTGTTGCAGGAAATCCTCGAGCCCTCGAAGAACATCGAGGAAAAATATCGCAACCTGACGCTCGAGCTCGGCGACGAAAACTCCTTGAGTGGCCTTGTGCTCGCCGAGGACAAAGACAGCGTGACCCTCCAGACCGGCCCGGCGCGGGAGCAGATGCAGAAGGTCGCCAAGAACGCGATCAAGTCACGCCGCCCCTCCGCGCTCTCGCTCATGCCCGCCGGACTGCTCAACTCGTTGGATCAGGAGCAAATCCTCGACCTGCTCGCGTATCTGCTCGCCGGCGGCAGCGCCGACCACGCGGCCTTCAAACACGGGCATTGAGGCCTGAACACGGGTCTGATCGATGACGTGAAGATTTGAAAGATGTGGTCAGCCGGACTCCGCCCATGATTAAAATCTTGCGCCCATTGCTCCGTATCCTCGCTGCCATCGCCATCGCGACATCCGCGGTGGCCGCCGCGCCGGTGCCGGAGCGGTTGGTCGTGCTGACTTTCGACGACTCGGTGGCGAGCCACGCGACGTTCGTGGCGCCGCTGCTCACAAAGCATGGATTCGGCGCGACGTTTTTTATAACGGAAGGCTTCGAGTTCCTCACGGACAAGGAGCACTACTTGACGTGGGAGCAGATTCAACAATTGCATGCGGATGGATTTGAGATCGGCAATCACACACGCCGGCACGCCGGCGTTACGAAGCAGACGCCCGAGCAACTGGCAGCCGACGTGGAATTCATTGAGCAGCAGTGCGCGAAATATGGCATCCCGAAGCCGGTGAGTTTTTGCTACCCCGGCTACAAGACGAGTGAAGCTGCGGTGAAACTGCTGCGCGAGCGCGGCTACCGTTTCGCCCGCGCCGGTGGGGCGCAGGCTTTCGATCCCTCGAAGGACGAGCCGCTGACGTTGCCACAGGCCTTCGACAGCAGGCCGGCGAGCACGCTGGAGCAGTTCAAGGCCGCCGTCGATCAGGCTCGCGACGGTCGCATCGCGGTGATTACTTTCCATGGGGTGCCGGACCTTAAGCATCCGTGGGTGAACACCGATCCGGCGAACTTCGAGGCCTACATGCAGCACCTCAAGGACTCGGGCTGCACGGTGATTGCGATGCGTGACCTGGCGAAATTTCTGCCGACGGAGAAGAAAGCAACCGCCCCACGCTGACCACAGCACATGAACTCCTTGCTCGGCTTCCTCGTCGTCCTGCTGACATTTTCCCCCGTGCTCCACGCCGAGACGCACCAACAGCTCATCGCGCGCGTGTTAAAAGCCGCCGACAAAAACCACGACGGCAAACTCAGCCTTGGCGAATACCTGCCGCTCGACGTGCAGGCGAAGCATCACGGCGAAGCCCATTTTGAATCCGGTGACGCCAACCTCGACGGTTTCCTCGACGTCATCGAACTCGCCGAAACACTGAAAAAGCAGACTTGGTTTGCCATTCTCTCCGAAGGCACCGACGCCTGCTTCGCCCGGCTCGACGCGAACAAGGACGGCAAGCTCGACGCCACCGAGTATCGCAAAATCTCCCGCATGGGCGCCCACGCCGGGCAACATTTCAGCAGCGCCGACACCGACAAGGACGGCTTCCTGAGCCTCGCCGAATTTGCAGCCCATGCCGAAGCAAAGCTCAACGCCGTGGCCCAACCTCCCAAGCGATACCAGTAATCGCCGAACGCTGACCGCCGACCGATGAAATCCTTGCTCCAACTTGTTTCCGCCGTCCTGTTGACGGCGGTGACGGTCAGGGCAACGCCCTTGCAATCGCGCGTGGCGGAATTAATTGAGCCGCGACTCGCGGCGGCGGCGGAAGCTCCAGCTGATGCTGGTGCGGTCACCACAGTGATTCTCTCGCGGCCGGACCCGGAGACGTTTTTCAACCGTTACATTTTCGGACTGCAACGCAACGCCGCGAAGTTGCTCAGGCCGGAGCAGGCGACTCGCCTGAAGGAAATCATCGCGCAGCGTTCGCCGAGCAACCTTCGCTGGCACGATGAGCGGAACACGCTTCGCTGTAGGTTTAACGAGGTGATGTGGCGTTACGCCGCCGCGAGCGCGCCGGACGCACCGGCATTGCGCGCCGAGCTGACCGAATGGATGCGCCTGCGCATGGCGTGGACGTTGCAAGAGCATCTGGCCGATTACGAATTCGGTCGCGTCGTGTGGGAAATTCTCGATCCCGCGCAGCGGAAGCATTTACTCGCGGGCAATTGGAAGTCGTACGCGAAACTCGACACCGGCCATGCGCGCGACAATGCGACGGGCAAGATCATCACGCGCGCTCTCGGCAAACCCGATAACGCCGACGCCTTTACGTTGGCGCTTGGTGAGTGGAATAAGCAGCGCGAGGCCTTGCATCGGGCGTTGCAAACTGCTGAGAACAACGAGCGCCGCGTTGGCTTCGCCATGGACGTCAACTCACCGGGTCTTTTCCGCGCGCTCGCTGAAAAGTCGAACGCCGCCTATGCGGTGCTTTACATCGCCGAAGCCGAGGCCACGCGCCGACTTGTGCAAGCGGGCTACAACGATTCCGAAGCGCGGTGCGCGAAAGCCGCTGCGGAAGCTTGGAGCGAAGCCCCGAAGCGCTTTCAAGCGGGCGCGGCTGAGCTTATTTCTATTATTTCGAAACCGTGAGCGACTTTCTTTCGACGCTTCGACCGAACCAAAAATCGGCGTCGCCGAGCGTCGCACTCGCTAGTAGATTCATTTACACAAAGCCATGAACTCGCCTAAGAACGCCTTCACTCGCCGGAACTTCCTCAGCGCCGCCGCGCTCAGCGCCGTCGCCGCACCGCAACTCGTCTCCGGCGCCGACAAGAAAGCGACCATTTCGTCCGACGGGAAAAACTTCCACGAGCCCGCGATGACGTTGCCGTTGGTCGGCGATGTGGACGTGATTGTCTGCGGTGCCGGACCAGCGGGAGTTTCCGCAGCGATCACCGCGGCGCGCGCGGGCGCCAAGGTGCGGCTTTTCGAATGGCGCGGCTGTCTCGGTGGCGTGTGGACGGCGGGACTGCTCGGCTACCTGCTAGATTTCGACAAGCCCGGATTCGCGCGCGAGCTGTTGGTGAAGCTCAACGAGCGCGGGATGCGCCGCGGCACCAGCATGAAGAGCATCTGCTACGAGCCGGAGGGCATGAAGTTGTTGCTCGAGGAATTGTGCGTCGAGGCCGGCGTGAAATTTCAACTGCACACCCGCGTAGCCGCCGCGTATCGCGACGGGCGCCGGCTGACAACGATCGTTACCGAATCGAAGTCCGGTCGCCAGGCTTGGCGCGCGCCGATCTTTATCGACACCACCGGCGACGGCGACCTGGGCGCGCTCGCGGGTTGCGCGTGGGAAATCGGCGAGGCGAAAGATTGCCCATGTCAGCCGATGTCACTCAACGCTTTGCTCGTCGTGAAAGACGCAGCAGCGTTGGCGGCGTTCATTCACAAGTCCGACCCGAGCGCCGCGGACGGCATTGCGAAAGACGCCTTCCTCGCCGAAATTAAGCGCGCGGGTCATTTCCCCTCCTACAGCAAGCCGACGCTCTGGCAGGTGCGCGACAATTTGTTGCTCGTGATGATGAACCACGAGTATGGCATCAAACCCTACGACGCCGCGCAGGTCACCGAGGCGACGGTGCGAGCCCGCGCTGAGATGAATCGTATCACCAACGGCCTGCGCAAACTCGGTGGCCCGTGGGAAGGTGTGCAGATTGCGGCCACGGCGGAACAAATCGGTGTGCGCGATGGCCGCCGGATTGCCGGTCGCTACACGGTGAACACCGCCGACGTCACCACCGGCGCAAGGCACGAAGATGCGGTTGTGCGTCCGACCTTTTCCATCGATGTCCACGCCACGAGCGCGGAGCACAACAAGACGAACGCTTATTCGAGCCATGGCATGAAAGTGAAGCCCTACGACATCCCGTTGCGCGCGCTCATCGCGAAGGACGTGGACGGCCTAATGATGGCGGGCCGCAACATCAGCGGCGATTTCATTGCGCACTCGAGCTACCGCGTCACCGGCAACTCCACCGCGATGGGCGAGGCCGCCGGAGTCGTCGCCGCGATCGCAGCGAAAAGTCACCGTCTCCCCCACGAAGTCGAATGGAGCGAAGGCGTGGCCGTGTTGAAGAAACTCGGACAGCGCGCTTGAGCTGATTGAGCTGAGTCTGGCAATGAAGTTTCTCTCGGGATCTCCGTCCGAGCGCCAAGCAGCGTTCCGGTTAATCGTGATCGCGCTCGCAGTCTGCGCGCTGATTCACGACGGGTTCGCTCAGAATTCCCCACGCGAAGAATTGCAGCGACCGATCGATCCTCGTTTGCTGAAAATCGAGTCCGCCGGTTTCGAGGCAAGCGGGCTGTTCACCGGGAAAGTGCATCGTGCGAAGAGCGCGAAAGAAGTCCGGGCATTGTCCGGGAAGCTTGCGCCCGGCGACCAGTTGGCGCTGACCGCGGGCCAATGGAACGACGCGCACATTACCTTCGCTGGTCGCGGCACGGAAACGGCGCCAATTCTTATTCGCGCCGAACGTCCCGGCGGCACGGTTTTCACCGGCGGCTCAAGCGCGATTTTCGAAGGCTCGCACCTCATCATCAGCGGCCTCGAGTTTCGGAACATCACGGTGACGAACAAAGGCACCACGATTCTTCGCCTCGGCAACGGCACCAACCGTCCCGCCGATCACTGCATCGTCCACCGTGTTACGATCGACAATTGCAACTCGCCCGATCCCGCCGACTGGCCGCGCGTGCGCGAGTTTTACCTGACGGTGCAGGGACGCGACAACACGGTGGCCCACTCGACGTTTGCGAATCTCCGCAACTACGGTCAGATGCTCTCCGCGCAGGATCTGCCGCGCGATGGTTTGCAGCGGCTGCACATACTGAACAACCGCTTCGTGAACCGGCCATTCCTCGATCACCAGAATGGATACGAGATCGTCCAGATCGGCTGGAGTGGCGAGAAGGCGAAGTCGACGGGTTCGTTGATCCAGGGAAACGACTTCGAGCGCTGCGATGGCGAGAACGAAACCATCACGCTCAAGGCGTCGGACGTGTTCGTTCGCAGCAACACCTTCACCGCCTGCCAAGGCGTGCTGTGTTTGCGCGAGACCAGCAGAGTTCTTGTCGAGGGAAATGTCTGGGACGGGCATAACCGCCCCGACACCGGCGGCGTGCGGATGCAGGGTGCAGGTCACGTCATTCGCGGCAACACGTTTCGGAATCTGGGCAAGCCGCGCAATCACTACTACTGGACCATTTCGCTCATGGCCGCCGATGTGGAGAATGCCGGCGAGAGCATTGGCTACGCACGCCCGCGCGACATCGTCATTGAGGGAAATCGCTTCGAACACAATGTCACGCGGATTGCTGCCGGGATTTTCGCGCGCCCGGAGTATCCCTTGCTTCCGAAAAATATTCGCGTGACCGGCAACGTTTTCATTGGCGGCACCGGTACGAATGCCTTCGGCTATGTCGCACCCGATGCGTCGGGTGTTTTGAACAACGCACTTCACCAAGCCGGAAATCGATTTGAACCATGAACACGAGAAAAGCCCTTGGGAATAGCCTTCTGATGTTCGCTTATTTGTGCGCGATGGTATTGCTGAACAACGTATCCCGCGCTGCCAACGCCCATCAATGGACACTCGGCGCGCCGGTGCTGGATCTGTCGCGTCCGGCATCCGGTGCGCCGGTGAAGCTGCTCGATCCGTGCGCAGTGCGCGATGGCGGGAAGTGGCATGTGTTTGCGGGCTCGATGTATTTCGCGCTCGATGCCTTGAAACCCGGAGCGCCAACACCGCAGCCGGTGACGCTTCCGGTGGGCGGCGCATTCGTGCCGCAGGTGTTTTACTTTCGCCCGACGAAGCAATGGCAATGGATCGGCCAGCAGGCGGACACCACGGGGCGCTATCCGAAGAACGTTGCGGTGCTCAGCACCAATGCGCGCATCGACGATCCACAGGGCTGGTCGAAGCCGGTAATCCTCGACCTACCGCCGCCCGATGCGGGCGAGAAGCCGCTCAAGTCGTGGATGGATTTCTACATCATCTGCGATGACGCGAAGGCGCATCTCTTCGCCACGGGTGGCGGACGGCTGTGGCGTTCCGAGACATCGCTCGCGAACTACCCGCGCGGCTGGTCGAAGCCGGTCGTCGCACTCGAGGGCAATTTCCTCTACGCGAGCCACACGTACCGCATTGAGTCGCCGGGCAAGCCGCCGCATTTTTGGATGAATCTCACCGCCGCGACCACTGACCCCGCAACGAATCAGCGGCGTCAGTATCAGCAGAGCTACGTCGCCGACCGCATCGAGGGGCCGTGGCGTGCGGAGTTCGCCACGCCGGAGGCTCCATTGGCTGGACTCAAAAACATCCGCATGACCGAAGGCGGCTGGAACGGCGACCTCGTTCACGGCGAGCCGCTGCGTGAAGGCGCAGACGAGCGCATGATCCTCGAGCCCGGCTTTACCCGCTTCATTTTCCACGGCGGCTATGGCGAAACGAAGACTCCGTGCGTTGGTCTGCTCGAACGCCAATCCAAATGAAATCTATCAAGGCATTCCTCATACTTTTCCTCGGTCTCGGATTTCTTGCGCCGGCATTTGCCGAACAAAGGCCCAACGTCCTGTTCATCATCACCGACGATCAAGGGTTCAGCGACTTCGGTTTCACCGGCAACAAGCTCGTTAAGACGCCGAACATGGATCGGCTGGCGGCGCAGTCGGCGGTGTTTGAAAACTTCGTCGTCAACCCCGCGTGCTCGCCGTCGAGGGCGACTTTTTACACTGGGCGCCAACATCTCACCGCTGGTGTCTGGGGCGTGCCGCCGCGGGCGAATTTGCTCCGCGATGAAGCGCTCATGCCCGCGTTTTTCCGCGCCGTCGGCTATCGCACGTTTTACGCGGGCAAGGCGGACACTGCGCGGTTACCGGATTCCTCGCCTTGGGAACGCGGCTGGGATCAGGGCTATTTCGTCAGCGGCTACCAGCATCGCGATCCCATTTTGCCGAACCGCGACGGCACGCTGAAGCCCAAGGGCTGGACCGTGGACATCCTCACCGATTTAATTTTGGACTTTTGGAAGAAACATCCGGACAAGCCGTGGTTCGCCACCGCAGCCTACGTCATCCCGCACCTGCCCTGGGTGTGTGACGAGAAATTTTCCGCACCGTTTGAGAAAGCTGGGCTCTCGAAGGACCTCGCGCTATGCTACGGCAGCATCGCGCAGATGGACATGGCGATTGGCCGCCTGCTCGATGCGCTCCGTGAAAGTGGTCAGGAGAAGAACACCATCGTCGTGCTCGTCAGCGACAACGGCATGAGCGAAAAGAACAACGCCAAGGAAACCATCGCGCCCGAAGATTGGAAGAAACGCAACCTGCATCAGCTCCGCGGCCACAAGGCCACCGCATGGGAGAATGGCATTCGCGTCCCCATGCTTGTCCGCTGGCCGGATCACATCGCGCCGGGACAACGCGCACAGTTTGGCGGCGCGGAAGACATTCTACCCACCATGCTCGATCTGGCTGGCATCAAAGCCAGCAGCCTCACGCATCTGCCCTTCGATGGAGTCAGCCTGCGACCAGCTTTGGAGAAAGCCGATGCGACGTTCGAGCGCCCCGACCTTTTCCGCATCGCGATTTCGGGACCGGGTTCTCCCAAGGATCTTGCGGCTGGAAAACCGCGTCGCTATGAGGATCACCATCTCGCATTGCGCGGAGCGCGGTTCAAGTTTCACGCCCTACCCAGCGGTGGCAGCGAGCTTTTCGACATCATTGCAGATCCGCGTGAAACTACCAATGTGCAGGACAAGTTCCCCGACGTGGCGCAGCGCATGGCGGCGGACTGCCGCAAGCGTTGGGATGGAATCATGGCCAGTGGTCGGGCGTTTCTGCCGCCGCCAGCTGGAATCAAGGTCAAGCGCGACGATTAATCATTCGGCATGGATGACCTCGCGCCGAATCGTTAAACTCAAATCATGAATACGCCCCGACTGCTGATCACTGCGATCAGCGCGCTCGTTTGCGCGTCCGACCCGTTGAGTGCTGGAGAGGCTTCTTTGCCGCAAATGCTCGTGCCCGGTTTCATCGTGCGCGAGTTGCCCATCAAGCTCACCAGTCTCAACAACATCGAGTATGCGCCTGACGGCCGGTTGTTCTCTGCCGGTTACGATGGGCGGTTTCACCTGTTGCGCGATACGGATGGCGATGGGTTGGAGGACAAGGTGATCACGTTCTCGGCCGAAACGAGCGCGGACTATCCGCTCGGCATGGTCGTGAAGGACGGCGAACCGCACATCGTGCTCACGGATGCGGTCGTGCGTTTCCGCGACACGGATGGCGACGGCGTGCCCGACAAACGCGAGACGGTCGTGAAGGGTTTCGATGACCCGAAGTTGGTGAAGGCCCCGTATCTGAATCATCGCCGTGTGGACAGCTCGATGGCGATTGCCTACGGGCCCGACGGCGCGCTCTACGTCACATTGGGCAACGCCGGGTTCAGCAATCCATACTGGCACGACGGTTTCAAAAAGGGCGGGCAACAAACCGGCACACCGCGCTACTCGACCGATCAACGCCGCGGTTGCCTGCTGCGCTTTACGCGGGACGGCAAAGTGGAGCAGCTCGCGAGCGGCCTGCGCTACATCATGTCGCTCCAGTTCAACAAGCACGGCGACCTCTTCGCCACCGATCAGGAAGGCGCGACGTGGTGCCCGAACGGAAATCCGTTCGATGAACTGCTCCACCTGCAGACCGGACGTCACTACGGATTCCCGCCGCGGCATCCGGAGTTTCTACCGAACGTCGTGGATGAGCCGAGCGTGTTCGATTACGGCCCGCAGCATCAGAGCACGTGTGGCTTCCGTTTCAACACGCCCACCATTGGGCGCGGACGTTTCGGGCCAGCGTTCTGGGAGGACGACGCGATCATCACCGGCGAATCGCGCGGCAAACTCTGGCGCAGCACGCTCGCGAAGACCGCTGCTGGTTACGCGGCGCAGAGCCAGCTCATCGCGAACGTTGGCATGCTCGTGGTCGATTGCGCGATTTCACCCATAGGCGACCTCGTCATCTGCTGTCACAGCGGCAAGCCGGATTGGGGTAATGGTCCGAACGGCGAAGGGCACATTTTCAAAATCAGCTACCGCGATTCCGCCGCGCCGCAGCCCGTGCTGACGTGGCCCGCCAGTCCGACGGAAACCGTCATCGCCTTCGATAAGAAGCTCGGTGCGGATTCGGCGAAAAATCTCGCCACACGGACGAAGGTCGAGTTCGGCCGATATGTCTCGGCGGCAGACCAGGTGGAGAAGATGCGTCCCGGCTACGCTGTGGTGCAGATGCAACAACGCCAGGCGCGGCACGCGTTGCCGGTGAAGTCCGCGCGTCTCGGTGCCGATGCGCAAAGCCTCGTCATGGAAACGGCTTCACGGGCGGAGGCTTATCACTACGCGCTTGCCGTCACTGCTGATTCCGCGGGCAGACAACCTGCGCTCGATGTGACGCATGACCTGTCCGGCGTGGCAGTTGAGTTCCGTGGCAAAGCGGGCAAATGGAACGGCTGGCTGCCGCATCCGGATTTGATCGCCGCGAAGCAGTTCACCCGCGCTAGTTCCACGCACGACGACCTGTGGAAAAACCTCGAAACCACCGGCACGCTCACGCTGCGAGGTCAGGTCGACCTCTTCAACATGCTGCAACCCGCGACCCAGCCGGGCGCGGATCTCGGCTACGTGCCCAAGCCGGAAACCGTGACACTCATCTTCAAAAGCGACGGCGTGCTCAAGCTCGAAGGGAAAGGCGCGAAAGTGGAGCGCGTAAACGAACACGAGTCGCGCCTCACCGCGGCCGCCGTGAAGGAGAACGTGTGGCCGGAGATCTTTCTCTCAGTCGCCACGCCGGCGCGTTCGCTCGAGGTTTCCTATTTCACCGACCGCGATGCCCGTCTCCGCGCCCCGCAGACGCGACGCTTCTTGATGCCATTTGCGAAACCCGGCACCAAAGATAATTTGGAGCGCAAGATTCCCGAGCTCACCGACGGCGATTGGGATCGCGGCCACGAGTTGTTCCGCGGCAAGGCCGCTTGCATCACTTGCCACACGCTGCGCGGCGAAGGGTTCGCCGTCGGGCCTGACTTGAACAACCTCGTGCACCGCGACTACGCGAGTGTATTGCGCGACATCGCCGAGCCAAGCGCCGCGATCAATCCCGACGCCGTTGGCTACAACGTCACGCTGAAGCAGGGTGAGCCCGTCACCGGCACGCGCGCCGGTGAGGACGAGCAGACGCTGAGCATCGCCCAGCCGGGCGGAAAGGTGGCCAAGTTGAAGAAGGCGGACATCACGAAGGTGGAGCCCATGACGCTCTCGCTCATGCCCGAGGGAATCGACAAGGCGCTCACGCCAGGTGAGCTCCGCGACTTGATGACGTATCTGCTCACCGAGAGAACGGAGCGTTCGGCGAAAAAGTGATCACGCCGAGCAAACGCAAATTGAAATCGCAATTCCCGACGATGGCGGCTATCTTGCAAGCAACCACCACCTCACCGCCATGAACACCAATCGTCGCCAGTTTCTCCACACACTCGGACTTAGTGCCGCGTTCTTCAGCGCGCCGGGAGCTTTTGCTGCCGCGCTCACGCAAACGCCGAAGGTAGGCTTCGGGCCCTTCTACCCCGATCATCTGCCGCTCGATACCGACAACGATCTTGTCCTCATCAACGACGCGCTCACACCCGCGGTCGGCGAGATCAGTTACGTCAGTGGTCGCGTGCTCGGGCCGGATGGCGAGCCGCTGCGCAATGCCATCGTGGAAATCTGGGAGGCCGATCATAACGGCATCTACATCCACAGCCGCAGCGGTGACAAATCGAAGGCGGATAATAATTTCCAAGGCTACGGAAGGTTCCTCACGGGTGAGACGGGCGAATATCTTTTCCGCACCATCAAACCGGTGGCCTACACCGGTCGTTGCCCGCACATTCACTACGCCGTGAAACTCAAGGGCCGCGACAAGTGGACCACCGAGATGCACATCAAGGATCATCCGCTCAACGCCAACGACAACGTGACGCGCGGCGTTAAAAATCCGAAGGCGCTGGAAGTTGAATTCAAACCGATCCCAGGCGCGAAGGCGGGCGAGCTCGCCGCGAAGTTCGATCTCGTGATGGGCTTCACGCCGATGGTTTAAGCGGTTCTACCTAAGCTGGCCTACTCCTTGATTCTTCGTTGATCAAGATGGATAAGTTCCTCGCCTCGCTCGGCTGGCTCAGCGGCCCGCCGACGTTGATGAAGGACGAGGTGAAAGCCTACGGCGAGGACGCCGTCCAAAGCTCGACGACAAAGAAAGCTAAGTAGAAAGTTCTCCGCAGAAATCTCGACCATGAAACCGCACCGCGAACACCACGCCTTTTTTACGCGACGCCAGTTTTTCGGTCGCGGCGCGATGGGCCTAGGCACGGCGGCACTGGCTTTTAATTTCGGCCAATCGCTTACCGCTGCGGCCAAGAAGCGGGAGGGGCGTGCTGAAACTCCACCGCCCTCGAAGCCTCCCCTCGAGCCGATCGATATTACGAAACAGCCCGATGGAATTGACCGGCTCGATTTATTCCTGCTCATCGGCCAGTCGAACATGAAGGGGCGTGGCGTGATGCCGGACGAACCGAAGCGCGACCCGCGCCTCGTGATGATGCACCTCGGCGACGACGCGTGGTATCTCGCGCGGCACCCGCTGCATCTCAAGGGCGATGCGCAGACGTTTAAGGGTTACGACAACGCCGGGGTCGGTTCCGGGCTGGCATTTGCGGAAGTAGTCGCCGCGCGCGAACCCAAACTGCGCGTCGGTCTGATTCCGTGCGCCGTGGGCGGCTCGCAGATTGCCCTGTGGCAGAAGGGAGCGAGACTTTACAACGAAGCGTTGCGCCGTGCGAAACTGGCCGTGCAGCTGACCGCCCCCGTCAAGGCGCGCATCCGTGCGGCGCTCTGGTTGCAGGGTGAAGCCGACGCCACGGCTGAGCGCCTGCCGGTTTACGAAGGCAAGTTGCTCAAGCTCGTGGACGATTTGCGCGCGGACTTGGGTTCGCCGGATCTTCCCTTCATCGCCTGCACCATCGGTGAAATGCAGGCCGATGCCGGCGCTCCGTTCCGATCCAAAATGAATGAACTGCTGCTGTCGCTGCCCACCAAGCGCTCACACACCGCCTGTGTGGATGCGCGGGATCTGAAGGGCAACATCGGCGACAACGTCCATTTCGATACGCCGTCACAGAACGAGATCGGCCGGCGGTACGCAGAAAAATATTTCGCCCTTAACAAATGAATCCGTTGCTCGAATACCAAGCCTACCTGACTCGCCGGCAATTCTTTGGTCGGAGCGCAATGGGCCTCGGCACCGCGGCGTTGGCGTCGTTGTTGAATCGCGAGGCGTTCGGTGCGGCGGCGAGCGGTGCGAGTGCAACCCACATCGGCGGGCTGCCCGACCTTCCGCACTTCGCACCGAAGGCCAAGCGCGTCATCTATCTTTTCCAAAACGGCGCGCCATCGCACGTCGATCTATTCGACTACAAGTCCAAGCTCAAAGAGTGGCACGGCAAACAAATTCCCGACGAAGTCGTGGGCGGACGCCGCTTCAGCACGATGACCGGCAACCAGACCGCGCGCCCGGTGCTCTCCGAGATCACGAAATTCGCACAGCACGGCCAGAGCGGCGCGTGGGTCAGCGATTTCCTCCCGCGCACGGCGGCGATCGCCGACGACCTGTGCTTCATCAAGTCCATGCACACCGAGGCCGTGAACCACGCGCCCGGCATTACGTTTTTCCTCACTGGCTCCGAGATGGCCGGTCGCCCGAGCATGGGCGCGTGGCTCACCTACGGCCTCGGCACCGACACGCAGGAGCTGCCGTCGTTCGTCGTGATGACCTCGCGCGATAAGGAAGCGAGCTGCGGCCAGATTTTCTACGACTTCTACTGGGGCAGCGGTTTCCTGCCATCGAAATTCCAAGGCGTGAAATTCCGCGGCAGTGGCGACCCTGTGCTGTATCTCTCGAATCCGGACGGTATGAGCCGCGAAGTGCGCCGCGGCATCCTCGATGACCTCGCGCGTTTGAATGAAATGAAGCTGCGCGAATTTGGCGACCCGGAGATCGCCACGCGCATCGCGCAATACGAGATGGCCTACAAGATGCAGACGAGCGTGCCCGAACTCACCGACCTCTCGAAGGAACCGCAGTCCACGCTCGACGCCTACGGGCCCGATGTGCAGCGGCAGGGCAGCTACGCTTACAACTGCCTTATGGCCCGCCGGCTCGCCGAGCGCGGCGTGAAGTTCATCCAGCTCATGCACGCCGGCTGGGACCAGCATCGCAACCTCAACACCCAGCTCAAAATCCAGTGCACCGACGTGGACGCCCCGAGCGCCGCGCTCGTGCAGGACCTCAAGCAACGCGGCCTGCTCGACGACACACTCGTCATCTGGGGCGGTGAATTCGGGCGCACGCCGTTTTTGCAGGGCAAGATCGAGGAGACCAAGCAATGGGGCCGCGACCATCATCCTTACGCGTTCACGATGTGGATGGCCGGCGGCGGCGTTAAACCGGGCATCAGCTACGGCGCGAGCGACGAATTCGGCTTCAACGCCATCGAGAACAAAGTACACGTCCACGACTTCCAGGCGACGGTGCTGCACCTCCTCGGCATCGATCACGAACGCCTCACCTACAAATTCCAGGGCCGCTACTTCCGCCTCACGGATATTCACGGCCACGTGGTGAAGCCGTTGCTGGCTTAAGCGTAGCCCCGCTCTCAGAGCGCCGACAGTTTTGGTTCGACTTTTCGGCGATCACTGACCACTGACACTGGTCATTTTGTTTTCAGTTGCGCTTCCAACTCCGCGATGCGCTTTTTCAATGGCGCCACGACCACTTCGACCTCGGCGGCGGTGAAGCGCGGGGTGATGTATTTCGGACAGTTCCAATCGAACGAGAGCACGTCGATGAAGAACAGCCGTTCGACGATGCCGCGCGCCGAAGGTTCAGCGAGATGTGCGACGAGTTCGGGATGCTGGCGCGCGTCCTCCACGCGGGCGTGGCCGAGGATTTTCAGCCGCTCGCGACGCGGGTAGTCCATGAGGAACAGCGCAACGCGGTCGTTGGCGGCAAGGTTGCCGGTGGAGAGCATCTGGCGGTTACCCTTGTAATCGGCGAAGGCGAGTTGCGTGGGGCTGACGACGCGCAGAAATCCCGGCGTGCCGCCGCGATGCTGCACGTAGGGCCAGCCATTCTCGGTGATGGTCGCCATGTAAAACGAATCGCGCGCCTCGATGAAGACCCGCTCTTCGTCGGTGAGGGGATCGTTTTCAGGCGCGGAGTCGATGACCGCATGTCGCCCGAAGTAGCGATCCTGCGCTGCGTGCACTGACGGCGTGAGGACGGTTTGCATGAATCGATCAGCCATAAAATGATTTGAGGGTTGAGGGTTGATTCACCGCTAATTCAAGCCCGCCCGCCAAAGGACAGGTAGTCGTCGAAATCGAGATAATCGAACAGCGACCCGATGTCCGTGCGGCGGGCATCCAGCGACTTAATGCGGCCCGCCAGCCATTCGCGAGTTTCGACGTCGTGATCCAGGAATGTTTCGGTCCATGTGCTCCAAGCGGCGATTTCGTGAGGCGCCTTCTTGGTCTGCGCCTGAAACCACTGCAGCATTTCAAAATCGCCGGCGCCGGTTTTCACCTGCGCTAGGAAGGAATCGCTCGTGACGCCGGCGAAGGCGAACAGCACATTGTCGAGCGGGTTGTTGAATTTGTAGTCGCCGTTTGTGCCGGCCAGCGTGGCGCGGGCCTTGTCCAGGACGCGAGGGAGAACGGTGTAGCCGCCGAGGCGCACGCGGGGGCTGCGAGGCGGTCGTTGAGTGAGATTCGTTGCATTCATTGGCGACAATGTGCGGCCCGCGCGGCGGTTTGGGTAATGCCGGTTGGGAGTTGCCGTTATGCCGGATGTGCATACCCTCGCTGAATGATTGACCGAATCCGCGCTTTCTTCGCCGTGGTCGAGGAGGGCAGCGTCAACCGCGCCGCTGTGCGGTTGCGCATTTCGCAACCCGCCTTGAGCCGGCAGATGAAATCGCTCGAGTACGATGTGGGCGGGAAATTGCTCGAACGCGAAGCGAGCGGCGTGAAGCCCACCGGGCTAGGGCACGCGCTGATGAAAGCAATGCGCCCGGTACTCGATTCCTACGAAAGCGCGCTCGCCGATCTCCGACGCGAGTCCCGCGGTCTGCGATCGGAACTGCGAGTTGGCTATTTGATCTCCGCCGCCCAGAGCGTTTTGACTCCGGCGCTCGCGCGACTGCGGAAGTCGTATCCCGAGCTGAAACTCAAGTTGCACGATATGTCACCGAAGGAGCAGATCGATGCCTTGCGCGCTGGGGAACTCGATGTCGCACTTATCGGTCAGGAGGGCGCCGTTGCGGCTCGAGATTTCTACAGCCAGAAGATTTGTTCGCTCGGTGTGTGCGTAGCGCTTTCGGCTTCCGATCCGTTGGCGGTCAACAAAAGCATTTCACTAAAGATTCTCAAAGGTCGCGACTTCATCGGCATCGACGAGAATCAAATGCCCGGGCGCAACCGCTGGATGATCTCGCTGTGCCGTGCCGCTGGTTTCAAACCGCGCTTCGCGGTCGTGACCGATGGCATCACGAACGTGTTGTCGCAGGTCGTGTCCGAGTCCGCCGTGACGCTTTTGCCGGACTACTTCCGCAGCTTCACGCATCCGGGCGTGGTCTTTGTGCCGCTAGCGGGCGCGAAAGCTCGCTGGGATTTCATTGTGTTGTGGCAGCGTGGCAAAGTACCTACGTCCACCGCCGCGCTCGTGGAGGCGTTGTCACTGGTCGGAAATTCGATCGCTCCCAAAAATTAAGGACCACTGCGCGTTGTTTTGATTTCAGCGCGATCGGAGATCCCCACTTTGAATCGACCGGCGGGTTTACCGTGAGCAAACAAAATCCCGCTCCGATCTTTCGATGGGAGCGGGGTCACCTAGTTACTAAATATCGCAGAGGCTATTGAGCCGGATTGGCAATGCCGATCACTCCTACTCCAATGCGCGGACCGGCGTTGCCGACAGGTTGTCCGCCATCATCCGTCTTCGCGTGGACGATGACGCCACGGCCAATAATCGGATTCTTCAAACCAACCATAGAAACGTTGTCCACAGTGAGGCGATATACTGCTTTACCGTTGGCATCTGCCTGAACGTTGCCAAGATCGCCCGCATGGCGCATGGCGGCCTCAGGAAGACCATGCTGGTGTCCTTCGGGGTTGTAGTGTCCGCCTGCTTTCGTGCCGTCAGTTCCCGTCGCATCACCAAATTCGTGAATGTGCATCGCGTGTTTAGCGTTCGGCGTCAGACCTTCGAGCTCTGCGTAAACGTAAACACTGCCGTCGACCTCCGTAAAACGAACCGTTCCCGAACATTTATTCCCAGCCGTCGGCTTAATTGTGGCGACGAGTTGTTTTACCGAGGACCAAGATGTTTCATGGGACTTACCGCCGTGATGTTGGTGGTGAGATCCTTCGGTCGAGCAGCCGGGCGTTAGAAGGGCCAAGGGAAGAGCGAGAAGCAATGATGAGATCGTGGTGGTTTTCATAGGTCGTGACCTACTTAACTCCCCGTCTGCTCAGGAGTCAACTGACCGCTGCTTAAATTCTCGCGCCGCTCAACTCATGCGCATCGGCATGATGACGTAGAGGAACGGGCCGTTGATCTTAACCACGCCAGGGCTGAGTTCGTCGGTCAACTCGAAGAAAATCTCGTCGTTATCGAGCGCCTTAAGCGGATCCATCAAGTAGGCGGGATTGAAAGCGACCGCGAAATCCTTGCCCTTGTAGTTGATCGCGAGACTTTCGCGACCTTCGCCGACTTCAGGCGTGTTGGCGGTGATGGCGAGGTTGTTCTTCGTGAAATTCAGCTTAACCGAGTTCGACTTCTCGCTGGTCATGATTTCCGCCCGACGCAGAGCTTGGAGGAATTCTTCCCTAATCAACGCGATGCGTTCCTTCGATTCAGCGGGAATAACCTGCCGGTAGTTCGGATAATTGCCTTCGATCAGCTTGGAAATAATTAGGATCGTGAAGCCTTTGTCGTCCTTCAACGTGAAGGCGGCTTGGTTCTCAGAGAACTTTATTTCGACTTCGCCCTTAGGTTGGAGCAGACGATTCAATTCGTTGATCGCCTTGTTCGGAACAATGAATTCGCCCTGGCAATCATCGGGAATGTCCGCTTCTTCATCCACCAAAGCCAAGCGGCGCCCGTCAGTAGCAACCATCGTCAGCTTGTGATCTTTGAGGCTGAAAAGAATTCCGTTCAGCACGTAGCGGGTTTCGTCCGTGGAGATCGCAAAGGAAGTTTTACGCAGCATTCCCTTCAATTTCTCCTGCGGCAGCGTGATCTTTTTGTTTTCCTTGAACTTCGGCAGGGGAGGAAATTCTTCCGCTCCCAAACCGTGGATCTTGTAAAACGAAGCGCCTGCATTGATCGCGGTGAAATTCTTCTCATCGACTTCGATGTCGATTTCGGCGGCGGGCAATTCGCGAGCAATGCCTGAGAGCTTCTTAACGGGAACGGTCGTCTGCCCGCCTTTGCCAACCTTAGCTTCCACCGCACAGGAAATCGTAACATCCAAATCGGTCGCGGTCAGTTCGAGGCGATCATTCTCCGACCGGAGCAGGACGTTGGAGAGAATCGGCAGGGTGGTGCGCGAGCTGACGATGTTCTGGACCGCCTGCAGTCCGTGATTCAGTTGTTCTTTGGTAATTGTCAGTTTCATGCGGCCCTTACTATTTCTCTCTCTCTGAAAGAAAACGTATCAGTATTAAGGGGTGTGAATAGAGTAAACAAACAGAGGTGTCAAGGTTGCCGCAGGCTCCAGATGCGGTTTTGGTGCTGCGAAGAAAACTACCAACAGCAGACGAGACCAACGAGGTTCGAAGAGTTGTTAACATATTCAACAAGTTGCTAACGACGAACTCCAGAGTTGTTGGCACCCCGAACGCGTTCGATGATCTTGGGAAGAACACATTCGACCAATGCGATATCTTCTTCAGTGGTTTCCTTTCCGAGGGAAAAACGAACGAGTGAAGATGCAAGCGCCGGACCAACACCCATCGCGGATAGAACATGAGAGGGTTCCAAAGAACCGGCGGAACAGGCTGAACCACTCGAAGCGCAAACCCCCTCCAAATCCAAACCCGCGAGCAAAGCGATGCTGTCGGTTCCTTCGATGGAAAGTGCGACGGTATTTGCCAAACGCGCTGAACGGGAGCCTTGAACGGTGACACCTAGGAGAGAATCCGCCAAGGTAATGATCCGTTCAGCTAGTGGAGAGAGTTTGGCGGCGGAGAAAACCGGTTCCGCAACGAAGAGTTCGAGAGCGCGGGCAAAGCCAATGATAGCGGGGAGGTTCTCGGTTCCGGCGCGACGTTCATTTTCTTGTCCGCCGCCGCCAATGATCGGTTGAGGCAACAGCGGTGACTTAATGAAAAGCGCTCCGGCTCCCTTGGGACCGTGAAACTTGTGGGAACACGCGGAAACGAGATCGGCGTTAAATTGGTGAATGGTTGAAAAAGGCTGTTTACCGAACCATTGAACAGCATCGGTGTGGAAAATGATCCCGCGTTCACGGCAAAGCGCGCCAATTTCGGAAACCGGCTGCAAGGATCCAGTTTCATTGTTGGCCGCCATGACGGAAACAAGGATCGTATCGGGCCTCAAAGCGGCGGCGACGTCCTTCAGCTGAACGACGCCTTCGGAAGTGACGGGCAAGTAGGTGACTTCGAAACCTTCGTGTCGCTCGAGATGCCGGAAAGCGTGAAGAACCGCGTGGTGTTCGATCGAAGAGGTGACCAGATGCTGGCCTTTTCCCTGAAGGAGTCGGGCGGTACCGAAAATCGCCAGATTGTTGCTCTCAGTTCCGCCGCTGGTGAAGATGACCTCGCTGGGCTTCGCTTTCCACAGATGAGCAACGCGATCGCGGGCGTCGTCCAGCAGCGATCTAGCGCGGCGGCCGATTTGGTGAATACTCGAAGGGTTTCCGAAAATCTCGCCGAGAAACGGCAACATCGCCTCCCGGACCTGCGGGTCGAGGGGAGTTGTCGCATTGTAATCGAGATAAACCGGACGCACGCGGGCAGACTAACGCGAACTGACCCAGGAAGCGAAGCGACAAACGAAATTTGGCGATCGAAAGCTTTGTCGCTTGCTTCGCGGGAACGTTTCGCGTCTAACCAGCCCATGTCTGATTGGCTGGCTGTAATTGTTCTCGGATTAATCGAAGGGATTACCGAATTTCTGCCCATTTCCTCCACGGGCCACATGCTGCTGGTTGAAAACGCCCATTGGGTTCCGCAGCAGTCCGAGATGTTTAACATTGTGATTCAGTGCGGCGCGGTCCTCGCCGTCTTGCTGGTGTTCTCGGAGCGAGTCAAAGGTTTGATCCTGCGCATCAGTGAGCCGAGCAATCGAGCCTACCTGTTGAAGCTTCTGGCGGCATTCGGATTGACGGTGGTGGGAATGTTGGCGGCCAAAAAGCTCGGTTTCCGCCTGCCTAAAGAAAACACTCCGATCGCATGGGCGACGTTGATCGGTGGCCTAGTTATTCTCGGAGTCGAGTTCTGGAGGAAGGGGCATCAGGGATCGCTGGAATTGACGTGGACGGTGGCGATTGCGGTAGGTTTGGCTCAAATTGTCGCGGGAGTGTTTCCCGGAACGTCACGGTCTGGCGCAACCATCCTGATGGCCTTGGCGCTAGGAGTCAGCCGGCCTGCGGCCACAGAGTTCTCGTTTCTCCTCGGTATCCCAACGCTGCTGGCGGCTGGCGCGAAGGAAACTTACGACGCGATTAAACATCCGGGAGCCGAAGCGACCAATTGGGGGCTGATGATTTTGGGAACCATCGTGGCGGCGATTACCGCGTTTATCGTGGTGAAATGGTTGCTGCGCTTCGTGCAGGGACACACGTTCAACGGATTCGGCTGGTATCGGATCGCGCTGGGGCTGGCGATGCTGCTGCTTTTCAAGTAAGCGGCGGTTGGTGCGCGAGAGAGGACTTGAACCTCCACCCCTTACGGGACCAGATCCTAAGTCTGGCGTGTCTGCCATTTCACCACTCGCGCCCTGTTGACCGCGCTGAAGATCGCCGAAACGCTCCGCGATCTCAAGTCGTAACCCACGCCTTTACCAATTCAGGAAACCGGCAGTGTTCGCACAGTGAATTGGAGTGTTGGCAAAAGTCGCGGACGATCTGCAGCAAGCCCTGCTGGTGCGCGGCGGAACTCAGCTTAGACCCTCGCAACCCCCCCAACAATCTGGCCCGAGCGTGTTTCAGCACGCTGTTGTCCTCGGCGGCTGGCCAATCGAAATAGCGTCCGGCGGTTATTTTCTTGGGCGCTGAGCTCCGGCCGGCTTCGCTTCGGGCCCAAAACCAAGGCAGAATGACATTAATGGCGAGATCGGTGACGCGGGCAGAACCGAGCAAAGTAAGAGGTTTCGCTGACTTTATGGAATTGAAGGTCAGGTGGTGCGACCAGAATTCGTCGGGGGCAGGATGAAGAACGTGTCCCAACGAATCGACTAGGCGGGCGGGATTGATGTCAGCGGAAAGCCACTCTTCTAATCGGTGCGGTAGCGCACCGGACGCGAGCCAGTGCGCTGCGAGAGCTAGCCGGCGTGGCGGATGATTGGCTGGGCGCAGGCCGGCCAATCGCCAAAGAGAGCGTGGAAGAATCTGATCGGCCCACGAATCGCGCTCACGCCACCAGATTTCCCACAGACTTTGCAAGTAATCGTTGGAATCCGCGCGCCCTTTGCCGCTCTCGTGAGGCAAAAGGCCGGACAATCCGAACAGCCGCGCCTGCCAAATGAGCGGTGAATCGGTCCCCGCGGTTGAGTTGAAACACGGGACAAGTTCCGCAAGGCGGCGGAAGGGCCAAACGTTGTGTTGGTAGCCGAGCGCAGCGAAGAGTCCTTCCCACAGGGCTTGATCCCACCCGGTTTGGCGGGCGCGGGCGGTGAACTGCGCCGCCTTTGTCTCCAGCCGGACTTGAGCGGCTTGCCGCAGCAATTCGTCGAGGCAGGAAGCGTCAATAGATCGCAATGGCGCGCTGCATTGACCGAGAAATTCTTCGGGCAATTTCCCGCCGTGCTCATCGCTTAGCGCGAACCGAAGGTCATCGAGTGGAGCGTCGAGAAAATCTTTGAGTTGAAGAACGGGCCGCTCCGCGGGCGTGGTCTTGCCCTCTAATTGCCACACGACGTGCAGCAGGACTTGGTTGAAAGCCGCGTTCCGATCGTGCCCATGTTGGTGCCATCCGCTGGCAGCGAGATCGATTTCGATGTCTCCAGAACGCGGCGGTTCGCCTTCCAATTGAATGACTGCGGCGCGAAAATCCGGACCGGACTCGCGATTCCAGAAACCCGGATGCAGCACGCGGAGTTTTCGCCCGTCGGTGGTGGTGAGCACGTCGCGCTGGATGCGTTGGCGCAGCCAGACGGCCTGCAAAAGCTTCTCGGGCGGAGCGCCGTCGCGGTCGTCGCGGAGTTCGACCTGCCAACGTTGCGTGCGCCATGCTGAATAGCTACCGGGTTTCATTTGGGCCTCGCGGTTGCTTATCGTTGGACCGTTCACCATAGTCAAGGCAACTTAAGTGGCGGTCGGACGTTGAATCTGTTACCCGGAACCGGTCGCCGTGAATGAACAAACTGCGCCTGACGATGTCTGTTTGGGAAAGAAAACGCCTGAAAATGCGTCATAATTTGATTCTCCATTGCGGACTGGCCCTGGCCAGTGTGATTGCTCCATTGGCTTGGGCGACGGACGTCGATCCGCGGCGTGACGGCGTCGTGCAAACCATCGAGCGCGCCATGCCGAGCGTGGTTAACATCGGCACCACGACCATTATTGAAACCCGTGATCCCTTCGAAGCGTTGCTCCGAGAGATGTGGGGACTTCAGCGGAGCACCAAGCAATACAGCATCGGCTCCGGCGTCATCATCGATGAAAGCGGCTATATTTTGACCAACGACCACGTGGTGCGGCGCGCGAGCGAGATCTGGGTAAAGCTGGCTGACGGTCGCGAGCGTCAGGCGGACCGCGTGCTGCCGACCGCGATGAATGACGCCGCCGTCCGCAGTGACGTGGCGTTGCTGAAAATCCGCGCGCGGCCGGGCGATACGTTCACGCCGGTGAAGTTTGCGCCGGATGATGATTTGCTGCTCGGTGAAACGGTGATCGCGATGGGCAATCCCTTCGGCCTTGGCGGTTCTGTCAGTCGCGGCATCTTGAGCTCGAAGAATCGCCGTCCGCCGCCGGAAGCGCAGCAGCTCGACGTTGCGGATTGGTTGCAAACCGACGCGGCGATTAATCCCGGCAACAGCGGCGGTCCGTTGATCAATCTTCGCGGTGAATTAATCGGGCTGAACGTCGCCGTGTATCGCGAAGGTCAGGGCATTGGCTTCGCTATTCCCATCAAAGCGGTCACTGATGCCTTGGCAGAAATATTCACTCCGGAACGCACCCGTGGTCTGTGGTTTGGCGCGCGCGTCAAGGCGGTCGCTGAGAATCAGAGGCCGATTTCGCTGCGGAATAATGCGACCGAGAAGCCTAATTTGCTACCCGCACCCGTTGCGCCTGCGGCGTCTTCAACGGTGAGCCGGCTGGCGGTGTTGGCTGTGCAACCGGGCAGCCCGGCGGAGCGCGCGGGTTTAAAAGTGGGCGACATTATCATGCAGGTGAACGGGCAGACGCCGCGTAGTTTCATTGAGTTCAATCACGCACTTGTGGCGGCTGGTGATGAGCGGGACACACAACTGACTGTTCAACGCGGCTCGGATTCGCGCTCGCTGAGCATTCGTCTGATCCAGGAAAAAACTTTCTTCACGCCCGATCTCATTCGGAAGCGCATCGGCGCAACGCTGGAAAAGATTACTCCGGAAATCGCCGAGCGCCTGGGCCTGCGCCACGCGGAGGGCTACGTCATAACCAACGTGGACAAGACTGGGCCCGCAGCGAAGGCGCAACTCCATCCCGGATTGATCGTGCGCGGATTGGACAATTACCTGACGCCGGATTTGGTCCAGACGGCGAAGCTTGTTTACGGGAAACAGAAGGGTGACGTCCTGCAGTTGGATGTCGTGAAGTTGATTCGACAAGGAGGTTTCACCATCGCGCAATCTGAGCGCGTGCCGGTGACCGTGCAATAACGCGTTGAACGTCGGGACGACGGAGCGATGGTGCGCGAGTTGGACGGAGAACATTCGGTCCGCGGATTAACGGCGATTTTTGTTCGCCCTTGGCGCAGAGCGTGTTTTAGAGTCGGTCCGGAACTCCATGAGTGACGAATGGATGATTGAAGTCGCCGACTTGACCAAGCGATACGCGGGACATACCGCAGTCGCGGGGCTGACTTTTAATGTCCGTCGCGGAGAGATCGTCGGGCTCCTCGGCGAAAACGGCGCGGGCAAAAGCACCACGATGCGGATGTTGTCGTGCTACATGCCGGCTACGTCAGGTACTGCGCGGATCGCGGGCTTCGATGTGTTCTCTCAGGCCGATGAAGTGCGTCGCCGCATCGGCTACATGCCGGAGAACAATCCCCTCCACCTAGAAATGCGAGTGCGGGAGTATTTGAAATTCCGCGCGCGCCTGAAGGGTTTGTCGCTCGGTCAAAGCCGCGCTCGTGTCGATGAGGTTATTGATCAATGCGGTTTGAACGACGTCAGCCGGCGCGTTATCGGGCAACTTTCCAAAGGCTACAAACAACGCGTTGGTCTCGCGGACGCGCTGGTTCATGAACCGGAGCTGGTGATTCTGGATGAGCCGACGATCGGTTTGGATCCCAATCAAATCCGCTCCGTGCGGCAACTCATCAAGGATCTCGGACGCGAGCGCACGGTGTTGATCTCGTCCCACATTTTGTCGGAAGTGGAAATGACCTGCAGCCGTGTGATCATTCTCGATCACGGGAGTCTGCGCATGGCGGACACGACCGAGAATGTGTTGCGCACCATCAGTGGCGGACAGGTCATCGCGGAAATCGCAGCTCCGATTGCGGACCTGCGTTTGTGCTTCGAACAAATGGCCGAGGTGGAACATCACGATCTCTCGGCGTCGGAAGGTGAGTATTTCCGCTGCGCGCTCACTGGTCGCGCGGGAATTGATTTGCGACCGATCGTGTTCGAACTCGTCCGCGCCCGCAACTGGCCGTTGCGAGAACTGACCCGCAGCCGGCATTCGCTCGAAGATATTTTCGTCCACGTCACGCGGGCAGACCACGAGGAGGAAGTGCCCTGATGCGCATTTACATCACCTTGGTCCGCCGCGAACTGGCCACGTTCTTCGTCTCACTGACGGGTTACATCTTGATCAGCGCCACGTTGCTGTTGCTGGGCGCAAGTTTTTCGCTGCTGATCGATTTGCTCAATACCGACGCGTCGGACGTCCCGATCACGGAACTGTTCTACAAAACGCAATTCTTCTGGCTCATTCTGCTGGTCGTGACTCCGCTGATAACGATGCGTTCGTTCGCTGCTGAAAAACATTCGGGCACGTATGAGACGCTGATGACTGCGCCGGTTTCCGACCTCCAAGTCGTGATGGCGAAATACTCTGCGGTGATGATTTTCTACACGCTGCTTTGGCTGCCGCTGCTGGCGTATCCATATGTCCTCTATCGCTTCACGGGCGATCCGCTGTTGTTGAATACCGGCACGCTCGGCGGAACGTTTGCGGGAATTCTACTGTTTGGTTCCTTGTACATGTCCGCCGGAGTGTTGGCGTCGTCGCTGACGCGCAATCAAATTGTCGCGGCGATGATCAGCTTGGCGGTGGGAGTTGCATTGTTCCTGTTCAGCTTCCTCTCGTTTCTGGCACCTTCGCGGTCGGGTTGGCAGGCGAAGTTTTATTCGCACATTTCGATGGTGGAGCACATGCAGGACTTTTGCCGCGGAGTGATTGATTCCCGCGCGGTGGTGTTCTACGTCAGCCTGACGCTCCTATTCTTGTTCCTCACGTTGAAGGTGGTTGAAAGCCGCCGTTGGAAATGACCATGCCCGACGACAAAGAGCCATCTCCCAGTTTTTCAGTCGGCCGCAAATGGGGCGTCGGTTTCAACGTCCTGCTATCGGTGTTGTTGTTCCTCGCCTTGGTCGTGGCGGCCAATTATCTCGCCGCGCGCCACTTCCGGCGCTTCTACCTCGCGGGCGAGGCGAGCCAGCCGTTGTCGCCGCAAACTCTCGGTGTACTCCGTTCGCTGACAAATCAGGTGCGCGTTGTGGTGCTCTTCGACGCGGAAGATCCGCTCTACAGTTCGGTGACCAGTTTGATCAATGAATACAAACACGCGTCGCCAAAGCTGCAGATCGAGCTCGTCGATTACCTGCGGAATCCCGGCGGCGCGCAGTTGATCAAATCGCAGTATAAGTTGAATCAGCTTCAGGACAAAGATCTCGTGCTCTTCGATTCCGGCGGGCGGATACGCGTTGTGTATCAACGGGAACTTTCCGATTACGATTACAGCGGGCTGATGGTCGGGAAGACCAACGAGGTGAAGCGAAGCGCCTTCAAGGGCGAATCCCTTTTCACCGGCGCAATTCTTACGGTGACCGATCCACGGCAACCCAAGGCGTATTATCTTCTCGGTCACAATGAGCACAGCCCGGTTGACGATCGACAGGACGAAGGCTACGCGAAGTTTATCGGGCTGTTGAATGAGAAGAACATCGTTGCCGGCGGGCTGACACTACTGGGCACCAACGACATTCCGGCTGACTGCGAGTTGCTCATCGTAGCGGGAGCGACGGATCGCCTGACTCAATTCGAACTCGATAAGGTGGACAAGTATCTCAATCAGGGCGGCCGGCTTTTTGTTCTGTTCAACTCGCTGGTGCAGAACATCGGCTTGGAACGCACGCTCGCCAAATGGGGAGTGCTCGTTGGGAACAACATCGTCGTTGAAAAAAGTCGCAATACGACCACCGGTCAGGACGTGATCGCTGGAAAGTTTGGCAATCACGCGATCGTTCGTCCGCTGGCGGGAACGCGTGGCGTGCACTTTCTGTTGCCGCGCTCTGTGGAAAAAATCAACCGCGCGGGTAGCAGCGCGGACGCGGCGAAGGTTGAGGAATTGGTGATGGCTTCCGAGTCGTCGGTGGCCGTTACCGATATCCGCAACGGTGTCCTCAACGAAAGCCCGCGCGATCGCCACGGTCCACTGTCGCTCGCTGTCGCCGTCGAAAAAGGCGGGTTGCAAGGCGTCAGCGGTGATCGTGGCGCGACGCGGATCGTCGTTGTTGGCGAGTCGCGATTTCTTGGCAATCACATGATCGATTCGGGTGGTAATCGTGATTTCGCAAATCTGTCGGTCAATTGGTTGCTCGACCGACCGGCATTGCTCGGTGGCGTTGGTCCAAAGCCGGTCAAGGAATACAAGCTCGAGCTGACGCGCACGCAAACTCGCATGTTGCGATGGATCTTATTGCTGGTGTTGCCCGGCGTGGTTTTGTTGTTTGGCTTGTTGGTGTGGTTCCGTCGCCGCCATTGAAGATGACCACGTTTACTCACCACAGCACTGCGGAGGTGGCCCATGCGCGGTAAACAAACCGGCTGGCTGCTCGTGATCGTCGCCGCCGTTGCGGCCTACATTTTCCTGTTTGAACGCCACTCACTGGACTCCGATCAACACCGCCTCCGGGCTCAACGATTGTTGCCGGACTTCAACACGGTGGCCGTCCGGTCGATCAACCTCGCTTCCACCAACCAGACTCTCAATGCGGAGCGCGACGGTCGGGCGTGGAAGTTGACCGCGCCGGTCGTTTATCCCGCACGCGCGGCGGCCATCGAAAGTTTTCTCACGGCGGTTGGTGAACTGACCAGCGACAATCGCATCGAAGCGAAGGAACTGGCGCGACAATCGAACGGCCTCGCGGCGTTCGGGCTGCAGCCGCCGCGATCGACGTTGAAATTGCAAATGGAGACCAATGATCTCGAACTGCGATTCGGCTCCATGACGCCAGTAGGTGAAAAGCTCTATTTTCAAGTCGTCGGTGTGGATGGCGTCTTCGCCACCGGTGCGAATTTCTTCAATCGCCTGCCGCGTTCCGCGACTGACTGGCGGGATCCTGCGTTGGTGCGCACGGAGGGGCTAAGCTTTAATCGGGTCGAGGTCCGCGCCGGAAGTCTTGGCTACGAGGTTCAGCGCGACGCAACCAATCAACTTTGGCGTCTTACTAAGCCGATGCCGGCACGTGCGGATAATCCGAAGATTGAACACCTGTTGCACGACTTGAAGAACTGGCTCGCCGTGGCGTTCGTTACCGATGATCCCAAGGCGGAGCTGGAACCGCTCGGTTTGCAAACTCCGGACATCGAGTTAGTTCTCGGTCAAGGAACCAACGACGTGGCGGTGGTGCAATTCGGCAAGAGCCCGACCAATCAACCGGCGCTCGTTTACGCGCGCCGTCTTAGCAACACCAACATCGTGCTTGTACCGCGCGCGGTGACGGAGCCGTTGCGCCAGCCGTTCTCGGTGTATCGCGATCGCCGTCTCGCGACGTTCGATGTGGCGGTGGCGGACGTGATCGAAGTTCGTGGCGAGGATTTCTTCACGCTGCGCCGGCAGACGAATGATGAGTGGCGCGTGACCGAGCCATTGAATTTTGCGGCTGACAAGGTGATCGTGGACGAGATGGTCAAGACGCTGGGATCGCTGGAAATCCTGGACTTCGTCAAAGACGTCGTGACGGACTTCTCGAGCTACGGCCTCGCCAAGCCGTTGCGCCAATACACGCTGCGCAATAGCACTGTGCCGGCGACGAATCCACCGATCGTGCAGATCGAAATTGGCACCAACCAGCTCGACAAAGTTTTCGCCCATCGCGCCGACGAATCCTCCGTCTATGCGATTCCGTTCGGCAGCGTCTATCGGTTGCCGCAAACGCTTTTCCAGGTGCGCGAACGGCGGTTGTGGAACTTCCCGTCGAGTAATGTTGTGAATGTTGTGATCAAACAGAATGGCAAAACGCGCAAGCTCGCCCGCGACACCGCGCGGGAATGGACCGCGGAGCCGGTGAGCGAAAAGAAGCTGAACTCGGCCGCGATTGATGAGGCGTTGGTCCGCTTGGGACAGTTGCAGGCGGCGAGCTGGGTGGCGCGTGGTGCGGACAAACGAGCCCAGTTTGGTTTCGGTCCGAATAGTCTCCGTCTCGAGCTGGAGGTGGCGGCGGGCGAAAAGACGCAGACTTACGCTGTTGATTTAGGCGGCATGTCGCCGGCGCGACGGGCGTATGCCGCCATGCCGATCGAGGGCGAAACGATCATCTTCGAATTCCCCACGTCACTCTTCGAAATGGTCGTGACGTATCTGACCATTCCACCGGGACCATGATATGGGCCGTCCCTTCGTCAGGCGGGCGTGGCGTATCGGCCGGTTTTGCTTCCGCTGGGTGCGCATTGTCGTTTGGCTTGCGGTGCTGACGGTGCTCTGCGCCTACATCTACCTCACGCAGATTGGCCTTCCGGAATTCCTGAAACAGAAACTCGTTGCGGAACTCCATTCACGGGGCCTGGATTTGCAGTATGAGGAAATGCGCCTCGACCCTCTCGGTCATATCGTCGCGGAGAACATCCGCTTTGAGCGCCCTGACGATCCTGCCAGCCCGACTTTGTTCATTGGGCGGGCGGGTTTAAATCTCGATTGGGAAGCACTTAAGCAACGACGGCTAGTCATCGACTCGCTCCTCATTCGCAAAGCCCGGCTGACCGTGCCCTTGTTGGTTTCGAATCAGCCGCCCGAAACGCTCACCGTCGATGACATTCAAACAGAGTTGGTACTACGCTCCGATGATCGTTGGGAATTGGTCTTCATGACCGCGCGCTGTCTGGGCGCGCACATCCGGATCTCCGGTTCACTCGCGAATGGTCCCGACGCGCAACGGTGGAAGTTTGGCGGGAAAACCAATCGCACTCAGCAAGTCTGGCAGGAATACCTGCGGCAGGCGGTCGTCGCCGCAGGACGGATGAATTTTGATTCGGTGCCCGAGATTCGGGGAGTGTGGCGAGCGGATGCACGGGAGCCAGGTCGCGTTCAAGCAAAGCTCGAGTTTCTCGCGGAAGGTGCGCGCACTCCATGGGGCGATGCCGGCCATTTTAGTTTTGAAATGGAAACCGTGCCCCCGGCGACGACGAATGAAATTCTCGGTGCCGTTCTGCGGTTGGAGGTCGCGCGGGCGGAGACGGAATGGGGCCGCGCCGAAAAATTGGTCGTCAATACACGTACGCGTCCCATTGAAACGCCGGGGACATTGCCCGCTACCGGGCTGGAGTTGACGGCCACCCAACCCGAGGCGAAGTGGGGGCGCGCGGAACAACTGCAACTTCAGATTTCCCTGGGCGAAATGCGCACCAATCTGACAGGCATGAGTGCGGGTCTCGAGTTGGCGCTGACCAAGCCGGAGTTTCAGTGGGGTCGCGCCCAGTCCGCGCGCTTGTCCGCCCGCGTGACAAAGCGGCCGGCGAAGGAAGTGCCTTCGACCAATGCGGCGTGGGCGGATTGGGCGAAATTGGCGCCGTATGAGGCCTCGTGGAAGCTGCGTTTGCAGCAAGTAGACTCACCCAAACTCCAGGTGGAAGAGCTTTCCGGCTCCGGACAATGGCGCGCGCCCGACCTGAAGATTGAGGAGCTTCACGCGAAACTTCTCGACGGCAAACTAGAAGCCGCCGCGGATTTGGACGTTGTGACGCGCAAGGCGCAGGCCGAAGCGGCGATTGATTTCGACGTGAAGCGGCTTGATCAACTGCTCACGACCAACGCGCTTCGTTGGCTGGGCCAGTTTGGATGGGAGAAGGCCCCCGTCGCCCGTGCACGCGGTGGCGTCACGTTGCCGGCTTGGACGAATTCACAGCCTGATTGGCGCGCTGAAGTGGTGCCAACCTTGTGGATGGAGGGTGCTTTTACGAATCAGACCGGATCGTTTCGCAGCGTTCCTTTCGATTACGCGCGGTCGAGTTTTCAATTCAGCAATCAAACGTGGCATCTGCCCGACCTCTACGCGCGGCGTGAGGATGGCGAAGTGAATGTTTTCCATGTGTCCGACGACCGCACCCGCGATCACTACTGGAAGATTCACAGCACGATCAATGTGAACGTGCTCAAGCCCCTGCTGGATGACGCGGGGCAACGCGTGTTTGACTCATTTCGGCTGACCCAAGCACCGGAGATTGATGGCGAGCTGTGGGGGCGGTGGCGGCAGTATGACAAGACGGGCTTCCGCGCCAAGGTGCACATCACAAATTTCGTGGTCCGCGGCGAAACCGTCAGCGATGTCCGCGCGTTCGTGACGTACACGAATCGAAACCTCCAGTTCACCAATGTGCAGGTATTGCGGCCCGAGGGGAAAATAACTTTGGAGTCGGGCTCGTTTGATTTCGATTCGATGCGCCTCTACTTCACAAACGGCTTCAGCACTACGGATCCACGCGCAGTTACGCGGGCCATCGGTCCCAAAACGGATGCGGCGATCGAGCCGTTTCAATTTCTCACCCCGCCCACCGCGCATGTGAATGGGGTGATTCCGGTGAAGGATATTCACCTCACGGATCTGCGGTTTCAGGTCGAAGGCGGTCCCTTCCGGTGGATGATGTTTAATCTGCCGCAAGTCAGCGGTGATTTGCACTGGCTCGGGGATCACCTCGATTTGACCAATGTTCAGGCGGGTTTCTACGATGGAAAAATCAGCGGCCATGCGGCGTTTGATTTTCCCACTGGCCGGGGAACGGAATTTAGTTTCGCGGCGACGGTGTGGGAGACGGATCTAAAGAAACTCCTGAGCGATATCAACAGTCGCAGCAATAAGATTGAGGGTGTGTTGAACGGGCAGTTGATCGTGACGTCGGCGAACACGCGCGAACCAACGAGCTGGCAGGGCCGCGGAACAGCGAGCTTGCGCGACGGCTTGTTGTGGGACAGCCCGATGTTGGGCTTCCTTTCCACACCGCTCAACGCCGTCGCGCCCGGCATCGCAAATAGTCGGGCGAGTGATGGGAAGGCCGATTTCACGATCAGTAACAGTGTGATCTACACGGAGAATCTGGAGATCATGGCTAATGCGTTGCGCCTGCAGTATCGCGGCAGCGTGGATTTTCAGACGCGCGTCAACGCCCGTGTCGAAGCGGAATTGCTGCGGGACGCACCGCTGGTGGGAAAAATCTTCAGTCTCGCGCTGATGCCGCTGAGCAAGATTTTCGAATACAAAGTCACCGGCACATTATCCAACCCGAAGCCCGAACCGCTTTGGTTTCTTCCGCGAATCCTATTGATGCCGCTACAGCCGCTCAAGACGCTGAAAGAGCTCCTGCCCGGGGGATCAAATGCTGCGCCGGCAGCGCCGGTAACGGCACCGGATTCACCGCCGGTGAGTCCTCCCAAGCCGTAACTTGAAGTAGCCAAGCAGCGTCATTGCTTTTCGAACCAATGTTTTGGTAGCGTACCGCGTGCCCGGGTCTGACCCTAGTTTGTTACTGCTTATCCCAGCTTACAATGAAGAGCTGCGGATCGAGCCTGTTTTGCGTGATTACGCTCAATACTTCTCTGCGAATTACGCGGGCAAATTTCAACTGATTGTCGTACTTAATGGATGCAAGGACGACACGCTCGGAGTGGTAAACCGCGTCGCGAGTGAGTATCCGAGCATCAGTCCGCTCGTGTATGACGAGCCCATCGGTAAAGGCGGTGCGCTGATCGAGGGCCTCAAACTGGCTCCGCTCGCGGATTTGATTGGCTACGTGGATGCGGACGGCGCAACGGCGCCCGCGGCCTTTCATGATCTGGTAAAACGGATGGAGCAAGCCGACTGCGTGATCGGCTCTCGCTGGTTGCCCGGAGCCGTTTTGCATCAGTCCCAATCAGGCCAGCGGCAATTCGCCAGCCGCGTGTTTCATTTCATTGTGCAGGTGCTGTTCTGGATGAACATCAAGGACACGCAGTGCGGTGCGAAAGTGATGCGCCGGTCGGCGATAGAGAAAGTCCACGACCAGTTGCGCATCGCGGACATGTCGTTCGATATTAACCTGCTCTACGCCTTGAAACGCTCGGGCTTCCGTGTGCTTGAAGTCCCGACAGAATGGACGGACAAAGCGGGCAGCAAGGTGACGCTCGGACGGACTTCATTCACCATGCTGCTCTCAGTCATCCGCATGCGGTGGGTTTACTCGCCGTTCTATCGGTTGTTACGGCCGTTGGCGCCTTTGGAATCCTGGCTCTACCGCAAGCTGCGTGCGCCGGTGCCACGCCGAGGACTGCCGCCACCGCCGCCTAAAGCGAAGCTCAGCGCCTCCTCCAAGTGAACCAGGTGGCGACGGTGAGTTGCAGCAGGCTGAAGGCGCCGAGCGTTTGCACCACGCTAAGGAAGCTTTGGTGAAAGTACATCAGGGCGCACCCGTAACCCACTGCAACGACCAGCAACCACGGCACGACTTCAAAATGTTGGCGGGCGAGCAGGTTGTTGATCAACACATTCGCCAGCGTCAACGGCAGGAAGCACCACGCGAACCATGGCACCAGCGGCGCGATTCCGAGAAAGGACGCATTGTATAAAATCCGGATTGGCAGTTCCGGCAGCAGCGTGCAAGCGAGTGCAGCCATTCCGCCCATCAACGCTGTCGCTCCGAGCGCATAAGCCATGACGTCAGTTTTCTCCGACTGCGCAGCGCTGCGGACAATCTTCGGAAACATCACCAGCGTCATTGGAACGGTGAACGCGCCGAGTGCACGAGCGACTACCCCGGCGGCGGCGAACCGGCCAGCTTCTACGTCGGTGAAGTACGCTTTAACGGCGAACTGATCCGCGCTCACCATGAACATGGAGGCACCGAGCCCGAGTGTCAGCGGAACGACGCTCTTCAGCCACGGGCGCCAGTTAAACTTGGGACACGGGCCGCGAAAAATTTCGGTCGTTTTGCCTAAGGCAATTCCTAGTGCTACCCACATTCCGAGCAGCACTCCGATCAGCGCACCGGCAGCTTGGAAGCCGAGAAGTCTAACGAGGATCGCCACGCCGACACATCGGCCGATGGCGTTGAGGATCGTCGACCAGCCCAGAACCATAAAGTCCTGCTTGCCCTGCAGAATACCCATCATCACAGGAGCCCAGAGCGCCGTGAGTCCGGAAATCATCGTCACCCAAAGCGGGCCCGAATGAGACATTTTCAACCCGGAAAGAATCGAGCCTTGTAGGATGAACACTGCAGCAAGACTGCCGAGCCACAAGAAGAGCGTTGCGCGGAGCAGCGCGCGGACGCTCGCCGCAAGCTCGCGTTGTTTTTCTTCGTTAATCGCCAACGCCGTCTGCTGCGCGAATACAGTTTGCAAGCCGGCCGCTGGAATGCCCAGCCAACCGAACAGCAGCAGCAGCGTGTAGAAATCTCCGTAAGCTCCGGGCTCAATGGGCGGAGCGATCACGCGGCGGAGAAATGTAGCGATCGGCCCATCTCCCGCAGGCATCTCCTTCTGGAGAATCGGATGCACGATCGACATCAGGAATCCCGACAACGTCGTCGTGATGATCAGCCAGCCGCTCTGGCGGAAGAATGAGAGTCTCGAGCCGCTCATATCTTTTGAATCCGCTCCAGAAAGACCGCCACGTTTGACGGGGTTCCCGGCGGTTTGAGCGGCGTGAACAACCCGCGCCAGAAACCGAGTCCATAGAAAATGTGCGTGAGCGCAATCAATGGCAGGACACGCAAGAGATGCCCAATGGCGCGTCGTTGCGCCTGCCACGCTTGGGACAGCACCGCGAGCGCGTAAGCGATCATCGGCAACCACAACCAACCACCCAGCATTGGCGTGAAAACCGTTGCAACGATCAGGTAGAGGCAGAACAGCGGCGGCACAAAATTCGGCGCCGAGCCGAACGTGGGATGCAACCGGAACTGTTCTGCGCGGCCGCGCCCGTAGTTGCGGAGCATCTTGCAGAATGCCTCCATCGTCTTGCGGGGATGGCGGTGCACGAGGAACGCAGGATCGTAGAGGAGTTTGCCGCCGCGTTTGACGAGATCATCCATCAACGCGTTTTCTTCGTTGGGATAGAGCGCTTCATCGAAGCCGCCGACGGCGAGAAACTCGTCGCGTCGCGCAATGAGGTTGCAGAGGATCAACTCCTTTTCGCCCGATTCGCGGACTCCGCCGACGGGCCGATACCGCGCGCGGCTGGGACCAAACGCGAGCCAGCTCGCCATAACTTCCGCGAAGGCTTGTTCCAGCGGCGGCGCTTCTTCGGGACAAAGATTCGGTCCGCCGACCATCACGACGTTTGGTTGCTTGAAGTGGGCCACGCCGCGCCGAAGGTTGTCGGCGGGCGGAACGGAATCGTCATCGAGGAAATAAATCAACTCGCCTTTGGCTTCGCGCACGGCGGCGTTGCGTTGCACCGATGGCTGTGTGCCGCGCGCGACGATGATCTCGAGTTTCTCCGCCGGATAGTCGAGGTGCTGCGCGGCGACGAGTGCCTTGATGTCAGTAAGGCCCGGCTTCGCGGCTATGATAACGGTGACGGACGGCAACGAGTCACTCATGGCAGCGACGAAAGAAACTTCACGAGCATCCGCGTGCCGCGGTCGAGTTCGGAGGTCGAAATCCATTCATCAGCGGTGTGCGCTTGCGCGATGTCGCCGGGCCCGAATACGACGCTGGGAGTGCCGCCGTGTGCCAACACCGAGGCGTCGCAGAAGTAGTTTGCTCCGATGGGCTGGCGCTGTCCGACGCTCCGGAGAAACTGTTGCACGAGCGGCAGATGTGGATTGGTTTCCAAAGGGAGGCACGGGTTGCCCTTCGAATCGGCGAGCGACGCGTGGAGATTTTCTTTCCGGAGCAAGGCGGTGATTTCCTTGCGCACGGTGGCCTCGGTTTCGCCGGGCAACGTGCGGCGATCAGCGATCATCTCGCAGGCGGCGGGCACAATGTTGGCCTGCGAACCGCCGCGCATGGCGCCGACGCTGATGGTCGCGTGGCCGAGTAACGGGTGCCGGCGGCGACGAAGTTGTGAGGCGTATTTCGTCTCCAATAGATCGACCACGCGCGCCATTTCGTGAACGGCATTCTTCCCGCGATGCGGCTCAGCGCCGTGAGCCGCGCGCCCGCGCGTGGTGAAGCGCAGCCAGAGATCGCCTTTGTGTGCGGTGATGAGTTTAAGACGGGTGGGTTCGCCAACGATGCCGAGATCCGCCTTGAACCCGCTCTTCACCAAGGCGTGTGAACCGCACTGGGCGAATTCCTCATCGATCAACGCGGCGAAGAAAATCTCCGTGTGCGCGGGCCGTTGCTTGCTTTTGGCGAGCGCACCAACGGCGGAAAGCATCGCGGCCACGCAGCCTTTGGTATCGCACGCACCGCGGCCGTATAGCCGGCCAGCCTTTGTGCGGGGAGAAAACTGCTCGTCGCTGACCACGCCCACCGTGTCCATATGCGGCGCGAGGACGATGCGATGCTTCACTTGACCAGTGGGCGAGAGCCGGGCGAGAAGATTGGGACGTTGCGGGAAGACGGGCCGGAGTTCCACATCGAGCCCCAGCCGCGCGGCAGTGGCCGCGAGAAAATCAGCCACGCGCCCCTCGCCTGCCCGCGGATCGTTGGCGGGAAGGAAAGCGGGATTGACGCTGGGAAGCGCAATCAGTTCGCGGAGCAGTTTGATCGAGTCGGCCATGCGTTCCCCGTGGGGAATTGCGCGGGAGCTTACGGGTGAGGTGGTGGGGTGTCGAGCGCGGAGCACCGGCTATCGCACCGCACGCGGGATAAATTTCTGCACCCGCATGCCGACGGAAACTTCGACGACGTAGATTGAACCATCGCGGGCGACGGCCACGTCGTGCGGCCAAATGAATTCGCCGGGCCCATGGCCGAACGAGCCGAACGTCTCGAGCACATGGCCGTCGGCATCGAGCCGAACCATGCGTGCGCGGTCGGGGCTGTTCTTGGATTGATCGCCGCCATCGACGGCAAAGATCGAACCGTCACGAGCGACCGCTACGGACCACGGGCGACCGAGGTCGGTGCCCTTCCACTCGACGAGGAATTTTCCTTTGGGATCGAAAACTTGCAGGCGCGCGTTGCCGCGGTCAGCGACGACCACGCGTCCGCTTGCATCAAGCGCGATGCCGTGGGGGACGCGGAGTTGACCGGGGCCAGCGCCTTTGGTTCCCCACGAGAAAAGGAATTTGCCGTCGCGGGAAAATTTCGCGACGCGGCTGTTTTGGTAACCATCGCTCACGTAGAACGATCCGTCCGGCGCCACGGCGACATCGGTGGGCTGGTTGAAATGCCCGCCGTCGTCGCCCGCCTTTCCCTTCTCGCCGAGTGTCAGGAGGAGTTTTCCTTCGTGAGTGAACTTGAAGACCTGTTGCCGGACGACATCTGTGAGCCAGACATTGTCTTCGTGATCGACGGTTAGTCCGTGCGGAAGGTGGAAGAAATTCTCTCCCCATGCAGTGAGCTGCCGGCCGGTCGAGCCATCGAACACGAGCACCGTCGCATTGGTGATCGCGTGATCACGGCGCTTCATCGCTTCCGACCAGCCTTGCTGGGCACGGGTGAAGATGAACACGTTGTCGTGCGAATCAACGCCGACGCCGGAGACTTGCCCGAGCGAAGTGCCCGCCGGCAACGCGGGCCAATTGGTGACAACGCTGTAGAGACGTGGTGTAGCAGTTTCAGCCGCGAATGAGCTCGTCAGTGCGAGTGAGAGCAACACCGCGTTCAATGGAAGGAACGGCAGTTTCATTTGCGATCGTAGGCGCGAACGGCGTCAACCTTTCTGCTGCTTGAACCACTCCACGAAGAGCGGAATTCCCTCCTCGATTCTTACCTTCGGTTCGTAACCGAGCATCGCCTTCGCTTTGGAAATATCCGCGTAGGTGAGCGGGACGTCGCCAGCCTGGTTGGGGAGGCGTTCGATGATCGCTTTCTTGCCGAGCGAGTTCTCCAGCAATTCGATCAGGCGCGCGAGGGAGACGGTTTCGGAATTGCCGAGATTGAAGATTTCGCATCCAAACGCTTTTCGTGTGCAGGCGAGCACGCCTTGCACCGTGTCGCTCACGTAAGTGTAGTCGCGCGCGGTCGAGCCATCGCCGTAAACGGGGATCGGTTTGCCAGTCGAGATGAGCTTGGCGAACTTGTGGATCGCGAGATCGGGTCGTTGACGTGGCCCGTAAACGGTGAAGAAGCGGAGCAACGCGATGTCCATCCCGTGAACGTGGTGATAGACGTGGCCGAGCGCTTCACAAGCGAGCTTGCTGGCGGCGTAGGGCGAAATGATCCGCTGCGTCGGGTCGCTCTCGGAGAATGGAACCTTGGGGTTAACGCCGTAAACAGACGACGTCGAGGCGATGATTACTTTTCGTACGCCCCGATGGCGGGCGGCTTCGAGAAGATTGACCGTACCTTCGACGTTAGTCTGCTGAAACGTTTCCGGCTCCTGCAGACTCGGCCGGACGCCGGCGAGTGCCGCGAGGTGGATGATCTGATCGAACTGGACGTTGAAGAACAGGTTGCGGAGCGCGGTGGGCTCGGCGAGATCGCCCAGCACGAATGTGAAAGCGCCACCCAGCGAGCGGGTTGCGGCGAGGTTCCGTTCCTTCACCGCGACGGGATAAAACGGATGAAGGTTATCGAACGCCCACACCGCGTGGCCTTCGCGGAGCAACGCTTCACAGACGTGAGATCCGATAAAACCGGCGCCGCCGGTAACCAGGAAATTCATGGGCATGAAGCTATCGGCGAAACTTTGAACTTTGAACCTTAAACTTCTACCGATTATGCTGTGCCCATGACGAACGAGCCTCTGCTCCAAATCGAATTACCCGGCATCCCGAAAATCAAAAGCGGTAAGGTCCGCGAAATGTTTGATCTCGGCGATCGCTTGTTGCTGGTAGCCACCGACCGCATCTCCGCCTTCGATTGCATCATGCCCAACGGCATCCCGCGCAAAGGTGAAGTGCTCACGCAGATTTCCCATTTCTGGTTCGACCAGACCGAAGGGATCATCGCCAACCACCGCCTCGCGCGCCCGACCGATCCGCTGCCGCCGAAGCTCGCGCCTTTCAAGGACCAGCTCGCGGGCCGCAGCATGATCGTGAAGAAAGCGAAGCCGCTCGCGATTGAGTGCGTGGTACGTGGTTACCTCGCGGGCTCCGGTTTGAAGGAATACAAGGCGCAGCAAACCGTCTGCGGCATCAAGTTGCCCGCCGGCTTGACCGAATCCGCCGAACTTCCCACGCCGATCTTCACGCCCGCGACGAAGGCTGAAACCGGCCACGACGAAAATATCTCGTTCGAAGTCGCCGCGGAAATCGTCGGCGCGGATATCGCCGAGCAGGCGCGCGATGTGAGTCTGCGGATTTATTCCTTCGCTCGCGAATACGCGCGGCAACGCGGCATCATCATCGCCGATACCAAATTCGAGTTCGGCATGTATGAGGGCAAGTTGATCCTGATCGACGAGGTGCTCACGCCGGATTCCTCGCGCTTTTGGCCGGCGGCGGAATACAAGCCGGGCCGCAGTCAGCCGAGCTTCGACAAGCAGTTCGTGCGTGACTACCTCGAAACGCTCGACTGGAACAAGCAGCCGCCGGCGCCGAAACTTCCCGCTGAGATCATCGCCAAATCGCAGGCGAAGTATCTCGAAGCTTATCGTTGGTTGACGGGCCGCGACCTTTGAGGTCTTCAGCCACAAAACCTAAATTTGCTCCTGGTTTTCGAATCTCTGGGCGAGACGCGGTTGTATTGATTGTCGGTTTTATTGCCGCTGTCAGCTTGTGGACTTCGGTCTGGCCTGCGGGCCTGATCGTCGCCGTGGTGGTGGGTCACTTCTTCTTGTTTTGTAACGTCTTTAGAATCTCTCGTGGCTTGGAGTTGATTTGGGCCGGAATTTTCTTGGCCGCGGCTGGCTCGACTATTTGTCTTGGCGTTCCGAGCTGGCCACTGACTTTGGGAATTGCCGCTTGTGTGACGGCGGTTGTGATCGCGTGTGAGATGAAAAAGTCTTCTTACCATGGTGTCGGTTGGCAGCGAATTAATCCCGATTTGAAAACTTGGTGGGAAGCCAATCGTGTAAACGGCAAGACAGATTAATCCATGCAAAACCTCGTCGAAGATTTTTGCCAATATCTCCGGCACGAGCGCGGGCAATCCGAATACACACAGAAGAATTACCAGGCCGCCCTGAATAACTTCATCGAGTGGGCGGCGCGGCAGAAGCTTACCGATTGGCGCGCGGTGGAATTGTCCCACCTGATGGCGTTCCTCCAGCACGAGCAACAGCGCGCGCTGGTCACCGAGCCGGAAGATTCCACCCGCAAACTCAGCACCGCGACCCTCTACGGCGAAATTTGCGCCCTCCGCGCGTTCTACCGATTCGCCGAAGCGGAAAAACTTCTGCCGATGAACGTCGCGGAGAATCTTTCGCTGCCGCGCCGTTGGAAGCGCCTCCCGAAAGCGCTGACGAATTCCGAGGTTGATCAACTGCTTCGGCCGATAAAGCCTGAGACGCCCGAGTCGCTGTGCGATCAGGCGATTCTCGAAGTGGCCTACGCTTCAGGGCTGCGGCTCGCAGAGCTGCGCAATTTACGCATCGAGCAACTCCATCTCGAAGCCGGCTTCATCAACATCATCGGCAAGGGGAACAAAGAGCGCGTTGTTCCGATTGGTCGCAAAGCCATCGAAGCCATGCAGCGGTATCTCACGATCGCGCGACCGAAACTCGTTAAGCCGAAATCGCCGGGGAACGTTTTCCTCAGCCGCCGCGGCACGGTGTTCGCACGGGTGTCGTTGTGGTGGCGGATCAAACGTCGCGTGCGCATGGCCGGTGTCACGCGCAACGTCACGCCCCACATGCTCCGCCACAGTTTCGCGACGCACCTGCTCGAGCACGGCGCGGACCTTCGCGTGATTCAGGAGCTTCTCGGTCACGCTAACATCAGCACGACGGAGATCTACACGCACGTAACGGGGAACCGTCTGCGCGACGTGCACCGCAAGTTTCATCCGCGCGGTTGACATGATTTCGTGGCCGTAGCTCAATGGTATAACGCCTATGAAAAATCTGCGCTTGCCAACCTTGCTACTCGCTGTGGCCGTCGCCATCGGTGCTGTGATTGTGGCGCTGCGTCAGCAACGGGCACTCGATCTTCAACGCATCGAGACCTCGAAGTTGCAGCGGGAACTTGAGGAAGTGCGCGCGGCCAATGCGGACGCGGATCGCTTGCGGCAGCAGAACGCTTCGCTGGCCACGCGCGTCGCTGATAGTTCCGAACTCGCCAGGTTGCGTGCCGACAGTTCGGAGCTTCGCCGCTTGCGGGATGAGTTGGCGATGTTGAAAGCCGCCCGCGCGAAGGAGCTCGCGACGGCGGCGGCTACGGCGAATGCCGCCGCGGCAAGCGCCACCAATGCGGCCAGCCGCGCGGAGAATCAGCTCACTGCGAAGGGAACCGCGCAGCTCAAGCACGGCGAATCGTTCGTTACGGGCGGTTGGGATCTGGGCGAAGGCAAGCGCGGCTACGCGCTGGTCACACCGACGCTACACACCGGCACCGACGGGCAGACCGCGGTGTTCATGGAATCGCGGGTGTTCGCTATACCTGAAAGTTCGCTCGCCGAGACGGGACTTCAGAGCATCGTTTCGAACGGTCGCGATGCAGATCAGTATGGCGTGACCGATCCCGCGATGACGCGACAGTTATTTGATCGTCTTGCGAACATCAAAGGGGTGGAGATGCTTTCGACTCCCAGCGTATCGACGCGCAACGGGCAGGCCGCAACGATTCAAGTCGGTGGCCAGGACGGCAGCGGAGGATTGAACATTCAGCTTTCGCCATCCGCGACGCAGGAGGGAATGCAAATGGGCTTTCAGCTCAATCTGAATCCCGCCACCAAACCGAAGCAGTAACGGCTGCGGCGATTAGAAATATCCCTCCGGATCGCAGCGGGTTACTTCAACTTCGCGATCGCTTCCTTCATCTCGCTCAGATGCGTGTCGGCAGAAGGAACGTCGGTGACGTGTTTGATGACGCCGTCTTTGCCGATCAGGAAACTCACGCGGCGCGACATCGGCTTGCCGGTCATGGCGGCGCCGAAGGCTTCCGTGATTTTCCCATCGGTGTCGGCGAGGAGCGTGAAGTTCAACTTGTGGTCGGCGATGAATTTCTGGTGGCTCGCCTCATTGTCGCGGCTAACGCCGAGCACGGTAACGCCGTCCTTGTTCAGTTCGTCCATGCGATCACGGAGACCGCACGCTTCCTTGGTGCATCCGGGCGTATTGTCCTTCGGGTAAAAATAAATCAACACGGCGCCTTTCTTCAGCGCGTCGGCGAGTTTGACCGTCTTGCCGTTCTGGTCTTTGCCGGAAACAAGCGGAGCCTTGTCGCCGACTTTCGGCGTCGCAGCCGGAGCAACGACCAGTGAAGCGAACAGAATCGCAGTGATGAGCGTGGTGAGTGACAGATTTTTCATAGAGAGAGTGTGTGGTGTGGTGGCTTAAGATTTCAACGTGTTGACGGAGGCAGACGCGGTTTTGTTCAGTATGGGAGGGAGACAATTTTTTCAATGCCGGCGCAATACGAGCCGGTGTTCGACCCGCTTGGTCTGGTGAAATTCCAATGGTGGCAACTGCGTCATCGTCGGCGATTCGGTTTCGTTCAGGATGGATTTCGCGAGCGCCTTCAACTCCTGCCAGCGCGGCCAGGCTAGGTCGCGTGCGTGGGTGATCTGGCGGAGCAAACTTCGCCATTCGATGATCACACGGTCGATATCGCCGGGGCCGGTGAGCTCATTGATCCACGCGTGCTTGCTCAACGGATTTTTATGAATGCCCGCGACGACTGTTTCCGCTCCCGAGCCGTAACGTGGCGGCACGCCGTTTTCCAGATAGCCGGGAATTGATTGGAGGCCGTAGGCGCGATTGCTCGCGATGGCGAGTCGGCCGGCCCAGCGATTTTCTTCGCCGCAAAAACGGAAGCCCGCATCGAGGTTGGCGAGGTCGTAAATCAATTCGGAAATCGGATAACGCTCATCTTCGAGCGCGGCAGCGATGGCGAGCCCCGTGCCTTGCGAAAACGAACTCACGACCTGACCGCGGCGCGTCGGCACTCCGGCGGCATCGACGAGATTGAGGCGACGCCACAACAGGGCGGTGCCCGTGGCGGTGACGAGCTGCTGGCAAACGGAGACGAGCGTGCAGTGCGCGCAATCGGCCGGGAAGACTTCCCGTTGCGGCGGTTTCCAGAGCGCCACGCCGTGGCGGTCCACGGTAACTTTCATCCTGAGATCCGCGAGGCTGACTTGCGCGATGATCTTCAGGTCCTGTTCAACGAAACGCACCACCGGCGTCTTCTGCGAGGCCAGCCGCTGTTCGACAAGTGGGGCGATCTTTTCACGCCAGAGTTGCATTGACGCCTGGCGGCCGTTCCAATTTGTGAGGCGACGAATCCACTTGGCGATCAGCACGCGATCGTCGTTCAGTTTGTCTGCGACGGTAATCGCGCGACCATAGGTCTTCCCTTGGTCGTCCTCGCTTAAAACGCAAAGCAAACCGGTGCCAACTTTTTCAACTGCTGCTGAATCCGTCAGGGCCGAGTGAAGCTTCGGCTGCCAGTCATCGGGCGATCCAACGGCGCCGCCTTCCGCCGCTGACGTTCGGAGCTTGAGCAGGTTCAGCGCAGCTTCGGGCAGCGGCTCGAACACTCGGATGTCGCGCACGGCGGCTTCGCGGGGCGCGGGCAGTTGTTCCCATTCACCGCGGCTGTTGAGGAATTGCACAACGCGTTGGCGGACGTGGCGCGCGCGCTCGGCATCGGTTTGCAGACCACACGGTGCGTCGGGATGTTTCAACGACTGCTCCACGCCGAGGAAAATCGGCTTCGTGGTGAAGAGGCGATCCTGCACGCGCACGGCCTCGCCAAAGGGAGACATGCCGCGCTCGGCCGCGACGGCCATCAAGCCGAGCAGCGCGCCCCAATCGACCATGCCGCTGCGCGCGAGGTGACACGGGTAACCGTCGCGCAGGCGAATTTCATTCGCGCTGATCAGGAAGAAGCCCGTTTCGTCGATGCCGCGTCGGCCCGCGCGACCGGCCATTTGCAAAATCTCATCAGCCTTCAGCGGTTGTTCTACGTAATCACGCCGGTACGATTCGCCGGCAAGCGCGACGCTGCGGAGTGAAAAGTTGATACCCGCTGCGAGGCCCATCGTGGCGACGACGACGCGAAGTTGACCGGCCTTGGCGAGTGGTTCGATGACGCCGGCACGCACGGCGTAGCTGAGGCCGCTGTGGTGATAGGCGATGCGGCTGCGGAGCATTTTCGCGAGGTGCTCGCCGACGAGTTGCTTCTGCTCGGTGCTGAGTTGAAGCGGATTCGGCACGGGCAATTGGCGTGCGAGTTCGGCGGCCATTTGCTCCGTGTTGGCGCGACGCGGCGCGAAAATCAAAATTGGCCCGAGGTCTTCCGCGAGCGCCTTGGCGGCGAGGCGTGGCCAGTAGCCTTTGATTTCGCTGGGGAGATGGTAGTTGAGATTGTTCGCGAAAACTTCCTCGAGCGGCACGGGGCGATGGTCGTGCTTGATGAGGACGGCTTGGCGGCCGAGGCGGTGCAGCCATTTTGCCACGTCGTTCGGATTGCCGACGCTGCCGCTGAGGAGGAGCAACTGTGTCTTCGGCGGCGCGAGCGCGATGGCGAGCTCGTAGTTCAAACCACGATCGGCATCGGCGAGCATCTGGTATTCGTCCACGACGAGGAGGGTCGGACCGTCGCCTTGAATGAGCCGGTTCTTCTGCGTCTCGAGCGTGGCGACGAGGACGGGCGCGGAGAGATTTTCCGCGAGATCGCCGGTGGCGATGCCCACGTCCCACCCGCGTGCGCGCCATTCGGCGAGTTTGTCGTTCGCGAGGGCGCGGGTCGGCACGGTGTAAATCGCCTGGCCGCGATTCTTGCCCTGGTTGGACCAGAGTTCAAAAATCAGCGTCTTCCCCGCTCCCGTCGGCGCGTGCACGATGACGTCTTTTCCGGCGCGCAACGCGGCGACTGCTTCCTGTTGCCAGAGGTCGGGAATGGCAACCTGGTTCAGCACGGGAAGCTGGGAGAGTTGGTCGCCGAAGGTCTGCACGGCGGCAAGATAAACGAAACTGCGCGAACGGGAATGGGATATTTCCGGCACCGCTGCAGCGGATTCGAAGTTCCCAAATAATGGTCGTTCTTCTGGGCGAGGGCGTTGAGGGCGGAGTTGTTCCTTTGGGCTCGCTGAATGTCACTGAATCTCGTCGTGATTTTGAGGCGCAGAATGGACCGAGGGAACGGGGTGAGTCGCAGTTGGATCCGGATTACAAAAGTAGCTTTACATAAATTTTGCGCTGACTAGAGTGCCGATATAAATCCTATGCGAAACTCCTTCCGATTCCTGACGCTCGCGTTCGGTGTGGCACTCTTGGCGGTGGGCTGTGCCGGCCCGGAACAGAAACTCGGTCGCGGCCTGACCAACTTGGGTGAATTTGGCCGCATGGGCGAAATCAACCGCTCCATGGAGCAGTCCACCTTGTTCGAGGGTAATGAATTCGCGCCCACGACCGGCTTTATTCGTGGCTTCAACCGCACCATCTGCCGCACAGCGGTCGGTGTGTATGAAGTCGCCACCTTCCCGTTCCCGAACCGCCGTTTGGGCGACTACGGTCCGGTCCTGAAGCCGGTGAGCCCGCTTTATCCGGACAGTTATCATCCCGGTATCTTCGCTGATCCGATCAACAGCACGGACTCGATGATGGGCTTCAGCGGTGGCGATATCGCCCCGATGATCTCCGGCAGCCGTTTCCGTATTTTCGACAACTGAACTTTTCGCTCTACTGGCGCCAACATTCCGATGTTGGCGCCTTTTTTATTTCATGACATTGGAACTGCTCTCTCCCTGCAAGGTCAACCTCCTGCTCAATATTCTCCGCAAACGCGCGGATGGATTTCACGAACTTGAAACCGTCATGCAACCGGTGCCGCTGTGCGACACGGTGAGGTTTGAGCGCGCGCCGAACGGCATTCAATTGACCTGCAGTGAGCCAACGCTTCCCACGGACTCAAGCAATCTCGTCCATCGCGCCGCGGCGAAGTTTTTGGAGGCGGCCGCGATTCGCGATGGTGTGCGGCTCCATTTGGAAAAGAAAATTCCGATGGCCGCCGGTTTGGGCGGTGGTAGCGGCAACGCAGCCACGACTCTGCTCGGACTAAATCAGCTATTCGGAAATCCGCTGGCGGTAGAAAAATTGATCCCCATTGCTGCCGCGCTCGGTTCCGATGTTCCTTTCTTCCTCCAGACGAAGCCTGCGCTTGCCGTGGGACGCGGAGAACAAGTGGAATCTTGCGAGCCTTTTGCAGCGCTGCGGGGTGCGTGGATTTTTCTGATTCATCCTGGGTTCGGGATCGCAACGGCGTGGGCGTATCAGCAGCTCGCGAATTTTCCCGAGGCGCTCAATGGCCGAACCGGTCGGGCGCGGGAATTGATCGCTGCGTTGCAGCAGGCAGATTTGCAACGCGCAGGGAAACAATTCTACAACTCGCTCGAAGCGCCGGCGCTGAAAAAATATCCATTGCTGGCGTTGTTTCAGGAATTCCTAGGTGAAAACGGCGCGGCAGCGACTTTGATGTCGGGCAGCGGTTCGACCACGTTTGCGCTTACGCAAAGCCAATCAGCGGCGGAATCGCTGCGGGATAAGTTTCTCGGCAAGTTCGGCGCAACCAACTGGACGGCCGTTGTTGCACTGTAGATTGGAATTTTCGCTTTCCTCCGTGCGATAGTGACGCTACGTTCACTGCGGTTTGACCGATGGTGTAATGGTAGCACAATGCCCTTTGGAGGCATTTGTCATGGTTCGAATCCATGTCGGTCAGCCAAATCTCCCAGCTGTTCCACAACCCCGACGACTAATCTTCTGCGAAGAGATATTCCAAGTCCGTCTTCGACAAGCTGCGGGCAAAGCCCTCTTCACCGAGTACATCACTGATCGTTTGCGCTTTGCGCTGCTGAAGCTCCCAGATTTTTTCTTCGACCGTTCCGGGCGCGATCAATCGGTAGGCGTTGACGTTTCGGGTTTGACCGATGCGGTGTGAGCGGTCGATCGCTTGGGCTTCCACCGCCGGATTCCACCACGGATCGTAGAGCACGACGTAACTGGCGGTGGTGAGGTTCAAACCAGTTCCCGCTGCGCGCAGGCTCAGGAGGAAGACGCCGGGGCTCGTATCGTTCTGGAAATTCTGCACGACTTCCTGGCGATTTTTGGTTTCGCCCGTGAGCAATTGCGTCGGGATCTGCCGCTGCTGGCATTCCTTTTCGATCAGCCGGAGCATCTGCACAAATTGGCTGAAAACCAAAACCTTCTGGCCGTCGGCGAGCAACGGTTCGAGCAGTTCGAACAACGTCTCGGTTTTGCCCGAGGGTGAATCGCTGCCCACAAGTTCCGGGTGGCAGCAAATCTGGCGCAGGCGCGTGAGCGCGGCGAGCACGTGGATTTTGCTGCGAGCAAGTCCTTGTTGTTCCACCGCTTGCTGAATCTGCTCGCGACTGCGACGCAGCTCCGCGAGGTAGAGTTTCCGCTGTGAATCGCCGAGTTCGCAATCGCGGCGTTCCTCGATGCGTTCCGGCAAATCCTGGGCGACTTGGCGCTTGAGACGGCGCAGCATGAACGGACGCAGCCGCGCGGAGAGCCGGCGACGCGCGATCTTTTGCGCCCAAGCGGCATCTTCGCCGCGGGGTTCGTACGTCGCGAGGAAGTCGGTCTGGGTTCCGAGATAGCCAGGCTGAACGAAATCCAAAATGCTCCAGAGATCGAGCAAACGATTCTCGAGCGGCGTGCCGGTGAGCGCGAGCCGTTGATCCGCCTTCAACTGTTTCACCGACTGCGTGACTTGGGCGGACGGGTTCTTGATGAATTGCGCCTCGTCGAGAATGACGGCACGGAATTCAAACTTCTGCAACGCTTCGAGGTCACGGCGCAAGAGCGCGTAGTTGGTGACGATGATGTCGTGTTGCGGAATCTGTTTGCGCAGATTGTGACGCGCGGCGCCGCTTTCCAGTACGAGCACTTTGAGGTGCGGGGTGAATTTTTCCGCTTCGCGCCGCCAGTTGTGCAGCACCGACGCGGGGCAGATAACCAACGCGGGTTTGGGCGCGTCGGCATGCTGTTGGTGCAGGTGCGCAAGCCAGGTGAGGGTCTGGAGCGTTTTGCCCAAGCCCATGTCGTCGGCGAGGACACCGCCCATGCCCATGCGCGTGAGATGGCAGAGGAAATCAAAACCCGATTTCTGATACGGCCGCATGTCGGCGATAAGACCGTTCGGCAGCGGCGTGACGGGAACGCCTTCAAATTTGCTGATCCGCTCGCGCAGCACTTTGGTCTGCGGTTGATCACCGAAATTCTGGATCGCGGATTCGCTGAGATTCGCCGCTTGAACGAGCGGGATTTTTTGCGGAATCGCACTCAAGCCATCGAGGCCCAGATCTGCGAGTGATTCGTGCGCCGCGTGGACGGCATCCGAATCCAATTCCACCCAGCCGCTGTCGGGTAGTTTCACGAAGCGGCCGGTGGCGGACTGAAGCGCGCGCAAATCCGCCGGCGTTAGCTTCATTCCCTCTTGCTCCCACGCGGTGGAAACGGTGAACCAATCGATGCCGCTGCTGTCGAGAATGATCTTCGGGCGAAGCGGCTTCGAGGAGAGGAACAGCCGTTGGAACGCGGGATTGCCGAGATACTCGGCCTTGGTTGGACGATCCGGCCACGCCGCGGTCAGCATGTTGAGGAAGCCCGCGTTGGCTTCGCCGACCCACACGCCGGGATCGGGAGTAAACCAATCAAGACGACGCAACCACTGCACGGCCGGTTCAAGGCGCACGTCGTCGAGCACTTCAGGCTTTTCGGCGTTGCGCTTCTTTTCGTCGACCGGTTGCCATTCGTGGCCGTCCCACTGCCAGACGCTTTGGTCGCGTTCACTGCGCGCGAGCAAGCGCAGGCGCAGGCTTTCATCGGCGAGTTCGAAAATGAATTGCGGCGTGGCTTTGTGCGCAACGCAGAGTTGCTCCCAATCACCGCCGCTCGGCGGTCCGTGCCGACGCAAATGTGTAAGCAACCGGTGACTGAGCTTCTTGACCGGAACGACCGGCGCCTCAGTCCACTTGGCGATCAACGCCGGCGAAGGCGCATTGCGAACAAGGTAGAAACGATGATCCAACAAGACCAATTGCGGAAGACCGGCAAAGAACTGCGCGCCCTGGAAGGTGCGGGTTTCGCCGGACGGCAACTTAAAGCGGTTCGTCAGCGCGAGCTCGGCGTCCACTTCTTCGAGGTGCGGGACGAGTTGCACAATTTCACCGTGAAAATGCAGGTGCGCGGGATCCTCCGCCAGTTCGAGCCGGCGCGAGCCGCCCCAGCGCGCCAACCAGGTCAAAAGGTTGGAGCCGGTCAACATCAGCGGATGCGCGGTCTGTTTTGTTTCAGCGGTGAACTCCGCCGCCCAGCGGACGAATTCCCAATCCTCAGGAGCAAATTGTTTTTCTTCCGCAGCCGCTCGGGTGTGCAAGTCGGCGAGTTCCGCGAGCCCTTTGTGTTTCACGCCGGTGCGGAGGCGGGTCACTGCAAACTCGACGGACAAACCATGCAGCACTGAGTCTTGAAGCTTTTGGACGCGGCAGAGCATCCGTAGCGAAGCCCGGGCGCCATCGAGCACTTCGAGGGTCTTGGGCGTAAGCCAGCGTTCGAGCTCGTGGACAACTTCCTGATCCTGCTCGGCCTGCTGAATCTCGGCCAGTCGGTCAAAATTGGCGTAAGAAAAAAGCTCCGTCGGAACCGGACGATTCGACCGCATGAAAAGGAGCGCGGTTTCTTCCAAGCGTTCCTTGCCGGTAAACTGCATCAGGCGCGGCCACCAGTCTTGGGCGACGAAATCTTTCCGTGCGAGGCGCAGCTTTTCGAAATAGTCCTCAAGGAAAAGCCATGCGCGCTGCGGATCGGTGCAGCGGGAAAAGTGGTTGAGAAGTTCGGTCCTCTCGGCGACGGCGGTTTTGGAGTCGGCCAGTTCGCGCCGCAAGTCCGCAAAGGCCCCGTAGGTCTTGGCCAAAACGGTGTTGTTGGAATCGTATTTCGATGAGGGAGCGGTCCGTGGAGGATGCCCTGTTTTCTGCTGCTGTACCGATCTTGCCATTGCTTCGTGTGATTCCTGTAACCGTTGCTCCATCTCCGCACGAACGTAACTATCCGGTCAACGATAACTCGCCAACAAGATGATCACTTAACGACGACACAACTCCGGAATCGCATCAGAAAATTTTAAGAAAATTTTAAGAAACGGATTCGAGACAATTCTAGGCCGGCGCGGCTAGACTTTCCCGATCCATTTACGGTCTTCCCAGACCGCTTTTAGGGAGGTGAGATTACGGCGATCAAATATGTTTTTGGCGGCCGCTCCGAGCTTGCCGCGCTTGACGTTGTTGAAGGCATCGCTGGCGCTGATCGCCACGTATTGCAGGACACTCGGATCGCGATAGCAGTCAATCATGCAGCGGGTGCAACCATCGCGGATGAGTTTCGAATCATCCCACTCGTACACATTGCACATCGGGGTTTCCCAGAAGTGGCAGCGGTAAAGGTTCAGATGCCAGTCGAGGTAGAAATACTTGTGGCCGCCGAGGCAGCCGAATTTTTCCTTTTCCCCGCGCAGGTGGCGCTGCATTTCATCGAGCGATTCCATGGGGTTCACCACGGGATAGCCGCTACGTTTCTTCATCTGCTTGATCTTCTCGAAGAGCCCGATCAGCTCTTCGGTGGAAAAGTTCACGAGGTTGCCTTCGCTGAAGCTCAGGTAGCTCGATTGAAGATTGGTCAGCGGATAGCTGAAGGTGCAACTGGTGAAACCGAGCGATTCGAGGAATGCCGGAAGCTTGTCGTAATCTTCAATCAACCGGCTGGCGGTGATGCTCGCCGTGGTTTGGATGCCAACGGAGTGAAAGAATTCGTTGGCACGTTTGATCTTGCGGCAAACGTCGGGCAGGCCACGGTTTTTCTCGTGTTTGGCGATGTCGTGCGCGTCGATCGACATGATCACGCTGGTCAAGCCGTCGCTGGCGAGCGCCTTCATGTTCTCTTCATTCCACAATCCGCCGTTCGTGCAGATCATCGGATGAATGCCGCGTTCCGCCGCGTAACGGGTCATGGCCCGCAGATCACGATGCACCATCGGTTCGCCACCGACAAAGAGCAGGTAGCCGATGTGATTTTTGACCGCGATGTCGATGACGTCCTGCGCTTCCTTGAGCGTGACGCTGCGGCGCTTTTTGGGATCGAACTGCGAACGAGCAAATCCGCAGAAGCCGCAATCGGCATTGCAAATGTTGGTGATTGCGAACTGGAGATAGCCGGGCCCGCCGTGCTTGAGGACTTCGCCGATCAGTTTGAACGCGCTCGTCTTGGGCCGTACAACCGGTTTGGAAAAATCAACGGGAGCAGCAGCCGTTTCGGAAGCGGCGGGTGGTTGGGCAACGGTGGCGGTGCTCATGCAATATCGCCCAGAATAGTGTCGGAGAACTTCGGCGAGCGCCACCCATTTCTTTTAGTTCGCTGGAATCGAACAATCCGACTCGAGGCCACACTGTTCAACTCGGTGACGCGATGCGGTTGGCCGCGCTCGGAGCCGCAGAGTCGGCGGACATGGAATTGGGTTGGAGGAAAATCACTTCACTGACGGGCATTGCCGAGGAATACCACCGTTCATCCGCCGTCTCGATCCAAACTCGGATGCGACCGTCGGGCAAGGTGGTTCGCCGAGTCCGCAGCGTGATGCGACGGCCACCGCGAGTGACGGCGTATTCGATTTCGTCAGGGGACATGGCCATTACTTCAGCCAGTGGCATGGCTTGAATCTTTTTCGCGCGATGGCGGGTGATATCCTGCAAACGCTCCGGCAGGGAATTGTGCGCATCGCGAACGCGGCTCGGGCGGAAGTCAGGCTTCGGAAAAAAGGTGACCTTCATCAGCGCGATCAACGCCACGCTGAGTACGAGAGCCATCAGGCCCCATATAATTGGTTCACCCAACATTCGACGACGATCTTAGCACTCTACGACGCTACCGGCAACGGATGGTCGCGGAGAATTTACGGGTTTTGGGCCCTTTAGCCTCTATTTCGCACCTGCGGGAATTGGCTTGTTAGCCGCCGCTTGAGGAGCGGGCGCTTCCGGCGCCGGCTCATACCAGTCCCCGCGCAGCCAGTCGGCGATCATCGCAATCTGCTGCGCATCAAGAATCTTCTCGTCACCGAAGGCGGGCATCCGGTCGTTGCGTTTGCCATAGAAGCGAATGTGGCCAGGATTGTTAATAATCCCGATGAGCCACGCGCGGGACCCATATCCCGTGAGATCGGGGCCGGTAGCGTCCTCGTCGTTGTTGTGGAAACGGTGGCATTCCGCGCAACCGAACTGGCCTTTTAGCAGATCGTCGCCTTGATTGATGATCTTGGTTTCGCGCCGATCCAAACTGCGTTGTGATTTCAGCTGCGCCTCTTCGGAAACGGATGCGATCACTTTCTTAAGACTCGCTTTGTCGGCATCGGAAAGCTTGGCCAAGTCCTTCTTTACGAACTTCACCATTTTTCCTTCCTTGAATTTGGTCGCCCCGAAATATTTGGGCGTGGCGACTTGCTCCGGATCCAGCATCCCGGCGATCCATTCGCGACTGGCAAATCCTTTCAGGTCGGCCGCGTATTGCTTCTCTTTCGGAACCTTTCCAGTGCCGTCGTGGCCGTCGTAGCGATGGCACGTCGCGCAGTATTTCGCGAACAACTTCGGCCCTTGAATATAAGGGTCGCTGCGAACGAGCGAGATCGCACCCGTCGTCGGAATACCGGCTGGAGCTTCGGCCAACACGACCGCGCGGGCACCGTTGCGGGCGGCTTCTTCCACGGCGGCGGCGTAGTTGGGATCTTTGTGATCCTGGGCGAACGCCAGATACGTGAGGAAACCCGCGCCGACTGCGATGGCAAAGATGAAGCCGACGTTGAAACGATGCCCCAGCTTCCACCGCCCGATGAACGGCATCATGAACAGCACGCCCATCACCACGGTTGGGATGATCACCGCACCAATGATTTCCGTGCCGCCCGGGAAGAATTTCAGGAACTGAAACAGGAACAGGAAGAACCATTCCGGTCGCGCGGCCGAATAAGTTTCCGATGGATCCGCTGGTGCGCCCAACTCCGCGCCCGGCAACCCGGTCTTGAACAGCCACGGGCGCAGCACGAAGAACAGCACGGTCGCGAGCACCGCCAGGCACGCCACCAAATCGCGCAGCGCCTGATCGGGCCAGTAGGTTTTCGGGGAACCCACCGCCGCCGAGCCGGTCGTGTATTGGTGTTTGCGCGATTGGAAAAAGAACAGCGCCATCACGCTACCCAGAATCACCGGCAACAATCCCGCGTGCAGCGCGAAGAAACGCGTCAGCGTGTGATGGCTGTATTCCGTCCCGCCAAGCATCAGCCGTTGAATCGGCGGTCCAATGACGGGCACCACAGTCAGGATGTTGAGTGGAACACGCGAGGCCCACAGCCCACGCTGGTCGAACGGGAGCAACCAACCCGTCACCGACATGCCCACGACCAACGGCAACAACGCGAGCAGCAGCCAGAAGTTCAGTTCTCGCGGCGCACGGTACGCTCCGTAGATCACCATTTGCAGAACGTGTAGTGCGGTCAGCACCACCACCGCTTGCGCCATGAAATGATGCAGGCCGCGCAGCAACCACCCACCCGTCATCTCGAACTGAATGTAGTAAACGCTTTCCCACGCGGTCTGGGAGCTGGGGCTGTAACACGTCCACAGGAAGAAACCGGTGACCAATTGCACTAGGAACGAGAAAACGAGCGTCGTGCCCCAGACGTGCCGCCAGCGCGGGCCACCGGGGAGGCTTTGAAAGAGAAATTCGCGGAGGAGCCGGCGGACCGCCGTGCGCTGGTCCATCCACTGCGAGACGGGACTCATGTCTCGGCCACCTTCTCCGCCTGGCCGGTGCGGAAGTTTTTGAACTTCACCCAAACTTCACTGCCGCGGCGAACCTCAACCTCAAGCGTATCGAGATCGCGCGGGCTGGGACTGTCTTCGCTGCGTTTGCCTTCGACACTGAAGAGACTGTTGTGACAGGGGCAGAAGAACGATTTGTTGTCCTGCACAAAGTCGACGATGCAACCGGCGTGCGGGCAGATCACATTGAGGGCGACCACTTTCTTCGGACCGGTGCGCCGCAGGTAAATCGCGCCGATGGGTTGGCGGGGAAACTTATTCCACGCGTCGGTGCGCGTCGCGATCACCGGAAAACGCACCGGCGTTCCATCAGCGGGAAGCGAATCGATCGTTGCCACGCGGATCGCGGCGCTGGCGGCGGATTTCTTTCGGCGCAGCGGATCGAAGAACACCGCAAGCCCGGCGCCGATGGGAATCAACGTGACGACGGCGCCCGTAACAACGGCCAACGCCTGCTTGAAAAATCCGCGCCGTGGGGATTTCGAATTGGGTGGGGAATTCGGCTGCATGGGTGGTGGTGCGCGGAGAAATTACCACGCCGCGGGGCGGTGACACCAAAAAATTTGCATCGCGGCGAAGCTAGGTGAATCGCCGGGCCGATTCAATGGATGATTCTGCCGAACTCAATGTATTATCCTCCACCGAAAATCAGCGACCCACCATTCGCGCGCTTCGCGGGATTTTCTGCGTGCGATTCCGTCGTGCAGGCGTTAGCCTCAACCCATGTACGTCCTGATTGCTGCTCTCGTGCTCTTCGCGCTTTTCGGTGCCACGGGTCTTCGCGCGGGGGCAATTCGCGGAATCATTTCTTTGTCGGGGATCATTATTGGCGGCATGCTCGCCCTGCCGCTGGGGCCGACGGTCGCGCCGCTGGTAGGCATGGCGGGCCTGAACCATCCGCTTTGGAACTTTCTCCTTCCGCCGGTCGCGGTATTTATCGTCTTCCAAATTCTTTTCGCAATCATCGCGATGGTCGTCCACAACCGCGTGGAATGGTTCTACAAATATCGCCGTGACGAGGAGCAGTATTCGCGCTGGTTCAGGCTGAACTCTCGTGTTGGCATCTGCCTCGGCTTCGTGGTGGCGACGGCATATTTGTTGGTGTTGAGCGTCGTGATTTATTCGGCGGGCTATCTCACGTATCAACTCTCCACTTCGGATGCCGCCGCTCAGCCGCCGGCGCTCAAGTATTTGAATCAAGCGCGTCAGGATCTGCAGTCGACCGGCTTGGACAAGGCCGCAGCCGTGATGGATCCCGCGCCGTCTGGCTACTACGCGGCGGCCGATTTACTCGGGTTGATTTATCACAATCCCGCCCTGCAAGGACGCCTCGGCAATTACCCCGCGCTGCTTTCCCTCGCGGAGCGACCGGAGTTTCAAGATCTCGCCAAGGATACGCAGTTCAACGAAATGCTCATGACGAAGCCGCCAATCGAGCAAATCCTGAATCATCCGAAAGTCCTGCCGATCCTGAACAATCCCGACGTGATCAAAGCCGTCCGCGATCTTTCGCCGAAGGATGTTTTGGAATTCGTGCAGAACGGGAAATCCGCGCTGTTCGACGGCGAGAAGCTTCTCGGTCGATGGCAGTTGGAAGTCGCCGCCACCGTTGCCGATAACGGACGGCGCAATCCGAAGGCGTCTTCCCTCGATTCCCGCAGGTTGAAGACCGAACTCGAAGCCTTCAGCGAAGTGAACTTTATCGCCACACCCGAGAAGCTCGCCGTCCTGCGTGCGGGCGCAAGTTCCGCTCGTGGTACGTGGAGTGGCTCGGGAGAAAAATACACCGTTGCGCTCGATGGCACTGCGATGAAGCTACCTCGGATTAAAGGAAAATTCGATGAAGCCAACATCGTCGAAGGTCGGCTGCAACTGAGATCCACCAGCGATAACTTTTCGCTGGTTTTTGAGAAGGCGTTTTAAGGAATCGCTGAGCCGCGCGTTGGCGGCGAGACGAAGTTACCGTCCGTCAAGGCGAAGGCTGGCACGTTGCGGAATGCTGCCCGTAGGAAATGATCGACTGGGAAAAGCGTCAAACTGCCCATTGACGTTAAAAAATTGGGGCGGGGCTGAATCGGGATTCATGTCCGAAACACCCGTCACGTCAACGTCAGCGACTACGGCTGCCGGTTGCAGGGTCACATGAGGCGGCGTAGCGAGGTGGTCCGGCTTGGCAAACGCTGCTGAGAGACCTTCGGAAATCGCACCTGCCGGCGTAACGCCAGCAACTGCCGCTTGGTTCGCGCCGCTGCCAGAGGCGGGACCGCTATTGTTGGGCGCAATGCTCAGCATCACGGCGACAACCGCGGCACCAGTCAGCGCGAAGGTGCTGATGCGCGCGGGGCGGGCTTCGATATAGCCCATGATTCGCTGCCACAGTGAGGTGGTCTGGGTCGCCTCGGCGGCTTCAATCCGCGCGATGACCTTGCTGGAGAAGTTCTCGAAATAGCCGGGCGGCGGGGTTTCATGCCGCTTCAGCGCGAGGAGTTTCTTCAACGCTTCAAAATCTTGATCTTCCGCGTTCATAGGCCTGTTATTTCAAATAATCCGACAAATACGCCTGCAACTGTTGTCGCGCGTAAAACAACCGCGACCGGACGGTGCCCGTGTTGCATTCCATGATTTTCGCAATCTCGTCGTGCGCCAAACCCTGAATGTCGTGCAACGTGACGACCAGTCTGTGATCTTCCGACAGCTTCTGCATCGCGGCGTTCAATTTTTCCTGCAACTCGGCCAAAGCAATATCCCGCCGGGGCGTCTTGTCGGAAACCAGCGCCACCAGCTCGGGATCATTCTCCACGTTGACGTCCAGATCGTTCAGGCTCATCTGGGTCTTGTTCTTCTTCGTCTTGAGGAAGTTGATCGTGCGGTTGACCGCGATCCGATAGACCCACGTGTAGAAACTGGAGTCGCCCTTGAAGGATTTGAGCGCTTGAAACGCCTTGATAAAGGCCTCCTGAGCGAGGTCGTTGGCGTCCTCGTGGTTGGCGGTCATGTGATAGACCGTGGCGTAAACGCGTTCCTGATAACGGCGAACCAGATCGTCGTAGGCGGCCATGTCACCGCCTTTGGCGCGCTCAACAAGGGCGCGATCCTCGGCTTGGATTACGGGATCGACCTTGGAGACGCGTTCATCCGCGCTCTTCCCGGCCGCCCCGGTTGACGGTGGAACGCTCATATCACGCGACCCGCGGGACGGTCATCCCACCCAAAGCTTCCGACTGAGCCGCCAGGAGTTCGGCAAGGCTCAACAACGCCATTTGGCTCGGGGAAACGGAGCGGGTCGGCAACGCTTGCTCGGCCGCGGCGAGGTAATGCCGCAGGTAAACGAGCGATTGGTTCAAGGCCTCGTGACGCTGGAGGATCGCGAGTAAATCCGGCAGAGAGCTCGTATCCCAGTTGGCGACCATCGCTTGCAGCTGCGTTCGTTCTGCGGGCGTGGCGCGTTCCAGCACGAGCAGAATGGGCAGTGTCAATTTCCCTTTGGCCATGTCGGTCCCGAGAGATTTACCGACTTCCGCTTCGCTGCCGAACAAGTCCACGCAATCGTCGTAAATCTGGTAGGCCGTTCCGAGTGCAGTTCCATACGCCCGAAGCCGCGCACGATCTTCATCGTTCGCTCCGCCCAGCCACGCGCCGAGGTCGCACGATAGCGCGAACAGTTCGGCCGTCTTCATTTCCAGCATTTGGAAATAGTCTTCTTTCGTGAGATCAAACTTCCGGCGACGATGAGTCTGGAGAATTTCTCCGGTGCAGACACGCTTCGTCGCTGCGGAAACCGCGCGGCAAACTTCCGTGGTCGGGAAACCCGCTGCCATTTGCAACGCATGGGCAAAGAGGCAATCGCCCAGCAAAACGGAAACTTCATTCCCCCAGTTGGCCGCCAGCGTTGGGCGACGACGACGCATCTCCGCGCCGTCCATGATGTCGTCGTGCACCAGTGTCGCGAGGTGAACCATCTCAATGATGGCCGCCACGGTGACGTGTTGTTCGGTAACCTTGCCGGCCGCTCCGCCGCTCAATGCCACGAGCGCCGGTCGGAGTTGCTTGCCTTGATTGGTGAGCGCGTATTGTGCGTAACGCGCGATTTCAGGCTCGAAAGTGGAGACTTGGGCGCCGAGACATTCCACCACCTGGGTAAGAAATGGCTCCACCGGCTCCACGATACGCTTCCAGTCACGAGCAGGAGCGGCGCTGGGATTGCGGGGGAGGGCTTGTCCCACCTGATTTGCTGCGGCGGCCAACATTGTCGCAAAATCTACGTTTGTGGCGAAACCAAGTCAAACCTTAGTCCCGGCCACTTATGCGCGATTTCGGGAAAATCAATCCGTGGGCGTCGTCGTCGTCGGGTCCGTCGATGGGCGGGCTGGATCGAGTGGGGCTTCGTTGGCCTGTTGCGTTGCAACTTCCTCATCCCATTGCCGGATGAAATCGTCAGCGTATTGCTCGGCGGATGCAAGTTCGTCGGCTGTGAGTTTGATCTTCGCGGTCTCGAGCGACTTCTTCGCCGGTGCATGGCCGCGACGCGTGGCAACGATCAGCCACTTGCAGCCTTCGACGGCATCGCGCGGGACACCGCGTCCGAGGCAATACATGATCCCGAGACTGGTCATCGCCTTCGCGTGTCCTTGATCGGCTGCACGCTGGAACCAATAGGCGGCCTCCCAGTCGTTCTTGTCCACGCCTTGCCCCTCGAGATATGCGGTGCCGAGGAGGAACTGTTCGCGAACGTCGCCGTTGAGCGCTTTCTCCCGCGTGTCCTTGAGGGAAAACGCGTTCAGCTCGTTGACGATCTTGAACATGGCGCCGAGAAAACTCATGGCGGTGATTTTATCCGGAAGGTTGCGCGTTGTGAACCGGCGAATTTGGCCTACTTCTGGCCTTGTTTCTCCGCCATTTCGGCGCGCTTGCGGTCGCGGCGTTCCCAGTACCAAGCGATCCACACACTCAACTCGTAGAGGAGTTGCAATGGCACGGCCATCAGGATCTGCGTAATCACCTCGGGCGTGGTCAACACCGCGCCAAGTATGAGGTTGATTACGATCATGTATTTGCGGAAGCCGGCGAGTGCCTTGTAATCCACGATACCGATCTTCACCAAGATCAGGATGACCACGGGCATCTCGAAGCCGATGCCCATGCCGAGCATGAACATGCAAACGAAGCTGATATAGCTTTCCGCCGTCCACTGGTCCGCTCCAATGCCGAGCCAGTTCGAGTAACCGGCCGAGGCCTTGAGCGCGACCGGCAACAGAATGAAGTAGCAGAAGGAAACGCCGGTCAGAAACAACGCGGCGGCAATTGCCAAAGCGGGCCCGCCAATCTTCTTTTCTTTGCTTTTCAGGGCCGGCAAAACGAATTGAAGGATGAAATAGAAGACGAATGGCGAGGCAATCACCAGCCCGCCGTACATCGCCACTTTGAAGGCAACGACGAATCCGCCCACGGGCGTGATATTGATCAAACCAAGCTGATCGCGGGGCAACTCGGGCGGCTTATCAAAGGGATCGACCGACATCAACCAGTTGCTCCCGATCTGTCGGGGCGCCATGTTCAACTGGAGATATTTGTTGGTGCCGAGATCGTAGCCGCCGAGGCCGTTGGATTCCACCAAGCTTTTGGCGACGATATTGGAGCCGACATAGAGTAACACCATCGTCTGTCCATGCTCAGGTTCCTTCACATGGGCTCGCTGAAGGGGCCACTTGAGAACTTCCATCAGGTAGTTTGCGCCAACCAAACAAATCACCATGGCAATGCCCACGGCGGCGGCGCATTTAACGAGGCACCAACGAAGATCCTCGAGATGTTCGAGGAACGTCTTTACCTCACCTGCGCCGTCTTCCTGGATTTCAAGACGCGGATCGTCGGGACGAAGTGCCATGGTTTAACCGGACACTGCCGGCTTAAGCCTTCGGAGCCGTGGATTGCGCGGGGGAGGTGGCAGCGGGAGCTTGGGCGACCTCGGTCTTTTCGGGGAGATTTTTGGGCGCTGGCGGCGGAGGAGTGTTCTCCTCTTCGAGCGCGGATTGCAGATCGCGTTGGACGTCGGTCGTCGCTTTCTTGAATTCCTTGATGCCTTGGCCGAGACCTTTGGCGAGTTCGGGCAGCTTCTTGGCGCCGAACAAAAGGAGAATGACCGCCATGATCAGGATGATTTCCCAACCACCCAGCATACCTGCGAAGAAAAGCGTATTCATAGGACGGATTGCGGTTTGATCAACCAACCTTGCGTGTGTCGGGCTTCTCCGGTTCGTCGGGAGCGTTGGCGGACTTCTTGAATTCTTTGATGCCTTGGCCGAGGCCCTTGGCCAGTTCGGGTAGCTTCTTGGCGCCGAACAACAACACAACCACGGCCAGAATGAGAATGACTTCCCAACCGCCGAATCCGCCAATGGCAAACATGATATTCATAATCGAGTAACGTTGGACGTTAGTCCACGGAGGAAGCTTAGTAAAGCTTCAATCACCGCTGGTTTTCGGCGGTTTGGACGCCGCCCAACCCGCCATTAATCAATTCTTCGGCTTCAAAACGATGAATTCACCGCGGCGGTTCTTGGACCAGGCGGCTTCGTCGTGGCCTTGAACGGCGGGTTTGTCCTCGCCGAAGCTGAGGGTGCGAATGCGATCCGCGTCTACGCCAAGGCGGACGAGGTGTTCGCGCAGTTTCGAAGCGCGGCGATCACCCAATGACCGGTTGTATTCTTCGGTGCCGCGTTCATCGCAGTGACCTTCGATCAGGAGCTTGTCGGACTTGTTGCTCTTGTAGTAGGCGGCGACGGCTTCGACCTTGCTAGTTTCGCTGGCTTTGATGGTGGAACGGTCGAAGTCGAAGTAAACAGTGTCCGATGCAAAGACCGAGCGGTCTTGGACCATGCCTTCGAACAAATCGAGATCGCTGGCTTTGAGGCCGCCCCCGGAAAGATTTTCACTGCTGGCGCTGGGGTCCTTCATCTGCCCGCCAGCCAAGAGGCCGCCGCGGTTCGGATCAGTCACGGGTTTGGCACCGCGTCCGGGAATTGGCGTGATTCCCTTCTGCGGGCTTTTGCAGCCCACGACGCCGATGGCCAACACCACGGACAGAGCCAAGAGATTCAAAAAAGTCGATTGTTTCATTTTCGTAATATGATTTTTAGGGACAATTTTACGGGAAAGTCTTACTTGGCCCAACTGGGTTGCGAGCAACTACCCAAACTTTGCGGCACATCCTTGAACCGATTCGTAGGCACGTCAAGTAAAGAGAGCACGCGCTTGCCATTGGTGCGGCGGCAGTAAACCAACGTCCGTGAATTGGGCGCCCACGAGGGATCTTCGCCCGTGACACGCACTTTGGCTTCACCGCCGTTTGCGGGAACCACACAAATCTCGAACGCTCCCGCTTGCCGGGTGAACGCGATCCATTTGCCGTCGGGCGACCAGTCGGGCTCCGTGAGGTTCCCGGCGCCCACGACCGTCAACCGCCGCGGCGTCCCGCCGTCCGCCGAGACGAGATAAAGCGCAGATTTACCCGGTGCGCGCGAGGAATAGCAGATCGTCCGTCCGTCCGGCGACCAGCACGGGGACGAGTCGCCTTCGCGATCGTTGGTGAGTTGCTTCAAATTTGAGCCGTCAGCCTTGGCGACCCAAATGTTCGGGCTGCCATTCTTGCTGAGAACCATGACAAGGCGCGAGCCGTCGGGGGAAATGGCCGCGCTGGTATTGAGACCCGAGTAACGCGCGATGGTGTGGCGATCGCCCGTTTCGAGGTTGTGGGAGAAGATGTCGGGATTGCCGAGCTGATACGACGTGTAATACAGCATCCGTCGTTTTGGCACCCACGTGGGCGCGGCGACGATGGTGTGATCGCTGGTCACGATGTGCGCGTTGTGTCCGTCGAAATCGGCTACCGCTATTTCACTGCCGCCCGGTCGCTCCACTTTGAACGCAATCTTGGTTTGTGCGATGCCTTTGCCACGCGTGACGGCGATCGCGATCTCGTCCGCGAGCGCGTGCGCTTGAGTACGGGATGATCCACCGGTAAATGCCTTGCCAAAAACTTCCTTCTTGCTGATCGCATCAAAGAGCCGGCCTTCCACGCGGCCGTTGTTGGAGCCTTGGACGATGTATTGGGCTTCCTTGCTGTCCACGAACGAAAAACCCATCACGAACAAATCAAAGCGGAGCACCGAATCCACCTCGCCCGTGAAGCCGCTCAAGTTAATCGGAATCGGCCGCGCATTCGCGTCGCCGATCCCCCAGCGCTCAATGTCCATGCCTTGTTCGGCACCGCGCGAAACCAAGGTTCCGCAAAGAAGTAAGGCAACGATTACTAAGCAAGAAAGTTTCTGTTTCATCCGGCTAGACGTTTGGCTTTGAGATTGAAGTTGAATTCGACGGTGCGTTGTTGCTCTTTGCTGCCCTCGGGAAATTCAGAGATGAACGTCACGCGACGCAGCGCTTCCGCTACGGAACGATCCATCGCGCCGATGCCCGAGGATTTGATGATCGACGACGAAATCACCCGTCCATCACGACCGACAATCACGCGGACGCGCACGCTGGCGCGTTCATCGGAAACGTCTTCGGGGTCGCTCCAGGCCTGGTCGTAGCGGCTTTTGAGAATCTGATAGAAGTTCGCGAATGCCTGTCCTCCGCCACCGAATCCACCCGAACTTGAAGTGATTTCGCCCACCCCGCTCGACAAGCCTTTGCTGATGCGGCTGGCCGCGTCGCGTGCTGCCTGGCTGGCGGCGGCCTGTGCTACGGCTTCTGCCTTCTTGCGGTCGGCGGCTTCCTGCTGTGCTTTGAGTTCGTTGGATTTTTTCGTGATCGCCTTCGCGAACAAATTTCGCTTCGGCGCCTCCTCGGTGGAAGTTTCCCGGGACGTTTTCTTTTTCTCGGCTTCGACAGTTTTCTTCGGCGCAGATTTCTTCGTCTGCTTTTTCGGCTCGGGAATTGAGAATGAATCGGGCGTGCGTACGACCTTCGGCGGCTCCGGCGGATGAACTTCAGCGACCGGTGGCGGCGCGGGCTGCGGTGGCGGAGGTGCGACTGGCGTGGGCGGTGGCGTGACGACGGGCGGCGCCGTGACTGGTGCGCTCGCCGCCGGTGCGGCTGCCGCAGGCGTTCCGCCGCCGAAAGCCAGTTGATCGGTGGCCTTCAGCGAATTGAGGTTCACCATTTCGATCACCGGCAGCGATATGGTCGAAGGCTTGAACGCCGAGCCGATCAAAAGTACGAGCACCAGCGACCCGTGAACGCAGGCCGAGGCGACGAAACATTTTTTCTGCACGCGGTTCATTTGGTCTTGGGCGGCTCGGTGCGCAGCGAGAAACGCGTGATGCCGTTGCGCTGGCAGCGATCGATCACCGCGTACGTGTCCTTGTTGTAGCCCATCTGATCCGCGCGAATGAATACGACCAGTTTCGGATTCCCGCGATGCAGCCGGATCAATTCCTGTTCCAGTTGATCAAGTTTCACTGGTTTGCCATGTAGCAAGAATTTGCTGGCCGAAGTGACTTCCACGGTGACGAGATCGCTTTTCTCCAACTGCTGATCCGGCCGGCCGCCGGTGGGCAGCTTCATGTCGATTCCTTGTTCCAACAACGGCGTCGTGATGACGAAGATGATCAACAATACGAACGCCAGATCGAGCAGCGGCGTGATGTTGATATCGTTCAACGTCACCAGCGAATTGCGTTGGGAGAAACGCCTCATTCTTCGTCCTTCAAATACTCCGTCTCGACTTTCGAGATCAGATCCTGCGCGAAGTTGTCCAGCTCCACCGTCAGCACGCGCAACGTGTGCACGAGCCAGTTGTAACCAAACATCGAGGGGATCGCGACCAGCAGGCCGGCGACGGTCGTTACCAGCGCCGCCGCGACGCCGGGCGCCATGGTCGCCAGATCTGCTTTGCCAGCTTGCGCCACGTAGCTGAACGCGCTCATCACGCCCCACACCGTGCCGAGCAACCCGAGGAACGGAGCGCCGCTCACGGCGATCGCCAGCAGGATCAAGCCCGATTCCAGCCGCAACGACTCCCGCGCGACGGCGCTTTCCAAAGTTCGCTTCACGTGTTCCACGCTTTTCAGTGACACCAGTTTCTTGCGACCCTCGCCATCCGTTTGCTTCAGGCGGGTGTCGAGTTCCTGACTGCCCGCTTGATAGACGGCAAACAGCGGACAACCCTCCACCTGCACGCGCCGGTCGTAAATCGAGAGCACGTGTAGCTGTGCGCGATACTCCGCGTCGAAGAGCGTGTTGAGCTTTTTGGCCTGCCGCATCTGCATCGCCTTCGACGCCATCACGGACCACGCGAAAATGGAAAACACGGCCAGCACCACGATGATGGCTTTGCCCTCGATGGTGGCTTTGTTCCACACGTAGAGGAGTTCGAAATTTGCCGCGAAAAAATATGCGCCGCTCATTAAAAATTCAGGCGAACAGACTTTACTCGCCCGAGTAAGATGATGTAGCCACACATCGCACGATGGTCAAAGGCTTTCCCGCAGTTAAAACCGAAAGTTATCCGCCGGTAATTCACAGTGGTTGCCGAGGTTTGGGCTTTGCCGACTCAATCGCCGCCGCTAGCATCGCCATCGAAAAATGACTCCCGCAGCGTCGCCCACCTCTCCGGCTCCACGCACGCGTCGACCATTCCAGGAAGGCGGCCTCCTCATCGTCATCTTTGTGTTGGGTGCGCTGCTGACGTTTTTCGGCGGCTCCGTGCGCGTGCCGAAAATGGAAACCGGCCCCGACGGCGAGCGTCAGCGCGTTTTCAAAACCAACGCCGCCGGTGAAAAGGAACTCGTCTTCGAAGAGCGCAACAAATTCCTCAATCCGCAAAACCTCATTCAACTCGCGAAGGACACGAGCTTCATCGCGATCATGGCCGTCGGCGCAACGTTCATCATCATCTCGGGCGGCATCGATCTCTCCGTCGGCGCGATTTACGCGCTCGCGTCCGTGCTCGGTGCCATTGTGTTTCATCGATTCGGACCGGAGGGGGCATCCGCAGCTTCGGGCGCGATCGGCGCGTGGCTCGGAGTGCTGACCTGCGTCGGCGTCGCGACGCTGTGCGGCTTGCTCAACGGGGGGATGATCGTCGCTCTCGGCGTGCACCCGTTCATCATCACGCTTGGAACGATGGCGATCTTCCGCGGCATCGCGTTTGTCATAACCAAAGGCCAGTCCGTCGGAAGTTTTCCCGAAGCGTTTCGGAATCTTGTGCGCTGGGAAACTTCCAACGGCCTTAGTCTAGTCCCGCTCGGCGTGATGATCCTCGTCGCGATCGTTGGCGGAATCTACCTCTCACGCCTCGCTGCCGGCCGGCGCATCTACGCGATCGGCGGCAACGAACTCGCGAGTCGTTTCAGCGGCATCCGCGTGCAGCGCGTGAAATTGAGCGTGTTCGTTTTCTCCGGACTCACCGCGGGTATTTCCGCGCTGCTCTCACTTGGCTACTACGGTGCCGCGACCTCCGGCGATGGCCAGGGCTACGAGCTCAACGTCATCGCCGCCGCGGTCGTGGGCGGGGCGAGCCTCAGCGGCGGCAAAGGCAGCGCACTCGGTGCCTTGCTCGGCGCGTTGATCATCCAAATGATTTCCACCGGCATCGTCATCCTTGGCATCGATCAAAATTTCAGCCAGATCATCATCGGCGCCGTCGTCATCGTCGCCGTGCTGCTGGACCAATTGAACAACTGGCTCATGAAACGTCGCTTAACGCGAGCCGGGTGATTCAGCATCCGCCGGTTAAGCTCCGATGCGTTGCCAACTCGTTGCATTTCCATTCGTCTGCCGGCGAATCGACAGTTGTTTTTCCCATAATTCGCGATAGCATAAACACATGATCCCGCCCGTTCTTCCTCCCCTCCGGAGTGCCCTGAGCCGCCGCGACGTTCTCCGCACTTTCAGCACCGCTGCCGTCACGCTCGCAGCGCTTCCGTCTTTTCGCGCGTACTCCGCGCAAAAGGATTCACTGCCGATGCAGTTCTACAAGAGCCTCACCGAGGAACAGCGCGCCAAGGTGTGCTTGCCGATTGACCACGCGAAGCGCGCTTACGTCAGCAACTGGTGGTACATTTGCCCCGAGCAGCGTCTCCACACTTTCTACACGAAGGATCAACAGGACCTCGTGCGGCAAATCTTCGAGTCGCTTCATCATCCCGAGCATCGCCAGAAAATGAACTGGCAGGTCCAAAAGGACCTCATGGGAAATATCAAGAACACCCCGTCCGTAGGTTTTTTCGGCACACCGTCCGACCCGGACTTCGAATTCATTTACACCGGGCACCATGTCACGCGCCGTTGCAACGCGCACACCGACCGTGGACTTGGCTTCGGTGGCCGCCCCATTTTCTACGGAAATTTTGCCAAAGCCTTCAACGAAACCAAAGATCACGAGGGCAATCCCTTTTGGTATCAGGGACTCGTTTTCAATGAATTCGTTCGCTCGCTGGACGGCAAGCAACAGGAGAAGATTCTCGTTGGCCGCCAGCCGCGTCCGGAAGATCCGGCGCACGTCATCGAGAAGCGCAAAACCGACCTGCCGGGTCTCAGCGGCGCTGACCTGAGCAAGGACCAGCAGGCCAAGCTCCTTCAGACCATGCGTAAAATGCTCGTCTGCTTTCGGCCCGACGACGTCGCCACCACCATGAAAACCATCGAGGAAAAGAAGATCGTCGAGCGCCTCTTTGTCTCCTGCTACGGCGGCAAATTCGACATCGGCAGCGACCGCGTCTGGGACGTCTGGCAGATTGAAGGGCCGGAAATGGTCTGGTACTTCCGCGGCATGCCGCACATTCACGGATACTTTCATCTCGCGGTTTAGGGCGGACTTTTTCCGCTGGTCACTCCGTCTTCGCCCGCATGACCCGTCGTAGCAATGTCTCGCAGCTTGCGAGGCGCCCCTCCACTTCATACGCTGAGCCGAGATCACTATGAAAAAATTTCTGCTGACCCTCTTGCTGCCTGCTCTCCTCACGCTCGTTTCAACCGCGCACGGACAAGGAAAAAAAACCTACACCATCGGCCTCGTCGCCAAGTCGCAGGGCAATCCCGTCTTCCAAGCCGCACGCGTCGGAGCCGAAGCCGCCGCAAAAGAACTCGGCGCGAAACACGGCCTCGCCATCAAAATTGACTGGCGCACGCCGAATGAAGAGGACGCGCAGAAGCAGGCAGAGGCCATCGAGCAACTCGTCCTCGCCGGCGCCGACGGTCTTGCAGTGAGTTGCTCCGATGCAAACAAGCTCACTGACGCCATCAACTCCGCCGTGAAGAACGGCGTGCCCGTTGCCACGTTTGATTCGGATGCGCCCGCCTCCAAACGCTTCGTCACCTACGGCGTGGACGACGAGCAGTGCGGTGCGCAGACCATGGAGGAGTTGGCGAAGGTCATGGGCGGCAAGGGCGTCGTTGCCATTCTCGCTGGCAATCCGAACGCGCCGAATCTCCAAAAGCGCGTCGCAGGCGCTAAGAAGGCCGCCGCAAAATTTCCCGGCATCAAGATTCGCGACACCTATTACCACAAGGAGACGCCGCAGGACGCCGCCGCGAAGGTTGAGCAAGTCATGCAGGCGAATCCCGATATCACCGGCTGGTGCATGATCGGCGGCTGGCCGCTCTTCACCGACAACGCGCTCAAGTGGCCGCCCGGCACCGTGAAGTGCGTGAGCGTGGACGCGCTGCCGCAACAACTCGGCTATCTCCGCAGTAGCCACGTGCAAATGCTCCTCGCGCAGCAGTGCTTCGAGTGGGGATACCGTTCGGTCGAACACCTCATCAACAAGATCCATTTCAAAAAGAACCCCGCTACGGTGAAAGACATCAGCCCGCTCGTTCCGGTGTCGAAGGAGAACCTCGACGCCTTCGCGAAGAACTGGGAGAAGTGGTTGCCGAAATGATTGCTCGCGCAAAGGCGCAAAGAACGCAAAGCACGGACATGACGGAGAACGAAATAGCTAAGGAGGTCGTTGATTGTGCCTTCAAAGTGCATACGACGCTTGGCCCGGGCTTGCTCGAATCCGTGTATGAAGTCGCGTTGGCGTATGAATTGACGCAGCGCGGGCTTCAAGTGGAGCGACAGGTTTCGATTCCGGTGAAATATGGACCAATCACCTTTGAGGTCGGCTTTCGCGCGGATTTGCTTGTTGAGGGGAAAGTGATCGTCGAGTTGAAATCTGCAGAAGCGAATCAACCTGTTCACAAGAAACAGTTGATCACTCACCTGCGCCTCGCGGACAAGCGACTTGGTCTGGTGATCAATTTCGGTCAGGAGCGCATCAAAGATGGGATCACTCGACTTGTGAACGGCTTACCTGAAGAATCAAGCCAAGCCCCTTTTGTGGACAGGATAGATTTTAGAAACCCAAAACCTTTGCGCCCTTAGCGCCTTTGCGCGAGCTATGTCCTTCATTGAATTTAAAAGCATCACCAAGCGTTTCCCCGGCGTGCTGGCGCTCGATGGCGTGAGCTTTGGGATTGAGCGCGGGAGCTGCCACGCATTGATGGGTGAGAACGGCGCGGGCAAGAGCACGCTCGGAAAAATTCTCGCGGGCGTTTACACAGCGGACTCGGGCGAGCTTCATCTCGACGGCAAACTGATTCAGCCGACGAATCCGCTCGCCGCGCGGCACCTCGGCATCGCGATGGTGCATCAGGAACTCGCCTTTTGCCCGAATCTCACCGTAGCGGAGAATCTGTGCCTTGGTGATTTTCCGCGGCAGTTCGGCTTCGTTAACCGCGCCAAGATGCGCGAGCGCGCCCGAGCGATGCTCGCCGAGATCGAAGCCACGCTCGATGTCGATACGCCGATGAGCCTCCTTTCCACGGCACAGGAGCAGATGGTGCAGATCGCCGCCGCGCTGGGCGTGAATGCGCAAGTCATCGTGATGGACGAGCCGACGAGTTCGTTGTCCGTCGCCGAGAGCGAGCACCTCTTCAAACTCCTCGCACAGCTCAAACAGCGCGGCATCACCGTCATCTACGTCTCGCATCGCATGGAGGAAATCTTCCGACTCTGCGATGCGGTCACCGTGTTGCGCGACGGCAAGCACGTGGCGACGCAGAAGATTTCCGAAACGAACAACGACGCGCTCATCCACCAGATGGTCGGACGCGAAGTCGTCGCCATCACACCAAAGCATCTTGATCAGGAGCCCGGCGAGGAAGTGTTGCGCGTCGAAAATCTCTCATCGCCGGGCAAGTTCGAGAACATCAGCTTCACGTTGCGCAAAGGCGAAGTCCTGGGCTTCGCCGGACTCATCGGGGCGGGTCGCAGCGAAGTCGCGCAGGCGATTTTTGGTCTCGACCCCAACGCCACGGGAAAAGTTTTTGTGCGCGGGAAAGAACTCCCGCTCGGTGACGTGAACGCGGCACTGGCCGTCGGCATCGGCCTCCTGCCCGAAGATCGCAAACGCCTCGGCCTCGTGCTCTCGATGAACTGCCGAGAGAACACTTCGCTCGCCACCTTGCCGATGCTGTCGCGCTTGGGTTTCGTCCGTCGCCGCGCGGAGCAAACGCTGGCGCAGAAATATTCTGATCGCCTTCGCGTGAAGGCTCCTTCGATCGAGACGGGCATCGCCGGCTTGAGCGGCGGCAACCAGCAGAAGGTTGCGCTGGCCAAGTGGCTCGCCCGCGAGTGCGGTATCCTCATCGTGGACGAGCCGACGCGCGGCGTGGATGTCGGCGCGAAAGCGGAGATCCACACGCTGCTCGACGAACTCGCCTGCCAGGGGCTCGCGCTGCTGGTGATTTCCTCCGAGCTTCCCGAGGTCATGAACTTGAGCCGCCGCATTCTCGTGCTCCGCGGCGGACGCATCAATGGCGAGTTACTCCGCGCGAACTTCAGTCAGCCGGGACTTCTGCGGCTCATGGCCGGCGTCGCGGCTGCTGCCTGAGAACGACGGATTCCGATTCTCCGTTTTGGACAGTGCGCGCCGGTGATCGTCCCAGATTGAGATGTCGGTCGTGAGTGGATTTGAGGAGTTCTGATTCGCCGTTTTCATTTCTGCGGAAAACGCCGTTGGCCCCGCGATTTCTAGTCACTTTTCGCAACGCCTAGCGATACTCGCCGACCGGCACGCCGCTAGCTTTTGGAGCGTAGAGCAAATCGTAAAACGTTCTCATGGCTGCAAAATCACTCACCTCGTTCCTGCTGGCCTGCTTGTTGATGGCGGTCGTTTCCTCCGCCAACGACCGGCGCTGGGCCTCCGCGACGGAAGAGTTGATTAGCTCCGGGCCCACTACCATTTCCACTTCGAAAGAAAAGCGCGCGCATCTCGCGCAGGAGATCGCCGAGCGGCATGGCCGCAAGACGAAGGTGGAGTCCTCGGAAAGCGGTTTTCGAATTGTCGTCGACTAAGATTTGTCCCTGCGCGTTCAGAAGCGGGCGGTGAAGGTTCCTCACTTCGCCGCCCGCGTTTTTGTTTGCGCGAAATGCGGACTGAATTCTCAGGCACTGGGCGGTGGTGGAACCGGATTGTTGCGATAGCTCGCCACCACCCATTCGCTCAGGACTTTGTCCGGCGCCTCCACGGCGGCGCGATCGATTTGAAATTCCTTCTGGCCGGTGTTCTGGGAAATCAACTTTAGACCGAACTGATAGTCTTTGAACTTCAGCGCGCAGAGATCGCGGACGGACAACGATTGCTCCGCGGAAAGCGTGAAGATCAAATCCACCGCCGCGTCGCTGAAGATCATTTTCATGCCGTACGCCTCCTCGCACCGCTTCGCGAAATCATCCACGAGCTGACGGGTGACGCCCCGGGCTTGTTGCTGGTGTTCCGCCATCAGTTGCTTCAACGCGGCCGCGGGATTGTCGACGAGCTCGCGCGAGACGACGAAGCGTTTCACGTGCGTGGACGGCAGTTCGAATTTGAATTCGCGCAGCACGCGTTCGCACACCGTCATCAAGCCACGCGCACCGGTCTTTTCCTCGCCGGCGAGCTCGGCGATACGCCGCAGACCATCGTCTTGAAACAGAACCTCGATGCCGTAGGCGGCGAAATCCTGTTCGTATTGGCGAATGATGCTGCCCTCGGAGGTCTTCAGAATGTGGAACAGATCCGCGACGTTGAGTTGCTGGCAGACCACGCGCACGGGCAGACGGCCAATGAACTCGGGCTCGAAGCCAAACTCGATGAAGTCACGCGTTTGCGCCTGATCGTTCGACTGCGTTGCGAGCCCGGCGGAATCTTCCTTGGAGGCGAATCCAATCGTGGCTTCGCGCAGGCGGCGGCGGACGATTTTCTCCAAACCATCGAACGCCCCGCTGACGACGAACAGAATGTGTTTCGTGTTGATGGTCGCCGGCGCTTTCTTGCCGCGCTGATTCAGGTCCATCATCGCTTGAATCTGGCCGGAGATGTCGTTCGGTGAGCGCGCGGGCACTTCCGTTTCTTCCATCAATTTGAGCAAGTTCGTCTGCACGCCGCGCCCGCTGACATCGCGACCGTGTTGATTGCTCGCGCTGGCGATCTTGTCGATCTCGTCAATGTAGATGATGCCGTATTGCGCGCGCGCAACATCGCCATCGGCGCGACGCACGAGTTCGCGCACGAGATCTTCCACATCACCGCCGACGTAACCGGTTTCGGAGAATTTGGTCGCGTCGCCTTTCACGAACGGCACGCCGATCAAGTCGGCCATGCTGCGGATGAGATACGTTTTACCCACGCCCGTCGGGCCAAGGAGAATGATGTTCTGCTTGGCGTAGTTCGGATGCTCCTTCCCTTCAAGCGCGAGGCGAACGTGGTGGTAATGGTCGCACAGCGCCACGCTGAGAACTTTCTTCGCGTCCTCCTGTTGAATCACGAAGCGATCGAGGTAAGCCTTCACCTCGCGCGGCTTGTAATGGAAACGGAATGCTTCCGACGAGGAGTCCGCAGTTTCGGCGTCGGGCGTTTCGTCAACGGCCGGCTCGGCGGTGGCCCCGAGCTGGCTGAAATGCCGGCGCATCATTTCCTGCAGTTGCTTCTGGATTTCTTCCGGTGACGGCGGGCCGTTGAAAGTCGGGCTGCTCATAAAGTCACGCAAGCTAACTGATTCGCGACGGCGCGCAATGCCGCGTGGATTGCCGCGCGCCGACCGTGGGTGTGAATCATTGCGCGGTTGAAATTCGAGCACGGCGAAGGGATGCAACTGAACGGTGGTTCTGACTCCGAACGCAGCCCCGTCAGGGGCGGAATCTTGGTAGCGTCAAGGTTCAGCGTGGCGAATGAGACGCGTCCCGCCGGGACGGCTGAACGGTTCCGTTGGGTTTTGCCGGGTGGGGCGAGGCTACCGACGAGCCGGCTCAGGGAAGTTTTACCACGGAGACGCGAAGGCGCGGAGGAAGTGAGGATTTCAACCAACCGAGCCGGCCCCAAACCATCCGCCGCAGTCTATCCTGTGATTAGGCCGCACGACTCCTCCACCATCTGTCCGACTGAAACTCAGCCGGAATGTCCTGATTGCCGGGGTCTGTGTAACCGAGCTTGTAGAGTGTCTGATACCACAACTCGCGCTTCGACTCTCGAAGCCTGCTCCCGCACCAAGGGCAGAACTGCATAATGGTCGCTGCGTATCCATCGTGGCTCACTGGTATCAAATACTCGTCCCACGACGCAATCCAATCAACCACGCGGTTGCGTCCTTGATGTGGCGTCTCGACAGGATGCGCAACGTGGTAGGCCATCGTGAGGCAGCAATGGTGCGTCGGGTCAACGTCTCTGGTGCGACAATACTCTCGCTTCTCATCGTCGGATTTCACAGTGCGCGTAGTGCGGCCTAACAGTTAGATTGAGCGACAGGATTGTCGTTTATCACTTCCACGGGTTGGAGTCTAAAACTTCACCGAAACCTTGGCCAGCCGGATTTTCCCTGCGCGCCCTCCCGCGTCTCGGAGAGACGCTTTGAAGCTAGCCCCGGCTTTTAAGCCGGGGTTCCGGTCCGCGGGTTGCCCGAGTCCCGCAGGGACGGTTGAACGGTTGCGTTGAGTTTTGCCGGGTGGGGCGAGGCTGCCGACGAGCCGGCTCAGGGAATTTTTACCACGGAGACGCGAAGGCGCGGAGGAAGTGAGGATTTCAACCAACCGAGCCGGCTCCAAGCCATCCGCCGCAGTCTATCCTGTGTTTAGGACGTTGGTCGTTGGAAGCGGGAAGAAAGCAAATAAACAAGAGCAGCAAATGCGAGCACGGGAATAACGCAAAACAGAAACACCGCCACCGGGCCCGCAAAGCCAACGTGGATGAGCAAGAACCACGCGGGATACACATTCCACTGGCCGTATGGAGACATATACGTCGGGGCAACGAGAAACGCCGTAGCGAATGATAACATCAGTCGCGCTCGTCGGGTGCGCTGGAACATTCCCCGAAACCAAAGGCACCACAGCACCACCGCAAGCGGAATGGTCACCGCGAGCGTCTGAAAAAGATAGCCATCAGCGTGCATGGTAGGTGAAAGCCGCCTAACGCCCCAAGCTCAGGACGCCACGATTGCAACCGCGACGCTCACGCCGCGTTCGCGCTTTCGCGGAGCGAAACAGCTCGGGTGTGGTTCCAATTTTCAGCGCAAGGTTAAGCCGCGGCGATGTCATGACTGAAAATACAGCCGCCATACTGTGAAGACGACAGCACCCAAACCGAGCAGTAAAAGCAACGAGTAGACCACGGCGAAGGTAATGCGATTCCGCTTCGACTCCTGCCGCGGCTTGCGCCCGAACGCCTGCCCGACCATATCGAGCCCACCAGCCATTGCGTCAAAAATGCCAAACGGATTCATGCGGCTTTACATTGTTATTCCGTTATTCCGCGACAGGATTGTCGTTTATCACTTCCACGCTTTGGAGTCTAAGACATCACGGACGTCTTTTCCATTGGCATATTTTCAATCGTCCCTTCAGGACTCGACCACTTCACCTCTCGCACCCGGCGTTGAAACGCCGGGCTAGGGTCAGGCGTCCCTCGCGGGACTATCGGCGCAGCGAGAGAACGAGCGCGTTGTAAGCCAGACGCAATTCTTCCTTTTCCGGATCGGCATACGGGTTGTCGAGCGTGGGGATGGCGTTGGTGTTGGCGCTGGTGCCGGCTATCGCGGCGTCGAGTTGCGCGGTGCTCACGTCGCCGGGATCGCCCTTGTCGCCTTGGTCACCTTTATCTCCCTTGTCGCCCTTGTCACCTTGCGGGCCTTGATCGCCTTGCGCGCCGGTCGGACCCGGATCGCCCTTCGGTCCGGGTGGGCCGCCCGGATCGCCGGGGTCGCCTTTGTCGCCTTTTTCTCCGGGATCACCCTGGTCACCCTTCGGGCCGGGCGGACCACCGGGGTCGCCTGGATCGCCTTTCTCGCCTTGGGGTCCGGGTGGACCTTGCGGACCCGGATCGCCTTGCGGACCTTGGGGACCGCCGGGATCACCGGGATCGCCTTTGTCTCCTTTCTCGCCCTGCGGGCCTTGGGGGCCGGGGTCGCCGGGCGGTCCGGCGATGCCGGGCAAGCCTTGCGGTCCCATCGGTCCCGGCGGACCAACGAGGGTGCTGTTTATCTTCTGGTCGAGGGCGTTGAAGTTGTTGCGGAGGAGGTCGGCGTCGATGACTTCGCCGTTAACCGGTTTGTTGGAGATGAAGGGCATAGTTTTACAGAGGTGTTAGTTGGTTGAGTGGATGTTTTTGGAGTGCGGTCCCCGTGGGTAGGGATGCCGCGCTGCGGCGTCCGGTCGGCGCAGCGCGCCGCCCCTACCCTCATTTTGATACAGGCTCGAAAGGACTGGTTTTCGGATGCTTTCACAGTTAAGTGGCGGTCTTTTGTCTAAATTGCTGTTTTCCAATGGTTTTTGGCGGTTGGGCGGAGCTTGGGCGCAGCTGCGGGAAAGTTTGGCGCAGGTGGGAAATCACTTTTCGCAGCTGTAAAATGGTTTCGCGCACCGGTGCCGCCGCTCGGCGCAGCTGGGAAATCTCCCGCCGCAGCTGGGAAACGGCCGGGCGCAGCTGGGAAACCGTTTTTCCCAGCTGCGAAACCGTTTGGCGCACCTGCGAGAACTTTCCCCGCACCTGCGGCGCGGTCTGGCGCAGCTGCAAAATCCCTTTTCCCAGCCGGGAAACGATTCGCCGCAGCTGCGCCCGCGCCCGCCGCAGGTGCGCCAGCCAGCCGGACGGTCAGGGAGTCGGCGGCGGCGGGGTGGGTGAACTGCCGCCATTGCCGCGGAGTTTGGAGCGGATGCGCGCGCCTTCCTTGCCCTCGGGCGTGGTCTTGCCGAGCTTGCTGATGGCGGCGTCGAGAGTGGAGCTGGCGAGCTTGTAGAGGTCGTCGGCGAGGCCTTGGACTTCGTCGGTCTTGTTCTTCAACGCGGTCTTCATGCTCTCCTGATTCTGATCCTCGGTGCTGAAGGTGGCGCAGTCATCTCCGAGCTGCGTCATGTCGGCGGTGGGGTCGTAACTCTTGGCGACCAGGGTCGGCTTGTACTTCATGAGAAAGGCTTTGACCTCGGTGGTAAAGCCGATGAGTGCGGATGGTTTGATGTTCGACATATGCTTCTGCTTTCTATGTGACACCGCCGCTCCGGCGGCTTGGTAGACGGCGCCGCTGCCGTAGGTTGCTTGTCCGTAGAGTGGAGCCATAGCGGTGTTGTTCGGAGGCGACCCTACCAATTGGTTTACCTCCTGTCTGTCAGGTAGGTCTGGCAATAGTTGTAAGGGAAAAGATTACAGCTACCCGGGGAATCCCCGGGGGCGGAATTCCTCGGGTCGCGGGCGGTACGGCAACGCGCCCCGGAGCCGGGGCCACGGGGCGCGTTGGTTTCTACGGAGAGGATTGGTTGCCTAAACGGTCGGCATTACGATTCGGGCCGGAACGCGAGGACGCTCATCGGGGGCAGCGAGAATTCAGCGGAGTAGGGCTGGAAATGCACCTGGTAATCCTGCGCCATGACGCCGCCGAGATTGCCTTTGTTGCTGCCGCCGTAGATTTCCGCGTCGCTGTTGAGCACTTCGCGCCACCAACCGGGATTGGGCAGGCCGACGCGGTAATTGGTCCGCCAGACGGGCGTGAGGTTCATGATGACCAGCAGCTTGCTGGTGCGCTCCTGATTCTGGCGGACGAACGAGAGCACGCTGTTCGCGTGGTCGTTGCAATCGAGCCAGTAGAAGCCGTCCACGTCGTAGTCGGCGTCCCACAGGGCGTCGTTCTCGCGGTAGACGCGGTTCAGATCGCCGATGAAACGTTGCACGCCTTTGTGGAACGGGCCTTGATCGAGCAGCCACCAATCGAGGCTGGCGTTGGCGTTCCACTCGGCGGGCTGGCCGATTTCGCAGCCCATGAAGAGCAGTTTTTTGCCGGGGAACATCCACTGATAGCCGAGCAACGCGCGGAGGTTCGCGAATTTCTGCCAGTCGTCACCGGGCATTTTGCCGATGAGCGAGCCCTTGCCGTGAACGACTTCGTCGTGCGAAAGCGGCAGGAGGAAATTCTCGTTGAAGTGGTAGAGCATCGCGAACGTGAGGTCGTTCTGATGGTACTTGCGATGCACGGGGTCGCGCTTGAAGTAGCCGAGCGTGTCGTGCATCCAGCCCATGTTCCACTTGAGCGAGAAGCCAAGGCCACCGAGGTAGGGCGGGCGCGTGACCTGGGGCCACGCGGTGGATTCTTCCGCGATGGTGACGACGCCGGGAAACTCGGTGTGCGTGAGGTGATTGAATTTCTTGAGGAATTCAACGGCCTCGATGTTTTCGCGACCGCCGTATTGATTGGGAATCCATTCGCCTTCCTTGCGCGAGTAATCGAGGTAGAGCATCGACGCGACGGCGTCGACGCGCAGGCCGTCGATGTGAAAGCGGTCGCACCAGAAGAGGGCGTTCGCGGCGAGGAAGTTCACGACCTCGTGGCGGGAGTAGTTGAAGATGAGCGTGCCCCAGTCTTGATGGGCGCCCTTGCGCGGGTCTTCGTGCTCGTAGAGACACGTGCCATCGAAGCGGGCGAGCGCCCATTCGTCGCGCGGGAAGTGCGCGGGCACCCAGTCGATGATCACGCCGATTCCCGCGGCGTGCAGGGCGTTGACAAGATATTGAAAATCGTCCGGCGTGCCATAGCGGGTCGTCGGCGAATAAAAGCCGGTCACCTGATATCCCCACGACGGATAAAACGCGTGTTCGGATACCGGCAGGAACTCGACGTGCGTGAAGCCGGTCTTCTGCAGATACTCGACGAGCGGCCGCGCCAGCTCGCGATAGCTGAGCGATTCCATGGCGGACTTCTTCATCCACGAGCCCATGTGGACTTCGTAGATGCTCATCGGTTCGCGAAGCGCATTGCGTTCGCGCCGGCGCTCAATCCACTCGTCGTCTGTCCATTTGAACTTCGTGTTGTTCCAAACAATGGAAGCGTTCTTCGGCGCGGCTTCGAAAAAGAATCCGTAAGGATCGGTTTTCAGAACGATCGCACCGGTGGCGTCCTTCAATTCGTATTTGTAGTGCGCGCCCTCGCCGACACCGGGAATGAAGACTTCCCACACACCGGACGGACCCAGAAGACGAAGTTGATGATAACGTCCGTCCCAACCGTTGAAGTCGCCGACGACGCTGACGCGCTGCGCGTTGGGCGCCCACACCGCGAAGCTGGTTCCCCAAACGCCGTCGATACTCTTGATCTGCGCGCCGAGTTTTTCGTAGATGCGGCGCTCGTTGCCCTGGCCGAAAAGGTAGAGATCCATTTCGCCAAGCGTCGGGAGGAAAGAATATCCGTCGCGCACCTTGCGAACTTTGTTTTGGTAATCCGTCACCACCAGTTCGTAGGCGTAAACCTTTTGCGCGCCGGTCGTCGTTCCTTCGTACAAACCGGATTCGTGAATGCGTTTGAGACTGAAGGCGGGCTTGTCCTTTTCGAGCGTCGGCTTGACCTCGATCTTGGCGGCATCGGGCAGGTAGGCGCGCACCACCACTCCGGAACCATCGCCAAGCGGATGCATTCCGAGCAACTGATGGGGGCTTCGATGGCTCGCTTGAACCAGACTCTCCAACTCTGCGGACGACAGAATCATGTGCGCACTCTGCCACGTTCCAACTGGGCGGAACACAGAAAAGTTTCGGACTCGTCAGACGGAGGCGAGAATACGATCGAGTTGCGCCTCGTGGACGTCCATTCCTGCTTCGGTCCAGAGAACGAAATTGGAGGCGCCCATCTTCTTTTCGGTCGGCCATTGCGCGGTTAAGCGACCGCGGATTTGGTCGTCGTCCCAGCCGCGAGCGCGCAAGCGATCCCATTGGGTGGGCGCGGTGCAGGCAACGCAAATGGTCGCATCGAAATTCGCGGCAGCACTGGTTTCAAAGAGAAGCGGGATCACCACCACGCCGAGCGAGCGGTTTTCCGCCCGCCATCGATTGACTTCGGTCTGCCAGGCTTCACGGATTCGGGGATGCAGGATTGCTTCAAGCTCCTTGCGGTCGGTGGGATTTGAAAAGACTCGGCGACCCAGGGCGGCCCGGTGGAGTTGGCCCGTTGGATCAATAAACTCGCGGCCGAATTTTTGGATGATCTCGGAGAGTGCCGACTGTCCCGGCTCCACGAGTTGATGAGCGATGCGGTCGGTGTCAGCGAGTGCGATTCCGCGGCGGAGCAGCAATTCGGACGTAGTCGACTTGCCCGCACCGATCCCGCCGGTCAAACCGATGAGTCGCATGGGATGAAGATCACGTGGGCGTGTCAGGGTAGACACGCGGCCGGAATCGCATCAGGGAAACTGGCCTGAGGGATTGTAGTTGATGCGATAAACGCAATTGGAGTGCGAAAGCGTATCACTGAAGAGCATCGGGAAGTTTGTCGGGGCGCTGTTCGTAACATACGCCAGAGACATCCACATGCCGTTGGTTCCCATCAAGTTGGTCGAGCACTCGATTTGATAAACGGTTTCTGCCGCGCCGGTCCATTGGAGAAGGATGTTCGTGGGCGACATCGATTGGCTGATCATGACGCCGTCGAAAGGACTCAAATCGATGTCATTCGGATCCCCGTCGGCATCGGAGTCCACCGCGGAGCTGGCCAGAAGCGAACGATTGACGAACAAGGTTTGTCCGACGGCTTCGCCGGGGCGAGGCGGCAGTGTAACATTGGTTCCGCTGAAGATTCCCGCGTAGTTTCTCACCCAGCGCAGGCGACCGTTCAACGCGTTGTCGAGTTTGTTGGCCGGCAAATTGGCGTCGGCAAAATAGATTATCAGGTTGGTGGCAATATCGAGGCTGGTGAGGTAGTTGGTCGCTTCGTTGAGCAATTCCAAGTAGTCAACATACAAGGCATTTGTCTGGGCCAAGCCGCCGAAGCTGAAAAATGCTCCCGCTGCACCGTCCAGTATCAGGTGCCCAATCGCGGCATTGTTGGAAAAGCCCGCCAGCGTCCGTCCGCGATCCTGACCAGCAGCCGTGTTGATCGCGGGAGGGAAGTTCGGTGCTTGGACTCGAATGGTTGTCCCGAGCAGGTCTCCGGTCGTGGGCTTGGTCAGGAACTGGAAGCCGGACGCCGTTTGCCATTGGTTGTTCGTGGTGTTGTTATCCGTCAGACTGTTGGTGGCCGAGATGACCAATGATCCGGCCGCGGTGATCGAGGTGTTAGTGACGACGAGGGACGCGGCATTGATTTGTAGGTCAGCGGCAGATGTGATCGTGGCATTCGTGATCTCAGCCGAGGTGCCGTCGAGGAGGATGGCACCACCGCGGGTGATCATGGTTCCGCCGATCGAGAGCGTCTTGGAGCGAATGCTCAGCGATCCGGCGTCAATAAGGCCCGCGTTAAGAAAATTCGAGTAGGGTTGCGGGGTATCGCTGCCGAAGATCAGGTTCTGGCTGATAAAGAGAGATCCGAAATTGGTCACGTATTGCGCACTGGGTAACTGTGTGGTCGCGACGTCTAAGTCCAGACGAATCAGTGAGTTGGTTGCGAAGGTGATTCTTGGGGCATCGACTGTGAACGAACGCACGGCAGTCAGCGGACTTGCCAGAATCAAGTTGGTTCCTTTACCCGAGAATGTGCCGAGCGAAACCGCCTGGAAGTTGACGAGGCGATGATCAATGACCAACGCGTGGAATTGGAATGGAGCAAGCGGGACTGCGACCGTGCGATTGGTCCAGAGGGCGCTCCAAGCGTTCACGGTCCCGGAAAGGCGCTTGACGGTCGGGTTGACGAAGGAATCGATCTTCAATTGTTGGTTCGTCGTGACAAACTGGAAGTCAATAAAGGGAGCCTCCAACACAGCGTTGGAATTGTTAATCAGATTCGTCGCCTTGATCGAGAGGTAGGTCTCCGCTCGGACGCTTGCGGAGGAAAGGTCGAGATTATTGGCGGCGATTTCGACGCGCCCTCCCGCGTTGGTGGGATCGGTCAAGGCAGTTCCGCCGATGAACGTGAGCGGCTTTCCAATTTGAGCCGACCAAGCGATATACTGGTTCCCGACTCGGTTGCTGAGGTAGGGTGCGATCAGAAGATTGTTGATTTCCGTAGTGTTGGTGATGTTCGGAAAGGTGGGTGCCACTGAAGAAAGCCACTGAAAAGGTACAGTGCGGAAGAGTTCATAAGGTGCCGGTTTAAAATGATCTGGCACGATGAATCCATTGTTAGAGTTGGTTTGAAGAACTGCCGAAGCTGGCCCAGAGACTGCAAAGTTATCAACCAAATATAGGAAATTGGTGAAGGGCAATCCGGTGACAATATCGACATCGGGTGCGGCGAATTCAACTATGGCGGTTCTTTCGAGACCCCCCGATGGACTGAATCGGACCGTTGTTGTTACGTTCGTATCGACGGGGGTGAGCACGATCTGGACAATGTTTTCGCCACCGACGCTGTTGGTGTAAGCGTGAGCCTCGTACGTTCGCGGACTGCCAGGGAGATTCGGCAAGCGGATGCGATTCGTAAAGGCAATGCCCTCGCGAACGACTTCATGGGTCGGAGTGGTGGGATTGATTGAGGCGAAACTGCTTAGCAACATCGAAACATTGCCGCCGGGCGGGCTAAATACGTCGTTCGTTCCCGCGCCCCAGTAGAGGTCGGTTATGCTCGACGGATTGAGGTAAAAATCACCGGATGAAAAACCGTCGGAGGTCGTAGGGGCGGACCCACCGCCGGAGGTAACGGCTCCGTGACTGAGATTGATGTTGTTTCCACGAAGTTGCAGCAAACCCTGAGGGGCGACCGCAAGTCGGCCCGAATTGGTGAGGGTACTGGTGTTGATTAGAAGGTTCGCTGTGCCTTGGATTCGTCCCCGATTGACAACGTTGACGACGGGTTGGGGAGGTGTTCCGAACCAAAAGCCGACATTTCCGTTGAATAGGCCGCCCGACGAATTGGTGATGTAGAGTGTGCTCTTGGGCGCGAAGGGAAGAGTGGTTGAGTAATTGAGCGTGCCGTTGTTGAGAATCGCCAGCGCGTCGATTTGCTCGTTCAGTTTTGTGCCGTTGTTTTGGTAAAGGGGAATGGTCGCCGAGGTCGCTGGCAATGACGCGGCGGCGGTAAGTAGAGCTGCGAGAAAGTGGAGCTTCATAATGTCGAATCGTAGATGGCGGAGCATCTTCGTTACGGGCCGGATAACACTTGCAGTTCTATATCTCGAAGTGACGTTCCATCCGGATATACCGTCGGTGGGTTTGTGGAGCCGTCGAATGAACCCCAAATGAATCCTGTGGAAATGATGTTTAGTTCATCCAAGAAGTTGGGGAATTGGTTGATAACGAATGGGCCGACTTTATTGAATGTAATGGTGATTGGAGTAACAACCCCTGCTGCGGTGCCGGGAGCTTGAATTTGTCCCGGTCCAGCGAGTGCCACTTGGCCGTTGATTCCGTCGTTGTTTTGCCAGTTTCCGCCGGTGGCTGCAGTACGTAGCGCGGCGAGCGGGAAGCCACCAGCACCGATTGCCAGATCGTCGGCTGCAAAGAGAATATCTGGGGCATTGGTGAACGATCGCTGAATCGTCTGCGTGACGAGGGCCGAGTTGGTTACGAAGACATCGGTGTAGGTTTGGGTGATCGCTGGTGAGAGACGGCCAAGTTCAGAATTGAAGTTGACGAGCTGGAACGTGATTTTGTCCACCCCGGGTCGGAGCGCGGTGTTAACGGCGATGTTCGTCTGGCCGATTGGAGTCCACGGTGAATTGGCAGAGCCAATTGATCCGGGGACCAGCGTCTCGGTGTTGTAATTGCTGGGGCGATAGAGGTAACGCAGCCCGCCAACGTCATCGCGGGTGAGGCCGGTATAGAATTGGCCCAAAGTGAACGAAGAGGAAGCGACTGCGGAACCGCGAAAGGCGGTAGGATCGACCGTGTTGTCGAGCGCGTCTGAAAAGTTGAGAAAGTCATCGAAGATGGAGTAGGTAAAAAGGATTCCGTTGACATAGCTGGATGGTGCAAATGTCACGGGATCGAAGTTTCGTTTGATGACGGTGTAATTTACGATCGGAATGGTGGCGTTGACTACCGCTCTGTTGCGTAGTGTCCAAGTGAAACGTTCCGGGTCTGCCAACCCCATTTCTTCAACTAGCAGGCTCAGGGCAACTGATTTCAGGTCCAGTAGATTCAAAGCGCTGGCTTGGAAATTCTGCCGCCGGGTGTCCAAGGGAAATTCTGCCAGATTTGAACTCATCGTGCTGACAGGTGGCAGGTCGTTCAGAATCTTAATTGCGTCGATTACTGCTTGTTTTCCGCGTTCCCCAAAATAGTTGAGGAACGATTCGTCGAAGCCATAGGTGATGGTGCGGATATTCCAGCGGTATTCCTCGCCAATGTTTAACGGGCCGCCAATGTCGCCGCCTTGTTGATAGCCAATGCGGGGCTGTTGGTATGCCTCAAATGGCCCAAGGAGCGAAAAAGCCGGAGCGGACACACCGCTTCCGAGCAGTAGGAGACAGAACAAAGTTCGGTATAATCGCAGCATATGAGCTTTATTGAATTCGAACAACTCGATAGTAGGCTACGCCTTGGGAGAGACCTACGACAACTGATTCGTTTAAGGTTGTAGCGGTACGAGTAGATCCAAGGTCACTCCAGGTCTTTAGATCGCTGGAGATTTGAATTTGGTACATGCAGCCGGGCTGGGCATTCCATGAGACTTGCATTCCGCCAGAGGTTGGGCTTACAGCCGTGCGGATGATGTCATAGGAACGTGCCATCAGATCGAAGCTGGTCCCAGCGGTGAATGAGGTCCATAGGACGAGAAAACGGTTTGCGCCGTCCGTTGCTACAGCTGGATGGATTTGGCGACTGGCCGTGCTGGTGTTGGCGGCGAATTCCACGCCAGCCAGAGAACCGTCGTTGTTGAAAAATTGGCCGAAGACTCCTTCCCGGGATCCGTCTTGAGAAAGGCTCAACCACGTCGCGAGATAGTTGCGTCCGAAGGCCTGGAGTTTAGGTGCAAATTGATCGCCATACGTCAATGTGTTGAGGCGAATTGGAGTTCCGGCGGCTTGGCCGTTGGTTTTGTAAAGTCGAGCGTAGACGTCCCAACCATTGGTTCGCCGCGAAGTGTCGGCAAGTTGAATGTCGCCGCTGACATTGCGGTTCAGAGCATCTTTCTGGCTCCAAGCGATTGCGAAGCTTCCATCTGGAGCTGCGGCTACGGATGGATTCGCGCAAAGATTTGTGGAGACGGGATTGACCGGGAATTCGTTCCCAACGGGAGTGCCGGCTGGATCGTAAAGGCGGGCGTAGATGTCTACGCTGGAGCTCGCTCGCTGTAATTCGGATACCCACGCGACGACAAATTTTCCATTGGCCAGCGCGGCAACGCTGGGAGTTCGTTGGTTGTTGCTGGAGAATTGATTGACTTGGAATTCCGTGCCGAGTTTTTGTCCCGTAACCGTGAAACGTTGGCCAAATACCCCTTGAAGGCTGCCGTCTTGATCGGCGCTGGCCCATACGATTACGACAGTTCCGTCCGTCAGTGAAGCAACAGCCGGCGTGATTTGGTATGCATTAGTGTAAGTGTTTACTAAAATGTCATCGCTCAGAAAATTGGTACCGTTACTCCCCAAGAAGCGGGCATACACCTTTTGGAATCCGAAGCGGCCACCTTGCCAGACGATAACGGCGCCACCATTTTGGAGTAGGGCGACTTGAGGTTTTTCGTGCTCACCTACGGAGCTGAAGTTGACGCGGAAGCTGGGGCCTTGAGTTTGGAAATCTGCGGTGAGACGAATAGCGTTAACCGCAAGGCCATTGGTGGATAGGGCATTATCCTGCCAAACCAGTACGCCTCCGCTTGTATTTACGGCTGCGTGCGGTGCCGTTTGATCGCCGCCGCGCGGTCCAGCGATAGAAAATTCGGGTCCACCTGGTGAGAAGGCGTTCTGTGCCCAGGTTGAGCAGGTGGCCAATAGCAGCCAGACGAAGAGAACCGGCCTCAGGCAGTGTCCGAGGATTGATGGCATAAGGTTGCAGTCTTCTAACAAGCGGGTCTCGCTTTGTCTATGATTTCTTAGGGGAAAGAATCCCGCTTGCGAAGAGGACGACCTGCGATTGTTTGAATGAAATAGTTTCATTGCTTTTTAGAGCAGGACACCTTGTTGTGCGGTGGCAGCAGGTAGCTCCTGAGTTAGCTGTTTGAATCCCCAATTTTGGTAAAGTGTTCGCAATTGTTCGGTGGAAGGGGAGCCGACGCTCAATTCGTCGAGATTTGCAGGCAGCGGTAGATCTCGCTTAAGGGAAATCAAAGCACGATTTCTAACCAATGTTGCGCGGGCCGCTTCCAGATTTCCTCGAAGACGTTCTGTCTTGATTTCGGAAAGCCGATTGAAGATCTCGTCGATCGAGGAAAATTGGCTAATTAAATCGGTCGCCGTTTTTACTCCGACTCCAGGTACACCTGGGATGTTATCAACAGAATCGCCGATTAGGCTGAGCCAGTCGACGATTTGGGAAGGTGTAACCCCGGTCTTGGTACGTACCTGTTCAATTCCCCAAACTGTCTCAGTTTTGTCGCTTGGATTCAGCAACCCGATTCGTGGCGTTACGAGTTGCATGAAATCCTTGTCCGAACTGGCGATGATTACATTGAAGTCGGCGGCTGCGGCATGGTCAGCCAATGTTGCGATCCAGTCGTCAGCTTCCACTCCGTCGGCCGACAGGGATGAGATTCCTGCCGCCGCCAAATACGATTGGATTTGGTCAATTTGGGCAGCAAGGGACTCTGGCATGGGTGGTCGGTGCGCCTTGTAGTCCGGAAGTAATTGTTGCCGCTCCGCCGCGAGCCCGCCATCCCAAATTACGGCGAGGTGCGACGGTTGAATAGCCGCGCGCATCTTTCCGAGCATCTTAATGAAGCCGTAGATTGCGTTGGTTGGTTCACCAGTTGGTGAGTTGAGGCTGCGAATCGCAAAGTAGGCGCGGTACGCATATGCATGCCCATCCACCAAAAGCAGGCTCGTCCGTTCGGCCGATGTGGTCAGTGGCGACATGTTGTGTTCGCGCCGTTCGGCGAATGGCTTTGACGGTGTGCCTATTGGCACTCGACTCAGCGTATAGCTGTTTTTTGAGCTGGGATTGAGTTTTGTGCGAATGGCAACTGATCGTCGGTGTGGACGCGATTGCCGGCAGGGTCGATGATAGTCGGGGTTACGAAGATCATCAAATTGCGTTTTTCGGTGGCGCGAGATTCGCTTCGGAAGAAACGTCCCACCAAGGGCATATCTCCGAGAACTGGGACCTTATCTTTGAATTTGGTGACGTCTTCGCGGATCAGTCCACCGAGGACGATTGTCTGGCCGTCCCACACCGTGGCGCTGGTTACGAGTTGGCGCGAGACCAAGCGAGGCAATGGGAGAACTGCTGTTAGGGGGACGCCGAGTGTGCTGCCCGCTGCGCTTTGTGCCGACGGGACGAACGCTCCGGGGGATTCATATTCCACGAATTCTGTCAGGGTGGGAATAATCGTCATTTGGACCGTATACCCGTCAGCGGATACATAGGGAATGACGTCGAGTACGGGGCCAAAAGGCAGTGCGCTGGTGATGAAGTTAACCGTGGTTCCGATTGCGGCGCCGTTGTTCCCGCCGGCGTTATTGTTGTTGTTGTTGTTTCCCCCAGCCCGTTGGCTGACGTCGACGCTGGTGACGATGGTTCGGATGTCAGCTACAGCGATTTGGGTTTGCCGTCCGCTGAGAGTGGTAATTCTGGGTGCCGCCATGACGTCAATGCCTTGGCGTTGTTCGAGAGCACGGATCACCATCCGGAATTGAGGATCGGTTAGAATTCCCGTCAGGGTTCCGACCGCCGGAATCGGTTGAGAACTGGAACTGCCGATGCCGAATTGGTTACGAAGTCCAGCGGTAAGGAGGCCGTCGGATGCGGAGGGTAACGCGGCGCCGGCGAAAGCGTTGGGCGGATTGGGGAAGACGCCGGAGGGGTTCGCCGGCGAAGGAGCGCCTTGGAAGGAAGGTGCCGTACCAGCTTGTGCACCAAGGCTCTTGTTGTTCATCAGAACATTACCCAAATACCAATCAAACCCGAGTGCCTTGGAGTCGACTTCGCGAATTTCGACAAATTTCGCGTCAATGGTCACTTGCGGGGGAGCGATGTTCAGAATCTGGAGTGCCTGTTCCACTAAATCCAGATCTTGCATGGTGGCACGGACGAGCAGAACGCCGGTGCGGTCATTCCAAAACAGAGTTGCTGGAGGTGTGAGCGTAACACCGGATGCCGCGAAAAACGCCTTCACGGTATCTTGGACAGCAGAGTGCAAGTTAGTACGGGTCACTCCGGTGATGCCGATACCGGTTTGGTTGCCGCCGCCGCCGCCGCCGCCTTGTTGTCCGTTCCGGCCGTTGGAGCTGGCTGCGAGGCTGACGCGAGGAATGACGAACGTCTCTTGGCTATTCTCGCCATTTTGACCGCCACCACCGCGACCACCACCGCCACCGCCACCGCCACCGCCACCACCGCCGTCGCCACCGAGGTTGTCGCCGAAGGAAATGCCGCTGACACTTTCTAATCCTTGGATGAAGGTGTTGGGATCTACTTTAAACGTGCGGGTGAAGTATTCCGGTGCATTGGGATTCTTGGGCTTGGGGGTGAAGATGATCGCATAGTCTTCTACCGAGTATTTGATTCCTTGGTCAGCCACTTTTAGGATGGCGTCGAGAACGTCGGCCATGCGGACGTCGCTTAACTCGGGCATCAGTTTGATTTTGACAGTGTTCAAATCAACGGGCGGACCGCCAGGTGTGATGGCCCCCGTGGCAGCATCGACACCGCCGCCGCCGCCGGCGTCGGTCGTGTTACTGATGATGAAATTGATACCCTGTCCGTCGGGATCGGCTTTCTTGGCTTCAAGACTCAACTGTTCAATGACTACGGGTAGGGGAAGATCTTCGTAGAGCACCTTGCGAATGCGATAGTTGGCAAGTTTCTGGTAGATCGCCATACGGCCTTTGCCGGTGTGAACCAAGTTGGTGTTAGCATGCGGGTTGGGTGTGGGGAGGGATTCCCGTTTCACCGGCGGGTTCCAGTAGCGTTCAACTTCTACAAGGGCTTCTTTGTTGGATATTTCGTGTTTCTTAGCGAGGACGCCATAATCGGCATTCTTGAGGACGTTTAGGTAGAAATATGCGGCATCGTTTTGCGGGTCGATTTTGAGAGCTTCTTCGAGTTTCGCTTCGGCTTCGGTGAGTTTTCCCATTTCCAGGAGAAGGCGGCCATCTTGTACCGCGGTTGCCGCTTTGAGTTTGGCGGCGGAGATTTGAGGAACTTTCGCTTGGGTTTCGGGGCTTGGTAGGCGGCCCTTGAGTTCTTCGGTTTCTCGATCAATGCGTTGCTTGAGGTCGATCGCGGCTGCGTTGCGCGGGTCCAACTTAAGGATGCTGGCGATCCTCATGTTCGCCTCGGCAGTATCGCCACGGCGGCGGGCATCGAGCGCCAGCTGAAGATTTACGGCGGATAGGCCAGCGATGATGTCGGCGGTGTCTTTTTCTACTGCAGGAGTGTTTCCGGCATGTCGGCTGGCGGTAAGCGCGTCGTTAAAGAGTTTCACGGCGCGCGTGGAATCGCCTTGGCGAACTGCGTCGCGTGCTTTCTCGAGGAGGAGGTGAGTTTCAATCACCGCGTTTTGGCGCCGGACGGCTTCGGCTTCTCCGGAATCAGGGGAGGCGGCGAAGGCGCGCCACGTGGGCATGGCACCGAGCAGGAGTGATAAAATGAGGGAAGAGGCAACTGCTTTACTCATGGATTTGGGTTGGTTGCAAAAATTTTCGGCGCAATCATTCAGCTGCAATTAGGGCGTCCGCGTCAGCTTACTGGTCCAACGTTTGCTGGTGGTGTTGGATTCGATAGTAACTTCCGATTCCGTAATGGCAATGACTTTGTATGTGTCGCCAGCGAAATCAATTTGAGATTGTGGCTGCATCCGGAGTCCTAAGAATTTTTTCTGCTCGGGTTCGTACTTCGCATCAGCCTCGTAGCCGACGACGCGGCGAGATTCTTTGCCTTTGCCCACGCTGACCGTCAACTTGTCTTTGAAAATTTCCAGAAACAGTTCGGTGGGAGCTTCAGGTGGGCCTTTGATTTCGGCGAGACGGAAGAACTGATTCTTACGCGTCACTGCTTCGGTGAGGGTAACTTTGCGGCGGTCGGCGGGTTTGACCGCAGCTTCGTCAGTGATGCTGAATTTGTAACGGAGGAAATCACCAGATCCGCTGGTTCCGTCATACGTGACCACGTAGTAAAGATTCGTGATGCGCGTTACGACCAGATCCTGAAAGAATTCATTGCCGGTTAACACCCGGAGAATCTTGCCATCCTGACGGCGTTGCCAGAGGACCGGGTTGAGCAAGTTGTGATCACCGACGAGCGAGATGTTGGTGGCGGTTTGTAAACGCTTTAACGCCTGTTCAAAAGTTGTGAATTCCAATGTCGGCGCATCTTTCCCCTTGGCCTGGGTGATGCGATTGATGCGCTCTTCCTGCTGTTGTTTCGACTCATCGATCAATCCCAGCAGCCGGACCGCGTAAACGGCCACGCCCAACAGGACGACGCTGAGAATGATTTTTTCGTAATGTTTCTTGAGAAAGTCCATGCCGGTTTACTTGGGCGTTTCTGCGGGAGCGGCCGGGTTGTTGGCTGCGATGGGCGCGGCGGGCGCCGGTTCGATGACTTCGAGCCGCACTGTGATTCGTAGCAGCTTCTCGTTGAGAATCGTCACAACTCCGGAAGTTGGTTTAGTGCCTGGTCGGACTTGCGGAGCAACGGTGGGAACAATCGGAGCGGGCTTGGGTTGCTCCGTAGGTTGAAGTGCGTCTTCGCTGGACCGCGCCACGGCGGGTTTTGCGTCGCTCACTGCGCTAGCGGGTTCGGCGGTAACGCTTTTGACAATAAAGAACCGCTGGGATGCCAAAAGCCCTTGAAGAACGGTTGCCAACTGCGAACTAAAGCCGCTGAACGTAATCTCGTACGGGATGCGCGTCATTCCCGTGGCGGCATTGGTTACCGACCTGTCGGAAAGAATGTCGGGCGTGCCCTCTCGGTCGTCATTCGAAACGGCCACACGGCGGATGCCGTCCAAGGAGTGAACTCGCGCTTGATACAGAATTCCGCAGATCGTCCGGATATCCTCCAGTCGAGCCATCATGGGCTCTAGGCTTCCCTTTTCATAGGTAACCGACTGGCGTTGGGCGGAAAAGCCGAACTCGTAATTCTTCGGCAAATTCACGCTGGCCGCCGCCGCGTCATTACGCAAGGCGATCACCGTTTGGTCGAGTATCTGGCGGAAACTGCCGTCGTCCATTTTCGCAATGGTCTGACCGGCAAAGAACTTATTGATGTCCGCCTGTACTGCTTGAATGCGACGCTGCTGATCCTGAACGATCCGGATGTTATTGGTGTTTGGATGTGGATTGGCGATCGACAGCCGCTTTAATTCGGAAAGCTGCTGGTCGATTGATTCGGTAATCTTGACGTCCTCTTCCTTTTGGCTTTGCTGAAAGAATACCGCCAAGATCGTCAGTGCCAGTGCGAGCACACCCCAGCAGATCAGGAACAAATTGCGTTTAAGCCACGGCATATCAGAGCTTGATGGGGCGCTTGAGTTTCACGATCACGGCGAATTGGAAGGTGAAATCCGTGTCGGGGACGGGTTCGAGTTTGCCAATCAAATGGGTGCCATCTGCGTCGAGCAACGAGCTTCCCTGCAGCTCTTTCGCCAGCGCAAAGGCCAACTCCGTGTTCGCCGAAGGCGAAACAGCGTTGAGGTTGACACCTCGGCAACTCAGTTTAAGGCAAGTGATCTGATTGGTGCTGGCTGGGACCGCTGCGGTACCATCCAGGCGCGATCCGCCCGCGGGAGGCTCTGCGGGTGCGGGAGTATTCTCCGGCGCCGGGCTTCCGGGAACAGGTATCGGGGCGTCGCAGCTCTGTACTTCCAGCTTTTCGACCCACACACCGGCTTCGACTCCCGGGCGGTGCGATTTGGATTCCGTCGCGATGAAGATGCGCCGCAAATCCACCAGCAATTCGGGCCAGACGTAACGATCGTGCACCCATTCGGTGATTTGTTCGAGTTCTTGACGCGACTTGGCGGTAGCCGCGATCGCTTTATCGAGATCCTTCTTGTTCTTCTGCAGCGGCAGAACTTCGGAACGGACGCGTTCGAGTTCGCCCTGCTTGAGAGCGACAATTCGCTTATAGAACAACCCGTAGGCGAACAGTACCAGCACGAGGCAGAACACTGTCGCGACGAAATAGGGCTGCTTGGCTTTGAGCTGCTGTTTCTGAATCGAGCTCTTCGGCATCAGGTTCAGCTCGACGGGGCAGTGCGCCAAGTTGCGCAATCCCAAGCCGACAACTTCTCCGAAGCAGTGCGCCACCTTTTCCAACTCCGCAACCTGCAGCGACGGATCCAGCTGGACGTTGCGGAACGGATTAAAATATTCCACCGCGAGGCTCAGCTTGTCCGCGAAGAACTGCGCCGTATACGGCATGATTGAGGAACCGCCAGCGAGGAATAAGCGAACCGGGGCGGAACCGCCTTGCTGACCGCGATAAAACTGGATGGTCTGATTGACCTGAATATGCAAGCGGGTCATCACCTGACGCGCGATTTTGGAAATCGCTGCGGCGTGGGGATCTTCCGGCTCTTCGTAGGCGCCGCCGAGACTGACAAATCCCTTTTCTTGTTTGATTCGTTCCGCTTCGTCGAATGACAGCTTGGCTTCCGTCGCGAAGTCCTGCGTGATCGTGTTCGCGCCGATGTTGATGCTGCGGGAGTAAACCTTACCCTTCTCGAAGAACAGCAGGTTGCTCGTCTTGGCGCCGATATCGAGGAGCATCGTGCAACCGTCGAGGTCGCCGTAGTTGTAGCGGAAAGCGTTGCAGAGCGCGGCCGGCGAAACATCCACCAGCTCAAGTCGCAGTCCCGCGCTCGCCGATGTGCGGAAAAGTCCTTCGACGATGTCGGCCTTGATCGCGACCAGCAATACTTCCAACTCGCCCGATGCGGCTGCGCCAAGGATCTGGAAATCCCAAACGACTTCCTCGAGCGGGAAAGGCACGTTCTGCTGCGCCTCGTATTGAATGATCTGGGTAACTTTCGACGTATCGACCGGCGGGAGTTTGACGAACTTGGAGAAAACGTTGAAGCCCGGCGCGCAGACGTTGACGAACTTCGCGGTCAATCCGCGTTCCGCCACGACTTCTTTAATGGCGCGGACAATCGCCCCCTCGCGGGCGCCTTCCTGGGAGCCTTCGCTGCCGAGTGACTTAAGGCCGAATTGTTTGAGAAGCAGCGTCCCGGACTCGGTAACTTCGAATTCCGCGGCCTTCAAACTTCCAGCACCGAAGTCGAGACTCAAAAATGACTTGGTATTCAGCATCGCTAATTTTTTTCACGCCAAAGCCGATCTTCTGGCCGCCCATACATCGCGCATTACGAGAAAGTAGCGCTTGTCGTAGCTGATTTGCATCGACGGGGTCAAACATAAAAAGGTCATACGCAAATAATCCCATGCATTCTTCGTCGCCGATGAATCAAATCCGTGACGCGCGGGAAACAGATTGAGTTCAATTCGACGGCTGGTATCGTCCGCTCATGCAATGGTTGCGTGCTTGGATATTTCTGCTGGCGGTCGCGACCGCGACGCCGCTTCGCGCCGGTGAAGCCTCCATCATCAAAGTTCTCCCGCACTATCTCGACCTGAAGGGACGTCATACGCTTTCCCCGAGCCTCTACGAACGGGACGCTTATCAAGCGTACCTCCGTAAACACCGCAACGAATGCTCAGCTTTGCGCTTCGATGTGCAACTAAAAGCCCCGGTTAACGGTCCGCTCACTTTGCGCATGGAACTCCGCGGCAAGCAGACGGATATGGCGACGATCGTGATCAGCGAAACTATCGAGCCGACGAAATGGTTCAGCCGCTGGTCTTCGGTCACCTTGACCGGTGACGATTTCAAACGGTGTGGCGAAGTGGTCGCCTGGCGGGCACAAATCCTCCAGCGCGACGAATTAATCGCCGAACAACGTTCCTTCCTCTGGTAGTCCGCCGGGAAAGTCCTGAAACAACTCCGAAGGTTGTAGCGACCGCGCTGAAGCGCTTCTCCGTCTTACCAAGTTCCGTCGACCAATAGCCCTTTGGCCTGACGCGCGAAATCATCTGCCAGCAACGGGAGCGCCTGCCGTTCGGCGCTGCCCTGATCCAAGGTGATCGTGACCGTTGTCGTGCCGCGGACGTCCCGCTCCACCAGCTTCTTGCCCGAGATCCGTTCGGTGGCCGTGAGATGAACCGTAATCGAAAGCTGATAATCGCGCACCGTGAGAATGTCCCCCGGCTGATAGCTCAACGGCGGGCGGTCATACTTCAAAATCTCCCCATTCACGATGATATCCGCATCGCCGTGGGTCGAAAGATGGTAGGTGCCGTCCTGTTGCAGAGCTTTCCGCAGTGAATGATTCAACGCCTCGATCAAACGCGGCTGCGGCGTGCTGTTCTTGAAGAAATTGACCTGAATGGAACGTTCTCCCGCGCGTTCGCCGTTCGTGGTGCCGACGTGATATCCCGCGCATCCGGCGAAAAGCCAGCCGACGGCGAGGATCAGGATTCCGGCGGGAAAGCGCATTTATTTGTCGCCGGTTGGAGCGGGGGTCGGGGCCGGCGCTTTGACTTTCGGGGCGGGCGCTTCGTACGGCACCTTCTTGATCGACGCGATGCGGCGCTTGGCCACTTCCGCGTAGGTGGAGTTCGGATCCTTCAACACCACTTCATTATAATAGATGAGCGCGCCTTCCGTGCGCTTCCGCTTCTCGTAGTATTGAGCGATCTTCAAACTCCCGCGCGCCTGTTCCGTCTTCAACGTATCGATGATCTTCTGCGCTTCCGGCACGCGCTTGTCGTTTGGATAGAGCCCAATGAAATCCGTGAACGTGGCGATCGCCTGTCCGGCGACGTTCTGATCGTATTCCGCCGTCTTCGCCTGCTTGTTGTAAGCAAGCCCCGCCTTGTAAAGCGCGTCGGCCGCGACTTCCTTGCGATCATGATATTTGTCCGCCGCCGTGGAGTAGGCTTTGACCGCCTGCGCGTAATCGCGGCGCTTCTCGTTCGCTGCGCCGATGCTCATCTGCGCCTGCGGGGCGACCTCGCTGTAAGGCCCGTTGGCGATGATCTTCTTGTACATCTCCGCTGTCTTCTCCATGCTCGGGAAGAACGGAATGTAGCCCCACAACTTGAACCACTGTCCGGCGAGGAAACGGTTCGCAATCTCATACTGCCGCTTGAGCACCTCGTCGTAATTCACCGCCTTCGGATATTTTTCAATCAACGTCTGGTACGCCTTGAACGCCTTTTCATCGTTGTGCGTGAGCTCGTAGCATCGGCCCACCAGAAACTGCCCCTGCGGCGCGTAATCGGACTGCGACCACACGCGCACCACGCGACTGCCCGCCTTCATCGCCAGGCCGTAATCCTTCTTGTCGAACGCTTCCTGCGCCACTTCCAGCTGATCCTTCGCGCGCGTGCGCTGCCACTTGCCGGTCGCGCCGACGGCCTCGTAAGTCCAGCCTTCACCGGGACGGAAAATCAACGGCGCCGGACTCAGCTGTGGGAACAGCACCAAGCCCAGCGCGATGAAAAGCAGACGGACCGACGAACGTTTCATGGCGGCGAAGCTATCGGGGCCACCATTTCGCGTCAAGGAACCTCGCCCAAACTCGAATCGAGAACACGACGCCATCGCGGCGAAGACGAACCCGCGAATCACGCCCAAGACGCGAAAGGGAATCATCCTCGAGGCAGTCCTGCGCCGACCGTCGCCGTTGGAACAACGACGAATCGGAAGACTTACAGTTATCGTCGGAAGAAAGTTTCGGAAGGTAGGGCTGCCGCGCCGCGGCGGCCCCGCGCCGGTCGGGCGCGGAAAAATCCGCTCAACGCTTCCGAGTCATAGCCGCGCGATGACCCTCCCTCGGTTCAAGAAAGATTTTCGCGAAGCAGTGCCCCTTTCGCGCCCCTTCGCGTGTTTCGCGGGCACTACTACTCCCGGCCTCAACCCTTGTAACAAATCACCACGCCGAAATCCGTCAGCGCCTGTTTCGTCGCGGCGTCGACGTAAGAATATTGGACCGGGTGCACGCTCATGAGGCAATTCTCCCCGAGTGATTGCAGGAAATCCGAGACCGCTTTCTCAAACGCCGGCGTGCCCTTGGCCGCGTAATCCGCGTGCTTGAAACATTTCACGTGCGGCTTCTTGCCGACCGCTTTGGCTTCCATCTCGAGCGATGGCGCGGGGCGGCTGATATCGATCTTCACCTTCTTGTCCGAGACCGGGAGGGTGAGTTTGCGTTCCTTGCTTTGCGCGGTGGAGGAAACGCCGCCACCCGCGGGCGCATGGACGGCCCCGACGGGCGTCGCGCGGATATTTTGCGGCGTGGGATCGGGAATGGTGATGCCGTAACCACACTGCGGGCACTCGATCTCCGTGCCGGCGCCGGTGGCATCGGCTTCCAATTCCTGGCGGCAATTCGGGCAGGCGAAAACAAGATCCATAAGGCGATAGGGTTGACCGAAACGTTTTACGAAACGTACGCCGCACCGTCACTCAATCCAAGGGAAAATTTCCTCCGTATCCAGCAACAGGATTTAGAGCCTGCCGAACGGGCGTCCGGGATGGCAGCGTCAATTGGAACGCTTGGGGCGTTTGAAACAGCCGATCAGGACGAACAAGAGCGGTAGGATGGCAGCAACAAATCCGAAAACGTAACGCCATTCTCCATACTCGCGAACAAATCGAGCCCCGCTAAACCAGTCCGCCCAATAGAAGGGAAAAAGTGCTGCCCAAGCCACGGAGAGCATCCCGAAAAGCAAACCCAACTTCCGTCGCCATCGGCACGCCGAGAAAAACAATAGGCTAAGCGAAAATCCCGTCACGATCACGCGGGTCGCTGACGATACGTTGTAGTCAGTGTAAACTTCGTTCATACGCCACCAAGGACCTTGTGTTCACTCTAGTAAATCGTGTGCTCTCCGTCGTCGGCCAAAAATCAAAGCCCAATTAATGTTCTTCGTTTCTTGTTACGAAATGAGAACACCGCGCTGCTTTCCTGTGAAGAATTATTCCCGCCATTATTCTTCCCTCATCCAGTCCCGAAGGGACTACCGAGAATAGCCCGGCGCTTGAGCGCCGGGTTCATCGTTCCATCGATCGAGTCCCGCAGGGACGGCTGAACCCAGCGCAAGATTTCGGCCGTCCCTCCGGGACTCGAATTGCTTTCCTCGGACCCGGCACTGAAGTGCCGGGCTATTTTCAAACGTCCCTTCGGGACGGCGGTACGGCACCTACGCCGCACGGCCCGCTGAGGACCGCGGGCCCCACCTGCCCCGTTGCCCGCCTCAAGCCGGACGCTCCGCGCGCCGATGATTCTCAAAAGTGCATGAGCATCACGTTTGAAGCTAATTTTAAGCGGCGTTACCACCGCGTCACCGTTCCCCTCTTCCTGCGGGTCGGCGATATCACCTACAAAGCCACCGATTGGTCCGTCGGCGGCTTCCGCGTGGATAATTATGACGGCGATCTCACGCCCGGCGCGGAGTTCGAGGTCACGTTGCTCCTGCCGTACAAGGAATTCTCCGTGCACCTGCCCGTGCGCGCCCGCGTCGCGCGGCGTTCGCACAACACGATGGGCTGCGCTTTCATCAATCTGACCACGGCGCAACAGGCCGCCCTGCATCATCTCGTCGAGGCCGCGCTCGAAGGTCGCATGGGCGATCTCGGCGAAACGCTCGGCTCGCTCACCAGCCCCGTCCCGGACGCGGAAAAGAAGATGGTCCAGGACAACCAGACGACGGACACGGAAATCCAGGCGATGCGCCTCGTGCCCAAGACGATGATTTACGTGGGCCTCACGGGTCTCGTGGCGGTGATCGCGTTGTCGGTGGTGTTTTATCTCCTCTCGCACGTGCGCGTGCCGGACGGAACGATCGTCGGCAACATCGTGCAGGTTTCGCCGGACTTCAGCGGCCGCGTCTCGCGCGTGGCGGTGGAGGAAGGCCAGACGGTAAAGGCGGGCGATACGTTGTTCGAGTTGGACAATCCGGAAGTCCGTTCGGCGCACGCCGCGGCGGAATCGCATTTCCAGACGGCGCTCGCTTTGCGCGACGCGATGGCCGGTCAGGTGGCCGAGGAAAAAGGTCGCGTCACGGTTTACTCGGAAATTCTCCCCTCGCAGATCGGGGCGACGGAAGCAGCGCTGCAGGCGATTGATTCCAAGCTGCGTCTCGCGAAGAACGAGCTCGATCGTCGCGAACGGCTCGCGAAGGAAAACATTAGTTCGCAGGCGGAATACGAACAGGCATTGAGCGCGTTCGAAACGCTCACGGCGGATCGTCAGAACAACGTGCACCAGCTCGCGGTGCTCCGCGCGAATGTGAAGTCGCTCGCGCAAGGCCTCTTCTTCGACGGCAAGGAAGTTCACGGTCGCCTCAAGGAATTGGAAGCGAATCTCGCCGTGGCCGAAGCGCAGGTGAGCGAGGCCGCCGATGCCCTGTCGCGCACGACCGCGCAAATGAACGCGATGTCGGTGAAGTCGCCGCGTGCCGGAAAGGTGTACTCGCTGCTGCATTTCGCCGGTGAAAATGTGACCTCACCCACGCCGGTGATCGCGTTGAACACGGCGGAGAAATATTTTGCCCTGGCCCGCGTGATGGGTGACGAGGCGGTGAAGATGAAACCCGGCATGCCGGTGAAGGTGTTGATCCCGACGCTCGGATTGCGCCTTGAAGGCACGGTCGATCAGATCGGCCAGGAAGTCGGCAGCATGAACTTGAAGAACCCGACGGAAATCGAATCCAACGTCACGCTGGTGCCGGTGAAGGTTCTCCTCCCCGACGCGCCGAAGGATCTGCCGCCGGGCATTCGTGCGGTGATGATCTTCCGCGTGAATCCGTTCCAGAAATTCTCGACCTTCTGATCCGCGGACGCGCATGGCATTCACACGTCAACGGCTGACGGTCTGGCAGGGGCTCATCCACGCCATTCCCGTCGTCGCGTTGTACGCCGGCGTGGCGTGGGGGATTCTCGCGTTGCTGCCGGAACGCGCGTGGGCGCTCAAGGGCGGTTACCTTGTCACGTTCGGCATTTTCAATTCGTGGCGTTACCTCTGGGCGGGTTGCCTCGCGATGCGGAGTTTCATTTACGAACACCACGTTTTCCCCGCCACGCGCAAGAAGGCCGAGGCGTTGCCGGATGCAGTGAAATATCCCGATCGCCTGTACCTCGTGATCGCGACGTACCGCGAACAACCGTGGATCACGCGGCGCATGTTGCGCTCGGTGTTGCGCGCGGCGAGCCGGATTCCCAGCAAGACCACCATCTACGTCTCCACGGGCAGCGATGCCGAGGACGCGGTGGTTGCAGGCGCGATTCACGATCATCCGCTCGGCGACGAGTTCGAATTGATCCTCATGCGCCAAAGCGGCAAACGCACGGCGCTCACATACGCGCTACGTTCCATAGCGCGGCGTTGCCACGGCGAAACGAGCCGGGTGGTTTTGATGGACGGTGATACGGCTGTGGCGGAAGACGTGTTTGAAAAAACGCTCCCGTTGTTCCACCTCGATCCAAAGCTCGGTGCCGTCACGACCAACAACGTTGCGCTCACCGAAGGTGCGGCATGGTATCGCGACTGGTACAATCTGCGTTTCGCCATGCGGCATCGTCACATGAACGCGACGAGTCTCTCGGGACGCGTATTGGCTTTGACGGGGCGTTTCTCCGTTTTCCGTACCGACCTCGCCATCTCGGAAGAGTTGATCGCGGCGTTGGAAGAGGATCACATCGATCACTGGATTTACGGCCGCATCAAATTCGTCACCGGCGACGACAAGAGCACGTGGTTCGTCTTGCTCAAGAATCGCTGGCACATGACCTACGTCCCTGACGCGATGGTCTACTGCCTGGAAAGTTCCGGCGAAGAACCTTTCAAGCAGGCGTTCTCCAAAATGGCGCGATGGTTCGGCAACATGCTCCGCAACAACTGGCGTTCGATCATGCTCGGACCGAAACCGATGGGCTTCTTCACTTGGTGGAGTTTGATTGATCAGCGGATTTCGATTTGGACCACGCTCGTCGGTCCCGTGTCGGCCATCTTGCTGGGCATTTTCTCTTCGTTCTACTACGTGATCTTTTACCTCGTGATCATGATCTTCGTGCGCTGCGTGTATTTGCTGTTCACGGCGTGCGATGGCCATCGCGTGGTGTTGCGCGATCTGCCGTTGATCTGCTTCACCCAATGGGCCGGTTCGTTGGTGAAGATCAAAGTGCTCGCAAATCCCGGCCGGCAAAGCTGGGGCAATCGCACGGGCAAGAATGCCGCGGCCTCCGCGCCGTTTGTGTTGCGCTTCATGGAGCAATTTCAACCCGTCGCGTGGACGCTCATCTTCATCGTATTCCTCGGCTGCCTCATGCGCTTGTAAATGAACACTCCTTCGAAATCCAAGGTTCGCAGCAAGGCCAGCCAACTGGCTGAAACGATCGCCACCGAGACGAGCGGCTTTTTCCTCCGCGTGGTTTCGACCGTCAATGAAGCACTCGTGATCGTGGATGCGCTGCGCCCGGGTTTCCCGATCATGTTCGCGAACGAAGCGTTCGCGCGGCTCACCGGCTTCGTCGAGACAGACGCATTTGGTCGCAAATTGTTGTTCCCGATTTCGGCGGGCAAAAATGCGGACACGATCGCGAAGATCGAAACTGCCTTGCAGGAGAACCGCGATTGCCGGTTTACCGTGGAAACCACGCGCAAGAACGGCACGACCTTCTGGAATGAACTCAGCATCACGCCGGTTCGCGATCTGAAGAACAACGTCACGCACTTCATCGCGATCCATCGCGACGTCAGCGCGCGCCGCCTCGCCGAGGAACGCTTTCAGTATCTCGTCAACCACGACTCCCTCACGCGACTCGCCAATCGCGCACTGTTCTCGACGAAGCTCGACGCCTTCGTCCGCACGAACGCCGGCCAGGCTCGCGGTGCGTTGCTCTACTTCGATCTCGATAATTTCAAACTCGTGAACGATTCGCTCGGGCACCTCGCCGGCGACCGTGTGCTTACGATGTTCGCGGGCATTCTCCGCGACGTGATGGGCGATGACGATCACTCGGCGCGTTACGGCGGCGATGAGTTCGTGATGCTGTTAAGTCACGCGAATCTCGCGCAAGCGACCGAGGTCGGGGAAAAAATTCGCGCTGCCTTTCAGAAGTGCCAGTTCGAATTTGCCGAACAAAGTTTCGATCTCTGCCTGTGCGTCGGTGTCGCCACGTTCGACGGGAAACTGAGTGCCGAGGAATTGCTGAACCAGGCCGACCTCGCGTGCTGCGCCGCGAAAAAGGAAGGCAAGGATCGCGTCGAGATTTACCGCGCCGAGCATCAGGAGATCACGCGCTTGCGCGACACAGCCAAGTGGTCGCATCGCTTGAAGGAAGCGATCCGCAAGGATCAATTCGAGCTGTGGTTTCAGCCGATCGCCGCGCTTCCCGAGCGCACGACCGCTTACTACGAAGTGCTCATGCGCCTGCGGGACGCCGAAGGGGAATTAATTCTTCCGGGAAATTTTCTACCCGTCGCCGAGCGCTTGCAGATCGCGCAGCAGATTGATCGCTTGATGATCAAAAACGCGCTGCCGTATCTCGCGGCGAATCCCGACCTCAAACTCTCGATTAATCTCTCGGGCCAATCATTCGATGATCCGGACGATCTCGCGCGCTTCATCGTGGGATCGTTCAAGGACGCGAGCGTTTCGCCGGAACGTGTGGTGTTCGAAATCACCGAGACGACCGCGCTGTCGAACCTGAAGCTTACGTGCACCGTGCTGAAGCGTCTTAAGGCGGCGGGCTTTCGTTTCGCGCTTGATGATTTCGGTTGCGGCTTTTCCTCGATGACTTACCTGCGCGAGTTGCCCGTGGATCTCGTGAAGATCGACGGCAGCTTCATCCAGAATCTCAAACGTGAACCAATCAACGAGATCCTCGTGCGTTCGATGAAGGAAACCGCGCGCCTGCTCGGATTGAAAACGGTGGCGGAATTTGTCGAAGACGAGGAGACGCTCGAACTGCTGAAATATATTGGCGTCGACTACGCGCAAGGGAACTTGCTGGGCAAACCGCAGACGCTGACCAAAGGGGTTTAAGCTGCAGGCGAATTGCCCCGGCCTCGGATTCTACTCGTAAGCCTTTTCCAACTTCTTCACGCGCGCATAGAGCGGCGAGTTCGCGGGCGTGCGCGCTTTCACGCTGAGGTAAATCTTTTTCGCTTCAACCGGGTCCCGCTGATACAGCAGCGTGACGTAGTCGAGCTCGATGGCCGCGAGCCGCGGGTCCTTCACGGCGTAACGATATTTCTTCAACCACGCACCGATGGCGGCGGGTCCCTGTTGGTATGCCGCTTTAAGCGGCCCCTCCAACGACGGAGGCAAGCCGGCCAGACTCTCCTGAGGAATTACAGGGTCGGCTGCGGGTGCGGCGGGAGTTGGGGCGGCGGGAGTGGCCACACCGTTTGCGGCGTTTGTCTGCGTCTCGACGTCCTTGTAATAAAGATACAACTGCCAGCCGCCGTAGATAGCGGCGACGATGAGCAGGAAACCAACGAGCTTTCTCATTATTCTTGAATGCGTTCCACCCGTGCGCCGAGTGCGCGGAGTTTGCTGTCGATTTTTTCGTAACCGCGGTCGAGGTGGTAAATGCGGTTCACTTGCGTGGAACCCTTCGCCACCAAACCGGCGATGACCAACGCGGCCGAGGCGCGCAGATCGCTCGCCATGACGGGCGCACCGCTTAAAGGCGCGCCACCCTTCACGATCGCGCTCGGGCCTTCGATCGCGATGTCTGCGCCGAGACGACCGAGCTCGGGCACGTGCATGAAACGCGATTCGAAAATGCGCTCGGTGATGATGCTGATGCCGTTGGCGAGCGAGAGGAGCACCATCATTTGCGCCTGCGCATCAGTCGGGAATCCCGGATACGGCAGCGTGGTGATGTCCACGGGTTTCAGGCGGCTGCCCCGTTTGACGACGATGCTGGTGCCGCGACGCTCGATCTTCACGCCAGCTTCGCGCATTTTTTCGAGCACGGCTTGGAGATGATCAGGACGCGCGCTATTCAACGTCACTTCGCCTTTGGTCGCCGCAGCGGCAACCGCGAACGTTGCCGCTTCGATGCGGTCGGGAATTACAGTGTGTTCCGCGCCGTGAAGTTCCTTCACGCCGGTGATGGTGATGCGCGGACTGCCGGCGCCTTGGATGCGCGCGCCCATGGCGTTGAGGAAATCAGCAAGATCAACGACCTCGGGCTCGCACGCGGCGCTCTCAATGATCGTGATGCCTTCGGCGAGCGTCGCAGCCATCATGACATTCGCGGTGCCGAGCACGGTCGGGCCAACCCGTCCGCCGAGGAACACATCGCCGCCGATCAATCGCGGCGCGGTAGCGATTACGTAACCGCCTTGAATCTGCACCTTCGCGCCGAGCGCTTTCACGCCTTTCAAATGCAGATCGATCGGTCGTGCGCCGATGATGCAACCGCCGGGCAATGACACCTTGGCCTTGTGAAGCCGTGCGAGCAGCGGGCCGAGAATGCAAATCGAGCCGCGCATTTTGCGGATGAGATCGTAGTCGCCGATACCTTTGAGCTTGGCGGCTTGAACGGTGACGGTGTCACCCTCGATCTTCACGGTCGCGCCGAGCGATTCGAGAATCTTGCCCATGAACGAAACGTCGCTGAGGTCGGGCACGTGGCGGATGACGCATTTCTCGGGCGTCAGCAACGTGGCGGCAAGGATGGGGAGCACGGCGTTCTTGGCACCGCTGATGGTGACTTCACCGTGAAGCGGCACGCCGCCTTTGATCAAAAGACTGTCCATGAAAAGTTGTTTCGGGTCCGCGCGTTGTCTGCCGCGACGCTGGCTACGGCTGGAGAAAGTGCGCGATCAAAATTCTCTGGCGCTGACTGTAGTCGGGCACCACGGCTTCGACAATCCACTTGTGCGAAGAAAATATTTCGCTCAACGCGTCAGCCTGTCCGTCGCCGAATTCGACCATGAGCTTTCCTCCGGGGCGCAAAAACTTCGGCGCTTCCACAGCGAGCCGGCGATAGAAATCCAATCCATCGGCGCCGCCATCCAGCGCGAGGCGGGGATCAAAATCGCGCACCTCGGGTTGCAGCGAAGCGATCTCTTCACTCGCGATGTAGGGCGGGTTCGAGACGATGAGATCGAACTGCGATCTCGGTGGAACCGGCGCGAAAAGGTCACCCAGCAAAAACTCAACTCGATCCGCGACTTGATGCGCAACGGCGTTTTCACGCGCGACCGTCCGCGCCTCGGGCGAGATATCGACGGACGAGATGCGCGCGTTTGGATGTTTCACCGCGAGGTAAATGGGCAGACAACCGGTGCCGGTGCCGAGATCCAGAGCAGTGGCTGGTTGAGCGCCGAGCGTTGTGAGGAATTCACTCGCCCGCTCGGCGAGCAGTTCGGTTTCCGGCCGCGGCACGAGAACGTGGCGGTTCACTTTCATTTCCAGCCCGCAAAAGGACGCGGTGCCAAGAATGTGCTGCAACGGCTCGCGCTCGGCGCGGCGTTTGACGAGTTGACGGAGTTGATCGAGCTCGGGTTCGGTGAGTACGCGCTCGAACTGGAGGTAGAGCTTGAGGCGCGGCAGTTGCACCACGTGCGCCAGCAGGAGCTCGGCATTGAGGCGCGGCGAATCCACTTCGCGTTTGCGAAGGAACTCGGCGCTTTTCTGAATGACTTCCGCGACGGTCACCGGGCGAGCGTAGGTTCAAAGTCCGAAGTTCAAAGTTCAAAGTTGCGCGCCCTTTCACGCGACCCTAGTTTCGAGGCATGAAACGTTTGGTTCCATTTCTGTTGAGCATGACTTTGGTGACGAACTATGCGGCGCCGCTGCGCGCGCAGGACGCGAGCAATTCGGCCGACGCCGTCGCGCAGAAGGAAGATGCCGACGAACGCTACAAGCGTCTCGCCGCCGCCGTCGAAGACTTGGTCGCCACGCAGGCGTTGCAGCAGAAGAAGCTCAACACGCTCGCCGAAGAAATTCGCAACCTGCGCGATGAGAACCTCAAGGCCGCCGGCGCCAATGTTACCAAAGAGGAACTGCGTTCACTGGCGGAGAAGTTGAAAGAGAGTGAACGCCAACGTGAGGCGGACAAGAAATTGATCGTTGAAGAAATCGCCAAGCTCGGCAAAGCGCACGCAGCCGTTCCCAACGTCGAATCGCACAAACCCAAAGTCGACACCTCCGCACCGGTGCCTGACAAAGGCTACGAATACACAGTCGTCGCCGGGGACACGCTATCGGGAATCGTCGCCGCGTATCGCAAGGAAGGCGTCAAGGTAACGCAAGCCATGGTCGAGAAGGCCAACCCCAATGTGAACTGGAGCAAGTTGCGCGTGGGGCAGAAAATCTTCATTCCCACGCCTTGAAACGCGATCCGCGCTCGAACGCATGACGAAGCTGCTTCGCCGGTTGCATCTTTATTTGGGCGTCTTTTTCGCTCCGCTGTTGTTGTTCTTCGTGGCGTCCGGTTGGTATCAGACTGTCCGCACCGACCGCACCAAGACGCAGGGCGAGGCCGGGGATTGGTTGGCGAAGATCCGTTCGATCCACGTGGACTCGATTTTGCCCAGTGAGGCGGCGGAATCCTACAAGCCGGCGGCGTTCCGCCTACTCGTGGTGGTGATGTCGATCGCGATGATCCTCACAATCGCGTTGGGAATCTGGATGGCCTTCAAAACTCTGCGGAGCAGTTGGCCCGTCTGGCTGTCGCTCGTTCTCGGAGTGGTGTTGCCGGTCGTATTGTTGCTGCTCGCGCAGCGGCATTGATTAGCGAGGGGTGTGAATCACCCGCGTGCCGGCGATCAGGTCGTGCAGCCCCCGTTTGTCTGCCCGGAACGCGACGATGAAATATCCGACGTAGTAGGCGATGTTGCTCACAATCATGCCGAGAAAGCGCAACACCGATTCCTTCCAGCCCACGGCTGAGCCATCCAAACGCACGACCCGCAGTTTGAAAATGTATTTGCCCAGGGTCGCGCCGAACAAAGCGGTCAGGGGAATGTAATAGAGCGCCGAGGCGATCACGACGATGACGAGGTAATTGGGATTGTCGTGCAGAAAGGTGTCCATCTGTTTGAGAACGGATTCACTTTGGCCCGCCGAATCCGGTAACGTCACACGCGGTAAGTTCATTCCCGCCGCCTTTGCTATGCCGACGACAACGAGCATCAGCGGAATTTGGTCGATGAGAAAGGCCACCACCCGAATCCAGAAACCGGCGGGGCGATCGGCAGTTGCGGCGATCGTGGGTTCCGGCGCCTGCCCTTGCAGGCGTGCGAGTTCAAACGCGAGCTCCGGCCAGGCATTGGCCGGGCGCCAGCAGGCAAGATCCGTTCGCCAAATCTGGCTGTAGGGCGCCACGCGACCGTCGTTGATCCACGCCAGCAGCTCTTCGAGCGAGACCGGTCCGTATTCGCGCCCGTCCGTTCCGATGATTTTATAGGTCGGTTCCACAGAAAGGCCGCGATCATCCGCCCCGCGAGGGAGCAAAACAATCTGAAATTCGCGCTTGTCAAAGCCCGCCTAATTGGTACGTTACGCGACCTTTGTTATGAAAGCTGACATTCATCCGAAATATGTGGACGCGGAAATCCGTTGCGCCTGCGGCAACTCGATCAAGACCAAATCCACCCGCCCCTCGCTTCTGATCGGTATTTGCAACGTCTGCCATCCGTTCTACACGGGCCAGCAGAAGTTCGTCGACACCGCCGGCCGCGTGGACAAGTTCCAGCAGCGCTTGGCCAAGACGCAAGCCGCGCAGGCCGAAAACGCCGCCAAGAAGAAAAAGAAGTAGCCCGCCTTTCCTCATCCGCCCGCTGGCTGGAAACGGCCCGCGGGCGGATTGTTTTTCTACGTAAGGAGTCACGAGTCATCCGTAACGCCAAGATCGCCGCAGTTTCTTACTCATTACTCCTGATTCGTTACTTAAATGGACCTCCGCCCCCATATCGACCGTTTCGCGCGCCGTTTCGCGGAAGTCGAAGCTGCCTTGAGCGATCCCAAGGCGTTCGACAACTCGCAGAAGGCGCAGGAACTCTCGAAGGAATACGCACGACTCAAAGAGCTCGTCGCCGTGGGGAACGCTTTGCTGAAATGCCAGACGCAACTCGCCGAAAATCGCGCGTTGATCGCGTCCGAGCCCGCCGAGTCCGAGATGGCGCAGATGGCGAAAGAGGAAGTCGCACAGCTCGAGCTCGACGAGAAACGCCTCTCGCTTCAGGTGCAACGCGGCGTGCTCCCGCCTGATCCGACCGATTCGCGGAATACGATCGTCGAAATCCGCGCCGGTGCCGGCGGTTCCGAATCCGCGCTCTTCGCGGCCGACCTTTACCGGATGTATACGCGCTACGCCGAAGAGATGGGGTGGAAAGTCGAGACGCTGGATTCCAGCCCGTCCGATCTCGGCGGGTTCAAGGAAATCATTTTCACCGTAACCGGCGAGGACGTTTACAAGCGGCTCAAATACGAGAGCGGCGTGCATCGCGTCCAGCGCGTGCCAGCCACCGAGGCGCAAGGCCGGGTGCACACCAGCACCGCGACCGTTGCCGTGCTGCCCGAGGCGCAGGAAGTCGACGTCGAAATCAAACCCGACGAAATCGAAATCAATGTCTGCCGCGCTTCTGGCAAAGGCGGGCAAGGCGTTAACACCACCGACTCCGCGGTGCAGATCATTCACAAGCCGACCGGCATGATCGTCCGTTGCGCCGATCAACGCTCGCAGCAGAAGAACAAGATTCAGGCGCTTGGCGTCCTGCGCTCGCGCTTGCTCGACCGGAAAATCGCCGAAGAAAACGCCAAGTATGCCGCCGTGCGTAAAGACCAGGTCGGCAGCGGCGAACGCAGCGAGAAAATCCGCACCTACAATTTCCCGCAGAACCGCGTGACCGATCACCGCGTCGAAGTCACGCTCTACAACCTCGCCAACTTCATCGAAGGCGAACTCGATCCGTTGATCGAGCCGCTGATGGCGCACGATCTCGATGAGAAACTCGCGGCGCTGCAATTGTGAATGACGAGTAAGGAGCATCCGTAACTCCAAAAGCAATTACCCCTTACCCATCACTCCTCACTCCTACATCCCATGACCGAGATCAAAGGTATCATCTTCGACTGTGACGGCACCGTTGCCGACACCATGCCGCTGCATTGGCGTGCGTGGAGCGTGGTCACCAAACGCTACGGACTCCATTTTCCCGAAGATCGCTTCTACGCCTACGGCGGCGTGCCTTCGCGCGACATTTTCAAAATTCTCAGCGCGGAGCAGGGCATCCCTCTCGACCCGATCGAAGCGTCGCGTGAGAAAGAAGAAGCTTTCATGCCCTTGCTACCGACCGTCACGGCGATCGAGCCGGTGGTGCAAATCGCACGTGACCATCACGGCAAGATTCCCCTCGCGATCGCGACCGGCGGAATTTACCGGATCATCCACCAAGTTTTGGAGCACCTGAAGATTCGCCACCTGTTCGATCACGTGGTGACCAGCGAGCACGTGCAACGACAAAAACCCGCGCCGGATATTTTCCTCGAAGCCGCGCGCCGCATCGGCGTCGAGCCGCAATACTGCCTCGCCTACGAAGACACGGATCTGGGGATGCAAGCGATTCGCTCAGCCGGAATGCGTGCGGTGGATGTGCGAGAGCTGCTGGCGGGACGGTGAAGTTGATTCGAAACTCCAGTAGCGCGCCATTTATTGTGGAACGAGGCGCTCGGAGAATGACTACTCCGTGCCAACGGTTCACGCTACCCGCTTTTTCCAAACATACCGAAACATGATCACGCGCAGCGCGGCGGCGAGCGGGATTGCCAGAATGCCGCCGAGGATGCCGCCGAGCAACGTCGTGCCCACCATCACTGCGATGATGATTACCAGCGGATGCAGGCCCACGCGGTCGCCCATGATTTTCGGTGACACGACTAGACCCTCGATGGTTTGCACCACGGCGAACACGGCGAGCACGAGCGCCGGTTGCACCCATCCGCCCGAACTGGCGAACGCCATGACGACCGCAGTAAGGCACACGATCACCGCGCCGAGAAACGGAATCATCGTCAGCGGAATCGCCATCACGCCGATCAGCAAGGCGTAAGGGAGGCCGATCAACAGAAACCCCGTCGTGTAGAGCACGCTATCGATCACCGCCACGAGCAATTGTCCGCGAAAGAACGCGATGAGGTAATCGTTAATTGAGCGCAGGATGAAAACGACCTCGTCTTTTATGTCCGACTGTGACACCGGAAGGTAATCGGTCCACCGGCTTTGAATCCCTTCCTTCTCGAGCAGGAAATAAAATGCATACACCGGCACGAGCGAGATGCCGGCAATGATCCCAAAGAGTGAGGCGACGATGCTGAATTGTCCGAACAACCACTTGGCCGCGCTGCCCGCGGACTTCGCGAGCCATTGCGCTGCCGACTTGACCGAATCATCACCGAGGAACGCCGCGAGCGTGGACTTGTCGGCGAAAATCTTGGCCGGTGCATTGGTTGACGACGCAGCGAGTGCGGTCGGGGTGTTTGTTGAGTTCGCCGAAGTTCGATCGAACAACTGTTGAACGACGGTCGGCGGATGGCTGATCCAATCGTCGAGTTGCTTCTCCATTCTCTCGGCGTAGCTCGGGATTCGTTGAACGAGCTCGCGCGTTTCGCTCACCATTTGCGGAATCACCCCAGCCGCGATACCGGCGACGATCGCAAGCGCGAGCGCGAAGACGAAGATGATACCGCGCGGTCGAGAGATCTTTCGGCTTTCGAGAAAATCCACCACGGGGTCGAGCAAGTAGGCAAGAATGCCGGCAACGGCGATGGGCCAGAGGACGGGTGAAAGCAGACGCAGAACGAGACCGAGGCCCCACACGGTGGCGGCAATCAGCGCGACGATCAAGCCCAGCGCGCAGCCTGTGAGTGCCAGCCAGATGAGACGAGCCTGGCGTTCGCTGGGAGGCGGGAAGTTCATCCTTGGCCGAGTTTGCGTGCCTTGTCGGAGGCCGCGCGGACAGCGTTGATGAGCGCACCGCGCACGCCGCCTTTTTCCAATTCGTGGAGTCCCTCGATCGTCGTGCCGCCGGGACTTGTGACCATGTCTTTTAGCGCACCTGGATGCATACCGGTTTCCAAAACCATTTTTGCGCTGCCAAGCAACGTCTGCGCCGCGAGCTTGATCGCGATATCGCGCGGGAGGCCAGCAGCCACGCCGCCGTCGCTCAACGCTTCAATCATCAGGTAAGCGTAGGCGGGTCCGCTGCCGCTGAGGCCGGTGACGGCATCGAGGAGCGCTTCCTTGGTTTGAAATGCCACACCAACGGCGGAGAAAAGTTTTTCGGCAAGTGTAGCGTCGGCAGCTGTCGCACTTTTTCCGAGAGCGAAACCGGTCGCAGACGCGCCGACGAGTGCGGGAGTATTCGGCATCACGCGGATGACGCGCATACCGCTGGGCAAGGCGCCTTCAAGTTTTGCGATCGTCACGCCAGCGGCAATCGAGATGAGCAAGTGTTCGTGCGTCAGTGCGGGACGAATTTCCGCCAGCACGTCGGCGACTTGTTGTGGCTTCACCGCGAGGAAAATAATCTGGCTGCGACGGATGACGTCGAGGTTTCCGGCGGACACTTTGGCGCCCGTGTCCTTGGCGAAACTCGCTCGCGCGGCATCGACGACGTCGCTGGCGTGAAGTTGCGCGGGCTTGACCAGTCCGGCCTGAATAAATCCTTTCGCGAGCGCGGAGGCCATTTTACCCGCGCCGAGAAACCCGATGGAGAGCTTGGCTGCCATAGTGCCAGTCTATCAGTTCAGCCGGGCGACGAAAGGCAAAAGCAAAGTCGGCGAGCCCTCGTCAATCGCGCGGCCAGATGCGGAGCCACAGACGTTGCGGCGGTTCGAGGAGAATTTCGCGAAGGAGAACTTGCATGCGTTCCGCGGAAGGCTCGTGCAATTGCTGGCAGAGCGCGAGGGTGAACACAAAGGCTCCGCCGGCCGCCGCGAAGAAAACGCTGAATTGATTCCATTCGAATCCGTGCCAGTTGAACTTTATTCCCTGCAACGCATCGATGAGGACGCCCCAAAGGACGGGAGAGATGCCGAGGGTTAAACTACCCACAACGGAGAACAGCGCGAAGAAGTGGCTGCGGCCCATCTCGGGGACAATCGCCATCGCGAGTCGCGTGTTGGCCATCGTAATAAGGACGGCGGCGAGACCCATGAGAAATTGCAACACGAGCGCATCGGTGCGTCCCGGAGCGTGCCATCCTCCGGCAAGAGCCAACCAGCCCATTAGAATGATGAGCCACACAAATAATCCGAACGCGATGACGGGCTTGCTGCCGAAACGATCAAGGCGGGTGCCCACAAGCCATAAGCTGCCCAGACCTCCGAGAAAGTACGTGGAGTTGGCGATGAGGATGTCGCGTTCGCTGAGTCCGGCTTTGGCTTTCAGAAAGACAACCGCGAACGTGGTCATGCCGCCAAAGGCGACGGACCAGCCGATATTAAACCAGAGCAGTTTTTGAAACGGTGGATGACTCGCAATCGCTCGCCAGGGAACCGGTGTGCGCGACGTGATTTCTGAAAAGCCCGTCGGGATATCCGGGATGCGTTTGAGAAAGACGAGGCTCATCGCGCCCATCGATGCACTGAATAGAAACACGAGCGAGAAACGGCCCGACGCAGGCTCGTTTCCCAGACACAACGCGGCGAGCAGAAAGGCGAGGAAGCTGCCGAGATTGGCGAACGCAGCATCGCCGGCGAGGTATTTACCGCGAACTTGAGCAGGAACCAATCCCGTGATCCACGGCAACCACGCGGCACTGGAAATCCCACGGGAGAGATTGAACGTGAAGAGCAAAATCAACACGAGCGCGAGGCGGTTCGTGGCGTCGAGGAATCGTCCCGTCAATGGCACCAATGCCATCACAAAGATGAACATCACGCGCATGCCCCATCCGCTGAAAACGAATTTCTTGTAACCGATGCGGGCGACGTGTTGCGCTGCGGGAATTTGCAGGATCACCAACAGCGGCATCATGCCGGCAATAATCCCGAGCACGGTTGAACTCGCACCGAGACTGCGCGCGTAGAGGATCATCGGACTACCGAGCACCATCTGAAACGAGAGCGCGTTGAAAAGGGCGAAGAAGAACGCGTTGCTCAGTCCCGCAGGGAAAGAATTTGCGGGTGCGGGCGGCGTGGTTTCGGAAGGCATCATCCGGTGTTGCGCGGCGTTCGCTAACGAAGCGCGGTCGCGAATATTTGGATTGGCGTTCGGCAGTGTCGAGTGAATTTCGCACGAGTTCGCCTTTTGCGATGCGAGAATTTTCCTCGGAAACCTACTTCAGCGATCTGAAGCTAGTCGTTGGAAAGAATTCCTACCAAGACCTGCAAATCGATCCCCGAGAAGGGGCAGTCGCAACCCCTCACCGTGGCAGACGGAGGACAACGTGTCCTGTTTATGGGCAACAATGGTTGAAAACAGCTTTAAATAGCCTTCGCAACCTTGCGGCACAATGTTTGCTAAAGGAGGAGCTGCTATCAGAAACGACAAGTCATTATCGAGAACTGCAGAAAGACGTCGGCGCTGCCGAATAGAACACTATATGCCATTACCAGTCTGCGACACGGATGTCTTGTGTAATTCGATTAACAGCGAAATTTGCGGTCATGTTTGCTGTGCGGTGTAACCGAGCTTTTACTATTTTATGCCCTCATTCGTTTATCTAGCACGTGATACGGCAACAGGCCGCGAGGTTCGCAGTTCAGTCGAAGCCAATTCCGAACAGGCCGCCATCGCAGCGTTGCTCAACCGCAACATGCTCGTTGTCTCCATTCAGGAGAAGATTAGTAAGAAGGGTAAGACGGGCGGCGGCAGTATCGCCCTCGCCGATTTGGTGATCTTCACACGACAGCTCGCGACCATGGTGGACGCGGGTCTCGCGATGGTGCAATCACTGCAAGGACTTGCCGAGCAAACAACGAACAAAGCGATGCATGACGTAATCAAAGACGTGTGCACGCGCGTCGAAGGCGGCGATAGTTTTTCGACCGCGTTGAGCAAACATCCCAAGGTCTTCAATCGGCTGTACGTCTGCATGGTCGAGGCCGGTGAAAAGGGCGGCTTGCTTGCCGAAATTCTCGCACGTCTCGCGACCTATCTGGAAAACACTGCTCGTCTGCGCAAGAAGGTGAAGTCAGCGATGATGTATCCTACCGCAGTGACGATTATTGCTATCGGCATTACGATTTTCTTGCTCGTCAAAGTTGTCCCGGTGTTTGGTGAAATCTTCAGCGGCTTCGGTGCTAAGCTGCCCGCGCCAACACAATACCTCATCGACACGAGTAATTTTGTTAAAAGCTATCTGCTGTTCATCCTCGTCGGTATGGGCGGATCCGTTTACGGGTGGTTCGCTTTTATCAAAACCAAGGGTGGCCGCGAGTTTTGGGATCGCACCCGCATCAAGCTGCCAATTTTCGGGCAGATCGCCCATAAGATCGTGCTCGCACGTTTCGCACGCACGCTGGCATCCCTGATTCGAAGCGGCGTGCCGATTCTCGAAGTGCTTAACATTGTCGCAAACACTGCGGGCAATGTGATCATGGAAAAAGCGATTCGCACGGCATCGTCGGACATTGAAAAAGGCGAAGGCATTTCTACGGCCATGGCGAAACATCCAATCATGCCGCCCATGATCATTCGCATGATGTCGGCCGGTGAACAGACCGGAAAAATTGACTCGATGCTCGAGCGCGTAGCGGACTTTCTCGATGAAGAAATCGAGACTACCTTGTCCGGTCTAACCTCATTGATTGAACCTTTGTTGATCGTTTTCCTTGGTGTTGTTGTAGGCGGCATCGTGATCTGCATGTTCCTGCCGATCTTTAAGATGAGCGAAATCATCAACCCGCAGAAATAGACAGAACCCAAACCACACGAAAAATATTATGGCCAAAGTTCTGATAGCAGATGACGAATTGACAATGATCCAGATGGTGAGCGACCTCGTCCGTAAGGAAGGTCACGAGCCAATCACCGCGACCAGCTTGGCCGCCGCATTGCAAGTGCTGGAAACCAATCCGCCCGATCTAGTAATCACGGATTTGTATCTCGACAAGACGAGTGCGCACGGTTTCCAAATCCTGGAAAAGGCACGCACGTTGAGTGAGCCCGCGGTGGTGATCATGATCACGGGTTTCGGCTCGGTTGAAACGGCCGTCGAGGCCATGAAGCGTGGCGCGTATGATTATTTGGAAAAGCCGTTCAAATTGGATGAATTGCGCCTGTGTGTCGAACGTGCCATCGCTTACCGCCGCGCGCTCGCGGAAAATATTTATCTGCGCAAGCAGCTCCGCGCAAAGTATCACTTCGATCACCTCGTCGGGGCTTCCTCGAAAATGCAGTCGGCTTTCAAACTGATTGAACGAGTTGCTGACACCGACAGCACCATCTTGATTCAGGGAGAAAGCGGCACCGGTAAGGAGCTTGTCGCCCGTGCGTTGCACTTTAACAGCCGCCGGCAGCTTGGTCAGTTTGTACCGGTTAATTGTGCGGCCTTGCCTGAGAGCCTTTTAGAATCGGAATTGTTCGGACACCGGAAAGGTGCGTTCGCCGGTGCGATATTCGACAAGAAGGGCCTGTTCGAAGAAGCCGACGGTGGAACCATTTTTCTGGACGAGGTTGCGACCATGTCCGCTATGTTGCAAACACGGTTGCTGCGTGTGCTGCAAGAGCGGGAAGTCCGTCGTGTGGGGGACAATTCACCGACTTACGTCAACGTCCGCGTCATCGCCGCCACCAATGAATCGCTAGAAAAGCGCGTCAAGGAAGGCACGTTCCGCGAAGACCTATTTTATCGGCTGAACGTTATCCAGATCAGTCTGCCCAAATTGGCTGACCGTCGTGACGACATTCCCTTGCTGATTGCGCACTTCCTGAAGAACAAGGTCAGTTCGCGCACCGGCAAGCCGTATCAAGTTACCCGCCAGGCAATGGACATCTTGTGTGGCTTCAACTGGCCCGGCAACGTACGTGAACTGGAGAATGCGATTGAACGCGCCTGCGCCGTTTGCGAGGGCAACACTATTCAACCTGGTGACCTGCCGCCCGTCCTGCTCGGTTCGGGGATTCACCCCAACATTTTGCAATCGGGCGCTCTCGTCGCATCGGGCGCGGATTCGCTTTATCCGTTCGCTGGCGCCGACGTTCAGAATCCACACATCGCGTCGATCGGCGTGAGTAGCTCGGACCCGATCCAGCCGTTGAAGTGTTTCATCCGCGAACAGGAACAGACCTATCTCAGTCGTGCCCTTTCCCAAACCGACGGTGACAAGGAGAAGGCAGCCGAGATTCTTGGAATCAGTTTGGCCACGCTTTACCGGAAACTCGCCGAACACCAAGAGGTGTAATTCTTCTCAACCGACGGCTTTCAAGGTCGTTCAACCTCGGGGAATTTTCTTTCCTTTCTCCGAGGCGACTTCTTAGTATTTCCCGCTGCGCCTCCAATTGCGGGGGTGCGTGATCAACACTAAGAAACATATGCCATTGACCCATACGAAAGATTTGTTCGCCAAAGCGCTGAAAGGCAAATACGCCCTCGGCGCTTTTAACGTCAACAACATGGAATTGCTGCAAGCCATTGTTGAGGCGTGCGAGGAAGAAAAGGCCCCGGTCATGTTGCAGATTTCCAAGGGCGCACGCCAGTACGCGAACCCAGTTTACCTCAAGAAATTGATTGAGGCAGCAGTGAGCCTTTCAAATATCCCAATCGCGGTGCACTTGGACCATGGTGACTCGTTCGAACTCTGCAAAGAATGCATCGACGAAGGATTCACCAGCGTGATGATCGACGCGAGTCACGAGTCTTTTGAAAAGAACGTCGAGATCTGCCGGAAGGTCGTTGATTACGCCCACGCCCACAACTGTGTGGTCGAAGGCGAATTGGGAATGCTGGTCGGCGCGCAACATGACGACGGCGAAGAGGGCGGTGGCTATTCCAAAGGCGGTTGCTATACACACCCCGACGAAGCGGTGAAGTTCGTTAAGGAATCGGGTGTTGATTCGCTGGCGGTCGCAATCGGCAATTCCCACGGTGCCTATAAGTTCAAAGGGGAACAACATTTGGATCTCGAACGCCTCAAAGCTATCAAGAAAGCGCTCATGGACGCCGGCCTTGGGGATTACCCGCTCGTTCTTCACGGTGCGTCGAGTGTCCCCAAGGAACTTGCGGTCGAAATCAACAAATATGGCGGTAAACTCGGAGAAGATACCGCTGGAGTGCCCGAGGCTGACATTGAAATCGCTCGCCGCGTGGGTTGTACCAAGGTCAATATCGATACCGATCTCCGTTTGGCTATGACCGCGGCGATTCGGAAGGTGCTCGCGGAAAATCCCAAAGAATTTGATCCCCGCAAGTACTTAGCACCCGCCCGGCAAAAGGTGAAAGATCTTGTGCGGCACAAGGTTAAGAACGTTTTATGCTGTGCCGGTCACGCTTTTGACTGAGCTGGCCTCAGCGAGCTGGTGTAACGCTGGATACAAAACATAAGCGTCTTATAATAAGACGCTTATATTTTTTTCATTCTGACTCACAAGTCGGCGAATCATTATCTGTCGGCACTGCGGGTTCAGCGGGGCCGCGTTTCATCCAGATCATTAGAAGCGCGACGTCGGAAGGCGTGACCCCAGAAATGCGGGTCGCTTGACCAATCGTCCGAGGTTTGATGTTCGAAAGTTTGTGTCGTGCTTCAGTGCGGAGGCTTGGGACTGTGTGGTAGTCCAGCCATTCAGGAATCATTTTTCCTTCCATCGTCTTGAGCTTCTCGACATCGAGTTCTTGGCGCTCGATGTATCCAGAATATTTTATCTCAATTTCTACCTGTTGAATTACATCATCTGGGAGCGTGGTGTCTCGTTTGGGAAGCTGGGCGTAGGTGTTTTCAGGGCGTCGCAGCAATTGATTCAGCGTCGTGCCCCCTTCCCTAGTAGCGCTCAACCGCTGCAATTCGTTTTCAATGAGCCGTTTCTTCCTGAGGAACACTCGGTAATTACGTTCCGGCAATAATCCGATCTGCTTTCCTAGCTCTGAAAGTCGAAGATCCGCGTTGTCTTGTCGCAGAAGCAGTCGGTATTCAGCTCGGGAAGTGAACATGCGATACGGCTCGATTGTTCCTTTGGTGACCAAATCGTCGATAAGCACGCCGATATACGCATGATCGCGCTGGAGGACAATTGGCTCTCGACCTGTTACTCGAAGTGCGGCATTAATTCCGCCAATCAAGCCTTGCGCGGCTGCTTCTTCGTACCCTGATGTCCCGTTGATCTGACCCGCGAGGAAAAGGTTTCGGCAGACCTTGGTTTCTAACGTGGGGTGAAGTTGGGTCGGAAACGCGAAATCGTATTCGACAGCGTAGGCGGGTCGCATGATCTCCGCCGTTTCGCAGCCGATGATAGTTCGGACAAGATCGACTTGCACGTCGAATGGCAGACAGGTGGAGAATCCGTTTACGTAGATTTCATCCGTTGCTATACCTTCCGGCTCCAGGAAGATTTGATGGCGACCCTTTTCCGGAAACTTGACGATCTTGTCCTCAATCGACGGACAATAGCGAGGTCCGACGCCTTCAATGACGCCGGAGTACATTGGGGACTTGTGGAGATTGGCGCGAATCAGTTCTGCCGTTGAGTCCGTTGTATGCGTGATGTGACAAGGGAGCTGGCCTTGTATTCTATCAAGGATGGAGCCTCGCGGATAGCGCGATGAACTGGTCGATGAGGACGACTCTTGATCGGGCGTTTGTTCCACGTGGAACAAATCGTCTTTCCAGTAAGTGAAGTAGGGAACCGGCTCGTCTCCATGCTGAGGTGCGGTTTTGGAAAAATTGATCGATTTGCGTAGCAATCGTGGAGGGGTGCCTGTTTTGAGTCGCCCGAGTTCGAGGCCAAGCTCTTTCAGCGATGTGGAAAGCCCCATTGCAGCAGCTTCGCCAGCGCGCCCTCCGGATTGCTGTGCGGTGCCGATGTGCATCAGTCCGCGTAAAAAAGTGCCGGTCGTTATGACGATCGAAGTCCCAAAATACTGCACACCCAGACTGGTCTCCACGCCCGTAATGGTCTGATCTTTCCAAAGTAGGCGAACCGCTTGGCCTTGTTTGATATCTAGGTTGGGCTCACGTTCGCAGACCCACTTAAGTCGAAACTGATATGCTTTTTTGTCGCATTGGGCTCGAGGAGCCCAAACCGAAGGGCCTTTCTTGGTGTTGAGCATCCTGAACTGCAATCCTGTCATGTCTGTCGCTTTGCCCATCTCTCCGCCAAGCGCATCAATTTCGCGAGTCAAGTGCCCTTTGGCCAGACCGCCAATCGCAGGGTTGCACGACATCTGGCCGATTGTATCGGGATTGATGGTGAGCATGAGCGTCTGACATCCCATCCGCGCCGCCGCCAGCGCGGCTTCGACGCCTGCGTGACCCGCGCCGATAACTATTACTTCGAATTTTTTAGGATAGGCAAACATACCGGTATTTCTTCCGCTATAGATCCTCATCGCAGTTCTTTAGTTGAAATACAATCACCGTTTCGTTTGCTGGAACGGCGTCGGTCCAGCGATGGATCAACAAGACGCAATGTTCATTAAATAAATATACACAATAGACCAGCATGACAAATGCGCGAGAACGCGGTCGTCGTTGGGATCTGTCAGGGTTGATACACCCACGAAAAGAAGTGTGACGGCACTCCCGATTCGGCTATGTATTTCTCCATTTCTTGAACGAGTTCTGTGACACCCAAGGTCCTCGAGTAGTCGACCGATTGCCCCACTATTTTGCGAAACGTTGATTCGACGTTTTCGAACCAATTCCCATTGGCCAAAACATTATTACCTTCGGCACGTTTCCGAATACGTGGAATTGCTCGATTGCTCAACAAGAGCAAGCCCGACGAACCATGCGAATGCTCAACTTTCGCCAGAAACTTTTCCAGTAGAGAGTTGTCGGAAATGGGAGCTGTTTGGGAAAAGATTCGCCGTTCCAAGTACGAAAGAGCAGTGAGGAGCGAGGCGACCGTCCGAGGCGGAAGGGTGTTTGGTGGCGTGGAATCTGAATCTACTTCTCTCGCAATGACCGGACTCGTATCCGGATCCAGCCTGCGTGGAAGAGGCGAAAAACCGAACGCCAGAACCTTTGTCGGAGGGCGTAAATACAGGCCTGCTATGCGCCATCGCCAATTTTTGTTTTTTGAATCTCGAACAAGAGTTGAAGCCACCTGAACGTGCGGCCGAATGCCCTTTGCCTTCCAAATTGAATGCACGGTCCCCACCGACACGCGCGCGTGTTCAGCCATCCGTCGAACTGTCCATCGATCTCGTCCTCCATCCGTCTGGGTCGCGAGATTTTCAATAAGTGTTCGCTTGCTCGCGGGCAACGTCGGCTTTCTCCCGCGGCCTTTGGCGTCCGTCAATCCCTCGAGTCCCAATTCCCTAAACCTCTGTTCCCAGTGCGAGACAACGGGACGATTGACCTTCGATCGCATTGCTGTGACCGCTTGGCTGAGGCCGGACGCCCTGTGCAGGATTATCCTCGCGCGAACTTTGATTCGCGGGCGCGTTTGGGGATCATTGACCAAACGTTGCAGTTCGCGGCTCTGTAGACTTGTAATTGGCAGGGTTCGAACGGGGCGCGACACACACTCGATAGTGCCGGACGGAAATAATTCTGTATAGAATATTATTGAACGGAAGTTATGCGCTTTGGCTGCTGGAAACCCAGTTAATTGCGTACCTTAGCAATTCAGCGCCGTCTTTTAGATCCAACTTCTCCCGGATCCGCGTGCGGTACGAATCGACTGTGCTCATGTCAAGGTGGAGGTGGTCTGCCATCTGGCGAGTGCTTTGGCCGCGCCCGATCAATTCGAACACTTGAAGCTCTCTATCCGACAGGCGATCCATCAGAGAGAGTTTGAGGGCGTGTTCAGGTTGGAAAATCTTGTTCGTGAGTTCAGCGGCTAGGTGTTCGCTCAGATAGACATTTCCGGCAAGCACCCGGCGAATAGCCGTTACGATATTGCGGGTCGCCTCCTTCTTTGTGATGTAACCCAATGCACCGGCGCGGAGGGAACGTTGGGCATAGAGTGGCACGTCGTACATGGAAAGGACGAGCACCCTTAGCCCGGTGAAGCGCAGTTGAATGTCCTTCAGCAACTCCAAGCCGTGCGAGTTCTTCAGGCTCAAATCAACGATAACCAAATCCGGCCTTAATTTAGCAATGAGCGCGAGGGCCTCATTTCGATCTTCGGCTTCGCCGCAAACCGTCATGTCCCCTTCGTGCTCGATTACCTCAGCGACCCGCTCGCGCACCATTGGATGATCATCCACAAGTAAAATGCGCACAGCCTTGGTTCGTGGCGATTCACTTTGCAAAGTGGCTCCCATACGCTCGCGATTTAAGCAGTACTATTTGGAAAAGCACAGTATATAATGGTTTCACCTTGGTCGCCCTGCCGGTGTTGCAAAGTTCCACGAATCATGCTGGCGCGATATTGCATGCTAAAAAATCCCAGCCCTTTGCTCGTTGGTCGATCTAGCGGAAACGGCTCACCATCATTCATGACGATAAGTTCAATTCTTTGACCGTTTTCGATGAGCTTGATGACGATATGGCGTGGCTTGCCATGCTTTACCGCGTTATTGACGGCTTCCTGCGCGATACGGAAAACATGATTGGCGACGGCGTCGTTATCAATCGAAACCGGGGTCGGGTATTCGAACGAGCACGCCACTTGGCTGCGGCGCCTTACGTTCGCCGCCAGATCTTGGAGCATGGGCGCGAGTCCTTCCGCATCCAGCGCCGCCAGAAATGCACCGCGGCTGAGCTGGTATGCTTGCTCGGTGGTCTCGTCGATCAGTTGAGCCACCTTCTCAGCATCGGCGACTTCGGGAAGGGATTTGTCCTCCAGCTTGCGCATTAGCATGTTTGCCGTGAAGCCGGCACTCACCAACATTTGGCAGATGCTGTCGTGCACATCCTGGCCAAGGCGGTTCCGTTCACGGTCACTGATCTCGAGAATTTCCTTTTCCATCCGCTTGCGATCGGTGATGTCCCGTTGGACCGTGGCGAAACCGACGATTTCGTTCGTCGCCGGGTCTTTGATGGCGAACGAACTCACTTGCACATCGATGCCGTGGCCAGTTTGGAAATGACGAAGTTGATATTCGCCTTCCCAGTGACCTCCGGCCTTCATTGCCGGCACCTCCTGATCGTGCGAAATCTGCCGGGACGTTTCGGTCAAGAAGTCGTGAATATGCCTCCCGCGAAGATCCGAAATGCTGTTCAGCCCCACGAGCTTCAGCCCAGCCTTGTTGACGAAAAAGACCTCTTCGCTCAATGAAGCCATGGCAATAAAATCCTGACTGTTCTCGATCAACGATACAAACTTCTCGCGCTCGGCTTCGAACTGTTTCCGGTCGGTAATGTCCAGCACGGTTCCGAGATAGCCGGTCGACTCACCCGCCGAGTTCCGGAGACATACGGCTTTGCCGTGAACCCAGTGCACGTTGCCCGTTGCGTCAGTCATCCGGTATTCGATGCTCGAATCCTTTCCATCCGTAATGGTTTGCTCCCACGAAGTGAGCACGCGACTGGCATCTCCGGGATGCAGCGCCCGCGTCCAACCGTCACCAAGAGCCGCTTCGGGCGGCAGACCGGTAATATTGCACCAGGCACGGTTAACGAAGCGGCACTTACCGTCGGGTGCGCTGTGAAAAATTCCGATCGGCGCAAACTCAGTCAAGGTGCGAAAGCGTTGCTCACTTTCAAGCAACTGCTGCTCCGCCAGATGTTGCACCGTCACGTCGCGGCCAACCGCGAATAATTCATGGGTTGCCGGAGCGGGGGATGGGCATGACCAGGAGATTGTTCGCCACGATCCGTCCTTACAGATGCAGCGCACCTCGAAACCTACTAGATCCTCTCCGGATAGCAGCATCCCAAAGCGCTGCAGCGTTTGAGGTCGATCATCGGGATGGATGAATTCGATCCACGGTTTGCCGATGACTTCCTCGGGCGCGTATCCAAGAATTCGCAGTGACGCTGGGTTGATGCGTTTGATGTGTCCGTCCAAGCTGGCGATGCAAAGCAAATCAAGCGAGAGATTGAAGAACCGATCGCGTTCCTCCTCAGCCTGCTTTCGTTCGGTGACGTCTTCCGCGATACCAGCGATACGGAACACCTCGCCTTTGTCGTTGCGCACTGGGAAAGCGCGATCACGAATCCATCGCATCGAGCCGTCCGGCCTGACAATCCGATACATCTCATCGTATTCGCCCACCGCTTGCTGCTTCGACGCTGCCGCGAGAACCCGCGCGCGGTCATCGACATGGATGGCCTCGGCCCAAGACATCGGTGATTCATACAGGCTCGCGCAAGAACGGCCCCAGATCGGTTCGTATCCCGGGCTGATGTAAATCATGCGATCCTTCTTAACGCCGGTCAGCCAGAACACCTCCCTGATGGAGTTCGCCAACTGCTTGAATCTTTCTTCACTGGTCGAAACGGCTTCGTCGCGGATTTGAATCTGTGCCAGCATCTGATTGAAGCTCTCGACTAATTCGCCGACCTCATCGTGGCTCGCCGCTTGGGCGCGGAGTGAAAAATTCTGTGTTTCTCGTACTGCTCGAGTCACCTGTGCGAGCTTCAGCAGTGGCTCGGAAATGAAGCGTTGTAACTTTCCGGTGAGGAACCATGTAGCTAGCAGGGAAACGGTGGAAACGAGCGTGAGAATTCCCAAATAGGTGAGCATCCGCTCGCGCAGTTCGCCCAACGAAGCGCGAATCGCAACGAAACCTACCGTCTGACCGTCCTTCGATTTGATCGGACTGAAAACCACCACCGCGCCTTTCTCGATGCGATGTTCTTTGTAGGGACGGGCCGGCAAATTGAGATCCACACCATCGAGCGGATGTTGGTAGCTCGCAATAACTTTTCCCGAACCATCGAGGACATACGCGCACGCAACCTCCGGGCGAATCTTTAAATGGGACATCGCCTCATTTACCGCCGTTGGATCATCGAACGCGATCGCTGCCGTGCCTGTGTCGGCCACGATGGCCGCGTTGGCCTCCAAGCTCTCGATCAGAGTTTGTTTGAAACGAAACAGTTCGTAGGTGAAAAGGGCTCCACCCGCCAAGAGCAACGCGGCGCTTGCTGTTAGAAAAAACGTCAGCGTCAGCTTGCGTTGGATTGGCAGATCACGAAAGGGGCGCATGTGCAGTCGTGGTTAACGCGGTTCGGATTTCACAATGACTGCGAGTCGCAGCAATCGCGAACTCAGCTTGAGTTTTGCCGCCTTGGCTCGACCATCGTTAATCTCAAAGCGAACGTGGGCGTTCTCCTTGATAAAATTAATCATGCCTCCACGATGGGCAAATCCCTCGCTCTGCCCGACGGTCAAAGTCGGGCGGTTAGCGAGGTGCGTGAAAAGATCACTGAGGCGCTCCTTGTCCGATTCGGTCGTAAATAAAAGGTGGCAGTCTCCGATGTCGGCCAGCTTGTTGCACACCCGAACGGACACGTTTCGGTCCGCGATTTTTTTTCCCTTTACGGTCTCCTCTAGAATTCTTCCAAACGGGTTCTTGCCGTAAACCACGATTACAAACGATTGATTGTTGTTGGTGAACGCATTCGCCGGCCAATCTGCGAACTTGGCAAAGTTGTAGAGAAACGCGGCCTTCACTTGGTACTCCGGGGCGATGACTTCCTGAGCACGTGCTGCGGGAACACTCAACCCGATGAGTGTAATCGCAGCCAACAAGCGAAGCATGTAGCTTCGCGTCTGCTGCAGCAATATGGCACGTGCAGTATCCACAAAATAGCGGCCCTCCCGTGGGCCCTCCCGATCACTCACTAAAACCAAAAAGAAACTGAAACTAAAACCGAATCGACAGTTTCCCAAAAATGCTGCGCGGCACCTCGGTGCGAGGTGCCGTATTGGAAATCGGTACTGATTCGGGGTGTTGGTTGTCCAGCAAGCTTTGACCGATCAGCGCGAGTTCGACGTTCTTGGTCGGGCGCCACGCGATCCGCAGATCTAGTGCGACATAGCTGGGAACTCCCGTTGCTTTCAGGTTGTCCACGTAACTCATCGTGGAGTCGAATTGAACGTCACCTGGCAGATCGATCATGGATCGCAGCGCGAATTGATGTTGCGGGTCGCCACCTTCAAAAAGCGATTCGGTCGGGAACGCACCAATTCCTGCGGGATGTACGAAGATCCGCAGATAAGTGTAATTGGCGCTCCATTGCCACCAGTCGGCGATCTGCGTTTTGGCGGAAACTTCCGTGCCGTAGCTTTCGCCCTTCAGCAAGCTGGCGGAGTAAAGCGTCGCCACCGCGGGTGCAAGCGTGGCCCCCGGCTCCACCGTACGCAGATGGCGATACTCATTGTAGAACGCGGCGATATCGAGGGAGAACTGTTTGCACGGAATCACCCGGTAGCCGAGTTCATAAGCCATCAAGTCTTCAGAGCGTTGCGAAGGATCGCCGCGTAATCCGGCGTAAATACCAACGCCCGCGGGCCGGAGAATGCTGACGTCATCTTCGGCCCGCGACGGAGTCCGCACTGCGCGGGACACTGCGGCCCAAAGGGTCTGCCGTTCGTTGGGAGTCCATGAGAGGCGCGCGGATGGTTGCGCTTCGAAGCCCGTATAGTCGTTATGCTCGAATTTGGATCCGATCGTTAAGTGAACGCGATCTTGAATCAGTGTGATTTCATCCTGCACGAACGAGCTGAACAAGTGCACGTCGCGGGTCGTGGAATCAAACCCCAATGCGAAATTGGTCCGCATCCGGTCGCCGGTCCAGCGGTAGCCCAATCCCCAAGTGATTTCTTGTATGCTGCCGAGACCGAATCGGTGTTGCGCGTCGAAGTCGACCATCTGACGCGATTCCAACGGCACTGCGTTTTCACGCTCGGTGCGGTCGTAATAGAGTTGAACCTTTAGTTCCGATTCCGGACTGAACTCCCGCGTCCAACGCCCGAGAACGTTCTGGCCCGCAAAGCGGTCGTTGTAGTTCACCGTCTCGAAAAATTGCGGCAACGGCAACGCGGTCGTTCGCGTTTGGTGTTCGCGACCTTCGTAAAGATCACCTTGAAGGGTAAGATGATTTTCTTCGGCGGGGTACCAATCGACCCGGAATCCCCCTTGTTCCTTGCGCCAGGAATCGCCGGCATCCCCGCCGGTTGTCAGTTTGAAATCATCGCGGTCCGTGAATTTTCCGTAGACCCGATAGTAAGCGTTCGAACCCAGCTGGCCTCCGTAGCGAACGCTACCGAACGCGCGCTCCAAATTTCCGCCGCCGCCGCTGGCAAGCAAGCCCTGCGTTTCACGCGCGCTTTTCGTCGTAATGTTGATGACGCCGTTGACCGCATTCGCACCCCACAAGGTTCCGCCGGATCCGCGGATGACCTCAATGCGGTCGATGTCTTCCAGTACTGTATCTTGCGCGTCCCAATACACACCGGCGTTCAATGGTGTGTAAACGCTGCGCCCGTCCATCAACACGAGCAACTTGCTGGCGAGTTCGCTGTTGAAACCACGCGAAGTGATCGCCCAGGTGTGCGAATCCATGCGGGCGACCGATAACCCGGGAGAATTGCGTAACGCATCCGCGATCGAGTTGGCGCCGGAGCGGTCGATATCCTCCTCCGTCAGGACATGAATCGCCGTTGCTGAACTGAAAAGGCTCTCCGCATGTTTCGTGGGCGAAGTGACTTTAATGTTCATCAACTGCTCAGGCGTCAGTTCCGCGAAGTCGGCTGGCCGGTTCAGCGGCCGCGCGGCACTTGGCTCCGCACCGAGGGCGTGACGCGTCGTCATGGACAGCACTGCCGCGACCGCGACGTTTCCCAGAAGTCGGACGAGCGATCGTTTGGATTTGGACGGAATAGTTGTCGACATTGAGTGAAATGGATTACGGCTGGCGATGGCGATTGAGACACTCCTTGGCGGTTCGGCCAAACGGAACCTGTTCTACATCGCGAATCACGACGTGACCGAGCTTAGTAATAAAAAAGTACATCATCGCTTGAAACGTGGTTGCCGTGACCAGATATCCAAAAAAGTCTGTGAACGGGATCCCGACGTCGCGGAAAGAGTAAGCGGGCGGAAACGTGTTTTTCAAGTCATAAACCCAGTCGCGATCGATGCAACAGTGGAAGAATTCGAACGCCACCATGACCCCGCACCCGACGATTCCCAACCAAATCCAAAACGCCGGGCACCGCGTGTAGCTGCGGAAATTCGGACTCGCCAAGTAACTGCCCATCGTCGCGAAAAATCCCAGGCATCCGGTCATCCAATACGTGTAATCCGTGGCGTTCGGGTTGGGGAACCGGAAGTAAACCCATATAAAGATTCCAATCAGCGGCGCCATGACGATTAGAAAGAGATGCCGCAGCCAACGTTGCTCCTGCTCGAACCATCGCGTCGGCAGGAGGTGTGTGAAGAACGAAAAGAAAGTCATGTGGAAGAAGCCAAACAGCGGATAGAACAAATATTCCATGGCCGGCATATCATTTCCCAGCCACACGTGACGGGTGCACCGCCACCAACCTTCGCCCTTTTGCGTGATCGCCAGCAGGTAAAGCTTGTCACTCGGATAAAACCACAGCCGATTTTCCACTCCCTTGTTTTGCAACCAGATCGTCATCGGGACCAGGGAACCGAGAACCAGAAACGTCATCCAAGGCGTGAATTGAGCCCGATAATAGGGGTAAGCGAACACCACGCCGCCAACCATGTACGCCAGCGCCGATCCCTCGTAGGTGTAACCACGTCGGTAAAGCAACACCCCGCCGATGACGCATGCGGCCACCAACACGAGGTTGAGCGGCGTCGTGCGGCTGAAGGCGCTCTTAGGCTTTTGGAACATTCGAATCCCTGCGGAATCTTTTTGCCGTACGGGCGACGAAACCTGGCGGACGCGTGTGAAGGACCGTTTCGTTCTCCTGACCGCGTCGACCTTTAAGTCTTTTCGCGACGTGGGTGTCGCCAAAAAATCCTACCCAACGTTCTTCGCGCTTATACAAGTCCCCGTTCTCATCCACCACATAGATAATGTCGTTAAACACCAGCGTGGCCCAGAAGTAGAGGTAGTAAAACAGCGGGATCACAATCGCGATCCAAAGGAGTTCACAGATCGGAATACGATTCCCAGTGATCCACCCGAAGAGCGGGATGGGAATCCAAAACAGGTCACGCCCCTCTGGAAACGTCCAGACGTAGAGCATTCCGGCAATCCATTCAAACGCAAGACCGAGCACGAGGAAGCACAAGCACGAGGTGAGGATAAAAAACTTCCAGTTGGCGAACTGCAGAATCACACGGAAGTGCCAGACTGAGTACAGGAGAATCAGAAAATAGGGCGCCAGAGCGACCGCATAGGACCATTCGCCAAAATAGTCTATCCGGAGGGGTTCCACGGGCCGAAATCTTACTCGCGATTCCGGCCCGATGGCAAGCTTGTTCCGGAGACCACTAACGGTTCGTTACGCCGTGACGCTTACTTCGGTTTGCCGAGCAGTGACGCCAGCTTTTCGTTGGCTTTCGACAGGTCAACAGGCTCGGCTGGTACAGGCTTTGGAACGGCGGGTGCAGGGTTCTCCATTGCCGGCTTCGATAACTCTGCGAGCTTTGCCGAGTCGACTTTCGGTTGCGGAGGAATGTCGGCCAGTTTCGGCGTCGCAACCGGAGCGGGCTCGGGCGAAGTGAGGCGCTCCAAAATCCTTTCGGTTTGCGATCCGGATTCCGCCGAACCGGCGCGCAAGTACGCCGCGACGCGACTGCCTGACTCGGCGCCACTGGTGTGGGCTTGTTGTTCACGGGCGCGCTCCACGACGCCAAGGAAATAACTTTCGAGATTCTGCGTCGGCACATCAATGCGCACGCGGTCAGCGGCGGCTTCGCTGCGAATGATTTCCAAGACGCGCTGCATCGTCTCGCGCGAAAGCAGCGGCGTGGTGATGCGCGTCGTGTCCGGCGTGGCGAGCAATTCCTTCAACGTGCCCATCGCCTGGATTTTTCCGCCGTAGTAAATCACCACGCGGTCGCAAACGTCTTCCACATCCGCGAGGAGATGGCTGCTGAGAATGATCGTCTTGCCGCGCCGCGCGAGCGCGAGGATCAAATCCTTCACCTCGCGGCAACCAACTGGATCGAGCCCCGCCGTCGGCTCGTCGAGAATGATCAAGTCGGGATCATTGATCAGTGCTTGCGCGAGACCGATGCGGCGCTGCATGCCTTTTGAAAACTCGCCGACGGCGCGGCGACTCGTCTGCTTCAGCCCCACCATGTCGAGCAACTGCTCCGCGCGACGGTCGCGCTCGGCAGGTGCCAATTCGAAAATGTTACCGAAGAATTTCAGCGTCTCGTCGCAGTCGAGATAGCGGTAGAGATACGATTCCTCCGGCAGGTAACCGATGCGCGCCTTGGTGGCTACGTGGCGCGGCGACTGACCGAACACTTGGATCTGCCCGCGCGTCGGATGCAGGAGGCCGAGGAGCAGTTTGATCGTGGTGGATTTGCCGGAGCCATTCGGGCCGAGCAAGCCGAACACCTCGCCACGCCGCACATCAAACGTCACGTCGTCCACCGCGCGCGCTTTCGGGCGACCCCAGAAATCTTTGAACACCTTCGTGAGCCCGCGCACGGCAACAATCGACTCCGCCGGCGCAGTCGCGGGCGTATTCGTTTGGGATTCGGTCGCGGGCATGGCGCAGTTTAGGCGAGCGAGCGGAGAGGGTCAACCGCCGCACCGGCTTGGAAAATCCGACACCGCGATCAGAAATAGCGGATGAACGACTTCGTCTTTAGCCGTTCAATATACTTCTTCTGCAGGCGGGTCCGCTCCTCGGCAATGAGCGTCTTCTCGATGTCATCGCGGACTTCGGAGAGCGTCATGAATTGCGATGCCTTCTTCTGCTCGACGAGCATCAGGTAATACGCCTTCTCGAGGTGAACTACGTCGCTCAATTCGCCGGGCTTGAGGGAGAAGGCCGTGTCGGCAAGTTCCTTGCGGAGCACAGTGCGTTCAACCCAGCCCCAATCACCGCCGGACTTGGCTTGGGAACCCTCAGAGTAAATGGACGCCATCTCGGCGAAAGTGGAGCCTTCCTTGATCTTGCCGCGAATTTCCTCGGCGAGCTTCTTGGCGCCCTCGGGATTGCTGGCGCTTTCGTTCAGTACAATCATGCGCAGCTTGATTTGATCGGCTTGCTTGAACTTGTCGCGATTCTTCCCGTAGTAATCTTCGATCTTTTGCGGCGAGATGATGATCGACGAGGAAACGTTCTTGTTGCGTAGCACGCCAACGATGATGTCCTCGCGGATTTGCTGCCGGAAACGCTCGAAGGTGATCCCTTGCGCCTGAAGGGTTCTGGTGAGCGTGAGGCGATCGCCGAATTTGTCGCGGATACGATCGCGGACTTCGTCATCGAGAATGCTCTCCGGCAGATTGTAGCCGGATGTTTTCCAATCGCTCAAGATGAGCTGCCGTTCCACCAGCTGTTCCGTTCCATCCTGACGCGCGGCGGCGATTTTCTCGTCCAACACCTGCGGCTTGTCACCATATTGACGGTAGAGCAATTCCATCGAGGGCTCGATGTAGCGCTCAATGTCGGTGTAAGTGATGACCGCGTCGTTGACAATGACCGCGACGGCGTTGGCAAGTTGCGTCTTGGCCAGGAGATTTCCCGGCAGAGCGCAAACCAGAACCAACAAGGTGAGCAAAATTCTCATATCCACGCTGGAGCGTAGGAAACGCTTCCAAGGGGGTCAAGCGGACACCACGCCCGTCTTTTGGCTCAATCGGGCGCCAGCGCGATGAGTTTCGCCTCCAACTCGCGACGCATTGCCTCGCGCTGTTCGGGCGTCGTCTCCCGCGGCACTCGCAACGGCGCGCCGTAAACCACGTCGCAACGGGAGAACGGCAGCGGAATTTGAAACCGATCCCAGCTCTTAATCCGAAACTTCCAGCCGAGGTGATACGACACGGGAATTACTGTAAGCCCGGTCAACTGCGCCGCCGAAATCACGCCTTCGTTCACCACATAGCACGGACCGCGCGGACCATCCGGCGTGATGGCGAGATCGAAACCGCGCCGCGCCGCCGAAGTAAGTTCGCGCAACGCCTGCGGGCCGCGACGGCTGCTCGAGCCGCGTACTGGTTGCACGCGGAAGTGTTCGAGCACCCGCGCAAGCAGACCGCCGTCGCCGCTGGCGCTGACCAAGGCCGCCATCTTGCGTTGGGGATCGATCCGTTGCGCGTAGCGGATGTAAACAATCAGCGAGAGAGCGAGGCGATTATGCCAGATGGCGAAGATGACAGGCGGCGTTGAATCGCCGGGCTTGAACATTCCCGTATCGTTCTGCCAGCGATAGCGCAACGTGGCCGCCACGCACCGAATCAAACCGTAGATCAGAGCCGCGGCCAAACGACCATGCCACTTGAGCGGTTTGGGCACGACGACGCCGCTGCGGCGTTGGCTCGCGGGCTTGGCGCCGGTGTCGTTGGACGAAGGTGTTTCCACCGGCGTCACGCTCCCTTTTTCAAACTCGCGCGCACGAGTTGCTCGACGGTCGCTTGCGGACCGAGCAGCACCGCGGCGCCCTTCACCGTGTCCTGTGCATCGTTCGGCTTGAAGCCGAGCGCCATCAACGCCAGCGCCGCGTCGTTGAGCTTTTGTTCGTCCGGCGACAGTCCCGGCATGGCGCCACTTGCCGGCCCCATCGCCACCGCGCCGACCTTGTCGCGCAACTCGACCACGATGCGTTCGGCGGTCTTCTTGCCGACGCCGGAGATTTGCGACAACGCTTTCACGTCAGAGTTCGCCACCGCGTGACGGAACGCGGCCACGTTGACGCCGCTCAAAATGTTCAACGCGATCTTCGGCCCAATCCCGCTCACCGTGTTGATCAACAGGCGGAAGAGATCGCGCTCCGTAGTTGTCATGAATCCGTAGAGCACGTGTGCGTCTTCGCGAATCGCGAGGTGCGTGAGTAGTTTCACTTCGCTGCCCGGCGCGGGAAGCTTGTCGAACGACGACAGCGGGATGAGAACTTCGTAACCGACGCCGTGAACGTCGACGGTGACTTGCGTTGGGAGCGCGTCGACCAATTTGCCGTGGAGAAAGGTGATCATGCGGAAGCGTTAAACTTTTTTCTGCGGCGTCAGCGAAAACTTTCCGTGTTCCTGCGCGTGAACGATCGCCAGCGCCAGCGCGTCGGCGGCGTCGGGCTCGGGCAACTCGGCGAGCTGCAAGCGCCGTTGAACCATCTTCGCGACGGCAATCTTCTGCGCGGCTCCGTAGCCGACTATTGCTTGTTTCACTTTGCGCGGCGCGATTTCGTAAATATCGAGCCCCGCCTCGGCCACGGCGGCGAGCGCAGCACCGCGGGCCTCGCCGATCATGAGCGCGATTTGAAAATTGTTCGCGTAGATCAAACCCTCCACCGCGCAGACGGTCGGTTGGAATTGTTTCACGACATCGCGGATCGTTTGCAGGATGTTCAGCAGGCAGCGCGAGTGTTCCCATTTCGGCGGGCACTTAATGGTGCCTTGCGCCAGCGCGCGCGATTCAGTTTTGCCGATACGAATCACGCCATAGCCGGTCCCGCGCAGCGAAGGATCAATGCCGAGAACAACCTGTTCGACCACGATCGAGTTGGGCCGAGGTGCCGTGGGGACCAATGGCTCCGCCACGCGACGTCCGCTGCGGAGGCGGTTTTTCATCTGCTCGAATTGTTGCGGCGTGACGCCCATTGCGGGCGAGCGTGCCACGTCGCTAGAAGCTTAAAAAGTCAAAACACCGACGGGACGCGTGAACTATTTCTCCGTGATGCGCAGCGCCTTCAGTGCGGCGCGGAAGTCCGCCGGCAGCGGTGCTTTGAAATCCATGGTCTTGCCGGTGCGAGGGTGCGTGAAGCTCAGCGTGTGCGCGTGGAGCATCTGACGCGGCGCGGTGTAGTTCGTCAATTCGGTGAGCCGCTTGTTCTGTCGCGCGCCGTAGGTCGTATCGCCGACGACGGGGAAGCCGAGGTGTTGAAAGTGAACGCGGATCTGATGCGTGCGTCCGGTGTGAAGCGTCGCTTCCATTTTCGTCGCGCCCCGCAATCGTTCGAGCACGCGATAACTTGTCCATGCATCGCGTCCGTTGCCGGCTTCCGTGGTCGCCATGCGTTTCCGGTGGGAAGGATGGCGGGCGATGGCGGCGCGAATTTCTCCACTTGCGCTCGGCACCTCGCCGCAGACGATCGCCACGTAAACTTTGTCGAGCGTGCGTTCGGCGAATTCCAGCGCCAGTTTTTGGTGCGCTGTGTCGTTCTTCGCGATGACGATGCAGCCGCTCGTTTCCTTGTCGAGCCGGTGGACGATGCCCGGCCGCGCGACGCCGCCGATGCCGCTGAGTTGGCCTTTACAATGATGCAGCAGCGCGTTGACGAGCGTGTGTTCCTCGTGACCGGCGGCGGGATGCACGACGATGTCGGGCGATTTGTTGATCACGAGAATGTCCGCATCCTCGTGAAGCACTTCGAGCGGGATGTCCTCGGGTTGCGCCTCAGCGGGGCGCGCTTCCGGCCAGTGAACTTGAATGACGTCGCCAGCGCGTGGCGCGTGCGTGGCCTTCGTGCGCTGGCCGTTGACGAGAATGTGCCCTTCCTCAATAAGCCGCTGCAACGTGCCGCGCGACGCGACGGGAAATTGCGTCGTGAGATATTTGTCGAGGCGCTCGCCGGGGAGCGAGTGTTCGACGGTGACCGTTTGCGTGCGGGACGAATCGTTGCTCACGGTGTTTGACGGGCGGCGGGCGCGGACGGCCGCGGAAGTTTCCACCAGAGCAACGCCGCGGCGAGTAGAATGCCGGCGCTCACCAGTTGCGCGGGCGTCAGCACGCCACCGACGTAGTGAACCTTGTAATCGCCGCGGAACAGTTCCACGACGGTGCGGAGAATCGCGTAACCCGTGAGATAAGCCGCGAACACTTGGCCGTCGAACTTCTTGCGCCGATACAACCACGCTAGAGCGAGGTAGAGCGCGAAGTTCAACGACGCCTCGTAAATTTGCGTCGGATGCAGACCCACACCGTGCGTTTCATGATCGACCGGGAAGTGAATCGCCCACGGAACGTCGGTCGCGTACCCGTAGCAGCAGCCGTTCATCAAACAGCCGAGTCGCCCGAACACGTGCCCGAGCGCGACGCTCGGCGCGAGAATGTCAGCGGCGCTCCACAGCGGAATCTTTTTCAACCGGGCGTAGATGATTGTAGCGACGGACGATCCGATCAGTCCGCCGTAAAACACCAGCCCACCGTGTTGCACCATGAAGATTTCGTACCACGGCTCGTTGGCGAACGATTCCTTCCAATAAGAAATCACGTAGAGCGTACGCGCACCGATGATCGCTCCAATGATGATCCACGGACCGAGATCGATGATCTTGTCGGCGGAGAATCCGCCCTGCGTGGCGCGACGGCTCGCGGTCCAGAGTCCCGCCAGAAATCCGAGCGCGACGAGGACGCCGTACCAATGGACGGAAAAATTGCCGAGCTGGAAGGCGATTTTATGCACTGCAGGTCACGATAGAGTTGGCCCGCCGTAGTGACAAGGTGGGAGTTGGTGGCGAGAGTCACGGCTTTACGTTTGACCCGGGTGCACTTCCACTTCTACGTTCCCAACGTGGGACACGAAGTATTGCAACCTAATCCCTGGATGATGCTGCCGTTTGGCGCGTTGCTCGGCATGATCGCGATCGGTCCTGTGTGCTTCGCGAATTGGTGGCTGAAACATTATCCCAAGGTGTCCATCGGACTCGGGGTGATAACGCTCGTTTACTACCTCGGATTTCTCCACGCGAACGAACGCGTCATCCACACGGGCATTGAATACGTCAGCTTCATCGCGCTCATTGGCTCGCTCTACGTCGTCTCGGGCGGCATTCACATCAACGTCAAAGGCGAAGCCACGCCGTTCGTCAATGTCGTGTTCTTGCTCATCGGCGGCATCGTCGCGAACGTCCTCGGAACCACCGGCGCCTCCATGCTGTTGATCCGTCCGTGGCTGCGGATGAACAAATACCGCGTCACGGCGCATCACGTCGTGTTCTTCATTTTCATCGTGTCGAACATCGGCGGCTGTCTCACGCCCATCGGCGATCCACCGCTGTTCCTCGGCTTCCTCAAAGGAATTCCGTTCTGGTGGGTAGCGGAACACTGCTGGCCAATGTGGGCTGTGGGGCTCGCTGTATTGCTCGGCATGTTCTACGTCGTGGATTCGATCAACTTCCGCCGCGCACCCAAGGAAGTCCGCGACCGGGAAACTGCGCACGAAGAATGGCGTTTCGATGGCTTGGTAAATCTCCTGTTCCTCGCCGTGATCCTCGGCGCCGTAATCGTGAAGGGCCCAATGCTCGTGCGTGAAGTGTTCATGATCATCGCGGCGCTGGGTTCGTATTTCTCGACGAGCAAGTCCGTGCACGAAGCGAACCAGTTCAATTTCCACCCCGTGCAGGAGGTGGCGATCCTATTCGTCGGCATCTTCGCGACAATGATGCCAGCGCTCGACTGGCTCCAGCTCAACGCGCAGAGCCTGCTCGGCAATCAACCGCCCGCGGCGATGTTCTATTGGGGCAGCGGCATTCTCTCCAGCCTGCTCGACAACGCGCCCACGTATCTGAGTTTTCTCAGCGCGATCTTCGGCTCCTTCATCAGCCCCGACATCATCACACAGGTGCAGGCGCATCTCACCAATGGTTCCGGCGGCGCGGTGAGCTTTGACAACCTCGTCGGCCCGCACGCTGAGCAGGTCCGCCACACGCTCGAAGCGCTGGTGAAATATCACGGCGACCACGTGGCGTCGCACAGCGTGACCGTGGACGAGATCGAAGTTTGCTTCCTGCTCGGCAACGTGGAGTTCAATGCGTTCATCGTCGCCATCAGCGTGGGGGCGGTATTCTTTGGGGCGAACACTTACATTGGAAACGGCCCGAACTTCATGGTGAAATCTATCGCCGACCAATGGAAAATCAAAACGCCCTCGTTCTTCGGCTACGTATTCCGTTTCACGCTGCCGTTCATGGTGCCCATGCTTCTGCTGGTGTGGTGGATTTTTTTCCGCGGATAAAACAAAAAGCGAGTTCGCGGTTAGCGAACTCGCTTGGAATCGCGGGAATCAGGTTCGTTACTTCGTCAGGTAGTACTTATTGGTGTACTCCTGCACCATGCGCCAGGTGTTGTATTTTGGAACCAGCGTGGCCATGGCATGGCGGATCTTTTTGATCCACGCGCGCGGGATTCCGCCGGCGTCGCGATTGTAGAAGGTCGGGATGACTTCCTCGGTGAGCGCCTTGTAAAGGTTCGCGCTGTCGAGGCGGTCCTGTTCGTCGATGTTCGCGGGATGCGAGTCGTCACCGATGGCGAAGCCGTTGGTGCCGTCGTAGCCTTCGCGCCACCAGCCGTCGAGGATGCTCAGGTTCAAGCAGCCGTGGCAGCCGGCTTTCATGCCGCTGGTGCCTGAGGCTTCGAGCGGACGGCGCGGGTTGTTGAGCCAGATGTCGCAACCGCTGACCATCTGCCGGGCAACGTGCACGTCGTAGTTCTCGAGGAACACAAGGTGGCCCTTGAGCTCGCTGTGCTTGCTGAGGTGGATGATGTGTTGGATGAAGCGCTTGCCTTCGTCGTCACGCGGGTGGGCTTTGCCGGCGAAGATGAATTGCACGGGGCGGCCCTTGTCCTGCGTGAGGCGGACGATGTTTTCGAATTGCTGGAAGATCAGCGGGGCGCGCTTGTAGGTCGCGAAGCGGCGGGCGAACCCGATGGTCAACGCGTCGGGGTTGAGCAATTGATCGAACGCGATGAAGTCGCCTTGCGTGAGGCGCTGGCCCTGCAGGAGCAGGCGGCGGCGGGAGAATTCGATGAGCTCGCGGCGCAGACGGTAGCGCAACGCCCAGATTTCCTCGTCGCTGATGAAGTTGGGATCGAGCATGCGTTCCCAGAAGCCGGAGGAGTTGATTTCCGTTTCCCACGTGTCGCCATTTTTCACGCGCCAGAAGCGGGTGCTGTCTCCGGCGGGCGCTGGTTTTCCGGCGCCGTTTTCGTGGGATTCGCTGAGCTTGCGGCGCCAGTAACGGCGCACGGTGCCCTTCATCCAGCCGAGCAGGTGAATGCCGTTGGTGATCGCGCCGATGGGGACATCGTCCACCTTTTTGGTCGGGAACATGCACTGCCACATTTCGCGGCTGACAGCGCCGTGAAGTTCGCTGACGCCGTTGGCGGCGCGCGAGGCTTTGAGGGCGAGGACGGTCATGCAGAACGGTTCGTTGTCGTTCGCGGGATCGACGCGGCCGAGCGCCATGAGCTGCTGATGCGAAAGCTTGAGCTGCGTGGCGAATTTGTGCGCCGCGTAGATCATGAGGTCTTTGCTGAAACGATCGTGGCCCGCTTCCACCGGTGTGTGCGTGGTGAAAAGGCATTCTTTCTTCGTTTCTTCGAGCGCGTCTTCGAAGCTGCGACCGGCGGCAATCTTCTCGCGCAACAGTTCCAAGGTGAGGAACGCCGCGTGACCTTCGTTCATGTGGAAGGTGGAGGGTTGCAAGCCGAGCGCGCGGATCAAGCGAACGCCGCCGACGCCGAGCACGATTTCCTGCATGACGCGCGTGGTCGTGTCGCCGCCGTAAACGCGGAGGGTAAGATCGCGGTGATGCGGTTCGTTCTCCGGACGATTGGTGTCGAGGAGATAAACGGGATTGCGGCCCACATTCGCGCGCCAGACCTGGAAGAACACCTGGCTGGTAGCGATGCGCACCATCAAAACGAGCGGTTCGCCTTTCGCGTCGAGGACGGGTTCGAGCGGGAGGTTACGCGGGTTAAGGATGGTGTAGTACTCCGTCTGCCAGTTGTCCTGGTTGACGGCCTGTTGAAAATAACCTTCGCGGTAGAAGAGGCTGATGCCGACGAAGCCGAGGCCGAGATCGCTCGCGGATTTCGCGTGATCACCGGCGAGCATGCCGAGACCGCCGGCGGCGATGGGCAGGGTTTCGTGGAAACCGAACTCCGCCGAGAAATACGCGACGGGATTCTTTAGAAGTTGCGGCGCGTTGGCGCGGCACCAGGTGTTCTGCTCGGCGAGATAATCTTCGAAGCGAGCGATGACGTCGCGCACCCGGCCGGCGAAATCCTGATCTTGCAGACGCATCCGCAGTTCGTAATCCGAGACCTCGTGCAACACCGCGACGGCGTTGTGATAGAGGTTCATCCATCCGCGCGGGGACAGTTCCTGAAAGATTTCCTGCGCTTCCTGGTTCCAGGTCCACCACAGGTTGCGGGCGAGCTTGTTCAAGCCGGCCGTCAGTTTCGTTACTTCTTCGGGTTTCAATGGCACATGTTTCATAGTTCCAACAATATTCTCCGCTGCTCGGCAGGCCCCCATTTCCTCGCCGCTTCGCGACGCTAGGACAGGCAGACAATCTGCGGCAAACAAATTCCTCATCCATGATCCATGCAAACGGGCGATACCGGCGACGCATCCTTTCGTTCCGGCAACAGGTCTATCGGCAGTCATCCGCGGGACTTCAGAGGAAATTTTTTCCCGGCTCGATGGGAAAAAGTGAGCGAATCGGCCTTGGCCCGTGCGAGATGCGGTTTTCCGCCCGAGGAAAAATTCTCCATGAACCGACCTAGGAAGGCCGTGTTCGTTGTGTGGATTCGTCGTTAGCTCGGAATCCGACGATGAAAATTATTCACGGCCGGGCGCAGCTGAGTTGTCGCCGGATTTCGCCGAGTTTCACTCGTAAATCAAAAACTCTTGGCGGCGCGCGGTGAATTCTTTCAGACCGTCGGACCACATTTGTTTGATCTCGGCGAGCGATTTGCCCGCCTTGATGGCTTCGAGCGTCGGATCGCTCTCGAGCAGGTGCTTCATTTTATCGATGGCGAAATCCTTGGGGTAAAGCCGGTGGAAGGTCTGCGCGAGCATGATACCGACGTCCACCGCGTTCAGCTTCGCGCGGTTCGTCACCGTCATCTTCACACCGCCGCAGTCCTTGTCTTTGAAGATGCTCGCCGTGGGCGTGAAACGGATCGGCGTGAACGCAACTCCAGGCAATGACGCGCGGTTTAGTTCAGCCGCGATGTTCACTTCGTCCACGTAAGGCGCGCCGATCACTTCAAACGGCGTGTCCGTCCCGCGCCCGACGGACACAGCAGATTCGAGCAAACCAACGCCCGGATACAACGTCGCCTCGGTGAGGCTGCGCATGTTCGGCGAGGGATTGATCCACGGCAGCGCGGTTTCGTCGAACCACAGCGAACGCCGCCAGCCTTCGAGACGGATCACGGTGAGATCGACGTTGAACTTCCGCTCGGTGTTGAACATCTGCGCGAGTTCCCCAATCGTCATTCCGTGTCGCAACGGCGCACGGTGATACGCGACGAAGGTCGACTTGCCCTCGTGGATCGGCCCTTCCACCGCCACACCGCCGATCGGGTTCACGCGATCGAGCACGAAGAATTTCTTTCCCGCTTTGCCAGCGGCTTCGAGGCAATGACCCAGCGTTGAGGCGTAGGTGTAGAAGCGGCAGCCGATGTCTTGAATATCGAACGCCAGCGCGTCGAGATCCTTGAGTTGCTCCGGAGACGGCGCGCGACGCTCGCCATACAGGCTGAACACAGGCAATCCAGTGGCCTCATCGGTCGTATCATTGATCTTCGCCTGATCGAGTTTCCCGCGAATGCCGTGCTCCGGACTGAACAGCGCGCGGAGTTGCACATCCGGCGCCTTGAACAGGAGATCGATAGTCGGGTTCTTCTCGCGATCCGTGCCCGTGTGATTCGTGATGAGTCCCAGACGCAGCTTCTTGAGCGGCGCGAAGCTTTGCTTTTTCAAAACGTCGATGCCGTTAAGAACGGTTGCGGAAGAGTTCGTTCGAGGCCGACTGAGGCCGACGGCCTCGGCCGCCAAGGTTCCGACCGCGGCGCGGAGTTCCGTCATGTTGCCCTTGCCATCGGGATGCAGGCGGCTCGCCAAAAGAATGACGAACGTGCGCGAGGTCGGATCGATCCACACGCTTGTGCCGGTGAAACCCGTGTGACCGAACGAGCCGATCGGAAACAGGTCTCCGCGGGGCTTGCTGTAACCCGTGTCGATGTCCCAACCGAGCCCGCGCTTCGCTTCGAGCGCGGGCGGTGATTGCACGGTGGTCATCAATCGCACGGTCTCCCGCTTGAACACTCTCACGCCGTCCAATTCACCTTCATGGATGAGCATTCGGCAAAACCTCGCCAGATCACCCGCGGTGGTGAATAGGCCCGCGTGACCAGCGACGCCATCCATCCGCCGCGCCGTTGGATCGTGAACCACGCCGCGCAACATTTTCCCGTCGGCTTGCTCGGTAGGGGCGATTTGCGCAAAGACCGCCGGTGGCGGACGGAAGCGCGTGTTATCCATTTTGAGCGGTTGAAAGACGCGTGTCGCCGCGAACTCGTCGAGCGTTTGTCCGCTGACGCGACGGACGATTTCTCCGAGCAGGATAAAGTTGATGTCGCTGTAACGAAATGCGGTGCCGGGTGGCGTTTGGGGTTTCTCCGCACAGGCGAGTTCAATTCCCTTCGCGTAGCCCAACCAATTCGATCGCACACTCAAGCTCGGACGCAAACCGGACGTGTGCGTGAGTAGCTGCCGCAAGGTAATGTGTTCGCGTCCATCACCGGAGAACTCCGCGAGCCACGAGCGCACCGGCGCGTCGAGTTGCAGTTGTCCCGCTTCGAGAAGAAGCATTACCGAGGGCGCTGTGGCGATCGATTTGGTCAGCGACGCCGCGTCAAAGATCGAGTCCTCGGTCATTTCCTCGATCGCCGGAACGACGGCCCGGCGGCCGTAAGCTCGGTGATAAGTCGCATTGTCGTGTTCCAGCCAGACCACCGCTCCCGGCGCGTCTTTGCGCTGGACCGCCTGCGTGATTGCGTCGTCGATCTGCGCGAGCACCGTGGTGGGGAAATTCTCCTGCGCCAAAATCGGCGCGGGGAAGGCCGCGAGTAGAAACAATCCGGCCACAAGCGCCGCGCGAATGAAGTGGTGCATGGGGAATTGTATTCCTGCTGCCATTGGGCTTGGCGAGGAAAGATGGTCGGAGCGACAGGATTTGAACCTGCGACGTCTTGGTCCCAAACCAAGTGCTCTACCAGGCTGAGCTACGCTCCGACGAGGCTCTTGAATCATCCACGCATCGACCTAAGGGCGCAACGACTATTTGCCGCAATCGATCGACTCCAACAATCATTGAAACGGGTCGGCCGAGCGTGAGGGCGCGCTTGGACGTGACGTTTATCGGGCGAATTCAAAGGAAAACTCACTTTTAGATGACGAAACCTTCTGGACAGAACAAGCGAACCTGTGGAATGGTTGTCCCGATGTCTCCTGTAACAAAATCTGCGGCTGAGTCGCCTGCGGGTGAAGTCTGTTCGGGAGCAAGCATCTGAGGGAAAACCATTGACCCTCAAAGAAAGAAAAAATCGTATGAAGTCATTCAAAATGTTGGTCGCGATGACCTTCGCCGCAGTTGTGGTCGCTGGTGTTGCTATGGCCGCTGACAAGCCCAAGTTCGCCGAAGGCTCCTGCTGCGCCAAAGCCCAGAAGGCTGGCAAAGAATGCAAGCATCCCTGCTGCGTTGAAGCTGCCAAAGACGGCAAAGTTTGCGAGAAGTGCAACAAGAAGAAGTAAGCCTCGCTTAATTCTTTCAGACGGCCGGTTCGCAAGAACCGGCCGTTTTGCTTTTCTGACGACCGCTTTTAACCGGCGTCAATTCGATCAACCGAACAATTCCAACTGCTTGGCATCGCGCGCCGGCGGACGATTCGGCAATGGTGCCGCGTCCCAGCCATTCAGCTTCAACCAGCGAACCAACTCGTGCGTGTAGCCATGCGTCACAAGCACTCGGCTGGCGCCCGTTGCTCGGATCGTCGCAGTGATTCCTTCCCAATCCGCATGGTCGGACAAAACGAATCCCCGGTCCACACCGCCACGTCGGCCCGGCGAACTCGGATGCATCCAGCCGGAAGCGAACGCTGTTGAGTAAGGCGTGAACCGGCGCAACCACGGAGAATCCGCCGCAGAACTCGGCGCGATCACAAGGGCTCGATGGCGCTGCGCGGCGAAGTTCTCGTCGGTGACCATTGCGCTCTCCGGGAGAGGCACGCCAGCGGCGCGGTAAATTGGCAGGAACTTCCTCGCGTCCGCGTGGACAAAAATCGGTCCGATCTTCGAATCGACTCCCGCGAGAAGGCGCTGCGATTTACCGAGTGCGTAGGCGAAGATCACGCTCGCGCGACTCGCCCGTTGGTTCGCGCGCCACCAGTTGTTGATGTCGGCGAAGACAGCGGCTTGCGGTTCCCATTTGAATCGCGGCAGTGCGAAGGTCGATTCCGTGATGAAGGTATGGCAAGGCACTGGTTCGAACGCCTCGCACGCCCCGTCGCGCTCGGTCTTGTAATCTCCACTCACGACCCAAACCTCGCCACGATGCTCCACGCGGATCTGCGCCGAACCGAGGATGTGCCCCGCGGGATGAAACGACACCGTCACGTCTTTGATGCGCAGCGCGGCGCCGAAGGGGAGCGTTTCCACGGAGATACTTTGCCCGAGACGGGCACGCAAAACCTCCGCGCCAGTCGGCGGTACGAGGTAGCTGCGACTTCCCGAACGGGCGTGATCGGAGTGTGCGTGGGTGATGAGGGCCCGGTCGACACGCCGCCACGGATCGACGTGAAACCCGCCGGCCGCGCAGTAAAGCCCGTCGGCGGTGATTTCGAGTAGTGGTGGCATCGGTCGTTATCGGCGGTGGCCGTCGGCAAATGTGTAGGATCGTCTCCACTCCGCGGCGAGGCAATCCACAAAGTGCTGCGCGCCCCTTTGAATCAATGCGAGAACTGCTCCTTCAACCAATAAACCCGCTTGCATTTTGCGCCGGCCTCTGGAAACTTCTCGCCACCTTTGGTGCGGGGTCGTAGCTCAGTTGGTAGAGCGTCTCGTTCGCAATGAGAAGGTCGCAGGTTCGATCCCTGTCGGCTCCACCAAACCGAAGGTTTCCCCCAGTTGGTGCCCAAGTGGGCAAAATATCTTCCTCGAAATTTCATAATGGTTTGCCTGCGCCTTTTGGAACGTTAACTTTGTGGGATGAGCGAGACCTTTGCTGTCGCCGCCCACTGGAATGGCGACTTCGACGAACCCGCGCTGACCGCGTGGGCGCAAGGCTTGCGTCGTCAGCTCAACCGTCCCGTCACCCTCGGGCTCGTATTTCTCGCGCCGAAACTATTCTCCGCCGCCGAACAGATTCTCGAGATTCTCCGCGTCAATGCGCAGGTGCCGTTGCTCGCCGGTTGTTCGAGCGGCCGCCTGATCGCGGGCAGCGAGGAAATCGAAGATGAGCCCGGCCTCGTGCTTGGGCTTTATCATATGCCCGGCGCGAAACTCGAGGCGCACCGCTTCACGCAGGAACAAGTCGAAGAAGTCAGCAGCGGCGCTTACTGGCATCTGGAAACCGGTGTGGAACCCGCGCACACGAATGGCTGGCTCGTCTTCGCGGATCCGTTCCACATGGACGCCGAATCGTGGCTGCGCGGCTGGAATGAAGCTTATGCGCCACTGCCCATTGTCGGCGGTCTCGCGAGTGGCGATTCGGGCACGAACTTCACCCAAGTTTATCTCAATGGCGATGTCTTCACCGAAGGTGGCGTGGCCATTTCCATCGGCGGCGCGGTGATGATCGAAAGCGCGATTTCCCAAGGCTGCACGCCTATCGGCGAGATCTGGACCATCACCAAGGCGGACCACAATTTGATTCACCGCATCGGCAACCGGCCCGCGTACGAAGTTCTGGTAGAGACCTTCAACGCGCTCTCGCCCGAGGACCAAAAGAAGGCGCAGCGAAATCTTTTCGTCGGCCTCGTGGTGAACGAGTACCTCGAGGATTTCCATCGTGGCGATTTCCTGATTCGGAATTTAATCGGTGCCGACCCAAAATCCGGCTCGGTCGCCGTCGGCGCGTTGCCACGCACGGGACAGACGCTGCAATTCCAGCGACGCGACGCGGATGCGGCGAGCGAAGACATGAACGAACTACTGCAACGCGCGCAGACACGTATCGACGGCCGCCAAATTTACGGCGCCTGTTTGTGCTGCTGCAACGGCCGCGGCAAATACCTCTTCGGCGAAACGGGCCACGACGCGCGGTGCATCAACGAACGCTTCGGTCCGCTCGGTTTGTCCGGCTTTTTCTGCAACGGAGAAATCGGCCCCATCGGCGAACAGAATTTTCTCCACGGTTACACGGCGTCGCTGGCGTTGTTCGTGAGCAAGGGTTGAAATGGAAGTCGCCGCACCTCTCAGCAAACCAGCGTCGTTGATCTTCCGCCCCGTGGCGTTTGACGAAGAGCTTTCGCTCGCTGGACTTTTTCCCGGCGCGCAACCGCTCGAAGTGGAATTGGGCAGCGGCGACGGCTCGTTCATCGCGCAATACGCGAAAGCGAATCCGGGCAAAAACTTTCTTGGCGTCGAGCGCTTGCTTGGTCGTCTTCGGAAGATCGATCGCAAAGGCCAGCGCGCCGGGTTGACGAATCTCCGCTTGATGCGGATTGAGGCTGCTTACTTTTTGGAATACCTGTTGCCGCCGCAATCGATCCGCGCGGTGCATTTGTATTTTCCCGATCCGTGGCCTAAGCGGAAGCATCGCAAGAACCGGCTCGTGAACGAACGCTTCCCGGATCTAGCGAAACGCGTGCTCGTCCCCGGTGGTGAAGTTTTCCTCCGCACCGATCACGTGGAATATTTCTCCCAGATGCGCGAAGTGTTCGGCGCGCGCCAGGATTTCGCTGAGGTGGAAACGCCCACGGGTTTGCGCGAGATCATCACCGATTTCGAGCGGGGATTTCTCGCGCAAGGAATTCGCGGCAACTACGCAGCATACCGGCTCAAGTGAATCGCGCTACAATCGCGGCTTCGATCAGAGAATAAATCCGGAGATGAGCATCACCACGCCGCTGGCCACCAAACCGGTGAAGAACGACAGGTAGGCGAACCGCAGATAGCGGTATTTCTTCTGCGCGAGGAAGACGCCCAACGTGTAGACCTCACGAACCTGCGCTTCGTAAACGCGGCTGGGGCTGTTCATCATCTTCTCCATCGCGGCTTCGTAATCGGGATAATCGAGCTGCGCAAAATCGCCGAAGAACAGCAGGTTGAACCGGGGACTCTCCACATCGGGCTTCGGTCCGCCTTTTAGGAAATTCGCAATCTTCGGCATCGCCACAAACGCTGCCAGGCCCATCGTCAGCAGGCAAAACGTGATCAACACCATGCCGGCATACCGGTAGTTGGGCCGGTGAAGATTCGCCGCCGTCAACGTAATGATGATCGACGACATCGTGAGCAGCATGTTGGCCTTTTGGTCGGCCATCGTGCTGAGCTGCACATGATGCGCCCGTGTCTGGCGCAGCATCTGGTCGAGATGCGAACCGGGCTGGTCGATCTTCATGAGCTTACGCGGTGGCGGTCTGCGGTGCTCCTTTGGATTCGAACCCAAGAAGTTCCTTGAGCCAATGCCACGCCGCTTTGAAGCCTTTCAGCAAGCCGACGTCCTGCACCGGCAGCCCGTAAATTTTTCCCAGCTCCGCTTCGTGCGACGCACAGCGCGGCGGGAAGTTGAGCACCGGACTGCTTTCTTCGCCCTCGATCCGTTCGAGCGTGGGATAAAGCAGTCCATTCCCGATGGCGAAATTGCCCGCCGGAATTTCCACAGTCTTGGGCGCGCTCACCAGCCACGCGCGGTAGGTGAACGCGAACTTGCCATCGGGTGTCTTGCGCAGCTTGCCGTAGGTGCGCAGCGGCACCTTTTCCAGCTTCTCCGCCGCGAACGCGATGTTCCCCTCGGCGCTCGGTGTGAAACGCTTCTTGCGGCGCGTCAGAAAATCCCAGCCGAACACCGTGCCGAACACGAGCATGCGGAACGACCAACCCGCGAGGAAATACGCAATCACAATCACGATCAGCGACAAGCACGCTCCCACCCATGGGTGATTGTACGTGATGAACGTGATCCCGCCCATCAACGCCGTGCGCGCCGACTTGAGCGCGGCGTCGATGCCGCCCCACGGACTGAGCAGCACCAGCACGTGCACGACATGGAACACGAGCCACACGGCCGCGTAGGCCGCGACTGCGAAAGGCAGACTCAGCACGCTTAGGATCCCGGCGGAGTCCACAGCCGCGAAACCGGATCCGGCGAGACTCGCCGACGCGCCCGAACTCTGGAAGTGACTGAAGATCGAATAAATCATCGGCAGCAATGCGCCGGCGGCGACGAGCCCGCTGACTTTATTTTCGAACAATTCCAAGACATCCAGCGGCTTCTTCAAACCCGGCGGCACTGCGGTTCCGAGAGCGTCCTTCGCGGCCACCAGTCCAATGATCAATAACGCCGGCAACCAGAACCACACTTGCGCATACCACGCCAGCTTGGCCCGTGCGTCATCCGTCTTGGCGGCGAACCATTGCCAAGCGCCGAGAGCGCCCACGCCGAGCAATGGCGAGATTGCCACGCCCGTGACCGTCGAAATGGTTTGTGCGAGTGCAACGCCCGGCCCGCCGCCCGAGGACGTTGGCGGCGCGGCATCGCCCGATTTGGCGTACGCCATCGGCACGAACACCAGCGCGGCGACCAATACGACGGAGAGGAGAATCCAGATCTGTTTTTTCATAGCAGTCTGCCGCAGAGAATCAGGTTTGCGCCGCGAGGTGTAAAGTTTGAAACCGGCCGGTCAAAAGATGTTCAGGCTTTTGCAATATACGGTTTGCCCTCTCCGCGTCATTACCTACCGTCAGTAACAACACATAAAACCACCGCCCCCGCGCGTCGCGGCGGGCCAAACAAAAGCATCCATGAAAAAAACCATCATCACATTATTCACCATCGTCGGGCTGGCCATGTTGGTCGGCTTCACCGCTCAAGCCGAAAGCAAGGGCAAGGAAATCACCATTCACGGCAAGGCGTGCTGCGCCAAGTGCTGCCTCAAGGAAGGCTCCGAATGCCAGAACGTCGTGCAGGTGGAAAAAGACGGCAAGAAAACCACTTACTATCTCGCCGACAATAAAGTCTCCAAGGACTTCCACGACAACGTCTGCAAGACGCCGAAAAAAGCTTCCGCCACCGGCACCTGCAAAAAGGTCGATGGCAAGCTGGTCGTCACCTGCTCGAAGATCGAATTGGACAAGTAATTCAGTCTAACCGCACGGACGTTCATCGCGGCCCGTGTGGATCAATGGGACAAGGCCGGACCGCAAGGTTCGGCCTTGTTGCTTTCATCGCGCGCAGACAATCCACTGTGGTGGAAAAAGCGCCGCCTGCTAGTCTGTTGGCGTCGTCACCACATCTCCATCCACCATGAATCGCACTGCTTCACGCCGCCAGTTCCTCCGCACCACGCTCGCTGCCGCGCCGGCTCTGGCGATGGCGCCAGCGACGATTACCGCCGCCGAGCGTCGTTCCTTTTCGTTCGTGCTCCTCGGAGACCTGCACTACGACAAGCCGTCGCACCACGATCTCGCGTGGATGAAGGCGAACAAGCCGGACGACGTGCGCCAGATGGAGAACTACTCGCGTATCACCCACGACGTAACACCGCTCCTTTTCAAAACCGTGCGCGAGACGATCGCCGATCTAAACAAGTCCGCCGAGGCGCGCGCCGCGTTCGTGCTTCAGGTCGGTGACGTGGTCGAAGGTCTGTGCGGCAGCGAGGAACTCTCGACGCGGCAGAACCACGAAGCACTGGCCTTCGTGCGCGATGCGAACCTCGGCGTGCCTTTCCTCTTCACCAAAGGCAATCACGACGTCACCGGTCCGGGCGCGCCGGAAGCCTTCGGCAAGGTGTTTCATCCCTTCCTCACCGAGCAGGCGCGACGCGTTTCACCGAATGCCGCCGAAGTGAAGAGCGCGCGCTACACCGTTGATTGCGGTGCCGCGCAGTTCGCGTTCTTCGATGCCTACGACAGGGAGAGTCTCGAGTGGTTCGAGCCCATCGCCGCGGCGCGCAAGGCGGAACATTTCTTCACGGTCATTCATCCGCCCGTGGTGCCGTACGGCGCTCGATCGACCTGGAACATTTTCTCCGGCGCCAAGGACAAGGCGAAGCGGGAGAAACTGCTTTCACTGCTGGCGAAGCAGCGCGCCTACGTGCTCGGCGGACACATTCATCGCTTCAACTCGCTCACTCGCGCCGTCGGCAGCGGACGCTTCGTGCAACTCGCCGTGAGCAGCATCATCAACGCGCCGGACGTGCAGGCCAAAGATCTACTCACCGGCGCCGGCCAATACAACGCCGACCAAATCCGCGTGGAACCGAATCATTCACCGGGCACCGAGCAGGAACGTCGCGCGGTCTACGACGCCGAGCGGGCGTTCGTGAAATCGTTCGAGTATGCCGACCTGCCGGGCTACGCCGTCGTGACCGTGAACGGCGCGAACGTCACGGCGAAGATTTACTCCGGCGTCAGCCGCAACGTCTGGCGCACGGTGGAGTTGAGTCGGTTGCTATCGCAGGCGTAACCTGCACTCACGCGGCCCGCATGGCTATTACGGAGCAACCTCGTCGTCACCGCGTCAATCAACAGAATCAAAGCCACCCTCGCTCCGCCAAAACGAAGGAGCACCCGGACGGATCGGTTTCACATTTCGGATTGGCTCCGAACGCATAGCCGGGCAGATTCGAGCAACAAGTGAATGAGTCCGTGCGCAAATTTCCTAACCGCGGCACCGAACTTGGACATTGTTTGTAAATATGAAAGCTCGACTCATCGTTTTTCTTTCGCTGGCGATTTTGTCTGCCCAAGCCGAGACGTTTGAAGACATTACGCGGTCGTTCAAACTCGGCGACAACAAGAAGAAGGTCCTGGACAAGGAACCCACGGGCTTCGCGATGCCGTTTAATGCTAAGCCAATCGATCCTTCGCGATCTACGGAAGTGATCGCCGTAGTGCGGCGAACACCCGAAACCGGTCTCTCGATCCAATTCTTCTTTGTCGACGATAAGCTCGCCGCTATTTTTCTCGGCAAATTGTTCAGGCCCGGCGTGGCATTCAATCCAACAGTCGATACGGGCTATCTCACCAATGCTGCAAAACTGAACTCGTTCACGGCTCTTCGGATAGACAGAGAACTCAATCCCATCGATGCCGGTGTCACCCAATATTCCTATGGCCAAACCAATCATGCAGCACTCGTGGTCTCCTCCCCAATGGGTAGTGAAGCATGGATTGTGGATACCACAGTTTTCGATCCCAAATCGTTCTTCATTGAAGCCACCGCTGCGGAACGCGAGAAGGCGCTTCTGAACAAGAAAAGGATCGAAGCGAACATGAAGAGGCACCTTGACTTCAAAAAGAACGCCCAGACCAATGGGGCTGCTAACCCGTCGACGCCGGGTAGCAAACCCTCTCGTTAACGCGCTCTGCGTCAGCAGTTGGTTTGCCGCGTCTTACTTCGCGGTCAATTCCCAGCGCTCGTTGAAGAAGTTTGCGTCGGCCACGCCCTTCGCGATGCGTTCCGCGCGCGGCACGCCGATGTCGATAATTCCCCAGTCCGGCAGCTTCGGCGTCTGCTGCGAATTGCTCGCACCACCGACGAGCGCGAAGGTGAAGCCGCTGTTGATCACGACGTAGCGTTTCGGGTTGAGCGGATTCGGGAAACAGAACGCCGGCGCGTATTTGTCCGCCGGCCACGTCTTGCCGCCGACCACGATGCCCGCCGCCGTCCACTTGATCGGAAGTTTGTCCGCGAGTTTGGCGAGAACCTGGTTGCTCTGCGGATCGCCGAAGAGGATGAGGTTGTGTTCCGCGATGTCGGCGGAGGTGATGGCGGAATCGGTCTTCACGCGCGGTTCGCCGCGATGCTGGCGACGCCATTGTCCGGTCGCGTACGCGAACTCGTCATTCACCCACGCACCGGCTTTTGCATTCATCGCGCTGCCGGTGGGTTTCACGAAGACAAAGCTTTCCATGAACGCGTCGTCGATCGGGCCTTGCAGGCCGTGAACTTTCGCGAGCCCGGAACCGGCGACGCCGGGCGCGGTGCCGCGATCCCACTTGCCGGCACGTTTGATAAAGGTGAGCGGGCCGGGGCCTTTGAATTCGGTGCCGTCAAGCACGACGGTTGTCGCCGCAGGCAATTTCAGTGTCAGTCCCGCGACGCCTTTGGTTTGAACCTTGGCCGTCGTTCCGTTCAATTCCGCTTCCACCGTGGAGCGTTCCCAGTGTTGCTCGAGCGCATCGACGGTCACCCATTTCATTTGGTTAAAGCGCAGCGAGAACAACACGAAGCGAACTTTCTTCGGCAGCGGATCGACGCCCTTGGCGGCGGCGGCGTCCACCAGCTGGCCGACGTGTTCCTGCGCCTTGGGTTCGTATTTGTGTTCCACGCCGGGTCCGATGATGTGCGTCATCTTCTGGCCGTCGGCCGCGAGCGCGGCTTCCATCAAGTCGGCCGCCTGCTTCTGCCGGTCGAGTTCGCCGCTGTAGGCAATGAGCGTGGTATTGAAATAGTTAGCGGCATAATTCGTCGCGTCGTAGAGGCGCCAGAGCTTCTGCTCATACCACGCGGGCTTGGGTTCCTTGGTGGCGATGCCTTGATACACGTAAACGTCGGTGAAGCCCGCGCCCGGATTCACGGCCGCCCAAAGGCCTGCGTGATGCGCGCCGAGATGCCACGAAGACGCGCCGCCCATGGAGAAACCGCGCACGGAAATGCGTTGATCATCGATCGCGTAATGCTTCTTCACGTGCTCGAGCGATTCGAACGCGTCGACTTCACCGGCGAACTTGTTTGCGTTCATGAAGCGGCCGTACGGATGCAGCACGAACGTATCGGCCGGCGTGAACTGGCTCTTCGCCTTCTCGCCCATGCGGCCGGTGAGAAAGTTCACCTCGCTCAACGTATCGCCGCGACCGTGGAACCAATAGTCGAGCCGGTGCTTGTGCGCCGCGCCGGGCTTGAAGGTCGCTGGCACGACGAGACCGTAGGGCTGCACGGAGCCGTCGAGCTTGGAGACGTAACCGCGCACGACATTGCCGGTGGCCGTGGTCCACGGAGCGGAGCCGGCGCGAAGTTGCGCGACGCGTTCCTGTCCGGCGACGAGCAATTTGCGCGCGGCATCGAACTCCTTCGTGTTGTGGAAAATTTCATCCTCCAGCGCGTAGCGCACGGCATTGTGGAAAATCTGCACGTCCGGCAGCAACGCGAGCAATTGCGGTTTCGCTTTGAGCGTGGTCTTGAGCGACTCGATGTCCCCGCCCAGTTTCGCGACGCCCGCCGACAACTCCGCGCGCACGGCGGGCGGCGTCTCGATGCCCTTCGGCGGGTAGAGGCCGATCTTATATTCCGGAGCGGCGCTCTTGGATTTGGTGGACTTCTTTTTCTCGGCGGCCACGGCCGGCAACGAGAGACAGAGCAACAGGGCGATGAGATAACGGGCGTTCATGGTTGGATTTGGACAATGCTGCGCGTGGGTGAATTCAGGGAAAGATTTCGAGAGATGATTTAAGAGTCATTGAAGCGCGGAATCGACAGTAGCACCAGAAACGTTCCGCTAGCAAACGTCGGCTTGCACTGGGCCAAAGCGTGCCGGTATTGTTTACGCGGTTGTGGTTTAGAAAACACCGGCTTTGAACGGATTTGCCGACACGGATAGGACGGTTCGCTTATGAGTAATCCATCCTCCTCAGATCGAAACCAACCGGCGGCACTTGTCGCCCGGGCTTGCGCCGGTGATCAAGCTGCGCAAACGGAGATTGAGTCCCGATGTTCGCGCGGAAAAGCCAACGGCATCAACCCATGGCTGGCCGCGATCGACGAGGTGGTCAAAAACGCGGTGAGCCAACAAGCGGCGGCTGATGGACGCATCGCCCCGATCGCAGCGCGTGTCGCTTTCGAGAGCCGGACTGCGGAAGGAGAACTTGCCAGCGTTTGTGACGCTGCCAAGCGCGAGTGCACCACCGCCTTCGCCGCAGTGCCGTTGCTTTCCCGCCCCGGCTGGGACGAAGCCGCGTGGTCCGCTTACAACGCCGCGGAACAGCAGAAAGTCGTCACGCTCCCGGATGCGCTTTGCCTCGGGCGAATCCAAGCCGGCGAAGGTTCCGCCGGGCCGTCTTCGCCGTTCATGGTTCCCTTCATCGGTCGCCGCAGCACCTTGGTCTTCCCCGGCAGCGGCACAAGTCGGCAGGCCGTGCTCGACGCGATGCAATCGCTGGTCATGCGCATCGCGGCCTCGCTGCCCAACCAAGTCCAGTTCCTCTTCATCGATCCGCACAACAGCGGCAATGCGTTCCGCTGGGCCAATCGGTTGCCCGGACGCATCGAGAATACCGAGGTCTATAACGACCTCGACGCCGCCGAACGAAGCTTCGTGCGCACGAGTCGCAATTCCTTGGGCGGACAGGTCACTTCCTTCGAGCAGATACCGGTGAACCAACGGCGTCGCGAAAAAATCCAGATCGTCGTCGTGGCCGATTTCCCGCGCGGCTTCACCACGGACACTCGCAGCTTGGAATTGCTTCGGCGTATCGCCAACAACGGCATGGAAGGCGGCACCTACGTGCTCTTGCATTGGGACACGGAGGCCGAAGCTCCCCGCGGTTTTGAAATGGATGACTCGGGAATCAAAGCGTTCCAACACGCGTGGTATCCGTTTTCGAAAGCGGAGGAATACAAGGAATACGGCTGGCGGTTGATTCTTGATCCAGCTCCTTCGGCCAAACTTCAAACCGAACTGCTCACGAAACTCGGCAAGGCGGAAGCGATCCGCTCCGAGCTAGCGTTCTCTGAGCTCGTGGGTTTGCCGCCGGAAAATTGGTGGCAGGAATCCGCGGCGGAACGCGTGGTCACGCCGATCGGCACGCGTGGCAGCGCCAACGATCAATTGCGAATCCTGCTGGGCGAAACCGCCGACGGTCAGCCCTGTGTTCACGGCGTGATCGGCGCCGGCACCGGCATGGGGAAATCGAATCTCTTCCATGTGTTCATCCTCGGGCTCGCACAGCGCTACGCACCGGACCAGCTGAAATTCTACTTGGTCGACGGCAAGGACGGCGTTGAGTTCCGCTCGTATCGAAATCTTCCCCACGCCGAGGTACTGTCGTTGAACACCGCACCGCAACTTGCGCGCAGTTTGCTCGCGGATCTAGCGCAAGAAATGGAACGGCGCAACGGCCTGTTCAGTAAAAACAAAGTCTCCGGTTTCAAGGACTACGCCATCTTGCGCCGAACGAAAACAACGCTGCCGGCGCTGCCTCGTCTTGTTCTCGTCGTGGACGAATATCAGGAACTGTTCGACGGCGACAAAGACGGCGAAGCCTCGAAGTATCTGGCTTTGCTCGCCGCGCAGGGTCGCAGCGCCGGACTTCACATGCTGCTCGCATCGCAGCGTTTCGGCGCCAGCGGCATGTTGCGCCGCGACGAGATTTTCAGCCAGATTGCCCTGCGCATCGCGATGAAGATCGCGCAAGCCGAGGTCGCCACGCTCACCGAGTTTCAACGTGCGGGCAAGGAAGCCATCAATGCCCTCGACGGTCCCGGCAAAGTGGTGATCAACGATCGCAGCGGTCAGGATGGATTCAACATTTCTGGAATCATCTCGTTGCTCAAGGGGCCGGACCGCGAGCGTTTGGTGCAGGAACTCGCCACCCGCGCGATGAAAGACATTCCCGGAAGTCGGATGCCTTTGGTGTTCGAAGGATTGGCGCAACCGCGTCTCCTCGACAACCCGCGTCTTGCCGCACTGGCCGCGCTGCCGACCGCGCCCACGCCGGCGGATCTCGAACGCTTCGCCAAGCGTCCGGTGATCGAAGGCGGCGCCGGTCACGCTGAATGGTATGCGGCGGAGCAGCCGCGGATCGCGTGGGTCGGTCAGGAGTTCAACGTGCGCGGTCACGCCGCGCTGGTCGTCAAGCGCAAGCCCGCAGACAACGTCGTCTTCGTCGGCAACAATCCCAACGCGCGGCACGGTTTGTTGCTGAGCGTGCTCACCAGCATCGCGCTCAACCTCGACGGCCGGCACACGCAGTTCGCATTGATTGACCGCACACCTCGCGGTTCGCCTTGGGAAAAAGTCGCGCCCACTTGGAACGAGCATTTGGCCCGCGTGGTGGGCGCCGACTGCCGGGTAGCAACCGAGTCCGCGGCAGCGGAAGAATTGTTGCGCAACCTCGAAGCTGAACTCGATGCGCGCAAGGCGTTGAATGATCTCGCTTGCTCCGAACGGCCCAGCATTGTTTTGGCGTTGCTCGATCCGGATCGGCTCGATGGGCTCGCGCGCAAACTTGACGCTTATGGTGTCGGCGCCGATTCGCCGAACGGCGCCCGGCTGCGACGCCTGTTTACCGAAGGGCCAGCGGTCGGGATTCACGTCCTGCTCAGCGTCGGCACCGGTCGCGCACTCGGCGCCCTGATTGATTTGCGCAAGGGACTCGTTCACTTCCGCTATCGCCTGATGCTGCAAGTGTCAGACGACGAGTCGTTCGATCTCACCGGCAAACGCACCGCGGCTTCGTTGCAGGCCGACGGTGAAATTCCCATCTCGGCGCTGCTCTGTGACGCCGAGAATGGCAGTGCAGTGCGCTTCAAGCCACACGTCGCCGTGCCGCTCGAATCAGGCGATGACACCAACCCTGGCGTGCTCGGTGAATTGCCCGCATTGGCGGGAATCCTCGCTCGTCGCAACTCTCCCGCTGCATGAGCATGGACGACCAATTGGCGCAGATGGAACGCTTCCGTCACGATCTGCGCGCCTTCAACGAGCGGCTCGATGCGGCTGCGCGAGAACTGGCCGCCGCGCACGAGCGGGTGACTCCGTTGTGGCAGGACTCGTTTCGTCGCGACTACGATGCGCTGCATACGCCATTCGCGGAGCGGTTGGACCGCTACCGCACTCACGAGGCACCGGCGTTCGAACAGTTTCTCGATCAGAAATCCGCCGCGCTTCGGCGCTATCTTTTCGGTGCCTGACCATTTCCATCTCCCACCATGAGCACCAACTCGCAAGCCCTCGCCAACGCCCTGGACGAATATCAGGCGGCCCTCGCGCGACAGGTCGCCACGTTGCGCGGCGAACTGGAGCCCTTGCAACGTTCCTGGGCCGCGCTGTCGTCCGTCTACGAGGGAGCCGCTGCCGAACAATTTCGCGCCGGCTGGTTGCGCACCACACACATGCTCGAAGACTACCTCGTCACCGCTGAGCGCATGCGCCCGTTGTTGCGCGAACGCCTCGATGCGTTGCGTGATGCCGACCGGCCCAGTTCCGAAGCGCCATGAGCGAACACAATCCAGCAGTCGTCGCCCACGCGCTCGAAGCAGTTGCTCACGAGTTGCGGCGCGCAGGTTCCATTCTTCAATCAAGCATGGAGGACACCGTTCGCGAACAGCGATTTTCGGAGGAAGAGGCGCGGCGCATTCAACAGCTTGCCGTGGCCGTGGCCGAGACGGCACATGATGACGAGCGCCGCGTGCAGGAAATCGAACATCTCTCTCAACAGGCTCTCGCCAACTCCCAGCAAGCGCTGTCCCAATGCAATCAGTCGCTGGGAAACGCGCAGAGCGCCGCGATGGAAGCGCAGTCGGCTGTATCGAATTGGAAGCAAAAATTGGAGGAAGCGCGCAATCGCTTGGAAGCCGCGCAGATCGCGCTGGCGAACGCCCAGAACATTCTCGCGGCCTGCCAACGACGTTATGACAGCGCCTCGGCGGCGTATAGCTCCTGTACGTCTTCGCCGCCCAGTCAAGACGGCACCCGCCGAGATTGCTCCGGCTACTATGCCGCCGTGGTCGCAGCGAGCCGAGAGGTGGATGCCGCCCAAGCGCAGGTCAACGCAGCGCAGGCTGAGGTGCAGCGCGCTCAAGCACGCGTGGCCGCCTGCGAGAAAGCCGTGTCTCTGGCCGGACAGGCGGTTGATCTGGCGATGCAAAGCGAGAATTGCGCCCGCGCCGCGGTGAATACCGCGCACAGCGCCGTGAATAGGGCCTCTGAATCCCGGCAGTCCGCCACCCAAGCACGTTTATCCGTGGACCGCGAAACGGCAGCGAGCGATGAGATGAGCGCGGCTGCTCACTCCGCCTGCACTCGCGTCGCCGAGGCCGCCACGCAGTTAGCGCTCGCGACGACCGCCGCCGAGGAGATTGCCATTCACGAAGACCTCGGGCGGAAACAACTCGAGGAAGCGATCGAAGCCCTGCAACGCGCCGACCGGTCGGAGCCACTCCCATGAGCGATCGCGATGACATACTCTGGTCCCTTCAACGCCAGTCCCGCGCGTTGCAGGAAGTTGTCGCTGACGCCCGGTTGGTTTGGCGCGACGCCAATGCGCGGGCTGCCGAGCAGCGTTTTCTCGAACCGCGGGCAACTTCCGAGAGCACCATCCTCAAAGCCGTCGCGGCCCAGCATCGCGATTTGAATTCTGCCTCGACGGACGTTCAACGTGCCGACGATCAGTATCGAATCGCCGCCGCCGAATCGGGACTGGTGGCTCAGAACTGTGATGACGCCCGGGCGAGCGCGCAATCCGCCTTCGGCGAAGCCAGTTCAGCCAGCAGTCAGGCTCAGCAAGCCGACCAACAGGCGATAAGTGCCCGCAGCTACATTTCCCAAGCCAATTCCGCCGGCGCCGGCTGACGCCTTCCCACCCATGAAAAACGAATTCGATCCACTGCCGCTCCGTCGCCCGCTAACCACTTGGCACAACGCCGAGATGGCGCGACGGCGATTTCGTTCGTCCGTCGACCGGGCCAATGTTGGCAGTTCGATCGACAACCCGATAGCGCTGCCCGAAGCGGTGGCGAAGCAACCCGTCGCGGCTCGCTGCGAATGGGCACTCAAACAACTCGAGGAAGAGCGAAAGTCCGCGTCGGCGAGCCGTCGCGAGCAGCAACTGGGAGACGCGTTGCGCGCGAAGTTATCGCAGATAAAACTGAAGAAGCAGGCTGAGGAACAAGCGATCACTCGCAAACGGCTGCGACGAATGGCGCTGGTTGCCGCCGTATTCGCGGCGCTCGCCGTGATTGGTTTGATGGTTTGGTGGCAGCGTCGTCCGCCGTCGGTTTCCCAGGCTTCGGTTGAAAAAGTTCTAACGCAGGCGCTGGGGAGATACGGCCTCACGCTGTCGTCGGTTTCGTTCCAAACCAGTGCGAAGCACAATGGGATTGCCGACGTTTACGCCAACCTTACGGCCAAGCTCAGCCATGCGTTGTATGTAAGCGTGCCGGCGGAGAAGCCGCTGCAAGATGAGTTCAAGCTCGACGCCGCGGTGAATAAGCGGATCGCGGAACTGACGTGGGCAAAGGAGGGGCCTCGCCTGCTGGAACTCGCCGCTTTGCCGTCGCGCCCGCCGGACTTGACGAAGGTGTCGCTCGTGAAACTCGGTACGCCGGCCGGGAACACCTTTAACGGAGTCGCTGGTCTCACCGCATCGCAAAGCAGTGGTCGCTGGGAAGTTGCAGTCCGCTCGATCAGCGTTCCCGGGCTGCCCATGAACCAGCGGCCTCGCGAGCAATTTGGCAGCGAAGTATTTGACGTAGGTCGTGACGAAGACCGCGCGCGATTGCGTGCACTGGTGGATGAGCAACCGAAGATTCTCGCGCGACTCGAAAAAGCCCGGAGTGCCTACCTGGCGGAAGTGATGGTGCAACACAAGCAGCAGGAAGTGGCGCTGATTCAATTCTTTCGTCCGGGGACAATTTTCACCGGCATGCTTTCCGGACGGACCGCCAACGATAAGAAGACCATTTATCTTGAGGTGACGGAAGCAGCAGGTGGCTCCGGCGTCCATCCGCTCAAAGGAATCATTCATAATGACGGTGGCTGGGGTGACGGACGTTTGTTCGAGGGCGAATGGAAATTCGAACTGGCCCGGGAACGCTTCGAACTTTCCCTAGTTTCCCGTTCCGATCAGGCAATCCGCTACGGTGGCCCAGTGCTGGACGATCCGAAGATGGTCAATCTGCAACTGGCAATCGAAGGCGATCGTCTCTCCGGACAGTACGGAACAAATCCGCTTGAACTGACTCGCGTGGCTGACACCGATGCGGACCGGGTCAAGCGTTCGGCCAGCCCGGACTATTTCGCTATGTTAGAGGCGATGGTTCCCGACGCATTTTATTTGGGGGCGGTGAAATTGTCGGAAACCAACACTCAGCAGATCCTCCTGCGTTTCACGCGCGCGGCCAACGGGGCCACGCCGGCGGAGGCAGTGCTTCAGGATCCGGAACGTGAAGCATGGCAGTTCAAGGTCGCTGGACCGCTCATCGGTAATCGCTATCGCGAAGCCAACTGGCCGCTGCGACTGGCGGAAGTTCGCGACACCATGCCTCCGGCAATTCCCCTGAAATCCTTTGTCCTGCAATTCCGGGCGCTGGCCTTGCGGATGGAAAACGGTGTGCTCATGGGGGACTATCGCAATCGCCCGTTCCGCTTTGAACGTCTTTCGTCAGACGAGGCGGCGCGCCGCCTGCGAACCACTGCTACGTGGCGAGCGGCTTTCACTGCGGCAATCCGACCGGGCGCAGTGTTGGAAGGCGCAACCGTTGATCCGACGAAGGCTGTCCGCACCCAGGTCCGCCTCCGGGTAATCAATGTGGATTCAAAAAAGAACACGGTTGAAGCTCGTTTGGAATCCGTCCAGTCGCCGACGCTCTACCGCATGGTCGCCGGAAAAATCTTCAGCGACGCGGGAGTTCTGAATCTGATTTTCGACATTAACGCCAACACCTATGGCATCGTTCGAAACGCACCCGAACCTTGGTTTAGAGGCGGCCGGGATATCTTAACACTTGCAGTCGACGGCATGGCACTCACTGGACAAGACGGCCACAATTGGACGTTCGCGTTTCCTTTAGGCATCCGTTGACGCTGCCTGAGAGGCGCTCACCGGCGCCCATTCTCAAACGTCGATCACCGGACCACCGCCGTCGTCGTTCTTCTTGCCGGACTTCACACGGCTGAATTTGACGCGGCTGCTGCCGGTGCCGGTGAGTGAATTGAGCACGATGGAAACAATGCTGATGATTAGCGCGCCCCAGAAGGCATTCCAAAATTTCGTGGAGGAATCGAAGCCCACTATCTCAAATTTTGGTGCCATCATCCAATTCACGAGCAGGAGCATCAGCGCATTGATCACGAGCGTGAATAGGCCCAGTGTGAAGATCACGAGCGAGATCGACAGCATCATGATGATCGGTCGCACGAAGGCGTTGAGCACGCCCAGCAGGAGCGACGCGAGCACGAGGTCCGTCCACTTGTCATAGTGGATGCGGTTGCTGAGGATCGACGCCGCCACGAGTACGGCGAGCGTGTTGATCGCCCAGCGTTGCAGGAATGATTTGAAGCCCGACGACATCAGCGATGATTTGTTTGGAACCGGAATATTTTCCCGGCGGTTGTCACGTTGACACGATGCGGCAAGGCAGCTCGGGAAACAAGGGGGAACTCCGACGCGCGACGACGTCGAGCTTCACACGAGGGTTCGACAGGCTCCGCCTCTGCCGTTACTGTGCGGAAGCATTGATATATGACGGCTACTGAAACCATCGGCCCGCAATCCACCATGCAGCAAGTGCTCGACGCCTTTCCCGGCGCGCGGCGCGCGTTGTTCAAGAAATATCATTTGGGCGGATGCAGCAGCTGCGGCTTTTCGATGGACGAATCGCTCGGTCAATTGTGCGCGCGCAGCAACAACCTGAATGTCGCGGAAGTCATCGCGAGCATTCAAGCGGGTCACGAGCAGGATCAGAAGCTTCTCATTGAACCGCGCGAATTGGCCGAACTTCTCCGCGGACCCAACCCGCCGCGGGTGCTCGATATCCGTTCGCGTGACGAGTGGGAAGCCGCGCGCATTGCTGGTTCGGAACTTTTCACCGAGGCGACGATGCAGGAAATCCTCGGGCGTTGGCCGAAGACCACGGTGTTCGTCATCGTGGATCATCTCGGGAAGACCGGTCTCGATGGCGCGACGTATTTTTTTGGTCACGGCTACGAGAACGTCCGCACGCTCCGTGGTGGCGTGGACGCGTGGTCGCAGGACGTCGATACGAGCGTGCCGAGATACAAGTTAGAGTAAGTTCGTTGTCCCGTTGTGGAATCCGTTTTGTCTCTGTGAACTCCGAGCCTCTGTGGCTAATTTAATTTAACATGAGTGAGAACTTTGAACAGAAGGTCGCTGACGCCATCGCCAACCCGAAGAACGTGGGCGAGATGGCCGGCGCGGACACGGTCGGCACGGTGGGCAGCCCCGGCTGCGGCGACATGATGCGGATGTGGATCAAGTTCAAGGAGGAGAACGGCAAGAAGGTCATCGACAAGGCGACGTTCCAATCGTTCGGCTGCGAAACCGCCATCGCCGTGGCAAGTTTGGCGACTGAACTGATCCGCGGCAAAACCGCCGAGGAAGCGCTCGCCCTCAAAGGCCAACAGCTGGCGCCGGAATTGGGCGCGTTGCCACCGATGAAAATTCACTGCAGTGAACTCGTTGAAGGCGCACTTCGCGACGCGTTGGAAAAAGACAAAAGTGCCGCTTCACCTGCTCCCGCGCAGCCGGCAGCACCTTCGGGAAATCTCGTGGAAAGTTTGACGCAGGCCAATCCATCCGGCACCGGCAAACGGATTGTATTTCTGAAGTAGACGGGTGCAGGGCTCAGCAAGGCCCACGGCGCTCGTCATTCCGAAGATATGGCGCGCACAATTTTCATCACGGGTGGGACTGGATACCTCGGACGCTATTTGATTCCTGAATTGCTCGCTCGCGGGCATTCCGTTCGTGCGCTGGTGCGCGCCTGATCCGAGAAGAAACTTCCTGACGGCTGCAATGTCATCGTCGGCGATCCGCTCAAACAGGAAACTTTCGCTTCGCAAATCGCACCCGCGGATACGTTCGTGCAACTCGTCGGCGTGCCGCATCCGAGTCCCGCGAAGGCGGAGCAATTCAAAGCCATCGACCTCGTTTCCGTGCGCGAATCCGTCGCAGCGGCGTTTGCGACCGGAATCAAACACTTCATCTACGTCAGCGTCGCGCAGCCTGCGCCGATGATGAAAGTTTACCAAGCAGTGCGGACCGAAGGTGAACGACTACTTCGTGAAAGCGGCATGAACGCCACTGTGCTGCGACCGTGGTACATCCTCGGCCCCGGGCACCGTTGGCCTTACCTGATCCTCCCCTTCTACTGGATATGTGAACGGATTCCTGCAACGCGCAGCGATGCGCGCCGGCTCGGCTTGGTGACGTTGAAACAAATGATCGCTGCGCTGGTGCAAGCGGTCGAAAATCAGCCGGTTGGAATCCGCGTGGTGGAGGTTTCCGAGATTCGCGCTGCATTTGCTTAGTCGAGAAACACGCGGCTAAGCGGCTGGTCCAGTGTCGCTTGAATTTTTGATTCCAGATGCACGCATGCGCCACCAGCCGGCGAGGAGGCTTCCGATGACGGAATGAAACACGCTTGAGATCGCGCACGGGACCGCCGCCGCCGGCGAGAAATGCTTTCGGGCCAAGGCGACGCCCAAGCCGGAGTTTTGCATTCCGACCTCAATCGAAATCGTCCGGCAAATGCTCTGGTCGTAACCGAACGCTTTGGCAAAGCCGTAGCCGAGAAGAAATCCGCCGGCGTGAAGCAGGAACACGGCAGCCACTAGTTGCAGGCCGGATTCTTTGATCGCAGCGGCGCTTTGCCCGATAATGCTTGAGCAAATCAGCGCCACGGTCACCACCGAAACGAGTGGCGCCGCAGGCAGGACAGCCTTTACCAGTTTCGGTGCTCCATGGTGCAAGGCGAGGCCCGCGATCAAGGGAAGCAATACAACTTGAACCGTGCTCAGGAAAAGTCCCCACGCATCAACCGGAACATAGGTTCCCGCCAGCCATTGCGTCAGCAACGGGGTCATGACGACAGCACCGAAGGTGGAACACATGGTCATCAGCACCGAGAGCGGCACATTTGCCCGGGCGAGATACGTTACGATGTTCGATGCCGTGCCGCCGGGGCAACACGCGACGAGAATGAGGCCGACGGCAAATTGCGGCTCCAGTTTCAGCAGGTGCGCTACGGCCCATCCCATAAAGGGCATGATGGTGTATTGCGCGACGAACCCGAGCGCCACCGCGCGGGGCATTTTCAACACGCTCTTAAAGTCATCGACGCTCAAGGTAATGCCCATGCCCAGCATGACCACCGCAAGCGCAGGTACAATATACGGTCCAAACCAGATGAACCATGCAGGCTGAATCAGGGCGAGCACGCTGCCGAGTACGACCCAAACAGGAAATAGATTCGTAACGAGATTGAGCACGTGGAGGTTTTCGGAAAACACCGCACGAACGTCGAGGGAAAACCGCGGTGCAAGGGTAAGCATCGCGCGCAGCGGTGTGTGCGCGATAAGGTTCAACGCTTCACCGGACGCCGGTTATTGCGTAGCCACTGCGGATTTCGGCGCGCGCAGCATGCGGAAATAGCTGTCGCCATGCTTCAGTGTTTTCCTTTCTTCCCAACGGATAGGAAACTCAAGCGTGTCGCGTTTGGTGTGGCCAAGAATTAGAAGCCCACCATCCGCGAGGAGCCCCGGCAAGGCATCGTCATCCAGCAATCGCTGCGAGAACGAGGTTGAACGGCGGCCGACATTTTTGTCGCCGAACGGAGGATCGCTCAGGATCAGATCAAAAGTCTCACCAGCGGCGGCGAGTTGCTGTATTGCCGCCAAAGCGTCGAGCACGCGCACGTGAAATTTTCCGACGGGCAACTTGGTCGCCGCATAGTTCTGTTCGATGAACCTTGCGTGCTTCGGCGATAGTTCCACGCACAACGCACTCGCCGCCCCGCGGCTCAAACATTCGAGGCTCAGCGCGCCGCTACCGCCGAAGAGTTCGAGGACGCGTGCGCCCACGACCCGTTCTCCGAGGCTGTTGAAGATCGCCTGCCGCACGAGGTCGGGCGTGGGGCGAACGTCGAAGCCTTTGGGGACTTTCAGGATGGTTCCGCCGGCGATGCCGCCAATGATGCGCATGGTGTCCAAATCAAATCAGGAACCGGTGCGCAGCGGAATTGTTTTCGCCAGAAACTACGTGCGCGTGGAAATCAGAAGCGCAGTTTGACGAACGCGGAGCCGAACGTGTCGGTCGTGGTTTGCCCGCGGAACTCGGGCGCAAGAAATACGTGCGTATAACCAAACTCCCAATGCGCGAGTTGGAGAACTACGCCGACGCGCAGTTCACCGGTAAAGTATTCCTTCGCGATGCTGGCGCTGTTGTGAAAGAGGTTTCCGTCGAGTGAGGTATCGTGCAGCACGGCCCGACCTTCCGCACCGCCGAAGAAATAGAAGCCCACGGGAGTCTCAGGTTCCGAGCGCGAGCGTCCGCCCGACGGCGATGCGAGGGAGCGTGCGGTTTGCACGCCGAAGTCATCGGGCAAATTCGCACCCAAACGCAACTGCCCGCCCGCGCGGATCGAGGTGTCCACGGAGCCGAGACTCGCGCCACCGTACGGAATAAACTCGCTCTTCACGCTCTTGAATAAATTGACGCCGTAACGAATGGAGCGCTGGTAACGCAGATTGATTCCCGGCTCATTCTTCAATTGGTTCTGCCAACCCAGAGGTTCGTTCTTGTGGGTCACTCTCTGTGCGAATTCACCGCCCGCGGCTTCGCCAACGACGCCCACTTGAATCTCCAGATCTTCCTGCAACGGGCGTTCATTCGCAGTGATGCCGCGACGTTGCAGAATCAACCCGACGTAGAGCCAGCCGGCGAAGGGACGATCATTCGGCTGAGGTGCCGCAGTCTTTAAGTTGGCGGGCGTATAGATGTTCTGACCGATTTGGTAACCGAACTGCGCCGCTTTCTTTTCGAATCCCCATTCGGGCAGCGCGTCGTCGCAACGACCGATAACACCCGGCAAAAAGCCGTCGCCGTGCAGGTAGGAAATCTTGGCTCCCTGTGTGTAGTGACGATCGTTTCCGACAAAAATGTCGTTGTCTTCAAGAAACGAAAGCGAGGGGCCGTGATCGTACGTTTGCGCCGTCAACGATGAGGTGAGGAAACCGCACGCCAGAACCGCTACCGATAGATTACACCAAACCTGTGACTGCACTCGCATCATGGCTAAGCCAACACCAACTATTGTCACCGCGCCAAAAAGGCGGTTGCTTCTTTCTAACCCGCCGAGTCGTAAAAGGAAATGGCGTTCAGCCGAGAATTCTTCGCGACTCGTCGAGGAAGATGCCTTTGAAATTCATTTCCAACGCCTGCGGATTGCTGGCTTTGGCGAGGGCTTCCTGTTTGCTCACTTTGCCGTCTTTCACCAAGTTAAACAGAGCTTGATTGAAGTTCTGCATGCCGTCGTCCTGGCCGGTTTCGATGGCGGCGGCTAACTTGTCGAGGCGGTTTTCCTCGAGGAGTTTTCTCACCGTCGGCGTGTTGATCATGATTTCCAACGCGGGAGTCATTCGACCATCGACCGTGGTCGCCATGCGCTGACAGATGACGGCCTGCAAGGTCGTGGCGAGCTGGCGGCGAACTTGATCGCGCTCGTCTGCTTTGAAGAAGTCCAGCACGCGATTGATCGACTGCGATGCGTTGGTGGTGTGCAGCGTCGAGAGAACCAAGTGGCCGGTGTCGGCAGCGCTGATCGCGGCGGAGAAGCTGGTCGCGTCGCGCATTTCACCGACCATAATGATGTCGGGATCCTGACGCAGCACGTGCTTCAAGCCGTGTTCGAAGTCCAAAGTATCGAGGCCGATTTCGCGTTGCTCAACGATCGATTGATTGTCTTCGAAAATAAACTCGATCGGATCTTCGAGCGTGACGATGTGCTTCCGGTAGTTGGCGTTGATGTGTTCGATCATCGCCGCCAGCGTGGTTGACTTACCCGAGCCAGTCGCGCCCGCCACGAGCACAATGCCACGCGGAGACTCGGCAATTTTCGCGAGCACGGGCAAAAGCCCGAGTTCCTCGAAGCTCGGAATCTGGGTCTTCACCAAACGCATCGCGAGGCAATATTGGCCGCGTTGCTTGAAAAGATTCGTGCGGAAGCGCCCGATGCCGGGCGCGAAGTACGAGAAATCAACCTCGCCATCGGCCTCGAGTTTCGCGCGAGCATGCGGCGGAACAATTTGCGAAGTGATCTGATTGACCCACTCTTCCGTGGGAATCGGGGCATCGACGGCGAGCAGTTTACGACTGATGCGGTAAATGACCGGACCGCCGGGTTTGAGGTGGATGTCCGACGCGTGCTGTTCAACAGCACCCTGCAAAATCAAATGGAACTGGTCCATGCCGCGATTCAAACACGTGCGGACGCGTCAGGAAAGCTGCGAGTAAGCGGCGAGATAACCGAGTTGCTCCCGGGACTGCGGGGTGAGATTAAGGAACAACATTGAGACGAGATAACCGGCGTGGCGATTGCCATTGCACGCGACGACGATGCCGGTGCAAGAAACTTTCTTGTTGTCGCGGGGCGACTTGAGCTCCACGGACATTTCCGTCCACGGTTCGAACGGGTTCACCGAACGAAACTCAATACCGCTCTTGCGAATGGTGACGGCGTGGGCCGGAAGGGGCAGACGGGTTTTTGCCGATACGACGGTGAGGGGTTCAAATGCGTCCGACGTATCAAGTTTAGTGGTGCTCATACAGAAAGGTTAAGTCCAAACTAACATAGTTCACTGCATCGTCAATTTGCAGTTATTCACTACCATTCGATCACCGCTGCGCCCCAAGTGAGGCCCGCTCCGAACACTACCAACAGGATCAAATCACCGCGTTGGATGCGACCCGATTCCACAACTTCGTCGAGCGCGATGGCCACGGACGCAGCGGAGGTGTTGCCGTATTTATCCAGGTTGACGAAGAGTTGTTCCGGCGTAACGCCGAGGCGTTCACCCACGGCGTCAATGATACGACGATTCGCTTGATGCGGAATCACGCACTTGATCTTCGTGATGTCGATATTGCAGCGACGCAAGGATTCCTGCGCCGCCGTGAGCATGGCGTTGACGGCGTTCTTGAAGGTCTCCTTGCCGTCCATCCGCAAATAGTGCAAGCGGGCATTGACAGAATCCGCCGTGGCGGGGCAACGACTGCCACCGCCAGGCATGGAAAGCAGGTCCGCTTTGTTGCCATCGGCACCCATGCATGCTGTGAGCAAGCCGTGAGCGTTGGGACGGTTCTGCAAGATCGCCGCGCCGGCGCCATCGCCGAACAACACGCAAGTGTTGCGGTCGGTCCAATCCACGATGGAAGAAAGCTTTTCCGCGCCGATCACCAGCACCGTATCGTAGGTGCGCGACATGATGAACTGCTGGCCGATTTCCAAACCGTAGATAAATCCGGAGCACGCAGCCTCGAGGTCAAACGCGGCAGCGCGATACGCACCGATCTTGCGTTGAACCAAACACGCCGTGGACGGGAACGGGTAATCAGGAGTGATCGTGGCGACGATGATGAGATCGATTTGCTCGGGCTTGATGCCGCCGCGTTCCATCGCCTTGAGCGCCGCTTTCGCCGCGAGATCGGACGTGAATTCATCCGCTGCAGCGATGTGGCGTTCCTTAATGCCGGTCCGGGAAACAATCCAGTCGTCACTGGTTTCGACCATCTTTTCGAGGTCGGCATTGGTGAGAACTTTCTCCGGAACGTACGAACCGACGGCAGCGATGGAGCAAGTGCGGCCCTTGAAATCGTGTTGGGCCCGCGGATGAGTGAGGTTTTTGTTCGCTGCGGTCATGAGTTCACGGCTGTGGTTGCGGCGGATTTGGCCGCGAGACGTTCCGAATGCCGCACAATCTCGGCGACGATCAAATCGTTGATGTTGTGTTGCACTTCCTCGGTCGCGACGCGAATGGCGTTCATGATCGCGCGTTCCCGGGACGAACCGTGCGCTTTGATGACGACACCGTTCAAGCCGAGCAAAGGCGCGCCGCCATAAGCTTCGGGATCCATCTTGCGCTTGATATTGCGGAAACCGTCCCGGGCAAGCCAGGCGCCGAACTTGCGAACCGGCGTCGCGGTCAGTTCGGTTTTCAAGATTTTCAAAATCGTCTTACCCATGCTCTCAACAGATTTGAGAACAATGTTGCCGATGAAGCCGTCCGTGACGACAACTTCCACGCGATCGTTGAACAAATCGAAGCCCTCAACGTAACCGACGAAATTCAGGTCGGTCTGTTGGAGAAGCTTGCTGGCCTCGCGCGTGAGGTCGTTGCCCTTCATCTCTTCGGTGCCGTTGCTGAGAATGCCAACGCGCGGGTTTTTGCGGCCAAGAATCTCGCGGGAATAAATACTCCCCATAATGCCGAATTGAGCCAGGTGCTCGGGTTTGCATTCCGCGTTGGCGCCGGCGTCGAGCATCACAAATTCACGGGTGAGCGAAGGCATGATCGTGGCGATCGCAGGGCGATCCACGTTATCAAGGCGACGCAAGCGCAGCGTCGAGCCAGCGACCAATGCGCCAGTGTTGCCCGGGGAAATGATTGCCTGTGCTTTGCCGTCGCGGACCAGTTCGATCGCCCGCATCATCGAAGAGTCCTTCTTCTTGCGAACGGCTTCGAGGGGCTTGTCCTCCATGGAGAGGACTTCGCTGGCGTGGACGGTCTTCAGGCGCGAATCGCGAAGCTGGACTTGATCCAGAGCAGTCTGAATCTGGGCTTCATTGCCCACGAGGAAGACCTCGGTGAGTCTGGGGTTCTCCGCCAGCGCCATTTTAACGCCGGCAATGATAACCCCACAACCGTGGTCGCCACCCATGACATCCACGACGATTTGCATAAAACAAAAAAACGCGGGGCGATCGACTTCGCCCCCGCGTTTTTTCGAAAACGGATCAGCCCGCCGCCTGAACGGTCAGCACTTGCCGGCCTTTGTAGAACCCGCACGCCGGGCAAACCCGGTGGGGAACATACGGCGCCGCGCATTGCGGGCAGTTGGTCAGCTGTGGCAGTGACAGCACGCTGTTGTAAGCACGACGCTGGCGCATACGGCTTTTAGAAGGTTTACGCTTGGGTACGCCCATAACTTTTTGTTTACAGTTTCAGTTTGTTCAATTCGGCCCAAGGCCCCGAAGTTTCATCGGTCCGGCCCGCGCCATTCGGTTTCTTGCCACTGCCTGGCGGCGCCTTTTTTAGACCGCTGCATTCAGGTTCACACAACGGATGTTGCGGAAGCATGAGGAGAATATCTTCCCGCAAATACGGCGTCAAGTCCACGGAATCATGATATACGCGCACCCGATCCTCACCTTGAAGCGGCAAATGACAGGCCCAATCCTCCGTCTCGAGATTCATCGTGAACTTTTTCAAGCACCGTACGCACTCGCATTCCAAGGGGAGACGCCACGATCCCTGAACCAAAACCGCATCGCTCATCAGCTCGCCTTCCAACTCATACGTTAACGGTAGCGGGGCATGAATCAGTTCATCGATGGACTCCAAATCGAGTTCTTTCGCTGGCAATTCGCCAATCAGCGAGACGTTCTTGTCTTCCAATTCCAGCAGATTAATGAGCAACGGCATAAACAGTGGGGAAAACTAACTCGTGTGGCGGCCGTTCACCAATTTAATCTCCAGCGCCTTTTGGACGTGCGGTGGAACAAAGGCGCTGACATCGCCATGGTAACGGGCGATTTCTTTCACGATCCGGGAACTCAGAAACGTGTAAGTGTCCTTGGGCATCATGAAAATCGTTTCGATCTGCTCCTTGAGCTTGCGATTCATCAAAGCCAACTGGAACTCGAACTCAAAATCTGAGACAGCGCGCAATCCGCGGACGATCGCTTGCGCCTGCCGTTTCTCGACGTACTCGACCAATAGTCCGTCAAACGTGTCGACTTCGACATTGGGGTGATTGGCGACCGCCTTCGCGGCGAGTTCGACCCGTTCGTGCAGCGTGAATAGCGGCTTCTTTCCTTCGTTCTTGGCCACCGCGAGAATCACGCGATCGAACAACTTCGCCGCGCGTTGCATCACGTCGAGATGGCCGTTGGTGATTGGGTCGAAACTGCCCGGATAGACGACCGTGCGCATGGGCGCTAACTTCGAAGTTTGTCCCTCGAACTGCAAGGTTTAATTCGGGTAACGCAACCGAAACGAACTCCGCGAGCAACGCTAAGACGCCTTCGCTGGTGGTTTCGGTGACGAGCTGGCGGCAACTGGTGCGGAAACGAAATCCGTCGGCGAATTGGCAACTACCTTCCACGGCACTTCGTAAATCTTGATCGCGCGTTGAATTCCTTTGACGGTTACGGGTGGAAGCTCAACACAGGTGGATGCGAACTCGGCATCGTCTCGCTTCAGCTCCAAATACGTCGATTCGCCAATGATGATGCGTCCACGTCCCGAAACACCCTCAAGCCGACTGGCGAGGTTTACCTCGCGGCCGAATACCGTGTAGTTGAGAATGTGCGCATCCGAGCCCATCAAGCCGACGATTGCCGTGCCGGTGTTAATGCCCGTTCCCAACGAGAGCAACGGAAGCATCGCCAGCGGCGGCTGCCCAGCGGCACCGCGAGTGACGTTGTCGGCTTCACGTTTTTTATTCTCCGCAAAGCGCTGCTGATTTAATTCGTAAAGTGCTCGTTGGGCATCAATGGCCGCACGCACACAATCAAGCGCATGACGTTCGTTGGGCGTAGGCGCGCCCCAGAATGCCATTACGCAGTCGCCGATGTATTTGTCCAACGTGCCGCCGTGCTTTTTGATCTGATCGGCAATTGAGGCAAGGTAGACATTGACCGTATTCAGCGTCTCTTTCGCTTGATCATCGAAATGGGATTCCGCCTGCTCGGGTGAGAGATTGTGAGTTCGGACAAATTCCTCAGCGCGAGCTTGAGCCGAATCGGTCATTTCGGTGAAGCCACGCACGTCAGCGAAAAATACCGTGATGTGACGGCGAGCGCCGCCCAAGTTCAATTTCTCCGCATTAAGCAATTCATGCACGACATTCGGGGAAACGAGCTTGGAGAACACATTCCGGACGCGGCGCTTCTCGTTCTGCTCGAAGAAGACTTGGTAGGTGACGATACCGACATGCGTGAGAACAAGACCGCCCATCACCGGCATGAAGATCGGCACCCAAAGGCGGAGGGAAATGTAGAGGTGAAGCGCAACAAAGCCGTAGGCAACGCCAATGATCACGACGCCCAAAGTTGGCCACGGTGCGCGGAAGTTCCACGTGAGTACCGCCGCCATGGCGCCGAGCAATATGATCAGCAGCAGATCGGTAGTGGTGCTGGTTGAATCGATGAAACGCCCAGTGATCACCGAATTGGCAACGTTCCAATGCTTGCTGACGAGATAGGTTTCTTTTTCCAGGGGCGAAGCGCCGACATCTGAAATATTGTTGCCGGATCCAATGGATCCGACGAACACAAGCTTGTCGCGAAACTCCGGTTCGATCCGTTCACCTTGCTGTCGCGCTGCGTCGAGCTTCAGCAAATCCTCGAACCCTGCCTTGGCCATCCGTTTGTCGTTCCACGCGATGTTCCAATCAATCAAGAACCGGCCATTTGAGTCGACTGGGATGGTTCGTTCCACACCGGGTTCACCGCGAAGAATGATGCGTTCTGACTCAATAATCGCGTTGGACAGATTGAGTTTCAGCTCCTGCGCGGCGAGCACGATTCCAAGATGCCACAGGCGTCCGTGTTCTGGGTCGTCCTTGAAAGCTTCAACACGGCGCAGCACTCCATCGCGATCGCTGACACTCGTAGCGTGTCCCAATGCATAGGCGTTGGTCGCAAATATCGGCGCCGGGAGAACCGCCTTCCACCCGTTGCTGGCCATGTTGCCCGGGGTGCCGAGTGTTATGTTTCCGGCGCGCCGCAATTCCAGTGCGAAGAATTCGTCGGAACTGACGCTCCCTTTCCTGGGAACCGAGACGCGAGTTTCAGAATAATCCGGGTCGCGATTAAGGAAGAAAATATCAAAGCCGACCGCCTTTGCACCTTGGGCGGACAGTTCTCGAATCAGCTTGCCGTGCAATTGGCGGGGCCAGGGAAAGTTGAATCCATACCGGTCGTTCACTTCCTGCAGTCCTGCATCGTCGATAAAGATCGCTGCCAAATTCGTTGCAACCGGAGCTGGCCGGGTGAAGGCCTGACGTACGCGCCAGTCGTAGGTCATCCACTCCAATCGCTGCAGCTCCCTAAAACCCGGTGCCCAGCTCGACAGCGCGTGAATCAAACAGACGAACGCGAGAATGCCCGCAGCGACAAACGCCGGGCCGTTCTTGTCGAATGATTTTAGTTTCAATCCCATTCCGAAAAACAAAAACCCAAGGCGAAATTATATCGCCTTGGGTTTTCGGAGAGCAAAAAGTTACTGGTTCTGAGAAGAATTGGAAGACGAGCTTCCTTTTTCGCCAGTAGTTGGTGAAATGGTAATCACCGGTTCACCAGGCTTGCCTTTGCTGGCGTCGACAGTCACGGTCACCGGTTGGTTACCGCCAACCTTGTCCCAATCTTTATCTTTCTTTTCTGCGTCGGTCAACGGAACCACGCGCTTGTTCGGATCTGCGATACTGGGGTCGAATTTGAATCCACCATTGATCACATATGTAGTCACCTTGCCGGTGGCATCGACATAAACGACGACCACGGAACCGTTCTTAACTTTCACGACCCCTTTGTCGTTGATGTCAAATTTTGTGCCGCGAATACCAGCAACGCCAGTGGGAGTTTTGATTTCGAAACGGGACGCGGAGGAGGTTTTGTTGACGTTTCCGAGCAGGCGACCTTTCTTAAGATCCAACTGCGTATCGACAACAGTTTCAGCGCCAGTATTATCGACGGTCAGTTTGTCGACTCCCAATGTAGAGCTTTCCGTGACGCGAACGGATGGGCCATTAGCACCAAGAAACAAATCCACTTCAGAGCCGGAGGCGGTACGAACAGAACTGCCCCCACGCAAGACTTGGCCCACCTTAAGAGGTGCCCATGCACCGCCTGTGGAGTATTCGGCTGTGCCACGGACTGCGCGCACGACCGCTTTTCCTTGTTCCATTGCCGCTGACGCGGAATTTGCAAGTGCCATCAATGCAATTGCGATACCGAGGGCCAATTGCCGGCAAACCATTTTGCTAACACATTTCATAAATATTTGCTCCTGACGCTCGTCCGAACTCGAACTGCTACGTTCAGTTTCCCGCAGCTTAGAGTTTCAGTTTGCAAAGTCAACAGGGATTATTTCGGCTAAATCCCGACCCGCTTTACTTAAAACTTTCTCTTGTCTGCGAATCAGTTTTGTCGAGAACCGGTTGATTCATAGCACGTTCAAAGCCATGGAGCATTTCAATGTCGTTTACTCCGCAGATGCGAAGGACCGCTGCCGTTTCCGGTGTGAAGTCTGCATGGCGAGGTCGAAGGCGGCCTATTTCGGGACAGTTTTTTCCAACTGAAATGATGATGGCTTTTCGGCTTTACGCCGTTCGATAATGGCCAAATAGGAGTGGGCAATGGGATTGGGGTACGGATGGGGAGTCAGTTCGAGGGATCGCCAGAACAGGGCCTTTGCTCCTTCGTAGTCTTCGAGCTGAAACCGATGCCACCCTTGGTGTGCAATCATATAATAGCCATTGGGATCGAGCTTTTCTGCCCTTAAAAAGAATTCCCCGGCTTCGCTGTGGCGTTTCAGCCAATCAAGGCACATCCCTATTCTCATCACGCTATACGCATCGAACGGATTCAATCGGTTGGCCGTTTGAAACCAAGTCATCGCTGTTTCGGCCAACTCTGGGTAGTCGTCTTCTCCCTGCCAACTTTTGAGTCGGTAGGACTCGCCAATTTCGTAAGCCGTTGTTGGGTTTTTGGGGTCGGCATCAAATGCTGACTTCAGGGCGGCGAGACGTGATGCGAGCTCGCCGGCGCCGTTGTTGTCCGCTTGGTTGAGGCGGTGATTTTCGATTCCGCGCCTGGTTGCTTGGAAAACGAGATAAGCCGCTACGGCAACGCATGCGGCTACGGCGATCCCTTTAAGCGGGATCCGCAAGGAATACCAATAACGATCCGTTGCGAAGCGGATGTGCCCCGCGAGTAATGCCATCAGCGCGATGGCAAGAATCGCGTTCCCGGGTACCTGCATGTTGAAATCGAAGGCGGAATGAACCAGGATCGCGAACAGGCCGGCACAACCGCCAAGCACAAATGCCGACCGATTGCTTTGTGGCGCAGATCGTCCGCCCGATCCGGTTGCTAGATCGGCGGTGCTGCGTTGAACGTATTTCCAACTGCGAACCACTCCCCATGCGAGCAGTCCGATTGTTGTCAGAACTAAGCTGAGGCCGACGATTCCCCAATCCGTCAACGTATTGAGAAAGTCGTTGTGGACATATTCGGGGCGGAACTGAAGGAATGGGCGGCGAAATTCGCGGAAGCGATAATCAAAATGGCCCGGTCCCGCCCCCAGCCAGACGTTTTGTTGCCACAGATCGAACGCTCCGCTCCAAATCATATAGCGGACATTGGCGGAACTTTCTTTTTCCATGCCGAGTACATGTGTGAGGCGTTTTTGCGCGACGAATGACCTCTGCACAAAAATCAACCCCGCGGCGAGGAAGCCCACCAGCACAACGGCGGCTGGCAATCGATAGTGGCGATTGGCCATTTTGATGACAAAGAACAGCATCAAGCCGAACGCGGCTGCCACCCAGCCGGCTCGCGAGAGGCTCACGCCGATGCCCGCCAGAATTACGACCGAGGCGTAACCCAATGCAATTTTCATTAGTGGCGACTGCCGGCCAGCCAGTGTGTAGGCAAGTCCGATGGGCAGGATCATTTCGAGAAATCCCGCGAGATGATTCGGGCAAATGTAAGTACCCGAGCCGCGCCTTCCGTAGCTTTCCGGCCGGATAAAACTCCACACCTTGTTCGAGTTCGCGCCCCACTGATAAATCGCATACAGCGAAATTCCCATCGCCACAAAGACCAGCGTGACCGCGACTAGCATCACGGATTCCTTGCGCAGCACGTTGTTGATGATCACCACGAACAACGCCGCGTAAACCAGCACGCGGATCAACTCCTTCCGCGCCACGTATTCGATGTCCGCCTGGAAGTAACGCACGATCGCGTACACGACGAACGCCATCACGGCCCAACAGATCGGTGGCCAGAACAAGCGTAGACGCCGCGCCGCACACAGGCGGATCGCCCACATCAGCAGCAGAACACACGTCGCGCCTTGGATAATCAGGAAGTCCGTTGTGCGCACCGCTCCGGTGGCTAACGGACCGAAAACCAGAATGCCCAGCGCGAGCCCGAGAATGCCCCGCTCAAGCCACGTATCAATCACATCGCGATCCACCCGCGGAGACTACTTGGGGAGAAGCATTGGTTTCAAGTTGCAGGTTTCAAGATTCTAGGCCGTCCCGGCGCATTGCGCACTGGGCAAAACCAGAATCCTGAAACCCGCAACCTGAAATCCATACCGCCGGTTCAATCGCGGTGGTCATGCGACCTCCACGATGAACGAGCGGCTGCGCTCGAAGACGCGTTGCTGGCGGCGCGCTTGTGCGATCGCCACCGCGGCTTTTTCTTCCGCGAGCGTGGGCAACACGAGCAACGGAAACGGCGTCATCCAAGCGATCGAAGCCGCTTCGTTGAGCGCGCGGCGCAACGGTCCCTCGAAGGCCGGGCGCGGATTGGCCTGCAACGTCTGCCGGAGCAAACGCCCTTTCAATTGTTCCAATTCAGCTTCCAGCTCGCCGCGGAACGGAGCGGCGGGCGTCGCGGGCACTTCGAACCGGATCTCCGGCTCGAACGCCAACGGTATGTTTCTAACTTTCGTTTTCATGTTTTGTTTTTGGTTTTTGCCATTTCTCCAAACGGCGGGGTTAAAACGAGAAACCCACGGCTGCTTTGGCAACCGTGGGTTAATCGTAAAATCTGGAAGAAACTTTAGGAACTCACGGGGCCAAATCGGGTCAGCCGACGGTGCCACTGCATCGTCGGGGTGACGATGCAACCGGCGGCGCGGCTTGATTTGACTGTGTTTGTGAGTCTCATACTCGGACGGCGGGAAGAAACCTCACCCCACTCCGTTTGTCAAAAAATATATTTGTAAAGTTTCCTCAACCTGCCGGGAAACCATCATTCTTCACTGCCAGAAAAAAATCCCGCGCCGTTGCCAGCGCGGGATGTGTAAAAACTAATTTCGCTCAGCTCCAGTACTCGCGCGGATCAGTCACGTGACCGGTCAACGCGCTCGCCGCCACCGTGGCTGGCGACGCGAGGAACACCTGCGATTCCTTGTCGCCCATGCGACCGGGGAAGTTGCGGTTCGTCGCGCTGATGCACTTGATGCCCGACTTGTTGATGCGGCCGAACGTATCCACGGGACCGCCGAGGCACGCGGCGCAACCGGCGTTCTCGGTCATCTTCACGCCCGCATCGAGCAGGATCTGCCAGATCGTCTTGTCGCCCCAACGCGCCGTCTGCAAGTCGTGCACGATCTCCGGCGTCGCAGGCACGCCGAACGTATCGATTACCACCTGGCGACCTTTCAGCACGTGCGCGAATTCCAGGAAGTCACTCGTCTTGCCGCCCGTGCAGGAACCAATGTAAGCGCGGTCGAGCTTCATGCTCGTCATGTCCTTCGCCTTCTTGCGCTGGCCGGGGTCAGGATGGCAGGCAACGGTGGGCTCCAGCTTGTCGAGGTCGATCACCGTTTCGTAAACGAACTTCTCGTTGCGATCGCGCTCCACCGGCGTGTAGGTCGCCTTCGTGCCGTTCAACTTCGTGCGCTGATCCACGAACGCCTTCGTCTGCGCGTCGAATTCGAAAATGCCGTTCTTGCCGCCCGCTTCGATCGCCATGTTCGCGATCGTCATGCGGTCGTCCATCGAGAGGCCGGCGATGCCGCCGCCGTCGAACTGCATCGCGCGATACGTTGCGCCATCGAAACCGATCTCGCCGATGCAATGCAGGATGATGTCCTTCGCCATGACGCCCGGCTGCAGCTTGCCTTCGAGGCGGAAATGCATCGACTCAGGAACCTTGAGCAACAGCTTGCCCGTGCCCAGCACGAAGCCCGCGTCCGTGTTGCCAATGCCCGTGGCGAATTCATTGAACGCCCCGGCCATGCACGTGTGCGAATCCGTGCCGAACAGGATTTCGCCCGGACGCGTGTGCCCCTTCTGCGGGAGTGCGGTGTGGCAGACGCCCGCGTAATTCGAGCCGTACTGCTTCTTCGTGTTGCCCTTGCTCGCGTCGAAGACCCAGTGACCGTTCGGATCATCGATCACGTCGTAGAAATAGGGGAGGCCCTGTTCCTTCACGAACTCGCGGAGGATGTCCACGTTGCGGTTGGACTTGGAATCGGCGGTGAAGATGTAGTGATCCGGGATGATGACCACGCGGGACTTGTCCCAGACCTTGGCCGTCTTGCCGAACTCGCGTTTGAAGACGCCGATGGTGCCGGGGCCGCAGACATCGTGGGTCATGAGCACATCGGCATTCACCCACACATTGTCACCGGCTTGAACGCTCGCCTTGCCGGCGGCGCGCGCGAGGATTTTTTCAGTCAACGTCATAAAGTCAGGACGCTGAACCTAATCAATGCCGCGGGGCCGCGCAATAAGGGAAATCGGGAGGAGAAGCAAATCAACGTCACTGATTGCTTCGGAGAGTTGGAACAACCAATTGGCGAAACCACTCAGGTTCCGGAAGTCGTTTCACTTTTTATGGGAGCGCGCTACCCATTGGGAGCACCGATACTCCAAGCTAAGGTGTAAACCAGCAAATAACCCAACCCACCAACGAGAAGGGTATATCCAATAATCAGCCCCAACTGCGCAAGGCGTCGTCCGTTAATCGGTGTTTGCGAGCGCCTGATGCGGCGCAAGGCGACATGTCCGGCAACCACTCCGATCGCCAACACAATATATTGGCTAAGGGAAAACAGGTTCCAAAATGTGGGTATCCCAAATCGGCGCAGCAACACATGGGCGACATAAGGATTGAGAACATCGCATACCACACTGACCACCGCAGGGAAACAGATGAGTCGAAGACGTGGAGTGAGACGGGTGACCAAGTATGCCAGGACTAAAGCCCCGAGGAGAATCATCTCGTTTCCCCACATCAAGGTTAGTGCGTTGGGCATAGCCTTTTATCGATCTGTTGAATTCAACCCGCCGTTTATTTACTAACCATCGAACCAGGCATTTCCGAGAACGCTACATCACCGCGAGGCCTCAAAAACCTAAGGTGGCTTGATGAAAGCAGCCCCGCACCCTTCTGTGAAGAATTATTCCCGCCATTAAAACTCTCCGGAAAATCCTTGCCCGCGAAGCACGCCAAACACTCGAAAACTGCAATCGGTGGGGCGAGCGTCCTCGCGAGCCGGCTCGTCAGTAGCCTCGCCCCACCATTCTTCATTCGCGTTCTTCGCGTGTTTCGCGGGCCATTCCCGTTTCCCGATGGCCGTCCGATGGTGCGTCCTCTCCCCGGCTGTCTCCTCCACTTCCGCAGTGGAGGAGAGGGTGCCCGCAGGGCGGGAGAGAAGGTGTTGGGCGGGATCCTACCGGTTTCCCCAGAAAAACTGCATAAAGCACTGAAAATCATGGCGTTGCCCGAAACAAGCATGGTGGCGCGCACTGATTTCCACCATGCTTTTGCCGTCCGCCACCAAGCTCGCGACGTGCGCCACCAAGCTCGCGACGTGCGCCACCATGCTTTCGCCGCCCGCCATCATGCCCGGGTCAGCCACCGCCATGCGTCCGGGGTCCGCTACCAGGCGGGTGACCGCCGCCATCATGCTCCGGTGGTCCGTCATCATGCTCGCGCTGACCGTCACCATGTTTGTGCGGCTCGCTACCGTGCCGCAGTGGTCGGCTGCCATGCTCATGTGGCCCGTCACCATGCTAAGGTTGTCGGTCACCATGCTCGCGCCAGCCGTCATCAGGCTGCGTTGGCCAGCCACCCATCCGGCGGCGCGCGCGAGGTGAGTTTTATCCTCCGCCAGCCGGCGCGGCGCAGGCCATACGGAGGCGCGCAATAAGGGAATTTAGGGTGAACGAGAAATCGAACGCTTAAGCACCAATCGCTGCGCTTCATTGTTACGGCAAACAATGAAAGCCATGAGAATGCTAACAGCGAAAGGTGTGACGGTCGCTACTGCAACAACTCCATAGAAGGGCCAAGGAACATAAAAAGCATGCCCCTTTGAACCGAGGCAGATAAAAGTATGTGAGAAATCTTCGTGCGATTTGAAACTGCGGAACCCGAAGTCGCGACCGGCAATTTTAATTGTCCACTCATGATCCGGAACCAATGGATAGATGCATCGCCATAGCGTTTGCATTGAAGGCACAGAATGATCGTCGAAGTCTTCCCACTCGCGGGTTACGAGGGTCCGTGATGAATAGAGCTCGGGCGTCGCCACGGAAATCAACAAGCCAGCCAAGCCACCGCAAAGACCGAGGATGAGAAGAAGTCTCTTGTGATGAGAAATCCGCGTCCAATATGGAGCGAATCGCCAACGAAGACTCGTCCGAGAAGGAAGGGCAAGTTTCGGAAACATTTTCTTATTTGATTGGCAGCGCGTTGGCGCGTTCAACTCTTAGCGATCCTCACCGTATTTTAATGAAACCAGTCCCACCCCCTTCTGTGAAGAATTATTCCCGCCAAGAAACTTCGCTGGCGCTGTAGCGGCGCTCTGTGAGCGCCGCTACGACTCTGCGGAAATCCTCGCCCGCGAATCACGCCAACAACGCGAACAACCGGTCTTCATTCGCGCCCCTTCGCGTAATGCGGGGGCCATTCATCGCTCACGGATTCTGCAACCAGACCTTGGCGCGAAAAAAGTATGTTCCATTGGTACAGGGCGAAGTGTGGGTCACGGTCTGGTTGGTGCCGAGGATGTTTGCGTAGCCGGGCACCTCCGTCCAAGCGCCGCCAAGGCCGGCAGATCTCTCCAATGAATATTTGCGGCTCATCCCGAGGTAATTGGTTCCGGCAACTTGACGGGCGAGGAAGGAAACTTGGAGTGCAGCGCCCGTGTTCGTCGTGGTGACGGTGAACAGACTTTTGGGATCGGCGGGATTGGTTCCGGCTAGGTATTCCTGATAGTCGGACACGCCGTCCTGGTCCGAATCCACTGGTGGTTGAGGGTTCGCTCCAGCCCACACACGGATGACTTGGACGCGATCGGTTTGGATTCCGGCGTCGTCGGAATAGGGTTCAAAGGCGATGTAGCGTCCGCCAAATTGCGAGACTCGCGGATCATTCACCTGATAGATACGGCCGCCGAAATTAACGGTGATGAGGTTTCCGTCGACAAAATATTCGAAGTCGATCTCGCGGTTGATCGGGATGCCGTTGGCGAATTGAATCGTGCCCGCGCCGAGTTCGATGATTCCCCCGTCCCAAAGTCCGATTCCGCCGTTCACCCGATTCAACCCGATGTGAAAGGCTTTCCCGATGCCATTCAAAGACGGAAAACTCAGGAGGACGAATGACATTCTTCCGTAGGTGCCCTTGCCGGGAATCCATTTGATCCGCGCGCCCACCCATGACGGCTTGGCCCCAGGCCCCAGATCGATCACCGGGTAATTGGCCCATCCCTGAGGGTTGTTGATTCCTCCAGTCGGCCACGTGTCATAGGCAAACGTCAGCAGTCCGTTGGTGATGAAGCCGCTGTATCGGTTTGAAGCGACGGGCGTGAAATTCGTGGCGTAAAACCAGGCCGGCTGTTCTCCGGTGAATGGTGAAATGAACGGAGCGGTCCCGATAACGCCGTACGCAGTGTTGGGTCTTTGGAAATCATCGTAAAACCATAGCGATGTATTGGTGCTGCCGGGGGCTGCGCTGAGATGATGCAGCAAGGCGCAAATCAGCGACGCGTAATGGACGATGCGCGTTGCGAAATTACATTGGCCTTGCCCCACCACCCCGCGAGAATTCGGCGATTGAGTTTCGATGTCAAGTGAGGGTGTTCTTCGTGAACTTGCCATTGGCGGCACGAATCGGAGTCCGCCGCCGCTTGGCTTCAAAGGGGCACCGGACTCGCATTCGTGGCGTGATGCGCGGGTGGATTACTTTTTCCTGTCACGCAAAGGCGCGAAGGGAATGGCGCGCTTCGGTCGGTTCTTCGCGCCTTCGCGCGAGCCATCACCCCGCTTTCCTGCTTCCCTGTGTTCCAAATTCGCTGCTAGCGTTTTGGTCGCATGAGAATTTTGTCCGGCATTCAACCTTCGGGCGCGCTGCATCTCGGGAATTACTTCGGGATGATGCGCCCCGCCATCGAGCTCCAGGAAAAGGGCGAGGCGTTTTATTTCATCGCCAACTATCACTCGATGACCTCGCTCTTCGACGCCCCCGCGCGCCGGAACAATTCGCTCGATGTGGCGCTGGATTTCCTCGCGTGCGGCCTCGATCCCCAAAAGTCGGTGTTTTGGAAACAATCGGACGTGCCGGAAGTCACCGAGCTCGCCTGGCTCCTCTCCACGCTCACGCCGATGGGTTTGCTGGAACGTTGCCACAGTTTCAAAGACAAGACCGCCAAGGGCGTGCCGGTGAATCACGGCCTCTTCGCCTATCCCGTGCTGATGGCCGCGGATATTTTGCTTTTCGATTCCAACGTGGTGCCCGTCGGCCGCGATCAGAAGCAGCACGTGGAAGTCACGCGCGACATCGCGATCAAGTTCAACGAGTGCTACGGCCAGACCTTCGTGATTCCCGAGCCGCAAATCCGCGATGAAGTCGCCGTGGTCCCCGGCACGGACGGCCAGAAGATGAGCAAGAGCTACGGCAACACGATCGAGATCTTCGGCGAGGAAAAAGCGACGCGGAAGAAGATCATGTCCCTCGTGATGGACAGCCGCACGCCCGCGGAACCCAAGCCCGACGCGGATAAAAACATCGCCGTCCAGCTCCTCAAACTCGTCGCGCCCGCCGAGGTGGCGAAGGATTTCGAGGATCGCCTGCGCGCGGGTGGTTTGGGTTACGGCGATTTGAAGAAGGCATTGTTCGAGAATTACTGGACGCACTTCGCCGCCGCGCGCGCCAAACGCGCTGAGCTCGCCGCGAATCTGGATTACGTCCACCAAGTCCTCCGCGACGGCGCCGCCAAAGCGCAGACGCTCGGACGAACGGTCTTGAGCCGGGCGAAGAAGGCGAGCGGGCTGGACTAGCTCACGCAAAGGCGCTAAGGCGCAAAGAAGAGATTATTCTTTGAGGCCGTTGGCGACTCGTTTAATGCCGTCTTTGATCAGTTCAGCCCCGAAGTTGACCAGGAGGCCGAGGCGCTTATCAGCAAGGCGGAGATAGGTCAGGAGTTGTTTTCCGTGGACGCGAGCGAGTTCCTCCACGGACTTCAGCTCTACGATGACCAAGTTCTCCACGATCAGATCCGCTCGAAATCCTTCCTCAATCCGGACGCCATCATAGAGGATGGGCACGGAAACTTGCCGTTCGACCTTCAACCCGCGCTTCCGGAGTTCGTGAAAGAGCACAATCTCATAAGCGGACTCCAGCAACCCCGGGCCGAGCGTCGTATGAATCTTGTAACAAGCATCAACGATTTGAGTCGCGATTTGATTCTCGTTCATAGGCGTCTGAGTTTCGCTCTACCCTTTCTGTTCCGAAATCTGAAATGGTCTTTGCGCCTTCGCGCCTCTGCGTGAAAAAGAACCCCGTCCTACCGCGTGTGCTTCAGCAGCCACTCGTAGAGCTTTGGATTCGCGTAGGTCTCCGTCCACGAGTCGTGGCCGGCTTCGGGATAGACGGTGAAGTGGAGATCCTTGACGTGCAGTTCGCGGAGGAATTCCACCAGACGCGCGGATTCATCGAGCGGCACCGCGTCGTCGAGCGCGCCGTGAAAGGCCCACACCCCGAGCGAGCGCAACGCGGGCAGGCGCTGGCAATCCGCTGCGGAATGATCGGCCAAAAGAAATCGCACCGTGGAATCGCCGCCACAGATCGGGGCGATGGCCGCGAAGCGTTCAGGATGTTCCAGCGCGAGATGCCACGTGCCATAGCCGCCCATGCTCATGCCCGTGAGATACACGCGGCGCGCATCCACGCGATGCGTCTTCGCGACGTGATCAAGCAATGCAAGCAACGGCACGTCTTCCCACACCTTGCCATCCGGGCATTGTGGCGAGACGACGATGAAGGGAAATCCGGCCTGATGCGGCGCGATCATCGGCGGACCGTGTTTCGCCACGAGCGAGAGATCATTCCCACGTTCGCCGGCGCCGTGGAGGAACAGAATCAACGGCCATTTCTTGCGCGAGCTCGCACGATAGTCCTCCGGCAGGAACAATAGATAATTCACGTCGCACGTTTCCGTGCGCGTGGCGGAGAATTTCTGGGAAGACTGCCCCACCGCGAAGGCGCTGATTTTCCCCGGCGCTTTCGGTTTGCGCTTCGCGACAACCTTGGTGGTCTTCGCCCGCGCGCGGTGGGATTTCTTGGCGGTCATGGAGCGGTGGGCGCGCGACGGTGTTGGAGAAACCAGTCGTAGAGTTTCGGATTCGCGTAGGTCTCGGTCCACGAATCATGTCCCGCTTCCGGATAGATCGTGAGTTGCAGATCCTTCGCGCCGGCTTTCTTCATCGCGGCGATCATCTTCTCGGATTCCTCGACGGGAACGGCCGTGTCTTTGCCACCGTGGAACGCCCAGACAGCGGCGGATTGCAGCGCGGCCTTGTTCTTCCGTCCCGCGATGAGCACATCGATGCGTTCGCCACCGCCGCAGATCGGCGCGAGCGCAGCGAAACGATCCGCGTGACGCACGCCGAGGCTCCACGTGCCGAAGCCGCCCATGCTCAAGCCCGTGAGATACACGCGCGTGGTGTCGACCTTGTGCGTGGCGATGACTTGATCGAGCAAGGCGAGCAACGTGTCGTTATCCCAGCGCGAGTCGGCGGGGCATTGTGGCGAGATGACGATGAAGTTTTCGGAAAGCTTGCGCATCGCTTCCTCGCGTTGGGCGCGCGCTTGCGGCGTTTCGTTCTTCGGCGGTTCGACGACGGGTTTCACCAGCTTGGGCGGACCATGCACGGACACGAGCCAGACGTTGGTGCCGCGTTCGCCTGAGCCGTGGAGGAACATGATCAGCGGCCACTTCTTGTCGGCCTTGGCGTCGTAACCCTTCGGAAGGAACTGCAGATAGCCGTAGCCGACGGTCTTGGTGACGGTGTGTTTGAAACTGAGCGCCTGTTGATTGTCTTTGAACTCGCCCTTGCCCGACGGGCCGAGGGCCGAGCAACCGGAGAGCAATGAAGCGGTGAGAAGGCCGAGAAGAATTCGCGTATTGCGCATGGCTCTTCGTAACCGCGCCCGCGCCGAGGCGGAAGAAAATTCGCGGTGACGCTTCCGCGCCCGCAGCTTCACAACCGATCAAATTTCTGTGCGAGGGCGAAATCTTTTTCCGTCAAGCCGCCCGCGTCGTGGGTGCTAAGCGTGAGCGTGACTTTGTTCCAGCGGATATCGATGTCGGGGTGATGCCACGCTTTCTCCGCGAGGCGCGCGATTGCGTTTACGAATTTAACCGCAGCGGGAAAATCTTTGAACTCGTAGGTGCGCTTGATGGTCGCGCCGGCCTTCTTCCATTGCGGAGCGGCGGGAAGCGCGGCTTTGATCTGGGTGGGGGTGAGTTTTTTCATAATGAGATTTCTGCGCCGCGTAGCGGCTACCGCTTCGTTACGTTCTGAATCAATCGAATGCTCTTGGCGACTGACCACGCCCAGCCAGCGACAAACAGCGTCAAGCCCGCGGCCGCCGCCCAGAAATACGAGCCCGACGTCGCGGGGATTTGGCCCGCCTGAATCCACGTCCACACAAACCACCCGATCCAACCCGTCATGGCAATCAGTCCGACGGCGGAAAGAATAACCTGAATCCAACCTCCGCGTTGACCCGCAATCACAGAGCCGAGCCCGGGGAAGACGACGAGGTTGGTGAGAAGAGAAGCCCAGGCAGCTCGGCGATCGATATTTATCGGGGGCTTATTTTTCAAAATCTTTGGCGATCATTCCCGCTATCAGCGGACAGCGATATCTAAAACCATTCCTTCCGGCCATTGACGTGGATGCGGACGAACTCTTCTTCGCTCAGCGTCAGGTATAAAATGCCTTCGATCAGTCCGATGACGTGCATGATCGCCCCGGCGAGACCGCAGGTGAGGATCGTCGCCAGCAACATGATGACTCCCGCCGTGTTGTAACCGAGGATGAATTTGTGAACGCCGAGCGAGCCCAGCAAAATGCCGCACACTCCCGCGGCGGTCTGGTTGGAATTGCGACCGCTGCTGTGCGTCGGGCTCGACAGCGGCGGCGGAGCGGGCGCCTTGGCCGCGAGCGCATCCGTAAACTCAACGAACGTCGCCAGCGGCTTCCAATCGGTCGCGCCGTCCATCTGAGCGAGGGATTGCCCGTTTGCACGACCTTCAGCGATCCATTGCTTCACCTGGTCGGCGGTCGCCGGACCGTAGTGACGGAAGTCTGCGCCAATTATTTTATACATAAAAATTCTCCGGCTCAGTTCATTGCCCACAACGACGGCGAAAGGTTCCGCACAATTCCGAAAGCCGCCATCGCGACAGCGAGCCACACCCAGCATTGCGCACGACGACGCGCGGAAACAATCTCCCAGCCCGTTCGACTGCCGAGAATTTCCGCGAGCAACAACACCATCAGCACCGGGCCGACGACGATCAAGAAGGGATTCAGCGCGAACGCTTGCGCTACGTGGCCGTGGAGAAGTTGATGTGCGGCGCGCAGCCCACCGCAACCCGGACAATCCCAGCCCGTTTGCGCTTTGAACACGCAACGCGGATAGAATCCATACTGATTCGGATCGAACGCAAACAGCACCAGCGCCACGACAAAAAACGCCGCCGCCACCGGCAGAAGCCAGCGCCTCGAGGAACGCAGAACCGGCGGTTTGGCGGACGGATTCATTTCACTTCATTCGAAAAGAGCGTCGGCTTCCGGCTTGCTCAAGATGACCAGGGTCCAAATTCCGCCGATCAGTCCGACCGGGCAGCAACAGGGATTGCCACACAACAGACCAAGGATTGCGGCCGCCATCACGAAGCCGCGTCGACGCCGCTTCAACAACGAGATGCCGCCCATCAGGATGACTGTGCTCAGTCCGATCGAGAAGAGGTTCGCCGGAATGCCTGCGGAGTATTGCAGAAACCGGAGAAATGCCGGCGGCACATCCGCGGGCATGCCGTGAAGCTGGCTGAGTTGGAGTCCGCCGCCGAAAATGTGCTGCGCAAGCCCGATGGCGGAAAATAGAATTCCGCCGCCGCCACCGATGATCAGGAGAACCGCTGGCGCGGTCACTTCCACGGGCGGATTCTCGGAAGGTGGCGGCATAGTCAGCGTAGGAGGCAGAGCGGCTTGAGCAAATTCCGGGAAGCTTCCCAACGGCTGCCATTCGCCCCCGGAAATGCGCTGAGCCAGCGTCTGGGCGTTGCAGCGTCCCTCGCGCATCCACGCTTGGATTTCGCTCACCGTTACTGGCCCGTATTCTTTTTTGTCACCGCCAATGATTTTGAACATGAGGTGGGCGTTCCTAATTACGCTGAATGTTGATTGATTTCTCGAACCGCGCGTGGCCGTCTTGTCCAGCTTGGTGCGCGTGCATGGGCGAAGAGTATGCACCGGACCGGATTTCTCAAGCCCAAGCGTTGTCGACGATCAGCCGGACAAACGTCCGCGCAGCGACGTTCCCGCCGTCACCAACTCCTCGAGCTTCGCCTGAGCGCGACCGCTGTCGATCAATTCACCGGCGACGTTCCAGCCTTGCTCCAGCGTCGGCGCGTGACCGGCGATAAACAGGCCGGCGGCGGCGTTGATTAAAACCGCGTCCCGTTTCGGGCCGCGTTCCTTGCCGGAAAGAATGCGGTGCGCGATCGCGGCGTTGCTGCGGGAATCACTGCCCGCGAGGTCGGCCAACGTGGCGGGTTGCGCCGGGAAAATGTTGGGAGCTTTCTCCGATTTCGACAGGCCCACTTGGTGGTCCAGTTCCACAACCGTGTTGGCGCCGAGCGTGGAGAACTCGTCGAGATACGCGGAGCCGACCTGACCGCTGACGACGATCGCGCGCCGGAGTCCGAGCAATTGCAGCACGCGCGCCATGGGCTCGCACAACTCCGGTCGCGGCACGCCGATGAGTTGCGCGTTCGGCTCGGCAGGATTCAACAACGGTCCGAGGAAATTGAAAATCGTCCGCACGCCACGAGAGGAGCAGAGCTTGCGCGCCGGTCCGATCTGTTTGAACGCCGGGTGATAGAGCGGCGCGAAGAAGAACGCGAAGTGGTGTTTCTCGAGCCATTCCGCCGCGACGTCGGGCGTGAGTTCGATCGGAATGCCGAGCGCCTCGAGCACGTCGGCGCTGCCGGCTTGCGAGGTGACGGCGCGATTGCCGTGCTTGGCGACAGTCACGCCCGCGGCGGCGAGGATCAGCGACGCCGTGGTGGAAATGTTGAACGTGTTCAACCGATCCCCGCCGGTACCGCAAACATCGACGATCAAACGGGCGCGCGTTTCGGCCGACAGTTTCGGGCGCACGGCGCGTTGGCGGAGTTGGCGGGCGAATCCGTAGATCTCTTCGGGCGTTTCGCCCTTCTTGCCGAGCGCGGTGAGAAAGTCCGCCTTCAATTCCACGGATGGTGCCGCATCGGTCAATTGCTCTACCGCCGCGACGATCTGGTCGTCGGAAAGGGGTTCGCGGCTCTCGAGTTGCCGGATGAATTGTTGCAGCACGGCGGGACTTTAATTCATGTCGGCAAGGCGGCAAGCCCGATCCCTGTGCGAAGCCCCGGCGTTTTAGTGCTGGCGCAAGGGAGCATATTGCTGAACCATTTGACCATAGATTTCATGGGCAGCTATATGGCGACATCTTCAAAGTCCGGCTTCAGCAAACTGATAATTCTTCTCGTGCTGGCGGTTGGCGCAGGGGTGACGATCTGGTGGTTGAGCAAAGATAACACGGAGGATAAGCCGAAATATCAATCTGTCGGCGTCGTGCGCGGCGATATCATTCAGGCCGTGACGGCCACGGGGACGCTTAATCCTGTGCTCAATGTGCAGGTGGGCAGCCAGATTTCCGGCAATATCCAGAAGCTCTACGCGGATTTTAATTCGAAGGTGAAGGCCGGCCAGCTGATCGCGCAGCTCGACGCGGCGAGCTACAAGGCACGCGTAGAGCAAACCACCGCGGACGTCGCCAATGCCAAGGCCGCGTTGCAGCTCGCTCAAATTAACGCGCGTCGCGCGGCGGATCTGTTCAAGGATCGGCTTATTTCTCAATCGGAGTACGACACGGCGGTAGCCGGTCTCGCGCAGGCGGAAGCCCTGTTGCAAACGCGTGAAGCGTCGATGAACAGCGCGAAGGTCGATCTTGACCGTTGCTCGATTTTTTCTCCCGTGGACGGAATCGTCATCGATCGCAAGGTCGATGTCGGTCAGACGGTGGCCGCAAGCATGAACGCGCCCGTGCTTTTCCAAATTGCCAACGATCTCACTAAAATGCAGATCGACGCGAACGTCTCCGAGGCCGACGTCGGGGGCGTGGTCGAGGGGCAGGAGGTCACCTTCACGGTCGATGCATTTCCCGGACGCACTTTCAATGGTAAGGTGGTCCAAGTGCGCAACTCCCCCATCACTGTCCAGAACGTGGTGACCTACGACACGGTGATCGAAGTGTCGAATGCCGAACTCAAACTCAAGCCCGGCATGACCGCCAACGTCTCCATCATCACCGCGAAGAAAGAAGGGGTGCTGAAAATCCCGAACTCGTCATTGCGTTTCAAGCCGCCGGAGCCGACCACCAATCTGACTTTCGTGACCAAGATGCTCACATCGGTCGGCCTCGGCAAAAAGCCCGCGCCGGCCGCAACCAACGTCGTCGCCAAAGTCGAAACGGACACCAACGCTGCCCCTGCAATCGTCATCACGGGCGATGAGCCGGGCGACGTCCTCTTTAAAAAAATGCGCGAGTTGCGGGAAGCTGGAGGCGAAATGACTGAAGCGGCGCGCGCCCGTTTTCGCGAGCGCATTGCATCCGGCGAGTTGAAGCGTCCCGAAGGTTCGGGTGGTCCCGGCGGGGGCGGTTCGCGTTCCGGTTCCGGCGGTTCACGATATGCCGGTCCCGTGTCGCGGACGGTGTATCTCCTCTCGACGAACACGGTCTCCAGTCAAGACGAGCCGGTGATTGAACCGAAGGCGGCGCGCGTGAAATTGGGTATCAGCGATGGTGCCACCACCGAGGTGATTGACGGATTGAAGGAAGGTGACAACGTGATCACCGCGGTGAAATTGCCGCAGGCGAGCGGAGCCACCGCGGCTGCGCCCTCAAGCGGCGGCAGCCCCTTTGGCAGCCCATTCGGCCGCGGACCGCGCTGAGAAGTTGTTTCGCATCGTGAAAGCCATACGCGTCCATCAGTACGGTCCGCCCGACGTCCTCCAGTACGAGGAAGTGCCCGACCTCGTGCCCGGGCGGGGTCAATTGGTCGTGCGGGTGCGCGCCATCGGCGTGAACCCCGTGGACACGTACATCCGTTCGGGCACTTACGCGCGCAAGGAGCCGTTGCCTTACACTCCCGGCACTGACGCTGCCGGAGTCGTGGCATCGGTCGGCCGCGATACGGCGCGATTCTCGGTCGGGGATCGTGTTTACCTCTACGGCAGTTTCAGCGGCACCTATGCGCAACAAGCCCTTTGCGCCGAGCACCACGTTCATCCGCTCCCGGCCGGGGCGACGTTTCCCCAGGGTGCCGCGCTTGGTGTTCCGTATGCCACGGCGCATCGCGCTCTGTTCCATCGTGGCGCGGCGCATCCCGGCGAAACAGTTTTGATCCACGGCGCCAGCGGCGGTGTGGGGCAGGCCGCCGTGCAACTCGCCAGTGCCGCCGGGCTCACGGTGATCGGGACGGCTGGCACTGCTGCCGGGCGCGAGTTCGTTCTCCAGCAGGGCGCCAGTCACGCGCTGGATCACCGGGCTCCGGATTACCTGAACGAGGTGATGAAGCTCACCAGCGGCAAGGGCGTGAACCTCATCATCGAGATGCTCGCGAACGTAAACCTCGCGAAGGACCTCACCGTGCTCGCGAAGTTTGGTCGCGTCGTCGTCGTCGGCAGCCGCGGCCCGATCGAGATCAACCCGCGCGAAACGATGATGCGTGACGCGGACATTCGCGGCATGACGCTCTTCAATGCGAACGACGACGAGCTCTCGGGCGCGCATCAGGGTTTGCAGATGGGATTGGCGGACGGAACCTTGCGACCGGTCATTGCCCAGGAGTTTCTGCTGAGCGACGCTTCGCGGGCGCACGAGGCCGTGATGGCCGATGGTAAATTGGGAAAGATTATTCTCGTGACGTGAGCGCCGAAGCCTCCAATACCCTTGCTGCCGCCAACGGGCAGCCCGTCATCGACCTCGAGGACATCCACAAAACCTATTCCTCCGGGGAGGTGCAAGTGAAGGCCGTGCGCGGGGTAACGCTCAAGATTTTCCGCGGCGAATTTGTCGCACTCATGGGCGCCAGTGGCTCTGGCAAGTCCACGATGATGAACACGCTGGGCTGCCTCGACCGGCCCACGAAGGGGAAATATCTTCTCGATGGCATCGACGTCTCCTCCTTGAACCGCGACGAACTCGCGGACATTCGCAATCAGAAGATCGGCTTCGTCTTTCAAGGCTTCAATCTCCTCTCGCGCACTTCCGCGGTAGAGAATGTTGAGCTCCCGATGCTCTACATGCGTCGCCGTCTTGCCGGTGGCACGCAACGCGAACGTGCGCTGAAGGCGCTCGAAACTGTCGGCCTCGGACAACGGGCGGATCACACGCCCAATCAACTTTCCGGTGGTCAGCAGCAGCGGGTGGCCATTGCGCGTGCGCTCGCCAACGAGCCGTCACTTCTCCTCGCGGATGAACCCACCGGCAACCTCGACAGCCAGACCAGCATTGAGATCATGGGAGTGTTCCAGAAACTCAATGACGCCGGCATGACCATCGTGATGGTCACGCATGAACTCGACATTGCTCGTTTTTGCAAACGCAACATCATCATGCGCGACGGCCTGGTGGTGAGTGACAAGCCGGTCGAGAACCGTCTCAACGCCGAGGCGGAACTCACGCGTCTGCGTCAGGAACAACAGGCGGTGCAACTGGCGAACTGAGCATGCGCTTTCTTTCCATTATCAAGATTGCCTTTCGCGCGCTGCGGCGGAACACGCTTCGCACGATTCTCACAATGCTCGGCATCATCATCGGTGTCGGCGCCGTCATCGCGATGGTTGGCATTGGCAACGGCGCGAAGGCGCAGGTCGAGGCGCGTATCGCCGCGTTGGGCCAGAACGTGATTCTGGTTTACGCGGGCGACATGCGGCGTGGCGGTGTCTCCAGCGGGTTTGGCGGCGCCGGCACGTTGACCGTTGAGGACGCCCTGGCCATTGAAAAGGAAGTTGCCGGCGTGGCAGCCATCAGTCCGGAGATTCGCACGTACGGCCAGATCGCTTACGGCAACCAGAACTGGAATAGCAGCCTGCTGGGTGAAGGGGTGGACTATTTGCAAATCCGCACTTGGGAACTGGCCGAAGGCGAATTCTTCACGGAGGTTGATGTGCGCGCGGCGGGAAAGGTTTGTGTCATCGGCAAGACCACCACCGAGAAGCTTTTTGGCGAGGAGGATCCGATTGGCAAAATCATTCGCATCAAGAATGTGCCGCTGAAAATTCTGGGCGTGCTGAAATCAAAGGGCTTCTCCGTCTTCGGTTCGGATCAGGATGACACTGTCATTGTCCCGTACACCACGGCAATGAAACGCATCGCGGGCGTAACGTTTCTCCGCAGCATCAACGTGCAGGCGCAATCGCCGGAAGTGATCGCCAAGGTGCAGGAAGGGATTACCAGTCTGCTTCGCCAGCGCCACCGCATTCAGCAGGGACGCGAGGATGATTTTACCGTCCGCAATCAACAGGAAATTTCCGAGACTGCCAATGCGACCACGGAAGTGATGACCGCATTGCTTGCCGCGATCGCCAGCGTGTCGCTGCTCGTTGGCGGCATCGGCATCATGAACATCATGCTCGTGAGCGTCACGGAGCGGACTCGCGAGATCGGCATCCGCATGGCGGTCGGCGCGCGTGGTCGCGACATCCTTACGCAATTTCTGATTGAAGCGGTGACGCTGAGCAGCATTGGTGGAATCCTCGGTATTGGCCTGGGTGTCGGTGGCGCCAAACTGCTCACCATCGTCAAGAATTGGCCCACGCTCATATCGCCGGATTCGGTTTTACTGGCGTTCGCCTTCAGCGCCGCCGTGGGAATCTTCTTCGGCTTCTACCCCGCCCGCAAAGCCTCGCAGCTCGATCCAATCGACGCGCTCCGTTACGAATGAGTCGGTCCGCAGAAATTCTTCCCACGAACACGGCGGCGCTGTTTCGCACTGCGGTGCAACGTGCCGCCGCCTTGCTCAAGGCCGGCGAACTCGTCGCGCTGCCCACGGAAACGGTCTACGGCCTTGCCGCCAACGCGCTCGATGCAACAGCAGTCGAAAAAATTTTCGCCGCCAAGGGGCGCCCGGCGCACAACCCGATCATCGTCCACGTCGCCGATCTCGCGATGGCGCGTCGCTGCGTCACCGGATGGCCGCAAGCCGCCGCGCAACTCGCCACCTCATTCTGGCCTGGGCCGCTGACGATCGTGCTGCCCCGCGCGCGGGAGATTCCTGACATCGTGACGGCGGGCGGACCGACCGTCGGCGTGCGTTGGCCGAGTCATCCCTTCATTCAAGCGGTGATTCGCGAGTGCGGCTTTCCGCTCGCTGCTCCGAGTGCAAACCAATCAAACGAACTCTCGCCCACGAACGCCGAGCACGTTCAAAAATCGCTCGGACGTCGAGTCAAACTCATCGTTAATGGTGGCCAATGTCAGGTGGGCATTGAATCCACCGTGGTCGATGCGAGCGTCACGCCGCCGCGCGTGTTGCGTCCCGGAATGATTCACGAAGAATCGCTCCGCGCCGCAGTAGGCGAGTTGCAGGCGCACCGTGATACGCACGGAACTACGAGCGAAGCGCTCCGGAGCCCAGGCCAATTGCGGAAACATTATTCGCCGAAAGCCAAGTTGATGATGTTGCGCTGGCGCGACGACGCCGACTTGCGCGCGCAATTGCGACGTTTCAATGCCGCACCGGACTTCCTGCATTCCACCTGCATCATCACGCATTCCACGATTCCGTCGGGCGAGGGTTTCGGTGGCGTGCATGTGATTCCGCACGACGCCGAGGCGTTCGCCCGGGCGATCTATGCTGAGCTGCATCGTTGTGACGAAGACGGCGCGCGAACGATCATTGTCGAGGAACTTCCCGACGCGCCGGAGTGGCGTGCGATTGCCGACCGTTTGCATCGTGCGTCGGCGCCGTGACGGCTAGTTGAACCGCCCCACCATCTCCAGCAGCACCGCGAGGATTTTGTTCGACGCCTCGACTTCGAGACGGTTCGTACCGAGCCATGTTTCGTAACCGCCGAGCTTGTGATGCTCAGGCGTCGGGAGGTAGCCGTAGTAACCGTTGGCGATGCTCATGATGAAGCTCGGCTTGAACGGGCTGCGTTTTTTGAACTCGAGCCCGATCTCCACGAACACCTCATTCGGTATCGCCCCGATCGCCACGTCGCCCACGCGAAACGCCTGCAACGGCAGCGGAATCGTCGTCGGCCACGCGTTCATGCTGATGGTGCGCTGCGCGTAAATTTCCTCGAGCGTCGCGGCGCGATTGGTGGGCTTGGGCGTGGCGACGATGGCTTGTGCACGCGCCAGTTGTTCCGGCGTCGGATGGCGGAAGCCTACTTCGAGTGAACGGAGCGAGCCCGCGAGCGGCACCCAGTCGCGCCACTGAATTTTTTGATACGCCGCGTGCGCCGCCTGCGCCACGTGATCGGCTACCTCGCGCATCTTCTCGTAGGGTGCGCGCTTCTCGGCGGGTTTGGTGAAATCGATGTTGTTGATGTTGCCGCTGGTGCCGTTGCTCATCAGCGCGACGAACGGCGGATCCTGCCGATCGGCGCCGAGCAGTTGCTGGATGCGATCGCAGAACAGGCCGTAGTAGTCGGAAGAAATATCCGCGTTCTTCACGCCGCCCACGTAGTGCAACGAATAGTTCGCGAGCAGGCCAATGGGCCGGCCTTCGAGCGACGTTACCGCGATCAGGCAGATCTCCGGATCAGTCGGACCAGCGGGCTTGTCGAGATTCTTGCTGGCCCGCGGCGGATTCATTTTCACCAAATCGTTGGTGCCGCCGAACGGAGTCACTGGGACCGTGCCGGGCTTCATGAACCAGCGACGATTGAACACTTCGCGCGGCTCGTTCCCCACGGCCCAGCCGATGCGCGCGGGCGCAAGGTTGTTGAACGCTCGGCGAACAGCGTCTGCGATGCGACGGGCGACGAACTGCTGGTAGTTATCGAGCGACCGCTTCAAAGCGAGGCGATCCTTCCCCAACGCACTCGTGGCAGAATGCGTGTGCGTGCACGACATCACGAGGCATTCGCCGCGCAGGCCGGTCTCGGCCGTCACGAGCCGGCGCGCTTCGTCGAAGAGCAATTGATCGGCCCCAAGCAAATCGCACACAACGAAGGCGAGCCGCGTCTCGCCGTTGTCGAGCGCGAGACAGCGAGCGTGGAGTTCGTCGTGAATGTGTGTCGATGGAAACGGAATGAACCCGCCGACGATTTCACCACCAATAGGCGGCGTGATGTTGCTCGTCGCGGCACCCGCACGGAAGATGCGGGGCTTGGCCGGATTGGCGGCTACGGCGTTGAATACAATTCCGGTGAGGAGGACGAGGACGATGCAGGCGCGCGAGAGTGCTTTCATGACGCGAGGTTGGACGGGAAGATTCTCCCGCGCTTCACGTGAATCGAGCAGAATTTATCCGCGTTGCACGGGCTCAACCAAACGAGGCGAGGCTTCGCTGCGCGTTGACTGAGCGCCGACTGCCGAAGCGCCGGATTCTTCCTTCCGATATACGCGGTCGATGATGAAGAGCGGACGGCCGCGGGATTGTTCGTAAAGCCGGCCGAGGTATTCGCCAATGATGCCGAGCACGAAAAGCTGGATGCTGCCCATTAAAGTCACGGTGATGATCAAGCTGGTCCAGCCTTGCGGCGTCTTGCCGACGAAGAGCCAGGAATAGATCGCATACACGGTCAGCAACACGCCGAGCGTGCCCGTGATGGCGCCGAAGAAACTCGCCACTGCCAGTGGTTTCACGGACGACGACACGATGCCATCGACAGCGAGTTTAAGTAGTTTGCGGAACGGATACTTGGTTTCCCCGGCGAAGCGTTTATCGCGATCGTAGAGCAGCGGTTCCTGACGGAAACCGACCCAGCTGATCATTCCGCGCAGGAAACGGTGCCGCTCGGGCATCGAAAGAATGCGGTCGAGCACACGACGGCTAATGAGGCGGAAATCGCCGGTGTCGAGCGGGATGTCCGTTTCCGCGAGGCGGCCGAGCAGGCGGTAGAAAATGGCGCACGCCCAGCGCTTGAGCGTCGCGTCGCCGGGCCGGCTGCGGCGTTGCGCGTAGACGACGTCCACGCCGCCATCCATCAGCGTCATCATTTGCGGCAGCAACTCCGGGGGATCCTGCAGATCGGCGTCCATGATGAGGACGCGTTCGCCGCGACAGACATGGAGGCCGGCGGAGAGTGCAAGCTGGTGGCCGTGATTGCGGGAGAGATTGACGATGACCAGATTTGGATCGCTCTCGGTCAGCCGCAACATATCGGCGAGCGTCGCGTCCTTGGAGCCGTCATTCACCATCACGATTTCGTAGGAGCAGCCTTGCGCCGCGCAAACGCTCTTCACGCGGCGATGCGTTTCGTCGATGACCTCGTGCTCATTGTAGCACGGCAGCAGCACGGAGAGAAACGGCGCCGCGCCTGCGGACTTGGGTTGGGATTCGTTGCGAGAATGGTCCGCCATAAAATTAACGCGTCACCGCCGCGTTGGTTGAGTGCAAAGGTTGAAAGGAGGATTCAGTCGATGGCTGGCGAAACACGCGCCACACGATCAACACAAGAAACGCCAGCGTCATCGTCGGGTGCCACCACAGGGCGAAAGAGTTGCCGCAGAGTTTGCGGAGCAGTTCGGGCAAGACGCCCATGGTCACCGCCATGAACACCATCGCCCAGCCAGCCGCGCGCGAGCTCTCCGCGCTCAGGCAATACGCGGCAAACGTCGCCAGCGCGGGCGCAAAAATCACGTAGCTGTTCACTTCGTTCATGGGATTGAACAACATCAGATAGCCCGTGGTGAGCGCGAGCAAAAACAAGCCGCGCAACGGTTCCGCCGTCCGGCGCGCGCCGAACCACCACAGCGCCAGCGTCGCTCCGCCCGCGAAGACCCGCAGCAATTGCGAGACACGGTCCGGCAACGGCGTGCCGAGGGAGCGCAGGATGCCGTTGATATCGGCGAAGCGGTGGTCGGTGACCACGGCGCACGCGCGCAGGTTATCGATCATCGCCTGATGCTGACCGATGACGTACTGCGGATTCGCGAAAAGAAATGGAAACGCCACGAACGCGACGAAGCCACCGGCCACGCGCCAGATCATCGTTCGATACACCGCCGGGGCCAACATCAGCAGCACGAGCCCGAGGGGTTTTACGGCGAGCGCGATGAACATCACGAGCGTTGCGAACCACCAGCGTTGTTGGATCAACAGCACGACGGCGTTCACTGTAAGCGCGCCGAACATGAGGTTCGCTTGACCGCTGCGGAGGGCGTCGAGGCACAACAGCAGACCGATCGCCGTGGACAGGAGAAAAAATTTGTCCGCCTTGGCCGGGTTGAGTTGCCGCGCGAGCCGCCAGAAACCAAGAGCGAGCAAGCCTCCCGAGACTATTCGCCATACGACATCGCCGACGGGCGAGGGCAGCACTTGGAAGGGTGCGAAGGCCAGCGCGAAGTGCGGTAGGTAATTCATTCCGCTCGGGCCGACGTAGAGCGCCTTGCCCTGCCACCAGTTCGCCGACGCTTCGTGATACAGCGGCGTCACCGTGCGTTTCTGCGGGTTCATCGCCACCATGACGGTCACGACGAGGATGGGCAGAATCCACAGGGCGAGCGCAGCGATGAGCGGCGCGCTTAATCTGGATTTGGGAGTTTCCGTCGTCATGCGGACTCGGACATTTGGTGAGGTTATTTCAACCTCTGCACGGCCGATTGGCAACAGGCAATATTCGCCGCGATGAATCAAAACAGCGAATACAAGCGTTGCCAAAGCCCGCGCGCTGCCTTTACCATCCCGCATCCGTCGAGGCTGGTCCTCCCGGTTTTGCATGGCTGAATACAAAGTCCAGTTCGAGGTCTTCGAAGGCCCGCTCGACCTGCTCCTTTACCTCGTAAAGAAGCAGGAAGTGGACATCTATGAGGTCAACCTCACCGAGTTGGCCACGCAGTTCATCGCATACGTCGACTTGATGCGCGAGTTCGACCTCGAGATCGCGGGCGAGTTTCTCGTGATGGCTTCCACGCTCATGTATATCAAGAGCAAGGAGCTGCTGCCCGTCGAGCAACAGGTCACTCCCGAGGGCGAGGAAGACGAGGAAGATCCGCGCTGGGAACTCATCCGTCAGCTCGTCGAATACAAAAAATTCAAGGACGCCGCCGCGCAATTGCAGGAACGCGAGCACGCGCAGGAGAACATTTACCCGCGCACGCCCGGCAAGGTGGAACTCGAGACCAGCGAGCCCGACCTCAAAGGGCAGTTGTCCGTCTTCGATCTCGTCAACGCCGTCAGCTCGATCTTGAAACGCTTCGCTGCGCGCGAAGGCGAGACCCGCGACGTGTTCCAGGACAAATGGAGCGTCAGCGAGAAGATTGAATTGCTACGGACGATGATCTCCAGCAAGCCGAAGCTGCGCTTCTCGGAGTTGTTCGAATCCGCCACCAGCCGCACGGAAGTTGTCGTGACGTTCCTGGCGATGCTGGAGTTGATTCGCTTGAAGATGCTCGTCTTCACGCAGCCGGAAGCGTTCGCGGAAATCGAAATCAGCCAGGCGCCACCGCAAGCCGCGCCGGCCCCGGCACCGACTGACGCGCCAGCGAGCGCTCCCGCCGCCGAGCAACCATCGCCGTCACCGAACCCATCTTGAAACCATGGAACTGAAATCCATTTTGGAGGCGATCCTGTTCTCCTCCCAGAAACCGCTCAGCTCAAAAGATCTTCGCGATCTGTTTAGTGCCACCGCGGAAGCCTCGGAAGATCCGACCGCCAAATCGCTCAAGAAGGTGAAGGACGCCGACCTCATCGCGGCGCTCGAAGAACTCGCCCGCGAACACGAGACCGCCGCGCGCAGTTATCGCCTCGCGTGTGTGGCCGGTGCCTGGCAATTCGTCACACAACCCGAATACGGTCCGTGGCTCAAGACGCTCGTTGGCGAAAAGAATCGTCCCACGCGCCTCTCCGCGCCGGCTTTGGAAACGCTCGCGATCATCGCCTACCGCCAGCCGCTTACCCGCACCGAAATGGAACAAGTTCGCGGCGTGTCCGTCGACGGCGTGATGCAAACACTGATGGAGCGCGGCCTCATCGAACAGAGCGGTCGCGCGGAAGTCGTCGGCCGACCCGCGCTCTACAGCACCACGCCGCAGTTCCTCGAATACTTCGGCTTGCGTAGTCTCGATGACTTGCCCGCCGCGGATGAGTTGCGCCGCATTCCGGTGCAGAAGCCCGAGTCGCTGGTCACTGCCGAACCCGGCTTGGCGACGGTTCCGCCCGATCAACTATCGCTCGAACAGGTCGAAGGTAAATCCATCGAACCCGCCGCCGCGTCCTCCGAGCAGACCGGCCAATCGTAAATCCAACACGCCTCCCGATGTCCCTCTCCAAGCACCGTCAGGCCATCGACAAACTCGACGAACAAATCGTCAAGCTGTTGAACGAACGCACGCGGCACGTGCTCGAAATCGGCGCGATCAAGCTCAAGGCCGGCGAAGAAATTTACGCGCCGCATCGCGAAGGCATCGTGCTCGCACGTGTTGCCAAGCTGAACGCGGGCCCGATCACCAACGAGTCCCTGCGCGCCATCTACCGCGAAATCATGTCCAGCGCGCTGTCGCTGGAGAAGTCGATGGCGATAGCCTACCTCGGACCGGAAGCGACCTTCACGCATCAAGCGGCGATCCAGCGTTTCGGCGCAAGCCTGCGGTATGTTCCGCAGAAAACCATCGCCGATGTGTTCAACGAAGTCGCCAAGGGTCGTGCTGATTATGGCGTAGTACCCGTGGAGAATTCCACCGAAGGCGTCGTCACGCACACGCTCGACATGTTCGTCGACAGTGACCTGAAGGTCGTTGCGCAAATCGTCCTGCCGATTTCCCACTGCCTCGTCAGCAAGACACGCCGCGATCGGATCAAGCGCCTCTACGTTCATCCGCAGACGCTCGCGCAGTGCCGCAGCTGGATTCATAAAAATTACCCGCAGGCGGAATTGATCGAGACTTCTTCGAACGCCCGCAGCGCGGAGTTTGCCGCGAAGGAAAAGAATTCCGGCGCCATCGCCGGTCTGCTCGCCGCCGAGAAATATCGCGTGCCCGTGCTCGAGCACGACATTCAAGACAACTCGGCCAACGCCACGCGCTTCCTCGTGCTCGGCCGCAAGTGCCCGCCGCCGACCGGTCGCGATCGCACGAGCCTCATGCTCAGCATCCGCGACGCCGTGGGCGCGCTGCATCATGCGCTCGCTCCGTTCCGCCGCTATCGCATCAACATGACGAAGATCGAATCGCGCCCGAGCAAGCGCCGCGCGTGGGAATATTTCTTCTTCGTCGATTGCGACGGTCACCTGGCCGACAAACGCGTGGCCAAGGCCATCGCCGAGCTGGAGAACCAATGCAGCTTCGTGAAGGTGCTCGGCTCGTATCCAAACGCCGAGTAACTCGCCCGTGAACCACCTCGCCAAAGCCCGCAACGTCTTCGACATCGAGCTGGCAGCGTTGAAAGCCGTCCGCGCACAGCTCGATCAGAGTTTCGCGCAGGCGGTAGAACTCTCCGTCGAGATCCTGCAACAGCGCGGCAAGATCGTCGTGGTCGGCATCGGCAAGTCCGGCAACATCGGTCAAAAAATCGCCGCCACGTTGACGAGCACTGGTTCGACCAGCGTCGTGCTCAACAGCGTCGATGCGCTCCACGGCGATCTTGGCATTATCAACGATGGCGACCTGATCCTCGCGCTTAGTTATTCCGGCGAATCGGAGGAGTTGATCAATCTGCTTCCCGCGTTGAAGCGCTTCTCGGTGAAAATTATTTCCCTCACCGGCAATGTGAAATCCACCGTCGCGCGTCACAGCGATGTCGTGTTGGCGGTGAAAGTTGCCAAGGAAGCGTGCCCGTTCAATCTCGCGCCGACCGCAAGCACGACCGCGATGCTCGTCATGGGTGACGCGCTCGCAATGGCCGTCCTCGAAGCACGCGGCTTCACGCAGAAAGATTTCGCGAAGCACCATCCGTCCGGTGCCATCGGCCGCGCGTTGCTCGTGAAGGTCCGCGACATCATGCGCACCGGTGCGCGCAACGCGCTCGCGCCGGATTCGCTCACTGTGAAGGAGGCCTTGCTCGTGATGACCCGCGCCCGTTCAGGCAGCCTCAGCGTGGTCAATGCGCGTGGTAAAATCGCGGGCGTCTTCACGGACGGCGATTTCCGCCGGCACATGGCGACCGATGGCGATTTGCTGTCGCGCACGTTGAAATCCGTCATGACGCCGAACCCGATCTGCATCCGCGACGAGGCGCTGGCGGCTGAGGCGTTGAAGATTTTCAACGAGCGCAACATCGACGATTTAATCGTCGTGAACGCGAAGCGCGAGCCCGTCGGTTTGGTCGATTCGCAGGATTTGCCGAAGCTGAAACTGATGTGAACGAACGTCGTCGCGCGCTTTCCCGGCGCGTCACTTCAAAATAATCTCCCGCCATGCCATCTCGTCTTGCCAATCAATGGGTCCTCATCACCGGCGCCTCCAGCGGCATCGGCGCGGCCGCCGCGCGCGCGTTCGGCGCGGAAGGTTGCAACCTGATTCTCGGCGCGCGCCGTGAAGAAAAGCTCGATGCCGTCGCGCAGGAAGCCCGCAAAGCTGGCGCTGCCTCGGCTCATGTCCACGTGCTGGACGTCGCCAGCACGCCCAACGTGGAAGCGTTCGTGCAATGGATTCGCACGCTCACGCCGCGTGTGGATGTCCTGATCAACAACGCCGGCGGTGCGCACGGCGCGGAGACTGTCGCCGATGGAAAAGATGCCGATTGGGTCGCGATGGTTGAATCGAATCTGCTCGGTTTGATGCGGGTGACGCGTTCGGTGCTGCCGTTGATGCTGCCGCACAAGGCGGGAAGCATTTTGAACATCGGCTCCATCGCGGGACGCCAGCCGTACGAAGGGGGCTCCGTTTACTGCGGTGTGAAGGCGGCGGAGCTTTCGATCACGAAGTCGTTGCGGCTAGAGATCTGCGGCTCGGGCATCCGCGTCGGCAGCGTTGATCCGGGTCTCGCGCACACCGAGTTCGCCTACACGCGTTTCAAAGGCGACAAGACCAAGGCGGTGAAGGTTTACGAAGGCATGACGCCGCTGACCGGTGAAGATATCGCCGAAGCGTTGGTGTGGTGCGCGAGCCGTCCCGCGCACGTGTGCATCGATGAGATTTTGATCAAGCCCACCGATCAGGCGGCGGTTTACAAAATTCACCGGCAGCCGAAGTAAGCCGGCCGAATTACGCCCGCGGCAAGGTGAAGGAGAACGTCGAGCCCTTGTCCACTTCGCTCCGCAGCGAGACTTCCCCGCCGTGCGATTGCACGATGTGTTTCACGATGGCGAGCCCAAGTCCGGTGCCGCCTGCTTCACGCGAACGCGCCTTGTCCGCGCGATAGAAGCGTTCGAAGACTCGTTCCGTGTGCTCAGGCGCAATGCCCGGGCCGTTGTCGGTGACGGAAACCTCCACGAGTTTTTCTTCCGCTGGCTGCGAGCTGACGACCACGCGAACTTCATTGCGACCGTATTTGATGGCGTTGTCCACGAGGTTGAAGAGCACTTGCTGTAAGCGATCGGCGTCGGCGCGAACGAGGAGACCGAGCGGAACCTGATTCTCGAGCGTGACTTTTTTCTCTGGGGCGCGCGAGTGCAGGTCGCCGAGTACGCGTTCAACCACGTCGTGCAAATCGACATCCTGCAAATGCAGCACGATCTGCCCGGACTCGAGCCGCGAAATCGTGAGCAGGTCCTCGATCAAATACGTGAGCCGGTCGGCGTGCTTCTCGATGGTCTGGAGGAAACGCAACGCCACCTCGGGATTGTCGCGGGCGCCGTCGATTAGTGTCTCGACGTAACCTTTGATGAGCGAGAGCGGCGTGCGGAGTTCGTGGCTGACATTCGCGACGAATTCCTTGCGGGTATTCTCGAGCTGCTTGAGACGCGTGAGATCGTGGAAAACGAGGATCATGCCTTTGTGATGCCCATCGTGATTCATGAACGTGGCGGCGTTTACTTGGAGGCAGCGATTGTCCAGCACCGGCAACTCGAGTTCGTGACCGAGCACCCGGCCATCGATCAACGTGCGGTTCACCAGCTCCTGCAATTCGTGCAGACGAAATGCTTCCATGATCGATTGCCCGCGAATGTCGCTGGTCAGTCTGAACAACCGCTCGAGTGCCTCATTCGCCAGACGAATTTTGCCCTCGTGGTCGAGTAGGAGCACACCTTCCACCATGCTGTTGAACAACGCGTGCTGCTGCGCGTGTTCGTGGGCGAGTTCCTGTTGATGCTGCAGACGCAGCGCGGACAACTCACGGGTGCCCTGCTCAGCACGCGCCCGCTCCGCCGCGAAACGCCGGCGCCAAAAGAGATGCAACGCAACGAGTGCGAGAATCGCGGCGATGGTCAGCGTCGGCCACATGCAAATAAATAATCCGGGCGGAACCAGAGAATCACGCGGCCAGCTTCAACCTCCGGGGGAAATTCTGCAATCCGCAACCGACTCACGCCTCGACGAAGCGGTAGCCCACGCCACGGACCGTATCGAGGTATTTGGCGCCCTTGCCGAGTTTCTCGCGCAAGCGGCGCATGTGCGTGTCCACGGTGCGGGTGTCGATCAAGTTGTCGTATTCCCAAACGTCGCGCAGAAGTTGTTCGCGCGACTGCACGCGACCGCGACGTTGAGCCAACACGCTCAGCAGCTTGAATTCGGTGGCCGTGAGATCGACGCGCTTGCCGTTGATGCTTACCAGGTGCCGAGGGACGTCGATCACCATTTCGCCGATCTGAATATGATCCGCGGCCTGCGGTGGCGTTTGTCCGCGACGCAGCAGGCTCTTGATGCGGAGCACGAGTTCGCGTGGGCTGAAAGGTTTGGTGATGTAATCATCCGCACCGAGTTCGAGGCCGAGCACGCGATCGATCTCCGCGGCCTTGGCCGTCAGCATGATGATCGGAATGCCGGCGGTGGCGTTGTCGCGGCGCAGGAGTTTGCAAACTTCGAGTCCGTCCACCTCCGGCAGCATCACATCAAGCACGAGCAAGTCGGGGGAAAACGTGCGCGCCTTTTTGAGCGCTTCCGCGCCGTCGGCAGCCGTCACTACGTCGAAGCCCGCGCCTTTCAAGTTGAACTGAATCAACTCAACTGCATCGGGTTCGTCATCTACCACGAGGATTTTCTGCGGCACGCTCAATGAAATAACACGGACACGCTCTTCCAACAACGGCGGTCCGGCGACGATCAGGTTACAATTCGGTGACAATCGGTGGCAATCCCGCAGACACGCGCGGTCTGGCTTTTCGTTGGACACCTTCCTCAGCCTTGCCTAGCGTCCCGCCAAGCCCGCTCAAACAATACTATGACCACATTCAGCGCTGAACTCATCGGCACCATGGTGCTCATCATTCTCGGCGACGGCGTCGTCGCGAACGTCCTCCTTACCAAGTCGAAAGGCAATAACGCCGGTTGGATCGCGATCACGGCCGGTTGGGCTTTCGCGGTGACCGTCGCGGTTTATCTGGTCAACGCAGTCAGCGGCGCGCACTTGAATCCCGCCGTCACGATCGGCCTCGCTTCGATCGGCAAGTTTGATTGGGCGCTCGTCCCCGCTTACCTCGTCGCGCAAATGATCGGCGCGTTCCTTGGCGGGGTGGTTGTGTGGCTCGCCTATCTGCCGCACTGGAAGGAGACGGACAACCAAGGCGCGAAGCTCGGCGTATTCTGCACCGGTCCCGCTATTCGCAACGCTCCCGCGAACGTCATCACCGAAGTTGTCGGCACGTTCATCCTCGTGCTCGGCGTGCTTGCGGTGCTTTCGCCGAAGAATCTCGTGCCGAATTCCGGCTTCGATACCGGTTTCGCGCCGTGCCTCGTCGGCGTCATCGTGTGGGCCATTGGCCTTTCGCTCGGCGGACCGACCGGCTACGCCATCAATCCCGCGCGCGATCTCGGCCCGCGCCTCGCTCACGCCATTCTCCCCATTGCCGGCAAGGGCAGCTCCGATTGGAGCTACGCTTGGGTGCCGATCGTCGGTCCGATCCTCGGCGGCATTATCGGCGCCTGGTTTTACAAAATGTTCTGGCCCGCGTAACCTTGCCGGTCTCCGGAAACGGCGTCCTTTCATCACGCATTACCCGTCATCGCCCATGAAATACATCCTCTCCCTTGACCAAGGTACCACCAGTTCGCGCGCGATCCTGTTCAATCACGGGGGCTCGATCGTCGCCGTCGCGCAAAAGGAGTTCCCGCAGATTTTTCCGAAACCCGGCTGGGTCGAGCACAACCCGAACGACATCTGGTCCACACAGGCCAGCGTCGCGACTGAAGTCCTGGCCAAAGCCAGCGCACGTGCAAGCGACGTCGCCGCCATCGGCATCACCAACCAGCGCGAGACCACCGTCGTTTGGGATCGCCGCACGGGTCAACCGATAGGCAACGCCATCGTCTGGCAGGATCGCCGCACCGCATCAATGTGCGACCGGCTCAAGGCCAAGGGACTCGCGCCCTTGATCCGCCGCAAAACCGGTTTGGTAATCGACGCCTATTTTTCCGGAACGAAGCTTCAGTGGATTCTGCAGCATGTGAAGGGCGCGAAGGAAAAGGCGAAGGCGGGCGACCTCGCGTTCGGCACGGTCGATTCGTGGCTCGTGTGGAATCTCACGCGCGGCAAGCGGCACGTGACCGATGCCAGCAATGCTTCGCGCACGATGCTTTACAACCTCAAGACCGGTGATTGGGATGACGAGCTGCTCGCGCTTTTCGGCATTCCGCGCTCGGTGTTGCCTGAGGTTTGCTCGTCCAGCGAGGTCTACGGCGAGGCGGAGATTTTCTCGAACAAGATTCCCATCGCCGGTATCGCGGGCGATCAACAAGCCGCGCTCTTCGGTCAAGTTTGCACGCAGCCTGGCATGGTGAAAAACACTTACGGCACCGGCTGCTTCATGCTAATGCACACCGGCGCCAAGCCGATCGTCTCAAAGAAAAATCTCCTCACCACCGTGGCGTGGCGCATCGGTAATCGGACCGAGTTCGCGCTCGAAGGCAGCATCTTCATCGCGGGCGCCGTGGTGCAGTGGTTGCGCGACGGGCTCGGGATCATCAAGTCATCCGCCGAAGTGGAAGCGCTCGCTGCGAAGGTTGCCGACACGCACGGCGTTTATCTTGTGCCCGCTTTCGCTGGACTCGGCGCGCCGCATTGGGATCAGTATGCGCGCGGCATTCTCGCCGGTCTCACGCGCGGCACGACTTCGGCGCACATCGCCCGCGCGGCCCTCGAAGGCATCGCCTATCAAGTCGCCGATGTTCTCCACGCGATGGAGTCCGACGCCGGCATCAAGCTGAAGGAACTCCGAGTGGACGGCGGTGCGTGCGCAAACAATCTCCTGATGCAATTCCAAGCGGACTTGCTGAACGTGCCGGTCGTGCGTCCGAAGGTTGCGGAAACGACGGCGCTCGGCGCCGCGTATCTCGCCGGACTCGCGGTGGGCTTCTGGAAGAATCAAAAAGAGATCGCCGCGCAATGGCAGGTTGATCGGCGCTTCGCTCCCAAAATGAAACCCGCCGTTCGCAAGAAGATGACAGCCGGCTGGACAAAGGCGCTTGCCCGCGCGAAAGCGTGGGAAGATTGTGAGTCGTGAATCGTGCTGACGCTCTCGGGCGCCTGACCGCCTCGTCGAATGACTGGGACGTGGTCGTCATTGGCGGTGGCGCGACCGGTCTCGGCACTGCCGTGGATGCAGCGGCGCGCGGTTATCGCACGGCGCTGCTCGAGCAGAGCGATTTCGCCAAGGCAACCTCAAGCCGCAGCACGAAACTGGTTCACGGCGGCTTCCGCTATCTCAAACAAGGAAACCTCTCGCTCGTTCGCGAATCCCTGCGCGAGCGCGGCCTGCTTCTCCAGAATGCTCCACATCTCGTCCACACGCTTTCGTTCGTAGTGCCGACTTACAAATGGTGGGAGTCGGCATTTTACGGCGTCGGTCTTAAACTCTACGATCTGCTCGCTGGGAAATTGAGCCTCGGATCCACGCGAATTGTCTCCCGTCAAAAAACTCTGCAACTGCTGCCCGCAGCCGAGCCCGTTGGCCTGCGCGGCGGTGTTCAATACTTCGACGGACAATTTGATGATGCGCGTCTCGCCTTGAGCCTCGCCCAGACGCTCACCGACCTCGGCGGCATTGCGTTGAACTACTGCAGCGTTCTGCGGTTGCTGAAATCAAACGATCGTGTGTGCGGCGTGGTGGCTCGTGATCTCGAAAGCAATCGCGAGTTCGAACTCCGCGCCCGCGTTGTCGTGAACGCGACCGGCGTTTTCACCGACGACGTGCGTCGCATGGACGAACCAGGTGCGCAAGCAATGGTGACGATGAGCCAGGGAGCGCACATTGTTTTGGATCGCTCGTACCTTCCCGGCGCGAGCGCGCTGATGGTGCCAAGCACTGATGATGGCCGCGTATTATTCGCCATCCCGTGGCACGATCACGTTGTCGTCGGGACCACGGATACGTTGCTCGCGGAGCACTCGCTGGAACCGCGTCCGTTGGACGTGGAGATTAAATTCCTTCTCGAACACGCGGGGCGTTATCTCGCGAAGAAACCGGTCGCTGCGGACATCCTCAGCGCGTTTGCCGGCTTGCGCCCGTTGTTCAAATCCGCTGAAGGGCAGAAGACGTCCAAAGTTTCCCGTGAACATGCGCTGATCGTTTCTGATTCCGGTTTGGTGACGATCACCGGCGGCAAATGGACGACGTATCGCGAAATGGCCGAGCAGACAGTGGATCGCGCGGCTGATGTGGGCGGACTCGAATCACGTTCTTCACGCACGGCCCACCTCGCATTGCACGGCGCGACGAAGGATTCGTCTGCGGAAGCTCACCTCAAGGTATACGGAAGCGATGCCGAGAGCGTAAGCGAATTGATCCGCGGTAATCCGTCGTGGGGCGAGTTGTTGCATCCCCGTCTGCCTTATCGCGCGAGCGAAGTCATCTGGGCTGCGCGCTTTGAAATGGCGCGCTCGGTGGAAGATGTGCTCGCCCGGCGTATGCGCATCCTGTTCCTCGATGCTCGCGCAGCGATGGACGCCGCGCCGAAGGTCGCTGCGTTGATGGCGGAGGAACTGCGCCGCGACGCGGCGTGGCAAGCAACGCAGGTAAGCCAGTTTAGCGAATTGGCGCGCGGCTATCTGCCCGAACGTGCGCATTGATCCGAAGGTAAAAGTTGCGTGGTGCGATTCTCACCGCTGAGATTTCCGCCTCAACTATGACGACGTCCGATGCGTTTCGGCATGACAGTCGCACCGCTTTTGTGATACCAAATGCCGATATCTCATATGATGAAGAACCGGGCTTCCTCACGGGCACAACAATTCCTCTTCACCGCAGCGCTGCTTGCCTCGTTGAGTGGCGCAACGTCGCGGGCCGACACTTCGCTGTACGTCTCTGACACCGGAATCGGCTACAGCCGCATTCAGCGATACGACGCCACAGGAACGCCAATCGATTCCGTTTTCACTACCGCACTCGGTCGGGCCACCAGCATGGCGACCGACAGCTCGGGTTATCTCTACGCCTCGTTCGGTTTCTCTTCGGGACCAGTTCGAAAATATTCGCACGAGTTGGTGGACCTCGGCGTTTTCAACACCAACAGCTTGGCCGCGCTGACATTTGACAAGTCGGGCTTTTTGTACGGCGCGGTCGGTAATTCGATTTTGAAAATATCGCCGGCGGGCGTCGCCACGCCGTTTGCCTTCAACACCAACGGAACCCCGGTCGCCATGACGCTGGATGCCTCGGGCAATCTCTACGCCGCCAACAGCAGTACGCACTCGGTGCAAAAATTTGACTCCAACGGCAACGACCTCGGCGTCTTCGCGGACACGGGATCTTTGGCCCATCCAACGGGCATGAGCATCGACAGCGCGGGCTATCTTTTCGTCGCGGTTGGCGACGCGCAGTCCGTCTTCAAATTCCAGCCCAACGGCGCATTCGATTCGACTTTCGCCTCCGGCAACATGGTCTCCTATCCAACGTCGGCGGTCATTGATTCAAGCGACAACCTCTACGTTCAAGGACAGGATAGTTTCCACACGATCAAACGTTTCGCCCCCGATGGCAGTGGACAAGTTTTGGTCGGCGGTGGTCTCGGTAGCTTCGGAACGCTCGCTATATCCGAAGTGCCCGAGCCTTCCGTTATCGCACTGAGCGGTATGGGGTTGGCCGGCGGATGGCTTGCTCATCGACGGAAACGTCGGGCTTAAAAGTTGCCGCCGACGGATTCAACTGACCGTGAGTCCGACGAAGGAATTGAAAAGGCTGAGTTCCCCGACCGCGCTTCAAACCGCCGCTTGTGGACAAACCTCCGCGCACCACGCGTCAATCTTCGCTTTGATCTGATCACGCACCCCGCGCGTGAAGGTGAGCTTTTCATCGGCTGGGCCTTGGAAGCTAGAGGGATCAGGAAAGCCCCAGTGGAGGCGCGTTCCTTGACCGGGGAAATACGGGCACCGTTCCGCGCTCGTTTCGTCGCACACCGTCACCACGTAGTCGAACTTCGTTCCGCGCTTGAGCATTTCATCGGTGGACTTGGTCGGGTTGCGGGAGATGTCGATGCCAATTTCCTGCATCACCTGAACGACGACGGGGTTGAGCTTTCCGGGTTCGATGCCGGCGCTCTCCGCCGCGAAGGCACTACCACAAAGTTGATTCACAAATGCCTCGGCCATCTGGCTGCGAGCGCTGTTGTGAATGCAGACGAACAAGATTTTTTGTTTCATGAAATGGATGACGCCGCGCGGGGTTTGAAATTGATGCCCTGCAAGATCGGCGGGTTGACCTGAGGAATCCCGCACTTGTCTTCCGCAAGGCAGGCGGTGTGACGGACACCAAGTTGGAAGACAAGTTCGCCGCTCGAAGCGGTGAAGGTCTCGATAGGGAACTGCGAAATGAAGCCCGCCTCATATTCCACATCCACCGGCACGGCATCGCTCGGAAGAAGCGGTGCGGCGACGGCCAGGATACGGTGAAGCTTCTTGGCCGCGAGGCGATGTTCAACGTCGGTAGCAACCCACACCTGCAGGCGACAAACTGAATCATCGCGCCGCGTGCCCCCGCAATCGACGAAATGCTTGTCCACGCGCGCGACCTCTGTGACGTGGGCATGCGCCGGCACGATCTGGCCGTTGGGCAGCGACCAGCGCAACGTGTGATTGGGATGGGCGGCGAGTATCTGGCGAAATTCAGCGAGTGTCATGACGCGCAAACCATTCTTCAGATCGTCCGTTTCAGCAAGACGCGGCGTGGCCGCAACATTCCGATCCGCGCACAAGCGTGCATGCGGGAACAACGAGTAGAGCACCCAGGATCGGCGCCGTGAGATAAACCCAAAGATGTTCGAAGTGCCCGCTGACAATCGCCGGCGCAAGCGAACGGAACGGGTTCATCGACGCGCCGCAAATGGGCCCGGCAAACATCGCCTCCAGTCCGATGACGGCGCCCACGGCGATGCCCGCCGTGATTCCTTTTTCCTTCGCACCGGTGGAGACCGACAAGATGACGAACATCAGGATTCCAGTGAGGACAACTTCAAGGACGAAGGACTGCCATGCACTACCGGCGGGCAGAGTCGCACCGAGTAATTCATTCTTTGGAAACAAAACGCGCAGCAGCCCGCTCGCGGCAAAGGCTCCGGCGCATTGGCTCGCGAGATACGGCAACACGCTGGCCAGCGGAAACCGGCGGGCTGCGGCGAAACCGAGCGTGACGGCGGGATTCAAGTGCGCGCCCGAGACGTCTCCCAACGTATAAATCATCGCCAACACAACGAGGCCAAACGTCAGCGCGACCCCGGCGTGGGTAATCGCTCCCCCGCTGACTTGATCGATCACGATCGCGCCCGTGCCGGCGAACACGAGGCAGAAGGTTCCGATAAATTCGGCGGCGTAACGCGGCATGAGATTATTGTGCAGCCTTGCTCACGGCGGGATGCCGAATATCAATTGCCTCGTAGAGATAAACCACTTCCTCGGCAACGTTTTTAGCGTGGTCGGCGATGCGTTCGAGACGCTTGGAGATCGTCATCAAATGCAGGCATCGCGAAATCGTGCTCGGCTTTTCGACCATGTAGCTGGCGAGTTCGCGTTGGAGTTGCTTGTTGATCGAGTCCACATCTTTGTCGCGCGGAATGATCGCACGGGCTTTTTCAGGATTGCGGTTCACGAACGCGTCGAGGCCGTCATTCAACATTTCGAGCGCCATCGTGGCCATGCGCGGAATGTCCACGTAGGGCTTGAGCTGCGGTTCCTGACTCAGGTCAAGCGCGCGTTTGGCGATGGCGGAGGCTTCGTCACCAATGCGTTCGAGATTTTGGGAAATCTTCATCCCGACGGTGATCAATCGAAGATCAGTCGCAAGCGGTGCATGGGAGAGCAACACGATCGCCATCTCGTCCACCTCCATTTCCAGCTTGTCGATCAGGTCGTCGTCCTCCTTCACCTTGCGGGCAAGATCGTCATCGCGGTCCACGAGCGCCTTGATCGAGCCTTTGACAGCGGTAGCGGCAAGGCTGCCCATGGTGAGCAGCTTTTCTTTGAAGTCCGCGAGGTCTTTGTCGAAATGGGTTTGCATGATTGTCAGTCGTCAGTTGTCCGTGGCGCGGCGTGACGAACCACGGACGAAAATTGCTTAATCAACCGAATCGCCCGGTGACGTAATCTTCCGTCTGTTTCTTCTTCGGGCTCGTGAAAATCTTGCGCGTGTCGTCGAACTCAATCAGCTCACCGATGTAAAAGAACGCGGTCTGGTCGGAGATGCGCGCGGCTTGTTGCATGTTGTGCGTGACGATGACGATGGTGAAATCGCGTTTGAGTTCCAAGATCAATTCCTCGATGCGCGTGGTCGCGATGGGATCGAGTGCGGACGCCGGTTCGTCCATCAGAATCACCTCGGGCTTGATGGCAATCGCGCGCGCAATGCACAGACGCTGTTGCTGGCCGCCAGAAAGTCCGAGCGCGCTACTGTGAAGACGGTCCTTCACTTCGTCCCATAAGGCCGCGCTGCGCAGGCTTTGCTCCACGACGACGTCCAACTCCGATTTGTTACTCGTGCCGTGGAGACGCAGGCCGTAGGCGATGTTCTCGTAAATGGATTTCGGAAACGGGTTTGATTTTTGAAACACCATGCCCACGCGTTTGCGGAGCTCGATCACGTCAACGTCCGGGCTGTTGATGTCTTGGCCGGCGATCTTGATGAGACCAGTGATGCGAACGCTGTCGATCAGGTCGTTCATCCGGTTGAAGCACCGCAGGAAAGTGGACTTGCCACAGCCAGACGGTCCGATGAAAGCGGTGACGCGCTTCTCGCAAATGGTCAGCGAAATATTTTTGAGCGCGGGCGAAGTGCCGTACGAAAGGCAAAGATTCTCCGTCGTAATAAACGGCGCCTCGGCGGATGCAGTGGCGGCATCGGGTTTCGGCACCGCGGGCGTGGGCGCTTTCAGGACGATATTGGGCACGGTCGTTTCCGACATAAAATCAATTGAGCATCCGCAGTTTCTTCCGCATGCGCGAGCGGACCAGAATGGCAACGAAGTTCAGCGCGAAGGTCAACAGCAACAATACGAGCACCGTCGCGTAGAGAATCGGCCGCGTCTTCTCGATGTTCGGCGACTGCGTCGAGAGGATGAACACATGGTAACCGAGATCCATGAACTGATCGCTGAGCGATTTGGGCAGCGACGCCATGTAATACGCCGCGCCGGTAAAGAGTATGGGCGCAACCTCGCCCGCCGCGCGGCCCACGGCCAGAATTCCGCCGGTCATGATGCCGGGTAACGCCTGCGGCAGGACAATCTTGATGATCGTTTCCAACTTTGTCGCGCCGAGCGCAAGGCTCGCTTCGCGTAAGCCAGAAGGAATGGCGCGCAACGATTCCTCGGTTGCCACGATCACGACGGGCAGCGTCATTACCGCAAGGGTCAGCGACGCCCAAAGAATCGCGGGTTTGCCCCAGTGTGGTTCGTGGCCGCTCGGATCGATTAACCCGTCGAGGCTGCCTCCGACGAAGCTGATGAAAAAGCCGAGGCCAAACAAACCGAAGACGATCGAAGGAACTCCTGCGAGGTTGTTGATCGCGCCGCGGATGACGCGGGTGAACCAGGACGACGCGTGCGCGTACTCCGTGAGATAGATCGCGGTCGTCACGCCGACGGGAATCACGAAGATCGTCATGAGGATCACACGCGCGGTTGTCCCGAAGATCATTGGCAGCACGCCCGCTTTGTTCACGTCGAACATGTCCTTCTCCGTGCCGGCGGTGATGAAGCGCCAGGAAATGCCTTCCCAGCCGTTGATGAGAATGTTGCCGAGAATGACCGCGAGGATCGCCACGATCAGCAGTGTGGCAAGCCCAGTGAGGCTGGCGAAAAAGAACGACGGAAAATCGAAACGGTGCCGCTGGAACTTGGCGTGGGGTACGGAACTCATCGCTTGCCCTCCAGCCGATGCTTCAGCCGGTGCATCACGACATCGGCGAGAAGGTTCGACAAAAATGTCACGATGAACAGCAAGGTGCCGATCACGAACAGAATCCGGTAGTGATGCCCGCCGAAAACGGTTTCCGCCAGCTCAGCCGCGATCGTCGCGGTCAGCGTGCGCGTGGAGTCGAAGAAGTTCCACGATACGATGCTTGCGTTGCCGCTGGCCATGAGCACGACCATCGTTTCGCCGATCGCGCGACCGAAGCCGAGCACGACAGCGGCGAACACGCCGGGAATCGCGGCCGGCAGAACGATCTGCCACGCGGCTTGCCACTTGGAGGAACCGAGCGCCAACGCGGCTTGCGTGTAGCTTCGCGGCACACTCGTGAGCGCATCTTCTGCGATGGAGAAAATGACCGGAATCGTCGCGAGCCCCAGCGCAATGCCGGCGACGAAGGCGTTGAGCCGCGATTGGGAGCCGGAGACGGATTGGAGAAAAGTCGCCATCACCATCAACGCGAAGAAGCCGAGCACGACGGAAGGAATGCCCGCGAGCAATTCGATGCCGGGCTTGAGCAACTCACGCGCGCGGGCGCTGGCCAGTTGCGAAACGTAAATCGCCGCGCCAAGCGCGAGCGGCACGGAGAAAAGCAATGCCACGATCGTGGTCTTCAGGCTGCCGATGATCAACGGGATGAGGTTGTATTTGTGAATGTCGGAGACGGGTTGCCAGATGTACTCGGGCTTGTCGTAGCCAGTCCACTGATGCGACCCGAGAAGGTAGCGCCAAGAAGCTGTGTTGAGCTTGGCGTCCTTGTCCTTCGGCGCTTCCGCCGCGGATTCAAGTTTCACCGCCATCAGGTCTTTCAACGAATCGCGATCGAGATTCTTGAATTCCTTCGGCGTGAGCCCGAGATATTCCTGCAGTTCCGCGGGCGAGAGCTTGTCCATGTCCGCCACGGGAATCGTTTTCTGCACGAGCGAGGAATTCATCCGTCCGAACATCACCGGCATCGCCTCACGCGCGACGAACAAGAAGATCAGGAAGATCATCACGATCGCCGAGAGGGAGACAAGGAATACGAATTTCTCCGCCAACCATTCGAGCGGCCGCGCCCGATGGCCACGCTTCAACCCCATCCATCCAATGGAGCGGTTTGATTTCGTGTTCGTCGGCGACATACGGGACGAGGTTAGTTGGCTCCGGGCTCGGCTGACAATCGACAATTGTGTGACGCAGAACTTTTCACCGGCTGGGAACCAAACAACGGCGCCGGCTCATCGCCGGCGCCGCCAGGAGGAATGCAGTGGAAAGTTTCAATGCACGGAAACTTACTGCCGCAAATGCTTCGGCAGCGGATAATAGCCGACGTCTTTCACGACCTTCTGGCCTTCGTCGCTACGAATCCAGTTGAGGTAGGTCGCCACTTCGCCCTTGTCCAGCGCGGGGTTCACGTAGATGAACAGGTAGCGCCAGATGGGATAGCCGCCATCCGCACCGGTCGATCCTTTGATCACGTTTTCTTCCGTCGGCTCCACGGCGGGAGAGTCCGCGTCCTTCTTGATCGCGAGATGCTTGGCACCCGCGCCGTAGGCGGCGCCACCGTAGCCGATGCCGTTCTTGTCTTTCGCGACGGCCTGGAGCACGGCGGCGGTTCCGGGCATGGTCTGCGCACTGGCAGCGAAGTCTTTGCCTTGCAGGACGTGTTCCTTGAAGAACTCATAGGTGCCCGAGCTGTTTTCGCGGCTGTAAACGGTGATGGGTGCATCTGCGCCGCCGACTTCCTTCCAGTTCTTGGTCTTGCCCGTGAAGATTTTCTCGAGCTGTTCCAGCGACAGTTCCTTTACCGGATTCTCCGCACCGACGTAAACGGAGAGGCCGTCGAGGCAGACTTTGTATTCGGTCGGGCGCTTGCCGAAAGCCTTGATGCAAGACGCCGTCTCGGCGGACTTGATCTTGCGCGAGGCGTTGGCGAGGTCGGTGGTCTGATTCTGTAACGCGGCGAAGCCGGTGCCGGTGCCGCCGCCCGTGACTTGAATCTTGGTCGCGGCATTCTTGCCCATGAACGTCTCGGCCCATTTCTGCGCCAGCACGACCAGGGTATCAGAACCCTTGACGGTGATGTTGCCGGCATGGGACGAGGGAGCCATCGTGAGGCTGGCGAGCAGGGACAGAATCGTCGAAGTAAACAGTTTTTTCATAACGTGAGCAGTGTAGGGGATCAGTTGGCAGTCAATTGTTACGCTTCAGTTAATATTTCCAAACCGCTTCCACGAAGAGGCGGCCGGTGCCGCTGTCGTAACGAGTGACGCCTGGTTGGTTGATCACTTCGGTCAGGAAGTAGGCGACGCTGAAGCTGAGGGAATCGTAGAAGTTGTAGGTGCCCTTGATCCAATGGCCGCGGACGTTGGTGCCGGAACGGTAGCCGTTGGCCACGCCGATCGCGCCGCCGTTTCTGTAGAACGCGCCGAAGTCAGACTCGACGAATTCTTCAAACCACGCGTCGCCCTCGAGACGCGTATAGCGGTAATTGAGTTCCCACAGGCCCTTCTTACCCGCCTTGCCGAAGGTCGCGCCGATTGAGTAGCCGGTGTCATTTTGCTGGGCCGCCAGGTTTTTCATGTAGTCACCGGAAGCAGTGATCGGGAACGCCGATTTGTAGCCGAGAAAGCTATCGAGCATGTAGGTCAAACTGGCGTCCGCATACACGGAAGTATAGGCGTTGGACAGAATGCCCGAGGCCAACCGCGAGTTGCCGGCGCCAATATCAGGGACGGCGTTGGTCTGGAGGTTGGCCCGGTTGACAATGCTCAGCACCGCGCCGCCAACAGAACTCTGCCACTTGGGCGACCAGTTTGCGTCCCAACGCAATTGCCCGGCAAACATATATGGGTCGCGCACGCTGCCAGAGGTCTCATCGAGCACAAACACCGCGCCCAAGCCCTTGAAAGAATGTTGGTCGTTCAGGCGATAAGTGACTTCCGCCGCGAAACCCTCCGGCGTGTAATCCTTGTCGAACAGGATTGTAGAGGGAAACACAATGGGGTTCTCCATCTTGCCAATCGTGGCTGAAGCCGACCACGTGGGGCCGTTGATCGGCGTCCATTTGGCGTAAACCTTATCCAAGCCGATCGCCTTCTTGGAGCCGTTGTCCTGAAGCGATTGATTGTTGGAAATTGGGTCCGCCGGACTGGCGTTGCCCGTCTGTTCGGAAGAAGTCAGACCAATGCCGACTTCGAAGCTGTCCTTCAGCGTCGCGGTGTAACCGAAACGCAGCCGATAGCGATAGCGGTCGCGATCCGCTGAAATTTTCTCCGCGCTGGTGATGCGATCATAACGCATGCGCAGATCGCCGTTGAATTTCATCGCCGTCACCCAGTCAGGGAGACCGGTCTTGGTGCTGAAAGCCTTGGTAAAGTCCTTGTCGGCTTCCTCCCGCAGGCCATTGGCTTCCTTGACCGTTAAAATGCCCTTCTCGACCAGTTTGTCGAGCAGACCGTCGTTAGATTGGGCGTGGAGAGAAGTGGTTCCGGCAAGTAGCACAAGGCCGAACATCTGCCGAAGCGTTCGTTTTATTTCTTGTTTCATCGGCGGCGAGACTAGGGGTCAATTATTACGATCAAAGGTCAGGCATGTTACAATTGTGTGACAACGCCTCCATGAAGCCGCCATCGGAAGACAATGAAAGGACAAACATGCGCCACCGCAGCGGCGCTGCCACCACCTCTCTCCAGTTGTGGAACGACCCTTGGTGCGGAATCCTGTCACAGTAAACGCGCACCATGAACACCGGCACCAAACTCCCGCACACCTCCCTGAACCGCCGGCAAATCATCACCGCGCTCGCGTGCGCCGGAATCGCCAAGCCGTTGTCGGCACACACGCAATCTTCCCAAAATTCCTGGGCAAGACTCATCGGCCAACCCGCGAAGGCATGGCAGGTTGCAAACTGGCTGAACTCCGTTCCGCTCCGCCTGGCTGAACTCCACGGCAAAGTCGTCCTCATCCGTTGGTGGACCGCACCCAACTGCAACTTCTGCGCTGCGACCGCGCCGGCGCTCAAGGAGTTCCACGAAACGTTTCGCGAACGCGGCCTCGTCGTCCTCGGTTTCTACCACCACAAGACCCCATCGCCGTTGCGTCCGGACGAGGTGAAGGAGCGCGCGGAGAAGTTCGGTTTCAAATTTCCCATCGCCACCGATCCGAACTGGCAGACACTCAAGCAATGGTGGCTGAACGGCGCCGAGCGCGATTTCACCAGCGTGAGCTTCCTCATCGGCCGAGACGGTCGAATCCGCCACATCCATCCCGGCGGCGAGTACGTGAAGGGTGATGCCGACTACGCGTTGATGAAAAGGAAGATCGAGGAAGCCCTCGCGGAGCCCGCACCTAAAGCCTGACGAGCCCGCGCTGAATCGCCGTCGTGGCCGCCTGCGTGCGATCCTGCACGCCGAGTTTGTCGAGGATGACCTTCACGTGGTTCTTCACCGTGTTCTCCGCGACGCCGAGGTCGTGGCCAATTTCCTTATTGCTCCGACCCTTCACGATGAGCGCCAGCACCTCGCGTTCGCGAACCGAAAGTTCCGGCATCGCGCGTCGTTCGGTCATGCGTGCCGCGACTTCCGCCGGAAGCCGGTATGTGCCCGCGTGCACCGCGCGAATTGTCGTGAGCAGCGGCTTGCTGTCGGTGCTCTTCAGCAGGTAGCCGACCGCGCCCGCTTCGAGCGCCCGGTAAATGTCCTCGTCGTTGTCAAACGTCGTGAGCACCAGCACGCGCGCATCGGGAAATTTCTGGCGGATCGCCGTGATCGCGTCGGGCCCGCTGCGATCGGGCATCCGCAAATCCATCAGCGTCACATCCGGCCGATGCTTTTCGAACTCGCGCACCGCCGCGTCTCCGCCCGCCGCCTCCGCCACGACTTCGAGATCAGCCTGCGTCTCGAGCAAGCCGCGCAGTCCGATGCGCACGACCAGATGATCGTCCACCAGCAGGAGTCTGATTTTGCTTCGTGCCATGGTCAGGTTGGGCAAGTGACGGAGACTTCTGTGCCGCGCCCGGGCTGTGAACTCAAGTCCACCGTTGCACGAATCTGCTCCGCGCGCTCGCGAATGCCGCGCCAGCCGAAATGTCCCTCGCGCGCCTGCTTCAACTGCCCTGGATCAAATCCTGCGCCGTCGTCGGTCACCCGCAGCTGCACCGCTTCGTCATCGTAACTGAGCTGTACGTCGATTCGTTTCGGCCGCGCGTGCTGCACGGCGTTCGTAACGCACTCCTGACCGATGCGCAGCAGATTTGCCTCGATCGCTTCCGGCAATCCCCGCGGCGTCCCGCGAACATCGCAGTGCAGTTCGATGCCCGCTCCGGCGGTGATTTGCCGCGCCAATTCTGGCAAGGCAGTGACGAGAGTTCCGCGTTCCAGTTCTTGCGCGCGAAGATTCATGAGCGAGCGGCGAAATTCCTCCTGCCCGTGCCGTACCATTTGCTGTGCCGTCTCCAATCGCGACTTGGCCAAGTCAGCTCCTGCGGGGAGTTGTTCGTTGAGCGCTTCGAGTTGAAACCCGAGGCCGGAGAAACTTTGCGCCAGGGTGTCGTGCATCTCGCGCGCAACCCGCTGGCGTTCTTCGAGCACTGCTTCGCGCTCAACCTTGTGACGAATGACCTCGGTCTGCTCCGCCACGCGTCGCCGCAACGTCGCGGCCCACACGACAGCCGCCACAGCAAGCACAAGCAAAATTCCGGCGGCCACCGCGAGACGCTGTGCCGTCCACCAGGTCGGCGCGCTGATGACGGCGATGTCTTCGGGTGAGCGGAGCAGAATTTCAATCGTTCGCGGGTTGGCTCGAAATCCCGTCGTGCCCGTCGCTTCCTCGACGCGACAGACGCCAGTGAGACGCACACGGCTGCCATTGCGTAGATCGAGCGACGTTCGCGCGAGCCGGGCGTTGAAAGCCGTGTCGCCCTCGCGCAACACGAGCACCGATTCAGTGGGCGTTTGCAACACTTCGAGCAAACGCGCGTCGAGCGTCACGAGGTCGGCATCGTTGGTTCCTCGCACCGCGTCGCGCACGGTGGTCGCAATCGGCTGCGGCTCCGGGCCAGTTCCCGCCGTGCGAAACTCCGCGTCTTCGAGGAACGCGCTGAACGCTCCCATTGTGGGAAAGCCCACGACCTCGACGAGATCGCCGGGACGCACGGTGGTCGCTTGCCGTGTCTGCACGAAAAGGCCGCGGTTCGCATCGCGCAGGTATAACGCTTCGCCCGGTCGCTGGTAGGTAACGACTCCGCGTGTGACAATGCGATGGCTGGAGATGCCGGCCGGATTGAAGTTCAACAACCCCGTCACGGTATGTTCGGGCGCGGCGAAGGCATCGGCGGGCGGAGCCGTATCGATACGAATATCGTCGGGATTGTTGACAAACACCTGCGGCGCGACGAGCTGGCGCTTGTCGTTGATGTAGCCCGCCGCGAGGCCGGTCACGCGCACGCTCGCGTCAATGAGCGGCGGCAGATTGGTTTCGCCCGTCGGTTGAAACTGGACCTCGAGTTTCCTCGAGCCCATGGCGAGCATGATCGTGGTGCGGTTCGTTAAACCCGGCTCCACGGACCGCACGATCCCGCTCACTTCAACGCGCTGATAATGCACGCGCCCTGTAAGTAAGTCATCGTAAGTCGCGGGCACCGCGCGGGGCAACGCTGCGCGGCCGATCACAGTAACGTTCGACGCCGTTATGCCCGGAACGAAGAGCCCGGAGTACGACGTTCCGCGAACTTCGACAAGGTCGCCCGGCTGAAGTGTCTGGCTGGAGTTCCGCCCGCCCATGAACGTTCCACCGGTTTCATCCTGCATGAACACCGTGCGCGCTCGATCCACCGCAGTGACCACCGCGCGGAGTTGCACAGGATGTTTCAACGCGGCATTGGTGGGCGCCATGAGGCGGAGCTGCTGCGCGTTGGTAATGACGATCTCAGAATCCGCACGCGTTTGCGCCGCGAGCGAAGTCGCAGCAAGCAACAGCAGAATGAAGGGACGCATCACGGTCGAAAGCCTAGCCCTTCGTGCGGTAGGAGTCGAGGTAACGAGACTCTAACTTCCCGAATCCAATTTGAGTCTCCTTACGTCGACTCCTACCAGACTATGCGAGGATTCCCCTAATCACTTCGCCGTAGTCCTGATCGAGCCGTTGCCGGCCCGGATACTGGAGCTTGCGCGGATCGAGGCCCATCTGGTGCAAGACGGTCGCGTGAAGGTCGGTGACGTAGTGACGGTTCTCCACCGCGTGGAAGCCGATTTCATCCGTGGCGCCGTGAACAATCCCGCCCTTGGTGCCGCCACCGGCAAGCACGCACGTAAAGCCGTGCGGGTGATGGTCGCGACCTGTGCCCATCGCGCCTTCGTTGTAATCCGCGCCGGGCGTGCGACCGAATTCCGTCCCGAGCACGACGAGCGTGTCGTCGAGGAGACCACGTTGCTTCAGATCTTTGATGAGCGCGGCGATGGGTTGGTCTACCTGCTTCGAGAGCTTCGTGTGGTTTAGCTTGATGTCACGATGCGAATCCCACGCACCTGCGCTGCCGACGCCGCCGTGAAAAAGCTGGATGAACCGCACGCCGCGTTCGACCAGCCGGCGCGCGACGAGACATTGCTGGCCGAACGTCTCCGTCTCCTTCTGGTCAAGGCCGTACATTTTCTTCGTGGCTTCGGATTCCTTTTGCAGGCCAAGCGTGTCGGGAATCGCCGTCTGCATCTGGAACGCGAGCTCGTAGGACTTGATGCGCGCGCGGAGAAATTCGTCATCGGGATAATCGATTCCAGAGAGGCGGTTCAATTTTCCGAGCAGCGAAAAATTATGCTCCTGCTCCTCGGGAGTCATCGTCGGATCAGCGGGCTTGATGAATGCGAGCGGCTTCGACGGATCGGTGTTGAGGCGCACGCCGGAGTATTGCGGACCAAGATAAGCCGCGCCGTGCGTCCACACGCCGCCGCAGCAATCCGCGCTCGGCTCACCGATGACGACGAACTGCGGAAGATTCTCCGTCAATGACCCCAGCCCGTAACTCGTCCACGAACCGATCGTCGGATTCGCGCCCTCTCGGATGTTGCGGCCCGTGTGGAAGGTGAGCTGGGCGCCGTGATTGTTGTCGATGGTCCAGAACGAACGCACCACCGCAAGATCATCAGCGCACGTGCCGAGATGCGGAAACCAGTCGCTCACCACCAGCCCGCTTTGCCCGTAGGTGCGGTAGCCGGTGTTGAGGCCCATGATCTTTTTGTAAACGTCGCGCTTCTGCGTATCGAGGTTCGGGAGGTTCTGCTTGATAAGCGCTTCGTTGAGCAGGCCCTTGTGCGGCGTCTCCTCGATGAGCTTGCCCGCGTATTTCGTCAGCTCCGGCTTCACGTCGAAGCTCTCCAAATGGCTCAATCCGCCGACAAGGAAAATCCAAATGACCGACTTCGCGCGCGGCGTGAAATGCGGCTGACCGTTGGGCGGGGTGAACGCCGTGGCCTCGTTCGCCCGCAGCGCGCCGTCCTTGAACAGCATCGCGCTCAAGGCGACGCCGGTGAAGCCCATGCCGGTCTGCGTGAGGAACTGGCGCCGGCTCACGCCGCAGGCGCCGAAGGAATTGGTGGTCTTCATAGCTTGGATTTCACCACGGAGACGCGGAGACACTGACGGCAAGCCGAATTGTCCTTCTCCGAGCCTCTGCGTCTCTGTGTTTCAATTGTCATCGGATGGTCACGAAATCATTGTGGTTGAAGAGCACCATCACGAGGTTTTCGCGGGCGCGTTGAGCGGGTGAAGTGGGTTTGGCTGCCGGCATCGGAACCTCCGCAGCTTTCGCCACGGCCATCTTGTTGGTCGTGGCCGGTGTTGCGGCGACGGGAATGACCTCGGCAGCTTTCACCGATTTCTTCACCGCGGACTTCGACTGAATCGCCGTCTGCTCATTCAGGAAATCGCCACAGAGTTTCACTTCATCCTTCGTTGGCTTGCGTGCGAGCACACGTTCGTACGCACCAGTGATGAACTTCGCGTCGTCCTTGCCGGCATTCGCGGTGAGCGTTTCGGCGAGCGCGTCGGCCTGTGTGAACGTCAGTTCGCTGTTGGCCATTGCGAGCGCTTGATGGGGCATTACGGTCACGGGGCGCGAGTAACATTCCACCGGATTCGGTCCGTCGAAAATCTTGATGAACTCCACTTCCTTCTCGGGCGCGATGCGCAGATAGACGCTGCGGCGCTTGGACGTCAGGCCCAGTTTGTTGTCGATCTCCGGCCCGCCCATCGTGAGATCGAGACCGCCGCTGACGTGAAGGACATTGTCGCGAACCGCTTCTGCTTCCATGCGGCGCGAGTTCATGCGCCAGAGATAGGTGTTGTCGCGATCGAGCTTCGTGTTCGCGGCATCGGGCGTGGAAGCCATGCGATAGGTGCTGCTCGTCACGATGACGCGGTGGAGATCTTTCATCTTCCAGTCGTGCGACATGAACTCCGCCGCGAGCCAGTCAAGCAACTGCGGATTCGACGGCGGCTGACCGTTGCGACCGAACTCATTCAACGTCGGCACCAGCCCGCGACCGAAGTGATGCGCCCAGACGTGATTCGCGGCCACGCGTGCAGTGAGCGGGTTTTCTTTGCTCGCGAACCATTGCGCAAGCGCCAACCGACGACCAGTGCTCGTCGGCGGAAAGACCTCGAACTTGTTCGGCGCGTAAGCCGTGTTGACCGGTGCGGTCGAATCTTTCTCGGCCTTCGCCATCGCTTTCTCGGCGGTCGCGAGCGATCTCTTGGCGAGGGTCATCGTTTTGTCGGTCTTGGCAGCCTTCATCGCGGTCTCGGCTTCGGTGAGCGCAAGGCGGGCTTCGAGCACGGCGGCTTTGCGCTGAGCAACTACCGCTTCTTCGGCGGCCTTCTTCCACTCAGGAGAATTTTTCTTCGACTCCAGCTTCTCCGCCGCAAGCGTGGCCTTGAAGGAATTCACCCGCGCCTCAGCGAGCGCGACGTTGCGCTCGGCATCGGGGATGGTTTTCGCCGCGGGCAACGGCTTGAGCTGCGGTGGAAGTTTCGCCGCAGCCGCGGCGGCGGCTTTTGCAGCGGTTTTGGGCACGGACTTTTTCTTCGCGTCCACTTTCGCCCCCGCTTGAAGTTCAGCCAACTGCTCTCGCGCCTGGGCCAGCGACTTCTCGGCTGCGGAAATGTCATCGCTCACCACGAAGTCCCGCTTGTCCGGCCGCACCGCGAGGAGCGGGAGCGTGACGGGTTTCACTTCGAACTTCGCGCCGAAGATGCGCGGGAGATTGGGCTGAATCAGATCGTTCGTCTGCGGACGGCGCTCGTCGCCGCGCGCGAGCACGTAGGTTTTTGAGGCGAGCGTGGCATCGTAAACGCGCACGAGGCCGTCGCCGGTTTTCTCCGTGTCCACCACGCCGGGCACGCGATCAGTGCGGATCTGATGCGGTTCAAAAACCGCTCGAATCTCGTAATACTCGCGCTGCGACACCGGGTCATACATGTGGTCGTGGCATTTCGCGCAATTCATCGTGATGCCCTGAAACGCCTGAAACGTGTGACCGATCGTGTCCTCGAGCCACTTCTCGCGAGAGAGCGCCTTGAAGTTGCGCGCAAGGAAACCAGTCGCACGCAGTGTATTCTCGTCGGTTGGCGCGAGTTCGTCGGCTGCGAGCATTTCTATCAGCATGCGATCGTAGCCTTTGTCGGCGTTGACGGACTCGATGATCCAATCGCGCCAGCGCCAGATGTGCGGCTTGCTGTCACGCGGAACATTTTGGTAGCCGGTCCAGTCGGAGTAACGCCACACATCCATCCAATGCCGCGCCCAACGCTCGCCGTAGCGCGGCGAATCGAGGAGCCGATTCACTGCCTTCTCGTAAGCATCGGCGGACTTGTCGGCGAGAAAAGCGTTCATCTCTTCGGGCGTCGGCGCGAGGCCAATGAGATCGAGGAAAACCCGACGGAGCAAAACTTCCTTCGTCGCCTCGGGCCGCGGCTTGAGCCCGCGCGCCTCGTGTTCTTTCGCGACGAACGCATCGATCGGATTGCGCACCCACTTCGCATTTTTCACCGCGGGGACAGTGGGACGCTTCACCGTCTCAAACGGCAGCCAGCGATACGACGCGAGCACCTTCGTCCACTCGGCGATTTTCTTTTTGCCATCGGCGAGTTCCTTTTTTGTCGGCGCGTCCTTCGCGTTGCCGGGATTGTGACCCAGGAGAAGTTCTGTCTCATTGTTCACGCCGTCACCGTCGGAATCTTCCTTCGCGATCTCCGCGAGCCGATGCGGGATGTCCAACTTCTTGCCCGCCTTTTCCGCCTCCTCGCCGAGCTTGCGCAGACGATCGCCGAAAGGATTGTGCGGGAACTCCGCGAGGCTCTCCGGGTTCTTTTTGTCACTCGGCAAGTGACAGGTCGTGCAGGTGTTGAGTGACTTGGGCAGGAACTTGTCGTAATGCTTCACCAACGCAACCTTGTTGGCCGGCGTCGCCGAGCACGTCACCGCGCCGAGCGTAGCGGCGAACGCGACGATCGTAACCACACGCAGCGTGGCGAAGGGTTTTCTGGCGCAGATTAAATTCATGAGGTGACAGGTGAATGTAGCCGGAGGGCCTTCAAACCGCACGTAATGAAATGGACGAACCGCAGCTGCCGGAGCCTATGCAGAATGTGCCGCGAACCGATACTTCCGTGCGCCGAGTTTCTCTTCCGAGCATCGTGTCATTGAGTTGTAACGAACCGCAATCTTGCCGCTATTATCAGTCGAAAGATGCCAGACGACCGCGCCAACTGGGATGATGCCGAACTCGTCCGCGCCGTGCAGGCGGGCGACGCAGATGGCTTTGAGCCGTTGCTCGACCGGCATCTGGCGCACGTGCGGACGTTCATCGCGCTGCGCGCGCCGGTGGCGCAGCTCGTGGACGAGGTGTCGCACGACGCGTTCGTGTTTGCCTTCCGGAACATCGCGCAGTTCGAGGCGGGCACCTCGTTTCAGGCCTGGCTGCGGGCGATCGCGTGGAATCTCCTGCGACAGGAGGTTCAGCGGTTCAGCCGCGAGCAGGCCAATCAATCCCGTTACGCCGAAGTGCGTGAATGGGAGACCGTGGTTCGCATGCCGTCGGCTGAGGCCGACCCGCGCGAATTGGAATCGCTGCACGAATGCCTCGGCAAACTCCCGCCACCAATGCGCGAGTTGCTCGCACTCAAGTATCAGGAGGAAGGTTCCTCCGACGAAATCGCCGCCAAACTCAACCGCAGCACCGCGTGGGTGCGGACGGTGCTCTTCCGGTTGCGCCAGGAACTGCGCGAGTGCATTGAGACGAAACTCTCCGCGCCATGCTGACGCCCGAACAACTCAGCGCCTACCTCGATGGCTCGCTCGACGCGAACGAGCTTGCACGGGTGGAAGCGATTCTCGCGAGCGACGCGGACGCGCGCCGGCAGGTGCTCGAACAGCGCGCGATGGACCAGGCTTTGCGTGTGGCTCTCGGTGGCGCCGAGGCGGAGACACGCTTGAAACGATCCGTGCTCGCGGTCACGCGGGGTCAATCATTGCTTAAACTCAAAGCCCGCGTGCTCCATGACACCTCCGAGCAGGAGAAGGTTTCTCCGTTGCCCCAGGCTGGTCATCTAAAACCTCAACCACGAAATGGAAGGTCATTTGGCTGGATGACCGGTCTGGCGGCAGCGGCCTCCCTCGCGCTCACCGCCGCGTGGTGGTTCTTTCCGCCGCGCGTGGCCGAGTTGGCCGATGTCACCCACGAGATCGAGGTTAAGCGCGGTTGGTTCACGGTGAAGGGTCGCGAAGCTGCGGCTCTGCGTCGGGGCGACGTGGTGAGCGTGAAGGGGAATTCCGCCGCGGCCGTGCGCTACGCGGATGGCACGTTGTTGCCGCTCGCCGCCGGCACGGTCGTCGAATTGGGCAAACCCGATGGAACGAATGCCGGCAAGCGCATCCAACTTCGCGACGGATTGCTCGCGGCGCGCGTGACGAAGCAGGCGCCCGGCGAGGAGCTCGTCATCACCACGAGTCAGGCACTCGTCCGCGTGGTCGGAACAGAGTTCGCGCTCGCGGTGGAGAACGGCGCGACCCAACTCGTGATGGAGGAAGGCGCGGTGAAATTCTCCGCCCTCGGCACCGACGTGCAGGAAGTAAGAGGCGGCCAGCTCGCCCTCGCCGATCCGACGGCGCGGATCAAAGTGAACGTCAAACCGGTGGAACGCGACGCGGCGCAGTGGCCGTTCGCCGTGGACAGTCCATGGAATCGTCCGCTCGGCAACGGCGCACGTCTGACGCCGATCAAGCCCGCGGCGTCCTTCGGTGAATTGCGCGGCGTGATGAAGCCCGTGCGCATCGAGGTCGCCAGCACCAATGGTCGCACGTTGCGCCTCATGCGCCAGAACCGCGAAGTGGCGACAATTCCCGCGCCGGCGGATTTTTCATTAAATGGAGCGACGGCTGAGATGCATTTCGTTGTGACGCCCGACCGGCAATCCGCCTGGGAGATAGTGGGCAGCCGGCCCACATCCGCTCCCGGAGAACTCGCCGTGCTCTTCGCCCAACGTGGCAGCCTCACCGGATCCGGTTTCGGCAATGAATGGGCGGTGATACCCCGTCAGGGAGCCAGCGCGCTCGGCGGTGTGATCCGGCGCGGCGAAGCCACCACGGGCATCCGGCACGCGTTGCAGCTGCGTGTGGGCGCCGCGCAACTCAATGCACGGCCGGCTGTGGTCTGGCCCGCGACGATCGCCAGCGGCATCAACACGCCACCGTTCGGCACCTCGGGCAATCTGCATCTCGGCGCGTTGCTCGCCCTCCCACCGGACGTGGATTTCCGCGCGCTCGGCCTCGGCAACTCCGGGCCCGCCTACGAGATCGCCCGCGCGCTCCGCGATTTTGGCGCTTACATCGGTTCCGCCGATCCGGAGCCGTTGCGTGTGCTCGTCGCGACCGATGCTGGACTGCCGCTCGACGGCGAGATGGACCGGCTGTTCAACAAGCTTCTCCCGTTGCTTCAACTCGTGATCAACAACACGCCCGCCACACCCGCTGGCGGCGGTTTACCCGGTCGCGCGCCTGCGCCGCCATTGGCGAAGTAGATTTTCGATTGTGGTGGGCGGTGAAACGCCGCACCGCGTTCGCCCCGGACTGGAAGCAGGCATCAACTCCTCCCACGGTTTCAAGGGCGCCACGTGTAACACCGGCTTTGATTCGCGCTATGAAGTGTTGATGAAAGTTTTACGAACAATTCTCGTTGTCGCTGCCGCCACACTAATCCCTTCCGCTCCCGCGCTTGATCTCATTAACAACGGTTCGTTCGAGTCAGGCACGAACGGTTGGCTGCTGGTCGGCGGCGCGGCGCGGTATCAGGTTACGTCCACGAACTTCCAGGGCACGCAGGCGTTGCGGGTTTTCAACCGGCCCAACTTCACCAACGCCCCGGCGCAGGATGTTCTGGCGAACTTGCTGACGTCCTCGAACGGCACCGCGTGGACCACGCGGCTTGCCGTGCAGGTCGCTTTTCCCACGACGATCCGCGCCCAACTCCGGCTCGTGGCCGATGTCGGCGGCACGCTCGTGACGAACCGTCACTTGCTCGCCGAGCGCGTACTGCGCAGCAGCAACCAATGGTTCATCGTCAGCGGCACGAAGACAGTCGCGTGGACCGGCACGCTGGTCGAAGCGACGTTTTACACCGAATCAGGCATGCGCCAGGAGACGCCCTCTACCAGCGCGTTTCCGGCGACGATTTTCGATCTCGTTTCCGTACGGCCCGATGCTGACGGCGATGGCCTGTGGGATGACGAGGAGAAGCCCATCGCTCTCGGCGGCTACGGCACGTTGCCCGACAATCGTGACTCCGACGGCGACGGAATTCCCGACGGTTGGGAAGTGGCCAACGGCACCGATCCGTTAGTGGCCGACGCCGGTGCCGATCCGGATCACGACCTCGCGACGAACTGGCAGGAATACTGGGCGGCAACTTCACCGACCAACGCGCTCTCGTATCCCGGCCGCGCGCGGACGAATTCATTGACCGAAAACGCCAACGCCGTCCTCGCCTATCTGGCCAAGCTGCCGGCGAATCGCACCAATCAAACGTCGGGGACCAATCGCGTCATTGCCGCGCAGCACGTGACGGACATTGAGCCAGAATGGTCCACGCAGGTAATGGGGCTAGCGGCGGTTTCGGGAAAGTGGCCGGGCATCGTCAGCTTTGCGGCCGATGGCGGGCCGACGGGCGTGTTGCAAATGGACATCATCGTCCCGCGCGCGCTCGAGGTCTGGACCAACGGCGGCATCCCACTGATCAAATGGGCAATGTCGAGTCCGTGGACAGCGTTGGGCGCGGGTTCCACCAACGGCGTGGACATTCCCGAGTTGCTCAATCCGAGCCCCACGCTGCTCACCAACCAGACCGCGCGCTCAAACTACCTCGTCTGGCGTGACAACATGGCGAGCAACCTGACGATCCTGCGCGATGCCGGTGTGGCGGTCTTGTTTCGCCCGTGCTCCGAGATGAACGGCACATGGTTCTGGTGGGGCAACAAACCTCGCGATCAATACCTCGCCCTGTGGCGCGACCTGCACGACTACCTGACCCTCACCCGCGGGCTGACGAACCTGCTGTGGGTCTACGAGTCGGACTCGACCGTGCATCTCGTCGCCGGCGCGGCGACCAGTTCAGGCACGCCGATTGACTACTACTATCCCGGCGACGAATACGTGGACGTGGTGGGGCACAATTTTTACGATGACGACTGGACCCTCACCTACGACAGCGACATGGTAATGCGGCGTTACGACAAGGTGTTCGCTGTCCCGCAGGCTGGTCCCGGGACGAATCGCGGCGGCGCGTTCAACAACTTCACGTATCTGAACGGGGCGTCGAACACGATTCCGCGCATCTCGTTTTTCTGCGTGTGGAACAGCTTCACGAATTTTTCCGGCGTGATCACCAGCCACATCGGCATCGTCGACAATCTCAATGCATCCAACCTGATGGCTCACCCGCTCGTCGTCACCCGCGACGAAGTGAACTGGCAATACGAGTTGCCGCAACGCATCGCTGTGGCGCGGACCAACGGGAACCTGCTGCGGGTCGACTGGCAAGGGGGGGTGTTGCAGGAGAGCGCGAGCCTCGGGAGTTGGAATGACGTGACTGCACCTACTAGACCTCACCTCTGCGATCCAATTCTGGTTCCCGCGCGCTTTTGGCGCGTGCGAAAATAGGCGGCAGCCAAGAACGGCCGCCAGTCGCCATCACGCCAACAGTTCGGCTGGTGCGACTTCAATTCTGTCCGCCACCTTCGCTGGAATGTTGGCGGCGGACATTTTGCCGTGGCCGTCGCGGGTGACGCACACGACAGTCAACTTGCCGCGACCGACTTCGATCGGATGCGGGGCGTTCAGCTTGCGGAAGATAAAGAGGTAGCTGAGCGACTTGGATTTTTTCTCCGTAATCAGCATGTGGACTTCGACCTCGTCTTCGAAACGCAGCGGGACCTTGAACTCACACTCCGCACGCACGCGCGGCCAACCCACCGGCGGATCGGTCTGCGTAGTCACGATCGACAGGCCGAGCGAACGGAAGAACGCGTGCTCCGCCGTCTCCATGAAGCGGAAGAAATTCGAGTAATGCATGATGCCCGCCATGTCAGTGTCGGCGAACTCCACGCGGCGGGTGGCTTTGAACTCGTAGGCCATGCGGGGAATCTACGATCGATGAATCACGATTTACGAGTCCAAAGCGCGAGCGATCTCGACTGTGATTCAAAAAAGCAAAACGGCGACCCGTTGCCGGATCGCCGTTCGCGTGAAGTTATTGGGGAGGCTTACAGACCTTTTGCGATCATGTATTTCAGCAAGTCGCCGACGCGGTTGCTGTAACCCCATTCGTTGTCATACCAGCTCACGAGCTTGAAGAAGCGGCTGTTGAGTTCCACGCCGGAGGTGGAGTCGTAGATGGAGCTGTGCTTGTCGTGGATGAAGTCCGTGCTGACCACTTCGTCGGCGGTGTAGTCGAGAATGCCCTTGAGGTAGGTCTCGCTGGCCTTCTTCATGAGAGCGTTGATGTCCTTCATGGAAGTTTCCTTCACCGTGCGAACCGTGAGGTCCACCACGGAGACGGTCGGCACGGGAACGCGGAAGGCGACGCCGGTGAGCTTGCCCTTCACTTCCGGGCAAACGAGCGCGGTGGCCTTGGCAGCGCCGGTCGTGCTGGGAATGACGTTCTGCGCTGCAGTGCGGCCGCCCTTCCAATCCTTGCGGCTCGGGCCGTCCACCGTCTTCTGCGTGGCGGTGTAGGCGTGCACGGTGGTCATCAGGCCTTCTTCGATGCCGATGCCTTCCTTGAGGAGGACATGGACAACGGGCGCGAGGCAGTTCGTGGTGCAGCTCGCGTTGGAAATAATGTTGTGCGCCTTGGCGTCGTACTTCTCGTGGTTCACGCCCATGACGATGGTGATGTCTTCACCCTTCGCCGGAGCGGAGATGATGACCTTCTTGGCGCCGGCAGCGAGGTGGCCCTTGGCCTTCTCAGCTTCGGTGAAGAGGCCGGTGGATTCGATGACGACATCGACGCCGAGGGCTTTCCAAGGAAGTTCTGCAGGGGTTTTGGCGGAGACGACTTTGATCTCGGCGCCATTGACGATGAGAATATCGTCGTCAACTTTGTCGGCGGCGGATTTCTTCGAACCCACGGTGCCGTTGAAGCGGCCTTGGGTGGAGTCATACTTGAGGAGGTAGGCGAGGTTGTCCGCCGGAACGATATCGCCGACTGCGACGACTTCGACTTCCTTGCCGACGAGACCTTGTTCGACCATCGCGCGGAAGACCAAACGGCCAATGCGCCCGAATCCGTTGATTGCAACTTTCACTGCCATAATTTCAATTTTCAGTTAAGGGTTCAATAAACTCACCGCAAACAGGGCCGCATCGTAACGGCGAACGGACGACCGTCAACGAAGAATTCCGTCCGCTTTACCGCCTTCGAATTGCGAGCGCCTGAATCTCCGTTCGCCGATCCACAAGACAACCGCGCCGACAATTGCCCAGAACACTGCCATTGAAAACATCAGCAACGCGGCCGCCACGGCGTGACTGGCGGTGATATCGTAGCCTTTCAGCACGGTGAGCGCCGCGCCTTCGCGGATGCCGAGCCCGGCGATGGAAGGGATTGCCGCGAGAAAGTTGATCGTGGGCAGCGTCCAAAACATTTCGATCCAATCAAACGCTGCGTGCACCGCAATCAGGCAAAAGCCGAACGCCGCACACAAGCTAAGCTGGCTCGCGATGGCGACGACCAAGGCACGGGCGGCGACGCGAGGTTGGGTGAGGAGTTTCTGCAAAGCATCGGTGAACGTCCGTAACAGTCGTGCGACTGGTGAATCGGCTTCGGCTTTGAAACGCGCCAGCAGTAGCAATCCTCCGAGCGCGATCAATAGCACGATCACGCCGCCGACGAGGCGCAAAACTGCCGAGCCAGCGCTGAGTTCGTTGAGGCGGGCAAAGGAACCTTTGACGAACGCAAAGCCCAGCGCGAGCGCGCCGATGGCGAGCAGCCCGGCGAGTCCGAGCAAGCGATCGAGCGGGCACGACGGCAGCACCTGCAGGAACTGCAGTCGATGCCAGCGCGAATACACGGCGGTTTTCGCGACGTCTCCGCCAGCGGGACCGAAGAAGAGGAGATTGAAAAAGTGTCCTTGCATGAAGCCGCACCACGTCGCCGCGGGCGTGACCGCGGCGTTGCTCAAGCCCAGCATCAAGTGCCAGCGCCATGCGGCGAGCGAGCAACCGAGCCCGTAGGTGGCGATCGCGGCGAGCACGGCATCGAGGCGGGCGGCACGGAGCTCGCGCGCCAGCGCGGCAAGATCAATGCGGCGGAAGACCAACACGAGAGCGACGACCGTGATGACGACCGCGAGAACACGTTTGCCGCCGCCGGATCGCAGGTGTGGCCAAAAGTTCATGCGCGGAGACTGACGGATCGGCGGATTACGAAAAGCAAAAGCCGCCGCGGGAAACGTTCCCACGGCGGCGGAGGAGGAACACCGAAATTACTTCAATTCGGCCTGCCAGAGTTCGAACCAGTCGTCGATGTTGTTGAGGTCAACGGCGCCCGGGTTCACGGAGCTTTCATCGGTGATGCCGCTGGCGCTGAGGATGCCCTTGCGCGTGGCGTCGTCGTGGATGTAGCCGAGAATGGATTGGTTGTGCTTGTAGATCGTGGCCTTATCGAGCTTCACGCCGGGCTGCTTCTTCACCCAGGCTTCGAACTGCGGATAGGTCGGATGGGTCGAAATGAACTGGCGCACAGCGGCTTCGTTCAAGCCGAGCGCGTTGATGGTCATCATGTCGTAGCCCTTGCCGATGCCAGGATAGCCGGCGGCGAGCTTGCCCTTGGATTCGAGGGAGGCCTTCAGCCAGAGGCGAGGCAGATGCAACACACCCAACGGACCGGCAACGCCGGAGCTGATCAACGGAACGATTTTACTCATAAACTCTTTATATATTTTTGGTTTTTGTGAACGAGGTGCGCAGCTTAGGAAAGCCCTCCCACAGGGTCAACAGGAATTTCAGCCCATGAAATCAACCGCTCCGCAGTGTGCGCAACTCTTGCGCGAGAAGTGTTGAATTATTTTTCGCTCCCAGCATTCTAACCGCTTCAATCAACTAAAAACCTATGATGCTTCGGAAGAAATGCCTCGCGCTCTTGAGCGCCCTGTTGCTGGCCGTCACGTGGACTGCGGCAGCCGCAACCCTCGACCTCAAACCCGGCGATCACATTGCGCTCATCGGCAATGCGCTTCCGGACCGCATGCAGCACCACGGCTGGCTGGAGACGCTCACCGTCGCGCGTTTCCCCAAGCACAACCTCGTGTTCCGCAATCTTGCCGCGTCGGGTGACGAAGTCGGCGGTTTCCTCGATGCTGTGTCCGGTGAGGACAAGACGCCGAGCGGCACCTCCAAGGTGGACGCCGAGGCGCGCGCTGCGAAGGCGGACAAGAAGAACAAGGTGCTCCGCAATCGCTCGGACAACTTCGGTTCGAATAACGAATGGCTCACGCGCGTGAAGGCCGACGTGATCTTCGCGTTCTTCGGCTTCAATGAATCGTTCGCCGGTGATGCTGGCCTCGAGAAGTTCAAATCTGACCTCGGCACGTTCATCACGGAAACCAAAGCCAAGAACTACAGCGGCAAGGGCGCGCCGCGCCTCGTGCTGTTCTCGCCGATTGCCTGCGAGAAGATCAACGACCCCAACATGCCGCCCACGGAAGCCAGCAACGCGAACTTGAAGAAATACACCGCGGCGATGGCGGAAGTCGCGAAGGCCAACGGCGTCCCGTTCATCGACCTGTTCCAGCCCTCGCTCGATCTGTATGCGCAGGCCGCGAAGAAGAAGCAGACGCTCACCTTCAACACCATTCACCTGACCGAAGCCGGTGATCAGATGCTCGCCCCGGAAATTTTCCGCGCGCTCTTCAACGAAACCGCTCCCTCTGGCAAGTTGGAAAAACTCCGCGAAGCGATCAACGACAAGAACGCCGAGTGGCACGCGCGCTATCGCACGGTGGACGGCTACAATGTTTACGGTGGCCGCTCGTCATTGGCCTACGGCGCGCCGAAGAACGACGGCAGCAAGGCGGGTCCGATCAAGGAAGACAAAAAGAAAGACGACAAGAAGAACGCCAAGAAAGGCGCCGCTCCTGCCGCTCCTGCACCCGACGCGCCGAAGGCTCCGGAAGAACCCAAGGTCACCAACTTCCAGGTCATGCAGGAAGAAATGGCGCAACGCGACGTGAAGACTGCCAATCGCGACCAACGCGTCTGGGCCATTGCCAAAGGCGGCGACCTCAAGGTCACCGATTCCAATCTCCCGCCCGTCACCAAAGTCGGCCCGAACAAAGTCGTCGCGCCGTTCCTCAGCGGTGAAGAGACCATCAAGTACATGCGTGTTCCGAAAGGCTGCAAAGTCGAACTCGTGGCCGATGAAGCGAGATTCCCCGAACTCGTCAGCCCCGTGCAGATGGGCTTCGACACCAAGGGCCGCCTCTGGGTCGCCGCGTGGCCGAGCTATCCGGAACTGCGCCCGACCGACACCGTGAAGGACAAGCTCCTCATTTTCGATCTCGGTTCCGACGGCAAGGCCAAGAAGGTGACCACCTTCATAGACGGCCTCAATTGCCCCACCGGCTTCCAGTTTTACAAAGACGGCGTGCTCCTCATGCAGGCGCCCGATCTCTGGTTCGTCCGCGACTCCAATGGCGACGGCAAAGCCGACTTTAAGGAACGCGTGCTCATGGGCATGGACTCCGCCGACTCGCACCACACCGCCAACGCGATGAACTACGAACCCGGCGGCGCGACCTTCCTCAGCGACGGCGTGTTCCATCGCACGCAAGTCGAGACTCCCGCCGGCCCCGTGCGCAACATCGACGGCGGCAAGTATCGTTACGAACCCCTCACTCACAAATTCGAGCGCTACGTCGCCTACGGCTTCGCCAATCCGCACGGCCACGTGTTCGACTACTGGGGCAACGACATCATCACCGACGCCACCGGCAACGCCTCCTACTTCGCCCCCGCGTTCAGTGGCTTCATTGATTTCCCGGAGAAGCACAAAGGCCTGAACCAATTCTGGAAACGCCCGTCACGCCCGTGCCCCGGCACCGCGATCCTTTCCAGCCGCCACTTCCCCGAAGAGTTTCAGGGAAATTTCCTCAACGCCAACGTCATCACCTATCAAGGCATCTATCGCGTGAAGATGACCGAGGAAGGCTCCGGCCTCCGCGGCGACACCATCGGCGTCTCGATGATCAAAGACGCCTCCGGCAAGGACATCGAAGACATCGAAGGTCTCGTCAGTGGTGACAACGACAAGATCCCCAACTTCCGCCCCATCTGCCTCACCGTCGCGCCCGATGGCTCCGTTTACTTCTGCGACTGGGCCAAGCCCCTCATCGGCCACATGCAACATCACCTGCGCGATCCGAACCGCGACAAGACCCACGGCCGCATCTACCGCATCACCTATCCGAGCCGCCCGCTGTTGAAAGTCGCGAAGATCGACGGCGAACCGATCGAGAAACTCCTCGAAGTCCTCAAGACCCCCGAGGACGACGTCCGCACCCGCGCCAAGATCGAACTCGGCAAGCACGACAGCGCCAAAGTCATCGCCGCCGTCGGCAAGTGGGTCGCCAAGCTCGACCCCAAGGACAAGGAATACCAGCACCACCTGATGGAAGCCCTCTGGGTCCATCAATGGCACAACGTCGTCAACGAAGACCTCCTGAAGAAAATGCTGCGCTCAACCGATTACCATGCGCGCGCCGCCGCCACCCGCGTCCTCTGCTACTGGCGCGACCGCGTGAAGGAGCCGTTGAAACTCCTCGAAGCGCAGGCCACCGACGAACATCCGCGCGTCCGCCTCGAAGCCATCCGCGCGTGCAGCTTCTTCCCGACGAGCAAAGCCGCCGAGGTCGCCCTCAGCGCGCTGGACAAGGAAGCCGACCCGAACAAGCCGGACTACTACATCAAGTACTGCCTCGACGAGACCATGAAGCAGCTCGACAAGTTCAAGTGAGCTGAACGCAACTTCCCGCGCGGGCCGGTCGCCAACGACCGGCCCGTTTTGTTTTTGATGGGGCAAATATTTGGGTGTCGGCGGCGAGGGAACAAGAAAGCGATTCTTCGCCACAGATTGAACACGGATGAAACACGGAATGGAAATGAGCGCCGTCTGTATCCGTGTTTGCTCCGTGTTCAATCCGTGGCTCAATAAAGGCTTCGCAAAATAATCCGTTTGGAAACGCGGGTGGGTTTTGAAATATTGACGGCATGATGCGCCTCTTTCCTTCGGTGACTGCTGCGAATATTTTGTCGCGCGGTTTGGTTGGGTTGTTCGTGTTCGCGGCGGGTTCGTTGCCCTTGCTGGCCCAGCATGATCACGCGGCCGCAGAGGGCGCGAAGATCGACAAGCCCGTGGTGTTCCTCGACAAAAGCCCGCGCCTCGTCGCGTATCAGCTCAACCGCCTTTCCAACGTCCAGCTCCTCATGGTGGACCGTCAGCCCACCGACGCGAAATACGCGCCCGTCTACGAATCCATCCTCGAACGCGCCAAGATGACCGCCAAGGATCGCGACGAAGCCGTGGAGGCGCTCGCCAAGATCCGCAAGTCCGATCGCGTGACCGAATTGCTCAGCGCGCTCGAACGCGTCGATGCGAAGGAAGGCGCGGACAAGGGTGTGTTGAATGATCTCGCCACGTTGCTCGCGAAGTCGCCCGCGCCCGCGCTCGCCGCGAAGAAGGCCGCGCTCGATGGTTTGCTCGGCAAGGCGAAGCTGGCCGCGACCAAAGAAGCTGCAGCCGCGGGTTTGATCACGGCCTCCGGCAATGCGGATGCGATCTGGGCGGCAGTGGCGCAGGACAACGCGGCCTTGGCGGCGATCGTCGCCGGCCTTCCGCGCGTGCAGGACGAGAAATTGGTCGCATCGTTTCAGAGCAAGGTCGCCGCGCTCGTGAAAACTCCACCGACGCCGAATCTGCTGCGCGCGGCCATCGCGGCCTTGCCGGTGATGAAAGGTGCGGAGGCGGAGAACTTCGCGGTGCTCGCGGATTTGATCCAGCACGGAACGGAACGCAACGCGGCGATTCACGCGATGGCGAAGTTGCCGAAGGCGACGTGGGTGAAGGATCTCGCGGGCAAAGTGGCGCAGAGCCTCGTCGAGTTCGCCGGAAAAGTTCCCGCCGCGAAGCGCACGGAGCAGGATTATCTCGATGCGACGCAGTTGGCGACGGACCTCTCGCTGTTGCTGCCGACGGACGCGGGCAAGGCGATTCGCAAGACGCTCGGCGGGCTCTCGGTGCGCGTGGTGGTGTTGAAGACGCTCCACGAGCAGATGTTTTTCGACAAGACGCTGATTGTGGTCGAGGCGGGCAAGCCGGTGGAGATTCATTTCGAGAACCCGGACGCGATGCCGCACAACCTCGTGATCGTCGCACCCGGCGCCGCGGACGAGATTGGCGCGATCGCGGAAAAAATGCCGCCGGCGAATGACGCGAAAGGCCGGCAGTTCGTTCCCGATTCGCCGAAAGTTCTCCACGCGACGAAGCTCATCAATCCGGGCGAGAAGACCAAACTCGCCTTCACCGCGCCCGCCAAAGCGGACAAATATCCCTACATCTGCTCGTTCCCCGGCCATTCGCAGCGCATGCGCGGCGTGCTGCTCGTGGTGGACGATCTGGAAGATTATCTCACGAAGAATCCGAACGAACCGACCGCGCCGGTGATCACCGAGTGGAAGCTCGATACGCTCGCGCCCGCCCTCAGCAAGCTCGGCTCCGGCCGCAACGTCGAGAAGGGCAAGGAACTCTTCACAAGCGTCGGCTGCGTTTCCTGCCACAAGCTTGGCGAGAATGGTTTGCTTTATGGTCCCGAACTCACCGGCTTGTTCGCGAAGTACAAGAACGATTCGAAGGCAATTCTCGAACAGATCCTTGAGCCGTCGAAGACGATTGAACCGCGCTATCGCAGCTACGCGATCACGATCGGCACGGACGAACCGGTGACGGGTTTCATCGTGAAGGAAGAAGGGGACACGTTGTTTCTCCAAACCGGCCCGGGCGAAACCTCGATTCAGAAATACGCGAAGAAGGACATCAAGGCGCGCGAGCCGCAGCAGATGTCGCTGATGCCCGCGGGCCTTTTGAATTTGCTCAGTGAGGAGCAAATTCTCGACTTGCTCGCCTACCTGCAAACTTCGGGCAAGTAAGCGAATCCGACCCACCGCGTTTCCGGCTGACGACTACTTGTGCTTTTGCGCTTGCAGCAGTTGCTTGCGCGTGGCTTGCAATCGGCTCACGACGATCGCCGACATGCGTTTGAGCATTTCGTAGCCGAGATCGTGATCTTCCTCGCAACGATCCCGCAGCGGCGTTCCGTAGAAGAAGATCGCATGGCAAGGCTCGATTGCGCGCGCGTCGAAGCTCCAGTAGTACGGCGGAAACAACCACGACCAGCCGAGCACGTCGCCGGAACCGATGATTTGCACCGGCACGATGCCGACTTCTTCCACGTAGGATTCGATCGCGACCTTGCCGTCGCGAATTAGGTAGAATCGGTTGGCCGGATCGCCTTCGCGAAAGACCAGTTCGCCCGGCTTGAACTCCGCTTCCATCGAAAAATCGGCCAAGGTGTTGATCACTTTCGGGCTCATTCCTTTGGTAAAGGGATGCAGCGCGATCAGTTCGGCCATGCTGGGGTGTGGTTGGCTCATGGTACGCGTGGGTAGGGTGGCGGTGGCTTCAGTGTTCATGACCGAACCTGCCCGCAATGTCGATGGACAACTCCACCATGGTTGGCAGTCCCTAGGCATTTCTTGGCCTGCCGAAGTCTCGATCTGGGCTGTTCAGCTCTGAAACTGCATTTCGTAAAGCCGCTGATAAGCCCCGCCACGTTTCAACAACTCGCTGTGCGTGCCGGTTTCGACAATGCGTCCCTGATCCATGACGACAATCAAGTCGGCCTTTTGAATCGTAGAGAGACGATGCGCGATGCAGATGGTCGTCCGGCCCTGCATGAGTTCCTCGAGCGCTTCCTGAACGGCGCGTTCGGACTCGGTATCGAGTGCGCTCGTCGCTTCGTCGAGGATGAGGATCGGCGCGTTCTTTACGATCGCGCGAGCGATAGCGAGCCGTTGCCGTTGACCGCCGGAAAGGGCGACGCCTTTTTCACCGATGATCGTGTCGTAGCCCTCCGGTTTCTCCACAATGAATTCATGCGCGTGCGCATGGCGGGTCGCATTCTGGACCTCTTCGAACGTGGCGTTGGGGCGGCCGAGCTCGACGTTCTTGCGGATCGTGTCGTGGAACAGAATGGTTTCTTGCGTCACGACGGCAATCTGCGACCGGAGATCCTTGGAAAGCACGTCGCGAACATCGGTGCCTCCGATGCGTACGGCGCCGCTTTTCGGATCGTAAAATCGCAGGAGCAGATTTGTGAGTGTGGTTTTTCCCGAGCCGCTGCTGCCAACTAATGCCACCACTTGCCCCGCTTTCACCGTGAGGGTGACGTCGCTCAACACGGGCTTCTCACCGTAATCGAAGCTGATGTGGTCGAAATGCACGTCGGCGTTTGCCGCGTGCAACGGCTTGGGATTCGCGGGCTCCGTGATCGTCGATTTCGTCGCGAGAAGTTCGAAGACGCGTTCGCTGGCGGCGCGCGCCTGTTCCAGTTGGCTATGCAGGCGGGTCAGGGACTTGATCGGGCCGTACATCGAGAAGATCGAAAGAATCACGGTCAGAAAATCCGCGGCGTTGGCCTTCAACCCGGTTTGGAACGCAAGGTAGAGCAGCACGAGCGCGACACCGATCGAACCGAAAAATTCCAGCAACGGCCCGGGGATTTCCATCGACCGGACGACGCGCATGATCTGACTGACGAAGCGTTTGGAGACTTCACGAAACTGGGCGGCTACGGTGGGTTCGAGATTGTAGGCTTTGATGATGCGGTTGCCGGTGAACGATTCCGTCATTAGTTTTCCCATCTCAGCATACTGCGTTTGAATCGTGCGGGAAGAGTGCCGGACTTTGCGGCTGTAAATGACGATCGGCACGATGCAAACAGGCATGACGACCAGCGAGATGAGCGTCAGCTTGGGCTGCTGCCACAGCAGAAGCGCCATGAGGCTGATCAACTTGATCGGATCGCGGATGAGAATTGAAAGCGTCGGGCCGATGGCGGCTTGCAGGGAACTTGTGTCGTTGATGATCCGTGAAATCAATTCCCCGGTGCTGGTGCGGCTGAAAAAACTCGCCGACTGATTCATCAGATGTTCGAAGAGGCGAATGCGCAGGTCGGTGATGGCGCGCACCGCGGACCATTGCAGCAGGTAGATGTTCAGGTAACCGAAAAACCCGCGGAGGAACATGACTAGAGGAACCAATGAGACGAGCAGGATGATCGCCTGGTGGCTGGCGGGCGCGCCGTCCGACACGGGTTTCACGTCGTTCAACCATTGTTGAGCGAAAGCGGGCAGCCGCTGAATTTGCGTCTCGAGCACGCCCATTCCGGCCGACGGGAATATGACGCTGAAGATAAACGTGATTGTGACAATCATCGCGGGCTCCAGTAAGCCGCAGATGATGCCGGTCAAGATGCCGAGCCCGAGCCGCAGTTTATACGGCTGCACCAGGGCGCCGAGTCTGAGAAGGAAGGCGATCACTTAGTCGCGCGGAGTATGTTCGCGGGTCGCTTAGCGAGCGAGAGTTTTTTGCGCGCGGCGGTTGGTTTATGCTTTCGAAACCAGCAGGGCCTCGATTTCGGCGGCTACGGAGGTGGGGGAAATTTTGGCGAGACACACGGCGAAGCGTTCGCATTCGGTGGCGAGTTGGCCTTGGCGTTCGCACGGGCAGGGAGAAATCACGTGGCGATGTTGCGCGCCGGTTGGCAACCACTCGGCCGCTCCCGTGTAGTCGCGGAAAATCGCGACCGTCGGAATGCCGGCCGCGACTGCGAGGTGCAGGACGCCGGAGTCAGCGCCTACGTGCAATCGGCACTGCTGGAGCAACGCACCGAGCTGCGCCAGCGACGGCGTGTCCGTGAGCACTTGCAACCGCGGGTCATCGACGCCCGCGGACAGAGCGCGCAGGCGTTCCTGCTCGCGCGGTTGCCTGCTGCCGGTGGCCACGAAACGCCAATCCGGATGCGTGGCCAGCAATTGCTGGGTCAGCGCGATCCATTGCTCAAGGGGCCACTCTTTGCGATGAGTGCTGGCGTTGATCGAAAGGTGGATCGTGCCGGAGGGGACCCGTTGCTTGGCCCAATCGTGGGCTTTATCGGGAATCTTCAGCTCGAAACGCGGTGTCGAGAGCGTCAGCCCGCATTCAGCGAGAATGCGGCGGCGTTGTTCGTAAACCGGAACGGTCTGGCTTTGGCGCGAGACCCATTCCGGAATCAGCCACGAGTTATAAAAATGTCGTCGTCCGCCCGGATGGCCGATACGCCAACGGGCGCCGGTGAGCGCGGTGAGGAAGATCGTCCGGTCGGCGCCGCTGAAATTGAAGGCCACGTCGAACTTCTCGCGGCGCAAATCTCGAATCACATCCCAGTGCCGCCACCAAGGTGGGCTTTGCGGGCCGAGCGGAAATGTCCACGCGCGATCAACGCCCGCAGTGAGTGCCATGACTTCGCGGCCCACGGGTGCGGAAAGGGTATGGAGTTCCGCGTTCGGATAGTGACGCTTGATTTCCGCCAGCGCGGGGATGAGGTGGATCGAGTCACCGAGAAATCCCAGATCCACCACGATGATTTTCCGCGCGTCCCGCGTGCGTTGGTAGAAGCTGTTCGGAGAGGTCGGCATGCTCGTGGTTTCGGCAACTCTATCGGCCTGGTTGCGCGGCCGTTGTCGTGGTCGCGGGCCTCGCGAGTCAGCTGCGGTCAGCCACGGAAGGGTGCCGTCGTGATCCGGATGATATCATCCTTCACCTCAAAAACCGGATACGTGCCCGCCATCATTTTCTTCAACCGATTGGTCGTCGGATAATGCTTGCCGACCCCAAACTCGCGCGCGTCGTCGATCAGGATGACGTGGTTCTTGATCGGGTGCCGGAGAATTTCCGCGAGCTCTTCGACGATGGGCGTGTCGATTTTTCCCGTGGCGGTCTCCCCGCCCGAGGCGTGAGCGTCGAGCCAGAATACGACCGGGCGTTTAATTTTCGCGAGGAGCTTGGGTAGCATTTCGCCGCTGTCTCCGTGGTGCAAATGCACGTGACGATTGTCTGCGAACCTTTGCTGCGCCTTGGCGAACAGTTCATCGCTGAGTTCGATGCTGTGAATCTCTTCAAACGAATCGAGCATCGCGGCGATCATGTGACCGCGGAACGTGCCGGTCTCGATCAACACCGGGCAGCCGAATTGTTTGGCGTAGGCGCGAACCGTGGCTTGTTTGACCGTATGCTCGGCGGGTTTGGGGCGCAGACCCTGGCGGATCGACTTGAGCTTGTCGCGCGACTCACCGCGCGCCACGCCTTTCAGGTGTTCGGGGTGCAGGTATTCGCCGAGATTCGCGAGCTTCCGCTTCAGGATATTCACAACGCTGCTATTACAATGCGCCCGAATTAGCGGGGTCAATCTCCGTTTCATCGGATCGATCAACTTTTCCTGCGTGCCCGCGCGGATGGCAAACGTCCCTTGGCAATTGCCACTCGAACTGTTACTGCTTTCGCCAAGCCGTCGGACGCGGGCCTCAATCACCGGCGCAAGACTCTGATGTCCACCAAACTGCCCCTGACCGTTTGCATGATCGCCGGTGCGGAAGCGCACCGGATCGGTCGCGCTTTGGAAAGTGTGGCCGGCTGGACGCAGGAAATCGTGGTCGTTTTGAACGCCGACGTCACGGATGGAACGGATGACGTGGCGCGAAAACACGGCGCGCAGGTTTTTCGCGAATCGTGGCAGGGCTTCGTGAAACAGAAAGCCTCCGCCACCGCGAAGGCTTCGCAATCGTGGATCTTGGGGCTCGACGCGGACGAGGTCGTCACGCCGGAACTGCGCGCGGAAATTGAACGGACCATTTCGCAAGGCGGCGTGACGCAAGCCGCGTATTCGTTTCCGCGGTGCACATTTTTTTGCGGACGCTGGATTCGCCACGGCGATTGGTATCCGGATCGGGTTACGCGCTTGTGGAAAAAAGATTCAGCCACGTGGGCGGGCATTGATCCGCACGCCAACTTGGAAGTGCGTGGCGAGATCGGCCAGTTGCGCAGCGACCTGTTGCATTATCCGAACGAGACGATCGATCGCCAGCTCGCAAAGATCACCAGTTACAGCGAGGATTTTTTACGCGACGCGCAACGAACGGGTCGCCCGGCCACCGTGTTTGATCTGGCGTTTCGTCCGGGCTGGCGGTTTCTCCGTTCGTATTTATTTCGCCTCGGCTTCCTTGATGGCTGGCAGGGTTACTACATCGCGTGGATGACGGCGTTTTATACGGTGACGCGCTACGCGAAGGTGCGCGAGGCTCAGCAGACCGCGTCTCGAACGTCGAGTGCCTAAGGTCGCCACGGTCCGCGATTTAATTACTGGAATAAATGAACACGACAACCACATCACCGCTGCCGCGTGCGCGCCGGGAAATCCACGACAAGGTCGAGCAACTGATCGCGGGTCTTGGCGGCGCGGCCAACAAAAAGGCGCTCGATGCCCCGCTCGGTCCGGGTGCGATGGCGTTGTCGCTCCACGAAACCGGCTACGCGGTGTCGGGCGTGGACATCGATTTGGAGCAGTCCAGCGGGCTTCCGCCGGCGATCTCCCGCCAAGTCTGCAATCTCAACGGCACACTTCCCTTTGCCGACGCGACGTTTGATCTCGTCACTTCGTTGGAAGGAATCGAGCACGTCGAAAATCATTTCCAAATGCTCCGCGAGTTGGGGCGGGTCACGAAGCGTGGCGGACACTTGATCATTTCCACGCCGAACGTTTGCAATCTGGAGGACCGTCTGAACTTTCTCGTGCGCGGTTCGTTCTATCGTTTCATCAGCCGCGAGGAGATGGAGAAACACGGCTCGGGCTACGACCACCAAAATCTCATCACCTACGTGGAATTGCGCCAGGTGCTCGACTGGGCGGGCTTCGAGCCGCTGCAGGTCGAACGCGATCGCGCGAAGTGGAAGCAATCGGTCTTTCTGTTTCCGCTGTGGCTGCTGTTGAAGTTTTACGGAGCGCTGCAGTCGGCCAAGCGGAACAAGAAGTATCTGCTCGATGAAACTTCCGCGCGGAATGTTCTTTTGGGCGGCAACACAATCATCATTCTCGCTCGTAAGCGCTGACGCAGCCAGTCGTGCCTCCGATGAACGATTCTTCGCACTGTGATGTTTCCGTCATCATTGTCACGCGCAATACGTGTGCGTTGACTTGTGCGGCGATTCGATCCGTGGCCGAAGGGCATGGCAGTCTCACAACGGAGGTGGCGCTGGTGGACAACGCTTCGACCGACGACACGCCCAAGGTCGTCGCGCGCGATTTTCCGTCGGTGAAATACATTCGTTCCGAATCCAATCTCGGTTTCTCGCGGGCGAACAATCTTGGCGCCAAAGGATCCACGGCGGAGTTCGTTTTGTTGCTCAATTCCGATGCACGCTTGAAGGTGGACTCGCTCCCGAACGCTGTGAAGTGGATGCGGGAACATCCGGCATGCGGAATTGCCGGAGCGCAATTGCTGAACCCAGATGGCTCGCGACAAAACTCAATCGCCAACTTTCCGACGCTCGCCACGGAGTTGCTGAACAAGTCGCTGCTGCGCCGGTTGTTTCCACAGCGCTTTCCTGGGAAGGAGCAGCGTTACACCGAACCCGTCGAGGTCGAATCGGTGATCGGTGCGTTCATGCTGGTCCGTGGCGATCTTTGGCGCTCACTGCAGGGGCTCGATGAACGCTTTTTCTTCTTCTTTGAGGAAACCGATTTCTGCCTGCAAGCGCGGCGTCGCGGGGCGAAGGTCTACCATCTGCCGCATGTCGAGGTCTGGCACGAGCAGGGCAAGAGTGCGAAGCAAGTGCCGGCGCCGGCGCGCATTGAGTATTGGCGCTCGCGTTACATTTACTTTCGGAAAAACCACGGCGGCATCACGCGCGGAATTTTGTTCGCCGGTTTGATGGTGCGATTGCTGGTCGATTGGCTGGCTAGCGGCGTGATGAATCTCTTCACTGCAGGTCGATCGCCGCGCTGGCGAAATTATTGGAACGTCAACTCCGCGTTGTGGCGGTGGCACCTCTTGGGATGCCCGCGCGAAATGGGAATTCCCCGATGAACTCTGCGACGCTGCGCATCCTGCATCTCAACTCGATGCTCAAGGGGGGCGGCACCGATGATCAATGTGTGAAACTGGCCCACGGCCTGCAACAACTGGGTCAGCGGGTTTGGATCGCTGGACCGGATGGGCGTGATTTTTCTCGGGTGGTTCGTTCACTCGGCGTTCAGTTTCAACCGCTGCCGGATGAGGGAATCGCGAAACACCGTTTCATCCGCCACGCCGCGCGGTTTATTCGCGAACAGAAAATCCAGATCGTCCATGGACATCACGGGCGCGACATCTGGCCAACCATTCTCGCCGCAAAACTTTCCGGCGTCCGGCCCAAGATTGTGCTCACGCGTCACATGGCGAAAAGCCCTGGCTCGTGGTTCAGCCGAAAATTCATGCTCGGACAATGCGACGCGTTGATCGCGGTCTCGGAGTTTGTCGCGCACGTTCTGCGCGAAGGTGATTACGAGCCTGAGTCGCCTGAAGCGGAGCGCCACTCCCGTCCCCCGATCCAAGGCGACTTTTCCAAGGTGCGAGTGATCTACGGTGGTATCGACACGAATCGATTCCAACCTGCCGACGCTGGCGCGCTGCGTGCCGAGTGGAATCTGGAGCCGCAGCATTTCGCTTTCGCGGTCGTGGGCAGCTACGATTTGCCGCGCGGCAAAGGGCAGCGGGAATTTCTTCAAGCAGCGGCACAAATCCATCTGCAGATTCCGAATGCGCGTTTCCTGATCGTGGGGCGCGGCAATCTGGCCGACACGCTGCGTGCCGACATCGATCGCCTAGGACTCGCAGGCAAAGCGTGGCTCACGCCGTACTGCCACAACATGCCAGCGGCGATGAACGCGATCGATTGTCTCGTACATCCGCAAGTAGGCACTGAGGCGCTCGGCTTGGTCGTTTGCGAAGCGCACGCCTGCGGCAAGCCCGTCATCGCCTCGGCGCTCGATGGAATTCCCGAAGCCTTCGCTGTGGGTGGCTACGGCGAACTCGTCCCGGCGGAATCGGTTGATCGACTCGCGGCCGCGATGTCGAAATGGGGAATCAGTGCGCGTCCAACTCTTGCGGAGGCACGGCAACTTCATGCTCGCGTTCAGGAACGCTTCTCGTTGCCGCGTCAGGCGGAGAGCGTGCTGGGACTCTATCGGGGTTTGATCGACGGTTGATGCGGCGTCGATCGATCCAGCGTTGTTCCCAACGGCATTAGCGCTTTCCTCGAATCTTGGACACAGCTTTTCCGAGCTCTCGGCTGATCCGCGCGCGGCGTTTGGCTGCAAAATCTTTCCAGCGCTGCCAACTTGAAGGCGGCGCGATATTTCCCTGATCAGGAATCTGGAGATCGGGAAACCTCGCTCTCAAAACTTGGAGCGTCGCAGGCATGGCTCGTTGCGAAAGATGGATGCGATCCAGGTAAAACCACCCGCGCGTGAGCCCTCGGGTATCTACGAAGAACTCAAACGTTGAGAGGAACGTTATCGAGTGCTTCGCGCAATCCGTGGCGAGCGCGTCGTTAAAATTTCGGCTGACTGCGTTACGCTCGCGACACGTGCCGACGGTGGGGAATTCGTCGTGCGGATCGGAAGCTTTGCCTGATTTCCGGCGGCTCGGAATGGCGTTGTAAACGATGACCTCGAATCCTGCCGCGCGGATTTCTTGAATGGCTTCGAAGTAGCGAGCGGCACAGTCGCGAGCGATCTCAGCGGGAGCGCGCTGCTGTTGCTCGGCTTGATGCAGCAGATGCGCGCGGCAATCGATTTCGCCAAAGCATAGCAATACGCGTCCGCTGGGCGGAACCGCAGTCAGGAGAATTTCCCACACCTGTTCGCGCCCGCGCGTTTTGGTGCCGGCACGCATGAGGTTGAAAGCGAGCGCGGCGCCGACGTGAAACGTTCGGAAGTAAGGCAGGGCGTCCGCTGAGGGTTGCGGCCAGATTGGTTGAATTCGATCCGTGCCAGAAAAAAAACTCACGTGACTATCGCCGAGGCAATAGATCGGGCGGGCCACGGGCGCACCGCTGGAAGCGTTTTGCGTCATCGAGAGGCCGCGATTGAAACCGGTTGGCTGGCGAGGACAGCTCGACGCTGCGTCACGACGGCGGGTTGAGAATTGAAATCACCGACCAAGTTCATGTCGCGGAAACTATGGATGGGCGCGCTCATCGTCAATCGTTGGTGGTGAAGCTTCGTTTGGGGAAATTGGTTTGACAGTCGCGGAGGGGCGTGGCGCATTTGGGCCTTCGCTGATCTCAACTGAGAGAGCCAAAGCCTAATGCTATTTAATTCCTACGTTTTCATCGGCGTCTTTTTGCCGGTAACGCTTCTGGGATTTTTTGCGCTCTCCACGCGACCCAATGGCAACCGATTGGCCAAGGCGTGGCTCGTCGTGGTTTCGCTTTTCTTTTACGGTTGGTGGAATCCCGCGTACATCGGGCTCATGGGCGCGTCGATCCTCTTCAATTTTTACTTCGGAAAATCGCTGTGGCGGGCGCGAGAACAGCCTGCACGGGGGCGAATGCTTCTGGCGTTGGCCGTGGCGGCAAATATCGCGCTGCTCGGTTACTACAAGTATGCGAACTTCTTCGTCAATGTTTCGAATGACTGGTTCGGGACGCATTGGAATTTTGGAAAGCTGGTGTTGCCACTGGGGATTTCGTTTTTCACCTTCACGCAAATTACGTATCTCGTGGATTCGTATCGCGGTGAAGTGGGCGAAGGAAATCTGGCCGACTACACGTTGTTCGTGACGTTCTTTCCGCACCTGATCGCTGGTCCGGTCATTCACCACTCCGAGATGATGCCGCAATTCGCGCGGCCCTCCACGTATCGCTTTCGTTGGGACAACATGGCTGTCGGAGTCACGCTGTTTGCGATCGGTCTGTTCAAGAAGGTGGTCGTGGCCGATGCGTTGAGCGGTCACGTGGGCAAAGTCTTCGGCGCTGCGTCCACGGGGCATTATCTGGGTTGCAGCGATGCATGGGCAGGGGCCTTGTGCTACACCTTTCAAATCTACTTCGATTTCTCTGGTTACTCCGACATGGCCCTCGGGCTTGCGCGCATGTTCGGAATCGTCCTGCCGTGGAACTTCAATTCCCCGTATAAAGCGACCGACCTCGTGGACTTTTGGCGGCGCTGGCATATCACGCTGTCGCGCTGCCTTCGCGACTACGTCTACATTCCGCTCGGCGGCAATCGGCGCGGACCGATGCGTCGCTATGTCAACTTAATCGCCACGATGCTGCTCGGCGGATTGTGGCACGGCGCCGGATGGACGTTCATTGTTTGGGGCGCGCTGCATGGCTTTGGTCTGGCACTGAATCATCTGCTCACGAGTTTCGTTCCCATCTTGCGTGCTCCTGCGGGGCCGCCGTGGAGCGTGCGCTGGACTGGGCGCGTGCTGACGTTTCTGGTGGTCGTGATCGGTTGGGTTTTCTTCCGCGCCACCGATTTGCCCAGCGCGCTGGTGATGCTCAAAGCAATGGTGGGCTTTGGCCCGGCCGCGGAGGTGGGCGCGATCGGCTTGCTGCGACCGCAATTGTGGATTCAATTGCTCGGCTTGCTGGCTTTTGTTTGGTGGGCGCCGAATGCAGTCGAGCTCATGCGCGACTTCAACCCGGCCATCCTCATTTATCAGGAAAATATGCCGCCTCAACCCGCGTGGATGCGCTGGCGTCCGGTCGGCGCATGGTCGGTTGTCGTCGCGCTGTTGCTGGCGGCCTCGGTTCTCTCGCTCACTCGTGCAGGTGAATTCCTCTACTACAACTTCTGACGCGGTCGTGACGGATTCGTTCCGCCGCTACGCCCGCCGCACGCTGCTGATAGCGACGGCGATCGTATTGGCCTTCGGCGCGTTCAACCTGTTAATTGACCCGTACAATTATTTCGGATTAAACCGGCTGGGAGTCTACATCTCGGCGGAACGCGAAGCGAAAGCTCGCTTCATCCGCACGCAGCCACACAACGCGGTGATTCTGGGTAACAGCAAGGCGGCGATGATTCCGGTCGGCCCGCTTGAGCGCTTCCGTTTCTTTAACGCGGCTTTCAGCGGCGCAGAACCGTACGAGATGCAGCAGTTCGTCGAACACTTCGTGGATAGCGAGGAGTTGGTTTTGTTGAGCATCGATCTTGGCCAATACGACAAAACCGATGTGCGAGAAGATCGATTCGCTCCTTGGCGTCTTGAAGACATCTTGGACAAAACGTTGAACCTGCGAACCTTTGAGTATTCTGTCCGGACAATTTCATCCCATGTGCGGCACGAAGAAACTCACGTGGCGAGCGACGGTAGCGTGAATACTGGCAAGTGGTTCGAAAAAATGGATCGTGAAGATCCTCAAAGGGCGAATTGGGCGATCAACAAATTCAACGAAGATTTTGCGAGCTACTCGCGCGCGCCTGAGTTCGGAATGGCATCGTTTAAACGCATCGCGCAAACCCTCCGGCAAAGGGGCATTCGCTGTATCGTGTTCATACCGCCGTTGCATGGCGAAATCTCCGGTCGACTTGCTGCGTCCCCCGGCGCCGCTCGCCTTCAGAGGTGGAAAAATGAGCTCGCGACGATTTTCCCAGAAATTATTGATCTGTCGCACAGCAAGTACTCCGACCCAGCTGGCTTTTTCAAATCCGATCCGGTGCATTTCAAACCCCAGATCGGTGTGGAATTCGTCAACCGCGAGATTCTTCCTCGCGTAGCGGCTAGAACTTCCTCAACGGGCAATACGCCTGCGAAACCGGTTGAGCGGGTGAAGTGAGGCGGTGGTGGTTGCCGTTGCCCGTTTTCTGGGCTCGCATCGAGCGTGAATCGCCGGCAGTTTCACTGAAGATAATCAACGGTGCCGGTTGATTGGCCTTTGCAGCATGAACAAAAAGAAAATCAGAATCGATTTCTGCGATTTCCATTGGTTTTACGCCAAGACCAATAATTTTCTTTACAACCTGCTGAAGGAGCGCTTCGACGTGGAGATCACGGATCAGCCGGACTTCGTAATTTATTCCTCGTATGGTCACGTCCATAAGCTTCATTCGGGCGTTCGGATATTTGCATCGTGGGAATCGGAGGCGCCTGACTATTCCGAGTGTGATTACTCAATCAGTTGCCTAAAAGTGGCCGACCCGCGACATCTTCAATTGCCCTACTACGTCCACCGCGGGGATCCCAATGCGTTGATCAAACGAAACGATGATCCGGAGAAAATTCTCGCGACGAAGACCAAGTTCTGCAGCTTCGTGGTCAGCAATCATCATCCGCGAAAAAATCGAAACCGGGTGGAGTTTTTCCAGCGACTCTCTAAGTACAAACGCGTTGATTCTGGCGGGCGCTTGCTGAACAACATCGGTGGGCCGATTCCTGGATGGGAGGACGGAAAGCTAAAGTTTCTGCGCGACTACAAGTTTAACATCGCCTTCGAGAATGCGGCTTTACCGGGTTACACGACCGAGAAGATTTTTGAAGCGATGCATGCGCGCTGCCTGCCGATTTATTGGGGCAACCCCGAGATCGCCAAGGAGTTTAATCCGAAGAGCTTTCTGAACCTTGCTGACTTTCCCGACGCGGATGCTTTGATCGCCAAGATCGTGGAGCTGGATCAGGACGACGCCAAGTACCTCGCTTATATGCGTGAGCCGTATTTTTACGACGACAAACCCAATCAGTTTTTCGACCGGGGACGAGTCCTTGATTATTTCGAAAAGATCTTCTCGACCCCTATCCAGCCCGTGAGTCAGAAGAAAAAGTGGTATTCGATCGGGCGCTGGAAGTTGGTCAAGCGGTATGGAAACCGGGCGATATGGCAGTGAGCCGTTTGCTATATCTGGGATTTGCTTTTCCGCCCGGCCTTCAAGCGGTTCATCCAACCCTTAATGTTGCGGGTCACGCGTTTGAGACCCAAATGATCGCGGCCCTTCGCGACCATTTCGAAATTCGTTCAACGGGCTTGCTTCCCGTTGAGGTAAAGCCGGGAATCTCGCCCGAGTCGTCCCCTGGGGTGAATCACGATTTGTTGTTGATTGAAAAGCCGCCCGAGGTCGTTTCGCGGCAACGGGCGCTCGCGCAACTCAAGCGGCAATATATTCGCTGGCGTGACGAAGGTTGGATTCCCGACGCCGTGATGGTGTACAACTTGTCGCCGGTCTATAGCGGTTTTATTCGCTGGTTAAAGCGTCAGTCGCCTCGGCCCAAGTTGGTGTTGCTGCTCTTGGACAGCCCGACGTTGGGTGAACGACTCTCCGCTTTGAAAAAACTTCGGTATCGCCTCAAGCCGTTGACGTATCCTGAAGATGAAATGCTCGGCTGCTTTGATGCCTGTGTGGGTTTGAGTCCGGCTGTGGAGCGCTACTTTTCGCCGCGCCAGATCCCGTTTCTCTGGATGCCGGGCGGTTGCACGCCATCGCGAGCGGATTCTCTGGTTCGCGCTGACGATGCCAGTGCAAATGTTCTGCCGATTCGGTTTGGGTTCTTCGGCTGGCTTGGGCCGCATACGGGAATTCTGGAATTGCTGGAAGTTTTCCGCGGGACGCGCTTTCCGAATGCGCTTCACATTTGCGGTGGTGGCAAAGCTGAATCCGTCGTTGCCAATGCCGCTGTGGATGACAAACGAATCCAGTTTCACGGTTTGTTGCCGACGCCGGACGATTGCCTGCAGTTGGCGCAGTCGTGGGATGTGCTGATCAATCCGCGTCCGGCGATACGGGGAAATGAGAACAATTTTCCATCCAAGATTTTTGACTACGCGCTCTGTGGTTGCTCGATTTTGAGCACGCGGCTGGCGGGCATTGAGCGCGTTCTCGGGCCGGAGGCTTTTTACTTCGACGAGCGCGATTTTGCGGCGAGCTTGCGCTCACAACTCCTCGCGATTGCCGACATGTCGCGTGCGGAATTGCGTCGCCGCGGATCGGCTCTGCGGGCGCGGATTGCCCGCGATTATAGTTGGTCGCGACAGGCTTCCGAGATCGCCCAATTTCTCCAACGGCTGAACTGAACTGCCGGTTAGCTTGATCCACCGTGACGCGTCTCTGCAGTTGCCACGTCCACGATTGCAATTCCGATGTCACCGGAATCCGTCGTGCGAGTAACCGCTCACGCGGAGAGACGCGTTAGTGCCGCGTTTGCTTCTGCGGGATTTCCTCGACGAGCAACGGGTTGTTCAAGCGTTCGCGAGCGCCGATGAAGACGGAACGAACGAGGCCTTTGGGGGCGGCTACTGTCCAGTCGAGCGGGAATTCCTCGTGACACGGTTGCGTCCTAGGCATGTAGACAAACGGGAAGTGCTTGCGCAATTGGGCGACGACCCAAGGGCGTGTCGGCCGGCAGCCTTGACCGGAAACGGCTTGGCTAGGTTCTTCTGGATCCTCGTCGCACAGGTGGATTTGTTCGTCATTGCCGAACGAGACACAAGTTTCCAAGAGCAATAGGCCGTTGCAACGCTGAGCCATAAAGGCGATCGCTTCAGCGGGATGAGAGAGGTGATAGAGCAATCCGTAACAGTAGACGACGTCGAATTTTTCGGTGCCAGCCAGTTCCGGACGTTCCATGTCCAGCTGCGCGACGCTCAGCTGGGGGTAACGCGTTTTAACAACCTCCAAGTTTTCCGTCCGCGCTTCGGTGACCAAAACCCGGCAGCCGCGGTCGATGAAGAAGTGGGTGTGGTCGCCCGTGCCGGCGCCGACTTCCAAGACGCTCTTGCCGGTCAGGGGAAGTTGCAAGCTGGCAAGGTGTTCAAGACGGCGCGCGTTATGGCGAAGGTAATTGAACGAATGGAACGTCGTCAGCGGCGTTGCGTGGGCCGGCGGAGCCTCCGTTCGGAACTTGCTGATTCGGTAGCCTGTGGGTTTCAGGAGTTTGTTGAGCGTTTTGCGCATGGCTTGGGCGCGCTGCGTATCGCGGTGCGTCCGATTTTCACGTTGTCAAAACCACCGCCGTAACTGCAAGCACAACCTGCTGCCGCGTGCACTGTCGATCTCTGCTGGCGCGGCGATCGTGCGGAAACCATCCTTGCCAAGTCCGTGCCTTGATCGGATTATCTCGCCCTTCGATGACGCAGTCCTTTTCACAGTTCGGGGAAGATGTTTTGCTTTGGGATTACTTCCAAAAAAAGCCCGAAGGGTTTTTTGTTGAAGTCGGCGCCAATCATCCCACGAAGTTCAGCCAGACGTGGTTCCTTGAACAACGCGGCTGGCGCGGCCTGTTGGTTGAACCTTTGGCTGCCAAGTGCGAGCTGCTTCGCCAGCAACGACCGGGCAGCCGCGTTTTCCAAATGGCAGCGGGCGCTCCGGAGCAGCGTGGCGTGGCGCGGTTCAGTGTTGCCGCGGGGGACGATATGCTTTCCGGATTGGCCATCTCGACCGAAATTGCCACGGCCCGCACTGAGGAAGTGGAGGTTCGGACCCTCGACGAAATTTTGGAAGCGGCCGGAAGTCCGCCCGTCGATTTGTTGTCCATTGATGTCGAGGGGTTCGAGTTGGAAGTCTTACGGGGCTTTGATTTGGTACGCCACCGGCCAAAGCTGTTGCTGGTAGAAGATCATCTGCAGCGTCTGGCCGTGCATCGTCATCTTGTTCGCTCGGGTTACCAGTTGGTTAAACGCACGGGTTGCAACAATTGGTACATTCCCGCCGGGGCGCCTTTCACGTTGACCACTCCGCGCGAGCGCCGAGAGTTGTGGTGGGAAATCAACCTCGCCACTCCTGTAAGATGCATTCGTTATTCCTGTAAGCGGAGGTTTCGAAGTGGCGAACGAAAGGACGCTGGTTCCCCGTCATGATCCGCGAACGTCCCATTCTCCGCCGGCATATCAAAGCCCTGCTGCGACAGGCTATGGCCGGATGCGGCATTCCGTACGAGGGCTTGTATGGCATTCCTGAAATGCTGCTGAAGCATCTGCCGAAGAATGAGCCGGTTCGTCTGGTTGATGTGGGTGCCCATGATGGCGACTTTACCTTTGGCATAGCTTGTTACTGTGGGCTGCACACGGGCGTGCTGGTGGAGCCGCTTCCTCACAAGGCAACCGCGTTGAAGGAGCGATTCCGTGCGCGAGAATATCATGTGTTCGGCTGTGCCTTGGCTGATCGGGCTGGAACTGTGGATTTGCGCGTGAACGAAATCGAAGCCACGGCTTCCATCCTGTCCATTCGCCGTGACCTACAGGAGTTAGATGGTTTGACGCTGGGGCAGGAGCGCATCGTCTCGTGTGAACAGCGCACGTTGGACAGCGTGATCGCGGAAGTCGGGCTTTCCGGTGTCGACTTGTTGAAGCTGGATGTGCAAGGCGCCGAGCATCTGGTTTTGGCGGGTGCAACGAAGACCTTGCTGGGGACGCGGCGGGTTTGGACGGAGTGCTCGTTCAAACCGTTGTACGCGGGTTCGTCGACGTTTATGGATCTCCATGCCCTTTTGACCGGCTGCGGATTCCAGCTGATCGAGTTGAATCCGGCCTTTCGCTCGCGCTCGGGCGAACTTCTCCAAGTCGATGCACTCTTCGCTCGTCCATGAGGAAACATTGCTTCATTCGCAATGTCGGCATCGCCAATGAAACGCAGCGGTGAGTTCCGATTTTTCAAAACATTGATTTGATGAAACTAGACAAGGCAATTAAGGGAACCTTCGTGAAGTGCATGCTGCCGTTGCTGCGCAATCGGAAAATTCTGAACCTTGTTCCCCGTGAGTTGGTCCAGTTCGCCTTTTACCAGAAGGGCTATCACGAGTTTCAGCCAGACAATCAACTGCTCGCGCCGACAGCGATTTCCAATAATCCGCTGCGCTACGCGATGATCGCGCTCGCGATTCAACGGATTCACAAGGACAACGTTCCCGGTGCCTTTGCCGAGCTTGGAGTGTTTCGCGGCGAGACCGGCGAGGTGATCAATCGGTTGAGTCGCGGGCGGCCGTTTTATTTGTTCGACACTTTTTCCGGATTTGCGGCGGCGGATGAGCCGAATCAGGACGATCGCTTTCGCGATACTTCGGTGGATCTCGTGCGCCAGCGCTTGGGCAATTCCAGCAACCTGAATTTTCGGGTCGGCTATTTTCCGGAGACGGCGGCGGGATTAGAACACGAGCGTTTCGCTTTCGTGATGCTTGATATGGACAAGTTCAAGCCGACGGCTGCGGCGCTCGAGTTTTTCTACCCGCGACTTTCGCCGGGTGGTTATCTGTTTGCGCACGACTACAACAGTTCGGAGTCGGACTGGGCGGTGTCGAAAGCGGTGGATGCGTTTCTGCGGGATAAGCCCGAAAAGCTGGTCGAAATGCCCGACATTGGCGGATCGATTCTATTCCGGAAATGTTGAACGAACGCGGTGCGTCACTGTTCGGTGGGGCCGTGTAATTGAAATGCTCGCCCAGCCCGTTACAACCGCTGTTGAATGAAACTCAACACGCGCGCCACCGATTGTTCGATGGTCAATTCACCCGTTCGAATTTCCACTTCCGGTGATTGCGGTGGCTCGTAAGGATCGGAGACGCCTGTGAAATACGGGATTAGGTTTGCCCGCGCTTTGCGATAGAGACCTTTGGGATCGCGCTGTTCGCACACGGCGAGCGGTGCGTTGACAAATACCTCCACAAACCTTCCAGCGGGAACCACCTTCCGGGCGCGGGCGCGATCTTCCAGATAGGGAGACACGAATGCGGCGATGCAGATCAAGCCCGCATCGGCAAACAGTCCGGCCACCTCACCGGCACGGCGGATGTTTTCCGCGCGGGCCTCGCGGGAAAACGATAGGTCGCCGCAGAGGCCGCGCCGCAGACAATCTCCGTCGAGAATGTAGTTTGCGAAGTCTTGGCGGGTTAGTTCTCCGGCCAAGGCGTTCGCGATCGTAGTTTTCCCGGCGCCGGAAAGGCCGGTCAGCCACACGACAAGTCCGTTTTGCGGTTTCGTTTTCATCTAAAGCGGTTCAACCAGCGAGATGGTGATTCGTGCGAACATACCCGACGCTTGCGCCCGCGCCTCTATTTAGTATGGACTGGGAAAATTCCAGTTCAGCAAGGACGAGGCGTTTCCCGCTTGCCCGGCGCAACCGGAAAATGGTTACTTTGGGGGCAGTCGGGTTCGGTCTGCGGAAGATCCGCAGAGTTCGCCGGCGCCAATAGACTAACTGCATCAGCCATCATGTCTGCCTCGCATCTTCGCCCGTTTGGTTCCAACAACCGCTACTCCGCCGCGGTGAAGACGGTCAAGCCGATCAACTTCATCTGCCTCGCGCCCGAAGCCCAGGCCGTTCATCTCGTGGGCGATTTCAACGACTGGCATCCGACGGCCAATCCAATGAAACGCCACGTCGATGGTTCCTGGCAGGTTCAGGTACCGCTGGCGCCGGGGCATCATCACTACCTCTTCGCCATCGATGGCAAAACCGTTCTCGATCCGCGAGCGCAGGGAATTGCGCGAAACGAGAAGAACGAAAAGGTGTCGATGGTCTCCGTGAGCTGAGTCGGCTCAACTCTTCACCAGCTTGTCGCGGTGCGTGAGATACCAGTGCACCGTTTCGCGTAGGCCCTGTTCGAAGGTGTGTGCCGGTTCCCAATTCAACTCGCGTTTGATTTTCGCGGCATCGATGGCGTAGCGGCGATCGTGACCGGGGCGGTCTTTCACCATGGTGATTAATTTGCGCGAACTGCCGCCGAGTTCCGGTGCGAGTTCGTCCACGAGGTCGCAGAGCAAATTAACGATGCGGATGTTGGTCCACTCGTTGTTGCCGCCGACGACGTAGGTTTCGCCATTCACGCCGCGGGAGAGCACCTGCCACAGCGCGTCGGCGTGATCGCCCACGTACAGCCAGTCGCGGACGTTGAGGCCGTCGCCGTAAACGGGAATGGCCTTGCGCTGGACGATGCTGTTGATCACGACCGGAATCAGCTTCTCCGGATATTGGTGCGGGCCGTAGTTGTTCGAGCAATTGGTCACGACCACGGGTAAGCCGTAGGTGTGATGATACGCGCGAACGAGGTGATCGCTCGCGGCTTTGCTGGAAGAGTAAGGAGAGTTCGGACTGTAGGGCGTGGTCTCAGAGAAGAAGCCGGTCGCGCCTAAGCTGCCAAACACTTCGTCCGTGGAGACGTGGTGAAAACGTTTCCCGGCAAAGTTTGTCCCCCACGTTCCGCGGCAAGCTTCGAGGAGATTGAATGTTCCGACGATGTTCGTGTGAATGAAATCGCCGGGCCCGGAGATCGAGCGATCCACGTGGGACTCGGCCGCGAGATGAATGACGTGGGTGATCCCGTGCGCCTGCACGACGCGGAGCACTTCCGCTTTGTCGCGCAGGTCAACGCGCTCGAACGAATACTTCGGGTTGTTGGCGGCGGCTTCCAGATTTGCGAGGTTCCCCGCGTAGGTAAGGCAATCGAGATTCACCAACTTCGCAACCTCTGTTCGCCCGATGACTTGGCGGATGAAATGTGATCCGATGAATCCGGCGCCGCCGGTGACGAGTAGTTTCATAGCAACGGTCTTACTTGGTCTCCGGTTTCCAATTCTTCAGCGAGTGCTCAACGGCTTCCAACACGGGACGCAGCTTCACGCCGGCATTGGCGAGTTTCGTGGTGTCCATGATGCAGTTGGAGCGCGGCGTTTTGACTGCCACGCGATAGAACTCTTCGTCGTTTTCCCAGAACGAAAACTCACGGCTGGGCTTCAGGTGGCGTTGAATCAACTCGACGATTTGGCGCGCCGTGGTGAAGCCGGGGTTGGTGATGTTGTAAACGCCGAAGGGCGCGCGTTTCTCCCAGAGGTCGAGTGACGCGCTCGCGAAGTCCGTTCGATGCGAGATCGAATTGATGTTGTCGTAAACTTTCGGATAACGCTGGAGCTTGGAGAGGAAGTTTCGCGAGCTGTCCACTTCGTCGAAGGGAATTCGCAGGCGCCAGATGTAACAATTGCCCAAGCCGAGTACGGCTTCTTCGGCGAGCGCTTTGGTGCCGCTGTAAAAGCTGCAGGGCGGCTGGCGGAACGAAAAGTTCGGCTCGTCGGTTTCCTTGAAACCTCGGAGAGCTGCAGGATTCTTGAGTGCCAGCGCTCGCACGTCCGGCTTCGACAAATCGGGTTCAAGTCGCGTCTGGCCGTTTTCGGTGATCCACGCGCCCGTGTAAATGCATCCCGACGAAATATGGCCCCACGGCACGCCGACGGTGGCGCAAGCTTGCGCGATGGTTTGAGGCAGGAGCGTGTTGCCTTGCAGCGTTTCGGCGCGGGCACTTTCGCAGGCATCGACGTTGGGGCGGCCTGAGAAGCCAGCGGCGTTGATGACGAGCGAGGGCTTCAGTTCCCGCAACGCTGGGACGAGTTTGGTGAAGTTGGAATAGTCCACCTCGGCTCGAGAGAGCGTCTTGAACGCCGCGCCACGGCGTTGCAGTTCGCGCACGAACGCGCTGCCCATGTAACCGGACGCTCCGAGCAACAAGATCATATTTGTCAGTTGATTCGACGGGCCTCGGTCACGACTTGAGCGAGGTAGCTGCGGTATTCGCAGTTGGGAATGCGTTCGGTGAGATCGGCGAGCTGCTGGAGCGAAAGAAATCCGCGGCGGAACGCGGCTTCTTCGGGGCAACCGATTTTGACGCCCTGACGTTTCTCGATCGTTTGCACGTAGGAGGAAGCTTCGTGCAGGCTGGAACTCGTTCCGGCGTCAAGCCACGCGAAGCCGCGGCTGAGTCGGCAGACGCGCAACTGGCCTCGCTTCAGGTATTCCACGTTCACGTCGGTGATTTCCAGTTCGCCGCGCGGCGATGGCTTGAGCGCTTTGGCGATGCTCACGACCTGATTGTCGAAAATATAAACGCCCGGCACCGCGTAGTTGCTCTTCGGTTGCTTCGGTTTTTCCTCGATGGAAACGGCCTGGCCTTGTGCGTTGAACTCCACGACGCCGTAACGTTCGGGGTCCGTCACGTGATAACCGAAGATCGTGGCGCCGGATTTGAACTCGGAAAACGCGCGCGGGAAACTGTCGCCGCCGAAGAAAATATTATCACCAAGGATCAGAGTCACGTCGTCGCGGCCGATGAATGATTCCGCGATCAGGAACGCTTGCGCGATGCCGGCGGGCTTGGCTTGCTCGCGATATTCGATCGAAATACCCCATGCGCTGCCATCGCCGAGCAATTGTCGGAAGCGCGGCAAGTCTTGCGGTGTAGAGATCAGACAGAACTCGCGAATGCTGCTCGCGATGAGCGTGGTCAACGGATAATAGACCATCGGTTTGTCGTAAACCGGCTGCAGCTGCTTGCTGGCGACGAGCGTCAGCGGATAGAGACGCGAGCCGGCACCGCCCGCGAGAATGATGCCTTTCATGTCCGGCCAAGATAGAAATTGGCGGGCTTGATTGAAAGGAAAAGTTGCCGCCGCGGAGGTGTTTGCGGCTCAGTTTTGCTGGGCACGCTTCGACTTCGCGCGTTGTTCCTCGAAGAAACTGACGAGCAATTGCCGGCACTCGGCTTCGCGAACTCCGACTGTGATTTCGCTGCGATGGTTCAACGTGGGGAACTGGAGGAGATTCATCGCGCCGCCGGCTGCGCCGCCCTTGGCATCACTCGCACCGAATACAACGCGCGCGACGCGAGTGTGGATGATGGCTCCGGCGCACATCGGGCATGGTTCCTTCGTGACGTAGAGCGTGCAATCCGTCAGCCGCCAGTCGCCGACTTGTTGCTCCGCTTGCGTCAGCGCGAGCATTTCGGCGTGAGCGGTGGCGTCCTTAAGCAACTCCACTTGGTTGAACGCGCGGGCGATGATCCGGCCTTCGCGCACGACGACTGCGCCGACGGGAACTTCTTCGGCTTCGTAGGCCTTCACTGCTTGGCGCAGCGCTTCGCCCATAAAGTAGTGGTCGCTCTGGAGGTCGATGATGGGTTCTTCGGGCATGGCAATTTTTCAGTGAGTTTCCTCAATCTCCCAGTGATCGCGACCGTTGGTATTGCACCGACAATGGGCCGCAAAGAATCCGCCGCGGTGTTTCCAAAAGAGCGGCCAGATGGTTTCGCGATCCGTGCGCGGCATCGTCGCCGTGATCATCGTTTCGCGGGAAAAAAAGGCGAAACTCCCCTCGTTGATCGGTGGCGGGACCGCGCTGAGCCTTGGCTTCACTTCGAAAAGAAACATCAACCAATGAGCCTGTCCTTCGTAGCCTTGTTCACTGACGAGGCCCGCAAGGTGCAAGTCTTCCGGCCGCAGTTGAAGGCCGAGTTCCTCGTGCGCCTCGCGACACGCGCAGGCATACGGAGATTCGCCCTCGTTGGTGTGGAGTTTTCCGCCTGGCGGGCTCCAGTTTCCGCGATTGGGCTCCTTCGCGCGCAGAATCAGAAGCACCTCGTCCTGCTCGTTGAAGCAGTAGAGCAGGGTGGCGACTTTGTAGGGCAGCGACACGTAGTTGTGTTTAGCGCAAGGCTCAGCGGTCGAGAAGCGGCAAACCGCTGCGAATTTGTCCCGTGCAGTTGGGAGCTTCGCTCAGTGCGCTTTGCCGACGCAGAACAATTTCGAATTCGTGCGGATGAAGAGTTGTCCGTGCGACACGGAGATTTCAGAGCGAGTTTCGTTGTCGCCCGTTTCGCCCATCGGAGTGTTGAGCAACACGTTGCCGTTGGCGGCGTCCACGACGACGACATCGCCGGCAAAGTTCATCAGATAGATTTTCCCATCAGCGCCGGTGGGCGAGGCTTCGTACTTTTTGATCCCGGGCGTGGACATCGTCCACTTCACTTTGCCGGTCGCGGGTTCGACGCGTGAAAGCGCCTTCGCACCGTCCGATAGAATGAAGAAATCGCCCTGGTAAAACAGCGGCGTCGGCACGTCGGAGGTGATGGGCGACGGCTTTGTGCTCTGCCACGCGATAGCGGAATCAGGAAGCACACCGTTACCGCCAAGTTTCACTGCGAAGACCGGTTCCTTCTTAGGCGCGCAGGCCAGCACGACACCAGCACCGGCTACCGGTGACGGTACCAGACGCCAATGTGTGATGCGCGTCGGATTCCACGTGCCCCAACGCCAGAATTCTTTGCCGGTTTCCGGATCATGGCCGCTCACCATATCGCCGCCGGTGATGAGCAGTTCCCAGCGACCGTTGTGCTGAAAAGGAATCGGCGTGCTGAACGCCTCGCGCGATTCGGCCTTGGCCTCGGTGGGGCGCACGTGGCGCCAAATAACCTTGCCGGTGCCCGGGTCGAGGCAGAGCAGGAAGGACTCGCCGCCGACCTTGCCTTTGTCATGAACAGGTTCGTCACGCTGCAGGATCTGCACGTAGAGCTTCCCGTTGAAAATCGTCGGGCTCGCGGAGTAGGTCCATTGATACGCGAACTCGCCGAACTGCTTCTGCAGATCATGCGACCACAACTTTTTTCCGGTGTTGTCGAAAGCGACGAGATCGCCGTTGCCGTAGAGAAACACCACCGTCTTGCCGTCGGTGACCGGGGAGGGCGAGGAGAAGTTGCTGCGTTCGTCTCGGTTGTAGCCGTCGTTGATTTTGTTCTGCCAACGAACCTTGCCCGTCTTGCGATCGAGGCACATCGCGACGATCGCCTTGTTCAGCTTGTCGCCGGAAGAGACGAACACATTGTCGCCGGAGATAATCGCTACGGACGCACTGGGTCCGGGGAGCGCTGCGGACCACGCGATGTTTTCCGACTTGCTGAATTTAGCGGGAAGTCCGGTTTCCGGCGTGGAGCCGTTGAAAGCGGGGCCGCGCCATTGGGGCCAATCGGCAGCGTGGACGGTGAGAGCGGTGGCAACTCCAGCGAGCGAGTAGAGGAGAATGCCGAGCGAGCGAAAGCGTTGAGTCATATTGGCGATGTTTTTAGCGGCGATCCGATTTTGAGTCGTGGAATCCAAGCAAACAGACGGCGGCGAAACAAGGATGATTCAGTGCGCCGATGGAGAAATGAACAAACGTATTTACTTTGCGACGTAAGGTTTTATAGTCTCCGGACTGGTAGCCGGCGTGGCGGAATTGGCAGACGCGCTAGACTCAAAATCTAGTATCTTCACAGATGTGTGGGTTCGACCCCCTCCGCCGGTACCACTTAAAAATAGGCGGTACACCCATCCTGCTTCACGCCGTTCTATCGTGAACATTACACCTGCCTTGAGCCCTTCTTTTCTGTTCAGGGAGACGGCTTAAAAAGAAAATCGCGCAGCAAGTATTGCCGCGCGATTGTCGTGAGCGATGTTTGGGTCGCTTGAAGGATTAGTTTTCGTCAGGCACGAGCGGGCAACCGCAGACTTCACGCCAGATATTGCGGCGGTGGGCCAATCCCAGGCGGGCGATATACTCCTGATCAAGGGTGCACCCCAAAACAGCGGCCGGGCCGTGCTTCTTCTCGTAGGCGAGCGCGTTGGAGGCGTGCACTGCGGTGAGGACAGTGAACTTTTGATCTTCGGAATTGCCTGGTTCGTGGTGATACGCAACCGCGTCGATGAGCGGTAGTGGCAGGCCCCAAATGGCCAGCAGAGCAGCGCCAAGTTGGCAGTGCGTGGTGGCGAAGATCTCTTGTTCAGCCTCGCGGACGGTGCAGTTCTTATCGGCGATCACGCTGACGACGCGGCCATATTGTTCTGGAACGTTGCCAGCCAGAAGGAGTTTGCCGACGTCGTGGAGCAAGCCGGCGGTGAAGGCCATGTCGGCCATCTTCGTGTTTTTGGTTTCGCCGTGGGCGATGACGCGGGCTTGTGTGCCGGTGGCCATGCTGTGCTGCCACAGTTGGTCGAGGGAGAAGCCGGGGCATTTACTTTTTTCGAATTGAGTAAAGACGTGAGCAACCAGCACGAGGGACTTGGTGCGTTCGCCGCCGAGGAACATGACCGCTTCCACCGGCGAGGTGATCTGACGGGACAAGGCGAAGAAGGCTGAGTTAACGACCTGCAGAATCTTCGCGGTCATCACGGGATCCTTCGCGATGAGCTTGGCGACGAATTCCATGCTGCAGCTCGGTGAATTGAGCTCCGCTGAAATCTGGCTGTAGAGCTCCGGGAGGCTGGGGAGCTTATGCATCTGCGAGACGAGGCGCTTGATTGGTTCATGTGCCAGCATGCCTTCGAGGCGGAAGGCGGTCTTGACGTTCGACTCGAGCGTCGCGGCGTCGAAATCGGGAGAAATGATTCGCGGTGCCTGGCCAGTGCATTTCTTGATCAGGTCGCGTTCGGTGGGTGCGCAACGCATAAAGCGAACCGTTTTCGGCTGTACCTTGATCAATTCGTTCAGCAGTTCCGCTCCGGAGATTTCTCCGATTTGGCCGTCGCAGATAATGGCGTCAATTGCTCCCTGGCCAGCGAGTTCAAGCACCTCCGCTTGGCTGGTGGCGGTGGAGAGATCCCATTCGAGCGCGAGGTGTTTGATCGAATGTCCGAGTTGACTCAGGAAACCCTGATCGGCGCTGGCGAAGAGCACATGCTTCTTGTGTGTCTTCGTCGCGGCTGGTGCCGCCGGACGGGCGGAACTCGCCACCGGCGCGATCTTCACAGGTTCACTCGCGACCGCGTCCTTGGCTGCGGGAGCAGGTGTCGACGCCTGCTCCTGCGCAGCAGCCGGCTTGGCCATAACTGCGTTTTTTATATTCTTAAAGAACTCCATGGTGTGCGTTGGGTTGGTGTTGTGGTTGATCGTGATCGTCTAAATATTCTGTATTCAAGGCCACGCAAACATGGAGCCGTGAGCGTCCATTCTTCACGTAACAAAGAGGCTATCGGCATCTGTCTGAAAGGAGTTGAGTGACTATTTCTGCTTAAAGGAGGAATTTTTATAAAGGGGGGAAGCTTTCCGCGGATGCGGAAGGCCCTTTCTTTTCGCGGTCAGGCTTGTGATTCCTGAAATTCACTCGATAAACCCGGGATATTTTTGCCGGGTAAAGTTTTCCTAGCTGCATCCGATAACCTCCCTGTCGCAAGACACGGCGGTTGGCAGCCGGAAAGGGCCAGCGGGGAAAACGGTGTTTGCCTCTGCAAAAGAAAGCACCCGCAGCATGGATGCTGTGACAAATAAACAATGCCCCTCACCGGGGCAACTCACGGAATAGAGTATGGTTATCAATACAAACGTATCGGCCCTGACAAGCTCCCGCTTGCTCTCGGAATCCTCCTCAATGTTGTCCAAGTCGCTCGCGCGCTTGTCTTCTGGTTCAAAGATTGTGAACCCGGAAGATGATGCCGCCGGGTTGGCAGTGTCTATGCGCTTCGACGCGCAGATCCACCGCAATGACGCGGCCAACAGCAACATCGGCAACGCCCTCTCGTTCAACTCCACCCGCGACGCTTTTCTCTCGAAAGTCGGCAAGGCGCTGGATCGCATGAGCGAATTGGCGGTGCTCGCGCAAGACGTCACCAAGTCCAGTGCGGACCTGACGCTGTATAACAACGAGTTCTCGCAGCTCTCCTCGTTCATCACGAACTCGGCCAGCAAGGACTTCAACGGTATCAGTCTGTTCACGGCCTCGGCGTTGAACGTCACGATCGACAGCGAAGGCGCTTCGTTCTCCATGACGGGCATCAACCTCGGCAGCGCTACCTACACTGCGGCGACAGCTGCGAACGTGGCTTCTACCACCTTCGCCGTTGCTGCGCTCACGGCGGTCAAAGCTGCGATCACGCAGCTCGCCAGCGACCGTTCGGTGGTTGGTGCGGCGAATGCGCGCCTCAACTACACTTCGGAACAGCTGAGTGTGTTGAGCGACAACCTTGCCGCTTCGAACAGCCGCATCAAGGACGTGGATGTGGCGGACGAAAGCACACAATATGCCCGCTACAACATTCTGGTCCAGGCAGGCACCGCGATGTTGGCGCAGGCGAATGCGCAGCCGCAATCCGCGCTGAAGCTGTTGCAATAAACAGCCCAGCCGACTTAGCGACGGCACTCACAGCCCGGACGGGAATTCACCCGTCCGGGTTTTTGTTTTAACCATCATCCGCCCTTCAGGCGCCGGTCGAAAATGCCGATAAAAGGTCAACGCGAACTAGTAAACGTTTATGTCAGCAGTAGATCTCAGTGTATCCGGTTTGGCTTCGGGCTTTGACTGGAAGGCCGTCGTTAATCAGCTCATTCAGGTGGAGCGGATTCCCGAGCAGCGCCTGCAGTCGGATCAGGCCAAGATCAATCAACGCAACAACGCGTACGGCGCAATCAAAGACCAAATCAGTGCGCTCAACACGCGGCTGCAAACGTTGAAGGAGCCGGCGTTTTACGACGGTCGCACTAACACCGTGGGCGATTCCACGATCCTCTCCGCGACTGCGGCAACCGGCGCTGCAATTGGCACCTACACTTTCAACATCACCCATTTGGGCAAGGCAGCTGCATTGCAAGGATCGGCTAACGTTGCCAGTCCGCTGAACGCCACCAATGATGTCTCCGCCCTCGCCATCAAGTCGGCGAAGTTTGCCACTCCGGTCACTGCGGGAACATTTTCGGTGAACGGTCAGCAGGTCACGATCTTCACCGAAACCGATGCGTCTAAAGGCCAGACAGCGGACACTCTCCAGAGCATCTTTGACAAGATCAGCACAGCCACCGGAGGAACGGTCACGGCGAGCTATGACAGTGCCTCTGATAAAATCACTCTTTCGAGTGCTGGTCCAATTACCTTGGGGAGCGCGGCGGACACGAGCAATTTTTTGACGATCGCCAAGCTCAACACGGGCGCGGGCCCCGTTAGCAGCACCGATCGACTCGGTTCAATTGTGCCGAGTTCTTCCCTGGCCAGCGCGAATTTTGCGACGGCGGTGACCGATGGCGGTTCTGGTGCCGGGGAGTTCAAGGTCAACGGCATCTCCATCAAATACAACGCGACGACGGACTCGGTGAATACCGTACTTCAACGCATTAATGATTCTGCCGCGGGCGTTACCGCCAGCTACGACACTGTCAACCGTACGTTCGTCATGACGAACAAGGTGACGGGCAATATCGGGCTTTCGGTGCAGGACGTGACGGGCAATTTCATGGCGGCAGCTGGCCTTGCTACGGGCACCTTCAGCAGCGGTGAGGATCTTCAATACACGATGGGCAGCGATCCTACCGTCCGCACGAGTCATTCCAATTTAATCACCCAAGACAGCTCGGGTATCAGCGGCCTCAGCGTAAATGCGCTGAAGCTGGGAACCACCACGGTAACCGTCGCGGCCGACACGGGAAAGGTGAAGACGGCCATCAATGATTTCCTCACCGAATACAACAAGACCCAAAGTCTCCTGGCTTCGCTCACGGCGACGACGACGGATGCCAAGGGGAAGGTGAGCAAGAGCGTGCTTTCGGGCGAAAGCGACGCGGATGATATTACGACGACCTTGCGGCGTTCCGCTTTTTCATCGTTGTCGGGATTGGCCGGCAACATCAAAAGCCTTGCTGACTTGGGCATCGATTCGAACGGTAACGACGACTCATTAGCGTTGAAGAACAGCACCAAGCTCGACGATGCGTTGGCAACCAATTTCAACAGCGTGAAGGATTTCTTCACGCACGTGAAATCCGGCGCCGAAGTGAACGACGGTCTGGCCGTGACGCTCGCGAATTACGCGGATAAAACTGCGGGTGGCACCTCCCTCTCGACCGGCACTTCCACCTTGGAAACCAAGCAGGCGAATCTATCCAAGCAAGCGGCCGACATCACGACCCAGATCGCGAATTTGGAGCGCACAGTGTTGGCCAACAAAGATCGTTTGACTGCCAGCTTCGTCGCCATGGAAACCGCGCAGGCCAAGATCAATCAACAGTTGCAGTATCTGACCAAGCGCTTCGGTTAATCCTCTCTGTTCGATTTCATGAACCCAATACCTTCACTACCCAAAAACGGAAAGGGGCTTGCCGGACTTTTGCTGGCTGCCTTCTTCACCAGTGGCTGCCAGACTACGCCTTGGAGCTGGGATGAATTTCCCCGGCCGATGGCAGCCGCCCACACGCCGTCCAATGTGTATCTGCCGAATGCTCTGCCTACAGACTTGCGCCGTGTGGCTTTGCTTCCGCTGATCCTCCCGGCTAACAGCGGGGAAGCCGAAGATAGTCGCCTGGCGATGGAGCGTGCGCTGCAGCAGGAAATTTTGAAGGGCAACCGTTTTGAACTGATCGTCATCACGCCCACCCAGTTGCGCGAGTGGACCGGCAAAGCGCAGTGGAGTGCAGAGGACAAGCTGCCTCACGATTTCTTCACGAGCGTCCGGGAGCACGCCGGTTGCGATGCGCTTCTGTTCGCGCGGGTAACGCGTTTTCGCGCATATCCGCCGTTGACCGTCGGCTTTAACGTGAAATTGATCTATGGAGAAGCGCCTCATCGGGTCCTGTGGGCAGTGGACGAGGTATTCGACGCCGGTCAGCCGGGCGTTGTGAGTGCCGCTACGGCGTTCGCCAAGCGGAATTCCACCGGTTCGGAGCATTTGAGCGATGGCTGGAGCGTGCTCCATTCGCCGGAGAAGTTTAGTCAATATGCTGCCAACGCGGTGGTCGCGACCCTTCCGAGCCGTTAAGGTGGGGACTTAAGTGAATGAATTTTTTGCCGATAAACAAATAACAAAACGATCGAACCTTACTTGCCTGCCAGGAAGGAAGGACATCGATATGGAAATCAAAACAAATAACAGTGCGAGTTCGAGGCCGGTTATCCCACCGGCGCCAGTTGCAGCCTCCGCGCGAGCGGTGGATGTGCACACCGACGCCGCGGAATTCAGCCGAACGAACGCGATCAATCAAGCCATGAGCAGTGAGCCCGCTTCCCGTCCCGAGGAAGTGGCACGCGCCAAGCAATTGGTGGCCGATAACAACTATCCGCCGCCCGTGGTGATTGGTCGAATTACGAAGCTGCTGGCCATCAAGCTCGCACAGGACAACGCAAGCGTCTCCGAGTAATTCATCATTGCATGAAGCAATCGCAACCGTGGAATTCCTACCGCCAGGTAGCCACCACAACGGCCTCTCCCGGACATTTGGTGCTGATGCTCTTTGATGGAGCCATCCGCTTTCTGGAACAGGCCCGCGCTGGTTTCGCCTTGGACGATCCGTTGGAGTGCAACCAGACCGTGCACAACAACATCGTTCGGGCGCAGAAGATCATTCAGGAATTGAACTACAGCCTCAACATGAGTGCTGGTGGTGAATTCGCTGCCACGATGCGACGGCTTTACGACTATTTTGATTCGCGACTCAATCAAAGTAACCGCAACAAGTGCCAGGAAGGCGTCGGTGAGGTGATCACCCGCTTGACCACGTTACGCGAAGCGTGGGCCGAGATGCTGCGTGGCGATGCCGATGGCGGCCCGACGCGCGCATCGTTTGAATCAGTGGCGGTGTAAATTTTCTCCGGCCATGGATCAGCCACACCAACTGCTCGATTTGTTCCGCCTCTGGCGCGAATTCACCGAGGCAGAAGGTGCGGCGATTCGTGTCGGTGATTGGCCGCGCGTGGAAAGTTGCCAGAATGCCAAGGTCGCGCTGCAACAGCAAATGACTGAGGCGAGCGCGCTGTTGAAGCCGGTCGTATTCGTCGAAGACGTGGAACTCCGCCGCAGTGTCGAGGAATTGATCGCTATGGAAAAAGCGAACGATCGCGCGATCGCCGAGCAGCGCGCCGTTCTCGAAGCCCGCGGCGTTGAACTCGCCCAGACCACGCGCAACGTCCGCATGATGCAGCAATCCTACCGCGCCCCGCGTGCTGCTGCGTGGCATTCTTACTCCTGACCGTCGTCGGTTTGGTCCTCCGATTCCCGCCGTTTCTTCCTTCTGATTCCCGCTAAACCAGCGTGGAAATCGTGCCGATAGATATTCCGTTGCCGGTGTGCCGTATGTTTCACCGTGCAAATCAAAGCGAAATTTAATCGTCTGCCAAAACCGATTCGATGACCACCTTCACTTCAATTTCTGCTGCCCTTCCCCGACGCGTCCTGATTGTCGACGATGAGGAAATCATCCGGATGGGCTTGGAAGAAATTCTCAAATCGGAAGGCTTCGATGTCGTCTCCGCGCCCGACGCCGTGCAAGCGCTGGAGATTCTCAGCCGCATTCAGGTGGCCGCGATTCTCTCCGACCAAAAAATGCCGGTGCTCACCGGTTTGGAATTTCTCGCGCAAGCAAAGCACATTCAGCCGAATGCGAGCCGCGTGCTGGTTACCGGCGTGTTGGATCTCGGAACCGTCATCTCGGCGATCAACAAGGGCGAAATTTTCCGCTTCATCGTGAAGCCGTGGTTGCGCGAAGAACTGATCGTCACCGTGAAGAACGCGGTACAGCGCTACGAACTGGTCTGCCACAATCAGGAATTGCAGGCGACCACCGCTGCGATGAACGAGAAGCTCAAGCACCTCAACGTCGCCATGGAATGCCAGGTGGCGCGCGTGGCTGAGCAGAATCGGTTGCTGGAACAGGCGAATCGCGCGATGGCCCAAAATCTTCAGCACTCCGTCGAACTGTGCTTGAAGACGATGCAGACGTTTTATCCGACTCTCGGAAGTCAGGCACGCCGCGTATTCCAGTTGTGCGATGCGATGGCTGAGGGACTGAAGCTTTCATCCGAAGACCGTCAGGTTCTCCAGATCAGTGCATGGCTTCACGACATTGGTCTGATGGGCGTTCCGCGCCAATTGATCCGGCAATGGCAGCAGAATCCCGAAAGTCTCAACGAAGCGGAGCGCGCGCTCATCGAGCAGCACCCGATCCTCGGTCAGGAACTCGTTTCCTTCGTGCAGCATCTTCGCGGCATCGGGACCACGATTCGCGCACATCATGAGCGCTTCGACGGCTCTGGGTTTCCTGATCACCTCCGCGGTGAAAATATTCCGTGGCTCGCGCGTTTGCTCGCCGTCGCGGTCTATTTTGCCGAAAGCAATTACGATCACGCCGTTACCCTCGAAGCCATCAAGCAGGGCGCAGGCAGCCAGTTTGATCCGGACGCTGTGCGGGCATTTCTCCGCTGCCTCCCGCAGGCCGTTGTGCCGCGCAAAGAGCGCGAAGTGCTTTTGTCCGAGCTCAGCACCGGCATGGTGGTGGCCAACGGCATCTACACGGCCAATGGCGTGCTGATCGTCGCGGAAGGACAGCAGCTCAACGACGCGTTCATCGAAAAAGTTCGGAATCACAACCGCGTCACTCCCATCACCCAATCCTTGATCGTCTATTGCTGAACTCATGAGCACACCCGTCTCGGATACGGACCACATTTCGCCGCTCAAACCGGCCAATGATGCGCGTGGCGACTGGTGGCAAAGAATTTTCAATGAGTCGGAAGATCCGCAGGTACTCTGCCGCGCGGACGGACTGGTGGCGGAATTCAATCAGCAGGCGGCGCGTTTGTGGGAGCTCACCCGCATCCCCACGTTGAGTCAGTTCTACGTGCATGACGCTTTGGCGCCGATCGCGAGCAAGAAGCTGTCGCAACATTTTCTCCAGCGCCACACCCGCCAGACCACGTTTCCCGGGCTGACCATTCGCGCTGCAGGAGGACGCAACAGCATCGCCGACGTGCAGGTCACGCGGCTGGAAGACGATTTATTCCTGCTTACCTTCAAAGACACGAGCCGGCACTGGCGCGTAGAATCCCACGCGCAACGTCTGATCACCGCGATTAATTCCACTGCGGACGTATTCTATTTGACTGATGCCGAGTCGCGACTCGCTTTCGTCAACGCGGCGTTTCAGACCTCGACCGGTTATTCGATTGAGGATGCGCTCGGTCGTCCGGCGGAATTTCTCAAGGCGGCGGAACAACACGACAAGGTTCGCGCTTACACCGAAGCCACGCGGCGGGGTGAAGATTGGGTGGGCGAGCTGCTGAACGTCCGTCCCGACGGATCCAGGTATCCGGTCGAAGTGGCGGTTTCTCCGGTCCACGATCGTGAAGGCCAATATGTTGGTTACACCGCGGTGGAGCGCGACATCACTCAGAAGAACGAATTGCAGAAGGAGCTGCTCACGCAGGCTGACTTCGTGCGCGGCATTATCGACTCGTTGGACTGCGCGATTTACACCTTGGATCGCGATTTTCACCTGACCCATTGCAACGAGGGTTGGCGGAAGCTGCCCGCGCGTCACGGGCGTCTCAAATTGAACGGTGATCCGACGGCGACGAAGAATTTTCTCTCTCTCGTCGAGGATCCTATTCACCGCGCCGAGTTGCAGTTGTTGTTTCAGGAAGTTCTCGAAAGCGGCAAGCCCGAGGAACTCAGTGTCACCGATTCAGGAGAAAAGAGTGCGAGGAACACGTCTCTCAGCACCATCAATCAGCCGACGAAACATTGGCTGGTGAAGATTTCTCCGTGGCGTCACGAGGGCGAGACGCGCGGTTTGATTTACGCGGTGCATGATCGTACGCGGGTGCAGGAGTTGCAGGAGCAATTGGTCCTGGCCCATAAGATGGAAACCATGGGCGTCCTTGCGGCCGGTGTCGCCCACGACTTCAACAACATGCTGCAGGCGATCCGCGGTCGCACGGACATGTTGCTCGCGCGACAACACGACAGCACCGATGTGGAGTGTCTGGCGGAGATCAAGAAAGCGTCGGAAAAGGCGGCCGACCTGACGCGCGAACTGCTCGCGTTCAGCCGCGAGGATGGTGGCAAGGTGACCGTCATTGATTTCAACGACACGATTCGCGAAGCGAGCGTGCTGGTGAATCGCGGAACGCTCGGGCGGATCGAAGTGATGATTGTTCCGTTCGAGCAACCGGCGCCGGTCCAGATGAGTTCGGTTCGGGCCACCCAGATTGTTTTGAATTTGTGCGTCAACGCTCGCGATGCGATGCCGAACGGCGGGCGAATCACGCTGACCAATACGCTGCTTTATCTTACGGCCAAGCAAATGGAAAAGATGGGCCGCACTGATCGCGGGCCCGTATTGCGGTGCAGTGTGGCCGACACTGGCACCGGTATGCCGCCGGAAATTCAGGCGCGCATTTTTGACCGCTGCTTCACGACCAAAGAAAAAGGGAAGGGGACCGGGCTCGGACTGGCGATCGTCAGCAACGTAGTTGCGCAGGCGGGAGGAATCATCGAAGTCCAATCCGAGGTAGGCAAAGGCACGGTATTCCACCTGTATTTCCCGCTCGCGAAAGGCTCAGTGACCGTCGTTCCGAAAGTTGAAACGGTCGAACCGCTCAAGAAAGGCTCTGGGAGAATTCTGGTCGTGGATGACATGGAAGAGATCCTGAGTCTCGCGAAGGCCTATTTCGAGTCGGCTGGCTTTGAAGTGTTCGCGGCTCACAGCGGCGAGCAAGCTGTCGAAATTCTCGAGCAACAAGGCGGCACCATTGATCTATTGCTCACCGACCAAAACATGCCGGGCATGAATGGCGTGGAGTTGATCGAAACCGCGGTGAAGCGGTGGCCGAAACTGAAGCCGGTGCTGGCTTCGGGAAATCTTGAGGACGCCATGCGTCAGAAGATCGAGCAGGAATACGGCAGCCGGGTTCTCAGCAAACCTTACAGCATGTCGGAAGCGGTTGGCGTAATGACTGTCTTGCTGTCGGACCAGAAGGATTGATCCACACGCGGCGATCGACGGATCGACGCTTGCGGAGAAGTTGAGAAGGGCGAGGGTTCCGTTTTTACCAATCGGGCGGGAGCCTGATCGGGCACCGTGCCCCCCCTGATGTTTACACCAGACCTTCGAGCAGTTCCGGGAGGCGCGCGACAGCGCGATTGAGGGAGGCGCGGGTCAAACTCACCGTCGGTTCATCTTTGTTCGCAAACAAAATGTTCCAGCCGGCGGTGCGTTCCCATTGATCAGGGGCGACTTCTTCGGTGTTTCCACTGTGACCAATTTTTGCGTGGCGGATGAGTGTGTCCGCGACTTGCACCGCCGCGACGGTGACCTGGTGTTCGGTCGCGCGTTCCGGCGCGTGATGAAATTGCGCTGCCTCCACGAGCAAGGTTGGCAGGCGATGATGCTGGAGATAGATCGCTCCCAGCTCGTCGTGGCTGATGCCAAGAACCTCGAGTTCCACTTCGGCAATCGCGCACGGCGATTCGTTGGTGCGGCGGCGAACTTCTTGAAAATATTCCGGAAATCCGGCGGCCATGACGATTTTTCCCATGTCGTGCACGAGGCCGGCAACGTAGTCGGTCTCGTCGTTGGGAGCGCGCACGCCGCTGAGAACTTCGCGCGTCAGCAGCGCGGTGCCGATGCAGTGTTGCCAGAATTCGCGCCAGGGAAAGGCCGTGTCACCGGCGAGCCGCTGAAGATCTTCGATGATTGGTGTGGCTGTGGCGAGCTGCCGAATCTGTTTCACGCCGAGGTAGAAAACCGCTTCCTCGATGCTGTTTACGGGCGTTTCGAGCCCGTAGTAGACGGAGTTGACCAGCCGCAACATTCGCGCAGTGAGACTGGGATCGCGACGGATTACGTCGGAAATCTGACTGGTGTAGCGCTGATCCGCCCGCAGCAAGTCACGCAACGTCTCATTGATCCGCGCTAGCGAAGGGGGGCGCGGACAGCGGGCGATCCGCTGTTCGATTTCTCGCCGGTCGAGGGGGCGAAGATTGGATTGAGAAATCGTTGCTGCCACAGACATCAACTTAACAAGTCGTCAGTTCTGCGAAGAAGTTAAGGAGATTCGCAAGAATGCGTGAAATCGATTCAAGTCCATCTCGTCGGTGCCGATATTTCTGGTGCTGGGTGTTGTGTTTGCGAGCGGTTCGTATCCGTCGCTCCTGAGAGTTTTCCAGCGCGTGAAAATCCGGTTAACAAAAACGCCAACCATGATTGGAAAATATATTTGCGGCTGCCGAGCCACTCGCTGGCTCGTCGCGACCGTTGTGGTTGTGTCGTTTTGCAGCGTGATCACTGCGGTGAACGCGGCGGGTTACCTTTCGCGATTCGGTCCCGCTCCCTTGCTCTTCCAAGCGCCCCCGTCTTCAATCGTTGCCGTCCTTCCGCCGCTGTTGATGTACGATAAACCGGATCCGATCGAACCGAAGAAGGTGGCGTCGACGAATAGCCCCGCATCGAATTCGATTCCGACGAGATTGGCCGGCTTGATGGCGGCGACCAATGCACTGCCGGTTAATCCGGCCCTGCTTGAGCCCGTAACTTTTCTGGAACGTCCGCCGACGCAAATACCTGTTGTGCCGACGAACGACATTGGTTCCGTTCCGCAAGCGCCAGCGATCACGCCGCAAATGCTGATTCGGTTCTTCGATGTCAACCGTGGGACCAATCATGTCAACAGCCTGCTCGTGCCGTTTATTTTTACGCCGCCATTGCCGCCCGGTCGTCCGCCGTCCAGTACCGCGACTTACATCAAGGAATGAAATCGAACTCAATAACCCAGAGTCGATTGTGGCGTGCGCAATTGCCGTCGATTGGTTTGGTCGTGTCGGGGCTATTCGTAAGTAGCCTGTGTGCATTTGCGCCGTTCGCTCTAGGCAACGAACCTGCCAGTCACGGCGCGCATAACGGGCATGAGCCCACCGGCAAAGCCGCGCCTGAACCCGGTCACAAAGCGGACGAGCACGGGGCAGTGAAGGCTCCGGCTGCGGCGACCGCGGACAAAGCGCCGGTTGAGTCGGAGGCGGCGAAATCCGTGGAAGGCGTCAACCCTGTGTTGTTGGAAACCCCGGGCCACACTGCCAATAAAAATCTCGGAAAATCCACCGTGCCGACGCGCCACGACGAACAGCTGGAAGAATGGCAGATCATTCTCGACATGGCTCGCCGCTTCAAACGCGAGCGAAATTACAATGCCGCTTTGGAATATTTTTCCCGCATTCTGGAATCCTCTGCGCCTTCCGACATGAAACGGACAGCGTTGCTCGAAATGGCGTTGACGGCGCATCAGCAGAAGCAGATGGGCCGCGCGCAAATGATGTTCAACGATTACGTGAAGACATATCCGGAGGATCCGAGCGTTCCGGAGGTCTTGCTCCGGCAAGGGCTGCTTTACCGTGATATGGGCGCGCCGGCGCTGGCTCTCTCAAAGTTTTACTCGGTGATGACGACCTCGCTCGCGCTCAAGCCTGACAAGAGCGATTACTACAAGGAACTGGTGCTCAAGGCGCAGACGGAGATTGCGGACACGTACTACCTCCAGGGAAAATATTCCGAGGCGGCGGACTTTTTCGGTCGTTTGCTAAAGCTCGACTCGCCGCAGCTGAACAAGATGGGCGTTCACTACAAATTGATTCGTTCGCTTTCCAGTTTGCCACGTCAGGCCGAGATCATTCCGTTGGCGAACGCTTTCCTAGAAAAGTATCCCAAGGCGGCGGAACAGCCCGAGATCCGGTTTTTGCTCGCGTCGGCCTATAAGAAACTTGGCCGTAACGCTGAGGCTCTTGAGCAAGTCAAGCTGCTGCTCGAATCGCAGGAAGTGCGGCTCGGCCAGAACGCCGCGGCTTGGATTCATTGGCAGCAACGAGCCGGCAATGAAATCGGGAATGAGCTTTATCATGAAGGCGATTACGTGGGGGCGCTGACGATTTACATCGGTTTGGCGGAATTGAGCACCTCGCCCGCGTGGCAGTTTCCGGTGTTGTATCAAGTCGGTTTGGTTTACGAAAAACTCCAACAACCAGACAAAGCGAAGGAGATCTTTCAACGGTTGGTCGATCGTCAAAAGGAGCTTGGCGATACTCCCAGTCCCAGTCTTTCAGCCTTGGTCGATATGGCCAAGTGGCGGAAAAATTATTTGACCTGGTACACCCAAGCGGAGCACGCTGCGCGAGAAATGACGCCCGCCGGCCTCTCAAAACCCCCTGCACCGGCAAACCCATGAACGAACTCCAAACCATGGCTGCGGCATTGCGCCAGCACCTGGAACTGGCTGAAGAATTCCGCGTATTAGTTGAACGCGAGAGTCAGTCCTTGCGCGCTTCTGAAACTGTTACGCCAGACGGTTTTGTGGAGACAAAGAAGGCTTTGCTCGCCCGTCTGGTCAAGTCGTTGGATGAACTGAAGCAACACCGCGGTCAGTGGCAAAAGCTGGGACCGGAACAGCGTGCCCAGCACCCGGAAATTCCGCCGCTCTTGCGGGCAAATCAGGATTTGATCATGAAGGTAATTATGCTCGATCGTGAGAACGAGCAGGCCCTTCTCCGGCGGGGTTTGGTGCCGCCGCGACATTTGCCAAGTGCGCATCGACAACGGCCAAACTACGTGGCAGACTTGTATCGCCGTCAGAACAACCCAAACTAGTACTGCGCGATGCCCATAGAAAAAATCATCGTAGTCGAAGACGAACCGGTCGTCCGACGAAACCTTGAAGAACAACTTCGTGCCCGTAAATACGATGTCGCCGCCGCCGGGACACTCGCCAAGGCGCGTGAATATCTTGCCAAAGATAATTTTGATTTGATCCTGCTTGATGTGCGCTTGCCGGACGGCAACGGCACGGATCTTTTGAAGGAATTGCAGGAGCGCCCCGAGAAGCCATTGGTGATCATTACGACGGGCTTTGGTTCAGTGGAATCCGCGGTCACCTGCATGCGGGACGGCGCGTTCGACTACATCATCAAGCCGTATTCGTTCGACCAGATCGAATTCTCCCTTAAAAAGGCCGAGGACTTCACCCAGCTCGTCAAAGTTAACCAATACCTCAATCACGAAGAGGACGCTGAAGCCGGCATCACCTTGCTTGGAAAAAGCAAGATGATGCAAAACCTTCGCGACCTGATCCGCCGCGTCGCCCCGACGCAGGCGACGGTTTTGATTCAGGGCGAAAGCGGCACTGGCAAAGAGCTCGTGGCGCGTGCGCTTTACAGTCAGAGCCCGCGTGCGGACAAGCCGTTCATCAAGGTCAACTGCGCCGCTGTTCCTGAAAACCTTATCGAAAGCGAATTCTTCGGTCATGAGAAGGGCGCCTTCACCGGGGCGATGAACAAGCGCGAAGGCCGTTTCGAACTCGCGCACGAAGGCACCATTCTCCTCGACGAAGTCAGCGAAATCCAAATGCACGTTCAGGCCAAGCTGCTGCGCGTGTTGCAAGAGCGCGAGCTGGAACGGGTCGGCGGCAGTCGGACCATCAACGTGGACGTGCGCGTGATCGCCACCACGAACCGCGACCTCGAAAAGAGCGTTGAGCGGAAAGAGTTTCGTCAGGATTTGTATTACCGTTTGAACGTTGTGCCGATCCACGTTCCCGCATTGCGTGACCGTGCTGAGGACGTTCCGTTGCTCGCGGAGGAGTTCATGCGCCGTTTTTCCCGCAAACACGGGGTTCACGTGCGGTCTGTTTCTGCGGAATGCTTTCGTACGCTGATGGCGCACTCGTGGCCGGGCAACGTTCGTGAATTGCAGAATGTCGTCGAGCGCGCGGTGATTCTTTGTCCGGACGGCGAAGACTTGCGTCCTGAGCATCTTGGGTTTTCCAATGCGGCGGCGCTGCCGGCGGCAAGTTCGCCGCTCAATGGCTACGCGACTCCTGAGTTGACGTTGCCAGAGCTTGAGAAGCTCCACATTCTCGCCACGCTGGAACGATGTGGCGGCAACCGTACCCATGCGGCGAAGCGCTTGGGCATTGCGGTGCGCACCTTGCGCAACAAGCTCCATGAATTCGGTCTGAGCCCAGCTGCGGCGATCGATGACGAGGAAGAGCTGAAAGTGAAGAAGTAGCAGGGATTTCGCTGGCGCGTCGGTTCAATCCCTTCCGGTTCCCGATCGCAATTCGCAATTCCCACTAGGCGCGGTTCACTTGCGCGCCTTTGCGTTTTTACCCACCTCGGTCTTAGCCACTCACATCGTCCACCTTTTCGGCTTCCTGCCATTTCCGATTGCACGGCGGCATCGGCCGTAGGGTGTTTCGGAATACTATTTTCTGCCGCAGTCTGCCCGTTCAGTCTCCGTTCGCTTAGACTCCGGGTCATCCTTGCCTAGTTGGTCCTCGCACGGGGAAACATTTTCCCATCCACCCCCTCGTTTGGCGCCAAATCTCTCACTTTCTATGGCTTTTCGTGCCGTGGCATCGGCGTTGCTAAACCAAACCTTAAAAAAGGCCCTTGTGCCATGATCGAAGCGTTATTTAACCAGCCAAATTATCTGGCAACCAAGAAAATGTTGGATGCCACCGTGCTCCGGCAGGAAGCCATCGCGAGCAATCTCGCGAACTTGGAAACGCCCAACTACAAGCGCCTCGATGTCGCTCCCAATTTCGCTGAAAGCATGCGGTCCGCGGTGAAATCTCAGAATGCCTCCAGTATCACCGGACTACAGCCTTCAATCGGGGAAGATCCCACGGCCCTGGCCGCAAATCGCGACGGCAACACGGTTCAGCTGGAAAGCGAATTGTTGCATTTGAATCAAAACGCACTCGCTCACGCGCTCGAAACGCAGCTCGTCACGGGCAACCTCCTCAAACTTCGCCTCGCAATAACCGGTCGCAGCAGTTGACGCACAAGCCTATGATCAATTTTCTCGCCGGCATTCAATCGACCTCCTCGGCCCTCGCCGCGGAACGCACGCGGATGGAGGTCATCTCGCAGAACATCGCCAATGCGAACACCACCCGCACCTCCGATGGCACGCCGTATCAGCGCGAATTGGTCGTCTTCGAAAACGTTTTGAATCGCCAGATGGGCAACGACTCTCCGGGCGTGGGCTCCTCTGTCCGCGTGGCTCGCATCGAGAAGGACCAGCGCGCGCCGCGGATGATTTACAACCCCACCCATCCTGACGCGAATGCGGAAGGCATGGTGGCAATGCCCGACATCAATGTGCACGAGGAAATGGCTGACCTCATCGCGTCGTCGCGTTCGTTTGAAGCGAACCTCGCGGTGATCAAGACCTCGAAGAGCCTCGCGATGCAGACCCTCTCCATTGGCCGACGCTGAGCAACGACCTAAGCAATGCACCCGCTTTCCATCTACCGCAATGTCGCCACGCCCGAAGCGCGTTTCCCCGCGCTCGAAGGCGGCGGCGCGGTGGCGATGCCGAAAGCGCTCCCCGATGCGGGCGGGGTGGCGGTCAACTTCGCGGACATGCCGGGCATCACGCCCAGCTCAGCGGCCACGCCGACTTACAACTTTCTCGGAAAGATCGCCGGCGATGTCTCGGCCAAGCAAACCGCCGCCGGTGAAGCGGTGAACGGTTTGTTGAGCGGCGAGAACGTCCCGCTCCATCAGGCCATGATCTCCATGGAAGAAGCGAACGTTTCGTTCCAGCTCATGGTGGAAGTGCGTAACAAGCTCCTGGAGTCCTACCAGGAATTAATGCGGATGCAGATTTGATGAATCAGAACACCACAGGATCAACAGGGCTCGATTCAGCGCCAGGCTCGCCCGCGAAACTGGCGCGTGTCGCGTTTTCCCTTGTCCACGCCGTCGGCGCCCTCGCCCGCGGCACGGCGGGGGCCGATCGCACGCGTGCGCTCGAACTTTCCCGCCGCCGGTTGACCTTAAACCCCCGCCTGCTCTTTAGATGAATCAGACACTCAACCAACTTGCCAAGCAGCTGCGCGAAATCTGGAAGCAGCTCGGCCTGAATCAGCGGATCAGCGTCGTCCTCGCGGCGATGGCGGTGCTCGCCGTGCTTACCGGACTCGTCTTCTGGTCCGGGCGCGCCGACTACGCGTTGCTCTACGGTCGTCTCGATGAAGCGGAAGCCGCGAAAGTAGTCGCCGCCCTCGATGACGCGAAGATTCCGTACAAGATCACCCGTGGTGGCGGTTCCATCACGGTGCCGTCCGACAAGGTTCATCTGATGCGCATGCAACTCGCCGCGAAAGGAATTCCGCGCGGCGACGGTGTGGGCTTCGAAATTTTCGACAAGCCCAACTTCGGCATCTCCGACTTCGTGCAGCGCGCGAATTACCTGCGTGCCATGCAGGGTGAACTCTCCCGCACCATCGGCCAGCTCGAAGGCGTCGAAGCGGCCCGCGTGATGATCGTCATTCCCGAAAACCGTTTGCTCGTCGACAACCTTAAGAAGCCCACGGCGTCCGTGTTCCTGAAAGTCCGCGGCCAGTCGCAGCTTCCGGCCACCTCGGTGAACTCCATACGTTTCCTCGTCGCCAACTCGGTCGAAGGCTTGCAGGCCAACAACGTTTCGGTGGTCGACAACTTGGGCAATGTGCTCTCCGAAACGAGCGAACCCGACTCCGCGATTGGTCTCTCCAACAGCCAGCTCACCGCGCGCCGCAATCTCGAGCAATACCTCGGCAAGAAAGTCGAAGGCATGCTCGACAAGGTGCTCGGTGCCGGTCAGGCCGTTGTGCGCGTCGCCGCTGATATCAATTTCGACACCGTTGTCCGCACGGACGAAAAGTTTGACCCGGATGGTCAGGTTCTGCGCAACAGCACCGTTACGGACGACTCCACGGAAACCGCGAATGCGTCGATCGGTGGTGGCGTCCCGGGCACGCCGACGAATGCCAATACGGACACCAACACCGCTGCTGGCCCGACCACCAGCACGAAGACCAAGAAGAAAATGACGGAGAGCAAATTTGAGATCAACAAGTCGGTCACGAATTTGAACCAGCTCGCCGGTGGTTTGAAACGGGTTTCCGCAGCGGTGTTCGTTGCCGCCAAGTACGAAGGCACCGGAGCCGACCGCAAGCCGATCACGCGCTCGAAAGAGGAAATGGAAAAACTTCGCCGCGTCGTTCAGAGCGCGCTCGGCATCCAGCTCGGTGAAAACGCTTCGCGTCAGGACGAAATCACCCTCGAGGAAATGCCTTTCAACGACCAGCCGCTCATCGACATGACGCAGCAGCTCGACAGTCAGGAGAAGAAGCAGTTCTGGTTCGATCTCGCGCAGAAGCTGATCTATCCCGCGCTCGCCTTGGGCATCCTCTTCATCTTCTTCCGCACGCTCAAGAAGAGCGCTCCGCAAAACATCCCGCTCGGCATTCCGCTCTCGGAACTCGAAGGCATGGCCAGCGGCAGCGGCAACGGCAATGGCAACGGCCACAAGAACGGCGACGGACGGAACGGCAAAGATTCCGAGGTCGTCACCGTGGAAGTGCTGAACCAGCTTATCCGCGAAAACCCGACCAACATGACCGAAGCGCTCCGTTCCTGGATGACGCGCGGCAACACCAATTAACCTGACATGTCCGCTGACGCACAAAATTTTGAAGGTGATTCGGAAATCTCCCGAATGACCAAAGTGCAGAAGCTCGCTGCGCTGCTGGTGATTCTGGGACCAGAGAACGCCTCCCTCGTGATGAAGAACTTCGACCAGCACGAGCTGGATTCAATCTCCACCGAGATGTCGAAAATGACCACGATCAGTCGTGAATTGCAGCAGGCGGTGTTGCGCGAATTCACTGGCGTCGTGGTGGAAGCGACCACGTCCGTCCGTGGTGGAATTGAGTTCACGCAGGGCGCGTTGCAAAAGGCGATCGGAGCCGCGCGTGCCGCGGAGATCATCAATCGCATTTCGCCGCGCGGCGCACCTATCGCGGCGATCAAGAAGATCATCAACCTCGACGCGCGCCAGTTGTTCAATCTGCTCAAGACCGAACAGCCGCAGACCATCGCCCTGATTCTCAGCTACATTGAACCGGACAAAGGTTCGAAGATCCTCGCGTTTCTCCGCGACGATCAGCGTGCCCAAGTAATCGAACGTCTCGCGACCCTCGCTCCCGCGCCCATCGAAGTCGTCGCGCGCATCGTGGAGACGCTCACGAGCAAGCTCGACGCGGATTCCGCGCTTGCGGTGAATCAAACCGGCGGCCTGAAATTTTCCGCCAGCCTGCTCAACGCTCTCGACAAGGAAGCCAGCAAGACCTTGCTGACGGCGATCGAGGAGAAGAATCCCGAACTCGGTCAGGCGATCCGCAACAAGATGTTCACCTTCGAAGATCTCGTCCGGCTCGAGCAGACGGCGATCCAAAAGATTCTCCGCGAAGTCGACATGCGCGATCTCGCCGTGGGCCTCAAGACCGCGAGCGAGAAACTCAAAACACTGCTGCTCTCGTGCATTTCCCGCCGCGCCGCCGAAACGGTGAAGGAAGAAATCAGCATGATGGGCTCGATCAAATTGAAGGAGATCGAAGCTGCTCAGCTGCGCGTCATCGAAATTGTCCGCCGCCTCGAAACCGAAGGCGAAATCGAACTCAACCAAGCGAAGGAGGCACCTGCCGATGGCATCGCCGCATGACATTCTCCGCTTCACGGTTCCGCCGCGCGACGTGCGTCTGGTCAATCGCCGCTCGGAAGATCTCGAAGCCCGCTTGCGCGAGCGCGAACAGGCCGGTTACGAACGCGGCCTCCGCGAGGGCGAAAAAGCGTTGAGCGAGCAGTTGCTTCAGCAACGTCAGCAGCTGATCGATTTGCAGAACGGGGTTTTGGGCTCCCTGCAGCGCAGCGTTCCCCAAGTAATCAAGGACTGCGAAACCACGCTCGTCAGTCTGGCGCTCGAAGTTGCGCAGAAGCTCGTGGCCAATGTGCCCATCTCGGTCGAGATGATCGAAGCATCCGTTCGCGAAGCGCTCGCTCAAGTTGAGGAGACCACGGACTTTCAGATTTATCTCCACCCCCAGGATCTCGAGCTGTTGAAGCAAGTGAACTCCTCGCTGCTGAGTCCGGGAGCGGCGGAGCGGGTCAACTTTCACGGTTCCACCGACGTCTCGCGCGGTGGTTGCCTCGTCAAGACGCCGTTCGGCGTCGTCGATGCGCGGCGCGAAACCAAGCTCGATGTTTTGCGGAAATCCCTTCAAGCGGCATGAACTCCAAACCCATTTCCGCCTCGCACAATCGCATCGGTCACCTGCTCCAGCGGGCGAAGGATGCACGGGTGCTCGAGAATCGCGGCCGCGTCGTGCAACTCATCGGGCTCGTCATCGAGTCGGTGGGCCCGCTCGCTTCGTTGGGAGAACTGTGCCGCATTGAATCCGGTCGGCACGATGGCTCCACGCTCGCCGAGGTAGTTGGATTTCGTAATCACCACGTTCTGTTGATGCCGCTGGGCGAGATTCAAGGCATTCACCCCGGCAGCGAAGTCATCGCACTGGGAACGCCGCTGCAGGCGCCGGTGGGCGATTCGCTCATGGGGCGCGTGATCGATGCTTTGGGCAAGCCGCTCGACGATTTCGGACCGATCAATGCCGAGGATATGGTCCCGGTGAATTTTCTCCCGCCGCATCCGCTCAAGCGTCAACGCATCCGCGACACGTTCCACACGGGTATCAAGGCGATCGACACGTTCATGCCGTGCGGGCGCGGACAGCGTATGGGCATTTTCGCCGGCAGCGGCGTGGGTAAATCCACGTTGCTCGGCATGATGGCGAGTCACGCAGAAGCCGACGTGAACGTGATCGCGTTGATCGGCGAACGCGGACGCGAAGTGCGCGAGTTCCTCGAAAAAGATTTGGACGAAGCCGGCCGCAAGAAATCCGTCGTCATCGTGGCGACTTCGAATCAACCGGCGCTGGCTCGTTTGCGCGGCGCGTTCCTCGCGATGGCGATTGCGGAGCACTTCCGCGATTCCGGTAAGAATGTTCTCTTGATGATGGATTCGGTCACCCGTTTCGCCATGGCGCAACGCGAGATCGGTCTGGCTGTCGGCGAACCGCCGGCGACGCGTGGTTACACGCCGTCCGTCTTCTCGCTGTTGCCGCAATTGCTCGAACGCGCCGGAACCGGGGAGGCCGGTTCGATCACGGGCTTGTTCACGGTTCTCGTGGAAGCCGACGACATGAACGATCCGATTGCCGACGCGGTCCGTTCGATTCTCGACGGTCACATCGTGCTCACCCGCGAACTTGCGACGCAGAATCATTACCCCGCGATCGATGTGCTCGAGAGCGTGAGTCGTCTCGTGCGTGATTTGACTTCGGCAGAGCAGCTCGAACTCGCCGGACGCGGGCGCGAAATGCTGGCGCTGTATCGGAAGAATCAGGACCTCATCAACATCGGCGCCTATCCCATGGGCAGCAACGCCGCGATCGATGAATCGATCATGCTGCAGGAACCGCTCAAAAAGTTTTTACGCCAGCGCGTCAACGAAGGCTTCGAGTTGGATCAAAGCTGGCAGGGGCTCAAGGCCGCACTGGCGTTGACGCGCAACGCGACCGCCAAACCCACCAAACCGTGAAATTTATGAAACCATTCCGCTTTAAGTTGCAGGCCGTTCACACCCTCCGCGTTCGCCAGGAGCGGGACACAATGCAGAAGTACGCGGAGGCGTTGCTCCAGCGCAAACTCGCGATGGAAAAGGTGAACGCGATTGGTCGCGAGATTGCCGCTGCGTGGACGGAGTTGCGCACTGAACTCGCCGAAGGTTGTGCCGCGGCACGGATCCTTCGCATGCAGGCATTTTGCACATCGCTCGAGGTGCGTCGCACCGAGGCCAACGTGGTTTTGCAGGGCGCCGAACGCGCCGTGAATCAAGCGATGCAACGGATGCTCGCCGCGCGTCAGCAACGTGAGGTCGTGGACAAGTATCAGGAAGGCGAGCGTTCGCGCTACGACCGGGAATTGCAGCGGTTGGAACAGAAGGAACTCGATGAACTCGCGCTGCGTTGCCTGCCGCTCGCATCGGCGGGTGGAGCGACCGGCGACATGATGAGGAACTGACCATGACGAACTCCATTAAAATCAATTGGATCGCCGCAGTCGTCGGCTTGCTCGCCTATCTGGGCACGACCGTCGCTTGCTGGAACTTCATTCAACGGCCACACGTGAGTCTGGGCAGCGACGAGGAAGCGACGCCATTGCCGAAAATGCCCACCACTGCCTTGATGGCGTGGAACGCGGACAATTCGGAAATGGAACAACTTGTCGCCGAGTTGAAAAAGGAGAAGGCCGCGCTCGCTGAACGCGAGAAGCAACTCAAGGAATTGGAAACCCGTCTGCAAACAGAGCGTTCCGAGATCAACCTCGTCACGCAGTCGCTGGAGAAGATGCAGAAGGATTTCGACGCGGAGATCGTTCGCGTCAAGCAACAGGAGCAGCCGAACCTCAAGCGCCTCGCCAAGACCTACGCGACGATGTCGCCCGAAGGCGCCGCGGGAATTCTTAAGGAAATGGAGGATGCCGCAGTCGTGAAAATCCTCGTCATGATGAAAGACCCCGAGTCTGCGCCGATTCTTGAAGCGTTTTCCAAACTTGGTGCCGCTGAATCAAAACGCGCCGCCGCAATCTCCGATCGCATTCGCCTTTCGATGCCCACTCCCACTTCAACAAAACGTACCCCATGAACACCTCTTCATTCTTTTCTGCAGTTCCTGCCGCGGCGACTCCGTCGGCTTTGCCCGAAACTCACCCGATCGATCTTCCCAACGCTCGTGCTGAGTCAGGTTCGTTCTCCAACGCGTTGCAACGCGCGGCGTCGGCCAAGGAGAACTTCAAACCTCGCGATAATTCATCGGTTTCCAAGTCTTCGCCGAGATCGAACGAATCCACCCAAACGCATCAATCAAATCGCGCCGAGCACGACTCCGTAAAGCCGCGCGACGAGAAAGGCGAAGCGGGCGATTCTTCCAAATCGGAATCGGCTTCCGCTGACGCCGCTTCCAAGGACGAAGCCAAAGCGAAGAAGCCCGATAGCGCCACCATGGAAGCGATGGCGTGCCTATGCGCTGCTTCGGTGGTCACGTTGCCCGTGCCGCCCGTGTTGACTGTTGCACTGGGCGATACGGGAACGCTCAGCCAATCGGCGGAGCAGACTGCGGTTGGGGATGCCACCTCTTCCGGAAATCAAGCGGCGTTGATGCAGGCGCCGGCGCTTCCGGCGACGGGTCAGTTGAGTGACAGCTTGTTCCCGGGCCTGACGTCCGTTGCCGCGAGCGATGCCAAACCTGACCCGACGAAGGCAAATCCCAACGCCAAGTCGCTCGTCGATCTAGTGAAGCCACTCGGGTTGCAACCGCTCGAAAAGCCGGAGGAGTCCAAGTTAACCGCGGCAGAAGTGGAGGCCGCCGCTGCTGAAGCTGCCAAGGCATCCACTTTGAAAGCGGATGCCGCCAAAGTCGAAGGTTCAGCGGCGTCAGCGCAGATCGCCCCGACGATCGATAAGGCCGTGGCTGACGCTCCAAAGATTCCGACTGGGGCGGACGTTCGCAATGGCACGCCCGTTGCTCAGAGAGAAGGCGACATGCGAAAGACCGTAAAACGCAGCGAAAACGCAGAACTTGCCGAGCAGAAGTTGCCGGGACGCGGCAATTCTTACTCGGGAGCGGCTGACGCGATCGCACCGTCGACTGCGGTTGGTGGAGTTTTCGCCGAAGGTCGTTCGCGAAATGGGGTTCGCCCTGATGCGGACGATGCGCCGATGCCCGCGTTGAATTTGCCGACGGCTACCGTTTCGTTCTCCGAAGCCGCACCCAAGCAGGCTGTGGCGGGCGCGGCTGGCGTTACGCCGGCTGACCGTGTGCAGAATTTGATGGCCACGGAAATCTCGCGCTTCAAACAGATGAAGCTCGATTCAATGTCTGTCGTCCTTCGTCCCGACCCGCAAACGGAAATCTCCCTGAGCGTGAAAATGAGCGACGGGAAGATTGAGGCGCACGCGATTTGCGAACGCGGTGACTTCAATGGTTTGAGCGCGCAGTGGGGCCAGTTGCAGCAATCACTTTCTCGACAACAAGTCGAACTCGCGCCGCTCCGCGATGCGAACACCCAGAACGGCAATTCGGATCAAGCGCCTTCCCGCGGATTTTCCCAATCGCAGGGCAATCCCCAACCGCGCGAAGAGAAGCCCAAGACAAGTTTCGCCGACGAACTCGCGCCGCTCCGATCGAACGCTCCCACAACCAAAGCCGCTCCGCGCCCGATGGTGACCGTGATCAACGGCCGCCGCTGGGAAACCTGGGCATAAAATTTATGGCAACCACATCCGCAATCGGTAGTTCAACGGCCACTGGGACCACCAGTTCCGACACGGCCTCACGTCTTCCGATACAGACGCTGAACCAGAATGATTTTCTGAAGCTCCTGACCACGCAGATGTCGGCGCAGGATCCGATGAATCCGAAGTCGAACATCGATTTCACCGCGCAGTTGGCACAGTTCAGCTCGCTGCAGCAGACGCAGACGATGGCCAAGGACATTGCCGACCTGAAGACCCAGCAGCAGTTTTTGCAGGCGGGCTCGATTATCGGCAGCACCGTCTCGCTGCAGACGAATGCGAACACGGTTCAATCCGGCGTGGTCAGCGGGATGCAGGTTGTCTCCGGCATTCCCATGCTGCTCGTCAACGGTCAGCAATTCGACCTCAGCCAGGTGCTGTCGGTCTCTCCGACTCCGACAACTCCAGTAACGACTCCGTAACTCACCAACGAAAGACTCCCTATGCTACGATCACTTAACTCCGCCGTCAGCGGCATGCAGCAGTTCCAAACCGAAATCGACGTCATCGGCAACAACATTGCCAACTCGAACACCACCGGGTTCAAGGCCGCGCGAGTGGATTTCGCCGACTCATTCAGCCAGACATTGCAGGCGTCAAGCGCCGGTAGCGTTACGGTGAGCGGCACGCCTTCGATTCAGATCGGCACCGGTGTCGCCACCGAATCGATCAGCAACGATTTCAATTCCGGTACGCTTTCCCGCACTGGCGTGCAGACGGATCTCGCGATCGCCAATGACAACGGATTCTTCGTTGTCCGTGATCCAGTGAACAACAACCAGTACGTCACTCGCGCGGGCGATTTTCGCACCGATCAGTCCGGCTACCTTGTCACCTCCTCCGGTATGCGGGTTCAGGGATACAACGACAGCACGCTAGCGGCGATCGGCGACATTCTCATCGACAGTGCGAGTCGTCCGGCGGGTTTCAGCGCTACCGCTACCATGACCGGTTACAGCATCGATTCCTTGGGCAAGGTCAACGTGAAGCTCTCGGACGGCAGCGAATATGTGCGCGGCCAGATCCTGCTGCAAAACTTCAGCGACCCACAGTCGCTGCAAAAGGAAGGTGCGAATCTCTGGTCGGGCATCGGCTCGGCGGGGCCGTTGGGTGGCTCTACTGCGCCCGTTCCTGCTCCTCCTGGCACGAACGGCCTCGGTAAAATCGAGTCCGGTGCGCTCGAGCTTTCCAATGTGGATCTGGCGAATGAATTCTCCCAACTCATCGTGAGCCAACGCGCGTTCCAAGCGAGCGCTCGCATGATCACCACGAGTGACGAAGTCCTCCAGGAACTCATCAATCTTAAACGTTAAACTCCTGACCGAACATGGCAGCCAATCGAATCGAATCACCGAAACCGGAAGGCGGCGCTGCTCCGGCGGCGGCCGCAGGTGGCGCGGCAGCGGCGGCGCCCGCGGCGGGCAAGTCGGGCATCATGGCGTGGATGCCCGTGATTGCGAATCTTGTGCTCATGCCCGTGCTCGCTTACGTGACCACTGTGTATTTGATCGCACCGAAATTGAAGCCGGCCGCCGAGGCGGAAGACGGTGCCGAAGAAGGCGCGGCTGCGGCGCACGGCAAACCGGCCGGCAAGGAATCGGCGAAGGATGCCGGCAAGGAACACGGTAAGGCCGCTCCCAAAGAATCCTCGAAGGAACACGGCAAATCATCTGGCGGCCATGGCGAAAGCAAGGGCGGCAAAGGCGCCAAAGCGTCCGTGGCCCTGAGCAAGTCCATCCTCGTGAATGTCATGGGTAGCATGGGAACCCGTTACATCATGGGCAGCTTCACTCTCGTTGGTAGCGGCGCGGATTTTGAAGGCAAGGTGAAAGAAAATGACGCTCAACTCCGTGACGCGGCCGCCGGCGTGATGAGCAGCAAGACGCTGCAGGATTTGGAAAAGCCCGGCGCGCGCAACTTGGTTCGCACCGAATTGATAACCGTGTTCAACAGCATCCTTGGCGGCAAGGTGCAGGACATTTTCATGACCGAATTCGCGGTTCAATAAACGTCGATGGAATCCACCGAACAACCGTCCGCCGAAGCTCAGGAAACGGTCACCCCCGCGGTGGCCGAGTCTGCGCCCGCGACTTCCGAGTCCGCGGCTGCGCCGGCAACGCCCGAGCCCGCGACGGTTGTTCCGGTTGCCGAATCTCCCGCGAAGAATGGGACGGAACGTTTTGATTTCCGCCAGACCGCGTTGCTCACGACCAACGAACTCCGTCGCCTGCGCAAGCGCCACGACGAGTATGCGCAGTCCCTCGCCGCCCGGTTGTCCATGACGCTGCGGCTCGATTTCGAACTGCAAGTCACCAAGCTGCAGACGACGACCTTTCAGAATTTCTCCACCTCGCTCGGCTCGCCGATCACGCACCTGACGCTTTTCAAAGTCGAACCGCTGCGCGGCATCGGCGTGTTGGAAATCAATCCGCGTCTCGGTTTGGCGATCGTCGATCGCCTGATGGGTGGCGCCGGTCGCGCGCCTGCGTCGAATCAAGATTTGAACGACGTCGAGGTCTCGTTGCTCGATCAAATCTCGTTGGTGATCCTTGGTGAATGGTGCAACCACTGGCTGCGCTACCAGGATTTGCATGCATCACTGCTCGGTCATGAGACCAGCGGCCGTTATCTTCAAACCTCCCCCGCCGACTCCGTCGTGCTCGTGCTGACGATGCAGGCCAAGTTGGGCGAGTGCACGGAAAGCCTCCAGATCGCTCTCCCGTTCGTTTCGATGGAGCCCCTCATTCGCCAGCTCAATCGCGAACTCGAAAAGGCAGAAGAAAAGAAACCCTCACCGGAAGTCGCCCGCCCGAAATGGAACCCCTTGTTGGGCGAAGTCACGGTGGCGATCACGGCAGAATGGCATCGCCTGGAACTCACCGCCCGCGAGGTGACCCGGCTCAAAGTGGGCGATGTGCTCGAACTCGATCCTGAAGCCGCGAACTGCGTGCAAGTCCGTCTTGGTGGCAAACCCAAATTCATCGGCCGCCTCGGCGCCCGCGGCAAGCGTCGCGCGGTGGAACTCACTGAAATTGTAAAACCCTAAACCCTTATGAACCCTGGAATGGATCACCCTGTAAATCTGGACGTCCTCCTCGACGTGCCAGTTAAACTCACGGTCGAACTTGGTGCGTGCAGCCTCCCGATGCGGGACGTGTTGCAGCTCGGCACCGGCTCGGTGGTGCAGTTGGAAAAATCCGCCGACGGTCCGGTGGACCTGTTCGTAAATCAAAAGCTCATCGCGCGCGGCGAAGTCGTCGTGGTCGAGAACCGCTTCGGCATCAAGATCACGGAACTCGTCGGCGCGCCCACACCTGCGACGGTATGAAAAACCTTTCTCCGCGGCGAACGCTCCGGCGTTCTCTGTCGGCGATCGCATTTTTCTTTGCGATTGCTGCCTTCGCTTCTGCGCAAGTGACCAACACTCCGGCGACACCCGTGGTGCATGTTGCCGGGCCGGATGTCACTTTCTCCTTCATTCGTGTGCTGGGCGCGCTCGCGCTCGTCATCGCGTTGTTCCTCGGCGCGGCGTGGTTGTTGCGCAACTGGCAACGCCTGACCGCGCAAAAAGGCCGCACGCCCAAGCTCAACGTGCTCGAAGTGAAATCGCTCGGACATCGTCACGCGGTCTACGTGATCGCTTACGAACAGCAACGCTTCCTCATCTCCTCCGCGCCGACCGGCATCAGCCTGCTCACCCATCTGCCGGCGGGCGATGCTGACGCTCCCGATCCAGTCCCCATCGCGAGTTTTCCCGAAACCCTGCTGCAAGCGCTGGGTCGAAAGTAAAAAATGAATCATCTCAAAACCCAAATGAGAATGAGTCGAGCGAGGAAGACGCCGCTCCGGTGTTGGCTTTTCCTCGGATTGATCTTCGCGCTGTTCGCCTTGGATGGCGTTTCGGCCAACGCCCAAACTAATGTCGTTGTGGCGACTCCGGCGGGAACGACAGCCTACGGCGGCGTGATGCCTTTCAAGCTGAGCGTCGGCGTCGAGTCGGCGAACCAGCCGAAGGACATCGACGTCGGCATCAAGATCCTCTTCGCGATGACGCTGCTCACGCTGGCGCCGTCGATCATCCTGTTGATGACGAGCTTCACGCGCATCGTGATCGTCTTGTCGTTCATCCGCTCGGCAATGTCCCTGCAGGGCACGCCCGCGAATCAAATCCTCATCGGCCTCTCGCTGTTCATGACCTACTTCATCATGGCGCCCGTGTGGGATCGCATCGACAAGAACGCGCTCCAGCCCTACATGGCGAAAACGATCTCCAGCGATCAAGCGCTCGACGAAGCGGCCAAGCCGATCCGTCAGTTCATGCTGAAACAAACACGCCCCAAGGATCTCGAGCTGTTCGTCGGCATGGCCAAGATGGCGCCGACCACCGCGGAAGAATTGCCGCTGAAAGTGGTGATCCCCGGTTTCATCATCAGCGAACTCCGCACCGCGTTTCAAATGGGCTTCCTGCTCTTCATTCCCTTCATCCTGATCGATCTCGTCGTCGCCACCGTGCTGATGAGCATGGGCATGATGATGATGCCGCCGGCAACCGTGTCGTTGCCGTTGAAGATTCTGCTGTTCGTGCTCGTGGACGGCTGGGAACTCGTGGTGCGTTCGCTCGTCCAAAGCTTCGGAGTCTGATTTATGAATCCTGAATTCGCCGTTGAACTGATCAAAACCACCATCTTCCAGGCCGTCACGCTGGCCGCGCCGATGTTGGGCCTCGCCATGGTGATTGGGCTCGCGATCAGCTTGTTTCAAGCCGTCACCACCATTCACGAACAAACGCTCACGTTCGTTCCCAAGGCGCTCGGCATCGTGGCGCTGATGATCGTGCTCCTGCCGTGGATGCTCCGCACGCTGATCGAGTTCACCACCGGCGTGTTCCAAAAAATTCCGCAAATGGTGGGCTGACCATGTTCGCCTTCGATCATGTCACCTGGTTCCTCGTCTTCGTGCGCATGGGCGCGCTGTTGACGGTGTTCCCCGTGCTGTCGGCGTCGAACTTCCCCGTGCAATTGCGCGTCGCGCTCAGTGCGATGGTGAGCTTCATGGTCACGCCGGGAATGCCCGCGACGACCTGCGAGAGCATCTGGTCGCTGTTCGGTCTGCTGTTCATGGAAGTGAGCGTCGGCGTGCTGCTCGGCTTCGTGGCGCGGATTGTTTTTCTGGGCCTGGAAGCGGCGGGCAATTTGATCGGCACCGAAATGGGGCTGATGATGACCACCGATTTCAATCCCTTCGCCGGCGCGCAGGCGAGTGCGCCGGGCATGATGCTCTACCTGCTCGCGGGAATGATGCTCTTCAGCCTCGACCTCCATCACTGGATGCTCGTGGGCTTTCAACGCAGCTACGCGCTCGTGCCGATCGGCGGCGCGCATTTGAGCGAGGCGCTGTTCAACACCGTCCTGCGCAAGAGCAGCCAGCTCTTCATCATCGCCGTGCAGATGTCCGCGCCGGTGATGGCCGTCTCGTTCGTGATCACGTTGATCTTTGCGGTGCTCGGCCGGGCGGTGCCGCAGATGAATGTGTTCTCCGAAAGCTTCGCCGTGCGCGTGCTCGCGTGCATGGCGGTGTTTGGATTGACCTGCCAGTTGATGGCGCAACACGTGATGAACTACCTGCGCCGGTTGCCCGAGGACATGCATTCCGTCGCGCGCCTCATGGGCGGGACATAAAAAAGCCCCCGGCAGCAATGCCGGGCCAGTGCCGGTGGGGCGAGCGTCCCCGCGAGCCGGCTCGCCTTCATACCTTTCGGCGGGGCTAACCAAACCTGCGGGAGTGGCAACCAAACCTCCGAGCGTTGGCACCCGAAGAATCATGGCGGTCACGCCAGGGAGTTTGGTTGCACCCGGAAGAGTCTTGGTCGCAACCAAAGGCGTTCTGGTTGCCACCGGAGGCGTTCTGGTTGCCAAAAAGATTCCTTTGGTGATGACCAAAGGGATTTTGGTTCGTCCCAAAATCATTTTGGTGACAACCACCGGAGTTTTGGTGACAACCAAAAGAGTTTTGGCAGCAACCAAAGTCGTTTTGGTGACTACTAAAATGGTTTTGGTGAGCACCAAAATGATTCTGGTGACCACCAAAATCATTTTGGGACCGTCATTTTTGACGGGGGTCAACAAGAAAGCTATTCCCGTGCAACGGTTTGTGAGTTTATACCGTTAAAGTAGCCCTCCCATAAGGCCAACGGCGGCGGAATTACCGTCGGAACGCGCCAACCGGCTATCCTTCTTGCTGAAACGATCCAAGGTGGGGACGGCTGTCTCAGCCGTCCGGGGGAGTGGTGGAAAACGGGGAATTGCCGGTAAGCGGTGCCGTGAGTCCCGCGAGGGACGCCTGACCCTAGCCCGGCGTTTCAACGCCGGGTGGGGGGGTGAAGTGGTCGAGTCCCGAAGGGACGATTGAAAAATGCGAATGGAAAAGACCTCCGCGATGTCTTAGACTCCAACCCATGGAAGTGATAAACGACAATCCTGTCGCTCAATCATACTGTTAGCGTCCTGCTTTGCCATGCGCTTTCATTTCGCCATCGTCTGCGCTGTTCTACTCGTCGGATGCCAGTCGCCGCACGGTTCACGTGACGACACTGCTCGCATTGCGAATGCACTGGAAAAGCACATCACCACCGATGAAGCGCGACACATACTCTTCGACGACATTGACGGTGTCGCGCAGAGGATTCAGGCGCGTGCTAGTGACAATGAGGAAAGCCGCGCACAGTTGGAGATTTTGGCTAGGCAGCGGCAGAGACTTAGTTCCCGTCTAGAGTCGCTGTTATCTCGTTCCCGCAAAGGCGATGAGTTATGGTCCTACCGGACTTACGCGACAGCCGATCGGCGGGGCGGCGAGAACGGTTTCGCGCTCATCAGAGACGATAGAGTTGTCGAACACATGGAGATCATGATTCATGATTGAGTGGTCGGAGGCTAACCATGCGCTGGAAATTGGAACCACACCCGAGCTGTTTCGCTCCGCGATAGCGCGAACCCGGACCGTGATTTTGGACTGCGGTGAATCGCCGCGGCAATCCCCACGGGATTGCATCACTCAGCCCAGGGTTGGAGCGCAGCGACTACCCTGGGACCATCCCCATTGGATCATCAACCCTGAAAGGGTTGCAGCCTTCCGGAAAGACCGATGCAACCCCGTTGGGGTTGGAGGAGGTTTCTCATTTTCCCCAGGGTAGCCTCGCCGTGCTCGGCAACCCTGGGCTGAATGATTGTCATCCCGTTGGGATGCCGCAGACGGCAAGACGGGGGTGCGTGCATCGGGCACGAGTACGGCGGTTCGTTGTTTCCTTCACTTCCACCGGACCTTCGCGTCTCCGTGGTGAAACTTCCCTGAGCCGGCTCGTCGGTAGCCTCGCCCCACCCGGCAAAACTCAACGGAACCGTTCAGCCGTCCCCGCGGGACTCGTCGCGTTCGCCACGCTGACCCGGCCCTCAAGCGCCGGGCTAGTTTCAGCTCGTCTCTCCGCGACGCGGAGGCGGGCAGCGGCGGGCGCGCATGACTTCGCGAAGGCTCGCCCGGCGTTGATGGAACAGGAGGTTTCCCGGCCTTGGCACCGTTTTGGCTACGCCGTCGGGTGTAATCATACACGCGCATGGCCGATCACGGCGGAGATAAGACAGAGCAAGCAACACCACGGAAGCTCGAGGAGGCCATTAAAAAAGGCCAGTTCCCTCGCAGCGCCGAGGTGCAGACGGTCTTTGTCCTGATGGGCGCGTTGATGGCGCTCAAATTCTCCGGCGGCGACATGTGGCGGACGCTGGTCGATACGCACGTCTCGATCTTCAGCCATCTGCACGAGTATTCGCTCAACGTGGATTCGATGCAGAAGTATGCGATCACTTCCGCGCTGGTGGTCGCTGCGTGCGTCGGGCCGGTGGTGATGGCGACGTTGGTGGGCGGGTTGGTGGCGGGAGGCATTCAAAATCGTTTTCAAACCGCGTCGGAAGCCGTTTCCCCGGATTGGGAACGGGTGAATCCGATGACGGGTCTGGGCCGGGTTTTCTCGATGCGTTCGCTGGTGCCGCTCGGCATGGCGGTGCTGAAGCTGGGCGTGATCTTCGCGTTGTCGTATCGCGAAATCATGGACGTGCTGGCGGATCCGATTTTCTTCACGGCGGTGGATGTGGCGCGGGTGGCGGGGTTCCTCGCGGATGCGTCGTTGCGGATCGGCATGCGGGTGGGGTTTGCGTTGATCGTGCTGGCGGCGATTGATTACGGGTATCAGTTTTGGCGCACGAGCCGCGACCTGATGATGACGAAGGAGGAAGTGAAGGAGGAAATGAAGAGCTCGGAAGGCGATCCGCAGATGAAGGCGCGTCGCCGCCGTCGCATGTCGAAGTCGATGCGGCAAATGCTCGCGGAAGTTCCCAAGGCCGACGTGATCGTGACGAACCCGACGCACATCGCGGTGGCGTTGCGTTATGACCGGAAAACGATGAAAGCGCCGAAGATTGTGGCCAAAGGCACACGCCTGAACGCGCTGCGGATTCGTGAAGTGGCCAAGCAACACCAGATTCCGATCATCGAAAACAAGCCGCTGGCGCGGATGATGTTCAAGTACGGCAAGGTGGGTGGCGAGGTACCTGCTCAGCTTTATGCAGCAGTCGCGGAAATCCTTGCCTGGGTTTACCGCGTGAACCGCTACCGCTACTACGCGGAACAAAACCAGACTTAACGAATGGCCGCGAAAAATACGAATGTCAGTCGGCTCTTCCGACAGGGCGATCTCATGCTCGTGGTCGGCATGTTTGGCACCATTCTGCTGCTGATTTTGCCGGTCCCGCCGTTGCTCCTGGATCTCCTTTTAACGGTCAGCATCGCGCTTTCATTGCTGATTTTGCTGATCATCCTCTACGTGAAGGAGCCGGCAGATTTTACCGGGTTCCCCACGTTGCTGCTGTTCGTCACGCTATTTCGACTGGCGCTGAACGTGGCGTCGACGCGTTTGATTCTGCTCGACGGTTACGCCGGGCACATCATCGAGGCGTTCGGCAACTTCGTGGTGAAGGGGAATTACGTCGTCGGTTTGGTGATCTTCATGATCCTGGTGTTGATCAACTTCATCGTGATCACGAAGGGCGCCGGACGTATCGCGGAAGTCGCGGCGCGTTTCACTTTGGACGCGATGCCCGGCAAACAGATGGCGATCGACGCCGAGTTGAGCGCGGGAATCATTAATGAATCCGAGGCGCGCACGCGTCGGCGCAAGGTCGAGCAGGAGGCGGATTTCTACGGCGCGATGGACGGTGCGAGCAAGTTCGTGCGCGGCGATGCGATCGCGGCGGTGTTGATCACGTTGGTGAACGTGCTCGGCGGATTCGCCATCGGCATCATTCAAAAAGGCATGACGGTGACGGAATCGCTCTCGCGTTTCACGTTGCTCTCCATTGGTGACGGTCTCGTATCGCAGGTGCCCGCGCTGATCATTTCCACCGCGGCGGGCATGCTCGTAACGCGTGCTGCGTCGAAAAACGAACTCGGCCAGGAACTCACCAAACAGCTGCTGTTCTATCCGAAGGCGCTGATGATTTTGACCGGCATGCTGGGCGTGATGGCGATGGTTCCCGGCCTGCCGACGTTCCCGTTCCTCGTGCTCGCGGTCGTCTGCGGCATCGTGGCGCAGAAGCTCAAGCGCGCCGGTGCGATTCCCGGCTCTGAATCCGAAGTGGCCATGAAGAAAGATGGCAAAGCCGCCGCGCCCGCCGCCGGTGGTGGTGCGACGCCGCAAGCGCCGGCGGACAAGCTGGAAACCTTGCTCAACGTGGATTCCATGCAGATCGAATTGGGCTACGGCCTCGTGGCGTTGGCGGACACGCGTAAAGGCGGCGACTTGCTCGAACGCGTGACTGGCGTGCGCCGGACGTTTGCGTCCGAGATGGGCGTGATCGTTCCGCCGATTCGCTTGCGCGATAATTTGCAGCTGGGCGCGAACGAATATCGTTTCTTGCTGAAGGGAAATGCGATTTCGCGCGGTGAATTGATGCCGAATTACTGGCTCGCGATGAACGCCACCAACAGCAAGGTGACGCTCAAAGGCATTCCGACAGTGGAGCCGGTGTTCCAATTGCCGGCGACGTGGATCACCGATGTGGAGCGTAAGAACGCAGAAGTTTCGGGCTACACCGTGGTCGATGCCGCGTCGGTGCTGGTCACGCATTTGTCCGAAACGGTGAAGCGGCATTGCCACGAAATCCTCAGCCGTCAGGACGTGCAGCAGTTGCTTGATAATCTCAAGCAGACGCACCCGACGGTGGTCAACGAACTCGTTCCCGGCCAGCTCAGCGTGGGTCAGATTCAGCGCATCCTGCAGAACCTGCTCGCCGAGGGCATCTCGATTCGCAATCTCTCGGTCATTCTCGAACGCGTCAGCGACTTCGCGGCCGTCACGAAGAATCCGGACGAATTGTCCGAGCACGCGCGGCGCGCTTTGGGTTCGCAGATCACGAAGAACTTCCAGATGGACAACGGTGCGTTGCGCGCCATCACGCTGGATCCGAAACTCGAACAGCAGATCAGCCAGGGCGTGCGTCAATCGGTCAATGAAGTCGCGCTGATGCTCGATCCCAAGCTGGCGCGGCACATCGTCGATTTCCTTTCGAAGCAAATTCAGAAGATGCTTTCCACGGGCCAGCAGCCGCTGGTTTTGTGCGCGCCGCAAATCCGCCTGGCGTTCCGCCGCTTCTTTGAAAGCACGTTCGCCGAACTCGCCGTGCTCTCCTACGCCGAAGTGCCGGCGAAGGTGGACATTCAGAACGCGGCGACGATCCCGAGTCCGGAATGAACCGCTGAAAATTTGAACTGAGCAACTGACGTTTCACCGCATGCAAGTGCAGACCTTCATCGCCGACTCGGTGGCCGACGCCGTGGCGCAGATCCGTGCCGAACTTGGCACGTCTGCGGTGGTGTTAAACGTCCGCCAGCAGGCGTCGAGCGGGCTTTCGCGCTTGTGGCAGAAGCCGCGGATCGAAGTGCTGGCGTGCATTCCGGAGAAGAATTCCAATCGCGCGGCGGCTCCAGAAATGTCCGAGCTGACCTCCACCGCGCCGGAAATCCGGCCTATTGCGGCGGACAGTGATGATCTCCCACCGCCACCGCCCATCACTTTCGGCGATCGGCTGGAATTGTCGGAGATGTCGCTGAACCTCTCGAATGCCGCGCCGCCGCCCACGAGTTGGCGCATCGGCCCCGTGCTGGAAAATGGCGGTCTGCTGCCGTTGCACGCTCAACGAGTCGTGGAACAGTTGCGTTCGACCTTCGGTGACACGCCGCCGCCGTCGATGAAGGACGAGTTTGAATTTGCTTCACGCGTGCTTTCGCAGATGTGGCGTCCCCTGACGGTCAACGACGCCAGCGCGTCGCGGATGCACGTCTTCATTGGCGCGCCCGGGGTGGGGAAGACCACGGTGCTGTGCAAGTGGCTCGCGAAGGCTGTGCTGTTGCAGGGCCGTTCGGCGGCCGTGTGGCGGCTCGATGGACGCAGCGCGAACACCGCGGAATCATTGAGCATCTACGGCGAAATTCTTGGCGTGCCCGTGCATCGTTGTTCCGCTCCGCGTCTCGCGGCCGAGGAAGACATGTTGTTCGTCGATTTCCCGGGCGTGGATTGGAACGATCTCGGAGCGTTGCATGACTTGCAGGAGCGCGTGGCGTCGTTGCCGTCGCCGCAAGTGCATCTCGTCTTGCACGCGGCGTACGATGCGCACCTGTCGCTTGCTCAAGTGCGCGCGTTCTCGTCGTTGCCGATTACGGATTTGATTTTCACCCACGTCGATGAAGAGACGCGCTGGGGCAAGTTGTGGAATTTCGTCTTAGGCACGAAATACCCGGCACGCTTCCTCAGCGGTGGGCAGAATATTCCGGGTGACTTCCTCAGTGCGACGGCGGGTCGCATCCTCGACCGCCAATTTTCTCAGAAATAGGCCGGTTTTCGGCTTTTTCTCACCGTTGCCAAAGGGTGGCAAATCATCTGCTAAACGCATGGCGTAGAAAACGTATGCGACCCTTAATGATCATCGGCGGACTGCTCGGATTCGCGATTGGACTGGCCTTCGGGCTGTTCCAGGAAGCGCAGTGGCCCACGGTGATCTGGCGCGCGAGCGTTGGGGCCTTCGTCGGCGGAATTCTCCTCCGCTGGTGGGGCAAGGTCTGGATCCAAAGTTTGCAGGAGGTCCGCCGCAACGCAGCCGCATCCGAAAATCAACCTAAACCCGCCGTGGAAGCAGGAGTTAAGTCATGAGCGCAATCACCCAAACCGTCGAAAAAAAGAGCCCACCCAAACTCCGCGTCAAACCCGACCGGAAGACCGTTTCCAAAACCTATTTCAAGGTGGCGCCCGGCAGCGCCGCTGAAGACGCGCTCGTCCGCCAATACATTCCGCTCGTGAAAACGATGGTGGGACGCATGGCGATGGGGTTGCCTTCGCACGTGGACCCCGAGGAACTTTACAGCTCGAGCCTCTCCGGATTGCTCAACGCGATCCGCAACTTCGATCCCGACGGCGGCAGTTCCTTCGAGAGCTACGCCCGCGTGCGCATTCGCGGCGCCATGCTCGATGAGTTGCGCCGCATGGACTGGGTGCCGCGCTCGGTGCACAGCAAATCGCGCAAGGTGCAGCAGGTCATGCGTGAGATGGAACAGAAGAAGGGCCGCACGTTGAGCGAAGAGGAGATGGCCAAGGCGATGAAGATGTCCTTGGAAGAATATCAGCAACTGCTCGAGGAAATTCGCCCCGCGACTTTTGTGTGCTTGGATTCCGCGCAAACCGGCGAGAGCGATGACAGCTCGCGCTACGAGAGCATTCCTGACCCCTCGCAGGAAAATCCCGTGGAAGGCACGGAACGTCGTGAGCTTGCCCGCATCATCGGCGACCGCATCCAGGCTTTGCCCGATATGCAGCGCAAGGTGCTCGCGCTTTATTATTTTGAAGATCTCCGTCTCCGCGAAATCGCGGAAGTGTTCGGTGTGACCGAATCGCGCATCTGCCAGATTCACGCGCAGGCGATTCTCGCAATCAAAGGTTATTTGCAGCAGTCCGAAGCCATTTAACTCTCAGCTAAAAAACTCCCATGCTTGTCATTGTTGGATCGTTGATCGTGTTGGGCGCTGTGCTCGGCGGCTTTATGATGGCTGGCGGCCATCCGGGCTCGCTGATTCAAGTTTCCGAATTCGTCGTCATCTGCGGCGCGGCTTTGGGAGCGTTGGTCATCATGGCGCCGATGAAAGTGCTCACGGACATGATGAAGCAAATCCTCGGTGCGCTTAAAGGCGCTCCCTACAAACGCAGCTCGTACGAAGACTTGTTCAAGGCGCTCTACGAACTTTTCGTCCTGGGTCGCCGCAACGGCATGATCGCGTTGGAAGAACACGTCATGACTCCGGCCACCAGCCCCATTTTCTCCAAGTATCCCGCGCTGCTCGCGAATCATCACGCGATGGAATTTCTCACCGGCGGTTTGCGCCCGATCATCGATGGCAAGGTGAAGCCTGATCAGTTGAAGATGTTGCTCGATATCGAACTCGAGGGCATGGAAGACGAACATCACCAGCCGATCAGTGCGCTTTCCAAGACGGCGGACGCGATGCCGGGATTCGGGATTGTCGCGGCCGTTTTGGGCATTGTTATTACGATGGGTTCCATCTCTGGCCCCATTGAAGAGATCGGTCACCACGTTGCTGCCGCGCTGGTGGGAACGTTCCTCGGAATTTTGATTTCCTACGGATTCCTCAATCCGCTGTGCGTGAACATTGAAATCAACGGCATGTCGGAGATGGCCTTCATGAAGACCATTGCGACTTCGCTGATCGGTTTCGCCAACGGCATGGCGCCGTTCATGGCCATTGAAGTCGCCCGTCGCGGTCTCTCCAGTGACATGAAGCCGGGTGAAGATGAATTGGAAAAGATGCTCAAAGCAGCCGTCAGCGGTGGCAAGTAGCCCCGCTTACCGCTTGGTGGATAACCGCGGCAACGCCCAACGACCATGAGCAAAAAACACGGCGGACATCACGGTGGTGCGTGGAAAGTCGCATATGCCGACTTCGTCACGGCGATGATGGCGCTCTTCTTGACCCTGTGGCTCACGTCGCAGGACGAGAAGATCAAGGAAGCCGTCGAACGCGCGTTTCGTCATCCGTTCACCTCCATCTCCAAAGACTCCATCGGCATCATCCCGAACAAAGACACGCAGGCCATTCGCACTCGCGATGGCAATTTCGATTCCGCGTCGGTGGTGGAGTTGGCGATGTTGCGCAAGTTGGCGGACGACCTCACCAAGTTGATGCAGAATCCGGAGAATCCCGAGAACGAGTCGATGAAGCTCGATATCACGCCCGAAGGCCTGCGAATCAGTGTTTTCGACCGAGCCAAAAAGCCCATCTTCAAGGAAGACTCGGCCGAGTTCACCGAATACGGGAGCTGGGCTTTTTCCACGCTGGCTTGGGAAATCTCGCGCTACTCGCGTTTTCGTATCGAGCTCGAAGGGCATACGGAGAAGGGCCACAAGCCCTCGAGTGAAACTTATTCGGCCTGGGATCTTACGGCCGACCGAGCAAATGCCGCGCGGCGCAAACTGGAGTCCAATGGCGTGAAGGCCGACCAGACGCGCAAGGTCGCAGGGTTTGCCGACACGATGCCCATGGCGAATTACTCGCCCACCAACGAGATCAACCGCCGCGTCGGCGTTCTCCTGCGGGTCAATCCACGCGCGGACACGCATTCGGATGCGCGCTCGGGCGAATAGACTTTTGCTTATTTCATGAACGACAAATTTGTTCCTTTCGCTTTGCCGGGTAAACCTGCCGGTGACTCTGGCAATGGCACCTTTCGTTTGAAGGTGTTGCCGTCGGCGGAAGGCGCAAGTTCTTCAACGTCGTCGACGGCCGCGTCATCGCCTTCTTCTTCCGCTCCGTCAGTAGCTCCAGCCGCGGCGGCCAGCGCCAGTCCCGAGGTCAAGCTCGAGCGCGACGCGCAGCAGCGCATCTCGCGCATTCGCGTGCAGTGCACTTGCGGCCAGGCGCACGAGTTGGACTGCAGTTACGAGTAAGGTTTCCTTCCCCGGCAATTTCCGCCGCGTTCCCGGCAGCTTTTTCCTTCGATTCCGTCCTTCCCCGGCAAAATCGCCGCAAACCCCTGATAATCCGCGCTGGCATCGTCGCTGCTAGGCAAAGGTATGAACGTGAGTCTGTTTCAGGCGGCGGCAGCGATGACCGCCAATGAGCGTTGGCAAGACCAGATCTCCCAGAACATGGTCTCCAGTTCCATCCCCGGATTTAAGAAGCAGGATCTTACCTTTTCCGCCGTTCAAGCGGGCATGATGAATGGCAGCGGTGACCACTTCCTGCTTCCGTCCGTGAAATCGGTCGTGAATTTCACCCCCGGTGAATTCAAAGCGACCGGCGTGAAGACGGACGTGGCGATCGAGGGCAACGGCTTTTTTGAAGTGCGCATGCCCAATGGTTCGATCAGTTACACCCGCGACGGCGAATTTCACACCAGCGCGACGGGTGACCTCGTTACGAAAGAAGGATTTCAAGTGATTGGCGACGGCGGCCCGATTCATCTCGATCCAACCAATCCGGCTCCATTGGTGATTTCGCCCCGAGGCGAAGTCAGCCAAGGCGCTGATATCAAAGGGCGCATCAAGCTGGTTGATTTCAAAGATCCGCATTTGTTGAAGGCCATTGGTGGCAGTCACTTCATCGCGGAAGACCCGGATGCCCAGCCGCGCGACATGCAAAACCCTGTGATGCGCCAGGGTTTCCTCGAAGCTTCCAACACGACTCCCGTGACGGAAATGTCTTCGCTCATTTCAGTGATGCGGACGTTCGAGGCGAACCAGCGCATCATGCAGATCCAGGATGAGCGCATGGGCAAAGTCATCACTGAACTTGCCGGATCCAACTAACCAGCCAAACCGACACCATGCTAAGAGCACTCTACTCCTCAGCCGCTGGAATGCAGTCGCAACAGATGAATCTCGACGTCATTGCGAACAATCTGGCGAACGTCAACACCACTGGTTTCAAAAAATCGAAGATCGAATTTCAGGATCTTCTTTACCAAACCGATCGCGCGGCCGGATCCGAAACGGGCGCTGGCAATCAGGTTCCCAACGGCCTGCAGATCGGTCACGGCTCCCGCGCCGTCGCCACTTCCAAGATTTTCACCACCGGAGAATTGACGGCGACCGGCGAACGGCTCGATCTCGCGATTCAAGGCGACGGCTTCTTCGAAGTGCAGCTCCCTGACGGCACGAAAGGCTACACCCGCGACGGCGCGCTAAAGACTGCGTCCGACGGTCGCGTGACCACGAGCGACGGACTGGTCTTGCAGGGTGGCTGGCAAACGATTCCGGCCGGCACCACAAACGTCTCCATCTCCGCCACCGGTGAGGTTTCCACCTCTGGAGCGGCGGGTCGGCAAAACTTCCGCGTTAACCTAGTCCGCTTCGCCAATCCCGGCGGCCTCGAGAGCATTGGGCGCAACCTCTACAAGGAAACTCCGTCCTCCGGCACGGCGGAAATTGGCAACCCTGGCGAAAATGGTTTCGGTGATCTCCAACAGGGCTACCTCGAAATGTCGAACGTCAAGGTCGTCGAGGAAATGGTCAATATGATCGTCGCCCAACGCGCTTACGAAGTGAACTCCAAGGCCGTGCAGGCCTCGGACGAGATGATGCAGATGAGCAACAATCTCCGCCGCTAAGCATGAACTTCGAAAACCCAAACTCATCGTTCTCTTCCCACATGAACGTGCAAACTCAGTGTTCAGAGAAATCGACCACGAACCGGGCGCAGCTTCGTTCGATATTTGGATTTTGGCGCGGTCTGCGAACTCGGATCGCGAATCTCGGTCTTTGTCCAATCAGGTTCCTCCTGCTTGGCATCACGCTCGGCGGGGGCGCAGGCGCTTGTGCAGGCGCAGGCGTTCCCGCCAGCCAACTTTCCTCCACCGCCGCCGTGGATAGCACGGGCGTCTACCTTCATCAGGTGCTCGCCGGTAATGTGGAACCGTCCAACAACGTGGTTCGCTTGTGCGACGCGCCGGTGTTCGGTCAGACCCTCGTGTTGACCCGCGCGCAGATCATCGAAGCGTTGCGAACCAACGCACCTCAGCTTCTCTCTACGAACTGGGCGGGCGTGGATCGTATTCGTGTTGCGCGCCGCACGCGTTTGCTTCGCGAAGCGGAGATCAAGCAACAGCTGGCGATCACGCTGCAACGCGAAGTCGTCCGCGAAAAAGGCGAGCTGGAACTTCGCTTCACCCGCTTCTGGACGCCGGTCGTGATTCCCGATGAACCGTATGTCATTCACATCCTCGATCTGCCGAACGCCGGCGTGACGGCCAACTTCATTGTGAGGTTTGAGCTTTTGGTCAGTGACGAAGTTGTTGGAAATTTTCAGGCTGGCGCTGCAGCGCGAATCTTCCGTGAAGTCCCCGTGGCCCGCGCGCTGTTGCGTCGCGGACAAGGCGTCTCGGTGGATGACATCGCGTTCGAACGCCGGGACATTCTCGCCCTGCGCGACTCGCCCGCGACGGTGCAGTGGGATGATCCGAATCTCGAGATGATGGAAAATGTCGCCCCGGGCGCACCGCTGTTTAATCGCGCCGTCCGAGTCCGGCCAGCGGTGACGCGCGGCCGGGTGGTGGACGCCCGTGTGGAAGAAGGTCCGCTCTCAATCTCGGTCCGTGTCGAGGCTCTGGAAGACGGAGTGCTCGGCCAGACGATTCGGGTCCGTAATCCTCAAACAAAACGTGAGTTCAAGGGAAAGGTTCAAGATGCGCAAACAATTATGGTTGTTCTTTAACGGCTGGGTGGTGGCTACCGCCCTGTTTGTCTTCAGTTCGCACACGAGTGCCGATTCGCTTTGGCGGGACGAGACAAAGTATTCGATGATCGCTGATCGTCGTGCGCGAGCGGTGGGCGATGTCCTCACGATTCTGGTGCAGGAAAGCAACACCAGCAGCAAGGACAACAGCACCACGACCGCAAAGAAGGCGAGCACGGATGCGAGTATCTCTTCGTTTTTTTACGCTCCAGGCGCGAGTGGGTTGCTGACCAAGGGCGGCCAGATGCCGGCCATGAAGTACAGCATGGCGAATGACTTCTCCGGTGGCGGCAAGATTGCCAACTCGGAACAGATCAGCGCGCGCATCTCGGTGCGTGTCATCGACGTGCTGCCGAACAACAGCTTGGTGATCGAAGGCGCCCGCCAAACGGTGATCGCCGGCGAAACGCAGGACGCAATCTTGCGCGGCGTCGTGCGCGCCGAGGATGTGGCGGCCAACAACACCGTCTACAGTTACAACGTGGCCGACGCGACGATCAAATACGTCTCCAAAGGCGTGGTCAGCGACGTGCAACGCAAGGGCTGGTTCACTCGTATCTGGGACAAAATCATTCCGTTTTGAAAATTCTCATGCGTTTCCTTCTCGCCTCTCTTTTGGCGCTCGGCTGCTTGACGGCTGAGCGTCCCGTTTTCGCCGTGGGCGCACGCGTCAAGGATCTCGTGGTCGTGTCCGGCGCCCGGGAAAACCAGTTAGTCGGCTACGGCCTCGTGGTTGGCCTCGCGGGTGTGGGTGACAAAAATCCGATCTACACCGTGCAGAGCATGGCCAACTTGCTGCAACGCTTTGGCATCACTGTGCCGGCGGCCACGCTCGCGGCAAAAAACGTCGCCGCGGTCATGGTCACGGCGGACATTCGTGCGTTCGCCAAGAATGGTTCGCGCCTAGATATCACCGTCTCCGCTGTTGGCGACGCGACGACGCTGCAGGGCGGGGTGCTCTTGCAAACTCCGTTGCTCGGTGCGGATGGCAAAGTGTACGCGGTGGCGCAAGGCGCTCTCTCCATCGGTGGTTTCACCGGCGGGCAGGGCGGCGCGGGCGGTTCCACGGTCACGAAGAATCACCCGACGGTCGGTCAGATCATCGGCGGGGCGCTCGTCGAGCGGGAGATTCCCGCCGAGATCGTTCATGACGGTCATCTCGAATTGCTCCTCCGTGAGCCGGACTTTACTTCTGCAGCTCGCCTTTCCGCGGCAATCAATGAGGTGTTCACGAGCAGTGCTGAGGCGGTCGATTCGACCACGGTGCGCGTCAAGCTGCCGCTGGGTCAGGTGTCGCCGGTGGAGTTTCTTGCACGGCTTGAATCCATCGAAGTTTCTCCCGACGTGCCGGCGCGGATCATCATCAATGAACGCACAGGAACGATTGTGGCCACGGCGCGGATTCGGATCACGTCCTGCGCGGTGTCTCACGGCGATTTGACCATCAGCGTGGCCTCGACGCAGGAGGTATCGCAACCGAATGCCCTTTCTCAAAGGGGGCGCACGGCAGTCACGGCGCGAACCGACACGAAGATCACCGAAACGAAATCGGCGCTCGTGCCATTCGGTGAGATGCCAACGGTGGAGAAGGTTGCTTCCTCGTTGAATTCCCTGGGCGTTTCGCCGCGCGACATGATGGCGATTTTCCAGGCGTTGAAACAGGCCGGCGCGCTGCAGGCGGAATTGGTTATTCGCTGATGACCATGGATATCTCTTCGCTAAACCACCGGGTCAAAGCCTCCGAGCTGCCGATCGAGAAGCTCGCCAACAGCGATCAAGTCTCGCAGGAGCAGAAGGTGGGCGAAGTGGCGCGGCAGTTTGAAGCCCTGCTGTTGCGGCAGATCCTTGGACAGGCGCAGAAGACGGTGATCGCGTCGAAGCTCAATCCGGAATCGGTTTCATCGGGAATTTACAAAGACATGGTGACGGCGCAGATGGCTGATCGCGTCAGCGAATCCGGCGGCATCGGACTGGCGCGCAGTTTGCAGCACCAGTTGTCGCATGAGATCAGAGGCAAAACCGCGGCTCCCTCACCCGCACCCGGCGGTATAATCTAGGTATGAAGGAACAACTCCAAAGTTTGATCGAGGCGCTGCGCGCGGAATTGCAGCAATACGGCGAGATGCTCGCCCGCTTGAACGACCAGCAGGAACTGGTGGTTCAACGGGCCGCGGATGCGCTGTTGCAATCCGTTGCGGACATTCAAGAACAGAGCGCCATCATCCACACTGCGCGCGACTATCGAGCGATCTGCCAGCGCGAAGTCAACGAGGCACTCGGATTACCTGGCGACAGCAACTTTGCTCAGATGATTCCGTTGCTGCCCGTGGATTACCGTCCGCTGGTTGCGGCACTCGTGCAGGAGAATAACGAACTGCTGTTCCGCGTGCATCAACGCACCCGCCAGAATCATGTGTTGTTGAGTCGCTCGGTGGAATTGATGTCGCGGCTGATCAGCACGCTGTTCCCGTCGGCGGAAAGTACGGTTTACAACGTCGGCGGCAACGTGTTCACGCGCACCGTGCACGGCCGCCAGCTCTACGAAGCGATCGGTTGATCCCCTGAATTTATGCTCGGCCTATTCGGCACTCTGAATCTCGGATCTCGTTCGCTGCAGACGCAGCAGGCGGGCATCGAAGTCGCCAGTCAAAACCTGGCGAACGTCAACAATCCGGCCTACGCGCGTCAACGAATCGCGATCCAGACCAACGCGCCGATCGACACGTCATTTGGTCCGCAGGGCACGGGTGCCAACGTGGCGGGGATCATGCAGATTCGCGATACGCTGCTCGACTCTCAGATTCGTCTGGAGACGAGTGTTCAAGGTTCGCTTGAGGCTCAGCAAGAGGCGATGCAATACGCCCAGGCAAATCTAGGTCAGCAAGTCACGAGCGCTAGCGGTACCATTTCAGCCGGGCAGGGTGGGCTGGCGGACGGTCTGAGTCAGTTTTTCAACAGCTTCCAGGAACTCGCGTCGAATCCGAGTTCGGTGGCGCAGCGTCAGGTGGTTCTGCAACAAGCGCAGGACTTGGCCACGCAGTTCAATCAGATCGATACGCGCATGACCAACCTGCGCACGACGCTGGACAATTCCCTCGCCTCGGACGTGACGAAGGCGAACCAGTTGATGAAAGACATCGCTGATTTGAACGATCAGATTTCCCTGTCGGAGTTCAAGGGGCAGGGGCAGGCGAATGACTTGCGCGACCTGCGCTCGCAGAAGCTCGAAGACCTTTCCAAGTTAGTAAAGATCGACACGGTCGAGCAGAGCAACGGCATGGTGGACGTGTCGATCGGCGGAGTCGCACTCGTCACGGGAAACGCCCAAACGGACACGTTGGAGAGCTATAATGCTGGCGCGGGTCAGATGTTGGTCCGGACGGTGACCGGTCAACAGGCTTTGTCGCCCACCAGCGGTCACATGCAGGGAGTAATTCAAGCGCGTGATGTCGATTTGAGCAATCTTCAGGGGAATATTCAAAATCTCGCCGCGGCACTGATAACGCAGGTCAATACGATTCACGCTGCGGGCTATAGTTTGACTGGCAGCACCGGAGCCAATTTCTTTACCGGCACAACGGCTGGAAATATCGCGGTGAACCCGACGTTGTTGGGCAATCCGTCGCTACTTCAGGCGAGCGGTACTTTGGGTGCGGCTGGCGACAACCAAGTTGCTTTGGCGCTCGCCCAGCTGGGGAAGCAAGCGCAGGGCACCCTGGGAACTCAAACGTTCTCGCAGTATTACGGACAGACGGTCGCGTCGCTCGGACAGTCGCTTTCGAATATCACGTCACAGATGGACGATCAGAAGGTTGTTAGCGACATGCTGACGAGGCAGCGCCAGTCGGTGATGGGAGTTTCTTTGGATGAAGAAATGACCGACTTGGTGAAGTTCCAAAAGGCGTTCGAAGCCTCGGCGAGATTGATCTCCACGGTGGACGAGATGCTCACCACGGTGATCGGGATGAAACAATAGACCTGAGCTGACTTATGCGTATCACGGCCAATAGCATTACTGACACGTTGCTGAATGAATACAGCTCGCTGGGCGCTCGACAGAACATGCTGCAGACGCAGGCGGCCACGGGACAGCGCATTCAATTTCCCGAAGATGATCCCTCGGCGGTGCGGCGGGTGCTGGATTTGCAGACGGAGTCGAGCGCCAACACGCAGTATTTGCGCAACATTACCATCATGCAGGAGGCGTCGAACGTTTCCTATGGCGTGATGAAATCGCTCAAGAAGGTTTCGGATCGCGCTGGCGAATTGGCGATCTTGGCTGATGGCACGAAGGCGCCGGCTGATTTGAAGGTTTACGGCGCCGAATTGAATGAGCTGATCAAACAGGCGGTGCAGACGGCGAACTCCCAGGACCAAGGGAATTACATCCTCAGTGGCACAACCTCGTCGGTGCCGCCGTTTGTGATGACCACGGACTCGGCAGGGATGGTGACCAGCGTGACGTATCAAGGAAACCAATCAGTCGCGAGCAATGAAATCTCCAACGGCGTGACGGTCAGCGCGCAAACGATCGGAGCAAATAGTTCCGGAACTGGTCCGCGCGGTCTGATCACTGATTCCCGGTACGGTGCCGATTTCTTCAATCACCTTATCTCGCTGCGTGACAATTTAAATAGCGGCAACATCGCGGCGATTGCGGCGACCGACCGCAGTGCACTCAAAAATGATGAAGAGAATTTTCTTTATCACGCCGCCAGTATCGGCGCGGTTCAGTCTCGTCTCGACGCGGCCGCAAGCATTCTTTCCAGCCGCAATTTGGAATTGGATAAGCTCGTTTCGAAAGATGTGGATGCGGATCTCGCCGACACGCTGACGAAGCTGAGCCAAACGCAGAACGCCTACAAAGCTGCCCTACAGTCGGGCGCGACGATGCTCAACGTGTCGTTGATGGATTATTTGCACTGACGCAACGTCGGTCCGGTGTTTGGGCGTCTGACTACACTCGTCGGCCCTTCGTCTCTTCTTCTCCGCTTCGTTTCAGCTGCCGTGCCGGCGGCATTTGTTTCCATCTTCCGTCCTTTAGCGGTGCGTTAGCGGCAATTCTGACCACCTGTTCCCGCTCACCGGTCTGATGCTAGGAAATATTCGCCGGGTGATAGGAGGAAAATTCCCCATCTAGGTTCTGCGTGCGGGAAAGAGTGCTGCGAATTATCACAAATGCGGCGTTTTCTCATTAATTCGAGAGTTTTTTCTCACTGGCACAACCGGTGCTAAGGGATGGTCAAAGTTTAATCATTATGAAAGTCGCCGAAGCATTCGAAACCGAGACGGTCGCTGTGAAGCAGGAGAACACGGTTGTTCTTCCGTTGGGTTTGCTCGGATTCGAGCAGATCAAAAACTATGTGCTCCTCGCCGATCCCGAGGCCGAACCTTTCCTCTGGCTGCAAGTCGTGGATGATCCGGGCCTCGCGTTCCTCGTGGTGTCGCCGTTTCTGGTGAAGCCTGACTACCGTCCCGACATCAGCCAGCAGGACGTGGAGTTCCTTGGCGTCTCGTCGCCGGACGACGTGTTGATGTTCAACATCGTCACCGTTCGGCCCAACGGAGTCAGCACGGTCAATCTCAAAGGCCCGATCGTGATGAATCGCCGCACTTTGGTTGGCAAACAGATCATTCCCGCGAATGTCGCGGACCTGCCCCTGAAGTTCCCGCTGCCGATGGCGGAACTTAACTAAAATTTTCTATGCTCATCCTTTCCCGAAAAATCAACGAGAGCGTCGTGATCGACGGACGCGTGATCGTCAAGATCCTGCGTTTGGAGGGAGACGTCGTGAAGGTTGGCATCGAGGCTCCTCTCGATGTCCCCGTTCACCGACAGGAAGTTTACGAAGAGATCCAGAAAAACAACCGGGAAGCGCTGACTAAAGGACGCGGCGCTCTACCCAAGTTGCCTCGCCCTGTCCGGGCGGCAGCTGCTCCAGAGCCGCCGGTGCTGGCGGTTCGCACTTCGTAAACGCGTAGAACAGATAAACACCAAAACAAAGTAAAACTATGGTCATTAACACCAACATCCAGGCCCAAGCCTCCGCTGCCCAGCTGCAGTCGAGTCAGTCGATGCTCACCAAATCACTGAATCGTCTCAGTTCCGGCTCCAAAATTGTAAACCCCTCCGATGATGCCGCCGGCCTCGCCGTCGCCTCGCGTTTGGACGCGCAGGTGCAGCGAACCCAAGCTGCGAAGGACAACGTCGGCAACGCCATTTCCTTCACGCAGACGCAGGACGGATATCTGAAGAAGATCGCCAGCGCGCTCAATCGTATGAGCGAACTCTCGATCCTCTCGCAGGACGTCACCAAGTCAAATGCAGATCGTGCATTGTATGATACGGAATTCTCCCAGCTGTCCGCGTATATCACCAACGTCGCGAACAAGGACTTCAACGGCGTCAGTCTGTTCACCGCAAACTCCCTGGGTGTCACCATCGATTCCGAAGGCCACTCGTTCACGATGAACGGCGTCAACCTCGGCGTCGCCGCGTATACTGGCGCGACGGGTGCCTCAGTTGCCTCGACTACGTTTGCCGCTGCCGCGCTCAATCTTGTCAAGGCCGCCATCAATCAGCTCTCGAACGACCGCGCCACCATTGGTGCGTATCAATCGCGCCTGAACTACACCGCGGACGAACTGGAAATCAGCAAGGAAAACCTCGCTTCGGCCAGCTCCCGGATTCAAGACGTGGATGTCGCCGAGGAAAGCACGCAGTACGCGCGCTACAACATTCTCGTGCAATCCGGCACCGCGATGCTTGCGCAAGCCAATCAGCTGCCGCAAAGCGTGTTGAAGCTCCTGCAATAATCCGAGCCCGCGCACGGAAGCATTCACCAGTCACCAACATGAAGTTGCCTGACTAAGTCCAAACCCAAGCACGGAGGCTGACATATGCATGGAGCGACCCAGAGGAAATCGGCGAAGCACGCTCGCCAGCGCTCCGTGGCCGTTGCCCGGCTCCTCCGTCACCGGCTGCTTCCGTCCCAGTATTGTTTGAAGGTCGTTTCCCCGGCCTTGCCGTACCCGTCTGATGTGCCCGGCGATTCCGCCGTCGGCATTCTTCCCACCGTCCCATTCCAGGTTCAGTTCACCGTCCGTTAAGGAATTGAAGCACGCGAACCTGTCACCCTATCCGCTTATGAACGCACCCCAACAAGTCACGCCCAGCACCGATCGCAGTCTGCTCACGCTGAAACGCGCGAAATCGCCCGACGGTCCGCTGAGCGCGGACTTCCTGCGCGAACTCGCCACCCGCTTCGGCCTCACTGCGTTCGTAGAAACGGGAACTTATCTGGGCAACACCGCGGCTGTCGCCAACACGATCTTCGCGGAGGTCCACACCATTGAGCTCTCCGCGCAACTCGCCAGCCAGGCGGCGACGCGTTTTGCCAACGAGCCTCGCGTGCGGGTGTATGAGGGAGATTCCGCGAGCTTGCTCGCGCAATTGGTGCCGCATCTGAAAGGCCCCGCGCTCTTCTGGCTCGACGGTCATTACAGCGAAGGCGTCACTGCGCGCGGTCAGGGGAACACGCCGATCCTTGAAGAGTTGAAGGCCATTGCCAGCAGCGGTCGCAAGGACTCCGTGATCTTGATCGACGACCTGCGTTTGTTCGAGCGTCGCGCGTTGGCTGTGGATTCCGGCTCCTCGTTGCATGGCTATCCGTCCGTGAATGAAGTGCACGAGGCGATTCTGGCCATCGATCCAAGCTATCAATTTTTCGTTTACGGTGATGTGGCGCTTGCTTTTCCCGCTGCGTCGCAAGTCGAAGTCTCGCCGCTGGTGCTCGCCCTGACGGTGAGCCGCCTGTTCAATGGTTCCAATCTTCCGATCGCCGAAGTGCTCGCCGCGGAAGGTTTGATCGGTCAGGCCCGCGGTGAAGAGCGCGACGTGCTCCGTGAACTCCCTTCGATCTCCAGTGCCGTTGAGCCGTACGGGCTCGGCCTCCACTATCGCCTGTGGCGCGCCGAAACGTTGCTCGGTGAAGACAAGTTCCTCGATGGCTGCCGCGAAATGCTTGAGCTCGTGCGCTTGAACTTTCCGCACTGGCGCATCAAGTGGTACCTCGCAGTCGCGATCCATTTCGCGGGCGATAACGCTATGGCCTGCGAAATCCTCGACGAACTGATTCAGACCGTTCCCAATTTCACGCCCGCTGCCGGTCTTCGCGCCGCGCTGACCGCACCGAAGGTCGCACCGACACCCGCTACGGCCGCGACCAGCGAATCACAACGCCCGACGCTCACTCCTGCGGGCGATGCTTTGAAAGAATTGCAAGGCCTCGGCCTCGCGGGCGCGAATCGTCCGCTCAAACTTCACCTCGGCTGCGGCGAACAGCACTTCGATGGGTACGTGAATATCGATTATCCGCCGTCGGAACATTCCTGCCAGACCCGGATCGGCGCGGATGTATTTGCGGATATCACCAAGCTCCATTTCGCTCCGCAGAGCGTCGACGAAATCCGCCTTCACCACGTTTTCGAACATTTCAAGCGCTCGGAAGCCCTCGCGTTGATCATCCGCTGGCACGAGTCATTGAAGGTTGGTGGCCGTCTGCATCTCGAGACGCCGGACTTCGACGGTTGCTGCCGCCAGCTTGTTTCCAACATTCCGCTGCGTTACAAGCAGGCCGTTCTGCGTCACTGCTTCGGTTCGCAGGAAGCCGGTTGGGCGAATCACTACGACGGCTGGAGTGAAGAACGTTTCCACCACGTCTTGAGTCAGTTTGGTTTCAACGTGCAATCCCGCTCCTCGAGCTGGTCGCATCCGCCCCACCTCGCGAACGTCGAGGCCGTGGCGACGAAGACCCGCACGTTGTCGCGCGCTGATTTGCTCGCGGCTGCGGATCGTCTCCTCAGCGAATACACCGTCGCGGAAGTTCCGAGCGAACAAGCGATGTGCGAAGTGTGGCGCAAAGCCATGCGTGACTTTCTCGCGCTCAGCGAACCCAAGCCGCAACCCGCTGCCGCCCCCGTCGCTGCGCCGAAACCCAACTGGCCCGCGCTCGTGCGCGAATTGCCGATCGTCGCGGACTTGCCCCTCACGAAGGACATTGGATTCGACAACGACAATCCCGAGACCAACGGAGAACATCATTTGCTCCGCGCGGTGATCCATCCGGGCGACGTGGTGTTTGATGTTGGTGCGAATGTCGGCGACTGGAGCCTCCACGTGCTCGCCGCGCAACCGAACGTCAACCTCCACGCTTTCGAACCCTTCGCCGACACTTTCGCTGTCCTCGAACGCAACCTGGCGGACACGCCGGTGACCTTGCACGCCCTCGCGCTGGCCGAGTGCGACGGGCAGAAAATGTTTCATCATTACGTGAACCGTCCGGATTTCGCGGGAATGAATTCCTGCTATCGCCGCCCGGAAGTTGAGCAGCGCTTGAACGCGCCGACGGCGACGACCGCAGTTCCAGCCAAGACGCTCGACACCTTCTGTGCGGAGAATGCCATTTCGCAAATCAACTTCCTCAAGATCGACACCGAGGGCTCTGAACTCGACGTGCTGCGTGGTGCTTCTGGCTTGCTCGCGGCGCATCGTATCGGCGCGGTGCAGTTCGAATACGGTGGCACTTATCGCGACGCCGGCATTACTTTGCGCGAAACCCTCGCCCACGTGGCGAAGTATGGTTACATCATCTTCCGCATCGCTCCCGATGGTCTCGTGCACATCGGTGCGTGGCACAACGAACTCGAGAGCTATCGCTACGCGAACTATCTGGCGGTCGCGCCGGTGACCAAGTCCATCGATCCGAAGCCGACGACCAAGAAGCCGATCACACAGCCTGCGGCTCGTCAGGCAACAGCCACTGCAGCAAAGCCGGCCACGTGCGGCGTCGTGTTCAGTAAAGATCGCGCGATGCAACTCGACGCGACGTTGAAGTCGTTCTTCGGCTGTTGCACGGATGCCTCCAGCGCCGCGCTCAACGTGATCTACGCGTCCTCCGACAAGTTCCACGAAGACCAGTATCGCGAACTCGCTCGCGAGTATCCGACGGTGAATTTCGTGCGGGAAAAGAATTTTCGCGCCGATTTCCTGGCCCGCATTGCGGGAGCCCCTGAACTCCTGCTGTTGGTGGATGATAACATTTTTGTGAAGCCGTTCTGTCTCGCCGATGCGCGCGCTGCGCTCGAGCAGAATGAAGACGCGATCGGTTTCTCACTCCGTCTCGGCCGCAACACGACGCATTGCTATCCGTTGGATCGCGCGCAGAGTGTGCCGGAGTTCAAGAACGTGGCGCCCGGCGTCGCAAAGTTCTTCTGGTTGCACGCGGAAGGGGACTTTGGTTATCCGCTGGAAGTTTCGAGCTCGCTCTATCGCAGTCGCGATCTGGTGCCCGTGCTCGCGAAAGCCGAGTTCAGCAATCCGAATTCTCTCGAAGGCCAGCTCGCCTATGGGGTCGCCCGTTTCCGCGACAGTCATCCGACGCTGCTTTGTTTCGAGCAATCCGTGACCTTCTGCAATCCGGTGAACAAGGTGCAAACCGTCGCTGCGGCCAATCGTGCGGGAAACCAGGACGATTACTCAGCATCGAACCTCTCGATGCGCTTTGCAGCTGGACAACGCATCAACATCGGGGCGTTCACGGGCTTCGTGCCGCGCGGTTGCCATCAGGAAGCGGAACTCGCATTTACGCAAGACACCCGCACTTCGACTCATGCGCCGGCCGTCTCCGTCATCATCGGCTGCCACAACTACGAGGAGTTTCTCCCGGGTGCGGTCGAGAGCGTGTTGAATCAAACCTTCCGCGATTTCGAAATCATCATCGTGGACGATGGTAGCACGGACAACTCGCTCACCGTGGCAAAGCGCCTCGCGAGTGCGAACAACTCGGAAATCCCGATTCGCATTTTCCATCTCGAGAACGTCGGCCCCGCCGCGACTCGTCGCTACGCGATCGAACAATCGCGCGGTCGCTACTACCTCCCGTTGGATGCGGATGACAAAATTGCTCCACAATATTTGGAGAAGACGGTGCCCGAGCTCGAAGCGGATCAGAAACTCGGCTTCGCCTACGTGGACACGGTTTACTTTGGCGATACGCAGCAGCACATCCGGCAGCCGGAGTATGATTTCTCGAAGCTGTGCGCGAATAACTTTATCAGCTATTGTTCGCTCGTTCGCCGCGCGGCGTTCGATGCCATCGACGGTTACGACCGCGCGAACTGGGGCTATTACGAGGATTGGGATTTGTGGATTCGCCTCGGACAAGCGGGCTGGCACGGCAAGCACGTGGCCGAGCCGTTGTTCTTCTATCACCACCATTTCGGAACCTCGCTGAGCTTTTACTCGCTCCGTCTCGATCCGATCTATCGCGCGTACTTGGTGAGTCAGCATCCCGAGATTTATCCGCCGGCAACAATGGCGGAAGCGAAGAAGGTGCTCGCCGAAATGCCCGCGGGCTGGCACGCGGTGGCTCCGTTGAGAGAGGTCGCGCCCATCGAGAAGTTGCTCGCGCAACATCCCGACAACCGCCATCTCCTGTTCTTCCTCGCGATCGCGCACTTCCGTGTGGGCAAGGTGAACAATGCGGTGAAGGTCCTGAATGATTTGCTCGCAAAGCATCCGCAAGACGAACAAGCGCGCCAGGCGTTGAAGCAATTCAGCGCGGAAGCGACTCGTGCGCCGCAGTCCGACACGGCGAAAGCGCCGCTTGTTTCCGTGATCGTGCCGACTTACAACCGTCCGCACATGCTCCCGGAAACGTTGCAGAGCATCCTACGTCAGAGTTTCCAAGATTTTGAAATCGTCGTGGTGAACGACTGCGGAGCGGGCGTCTCCGAGCTCGTCAACAATCTGAATGGCTCCGGCAAGATTCGTTATCTCAAGCACGAGCGGAATCGCGGCCTCGCTGCGGCCCGCAACACCGGCATCAAAGCCGCGCGTGGCAAATACATCGCCTACCTCGACGACGATGACATTTTCCTGCCGGATCACTTGAAGACGTTGGTGGAGTTCCTCGAGAATTCGAACGGCGATGTTGCCTACACCGATTCGTATCGCGCTCATCAACGGAAGAACGGTGCGACGTTGGAGATCTTCCAACGCGACATCCCGTATTCGTTCGACTTCGATTACGACCGCATCCTCGTCGACAATTTTGTCCCCGTGCTGTGCTTCATGCACCGCAAGTCCTGCTGGGACGCCGCGGGCGGGTTCGATGAATCTTTGCCCGTCCTTGAAGACTGGGATCTGTGGATCCGCATGTCGCGTCTGTTTGACTTCGCGCACATCGCGAAGGTCACCTGCGAATTTCGCTGGCGGACCGACGGCTCGACCATGACCGTGGCCGACAGTGGAAAATTTCCGCGTGCTCGCGAAATCATCGCCGCCAAACGCGCCAGCCTGCCAGCACGCAGGGCGGCGGTCGCGAGCGCGCGCCCAAAAGTCAGTATCATCATCCTCACGTTGAATCAGTGGTGGCAGACCAAGCTTTGCCTCGAAAGCATCGCGCGGTTCACGCCGCAGTCGCACGAACTGATCATGGTGGACAATGGTTCGAGCGACGAAACTGTCGCCAACCTCCGCGAATACGCGGCGCATCACACGAACGTTCGCGTGATCGTCAATCGCGGTAATCGTGGATTCGCCGCCGGCAACAATCTCGGCCTCGCCCTGGCGCGTGGTGAGAATGTGCTCTTGCTCAACAACGACACCGTCGTGACCGAAGGCTGGTTGGAACGCATGCTCGCGGTGTTCGATCGCCATCCTCAGACGGGAATTGTCGGTCCGGTTTCGAACTACGTTTCCGGTCCGCAACTCGTGCCGCAGGTTACTTACAAGTCGCTCGATGGACTTCCGGCTTTTGCCGCCGCGTGGTCATCGGCTCACGCCGGTCAGTCTGCCGAAGCGGTGCGTCTCGTGGGCTTCTGCCTGCTCGCACGCCGCGCGGTCATTGATCGCATCGGTGGACTCGACGAACAGTTCGGCAGCGGCAATTTCGAGGACGACGATTTCTGTTTGCGCGCTCGGCTCTCGGGTTTCCAGGCGCGGATTGCGCAGGACAGTTTCGTGCATCACACCGGCAGCCAGACCTTCAAGGGCGAGAAGATCGATTACTCGCAGGCGATGCAGCGCAATTGGAATGTGTTCCGCACCAAATGGGGCATCAAAGAAGCCACGGCTCAAGGTGGCTACGTGATTCCGAATCAGTTCCCGGCAAACTTCGCCGTGAAGGTTGCCTTGCCGACGCTTGATGCATCGCATCGCACGGATGTGAGCCAACGCTGGTGGGAAGAAACGACGTCGACTGCCACGCAACCTGCAGCCAAGCCTGCGACGAAGAAAACTGTCACCGTCGAATTGCCAACCGTGGGCAAGCTCGGCTGGTTGAATCGCGTGAATGAGCTTTTCGCGAAGAAAGATCTTCGTGGCGCTTGGGAAGCGGGATTGGTTGCGCTGAAGGAACGCCCCTTCCATCCCGAGGCCTATCTGCGGCTCGGCGAGATCGCGCTCATTGGCGGAAATCCCGCGTTGGCGCGTGAGTGTGTGGAGCGGGCTCGTGCACTGGCGCCTGAATGGAAGCCGGCGAAGAAATTCCTCAAATCCATCCCCACCAACTCAAAGCCCGCGAAGCTTGACTGGACGCCGCTGCCTGAAGTTCCGGCGAAGCCACGTCTGAGCGTTTGCTTGATCGTGAAAAACGAAGAGCGCTTCCTGGGTCAGTGCTTGAAATCCGTTCGTGGCATTGCTCACGAAATCATCGTTGTGGATACGGGTTCCACCGATCGGACCGTCGAGATCGCTCGCGAACACGGCGCGAAGATTTACACGTTCAAGTGGGACGACAATTTCAGTCATGCGCGCAACGCGGCGCTTGAGCGCGCGACGGGCGATTGGATTTTGTTCCTCGATGCGGACGAAGAATTGACTCCGGAGGCCGTGCAAACGCTGGCGAAGGAAATGTCCAACCCGAATGTCATCGCGTATCGCCTTCCTTTGCACAACGCGGGGATGAACGAAGTTTGCGGTGGTTACGTGCCTCGTTTGTATCGTAACGCGCCGGGACTCTTTTATCACAGCCGCGTGCATGAGCAGGTTTATCCGAGCATTCTCGTGCGCGCTGGCGAGTGGAAACTGGCTGCCGAGCTGGGCACCACGCGCATTATCCATCATGGCTACGAGGACGAACTCGTCCGGAGCCGCGGCAAGGCCGAACGCAATTTGAAGCTCCTCAAACTTGCCGTGGAAGAGTGGCCGGGTGAACCCAATCTGCTGATGAACTTCGGTCTCGAACTCGCGCGTTCCGATCGTCGCGAAGAGGGGTTGGTGCAATATCGCGCTGCGTTCGATGCCATGTCCACGCAATCGATGGAGGAATATGTTCCTGAACTGCGGGAAGTGCTGCTCACCCAGTATGCGTTTCAGCTCCTGCAGGCGGGGCGTCAGAACGAGGCTGTCGAGGTGTTGCACAGCAAGCTTGCACGGTTGGCACCGTTGACTGCGTCGCATCATTTCCTTCTCGGCTTGGCCTATCTCGATCTCAAGCAGTTTGAAAAAGGCGCGGAGCAGTTCCGGCAATGTTTGAGCAAGCGCAAGCAGCCCGTGCTGTCGCCTGTAGTGCGTGACATCGTCAAGAGCGGCCCGCATCACTGCCTCGCGCTGTGCCTCAGCCAATTGAAGCAAACCGCCGCGGCGGACAAGGCGTTCCGTGACGCACTCGCTGAGGGTGATGATTCACGCGCGTTGCGATTCGATTACGCGCGTTTCCTGTTTGAGCAAGGTGGCGAGCCGCTCGAAGCGCTGAAACTTGCGCACGAGCTCGTGGTGGCCAAACCCGACGATGGTCGGACCTGGTTGCTTGGCGGCGCGATTGCGCTGAGCCGGCCCGATTACTTGGAATTCGCCCGCGATTGGACCGCCGAAGCGATGAAGAATTTCCCGACGCACGCCGCGGTGGTGACCCAGCGCGCCGAGGCGCTGTTGCTCAGCGGTGATGTGGAATCTGCGTTGCCGCTCTGGCGCCAGATCGCGGCGAGTCAGAACCCGGCGCATCTCGCGGCCCTGGCGGTTTGCGAATTGGCATCGGGTGAAACGCTGACAACGATTTCCAAGGCAGAGCAAAACCGAGTGAGCCAGGCGTTCATTGGCTGGTATCGCCGCTTGCTCGCTTGCGGCGCTCAGAGTGTGCTGATGCGCATCAATGAGCGCGCGGAGCAATTGCGCTTCGCGCTGCCGGCGGCTGGTCAGACGATCTGTGCGGCGATGGATGAAGCTGAACCCGCTCCCGCCGCTTAACGCGGGCGGCCGAGATCACTTCACGATCACGCGATAGAAGCGGGACGATGCGAGTTGCAGCGGCGGCGTTCCTCCGGTCTGCGACCCGTTGTCCACCCATTCGGCAACTCCAGCTTGCGGGAATGTCAGTGTCGGGTTCGCGACGGTGGTCCAGGTAACGAAGTCGGCCGTGTATTGAATTTGATAGATCTGCGTGCGATAGCCGACCTCACTCGCCGTTGTGAAGCGCACGGTGAGGTTGGAATTGCCGGCGACTGACGTGGTCGTCACCTTGAACGCGCTGGATGAGTCTGTCGGAACGGTTCCAGCGATGAACTCGTGATAGTTGTTCATTCCGTCTCCATCGAAATCCCCGAAGCGATCGGTGGCATTCGTGCCGTTGGCGAGGCTGCGCACCCCGAAGTATTTCAAAGCCCAGGCGTCGTAGATTCCATCGGTGTCCGTATCCGTGTAGCGGAATGCATCGGCGGTCAGCGTGTTCGCGCCGTAGCTCACGCGGAAACTGCCCAGAGTGTCGGCAGTAGTGAGCCGGAAGCCGGTTGATGGTGCGTTGAGGAAGAATGAGCCGCCGTTGAGCGCATATTGGACCAAGGTGAACACTTTGTTGGTTGGGGGCAGGAAGCTGTTCGTCAGTGAAAGTTCCAGCGTGCCGTCGAACACCGCGGTGCCGCCGATGGAGAGTACGTCATAGTCATTGGTCGCAATCAAACCACCGAGTTCAAAGGCGAGCGTTGCTTGCGACAGCATCTGAAGATCGCTGTCGATCCGCAGCGCGCCCACGGGGTTCCCGGGACGCAGCGCGCCATTGATTACCCATACTGTGTTGGACATCCGCCCGGAACCGCCGAGCGTCGCGCCGTTTTCGACGAAGACGTTGCCGATCGCTCCAGTGCCTGAGCCGACGGTGTTATTGACGAGGAGGGTTCCTTCGCTGACCAATACATCGCCCGTGAAGGCGTTGGCGCCCGTAAGGCTTACGGTGCCGGGGCCCTCTTTGGTTACGCCATATGGGGTGCTGGAGGATTGGGCAATGTTCCCTGTGAAGTTGACGCGTGCGTTGGCTGGGGCGGTGAGCGTGACATTGTCCAGCAATGAGATGTTTCCAGAGAACGTGTTGGTAGAGTTGTTCGCTACGGTGCCGATCACTTTCGGACCGCCATAGATCGGATCTTCGATGACGATCGGCTGTGACATGCGATATGAGCCCGTGGTGAGCAACCGCGACGGGCCGGCGATGACAACCAAGTTTCCGGAATCCCCGAGTGGGCTGGCGCGACCAACGGTGTCGGCGGTGACAAATACGTCGCCGCCATTGGCTTGGAGGCCGCCGGTGAACGTGCTAAGGCCGGAGAGCGTCAGCGAACCGGAATTGAACTTGATGATGTTCACGCGGCCGGTGACGGCGCTGGTGATGTAGGATGCGTCGGTGTTGTTGAGGCGGAGGGTGGCGAGATTGGTGGAGCCGTTGACGACGTTGCCATCGCTCCAGAGGCTGGCGACTGACTGGTTGAACCCGTTGAGATCAAAGGTTGCGAAGTTGGTGATCGCGAGGCGTGACGCAATCGGCAACGTGTCGTTGCGACTGATACGCAGGATGCCTTCGTTCACAAACGTGCCGCCGGTATAGTTCAGTTTTCCGCCGAGGACGACCGTATCGAGGCCGACTTTCGTCAAGGAGCGGGCGCCGCCAATTTCCGTGATCGTGGCGTTGTTCGAAAAGATGACCCCGTTGCGACCGATATCAACGCCGCTCTGGCCGACTTTGGAGTTGGCCGCGAGTTGAAGGGTGACGTTCGTGCCAACGGTGATAACTGCGGTTCGGGCATCGTCGATGTAGTTGTACGCTTCGATGGTTCCGCCGTTCAGTTGAATGGTTTTGTTGAGTGAGTTTGTGGCGGGCCCGGTTAGATTTAAGTTTGCGGCGAGTTGCAGATTGACGTTTGTGGGTACGATGTAGGTCTGCGCGTTAGTGGTGTTAGCGAAGCGGTTGAATTCGTTCTGCCAGCGTTCGGCGGAACCTGGCTGTTGGGTCAGCTGCGCGATCGGCGAGAAATTAGTCACGCCGCCAACCAGTTCGAACACGTTGTTTGCGGTGATGATCGCTTTGCTGGACGCGTCGCCCAGCGCGCCATTGTGCGCCACCGCGAGAACGCCCCCAGCGACATCGATGGTGCCGCCGCTGAAGGTTGTGCTGCTGTCGTTGGACAAGACGAGCGTGCCGTTCCCGAATTTCGAAAGTGTCCGCCCATTGCCCACCAAGCCGCCGAACGCGAAGCGATTCGATCCGCCGGTGATCGGGAACGTGAGATTTTGAACGTTCACGAGGCTATCAGCGTTGAGGGTGGCCGGGCCTTGGATGCTGAAAATATTCCGGCTGCCAGACTGGCGCACGAGGAGCACGGAGCCGAGCGGTCCATTCGAAATCGAATTCAAGTCGATGCCCGATGCGTAAGTCTGAGTGCGGTCGCTCTGGGCGCCGAAGTCGGTGGTAATGGTGTTGATGTCCTGATTTACCAATTTGCCGCCACCGTAGTTCATCGCGTTGCTGATGCCAGAGAACTGGAGCGTGACGCGGCCATTGAGATTCACCACGTTGCCCGGAGCGGTGACGCCCAGACCGTTGGTGGCGAAGTTGCCGAGCGCAACGGAACCGCGGTTGATGTTCCAACCGTTGGAATAGGTGTTCAGGCTGGAATCGAGTCGCAACTGGCCTTCGCCGAACTTCGTGATCGAGCCGGCGTTGATGGTCGTGTTGGTGAGGCGCGCGGTGAGGCCGTTTTGTACGTAGATCAAGGCCTCGTTCGTGCCGGTGTCGCCGAAGATTAAGTTCAGATTGCTGTGCGTTACGCTGCTGTTGAATAACAAGCCGCCGCTGCGGATGGTCAGATTCGAACTGGCACCGCCAACGATGGGGGCTCCCGATCGCAATGCGTAGACCGCGGTATCCGCTGCCAGGGCGATTGACGAGGCGGTAACGGGCGTGGCGATCACATCATTTGCTCCAGCGGCGGTCAGCGGGTTGGCAGAGTAAACCACGTTGGTGATGCCGGTAGCCGGGCTGTAGTTCGCAAACGTGACGTCGGTGGCGTTGATGATCCAAGGGGCGGTCATGCCGTTGTTCGTGGCGAGCGGTACCGTCACAAGGAGTCGGGCGTTGGTGCTGCCGAGGAGGCCGGTGCCACGATTCAATTGCAGCGTGCCTGCGCCGATACGGTTAAGGCTGTCGAGTGTGAGCAGGGAAGTCGCGCCGGCGGTAGAACTGCTCGAGAGCGTCAACTGGCTGCCGAGCGCGGCGTTGAGCGCCCCAATTTTTTCAGCGCTCTGGATCGCGGCGGCGCGGCCGAGGTGTGACAGTATCGCGCCGTTCAAGGTGAGCGGCGCTGTGTCGCCCAGACGGTTGGTGTTGAGCGTGCCGGTGCTGTCCAATCGGATTTCGCCGCCCGGATGCGTCACGAAGAGGTTGTTGTTGCCATTGCCTGAAGCGTCGGCGAAGGAGCCATTGCCGTTGGCTTGCAACAAGCCATAGATGTCTACGCTGCCAGTGCCCAAGGGAGTGTTTGCCCGTCCGGTAGAGATGGTGAGGGCGCCGGAATTGATGACGGTGCCGCCGGTATAGCTGTTACTTCCGCCAATGACGACGGAGCCGGCCGGGGGCACGCTGGCCAACGGCGAGGCAAACGGGTTGACGTTCACATCGAGGCTGCGGCTGTTGGTGAGGCCGTCACGCAGGAGATTGGCCGCGTTGAGCGAAACCGCATTGCTGCCCCCGCCAAATTTGTAGGTGGAGGCGTACGGCGTGATAAGGCCGGTGTGAGTCACGTTGAAGCCGTCGGGCGCACCGAGGCGCACGTCGCGGTTGGCGCCGGTGGGGCTGAGATCGAGGTTGTTGGTGAGATTGAACGCGAGCGCGAGCACACTATTCGGTGCGAAGGAGAATTTGCCGAGCACGCTCACCAAATTGGCGTTGCTGAAGCCGCTGGCCAAGCTGGCCAACGCGCCGTTACCCACTTCAACGATGCCGCCGGGTAAGGCGTTCGTGTTGGCGAAAATAACGCGACCCGGCGTTCCGACCACGGAGGTTGCAACCTTGAAATTGCCGCTGAAGCCGCTGTTGTTGCCGCCGAGTTCGAGGCCGGTGCCGTTGTTCGCGATCAGCGTGAGGTTGCGCGCCGCTCCATCGGAACCGAAGTCGCTATTGATGACGATGCGGCTGCCGGTGCCGCCGCCCGAGCCGTTGACCAGAACGATTTGATTGTTTCCGGCGACCATCGCGGGGCCGACGAACGTGGCGGGCGCGAGCGTGGTGGCGTTGTAGAAGCCCGAGCTACCCGCGGTGATGGTCAGCGGGCCGCGGAGCGTGAGCGAGCCGGTATTTGTCACGAGTGGCAGGCCGGTTCCTTGCGCGGTGAAGTCCAGCGTCCCGCCGCCATTGAACAGGAAGCCCGCGCCGTTCTGCACGGATCCGGAGATGATGAAATTGTTGGAGAGCACGTAGTTGTTGCTCGCGTTTTGTTGGAACGCGAAGGTGCTCCCGCCGCCGCCATCGATGCGGATGGGGCCGGATCCGAACGCATAACCGCCCGCGGGCGCATTGGCGGGGCGCCAGACGACGACTCCGTTCTCGATGACGGTGCCGCCGGTGTGGCTCGGCGCGATGAGGTTGGTGTAACCGAGATTCTCCGTGCCGAGTTTCCGCAGCACCGAGCCCGCGGTGCCTTCGGAAATGGGGCCGGCAAGGAGCACTGAGAATGGATTCGCCGACCGGGTATCGGTCACGTTGAAACCGGCGATGCCTTTTATGATTGTCGAGCCATCGACGCGTAGATTGAACGTGTTGCCGCCGGCAACCGTGAGCGTGCCGCCGTCATGATTGAGTTGGCTGATCTGGACCAAACCGTTCGCATTCGCGCCGCCGTAACGATCAACGTTGATGCCCGTGTTGTTCGTGGCGATGACGACGTAACCGTTTCCCGGACCGAAGACCTGGTTTGACAGCGAGCGCAATAACAGCGTCGCGTTGTCCAGCCAGATGTTGTTCGTGCCCGCCGGTGTGTTGGTGGCGCCATTTGCCGCGATTTGGAAACCGCCGTTGGTGATGAAGCTGCCGCCGCTGTAGTTATTGTTGACGAGGTTGGTCAGGAAGAGTGTGCCGGTGCCGATTTTTGCCAGCTGGGTGCCGGGCGCGGCTTCAGTGAGTTGGCCGTTGAAGACCACATTACCCGCCGCGTTGATGAGTTGGTCACCCTGTAGCACGACATTGCTTTGGAAGCGGAAGGTTGCCGCGAGTGTGTTGCTGCCGATGAAGGTCGCGGTGTCGTTCAGTTGGATATTGCCGCCGCCAACAAAAATGTTGTTGCTGACGGTGAACGGTGCCTGCACTCCGAGGAACATCCCATTGCCGCTGGTGAGTGTGAAAGTATTGGTGCCCTTCGGCAATTCGAGCGATCCGATCTGAAAGGTGTTGTTCACGCCACTGGCGCCTGGGCGGTCAACATTGATTGTCGTGGGGCCGATGCCGGTAATGCCGTAGCCGTTGCCGACGCCAAAGATTTGATTGGTATCGCTCCGCAACTCGAGCGTCGCATTCGAGATGGTGACATCGCCCGTGCCGAGCGGCGTGGTGACGAACGTGGCGTTGTTGGTGTTCGTGCCACCAGTAACGCGCACGACACCCAGGCCGATGTAGGTGCCACCGCTGTAGGTATTATTGAACTGGTTGGTAATGAAGAGACGCGCGGTTCCCAGCTTCGTGAACGAAGAATTGCTGATGCTTTCGGAAATGGGGCCGTTCAAGATCACGTCGTTGCTCGCTGTCAGGCGGGCGTTTCCGTTGAGAGTTGTCGGCCCTGTAAAGCGAAGGACGAACGCGTTGCCACCCGCGACGACGACGTTGTTCGACGGCAGAGTGAGGGCTCCGAGGCTGATGGTCTTGGCGGTGCCTCCTGCGGCCGTGACGCGGTCGACATTGATGAAAGCGTTGCTTGTGATGGTGAGGTTGTTGCCGCCGCCGGGGCCGATGGTGATATTGGTGTCGGAACGCAATTGCAGAATTCCGCTCGCAAGCGTGACCGGGCCGATGCCGAGCGGGGTGGTGATGAAATTACTCGTGTTGGTGTTGAACCCAGCAGTCGCCGCCACGAGGCCGGTAACGATGTTGAGGCCACCGCTGAACGTGTTATCGACGAAATTGGTGAAAAAGAGACTGCCGGAGCCGGTTTTGTTGAGCGTGCCGGCATTGGTGCCATCGGTGATCGGCCCGTTGAAGATTATCGGGACGGGCCGCAGTGTGGTTGCGAAATCAATCGTGGCGGAACCGCTCACCGCCGAGGTGCTCTCGAAACGAAATCCGTAATCGTTGAAATTGCTGAACGTCACCGTGCTTGAATTGATGGTGAGTCCGCGGAAGGCAGAGTAGTTGGTGGCCGCGTTGCCGTTGGCGTTGACGCGGAACGCTTCGATCTGTGAGTTGCCGTTGACGACGATGTTGTTGGAGAACTGGACGACGGCATTGGTGCGATTGGTGACTGTGGTGCTGGTGAAGCCGTTGTGGAGGATGCGGAGGAGTGAGCCGGCGTTGAGCTCGATCGTGGCCGTCCCCAAAGTGCTGCCATTGGTGTGGGAGGAGACCAGTTGTGCGTTCGTGCCCACGCTCAGGAGGCCGGAGAAGGTGTTTAAATTATTTGTCAGCGTCAACGTAGCCCGATTGGTGCCGGCGATGACGCTCACGTTGCCGTCGCCGGTGAGCACGCCGCCGAGGAGGACCGCGCGGGAAAAGTTCGTTGTGCGGGCGTCGGCCAGGGAAATGGTGCTCGTATTCGGGCTGAGGAAATTCATGACGCCCTCGAAATTGCGGTTGCCCCCTACCGGCGCCAGCGTGCCGCCGGCGAAATTAATCGTGTTGGTGAGCGTCGTCCCGCTGTTGTAGCCGAAGGTGCCTCCGTTGAGATTAATGGTGGTCGCCACGCCGTTGGAGCCGAGCACGGCGCTGTTGTCGACCTGCAGCAAGCCGCCGTTGATTGCGGTGGTGCCGCTGCGGAGAATGTTGTTGGCCTGCAGTTGGAGAATGCCCGAGCCGTCCTTGGTGAGGGCGTTGCCGTTGGTGCCGAGCGGAACGTTGACAACCGTGACGAAATTGCTCGTGACTTCCAAATGACCTCCCCCGGCGCCCATGATGAGGGGACGGCTTTGCGTGAAGGATCCGTTGAACTGCAGTGTGGCGTCGTTGCCGATGATGACCACGTTGGTTGCATTGCCGAGTCCTGCGGTGGCGCTGACGGCCAGTGTTCCGCCTTCGATGTCCACCACGTTGCCCGCTCCGCCGAACGTGTTCGCGCCGGTCAAGGTCAGCTTGTAGTTGCCGGTTTTGAGCACACTGTTCGTGCCGCTGATGACGCCGGCGATGTTGACCGCGCCGGTTCCGGTCCCGCCGAACGTCAGGTTGGTGGCGAGCAGTACGGCGTTGGAAATGTTTACCGCGCCGGAGTTCTGCTGCAGAAGTTGCGGCCCGCCGGCTGTGCCGAGGGAAAACTGCAGCGCGCCGCCGGAAAGGGAAATCGTGTTCGTCGAAGTGCTGTTGAGCAGCAGTTGATTCACCAGGTAGTTCCCGTTGTTGTTATTCGTCGAGCGGAAGTTCATGCCGCCGCTGGCGTTGAACTGCAGGATCGTGTTGGTGGAACTCACCGGCACGCCGGGCGACCAGTTTGACGCCACGGTCCAGAAGCCATTTGTGGCGCTGGTCCAGTTATTGGTGGTCTGGGCGTGGGTGAAGGTGGCGCTGGCGAGCGAAACGAGCAGGAGCCCGCGGAGGAACACGCCCGGGGAGATGCGATTGGGTTGCATGGCTGAGGGTTGTTGGTTCTTTCTTAATGCCAGACTTTTGCCATCCTATCAACTTAAACATGCTCTCTGGCGGGCTATTTCCGCCCTTGAATGCGCGAGAGATGTTCCCTCCATTCGGCGATGTCGCCCCGCTTATTCCCTTTCTTTCCGGCCCGTGTCCGCTACCTTGTCGCCATGCCGTTTAGTGAACTAGGCCTGTCCAAACCCTGCGTCGATGGTGTGAAAGCCATGGGCTACGTCGATCCGACCCCCATTCAACTCCGTGCCATCCCGCTTATCTTGAGCGGCCGCGACGTCATCGGCAGTGCCCAAACCGGCACCGGCAAAACCGCCGCCTTTGCGCTCCCCATTCTCACGAAGATCGAATCCCACCAGCCGCAGACGCGCGTATTGATCCTCGAACCCACGCGGGAACTCGCGGCCCAGGTGGAGACTGCGCTCCGTGATTTTTGCCGCTTCACCGATCTCCGCGTCGCTGTCATGTATGGTGGCGTCGGTTACGGCAAGCAGCTTGATGCCTTGAAAAGCGGCGTGGACATCATCGTGGCTACGCCCGGCCGGCTGCTCGACCACATGCAGCAGGGCAACTGCAAACTAGACCACGTCCAATACCTCGTCCTCGACGAAGCCGACCGCATGCTCGACATGGGCTTCCTCCCGGACGTCCGCCGCATCGTCGAGAAGATCCCCCGTCAACGCCACACCTCGCTCTTTTCCGCCACCGTCCCGCCGCAGATCGAGACCCTGATCAAGTGGGCGATGAAGGATCCCGAGACCATCGAGATCGGCGCCCGCCGCAGTCCGGCGGAAACGGTCAAGCACGTCATCTACCCGGTCGCGGAAGACCAGAAGTCCGACCTGCTCCGCACCCTGCTCGAGACGGTTAAATACGATTCCGTCATCATTTTCTGCCGTACGAAGAACCGTGCCGACCGGATCGGGCACATGCTCAAGAAGAACAACCACGCCGTGGCCATTCTTCATTCCAACCGCACCCAGCGCGAACGTGAACAGGCCCTTCAAGGCTTCCGCGAGGGCAAGTTCGAGGTCCTCGTCGCCACCGACATTGCGGCGCGCGGCTTGGACATCGCCAATGTCAGCCACGTGATCAACTACGACGTGCCGCAGCACCCGGAGGATTACGTTCACCGCATCGGCCGCACCGGGCGCGCGGAGAACACGGGCGATGCCTTCACCATCATGGTGGCCGAGGACGCCGGGCACGTGCATTCCATCGAGCGCTACATCGGGAAGCCGATCGAGCGGATCAAGCTGGAGAATTTCAATTACAAGTACACCGCGATCTTCGACGAAGGCAAAGCCGGTCAACCCGCCCCGCACGAGCGCAAGATGCGTTCCGTGCGCTTGAGCGGCGGCTACTACTTCGGTCCCTCCAAACGGCGCCGCTGATCGATGGGGTGAAACGGATGCTGTGAGATCGATTGAGAAGTCCGGCTGGATAGTCATTGGGATTACAATTGCAGCCATACTTCTCGGATTGTTCGCAATTGGACGCCGACAAGGTTCGCAGGGGCGTTTGGCGGCCAAGAATGCCTGCTTCCGCAATCTCCAACAAATTAATCGCGCGATTCAACCATGGGCCTTGGAGACCAAACGAAAGCTTGGCGATTCAATCAACGTTCAAGAGGTTGCTGGATACATCCAGAACGGCGTGATGCCTCATTGTCCAGCCGGTGGTGAATACACCATCGGTCAAGTCGGTAAGCCGGTGTTATGCAGCTACCCCGGCCATTCTTTGTGAACTTGGCTGGAACGCCGCCATTGGGTGAAGTTTCTTGCCGCACCTTTTACCCTCCTCATATCCGATTTGACTCAAGTCCCGACGGGAATACTTAGACCCGCCGATTGGTGATCCAAATCCCGCGCGTCCTTCGGCAAGATTCCGCTGATCTTGGGCAAGCCTGCTTCTGATTTGCGTAAGGCCGTCCGGGTTTTATCTAAGACCGCTCGGGTTTTCGGCAAAACTCGGCACATTTTCCCTAAGACCCGGAAGATCTTTCATTAAACCCGCCGCGTTTAAGGGAAAACCCAGCGAGCTTTAGCGAAGACTCGGCGGGTTTCAGTGAAGGTGTCGCGAGTTTTAGCTAAGAGCCGGCAGGTTTTAACTAAAACTTCCCAGACTTTAACTAAAACCTGTCGATCCTGACTTTCAAGGTGCGTGATTTTGGGCGGCGGACCGCCCTGTTCCCGCTTACCGCGCGATTTCGAAGGCGTAGCCCTTGAGATACTCGGTTTCAGGAATCACCGGGATGACCGGATGGTCAGGCGATTGGCCGAAGGTGGTGACGCGGCGCAGCACGCGGTGCGCATCGAACGCAGCGGCGAGGATCACGTCCTGGAACAACGTGGCGTCCACGTGATGCGAGCAGCAGAAGGTCGCCAACGTGCCGCCGGGTCGCAGGAGTTTCAGTGCGCGCAGATGGATTTCCTTGTAGCCGCGCAAGGCGTCGTCCACTGAAGCGCGGTTCCGTGTGAAGGATGGCGGGTCCAGAATGATGAGGTCAAAACGCGGCACGAGCTTTTCGTTTGGTCCCGTGGTGGTCTGCGCCTTGAGCCAGTCAAAGACGTTGATCGTTTCGAAGGAACATTTCTCCGTGAGCCCGTTCGTGGCGGCGTTGCGGGTCGCGGCGGCGATGGCGTCGGCGCTTTGATCGAGCGCGTGAACGTGCTCGGCGCCGGCGCGGGCGGCGTGCAGGGCGAAGCCGCCGAGGAAGCTGAAGCAATCGAGCACTTGCGCGCCCTTGGCCATCTGGCCGACGCGTTCGTAGTTCGCCTGCTGATCCAGATACATGCCAGTCTTGTGCCCGCCCATGAGATCGACGGCGAATTTGATGCCGTTGAGCTGGATGTTGACCTCGCCCTTGAGTTCGCCGGCGAGCAGGCCGTGGATTTCGGTCAAGCCCTCGAATTTGCGCGAGGCGATGTCATTCCGTTCGATGATGGCGCGCGGTGAGAAAATCTTTTGCAACGCGGCGACGATGTCGGCCTTGCGCAGGTCCATGCCGAGCGAGGAGGTCTGGAGCACGAGCACGTCCTCGTATTTGTCTACGATCAGGCCGCTGAGGAAATCGCTCTCAGCATTGACGACGCGGAAGGAGGTGGCGCCGGGCAAATGCTTCGTGCGCACCGCGAGCGCAGCGCGAATGCGTTGCTCGAAGAAGGCTTGGTTGACTTCGACGCGGTCGGCCGACAGCAGGCGGACGTTGATCTTGGATTTCGAATTGTAGAAACCGACGCCGAGAAACCGATGACGGTGATCTTTCACCTGCACGAGATCGCCGTCGGCAGCGGGCTGAACGAGACGGAGAATCGCCCCGTTATAGAGCCACGGATGACCGGCGAGGAGGCGGTCCGCTTCGCCCGGACGGACGACGACGGTGGGAAGACTATCGGTGGTGGAAGGGGCGGACGTGGGCGTGGTTGTCGTGATCATGTTTGTAAACAGTTCAACGGCGTAATGCCGTTGTGAGCGTGGAGTATGGCGCGTGGTGGCAGTGCACGGCAAGCTTTCGCTGCGAGAAGTGGGCTTGACGGGCGATGCCGCGATGCTATTGCTTCTGGCGAGGTGCGAGATCCCCAAGCACCTGCAATTGAGGAATCCCTATGACCCGATCCACGACATTGAAAGTTAAAACACTGACACCGAAAGCCCGAATCGAAGCTCCGAAAGCCAAAGCGCCCGCTCGCAAAGTGGTCGCCGCCGCTCCGAAGCGTCGCACCGTGACGCCCAAGGCGCCCGCCGCAAAGCCGGTCGCGAAGACCGCAGCCGTCCCGGCGAAGCTGAAGACGGACTTCATCTTCAACGCTCCCGCCGCACAAAACGTGGTGCTGGCCGGCAGCTTCACGGACTGGCAGGACGGCGCGCTGGCGTTGCGCAAGCTCAAGGGCGGCGTGTGGAAGACCACCGTCGCGCTTCCGCGTGGCAACTACGAGTACCGCTTCATTGTGGATGGCCAGTGGCAGGACGATCCGACGTGCGAAACGCGCGTGGACAATTCGTTCGGCGTGAAGAATTGCTTGCGCGTCATCGCGTAAAGAAAACGCGGCGGCAGGTTCAACCTGCCGCCGCGCTCAATTCGCGAATCGGGAAGACTACTTCTTCGCCGCGGGCTTTACCGCGGTGATCATCGGGAAATCATCCGTGCGGAACGGGGACGCCATCAGGCCGTCTTTGTTCCACAGGTTCACCACGGGATAATCCGCCCAGCCGAAGCGCACCGCCACGGGCTTCTTCACTTCGGGGCTGCTGACAACCACGGTGTCCCCTTTGATCTCGGCTTTGGCCCAGACGAACTTCTTGTCCGCGCCGCAAATCGCGAAGCCCTTCAACTCACCGTCGCGGGCTTCGAGTCCTTTGCCCACGTTGTCGAAGCTTACGATCGCGTCGTTGCCGGAGAATTTCACCTTACGATAGGTCGGGCCGATGGCCGTGATCTTCTCGCCGTAGGCGATGCCGCGCGCCGCGATGGCGAGACGCACACCCACGGGCTGCTTCTTCGTGGGATGGATGTCCTTCTCGTCGCCGACATCGTTGATGACCACGGTGCCGGTATTGGGAAGAACCTTGCTGATGAGTTGTTGCGCCTCACGGAGCTCGGCCCACGTGGAATCCTTCGGCTCTTTCTCGATGGCCTTGAACGGCGCAAGTTGAACGGCGAGGAACGTGAAATCGCCGCAGCCCCAATCCTTCCGCCAGTTGCGGATCATGTCGGCGAAAAGCCGGCGATACTGCTCCGCGCGGCCGGCGTTTGATTCGCCCTGATACCAGATAGCGCCCTTGATGGCGTACGGGATCAGCGGCGCGATCATGCCGTTGTACAATTCCGTTGGCTTCCAGGGCGCGCGCGGCGGGAGAAGTTTCTTCACGTCGTCCAGCTTCTTGGCGGCCTTCAATTCCGCGACCTTCTTGTCGAAGTCGGCCTTGGCCTTGGCGTAATTCTTCACTGCGTTCGGATACGTCCCGAGGATGTCATTCTTGTATTCCGGATTTGAGGACAACGCTTTTTCGCTCATCCAGACTTCTGCCGGCGAACCGCCCCAGTCGCTTTGAATCAAGCCCACCGGAACCTTGAGCGCCTGCTGCAGGTCGCGCGAAAAGTAATAACCCACCGCCGTCACGCCCGGCACGGTGTCCGGTGCGGCCACAACCCACGTGGTGGCGACGTTGTTGGTCGGCGCGTCCGCTTTGAGCTTCGGCACGTGGAAAATGCGGAGGTGCGGATTCGCCGAGTGCGCGATGTCCGCGGCGGATTCGAACGAGCGGCTGAGCGGGAACTCCATGTTCGACTGACCGCTGGCCACCCACACTTCGCCGACGACTACGTCCTTCACGGTGATCTTGTTCTTGCCGGCGACGATGAGCCAGTCGCCTTTCGCGTCGGCCTTGAGCTTGGCGAGTTTGACCCACCACTGGCCGCCCTTGGCCACCGTGGTGACCTTCTGGCCCTTGAATTCGACGGTGACGACTTCGCCGTCATCGGCCCACCCCCAGACGGGCAGCTTGATGCCTTGCTGGAGGACCATGTGATCGGTAAAGAGCGAGGGAAGTTTCACCTCCGCGCGTGCGGAAGCGGCCGCGAACAACGCGGCGACGAGGCAGAACGATTTTGAGTATTTCATGAAAATGACCGGCGAAGTTCAACGAAACGCTCGCGGGGAGTCAATTATTTCGTGCAGCGGGTTGGGATGGAAGGGGCTCGTGCGAAGGCGCAAAGGCGCAGAGAAAGAGAGATGTCGGTACCCGCCGCTCACACCCCGCGATTGGCCCGCCAGAGCAGCACGGCGCCGATCGCTTGGAAGATGAAGTTCGGCAGCCACAAGATCAGGTGTGGCGCGTATTCCGGGTGCGTGCTCAGCGATTGCCCCACGATCACGAAGCTGTAGTAAACCATCAGCAGCACCAGCGCGATCGCCAGGCCGATGCTCGTCTCGCGGCGGTGCGCGCGGATGCCCAGCGGAATTCCCACGAGGGTGAACGCGATGGATGCGAACGAGAAAGCCACTTGCCGGTGCAATTGCACGAGCACGGGCGTGGTCTCCGCGCCGAGCGCTTCCAATTCGCGCTGCTTGTCGCGGAGTTGGGTGAAAGTCATCTCCGTGAGGCGCGGTTCTTCTCGGCCGCGTTTGAGCGTCTTCAATTCCAGATCGTAATCCGCCTGACCTTCAATGCTCGTGCCCTGCCACTTGCCTTCGATGAGCGAGACGCTCGTGCCGCCGAAGGTTTTGAGCGTCATTTTGTTTTCGGGAAGGTTGAAGATGAGTTCGCCCTCGGGCGCGTGCCGGTAGGCGGTGCGGCGTTGTTGCGAATCGAATTGTTGGATGAGGATTTCGTGGAGTTTGTTTCCGTTGATCTTGCCGACGTAGATGATGAATCCGGGGAAGCTCTGCACGAACTTGCCCTCGGTGATCAGTGAGGTGGGCTTTTCCAGCGCGAGCTTTTCGATGAGCGCCTTGTAAGCCACACGTGAACGCGGCGCGATCTCCATGGTGAACAAGGCTGAGAGCGCAGCGGTCAGCACGCTGAGCAACAGCACGGGCGTGATAAGCGAGACGAGGCTGATGCCGTTGGCGCGCGCGGCGGTGAGTTCTTGATCCGCGCTGAGCCGGCCGAAGGTGAGCAACGTGGCGGTCAACATGCCCATCGGCAGCGCGAAGGCCATGACGAACGGGATCAGCAGCGCGATGGCTTGCGCGACGGTGCCGAGCTCGATCTGGCGGTTGACGAGAAGGTTGATGATTTCCTTGAGCACGTTGCCGAGCAACAGCACGAAGGTGAAAACCAGAACGGTCATCCCCAGCGAGGCCAGAACCTGGCGGGTGAGATATCCGTGCAACGTTTTCATGTGGGCGGGAGTTTCCGGTGGGGCTGGGTTTGGTTCAAGGGAAATGACCGTGGGACAGGCGTTTCGCTGCACTTTGGCGTTGCGCAGGTGTGCCCGCATCAGCCAGACTGACCATTGTGCCTCTCCGGGTTTTAATCGTTACCGACAAGTTCAAGGGAACTCTCACCGCGCAACAAGCTGCCGCTGCCATTGCGCGCGGTTGGAAGGCGGGGCGCCCCGCGGATTCCGTCACGGAACTGCCCATGAGCGACGGCGGTGATGGCTTCGGCGAAGTCCTCAGCCAGCACTTGGACGCGCGTCCGCAAACGGTGAAGACCGTCGATGCTGCGCATCGCCCGATCAAGGCCACGTGGTGGTATGAGCAGCGCAGCAAGACGGCGATCATTGATTCCTCGCGCATCATCGGCCTCGCGCAATTGCCGCCGAAAAAATTTCATCCGTTTGAACTCGATACCTACGGACTCGGTGCGGTGTTGATCGCTGCCGCGAACAAAGGCGCGCGACGTTGCATGATGGGCATCGGTGGCAGCGCGACCAACGACGGCGGCTTCGGCATGGCGCGCGCGCTGGGCTGGCAATTTCACGACAAGTCCGGCAACTGCATCGAGCGCTGGACGGACTTGCCCAAGCTCGAGCGCATCTATCGTCCGCAACATCCGCGCTGGTTCGAGGAATTCGTTGTGGCGGTGGACGTGCAGAATCCGTTGCTCGGCGCGAAGGGCGCCACGCGAATTTACGGTCCACAAAAAGGACTCACGACCAAAGATTTCGCTCCCGCCGAGGCTTGCTTGCGCAAACTCGCGGCCATCGTGGAGCGCGAGATGGAACGCAATTACGGCGCGGACGCTGGCATGGGCGCGGCAGGCGGGCTCGGCTTCGGCTTGCGCGCGTTTGCGGGCGGCCGCTTGGAACCGGGTTTCGGCGTATTCGCACGCTTGGCCGAACTGCGCCGCCACATGGGCGTCGCGCAAATGATCGTCACCGCTGAAGGCCGCATCGATCAATCATCACTGATGGGCAAAGGCGTTGGCGAAGTCGCGTGGTGGTCGCGCAAATTGAATCTCCCGTGCATCGGTTTCGCGGGCGTCGTCGGCGACGCGGCAGCGGTGAAGAAATTGTTCACGTCCGTCCACGCCATGACGCCGAAGTTCACTACGCTGGCGAAGGCGATGAAACAGCCCGAAGTCAGTCTCGCCGCCTTGGCGAAGAAAGTGGCGTCGGAACTCGAAGCGCGTTGAACCGCCGCCGGCACCGAGCTCAGTAGTTGAGTTTCAGCCGAAAAAAGTTGCGGTTCGTTCCGGCGGGTGGCGTGCGAACGAAGTTAGTGCTGATATCCACGGGCGGGTTTGTAGGAGGAAAATTCATCACGGCTCCGGAGTTGGTCCACGTTCCCAGAATGCCGGTCTGCTGTGGTTGGTAGGCGATCCCCATTTTCCCCGTGAAGCTCACGCGCACGTCTTGGTTGGGAAGATTGGTTACGGTAAGGACGGGGTTCTCGTCGGTGATTCGTGTGAACATCACGGCGCGACTGCTGGTGGCGAGATAAAAGGGATTGCACGTGCCGGTCGCGAGGCCGTCCGCGTAGTCGAGGGGCACCCGAGCTTCGCCGCGGCGGGTAAAATAGTCGTATAAACTCAGCGCGTATTGATCCAGGAATTGCTCGGAGAGAATGATGGTCGCGGTGCGGAAGGTTTTCTGGGAGTTGCTGCTGTTCGGCACGCGAGCGCCATGCACCGCGGTGATATTGGCAAGCGTTACCACGTTGACTTCGCTGGAGGTTATGACCTGGCCATTGGTGACGTTGAGATTTTGATTGGTGAGGACGAAGTAGTTCGGCACTTCGGCGGGTGCTGCGAGGCCCATGAGGTACAGCTCCATCATGTTGAACGTGGAGCTGAACAGTGGTGATGGCGGGCCAGCGACATAGCCGCCGCCGCCGTTTGGAGTAAACGAAAATGGAAAATTGCCGCCAGCACCCGTGCTGGGAATGGAGTATCCCATGACATTCCCGGCGATGTCGCCCTTGGGCCAGTGGGGGATGCCGTTCGAGTAGGGCGTCCCGGAAAGGAACATCAACCACTGATGGCCGGTCTCGTGTGAAAACGTGGGACTGCCGGCATCGTAGAACGAGGGAATGGGAAACACCGTGTAGCCTTGCAGCCGTCCGGCGCTGCCGAAGGTTGTGTTGGTGTAGGTGCTGCTCCCGATGCCGAGCACGGCATTCTTAGCTCCCGCGTGGTATCGGTTGCCGCGCACTCCGCCGACATGCACGAAACTCAGGAAGTCGTATTTGTCGCCGTGCGTGGTGTAGAAGCGTTTGGACCAATTCGTCACCACGAAATTGGTCAGCTCGGCACGGGTAGCCGTGTAGTTCACCACGTAATCGGTTGATCGGTTGGTCGCGGCCGTGTTGGTAATGACGGGCACCAAACCCACTTGCGACGTCCACACTTCGGCAATTGTATTGTACGGCCCGGCACCTCCGCTGGAGTTGGTGAGGCTGCACGTGCCGATGAACGGGCGGAAGATGCGGTTCGAGAGATTCTTGCTAATGATCTCGTTTGCGGTGAAGAGGCACGTCCAAACATTGTCGCCGGCAACTAGATCACCGTTGCTCCCGTTATCATACATGAGGCGGTTCGTGCCGCTGTAATTGAATACGACGTTCGTCGGGTTACCCGTGGCCTCAACCTCGAAGCGCACGTTGCCGACGTAATTCGTCGGCACCACCGTGGGGGTGAACCACGAGCGGTAAATGTCCGGAACGGCTGCGGACCCTAGGGAAGCGGTCATCCAGCCGGCGAGGAAAAGCAGGCGAAGCGTGGTGGTCATACAAAGCTCTGATTCCCGTCATTCCTAGCATGATTTCCGCGCAATTCCAAGCGTGGACTTGGGCGCCGGCGGGGCTCTGAGTGTCGGTTATCAAGGTGCCGGGCCGTGTCGTGGCTTTGAAATCAGGACTGCTCTCTGCCATGCTTCCTCCGTGCCGGCGACCGATCACATTCGCAACAAGCTCAGCCAGCTTCCTCACAAGCCGGGCGTGTACCTGATGAAGGACCGCTTTGGCACGGTGATTTACGTCGGCAAGGCGCGTGATCTGCGCAAGCGCGTTTCGCAATACTTTCATCCCTCGCGACGGCACGGCTGGGATCTGAAACTCAACGCGCTCGTCGAAGCGATTCAGGATTTCGACACGCATGTCGTGCGCAACGAGCCCGAGTCGCTCTTGCTCGAAGGCAAGCTCATCAAGGAATTTCACCCGCGCTTCAACATCGATTTCCGCGACGACAAACGTTTCCTCCTGCTCAAGATTAATCTCAACGATCCGATCCCGCGCTTCGTCCTCACGCGCCTGCGCAAGGAAGATGGCGCGCGTTACTTCGGGCCGTTTGCGCACTCGGGTTCACTACGGCGGACGTTGCTGATGGCGCGGAAAAAATTCAACCTGCGCGGCTGTCGTGCGCTCACGCCTACCGAAAGCGATTACAAGCACTGCCTCTACGCGAACTTGAAGGTCTGCACCGCGCCTTGCATCGCCAACGTCACGCGCGAGCAATACCTCTCGCAGGTCATGGCGGCGTGCGATTTCATCGGCGGCCAGACGGAGGAATTGCGCTCTGAGCTGGAGGCGGAAATGAAACGCGCGTCCGCAGCGCAGGAGTTCGAGAAAGCCGCTTCGTTGCGCGACGCGATTGAGGATCTGAAGAAGACTTCGCTCAAGACTGAGAAGTTCGAGCGGATCCCTTACACGTTGCCGGTGGCAATTAACCCGGAGGCAGACTTGCGCCAGCTTGGTCGCGCGCTCGGCCTCGCTGACGCGCCTGCACGAATCGAGGGCTTTGATATTTCCAACATCAGCGGAACGTTCGCCGTCGCGTCGATGGTGAGCTTCTGGCATGGCCGCCCGGATCGCGCGAACTACCGGCGGTTCAAAATGAAGACCGTCACCGGCCAAGACGACTTCGCGTGCATGGCGGAGACGGTGCGAAGACGTTACTCGCGGTTGTTGAACGAGGCCGAGGCGGTTGCTCCGGCGAATGATTCTGAGCCGACGGCGCCCGATGCGAATGACGAACTCAGCGCTCCATGGGTGCCTCTTCCTTCCGCCGCATCGAATCTTCCCGACCTAATCGTGATCGATGGCGGCAAGGGGCAGCTCAACGCGGCGTGCGCGGAACTCGCGAAGCTGGGGCTCAGCAAGATTCCGATCATCGGACTCGCGAAGGAGTTTGAGGAGATTTATCGGCCCGGTGAAAAGGAGCCGCTGCGGCTCGGCCTCGACAACAACGCGCTCAAGATGCTTCAGCGCGTCCGCGACGAATCACATCGCTTCGCCAACACGTTCAACGCGCAACTGCGGTTGAAGAAAATCTCTGAGAGTTTGCTCGATGAATTCCCCGGCATCGGCGATCGACGCAAGGCGGCGTTGTTGAAGAAATTCGGCTCCATCCAACGTCTGCGCACCGCAACGCTCGAGCAAATTGCCGAAGTGCCCGGGTTCGGTGGCAAAGCCGCCGCCGAATTCAAGGCGTGGTTGGAGGCGCGGCAATAGGACGGTGAGACGGCCGTCGGCGAATTACTTCGCTTCGGCTTTCTTCGTCACCCAGTCGAAGGAAATCTTCACTTCGTCGCCGGTCTTGATGAGGCCGAGGCCAACGGCGGGTGCGGGGGGCTTGATGCCGAAGTCGGTCATCTTGAGCGGCGTCTTGCCGCTGACTTTCAATTTGCCGCCGTCGACACGGGTGATGGTCACGGTCATGGCGAGCGGTTTGGTCACGCCGGAGACGGTGATTTCCCCTTTGCTGTCGAAGTTCATCACATCGGTGGCGCTCTTGGGCGCTTCCTTGAGCGTTAGTTCGGTGAGCTTGTAGGAAATTTTCGGATTCTTCTCCGCGCCCATCGCGTCCTGCATCACGGCGTCCATGGAACTCTTGCCGCTCTTGAGCGAGCGTACAAGGATCACGGACTCAACGTTCGCGCCAGCAACTTTGCCCGCCTTCGGCGCGGTGTCGAATGAAGCATCCCACTCGATCGAGCCGCCGATGAGCGCGGATTCGACGGTCCAGTCGTGAACGGTGGAAGTGCCGTCCATCTTCAGCTTGCTGCCGGGTGTGGCGGTGTATTTGACGTTTTCGGCGAAGGTGCTGCCGGCTGCCAGTGCGAGCGCGGCGACGAGGGAGAGGAAGCGGAGTTTCATGGGGGGGTAATGAGTAATTGATGATTCGTGATCGGGGTTTGGCTTAGGCGACGTCGAAGAGGCCTTTTTCGAAAGTGATCTTCGTGCGTTTCGTGATGGCTTCGTTGGTCTTGATGGCGAGCGCGGTGGCGGCGTAACCATCGGCCCACGTTGCGGCGTGCTTCTTGTTTTTCTGGAGATCCTTCAGGTAATCGGCCAGCGCGGCCGCGTCGGCATTTGCGCCGAAGCTGGAGTTAAAATCTTCCACGGCGGCGTGATGCATGTCCGTGTTGATCACGAACGCTTCGAGGCCGTAGTAGAGCGGCGTGAAACCGGCGGCGGCTGGGTCATCGGCGTTGGCGCCTTGGCCGGCGGCTTTCGACGCGTTGGCGACAAGCGCGATGCCTTCCTGCTTATAGAAGTCGTCCTTGCGCGCGTATACTTCCCAGCCGAGGAGCGGAGCGTCGGCTTCCTTGAACATCCACGCCTTGAAATCGCGGACGAGAATCGCCGCGTCGGAACCGGTGTAAACCTCGCAGTTCGTGTCGAAGGAATTGATCAGCGTGCCTTCGTAGTTGAACGTCACGCCACTGGCGAATTCGAACACGGCGCGCACGGTGTCGGGCACGTCGCGACCGTCTTTCCATTGGCGCAACGCGCTGAAACCGGTGACGGATGTAGGCATCTCGTTGATGAACCAGCACGCGGCGTCGATCGGGTGAATGCCGAGCTCGCCCGCGATGCCGAGCGACAACTTGCTCGAGAGGCGCCAGTTGTTTTCCTTTTCGCGGTCGGGATTGGGGGAGGCGCGGCGCCAGCTCTGCTTCTTGTTGTTCTGCGCGCGGATGGAGCCGAATGCGCCGATGCCGCCGCTGCGAATGAACGGCAGCACGAAGAGGCGTTGCGAATCGGACCGCTCCTGGAGGCCGGCTTGGAAGTACAGTTTCGGATTCGCCTTGGCCGCAAGCGCGATGGCTTTGGCGTCTTCGAGCGTGTGCGCGATCGGAGCTTCGCAGTAGACGTGCTTCCCGGCAGCGAGTGCGTCGATGACGATCTGTTTGTGCAGGTGCGTCGGCGTGGCGATGATGACGCCCTTCACGTTCTTGTCGGCAAGGAGTTGCTTGTAATCCGTGTAGGTCGCGGCTTTCGGCGCGAGTTCCTTCGAACGATTCAGAAACGCCTGATAGTTGTCGCAGATGGCGACGACCGGTGCGTTGGGCAAGCGCGCGAGCGTTTGCAAGATTTCACGACCGTGTGGTCCGAGGCCGATGACGCCGCAATTCACGGGCGGCGTGGTGGTCTTATACTTGGTGGCGCCTTCCGGACCGGCTTCCGCGGCGATCAACGGGATGCCACCCATCATCGCCATCATCGTGGCGAGGGAGCTGCCTTTGAGGAAATCGCGGCGGTTCAAATCGAGGTCGGCGTTCTGGGCGTCGGAGGCGGCTTGGTCTTGCATGTAAAGTGTGACGATGTTCGGGTGCAGTCTATTTTGAGGCCGGTAAAATCAAAGGAGCGGCGAATTAAGTCAAGACAGGGTTCGGTAAGAATGCTGGTCCCGGCGGTGTGAATTAGGCAGTGATCTACTGTTCGCTGGGTGAAGCTGGGCGTAAACGGGATCGAAGATGGGCAAGGGGCGCGCTACCGAGCTTGGAGTCCGAAAGCTTCAGCTGTCACCAGATTGTGACGATTTGTGCCAAATGAAGACTTGCCTTGAGGTGGCTCGCTCGTAGTATTCGAGACATCTTGGCGCGGCAAAATGCCTGAATCGCCATGTTTTGGCATGATTCAATCACTCGCATTCACAACGCAGGGCCGTTTGCACAGCAAAGAAATCGAGGCCTTTCTAATGCCCTCGTTGTTGGCGGATACCAACCTCTTCCTGTGGGTGGATCTGGAGAAAGCCACGCCGGAGGAAACCAAGCTCGTCTTGGAAGGAATATTTCATTTTCACCCGCTGAGCATTGACGACTGCGTGACGGCTAGCCCGTCGCCGAAGGTCGAAGAATACGCGCCTAAGGAAGAAGATCGCTTCCAACCGTATCTCTTCATGGTGATCCACGCGGTGGATTACAGCCGGACCGATGGTGTGTTCGCGACGAGTGAACTGAACTTTTTCCTCGGAAAGAATTTTCTGGTGACATATCACGACACGCCGCTGAAGAGCATCGCGACGGTTGTGGAGCGTTCCGTTCGCGGCACAGCGCACGTGGCTCGCGCTCCAGATCGCGTCGCGCACACGCTGCTCGACGCGATCGTGGAGAATTACAAGCCGGCCCTCGACGAGCTCTCGGTCGAAATCGCGGCGCTGGAAGATCGCGTTTTGCAAAGTCCGACCAAGAAGACCCTCAACCAGCTCATCGGAATCAAAAAAGAAGTGCTGCACTTGCGGCAGATCATCGGTCCGCAGCGTGAAGTGCTCTCTCGCTTTGCTCGTGGCGAGTTTAAGCTCATTCGCCCGCATCTGGTGCCATATTATCGCGACGTTTACGACCGGTTGAATCACATCGCCGAGCTCGCACAGAACTACACCGATTCACTCACGGGAATTCTTCAGGTTTACTTGAACATGTCCTCGAACCAGACCGGCGAAGTGGTGAAGATGCTCACGCTCATCACGCTGATCACAACTCCGCTGACATTGATTGGGACGTGGTATGGGATGAATTTCAAACACATGCCAGAGCTGGAATGGGAGCACGGTTACTGGCTCGCCGCGGTGCTGACGGTCGTGTCAACCGCTGGCACGTATGTATATTTCCGACTGAAGAAATGGTTCTGAGGAACGTGAATCGCGTTCCGCGTTGAAATGGCCACGCCAAAGTCCAGTTTTCTCGACAAAGTCCTCGGCCGCATCGCGCGGCTCGACAAAGAAGGCTTGCAGACCGTCGTGCAGCGGCTCGCGCGGGAGCGCACCTTTCTCGAAACGCTGTTCAACACGATCGAAGACGGCGTGCTGGTCGTCGATGAAGCGGGGCGCGTGCTCTATTTCAATCAAGCTGTCACGCGGCTCCTCGGCGCGCAGCCGGACACCGAAGAGCATCACATCAGCGAGCTGCTTCCGGACATCGACTGGCAAAAACTCGCCGCCATCGACGCCGCAGGTGGTCAACGCGTCGTACGGCAGGAATTTGAAGTGAGTTATCCGCGGCCGCGTTTTCTGCGTCTCTACGCGGCGCCGCTGGACGGCGAAGCCACTGGGACCGCGGGCGTCGCGCTGATTCTGAACGACGCCACCGAGGCGCGGCAGAAAACGTTTGAGACGATCGAAAGTGAGCGCATCCATGCGTTGACACTGCTCGCGGCGAGTGTCGCTCACGAGATCGGCAACCCGCTCAACGCGCTGCACATTCACCTTCAACTGATGGAGCGCGAGTTGAAGAAGCTCCGCCAGACCAGCGGTGAATGGCCACAGAGTGCCACTGTAGTGAGTGCGCGTCCGCGTTCGCAGGCGCGCGCGGTTCGCAATGAGGCGCAGGAAATTCTCGGCAAGTTGGACAGTTACCTCGACGTCGCAAAAGGCGAGATCTCGCGGCTCGATTACATCGTCACCCAATTTCTCCAAGCTATCCGCCCGAGCCCTCCGCAGTTGAAGCCGTGTTCCCTCAACGACGTTGTCGAGGACACGGTGAATCTGCTTCGGCCCGAATTAGAAAATCGCGGACTGGTCCTGAAGCAGCGCCTCGCGCGGGCGCTCACCTCGGTGCCGCTCGACGCGGCGCAGATCAAGCAAGTTCTTGTGAATCTCATCAAGAACGCGATGCAGGCTATGACCAAGGGCGGCGCGCTGATGTTGCAGACGGGCGAAAGCGACGACGGCGTGTGGGTGAGCATCGCCGACACTGGGGGCGGCATTCCGCCGGAGCAGTTGAACCGGATCTTTGAACCGTTTTACACAACGAAGAAAAAAGGTTCGGGCCTTGGCTTAATGATTGTGCAACGCATCGTGCGCGAACACGGTGGGAAGATCGATCTGGAGAGCAACGTGGGTGAAGGCACGACGTTCCGCATCTGGTTGCCGTCGCATCAGCGTAAGACGCGATTGCTGGGAGCGCCGGCGGCTAAGGAAGGCAAGGCAACGGAAACGCGCGAGTGAAAAGCTTCGCCTGAAATTTCGCGATGAATCTGAAACCGACATTGTTGATCGTGGATGACGAGAAGCCGACGCGCGAGGGCTTGCGCGCGGCGCTTGAAGATCGTTTCGACGTTTACATCGCCGAGGACGCGGCAACCGCGATGGGCTTGCTGGAGAAGGAAAACTTCGCGGTCATGCTCACGGATTTTCGCATGCCCAATGAAGACGGGATGAAGCTGATCAAGCGCGCCAAGTCCCTTCCGAAGCCGCCGGTGTGCATCTTGATGACCGCGTACGGTTCCGAAGAAGTGGCGGTGCTGGCGATGAAGAACGGTGCGGACGACTACATTCCCAAAGGTCGGATGCAGATCGACGAACTCGAACTCCGCATCGCCAAAGCACTGAAATCTCAGACGCTGGAAGTCGAGAACAAGTCGCTCCACGAGCAGCTCGATTCAAAGTTCGGCGTGGAAAATATCATCGGTGATTCGCCGGTGATGCACGAACTGCTGGAGACCGTGAAGCAGGTGGCTCCGACGCGCGCGACGGTTTTGATTCGCGGCGAAAGCGGCACCGGCAAGGAGCTCATCGCAAAAGCAATTCATCAACTCAGCACGCGTTCGCGCGGGGCGATGATCAGCGTGCATTGCGCGGCATTGCCCGCAAACTTGCTTGAGAGCGAGTTGTTCGGCCACGAAAAGGGCGCGTTCACCGGCGCGCACGAACGTCGCATTGGCCGCGTGGAGCAGGCGCAGGGTGGGACGCTGTTCCTCGATGAAATCGGCGAGATCGACGCTACGATTCAGATCAAGCTGCTGCGATTTCTTGGCGAGAGAACTTTTGAGCGGGTCGGTTCGAGTAAGACGCTGACTGCGGATGTTCGGTTGGTGGCGGCGACGAACAAGAATCTCCAGGAGTTGGTGCGCGCCGGTCAATTCCGCGAAGATCTGTATTATCGCCTGCGGGTCGTGGAGTTGGTGTTGCCGCCGCTGCGCGACCGCATGAGCGATGTGCCTTTGCTGGCGCACGCGTTCCTGAAGGAGTCGGCGCGGGAGAATGAAAAGCCCGTGAACGATTTCACCATGGATGCGCTCGAAGCGCTCATGAAACACTCCTGGCCGGGGAACGTTCGTGAGTTGCGCAGTGCGATTGAACACGCGGTGGCGTTTGCCCGCGGGGAGCGCGTTTCGTTGCGCGATTTGCCGGCGGATATTCGGCAGCCGACGCCGCAGCCGGTGGCGTTGTTGACGGCTGGCGCGCCAAGTGACGAGACGGTGACGGTTTCCGAGGCGGAGAAACAATTAGTTATTCGCGCCTTGAAGGAGTCGCGGGGAAATCGCACGCTGGCCGCCAAAAAAATCGGCATTAGCCGCCGGACCTTGCACCGCAAACTGCACACGTATCATTTGGAAGGGTTTTAAATTCATATGCTGCCAATTCAGGAGATCATCCACAAATTCGAGGAGGGCGCTGGCAAGGGAATCATCCGCGCCATTTTTGCGGTGACGGTGTTGGGGGCGCTGTGGGTGGCGTATGAGTTTCGTCAGTTCCGTAACATGGGTGCCCCTGAAGCGATGGATGCGGCTCAGGTGGCGCGGAATCTTTCGCGCGGAGAAGGTTTCACCACCCGGAACATCCGGCCGCTGAGCATGTGGTTGGTAAAGCAGAAGAAGCTTGCTGATCGTGGCGAAGGTGTGGTGGCCGCCGAAGCTGCTGGAGTTGCGCGGCGTGAGCGGGACATGGCCATGGTGCGGACTCCGCATCCTGACCTGGCTAATGCGCCGGTGTATCCGCTGGTGTTGGCCGGATGGATGCGCATGGTGCCATTTCAGTTTGAGATTCCAAAAACCCAGGGGCGATTCACGCGTTATCAACCAGATTTGATGATCGCCGTTTTAAATCAGATTTTTCTCGTCGTGGCGGCGGTGCAGATATTTTTCCTCGGGAGGAGATTGTTCGATTCGTCGGTCGCATGGGTTTCGGCGGCGGTGTTTATGTTTTCGGAAATGTACTGGCGATTCAGTGTGTCGGGACTTCCGACGTTGTTGGTAATTGTAATTTTTCTCGGACTGGTATCATTGCTGGTTCGGTTGGAGCAGGCGGCCCGCGAAGGTCGGGGTAATGCAGTGTATTATGTTGGAATGGGTCTCGCCGTCGGTGCGGTGATGGCGCTGGGGACTTTGACGTTGTACTCGTTCGGTTGGCTGATGGTGCCGGTGTTCCTGTTTCTGATTTTTTATCAGGGCAAACGGCGCGGTCTGGCAGCGGTGGCCGCAGTGGTGGTGTTTATTGCGGCTTTGAGTCCTTGGTTGGCGCGGAACTATCAGTTGAGCGGTCGTTTTTTTGGAGTGGCGGGGTACGCTCTGTCTGCAGATAGCGGGGTGGCTAGTGCGCGTTTGGAGCGGAGTTTGGAACCGCAAGAGGATCTCAAGAAAGTTGGGTTTACGGGCTATCGCGTCAAGTTTTTGGCTAACGGAGCGGAGTTGCTAAAGAACCAGGTGCCAAGGCTGGGTGGAAGCTGGGTTACTGCTTTGTTCCTCGCGGGATTGTTCATTCGTTTTCGAAGCCCGGCATTGGGCCGGTTGAGGGTTTTTCTACTGATGGCTCTGGCGACACTGCTTGTGGTGCAGGCACTCGGTCGGACACATTTGTCGACGGCGAATCCCTTGGGCAACGATTTCACGTCGGAGAACCTATTGGCGGTGGTGGCGCCTCTAGTTTTTGTGTTCGGCGTGGGAATGTTTTATTTGTTGTTAGACCAAATGCGGCTGCCGTTTCCGCAGGTGCGCATCTTTGTTGTGGCTGGTTTCGTAATGGTGGCATCGCTGCCAATGTTGTTCACGATTCCACAGCCGGTTTTCCCTTTAATGTATCCCCCGTATTATCCGCCATTGATTCAGAAGACTAGCGGGTACATGACCGAGCAAGAGTTGATGATGAGCGACATTCCAGCCGCGGTGGCGTGGTACGGTAATCGGCAGTGCGTGGCCCTGACTCTCGACATGAAGAAAGACTTTTTTAGCATCAACGACTTTGAGAAATCCATTCAAGGATTGTACCTGACGCCGGTCACCTTGGATGCGAAGTTCCTGAGCGATATGCTTGGCGGTGGGAAAAATACTTGGGGTCTGATGTTGTTCGAAAGTTTGGGCCGTCGGGAAATTCCTCCAGATTTCCCATTGCGAGCAAATCCGCCGGGTTTCTTTCCGGGAACCCTTGCAGATCAGCTTTTTCTTAGTGATCACCCGCGTTGGAATGCCCGTGGCGACTAGGTTTGATCTCGTGACTGGCGGCCAAAAAATGCCGTCGGCCAAAAAATGCCATTTCAGGTGGAAGCCGCTTTTGCCGAAATATTTGGTGGACGACCGACAGAATTGTATTTGACAAGGGTTTGGCTAAAACGTAGAACGCCCGTCGAGCGTTAATGTCCGGATGTAAATTTGCATAGCAGTTGAGTCGAAAGAATTAAGATATGAAAAAAATCGCCGCATTTGCCAGCTTCGCTGCCTTCGGTGCCATGAGCTTGCCGCTCGCGCAGGCCCAGTCGACGTACAGTTTGGCGCCCCAGCTGAGCCAACAGGAGCTGAGTAAGCCGTGGAGCATTTCCGCCTCGTTGCGTGGATTTTACGACGACAACTGGAATACAGCCAATAAGGCGCTCAATCCTCAGCACAGCTTTGGTGGTGAGATTTCGCCTGCGTTTTCGCTCAATCTGCCGATGGAGCAGACCTACATCGGCTTGAACGCGCGCTATACGGGCCGCTATTATGAAAACCGCGCCAACAATTCTTGGGAAAACGAATTCCAGTTTGGTGCTGTGTTGAACCATCAGTTCTCGGAGCGGTTTAAGCTCGAGTTCAACGATTCCTTTGTCTATTCCCAAAATCCGGATGTCATTAACGCGCCGAACACCGCTTTCGCGACTCCTCTTCGCAGTAACCAAAACAGCAAGCGCAACAGCGCTAATATCAATTTTACGTTTGGGTTGACCCCCACCGTCAGCTTGGTTTTGGGCTATGGCAACAATTGGTACTCTTATCAGCAAAAGGGAAACGCTTCGCTCTCTGCGTTGCTTGACCGCGTTGAGCACAACGTTCCTTTGAGCGTCCGCTGGCAGGTCAAGCCGTCGACGACGTTGATCGCTGGCTATGCATACGGTCGGACGGATTATTTGAGCTCCGAGTTTCTTGATGTGGCTGGCACGGTTGCGCCGAAGACCCGTAATAGTGAATCGCACTATGGTTTCTTGGGGGTAGATCATGCATTTACCGAAACTCTGTCTGCCTCGGTGCGTGGCGGTGCGCAGTACGTGATGTACCCGAATGCTGCGGCGAATGCTGCTGGCAGCTCGGTGTCGCCCTATGTGGATGCGAGTTTGAATTGGTCCTATCGTCCGAGCGCGTACGTCGCGTTGGGTGTGCGGCATTCGCGAAATGCAACGGACGTTGCCTTCGACCCGATCAACAATCCGATCACGGACCAGGAATCCACGACCGTTTACCTCAATGTCAGTCATCCTATCACGCCGAAGTTGACGGTTAGTGCTTTGGCCCAAGCTCAGTTCTCGAGCTTCAATCGAGTGGGCGGTAACATTGGCGAAAACTACTATTTGGCGGGTCTGACGTTTGCCTACAGCATCAATCAATTCCTCTCTGCGGAAGCTGGCTACAATTATGATCGTCTGACTTCCGATCTCGATTCGACGAGTCTTCGTTCGTACAGCCGCAATCGCGTGTTTCTTGGCTTGCGTGCGACCTATTAATACGATTTAATCTCACAACTATACGGGAGGCTGGAATGATAACCTTCTAGCCTCTTTTTTTTTGTCATGGACGCCAACAGTAACTCTCTTTCCGCCGATTCGAAGCTCCATTTCCTCGACTATTGGCGCATTATTCGCATTCGAAAGACGGTAATTATTGCCGTCATGTTGCTCGTTGTCATTACAACGACCGTCGTGACATACTTCCTTCCGGAGTATTACATGAGCACCGTCCGTTTGACGGTAGATCGAGATGCCTCCGATGTGTCTGGTGTAGGGGGGCAGCAAAACTACTTCGGGTACGATCCTTACTTCATTCTGACGGAGTTTGAGAAGATCCAGTCTAAGAACGTCTTGTACGAGGTGATTGAGCGGCTCAAATTGAATGAGCGGTGGGCGAAGGATTATGGTGGCGGTGAGAAGTTAAAGACGACGGAGACGTTCACCATTCTTCGGAGCCTGATGGACGTTCGTCAGTCCCGTAATACGAGTTTGATCGAAATCCGGCTTTTCAGCCGTGATCCGAAGGAGGCAGCCGAGATAGCAAATGCTGTCGCCGACGTTTACCGGGAGGTTCGGTTGCGCCAGCGCACCGAGATATCGGCGAAAGGCATCAGGGTTTTGACCGACCGCTTCAAAGAACAAGATGACAAGGTTAAACAGGCTCAGGATTTGGTGGGGAATTTGCGGGAAAAACTCAACATTTCTGAAGTTGGTAGTGTCGGGAGTCTTAGTGCCGGCGGGGTAAGTCAAGTGTTGGAACCTGAGACTCTTCGGCGTGTAGAGGCGCTACGTGTCGAAGCGCGAAACTTCTACGTGGAAGCCAGTACGATTTACGACGAACTCTCCAAGAAGTCGAAAACCGATCTTCGGAAAGCCATGTCCACCGCTTACCCTGACGCGCAACTTGCTAGTTTGCTCGAGCAGATGGATCAGGCGGAGCAAAAACTTGCTTCAATGCTGAAGGATTTGGGCGAGAATCATCCGGAAGTTCAACGAATCGCTGCACTGGCGAGCAAGATCAAGGAGCAGGTCGATAATCGCTTGGACGGCATTATGATGGGCTTGGCCACTAAAGTGGCGACCGCGAAAGCCCGTTTGGATGCGCTGACTCAACAAGTGGAAGCGGCCAATAAAGCGAACATTGAAACAGCTTCACGAAACCGCCTTTACATCGAGGCTCTGCATGATCTCGAGAAACAGCAGCAGGTTCGCGACACTCTCAATCTGAAAGTCATGCAGGAGACGATCGATAGTTCGCTCGGTCGAAGCTCTGTTGCCGTAATTACTGACCCAGCTGAGCCTGGGCTTTCGCCCGTGAGGCCTAATAAGACGCTGAACATTACGTTGGGTATTGTTGTGGGCATCATCCTTGGCATCGGACTGGCCTTCTTCATTGAATACTTGGATACCAGCGTCAAGACGCTCGATGATGTCGAGCGAGCGTTGCAGGCACCTGTTCTCGGTGTTATTCCGCAAAACGTGGGATCGCTTCTTGACGAAGGGCAGGAAAGTCCACACGCAGAGTCTTACCGTGTCCTTCGCTCCAACTTACTGTTCTCGAAAAAGGACGGGAAGTTCAACACCATGTGCGTCATCAGCGCTGGCGCCGGCGAGGGCAAATCCACCACGATTTTCAACCTTGCTTGCACCTTTGCTCAAAACGGCCAGCGTGTGGTCATTGTTGATTCTGACTTGCGCCGTCCGAGCATCCATAAGTTTCTCCGCGTCTCCAACGCCATCGGTTTGACCAACTATCTTCAGCGCCAGAACACGCTGGAGGAGGTCATTCAAACCACCAGCCTGCCCACGTTGGATTTCCTCCCCAGCGGCAAGTTGCCGAGCAGTTCGATGGGCATTCTGAACTCGGTTCAGATGAAGGCCCTTATTCACGAATTGAAGCGGCGCTACGACTTTGTGTTCTTCGATTCACCGCCAATCCTCGGTGTGAGTGATGCCTCTATCATGGCGAGCGAAGTCGACATGACATTGCTCGTTGTTCAATACCGCAAGTATCCGCAAGCGATGACCCTCCGGGCCAAGCAGATGATCGACAAGGTCGGCGGGAACCTTATCGGTGTTGTGTTGAACAACATCAACATGGCGCATGACTCCTACTATTATTACTACAGCGGGTTCTATTCGAACTACTACGCCCCGCACGAGGAGCAGAAGCCGAAAGAAATTGAAGGTCAACTTGGTGCATCGGAATCCGAGAACGGCAAAGATACCGGCGGAGACGCGGGTGATGAGCCGGCCAAGTTGGAGCAAAAATATTAATTGTTCGTTTGGGGTGGGCTTTGTTAAGAATCAATCGTCATGAACTGTATCCATAAGTTTTTTCGCCCGGAGATCTTGGTGGTGATCTTGGCAATGTTGCTGGGAGCTGGATGTGAAACCCTGCCTACGACCAACGATGTCTCCGCTCCGGAAGGGCTGCAATCGATTGGATCTGCTGACACGCTGCAAGTGGGTAACAAGTTAATTATTAACTTCACCGACACACCCACTCCCATCGCCCCCATTGAAGAAACCATTCGTGAAGATGGTATGATCAGTTTGCATTTGAGTCAGAAAATTCAAGCCGCTGGCAAAAAGAAAGGGGAATTAGAGGAGCAAATCAAAGCTTTGTACGTTCCTCAGTTTTATGTTCGCTTGACTGTGACCATCAAAACGGAAGATCGTTTTTTCTCTGTCGGCGGAGAGGTTCGCACCCCAAATCGGCAGGTTTATCTGGGTGAGATGACCGTACTTAAGGCTATCATTGCCGCTGGCGGTTTCACGGAGTTTGCCAACAAGAAGAATATCGAAATCATCCGGTCAAATCGCCGGAAGGATAAAGTGAATTGGTATAAGGCGCAGGAAGATCCTCAGAAATACGATCTGCCGATTTATCCCGGGGACCAGATTCACGTTCATCGGCGAGTCATCTGATGGTGCGGCTGCAGATACTCTCCGGCAGCAAGGCTGGACTGGCTTACGAAGCGTCTAGTTTTCCGCTGGCAATCGGACGAGCCGCTGCTGGTAGCATAACACTCGAGGATTCTGGCGTCTGGGAACAGCATTTCCAAATCTCTTTAGACCTCGCCGAGGGATTCTTTCTCGAAGTCATTCCGCCGGCGCTTGCATCGGTGAACGGTCAACCCGTTGATCGCGTACTTTTACGCAATGGGGATATTATTTCCGCCGGCTCGGCGAAATTGCAATTTTGGCTGCAGGAAACCCGTCAACTCAGTCTGCGCGTTCGTGAGGTGGGCACGTGGATCTCCTACTTCCTGCTCTGTGCCGGCCAGCTGGCTCTCATTTACTGGCTTTTGAATTAACGGGGACGCTCGCGGTCGCGCGTGCTTATTGCCGGTCAGTGCCGGAAATGCCGTACGCCCGTGAAAACCATGGCAACGTTTCGTTCGTCGGCAGCAGCGATCACTTCGGCATCGCGCATGGAACCGCCGGGTTGAATGGCGGCTGTCGCACCGGCCTCGGCCGCGGCGATTAGGCCGTCGGGAAACGGGAAGAACGCATCACTACAAACGACCGAGCCCGTGAGGCTGAGACCTGCTTCGCCAGCTTTCCAAACGGCAATCCGACTGGAGTCCACTCGACTCATTTGCCCAGCGCCGATGCCCAACGTGCGCTCGCTGCCGGCGTAAACGATGGCGTTGGATTTCACGTGTTTGACGACACGCCATCCGAAACGCATTGCCTGCCATTCCGCCTCCGTCGGCTGGCGTTTGGTGACAACCTTTGTATCGGCCGGCGTGAGAACTTTTACGTCGCGCTCTTGAAGCAGGAACGATCCCGCGCCCACGCTCCGCACGTCCCACGGACGATCGGTAACTGGGTTCTTCAATACTTTCAGCAGGCGGAGATTCTTTTTCTTCTGCAACAAGGCCAGAGCCTCGGGGCTGAAATCTGGCGCCACGATGACCTCGCTGAAGATTTCACTGATCGCCTCGGCGCACGGAAGATCCAGTGCCTGATTCACTGCAATAATCCCACCGAACGGAGCCTGCTTGTCGGTAGCGAAAGCTTTGCCCCAGGCATCCGCCAGACTCGGGCCCTGGCCCAAGCCGCATGGGTTGGTGTGTTTCAGAATCGCGAGCGTGGGTGATTCGCCGGAGTACTCGCCGATCAACGCGGCCGCAGCGGTGAGGTCGAGGATGTTGTTGTAGGAAAGTTCCTTCCCGTGCAGTTGCTTAAAGTAATTGGAGAAATCACCGTACAACGCGGCTCGTTGATGGGGGTTTTCACCGTAGCGCAGGCGTTGCGATTGCGACGCGCGAATAATCAGTTCTTCCGGCAACCCATCGGAAGTGGGGGTTGCGCTCCCGAAAGCCTTCGCGAGATGGCTCGCAATGGCTGCATCGTAAGCGGCAGTGCGGGCGTAAACCTTGGCCGCAAGGCGGCGGCGCAATTCCAGCGTAGTGTTGCCGGACGCTTGAATTTCCGCGGCAACCTCGACGTAATCCGCGGGGTCAGTGATGACCGTGACGCTCTCGTGATTCTTCGCGGCGCTGCGCAGCATCGACGGTCCGCCAATATCGATGTTCTCGATTGCTTCATGAATGCTGACGTTGGGCTTGGCGACCGTTTGTTCGAAGGGGTACAGATTCACCAACACGAGATCGATGGGCTCGATGCCGTGTGCTTTGGCCGTGGCCTCGTGAGTCGCGTTGCCGCGCAAAAAGAGCAACCCTCCGTGCACCTTCGGATGCAGCGTCTTCACGCGGCCATCGAGCATCTCCGGATAACCCGTGTAGTCGCTCAGGTCTTGCACTTTCAACCCCGCGTCGCGAAGCGCCTTGGCGGTGCCGCCGGTGCTGATGAGTTGAACGCCTGATTGGGCGAGGGCGAGGGCAAAAGGAACGAGTCCGGTCTTGTCGGAAACCGAGATGAGAGCGCGTTGAATTTTGGGCATAAACAGCGGCGCTTAAAGTCCCTCAACCGGCAAAGCGGCGTCAACCGGCAAATGAAATTCTCGTGCGAAAGTGTGTTCCACGAGAACGAATTCAGAGCTTGCGTTCCCGGCGCGGACTTTGCGACAGTAACGCCCCGCGAAAGCGCGCGGTTAGCTCAGTGGTAGAGCACTACCTTGACACGGTAGGGGTCGCAGGTTCGAACCCTGCACCGCGCACCATCTTTCCTCATTGCGATCAAATTCATTTGATCGCCGCGACTGCCGCTTCCTGAAACACCCGTCGCAGGTCCGATCCGTCGGAATTGGGCAGCTTCGCACGCTGAATCAGGAGGACGAAAATCATTCCCCGCTGCGGATCAATCCAGCCCTGTGTCCCGTACGCGCCGCCGTGACCAAACGTGCCTGGTGAAAGCGACGCCGTGACGCCGGTCGGCTGTCGCACGATGCACCAGCCGAGCCCCCAACCGTTGCCGTCGGTAAAACCAGTTTTCAACTCGCTCGTCTGCACGCTCGTCATCTGCTGTACGGCGGCCTCCGACAAGTAACGTTTTCCACCAGTAATGCCGCCATTGAGAATCATCTGATAGAACTTCGCGAGGTCGTGCGCCGTGGAGAACAAGCCGCCGGCGGGCATTGGCGTGCGGGTGCGCGCAGTCAGATCGCCGCCGCCCATAAAATAGAGATTGGTTTCCGCCAGCCCCTTGCCACTTGGTCCGGGGCCATACGATTTCGCGAGACGCTTCGCTTGGCGGCTGGTGGGATAGAGCGTCGTGTCGCTCATTTCAAGCGGACGGAACAAGCGCTGTTCCAGAAATTCCGGATACGTTTTCCCTGATACCACTTCCACGATGCGTCCAAGCGTGTTGATGCCCGGATTGCAATATTGCCACTTGCTACCCGGGGCGAAGAGCAACGGCTGTTGCGAGTAACCCATCACGATTTCGGCGAGCGATGCATCTGGCCGCCGTGCGGAAACGTCGGCGAGACCGGACGTGTGCGTGAGCAAATCGCGGATGGTGATCTTGCGGTCCGGACGTTTGAGAGTGACGCGATCTTTTGTCGCCGACTCGATCAACCACTGCTTCTGGAATTCCGGCAGATACTTTTCAACCGGGTCATCCACCGACAGTTTGCCTTCGTCCTGCAGCATCATGATGCACGTCGAGGTGATGGGTTTGGTCATCGACGCGATCCAAAACAAATTATCGGTGCGCATCGGCTTCTTCGCTGCGAGATCGGAGTAGCCGACCGCTTCGAGACTGACCACTTTTCCGTTTTGCGCGACGAGCGTCACCGCGCCGGCGATGGTTTCATCATCGACGAACTTCTGAATTTGCTTCGGCAACTCGGCCAACTTCTGCGCGTCTATGCCCGCGGCGGGCTTGGGCTCCGCGTTGATCGCGAATGACGTAGCGATTAGCAGTGTGAGAGCGCTGAACGCATAGCGGATGGCTTTCATGGGTGAATTCTGCCGGAAAGCCGGGCGCCGTTCGACTGAGAACTTGGGTTGGCTTGCTGCTTTGAGTCAGTTGAACAACGGGAGCAACGCGCTTAGTGTTCCTCGGCTAAACGAAGCGCGAAGTATGAAAATCAACCCAAAGTTTTTCCGACCGCTGATAATCTCCCTCGTTTGTTCCGCGGCCCTTGTTGGCAACGCGGTCCTGGGCGCTGATGACGCTGCAACTAAGGGCTCAGCCGCCCCTCCGGTGACGCTGTCCTATGAGCTGGCGCAGGTGTTGAAAATGCACGAATCCGGCATCAGCGACAACGTGCTCACGGCTTACGTGGAGAATTCCAGATACGTAGTGGCCGCCAAAGCAGAAGAGATTGTTCTACTTCGCGATCGCGGCGTTCCCGATTCGGTCATCTTGGCGGCGATTCAAAAGGCGCAAAATCCTGTCCAACCGATTGCCCAGCCCGCGCCCGCCTACACGCCTCTGCCACCGTCGCCGTCGCCGAGCTATGCGGTCGTGGCGCCGCAGCCGACCGTGATCTACGCGCAACCTTCGACCGTGTATGTGCAACCTGAGCCCGTCTACGTGCCAGCTCCCGCTGTTTCGGTGGGCTTCGGATTTTATGATTACGGTTACCGAACGTTTCCGTTTCGGCCGGCTTACTACGGGCTCGGTTACGGCTACTCCCACTATCCACGCTACTCGTCGGGCTTCGGTGGCGTGAGCGTTGGATTTAGTTTTGGCGGAGGCCGAGGCTATCACCACCGATGAAATCTTCAGCCGTTTCAGGGCGTCGTCACCCGGTAGAAGCGATTCGATATCGCTGGTGAAACCGAGTTCGTGACGGACAACAGCCGATCAAACGCGGGCGCCGGTAGATTCGTCCAGTTCGTCCACGAGGTTCCTCCGGAAAATCCATCACGGTAACTGACGTGATACGTTTGCCCCGCGGTTCCGTTGAAGCTCAGAACGAACGCGCCAGGTAGCCAGCGAGCGTCGTCAATTTGCAGCACGCTGTTTCGGTTCCGAGGATCCGTGCCCACGAGGAACTCCATCAAGTTCGATTGCCCGTCACCATCCGTGTCGAGTGCGGCGTCTGAGGTGTCGTTCGGATTGAAACCGTTTTTAATCTCCCACGTGTCGGGAATGCCGTCGTTATCCGAATCGGCAGGGATGAACTCGAATTGTCGGATCACGATCTCCGCTTCCTGCCCGTTGTTCGGCGCCGCTCCGTTGAACAGCCAGAGATTTAGCCGCACGTTTTCATCGCCGCTGGGCGGAACGGATTGCGTGTAAGTCCACTGGCTGATCACGTTGGTCGGCGGGAGATTGGTCCCCTGCAAACCGCGCACGCTTTGGAAGAACACTTGATTCGTGCGCCAGTCGAATACGTGAGTGGACGGAACCTGCCCCGTTGGCATCTGGTAACGCACGAGATGATTGGTCGCATCGAACGGCTGCACGACGAACTGCGCGTTATTTGTGTCTGCGGCGTTGCCCCAGCGCGAGAATTCGAAATCAATTTCCCGATGAGTGAACGCCGGATCGTCGGTCCACGTGAAGAGTCCGAGAACGAGGTTGCGGTCGAGGTTGTCGACGGGCGAGTCGAGTTGGAATCGATACTGTCCGTAGCCGAAAGTCTTTTGTGAAAACACTTCGGCGCAGCGCCACTGGCCGTTCGTGTGGGTGACGCGCAGGTGGAGCCGGTTCGATGCGTCGAGCCAGACGTTGTTCGTTGCAGCGGAGAAGTAGTTCGGACCGGGGCCGAGCAGGTTCGTATCCCCTTTCACCGTCCAGTTAATGCCCGAGAAGGTGATCGTGCGCACGCTGGGATCGGCACGCGTGACGGAAACCTGCGCCACGCTGTTCGACCCAAGTTCTCCCGGCAACGCAGCGTCGCCCAACAGGAGCGGGGGCGTGTAGTTCGTCCGCACGAGGAATGCGGCGATGCGCGTTGCCTGCTCGTCGATGCCGCCGGTGGTGATATCGCAGGCCCAAGTGCTGTTCGTAGTGATTGTGGTCAACGGCGTGACGCCGTTCGGCTTGGTCCACCAGCCGCCGACGTAGATGTAAACCGCGACGCGGTGCGAGACGGGGGCGGCATTGCGAACCAAACCCGTCAGGTCATTGAACGAGCCAAACGCCGGTACACTGACGAACTCGATGGAAGGAATGGTCGTGCCCGACACATGCGCGGGCAGGCAGGCGCCCACAGCAAACGACAACCATAGCGCCGCATGCTTGAACCAGTGTTCCATGCGGTGGGCTTTCACTTCGTTGACATGATATTCGAGTGGGGCGTGCTCGCGGAAGATCGCGCACGCCGGCTAGCGGACAACTTCGACGCGATAATAGCGCTTTCCGTTCGCCGGCGATCCGCCCGTGAGTGTGAAATCATCCACAAACGTTTGCGTCGAGGGCGTGCCGATGGGCGCGGAATCCATTTCCGCCGTCACGGATCGGACGATCTCGGTGAACACGCCGTTGTAGTCGCCCGACGCAGCGCCGTCGCTGAACATCACTCGATACCGCACGCTGCCGATGGAGTTCCACGTGACGATGAACTGTCCGAGCGCATTTCGCGTGACGGCGGGCGTTTGCAGGCTGGACAGCGTGCTGGTCGGATCGGTGAACGCGAAGTATTCCTGCAAATTGCTGAAGCCATCACCGTCGGAATCAGTGTTCGGATTGGTGATGGAGTATGCGATCTCCCACGCGTCGGGGAGTTGATTGCCATTCGTGTCTGGGAGCGGGAGAACGTTCAGCGTGACCGTCAATTGCGCGTTGGTGATGCCGTCGCTCACGAGGAAGGTGAAGCTGCCCGAACCCGTGAATCCGTGAGCGGGCGTGTAGGTGAAGACGCCGTTGGTGGGGTTCAGATTGGAGAGCAAGCCATGTTGCGGCAGCGCGTCGGGTTGAAAAGTCAGGGCGTCGTGGTTCAAGTCGCTTGCCGATATGAAGAGATTCGTGACGCTGTCCGCGGGAATGTTCACAACGAGATTGCTCACCGCGGGCGGTGTGTTGGTTTTGAAAATGGTAAATGTGTCGTTGATGGCGCCGGTTTCGCGGAGGAAAGTCGCGTCGAGGCGGTCGCCATCGACGTCGAGCACGAGCGAGCCGAGATTGTTCAGCGAAACTACCATTGCCGGGTGCGTGCCGATGAATCCTCCGGTCGCGCCCGAGCTTCCCATGACCGTGTACACGGTGCCTTTGTGCGCCGGGAGACCGCGCGGCTTTCCGTAGCCACCAACGCCGTTCGTCTGGCGTCCATCGCCGGGGATTACGATCATCGAATTGGTATTAAAATTCGTGGAGGGCCCGTAGTGGCCATCGATGAAATAGCTTCGTTCGTAAACGTGGCTGTGGCCTGCCAGCACCAGGTCAACGCCGCCCGCTTCGAGAATGGGCAGGATGTTCTGCCGCATTTCGATCGATTCCGTAGCGGTATCGGAGTTGTGCGAACCTTTCGTGTAAGCGGGGTGATGCCAGTAAGCGATGAGCCAACGATTGGTCGTTTCTGCAAGGTCGCCTTGCAACCAGATCGCCATGTCCGCATTTGAGCCGCGATTGGCTGTCATGGAATCAAGGCAGATGAAGTGGATGTTGCCGTAGTCGAACGAGTAATAGTGCTCGGTCCCCGAAGCCATGCCGCCCGATTCACCGTTTTTCGGCAGGGTGAAAATGTCGAAGTAGGGATAGTTGTTGGTGAAAACGTTGGTTCCGCCCGTGTCATGATTTCCCAACGTGGGCCACGGGACGGCTTTGCGGAACAGTGAGGTGTAAACATCGAACACGCCGGTTTGATACTCGGAATCTGTTCCGGAGTTGTAAGCGTTGTCGCCGAGCATGAGCCACACGTCGGTGTGATTGGTGCCGTTGAAATTGTAGTAAGCATCGCGCACTTGCGCCTGAGCGGCAGTGCCGAAACCAAAATCACCAATTGCCCAGATGCGCGTCGGCTTCGGCGTGCCCGGTACCGGTGACGTGATGAAATACTGGTTGCTGTCGCTGGCCGTTAGCGTGGCTGTGGAGGTTCCAATCGAGTAAAAATATTTCGTCTGCGGTGTCAGGCCGCCGACGAGAACTTCGTGTTCGGTGGTGACGGTCGAATTTGTCACAGCCAACGCGAGGTTGTTGGTTGTGCTGCCAAAGCGCACCACGCTGTCGGTGGGAAAATCGGTGCGCCAGCGAACAATTATGTTGGTCGCTGTGCCCGTCTGAAGATACGGGCCGCGAGTCACGTTGGTGACTGCGGGAATCCAAGCCGGGCCATTTATCAACGTGCCGGTCACTCCGTTGCCTGTGGAATCGAACGCGCTCGTTCCGGCATCCTCGTTGAGTCCCCAACGCGCAACCAGATTCGCCGCGTTGGTGATTTCCAAGTTCATGTTGTTGGAAATTTGCGTGCCGGTCAGCGCGCGATTCCAGATGCGAACTTCATCAAGCACGCCCTTGAAGAAACCGGCCGCTGCCCCCGAGGTCGTAAGTGCGCTGGCCAGCGCCGCGTGTTGGATGCTTTTGAACTCCGGCGTGCGTCCGACAAACAGGTTCGTTTCCGGCACACCGTTCAAATACAGCGCCCAGTTGGTGCCGTCGTAAGTCACCGCGCCGTGATACCAGACGTTGGTGCTGATGGCGGTGCTGCCCCATACGGGATGATTGAGTCCGGGATTTGTTCCGGGCGTGGCCTCTTCAAAGTCAGCGACGAGCACATTGTTGGAAATGCCAAAAAAATAATTGCAGTTCGTCACCCCGCCGTCGTTCTCGCCGCGCCCTTTGGTGATTAGCGGGATCGCTGTGGTGCCGCCGGTGCCGGTAGAGGTAGTCACGCCGGCGCCTTCGCGCATGAACCAGCATTCCAGCGTGAACGTGGACAGACCGAGATTGGTTGCCGTGCCGAAGGTGATGTAGTCGTTCGCACCGTCGAAACGCAGGGCATTGGTGCCGGGCGTCCAAGCGAACGCTGAACACGCGAGACACAGTGAAAGCAGTGACGTGAGGAAGCCCGCGGCGAATGTTGAGGATGAGTGTTGCCTGTTCATCGCGCTTTTAAGGTGGTTGCTGCGGTCGTGCCGATCCGGAGTTCAGCTCGCAAGCGTTGCTCCAGATCGCGGACGGCCTGCGTCTCACGGCTTCGACTCGGCAACGACTCAATCGCGTGCAACGCGGCGGCAAAGGCTTGTTTCGATTCGTCCATGCGCCCGGCTTGACGGAGAATTTCGCCACGTCGCGTTAACCACGTTTCCTGGCGGTGAAATTGTTTGGCGACTTGATCGAGACGTTGGAGTGCGCCATCGAAATTCTTACGCCTCAGCTCTAGATCAATGGCTGCTTGTTGCAGGGTTACCAGCGAGCCGAGCTTCTTGATTCCCTCGTCCAGACTGCGGAGCGCGGCATCGACTCCGGATGGCTCGACCGCTGCCAGGCAATGAGCGCGCTCGAGATATTGCTCCGGCTGAGGTTCGCGAGTCAGGCCGAGTGCGCGGGTGTAGTCGGCTGCCGCGTGTTCATTCCGTCCGAGTTTCGCCAACGCTCGAGCGCGGGTGATCAGCGCTTCGCCATGATCCGGTTGCCGTGCGAGAAATGAATCGAGACTGCGAACGGCGTCGCCGGCGCGATTCGCTTCCAGCAAGATGCGACCGCGATAGAAATCGATGACGATCAAGTCGGGTGCAGCTTTCGAAGCGCGTTCCAGGTCGGCAAGCGCGAGATTCCAATCGCGGTGTGCGCGGTGCAACTCGGCGCGACGCAGATGGAGCTCGGGGTTATTCGGCGTTTGCTCCAGCGCGCGAGTTGTTGCTGCAATTTGCTCGTGAAGATCACCGTGCGCCCAGACGGTGAAGGGCAGAATACAGACGAGCAACAGACTCGAGACAGGTCGGTTCATGGGGTTAGCTGAGTTCGCCTATTGTATCTCCGCTTAGGAAACCACGTCAACGGCCAACGCCCGGCGATTTGCTCTCTGCTTCAGGGCGGGGCGGTTTCACGCCTATCGACTTGGTGTGAATTGTTTGGTAGATAATGCGTCAGCCCCTACGAGCCGATAAATATTTGTAACGATGAAAATCACTCAAGCACTGCTGGCCGAACATGTGGTCTTCCACAATCTCTTCGACCACGTCGAGAAAACCGCGCCCAAACTGCGGACCCTCGCCGAGGTGCGCCTGCTCGCGGCAACGCTCGAAGCGATGCTCGCGGTGCACTCCAAGGTGGAGGATCACCTCTTGATGGAGCCGCTCGATCCGAATCTTCACCAACTCGGCCAGCACGAGAATTTTCACGCAGAGCACGAGGAGATTGACCGAATCTTGACCACCATCCGCACGGCGCGGCAGGTGGCGGTGGCGCGTCATGCTTTGGGTCGTGCGGTCGCCGTGGCGCGACGCCACTTCGACAAGGAAGAGCGAATCGTGTTCCCGCTCGCGGAAAAGATCCTCAGCGCGAAGACGCTGCTGGAACTTGGCCGGCGATGGGCGGTCGAGCGCCGCGATCTCGTGGCTTAGTTGCTGGAGCGGCGATCAGGTCTTCTTGAAAACCAATTCCCCGTCGGAGGTGGTCGCCTTGATGTGATCGCCCGGCTTGAATTCGCCTTCCAACAAACGCATCGCCAGCGGATCCAGAAGTCTTTCTTGAATGGTGCGCTTCAGCGGCCGCGCGCCGAACTGCGGATCGTAACCTTCCTTCGCGAGCAGCGCTTTCGCTGACTTGTCCACGGTGAGCGTGAGTTGCTGCGCGGCGAGACGTTTGTCCAAGCGTTGGAGTTGGATGTCCACGATGTGCGTTAGTTGATCCTCGCTGAGGCTGTCGAAAATGATGATGTCGTCGACGCGGTTCAGGAACTCGGGTCGGAAGTGCTTTCGCAGTTCGTTTTTCACCGAGGATTCGAGCGTGAGCCGGTCGGCTTTAGTAGTTTTGCCGTCGAGGAAAAACTCCTGAATCATCGGTGAGCCGATGTTGCTCGTCATGATGACGATGCTGTTCTTGAAATCCACCGTGCGACCTTGACCATCGGTCAGGCGGCCGTCGTCGAGGACTTGCAGGAGCACGTTGAACACGTCGTGGTGGGCTTTCTCGATCTCATCGAAAAGCACGACGGAGTAGGGGCGGCGGCGAACGGCTTCGCTGAGTTGGCCGCCTTCCTCGTAGCCCACGTAGCCCGGCGGCGCACCGATGAGCCGCGCGACCGTGTGTTTCTCCATGTATTCGCTCATGTCGAGCCGCACCATGGCTTGATCATCGTCGAAGAGGAACTCAGCGAGCGCTCGGGCGAGTTCGGTTTTCCCGACGCCGGTGGGGCCGAGGAAAATGAATGAGCCGATGGGACGATTCGGTTCCTGCAAACCGCTGCGCGCGCGCCGGACTGCATTGGCGACAGCGTGAATCGCGTCTTTCTGGCCCACGACGCGATCGCCGAGGCGTTCTTCCATCTTCACCAGTTTCTCACGCTCGCCTTCCATCATGCGCGTGACGGGAATGCCCGTCCACGCGGCGACTACTTTGGCGATGTCCTCCTCGGTGACTTCTTCGTTGAGGAGACGTTTGCCTTGTGGCTGTTCGCGCGAAGCCTTTTCGGCGGCGGCCAACTTGCGTTGCAATTCCGGGATCGTGCCGTGTTTGATGCGCGCCGATTCATTTAGATCGCCGCGTCGCTCGGCCAATTCCAGATCCGTCTTCGCCTTTTCGAGCTGGCTGTTGACGATACTCGTCGCGTTGATGGCGGCTTTTTCATTCTGCCATTGCGCTTTCATCTTGGAGGATTGCTCCTTCAAGTTTGCCAGGTCTTTCTCCAGCTTCTTGAGTCGCTCGCGTGACGCATCATCCTTCTCTTTCTTGAGCGCAGTCTGCTCGATCTCCAATTGCATGATCTGACGTTCCAGTTGGTCGATCTCCGTGGGCATGGAATCCAACTCCATGCGCAAGCGCGACGCGGACTCGTCCATCAAATCCACGGCTTTGTCGGGAAGAAAACGATCGGCGATGTAGCGATGCGACAACGTAGCTGCTGCCACCAGCGCGGCGTCCTGAATGCGCACGCCGTGATGAACTTCGTAGCGATCTTTCAAGCCGCGCAAGATGGCAATGGTGTCCTGCACGCTTGGCTCTTCGACCATCACGGGCTGGAAGCGGCGTTCTAGCGCGGGGTCTTTTTCAATGTGCTTGCGATATTCATCGAGCGTCGTGGCGCCAATGCAGCGCAGTTCGCCGCGCGCGAGCTGGGGCTTGAGCATGTTCGCCGCGTCGGCCGCGCCTTCCGCTGCGCCGGCGCCGACGATGGTGTGGAGCTCGTCAATGAAGAGAATAATCTGCCCCTGGCTGGCGGTGATTTCTTTGAGGAACGCCTTGAGGCGGTCTTCGAATTCGCCGCGATACTTGGCGCCGGCGATCATTGCGCCAATGTCCATCGCGACGAGCTTCTTGTTCTTCAAGGTTTCGGGGACGTCGCCGCTGACGATACGACGAGCGAGCCCTTCCGCGATCGCAGTTTTTCCAACGCCGGGCTCGCCGATGAGCACGGGATTATTCTTTGTGCGGCGAGTGAGCACTTGCATCACCCGGCGGATTTCGTCGTCGCGGCCAATGACGGGATCGATCTTTCCCGCGCGCGCGGCGCCTGTGAGGTCGCGGCCGTACTTTTCGAGCGCTTGGAACTTTCCTTCCGGTTCCTGATCGGTCACGCGCTGATTGCCGCGCAGCTCGGCGAGCGCCTTAAGCACGGAATCGCGTTTGAGCCCGTGGGTTTGAAAGATTTTCTTCAGCGACGGCCCGCCTTGATCGAGCAAGCCGAGCAGCAAGTGTTCGGTGCTGACGAAGTCGTCCTTGAGTTTGCTGGCCTCGCTCAGCGCGGCATCGAGCACTTTCTTGGTGGCCTGGCCGAGGAAGGTGTCGGTGGAACTGGCACCATGCACCTTGGCGCGGCGTCCTAGTTCCTTTTCAATATCAGCCACCAGTTGGGCCGGAGGCACGCCGAGCTTTTGGAGCAGTGGCTGGATTAACCCTTCCGTTTGATCCAACAGGGCCAGCATCAGATGCTCGCCATCGATCTCCTGATGAGAATGTTCATGGGCGACGCGTTGCATCGCTTGCAACGCCTCTTGGGCTTTGGTGGTGAATCGGTCCAGTTGCATAGGAGCTAGATAATCTGTCAGCGTAAACCGTCAAGTCGGCGACGCAGCGATTGTTCGGTGCGCATCGGATATTGCTGCGGGAGAGACTTGGGATTTTTCCGTAAGGGGCCATTGACTTGCCCGCGGCGAATCATTATTACCATCTGAAAAGTTTCCGGAGAATCTATGCCACCAAAAGCTGCTGAAAAATCTGTCGTCGATACGAAGTCCGCCGAAGCCGCCAAACTCGCCGCCGCCCGCGAGCGCGACCTCGAGGCCGCCATTTCCTCCATTCACAAAGCCTACGGCGACGGCAGCATCATGCGCCTTGGCGAGGCCCGGGCCAATAAGCTGATCGAAGTGATCCCCACCGGCGCGCTTGCCGTGGATCTCGCCTTGGGTGTCGGCGGCGTGCCGCGCGGTCGCGTGGTGGAGATCTTCGGCCCGGAATCTTCCGGTAAAACGACGTTGATGCTGCATGTCATTGCCAACGCGCAGAAGTCCGGCGGCTTGGCGGCGTTCATCGACGCGGAACACGCCTTGGATCCGGGCTACGCGAAGAAATTGGGCGTGAACTTGGATGACTTGCTCGTGTCACAACCCGACAGCGGCGAAGAAGCGTTGACGATCTGCGAAACGCTGGCGCGCTCCAATGCGCTCGACGTGATCGTCATCGATTCCGTGGCGGCGCTGGTGCCGAAGGCTGAACTCGAAGGCGAGATGGGTATGGCTACGATGGGTATGCAGGCACGGTTGATGAGCCAAGCGTTGCGCAAGCTCACTGCCATCCTCAATAAATCCAAGACCACCTGCATTTTCACCAACCAGCTCCGCGAAAAAGTCGGGGTGATGTTCGGCAATCCGGAAACCACCCCCGGCGGTAAAGCGCTGAAGTTTTACGCCAGCGTCCGTATCGACATCCGCCGCAAGGACACGCTCAAAGACGCTGCTGGCAACGCAACCGGCAATCACGTGAAGGTGAAGATCGTAAAAAACAAGGTGGCGCCGCCCTTCGTCGAAGCCGAATTCGACATCATCTATAATCACGGCATCGACAAGGAAGGCAGCATCCTCGACGTGGGCATCGAGTCTGGGGCAGTCGAGAAAAAAGGCGCTTGGCTGCAATTCAACGGCGACCTCATCGGTCAAGGCAAGGAGGCTGCGAAAAAGGCGCTGGCCGAGAAGCCGGAACTGGCGGCGAAGATTGTGGAGGCGATTATGGCGAAGCGAGCCGTGAGTGGGGTCCCAGCAGCTTAACGAACGACCGGTTGCTGCGTGGTCAGGGCGGGAAGACTACTTGGTTGTCTTTGCCCGACGTGATTACGAAGCTTTGAAGTTCGGCGGATGTGGTGAGTTGAACGCTGCCGTCGACCAGGCCTGCGTTGCCTCTCGTTGGAGTCCGGTGGATTGAGCCGCGCCAAATGGCCGTCTGGCCGGCATTGGTGGACTCGATCGTCTTCACGGCGTTGGCCCCGTACTGATTTGTGCCGCCCGGGATTGGCAGTGACGATCCCATGTCTCGGTCGCCGCTCAGAAACATGGCGGGTAAACTCTCCGTGGCGTTAATGCTGGCGAAGTACGAGATAACGCCGCTCCGATTCAAGCCTGTTGCAGTGAACGCAGAAGCGTTGGTGCGACTTGTGTCGCTTGGGCAATTCAAAACTTTGGTGGCGGCCAATTCACCTGCGAGCGGAGTAAAAAAACGATACGTGTTCGGATTGGCGACGCGAAAATTGTTTGGGCCGCCGTTCGGTTGTTCGCCAATGAAAAGGTTGTCGTTGTCGAGGGCGTTTTGCCGTGCAGCCAAGACGATTTGTTTGACGTTGCTGGAACATTTGATTCGTTGCGCCCTTGCCTTGGCCCGAGACAAGGCTGGCAGGAGAAGGCTGGCAAGAATGGCGATGATGGCGATGACGACAAGAAGTTCGATCAACGTAAAACCGGACTCGCGAGTGCGTTGACACATATGCGCTGTAGGTGACGGTTTGCTGAAATGGTGACGGGCAGAAAATTAGCGGATGCGATTATTCCCTGACAATAAAAAACGCCGTCACGAAGCCAATAGTGCCACGGAGGAAAACGGGCGCGCGTTGGTCGATTCGCTAAAAAAAGAAGGCACCCGCGTGCGGGTGCCTTCGATCGCAAAAGTGTTAGTCTGCTCAGTTCTGCGGGAATGAGAGGCCGTTAGTAACTCCGGAGTCGCGGAGGAAGAGTTTGAGTGCGCCCTGCACGTTGGTGGTCGGATTAAACTGTTGCACGCTGCCGTCGGCCAGTGCCGCATTGCCTTGATTTACGTGATAATTTCCAGTCCAGCCCCAATCAATCTTGCTGATGGTGCTGTTTTGTCCGGGGTCGCCGATTACAAGGTCGCCAACCTGAGTGCTCGAAGTGAGTTCACGCATGTTGCGATCGCCGGAGAGAAGCTTAAGCGGTGAGGTTTCGCTTGCATCCAAGCCTGCGAAGTAGGAGATGCGATTGTCGCGGATCGAGTCACCGGCAAAGTTGGTATGGATTCCGGCAGACGGGATTTGGGCTGGGCAAACCACAACTTTTGGGGTTACCAGTTCCTCCTTAAGCGTTGTGAAAAACCGCCACGTGTCAGTTCCGGGCGGGGTGCCAGCGGTGCGGAAACTGGCCGCATTACGTTGTCCAGGATATTGGCCGTCGTTATCCGTGGAATCCATTTTAGCGGCAAGGCCAATTTGCTTTAGGTTGCTAACGCATTTGATGCGCTGGGCTTTGGCCTTGGCTTTGGAAAGCGCCGGCAACAATAGGCTGGCTAGAATGGCGATAATGGCGATGACGACCAGCAGCTCGATGAGCGTGAAGGCCCCGATTTTGATTTTGCGGAAGGTTTGGCGCATAAATTTTTTTGGGTTAAGGGACGTGGTTGGAGACGATAATTATTCGCGTTTTAGTGTCAATCGTTTTAGCTGAGAATTATCTAGCACACACGGTGCCGACGGGAGTTGGGTGCGAATTCCTCAGGAAACCATCCAGTGTTGAGCTCGGTCTGCGTGAAGCTCGTTCCTTGTGCGTGAAAAAAACGCAGGTGTCGAAAGGTGTTCTTTGTTGAAACCATTTCGGAGCCGCTTAGGCTTCGTTAATGAACGAACGGTTGGAACGCGTCGAGGCGGCTTTGGCCCACATGGAACATCTCTGTGAGCAATTGAACCTGGTCGTCGTCGATCAGGGTAAGACGCTTGCGCGATTGAGCGCGCAGGTTCAGCGATTGGCGCGTACCGTCGAGTCTCAGGAAGTTGATCGCATCAAGGCAACGAATCCTAAACCGCCGCACTATGGTGGGAGCTGAGAAGAAGTTGAGAGCTTTATGATTTGAGAGTCGCGGTGGCTGATTGCGGATTACACTTACGCGCCAACTTGTTTAGCAACCGTCAGCTTTGGCTAAGTCGTTTTTTCGGTGCTTCAAAGAGAAGTTGGTGAGCCTCTTGCAATATTGCTGGGATCTTCTCTGCGAAAGAATTCTTGGCTAGTGCAGTGCGCAACTCGAGCTTGGCAACATCTCCAGCGTTTTCGCCGGGGAACCAGTGGTCGGCTTGGCCGAGCAAGTTGTAGCGCATCTTGCCCCAATCGACGAGATCGAGAGATTTGGCGTAGGTCCAAAGGCGGAGAATCTCGAGAATGTTTACTTCACCAGGCACAGCCACGTATTCGGGCAGGCCTCGAAACCAGTTGTTGCACCAGTCATCGCCAAGTGACTCCACCATGGCGGCGCGCAGGCGCTTCTCGATGGGGGCAATCACTTCCGCGGCGCGTTCGTAATGTTCGAGCGCTTTGATGTGTTCGTCGAAATCACTCGGCTTGGCGGCGCCGCAACTCAGCGTGTGAACCTGCGGACGCGCGAGGCAGTAGAGGTCGTTGAATTGCATCGGCGAAAGCGGCGCGCACAAGGCGACCATTTTCGGCGGCGGACTGTAGAGCTTTCCGCCTTTATCATTCGGGCTGATGATGAACATCCCCATGTCACGTCGCGCGGCCTCTTCGACGGCAATCCAGTTGAGGTCGTTTACGAAATACCAATGGAGGTTCACGTAGTCGAATTCGTCGCTGCGGATGGCCTCGAGAATGATGTCCGTGGTGGCGTGAGTTGAAAATCCGATGTGGCGCACGCGGCCTTCGCGTTGGAGTTTGCGGGCGGCGGCCGCGCAACCGTTCTTGCCTACGGACCAATTCAAAAGTTCGCGATTGTTGATTCCGTGGAGTGAAAGCAGGTCAACGTAATCGAGCTTAAGGTAGTTCATCGAAGTCTCGAACGTCTTCAGGAAATCCTCGACTCGCGCGTGCGGGGCGACCTTGGTCTGGACGATGATTTTTTCTCGCGGAAGAGAAGGCAACACCCGTCCCAGTTGCATTTCTGAGGAACCGTAGCCGCGCGCAGTTTCAATATGGTTGATGCCCAGTTCGAGTGCGCGATGAATGGTCGCCTCGAGGTTCGCCTGATTATCAGACGGGATGTCTTGCGGCGAGACATCCTGCCACTTGAATTGGTAGCGCATCCCACCACAACTGATCACCGGCATCGAGAGTCCCGTCTTACCAAACCTGCGATATTTCATTGTGCCGATGCTGCCAGCGCGGGTTTTACGTGGCAATGACGCACGCGCAATCGACTCGCAGGTTCGCGAACACTCCCCGCGTCCATGTTGAGCATGGCGGCTGCTAAAGGGCGGTTACTATGCTCAGAAATAAGTTTGTTGGGATTCTCACCTTTGCGCTCTCACATCTACTGCTGCCGCAAGCTTACGCGGATGACGCTGCTTCGCCGGCGAGTCGTTACACCACCGATGCTGCTGCCGTAGTAAAAATGGGCGAGGAACTAGTTCACGCTCTGAAACAGCCGGTTCGCCAACAACTCGGTGCCGTGCGTGTGGAAGTTGTCGCGGGCGCCAAACCGGACATTCACTTTCAAACTGCAGCCGGTAGCGACGCGAAGTCCGGTGCCGTGGTCGTGACCTCGGGGTTCGTGGATTTGATCAACTACCTTTCACACGCCCGCGCTCTTGAAAAAACATCGAAAGGATCGTTCCAGAAATACCTCCAAGCACTTGCGCAGGCGGGCGCGGATTCCGCACCGATACCGCCGCCTGGATTGAGTAATCCGGCGAATTGGAACGACAACGTGCTCAACGAACAGATGAGCAACTTCAATCAGATTTTCGGCGTCGTGCTGGGAACGCAACTGGCCCATCAATATTTGGGCAACAGCCAGAAGTATTCTGGTCAGGCGAGCCAGGCAGGCAGCAGCACGACGCCTGCGTTTAACCAGATCGTGACTCCGGAAGACTTCGATGCGGCAATCAAAGCTGGCGTGCACAACGCCCTCGATTGCGGGTTCGGAGTGGCGGGAATCAAATACATCGTCGAAGGCTTCGACAAAGTGCAGCAACGTCCCGCGTGGGCCGGTTATTTCCTGTCGGACAAAGCCAAGCTGCCGAAGTTGCGCAAGGATTTGGAAAAGTTCGAGCGCATGTATTTCGCTGGCGACTTTTGATTTAGGGGCCGAAAGGCAACGGCGCGCGGGACTTCGGTCCCGCGCGTTTACGTTTTAAGATCCGCTTGGAATTTCCTGTGCGAACCGACTTAAACAACGAACTCGAGTTCCTGCCGGTGCGGGATCAGGCCGCGCTCGTGTGCGCGACCGAGAAAGCGGCGGATCGATTCGCGACCGCGTTCGCCGTAGTCGATGGTCCAGTGGTTCACGTACATGCCGACAAATTTGTCCGCGAGATCGCGTCCCATGTCGCGGGCGTATTGCAGCGCGTGTTGCACCGCGGGCCCGCGATGATCGAGACTGAATTGAATGCTCGCCGTGAGAATGTCGGAAATATTTTTGCGCACCGCGGGTTCAAAGCGTTTGTGAATGACGTTGCCGCCGAGCGGGAGCGGCAATCCTTCGTTGTCGCGTCCCCACCAAACGCCGAGGTCTTCGCAACAGACGAGGCCTTCGTTCTGAAACGTGAGTTGCCCTTCGTGAATGATCAGGCCCACGTCGGCATTGCCACTGCGAACGGTTTGGAAGATTTGATCAAACGGCACGACGACGAAGTTGAACTCCTTCGCGGATTTACCCAACCACAGTTGAAGCGCCAGAAACGCGCTGGTCATCGTTCCGGGAACAGCGATTTTCAACCGCGCAATCTCGTCGCGCGTATAGGGGTGTTTTGCGACAAGCATCGGGCCGTAACCATCGCCCATGCTCGCTCCGCTAGGCAGCAGCGCGTATTTGTCGCTCACGTAGGCGTAGGCGTGAATGCTGATCGCCGAGATGTCGAGTTCGCCGCGCGTGGCGCGTTCGTTCAGCGTCTGGATGTCTTGCAGAATGTGTTCGAAATGGAACCCGTGCGTCGGAATCAATTCCTTCGCCAGTCCGTAAAACATAAAGGCGTCGTCCGGATCGGGCGAGTGGCCAAGCGTCAATGTGCGCGATTGCATCGCGCGGAAGCTAGCGGGGGAATTGCCTCTTGTCACCAGCGGGCTTAAGTTCAGCCACGATCCGGCGATTCATTATATTTGAGAACGATATGAAACACCTTATTTCACGGGCCATCAGCGGTTTGACGGTTTGCGCGGTTGTCGTGCTGGCGCAGAATGTTTCCGCGGGCGAGCCGTCGGGGATTGATTCGATCACTTGCAAGGAAGGCAAGCTCTTCACTGTGCAAGGCGGGCAAGCGACCCCAGTCGATAAGGACTTCACGTTTGCGGGGGAAATAGACGTTAAGACCAACGGCACGTTCGCCGTCGGCGGTGGGAAAGCGCGCGAGCTGAAGGACGGCCAAATTATCCAGAAGGACGGAATGCTCTTGAGTCCCGATGGCTCAATTACGCCGGTTGCTGACCACGTCGTGCTGCGCGCCGGGCGGGCGGTGGTTGTGAAGGATGGTGAAAGCGCTCCGCTGACGAAAGATCTGACGTTGGGGGACGGGACGGTTGTGTCCCCCGACGGCACGGTGACTCGTGGTGGCCAGCGCAAGAAGTTGCTCGACGGTCAATTGATCAAACTCAGCGGTGCCGCGTTGCCCGTCAAAGACACCGTGGTGTTGCTCGGTGGCAAGGTGACCGTGCAGAAGGATGGGTCGCCCATCACTTTGCGTCCCGGTCAGACCATGATGATGAACGAGGGAACGAAAGTGTTTTCGGACGGATACATGGTGACGCGCGAAGGCAAGCGCGTCCCGTTGACGGAAGGCCAGGTCGTGACCCTCGAAGGCGTCGTAACGAGATAGTTGGTGGCGGTTCGGTCCTTCCGCAGTTTCAATGTCGCTGCGGGGTCTGCATTTTGTCACGACGTCAGGGAAGGTCGTGAACTCCCTGAAGGCCAGTGACTCGCGTTTCGGGCAGCCGGCGTTTGCTTTGGTCGCCAGCGGGGTTTTCGTGCAAACCTGACATTGACACGTCTAAACTCGGTGGTTACGCTGCAAATACATTTAACTACCATGTTGATCCGGATTTGTTTGATTCTCGCTGTTGTTGCCGGGCTGGGAGCCTTGGGCATCACCCATTTTCAGGTAGATAAAAAGCTGAAGGACGTAGTTGCCGACCGCGACCAAACGCGAACGCAACGCGACGGCTTCGAGAAGGATCTGAAGTCTACGAAGGAGCAGCTTGCGGCCACCAATGCGTACTTGGTTACAGTTGTTGCTGAGCGTGATGATGCAAAAGCCAAGCAAGCCGCTGCGGAAGAAACCGCAAAGCTTGCGGAAAACGCTAAGAAATCTGCCGAAGGAGCATTGAACACCCTCAAAAAGCAGCACGAAACCGTGCAAGAAACTCTCGCTAGGTGGACAGGGTTGAACAAGCCTTTCGATGCGGTGCGTCAGATGGTGGAAGATTATCCCAAAGTTAAAGATCAGCGTGATGCGTTTGAGGAAGAGAAGAAGCTTCTCGCCCGCACGTTGAAGAAGACCGAAGCGAAGCTTGCGCAGTTTTTGGATCCGGATTCTACGCCGCCCGAACTTCCAGTAGGTCTCAAAGGCAAAATCATCCAGGTCGATCCGAAGTATCAGTTCGTGGTTCTCAACATCGGGGGCAATCAGGGTGTGTTGGAACGCGGTGAAATGTTGATCAATCGTCAGGGTCGCTTGATTGGTAAGATTAAGATCGCCAGTGTCGAGCCTGACCGTTGCGTGGCCAACATCATGAAGGCTTGGAAGCAGGACGAGCCCTACGAAGGTGACGAAGTCCTCTACTGAACATGATTCTTCGCGAAATCATATCATTGCGTTACCTGCTGCTGGCATTGATTGCCATCAGTTTTGTCGGTTGCGCCATCGATGATGAACGCCGGAATCTCTCCTCCCGTCCGTGGAATACCCCCAAGAGCTGGGAGAATGGGTTGCCTTCCGGTTTGACGGAAGGTCGCTAACTTGCGGTTGAATTGTTTCCTCTGACGGAGCCAAGGTTCTCCCTCGTGTCGCTTGGTGTCCTGCGACTTGAATGGGGTGCCCTCTTAAGCCAGAAGCTGCGGGACAACTTTCGCGCCTTCGACGCCGGTTAGCTTGAAATCAAACCCTTGGAATCGGTAGGTCAGGCGTTCGTGGTTAAGGCCGAATAAGTGAAGGAGCGTTGCGTGTAAATCTCGGACGGGCACCGGATCTCTCACCACGTTCCAGCCAATTTCATCGGTTTCGCCGAAAATCTGTCCGCCCTTGATGCCGCCTCCCGCCATCCAGAGCGTGAATGCGAATGGATGATGATCGCGACCCGTGACGTTTGAACTGCCGCCACGATTTTCTCCGAGTGGCGTGCGGCCGAATTCTGAAAGCCACAAGACCAACGTTTCGTCCAGCATGCCCCTCTGTTTGAGATCTTTGATCATCGCCGCGATGGGTTGGTCGGCCATCTGGCAATTGTGCTTCAACTCAGTATCGAGATTGCTATGATGATCCCAAGAGGCGTGAAAAATGTTAACAAATCGCACGCCGCGTTCAACCATCCGCCGGGCCAGCAGGCAATTTGTCGCGAAGGTTTTGAATTGTCCTGGCCCGCCACCCCGTGTGGCTTTAATGGCCGGCTCCTCGCGATCGAGTCCGTAGGCTGCGCGAACGTGTTTGGGTTCGCCGGAAAGATCCATCAATTCCGGGGCGGACGATTGCATGCGGAAGGCGAGTTCGTAGGCCGCAATGCGGCTGGCGATTTCGGGATCCCTCACGACGCTGTGTCGCAGGCGGTTCAAGTCGGTCAGCGTGTCGAGGCCGTAGTGTTGCATCTCAGGCGTGATTCCCGGCGGATTGCTTAAGTTGAGCACGGGGTCGCCCTGGTTTCGGAACATCACACCGGCGAACGTCGAGGGAAGAAATCCGCTCGACCATAAAGACGCTCCTCCGCTGGTGCCGCGCCCCGCGCTGAGCACGACATATCCGGGCAGGTTCTGTGATTCGCTGCCCAGCCCGTAGTTCAGCCACGAACCCATTACGGGTCGGCCGAATAGTGCCGATCCGCATTGCATGGCGAGTTGCCCGGGATGGTGGTTGAACTGGTCGGTCTGCATTGAGCGTACCATCGCGATGTCATCTGCGCAGGTGGCGATGTGGGGCAGTAGATCCGAGAAGTCCATCCCACATTGACCGTGCTTCTTGAAAGTTCGCGGGCTCCCCATCAAACGCACGGTCTCTTTTTTGATGAACGCAAAGCGAACCTTTTCAAGCAGAGATTCCGGCAGCGGTTGCCCATCGAGTTCATTCAACTTCGGTTTGGGATCGAACAAGTCCATCTGACTCGGGGCTCCCTCCATGTAGATGCAGATGCATGCCTTGGCTTTCGGGGCAAAGTGTGGTGCCTTTGGGGCGAGCGGGTTAATGACATCTGCAGCGCGAGCTTCGGGTGTGAGGTAGCCGTCGGCCCCGAGCAGCGACGCGAGCGCGAGTGTGCCCAGGCCGCTCGCGCCGGTCGCGAGAAAGTCACGGCGAGTGAGGTCGAATATTTCTTGGGCGGTGAACTGGTTTTTCATGGTTCAATCTCTCGTCACAAATTCGTCCAGATTCATAATCACCCGGCTCAGCATCACCAGAGCAGCCTTCTCGTCGGCATTCACCCGACCCGCGCGGTCACTCTTCGGATCGCCAAGAATTTTTTCCGCGTTGCCAGGAGTCGTCTGGAGAAGAGCCATTTGAGTATCGTAAAAGTTCTTCAAACGCGTTGCTTCTTTGCGGCTCGGCGTTCGGCTGAGGCAAATCTGGAAAGCCTTGGCGATTTTGATCTCTATAGGGGCGATCTCGTTGGCGACCTGACGGCCGAGCGACTGAGCGCACTCGAAGAATACGGGATCGTTTAGCAGCGTGAGCGCTTGCAGCGGGGTGTTGCTGCGTTCGCGGCGGGTGCAGGTTACATTAGAGTCCGGCGCGTCGAAGGTCATTAACATCGGGTACGGCACCGTTCGCTGAAAGAAAATGTAGAGCCCGCGACGATACTTGTCGGCCCCCTTGCTCTCGGTCCACTTGACCGAGTTGGCGTAACCAAGCGCGGCGATGTCCGCTGGTAGCTGCGGTCGGACACTGGGGCCGCCAATGGTGGGCACAAGGAGACCGCTGGCAGCGAGATAAGCATCGCGGACATTCTCTGCTTCGAGTCGAAAACGGTTCTGGCGGGCGAGCAGCTGATTGTTCGGATCGTGCTCGTTGAGGTCGGGGCGAGCGACAGAAGACTGTTTATAGGTGGCCGAACTAACAATCAGGGTGATGAGTTGCTTGCGACTCCAATCGAGGCGTGGAAATTCGGTTGCGAGCCAATCGAGCAATTCCGGATGCGTTGGTTTGTCGCCACGCGTACCAAAGTCGTTAACCGTTGAAACAAGTGCGCGGCCGAAAAGATTCTTCCAAATGTGGTTTACGGTAACCCGCGCAGTGAGTGGATTTGCTGGGTCGACGAGCCAGCGTGCCAGGTCGAGTCGGTCGGGCGTCTCGCTGCGAGGTTTGAGCGGATTGAGGACGGCAAAAGTGGCAGGTCGCACTTCCTCCCCTTTGCGGAGGAAATCGCCACGAATATGGACCTGCGTGGTGCGCGGGTCCGCTGCAAGGATGGCAGCCTTCGTCGCGGGCTCTTTCGGTTCCTTCGCGAGGAGTGCTTCCATTTGCACGTTTAGTCGACGGGAGCCTTCGTCTACTTCGGAGGCATAGAATTTTGCGATTGCTGCTCGCTGCTGCTGGGTTCGCCTTTCGCGTGGCACGGCCAGCGCGACCGCGATGTCGTCTGGAATCAAGCTGGCGACGTGTGGCAACGGAGAGGCAGTGGCAGACAATCGGAATCGCGCGAGCGAATTTTCGGGGACCTGATGGCTGATCTGGAAAATCAATTTCGCGCCGGGCGGAGGGTGGAGTGCGTCCGCTAAATCGAACACGGCGACGTGAGCTTTGTTTGTTTGCGGCGAAACGCTCCAGCCGGTCTTCGGGTTGCCATCGATGGCCGCATTCGCTGGAGAGCTTCCCTGCCAGTAATCTGCGGTGGCGGAGGATAGGTCCAGCGACTTTGCATTTGTCGCGCCCTTCTCGAGCAATTTTACGCCGAACTCGGAGAGGACAAAATTTCCCGATATCCCCAGCCCGACGTTTTTTCTGGTTCCATCCGGAAACACTTCAAGGCGAAAACCAGTGATGTCATTCGTGGGTGTTTCAACCTCGATGGTATAGACGTCCGTTCCTCTGACCTTTCCTTTGGTCTTTGCCTTTGGCGAAACTTGCACAGTGCGATCAGGGTCGGACTTGAGTGTGAAGCCGCTTTCTGTGCTGAGCTTGGTCAGCGTGAGCGGTGTCCATTTTTCCTTTGGCAGGGTTACGGAGTTTTCCCAGACCATCTGCTGGCGCAACAGCGTGCTTTGCGCATAGGCGGCCATCGCCTCCTTGAGCTTTGCGACGTTCGCTTTCCATTCGCTTTTGAGTGGCAGATATTTTTCGAGTTCCGAAGGCGTGGGTGCCGACAGATCGCGTTCGGAGGTGTTATTAAAAAATGCGTAGAACGAGTAGTACTCGCGTTGAGAAAGAGGATCGTATTTGTGTGAGTGGCATTCGCAGCAGCCAACGGTAAGGCCGAGCCACGTTGCCCCCGTGGTGTTCGCACGATCCACCGTTGCCTTGCAGCGAAATTCCTCCTGATCCACGCCGCCCTCTTTGTTCGTCAGGGTCTGGCGGTGGAAGCCCGTGGCGATCATCTGCTTTTTCGTAGCGTTGGGCAAAAGATCGCCGGCCAGCTGCTCGATGGTGAATTGATCGAATGGCAGATCCTGGTTGATCGCGTCGATGACCCAGTCACGAAACAAATAGGCGTATGGGCGCGCCGTGTCTTTTTCGTATCCGTCGCTGTCGGCGTAGCGTGCAAGGTCAAGCCATTGCCTTCCCCACCGTTCACCAAAATGCGGGGAGGCGAGAAGTCGCTCGACCAGCCTTTCGTAGGCGTCGGGCGTTGTGTCGTTCAGGAAGGCTGTCACGTCGTCGGCTTTCGGAGGCAGACCGAGTAAGTCGAAACTAAGCCGGCGAATCAAGGTGACGCGATCTGCCTCAGGTGACGGCTTGATCTTCGCCGGTTCCAATCGTGCGAGAACAAAGTTATCAATAGGGTTGCGCACCCATTTGGAATTTTGCACGCGCGGCGGCTTGGCGCGAATGGGGGGCTTAAATGCCCAGTGAGTTGCGTTGCCTGCTGCGTTTGCGGTTTCGGGCCAGACTGCGCCGGCGTCAATCCACGCTCGGATTTTGGCGACTTGGTCGCGCGACAACGGTTCATTGCTGTCTGTGCGCGGCGGCATGGGTTTGTCAGCGTCCAGCCCGCCGACAAGTTGCACTAGAACACTGCCAGCACCGTTGCCGACTGAGATCACCTTGCCGTCGTCGCCGCCCTCGAGCGCTTCAGCTTTTCGGTCGAGCCGCAACCCGCCTTTTTGCTTCTCCGCCCCGTGACACTTGTAGCAGTGATTCGCAAAGATCGGCTGGATGTCCTTCGCGAAATCGATCGTGCCGGTAGCAGGGGGCGGAAGCTTCGTGAAATCGAGTTGCCGTTTGGCGTCGGCCGCGCTTAGCGAAAAGCTCGCGAGCGAGAGCGTTACGGCAAGAGCAAGTTTTAAAGCGGGCGTCAGCATGGGCACGAGAAAATAGACGTTGTTTCAACGGGTTCCATTGAAACCTAGGCGAGCAATCCCTTGACGATGTTGCCGTGAATGTCCGTCAGGCGGAACTCGCGGCCCTGATACTTGAAGGTGAGTTTTTCGTGATCGAGGCCCAGTAGGTGGAGCACGGTCGCGTTAAGGTCGTGAACGTGGACGGGATTTTCCACCGGGCTGAAGCCGAACTCGTCCGTTCGGCCATAGGTGATACCGCCTTTGACCCCGCCGCCGGCGAGCCACATCGTGTAGGCGTCCTTGTGATGGTCGCGGCCGGGGTTCGTGCTCTTGCCGTCGCCGTCAATGCCCTGGCGCAACGGTGTGCGGCCAAACTCCGAGCCCCAGATGACCAGCGTGTCGTCGAGCAAGCCGCGCGTTTTGAGATCGGTGATGAGGCCAGCCATTGCTTGGTCGACGTCGCGGCATTTGACGGGCAAACGCGTGGCGATCCCGGAATGATGATCCCAATCGGCGTCGTAGAGTTCCACCACGCGAACACCGCGTTCGATGAGCCGGCGGGCAAGCAGGCAGTTGTTCGCGAATGACGACGCGCCCAGTTTCGCGCCGTAGAGGTCGAGCACGGACTTCGGTTCGCGAGTGATGTCCATCAGCTCAGGAACGCTCGTTTGCATCTTGAACGCCATTTCGTATTGGCTGATGCGCGTGGCGATTTCCGGATCGCCTACGTCGGCGAGCTGGCGTTCGTTGAGTGATTTCACGGCGTCGAACACGCGCCGCCGGTCGGTCTGCGATTGCCCCTGCGGATTGCTGAGGAACAACACCGGATCGCCACTGGAGCGGAACTGGATGCCCTGATACACGCTCGGCAGAAAACCATTCGCCCAAAGCGTCGTGCCCGCGCCGCCGGGAGGGCCGGAGAGCAAGACCGTGTAGGCCGGCAAATCTTCGTTCTCGGTTCCGAGCCCGTAGGTCACCCATGAGCCGAAGCTCGGCCGTCCGCCGCGCCCAAAGCCCGTGTGCAAAAACATCTGCGCCGGCGCGTGGTTGATCTCCTCCGTGTGCAGCGTCTTCACGATCGCGATGTCGTCTGCGACTTTCGCGAGATGCGGCAGCAAGTTCGACATCTCCTGCCCGCTCTGGCCGTGTTTCGCGAACGTGAACTTCGATCCCGCGAGCTGCATCTTGCCGCCGATGAAGGCGAAGCGTCGGCCCTTGAGCAGCGACTCCGGGCAATCCTGTCCATCGAGCTTGTTCAGCTCGGGCTTGTGCTCGAAAAGATCGAGCTGCGACGGCGCGCCGATCATGTGCAGGAAAATTACCCGCTTCGCGCGCGGCGCGAACATCGCGTGCTTCGACTTCAGCGGATTCGCGGGCGCGGCAAAAGTCTGCTCGCGCAGCAACGACGCGAGTGCCATCGAGCCGAGGCTGAAGCCGGCGCGTTTGAAAAACGTGCGGCGTTGGATCAGGTCGAGTTGAGTTACGGTCGGGTTCATACGCGGGATGAAATCTCAGTTGGGGGAAACGGCGGACAATTCGCCGCACAAGTCCAGTGCCTTCATGGCCTCCACGGTGGCGATGTAGGTGATGTAATGGTAGTTGCCGCGATACAGCGAGTGCATCCACCAACGGCCGCTCTCGCGCTGCTCGCGCTTGAGCCAGGCGAGGCTGCGTTGGATGCGCGGGTCAACCACGGGGACGTTGCTCTGACGCAAGAGGACGATGGCGAGTGAAGTCATATAGGCATCGCTCTCGGGTTTCGCGGCATCGGGCAAGTTCGTGATGAGTTTGCGGACGAAATCGCTAATCTCGCAATGCCAGTCGTCGAGCGCGGAAAAATCGCGGATGCACCAGCCACCGTCGGCGTGCTGTTTGGAGGAAAGCAGCTCTAACGCAGCGACGCGCTCCTTCGGCGAAACAAGCTCGGGCAAGTAGTGCGCGAGTTGGAGTTTCAGGATTCGGTCAAAATCATTCTTCGGCGCGGATGTGCGGAGCCAGGCCTTCATCTTCGCGACGCCGCCGCGCAGCGACTCGTCCTTCAAGCCCGCAAGCCAGCCCGGCGCGGCCGTGATGGCGCGCGCGGCCTGAAGCGTGAGTTCGAAGTCGGTCGTGATGTGCGGAATCTCCACCTCGCCGTGGCTGACGAACGCCCCGCTCGCCGACTGGTGCGCGAACATGTCGCGCAGAGCCCGCTCGGTTGGCTCAGAGGTCTTCCCATTCAAATGGCGATCCCACTCGACCAGACCGAGTGCGCGCCAAACGCTACTGAACGTGCCGGGGTAAAACTTGTGCCCGTTCTTGTCTGACTCCTTCACCGGCTTGATTTCCTTCGGCACCGAGTTCGCGAAATCCGCGAGCACTTCGTCGCTCGGCTTGCCGAACTGCCGCGTCCACGCGGTGCGCTCAGTCATGTAAGGGCCGGTCGTGTGGCAATTGATGCACGACTTCTCGCGCACCCAGCATACCGCGCCATCCTCAAGATACTTCGCCGCTGCTTTGAGCGACTCTGCGCCAAACTTTTTTACGCGCGGCTCGTCGGCGCTGGGCAGGCTGACGCGAATCTCGCCGGACTCGTATTGGAACCTTGGCTTCGGTTTGTCAGCAGCGTGTGCTGACAGAGCGAAGGAAAGCCCGACGACCGCCAGGGCGAAACCGCGTTGAGTGAGTAAGCTCATGCGTCAACCTTTGGAAATCGTTTCGTCGAGATTCAGCAACGCCGCCGCCACCGCATACCACGCGGCGAATTCTTCCGCGTTGATGCCCTTGGGCAACTCGAACTTGCCGACAAATTCCTTCGCCGCCTTCGCGTCGGCGGTGCGTGCCTTGCGTTCAGCCGAGAGCAGGTTGGATAGCGTCGCGAGTTCTTCGGCGCGCGGAGTGCGTCCGGTGGCGACGCGGAAGGCGTGCGCGATCCGTTCGTCGGTGTTTGCCTTGGGATTCTCGGTGAGCACGCGTTTGGCGAAGGCCATGGCGGCTTCGACGTAGACCGGGTCGTTCATCAACGTGAGCGCCTGCAGCGGCGTGTTGGAGCGCGGGCGTTTCACGCGGCAGGCCATGCGGGCGTTCGCATCGAAGTTCACGAAGCTCGGATACGGCGCGCCGCGTTTCAGCACAACGTAGATGCCGCGACGATATTTCTGTTCGCCGGGGCTGACCTCGTATTCGTAACGCTGTCCGCCGACCTTCACCCAGAGGCCGTCGGGTTGATACGGCTTGATGGGCGCGCCGCCTTGTTTGAGGCTGAGCAGTCCGGCGATGGCGAGCGCGTTGTCGCGAATCGTCTCCGCATCGAGGCGATGCCGCGGGCCGCGCGCGTAGAGGAGATTCTGGTCATCGCGCGCGAAGGACTCCGGCGTGACCTTCGACGATTGCCGGTAGGTCGAACTCATCACGATGGTCTTGAGCAACTTCTTCATCGACCAGCCGTTGTCCATGAACTCGCACGCGAGCCAGTCGAGCAACTCGGGATGCGTGGGGGCCTCGCCCTTGATGCCGAAATCCTCGGGCGTGGTGACGAGTCCGTGGCCAAACAACTCCGCCCACCAACGATTCACCACGACCCGCGCGACAACCGGGTTCTCGCGGCTCACGAGCCACTGCGCGAGATCGAGGCGCGTGGGCTTCGTGGCATTCTTCAGCGAATGCAAAATTGCCGGCACGGTCGGGCCCACCTTGTCGCCGGGCGTGCGGAATTCGCCGCGCATAAAAATCGTGCTCATGCGCGGCGTGTCTTCCTGCATGACAAGCGTGGTCGGTGCCTTGAACTTGCGGAGCTGCGTCTCGAGTCGGGTCTTTTCGTTCTCCAATTTCGCGACCGCGGGATTCTCCTTAAGCCGGAACTCGGCGATCGCTTTCTTCTGCTTGGCGGTGCGATTGGCGGCGGGACGCGCGAGCGCCTCGGTCAACTCTGATGGGAGCGCTTTGCCGCCGACGTTGCCGGTGATCGCGCTCAGGCGCACGCGGCCGATGGTGCGGCTCGCGCCGTAGTTTTGCTCGAGAGTGAACCGTAGGACGGTGCCCTCAGCGAAACCCAGCGGCCCCGGCGTCTCGAAGGTCGCCCAGTGAGATTCGTGGAACTTGGGGTTGATCGCCCAGCCGCCGAGCGAATCGTTGTCGAGGTTCAGCAAGTTCGCCACGGGAAAATTCCCCTGCGAGAACGACGCTTGCGCCGAGATGAATTTGGCCACGCCTTCGGCGGACGCCGCCGCGGCCGCCGTGCTCGGAGTGCCGCTCTTGGCGCGCGCGGCCTTGCCCGCGGTCTTCTTCGCTTTCTTTGAAGCGGACTTTGGAGCACCAGCCTTCGGCGTTGGAGTTGCCGCAGCCGCACCGACGGGCGTGGCGGACATGATGAAATTGTTCAGCACGAAATTGGGCCGGCTCTCGTCGCCGCGACCGGGGCCTTTGCCGGGCAACGAATCGTCGGCGAGCGCTTCGAGCTTGATGCCGCGAATGTCCGTGAGCGACGTGCGGACTTCGATGGTGTAGGTGTCCTTGTCCGGCGCGGGATCGCCGCTGATGAGAATCGATTTGTCGGGAAGAATCTCGTGCGTCGCACCGCCAGCAGACTCGAACGAGGTGGCTTCGAGCACGTGTTCCTGCGGGGCTTTGGCGACCTTCTTGCGGAGCGCGGCTTCCCATTCGGCGAGTCCCGCATCGGTCGATTGCGTCAACGCGGCGAGCTTCGCGTTCACTTCGGCAACTTGCGCCTGAACCTTCGCGCGTTCGCCCTGCGCGCTCGCGTCGGCGAGCTCCATCGTCGGGCCTTTGAATTGAATCGAGCCGGGCGCCTTGGGATTGGTGCGATCCGCTTCGAGTGCGGTGTTGTTGAAGAACGCGAAGAGCCCGTAGTAATCGCGCTGCGAGATCGGATCGTATTTGTGATCGTGGCACTGCGCGCACTCGAGTGTCATGCCGAGCCAGGTCATGCCGAGCGTGTTCACGCGGTCGTGAATCTGGTTCACGCGCGTCTCCTCGGGATCGGTGCCAGCCTCGACGTTCGTGGGCGCACTGCGATTGAAGCCGGTGGCAATCTTTTGCGCCTCGGTGGCGTTCGGCAGCAAATCGCCCGCGAGCTGCTCGATCGTAAATTGCGTGAACGGCATGTCGGCATTGAGTGCGTTCACCACCCAGTCGCGATACGGCCAGAGGTCGCGAATGTCGTCGCGCTGAAAGCCGTGCGAATCGGCGTAACGCGCGTAATCCAACCACGGCCGCGCCCAGCGCACGCCGAACTGATCCGACACGAGCAGACGATCCACGAGCTTCTCGTAAGCGCGCGGGTCCTTGTCGTTCACAAACGCATCGATCTCCGCCGGCGACGGCGGCAGGCCGATTAGATCAAGCGACACGCGGCGTATGATCGTCGCGCGATCGGCTTCCGGCGACGGCTGCAATCCTTCTTTCTGCATGCGCGCGAGAATGAAGGCGTCCACCGGACTTTGAACTTTGAGTTTGGAGCCTGGAACTTCCGGTAGCTTCGGTCGACTCGGCGCCACGTAAGCCCAATGCTTCGGCGCCTTCACGTCGTCCGGCCAGACCGCGCCCGCGTTGATCCACGCCTTGATGGTTTCCGTCTGAGCTTTCGACAACGGTTCGCCGCGACTCGGCATGATGTCATCGTGGCTTTTCGGCAGAATGATCCGCCGGTAGAGCTCGCTCTTCGTCGCGTCGCCTTTGACGACGATCTCGGGGTTCTTGAACGCGAGTTCGCGCGTGTCGAGCCGCAGTTTGCCCTTCTGGAGCTTCGCATCGTGGCACTCGAAGCAGGAACGTTGGAGAATGGGGAACACGTCACGTCCGAAGTCGGGCGCGGTGGGGTTGGCGCCGAACACGGTGCCGACGCCCAGCGTGACGAACGCGAACAAAATGCGGTTCAAGGGAGACATGATTAACTGGAGAGAATGACTCGAAAGGGTTGTCGGTAATTCGACTGGTATGCACGGAAATTAGAGTGGCGCGACCGGCCCGACCATGAATAAATCTCGCAAACAAATGTAAAATCCTGTGGCGGAAATTCGCCACGTCAGACATTCCACACTTTCCATGAACCAGATTGATTTGAAGGGTCGCGTGGCGATCGTCACCGGTGGCGCGCGCGGGATTGGTTACGCCATTGCCCAGCGCCTGCTTGATTCTGGCGCGAGCGTGAGTTTGTGGGACATGGACGCCAAGGCGCTCGGCGACGCCGCGCAAAGCCTTGCGAGCCTCGGCAAAGTTCACACGCATCAGCTCAATCTCACCAACGCCGCCGAAGTGGACGCCGCGGCGAAAGCCACGAATGCGCGCTTCGGGCGGATCGACATTCTCATCAACAACGCCGGTATTGCCGGTGTGAACAAAAAGCTCTGGGAACTCACGCCGGAGGAATGGCGCGTGGTCGTGGACGTGGACCTCAACGCGGTCTTTTATTGCTGCCGCGCCGTTGTGCCGTTCATGCTCGCCGGCAAATACGGACGCATCGTCAACACTGCGTCCATCGCCGGCAAAGAAGGCAACCCGAACGCCTCGCATTACAGTGCCGCCAAGGCGGGCGTCATTGGCCTCACCAAATCACTCGGCAAGGAACTCGCGACCAGCGGCATCGTAGTCAATTGCATCACGCCTGCCGTCATTGTGACCGACATTCTCAAGCAGCTGACGCAGCAACACATCGACTACATGCTCAGCAAAATTCCCATGGGCCGCTTTGGCAAAGTCGACGAAGCCGCGGCGATGGTGGCGTGGTTGAGCTCCGAAGACTGCTCGTTCAGCACTGGCGCGGTGTTTGACCTGAGCGGCGGTCGAGCGACGTATTGAATCGAATCATCGTGCGAGGACTCCCGGCAGTTAAACGGCAGTCTTTCGACTATTTGCGGGACGACCTCGAAGTCGGGACTTGGAGCTCAAAATCGAGTTGGAGCTGCTGGCCGCTTTGGAGGTCGACGAAATGAAGCGCGTTGCCGGTAAACGGGTGAACCGCTTCCAGCAGGTACCTTCCCGGCGGCAGGTTGTTGATGGTGAATTCGCCGTCGTTGCCAGTAACGGCGAAGAAGGGATTCGAAGCGACGGCGATGTGGGCGGTTTCCCAGGGATGTTTCTCGCATTGCAGCCGGACGAAGGCTTCTGGATGTCGGAACGTGGTGAGGTAGGTATCCAGTCCGCGTGGCGGCGCAGTTTTTGTGATCGGCTCGTTCGATGGATTTGTCGGAAAAGAGCGCAGCGGATGGGGAATCGGATCGGCGTTGTAGATTATGATCGGTTCGTTGGTTAGCGCGACGGCCACGTGCGGGTAAAGCTGGCAGCCGCGATGTTCCAATCGCGTGCGAACAGAGGGCGCACCAAAGGTCCAACTCTCGAGACCGCTCTTCACATAAACGAACACGTCTGCAAGTCCACCGTTCGTCCCGACCAGTAATTCGCGCGTGGCCAGCGGGCGGATGGGATTCAGTTTCGCAGTGAGCGGGTCGACGGCGATCGCTTGCGGTGCCGGGGCTTTACCGAAGAGCCGCACATGGCCGTGAATTGCTCCGGGAACCTTACCGCTGCGGGAGTTGGCTGACGGGGGTGCTAAGTCTGCGGCTATAGTGCCCAGCGGTGACAGCGCGGCGACTGCGAACAAAAATGAGATGAGGCGTTTAACGATGTTCACTGCACCTCGAGTTCAAAATCCAATTGGATGCCGCGACCGGCCTCGACCACGACTTCTTTCGAAACCTTCCCCGCCTTGCGATGGACGGCTTCGATCACGTAGTTGCCGGGCGGCGGCAGGGGAATCGCGAACTCACCATTCTCGCTCGATACGGAAAAATGCGGGTGATCGAAGATGCTCACGTAGCAAAACATCCACGGATGGACATCGCACTTGAAGCGGAGAAACGCTTCTGGTTTGGGAAATTGATACACCAGGTCCGCGCCGTTGGGGAGTTGCGCTTTGTTGCTTTCGGGATTGCCCGTCACTGTCGGTGTGGGATGAACATTGTGCAGCAAAGGATCGCGGTTTCGTACGAGGATGCGCTGGTTGGTTCGCGCTGCGGTTACGTACGGAACGTATTGGCAGGTGATTTGGTCGATGACGATGGACTCAGTTGGCTGTTGGAAGAGAACGCTGACCGGGCGTTCGCGGAGGTAGACGGCCACGTCGGCCAATCCTCTGTCGGCGCCGACCGCATAAAAACGGGTCTTCAGTCCACCACCCGCATGCAGCTTTCCACAGCCGGGATCCAACAGGATGTCCTTCTCCGGTGGTGGCGTGCCGCGCAAGGTGACGCGACCGAAGATCGTGGTCGTTACGACGCGGGCTGTGCCCGAACCCTGCGGTGCAATACCAAAGAAGTCCGGCTGCGATCCGGGCGACGCGACCGGTGCGGCGGGCTTGGTTACGATTTGAACGGAGCCTGGTTGGCGTTGCGGAGCAGGGACGATCGTGTTCGTGGCACTCGAGGTTGGACGATTTGCGAGCATCGCGGCCTTGCCCGGTGCCGTGCTGGTGTTGGTCGGCATTTCCACGTCTTGCGGCTGGGCGAGCGGTTCCGCGGGTTTCTTCTGTGCGGTCTGGCGGCGTTCGTAGCTGATGTAAGCCACGAAGGTGAGTCCCATGGCGATGATGAGCAATGCGATCGCGATGATCCACAACGGGCCGACGAGCGGCGAATGCGATGACGGTTGCTTATCCATTTTTAGACAACACCATCCTCAACGAAAGGTTGCGGGATCAAATCTTCACGCCGAACAACCGCTGATGTTCGAGCACCACGTAACGATCGGTCATGCCGGCGAGGTAATCGCACACGGCGCGTTTGAGGCCGACTTTCTTTGCGCGCTTGCGGGCCTGATTGCCGATCTCGTCGGTGTGTTCAAGGTAGTATTGGAACAACTGCTCGAGCATCCGCACGGCGCGCAGATTCGGTTCGTGCACCACCGGGTTGTAGTAAAGATGGTTGTAGAGATATTCGCGCAACTCGATGTTCAGTTCGCGGCGCTTGGCGCTGTAGCTGACGAGTGAACGTGGACGCAACCGCACGTCATCGGCGGAAGTCACACCAGATTCCTTGATCAACTTCTCCGTAGTCTCGACGACGTCGGTGACCTGTCCGTCGATGATGCAGCGGATGATGAAATACCAGCGACATTCCTGCGGGAGATCGCCGTATTCCTTCTTCACCTTGCGCGCGGCTTGGTTCCAGATGCGCACATCGCGGCTGAGTTGCTTCTCGGTCAACAGGCCGGATTCAAGCCCATCGTCGAGGTCGTGGCTGTAGTAAGTGATCTCATCGGAAAGGTTCGCGACCTGCGCTTCGAGCGATGATGACTTCGCATCGAAGCCCTTCCGCTTGCTCGGGTGATCGTAGCTCGTGTAGTGCTTCACGAGGCCTTCGCGGACTTCCCAAGTGAGATTGAGGCCGGAGAAGGTGGGATATTTTTGTTCGAGCTCCTCCACGATGCGCAGGCTGTGGCGGTTGTGCTCGAAGCCGCCTTCGTCCTTCATCAACTTGTTGAGCACCATTTCGCCTTTGTGCCCGAACGGCGAATGCCCGAGGTCGTGCGCGAGCGCGATGGTTTCCGCGAGGTCTTCGTTCAGGCGAAGTGCGCGGGCGATGTTCCGCGAAATGGCGGCCACTTCCATCGTGTGCGTAAGCCGTGTGCGGAGATGGTCGCCCGAGCCGTTGAGGAAAACCTGCGTCTTGTATTCCAACCGGCGGAACGCGCGCGAATGAATCACGCGATCGCGGTCGCGCTGGTATTGCGTGCGCCACTTGGGCGGCGCCTCCCGATACTCGCGGCCACGGCTATCGGCGCTTTTTTGGGCGTACGGGGCGAGCGAATCTCGCTCGTGTTGTTCCAGTTCTTCGCGGGTCCAGGGCATAAGTGAAACGCGGGATTCGGAACGCCGAACGCGGGCGGCTTAGTGCGCCAGCAGTTCCTGCACGGACACGCCGCGCAATTCGAACAGGCGGCGAATCGCGTCCTCGATCAAGTTGTTCGGGCACGACGCGCCGGCCGTGATCCCGACGGTGATCTTGCCCGCAGGCAACCAGTCACGCGTCTCGACCTCCTGCTTCTTGTGGAGGTCGTAATGAACGATGGATTTATCGGACGCCATCTTGGCCGCGTTCTTGATGAAATAAGTCGGCAGCTTCGCCTCGCCCATCTCCGCCAGGTGCGAAGTGTTCGAGGAATTGTAGCCGCCGATCACGAGGAGCAAGGCCATGGGCTCGCGGAGAAGTTTTTCCAACGCGTCCTGCCGGTCCTGCGTTGCACCGCAGATTGTGTCGAAGAAGCGGAAGTGTTCGTCGACCTTGGTCGCGCCATGCTTCCTTTCCATCGCGGCCTTGATGCGGCGTTGGACCTCCTCGGTCTCGCCGCGGAGCATGGTGGTCTGGTTGGCCACGCCTACGGCTTGGAGGTGGACGTCCGGATCGAATCCGTTGGAGTAGGCGCCCTTAAACTTGTCGAGGAACTCCTGCTTGTTGCCGCCGTTGAGAATGTAGTTACAGACGTAGTCCGTCTCCGCGAGGTTGAACACCACGAGGTAGTGGCCCGTGCCGTAGGCGGTCGCTTGCGACGTGGTCGCCTTGGTTTCCTCGTGTTTCGCCTTGCCGTGGATGATGCTGGTGACGCTCTCCTTCGAATACTGGCGGACGCGTTTCCACACGCTCATCACGTCGCCGCAGGTGGTGTCCACCATCTCGCAACCGATCGCCTGCAACTTCTGTCGCGTCGCGACCTCGGTACCGAACGCGGGAATGATCACCACGTCTGCCGCGGTCAGATTCAAACTCTTGAGTTCGTCATCCGTCGGCTTCGCCGAAACACTGACGATGCCCATGTTGCGAATCTGGTCGTTGACCTCGGGGTTATGAATGATTTCGCCGAGCAGGAAAATGCGTTTGGGCGCCGGGAAAACTTTCCGCGCCGCGTAGGCGAGGTCGATGGCGCGTTCGACGCCGTAGCAAAAGCCGAATTCCTTCGCGAGCTTCACGGTCAACAGGCCGTCGGCGGACAGCACGTGGCCCTTGGCGCGGATGCGGTCGACGAGTTCGCTGCGGTAGTGCGAGAGCACTTGGGCCTGCACGGCCTCCATCACGTCGGGCCGACGCAAATTGATCTTCTGGGGGGCGGTGGGCACGGTTGTTGACATGGCATCAGTAAATTAGCAGCCGGAAGGGGAGTTCAAAGTTCAAAGTTTCGGCTCAACGCAGGTCCGGCTGCCGAAGTTGAACCTTATACTCGCGACCCGGAGCTTACGGAGTCACCAGCCAGTTCAAAATCGCCTTCTGAACATGCAGCCGGTTTTCCGCTTCGTCGAAAATCGTGTCGGCGTGCGCCTCGAAGGTTTCGTCGTCGATCTCCTTGCCGCGATAAGCCGGCAGGCAGTGCATGACGAGCGCGTCGGGCTTCGCGTGCTTGAGCAGGGATTTGTTAATCTGGTAGCCAGATAGTTCCTTGATCCGTTGTTCGGACTCGGCTTCCTTGCCCATCGAGATCCAGACGTCGCTGTAAAGCATGTCTGCACCCGTGGCGGCGAACTGCAGGTCCTCGGTGCAAACCACCTTGCCGCCCGACGGGAAATCGAAATGACGGTGCATTACCGGCGGTTGTCCACTCGCGTGGAAATGCGTCGCGCCCGCGCGTTGCAGGAGCACTTCGCTCGGTTGGTATTTCGGCGGTGCGGCGATGCGCAGTTCGAAGCCGAGCTTCGCAGCGGCGAAAATCCACGAGATGGGCACGTTGCACGCACCATCGCCGACGAACGTCACCACCTTGTGGCGGATCGATCCGCGCTTTTCCTGAAACGTGAAAATGTCGGTGAGAATCTGGCACGGATGCTCGTCGTCGGTGAGCGCGTTGACCGTGGGAATCTTGGCGTAAGCCGCAAACTCCTCGACGTCGCTTTGCGCGTAGGTGCGGATCACGCAGCCATGGACCATCCGGCCGAGCACGCGCGCGGTGTCCTTCACGGGTTCGCCGCGGCCCATTTGGATTTCGTTGGCGATCAGGAACAGCGGATTGCCGCCGAGTTCGTGAATGCCCACGTCGAACGACACGCGGGTGCGCGTCGAGGACTTGGAGAAAATCATCGCCCACGTCTGGCCGGCCAGGGGCTTGGTATCCTTGCCGCGATTCCGTTTGAAATCGACAGCCGACGTCAGCACCGACCACATGTCGGCGGCGGACATTTTTTCGAGACTCAACAGGTGCTTCATAACAGGCTCGCGCCCGGAAAGCCGAGCAGTAGAGCAGACGTCGGGGGCTTCGTCACGCAAAGAATCGCGGCTTCAAGCGAGCTTCGCGACCTCGGTTTCGAGGATGCGCAAGGCTTCCTGCGCCTCGGATTGCTTAAGATTGAGCGGCGGCAACATCCGGATCACTTGGTTGCCCGACGGAATCGTCATCAAGCCGGCGGCATGGAGGCGGTTGACCATCTGGATCGAGATGGCTTTGCCTTCCTGATTGAGCGCCGGAATTTTCTCGGCCAACTCAATGCCGATCATGAACCCGAGCCCGCGCACGGCGGTAATCACAGTTGGATATTTCCCTTTCAACCGCAGTAACTCGGTCTTCAGGAACTCGCCCAACTCGCGCACGTTGGTGTCGAGCGTCTCTTCGCGAATCACCTCGAGAATCTTCAACGCCACCGCACAGCCGAGCGGCGTGCCGCCGAACGTGGTTCCATGCGTACCTGGTCCGAGCACGTCGCCATAGGGTTGCCGAATCCAAATCGCGCCGATTGGGAAACCGCCGCCGAGCGACTTCGCCATCGAGATGCCGTCCGGCGAAAAGTTTTCGCCGCCAGGAACGCCTTCGAGGATGCGTTGATAGCTCTGGAACTTGCCCGTTCGGAAATGGCCGCACTGCACGGCGTCCATGAGCAGCAGCAGCTTCTTTTCGTCGCACAATTTCCGTAGGCCGAGCAGATACTCAGGCGTCGCGGGGAGGATGCCGCCTTCGCCTTGAATGCCCTCGATCAAGATCGCCACCGTCGCCGGCGAGATCGCCGCGCGCGTCGCTTCGAGGTCGTTGTAGGGAATGTGGCGGAAGCCGGTGACAATCGGCTCGAAACCCTTCTTCACCTTGTCCTGACCGGTCGCCGCGATGCCGGCCATCGTGCGGCCATGAAAGGAATTCGTCGCCGTGAGGATTTCGAAACGCCCTTCGTCGTGGCCGAACTTGCGCGCGAGCTTGTAGAGGCCTTCGTTCGCCTCAGCGCCACTGTTGCAGAAGAAAACTTTGCCCGGGCCGGTGAGGCTCGTGATCGCCTTCGCCAAACGACCTTGAGGTTCGTGATAGTACAGGTTCGAGACGTGAACGAGCTGCTTGGATTGTTCCACGAGCGCCTCGGTAATCGCCGGATGCGCGTGCCCGAGCGAGCAGACGGCAATGCCGCCGCCCATGTCGACATACCGCTTCCCGTTGACGTCCCACAGGTGAACGCCCTCGCCGCGCGCGAACGCGAGCTCGAAACGACCGTAGCTCGGCACGACGTGGTGTTGAAACAACTCGCGCACCGATTCGAACTGATTCCGCACAATCGGCGGCGGGGGAGGGACGATGTCTTTCATTTCAAATTGTCAGTCACGAAGAAGCACAAAATGCGCAAAAGGGAAAATGGTTTCTGTGCCTCCTGTGCCTTTTTGCGGCTTTCCTCGTGTTACAGCACGACCTCCGTGCCCACGCCTTCGTCGGTGAAAATCTCGATCAACACGGAATGATTCAGGCGGCCGTCCACGAAGGAGACTTTTTCCACGCCCGCTTTGATCGCGGCGACGGCGCTGTCCACTTTGGGAATCATTCCCTTGTCCACGATGCCGGCTTTCTTCAAGCCATCGACCTCGCTCGTCTGGAGATGGGGAATGACCGTCTTCGGATCTTTCGGATCGCGCATGAGGCCGGGCACGTCGCTCATGAAAACCAAGCGCCGGGCTTTGAGTGCGATTGCGACCATTGCGGCGGCCACGTCGGCGTTGCAGTTGTAAATCTTGCCGTCCTCGCCGCGCGCGGTGGGACTGATGACGGGAGTGACCCCGCCGTGAATGCAGTGCAGCAACGGCTCAACGTTGACCGCCGTCACTTCGCCGACGAAACCGATGTCGATGTCCTCGCCCGCCGGGCCTTTGAGGGTGAGCCGGCGGCACGTGAAAATGTCGGTGCCCGCGAATCCCTGCGCCTCGCCGCCGAACGATTCGATGGCGCGGACGATCTCGGGATTGATTTCGCGCGAGAGCACCTGGTCCACGACGCTGACCGCCGCCTCGTCGGTGACGCGCATGCCTTGGATGAAGTTGGCCTTCAGGCCGGCGGCATCCATGGCGCGCGTGATGGCCTTGCCGCCGCCGTGGACGACCACGGGGTTGATCTCGACGGCTTCGAGGAAAACGATGTCGCGCGCGACGCCGTTGCGCACGGCTGGATCGGGCGAGTCCATAAAGCTGCCGCCGTATTTCACCACGAACGTGGCGTGGCTGAACTTCTGGATGTAAGGCAACGCTTCGAGCAGCGTCGCGGCTTTGGCGATGAGGTCTTGCATTAGTTCACTCCAGTTTTAGCCACGGATGGAACACGGATTAAACACGGAAATTGCAAAGCGTATCTTCATCCGTGTTTCGTCCGTGTTGAATCCGTGGCTCATTTTCAGCCTCCCAACGTGGTCGGGTCGGTCACGTCGCCCTTGTTGTAATCCACGTATTTCTCGGTCAGGTCGGCGGCATACATGATGGCGCCGGCTTTGCCGAGGTTCAGGTTGATGTGGAGGTCGAACTCGTCCGGCGCGGCGGCGGCGCAAAGCTCCTTGAAGGTTGCTTTCGTGGGCTGGCCGCGCTTGAGCGAGTAGAGAATCTTCCGGCTGCCCGGCGCGCTGTAGCCGATGTCCACCTTGTCTTCGACGACTGTCGCGGTGCTGTAGCCGAGCGCGTCGATGATGCGGCCCCAGTTCGGGTCGCCGCCGTGCCAGCTCGTTTTCACGAGCGCGCTGTTCGCCACGGCGCGCGCGGCGGCATCGGCATCCTGAATCGTCTTCGCGCCCGCGACACGCACCGTCACAACGCGGTGAACGCCCTCGCCATCGCGCACGATCATCTTGGCGAGTTCAAGCGTCACGTGATTCAGCGCGGCTTGGAAGGTGGCGAAGTCATTTTGTTTGGCGGAGGAAATCTTTGCGTTTCCCGCCAATCCGTTCGCCAGCACGAGCACCGTATCATTCGTGCTCATGTCGCCGTCCACGGTGATGCGGTTGAAGCTATTCGCCACGGCTTCGGTCAACGCGGCTTGCAACGCCTTCGGCTCAATGGCGGCGTCGGTGGTGATGAAACAGAGCATCGTCGCGTGCAGACCTTGCGGGAGCGACGCGGGACGCGCGCCGGTCGGGCTCATGCCGGGCTGAATCATGCCCGCGCCCTTGCAAATGCCGCCGATGCGGACGGTCTTGCCACCCAGCTTGAACTCGACGGCGATTTTTTTCGGCCGCGTGTCGCTGGTCATGATGGCCTCGGAGGCTTCGTCAGCGTGCGCGGGATCGTTGCCGAGCAACTGCACGACGTCCTCAATGCCGGCGCGGACATTTTCCATCGGCATGTTCACGCCGATGCGGCCGGTGCTGCCGACGAGGACTTGCTCCGGCGGCAGGTGCAATTTCGCGGCGACGAGGCGCGTCATTTCGAGCGCGTCCTTCATGCCTTGCTTGCCGGTGCAGGCGTTGGCATTGCCGGAGTTTACAACGATGGCCTGCGCTTTGCCTTTCTTCACGCGTTGCGCGCAGACCTTCACGGGCGCGGCGCAAATCTGGTTCGTCGTGAAGAGGCCGGCGACGGCCGCGGGCACTTCGGAAACGATGAGCGTGAGGTCGCGCTTCTTGCCTTTGTTGGAACCTTTGCCGGTGCCGAGGCGTTTGATGTCGCAGAAAACGCCCGCACTCAGGAAGCCTTTGGGGGCGACGATGGAACCTTCGATGGATTTGAGTTTCACTTTCATCAGAAAAGAATTGGCCCGCGAATCACGCTAAATACGCGAATAAATCAGACCAGCCCCGCGGTTTCCGGGAAGTTACAGAGGATGTTCATGCTCTGCACGGCCTGGCCGCTGGCGCCTTTGACGATGTTATCCTCGGCGCTCATGACGATGAGCCGGCCGGTGCGCGGGTCGAGCCGCCAGGCGATCTCGACGACGTTGGTGCCGACGACGTTCTTGGTGTCGGGCAGCGCCTTGCCTTCGAGCACGCGGACGAATGGCTCGTTCGCATACGCTGCCTGATAGCACGCGGTGATCTGTTCGCCGAGCGCGGCGGCTTCGGTGGCGTTGCTGAAATGCTTTTCCGGCGCGAGATAAAGCGTGGTTAAAATTCCGCGATTCACCGGAATAAGGTGCGGCGTGAACTGGATCGTGACCTTCTCGCCGGACGCGAGGGAGAGCTGCTCCTCGATTTCGGACAAGTGCCGGTGCTTGGGCAGGCCATAGGGGCGCACGCTTTCGTTGCACTCGACGAAGAGGTAGTCCACCTCGGCCTTGCGGCCCGCGCCGCTGACGCCGCTGAGCGAATCGGCGATGATGCCGGTGGGCTTGATGAGCTTGGCGCGGAGCAGGGGAATGGTCGGGAGCAAAACGCTCGTGGGATAACAGCCAGGTGACGCGATGAGCGTTGCGCCTTTGATTTTCGCCCGATGAACTTCGGGCAGGCCGTAGACGGATTTCTGCAACAACTCCGGCGCGGGGTGGTCGTGCGCGTAGAACTCTTTGTAGACCTCGGCGCTCTTGAGGCGGAAGTCAGCGCTGAGATCAATCACCGTGCAACCGGCATTGAGCAGCGGCACCGCGAACTCCGCCGCGACGCCGTGGGGCAGTGCGAGGAAAACGATCTCTGCCTGCTTCGCGAGCACTTCAGCGTTCGGATCGGTGAAACGGAGCGCCTTGGATTTCGGATGACTGGCGAATTTGGGGAAGACTTGCGCGACGGTTTGTCCTGCGCTCTGGCGCGACGTGACGGCGACGAGGTCGACGTGCGGGTGATTGAGCAGCAACCGCACAAGTTCCTCGCCCGAGTAACCGGACGCGCCGATGATGGCAACTTTCTTCATGACAGATGATGAGTAACGCGTAATCCGAAACTGACGGGGTTGTTTTGCGTGAACGGTGTCCGACTTGCAACTGACATCTCATCGCGAGCCCCGGACAAAGCAAAACCCCGCCGACATGTGCCAGCGGGGTTTGCAAACTTTCGCTTCGATTAACGCTTCGAGAACTGGAAGCGTTTGCGAGCGCCCGGCTGGCCGTACTTCTTGCGCTCTTTCATACGCGAATCGCGTGTGAGGAGGCCGTCCGCTTTGAGCGGAGCGCGGAGATTCGCGTCCACTTCGAGCAACGCGCGGGAAATACCATGGCGCACCGCGCCGGCTTGGCCGTTGGGGCCGCCACCCTTGACGTTGACCGCGACATCATACTTCGCTGCCGTTTCCGTCAGCGTGAGCGGACGGGTAACGACGCCGCGGAGGGTGTCGGTCGGGAAGTAAACTTCGAAGGCACGGCCGTTGACCGTGATCTTGCCGTTGCCGGCAGCGAGACGAACGCGGGCCACCGCGGATTTGCGGCGGCCGGTGCCGAGGAATTCCTGAACTTTGGATGCCATACTTGGTGTGAGTTAAATTAGTTCGCGGCAGCGAGCGCGGCGGGAGTCTGCGCGGCGTGCGGGTGCTTGTCGCCCTTGTACACTTTGAGCTTGGTCATCAACACGCGACCGAGGCGGTTCTTGGGAACCATGCCCTTGACGGCGTGGGTGATGAGTTCTTCCGGATGCTTGGCGCGAACGTCCGCCACGGAGCGGTACTTTTCGCCACCGCGCCAACCGGAGTAGGTCATGAAAAACTTTTCCTCTTCCTTCTTGCCGGTGACACGCACCTTGTCGGCGTTGATCACGACCACGAAGTCGCCCGCGTCGAGGTGTTTGGTGAACACGGGCTTGTTTTTCCCGCGGAGAATGTTCGCAACTTGGGCGGCGAGGCGGCCAAGCACGGCGCCGTTGGCATCCACTACGTGCCACTTACGCTCGTCCAGTTTCACTTTCGGCAAATACGTTTTCATCAAGAGCCTTATTTAAGGAGCGGTGAAACTATCAAAGTGCGCGGCCAAGTCAACAGGGATTTCGGGTAAAAATGAAGCCTGCCCATTTGGGAGTATCCGCCGGAGCGGCCTTTAATGGCCTTTGTCGTGAATGTGACTGCATACCGGGCAGTCCTTTCGGCGCGCCGTGCGGAGACGCCGGAAGTGCATCGTCGCCAGATCCATGACCAGAAGGGTGCCGGCGAGCGGTTCGCCAAGGCCGCTGAGTAATTTGATCACTTCGACGGCCCCGAGGCAGCCGGCGGTGCCGGAAACTGCGCCGATGACCGGGAATTCGCGTTTCCAATGCGGCGGCTTCTCCGGAACGAAGCACTCCAGGCAGGGCGTTTTGCCCGGAATGATGGTCGTCACCTGCGCCTCCATCGAATACATGGCGCATTCGATCATTGGCTTGCGCGCTGCGACGGCGGCGCGGTTGAGCGCGAAGCGTTCTTCGAAAAGCGGTGCGGCATCCACCACGACGTCGGCTTGGGCGACGAGACCGGGAGCGTTCTCATCCGAAACATTCTCGGCGACGGTCACGATTTCGAGCCGCGGGTTCAACGCGTGAAGCTTTCGGACGATGGAATCCAGCCGTGGCTTGCCGAGCCGATCGTGCGTCTGCAGCAGTTGCCGGTTCAAGTCGCTCGGGCGAACCACTCCACCCATCGCGAGCACGAGTTTGCCCACGCCGGCGGCGGCAAGTTGATATGCGACGACGCCACCGAGTCCGCCAACGCGGGAGATGAGCACGGAGGCTGCCTTGAGCTTGCGCTGGCCGGCTTCGCCGAAACCGGGCACCCACATCTGCCATTCGTAGATGGCGCGCTCTTCGTTGGTCAGCTCGGGCAATTTCATGGCGACTCGGGCAGCAACGGTGTCTCCTGCACCCGGCCGTCGTCGAGGCGGAAGAGCGCGTCCGCCAAGCGAGCGGCTTCGCTGCGGCTGTGCGTGATGTGCAGCGCGGTGACGCCAAGTTCGCGCTGGATCTTCTTCAGCAAGGTCGCGAGGTCGTCGCGCAATTCCTCGTCGAGGGCGGAAAGCGGTTCATCGAGTAACAGCACGCTGGGCTTCGCGGCGAGGGCGCGGCCGAGGGCGACGCGTTGGCGTTCGCCACCGGAAAGATTTGCCGGAAGGCGCTCGAGCAGGTGCGCGACGCCGAGGTGCGCGGCGAGTTCATTGACGCGCTGCTGGATTTCGTCCGGCGAGCGATGCCGCAGCCGGAGCGCGAAGCCGATGTTTTGCCGCACGGTCATTGTGGGAAACATCGCGCCGTCCTGAGGAACGTAGCCAATGCCGCGATCGCCGGGTTGCTCGTGAGTGATGTCGCGCTCGCCGATGAACACGCGGCCCGAGTGCGCGCGGCGCAGGCCGCAAAGGATTTCGAGCAATGTCGTCTTACCGCAGCCGGTGCGGCCCATGAGCACCGCGTAGCGGCCCGCGGGAATGGCGAACGACACGTTTTCCAAACGGAAATTGCCCGCGTGCCAGGTAATATTGTCGAAACGAATCACAGCCGTTCCCCCGCGATTCGCACGCTGACCAGCACCAACATCGCGAGCACGACCATTACGACGCTTACGGCGACGGCGGCTTCGAGGCGGCCCACGCTGAGTTCGAGGAATACGCTCGTCGGCAACACTTCGGTTTTCATGCGCGTCGCGCCGGCGAAGACGAGGATCGGGCCGAACTCACCGAGGCTTCGTGCCCACGCGATACTAAACGCGGCGAACATTCCGCGTTTGGCTGACGGTAACGTGACCAACCACACCGCCCGTCCACGCGAGCAGCCGAGCGTCATCGCCACATCCTCCGGACGCGACGAAAGATGGTCGAACACGCCGCGCATGGTGCGCACGGCGAAGGCCGCGCCGATGACGAATTGCGCGAGCACCACGCCCGCGACCGTGTAAGTGAACGGCAGCACGCCATCGATGAGTTTGCCCACGCGTGTTTGAAAGAAGATCAGCAGGCACAGGCCGACGACCATCGGTGGCAGCACGATTGGGATGTCGAGCGCGGCGTCGAGCAACGGTTTACCGGAAAATCGTCCGCGCGAAAGCAAGTAACCCACGGGCACGGCGAGCAGCAGCGCGAGGAGCGCCGACGCGGTGCAGGTGACGAGGCTGAGTTTGATGGAATATTGAATCTCCGCGGAGAGCATCGCCTTCCACAGCTGGTCGGGCGTTGTGTAGGTCGCCATCGAGCCGAGCAGCCCGAGCAGGAAGAGGAGATAAAATCCCGTGACGACCGCCAGCGAGAACCAGAACGGCGTGACGCGCGAGGGGCCCGGGTTCATTTATCCTTCAACCACTCCGGCACCACGATGTCTTTGCTCTTGAGCGCCGCCTCGTTCCCACGCCAGAGGAAACCCGCTTCCTCGAAGTCGCCGCGGTTCGCTTTCAGGAAATCCAGCAGGCGTGTGGCAAGCTGGCGATTAGGTGAACTCGTGCGAACCGAGAACGGTTGAATGGCTTTCGCGCCCGCGTGTTGGATCGGGAAAAATTCAATGTGCTCGGCCTGTGGGGAAGCGTTGACGCGATAAATAATGGCCGCCTCAAGTCCGCCCGCGCGCATCTGATTCACGAGCAAGTCAGCCGTCGGCACCTCGACCACGACGTTCTTGCGAATCGCCTCGAGCAAGCCGGACGACTTGAGCATGCCGCGCGTCATGTAACCGAGCGTGGACTGCTCGGCATTGCAGAGCCCGACCTTGAGATTCGGCTGCGCGAGATCGGCGAGCGTCTTCACATTGCGCGGGTTGCCCTTTTTCACCGCGATGCCGATGTCGGTCTCGGTGAGAATCACCGCCTCGGGAAACGTGTCCGCGACCGGTGGAACGAAGCACAGGTCGCACGCGTAATAGGCGTCGGGGAACTTCGGGTTGCTCGCGTCGCCCATCGTTTTCATCGTGGCGCAAAGGATGCCGCAGCCGTTGAAGACCGTTGTGACGGTGACGCCTTCGCGATCGGCGAACTTCGTCAGAATCTTTTCCACCGCGAGGCGGTTCACGCCACCGCTGTAGAGAATCATCTCGGGCTTGGCGGCCCACGTGTCACCGCCGGCGGGTGAGAAGCCGTTCGCTTTGAAAATTGCTCCGCCTTTTTCCGGCGCGGCGAGATAACGGGCGAACTTCAGCGCGGCGGGGGATTGATTGCAAAACGAAAGCACGGCGATGCTGGCATTCTCTGCGCGCGACGTCAGCTCCGGCACTTCGATGGCTTCGAGTCCCTTGAATTGCGGTACCGTAGCGTCCCAGACGATCGCGGCGTCGACTGCGCCGAGCGAAAGGTCGGAGGCGATTTCAGTGACGGTGGGTTTCATCACCGCGACGTGCGCGGCGAGTTGCGGCCAGACGTTGGTGAGCGTCGCCTTGGTCACGCGGCCAATGCTGGCGGCCTCGGGATTGGCGAGCGCAACCTTCACGTCAGCACGGAGCAAGTCGGCAACGGCGTGAATATTCTTCGGATTGCCGGAGCGCACGGCGATGACGGGATGCTGGCGCGCGACCGGGATGACTTCACGGGTGATGCCGTGCTTGCGTGCGTCGGACATCGAGCCATCGTCGGCGGCGAGGTAAAGATCACCGCGCTGGGCCGCGCGAATCTGGCTGATGAGCGTACCCGAACCGCCGAACTGGATTTGCAACTCGGTGCCGAACTCACGTTTGAAATCCGCGGCGACCGCCTCGACGGGCTTCTTGAGATTCGCCGCGCAGTAGAGCGTGAGCGTGTTGGTGCTCGATTGTGAAGGCTTGCCGCAGCCAGTGAACAGCGCGCCAAGCGCCAGCGCGGGCAGGGTTGCGATGAAGAGAAGTTTTTTCACGACTCGAATTTGAACCAAGCTAGCCCGCCCAGCGCGACAAGCAACAACGTGCCGGCGCCCAAAAGCAACGCTTCACTGCGGCTGGTGGTGGCGATCAGTCGCGCGTCGCCGCCGGAGATTGAAACGGTTTCGGGTTTGAGCGACGTGTTGCGATTGCCGGGCTTGCCTGCGGAAGTTTCTTCGGAGGGTTGGTAGCCCATCGCGCGCAGTTGCTCGTCCCAATCGGCATGCAGCAGGAGATCCCAGCCGGGGTTGAGCTTTTTCACCTGGCAGGAGCACGCGCCGAGCAGGAAGAGGCTTACTTCCTCGATCTGTTCGTCGCCGAAACCCTTCGCGGGCCACGCACCGAGCACGCGACCGCGACCGAAGACTGTGGCGATCCACGGTTCGCTCGTGCCCGCAAGTCCCGACTTCGGGCCGGCGAGCATCGCGAGCATGGGTTGCTCGGCGGCGTTGTCGCGGCGAATACGAACGACGGAGAATTTCACGGCGAGTTTCGGGCCGGGCCCGAGCTTGCTGGTCGGATCGGTTGGATCGATGGCGGGCAATTGCGCGACTTGTTCGAGGTAGCGGAGGCGTTTCTCCAACGTCTTCGCGGCCTCGTCGTTCGCGGCGCGGTCGCTGGATTCAACGAGCACCCACGTGGCGGAATCGCCGGCCAACAGTCGTCGGACGATTTCCGTGCGCGCGGGCGAATTGGTCAGCTGCGCGAGCGTGGTGGGATTGAGCGTGCCGGTCCAAACGGGAGCGGCGGCGGTTTCCTCGGCGTGCGGACGGAGCAGGCGCGAACCGGTTTGAACGCGCGCGAGTTCGAGGTTGAGCGCGGACTCGGTGCCGTAGTTACGGATGAACTTTCCGATGGCTTCGTCCTTCGCGTCGGTGGCGGCGATTTCGAGGCGGAAATTATCCGCTGGCCAGCGGTCGAGCGCGTAGCGGAAGACGGGGATGGTGCAGGCGTGTGCGCCGGCGTTGAGTGTGAGACACGCAGCGAGCAGCGCGAGGCAGCGAGAACCGGAATTGAGCACAGACATTTTCACACGTTACACCGGAGTTCTTATCAAAGTTTGGGCGCGGTTGAAGCCGCGCCCTCACGTGACGTTGTTTGGACGGACGATTTGTTACGGCTTGCCGTAGCAATGCACTTTGCCATCAACCGTGGCGACGTAAAGCCGGCCTTGCGCGACGGACATGCCGTCCCAGACGGGCGGGCTCTCGAGTTTGAAGTCGGTGGCCATCTTGCCGTTCTCGGTGGAAACGAGCCAAAGAATGCCGCCCTTCTTGCCGTCGAGCGCGTCGTCTTGGCGGGCCAATTCGGCGAGAATGCCAGGGTCTTTTTGCGACATGCGTTCGAACGCGTATTCTTCGTCGATCAAATCCGGCGGGCCGGCGATGAACACGGCCTTGCCGGCCATCGCCATGGCGCGGGTGATGATCGGAACGGAGCGTTCCCAGTTGTGCTGCACGAAGGAGCCGGACTTGTTCGGAGCCGCAGCGGGCGCGCCGGGGGTCGAGGCGGCGAGTGCGGACGGTGCGGTGCTGGTGGTGCCTTTGCGGAACCACAGCGCGGCAGCGACTTTGCCTTTGCCGGTTTCGACGCCGTTCATGATGCCGTGTGACGCGTTGCCGGATTCGTCCTTCGCGTTGCCGTTGTCAAAGGTGGCGACCACCAATGCGCCCTTGGCGGTTTTGATCGCGCCCGCGCTGTTGGCGTGTTCGACAATTTCATTTTCGTCCAACGCGCGGCCGAACACGGCGAATTGATCGATCATTCCGGTGTAAGGCGCACCGTGACCGAATTCGCTCACGTGCGAGGCGCCGGCGTAGCCGAGCACGAGACCTTGATTGGGTTTCTTGGTGACGAACGCGCCTTTGGTTTCGGCCGCGACCTGTCCGTCAACGAAGAGGCGGAGTTGCTGGCCTTCGGTGAGCACGCCGGCGAGGTGATGCCAGCCGCCGTCGAGCGGACGTTGCGCGTCGGCCGTGATGGATTTGTTATCCGCACGAATCGAGAATCCGGGACGACCGTCCTGGAGTGACAGCTGATAACCGGTCACGCCGCCGCCGTGTTGCACGATGACGCCGTCCTTGCCGTCGGGCATGACCCAAGCCTCGACCGTGAGCGCTTTCTTCGACGGATCGATTTTGTCGGAGTCGAATTTCACGTGCGGCGTGGCGGCGACTGCGGGGGCGCCTTTCTTGCCTTTTTTGTTGTCCGCTTTGGCCGCGGCTTTGCCCGCTTTTTTCTTGGCTCCGCCTGCGGTGCTGGCCTTGTCGACCTCGACGTTCGGCGCTTCTTTGCTCGCCGAGAAGAGTTGGTGCTCCATCGTCGTGGTCCACTTGTAGTACTGCGGCAGGCGCGAGAAGCCGTAGACGTTGGTGGAGTCGTGAACGAGGATGCGGCCTTCGGGCGTGTACTTGCCGGCCTGATAATAACCGTTGTGACCGCCGGCGAAGGACTTGCCGTAAACCCAATAGCTGCGGTGGAACCACGAGTCATCGAGGAAGCCCATCGGCGCGAACAAATGGCGACCTTCGCCTTTTTGCGCCCCGCCTTGTTCGGCGGCATTGCCGCTCACGGGTCCGATGTCCACGCGGATGCCGTCGGCTTTGATCTTCTGCGAACGCAGATACATCATGTGGCCGTCGCTGGAGAGAATGTCATTCAAACCGACGGGCATCTGCAGCGTCAGGTGGCGCGATTGGAGGTCCTTGCCGGTGTCAGGGTCCTTGTCGTCGTAGTTCACTTCGGCGAGTTTCTTGCCGGTGAGCGCATCGAGGCGCACGAAGCGCAGGCCGCCGTCGAGATACATCGAGCGACCGGCGACACAGTTCACTGTGCCGTTTTCCACGAGCACGCTGCCGTGAACGGGCCATACGCTTTCGACCTGTTCCCACGCGGCGTGGCGGCGATCGCCGGGTGCGGCTTGGAAGCGCCAGATGAGCGCACCATCGGTTCCGCGGAGGCAATAAACCCAGCCGTCTTTGCCGCCGAAGTAAACGCGGCCTTTCCAGTACGTGGGCGGTGAATCGATGCGCGCGCCGGCGATGAAGTGCCAGGCTTCTTTGCCGGTCACGTGATCCAAGGCGTGCAACGTGTGGGAATCGATTTGCGAGACGAACACTTTGCCACCGGCGATGCTCAGTGCGGAAAGCGCTCCGCTGAGGGAAACTTCCCACGCGCGTTCGAGGCTCGGCAGAAGCGTTTGATCGCTGAAACCGCTGCGTGCGGCGTCGTGGCGATACGTGGGCCAATCCTTCGCGTCGGCGTCCTTTTCATCGATCGGTTGACCCCATGCGGGGCCTTGTTCGAGGCGTTGTTCTTCGGTGCGGGTTTTTGGATGTGGCGAGTTGGCGCCCGACGCGAGGGCGTTCATGCCGTCGAGCTTGGCTTCCGGATAGCAGGCGCAGTTGTGCGGGCCGGCATAAGTGAGGCCGTTGGCCGGCAGCACACCGTAAAGGCACGCGCCGCGAACCCAGTGATTGAGGTCCCAGTGCTGCTTGTCGAGGTCCACATACTCGATACCTGTGCGCGACGGCATGATGAACTTCTCCGTGGCCTTCGCGATGTAGCAGCGGTGGTGGAACCAATACGTGCCGTCCGGAACGTCGGGGGCAAATTTCTTCTTCACCTCGCCGGTCCGCGGATCGCGACCGGTGAACTCGCCACTCTGTCCGCCCGAGGTCGTGCCGGCATTCCACACGAGTCCGCCCGCGACGATAAGGTCTTCGGGCGAGCGATAGCCGGACTTCTCATGCGTGCCGCCCCAGAGAATCTTGCCAGTCTTGATATCGAGGCCGCGTTCCACGCCATCGCCGCCGGCGTAGAGGATCACGTCGTTGTGGAACAGCACGCGCGGTCCAAAGTTGTATTCGATAAGCTTGCGCTTGCCCTGCTCCTGACTGACCCACTGCTGTTTGCCATCCTTAGCGTCGAGGCAGACGACGTGGTCGCCATCGTAAAATGCGACGTGCTGGCCATCGGAGCCGAGCGTGATCGGTGCGCAGAGGGTTTCCTTTTTCCACAGAACTTTTCCGGAGTCCGCGTTGACGGCCATGATGAAGCGCGGTTTGCGATCCCATTCGTATTCGTTGGCGACGCGGCCTTGGTCGCTTTGAAGTTTCGGCGCGTAATCGGCGATGGCCCACTTGTTCGGATTCACGAGCAGGAAGAGCGTGCCGTTCACGTGGAGAATTTCCTCCGTGCCTTTGGTTTCGGGATATTTGCGAATGAGTTCGCCCGTGGCGCCATCGAGGCAGGACACTGGGCCTTCGAGTTCATCCGCTACGAAAATGCGGTCGTGATCGGCCACGAGGCGACGCGTGAGTTGCGTCGGACCGGTCTTGAGCGGCCACATGTGCTCGGACCAATTGGTAATCGCGCGTTTCCAGAGGACCGTGCCGTTGAAGGCGTCGCGGGCGCAAAGCTGCCATTTGGAGGGGAGCAGGATCGAAATGCGGGATCCTTCGTCCATGATGTAGAACAAGCGACCGTTGGCGCTCACTTCGGCGCTGACGCTGGACATGCGATCGTGATGGCGCGACCAGCGCGGGTTGCCGACCCATTGCAAACGCTCGGGCGGGCCGACTTGCGTGTCCTTCGAGACGGCGTTGCCCTTCGCATCGTAGTAATAGTGCGTCCAGTCGTCGAATTTCGCTTCCTTGGTCTTCACCGACTTCGTCCACTGGCCACCTTTCTTGATCATCGCTACGCCATTCGGGACGAGGATGCGGTTCACTTCGGCCATCGAAATGCCGCCGAGATCCTCGGCGACGAGGAGGTTGGCGAAGTTGTCGATGTAGGGGAGCAGTTTGCCGTCGAACTTTTCCACGGCGACGGGGCCGTATTTGCCGGTGGCGTAAATCGATTCGCGCGCGGCCGCGACTTTCTTCGCGTCGGTGTCGAGGCCCTGCACTTGGTAGCTGTTGTTCACCCGCAACGCGGCGGTCAGTTTGCCATCGCCGATGCCCAATTGCACGACGATGCCGCCTTTGATGCCGGCGGTTTGGACAATCGTCTTTGCCTCCGCCTCGGGCGACGCGGCGAGAGCGCTGGAAGTCAGCGCGCAGATCGTGGCTAAGGCGCACAACAAAGAACGCAGGGACGAAGACGGACGGTCGGATCGCCGGACGGCAAAGGTATCTTTCATAGGATTTGGCAGAACTTCACTGGGGATGCGCCGGTTGTCAGCAAAATTCATCCGCAGTCCTGTGCCAGACGGCACGGGAGGGGCCAAAGGTTTCCGGTTCGCGAGGAATTTGGGCAGAACACGGTAGAAATCGCTTCTCGCTGTGGTTCGACAGGCCTATGTTGCGTCATGGCTGAAGCAGAAAACAAATCTGTTTCCCCGCCGACTCCCGGCGTTGGCGACGCATCGTACGTCAATGCAATGTCGCACTTCTATCGCGGCGAACTCTCCCGCTCGATGATCTGGCGTCAGCGTCTCGACGCCACGACTACGTGGGCAATCACGACGACGAGCACGATCTTCACGGTGGCTTTCTCTTTCCGCGACGTTCCGCATCTGGTGTTCTTCTTCAATCTGATCGTCGTCAGCGTGATGTTGTGGATCGAAGCGCGTCGGTATCGGTTCTACGACGCCTACCGCGCCCGGGTTCGCATGCTGGAAGCGCACTTCTTGGTTCCTGTGGTGTCGCAGACGACGACGATCCTCCAAGGCGACTGGCGCCGGGTGATGTGCGCGGACTTGGTGATGCCGGCATTCAAGATCAGCGCGCTCGAAGCGGTCGGGCGACGATTGAAGCGCAACTACGGCTTTCTCTATGCGATCATCCTGCTCGCGTGGATGACGAAGATATTCATGCACGCCGAGTACCCGATCGAGTCGTGGGACGATCTCTATCGCTCGCTCGCGCTGGGAAACATTGCTGGTTGGCTGGTCGCCAGTGTGATTTTGGTCACGTTCATTGCCACGATCGGGCTGCTGATCTTCGCCTCCCGAAAAACTACCGGCGAGTTCCGCGAATTCACCCCGCATCGCCAGCAATGGCGGCTCTGAGGTGTCGGCTCACAGCGCCGCGAGAACTTCGGCGGCGTGTTCCTCGGGCTTCACGGTCGGCCAGATCTTTTTGATCCGTCCGTCCGGGCCGATCAAAAACGTTACGCGAAACGTGCCCATGTATTTTCGTCCCATGAACTGTTTCTCGCCCCAGACGCCGTAGGCTTCGACGATTTTCTTGTCTTCATCGGCCAAAAGCGTGAATGGCAGTTTGAACTTCTCCACGAACTTGTCGTGGGACTTCACCGGGTCGGTGCTAACGCCGAGCACGACCGCGCCCTTCTTTTTGAAGTCCGCGTAACCGTCGCGGAAAGCGCACGCTTCCTTCGTGCACCCGGGTGTATCGTCCTTGGGGTAAAAGTAGAGAATGACGTGTTTGCCGATGTAATCGGCCAGCGACACGCGGCCGCCGCCATTCGTGGAGGTGGTGAATGCTGGCGCGGGATCGCCAACCTTCAATTTGAGTTGCGGTTCTTTGGGCATAAGAAAATTCAGGAGATGAAAAACAATTTCACTCACGGCGGAACTTAGCGGGAAGTTTCCGAAACGCAAAGTCGGCGGGAATATTTCACTGATCCGCTTTGGGCGAGCTCGACGGGCTGGTGCTCAATTGCCGAACTCCGTCAGTCACATAGAGGATTCCTGAAAATCCCGTGAACACCGCGGCGCCGATGCACCAATAGAAGAGCCAGTTCGCGTCCCATTTGAGCAACGCCCACAGCACGGTGATCATCTGGAGCACGGTGGCGATCTTGCCGGTGAAATGCGGCTGCACCCGCGCCTTGCCCACCATGTGATGCACCACTGAAGTGCCGATTAGCAGAACGACATCGCGTCCGATAATTGTTCCGGTAAACCACAGCGGAAGTTGCTCCAGCCACGGCTCGTGATCGAAGCTCAACACCACCACGGCGGATACCAGCAGGAGTTTGTCCGCGAGCGGATCAAGGACAGCCCCAAGCTCGCTCTTCTGGTTGTAACGCCGCGCGATGTAGCCATCCACGCCGTCGCTGATTGCCGCCACAGCGAACGACATCAACGCCAGGAACCGGTGCATCTCCTCGCCGTGCTTCACGTAGTAAAGCACCTGCGTGACAAAGAAGGGCACGAGCAGGATCCGCAGGATCGAGATTTTGTTCGCCGTGGTCAAACCGGGTGGAGTTTGCGCTCGGACAGCGTGAGCGTCAATCGTGCAACCAACGCGGGAAATGTCGCGAAAGTAATCCGTTTGGCCGGAAGTTTTTCTGAACGGTTGGCCAACTCCCGTGTCTGAAGCGTAACTGGAATTGCTTATGAAAACAGTGATGCTCGAAAAAATTCACGCCCTCAGCCAACAGCTTGCGGAGCAGCTCTCTCAGGAAGTGGTCATGAACGATGTCGACCTCATGCATTTGAAGTCGCGCATCCGCCTCGTGCAGCACCTTGCCCAGCGTTTGCTGGAACGTTGCGACAAAGCCGGCCAGCCTGCCGCTGGCGCGAATATTCTGGGCATGACTCCGATCCGGATTTCTTCCGCCAATGAACAAAGCTTCGCGGATTGAGACAAGTTTGCGGGCGGAAAGCAGTCGCCTCGTTAGTCGTCGAACCGGCTTAACAACTGTCTTTGCTTGATGAGCTCCGCCACTGTCGCTGGATGGAGCCCTCGCGCAAGCGCCGGTCGCGTCGGAGAGTAGTCACCTTCCTCTTGAACCTCCAAGCGAGCGTGATGCTCGCGGGCGAGTGAGTGGAAAATTACTTTGAAGTCCAACGGGTCACCGTTGGGAGGTCGCCAAGAGAGCCGCTCCACCGCGCCGTCGTAGATAATAGGAGAGCTCTGCTGTGGCGAATCGGCCTTCATGACCGCCACCACGCATTGGCCATCGGCAAATCGTAATGTGCAGATGAGCTTCAGACAGCCCAAAGGTAGCGGAAGATTCCTCACTGCCAAGTGACAGAGTTTGAAAATCTGCACCTGGATTCGACCGGGCCAAAACCCGCGTAACTTTTCCTCTCACTTCGGAAACTCTCGCTCGCTAAAACGACGAAGGCTGGCCCGCATTGGCGAACCAGCCTTCCTGGGAATTGTGCTTAAATATTACTCGCGATCGGGCGTTTTGCGCTCCGGACGATTGTCGTCGCGTTGCCGCTCGGGCTCGGAACGACGGCTCTCCGTATTGCCTTCCTCAGTGGGACGACGGTTGTTGCCGCGATTCTGCGGGCGGGCTTCGCCGTCGCGATTGGGCGCGTTGGAACGATCTAGGTTCGGGCGTCCCTCGGGATTGCGCGGCTGGGCGTCGCGTGATTCGCGGCGCGCCTCCGGGTTCGGCCGTGAGTCGTTACGATTTTCCACCGAGCCGCCTTCCTGATGACGCGGGCGCTGCTGCGGCTCTCGAGTGTTCGGTGAGCGATCTCCGTCCGGCTGACCGCGTTGCATCTCTTGGCGACGGTGCTCCATCCGGTTGTCGGGGCCATCCTGATTGCTGGGACGGCGCGCCATGGGCCCCATTTGGCTTCCGTCGCGTGGACCGCGATTGCCGGGCTGCGGTTGAAACTCCCGATTGGGTCCGTTCGGCGAAAAGCGTGGATTCATCGGCGCGAAACGATTGCCTCGGTCGGCAAAATTCTGCGGGCCGCGTTGCATGGGGCCGAAGCCGCCTCCCGAACCAAATTCCCGACGACCACCGAACTGCGGGCCTTGTGGGCCGCGACCCGGCCCCGGTCCGCCGGGCGAGAATCGCTGTCCCTGCGGGGGGACGTTTCCTTGAGGGCCGGCGAATTCACGCGGACCGCGATTCATCGGCTGCATGGGATGAAAACCACGATTCGGTTCGAATCCATCGCGACCGCCAACCTGCGGCCCGTGGTCCCTTCCGTCCATTTCGCGGCCTTTCGGTGAGAACATCGGCCCACGCGGAGGCCGATCATTGCCGGGACCGGCGAAATTGCGTTGGTTGTTCTGACGAGAGTTGAATCCTTCGTTGCGACGCGGGCCTTGGTATTGCATGTCGCGGTTGCCGGGTTCCATCGCTTTCCCGCGATCGCGCGGCGACATGGGCTGATCGCCTCGGTTGCCCCGGTTTTGCGAGCGGTCGCCATTTTTCTCCCCTTGAGGTCCGCGTCGGGATTCCTGGTTGGGCGGAGCGGGCGGACGCTGTTCACTGCCTTCGTCGGCTCCGGGGCCGGGGCGTCGGCGCGGTTCGGATTGCGGGTCTTGTGCGTAGCTCGTCCACGCGGAAGCGCCGAGGGCGAGGGCTGCGATGATGGCGGCGGATGTTTTCATAGGTGTTCGTGCGGTTGTTGCTATCGGTTGTGATAAATGAGACGCCGTGCGTGTAAAGGATCAGTTCGTGCAACGCGGGAAAATTGTTAAGGGAGTGTAAAACTTCAGCGGCCGTTAAGCGAGCCTTTGGCGGGGCGTTGGTGAACGGAGCTTCGTGATTCGACCTCCGGCTTGAGTTGCGCCCCGGTTCGGCCAAACTCCCCGCCACATGACTGGAATGGAAACCATGACTCTCGCCCTTGCCGCCGCCGCGGCTGGCGTGGTCAACGCGGTCGCGGGCGGTGGAACCTTGCTGACGTTCCCGACGCTGATGCTGGTGGGAACTCCAGCGACGGTCGCCAACGCCACGAGCACGCTCGCGTTGATGGTCGGCACGGTGGGCAGTGTCTACGGCTACCGCAACCAGATCGCCAGCGTGCGGCCGTGGTTGAAACGCTTCGTGCCGGTCAGCCTCATCGGCGGTCTGATCGGAAGTGTTCTGCTCACGAGAACCGACGAGAAAGTCTTCGCGAAAATGGTGCCGTTCCTTCTGTTGTTCGCGACCATTGTTTTTCTCGCGCAGGGAGCCTTCAAACGTTTCGCCGGCTTCGGCAACAACTCCGCGCCGGCGCATCCGCATCACAAAGCCGTTTGGATCGCGGTGGTGTTTCAATTCTTCGTCGCGCTCTACGGCGGCTACTTCGGCGCGGGCATCGGCATCCTCATGCTCGCGTCGCTGGGTTTTCTTGGGCTGACGGACATCCACGAGATGAACGGGCTCAAGACCGTGCTCAGCACGTTGATCAACCTCGTCGCCGCCGCGTACTTCATTTACGCCGGCCTCATCGACTGGCCCAAGGCCGGTGTCATGACCGTGGGCGCGGTCGTGGGTTATTTCCTCGGCGCGCATTATTCGCAGCGCATCCCGCAACAACGCGTCCGGCAGATCATCACCGCCATCGGACTGTTGATCTCGGCGGCAATGTTCTACAAACAGTTTCGCTGAAGTTCGTCGGCGCATTTCTCCTGCTGGCATGGCGTCTGACCGTGCGGAGAATTTTACATGACTCGGGAAGTTTCCTCTATGGTGCGGCGCGGCGGTGGCGTCTATTGTTTCACGAAGCATGAAAGCCAGAACGTTGACCGGATTCCTTGTCGCGACCGCTCTTGGGGCGTGGACGGCCATTGCCGGGCCGGAACTCGCGAAGGAAAAAGAAAACGCGCCCATCCCGGCGAAGATTGATTTCAGTCGCGACATCCTGCCGGTCATTTCGACGAAATGCTTTCACTGCCACGGCCCGGATGAAACGCATCGCGAGGCGAAGCTGCGGCTCGACGTGCGCGACGAGGCGGTGAAGGACCGCAAAGGTTCTTATGTCATCAAGCCTGGCGACCTGAAGAAGAGTGAACTCATCACGCGCATCGTCACGAAGGATGAGGACGACGTGATGCCGCCGGTGAAAGAGAAGAAGCCGCTCACGCCGCGCGAGATCGAGGTGTTCAAGAAATGGATCCAACAAGGCGCGCCGTATGCCGAGCACTGGGCATTCGTAAAGCCAAAGCTGCCCGCGGTGCCCAAGGTCAGCGGCGGGCGCGTGGCGAGCCCGATCGACAACTTCATCGCGGCGAAATTGAAGGAATCGAAGCTCAAGCAATCTCCCGCCGCCGATCGCCACACGCTCATCCGGCGCGCGTCGCTCGATCTCACCGGACTTCCGCCGACGCCGGAGGAAGTCGATGCGTTCGTGAATGACAAATCACCGAATGCCTTCGAGAAGGTTGTGGACCGCCTGCTTGCTTCGTCCGCCTACGGCGAACGGATGGCGCGCATGTGGCTCGACATCGCGCGATACGCCGACAGCGCCGGCTACGGTTCCGATCCGTTACGGTTAAACATCTGGCCGTACCGCGACTGGGTGATCAACGCCTTCAACCGCAACCTCCCTTACGATCAATTCACGCTGGAGCAACTGGCCGGCGATCTTTTGCCGAACGCGACCGAGGAGCAGCAGGTGGCCACCGCGTTTCATCGCAACACGATGACCAACACCGAGGGCGGCACCGATGACGAGGAGTTTCGCGTCGCCGCCGTGAAGGATCGCATCGCCGTGACCGTGCAGGCGTGGATGGGGCTTACAATGAACTGCGCGCAGTGCCACACGCACAAGTTCGACCCGATCACGAACCAGGAATACTACCAGATGTTCGCGATCTTCAATCAGACCGAAGACTCGGACAAACCGACCGAAGAGCCCACGATGCCGCTGCTGACGAAGTCGCAACGTGAGCAGCAGACGCGGCTCAATACGCAGATCACGTCACTGGAGAAAATGCTCGCGACGCCGACGGCGGAACAACTCGCGCGGCTCGCAGTGTGGGAAAAAGATCAGGGCAAACCAATCTCGTGGACAACGTTGGAGCCGGCTGAAGTGCGCGGCGGCAAGAACGCCAAACTCACGAAACAAGCGGACAACTCCGTCCTCGTCACCGGCGCGGTGAAGGGCACTGACACGCTAGTGGTGAAGGCGAAGACGGATTTAAAAAACATCACGGCGGTGCGTTTGGAGATTTTGCCTGAGGAAAAGCCGGGCAAGCCTGTGGCCGGCTTGACCGTGAACGAATTCAAAATGCAGACGTTGCCGCTGAAAGACGGTGCGAAGAAGGCGCGGTTCGTGCGCGTCGAGTTGCCAGGTCCGGGACGAATGTTGTCGCTCGCCGAGGTGCAGGTGTTGAGCGGTGGAGAGAACGTTGCGACCAAGGGCAAGGCGTCGCAATCGAGCACCGACTTCGGTGGCGAAGCGAAGCTGGCGATCGATGGCAACACCGATGGCGATTACTTCAAGGCCATGTCCACCACGCACACGAAAGCTTCTGACGACCCGTGGTGGGAAGTGGACCTCGGTGCAGAGTTCGCCGTGGATAATGTCGCGATTTGGAATCGCACCGACGGCGGCACGGGCACGCGGCTCGTGCGTTTCAAGGTGCTCGCGCTCGACTCCGCGCGCGCGACCGTCGGCGAGCAGATGGTGAATGATTCACCTGCGCCGGACGCCATCGTGAGCTTTGGCGGCGGTCGCTCGGTCAAGCTCGCGAACGCCACCGCTGATGCCGCTCGAGCCGGCAACGAGGCGGACAAGGCGATTGATGGTGACGCGAAAACGGGTTGGGCACCCGGCGTCGGCAAGGCGCATGAAGCCGTGTTCGAGACGACGGGCAAAGTCGGCGACGACGGCGGCACATGGCTGACGTTCAATCTCACGCCCGGCGGCGCGGGCAAAGCGGGCGAAGCGCCGGTCGGGCGCTTCCGAATTTCCGTCACGACGCAGGCGAAACCCGTGCGCGTGTTGCCGGAAAACATTCGCGCCATCGTCGCGGTCGCGCCGGAGAAGCGCACCGAGAAGCAGCGCGCCGATTTGTTCGCGCACTACCGACAGTTCGAGCCGTCGCTGACGAAGCCGCTCGCGGAGTTGGCGAAGTTGAAGAAGGAACTCGCCGACGTGAAGCCGGTTCTTGTGCCGGTGATGAAGGAGTTCGCGAAAGACAAGCAACGCGAGACACACATTTTGACGAAGGGCAATTTCCTTGCGCCGGGCGACAAAGTGGAGCCCGGTTTCCTCAAAGCCTTCAACGCGCCGCCGAAAGACGCCCCACTGAACCGCATCGGCGTAGCACGTTATCTAACGAGCCGCGACAACCCGCTCACGGCGCGCGTGGCGGTGAATCGTTTCTGGGCGCAACTGTTCGGCATCGGCCTCGTCGAGACCGAGGAGGATTTCGGCACGCAAGGGCAGGCGCCGTCGCATCCCGAACTGCTCGACTGGCTCGCGGTGACGTTCAGTTCGCCCGCGACGGCGAACCCGGTGCGCGATGGCGTCACCGGCTTGAATTGGGACGTGAAAGCGCTCGTGAAACTCATCGTGATGAGCGCGACGTATCAGCAGTCGTCGCTCGCGAGTCCGGACGCGGCGGCGCGCGATTCGCGCAACCGGCTGCTCTCGCATTACCCGCGTCGCCGGCTCGACGCCGAGGCGGTGCGCGACCAGGCGCTCGCGTTGAGCGGATTGTTGAGCAAGAAAATCGGCGGGCCGTCGGTGTATCCGCCGCAGCCGGACGGCTTGTGGCGCGCGGCGTTCAACGGCCAGCGCGCCTACCCGACGAGCACGGGCGAGGACCGCTACCGTCGCGCACTCTACACGTTCTGGCGCCGGACGATTCCGTATCCGAGCATGGCGACGTTCGACGCGCCGAGCCGCGAGAACTGCACCGTGCGCCGCCTGCCGACGAACACGCCGTTGCAGGCGTTCGTGACGCTCAACGACCCGGCGTTCGTCGAGATGGCGCAGTCGCTGGGCCGCCGCGTCGTGCGCGAAGGCGGAGCGAGCGTGGCCGACCGCGTGCGTTACGGATTGAAACTCGCGCTGTCGCGTCCGCCGAGTGACGCGCAGGTGCAGACGCTGGTGTCGCTTTACGAAAAGGAACTCGCGCACTTCCGCGCCGACGCCGACGCCGCGAAGAAGATGTCCACCGACCCGCTCGGCCCGCTCCCCGCCCGCCTCGACGCTGCCGAAGCCGCCGCGTGGACGGTGGTGGGGAACGTATTGTTGAATCTGGATGGTGTGCTGACGAAAGGTTGAACAATGAATATGCGATTTGAAACCACCCGCGCCATCACGCGCCGCACGTTTTTCGGCCAAGGCGGCTTTGGCCTCGGCTCCATTGCGCTCGGCTCGTTGCTCGGCCGGAATGCTTTTTCCGCGACGACGAAATCGCCGGACAGCCCGCTCGTGCCCAAGGCGCCGCCGTTGCCCGCGCGCGCGAAGAATGTCATTTACCTCCACATGTCCGGCGCGCCGCCGTCGCTCGACCTGTTCGATTGGAAGCCCAAGCTCGTCGAGATGAACCTCCAGCCGTGCCCGGAGAGTTTGTTCAAGGGCGAGCGCTTTGCGTTCATCAAGGGCGTGCCCAAAATGCTCGGCACGCCGCACAAGTTCGCGCGCTACGGCAAAGGCGGCGCGTGGGTCAGCGAACTCCTCCCGCATTTCCAGACCATCGCGGACGACGCGTGCATCGTGAAGTCCATGAACACCTCGGAGTTCAACCATGCGCCCGCCGAGCTGTTCGTCCACACTGGCAACCGCCTCGCCGGCAGCGCGGCCATCGGTTCGTGGGTCACCTACGGGCTCGGCAGCGAGAATCAGGACCTGCCCGGCTTCATCGTGCTGCTCTCCGGCGGCACCGATCCGACAGGCGGCAAGAGCCTGTGGAGTTCGGGATTTTTGCCGAGCGTTTATCAGGGCGTGCAATGCCGCACGTCCGGCGAGCCGATTCTTTTTTCGAACAACCCGCCCGGCATGGACCGCGACACGCGCCGTCGCAGCCTCGATGCGTTGAACGTGTTGAATCAGCTTGAGGCGAAACAATTCGGCGATCCCGAGACCGTCACGCGCATCGCGCAATACGAACTCGCGTATCGCATGCAGCTCGCCGTGCCCGAGGCGTTCGACATCGGCAAGGAACCTGCGCACGTGCTCGCCGCCTATGGCGCGAAGCCGGGCGAGGGTAGCTTCGCCAACAACTGTCTGCTCGCGCGCCGGCTTATCGAGAAGGGCGTGCGCTACGTGCAGCTCTACGATTGGGGCTGGGACATGCACGGCACGGGCCCCGACAACGACCTCGTCACCGGCTTGCCGAAAAAATGCCGCGACGTCGATCAGGCGAGCGCCGCATTGGTGAAGGACCTCAAGCAACGCGGCCTGCTCGACGACACGCTCGTCATCTGGGGCGGCGAATTCGGCCGCACGCCGCTCAACGAGGAGCGCGGTGGCAGCAAGTTCCTCGGGCGCGATCATCACCCGCATTGCTTCTCGTTGTGGATGGCCGGCGGCGGCATCAAGGGCGGCATCACCTACGGCGAGACCGATGATTTCGGCTATCACGTCGCCGAGAACAAAGTCACCGTGCGCGACCTGCAGGCCACGATGCTCCACCTGCTTGGTATGGATCCGTATCACTTCAGCTACCGCACGCAAGGGCTCAACAATCGCCTCATCGGCCCGACGGATGAGGGGAAGGTCGTGAAGGCGTTGCTGGCATAAGGCGAAGCCTTCGGCTAACGTCGGGGCGCTTACCATGATGAAAACATTCAGCCGCGCCCTCGTTGCGCTCTTCGTTTCGGCGTTGTTTCTGAGCGCCGCCGAGAACCAAATCGTCGTCAACGTCGAGCCGACGAAGGAGAATCCGCGCAACTCGGAAGGTTCCTTTGCCACGCTGAAGTCGGGTCGAGTGGTCTATTTCTACACGCAGTTTTACGGTGGCGCGGGCGACAGCAGTCCGGCGCGCATCGTGGTGATTCATTCCGACGATCAAGGGCGCACGTGGTCGGCGCCGAAGTCGGTGCTCGAAAATGTCGGCGGACACAATGTGATGAGCGTGTCGTTGCTGCGGCTCAAGAGCGGCAAGCTCGCGTTCTTCTATTTGTTGAAAAACAGCTGGATCGATTGCCGTCCGTACATTCGCACATCCAGCGATGACGGTGTGACGTGGTCGGAGCCGAAGTTGATGGTCGAGGCGCCCGGCTATTTCGTAATGAACAACGACCGCGTGATTCAGACGACGAGCGGTCGGCTCATTGCGCCGGTGGCGTTTCATCGCGCGCGCGGGACGGACCCGAACAGCAGCCGGTCGTTCGACGCCCGTGGGATTGCGATGTGGTATCTTTCCGACGACGAAGGCGCGACGTGGCGCGAAGCGGGCACTTGGTGGGCCGCGCCGCAAGCGTGCTCCTCGGGCTTGCAGGAGCCGGGTGTGGTCGAACTCGCCGATGGGAAACTTTTCAGTTGGGCGCGCACTTCGCTCGGCGCGCAATACGGTTTCAACTCGGCGGACGGTGGCAAGACTTGGAGCGCGCCTGAGCCGACGGAAATGAAATCGCCCACGTCGCCCGCGAGCATCGAGCGCCTGCCGAATTCCGGCGAGCTTCTTTCAATCTTCAACGACCACTCCGGCCAGTTCCCGTTTCCGAAAGCCAAGCGCACTCCGCTCGTTGCCGCTATCTCCGCCGACGGCGGCAAAACGTGGCCGCACCGCAAGCTGCTCGAAGGTGATCCGGATGGCTGGTATTGCTACACCGCGATCCATTTCGTCGATGACGCCGTCCTCCTCGCCTACTGCGCGGGCGATTCGAAGATCGGCGGATTGAACCGGCTGCGCATCCGTCGCGTAAGTTTAGATTGGTTGAAGTCGAAGTAACTCGCGTGAATCCATCGCGCGGGCTCCCGTCCAAGTTTCTGTTTCCATGAGCCGAACACTGTTCGTCATCACCAGCCTCGTCGTCGCGGCAGCCCGCGCGTTTGCGGCGGAAGCTCCGGTTGCGAAGCCGGCGCAGGCGATGGCGTTGCTCAAGGCGAACTGCCTCTCGTGTCACAACGAGGAGAAGAAAAAGGGCGGCCTCGTGATGACGACCCGCGCCGCCGCGCTCAAAGGCGGCGAGAACGGCGCGGCCTTGGTGTCCGGCAAATCTTCGCAAAGCTTGCTGATTAAATCGCTCGATGCGGACGCCGATCCGCACATGCCGCCGAAGAAACAGCTCGCAGAAAAAGACGTCGTAACCCTGCGCGCGTGGATCGACGCCGGGGCGACGTGGGATGAAAAGGCGTTGAAGGCCTTCGGCGTGGAAGCGCTTCCGGAAAAATTGACCGCCCTACCGGGAAGTTATCAGCCGGTGCTCGCGATCGCACTGTCGCCGGATGAGAAGCGGCTGGCGGTCGCGCGGGCGAATCAGGTTCTCGTTCACGATCTCTCCCAGACGAATCGTCCAGTCATCGCCACCTTGGCGCTGCACCGCGACGCCGTGCAGGCGTTGGCGTGGAGCGCGGACGGCAAGTGGCTTGCCGCCGCGGAATATCGACGAGTCGCGTTGTGGGACGCGCAGACGTTCAAGCTCGCGAAGGATTTTACGAACGGCATCACGAACCGCGTCACCGCGCTCCAGTTCACGCCTGACAACGCCACGTTGGTTTTCGTCGATGGCGCGCCGACCAAGAGCGGGGTGGTCCACGTGCTTTCCGTTGTAGATGGAAAACCCGTTGCGACCTGGCTCGCGCACAAAGATTCAATCCTCGCCTTGAACATCAGCCGTGACGGCAAGTGGCTCGCCACGGGTAGCGCAGACAAGACGGTGAAGATTTGGGAACTCGCCACGCAAAAGGAATTGGCGAAGTTCGAATCGCACCTGGGTCACGTGCTGACGGTCGCGTTCAACCCCGACGCCTCGAAGCTCGCGACCGGCGGCGCCGACAAGGTGCTCAATTTCTGGAACACGAAAACCCGCGAACAGGAAATCACGCTCAAGCAAATTGCGCCGGTGACGGCGGTTGCGTGGGCGCAGGACGGCAAGGTGCTTTTCAGTGCAACGGACGACGGCATGGTGAAGGCCTACAGCGAATTCAAAGCGCACACGGGCCGCGAGACCTCCGAGGCCGCGCGCGACAAGCGATTTGCCAGCGCCGGCGAGTTGTTGCACGGCGTCGCGGCGTCCGCCGATGGCAAGACGGTGTTCGCCGGGAGCCATGAGGGCTCGGTCTATGTGTGGAACTCGGACGGGAAATTGAAGGCGACTCTGAAGGCGGCGGTGCCAACCAACGCCGTCGCGGAGCCGACGCTCAGCTTCATCAACGACGTTCTTCCCGTGCTCAGCAAGGCGGGTTGCAACGCCGGTTCGTGCCACGCGAAGCCCGATGGCCAGAACGGCTTCAAGCTCTCGGTCTTCGCGTATGATCCGAAGTCGGACTTCGCGGGCATCGTGAAGGCGGATCGCAGCCGGCGAGTTTTCCCTGCATTGCCCGAGGAGAGCTTGCTTTTGAAGAAAGCGACGCTCGCGGTGGAGCACGAAGGCGGGCAACGAATCGAAGCGGGCTCCGCGGCGCATCAGACGCTCGTGAAATGGATTCGCGAGGGCATGCCCTACACGCGGACGAATGAGCCTGCCCTTGTCGAGATCAAAGTGACTCCGCGCGAGCGCGTGTATCGCAAGGGCGAGACGCAGCGGCTCCGTGTGGAGGCGCGTTATTCCGATGGCCGCGTGCGCGACGTTTCCGATCTCGCGGAGTTCGCCTCGAACGACAAAGAGACGGCGCGCGTGGATGAAAACGGTCTCGTGAAGGCGGGCAATTACAGCGGAGAAGCTTCGGTGGTCGCGCGGTTCATGGGGTTGGTGGACGTATCGCGCGTCACGGTGCCGGCGGACAAGCTGCTGCCAGATTCGCTCTACGCGGCGCTGCCGGTGAACAATGAGATCGACCGTCTCGTTTACACGCGGCTCAAGACGCTGGGTATCGCACCGTCGGTTGGTTGCACCGACGCGGAGTTTCTGCGCCGTGCCTCGCTCGACGCGACGGGCGTGTTGCCGACCGCGGAACAGGCGCGCGAGTTTCTCGCCGACAAATCGTCGGACAAACGCAAGAAGCTCATCGACCGCCTGCTCGCGCATCCCGCATACGCGGATTTGTGGGCGGTGAAGTGGGGCGATTGGATCCGCCCGAATCCCTCGCGTGTGGGCGTGAAGCCCGTTTACCTGCTCGACCAATGGCTTCGCGAGAGTTTCCGCGCGAACAAACCCTACGATCAGTTCGTGCGCGAGTTGCTCACGGCTACAGGCAGTTCGCACAAATACGGGCCGGTGGCATTGTTCCGCGACAAGCGCGATCCGATCGACGCGACCTCATTCGTTGGACAAATCTTCCTTGGCACACGGCTCGAATGCGCGAAGTGCCATCACCATCCGAACGAGAAATGGGGCCAGACGGAATACTTCCAACTCGCCGCCTACTTCGGCCAGACGAAGCGCAAAGGGCAGGGCATCTCCGCGCCGATCTCCGGCGAAGCGGAGTTCATGTGGTTCGCGCCGGGCGGCGATGTGAAGCATCCCGTCACCGGCGAAGTTATGAAGCCGAAGCCGCTCGACGGCCCCGCGCCGCAACTAGCAGACCGCACCGATCCGCGTGGGGAACTCGTGAACTGGATGACGCAACCGGACAATCCGTTCTTCGCGCGCTCCGCAGTGAACCGCGTGTGGGCGCAGTTTTTCGGGCGCGGAATTGTGGATCCAATGGACGACATGCGCGCCTCGAACCCGCCGGTGAATGAGCCATTGCTCGATTGGCTGGCGCGCGATTTCGTCGCCCATCGTTTTGATCTGAAGCAACTCATCCGCACGATCATGAGCTCGCACGTCTATCAACTCAGCTCCTTGCCCAACGAATACAATCAGGGCGACACGAAATACTTTTCGCGCGCCTATCGTCGCCGGCTTCCCGCCGAAGTGCTGCTCGACGCCGTGTCCGACGTGACTGGTGCTGCGGAAAAGTTCCAGGGGTTGCCGGAAGGCGCCCGCGCGCTCGACACGTGGAACCACAAGCTCGACTCGGAGTTCATGGACGCCTTTGGTCGCCCGAACGCGAGCGCTGAGTGCCCGTGCGAACGCGATACGAAGACGAGCGTGGTGCAGGCATTGCACCTGATGAATTCGAAGCGCCTTCAATCGAAGATCGCCAGCGATGACGGCCGCGCGCGGGCTTTGGCAAAGGGCACACTCACGGAGAAGGAGATCGTGAATGAGCTTTACCTCTCGATCTACAACCGTCCGCCGATCGACGACGAGTTGAGCGTCGCGCTGAAAGTGTTTTCCGCGAAGGACGCCACGCGCCAGACCGCGACCGAGGACGTGATGTGGGCGCTGTTGAACTCCGCCGAGTTCGTTTTCAACCACTGAACTCGTTCAGCGCTTCGGCGCGGGCGGCACCGGCAGTTCGAAGCTGGAGTTCGGTGTTTCGCTGATCTTGTCGAGCGTCGGCGAGTAATCGCTCACGCGGACGGTCTTCATGTCGGGCGTGAATTGCAGCAGGCGCAAGTAGCCGTTTCCACCGTTCGGCTGGTTCTGATAGTCCACGACCATCTGATGAACGGGATTGCCCTGCGTGCCATTATCGGTGCGACGACCGGTGATGCAAACGTGGCCGCTGATCACGAAGGCGAAGTTCGCGTTCGGTGCGATCAATTTCTGCCACATTTCCTCGCCGTCGTTGAACCCGGCCGGATCATCGGCGAGCACGGATTTGCCGAGCCCTTTGTTACCTTCTTTGCCTTTCACGACCACCTTCACGCGATGATCGTAGCGCGTGTTGTCCGGCCGGAGGTAGGCGTGCGTGATCATGATGACCGAGCGATCCGGATGTTGCTTGGCAATGTCGCCGGCCCATCGCAGCACATCGTTGCGGGGTCCGTACTCGATCGCGAGGATGAGCCACTTGCGGCCGCCGGCTTCGAAAAGATGGAAGCTGTTGTCCGAGCGCATTGGTTCCTTGTCGTAAAACGCGCCGAACGTCGGGAGCTTCTTGAAACTGTCGGGCGGAAACGCGGCGCTCAGGCCGGACTTGCGCCCCTTGGCGAGGTCGTGATTCCCCGGCAGCAACGCGCACGGGACTGCGCCTTCAAGCCGCGCATGAGCCTTGGCGGCGACTTCCCACTCGGGCGTCGTGTTTTTGTCCGTGATGTCGCCGACGTGTAGAACGTAGGCGATGTTGTAACGCTTCACATTCTCGGCAATCCACTTGGTCTGCGCGTCGTATGTTTCGGGATACCGTAACGCGTAGAATTGCGTGTCGGGCAAGACGGCGAGCGTGAAGCCGCCATCAATCGGCGCCGGCGGCGCAGCGGGTGCCAGCAAGGCGGCGAATTGGAAGGCGAGTGCCGCGACGAAAGCGATCATTGCGCGGCGAAGGGGAGAGAAATGTTTCATGAGCATGAGTGACGTGTGGGAGAAATTAACGAACGGCCGGCGCGAGGCAACTCCGCGCTGTGTTGCGCGTAGTTACCGTTGTGCGGTGCCTTTCTTTTTCTTGGTGGGATTCTTGGGCGCTTCGGCAGTCACGCCTTTGGGCACGACTGTGATCCAGAGTTGATCCGTCTCGCTGATCACCCGCGGGCCGCGGGGAGGATCCTTGGCGCGCAGATCATAAGTCGCCGCGCGGAGTATCGGCGTGGAGATGCCGGTGGCGGGGGCGAGGATTCGCAGCGGTTGATTGGCGGGCGCCGCGTTGGTCGTCGCGCCGAGGGCAATCTTAATGTCGCCGTTCTTCGTGGGAATCTCGCCGATCTTCGCGGTGACGCCGTCGGGCAAACCTTCGAGCGTGACGTTCAGCTGGTTGGTGAAGTTGCCGCTGCGCGTGAGCGTGCAATTGAGATTGTTAGTCTTTCCCGGTTCGAGACGGAAGGTGTGATCGGCGACGCTGAGCGTGAAGTCGCCGCGCGGCGGGCCGGCGTAGAGGCGATAGACAAAATCATCGCCGCCTTTCCGGTAGAGATCGGTGATGGAGACGAAATAGTTGCCGTCCTTGGGCGCGCGCCACAAAAGCTTGGCATCGGCGCTCGCCTCCGCGTCGTCGGCTTTTGCGAGCTGCTCGCCGTCGGAGTTCAGAACCCGCAATGCCGTCGCCAGCGGAAAGCCCAGCGATGCGGATTGTACGTTGAACTCGAAGTTGTCGCCCTTCTTCGCCGCGAACACGAAGCGATCTTCATCGCCCGGCTTGCTAATTCGCCCGTTGATTATCACTGCCACCGTGACGTGCTGTGCGTTGGTGTTGGCTTCGTTCGGCTCGATCTCGTTGATTTCGGCGAAGGCGGTGATCGGAATGACCAATTGACTGACGCCGCCGTTGATCGCAACGGTTTCTGCATTCGCGCCGTTGGTGTTCGCGCTGAGGCTGGGCAAGGCGTCGCCACCGTTGGTCGCGATGTTCCATCCAATTTTTTGTGTCACTGATCCTTGGCGCGGATTGCTCGCGGGGAAAATTCCTTCGATGAATTCACTGTCCGTGACGGACAAACGGTAGATAGTGGATTTCCCGCCGGCGAATTGAACGTCCGCTGCCGGTGGATGAACGAAGCCCGCGACTTCGAACGTGTAAGTGCCGGTCTTCTCGACGCGATACGCGAGGAACGGATCGAGGCTCTGCGCGCTGTCGTGATTGAAGGCCACGCGCACGCCTCGGCTGTCGAACAAATGCAACGTCGCGTCCACAGGCGAGCCGAGCGAATACGCGTCCACACGGGCCACGAGCCAGTGACCCGCTTGCGCTTCGACGCGGAAGAAATCCGTGTCGCCACGTTCGAGGAGTCGGCCGTTGATGACCACGGGCAGTTTGCCGATGACTTGCGCTTGCTTGAAACCATTGTTCGGCTCCTTCTCGCTGACCTCGCGATGACTGGTCACGATGAACCATCGCGGGATCGAAGCGCCGCTCTCATTGAACACGCGCACCAGATGCGGGCCGACGGGCGCGTTCGCGGCGATGCGTGCTTTCACCACGCCGTTGCTTTTGGCATCCACGTCGAATTCGATGCCGGCGGAATCTGCCCAAAACTTCACCGGCCAGGGCGTGAAGGTGCCGCCGAGGGTGACATTGACTTCAGTGCCTTGTTGTCCGCCGGCGGGGAAAAGCGATTCAAGCGTGGGTGCCGCCGCACGCGTGTTGGGAACAAACGTGAGCAGCGAAAGTGCGACAAGCAAAACCCGCCCGCACCTCACGCAAATAATTCCTTGATGGGCGCGCCGCCGTTGACGAGTTGCACTGGCCGACCGGTGTTGGTGTGGAGAACTTGATGCGGATCGATGCCCATCTTCGTGTAGAGCGAGCAGGCGAAGTCCTCGGGCGAATGAACATTCTCGGCGGCGTAGTAACCCTTCGCATCCGTCGCACCGACAATTTGTCCGCGCGGAATTCCCGCGCCGGCAATGAGCACCGACATCGCGTGCGGCCAATGATCACGTCCGGCGTCCTTGTTCACCTTCGGCGTGCGACCGAATTCTCCGAGCGCGATCACGAGCGTGTTGTCGAGGCGGCCGCGCGTATCGAGATCGTTGATCAATGCGGCGAGGCTCACGTCGAACTTGCTCATGAAGTCGCCCTTGAGCGTTTTGAAAATGTCTTTGTGATGATCCCAGCCGCCGTAATAGCAGGTGACGAACGGCACGCCGACTTCCGTGAGCCGGCGAGCGAGCAGCAAGCGTTGTCCGAAATCTGTGCGTCCGTAAGCGTCGCGCGTTGCCGCGGATTCCTGGGAAATATCAAATGCCGCCTGCGCTTTGGGCGACGTCACGAGATCAACGCCTTGATGATAGAAGCTGTCGAAACTCACCGCCGGATCTTCGGCCGCCTTGTCACGGATGCGCACGAGCCGGTCGAGCGACTGGCGCAACTCTTGCCGCGATTGCGCGCGACCCTCGCTGATCTCGCGCGGCAACACGACGTCGCGGACGTTGAAGTCCGCCTTATTCGGATCGCCGCCGATGACGAACGGCGCGTGCTCGCTGCCGAGAAAATTGGACCCGCCCGAACGCGAAACCTGCGGCAGGGTCATGTAAGCCGGAAGCCCGTTGCGGACGCCACGCCGATAGGACACCACGGAGCCGAACGACGGATGAAACGTTACGAACGCGCCGCAACCCACCGGCACCGGTGTTGGTGCGCCGGTCATCATGTAATGATTCCCGCCGCCGTGATTGGGGTCCTTGTGACAGATCGAACGGACCACGGTGAACTTGTCCGCGATCTTCGCCAGCTTTGGCACGCACTGCGAAAAATGCACGCCGGGCAGTGCGGTGGGGATCGATTTGAACTCGCCACGAATTTCGCTCGGCGCGTCGGGCTTGGGATCGAACGACTCGTAATGGCTCGGTCCACCGTCTAACCAGATGAGGATGCAATTGATTCCGTTCGAGCTCGCCTTACCCTGCGCTGCCGCCGCCTGCGCGCGGATGCGGAGCAGATCCGTAAAACCCAAGCCCATGGCCGCGCCGAGACCGAGCTGGATAAAATCCCGCCGGGCCACGCCGTTGCAATTCATTCGCTGAGTTCGCTGCGTCGTCATCAATGGATGCTGGAGACTATTAATAGACGGCTCGCGGGGCGAGTAATTCATCCGACGAATCGGCTCCTGGCTCGAAGTGTGCGTTATTGCACAATCGTCGTTGGCTGATACGCTCAATCTCCACGTGCCCATACGATCATGAAAAAACTTCTCTCGCTCAGTTTGCTCGTTCTGCTTTGCAACGGTTGCTCAAATCAAAACAAGTCCGTCGACTGGATTCCACTCTTCGACGGCAAGTCGATCGACGGTTGGAAGGTGAACGAAAACCCCGACACGTTCAGCGTGCAGAATGGCGAGATCGTGGTGCGCGGCGTGCGGTCGCATTTGTTTTATGACGGCCCGGTGTTCGGTCACAATTTCCGCAACTTCGAGTTCAAGGCCGACGTGTTGACCAAGCCGGGTGCGAACTCGGGCGTGTATTTCCACACGGAATTGCAAGGGCCGGGCTGGCCGGCGAAGGGGTATGAAGTTCAGGTGAACAATTCGCACGTGGATCCGAGCCGCACCGGCGGGCTCTACGCGGTGCGGGACAATATGAACGCCGTGGCCAACGACAACGAATGGTTCACGCTCCACATCAAGGTCGAGGGCAAGCACGTGGTCACGAGCGTCAATGGCAAGGTGGTCACCGATTACACCGAGGAGCCGAATCCGCCGCGTCACGGAATGTATGTCACGCGGTTGCTGGGCAGCGGCACCTTCGCAATTCAAGGTCACGATCCTGGCAGCGAGGTGCACTATAAGAACATCATGGTGAAGCCGCTGCCGTGAGTGGTGGTAGTTTTTGGGGTGACCATGATTAGCCGGATCACGCGACTGGGCGTTTTGTATGGTGTGGAGTTCTTGCTCGCGTTGAGCGCGACGGCGGCGGTGACGATTACTGATCCCGGTCAGAACGTTTACGATTGGACCGCGAACGCGCCCGAACTCAGCGGACTGACGTGGGTAAGCGGAACTACCTACTACGCGGTCAGCGACGATGCGAACCAGCGGAAGGTTTACCAGTTGCACATCGGCGTGAACCCGGCGAATGGCCGCATTACCAACGCCGCCGTTACAGCAACCAACACCCTCTCCGTCGGCTACGATCTCGAAGGCATTGCGTATTGCTCCGCGCGCGGCACGTTTTTCATTTCCGACGAGGGCCAGTTTCCCGACGGTGGCTACCTTCGCGAACACACCTTGCCGGACGGCAATCTGGTGCGGACGCTTACCTTGCCGACGGTGCTAACGAATGATCGTTCCAACTACAGCCTCGAATCCTGCACGTGGGGTGCCGGTGCGTTATGGACGGCCAATGAGGAGGCGCTGGCGCAGGAGAGCGCGTTGTCGACGGCGAGCGCGGGCAGTTTGATTCGCCTGCAAAAGTTCGATCACCAGCTTAACCCAGCAGGACAGTGGGCTTACCTGACGGATTCCTTTGGTTTCGATAGTTCGTTGACCACCGCGGAGCGCAGTGGCGTATCCGATTTGCTGGCGCTGCCGGATGGTAATTTGCTCGTGCTCGAACGCACGCTGGGAATTGGCTTCGTCCCCAGCTTTCGCAACCGCATTTACCTCGTAAACTTCGCGGGCGCCACGGATGTCAGCGGCATCAGCGATCTCGATGGCGCATCCTACACGCCTGTGAACAAGACGCTGCTTTGGGAAACGAACATGGGCAGCATCAGCACCCGCAACTTCGAGGGGATTGCGCTGGGGACGGCGTTGCCGCAGGTGGGCAGCAACAGCTATAGCGTTCTGTTGGTCGCGGACAATGGAGGCGGAACCAACCAGCATCTCTACGCGTTGGTGGTCAATGGGGTCGTCGCGCCCTCGCCGCTGGCGAGCTGGCGGCGCGATCGTTGGGGCACAACCAACAACTTGGGCATCGCCGCGAACGACGCCGATCCGGACGGCGATGGGCTCGTGAACCTGCTCGAATACGCCTTGGCGAAGAACCCGACTGTCCCGGACGCAGCGGGCGCTTTTACAACTTTTCTGACCAACGGTTCGGCTGGTTTGCGTTTCACCCTGACCACCAACACCCCCGATGTGACGGTGCGGATGGAGAAGAACAGCGTCGGTCTGCACACCAACGCGTGGACGACGGTTGCGGTCGTGGACACGCGCGCGACCAACGCCGCCCTGATTTCTGTTGAAGCATGGGTCAACGATCCGTCGCCGCACACGCTGACGAACTTGTTTCTGCGTTTGCGCGCCTCGGAACCATGAGGGGGCATGCGGAACTGTTTCGATCCGCTATTTCAACCGTTCAAACAACTCGTCTAAACCCGCGATAATCTTCGTCGAGGCGTCCACTTCGAGGCAGCTAGAGCGCGCGCGCCACGTTTCGTAGCCGCTGAGCTTGTGCTGTGCCGGAGTCGGCAGATAGCCGTGGTAGGCGTTTGCCAGGGAGATCGTGAAGCTGCTCGGGTGTTTGCGTTTCAACTCCAGCCCGATCTCGACGAAGGTCTCTGCGGGAATCGCGGCCAGACGCAATTCGCCAATCTTGAAGACGGCGAGTGGCGCGGAAACATTGGCTGGAAAGTCTTTCAGCAATACCGTCTCACGCGCATAGACCTCCTCCATCGTCGCCATGCGGGGAAACATCTTCGAACGGCTCATCACTTCGCGCGCTTTCTCCACCTCAGCCGCCGCTGGAAGGCGCAGGCCCAAGGTGATCTCCTTTTGCGCAACCCCGAGCGGCACCCAATCACGGTAGGTCAGCGACTTCGCGACGCGCGCGACTTCTTGAGCGACGTCGTTGGCGACGAGCCTTATCTGGCCGTAAGGCGGCTGCTTGGGTTGGCCACCGCGGAAATTGATGTTGTTGATATCGCCGCTGGTGCCGTTGGCCATCATGCCGACGAACGGCGGGGCCTGCCGGTCCGCACCCAGCAGGTCCTGAATGCGATCGGCAAAGGCGCCGTAGTAATCCGCCGAGATGTGACCCGGACCGACGCCGCCAACGTAATGCAGCGAGTACGCCGCGTAGAGCGCGATGGGGCGGCCATTGGTGGACTGCGCGGAGATGAACCAAACCTGCGGATCGGTCGGGCCGGCGGGCTCGACGAGGTTGGGGTTGTTGACGCCAGGATTGGTGCGCACGGCGTCATTGGTGCTACCGAAGGGATTCGGGGGAACGGTGCCGGGCTTGAGCTTCCAACGGCGATTGAATACGTGCTGCGGGACTTCGCCGTAACCCCAGCCGATGCGCGCGGGCGCAAGGTTGTTGAGCGCACGGCACACGCCGTCGGCGATGCGTTGGGCGACGAACTTCTGATACGCCGGGTCCGGTTCACTCTGCCCGACCGCCTGCAACGTGCCGCACGAGTGTGAGTGCGTGGCCGACATCGTCATGTTCTCCAGCGGCAAGCCGGCGGCTTCGTTCACCTGTCGTTTGGCATCGTCGAAGATGTCGCGTCCGATCACGCAACTGTCGACGACCACGAGCACGAGCTTTGTGGCGCCATCGTCGAGCGCGAGGCAGCGGGCGTGTAACTCGTCGTGAATCTGCGTCGCTTTGCCATCCTGAAAGCCGCCGTTGATGGAAGAGCCGAGCGGAGGTGTGACATTGCTCGTTGCCGCGCCAGCGCGGAATACGTGGGGCTTCTCCACGGCCGCTCCTCCCGCGGGCGAGAGACTCAAGATTAAATACAAAACAGCGCAGCAGCGTATGACGGGGCGGTGCATACTCCACTGACGCGCGAAGCCGGTCCACGCTTTAGTTTTTGTTTCCGATCGGATCGCCGAAGCGCGGGCGGATCACTTCGCCGCCGTCTTGAAACCGCTCATCGGGTATTTGACCACGGCATCCCAGGCGAGCTGTTGCAGTAGGCCGTTGAGCTTGTCGATTTGCGCGACATCTTTCAGGGCTTTGGGCACGGGCAGGCCGACGGGGCTCTTGTGATAAATCGCGGCGAACTGGCAATAGACCACCAACTCGGCGAGCACCGGCAGCGGATGGCCAATTGGGTCGCGAAACAAATCCGTCTGCTTCGTCAGCCCCGGCGCTTTGCCTTCCAGCACTCGCTCGCGCAGGCCGAACACCGCGTCGCTCACCGGCACTATGAACACCGCCTGGCGGCCAACGGATTCGTTGAGCGCGCGGACCTGTGTCTCAAGCTTCTTTAGCCAAACGCTGTGACCGGCGCGAAGGGATTGAAGGGATCCGGGCGTCATTTCGTTCCGTTGCTCGTTCTTGAATTTTCGCGGATCCAATGCGCCGTCAAATCCGGGCCATGACGATTGAACAAGCACGCGGAGCTTTGGATTCTTCTCAAGGCCGAGCTTGGTGAAATTATCGATGCCCTCGTCCGGCAGCAGCATGTGCGGCGAAAGCGTGAGCACGTCCACCTCGCCGGCGCGCAACGCGGACTTGGCCTTGTTCTGCTCGTCGGGGAGATTCCAGTGCTGCAGCGTGCGCGAACCGCCAATCATTTGCTGGCCGGCGGACATGTGTTTGATGCCGGAGAGCTCCGCGAGTTCGGGCAGGAGCTTGGCGGTGAAGATGTGAAAACTATGGCCGCACACGAACACGCGTTGCCCCGGCAACGGCACTGGCACCGCATCATCCGCTGCGCGAACGGCAACAGCGGTGAACAACAGAGCGACGCCGAGACGCAAAACGGACATGACAGTAGGGAGTTTCATCGTGGTGGGAGAATTATGATTTATCGCGAGTGTAAAGCGATGTGGTGAATGTTCGGCGAACGAGCTTGCTCACTCCGCCTTTTTCTTGCCTTTGCCCTTACCCTTCTTCTTCGGCTCGGCGGCAGCGCCGGCATCGTTCTTGGTCGGCATCGGAGCGTTGACGTCCTTCCGCCAGGCGACGAGGCGGGCGTGGAGTTCCTTCGCCTTGTCGGGCATCTCGGTAGCGAGGTTCTTTTTCTCGCCAATGTCGTCGCGGAGGTTGTAGAGCTCGAGCTTCCCGTCTTCGAGATACTCCATGAGTTTCCAATCGCCCATCTGGATCAAACTGACGGGCGTGGTGCGCCAGAGGCCCGGGCCGGAGCCGAGGTAGCCGGGGAAATGCTGGAAGATCGCGTCGCGCTGGAGCTTCGCGGTCGGGTCGCGGAAAAGTTTCACGATGCTCTCGCCATCGAGTAATTGACGCGGTTTAGGCGCGGAACCGATTTCAAGGAAGGTCGGGAAGATGTCCACGTGCGCGGTCGGAACTTCGCAGGTCGAACCGGGCTTCGTCACGCCGGGCCAGCGCACGATGAATGGCTCGCGCGTGCCGCCTTCGTAGAGCGAACCTTTGCCGCTGCGGAGCGGGGCGTTGTCGGTGACGCCGCCGCCATCCTCGTCGGCGGCTTTCTTCTTCTTGGTCTTGCCCTCTTTGCCCGATTCCCGGATGAGTCCGTCCGGGCGGTCGTAGCCACCGACGCCGCCGTTGTCGCTCGTGAAAATGAGCACGGTGTTGTCGGCGAGTTTCAAATCATCGAGCGTCTTCATCACGCGGCCCACGCTTTCGTCCACACTCGCGATCATTGCGGCGTAGGTTGGGTTGTTGTGACCGCCGACGCCGGGCTTGGGTTTGAACTTCGCAATGAGGTCGGCCTTCGCCTGATGCGGCGAGTGCACACCAAAGTGCGGGAGGTAAAGAAAGAACGGTTCATCTTTGTGACGCTTGATGAAGTCCACGGCTTTGTCGGTGAGGAAGTCGGCGAGGTAGGTGCCCGGGGGGTAATCGGTCTTGGGATCAGTCTTGAAATCAAAGTGCACGCCCATGCTGACGATGGCTTCGTCGAAGCCGCGCTTGCCGGGCAGGTAATCGCCCTTCTGGCCGATGTGCCATTTGCCGAACATGCCCGTCGCATAACCGCCCGCCTTGAGCTGCTTGGCGATGATATCGCGGTCGAGCGGGAGTTCGGTAAGATTGTTGACCGGGCGCAACGGACGCGTGCTCCAATCAAAGCGATCAATCCCGCCAACGGTGTAAAGGCCGGTCCGCGCACCGTATTGTCCGCTCATCAGAGCCGCGCGCGTGGGCGTGCAGTTCTGGCAATGGTGATGGCTCAGGAGCTTCAATCCCTGCGTGGCGAGCCGGTCGATGTTGGGCGTCTCGTAATATTTGCTGCCGTAGGTCGCGGTGTCCGTCCAGCCAAGGTCATCGGCCATGATGAAGATGATGTTGGGCTTCCGCGCGGCACCGGCATTGAAAGCCGCGAGGGAAAACAGCGCGAGCAGGGCAATGATTCGTTTCATGAGTATGGTTCAGACGTAATGAGGTGGGGACAAAGTTTCAGCAAGATTACTTCGCGGCGCGCATCCACCCGCGCAGCATGTCACGGAGCATGGCCATTTCTTTGAACTGCTGTTTGAGGTCGGAGTGAAAATGCTCGAAGCACCAAGGGCCGCGGAAGCCGGCGTCCCAGCCAATCTGGAAACAACGCTTCAAATCGTAGCGCGGATGGGAGCCGTCTGGTTCGAAGGCGAACGGCTTGAAATCGCACGAAACGGCGAAGGGAAAAGCCTTGGCCAATCCTTCGTAGCGCGCGCGATCGGTCCAGTTGCGCGTGTCGGGTTGCGAGCGCAGCCCCGGGCCAGCCGCTTTGATGAGCGAAGGAATTGCGTCTGGGTCATCCTGCATCCAGCCGAAATTCTCTACGAGCAGCGTTAGCCCACGCGACGCGCCGTAATCGATCAGCTCGCGATACGCCGTGGCAACGCGCGCCATGTCTGGCCGCTTCGGCCCGGGCAATGGACGCACCCAGCGCACACCGAGCCGCGCGGCGGCGTCCATCGTGCGCTTGTATTCGTCAATCGCGTGACGACGGACCGAATCGTCGGCGCTCGGGAGATCGAGGCCGGGATTGTTCATCTTAAGATTCGTGAGCACGCAACCCGCGCGCTCCGCTGCGGCACGAAGTTGGTCGCAATAATCCGGCTCCAACGACACGAGCGTGGCGGTCATCAAGTCGATGACGCGCATGTCCAACTCCTCGCGCATGATTTTCGGCAAATCGAGCAGGCGCAGTTTCCCCTCTCGCGCCTCGGGTGAAAGATGCCGCATGAACGAACCCGTGGTGATGCCGACTTCACCGGCGAGAGGAAAAGTTCTCCACGAATCAGCCGCCTGCGAGGACAGCGCCGCGCACGCAACACCGGTCACCGTGCCGTGAAGAAACTCGCGGCGGTTCATGCGTCACTTCACCGCGCTCGCTGGCTTTGCCCGCTTCATCAGTTCCGCCTTGCCCGGTGGCTCCGTGAGGCATTTGTCGCCGAGGAGCGCCACGCCCGAATTCGGATGCCCAAACATTTTCCCGCCCGAGTGCCCGATGCCTTCGGCCTCGACTAGACGCCAGTTGAACGGCCATCCGTTTTTCTTCGCGAGAGCTTCGGCGAGCTTGAAGCAATTCCGCCCGCGCTCAATGCGGGTCGCGCCCTGCTTCATCGCCGTCGGCGTAACGTCGAGATCTTGCGGCAGCACGTCAGCCGTGCCGAGGAAGAGCGTCAGCGGCGCGGCGAGGTAACGCTTGATGGCGTCGTCGCCACCGAGCGCGGACGGGAGTTCGCCGAAACCGTAAGGGAACGGAAAATCGCGCGTGGGAAAAAGGTGGGAGCCGGGATTCGCCGCAACGATGCGCTTCGCCTCGCCCGGAAGAAACGCCGCGAGCCGCGTGTTGAACTGCCCGCCCGCCGAGTGACCGATGAGATAATACGGCATGTCCGCTCGTCCCTCGCGTTTGCGCATTTCGGCCACGAGCTTGGGGATGTAGCTATAGGTCCACTCCGTTTGCGGCTGGAGCGCGCCTTTCTTTACTACGTTGCCGCGTTGATACACCTCGCTGGAGAATCGGTTCGAGTCAAAGAGCGGCGCGACGACGAGCACTCCAAAAGTGTCGGCGAGGGGAATCGCGTAATCGCGGTAGCCGTCGGCATTGCGCCCCTTGCCATGCATGACCACGAGCAACGGACCGTTAGTGAAGTTCGCTGGCCGATAGGTGAACACCTGCAACGGCAGGCCGCCTTGACTTTGAAAGGTGAAGCTGGATTTTCCAGCCGGAACCGCGCCGGCGTTTTCTGCGAGAGCGGATGCAACAGTGGCGGCGCAAAGCCCGAGAAGAAGTGCGGTGCGAATCATGGTGTGGTGGTGATAACGGAGTTTGTCAAATGCGCGGACCTGTTCCGAGCGGGGTCGCGGGAATCGAGGGCGGAATTCGGTTTTGTAACACCGCGAGCTTGCCCGTCTTCAGCTTCGGTAAAACGTAGCGCGCGAAAAGTTCGCACTCCTGCTTGTGCGGATAGCCTGAGAGCACGAACGCGCGAATGCCCATGTCGATGTAACGATTCAACTGGGCGACGATTTGATCCGGATCGCCCACGAGCGCGCCGCCGCAACCGGAACGTGCGCGACCCACTCCCGTCCACAAATGCGGTTCGATATAGCCTTCCTTGTCCGCCATCTCGCGCATGAGCGCCTGACGCGACACGCCGAACGACGTGGCGTCGAGGGAGCGGCTGCGGATTTGCGTGCCAGTTTCGTCGTCGAGTTGGGACACGAGACGCTGCGCCTGCGCGCGCGCTTCTGCTTCGGTTTCACGAACGATGACATGCACGCGCAGGCCAAAGTCGAGTTTGCGTCCGTGCTTTTCAGCGCGACCCACCATGTCCTTCATCATATCGCCGAGACGCTTCTCCGTTTCCGGCCACATCAAGTAAACGTCGCAATGCTGCGCGCACAATTCGAGCGCGTCGGCGGAATAACCACCGAAGTAGAGCAGCGGCCCGCCGTTTTGCTGGAACGGCTTCACCGGATACGTGGGCAGTTCCATCGAGTAAAATTCTCCCCGATAGTTGATAAAGTCCTGCGTCCACGCCTGCCTCAGGATTTCAATCACTTCACGCGAGCGTTGGTAGCGCGGCGCGGAATCGAGTTTCTCTCCGGGCATGTCGGATGAAATGATGTTGATGGTGAGCCGGCCCTGGAGAATGTGATCGAGCGTAGCTATGGCACGCGCGAGCATTGGCGGATACACTTCACCGCAACGAATCGCCGCCAGCAAACTGATCTGTTTAGTGAGCGGTGCGACCGCGTTGGCGAAGCTCCATGTATCCTGTCCCACTACGTATCCGGAAGGGCAAAGAATGTTTTGAAAGCCGAGACGATCGGCGGTGAGCAGAATTTCGGAGGCGTGTGCCCAAGTGCTTTTGAGACGCGGGTCTTTGACGCCGAGAAATTCGAAGTCGTCATCGCACAAGGGCGCGAACCAGGCGACTTCAACGGTTCGGTTGTTGGCGGAACGAACGGATGCGGCGACGGACGGAGATGCGGATGCGTTATTCATGAAGGCCAGTATTCGCAAGCGTGATCAAGGCGCTCGCGGCTCAAGACATCGGTGGGGAGGAATGTCATGTTTTGGAGAGATTGAACGAAGCGGGCCTCGCCGCCAATCGCGGATTTCGGCGGTCGAAACAAAAACCGCCACCCATGACGGGTGGCGGTTGGAGAGTCACCAGCGCCGCGTTACTTCTTTTTCTTGGCGGCTGCTTCGATCTTCTCAACGAGTGTTTTGTCTTTGTTGAGTTTCAGTTCAATACGTTCGCCGATCTTGACGTCGGTGAGGCTCACGTCCTTAGCGACGACGAAGGTTTCTTCCTTACCCTTCTTTTCGCCCTTTGCACGAACTTCGATGGAGATCGTCCGCTTTTCGGAATCCACGGCTTTCACCACACCCATCACGCCGTGATGGCCTTTGGCTTCCTTGGCTGCCATGACAACACTGGACATGCAGAACAAGGCGGCAACGATCAGTGCTAAAAATTTCTTCATGCTTCTTCACCTCCCTTCAGATTGAGCAAGTGCTCTGTCATTTGGAAAATTGTTTAAACGTCGAACGCGGGTTCAGAAGCGCCAACCGCCGCGCACCCAAACGTGCACGCCGCCACGATGGGAATAATGATGAGGAACCCACACGGCTCCGGCGCGCGGGGGGCGGACGTAATGGCCGGCTTCCCAAACCCATCGACCGCTCCACACCCAGACGCCAGGAATCCACAAATAACCCGGACCAGGCGCTTCGATGACTACTTCGGTCGGCGGCGGCGGCGGAGCACCGGTGACGATGACTTCGGTGCTGCCGGGAGGAGGTGGCGGCGGAGCTTGGACGACCACCGGTGGCGGCGGCGCTGGTGTATAAACGACGGCCCGGCGATGACGTCGCTCTCCCACAATGCAACCGGTAAAAACGCAAGAAGCCAACGACAGGAGCAGAATGGGTCTGACGGCTCGATGAATCATAGTTGCAGCGTTGGACCGCGTCGGCTGAGGTTTCGTTCACCGTTTAACCGACGTCGGAATCGAGCCAATAGACGCGAAGTTTAGGAGGAAGTTACAGCGTCAACTCCGCGAATCTTCAGCAGGTTTCGCCTGGAGCAGACGCCAGACCCGCAACGTCTCCGTCGCGCCCCAAGCTTGCGCATCGCAGCCGCGTTCGGTGTGCGGTGCGTCACCATCGAGAATCTCCGGAACGTGCCCGAGGCAGCCGGTGGTCAGCAACCGATCCACGCTGCCGAGGTATGCCCGCGCGGCGGCGACGGCGTCCGGCGAAAACTCCCAAGCGCGGGCAAGCGCCTCGCAGAACGTCGGGAACGTCCACGTCCACGCGGTGCCGTTGTGATACGCCGGCTTGCGACGCGTGTCTTCGTCGCCCTCGTATCGCGGCCAGTACGGACGCGGCGGGTCGTTGAGCAACGCGCCGCTATTCGAGCGAATCGCAAGCGGAACAGACACTTCGAGCGGCGCGAGCGAACGCAGCGCGCCCGGGACCACAAGCCACTTCGCGGCCGCGTTGACACAACGGCGCGCGCGCTCATTGTCTGCAAGGCCAAGGCTCACCGCGAAGAGCATGTTGCTGCGCAAGGCATCGTCGGGAATCGCCTCGATGGCCGGCGTGCCCGCTTTCGCGAGCAGCACATCCGCGAACCAGCCTTTGCGTTCGAGCCAGAAAAACTTTTGCAGGGAGTTCTCCGCGCGCTGCGCGAGGTCGCCCCACGGAGTGCCTTCGGACTTGGCGCCAATTCGGTCCAGTTGTTTCAACAGGCGAATCCAAAGAACTTGAATCTCGATCGGGTAACCTTCGCGCGGCGTGCCCGCAGGATAATTGGTATCCATCCACGTGAAGTGGCTCGGGCTCCAGACCAGCGCCGAGTCTTTGTCGACGCGGATTTGATTCGGCGTTCCGCGCAAGTAGCCCACCGCGATGGAGCGCAACACGTTCGCGATGGTGCGGCCCGATTTGTCCACCGCGAGTTGATAAACCTTGGCGTCTTTCGCGGCGGCATCTTCGCACACCATCCCGTACCATAGCGGCGCATCCGTCGTGTCGCGGTTCGACGCATTCGCACCGTGGATGGTGTTGGGCAAGGTGCCGTTCTCTTCAAAACGACCGAACACTTTGAGTAGTTGCAAGACCTCGTCGTGCATTCCCGCCGCGAGCAAGCCGCGTGCGCAGATGAGCGAATCGCGACCCCAATCGAGGAACCACGGGTAACCAGCGATGACCGTCTTGCCATCGTCACGTCGCACCACAAAAGCCTTGGCTGCGTGTTCGAGTTGCCCGCCGAACGGATCGGCGGCTTCGGCCTTCGCCACCTTCTTGTTCGCGGCGTGATGAGGCGACATCTCCGCAACTTTCGGCGGCGGCAAATCAGCCGACAACGCCAGCGAAGCGGACTCGCCGCGACTCAGCGGCAGTTCAAACCAACCCGGACTGAAGGCGTCGCCGTGACCCGTCTGCCCGCGCGTCTGCTCGATGCGATGCGGCACCGCCATGCTCCATTCGACTCCCGGATGAAATACTCCGGAATCCGCTTCGACGTGCAGCATGCGATCTTCGGCGGGCGAAAAAACAAAGCCGATCTCGTCCTTCAAGGCGCGCGTATTGGAACTGAAATGATGTTCCGCGCCGCCGTTGCGTTGTGTCTCCGCGTGAAAGCTGCGGTCTTCAATATCCACCCGAACAATCAGGCTCACGGCGCAATCCGGCGGAAGTTCGCGACCGACCGGCGGCGGTGTCGCGGGCCGTTCGAAGCGGAAGACCGTCGTGTTCCGGTTCGGCAACATGTCGGCAAGCAAGCGCACTTCCACACTGCGACCATCGCCGGCATTCGCCACGAAATGCCACACCGCCGGCGGACCGGGAATGAACTCGACGAGGTTCTGCGCGTTGAGCGGCGTGATGAAGCCGTCGGCATTGCACCACACGCGAATGCGCTTCGCGAAGACATGCCGATCGACCGGCAACGTCGGATGAAGGTTCGCTCCAAGCGCGCAGTCGTATTTGGATTCGATCGCGCCAAGGTCAACGCGCAAACGCGCCATCCCACCGCGACCGTTGGTCAGCAGAACGAGCGATGAATCGATTGGCAGCGTCGATTTTGACGATGTCAAATGCAGTGCGCTTAGATCCGGAGTCGCGGCTAAAAAACGCACGGTGGCGGTCAGGTGTTGATCGTGTTCCGTGAACCGTTCCAGACGGAGCGATGCGTCGCCACTCGTGGTCACCGGCGCAACGAACGCGACGTAGCCATCGCGCACACGAATCCCGGTCAGCCATTGCGAAGTCGTTGCGCCGGATACCCGCAACTCCGCGCGGAACGGCTGTTTGTCGCGAATCAGCAGCCAGTGTTTCGGTGGCACCAACAAAATCCGCGAGCGATCAGCGAGTTGCCAGGTCACAACAGGCGCGTAGCCATCGCGTGCAGCGTCCAGTGCGGCGGCCAAGTTCGTGCGCGCCTTTTCGGGATCAACCTTGGCAACGCAGCCGAGAAACACTTCGGGGTTCTCGCTTGCCCAACCCGCGAGCGCCGTCCAATCGCACGAGCCGATCTGCTCGAGTCGCAAAACGTGCCGAAGTGCGGCCGTGGCCCACGCGGCTTGGGCACGCGTCTGGCGGTAAACATCGCCGGATAGGCCGACTGGCTTGGGATTCGCCGAGAGACAAAACACACCTGCGGCGGGAATCGTGAACAAAGCTTCGTCGCCGTCGCGCTTCGGTTTCGTCAGCTTTTGGCCGAGCAATTCATGCTTCAGTTCGCCGAACTCTTTAAGGGCGGCAACATCGAGGCGGAGAATCTGCTGGTTGGTCGCATCGGTGTTCGCAATGACGAGGACGCGGTCCTTGCCGTCGGCAGATTCGCGGGCGAGGGCGAAGACGGGCGAGTCAGCCTTGCTCAGCCGCATCAACGACGCGCCGTCGAAGAAGCACGGATGATCCGCCAGCAGACGGTTCAGTTGCGCGAGTTCATCGACAATGTTCTCCGGGCTGCCCCAGGCAAGACCGTTGGCTTGATGAACAAAAATCTTCTCCGTCGCCAGCCATTCGACACCGCAGGTGAAACCATATCCGCCGCTCACGCTGGTCAGCGCGCTGAGGCGATTGCGGAGCAAAGACCAGTCGCGACCTTGCGCGGCGAGGCGATTATTGTCGTGCGTCTCACTGTAGTGAACGAGCACGCCGGTGCGGGCGGATTGTTTGTGCGCGTGACCAAGATAGCCGGCGACTTGCGCGCCGTTGAATTCCTGAAAGAGCTCGGAGTAGGCCCACTGCATGCCGCCGTCGCCGAGCAGGTTTTCGGTGAGTTCCCACGCGCCGCCGAGACCTTCGAGCAGGAAAAGCGCGTCGGGAAATTCTTCACGCACCCGCGCGGTGATGTATTGCCACGCGGGCATCGGCACCTTGTAACCGGCGTCACAACGGAATCCATCCACGCCGCGACGGCACCATTCAAGAAACACCTCGGCGAGATAATCCCAGAGCGCGACGTGCGTCTGCTCCAGTTCGACGAGGTCGCCCCATGTCACACCCCACGCGCCGGGACTGACGAACTCGCCCGCTTTGTCTTTCAGGAACCACTCGGGATGATTCTCCTGCAGCGTGCTGCCCCAGCCGGTGTGATTGATCGCGAGATCAATGAAAATGCGCGCGCCTTTGAGATGCGCGGCGTAGGTCAACTCCTTGAATTGATCAATCCCCGTCGTGCGGTTCTCGTGCTCGACCAACGCCGGATCGATCGCCAGCAAATCCTGCGACGCATACGGACTGCCGAAACGGCCCATGCGCGCCTTCGTGGTCGGCGTGGGATTGATCGGCAGCAAGTGGATGATGCGGCAACCGAGCGTGTCCACGATGTGCGGCAACTGGCGTATGAGATCGCGCAGCTTGCCCGACGGCGGAATCACGGCGAAACCGAGGCGGTCGAGCTGGTTGAGTTGCGCTTCGAAGTTTTCATTCTTTGTTACACGCAATGTGCGGTTCTCGCCGAACGTGCGGACGAACGCGCAGTAAATTGTGTTGGCGGTGCGATACGCATCTGGATGCACCGCGATGCCAAGATCTGCTCCGTCCGGCCAATGTTGCCGCCCTTGGGGATCGATTGCGTACGCTTTCGCTCGAAAAAATCCGACCTCCGTGAGCGGCAGGTCGAGCGACCACGCGCCCTTCTCTGCATGCATCGGTATATCGCGCCACGACGCGCCGGCAAGCGGGAGCTTGCGGAAATGCGAGTGGATGATTTCTTCGCGCAAAACCGCGGCGCGTCCGAGGTTGGTGCGAAGCATCGCGCGCCAGCCCGCGGGCAGCGGCGCATCAGGCCGCAGCGTGAACTGCACCCGGTCACCGACAAACCGTAGGCATTTCTCGCCTGCGGCGGGGGTCATCGAAAACGTCGCCATCGTATGGGAGCAGGCTCCGGAATCTGGAGCGCCAACCCGGCGAAGGACATAACCGAAAGCGGCGCGAAGTTCAAAGCACAAAGCCTCGGACACTTTGCAGCGTCCGAGGCTTTGGCGACAAAAGGAGCTGAGCGCGACGGCTTACTTCAAGTAATCCGGCACCACGACGGCGTCCGCCGAGAGATCCTTCGGCGCGGGAATTGTCACCTTGCCCGTGGCGGCCCACTCGACACCGCGTTGCGTGGTGATTGCGAAGGTTGCGCACTTCATCGCTTGCACGCCATGGCCGAGCGTCGTGTGAAACACGCGACCTTGGCCGAAGGAAATCGTCATGAGCATGGGCTCGTGCATCCCGGAACCGTGGGTTGCTGGATCAGCATAGGCCGTCGCGAGCACGGTCATGTTCTCGGCAGGACCGCGCAGCAAATCGTAGAGTTCGTCCTGCGCATGCATCATTTTCGCCGGCAAGCCCGCGGTAATCGGGTGACTGGCATCGCGCACTTCGACCGCGAAGGGATGCTGCGCACCGTGATGTCCGCCGGGTCCGGGTGAATTGTCCTTGATGATCTTGCCTTCCCAGAAGCGCACGTAGGGACCGTCCTTCTGATTGCGCCCGCCCCAGCCGCCGACGCCGATCATCTGGTTGTATTCCTTCCACTGCGGAAACGAATTGTCCGCCGCGTGGATCGACACGAACCCGCCGCCGCCCTTCACGTACGCGACGAACGCTTCCATCGTTTGCGGCGACCACGGCTCACCGTTGTAATTCGAAACGATCGCCTTGTAGTCGCCGAACTTCGGCTTGAACGAGCTCATGTCGCCCTTGCTCGGCGGCGTGGTCGCGACGTCGACGGTGAACTTGCCTGTCTGTTCGAGAATCTGTTTCAGCACCGGCGTGGTGCTTTTCCAATCGTGATTGTTCTGCCCGTCGATGATCAGGACGCGGATTTTGTCGGCGGCCTGCGAACAACTGACGAGTGTTGGCAGCAGCAAAGCCGCGGCGAGAGTACGGAGAAAAGTGGAGCGTTTCATGGTTTTGATGACCGGAGGAGGCTAAGGGCGTCAACGTCTCGCGCCAAGCCAAAACACGGTGGTCGGACAGTCAGAACTTGATCGTGTTGGCTCCCCCGTCGTCCGCGCCCCCGTCCATGCCGGGCGGGGAATTGGGCGTGGATACGACATAGCAAATCACACAGATAATCACGATCGCGAAAACCAAAAACAGGAGCAGGCGATTCCGCGACGAAGCGGTCACGCGATGCTCAAATTCTCGCCGCCGCTGTTGTTCGTCTCTCCGGCTGAACTTTTGGTGCTCGGAATTCATCGGCTCGCTGAAAAATGATATGGGCAATCGTCCGAAATATAGTGGAATTCCCAGTTTGCCAAAAAGGAATCGGCGAGAAGTTCGGTTTTTCGCCTAGAGTCGGCGCGGCTTGGCAGCGCATTCGGTCGTAGGTCAACCGCCGCGATGAGAATCTGCCCACCGCCCTGGGCCGCAAAAGGCGGATGATCTATAGCCCTGCAGCTTTGATCGCCGTGATCAGTTTGCCGAGGAGAAGATTGGGTGCGCAGCCGAGCAGAATGACGACGACCGCGATAAAAACGAACGCCACGATCGACGAGACTTCGATGCGCAAACGCGGCGCGCCTTCGGGCGCAGGAGCGACGTAGGCCTGCTTCAGAATCTTCAGGTAGTAGTAGAGCGACACGCAGCTCATCGCGAGGGCGAGAATGACGATCCAGAGGAGCCCGAGGCTTTGTTTGCCAGCAGCCGCGGCAGCGAGGAAGAGGTAGAACTTGCCGAAGAATCCGGCCAGCGGCGGGATGCCCGCGAGCGAGAGAATGAAGATGAACAGGCAGAACGCCAGCAGCGGCGCGCGTCGGCTCAGGCCGGCGAAGTCGGTGAGCTTGTCGCCGCCGCTCTGCTCGACGATGGCGACGACGCCGAAGGCGCCAACGGTCGTGAGCGCGTAGGTGATCACGTAGAAGACGAGCGAGGCGACGCCGGTGGAACTGTCGGCCATCACGCCGATAAGCATGTAGCCGGCGTGCGCAATGGCGGAGTAGGCGAGCAGGCGTTTGACGCTCTTCTGCGCAATGGCGGCGAGGTTGCCGAGCACGAGCGAGAGCGCGGCGACGAGGGCGATCACCGGCACCCAACCGGGCACGTAAGCCTTCCACGCGCCGCTGCCTTCCGCGCCGGCGAACCCAAGCATCATAACTTTGGCGAAGATGAAGAAGCTTGCGACCTTCGAACCGCTCGCGATGAACGCTGCGCTCGGCGTCGGCGCGCCTTCGTAGGCATCGGGCGCCCAGAGGTGGAACGGCACCGCGGCGACTTTGAAGCCGAAGCCGATGACGGTCATCACGATGGCGGCGAGCAGCAGCGGATCGAGCGTCGGTCCGGTAAGTGCGGTGGCGATGGCGCGGAGGTTGGTGGCACCGCTCAGGCCGTAGATGAGGCTCATGCCGAAGAGCGTCACGGCTGCGGCCATGCCGCCGAAGAGGAAGTATTTCAGCGCGGCCTCGGCAGATTTGGCGTTGTGTTTGTTGAACGCGGTGAGGATGTAGAGCGAAAGGCTCGTGAGCTCGAGCGAGACGAAGATCATCAGCAATTCCTCCGAGCTGACGAGGAACATCATACCCACGGTCGCGAGCAGCAGCAGCGCGAAGAATTCACCCACGTGGTCGGTGAAGGTCGTCTCGATGGAGAGCAGCGCGGTGAACAGTGTAAGGACAAGCAGCGACTGCTTCACGAGTTGCGTGAGCGGGTCAACGACCAGCATGCCGTTGAGCAGCGACGCCTTCTCCGGCACGACGAGCATCCACATGAAGGCCGCCACGCAACCGAACGCGGTGAACATCGCCGCCAGCGTCATGCGCGTGCGATTCGGCTCGGTGCGCAGCCACGCGATGTCAAGGAACAGCACAACCAGCGCGGTCACGACGATGATGGTCTCGGGCGCACAGAGCTGGAGAAGTTCGAGGTAGTCGAAACTCACAGCCAGCCTCCTTTCCGCAGCGCGTCAAAAAGCGGCGAGCCGAACGCGGGCACAATCACATCGAGCAGCACGCGCGGATAAAGGCCCACGACGAGCGTGACCGCGATGAGCATCACCGCACCGAAGCGTTCAGGGACGGAAATGGGTTCGAGTTCGTGCGCGTGGGCATCTGCGTTGTCGTGCGCGGCGGAAGCTTCGGCATGTTCACCGAAAAACGCCTTTACCACCGTGCGCAAGGTGAACGCCACGCCGATGACAATGCCCACGCCGGCGATCACCGCGAGCGTCGGCATCGCGCGCCACGCGCCGATGAGCACTTGGAGTTCCGCCACGAAGCCGCTGAAGCCCGGCAGGCCCATGCTCGCCACCGCCGCGATGACGAACGTCACCGCCGCGAACGGAATCGCCTTCGCCAAGCCCATGCCTTCAAGGATGGCGAGGTCGCGCGTGTGGGCGCGGTCGTAAACCATCCGGCCCACCACGGCGAAGAGCAGGCCCGCGATGATTCCGTGCGAGAACATTTGCAGCACCGCGCCGCTGAGGCCGACCTCGTTGAGCGTCATCAGACCGAGCAGCACGAAGCCCATGTGGCTCACGCTCGAATAGCCGATGACGAATTTGAAATCCTTCTGCGTGAGCGCGACCATCGCGCCATACACGATGCCGATGACCGCGAGCCACGCGATGGCGTCGCGCCACACGAGCAATCCGGCGGGGAACAGCGTCATCGCCACGCGCAGGCAGCCGTAGGCGCCGAGTTTCATCACCACGCCGGCAAGCAGCATCGAAGCGGCGGTCGGCGCGGCGACGTGGCCGGTGGGCGCCCAGGTGTGGAACGGCCACAGGCCCGCGAGAATTGCGAAGCCGATGAACACGAGCGGGAACGCCCAGTATTGGAAACTTTCCGGGAACGGGAACTTCGCGAGTTCGATGAGGTTCATCGAGTGCCCGCCCGCGACGACGAACGCCGCGACCAATCCGATGAGCACCATCGCGCTACCGACGAACGAGTAGAGCGCCAGTTTCATCGCGCCGAACTCGCGGTTAGTGGAGCCCCAGATGGCGATGAGGAAATACTTCGGCACAATGGCGATCTCGTAGAACACAAAGAGCAGAAACAAATCGAAGCTCAGGAACACGCCGTAAACTCCGCCGATGAGCGCGAGGTAGAACGCGAAGAACTCCTTCGCGCGATGCTCGATGTTCCACGAGAACAGAATGCCCGCGACCGCCGCGAGACCGGTGAGCAGCACGAGCACGATGCTGATGCCGTCGGTGGCGAGATAGTATTCGATGCCAAGCGAGGGAATCCACGGGAGCCTGGCGACGGTGGCGATTTCCGCGCCCGGCTTGTGCGCGAGGAAGCCGCCGACCGCGAGCGCGAGTCCGCCGAGTGCCGACGCCATCGCAACCAGTCGCGCGGCGCGCGCGTTCCCCCGCGGCAGGCACATCAGCACCGCCGCGCCGAGGAACGAGATGTATATGGTCCAGGCCAGCATCGTCAGAATTTCAAATTGCCCGCCAGTTGCGTCATAGTCGCGTTGAACAGGCCGATTAAAAGTTGCGGATAAATTCCCAGCGCGAACATCAGCGCGATGGCCGGTCCGACGATCAGGCGTTCGCGCAGCGTGAGGTCGGCAAAGGCATTCCACTTTTCATTCAACGGTCCGCTGAAGACGCGTTGCATGAGCGTGAGGAGGAAAATCGCCGTCAGCAGCAGGCCGGCGGCGGACAACGCGGCAGCCCACGGCGCGAGGGCAACTGCGCCTTTGAAGATAAGGAATTCGCCGACGAATCCGTTCAGCCCCGGCAGGCCGAGCGACGAGAAGACCGCGATGCCCATGAGTCCGCAGAACACGGGGGCGATTTTGCGCAACCCGCCGAAGTCGTTGAGGCCGCGCGCGCCGCGCTGTTCGAGGAAGCTCACGAACATGAAGAGCGTCGCGGCGGTGAGGCCGTGGTTGAACATCTGAAGCACGACGCCGTTGAGCGCGGCGGTTTTTTCCACGGCCCAGCGCGCGTCGGGCGCGGTCACGCTCACAGCGGCGAACAGCCCGAGCAGGCAGTAGCCGAGGTGGTTGATGGACGAGTAGGCGAGCACGCGCTTGAGGTCGGTCTGCACGAGTGCGGCGGCGGCGGAGAGGACGATGGTCGCGACGGCAAGCCACAGCAGCGGCGTGAGCACGGAGCGCATCGCCTCGGGGAAGATCGGCAGCAGCAGGCGCAGGAAACCATACACGCCGAGCTTCGACATCAAGCCGGTGAGGAGCATCGTCACCGGCGTGGGCGCCTCGGTGTAGGTCGCGGGCAGCCACGAATGGAACGGCATCAGCGGCGTCTTCACCGCGAAGCCGAGGAACGCGAGACCAAAGACAACGAGCGAGAGCTGCTCCTTCGTGAGGCCATACCAGCCGAGCTTCACGAGCATCGCGGAGGCGAGTTCGCCGGTGCGGCCCTTCTCAGCGAGCACGATGAGGTCGAACGTGCCCGTGGCCTGATAAACCGCGAGAAACGCGAGCAGCAGCGCGATGCTGCCGACCATCGTGTAGATGAAAAATTGCAACGACGCGCCGTGGCGTTGCGGTCCGCCCCAGAATTTCACTAGGAAGAACGCCGGGATGAGCGTGAGTTCCCAGTAGAGGAACCAGTGGAAAAAGTTCAGCGCCGTGAACGCGCCGAAGAGGCCGGACTGGAGGAACAGGATAAGCGCGTAGTAAAGCTGCGGCTTCTCCGTGATGCCGCGCGACGCGAGCAATGCCATCGGCGTGACGATGGCCGTGAGTAGCAGGAGTGCGAGGCTCAAGCCATCCACGCCGACGAAGTATTCGACGTTGAGCGTGGGAATCCACGCGTGGCGTTCGACGAACTGGATATCGGGCGAAGAGCGGTCGAAGTGCGCCACGAGACAAAGCGTCAGCCCGAGCGTGAAGAACGACAGCGCGAGCGCGAGCCGGCGCGGCAGCGTCTTGTGCTCCATTCCAATCATCAACGCGGCACCGACCATCGGCAGCAGCGTGAGAATGGTGACGAGTGGCAGGCGGGTCATTTGCCACCTCCCCAAATCAGGAACAGCACCAGCACCACGAACGCGACGCCGAGGACGCGCAGGTAGCTTTGCACGCGGCCGGTCTGGAGGCGCGCGAGCCAGCCGCCGCCTTCCGCGAGTCCGCGGCAGCTTCCGCTGAAACCGAGGTTGATGACGAACTCGTCGACGAAGCGGTTGAGCCAGGAGAAGCCGAGCACGACGAGCGACACCGCGCTCACCGCACCAGTCCAGATGGTTTGCTCGAGCCAGCCGCAGAAGCGCGCAAACGCGGCGTTCCAGCGGATGAAGGAGATTTCGTAAAGCTCATCGATGAAAAACTTCCCGCGCAACACGGCGAACCAGTCAGGCTTCAGCTTTTCCAGCGCATCAGTCGCGTTGGCATCGGTGATGGGTTTGCGACCGTAGAAATAGTAGCCAAGGCCGACGCCCGTTCCGAAAATCACAACCGACAGCAGCATCGTGAGGAACACGTCGAGGCCGATGGTGCTGAAGTGCGGTTCGTGCCCGGAGAGATACGCGTGGAACCACGGCCAGAACGGCGTGCCAAAGAGGCTGAGCAGAACCGCGCACGTCGCGAGCACGCCAAGCGGGAGCGTCATCACGGACGGCGATTCGTGGGCCTCGGCGGAGTGATGCTCGTCATGTCCGTGGGCGGCTGGCTTGGCTGTGGCGTCATCCTTCTGCCAGAGCCGCGATTCGCCGAAGAACACGTAACACATCTGCCGCGTCATGTAGAACGCCGTGAGCAGCGCGCCGCAGCTCGCGAGGACGAACGGCCATTTGCTCGGTTGCCAAAGCCACGCGCTGTGGAGGATTTCGTCCTTGCTCCAGAAACCCGACGTGACGAGCGGGAAGCCCGCGAGCGCGAGCATGCCGATGGCGTAAGTCGCGAACGTCACGGGCATCAGCTTGCGCAGGCCTCCCATGCGACGGATGTCCTGTTCCTCGTGGCATCCGTGAATCACCGAGCCCGCGCCGAGGAACAGCAGCGCCTTGAAGAATGCGTGGGTGAGCAAATGGAACATGCCCACCGCCACGCCGCCGGTGCCGAGTCCTACGAACATGAAGCCGAGTTGCGAAACGGTGGAGTAAGCGAGGATGCGCTTGATGTCCGTCTGCGCGACGGCGACCAGCGCGGCGAAAATCGCAGTGATGGCGCCGACCCACGTAACAACCCGGAGAGCCGGAGTGCTGTTGCTGAGCGTGAAGACAAATCCGCTGGTGCCAGTGCCCGGAGCCAACGTGTCGTGCATCATTGTTCCCGCCATCAACGGATACACCCGCGCGATCAGAAACACGCCCGCCGCCACCATCGTCGCCGCGTGGATGAGCGCACTTACGGGCGTGGGGCCTTCCATCGCATCGGGCAACCACACGTGCAGCGGCACCTGGCCGGACTTGCCGACCGCGCCGCAGAAAATCAGCAACGCAATCGCCGTGCTCACCGCCATGCCGCCGGCCACGCTTGCGCCGACGAGCTTCGTCAGTGCGGATTGTTCGAGGCAGCCGTTGCCGTTGTCGTAGAAGAGCAGCGTGCCCGTTTCCGCGTAGAGCCAAAGCAGGCCGAGGAAGAAAAACACGTCGCCGACGCGCGTGGTGATGAACGCCTTCTTCGCCGCCGCCGCCGCGCTGGGCTTGTGATACCAGAAGCCGATGAGCAGATACGACGCGAGGCCGACCAGCTCCCAGCACATGAAGAGCATGAGCAGGTTGTTGGCAATGATGAGCCCGAGCATCGCCGCCGCGAACAGCGCGAGGAACGTGAAGAACCGCGTGAAGTTCTCGTCGTGCGCCATGTAGCCGACGCTGTAGATGAAGATGAGCGTGCTTACGAACGTAACCATCACTAGCATCGCCGCCGTGAGCGGGTCGAGCACCCAGCCGATTTTTAGCGAGCCGGCGCCGAGCTGGAACCACGGGATGTTGAACACCTGCCGCGCAGTCTCATGGCCCTCGCCGTGTCCGCCGAGCGTCTGGGCGAACGCGCCGCACGCGAGGAAGAACGCTACAACCATCGAGCCAATCGCCAGCGACGCCGCAAGGGTGCGATGACGTTGCTTGAGCAACGCCGTCACCCCCGCCGCCAGCAACGGCAGCGCGGGAATCAGCCAGAGATTTTGAACAATCCAAGTCATCAGGATCGGGTAACCACAGAGGCGCGGGGGCGCGGAGAGGAAATTGTTTTTCCTCCGTGTCTCTGTGTCTCTGTGGCGATTTTCTTCATCCCTTCAAATCGTTCACGTCATTCACGTTCGTCGTCTTGTAGTGCCGGTAAATCGAAATGATCAGCGCGAGACCGACAGCAGCTTCGGCGGCGGCGATGGCGATGGCGAAGAGCACGAACGTCACGCCGGTGAGCGCCTCGGGGTTCGGGCCGTAGCGCCAGAAGGCGATGAAGTTCAGGTTGGCCGCGTTGAGCATCAGCTCGATACCGATGAGCACGAGGATGGCGTTGCGCCGTGTGAGCGCGCCGGCGAGGCCGATGGCGAAGAGCAATGCGGAGAGCAGGAGATAGCCGGTGAGCGGAGTCATTTGCCGGCCTCCTTTTCCTTCAGCGCGATGATGACGGCGCCGATCATCGCGGCGGTCAGTAGTAGCGCGAGAACTTCGAGCGGAAGGATGTAATCGGTCATCAGCTTCTGGCCGAGCTGCGCGACGCTGGTTTGAGGCGGCGGCGCCACGCCGCGTTTGGCGACGGCGCTGGAGGTGATGACCTTGCCGAGAACAGCGAACACCGCGAGCGCAATGCCCACGCCCATCAGCGACGTGGCGGAGAATTGCCGACCCGGTCCCGGTTCACCGCTGCGCGTGAGCAGAATGGCGAACACGATGAGGATCGCGACTGCGCCGACATACACGAGCACCTGCGCGAGCCCGACGAACTGCGCGCCGAGCTGGAGATACGTGCCCGCCAGTCCGATGAACGCCACCGCGAGGCACAACGCGCAATGCACGAGATTGCGCAGCGTCATCGCCGCGATGGCGCTGACAACTACGAGTGCAGCAAGGATGGCGAAGGCTGGTGTCATTTCACGTCAGTCCGCATACCGATACGTCCGTTTGCCCACGCCGCGGGCGGTGTAGAGCGCGTTGCTCAACAGAAGATACGGAACCAAAACCATCGCGGTGACCGTCAGGCAGCGAGTGAAACCGGGGTCCATCAACCGCCACACGCCGGCAGCGACGATGGTAATCAGCGTGAGCGGCACCATGAATTTCCAAGCGAGGTTCATGAGCTGGTCCATGCGCAGACGCGGCAACGTGCCGCGCAGCCAGATGAAGAACATGATGAACACGCCGAGCTTAAGGAAAAACCAGATCCACGACGGCACGATCTCGAGCGCAGGCACCGGTGCGTGCCAACCGCCGAGGAATAGCGTGATGCCGAGTCCGCTCATCGCGAAGAGGCCGAGGTATTCGCCGAGGAAGAACAGCGCGAACTTGAACCCGCTGTATTCGGTGAAGTAACCGGCGATGATTTCCGATTCGGCCTCGGGCAAGTCGAACGGCGTGCGGTTCGCTTCCGCCGTGGCTGCAATGAGGAAGAGGAAGAAGGCCGCCAAGCCCCAAGGCGTCGCCGCGTGCCAGTGCCAGAACCCGCCGGCTTGGGCATCGACGATCTTCGTCGTCGAAAGCGTGCCGGTCATCATAATAACGCCGACCGTGGAGAGCACGAGCGGCAGTTCGTAGCTGACCATCTGCGCAATGGCGCGCATGGCGCCGAGCAGCGCGTATTTGTTGCGGCTCGACCAGCCAGCCATGAAGACGCTCAGCTCGGTCGCCGAGCCGACCGCGAAGAAGAACAACACGCCGGCATCGAGATCGAGCGCCGACATGTGCTTGCCGATCGGCAACACCGAGTAAGCGAGCAGCGCGGGGATCACGACCGCGATGGGCGCGAGGAAATGAACAACCTTGTCGGCGTTGCGCGGAACGACGTCTTCCTTGATGAGCGCCTTGATGCCGTCGGCGATGAACTGACCGAAGCCCGCGAGGCGGATGTCCGTCAGGGGAATGCCGACGCGATTCGGGCCGGGACGATTTTGAATGCGCCCGAGAACTTTTCGTTCCACGACCGTCGTGAGCGCGAACACCAGCGGGAACGCCATCAAGATGGGCGTGATCGAAAGCACCGCGGATACGATCGGCTGAAGATTATCAGGGAAGAACGCGAGGAAATCGGCCTTCGGATTGGGCTGATCGGAAGCCATCTTCCAAACCATCCCGACGATCGCTTTGAGGAGATCCCAAATGAACTGCATGCGTCAGGTGCTTGGCGCGGGCGGCGTCGGTTTGGCTGCTGGCGCGGGTGGGGCGGCAGCAGGAGAAGCAGTCGGTGCGGCGGGCTTGGGCGCGGCGGCGGCAGCTTTGGCAGCCTCAGCGGCTTTCAATTTCGCTTCGGCGTCCGCCTTGGCTTTGGCCTCGGCTTTGACCCGTTCATCGGCGCGTTTCGCGTCGATCTCGGCCGCTTCCGTCGGATGAATCTTGTTGTAGTGCTCGTTGGACTTCGCGAGTTGATCGCGATGCACGAGCAATCCGCCGAAGCGATCGCTGGTACTGAGTTCGAACTCCGTGTCCATCTTGATCGCCTCGAACGGGCAGACTTCGACGCAAATCTGGCAGCTCATGCACACCGAGATGTCGATGTCGAAGGTCGCCGGGTAGAACTGCACCTTGCCGAGATGATCGGGTTTCTTGTCCTTGCTCTTCTCAATGAAGATGCACTGCGGCGGGCATTCCTTCTCGCAAATCTGGCAGGCGACGCAGCGCAAACCGGCCTTTGGATCGTCGCCATCGAACACTAAAAAGGGAAACTGCCGCGTGTTTTCCGCGAGCTTCTGCCGCTGCTCGGGATACTCGACCGTGGGCAACCGATCATGGGACACGTAGCTCCCGGCGAAGTTTTTCGCCGTTTCCGCCATGCCTTTAAGTATACCGATGCCAAGCACGTGATTGAGCCTAAGGTGCCTTGCGCGATTGTGGCAAGCCGCTTTGCTTCAAGTAGCGAAAGAGGTCGCTGTCGGTGGAAAGGATGACCGTGGTGTCGCGGTTCAAACCTTTTTGATACGTCTCGAGCGTACGGACGAAGCTGTAGAACTCCACCGCTTCGGGGCTTTGATTGAAAGCGCGGGCGTAAATCTCAATCGCCTTGGCGTCCGCGTCGCCGCGAATTTTCTGAACCGTCCGATACGCCTCGGATTCGATCCCACGCAGATCGCGTTCCTTGTTGCCCAGAATTTTCGCCGCCTCGCCTTCGCCTTCGGAACGGAAACGCGAGGCGATCTGTTGTCGTTCGCTGATCATGCGCTCGTGAATCTTCGAGCTAACGCGGGGATTGTAATTGATCCGCATGAAACGCACGTCGATCAGTTCGATCCCGAAGTCCTTCAGCTTCGGCGCAGCGAGCTTGACGATGTCCGCTTCGATGGCGGCGCGCCCCAATGTGATCGGCGGCAGCACCGTGGCGGCGGCTTCCGGCGGCAGCGACGTGTCCATGGCGGGTTTACGGTTCTTGTCGGTGCGGATGATTTCGATCAAGTCGTGCTTCGCAACGGCATTGCGGATTTCGCTGCCGATAATGTCGTCGAGGCGCGATTGCGCGCTGCGTTCGTCACGCAGACGGGTGAAGTATTGCAACGGGTTGTTGATCCGCCACCGGCCGAAAGCGTCGACGATGATGTAGAGTTTGTCGCGCGTCGGCATTTCACTTGCATGCCCGTCCCACTCCATCACGCGACGGTCGAGGGAATTGACCGTTTGAATAAACGGGGTTTTGAAATGCACGCCGGCGTTCGTCACCGGTTCGCCCACGGTTTTGCCGAACTGGGTGATGATGACCTGCTCGCTTTCGGCCACGGTGTAGTAGCAGAGGTTTAGCGTGAACAGCACGACCGCCGTCAGGGCCGTGGCAACCAGTGAACGCATCCAGGCAAGGGGATTCATGGCGTCATTTGTCCGGTTGCAGTTGGAGCAACGGCAGCACCTGCTGGCCTTTGTCGTCCACGATGATTTTCTTACCCAGCTTGGGCAACAGCTCGGTCATGGTCTCCTGATAGAGCCGCTGACGGGTGACTTCGGGCGCCTTCTGGTATTGCGTGAACACCGCCTTGAATGACGTGGCGTCGCCTTCGGCTTCGTTGACGCGTTTCTGGGCGTAGCCCTCCGCTTCGGCGATGACTTTCAACGCCTCGCCCTTTGCGCGCGGGACCACCTTGTTGTATTCGCCGTTGGCGAGATTGATCGAACGCTCGCGCTCTTGCTGCGCTTGATTCACTTCATCAAAGGAACTTTGCACGGCTTTGGGAGGATTCACGTTTTTCAACTGAACAAGATCAATGCTCATGCCGAGTTGGTATTGCGCGACCACCTTCTGCAACATTCCGCGCGCTTCGATTTCGATCTCCTGCCGGCCCACCGTAATGACTTCGTCCACCGTGCGGTCACCGACGATCTCGCGCATCACGGCTTCAGCAGCGGCGCGCATCGTTTCCTCGGGATCGCGGACGTCGAACAAGAAGCGCTTCGGATCCTGAATGCGGTATTGCACCACCCACTCGACGATCGCTTCGTTCAAATCGCCCGTGACCATTGCGCGTTCCGCATCGGCCTGCCGGCTGCCTTGGAAGGGATTGCTTGCGCCGGGCGTTGAGAAACCGAACTCCATCTTAAGTTGGCGACGGATGGGAACCGGCGTCACGGTATCCACGCCGAGCGGAAATTTCAGATGCAGTCCGGGCTCATCGGTGCGGAGGAATTTCCCAAAGCGCAGCACCACGCCCACCGATTCCGCGGGCAGCGTGTAGAAACTGGTCCAGCCCACGATGAGGAGCAGGAGTGCCCAAAATCCGAGCGCGATCAGCGCACCGTAGCGGTGCACTCCGGTTCGCGGCGGCATGTTGGAATTGGGCGGCATATTCGTCGGCGCGACTAGCGATCCACTTCACCAAGCACAATATCCACGCTGCCGAGGATGATAATGACGTCGGCCACGTTATGGCCGAGGCACATGTCCTCGAGGATGGTGAGATTGATCAAGCTCGGCGGGCGCACCCGGTAGCGATATGGATTCGGGCCGCCATCGCTGATCACGTAGAAGCCGAGTTCGCCCTTTGGCGATTCGATGCGGGCATACGCTTCACCGGCCTTCGGCTTGAAGGAACGCAGTTTCGCCTTCGGATCAATGATCGGCCCGGCGGGAATGTCGCGCAGCGCGGGTTCGAGAATCTTCAGCGACTCGCGCATCTCCAGCACGCGAATCATGTAGCGGTCGAAAACGTCGCCGTGATCGCCAAGCGGAACGCGGAAGGGAAAACGCTCATAGATGCCGTATTTGTCGACCTTGCGCAGATCGTAATCGACGCCGCTCGCGCGGAGCAGCGGACCCGTGATGCTCGCGCTGATCGCGAGTTCCTTCGACAGTTTGCCGACGTTTTGCGTGCGGGCCATGAGGATTTCATTGCCGGAAAGCAATGCTTCAAACTCATCGAGGAAGCGTCCGTAGTTGCCGACAATTTCCTTCGCCGCCTCCAGCCAGCCAGCCGGTAGATCCACACGGCAACCGCCGAAGCGCATGTAATTGCACATCATCCGCGCGCCGGTCAAAGCTTCGAACAGATCGAGAATCTTTTCGCGCTCCCGGAACGCATACATCAACGGTGTACCGAGCGCGCCCATGTCCTGCAGCAAGAAGCCAACGGCGCACGTGTGATTGAGCAGACGCGTCAACTCGCCCGTGATGATGCGGATGTATTCTGCGCGTTCGGGAACTTGCAGTCCGGCGAGCTTCTCAACGCTGAGCGCGTACGCCCAGTTGTTCGTCAGCGAACAGAAATAATCGAGCCGATCCGTATAAGGCATCGAGCCGAGATAGGTCGTGTTCTCTGCGATCTTCTCGTGGTTGCGGTGCAGGTAACCGAACACCGGCTTGAGCTTCACGACCGTCTCACCATCAAGCGTGACGTCCATCCGGAACACGCCGTGCGTAGACGGGTGTTGCGGCCCCATCGCCACTTCCAGCAAATCGCCATCGAGCGGCGTGCCATCGGGGGCGGTCTTGGGGACGACCTCGTAATTGCGGGCTGTTGGATTTTCGACGAGAGAGCTCATACGATTAGATTTTCGGAACAGAACGTCGGATTTTCTCCAACAGGTCGAGGGTGCCATGCCGCTGACACCATTTTTCAATGTAACCCGTGTCAAGTTTTCCGCCCTGAACGGCCAGAACGTTACGGATATCGTCCTCGTCCTTGCTGCGAGCCCAGCGCAGTTTACTCACCACTACGTCTTCCGGCGAAAGCAACCAAACCTTCCGTCCAAAAAGGTTTTCCTCGCGCCGTCGAGCAAATCGCTCCTGATCGTGCGGATCTTGAGACAAGATAAACAACTCAATCTTGAAACGCTTCGTCCGGTGCCGAATGTATTGTCGGTGCGTGCCAGTCACGGTTTCGAAACTCAACTGCGGATCGACTTGAAAGTCATCACCGAGCAAACGCCCAAACTCTTCATTCACGCCCGATGCCAGTTGAATGACAAAATCCGCGTCCTTCGTAGACCTTGGGATGCCGTAGTAGTTGCTCGCGAACGAACCCACCACTGCATAGCGAACGCCAGCGGCGGAGAGCGCCTCAGCCACTTGCAGTGTCAGGCTTTGAGGCGGCGTCATTTTGCCCTCTCCATTCGATCCTGCAGTTCCAATCGCCGGTCCAACTCCAGTCGGCAATCTTCTGCAGTGAAGCTCGGATTCTGGTTGCGAATGCCCTCCAGAGTGATTCCGCACGCGTATTCGAAAAGCCCCTCGCCCAGCAGGAATTTTTCCTCCGGTGACATGCTGCGAGCATCAATTACCGCTTCGCGGTAGAGCTCATCAATCAGCGGGGTAAATTCGCTGCGGAACACTCCCGATTGGTATGGGCGCGCGACCTCTTTCAATTCATCGCTCACGCTTTACCCTCCGTGGCGGCGTGCTGTTTTGCTTTGGTCAGCACGTCATCGTGCGGGGTCGGCTCGTATTCGTAATCATCCGGCTCCACGTAATCTTTGCGCATCGGGAAATCCTTGTAGCCATCCCACATGAGGATGCGGCGCAGGTCGGGGTGGCCGTCGAAGAGGATTCCGTAGAGATCGAAAACCTCGCGTTCTTGAAATTCCGCGCCGCGCCACAGCGGCGTGAGCGAAGGAAGATGATTCTGCTCGGCACGATCCCCCGTACGCATCCGGAAGATGACCGGCCCGTGCTTCAATGCAATCGAGTAAAGGTGGTACACCGCTTCGAGATACCCGGGGCGCTTGGTCTTCTTCACTTCCTCGACCTCTTTTTCGACGCCATCGACGAGCTTCTTCACTTTCACCTTCTCGGTGAGTTCGAGCTCGGGCCAATCGATTCCGGTGACGTTCGAGCAATAGTCGAGGTAAAGTTGCGCGTCGTCGCGGAGAAACCGGGCGACGGCGACGGCGTGTTCGTTATCGACGAGCAACGAATGCTGCGCGCTCGGCGCGTCGTTGCGGATGATTTCGAGTCGCGCGCCGGGAACGGCAGCTTCGACGCGAGCTTTGATTTGCTCCAACGTTTCCATCGTTTTACTTAGCCCCTTACGATCGTTGCCGGCTGCCACACCTGAGGGTTCTTCGACGGGACGAGGTCGTGTTCGCCGAATTGCGGGACGGGAAATTCGCTGGGCGCGTCGGCTTGCAGATGGCGCGGGCGATTCGGGCCGGTGAGCTTTTGCTCGTCGATCTTCTTCTGTAGGGTCATGAACGCGTGCAGCAACGCTTCGGGCCGCGGCGGGCAACCGGGAATGTGGACGTCCACCGGGATGAATCTGTCGATGCCCTTGAGCACATTGTATCCCTGTTTGAACGGTCCGCCGGAGATCGCGCACGCGCCCATCGCGATGACGTATTTGGGCTCGGGCATCTGGTTGTAAAGGCGCACGACTTGCGGCGCCATTTTCTTGGTCACCGTGCCGGCCACGATCATGAGGTCGGCCTGGCGGGGCGAGGGTCGGAACACTTCCGCGCCGAAACGCGCGAGGTCCCAACGCGACATGCTGGCGGCCATCATTTCAATCGCGCAGCACGCGAGACCGAAGGACAGCGGCCAGACAGAATTCTTGCGACCCCAGTTGTAAAGCTCTTCGAGCTTCACTGTGTAGATACCCTGCTTCTGCAGTTCATTGCGCAAGCCTTCGTCCATGCGCGGCGAATGTAGGAGAGAAAAGCGGAAGCTCCAAGTGGAAAGCCGCGCGCGAAGATTAATTTCCGCCGCCGGTTTCCGTGCTCGTCGCCGCGGGCTTGCGCCAATACTCGGGAAGGTTCGGCTTCGTGTCGACGAGGATTTCCAAAATGTTCTTCCGATCATCGGCGGTCAGGCGCGCGAAGTCTTCGTTCGTATCCTTGCCGGTGAGGATGTCGTGGAGGCGTTGCAGCAAGTGATCGCGCATCACCGTCGGTAACGCGTCGAACGCTTCGGAGTAGATGAGGTAACTGCAGGGATACTTGAACAGGCGCGTTTGCAAATCGAAGTCACGGAGCGAACGGCCTTTCTTGTCGCGCGGGCCTTGCTCGGCGAACCACTTCACGTATTCCGGATTTCCCTCGATCGGCGCGGTGAACGTGTGCTCTTCGGTAAAGAGGAGGTAGCGGAGGAACGAAGCGACCTGCGTCCGCAAATAGCGGATGTGCTCATAGGTCTTCATCATGATCTGCGTCTCGTAGTTCAGGCGTGTGATGTAATTGTGCATCTGGCCCTGATGTTCGAGCACGGTGAGCGCGACGATATCGCTGCCCTTGGTGACGTATTTGTCCTGATTGAAGAACTCAGTAAGGTCGCTTTGGTTGCAGCGGAAAAGTGGATCCTTCTCGTAACGATCTAAATCTTTTTTGCCAATCAGATTACCGCGATGGGTTTGATTGCCCGACTTGCCGGTCACGTACCAACCACCCCAGCGATCCGACAACGGCGTGCGGTGATTGATGTAGCTGATCTCATTCGATTGATCGATTTCGCCCGTTTCATCCGTGGCGATGGAGCGCACGAAATGTCCCGGCACGCCGAGCGTCTTGGCCGCGCCGTGGCAAGACGTGCAGTCATTCGCGCGGGCGAATCTCGGTTTTTCATTCGGATCCAGCGACAACGTGTAAAACACGCCGCCAAGTTTCGGATCGACCGCGCTGACTTCCATCACCGGCGCGCCGGGAATGAAGCCGAGGTAAATGTCGTCGTTGAAGAAAATGGAGCGCGGATTGTCCGGCGTGATGAACGTGCGCTGCAGTGAAGTTTTGGAGAAGACCAGCATCTGCGAGGACTTCGGAACGTTGAGCGCTTCGAGCAACGCGGGCAGCCAGCCGTATTTCGGATGATAGGTCAGCTTCACTTCGCCGGAGTCGATCTTCGCCTGCAACTTCTCGATCGGGCTGTTCAGCGGCTTGTTGTTGTAGTCAATGATCTCCTCTTCGTAAGGAACCTTGTGGGTCGATCCTTGGAAATCATCCGCGCGCGTGGAGGGCGACGCGAGAAACAATCCGAACGCGGCGAGGGTGACCCGCACGGCGAGACGCTGGTGGACGAAACTCGGTTTCATGGTTGCTGACAGATCCTGACGGAAACCGCGGGCGTTCACTTCGCCGAAATTGCACTAATCGGACCGCTCTTTGACTTGCGTCAAGAAAACGGGGGCCGCGAGGCCTATTTCCAGTTCAACACGCCCTTTTTCCAGGCCCAAACCAGCCCTTCGACCAGCAGCAGCAGGAAAACCATCATGGCAAGAAATGCGCCCACCGACAGCCCCCCGAAGGCCACGGCGAACGGCAGCAGAAAAACTGTCTCCACGTCGAAGATCAGGAAAATGATCGCGTAGAGGTAATACTCCGAGCGGAATTGCACCCACGCGTCGCCTTTGGACTCCAGACCGCATTCGTAGATCGCGTTCTTATCGTGCCCGGGCTTCTGCGGAGAAAAGAAAATCGCCCACAAGCGCGCAAGCAGCAGCGGACCCAGCGCAAAGCCGGCGGCGGCGATCGCGAAGATCGTCAGAAAAAGATACGGGTGATTGTTCGAGGACATGGCGCGCGGTCAGTTTTGATGATTGGACAACCGCTGCAAGCCGACTTCATGCGCGATGTCATCGAATTCCTCGCGGCTGACCTGATGGAGTTCCTTGCCCTTCTTCGCGAGCTTCTCGTTGATCTTGATGGCTTTCTCGGTCATCTGCTCGTGCGTTTCCTTCGAGCCGCCGACGAGGGCGAAGTTCGGTCCGGTGGTCATCCGTTTGTGACCATCAGTGTCGAGGCCCACGCCGACCATCAACGCTTTGGGCTCGGACTTCTTCTTTTTCGGAAGGTTCGCCATGCGCCCAAGCTAATGGTTTCGCCCCGAAACTCAAGGCGCAAAACGCTCCGAGAATCGTGTTCGCCGTTACGGAACCGTCAACGGTTCGCCGTTTTGCGCCGGCCCAAGCCCTAGCAGAAACGGCGCGGCGCGCTTCGCCCATTCCTCCGGCGTGGGATAACTCTTCGCCGAACCGCCGAAACAACTGCGCAGCATCTCCGTGTTAATGATCCCGGGATTCAACGGTACCGCCGCCATGCCGCTCGGCAACTCCAGCGCCAGTGCCCGGGTGAGACCTTCAATCGCCCACTTCGTCGCGCAATACGGTGCCACCTCCGCGTCGACCGAACGCCCCCAGCCGGAGCTGAAGTTCACGATCACGCCGCGCTTGCTCTCGATCATCGCCGGAACGAAATGCCGGATCACGTTGGCGACGCCCTTGATGTTCACGTCGATCACTTCGCCGAACTCGCGCGCGGAGATCTCCCACAACGGCGCGTTGCGGTTGATGAGCGCGGCGTTGTTCAACAGCAGATCCGGCGCGCCGTGACGCGAGAGCAACAGGCTCGCCCACGATTTCACGTCATCATCGGACGCAACATCGGCGGGATAAAAATCATGCGGCGGTCCGTGGCGACGTGCGAGTTCCTTGATCGCCTTGGCGGAGCGACCGCACCCAAGCACCGTGTGCCCGAGCCGGATAAACTCTTCCGTCAGCGCGCGTCCGAGACCGCGCGAAACGCCGGTGATGACAATGACTTTACTGGCCATGCCGGAACACATCGCGGCAAACCGCGCCGTCGGCAAATATTTTCTTTTCGCATCAATTCGCGTGCTCCGCGGACGAACGCTCAGCTCTCACGCGGATTGAACTTCGACTCTTTCGCGAGTTGCTCCCACAACTGCCGCTCGGCATCGGTCAATTTCGCCGGCACTTCAATCTGCACTTCGACGATCAAGTCGCCCGCTTCACCACCGGTCTTCGGCAAGCCGCGACCGCGCACGCGCAATTGCTGACCGCTCTGGGTGCCCGGCGGAATCTTGATGCTGACCCGACCATCGAGCGTCGGCACGCTGACGCTGGCGCCGAGCACCGCTTCCCACGGCGCAACCGCCGCCTCGCAGTGGAGCTGGCCATCGACGATCGAAAAATCCGGATGCTTCGCGATGCGTACGCGCAGATAGAGATCGCCGGCTTCGCCGCCGCCCGCGCCCGCTTCGCCGCGGCCGGGGAGACGCAGTTTCTGTCCCTCCGCCACGCCGGCGGGGATGCGCACTTTGTAAGTATCCACCTTCGCGAGGTGACCGGAACCGCCGCACGTCGGGCAGGTGCGTTGCATCTTGTGACCGGTGCCGCTGCACGCTTCGCACACGGCTTCGCGGCGCAATGTCACCGACCGCACCGCACCGCGCGCCGCTTCCTCAAGCGGCACCATGATGTCGGCCTCGATGTCCTGTCCGCGCTCGGCCATTTCCTCCTGCGGAAATCCCGCGCCACCAAAACCACCACGCCGGCCGTTGCCGCGACCGCCGAACAGCTGCTCGAAGAAATCGCTGAAACCGGTCCCGCCAAATTCAAAGGTCGCCCCGCCATTGCCCGGCGCGCCGCCGCCACCGCGCGGGCGACGTCCGGAGAATTGCTGCTCCCAGCCCGGTGAGGGACGGAATTGCTCGCCGGCCTTCCAGTTGGGGCCGAGCTCGTCGTATTTCTTGCGTTTCGCGGGATCGCCGAGCACCTCGTAGGCCTCGTTGATCTCTTTGAACTTTTCCTCGGCGCGCTTCTTGTCCTTCGCGACGTCGGGGTGGTATTCGCGCGCGAGCTTGCGGAACGATTTCTTCAATTCGTCCTGGCTCGCCGTGCGCGGCACGCCGAGGATTTTGTAATAATCCTTAAATTCCACGGGCCAACTCTACCGCGACTCTCGCCCGTCGCCAATGGCGGACGTTGGTGAAAGTTTCGCGGGAATTGCGAGGCGTCCCAGCATTCACCGGCAAGATCGAGTTCTCCGCGCGCACGTCCTCAATGCTTCGCCCGTTTGAGCAACACGGTGAAGCGGGGCGGATTGGTGCTGTCCTTGGTCCAAAGGATCGCCTCCCACCCTTCGGCACCGGCTGCATCGAGCAACGGCCCGAGGTTGGCTTGGCCTTGCAGCGCGTGCTCGGTGTAGCCGCGAATGATGCGATACTCCCACTTCGTAGGCGCTTCTCGATGGGACTGACGCTCAGGCCGCGGCGGTCGCTCCGGTTGCGGCGGTCGCTCCGGTTGCGGCGTGGAAGTCTGTTGGGGCGGCGATTGCGGCACGGTGGAACAACCGCCGAGGAGCAAGCTCATCGCAAGGGCGCTAACTGAGAATCGCAACTGGTTTTTCATAGTCTTGGTGGTGGTGACGAATATGAAGTCGGATATTCGCAGGTTACCGCAGATTTGCTTCGTCGCTACTTTCCCTTATTGCCGGCGGCCGAGACGCGAGAAACGTACACGCGGCTGTTGCTAGTACGCGTGCGGCCAAACTCGGAGGTCGTGACCAGCGAGAGTTCATCGTTCACAAAGGTCGTGCCGAAGTTCCCCAAATCATCGCGTCCGGGTGAGATCGGCACCGCGATCACTTCCGTCGATTTCTTCAGGCGCAAGTTGGCCGGATCCAACTCCGCCATCCACAGGGGCGCGCGATTGCGGAAGATCCCTTTGCTGCTTGGATCTGCGCGGGTGTAGACGAGATAGAGACGGCCCTGCTGCCGGACCCAGCGCATCTGCGTCGCGATCGACGGAACGAGCGAGCCGTCATCCCAGCGCAATTCCACGGCCGGCTCGAAACTTTGTCCGTCGCCGCTGACCGCGATGCGGTTTTGATCCGGGCACCGCATCGCGAGATAGAAGCGATCGCCGATTTTGGTGAGATGATATTCGCCCGTGTTCTTCGCCTGTTTCCCCAGCCCCTCGATCTGCGGACTGCGTGCGAGAATAGTGAGCTTCTCGCCATCGAAAGCCGCCTTGAGCACGCGGCCGCCGTTGCACGGCCACAACAACGTGCCGTCGGGTTGAATCCAGGGAAAGCCGCTCGTCGTGTTCGCGTCCGCTTCGCCGGTCAGCACCGTGTAATCCGCCGACCACTTGTGCGTCGCCGGATCGTAAACCGCATACGCCGGGAAACGCAGCGCGGTGAGCTTGACCGACGACGTTCCGTAACCGGTGTAACCGACGCAATTTCCCAAGATCAAAACTTTCCCCGTGGGCGGATGAAACACCGGCAGCATCGCGCCGAACATTCCCATGATCCCCTCGCGCAGCGGGTGGGCGACGTACGGCAATTCAGTTAACAGAGCCCACGTCGCCCCGCCATCGTGGCTTGTGGTGAAACCCAGCCCCCGATAAACATCCGTCCCCGTGGTGCTCAGTTTCGAGAGGGTCATCAGCAATTCGCTCGCGTTCGTGCCGATCGCGGTGGCTCGCGGGATCGTCCAGCGACTCCCCGCTGGCGCACCTTCCCGCACGAGTTGGGTGGTAACCACGAAAGGCTCCGCACCGAAGCCGGTGGCGAGCGCGAGCGAAAGCAACGCCGCGAGGCCAACGAGCAAGGCGAGGTGGCGGTTCATGGAATCAACAGGTGCAAGATCACGACGAGAGCGTGCCGTCTTCAACGGGTGGGCGAAATGACAAAGTATAAGAGTGCCGCCTTGGCCAATCCAATTCTCCTGCCAAGCTGCTCTAACTAAACCGGCAGATCACCTCCAACGGCTATCGAGCACGGTTGGCAAGCATCGGGCGAATCGATTAACTCTTGGACCATTTAAGGGGCCGCCCGTTGCACGGTCCGGACGCCGCGCGACTTTCCTGCCAAATCAAGGAACGCTGCGTGGCAGTGACCGAATTCTCGCTGCGCCTCAGCGGCGTGATTGGGTCTGGTGGCGGCGGCCTATCAGGATGGTCATTATGCCACTGGCGAGGAACAGCACGGATTGCGGCTCGGGAACCTGTGCCGGCTGTCCCAAGACTTGCAAGGCATACGAACCGCCATCCGAAAACCAGCTGCTGCCGTCGGGAGAATACTTGCTGATCCCCGCGCTGAGGGCGGAATCGTAATACCAATTGAGTTGCGAACCCGGCTCACCGATAGCCACGACCCAGTAATCCTGCCCCGCTGTCAACGTCGGGATGACGGTGCTGGTGAAATCATAGATGCCGCGGCTGTTGATCGGGCTGGTGATGGTTTCCAAGACGAGCCCTGGCGAGCCATTGGAACTCGTGGTTACGGCGAGGGTCAGACTGCCCACGCCGCTGAAGCCGGCCCGAAGGGAGGTCAGCGAAACGTCGGCCCCGCCGGTGATGCTGAATTGCATGGCCATGCTGGAGTATTGATTTCCCATCCCCGGATCATTGGTATTCACGACGCTGGCGTAGAACGCGGGATGAAAGTCATCGTTCGTTCCGAGATTATTGTAGAGCACCAGTGGGGCGTCGGCGCGGGCGTGTAACGCGAGAGATAAGAGGGTCAGGAGGAGGGTGGAGTGGAATACGGTCGTAAGGCTTCGATTTGAGCGTGTCGTTGTGGTCGTCATATTTTTCGGAATGAATCCAACTGACCTATCGGCAGCACGGCACGCACGTCCTGAACGTTTCGGAATAAATCGTGGCAGCCGACGAGCAACAATCGGTCAAAAGTCTACGTGGGCGTGGAAGGAGTTCGCAGATTTGCGGAAATAGCCGACGACTCGACAAGCGGGCGTTGACGTCGGTACAGTCGCGCGCATGTCCCGCTGTTTGAAATTCCTTCTGCTTGTCACCTGCGCCTGGCTCACCACCGCCCGCGCGGCGCAGCTCCCGAACATTCTGGTGATCCTCGCCGATGATCAGGGGCGCGGAGATTACTCGGCCTTCGGCACGCGCGACATTCGGACGCCGAACATGGACCGGCTGTTTCACGAGGGGCTGACGTTCGAGAACTTCCACGCGAACTCCTGCGTGTGCTCGCCCACGCGCGCGGCGTTGATGACGGGCTGCTTTCCCGATCGCGTCGGGGTGCCGGGCGTGATTCGCGAGAAGGTGGAGAATTCGTGGGGCTGGCTCACGCCGCGGGTGACGTTGCTCCCGCAAGTGCTCAAGCCTGCGGGCTATCACACGGCGATCGTCGGCAAATGGCACCTTGGGCTTTCCTCGCCCAACACGCCCACGGAGCGCGGCTTCGATTTCTTCCACGGCTTTCTCGGCGACATGATGGACGACTATTGGAGCCACTTGCGTGGCGGCCTAAATTTCATGAGGCGCAACCTCGACGTCGTCGATCCGAAGGGGCACGCGACGGATGTGTTCACCGATTGGGCCTGCGATTACATCGCCGAGCGCGCGCAGACGAAGCAGCCATTTTTCCTCTATCTCGCCTACAACGCGCCGCACGATCCGGTGCAACCGCCGCCCGACTGGCTCGCCAAGGTGAAGGCGCGCGAGCCCGCGATGTCCGAGAAGCGCGCGAAGCTCGTGGCGTTGATCGAGCATTTGGACAGCGGCATCGGCAAGGTGCTCGGCACGCTCGACCGCTTGAAACTCGCGGACAACACGCTCGTGATTTTCACCTCGGACAACGGCGGCATTTTCAGCAACGGCGCTAACAACGGTCCGTGGCGCGGTGAGAAGCAGCACATGTACGAAGGCGGCATTCGTGTGCCCGCCGCCGCGCGCTGGGACGGCGTGATCAAGGCCGGCACCCGCACGGAGCGCACGGCATTGACGATGGATATCTTCGCGACCGCGTGCGAAGTCGCCGGCCAGCCGGCGCCCGCCGGTATCGATGGCGTGAGTTTTCTCCCGACCTTGCGCGGCGAAGCGCAACCCGAAGCGGCTCGGGATAACTATTTCGTGCGTCGTGAAGGCGGTCCGCAATACGGCGGCAAGACGATCGAAGCTTTGAAGCGCGGTGATTGGAAACTGCTCCAAGACAGTCCGTTCGCGCCGCTGGAACTTTACAACCTGAAGGCCGACCCGAAGGAGGCCGAGAATCTCGCGGCGAAAGAGAGAAAAATTTTCATGGAACTTTCCGCCGCGCTGCGCGTCCATATACAACGTGGCGGCCAGGTTCCCTGGCAGCCGCCGCAACCATGAACAAGTATCCGCTCACCGCCGACCTGATGGCGAAGGTGTTCGCGTTCGACTTCGTCGCGCACTTGATTCGTTACCTGCTCGTCGCCGGCGTAGCGTTCCTGTTGTTCTACGTGTGGCGGAATCGTCGTCTGCTCCAGTTAAAGGTGCAGCAGCATTACCCGAGCGGCAGCGACATGCGGCGCGAGTTTCTCTACAGCCTGCTGTCGCTGGCGATCTTCGCCGGTGTCGGCGTGGCGACGTTCGTAATGTCGCGACTCGGCTGGTTAAAGGTCTACATGGGCATCGGGGACCACGGCTGGGGCTATCTCGCATTGTCCACCGCGGTGCTGATCTTCGCGCACGACACCTACTTCTACTGGACGCACCGGTTCATGCATTTGAAGTCCGTGTTTCCCCTCGTGCATCGCGTGCATCATCTGAGCCGCACGCCGACCCCATGGGCGGCGTTCGCGTTCCATCCGATCGAAGCGGTGATCGAGGCGGGCATCTTTCCCATCGTCGCTGCGGTGATGCCGCTGCATCCGCTGGCGGCGTTTTTCTGGCTTGGCTACATGACCGGCATGAACGTGCTCGGGCATTGCGGCTTCGAGATTCTCCCGCGCGGCTTCACGCAGAATCGGGTTACGCGCTGGCACAACACCACGGTACATCACGACATGCACCACCGCTTCGTCCACTGCAACTACGGCCTCTACTACAACATCTGGGACCGCCTCATGGGCACGAACCACGAGCATTACCACGATGAGTTCGAGAGGGTGAAGGCGCGCGGAATCGAGACGAAAACGGTGGACGCGCCGGCCGAGTTGGCTGTGAAATGACGCTCATGCGTTCTGGAACCCTGCGTCGTCTATTCGCCCTCTCCGTTCTCGCCGTTTCCTTCGGTTCAATTTCCCTCGCCAGTGACTGGCCGCAATGGCGTGGCCCGCAGCGCAATGGCATTTCCACTGAGACCGGCTGGCTCGATCAATGGCCGGCCAACGGTCCGGCGATCGCTTGGAAGGCGAAGGTCGGCCTCGGCTTTTCGTCGTTCGTCATCGCGCAGGGACGCGTCTTCACGATGGGCCACGCGGAAGGAAAGGACACTGTCTGGTGTTTCGAGGCCGCGACGGGGAAAGTTCTCTGGAAACATTCCTATCCGTCCGAACTCGGCGACAAGTTTTTCGAAGGCGGCACCACGGGCACGCCGACCATTGATGGCGATCGCGTGTTCACGTTGAACCGCTGGGGCGAAACTTTCTGCTTCGAGGCCGCGACCGGAAAGGTCGTCTGGACGAAAAACGTGCAGCAGGAAACCGGCGTGCGCATTCCAGATTGGGGTTTCGCGGGCGCGCCGCTGGTGCGTGAAAATCTCGTCGTGCTCAACGTGGGCGACGCCGGCCTCGCGCTCGATAAGGCCACCGGCAAGATCGTGTGGCAATCGGCCGATCAAAACGCCGGTTACTCGACGCCCTTGCCCGTGAAACGCGATGGTCAGTGGCTCGCGCTCCTCGGCAACGGCGTTTCGTATCTCGCGGTGAATCTCCGCGATGGCAAGGAAGCGTGGCGCATCAAGTGGCTCACGGAATACGGCGTCAACGCCAGCGACCCGATTGTGGACGGCGACCAGTTCTTCATCTGCACCGGCGAAGGCAAAGGTGGCGCGCTGTTCAAGTTCGGCACCAGCGCGCCGGAGCAAGTTTGGAAAACCAAGAAGCTGCGCACGCAGATGAACCCCGCGGTCCTGTTTCACGGTCACCTCTTCGGCGTGGATGGCAACACGACGGACAAGGCTGCGCTCAAGTGTCTCGACTTCGCCACCGGCGATGAGAAGTGGGCGCAAGCCGGCTTCGGCTCCGGCGCGGTGATGGTAGCGGATGGAAAACTTATCGCGATGAGCGGCACGGGCGAGTTGATGATCGCGCCCGCGATCGCGGACGCCTTCAAGCCCACCGCGCGCGCGCAAGTCCTCGGCGGCAAATGCTGGACCGCCCCCATCCTCGCGAATGGTTTCATCTACTGTCGCAACGGCCGCGGCGACGTCGCCGTGGTGGACGCGCGGAAGAAATAACGATCACCGCGGTGGCTATTTCGGTTTGAGGTAAGGCTCGGTGGAGACGCCGAGTTTCCTGCAGAGTTCACGAAAGCACGTTTCACGTTCGGCGCGTTCCTCTGTGTTGAACTTGAGGAAGAATGGCCGCTGGTTCCAATCGAAAGCTGAGGGGGCCTTGCCATGGAGGAACATCAACATCGCTGCGAAATGCACCGCGTTGCCGCCCCGGCGCGCGAGCACGCCCCGAAACAACGCGTCGATGATTTCCGGTGGATGGAATTCCTCAATTTGCAGGAACGCCTGCGTGAGTCCCTCATACGTGTCAGCACCCTCGAGCGCGTGAACGAGTGTCGCAGTCCGCTCCGCCTCGGAAATAAGTTCAGGCGCGTAGTCGGCAACGGCGATGCGCACGCGATGATTCGAACTCTTCAGCGCTTTCCGCAGGGCAACCCGCGCGCGCGGAGAATCCAGTGCCGCGAGCGCCTCCACATCGCGCCAATCGTCCGTGCCTCGGGCGAGTAAAAGGTTCTCGATCTCCACTAATTCTTCCGGCGTCGCCGTCTTGAAGATCGCAATATCGTAGCCGGTGCCCTCGCGCCATCGATCGTAAGTGCAGACCATGCTTTCACGGAACCGATCGACCGCGGTCTCGACCTTGGGCGCACTCGCACGCGCGGGTTGCGGTGGAATCGGCGAGGGCTCGGCTTCGACGTAGCGCTTCGACTTCCTTTGTTTGCCTGTGCGTTGAGCCTCGTAGAGCGCGGCATCGGATGCGCGCTGCTTCGCTTCAAGCGCGGCGCGGATTGCGTCCATGTCAGGCGGCGGCTCCGGCGGATGCGGTGGTTCCAGCACGAAGTAGAAGCGCTTCGCATCGGTGAATTCGCCAGAGTAACTGGACGAGTTGCGGTCGTAGAAGGTCACCGTACCGGCGGTCTTCCGCGGCCGAGTGCTGACGGGCTTTTCCAACTTCACGTAAGCACCGGCGGGCGGCGCGGGAAAACAGCTCGATAGTTCGACGATTTTGTTGCCGGCCTTGAGCTCGGCTTCGATGAGCTTCCGGAGTGGCGCGGGAAAGGCCGCGACTTGCTTGCTGAATTGTTCGGGGATTTTCATGACAGAGCTCCGTCGTGATGGCAGGTGTCCACTGTGAGAATGTTCGATTCGTGATTTAGAAATGGATTCACAGTGGTGTAATCAATTCCGTTTGAGAAAGAATAATCCAGTTCCCATCAGGAGCACGCCGCCGATGGCGTAAGCCCATTCATTGCCGTTCGTCGCGGTCGAGAGCACGCAGTTCGCTGGATCGCGCGGGTCGTAGAAGACGCTAACGGTGCCGCCGACGGGATAGTTCGCGAGCGTCGCCTGCACCGACGCGAGGTTGATGCTGTTGCGCGGAACCAGCGTCACGCGCGAACCGTTGAACTGCCGTCCTTCCACGGAAAAAGTGTAGGTCACACTGGGTGCGTAGGTTCGTTTGCTTTTGTCGCGAGCGACCGTCTCCGCTTCCGCGCTGACGATTCGCCCTTCCGCGCTGGGCCACGTGGCACAGGCGCGCGCATCGCGCACCAAGCCGATTCCGTAGATCAACACGGCAGCTCCGGCCAGGATGAAGACGGCGGCCCACATGCGATTCATCCCGGTCCTCCGCCGGCGAACATCGCGCGCGCCAATCGCGCTAATCCGGCGCCAATGAAATAAACCAACACGGCGCAAACACCGATGGCGAAGGCCATGTCCGTATTGCGTCGGAAGTCCGGGCGCATTCCCATCTTCTCGCCGATGAGTGAAACGGGGAACGTGATGAGAAACGTCAGAATCCCGTTGAGGCTGATCCAGCCGCCGCTCGTGCTGCCGCGGTCGCTAGCGACTACGAAAATCGCCACCGCGATATAGATCACGGTGAGGACTAGGCCGAAGGTGGAGCGGGGAAACCAGATTGGCATGGTGGGGTGATTGGTTGTTGCGGAATATTTAGCACGAATGCAGATCGAGGGGAACAGAGCATACGACTTTAGTAGTAGGCGATGCCGGAACGGCAATCACGCCGCGCGACGGTTCACCGCTTGAACACCGACATGAGGCCGACGACGATGCCGAGGCCAATTCCTCCAAGCAACGCCAAGGCCATGCCCAGCGGAAGAGCCGCCAGGACCGTCAACAGCGAGGCGAAGAATTTGTGCGCTCGAAACCATTGAGCGAACGCCGGCTTGTGCTCAGCAAGGATCATCGCGCCGACAATCGTGTTGGCCAGCGAGGCGAACACCAAGCCCAACATCATCGCGACGGCCACGCCAACATCCTGCCCCTTGGGACCGGAACCGGGGGCCCCGAATCCGTCGACGATGCGAAACGAACACACCAAGAGCGCGATGAGCAACGCGACATTCGCGCGTCCCAACCACCACCAGTTTTTTGAACCGGCCACGAACACCGTGGCGAATGTCAGCGCGACGGCAACGACCGGAAGGAGCCAGATCATTTTCTCCAGCAAATCCACGTCGCTCCTCGAGTAAGAGTTGTGCCGACCACAGAACCAATAAACCAATAATGTCAGCGCACCCATCGCCGCCTCGGGGCCCATACAGTATGTCGACCAGCGATTCATGGGGTGGGGGCGGCGCGAAAGGCCGCGTGCCAGTAGAACCAAAACCACGCCGCCAAATAGATCAGCGGAAACCACATCACCGTGGCCGATTCCTTGATCATAGACCAAATGCAAAAGCCCACGAGGCCGATAGCGGCAGCCGCCGCGATATGGAGCAACGGTTTGTTCGCGACGAAGATGAGCGAGGCGAGCAGCAGCCCCAGGGCAACCAGCGGGAGGATGGTGATCAGAGGATTGACCTCTGACGCGCCAAACGATTTTCGGAATCCGCCCGCAACGACGCTGAGAACGATGAAGCCGCCGCCGAGCACCACAATCAGGCCCCCGAGTATCCAACGTAGCGTGATCATTTTTCTTCCGGGTCTGGATCGTAGCCGAACTCCCGCACCAGCGCGGCACGAAATTGATCGCGCTCATACGACAACGCGGCACCTTCGCCGCCGCTGGTAGCCCCGCTGGCGTAGGACCACATCCAGTCGACGGCCTTCTTGAAAGCCGCGACGGCGTTGGGTTCGTCACCGGCGCGTTGAAACATCCGCATGCGCTGAGCATACATTTCCGCGATGGATGCAGCCGCGCCGAGGTGCGGCACGGCCCGCTGAATCGCCTGCTCCGCTTCTTCGAGCCGGCCCGCGTCCTGCAGCGCCTTCACCTGGCGCCAAATTTCCGAACTGCTCTCCGGGGCAGGCTTGCTTGTCGGTGGCGGCACAATCATCGTCCGCGCGTTCGGAGCGCGGCGGATCGGTTCGGTTCCGGGCACGGGCACGTAGTCTCCCAGTTCAAAATATTCCGCCATGTGACCGATGCGCGGCCCGCTCGTTACCCTCACGGGAAATAGCAGCGCGACCGTTCGACCTTCGCGCTCGATCCCTAAATGGATTTCCAGCCGGATTTGATCAAACGAAAGCACGCGCAGAATTCCGCTCTCGCCGACGCGCATCGTGACGCCCGCCGCGTCGGTGAAATCGCGGAGCATAGTAACGCGGTGGTCGATGCGGAGATTATCGATGGTCGTGCTCATCGGTCGGAAGCAGGACCGTCGAAGGTGACCATGATATCGCCAGCCAGATCGAGAGCGCGTTTCATGTCGGCGCTCTCGGCGGTAACGCGCGCGACGAGATGGAGTCCCTCACGGCCGACGTTTCGCACGAGAAAAAACTGATCAAGGATTGCGCCGTCGATATTCGCGCCGTGCACACCGGCGCCGGCAATGCCATCGATTTCGTTAACAGCGATCGGGAGGTCGGGCTGCTGGCTTAGATATTGATCGAGGCAACCGCGGGCGAAGTCTTTCGGCGAGGCGCCTTCGTGCAAACGCTGGCTGAGATTCACTTGAATCTTGCCGCCGGCGTCGAACACGAGCGTGCGCTTGCCGTCGTCGATCACGTGCCAACCGAGCGGCAGACGAAACTGCCCCACAACTGCGCCCGCTGCGACCGTGGCGAATTTGCCCGCGAGATCGACGGACACAACGCGAGGCACGAGACCGACGCCGCGGTCGCGGAGGTTGGCGTTGATGCGATGCTCCACGTCGAGCGAGGTGGCGTCGTTTGCCAACGCGAGTGCGGCCATTTCGTCGGGAGTGAGTCGCGCGGTGGGCGCGGTCGGAGCCGGAGCGGCTTGCTTCGACGCCTCCGGAGCCGGTGCAACGGTGTCCGTTTCGCTTTTCGCCACCGGCACTGGTTGCCCGGGAAACAGCGCGACTTTGGTGCCGTGCGACTCCCGGAGTTGGAGTGACGCGAGCATGGGCGCCATCTTCTCAATGGCGCTGGTCCAAAACGGCTCGGGCGCCATCGCCGACATTTGGAATAGCCGGCCGCCATCCTCGAAAAGCACAAAGCGCATCTTCATCGTGACGTCGTCGGCTTTTTGCGTCGCGTCACACGTGACCGCGGGATATTCGCCCACCCGCGTCTCCGTCACCGGGGAATGCGGGTAGCCTTCGGCCTTGCAGATGTATTCCGTCCATTGCGAGAGCGCGCCGTCATCAAATGCTGGCCGGGCCGCGACGGTGAAGATCATCGGGCCGTACTGCGTGACCGCAATTGCCAGCGGCATGAATTGCGAGCCCTTGGAGAAATCCACTTCCTCGTTGGGCAGGTCGGCGATTTTGAAATCAGCAGGTTTGAGGAAGCGGCAGGTCAGCCCGGCATGATTCGGCGGCGAGACGACGTGGTATTCGTAACCGGAGGGAGTGGTGGCGCTCATGGTTTTTGAAATTTACTGATGGGGCGACGGGCTGCCGTAGCACCCGTCAGCAACGATTGCAGGGAAAAATTAGGCCGGCCAAGCAAACTTTACCGACTTCGGTGCGTCGGCCGAGCCGTCGAACTTGCGCAGTTGGACGAAGATTTCGATTTCGGACGGTTGTCCGTCTTTGACGTGAACACGGAATTGGATGATGCGCGCGTCACTCGTGCTGGGATCGAAGCTGTAGCCCCACTGGAACCACGGCTTGCCCTGCGCGCCGGTTGAGCGGGCGTTGCTCTTCATCATCGTGGGCTCGAAGACGCCGCCGGCCGTTTGCGAAGACTTGATGCGCACCCGCCAGTCGCCGTTGCTGTCGGTTTCCTTGTAAGCGACGAACGCGTAGTCGCAGTTCAGCACAGCGTCGTATGCATCGAGGTAGGCGAGGTGTTGATAGGTGGCGCCGCCGGGCACGGAGGCCGGCGTTTCGATAAGTTGGGTGGGTTTGTTGCTCATTTATGTATTTATTTATGGTTTTCCAACATGCTTCAAGATTTCAGAAATGTTCCGGCCGATATATCCGCCGTGGTTCCGCTGGAGCCCGATTGTCTGAACCAAGAATCGCGCGGGCGAATTCGTGATGCTGACTTAAATGGGCCATGCGGTTCAGTCTTTCCGTAGCAACCGAAGCATCAGCTTCCACGCCTCGTATTCGGAGACTTTCTCCGGATAAGTATTTCTCGACGTCTCCCAATCGTAGAACTGTCGCAAGAACGCGAGGAAGGCAGGTTCGCTCCGGAATTTCTCCACCGAGTTTGATTCGCCGTAGTCCGCCCGCACGAACTGGCCGCAGTGGAACCGAATATTGGTACCGCCTTCCTTGTGCGCTGTGGAGTAAGTTGCGCCGCTGCGGAGGGCGTTGAGAATCTCCTGTTGAATTGCCGGAATATCGTGGAGATGCGATTCCGCTTTCAGGGCTTGCTCCGCCAGCCTCTGGTAACGATCGACTGACCCTTCACCGCTGTTGGGTGTCGGGGTGATTTTAAATTCGCGAACCCAGAGATCGATCCAACCGTCCAAGGTTTTGCGTTGACCGGTCTGTGCAGTGGGCGAGAGGTCAGCCGCGGATGCCTCGAATTGCAGCCGGTAGTGATTGGTCAGCAGAAGCGCCGCCTCGAAACCCAAAAGCACCCGATATGGAACCCCGTTCACTTTGCCATTGGCGCGAAAGGTGAGCCGCGATCCCTCCAACACTGGCGGGAGCAAGGTCATCAATTCCCTTTCGAGCACAAATTGAATCTCGTGCGGTGGCCGGCGATCCCGGAAGTGGGTTTCTCGAGTGGCCGTCATCGAGCGGTCGATTGATGAGTCTTCGTTGGCGGCTCAGTGAAGTTTCAGTCGATAAAACTGTGACTCACCCGAAGTTGAAACAGTGGCGGTGTTCTCCATTCCGACGGGAACGACTGCCGCGCCTACGGCCTGCCAGTTGGTGCTGTTCACGTTGGTCACACTTTGGAGCACGCCACCGGATACCGCGCGCGGCCACGCGACCTGCACCGAGTTGGAGCTAAGTTGCCGGACGTTCAGCGCCACCAGTTCATTGGTGGATACTTGGGTGATCTCACCATCGACCTGAAAAATGAAATTGTTCGAAGCGTTCGCTGCGTACCAGTTGAACCGACGTCGATCAGGAAATAATGCTATATTCGGTGGTTGATTCGGCAATGCGTTCGAAGAGAAAGCCGTGCTCGAACTGTCCAGTAATTCGAAATTGACGTAGGTGTTTGTATTGACCGCGCCATCTGTCACGAGCCCGTTGTTGCCGATTTGGAGAAAATACTGATCCTCGCCAATGAAGTCGTTATGGATGCACACGTTGCCGGACCATTGGGAGATTTTGTTGTCGGTGCTATTGGTCACCGTGTGCCCACCAATTTGCATCAGGAACGAGAAGCCGGTGGTTTCGCGGAAGTAGTAGTTAATGGCGGTGCCGGCCTGATTCGACAATGTCAGCGAGAGATTTGTCGTCTCATAACTGACCCGGCAGTAGAAAGGTGTGCCATTTTGAATGTTCGCTGGGAGAGCGTTGCTCGGATTGCTGACGCCGTCGACTATACCCGCAAACCAGAACGTCACTGGCGCCGCATGAACGGTGCAAACGCTCGCCATGGTTGCTATCGCAATCCATAAACCAAACAACGCCTTCATCATTCGCATCTTCTACCCGAAGCTCGTCGGATTTTCCACACTCCTTTTATAGTCTATCAGCTGTTTTGGGTTTGGCAGAAGCTGTCGATTGACGCGGTTTAGACTGCTCTTGCGAATCGCTTAAGTTTCTGTCCGCAAAAGTCGCCAGACCGAGTTTGGACGACTTCTTGCCGCGCGCTCGGGCAACCGCTACAAAACTTCCATGCAACGCCGCCAGTTTCTTAAACTCTCCGCTGCCGCCAGCCTTGGCCTTTCCGCCGCGCCTTACATCCTGCGCGGAGCTGAACCCGGAAAGAAGTTCCGCACCGCGCTCATCGGCAGTGGTTGGTGGGGCAAAAATATTTTGAAAGAGGCAATGGCGAGCGGGCGTGTGAAAGTCACTTCGCTCTGTGATGTCGACGCGAACGTCCTGGAAATTGCCGCGGAGCAAGTGAATGACCTCAGTGGCGCGCAGCCGAAGACGTATCGCGACTTCCGCGAACTGCTCGAAAAAGACAAACCCGAGATCGTCATCATCGCCACGCCGGATCACTGGCACGCGCTCAACACCATCGCCGCCCTCAAATCCGGCGCGCACGTCTTCGTCGAGAAGCCCACCGGTCACACGGTCAACGAAAGTCGCGCGATGCTCGCCGCCGCGCGCGCGAGCGGACGCGTTGCGCAAGTCGGCATGCACCGTCGCATCGGTCCGCATCACGTGAGCGGGATGAAGTTTTTGAAAAGCGGCGCGGTTGGCAAAGTCGGCATGGTTCGTCTCTTCGCCCACGGCGGCGGCGGCGAGGAGAAGCCATCGTTGAACGAACGCGTTCCCGACAGCATGGATTGGGAAATGTGGTGCGGCCCAGCGCCGAAACGTCCGTTCAACAAACGCCTGCATCCCGGCGGCTGGCGCAACTTCCTCGATTACGGTAACGGCCAACTCGGCGATTGGGGACCGCACTGGCTCGATCAGGTTCTCTGGTGGAGTGGCGAGAAATATCCAAAGCGTGTGTTCTCCACGGCCGGTCGTCCGGTGCGCGGCGCCGCTGTGCTCAACGACAAAGAGCAGACGAGCGATTCACCTGATCATCAGGTGGCGGTTTACGACTTCGAACAGTTTACCTGTATCTGGGAGCATCGCCGTTTCGCCGACAACAACGCCGAGAAGCACAAGATTGGCGCCTACTTTTATGGCGAGAAAGGCACGCTTCACATCGGCTGGCGCGACGGCTGGACCTTTTATCCCACGAATGCCAAGGACAAAACTATTCACGAGGACTCGCAGCTCCAAGAGCCCGACGGCCACAATCTCACGTTGCTCTGGGCGGACTTCATCAATGCGATCGAAGGTCGAAGCAAGGGCGTGGCGAACATCGAGCTCGCACACCGCGCGTCTGTGTTGCCATTGCTCGGCATGATTTCCTGGCGCGTGGGCCGCAGCATCAATTGGGACGGCGACAAGGAAACGATCATCGGCGACGCCGACGCGAGCAAGCTCCTCAGCCGCCCGTATCGCGCGCCGTGGGTGTATCCGACGGTTTAAAAAGCGGAATCCGCTCCACTTGTCATGCACCGCCGTGAATTCATCCGTGCCGTGGGCGTCGCAAGTGCGGCCGTGTCGGCAGGAACGTTGCGGGCAGCCACCACGCAAGCTGCCACGAAAAGTTTCTTCACCGTCGCCCAGCGCGGCGGACGCTGGTGGTTGATCACGCCGGAAGGCGCGCCGTTTTTCTCCGTCGCGCTCAATCACATCGATCCGGCGCCGCTGCGCTTCGTGGAGAATGGGAACCTCTGGCTGACGAAATATGGCAACTCGATGGAGCGATGGCTCAGAGAATCGGTCGCGCCGGATCTGCGCGCGTGGGGTTTTAATTCCGTCGGTTGGACGCAGGAAGTGGTGACGCGTGGACCGACCAATCATCGGCACTCACGCGGTTTCACCTTCGAGGAGTATCAGTGGCTTGGTTTGCCTTACTGTCACCAGTTGCCGTTTGCGGATTTTCACCAGTGGGAGGCAGAGACGCGCCATCCGGATTTCGCGAGCGCGGAGTTTGCCGAATGGTGCGATTACGTCGCACGCGAGCACTGCGCCCGCATGGCTGGCGATCCGAAACTCATCGGCTATTTCTACATGGACTGTCCCACGTGGGTTCACACCACGAAGTTCAGCGCATGGAAAGGGCCGCTGTTCGATCCGGAGAAACTCAAGAGCGAGGCAGGTCGCAATGAATTGTCCGAACTCGCCACGCGATACTATCGCATCACGCACGACGCCGTCCGTCGTTACGATAAAAATCATCTCATCCTCGGCGACCGCTACGAAGCCAAGGCCGCGTTGCCCGAGGAAGTGGTGCGGGCTGCGTTGCCGTATGTGGACGTCTTGAGCTTCCAAGATTTCAGCGCGCCCGCGGCCGTGAAGGCGAACCTCATCCGCTGGCACGAACTCTCGGGCACGCCCGTGCTCTACGCCGATGGTTGCCGCTCGCTGAGCGAGCCCAACGGCGGCCAGCGTCACGATGCGAAAGGCTACGCCGAAATCCTTGCTGCGTTGCGCGACGTGCGCGGCTGCGTCGGGATGCATCTCTGCGGCGCGTATCTTCGCAATCGAACCCGTCAACGCGGCCTGCGCGACGAACTCGAGCAACCGGATCGTGAAGCCGTCGCCGGGATTACCGCGGCAAATCGCAAACATGCGGAGTGGACAAAGCAATTTGGCCATTGATGACCTTGCTTCGGTGCATTGGAAACGATCATGAATTTGTCGACCGGCTCCCGCATCAATGAGTGGATGAATTCATTGTTCCGACTTCGCGTGGGCGTTGCGTTGTGTTCAACGCTCGCGTTTCTCGCGATCAACTCTCCCGCGGCTGAGACGGCGAAAACCGTCGCCGCCCAACTCCAGCCCTTCGTCGATAGCCATACCCTCGCCGGCGCGGTGACTCTTGTGGCGAACAAGGACAAGGTACTCGACCTCGAAGCGGTCGGCTACATGGACGTCGCCGCGAAGAAGAAGATGCGCACGGATTGCATGTTTTGGATCGCCTCGCAGTCGAAGCCGATCACCGCGTGCGCGCTCATGATCCTCGTGGATGATGGAAAAGTGAACCTGAACGATCCGGTGGAAAAATATTTGCCGGAGTTCAAAGGCCAGATGGTCGCGGCGGAACGGGACGCGGATCACGTGCTGTTGAAGAAACCCAAGCATCCGATTCTTGTTCGCAATATTCTCAGCCACACGAGCGGCCTGCCATTCAAGTCGGCGATTGAGGAGCCGACGCTCGACCTGTTTCCGCTTGCGCTCCGCGTGCGTAGCTACGCGATGACGCCGCTGCAGTTCGAACCGGACAGCAAATATCAATACAGCAACGCGGGCATCAACACCGCCGGCCGCATCATCGAGGTCGTCAGCGGAATGCCGTATGAAAAGTTTCTCGAGACCCGAATCTTCAAGCCGCTCGGCATGAAGGACACGACCTTCTCGCCGACGAGTTCGCAAATCCGACGACTCGCCAAGTCCTACAAGCCGAACGCCAAGAAAGACGGCCTCGAGGAAGTGCCGATCGGTCAGCTCCATTATCCGCTCAATGACCCAACGCGCCAGCCGATGCCCGCAGGTGGCCTCTTCTCGACGGTGAACGATCTTTCGCTTTTCTACCGCATGATCGCCAACGGCGGCGCGTTCAACGGCAAGCGCATTCTCTCCGCGGCGGCTCTGCAGCAGATGACTTCGAAGCAGACCGGCAATCTCGATACGGATTACGGCTTCGGCATGAAAGTCGGCAAGACCGTCGGCCACGGCGGCGCGTATGGCACGAACTCGAGTTGGGATCCCGAGCACGGACTAATCACCATCTACCTCATCCAGCACGCAGGCTTCGGGCCCGATGGTAAAAAGATCCATCCCGCGTTTGTCACGATGGCGAATGATCTCTTCGGCACGCGGCCAGCGAAATAGATTCAGCGCCTCACCCAAAATGAAAATCACTATTCTCTTCCTTTCGCTCTGCGCCAGCTTCCGCCTCGCGGCCGCCGAACTCCCCGCCACGTTGATGACCACGCCGGGCAAGTTGCTCGTGAGTGAAGATTTTGCGAAGCCGTTGCCGCCACCGGTTGGCAGCACGGCGAATTACGCGAGCGGATTTAAAGGTTGGCGCTGCAACGTGGCGACGCGCGGCGGGCATTGGGATGTCGTGGACGGCACATTCCGCGGCGCGGAGAATCCGGCGGTCAATCATCCGGCAACGGCGTCCATCGGATTTGATTTCAAAAACGTCGTCATCGCGTGCGAAGTGCGGATGCACGACGTGCCGATGAACGGTCGCAAAGCGCGCGGCTTCAGCGTGCGCACGACCGACGCGAAGGATTACGTGTGCAGCCTCGCCATCAGCACGAACGGCTTTCGCGTGGAAAAATCCGACAACGACCATGGCGGTCCGGACAAGCCGGTGCCGTTCGGCGAAATCAAAATGCCCGTGAAGCTCGGGGAATGGCAGAAGGTCGTGATCGAAATCCTCGGCGAAGAAATGGTCGGCACCGTGAACGGCAAAAGTCTAACCGGCCGGCATCCGTTGATTGGCACCGACAAGAAGACCGTCATGTTCGTCTCGCAGGCCGAAGGCGCCGTGCGCAATCTGCGCATCTGGGAGGCGGAGCCGAATCCGGATTGGGCGAAGAACCGGGCGAAACTTCCCGCCGCAACCAACCCGCAGGACGCTAAACTTTCAGGAAAAATTAAATGACCATGAAGCAAAGCAAACTCACTCAAATCCGCTTTGCCCTTCGGGCGTGGCGTGCGCTGGCCGTGGCGGTTGTTGCGGTTGCCGCAATCAACGGTGGATCCGTCTTCGCACAAGCTGCAAGCGAAGCGAAAGCCGCAAAGCCCGCTGCGAGATCTTTCCAACTCCCTGCGGGCATCAAGCTCGAGAAAGACATTCCCTATATTCCTGATGGAGACGTAGCGCAGAAGCTCGACATCTATTTGCCCGAGCAACCGTCCGACAAACCGCTGCCGCTCATCGTGCATATTCACGGCGGTGGCTGGCGTGGCGGCAACAAGTTTCCGTGTCCGGTTGCTGGCATGGTGCTCAAGGGTTACGCCGTCGCGAGTGTCGAGTATCGCTTCAGCCAGAAGGCGATCTTCCCCGCGCAGATTCAGGATTGCCAGGCCGCGATTCGCTGGCTCCGTGCTCACGCGAAACAATACAACTTTGATCCTGATCGCGTCGGCGTTGTCGGTGGTTCAGCGGGTGGACATCTGTCCGCGCTCGTCGGCACGTCGGGCGGCAAGAAGGCGTTTGCACCCATCGGCGGCAACGAAGACCAAACCGACCGCGTGCAAGCCGTGTGCGACATTTTTGGCCCTGCGGATTTCAGCGCGGTCGTGCAACAGGCGGCGGACGATAAGAACGTGAAGAACATTTTCCAGTTCAATACGCCCACCGACCCTTACTCGTCGCTCATCGGCACGAAGCTCGACGACAAACCGAAGGCCGATGCCGTGAGCCCCGTGCATTACGTGAGCAAGGACAACCCGCCTTTTCTGATCCTCCATGGCACGCACGACGCCCTCGTTCCGCTTGCGCAGAGTGAGGAGTTCGCCACTGCGCTGAAGGCGAAAGGTGTCGCCGTCTGGTTGCAGCGCCTTCCCGGCTCCGGTCACGGTGGGCCGGCGTTCGGTAAGCCCTCAATTCAGAAACTCACGCAGGATTTCTTCGACAAGCATTTGAAGGGAGCGGATGTGAAGATCGTGTTGGTGTCGGAATCGGAAGTTGCTGTCGAGCCTCCGAGGCCGGCGGCCAAGTGAGCGCTGCATGCATCGTCGCCAATTCATTGCTGCCACCGTCACGGCCTCCCTGGCGGGAAGAAGGCTGCTTGGCGCCGAGACGCCGCGCGCCAAGGCGCCGTTCCGCCTCCTCTACAGCAACGACACGACGAACATCACGTCGTGCGTCAGCCCGTGGCACAAGAAGGGCGAGCCGTTTCGGTCGGAGATGCTTGAAGCCACCGTGGACGAAGTTGCCGGCACCGGAGTCGATGTGCACTTGCTCCAGCCCGGCCTCGGCATGGTGCCGATGTGGCCGAGCAACGTCCTGCCGCTCGCAGAGCATTACGCGTGGATCAAGCAGCGCTACGGACAAGGGCCGGACTCGTTCGGCAAATACGTTCTCGGCGGCGGCGACGTGGTGAAGGTGTTCATCGAACGCTGCCGTCAGCGCGGACAGGCACCGTTCATTTCATTCCGGATGAACGACGCGCACCACAAGGAGTTCGTCGATCCCAAGCCCGGTGCAAAACCCGGCGGCAGCATCGGCATGAGCGTCACGCGTTTTTACGCGGAGCACCCGGAGTATCGCATCAAGCCCGGCTCGTTGCGCGGTGCGGACCTTGTGCAGAACTGGGCCGTGCCCGAGGTGCGGGCGCAGAAGTTCGCGCTGATCCGCGAGCTGTGTGAGAACTACGACCTCGACGGCCTCGAACTCGACTTCCTCCGTTTCTACAGTTTCTTCCGAACCGAAGAGACCACGCGCGAACAACGTTGCGCCATCATCACCGGTTTCGTGCGCGACGTGCGCGAACTTCTCGATCGCACCGCGCGCGATGGACGACGTCGCTGGCTCTGCGCGCGTGTGCCGTGTTACCTGCCGCCGCTCGACTTGCTCGGCATCGACCTGACCGCGCTCGTGGCCGCTGGTCTTGATATGGTGAATGCGTCCGCGCATTACTACACCACGCAACAGCACGACCTCGCCGCGATCCGCAAGCAGGCGCGCGGCGCGGCGCTTTACTTCGAACTCTGCCACTCAACTTGGAACGGGCCGAAACTCCGCGAGGGTTACGACGAAGCTCCGTTCCGTCGTGCGACCCGCGAGCAATTGCACACCTCGGCGCACCTTGCTTATGCGCGCGGCGCAGATGGCATGAGCCTGTTCAATTTCGCTTACTACCGCGAACACGGTGGCGCGGGTCGCGGGCCATTCGCCGAGCCGCCGTTCGATGCACTCAAAGGATTACGCGACGCCAAATGGCTCGCAACGCAACCACAGCATTGGTTCCTCGCTCCCAGCTGGCGCGCACCGGGAATGAAACCCACGCAAGTCCCGCGCGAAGTCACGGCAGACAAACCGATGAAGTTCACGCTCAATCTCGCCGCGCCCGCGAACGGTTGGAAACGCGCCGGTCGCCTTCGCGTTCAGACCGAGAACGCGATCGGCAGCGGTCACTGGCAGGCTCGCCTAAACGGCAAGTTGCTTTCGCCGTCAGATGATGTGACCGAGCCATTTCCAAATCCCTATCCACCGATGCTCGGAACTGTGGAAACGCTCCGCGCGTGGCAGGTGCCCGCGACGCTGCTACGCGACGGCGTGAATCAAATCGAAATCCAACTGGAAGCAGCCACCGCGAATCGCATCAATTACCTCGACCTCTCGGCTCGTTAATTTCACAGCCCCACCCCGTTATTTTGAGCGGGCCGGTGATTGGCGAAGTTCGCGGTGAGTTTAAGAAACAGCAGTTATGGTTTTATCAGCCGATAAAACTTCATCGCGCGGTCGATCGGCACGGTGAACGCGATCCACTCACCGACCACTTGCGGTGAGGCGACCTCGGGTTCCCACGCTTGGAACGGCGTGAGTGAGTCACAGGATTCCAACACGTACCCAGCGAATTCTTTGGGCCAGTACAGGACTAGATGATCACCTGACCGAAACAGGTTCAATTGCGGCGACGGCGTAGAGACGGCAGGCGGATCGCCGGGCGCGGGAGTCACGATGGGCCTTCGCACTGATAGAGCGCCGGCGTTATTGAACGCACCGGCCAACGTTGCGGGGCTCAAGTCGGGTTTGGTTACGGGGTTGATCCCAGTTGTTGTGGTTGCATTGGTTGACCGTTTCCGGTCACCGAGCTTCGTGGAATTTTCGCTCCGGATTTGAGTAAGGTTGATCCCGTATGCTTCCACGCTCAGGACGTTGTTAAATTGGAAATCGCCAGGTAGAAATTGGCGGACCCACTGCAGTTGGCCGGAAGGGGAATATTTCGCGTGGAAAATGTTTGTGTGGTAACGGGATTCTGTTTTGACCAATTGGTCGCCGTACATGGCAGTCTTAGTAAATATTCCGACGACGTGGGAATAACCCGAACCATCCACGGCGACGTTGAACGCGCCTCTGTTTCCTGGTCCGCCCGGTTTCGCCACCCAAAGTGTGTTTCCGCTAGAATCGTATTTGGCCAAGATTACGTCCGACATCGACGAGGCATGCACCGACAATTCCCCCTTGGGGTAGCTAGACCGGCTCATTGTTCCCGTTACATAAATGTTGTTGGCCAAATCGACCGTTGCCCCGCGAACTTGGAAATGGCTGTTCGTCACGCTCGAAGAACTGCTGCTCCCGACAACTTTGGCCCAAAGCAATTCTCCATCGTTGGCGAATTTCGCAATGTAAACACCGTGCGGGCCAGATGAATGAAGCGTCAGGTTTTCAAATTCCGCGGCTCCATAGAAATTACCTACGATATAGCATTCGCCGACAAGGTTCGCCGCCAATCCAAATGTTCCCGATGAGCCGGTACGCCGCACCCATTGAGCGTTTCCGTCGCGGTCGAACTTGGCCAGAAATGCTTCATTCCCAGTTCGCTTCGCAATGTGATGGTTTCCAATCGTGGTGCCCCTATTACCCTGCAAGCGTAAAACCGCCAAGATTTCATTGTTTCCCCGTACGACTACTCGGCTTGGAGTCGTATTGGAAAACGTCTGAACCCATTTGAAATTCAATTCCCGGTCATATTTAGCCAGGTAACCCTCCCAAACAGCACCGATTCTTCCGGATGAATTCGTCGTATAGGAATGATTCGTAAGCGTCATCCCCCCAAATCGTCGCTCGCCAATGTACGAGCCGATGACGTAGCAGGAAACCTCCGAATCGGTCGCTACATCCACACCACCAAAGCTGGGAGGATTATTCTTTGAGAGTGCGCCCAAAACGAATACTCGAGCCCAATCAATTTCGGGATTCGATTCCCAACCGGTAGGCCCATACTTGTTGGCAGCTCCCAATCCAGTAGCAGTAAGAAAATAGCCCAATAGCAAAAGCCAGCAGGGAATCGTCTTCATTTGATATTTCTTTACGCCTGCCGCGCGAATCTGTCACGGGCAATGATTCATCGATGGGGCGGACAGTGTCCGAAAGTAGGCGGCGCGATTTATCTTTCTCGGCTCGGTTGTTCAGCGAAAATGGACGCAGCCATGAATCCGAATCGGAAAGCGTTTTTCTCTTTCACTGGGAGCCTGATGTTTGCTCTCTCACTCCTAAACGCTGCCATCAGCGCTGAGCATGCGGAGGTGATCGTTTACGGCGGCACGCCGGCGGGCGTGATGGCGGCGATTGCGGCGGCGCGGCAGGGACACACGGTCGCGCTCGTGGATATCAACAATCACGTCGGCGGGATGGTGAGCGGCGGCTTGGTCGCCACGGATATGGGGGATCGCAAAACGGTGGGCGGCCTCGCGGACGATTTCTTCAATCGCATCGTGAAGTATTACACCGACAAATACGGCGCGGGTTCGAAGGAACTCAAAGCCTGTCGCGCGGGACACACCTTCGAGCCGCACGTCGCGGAACTCATCTTCGAGCAGATGCTCAAGGAACAGCCGCGCGTAAAGATTTGGCGGAACTGCCGTTATCGCTCCGTGTTGCCCGAGACGGATCGCGCGGTCTCTGGCAATCGCATCACGGCGCTCGTCGTGGATGACACGGTGGCCAAGACCACGCGCACCTTCACCGGCGAAATGTTTATCGATGCGAGTTACGAGGGCGATTTGATGGCCGGCGCGCACGTGCCGTATCGCGTCGGGCGCGAGTCGCGCGCGGAGTTCGGCGAATATCTCGCGGGCGTCAGCATGGGGCCGAAGGAGCAGCGCGGTCTCGGCGATCATCGCACGATGGCTTACAACTACCGCGTCTCCTTCACCTCGAACACCGTCAACCGCGTGCTCGTCCCGAAGCCGCAACATTACGATCCCGCTCCGTTTCTCGCGACCTACGGGAAGCGCATCAAGGAAGGAAAGGCCAAAGGCTTTGGCGATTTCTTCACCACCGTGGACAAGGCGCATCCCGGCGGAAAATACGACGTGAACTGGTTCGACTGGCCGGGCAATAGCGAAGGTTACGCCGAGGGAAATTGGGAGACGCGCGACCGCATCGCCGCTACCATCCGCGATCGTGCGCTGAGCTTGCTCTATTACTTTCAGAATGATCCCGAGTTGCCCGAAGCCTTCCGCACTGAGGCGCGCACGTGGGGCCTGCCGAAGGATGAGTTCGCCGATAGCGGGCACTTTCCATTTCAACTCTACGTCCGCGAAGCCCGCCGGATGGTCGGACGCTACGTGCTCCGTGAAAGCGATCTCACGCAAGATCGCTGGAAAGCCGACGGCATCGCGACCGGCAGCTACGGTGTGGATTGCCACACGATTCAGTTTCTTCGCGAAGGCGACCGCCTTGTGCCCGAGCACACGCGGCACGTCGCGTTGAACAACTACGACATTCCCTACGCGAGTCTCGTGCCGCCGGACGTGGAAAACCTCCTCGTGCCCGTGTGCTGTTCCGCTACGCACGTCGCCTACTGCTCACTGCGTATGGAACCGGTTTACATGATGCTTGGTCAGGCCGCCGGCAACGCCGCGCACCTCGCACTCGCGAAGAAGACGAGCGTGCAAAACGTGGAAACGAAGAATCTCCGCGCACTCTTGCTCAAGGAGGGTGCAGTGCTTGATGCCGGTTACCAACCGCAAGTGAAGCTCTCCATCACGCCCGCACAGCCGAAGGTAGGCGAACGCACTGTGATCAAAGTCATCCCTGGCGCGATGAAAGATCCGCTCAAGCAAGTCATGTGGGACTTCGACGGAACGGGAAAAGTTTCCGGCGAAGGTGAACGCGTGGTGCAGACCTTCGCGCTAGACAAGGCATACACTGTCAGCGCGCTCGTCACCGATGCCGCGGGACGTCGCCGACTTGTCACGACCGAAGTCGCTGTCGGAGCTGCGACCGCGCGGGACGTTACGGTGGATGATTTTGATGCCGAACTGGCCGGTCGGTGGGATGGCACGTTTCCCGACTACATCGCCGGGCTGCCGCTGCGTTACTCGGATGTGTTCACCGGGCCCGGCATCCATCGCGACGTCGCGCGTAAAGGCAAGACGTCACCCGTTCGCGCGCGCTTTCAGCCGACGATTCCGCGCACAGGCCGTTATCAAGTTTGCATCGGCTTCCGGCCTGCGAGGAATCAGGCGACGAATGTTCCGCTCACGATCCGCCACGCTGACGGCATAGCAAAACTCACGGTGAACGAGCGCAAGGAAACCACGCCGTTCAACTTCACGCCCGTCGGCGAGTTCAACTTCAAGGCCGGTGACTCGGGTTTCGTGGAAATTTCCAACAGCAAAGCCGACGGTCGCGTAGTCATCGACGGCGTGCGCTGGGTGTGGCTGGGTGAGTGAAGTTGTGAGATTTCGCAGAACAAACTTAATTCGGGAACCGAAGCAGAGCCCGCGCAATACGCGAATCAAACGAAACGAGAACGGAGAGACATCGCGTCATAATCGCGTCCGCGGAACTTAGCATTCGCGTTCTTCGCGTGATTCGCGGGCTACTTTCCGGAATCCGGCTTAGTTCGCCACACCGAGAAGTTTCTCGATCTCTTCGTAGGTCTTCACGACGTGCGTGGCGTGCTGGAGCTTTTCCGTAGGCAACGAATTGGTGATGGCGATTACGTTCATCCCCGCAGCGCGAGCGGCAGTCACTCCGGCGGCGGAATCCTCGATGACACAGCATGTCGCGGGGGCCACGCCGAGCAGTTCGGCAGTGCGGAGGAAAATATCCGGCGCGGGCTTGCCACGGGGTACATCGGTGGAACTGACGACGACCGGGAAGTAGCGGCGGAGATTTTTCAACGCAAGCACTTCATCGATGACGGGATGCCGCGAACCCGACGCGACGGCGAGTTTGAAACGGCGCGCGACCTTGTCCACGAGCTCGGGCAGGCCATCGAAGATCGGCTCGTCGGCCTTGAGGATTTTCAGGAAGTGACTTTGTTTCCACGCCATCAACTCGTCGAAGCTCTGAGTCGGTTGGTGTTTCGCGATGAAGTCCACCCACACGGCGGAATCAGAACGGCCGAGGTAATCCGGCAGATGCATGCCGTGCGTCGCGCCGAAACCCATCTGTTCGAAGATGTCGAGGAACGCGCGTTCGTGGCGGGGCTCGCTGTCCACGATCACGCCATCCATGTCAAAAATGATCGCCGAAAAATTCATCAGCCCGTGAGCAAAACCGGAAATGCGGCGCGACGCAAAATAAATGCGTGGCGCACGGCGTTCAGCGGGCTTGACGCTGAACAACGCCCGACCTAGAACCCTCGCACGTCTCCGACACTTTATTATGAACGAACAAATCCTCTCCTCCTCACTCGCGCCGCGCCGCACGTTTTTGAAGAACTCCGCCGTCATCGGCAGTGCGCTCGCGACGTCATTTGAATTTCCTCACATCGCCTCCGCCAAGCCGAACAGCGAGAAGCTGAAGATCGGCTGGGTCGGTTGCGGTGGTCGTGGCACCGGTGCCGCCAATCAAGCGCTCAAGGCTGACAGCAATGTTGAAATGTGGGCCATCGGTGAAGTCTTCCGCGACAAGATCGACACGTCGCTCGAAACGCTCAAGAAGCAGTTCGAAAAGAATCCTGAGAAGATCAACGTCGCCGAAGAGCGCAAGTTCGTCGGTCTCGACGCGTATCAGAAGGTCATCGATTCCGGCGTCGATGTCGTGATTCTCACCACCTCGCCCGGCTTCCGTCCGCAGCACATCAAAGCCGCGATCGACGCGGGCAAGCACGTCTTCGCCGAGAAGCCGATGGCCGTGGACGGCCCCGGCCTGCGCTCGGTTTTGGAGAGCGTGAAGAAAGCGAAGGAGAAGAACCTCGCGCTCGTCGACGGCTTTGTTTGGCGTTGGACTCAGGCCAATCGCGCCGCTTACGAGAAGATTCACGCCGGCGCTATTGGTGACATTACGGCGATCTACTCGAGCTACTACAACAACGCGCCTGAGCGTTATCCGAAGTGGAATCGCCAGAACACCAAGACCGACCTCGAGTGGCAGTTGCGCCGCTGGTATTATTTCACGTGGCTCAGCGGTGACCACATCGTGGAACAGGCCGTGCACAGCATCGACAAGATGCTCTGGGCGATGAAAGACGAACCGCCCGCAAGCGTGGTTTGCACCGGCGGCCGTCAGGCGCGTCCCGGCGAACCGGGCGGCGAATACGGCAACATCTTCGACCACTTCGCCGCGGAGTACAAGTGGGAGAGTGGCGCCAAGGGCTACCATTTCACCCGCCAGTTCGATCAGAGCTACAACGGCAACACCGATACTGTGTTCGGCACCAAAGGCGTGTACGAAGGCGAGAGCGGCGGTAAGCGCCACTACATCAAGGGCGAAAACGCGTGGCGCTACAAAGCTCCTGAAGGCTTCATGGACAACGGCTACGAGACCGAGCACCTCGAAATGTACGCGAGCATTCGCTCCGGCAAGCCGATCAACACCGGCGATCGTTTCTGCAAGACTACCCTCGCGGCGATCATGGCGCGCATGTCCGCCTACACCGGCAAGGAAGTCACTTGGGAAATGGCGCTGAACTCGCAGGAGGACACGTTCCCGAAGAATCTTTCATGGGACATGAAACTCCCCGTCGCGCCAGTTGCGGTTCCCGGACGCACGCGGTTCATCTGAGTTAAAACGGTTTTCAACAAGGCGCGAAGTCGATCAGGCTTCGCGCCTTTTGTGTCTTTGCGCTGTGCGAGCCTTGCGCTAAATCTCCCGCATGCACCGCCGCACATTTCTCCGCACTTCGGCTTTGGCTCTCACTGCTTCTCCATTCGCCGCAAAAGTCTTCGCTGCCGCGCCAGTGAAGCCGCGACCGATCAAGAAGGGTTACATGATCTCGGCTTTTCCGGCAGGCGGACGCGATCTGCCGACACTGGAGAAGTTTCAATTGATCAAAGCCGCGGGCTTCGCCGGCGTCGAGCCGCGCGCGTTGATGGATCAGGAGGAAATCCTTCGCGCGCGCGATGCCACGGGGTTGCAGATCCCGTCGGTCGTAGTCGGCGCGCAGACGCGTCCGTTGAACAGCCCGGCGCCATCGGTGCGACAGACGGCCATCGACGCGCTCAAGCAGGCGTTGCGCGATGCGAAGCGTTACGGCGCTCGGGCGGTGCTGACGATCGCCGGCGGCGTGGATGCGCAGACGAGTTACGCGGAGAACTGGGATCGCACGCAGGCGGCGATCCGTGAGGCGTTGCCGTTGGCGGAGGAATTGCAGGTGCGCATCGCGATCGAGAACGTGTGGAATAATTTCCTGCTCAGCCCGATCGAGATGCGGAAGTACGTGGACGATTTCAACAGCCCGTGGGTCGGCGTGCATCTCGATCTCGGCAACTTGATGTATGTCGGCTGGGCCGAACATTGGATTCCCGTGCTCGGCAAACGCATCGCGACCGTTCACATCAAGGAATACAGCCGCAAGAAGCACGAGGAGGAAGGCAAGCGGAAGGGTTTCGAGGTCGATTATCTCGCCGGCGACAACAACTGGCCGGCCATAATGCGCGCGCTCGATGGGATCGGCTACGACGGTTGGGCGATTTGTGAACCGGCGTATCGGGTGACCGGCATCGCGCCTGGGGATCGCTTGAAACAGATCAGCGAAAAGTTGGACAAGATCTTGGCGAGTTGAATATCTGCGCGGGGCGGATTGTTTCCTTGTCCTTTCGCCGTAGATCCGCTATTTATCTAAGCGTCCCACTATGCCCTCCACGAGACGCCATGCGGTCACAGGCGCGGTTGCCATCGCGCTGATCATTTCCATCTTTGTCTGGCGTGAGAAATCGCCGCCTCCAGGGCCGGTGCCGCCAGCCACCGCTCCCGCCATTGCCGCGGCGCTCCCGCCAAAATCACCGCTCCGCCCGGCGGTTGTCCGATCGTCCGTCACTAATGCAGCAGTTCAACGGGCCATCGCTGCGGCAACCTTGCCGCAGGAACCCGGAGCATCGCTGCCTCCGTTGCCGCCGTTGCGCGGTGGGAGTTGGAATTCGTCCGAAGCACCGGCGAAGTTTCTGGCCTTCGCCGATTGGGTCGAAAAATTTCGCGCCGGTACCGCCGCGATGGCCGATGGCGAACAGCTCGCGACCGAACGTCGCGGCGCAATGGCCCAATTGATTCAGTCCGATCCCGAGACCGCGTTGCAACTCGCTGTGCCCACTTCCGTGCGCCGCGCTCTGCCGGAATCGATCACCGCGCTGTTGGAAACTCCGCTCGACGGTCGTGGTGATCTCACGTTGATCGCCGCGTTGCCCGAACCGGGCACTGCTCCGGTGCGTCCGGCGAACTCCCGCTTCGTCACTCTGGGGGGTGAAACATACAATGCGTTCGTATCCGGACGACGTTTAGGACAGCCCACTCGCCGGAACATTCCGCTGCACGGCATCGTGCTGGATGGTAATGCGGCAATTTCTCAATCGCCGGTTCGCGTGCTTGAGGTCAGCGAAGCAACCGAAGTGAAGGCGACGTTGCCGGCGGATCCCATTTGCTCCATCTCCGGTCTCGATACCACGGCTAACAATGAAGAAGTGGCGCTGGAAACCGGGGGTGAAGTCGTGATCTTGTGCAGTCGCGATCACGCGTTGCGCTTGGCGGCGCAATTGCAGGCCGCGGAGGATTCACTACCGCCCGGCACGTCGTTCGACGCGAGCGGCGGCGTCATCACCGACGTGGCCCAGAACGGCAGCCGCTCGATTCTCCTGATCCGCGTGGATTTCTCCGATTACCCGGGCGGTTCGATTACGGACACCGAGGGAACCAACGTGATCACCAGCTTGGTGAACACGTTTTCGAACTGGTCCTACGGACGGTTGATTATTGATCCCGCCGGCGGCGGCTCCGACGTCACGCCCGTTCTGCGCATGCCCAGGAGCAACGCGGAATACAATGGCAACGATGGGCTGTTGCGCTCTGACGCGTGGGCTGCCGCAACCAACGCTGGATTTCCACCGAGCGCCTACGATCTCGACGCGACGTGCTTTGCCGGCAACACGCCGAACTGGGGCTACGGAGGGTTGGCCTTCGTCGGTGGTCGCGGCACGTGGTTGCACACCACGGGAGCGTCCAGCACCGCAGGCATCGGCACCCACGAGTTCGGCCACAACTTCGGCCTAAACCACGCGAACTTTTACAACGCCCCTTCCTACACCGTCACGTTCCCCGGTGGTTCAAACGACGAATACGGAAATCCATGGGACACGATGGGCAGCGCATCGACGAACAACGCTTACGGAGCGTCGCAGAAAAAGTATCTCGGCTGGCTCACCAACGGCGGCGGTTTGACGGAATGGATCGCCGTGAGCAACAACATCACGACTAATCGTATCTATGCGCACGACGAGTTACAGTCACCGGGCTTGGTGAAGGGACTGCGCATCACGCGCGATCCGAATCTGAACAACGACAAGGAATTTTACTGGGCCGAATATCGCACCACGAAAGCGAACAAGGCGCTCGACAATGGCGTGGTGTTGAACTGGGCCGGCAACGGAAACGAACGCCCCGAACTGCTCGACACGACTCCCAGCTCGGATCCCAACTCGACGACCGACAAGGACGACTCCGCCCTGGTAATTGGGCGCACGTTCACCGACACCAACTACAACATTCACATCACACCGATCGCAAAAGGTGTGAGTACCAATTCTTGGATCGATGTCGTGGTGAACTATGGCCCTTTTCCCGGCAACAACGATCCCACCGTCGATGTGACCGCGCCCGCTACCAACGCGGCGACGAGTGTCTCCTTGAGTTTCACCGCGACGGCTAGCGATCCCGATGGCGACACGCTCGCGTATTCGTGGAAGTTTGATGACGGCGATTACAGCACGTCGAACAGTCCGAATGTCACTCACGCGTGGACGAGCGCTGGCGAGTACCGCGTACAATGCACCGTCAGCGACATGAAGGGTGGCGTCGCGCAGAAGTCCATCACCGTGCGCATTGGGAATCCCACGGTCTACACCATTTCCGGTCAAACTTTCCTTCACGGTGTCCCCGTGGGTGGGGTGCGCGTTTACACCGACGCGACCAACTTCTGTTACTCTGATAGCGATGGCTTCTACAGCCTTGTGGGGTTGAAAGCGACTAACTGGAATGTGTCAGCGTTTTACGAGAGTCACGCGGGCGTCCGCTTGGGCTTCGCGAACCCTGTGGTGGTTGGACCCAACACAAACAATATCAATTTCCAGTTCGGCATCCCGCTGATGGGCGGCCTCGTATCGCGCTCGATGAACATGAACGCGACCAACACTCCGATGTTTTTCTGGACCTTCGATTGGGAGACGGCTCAACCCAACGTTGTGGTGGACGCTTTTAGCGGCAATACCAACCTCATGCCCGATTCGGGCTTCGCCTTCTCGTCGACCGGCACCAATCGCATCCTCACCCTCACGCCAGCCACGAACGTCTCTGGTACGGTCACCAACTTCGTCACCGCCACCGACACGAATGGCTTCACGGTGACCAACAGCTTTGTGCTGACAATCAACGCGGCGCCAGCCTTGACCACGACCGCCGTGACCTCGCCCGAGGACACCGCCGTCGACGTGGATCTTTGGGCGCGCACGTCCGACGGCACTACCGACAGCAATGTGCTTTACACCGTGAGCGCGGCGCTCAACGGCACGGTGTCGCTCGTTAGCAACCGCTACGCGCACTTTTTACCGGCCACAAATTTCTTCGGCGGTGCGTTGTTCACCTTCAGCGCCACGGATAAGGGCTTCGACCCCAATCTGCTGATGTATTATGACTTTGAGCCAGCCGACGTCACCAGCGACAGCAAGTCTTCCGACCGCTCCGGCAACTTGCGTGATGGCACACTCGACAAGGACGGGACGGGCGCGTTTGCCTACGAGACAAACGCGGGGCCGCCAGCGCTGTTTCCGTTCAGTCTCGCGTCGCTCAACTTGAGCGACAACGGCAACAGCAATTCCGCGCGGCTGTATCGCACGGTTCCCAGCGGCGAGTATAACTTCAACAACGCGGACTGGACGTTCGCGTGCTGGTTCCGTCGCGACGCCAGCACGAACGACGACCTCTTGTTCCACCTCGGTAAAGGCGATGCTTCGGGTAACGACGGGCAGGAGCTCTTCCTATATCTCGCTTCAGGCAACAACTCTGTGCGGCTCCGTCATTATAACTCCACGAACTTGCTCGATTTGAATATCAGCACGCCCGCCACGGCGTTGACCAGCGAGTGGCATCACGTGGCGGTCACCTTCGACCGCACCAACACCAGCAAGGGAGATTTCAAACTTTATTTGGACGGCACTCTCGCCGCCTCCTCCAATGGCATTTCATTGAGCATGGCGCAAACGAACCTCGTCTTCGGCGGCCACGACGATACCAACAACACCAGCCGATGGTTCAATGGCGGCCTTGATGAAGTTGCTGTTTGGAAAGCCGCGCTCGCGTCGAACGACATTGCGTTTCTTACCTCCCACACGGTTGCGCATTTTGGCGGCCTCACGCGCAGCACGAATATTTCGCTCACCTTTACGAACGTGAATGACCCGCCGACGCTCTCGAGCATCGGCAACTTCCTGATCCCTGAGGACACGTTCACGGGCAACATCGCTTTCACCGTCGGCGACGTGGAAACGCCAGTGTCGAATCTCCTCGTTACCGCCAGTTCGTCGAACACCAATCTGCTGCCGAACTTGCCCGCCAATATGATTCTGGGTGGCTCCAATGCCAGCCGGACCATCAAGCTCGTGCCCGCGACGAATCAGAACGGTGTGGTGGTCATCACTGTTTCCGTGAGCGACGGGACCGTGATCACGAGCACGAACTTTCAGTTGACGGTCAGTCCCGTGAACGACCCGCCGGTGCTCCTGAGTTTGCCGGCAAAGACTATTCACGCTGGCATGTTGCTTTCTTTCACGTTGCCCGCCACCGATCCAGATACGAACGACGTGCTGACGTTCACGCTCCCGAGTCCGCCCAGCGGCGCGGTCGTTAATCCGAGCAGCGGCCTTGTGACCTGGGTGCCGACCGATGCTCAGGTGGGTGGTTACCAACTTCTTGGCCGCGTAGCCGACAATGGCGCACCAAATTATAGCGCAACGAACCTCTACTCCATTACCGTCGTGGCCAAACCCAACGCGCAGACCGTTGAATTGCTCGCGAATGGCGACTATGTGATCACGTGGAACTCCATCCCCGGCCAAGTTTATCGCGTGCAGTACTGCGACGATCTGCTATCCACCAACTGGTTCAACCTCCCGGGTGACGTCACAGCCACAGGGCCTACCGCCTCCAAGACCAACTCCATCGGTGCCTTGCTCCAGCGGTTTTACAAAGTAATGCCGTTGCCGTGAGTTTGCGTGCTGTCTTCGGTTGAATATCGTCGTTAGCCTCTCCGTATAAAACCCATGACCCATAACAACGTGCCCGTCTCATCTCGCAGAGAGTTCCTCCAAAACTCCGCCGTCATTGGCGCCGCTGCGGCGTCACCGCTCACATTTTCCAGCACCAGCAAAGCCGCGCCGAACAGCGAGAAGCTCAAGATTGGCTTCATCGGTTGCGGCGGTCGTGGCACGGGCGCCGCGGGGCAGGCGCTGAAGGCGGACAGCAACGTTGTCCTGCACGCGATGGGCGACGTGTTTCCGGAGAAAATCGGGAAGAGCCTCGAGGCGTTGAAAAAGTCGTTGAACAATGACGCAAAGTTTGACGTGCCGGAGCAGCGGCAGTTTTCCGGGCTCGACGCTTATCAAAAGGTGCTCGCCTCGGGTGTGGATCTCGTGATTTTGACGACGCCGCCCGGTTTCCGTCCCTTGCACTTCAAGGCAGCCATCGACGCCGGTAAACACGTGTTCCTCGAAAAGCCGATGGCGACCGATGCGCCGGGATTGCGCTCAGTGATGGAGACGGTGAAGAAGTCGAAGGAGAAGAATCTCGCCGTCGTGGCCGGCTTCTGCTGGCGCTACGATCTCGCTCGCCGTGCGTTGTTCAGCGAAATCCACAACGGTGCGATCGGCGACATCCGCGCGCTCTATCACACTTATCTCACCGGTCCTGTGAAACCCATGCCGCCCGCAGCAGATCGCCCGCAAGGCATGGGCGACGTCGAGTGGCAGGTGCGCAATTGGTATAACTTCACCTGGCTCTCCGGCGACGGCTTGGTCGAGCAGGCGATCCACAGCATCGACAAGATGGCGTGGGCGATGAAAGACGAACCGCCGCTCAAGTGCACCGCCGTGGGTGGTCGGATGACGCCAAACAACGAAGGCACAATCTACGACCACATCGAAGTGAATTACGAGTGGCGCAACGGCGTGCGCGGGTTCCTTGCCCAACGGCAGATTCCGCACTGCCACAGCGAGACGCGAGATTACATGCTTGGCAGCAAGGGCGCCGCCTACATCGGGCGTCGCAGCGGTTCGCCCGTGGAAATTGTCGGCGAGAAGGAGTGGAAATATTCCGGCCCCACGCCGGACATGTATCAGGTCGAGCACGACGAACTTTTCGCCAGCATTCGCGCCGGCAAACCGCTCAACAACGGCGACCGCATGTGCAGCAGCACGATGATGGGCATCATGGGCCGCATGGCCGCCTACACTGGTCAGGAAATCACTTGGGAACAGGCGCTCAATTCACAAGAGAGACTCGTGCCGGACAACCTCACGTGGGATCAGAAATTGCCCATCGCGTCGATGGCGATCCCGGGCGTGAAGAAATTCGTCTGAGCCGGAATAAGAACTGAATCCATTGCCATGAACCGCCGAACTTTTCTTCAAACCGCCGCCGCCGCTGCGTTCAGTGCGCCGCTCGTTTTCAACGCTCACGCCAAGCAGCGCGACCTCAAGCGCGCCATCATGTGGGGCTCAATTGGAATCAAAGGCTCCGTGCTGGAAAAGCTGCAGCTCGTCAAGGCCGCGGGCTTCCTCGGTGTCGAGCCGATGGGCGGCATGGATCGCGCGGAAGTCATCGCCGCGTTAAAGGAGACCGGGCTCAACGCGGCGAGTGTGTGCGTTCACACGCACTGGGCCAAGCCATTGTCCGCGCCCGACGAAGCGACGCGGAAGATCGGTTTCGATGGTTTGGTTCATTCGCTTCATGACGCGCAGGAGTACGGTGCGACGTCGGTGTTGCTCGTTCCGGGCGTCGCGAAGAAGGGCGTGAGCTACGAGGAATGTTTTTCGCGCTCCGTCGCGGAGATCAAGAAAGCCGTGCCCGTCGCGAAAGACACCGGCGTAAAGATCGCCATCGAGAACGTGTGGAATGATTTCATCACCAAGCCGCAGCAAGCTGTGGATTTCCTCGACGCAATCAACAGCGAGTGGGTCGGCTGGCATTTCGATATCGGCAACGTGGGTCGCTACAGCCCGGCCGAGACGTGGATTCCGGTGATCGGCAAACGCATTCTCAAATTGCACATCAAGGAATTCAACACGAAGAACATGACGCCCGACAATCCGGGCAAGGGCTTCGGTTCAAAATTCCTGGAAGGCGACAACAACTGGCCCGCGATCATGGCCGCGCTCGACAAGATCGGTTACACCGGTTGGGGCATCGCGGAACAGGGCGGCGGTGGATCGCCCGAAGGGTTGAAAGATCTCGCCGACCGGATGGAAAAAATCTTCGCGAGCTGACGCGCGGGCGAGCTCTTCAATCCTTCACCGCAGCGGACACGAATTGCAGCACGCGCCAAAGGGCGTCGCCGCCGAAGCCCCCTTCATTGAACGGCGTGCGCGGGATGGGCTGCCAATTGTCGCGCTCGTGACTCTGAGGAGGCTGCGGAATTCCCGTGAGCGCTGGGTCGTATTGGTTGTCTTTGCCGCCGAGTTTGTAAATCACTACGTCGATCGAGGGCACGACATAGAGGCAGAAGCCGCCCGCACCCGATTTGAAAAACGCGTCGCGCGGCGCGCCGAGAACGTGGCCGTCGGCATTGTGCTCGAACTGCAGGCTGAACGGCGTGTGCGGATTAAACGGCGACGGTGATTGGCACAGCTTGATGTAATCGGCGGGCACGAGTTGCTTGTCCTTCCATTTCCCTTCGCGCAGCAGGCAGTACGCAAATCGCAAAGCGTCGGTCGCATGGAGAGCCGTGCTGCCCGCGCCGTTCGCATGCGGCATGTGGAAATCGCCGCGTTGCAGACAATAGCCCCAAGCGCCCCAGCCCATCGGCTTGGCGAGCCGCTCGTTGATGTAATCCTGCAACTCCATGCCAGTAACATGTCGCAATACGATTGACGCGATGTGCGGCGCGGGCGACGAGTATGAGTAGCCGCCACCGGGTTTCGTCCACAACGGCACGCGCAGTGATGACTTGTCGAGGTCGCGAATGTCCTGACCTTTCACCGGCTTCAACGGAGTGACTTTGCCCATCACGATGCCGCTCGGCGTCTGGCCCTCGCCCCAATAACCCGCCGACATGCAGAGCAACTGGCCGAGCGTGATGTCAGCCTTGCGCGGATCGTCGAGTGGGAAAGCTTCGGGCAGATATTTCTCGGTGAAAACTTTGGTGTCGAGGCCAGCGGGAATCTTGTTTCGGAATTCGTTGAACATGATGCCGCATGCGATGCTCGTGAACGCCTTGCCCGTGGAGGCCATGTCAGGGTTCGCATTGCGACTCGCGCGGCCGAAATATTTTTCAAACACGAGATAGCCGTGGCGCACGACGAGCAAACCACCGTTGGCAGTGCTGCGCTCGGTGATGGTGTAAGCGTCTTCCAAGCGCGCGAGATCCATGCCCGCCTTCTCGCGAATCTCCTTCGCCGTCTTCAGCGTGCGCCAGCCGCCTTCGCTATCGGGCGGGGGGAAATAATCGGCGGCGTGAGTTGTCGGAACTGGCGTGAACCAAGTCATCATCCCGACGAACAGTGCGAAGGACAAAAGTGATTTGAGAGTGTTGCCGAACATCATGCGACGAATGGAAGCAATCTTGAACGCTCGCAACAACTCAAATAGGGCCTCGCCTCCCCAAGCTTGTCTTCCCTGATCGGTTGGGAAAACCTTCATGTCATGACTCCGAATCGCCGCACGTTTCTTCAACAACTGGGCTTCACGAGCGCCGGGCTCGCCTTGGCTTCGTTTGCTCCCGGTTGCCGCACCGCATCTTCATCTGTCGCGGGAAAACATCTTCCGCGCAGCACACCCGAAGCGGAGGGCGTTTCGTCGGCGGGCATTCAGAAATTCATGGACGCAATTGCCGGCAGCAAGCACGAGCTTCACAGCGTGATGATCGTGCGTCACGGACGCGTCGTGGCGGAGGGGTGGTGGGCGCCGTATGCACCGCAGTTCAACCACACGATGTACTCGATGAGCAAGAGCTTCACCTCGACGGCGGTCGGCCTCGCTGTGGCAGAAGGGCGCCTCAAGGTGGACGATCGCGTCATCTCATTCTTCCCCGAGGACCGTCCTGCGCAAATCAGCGACAACCTCGCCGCGCTGCGCGTCAAAGATCTCCTCACCATGTCCGTCGGCAACGAGAAGGAGCCGACCGGCACCGTCGTGAAGGAAGAGAATTGGGTGAAGACTTTCCTCACGCAGCCGATCACGCACCAGCCCGGCACGGTGTTCATGTATAACAGCGCTGCGACCTACATGTGCTCGGCGATCGTTCAGCGCGTCGCCGGTCAGAGGGTCGTGGATTATTTGAAGCCTCGCCTGTTCGATCCGTTGGCTATCGAGGGTGCGACGTGGGAGACGTGCCCGCGCGGAATCAACACCGGCGGTTGGGGCTTGAGCATTCAGACCGAAGGACTCGCTAAGTTCGGTCAACTCTATCTGCAAAAAGGCGCGTGGAACGGTCGCCAGATTTTGCCCGCGAAATGGGTCGAGGAAGCGACCACCTTCAAGATTCAACAGCCGACGCCCGTGAAGCCGAGTCGGCCCAATGCGCAGAACGATTGGCTGCAGGGTTACTGCTACCAGTTCTGGCGCTGCCAGCACGGTGCGTTTCGCGGCGACGGCGCGTTCGGTCAATTCACCATCGTGCTGCCGGAACAGGACGCGGTGATCGCGATGACCGGCGAGAGCAGCAACATGCAGGGCGAACTGGATTTGGTATGGGAACATCTGCTGCCAGCGATGACCGACAAACCGCTTCCTCCCGCTCCCGCAGCCGCAGCGCAACTCCGCAACACGTTGTCTTCACTCGCGCTCGCGCTGCCGAAAGCTCAGCGCGGTTCATCAACTGCAGCGCGAGTTTCCGGTAAGACGTTTCAAGTCGGCGCCAATGATCTCGGCATCAGCAGCGCAACGATCGCGTTTCAGAACAATGGATTCCGCTTCACCGTTCGCGATGCGCAGGGTGAGCAATCCATCAGCGGCGGAATCGAAACCTGGCAGCGCGACGAATGTTCCTTGCCGGGCACTCCGCCGCGGCTCATCGCAGGCGGCATGCCGAAGCGCGGCACAAAATCAAAGGTCGTCGCCAGCGGAACGTGGAAGAATGAGAACACGTTCGAGATCACGCTGCGCTACTACGAAACGCCGCATCACGACACCGTCACTTGTCGCTTCGAAGGGGAAAAGCTACAGGTCACCTTCCTCAGCAGCATCATGAAGATGCGCGGAGCAAAGGACAGTCGACCGGTGTTGCAGGGGCGAATGACGGCGTGAGTTTAATTACTCGCGCGTCGGTTTTCAGCTGCCGAGCTTTGCGCTGAGTTCTGCCACCTGTTTTTCCAGCGCGTGCATGCGGCGGATGACTTCCGGCAATTGCTGCGCGGCGATCATTTGTCGCTTGGCCTGCTTGTCCGGCGCGGCGGGATAACCGAGCACCTTTCCGCCGTCAGGAATGTCACGCATCACACCGGACTTCGCGCCGATCGTGGCTTGGTTGCCGATCTTCAAATGATCCGCGACGCCCGACTGCGACGCGACCACGGTGTAATCGCCCACGCGCGTGCTGCCGCCAAAGCCCACTTGTCCGAGAATCAAGCAGTGGCGACCGATGGTCACGTTGTGGGCGATGTGCACAAGGTTGTCGATCTTGGTGCCTTGACCAATCACGGTGGATCCAAGCGCGCCGCGGTCGATGGCACTATTCGCTCCGATCTCTACGTCGTCGTGAATGATCACATTGCCGAGATGGAGCAGTTTGCGATGACGCCCTTCGTCGAGCACGTAACCGTAACCGTCGGAGCCAATGACCGTGCTGGCGTGAATGCTCACGCGATGACCGATCTGCGACCGCGCGTAAATCACCACGTTGGGAAACAGACACACGTCGTCGCCAAGCTGGCAACCGCGGCCGAGATGATTCCCGCCCATCAACACTGACCGCGCGCCGATCTTCACTTTCGGACCGACCACACAATGCGGTCCGATGTGCGCCGTCGGATCAACTTGCGCGGAAGGATCGATGACCGAACTAGGATGAATGCCTTGCGGCGCCACATCCGTAGCGAAAAACAGTGGCAGCACGCGCGCGACGGCCACTCGCGCATTCTTCACACGGATGATCACCTTCTTCGTCGATGTGAATTCTCCGGCCACGAGGATCGCGGCGGCCTGGCTTTGTTCCGCGGCGGCGAAATAGATTTCGTTCTCGGCAAAGGTCAGGTCACCGGCACGCGCGGAATCGGCGGGCGCGAAACCGGTGATGGGGACCGAGCCGTCGCCGAGGACTTCGCCTCGGAGTTGTTCCGCGATCTGAGCAACAGTGAATGGCATGGAGTGATGGGTTGGTTGGTATTCCGTGTCGGCGGAGCTTCGGCGCCTTTTGCAGCAGCGGCAAGCTGCAAAAGCTTCACGATCGGATTTCCGACGGCGCACCGCGATCAGCGCGCCTTCAACCAATCCCTCACCTCAAGGCTTCGCGTGCTGCTTGAAGAACTTCACGATGATCTCCGGAGCTTCGGCAGGGAAGTTGTGCGCGCCCGGATGAATCATCGTCACCACCGGTGCGCCGATTTTGGATTCGTAAACGGTGCACCATTTTTCCCAAGGCTTGCCCTCGCTGCATTCATTGAGTTTGCGCAGGTCTTCCATGGTGATTTTCTGCCACTCATATTTCACGAGCGGATCCTTCTCGCCCGCGAGATGCAGGACGGGCTTCGGTTTGAGTTGGCTGCGAGTTTTGGCCGCCGCTGCAGCACAAGGAGCTACCGCCGCAAAGACATCACCGCGCGCGGCCCAGAGCAAATAGGTGAAACCGCCGCCGTTGGAGTGCCCCGTGGAATAAATGCGCTTCTCGTCCACTTTGTAATCCGCTTTGAGGCTCGCGAGCACGGCATCGAAGAACTTCAAATCACGATCACCTTGATTCCCCACGGCACTTTGCCAGCCGGGCTTCTTGCCTTCGGGATCGGTCAATTTTCCCGGCGTGTTGAGTCCCTGCATGTAGACGACAATCGCGTCGGGCCACACAGTGTGATAATGGAAACTGCGGGCCGCCGAAGCCATCGTTCCTCCGTGGCCGTGGAAGGCAAACACCACGGGCGTCGCGTCAGCCTTCGCTTTCTCCGGCACATACACCAAAGCCGTGCGCGTGACGCCGTCGATCGTCCATTCACGGCGCGTCGGCTCGTTCGCGGCGCGGATAGTCGTCAACGTGGCCAGCAGGACGGCAACCCAGACCAAGCAGCGGAAAGTCGCCAACGTGGTGGCGCGGGCACGGGTGGGAGTTTTCGATTTCATCATATCTTTCGTCCAAAGACGGCAGGCGCGGACAGATGTTACAAGAACCCTTGGGAATTAGCCTTGCGCTTCGAATCCGCGAAAGCTCTCTTAACTCCGTTCAGCCATGAAAACATTGTTCTTCCGCCCTCTCGTCGCTGCTGCCGTTTCACTTTATTCGTTCGCGTTTGCTGCCGAAGTCGGTGGGCCGAATGTCGACCCGGCGCTCGAAGCCTTCGTGAAAAGTTTCAAGGGCAAGGGCGCGCTCGAAGACGGCTCGAAGCCGCTCACGCCCGCGGAGACGATTCAGCACTTCAAGGTTGCGCCCGGCTTGAAGATGGAAGTCGTCGCGCACGAACCAACCATCACGCAACCGCTCAACATGCACTTCGACGAGCGCGGTCGGCTCTGGGTCGTGCAATACATTCAGTATCCGTATCCTGCGGGCTTGAAGGTCGTGAAGTATGACGAGTATCTGCGCGCGGTGTTCGACAAAGTTCCGCCGCCGCCGCCGCATCATTTCAAGGGCAAGGACTGCGTGACGATTCTCGAAAGCACGCGTGGCGACGGCGTGTTCGACAAGGCGAAGGATTTCGTCAGCGATCTCAACATCGTTCGCAGCGTGGTGACCGGTCGTGGTGGCGTGTGGATTTTGAATCCGCCTTACTTGTTGTTTTATCCGGACAAAAATCGCGACGACATTCCCGACCGCGATCCGCAAGTCGTGCTCAGCGGCTTCGGTCTCGAGGACACGCACTCCGGCGCGAACAGTCTCGCGTGGGGACCGGACGGCTGGCTTTACGGCGCGCACGGCAGCACGTGCACCGCGGACATCAAGGGCGTGAAGTTTCTCGGTCAGGCTATCTGGCGCTACAATCCGGAGACCGGCGATTTCGAAGTGTTCGCGGAAGGCGGTGGCAACACGTTCAGCCTCGAGTTCGACGCGAAAGGCCGCGCGTTCTCCGGCACGAATCACGGCGACACGCGCGGGATGCATTACCCACAGGGCAGCGCGGGCATCAAGGGCTGGTCCAAGCACGGGCCGCTGATGAATCCGTATTCGTTCGGCTGGTTCGAGCACATGGCGCACAAGGGCTACACACCGCGTTTCACGCAGACGATGTGCATCTACGAAGGCGGCGCGATCAAACAGCTCGAGGGCTATCTCATTTCGCCGATGTCGCTGATGAATCGCGTGATGGCCGCGAAGATGTCGCGCGACACCTCGACCTATCGCACCGACGACATCGATCCGATCGTGCTGACCGACGACCGCTGGTTCCGTCCCGTGGACACCAAGGTCGGACCCGACGGCGCGATCTACATGGCAGACTGGTATGACAGCCGGCTCACGCACGTGGACCCGCGTGACACGTGGGACCGCGCTCACGGCCGCATCTACCGCCTTGAAGCGGCGGAAGGCGCAAAGCCGGTGAAATCATTCGACCTGGCGAAACTTTCCAACGACGAACTCATCGAGACGTTGAAGCACGAGAACAAATATTTTCGCCAGACAGCCATTCGCATTTTCCACGACCGTCATGACACGAGCATCGTACCGAAGCTGAAGAAGCTCGTCGCCGAGAACACGGGCCAGTTCGCGCTGGAATGTTTCTGGGCGCTCAACGCGAGCGGCGGCCTCACCGACGACGTCGCCCTGCAAACGATCGAGCACAAGGACGAGTTCATTCGTTACTGGACCGTGCGCTTGCTCGGCGATCGTTACCCGGCCGCGCGCTACAGCAGTTCGACGCGGCAGCCGAAACCGCTACCCGCCGCGATTCAGCAGAAGCTCGTGGAGCTGGCGCGCAAGGAAGCCGAGGCGCAAGTGCGCGTGCAGGTCGCCAGCACGGCCAAGCGATTGCCCGGCGTGAATGCGCTCCCAATTCTCCACGAATCGCTCTTCCGCGCCGAAGATGTGAACGACAAACACATTCCATTGCTCACCTGGTGGGCGCTCGAAAGCAAAGCCGTGAGCGATCGCGATGCGTTGCTCGCCATGCTCAAGGAAACGCCGCTGTGGCAGACACCGATTTTCAGCAAGTTCATCGTGTCGCGCCTCGGCCAGCGCTACACGGCCGAGCGGACGGACGAGAACTTGAAGACCGCCGCGCAATTGCTCGCGATGGCGCCCGCGCCGGAGTTCGTGGACGAACTCGTGAAGGGCATGGAGGTCGGACTGCAAGGCGACCGTGTCACCAGCGTGCCCGCACCGCTCGCGAAGCAGGTCGCCGAAGTCTGGGATACGCGTCCGCACACGCCGACGCTGGTGAGCTTCGCGCTGCGCCTCAATCACGCCGCCGCTGCGCCCGATGCCGTTGCGACGTTGGGGGATCCCAAGACGAGCAGCGTTGATCGGAAGCGATTGCTCGAGCTGTTGTCCGAACGCCGCATCGAAGCCGCGGTGCCGGTCATTACTGGAATGTTGCGGAAAGAGAAATCCGACTCGACGAAGCTCGACCTGCTTTCCGCGCTCTCGCGTTTCAACTCTCCCGAAGTGGGTCAGACGATTTTGGAATTGTTCCCCGGCTTCAGTTCCAAAGTGCGCGCCTCCGCCGTCAGCGCGTTGAGCAGTCGCGCGGATTGGGCGCGTTCGCTCTTGGAACTTGTGGATCGCGGCGATTTGAAAAAGGAACAGGTGAGCATCAATAACCTGCTCGCCATGCAGAAGCTTGGTGATGCGCAGGTGGACAAGCTCATCAAGAAGCATTGGGGCAGCCTGCGCGCGACGAGTGAGCAGAAGGAGCAGTTGATGAAAAATCTCCGCTACGCGATCAGCCGTCCCGGCGCCGATGCGGCGAAGGGGCGCGAGGTGTTCAAGATCGTCTGCGCGCAATGCCACACCCTCAACGGCGAAGGCGGCAAGATCGGCCCCGAGCTCACCGGTTACGAACGCGACAACCTCGACTTCATGCTGCCCGCGATCGTCGATCCGAGCCTCGGTATTCGCGAGGAGTTCACCGCGTTCAATCTCACCACGAAGGACGATCAAGCGCTCACCGGTCTCGTAACCGAAACTACGCCACAGTTCGTTACGATCATGGATCCGCTCGGCAACAAGACGAAGGTTGCGCGGCAGGACATCAAGTCGCTCGTGGCGTCGCCGCTCTCACTAATGCCGGAAGGATTGCTGGAGGCGCTGACGCTGGAGCAAACGCGGGATCTTTTCGCGTATCTGATGAAGAAGTAGGACTGGGTGGCACCCGCGTCTCGCGGGTCGTTTCGGGCGTCACGCCCGAAACCACGGCTGGTGGAGATTCGAAGTCGTCTCCACCGATTGGAAAAATTTGCGTCCTACGACGTTTGCGATTCGGCGGGACGCCGAACCGGACCCGCCGGAGGCGGGTGCCACCAGTCAATATTTGCTTTTCGATTTGCCCGCAGGCGCCGCTGGGAGTTTCTCCTCCGGTTTCAACGTGATGGTCTTGGCGGTTTCCCACGCCACTTCCTTGCGATTCACGACGAGCGTGCGCGGGAGCAACTCGATCTCGTGGCCGAAGAAATTCATCGTCGCTGCGCCGGGCAGATATGTGGTGTCGAGAAAGACGACGCGGCCGAAGGGGATGTTCGTTTTGATCGGTGAATCAAAGACGATCACTGTGTCCGTAAGGTTGGTCACGCTTTCGCCGGGGAATTGGAATTTCACGTTCGCGACCTTCAGGTGCGACTCGTTGACGGTGACCGTCGGCGTGCCGGACTCAACGGAGAAGCGCGCCTCCCACGGGCCATTGCGCGTGCGGAGCTGCTTGTCGCACTGGTAAAAGGCGAGATACGCCGCCAAGGAGATGGCGCCAGCGATGATGAAATGTTTGCCGTCCGATTTCATGTGGCGACGAAACTCCGCGACGCGCGACGCGAAGTCAAGGGAGCCGCTCAGCGATTCCGGACGAATAGTTTTCCCGGAAGCTGTTTGACGACGTGCTTCATCTCCAAACCCAGCAGCGCGACGGACACGGTCGAGCTCGGCAAACCGCTGCGCTGAATGATTTCGTCCGTCGTGGACTCCTCGTTGCTTAACGCGTCGAACACCTTTTGCTCGGTGTCGGACAACGCGAGTGCGGGCAGCACACCGGTCTCGCTGGTGCCCGCAGGGCGATTGCTTTGCGGGAAGAGATATTCGAACTCGCTGAGAATGTCCTCCGCGCCTTCGCACAATTTCGCGCCTTTCTTGATGAGCTCGTGGCAACCCTTGCTGCGCGGTGAATCGATGCGACCGGGAACGGCGAAAATCTGCCGGCCGTAATCCACCGCCATGTTCGCCGTGATGAGCGCGCCGCTGCTGAGGTTCGCCTCGACGACCACGGTGCCCAACGTCATGCCGGCGACGATGCGATTGCGAATGGGGAAAGTTTGTTTGTCCGCGGGGCGATTGAACGGGAACTGCGTGATGAGCGCGCCGTTGCTCGTGATGCGTTCGAAGAGTTCAGCGTTCTCCGGCGGAAACACAATATTGATGCCCGTTCCCAGCACGGCCACGGTGCGGCCTTTGGCGGCGAGCGCACCTTGATGCGCGGCGGTATCAATTCCGCGCGCGCCGCCGCTCACGACCGTCACGCCGACGTACGCGAGCTGGTAGCCGAGCCGGCGGCCCACCTCGATTCCGTATGCGGTGGTCTGCCGCGAGCCGACGAGCGCCACGGCGTTCTTGTCTTTCGCGGTGAGCGTGCCTTTCACGTACAGAACAATCGGCGGGTCGTAAATCTGGCGGAGCAACTCGGGATAATCTTCGTCGTGCTGGCCGAGAAGGTGACAGCCGAAGTCTTTCACGCGGCGTAATTCCCCGGCGAGGTCGATGTTCTTCTCCCAATTCACAATCGCGTCGGCGGTCTCCTCGCCAATGCCGCGCACGCGGAGAAGTTCGGATTTGGAAGCGGAAAGAATGGCGGGGGCGTCGGAGAAATACTCGAGCAACTGTCGGACGCGAACGGGCCCGACATGCTCGATCATGTTCAATGCCACCAGTGCTTCGGTCGGCTCCATATGCGGTCAAAAATATGCGGATCGAGGAAAGATGCCAAGCCTCTTGAAGGTATGAATTATGAGAGATGAGGTATGAAATAGGGCGAGCAGCGTTCCATACTTCTTGCCTCGTAATTCATAACTCCCACTTCCCTCTCTTGCACAAATTTGCTTAGACTTAAGCGTGGTCAAACTCGTCCTTTTCGACATCGACGGCACGCTCATCCGCTCTGGCGGGGCGGGCGTGAAGGCGTTTGGCCGCGCGATGGAATCGATCTTTAAGATTCCCAACGCGACATCGGGCGTGAGTTTCGCCGGACGCACGGACACCGGATTGGTGCGTGAACTTTTTCAACGCCATCGCATTCCGCACACGGAGGAGAACGTTCGCGAGTTCTTCGAATGCTACGTGTTCTGGCTGGATCGCCTGCTCAACGAACTCGATGGCAAGCCTTGCCCGGGTGCGTTTGAAATGGTGGAAGATTTTCTATGCCTGCCGCTGCCGCCGCGGCTCGGGTTGCTCACCGGCAACATCCGGCTCGGTGCGGAAATTAAGATGCGCTACTTCGGGCTGTGGGAGCACTTCGTGATGGGCGCGTTCGGCGACGATCACGAGGATCGCAATCAGCTCGCCGTCGTCGCGCAAAAGCGCGGCAGTGAATTGCTCGATCGCGAACTGGCTGGCGACAACATCCTAGTCATCGGCGATACGCCGGCCGACGTGATGTGCGCCAAGGCAATCAACGCGCGCTGCCTCGCAGTGGCGACCGGTGGTTCGACCGTGGAGGAATTGCAGAAGCATCAACCCACGTGGGCTGTGCCGGATCTGCAACGGGTGCGCGCGTGGGAAGTTTGCGGTTGATACAGCGGGCGTCGTTCAGGCATGCGTTCGGAGCTGTGCCCGCGAATCACGCGAAAAGACGCGAATATGGGAGAAGAAAACCGCGGTTGAACACATCTGGCCGGCCCTAGTTAGTTGGGCGGTCGTGTGCCTTTCGCGTTTTTGGCGTGCTTCGCGGGCAACTTCCGAAGCGGGTCCAACTCAGTGCGAATGCGGCTTGCCGGTGCCGCACATGCCGCAGGATTTCGGCTGGCCGGTGCAGGCTGGGCCGGCGGATTCACCGGCGGTGCTGGAAGCGAAGGTTGAAAACTTCTTGCTCAACTTCGCGGAACCGCAATGCGGGCATTTGGTGCCTTCCCAACTGGAGGAACGCACGAGCACTTCGCTGTCGCGGTTGCATTTACCACAATGAAATTCGTAAAGCGGCATGGGCTCAAAATAGCGCGACGGCAGCGCAGCTCAAGGCTGTTTGACGACTGCTGGCGCGCCCAAAAGCGCTGATTACTTCCGGTCGAACTTCAGGCATTGGCGGAGCTGCGCGAGGGCTTCGTCGCACTGTTTGATTGCCGCGACGCGGTGCCCGCCAAAGTCGTGATCCGCTTCTTTAAGTTCGCGCTTGGTTTCCTCAAGCTCGGCGATGGCTTTGTGGATGTGCGGATGCGCCTCGCGTTTACGTTCCGCGCCGGTGGTGACGTAGGCAGCGAGAAGACCGGCTGTCAGAATCGAGACAGCGACGAAGGACCGGATTTGCTTTTGCATGGTCTGGAGGTTGTGTGAGTTGTTTTTCTCGCCGCACTTTTGAAGTGCCGCGATTTGTTCTGCACGTTCCAGACGCGGAGCCCGACGCTTGGTTACACGTTGAACTTGAAGAGCAGGACGTCGCCGTCTTTCACGACGTATTCCTTGCCTTCCATGCGGTAGAGGCCCTTGTCGCGCGCGGCGGCGACGGAGCCGCAGTTCACGAGGTCCTGATAGGCGACGGTTTCCGCCTTGATGAAGCCGCGTTCGAAATCGCTGTGGATTACGCCCGCCGCCATCGGCGCGGTGTCCCCAGCGTGAATGGTCCACGCGCGGACTTCCTTTTCACCGGCGGTGAAGTAGGTACGCAAACCGAGCAAATGATACGTGGCGCGGATCAGACCGCCGACACCGGATTCCTTCACGCCGAGTTCGGCGAGGAACGCCTTCGCTTCTTCGTCGCTCAAATCCACGAGGTCGCTCTCGATTTGCGCGCTGATGATAACAGCTTCGCAGGCGAGGTGGCTCTTGGCGTATTCGCGAACTTTGAGGACGTACGGATTGGTGTCGGCCGTGGCGAGATCACCTTCCTTAACGTTGCACGCGAAGATCGTCGGCTTGTCCGTCATCAGGAACAGGGCGCGAGCGATGACTTTGTCTTCCGGCGTCAACTGCGCGAGCATCGCGGGCTTGCCGGCGTCGAGAACGGGTTCGATTTTCTGGAGGACCGCTTGTTCGGCAAGGGCCGCTTTGTCACCGCGTTTGGCGTCCTTGGACAAACGTTCGAGGCGCTTCTTCACGGTCTCCATATCCGCGAGGATCAGTTCGGTATTGATGACTTCAATGTCGCGGACGGGATCGACGGAGCCAGCCACGTGGATGATGTCGGCATCTTCAAAGCAACGGACGACCTGAACGATGGCGTCCACTTCGCGGATGTGGGTGAGGAATTTGTTGCCCAACCCTTCGCCAGCCGCCGCGCCTTTGACGAGGCCGGCGATGTCCACGAATTCAATCGCCGCCGGAATTGTGACCTGCGTCTTGGCGATGCCTTTGAGCACTTCGAGGCGCTCATCGGGCACGGTGACGATGCCGACGTTCGGATCGATCGTGCAAAAAGGATAGTTGGCCGCCTGCGCCTTGCGGGTGCGGGTGACGGCGTTGAACAAGGTGGACTTGCCTACGTTGGGCAGACCGACGATTCCGGCTTTCAGCATAAATTCAGTTCTGGATTGGCCCGCTAGCCGAGCCCGCTAAACACGCGAAGCATCGCTAAAAGGGATGCGGGATTTCAGCAAAATTCTTTTCGCGTCTTTGGCGTGATTCGCGGGTGATAAATTATTCCTCCGTCGCGGCTTCCACGGCCTCGCGCACGGTCTGTTTGAATTTCTCGATGCCTTCGTCGAAGGCGGCGGACATCGTCAATACCGGCGTCTTGCGAATCTTCCGCTTGAAAACTTTCAAGTTCGCTTCGGCCTGGGGCTCGTCCATCTTGTTCGCGACGACGAGGCGCGGCTTCTTGAGCATGTCCGGCGCGTAGTGGCCGAGTTCTTCGAGCACCTGCTTGTAATCGTCCCACGGCTCGCGGTTGTCCGTGCCAGCCATGTCCACGAGGATGACGAGCACCTTGCAACGTTGGATGTGCCGGAGAAATTTGTGGCCGAGGCCGACATTTTCGTGCGCGCCTTCGATCAAGCCGGGCACATCGCATACGGTGAGTCGTTTGTAATCCTGATACTCCATGATGCCGACCTGCGGGGTCAGCGTGGTGAACGGATACGGCGCGATCTTCGGACGCGCTTTCGAAATGGCCGCGAGCAAGGTGGACTTGCCAGCGTTCGGATATCCCACGAGGCCGACCTCAGCGAGCATGCGCAATTCAAAGCGGAATTCGCCTTCGTCGCCTTCTTCACCCGGTTGCGCAAAACGCGGCGATTGCCGGCGTGAGGTGGCGAAATTGCGATTGCCGAGACCGCCACGACCGCCTTTGCAAAGCACGAACTGCTGTCCGTTTTCAGTCAGGTCGGCAATGAGTTCGCCGCGCGGATCTTCTTCGCCGCCTTCGCCTTCATCACTGTCTTCCTTCGAAAGATCGATTTCCATCGCGCGCACGGTGCCGGAATGCCGGATCACGGGACGCGTGCCGGTGCTGAGCATGAGAGGCTTCTCCGACTCTTCATCTTCGTCCTGATCTTCGGGATCCACTTCCTCCAACGGCTTCGGTTTGGAGGGGAGTTTCCACACCAGCGTGCCGCAGGGAACTTTGATAATGAGATCCTTGCCAGCGTGGCCGTCCATGCCCTTGCCCATGCCATGGTCGCCGCTAGGGGCAATCAAGCGCGGCTGATAATACTGGCCGATCAGGTTGTTCAGGTCGTGATCCGCTTCGAGGATGACATCGCCGCCGCGACCACCATTGCCGCCGCTCGGGCCACCCTTGGTGATATAGGCTTCACGATGAAACGCCACGCAGCCCTTACCGCCGTGACCGGCGCGGGCGTAAACTTTGATCTCGTCGATGAACATGGCGTTATTTTAACCGAAAACCTGAAAACGAAAACCGGCTGTTTGCAACCGGTGCCAAAACAAAAAAGGCGAGGCCAATGACCTCGCCGTGAAAAATGTGTGCGGCCGAATTAGTTCTTATTGGTCGGCTGCGTGTCGGGCATCACGTTGACGCGCTGGCTAGCTTTGTCGAACTTGACCGTGCCATCGACAAGCGCAAACAGCGTCCAGTCACGACCGGTGCCGACGTTCTTGCCCGCGATGAACTTCGTGCCGCGTTGGCGCACGAGGATGCTGCCTGCGGTGACGAAGGTGTTGCCAAATTCTTTAACGCCAAGCCGTTTGCTGACGCTGTCGCGTCCGTTACGAACGCTGCCTTGACCTTTCTTGTGTGCCATAAAATCTTCTCTTTAAGCTTTGATTGCCGTGATCTTGACCACGGTCAGTTCCTGACGGTGACCGATGCTCTTATGATAGCCCTTGCGGCGCTTCATTTTGAACGAAAGGGTCTTCACGCCGCGAATGTGGCTGACCACGTCGGCTTCAACGGTGGCGTTCGCCACGGTGGGGGAACCCACGCTGAGCTTACCTTCATTGTTGACGAGCAACACACGGTCGAACTTGACCGGCTTGCCGGCCTCAATGTCGAGACGTTCGATTTCGAGCGTGTCACCGGCGGCCACGCGGTACTGTTTGCTTCCGGTTTCTAAAATCGCATACATAATTCTTCCCCATTAAGGGGACGGCGATGGAACCAAAATCAAAGGTGAGTGTCAACTGCTCATTTAATACTTTTTCAAAGGTGATTTCAGTAATCCAGGTCGGACTTGCCTGCCGGTGAGAGATTGCTACAAGAAAACCATGAGGTTCGCACTCGTGTGTCAAGTTTGCGTGGTGTTGCTGTTCAATGGTTGCTCGACATGGACGCCGCCGTCCCATGCGGAGGTCCAGCGATATGCACTGGAGGCGGAAAAATACTGGCAGATGGATCCGCCCAACGGGGAACGATTCGATGCTTCGGGGCTCCTGATGCTGCCAGGCAATTCCCTGCTGACGGTGAATGATCGCGGTGCGGGCCTGTATCGCATCGAGTTCACTGCGAGTACGAATTCGGTGAAACTGGTGCCGGTGACAAATTGTTTCACCGAACCGCAGCTCGCGCCGTTCGCGAAGGAAAAGGTGGAACGCTACGATTGCGAAGGGATCGCGCGGGACGAGCAGGGGAGGCTTTATGTTTGCGAGGAGGCGAATCGCTGGATTCTGCGGTTTGACCCGAAGACCGAGAAAGTTGACCGGCTCGACATCGATTGGTCGCCCGTGAAGAAGTATTTTCATCCAACCGATCGCAACGCTTCACTGGAAGGCGTGGCGATTGGTGGCGGGAAGCTCTGGGTGGCCAATGAGCGTCAACGCGGGCGAATCATCGCCGTGGACTTGGCGACGTTGAAGGTGGAGCGGGATTTCGCGGTTTATCCCAGCAGCAGCAAAGCGCACGACCCGCACTACTCGGACCTATGCTGGTTCGAGGGTGAATTGTGGGTGCTGATGCGCGAAGCGCACGTGCTGTTGCGGGTGAATCCGCAAACGGAGGAAGTGCTGGCGGAGTTTTCATTTGGCGAAATGGAGCGGAAGAAAGAGGTGGTTTACAACTCGCGCTATCCTACCAGCACGATGGAGGGCGTAGCCGTCGATGCCGACTACATCTGGCTTTGCACCGACAACAACGGTCAGAGCCGTTGGATTGCGCCGGGCGATATCCGACCGACGCTCTTCAAGTGCCGAAGGCCGGATCGGGCGAAGTGATGAGTTGAGCGCGGCGCTTCCTAGGCGTTTCATCCCTCTTGCTTCATAACTCATCCCTTTCCTCCGTCTCGCTTCCCGCTTCCCATTCGAGCGCGGTTCGTGTTTCATCGCCGCCTTTATGAGCAAAACTGCATTGTTGTTTGCCGGTCAGGGCGCGCAGGTCGTGGGCATGGGCAAGGATTTGGCGGAACAATTCCCGACCGCGAAGGCGTTGTTTGATCGGGCGAACGCCGCGCTCGGCTATGACTTGGCGGGCGTGTGCTTCAATGGACCGGAAGCGGAACTCACGAAGACCGAAAACGCGCAGCCGGCCATCTTCCTCGTGAGCTGGGTCGCGCTGGAATTGCTCAAGGAAAAGGTGCCCGGCTTGAAATTCGACGCAACGGCTGGCTTGTCACTCGGCGAATTCACCGCGTTAACCGCGGCGGGCGCGATGAGCTTCGAGGATGGGATCAAGGTCGTGCGTCAGCGCGGGCGTTTCATGCAGGAAGCCTGCGAAGCCACGCAAGGCACGATGGCTGCGATCATCGGTCTCGATGAAGCGCCGACGAAGGAAGTCTGCGATGCGACTGGCGTGACGATGGCGAATCTCAATTGTCCCGGTCAGATCGTGATCTCGGGCGAAGTCACGAAGATCAACGCTGCGTGCGAAGCCGCCAAGGCCAAGGGTGCCAAGCGCGCGTTGCCGCTGACGGTGGCGGGCGCGTATCACTCGCCGTTGATGGCGAGCGCGCAGCCGAAACTCGCCGGTGCGTTGGCCCAGATCCAACTTCGCCTACCGCAAGTGCCGGTCATCGCCAACGTCACCGCGCAACCGCATGGCGCGAATGTTTCTGAAGTGCTCGTTCAACAAGTCACCAACTCTGTCCGCTGGGAAGCGTCGATGCGCCACTTGCTCGCGCAGGGCTTCACGCGCTTTATCGAACTCGGGCCTGGCACGGCGCTGAGCGGCTTCATGAAGCGGATCGACAAGGGCGCGCAGATGTTGAACGTGGCGGATGTGGCGAGTCTTGAGGCAACCGCGAAAGCGCTGACGGCTTGAACTGATTGCTGAACACTGATTACTGTTTCAACCACATGAGCCAACTCACCAACCAAATCGCCGTCGTCACGGGTGCCGGTCGCGGCATCGGTCGCGCCATTGCCCTGAAGTTCGCCGCGGAAGGCGCGGACGTCGTCTGTGTTTCGCGGACGCAGGAGAATTCGGAAAAGGTCGCCAACGAAGTCCGCGCGCTCGGCCGCAAAGCCTGGGCGCATGCCGTCGATGTCGCGAGCGCCGCTGCCGTCACGGCGGCGGGCGAAAAGATTCTCGCCGAAGCCGGCAAGGTGGACATTTTGATCAACAACGCCGGCGTCACGCGCGACGGTTTGCTGATGCGCATGAGCGAGGAAGATTGGGACACCGTGCTCGACACGAATCTCAAGGGCGCGTTCCTCATGACGAAGGCTTTCACGCGCGCGTTCCTCAAGCAGCGGTCCGGCCGGATCATCAATGTCGCCTCGATCATCGGCCTCATCGGCAATGCTGGCCAGTGCAACTACTCCGCGAGCAAGGCCGCGTTGATCGGCTTCACGAAATCCGTAGCGCGCGAACTCGCTTCCCGCGGCATCACCGTCAATGCGCTGGCGCCCGGATTCATCGAGACCGACATGACGGCGGTGTTGGGTCAGGAGATTCGCGATGAGCTGTTGAAGAAGATTCCGCTGAGCACGCTGGGGCAGCCGGAAGACATCGCAAACGCCGCGTTATTTCTTGCCAGCCCCGCCGCACGCTATATCACTGGACAGGTGTTGACCGTCGATGGTGGGATGGTGATGTAACCGGTGACACAAAAATGAAACCTTGGCTCGAATATCAGGGCTTGACGGGCTCCCCCGGCTGCCTTAGAGACACGGGCAATTAACGAAACGAAAGACCCATGGCTGAAAAAACGATCGAACAACGTGTAAAAGACATCATCGTCGAGCAACTCGGCGTGAACGCCGACCAAGTGACTCCCGAAGCCAAATTCATTGAGGATTTGGGCGCGGATTCTCTCGACACGGTGGAATTGGTCATGGCCCTCGAAGAGGAGTTCGGCCAGGAAATCCCCGACGAAGAAGCTGAGAAGCTTCAGAGCGTGGGCGATGTGACCAAGTTCATCGAAGAGAGCCAGAAGTAAGCTCCGAGAATTTCCAGGGGCAGCGGCGGCTGTTTAGCGTGCGCTGCCCCTTTTGATTTTATGGCAGGCAATTGGACCGATCGTAGAGTCGTCATCACCGGCATCGGCGTCGTTTCCCCGCTGGGAAATGACCTCGACACCCTTTGGAAAAACGTGATCGCCGGCCAGTGCGGCATCGACATGATCACGGCCTTCGATCCGACGGCGTTCGATTGCAAAATCGCCGCGCAAGTGAAGGACTTTGACGCCGCTCCGGCGTTCCCTTCGCCCAAGGAAGTCCGCCGCACCGATCGCTTCGCGCAATTCGGCGTCTACGCCGGTTGGCAGGCGCTCAAGGACTCCGGCCTCGACCTCGAAAAGGTGAACCGCGACGAAGTTGGCGTGTTCATCGGCTCCGGTATTGGCGGTCTCTACACCACGGCCGAGCAGCATCGCACCATGATGCAGAAGGGCCCCGGTCGCCTTTCGCCGTTCATGATCCCGATGCTCATCCTGAACATGGCTTCGGGCATCTTCTCGATGTATTACAAGCTGCGCGGGCCGAACGTGGCCACGTGCTCCGCTTGTGCGACGGCCACGCACGCGCTCGGCGAAGCCTGGCGCACGATCAAGATGGGCGATGCGAGCGTGATGTTCGCGGGCGGCACCGAAGCCACGATCACCGACCTCGGCATCGGCGGCTTTTGCGCGATGCGTGCGATGAGCACTCGCAACGACGATCCGAAGCGTTCCTCGCGTCCGTTCGATGTCGACCGCGATGGTTTCGTGATGGGTGAAGGCGCGGGCGTGTTGGTTCTCGAAGAACTCGAACACGCAAAGGCGCGCGGGGCGAAGATTTATTGCGAACTCCTGGGTTACGGCAACACCGCCGACGCGAACCACATGACCTCACCCGCTCCGGGCGGCGAAGGCGCAGCGCGTTGCATGAAGATGGCCTTGAAGAACGCTGGCCTGAACCCGACGGACATCGCCTACGTCAATGCCCACGGCACCTCGACGCCGCAGGGTGACGTTTGCGAGACGCAGGCGGTCAAGACCGTCTTCGGCGATCACGCGAAGAAACTCGCCGTGAGTTCCACCAAGGGCGCCACGGGCCACATGCTCGGCGCTGCTGGTGCCGTCGAAATGGCGATTTGCTGCAAGGCGATCCAAACGCAGATCGCTCCGCCGACGATCAATCTTCAGAACCCCGATCCGCAGTGCGATCTGGACTACGTCCCGCACACCGCGCGCGAAATGCCGATCAACGCCATCGTGAACAACTCCTTTGGCTTCGGCGGCCACAACGCTACGGTGATCGGTCGGAAGTTTGTGAGCTAGCGAGGCAGGGCAACACGCATGAAAGATCCCGTTGGTTTGGTCGTCGCAATTTTGTTCATAGCCTTCGGAGCTTCAGCTTTATTTTGGCCTGAATGGTATTACAAAAAGAATACTTCAGAGCAGCAAGCGAGGGACCGCAAGGTGGTGCGGCGAGTTGGTTTTATTATGCTCCCGTTGGGGACTATTTTGTTGGCAATGCGTTTCATTGGTTGAAGGCGCTTCGTTTGTCGCAGTCGCGATTTGCAGTAGAGCGCAATTGAGGAGCGGGCAACACTGCGATGAATTTCCGTCTTTTCTTGGCGAAGTAATCGGTGATCAGTTTTTGGTAATCAGTTGCTGTTCGGGCGTGACTGATCACTGAACACTGTTTACTGAATACATCCGTGAACTTCCTCCCCCTCATCGAAGCCAAGCGCGATGGGCGGCAACTCACCGCCGCTCAAATCGAAGAGATCATCCGCGCGTTCACGTCCGGAAAAATCCCTGACTACCAGATGGCCGCCTTCCTCATGGCCGTCTTCTTCCGCGGCTTGAACGGCGAGGAAACCCGTGCGCTGACACTGGCGATGCGCGATTCCGGCGAGGTGCTGAAATTTCCCGCCGATCCGCGCCCGATTGTGGACAAGCATTCCACCGGCGGCGTCGGCGACAAGGTTTCGCTGCCGCTCGCGCCGTTGCTCGCGTGCCTCGGCTTTCGCGTGCCGATGATTTCCGGACGCGGCCTCGGCATTACCGGCGGCACGCTCGACAAGCTGGAATCCATTCCCGGCCTCACGACGCAGCTCGAACCCGCGCGGTTCGTGCGGCAGGTGCAGGAAATCGGCGTCGCGATGGGCGGCCAGACCGCGAACATGATTCCGGCGGACAAGTTGATCTATGCCTTGCGCGACGTGACGGCCACCGTCCCGAGCATCCCGCTGATCACGGCCTCGATTCTCTCCAAGAAACTCGCCGAGGGCCTGCAAGCGCTGATCATGGACGTGAAGTTTGGCGCGGCGGCGTTCATGCAGACGCAGGAGCAGGCGCGCGAACTCGCGGCGGCGATCGTCGCGCTGGCGAAGGATTGTTTCGTGAACACCCGCGCGCTGTTGACCGACATGGACACGCCGCTGGGCCGCGCGGCGGGCAACTGGCTGGAAGTGAAGGAATCCGTCGACTGCCTCGAAGGTCGTGGCCCGGACGACTTGCGCGATCTCGTGGTCGAATGCGCCGCGCAACTGCTTGTGCAGACGAGCCTGGCGGACGACATCGAAACCGCGCGCCGGCAAACGCTGAAGTGTCTGGCCTCCGGCGCCCCGCGTCTGAAGTGGGACGAAATGATCGTCGCGCAAGGCGCTGATCTCGCCGCGTTCAATCGCAAGCTCACCCTCGACACCACTGCACCCGTGGTGGTGGAACTCGTTTCGGAGATGGACTGTTTCGTCGCCAGTTGCAACGCGAAGCTCGTAGGCGAAATCGTCCGTGACCTTGGCGGCGGACGGATGACGAAGGACTCGGTCATCAATCACGACGTCGGCATCGATCAGTTGGTGAAACCGGGTGAAGCGTTGGCGCGCGGTTCCGTGATGGCTCGTGTCCATGCAGCGACGGCGGATGAAGCGGAAGCGGCGCTGCGGCGACTGCGGACCGCGTTTGAATTCTCCACGGAGCCAGTGACGCTGGCGCCGTTGATTCGGGAAGTCGTTTCGTGAAGTGAATCGGACGGCTGATTAAGTGCCCGCGAAACACGCGAATCACCCGAAAAGGAACGGAACTCGGAGTGGTGGTTGTGGCAGTCGGTTGAGCGCGCGATTGAATGTTTTTGGCTTTTGCGTTCATTCGCCTGATTCGCGGGCACAACTCCGGACTCTCCACCAAGTCGGTGCCGTTCGTCGCAAATCTTCTGCCGCAACTGACATTCCGCTTGTTGCCATGCCGTTCGCCCGTTAGTTGTTGATCATGTCGCAAGGCTACCTCGCCATCGTGCTGCACGCGCACCTGCCGTTCGTGCGGCACCCTGAGCACGATAAATTTCTCGAGGAGAACTGGCTGTTCGAAGCCATCACCGAGACATACATCCCGCTGATCCAGGTCATGGACGGCTGGCTGCGCGACGGCATGAAGCCGCGGCTGACGTTAACAATGACTCCGCCGCTCTGCGCGATGTTGCTCGATCCGCTGTTGCAGGATCGCTACGTGCGGCATCTCAATGGGTTGATTGAACTCGCGGAAAAGGAAATCCACCGCACGCATTGGGACAAGGCGTACCGCGAACTCGCGTGGATGTATCACCACCGGTTCACGACGATTCGCGACACTTACTTTGCCTACGGACGGAATGTCGTCGGCGCGTTTCGCAAGCTGCAAGACCACGGCATTCTGGAAATCATCACGTGTGCCGCGACGCACGCGTTGTTGCCGCTGATGACCGATTCGCCGGAGTCGATCCGCGCGCAAATCCTCACGGCGCGGGATCACTATCGCGCCTGCTTCGGCATTGATCCGCGCGGCATCTGGCTGCCGGAATGCGCCTATGCCGAGGGCGTCGAGAAGGTTCTTCAGGAGGCGAACATCCGCTGGTTCATCACCGACACGCATGGTGTGCTGCACGCGCGCCCGCGTCCGCGTTATGGCGTGTTCGCGCCGATTTTCACGCCGAATGGCATTGCGGCGTTCGGTCGCGATCTCGAATCCGCGCGGCAAGTTTGGAGCAAGCAGGAAGGTTATCCGGGCGATCCGCGTTACCGGGATTTCTACCGCGACGTGGGCTTTGATTTGGATTTCGATTACGTGAAGCCGTATTTGCCGTCGCCGGAAATTCGTGGCTTCACGGGAATCAAGTATCACCGCATCACGGGTCGCGAAGGGCAGAAGCAGATTTACGATCGCAAGGCGGCGCTGCAGGCGGTCGAAGAACATGCGAATCATTTTCTCTGGGCGCGTGTCGGGCAAATCCAGCATCTCGCGGGCATCATGGATCGCCCGCCGATCCTCGTTTCGCCGTACGATGCCGAGCTGTTCGGTCACTGGTGGTATGAAGGGCCGGAGTTTTTGAACCTGGTGGTCCGCAAGGCGTATTACGATCAGACGGCGTTCCAGATGATCACGCCGCACGATTATTTGCAGAAGCAGCCGACGCAGCAGGTCGCCGAGCCGAGCCCGTCGAGTTGGGGTGAGGAAGGCTACTGGCGCGTTTGGCTTAACGACCAGAACGAGTGGATCTATCCGCATCTGCAAATCGCGCAGGAACGCATGACCGAGCTCGCGCGCCGCCATCCGAAAGCCGAGGGTCTGACCGCGCGCGCGCTCAACCAAGCCGCGCGCGAACTGCTCCTCGCGCAATCAAGCGACTGGCCGTTCATTCTTCGCACCGGCACGAGCCCGGAATACGCGCGGAAACGGGTTAAGGATCATTTGCTCCGCTTCATCGCGCTGCACGAGCAGTTGACGTCCACGAAGATCGACGAGCCGTGGCTGAAGCAGATCGAGTGGCGGGACAATATTTTCCCGGGCGTGAACTACCGGTATTGGGCGTGAGATTTTAGGAAGATGGCCGCACCACTTCCACCGAGCATTGCGCCCGGGCGGCGACGGATGATGCGGTGCTGCCGATGAGAAAATGCTGGCCGTGTTGAAGGCCGCGTGCGCCGAGAAAAATCGTGTCCGCTTCCCAGTCTTCGGCGAATTTCAACAGCGCCTTTTTCGGATCGCCGTCGAAGATGTCGGTTTCGGCGGAGAGTTTGGCGTCGGCGAGCATCTTCGCGCTGTGTTCGACCACGCGGCAGACCCATTCGCGCGTTTCCTCGTCGCCTTGCTGGACCCATTGCGCGGCGTAAACACTCGGCCACGCCACGGCGGTTTCCATTTTCGGATCAATCACGGTGACGACGCGGAATTCTGCGGAGATCGGCCAACGGCGCTCGCAAACGGCGCGAACCGTCGCTTCGGAATCCGCAGAACCGTCAACTGCGACGATGATGCGAAGGTTTTCGTGCGACTTTTTCTGGCGTTCGCGCGCGATGCGGACGGAGCAGGACGCTTCGCCGAGGGCTTTTTGGGAAACGCTTCCGAGGAAGAAGCGTTCCAGCGGGCTGTGGCTGTGCGCGCCGAGGACGATCAAATCCGCGCGCCAGCTCTCGGCGTGTTTGACGACACCCCACGAAGGAGAATCGCCGTACGCAAACTCTTCGATTTTCCACATTGGAAAGAGCAAGCGCAACCGGGCGGCGGCACGACGGGCCAAGCTGCGACTGGCATCGACGGCGGTTTGTGCTTGGGCGCGGGCTTTGCGAACGGCCGGCGGTGTGGTGGTGTCGTCAGCAGCAGCTGCATCCGGCGGAAGCCACACATCGGCGATGGAGATCACGCTGGCCTCGAGTTGATCAGGCAGGCCTGCGTGCGCGAGGTTTTCCAAGGCGACTTCGGCGCTCGACGAGCCGTCGTAGGCGAGGCAAATGCGTTTCATGGGTTGATGCCGGTTGGCTCCGCGAGCTACGGCTGCGGCTCGTTGCGTTGCCGGAAGTTCTTCCAGAGCTTGAGAGCTTGTCGGCCGACGCTCCATGCCGAGGAGATTTTGGAAACCATGCCGACCGGTCCGCCCCAGCCGCGCGCGACGAGAAAGCCCGCGACGGGTGCGATGAATTTTAGGTAGGGACTCGCTTTGGTGACGACGTCCGCGCCGATTTCGACCCACACGAGCTTCGCCCGCAGGTGCTCGCAATCGTGCATGAGCGTACGGCGATTGGCGTCGCTGATCGCCATGAGCAACGCTTTGTGCGCTTGGAGGCGTTTTAGTTCTTCACTTTGAAACATTCGCGGTCCCTTTTGAGTTCCTCAAGCGTGCCTGCGAATGGCTTGGGGCCTTGCAGGCGCTTCTTCAATGCGACTGCTGCGGCAAGTGTTCCGCCGAGGTAAGCAACGCAGAGTGCTACGAGAGCAATCCATCGCCACTGCGCGGGCAACAGGTAGATCACTGTGGCGGTGACCATGATCACGCTCATCAAGCCGAAGACCACGGCCGCTGCAGCGAGGATAAGCAGTTCGATGACGCGACACTTTTCCTCCTGCAGTTCGACCGTGAAGAGTTCGACGCGGTTCGAGACGATGGAGAGCAGGGTTTCGCCCAGCTGCTTCACCGAATCGAACAAACCGCCACCGGAGGGTGGTGAATCGCTCATGCGTTACTTGCGGGTAACGAGGACGCCGATCAACAAGCCAACACCAAACGCGACGCCGATCGATTGATACGGATGTTCGCGGATGACTTTGTCGGTTGCTTTGGCACCAGCGATCGCTTTTTCCTCGAGGCGTTCGCAAGTTTCCTTCGCGGAGTCGATGGCAGAACTGACTTTGGCGCGCATTTCGCGGGCTTTGTCGCTCGCGTCGCCGGCGGTGGCTTTGAGCAAATCCTGACCGTCACGGACAATCAGCTTTAGATCGCGGATCAATTGGTCAACACTATCAGCGGTGGCACTCATAATTTTCCCTTTCCTTGCGGTTTATGTTTTTGTCTTCCGAGCGGAGCCGTCACAACGGTGGCGGACTTCCGGTTCTCATAGTTCTCTTGAACAGAACGTTATGTCGGCACATTAAGCGGGCTCCCCGGTTCTTGTCAAAGTTCGCCCGCTAGTTGGGCGCGTGGCCCGCACTGCTTAGACGCGTCCGCGGAGACGATAAATCAGAAGAAAAACAAATCCGCACGTCGCGATGACGTAAAAGAGCGGGAACAGCCAGCGGAACTTCGGCAGCCGAGTGAGCGCACCGCGAGCGTCGAGGGCCGGCATGTAAAGTTGCATCCCGGCGTCATTCACCATGTGTTCGATGTTCTGAAGGCATTGTTCCAATTCGGCCTTTAATCGCAACGTCGTGAGCAGTCCGATCGCTGAAAAGATGCACAGAAATCCCAGCAGCGAAATCTCCAGCACGAACTCTCCACGCACACTGTGAATGAGAGAAAGCACGCCTGCCGCGACGATGGCGTAAATGTTCGTAAACGAGAGTCGCTCGTTTTTGATAAGGCGGACGTTCTCCCAGTTCTGCCGAAAAACTTGAATGAACACCATGCTGTTGGGGTCTGTCTGCGATTGCGAAGTGTTCATGACCAACTCAACATTCCAGAATAGATGGAGTAAAGCTCTACGAATGCTGTGGAACTGCGAGCCTTTTTTGCGAAGTGGCTGCTAACCCTGCAGACGCTCTGGTACAAATTTGCCCGCAACAGAAGACGTGGCGCGAAGAATTGGTGATCCCTTGAGCTGTGTCCGCCGAGGGGTTCGGTCCTAAGCCACGCTCCACCCTCACCCCGATGTGAACGCGCGCTTGCCAAAAATTCGGGATGTTCAGGTGCGTTCAATTGCGCAGGTTTCCTCAACTGCCCAAATTGCTTAAAAGCCAATTCATTCGTTGTTCGGTGCTTCGACGGGGAAAAGCACCCAATTAACGCCAAAAACCAGCCGAAGAGTCGACTTGAGCGGTCGCTCGGTGAAAACAACCACGTGAACAGCTCAAAAGTTCCAGAATTTGCCCGAGACATCCGACATTGCGCCCATTTCTGGTGTTTCGGAACCCCGTGAGAGGCTCGAAAATCTCCCTCAGAATTTAACCAAAATTCTACAAAACCCTCAAAATCCCAACCGGTGACGAATTGTTGGACTTGCGACCGAATCAAGTGCCTCGAATTCAGACAAATGTTCAAAAAAATATTGACTCTGCTGGTGCAATGTTCTTAAATCCGCGAGTAAATCAGACAACTTTGAACAACCCAATGGTGCCGAAACCACTGTTTAAGCCTATGAAATCTCGAATCTTAACGCCCGCGCGTAGTGCTGTCGCCGCTCTCGCTTGTGTCGCTGCGCTTGCGTCGAATGCTCCAGCGCAAACAACCAACAGTTGGGTTAATAACAACAGCGGTGTGTGGTCGGATTCGTTGAACTGGACCAATCCACCAACCGATGGGGCTGCCTACGCCACAAACCTGCTCCGGTTCTCGGGCAGCACCAACTACTTTTCGACGAACGATTTCACCACTTCGGTTCCATTCCAGTTGTTTGGAATCGTGTTCAACAACGTTGGTGCCGCGACAAACGGCAACGCGGTGAACTTGTCCGGTGGTGCGCTTCAGTTTTTAGCGAACGGTTCAGTCACTCCGTTTATTACCAATCAAGGCATTTCGGCTGTCAACATTGGTAATGACATTGACATTAGCGCGACCAATCTGACCTTTGGTGGTAACGGTGGTATTCTGACCGTTGGTGGTGTGATTAGCGGTGCGGCCAATGTGACCAAGGCTGGCAGTCACACCAACGTCTTCACGATGCAAAACACCTACTCTGGCGATACTGTGATTCAGGCCGGTTTGCTGCGTGGCATTGTGACCAACAACAACAGCACTGTGTTTGGAACAAGTTCCACTATTCGCCCGCAAGGTGGTACGGTTGCCTTCTTGACGGATACTACCAATGTGACTCTGGGCTTGGGTTCCGGTTACAATGTTGTTCAAGCCTCGGGTAACAATGGTGTGATCCTTGTGGATCGTCTCACCACTGCTACGTCCAACCTTGTATTCCGCCTGAACACGGCAACGGTAACTAATTCGTCACTCGGAATCACGGCGAACAATGGCAGTCAATTAATCTTTGACGGTGCAACCTCGGTTGGTGGAACTGCGGCAGTATTCAATGTTACAGCGGGTCTGGCCTCTTTGAATGGCGCGATTTCTGAACTAAATGCGAACACTGCGTTCCGCAAAATCGGCGGTGGTCGCTTGGCGATCACCAATGGATTGATTCCTGCATACACAGGTCTGACCCTTGTGGATGCTGGTCAGTTGCAGGTAAATTCAACGGTAGCTGCTCCGTCGCCCCTCCCGGGAACCGATATTTATCTTCGTGGCGGCACGATCGAATTCCGTACCACTAACAGCCAAGTTGTTGGTCCGGGTGCTGGCTATAATTTTATGGTGACTGCAAACGGTTCGACCATTAATTCAGACCGCATTCCGACTAGTCTCGCGAGCAGTGGGACAAACACAATTGTTCTCAACAACATCACCTTTGCGCCAAACAGTGTTGGTTTGGGTGTGGCGCTCACTTCGGTTGGCACCAATCTGACCTTCACAACTGGAAGCAGTAATACAATTCGGGTTGTTGGCACGACGACGCTTGCCACAAATACGCAATTGTCTGTTGGTGGTTTGACAATCATTGACGGGTTGATTACCGACACCAATGGAGGTTTGGGAACGCCCTTTAGCCTGCGTAAAACTGGCGCTGGCCGTTTGTTTATCACGAACACTGCTGTCAGCAACCTCTACGCTGGTGGAACGATCGTTGAACAGGGCTTCCTCCAAGTAAATGCGACCTCCAACAACCCGGCAAATTTGGGATCGGGTAATCTCACCCTCCGTGGTGGCACCTTAGAAATCCGCACGACCAATAGTCAAGCCTTTGGTCCGGGCGCTGGTTACGCTGTTACAGTAATTACGAACTCGACGATCAGCGTTGACCGATTTGGAACTGCGGCTACCGGAAACAACATTGACCTCGGTCCGGTTACTGTGAGTCAGGTTAGCACTACGGCGACAACGCTCACAATTAACGGTGCGAATGCTTACACTCTCCGTGTGCCTTCAATCAGCTTCAATACCAATCTTACGCTGGCTATTGCTGCTACGAACCTGATTGTTACTGGATCGCTTGCTGAGTCGGGTGGCAGCTTCAGTTTGACGAAAACCGGTGTTGGTCGCTTGACGCTAACGAACGGTGTTGATCAGTCCTACACTGGTGGAACGTTCATCAATGGTGGCTTTGTGCAGGTTAGTGCGGTAACGAACAATCCGCAACCGCTTGGAACTGGCATCGTTGGTCTAAACGGTGGAACCTTAGAATTGCGCTCAGATCTTAACACAACGTGGGGCTCGGGTTTGGGCTACAATCTCCGCGTTACCAACGGCGGTGGCACCGTTGACTTAAACCGAATCAATACCACTGGTGGATCCAACGTATTCTTTGTCAACAATATCGAAATCACTACCAATACCGGAACGTTGACCGTTACTGGGAATAACAGTGATGTGTTAATGCTCAACGGTTCGGTTGTCGGGAGTGTCTCGGGTGTGCCGCAATACACCCTGAGCAGCAGTGCTGCGAACAATGTCATCTCCAACAACATCATTCAAATCACTGGTAATGGTGCCTTGGTCTTCACAAATCAGTTTACGTTCAAGGGGAGCAACTCGGTTTCTGGTCTTCGGATCTTGGATACGACCACGTTCGCCGATTCTGTAACGGATCATATCTTAAACACTCCGGCGGGCACGCTCATCTTCGCCGGTGCAGTGACAAATGACGGTGTCAATCCCATTACATCGTTTACCCACGTCGGCGGTGGTACCGCAGTGTTCAGCAACACGGTTACGCTCGGCACCGCGACCAGGGTGACTAACAATGCTGGTGCAATGCAATTTTTCGGAACAAACAACGTGATGGTTGCGCCGACCATCAATGCAGGTTCAATCTTGGGTAATGGTGGACAGGCTCAAAATAACGAACCCTTTGGTAAGGGGCCGATCATCATCAATGGCGGAACCGTCCAGTATCGCACCGACAACTCGAACAACCTGACTATCGGCGCGGGTGCTGGCTATACCAACATCGTAAACAGCAATGCGACGATTAACGTAGATCGCACGTTTGCTGCTGGGGCCAGTGATACAATCCGCATTGGTGAATTGCAGATTAACAGTTCGCGCTTGGCTATCACTGGTGGTAACTCCTATCGCTTTCAGAACAACGGTTCTACGATCATTGATGGCAAGGTCTTCCTTGGTGCCAACAGTGCTCAAATCACTCTGGCGGGACAGATTTCCGAAGCATCCCCGGGTGCAATTCTGATTAAGGAAGGCGCATCAAACTTGTTTTACACATCGCTTCAAAGTGCTACCCACACTGGTGGCACCATTATTACGAACGGTTCATCCGTCTTTTGGCGCCCGGTTAACCTTCCGGCAACCAACGGCGGTGTGCCGGCAACCTACCAGTTTGGATCTGGTGCGATTGTGTTGGACGGAAATGCAACATTCAATTTCCAGCCGAACACTACGTCGAATTACACGTTTACAACCCCGTACCAAACCGCTGATAAGGTCGCCGTCGGTCAAGTTACGGGTGACGGTGGTGGTCAGCTAAACTACAACTCAGTGGCGAATTCGCCTGTTACGACGAATACGGGAGCAATCACGTTAGCCGGAACTCTCCGCATCAATGGTGCGGGTAACAATGGCTCAACGACGCCAATGATTAACACTGGCGTGGTGACGATCACGGGTGACAATCGTGAAATTACCGCGCTAAATCGTGCTAACACTGGCAACGATCGCTATATTTTCCGTGGCAACATCACGGGTGACGGCACTTACTCGAACCTGACGCTCCGTGCTAATCAATTTGGTGCAATTGAACTTGGGCAAACCGGAACGGGTAATCGTGGTGTGAACGATATTTACATTGCGCCATCCTACCAGGGTGCGAATGGTCGCATCCGCTTCGCAACATCAAACTCCTTGCCTGGTGGTAAAGTAATTGTCGACTCGGGTACTGCTGTAGCCATTGGATTTAACAGCACCAATTTCAACGGGTTGGTCAATACGGGAATCAGCGGTTTGGGAACCAAGTTTACCTTCCTCCCGGATTCGGTCTTGGCTCTCGAAGGTGTGAAGCCCCAAACCTCAGTAGCCATCGATTTGAGCGCTGCAGGCTTGAACGCCGACATTCGATTGGGTGCGTTTGAAGGTGCCAACGTGACAATTACGAACGCAATTACACCGTTTGCTTCGACATACAAGCTTGCGGGCGGGAACGGAACTCTTCTGTTGGCAACAAACAATCAGTTGACGGGAGCCAATAGCCTCATTGTAAATCCCAACCCGTTTACGGCACCTGTTGCTGCGCTCACAGCTGGAACGTTGGATTTCAGCAGTGCAGCAGCGAGCAATACATTCAGCGGCGGAACAGTTCAAAACGGTGGCACGATGATCATTCGCGCTGGGCGCACAAATACTCCGTTGGGAACCGGTTCGGTTGACACTTACGGAACGCTGCAAGCACTCGGTGCTGGTGGGTCCTTCGCGGGACCTGATGGGTTGACCAACAACAACAGCGTTCGTTTGCAACCAGGCTCAACGTTGCAATTGGGTGAAACGGCCTCGTTCACCGGCAATGGAACCAATCGCTGGGGTGACAACACCGACATGAGCCTCATGGCATCGCGCCTGACTCTGGTTGGAAGAAATATTGCCAATGCCACCAATATCGAAACTATTGGTAACCTTAACTACGCTCTCGGAAGCCGCTTGAATATCCAAGCTCAACCGAACTCCAACAATAACTTCACGATTCTCGCGGCGAACAGCCTCACCCGCATGGGCAACGGCACGCTTGCGCTCCTCCGCAACAATAATGCTAATCCGATTACCAACGACGTTAGCTTCGGTGGAGCAAGCCGCATCGTTGCGACCGTCGCACCCACAGTGAATAACGGCATGATCGCGCCGAATATTTACAATGAAACCGAAAACGTGTTCGTGACCTACGACTCGACAATTGCCGGTCCGTCGGCAGTGGGTATCACCAATGCCGCGTTTACTGCAACGGGCACCGATATCAATACGGCAGCCGCCACCGACATCTATCAACTGTCGAGCGCGATCTTTGGAACCAACGCGATCACGGGCGCGGCAACGGTTAACGCTCTGAAAGTCGTTAGCAACAACGTCACTAGCGGTGGTGGCACGCTGACTATCACCAGCGGTGGTTTGATCACCGTGGGTAACGTCACCAACAGTGCTCCGCTCTTGTTCGGTGCTGCTGGCGCGGGTGAAGGCGTGATTCTGAACGCCAACAACCTTGTTCTCCAGGGCGACATTACTGCTGCTCTCGGTGTTACTAAGGCGAATGCAGGCACATTAATCCTCCAAAGCAACCGCACCTACGCCAATGGTTGGAATATTAACTGGGGAACCGTGCAGGTCAGTTCCAGCAATGCGCTTGGAACTTCAGTGGCAGGCAACGCGATCAACCTCAATAACGGTCAAAACACGGTTAACTTGACGTTCAACCAAAATGCTGCGGGCGTCAGCTACACCTCCGGTCCGATTAACAACTACGACAACAACACGATCGCGTTTGCCTTCGGTGCCGCCGACCGCGTTCACACCTTCGGGCCGATGGGCTTGACGATGAATACCTATTCGAGTGGCCCGTTGGGCTCACGCCTCCGTCTGACGATGGATCAAGCTCGCAGTCGCGCTGTGTTGGGAGGAAATCTCACCGTCAATACCGACTCCTACCTCGATGTGTCCGCGAGCACCGTTGTGACCGGTTCTAGCAACCGGATTGACGTTGCAGGCAACTTGGTGGGAGCGGGCAAGTCCCTGACCAAATATGGCAACGGCAGCCTTGGCTTGATCTCGGACAACAGCTCAACTTGGACTGGTGGCCGTATTACCAACCTGTTTGGTGCACTGCACGTCGCAAACGATGGTGCGTTGGGCGATATTAACTCGACTGTGGTGATTAAGAGCAACGCCGTGCTGCAGCTTGCCTCAAGCGTTGTGATGTTCAACCCTGCTGCCGGTGTAACTATGGATCCGGGCTCTGCAGAACGCTGGCTCGGTGCATTCAACCAATTCAATAACAACACTAGCTCCGAAATTTACACGGTGCTGAGTGACCGTAACCTCCAAGTGTCAATCGATATGACTGCGGTGACGAACAAGACTATCCGACTGAGCAGCAATGCAGGTTTGGAAGGATATCAGTTCGCGGAAGACACACGCGCCAACACGATTACTTTGGGCCGTTCCATGACCGTGGATCTTGCTGGTAATGCTAAGATCGGTCAAAGTGGAGTGGACATTGGTCGTAGCGGAACGCAGATGAACGTCTTGGCAAATGTCACTGAGTCCGGCGGCAGCCGTTCACTCACTAAGATTGGCTTGGACATCGTCAATCTGCAGGGAAGCAACACCTACTCAGGTGGTACCCGTGTTCAACGTGGAACGTTGCTCGTGAACAACGGCTTCCAGTCGGTGCTAACCACCAACCAAGGTGCGGTTTATGCGACCAGCGCAACCGCAACGAACGGTTCAGCCACAGGTTCCGGTGCGGTATCGGTTGCCTCGCAAGCGATGCTCGGCGGTAGTGGCGCTATCTCCGGAAACGTCACGGTTGAGACGGGTGCAACCTTGATGCCCAATACCCAAGGCACGATCGGCACTATGTTGATCGAAGGCAATCTGACCTTCCAAATTGGTTCCATGTTCGACATTGACATCAATGCGACGAACTCGTCCGACAGCGTGATCGTGAAGGGTAATGTTGACTTGGGCGGTGCGACCTTGGGAGTCCGCTTGGGAGCCAACATTCCGCTCACCGCGACCAACATGTTCGTATTGGTTAACAACTTGGGAGCTAACGCTGTCGCCAACTCCTTCGCTGGTCTGGCTGATGGATCACTCATCCAATTCGCTGGAAACGATTCAACCAACAACAACTTTGGTTACTTCCAATTGCACATCAACGATCCTGCTTACCTCGACGGTAACGACGTGGTGTTGACGGTTGCGGTGCCTGAACCCGGAACGGCTGCTTTGATGGTGATCGGTGCAGCGCTCTGTGGCTTGCATGTCATGCGCCGCCGTCGCAACTAAGCGCAAGTAAGTCTTAAACGAAGAAGCGGCGGACACGATGTCCGCCGCTTCTGCTTTTGTGAATCGAGTGCAAACTAAAAGCCCACGATCAATTTGCCAAAAACTTCGCCATGCCTCAGTCGATCAAAAATGTTGAGACCGTCCGCTAGGTTAGTGATCTTATCCACATTTGCCTTTAGCCCCCGAAAACTCGCAAGTTCCAAGATTGCTTCGAGATCGACTCGGTTGCGTCCGTAACTTCCAATCAAACGCTGCTGTTTAACGAAGAAAGGCCAGAGATTCACTTGAACGTCTTTTCCCGACGTTGCACCGCAAGTAACAATTGTTCCGTTCCGAGCGAGGCAATGGAAAAGCTGCTCAAGCACTTTGCCGCCGACATGTTCGACAATCAAATCGACGCCGTGCTTATTGGTGATTCGGCGAATCTCAACGGTCCAGTTCGGTGAGGAAGGATCCACGACAAACTCGGCGCCCTGATGCAGGGCAAATTCTCTTTTAGCTTCGGAGCGCCCCGTGCTGATCACTCGGGCTCCCAAATGCTTGGCGATTTGTATCGCCGCCGAACCAACACCGCTTGCTCCGGCCATTACGAGAACCCAGTCGCCGGGGCGCACATGAGCTCGGTTGGTCAACATATGCATGGCGGTACTTCCGGCTAGTGTCAGTGCTGCGGCCGAATTGAAATCGAGATTGGTGGGAAGACTCACGAGAGATGAAGCGGGAACCGCTACACGCTCGGCAAAGCCGCCATCCAAGTCCACTCCCAGAAGTCGCCCTTTGAGGCATTGGCATTCGTCACCAGTCGCGCAAAACTCGCACTCGCTACAGAAGAGATTCGGCTGAATGGCAACCCGATCGCCGATCTGCCAACCCGTAACCTTGGCGCCGAGTCGATCTACAACGCCGGCAACTTCGCTCCCGGGAATCCGCGGCAGTTTGACTGGAATTGGTAGCGCACCTTCCTCGAGCCAAAGATCGAGGTGATTGAGCCCACAGGCCTTCACTTTCACGACGACCTCATCGGGAGCTGGAATCGGGTCGGGAACGTCGGTAATGATGAATTTCCCAGGGATTCCGTGTGCGATCAATTGCAGTGCCTTCATGGAGGGATTGAACGCCGTTGACGAGATCCGTGCAAGGGGCGAGCGGGATAAAAGGTTTGCTGGCGGATGGCGAATCTGTGTAATTCTTCGGCATCAGATAGAGGCCGTGCCAATGCTCCGAGTTTATGAATGAAACCACTCGTTACCTGCAGTCCGTATCAGCCGCGAAAGGCGTTGAAATCGGTGTGTTGGTCGATTTTCTCGTTAAAGACGCGATCAAAGCTGGCGCCAGCGACATTCACATCGAGCCGTGGGAAAGCACGCTCGTCGTCCGAATTCGCCTCAACGGAGTGTTGACCGAGTTGGTCCATCTCCCGCTGGATCTCGCGGAGAAGATTTCCGGGCGCTTAAAAGTGATGGCGAACCTGGTGAGCTACCAGACGGGCTTGCCGCAGGAGGGGCACGCGCCCGCGAACACTGAACTTGGAGGGGTCGAACTGCGCATCTCCGTTTTCCCGACGGTGCGAGGCGAGAAAATCGTCATCCGCATCTTCGATCCGCGCAATCGAAGCTTCGATCTGGGCAAGCTCGGTTTCGAGGAAGATGTTCTCAACACGTATCTGAAATTATTGACGCGCCCTAGCGGTCTGATGTTGCTCACGGGTCCGACGGGATCGGGTAAGACCACGGCGATTTACGCATCGCTTTATCATTTGGTCCAACGGGCTGGGCCGGCGGTAAGCATCAGCACGATTGAAGATCCGGTGGAGTTCAATCTGCCGATGATCAGTCAGGCGCAGATCAAGCCCGCACAGAACTTCACGTATCCGATCGCGCTGCGCTCGCTGATGCGCCAGGATCCGCAGGTCATCATGGTGGGCGAAATTCGCGACGCGGAGACGGCGGCAATCGCGGTGCAGGCCGGGCTCACGGGACACTTGGTAATCAGCACGATTCACAGCGGTATCGCGGCCGGTGTGTTCGCGCGCATGATCAACATGGAGATCGAGCCGTTTCTCCTCTCCTCCAGTATCATTGGCGTCGTCGGGTTGCGCTTGGTGCGGACGAACTGCCTCTATTGCTCGCAGCCGTATGACCCGGAGCCGTCGCTGCTCAAGATGATTCCACCAGAGGCTTTGGAGACGGCGAGCTTCCGTCGCGGTGCGGGTTGCAATGAATGCCTCGGAACGGGCTTCGGTGGTCGTCGTGCGCTGATGGAATTGCTCGTCGTGGACGATGTGATCCGCGAGGCGATTTTGGAAAAACGTCCCACGCGTGCGTTGCAGGAGACGGCGATCCGTCAGGGAATGCAGACACTCTGGCAGCTCGGTCTCCGACGCGTGCTGGCGGGCGAGATGCCGATGGAAGAAATCCTACGGGTGGTGGCGCTCGACGCTTGAGATGGATTGATCATGGTTTTCGCTCTTCTTCTTGCCGCGCTCGCTTTGCTGAGTCTCGCCCTAAACCTTTGGCAATGGTTCGTTGCGAGCCGTTTCCCCGTACATCAGCGAGCCCGCGCGACTGAGTTCGCACCGGCAGTCACGCTGCTGAAGCCGGTGAAGGGTTGCGATGCGGAGACACGTGAGTGTCTGCGAAGTTGGTTTCAGCAGGACTACCAAGGGCCGATTCAAATCCTCTTCGGGATTGCCGATGAAAACGACTCGGTTGCGGCGGTCGTGAGAGAGTTGATCGCGCAGTATCCGGCGGTGAACGCTGAACTCCTCGTTTGCAAGGAGCAACTGGGCGCAAATGCCAAAGTTTCAAAGCTCGCTCAGATGATGCGCCATGCGCGGTTCGATCACGTGGTGGTGAGCGATGCAGACGTACGCGTGCCGAAAGATTTTCTCCGCGAAATCCTCGCGCAGTTGCGTGATACTGGCGTGGGTCTGGTGAATTGCTTCTATCGTCTCGCGAATCCGACCACGACGGCGATGCGCTGGGAGGCGGTGGCGATCAATGCCGATTTCTGGAGCCAAGTGTTGCAGAGCCGTAGCTTGAATCCGCTCGATTTCGCGCTGGGCGCGGTGATGGCGACGCGGCGTGAACAGCTGGTGGCAATCGGTGGCTTTGAAGCACTGGCGGAATACCTCGCGGATGATTACCAGCTTGGGCGCCAGATCGCTCGGACCGGCAAGCGCATCGAGCTGTGTCCGGTCGTCGTCGAATGCTGGGATCCGCCGATGGACTGGCGGGCGGTGTGGGCGCATCAACTCCGATGGGCGCGCACCATCCGCGTCTGCCAACCGGTCGCGTACTTCTTCAGCATCTTGAGCAACGCGACCTTTTGGCCGGTGTTGCTCTGCCTCGTTTTTCCGAATTGGACCTTGTCGCTGAACGCTCCGCAGCCCGGAAATTCCTCGGGCAGTGTGCTGCACCTTCCCGTGTCACACATGATCCTTTTGGTTTGTTTGGTGTATCGATTGGGCACCGCTTCATCGCTGCAACGTCGCCTCACGGAAACACCCGTTTCGCTCGTGCAGATCATTATCGTTCCCCTGAAAGACTTGCTGCAATTTGCCGTCTGGGCCGTTGCGTTTCTCGGCAATGAAGTCGTCTGGCGCGGTGTTCATTATCGCGTTTTGCCGGGCGGAAAACTGCGTCGAGTGACGAAGTGAATAAGTTTTCGCACAATTCACTTGGCAGCATTTCCGCGCTCGTTTACCAAAGTCGCAGTTCTTTGTTAAACGGTTGAGCGGTGCTCAACCCATCATCATCAAACGTCAGGGAACCCCGTGAGAATCGGGGACGGTTACGCCACTGTAATGGGTTACAAACTCCCACGGCCACCGGTCGCAGGACTGGGAAGGCGGGAGCGAGGTTCGAAGCCCCAAGTCAGGATATCGGTTTGATGGTGCTCGTCCGGTCCGCGCAAGCGGGCCACTTCTCCGTCAAAGAGAAGGATGAGGCCAGGCCGCCGAACTGTTTTCGTGCGGCATTTGACGATGCCTTCATTCTCATTTTGCGGAGCGTGAAGGTTTTTTGCTTTCTAGCTCCCGCTGGTCTCTCAGTAAAACCCTTCCGCGTCTGCGCGGAAAATTGAAAGACCAGAACAATGCTCCGAGTCCGTTTCATGGTGCTGGCAGCGACCTCGCTGCTCAGCTTTTCCGTCACCTCCACGTCCCACGCCAGCGGTTTCGCTGATGCTGTCGCCAGCTATTCGAGCGGTGTTGGATTCACTCCCGGTTATACGAATGCAGCGTCCGCGTTGGGTGAACCTTCGCGCGTGACGCCAGGCATGTATGGCGGGCCGGTAGATCCGTTCAATCCTGCGTACCTCGACACGCAACTGGTCTCCGTCGGCGCCGGCGGGATTCTCACGGTCCGCTTCGATACGCCGCTTTCCAACAGCGCGTCGCATCCGTTCGGCATCGACTTCAACATTTACGGCAACACCGGATTCATCATTACCAACGGCGACTATTCCGGCGGCGGCATTACGGATGGTTCGATGTTCGGCCAAAACACCGGCCCAACGCGCGTATCGGTGAGCGCGGATGGGACGAATTTCTTCGTGCTGAATCCGACCTACACACTGGCTTCAGACGGCTTGTTCCCGACGGATGGCAGCGGGCAATTTGAAATTCCGGTTGATCCGTCGTTGACCGTTTCGAATTTCAACGGCCTCGATCTCACTGGCATTCGCGCGCTCTACGCGGGCTCCGCGGGCGGCACTGGTTTCGACATCGGCTGGGCACAGGACACCAATGGCTTCAGCGTCGCACTGCCCAGCGTTAGCTTTGTGCGGGTAGAAGTGCTCAGCGGCACGGCGGAGATTGATGGCTTCGCGGCGGTCACCGTGCCCGAGCCGTCGACGTTCGTGCTGGTAGCCGCCGGACTCGGCCTGGCTTGGCGCGCTCGTCGCAGCGCCTGATTCGCATATGCGTAAGTTCGCAATTTTCGCCAGTGCGTGGTTCGCCGCTTCGTTCTGCGGAGCGGCGACCTTCACGGAGAATTTTGTGGGTGATCCGACGACGCGCGGCTGGGCGACTTTTGGTGACGCGTCGTTGTTCAACTGGAACGGGGCGGACGAACAGCTCGAAGTGACGTGGGATTCATCACGCACGAACAGTTACTTCTACCGGCGTTTGGGAACTATCCTGGCGAAGGATGATGACTTCGAGTTGTCCTTCGACATTCGCTTGGACGATGCGGCGATCGGTTCCAATCCGGGCAAGCCCTCCACCTTCGAACTCGCGGTCGGCTTCCTGAACTTTACCAACGCGACGTCGCCAGGCTTCCGCCGTGGCGTGCCGTCGGCGTGCCCGAACTTGGTGGAGTTCGACTATTTTCCCGCGGAAGATTTCATTTTCCCAACCATCTGGCCGACGTTCATCGCGACCAACAGCCAGTTCAATTACAACGGCTCCTCCGACTACACGTTGCTCGGGCTCACCGCTGGGAATGGGGATTGGTATCACGTGACCATGACCTACACCGCGAGCAACCGAACCATGGTCACCGTAATGACGCAGAATGGTGAGCCGTTCGGGCCGATCAACTCGGTGCCGCTCGCGGCTGGCTTCGGCGATTTCCGCGTCGATACCGTGGCGATTAGCAGCTACAGCGACGCGGGACAAAGCCCGCCGCAGTTCGCGGGATCGATTCTGGCGCACGGCGTCGTGGATAATTTGGCAATCACCGTTCCTGGTCCACCGATTTCGAATTCCATCGTGTCGCTATCGAATCAAGTGTGGCGCACGCAGTTCACCGCGCGGACGAATTGGAGCTACTACCTCGAGCGCAGCACGAATCTGCAAAGCTGGGCGAAAATTTCCTCATCGCTGCCGGGCGCGATGGGCTTGCTCACCTTGAGCGATAGCAACTCGCCGTCGTCGAAAGCTTTTTACCGCGTGCACGCGGAACGACCATGAATCAACGGCGCGACGCGTTCAGCCTGCTCGAATTGCTCGTCGTGATTGCGACGATCGCCGTTCTGTCGTCGCTGCTGTTGCCCGCGCTGTCGCGCGCCCGCTCCGTGGCGTATCGCGCGAAGTGCACGAGTAATTTGCATCAGCTTGGGCTGGCGGCGCAGATGTATTTCGACGATCACGAAGGCTTCGCGTTTCGTTACGCAGAGCAGGCGCTCCCGAACGGTGCGATTTATTGGTTCGGTTTCATCGAGAACGGCGCCGACGGTTCGCGCAACTTTGATCCCACGCAGGGTGCATTGTATCCGTATCTGGGCGGGCGCGGCGTGGAGATTTGTCCCTCGCTGAATTACAACGATCCGGATTTCAAACTCAAAGCGAAGGGCGCCTCTTACGGCTACGGCTACAATCGCAATCTCTCCTCTGCGCCGGGCGCGCCGCTGGTGAATCTGTCGCGCGTGACGAACTCCTCGCAGACTGTCCTTTTTGCGGATGCGGGCCAGGTGAACACGTGGATACCACCGGCGTCGCCGTCGCGTCCTATGTGGGAAGAGCACTACTACTTGAGTCAGACCGAGGCCACGACGCATTTCCGGCACCACGGCACCACCGCCAGCGCGCTTTTCATGGACGGGCACGTCGAACCGCTGGCGCCAGAGCCTGGGTCGACTGATCTGCGAATTTCGAGTCAAGTGTTTGGCCGTTTTCGCGCGGAGTATTTGATTGTGCCGTAGTGCTCGTTTGCGGCGATCGAGTGGCGAGATTTTTCGCGCGCTTCGTCAATTCCCGCTTGAATCAAACGCGTCTGGACCCCATCCAATTCACATGAACTTCCCGAAGTTTTGTTTTGTGTTGGTGTTTCTCGGATCTCTGGTCGCTGCGCGAGCGGATTGGTCGGCGTGGCGCGGCGGCGCGGACGGCTCCGGCGTGACCAACGAAAAGAATCTCCCGACCGAATGGAGCCCTACGCACAACGTCCGCTGGCGCGTTGAGCTTCCTGAAAGAGGCAATTCCACCCCTGTGATTGCTGGCGATCGCGTGTTCGTGACGCAGGCAATTGCGAGCAAGGGCGAGCGCAACCTGATGTGCTTTCTTCGCGCGGATGGCCGGTTGCTTTGGCAAAAAGGCACGATCTACGAAACGAAAGAGAAGACGCACCCGAGCAACCCGTATTGCTCCGCTTCGCCCGTGACGGATGGGCAGCGCGTCATCGTGAGCTTTGGCTCCGCGGGGATCTTTTGCTACGACATGGAGGGGCGTGAGCAGTGGCGGCGCGATCTCGGGCGACTCGACCACATTTGGGGAAATGGTCCCTCGCCGGTGTTACACGGCAACCTCTGTTTCGTTTACCACGGGCCTTCGACTGCGGCGGTGTTGTATGCGCTTGATGCGAAGACCGGCAAGACGGTTTGGCAGTTTGCTGAACCCAAGTGGGACGTCAAAGGTCGCACGGATGGTTTCCGCGGTCGCGATACCGGTGGTGTCGAAGGTTCTTTCAGCACGCCGATCGTGATTCGTGCGAATGGTCGCGACGAATTGGTGATGAGTTTTCCGCAGGAGGTGCGCGCCTTCGATCCCGCGAATGGTCATGAACTCTGGCGATGCGGCGGGCTCAATCCGTTGGTGTACACCTCGCCGCTTTATAGTGATGGCGTGCTGGTGGCGATGGGTGGTTACCAAGGCAACTCGCTTACCGTGAAAGTTGGCGGCGCGGGTGATGTCACGGCGACTCACCGGCTCTGGCATGAAGTCCGCGGAAAGGGCGGCATCGGCACGGGGGTGATCAAAGACGGTCACATTTTCTATCTCGGTTCGGGCGGCTTGATCGCGTGCGTGGAACTGCGCTCGGGCAAGGTCGTTTGGGAGGAACGTCCGCAAGTTTCCGGCGCGAAGGGCGACACGTGGGCGTCGATGACGCTCGCCGGCGATCGCATCTATATGCCGACGCAGACGGGTGATGTGCTCATCTTTCGAGCGGCCCCGAAGTTCGAACAACTCGGATTGAACAGCGTGAAGGAGCAGTCCAACTCATCGCTGGCGGTTTCGAATGGAGATATCATTTTCCGCACGCACAAGGCACTGTGGTGCTTCACCACCAAGTCAGCAGGATCTGCGTCTGGAAAATGATCGAGCGGTGCGGAGTTACTCGCCCACCTGCTGCTTGATCGCGTCGCAGATGAGCTTGCTCCACTTGTTGAGCACGGCGCCGTCGCGTCCTTCGATGAGCAAACGCGCCTTCGGTTCCGTTCCGGAGTAGCGCAACAACACGCGCCCGCCTTCGGGTTTCACGACCGCTTCGGCTTCGTGAACGAGTTTCAAAACGCCGTCGAGTTGCTCGAACGGTTTCTTCTCGCGCACGCGGACGTTGGTCACCACTTGCGGATAATGGGTCCAGCACTGCGCCAGCTTGGAAAGCGCCTGACCCTTCTCCTTCATGATGCGGAGAATTTGCAGCGCGGCGATGAGGCCGTCGCCGGTGGTGCCGTAGTCGCGGAAGATCAAGTGACCGCTCTGCTCACCGCCGAAGTTGTAACCGTGCGTGAGCATTTCATCGATGACGTTGCGGTCGCCCACTGGCGTGCGAATCACGTGACCGCCGGCTTGCTTGAGCGCGGCTTCGACGCCGGCATTGCTCATCACCGTGGCGACGAGGGTCTTCTTCAGCAGCGTACCTTGCGCGAGCATTTCCAACGCGGCGATCACCATGATGTCGTCGCCGTCGATCAAGTGACCGCGTTCGTCGCAGAGAATGACGCGGTCGGCGTCGCCGTCGTGCGAGATGCCGAGGTGAGCTTGATGCTCCACGACTTTCTTGCACATCGACTCGGGATGCATGGAGCCGCAGTCCTTGTTGATGTTCGTGCCGTCGGGTTGGTTGCCGTAGACAATCACTTCCGCGCCGAGTTCCCGGAGAACGCAGGGCGTGGATTTGTAGGAAGCGCCGTTCGCGCAATCCACCACGATGCGCATGCCTTCCAGCGTGAGGCCGCGGGGCAGGGCACTCTTGGCGAATTCGATGTAGCGCCCGAGGGCGTCATCGATACGGACGGCTTTGCCGATTTCGGCGGCCGTGGGGCGGATCGTTTCAATCTCGCCGCTGAACACGAGGCCTTCGATCTGACCTTCGATGTTGTCGTCGAGCTTGTAGCCGTCCGCGCGGAAGAATTTGATGCCGTTGTCGTCGTAGGGATTGTGCGACGCGGTGATAACGATGCCGGCGTCTGCGCGCAAGCTACGCGTGACGTACGCAACGCCGGGCGTGGGTAGTGGTCCGATGAATAGTACATCGACGCCCATCGAGAGGATGCCGGAAGACAGGGCGTTTTCGAGCATGTAGCCCGAAAGGCGCGTGTCTTTGCCGATGACGATCTTGTGCTTGCCGCGACCCCGGGCTTGCTGTTCGAGGTTCTTGAAGACGTGCGCGGCGGCGCGACCGAGTTTGAGCGCCGTCTCGGCGGTTACGGGTTCAACGTTGGCGCGACCGCGGACACCGTCGGTGCCGAAAATTTTCTTGGGCTGACTCATGGTTTGGATTTCAAAGAAGGCGATTGCACCGGGGCAACGGAGAGACGTTTCACCACGGCACTCGAGGGATTTACTTTCTGGACAGAAATTTTGGCCGGCGTGTGAACCTGCACTTCACGTGCAAATTCATCAGCGGCTTTGCCAATTGCGGAGTCGGGTTCCACATCGGTCATATCGACAAACACCTGAATTTCCTGAGCATTCAGCTCGTTCATCGCGGCGAGTTCGCCAGTCACAGTGACTTCGACTTCCGCGGGGCTGACGCGATAAACGTGCGGGTCGCCGCTGTCCGTTAAAACCCGGATCGAAAAGTTTTTTGGAAACGTTCCGGTCGCGGTTCCGGCGGCGGGATTGCGTTTGAGGATGACCTCGCCTTGAATGCCGGCGCGAATGTAGGACCAGATCGCGACGGCGAAAAACAGCGAAAGCAGTTTCCACCAAAAGTTATTGAGGATGAGCGTGCGCAAGTTCATGGCTGACGGGTTTCGGGCTTGGGCACGATCGCGGTGCTGCCGGTGGGGGTCGCTGGCGAATTGGATTGCGGGAAAAACTCGGCGAGCTTGCGCGGTTGCTTGGTGCTCTTGACTAGCACGGCGGTGAGGAAGGCGCGCAACGATTCGATGGTCACGCCGCGAACCAGCTCTCCGCGATACGCGTACGAGACTGCGCCGGTTTCCTCGGACACGACCACGATAACCGCGTCAGTTTCTTCGCTCAACCCAATCGCAGCGCGGTGGCGCGTGCCGAGGGATTTGTTGAGATCGCTCCGCTGCGTGAGTGGGAAAATGCACGCGGCGTAAGCAATGCGATCACCCTTGATGATGACGCCGCCGTCGTGAATGGCGTTGTTCGGAAAGAAAATCGTCTCGAGCATTTCCGGCGTGGCTTCGCAATCGACAACGATGCCGGACTCGGTGGCCTCGTTTAGCGAGATCGATTGCTCGATGGCAATGAGTGCGCCAATGCGGACTTCGGCGAGACGGGTCACCGTTTCGATGATCACCTCGATGCTTTCGCGTTGCGCGCGTGCGGTGTTGAAGAGCGGGCGGTTGCCCAACTCCGCGAGGATGCGGCGGAACTCCGGTTGGAAAATGATCAGGATCGCGATCGCGAGGAATCCGAAAAAGTAGCGGAGCAGCCAGCTCAACACTTCAAGATGGAACGCGTAGGTCACGACGGTCATTGCGAACAGCAGACCGAGGAAACCTGTCACCACGGGCGCGCCGCGAGTGCCGCGTACGAAGCTGAAGGCGTAATAGATCGCCACCGCTAGGATTCCGATCTCCACTGCGGCGCGGAGCATGTCGCCGGCATCGATTAAGAATTTATTGTCCATCTCGCTGGTGTTCGAGGATCGCTTCGGTCATGCGCACTGCGAGGCGTGTTTCGGCCACGTCGTGCGTGCGGATGATTTGGACGCCATGTTGCACGGCCCAACTGGCGCAGGCCAACCCGCCCGGCACCCGGTTGTCTTGGTCGTTCCCCGTTGATTGGGCGAGGAACGATTTGCGTGAGGCTCCCAGTAAGAGCGGGCGTTCGAACCTTGTAAAACTCTTCAGCGCGGCGAGCAATGCCAAATTGTGTTTCAGATTTTTTCCGAAGCCGATGCCGACGTCCAAAATAATTCGTTCGCGCGGCACGCGGCTGAGTGCGAGCCGGTGGAGGCGGTCGGAAAAGAAATCCGCCACGTCAGTGACCACGTCGCGGTATTTGGGTTTTGCCTGCATCGTCTGCGGCGTGCCTTGCATGTGCATCGCCACGTAGCCGGCGCCGGATTCCGCGACGATCTGATCCATCGCATCATCGCTGCGGTTGGCCGCGATGTCGTTGACGATGCTGGCGCCCGCCTGAAGCGCGGAGAGCGCAACGAAAGGTTTCTGCGTGTCGATCGAGATAGGAATGCTGACCTGCGGCGCGAGTTTCTCGATGACCGGGATCACGCGTCGCAATTCCTCCGCTTCATCAACGGGAGTTGCGTTGGGTCGGGTCGATTCACCGCCGATGTCGATGATGTCGGCACCTTGGGCGATGAGTTCCAGCGCGTGCGCGACGGCGTCCTCGGTGCGGAAGAACTTGCCACCGTCCGAGAACGAATCGGGCGTCACGTTCACGATGCCCATCAATAGAGTGGGGCGCGGGAACTCGAAGGTGAAATGCCGCGCGCGAAAAATCATGGGCGAATCATTTGGTGCGCGGCTTCCACCAAACGCTGGGCGATGGCGGCGACCAATTCATCCGGCACGCCGATTTGCGGGTTCGCGGACTGGGTGAGCAGGTGGCATTGGTCGTTCACGTAATCAATCAGCACGAACTCGCTGGCATCCGTGAGCGCGATTTCGCTGGAGAAAAACCGCATCTGGGAGATTTGGGCGACGCGTTCGACGATCTCTCGCAGTGGCTTCAATCCGTGGAGTTCGACTTCTTCTGCGGAAACCAAGCGGTAACAATCATTGAAACAATTCCACCACGAGAGCCACACGGTGCCGAACACGAAGTAAACGCGGAAGTACGCCGGCGTTCCGTTGATTAGCTTGGGGGCAATGCGATTTTGCAGGAGGTAGGAACCTCCAGGCCACAATGCATGGGAGCGCGCCAGATCGGCCTCGCTGGCGGCATCGAGGATCACGCCCTTGCGGCCGTAGCCGAGGTTTGGCTTGATCACGAACGGCGAGCCGAGTCGTGCACGTTCTTCGTCTGTCAGGCGGCGAGTGGCGATTTCACTTTCGGGCACGACGACGGTGTAGGGAGCGTTGAGCCCGGCGGCGATAATGCGAGGATGCAGCAGAGCTTTATCGAACGCGGCCAGGGCGAGATCGGGGGGATCGATGACTCTGGCATTTCGCTGGTGGGCGAGGCGAACCAGTTTGTGAAAAGGTTCGTCCGGTTGGTGATGTTCGCTGTGCATGTTGAGCAACACGCGCACGGCGATTTCACCCTTGGCCAATTTGTCGGTGAACGATTCGACCCAGAGCGGTTCAATGAGGAAGAAATTCAACCCGAGCCGGGCGCAATGCAACTGCACGCGGTGAATGAAAAAATCATCCGCGTCCAGCTTGTGGGTCATCACCAGATCGTAAACACGCGCCACGCTGTGACTATCCGGCGCAGTCGCGCGGGCTGTCAATCACGCACGCGGTTTTCAGGCGGCGAGTGAGCGCCGGGTGGAGACGTCGCGAATGATCGCGGTGTAGAGTTGCTTACCGTGGTGGATCAACGTGCCGAAGGTAATTTCGACCTGAATCGTGTGGCCGTCGCTATGGCGAGCGAGGAAATCCGCCGGCTGAATCGCTTTCCGCGTGTCGAGGCGCTTCCGCAACTGTTCCAAAGTGGGATGATGATCGTCGTGCGGGAGCAGTTTGCCGAAGGGCTGGCCGATTAGCTTTTCCGGTGAGTGGCCGAACATGCGTTCGGTTGCGGGATTGGCGAAGATGATGTTGCAGCGATTATCGAGCACCACGATCGAATCGGACGCCATGTCGACGAGGAGTTGAAAGCGTTCTTCATTCTCACGATGGATGACATTTGAACTGCGGCAACCCGAGACGAGCGAAGCGCAGATTCCCGATACCAGCAGGAAGACCAGCATGCGGACGGTTTCTTCAATGTCGCGGGTGAAATTGAAGCGGTAGTAATCCGGGACGAACAGGTAGCTCAACACGAGGAACGACCCGCTTAAAGTGAAGAAGGCCGGTCCGACCCCGCCATAAACTGCCGCCATGACGATGGCGCCAAAAAAGAGCATAAACGGCGTATCCTGCATCGCCGGCAACCGGAAAGAGAGCAGGGTGGCGAAGCCGGTCAGGAAAACCGCGAACCCATACCGCAGGAGGAAGCTATTACGATCCCGCTTTTTGGGCGCGTACCACCAGTGGTGTTTCGAGTCCATCCGCGGGTTCATGGGGAAAGTTAAACCCGCAGCGGAAGCATCGCAACTGGCGTCCGTGCGTTTTAGGTTTTGAGTAGGCAGTATCGCGGGCGAACTCACTGCCATTAACAACGGCAGTATTGGCGAACTCCTTTAGAACTTCTCGTCAATAAGAAGCTTTTTCCGCGGCGGGAGAGCGCTGGATCAGTTCGATCTCATAACCCTCCGGCGCGTCGACGAAGGCGAAGCCTCCAGAACCGTCCGGTTTCATCGTCGGGCCGTCGGAATATTTGAGTCCCAGCTTGGCAAGATGACGCCCGAAGGCCTCCAAACTGTCGACTTCAAAGGCCAAATGGGTGAGGTCTGCCTGCACCTGCACCGGACCGCTTGAGGGAAAATAGCAAATCTCGATCAATTCCTCACTTTCGGGCGCTTTCAGGAAGGCCAGTTCGGAACCGCGCGGCGATTTATGGCGGCGAACTTCCTGCAGTCCGAGGACGTCGCGATAGAACGTCACGGTTTTCTCGAGGTCATTTACGCGGTAGCGAGTGTGGTGCAGTTTACGAGCGAGCGACATGGAATAAAACTACGAGTCGCCCCTGAGCGACGCAACTGCACATTTTAATGACTGCGAATCCCCTTGCTGCTGCGAAACAGTTTCGTTACGAAGTGCCGGTGCCCCTACCACGATTGATTCTGTTTCTTTGCTGCGTGGCGTTTCTGTTGCCAGCCCGCGCGCAGATCGATCCTGAAGCGCGGAAACTGGTGCAGTTCGGATACAATCAGTCGATCGAGGGGCGCGGACCCGTGGCGGCCTACGCCTTCTTCTACTGGAACACGCCCGGCTTTCTTCAGCACTCCAACCTGACGTTGCGTCTCGCGATTGCGCCGGTTTACCTGGACTCGGAGCTCGGCATTAGCGGTGCGTTGGGCCCGAATACTGATATTGGAATCGGTCTGGCTGGCGGCGGCTTCGCGGACAGTTATCAGGAAATCCGCCAAGGCCAGTATTTGCGGGGAGAATCCTTCACGGGTCACGGTGGGGAAGCGTCCTTGAGCCTGTATCATCGCTTCAATCCCAATCAACAGCTGCCGCTGAACTTCATCGCGCGCGGGCTCGTTCACTATTCCACTTACGCAGCGGATGATTCCACTACTCCGGGATTTGTGCTCCCGGCCGATCACACTTCCGCCGGGATACGCACGGGCTTCCGGCTGGGTGGGCGCGAGCCGCTGATCTTTCCGTCGTTGGCGTTGGAACTGTCCGCTTGGTACGAGGTGCAATGGCGCAATGAGAATGGTCCCTACGGATTTGCCAACGACCGTGACCTGCATCATCACGCCCAACTCGCCTGGGCGCGCGCTCTCTTCATCTATACGCTCCCCGAGCTGAAGCATAATTTCAGCGTCAATTTCACGGCGGGAACGAGCGTCAAGGCCGACCGCTTCAGCGCGTATCGTCTTGGCTCTGCGTTACCGATGGCGTCGGAATTTCCGCTCAACCTGCCCGGTTACTATTATCAGGAAATCACCGCGCGCCGCTTCTTCCTGATGGGCGGCCAGTATCTCCTGCCGTTGGATAAGGATGATCGTTGGAGCCTCAATTTCTCTGCCGGCTCGGCTTGGGTCGATTATCTCCCGGGGTTTCAACAACCCGGCTCGTGGCTCTCTGGTGTTGGCGGCGGCGTGGTGTATCGGTCGGAATCGGGCATCTGGCAGGCGTCGCTGGGCTACGCCTACGGAATCGACGCGATTCGCAGCCACGGTCGCGGAGCCAACAGCGTCGGCTTGATCGTTCAATGGGATTTGGAGCGCCAGCTCAAGAAGAACCCGATCCATGATCCCACCGGCATTATTGATCGCCTCCGCGGCCTGCCGGGAATTTTCGGGCGCTAATTTCAACCTCGACAATCCATGTCATCGTCGCGCGATTACCATTCGTTTCCTCAACGCATCCTTTCGGAGCACAGCCGTTGGCAAGCGACATCGTGTTTCGCCGCGTTCGTGTTGGGTGTCGGCGCGTTGGTTTCGAGCGGCCTCGTCGCTTTCGAATCTCACGCCGCCACTTCCATGTCCGGGGTGCCGACCAATCTGGTCGTCGAAGGAATACCGCCGGTGCCCGTTGCGTTGAAGTCCGACCTCGCGCGATACCTCACGCTCGGTGGCTCCACGTTTCGCGGTTGGCATTCGACCAAGCGTGAGATGATGGTCACCTTGCGCGTCAACGACGCCGTCCAGTTGCACTCGCTCAAGACTCCCGGCGGCACGCGCAAAGCCCTCACGCGTGGGACCGAGGCCGCTAGCAGCGGCAGCTATCGTCCGGTCAGCGCGGATTGTTTGATTTACGCACACGATCAAGGCGGCGATGAAAACTTCCAATACTACCGGCTCGATCTCGCCACGCAGAAAGTCACGCGGCTCACCGATGGCAAATCGCGCAACACCGGTTTGATCTGGTCACCGGACGGCCGCTGGATCGCCTATGCCTCCACGCGGCGCACGGGGAAATTCACCGACATCTACGTGATGGATCCGATGAATCCAGCGAGCGCGCGCATGTTGTGGCCGGCCGAGGAACTCGGTTGGGGCATTTCCGATTGGTCGCCCACCGGGGACAAACTTCTGTTGCGCCACGCGAAGTCCGACACCGAATCCAGCCTCTTCCTCGCCGACATCCAGACCGGCGCGCGGCAACCTGTCCTCAAAGGCGGCAAACGCATCACCTACCGCGGCGCGCGCTTTTCCGAACGCGGCGCGGCGATCTACGCCACGTGCGACGACGACTCCAATTTCCAACAACTCTGGCGCATCGACGTCGCCACCGGCGAACGCCGCTCCCTCACGCAAAATATTTCCTGGGACGTTGAAGACTTCGAACCGTCCGCCGACGGCCGCACGATTGCCTTCGTCACGAACGAAGACGGCTACAGCGCCCTTCATCTGCTCGACACCGCGAGCGGTCGCGAACTTCCCGTGCCCAAGCTCCCGGGCTCGCGCATCTCCGGCCTCGAATGGCACCGGAAGAATCGCGAGATCGCCTTCACCCTCGGCGGTGCGCAGTTCCCCAACGACGCCTACTCGCTCGACGTGGACAGCGGCAAGATTGAGCGCTGGACCGGCCAGACCCGCAAACGCACCGTCACCGAGCCGTTCCGCGAACCCGAACTCGTGAAGTTCAAAAGCTTCGATGGGTTGGAGATTCCCGCGTTCGTTTACCGCCCCGATCCGAAGAAGTTCCCCGGCAAACGTCCCGTGGTCATCAGCATCCACGGTGGTCCTTCGAGCCAGTCGCGGCCGGGTTTCCTCGGGCAGAACAATTACTACCTCCACGAACTCGGCGTCACCTTGATCTATCCCAACGTCCGCGGCTCCGCGGGCTACGGAAAGAAATACCTCGCCCTCGACAACGGCTTCAAACGCGAGAACTCCGTGAAGGACATCGGCGCGCTTATCGACTGGATCAAACGCGACCCCTCACTCGACGCTGCGCGCATCGCCGTCATGGGCGGCAGCTACGGCGGCTTCATGTCCCTCGCGAGCATGATCGCGTATCACGACGACCTCCGGTGCGGCATCGACATCGTGGGCATCTCCAACTTCGTCACCTTTCTCCACGACACCTCCGAGTATCGCCGCGACAACCGCCGTCAGGAATACGGCGACGAACGCGACGCGAAGATGCGTGCCTTTCAGGAAAAGATTTCCCCTGCCAACCGCGCCGGCGAAATCACGCGCCCGATGTTCATCGTACAAGGCCGCAACGACCCGCGCGTGCCCTACACCGAGGCCGTGCAAATGGTCAAAGCCATCCGCAGCAAAGGCGGCACCGCCTGGTTCCTCATGGCCAATGACGAAGGCCACGGCTTCAACAAAAAGCGCAACGTGGACTACCAGTTCCAAGCCACGATCCTGTTCCTGAAGGAACATTTGTTGAAGTGACTGGCTTGCGCCTTGCCGCTGGCGCTGATTTCTGAACAATGGCGCGCATGACTTCCATTTTGCGATCCGCTGTTGTCCGAAGGAACGTTCTTCAAGTCGTCTCCCTCGCTGCATTTTTTCTTTCCGTCAATGCATCGCGCGCGGCGGAGGCCATTCCAGCGAATCTCACGGTCGAGGGCGTGCCGCCCATCACGCCGGAGTTTCGCGCAGACGTGAGCCGGTATTTGGAGTTCCGCGCGGCGGCGTTCAACTCGTGGCATCCGAAGAATCGCGAGTTGTTGATCACCACGCGCTTTGCTGACACGGCGCAGTTGCATCATTTGAAGATGCCCGGCGGCGCGCGGCGGCAGCTCACGTTTCTGACGGAGCCGGTGGCGGGCGGCAGTTTCCAACCGAAGGACGGCAGCTTCATCGTCTTCACGCAGGACCGGGGAGGCAGTGAGTTCTATCAGCTCTACCGGTTCGATCTCGCCGATGCGCGCGTGACGTTGCTGACGGACGGGAAGTCGCGCAACTCCGGTCCGCATTGGTCGCATGACGGTCAACTCATCGCCTACACGTCCACGCTCCGCAACGGCAAGGACGCCGACGTTTACGTGATGAACCCGGCCGATCCGAAGTCGAGCCGGCTCGCTGTGCAGATCGACAAGCCCGGCTGGAGCATTCTCGATTGGTCGCACGATCAAACGCGCCTGCTGCTTGAGGAATACGTTTCGATTAACGAAAGCTATCTGCACATCGCCGACGTGAAGACCGGCAAGCTGACGCAGGTCACGCCGCGCGGCACGCAGAAGGTTTCCTACGGCGGCGGGCAATTCGCGGCGGATGATCGCAGCCTCATCGTCACGAGTGATCGCGGTTCGGAGTTTCAAGGACTCGCGCGCATCGACCTCGCGTCGGGCAAGGAAACGGCGTTGTCGGCAAAGATTCCGTGGGACATCGAGGAGTTCGAGCTTTCACCGGATGGCAAGTTGATCGCGTTCGTCGCCAATGAAGACGGTGTGAGCGCGCTGCATTTGATAGACGCGAAATCCGGGAAAGAACTCCGCGCGCCCAAGCTCCCACTCGGCGTGATCAGCGGGTTGAAATTCCATGAGAACAATCGTGATCTGGCGTTCAATCTCAGCGCGGCGCGTTCGCCGAGCGACGTGTATTCACTCGATACGAAAACCGGCAAGGTCGAGCGTTGGACGGAGAGTGAGACGGGCGGTTTGGATCCGGCGCGGTTCTCGGAGCCGGAGCTCGTGAAGTTGAAGAGCTTCGATGGGCTTGCGGTTTCCGCGTTTGTTTACCGGCCGGATGCGAAACGTTTTCCCGGCCCGCGCCCGTCGGTGGTAATCATTCACGGCGGCCCGGAATCGCAGTCGCGCCCGATTTTCCTCGGCCGTAACAACTACCTGCTCGACGAACTCGGTATCGCGCTCGTGGTGCCGAATGTCCGCGGTTCCGCTGGTCACGGGAAAACCTTTCTAACGCTCGACAACGGTTTCAAACGCGAGGATTCGGTGAAGGACATTGGCGCGGTGATCGACTGGATCAAGCGCGACAAAGGTCTTGATGGTCAGCGCATCGCGGTTTACGGCGGCAGCTATGGCGGCTACATGGTTCTCGCGAGCTTGATGCATTTCAGCGATCGCCTGCGCTGCGGCGTCGACGTCGTAGGTATCTCGCACTTCGTCACGTTCCTGAAAAATACGCAGGACTATCGTCGCGATCTGCGCCGTGCGGAGTATGGCGACGAGCGTGATCCGCTCATGCGTGCGCACCTTGAACGCATTTCACCGCTGAATAACGTGGCGAAAATCACGAAGCCGCTCTTCGTCATTCAGGGGAAGAACGACCCGCGCGTGCCGGTGACGGAAGCGGAGCAAATGGTCACCGCGATTCGCGCTAACCGCGGGACCGCGTGGTATCTCATGGCCAACGATGAGGGCCACGGTTTCAGCAAGAAGCGGAATGTGGACTTCCAGTTCCAGTCGATGATCCTCTTCTTCCAGGAATTCCTGCTGAAGTGACGGTGCGGAACCTTGACCGGCTTGCTGCGTCGCTCCATTTCTGGAAGAGTTCGCGTCATGCACGTCACTGCCGATCTTCGCCGCCAGTTTGCCAGCGACAACTATTCCGGCATCTGCCCCGAAGCGTGGGCGGCGATGCTGGAGGCCAATCAAGGCCACGTGCGCGCCTACGGCGATGACCCGTGGACCAAGCGTGCGACCGATCTTATCCGCGAACTTTTCGAAACGAACTGCGAAGTCTTCTTCGTCTTCAACGGAACTTCCGCGAACTCGCTTTCCCTCGCGGCGCTGTGCCAGTCCTATCACAGCATTCTCTGCCACGAACTCGCGCATATTGAAAAAGACGAATGCGGCGCGCCGGAGTTCTTTTCCAACGGCACCAAGGTTCTCCTGTTGCCCGGTGACAACGGCAAGATCGATCCCGCCGCCATCGAGCGGATGGTGAAACAACGCACGGACATTCATTACCCAAAACCGCGCGCGCTCAGCCTCACGCAGGCGACTGAAGTCGGGACCGTGTACTCGGTGGAAGAACTCAAAGCCGTGTGGGCTGTTGCGCGCAAGTGCGGCTTGAAGATCCACATGGACGGCGCGCGCTTTGCCAACGCCGTCGCCTCGCTCGGAGTGAAGCCCCGCGAAATCACGTGGGAAGCCGGCATTGACGTGTTGAGCTTTGGCGGCACGAAGAACGGGCTTGCGATTGGTGAAGCCGTCGTCTTCTTCAATCACGAGCTCGCCAAGGAATTCGACTATCGTTGCAAACAGGCCGGACAACTCTGCTCCAAGATGCGCTTTCTCGCCGCGCCGTGGGTGGGAATGTTGCAAGACGGCGCGTGGCTTCGGCACGCCGCGCATGCCAATCGCATGGCGAAGTTGTTGTGCGAGTCGGCGCGTGATCTCCCCGGCGCGAAACTCCTCTTCCCATCGCAGGCCAACGCGGTGTTTCTCGAGCTTCCAAAGCCGGTGATTACGGCACTGCAGGCGCGTGGGTGGCTGTTCTACACTTTCATCGGCGAAGGCGGCTGCCGCTTCATGTGCTCGTGGGACACAACGGAGGAGGACGTGCGTAATCTTGTGAAAGATATTCGGGAACTCACGGCGGCGTGAACCGCGCTATTGTGTATGCCGTTTCGCTTTTGAACGGCCGCCTTTCCAAATGTCGTATTGCGGATCGGCGTATTGGTTGAAGAAATCATCGAGGCGTTTCGCCAGTTCGGCGCGCGTGGGTTCCGTGCCGGGTTGCCCATACATGTTGAAACGTTCCTGCGGGTCAGTCTGCATGTCGTAGAGGTCGAACGGTCCATTCGGGAAACGCGCGACATACTTCCAACGTTCCGCACGAATAGCCCGCGTGTTTTCCATCTCGTAGAACATCTCGTTTTTCCACGTGAGCTTCTCGCCCCGGAGTGTGCCGGAGAAATCCCGACCCGGTGACTTGGGCTTCGCGGGTATCTTGTCGCCAAGGCCGAGGTAGCTAAGGACGGTCGGCATGAAATCGTAGTTGCTCACGATGATGTCGTTGGTCTGGGCGGCGGGAATCTTGCCGGGCTGACGGAAGATCAGCGGGATTTGCATCATCAACTCGTGCGCGCCCGTGGGCTTGAAGTGGTCACCCATTCCCCACATCCCGTTCTGCCCTCCCATCCAACCCTGATCGGAGGCGTAGACAACGAGCGTGTTGTCATCGAGGCCGAGACGTTTCAATGCGGCCATTACGTCGCCCACGCCGTCGTCGACACCGCTGACTTCGCACGCGGCGCGCTCCATCGCGATTTGTTGGTTGTGGAATTGTTTGTTCGCGAACTGCCACGGGTGCATGGCGTCAACGGGGAAGCTCGTGAAATGTTTGCCGCGATAGTATTCGGCGTGACGATTTTGCGATGGGTTGAGCATCAAGTTGCCGAGGACGTAGGGACCGTTATAGGCAAGGTAGAGAAAGAAGGGCCGCTCCTTGTTCTGCTCAATGAACTCGATCCCTTTGCGCGTCCACAGATCCGTCGTGTAGCCCGCCTCTTTGCGTACCGTGCCATTCTCGATGATGTCCTGATTGTAGAACTCTTTTGTATGCCCGTCGGGCTTCGTAATCCAGTAGGTGAAGCCTTCGGATGGGTGGAGGTTATCGCCGAGGTGCCACTTGCCGCTCAGGCCGCAGACGTAGCCAGCGTCACGCAACACTTCGCCGAGCGAGGTGAATTCCTTGAGCGTGTTGTACGCCTCGGGTCCCATCATGAACTTCGGATCGAGGAAAGAATGCACGCCGTGTTGCGACGGAATCAGCCCGGTGAGAAACGTCGCGCGCGTGGGTGAGCACACGGGATTGCTGCTGAGCGCGCGAGTGAAGCGGATTCCCTCGGCGGCGAGTTTGTCGATGTTCGGTGTGCGGATGTCGGTGTTGCCGTAACAGCCGAGCGTCCACGCGCCTTGGTTGTCGGTGAGGATGAAAACGACGTTCGGCGGACGGGCTACTGCCGATGGTTGAAACCATGGAAGACTCGACGTTATGAGAACGAGGAATGCCAGAGTAGTGCGCCAACCAACTGTCGCGGACCGGCGAAGTGCTGCGAACGGGGAGTTCATGTGTTCCTTATACGCTGCCGGGACTGTTTGCCAAGCCGGGCGGGAACTTTCGAATTGTTCCTTGCTCAATTGCGCGTGAACCCGTTCCCTTGCCGCCGTCGCGCTGCGCATGAAACCGCATTACTTGATTTTGATGATTGGCTTCAACTTCCTTTGGGGGGCGTCCTTCGTCATTTACAAGACGGTTGCGCCGTATCTCGACTCCACGCAGATCGTCACGGTTCGTTTCGGGATCGCGGCGATCGGTGCGTTGGTAATCTGGCCGTGGCTGCCGGGCAACGCGCCGCGCGGTTGGGATCTCGTGAAGTCGATGCTGCTGGGCGTCGCCGTGTTCGTTGCCGGACATCGGATGCAAGTGTTGGGCAACCATCTGGGCACGGCTGGCAACTCGGCGGTGCTGATGGCGTTCGAACCGGTGCTGACCTCGGTGGCGGCGGCGTTTTTTCTACGGGAACACATCGCGGGACGACGTTGGATAGGGTTCGCGCTGGCGGTGTTGGGCGTTCTGCTCTTGAACCGCGTGTGGAGCGCGGATTTTCAGTGGGGAAGTCTCACGGGAAGTTTGCTGGTGATTGCCTCGTTTCTGACCGAGGCGGCTTACTCGATCGTTGGGAAGCCGATCATTGCCCGGGCGAATTTGATGAAGGTGCTGGCGGTGGCGTTGCTGTCGGGCACGGCGGTGAATCTCGCGCTCAACGGCGCGGAGACATTTGTCGCGGCGCGCTCATTGCCCGTTGGTGCCTGGGTCTCACTGGCTGCTTTGGGCCTGATCGGCACGACGGCGGGCTACGGCGTTTGGTTTCTCGTAATTCGCGAAACGGACGTGAACCTCGTCGCGATGACCGTCTTCATTCAACCGCTCGCGGGCGTACCGTTGGCGGCGATGTGGTTGGGGGAACCGCTGCACGCCGGGCAATTCTGGGGCGGGCTCGCGATCCTTGCCGGGTTGGTGGTCGGCTTGTGGACGCCGCGGACTCAATAGTTGCGATTGCGGAAAAAGAGAACTTTTGGATCTTCGTTCTCTTCCATGATCGCGTCGTATTCAGCCACCAGCTCATCGATCGTCATCAGCATCCAAGGTTGGTTGTAGTGGCCGCTGTTCTTCGTAAATACGACGTTGTCGGCAATGTAGATGGCCGAGTGGACGGCCACATTGTCGGGACGAGCGATGAACACCACGTCTCCATACTGAGGCTCACCGACGACCGGGAAATACTGCTCCTTCACGATGGAGTGGTAGAAACTGGGCTTCTCGGTTGTGGACGTGGGCGTTGTCGCAAAGAAATTGAAGGTCGTCCAGTTGCAATCCATCCGGCTGTCCAAGGGATCCATGGACGGGAATGGATAGGTGTAAAGGCGGGTTCTGGCGAAAGCCGGCATTAAATGCGCGACGTCGAGTCGCACTCCTGATGGAACGGATTTGCCCGACTCGAGCAACGACCGAATGCTTTTGGCGCGTCCCGCTTGTCCCCAGTATTTTGCGAGTTCGTCGACATTGCTTTCGGGTGTGAGATGCAGCGTTGCGAGGAGAGTCGACCGGCGGGCGAGACTCCGCATGAGTTTTAAGCGGTCCTCGGGTGCCTCGTATTTCTTCATCACCGCGCGCACGTCGGAGAACAACAAGATATTGCCGTGCGGATACAGGTAATGCCGGACCAGTTCCACAATCTCCGGCTTTAACCCGCTACGGGCGAAGCGTTCTTCGAACTGCGCCGGCAGAAACGAATACGGATTCAATTGCAGAACATTGTGCGAGCTTCGCGCAAGGACTGCGTAGATTTGCCGGCGCGCCTCCGGTGTTAAATCGTAAAGCAACTCGTCTGACGGAACGACGTAACTTCCTGTGTCGTTCTCGTACCACTTGGCTTCGTCACGGAAGAACACCAGCTGTGCTTCACTCAACCCAGCCTTTTGAAAAACATCCATCACCTGTTCACGAGTCTTCCCGGCGAAAACCCAACGACCGTCCCTGTATCCGTAATCGTCCGGGCGAATGGAAATGAAGTCGTCCGGTGGTTCGATGAAGATCTTCGAAAACTCCAATTCACCCCAAGGCCCGGGGCGCGCCGAATACGTACCGACGGGCGCGTGGATTCCCGCCGTGTGCAGCGGACGAAGCGTGGTGCTAAATCCGCCCTTCTGATAGATCTGATAGAATCCGACCGCAATCAGCCACGGCGCGATGACCGCGCCAACCAGCATTAGGTAGACCCGGCGTGAAATATGGACCAGTTTCACCCCTTTGGTAGGAGTGCCGGGTGTCTTGCCGACCTGATCGGTTTCAAATTGCATGAAAAACAGTGCGGAAAAATAGGGGCAAACGGCGCGTTGTAAAGACCTGGCGGCCAGAATTCATCGTCGGCAGATCGGAAGAATTCCCAATCTTGCCAAAAGTCCTATCGACTCAAAATTCCCGGGGCTTAGTTCGAAACGTCGGCGGGCGCAGATTTCTATAAAAACTCTCCTCAACCGTGCGAAGGCGCGGTTAAAAATGACTCCAACTGACCGCTTTTAGGGCTGAGGCGCGGCGTTACTTGCCCTTCGCCCACCCCAGAACGTCGCGTTCCACTGCCGGGTGCACTTCGTTTGACCACGTGTAGTGGCAGTCCTGACAGAAGTATTTTTTCTCCAAGACGCCCAGCATCATAAAGAGGCTCACGAAGTCGGGTGAGTAAAACTTCCGCGTTAGCTGCGGGTACTCGACCCGCCCGGAGTGGCATTGCGGACAATGCACGGCGGAATCCATGACCCGTTCCGTCATTTCCATTTCGTGGAGACGTTGCGCAGCCCTCAACAATTCCTCTTGCGTAACATTCACGTGAAAGGCGGCCCGAGGTTCGTTGACGAGTCGGCGCTTCTGAAACCCCGTATCGTCGACAACTTCCGCATGGAAGCCCTCTTGAGCGAGGCGTTCTTGCAGGTGATTTGCCGAATCCTTGTCATCGAATGTGGCAACAGTGATGGTTTTCATAAGCCAACCTAAGCCTCCTTTTCCCGATCTCAACTGAAGGTTTAAGCTGCAAGCCTGAAGGCATTCCAACGGCTGTGGCAAATTGGTGTGACCTGCCATTGGTATCAGTCTGATTTGTCCGGACCGGAGTTGAACGCTTTCCTTTTTTTCAACCACTGCGTAGAGTTTCCTCGTGAATTTCCCAGAGCAACGTTCGATGATCTCGGTCGCCCGCCGCGCATTCCTGCAACAAGCCGGACTGCTTAGCCTCGCGGCGCTCAGCGCGAAAGCAGCCGACGAAACCGTCACGCTGCCGTTCGAGAATGGTGAGCGCCCGCTGGTGAAGTATCCGCAGAAGCGTCCACTCATCCGGCACACCACGCGCCCGCCGCAGTTGGAAACACCGTTCAGCGTTTTCAACGAAAGCGTGATCACGCCAAACGACGCCTTCTTCGTCCGCTATCATCTCACGTTCTCACCACCGGGTGCGGGGCTGCTGGGACCGGATAAATTTCGTGTCGAGATTCAGGGCAAGGTGAAGACGCCGCTGAGTTTGTCGGTCGCTGAATTGAAGTCGCAGTTCGAGCCAGTGGAACTTGTCGCCGTCAATCAATGCTCCGGCAACGGCCGCGGATTGTTCCAACCACGCATTCCCGGTGGCCAGATGGGCAACGGCGCGATGGGCAACGCTCGTTGGCGCGGCGTGCGGTTGAAAGACGTGCTCGCCAAAGCCGGCGTGCTGGGCGGCGCGAAGCAAGTGACATTCGAAGGCCTCGATCGCCCCGCGATGCCGACCACGCCGGGCTTCGTGAAAGCGCTCGAAGTCGATCAGGCGCTCGACGGCGAAGTGATGCTCGCTTACTCGATGAACGGCGAAGATCTCCCTTGGCTCAACGGCTTCCCGCTCCGGCTCGTCGTGCCCGGGCATTTCGGCACTTATTGGATCAAGCATGTCAGCTCGATCAAGGTGCTCGACGAAGTTTTCAACGGCTGGTGGATGAGCACCGCCTATCGGATTCCCGACAACGACTGCGCGTGCGTTGAACCCGGCACCACGCCGGCGAAGACCGTTCCGATCAATCGCTACAACGTTCGCTCCTTCATCACCAGCCTCGCGGACGGCGCGAAGGTCCGCGCGAACCAAACCACCGTCGTGCGCGGCATCGCCTTTGATGGCGGCTACGGGATCAAGGAAGTGCAGTTCTCCGAAGATGGAGGCCGCACGTGGCGCGACGCAAAGCTTGGAAAGGACTTCGGGAAATATTCTTTCCGTGAGTGGACGATTCCATTCACGCCCAAACGAGCGGTCAGTTACGATTTGCAGGTCAAAGCCGTCAATCGCACCGGCCAGACGCAACCCACCGCCGCGCGTTGGAACCCCGCCGGCTACATGCGCAACGTCATCGAAACCGTCCGCGTGCAAGCGGCCTAAACCCACATGAAAATCTTTTCTCCCTCACTCATGCTCGCCGCCACTGCGATCGCTTCCGTTTTCTTGTCGCCTGCCCGCGCTGCGGACGAGCCGTGGGTGCTGCCGGCTGAAACCGCGAAGTTGAAACCCGGCCCCGGTGTCGAAACCGCCACGCTCTCGTGCATCCTCTGTCACTCGGCGGACTACATCAGCACCCAGCCACGCCTCAATCGCACACAGTGGACGGCCGCCGTGCTGAAGATGCAGGCGAAATACGGCGCACCGATCACGACGAACAACGTCACCCCGCTTGTGGACTATCTCGTCGCCAATTACGGCAAAGAAAATCCGCCGGCGAAGTAGCCGCGCGGGTTTTCCGCCCGCCTCAGTTCGCCCCGCGTTTCAACATCTCTTTCACTTCGGTCACGGAGAGTTTCTTGACCGGTAGCGGGAAGCCGAGCGTGTCACCATTCGGCGTGAAACCGCCGCCGTCCACGTCCACGGAGATCGGATTGTTGTATGCGCACGGCTTGAGTTTCGCCTGATCGCTCGTGCCGTAGCCGGTCTTGAGGTCGAAGTTCTCGCCATACGCGACCACGATCAAATGGCTGTCCTCGCTGAGCGGCACGTTGAGCTTCTCGCCAAATTTTACCACGCCATCTTTGAACATCTTCGCATGTGTCTTGCGGGTGAAGTTGAGCTCCTTCCGCGGACGACCGTTGACGAACACCTGCACGCGATCGATGTCGATCCAATCCGTGCACTGCACCTTCACATGAAGATTGATCGCTCCGTTCGCGCGTGTCGTCCCGCCAGCGATCGTCCCGTCGTCGGTTTGCACTTCGAGAAACGGTCCGCTGGTGAGAATAACACGGCCGGCCTTGGCGTTGCGCGAGTTTTCCTGCCAGTCAATCTTCGCCGGCTCGTCCGTCCGACTCGGCACGTAAATGCGCCAGCCGCCGACACCGTTGCCGTAAACTGAGTGCGCATCGCAGACCGCCATCGCGACGTTGCGCTGGCCGCGATTGAGCAACTGCATCCAGATGAACGGGCGTAGGTAGTTCACGCTTTCCTTGCCGTCTTTGCCGCGGCCAATGCGGAAGGGCGCTCCCGCCATGAGGTCGCTCGGTGAAAAATTCTCCGTCTCGTAACCATCGATCAACGAACTCAGCGCAATGAAGCCGCCGTCAGCACGGCCGTCGCCATCGCGGTCGATAAAATTCTCCACCATGTCGGGGTGATTGATCTGGATCCAACGATTCGGATTCTCGCCTTGATGATTCCGCAACGTGATCGCGGTGATGCGCGGATCTTTATTCCACACTGGCGCGCCCCAATCCTGCGTGAACGGCTCGGGTTCGAAGGGGAACGAGTTGAAGTGCGCGCCGCTGCCGGTCAACTCCATGCCCTTCACCGTTTGAATTTCGTTCGAGAGACCGAGCGCGTTGATCGTCGGGCGCCAGTCCCAGAGTCGATTGTGTTCTGTGGTGGGAGCGAACTCCACATTCTCCGCCGCGAGGTTGATGATGCGATCCGGTGTGCCGCACGTGTTATCGCCGCTCGGCGTGGAGTGATTATGATAATCGCAACTCACCCAACCACGCGTATCCACGAGTCGCTTCAACACACCCTTCACGTTCGCTGTCTTGCCCGCGGCCAGTTTCACGCGCTGTTTCAAATGGCTGAACTCGATCCCATGCGTGACCACAATCTCGTAATCGCCCGGTGCCAATCCCACGCGGAAATCACCGCGCTCGGAGTGATATTGATCCACGCAACCATGCGCGCGGAGTTTCGGACCAAGGGTCGGCGATTTTGTGCCATCGACACCGTTGAATTGCGCCTTGCAGGGAATGCTCTTGCCCGACTCGTCGCGGATGTCGAAAGCAATCGCCGCCGCCGCGCCGAGTTTCACGTCGAGCGACGCGCGTTGATCCGCCTTCACCTCCACGGTGCGTTTGACTGATTCACGACCGGGATCGGCAACTTCCACTTCGTAACTTCCGGCGGCCAATTGAAGACCGAACTTCCCCTGTGCATTCGGATACGCATTCACGGGCTTGCCATTGATCGTCACGGCAATCGTCGCCGTTGTGATCGCCTTGCCGCTCGCATCCGTCACGCTGCCCGCGACAGTTCCCGCTGCGCCCCGCCGCGCCGCCACCACACCGAGAGCTTCGGCGGGTGAAGTTCCCACCGCGAGAAAGCGCGCGAAGGAGATCTCTGCTCCGGGCTTGAGCTCGACTTCCTTCGTTGGCGCTTTGTCGCTGGCTTCCCAAGCGTACGCGTAGCCGGCTTTGTCCGCCGGATCTTCCGCGTCCGCCCAAGTGATTTCGCCCGCGGTGCCGGTGCTTGCAAACTTCGTCCACCGATCCTCGACGGTGCCCTTGCGCGATTCCTTGCCCTCGTTGCGATACGTCGTGGTGATGAGCAAGCCCTGCCAGCCGTCGCGGAGGCGATACTCGTGACGCTTGTAGAGGCCGTTGTTATTCGCGGCGGTGACGACGGTTTCGACAACCGCCTCGCCATCCTTGCCGTCCTTTGCGATGCGCACCCAAGAGACGCGACCTTGCTGACCGCTCGGGGTGAAGACGACGAGTTGATCGTTGTCTGCGCCGCGCAGCGTGAGGTCATACAAGCAGCCGGGCGTGATACCGTCCGCGCCGTAGAACGTGCTCATGTTCGCGCGACGCAACGGCGCGTTGCACGACACGAGCGCCTCGACCTTGTCATTCCGCAACACGAAGTCGCCGATGATTCCGTCGGCTTCTTTTCCTTTCGGCAGCTTGTTCGTGTCTTTGGGTCCGACTTCGAACGCCTCGGGTGCCGCGAAACTGCGGAGCGAAATGGCGACGAACAGGCCGAGTGTAAACAGTGATTTTTTCATAGCGGATAGCACGTGTCAGACGTTCGCGCCGCGCGCCGTCTTCACGCTTCAGAGATAACTGAGCCACCAGTCTTTTCGCCGGCGCTTCACCGCCGCGAACCAGCGGCACAATGGAAATAGAATCGCCACCACGACAACCCAAACGCCGTAAACCACCCATAGCGGCTGGCCGTAGGCGGACTCCGCCGGCGGGCGCGTGAAGTAGAACGAGCCGAGTCCGAGTTCCAGCCGCGGATACGAGAGTGCAACCGCCGCGAGATGGATCAGCGGCAAATGCAACAGGTAGAAAAACAGCGGCACCCGACCGAAGGTGACCAGCGGCTGAGCGAGCATCGGGAATCCACGACTCCACCAAGCGAGCAGCAGGAGCGCCGGTCCGAGCGTCATGAGCAGGTACAACAACGACGGAGGATACTTGGTGCAGTTGACGAAGGAGAACAAGGTGAAGAGAGCGTTCTTCTGCGCCGACCACTGCCGCGGATCGCCGTAAAGATTCGTCGCGCGAATCAGAATGAACGTGACGATCAGGCTCGCACCCAACCACGCGATCTTGCGCGCGCGATCCGGCGCGTTGAGCAGCGCGCCGAAGCCATAGCCCGCCGCCATCACACCCACCCACGGCACCAACGGATACACGGGGACGAACTTCAGCCCGGGTGCGAGTTCGATGGCGTAACCGCCGTGGAGAATTCCCCAAAGCCACGCCCACCCGCCGCATTCCGCGGCCTTGATGCCGTCGAAGGCATTGTGCGCCGCGATCAGCACGATGCCGAATCCCGCAACCGCCGGCGTCGGGAGAAAAATCAAACCAGCCAGCGCGATCATCGAACAGCCAATCGCCCAGATCACTTGGCCCGCGATCAGATCGTAGTGAAAGTTGAACGCCCAACCAAAGCGCACAAGCGTCGCTTCGAGCACGATCAGCCACAGGCCGCGCGTCCACAGGAATTTCGCCAGCTCGCGTTTGCTTTTGCCGCGTGTGAGCGTGAAGAATGCGCCGCTGCCCGCGAGGAACACGAACACCGGCGCGCAGAAGTGCGTGATCCATCGAGTGAGAAACAGCGCCGCGCTGGCTTTCGAAAGGTCCGTAGCGTCAACGAGACTGCTGCTGATCATCCCGCGCGCGTGATCAAGCGCCATCAACACCATGACCAACCCGCGCAAGGCATCGACCGAGTCGAGGCGGGTGGCGTTGGGCGGGTTCGCGGACATCGGCTAGGAACTCGCGCTCGTGTAACGGCGCAGGGAAATTCTCCAGAACACTTCTGACACTGCAAGGCACCCGGCGGACATCCCGACGAGGAGCAGCATTTCCCAAGGCGAGTCCAGTTTGGACACGAGCAGTTTCACCGGCACGTTGGAGACCAGCAGCATCGGCAGCACGAAGGTGAAGCACGCGCGGAAGAAGCCACGGAATGCCGAGTCCGGCAGGCGCGCGATGTTGAAGAGGTTGTAGTAACCGTAAACGATTCCCTGTGCGCGCACGGTCCAGAAGCTGATCGTCGCCATCGCGAACATCAGCGCGTAATGCACAAGCAAGCCCACGGCACAGAGCAGGAGGTAACCAATCACCGCCGAGACCGAAGGCGTGAGGTGAAGTTGAACGGCGGCGTAGCCGATCACCGCGAGCGCGCTGCCGGCGTTGATGAACGAGCCCCAGTCCACTTTGCGCAGGGAGACGAGGAAGCGCGTGTTCACCGGCAGGAGCAGTAGGAAATCGAGCCGCCCAGTGCGGATGAGTTCGGACAGTTCGACGCAGTTCGTCAGGAAGAATGCGGTGAAGAGTTGCTGCACGAAATGGCTCGTGCCGATGAGCATCACAACCTGCCACTTGGACCAGTCAGCGATGTGATCGGTGTGGAGGTAGATGACGGAGATGAACGCAATCTGCAGCGCGAACCACAGCATCTCCACGAAGATCCACAGGATGAAGTTCAGCTTGAAGCCCATCTCGCGCACGATGGAGTTGCGCCAGAGCATTGCGTAGATGCCGAGATAGTGTTGGAGCTTGGCGATCATTGTTCAACCTCCGACCGCCGAATAACGTTTGATGCCCCGGCTCCACATGAGCCGCGCTACGCCGTAAAAAATAATCACGTAACTGAACTGGATGATCAGCCCCCGCACGAGCGCGTCGCCCGTCACGTGACCGAGATAGATGCTCACCGGGAAATAGAGTTGATACGGAAACGGCGTCCAGTTCAGCGCGTTCGCCAGCGGCGCGGGCAGGATGCTCAACGGAAACAGGTGCCCGCTCGCGAGATATTCGAAAGCGAATTGAATGAAGATGAACGTGGAGACTTCGAGCACCCAAAACGCCAGCAGCGCCATGCTGTAGGAAATGAAAAACGTGATCAGCGCCGCCATCAGCACCGAGACGATGAACAGCCCGAGTGTGGTGAAGTCCGCCGGAAGAACGAAATACTCACGCAGGCAGAATGAGAACACCACCACGGGAATCAGCGCGACTGCGGAAAAAACAAAACGCCCCGCGCCGAACAAGCAGAGCCGGTAGCCGAGGAAGTCGATCGGTTTGAGCAGGAACTGGCTAATGTTGCCGTCCTTGATATCCGCTGCGATCTGCCAGTCGTCTTCCGCCACCGCGGTAAGCGAATCAACGATTGTGACGAGCAGATAGTACGACGTCATTTGCGCCAGCGTGAACGCGCCGATCTCACTTCCTGCGTCTTTCCCGGCATAGACCGCGCGCCAGAGATAAATTGTTGCCAGCAGCGGGACGAAGCCGAACAACACGCGGAACAGAAAATTCACGCGATAGACCAGCGTGTTCTGGATCCCGATGTTGATGACGTGGAAATATTTTTTCAACGTGCCCGAGATAATGGTTCAGGTTAGCGAACTCGTCACGAGGGAAGATGCGCGGCTGTGCGTTGCGGGATTGCCCTTCGTCTCGCCGCCGCGTAAAACTCCGCCGTGAAAAAACCCGCTCCCGTCCGAGCCGCCACGCCAGCCGCCAAAACACCCGCAGCCTCCGGCGCGGCTTCCCCTGCGTTGCGCCGTTACCTTTACTTCACGGCGGCCATGACGGGCGGAGTCCTGATGGTGGTCGAAATCCTCGGTGCGAAGATGCTCTCGCCGTACGTCGGCACGTCCCACTTCGTCTGGGTTGCGCAAATCGGCATCACGCTGGCGGCGCTCGCCTTGGGGTATTATCTCGGCGGACGAATGGCCGATCGCTCGTCCGGGTTGGGGCGGCTTTACGCGGCACTCGTCATCGCCGGATTATGGCTCGGTCTCACGGTGCCCGCGTGTGAACCCGTTGCGTTCGCGTGCCTCGACTTCAGCTTGCCCGTCGGCACCGTGCTCGCCTCGCTCAGTTTGTTTTTCGTGCCGCTGACGTTGCTCGCGATGACCGGTCCGTTCTTGATCCGGACGTTGAGCGACTCGTTGCAGAACATTGGCGCCAGCGTGGGGCGGCTTTCCGCGATCAGCACGGTCGGAAGTTTCGTCGGCACGGCGGCGATTGGTTACGCGTTGATTCCGCTGCTGCCGAATTCTTCCACGATGCTGCTCAATGCCGGCCTGCTCATGGTGATTGCGACGATCTACTTCGTGGTCTGGGGACGCAAGGGGCGCACCGAGTTGCCCGTGATCTTGGTGTGGGGATTGTTCGCCCTGATCAGCTTTAACGCAGCGAATGCCAAGTCTGCCCGCCTTGCCGGGGCGAAGGAGTTGTTTCGTGGGAATTCGCACTTTGGCATGCTGCAGGTTCTCGAGGGGCGCGACGGCAAGCGCTATTACCTCAACGATTTTCTCACGCAGAACACCTACGATCCGGAAACCAAACAGAGCACGTCGCTCTTCACCTTCATGCTCGCCGGCCTTGCACGCACCTATGCGACGAATCTTCAGACCGCGCTCTGCATCGGCATGGGCATCGGTATCGTGCCCATGGATTTTGCGCGCAGCGGCGTGAAAACGTCCGTGGTCGAAATCAATCCTGCGGTCGTGCCGGTGGCGCAAAAGTTTTTCAACTTCGATCCCTCACTGGTGAATCTGACCATTGGCGACGGCCGGTATTTTTTGAACCGCGACACAAATCGCTACGACGCCATCGCCCTCGATGCGTTCCTCGGCGATTCCTCGCCCGCGCACTTGATGAGCCGCGAGGCGTTCGCTTCGATGAAGCGGCATCTGCGTCCTGATGGCGTGCTGGTCATTAACAGCTTTGGCGAACTGGAGCCGGGCGAAACCTTCTTCACGGCGTCGCTCGACAAGACCTTGCGCGCGGTTTTCAAGTCGGTGCGCATCCACGCGTCCGGCAATGGCAATGTGTTCTTCGTGGCCACCGATCAGGCGGAGTTGCGGGTGCATCATCCGTTCGACTTCGATCGCGTGTACCCACGCGCCCAGTCCGACGCCCGGGAGGCGATGGAGCGCACGCTCACGATGGATCCTAAGGACGGGCTTGTGCTCACCGATGATTACAATCCAGTGGAATACTACGACGCCGCGAACCGCGAACAGGTCCGCAAGAACCTCGCGTTCTCGATGAAGCCGAAATGACTTGGAAGGCTGGCCCCAAGCCATCCGCCGAAATCAACTGGGTGCGCGTGTGGCTAATTCCGTCCTCGCCATAGCCAAACCGTGAACGGCCGGTCCAAAGCCGGTTCTGGGCCGGAAACGTCGAGTTCTTGGCGGGAAAAATCCGGTTATTGGGGGCCCCAAGTCACGGCTGGGCGGGACCAAACCACGGCCTGGCGGCGTCAAGCCACGGTTTGACGGGACGGACCCACGGCCTGGCCGAGCGAAACCCCGGTCTGGCGTCACGAACCCGCGACTTGACCGCGCCAGGCCGCGGGCTGGCGCGACGAACCCACGGCTTGGCGCCACCAGTAACGGGATTATTCCCGTCAGGAACGGGTTTCGCGGCACGAAACCACGGTTTATCCGGACCAAACCTAGGATTGGCGGCACCAAACCACGGTTTCGCGGGAAGAATCCGCGGGGTTTTCCATGCTAAACCGCGGCTTTTTGTAAGAAACCGAGGTTTTCCCCGGCGAATCCGTGGTCAGATGGCGGCAAACCGGGGAATAATGGGCAAAAATCAACTTTTACGAGGGTTCGGCCGCCTTTTAAGCAAAAATGGGGGCGGCAGTGGCCCAATAGACCCGCAGCGGAGCAATCCTTTGGTGATCATCCGTTGCGGCAATAATCCTTCACAGGATTTCGCCGGTCTGATCTTATCGGCTCAAGATGAGCCAAAGGATTGAAACAGTCAGCCGTGCATGCACCCATGCACGCCCGGAGACTGAATAACAATTATAGGCGGATATGGCCACGCTCGAAAAAGTATGCAGAGCTTGCGGACGCCCACGACCCGCCTCCGAGGACTTTTGTCCATACTGTACCGCACCGCCGCCGCCACGACCAATTCGCAGGCGAAGCCCAGAGGCAACTGTGGACACCGGATTGGAGATGAGGTGGGGAGGCGGGGAGCGTAACCCAACGGTTCAGGAGATGCGTGCAGCGTTGGCTGAGTTAGAGACGCCCGACGAGGAGCATCCGGATACTTGGTTGGAGGATGAGGATGGTTGGGTCATTATTGTCTACGAGAGCGGATTGCTGATTTTTTCTGGGCCGGAAGGCGAAGTATGTCGACGAAGCGGAATATCGAGAGAACAAGCACTGGATTTGTGGTTGCTCTTACAGCAAGGACGAAAAGATGAGATTAGACAGAGATTATCCGCCTAATCACAGGATAGACTGCAGCGAACGGAGTCAGAACCCCGCGCTTCGTTGGCCGCTGTCGCTGAACTTGGGTCGTTGACGAGAACTGCATCCTCTCCTGACTAGCACCAAGCCTTCCGTGAATGCTCTTGATGCCGCGTCGCGTTGACCTATGGTCTGGTCATGCAGACGATCATCGTCCTCCTGGCTGCGGGAGCGGTTCTCCTACTGCTGGAAACATTTCTGCCCGGCTTGATTGCCGGGGTGATTGGTTGCTTGTGCCTTTTCCTCGCGGTGGTGTTCGCTTATGCGGATTTCGGTCCGCGCACGGGCACGGGCGTCTTGTTCGGTGTGTTGACCGGTCTGGTGCTGGGCAGTCTGGCGTGGATCAAGTATTTCCCCGACAGCCGCATGGCGAAGGTCTTCATCTCCAAAGGCACGATCGGCAACATCGGCGCGGAACAGACAAGCCTGTTGCAGCAAACTGGCACGGCGCTGACGACCCTGCGCCCGTCCGGCACGGCGGTCATCAACGGTCACCGCGTGGACGTGGTCAGTGAAGGTGGCATGATCGAACGCGGCACGGCGGTCAAAGTCGTGGCGGTCGAAGGCATGCGGACAGTGGTGCGGGCAATTTCAACTTAGTCGCAACGGAAACTTCAAAACGAAACAAACTCATGAACGCAATTCTCGCTCAACTCTCCGGTAGCACCGGTTGGACCCTCCTGTTGGGAGCCGTGCTGGTCGTCGTGGTCCTCGTCATCGTGATTCTCGCGATGAATTTTCTGAGCATTTACATCCGCGCGTTCGTGTCCGGCGCGAAGGTGAGCTTCACGGAACTCATCGCCTTGCGCCTGCGCAGCGTGCCGGTCGGCGTGCTGGTGGATACGCGCATCACGGCGGTGAAGTCCGGCTTGAACATCACGATCGATGACCTCTCCACGCATTACCTCGCGGGCGGCAGCATCGAGATGGTCGTGCTGGCGTTGATCGCCGCACGCAAGGCCGGCATTCATCTGGAGTTCGACCGTGCTTGCGCGATCGATCTCGCGACCAAGGGCACCGGCAAGACCGTGCTCGAAGCCGTGAAGACGTCCGTGAATCCTAAGGTGATTGATTGCCCGAATCCGGCCACAGGCAAAAACACGATCGATGGCGTGGCGAAGGACGGCATCATCGTGAAAGCCAAGGCCCGCGTAACGGTGCGCACGAATCTGGACCGCTTCGTCGGCGGCGCGACGGAGGAAACGATCATCGCGCGCGTTGGCGAAGGCATTGTCACGACGATTGGTTCCGCGAACAGCTACAAGGACGTGCTCGAAAATCCCGATCGCATTTCCAAGACCGTTTTGGACAAGGCGCTCGATTCGAACACCGCGTTTGAAATTCTCTCGATCGACATCGCCGACGTGGACGTGGGCGAGAACGTCGGCGCGCGGTTGCAAGCCGAGCAGGCCGAAGCGAACAAATTGATCGCCCAAGCCCAGGCGGAAGTCCGCCGCGCCGCTGCCGTGGCGCTGGAACAGGAAATGGTCGCCCGCGTGCAGGAGATGCGCGCGCGCGTCGTCGAGGCCGAAGCGCAGATCCCGCTCGCAATGGCGGATGCGTTCAAGGCCGGCAATCTCGGCATCATGGATTACTACAAAATGAAAAACATCCAGGCCGACACGAACATGCGCGAGAACATCGCCGGTGGCGCCGATGCCGGCAGCGGTTCCGCGAAGCCCGGCAGCAAGTAAGTTTTTTTCGCCATGAGCTTTTTCGCGGCCAGCAATTCTTGGGTGACCCTGGTGGTGTTCCTCGGGTTCATCCTGCTTTCCGCTTTGTCGAATTATCTGAAGCGGAAGCAGGCGGAGAAATCCGCGCCGCCGATCCCGGATGATTCGTCGTCGCCGCGTCGCACGAATCAACCGCCGCCCCGCAAAGCGACGTGGGAAGAGGAAATCCAAAAACTGCTCGCCGGCGAAACCACCGAGGAGTCCGTGCCGCCGGTGCTCGCCGAGATTCCGCGTCCGGTTCCAACGCCAGCCGCACCGCCACCGCTGCCCGCGCATCTCGCGAGGAATCGAATTCCCCGAGCCAGCATGCCGGTTCCCGCTCCCGCAGCGCCGGACAACGAGGAATTGGAAGAGTTCTCCGAGGACATTCACGCACGCCTGGCGCGTTTAAACGAATCCGCCGCAGCGTACACCCGCGCGAGTCACTTGACCGAACGTGTCACCGAGCGGATGCGCACGGTGGACGCGACGACGGAACACGCGCGCCCCGATGCACCGGTCGCCCACGTTCGCCGTTCGCCAGAAATCGCCAGCGCCGTCGGCTTGCTCCGCAAGTCCGACTCCGCGCGACAGGCGATGATTGCCAGCGTCGTCTTCGGCCAGCCCAAAGCCTTCGAACTTTGAATTTCGGCGGCGTTGTCGCGTCAGTTCAACGCAAGTCCGTGAACTTGCTAACCGAACTCGAACCATCTAACGTCTCGCCTCCATTATGAACCGCTTCCTCAAAATCTATTTCCTCACCATTGCCCTCGCCGGCGCCGCATTGTCGGGTTGCAAAACGTCCTCCTCGTGCTGCTGCGAAGACGGCGCCAATTGGACCGTGCTGTTCGACGGCAAGTCCACCGATGCCCTGCGTGGCTACAAGGTTGATCATTTCCCGTCCGAAGCGTGGAAGCTCGACGGCGGCACGTTGAAGACGTTGACCAAGGAAGAAGGTGGCAAGCACGTCGACCTCATGACCAAGGAGAAGTACACAAACTTCGAACTCGTTTGCGAATGGAAGGTTTCGCCTGGCGGCAATAGCGGCATCATTTACAAAGTGACCGAGACCGGCCCCGCCTCGCACAGCACCGGTTTCGAATGCCAGGTCCTGGATGACTCGCAGCATGGTGATGGCAAGAAGCCGTTGACCTCCGCCGGCGCGCTCTATGCATTGATCGCTCCGAACGCGAATAAGAAGCTCAAGCCCGTCGGCGAATGGAACGAAGCGCGCATCATCGTCAAAGGCACGCACGGCGAGCACTGGCTCAACGGCAAAAAGATCGTGGAATACGAACAAGGCAGCCCGGAATTGAAAGGACTAATTGCGCAGAGCAAGTTCGCCAAGCTCCCGACCTTCGGCACCATCACGGAAGGCCACGTCTGCTTCCAGAACCACGGTCAGGAAGTCTGGTTCCGCAATATCAAGATCCGCAAACTGTGATCGGGTAGCATCCGCGTCTCGTGGGTCGTTTTCGGCGTCGCGCCGAAAACCTGCCAGACCAACCGACATTCCAAAATGAAAATTACGCCCTTCCTCGCCCTCGCGCTCGCCGCAGTCACGCTCACCGCGAACGCTGCCGACAACGAACTCACCAGCGCCGAGAAAGCGTCCGGTTGGAAATTACTTTTCGACGGCAAGACCCTCAACGGCTGGCGCGGTTACAAGCTCAAGGGCTTGCCGGAGGCCGGTTGGGCCGTCGCCGATGGCACCTTGAAGACTGTGCCCGGCGTCAAAGGCGTCGAGTTGATCACCGAGAAAAAATTCGGCGACTTCGAGTTGAGCTGGGAATGGAAGATCGCCGAAGCCGGTAACAACGGGATCAAATATTTCGTCAGTGAAGACCGCAAGGCACCTGGTCCCGAATACCAGATGCTCGACGACGCCAAGCATCCCGATGGCGCGAAAGGTGGCATTCACCAAACCGCTTCCTTCTACGACGTCCTCCCACCCGCCGCCGACAAGCCGCTCAAAAAACCCGGCGAATGGAATTCCTCGCGCATCGTCGCCAAGGGCAATCACGTTGAACACTGGCTCAACGGGAAGAACGTGCTGACCTTCGAACTCGATAGTCCCGAAGTGAAAGCTGGCCTCGCAAAAAGCAAATTCAAGAGCATCCCTGATTTCGGCACGCACCTCCAAGGGCACATCATGCTGACCTACCACCACGACGAAGCATGGTATCGGAACATCAAGGTGCGCGAATTGGGCAAGTAGTTCTCGTCTCGCGCGGGCGTGGAATTCGTCCACCACCGGTTGGCGCTGTTGCCGGGCAGTCTTAAGGCGGCGCACGAAGCTTGTTTTTCTGCGTGACAAGTTCCCTCGGCCGAATATATTTCGCGTCCTTTGCCGACCCTATGGTCTAGCGGTTAGGACACCTCCCTTTCACGGAGGTAGCCCGGGTTCGATTCCCGGTAGGGTCGCCAATTTCAATTTTTCCGCCCGTTTTCGAGAGAATTTCCCCTATTAGATTTTCGTTCGTTTTTGGAGATGGAATCTCAGTAGTGGTGCAAACAAAAGACGACTTCCTGCCTCTTGCGTGACGGACTCTCCCCCTCATGGAAATCATGCGATGGAACGTTTCATTGGACGGATAATCTCAAGGCGTTGAACCGACAATGCTGAAATGCAGCACGGTGCGCCAGGAAGATAGCGCAGTGTCGCCCTGCGGCGGGACACCACAATCTCCGTGTAACTCGCGGTGGCGGCGTCGTCACGGTGCATGCAGAACGAAAACGGTCCACGTTGCGGGCCGTGCGAACGGTGTAGGCGACGAAGCCAGTTCAGACTATCTGCGGTAGCCTGACGCCGCGCTTCATTGAAGGTCTGGGTGCGTATCTGTTGCGCGCCAGGTTCGTCGTGGCCCGATGAAATCCACGTATTGTTTTCCCACCGGTGCGGAACACTTTCCAGCAGCGAGAGGTTCCATCGCCACTCGATGACTTCTTTTGCCTCGGGAAATATACCGATCAACCGGAAGGGATTGGTTCGATGGAGCGGCATGCCGGCGACGATCCGGTTCACGGAAACGGACGTGGCGCTTTGCAATGTCGATCTTACGACGTTACCGCGACTGAGCGCTTCCCCCCGGACGGTGACGGGAACGGAATACCAGTTGATGAGCGCCAGACACGCACCCGCGTCGTTTACGCCAAGCCAGGTGCCGCCAGTCGGTTCAGAAGGGAAGAGCGCTTTGTGGTGGCCGACTTGGTGTTCTGCCGGCGGAAGTGCGGTGACGCGCGTGAGCTTTTCGTCGCGGTTCATCCCAAGGGCGAATCCGTGACGACGCGCGATGAACGTGACGGTGCACATGACTTAGTAGAACGGACTGCTGGCCCGCGTGCTCAATCTGCCAGTGGATACGTTGCGGTGCGAGCCACGCTTTCGCGCCACACGCGCCATAGCTGCGGCAGCGGCGTAGAAACCGAGCCAAGCCGGCGATTGGCCGCGCCGATGGCGAAGACAATTTCCCACTGCTGAAACAATGTTCGGTAGGCAGACCAAAGCGAGTTGCGCGCATCGTAGATACTGGTGGCTTCGGACGCCGCGCCGTTGAGTTCGATGATTTGGAAGTCCTTTCCCGCACGCAGATCATCCGCGCTGGCGAACCGGATGTCGTAACGACCGACAAAGAAGCCATCGATGGATTGAGAAATTGCATCGATGCGATGCTCCAGTTCCTCGGACCAGAGGTGCGCGCCGTTTTGAAAGATGCAGCCTTGCGCGTGATTGCCGGCTTCCACGAGGCGGACGTGTTCTCCCAGCGCCACGACGTCGCTGGCGCGCGGCCCGAGACGGCGCAAGTATTTGTCTGCGATGAATCGTGCCCGGGTATCGCGCCAGATGAGCTCTTCGAGCGTATCGAGCCCGTTGCCCGTCACGTGCGGGAAGATTTTTTCTGTGATCGCGAATATGTGCCCCCGCGTTTCTTTGGGGAAACGGTAGTAGAAAATTCCCGCCTCGTTTGGGCCGGGCGCGTAGCGTTGCACGATGACCGGCGTGCTGGACTGCTGAAGATACGCGGCGGCTTGTTCATCCGTCCGAATAAGCTTCACGCCCACACCTCGCTGGCCGACGTCGGGCTTGAGGATGAAGGGGAGTTCGATTTGAAACTGCGCTCGAATCTCGGCGAGTTGCGCCAATCTCGCTTCTGCCGTATCGCAGTCCAGCAATTGCGCTTCCGCGGTGAATTTCCGATTGGTAGCGCTGAGTTGCGCTAGCGTGGCGATTTTGGATTCTCCGACAAATCCTCCGGAGAAGATCCCGGGGTTCGCAGCGGTGGGCAAAGTGAAGCCGCGATATTTCACGGCGAGGCGCACATAGTTCAATGCGACCGGAAGGTAGAACAGCCACGCGGGCCAAAACTCCCATCGCCGCCAACGGCCAAACGCCGCCGCGACTCGCCGGCGAAAATCACGTTGAGCAACTTTTGTTGCGAGCCGAATGGCAAGAACTCCGGCAACGACGATCACCAGTAACACCCAACCTCCCGAGTTGAAATGCAGAAGCAACTTCAGCAGGTCGCTCCCAAAAAATTGAGCCAGCGTGAAAATGCTGACGGTCCACACGCCGACGACGAGACCTGTGATCAGCAGAAATTTGGTGAACGACTGGCGGAGAAATCCCGCGGCGAGATAGGTGGGGAGTCGTGTTCCTGGAACAAAGCGGCTGGTGACGAGTAACCATGTTCCCTTTTCGGCAAACCACCGTTCGCTTTCGGCAATAGCGGCAGGATTGAAGAATCGTCGTGCCCACGGACGTTCCAACATCGGGCGACCCAGCCCGCGAGCGGTCAGATACAAAAGGGCGTCGCCGAGCCAAATGCCGAGGAAGCAACCGAGGAATCCCGCCGGCCACGTGATGGCTCCGGTGGTCGCAAGCAGCGCGGCACTGACCGTCGGCAAATCTTCCTGCACGAACGTGAGCGCCGCCAGCGTCACGGCTTGGGTGGCCGGCAACCATTCTTGAAAACCCAGAGGCAGTCCGGTGAGCAGCGCGTTTTGCATGAGCGTTGGTTCAGGCCTTCGCTTGCAGCGACGCCAAGTGGGCAACAGTCGACGGAGCGACGCCGAAGTTCGGTGGCAGCGTGACATTCATCAAACGCGCCATGACGGCAATGAGTGCGAAGTGATGGATCGCGTGCGCAATACAGTAGGCAAGTTCACGGGCCAACGAGGAATCGGTGATGGGGGAGTCGCCGTGTTCATAACTGACTTCGCAACGCGCGTGAACCGACGCTGCCAGCGCAGTTGAGGTCAGGGCATTCAGGCGTTCGCGCAGATCGCGAGTCACGAACAGCGCGTAATTGGGTTGGGTTTCGATGCGCAAATCACGGTCGCGGTGATCGTAATCGACCAGATCGGTGCCGGTTCCGCGTAGGAGGCTCGTGAAGTGATCGAGACAGTGGCGATAATGTCCGCCGATCGAGGCGTTGAAGACGGCGGGGACGCGTTGGGCATAGTCGATCGGCAGCAGCGCTTTTAGTAACTCTTCGCCTTGCCGCAGGATCGCTACAGCGGCGGCGAGGATCCGCTGGTTGTCTTTCCGGTGGGGACTTTCGAGATCGGCTTCCGGGCCGACGAATGAGATCCTTAACAACCGCGGCTCGGCCGCGTTTTCTGCCGGTGCGGCATCGGACACGGGCCAGACTTCGGTCGGTGAGAGTCGGTTGGTCATGAGTTCAGCGTGACGAGTGTTCATTTCGAAATCCCTTTCAGTGCCGGCATTCCGTGGTGCAGCAACCCAGTTCCGAAATTGGCGCGAAGAACATTCCGATCACGGGAATTTCGCGGCGGCGAATTGCCAGCACGCCGGCGCTGCAGACGAAGACGATGACCGCGAGAGCGAACAACAGCCCGCCATCGTCTTGGACCACGATGCCCAATTTGCTCAGGTGGCTGGCAATCGCTCCGGTAATGATGCCGAGAGAAAGGAAGGCTCCCAAAGCGGCGTGGCGCGGCGTCAACAGCAGCGCGACGGCGACGAGTTCCATCACTCCGGATCCGATGCGCCCCCAGGGTTCGGCTCCAAGTTTGGTGAAGATGTAAACCGATTCCGGTGCGGCGGTGAACTTGAAGAAGAGCGTTTGCCCGAGGATGGCCGCAGCGATTAGTTGCAGCGTCCAGCTTGCGATCGCATGTGATTTGCAGAGTTTCATCATGAGGATGGGTCGAAGTCGGACGAGATTCCTTACAACTTACTTTTTCTTGAGCTCGGCCAGCTTTGCGGTGAATTGCGCGAAGGAGAAGCGATCGCTGTTCGCCTTTCCTACGTAGCGGAAAACTTCTTTACCCATTGGGTCCAACAATACGAGCGCCGGGTAGTGAACGACCTGGTCGTGGAACTTGTATCCGCCGGGAATGCCGAAAGCGGTGGCAAGCTTGGCGTCGGCGTCTCGGTAAATCGTAACGGGATCCGAACCGAATTTGTTCGCCCATTTCGCGATGTCCGCCTCGCTGTCGGGCTTCAGAAAGATATGCACGACGTCACTTTGTCTTTTGGACTTTTCGACATACTCGTGAGTGTGTCGGAGACAGAACGGACACTCGGTTTTCAGGAGGAAATGCAGCGCTACGAATTTCCCTCTCGCATCCGCGAGATGGAATGAGGTCTTCGCGTTGGCAGCGTGAACAGTGAAGTCGGCGGGATTCGCCGCGCGACTGACAGCCGGAGCCATCAGCCACGCGACGAACGCGAGGAGGAGCGTGGAGGTGCGGAAGTTCATTTTCATCGGGTGAAAGTGGGTCGATTGGTGAAGGAAAATCAGACGGACCTATTTGCCTTTTTTCTCCAAGAGCACCGGCCAATTCGATTCGGCTTTCTTTAGGTTTCCAGCGGCGTCCTTGTTGAAGTCGTTGCGTACACCCTTGCTGTATTGGAGAAGCAGGCGGCCATCGACAATTTGGAAGGCGTCCACGTCGATCTCGACCAGTTTTCCGCGCGACACGCCATACGCGCAGTAACCGCCAAACTGCGGTTCATACTTCGCGGGGTTCGCATCGAACGCGGCTTTGTGTTCGGCACTGGCGAACTGGTAAGTCGCGCCGCGATGTGCGGTGGTAAAGCTGGCGCTTCCTTTAGCCGGCTTGCCGTCCGTGAAGAACGCCACGACGTCGTAGCCTTGAACAGCGACGCCTTTGCGATCGAGGTTCAAAAGATCCTTCGCGTTGGCGAATTGCGTGACGAAGCATGCGGCGGTGAGAAGTAGTGCGGAAAGAATTCGGGAGTTCATGTTTGTTTTTGAGAGGTGTGTGGAGTGGTGGTGATTCCAATGATTCAGTCGTTGAGAGGTGACCAGGAGCGCTTGAATGCTTCCGCCCGATGCGCGAGTTCAATCGGCGAGCACATGGTGATGAATACGGGAACCAGTGCGGGTGGTATTTCTGGTGGCCGCGCAGCGGCTGGACGGCTGTGAAGCTCGGCGAGTTTGGATTGGCTGATGGCTTTAAGGAGGGCGAGTTTAGGTTTTGTTTGCATGCCCGTTCGTCGGGTTCGCCTCCTGATCCTTACAGCGGTCGGGAAATTAATTTTGAGCGGCGAATCGTTTAGCCGGCGAAAACACCGTGGCGCTCACTTTTGCCCGTCACGCAGCGATCGTTTGATACGATCGCGGGCAGCGTTGGAAAGTTGAGGCGGCGGAACGGCGGTGAACTTTTCGGGCGAGGATCGAACCAAGCTCCGCATCAAGTGTAGATGGTGACGATACCGTCGGCACCAGCGGCAAAGCACGAGGTGAACCCTCACTCCGAAACGCTGCGCGCGCGTGAGGTGCCCGTCCATCGCCAGCGACTGCAAGCGCGTCACGTCGCGACACGTAGGCGAAAGCGTCCGCAGACCTTTGCGGATTGCGGCGGACAATGACTTCACGGCGCTCATTCAAGGTTTCCTGGGCAGCGTTGGTTGGGCACGATGCCGGCAGTGGTTGGTCGCTTTGGGGCGGTAAACCTTACGAAGTTTTTCAGTCTGGTTTCACCGCCTCGCGCAGGCGGGTTTTGATTCGACACTTGGCGTCTGCCGAGAACCGCGGAGTGGGCAACGATTCAAGGTTCCGGGAAAGTTCCGGCGCACGCTTGTGCAACAGGTGCAGGTGCCGAAAGTATCGCTTGCACCAAACACAGATCATCCAATGCAGCCAGATTTGCGCCCGCGTCTTCAGCGGCAGCGGGCGGTCGAGCGATAGAGAAGCAAGTCGGGTCATTTCCACGCACGTCGGCGTGTGATTCCAAACCCAGGCCACCCAGCGGAACTTCAGTTTTTCAAAGAGGTTCATACTTCGAGTTCACGCGTTCTTTCCGAACCAATTCGTCTCCAAACAACGTCGCAGCGCCATCCGCGCGCGGTGCAACATCACCCACAGGTTGTTCTCGGAAATGTTGAGTGCGGAGCAGATATCCTTGCTCTCGATGCCGTCCACTTCGCGCATGACGAATGCCGACGCGATGTTGCGGGGAAGCTTGCTCGAACAATCGTGGAAGGTTTTCCAAAACGCCTGGCTGTCGAGGTCGGCGCCGGCGTTGGTCGACCATTCCATTGGTCCGAGGTCGCGGCTGGCTTCGTGAATCCAGCCGTCCTTGAACGGTCCGTCCGGAATGAAATGCTCGCTTTCCTCATCGGAGTAAAACTCAAGATCGGTGAACGAAGTTTCACGGCTCGCCTTCCGATAGTGGTCGCAAATTTTGTTTTTCAAGATTCCCACGAGCCAGCTTTTCTCCGCACTGCGACCTTCAAAACGCTGGCCGCCTTTCAACGCGGCGAGAAACGTTTCCTGCACCATATCCTCGGCCTTCACCGGATCGCGCAATCGGATCAGAGCATACTTCAACAGGTAGTCGCCGTGTTCATCCACCCAGCGCTCGGGATCGGACAACGCGCTCGGTGCGGCTGCGGGCTTTGTTTCGGGGACTTGCGAGGTGTCGGGAGCAGTTTCGATTTGCCGTTGATCGCGGTTCATTTGTCATCAGTCGCGGCGTGGAGGGGAACCTTACAAAGATTCATTGAGAAAAATATGTGCGGGAGGACTACGGTTCAAAGCTCGGGGATCTCATTGAAAAGCGCTGTAAGGACTCGCCAACCACTCCGACCAATCCGAGCAAGCAGCAATAGCGACTCGATCAAAACGAAATTCACCAAATGAACGAAGCACTTGAAATCAAACTCTCGCCCGGTCGGCCGATGACCGCGGCCTCTCACGATCAGCTCACGCTCGATCACACCCGCGCCGAAAATCTGCCCGACGTGGTCATGCCGGCGTGTCCGATCAACAAAGTCCTCAAGGGCCAGAAGGCGCTCGTTACGGGCGCCAACTCCGGCATTGGCAAAGCCGTCGCCATTGCCCTTGCTCAAGCCGGCGCCGACGTTGTGGTCAATTACGTCTCCCGCCCCGAAGCCGCCGATGAAGTGGTGAAAGAAGCCAGCCGGTGCGGCGCGAACGTCTTCGCCCATCGCGCCAATGTCGCGAAGGAGGACGAGGTGCAGGGTATGTTCAAGAAGATGATCCAGGAGTTCGGTACCGTGGACATCGTCGTCAACAACGCCGGTCTTCAAAAGGACGCGAAGATCGAGGACATGACGCTCGCGGACTGGCAGCTTGTTCTCGATGTGAATCTCACCGGCCAGTTCCTCTGCTCTCGTGAAGCTGTTCGTGAGTTCAAGCGCCGCGGCATCCGCAAGGAAGTCAGTTGCGCCGCGGGCAAGATCATCTGCATGAGCAGCGTCCACGAAGTCATCCCGTGGGCCGGACACGTGAACTACGCCGCCAGCAAAGGCGGTGTCATGCTCATGATGAAAAGCATCGCGCAGGAGGTCGCGCCGCACCGTATCCGTGTGAACTCCGTCTGCCCCGGGGCCATCCGCACGCCCATCAACATGGAGGCTTGGGGCACACCCGAGGCGTATCGCGAATTGATGAAGCTGATTCCCTACAAGCGCATCGGCGAACCCGAAGACATCGGCCGCGCCGTCGTGTGGCTCGCGAGTGATGATTCCGATTACATCCACGGCGCGAGCATCTTTGTCGACGGCGGCATGACGTTGTATCCCGGCTTCGAAACGGGAGGCTGAAGCCAATGAAGAAGGATGAAACATGAAATCTCACAATCTCACTGCAACTCGCGAACCGACTCTGTGCTCCAATGAATTCACACCTTATACCTCATCATTCATCCTTGTCCCGTGAATGGCTCGAAGCCGACGGCCTCGGCGGCTTTGCTTCTGGCACGGCGGGCGGCGTTCGCACCCGTCGCTATCACGCGTTGCTGCTCACCGCCACCACGCCGCCGACCGGACGCGTCGTGTTTGTGAACGGCCTCGACGCGTGGGTGGAAACCCCGGCGGGCAAGTTCTCGATTAGCGCGCAGTGCTACGCGCCAGACGTCATCGGCGGCGATGCATTGAAATATCTCGAAGCCTTCGGCGTTGAGCCGTGGCCGAACTGGATTTTCAAACTGCCAGACGGCACGCGCATTGAGATGGAACTCTTCGCCGTCAAAGGCCAGCCCGTGACCGCAGTGAGTTGGAAGGTGCTCGGACCCGCACATCAGGTGCGCCTCTTTGTCCGTCCGTTCTTCTCTGGCCGCGATTATCACTCGTTACACAAATCGAATCCCGCCTTTCGATTCGATGCCGAGGTGAAATCCGACCGCGTCTCGTGGCGACCGTACGCCGGCGTTCCTGGCGTCACCGCTTTCACCAACGGTGCCTACGCGCACGAGCCGCATTGGTATTACAACTTCCACTACGCCGAGGAACAGGCGCGCGGTCTCGACTGCACCGAGGATCTCGCCGCGCCCGGTGTGCTGTCGTGGAATCTCTCCGAAGGGAAAGCCGCACTCGTGCTGACGACGCACGATCATGCCCCCGCGTTTCCGAGCACGGTGAAGCCTGTGGAGATGCTGAACAAACTCCGCGCCGCCGAACAGAATCGTCGCCTGCAATTCCCCTCGCGTCTCCACGCCGCCGCCGATGCGTACCTCGTCCAACGCGGCGAAGCGCACAGCTCCAGTTCAACGCGGTCGAAGACGATCATCGCGGGTTACCCGTGGTTCGCAGATTGGGGGCGCGACACTCTGATCGCACTACGCGGTCTCTGCCTCGCCACCGGGCGGCTGGACGAAGCGCGCGACATTCTTCTCACGTGGGCCGACACCGTGTCCGAAGGTATGTTGCCGAATCGCTTTCCCGACCAAGGTGATCAACCGGAGTTCAACGCCGTGGATGCCTCGCTTTGGTTCGTCATTGTCGCTTACGATTATATTCAACTGGCGAAGCCGACGAGCGGCGAGCGTAAGAAGCTGCTGGGCGCCATCGAAGCGATTCTCGAAGGCTACGCCGTCGGCACGCGTTTTGGCATTCGCATGGACGCCGACGCCTTGATCGCTTGCGGCGTTCCCGGAGTGCAACTCACCTGGATGGACGCAAAGGTCGGCGATTGGGTCGTCACTCCGCGCATCGGCAAGCCGGTCGAAGTGCAGTCGCTCTGGCTCAACGCGCTCTGGGCCGCTAGCCAGTTCGATTCGCGCTGGAAGGAACTCTTCGACCTCGGCAGCGAATCCTTCCGCCAAAAGTTTTGGAACGAATCCCGCCGTTGCCTCTTCGACGTGGTCGATGTGAATCATCAACCCGGCGCGAACGACGCGGCGCTACGCCCCAATCAAATCTTCGCCGTCGGCGGCTTGCTCACACCACTTTTCGACGGCGAACGCGCGCGGCTGATCGTTGAATCCGTTGAGGACAATTTACTCACGCCGCTCGGCTTGCGTTCCCTCGCGCCCGGCGAACGCGGCTACGCGCCGCATTACGAAGGGGGCGTGCGCGAACGCGACGGCGCGTATCATCAGGGCACCGTCTGGCCGTGGCTGATGGGTGCATTCGTAGAGGCATGGCTTCGTGTGCGCGGGGCAACGAATGAAAACAAACGTGAAGCCCGCGAAAGATTCCTCAAACCGCTGGTCGCGCACCTCGATGAGGCCGGCCTCGGCCACATTTCCGAAATAGCCGACGCCGATGCGTCGCACACGCCGCGCGGTTGCCCGTTTCAAGCGTGGTCGGTCGGCGAGGCCCTTCGGCTTGATCAGCAAATCCTCCGTGTGGAAGCCAAGAGGACGAACCGCAAACCCGCACACCAACTCGCCAGCGCGTAATCAACTTCAACTTTCAAGATTCATGAATCGCACCAACGCCGAACAGCTACGTCTCGCCGACGCCAACTCAGGCAAACTGAACTGGCGCCAGTGGGGCCCTTATTTATCCGAGCGCCAATGGGGCACCGTGCGCGAAGACTATTCACCGCACGGAAATGCCTGGGAGTATTTCCCGCACGACCACGCCCGCAGTCGCGCCTATCGTTGGGGCGAAGATGGAATCGCCGGCATCAGCGACGATCAATCGCGCCTGTGCCTCGCGCTCGCGCTTTGGAACGGCCGCGACCCGATCCTGAAGGAACGCATTTTCGGCCTCACGAATTCCGAGGGTAATCACGGCGAGGATGCGAAGGAGCTTTATTACTACCTCGACGCCACGCCGACGCATTCCTACCTCAAGATGCTCTACAAGTATCCGCAGCGGGAATTTCCCTATGCGCAACTCGTCGAGGAAAACGCGCGCCGCAAAGGCGATCCGCACCAGCCCGAGTTCGAACTGCTCGATACGGGCATCTTCGACGATGACCGCTACTTTGATGTGTTTGTCGAATACGCCAAAGCCGGCCCGGATGATATTCTCATGCTCGTCACGGTGCAAAATCGTGGACCGGAGAATGCCACGGTGCACGTGCTCCCGCAGCTTTGGTTCCGCAACACCTGGTCGTGGAAGACGAACAGTGCGAAACCGCAACTCACGGCTGGGCGCAACGGTTCAATCCTTGCCGCCCATACAGAACTTGGGACCTACACGCTGCACTGCGACGGAAAGCCCGAGCTGCTTTTCACGGAAAACGAAACGAATTCCCGCCGTCTCTACGGGCAGGCCGACGCCACGGGCCACTTCAAAGACGCGTTTCACGAATACGTCATTGCGGGCAACCATTCGGCGGTAAACCCGGCACGCACCGGCACCAAGGCCGCCGCTCATTATCAACTGAACGTGCCGGCGGGCGCTTCGCAGACCGTCCGGTTGCGACTGAAGCGGAGCACGGGCGCGAAACCGTTTGCCGAGTTCGATAAGCTATTCGCTCGGCGTCGCGCGGAGGCCGACGAGTTCTACGGCGAATTACAGAACGCGATTTCCGACGCCGACGCGCGACACGTCCAGCGACAGGCCTTCGCCGGGATGATCTGGTCGAAGCAGTTTTTCTATTACGACGTTCCCGAGTGGATCAAAGGCGACGAGGCGCAACCGCCGCCCCCGCGCGAGCGCAAGCACGGCCGCAACGCCGGTTGGTCCCACCTTAACAACGCCGACATCATCTCGATGCCCGACAAGTGGGAGTATCCCTGGTATGCCGCGTGGGACCTCGCGTTCCACACCATCCCGCTCGCGATGGTGGACGCGGAGTTCGCCAAGGGGCAGCTCGTGCTGCTTACGCGCGAATGGTATATGCACCCGAACGGCCAGCTCCCCGCCTACGAGTGGGCCTTCGGCGACGTGAATCCTCCCGTGCACGCGTGGGCCACGTGGCGCGTGTTTCAGATGGACCGCAAGCAACGGCGCGCAGCATCTCCAGACGATCCCGGCGACATCCAGTTCCTCGAACGCGTCTTTCACAAGCTCATGCTCAACTTCACTTGGTGGGTGAATCGCAAGGACGCGCAAGGCCGAAACATTTTCCAGGGCGGTTTCCTCGGCCTCGACAACATCGGTTGCTTCGACCGCAGCGCGCCGTTGCCCACCGGGGGCTTCATCAACCAGGCCGACGGCACCGCGTGGATGGCGATGTATTCGCTCAACCTCATGCGCATCGCGCTCGAACTCGCGCGACACAACAAGGTCTATGAGGACATCGCGACGAAATTCTTCGAGCACTTCCTCCACATCGTTGATGCGATGAACAACATTGGCGACGAAGGCATCGGCCTGTGGAATGAGGAGGACCAGTTTTACTACGACGCGCTGAACCTGCCCGATGGCCGCACTGTGCCGCTCAAGGTGCGTTCGATGGTCGGCCTGATTCCGCTCTTCGCCGTCGAGACGCTCGAACATGACTTGATGGAAGAGCTTCCGGATTTCCACGGTCGCCTGGAATGGTTCCTCAATTATCGCCCCGACCTCGCCAAGCTTGTCTCGCGCTGGAACGAGTCCGGCGAAAACCACCGCCACCTGCTGTCATTGCTCCGTGGACACCGTATGAAGGCGCTGCTCCGTCGTCTGCTCGACGAGACTGAGTTTCTCAGCGACTTCGGCGTGCGCGCCCTCTCGAAAATCCACGAGAGCGCCCCGTATCGTTTTGAGGCCGGCGGCACAATCCACGAAGTGCCCTACTGGCCGGCCGAATCACGCAACGGTCTTTTCGGCGGCAACTCGAACTGGCGCGGGCCGATCTGGATGCCGGTGAACTTCCTCATCATTGAGTCGCTGCAAAAGTTCCATCACTACTACGGCGACGATTTCAAAATCGAATGCCCGACGGGCTCCGGTCAGTTCATGACGATCAACGAAGTCGCCGACGAGCTTTCCCGCCGCCTTACCCGCGTCTTTCTGAAAGGCGCCGACGGCCAGCGCCCCGTGCTGAAATATCATCCCAAGCTCGCCGCCGATCCGCACTTTAAGGATCACGTCCTCTTCCACGAATACTTTCACGGCGACAATGGCCGCGGCGTCGGTGCTTCGCACCAAACGGGCTGGACCGGTCTTGTGGCGAAATTGTTGCAACCGCGCGCACCGGGGCGCGGCGTTCACGCCGCTTCGCCGTCCGAAGGCGAAGACCGGCGGAAGAAGCCGTCGGACTTGCTTGTGGACGTCACTGAAGCGGGCTGAAGCTCGCGCTCTTTCGCGTATGTTCCGCGCCCTTCGTCAGCACTGGCCTGAGTATTTGATGGAGGCGGCCGAGCTGGGAGTGTTCATGATTTCCGCCGCGCTATTCGCGGCGTTGCTCGAATTCCCCGGCTCGGCCGTGCATCAGGCGATCCCGAACGCCGATCTGCGTCGCGCGATCATCGGTCTCGCGATGGGATTGACCGCCATCGGCCTGATCTATTCGCCGTGGGGCCAGCAATCCGGAGCGCACATGAATCCCGCGACGACGCTCACCTTCCTGCGACTCGGGAAGATCCAACCGCTGGACGCGGCCTTCTACATCGTCGCTCAAGTGCTTGGCGGAACTTGCGGCGTGCTTCTCTCGAAGCTCTTGCTCCGCTCCGTCATCACGCATCCGTCCGTGAACTACGTCGTCACCGTGCCGGGACCGGCCGGCGCGGGCGTAGCTTTCGCGGCCGAGGCGATCATCGCGTGCGGCATGATGCTTATGGTGCTCTTCGTCACCAACATGCCGCGGTTCGCGCGCTACACCGGGATCTTCGCGGGTGCACTCGTGTTCCTTTACATCACATTCGAGGCGCCGCTCTCCGGCATGAGCATCAATCCCGCGCGCACAATCGCGTCCGCGTGGCCCAGCGGTATCTGGACGGCGGGATGGGTTTATTTCACCGCGCCGATTCTCGGCATGCTGCTTGCCGTGGAAATTTTTCGCGCAGCGAAGGGCCTGCAACGCGTCCGCTGCGCCAAACTGAACCATCACACGCATCGCCGTTGCATCTTCTGCGGATATCCGGGCGAGGCTCGGGCGACTGAGCGCTTGATTACGACTGCGCACGCCGAGGTGGAATCTTTGTAAGGAGCGGGTCTTGGAAGCGACCAACCCACAGTTATGAACGGTCATTACGACATCATTATCATCGGCACCGGCGCAGGGGGCGGCACGTTGTTGAATCGCCTCGCGCCGAGCGGCAAAAAGATTCTCGTCCTCGAACGGGGCCCGTGGTTGCCGCGCGAGAAGGACAACTGGAGTTACCAAGGTTCGTTCAACTACTACTCCAAGGAGGCGATGTTCGATCGCCAAGGGAAGGAAATCTATCCCGGCATGTGCTACCACGTCGGTGGGAACACGAAGGTCTATGGCGCGGCGCTCTTTCGTCTGCGTGAAAAGGATTTTGAAAGTTACCGCCACAAGGACGGTCTCTCGCCCGAGTGGCCGTTGAAATATCGCGACTTCGAACCCTACTACACTGAGGCCGAGGAGCTTTATCAGGTTCACGGTAAGGCCGGCGAAGATCCCACCGAGCCGTGGCGCTCGCGGGACTATCCGTTTCCCGCGATGAGCCACGAGGCACGCATCCAGGAGGTGTTCGACACGCTGCGCGGCAAAGGCATCAAGGCGTATCCCGCGCCGATGGGCATCCGCATCAACGAAGCCGAGAAATATCGCAGCGCGTGCATTCGCTGCGACACCTGCGACGGTTACCCGTGTCTCGTGCACGCGAAGTCAGATTCCGAGGTTAGCGCCATCCGACCGGTGATGAATCGCTCCAACGTCACCATCGCCACCGAGTGCAAGGTACTCCGCCTACACACGAGCCCGTCGGGTCGCGAGATCACCGCGGTGGAGGCTGAGATCGAGGGCGCGCGAGTGGGTTTCTCCGCCGACATCGTCGTCGTGGCGTGTGGATCGGTGAATTCCGCTGCGCTGTTGCTGCGTTCTGCGAACGACCGCCATCCGCGTGGACTGGCGAACAGTTCCGACCAAGTCGGTCGCAACTTCATGAAGCACGTGCTGGGTTCGCTTGTTGGCGTGTCGTCAATCAAACCCAACCCGTCGCGTTTTCAAAAGACGATGGCCGTGAATGATTTTTACTGGGGCGAGCCGGGTTACGAGTTTCCGATGGGCAACGTGCAGCTCATGGGCAAGACCACGCTGGAGTCGTTGATCGGACACGAGGCCCGTTACGCGCCCCTCACGATCCAGGAAGTCGCCGCGAACTCTATTGACTGGTGGCTCACTACGGAAGACCTGCCCGACCCGAACAATCGTGTCACGGTCGCGGGCGCGGACGGCGAGAAGGTGGTGATCGATTACACCGAGAACAACGCCGAGCCGTTTGACCGATTGGTCACGCGCTGGACGGAAATTTTGAAGTCGATCGGTTGCGGCTGCCACATTCTTCCGCAAGCGAGTTACTTCTCCATGCACACCGGCTATTGGTCGACCAAGATGCCGATGCACAGCATTGGTCATCAGGTCGGTACCTGCAAATTCGGTGAGGACCCGAAATCCTCGGTGCTCGATCTGAACTGCAAGGCGCACGATCTCGACAACCTCTATGTCGTCGACGGCAGCTTCTTCATCAGCAGCGGCGCGGTGAATCCCACGCTCACCATCATCGCCAACGCGCTGCGCGTCGGCGATCACCTGCTGGAGCGGCTCAACGCTTCAATCGAAGCAGCCAACCCCACCAACACGCCGACGATGGCGCAGGAACTGGTAATGGCGAGGTAACGTGAGGCTTCGATGGACTATCTTCACCATGCGAGTTTCGGCATCAGCGTCCTGGGGGTGCTCGTGATTGTATTCGGCGTGATCCGCGAATTGGCGCGGTTTGTCCGCTCGGAGTTATCCGCAGCTCGCGGCGCCGACGTGGAGGCGGAGCGCCGGAAGCTGCGTCATTCGCTCGGCTACTATCTTTTGCTCGGGTTGGAGTTCCTCATCGCTGCGGACATTGTCGAGACTTTGATGAGGCCTACGACGCAGGACCTCGTCGTCCTCGGCGCCATCGTCGGCATCCGCACCGTCATCAGCTGGTCTCTGAATGCCGAGTTGCGTCAGGAACCGCGCTTCGTCGCGCACTCACCATGATGATTGTTTCCGTCATACTTGTTGCGTTGGGAATTTACCTCGCCGGCGGGGTGGTGTTCGCCGTTCCGTTTGTGCTCGGCGGAGTCAACCGCCTTGATCCGCATGCGAAGTCGGGCACGTGGGGGTTCCGCGTTTTGATCGTTCCCGGAACGATTTTTCTCTGGCCACTGCTCCTGGGGCGCTGGCTGAGCGGCGCGAAGGAACCGCCAACTGAACTCAACGCCCACCGCTGCCCCGCGGCGTCCGACCGACAAAGCGGTAAGCCTTACTCCTCATGACTCGCGAACTCCGTCAGCGCCACCGGCGCGTCACGCTCACGCTCGCTGTTATCGTGACGATCGCATTCGTCGCCGGACTGTTCGCACGCCGTCACGTGCCCGTGATGTCTGGCGACACCGGCGCTTTTGACGTTGGGACTTCACAACCCGCTCCCCGCTGACATGAGCATCGCCTACCAAGCCGTTCAATGGAACCGCCAGAAGCGGTTTTACGATCTCGTGCTCGCGTCGGCCGTTGGCATGTATGTGGCGCTGTTCATTGGAGTGACCAAAGCGCTGCACTCGACGATCACCGATGAAATTCTACTGATGCGTGCGACGGCTAGCGCCGCTTTTCTCCTGCTGCATGTCATCCTCGTGATCGGCCCACTCTGCCGGCTGAACCGGCGCTTTCTCCCGCTGCTCTACAACCGTCGCCACGCGGGCGTGACGATGGCGTTGCTGGCGCTGACGCACGCGGCACTCGCGATCATCACCTACCACGCGGGCGGCAACGTCAACCCGTTCGTCAGCATCTTTGTTTCGGAAAAATTCCACGGCTCGCTCGCGACACTGCCATTTCAACCGTTTGGTTTTGTCGCGCTTCTAATCCTTCTGCTGATGGCCGCGACAAGTCACGACTTCTGGCTCACCAACCTGACCGCGCCTGTTTGGAAGGCGTTGCACATGCTGGTCTATTTCGCTTACGCGTCGCTCATCGTGCACGTGACCTTCGGTGTGTTGCAGGGCGAGACGCATCCGCTCTTCGCGGTCGCGACGGGTCTTGGCTTCATCACAGTCTTTACACTCCACCTCGCCGCGGCGTTTAGCGAGAAGCCGGCAGATAAAGAACTCAGTTCGCGGAATGCACCGGACGAAGGCTTCGTTGACGCCTGTGGTGTTGCCGACATCCGCGAGAACCGCGCGCGCATCGTCTGCCTCTCCGGCGAGCGTGTGGCGATTTTCAAATACGACGGAAAAATCTCCGCCGTCTCCAACGGCTGCCAGCATCAGAACGGTCCGCTCGGCGAGGGCAAGATTGTGAACGGATGCATCACGTGTCCCTGGCACGGCTATCAATACAACCCCGACACCGGTGCGTCACCGCCACCGTTTGTCGAAAAGGTGCCGACGTTCAACGTGCGCGTGAAACGCGGACGCGTGCTAGTGCATCCGCGCGCCAACCCGGCTGGGGTTCGGGCGGAACCCGCCGTCGTCGAAACCGCCCAACTCGCCACCACATGATCGAGCAAGCTGAGAGCAACAATGGTTTCTGGATCGCGATCTTTCTCGGAGTTATTGCGGGTTTTGCAGGCGGTCTGGTCGTGGCCGGTTACACGGGCGACTTCTTTGCGCCGCCGATTCTGGGCGCGTCTTTAGGGGGTGCGTTCAGCAACGCTATCGCCGCTTGAACATCATGAACGACCGCGACGAATTCTACATCGGGTGGGAGGACAAGGCTCCCCAAAGCTACGGCGTGGTCGCGCGGCGCGCTGTTGTGGTTGTTCTCGCGCTGGCCGTGCTGGCCGGTCTTGCCTTCGCCGCGTCGCAGCGACTCATCGGCGTGGCCTTCTTCGAGTGGGGCGACGTGAGAGAATTCAGCGGCGTCTTGCACGTTGATCCGTATCCACATCTCGTTCTGCGCGTTGAAGTGACCAACGCCCCAGCTCGTGTCTTCGCCGCGCCGCTGGTGGCTCCGTTCAAGTTCGGACTCAAGCGCGACGTCCTTGCCGCATTCGATGGAAAGCGGGTGAGCCTGCGCGCGACACGAATCTACCGTGACGATCAGCTCATGCTCGAAGCGGAACCAGATTCAATCCGCGCGTTGGAGGCCTTGTTGGGCGAATGCGGAGAATCCGACTCGGCGCGCGTTTCGCTTGGGCGTCAAACCTTCCGCGGCGAAATCGTAGACAGCAAATGCTGGATGGGCGTGATGAATCCCGGCGTGCTCGCACCGCATCGCGCCTGCGCGGTCCGCTGTATCAGCGGCGGCATTCCACCGATGCTTCTCGTGCGCCGCGAGAATGCGCCCCCTTTGAATTTTTTGCTCGTCTCCGCCGACGGCAAGCCGGTCAACGAACAGGTGAACGACTTCGTCGCCGAGCCGATTGAGATCACTGGCGAGGTGGTGCGTCAGGGCGAGTTGCTGACGCTGCGCGCCGACCCGGCGAACTACCGACGCCTCACCAATTAACCGTTGCCCGCGTTTTCATTGTCGCCCTTGCTTGCGACGGCGCAATCTCGCGACCTTCACTTTGCGCGGGGATTTGATCGAATTTCGCTCGATTCTGGCCGCCACGTTCCAATCGCAACGCCCCAGATTGGTTGCGAATGCGGTGTGGTCCCAACGCGAATTCACGGCGGTGCACGAGGATCGTCTGTTCACGCCGTTGAAACGTATCGATCATGTCCGCATCTTCCCATCGGAACGTTCGGGAGCAGTTGAGACCGCGATTCGGCAGGCATTGAAAAAGTAGGTTTCCCTGAAGCTGAGTTTCAGGCTTAATGCGTCACCGTAGCTGGTTTGGACCAGCGCGATTCTAAAGACGCCGATGAAACCTGTAGCGTCAGCCAAGCGGACATCACGCCCGTCGACTCCAGTGCGGCCCGGCGAGGGCGACTTGCCGGCGCGCGTTGTGGAGGAGAGCCCCGATTGCATCAAGGTGCTCGATCTCGACGGGCGCCTGCTCTCCATGAACGCGGGCGGCATGAAGGTTTTGGAGATTTGCGACCTCGCGTCGGTGCTTAATTCGCCATGGGCAAATTTCTGGCAAGGCGAAGATCGCGAACATGCCCTCGAAGCAGTCGCCATCGCGCGCGAAGGCGGCATCGGAAGATTTGTCGGCCATTTCGCAACCACGCAGACCAAGACGCCCAAGTGGTGGGACGTGGTAGTCAGTCCGATTCTCGATGCGAACGGAAAACCGGAGAAGCTCATCGCCTCCTCGCGCGACGTGACAGAGTGGAAACGCGATGAGACCTTGCTCAAGGCGATCATCGATGGCACGTCCACCGTGACGGGACGCGAGTTCTTTGTGTCGCTGGTCCAGAATCTGGCGAAGGGGTTGGGTGTGCGCTACTCCTTCGTGGCTGAATGCATTCCCGATGACCGGTCGCGCTCGCTGGCAGCGTGGTTCAATGGCAAACCTGGGCCCGAATTCGAGTATCCTGTTGCCGATGCGCCTTGTCGCGAAGTGATGACAGGGCGCACGTTTCATGTGGAGTGCGACGTGCAGAAACTTTTCCCGAAAGACGCCGACCTGGTCACGATGAGCGCCGAGAGCTATCTCGGTGTGCCGATGTGCGACGCCACGAAGCGCGTTATCGGACACCTTGTGGTGATGGATGATAGGCCGATGCCGCGCGACTCCCTCACGCTCTCGGTGCTGGAGACGTTCGCAAGCCGGGCGGCGGTGGAACTCGAGCGCATGCGCGCATACGAGCATCTGAAGCGGCAGTTTCAAGAGAGCGAGGAGCGTCTGCGCGATCTCTTCGACGAGGCGCCAATCGCGTATGTGAACGAGGGGCTGGATTCAAAATTTATTCGCGCAAACAAGACCGCGTTGAAAACGCTCGGCATTACCGCGGCCGACGTGCCGCACGCGTACGGCAAGGATTTCATCCCGAACACGCCTGAAGCCCAGCAGCGGCTCAAGGCGGCGTTTGAATCCATCGGCAGGGGCATCGACACCAGCGGCGTCGTGCTCGAACTGCGCCGCAAGGACAACAGCAAGCCGCTCTGGATTCAATGGTGGTCGCGGCCGGATCCGAGCGGCACCTACACACGCACAATGTTCATCGACATCACCGAGCGCGTCCTGATGGAACGCGAAAAGGCGCGGCTCGAAGCGACGAACACTTACCTTCAGGAGGAAATTCGCAGCGAACACAACTTCGGCGAGATCGTCGGCAATCATCCCGCGTTGCTCGCGGTGTTGCGGCAGGTGGATCAAGTGGCACCGACGGATTCCACAATCCTAATCCTCGGTGAGACAGGCACCGGCAAGGAGCTGATTGCGCGTGCGATTCATGACCGCAGTCCGCGCCGGAACCGACCGCTGGTGAAAGTAAACTGCGGCGCGATCAGCGCGGGACTCGTGGAGAGCGAGTTGTTTGGCCATGTGAAAGGCGCCTTCACCGGCGCGCTGGCGAATCGCGACGGCCGCTTCAAGCTGGCCGACGGCGGAACCATCTTCCTCGACGAAGTCGGCGAGCTGCCAATGGACACACAGGTGAAACTCCTGCGGGTCTTGCAGGAGCAGGAGTTCGAGCCGATCGGCAGCAGCAAGACCGTCAAGGTGGACGTGCGTGTCATCGCCGCCACTAACCGCGATCTCACGACCGCAGTGCGCGAGGGAAAATTCCGGAGCGACCTGTTCTATCGGCTCAACGTGGTGCCGATGCAAATGCCCTCGCTGCACGAACGCGCGAGCGACATTCCGTTGCTAACAATGTTCTTCGTGCAGCGCTTCGCAAAAAAGTTTGGCAAACCAATCCAGCAAGTTTCGGAGGAATCTCTCGCGAGACTCTGCGCGTATTCGTGGCCGGGCAACATCCGCGAGCTGCAGAACATCATCGAACGCGGCGTGGTGCTTTCCGCCGGTAACACGCTCGCCATCGCGAGCGATTTTCAGCCGGGACCGGGCAGGCAATTCGCTGCGATTTCCACAGTTTCGCCTGCACAGGCTGCGACGCGCGATTCCGTCGCAGTTCCTCCCACAGCCAGCGGCGCGCAACTTGAAGATGTGGAGCGTCGCCACATCGAGTCCGTGCTCGTGCAGGCTAATTGGATGATCGAAGGCGATCGGGGCGCGGCGAAGACGCTCGGCATGAATCCCAGCACACTGCGCAGCCGGATGCAGAAACTCGGGATCAAGCGGCCGGCCCACGCCTAGCGCGCAAACTTCAATTGCTCGGAGAGGAACGGCGTCGCGTTCTGCAACTTGGTGCCACGAGAGCGCAACCTGACGAGCAATGCGACCCCCTTTTCGTCGGCGAAAGTGACTCCAGCGAGTTCCAGTTCAAGTGGCGTGCTGTTACTCACGATTGGCACACAGAGTTGTTCCAGCTCCTCCACCCACGGCCCGACAAGGCTTCCTTCCAGCTGGAGGGTGGTTGATTGATTGGCGGGTCCGGTTTGGGAAATTTTTAGCATGACGGGAGATCTATTTCGTGGCGTTCGCAGTCTCCTCTGGTTGCCCGGCGTGCCACCACGAGGCGAGATGTTCGCGGAGCTGTCTGCGCGCGCGATGGAGCATCACCCAGAGGTTGCTCTCCGAGATGCCGAGCTGCGCGCAGACCTCGCGGTTGGGGCGTTCCTCGATTTCGTAGAGCTGAAAGACCTGTGCAATACGAGGCGGTAGCTGGCCCAAAGCCATTTCGAGATTGCTGCGGAACTCGTCCAGTTCGAGTCGTCGGCTCGGCTGGACACACTCGTCGGCCACTTCATGGAGCCAGAGCGCGGTCTCGTCCCACGTCTCGCGATCTCGGCGCATCGGATTCTCGTCGGAACGGACGGTGCGTTCGCGGCAAACGTGACGGAGGTGATCGTAAATCTTGTGACGCAAGATTCCCACGAGCCACGTGCGCTCGGAGCAGCGGCCGGCGAACCGATCGCGGCCCTTGACGGCAGCAAGAAAGGTTTCTTGGACGAGATCTTCGGCGACGGTGGCGTCGAGCAGTTGGCCGACGGCAAAGTTGAAAAGGTAGTCAGCGTGCGCCTCAACCCAGGTTTCTGGGTCGGCCGAGCCCAACGGAACAGCGACATCTAATCTGGCAACGGTAGTCATACAAACTCTCCTTTGCAATGCCCGTGCCACGAATCGGGTCCGAGGGAGACATATCAATTGTAGTCAATAAATACGGGTGTTTTTTCACTTGTATTCCGACTGAAATAGCCGTTGAGGACTCCGTGGCCGCGACGTTTCGCGGAATCCCGCGATGGATCGTGGCGGCCTCGGCGCGAAATGATTCCGATTCTACAACCAAGGCGCGGTTGTAAGGGGGCTGCTGGCAGTCCGACCAACCGCCGTGGAATCAATTCTTATGAAAGACCCGACTCTCCTCGGAAACCTTAACCTCTCCCGATCTTTGCTACGCGTTCTCGCCGCGCTTATCCTGGGATACGTGTGGCACCTCACCTTCGACGCCCACGCGCAATACGCGTCGCGTCTCATGTCGCTCAACATCATCTTGGATTGGTGCCCCACCGAAATTGCCACCTTTGTGAATACGCCGTGGCGATAAGTGATTCCTGAATCCCGGCGGTCGATCACCGGGGGGGTGGTATTCGACGTCAATGCGGGCGAGTCTGAGAACCGCAGCTCAATGTTCCCCAATGCGTGCGAGCTTCATGCTGCCATTGAACGGAACAATGCAGGGGAATGCTTTTATCAATGGCCATTCATTGAACTTGCCGTCGGGAGCGCCGTCCAAACCATCAATTATGAAAACAAAAGCTCTCCTCGGTGTGGCGGTAGTGGCAATCGGCGCGACGTTCGCGACTTCGGCACACGCAGGTGTGTCGTTTCATGTGAATCTCGGCCTGCCGTTCCCGCTCCCGTTCCCACCACCTCCCGTAGTCGTCTATCGACCTGCGCCCGTCGCTTGCGCTCCTGCGCCGACGGTCGTCTATCATACGCCGCCTCCTTGCCCGCCGCCCGTGGCTGTTGAGTATCAACGCCCCGTGTGCTCACCGGTCGTCTATGTCGCGCCGGGTTATCCGCGATATTACCATTCCCGCCACGGTGGTGAATGGCACCATCGCTGAACGGAAGCAGTAGAACCCAAATAAAACTGGCGGCAGTCGATCGCGGCTGCCGCCAGTCACGTTTTTAGGCCCAGCGGATTTGGTGAAGAGTCCCGCCGCGGTCGTTTCCGATCACGCGACGTGGCGATCAATCCATTTGTAAGCGACCTTCGCGTTGCGGGAGAAAACCTTCGCGAGCGGCGCGGTTCCTTTCGCGCTGAAATAGTCGTGAACAATTCCCTGCACGGTCGCGCACGAAGCGAAGCGTTCACTCACCGGCCAGTTGCTGCCGTAGATCAAGCGATCTTCGCCAAACGCCGACCAGATCGTGTCCAGCACGGGTCGGTAAAACTCCACATCGCGCGGGGCGCTGCCATCCTTGCGACCGGTGCCTTCGACGAGGCCGGAGACTTTGCAAAACACATTGGAGAACTTTCCCGCATCCGCCATCCCTCGACGCCAGGCAGCGTCCGCTGGTTGCCCGTCGATCCGGATGTTAGCGACGTGATCAATGACGAAGCGCAACGCCGGATTCTCGCGGGCGAGTTGCGGCACGAGCGGAAGCATCGCGGTGCTCCCGAGCAGATCGAGCTGAAGACCGAAATCCGCGAGGCGTTTCAAATCCGCACGGAACAGCGCGTCGGAGCCCGCTTCCATCAAACGCTTTTCATTCACGCGCAAGCCGCGAAAGACGCGGTTCGCCGCGAAACGTTTCAGATGCCCCGCGAACTCCGGCGTGCCCACCGGAAGATTGCCCACGAAGCCAACGATGAACGGATCACGCGCAGCGAGGTCGAGGATCCACTGATTGTCCTCCACCCAAATGCTCGCTTCGACCACTACGGTCCCGCTCACCGGTTGCGGTTTCGGCAACGCGCGATAATCGGGCGGCAAAACTTTTCGATACAGAAGCGCATCACCCTTCGGCGGCCACGGCACGCCTTGTGGGCGCGTCGGATCGTAGAAATGAGTGTGCGTGTCGATGATCGTGAGTCCGCCACCTTGAACGGACGCGTTCTGGCAACCCACCAGCGCCGAGGCGGCTACTCCGGCTCCGGCGACTTTGAGGAACGTTCGTCGATTGCTCCGTTGATTGTGCATGCGCACTTCATGCGTGAGTCGGGGCGCGCTGTCAATTCACGCGGTCGCTCCGCATCTGATCGCGATTCGGGGGATTCAGAATTCTCGACACTCGTACGCCGCGCGCCTATCGTCTGCGCCGAATGTTGAATCGTCCGTTGATCATTTCTGGTCGCGAATTCCGCTCCCGCCTCATCCTCGGCACGGGGAAATTTCCCTCGCCCGAAGCTATGCGGGACGCGCTGGCCGCCAGCGGGACGGAGATGGTCACCGTGGCGTTGCGCCGCGCGGATTTGAGCGGGAAGAAGGATCCGTTCGCCAACATTCTCGAGTTCATCGACCCGAAGAAATATCTACTCCTACCCAACACCAGCGGCGCGATGAACGCCGAAGAAGCGGTCCGACTCGCACGACTCGCGGCGGCGGCTGGATTGCCGAAGTGGGTGAAGCTCGAGATCCATCCCGATCCGCGCTACCTGCTGCCGGACCCGGTGGAGACGTTTAAGGCCGCTGAGCAACTCGTCCGCGAAGGTTTCACGGTGTTGCCCTACATCAACGCCGATCCCGTGCTCGCGAAACGTCTGCAAGACGTCGGCTGCGCCACGGTCATGCCGCTTGGCTCGCCCATCGGCTCGAATCGCGGCATTCAGACGCGCGATCAGATTCGCATCATCATTGAGCAAGCTACCGTGCCCGTCGTCGTCGATGCCGGCATCGGTGCGCCGAGTCACGCAGCGGAAGCAATGGAACTCGGCGCCGACGCGGTGCTCGTTAACACGGCCATCGCCGTGGCCAGCGATCCGAACCGCATGGCGATCGCGTTCCACCAAGCAGTCGAAGCGGGTCGCGCAGCATTCGAAATGGGCCTCGCGGCGCAACTCGACACCGCGAGCGCGACCAGTCCGTTGAGCGGATTCTTGAACTGACATGAAGACACTTTCGATTCGTCGCGTTCGCCAGTTGCTAGACAATCTGCGCCAACGCCGCGTGCTCGTCGTCGGCGACGTGATGCTCGACCAGTTCATCTACGGCCGCGTGAATCGGATTTCGCCCGAAGCCCCCGTGCCGGTGCTCGAGTTTCAGCGCGAGATTTCGATGCCTGGCGGTGCCGCCAACGTCGCGCGGAATCTCACCACGCTCGGGTCGCAAGTCAGTTTGCTCAGCGTCATCGGCCACGATGAAGCCGAAGCGAAGCTGGTGAACCTGCTCAAAGAAAACCGCATCGATAGCGACCATCTGCTGATCGACAAGCAACGCCACACGAGCATCAAGACCCGCATCATCGCGCATCAGCAGCAAGTCGTGCGCGTCGATCGCGAGACTCAGGAAGAGTTGCCCGCCGCGCAAACGCAGGCGTTGCTCGACCGTTGTCTCAAACAACTCCCGCGCGTGGACGCGGTAATCGTCGGCGATTATGGCAAGGGCGTCGTCACCCAGCCGCTCCTCGATGAACTCAAGCGTCATTGTCGCGAACGCGGCGTGTGGCTGAGCCTCGATCCCAAGCCGGTGCATCAATTGAATCTGCGCGGGCTTTCGCTGATCACGCCCAATCGCAAGGAAGCCTTCGAACTCGCTGGCGTGCCCGATGGCAAACGCGCGGCGGAACCCTTGCGCGACGCAAAGTTGCTCGCGGTGGCGGACAAGTTGTTGAATGAACTTCAGCCGGCGTTGTTGCTCATCACGCTCGGCGATCAAGGCATGCTGATGTGTCAACGCGGCCACGCGCCGTTTCACATTCCGACCGTCGCGCAGGAAGTTTTCGACGTCTCCGGTGCGGGCGACACGGTCGTCGGCTCGTTCACGCTCGCGATCGCCGCAGGTGCGTCGCCGATCGAGGCGGCAATCTTCTCCAACCACGCCGCCGGCGTGGTCGTGGGCAAGATCGGCACTGCGACGGTGAGTCCGGAAGAGTTGCTAGCGAGTTTTAAACGGGATCTCTGAACCATGAAACGCGCCGTATTTCTCGACCGCGACGGGACGATCATTGAGGAAAAGGTTTACCTCGCCGATCCGGCGAAGGTTGTAATTTTCCCGGGCGCGGCTGCGGCGTTGCGGCGGTTGATGGATGCCGGCTACCTCCTGATCATCGTCACCAATCAATCCGGCATCGGACGCGGCTATTATACCGAGGCCGACATGCATCGCGTGAACGCGCGCATTACGGAAATCCTCGCGGCGGAAGGCGTGCGCTTCGAAAAGATTTACTACGCGCCCGAGCATCCGGAACTTCCGAGCCGCGGCCGTAAGCCCTCACCGCAATTCCTGCTCGATGCCCGCGACGAATTTGGCGTGGACCTCGCGCAGAGCTACATGATCGGCGACAAACTGCTCGACGTGGAATGTGGTCGCAACGCCGGCGTGCGCAAAAGCATCCTCGTGCGAACCGGCTACGGCGCGGAACTCGAGAAGGCTTCACCCGCAAAACTCGGCGACGCACTAATCGTCGACGATCTGAAGGACGCCGTGACGAAGATTCTAGAGTGAATTCGAAGAGTGAATTTCAGAATGGAGGTTCCGATCCGGTGGTGCAGAAATTTCAATTAGTGCCTGTGTTTATTGAGTGTTTGCTACCTCCGAACGCCCGGATTGCCTCCACCTACGTAACAATGACGGTGACACAGAATGTTTTTCTTCACGGAGCCTGACTAGATACCGCTGTTCGGGTGAAAATGAAAAAATGGGAGCAGAGACGGCAAAATTCATTCCGACTTGTTCAATCGAGGTGCCTGCTTCGCCTGCTCACACGACTTTCTGCCGCATGACAGACAAGGCGTGCCTTGTTAAGTGAGAACGGTTGGATCAAAAGAGTGAGGAGATCTGTTGCATTCCCCTTGCTGCCCGGCCCTTGCCTAGCGGCAAGCCTATCGCCTGTATTTTCTATGCCCTGAGCTAACACCTGGCGCGTGTCAAGGGATTCGATTTGCCAAGGTCTCCCACAGTGCCTGACATCATTCTTACGATTCTAGCATATGTCTCTTTTGTAGTTGGACCGCAATCGGATGCAATTGTTGATATAGAATCTTTAGATCCCGAGTGTATTCTTCCAGCCCCTTTTTGCGGCCGTATTACCGGATTGGCAAAATGCCTTGGAATCTATAGGGTATTAATTGTCAGTTGGCGACTTTGATGGTGTTTGTTTGAGGGCGATTTAGCTGAACCTCAGTGCCTGAATGCCATCAAGTCGTTTAGATAAATCGATCGCGTCGCCGACGGAGACTTGCTGTGGATTCACTTGGTAGGCCCACACTTCGAAGTGGGTCAGCTTGGCCTCTCCGTAAATCGTCGCAAAGGCGCCGTCCACGGCATCGGCACCGTGCGCGACTTTAACGCGTCCGATGCGCGGGACGTTGTAGCGTGCGTCAAACGTCAACCACTCTTGGCCGAGATACACCTCGAAGTAAGCGTGGAAATCCATCGCTGTTCCGGGATCGACGTAGCCAATGTCAGGCAGATGCCCCGTCACGTAGCGGGCAGGCAGATTGAACGCGCGGCACAAGGCGATCGCGGCATGGGCGAAGTCGCGGCACACCCCGTATTTCCGACCGATGACTTCCGAGGCGGATAAGTCGGAGCGTCCGGACATGTAGCGATACTCGATGTTGCGGTGAACCCAATCGCATATGGCTTGAACTCGTGGGAGACCGTGGGTGACTTGGCCGAATTGGTTCCATGCGAAATTCATCAGCTTGTCGGAATCGCAGTAACGGCTGGGCAACGTGTAGCGCAACAACTCAAAAGGGAGCTGCCCCACCGGTAGAAGCGGCCCATGCAGTTCGCGACTGTCCGGCAGAGAGGAAACGGCGACGAGGGCGTCGTGTCGGATCTCATTGCGACCGGGCATGAGCATGGAGCGATAGGTGATGTTGCCATGCGAATCCTGAAATTCGTACGACGGCAGTCCGATGCCGAACGAAAGTTTCTCCTGCATCACGAGAACCCGGCCTTCGAGTCGGGGCTTGAGCACGAACAGAACCGGGGTCGGCACGGTGGTTTCGTAGGCGAGGTGGCAGCCGACGCGGACGGTGAGATTGAGTGGAGTCCAGTTCATAATTTGTTTCTTCGTGCGGCGAGTGGGCTGGTTGGCTCCACGCTGACTTGTTCTCGCGGCGTATCGTTTCAGTCGTGCGCGAAGTCGATGAATCCGCGCTCGATGTCTGTGCGGAGAAGTTTGACGCGGACGCGGTCGCCCACATCGAGTCCCTGGAATCCGCGCTCCAGACGGCCTTCGGTTGGCGGTTGGAAGAGTCGGACCCACGTGCCTTTGTCCGAGGCGCCGGTGACGATGCCATCGAAGGACTCGCCAATCCGATCGGACAGGAGCAACGCCGCTGCGGATTTTCGTACCCGCCGTTCCACCTTCGAGGCCGCGTCTTCTTGTTCCGTGCAGTGCTTCGCGAGTTCACCCAGCTCGGCCATGGTGTAGGGCAGCGGCGATCCTGCAATCGCCGCCTTGAGTAGCCGTTGCGTGATGAGATCGGGGAAGCGCCGGTTGGGCGCAGTGGAGTGCGTGTAATCCTTCACCGCCAGTCCAAAATGTCCGGGCGCCTCGCTGCCGGGCGGATCGAGCGCGTATTCCCCTCTTCCGATCAACTTAACTACGGACAACGAAACGTCAGGGAACTTTTCCGGGTCAGCCTTGCGTCGCCGGGCGAGGAAAGCTTCCAACGCCGTAGCATCTGGTTGGTTCGGGAGCCGGTCGCCGAAGCCATGCGCGAGTGCCACAATGCGATCCCAGCGCTCCGGAGATTTCAACACCCGCCGGAGTGAGGGAAATTTCTTGGCTTCAAGGTAAGTCGCGGTCACGCCATTCGCAGCGATCATGAAATCTTCGATCAATTGCTTCGCGCGGTTCTTCCGATCCACATCAAGATTGGAAATGGCATCGCCTTCGAAGACCGCTCTTGGCTCGATCGATTCAAGGCTGAGCGCGCCTTGGCGGTGCCGCAAGTCCGCGAGCTTCTGGGCAACGCTGTCCTGAAGGCGGAGGTTTGCGTCAAGGCCGGCAATCTGTCCGAGTCGCTGGGGCGCGGGTCCTTGACCGTCGAGCCACGCGGCGAGACTGCGATATGCAAGCTTGCCTTGGTTGCGGACGTGAGCGCGGTAAAGATCCGACTCGGCCAGTGCGCAGTCAGCCTCAAACACCATATCAGCCACGACCGCGATGCGATCCTGATCTTCGTTCAATGACGTGAGATCGGTGGATAGCGCGACGGGCAGCATTGGGAAAATGACAGCCGGTGTGTAGACGGACGTCGTGTTGTGAGCCGCGTGACCGTCGAGCGCAGAACCTTTCCGCACCAACGCATCCACATCGGCGACCGCCACGAGAATCCGGACGCGGCCGCCCGCGAGCGGTTCGGCGACCGTGAGTTGATCGAGATCGCGGGAGTCGTCGTTGTCGATGGACGCCCACAGCCGATCACGAAGATCTTTCACGCCAGCGGTCGCGACGGCGGGCCCGCCGATGGCCGCCGCCTCTTGCTGCGCGGCGGAGGGGAAGTCCGGTTCGAGACCGCGTTCGATCATGGCTTGACGTGCGATCGAGGCCAGCGTGGCGCGGTCGTTACGTTGGTTGTGGAAAGTGCGGGGAAGTTTCCCGGGAGCTTCTTGGTGTTCGTGGCCGTTGGTTTTCATGGGACACGTGTGAGTTACGTTTTAACTACCTTCAGGCACTTCGCGCGACTTGATCGCGGGCACCGCCTGGCTATTGGGCAACATGCTCGTGTCGACGCGTTCCATCAAGCGCTGTTGCGTGGCGCGAAGGCATTGGGTCGCCACTTCTGCAATTCGTTTCATGAGCTGATAGCCAAGCTCATGATCTTGCTCGCACTGTTCCCGCAGACGCGTGCCGTAGAAAAAAATCGTTTGGGTGGGCTCCAACGCACGCGCACTCAGATGAATGGAATACGGCGGAAAAAGCCAAGACCAACCGAGATCGTCGCCAGGTCCGAGCGTAAGAATCGGAATCGTGCCGTGCTCCTTCACTTCGGATTCGAGCACGACCTTGCCTTCGAGGATAAGATAAAAGCGATTGGCCGGGCTCCCTTCCTGAAGAATCGATTGCCCGGCTTCGAACTGCATTTCCATCGCGGAATCGGCGAGCAGTTGGAGGTGGTGACCGCTCAGTCCCTTGAAAAATGGCTGCTGTGCGATGAGGGAATAAAGGGAAGTGGAGACGACAACTCGGCCCACGGGAGTGTCGGAAGCGTTGACCGGCGTTTCAACCGCCGGCCCGGCGGATTCGTCCGGCTTCACAGATTCCTTTTCGCTGCATTTTCGCTGGCTTGGCGCCGTTGATCGTGTTCTGCGCCGGCGATGCCTTCGTCGACGAGTCGTTCATTGTCGCTGCGCCCTTCGTCGTCCTCATCGTCACCGGAAGCGACGGGGACTTTTTGTCCGACCGAACCGGGCAGCGGATCCCAGCGCTCAGATTCGGGCGCGGATTCGAGCAGGGCTTCCTTTGAGTCCTCGTCCGATTCGCCGATCAACTCGAGCTTCGCCTGATCCCAATCGGATTTTGAAACTTCCGGTGCGGAGCGTCCGCTGATAATCGCCAGTTCGATGGCGCGGTCTCGCACCATTGCGCGAGTCACGGTGCCGAGGCCGGCGGAGTTCTCGGTGAAGACGCCGTCTTTCAAGGGATTCTTTTTCATACGTTTGATCCTTACCGCCCGTGCGGCAGTGTTTGTGAACTGTGCGACGTCTTCATCTGTCGCGCGCCGCGATCTTCTCGAGTGTCGCGCGATTGGGAGAATGTGTTGTCCCGCTTCGACGGCTTGGGATTCGCCGACGTTGACGTGGAGCCGGGTAAAAGCGGTTGCAGTTTCTTAGGTGAAGCAGAGGTCTTTTTCATAAACTAATCGTGAGCGTAGGTTTACTTGGTCGCTTGTGAATGGGCTTCGACGAACCAAAGCCATTTATCGATGCCACGCGAAACTTCGGTGAAGAGATCAGCCGTGTCGGCGTCGTCGAGCAAATTGGCTTCTTCAATCGTCTTGCGGGCTTGCTCGCCAAAGGTCGACAACGCGCGAGCAACGGCTTCGACATGCGCCATACCGTCGGCGATTTCCAACGGGTATTCGGAAAGGCGGGTGCGGGATGCGGACACGCGGACAGTTCCTTCAGCGATGCCGCCGAGTTGCACGATGCGTTCGGCGATCATGTCCACATAGGACTCGACCGCCTCGTCGACCTTGTCGAAGAGCTCGTGCAGGCCGATGAAACTCGGGCCTTTCACGTTCCAATGCGCCTGCTTCATTTGCATTTGCAGATCCACGGCGGACGCCAGGCGCTGATTCATCAGTGTGTTGAGTTCCGAGCGATGCTTTTGGGAGATGTCATTTTCAGTATCGTACATCTTTGGCGTTTCAGGGGCGGTCATGGTCGATGTTTTCATAGAGTTGCGTTTCATTCGGCTGGCTATGGATCCACAGGTTTAGGTCGTCGCGCCGATCAGCTCCAAGATACTGGTCGGACTCTGCTCAATGGCTTCGCGGGTCATATCCACAATGATCAAGGAGTCCTCGTAACTGATCCGCTGGACGGTACTCGTTGGGACTTGGACTTCTTTGCCGGAAAGGCGATGGCCGGTCTTGATCACGAATTGCGAAATCGCCCAACTTTGGGCATCCATCAGAAAGTCGCACACATGACCGACAATGCCGTCGGTCGCTTGAATGCGGTATCCGTCCACGGCTTGCATGCTGCGCAAATGCGGATCCGCACACTCGGTTTGCGGCGCGGTGGCGAGCGAAGATTCGCCGGGAGGAACCGTCGTAGTTGGATCCCAGATGGGAAACGCGGTCATGCCCCACAGCGCATCGCCTTGCCAATAGTAAGGCCAGCCGTAGTAGCGGTAACATTCTTCCTCGTACTGCCGCGACACTGGCTTTCGCGACTCGATCGACGGGCTGTCTTCGATCTGCTTCCGCGTGAGGTTTACGAGCAAGAGTTTGTCGACCTGGTGAAGTGTGCCAAAAGCGTGAGGCGAAATGAGCACCTTTCGTCCCGGCAACCACGAACCGGTGTCCGCGATTGCAAAACGAACGGCCCAGCTGCTGTCGTCGAAATAGAAATCCTTTACGTGGCCGATTTCGCCATCGGACGCACCGAGTTTGTCACCGCAGAGTTTTTTGAGGCTTCTTAACATGAACGTTTTCTTTCGAAATGACCTACGGCTTTTTGGTTTGGGAACTCCGCGGCCGGAATGCCATCCAGAGCGTAGGAATCAATGTGGCGCCTTTGACAATCGTTTGGACCCAGGATCGCTTGGTGACAACGCCGACGGCTTTGCGGCGACGAAATGCGGCGAAGCTTCCGAAGATTATGGCAGCAATTGAGCTGATTGAACCGATTGACTTCGCGCGATCGGCGAATATCTGAATGCTCGCTCCCATCGCGGAGAGATCCTGGATCATCTCCGCGCGATTGAGCTCGCTTTCGATGACCAGCAGTTGCTTTCGCGCAGTGAGCGGGTTCATGACAGGAGATGTTGCAGACATTCGCGATCCTTTCGCAGTTGATCGAGGGTTGCCGAGAACGAGTGCCAATCGCGCATCTCCCGCGTGAGTCTTTTGAAAAAGTAGAAACTCGTCGCACCGTAAACCGTGGCGAGCATCAGCAACACGATCACGGGAGAGTAAGCCCACAAGTAAACCACAATGGCCGCCGAGAGGCTCATCGCGGCAAGCAGCCCGAAGGCGCTCACTCCCATCAGAAAGAGGAACGCGTGCAGGAGACGTTCTCGTTCCTCCTGCACTTCCACCGCGAACAGTTCGAGCCGGTTTTCACCGATGGTGAGCAGTCGATGCGCGAACCGCTTCGAAGTGGTGCCGATCGGCTCGGGACTGTTGGCGGTAGTTTCCATGTGGCCTGATCAATCGCAATTGCGTCCGCCCCGCCGCGCGATCAGATAACCGAGCAGCGCGCCAACACCCACGGCCACACCTATGGCTTGATAGGGGTGTTCGCGCACGACGACGTCGGCGGCTTTGGCGCCTTCGACCGCCTTTTCGCGAACGCGTCCGTAGATTTCCTTGCAGTTGTCCAATGCCGTGGCGAGGCGCTTGCGGGCTTCCACGACCTTTTCACCGGCTACATCAGCCGTGGCGGCCATCAGTGAGCGCGCGTCGTCAGCCAGTTGTCCGACTTCATCTCCGAGGTTTTGTGTTTGTTTGTTCATATGGTTTGTTTTTTACGGTTTCGAATTCTTGAGAGGCGACTGTTCCGCCGCGATGCGGTGCGTGGCTTCCGGTGAGCTGGCGACTGTGAGGACGGAATTTCTTCCGCCGTAAGGATTGGGAACGCTCTCGGTGGCGTGCGGATCGGGCATCCAAACGCCGTCGACTACCAAACAGTATTCGTAGGTGCCCGGCGCCAACGCGGTTTCCTTGAACCAGTGGCCGCCCCGTGCGGGATGGAGCGATTTACTTTCGGGCTCCCATTGATTGAAAGTCCCCGCGACGCAAACGGACGTGGCCGTGGGATGATCAAACTCAAATCGCACCGGCATGAGTTGAGGGCCCGGATTGGGGGCGTTGTCGTGATTGTGATTGTGTTTCATGGGAGTCAGGTCGTTGGTTGCGAATTCAATTCTGGAGATCGTATTTATGCGCTCGCGGGAACTGCCGCCTCGTCAGTGCGCCCGCTCGAATCTATGCCGGCGCGGGACTCGATGAATGCTTTGAAACGATTCAAATCGTCGGTGACCTTTCCGCTGACGAAGCCGAGGTTGTCGCCGAGATTTTCGAAGAACCCCTTCGGTTCGTAGGTGAGGTGGAGAATGACGCGGGTCTTTTCCGGCGCCAGGGCGATGAAGGTCAACTTGCCCGAGTTCTCGGCGCCGCTGGTGCTGCGCCAGCTGATGGTATCATCTGACAACTGCTCGACGATTTCCGCGTCCCAAACTTTTTCCTGGCCGGCGATCGTCGCTGTCCAACGCAGATTTTTTGCGTCCAGCCGGCGCACTTCTTTGATCCCTTGCATGAATTGGGGAAAGTCTTGGAAGCGGGTCCATTGTTCGTAAACGGCGCTGATGGGTCGGTTGACTTCGATAGTTTTTTCGAGGATGTGCATAGCGTAATCGATGAGGTCGAGAGAGCACCCCGACTGTGGTCGGTCGGTGATTCAACCGGTAGGCGAGCTCTCTGTTTTGGAGGAGCGGGCCTTTTCCGTTAGCACATTGAGCCTTAAGCCATCCTTGAGCTATGGGGTGTTACCCTACTTGGAGTGGCGAAATCGCTCCGCGAGAACCAATTTGCGTCGGTCGGTGAGCGGTTTTCGTAAGCAGTCGCCGCGACGGCTCGCAATATGCGAAAAGTTTCGCAGCAGGCGATGTGTTGCCAGACCGGCGACGGGCCAAATAACGCGGAGCCGCTGCGTTGCATAAAGGTGAAGGTTCACCGACGTCCCGATCGCAGTGAGAATGCGCACGGCGTCGCCGAATCACAAGATGCGCTCAGTTCTGATTGGGCAATGGCGATTGCAGTCCCGACAGCGCACGAACGATGGTTCTTTGCACGGCGGGATTGGACAGGTTTCCCAGGTGCCCGCCTTGATCGAACACGGTCAATTGCTCCACGGGAAACGTGGCTTTGAGCCACGCGAGGTCTTCGTCGGCCAGGAGAAAATCGTTTTGATTGACGATGATGCGGATGTTCGGATTGGCGCGCAGACCTGCTTCATACGTTCGGAGGTCGCCGGCGTTCTCCAACGCCACGGACGTTGGCGCGGTCAAGCCGAGAGCCGTGTAATAGGGCGTGGCGAACTTTTCGAAATAGTCATGGTAGGAATACTTCAGGATTTCGTCGTAGACGGGCGTGCGGCGCAAATTGCTAATCGAGTGTGTGAGGATTCCCTGGTTGTTGCGGCGCTGACTGCTGAAAACGATATCCCGCAGCATGAGCCGAAACGTCAGGCCGATGAGAAACTTGGATTCAATAGCACTGAACGGAAGCGTCGTCTCCGGAGACACTTTGCTTTTGCTCAGCGCGGCTACTTTCAAAAACGTATTCTTCAGGTTGTCGGTGCGTTCCGCCACGGGCCACTCCAAGGGAGCGCGGTAAAACTCATCCAATTTGGCCACGCCGTGAAGCAAGCGCACGGGCGTGTTGATCGCCACGTATCGATCAAATTTGATCAGCGGTGGCTGATTGCTCGACTCGTTGCCCGCGACAAACAGCGAGTGCAAGGCGCCCATGGAATAGCCCAGCATCGCTTTTTGGCCCAAGCGATCCGGATACAATTCGTGCATCCGAAGATCAATTTCCGTTAGCGCGACCTGCACATCGTGAGCGTCCGTCGGCAAGTAAGCCGGCATCGCGGCCGTCGACGCGTGCTCCATGAACTCGGAGTTGAACGCGCTGCTGATGCTCACTGCGGAGAAGCCGTTGGAGTAGGCCAGTTCCGCGAGTGCGAGCGCGGGTTTGGCGAGTCGATGCGATCCGAGGCCGGGAACGATGTAAACGAGCGGCGCCTTTCCCGGCTGCAACCAGTAAGTGAATTTCAATTTGCGATTCGTTTCCGGAATCAAAACGGATCGAGTCGTGCCATGGCGCGGAAATTCCGGATCCTTGAACGTGAAGAAAACAGATTCCAGCGTTTCCAGCGAGGCTTCGTCCTGTTCCCCCTTCACCTCGAAGTCCGCTACGCGGTTCGCGCGCGCGAATGTCCACGCGTATTGAATCTCGGAATACGGATCCATCTCGGCCTTGCTGAAACGAACATATTCGTCGACGGAATCCGAGAGATCGTTGTACATGACGCCGTAGTTAAAGTACGTGTACGGACCGAGATAAGTGAGGGGGTTTCCCGCGACGGCTTTGTAGGGAGAAATGTAGATCAACGGATTGGCGGCAGTATCTGCCGCGAGACCAAGCGTGTCCCGTTCGTTGCTAGGCCCAAAGATCGGCAACATAATGAAACAGCCTGGGTTCCATCCCCATTGACCGAACGTCTGTCCGAAATCGGCTTCTGACTTGGGAATCTTCCATTTAGTGCCAACGTCAAAAAAGCCTCCAACTCCGACCGTCGTGTTGCATGCGAAGCGATACGATTCATCGCGAGCGCCCCGCCATTTGCCTTGGAGTAGATTGTTAATCAATCGTCCCGGGTAAGTCAGATTCTTGCCGAAGTTGCTGATGCCCGTGCGGATCGGCTTCACCACGACGGCCCGGTACACCTTGCTGGTCGGCTTGATAACCGCCGTCATAACGCCCTGGTTAAAAGCCCACACCGCACGGTTCAACGGTTCCATTGGATCAGGAACCGATTTTGGAAGAACCACAATCTCTTCCGACGCAGGGGCTGGTGAGTTCGTCGAACTTTGCTGACCGCGCGCTCGCGATGAGAACATTAGCGATAGCAGTACGAGCGCTAGAATGCCCAGGGGGAGCCCTTTGCGGGGAAACGTGGTGAAGATTTTCCAACCTGGCGATCCGTAATCTTGACGTGGACGCAAGTTTGGGTGGTGTCTCGCCGGGCCAGTTGAGCGAGCGCGAATTTGCACTTCTTTGTGCAAGCTGGATGAGGCGCGCGCTCGGTGTGTCCGCCGGATCTCGATCGTCGTCACCTCCTCATCGCTCCAAATGATCTCGAGTTCCGTACGCGCCATCCGAGCTTGGAATCGGGGCGGTTGTTCGGGAGCCGCCTGATCGCCGATCGAGAATGGTCGTTCTGACATTCCGGATGTTAAGCACGGCAAGCTACGATTCATCCATGGGGTGTTTACCCTAGGCGCTGTTCGGCGTCTTACTGTCGGGTTGTAAGACTTCACGCTTCAACCAAGTGAGAGGTCACCGGCGCGCTTGCCCGCCCCATACGCAGAATCAGGGGTGGCGTTGACTGCGGGCGTTTTGAAACGCGCGCGCTGCTCCGGGAGAGAAGGATACGCGGTCGATGGATTCGGCGGCTTGTTCGCGAAGGTGTTCCGCAATGCCAATGGTACTGACTTCACATCCGGCCTCGGCGATCGCCGAGAGCACGCGTTCTTCGTCCATGATGACGCGATCGTGTTTGTAGATGGGATAGTTTCCCCGCACCGACCGTGGGGTGAGATTGATGGTCGTGAGATTGGCCCCCGCATTGAGTGCGCGCACGTAACCGTTCGCCGAGACCAACCGCATGGCGCTCACGGCAGGAATGATCCATTTGGGTTTTTGCAATCGCATCCACGCCACGCAATTCAGTGCCTGCTCGATGTCGCCATTGGGAGCGGCGCCAAAAGGTGTTTGCTCACCGGCCACGAAAGGGCTGACGCTACAACCGGCCAAAGGGAGTGTCATGAGTAGGTTCAGGGATTCCTCCACATGCGCCGGCGTCTGACCGGGCAAGCCCACGATCAACCCCGACGAAACATGCCAGCCCTTGCTCGCGAGATAGCAAATGGCCGCTACGCGTTCGGCCAAGGTGCCGGGAGCGCCAATGGACGCATAGTGCTCTTGATTACCCGTTTCGATTTTCATCACGTAATAGTCCCCGCCGGCTTCCCATAGTTGATCGTATTCGCGCGGTGACAACGTGCCGAGGCAGAGGGTAATTCCGAGATCAGTGCGGCGGCGGAGTTCCTTGACCAAAGGCAACACGACTTCCCGAACGGCCACTGGATCTTCGCCGGCTTGAATATCAATGTCGGTGATGGCGGCGGGGCGATGGTGAATGATCAACTCTGCGAGTTCATCGGCGGCGAGACGAAAGCGTGTCAACTCGCGGTTGTCGCGGCGCATGGCGCAGTAAGAGCAATTCTCGCGGCAATGGCTGGACACTTCGACCACTCCGCGCACAAAAACGCGGCGCCCAAAGATTTGGTTGCGCAATGACTGCGCTCGGTCATGTAAATCCGGGGACGGCGTAGATAGCGCGGGAGTAGGCATGCAATTGGATTTCCTAAGCGCGCCCGCGAATGTTGCGTAATACATCCCTCACCGTTTGTAAAAGCTCTGCAATCGTGAAGGGTTTCAGCAAGGTGGCAGTGGGTTTAATCCATGGATGTTGATTAAACTCTTTTTCTGGCAAAGTGCCGGTAGCCATGATTACGGGCAGTTCCATTTTGGCGGCGTGCATCTGCTTCAGCAATTCCACCCCGGAGATTTTGGGCATTTGATTGTCGGTGATCAGCAGATGATAATTCTGATTGTTCAGCGCACGCCAAGCCGCCGCTCCGTCTTCGGCAGCGTCAACCGCGAAGCCTGAGCGGCTCAAGACGGTGGCGCTGAGCTGGCGAATGGTCGCTTCATCTTCGACGACTAGAATACGGATGAGCGGGTCGGGCGCTCGCCGATCCACAACTGCTTCCAACTGGGCGGATGGCGCCTCAATACGAATGCTCATTTTCCAAGTTGGCGTAGGGCGCTGCCGCGCCGCTGGATATTCCGGCTCTTTGCGCCGAATTGCCCCAATCGCGTGGAATGCTCCAGGATTGAGGGGTATCCAGTTGCGCTGGATCAAACCGTTCACCAAGGATCTGCAAATCGAGAACCTGCACGGGCATGAGTCCGAACGCACGCGGGCCCGTGGTGATGGAATAATCCCAAAAGGTGTACTGGTTCACTGCGTTTGGAACTTCGCCCGTCGGCCCGTAGTCCAATGGCGCACACACGCGATCCACCACGCCGCTATCGGCTTTGGAATAGAACCGGACGCTGACTTTTTTCATCTCGCGGATCGCTTCCAGAAATTGGGAGTGATTGGGTATCATAAAATATAAGGGACAAATGTTGCGGTTATTGAACTCTCGGGACGCGGATGTCGCCGGTGTGGTTGATGATTCCGAAGGCGTAGAGCAACCAAATGACCACGCAGATCACCACGACGATGTTGAGTATTTTCTTAATTTTCCCATCCATCGGGATGTAGGTATTGATCAACCAGAGCAACACGCCAATGACGACGAGGGTGAGAACGAGGGAGATCAGCGACACGGCACACCTCCTGTGGAATAAAGTTTTATAGCATCCATGACATTACATTTATCAATTGTGGTTTATGGGTGGACACGGGGTGTTTCCCCTATACACGAAGTTCTGTTTTCCTAGCGTGGAATTTGATTACTCAGAGACGTCCGGTTAAAACGAGGATGAGCAGGATGATCACGATCAACCCCAAGCCGCCGCTCGGGTAGTAGCCCCAGCTTTTGCTGTGCGGCCACGCCGGGAATACGCCGATCAACATTAGAATCAGCAGCACGAGTAGGATGGTTCCAATAGACATAGGTTTTGTTTCAGGTGCCGCGGGTCCGCCCGCGCGGGTGGAAGTGATTTGGCAACGCGGGCTGTTTCATGGCCAAAACGTAAGCGCGATCGGCTTGCGGCTCTATGGGGTGTTTCCCTAGCGATTGCGCTAAGCTCGCCCCCCCGTTGGGAATAATTCTCGTTGGAATCGGCGGTCGTTTACCGTGAAAGACTTGGGGCTCGCGCCTCGCCGTCCGAGTTAAACGTCGCTGTTTTCTGCAATGCTTTCGGTTTGCGTCGGGAGTGAAAAATAAAACGTCGCGCCGACATTCACCACGCCGTCGGCCCACGTGCGGCCACCGTGGCGATTAATGATGCGTTGGACATTTGCGAGCCCAATGCCCGAGCCTTCGAACTCTTCCTGGCTATGGAGCCGTTGGAACACGCCGAACAATTTGCCGGCATACTTCGGATCGAAGCCCGCGCCGTTGTCGCGAACGTAGAACGCAACCTCGTCGTTGCCGCTGGGAGCGACGCCGATTTCGATCTTGGCCTCGGCGCGATGACTGGTGAACTTGAGGGCGTTGGAAATGAGGTTGACCAGCACGAGCCGCAAGAGGGCGTAGTCCGCCCGCACGGTCGGCAACGATTGAATCGTCCAAACGATAGTGCGTTCCTCAGTCTCGGCGTCGAAATCAACGACCACTTCCCGCACCAACTCGCCGAGGTTCACTTCCGACTTTTGCATCTCGGATCGGGCGATCCGGGAGAACGCCAGCAAATCGTCGATCAGATTTCCCATTAGCGTGACGGACTGGGAAATGGCGGCCATGTGGACAAGGTTGCTTTCCGAGAACGCCGCCGCGGCATCGTGCCGCAGCAACTCAACGAGCGCCTTGACCCGGCGCAGAGGCGCCCGCAAATCGTGTGAAGCGGAGAAACTAAACGCCTCGAGTTCCTGGTTGGCGGTTTGCAATTGCGCGGTGCGTTCCACGACGCGGCGCTCGAGAGTTTCGTTGAGCCGCAGGATTTCAACCTCCGTCTGTTTTCGCTCCGTGATGTCGCGAATGTTGCACTGAATCACTTTGCGGTCGCCGGCTTGGTAAACGTTGCTGACGAACTCCACCGCGACCTTGCGACCTTCCCGGGTTTCCAAGGGCAAGTCTTCGTACCGGACGTAGCCGTCGCGTTGGAGGCGCTCGAGCATGATTTGGTTCGACTCGATGTCTTTGAACGGACTCAGTTCGCCCACCGTGTGACCAATCATTTCTTCGCGGGAGAAACCCAACAGCTCGACCAGAAACGGATTCACGTCATCGATGCGCCCGGTGTCGACGTCGAGGATCAGAATCCCGTCCCGCGCGGCTTCGAACAATCTCCGGTAGCTCAGTTCTGAAGCGCGTAACGACTTCTCGGGAGGGGTGCCGTTGGCGGCACGGTTTGGGGTGGGCAAAATTTCCTTCATAACTCCGGCTCGGTTCGGGTTGCTTGGTACGGGGCCAATTTCACTTTCTCAGTTGGTCGACGAACGTAATCGGGGAGGACGTGCACCGGCTATGGGGTGAAAGCCCCACAGGCAAATACTGCATGACGGTTCTACCGCGCGCGGATCGTCGGGACAGGAAGGGCCGCCGGATGTTCTCGTGTTGGAAGAAATCCATGCGACCGCGTGATCGCCGAAGCGATCTGCGGATTGCGATTCCAATTGGATAACGACAAAGGCCGAAGCGGCCCGCTGTTAAACGATGGTCAATTGGACGCTGCTCTCGATGATCCCCGCGCTGATGGCGTAGCGGGTGAGTCCGGCGGTGTCATGAATGTCCAGTTTCTCCATGAGATGCTCTCGATGCTTCTCCACGGTCTTGACGCTGATGCCCAGCTCATCGGCAGTTTGCTTGTTGGCTTTGCCCTCGGCGATCAGTTGCAGGACTTCCATCTCACGCGATGTCAGTTGAACGCCGTTCTTCGCGGATATGCCGGTGCGCCCGGTCGATTGCGATTCGAGTCGATCCCGGCGTTTGGAAATGGACGGGCTGAAGAAGGTGTTGCCCTTTTGCACTTCGCGAATCGCGCGGCAAACGTCTTGGGCCGAGGTTTGTTTGAGCAGAAATCCAACCGCGCCGGATTCCGTGGCGTTTTTGACGTAGGCGTCATCACTGTGCGCCGAGAGCATGAGCACCTTCGTGTTGGGGACGGTTTTGAGGATCTGACGAGCGGCTTCCAAACCGTTGAGCAAGGGCATCGCAATATCCATCAGCACCACATTGGGACGGAGTTTGGTCGCGAGCGCGATGGCCTTGCGGCCGTCTTGTGCTTCGCCGACGACGTCGAAATCCGGCTCCAGCTCGAGCATTTTGCGAAGGCCTTCGCGGACGATCATGTGGTCTTCCGCCAATAGGACAGTAATTCGTTTCATAAAAGTTAAGTTGGTGTGTTAGCGGACTCGTTTACCCCCCCCCCCCGTTTTGCGGGATGAGAAAGGTATTTGTGCAGTGACCGTCGTGCCGTGGCCGGGTTGGGAATCGATGCTGAACTGACCGCCGACCATTTCGAGACGCTCGCGCATGCCCAGCAATCCGAGGCGCTGGCTTCCCTTCCCGTGCGCGGTGCGGTCCACGTCGAAGGATTTGCCGTCGTCTTTAACGGCCATGCTCAAGTGATGGGGCAGCTTGTGGATGCAGACGTCCACGCGGCTGGCTCGGGCGTGGCGTTCCACGTTGGTCAATGCTTCCTGCGCGACGCGAAACAGCGCCGTGCGTTTGGCGAGATCCAGCTGATCCACGCCGGCAAATGCAGTCAAATGAGCGCGCACACCGGTTCGGGCGGTGAAGCCCGTCATGAAGGAATGCAGTGCGGGAATCAGGCCGAGATCATCCAGCACCGTGGGGCGCAAGTCGCGGGCAAACTCGTGCACTTTGTCCACCGACTGCCGAACCAGCTCTTGCGTGCGTTCGATGTTGCGTTCGAAGGCGGAGTTGTCGAGCCCGGCGGATTTTTTCAACGCAGCCAGGCGGATGTTGATGCCCGTGAGCGTCTGCGCGATGACGTCGTGGAGCTCGCGGCTGATGCGTTTGCGTTCCTCCTCCTGAGCCTGCAGTACTTGGCGCGACAAATGTTTCAGTTTTTCCTGCATCTGGAGTGATTCCTTCAAAAGTTGCTTTTGATGCTCTTCACTTCTGCGGAGCGAAACCTCCACTTCGCGTCGCCGGATGATCTCGTGTTCCAGCTTCTGATTGGAGGCAGCCAAGACCTCGCTGCGGCGCTGTGCCGCTTCGGCCAGTTTTCGTTCCGTGATGTCGGTAATGTTTTCGAGTACTGCGACCGCTTTCCCATGGCCGTCGCGGTCGAGCGTCTTGCGGGCGAACACCGTGACACGCCGGCCATCGCGGGTGGTATGCAACAGCTCGCCAATCCAGTGATTTGTCCGGTGAAGCTCCGCGGTCATCTTCTTCAGCGGAATGGGGAATTTGGTCTTGAGCAGGACGTGGCTCTGTTTCCCGAGCGCCTCCTCGCGCGGCCAGCCGTAAAGCGTAACCGCCCCTTGATTCCAATACCGGATGTGACCCGCCATATCGCGCACAATGATCGCATCGTGGCTCATGTCCAGCAGGCGGGCCTTTTCCGATAGTTCCTGCTCGGTTTTCTTGCGCTCAGTGACGTTATTGAAAAGGACGGCAATTCTTCGACTGTCCGGCCCGCCGACCCGGAAGGCGTAAAGATCGAACCAGCGGTCGCCCAGTTCTTTCGCTTGATGCTGAATGCGAACCGGTTGGCCGGTCAAGGCGACCTTGCCGTATATCTCAAACCAAGACCGTTCGAGGTCTGGAACCATGGCACTGATGAGTTTCCCGGTGGCGTCGTGCAGTCCGCTGTGTTTCTCAAACGACGGGTTCACTTCCAAGTAACGCCAATCGATCGGCTTTTGGCGTTTGTCGAAAATCACTTCGATGATGCAGTAGCCTTCGTCCATCGAATTGAACAGCGTGCGATAGCGCTCCTCGCTCTGGTGCAACGCATCCATCGCCTGCTTGCGTTCCGTGATATCGCGGATGTTGCATTGAATGACCGCGTGACCGTTCTCCTGATAGAGATTGGCGACCACCTCGACCTCCTGATGGCGTCCCTTTTTACTTTCGAGCGGCAGGTCTTCGTAGCGAACTTCGCGGGTCCGTCGCAGCTTCTGAAACATTTCCTGACTCGCGACTTCATCCTTCAACAGGCCGATCTCGAAGAGTTCCTTGCCGACCAACTGGTCGTGCGAGTAGCCGAGCAGCATCGTCATGAACGGATTGGCGTCGGTGATCTTGCGCGTCGCGGGATCCAGCAAGAGCACGCCGTCGTGCGCGGTTTCGAAGAGGCGGCGGTAGCGAACTTCCGAAACACGCACTTCGTCCTCCACGCGCTTGCGGTCGGTGATGTCCACGACGACGACGCGGCATTCCTGCCCGTTGAGCCGGCGTTGCGCTTCGATATTAACGATCCGCGGTGGCTGACCTTTGCACAGGAGCTGGAAATCGCCGGAACGCTTGATCGAGCCGGCGAAGACCTGCGTGAGGAAGGCTTGGAAAGCCGGACGACACGTGAAGGAAATCAGGGAAACAAAGGATTGGCTCAGTAAGCGGGAGCGGTCGATCCCGACGAGATGAGCGCCGGTGAGATTGGCGTGTTGAATCCGACCGTCTTGGTCGAGGCTGAAATAGCTGACGGGGGCGAAGTCGTAGAGGTCGGTGTATTTCTCCAGCAGCACTTCCATCGTGTTCCGCGCCTCCTGAAGCTCCGCGTTCTGCAGCTCAAGCTCCACATGATGGACCTGCAATTCGTGCAGGAGCCGTCGCGGATCGGCCTCGGCGAGCGGCTCTCTGGCCGCTGACAGCGGACTCATCCGCTGGGCTTTCAACTTGGCTTCGGCGCGGCGGTAAAGTTCCGCCATGATGGGGCGGCGATGCCGGTGCGTTCGAAATTCTTTCAGCTCGGCGCGTTTGGCGGCGGGATTGGTTTTCTTTTTCATGCCGTTCAATCAGCTTCCGGTGACGAGGGTGAGAACTTTGTCGAGTTGGGCGACGCTGAAAGGCTTCGTCAGTACCGCTTTGAAACCGTAGTAGCCGTACCGCAGGACAGCGGGATCGCTGGCGTGGCCGCTCATGGCGATGGCCTTCACGGCAGGATCGATTTGCTGCAGGACTTCGATGGTCTCTTTACCGCCCATTCCTTCGGGGACTTCCAAGTCCAAGAGCACGGCCACAACGGGCTTACCGGAATCCATGGCCCGACCATAAGCCGCGATGGCGGCGCGTCCGTCCGACACGAGCTCCACCTCGTGACCCATCTTTTGGAGCGCGCGCTGGGTGACCTGCTTCACTTTGGCATCATCGTCCATCACGATAATCCGTCCGTGTCGCGGTTTAGCGGAGGCAGTTCCGAGCCGGTCGGGCCGGTCGCCTACCCGGCACGCGGGCAGAATGATGTGAACAGTGGTTCCGACGCCTGCCGTGGACTGCGCGACCATGGCGCCATTGTGCTTCTTCACCACCGCGTGAGCAATGGTCAGGCCCAAGCCCATGCCCTTTTGCAGTCCGCGCTGCTTGGTGGAGAAGTAGGGATCGAAGATTTTCGGCAGGACGTCCGCTGCGATTCCTTCGCCCTGATCAACGACGCTCAACTTGATGTAGTTGCCGGCCGGCAGTGGCGGGTGATCGTCGGCGCTTAACAAAACATTCTTCGCTTGAACTAGAACGCCGCCGCCATGCGGCATGGCTTCGCAGGCATTAAGAATCAGGTTGCGCATCGCCTGTCCCAACTGCAATTCGTCCACTTCGGCGGCCTCGAGATTTTCCGCGAGCGAAAATTCGGTCCGCACGTTGAAGCCATTCACGGCGCGGCCGACGGTGTCCCGGATGACGGCAGGGAGCAGCATTGGCTTGCGGAGGGTCGAGCCACCCGAGGAGAAGCTCATCAGCTTTGCGGTCAGTTCGCGGGCCAGCGACCCGGCCTTGATCGCATCTTCGAGATGCCGCATCAGATCTCCTCCGGGCGGCGAGAATTCGCGGGCCATTTCCACGTTGAGCAGTAGCACCGTGAGGAGATTGTTGAAATCATGGGCGATCCCGCCCGCCAAAATTCCCGTCGATTCCAGCTTGTTCACGATGAGGCGATCCGCCTCCGCCCGCTTGCGCCCGGTGATGTCCATGAGCGTGAGCCGGCATTCCTTTCCCGATTCCGAAATGATGGCGCCCACCTCGGCGGTGAAGGGTTGCTTCCCTTCCAATTCGACCGTCACCTCGCAGCTCTGGCGGGCGCTACTGGCGAAAACTTTTTTTAGAAATGCGCGGAAATCGGCAAACTCCGTGACGGAAACGAATCGGCTGAAGCGCTGCTTAACGAGTGTGGAACGGGCAATCCCGAGCAACGTGGCCGCCGCCAGATTCGCCTCTTGGATGATGCTGTCGCGATTGAGGGTCAGGAACCCGATGGGCGCAAAATCGTAGAGGTCGGTGTACTTCTCCACCGCCCGTTCCAAGTTGTCGCGGGATTGCTGCAACTCCGCGTTCTGCATCTCCAACTCCACTTGGTGGACTTCCAGTTCGTGCAGCAGCCGTTGGGTGTCCGCCTCATACTGGGAATCACCGGGCTTTGACTGCAACGCGGCCCGCCGAGCGCTGAGCCTCGCTTCGGCTCGACTCCGCAATTCTGCAGCGTCGTCCGGGAGCTCAGGATTTTTGGGCATAACAGTGTCGCTACGGTTTCTTGGGCTTCACGGTTTTCGAGGGCGTTCGGCCGGCTTTGCGTGAAATGTTGTTTCGGGCAGGGGCGGCTTTCTTCAGTGGTTTTCCTTGGAATCGCGTGGCGAGGTGCTTTGCCAACGTGGCGTGCTCGGCGCGCAACTGCGCTTCGAGCTTCTTGGCCGCGGTGATGTCCGCGAAGGTGATGACCAGACCGTCAATCCGATCGTCGAGCGTGCGGTAAGGCATGATCCGCACGGTGAACCAACGGCCGTCGCGAGCGTTGATCGGCTTCTCGGCGAAGCCCAGTTTCTGCAACACTTCGCGCGCGTCGTCAGGGAGTTCCGGATACAGCAGATCGGAGGCGAGGTCGGTGATGGGGCGCCCGACATCGCCGGGGATGAGCTTGATAATTTTCGTCGCCTGCGTGGTGAAACGACGGACCTTGAGATCCTTGTCCAGAAACAGCGTGGCGATGTCCGTGCTATTGAGCAGATTCTTCATGTCGTTGTTGGAGCGCGACAACTCGTCCAACTTGGCCTGCAACTCGGCGTTGACGGTCTGCAGTTCTTCATTCAACGACTGCATTTCTTCCTTCGAGGTCATGAGCTCCTCGTTGGTGGATTGAAGCTCCTCGTTGGTGGATTGCATTTCCTCATTCGCGGAGCGGAGTTCCTCCTGCGAGGACTGCATTTCCTCGCGGACCGTCTGCGCTTGCTGCCGGGCCTCTTGAAACTTGCGCTCGAGGTCGGCGAGGTGAGCCTGGCTGGCGTGACGAGTGCCAGCCTTGCCGGGACGGTGCGGCGGTGGGATTTCCAGCGGCGCGGGCAAATCGGTGAACACGATCATCACCAAGTCGCGCAGTTCCAGCGGCTCATTGAGGCGCTGGACGGCGAGATTCACGTGCTGCTTTGCACCGTTAGTTCCGACCTGAAGACCTTGAACCACCACGGGAGCTTCCTGATCGAGCGCTTTCTGGAACGCGTTGGCGAGCTCGTAGCGGAGTCCTTCGCGCGCCATGACGAAAATATTCCAGTTCGCCTTGCCCGCGGCGGGTTCAAGATATTTTCCCGTGCGACCGCTCACGTAGAGAATGTTGCCCTTGTCGTCGACGATTACCGTGGGCGGTGCGAAATGATCCAACACCAGCTGGTTGGCCATAGTCTGGAAGCTGAGATGCGGCACGGCGGCAACGCGCTCCTTGGTGCCGACGGGCAAGGGCGGGGCGAAGGACGAGGGAAACTCGAGCGGTTCCTTGCGCACCACGGACTCCGCGCGACGAAAGATTCGCGACTTGTTGTTAATGGGCGTGAATAGCTCGGTGAAATTACCGACGGTTTCCGCGCTGCCGAGAAACAAGACGCCGCCCGGAGTGAGGCTGTAGTGAAACAACGGGATGAGTTTCTTCTGCATCTCCGCCGCGAAGTAGATCAGCAGATTGCGGCAGCTCAGAATATCCAGCTTCGTGAAGGGTGGATCCTTGATGAGGTTTTGCGGCGCGAAGATAACCATCTCTCGGATCTCCGCCGCCACGCGGTAACCGCGATCGTTCTTCACGAAGAAGCGGCTCAGTTGAGCGGGTGAAACGTCCGCCGAAATATTCACGGGATAAGCGCCCTGACGCGCCTTGTCGATGGCATCCTTGTCCAAGTCGGTCGCAAAAATTTGCAGTTTGATTTTCTTCTTGGCTCCCAGCTTGTCCATCACCTCTTTGAAAACCATCGCGAGGGAATACGCTTCTTCACCAGTGGAGCAACCCGGCACCCACGCGCGCAACACGTGCCCGTCCGGTCGGCTGGCGATCAGCTGTGGAAGAACCGTCTGACGCAACTCCGCCCACGCGACTGGGTCGCGGAAAAAACTCGTCACGCCGATCAGCAATTCCTTGAAGAGCAAATCCAGCTCCTGCGGATTCTCCTGCAGATAACGAACGTAGGTCGCGATCTTGCTGATTTGGTGAATGCCCATGCGCCGCTCAATCCGGCGATAGAACGTGTTCTTCTTGTAGAGCGAAAAATCATTCCCCGTGTGGGCGCGCAACAGAATGATCGCTTTGTCCAACGCACTATTCGCTTTGTCTTCCAAGGCTTGCTCGGGTTTGTGGATCAACGGAGCGCGTTGCAGGTAGGCGAGGATCTTGCCGGGCAGGTCGTCCACGGGCGCCACGATGTCCGCGAGCCCTGAGTCGATAGCGCTGCGCGGCATGCCATCGAATTTAGCGGTCGCTGGATCCTGTACCAGCACCAGCCCGCCTTTTTCCTTGATGGCCCGCAATCCCAGTGTGCCGTCGGATCCCATGCCGGACAAAATGACGGCGATGCTTCGCTCCTGCTGGTCTTGCGCGAGCGATCGGAGGAAGAAATCAATCGGCAGCCGCAGGCCGCGCGGCGACACGGGGTCGAGCAGGTGCAACACGCCGTGAAGGATCGACATGTCTTTGTTGGGCGGGATCACGTAGATGCCGTTGGGTTGTACCGTGGTGCGATCTTTGACTTGGATGGCCTTCATGCCCGTCGCGCGCTGTAGCAGCTCGGGCATGATGCCTTTGCGCGTCGGGTCCAGATGCTGAACGATGACGAAGGCCATGCCACTGTTCTTCGGGACATGGTTGAGAAAATGTTCCAACGCTTCGAGCCCGCCCGCTGAGGTTCCCAAACCGACAATGGGGAAGGACGCGCTCGTGGGCCCAGCAGTCTTGGTGAGAGCAGAGATTCTCCGTCGCAGTTTCGGTTTCGAATTCGTCTTCATGGGCTTGGCGATGACGTGCGCGAGAGCAGTGATTGGACGTCGCTCGGCCGCCGGGCCTCGTGACGGGTGGGAAAGTCACGTTTGCTGGTGGATTCTGAGCTGACGCGCGAACCTCCGCACGGACTTGGCTGACTCTAGCACCAGCTGCTGCGTGCTGGCGATTTGATTCTTGAGGCCCTTTTGATTGGTGCGCGCCGCTTCCTTAAGCGAGAGCAGTCGCACGTTGATGCCCAACAAGGTTTGGGCGATTTCATCCTGCAGTTCGTGGCTGATGCACGTGCGTTCACTTTCTTGGGACGCCAGGACGCGGTGAGTCAATTGCCGCAAGCGCTTTTGAAGCTGGAGCGACTCCTCGAGGCATTTGTTGTGGTGTTTCCCGGTCTTCGCGAATGCATTTTCCATCACCTTGCTGCGGGCGACGCCGCGTTGCAGTTGCCGGTTGGTGGCTGCCAGTTCGTGCGTTCGCTGGTCCAGTTCCTCGGTCAGCCAGTTCTCACGAACTTTGCTTTGTCGGGCGGTGCGATGCGTTTCTTCGATCGGATTATTCGCTGCGGAGAAAAACAATCCCGCACGTTTGATCGCTCCCAGTCGCTTGCTTCGTGAGATGGTGGACCCAAGGAGCATTGCCACCGAACGCTCATGAACTTGAGCCAGTTCCAACGTCTCCAGACCTAGTTCGACCGCTTCACGTCCCAGTCTCGACGCGGCGGGGGAGTCTGCGCGCCGGCTCAGCTTTAAGTGAGTTCGCAAGGCGGTCAGGTATCGGTGAGACCACCTGAGTAGTTTCTGTTTCATTTTGGAGCGCCGAAATCAGCGGAACCCGCCGGCTTGCTTGCTTATTCGCAAACATCCGGAAATCCAACGTGAACATCATTCAACCGCCGTCCACTGTATATGGGGTGAATTCCCTATCCCGCGCACTATGACCTCCGTCGGCTCAGTTCTGCCCGCCCGGTCGCTTGCCCGCCTCGCGCTGATCTTCTTTGCGTTCGTCCTCCGGGGTTTCGAACTCCAGATGAAACTTGTGCAAGAAGCGGTTCACGACGGGCGCCAGCAGGACCGCGACTGAAGTAATGAACACTACGCCGCTGAACAACGCGTAGAATGATGCGAAGAGTTTCCCCGCCACCGTGTGCAATTCGTTCACCGGCCCCATTCCCGTTAGAATCATCGAGGCGTTGAGTAGCGAATCCAACCACGTGAGTCCGGCGCAGTAGTGATATCCGACAATGCCAAGCCCCAGCGAAAAGCTGAGCATGGCCCATGCGATCCCCAAGCTCCGCAGCACGCGTAGAACAAAGATCCGCCGCGGTAACAACGCTCTCTTTTTCCCGTGATCAGCCATAGCAATTGGTCTAGATGCGGCACATCACCCGTCCGAGAGGATTCCTCAGCAGAAGTGTGGCGGACGCTAAAGAATGGTCGCCCGATGCTGGTGCCCAAGCAAGTCAACTGGTTGCACAGTTTGTAAATTTAACGCTGGACCGAAGTCGGCTTTCTATGGCGCACCTTCAAGTTTTCCTTGGCGCTTCGCCGGGGATTTCTAACTTTCTTGGTCGCGTCAACGAGTTGCATCAATTTTGGCGCAATGGCATTCAAAGGCAGGATAAAATCCACGTCGCCCGTGTTGATCGAACTTTCCGGCATGCTGAAATCCTGAGACGTGAGTCGATCTTGAGCAATGACCTTGCCCCCTTTCTTTTTGATGATCTGCACGCCCGTCGAGCCGTCGCCATCTCCACCGGTCAATACTACGGCGATGGCATTCGTTTTGTATAATCTGGCAACCGAAGCAAACAGGGGTTCCGCAGATGGGCGTGCGTGATGAACTTTTTCCGCTGACGTGAGTTTGAGACGACCACCTTTAGCCACCACCAGGTGATGATTGGGTGGGGCAACAAAAACACTGGAACGGCACAGCACGTCGCCGGTATGCGCCTGAGCCACCAGCAAATCTGTGCGACAACTCAGGATTTCGGCCAGGATGCTTTTATGCTCGGGAGACACGTGCATCACGATGGTAATGGCCGCTCCGAAATCCTTCGGGAGACCGCTCAGAATCACAGACAACGCCTTCAAGCCACCGGCGGAAGCCGCCATGGCAATCACACAATTTACCGCGTCACATTTCGCTTCACGCATGAACAGATTTGAAAAAGTTAACAGCCGATCCTATTGGTGGACCCTGATGGCTCGCGTTGAGCAGAGTCGAGGCGGTTACCTGTTACAGCGTGCTGACGCTGGCGCACGCGTGTCCGCGACACCATGGGGTCTTCACCCCATCGCGCACCCGTGGCGGTGTCGGATCGAGTTTCCAAACGGGCCGTCGCTGGGGCTCGGCGACGCGGGCACATGAGAAGTGGTAGGGTTACACCCCATGGGTGGAAGCGCTCTTGTTGCGTAGGGTGATTTAGACAACGACGGCAATTGAATTGCCATCAAACCGAAAGACTTCTTATGCATTTCCTCGCTACCCCGCTCTTGGCGAACTTTTACTACATCGGCGGCGGTTCGGTCGGGGTTCTCCTCGTAATCATCGTTGTGGTGCTCCTGTTGCGCCGCTGATGCCTGACCGGCGGCACGCCAACTCTCGTTCAATTCATGATCAACAATTCAACTTCGACTATGACCACACTCTTCACTGCAGAATCCATTTCCAAGGGCGGCCGCTCTGGAACGATCAAAACACCCGACGGCAAGCCGATCGTCACCTTGGGAAATCCCTTGGAGAAGGGTGCGGAGAAGCGCGGCCCCAGTCCCGAGATGCTGTTCGCGGGCGCCTACTCGGCTTGCTACCACGGGGCTTTGATCAATGCCACGAAGAAGCTCGGCACCTCGGTCACGGATTCCACCGTGCGGGCCTTGGTCAGTCTAATTGAAGACGATCAGGGCGGATACCGCCTCGGCGTTGAGTTGCACGCCCATCTGCCGGGAGTCGATCGCGCACGGGCGCAACGCATCATGGAGGAAGCGCACAAAACTTGTCCCTATTCCAAAGCTTTGCGGGGAGATGCGGCGGTCGCACTGATCGTAGATTAGCCGTAATTCGCAACGTGCTGGCCAAACAGCGCGCGCGTCGGCCGGTCACAAAATGCTTTTACCGTCATGACGACGGCGAATGAACCACACAACAACACCAAAACATCATGACCAAACTCGAAATCAAAGGCGACTGGAACATCACCAAGGGCAAGTTGAAACAGAAGTGGGCCAAGCTCACCGACGACGATCTTCAGTATGCCCAAGGCAAACAGGAGGAACTTGTCGGCCGCATTCAGAAGCGCACGGGCGAAACCCGGGAAGCGGTCGAAAAGGCTCTGAAGGAATCCTCGTCCACCTGCTGCTAATAGAGCACCGACTTAGGCGCGCCCTGATTTCCAACGCCAGCCGTTGATAAAAGGGCCGCGCAGCCAACCGCGGAGTTAGAACCCAGCCGCTCGGTTTACACCGGGCGGCTGTTCCCTTTTTAGGCGCGAATGATTGCTGAATCGGTAGGGTTTCACCCCATGGTTGCAGGCCTTCCGAGCGGTAGCATGACACTTATGAAAAAACTAATGAAACACGGAATGGTCATCGGCGGAACGATCCTGTTGCTGGCCGCAAAGCCTGTCCTTGCGGCTGACACGAACACATACAATCAGGACGACAGGTATCGCGCCCACGAAACCAGCCTCGATCTGTTCGGCACCGCGGCGATCGGCCAACAGACTATCAATCACATCACCGGCATCCGTGCCAATCGCGACGTCGCCTTGGGGGCAGGCGCAGGAATGAACTATTTCCTCACCCGCAACTTCGGTTTCGGCGCGGAAGCCTACTCCCAGAACATCGGCCACAGCTTCATCGACAACGCGTCGGCCAGCTTGATTGGTCGCTTCCCGCTCGGTTTGAGTGGATTTGCCCCTTACGTCTACGGCGGCGGTGGCTATCAATTCGATCCGAACGAACTGTGGTTCGCCCACGTGGGTGCCGGAATCGAGTATCGCTTCACGCGGAACATTGGCGCCTTCGTTGACGCCCGTTACGTGTTGACCGACGGCACGAGAAATTATGGTTTGGGACGCGCTGGTGTCCGTTTCGCCTTCTAAACTTTCGCTGTATCAACTGCGCCTCCAGAAAAACTGGAGGCGCTTTTTTGTGCAGATAGTTGGTTGCTACAGTTAGCGAAATCAAATCGAGCAAGACGAACGCCGAGTTGCAATTAAAGCTTCATCTCCACGAAATGTTCTTTGCGGTCGTCGATTAGCGGAACCGTTTTCCCTGTGAGCGCTGTGCCGTCGAGGAAGAGTTGATTCGCGTTTGGCGAATCCGCGGATACTCGGCTGAAGGTGATGTGATAGACCGTTTGCTGGTAGCGATAATGAATCTTGTAGCTCGTCCAACTGTTCGGCAGCCGCGGCGTTAAACGCAATTGATCGCCTTCCCGGTTCACGCCCAGGAGTGTTTCGATCAAGAGCCGATACATCCAGCCAGCGGACCCCGTATACCATGTCCAACCGCCACGACCGGTGTGCGGCGCGATCGCGTAGACGTCCGCCGCGACGACATAAGGTTCCACCTTGTAGGTGGCGATCTGTTGGGCGGTCCCGCCGTGATGAACGGGATTGAGCAGTGAGAACAGCTCCCACGCGTGGTCGTTTTCGCCCCTGAGCGCGAAGGCCATGACGGTCCAAATCGCTCCGTGAGTGTATTGCCCGCCGTTTTCGCGAACGCCGGGAATATAGCCTTTGATGTAACCCGGGTTCAGAGACGACTTGTCGAAAGGCGGATCGAACAATTGGATGAGTTCGGCTTTGCGCCGAACGAGGCGTTCGTCCACAGAGTTCATGGCCTGACGCGAACGCACGGGATCGCCCGCACCGCTGATGACCGACCAGCTTTGCGGCAGGGAATCGATCTGACACTCTGGATTGCTCTGGGAACCGAGCGGTTCGCCATTGTCGAAGTAGGCGCGCCGATACCACTCGCCGTCCCAGGCGTGTTGCTCGATGTTCCGTTGCAATTGACGCGCCTGCGAGAGGCAGCGCTGGGCGAACGGGAGATCGTTGCGTGACCGCGCCAGTTCGGCGAAGCGGTTGAGCACATCGTAAAGAAAAAAAGCCAGCCAGACGCTTTCGCCCCGTCCGCCTTTTCCCACCATGTTCATGCCGTCATTCCAGTCGCCGCAACCGATCAGCGGCAAACCGTGTTCACCAAATCTCAACGCCCGCTCGATAGCTCGAACGCAATGCTCATAGAGCGTCGCGGATTCCTCGGAGCGATGCGGCAGATCGTAGTAAGCCTCCTCCTCCGGTTTGAGGAGCCTTGCTTCCAGAAAAGGAATCTTTTCATCCAGCACTCCGGTGTCCGCAATGCACGCGACGTAATGGCAGGTCACGTACGGCAACCACAGCAAGTCGTCGGAAAAATGCGTGCGCACGCCGCGTCCTGCCGGTGGATGCCACCAATGTTGCACGTCGCCTTCGCGAAATTGATGCGAAGCGGCGCGGAGCAAATGCTCGCGGATAAGTGCCGGTTCGGAATGCACCAGTGCCATTGAATCTTGCAACTGGTCGCGAAATCCATAAGCGCCACCCGATTGATAGAATCCCGTGCGACCCCAGAGCCGGCAGCTCAGCGTCTGGTACAACAACCATCCGTTGGCCATGACGTTCACCGCAGGATCCGGCGTATCGACGTTCACGGACCCGAGCGTGCGGTTCCAATATTCCCAGACGGCTTCGAGCGTCACGCGACTCGCGTCGGCGCGGCGGAAGCGACGGATGAGATTCTGCACTTCACCAGCGTTGCGCCCCACTCCGAGGCGGAAACAAAACTCACGCTCCTGCCCGTCCGCGAGGCTGAAGGCAACCTGCACCGCGCCGCAGGGATCGAGTCCGGCACCGACTTTTCCCGAGAGCCGAGCGCGCTTCATGGCCGCCGGCTGGGCGAGGTCTGCGTTCCGGCCGATAAACTCTTTTCGATCACCGGTAAGCGTTCGCGTGATGTCGTTCACGTCGATGAAGGCGATGCGATCCGGGAAATCAGTGTTGTAGTGATTGCGCGCCAAGAGTGCGCCAGTCTTGAGGTCGACCTCTGTTTGCACATGCAGCAGGCTCTTGTGTCGCAGGTCACCCAACACCCACTCGACGTAGCCCGTGACGGAAAGCCGGCGGGAATCCCCCGAGATGTTGCGCAATTTCAGCACGGAGAACTTCACTGGCGCATCCATCGCCACATAAACCCACAACTCGGAGGCAATGCCGTGCTCGGTGTGCTCGAACACCGTGTAGCCGAAGCCGTGGCGAATCACATAAGGCGTTGTCCCCTGCGCAGGCAGCGGCGTGGGCGACCAGAAAGCACCGGTCTGGTCATCGCGAATGTAGAACGCCTCGCCCGTGGTGTCCTGGACCGGATCGTTGCTCCATGGCGTCAGTCGAAATTCATGCGAGTTCTCTACCCACGAGTAAGCCGCGCCGCTCTCGGAGATCACGGTGCCGAAGTACGGATTGGCTAGCACGTTGACCCACGGCGCGGGCGTCATCTGGCCGGGTTGAAGCGTGATCACGTATTCGTGACCGTCGCGAGTGAAGCCGCCGTAGCCATTGGGAAAAATTAATTCACGTTGCGGAACGTGTTCAGGGAGTTCCGGTGAACGAGAGCGACTGATTTTGAGCGCCGGAATGGCCGGCTCGAGGACGCTGCGATGCTCCATCTGTTCGGCGAGCGTCCCTTTTTCGTCATCGAGGACAATGCGCGCCGCGGCTTGGAGAAGCACTCGATCATCGTTGGGGATTTGTTCCAATCGCCGAACGAAAATTCCGCCCGGCTTGTCCAGCATCTGCGCCTCGATGCCTGACGAAATGTGGCTGGTGATCTGATCCTGCAACGTTTGACGGTAAACCGAGACGTCTTCGTTCACGATCACGAGATCGACCGTCAATCCCTTCATGCGCCAGTAGGAGTGGGCTTGGATCAACTGCCGCACGATCTCGATCTTCGCCCCGTCGCTAATGCGGAGCAGCACGATTGGGGCATCACCGGAAATTCCGTAGCTCCAGAGCCCGTTTTGGCCGCGTCGATTGTTGAGCAACACTGCGGGATTGGCGCGCCGTGCAGGGTCCGCGTAGATCAACGCACCGGCGAGTCGCCCGTAAAGCTGAGCCTCCGCCTCGGTGACGTTGAGTTGGTGCAATGTTACTTGGCTGTGAGTCCACGCGAGATCGAATGCGCGGTCGGCCATGCGCGGGCTTTGATACTTCTCCACTTGGGCCAACGCCGCTTCTCGGCTCTCTGTCACACCGATCACGAGATCGACGATCGCAGTTTCGTGCGGCGCCAAAGCAATCGTGCGGCGGAGCGAAACGATGGGGTCGAGCACGGAGCCCACGGTGTTCGAAAGCGGCGCCGAATCCTGCATCGCCGCCGGATTGGCTAGGCTGCCGCCGCGACCGACGAACCGCGATCGATCCGTTTCGCAGGAGACTTGACCCTGGCCACCGCCTTGACCCAGCAGCAGATGCAGCAACCACGGCGGCTTCTCTTCCGCTGATCGAGCGCGGCGGGTGCAGAGAATAGCGGAGGAGTCGCGAGCGAATTCGGTTTGCACAAAAAGATTACTGAAGGCGGGATGCGCCGCATCCGCGCTGGGAAGTGCGAGCACCACTTCGGCGTAGCTCGTCAGTTCAATCTGCCGCGCGACGGGCGAGCGATTGGTGATGGTGATGCGTCGCAACTCGATATCGTCCTCGGGCGAAACGCTGATCTCGGTATGAATTTCGAGACCCGCGTGACGTTGCCGAAACTCCGCGCGCGCCTGCGTGAAAATCGCTTCGTAACCCTTCGTGGGGCGCAAGGTGGGTTGGTACGCGGTCGACCAGAATTCACCGGTCACCAGATCGCGCAGATAGACAAACGTTCCCCAGCAATCGCGCGTCGCGTCTTCACGCCAGCGGGTAACCGCCAGATCGCGCCAGCGACTGTAGCCGCCGCCAGCGCTGCTGATGACGACGTGATAGCGACCGTTGGAAAGAAGATGAACCTCGGGCACGGGCGGCGAAGGGTTCGTGAAAATCCGCATGATGGATTCGCCGTCTCCGGTGAACGCCCGCGATTCCTCCAACTTCAAATCTTCGGCGAGCACGCTGGCCGCGGCCTTGGGCACGCGCTCCTGCAACAGGAGATCCGCCGCCTTCAACAATGGACACGCCATGAAGCGCCGTTGCATCGGGTAGTCGCGCAACAGATTTACCAACGCGAGGAGGCTCATCCCTTGATGATGCGCCATGAACGATTGAATGGTGGCGCTCGTCGTGTCCGGAGGCAGACGCGACGGCGTGTAATCCACCGCTTCATAGAAACCGTAGGGACCGGAGCGGCCGTCGCTCGCGAGACGTTGCAAGTTTTCGCAGGCTTCGACGGGCGCCACCATCAGCGCCATCGCGGTGGCGTATGGGGCGATTACCAAGTCCTCGGCGAGCCCGCGTTTCAATCCCAGACCCGGCACGCCGAACGCGCGGTATTGGTAATTCAGTTCAACATCGGTGCGGTTGTAGCCCGACTCGGAAATGCCCCACGGCACGCCGCGCAGTTTCCCGTATTCGATCTGCTGTTGCACCGCGGCGCGACAGGTGTGATCAAGCAGCGTGTTTTCAAAATTGGGCGTCACGAGCAGCGGCATCAGGTATTCGAACATCGAACCGCTCCACGAAACCAAGATTGGCTTGCCTTGCGACGCGACCAGCAATCGTCCCATTGAAAACCAATGGTCTTGAGGAACCTGTCCGAGTGCGATGGCGACGTAGCTGCACAGACGTGCCTCGGAGGCGAGGAGGTCATAAAAGCTCGTGTCGGCGCGGCGCTCGGTGACGTTGTAGCCGGTGGCGAAAAGGTCCCTTGCTGTGTCGAACAGAAACAGAAAATCCATGCGAGCCAGGTCATCGCATTGCGTCGCTAATGCTTCCAATGCGGCCAAGCGCTGGCGGGCATGGTCGCTAGCTTCACGCATACAGCGCGTCCATTCATCGCTGTGCCCGCTGGTTTCGCTCACGACGCCGAGCTGCTCATCCAATTTGGAAACTTCGCGCAACGACAGCGCTTGATCGAGTTGACCCGGGTTTCCTTCCGACTTCTCAGCGGTTGGTCTGGGAGCGATCGAATCAATTTGCGATTTCGGATTTCGGATTTCGGATTGGGTGATCGCGCCATCTGCGGATTGGTTGAGGTCACCGCGAGCGGGCAAAGTTAGCCACGGCGCGAGGAAAACCAGTTCTTCAAAATGCTCGTCGCAACTCCGCTTTAGTGTCTGCGTCCAGTCATTGAGTTGTTCATCACCGTTCCCAAGTGCGGCGACGAGTGCGTTCGCATGTTGCGTCGTGCTTTGAAGCAGGCGGAACGACGCTCGAAGTCCCGAAGGCGCGGCGTCGAGTTCGGCATCGAGCTTGGCCAGCGTCGCGTTTTCGTGAGTCAGACCACGAAGCAACTTCACGGTGTCGCGCAGACCGATGAAGATCTGCGGCGTGAAAATTTTCTCATCGGCTTGTTCGCGCAACCCAGCGGCAAGCGTAAGCAAATGACCCGCGAGGTTGCCGCTGTCCACACTCGATACGTAGAGCGGAAGGAGAGGCTGCAATGTTCGCGTTTCATACCAGTTGTAAAAATGGCCGCGATGCCGTTCGAGACGTTGCATCGTAGCGAGCGCGGCTTGGGTGCGGCGAATCAGGCCACCCGTCGAAAGATATCCAAAGTCGTGAGCCGCCAGATTGGCGAGCAGCGCCAAGCCCATGTTCGTGGGCGAAGTTCGCGACGCAATGACGGGCGCGGGAATTTCCTGAAAATTGTCCGGCGGTAGCCAATTCTCGCGCGCGGTAACGAAGGTCTCGAAAAAGTGCCAAGTCTTGCGGGCGGTTTGGCGGAGAAAGCTCAATTGGTCCGCGGACAAATCCGGCGGGCGGGTCTCGATAGGCTGGCTGATCCGCCACGCGATCCACGGAGCCGCGAGCCAGACGCCAATAAGGGGCAAGGCTGGCAACATCTCGTTGGGTTGGAAAAGTGCTATGGCAAAAGCGCTCGCCAATGCCACCGTTGGCGAAATCCACATGGTGGAGAAGAAGTCCCCGAGTTCGGCGCGAGTGGAACGCTCCGAATCGCTCGACGTCTGCCATTCGAGAAGTCGCTTATGCGTCACCAGCAGGCGCAGCACGGTTCTCCCGATGGCGTCGAGACTGATGAAGGCATCGTAAGGGAGAAATGTCAGCGTGAGGATGATTTGCCCCAATTGTCGCCCCGCCGATCCCGCGACCGCGCGAAGATGCATCGCCCACGGCAGTTCCGCTGCCTTGCAAAAGGCCTCCACCAGCGCGGCCAGGAAACCGGGCAACGCAATGATCGCAATTACGAACAGCACACCTCTTCCGCCGACCCCAGGGAGGAGAAGCCAATGGCCGAGAATCAGGAGAAGCAGCGCGATGGGGACGAGGCTGCGCCGAAGGTTGTCGAATATTTTCCACTGCGAAAGCCACGAGAGCGGATTGGCTATGCGGCGCGCGTCCGCGCCGGGAACCCGCGGTAGAAGCCACTGGGTAATCTGCCAGTCACCGCGAATCCACCGGTGCCGTCGATCCATGTCCACGTTGTAGCGGGAGGGAAATTCTTCGTAGAACTCCACGTCACTCACTAAGGCAGAGCGCGCGTGGCAGGCTTCCAGCAAGTCGTGACTGAGGATCGTGTTCTCGGGAAAGCGTCCCTCGATGGCCCGTTGAAATGCGTCCACGTCGTAGATGCCTTTTCCGATAAACGAACCTTCCTGAAAAACATCCTGATAAACATCGGACACTTCTCGCGTGTACGGATCAATCCCCGCATCGCCGGCGAAAAGCCGGACAAACCACGAGCGTCGCGCGCTCGGCAGGCTGACGCCCACGCGCGGTTGCAGAATGCTGTAACCCTCGGTGACGATCCCGCGTTCTGGATGGAATTCCGGGCGGTTCAACGGATGCGCCATCGTGCCCACGAGCTGACGTGCGGCGTCGCGCGGCAACTTCGTATCCGTATCCAACGTGATGACGTATTTAACTGCGGGCAGAATGGCGGTGTCTCCCACGATCACCGAAAAGCATTCGCGGGATCCTCCGCGAAGGAACGCGTTCAATTCCGTCAGCTTCCCCCGCTTGCGTTCGTAACCCATCCACACGCCCTCGCCGGCGTTCCAGCGACGCGGGCGATGAAAGAGGAAGAACAGATCCTGGGTGTCTGAGAGATATTTACGATTGAGTAGTTCGATCCCGGCCCGCGCGCGTTGGAGCAACTGTGAATCAGCGGGCTGAAGCTCTTCCAGCGCGTCGCGGAAATCGGTCAGCAAAGCGAAGTGAAGGTTGGGATCGCGATTTGCAAGATGATGAATTTCCAAGGTCTCGATGAGGCGGTCCACGCCGTCGATGCTCGTGAGCATCGTGGGCACGACTACGAGCGTCCGGCAGTCGGACGCGATCCCAGAGGAATAGTCCAAGCGCGGCAACAGGCGCGGTTTCATGAGCACGGTGGACAACCAGTTCATCAACGCGACTCCCAGTTGACTGGCGCAGACCGCGAAGACAGCGGTGAAGAAAATCAGCTTCCATCCCTGCACGTGGAAGACCAGAGCTTGCAGCATGAATGCAAACGTGGCGACCAAGGTGAGCGCCCCAATTCCGCCGGCGTAAAATGTGAGTGGAAAATGGTGAATGCCTCGCTCAATGGTTGTTCGCATTGGCCAGCGCACCGCGACCGCGCGTCCGAGTTTCGCCCGTCCCTTGTCGATCAGATAGAAACCTACGTGGGTTGTGCGGATTTCCCGCGCGCCGTGCCGCGCGTGGCTTCCGGCTAATTCGACGACTTTTGCCGCGACCTCCGCTTCCGAAGACATGCTGTATCGCGCGAAGAATTCGACCGCGTGCCGATAGCGGTCACGCGTGGCAAAATCCATTTCGCCGTAGATGCCGGCGGGGTCTTTCCGCAAAGTTGCCTCCACGACGCTCAACGATTCCACGAACTCTTTCCAATCAGTCGCGCTCAGAAATCGCAGGCTCGCAATGCTGTGGCTGACGGAAACCTGATCCGCGGCTTGATTCTGACTCTCCAGATGGACGAGTTGTTCGATCGACAACCCGCGTTCGACGAGTCGTTGTTCCAGCCAGCCGCGCGCGAGGTGCAACACGGGACTTTGACGCGACAGGCGTTGACAAAACTCCGCAACGAACGAGCTGGAAGTGGGCAGATCTGCCTTCGCCATGTCCGCCACCACGATGACGAGATGAGAAGGATTTTTCTCCGCCATGTCCTGCAATCGATCCACCCACAGGTCCGCCAGATCGCGGTCTAAGCGTGCGAGCGTAAGGCGAGTGGTGACGCGCTGGAGATTTTCAATCAACCCAAGACGCAGCATGATGGGAATGGCCCATAGTTCTCCGAGTTTCAGCGGCACGACCGTTTGGTAGGCGGCCACGAAAGCGCTGAGCGGACCGGCGTCGATCTGCGCGTCCACGTGGGAGATCAGTTCAAGCACGATGTCGTAAACGCGAGGCAATCCGGCGGAGTATGAATTCAGGAGTCGGGGCAATTCCCGACTGTAGCCGCGCGGCAAATGCCTTCGGGCCATCTGAATTTGCTCTTCAATCAGGTAGAAGTTGTCGAGCAACCACTCGGCGGCGGGCGTGATCCGTCGGCTGGGGTTAACGGAAAGCGTGGCGTGATTAAAAGATCGTAAGACGGTTTCGTTTTGTTGCAGCTGGGCTAGCAGGCGGTTCGAACCTTGCGCGGTGACGAACTGATGCTCGGCCGCGATCTTTTTCGCGTGGCGTGCCAACTGTTCCACACTAAACAACTCAGCCCGCAATGGCGGTTCGCCCACGACTGTCGACGAACGCGGGTGACCCGCCATCCAGCTTTGAATGAGTGATGGCAGTATTTGCATGTGTTTCCGGATTCCCGTCGCAACCGCCGCAAAGCATTTCTGTAATGGGCTGTCTTTGACGTGACTGCCGATTTGCCGCACTGCCAACGAAGCAAGAGCGATGAACGCGCGAACCCGACGCGGAGCCGCGTCAAGCCCGCCGAATCGACTTTGTTGCGCTGGCTATGCTTTGCCTCAAGACGTTGCGTCACGGTTCCGGACCGGCATATAAGGTGTTTCCCCCTCTTGTGCGGCGGCGCCCTGAGCTCGCGACCGTTCCCGGCGATCAAAACTAAGGTCGGGTTACACCCCATAGCTGGATGTTAAGCCAGCAACTAGTTTCATCTCGGTCATCACTGCGACCTTTAACCCGCACATTAATTATGAAACACAAAACATTACTCGTCACTTTCCTCTCCGTTGCCGCTTTTACGGTCGGTTGTGACAAATCGGAGACGACTTCCAAGCAACTCGACAAGGTTCAGGAGAAAGCGGCCGACGCCGCGCAGGATATGAAGGACTACACCTTCGCGCAGAAGTCCGAGTTCGTGGAAAAGATGCAGGCTCAGTTGAGCGAGCTGAACCGCGACGTGGACCAGCTCAACGCCAAGATCGAAAAGTCCAGCGACGCAATCAAAGCCGAGGCGCAACCGAAGCTCCAGGCTTTGCGCGACCAAACCGCCCAATTGAACAAGCAGCTCGACGAAGCGCGCAACGCGACTGAATCCACGTGGGACAGTGTCAAAAGCGGCTTCAAGAAAGCGTACGAATCTTCCAAGCAAGGTTTCCAACAAGCTCGCCAATGGGTGAGCGAAAAAATAGCGCCGTAGAGCGCAAAGGAATTTTTATGAAACAACTTAGTCACTCCAAAATCCGAATCGTTCTCGTCGCGGTGGCGCTTGGCGCCTTCACGGGTTGCGTCGGGTTCGTCGATGAGCCGCGTCACGGCGGCGTATATGTGGAACCTCGCGGTGTCGTCGTTGGAGCGGGAGTCGCCGTGCGGGATGACTACGTTTATTATCCCGGCTACGAGGTTTATTACAGCAGCAGCCGGCGCCAATACGTTTACCTCGATGGCCGCTCTTGGGTCTCGCGACCGGCACCGCCGCACGTCTCCGTCGATGTGTTGTTTGCATCGCCTTCGGTAAGGTTGGATTTCCATGACTCGCCATCGTTCCACCACTCAGCGGTGGTTCGGCAGTATCCGAGACATTGGGCGCCGTCGGGATCGAGATACAACCGCGGAGACGAACGCCGCTACGAAGGGCAAGGAAACGAACGCGGTCGCGGCAGATAAACCAGAGAGCCGCGCAATTGCTGCGGTTCCGAGAAAGCAAATCCCGTCATGAATGCCATCAACATTTGCAACAAGATCCCCGCATGCTCCGCATCGCGCGCCGCCATGCATTGCCTGACCGTAGCGCTAGCTCTGCTAATGGGTTCTAGTTGGAATTCCGCACACGGCCAACTTCAGCCGGCTTACAACGATGCGCCCGGAGCACAGGTGCTCACGCGCGGTCCAGTACATGAAGCGTTCGCCGGAATCGTCAGCTTTAATCCCGAGCCGGGCGTCGTGGTTCCGAAAACCCCGCCGGGCGTCATCGAAGAAATGCCGCCCGAGGAACGGCCTGACGGAGACAACGTCACGTGGATCCCCGGCTATTGGGCGTGGGACGACGAGCGAAGTGACTTTCTGTGGGTGAGTGGAACTTGGCGCGCGTTGCCTCCGGGGCGCGAGTGGATCGCCGGCTACTGGGGAAATACCGCGCGCGGCTTCCAATGGACGTCGGGCTATTGGGCCGACGCCGCTGCCAGGGAAACCATTTATCTGCCCGCGCCGCCTGCGACTGTCGAAACGGGGCCGAATATTGCGGCACCTTCAATTGATTACGGTTGGTCGCCGGGATGCTGGGTTTGGTATAGCGGGCGTTACGCGTGGCGTCCGGGCTATTGGGTGCAAGGGCGAGCCGATTGGGATTGGTGTCCGGCACATTACGTCTGGACTCCGCGCGGATACATTTTTGTCGGCGGCTTTTGGGATTATCCGGTGGAACGACGCGGCGTGCTTTTTGCGCCGGTCTATTTTGAGGCCGGAGTTAACGCCCGCCGCGGCTATTCCTATTCGCCCCGAATCGTGATTGATCTGGGCGTTTTCTCGGCCCACCTCTTCCTGCGGCCGAGTTACAGTCATTATTATTTTGGCGACTACTATGGCGCGAGCTACGTTCGAGGCGGCTTCTACGCTTCGTTTTCGTTCCAATCCAGCCGACACGGCTACGATCCGATTTACTCTCACCAGCGTTGGGAACATCGCCAGGATCGGGAGTGGGATCACCGCGTAGCAGCGTCCTATCAATATCGCCATGACCACGAGAGCGCCCGCCCGCCGCGCACTTGGGCGGCTCAGCGGTCGATCAACCCGGGTTCCGCGGACTCCCGGCAGAATCACTTGGTGGTAGCCACGCCCTTTGAGCAACTCGCGAAGGGAGCCGAAAATCCAATCCGCTTCCAACCGGTGGCGAGAGACGAACGGCAGCGTCTTGCCCAGCGAGGCCAGGAAGTGCAACAAAACCGTGATCAGCGTCGTACGCTGGAGTCGAAAGTCGCTGCAACGCCCGATCGCAGGGTAAACGCCGTGGTCGAGCCAGCCCGAGTGCAACTCCCGAGATCGCCGATTGTTTCGAAGTCCGGCAACGGATCGGGAAGAAACTCAGCCCCACCGACGGCACCGCAAGCGCCCAAGCCGGATCCCAAGTTTAGGCCGCAACCGCAATCAACCGTTCGCCCGCCAAATGTTGAACGGGCAACGCCCCAACCGGACGTCCGCAGGCCCGAAGCGGGCAAGCAACCGGCACCTGTGCGCCCGGAAGCGCTGCGCGCGCCGACGCCGACTCAACGTGAGACGGCTCCTCGCACCAAGGAATCGAGAATCAAAGGACAGGAGGAAGCGCAACGAAAAGCGATCGAAGCGAATCAGAACGCTGTCCGTGAACGGGAAACCCGCGCAAAGATGGCAACGCAGAAAGCGAACGAAGATTCTCAACGTTATTTGAAGGATATTGAAAATCGAGCGCGGCAGGACGCCGAACGACGCGCGAAAGAATCCGTGGTGAGAACTCCGGAGCCTTCGCCGCGGAACGCAAAGCCTGTCGAGGTGCGACCGCAACCCGCGCCGAAAGGTGCTGCTCCGAAACGTCCGGATTCGAATGACAAGGCCGACCCGAATGCCGGGGAAAAAGGCCGTGAAAAGAAATCTAAAGATTAGTCAACGGAGCACGGTGGGTCGGTCTCTTCGGTCAAACACCAAACCATCAAGAAAACTATGAACACAAATCCAAGAAACATCGGAAAATCCCTCAAGACATTCGGAATGATCGCCTCATTGGTCGCGCTGCCATTAGTCGTGGGCGTGACCGGCTGCACTACCGGCAGTCGCTACGAACAAAGCACGGGCGAGCGAATCGACGACCACGGTACCACCTCTCGCGTCCGCTCCGCCCTGGCTGACGACTCGCAGTACAAGTATGGCGGAGTGACGGTCGATACGTTCAAGGGCACCGTTCAATTGAGCGGCTTCGTCAATTCTCGCGACCAGAAAAATCGAGCTGGCGACCTCGCCAGGACCGTCGTTGGTGCGCGCGAAGTGGTGAACAACATCACCGTCAAAGAGTCCGCCAACTAAACTGTGAGTTGATTTCGGTTCCTTGCGACTTGGTGGCGCCGTTATCCGAACCCGGGTTTCCGCCACCAAGTTTCTTTGGTCTTCGCGCTGGGGTTTCCTCGCGGGGACGAGATCGAAGAATTGAACGACCGTGCTATGGCGCTGTGCTTTAGCGCCGATATCAACCGACGCAAAGCACCGGAATTCCGATCGCTCGGGGAATCGAAATTCAATCGACGACGACTGCTTTTCATCCGCATTCCGATATGAACGAGCCCCCGTCAACGACGCCGATCCAAGGCAAGCCCGGCTCAGCCGTCGAACCGGTTCCAGCGGTGGACTCGGCGGGTGTCGACGCGCCAATTGTTGCACCGTCAGACGCCCCGGCCACCGAAACCAATCCTATGCAAGTCGCCCTGGTGGTGATGGGGGCGATTGCTTTTCTGTATTTCGCTCGTCCTGTGGTGATGCCCGTTTTCCTCGCGTGCATCATTGGCATGGCGTTGAAACCGCTGATCCGTTGGCTGGATTCCTGCCGCGTTCCGCCACCGCTTTCTGCAGCGATCCTGCTTCTGCTCTTTGTGTCCGCTGTCGTCATTGGTTTCGCTCAACTGGGGCGCCCAGCAGTCGCGTGGATGAATGAAGCGCCCCAACACATGACCGAAGTGCGCCACCGCGTTTTGAAAATGGTTCCACGGCTGGCCCACCTCGGGGAGATGGCGGCCGCAGTCAATAATTTAGGGGCGACGGACGACGAGCAGAACAAGGCCCCCAAAGTGGAATTGAAAGCCAGCCCGGTTCCCGGTGTGTTCATCAACTGGACCGGAAGCTTTCTCGCTGGTTTGGGCGAGACGCTCGTCCTGTTGTATCTCCTCCTCGCGTCCGGTGATTTGTTTTTGCAGAAACTCGTGCGGGTGATGCCCACGCTGCGTGACAAAAAAAGCGCCGTGGAAATCAGCCGTGAGATTCAGCAAAACATCTCGAGGTATCTATTCTCCGTCACGTTGATCAACCTCGGCTTGGGCTTGGTGGTCTGCGGTGGACTCTATTTCATGCACGTGCCCAACGCTCCGATGTGGGGAATGCTCGTGGCCCTGCTGAACTTTGTTCCCTATTTCGGTCCCGTGGTGGGAATCATTTTACTGGCGACCGTCGGATTGCTCACGTTCGATTCCTTGTGGCAGGCGATTCTCCCTCCGGCTTGGTACCTCCTCCTGCATCTTCTGGAGGCGAATTTGATTACCCCCGTCTTACTCGGACGCCGGTTCACGCTGAATCCAGTGGTCATTTTCGTTTCATTGATTTTCTGGACGTGGCTCTGGGGCGTGCCCGGCGCGTTGTTGTCGGTGCCGATTTTGGTTTCGGTCAAAGTCGTTTGCGATCGAGTTCCCGCGATGTCGCACTTCAGCGAACTCCTTTCCACGTGATGTATGAATAAACCAACGCCCACGGCCACGCCGACGGACTCCATGGAACGGCCGAGAAATCTCGGGCGGCTTGTCGGTCGTTTGGGCGGATGGGTTTGGGCGCAATGGGACGAAATGAGGTACGCCGCAGCCGTGATTGGAACGGTGCTGTTCGCCAGCCTTCAACCCAAGCATTGGGTCCGCGTCGTTCGGCGCGCGCTGGCGCGGCAAGTGGTGAACATCGGTGTCGAATCGGTAGGGTTTGTTCTCGCCCTCGCTTTGTTGGTTGGGATCGCCGTCGTGGTGCAACTCGCGTTTTGGACCGGCGAAGTAGGGCAGTCGCAATTGCTGGGACCTTTGTTGGTGACGGTGATCGCTCGCGAACTCGGTCCCGTGCTGATCAACATCGTGGTGATCGTGCGCAGTGGCAGTGCCATGGCGACAGAGTTGGGCATCATGCAAATCGGTGGGAGAATTGATGAACTCGAGACCCAAGGAAACGCGCCGTTCATTCATCTGGTCATGCCGCGTGTGCTGGGCGCCGCGGTGTCGACGTTTTGCCTGACGATAATTTTCATCCTTGGCGCACTGGCGAGCGGGTTCTTCTTCGGAGCGATTCTTGGGACGAGCAGTTCAGATCTTTCCCTTTTCCTCAACAGCGTGGCGAATGCGGTTCATCCCAAGGACGTGGCGAATGTCGCTGCGAAAAGCATCCTCCCTGCGCTGTTCGCCAGCGCGTGTTGTTGCATTGGCGGGCTAAGTGTCGGCGGATCCCAGATTGAGCAACTGCCTCAGGCCGCGCAACGGGCGCTTGCCCGCTCCATCACGGGACTGTTCGTCATCGCCGCAGTAGTGACGCTGTTGACCTATTTTTAATCACCATGAAAACGCCACTTATTTGACTGATGGAACCACGCCTTAAATTTCGACACGTCAACGAACTCACGGGCACATTCGTGATCGTGGTCATGCTGGCGCTGGTTGTCGCCGTGGTGTGGGCGGGACGCAGTCAACGATGGTTCAAAAGCAATGTCACGCTGCGGATCTCCCTGCCGGAGGACGGAGCGGCAGGCATTCGTCAGGGATCCGAGGTTTACTTTTTGGGCACACTTGTCGGATCGGTTTCCGACGTCATCGTAGCGACCACGGGCCGCATGGAAGCCAAGGCAAACATCCGCCGTGACTTTTTCCGTTTCGTGCGGACTGATTCTTCCGCCGTCGTCAAAAAGAAATTCGGCGTGGCAGGCGACTCATTTTTTGAGATCACCCGCGGCGCAGGCCACCCTCTTCCGGAGGAAAATGCCGCAATCGTTTGCAACGAGCAGTTCCAGAGCGCGCTCGAATCCGCAGTGGAAGAAATCCGGCGTGAGGCGCTGCTCATGTTGAAGAAAGTAAACAGCGGGCTGGACACGTGGACGAAATTGGGCACCAACCTTGGTGAAACGCAGCAGCATCTCGATCAATTCACCGTTCGCTTGCAAAACATGGCAGCGAACGTCGAAGCGGGCAAAGGGACCGTGGGTAAGCTGCTCACCGAACCCGCTTTGGCTGACGAGGCGAAGCGTTTGCTGGCCCGCGCGAACGACGCCATGAACGCATTGCAGGGCGTAGTCACCAATTTGAACGGCGTCGTGAAGAACATTCAGAACGGCACCTCCCGACTGCCGGAGATCACCGACGCGGTGGCGAACGAAGCCAAAGACCTTCCCGGGCTCGTACAACAAACACAGGCCTCAATGCGGGAAGTGGAACGGTTGATCGAAGCCATGCAGCGGCACTGGCTCTTGCGAAAGTATGTGAACAAAACAAACCCACCGCCGTTGCTCCCGCGGGACTTCAACGACCGTTCGGAGAAGGAGTCAGCGCCGCCGCTGCGATCACCGAGGAATTCAGGGAACTGATGGTTGCGCAGAAAACGCAGTCGGCTGATTTCGAACACCGACTTCAGTAGGGTTACACCCCATAGCTTGGAGTAGGCGCCTCATTCAACGTGTTGAGAGTGATAAAAACCTCAAAAACCAGCATCGAAAGCTCCTGCACTATGAAACTTAAATCCAATCGCTCGCTCGCCATTCTCGTGGCGGCCGGCACAATGTTTGTTACCTCCGCGTCGCTCCGCGCTACCGAGACCGACGATCGTATCGAGTCATCCGCGAAACAATCGTACGTCTTCAAGACCTACCTTGCGGAAGACTCTATCAAGACCCAATCCAAAAACGGCATGGTCACGTTGACCGGCACTGTTGCCACCGACGCCCACAAATCGCTCGCGCAAGACACCGTCGAGAGTTTGCCCGGCGTCACCGGCGTGGATAATCGTCTCAAGGTCAAAGGCGAAAATCCCACGGAACATTCGGACACTTGGATTGGCATGAAAGTGAAATCCGCGCTCCTTTTCCACCGCAACGTCAGCGCCAGCAAGACGACTGTGAATGTTAAGGACGGAGTCGTCACCTTGACCGGCGAAGCGTCGAGCATGGCTCAAAAGGAATTGGTTACGGAGTACGCCAAAGACATCGACAACGTCAAAGAAGTGAAGAACCAAATGACCGTTGCCACCTCGCCGGCGAAGGAAGAACTGACCATTGGCGACAAGATTGACGACGCGTCGATCACCGCACAGGTCAAAGCCACCTTGCTGTCGCATCGTTCCACCAGCGCCGTGAAAACCAAGGTCACGACCCAAAACGGCGTCGTCACCGTCAGCGGAATCGCCAAGAACGCCGCGGAGAAAAGCCTCGTTACCAAACTCGTCACTGACGTCAACGGAGTCAGCAGCGTGATCAATAACATGACGCTCGCCGTGCCCGTGGTTAAGAACTAATTCGATCGATCTCTGTGGGCCGGTGCGGAAACGCACCGGCCTCCGCTGACTCAATCTTACAATCCGGATACTTTTATGTTGTACACTATAGCGGTTTTGCTTCTGGTTTTGTGGCTGCTCGGTTTGGTGAGCAGTTACACCATGGGCGGATTCATTCACATCCTATTGGTGGTTGCCGTTGTGATGATTCTGGTGAATCTCATCTCCGGTCGTCGCCGCGTGTAGCAATCAGTTTGGCGAGGGGCTCAAAAGGTGCGGAATATAGCTGATTCATTTTGAGAGTTTGTTCGACCGGAAATCTCCAGGAAACAATTCACATGAATACAAGAACTACAATCGGGGTAATCCTAATTGCCCTTGGTATCGTCGTGCTCGCCTATTCCGGCATCACGTTCAAGACACCCGGTAAGCCCATCGAGTTTTTCGGTATCCACATTGCCACCACCGACAGTCACTTCGTACCGCCGGTCGTAGGAGCGATAGCGTTGGTCGGCGGAATTGCACTCCTCGCGATAAAGCAGAATCGCGTCCGATGAAGGATGCGCGAACGGTTGCAAGTCTACCACTGCCTCTTGTGGGTTGGATATCCGAAGAAGTACCAGTTTTAGTTTCCGGGACGGCTGATTGGTCGCGGCATTTCGAGGCAGTCGCTCAATTCTGTCAGAAGCGCATGTTGATTGGCGCGTTGGAAAGGGCCATAGCAGTGCAGTGCGATATAAGCGCCTGGTTGTCGCGGTTGGCATGGCGGCGTTAATACGACGCACCAAGCCGGGGGGGGATGCTGGGTAATAATTGGACGAGTCTCTACCGGCATAGGGATTGCAGTCCGTGCTGGGGCCTATTTTACGATAGCCATCCGCCCAGAATCTCGGAACGCGTGGAAACGAGGATCGTAGACCTTTCTGAGCGTTGGGAATCTGTCAGAACGCTTTGGAAGTTGCTGGTGCCTGTGCGGCTTAGGCTTTTTCTTCGGCAATCGCCCGCTCGACAAATTTAGGTTTCAGTAAATCCTTCCACTCGTTCGGAGCAAAAGGAGCGTCCAGTCTGCGCAATCCGTCTTCGTTCGGCTGGGGACAGATCGTGATGCCTGCGTTGCATGCGGGACGCTTGAAATAAGACCCATATTTTAGGCCTTCGACAGGCTCGTGCGGTTCGTGACGCGGAGTGTGGCCTTCCTTTCGCGGTACCCAATTGATGGCCGAACTGCGGGACATTCGGCTGGCGCGGTGGAATTGAATGCCGTGCTTGGATTTCTCGTCCACTTTTCACTGCCCCTACCAATCGATTCTCACTTGTCCCCGCGCCCATCGCGACGTTCGACAGTTTCTTTGTTTAGTCCGCCCGCTGGTCGAAGCCGCTTAACTCAGTCCGTGGCTGGCGGAGTTTCGTCTCTGGTGTCGGCGGCCCTACAACTCAATTGAAATCTCGTGCCTTTCGTCAAGATGCCCGAAGGACGTCGTGAGCGCCCTTAGCGCGCCTGAAAACTCTCCGCTAAGGCCACAGCTTTCAGCATCGCCTTGGACTTGTTCACCGTTTCCTGAAACTCCGCTTCGGGCGTGGAGTCGTTCACCCAGCCGCCACCGGCTTGCACGTAGGCTTTGCCGTCTTTGAGCAGCGCCGTGCGGATGGTGATGCAGCAATCGAGGTTGCCGTTGAAGGAAAAGTAGCCGACGCAACCGCCGTACGGGCCGCGCGCGGTGCCTTCGAGTTCGGAGATGATTTGCATCGCGCGAATTTTCGGAGCGCCGCTCAACGTGCCGGCGGGGAACGTGGCGCGCATGAGATCATACGGCGTGCGCGACGCGGAGAGACGGCCCTCGACCTGCGAGACGATGTGCATTACGTGGCTGTAACGCTCGATCGTCATCAGGTCTTTCACCTGCACGCTGCCGTAATCGCACACGCGACCAAGGTCATTTCGGGCGAGATCGACGAGCATCACGTGCTCGGCGCGTTCCTTGGGATCGGCGAGCAATTCTTTTTCGAGCGCGAGATCTTCGGCGGTGTCTTTCCCGCGCGGACGCGTGCCGGCGATCGGACGGATCTCGATCGTGCGCTCTTCGCAACGCACGTGAATCTCCGGCGACGCGCCGACGAGCGCGAACCCGTCGAGTTCGAGGAGAAACATGTAGGGCGATGGATTGATGGAACGAGCCGCGCGGTAAACGTCGAGCGGCGGTGCCTTCACGGTCGTGGAAAAACGCTGCGAACCGACGACCTGAATGATGTCGCCCGCGGTGATGTATTCCTTCGCCTTGAGCACGTTCGCGAGGAACTTTTCCTTCGCGACGTTCGACTCGAACGGCACGGACGGCACTTGTGTCGGCACCGTGACAGGCGTGTGGTGCGTGGGTTGTTCGAGCAACGACACGAGGCGATCAATCTCGCTCGTGGCGGATTCGTAGGCTTCCTCGGGCTTGGTCTGGTCGTCGAGGATGGCGTTGACGAGCACGGTGATCGTCTGTGCGACGCGGTCGAAGATGAGCAGTTCATCCGCGATGAGGAAATACATCACGGGCGTTTTCAAATCATCCTGCGGAGGACGCGGCACGATGGGTTCGATGTCGTGGATGAATTCGTAGCCGATGAAGCCGACCGCGCCGCCAGTGAACCGCGGCAAGCCCGGCACCGCCACTGCCTGGTATCGCTTCATCACGAGTTCGACCACTTCGAGGCCGTCCTTCACGCACTTTCCGCAGTCTTCGTTGGGCTTCGTGGGGATCGCGAATTTTTCGACCACCTTGCCGCCTTCGATGACTTCGATGCGGTTGGCTGTTTGACGGATGATTGCGCGCGGGTTGCAGCCGACGAAGGAATAGCGTCCGAGGTGTTCGCCGCCTTCGACGGATTCGAATAGGAACGATTCACCCTGACCGCGGATTTTCTGATACGCCGAGAGCGGCGTTTCAAAGTCCGCGAGCAACTTGCGCGTAACGGGGATGAGGTTTCCCTGTTGCGCGAGCTTCAAAAATTCAGGCTGCGTCGGAAAGTGCATAAACGGCCCGCGAATCTAACCGCTTCGCCGCCGGATGCGCCAGACTGAAAGCGTCGAGTAAAACGCCACCGCCACGGCGTAGGCAACCATCCCCATGCCGATCGAAAAGGGAATGAGTTCGTTGTCGGAGAAATACACGAGCGCCGCCCCGATCAAGGCCGTGAGCGCGGATTGCGCAAACATGCAGACGAGGTAGATGCCGATGCCGGTGGTCTCGAGCTGGTGCGCGATGAAGCTGCGGTAGGAGTGTTCGCCGAGGGAGCGCGTCAACCACGCATGGTGAAAATTCCGCGCGGCCACCAAAAGGCTCGTGGTGCAGATCACGATGGAGGTGACCGCGTAAAAGGCGAACGCGAGGCAAAGCCCGACGTTCACAACCGCGCCCCACTTCCAGCCGAGTTTCTTGGCGATGGGATTGCCTTCGAGCACAAGATTGGGCGTCGCCACCCACGTACTCAGGAAATCCATCGCGCGGGAAAAAATCATCAACCCGAGGAAGACGAGGTATTCCCGACTGCCGAATGGGAGGAGATCTTCCATGTGTTAAAAGTTGAGAGTGTTTTGAGCTGAGAGGAAGAATCGCGCGCTGGCGGCGCTCAACTTTCAACTCCCCAACTCTCAACTCTTTTTTCCGTAAATCTGTTCGGGAGTCTCGAGTTGCGGCTCGGTGATCTTGAAGTCGCCCGCCTTGTCGGCCACGGAGCGGAAGAAGCACGAACGATAGCCTTCGTGACACGCGGCGCCGATTTGCTCGACCTGAATGAGCAACGTGTCGCCATCGCAATCGAACGAGAGATCCTTCACGGTTTGCGTGTGGCCGCTGCTCTCGCCCTTCATCCAGAACTTCTGGCGCGAACGGCTCCAGAAATGCGTCTTGCCCGTGGCGATGGTCGATTCGAGCGAGGCGCGGTTCATCCATGCCATCATCAGCACGCGTCCATTGGTGGCGTCCTGAACGATCGCGGGGATCAGTCCGTCGGCGTTGAATTTCAATTTGTCGATGAAGCTCATGCGGCGGGAACTTTAGATTTACGATTCGTGATTTACGATGGAAAAGAGCGCGGCTCGAAATCGATCACTGCTTGGGCAAGAACGTGAACGCGACCGCGCACAAGATGCACACGAAGGCGGCGACGTGGTTCCATGCGGGTTTCACACCGAAATAGAAGAGCGCAAATCCAATGAACACAGCGAGAGTGACAACCTCTTGGATGATCTTGAGTTGATAAGGCGAGAAGTTCGCGCTGCCCCAACGGTTCGCCGGCACCATCAGGCAATACTCGAAGAACGCGATGCCCCAACTCGCGAGCACCATCAGCCAGAGGGGCTTGTTGGTGAACTTCAGGTGTCCGTACCACGCGAAGGTCATGAAGACGTTGGAGAACAAGAGGAGCGCGATGGGGAGCCAGCGGGATTCGATGAGATTGGTCATGTGATTTATCGGGTAGGGGTCAATCAAGGGGACGGAGATCCGGTTCCACCCAATCGCGGCGGGCGCGGACGGACATCAGCAATTCTTTGGAATAGTAGGTGATCGGCACGTTCTTGTCGGCCAGCGGCGAATCCATCAATTGATTGAATAACGCGACCACGTCGGAGCGGTCTCGGACCCGCTGGAGCCACTCGGAAATCTGGTGGACGAAAAACCGCGTCAACGTTTCGTGGTAGCCAGAGGCGTCGCTGTTGACGGTACCGACGGATACGTTGTACGACGAAATCAGCGGGCGCAGTTGAGCAAGAACTTCCTTCTCGGAATAACGGAGCAAGAACCACAAGCCAACGGTGAGATGCGCTTGATGGGTCCATTGAACCTTGGGCAGCGTGCGACCTTCGAAACCGTCGACCAACGCACGAATCTCCGCTTCGGTTTGAAATCTCATGCGGCCAGGTGCGCGCCGTCACGATTAGAGGCGCACTGGAATGCCCTGCGCTGCCAGATGCTTCTTCACCTCGGCGACGCTGAATTCCCCGAAGTGAAAAATACTCGCGGCCAGCACGGCGTCAGCCCGGCCTTCGAGAAGCACGTCCGCCATGTGCTGCAACGTGCCCGCGCCGCCGCTCGCCACGACGGGCACGCCGACGGATTCGCTGATGCGCCGCGTGATGACGAGGTCGAAACCTTTCTTCGTTCCATCGGCGTCGATGCTGTTGAGCACGATTTCGCCGGCGCCCAGTTGCACGGCGCGCTTGGCCCATTCAACGGCTTCGAGACCGGTGGCCTTGCGACCGCCTTGGGCGAAGACTTCCCAGCGATCCGGCGCGACCTTCTTAGCGTCGATCGAGACCACGATGCATTGGCTGCCGAATTTTTCCGCGCCGGCACGGATGAGATCGGGATTGGCGAGGGCCGAGGAATTGATGCTCGTCTTGTCCGCGCCCGCGCGGAGCATGGCATACATGTCGTCCACGGTGCGGATGCCGCCACCCACGGTCAGCGGCATGAAGCATTCGTCGGCGACACGTTCGATCACGTCGACCATCGTCTTGCGGCCGTGCGCGCTGGCGGTGATGTCGAAGAAAACCATTTCGTCGGCACCCTGCGCGTTGTAGCGGAGCGCGAGTTCGACGGGGTCGCCGACATTGCGCAATTCGCCGGCCTCGGCCTTGCCGAATTGCTGGCCGCGCGTGACCTGTCCGTCGTGGACGTCGAGGCAAGGGATGACTCGTTTGGCGAGCATGTGTTTGTTCTTCGGCCCGTTCAGGCCGGACGACATGTTTGCCATTCCTCGCGCGCGAACACAATGCTGATGATGGGTAAATGACTGACAACGCGTGGTTTTACGGATCAGATTTCCCGTGCTAGCGTGCTGTTGAATAGAGAAGCTCAATGGTTGTCCAACGATTTGTATTTATGAAGAAGCTGCTCGTCATGGTCGTGTTTGCCGTGAGTTGCCTGGGCGTTCGCGCGCAATTGTTCACGCCGGATTCGTTCACTGGCGCGTTGCTGGGAGCGGGCCTCGGCGCGGCTATCGGTCACGGCGCGGGTGATGCCGGCAAAGGCGCGGCCATCGGAGCAGCGTCGGGGTGGTTTCTCGGCACGGTGGCGAATGACTACCGCCGCTCGCGTTATGATGGTTTTTATGGCTACGGGTATTCGCCGTATCGGCACCATTACTATTATGCGCCCGGCTACGGTTACGCGCCGTATCGTGTCGCCTACGCGAACAATCCCGTGGTCGTATATCAACAACCCGCAGCGCCGGTCGCGCAAACGGAGACGGCTCCACCGCCCACCGACCCCCAACCGAACTACACCCCGCGTCCAGCGCGCGCCATGGACGGTGCGAATAGCTTGTTCGGGCGTTGATTTGATTGAGTGCTTTCGGCACCCTCCGTGTCCCTAGATTGAATCTGACTATGAAAATGAAATTGTCTCTTCTCGTTGCCGTCGCAGCCGCCGCCGTTTTCACCGGTTGCGCCACCAGTGGTGTGAAAAATCCCTCCGGCGTGCCCGTTACCGTGATGAAGGCCGATGAACAAGGCTTCGTCGCCGGCACCGGCATCGAATCGCAAGATCTCGTATCGGTGACCGAGAAAATGGCGCGCGGCATTGTCGGCATCCCGCAGATTGCCGCCGCGAAGACTCCCCCGCGCGTCGTGCTCGAACCGGTTAAGAACGAGACGCGCTTCCCTATCAACAAGGACATTTTCCTCACCCGTATCCGCACGCAGCTAAACTCCAAGGCCACCGGTAAGGTGATCTTCCTGGCGCGCGAAAACATGGCGGCGCTCGAACGTGAACGTGCGCTCAAGCAATCCGGCCAAGTCACCGCGAGCAGCGATCCCAACGTGGTTGAATTCAAGGGCGCGGATTATTTTCTCACCGGCTCGTTGCAGGGCATGACGACCAAGGCGGCCGCCGGCACCAGCGATTACGTGCTCTATAGCTTCCGCCTCATCGACGCGCGCACCAGCGACATCATCTGGGAAGACGCGGCCGAGATTAAGAAGCAGGGCCTCGAAGACGCGGTGTATCGCTGAGCTTCGCTGCGAAGTTCTCTTCTCACGCGCATGAAACCGCTTGGCTGGTCGTTGCTTTGTCTTGCCGTCGTCGGCCTCACCGGCTGCGCGACCACCAACACGCCCGAAGCCCGCGCTGCCGCGGAGAAGCGCGACAAAATGATGTGGGATTGCCGCAAGGCGACCACGGCCATGCGCCAGGGAAAATTCGAGGAAGCCAAGCCGCTGCTCGACGACGCGTTGCTCACGATCAACGCGAGTTCCGCGCAGGACAAACAGGCGAAGAAGGCGCGCGGCACGTTTCATCGCGAGAGCGAAAAGATTTTTCGCGGCGAGCCCTACGAGCGCGTGATGGCGTACTTCTATCGCGGGATGATCTACTGGATGGAAGGCGAGCTCGACAACGCGCGCGCCTGCTATCGCAGCGGTCAGCTCGAAGACGGCGACACGGAAAACAAAGCGTACGCGAGTGACTACGTGTTGCTTGATTATCTCGACGGCTTCATCACGACGAAACTGGGCGGCGATGGCAGCGAACATTTCAGACGTGCCGAATCCGTCAGTAACCAAAAGCCTCTGCCGCCCTACGATCCGAAGGCGAACACGGTATTCTTCGCCGAGTTCGGTCGCGGTCCCACGAAGTACGCTGCCGGCCAATATGGTGAACAGTTGCGCTTTCATCCGGGCCACTCCGATGCCACGCGCGCCGAAGTGAGCGTTGCTGGGCAGACCCTGAAGCTGGTCGCCTTGGATGACTTGTCGTATCAGGCGACAACCCGGGGCGGTCGCGTGATGGATCACATTCTCGGCAATAAAGCGGTGTTCAAAACTTCTACGAGCGCGTTGGGCGACGCCGCGATTATCAGCGGCGCCGCAGTCGGCGCAACGACACGCAACAGCGAAGTCGCTCTCGGCCTGATCGCCGCGGGCATTCTCAGCAAAATCGTTTCGGGAGCGGCGACGCCCGAGGCTGACACGCGGGAATGGGGAACCCTGCCGCAGTATTTGAGCTTTGGCGCGTTGGCGCTGCCGCCGGGACAACACACCGGAACGATCGAATTCTTCGATGCGAAAGGCCGCCGCTTGCCAAATATGAAAAAGACCGTGACCTTTAACGCGTTGAAAGATCGCGACACTGTCGTTTTCATCAGCGACCAAAACAACTGAGTTCAAATCCGTTTATGAAATCATCCCTTGTTGCCCTCCTTTCGCTCGCCACCGCGGGCGCGGTGTTCACCGGTTGCCAGACGCACGAAGGCGCTTATGCCCCTGTGAACACGACGACCCACGCGCTCGAAAACACCGAACCGTTCGTACTGCTCGATGCGGGCGCCCAACGCTCGGTCACAACGTCCGGCATTCAACAAGGCGTGACGACCGACGGACGGCTCACGATCGCTGTGAACCTGCGCAACCGCGAGAACCGACGCATTCAGGTGCAGGTGAATTGCGTGTTCAAGGATGAGCAGGGTTTCGCGGTCGATGATCTGCCATTCCAAGACGTGATCCTGACCGAGAACGCGCAGGAGACGGTGCGGTTCACCGCGTTGCACACCACGGCGAAGAAATACACCGTGCGCGTGCGTGAAGCGCGTTGATCTTTGGATTTGTCGGTGTCGGAAAAACTGAAACGGAGAAACGTTATGAAGACTGCTGCGATGATTTTGCTGGCGATGACTTCGGTGGCGCTCGCGCAAAAGCCCGAGCCGCTCAAAGTGCAAAACGTTCCCGAAGCGCCACTGGCACCCGCGCCGATTTTCTCGGCGACCACCGCGGCGATGCCCTCAGGTGGCTACGTATACGAACAGAAAGCTTACGCCGGACGTTCGTACCTGATCTCTCCGGAGCAAGCGCAGGGGATCATTGAAAAATTCAAGGGCGCTCTCGCCAAGGCAAACACGCAGCGTTTCGTTGTCTATGTCAACCGCGAACTGGTGGACGACAAATCCGGACTGAAACTGACCAGCCGCAGGGAAGATACGCGCACGGAGAAGAGCTCCACTTCGGCGGCCGGAAAAACCGACGGTGGCTCAACCACGGAAACCGTGAAGGGCGAGAATCGCTATCGCGTTCAAGAATCGGAAACGCCGACATTGGCGGACAAGCAAACGGTTCGCGACTTGGAACGGTTGTTCGGTCGTCCGATGCGCGCGGCGGGAGTGAAGCTGGTGGATCAACGAGTCGCCGCGCAGATGCTTTCGGAAAAGCCGCTCGAGAATTACCTTTCGGCCAAAGACGGTCAGGCGGCGAAGGATCGCGAAGTGCTTAAGGGGCTGACCGATATTGTGATCGAGGTGTTGATCACCTCGAAGAACGTCACGGTTCCCGAAGTTTCGGGCGATCGGACTTACGTGGTTCCCGATCTCCAAGCCACCGCGATCCGACTCAGTGATTCGCAGATCGTTGGCCAAGCGACCGCCGCAGAACTGACCGGTCGCGGAAGTTCCGCCGGCTTCACGGCGCGCCAATTTGACGTCCACGACATCGCGGAGGCGACTTCGTTGCTGCTGATGCAGGATATGGCGACTTCGCTGGACAAATAATTCTGCGTTTCCAACGCGAGGCTCCACGGGTGTTAACCGGTGGAGCTTTTTTGTCGGTGCGATCCGGCGGGACGGGCCGGCAGTCTACACCGGCTTTTCGGCAACGTTGATACTCATGATGCCACCCAGGAGATTGACGATGCGCGGATTCACGAACCGAAGCTCGCGCATCTTCGCGTCGACGCCGCGTTGGCCGGGATAGTGTTTGAGGGATTCGAGGATATAAGCGTGCGTCGCCGCATCGCCGCAGAGGAGTTTGCCAAACACCGGAACGAGCCAACGCAGGTAGGCGAAATACAGCGCGCGCCAAGCAGCGTTGTCGGGCTTGCCGAAATCGAGCACTAGCACGCGACCGCCGGGTTTCGCGACACGGAACATTTCGCGCAAACCACGTTCAAGACTCGCGAGGTTCCTCAATCCGTAGCTGATCGTCACCACGTCGAAGGAATTGTCGGGAAATGGAATGCTTTGGGCGTCACCGCGTAGGAAATGCGGCGCGTGGGGCGCGTCGGCGGCACGTTTTCCCGCCACAGCGAGCATCGGCGCACTGAAATCCAATCCCGTTACGTCGGCTCCACACGCAGCTAGCGCGAAGGCGACGTCACCCGTACCGCAGCAAAGGTCGAGGGCGCGTTGCTGGGATTGCAGGCCGGTGAGTTTTACCAACCGACGCTTCCAAGCGCGGTGCAGGCCAAGGCTTTGAAGGTCGTTGATCAGGTCGTAACGCGGGGCGATGGCCGCAAAGAGATCGTTGACCCGCGCGGCGCGCGCTTCGCTCGGATCGTAGAATTTATTGGCCATGCCGGAGGAGGTTAGCACAGAGCCGCAGGAGAATGCACCGCTTCAACTTTTCCCGGAAGATTGTCGATTATCAGAATTGGAAACAGAGCGTCCCTGATTGGCGCATTTAAGTAATTGCAGACATTTGACGAATTGAGAATAGGCCCAGGCTGATTGGCAGGGCGAAAACTTTATGGCAACCGAAGCAGCAAATCCGGCGGCGGCAAAAGAAGATCCTCAGTTGTTGCAGACAATTGAGATGTTCGAGGTCATTACCCAGTCGCAGCCGCACGATTGCCAGTCGCTCGAAATCCTCAAAGAAGCCTACGCCAAACTCGGTCGCCACAAGGATTACATCGATGCTTCCAAGCGCATCGCGCAAGCTTACGTGGCGATGGGGCAACTTTCCTCGGCGATTCTGGAATACGAGAGCATTCTCCAGCGTTTTCCCGATGATCCCGACGTTCAGAAGGCGCTGAATGCCATCGAAGGCCAGGCGAATAATCTCACCGCGGCACCGGCGACGTTCGACACGGATTTCCACAAGAAGACGACCGACGGCAAGAAGAGCCAGCCGGGACGAATTATCACCGACTTTGATGACGGCAAGAGCTCGATGCACAAGCTTTTCGTTGAGAGCAAAGAAATCACTCAACCGGACTTCGATCTTTGCTGGGGCAAGCCTGATCCGAATGACGAGCCATCGCAGGTGATTGAACCTTTCCTGCAGGTTGTCGCCGATCGCGCGCTGATGGCGATTGAAAAATCCATGAAGCTCCTGGCCTCCAGCACTGGGCTTTGTTACCTGCCGCTGGAACGTTACGACTTTGACATCGATCTGGCGCGCACGTTTCCCAAGGCGGTTTGCCGCCGTTGGTGCGTGTTGCCGATTGATCGCATGAGCAAGTCGGTGATGGTCGCGACGTGCAATCCTTTTAACAAGCAGGCGGCCCTCGAACTCGAGGCGGCCACGAATCATCGCCTGCTTTGGTATCTCTCGCCCCCCCACGAAATCGTGAAAGCGATCAAAAAGGCTTTCCGGTAAACCCAGACACCTAGTCACATGGCTCCAGTCAAAAATTTTGGTGAACGCATCGCCGATGCCCTGATCGAAGATGGGCTGTTGTCGCCGGAACAGTTGACCGAACTGCTCGAGTTGCAGAAGAAGGAAGGCACGCGCCTTCTGAAGCTGATTCTCGGCAAAGGCTACGTCAACGAAGTCGACATGTCGGTGTCCATGGGCCGCGTGTTGAATACGCCGCCGGTCAATCTCGCCCGCGTTGGTATTCCGCCCGAAGTCAGCGAACTGGTCCCTAAGGACATGGCGCAGAGCCACAAGGTCATCCCCGTTTCACGACTGGGAAATCGCCTTTACCTCTGCATGGCCGATCCGCTCAACGTGCTCGCGCTCGACGACGTCAAGCGCATCACGAAGTTGGAAGTCAGCCCGTTGATCGCGCCCGAGAAGGCCATTCTCGACAAGCTCAACAATCTCGACACGAAGACGGGCAGCATGGAGGACATCATTCAGGACGCCGAGAAAAAGGCGGAACTGGATGCCGATGCTGAGAACGTTGAAGTTGCCAAAGAGAACGTCGAGCACATCAACCTTGATCAACTCGCCGCCTCCACCGAGGAAGCGCCCGTCATCAAGCTGGCGAACCTCATTCTCGTTCAGGCGATCAAGGATCGCGCGAGCGATATCCACATCGAGCCGTTCGAAAAAATGGTGCGCTTGCGTTACCGCATCGACGGCGCGCTCGTGGACGCGACGCCGCCGCCGAAGAATTTGCAGGTCGCGCTGATCTCGCGTTTGAAAATCATGAGCAACCTCGACATCGCCGAGCGCCGCTTGCCGCAAGACGGCCGCATGCGCATGCGTGTTGGTGGTCGCGATATCGACGTCCGGGTTTCATTTCTCCCCACGGTACACGGCGAGAAATGCGTGCTCCGTATTCTCGATAAATCGAATCTCTCCGCGAGTCTCGACAAGCTGGGCCTCGATCCGGAAACATTCAAGCGCGTGAAAGCCGCCGTCGACGCACCGCATGGTTTGATCCTCGTCACCGGTCCGACTGGCTCTGGTAAGACCACCACGCTCTACTCGATTCTCAACGAGCTTAACAATCCCGACTACAACATTGTCACCGTTGAAGACCCGGTCGAATTCCAGATTCCCGGAATCAACCAGGTGCCGGTGCGCAAGGAAATCGGATTGAGCTTCGCCAACGCGCTGCGCTCGATTCTGCGTCAGGACCCGGACATCGTGATGATCGGTGAAATTCGCGATACGGAGACGGCAGAAATCGCCGTTGAAGCATCCCTCACTGGTCACCAGGTGCTCAGCACGATGCACTGTAACGACGCTCCCGGCGCTATCTCGCGTCTCGACGACATGGGCATCGCCCCGTTCCTCATTTCGTCATCGGTGATTCTGTCGTGCGCACAACGCCTCATTCGCCGCATCTGCCCGAGTTGCAAAGAGCCGGTCACTTATCCGGCCAAGATGTTCAAAGACCTCGGTATCGAACCGAACTATTTCAACGGCGTGCAACTCTTCCGCGGTCGTGGCTGCGAACGCTGCAAGAACACCGGTTACGCCGGGCGTGCGGCGATCATTGAAGTCATGCCGATGAGCGAAGAAATCCACCGGCTGATCATCTCGCGCGGAAGCGCGCAGGATATTGGCAAAGTGGCCGTTGCTGAAGGCATGAAGACGTTGCGTTACGCCGCACTCGAGAAAGCTCGCGAAGGCCTCACGTCATTGGAGCAAGTGCTTGTCGTGACGGCGAATCACTAAAGCGCGCCAGTCGGCTTTTCCCGCTTGTTCAATCCTCCGCGTTCGCGGAATCATCTTCCATGCTCGATGTGGAAGCCGCGCAACAGCGCATCCTCGCCGCCGTCAGCCCGCTGGGCAGCGAAACAATTCCCCTCGCCGACGCAATCGGCCGCATCCTCACGGTGCGCACTCTGGCGGCGGTTGAACTTCCCGGTTTCGACAACTCCGCCATGGACGGCTATGCCGTGCGCTCGAGCGATGTGGGAACCGCAAGCGCCGAGCGCTCCGCTCGGCTAAGGGTTATCGGTCGCTGCGCCGCGGGAGAAACATTTTCTCAATCAATTCAGGCCGGCGAATGCGTGCGCATTTTCACTGGCTCCGTCATGCCACCGGGAGCGGACGCAGTCGTAATGCAAGAAGACGTGAGGGTGGACGCGGCCGATCCCGCAGTGGTGCACGTCGTGGATTCCGTGAAGCCGTGGGAGAACATCCGCTTCCGAGGCGAGGACGTTAAAAGCGGATCAACGCTCATCGAAGCAGGTGCGCGGCTTACGGTAGGACGCTTGAGCTTGCTCGCCGCGACAGGTGTCGCCGAGGCGCGAGTTGGTCGTCGGCCGCGCGTGGGGATCGTGGCGACCGGAAGCGAATTGCGTGAACCGGGTTCCGCTCTGCAGTCTGGACAACTCTACGAAAGCAATCGCCTCGGCCTCTCCGTGCTTGCCCGCCGAGCCGGCGCGCTCGCCAAGGTATATCCACTCGTCCCCGACAATCTCGCCGCGACTCAAAACGCGCTGCAAAATGCGCTAGACGAAAATGACGTGGTCGTGACCTCAGGCGGAGTATCGGTCGGTGAATTTGATTTCGTGAAGGAAGCTTTCGAAAAACTCGGCGGTAAGTTGGAGTTCTGGCGCATTGCAATTAAACCGGGGAAACCGTTCGTGTTTGGTCGCTGGCGGGAGAAGCTGCTTTTCGGTCTGCCGGGAAATCCCGTGTCGGGTCTCGTTGGCTTCTGTGTTTTCGTGGCTCCTGCGCTGGCACGCATGCAGGGCGCAAGCGATTTGGGATTCTCCCACTCGCACGGCGTATTGGCGGAACCGCTCGAGAACCGGGGTGACCGTCCGCATTATATGAGGGTCAGCATTGACAGCAAAGCTGAGGTCCGCTCAACGGGAGTTCAGGCATCACACATTTTATCTTCATTGGCCGAAGCCGACGGCCTGCTGTGCGTGCCGGCTAGAACACTGTGGGAAACGGGTCGCGCAGTGAAAGTGCTGCGCTGGGACTAGAACTTCCGACGGGGAATTTCAAGAACTGTCGGACGGGGTTGAACGTAGACCTGTGATTGGGGAGCGATCACTGTCGGCGAAAGGCTCGAGGTGCCAAGCATTTTTGTGCTCAATTCCGGCAGCCCGGCGGGGCGGCTGATGCCATCCATTCCAGCGCCGCGATTAATCGAATCGAATGCGTTGCGATTCTCTGTCGGTCGCGAAAGTTCTCCCGGATTACTGACCACTGGATTAAGTGGTTGGCGGGTGGCGTCATTCAGGGCGTTAATTGGGTCACCCAATCCGCTGCGGCGTTCGTTGACCAGCGGCCGACCATCGAGCAACTGTTTGAACTCATCAGCCCAAGCCTTTTGCTCTTCTGTCTTTCTGGCGGGAACGGAACTGCCACTGGAAAGAAAACTCGAACGGTCCAACTCAAACGGCGCGGCGATGCTGCCCGTCGATGATTCCCCATTCATGCGGGTAAACACAGACGGCGCACCCGAACGGTCGGATGAATCTTTCTTTTCTTCCCGATCTTTCGCGTCTTTCCGACTGCGTTTGTCGTCGCGCTCAAGCGGGCTGGGAAGGGGATCGCTCTTCAGTCCGAAGCGCGTGTCATCCTGGCCGGGATCCAATTCGTCGCGTACCTTTTCCGTATTATTGGTGCGGCTGGACGGATCCTTATCATTCTTCTTGTCCGCCTTGTCCTTCCGGTTGTCTTTTTCCAGATAGGACTGCATCACGCCCTTGAACTCCTTGTCTTCGCCGAATTCTTTCTCTTTGCGGACGCCAAGCAGGGATTCAGGCGTTTCGGTGCTGTTTTGGGGGGTTACAAAAATCCAGTTCTTCTTTCGGTCAATGGCTTCTTGACGCTCGCGGGTCAACGGCATGCGCGGTTGTTGCGGCGGCGTGATCATCGGCGTATCGATGATGGGGCCGAGGGAACTGTTTGGAGTGAGAAAATCCAAGCCCTTGCTAGACTCGCGTCCGCCGTTTGGTTGGGTAAACGTCGGCACCAGACTTTTGACTGGCTGCCGGTAAACTGGTTCGTCTGCCGCGGGGCAGGTCGCTACGCCACAAAGCCACGCAAGCCCCACAAATGCGGGCCAAACGCGCAGGCTTGAGCTGGCGATTTCGATTCCTGCCATAACAAGTGATTTCTAGACCGATTTCCGCACCAAGTCAAAGGTCGAATCAAGGTATCTTTGTCGTGGTGGACGGCCATTCGACCTCAACGGGTTGCGTTGCGTTCAAACAGCCAAGAATGACATCGGCGGAAACCCGCTACGGCTGGACCGAGCCTTCCGCCAATGGTCGACGCGTCAACACCTTGAACGCTTGCCGATTGACTGACGCGGCTTGTCCCGTATTCTCGCCCGACATTTTTTATGCGTATCGTCGAAATGCGGGTTCACAAGATTGCCATCGCGGACCCGCCACTCCGCAGCTCTTACGGATTGCACCAGCCGTACGCGTTGCGCACCATCCTCGAACTCAAGAGTGACGAGGGCGTCGTGGGCATTGCCGAAGCCCACGGCGGCGAGGCTCCCGCTGCGGCCATCGAATCCGTTCGCGGTCAAATTATCGGCGCCGATCCCTATCGTATTCCCGGCCGGCTTATCTCGTTGATTGAAGGCGACGTGAAGGGGAATAACGCCGATCGTTCGCAAACCTTCCTCGTTCCCGGAGAAAATCCCCACGACGCCGCGGCGCGCGTGTTCGGCGCGGTTGAAACGGCCTGCCTCGACTTGATCGGCAAGACTGTCGGGCAGCCTGTCTGCGATTTGCTGGGCGGCCGCGTGCGCGATGAAGTTCCGTTTTCCGCGTATCCTTTTTACAAACACGTCGGCGGCGGCGGCGAAGGCGATGACAAACGCGAAGACGAATATGGTGAAGCGCTCTCGCCGGAAAACCTCGTCAAGCAAGTCGTGCAGATGCGGAAGCAATACGGCTTCGGCTCGATTAAGTTCAAAGCCGGCGTGCTCCCGCCGGATGTTGAAATCGAAACGATCAAGCAACTCTACCGTGAGCTTGGCCCGGACGTTCCTTTACGCATTGATCCGAACAGCGCGTGGACCGTGGAGACTTCCATCCGCGTCGGCATTGAATTGAAGGAAGAGCTCGGTCGCGGTGGCTACCTTGAAGATCCGACCGCAGACATCGCCGGCATGGCCGCGGTGCGTCGCGGATTGCTGAAGGCCGGCGTGGACACGCCGCTGGCGAGCAACGTCGCCGTCACGAGTTTTGCCGACATTCCCGAAGCGGTGAAACAGGACGCCGTGCAGATCGTGCTTTGCGACCATCACTATTGGGGTGGCATGCGGCAGGTGCAAAACCTCGGCAAGCTTTGCAAGACCTTCGGCCTAGGCATGTCGATGCACTCCAACTCGCACCTCGGCGTTTCTCTCATGGCGATGGCGCACGTTGCTGCCGCCACGCCGCATCTCACCTACGCCTGCGACACGCATTACCCGTGGTCGCAAGCGAAGGACGAAGTCGTCCTCGGCGGTCGCATCCAGTTCGTGAACGGTTGCGTGAAGATTCCGAACAAGCCCGGCCTCGGCGTGGAACTCGATTACGACCAACTTGCGCGCGGCGTCGAACGCTACAAGAAATGTCCGTATCGCAAACGCGACGACACGGCGGAAATGCGCAAGCATGTTGACCCGAACTGGACCCGCGTTTTGCCGAGATGGTAATTCGCCTCAGCGTCGAAACAGAATCACTCCTATGAAACCAAACGACCTCCGTCAGAAACTCGGCCGCGGCGTCATTTCCTTTCCCGTCACGCCGTTCAAGAAAGATCTCTCCCTCGACCTCGAGGGGCATCGCCGCAATCTCCGCTTCATTCTGAAATTCCCGGTGACCGCGATCGTCGCGCCCGCCGGCACGGGTGAACTGTATTCGCTCTCGCCCGAGGAACATCTGGCCGTCGTGAAAACCACGGTGGACGAAGTGGGCGGCCGCGTGCCCGTGCTGACCGGCGTGGGTTTCAATTACCCCATCGCCATTCAGCAAGCGAAGCAATCGGCGAAAGCTGGCGTCGACGGCATTCTCGCGTTGCCGCCGTATTTCCCGCACTCCGACGAGGAAGGTTTGTTTGATTATTACAAAGCCATCGGCGACGCCACGAAACTCGGCCTGCTCGTTTACAGCCGCGACTGGGTGAACCCCGGCCCGGCGTTCGTGCAAAAGCTCGCGGACAAAGTCCCGACGCTCATCGCTTGGAAAGATGGCCAGGCGGACACGCGCCGTTACCAAATGATCATGCACAAGGTCGGCGACCGCTTGCATTGGATCGGCGGCGCAGGCGACGACGCGGTGCCGGCGTATTACTCCATCGGCATTCGCACTTACACGTCGAGCATCGCGACCATCGCGCCGGGCTTGTCTAATCAGCTTCACGACGCCGCGTCCGCTGGTGACTCCGCCACGCTAACGAAGTTGATGCACGATTACGTCACGCCGCTCTATGCTTTCCGCTCGCGTCGCAAGGGCTACGAAGTCTCCGTGATGAAATCCTGCATGGACATTGTCGGCCTGCGCGGCGGTCCGTGCCGTCCGCCACTGCCCGATGTGCGCCCCGAGGAACTCAAAGACCTCCGCGCCATGATGGCGAAGTGGAAACCTGTCTTGTAGACGCATGCCGAAATAAGGGGCCGTTACTCGTTGCGCAGGCCGGCTTATACCTTGCCGCAACTCATTGACGGTCGGAGGACGGCGGCTACACTCGCGCTTCGGTCGAAGAAGCTCCGACGAGTTCGGAGCTTTGCCGCGGCGGTGTCTGTGTGAATCCATGAACTTGCTTAATCGAATCTGGCAATCCTCCTTGGGGAAGAAATACGTGATGGCCCTCACCGGCGCGGCACTGTTCGCGTTTGTCATCGGCCATCTCGTCGGCAACCTCCAGGTATTCGGCGCTCCCGAACTCATCAACACCTACGCGCACTTCCTCAAATCCAAGCCCGCCCTGCTGTGGAGCGCGCGCCTTGGGTTGCTCGTGATGGTGACGCTGCACGTCGCTTCGGCGGTGACGCTCAGCGCGCTGAACAAAGCCGCGCGGCCGGAACCTTACGCGGGCAAGTCCGCTTACGGCTCGACCGCTCAATCGCGCTATATGCTGGTGAGCGGGTTGGTCATCCTCGCGTTCGTCCTGTATCACCTCGCGCATTTCACGGTGATGTTGCCCGGGGTAAATGGCGTCGGCGATTTCTCCAAACTCACCACCACGCTCGAAGGCCATACGGTGCCGGACGCCTATGCGATGATGGTGCTCGGCTTCCAAGTCTGGTGGGTCGTGCTGTTCTACCTGGTCGCGCAGGGACTTCTGTTCGCGCATCTCGGTCACGGACTGGCGTCGATGTTCCAATCGCTCGGCTTCCGCAATCACGTCTGGTGGCCGCGCATCGAGTGCTTCGCGAAAATCGCGAGCATCGCGATCTTCATCGGCTACGCGGCGATTCCGCTCGGCATTTTCACCCGCGTCGTTGGTGCGGATTACGCGGAGAAGAAACGATTTGAACTGAGAGACGCCTCGCTGATGCCGGAGAAAGCTCCTGCCGGAAAGGAGACGAAGTAACATGGCCACGCTGAATTCCAACGTCCCGTCCGGACCCCTCGAACAAAAGTGGGAACACCACAAGTTCTCCACCAAGCTCATCAACCCGGCCAACAAGCGGAAATATAAAATCATCGTCGTCGGCGCAGGCCTCGCCGGAGCGTCGGCTTCGGCCACACTCGCGGAACTCGGCTACGAGGTGCACAACTTCGTGTTTCATGATTCACCCCGGCGCGCGCACTCGGTCGCGGCGCAAGGCGGCATCAACGCGGCGAAGAATTATCAGAACGACGGCGACTCCGTGCATCGCCTCTTCTACGACACGATCAAAGGCGGCGACTTCCGCGCCCGTGAAGCGAACGTCCATCGTCTCGCGGAAGTGTCGGTGAACATCATCGACCAATGCGCTGCACAGGGCGTTCCTTTCGCCCGCGAATACGGCGGACTGCTCGACAACCGCTCGTTCGGCGGCGCGCAGGTCTCGCGAACGTTCTACGCGCGCGGCCAAACGGGTCAGCAGCTTCTGCTCGGAGCGTATTCGGCGCTCAACAAGATGATCGGCGCCGGCGGCGTGAAATCCTACACGCACTCTGAAATGCTCGACCTCGTGGTCGTGGACGGTCACGCGAAGGGCATCATCGTCCGCAATCTTCAGACTGGCGAAATCACGCGCCACAATGGCGACGCCGTGGTGCTGGCGACGGGCGGTTACGGCAACGTATACAACCTCTCGACTTACGCGCGCGGCGCGAACGTCACGGCCAGCTGGCGCGCCTACAAACGCGGCGCGTGCTTTGGCAATCCGTGCTACACGCAGATTCATCCGACGTGCATCCCGGTGAGCGGCGATTACCAGTCCAAGCTCACGCTCATGTCCGAGTCGCTCCGTAACGACGGCCGTGTGTGGGTGCCGAAGAAGAAAGAGGACTGCGGCAAGAAGCCGGCGGACATTCCGGAAGCGGATCGCGATTACTATCTCGAGCGCATGTATTCCGCGTTCGGCAACCTCGCCCCGCGCGACATCGCCAGCCGCGCCGCGAAGACCGTGTGCGACGAAGGCCGCGGCATTGGCGAAACGGGCCTCGGTGTTTACCTCGATTTCTCCGCCGCGATCGCGCGGCTCGGCGAGGACAAGGTGCGCGAGCGTTACGGCAACCTGTTCTCGATGTATCACGAGATCACCAACGAGAGCGCCTACCAAACGCCGATGCGCATCTATCCCGCCGTGCATTACACGATGGGCGGCCTGTGGGTGGACTATAACCTGATGAGCAACGTCCCGGGCCTGTTCGTCCTCGGCGAGGCGAACTTCTCCGATCACGGCGCGAATCGTCTCGGCGCGAGCGCGCTGATGCAGGGTTTGAGCGACGGCTACTTCGTTTTGCCCGCGACGATCTCCGGCTATCTCGCGACGCAGAATCCCGGCAAACGCCCGGCAACGGACAATGCCTCATTCAAGCAGGCCGAGGAAAATGTTCAGGGCCTCACCAAGAAACTTCTCGGCAACAAGGGCAAGCGCACGCCCGACAGCTTCCACAAGGAACTCGGCAAGCTCATGTGGGAATACTGCGGCATGGCGCGCAACAAGGCCGGCCTTGAGAAAGGCATCAAGCTCATCAGCGCGTTGCGCGAAGAGTATTGGAAAAATGTCAGCGTGCTCGGCGAAGCGAACGATTGGAACCAGTCGCTCGAACGCGCCGGTCGTATCGCGGACTTCATCGAACTCGGCGAGCTCATGTGCCGCGACGCGTTGCATCGCGAGGAAAGCTGCGGCGGCCATTTCCGCGAGGAATATCAATACACGCCCGACGATCCGGAGACGAAGCAGGGCCTCGTGAACCCCGGCGACGTGAAGCGCCGCGACGACCAGTTCGCCTACGTGGCCGGCTGGGAATACGCCGGCGCGCCCGACAAGGCGCCGATCCTCAACAAGGAACCGCTCGTTTACGAGGAAGTGAAGATGAGCACGCGCTCCTACAAGTAAGCCGCAACCAGCAACCTTTTCCCGACGCATGAAAGTTACTCTGAAAGTTTGGCGGCAGAAAAATCGGAATACGCCCGGCGGCTTCAAAACCTACAGCTCGCCCGAGTTGAACGAAAACATGTCGTTCCTCGAAATGCTCGACGTGGTGAACGAAGATCTCGCGAACAAGGGCGAGGAGCCGATCGCGTTTGATCACGATTGCCGCGAAGGCATCTGCGGCACCTGCTCGCTCGTCATCGATGGCAAGCCGCACGGCCCGCATAAAGGCGTGGCCACCTGCCAGACCTACATGCGCAGCTTCAAGAACGGCGACGAGATCGTCATCGAGCCGTTTCGCGCAAAGGCCTTCCCGCTCATCAAGGATCTGGTCGTCGATCGCAAAGCGTTTGATCGCATCCAGCACGCCGGCGGTTTCATCAGCGTCCGCACCGGCGCTGCTCCCGACGCGAACTCGATTCCTGTCCCGAAGGAAAACGCCGACCTCGCGATGGATGCCGCGCAGTGCATCGGTTGCGGCGCGTGCGTGGCTGCGTGCAAGAACGCCAGCGCGATGCTCTTCGTCGCGGCGAAAGTTTCGCACCTCGGATTGATGCCCCAAGGCCAGCCCGAGCGCTACAAGCGCGTGAAGGCGATGGTGGAGCAGATGGACGCCGAAGGCTTCGGCGCGTGCACCGTCACCGGGTCCTGCGAAGCCGTTTGCCCGAAAGAAATCTCCCTCGACTTTATTGCCCGCATGAACCGCGACTACGCGGTGTCCCTGCTCAAGGGCGACCCGAAAGCCGGCAAAGGCGGCGGCGCGGGCTAAGCGGAAATCTTCGTGCAATTCTTAACGGCCTTGGGCTTAATGGGCGCATGGCCGAAACCGCACCCAAACCATTGCCGCCGGACCAACCGACGGTGATTGCGCGGTCGCTCTGCCTCGGCTCATTGATTCTCCGGGGCGTTTTGGAGCGATTGATCCAATCGCCGGACGATCCCACCAATCTTGCCGCTCATAAGGAACTGACCGCCCGTTTGAGCCGATGGCTGAACGAACAGGATTTCACCGCGAACTTCACCCTCGACGAACTCAACGGCCTTTCCCAACCGCCCGGAGCATGGGATGCGGCTCGTTTGTCGGGTCAATTTCATCGCACCGAGTCCTTGGGCGTTCTCTTCTGGGCGTTGTCGATCCATCATGAGATGCCGACGTATGACATGCCTTTCGAGCCGCCGAATCTCGAAGGCTTGCTCGGTTGGCCGGACGATGCCGTGGCCAACCCCGTTGATGCGAAGCTCGGAAAATTTCCCCACATCGCGCCCAACTGGTTCAAGCAAGTCGCACAACTACGTCCGGCGCCCATCATTGCCGCCCATCGCGGCGCTGCCGAATGTTGGCAATGGCGTGCGCACGTTGCCGCATTGCAGCGAACAAACGTTCCGCCGCCCGAAGGTCAGAACTACGAGATGTTGATCGCGATCGCTGCGGAAGAAGCGTTTGAAGCCGCCGCGATTCCGCGCCCGATCGAAAGGGATTTTCCGCTCTTCCAAAAACCGTTCAGCCAGCTCACCGAAGACGAAGCCACGCAGGCTGCCGCCATTGCGGCGTCACGGCGGATCGCGCTCGACTGGCTGTGTGGTTACGCGACCGAGTGGGACAACGTTTCCGTCGCCAACTGGTGATCATCACAAACCCGACGGCGACACGCCGACGCCGACGATGCTGCAGGCTTGAATGACGTTCAGCCCGAGTCGTTCCGCTTCCGCAAGCACCGCGTCCGATTCCGTTCCCGGATTCAGCCACAATTCCTCGCAACCTTTCGCTGCGATGTCCGGCAACACTTTCAGCAGCACGGGCGGTGGCAAGTAAACGCTCACCATGAACGGTCGCGTTGGAACATCGAGTATCGTTTTGAACGCCGGCAATCCCTCGATCTCCGACTCCTTCGGATTCACCGGGTAGACTGCGTAGCCCTGTTGTTGGAACGCGCGGACGGCTTTGTTTCCGAATTTGTTCCGGTCACTCGACGCACCGATGATCGCGACAGATTTCATAAGGAAACAATTCCCGAGGTCTGCTCTGCGGGCAAGGGTGCGTTGCGCGCTCCTACGCCACGGTCATCCCGCCATTCACGTGCAGGTTCTGCCCGGTGACAAACGAAGAGGCATTGCTGGCGAGAAACACCACCGCGCCGCCCAAATCTTCCGGCACGCCGAAGTGGCCCGCAGGAATCGTCGCCTCGTAGGCGTCCTTCGCCGACTGCGGATAGTTCACACTGCGTTCCGTCGGAATCCAGCCGGGCGAAATCATGTTCACCGTGATGCCGGCGGGCGCGAGCTCCGTGGCCATGCTGCGTGACCAGCCATTCTGCCCGCCCTTGGCCGCGACGTAGGCGCTGAACTCCGGGACGCCGCGCGCGAAGACTTCCGAACCGATGTTGACGATGCGCCCCCAGCGCTGCGCCTTCATGTGTGGGAGACACGCGCGCGTGAGCAAGAACGGGCTCTTGATGAAGAAGTCGAGCATCTGCTGGTAGAACGCCCAGTCGTATTCCTCGATCGGTTTCTGCGGTTGATCCGGCGTGGCGTTGACGACGAGAATATCCACCGGCGCGAGTGACTGCGTGATCTCGCGCACGAGCCGATTCACGTCGGACTCATCCACGACGCTGCCGCGAAACAATCCACCGGCGTAGCCTTTCGCTTTGAACTCCACGAACGTCTGTTCCGCGCGCGCGACGTTGTTTTGAAAATTGATCGCCACCTTTGCGCCGGCCGCGCCGAGCGCGAACGCCATCGCCTTGCCGAGCCCCGTCGAACTTCCCGTCACGAGCGCGACGCGTCCGGCGAGCGAGAATGGATTCGGAGCAGATGGCATTTCAGGCAATCTTGCCATCTCCCCAAACGCACGGCGGACGGCCCTTCGACTTGCGCAACGACGCCCATGGTTCCTGCGTGCCAACATCGATCGGATCCGGATCGTTCGCTTTGTCGGCCGGGAGATTTGCCGGCGAGAGAATGGCGAGGAAGACGAGCGGTTCCTTGTGCGGATTGTAGGTCGCGTGGATTGTGCCCGGTGGAATGTGCGCCATCTCGCCCGCGCTCAGGAGGCGATAATCATTGCCCACCCATTGCTCCGCGCGACCGTAGACGACGTAGATGATCTCCTCGCGATGCGGATGGTAGTGAAACGGATGGCAATGGCCGGGGTCCATGTTCGCGCGCACAAGCAGAAGCTTGTCGGCGCCGACGACGTCGGGGCGGCAAAGCCACTCGTTGTTCGTCCACGGATTGGTTTCGCGGAGCGCGTCGGCGATCTGAACAAAACGGCGGAGTTCGGGATTCATTGTGTCAGGTGCTGTTTTGCCCAAGGTGTCCCAAGTTCTTTCGCTCACTTCAAGGATTTCAAGTAGGCGAACAAGTCGCTCACCTGCTCGGGCTTCATGCTTTCGAGCAAGCCCTCGGGCATGATCGAGAGATTGAGGAACGCGGAACGCTTCACGTTCGCGCGCGGGATGCGCTGATCGGGGACGTTCGGCTGGCGGAGAACAATCGAGCTAGCGTCCTCGGACACGAGCAAGCCTTCGACGAGTTCGTCATCCTTCGTCTCAACGCGATACTTGCGGTAACCACCTTCCATCGCCGCACTCGGTGTCAGGATGTTTCGGAGCAACGCCTCCACGCCCGTGTTGCCCACGCCGTCGAGTGCGGGCGCGATCTGTCCGCCTTTGCCGCCTTGTTGATGGCAGGTGAGGCAAATGCTCGTGAAGAGTTCCTTGCCGTGATCGGAACTTCCGCGCTGCTCGGCGAGCGTCCGGAACTTCGCGAATTTCTCCGCCTGCACCTTCGCCTCCGCTTCCGTCAGCAACGTCGGCAAATCCTCGACGGACTCGGTGCGCGCGGCACCGCTGAGCTTGCCCCAGTTCGCTCCGCTGAAGTGATGCGCGAGACCAGCCGGCTTCGCTTCGCCTTGGAAGGTGCGGTCGAAATTCTCGCGAATGTCCTTTGCCGAGCGCGCGACATTCCATATCCGATACTCCGCGAGCCAGCCCGCCGTGCCGCCGGCATTCACGGTTGTGCGACCAACATCCAAACCGGTCAGCTGTGCGGTGCTGGTTTTGGTGCCGGTCGCATCGAGTTCGCCATTGATGAAAATGCGGAACACACCCTGCGCATCGCGCGTGACCGCGTAATGAGTCCACGCGCCGGGCGTGGTCTTCTTCTTGGCCACCACGACGTCGTTAGCGCCTTTGACCCACGCGCGGAACTGCGAGTTGAAGAAGTTGATGCTGAGTTGACCGGGCGCGCCGAGGATTGCGTCCTGATTGCCGATGTTCGCATCCAGCTTCGCCCAACACTCCACCGTGAACGGCCCGTCGAGTGTGAGTTTAGTTTCCACGAAGTCCTTCGTCCCGCCGCTGAGACGCAACGCACGCTTCGCATCGCCGCCGAGTTCCTTCCACAGCGCGGTGATGCTTTCGTCCTTGGGCAATAACACGCGCAAGCGCTCAACGGTGTTCAAGCCCACGTCCGCCTTCGCAACTGCACCCGATTTCAATCCAGCCATCAGCGCCGTCGCACCCGGCTTGCTGGCGGCAAGGCGATCGAGCGCCGCGCCGCGCTGCACCACGGAAATTTTCGGGAGTAACTTCACGAGACGCTCGCTGGCATCGGGCGATTTCGATGCGCCAAGAGCGGCGAGGGCCTCGGATTGCACCTCCGGATTCCGCGCGTTGAGCACGATCTTTTCAAAAACGTCGACCGGACCCGCGCCAAGTTCACGCAGCGCGCGCAGGGCGATCACGCTGTGCGGTCCGATCTTTGCATGCTCGCCCGCTCCCGCATTCGCGCGGATGCCTTCGGTGAGCAACTTCACCAATTCGGCTTCGGTGCCCGACAGCTTGAACGCACCGGCGACCTCGGCCCCGAGCATGACCTCGGGAACATTTGCGCTGGCGAGCAACGCCTTCGCGGCAGCGGTGAGCGCGGGCGTGAGCTTCGTGGTATCGAGGCTGGTGCGAAGGTTGAGCAACGCCCGCAACACTCCGGCGCGTGAACCGGCGTTCGCCAGCGCAGAACCGAGCGAGTCGCTGACGGCGGGTTCGCCGAAATGCGCGGCGAGTGTGCGGACTTCCTCGTCGTCGAGCGGGCGCTTCAAATCGGGAACCAGTTTCGCGAGGCCGATGGCGGATTCCTTGCCGCCGAGCGCGAGCGTGGCGAGGACGCGATTCTCGAGCGGCAACGCCTTGCCTTCGCTCGACGCGAGTAGTGCAGCAGTGCTTTGCGGATTCGCCTCCATTGCCCAGCGCGCGAGATAGCGCTCAAACTCGCGTTCGTATTTCTCCGTGTCGCTACCAGTCGCGAGCGGTTCGCGACCAAGCCCGGCAGCGAGCGCCATCACGCGGGGACTCGCTTTGGGCACACGCCGCAACGCATCGCCCACGGCGGCGCGGACGCTCGGTTGAGCGTCGGTGATCAACGGAGCAGCGATGCTGACGAACTCCGTTTCCGGTCGCGGTTGCGCAGCGGCAATGCGCGCCGCTTCGTGGCGGAGGTTGGGATTTTTATCAGCGGCGAGAACTACCAGCGTCGCCGTCGCAATCGGCTTCAATCCTTCAAGAGCCCAAAGCGCGCCGAGGCGGCGATCAGCCGAAGCGGTTTTATCGGCGACGATCTTCTCCAAGTCCGGCGCGAGGCCGATTGCTTTGCTATCAATGATCTCCAACCACGCGAGCCGCGAGACGACGGCGTTGGGACCACCGAGTTGCGCAACCAGTTCTTTCTCCGAAAGCTTCGTGAGATCGGGCGGTGTGACGCGAGGCTGGCCTTTCGCGCGCACGCGCCAGATGCGGCCGCGCGTCTTGTCGCGGTCGGGATGCGTGCGCGGCACCTCGTTGTGCGAAATGATTTTGTTATACCAATCAGTGATGTAGAGGCAGCCGTCGGGACCGAACTCAATCGCCACGGGACGGAACCAGCGGTCAGTGGTGGTGATGAAGTCGGCGAGTTTCTCGTAGCGATAACGCGGGCCGTCGGGCGTGGCTTTGATCACGTTGATCACGCTGGTGATCGGATTCGCGAGGTAGAAAATCTTCGAGCCCGCATCGGTCGTGAGATGTTTCTTGAACGGCGTGTCGCGATCGTCGGCCAGCGCGAGGCCGCTCAAGCCGGTGCCACCCATCTGCGGCGGATTGATCGTGCCGGGAAACAGCGGTTGATAGGGACGCAGCTTTTCCTTCGAGCCGGTGCGGATGAGGATGCCCGGCTCGTAGGGCACGATGGGGTTGCCCTGATCGTTCGCTTCCTGAATCCACGTTTCGCCCTCGCGACCGATGGTGAGGCCCCAGATGTTGTTGGGGCCGGCGGTGAGATTCTCGAAAAGCGAACCGTCCAGCGTGAAGCGCGCGAGCTTGCACTGGTTGAAGGCCACTTCGGTCGCGCCGTCGGCGAAAGGTTTTCCGCCGGGACGAACGACCGTGGAGCGATTGAACAATCCCTGCGCCACAAGCATCCAGCCGCCGGGCACGCGTGTGAACTGGTGCGGAAACAAATGGGAATCCTGCGTGCCAAATCCTGTGAGAATGACGTCGTGCTTCTCGGCGCGACCGTCGCCGTTCGCATCGCGATAGAAACGGATGTCGGGTCCGTATTGGACGAACGCGCCGTCCTTGTAGGGCTGGAGGCCGAGCGGCATCACGAGACCGTCGGCGAAAATGCGCGGCTGGGCGGGCGCGGTGCCGTAGGGATTGTCGAACACCACCACTTTATCGCGACCGCCCTTCGCGAAGAGCGCGTCGGAAGAGGCTTTGTTTTCGTTCGCGTCCACGGGGTATTCGAGCGCAGTCATCGTCCAGAGGCGCATCTTCGCGTCCCAAACCGTGGTGATGAATTTGCCGAGGCCCTCGCTCTCGGCGGCGACGAGCTCGATTTCAAAACCGGCCGGAAGCGTGAATGACTTGCGCTGCTCCTCGGGCGTCTGCGCCGTGGAGGTGATGGCGTTGTAGCTAATGTCGCGCTTCGCGCCTTTTGCGTCGGCATTCTTCTTCTCGCCGGCCTTGGGCGCCGATTGGGGGCGCGGCTTGAAGCCACCGAGCTTTTCCCACGTCGGCGCGTTGGACGTGGGCGGCAGTTCCTCGATGAACACATCTTTCACCTGCACGAGCGCCGCGCCGCCGCTGTGAATCTGAACACCGATGCGACCGTCCTGCGCAATGTCCGGCTCGGTTTCGGTGAAATCCAGCGCGGGCACGCCGTTGATCCACGAACGGATGCGCGGTCCCTCGGTGCGGATGCGATACTCGTTCCAGTCACCCTCGTGAATCGCCGCTGCCGCCGCTTTCGGATCGACCGAGTCAGCGATGACTTTGTTGCGGCGCGCCTCGTCGTAAAGTTTCCCATACCAGCCGGGGCCGTAGTCCACCTGATAACCGCTCATGTGACTGCCACCGGGCACGCGGACACTGCGGATCTGCACGCCGCTGTTGATCATGCCGGTTTTGGGATCGCCGGTGAGTTTGATTTTGATGCGCAGGTCGAAGTTGTGAAACGACTTCACAGTGGCGACGAAATCATTGTGCGAGATCTTGTTCACGCCATCGCCGCCGGTGATCAAGCCGTCCTGCACGCGCCAGAGCGTTGGATCGGCATCCCAACCGTTGAGCGTCTTGCCGTCGAAGAGCGAGACGGGCTCCGCGGCGAACGTCGCGAAGTGTGCGAGCAACAGAGCGGTGAGGGTGAGGAGTTGTTTCATAAAGCGGGTGCGGTGCGGGACTGAGTTTGACATTCCTTGAGGCGGGCCTTCAAGCGGGCGGCGATTTCGGGATGTTCGCGGACCACGTTGCGGGATTGCCGCGGATCGGCCGCGAGATCGTAGAGTTGTTCAGCGGGCGCATCGGGTTTGAATTTGCCGCCGACAATATCGCTGTTCTTTTCGCCAGCAAATTTAAGCGCAGCCGGACCGCCCAGTCCGTGTTCGCCCGGCTTGGTGCCGCCGAAACCGCCGCCGCCGCGGGCGCCGATGTAAACCCAATGTCCTTCGCGCAACGCGAGGTTGGCACTTTTGTGGGGAGCCAGCACCGCGTGATCACGAATCGCTTGGGTGGGCGCGCCGATGAGAGTGGGGAGTTGATTGAAACTGTCGGGCGCATCGGTGCCCGTGATTCGAGCGCCGGTGAGCGCGGCGAAGGTGGCGAGAAAATCCACGTGACACAGAAGCTGCTCGGACACGGAGCCGGCGGGAATTTTGCCTGGCCAGCGCGCGATGAATGGGACGCGGTGCCCGCCTTCCCAGGCGTCGAACTTGAAGCCGAGCAGATCGCCATTGAGACGATGACCGGCCTTCCACGCATCCTGACCGCCTTGGTTCAACATCCCGCCGTTGTCGCTCGTGAGGATGACGAGGGTGTTGTCGCGCAGCTTGAGTTCATCGAGCGTGCGCATCACCTCACCGACCATCCAATCGAATTCCTGGATGAAATCGCCGTAGCGACCGGCTTGGCTGCTGCCTTTGAATCGCGCACCCGGCGTGAACGGGTGATGAATGTGCGGCGTGGCGAAGTAGAGAAAAAACGGCGCGTCTTTGTGCGCGCGCATCCAAGCGATGGCTTTGTCGGTGAGGGTGGAACCGACTTCTTCATCGCGGTAAAGCGCGTGCGCGGCTTTCGCACCTGACATTGCGGGCGCCAGCATTTTCTCGGGAAATTCCTGCGTGATTTCCTTCCCGCCGTAAACGAGCGGGTTCGTCGGATCGAGTCCGACCACGCGATGATCCTCGACCCAGACGAACGGCGGATGACTGCTCACCACTGGAATGCCAAAGTAGTGATCGAAGCCCAGTTCCAGCGGGCCGGGGTTGAGGTCGTCATTCCAATCGGGCTTCGCTTTACTGCCGAAACCGAGATGCCACTTGCCGAAGCAGGCGGTTGCGTAGCCTTGGTGCTTGAGCAGACTCGCGACCGTTGTGCGCGCGGTGTCCACGACCAGCGGGCTGGGATTCATCACGGGGCCCCAGAGATTCTTGCGGAAAGGATATTCGCCCGTGAGCAACGCGTAGCGTGATGGCGTGCAAACCGCCGAGGCCGAATGCGCATCGGTGAATCGCCGCCCCTCGCTCGCGAGACGATCCATGTTCGGCGTCTTCACCTTTGTCGCGCCGTAGCAGCCTACGTCGCCGTAACCCAGATCATCGGCGAGGATGAGAACGATGTTCGGCTTCGGAGGCTCCGCGGCGTCGAGGCGCTCCAGACCGAACAGGCCGCCGAGCACAAGCAGTGACACGGCGCCGATGGAGGAGAACATTTTCATCGCGGATTTGACGGTGTTGGTAGCATATCGCGGCAACTTTCAACATGTCCAAAACCCACCAAGACTTGCGCGAGACGACGGTGAACGGCACGCGCACCCAACTGGCGATGCTCACGGCTGAGCACTGTGCGCCGCTGCGATTGCATCGCATCGCGCACGTCGGCTGGGCGGATGCGGCGGTTCCATTTCGTCGCGTGCGATTGCAGCCGAGCGGGAGCTACGTGCTCGTGTGCGTGTCGGGTGAGGGGAGGATATTGCTCGATGGCCGCTGGCAACATTGTCGCCAAGGCATGGCGTGCCTCGCTCCGCCGCGCGTGCTCAATGCCTTTCACTCCGTGCCTGGGAAACGCTGGCGCATCTGCTGGGTGCGCTACGATGAACCCGCAGGCATACGGCCGGTCGTCAGCGCGGCGTCGCCGGTGAAGGCGCGGTGCGATGCGCGCGTGATGGCGTGTGCGATTGAAGGTCTGATGGCCGAGTCGGCCGGCCGTGCCGACGCACGGCTGGCGCATCACTGGATCGAACTCATCCACGCGCAGGCGCAACGACTCGCCCGTCCGTGGCATCTGAATGAGCGTCTGTGGCAAGTGTGGAAGAAAGCGGAGGCCAACCTCGCCGCCGATTGGTCCGCGCGCGAACTCGCAAAGCTCGCGCATTGCAGCGAAGAACATTTGCGCCGCCTTTGCCTGCGCGAACTTGGCCGCAGTCCGATGCAGCAGCTCACTTCTCTCCGCATGCAACGCGCCGCGGAATTGCTTGAGCGCACCGATGACAAACTCGAAGTCATCGCCGCCGCCGTCGGCTACGGCAACGCCTTCGGACTTTCGAAGGTCTTCAAGAAGTGGATCGGCACCAGCCCGTCCGAGTATCGGGCGAAGTCAGCTGGCTGACAGCGCGACGCGATTTGGGCGCCCACGTCCGGAGTCGGATCAAACGCACGACAAGTTCTAGGAATTCCCGCGACTCGTCTGGGCGGCTACAGCCGCGCGGCGATACCGGTACGCGATGTGCATGCCGAGATAGATCAAGCCCAGCATCGTGGCGAAGGGCACGCTGTGTTCGCGTAACCAGCGTCCGATTCCCGGGAGGCGTGCGAGAATATCGATCACCATGAAGAGGCTCAGGCACGTGGTGACGGTCCAGTCGTTTTTGCCGACCGCGAGCGCTTCATCGACGAGCCCTGCGATCAGCGGCATCAAGAGCAGGAAGTAGTAATTGTGCGCCACCGGGCTGATGACGAGCGTAATGCCCATGAGGCTACCCAGCACGAGAGCCATTTGGCGCGGTGAATCCGTGCGCTGTTGCCAACCCGAGACGAAACACCACGCCAGCAACATCAGGCTTCCGACGGCATACACGGTCAGGCGTTCCCACGGCTCGGCCTTCAGCGGTCGCTGTCCCGCCGGAAAACTCCAGCGATGAATGTTGGCGAGCAGCGATTGATTGTCAGTGGCGCCCATGTTGGTGAGCTCCTGCGCGCGCGACGCGTCCTGTCCTGTCCCGAGGCCGGGCTTGATGAGGACGTCGACGTAAGTTTGATAGGCGTCGATCGTGCCCTTGGGCCCGAACGCGATGACGGGAATAATCACCAGCAGCAGTGTTAACCCGAGCGCGACGCCCAGAATCATTCGCCAGTGCCGACGCCACGCGGGGTAAAACAAAATTACGGTCGGGAAAACTTTCATCGACGCCGGCACCGAGAGGAAAATTCCGGCGAGGACGTTGCGTCCGCGCGATGCAAAATAGATCGCCAACGAAAGCGCCGCTAGCATCACCAAGTCGACCTGTCCACGTGACAAGTCCGTGCCGATCGAGGTGATGCAAATAAGCATGGGGATCACGCGCAGCGTCCACCAGCGTCGGCGCTGCCCTTTCTCCGAAGGCGGCGGCTCATTCCAACGACAACCATCAAGCGCGCAGGCCAGCGCTTGCGCGGAAACGAAGGTGAGAAAGACGCTGATCACATACCACGCGCCGGCGATCCAAAAGAACCGCAGATTGTCATCATGGAGTCCGTAATAATTTCCCGGCGCGTCGATCGGGTATCCCCACGGAGTGTTCTCGGCGGTGCGCGGCGTGCCCGGAGGCAGCGGTTTCGGCGGCACGGGAACCGGATGGGCAAGCGGCCGCATCAGGATCGCGGTGGCCGGCGGATAGTTGTAATGCCAGTCGCGCCAGTCTACGACGTGATAAAGATCTTGGCCGTAGCGAACCGCCCCGGCACCCACGACGTAGACGCCGAGATCGGTCATCGGAACGCGACGCAGCGCCGTGCGGCGTTCCAAATTGTAGCCGAAGCCCAGAATGATCAGCAGGCCAAAGGACAGGAGGGAGATTTCGAGGCGACTCAAGCGCCACGTGCGAGTTGATGAAATGGGATCAGCCACGCGCGGAGACTATGAATACACCGGTTCGACGACAACCCCCTTTTGTCGCGAAATCGATTTGCGAACGCTGGCGAAGTCCACGCGACTACGTCCCGATCTTAAATCGGTTGCGCGCCTAGTGTTCCGCGGAGGCTTTCAAGATGAGCCGGCGTTTTCACCTTCGCCAGCGTCGCGCGAGCCAACGCGAGACGTTGCTGGATGCCGAGTCGAGCGGCTTCGTCGGCGTAGTTGGCCTTGGCGACGAAGCTTTCGAGACAGCGCACGTGACGATCCCACAACTTCACGTCGAGCTGCTGTTTCGCGGCGATGCGCGCGGCGTACCAGTCGCTCGCCAGCAGGCTCTCGCGAGTGAACAACGCGCGCAGCTCGGGGTGATTGAGGTCTTTGCCCTCGAACGCATCGTCCCGCATGATGTGCAGCAGCGCGCGCAACGGCGGACACGCCAGGGCAATGCTGCCGTCGTCGAAATACGCCTGCGCCACGCGACGTTGCGTGGCAACGATGTTATCCATGCCGTCGACGAAAATGTCCCAGTCCTGCTGCTCAGGTCGGAGCATCTTCTCATTGAAGACGACGTAAGGATGGTTGAACACGCGGCCGAAAAAGGCGTTCACGAACCGCGTGGTGATGCGGTAGCCAAGTCGGCTCGATAAGACCGTGCCGTTGGCGTGTTTGAAGTCTTCGATTTTTTCGAGATAGCCTTCGCGGATCAGAAATTTCGGATCGCGTTCGGCAACGCTCATTCGGCACCAGACCTCGGGGATCAAGAGGCTCACGTCGTGATCGACGCGCAGGTGAGGTCCAACGCAGCCGGCCGAAGTGATGAACGCGTTGGCTTGCGTGAGGATGTGCGAAACGAGCGCGTTGTTCAGATCGATGATCGGCGGGAGCGCGTTGAACGGGCCCTTGGTGAGCGCGCCTTCGGAGCCCGCGCCCGTGGTCGAGGGCGACTTGCCGGTCATGCTGCAAATGAACTCCATGAAGAGCTCCGGCAATTCCATGTAGTGAATGGGATTGAACACCGCGAGCGAACGGATTTTTCCTTCGGGCGGATTGTTGCGGCGTCCGGGCACCACAGCCGTGACCGGTGTATGCAACGGTTCATCCGGCGGAATTCGCCGGCGCAAACGCGCGCCCATCTCGGCGAGATACACGCCACGCGGGTTCAGCAGATCTGGGCGCACTTGGAGGTAGCGCGGGTTCTTGGACGGCTTACCCTCGACGATGCGGGGGTGCGCGGAGGAAACGAAGTAACTGGGCACTCCGGTTTCCACCATCGAGCGGATGATGTTTTGCATCGGCTCGGTGAACTTCACGAAGCCGATCGATTCCTCCACGAGTTCGCGCGCTTGCGCGACCGTCAGCGGCTCGTAGTTGGAAAAGAAATTACCCGGCTGCGCGAAGTCGATCTCGGTTTGCTTGTCGTAGCCGCGATGAATCGCGTCGTCGGGACGTTGAAACAGGCGTTGTTCGCAGTTCTTCACGAACTTCACGGACGGCGACTGATCCTCTTCGTTGAGATTCTTCAACGCCGCCGCCGGCACGACGACAGACGCGGTGATGTCGTCCTCGAGTTGCACTTTCATCGCGGGATGAAAATCCTTCCGCAGTCCGAACGTGCGCCACGCGCCATCCGCATCGTAGCCGACGCGAAGATAGTTCGAGGCGAGTTTGCGGTTGTCGCACTTGAGCTCGTTCCCCGGCGTGCCGTTGATGATGTCCACGCTGAAGTGCTCGCGCCACGCGTCGCCCCACTCGGGCTTGTAGAAACGCTTCACGACGAAGACGAGCTCCTTGATGTATTGCGGAATGGAGCGCAGCCACTCGTTGTAATCGTCCGTGTAATCCTGCGACGACGGCGTGAGCAGCTTGATCACGGATCCAAGTGAACGCTCGGCGCTGAGGATGGAACGGCTGTCGGAGTTTTGCTTGGCGGGATCGCGGAAACGATCCGAGTAATCACGGCGGATCATCTTGCTGATGAGATCGAACTCACGTTTGAAATCCGCAACGAACACGGGGCCTTGCAGCACGGCGTCGGTGATCGGCTTGGAAATTTCCGATTTGCCACCACCGGAAACGGTGCATGGCTTGTGGCACAACGTGCCTTCCGCGACGGTGCCGATGAGCCGCCACGCGCGATTGCCCGGCGGCTTTTCCATGTGAACTTTGTAGCCAGACGGGCGCACATAAGTTCTACCCGCCAGCAACTTGATACTGCGCGTCACCGTGCCATCCACCCAGCTCACCGTTTGCTTGTGCAGGTCGAAATGAACGTGTTCGGGCACGTAGACGATGTCGGGAAACTTTTTGTCGATCGCGTAACCCTCGGGCTTCACCTCCATCACGTCGCCGTAGAGTGAAACCATTTCGGCAAACGTGTGGGGCAACGGGCGCACGTGATGTTCTCCGTGAAATTCCTCACCGAGATCGTAGCTCGCGAATACCAGCGCGCCGCCAGCGTGTTCTTCCTCGCACAAGCCGAAAAGATTCGCCGAATAGCTGATCTGCGTTTTGACCTCTTTCTTGCAGTAGCCGTAGTAGTTGTCGGCGATGATGGTGATCATCACGCCGTTCGCATCGCGGCTCGTCAGCTTGAAGGCGTTGCCGTTGTTGTAACGTTCCTCGGGCGTACGCCAGCAGAGACCATCGCGGCGCTGGCGTTCGGTGGCTTGATCCCAATGCGGAAGCCCGCAGTCCTTCTTGGTCACGGTGACCAGGTGCGGCGCGAGAATCACGCAGCCCGTGTGACCGGTCCAGTGTTCCACGTCCAGTGCAGCGTCGTTTTCCGGCAAATAAGGATCGCCAGCGTTGCTGAAAATACTCTCAATGAAATCGAGATTGCTCACGAGGTTACCGGGAACGAAGAAGCGCATCTCCATCGATTTTTCCGGCGTGAAACCCGGAACCTCCGGACACACCAGTGGACGCAACAGCAACGAAACGAAACATTCCGCCTGCGCGGTTTGCGAAGACGTGAACGGCAAGCGCATGAGTTCGCGCGGAGGGTTCAGCGCGACGTGCAGCAAATGCCCGAACGCATTTGTCGGCACCGACAACTTGTCATCGGGAATTGGCAGTCCGCCCTCCGCGACGTGGAAGCTCCCTTGCGTCGTGCGGCGATCGCTCTTCGGGTTGTGCAGCACGCCTTGCTTCACGCGATACGAACGCACGATGTCAGAGTTGAACTCGTCACGATCCGGCGGCAACGAAAGCAGGCGCGCCAGCCCGAGCCGATCCAGCACAAAGCTCCGCGAGGGCAGCCGGGTCGAGGCTTTGCCGAGCAAGCCATCGAGATAGTTTTGAATCCGTTGATCCGCCGGACAGAGATAATCAGCGAGCAACCGGTCGGTTTCCTGGTGATGTTGGAGCAACGCCGTCGCCATCGTGGCGAATTCGTCCGCCATCGGTAGCTTCACCTGCGGACATCCGAGCAGGGCGAGCTTGAGGTTGATGTACCGCAGCAATTGCTTTTCGTCAGCTGCAGTGGCGGTGGGTGCAGCCGTGGGAGTCGCTTTCAGTGAGGCGTTCATTCGTGCGACCGGGGTTGTTGGTCGCGGGGTAAAACTTACGGCGCGATGAATTGTCCGCGCAAGACTTTGTGTGAGACTTCAGCGGTGTTTCTTTCATCGTTGGTCTGGATTGCTTGAATGAAACCAATCGATTGCAGGGCTTGGTTGACGGATGGCGAGCCCGCTGATAACAATCACGGCCATGTTTGCGCGCTGCTGTCTTTCTTCACTTTCCTTTGCGCCTGAATCGTTTCGATCTCGATTGATTGCGGGAGGTGCCTTGTGACCCGTCTGAAACCCAAATACAAACGTGTCCTGCTCAAGTTGAGCGGCGAAGCCCTCGGCGGCCCATCTGGCGCGGGCTTTTGCACGGAGGTCATTCATGACATGGCCGCGCAGATCAGCGAAGTTCGCGCCCTCGGCGTGCAAGTGGTCATCGTGGTCGGCGGCGGGAATATTTTCCGCGGTTTGTCCGGCAGCGAAAAAGGCATTGAACGCGCGACGGGCGACTACATGGGCATGCTCGCGACGATCATCAACGCGCTAGCCCTGCAGGACGCGCTGGAGAAAATCGGCGTCGCCACGCGCGTGCAAAGCGCGATCACTATGACGCAGATTGCCGAACCGTTCATCCGCCGCCGTGCCGTGCGCCATTTGGAAAAGAATCGCGTGGTAATCTTCGGTGCGGGCACGGGCAACCCTTACTTTTCGACCGACACCGCGGCCGCCTTGCGCGCGAATGAAATTGGCGCCGAAGTCATCCTCAAGGCCACCAAGGTGGACGGAGTGTATGACAGCGATCCGAAGAAGAATCCCAAAGCGAAGCGTTTTGCGCGTATTTCCTATCTGGATGCGTTGCAGCGGCAACTCAAGGTGATGGATTCGACGGCGTTCTCGCTTTGCATGGACAATCACATGCCGATCATTGTGTTCGATATGAACAAGCCCCACGCGATCAAACGCGTGGTGCTGGGCGAAAACGTGGGTACCGTGGTCAGCGGATAAATAAGTTGCAAGTTGCAGGTGACCGGTTCCAAGTTGAATCGACCTGCGACAACCAACCGGCAACCGGAATAGAATTTATGGCACTCGATGACATTTTGTTGGAAGCGGAAGAGAAGATGATCAAGACCGAGGAGGTCGTGCAGCACGAATTCTCCGCCGTGCGCACCGGCAAGGCATCGCCGTCGCTCGTGGAAAACATCCTGGTGGAAGTTTACGGCTCGATGATGCGCCTCCGCGAACTCGCCGGCATCACCGCTCCTGAAGCCCGCATGTTGATGATCACGCCGTGGGACGCCACCACCGTCGGTCCGATTGAGAAGGCGATTCAAAAGGCGAACCTGGGCCTAAATCCCGCCGTGCAAGGTAAAGGCATCCGTATTGTCCTGCCCGATCTTAGCACCGAGCAACGCGAGAAATTCTGCAAAGCCTGCAAGAAGATGGCCGAAGATGGTCGCGTGGCGATTCGCCATGTCCGTCGCGACGCCATGGAAGCGCTGAAGAAAGAATCCAAAGACGGCGGCGTGACCAAGGACGATACCGAAAAAGCGGAAGCGGAAGTGCAAAAGCTCACCGATCAATACATCAAGAAGATCGATGAACATCTCGCGCACAAAGAAAAAGAGATCATGACCGTGTGAGTTGCGGCTGAATTTTCAAACACAAAACCCCAAGCGACGTTGAATCGCTTGGGGTTTTTGTTGAAAGGGAATCGTTCAGCGCGCGGACGCGGCGTTTTCGGAAGCCTGCTCAAAGCGGATCACCGTTTCGCCCGGCTTGGCGTAGCCGAGTTTTTCCCGCGCGAGACGTTCGACAGTTTTAGGATCCGAGCGCAGCAGTTCGAGTGACGTATGAAGTTCGCGGGCGAGATCCTCCTGTTTCTTGACCTCGGCTTCGAGGCGGAGAATCTCCTTCCGCATATTTTCGTTGGTCTTGATGAGCGGCAGGTACCAGAAGCCGACCGCCACGGCCACCGCGACGATCAAAAGGACGAGCACTACTTTGGAAAGCTTGTCCCAAATGCCAAGGTCGACGTTCATCGCGGCCAGTTAAACACTGGCCGCGCAAAAAAGGGAAGCGGGTTTTACTTCGAGTATTTTCTCCAAGCTTTCAAAACCCCATCGGGGCCGAACGTCAGCCGGAGAAACCATTCGTAGGATGGATAGCTGTCAACCGCGTAAGCAGGGTAGCTGTAGCCAGAATACGCGTAAGGCGGCGGTCCGATCAGCACGCTGCGGCCGGGATTGCGCGAGATCAGCCACTCCTCCACCGCCGTGCCGTCGGTGAGTTTGGCGGACTTGTCGGGCGGTCCGAGATCAGTCACAGCCTGATCGTGAGTGTAAACACCGACGCGCGCATTCCAGTCGATCTTCGGTCCGGTGACGCAACCCGCGAGCAAGCATGCGAATGCGGCGGCGAAAGCGATCAGCTTCCACGATCGGGTAGCGAACAAGTTCATGTCTGAACTCTAAACCGTGCCCATCTGAATGCAATCCACTGACCAAACCGACGGTCGCCCGCTAAGCGCGCGGGTGCGCTTGATCGTAAGCCTTCTTCAACCGTTCCGTGGAAACGTGCGTGTAAACCTGTGTCGTCACCAGGTGCGCATGGCCGAGTAATTCCTGCACGCTGCGGAGATCCGCGCCGTTATCGAGCAGATGCGTGGCGTAACTGTGCCGCAACTTGTGCGGCGTGAGCTTGGGATCGAGTCCCGCGAGCGCGAGATACTTCTTCAATCGCGCCTGCAGCGCCCGCGGCACCACCGGCGTAATCTCACGAGTGACAGCGAGAAACACGGGCTCACGTCCCGTCGGTGGCGAAGGGAGTTTTCGCCAATACGCTTTGATGGCGTCGAGCGCTATTTGACCGATGGGAACTTGCCGTTCTTTCTTCCCTTTGCCGCGCACGCGAATGAGTTGTTCGCTGAAATCAACGTCCTCAACGAGCAGGCCGCAGAGTTCGCTGATACGCAGGCCGCAGGAGTAAATGGTTTCGAGAATCGCGACATCGCGCAGCGGCAAAGTGGGATCGACCGGTCGACCGCGCCCTTTCTTCTCCGGCGACGGCGCCTGCAGTTGCAGCGGCGCCGCGAGCAGCGAACTCAACTGATCCACCGTGAGAAAACGCGGCAGTCGTTTCTCGAGTTTTGGCAGCGCGACGTTCTTGATCGGCGAGGTCTCGACTTTGCCGCGACGGATTAGGAATTTGTAGAATGATCGCAGCGCGGAAAAACGCAGTTGAATTGCCGCGCGACCGAGCCTGTTGCGGCCGAGATAACGGAGGTAACTGCGGAAATCATCGCGATGGAGAGTCGGCCACGGAGGAGGTGACTGCCGTTCCTGCTGATGCCAGCGGTGAAATTCCGCCAACGCTTGCCGGTAGTTTCGCTGCGTGTAAATCGAAGCGCCGCGATCGGAGCCGAGGTGTTGAAGGAAACCCTGCAGCAACGAATCGTTGGCGATGGGATCGTGGTTCGGCTCTTCAGCCATGGGACGAGCGTAACCGACGCGGAGAAAAAGCCAAGTGCGCCGCCCGGTTTAATCGCGCGGCGGGAAGTCGAAGGTGATCTTGCCCTTCTTGTCCATGACCAGGTACGCCGGGAACGGCTTGCCCGCTTTGGAGATGAACTTGTCGAGCAGGTCGCTCTTGCTGGTCGCGAGAATCTTCGTCGCCTGCGCCGGATCGATCGGCTGTTCCAGAATCGTCTTGCCGATCTTGAACTTGCACGCCTTCGCGTCGAGCTGAGAGTTCTCGCACAGATAGCCAGCGTCCGTGTCGCAGACTTTGCCGCCGCACTTCGGACACTTACCGACGACTGCCTTGCCGGTGAAATCCACCTTGGGCGGCGGTTCGCTCGGCGTGGCGCCCTTGCCCTTCTTCTCGCGGGGCGCGAACTCGAAGGCAGTCTTGCCGTCCTTCAACACGAGGAATGCCTCGAACTTGCGGTTCGTCTTCTTCGAAACGAAGCCCTTGAGCAAATCCGTCTTGCCCGTCGCGAGCATCTTGGTGATCTGCGCCGGCTCGATGGTTTGCTGCAAAATAATTTTGCCGGTTCGGAACGAGCAGGTCTTCTCGGGCGCGGCCTGCTTCTCGCAGACGTAATTCATGCCGGCATCGAAAACATTCCCGCCACACTGCGGGCATTTGCCGAGCGGCTCCTTCCCGGTGAAATCAACCGGCGCATTTGCCTCGCCTTCCTTGTTCTGGTCGTTGCCGAAATCAAACTCCGGCTTGAACTCCGCGTTCATCTTGATGATGGCCGCGAACGGGAAACCTTGCTTGCTGCGGAATCCTTGCAGCGGCCCGACGACGCCCTTCGTGATGAGTTCCTCGACTTCGGAAATCTCCAACTGCCGGCTTGCGACAATTTTCCAGAGCGCGAAGTCGCACTTCTGGCACTGGAACTTCTTGTAGTTCTCGTGGATCTCGCCGCCGCACTTCGGGCACGGGACGTTGAGCTTGCCGTAATCGCCCGGCACGGTGTCGCTCTCGTGAAGCTTCGCTTTCGCCACGATGTCGCGCGTCGCATCGGCGATTTCCTTCATGAACTCGTCGCGCTTCATTTTGCCGCGCGCCATGAGGTTTAATTTGAATTCCCATTCGCCCGTGAGTTCCGGCGAACAAAGCTGAGGGATCTGGAGTCCGCGCAACAATGTGATCAGCGAGAACGCTTTCGCCGTCGGCTGCAATTCACGACCGTTGCGGTGAATGTATTTTTCCCAGAGCAAACCTTCGATGATGGTCGCGCGAGTCGCGGGCGTGCCGAGACCTTTGTCGTGCATTGCTTCGCGAAGCTCTTCGTCGTCAATCAGCTTGCCTGCACCTTCCATCGCGCCGAGCAATGTCGCTTCCGAATAGCGTGCCGGCGGTTTGGTGACGTTCGCCTCGACGTCGACTTTCACGGTCTTCACCGTTTCGTTCGGCTTCACCGGCACGAGGCTCGGCGTGTCATCGGATTCCGCGGCTTCCTTGCCGTAGACCGCGAGCCAGCCGGCGTTCACCATCACTTTGCCTTCGCTCTTGAACGGCTCGTTCTCGACACGCGTGATGCGGGTGGTCACGAGGAATTCTGCCGGAGGAAAAAAGATCGCGAGGAAGCGCTTCGTGACGAGGTCGTAAAGTTTCTGTTCCGGCTCGCTCAATCCCTTGGGCGCAATGAGCGTCGGGATGATCGCAAAGTGGTCCGAGACTTTTGCGTTGTTGAAGATGCGCTTGTTCGGGCGCACCCAGCCGTTCTTCAAAATGTTTTCGGCGTGCGTGCCGTAATTCGTGTCCGCGAGCATGCCCATCGTCGCCTTGACGGTTTCGATGTAATCCTCGGGCAACGCGCGCGAATCCGTTCTCGGATACGTTAGCACCTTGTGCTTTTCGTAGAGTGCCTGCGCCAGTCCGAGCGTGTTCTTGGCGGAGAAACCAAAGCGTCCGTTCGCCTCTCTCTGCAACGTCGTCAGATCATAAAGCGCGGGCGACATCGAGGTCGTCGGCTTGCTTTCTTCGGTGACGATGCCGGGCTTGCCGAGGCACTTGGCCTGGATGGCTTCGGCCACCTTGACGTCCCAAACGCGCTCCTGCTTGAGCTGGTCGTCGCCTTCTTTCTTGGAAAACTTTTCGTCGAACCAGCGGCCGACGTATTCGCCCGCCTCTGCGCCGAAGGTGCCGTGGATTTCCCAATAGTTGCGCGGGACAAACTTCTTAATCTTCTCCTCACGCTCGACGAGAATTGCCAGCGTCGGCGTCTGCACACGGCCAACCGTCGTGAGATGGAAGCCGCCAGTCTTGGAATTGAACGCGGTCATCGCCCGCGTGCCGTTGATGCCGATGAGCCAGTCGGATTCCGACCGGCAGGTCGCGGCGTCCGCGAGCGGCATCATTTCCGTATCCGTGCGCAAGTGGGCAAAGCCTTCGCGAATCGCCGCCGGCGTCATCGATTGCAGCCAGAGGCGTTGGATGGGTTTGTCGCTCTTCGCGTATTGAGCGATGTAACGGAAAATCAATTCGCCTTCGCGCCCGGCGTCGCAAGCGTTGACCAGCGAGGTGACGTCTTTGCGTTTGATGAGCTTGACCAGAACTTTGAGCCGCGCCTCGTTCTTCTCGATGGGCAACAGATCGAAGTGCGGCGGAATCACTGGCAAATGCGCGAACGTCCACTTGCCGCGTTTGACCTCAAACTGTTCGGGAACCGCAATCGTCAGCAGGTGGCCGACCGCGGATGAGATGATGTAGTTATCATTCTCATAGAAATCCGCGTTCTTCTCAAACTTACCGAGCGCTTTGGCGATGTCGCCAGCGACGGATGGTTTTTCGGCGATGATGAGAGCTTTGCCCATTCGAGTAATCAGGCTCTAATATTCTTCGTCGGCAGATTTGTGCAACGCGTTCTTCTCAATGAATCGGGGACGCTTGCGAAAAAACATCGCGAAGTCAAAGCCCGATTTACGGTCATCGGACGTTTTTCCGGGAAACTTCAGCCGGTAAATTCTGACGGGGTGCGTTTACAATGCCGGTTTCAGCCTCACTTCGCGTAAGTCCATCACGGCACTCTTGGCCTTTTTCTTTGGTTTCACGGTGAGCGTGTAACGGCCCGGCGCGGCAATCTTTACGGTGCCAATGTTACGGGGAACAAAGTTTTGGAAATGGCCGGTATCCTCCACGGTCATCGCGAGAGTTTGACCGGCAATCGTGAACTCCACTTCGCTGCCGCCCGCGCCTTTCCCGCAACCTTGCAGCGGCTCGACGACAAACTTGCCGGGTTTGGTCACGGTGAACTCCCAACTCGCCCAATCTTCCTCGCGCACCCAGAAGCCAAGCGTGTTCTTGTGCGGAAGCGGTTCGTAACGCAGCGTCGTGCCGTGGATCTCAGCCGTGCTGGCGGGAAGCCGGATTGAGCCGTCGGCCGCTTGCGGATTCGGCACGAAATCAGGATTCGGTTGCATCATCTGCGCGCCGGTTTCGCGCCGCCACGCATCGAGCTTCGCACCGAGTTTGTCGGCGATCTTGGGCTCCTTCTCGATCAGGTTGCTCGATTCACGGATGTCCTTCGCGATGTTGAACAGTTCCCAACGACCCGTTTCGTAGAACTCGATGAGCTTCCATTCGCCCTCTCGAATCGCCGCGCCCGGTTTGCCGCCTTGATTGCTGTAGTGCGGGTAGTGCCAATAGAGCGAGCGCGGTTTCAATTCCCCGCCTTTCAACGTGGGCACGAGACTCACACCGTCGGGCTTCGCGGCACTCTTCACGCCGCACATGTCGAGAATCGTCGGGAAGAAATCGATGCTGCACACGGGTGTGTGATTCGTCGTGCCGGGCTTCACGGCGCCCGGCCACTTGATCAGCAGCGGCTCGCGAATCCCACCGTCGTAGAGGAAGCCTTTGCCCTCGCGCAACGGCGCGTTGATTGTCGCGGGAGTAAATGGGCCTTCGAGCACGCTAAGTCCGCCGTTGTCGGAGGTGAAAAAAATGATCGTGCGTTGCGTGAGGTTCAGTTCCTCCAGTTTCTTCATGATGCGGCCCACGCTGTCGTCCATGCTCTCGACCATTGCGGCGTAAACCACGTTGGTCTGCGTGCCCGGCTTGTCAGCAATGAGCGGGTACTTCGCAATCACATCCTTCTTTGCCTGCAACGGAATGTGGACCGCGTAGTGCGCAAGGTAGAGGAAGAATGGACGCTCTTTATTCGTCTCGATGAACTGCTCTGCCTTTCGCGTGAGCGCATCGGCCAGATACTCCCCCGGCTTGGCGTCTTCGAGGCCCTTGAGCAAGCCGGCGGGAACATTACGATCCTTCACGCTCTTAGCGCGAAACGGCGCAAAGTGGCTGAGCGGTGAACCAGAGTGATCGCCTGCGACGTGAACATCGAAGCCTAGATCCGGCGGCAGGAAACCTTCCCCGCCGAGATGCCATTTGCCGATGCTGGCCGTCGCATAGCCTGCTGGTTTCAACGCCTCCGCAATCGTGGTTTCCTCAAGCGCGAGTTGTTGATTGATGATCGGACGTTTCAGCTTTTGATCGGGGAAATCGATGCGGCCGGGCAGCCAATCCGTGAGATGCAGCCGCGCGGGATACTTGCCCGTCATGATGCTGGCGCGCGTCGGCGAGCAAACCGGGCATGCCGCATACGCGTCGGTAAACTTCATGCCGTCGGCCGCGAGTCGGTCGATGTTGGGCGTGCGGTAGAACTTGCTGCCGTAGCAACCGACGTCCGCCCAACCGAGATCGTCCATCAATATAATTATGACGTTGGGCTTCGTCTCCGCCGCCGACGTGGTGCCGATCGAGGCGATCAGTGAGAGGAGACTGACGACAAAAAGGCAGAAAGGAGCGGGGAAGAAAATTTTCACGGTGAACGCAGCTTTGCGCCAAGGTTCTGCCGTTTCAAGTCCGCACTCGGGAAGCGCTGCGCGGACGATGGTCGGAATTACGCTCAATTATTTGGCGCACGTGCCGATGAAACTGTCATGGAACAGGACAGATGGGAAATCATCACCGGCGCCAAGCTGGTTGGATTCGCCATAGGCGTGGCGCTGTTTTTCGTACTTCTGGGCTGCTCCGAACCGGGATTCATCTTCATCGTCGATCACGCGAACTTGCTGTTTCACGAGGCCGGCCATCCCTTCTTTGGTTTCTTCAGCGAACGCCTCGAGCCCTACGGTGGAACGCTCGGGCAATTAGTCTTCCCCGCAATTCTCGTCGTGAGCTTCTGGCGCAAAGGTCAACCGCTCTCCGTTGCCGCGGTGGGCATTTGGTTCTTCGAAAACCTGCTGAACATCGCACGCTACATCGCCGACGCACGCGCACTGGAACTTCCGCTCGTCGGTGGTGGCGACCATGACTGGAACACCATTCTCAGCCGCTGGCATTGGCTTTCCTCCGATACACTGATTGCCGCGTGGATCAAGACCGCTGGCTGGGTCGGCATCGTCTCGCTGCTGATCTGGGTTGGCTGGCGGGCGTGGCAGGACCGGCTTCGTCAGGCGGAAAGCCCCACGTTCTCCTTCGCCAAACAGTTCAAGCACTAGTCGGACAAAGTCCCCGCCGGTAGTGAGTCGGCTGGGTGAGGTTCAACCAATTTCCCAATTCGGAACACTTCGCGTGTCTTCCTTCCGTGTTCATCCATCGTTGAAAAATCTCCCCTCGTAAAAAGAGAATTGGCGCCAGGAAAACCCAAAAACCTGGCGCCAATCACCCATTATACCCGCCGTGACTCTTGTAGGATAATCACGGCAACAATAACATCGGCATGAGCGTTGGGGACTTTAGCCGCGTTGAAAGGGATTCAACGGAACACTGCATTTCCTTATTGGCATTCGCGCCATTCGCTTTGATATTCACCGCGCAACAAAATTATGGCCGACGACAAGAAGCACGTTTACGACGAAAGCAAAATCAAGACGCTCTCCTCCCTGGAGCACATCCGCCTGCGCACCGGCATGTACATCGGGCGCATCGGCAACGGCTCGCATCATGACGACGGTTGCTACGTCCTCCTCAAGGAGGTCGTCGACAACGCCATCGATGAATACATCATGGGCCACGGCAAGCAGGTCGAGATCACCGTCGAGGGTAACAACGTTTGCGTGCGCGACTACGGCCGCGGCATTCCCCTGGGCAAAGTCGTCGAGTGCGTTTCCCAGATCAACACTGGCGCGAAATACAACGACGACGTCTTCCAATTCTCCGTCGGCCTCAACGGCGTCGGCACCAAGGCCGTCAACGCCCTCTCCAAAGAGTTCGTTGTGCGCAGCCATCGCGATGGCGAATTCGTCGAAGCGATCTTCAAGCAGGGCAAGCTCAAGAAACAGGACAGCGGCAAGACCAAGGAACCCAACGGCACCTTCATCGCGTTCGAGCCCGATCCTGTCATCTTCAAGGACAGCGAGTTCAAGCCCGAGTTCATCGAGAAACGCCTCCGCCACTACAGCTATCTCAACACCGGCCTCAAGCTCATCTTCAACGGCAAGGAATTCGTCTCCCGCCATGGCCTCATGGACCTCGTGATGGAAGACTTGCAGGCCGACAACAGCGAACCCATTTACCCGCCGCTCCATTACTCCAGCAAGACGTTGGAATTCTGCTTCACCCACACCAACAGCCGCTATGGCGAAACCTTCTACTCCTTCGTCAACGGCCAGTACACCAGCGATGGCGGCACGCACTTGAGCGCCTTCCGCGAAGGTTTGCTCAAGGCCGTCAATGAATTCGCCAAGGGCAAGTTCGAGGGCGACGACGTCCGCGAATGCATGATCGGCGCCGTGGCGATCCGGTTGAAGGACCCGATGTTCGAGTCCCAGACCAAGAACAAACTGGGCAATACCGAAATCCGCACCGAGCTCGTCAACACCGTCCGCGAGGAACTCCTCCACTTCTTCAACCGCAACCGCCAGGTCGCCGAGAAGATCATGTCCAAGGTTCAGGACACCCAGCAGCTCCGGAAGGAATTGCAGGAAGTGAAGAAGCTCGCCCGCGAACGCGCCAAGGCCGTCAGCATCCGCGTCCCGCAGCTGAAGGACTGCAAATCCCACTTCGACAAAGCCAAGGGCAAAGGCAAAGGCACCATGGTCTTCCTCACCGAAGGTCAATCCGCCGCCGGCTCCATCGTCAGCTGCCGCGACGTCAACACCCAGGCCATCTTCGTCCTCAAGGGCAAGCCCCTCAACGTCTGGGACCTCAAGCGCGACATCGTGTACAAGAACGACGAGATGTACAACCTCATGTGCTCCCTCGACATCGAGGACAACCTCGAAGGCCTGCGCTACGAGAAAGTCATCCTCGCCACCGACGCCGACGTCGACGGCCTGCACATCCGCAATCTCCTCATTACCTATTTCTTCAAGTTCTTCGAGCAACTCGTCCACGACGGGCACCTCTACGTGCTCGAGACCCCGCTCTTCCGCGTGCGCAACAAGCAGGAGACCATCTACTGCTACAGCGAAGCCGAGCGCGACGCCGCCTCCGCCAAGCTCGGCAAGAGCTGCGAGATCACCCGCTTCAAAGGCTTGGGCGAAATCTCCCCGGCCGAGTTCAAGCAATTCATCGGGAAGGAAATGAAGTTGAGTCAGGTGGAATACGCCCCCAAACCCGACACCGCGAACATCCTGACCTTCTACATGGGCAAGAACACGCCCGAGCGGAAGGACTACATCATGGAAAACCTCGTGGTGACGGTGGAGGAGTAGGCTCTCCTCGCCTCGGTTTCCTGAAACTTATCGCGACCGGGCAACGTCCAACGGGGCAGATCGACCGGCTCGTCGGGTTTGCGAATGAATCCCCCTTCCCGATGGCTCGTCTGACTTGGCCCTAAGTGAAAACGTTTGCGATGAAATTGAATGTCTTCGGTGTGAGTCTGGCCGCGAGTGTGGCCACGGCGGTCTTGTTTCCCGGCCTCGCGCTCCGCGGAGCGGTGGCGGAATCCGCGCCCGTGGCTGATCCCGCCCCAGCACCTGTGGCCGTGGCCCCGCAGCGTCCGTCGAATCCCGGCAACGTGGATGCCTTGACGTTGATCGGCACGGCGAGTTCGCCGACGAGTGATTACGCGTTCTTCGACAGCAATCGCGCGGAATACCGGATTCTCGTGCATCGCGGGGAGCACGTGGGAAATCTGGTGGTGGAATCCATCGCGACGGATCACGTGTGTTTGAAGGATGGTTCGCAGCAGATCGTGTTGCCGATCACGCAACAGGTGCAACGACCGGAACATGGTTCGTGGCAGCTCGCCGCCGCAAACACGCAAATTCAATGGCCCGATGTTTCGCCCGCCCCAGAACCGACGCCTGCGCCCGCGCCCAAAGCAATCACGCCGACCAAGGGGACGGTCGTGGCCAGCAAGGCGATCGTGCCGACGATGGCGCCGGCCATTTCGGATAAGCAGTTGCGCAAGCTGGACAAGGTGGCGTTGGATTCGATCAAGCCCCCGAAGCCGCCGAAGGATCTGGTCCGTGCCGCCGAAGAGAAGGTTTTCAAAACGATCGCGAAGGAAATGAAGCGTCTGAAGTAGGGGCGCCGTTCCTTTCGATGATTTGGTTCGGCTGGCTTTCCCACGCGCCGGATTTTTTTCCCGCGAAGGAGGCAGATTGCGGCGAGCCCATTCGAGAGCCTGAACGGATCGTCGAACGTGCGGACTAGGGTTTGGGCGGCCAGAAGAAGAGCGTGGCGTAGAGGTAGGCGACTGTTTCATCGACCACCACGCGAAAGCCCGCACTGCTCGTCCACCAACGCTCCGGTTCATAACCCTGTTCGTTAATGGCGACGATCCCGACTTTCAATTCATCGCGGAACGCCGTGGCGAAGAGCATCCGGGTCCGACGGGAGTGCACGCCCACGGTCATGATGTTGAGGTGGGCGGGCTTCATGCCGCGCTCCTTCAACCACCGTTTCAACGCCAGTGCGGAGGCATAGGTGCGGTCTTGGCGGACGGCTGGCGCCGGCACGGCAAAGAGGGTGTTGGTCGGCATTCCAAATTGAGCGAGCGTGGCGGCACCGAACTCGGCGTAGGTCCGGAAGCGCTCGAAGGTGGAACCTTTCTCCAACGGCCCGCCGGTGACGACCACGGCGTCGTAAGGATGCGCTTTGAACTCCGCGACCACCAGTTTGAGTGACTCATCCGAAGCCCAGCCTTCCACGACGAGCAGGCCGCCGGGCAGGGGATCGCTGACAGCGAGGAAGGGATGGATTCCCTTCAGTAATATGACGCCGAGCGCGGTAGCGGCCACGAGAAGCGCGAACCATCCACGCCACGTGGGCAGCACGCAGTGGCGACGGGCGAGGAGGCCCCAAGCCAGGCGATTGTCGTTCGGGGTTTCGTTCATGTCGTGGGCGAGGGTAACGATCCGTGGCGAAACCGCAATCCGCGAGCCGCTGGGAAAAACAAAAAGCCGGATGACTCGCGTGAGTCATCCGGTTGTGAAAACTGAGTTCGCTTAGGCAGCAGCGGCTTCGCCGACTTGGAAGCGGACGAAACGGCGGACGACGAGTTCGTCGCCGAGCTTCTTGCCGGTTTCGGCCATATGTTCCTTCACGGTCACTTCGGCATTGCGCTTCACGAAGCCCTGATCGAGGAGGCAGATGCCTTGGAAGAACTTGTCGAGCTTGCCTTCGACGATCTTCGCGATGGCTTGCGGCGGCTTGCCTTTCACCTGTTCAGCGGCGATTTCTTTTTCCTTCTCGACGAGCGCGGCGGGAACCTGATCGCGCGAGACGGCGGTCGGATTCGCAGCCGCGATCTGCAGGGTGATGTCGCGGACGAGTTGCTTGAACTCTTCGTTCGCCACAGTGGCTTCCTTGCCGGCGCCAACTTCCACGAGCACGCCCACCTTGGCGCCCGTGTGAATGTAGGCGGCGACGAGGCCGAGGCCCTGCACTTCGAAACGGTGGTGACGGGAGATCTTGATGTTCTCACCAATCTTGGCCACCGCGGCAACGCGATCGGCTTCCACGTCGGCGTTCGGATTGACGGCGAGTTTCTTGGCGATGTCGTCGCAAATGGCTTTGAAGCTGTCGTTCTTGGCGACGAAGTCGGTTTCGCAATTCACTTCGAGCAGCAAACCGGTCTTGGCACCGGGCAAAATGGCCTGGGCAATGACGCCTTCCTTCGCGTCGCGGCCGGCTTTCTTGGCGGCGGAGGCGACGCCCTTCTTGCGGAGGATGTCGACGGCGGCGTCCATGTTGCCATTGGATTCGGTGAGGGCTTTTTTGCAGTCCATCAAACCGGCACCGGTGATCTCGCGGAGTTTGCCAACTGAGGCAGCGCTAATTTCTGACATACGGAATAATTGAGAGTTATTGGTTGATAGTTGAGGGAAGAAAACGCGGAGCGGTCGCTGCTTGCGCTGCAACCGGCTCCGCGTTCGAAAACTTCCTTAGGCGACCGGCGCTGCTTCCGCAACAGGCGCGGCGGCAGGTTCCTGTTCGACGGCCTTGCGGCGGGCGTACTTCGCTTCGTATTCCGCACGGGCGCGGGTGAGGGTCTGCACCACGGTGGTGAGGATCACGCGCACGGAACGGATCGCGTCGTCGTTGCCAGCGATCGGATAATCGACGAGGTCGGGGTCACAGTTCGTGTCAACGATCGCGACGATGGGGATCTTCAGGCGGCGGGCTTCCGCGACGGCGTTGTGCTCGCGCTTGATGTCCACGACGAACATCGCACCAGGATACTTTTCCATGTTGCGGATACCGTCGAGGTTCTTGAAGAGGCGGGCGGCTTCGCGGCGGATGGCGGACTGCTCCTGCTTGACGTAGTCGTTGATGGAGCCGTCGGATTCCATCTTCTCGATCGCCTTGAGGCGGTTGAGGGACTTCTTGACGGTCTTCATGTTGGTCAACGTGCCGCCGAGCCAACGCTCGGTAACGAAGGGCTGGCCGCAGGCTTTGGCGGCTTCCTTCACGGCTTCCTGCGCCTGCTTCTTGGTGCCGACGAAGAGGACGTTGTTTCCCTTGCCAACGAGGTCGGCGAGGAAGGTGCAAGCGTCATCCAACTGGGTGACGGTCTTGCTGAGATCGATGATGTAGATGCCGTTGCGTTCTTCGAAGATGAATTTCTTCATCTTGGGATTCCAACGCTTCGTCTGGTGCCCGAAATGGACGCCGTTCTCCAACAATTCTTTAATGCCAATGCTAATCACAATTTTCCTTTGGTTGTCAGCCCGTCTGGCGTCATGCCGGAACGAACCATCGCGCGGAACACGCGATTGTTTTCGATGTTATTGTGGCCACCGTCGCTCACACGAGCACCGGATGTTTAAGGCCGTTTCCCCATCCGCCCGGAATTTCCGGACGAAAGGGACGGGCAAAGTAGCAAAGTGGAAGGTGCGTGCAACCTTTATTTTCGGGCGTTTGGGCCCGAAAACCGCCTAAGGCAGAAGCTTTAATCGCCAGTAAAAGCCGTTCGTCGGCGGCATCGGAACGTCCAGCGACAGGCTTGAGTTGGTAGCGAAGTAGGCGTTGCCGTCGGTCCAATTGGTCACGCTTCCCCCGCTTTGCAGGCGGTAATTGCGTCCGGGAACGGTCGGGAAGGTCAATGTCAGGAGGTTCGTCCCAGCCAAGTTCGCCGCGACCGCAGTAGTGAAGAGGCCGGATTTCGGGTTCTTCGGATCGGTGCCCGCGAGCCATTCGTTTCTGTCAGCGGTGCCGTCGCCGTCAAAATCGCTCGTGGCAGTGGCGGTCGTGAGGTTGCCGAAATTCTTTAACTCCCACGCGTCCGGAATGCCGTCGCCGTCCGAGTCCGCGGAGATTTCGAGCATCGGCGCTGGCGTTTCAACCACCACGTTGTCGAGATAAAGATCCTCGTCATTGCCCGTGCTCCGAAATTGGAAATTGCCGAGCGAATACATATTGCTGAACGCCACGGCATAGGTGGCGTTGTTCGTCAGCGCCACGCCATCGAGGAATACGGAGTAAGTGTTCGCCACGATGTCGTTCGCGAATCGCACGCGATGCCACGTCTGCACGGGAAAATTCGTGCTCAAGACGACCGTGCCCGGTTGGCGTAACGCCGAGAGCCGCCAGGTGTTGGAAGTGGCCTGACTGATCTGCAACGCCACTTCTCGCAGGCTACCGGTGCCCGTGCTGGGGCGAACTTCGAAGTTCACGTTGCCGGATGTGTTCCGATCGTCGACGAAAACGTCGAACTCAATTGCTGCCGCAGTGACTTCCTGCGGGAGATCGTACCAATAAATCTGATTCGTAGGCCCGCTCGGACGATCAATGAAAGCAACTGAGCGCGTGGAACCGGGCGCGACGATCGAGTTGGTAATGAAGACATCGCCGTTTTGCGTGGAGTTGGTGGACGCGCTCCACGGCGGGTAATTGGTCAACCGCGCGCCGCTGGTCTTGCCCTCGAAATTGTCCGACAACCGAAACGTCGCCACCGAGTTCTCTGCCAAGTCGAGCAGGTTCGTCATTTCGACCCGATTGGTGCCAGCCGGATCACCAACGCCGACCGTGTATTGGTAAGTGAGCCAATTGCCATTGCTCGCCGCGAGCGTGGCGGCTTGCCCGTTGATGGAAAGCGCGGGCGCCATCAGCGCCGTTTCGGAAAGCAGCAGGCTGAAATTAACCTTGTTACCCGGAATGGCGATGTCGGGGGCGACGTAGCTTTGCGCGACATACGGCGGGAGAAAATCGGTCGCAATGAAGTTGGTTGTGATCGCACTGTTGCCCGCAAAGTCCTTCAACGTCGTCGCAACCGGCAACGAACCGTTGGCGTCACGCGTGTCGGCCAGGGTGTAGCGAAACACGGCCGGATTGGTGCTCGTGGAAACGTTGGGAATGGGGTTGATCGAGCCGAGGCCGTTCCATTGGTAGAGATACGGCGCGGAGGAACCATTTCCAACGGCAACGACCGAGTTTGTCGTCCACGCGATGGGCTCGGACGGAACGAGGTTGAGCCAAAGGATATCGCCATTTTTGTAGGCGGGCTTGGAACGGAGCGAAGCGAAAGTCCCATTCGTTCCAACTTGCGGTGCGAATAAAGAGACTACCGGTGGGGCGACATCGGGCGCGTTGGTGACGTTGACCGTGATCGGCGGGCTGTAAACGCTTCCCGAACTCATCACGCCGTAAGCGCGAATCACACTGCGACCTGCACCGAGACGCGCCACGTCAATCGCCGCTTGTCCGCCAGCCGGGCCGAGTACCGCGAGCAACTGCGCGCCCTTCGCGACGACGACCACCGAAGCAAATCCCGTGACCGGCCCGACGCTGACGTTGAACGTGCCCGCGGCCGAACTCACATTGTAGTTCGTCGACGCCACTTGAACCTGCTGGCCGAAATTGCTGGAACGAAAATTAACCACTTTGTCGCCTTGTGTGGCGATTGCGGAGTTCTCCAACGCTACCACGCGCGCTTCGTGCCAACCGTCGGCGAGCAAAGCCGTGTTTATCGAAAAACTTCCGCCGACACTCGTCGTTTGCTGACGCACGCCATCGACGAACAGCTGAAAACTTCCAATGCCGTTACTCGAAGCGGTCGTGGCGCCGGGCTGGAAGACGCGCGTGCCCGTGATCACGTCGCCTTCGGCCAGATTCGTGACAGTCACGACGGGAACGTAGGCATGCGGGCGACACAGCGGATCGCCCATGATGAGCAGATGATACGGAGTTTGCACCGACAGGTGGAAGGCCTCACCGAGCGTAACGCCACGCGCGTAGTGCGCATGCATTCGAGCGGCGGGAAATTTGCCGGAGATGGCGAATGGCTCGGTGATCGTGCCGGAAGTCCCCGCCACGCCGGCACCGAGATATTGCGTCTGCCGGGTCTGTCCCTGCGCTGTGTAATCGAGATAAAGTCCGTAGCTCGTGAGGGACTCAACGAGGCTGCCCTTCAAAAACGTCGAACCGGCCGGGACAATGGGCGCCGCGGCGCCGACCACGCCGCCAAGCACATCGGGCTTGTTCACCAACGAGAACGGTGAAGGATTGTTTGTGAGAACGATCGAACTAATCCCCAACGACGCGAGTTCGTTGCTGGTCGAGGCGAACTGCGAGCTGCGCGTTTGTCCGCGAACATCCGTGTTCGAATCCATGTAGACCGTTGCGATTGGATGCGTGTCATCCGCTTCGCGCGAGCGCTGAAGGTAACGTTTCACTTCCTCTGTCGTATTGCCGAAGGCGTGCGTCCATCCCAGCACTGTGGAGATGTAATAGTGACTGTTGCTACTAGCTGTCCACGCGGTCGCGTGCGTCATATTCGTCGTAAACGTCGATGGCGAGTTTGAGGCAAAAGTGAAGCCGCGGAACGACTGCATTACCGTGCCGGCCACGTTCGATGCGCTGTTCACCGGTTCCACGAGATCGCCGAACGCCGTCATTGCGGTGATCGAGAACTGCGGCGTTCCGGCGATGGACGTCACGTTCGATTCCGAAGCGCAATCGATCCGCGTCGGGATGTCCGAGGAGAAAACGATGTAATCGATCTGGTTGGTGAGGCCCTCAGAGCGGATGTAGTTGAGCGCCGGCCAGAGAACATTGGTGCGATAGAATGCGCCAGTCATCGTGCGACGCAAATCGCCACCGCTGTAAAAGTTCGCTGTGTAGCTATCGTCGAGATACAGCACGTTGCGTTCGGGCAGGTTTCGCAACCGCTGATACTCGTTGGCGATTTCAACCGACGAAGCGCTCTGCGCATTGACAACGAGAAGCACATTTTGAGGCCCGCCCCCGGCAAGCACGGAGCGTGGCGAAAACGCGAACAAGAGGACGGCAGCTACCGCAAGACGCGCCGTGCGGAACAATCCCTCTACGGTGGGGTTTTTTTCTAAACCTGCGGAATTCATGACGGCAAGTTGGAAGCGAGAATTGACCGTGAGTGAAGCGGGTTTTGGGCCCTGAGTCAAACCAATGCCTCGCGCGAAACGCGATCTCCAGCGAGAGAGTTTCGACGGCGGTGCGGCCCTGTCAGTTTGCGAACAGCTTCACGACCCCGCGCAGGACTTCGATGAAGCGATCCACCTCTTCGCGCGTGTTGTAGAAGTAGAAGCTTGCGCGGAGCGTCGCCGGGACACCGAGCTTGGCCATGAGCGGCTGGTTGCAATGATGTCCAGCGCGCAACGCGACGCCCTTTTGGTCCGCCATCGTGGCGACGTCGAGCGCGTGGGCATCTGGCAGGACAAAACTGACGAGGCCGGCGCGGTCCTGCTTCGGCCCGAAGATTCGAATGCCTTTGAACTCCGTCAGCCGTGCGGCGGCGTAAGTCGCTAGATCCTGATCGTGGCGGAAAATCGCGTCGCGACCAATGGCGTCGAGGTAATCCAGCGCGGCATGAAGTCCTACAGCGCCTTCGATGTGCGGCGTGCCCGCTTCGAAACGGTGCGGCGGGACATTGTAAGTGGTTTTGAAATACTCGACCTTCGAGATCATTTCGCCGCCGCCCTGATACGGGGAAAGTTTCTCGAGAATCTCGCGTCGCCCGTAGAGCACGCCCATGCCGGTCGGCCCGCAAATTTTGTGACTGCTCAGCGCGAGAAAATCACAGCCGATGCTTTGCACATCCAGCGGCAGGTGGCCGGCGCTTTGTGCTGCATCCACGACCGTCACCACACCAGCACGACGCGCGCGCGCGCAGATATCGGCCACGGGATTTACCACGGCCATCGAATTGGAAATGTGGGTGAGCGACAGCAGCTTCACGCCATCGGCGAGCTGCGCGTCAAACCGGCTGAAGTCGAGCGTGCCTTCGTCGCCGGTGATGGGGATATAGGCGAGTTTCGCGCCCGTGCGCTCCGCGACCATCTGCCACGGGACGAGGTTGCTGTGATGCTCGAGCTCGGTGAGCAGGATCGTGTCGCCGGGCTTAAGATGGTGAAGCGCCCACGTGGAGGCCACCAGGTTGATGCCCTCGGTGGTGCCACGCGTGAAGATGATTTCCTCGGGACTGCGGGCGTTGAGAAACTTCGCCGCGCGTGCGCGTGCCGTTTCGTAGGCGTCGGTGGCGCGATTGCTCAACTCGTGAACGCCGCGGTGGACGTTCGCGTTGTTGTGCTCGTAATACCGCTGGATCGCTTCGATGACCTGCCGCGGCTTTTGCGAGGTGGCGGCGTTGTCGAAGTAAACGAGCGGGTGCCCGTGAATCTTTTCCCCGAGGATCGGGAAATCACGGCGGAGCGCAGACCAGTCGACTGTTTTGTTTTCGGTCATGGCACAACTACGGGAGTTCTGCGCGGACGACCTGTCCGCAAGTCAATCTAGTCGCTGGTGAACAACGGGCAAGGCGCCCGCGTTCCGGCTTATTCGCCGTCGCTGCCGATGGCTTCGACAGGGCAGCCGGACTTCGCCTCTTCGCACTGCTTCTCCTCGTCGGGATTCTCAGGCTGCTTGTAAACGATGGAGTAGCCGCCGTCTTCGTTGCGCTTGAAATTGTTCGGGGCGGTTTCGCGGCAGAGGTCGCAGTCGATGCACTGATTGTCCACGTACATCTTGCCAGGAACGTTTTCCGGATACTTGTTTGCTTTGTCGGCCATAATTTTACGTTTTTGTTTTAACGGCCACGGATTGAACACTGATTCTTGGCGGAAGGGAACAAATTATCCGCGCAAAATCGCTGCCCTGTCCGGGGCTCGAAAATCACATTAATCCCAATTGCAATCTCGCCGCGTCGGTCATCATGCCCTGGTTCCACGGCGGGTCCCACACGATCTCCACATTGGCTTCCTCGACCTCTTCGAGGCTCATGAGGCGGTTCTGCACGTCTTGGGCCAGCACCGGTCCCATGCCGCAACCGGGCGCAGTCAACGTCATCTTGACGTCGGCCTTCCATGTATCGCCACCACCGATGGGCTCCAGCGCGCAGCCGTAAACGAGGCCGAGATCGACGATGTTCACCGGAATCTCGGGATCGTACGTGTTCTTGAGCTGCGCCCAAATTTCTTTTTCCAACTCGTCCTTCGAGCGCGGCGTGCCGGAATTGCTTTTCGGCTGCGCGGCCACGGCGATGCCCAACGCGTCAGCGTCCTGCGTGCCGAGGCGGAACATGTTGCCCCGCACGACGACGGTGTAACCGCCGAGATCCTGTGTGAGCGTGGCCTGCTCGCCCTTGAGCAACGTGACCTTGTCGCCGGCAGGCACGATGGCCGCCTCGACGTCGCGGGTGAGTTCGATGGTATCGCCTACGTTCATATTAATTCTTTGCGGCCGCGCCGGCGGCCTCGAGTTCAGCTGCGAGTGTGCGGATGCGTTGCACCATCGCGAAAAGGCCGTTTTTGCGCGTCGGGCTCAAATGCTGATCAAGGCCGAGTTTGCCAAACACCGATTTGACGTCCGCCGCGGCAATTTCTGTCGGCGTTTTTCCGTCGAACAAAATGGCCAGCACGGCGATCAGGCCGCGCACGATGAAAGCGTCACTGTCCGCGCGAATGCGAATGAGCGCCGGGTTCTGCTCGTCGCGCCACATGCGCAACCACACCATCGCCTGGCAACCGTGCACGCGGTTTTCCTCAACCTTGTCCGCGTCGGGCAGGCCCGGCAGCTTCTTGCCGAGATCAATGAGGTAGCCGTAACGCTCCTCCCAATCGCCCAAGAGTTCGAAGTTGCTGGTGAGCTTTTCGATCGTCATACACGTCGCGACATGTCGCTGCCGTCAACTTACGGCCACAGCGGCGTGTTGCTCAAGCCGGTCCCAAACAATCTCATCGAGATGCTTCCGTGCCGTCTCGCATTTGATGCGGTCCATGATTTCGCCGGCGAAGGCGTGAATCAACATGCGCCGCGCTTTGTCGAGGCCGATGCCACGGGCGCGCAGGTAAAAGATCGAGTCGTCGTTCAACTGGCCGATCGTCGCGCCGTGCGTGCACTTCACGTCGTCGGCGTAAATTTCCAATTGCGGCTTCGTGTCGGCAGTCGCGGTGTCAGAGAGGAGCAGATTCTTGTTCGTCTGCTTCGCGTCGGTCTTCTGCGCGTCGGGGCGCACCAGAATGCGGCCGGAGAAGACGCCCTTGGATTTGCCGTCGAGGATGCCGTTGAAATACTCGTGGCTGTTGCAGCGCGGCTTCGCGTGATCCACCACCATGAAATGATCGGCGAGCCGGTCGCCATTCACGAGGTAAAGACCGTTGAGCACGCACTCGATGCCCTCGCCGTTGAAGACAGTGTGGAGGTTCGTGCGCGAGAGGCGCGCGCCGGTGGCGATGGAGTGATAAAGATAATTCGCGCCCCGCGAAATCTCCGCGTGCAACGAGCCGAGATGGAACGTCTCCGCGCTCTCGTCCTGAAACTTGATGTGCTCGACGTGTGCGTTCTCGCCGATGACGGCTTCGGTGACGGTGTTGGTAACGGTCGCCTTGCCGTCGAGGCTCACGTAGCTCTCGACGATGACGCCCTGCGCGCCTTGCTCAGCGATGACCAAGTTGCGCGGGTGCGACGCCAGACCGTTCTCACGGCCGGTTGAGATGAACAGCAGATGAATCGGCGACGGATTGGCGTTCGCGGCGAGGTGGATGAACGCGCCGTCGTGGAAGAATGCGGTGTTGAGCGCAGTAAATGGATTGCGCTCGCCGTTCGAGTAGCGGCCGAGGTGCTTTTCCAACAGGGCGAAATCGCTGTTCAACGCGGTGGCGAGGTTGGTGACCTTCACCCCGGACTCGGGCGTGAGCGTGGAGAGCTCGAGCGCGAAATGTCCGTCCACGAACACGAGGCGACTGCCGCCGAGGTTCGGGAACGCGAACTTTTCCACCGCGTCGGCGTCGAGGCCGTGACGGTGAAGCTGCAGCACCGGCTTGAACGGAAGCTTGGTGAGCGCGGCGACGTTGGTGAAGCGCCAGTCCTCGTCCTTGAGCGTGGGGAAGCCGAGTTCGGCGAACTTTGCGAGGCCGGCCTGGCGCAGCGGGAACACCCACGAGGGATTCCGCAACGCGCCTTCCTTTTCGAGCCGCTCGAACAGGGCGACGATCGGCTCGGCGTCCTTGGCGACGGGTTTGGTTTGCGTGGCTGACATGGTGCGTCCTCCGATCAGGCGGGTTGCAGTTGGCCCTTGGTGACCCAGTCGTAGCCCTTGGCTTCGAGCTCAAGTGCGAGGCTCTTGCCGCCGGACTTCACGATTTTCCCATCCGACAACACGTGGACGAAATCGGGAATGATGTAATCGAGCAGACGTTGATAGTGCGTGATGACGAGTTGCGCGTGGTCGGGGCGCTTGAGTTTGTTCACGCCGTTGGCCACGACGCGCAGCGCATCGATGTCGAGGCCGGAATCGGTTTCATCGAGAATGGCGAGCGTCGGTTCGAGCACGGCCATCTGGAAGATTTCGTTGCGCTTCTTTTCGCCGCCGGAGAAGCCTTCATTGACGGGGCGCTTGAGGAAACTTTCGGGCAGATCGAGGAGCTTGATCTTGTCCTTGATGAAGCTGAGGAACTCCATCGCGTCGAGCTCGGGCAGGCCCTTGTGCTTGCGGACTTCGTTGAGCGCAGCCTTGAGGAAGTAGGTGCTGTTCACGCCCGGAATCTCGATCGGATACTGGAACGCGAGGAAGACGCCTTCGCGTGCGCGCTCCTCGGGATCGAGGTCGAGCAAATCCTTGCCGTGGAAAAGCACGGAGCCTTCGGTGACATCGTAGCCGTCCTTGCCAGCGAGCACCGCGGCGAGCGTGCTCTTGCCGCTGCCGTTCGGCCCCATGATGGCGTGAACTTCGCCGGGGTTGATGGTCAGCGTGAGGCCTTTGAGGATTTGTTTGCCCTCCACACCGGCGTGGAGATTTTTAATTTCAATAATGGGTTGGCTCATTTGCTTAAATTTTTCTTAGCCACGGATTGAACACGGATGAAACACGGATTTCCGGAAAACAGGCCCGGACGTCTCGTCATCTGTGTTCAATCTGTGTTTCATCGGTGACTCAAATCAGGTTCAAAATACCATTCGCTTAAATTCGACTTTCGTTCGGCCGAAGTTGATGAGCAGGCCGACTTTGATTCCGGTTGCTTTCAGTTCATTCAACAATTGCGGCTCATCATCGCTGTTGTAGTTCTTAGCGGTCTTTAATTCGACAACGACCACGTCGTTTACAAAAACGTCCGCCCGGAACTCGCCGACAATCGCGCCTTTGTAGTTCACTTTGATCGGACACTCGATTTCGGCTTTGACCCCAGCGCGCTGTAACTCCACTTGCAACGCCTTCTGATAAACGCTTTCGAGAAACCCGTAGCCGAGCACGCGATACACCTCGAACGCTGCGCCGATGATCTTCTCGGTCACGTCCGAATGTTGCATTTCGACCTGCATCATCTGTGTTCAATCCGTGTTTCATCCGTGGCTAAAAATTAGCCGACGCTGCCTTCGAGGCTCACGCCGAGGAGCTTTTGCGCTTCGACGGCGAATTCCATCGGCAACTGCTTGAAGACTTCTTTGCAGTAGCCGTTCACGATCATGTTCACCGCGTCCTGCGTGGCGATGCCTCGCTGGTTGCAGTAAAAAATCTGATCCTCGCCGATCTTCGAAGTGCTCGCCTCGTGCTCGACCTGCCCCGTGGTGTTCTGTACCTCGATGTAGGGGAACGTGTGCGCGCCGCATTTGTCGCCGATGAGAAGCGAGTCGCACTGCGAGAAGTTCCGCGCGTTGGTCGCGTTCTTCATGATCTTCACCTGGCCGCGATAGCTATTCTGGCCGCGACCGGCTGAAATGCCCTTCGAGACGATCGTGCTGCGCGTGTTCTTGCCGATGTGAATCATCTTCGTGCCGGTGTCGGCCTGCTGGAAATTGTTCACCAGCGCCACGGAGTAAAACTCGCCGACCGAGTTGTCGCCCTGCAAAATGCAGCTCGGATATTTCCACGTGATCGACGAGCCGGTCTCGACCTGCGTCCAGGAAATCTTGGAGTTCTTGCCTTTGCACAGGCCGCGCTTGGTCACGAAGTTGTAGATGCCGCCCTTGCCGTTTTCGTCGCCGGGATACCAGTTCTGCACGGTGCTGTATTTGATCTCCGCGCCATCGTGCGTGACGAGTTCGACGACCGCGGCGTGGAGTTGGTTTTCATCGCGCATCGGCGCCGTGCAACCTTCGAGATAGCTCACATAGGCGCCCTCGTCGGCAACGATGAGCGTGCGCTCGAACTGGCCGGTCTTGGAGGCGTTGATGCGGAAGTAGGTGCTCAACTCCATCGGGCAACGCACGCCTTTGGGGATGTAAACGAACGAGCCGTCGCTGAACACGGCGGAGTTCAACGTCGCGTAGAAGTTGTCCGTGTAGGGCACGACTGAGCCGAGATATTTCTTCACCAACTCGGGATGTTCCTGCACCGCTTCGCTGAACGAGCAGAAGATGATGCCCTTTTCACCGAGCTGTTTCTTGAACGTCGTGCCGACGCTCACGCTGTCGAAAACCGCGTCCATCGCCACGCCGGCGAGACGGCTGCGTTCGTGCAGGGGAATGCCGAGCTTCTCGTAAGTCTCCAGCAACTTGGGATCAACCTCGTCGAGGCTCTTGGGGCCGTCTTTCTTCTGCTTCGGCGCGGAGTAGTAAATGATGTCCTGAAAATCCACGGGCGGATATTTCACGAACTGCCACGTCGGCTCCTTCATCGTGAGCCAGTGCCGGTAGGCCTTGAGGCGCCAGTCGGTCATCCACTCGGGTTCGTTCTTCTTCTTCGAGATGAAGCGGACAATATCCTCGCTCAATCCTGGCGGCGCGGCATCGGCCTCGATGTCGGTGATGAAGCCGTATTTGTAGTCCTGTTTGACCAGGCGCTCGATGGTTTCAGTGGAAGTGGACATGAAAAATGGGTTTTGAGGTTCGCAACGCGCGACGCGGAAAATGGTTTCTACTTTTTCTTTTTCGAGGCGCAGTCCGGGCAATGGCCGCGGAAAGCAATCTCGTAACGGTCGGGCTTGAAGCCGGCGGGCAGCTTGATCAGTGGCTCGTGCACGCTCGACGGCGCGTCGATGTCGAAAGCGCCGCCGCATTCCACGCAGTAAAAGTGATGGTGCTCCATCATGTTCGAGCAATAGCGCGTGGCGCCCTTGTCGTGGTTCACGAGGCGGACGAGCTTCGATTGCACGAGCGCGTCAAGGCAGTTGTAAACCGTCGCCATCGAGATTTCGGGCAGATCCTTCTTGGCGCGGATGAAAACTTCCTCGGCCGTAGGATGGTCGCGCTTGGCGCGAAGCGTCTTGTAGACGTGCAACCGCTGCGGCGTCGCGCGGAAGCCGCTCTTCTCGAGCTGCTCGGCAAGCGGCTCGTCGGCGTGGAGTTCTTTGACAGCACTCATGGCAGAGAAAGGCTAGCGTCGCCTGAGAAGCTGTCAACATTTAGAATAATTCTAAATATCGGCGAGTTGCGGAAAGTTGTCGGTGGTTTGCTGCCGGAGCCAGAGTAACTTGCTCGCAACGCCCAGCGAGCTCGCGCCATCCTCTTTTGCCAGCCCGAAAGGGCTAATGACACCGCTGCTGAATTGTGGGTAACTTGAACACCGTCGAAACCACTGTGAACAAACGTTGTAAGATGCACGCTGCTTTCCGCTCCGCGCAGGCCGCTCTCGCTGTGGCTTGTTGTTCCGTTTCAGTGTCCGCCGCGACCAGCGATGCCGAACTTTTCGAACTCAAAGTCCAGCCCATCCTGCGCGAGCATTGTTTCAAGTGCCACAGCCACGGCGCGGAGAGAATCAAGGGCGGCCTCGTCATGGATTCCGCCAGCGCGCTGCTCACCGGCGGCGATACGGGACCGGCGATCGTGCCCGGTCAGCCGGAAAAAAGCCTGCTAATCACGGCAATCAAGCAGACCGGCGAACTCAAAATGCCCGCCAAGGCGAACAAACTTTCCGACGACGATATCGCGGTAATCGAACAGTGGATCAAAGCGGGCGCGCCGGCTCCCGCGTCGAAAGCAGTCGCCGGCTCCACGTCGTCCACGCTTCCCAACGGTCCCGCGAAGCGCGTCGGTAAAATCACGGACGAAGACCGTAAATGGTGGGCGTATCAGTCGCTGAAGCCGGTCACTCCCCCGACGGTGAAGAATTCCAAGTGGGCGCGTAACGATTCCGACCGGTTCGTCCTCGCACGTCTTGAATCCGAGGGGCTCCAGCCCGCCGCCGAAGCGCCGCGCGCGATTCTGATTCGCCGGCTCTATTTCGATCTTTGGGGTCTGCCGCCAACGCCTGCCGATGTGGACGCGTTCGTGAACGACAAGTCCGCCGACGCTTACGACAAGCTGGTGGACAAGCTCCTTGCCTCATCGCATTACGGCGAACGTTGGGCGCGCTACTGGCTCGACCTCGTGCGTTACGCCGACTCAGACGGCTACCGCCTAGATTCCTTCCGCCCGAATGCGTGGCGTTATCGCGACTACGTGATCAACGCGCTCAACACCGACAAGCCCTACGACCGTTTCATCAAGGAACAACTCGCCGGCGACGAACTCTTCCCCGGCGACCCCGAGGCGACCATCGCGACCGGCTACCTCTGCCACTGGATTTACGAATACAACAACCGCGACGCCGAAGGTCAGTGGAAGAACATTATGATCGATATCACCGACACTACAGGTGACGTTTTCCTCGGCGCGGGCTTGCAATGCGCGCGTTGCCACGACCACAAGTTCGATCCGATCTTGCAGAAGGATTACTTCGCGTTGCAGGCGTTCTTTTCCGGAATTCTGCCCCACGAAGAAACCGTTGCCGCCACCGCCGCCCAACGCGCTGACCACGCAGCGCGCTCGAAGGCTTGGAATGAAAAGACCGCCAGCATCCGCAAGCAAATCGAGGCCATCGAAGCGAAGCACAAGAAGAGTGCGGAAAAGAGCGCGGTCGAAAAGTTCCCCGAGGAAGTGCAGGCCATGATGCGCAAGCCCGCCGCCGAGCGCACGCCATACGAACATCAGGTCGCGGAGCTCGCCTATCGCCAGGTCACTTACGAATACGCACGTCTCGATTCGCGCTTGAAGGGCGAGGAGAAGGAAAAATATCTCGCGCTAAAAAAACAACTCGCCGAACACGACAAGCTCAAGCCCGCGCCCTTGCCGATCGCGCTGGCCGCGACCGACCTCGGCCCGAACGCCGCGTCGGTGACGATTCCGAAGAAGGGCAACACGCCGATCGAACCCGCGTTCCTCACGGTGCTCGGCGACGTGAAGCCGAACATCAAGCCGCTGCCCAATTCCACCGGCCGCCGCACCGCGCTCGCCGAATGGCTCACTCAGCCGGACAATCCGTTCACCGCGCGCGTGGTCGTGAATCGCGTCTGGCAACAACACTTCGGTCGCGGTCTCGCGGCCAACGCGAGCGACTTCGGCAAGCTCGGCGAAAAGCCGTCACATCCGGAATTGCTCGATTGGCTCGCGACGCGATTCGTCGCCGACGGCTGGAGCTTGAAGAAGTTGCACAAGCTCATCGTGACCTCCGCGACATATCGGCAGGCGTCGAAGAACACCAATGCCGACACCGCAAAATTGAAGGACCCCGAGAATCGTTTGCTCTGGCGCGCCAACACGCGCCGGCTCGAGGCGGAGCAGATTCGCGACGCGGTTTATTCCGTTACCGGCGAACTCGACGAGAAGGCCGGCGGTCCCGGTTCGAACTTCAGCGAGCCGCGCCGCAGCATTTACTGCAAGTTCCTCCGCAACACGCGCGATCCGCTCATCGACGTGTTCGACGCGCCGTTCTGGTTCACCAGCGCGTCGAGCCGCGACACGACCACGACGCCCGTGCAGTCGCTGCTCTTGATCAACAGCCAGTTTATGCTCCAACGCGCTAAAGCGCTCGCCGGCCGTTTGGAGAAGGACGCCTCGATGGACGATGCGAAGCTGATCGAGCGCGCCTATCAACTCACCTTTGGTCGCGCACCGAAACCGGCCGAGACGGAAGCCGCGATAAGATTTCTCCGCGAACAGCCTTCACGCATCGACACCGAGCGCGCCAGTTCCGCGAAGGCCGCGTTCCTCTACGACAAAATTCCTTACCGCGACGGCCAGGCCGCCATCATGTCGCTCGAAGGCGCACAAAGCCGCTTCGAAGTGCCGGACAACGAAGCGTTGCCCCACAGCGATTTCACGATCGAATCGTACGTGCTGCTGCGGTCGGTGGATGAGAGCGCCGGCGTGCGCACGATTGCTTCGAAGTGGACCGGTTCACCGAAAGAAGGAGGCTGGGGCTTCGGCGTGACGGGCAAGAAATCGCGCCGCAAACCGCAGACGCTCGTGTTGCAGATCTACGGCAAGAAACTCGACGGCTCGTTCAGCGAAGAGGCGCTGTTCTCCGATCAGAACATTCAACTCAACAAGCCGTATTACCTCGCGGTGTCCGTGAAGCTTGCCCGCGACGGCAAGCCCGGCGAAGCGACTTTCTTCGTGAAGGATCTTTCCAACGACGACGAGCCATTGCTCATCGCAAAGCTGCCACACAAGGTGGCGGGTGGTTTCGAGAATCATCATCCGTTCGCCATCGGCGGCCGCGCGGCGAAGAAGGGCGGAAACTTTGACGGCCTCGTCGACGACGTGCGCCTCTCCGACTCCGCGCTCGGCGTGGACCAATTGCTCTTCACGAACGAAGGCATCAACAAGCACACCGTCGGCTATTGGCAATTTGAGGCGAAGCCCGACGTCTTCCGCGACTCGACTGGGCACGGCCTGAACATCACGCCCGTCGGCTTGGTTTCCAAAGCGAAGACCGATCCGCGCAAGGCCGCTCTCCTGGATTTCTGCCATGTGCTGCTGAACTCGAACGAATTTCTCTACGTCGAATAACTGAACGCGCCGCCATGAAAAACAACTTCGATCCCCGCTGTTTTAAATTCGATCACGCGCAAAACCGCCGCGAGTTCCTCGCCAAGACGGGCGGTGGCTTTGGCTCGCTCGCGATGGCGCATTTGCTCGGACAACAAAACGCGTTCGCCAGCAAGACGCCGGTGAATTCGCCGCTGAATCCGAAGAGGCCGCAGTTTTTGCAGCGCGCGAAGTCGGTAATCTTCCTGTTCATGGAAGGCGGGCCGAGCCAGATGGATTTGTTCGATCCGAAACCGAACTTGCGCAAATACGCCGGCCAGCCGTTGCCGAAGAGTTTCACCAAGGGCCTCATCACCGCGATGGGCGAGGTCAATTCGCCGATCCTCGCCGACAAGCGCGAGTGGAAGCAACATGGCCAAAGCGGCCTGTGGGTTTCCGACTGGCTCCCGCACACCGCGGGCATGGCCGACGAAATCGCCGTCATCCGTTCGTGCGTCGCCGACGGCATCAATCACTCGGCCGGCGTCTGCCAGATGAACACCGGCTCGATCCTCGGCGGGCGCCCGTCGCTCGGCGCGTGGGTCAGTTACGGCCTCGGCACAGAGAACACCGACCTGCCGGCATTCGTCGTGATGCAGGACAACCAGTCCAGCGTCGTGAATGGCCCGCGCAATTGGAGCGCCGGTTTCATGCCCGCGCTTTATCAGGGCATCCGCATCCAGGGCGGCAACGAGCCGATTCCCAACCTCAATACACCCGAAGGTGTCACGCCCTCGCAGCAACGCGGCAAGCTCGATTTCCTCAACTCGATGAACCGGCAATACGCCGACGCGCATCCGGACCAGAGCGAACTCGAAGCGCGCATTGCCAGTTACGAACTCGCCTTCCGCATGCAGGCCGAAGCACCGGGCGCCGTCGACATCGCCGACGAGTCCGAAGCGACTAAGAAGATTTACGGCATGGACCAGAAGGACACCGCCACGATGGGCCGCCTCTGCCTGCTCGCGCGCCGCATGGTCGAACGCGGCACGCGCTTCGTGCAGGTCTATCACGGCGCGGGCAGCAAATGGGACGCGCACAGCAAGATTGAATCGAACCATTCCAACCTCTGCGCCGCGATGGATAAACCCGTTGCCGGTCTGCTGCGTGATTTAAAATCCCGCGGCCTCCTCGACGAAACGCTCGTCGTGTGGGGCGGAGAATTCGGCCGCACGCCGATGAGTGAAAAAGGCGACGGCCGCGACCATAACCCAACCGGCTTTACCATGTGGATGGCTGGCGGCGGCGTGAAAGGCGGCCAAACCATCGGAACCACCGACGAGTTCGGCCTCTACGCCGTCGAAGATCGCCTGCACGTGCACGACCTGCACGCGACGATCATGTGGTTGATGGGCATGGACAGCCTCAAAGTCACCTACAACTACAAGGGTCGTCCCGAGAACCCAACCCTCAACGAAGGCGTGGCGTATCGGAAGATTGCCGGGTAGGCGATCGCTGGGTGGTCGTGCCCGCTGAAGCGGTTCGGCGGTATACCGATCGACCACGCACAAGCAACACCGCCGCACCCAATCCAACGAGCACCACCGTCGCCGGTTCCGGCACACCGACCGGCACCAATTCACCTGTGCTCAGTAGGATCGCGCCAGGGGCGTAGCCTTCGAACTGCACGTCGGCGAGGAAGGCGGCGGTGACGCTGTTCGTTGTGGTGATCAAGAATTCATCCGTGCCGCCGCCGATGCCGGGCGTACCTTCCCAATTTGAAATGTGCAAAAGATTGCCGGCGGCGTGCGCGGCGAGGTCGCTGAAGGAAAGAATCTGTGCCGTGCCCAAGGGACCGAAATCAACGATCGATTCCGCCGTTTGCGACAGCCCGCCGAGGCTCGGTCCTTGCGTATTCCCTTCCAGCGCGAAGGTGCCGCCGACCAGAAACACAGGCGTGCCCGTCGCGAGCGCATCATTCGTGCCTGCTTGCAAACGACCACCGCTCTGGATGCTCAAACCGAGAGCGCTGGTCACCATGCCGCCGTTGAGGAATACCGTCGCATTGGAACGAACCGTCAAGCCGGCACTGAGGAAGTGCCCGTTGGTGCCTTCGAGGATGAGGCTCGCGCTGCCGGAACCATTTCCAACGACGAAGGCGCTGCCGTTTATGTTTGTCAAACCACGCGTGCGGAAGATGCCATTATTGAACTGCATCACTCCCGCAACATTGGTTATCACCAAACGATCGGCGTTGATGCTTCCGCCGTTGAATATCAGACTCCCACGCCGAACGTCGAGCCTGCCTCCGACTGCGGCGTTGGTTACCGTAAGGAATCCGTCGCTAACGCGCACGATGTTTGCAGTTGCACTTGGTCCCCCGCTGGTCGCGAGACCGGTTGCTGTCACGGTGGCGCCATTACTCACCGTCAGTTGGTTGCCGCTGGTAGAGGCGCCCGAGGCTCCAAGGGTTATGGTGTTCAAACTATTCCAAACAGCGCCTGTGCCGGTGACCAGCACGGCTGCGTTAGTGGCTCCGCTTCCGATCGTGCTGGCCCCCGAGGTGGTCAGCGCGTAATTGCTGATGACAAGTTGCGTTCCCACGCTGCGGGCATTGCCGACCGTCAAACTTGCGAGCCGGTTTGAAACGAATTGAAACTGGTTCGTCGTGAAATCATTCAGGGCATAGCCGCCGGCGGAATTGGTCATGTAAAAGACGGTGTTGTTCTCTCCCAGAACCAAGTTGCCGATGTTGGTGAGCGCAGACGTGGCATCAATGGTTATGGTGTTCCCATTTGCCGCGATGCCCCACGTCAACGTTGAACCCCGCAGGTTCCAGGTAGAGCCGGAAAGCAGCGTCACGTTGTTGTTGATCGAGTTGGTCCCGCCCAGCGTCAACCCGCGGCTGTCGAGCGTCCCGCCGATCGCCAGCACACTGTTGCCCGCTGCGGAATACCCCGCTGCAGGAGCGAAGTTGACGCCAAGAAAAACCGCGTTGCTCACCGACACCTGGCCGCCATCCGTCACCACTAATTGATGGGAGCCAAAAAAGTCACCAATCCTGAGGAAGCTGGAATTCGTCCAGAGTGAGCCGGCACCTGTAACCAGGACGGAATTGCTCATGCCACCCCGGCCGATGATTCCTGAAGCACTGGCCACTCGCGCGCCGTTGGTGACGATCAACCGATTGAAAGCCCCGTCGAAGCCGACAATTAATTGCCCCGAATTCGTCCAGAACGATCCCGGGTTACTCACAATCACTGTGTTGCTGTTTCCCCCACCGCCGATCGTGGCGCTGCTGTTCGCTACGATCCCAGAATTGTTAATGATTAAGAGAGTAGAATCTCCATTGGTTCCCACCGTCAACGGTCCGCCCACCGTCGTTACGCCTCCCGAAATTATATTCGTCTGCCCATCGGCGACGAGTTGGGCGGAGGCGGTGGCGGTGAGCAGCGCGAGGGACGCGGCGAGGGCGGTGAGAGTCCGGGCGATGAATGAATGGGTGGTATTCATAGCATTTCGGTTGGCTTGTAGTCCGTGCTTTAGGAAGCGCGGCTCCGGGTTGTTTTTTCCTTCTGGGACGTTCGGATTAACTCAGGGATGCCGTCGGATTTCAAGTGAATTCAGAACGGAAGTCGCCACTGTAACGGGCGTGGCAGCCGTGTTCAACGGACCAGCGGAATTGAACAAACGGTCATCCTTTAGAAATTCGGCGGACGGCTGGGGACAGCCGTCCCTACCTTGGGCGTTGCCGCACGAAGTTCCAAAGGGGCGACGATTCGAGTGTTGGCCGAGACTCGTTCACAACGGAACTAAACGGGGTCTAAGCGGGGGTGGTCCCTCTCGGGGTCGAAAATGCTTAAACATATATGGAAAAGCTACTTAGGTGGTAGAATGCTCGAGCAAAATGCTCGGAAACCGGAGCTTCGAGGTCCGAAAGAGGAGCTTTTTGTTCGGAATTCGGAGCGAAAAGGTCGGATTTCGAACCCCAATACTCGGACTTCCGACCCTTTTGTGTCGGATCATGGAGTTCCGCCCTCGGGATTCCTAGCTCGGAGGTCGGCGTTCGGAGCAATTCACTCGGGCTTCCGACATCCAAGGTGCGGTCGCCGAGAATTTCGGTCCGGCGTTTGGCCACGATTTTGGGCGGGCCGAATTTCATCGTAGATGAGTTCAGGCGATCTTCGCTGAGCCAGTGCTCGTTTCGAAAATGCGTCTCCGGCATTGAACCGCACCGCGCGAATTCCACTCGAATCGGAACTCAGGCTTCCCATTTGGTTCCCCCACACTTACTCTTCCGCGAAATTTTTGAATGAAAGTCCTGTTTGATTCACGGAAGCCCGACCAACCGGTCATTTCCGTCATCATTCCATACAAGAACGCCTCGCCCACGATTTTGGTTTCCCTCGACAGCTTGGCGCGGCAGACGCCGGACTTTCCGTTTGAAGTAATTTTCGCGGACGGTTGCTCGGACGATGACTCGGTCGAGTTGATCAAGAATCATCCGCTGGCGCAGAAGCCACGCGTGTCGGTGAGCGTCATTACCTTCCCGCCGGAAAAGAGCGGCCAGATGCCGGCGACGAATGCGGCGGTGAAGATCGCCCGTGCGGAGTTCATTCTGCTGATGCAGGCGGACGTAAAGGTGGTCGATCCTCAGGCGTTGACGAAGATCGTGAAGTGTTTCGACAACCCGAAGATGATCGGGACGTTGTTCACGATGCTCGGAGCGGGTGAGGATTTTCGGAAATACAATTTCTGGGGGCAGGTCTTCAACGCGCGTTATGAAGGGCATCGGGTCGAGAATCATTTCGACACGAAGTTCAACGCGTTGCGGAAATCCGTCTTCGAGAAAATCGGCGGCTACGACGAGGTGAATCAGGCGCTCGCAGGTGGCGATACCGACCTCTACATGCGCCTGTTGAAGGAGGGTGCATTCGCCCCCACGGACATCGAAGGCTGGCATCAGCACGGTCTCGGGCAGGAGTTCACCTTCGGCGGTTGCGTTAAGAAATACTGCCGAAACGCCGAAGCAGCGGGTGTGGCCGTGCATTACAATTTGCAGAAACCGAGCCTCGGGCTGTTCATCGGCATCGCGCAGCAACTGTTCATCTGCCTGATGTGCCTGCTGTCGCTCGTGCCTTTGACGTGGCCGTGGACGCCGCTCGCGGTGTTCGCGCTGGGGGTGTTCTGGCAGAAGGATTCCTATGTACACTGCCGCGGCTGGCGGGTGATTTACCTGCCGTTCTTCGGCGTCCTCGGTTTGTATGTGTTCACGTGGTATTACCTCTCAGGATTGATCCTGAAGAAGACGCGATTCCAGTTCAGCAACCGCATGGGCAAGGCCACGACCAAGATTCAGGGTTGACCCTCCATAACAACAAAATTAGCCTCGCACGAAATTTTTCACGATGTTCCGCTCGAACCCCATCAACCCCTTCTCCCTGTGAGCCGCCTCGCTGAAGCACTTAAGGGAAACTTCGTCGTCGCCAACCTCGGCTGCATCGGCGATTGGGATTACGGGTTGCCGTCGGAACTCAAGGCGGCGCTGACCTTGATTGAGATCGATGCCGGCGGCGGTGCGTGGACAGGCGGCGGTTATTTCAAAAAGGTTGGCGTTAACCAGGTGATCGCCGGCGTGCCGGGCAAACAGAAATTCCGCAAGAACACCTTCGTGGGCAGTTGCTCGCTGCTAAAGCCGAACTTCGAACTCGTGAAAGCCTTCGGCATCGAACGCTATCACACGATGGAGAAGGAGCTCGACGTCGAGTGCACGACGATGCCGGCTGTGTTGGAGCAGAATGGTCTCAAGCACGTGGATTTTCTGAAGACCGACCTCGAAGGCGTGGACTTCGCGGTGGTAAAAAGTTGCGAAGCGATTCTGGACAAGCTGCTCGCAGTCCAATGCGAACTGCGTTTCGAACCGTTTTATCAGAACGAACCGCCGTTTCATGAAGTCGCTGCCTACTTGCACGCGCACGGCTTTGAATTGATCGGGATGTTCACTGAGTATTGGAAATACGCCACGGAACACCGCTTCTCGCAAAGCCACGGCAAACCGATCTACGCAGACTGCCTGTTCTTCCTGCGACCGGAAGTCGTGATGAAATTTCCCGAACCCTTGCGCGCCGCCGCATTCGCCAAGCAGATCGTCATCGCGGCGATGGTTGGCCAAAAGAATCACGCGGAACATCTGCTGGAGACGTATCACGCGCAGCTTCCGGCGGACTGGCTGCCTCAGCTTCGATCGCTCGTGAAACCGCGCTTCCCCACGCCGCAGCAGATGATCGCCGGCTTCCGGAAGTTTTTCTGGCCGCTCGAACTCAAGCTGCGCTACCTGATCGGCTCCAGCCGCCACGTGGCGACCAAGTAAAGGGCATGAGTAACTTTCTCAAAAATACCGTTTACCGATACTACGCCTCGAGCTGCGACCAGTCGTATCATTGGGCGGGCGAGCTCATCGCGTCGTTGAAACCGAAGCGGTTGCTCGACGTCGGCTGCGGCGATGGTTCACGGCTCACGCACTACCTCAAACATCGTCCGGAAAAATTCTGCGGCGTCGAAGGCAACCCTCCCCTCGCCAAAGCAGCGCGCAAACGCGGCATGGAGATTTCCGCCTTCGATCTCAACGGCAAGTGGCCCTATTCGGACAATTCGTTCGATGGCATCCACTCCAGCCAGGTCATTGAACACGTGCACAACACACGGATGTTTCTCTGCGAAATTTTTCGAGTGCTCGCCCCCGGCGGCACCGCGGTGTTGACCTCGGAAAACCTGACGAGCTTTCTCAACCTTGGCGCGATGGTCATGGGTTACACGCCGTTTTCGTCGCAAAACGTCTGCGGCTGGTATGTCGGCAATCCGCTCGGGCTGCATTCCGGCGAGGAGTTCCCAGTCGATGTTTCCGGCGTGCCGCTGGATGACTCGGCGTTCTCAGGCATCTCCGGGCACAATCGCATTCTTTCCGTCGCACAAGCGCGGGACCTGTTCTCCAAAGCTGGTTTTACCGATATACAGGTGAGCTCGATCGGCCTGATGCCGATTCCGCGCTGGCTGGGCAAACCGCTCGAGGGCTTGATGCCGCGGCGCGGACACTGGCTGTTGATGCGCGCATCGAAGCCGAAGTAATTGACTGTAACCACACCGATAAATAAGCTCATACGATGGTCGCCAATCAGAATTACTACGAGACCCAACACTCGCAGGACCCCGGTTACGGCAAGTCCGTTTTCAACATCGGACGTTTGACGTCGTCAGCTGGCTTCCGCGCGTGGATGCAACGCCAGCAGGGGCGACCGATCCGCATGCTCGATGTCGGTTGCGGCAAGGGACAATTCCTCCTCGATCTTTCGCGGCATTTTCAGCAGAACGGTCAAACGGTCGAACGCATCGTCGGCCTCGATCTCGTGAAGACGGAGAAGAACGTCTTCACGGAAATCTCTCCCAAGCTCGAATTCTTCCAGCAGAGCGTGGACGGACAAAAGCTTCCGTTCCCGGACAACAGTTTTGACTTCGTTTCCTGCAACCACGTCGTGGAGCATATTTTTCAGACCGAAGCGCTCGTGCGCGAGTTCCATCGCGTCATGGACAAACGCGGCCTGTGCGTAATCAGCGTTCCGAACATCGCCGCGTGGATGAACCGCATCATGTTCCTCTTCGGCGGCCAACCGCTCGGCAGCGAAGTCGGTGTCGAAACCACCGCCTACGGTCTCTGGCCTGCCTTCATGAAGCCAAAACTCCAGCGCTTCGTGCCCTCAGGTCACATCCGCGATTTCACGCCCGGCTCATTGCGCGATTTGACCAGCGCCTGCGGTTTTCGTCCGCTCGGATTCTGGGCGCAGAACGGTGGCTTCATTTGTGGCATCAATCCGCGCCTAGACCGCAATCTCGGTATCGTCTTGGAATCGGCCAGCCGTAATTCCTGACCGCCGGGTTTGTGTGAGTCCGCGCCGTTCCGTCATGCGACCGGGTTCATGAAGAATCTTCTCCTCATCTGGAACGGCACCACCGCTGAAAGCCACGGCAAGGGCGCGGGCAAGATCGGCGGCGGCGATCAGGTGATTCTCAAGTTCGTCGATCGCTCGGGGCTGGAGCCGGACTTCATTGTGCCGAGTTCTGCGGCCAGTTTGATTTCGCATTCGCGGAAACTCTTCCTCACTCGACGAAACATGGCCGGCGGCGGACTGCTGGGCTTCCTCTATCTCATCGCGGTGCGCACGCTGCACGCGATCTGGATCGCGCTCCGCATCCGGGGCAACAACTACGACCTCGCCATCGCTACGTCGCCGTTTGTTTTCGACCTCGTGCCGCTAATCTTCTGCAAGGCGAAGCAAAAGGGCGCAATCGTTTATCACGTCATTCCGGAACGGAAGGCGTTGAACTTCGCCACGCGGGTTCGGTTCACGCTCGCCGCGTTGGAGAGTAAAATTTCGCTGCGATTGATCCGCTGGGTCTGCGATTTTATCATCACGGGCAACGATCACGCGAAACGGCAGCTCGAAGAAATCGCACCCGGCAAACCCGTGGTGATCCTGCACGCCGGTTTCAACACCGCGATCCTCGACCGCATTCCCGAGCAAGCGAAGAATCCGAATCAAGCCTGCTTCCTTGGTCGGCTCACGTCGCAGAAAGGCATCTTCGACCTCGTGGAAGTCATGGACCGGATCAGTCGCGTTGCACCGGAGTTTCGCCTTATCATCATGGGCAGCGGTCCGGAACGCGAAGCGCTCGCTGCGGCGATCAAGCAGCGCAATCTGACGAACATCGAGTTGAAGGGCTTCGTCAGCGACGATGAGAAATACACGCTGATGAAGCAGTCGGGGTTCTTCTTCTTTCCAAGCTACGAGGAAGGTTGGGGCATCGCGTTGGCGGAGGCAATATACTGCGGTTGCAAAGCGGTCACCTACGAACTGCCGCATTATCGCAGCGTCTTCGGCGATCACCCGATTTATGTGGAGCTGGGCAACGCGCCGCAATTCGCAGACCGCCTGCTCGCGAATCGCCGAGCCGTCGCATCACCCGCCCAGAAGACTTTGATGGCGGAATACGACGACGACGCGGTCGTGCGCCAGCTCGTGGCTCACTTGGAACGCTTTTCGGGATCGTCGTCCTGACTCCCCTTCTTGAGCGTCTGCTTCGGCTGCAGCTTCGACACCATTCCCTTGTCGTGTGAATGTTGCTTGAAGGTCCACCAACCCCACACCGTGCCCATCGCGGAAAGGAAACTCGCCGGCACGTGCCACCACCAGCGTGAGTCACCTGTGCGAATGTGTCCTACGATCGCGTGGTAAATCGGTCCGATGACCGTCGCCGCATACAAGCACGCGAGGGATCCGCGAACACGCGGTTTTTCCCGCGACCAGTTCGCGCCCGTCTTTTTCTGAACGTTGAAGTAATGCGCGATCGCGCGGCGGCGTTTGTGGAGAAAGCCCGGCCACAAATCCTGCACGTAATAATGGGCTACCCCGCGCCCACGCAACCGCAGCCACTCGCGTTTTCCTGCACGCATCAGGTGCATCGCTACGTGGGTATCTTGGAATTGCTCGCCCGCCTTGACCGATTCGAGATCAGCGCGACGGAACATGAAGCCATTCGCGCCCAGCGGATACGCGAACGTTCCCTCGGGCAGCGTCCAGCGTTCAATCTCTCCATCCGTCGCCACGGGCACTGGTCGCACCGTCATGAGCCACGCAATGGGATCACTGATGTGCAGCAAGTGCGTCACGTAAACGCAGAACGACGACATCTTGTCCGACGGCAGGTAATAACTTTCCACGCCGAGCGCCTGCGGGTTGCGTTGCAAGCCTTCCACCGCGAGTCGCAACCAGTCGTTCTGCATGAACTCGTTGTCCGCGTCGGCGAACACGACGAACTCACCCGTCGCCTGCGCGAGCGCGATGCGCTTGGCCTCCTCCATGTCGCTGCCGTTGTCGTCCATAACCACGCAGCCGTATTTCTTCGCGACGTCGCGCGTGGCATCGGTCGACCGGGCGTCGGAAATCAAAATCTCAATCCGATCCTGCGGGTAATCCTGCGAACGGATCGAGCGCAGTTGGTTCTCCAACAACACCGCCGCATTGCGCGTCGGGGTGATAATACTGATTTTGGGCAACGGTTCGCCGGTCATTGATTCAGAATGTCCGGCGATGGTGGTCGGCACCCCTGCCAGCGTCAATGCGGATTCACCCATAGTCGACGTGAAATCTTGCCTTTCCCACGCGGGTGCGGTGAACTCTTCCGCCAAACGAATGACTAAAATCTTTGTCACCGGCGCGGCTGGCTTCATCGGCAGCAACCTTGTCGATCGCCTGCTCCGCGAAGGCAAGCAGGTGGTCGGCTGGGATAATTTGTCCACCGGCCAGATCGAGTTTCTTTCGGGCGCCGAAAAGAATCCGAATTTCAAACTCGTCCGCGGCGACAATCTCGAACTCGACGCGCTGACGAAGGCGATGGCCGGTTGCGACACAGTTTTCCATCTGGCGGCGAATGCCGACGTGCGCTTCGGTCTGAATCATCCGCGAAAGGATCTCGAGCAAAACACGATCGCCACCTTCAACGTGCTCGAAGCGATGCGCGCCAACGGCATCAAGCGGATCGCGTTCTCCTCGACCGGCTCCGTTTACGGCGAGGCGGCAGTGATTCCCACGCCCGAGGACGCGCCGTTCCCAATCCAAACTTCGCTCTACGCGACGTCGAAAGTTTGCGGCGAAGGGATGATTCAATCGTATTGCGAAGGCTTCGGTTTCGAGGGCTACGTGTTCCGCTTCGTTTCGATTCTTGGCGAGCGTTACACCCACGGGCACGTGTTCGACTTTTACAAGCAGCTCCTCGATCACCCCGACCATTTGAAAGTCCTCGGCGACGGCACGCAGCGGAAGTCCTACCTATACATCGGCGATTGTCTTAACGCGATGCTCCACGTGATGAATGCTGGCACCGCGGCGAAGGCGAAGCATCGCGTCGAGGTCTACAATCTCGGCACCGCCGAATACGTGCAGGTGAACGACTCCATCGCTCACATTTGCGCGCACCTCGGTCTCAAGCCGCGACTGGAATACTCCGGTGGCAGCCGCGGCTGGGTCGGCGACAACCCGTTCATTTTCCTCGAAACGAAGAAGATCCAAGCTACCGGCTGGAAGACGGCGCTGACGATTCAACAAGGAATCACGCGCACGCTGGAGTGGCTGCAGTCCAACAAGTGGGTCTACGAGAAGCGCCACTGACGCGTCTGCACCATGAACGTTACCGTCCTCGGCCTTTGGCATCTGGGTTGTGTCACCGCGGCATGTACCGCACGGCACTTCCAGGTAACGGGCTTGGACTTTGACGCGGCAAACGTCGCGCAGCTGAACCAAGGTAAAGCGCCGCTCTTCGAACCAGGACTCAAAGAACTCCTCACCAGCGGACTTGCCGCAAAGAAACTGACGTTCACGACCGATCCGAAAACCGCGTGTGCCAACGCCGACATTCTGTGGCTGTGCTACGACACGCCAGTCAACGACGCGGACGAGTCTGACGTGGCGTTCGTGCTTGGCAACTTGCGCCGCGCCCTGGGCCACTTGCCCAAAGGCGCGCTGGTATTGATCTCGGCGCAATTGCCCGTCGGCACCTGTGCGGCGCTGGAAAAAGAGTTTCCGCAATTCCACTTCGCCTGTTCACCAGAGAATCTGCGCCTCGGCCGCGCGCTGGACGCGTTCGAGAAAGCCGAGCGTGTGATCGTTGGCTTGCGCGACGACACCAAGAAGCCGTTGCTCGAAAAACTCTTCGCTCCGTTCACGCCGCAAGTGCTGTTCATGCGCACGGAGTCGGCGGAAATGGTGAAGCATGCGTTGAACTCGTTCCTTGCGGTCTCGATCACCTTCATCAACGAGATCGCGCGCCTGTGCGAACACGTGGGCGCGGACGCGAAGGAAGTTTCCGCCGGACTCAAGAGCGACATCCGCATCGGGCCGAAGGCGTATCTCGGACCCGGTGGTCCATTCGCCGGCGGCACGCTAGCGCGCGACGTCGTCACGCTGTCGAAGCTCGCGAAGGAAAAGGGCGAAACGATTTCCGTCATTCCCGCGATCAAAACGAGCAACGACCAGCATCGCAGTTGGGCGTTTCGCCGACTGCAATCGCGCCTCGGCGACCTGCGCGGAAAATCGATCGCCGTGCTCGGACTGACTTACACTCCCAACACCGACACGCTTCGTCGCAGCGCCGCCGTAGAACTTTGTCAGCAGTTGATCGCCGCTGGCGCGCAGGTAAGCGCCTTCGATCCCGCCGTGAAATCTTTGCCCGCCGAACTCGCAACGGTGACGCTCACGCCTGATCTTGCTTCCGCTCTACGGGGCGCTGAGGCGGCGGCGGTCTGCACCGAGTGGCCAATGTTCCGTCAAGCTGTGTGGGGAGAACTCGCTCCGACGATGCGGCAGAGAATCTTCGTCGACGCCAATCGCTTTCTGGAAAAGGAATTGAAAACCATCGCCGGGGTCGAACATCTTTCGGTCGGACGCGCATCATGAAACTCAAAGGTCGCAACGCCATTGTCACCGGCGGGAGTCAGGGTCTCGGTCGGGCCATCGTCGAAGCTTTTCTCCGCGAAGGCGCGAACATCGCCTTCTGCTCGCGCACGCTGAACGACGTCACCAAGACCCTCGATGAACTTCGCCCGCGCTTGTCTGCTGGACAGAAGCTTTCCGGTGTGGCTGCGGATGTCTGTGATCCGGCTGATGTGGATCGTTTATTCGACGCCGCGGCGGAATTCGGTCCGCTGCATGTTCTCGTAAACAACGCCGGCGTTTACGGCCCGATCGGTCCAATCGAGGAATTGGATCTCGCGGAATGGAAGCGTGCGTTCGACATTAACCTGTTCGGCGCGGTGATGTGCGCCCAGCGCGCGATCCGCCTGATGAAGCCGAAACGTTATGGAAAAATCGTGACCGTGTCGGGCGCGGGTGCGACGCCGATCCCGAATTGCAGCGCCTACACCGTTTCCAAAATGGCGATCACGCGTTTGAGCGAAGCCCTCGCCGAGGAGTTGCGGTCATTCAACATCGATTCCAACGCCGTGGCGCCGGGCCCGTTGAACACGCGCCTCATTCGCGATGTGTTGAACGCCGGGCCGGAGAAGGCGGGCGCAGATTTCTACGCGAAGAATGTAAAGTGGTCCGGTGGCGCGGCAGTTCCGCCGGAACTCGGCGCGAATGTTTGCGTTTATCTCGCCTCCGCACAGAGCGATGGCATCACCGGCAAGCTCATCGCCGCACAGTGGGATCCGTGGGAAAATCTCGAACAGTTCAAGGCCGACCTCGGCGGCGACATCTACACTTTCCGCCGAATTGTGCCGAAAGATCGGGGAAAGACGTGGGGCGACAAATAATGAACTACGCCATCATCGGGTGCGGTTTGATCGGAAAGAAGCGGCTCGCGGCGCTGCCGAAAGGCTCGCAGCTGGCCATCGCTTGCGACACGAACTTGGCGCGCGCTGAAGAGTTGGTGAAACTCGCCAAGACCGGTCGTGCCGTCGCGGATTTTCAAGAAGCGGTGAAAGACTCGCAAGTGCAGGTCGTCATCGTAGCCACGCTCAACGCCACGCTCGCCGAGATTTCCGCAGCGGCCATTCGCGCCGGCAAACACGTCATCGTCGAAAAGCCCGGCGGCATCAGCGCAAAGCAGATCGATGAATTGCTCGCGCTCGAAGCCAAGCACGGTGTGCAAGTGCGCGTGGGGTTCAACCACCGCTATCATCCGGCGTTTCAAAAGGCGCGGGAGCTCTTTTCAGCTGGCGCGTTGGGTGAGCTGATGTTTGTCCGCGCTCGTTACGGTCACGGTGGTCGCGTGGGTTACGATCGCGAGTGGCGGGCCGACCCGAAACTCGCCGGTGGCGGCGAACTCATGGACCAAGGCGTGCATCTGATTGATCTCGCCGGCTGGTTCCTCGGCGATTTCCCGTTCATCGACGGACACGCGGCGACTTATTTCTGGGACATGCCCGTTGATGACAACGCGTTTCTGAATCTCCGCAACGCCGCAGGTAAAACGGCGTGGCTCCACGTGAGCTGCACCGAGTGGAAGAATTTGTTCTCGTTCGAAATCTACGGTCGCAACGCGAAGCTGCACATAGAAGGACTCGGCGGCAGTTACGGCGTCGAGCGGTTGCACTATTACAAGATGCTTCCGGAAATGGGTCCACCGGAGACAACTGTCTGGGAATACCCGCGCGGCGACGACTCGTGGCGGATCGAAATGGCGGAGTTCGCTGAAGACGTCCGCCTCAAGCGCACGCCGACGCCCGGCTTGCGCGAAGCAAAGCGCGCACTCGATGTGGTGGAGAAAGTTTACGCGAAGTCCGGCTATCCGACTCAGTAGCGCCGCGATGCCTGCATTGATTTCCAGCTTTCCTGCATTCAAAATTTCCTCCTAAATCGCCCCCAACATGATCATCGCCCGTTCACCATTGCGCATCAGTCTCGGCGGCGGCGGCACCGACTTGCCGTCGTATTACGAGAAGTTCGGCGGATTCCTTATTGCGGCGGCGATTGACAAGTACGTCTACATCACGCTGCACGAAACGTTCGTGGCGGACCTGATCGTGAAATACTCGAAGCTCGAACGCGTCGCCAAGGCCGCCGATCTCGAGCACCCGATCATCCGCGAAGCGTTCGCGATGCTCGGCATGGATGGGCATTCGCTCGAGTTGACGTCGATGGCGGATATTCCCGCGGGAACAGGGTTGGGATCTTCCGGCAGTTTCACCACCGCGTTGCTGAAGGCGTTGCATGCTTACAAGAAGGACCTCGTGCAACCGGCGAAGCTCGCCGAGGAAGCGTGCGAGATTGAAATCGGTCGCCTCAAGGAGCCGATCGGCAAGCAGGATCAGTACATCGCCGCGCACGGCGGCATCACGTGCTTCAATTTTCTGCCAGGTGGGAAAGTGGAGGCGTGGCCGGCGAAGGTTTCCGAGGAGACGCTCTACAATCTCGAGGACAACCTGCTGATGTTTTTCACCGGATACTCACGCTCGGCGTCGGCGATTCTCAAGGATCAGGACCAAAAGAGCAAAAGCGACGACAAGGCGATGATCGAGAACCTCCACTTTGTGAAGGACGTCGGGCATCGCAGCCACGCTGCGTTGGAATCTGGCGACCTGCGGGAGTTTGCACACCTCATGGACTTGCACTGGCAGCGGAAAAAGGAACGCAGCGGCGGCATGAGTAATCAGCAGATCAATCAATGGTATGATCTCGCGCGAGCCAACGGCGCGCTCGGCGGCAAACTGATCGGCGCCGGCGGCGGCGGTTTTCTCGCGTTCTACGCTGAAGAGGACAAAGCGAAGCTGCGTCACGTCATGCGCCAACAGGGTTTGAAGGAAGTTCGCTTCCGTTTTGATTTTGAAGGCACCAAGGTCGTAATTCAGTGAGCGCGGCTCCCCTCGATATTCCCGTCGCGATTCTTGCAGGCGGACTGGCCACGCGGCTCAAGCCGTTGACGGAGAAAATTCCGAAGGTGCTTTTGCCGATCGCCGGCAAGCCTTTCCTTACTCATCAACTCGCACTCTTGCGCAGCCAGGGAATTCAGCGTGTCGTCCTCTGCCTTGGTCATTTGGGCGAAATGGTTGTGAAGGAATTCGGCGACGGCGCGGAGCACGGAGTGAAGCTGGAATATTCCTTTGATGGTCCGGTGTTGCTCGGAACGGGCGGGGCCCTCAAACAAGCTTTGCCCAAGCTGGGCGAGAAGTTCTTCGTGCTCTATGGGGACTCGTATCTGCCGATCGCGATGCGGCCGATCGCCGAGTTTTTCGAGCGCAGCAGCAAGCAGGGCTTGATGACGGTTTATCGCAACGAAGGACTCTACGACACGAGCAACGTTGTGTTCGCCGACGGCGAGATCAAGATTTACGACAAGAAGGCGCGGCTGCCGGAGATGAAATACATCGACTACGGCCTGAGTCTGTTTCGCGCCAGTGCCTTCGCGGAATGGCCATCAGATAAGCCATTCGATCTCGCGCAAGTCATGGGACTCCTGGTTTTACAGAAGCAACTCGCCGGCTACGAGGTGCCCGAAAGGTTCTTCGAGATTGGGTCGCACGCGGGGCTGGCGGAGTTGGAGGCCCTGCTCTCGCAAAAGCGTTAGCCGGTCCGTTCGGCGAATTGGGAAGGGACAACTTGCGGCTTCTCATGCGGTCGGATTCCGTGTTCTACTCTCCGACAATCTTTATGACCTTCACGCAGCAATACCTCGAAGAGACGCAGAAAGTTACCGCCGGTCTGAACGCGGCCCACATCGAAAAGACGGTGGAGGAGCTGGCCAAAGTTCGTGAGCGTGGTGGTCGGCTTTTCATCCTCGGAGTCGGCGGTAGCGCGGCCAACGCGAGCCACGCGGTGAATGATTTTCGGAAGATCTGCGGCTTCGAAGCTTACGCGCCCACCGACAATGTTTCCGAACTCACGGCGCGCACGAATGATGAAGGTTGGGCTACGGTCCTCAGCGCGTGGTTGCAGGGAAGTCGTCTGAATGGGAAAGACGCGTTGCTGATCTTTTCCGTTGGTGGCGGCAATTTGGAGAAAAACGTCAGCCCAAATCTCGTGAGTGCGATCCAGCTGGCGAAGCAAGTCGGCGCATCCGTGCTCGGCGTCGTAGGTCGCGACGGCGGCTATACGGCTAAGGAAGCGACCGCGTGTGTGATTGTTCCCACGGTTAATCCCGACCACGTCACGCCGCACTCGGAAGCGTTCCAGGCGGTCGTGTGGCACCTTTTTGTTTCGCATCCGAAACTCAAGGTCAACCGGACTAAGTGGGAGGGGACAAAGTAATTTTCGCAACGGTCGCTTCGAGAAGACTCTGACTTCCGCAAACACACGATGAGTCTCCCCACGTCGACTGCTACCAAACCACGACGCGCCGTTTTTCTCGATCGCGATGGCGTGATCAATCGCTCCCTCGTCTGCGACGGCAAGCCCTATGCCCCCACTACGGTTGCTGAATTCGAGATTCTCCCGGGCGTTGCCGAAGCGTGCGCGCGACTAAAGCAAGCCGGCTTCCTCCTTATCGTCACTACCAATCAGCCCGACGTGGGCCGCGGCAAACAACCACAATCGATCGTCGAGGAAATGCATGCGCAGATGTGCGCTGCGTTGCCGATTGATCGCGTGGAGGTTTGCTATCATCCCGGCGGAACTGTGGAATGTGATTGCCGCAAACCGAAGCCCGGCATGTTACTCACTTCAGCGAAGGCTCTGAACATCGACCTCGCTCGCAGTTGGATGGTTGGCGATCGCTGGCGCGACATCGACTGCGGCCATGCGGCGGGTTGCCGAACCGTGTTGATCGAATACGATTACGATGAGGCGTTGAAGCAAATGCCGGACTTCCGAGCGAAGGATCTGGCGGGGGCCGCCCGGATTATTATTGAGCATTCCCACGTCTGAACTACTCTCGTCGGCGAACTTGTAACGAACCGAACCGCGCACCGCCATGAGCAACCTTTCCAAACTTCGCGTCAGAATTTTCGCCGACGGCGCCGACAAGCCCGGTATGTTGAGCCTCTACGCCAACCCATTGATCAAAGGGCTTACGACGAACCCGACGTTGATGAACAAGGCGGGCATCACCAACTTCGAGGCGTTCGCGAAGGACATTCTCCTCACGATTAAGGACAAACCGATTTCGCTCGAGGTGTTTTCCGACGAGTTTCCCGAAATGAAACGGCAGGCGCTGAAGATTGCCGGCTGGGGCGCGAATGTTTACGTCAAGATTCCGATCACCAACACGCGCGGAGAATCCGCGCTGCCGCTCATCGAGGAACTTTCACAAGCCGGCGTTAAGCTCAACGTCACCGCCATTCTCACGCTGGAGCAGGTCGGCGGCGTGGCGCGAGCGCTGAATCCCGATATCGAATCGGTGGTGTCCGTTTTCGCCGGCCGCATCGCCGACACCGGCGTCGATCCCATGCCGATTATGCGGGCGTGCCGCGCATTGCTCGTCGGGCAACCGAAGGCCGAGTTGCTGTGGGCGAGCGTTCGCGAAGTGCTGAATATTTTCCACGCCGAACAATGTGATTGCGACATTGTCACCGTGCCCCACGACATCCTCGGCAAAGCGATCAAGATGTGCGGAATGGATTTGGGCGCCCTCTCGCTCGATACCGTGAAAATGTTCGCCGCCGACGCCAAAGCCGCGGGTTTCAGCCTCTGAGTTTTCTTTAAGCCGGGCGCTTGCGCCGCGCCATTTCCTCGAACCAATTGCAGGCCTTGGGCAAAACTTGGTTCCAATGAAACGTCTTCGAACGTTCCCACGCTTGGACGCGGTAGTGTTGGTAGCGCTCGGGTGATCGGAGAATTGTCCGCAACGATTCAGCGATGGAGGCGGGATTTTCTTCCGCGGCAACCATTCCCGTTTCGTCGTGCAAAGTGGACTCCACTAGCCCGGCAACGGGATACACGACTGCCGGCGTTCCCATCGCATTCGCCTCGATGACATTGAGCCCCCAACCTTCGCGCTGCGACGTATGCAGGAGAAAATGCGCCTGTTGCAATAGCGCGTCCTTTTCTCGTTCGGCCAACGGACCGGTGAAGTGCACGCTCTTCTCGAGCTTCAAATTCTTCGTGAGTTCCTTGAGTTTCGCTTCCTCTTCGCCCGTTCCCACGACGGTCAGTTCGGCGCGGATGCCGAGTTGAATCACGCTGCGCAACGCCTCGATTCCGTGCCCGAGGCGTTTGTTCGGCGCGAGCCGTGAAACCATGATCAACTGCAACGGTTCAGCGAGCACCTTGGGTTCGAGCGTGGGCAACGCCACGGTGTGCACGCCGTAGGGAATGATCGTCACCGATTTCACGCCGTGCTCGATGAGCTTCTCCCGCGTAAACGTCGATGCGGTGAAGAATGGAATATCTCGGTAAAAACGGTGAGTCAGCCGCTCCTGCCAGCGTCCGACGGAGCTGACGGGCCATGGGTAAAATGAATTCCAAATCGGCCCGAGTACCTCGTGAATGTAAGAAACGTTGTTGGTTTTGCACCACCAGGGCGCATACCACGGAATGCCGTGATGCTGGTCGATGACGAGATCGAAGCGCGGTTGCTGCTTATACCATTTGCGAGCAGCTTGAATGGCCGTGAACATTCCGCCTCCACGCAAGATATGGACGCCATCGATTTTCTCGTAAGGCTTGCCGCCAGGGAAAGCGTAGCTGAACTGATAGACTTCGTGCCCGCGTTCCGCCAGCGCATTGAGGTAGGCGTGGGTGACGCGCTCCGCCCCGCCGGAAAGCGGGTTTTTCGGATCACGCCAGTTGAGCATCAGGAAACGCATTTCAGAGGACGCCGGCTGCTCGACGCCGCGCGCTTTATGTCGGTAGGGAAATGGAAAGACAACTGCAAAAGTTGACAACGGCCAACCAGCCGACGTGAATAACCGTCAATGTTTCGCAAGCGCACAGCAATGTTGTTTGGAATTCTGGGCCTGTTGGTCGGCGCCGTTGCGTGTCGTGACCAGCACTCGAGCCAGGCCAAAAATGTCGGAATGCGTAGCTTTGCAGTCACTGGTGTTGTCGAAGAACTCAAGCCGGGTGGACAAGTGGCGGTGATCCGTCACGAGGCGATTTCGAATTACATGGCCGCGATGACCATGCCCTTCCGCGTTAAGAATCCGCAGGAACTCACCGGGGTGCGGGCCGGCGATACCGTGCGCTTTCGTTTGCTGGTGACCGAAGACGAGAGCTGGATCGAAGCCATCACGAAAACGGGCGCTACCAACACCATTGCAATCCGTCAGTCCGATACGCCCGCTCCCAGCGTGCGTCCGCCGAGTCTCGCCGAAGCGATCGCCGACATTACGTTTACCAACGAACTGGGCCATGCCGTGCACTGGAGTCAGTTCAAAGGCGAGGCGGTCGCTTTCACGTTCTTTTTCACGCGTTGTCCGTTGCCGGAATATTGCCCGCGGCTATCCAAGAATTTTGCGGAGACCAGTCGTCGCCTGAAAGCGATGACGAATGCGCCGGCGAACTGGCGCCTGCTTTCAATCTCGTTCGACCCGGAGTTTGACAAGCCATCGGTGATGCGTGTTTACGGGAGTTACTACCAGGCAGATTCGAACCACTGGAACTTCCTGGCCACCTCGCCTTCCAACACGGCGCGCTTTGCGAGTCTCTTCGGGTTGAACTACCGCTCCGAGAACGGCACGATTAATCACGACTTTCGCACCGTGGTGATTGATGCCATCGGTCGTATTCAAGCCGCGTGGCCAATGGGCGGCGATGCCTCGGACTTTTTGGTGGCGGAATTGATCAAAGGCGCGGCGGTCACCAATTCACCGTAGCAGCCGCTGTGAACGGGCGGTTGCGACTACAGCACCGTCCGCTGCAATAGCCACCACGCGCCCGCCAATACTACGGCGATCGAACACGCGGGCACCCAGCGCCGGACAAACACCGGCTTGGTGCGCAACCACCAGATCAACGGGAGCACCAGCGCGGCGACGGTCATCTGGCCCAGTTCCACGCCGAGGTTGAAGGAAATCAGCGGCGCCGCGATGGCGGAACCATTGAGGCCGACGAGGCGTTCCTTCAAATCCGTTGCAAACCCCAGTCCGTGCACGAGGCCGAAGATCAGCGTTAACCGCCAGCGATTCTTCGGTCCCTCCGGGCGCAACAAGTTTTCCGCACCCACGTAAATGATCGTCGCGGCGATCAACGGTTCCACGACGCGGCCGGAGACGCTGACGACGTTGAAGGCGGCAAGCGCCAGCGTACACGAGTGCGCGATGGTGAAACACGTCACGATCCACAACGTCGCCTTGAGACGCGACATCACGATCAACAGACCGAACAGGAAGAGCAAATGATCGTATCCGGTCAGAATGTGTTCAACGCCCATGACGAAAAATTCCCGAAAGGTCGGCGCCTTGGCGACCGGCTTGTCGTCTTCGAGTAGTTTGGAAACATCCACATCGATCACGTCCTGCTGCGCACTCAACAGGACTTCGGCGAGCGTCGTGCCTTTGTCATCCAGCAGGCTGACGAACTGCCGGTGTCCGCGGGGCAACTTTTCAATCAAGGTTGAGTGAACGACCAACGCCTTGGCACCGCGCGCGGGAAAATTGCCCACGAGATGAAAGTTGTTGTTTTCATCCATGTGGAAACGCGGCTCGGTGATCGCGACCGCCACGTCGTTGACCCGAACTTTCAAGGCTTCGCGAACCAAGGGTTCCAATTTTGCCTTCGCCAGCTCCCATTCTTCCGGACTCACTTTCCCGTCGCGGTCGGCGTCGATGGTGGTCAGAGTTTCTATGTCGAGCCGGGCGAATACGAATTCCGCGGCGAGACGTTCGCTGTCGAGGCGCAATGTTCCCGTGCTGAGGCCGGGATCGTGAGCGCGGCTGTTCCGAGATACAGCTACGAGCAGCACGCTCAGCAAAACCAGCCGGAGAAGTGATTTAAGATTCTCGTTCATCAGCCAATGCGTGGCGGTTTATCGCCCGGCGACCGGGTGGAGGCAAAGCGAAATCAAAAAGCTCCCGCGAGTGTCGTTCCGACTTTCTCGCGGGAGCCGGTTGGCAGAGCCCGATTTGCGGGCCGAGACCAAATTACGGATGGCTGTGGTTGCGTCCGTTGTGCGGCACGCCAGCGTAGGGGAACACCTTGAGATAGCCTGCATCGTTTTGGCTCACGCCATCGATGCCGTCGGCAACGCGGATGACAAGCGGCCCGCGCAGGTCGCTGATGAGCGCGCTTACCGCAATATCCACGACGTCGTCGCCGAAGCGGCGACCGTTGGGCCAACCACCTGGAATGAAGCCGCCGTTTCCGAACGGATCCTGAATGGTGCTTTTCAACACGTCACCGCCGAAGACGCCCAAACGAGAGAAGCCCGCGTCGTCGGGATTAACGGGATGTCCGGGGCCGCTGCCAGCCACGCGCACCGGACCGGTGGACAGATCCACCTTGATCAGGTCGGGAATGAAGATTCCTGCGATGTCGGTGCGGTTGGTTTCGATGGCGGGACCGCTGCCACCGAAGACCAGCGCGTTGATCAACTTTGCCAACTCGGGTTTCTCGGCGTATTTGCGGAAAAGGGCCTTGTCGCTGGTCGGGCTGGAGCGGTTGTATCGATCCTTGTCCTCGACGGCCACCAATCCTTCACAGAACAACGGGTTGCCCTGCCGTCCAACTTGGACCCAGTAGCCGCCGTTGAGGTCGCGATCATCGGCGAGAACCCGGACACCCCGACGACTGGTCGTGGCATACACGCCGACGTTTTGTTGATCACCGCCGAGATCGCTGACGGGAATCACCAGGCTGAGCAGGTGAATGTTGAAGCCCGCCTGCGAATCTTTGCCGGGGCTGCGGAGTTTCAGCAAATCGAAGATCGATTGAATGTCTCCGTAAAAGCCGTCTTCGCGCTGACCGGCGAAGGCGCGGTAGCCATTCGAATAAACAAATGTACCCTGCTGTGTGTAGCGATCGAACTCGGCGAAAGTCGAGCGCGCTTCCTTGGCGGGATTCTCGCCGTTATCGCCCTGGTTGTAGAACGGCGTGGCGTTGCCCTGATTGTTCGGCGGCACGATGCCAGTGCCAATGATGGTGCGGCGGTCCGATTTTTCACCCCACCTGTCGCGATCATTGTCGTCGTCCCGGTCGCGAGTATTGCGGCGGCGATGATCGACTTTGGAGATGGTATAAGTCTGGGTGAGATTCTGCGCCGCATCACCAATGTCGTTCACGACGCCGAGGTACGATTGAAGAATCGTCGCCTTCGACTTGTAGGCGGTCTTGAACTGGAACTGGTAGCTGAACGTCGGCCGGCCCGCAGTCAAGTCCGCGCCAGTGGCGACGTGGATTTCATACAGCACGTTGTCGTCGAAGTTGTACTTGTTCGGCCCTACCCCGGGTTCTTCGTGCGGATACACGCCCAGCGCGGTGACGAGCACCTTTTGACCGGCCGCCATTCGTACGAACGCGTAGACGTCCGTGGTGTTGGCCGCCGGATCGAGGGTGATGAGCGGCGCGTCCATGTGGCTGGAAGCCCAGGCACTGCCGGGCAACACTGCCGCGAGGGCGAGGGCTGTAGTGAGGTTCTTGAGCTGCTTTTTCATATCGGTGGTGTTTTGTTTTGTCGTCGAGGAAATCCACCGCGGAACGGCCGCGGTGAAAGATTAGTTTGCTGCGGCACGAGCCGTTGCGGAGATTTTGAGCGTGGCCAGGTCGGCCGCGAGTTGGGCTTGTTCCGAAGGAAGCAGCAGCTGTTTGAGGGCTTCAGCTTTCAGCAAGAATTTCCGTCCGTCGTCGGTTCGTCCCAATTGGGTCGCGATGATCCCGGCGTGGCTAAACAGCCGCGCGTCCTGCGTGCCTTCGGCGAGAGACTTTTCGACGTGCGACCACGCGTCATCGGCGCGTCCGGCGGCAAAGAGCGCCCAGGCCACAGCGTCGTGCGTGAACACGTCGGCGCGTTGCTCCAGTTCGCGTTCAGCCAAACGGACCGCCAGTTCGGGTTGCTCACGGCGCGTGGCGAGAAACAGCGCGAACGTGCGCGGGTCAGTCGCTTCGCCCGTCCTTTTGATTTCGTTTTCCACTGCGGCCGCTTCCGTCGCACGTCCGGCGGCTTGCAGCGCCTCAGCGAAGGCCCACTGATATTCCGGCAACGGAGACTTTTGAGCCGCGATCCGCAGAGGCTCGCAGGCTTTGTCCGCATTTCCGGCAGCGAGGAGCATTCGACCCCGCAACAACAGCGCGGGGGGAAAATCACTCATCAGTTCCAGCGCGGCGCCGATGGCGTTGCGGGCTTCAGCCGAGCGTCCGGCCTGAAACTGGTAATTCCCCAAACGCGAACACGCCCACGCCGAAGACTCCGCGTCCTGCACGTTGCCCATGCGCGCGGCGCGTAACGCCACGTCCGTCGCTCCCGTGAGATCGCCCCGAAGCCAGCGCACGTAGGCCACGCGGCTGTAGGATTGCAGGTCCGGGCGCAGATCCACCATCCGCTGATACGCGGAAATCGCCTCGCGAACCTTGCCTTGATCGATGAGCGCATCGCCGAGTAAACCGTGGTCCGCAGCGAACTCGCGCTGGGTGACGAGCTGGCGCGCGAGGGATTCAGCTTCCTTAAACCGATGAAAACTTTGCAAGACGTGCCCGTGCAACAGTAGTGCTTCGGAACTTTTTGGGTTCGCCAACGTCAACGCGGCGGCGCATTGCTCGGCAAGTTTGTAGAAGCCGGCATCGTGGCTCGTCCGTGCCTTGGCAACGAACAGCCAGCCGAGCCGTTCGAGCTGCGGCAACGGATCCGCCGCGGTCTGGACGCTGTGTTGAGTCTGCTGAATTTGCCGGTCCAATTTTTCGTTCCCCACGTGCGGGGCCATCACGATGCGACAAGCCTGTGACTGCATCAACGCGGAGACGCGGTTCGTATTGGACGGGGCGATTGTCGGCGTCGCCGCCCGGATCGGCACACACCACATCGAGATGATGAACGTGCCAACCGAAACAATCTGCGCGGATCGCAAGGAGCGTTCAGCGGTCGAACTGGCCGCGGTCGTGTTCGCCACAGGGCCGCAATGCACCTCGATGAGGTTAATTTCGTTTTTCATGACAGTTGTTTGAGCCGAGACTCGCTTCTGTAGGGATCTACGAACGCCGTCGCAGGTTGGATGCAGGAGATTTTTCGGGAGGTGAGTGGTCGAAAGATTGGTTTGAGTTCCGCGCGAGCAAAAGACTCAACTACTCCTCCGCAAACTGATATGGGGTATTCGCCCTACGAGACCCGAATAGTGAGTTCGAGCCTCCCGTCGCTTGTTGCTTTGACGGCTTGCCAGCCGAGGTCGTTGGTCGGCAGGCTGGCGCTGGCGCTACTGAAATTGTGGCGCAACCGCCATGAGCAATCCCATCCACCGATCCGACTCCGAGCCTGCCGCGTTGGCGGCTTTTCCTTTGCTGACTGCGCTGCGTGATCGCCGCTCGCGGCGTTTTGGACGTGGGATGAAAATTCCCGCCGGGCCGCTGGCTTACGAAAGCAAGCACGCGCCCGCGCCGCTCACGGAAGAGGAAGAGGCCGCAATGGTTTTTGCCGCGTGTGGAATCACCGGCCACGCGCTCGCAGATCTGGCGTTCGCGAAAGGTCAGGGCGGAAATATCATGGCCGGCTTGGTCGCCCGCACGATCGCAAGCGGGGATGGTTTGCAGACCGTCAATCTGGCGGTCATCAACGATCGCGCGAGTTATCTGGTCCGCAAGCCGCGGGAGTTGCCGGCAGGAAGCATCGCGGAATTCATCGAGCTCGGTCGTCGCGGAGAATTCCTGGAGCTGTACCGGCGTTCGCGCGTGTTGCTCAAAGAAGGCCGTGCCGCGCCGCCGATCGAACCGCTCTTCAACATCAATGCCAACCGCTGGTCCGCGCACGCGCCGGGCACGAGCTACTTTCTACCGATCAACGACCTTACGTTCATGTATGTGAACGGCCTTTTGGAAATCCTCAACGAGGACACGGGTGTGTTCATTCTCGATGAACGAAACGGTTTCCGGCCCGCTGGCCTGGCGAAGTTCGCGCGCAGCAAGGGCGGCCACCTTGACGATGATCCGCAAAAATTCCGCGTCGGCACGGTGCGGCAGATCGAGCAGTTCGTGACGGAGTTCGTCACGCTCGAGCAAGGCATGATGCACCAGAATCTTGGGCTGATGGCGCAGGCGCTCGGGCTCGGCGGTTTCCCGAATTTTGCCAATCACGAGTTTGGCTGGTTTCAGGCGCTCGGCTTTCGCATGGGCGAAATGCCCGCGAGCCGCTACCTCGGCGCGGGGCCGGTCGTTTCGTTTGCGATGAATCTGCTCCATCGAAATCCGCGCGTGCCCTATCCCATCGGCTTGGAACGCGATGGTGAAGTTGTCCTGAAACCTTTCTGTCCGCCGTATTTCAAATCGATGGCCGAAGCGGTGCGTGCGGTTGCCGAAATTAAATTCGGCGCTCAGGGAATTTTCCGCGGCGGCTCATCCAACGCGTGGGCGAAGCCCAAAGAAGTACCGAATGGCGTGCCGGCGGTGAGTGAGGCCGCCATTGCGGCGACGACGGCGTATTGCGAATACCTGTGGAATCGCTACGGCCGGTTCCCGGTTTACATGCCGCCCTATCGCACGGTGCTCGGCTTCCAAGCCTGTCACCTCGACGCGGAGTTTTACGACAAGTTCTACCGACCGGAAGCCTTGGGAGAGACGCAGCGGGAGGATTCCCAACGCCACGGCGGTTGATTCTGTCGATCACGCCATCGCGTAGGCAACGAGCGGATCGTCTGTGGTCAACACCGCGAGCAACGTGCAGCCTCCGACGGAATAATTTTCCACGTGTTGCGAGCCGGCATCAGCGTGATGGAAATCGCCGGCGTTCAATCGCGTGTCGCCGATGTGCAGATCGCCGGTGAGAATGTAGAAATCCTCCGGGCCGGCATTCACGTGCGCCGGGTAGCGGGCTCCGGCGTCGAGCTTGCCCATCAACACCGCGTAGCCGCGCTCGCGTTCGATCGAGAGTAGCTTGATGTAGGTGCCCTTGACCGGGAGTTCCTTCCAACCTCTTCCGCCTGCATCGACCATGAATGCCAGGCCGGCGATGGATTCCGGAACGAGGCGCTGTGGCTGATTGGTCGACTTGGGCGCAGCGGTTAATTCATCAATGCGGCCCATCACTTTGGCCTTCAGCCCAGCCGGAAGCTCCACCGACGGAGAAGCCTGTGCGACCGCGTCGGCGGCGTTCTGCAGGCCGCGCGTGAATTCGCGCAGGCTGGCGTTCGCACGCAGCGCCGCTTCGAACTCGACGCGCTCCGCTTCAGGGAGCACGCCGAGCGCGTAGAGGCCCGCTTGGTCCTGTTGTCGTTCCGTGATCATGCGTAATCCTGCAAAGTGTCCCGCAACTTCAGCATCGCGCGGCGGATTCGCGCCTTGATGGTCCCGAGCGGCTCGCCCGTGCTTTCGGCAATCTCGGCGTGCGACAATCCGCGAAAGAAGGCCAGTTCCAACATGCGCACCTGGTCCGGCGGAAGTCTCCGCACGGCCGCGCGAACCGCCGTCAATTCGTCTCCGCTCAATCCCGCGTGGCCGGCCGATTCCTCGCCATTGCCATCGCCCGCCACGGCTTCCTGAAAATCCACCGCTAGTTCGGTGCGCCGCTGGCGCGAACGCAGCCGGTCGATCGCGCGATTTCGCGTGATCCGCATCGCCCAATGGAAGGGCGTGCCGAGTTCGCCATCGAACGTCGGCGCTTTGTTCCAGATCTGCACAAAAACGTCCTGCGTCACTTCTTCGGCTTCGTGGCGATCACCGAGAATCCGGCAGGCGACGGAGAACACTATCGCCGCCAGTTGATCGTACAGCTCCGCCAAGGCCTGCTTGTCCCGGTCGACAATGCGCCGGAGCAGGATTTTCTGCAGAGATTCTTCTGTCTGATGGTCGATCATTGATCCCGCCGCGCGCGAAAGTTTCTTCGCCACGCAAGTCCGATTTACTTCGATTGCACCGCGTTTCACTTTCTACCGTGTGCTGTAGTCGCCATTCGGCTCGACCGCTTCGGAACTCACCATACATACGGTCCCCGTGCCGGATTGGATGCAGGCAAACTCTGCACGCAAATAAATCTAGCTTGCGGCCGATTCATTCCCCAACATGGAGTCATGTTGCCGGGATTATCCCGGATTGTAAATGAAAGCGAAAATCATCATCACTCCGAAGAAAGCCGTGCTCGATCCGCAGGGCAAAACCGTCCAGAACGCGCTCGATCACATGGGCTACAAAGGCGTTACCGGCGTTCACGTAGGCAAATATGTGGAGATCGACCTCGCGCCCGGCACGGACAAGGAGACCGCTCGCAAGGCGCTCAACGACGCCGCGCACAAGTTTCTCAGCAACCCGGTAATCGAAGACTACAAACTGGAGATCGTTGATTGATGAGTGATGAGTAGGCCGGTATCCGGATTACGCCTCACGTCTTACCTCTTACGCAAATGCACTTCGCCGTCCTCCAATTTCCCGCCTCGAACTGCGATCAGGACTGTGTTCACGCCGTTCGCGTTCTCGGCCACACCAGCAGCTTCGTCTGGCACAAAGACACGTCCCTCGGCAACGCCGATGCCGTGATCGTGCCCGGCGGATTCAGCTACGGAGATTATTTGCGCTGCGGCGCCATCGCGCGCTTCAGCCCCGTGATGCAAGCGGTGAAACAGTTCGCCGAAAAAGGCGGCCTCGTGATCGGCATCTGCAACGGCTTTCAAATTCTCTGTGAAGCGGGGCTGCTTCCGGGTGCGCTCATCCGCAATCGCGACCTGCAATTCCACTGCGAGCAAGTCTTCCTGAAAACCGCGAGCTTCGACTCGCCGTTCACCAGTCACATTCCGCGCGACAAATTCCTTCGCATTCCGATCGCCCACGGCGAGGGTTGCTATTTCGCCGACGAAGCCACGCTCGCGAAGATCAAGGCGAACAATCAAATCCTCTGGCAGTATTGCGACGCGAAGGGCGCGCTTACCGATTTGGCGAATCCCAACGGCTCCGTGCTCAACATCGCCGGCATCTGCAACGAACGCCGCAACGTCGCCGGTCTCATGCCGCATCCGGATCGCGCCAGCGAAGCAATCCTCGGCAGCACCGACGGACGTTTCATTTTCGAGAGCATGATCCACGCATTGCAGGGCAAGGTTGCTCCCAAGGCGGCTTAAGTCGCCGACGCGGAATCAGCGCGCCGCCTCGAGAATCAAACGCTTCCGCGAGTAGTCGAAGGTGAACTTGAAGTTTTGCAACGCGCCCATGCCAATGTGCCCGACCTGGCCATTGCTCGCCGGCGAACCGCGGAGGAAGCAATTGCACGAAGGTTTGTCGACCGTCAGCTTGCCGATTTGAAGTTGATCAAGCTTCGTCTGACGCGTCTCGATCCCGCCTCCAACACCTTGACGCGCGCTCTTCTTGCCGGCTTCCGCAGATTTCAAAATCGTGTGAGTCGCGACAAAATCCGCGCCGAGGCAAATCGCATCGTCGCAGCCCGTATCGATTTCAAACTTTCCGCAGACGGCTCCATTTCCATTCGCGCGCACGCAGGCATCGATGATCGGTGTGTCTTCGGCGAACTCGAGCGGGATGATTTCGCCGTGGCCGGTGTAATTAAACTCAGTCGGTGAATGCAACTTCATCGTGTGCGCCGCCGGATCAACTTCGACAACAAATTTACGAAAGAAGTCCGAGCCCAAAATGCCGGCACGACTCTCCACGCGCCTGCGGGCATCCGACGGCAACACCGCCACGCGCCGCGGCGAATAAATCATGCTGCCGAAATTGAAAACGGCGCCTGAATAAGTGGCCGCCTGCTCGTCACCGGCGATGCCGATGATTTTCAATCGTCCTGCGCGTTGAAGTTTCAGCGACTCAACCAGCGACGGATGCAGCGTGTTGATGCCGAATCCGGTATCGAGTTTGAAGGTAAGCGGGGCCGAACCATTAACGCGCGAACGGACGAGGAGGTCACCGCGTCGTAATTCAATGGGGACTTGCGTCACTCCCGCCGGGTGATTGGTCTGAGCGCCCAGCGTCAGGCAACCAAGACAAGCGATTAACGCGGTGGCGAGCACCACGCGAAGACCGCGGTGAATCAAAAGGAGCACGGCGTAAGCAGATCAGATGGCAGTAACTTTCACAAGCGGCGCGGTATGGCGCGCAAACTTCAACGGCCGACAATTAATCCAAACTGGTTGCGTTCGACCCAGCCGGCGAGATCATTGCCAGCACGAATGAAAACGTAGTCGCCGCGCTCGCGCTCACGACGCACGATTTCGCCGGCGGGCAGCTGGCTCACGGTTTGCGCGTTGCGCGTCGGTGTGAGCCGCACGTTGGTTTGCTTGGCAAGTATCACACCGAGCTTTGCCCGCGAGGTCACGCCGACCAATGCCGGCACTGTCAGCAGGAACACGCCGGCGCATGCGGCCGCAACGCCTTGCTGCCAGTCCGCTTTGCGCCAGCGCAGGACGCCGGGCAATAGCAGCATCGCGGCGCACAGCCAGAAACTCACCATCGCGAGCCAGGCCCACGCATCGACCGGCAGCCACGTCGAACATTTCTCGAACCACGTAAGCCGCGGCGCTTCGAGTTGCGCGGTGTTGCGCACGAAGCTGAGGTTCACCCGCGAGTTGGTGGAAAACGGCGCGAGCCATTGGGCGCGTTCCCACGCGAGGATCGCCGGCCCGGTTCGGCCCGAGTGCCATTCGGCAAGGCCGAGGTTGTGAAACGCTGCTGCCGACGGGGCGTTGCTGATGGCACCGCGAAACTGATCTGCCGCGACAGCGTAATCACCAGCCACGAAGGCTTTCTTCCCTTCCGCAAAAGAATCCGTCGCGCGGGCCGTGCCCATCAGCGCGATCGCGGCGGCCAGCGTGGCAATCAAACGGAAAAAGGAAAACGTGCGGCGTTTCACAAGCGCTCCTTCAATTTTTCCGCGACGCGTTCGAAGTCCGTCGTCAGTTGCGGAAGAATGGACGCAGTATCCAGCCGTTCCGTGAAATGCAGCGCGTCCGCTGCGTGGAAAAGTTTACGCACACATTCTTCCTCTGCGTGCTCCGTACCCGAAGGAAGTTCGCGCAACACATCGCGACACACGAGCGCCTCCGGATTCGCCGCGGAATGCGGCGCGGCCGCGTGACGCAGCGCGCCAACGGCAGCGATGACGAAGGCGGGAGAATCCTGCGCCGCCGCAGCGCGACGTGCCGTGCGAAGCTGACGTCCGAGTGCGCGGCGGGCGCGGCGTTTCCGCATCACCTCCGGATGGAGCTCGTGAAAACGACGGCGGCGATCCCGCCACCACAATCCGAACAACGCGCCGGCAGGGAGGATTTGCAGGGCGACAAACGGCGGGCGCGATTGCAACGGTTCGAGCGTCGTCGCACCGGCGCCGGGCGCGTCCATGAGCCCCGTCATGATCAAGCGCGGTTCATTGTTTTGCGCATCGTCGGAATCAGTGCTGCCGCTCGATGTGCCGCTGGCGATGGTTCCCACCGGTGACGTCACCTTCACCGGCAACGCGGGAATGGTCAGATCGACGTATTGCTTTTTCGCGGGATCGTAATAGCTGAACGGGATCGGCGGTGTCGCGGTGACACGCGTCGAAACCGGGATCATGGTGTAGGCGAACTGCGCGAAGCCCGGCTGCTGCATTTGCGAACCGGGAGACGAGTCTTTCTCCGGTGAGAATGTCTGCCACGTTCCCGTGTTCGCCAGCTTGGGCGCGGTGAAGCGTGCGAAATTTCCTTCGCCCTTGATGCCCACGCGCAACGTCACAGGCTCGCCCGCGCGAACCTCGGTGGTGGATAACTGCGGTGATTCGAGTTCGAACTTCCCGATCGCGCCCGTGTAGCCGGGAAGTTCGCCTTCGCTGGGCACCCGTTTGACATTGAGCGTGACGGGGTCGCTGTCGAAGAGCGGGAAGTAGCCGGGAAGTTGCGACAGCTGTGTCGTGACCGGACGATTGAGAATCACATACGCTTGGCCGATCACTTGGTGTTTCCCTTCGCGCATCGGCGTAACGAGCACTTCGCTGACAATGCTCGTGCGCGGTTGACCGTTCACCATCACGGCTTCGCGACGCAGGCGGGCGTAACTCGTGTCGGTCAAAAACGCCTCGCCGATGACTTGCGCGTGCATCATCGCCTGCGCGCTATTGTCGCCGGGATCGGCGAGCACGACGCGCGCGGGCACCGATTGACCGACATAGATTTCGGTTTGAGGGACAACGAGCGACAGTTCGACGGGCGTTTCCATCGCGGTGCCGGCGGGGACGACGATCAATTGCGTTGCAGGCACCATGACCTTCTTTCCGGCAACATTCACCGCGAACGGCGCCATGGAGTAAGTGCCCGGAGCCTTGGCTCTCGCGCGATAGTTGAACGTCGAACGCGCCTGAATTTTCATCCCGAGATTTTGAAACGACATCGCGCGCCCGCCCGTCTGTAATTCCAATCCCGCCGGGCTGGGAATTTTCTCCGGCATCTCCACCGACTCACTCAAAGTTGTTAGCACGATGCGGAGCGTGGCGCGTTGTCCAACCGCGACGCGCGGCGGATCGAACTCCGCCAGCGCCGACACCGGGCTGTCGGTGTCGACCTGCGGCTGGGACATCATGAGGTTCACCAGCGGATCGTTGGGCGCGGAGTTGGGAGAAATGCGCATGACGTTGCCGCCTTGCACACTGATTCGGATTTGCCCACGCACGGGGACTGCCCCGGCAACATTGGTCTGCGCGGAAACGCGAACCAGCGATACGAGCAGGAACAGGATCAGGAAAATGGCGCGCGACGAGATCATCTACCAGGTCTTGCCCGTGCGGTTCTTCGGCTTCGTCGGATCGCCATCACCGATCGGCAACTTGCGATTCGCGTCGAGCTTCAATGTCTCAAGCAAGCGGGCCGCGTCCTCCGGCGAAATCAATTGCTTCTGTCCGTCGCGCGACGGTCCTTCCTCGTGGCCCTTTTGCGGCTCCTTCTGTTCTTCCTCCTCGTCATCGTCGCCGCTCTCGCCCTGCGGCTGCATGCCTTCGGGAAGCTTGCCCTTGAGCTGCTTCATCTTCTCCTTCAATTCCTCCCGCTGCTTGCCGAGGGCCTGCATCATCTGCTGCATTTGATTCAACTGATCGACGAGCTTGGCAATCGCGGCGTCGACGTTCGCGGCGTTAGTTCGAGCCTTGTCATCCGACGGACGAAGTTCGGCGGCGCTCTTGAAATCACCCGACGAACGTTCCCAACGACGCAAGACCGCGCCGTATTGTTCCATCGCGCGCTTCACCGCTTCGACTGCGCCCTTCAAATCCTTGCGCGCCCCGCGGCCCTGCATGTAGGCGTTGACGATGGCTTGGACTTCGTTCGATACGAGCGCGGCATCGGCAGCGCGAAGCGCCTGATCGCCCGTCGCGCCGGCAGCCGAGCCGCGCGCATCGGCGTTGGCTTTGCTTGGGCCGTCCTTAAGCGCTTGGAGGCCCTGCCGATAACGCGCGAGGCCTAGATTGTAGAGCCCGGGTGATTGGACCTCATCGCGATTCGCGGCGACGGCCATCTGTAACGCCGCTTCGGCTTCGCGAAGTTTTCCGGACTGCAAGTGCTGCGTGCCTTCGTTGTAAAGTTCGCGCGGAGTCGGGGCCGAGGTCGAGTTGCCCGCGAGCGCCACAGTGGTCGAAGCGATGACGTGCGCGGCGACAAGCGCTCCCCAACAGGTCATTTGGCGAAAGGTGGATTTCATTTCGGCTTAGGCTCACTTTCGCCCACACGGCGACGTGTGCCAATTAAAGATTCGACGGCAAGCAACGTGAGCGCGAGCGCCACGAACGCGTGGAAGCGATCCACGCCGAAACGCCGCGATGGGGAGAGTCCCGGGAGGCCGGTCGTATTAAGTAACGCGCGCCGCACGCGATCCATGCCTTCGCCGAGCGGGCCGAGCGGTTGATACTCGCCGTGCGTCGCTTCGGCGATCACCCGCAGCGTCTTTTCGTCGAGCCGGCTTTCGACGGGGTTCCCGCGATCATCGCGCAAAGGATCGAACCCGCCCTGCGGATTCTGCACCTGAATTGTCGTGCCGGCTTCGGTGCCGACGCCGATGGAGAAAATCTGCACGCCCTTTTCGCCGAGCGCCTTCGCCTTGTTGACGCCGCCTTGCTCCAAGTCCTCGCCGTCGGTGACGAGCACCATCACCTTGCGGCGGCTGTCCTTTTCCATCGCGAGGAACGCTTCGTCGAGCGCGCGCGCGATGTCGGTGCCGGGCACGGGAATCGTCTGGTCATCGAGTGCCATGAGCGATTCGCGGAACGCATCGTAGTCGTAGGTCAGCGGGCATTGCAGAAACGCCTGCCCGGCGAAAGCGATCACGCCGACGCGTCCGCTGCCGTGGCGTTGCACGAAATCCATGATCGCGAGCTTGGACCGCGTGAGGCGATTCGGACGCACGTCCCCAGCTAGCATGCTGCGCGAGCAATCGACGATGAACAAAACATCCTCGCCGAGCGCGTGGGACAACTCCGCTTGCTCGCCCCATTGCGGTCGCGCGAGCGCCACGCCAATCGCGGCGACGGCGACGAGCAGGAGAATGTTTTTCAGCAGCCGTCGCCCGGGACTGTGCGAACGAATCAAGGATTCGAGCAACTCCGCGGCGGCGAAGATCCCGAGTTGCTTACTCCGTGCGCGACTGGCGTAACGTTGCAGGACGAACAGCAACACTGGCCCGATCAACGCGATCAGCAGCCACTTGGGTTCGGCCAGATGAGGGTTGGTGAAGTTCATGGCGCCCTCCGATAACGTGTGTTCGCGAGAATCAACTCCACCGCGAGGAGCACCAGGGCGCCGACCAGCGGCCATTGAAACAGCGGCGTGAACGTGGTGTAGCGGCGCAACTTCACCTCGGTCTTTTCGAGACGATCGATCTCGTCATAGATGCCGGCGAGTTCGCGGCGGTTCGTGGCGCGATACGATTTGCCGCGCGCGAGTGCGGACATTTGATCGAGCACTTTGTAGTTGGCGGGTTGCAGGGTAATCGTGGGAATGATTTCGCCATTGGGACCGAAGCGCAGTTTGCCCGTGGCGGGATCGAACGCTGGCATCGAGCAGGATTCCTCCTTGCCGATGCCGATCGTGTAGAGCTTCGCGCCGAGCGAAGCGGCGAGTTGCGCAGCGGGAATCGGATCGATGTCACCGCGGTTGTTGTCGCCGTCGGTGAGGAGGATGATGATGCGGCTCTTGCTGTCTTTCGGCCCCTTGAGGCGTTTCACCGCGGTGGCCGTGGCATCGCCGATCGCGGTGCCGAGCTCGCGGATCACGCCGATGTGCAGGCGTTGGATGTTTTGAATGAGCCAGTCGTGATTGAGCGTAAGCGGGCTCGCAAGATACGGCACGCCGGAGAACACCACGAGACCGAGACGGTCGCTCGGGCGGCGGCGAACGAAGTCCTGAATGACGGACTGCGCGATGTCGAACCGCGTCACGCGTTCGTTCGGTGTGCTCATGTCGAGCGCGACCATCGACCACGACATGTCGAGCGCGAGCATGATGTCGATGCCGCTGGCCTGCGTCTCGGTGCGATTGTGCGCGAAGCGCGGTCCTGCTAGCGCCGCGATGCACAGCGCGACGACGAGGACGCGGAGAAAGATGAGCAACCGACCCGCCGCCGAGCGCGCCGTGGCCCCGGCCGCGCGCGCGAGATCGGCGCTGGGAAAACGGATCGCAGAGAATTTTCCCGGCCGCCCGTGCAAGAATGCGTAGACGGGCAACAGCGCCAGCAACACCAGCACCCACGGATATTGAAACTCGAAGAAGGAGTTCATTTCGTGGACGGCGGAGTTTCTTCCGGAGCGCGTTGCGATTCCAACTGCGTGACGAAATCGAGCGCTCGATTCACGAAGCCCGGCGGCGGCGAGGGGCGGACCGGCGCGAATTTCTGGACATCGCATTCGCGAAGGAACTCGCCGAGGTTCGTGCGCGTTTCGCCCCGCACATGTTGGTTCGCCGCGAGCGACCGCATCAATTCTTCATTCGTGAGCTCCGCCGCTTCCCGCGTGAACGCGGCGACGACGTAGCGCCGGAGAATCTGTGACACCGCGGTGATCAGTGGGCCGTCCTCGGGTTTGCCACGCAGAGCTTCGAGGGATTTGCGCGCGGATTCCGCCGGCGGAATCACGACGACGGGGCGTGGTCGCCGCAGCCAGAAGATGAGCAACGCCACGGCAACAAGCAGCAAGCCCGCGCCGCCCATCATCTCCGAACTGTGTTGCTCCACGAACGTCGGCGGAATCTCTCCATGCGGAGGCAGGAGTTCCGGAAACTCGGTGGCGGCAAACAGTATCAGGCCGTTCATGACATCATTAACGGCGACGACGGTGTTCGAAGAAATGTTGGAGCACCGGAGCGAAGGGCTCGTTAGTCGGCAGTCGCAACGTGTCCACGCCCGCTTGACGCAGCGCGCGATCAAGCGCGGCGATGCGCTCCGCGTTGATCGCCGCGTAGGCTTCGCGCACGCGGGTGCGACCGGAATCGAGCTCGAGAAGTTCGCCGGTCTCCGCGTCTTCGACCGTGAGCAAGCCGGCGTCGGGCAACTCACTCTCTCGCGGATCGTGCAGATGCACGCAGACGAGATCGTGGCGCACGTTGGTCATGCCGATCTCCTGCACGAGATCGCGGCCAGCCTTCGTGGGACGGGCGTCGCGCCGCCCCTCGGAGCCAAGCAGAGACTCGCTGTCGAGAGGTTGTTCGCGAAGGGCACGGCGCTCGTTCGCAATAGCTGGCGGAACACCGGCACCCGTCGCGCTATTGGGCGGATTGAGGCTGTGCAGAAAGTCCGTGAGGAGGAAAACAATGCTCCGCCGGTGCAGCGCGTGATTCAGGAAAGTCAGTGCCGAGGTGATGTTGGTGCCGTTGCGTTGCGGAACGAAGCACAGCAGTTCGCGAATGATCCGGAGAATGTGGCGGCGACCTTTGCGCGGCGGGACGAAGAGTTCCACTTTGTCCGTGAAGAGGAGCAGGCCGACTTTGTCGCTGTTGCGCGCGGCGGAGAAGGCGAGCGTGGCAGCGACTTCGGTGGCGAACTCGCGCTTGTTCCGGCGCACAGAACCAAAGGCACCCGAGGCGGAAATGTCCACGGCGAGAATGATGCCGAGCTCGCGTTCCTCGCGATGCTTCTTCACGAACGGGCGGCCCATGCGATTGGTGACGTTCCAATCAATCGTGCGCACGTCGTCGCCGGGGATGTATTCGCGCAACTCCTCGAAGTCCATGCCGCGGCCCTTGAAACTACTCAGATACGCGCCGACCATCGTGTCGTTGACGAGACGATTCGTGCGCAGCTCGACGCGGCGGACGGAGGTCAGGATTTCTTTGATCGTCATGCTTGGGAAGAAATCCGAATTCCGAAACTCGAAATTCTAAACAAATTCAAAACCCGAAACCCAAATTTCCAAAACGGGCGCGCGCTGTTTCGGTCATTGCTCATTCGGCAATTTTGGTTGGTTTCGAATTTCGGAATTCGAGTTTCAAAATTTCCGCTCACGGCACTGGCACCGTGTTGAACACCTTTGCGATGATGTCTTCCGTAGTGACGCCTTCGGCCTCCGCTTCGTAGGTGAGGATGATGCGGTGGCGCAGGACGTCGGGGCCGATGCTCTTGATGTCCTGCGGCGTGACGTAGGCGCGACCTTCGAGCAACGCCCACGCTTTCGCTGCGAGCGCGAGGTTGATCGTGGCGCGCGGTGAGGCGCCGAATTGGATGAGGTGTTTGATGTCGAGTCCGTATTGCTCCGGCTTGCGCGTGGCGAAGACGATCTTGACGATGTAGTCGCGGATCTTGTCGTCGACGTGGATGCGATCGACGAGTTTGCGCGTGTTCAAAATCTCCTCGAGCGCGATGACGGCGTCGATCTTCGTGCTGGCGGAGGTGAACGCCATCGTGTCGAGAATCTTCCGCTCCTCCACCTCGGTCGGGTAATCGATGACGATCTTGAACATGAAGCGATCCACCTGCGCTTCGGGCAAGGGATACGTGCCTTCCTGATCGATCGGGTTTTCTGTGGCGAGCACGAGGAACGGCGAGGGCAGCGTCATCGTTTCGCCGCCGAGCGTGACCTGGCGTTCCTGCATCGCTTCGAGCAAAGCGGATTGCACCTTGGCGGGCGCGCGGTTGATTTCGTCGGCGAGGACGAGGTTGGCGAAGATAGGTCCCTTGGTGGCGTGATATTTTCCGTCCTGCGGATTGTAGATCAACGTGCCGGTGATGTCGGCGGGCAGGAGGTCGGGCGTGAATTGGATGCGGTTGAACTTCGCCTGAATCGCCGCGGCGAGCGTGCGCACGGACAACGTCTTGGCGAGGCCGGGCACGCCTTCGAGGAGAACGTGACCGTTGGCGAGCAGGCCGACAAGCAGGCGATCGACAAGGTATTGCTGGCCGACGACGACGCGGCCGATTTCACTGCGCAGTTTGTTGATCCAAGTGGAGGTCTGCTTGACCTGTTCGTTGAGTTGATCGAGATCGGCGTTCATGAAAGCGGCGGGTGGTTCCTGGCGACAAGGCGGAACAGCGATGATTGCATCGCGTGTTTATGCATCGGACCCGCGGGCTTCTCAAGCTCCAACGGCTGCAAGCGTGGAATCGAGCGCCGCCGATCAGCGTTTGAATCCGAGGTCGAACTTCGCCGCGCACTTGGGGCAGATGCTGTGCGTCAGTTCCGCTTGCGAATGCTCGTGAATGTAGTCCTCGATCTTTTTCCAGTAACCGTCGTCCTCGCGAACGTCTTTGCACCACGCGCAAATCGGGAGCAGGCCGCGGAGCGTCTTGATCTGATCGATGGCCTCCTGAAGCTCATGATTCAAGTCCCGCAACTCGGTTTCAACCTGATGCCGGTAAAGCGCGATCTCGATGGCCACATGAAGTTCGCGTTCGTCGAAGGGCTTGAGGATATATCCGAACGGTCCGGAAACCTGGGCGCGTCGCATTGTGGGGTCGTCAGCGTGCGCCGTCAGGAACACGACGGGGATTTCGTGAAACTCGGTAATCCTGGTGGCGGCTTGGACACCGTCCATCTGTCCCTGGAGAATGATGTCCATCAGCACGAGATCGGGCTTGGAGGATTCGACCTGCTCAAGGGCATTTTCACCGGAAGCGGCTTTTCCCGCGACGGCATAGCCCAAGCGAATGAGATGTTCTTCCAGGTCCGCCGCCACGATTCCCTCATCTTCGACGATCAAGATCCGTTTATTCGATGACATGTTGCTCGTTCCTTTCTTTGGTGGTTATTTCACATGCTTTGATTGTGACGGCGGTCCCGTGGTCCACGCGAACCTGCAAGGTCCCGCGCAGCTGCTCGGTGAGGATGCGAATCAGACGCAGACCGAGCGAAGAACAATTCTGCCAATCGAAATCGGCGGGAAGACCAACGCCATCGTCCCGCACCACCAGATCCAATTCGCCGATCTGGGTTTGACGCAATGACACGGAGATGGTGCCCCGTTCACGGTTCACAAACGCGTGTTTGAGGCAGTTGGCGACGAGTTCGTTCAGAATCAATCCGAATGGGAGGGCGGTTTCGAGATTGAGCGACACGGGATCCACTTGCAGATCGATGCAAATCGTCTGCGCGGGGTGGTGGTAGGTTCGCGTCAACATTCTGACAAGTGTGCGAACGTATTCCTCGAAATTGATCTTCGCAAGGCTCGGAGCCTGATAAAGGCGTTCGTGAATAAGGGCCATGGAGCGGATCCGGCCTTGAAGTTCGCGAAAGACTCCGAGCGCTCCGGGATCGTGGATTTGGCCGGCTTGTAGCTGAATCACGCTCGAAATGAGCTGCATGTTGTTTTTGACGCGGTGGTGGATTTCCTTAAGGAGCGTCTCTTTTTCGCGCAGGGAATCCTTGAGGGCAGCTTCCGCCTGCATGAGCTGGGTGATATCGCTGCCGTAGACGCGAATTCGCTGAGCGTCGGGCAAGTAGTTGATGGTTTGCGCGTAGCAGATTCCCCGAACTGTTATTTCTCGGCGCACCGCAGTGTCGCTTCCATCGAACAACGGTTTCGACACCTCAGCCAGCCCCGCCAGCATGGGGTGTTGCAGGGCCAGACTTTTCAAATCGGGGAAAAGTTGCGCGGCAAATGGGTTCACGTAATGAACTACGTTTCTCACCAGATCCAATTCTACGATCGGGTTGGGATTGCGTTCCGGAAAGGAGGCCAGCCAAGCCGCAGTCTCCTGAGCGAGCTTGCGCTCCGTAATGTCGGCGCGGATGGCGACGTACTGATACGGTTTCCCCTCGGGGTTAAGGAACGGGACGATCGTGGTATCAACCCAGTAGTAGCTCCCGTCCTTGGCGCGATTTTTAATTTCACCTTTCCACACGCGGCCGTGGCCGATCGTCGTCCAGAGATCGCGAATGAATTCCTTGGGATGGAACTTAGAATTGATGATCCGGTGGTCCTGACCAAGTAGTTCTTCGCGCGAATACTTCGAGATCGCGCAAAACTTGTCGTTCACGTAAGTGATCTTCCCCTGCGGATCCGTGATCGCGACGATTGCATGCTCATCCAGCGCCGCCTTCAAATCATTGACCTCTTTCAGCGACGCCCGCCGTTGTTCTTCGGCGCGTTTGCGCTCGGTAATGTCTTCGACGACGGCGAGCCCGTAATCCGGTTCACCCGAACTTTTGTACACCATCGATCCCGTCAAATAGATCCACACGGGGGAACCATCCTTGCGGACGTAGCGCTTTTCCATCGAGTAGGTGGAGATCTTTCCGGCCATCAGCTTCTGGCTTAATTCCAAGTCGGCATCGAGATCGTCCGGGTGGGTGATTTCCTGAAACGTGAGCTTCAATAACTCCTCCCGACTGTAGCCAATAATGTCGCACAACTTCTGATTCACCAGCAGCCATCGACCATCCAGACCAACGTGCGCAATGCCGACCGCGGCCTGTTCAAACGTCGCGCGAAAACGTTCCTCGCTATGTCGCAACGCAGCATTCGCCTGTTCCAAGGCTTCCGTGCGCTGTTGCACGCGCCGTTCAAGTTCATCCTGGGATCGACGAAGTTCTTCCTCCGCGCGTTTCCGATCGGCGATTTCTCGCTGCAGTTCGCTGTTTACGTTCGCCAATTCGCTGGGACTCGGAAGCGCCATGGCGGCCGGAGCGAGTTTGACCAACACGATCGCAGTGGTCACTGAAAGTGCCGCGGTGATGGATTTGATCACCCCCGCCAAGCGGTAAGTGCCGTGCCACACGGTCCAGATCTCCATCAGATGAGTCGTGCCACACGCTACGATGAAACCGCCGAACATGAGGAACAGCCAGGGGTACGGAAGGTCGCGACGTTTCCGCACAAAATACAGCAACGTCAGGGGAATCGAGTAGTAGGCGAGCGTGATCAGCGCGTCCGAGATGACGTTGAGCCAAACGATGTCGGCGCTCCAAAAGTAACAATGCCCGTGCGGCATGTAGTCGTTGGTGAAGAGATTGCGAAAGAAATCCCACATAGGCTTGGGCGTGTTAAACGTTTGTAGTTTCCCGACAGCTTTCGGCCATCAACGGTTGCTCCATCAACTGTGATCCAAACGTATTGATGAATTTTCAGTTCGCAACCGCATTCTCGAAGATCGCGCAGATTTCGTGCGCGATTTACTTGTCACTCTTCGTCGGAGACTTCATCCTGCCCGTCACGATTTCGCACGAACTCTGAAACCTGAATCGAATGACCGAGCCAGCCATCACTCCTGAACTCATCCAGAAACACGGCCTCACTCCGGATGAATACGCCCACGTTAAACAAATCCTCGGGCGCGAACCGAGCTACACGGAGCTCGGCATCTTCTCGGTGATGTGGTCGGAGCACTGCTCCTACAAAAACACGCGTCCGCTGCTGAAGACCTTCCCGACCAAGTCGCCGAAGATCCTCGTCGGCGCGGGCGAAGAGAACGCCGGCATCATCGACATCGGCGACGGACTGGCCATCGCGTTCAAGATCGAATCCCACAACCACCCCAGCGCCGTGGAACCGTTCCAAGGCGCAGCCACCGGCGTGGGCGGCATCGTGCGCGACATTTTCACGATGGGTGCGCGACCGGTGTGCGCGATCAACTCGCTGCGGTTCGGTGAACTTTCCAATCCCGAAGTCCGCCGGCTTTTCTCCGGTGTGGTGAACGGCATCGCGCATTACGGCAATTGCTTCGGCATTCCGACCATCGCGGGCGAAGTTTACTTCGACAAAACCTACGAGGGTAATCCGCTTGTGAACGCGTTCTGTCTCGGCGTGCTGCGTCACGACCAGATCGCGCGCGGCGCAGCCAAAGGCATCGGCAACCCCGTCTTCTATGTCGGCCCCGCCACGGGTCGCGACGGTCTCGCCGGTGCGGCCTTCGCGTCGCAGGACTTAACGGAGGAATCCTCCGAGCAACAGCGCGGCGCCGTACAGGTCGGCGATCCGTTCATGGAAAAGCTCGTCTGCGAAGCGTGCCTCGAACTCCTCGCCACCGACGCTGTGGCCGGCATTCAAGACATGGGCGCCGCCGGTCTCACGTGCTCGACGTGTGAAACCGCCGCGCGCGCCGGTACCGGCATCGAGATCGAACTCGACAAGGTTCCGCAACGCGCGCCGAACATGACCAGCTACGAGATCATGCTCAGCGAATCGCAGGAGCGCATGTTGATCATCGTAAAGAAGGGCCGCGAAGCCGAAGTGAAGCGCATTTTCGACAAGTGGGATTTGCCATGGGCGGAGGTCGGCTTCGTCACCGACACCGGTCACATGATCGTGCGCCATCACGGAAAAATCGTCGCCGACATTCCGGCGAAGAAGCTCGCCGACGAAGCGCCGGTGTACCACCGCGAATCGCAGGAGCCGGAGTATTTGAAAGCCGTGCGCGCGTTCCGCCTCGACGCGATTTCCGATTGCAAGTCGCCCGTCGCCGATCTCTTGAAGCTCCTCGCGTGGCCGAGCATCGCCTCGAAGAACTGGGTCTATCGCCAGTATGACCACATGGTCCGCGATGGTTCCATCGTGTGCCCGGGCAGCGACGCCGCGGTCATTCGCATCAAGGGCGATTCGTTGCCCGAGTCTTCCAACGGCAAATCGATGCCGGAAAAATTCGTCGCCATGACGGTCGATTGTAACGGCGTCTACGTTTACCTCGATCCGTATGAAGGCGGAAAAGCCGCCGTCACCGAGGCGTGCCGCAATCTCGCCTGCGCTGGCGCATCGCCGCTCGGAGCCACCGACAACCTCAATTGCCCGAACCCGCACAAGCCGGAACTCTTCTGGCAGATCAAAGAATCCGTGCGCGGTTTGGCCGATGCGTGCCGTGCGTTTAACGCCCCGGTCACCGGCGGCAATTGCTCGCTCTACAACCAAAGCCCCGCCGGTCCGATCGACCCGACGCCCACCGTAGCCGTCGTCGGCCTCGTGGAAAAGGTGGAGCACATCACCACGCAATGGTTCAAAGACGAGGGCGACGTGATCCTGCTGCTTGGCGACATCGTTGATTCCAGCGATCCGATTCTCGGACTCGGTGGCAGCGCATATCTGCAAGTGATTCACGGCAAGAAGACCGGCACCCCGCCGCGTTGCGAATTGCCAAAGATGAATCAGATCCACAACGCATTGCTCACCGTGATCCGCAACGGCTGGGTGAAGAGCGCGCACGATTGCAGCGACGGCGGCCTCGCCGTTGCGCTCGCCGAGAGCTGCATCAGCCAGCAAATCGCCCGCGAAACTCCGCGCCTGATCGGCGCCAAGGTGGATTTGTCCGCCGCGAAAGGGTTGCGCCTCGACGCGCTGCTCTTCGGCGAAACCCAAGGACGCATTGTTCTCTCCGCCACTGCGGCGAACGCCGACAAAATCATTGCCGAAGCCGCCAAGCGAGGTGTCTCGGCCACGCGCATTGGTTCAGTTGGTGGCGACACGCTGCACATCAAGACTGCCACGGGTGAATCCACGGCGAAGCTGACCAAACTGCACGACGCGTGGTGGAATAGCATCGCCCGCGCGATGGCGTAAGCTCCCGGAGTCATTCGAAACGCGGCTGCGAGATCGCTCGTAGCCAAGTAGATCCTTGAGGCGTCTCGATGGGTAAGCTAAACCCATTGCCGATCACTATGAACACGCTTCAACGCCTCTGCCTTGCCCTTCTTTCACTGCTTCCGTTGACGCTTCACGCCGCCAACTGGCCTGCGTGGCGCGGACCGCTGGGGACAGGCATTTCCGAGGAGAACAATCTGCCTACGAAATGGAGCAAGACCGAGAATGTGAAATGGCGCGTGGCCTTGCCCGAGCGCGGAAACTCCACGCCGATCATTTGGGGCGACCGCATTTTCCTCACGCAAGCTGTCGGCGAGCAGCGCACGCTCATGTGCTTCAACCGCGCCAACGGAAAGTTGCTCTGGCAAAAAGGCGTCGCCACGAAAGAAAAGGAGCCCACCCACGCGACCAATCCCTATTGCTCCGCATCGCCGGTCACGGACGGCGAGAGGGTTATCGTGTCGTTCGCGTCGGATGGATTGTATTGCTACGACTTCAATGGAAAGGAACTTTGGCGCCGTGCCGATCTGGGCCGACAGATTCACATCTGGGGCAACGCCGCGTCGCCGGTGATTTACGGCGATCTCTGTTTCCTCAACTTCGGACCCGGCGAAACCACGTACCTCCTCGCCGTGGACAAGAAAACTGGTCGCACGCTGTGGAAGAAAAACGAGGACTCCGGCTACAACAAGCCCGCGACGGCCGATGCGAAGGGCGCGAAGAAAGGCGGCGGCAACGCGACCTACGTCGGTTCGTGGACCACGCCCACGTTGATGAAAGTGGAAGGCAAGGATCAACTCTTGATGAGCTGGCCGAAGCGTCTCGCCGCGTATGATCCCGCCAGCGGCAAGGAACTCTGGACGTGCTCCGGCTTGAATCCGTTGTGCTACACCTCGCCGATTTACGAAAACGGCATCGTCGTCGCCATGGGCGGCTTTAGCGGCATGGCCATCGCCGTGCGCGCGGGCGGCAGTGGCGACGTGACCGAGTCGCGCCGCGTGTGGCATCACCCGCGCTCGCCGCAACGCATCGGCTCAGGCGTCATCAAGGACGGCCACATCTACATTCACAACGACCCCGGCACCGCGATGTGCATCGACCTCAAGACCGGCGAGAACGTGTGGACGGAACGCCTCAAAGGCGAAGGCAAGAGCGGCGTGAACTGGAGCAGCGTGATGCTCTCGGGAGACAACTGCTACTCGATCACCCAGGGCGGCGACTGCTTTGTTTTCAAAGCCAGCCCGAAGTTCGAACTCGTCTCCGTGAATTCACTCGGTGAACCCAGCAACTCTTCAATCGTTCCGAGCAACGGCGAACTGTTCATCCGCACGCACGCGGCACTTTGGTGCATTACTGCGAAGAAGTAATTACGCCGGAGAACCGCTCTGCTTGTTCCACATCTTCTCCCAAGCATCACCTCGCGCCGGACGCGCCGGTAACTCGACGTCCACGTAGAGCACCTTTTCCGCATCGACGCCATACGGTCCCGTCAAGACGGGTTGGCCGTCCGGTCCGACAACGAGCGAGCAGCCGATGCATTTGCGACCTTGCCACGCGCCATCCGTGATCCAGCCAACATTGCTGACTCCGACAATCCACAGGCGGTAGTCGCGGGCGACCGGCCCATAGTTGTCGCGCCAGAGTTGGCCGTACGGCTCCTTCGTGTTGTCGTGATCCGCCGGCATCGCCCACGCGCACGGAGACAAAATAACATCCGCGCCCATCAAGCCGAGCGTGCGGCTCACGACCTGTCCGCGCGCGAACGCATCGGCGCATATCATCAGACCGAAGGTGCCCAACGGTGTGTGCGCCACGGCAAGTCGATCGCCCTGCGCGTAGAGATCATGAACGATATCGAGTTCGTTTAGTTTCCGATGGTGGAGCAATACTTCGCCTCGAGGACTGATAAAGACGGCGGAGTTGAAAAGTTGCTGACCGGAACGTTCCACGATGCCGGCGCAGACGTAAATGCGATTCGTCCGAGCCGCATCGCGGAGCCGTCTGCACGCTTCACCGTCGGGAATTTCGTCCGCGAGGGTGAGAGCAGAACTGTGTCCCCAACCCACGTCCAGAGCCTCCGGCAGAAGGGCGACCGAAGCACCGGCGCGAGCGGCTTGGTTTATGAAATTCTCCGCGCGCTGAAGGTTCTCGTCCTTGTGCCCGCCGCTCACGAGCATCTGAATGAGTGCCAGTTTGAACACGGCGAACATTAGCCCCAGAACCGCCCCGCGATGCCAAGAAATTTCCGCCGAACTAGCCGTTACCAAACACCGCCGAGCGCCTTGACCAGTGACACGCTGGCGTTGAGGCGCGCCGCTTTGAGCCGCACGGTGACGCGCTCGTGTTCCAACGCGGCGCTCTGCGCGGTGGCGACTTCGAGGTAGGTGATGAGTCCAGCTTTGTAGCGGTTGTTGGCGATCTCCAACGTTCGCTGTGTAGCAGTGAGCGCGGCCAACTCCGCTTCCAATTGCGCAGAGATCAATCGCTGCGCGGCGAGTTGATCTTCGACTTCTTGAAACGCGTTCAATGCGGTCTGGCGATACGCGGCCACCGTCGCATCGTAACCGGCGCGCGCTGCGGCAAGTTGCGCGCGATTGCGCCCGCCCGTGAACAACGGAACTTCGAGCGTCGGCCCAACCGCCCAGAAACGGCTTGGCCAGTTGAAGAGCGTGCCCGCATCGATCGATTGCAAACCGGCCAATCCGCCGAAACGCAGCGTGGGATAAAATGCAGTTTGCGCGACGCCGACGCTTGCATTCGCCGCAGCCATGCGTCGTTCGGCTGCCGCAATGTCGGGGCGGCGTTCGAGCAATTCACTTGGCAACGAGGCGGGCACATCGAGCGTCTTTGGCAGATCAGATTTGTCGGCGAGTTCGAATGTGCTGGCGGATTGTCCGCAAAGTGTCGCGAGCGCGTGCCGGACCTTGGTGCGATCGAGATCGACCGAAGGCAATTGCGCTTCTGCCGATTTGAGCTGCGTCTCCGCTTGTGCCACATCGAGATCGCCGGCAATTCCACCCGCGCGGCGATTGCGCGTCAGTTCCAGCGAGCGGCGATAGGTCTCGACGGTTTGCCGCAGCAACGCGTGTTCGGCGTTAAGCGCATGGAGCGCGAAGTAATCCACGATGACCTCGACTTCGACGGCGAGCTTGAGCGATTCGAGATCATCGGCGGTGGCCGCAAGTTGCGCGCGCGCGCCTTCGACCTGTTGCCGCACACGACCCCACAAGTCTGCCTCCCAGCCCGCATCGAACGGGATTTTGAAATCGTTGAAGTTGTGGCCGACTCCGGCGGCGCGCCCATTTTCCGGTTGATTCGCGCTGGTGCGTTGGCGGGTGTAGCTCGGCGCGGCGCTGAGCTGCGGAAAGAAATCCGCGCGGGCGACATTGACCAGAGCGCGTGCCTGAGCGAAGCGCGCGCTCGCGGCCGCGAGGTCCTGATTGCTGTTCGTCGCGAGCGCGACGAGACGGTTCAACTCGGCGTCGGCCAGAATCTCCCACCACGCTCCGCGCGGAAGGTGGGCTGAAGGTTCGGCGGCCTTCCATTGGCCTGCGTTGGTCGCACCGGCAAAGGCGGGCGGAAGTGAATTGGTTCCGAGCGCGGCCGGGCGCTGATACTTCGGGCCAACCGCGCAGCCGCTGTTTAATGCGGCGGCGAGAACCAACATTGCTGAAGAGGCGATCGTTGATTGAGCCACGAAGCGCCGAAACGATTTCTTCATTTCGTCTCCACGGGCTTGGCTGGTTCGGCCACGCGCACGGTCGCGCCGTTCACAAGCGAGTCGGCAGGGTTGAGGATGACGCGTTCACCGAGGCTGATGCCGGAATGAATCTCGATGGTTGGTCCGAAATCGCGGCCCAACTTCACGATTCGCAGTTCCACGGTTCCATCCGCCCGGACGACGCCGACCTGTGGACCTTCAGCGTGGAAAAGCAGCGTGTTCGATGGCAGCACCAGCGCGGCATCCGGATGCTCGTCTTTCATGCGGACCTGAGCATAGCCGCCGGCGAGAATCTCGCCCTTCGAGTTGTCGAGCGCGAGTTCGACGAGCAGCGTGCGTGAATCCGTGCTGACGACGCCGGAGTTGCGGACGACCTTCGCAGTGAACACGCGACCGGGAATTTCGGGAAACGTCAGTTCAGCAGTCTGGCCGGCGCTGACGCCGCGCGCGGAGGTTTGCGGCACGCGAACGAAAACACGCAGAGTGTCGGTTTGTGCGAGGTGAAAAATCTCGCGGGCACTGCCGGCAGTAATGAGTTCGCCGACATCCATGCGGCGCATCGTAATCGTGCCGGCGAACGGCGCCGTGACGCGAGCGAACGATTGCATTTCTTCGAGGCGGCGCACATTGGCGCGCGCGGCTTCGACGGTGGCCGCCTTGAGCGCGAGGTCTGATTTCTTCTCGGCCGCTTCTTGTTCGCTGACGCTGGCGGTCTTGAGCAACTCGGCCCAGCGCGACGCGGTGATTTTCGCGAGGTCGAGAGCGGCCTCAGCTTGCGCAAGTTGCGCGCGGCCCTGCGCGAGTTCCTGAGTGATCTCGGGCGTGTCGATTTCGGCGAGCAGTTGTCCGGCTTCAACTTTGGAGCCGATGTCCACGAGCCAGCGCTTCAGGTAGCCGCTGGCGCGCGCATAGATCGGCGACTCGACGAAGGGCTTCACTTCAGCGGGCAGCGTCAGGCCATCGGATGCTTTGCCTGCCATCGGCGAAACAACGGTCACGGTCGGGATGGAGAGTTCGCGTGTATCGGCGACCAAAATTCCGCGCTGCTTCCAGCGCGGGAGATATCCGGCGACGAGGCCAACGACGATCAGCACGAGCACCACAATGATCCACACGCGGAACCGCGGCGGTTTTCCGGCCGCGAGATCTTTCGGCGGATCAAGGCGTGGCGCCGTAGTCGGGTTGTCCATAAGTTCAGTGCCGGTGCGAGGATGAGCATTCATGGTGGGGCAAAATCAAGCAATGGTGGAAACGGCTTCAACGTCGCTTTGATCGTCGGCGGGCGACGTCGCGGGAACGCGGCGATGCATCAAGCTGAAAACCACGGGAACAAAGAAGAGCGTGGCGATGGTGGCGAGAATGAGTCCGCCGATGACGGCGCGACCAAGCGGCGCGTTTTGTTCGCCGCCTTCGCCGAGCCCGAGGCTCAACGGCAACATACCAATGATCATCGCCAGTGCGGTCATGATCACGGGGCGCAGGCGGCTCGTTCCAGCTGTCCACGCAGCAGTCAACGGATCGATTCCTTCCTTCAAATTCGAACGCGCGAAGGAGACAACGAGCACCGAGTTCGCCGTGGCCACGCCAAGACTCATGATCGCGCCCATCAACGCAGGCACGCTCAACGTCGTTAGAGTCAGGTAAAGCGCCCACACCACGCCAGCGAGCGCACCGGGCAATGCCGTGATGATGATGAAGGGGTCTAGCCAGGTTTGGAAATTCACGACGAGCAGCAGGTAGATCAGCGCAATGGCCATGACGAGACCGATTCCGAGGCCGATGTAACTGGAACGCATCGTCTCGGCTTGGCCACGCATCACAATGTAACTGCCGCGCGGAAGTTCTTTCTCAGCTTGCTTCACCAGCGGTTCGATGTCGTGCAGCACGCCGCCGAGATCGCGTCCACCAACGCCCGCGTAAACGTCGATCACAGGTTGCACGTTGTAATGCGAGACCACCGGCGAGCCGTTGGTGCGCGTGAACGTCGCAAGGTTGGCGAGCAATTGTCCGTCGCCTTGGCCTGCTTTGCCGGCACTCACGGGAATTTCATTCAACGCGGACAGAGAATTCATTGCGTGCTCCGGCACGCGGATGTTCATCAAATATTGGATGCCGTATTTGGGATTAAGCCAATAGCCGGGCTGCACTTGGCCGCTACCGCTCAAGCTCAGCAGCACCGAATTCGCCACGTCTTTCTCCGAGAGGCCGAGTTCCGCTGCTTTGTCGCGATCGATGGTGAACTTCAGCTTCGGAAGGTCGGCGGGCTGTTGCACGCGCACATCCACGCAACCGGGAATCGTTCGCAACTTGTCCGCAAGGCGCGCGGCGATCTCACGATTCTTAGCGAGGTCACGCCCAACGAACTGCACGTTAAACGGCGCGGGCAAACCGAGGTTGAGCGTCTGGCTCACGATGTCGGCGGGCAGGAAATAAAACATCGTGCCGGTGAACTCGCGGTTGAGGCGCATCCGCAAACGCCGCACGTAATCTGGCGTCGGACGATGGCCCGGTTTGAGGCTGATAAGAATATCGGCGTCGCCGGTTCCAATGAGGCCGCTGTTGCTGTAACTCAACGCGATACCGGAGGTAGGGATGCCGATGTTATCGAGAATGCCGGCCAGTTCGCCCGCCGGAATCTCATCGCGAATCGCCTTCTCCACCTGGTCAACGAGCTTCGCGGTTTCCTCAATCCTCGTGCCGCTGCGAGCGCGCAAGTGAAGCCGCATTTGTCCCGCGTCCACCGCCGGGAAAAAATCCTGACCGAGCTGCGGCAAGAGGAGCGCGGTTCCGATGCAGAACGCGAGAAACAATATGGCAAACGCGCCGCGATGTTGCAGCACACCGCCCAGCAAATTCCGGTAACCCGCGCGAAACTTCGCGAAGCCGCGCTCGAAGCTGGATTGAATCGCTTTGAACGGCGCGAAAAGCCGCGGCAGCAGGCCGACTTCGCGTTTGCGCACCATCGTGCCGCCCGTGGTCCACGTGTCCTCGCCGTTGTGCTCGACGTGACCGCGATGTTGCACGTTGCGGTAAAAATACATCACGAGCGTCGGGATCAACGTCCGTGAGAGCACGTAGCTCGCGAGCATCGCGAACACGACCGCTTCTGCGAGCGGCACGAAAAGGTAACGTGCCACGCCAGTGAGGAAAAACATCGGAACGAACACGATGCAAATGCACAATGTCGACACAAAGGCGGGCAGAGCGATTTCCTGCGCGCCGTCGAGGATCGCTTGCGTGAGCGGCTTTCCGGTGGCCATCTGCCGGTGGACGTTTTCAATTTCCACTGTCGCATCGTCGACGAGAATCCCGACCGCGAGCGAGAGTCCGCCGAGCGTCATCAAGTTGATCGTTTCACCGAGCGCGCTGAGAATCGCGAGCGAACTCAGCACGGAGAGCGGGATCGAAAGCGCTATTATCACCGTGCTGCGCCACGAACCGATGAAGAGCAAAATCATCACCGCCGTCAGTGCGGCGGCGATCACGCCTTCCTTTATCACGCCGTCGATGGCGGCCTTTACGAAGAGGGATTGATCGGCAAACTCTCGCACGTCCATCTCCGGAGGAAGACTGCGCATCACTCGGGGCATAGCGGCTTTCACGCGGTTCACCACGTCGAGCGTCGAGGCAGAGCCGCTTTTCAAAATCGTGAGCAACGCGCCGCGCACACCGTCCTGACGAACGACATTTTGCTGGGGTTGGTAGCCGTCGCGCACTTGGGCGACGTCGCGAACGCGGATCGTAGCGCCGTTGATGTTTTTGATCGGGAGATCGTTTAACTCATCGAGCACCTTCGGGCTGGTGTTGAGTTCCACGTCGTATTCGGTCGCGCCAATCTTGGCCGTGCCGCTGGGGAAGACGAGGTTCTGCGCGTTGATTGCATCGACGACATCTTGCGCCCTGAGATTCTTCGCCTTGAGTGCATTCAAGTCGAGGTCGACCGATACGAGCCGTGTCTTTCCGCCGTAAGGCCACGGCACGGAAGCGCCGAGAACGGTGGAGAGTCCGACGCGCACGGCGTTCTGGCTGAGATCGTAGAGCTCCTGCTCGGACATCGACTTGCTGCCAATGCTGTATTGGAGAATCGGCACCACCGAAGCGTTGTAACGAATGATCAACGGCGGTTGCTGGCCAGGCGGGAGCAGCCGCAAGATGGTTTGCGAAATCGCCGTCAGCTGTGCCACGCCGCCGTCCACCGAAGCGTTCGGTTGGAGAAACACCTTAATGACGCCAACTCCGTTGAACGCGCTCGACTCGATGTGTTCGATGTCGTTCACCGTGGCGCTGAGCGAGCGTTCGTGCGCGTAGATGATGCGTTGTTCGACTTCCTGCGCATCGAGACCGGCGTATTGCCAGATGATGCTGATCACCGGGATGTTGATCGCGGGAAAAATATCCGTCGGTGTGCGCAGCAGCACGAACGGCGTGAGCAGCAACAACACGAGCGCCGCCACCACGAAGGTGTACGGGCGGCGGAGGGCGAGGCGGACAATCCACATGGCGCGGTGTTGTTTCGTTGTTTGATGCTGCGCAGCTCGATGGAAACTTTTTCCAGCGAACCACGCCTTGCGTTCAGTGCTAAAGTAGACGCGGCAAGGGAGTATGTGCCCAATACAAGTTTGCGTCGCTATTGATACGCAATTACTATCAATGCCGTGGAACTTCGTCACCTCCGCTATTTTGTCGCTGTCGCCGAAGGGCTGAACTTCCGGCGCGCAGCAGAAAGACTCCGGATCGCTCAACCAGCCCTGAGCGCGCAGATCAAGTCGCTCGAAGACGACCTCGGCGTGCGTCTTTTCGAGCGAACCACCCGCTCGGTCAAACTCACGCAATCCGGCGTCATGCTTCTCGAAGAAGCCCGTGCGGTCCTCGCCGCTGCCAGTCAAGCCGAGCGGCGGGCGAAGGAAGCACAACAAGGTCTGGTGGGCACGCTGCGCCTCGGGGTCATTGCTCCGGCGGCGAACTCCTGGCTTGCCGGAATTCTACGCCAATTTCGCCAGCGCTTTCCGGGAGTGCAGCTTTCGCTGTTTGATCTCACGAGTCCGGAACAGTTCGAACAACTCCGCGCCGGTGAGCTCGATGCCGGTTTGCTGCGTCCACCGGTGGGTTTTCTGGAGCTCGACTACCAGTTCGTCGAGGAGTCGGCGCAAATTCTAGCGCTCGCCGCCGATCATCGACTCGCAAAGAAACGGAAGCTCGAATGGAGTGACTTTCACGATGAGCAACTCGTGCTCGTTCATCCGAGCATGCAGCATGGCTACTATGACGCCTTCCTCGCCGCGTGCGCCAAGGCCGGCGCGAAGCCGCGCGTGGCGCAGTACGCGAACGACATTCAAACCAAGATGTGGTTGATTTCCGCTGGCTTCGGCATCGCGCCGACCACCGAGACGCTGGCGCAGATTCAACGACCGGGACTTCTGTTTCGCTCCTTACCGCCGGGATTGCCGCTCGTGCAGACCGCGCTGGCCTGGCGGCGCAATGATGATTCCCCCGTGCTCCGACATTTCCGTGCGTGCTTTCCGGCACCCAGCGTGAAGCTCGAAGGGTGACGCGCCGAACTTCTACCGCGCGGGCTTTGCGGGATCGAAATGCTCCAACTCTTCGCCGGAGCGCACCAGGCGACCGCTGTTGAAAACGACGATCAGTGACGCTGCCACTTGCAACACCGCGGCCGTCACCGGGTTGATGTATTTCAACGCAGCGAGCACAAAGCCACCGATGACGAAAAGGATTCCGAGCAGAAAGTTCTGATTGATCACCGCGCGCGTCTGCCGCGACAGCTTCACGAGGAAGGGCAGCCGACGAAGATCGTTGTTCATTAGCGCAATGGTCGCGCTGTGAATCGCCACTTCACTCCCGGCGGCGCCCATCGCGATGCCCATGTCACCCGCAGCGAGCGCCGGCGCATCGTTCACACCATCGCCGACGACGGCGACGCGATAGCCCTTCGCTTTCATCGCACGGACGAACTCGACTTTGTTTTGTGGCAAACATTCCGCGGCGACTTCCTCGCAGCCAATCTCCTTCGCGACGCGCATGGCGACGGGTTGCCTATCGCCAGTGACCATTGCGATGCGGCGGACTTTATTCTGCAGTAAATCCGCCAGCGCCTCACGGGCTTCGGGACGAGTCTGATCCTGTAGGCCGACCCAGCCGATGCAATGACCGCCACGCGCGACGAAGATCAGGCTGAAGCCCTCGGTCTCGTTGAGATCCACCGATTTCATGAAATCTTCTCGCACGCCGTTGTCGTTCAACCACTGCGCGCGGCCGATGATGATGTTCACTCCGTCCACGTCGGCCTTGATGCCGCGCCCGGCGGTCTCGGCAAAATTCTGCGGCTCGGCCAACGGCACGCCGGCTTCCTCGGCGAGTTGTGCGAGCGCCTTGGCGGTCGGATGGTTGCTGTACTTTTCAGCGGAGGCGGCGAAGCGGAGCAATTCGGCCGGAGCGGTTCCTTCGAGCGGCGCGAGGCGGCTGACGACGAGCTTGCCCTCGGTGAGCGTGCCGGTTTTGTCGAACACGAAGGCGTTGATGCGGGCGGCAAGTTCGATGTCGCTGACGTTCTTAATGAGAATCCCGAGGCGCGCGGCGGCGGAAAGCGCGGCGACCATCGCGGTCGGCGTGGCCAGAATGAACGCTGTCGGACAAGCCACGATGAACACGGTGATCACGCGAGTCAGATCGTGCGAGAACGCCCACACCAACGCGCCAATCGCGAGCACGAGCGGTGTGTAATAGCCCATGTATTGATCCACGATCCGCATGATCGGGAGCTTCGTCTTCTCCGCGGCAAGGATCAGCTCGCGCACTTTGCCGAGCGTCGTGTCCTGGCCCGCGCGCGTGACGCGAATCTCGAGCACGCCCGTGAGGCTTTGTGTGCCGGCGAACACTTCGTCGCCGGGCTTCTTGTCCACGGGGAGAGATTCACCGGTGATGTTCGCCTGATTGAATGAACCTTGCCCGCTGACGATCACGCCGTCGGCCGCGACGTTGTCACCAGGCCGTACGCGGATGACATCGTTCTCGCGTAGCTCGGACACGGCGACTTCATCTTCGCGACCACTGGCGAGTCGGCGTGCCTTGGTCGGCGTGAGTTTGATGAGCGATTCAACCGATGCGCGCGCGCCTTCCGCAGTGCGGGTCTCGATGATCTCGCCGAGCAACATGAAGAACGCCACGACGCCCGCTTCCTGATAATGGCCCGACGCGAATGATGCGAGCACCGCGATGGCGACGAGTTCATTCGTGCGCAGCAGTCCGCGGCGCAAATCCGACAACGCGGTCCAGACAATGGGGTAACCGAGAATAACCGCGCCAATCATCGCGCTCAAATCGGCCGCGGCTCGGGCGTTGTCGAACACCCAACTGACCACGAACGAATTCAAGACGAAGATCAAACCGGCGAGGGTTTGCTTCAGCCGGATCGGCGTGTGATCCGGAACCGGCGCGACCACGGCAGGTGATTCGTCGCGGATCGTGGCCGGGGGATTGGTGATGGTCGTGGCTGGCATATCCATTACGGCTTTTGCTCGGTTGCGGCTGGCTTCTGCGGCTCACGATTCAATTGCAACCGCAACTCGCGCGGATGCCCGTCGGCGCGGGTCGGAATGAAAAACTTGTCCTGCGCGTTGGTGAGCACGCGCGTCATTGTCTCCGTCAGCAACCGCTGTTCGAACAGCGCGGGATCCTTGCGATACGACGGTAACTGATCCGTGAAATAACGTGCCTCGGCGGTGATGGATTGAACGAGTTGATTCGCGGCCGTCGAGCCGGCGTTGACGATCGCGTTGGCTTCGCCGATGGCTTTGCGTGTCGTCTGTTCGGCGCCGCCACGGGCTTCGCTGATCTTCTTGCTGCGGTCCTGTTCTGCCGCGAGCACGGCATCGAACGCCGGACGAACCGCGAGCGGCGCGCTGACTTTGATCTCGCTCGGTTCAATGGTGATGCCGAGGCCGAGCGTTTCGATCTGATGATTCATCCGGTCAAGGACGGATTCCTTGAAGCGCGCGGTGTCGCGGTAGAGCGCCTGATCAGCAGTGAAGCGCGCCGATGCATAAACCAACGCGTGATCGAGCGCGTGTTGAACCGCATTCGTAAAGCGGGCGAAACCGAACTCGTAATTCAACGCGTCCGTTGCGCGGATGCGATACTTCAAGGTCGCGCGCACGTGGATGATATTACCATCGCCCGTGAGCGTGTAGCCATCGATGCCGGGTTGCAGCGATTCGCGCGCAGGCGGTTCCTTGCCCGTGGCTTCGAGTTCCGGCGTGGTCGCGAACCAGCCCGTGGTGGAAATCGCCGTGTGACTCTGCCCGATGGGAATCTTCACCGGTTCATCAATCGGTTTCGGAAACGCCCAATGCCAGCCGGGTTTCAGCAACTGCTCCGCTCCTGTGCCGACGGGTTTGCCGAACCGCAGGATGACAGCGACTTCGTTGGGCTCCACGATGAACATTCCCGTCGCGAAGAAAACCACGACGAGGACGAGCAGCAACCAGCGAACGATCTTGAACCCGCTGCCCAGCGCCTCGGCGAGCGCCTGCGCGCCGGCGTCCTCGATGGGCGCGACGTCGGCGACGGGCTTCGTTGGCAGTTGTTGAGTCGGATCGGGCATGGCTCTGAAATTGGGCTCAGCGTTTCGGGGCGGCTGGGGCTTCGGATCCACCGCCGCGCAGCAAATTGAACGGCGGCGTTTGCTGGTCGAGAATCACCGTGCTGCGGTCCTTCATCGAGGCTTCGAGCGCTTTCAATTCGAGCAGGAAATTCGCGAGCTTCGGATTCTGCTCGAACACCGCGAGCGACTTCGCGGCCTCGGCATCAGCCTGTCCGCGAATGACCGTCGCCTCGGCTTCCGCTTTCGACAAAATCTCCTGCCGCGCGCGCTCGGCTTCGGCGCGGATGCGGATCGCTTCCGCTTCACCTTCACCGGTGAATTTCTTAACCAGCTGCTGCCGCTCCTCGCGCATGCGCTCAAAGACTTTCGCCGAGATGCTTTCGGGCAGACCGAGTTGTTTGATGCCGACGAATTTGATTTCGATCCCGTAGTTTTCGCGCGCCCGGGCGGCGAGGCCGGTTTCCATTTCCTTCTCGATGGCGTCGAACTTCAGATCCTTTTCGTTCGTGGAAATGAAATCGGCGAAGACGTGCTGGGCAACGACGCCATTCTTCGTATCGCGCACCTGCGCTTCGAGCGTTTGCTCGGCGCGCGTGATATCGCCGCGGTCAAAACGTTCGAGGAAAACTTTCGGGTCCGCGATGCGCCAGCCGACGAACACGGTGATGAGGAGGTTGCGGCCGTCCTTCGTCGCGGTTTGTTCAAAGCGGGATTCGAAGCTCTGGATGCGATTGTCGAACGTGTAAACGCGCTGAATCGGCCACGGCAGTTTCCAGTTAAGCCCCGGCTGATCGATCGTGCTCGAATGGCGGCCGAACGTTGTGACCACGGCGACTTCGTTCTGGCGTACCTGAAACGAGAACAGCAGCAATCCAAAGATGATCACCAGCACGAGGCCGGTGAGAAAGGTGATGCGGTTAGTTTTCATGGCGGCAAAAATTATTTCTTCGTCGACGTCGGCACAGCGATGTCCAGCAAGTCCGTGCGAATCTTCTCTTCAAGATTGAGGTTGATCACGTCGGTGGTGTTCGTGACCCCGAGGACGATCTTGCGCACCGGTCCGAGTGCGCGCGAGACGGTGTCGAGATACTGCCGGCGCGTGAACACCGCCGGCGAGGCTTCGTAAGCGGCAATTTGATTGGTGAATTGACTCGCCTGCGCGGCGACGCCGGTGATGCGGCTTGCGCGATAGGTCTGAGCTTCAGACAACTTCTTTTCCGCTTCCGCCCGCGCGAGCGGCAGCGTTTCGGCGCGGAATCCTTCGGCGTTCAAAATCCTCGATTCCTTTTCCTGCAACGAGCCGATGACAGCTTCGTAGGCGCCAGCGACGGCCACGGGCGGATGAATGTCTTCCAAGCCGACCAGCAAGATCTTCACGCCGAGTTGCAAACCGTTGGCGCGTGCCTGAATCTTTTCCTGCAAGTCCCGCGCCGCGCGCAGGCGGCCACCAGCGAGCACGTCATCGTAGTCCACGCTCACCATGTAGCGGACCACTTCGCGGCTGGAAATCATCGTGAGCAACTCGGGACCATTCTCGTGTCCGTACGCCCACTGCAGGAGGTTGGTGATTTGAAATTGAATCGGAATACTCGTGCTGAGGAGATTCACCGGCGCAGCTTGTTCGCCACTCGTGGCGTTGGTCGGACCGCCGCTCGTGCGGCTGGCGACGAGGAGATTGAATTCTTCCTTCTCGTGACGGCGCGTCCAAAGGACCACTTTTTCCTCGGCCTCGTGTTTCTCGTCGTGAACGTAACCGACTTCCACCTGCTGCAGTTCGCTTGTGCGATATCGGCGGACGATCTCGACGGGCCACGGGAGCTTGAAGTGCAAGCCCGGCCCGAGCGTGGCCTGACCGACCGGCCGGCCGAAACGTTCGAGCAGACCTTCTTCGCCCGGCTCGATGATCACGAACGTGGTGAATAGCAACAGCGCGCCGAATTGCAGCAGCACGATCCACGCGAGCGCGCCCTCGAGGAAACGGTAGAACCACGTATCGGAAACTTTGAAACCAAACTGGTAATCGAGTGTGTGCGCGAGCGTTTTGAAAACGCCGCCGGGTTCAGTGAGCAAACCGATCAGGCGGCTTTCGTAGAGAAGTCGCGCGGCCTGGCCTTTCACGCGCGGGCGGTAAATTTCGAGGACGAGATTGATCAACGTTTCCGCGGCGCCGAGCGTGAGCAGCACGCAAAATGCGCGGGCCACCCAAAAATCCAGACGCTTGATTCCGAACCAAACTCCCGCGAGCGCGAGGGCAACGATCGAGCACAGAATCGCGCCGAGCATGAGGTTGCCGGCAGCAGGTCGGAGGAGTCGCAACTTCTCCAATCGCGCGACGCCGGCCGAATATTTTCCGAGCAAGAAAAGCGTGAGCGAAAACAGCGCAAAGATGGCGAGCGCGAGCGGCGCGCGGTCGACCACGAGCGGCGTGGATTTTGCCTGTTCGTTCCAGAGCAGAAACGCAAAACCGGCTTGGAGAGAAAACAGCAGGACCGTGAAGGTTAGAACGAAAACGCGCTCGAATTGTTCGCGGGCGCGGCGCGCGGGCCGTAGTTCGGCCTCACCACCGCCGAAGAGCGCGCTGCCCCCTTTGGTGCGGTTGAGTTCGTCGATTTCGAACTGCTCGATCTGTTCGCGCGCTTCGATGCGTGATTGAAACCAACCCAGCAAGGCGACGAGGAATCCGATCAGGATGAAGGCCGCGGCGACCATGCCGCTGGAAAAATGAATCGTACGCGCGAGCCAGACGCTCACGCCGCCGACCAACGCCAGCACCAGCACGTTGACCAGATTGATTTTTTGGTTGTTGCGATCCATCAACTCAGTTCTCGATCTTCAAATAAAAGCAACGCCAATGCCAGCGACGCGCCCAAGTAGCCTAGCACGTAGCCAAACGCGCGACCAACGTAGCCCCACGGAATGACTTTGCCGTTTTCCAGCGCGTCCGCGAGCCAGAAAAGCTGCCAGTTCGGCACGACGGCGTAGGCGATCGATGCCCACCATGATCCGGTTTCGGCACGCCGGCCAAAAAGATAGTCCGACATCAAGCCGAGCAGAAAGACTCCGGAGCAGATCGCGAGCGTGGGAATCATTTCAAAACGCGTCGAGCACGCGAGCGCGATGCCGGCGAGAATCAGCAGCGCGAACAGGATCAACACCGCCGCCGGCACGAGCCGCCAATCGACCAGCGATTCTTCGCCCGCACGGCTAATTTGCTTCGTAAACGAAATGATCACCACGAACGCCACGGTGATCAAACCCACGAGCGCAAAGACGGCGTCGGACGCAAACTGCCGTCGAAAGAAGAAGTTTCCCGCCGCGGCGAGCAGATATGCCGCGACGACGCCGACCGCGAATATTCCGAGGGCGGGCAAGTCGGTGTCGCCATACGCATCGAACGTCATGCGGCTGGCGAGGAGTGAGCTGACGGTGTTCACATACGTAAGCACGGCGAGCGCGCCCGCCAGACCAACATATTTCGCGAGGAGAAATTGAGCGCGCCCCACCGGCTTTGAGAGCACTGTTAGCGCCGTTCCGGCGCGGATTTCGTGCGCGAGCGAGGCGGACGCGCTGATCACGGCGCCGAACAATCCCGACAGCAGCATCACTGCGAGGACGCTATCCTTCACGAGCTTCGCGTCCTCGCCGAAGCCGAAGTACGGCACCGAAGCGAGGAACACGGTGAACGCCGCTGAACTCGTCAGGAGAATCAAAAACACCGGTTGCCGGATCAATTCCATGAAGGCATTGATGGCGATGGTGATGAAGCGGTGCATTGTCGGGGTGCTTTTAGCAAGAGTCGAACCTTGTGGTCGATGGGAAAGGTTGCGAGACGCTTCAGCCAGATTTGAAGAGTGAATCTTCTCTTCCGAATACCTTTGGAGTCGCACAGGCGACCACCGCACACAAACGTCAGGCCTCCGTCAGATGCTTCTTTGTGCTGGCGTGCTTCAGGTCCGACGGCGACGTGGCGCGGATCTTTGAAATGATGGGGGGAAGATGGTGCAGAACGTAATCGACTTCCTCAGCGGTGTTGTAGATGCCGAGGCTGAATCGCACACAACTGCGCGCACGCGCCGGGTTCAGGCCCATCGCGGTCAAGACGTGGGACGGATCCAACGAGCCGGTTGTGCAGGCCGAGCCGCTGGAAGCGCAGATGCCGACCTGATCGAGCATCATGAGGATGGCTTCGGCTTCAGCGCCGTCAAACGCGATGTTGCTCGTGTTTGGCAGACGCGGTTCCTTGGCGCCATTGCGGATTGTTTGTGGAATGGATTTGAGAATGCCGTTTTCGAGGCGATCGCGCAGGCCGCGCACGCGGGTGTCCTCGTCGTGCAGCGTGCTCATGGCGAGTTCTGCAGCGCGGCCGAAGCCGATGATGTACGGGACGTTCTCCGTGCCGGCGCGACGACCGTGTTCCTGGCCACCGCCGAAAATGAACGGGGAAAACTTCGTGCGCTTCTTTACGAACAGCAGGCCGATGCCTTTTGGCGCATGGAGCTTGTGTGCGGAGAGCGAGAGAAAATCGACGTCGAGATTCTTCACGTCGATCTTCAACTTGCCGGGCGTTTGCACGGCGTCGGTATGGAAGAGCGTGCCCTTGCTGTGGCAGATGGCGGCGATTTCCTCGATCGGAAACAGCACGCCGGTCTCGTTGTTCGCCCACATGATTGAGACGATCGCGGTGTCGGGTCGGATGGATTTCTCAACGAGATGAATGTCGATCGAACCGTCGGATTCCACCGGAAGAAAAGTGACTTCGCAGCCCTGCTTCTGCAGGAACGCGCAATACTTCATGTTCGCCGAATGCTCGACGGCGGTGGTGATGACGTGGCGTTTCCCGGGCTGAGTGACGAGCGCGCTGTGGATCGCGGCGTTGTTACTTTCCGTGCCGCAGCTCGTGAAGATCACCTCACGCGGATCGGCGTTGATCAATGCGGCCAGTTTCTCGCGAGCGCCCTCGACGTGTTTGGCGACCTGATTGCCGAATCGATATACGCTGGAGGCGTTGCCCCAGAGGTTTTGCAAGTACGGCAGCATGGCTTCGACAACTTCCGGGGCCACGCGCGTTGTGGCGTTGTTGTCGAAGTAATGAAGCTTAGGTTCGCTCATAGCGGTCTTAAAAAAGACGAGTGGACACTGTATGCGTCGCAATGAAAATCGCAAGGTGCATTTGATAGTGAAATCACTGCGTCGGGCGCACGGAGTTACAGGGAATTGCCGCTGGACGCTCGGAAAAGCGGTTGTTAGAGATACCCGCTCATGAAAGTTCAATTTCATCGCTCTTCCCGCCTCGCAGTCACGCTCATCTTCGTTGCCGCAAGTTTCGCCACCGCTGAGGCTCAACCGCTGCGGAAAAGCTGGAAGGACACCAAGTCGCCATTGCTGCAAGCGGACTTTCCTTTTACTACGGCGTGCATTGGCTCGCACTTCGTCACGAATTTTATTCCGCGCACTCAGAACGGGCAACGTGTCTATGACGCGCAGGGTTTGCCGGTGATCGATCGGCGCGCAGTGTCAACTGATCAATCTCACAAAGGCATCGCGATCATTCTGCCGAACGAGGCGTTCATGCTGTTCGACACCGATCTGTTGCGGATGTCAGCGGGGTGGACGGGCGGTTACATCACCACACGCGGCGTGGCGTTCGATGGTTCGCACGGCGGGCATCCGGATATCGCCGGTGATCAGAAATTCGCCACGCCGATGGCGCCGGGTTGGGCGGATGCGAATGGCACCTTCAAGGACGCGCGCCCGGAACCCTTTGGTCCGTTGCCTCCGAATCAGGGCCGCTACGACGGCATTTACGTGGTCGGTGACAAGGTCGTGCTCACTTACACCGTTGGCCGGACGAAAATTTACGAACACCCGACGACGGTTGAGAAGAACGACATGCTCGGCTTTGTGCGGAATTTCCAAATCGACAACGTGAAGACCTCGCTTGCGATGATGGTGTGCGATGTCGAAGGCACGGCGGGCGTAATCGAAAAGGGGATTGCAACGCTGGCCTATGGCGATTGCTGCGTGACCATGGTCGCCCTTGCTGACGCGCCCAAGGGTGTTGAGCTGGAAATCCAGAACAAGACGCAAGTTGTGTTGCGTATTCCGCAAGGCACGCCGGCGGACAAGTTCAAGCTCGTGATTTGGAAAGGCGAGCAGGGCCACGAAGCGAACTTCAGCGATCTCCTCGCGGGTGCGCCCGAAATGCCCGACTTCAAAAAAGGCGGCCCCGCGCGCTGGCCGGAGCCAGTGGTAACGAAGGGCAACGTCAACGCGCTGATCACGCCGGATGGTTCGTACGCCGTCGATCAATTGATTCCGCCGGTGAATAATCCGTGGCGCCGCCTCGTGCGTTTTGGCGGCGTGGACTTCTTCCCGGATGGAAAGCGCGCCGCACTTTGCACGTGGGACGGAGACATCTGGATCGTTTCCGGCATCGATGAGAAGCTGGAGAAACTTACGTGGAAGCGTTTCGCATCGGGCCTCTACGAGCCGCTCGGTTTGAAAATTATCAACGGCATTATTCACACGTCCGGCCGCGACCAAGTCACGCGCTTCTACGATTTCAACAACGACGGCGAAGCGGACTACTACGAGAACTTCAACAACGAGGTGACGTCGTCGACCGGCTTCCATGAATTCCAGTTCGACCTTCAAGCTGACAAAGCGGGCAACCTTTATACCGTCAAAGCCGGCCCCGTTCGCGGCGGCGGCCGTGGTTTCGGCAGCACGGACGAGGATAAGGCCGCGGGTCGCGATAACGGCGCGATCACGACGTTCTCCGGAACGTTGCAGAAAATTTCCTATGATGGCAGCCGTCGCGAGATCGTCGCCACCGGTTTCCGCGCACCCAACGGCATCGGCGTGCGTGCTGACGGCCAAGTCACCACGAGCGACAACGAAGGTTCGTGGGTTCCTTCCACGCCGATTCACTGGGTCAAGCCCGGCGGCTTCTACGGCGTCGAGACCCTCGCGCACAAGCAGCCCGCGCCGGAATTCAACAAGCCGCTTTGCTGGCTCTCGCACAATGGGCCGGAGATTTTCGACAATTCCGGCGGCGGACAGGTTTGGGTCACAAGCACGAACTGGGGTCCGTATTCCGGCGAGTTGCTCCACATGTCCTACGGTCAGTGCAAACTTTACCACGTGATGAAGGAGCAATTGCCCAACGGCCAGATGCAGGGCGGCGTGGTGCAAATCCCGGTGCGCTTCACTTCGTCGGCGATGCGCGGCGTCTTCAATCCCGTCGATGGCCAGCTCTACGTCGCGGGCTTGCACGGCTGGCAGACCGTGGCGGTGAACATCACGGGCTTCGATCGCATTCGCTACACCGGCAAACCCGTCCACGCGGTCACGGGATTGCACGTCGTGAAGAAGGGCGTCGAACTCACGTTCAGTCAGCCGCTGGATCCCGCTTCGGCGGCGGACCTGCAGAACTACGACGTGAAACGTTGGAACTACCAACGCACCGAGCAGTATGGATCGCCGGAGTTTTTCGTTTCGAATCCCAAGCAGCAAGGTCGCGAGCCGGTGAACGTCACCGCCGCGAAGCTTTCGCCCGATGGCAAAACGCTCACGCTGGACATCGAAGACTTCCGGCCTGCGATGCAGGAATCGATTCACTTCGAACTAAAGGCGAAGGACGGCGTGACCTTGGCGCAGACGATCCAGCACACGATTCACGCGATTCCGTGACGCGGGGCAGGGCGCCTTCTTCACTACAGAAACCGCTTTGCACTCGCGGGCGGGCTTTGTCATGCTTTGCGCCATTTGAAAAATGAAGACGCTTCACCACCTCAGCCTGCTTTCCATTTTGACTCTCCTGTTGATCGCTGTCGCTGACGCGCAGACGCCGAAACCGGAGCCCGGTCTGGTCGTTCGCTACAAGGTGGGTGGAGCGAATGATCTTGGCGTTGTGCCGAACGTCTCCGTGCGCGTGAATGCCGGTGAACCGGTGTCGCCGTTCGTTGCCTCGGGCGCGTTCACGGCGGAGTGGAGCGGTTTTATTTCCGTCGATCTGCGCGGCGATTATGCGTTCTCCGCTGAATTGAATGGTGCGCTCAAACTCGAACTCAACACGACCAATGTTATCGAATTCGACGCCACCAAGAGCGAGCCGTCGAAAGCGATCCGCCTCAGCAAAGGCACGAATGCGTTCAAGCTCAGCTACACCGCGCCGGCATCCGGCGATGCTTTCCTGCGCTTGCGCTGGATTCCCAAAGGCAGCATTCCGCAGCCGATTCCGGACAGCGCATTCAGTCATGCAGCCGGTTCGGACGAAGTGAAGCAGGCGTTGCTCGTCGCGAAAGGTCGCGGACTGGTGTTCGAACATCGCTGCACCAAGTGCCACGTCGCCGGTGATCCGGCGAAAGGTTCGCCCGAGCTCGCGTACGACGCGCCGACGTTCGAAGGTATCGGCTCGCGTCGCGGTCAGGCGTGGCTGACGAAATGGATTTCCGATCCCAAGGCGTCGCGCGCTACCGCACGGATGCCGAAGATGGTGCATGGCGCGAATGCGGCCACAGACGCAGCGGACATCGCGGCGTTCCTCGTCACGCAAACCGCGACCGATGCCGCGCCGGCAGATACGGCGTCCGGCGCTGCGCTGATTGAAACCGGAAAGACGCTCGCGGAGAAATTGCACTGCGCCGGTTGCCACACGTTGCCCGGAAGCGAGCCCGATCCGAAGAAGCCCACGCTCAAGCACGTGAAGAACAAATTCCCCGGCGGCCACCTCGCGGCGTTTCTCAAGCAGCCGGACAAACATTACGCGTGGAGCCGCATGCCGAACTTTCAATTAAAGGACGCGGAAGCGCAGGCCGTCGCGGCGTGGCTCAATTCCAACGCCGACGCGCCCGGCACAGCCGCCGCGGGCAATGCCGAGCACGGTAAGCAGCTCGTGCAATCGACCGGCTGTTTGAACTGCCACGCACTGAAGCTGGAGAATCAATTCAAGGCCAAGCCGCTGACCGAACTCGCTGCGGCGAATTGGTCGAAAGGTTGCGTCGCGGATAAAGAAGAAGGCGCCACGCCGTTCTTCGGCTTCGATGCGGATCAGCGCGCTGCGCTCGCGGCGTTCGCCGGCACGGATCGCGCCTCGCTCACGCGCCACGTTCCCGCTGAGTTTGCCGCGCGGCAGACCGTCGTGTTGCAATGTGGCAATTGCCACGGGCAGCTCGAAGGTTTCCCGCGCCTGGAAATTCTCGGTGGCAAGTTGCGTCCCGAGTGGACCGCGCAATTCATCGCCGGCAAAGTGAAATACAAGCCGCGTCCGTGGATCGAAACGCGCATGCCGTATTTCCCCGCGCGCGCGGAAATGCTCGCCGCCGGACTCGCCGCCCTGCACGGCCTGCCGCCGAAGACGCCCGCAGAACCCGCGCCTGACGCTGAGGAAACGAAGATCGGCTTGAAGCTCGTTTCCGCCGACGGCGGCTTCTCGTGCATCGCGTGCCACGCGGTCGGCAGCTTTGGTGCGACGCAGGTTTTCGAAAGCGCCGGCGTGAACCTCGCGTATTCGAGCGAGCGCTTGCAGCGTTCTTATTTCGATCGGTGGCTCGTGAAGCCGACGGGCATTGAGCCGCAAACGAAGATGCCGGAGTTCTTCCAGGATTATCCGAACAGCCCGCTCGCTGACATCCACGGCGGCGACGCGAAGAAACAGGTCAACGCCATCTGGCAATACCTCCAGCTCGGCAGCAAGATGCCGCCGCCCGGCCCAGTGACCCAGTAAAACTATGATCCTCGCAGGCGATATCGGCGGCACTTCCACGCGGCTCGGCTATTTCAACATCAGCCGCGGCAAGCCCAACCTTGTGGCGCAGGAAACCTATTCCAGCCGCGATGCCAAAGGGCTTGAGGAAATCGTCGCGAAGTTCAAAGCCACGCATTCCGGTTCGGTTCAGTTCGCCTGCTTTGGGATCGCCGGTCCCGTGCGCAACGACCGCGTCGAGACGCCGAACCTGCCGTGGATCGTGGACGGCCCGCAGCTCTCGCTCTCGATGAGCCTGCCGGTCGTGTGGTTGATCAACGACCTCGAAGCGAATGCCTACGGCGCGGCGGCATTGAAGAAAAAAGATTTCGAAGTGCTCAACGCCGGCAAGGCCGACATGACCGGCAACGCCGCGATCATCTCCGCCGGCACCGGACTCGGGGAAGCGGGATTTTACTACGACGGCAAACGCTATCGCCCGTTCGCGAGCGAAGGCGGTCACGTGGATTTCGCGCCGCGCAATGAACTCGAGATCGAGATGCTGCGGCACCTCATCAAGAAGTTCGGCCGCGTGAGTTACGAACGCGTGCTCTCCGGGCCCGGCTTGCGGAACATCTACGAATTCCTCCGCGACACCGGCCGCGCGCCCGAGCCCGCGTGGCTCGCCGAGGAATTGCAGAAGCGCGATCCCTCCGCGGCCATCACGCAGGCCGCGCTCGATGGCAAGGCCGATCTCGCCGTGCAGGCGTTGGATTTGTTCGTAACGATCTACGGCGCGGAGGCGGGAAACCTCGCGCTCAAGCTCAAGGCCACGCGCGGCGTGCTTATCGGCGGCGGCATTGCGCCAAAGATTCTGCCGAAGCTGAAAACCGCCACCTTCATGCAAGCCTTCATGGACAAGGGCCGGATGAAGGCATTGCTCGAACCGATTCCCGTGCGCGTGATCCTCAACGACAAGACGGCGCTACTCGGAGCCGCGCTCTACGCGGCGCTGGAGGCGGGGTTAATCGAGCACGCGTTGGTGTGAGGGTAGACGAACCGGACGAAGGCGGGATAACGCTTCTAAAGCTCTGGGACAGTCCAAGTAAAAGTACTCTTGGATATCGTACCCTGCGTTTGTTTTTTCGTTGCTAGATTATTGGGCTAACTCCGGCATCCACTTTGGTCTGAGGAACGGAATGAAGCGGCGACGCATGGTTTCAATCTCCCCTCCGTTCTCATCAATCAATTTCAACCGAAACCACGAGTAAACGATTCGCAAATTAGTCGTCTGCCCGGAGCGATCTGGGCGAATGGATAAAACCCAACCGTCCTTAGACTTTGTATAAGTACCGTATAGCTCACTTTTGCCCCATTCGTGAACAAGCAACCATTTGCCATCGGCGAACTCATAATAGAAGTCACCCTCAATAGCTATTCCGGAAGGCGCGACGTAATTACCATCTGGCGACTTGGGTTTTGTTAACAAGAGAAGCGACAACGTTGTCGCGATGCAAGCAGCCGCTATCCATCGAAATCGGTGCGATCGATTCATCGAATGCCGGAACACTGGAATTTCTGCAATTGAGCCATCGAACCCTTAAGGGGGGAAGTATGGTTGACTGCTAGATTTCCTCGGTTCACTTCGAGCAGATTACTGTGAAGGGCTCACCCGCTTCAAAATTTGGATTCCAAGCCCAAGGCAATTCTTAAGAGTCGCAATCCGTCAGAAAATCCCCCAGCGTTTCTTCGGCTTGGCCTCGGTTCCGTTGGCCGTTCCCGTCGGAGCAGTGCCGTTGGATGATTGCTCGCCCGACGTGGATTCGCCTTGGCTGACGTATTGATTCACGAGGAGCTGACTGCGCGCGGCGGTCAGGGCCATGATGAAGTCGTCGTAGCTGTCGTAGCGTTCCGCGGGATTCTTGGCGAGCGCGCGCAGGAGGGCCTCGCTGGTGGGCGCGGTGATTTCCGGCACGACCTGGTTGGGCGGTGTGGGCGCGGTGTGGATGTGGCCCTGCACGACTTCCTGCGGCGTGGGCGCGTCGAACGGCACATGTCCGGTGAGGGCGTGATACAGCGTGGCGCCGAGACTGTAGAGGTCGGAGTGAAAATCTTCCTTCTGGCTCAGGAGCCGTTCGGGCGCGACGTAGAATGGCGTGCCGAAAATAAAATTCTCGTAACTGCCATCGGCATCGGCCGCGGTGGCGAGGCCGAAGTCGACGAGCTTGGGCTCGCCTTCGTCGTTGAAGAGAATGTTCCCGGGCTTGATGTCGCGGTGCATCAAGTTGTGCTTGAGCGCGGTTGCGAGCGCGGACGAAACCTTGATCCCGATGTCGAGCACTTCGAGTTCGGTCAGGCGTTGGCGGCGTTCGATGAGGTCGTCGAGACTGCCGCACGCGGCCACTTCCATGACGAGGTAGTGGTGCCCTTCGCCTTCATCAAAGGTGTAAATGTGGATGATGTTGGTGTGATTGAGCGAGGCGCACGCACGGGCTTCGCGGGAGAAACTTTCCATCGCCTGCGGATCGGCGGCGAGTTCGTCCTTGATCATCTTTACCGCGACTTCGCGATTCAACTTCGTGTCGTAGGCGCGATAAACGGTGCCCATGCCGCCGGAACCGATGAGCGCGCGAAGTTCGAACTGGCGCAGCTTCATCGGCATCATCACGGGCTGGCCGCAACGGCTGCACGGCGCGGTCGCGAGCGGCGGGAGATCCGCCGGAATAAAAACGCGCGCGCCGCAAGCGGTGCACTCGGCCATTTTCAGCGAGGCCGGCCCTGCGTTGATGGGGCTGGGTGCGTTCATGGCGTGACGGCGGAAAGGTAACGTTCCACCCGGAGGGTCGCGAGGTTGCAGCAAAGCGTGCTCATGAATGGGCTGGTTAACTTGAGGAAAGGTTAACGAGTATTTCCCGATCGCGATAGGAGAAATTTGCGCAAAATCTGCGCAAGGCAAATTTGGGCGTCGCAATTTCGCACCGATGCAATGATCGCCAGTTGAATCAACGCGGAATGTCGACCGACGACAGCGGCGGAACGCCGAGTCCGGGAGGCAGTGGTGGGAGCGGCGGAAGCGTGCGCGCAAGCTTGCGCCAATTTTCACGGCTGGCTTCGGACATCGCCTGCCAGCGTTCGGCGTTCTTGGCGAACTGTTCGCGTTCGGCGGGCGAGAGGCTGGTGAACTTGCGATACGATTCGAGGCAGCGGGCGCGTTGGTCGTCCGGCAGCTTGGCGATGGCATCGAGGGTTTGCTGCGCTTGAGTCCGTTGCGATGCCGGCAACTTGGCGAGGATGCGTTCGCGTTCCTGGGTGGTGAGTTCGAAAAACTGCGTCAAGCCGCGATAAAGGCGGTCGCGTTCGTTGGGAGATTGCGAGCGCCAGCGATTGAAGTCCGCCTCGACTTGTGCGCGCCGATCTTCCGGCAACGACTGCAAAATCGCCGCGCGTTGATCGGGACTGCTGGTTTCGAGGCGCGCGAAGTAATCGACAGTCGCCTGATTATCGAGCAGTTCCTTCTGAGCCTGTGGCTTGAGTTGGTCCCATTGTTGGAGACGTTCTTGAATCAACTTGCGATCTTTAACCGGCACGCCGCGCAGCAGACTCGCGCGGTTCGTGGGATTCATGTTCATCAACGGCGTGAGGCGCCAGCGCAGTTCGGTCATGTGTAAGCGAAGCTCGCGCTCTTCTGGAGAAAGCGCGGTGTATTCGGCCAGCTTCGCGCGCAGCGAACTGCGCCGCGGTTCCGGCTTCTCGGCGATGGCGCGCTCGCGTTGCTCGGGATTCATCGCGAGCAATTCGCGGAAGATATCCACCGGCGAGGCCAGTTGTGGCAGCGGCGGCATCACAATTTCATGTAGACCGCTCACCGCCACTTTTCTCCCACGGACGAGCGGGTCGGCGTCCGGTGCAGCGGCGAAGACTGGGATTATCAACCAGCTTGTGAGGCAGAAAATGACGAAGGCTTGGCGCATACGCGGTGGTCTATTGCAGAGCCGCCAACAAATCGTCGTCGACGGAACCGCGCACTTGGCTCAGTCGGGCGATGGCTTCGAAGTCCTGCAACGCTTCGATGTTCGGCAGATTGGCGAGGCTATCCACCACGCGGGTGCGCTCGCGATGGCGATACTGCTGCATTAGTAAAAGCGCGCTGACCAAGACGGCGGTGGCCGTTGCGATCCGGTGGGCGTGGAGAAATGAAAGCAAGCTTTCGAACCAGCTGGCGCGTCGCGTGGTCGGTGCGGGTGAGCTTTCGCGCTGCGCCGCTTGCAACACGCGCGCGGTGAAGTTGCTCGACATCGGAACATCATCGAGCTGGCCGAGCAATTGATTCAATCCCTGCTCCTCGTCCCATTCGCGCTGCGCCTCGGGATTCGTGGCGAGGTAGGATTGCAGGAGCGCTTCCTCGGCGGACGTGAGCCGGCGGCGGCGCGCGGTTTCCAGCAGTTCCAGATACTCGGATCGTTTCATAATGCCTCGAATAGAAAACCGGTCGGGTTGCAAAGTTGCGTTTACTCGCGATCGCGCCACGCGCCGGTGCGGAGATACGGTTTGAGTTGTTGTTTCAAAGTTTCCCGCGCGCGATGAATCAGCGACTTGGTTGCTGAGAGCGAGCAATCGAGCACCTCGGCGATTTCTTCGTAAGACAGTTCGTCCTGCTGGCAGAGCAACAACGCTGCGCGCTGATTCTCGGGGAGCGCGGCGATGGCTTGCTCAACTTTGTCACTGAGTTCGCCGTGCAAGAGCGCGTCCGGTGGCGACGCCGTTCGGCGCTCCTCGAATTGCCGTGGCGCATGGTCGTCATCGCCTGGTTGCGTATCCAAGGTCTCGGTGGGATGGCGCGAGCGGCGGCGGATTTCGTTGAGGCAGAGATTGCGAGTGATCGTGAACAGCCAGGTCGTGAACTTCGCGGAGGATTCGTAGCGCGCGGCGGATTTGTAGACCTGAACGAAGACGGCTTGCGCAAGATCCTCGGCCTCGGCGGGGTCTGAGATGAGGCGCGTGGCGAAATTCATCACCGGCTGACGGTATCGCTCGACGAGCAGTTCGAAGGCAGCCAGATCCCCGCGCTGAACGCGAAACATCAGCGCCGCATCCGGATCATGCGCCTCGGTCATGGTAACCAATCGACTGTTGAACACCGCCATCCGCTCAAAGTTGCGGGCCAGTTTCTCGCCGGCGTGGTGGGTGACGCAACCTCAATTGCACCCGCTGGAACCTTGCTTCGGGCGGCAGCTCTGCCGTAGTTTGGCGCGCCGATGCCGACGTTGCTCGAAAAAATTCAGGCCAGCGCCAAACAGCGGCTGGACTTGCCGCCCGGTCGCCACCCGAAAGAGGAGATTCAGCGCTATCGTGATTTCCTCAAGGTGGAGACGCACCGGTTGAGAATTCTTCATCGCGCGGGCGCGGGGGGGCGCATCATATGCCGCGCACGCGCGGCGGTGCTTGACGCTTTGTTGCAGCACATTTTCGGTGCGTTGCGGCCCTTATATTTTGCCGGTGTGGAAGCGACGCGGCATCCGATGGCGTTTGTGGCCACGGGCGGTTATGGGCGAGGCGAGTTAAATCCCTGCAGCGACATTGATCTGATGGTGCTGCACGACGCGAGCCTGGTGACGGGGAATCGCGCACAGCCGATGTTCAAGGAGTTCATGGAGGAACTGCTGATGACGTTGGTCGATGCGCGACTGAAGCTCGGGCACGCCGTGCGAACTGTCGAGGACTGCGTCAAGGTGGCGAACGAGGACATGCAATCGAAGACCTCGCTGATCGAGGCGCGCTGGGTGGCCGGCGATCAAGCGCTGGTGCAGCGCTTGCAATCGGTCGTCGTGGCCCGCTGCGTGCGTGAACACGAGGACGAATACATTGCCGCGCGTATCGAGGACCAGAACACGCGCCGCACCAAGTACGGCAACTCCGCGTGCATGCAGGAGCCCAACATCAAGAACGGCTGCGGCGGATTGCGCGACGTGCAGAATCTTGTCTGGATGGCGTTTTTCAAATACCGCGCGCATTCATTGGCCGAGCTGGAGGAACGCGGGCAACTCAGCGCGAGCGAGCACAAGCAGCTCGAGGCGGCGTATGATTTTCTCCTGCGTACGCGCAACGAAATCCATTACATCACCGGCCGCGCCGTGGATGTGTTACAGAAAAATCTTCAACCCTCCGTCGCGCACAATCTCGGTTACACCGACCGTTCGCCGGTGAAACGCATCGAGGCGTTCATGCACGATCTGTACACGCACTTGCGCAACGTGTACATCATCACCCGCAATTTGGAGCAGAACCTCGCGCTTGTGCCACCTGCGCCGAAGCGTTTGCAGATGTTGCGCGGTCTCCTGCCGGGCAACTGGAAGCCCGCGCCGGAACAGATCGTCGACGGCTTCAAAATCACCACGGACGCGATTCATCCGACGAGTTCGCGGGTGTTCCGGGATCAACCGCGCCGGTTGATGCGCGTCTTCCTGTTATCGCAACAACGCGGGCTCAAGTTGCATCCCGATCTCGTTCAGCAGATCCGCAACCAGCTCCATCTCGTCGACCGCAGCTTTCTCATGGACGAGCACGTGTCGGAAAGTTTCCGCGAGATTCTGAGTCAGCGCGGTAATGTGGTGCCGACGCTCCGGGCAATGCATGAAGCGGGGTTCCTCGGAAAATATATGCCTGAGTTCGGCAAGCTCACGTGTTTGGTTCAGCACGAGTTCTTCCACCAATACGCCGCGGACGAGCACACGTTGATGTGCATCGAGAAGCTCGATCAAGTTTGGGGCGCGCAACAAAAGCCGGGCAGCGATTACACGGAACTCTTCGCCCGCATTGAGCGGCCGTTCCTGCTGTATCTCGCTGTGTTGCTGCACGACACCGGCAAAGCGCTCCACGACAACAAGCATTCCGATGCGAGCGGTCGAATCGCCATCGCCGTCGCCAAGCGGCTCGGACTCGATGGTGCGCTGACGCACTCGCTGCGCCTCGTGATCGAGCAGCATTTAACGATGGTGCAGATCTCGCAGCGTCGCGATCTCGATGATCCGTCTGTCATCCGCAATTTCGCCGCGCTGATTCAAACGCGTGAGAACCTCGACATGCTGACGATTCACACCTACGTGGATTCGCTCGGCACGGCGGACAATCTCTGGAACGGCTTCAAGGATTCGCTGCTCTGGTCGTTGCACCGCAAGACAGCAGAGTTTCTGGCGGGCGGCACGGAGTTCGTGCGCGCCGAGGCCAAGCAAAGGCAATTACTCGCGGATGAAGTTCGCGCCTTGCTGCCGAAAACGTTCGGTAAAGATGAAATCGAAGCGCACTTCGCCGGCTTGCCGCCGCGTTACTTCGTCATTCATTCGTCGCGGGACATCTCCGGCGACCTCACGCGCGTGCACCGGTTTTTGCATCTGCAGGTCAGCGGCAGCCCGGATGCGCTCGTGCCGATTGTTACTTGGCACAACGAACCGGACCGCGGTTACGCGGCGGTGAACATCTGCACGTGGGATCGCAACGGTTTGTTTAGCAAGATCGCCGGCTCGTTGACCGCCGCCGGCTTGAACATTCTGGGTGCCGCAATTTTCTCGCGTAACGATGGCATCATTCTTGATACGTTTTACGTGATTGATGCGCAAACTGGTGCGCTGCCGAAGCGGGAGGAACGAGAGAAGTTTGAGCAGTATTTGACCTCGCTGCTTACCGGCGATTTCGACGTCGATAAGCTCATCGCGAAGCAAAGTCGCCGCAGCATTTATCATCTGGCCGAGCTCGCGCCGATCCCAACGCAGATTCATTTCGACAACGAAACTTCGGAATCCCGCACGGTCATCGACATCGAGGCCGAGGATCGCGTGGGGTTGCTCTACGGCATCTCGCGCGCGCTTGCGGAAATGGGCATCGATATTTCGTTGGCGAAAATTTCCACCGAGAAGGGTGCGGCGATCGACAGTTTCTACGTGGCGGAATTGGACGGCAACAAGATCACGTCGCCCGAGCGGATGCACTTTGTGGAAGGGCGTCTGCGCGCGACGATCACTGGATTGAGCGTGCCGACGCGCGCCTGACCGCGCGCACGGTTAGCTTTCAAGAATTGCCATGGCCGCCGCGTAGCTTTGCGTGTGGCTCAAGGTCAGGTGAACTCGCGTTCCGCCGCGTTCCGCGAGCAGTTTCAAACCGCCGTCGTGAAGAATTACGAAGGGTTCGCCCGAATCCTTGCGGCCAACTTCCATGTCCTGCCAGCCGAGCTGCCGGCCGATTCCGGTCCCGAACGCTTTTGAAATGGCTTCCTTCGCTGCGAAGCGCGCGGCGAGGAATGGCCCGGGCGCTTTGTGCGACAGGCAATACGCGATCTCGGCGGGGCGAAGGATTCGGTTCACGAAACGATCACCGAACTTTGCGTAGGAGGAAGTAATCCGATCCACTTCGATGATGTCGATGCCAGTGCCGAGAATCATAGGACGGGCGAGGTGCGAGGTTCGAGGTGCGAAAACGGGTTGTGGTGGGTGCGCAATTCGTCCGTTGCACTTCGCACTTCGTTTTTCATCCCGGATACTTCTCCATCAGCTTCAGCATTTCCTTCACGGCTTTTTCCATGCCGACGAACATCGCACGGCTGACGATGGCGTGGCCGATGTTCAACTCGACCAGATGCGGAACAATGTGGAGCAGGGGAAGGTTGTGGTAATTCAGGCCGTGTCCGGCGTTGACGCGCAGTCCGAGCCCGTGCGCCTGTTTGGCCGCTGCGACGAGTCGCACGATCTCGTGATTACGTTCGCGCTTGTTGTTGAAATGCTCGGCGAATGCGCCGGTGTGCAGCTCGATGAATTGCGCGCCAATCTTCGCCGCGGCGTCCACTTGCACCGGATCGGGCGCGATGAACAGACTCACTTCGATGCCTGCGTCGCTAAACTTTTGCCGCGTTTCCGTGAGTGCCTTCAAATGCTTCGCGGCGTTGAGGCCGCCCTCGGTGGTGACTTCGCGACGACGCTCGGGAACCAGACAGACGATGTCCGGCTTGAGGCGCAAGGCGATCGTGACGATCTCAGGCGCGTTGGCCATTTCGAGGTTGAGCCGCGTCTTGACGACTTCGCGAAGGTTCCAGACGTCGCGATCTTGAATGTGGCGACGATCCTCGCGGAGGTGGGCGGTGATTCCTTGCGCGCCCGCCGCTTCGCAAATCGTCGCGGCGGCAATGGGATCGGGTTCGCCGCGACGGCGACCGCGATAGCGCGCTTCGCGCACAGTCGCGACGTGGTCAATGTTGACGCCTAGCTTCAGCATGATTGGAGACTATGAAGGAGCGAACGTGATGCAAGTGGAAGCTTCGATACGACAAGGACGCATCATTGCCCCGGAAGCGGCACAGGCGGCGCCGAGCGGCGACGACCGTCCGGGGGCGAGATGTATGAATCGAGTCGGTGCGCAAGGTTGACCAGTTCAAAACCGGTCAAGCCCAGCGAAGATTTCCGAACCATGGCGAGCTCGCGTTCGTTGATAAGGGTAATCTCCGTGACGGAATTGCCCAACAGCGGAGCAGCCGCTTCGATCCATCCCTGGGCTGCGAGTGTCCGTGCGGCTGGTGGGCGGCGTGACATCATGTGCCAGATTTGCATGAGCTGTCGCCATTGCAGGGAGCGCTCCTGCGTAATCTCCCAGTCATAGTAAACGAGGTTGGTGCGCGCCAACTGCCCAAGGAGTTCCGTCGGCATGGGTTGGGGTTTGGGCCGTTCGGGGAACAGAGCGCCGTAGAGGAATTCTCCGCCGGCTTCATTGATCGCCCGGGCGCGCGGTTGAATGATGGGCAGCCGTTGCCACGATAGTTCCGTGCGATTGCTGTTCCATTCGAGGGATTGAACGAGATTCTGCATGGGCGGCTGGAGGATGTCTGGCAGATGCTGTTGAAGGTTGGTCAAGGCGTTGTTCGCACCGGCGAATGGCGTGGCGGCAAATGTTTGAAACGGAATCTGTGATTGTGCCCATACAAACATTTGTTCGGGCGCGTTGGTGAGCGCAAGCTGTTGAAATTCCGGACGGCCCCGAAGCCATGTGGAGATGCCGCGCGCGGCCGCAAAGCTGATGAGCGGATCGTGCACGAGGTTTGTCGGCACGTTCCACGCGGGTAGCTTCAATGCGAGCGGATGCTCACAACGCAGTCGACCTTCGAGGAATGAATTGCCGTTGCGGCCCGTCATCGAGAGTTCGAGGCCGGGCCAGCCCGCGGTGTTCGTCGCTCCGAAGAGCCAGCCCAGATGTCGTGCGTCCATTTCTGCGGCGAGCCAGACGTTGGAGGCGGTGACGGTGGGCCAGACCACCGACTCGATTTTATGCAGGGCGTCGATCATCGGTTGCCGATCGGTGCCGATGCCGAGCACGACCCATTTACTGAGTTCGAGGTAGTCGATGAAGCTTTTGTCGGGTCGGGTGATGTTCCAGCCTCCAAAATTTTTGGTGCTGAGTTTTTTGGGTTCCCCGAGATTCAACTGCTTGGCTACCATGAGGAAATTCGTTTCCCATTGTCGCGCCTCATCACCCTGAAGCAGGACCGCGAGCAACCGGGTGGTGGGTTGCTCCCCTTTGCCGTGGCCTTCGAAAATAAATCCGCGTTGAATGGCCTTATCGAGCAGCGGACGCAACAGCGTCAAGGTATTGGTCGCGACAACGTTGGTGTCGGGTTGGAGATAATTCTGTAGCCCCACCAAGAGGCGGCGCGCGGTCGCTTCGCGGACGCTCTGTGTCGCGGGCAACTCGGCGATTTTGCGCAAGGTAGTGGCGTTGGTGTCCGCGGCGAGCTTCTCTGTGCCGGCAAACTGCCAGCGGAACCAAAGCTCGTTTGTCCCGTTGGAACGTGGACGCGGTCGACAGCCGCTGGCGAACAGAGCGGCGATGAGGGCGATGAGAGAGCAAACACGTAGCATTGTTGTACTGAGTGATAGCCAATTGCCTTACACCATGGCAAATGCAATGAACGTCTCGTCGCGGTGCTTTGCCTTGTTTCGAAATTGGGTCGTTGTATTTCTCTAAGGTGCGTTCACTGGGAACTTCCGCGATCCGTTGGTTGCCCCCGATCTTCTGGATGGGCTTGATCCTTGGCGCGTCCACGGACGTGGGTTCAGCTGCACACACCTCCCGGTTCATCGGCCCGTTGTTGCACTGGCTGATTCCCGGATTGGATCAGACCGCGATCGACTCCATCCACTTTTTGATTCGCAAGGCGGCCCACGTCACGGAATACGCGATCCTCGCCGTCCTTTGGTCGCGCGCGCTGCAACCGCCGTCAACTCGGCCATGGCGATGGCAACTCGCGGCCGCGGCGGTCGTCATCTGTTTCCTCGTCGCTTCGATCGATGAGCTCTCGCAAAGCTTTCGCCCGAATCGACAGGGCTCGCCTTATGACGTTCTGTTGGATACCGTCGGTGCGTTCATCGGAGTCGGATTAATTTGGTTGTGGGGAAAAACGGTCAAGAGGCGGTGACGGAGTCATGAGGCGGCCACTGTGGAGAGTGGCGCTGTGGTATGTCGCCGGAGTGGCGCTGGCGCGTGAGTTTCACGTGCCGGTGATTGGACTCTTTTTCCTTTGCGCAGTCTCGCTCTTCGCGGCCGCAGCCTGGGAGAAGGCACGAACAGCGTTGCTCTGCCTGTCGGTTTTCACTTTCGGTTGGCTGGCGCTGGAAATACGGACGGAGATTTTCTCACCGCACGACCTACGCGTTCTATTCGACGTGCAACCTCAATTGGTCACGCTCCGCGGCCGGCTCGAGGAACCGCCGAGTCTGACGGTCTTCGAACGTCGCGGTGAGGAAGCCTGGCGCACCCATGCGACGCTCCGAGTGGAATCGTTCAGCACGGGAACGAACTGGGCGCCCGCCTTCGGACGCGTCGCCGTGCTCGCGCCGGGAATTCTTGGCGATGACTTTTTCACCGGCCGTTCAGTGGAAGTTTTTGGCGTGATTCAACCACCTCGGCGCCCCTTGGCCGAGGGCTTGTTTGATTACCGGGAATATCTTCGCTGGCAAGGTATCCATTTTCTTTTTCAGACGAAGTCGACCGACGACTGGCGCGCGATCGGCGGCGAAGCCAAGCCTCCGTGGTCGGAACGGTTCAGCCGTTGGGCGCAGTCCACGTTGCAAAGAAATCTTCCAATCGAAGACGAACCGCTGCGCTTGACTTGGGCCATGGCGCTCGGCTGGAAAACCGCGCTGACCGACGACGTCTCCGAACCGTTCATTCGCACGGGCACGATGCACATCTTCGCCATCTCGGGCCTGCACATTGCGCTCATTGCCGGGATTCTCGTGGCGTTGCTCCGCGTGTTGCAGATGCCGCGCGGCGCGTGTGGCGTGGTGGCGATTCCTCTGATCTGGTTCTACACCGCCGCGACCGGTTGGCAGTCCTCGGCGATTCGCTCAACCATCATGATGACGATCGTAATTGCCGGTTGGTCGCTACGACGGCCATCCGATTTGCTCAACTCACTCGGTGCAGCCGGCTTCATCATCCTCGTGTGGCAGCCCGAGCAATTGTTCCAAGCAAGCTTCCAACTTTCCTTCTTCGTCGTGCTCGCGATCGCGTTGTTCCTGCCCCCGATTGAAGACCGCGTGCAGCGATTACTCTCTCCCGATCCGCTGCTGCCGCCGGAATTGCGTCCGCGCTGGCAACGTTGGCTCGATGTTCCGATTCGCTGGCTGGCGATGAGCTTCGCGACGTCGTTCGCGGCGTGGCTCGGCTCGGTGCCCCTCACCGCCTACTACTTTCACATGTTCACGCCGGTGAGTCTGCTAGCGAACCTCGCGATCGTGCCGATGAGCAGCGCCGCGCTCGTGTGCAACCTCGGCAGCGTCGTGTGCGGCGATTGGCTGCCGTGGTTGACCGAGCTCTTCAACCACGCTGGCTGGTTCTGGATGAAAGGAATGGTCATCGCGAGCGATTGGTTCGCGCACCTACCCGGGGCGAGTTGGAATGTGCGCGAGCCGACACCACTTGCGATCACAGTTTACTACGTGATCGTGCTGCTCGCCTTCGACGGATGGTTATTCGCGCCGCAGCGTTGGCGATGGACCGTGCCAACCGTTAGCCTCTGCCTCATCACCTTCCTCGCGGTGAATTGGTTTCAGCAAAGAAATCTCACACGCATCACGATTCTTCCTCTCGGCGGTGGAAGTTCGATCTGGGTCGACGCTCCCGGTCGCGCTAACGACCTGCTCATCGACACCGGTAGCGAACCCTCCGTGCGCTTCGCTGCGAAACCTTTTCTGCGCGCTCAAGGCGTGAACACTCTTCCGAACCTGCTCCTCGCACACAGCAACACGCGCAACATCGGTGGTGCGCCCGTAGTCGCCACGGAGTTTCGTGCCACGCGCGTAGTAACCGCCGCCGTTAAATCTCGGTCGACCACTCTGCGCCAGACGATCGGCCAAATAGAAAGCGCTCACATTCCGATAACAACAATCCAGCGCGGAGAAACTGTCAGTGGATGGTCCGTGCTGCACCCCGACGCGGCCGACAAGTTCACGCAGGCTGACGATGGCGCCGTGGTCTTGCGCAAAGAGATCAAGGGCGTGCCGGTGTTACTCCTTTCGTCACTGGGCAAAGCTGGCCAAGCTAAACTTTTCGAACGCGCCGGCGATTTGCGCGCGGACATCATTGTCGCGGGATTGCCCCGACAAGGCGAGCCGCTCAACGATGCGTTACTCGAAGCGATTAATCCGCGATTAATTGTCATCACCGACAGTGACTACCCCGCGAGTGAGCGCGCAGGGAAAATTCTTCGCGACCGTCTCGCGGCACGAAACATCCCCGTGATCTATACGAGTCACAGCGGTGCGGTGACGTTGGAGTTTCGCGGCGGAAGCGCGCTGGCGAAAACCATGACCGACGGCGTCGTGTGGCCGTGAACTCCGAGTATCACTTCGCAGGCGTGACGGAACCGAATACCTTCTTTAGCAGATCCGTGGTGCGCGCTGCCGGATTGGCGCGGATCGATTTCTCCTCCACAGCGATCATCTTGAACAGGCCGTCCATGGCTTTCGTGGTCACGTAGCCATCGACATCCATGGCGCCGGGTCCGGCGGTTTTCTTGCTGCCGAAAAGCGAGGTGAGTCCCTGCACCTGGCCGAACTTGCCCGTGAGTTCTTTGTATTGCTGCGTCACGCCGACCGAGTCCGTAGCCTTGGAAATGATCGGTCGGAATTTTTCCGCGAGCGCCGCCTCACTGGTGCGTTTGAAATACTGCGTCGCCGCGTCCGGCGCGCCCTTCAAGATCGCCTGCGCATCGGCAATGCTCATCTTGGTGATGCTATCGGCGAGAATGTTCAACCCCACCGGCACGGCTTGCTCAGCGGCGCGATTCATCGAGACTGTGAAATCGTCCACCATCTTGTCCTGTCCCGCGAGACGCGCGGCGGTTTCGATTTTCTTCAAGCTCTCGGGCATCGGGATTTTCACGTCGAGGTTTTTCAGGAAGCCGTCGGGTTTGCCGAGGCCGGCAACGGCTTTCTTCGCGCCGTTGGCCAACGCTTCTTTCAACCCCTTGGTCATTTCGTTGCCCGTAAGGGCGGCAGCGGAACTCAGCGCGGCATTGGTGCCCGCGAGGCCACGGAGGCTGTTGAGAAAATCCGCCGCGCGCCCCACCGAGGTGACCAGCAGCAGCGTGAGAATTCCGACGGAGAGTTTTTGGGTTGGTTTCATAAAGGGCGTGGGAGCCAACCTCCGCCCATAACTCGGCAAGGTCAAGCTATCCGCTCGCGCCGCGGGGCAAATCCTCAAGACGAATGCGCGAAAACTCATGGCGAACCAACGTCGCTTGCGGCAAGGTCACGAGGATTCGCCATGAAAATATTTTCGACCTTGATTGCGCTTGCGCTCGGGCTGACGGCTCTCTCCGCGATTGAACTTTCCGAAGCACAGAAGCGCGATCTTATCACCCGAGCCCCCGCGGCGACGCCCGCCCTATCACCTGCCGATTCACAGCAGGCGTTTACCGTCCCGCCCGGCTTCGAGGTTCGCTTGTTTGCCTCGGAACCGATGGTCGTGAATCCCGTCGCTATGACGTGGGACGATCGCGGGCGGTTATGGGTCGTGGAGCTCTACGAATATCCGCTTGGCGCGCCCAAGGGCACCAAGCCGCGCGACCGCATCATCATTCTCGAGGACACCGACGCCGATGGGCGCGCGGACAAACGCACCGTGTTTGCCGACGGGTTGAATCTCGCGACGGGCATTCTGCTCGGCGACGGCGGCGCTTACGTGGGGCAGGCGCCGGAGCTGTTGTTTCTGAAAGACACCAACGGCGATGACGTCGCGGACGTGCGCAACATCGTGCTCAGCGGTTTCGGCCTCGAGGACCGGCACGAGTTGTTGAACGGTTTCACGTGGGGACCGGACGGTTACCTCTACATGACCCACGGCGTGTTCACGCACTCGAAGGTCAAGGTGCCCGAGGCCACCGAGCCCGGCGTCACGGTGAATGCGGCCGTCGCGCGCTTTCATCCGCAGACGAAAAAGTTCGAAGTCTTCGCCGACGGCACGAGTAATCCGTGGGGCGTGGATTTCGATCGCACCGGCAATGCGATCATCAGCGCATGCGTCGTGGACCATCTCTGGCACATGGCGCCCGGTGGCATCTACGTCCGGCAGGGCGGCGTGCCGGCGCATCCCTACGCCTACGAACTGCTCCCGAGCATCGTGGATCACAAACATTTCCGCGCGGCCTATTGCGGCGTGAATGTGTATCAGGGCAACCAGTTTCCCGCCGAATGGCTCGGGCTCGTGATGATGGGCAACATCCATCAAAGCGCACTCAACTGCGACCGCCTCACGCCGAATGGCTCCAGTTTCAAAGCGACTGCGGAAAAAGATTTTCTCACTACGACCGACGGTTGGTTCCGCCCGATCAGCGAACAGGTCGGGCCCGATGGCGCGTTGTGGGTCGGCGACTGGTACGATAAGTACCCGTGCTACCAAAACGCCCGCGCCGATCCCGAGGGCGTGGACCGCACGCACGGCCGCATCTGGCGCGTGGTGTGGACCGGCAAGGAGCCGGGCAGAAAAGTTCCCTCTCGTCCCGACGCGAAGATGGACCTCGCCAAGCTCAGCTCGCGCGAGTTGGTGAAAGTGCTCGCCCACGAAAACGTCTGGCAGCGCCGCACCGCGCAACGCCTCCTGACCGAGCGCCGCGACAACACGGTGATGGGCGAGTTGCAGAAGGTGCTCGCGAACGGTGCGTCGCTCGATGCGCGCCTCGCGGCGTTCTGGACGATGCACACCTCGGGCTACCTCACGGACGACACGCTCGTGAAGGCGTCGGAAGACAAGGATCCCGCCATTCGCGCGTGGGCCGCGCGGCTTACCGGAGAACGGCAGGTTGCGGATCAGCTTGCGGCGGATTTGCTTGGCCGATTGGCGGATGATTCGGATCCCACCGTGCGCACCGCCGTGGTCACCGCCTGCCGCCAGTTCGTTTCCGGTTCGCTCACCGTCAACACGGCGGCGCCTTTCAACGCTGATGTCCACCGCGCCATCGGCGGCATTCTCGACAAGGTCGCCAAAGCCTCCGCCGACGCGAAGGACCCGTTGCTGCCGTTCATGCTCTGGCTCGCTGCGGAACCGCTCGTGGCCGCGGAACCGGCCGCCATGCTCCGTTGGCTCGCCGAAAACGGCGAGGCTACGATGCCGCTGTCGGGCAAACTCGCCTACAAGACCATGCGGCGCATCTGCGACCTGCAACAGCCCGAGCAGATGAATGCCGTGCTCGACTTTGTCGCCGCGCAACCCGTCGATCACGCATTGATCGCCGCGGCCTTTAACGGCCTCGTGGACGGACAGAAGGGCAAGGCCATTGCGCCGACCAAGCCCACGGAAGAGTTCTTCAAAAAATTCCTCGCCAGCCCGCGCAAGGACATCGCCGATTTCGCGAAGCAACTCGGTGCCGCGTGGGGCAATGCCGGCGCGCTGCAATCCATGCTCGCGCGCATCGGCGATGCAAAGGCGCCGCTGAATGAGCGGTTGAAGGCCGTCGAGAGCGCTCGAGGCATGAAGCCGCCTGCGGCCGCGCGCGAGCCGCTGTTCAACCTCCTCGCGAAGGGACAGCCCGAGCCCTTGATGATCGAGGCCGTCCGCGCCATTGGCGCCCTCTTCAATGACGACGACGCAGCAAAGGAGATCGTGAACCGCTGGAAGCAGTTGACGCCCGCCACGCGTCGCGCCGCTGTGGAGACGTTTGCCGCGCGCGACCGTTGGGCTTCGGTTTTGTTGTCGGCCGTCGAAGGAGGTTCGGTGCTCGCGAGCGATGTCTCGGCGAGCGCCATCCGCACGATCACGCGCTCGACGGCTGATTACGGCATGCTCGCGCGCCGCGCCGGGTTGATCTTTGGCCGTGTGCAGGAAGCCAATGCCGACAAGGCCAAGGTCATCGCCACTAAGAAACAGATGATCCTCGGTGCGAAGACGCCGCCTGATTTGAAGAAGGGCCGCGAGATCGCGCAGAAGACCTGTTTCACCTGCCACAAACTGCACGGAGAAGGCGCGGACATCGGCCCCGACCTCACCGGCGTAGGGCGCAGCACACTCGACGCGTTGCTCGCGAACGTGATTGATCCGAATCAGATCATCGGTCGCGGCTACGAACTCGTAGAAGCCGAGTTGAAGGACGGCCGCACCGTCAGTGGCCGGCTCGCCGAAGAAAACGAAACACGCATTCGCCTGCTTAGCGCCGGCCCGAAGGAAGACATCCTCGCGCGCAGCGACATCGCGAACCTGCGCGTGAGCCCGATCTCGCTCATGCCCGAAGGTCTGGAGCAAATGCCCGAAGGTGATTTCCGCAACCTCGTCGCCTTCATCCTCAACCCACCGCAAGACGGCACTCCGTTCAGTTGGAAGAATGAGGAAACGCCTGCGCCCGTAGCCAAGCCGGCATCTAAGACCACCCCGAAGCCAGCCGCGAAGAAGTAACGCTCAGGGAGCGAGCAAGCGGTAGAAGAGCCGATTCGTCGAAGTGCCGGGAAGGAATTCGAAGAACGGACTCGTCGCCCAAGGCAACGTGGTCCATGACTGTAGATCGAGGGACGTTGCAAGCTGCGCGCTGCCTGTCCAATCGACCTTCACGTAATCGCTGCTGCGCGAGATGTTGAGCGCGTTCGCTGGCGGCGGTGGAGTCACGGGCACGGCGTCCACCGCAGCGCGCACGGCGTTGAGGATGCGGAGGTTGTTATACACGGTCGTCGAAAATCCATTCGCGCCGAACATGAAGATCACCCCGCGCAAGTTGCGCCGCCGGTCCACCCACGGCCACGTGCCGAACGCTCCGGGGCTGCTCACTTCCTCGACGACTCCGTTGGTGGGATTCTGCGCGAGCGCCCACGAACCCATGCCGTAGTCGGGTCGCTGGTTGTAGGCGAAGAGCGTTGAGGGCGGCCATGGCGAATAATATTCAGGAAGGCCCAAGGTTTGGTTGACGAAGAATTCCTGCACGGCGCGACTCGACAGAAACGCGCGACCATCCGGCAACGCGCCGTTGTTGAGAACCATCTGGAGAAACTTCTGATAATCTTCGACGGAACTGCGCGCGCCGCCGGCGATGCCAGGGTTGTTCAACCCGAAAAAGTTGTAATCCGAATTCGTCATGCCCAGAGGTTGAAACAAAACGTTCGTCGCCAGCGTGCGCCAGTCTTTGCCCGTGACGATTTCACAGATGCGCCCGACGATCTGCATGCCGTCGCCGTCGTAGGCGAGCTGTGTCCCCGGCGCGAACACGACCGGAATGTTGGTGGCGATGAGATCGACAGATTGCGCAAGGGTGAACGAAGGATCTGTGTCGTAGCTCGCGTTGGTAACATCATAGAGGCCGGAGGTCATCGCAAAGCACTGGCGGATGGTGATGTCGCCCTTGTTGTAGCCGTTGGAGACAAAGTTTGTGAACGCCGGTAGGTAGCGCTTGATCGGATCGTTGAGCTGAAAATAGCCGCGTTCCGCCAGCGAGAGAACGATCGCGCCCGAGAGCCACTTGCTCGCCGACGCAATGCCGCGACGGGTGTTCGTCGCCAGCGTGCCCGCTTGAAAAGAATAAATCGGCGTGTCGCGCTGATACAACAGCATGACGACGTTCGTGCCGTAGAGATTGAGGTTGGATTGCAGCAACCCGGTAACGGGTGAGAAATCGTAATTGGTCTGCGCGCAACTCGCAGCTGGAAGAAACAACGTGACCAGCAGGGCGAGCAGCAAACCAGTGAGCCCACACGCATGCGCGAACTTGGTCCGTAATATTTGTCCGATGCCGACCATCGCGGCAGGAGACGTCTAGGTGGCGAGACGGTTACGCCGTTCGAATAGTTCCCACCTAGAAGTTTCGCGTGTCACCAGAAAGTGTTTCGCGAAACTGCTCACTGCGAGTCGCGGGATCGGTGCCATTTACTTTCCTGCCGCCTTCGCCCGCGGTTGTTTCGAATCGTGGGCGAGGTTGTCGAAGATGACATGGAGGAGATCTTCCGTCTTGTCGGCAGTGATGAGGAAGAAGCAGTAGAGCATCTCGTCGAGCGTGCCTTCGCCCCACGTCACGCGTTTGGCTGGCGAACTCGGATTGGCGGGATTCGCGGCGCTGTTGTCGAAAGTTGCAGTGACGTCGAGACGCGTGCCCTTGGGCAGCGCGAAAGGACGCTCGTAGTAATACTCGTCCTGCCAGTTATAGTTCCAGCGCGGCACATCGATGAGCGTCTGCTGCGTGCCGTCGGGCTTGGTCGCGGTGACGGTCATGCTTTTGCCGAGCAGGTGCATATGGGGAACAATGCCAACCATGATGACATCGCGCGGCAGCGTGTAGCTTGTGCTGCGTTGATAGTTCGCCTCGCCGGCGGGAATGTTCATCTCGTAGTTCGCCATCCAAATACTGCCGACGAGCTTCGCGCGTTCCTTCAACACTTCGGCGACGGGGCGCTTCACGAAATACACGCCGACCTCGCTTTGATCCGTCTCGACCTTCCCGCTCGGGTGATAGTGCAATTGCATGACGAGGTCGCTGCCCTTTTTCAAATAGCGGCCCATGGCGTTCGGCAACGCGCGCGGGGAATTGCCCGCACTCCATCCGCCAAGCGCGCCGCTCGGCAGGAAACCCGCGCCGCCGAAATTCTGATAACCGGGCTCCGGCGTGGCGGCGTCGAGCTTGCGCGCGGCACCTTTGTCATCGAGGAAGAGCACGCTGTGATGGACGACACGTTTGTTGCCGGGATGAAACTCGATGGCAGCGACGAGCTTGTCCTCCGCGATGTCGATTGGGATGACGAAGTTTTGCAGGATGTCCGGCCCGTCGGCGCGCACGGTGAAGTGTTCGCGCATTTTCAAAATTAAATCGGGCTTACCGAAGCGCCAACCCTCTGCGAACTGCGGCGCGGGCGGAAGATCGGTAGCCTTGCCCTCGGGCGCGCCGCTTTCGGACCACGATTTAAACAACGCGAGCTCGCGATCCGTGAGCCAGCGTTCACCCACGAACTTCGCGTGCCCGGCAGCGGGAATCCACGGCGGCATGACGCGCTCGCTCGTGACGCGCGCGATTTGCTTCGCACGCTTGGCAGTCTGCGCGAAGTTTGTGAGCGGAAACGGCGCGACCTGTCCGTCGCGATGACAGTTCATGCAGCGCGCGAATACGATGGGCGCGATGTCGCGGTTGAACGTCACGAAAATTTTCGCGTCCTTCGCGTTCGGCCCGCCTTCGAAGAAACAACCAACCGCTTTGGTTTGCGCGATAGCCGGCGTTTTACCCGCGAGCGTCGCGCGTATGGCCTCGGCGAGATAATGTTTTTCCACATTGGAGCGACGGCGGCCGATATCTTCCCACGCGTTGTCCAGCGCACCGCGATACGCGATACGTCCGTCGCCATCGAGCACGAACGCCTCAGGCGTGTGCGTCGGCTTCAGTGCGTCAGCGAGCAAGCCCGAAGCGTCGAGTAACACGGGAAACTTCGCCTGAAACTCCATAAAATGCTGCGCGGCGTCCGCGCGCGTCACGTCGCGGTCCGACAATACGCCGAACAACTCCACCCGTTCAGCGGCGAATTGCGCGTGCAGCCGGTTGAGTTCCGGCGTGTAACTGCGTGCGATCGGGCATTCGGTGCCGAGGAACACGAACACTCGCACGCGCCGTGCGTCGTTCTGCTCCAACGAATGAATGCGTCCATCGAGGCCCAGTAACGGGAAGGCAATCGGCGGCTGGACCTCGTTCGCGCCCGCGGCGATGGCAAGCCCGCCAGCAAGAATCACGAGGCTCACGCAAAGGGGCTTGAAGTTCATACGAGCAAGTTATCGCCGGTTATACTCGAACCGACCGACGCTAAACGCAAGTCGCAGGCTGGTTGCAGAACCATGGAGAGTGCGCTCTAATCGGTTCTGTGAAGCCCCTGCTCGTTCTCCTCGCGACGTGCGCTTTCCTCGCGCATGCGGCCATTGCCTCAGCTGCAGCCAGCGCGACCGACGATCCGCTCGCCCAGTGGCGTGGCCGCGTGACGATCCGTCCTGTGGTAACGGACACCAATCGGCACACGATTCATTCCTACTTCAACACGTGTCCCGAGAGCCCCGACGGGTCGCGAGTGATTTTCTTTTCATCAACTTCTACAGACGGGCATCGCGGTGAAGTGCGGATGATCGAGCGCGCGACGGGCAAGGAAACCGTGCTCTCGGCCAGCATCAACGCCGAGGACGCTCACCGCGTCGCGTGCCAGCAATGGGTCTCCAGCGGCAAGCGCATCGTGTTCCACGGCGAGCGTGACAAGGAATGGTTCGTTGGCTGCGTGGACCTCGACACGTTGAAAGAACGCGTGCTCGCGCGCGGGCAGCTTGCTGGTTGGGGCCAGCCGAATGCCGACGTGATTCCGCTCTACAGTCCGCATTGGAATCCCGGCACGCATCGCGACCTCGATTTGATTAACGTCGCCACCGGCGAACGGCAGACGCCCGTGACGGTCGCCGCTTTGAAGCAAGCGTTTCCGGATTGGTTCGCTAAAACTTTCGGCGAACTGCAGCCGTCCATTTTCTTTCCCATCCTCAGCCCGAATCTCGAACGCGTCTTCTTCAAGATGGCCCTCGCGACCGGTGACGACCCGCGCAGCAAATCTGCCAGCGCACGGCAGGGATTGATCTGCTACAGCCTCGCCGACAAAAAGTTTCTCTACATGAATCCGAAGTGGGGCCATCCCTCGTGGCAGCCGGATTCGCGGCACATCACGGAGATGCACTTCACGATCTTCGACAGCGACACTGGCAAAGCCACGCCGCATCCCGCCATGCCCACCAAGGCGTCGCGCGCCAAGGCCGCCGCCGACGGCGAAAAGTCCGCGCCCGCCTTTCGCGACGTGAGCGGCGATCATCCGTCGGTGAGTCCCGACGGAAAACTCATCGTCACCGACACGATCATGACCAGCTTCGACGGCCCGAGGAACGAATGGGGCGTTGTGCTCGCCAACGCTCGCGGGCCGGGCCAGATCGTCCTCCATCATTTCGACAACTCGCACGGCGCAAAGTCATGGCGCGTCTCACATCCACATCCGGTCTTCAGCGCCGACGGGAAACGTATTTACTTCAACGTCAGCAGCGGCAAGTGGACCCAGCTTTACGTCGCGGAAGTGGCGAATTGAGTTGAAACCGCCTACGAGTTGGTGGCGTCACCTTTTTACCCATGAAAACTCGTTTCATCGCCACCCTCGCAGTTTGTTGTTCGTTGATCGCGCCCGTGTTGCGCGCCGCCGAGGAGCCGGTTGATTTCAGCAAGGCCCGCGAATACTTCGAGCGGCGCCAGCGCGGCGAGAAACTGAGCGCTGATGAAGAGGCTTACATCAAGCGCGCGATGGCCGAGCGTCAACGCCAGGCCGAGGGCGGCAATCAGTCTCCCGCACCGGCTACCGGCAACGCCAACGCCGCGGCTAAGGGCATTGATTGGGAACGCGCCCAGCAATTGCACCGCAAGGCGCAGAGTGGCGAAAAGCTTACTGCGGAGGAACAGGCTTATTACGATCGAGCCAAAGCCGCGCGCGGCGGCGGCGGTGGTTCCGGCGGAGCCAAAGCAGCCGCGCCCGCGCCGTGGACGCAACATCTCACGCCGCTCACTGAACTCGGGACGGGCAAATACAAAGGCGAGGACGGCGGACTTTACGGTGGCGGGAGGAATGAGCCGCCGAAGCTCCATCTCGAAGCGGCGTTGAAAGAATCAGCGAAGATTCGCCCGCTCGATGCGGACGGTAGTCCTTCTAAGGAAGGGAAGATCGGCTTGCTCTCTGTCGGCATGTCGAACACAACACAGGAATACTCACGCTTCAAACAGTTGGCCGATGCCGATTCCGCCAAGGCTCCGAACGTGGTGGTGATCGACGGGGCGCAAGGTGGCCAAACGGCGGCGCGTTGGGCCGATATGACGTCAGCGTTGTGGCCGAGAGTGGACGAGCGATTGAAGGCAGCCGGACTTAGCGCAAAGCAAATTCAGGTCGCGTGGATGAAGCAGGCCGAGGCGGGGCCCGCGCAATACGGCGATTTTCCGAAACACGCGAAGCAGTTGCAGGGAAATCTTATCAAGAGCCTTGCGAACCTGAAGGCAAGATTCCCCAACCTGCGCATCGTTTACCTCTCGAGCCGCATTTACGCGGGCTACGCGACAACAGGACTGAACCCGGAACCGTACGCCTACGAGGAAGCATTCTCGATGCGCTGGCTCATCCAGGATCAGATTGCGGGAAAGCCTGAGCTGAACTATGACTCGGCCAAAGGCCAAGTGCAGTCGCCGCTGTTGCTTTGGGGGCCGTATCTGTGGGCGGACGGCGAGACCCCGCGGAAAGCCGATGGCTTAGTCTACAAGCGCGAGGATCTTGGCGGTGACGGGACGCATCCGAGTGATTTGGGTCGGCAAAAAGTCGCTGAGCAATTGTTGAAGTTCTTCACCAACGACTCGACGGCGAAGAAGTGGTTCACCGGAAAATAGGGCCGGGTAATCGAGGCTGGTTTCGGTAGGAAACTACTCGTGGCGCAGCGCTTCAATGGGGTCGAGGCTCGCGGCGCGGTTGGCAGGGTAGAGGCCAAAGATAACGCCGATCAGGCCGGAGATGCCGAAGGAAAGCACCAATGACGAGATCGTGATGATGGTCTTCATTTCCGCCCACCATTCGACGAGAAACGGTACGATGACGCCGATGATCACGCCGATGACGCCGCCGCCCACCGAGAGCACGACTGTTTCAACGAGGAATTGCGTGATGATGTCGCGCTTCTTGGCTCCAAGCGCGCGACGGATGCCGATCTCCCGGGTGCGCTCGGTAACGGTCGCCAGCATAATGTTCATGATGCCGATGCCGCCGACGATGAGGGAAATCGCCGCGATGGATCCGAGGACGATATTGAAGATGCGCTTGGTTTGCTCGGCCTGCCGGAGCAACTGAAGCGGGACGATCATTTCGAAATCCTTCTTGTCGTGGAAGCGATTGAGCAAGGTCTCGATTTGGGGAACGGCGCCTTCCACCGAGTCCGTGTCTTCCATCTGCACGGTGATCTGGTGAAGTTGAATCTTTTCCGCGGAGAAGCTGCCGGTGGAGCGCTTCATGATCGTCTCGCCGAAGCGTGCGCGGGCCGTGGAGAGCGGGATATAGATATTGTTGTCCAGCGCCTGCCCTTCGTTGGCGCCGCCACCTGCCTGCGGACGTTTTTGTTCAGTGGATGTTTCCTGAACGATTCCAACGACCCGGTAGTAATCCGCTTCGACACGCACGGATTCTCCCAATGGTTCCTGATAGGGGAAGAGGCGATCAGCGAATCCCGCCGTGAGCACGCAGACATTCTTTTGGTGCAACTCATCCGTATCGGTCAGGAAGCGGCCGTTGACGAGGCGCAGTCCGGACATGGTCGCATAAAGGGGATGGGTGCCAATGATCTGTCCTTGAATGCTGATGCGATTGAAGCGCACGTTTTCGCGGACGATGCGCATCGGCAACACCCGCATGACGCCGGGTAAAGTGGTTTTGAGGCGGCCCGCATCGGCATAGGTGAGGCCGTATTCGATGATGTAACTGCGCGCAGAACTGCCGCTTTTGTTGCCTTCGGGCGGTTTGACGCTGCGGATGATGATATTGCTGCTGCCCAGCCGCTTGATCGCTTCCTGCGCCTCGTATGAAGCGCCTTCACCGATCGCCAACATCGCGATGACGGAGCACACGCCGAAGATGATCCCCAACATGGTGAGGATGGAACGCATCTTGTGGAGCATCAGACTCTTGATGCCCAGTTGAATGGTCCGGAGATGGCGCGCGGGAATGAGCATGGTCAGGCAGTCACGGGCGTCACCGGACGAAAGGGGCGATTGATGACTTCGCGATCGATCAAACCATCCTTCATGTGGATCACTCGCTGGGCGCGTTCCGCAACCTCGCCGCCGTGGGTAACGAGGACGATGGTCTTGCCTTCGCCGTTCAGCTTGTCAAAGAGATCGAGCACTTCGGCGCCGGTTTTGGAATCGAGGTTGCCGGTCGGTTCGTCCGCCAAAATCATCAGAGGCTCATTGACCAGCGAACGGGCGATGGCGACGCGCTGTTGCTGACCGCCAGAAAGTTGCTTGGGACGGTGATCCAGGCGGTCGCCCAAGCCCACGAGTTCGGCGAACTTCTTGCAATGCTGGTAGGTCTGCGCCAGATCGCGGCCCTGATAGAAGAGGGGGACGTGGATGTTCTCGATGACCGTGAGTTGATGAATGAGGTTGTAGCTTTGAAAGACGAACCCGAGGCGTTTGCCGCGCACGGCGGAGATCGCGTTGTCGTCGAGCTTGGAAACGTCTTCGCCGCCGAGGAAGTAGTGGCCTTTGGTGGGACGATCAAGGCAACCCAGCACGTTGAGCATGGTCGACTTGCCGGAGCCGGACGGTCCCATGATGGCGACGTAAGACCCTTCCTGCACTTCGAGGTTCACCCCTCGCAAAGCATGGACGTCGACTTCGCCAAGATGGTAGGTCTTTTCGATCCCCACCAGCCGGATGATGGCTTGCTGGCTCATGAAGGCTACTTGCCAGTGTTCAAGGAATTGCCCGGCTTCGGAGTCTTATCGGGTTTGGGTGTTTTGGGCTTGGGCGGCGGCTTGGATTCGGAAGAGCTGCGGCTCGTTCCGCGACCGGAAATGGAGCCCTTGGCCGGCGCGTTGGTCTTCTTGAGGAGGCTCTTGGCTTCCTCGATTTCCTTGGAGGAAACCATCGACCCCACCAAGTCCTGGCTGTCATTGCTGGTGTTGGGAGCGGCCAGCAGGATTTGCTGGCCCTCTTTAAGCCCGCTGCGGATTTCAATGAAGCGATCGTTGTTGTAGCCAACTTCCACCGGCACGGCGGGCGAACCGTCAGCAAGGTAAATCACTTGCTTGCCCTTGAGCGTGGCGACGGCTTGGATCGGAACGGAAATCACGTTGTTCAGATTGGTGATCACGATCTCCGCGTGGGCGGAAACGCCGGGCTTCAGATCCGGGATTTGTTCCTCAATGACGACCTCGGTAGAATAAACTTTGAGGTTGGGATTGTAGTAACGGCTCACCGTGTCCGGTAACGGAGCCACGCGGCGAACGCTGCCGACGAACCGGCGTTCGGGAATGGAATCGATCGTCACGTAGGCGAGCAAACCCGGTTTGATCTGGTTGACGAAGGTCTCGTGCACTTTTACGTCCACCAGCATTGAGCTGATGTCGGGCAGTTTGATGATCTCCTGGCGGAGGCGGACGTTGGAGCCTTCTTCGATCGGTGTTCCCGCCGCACTGCTGGTGGCGGCGTAGACCACCAAGCCATCCTGCGGCGCGTAAATCTTCGTCAACGCCAGCTGGTCGCGCAGTTCCTTCAAGCGTTGGGTCTGCAATTCCAGCGAGCGACGGCGCGCTTCGAGATCCGCTTCCGCCTGTGCCAGCTGGGAGGCCGCGCGTTGCTTCATGCGTTCCAAGTCACCCTTGGCCTGTTCGACATTGGATTCGAGCAAGGCGCGGCGCTTGGGATAGTCATACTTCGTCAGCAACCGCAGGTCTTCCTGGGACAGCTCGATTTTTACGTTAATGCGTTGCACCGCCAACTGGTCAGCCTGCAAGTCGCTCTTGGACGCGTAGTTTTTCTTGTTCAGTTCGACGGTCCAGTTGTAGCGATCTTGGGCGCGTTGGAGTTCTTCGCGTGCAAGGGTGATGTCAGCATCGATTTTCTTTTTCGCCTGGGGGAAATCGCCCTCGACGTATTTTTCCAGATCCGACTCGGCGAACCGAACTTTCAGTTCTGCCTCCTTGATGTTGCTTTCGATCAGGCTCTTTTGAATGCTGAGGTTTTGCTCCGCTTGGACGAAGGTGAACTTGTAGTTTTCCGAGGCCAGTTCCTGCTGGTTCAACTTGTCCTGCAGGTCGGAGGAATCCAGTTCTATCAGCAGGTCGCCCTTTTTCACCGTAGTGCCTTCGGGAATGATCGTGATGATGCGCGCGGTGCCCTCGAGTTCGTTGCGGACGACCACCTCGTTCACAGCGCGCAAAGAGCCGCCTTCGATAATCGAGACCAAAAATTCACCGCGCTTGACAGTGTGAAACGAGACTTGCGACTGCTGGGAGCGGCTGCAACTCCGCCACGTCACCACCACGAGCAACAGCAGTATTCCGATGGCGATTGCCGAGAAGAGCCGCGGGTTCTTCTGAAAGAAGTCGCGCATCTTCGGCGGGAGCAACTCGCCCGTGATCATTTTCTTCCAATAAACAGGGATGGCTTGCGCGGTCGTCATTTCGTTTTTCCAAAAAGCTGTTCCGGCGTCGTCACCTCGTCGGTGGCAGGCGGGGGCGATGCCTCCTGTCCCGACGGGGGTGGCGGAATGGTCTGATTCTTGAACCAGAATTGTTCTTCGTCCACCTTCAAAATTCCGAGATCACGCAAAAATCCCAACCGGGCTGCAAGATAGTCAACCATCGCTTGCGTCAGGGCTAGTTGTGCGGTCAACAAGTCGCGTTGCGCGTCCAAGAGATCGCGAATCTCCGCGCGTCCCGCTTGCACGAGCAGATCCGTGCCTTCGACACGCTTCTCGGCGAGCGCCACGGAGAATTTTTGGATGTCGTAACTTTGGCGGGCCAACTCGAGGGAGCGGAGGCTCTGGCGAACCTCATCGAACACATTGTCTAGGGCGATGGAGAGTTGCCGCAGCTGAAGTTCGAAATTGATAAACGAGGCCCGGTAGGTGTTGCGTTCATCCAATCGATCGAAAGGAAGGTTCAGCGTGACCCCGGCATATGCGTGGTAGTCGTCGAAGTTAAATCGTGTGTAGTCCGTCGGTTTCTTGGAATCCAGCTGGCCGTGCGCGAATATTCGCAGGTCGGCTTTCAGTCCCTTGGCTGCCACTTGAATCTTGCGCTTGGAATCTTCGAATTTGTCGATTTCGTTTAGCAAATCGAGTCGCTTCGTGGTGGCGATCGCGTAGCCGGCGGACTCGGAGTAGGTCAGGGGCGGGACTCCACGGGCGATGAGATCCTGAATCGCTTTGTCATCGAGTTGAATCTTGGTCGAGAGGGGCAGGCCCAGTGTCAGTTTGAAGGAATCAAGTCGGTCCTTATAAACCTCCACGGCCGAAAGGTAGCTGTTCTTGGCCGTTAGCTCGCTTTGGCGTGCTTGGTCGACTTCTTTGGGGGACATGCGGTCTTTGCCCCAGGCTTCGGCGCGTTCGCGGGATCGGATCTGATTGCGGTAGTTGACGTATTGATTGCGGACGGTGTCCTGTTGTTGCAGGAGGCGGAAATACGCGATGACCACATCGACGGCAAATGTGGTTTGGTAACGGCTGAACGTGCGCACCTCGTAAATGGTGTTTCGTTCGGCTTGTGTCAGTCGTTCCACCAGCGCGTCGGTCGTGGCGTCGCGGAGGAGGGGTTGTACCAGATCAACCGCCAGAGTTGTGGTGGCCAGTCCTTGTCCATTGCCCGTGTAGTAATGGAGAATATCGTTGGCGATGCTCACGCTGAGGCGCGTGCCCGTCTTCAACAATTGTCCCACGCCGACCTGGCTGGTAACGGAGCGGCTCTGGCTGCGGTCGGTGTTGCGATCGAGCCTGGCGGTGCTGGATGCAATAGGAATTGGAGCAAAATTATAACGCTCGCCGGTCAGCGTGAGGGCGCTAAGGAAAAGCTTTTCCTTGTTGGCCTGATAGGTCCGGTTGCTCGACACGGCAATTCTCAATGCGTCTTCCACGGTCAAAACCAGCGCGCCGGGCACCATGCGATCACTAATTATTTCCTCTGCGAGAATCTTGTCCGGATCGCGTTTCGAGAACGACGTGTCGATGCTGAAATTCGTGACAACCTGTCCGGTGGCGTGCTCCTGCTTCTCGCCGATGATGCGGTAAACTTCCTTGTCCGCGGATTTTTTATAGTGTGCCGCCGTGCAGCCGCTCCATGTGATTGCAAGCAGTACGCTGAATAACACCGCGCCGCGACGAATTGCCGATTGCTTTTCGCGCGGCTCGGTTTGATGGCACTGCGGCCGGGCGATGAGGGTTGAACGGTTGCTTAACAAGCGAAATCAAACACACTTCCGCGATCTGGCATTACTCAAACAGGAGCGAAAAGGCTGACGAGCAACGCGATGCCGCTATTCACGTTCATCGCGACAAAATGCCTCGGCGCACCGATGTTTTGGAGAGAACGTGCCCGTCAATTTTCTCCCGTCGGGCGGCTTGACTTGACGGGAGCCTTTGCAAAATATCCGAAACGAAGTCGTATGCAGAAGAAACCAGCATCGCCCAACAAACTTTCTCGCGAAGAAAGGAAGGATCTCGATATCGAGATCGGTTTCATCGAAGGCGTCGTCAAACGCGACCCCGGCTTCGTCGAAGCGCTGCTAGTCTTGGGCGACGATTACACCCGCCGCGGAAAATACGACGAGGGCCTCAAAGTGGATCTTCGCCTCGCGAAAGCCCGGCCGAATGATCCCGGTGTTCACTACAACCTCGCGTGCAGTTACGCGCTGACTGGCCAACTGGAACGCGCCGCGCAGTCGCTCAATACAGCGCTCGATCTCGGCTATCGCGATTTCAAATGGCTGCGGCGCGATCCGGATCTCAAACCGCTGCGGCAACACCCGCTTTATCGGAAACTCCGCGTGAAGATTCGGGCGTTGATCACGAAATCCTGACCGGTTTCGTTTCCGCGAATTCCCGCTTTCGTCCTCCCTTCCCGCTCGTTTAGCCTCCTCGCATGAATGTTACCGTCGGCGGCCGCACCCGTCATCATCGTACCGTTGCTTTTGATCCGAAGCGCAACGCCGTTCTCCTGATCGAGCAGCGTTTGCTTCCGCACCAGTTCAAGATTGTGGCAATTCGCGATTTTCGCGCCGCGGCGCGGGCGATCACCGACATGGTAGTGCGCGGCGCCGGTGCGATTGGAGCAACCGCCGCCTACGGACTCGCGCAAGGCGCGCGGGCCTTCCGTGGCGCGGGTCTGAAAAGCTTTCAACGCCACGTTGACGAAGTTTTCACCACCTTGGCGAACGCGCGGCCCACAGCCGTCGATCCCGTAAACGCGATGAATGACGTCCGCCGCAAGATGCGCACAGGTAAAACCGTCGCTGCGCAGCAGGAAATCGCGCTCGCGGCGGCGGAGGAATTTGCCAACGAGGATGTCGCTCACTGCGAAGCCATCGGAACTCACGGCGCGAAGCTGATAGGCGAGGGTATGAACGTTCTCACCCACTGCAACGCCGGCTGGCTCGCGTTTGTCGATGTGGGTACGGCCACGGCGCCGATGTATGCCGCCCAAGCCGAGGGCCGCAGCTTTCATGTGTTCTGCGACGAAACCCGGCCGCGTTCGCAAGGCGCTTCGTTGACCGCGTGGGAGCTTGCCCAGCAAGGCATCTCGCACCAGGTGATCGCCGACAATGCCGCGGGGCACCTGATGCAACGTGGTGAAATTGACCTCGTCATCGTAGGCAGCGACCGCACGCTGGGCCGCACCGGTGAAGTGACCAACAAGATCGGCACCTACACCAAAGCCGTCCTCGCCCACCGCCACGGGATTCCATTCTACGTGGCGATTCCGCACTCGACGATCGATTGGAAGCTGAAGTCCGGAATGGATATTCCCATCGAAGAGCGGAACGAAAGCGAAGTGCTCGGTGCGTGGGGAATCGTTGGCAGCGGCAAATCCGCGAAGCGCGCCTACGTGCGCGTGGCGAATCCCGGCAGCGGCGCGCGAAATCCCGGCTTCGACGTGACGCCGCCGGAGTTAATCACCGGCATTATCACGCCATCGGGAATTTTCGCGCCGAAGGAATTACTCGCCAAGCGCCGCGAACTGGGCGGCTGATTGCCCGCGAACTTTTCCGTTCAGGGAATCCGCTCGACTTTAATTTTGCGCGGATCGCTGACGCCGATCTCCAGCAACGAGGCGTTGTGGTAGAGCTCCATGTAGTTCTCCGGCTCGCTCTTTTTCGCTGCCCGACGCTGGCGATCGAGCTCTTGAAGCGACAGCACGTCCAGCGCGACGGGATCGAGGCTGAAGCGCAATTGCCCCAGCGTGGTGGAGTAATGAAGAAGTCCGCGTTCGCCGCCTTCGTATTGACACACCAGTGCGTCGACGATGTTCAACACCACCCGATCACCGAGCACTGGAAGCGCGCATAGTTCCGGAACCGCGGTGAAGAGCCGGTCGCGATCCACTTCGAAACGGAGGATGTTGTCCACGCTGCCCATCGCGAGTCCGTAGAGGTTGCCCGAGACACCGACGATGTTGTGATTCAGCAGCGGCGTAATGCTGATGATCTTGGTCATCTCCTGGGTGACGAGTTTGGAGACATAGGATTTTCGACCGACACCATTGCCCTTTCTTCCGAACTCGAGATCCCCGTAAACCAATCGGCCCAACAACGCCGTGTCGTAAAATTTTGTCTCGTCGTACCCTGCGTCCAAGCTGGAAGCGATGCGCACGCCGTATTGCTCCGCGAGTTCGAAAAAACCCGCCAGACGCAAATCCAACAACTGCCGATCCCAAACAATGATGTTGGTCGCCGGCACGCCAAGGTCGCGCAACTGCTGAATTACAGCCGCTACGACGGCCTTGCGCGTTCCGCTGTTGGCGCCGGGCGACGCGAACACTTTCAGACCAACCCGATCTTTGGGCGAGACGAGCGAGCGCCAGGCATCGACGTTCTTGGCTTTCCCGGTCAATCGCTTGACGCCCGACTCGACCATCTGGCGAATGACGTCCGGGCGCGGATTGAAGTCTTCAATCGATTGCGGATCCTCGACGATGACCACGCGCGCGGGCGATTTCGGTCCGCGAGGCTGCGAGCCCGCCGCCCACGTTGTTGCCGTGAGCGCGAAACACAATCCAAGGGCCAGGCTGGCCGTGCGCACTATTCCAACTCTCATCACATCTGAAGTTTGACACTCAGAGCCGCGAATGTTACCAGCAGGGCGCAAATGGCAACCAATAAAAAATCTCCGATGGGCCGCGTGCTCTTGGCGGGGATGGCGTGCGCCTGGCTCGCCGGTTGCACTCCGTCGGCACCGGAGTTGGTGCAGCAGGGAGAACGATTGCAACGCGACGGTAAATTCGCCGACGCGATTCCCAAATATGAAGCCGCGCGCGCGTTGATGCCCCAGAGCGCGCTGATTTGGAACCAGCTCGGTCTGGCTTATCACCACGTCGGACGGATCAACGACGCCGTGCAAGCGTACAGGCAGGCGCTCCAACTGGATCGAAACCTCGTCGCAGCGCGTTTCAATCTCGGCAATCTTCATCTGGAGCAGACCAATCTTACGGCGGCGCTGAACGAGTTAACCGCGTTCGTCAGTTTGCAACCCAACAACGCGGACGGCTGGATCCGACTGGGTGCCGCTCACAGCCGCGCTCGTCGATTCGATGATGCAGAGCGTTGCCTGAGTCAGGCTGCGCGGATGGTGCCGAAGCATCCCGAACCCATGAACGGTCTTGGCGTCGTGCAGTGGCAGCGCCGTCGTTATCGTGACGCCGCAGCGTATTTTGATTCCGCCGTGCGACTTTCGCCCAATTACCCGCCCGCGTTGCTCAATCTCGCGATCCTGAATCACCTGTATCTGAACAACCGCCCGGTGGCGCTGGAGAAGTATCGCGCCTATCTCGCCATACAACCGCAGCAAGCCAACTGGGCGGCCGTCAACGACACGGCACACGCGTTGGATTTGGAACTACACCCGCCGGCAAAACCGGTGCCGGTGTTGACCCAAACAGCGCCAGTGATGCAGCCCACGCAAGTGGTGAACACCGTTGCCGTAAGTATCCCGCCGGTGAAGACCTCAACGCCTCCGGTCGCAGTGGCGCTAGCAACGAATCGCTCCACCAATGTGGTAGCGAAAGTTGCCGCGCCCGCCACGCAACCGCTCGGCCTTCCTGCCGTCACTCGCAAAGTCGAGGTTGTGCAATTACCGGACGAGCCCGCTATCAAGCCGGCGCAACAACCGAAGACCACGCCTCCGCCTGCGCCTGTTCAGACTGCTTCCGTGTCCACGCCTACTCCCGAGGCGCCGCCGTCGTCCGGCCGAATCGAGATGCCGCCGACCAAGCCCGAGAAACGTGGATTCTTTCAAAAGCTCAATCCGGTGCGCTGGTTCGGAAGTGATTCGCCCAAGACCAACCGTGTGTCAGCACCGGTTCAGTACACAACCAACTCGCGCGTTGTCGCCAAGAACGTCGATGGTCCCATTGTCACCGCGCCAAGCGAAACTGCACCGGCGTTGGTTGCGAGCACGACTCCGTTACCTGCGGTTCCGGAAGTGAAGTCAACCCCTTACCAATATCAGCGCCCACCGGCACCGGCCTTTGGGAACCGCGAGGAAGCGGACAAGTATTTCGCCGCAGGACTGAAGGCGCATCAGGGCGGCAAACTCACCGCCGCCGTGACTGAGTACCTCGCCGCCACGCAGGCGGACCCGAGTTATTTCGAAGCATACTACAACCTCGGTTTGGCCGCTTACGACCTAGATCACCTGGTCCGTTCGCTGTCAGCTTATGAGATGGCACTGTCCATAAAGCCGACAGACGTGAACGCCCGCTATAATTTCGCCCTTGCCCTGCGGAAAGCTGGCCATCCGCGCGATGCCGCTAAAGAGTTGGAAACCCTGCTTTCGGAGAATCCCAACGAGGCTCGCGCCCATTTGGCATTGGGTAATCTCTATGCCCAGCAGCTGTTCCTCACCCAAAAGGCTCGCGAACACTATTTGAAGGTTCTCTCCCTCGATCCCCGCAACGCCCAGGCGGCGGACATTCGTTACTGGCTCTCAGCCCATCCTTGAACGGCACAGCGGGTGCTAAATAGAGATTACCGTCGCGCACGTGGTGTCGCGGTGGTGGTTGAAATTTATGTCACTCAATGCGCTCAATTTCGGTTGGTTCGATATCGCCGTCATTCTCATGGCACTGCTCGGCATCCACCGGGGCAAGACCAACGGCATGTCGAAGGAACTGCTCAGTTTCATTCAATGGTGCGTCATCGTATTCGTTGGTGGGTTGACTTACGAACCGCTCGGCAGCTATGTGTCCCACCTCGCGGGAATCGGTCTCTGGGGCGGTTACGTCGCGGCCTATGTTTTCGTCGCGCTCTTCGTGACGCTAATTTTCAGCTTCATCAAACGCGCCACCCGCGAACGTTTTGAATCCAGCCACATCTTCGGCGGATTGGAATATTACCTTGGACCGCTCGCTGGTGCGGTGAAGTTTTCCTGCATCGTGCTCGTATTGGTCGCGGTGATCTACCCAGCCGGCGCGAATCGCGCGGAACGTGAACGCAACGTCAAGATGCAGCAGGACAACTTCGGTCAGGTGCTCATTCCTAGCCTTGGCAGCGTGCGTCAGGACGTCTTTCGTCAGTCGTACACGGGTCGCTGGCTCGATGAGAACCTCTCGTTCCTCCTCATCAAAATGCCCGCGCCGGTCCAAGCCAAGAGCCACTGAGCCGGGCGCCGGATTCTTTTTCCTCGTATAGCGTTGAACAACCGCTGCGAGCGGATATAACCGGATTCGTTTCGGTTATTGCTCATGGCCGGCTTGATTCCTCCAACAACGCTCGATCAAATTCGCGCCGCCAGCGACATCGTGGATGTCATTGGCGCCGCGTTGCCGCTCAAGCGCGCCGGCACGAATTTCGTGGCGCTCTGCCCGTTTCACAAAGAGAAATCTCCGAGCTTCAACGTCAATCCGCAGAAGCAGATTTTTTACTGCTTCGGTTGCCATAAGGGCGGCGACGTCTTCGCGTTCGTCCGCGACTACGAAAATCTTTCCTTCATCGAAGCGGTCCGCCGGCTCGCCGAGCGCGCGCACATCCCTCTGGTGATGGAGAACAATCCCGCCGCGGACCAACAACAGTTCGTCAAGGAAACGTTGCTCAACATTCATGAGCAGATCACCCAACGCTGGCAGTCCGCGCTGGCGAACGAGGCATCCGGCCAGATCGCGCGCGATTACCTCGCCAAGCGCGGCGTCTCAGAAGAAGCCGTGAAGCTCTTCCGCCTCGGCTATGCGCCCGAGGAATGGGACGACACGGTCAATTGGGCGAAGAGCAAAGGCTTCGATCTCGCACTCGTCGAGAAGGCGGGCTTGGTCGTGAAGAAGGAGGAAACCGGTCGGCACTACGATCGCTTCCGTGGGCGGCTCATGTTCCCGATCTGCGATGAGCAAGGCCGAGTCATTGGTTTCAGCGGACGCATTCTCAGCGGCGACGAGAAGATCGCGAAGTATGTGAACTCTCCCGAGACGCCGATTTTCACGAAGGGAAAAGTTTTCTTCGGACTCGATAAATCCAAACGTGCGTTGCTCGATGCCGGACGGGTCATCATCTGCGAGGGCCAGCTCGACCTGATTGCGTGTTACATGGCGGGCATCAAGAACGTCGTCGCGCCGCAAGGCACCGCGCTCACCGGCGCGCACACGCGCATCCTCAAACGCTACGTGCCCGAAGTGGTGCTCTGCTTCGACTCAGACAACGCCGGGCAGAACGCCGCGATCCGGTCGCTGGATGACTTGCTGGCGTCGGGGCTCGCGATCCGCGTCGCGACCGTGCCGGCGCCGCATGATCCTGACAGCTACATTAAAGAATTCGGCGGCCCAGCGATGCAAGCGGTGCTCGATCGCGCTGAAAGCTTTTTCGAGTTTTACCTCACCCGCCTGTGCAAGCTGAACGACATCACCAGTGATCGCGGGCGCATGGCCGTCGTCGCGGCAATGTCCGAAGCAGTCCGCAAAGCCGCTAACGACGTGCTCACGGATTCATGCGTCCAACGCACTGCACAGCGGCTGGGCTTGAGCCCCGACTCCGTCCGCAAGGAATTCAAAAAAGTCCCGACGCAAAAATTCACGCCCGCTTCCGAGGAAGAACCTATCTTCGATGAAGCAACGCCCGCGGTGACTCCGCCGTCGACGGTCGAGTTCTGGCTGTTGAAGCTGGTCTTCCTCGGTGACGAGCAGATCGATCAGGTCGCAGCGCTTGTGCAGTTGGACTGGGTGACGCATCCGCAGGTCAATCAACTCGTCGCCCGCCGCTTGCGCGATCACGCCGAGGGAAGATGGAACGGTGCCGCCGCTTTGCTAAGCGAGTTGGAGGACGAATCGCAGCGGACCCTGCTCGCCAGCGCGCTGGCCGATCCGCGACCGATCGCGAACTTCGATCAGGAGTTGAAAGACGTGCTCGTCCGCTTGCGCAATCAGTTCATCGACCGCCAGCTCACCGACGTGATGCAACGGATGAACGCACCCGACACTTCGGAGGAGGAAAAGTGGCGCCTGATGCAGGATCAACTGCAGCTACGAAACTGGAAACGTCAGCCACTCGTAGCGTAGTTGCGGTCGCTGCTTCTGATCCCTTTCCATCGAAATGAAACGCCGCACGTTGCGACAGGTCCGCGCGAAAGTTGGAGGATCGGCGCACCATCACAACGTTTACGTGGTGCTGCTGAGACCTGCCGTGAGAAAATTGCGGCAGGTTCAAAAGGAGAATCCGCTCCACGACGCTGAGAAACCCTGCGTTTACGTCGGCATGACCGGGCTCAGTCCCGAGGAACGATTCGTGAATCACAAAAGCGGCATCAAGGCCGCGGGCGTGGTGAAGCGTTACGGCGTGAAGTTGCTCCCCGAATTCTACGCGCATCTGAACCCAATGCCGTTCGAAGCCGCCGCGCAAATGGAAAAGGATCTCGCGGAAGATTTGCGCCGCCAAGGCTACGTCGTCACCGGCGGCCACTAAACAAAAAGCGCGGAAAGACGTGAGTCATTCCGCGCTCGAGTTGAAAGACGTTTACAACTTCTTGATGAAAACGTTGCGGAATTGCACCGGGTCGTTGTGGCCTGCGAAGCCAAAGTAGCCGCTGATGCGGTCTTTGCCGGGGTGCTTGCTGTGGGCCATCACGTTGGCCATGTCGATCTTGCTGACGTCGGCTTCGAGGATGACGGAGCCGTTGAGTTCCACCTTGATGGTCGAACCTTTGATCGTGACCTCTTCAAAGTTCCACTCGCCAATGGGATGCTGGTAGCCACGCGCGGCAGCGACCAATCCGTAAATCGAACCGTGCGCCTGGCGTAGATCGATCTTGCCCTTCACCTTCTCATAGTTGTCGTCGAGCACCTGAAGCTCGGTCATGCCGTCGTAGGCGGTGTTGCCTTTGCCGGGATAGCGGATGGCGAGTCCGTTGTTGCCGCCGGGCGGGAGCTTGAATTCCACGCGCGCCTGGAAGTCGCTGAGTTCTTCGTTCCAGTAAGGCGTGCCGCCTTTCTTCTCCAGCCACTTGATGACGCCGTCTTCGACTTTCATCACATCGGTCGCCGGCGCGGCACCGTTGTTCATCGTCCATCCGTCGAGGTTCTTGCCGTTGAAGATGGGCTTGTAACCTTCGCCACCCTTGCTCGCGAGAATCTTGCAGGCCTCGTCACTTCCGATCTTGCGGACAAAAACATTTTTCCAGCGAATTTCAGAGCCGTGGGTCTGCAGCTGGATCGGACCTTTCGCCAGAATCGGCAGGCGCTGGTCGGCGGGCTTCTTCTTGTCGAAGTAGTTTTCCAAAATCGCGTGATCAACCACGAGCTTCTCATTCAACCAAACGGTCACCCGCGAGCCGACCATGAGAATGCGGAAGTGATTCCACTGACCGAACGGTTTGTCCGCGAGCACGAGCGGGTCTTTGCCGGGCGAGCCTTTTTCGTTGTTCCAAAGTCCGCCGGAGCCTTTGTCGGCGCCGAGGTTCCATTTGCCGCCTTCCTTTGTGTAGTCCCAGATTTGAATCTGCGGCACGCCGCGCAGGTAGATGCCGCTGTCACCGAGCGGTTGCATCTTGTAGTCCACGAGCAATTCCACATCGCCGTAGTCTTGTTCGGTCGTGAGGTAAAGACCCTTGCCGTCATTGACTAATTCTCCGTTTTCCACCCGCCAGTGAGCGTTGACGTGTTCTGCGGAGGCTTGGCCGGTCTTCTTGTTCGGCTTGTTGACGAGCGGCCCGCCTTCGAGGGATTGCTTTTTGTAATCCGCCTGTTGCTCGGGAGTCATCGCGAGGAATTCACGTGGATCGCGCGTGCCCCAGCCGTACCAACCGCTCAAATCCTTGCCATTGAAAAGCGGTTCAAAACCGGGCGGTGGCGACGCGGCGCGCGCGGGAGCATTGAGGAGAACTGCTCCGGCCAAAACGCCGGCGGCGAGGAAACGAAGGGCAGACGATGCCATTGAATGGGTTTGCATGGGACGCATGTAATCTGAGACGGGCGGTCAGATCAACTATTCACGCTCGCTGGCGAACGCAGTAGTTCGCGCATGCGTAATCGAAACGTCGCGTTGCCGGGGCGATGCTCTGCAGGCTTGCGTGCAGATCGTGTGTTTCGAATCCGCGAATCGTCGATCTTTCGTCCGGAAACTGTGTTTGTAGATCGCGCCGGTCCGTAAACCCGCGGAAGGTGCGCGGTCGGTCAGTGGCTATTGGACTTTTTGAGAGGCGCTTTGCTGGCAGAGAGGCTATTGACGCGGCCGGGTTGATTTCGGTCCAGCGATTCAGGGGCGGGAAGCTTGGGGAATGGAGCGAGTTCGGCGTTGGCGGCGCTTTCTACAGCGGGGGCTGGGCTTGGCTTAGTGGCGGCCGGAGCTGCCGTTTCGTGGCTTGCGGTCGGGTGATCGGTACCGTGGTCCTCGGTGAAGTTTCCGCTGAGTATGTCATTTTGCGCTGTGTGGCTGCCGAGGAAGTTGACCTTGCCGCTTTCAATGTCATACACCGCGCCGATGATTTGAACTTTGCCCGTCTTGGCGCGTTCGCGGATGGCTTCGCTTTTCTTTAAGATGTTTTCAATGGTGAGCCACACGTTTGCTTCGATTGCCGCAACGATCGTGGCTTCGACGCTACCGCCTGCTTGCTTTGCTTTTTCGGCGGCCGGCTTGATGTGGTCGGCCAGCGAGTGCAAGTGGCCATGGAGTTCGGCCCCTTTGACGACGGCTGTGACTGCACCGCACTTGGTATGGCCCATTACGAGAAGCACTGGGGTGCCAAGATGGTCGACTCCGTATTCGACCGTGGCGAGCTCACTCTCGCCGGCGATGTTGCCAGCGACCCGCACGACGAAGATATCGCCGATGCCTCGATCGAAGATTAGTTCGACGGGCGCGCGGGAATCGGAGCAGGTTAGAATCGTGACAACGGGCTCCTGACCGTTGACTGCGGTCCCCGTGCGGCGCTCGGCATCGAGATTGGGATGTTGCGCCTTCCCGGAAACAAATCGTGCATTTCCCTCTTTCAGTACAGCTATGGAGGCTTCGCGCAGGAGTCGTTGTATGGCGGCATCAGGAGCGTTAGCGGAGGCATCCTTGGCGAAAGCAGACGAATCAATGCCGGCGGCAACCCATGCTGCCAGCGCAATGCGGAACAGTATCTTCATGATAGTTTTTAGCCCTCAATCCATGAGCGCTAAGTGATTGATCGGCTGAAGACCGTGGTCGCTTTAGGGCCGGGTTGGCGCATCGCCGCTAGCGTTGCCTGGCAAAGTGCCGGTTTGACTCGCCGCGGGGTTTGCTACAACACTCGTTGGTGTTTTCCCGGCTGGGTTATTGCGTTCTGATACTCGCGCTGCTTGGTGCGACGGGTGGCCATTGGGCATTTTTGCAGTCTTTTGCGTGGACCAAGATGGTTGTGGAGCATTCCCGGACGGCTTCGTTGACAGTTGCCTTGGCCAAAACATTCAACGGTCAGCACCCTTGCCACTTGTGCAAACGCATTGCGACGGGCAAACAATCGGAGCAAAAGCGGGATCTGCCCCTGAATTTGGCGAAACTGGAACTGCTATTCGCGCCGTCTGAGATGAGGTTTTTTCCCCCGCTGGGTTTGGACGTTTTCTTTGGAGATGCTTTACCGAGCGTTCCGCGCGTTGAATCTCCGCCTGTTCCTCCCCCACGACCGCCGGTGGTTTAGTTTTGCTCTGGTATCCGCTCGCGATTCAATCCGTTCGTTCGTTTAACCCTGGGAGGCGGAGAGTCTGCCTCCAGATTTCTGAAAACCCATGAAAGCATTTGGTAATTCTCTTAAACTTGTCCTGCCCTTGGTGTCTTTGACTGCCGCAATACCGTCGGTTTCGGCGTGTGATTTGTGCAGTGTGTACAGTGCGTTGGATGCCCACGGCGAATCCAGCAAAGGTTGGCAGCTCAGCTTGGCCGAGCAGTTCACCCGTTTCGATACCCTGCAGCAGGATGGCGACAAGGTTGCCAACATTGCGGGTCAGTATTTGAATAGTTCGGTGACGCAGGTCGTACTGGGTTACAACTTCGCTGACAGCTTCGGCATCCAAGCCAACGTGCCGTTCATTCATCGTTGGTATCAACGTCCCGACGACGTCGGAAATCCCGAAGTCGGGCATGAAACGGGTTTTGGCGACGTTTCCTTCCTTGGTCATGTGCGCTTGGTAAACATCCAGGAAAAGAAAGCTGCGCTCGTGGTTCACCTGCTCGGTGGGGTGAAGGTTCCTACGGGAAGCACTCATCGGCTTCACGAAGAAGTCGACGAATTCATCAATGACGTCATTTTGATGAACCCTCCGCCACCGATTGACAGTGGAATCCACGGTCACGATCTCGCGCTCGGCTCCGGCTCGATCGACGGCATCATCGGGGCAACAGTGTTCACGCGTTACCAACGCGCCTACCTGACCGCCAACATCCAGTACGCCATCCGCACGAAGGGCGATTATGATTACACCTACGCCAATGATCTGACGTGGAGCGGTGGCCCGGGCGTCTACCTCGCACTGGAAGACAATTTTACCATCGCCCTACAATGCAACATTTCCGGCGAGACCAAAGGCCGTGACACCTTCATGGGCATGAAGGCTGACGATACGGGCATCACCTCGGTCTTCGTTGGGCCTGAGCTCAGTTTCACGTGGAAAGACAAAATCAGCGCCGAATTTGGCGTCGATCTGCCGGTGAGTCGTGTTAACACGGCCTTTCAGATCGTGCCGGATTATCGTGTGCGCGGCGGGGTGACGTTCCGGTTTTGATCCGCACTGTCCGGAGGGGAGGGCGTGAGTGTGCTGACAACTCGCGCTCTTTACTTTTGGATGGGCACTTTCCGGTTTGAACACGTACGAGGATCGCTTACCTTGCGCGCATGACGATGCTCGAACAGATGACGCGCCTGGCGAAACACGCTCGGGCTGCGTCGCGCGAACTGGCCAAATTGACCACGGCAGAGAAGAACCGCTGCCTCATCGCCATGGCCGAGGCACTCGAGGGACACGTCGATGCCATCAAGTCTGCAAACGCGAAGGACATGGAAGCTGGCGCGCAGATGGGGCTTTCCACGGCAATGCTTGATCGCCTCAAGCTCGATGACAAGCGCATCGCGGGCATGGCGAAAGGGCTTCGTGACGTGGCCGCATTGCCCGATCCAGTGGGACGGATTCTCGACGAGCGCGTTCGCCCGAACGGCTTGCGCCTACAGAAACTCGCCACTCCCATCGGCGTCGTTGTCATCATCTACGAATCCCGTCCGAACGTTACTGCGGACGCCGCGAGTCTCTGCTTCAAGACGGGCAACGCCACAATCCTGCGGGGTGGCAAGGAAGCGCTGAATTCAAATCAAATGATCGCACGGCTCATGGTCGAAGCTGGGCGCAAGACTTTGGCCGCCTTTCCTGAGAACGCGATTCAGGTCGTGCCCACGACGGATCGTGAAGCGATCCCCGCGTTGCTCTCGCTCACGCAATACGTTGATCTCTGCATGCCTCGCGGTGGCGAAGGCCTGATCCGCGCCGTGACCGAATGCAGCAAGGTGCCCGTGATCAAGCACTACAAAGGCGTTTGCCACGTTTTCGTCGATCGCGATGCCGATTTGCAGATGGCCGGGGAGATTGTGATGAATGCGAAGGTGCAGCGGCCCGCGGTCTGCAACGCGGCTGAGACGCTGCTCGTTGATAAATCCGTCGCTAAAGAATTTCTTCCCGCCATTGCGATAAAACTCGGTGAGAAAAAAGTCGAGTTGCGCGCGGACGACACCAGCCGGGAAATCATTTGGAACTCGGTTGCTAATTCACCGGTGGCACCTGTGATCAAACATGCGACTGAGCACGACTGGTCGACGGAGTACAATGATTACATCCTCAACGTCCGCGTTGTTGACGGCGTGAAAGCTGCCATCGATCACATCAACCATTACGGGTCCGCGCACTCGGACAGCATTGTCACCAGTGATGAGGCGCACGCGAAACAGTTCTTGGCCGAGGTGGACAGCGCGGCCGTGTATTGGAATGCCTCGACGCGTTTCACGGACGGCGGTGAGTTCGGGATGGGTGCTGAGATTGGGATCAGCACGGACAAAATCGGTGCGCGCGGGCCGATGGGCTTGGACGAATTGACCACCTATAAGTGGCTCGGCTTTGGCAGCGGTCAAATCCGGACCTAGCCTCGGTTGTTCTCTTTTTTGGAGTCAAATAATACTCATTGCCATGCAGGCTGCACCGACCACGGACGCTGAATTGAGTCGCTTTGTCCGCGACGCGTTGCCTGTTGGCGGACTTTTTGCCGATCAAACGTGGCGTATTTCACCGACGCCTTTTCCGCTGGGTAAAGATCTGGCGAGGGAAATTGAAACTCTGGGGCGCGTTTGCCTGCAGTTTTATCGCGCGGTGAATTTGCTCTATCGGCAAAGTGTCGCGGGCAAGCAGCCCGCGTGGGTGGCAGCGCTACTTGATCAAGGCAAGCCGGCAGAGTTGATCGAGCTTCAGCGTCACGCCGCCTTCAAGAGCGATGTCCCGCGGGTGATTCGGCCCGACTTGTTGGTTACGGATTCCGGACTCCATGTGACCGAGCTCGACAGCGTCCCCGGCGGGATCGGCCTGACTGCGTGGCTCAATCAGACATACTCGAAGAGTGGCGCAACGGTCATCGGCGGACCACGCGGAATCCACGACGGGTTCGCGGGAATCTTCGGTGATGCTTCGCGCGTGCATCTCGTGGTGTCGGAAGAATCGGCGGGTTATCGACCGGAGATGGAATGGCTCGCCAAAGAAATCGGAGCTTCGAGCTTCGAGGTTCGAAGTTCGAGTTTCAACGAGTTCGCGGATGGCGATGCGGTCTATCGGTTCTTCGAATTGTTTGACCTCGCGAACGTGCCGAGTGCACAGAAGATTTTTTCCTCGGCCACGGAAAAGCAGATTCGCGTCACGCCCCCACCGAAACCGATATTTGAGGAGAAGTTGCTCTTCGCCTTGCTGTGGAATCGAAATCTTCGCGGTTTCTGGCGACAGGAACTCGGCGATGGTTTCCTGAATCGCCTGCTCAAACTGGTGCCCTACACGTGGGTCGTGGATCCGGCGCCGCTGCCGCCGCACGGGGCGATTCCCGAGCTCAATCTCACGGATTGGCAGCAGCTCAAGACGATGTCTCAGCGCGAGCGCGAGTTGATATTGAAAGTCTCCGGTTATTCGGAACAAGCGTGGGGTGCCCGCGGCGTTTATCTCGGCAGTGATTTGTCGACGGCGGAGTGGAGCGTGGCAGTCGACGAGGCGTTGAAGAATTTTCCGCGGTCACCGTACGTGCTCCAGCGCTACTACAACACGAAGATCGTCGATTCCTCGTGGTTTGATTTCACCAGCAATCAACTCGTGCCCATGAAAGGACGCGTTCGTCTATGCCCGTATTATTTTGTTGTGGGCGATGGCGACGCGGCCCGCGCGAATTTGGGCGGCGTGCTCGCTACGATTTGTCCGGCGGACAAAAAGATCATCCATGGAATGAAGGACGCGATCCTGACGCCATGCTCTGTCTGACGAATGGAACTCACTGAATTCATCCTGTTCGCGACGAGTTCGATGGTGGTGATCATGGATCCGCTGGGCAACACGCCGGCGTTTCTGGCGATGACGGCGCAGCATACGATTGATCAGCGGGTGCGAATGGCGCGGATGGCCTGCATGCTCGCCGCGGCTTTCTTGATGGCATTTACCCTAATTGGCGAGGTGATATTCCGTTTTCTCGGCATCTCGCTCCCGGCATTTCAGCTTGCTGGCAGCGTCATTCTTTTGTTGATCGCCTTGGACATGCTGCGGGCGCGGCGCTCGCGCGTGCAGGAAACCCGTGAGGAAACGGTCGCCGCAGCGGACATGGCCGACATCGCGGTGACGCCGCTGGCGATCCCGCTGCTCGCTGGTCCGGGTGCAATCTCAACGGTGCTGCTTCTGAAGGGCAAAGCGGACTCTTGGGGGAAATTGACGGCGCTGTTGGTCATCATCGCGGCGGTGAGCGTGATTTCCTATTTCGTCCTCGCGCTCGCCGCGCGCGGCGCCAAATGGCTCGGGCCGGTGACGTTGCGGGTGGCGACGCGAATTATGGGACTACTGCTCGCGGCAATCGCGATGCAGTTTCTCTTGAATGCGCTGCGCGATCTAAAAGTGATCGCGATGTAATCAGCACGGTGAGCGCGTGCTGCGGCTTATCTGAGCAACCCGCACGATTTCATCGTGGCCTTCAGCACCTCGCGGCCTTTAGTGCTGAGCGGCACGAGCGGAAGTCGAATCTCTTCGGTCATGCGTCCCTGCATGGCAAGCGCGGCCTTGGCCGGCGCGGGATTCGTTTCAACGAAGAGGTCTTTGAAGAGAGGGTAGAACTTCGCGTGCAGCTTGAGCGCGGCGGCGGCCTTGCCAGAAGCGAACAAATTTACCATCTGCGAAACTTCCTTCGGGATGACGTTTGATGCGACGCTGATGACGCCTTGCGCACCAACGGACATGAACGGCAGCGTGAGCGAATCGTCGCCACTGAGGATGGTGAACTTCGGTCCGAGCGCGGCGCGCAACTGGCTCACGCGATCGGCATTGCCGCCCGCCTCCTTGATGCCGACGATGTTCTTGCACTCGGCGGCGAGGCGCTTGGTCGTGTCGACACCGATCTCGATGCCGCAGCGTCCCGGGATGCTGTAGAGCACGATCGGCAGCTTGGTCGCCTTCGCAACGGCGCGGAAATGTTGGAACAAACCTTCTTGTGTCGGCTTGTTATAGTACGGCGCAACTTGCAGCGAACCGTCCGCGCCAACTTTCTCGGCGGCCTGAGTCAGGTAGATCGCTTCCTTCGTGGCGTTGCCACCGGTGCCGGCCATGACCTTAATTTTTCCGGCGGCAAACTTTACGGCGAGTTCGATCACGCGAATGTGTTCGTCGTAGTCGAGCGTCGGGGACTCGCCGGTGGTGCCGACGGGAACGATGCCATCCACGCCGCCTTTGATTTGCGCTTGAATGAGATTGCGCAGCGCGGCTTCGTCGATCTTGCCGTCACGGAAGGGCGTAACGATGGCGGTGTAGGTTCCGGTAAACATGGTCGTATGAATTAAAGCTTCGTGGTGAAAAGTTCCTGATCGAGCGTGCCTTCGCCGACGCGGGTGACGGGGCCGGTCATTTGCACGTCGAATTGATCGCTCAGTTCGATGGCGATCTGGCCGCCGGGCATGTGGACGGTGATCGAGTTGTCGCACAAGCCGAGCCGGCGGGCGACCGAAGCGGCCGCGCTGCTGCTGCTGCCGCTCGCCAGAGTGTAACCGGCGCCGCGCTCCCAGATTTCGATCTGGATGTTGCGCCGGTCGATGACTTTGAGGAACTGCACGTTGATGCGCTTCGGAAAATTCGGATGTGTTTCGAGGTGCGGTCCGTACTGGCGCGCCAAGTCGGCGCTGATTTCCGGCAACGGCAGCACGCAGTGCGGGTTGCCGATCGTGGCCGCGCAAAAAGTGAACTCGCGTCCGGCAACGGTGATCTTTTCATTGATCACTTCGCGCTTCGGGCCGGTGACGGGAATGAGGTCGCTGGTGAAACTTACGCGACCCATTTCCACTTTGATCGTCTTGCCGCCGGGCATGACGGTGGAACGCACCACGCCACCCGCGGTTTGAATGGCAAATTCCTTTTCCGCGACCAGCTTCTTGTCCCACAAGTAGCGCGAGAAGATGCGGAGACCGTTGCCGCTCTTTTCCGCTTCGCTGCCGTCGGGATTGTAGATTCGAAGGCCGAACGGCGCCTTCTCAGCGGGCAGCGGGCCGAACAGAATGCCGTCGGAACCAATGCCGAAGTTGCGGTGGCAGATGAGTTGAATCTGTTCCGTCGTGAACGGGCCGGGAAAATCTTTCGGATCAATGACGAGGTAGTCGTTGCCGAGCGCGTGATACTTGTAAAATTTCATGTCCGTCAATTTCAGAGCCCGCGAAACTAACAAAGCGCCGCGAAAAGACAAGTGAGGAAGCCGTGTGGATTTTGCCCACAATTCACTTGAAATCGATGGTGGGTTTGAGAGATTTCGCCGCGTTCCCTGAAATCAGGGAGAGGTTAAACATTTGAAATCAAGAGCTTGGATTGGTGAGCGCGCGCCCCGTCGGCGCGTGTCTCCAGTTGCCGGCGGGAATGGACAGAATGGGAAAGCTGAAATCAAATCGGGACGATGCGCGGCCTAAAGTATCGGTGGAGGAGCGTCTGGCGAAGTATCGCTGGATGCGTAAAGTGCTCGCCAATCATCCGGATTTTCCCGATGTGAAGGATCATCTCGACGGCATGATGGTGGCCACTTACGCCTTGGAGGCGGTCGCCGGACGGATGGAAGAATTGCAGCGGCAACTCGCCGAAGCGGCAGAGCAGAAAAAGAAGCTTGAGCATCGCTGGGACGATACGTTTGTCCTTTTGGGGGATTATCTCAAATTGCGCAATGAGATGGCGGCCAGGAAAATCATGGTCTTCGACATTGATTTCAATCCAGCCGGCGATCTACGCAAGGCGGAGTGACTTGTGGGAATGTTCACTTCGTTTTCGCCGCCTGCGCTCCGGCGCCTTTGATGTAAGCGATCAAATCCGCCACGTCTTGCGGCTGGAGCGCCGCTTCCAATCCCTCGGGCATCAGGGAAAGTCCCGATCCGGTCAGTGACTTTAGTTCCGCGCGCAAGATGGTTTCTTCCGCGCCTCCTTGAAGTTTCAGCGAAATACTGTTCGGCGTCTCGGAAGTAATCACGCCGCTGACTTCGCGGTCTGACAGGGTCACAGCGGTGTAGCTGAGGTAGCGTGATTCCACCGCGCGATTGGGATCGAAAATGGCTTCGAGCAACTGCGGAACGGTTTTGTCCGTTACGGTTCCCAGATCGGGTCCGACCTCGTTCCCCTCACCACGTAACTTGTGGCAGGCGGCGCAGTTCGCTCGATAAATCGCCAGTCCGTGCACCGGTTCGCCAACCAGATCGTTCACCGCATCGTAACTCTTCGCCACTTTGTCGCGATCGGCGTTCACGGCGCCAAAGATCTTGCCGGCGCGCTCGCGGATGACCGTCGCCGAACTTGATTGCAGCCGCTGCCGGTGTGCGGTGCTGATTTGACTCGCAGGAATTTCTCCGCGCTCGACGGCGGCCAGCAACGCCAGCAGCCAGTCCTGACGACGGAACAATATATCGACGACATCAAGCCGCAGTGACGGGCTGTAGCTTTTCCATCCTTCGAGCAAGGTTTTCAGCACCAACTCCCCGCTCCCGCGCGCGAGACCTGCCAAGGCGGCCTGCTGGACCGCGGAAGGGGATTGCGGTCGCAGCAATGCGCCGAGGATGGCCAGGTCTTGAGCTTGTTGGTTCGTGCCGCGTCCAAGCAACCGGAGCGCCCCAAGGCTCGCGCTGCCCTTGCTCGCACTTGCTCGCGCCCGGTCAAAAAGCAAATCAAGTTTTTGCAGTGCGGCTTTTAGTTGCGGGGTCGCTCCTGAGGAGAACTTCGTGAGCGAAAGTTTTCGCCGCTCCAGAGTGTCGAGCAGGCTTGCGATGACTTCGAACTGCCAGGTGGCGAACTCGTCTGCACGAGGTTTGGAGATTTCAACCAGAGCTGCAGCCAATGCGTCAGGATTGTCGAGAACCAACACCAAAAGTTGCTCTAGCAGCGTGACGGGCGGCGGTTCCTTTTCGGCTAATAACGTTTTAAGCATCGCTTCCGCATGGCGCGGTGCCGAACTCAACACGGCAGCCTGAATCTGGGCGTTGGTCGCGTCGCGACGGGCGATCTTCACAAGCGCTGTAGCCGCCTTGATGTCCGGCAATTCACCGAGCGTGAACGCGACTTGATAACGGACGCGCACACTGTCATCTCCCGCCAGCTTGAGTAGCGCATCCGCAATCTCCGTGGAGGCGAGGTGCCGCTCGCTGATTTCCACGGAGGCGGCGCGCACGGCGGGAGTTTGATCACCCAGGGTAGCTGACAAAGTCTCCGGGGTAATCCCGCCAAGTTGCTCGAGGCACCACAACGCTTGCAAGCGGGTAACGGGTCGTGAGGACGAGGCCAGTAGCCTTTTAAGCGCGCTCACCGCCAGCTTGTCAGAATGTTCGAGCAGCAGACGCTGCGCGGTATCCCGTTGCCAGCCGCTCGAGGAATCCATAGCGGCCACGAGTTGGGCCGCATTCAGGGTCGCGAGGTTCGGAATTGTCCTCCTTGATTCATTGGCAGGTGAAATGCGGTAGATGCGTCCTTTGTCTTCGCCCGCACGGAGGTTGATCCGCTTCTGGGCCTCGGAGGGAATCCACTCCGGGTGCTCGATCACCAGCCGATACATGTCGGCGACGTAAAGCGCCCCGTCGGGACCGGTTTTTGCGTATACGGGACGAAACCACGGATCGGTGGAAGCGAGAAACTCGCTCTTTTCCTCGCCCGCGGCACGATGGCTGGCGAACGTGACGCCGTCGGGCTCGAGCACTTCCCGGTGGATGAGATTGTTCACCGGTTCGCAGATAAACAGGCTCGTGGAAAAGTCAGGTCCGAACAGGTCGTCACGATACGGCACGACCCCGCAACCGGAGGTCACGGTATTTACGGCGTCGGGCCAGTTGAAACGTCGCATCCCTTGGCTGATCGGGTAACAGCGTTTGTTTTCCGGATAGTTCGCGTAGCTGCGCCGGTTTTCTTTCACGGCGAGGTTTGGATTGCGCGCGAGGTAATGTTCAGGAAGGTAGTAGTGCCAGCCCCAGGTCGAGTTATTCACGCCGAACCAATTTCCCCAGTCGTCACGGTGGCGGCCGTACTGTGTGCGGCCGGGCTCCAACGCAAAATCGCCCGTGTCGGCGCGGAAGCGGAAGTCGCGACCGCTGATGTCAAACTTCCTTCCCGTCGCAACAGAGGTGATCTCGCCACCGCTGTCGCCGTTGGCGCAGTAATACCAACCGTCGAGCCCGAGATCGAAGCCATTGAGGCGATGCTGCTGATTGCCTTCCTTGAAGCCGGTGAAGAGAACTTTGCGAACGTCGGCACGACCGTCGCCGTCGGTGTCTTCGGCATAGAAAATCTCCGGCGCAGCAGAAATGATCACGCCCTTGCGCCACGGAGTGATGCCGGTGGGAAAGTTCAGCTGACTCAGGAAGACGGTGGACTTGTCGTAAAGCCCGTCACCGTTCGTGTCTTCGAGGATGCGAACGGTACCACCGGGTGAACCTTTACCGTCTGGACCGAGCGGGTAGTCGCCCATTTCCACCACCCACAAGCGGCCTTGGGCGTCCCATTCGAACGCGATGGGATCGCGGGTGAGTGGTTCGCTCGCGACAAGCTCGATTTTGAAACCGTCGCGAACTTTGATGCACGCGAGCGATTCCTGCGGCGACTTTGCTGCGGGTGCGGGAATGGCGAGCAGGTCAGGGTAGGTGAGCTTCTGCACGACGGACGGAAGCGCGGCTGTGTCTTCGTTCTGTACCCACATTGCCCCGTGCTTGAACCACGCACCATTGTTTGGGTGTGCGCCACCGCGGGCAATCATGGGAATCTCCGCGGCGTCGCCGCGCCGGCCTTCGCGAAGCACCTGTGACCAACCGACCCGCCAGTCGACGTTCTTCTTCTCTACGGGAACGAAAGTGTAAACGCCGTAAGTCTTCTCGTTGCTAAAGACGACGTCGTCAAAACCGTCACCGTTGAGATCGACGAATCGCAGCCCGGCGTCGCGTCCGTTTTTGTCAACAATCGCGGTTCCTTGGGGCAACCCGTACGCGAGTTTCTTCCATTGTTTCTCGTCGGGTGACCATTCGAAAGCGGCATTCTGGGATTCGTTACCGACGATGAGCTCGCACCGGCCGTCGCCATTTGCATCACGAAAGCGCACACCACGGTCGCGGCCGCGCTCGGTCGTCAACACGGGTTGGCCGTCAGCGATCAATCCACGCAACAACGTTATATCGGGCGACCATTTCAGGCCGTCAAAATTCCATGCGTTGGTTGCCACGTCGCTGCGGACAAGGGCGCTCGCACGGCCGTTTGGTTGCAATACGCCGAAGCGGACGCCGGCGTCCCGATTGACGCTGGCAATTTGAACGGGGAACGTCGCTTCGTTCCATGACCGCGTGGCGGGATTCCACACGCGGGTCTTTTGCGCGTGCTCGTTGGCCGTGACCACATCCATGAAACCGTCGTTATTGAGGTCGAGCACTCGAACACCGTTGTCGCCCCCGTTGGCCGCGCGCAAGGGCTGGCCGGCGAGCAAGTTCTGGTTCAGCCGCTCCTGAGCTTCGCGGAAGGTGAGAAATTTTACGCGTTTCCCGTATTTCGTTTGTGCGTAGTCCACGAACTCGATGAATTGTTGCGCAGAACTCCAGCCGTGCGGATGAAAGATGAAGCTGAAGACACCTTGCTTGAGCACCGTGAGGTCGAGCGCGGCTTTCCAATCGTCGAGCATCGTGGAGTTTGTTGCGCCGAGTCGATTGAACGCTTCCCAATCGCTCGGGACCATTGAGGGAAATTCCCAGCACAGTTTTCCCCCAACGTAGGGATACGGATAGTTTTCAATCCACGTGGCAAAGTCACCGAGGGTCTTCTTGGTGAGCGCATTCGTTTCAGTGGGGAAATATTTGCGGAACCGTTCGTGACCTTGCGCGTCGAGCACGAGTTTTTGAGGCAGAGTGGAATCGTTGGTCGTGAAGCGAATCATCACCGACGAAGACAGGGTCAGAAACTCACCCTTGGGCGAAGTGGCGTTGAAAATCTCGGAGTAAAAGCGCGGGCTGGGTGAGTTCATGGAATCGCAGCAAGGCATGCGATACGCAACGGCATGGTTGCCGGGGATCTGGTTGAGCAATTCCACGCCGCCGTGAACGGTGCCGGCCGCTTTGTTAAAATCGCCTTTCGAAAGTAACGGGCATGGATGCGCGAGGGTGTGAACCTCGAGCGAGAGTCCTTCCTTGAGCCAGGTTTGAAATTGCGGATCGCCGGGAGCGAACGTGTTGGCGAAGATGCTCACCGGAGCCCGTCCGTCGATCTTTTTTAGGCGCTCGAGCAATGGGCGGAGAAAAGTTTCATACTTTTTAGTATCGCGCAGATCATCGATCGCAAGGATGACCACAGCATCAACGTCGGTTTCCCCGACCCATTGCGGAGTCGTTAGCTTCGGAAAATTTCCATCGGGATAGAAGGGATCGGTGCTGTCGAGATGCGTGAGCCGGTTGCCTTGATGCCCATTGGTCGATGGCGTTTGAGAACGGGTGAGGCTTGGGCCTATCAGAGCGAGCACCAGAAGCCAGCGCAGTGCGAAGCGGGAGTTCACGGCTTGTGGATACCACTTCCGCACCAAGAAGAAAACCCCCGTATCGAGAATCGATACGGGGGTGATGAATGGCGGGTGCCGGTGCGACCCTTAAGGCAGTTTCAACCGGAAGATGCGCAACGGTGGATCAACGGGAACCGTCACTTGCTGTTGTGTTCCGATAATCGAGGGCGGTGTGGGGACGTTGCTCCACGCGTTGGTCGGAGTCCAGTCCGTCACGGATTCGAGCAGATAACCTGGAGCGGTGATCGGCCACGACAACAGTGCACCGCCCGTGGCCGGATCGATGCGCAGCTTCGGCGGAGGGCCATCAAGGGTCAGCAGGCCATCTTCGTACGACGAGGCAAGGTCGTTGGCAAGTGCGTCCGAAAGTTGGCTCGGCACCGGAGTGTTGTCGAAGGAGATCGGCGTGACGCCAGTGGCTTCCGCCACGACGGAGAAGTTGAGGTTTACCACCTGGCGAGTACCGGCTGCGAATGTTTGGCTCGAGGGTAGCGCAAGTATGAAAGCCACCTTGCCCGCGGTGTTGCTGTTGACGATGAGCAGTCCGCCAGCTGCGTCACTGCCCAAGGTGACGCTGGTTAGTTGCATCACCGCGGCATTGTAGGAAATGCTAGCACTGGCGGCGTTTTCGTTGCCTTGAGCATCCAGCTGCACACTGATGGAACTGTTCTGCCCGGCAGCTAAAATCGCGTTTGCCATGCGTAGCGTTCGGCCGGAAACAAGCGTCGCCGCTTTGCTTGCTGGCGCTGCTCCTGGCCCCGGACCGCTCGTAGGCCCGCCCGTCGAAGTCAACGGATCGGCGCCGGAGGCATAGCGACCGGCTTGTACCCAGTCGGTCAATTTCAGGCGGCCGTCGCCCTTGCTCGCCCGGGGCGCGCAATCGGCACGTTGAAATTCAGCGGAGTTTGAGATGGTGTCGAGACCAGCAACGAAACGGCCGACCTGTACCCAATCGACCGCAGTGACGGCTTTGTCCACGCCAGCCCGCGGCGACACGTCGCCTTCAAATCCGACGTTCGTGATAGTGACGCTGGCGTTGCTATATGTGGCGCTGAGGATGGTTGCCGCAGGGCTGACTAATTGGCGGGCGATCGGCGTGTCGGTGAAGCTCAACGCCGTGGTTTGTCCCGTGGTCACAGGGGCAACGTTGAAATTCACGCGCACAACTTCCTGGGTGCCTTGGGGGAAAGAAGTTCCAAATGGCAGCGCGAGCAAAATGCCAACACGTCCGCTGCTGGCGGAGTTGCTATTGATGTTGAGTTGAGCGCCAGCGGCGTTGAGGCCGAGTTCCACGCTCTCAAGTGTCAGGCGGTTCGTGGCGAAGGAAACGCTGAAACCGAGCGTGTTTTCGTTCCCGTTGGCGCGGAGCCGAACGGGCACGCTGACAATACCGCCCGCTTCGCCAGTGGATGCGACGAGGCTGACCAGCGCCGGCGGGAGTGTCACGTTCAACGTGGCGATTGCACTATTGGTGGTGCCGTAGGGGTTGGAGACGGTGACGGAGTAATCGCCGGCTTGGGATAGCTGGACGTTGGTGAGAATCAGCGAAGCGTTGGTAGCTCCGGCGAGGTCGTTGCTGTTGAAATGCCATTGATAGGATAAGGGAGCCGATCCGATTGCTTGGACATTGAAGGTCGCGACAGCCCCTGCGAGTACCGATTGGCTTGTGGGATGGGTTAATATGGCGGCGGGAATACTTGCGGGAACACACTTGCCCTCAGTGTCCGCCGCATAGGCTGCTTGAATTTCTCCGGCAGTTAGAGCCCGGTTGTAGAGACTCACTTCGTCAATTAGTCCAGCAAAGTGCCTGTCGTAGGATGAGTCGCCCACATGATCCGTTGGGCGATCGCCCATCCAGAAGTCGTACGCCGTTTGAGGAGTAAAACTTCCCAAAGTCGATTGTGCGACTACTGCTCCGTTGCGGTAAAGAATCGCTACCCCTGTTCCTTGATCGTACGTGAGTGCGATGTGCTGGAACGAATTGGTAACTAGTGTGCCGCTTGGTGAAAATATAGTGTGGGAAGTCCCATTCGCGTCGACGAGGTTTGCGAACAGCACCCCGACGTCTGAAGTGAGGCGTCCGATCCAGACATGGACTCCCACTTTGTTCGTAGCATCGTTCCATTCCCAAATCGGATGATAGCCAGACACATCTGAAGGGTTAATCCATCCCTCCATGGTCAGGTTTCCGGTGGAGCCAATATTTAGATTGGAGTGCGCTGGGATTCGTAGCGCCGTGTTGCTGCCGTTGAACACGAATGCTTGTCCAACTTTTCCTGCGGTATACCCCAAATTTCCAACAAAGCTGGCTGGGTTGCCGCCGGTTTCGTCTCCGAGCACGCCTTCGCCCCGCCACCAGCTGACCAACCCGGTTGGTGGGGTAATGCAGGTTGGGGTGGTCACGCTGAGCAGGACAGCGCTGGAATTGGTGGTGCCAACTGAGTTCGAAACGGTTACGGAATAATTACCGGCGTGGAAAAGTTGGACATTGGAGAGGGTGAGCGAATTGTTCGTTGCTCCGGAAATCTCGTTGCTCCCGAAATGCCATTGGTAGTTCAATGTAGGAGAACCACTCGCGAGAACGCTGAAGTAGGCGCTTCCGCCGATCACTGTTGTGACGGGGAAAGGTTGCTGGGTAATTGACGGCGGAACCGGGGATGAGCATTTGCCGCTGGCTGCTGCAGAGTAAATGGCGAGAACCTCCGCGTCGGTCAGCGCTCGATTATAGAGGGAAGGTTCGTCGATAGACCCGCGGAAAGAGAAGTTGGCGCCGCCGGAGACACGGCGGCCAACGTAGAAGTCGTAGGTGGTTTGCGGAGTGAAGATGCCGAGGTTTTGTGAACTGACCACGACACCGTTGCGGTAGATTTTGGCCAGACCTGTCGTGCGATCATAGGTCGCGGCGAAGTGTTGGAACTGGTTGGTTACAAGCGTGCCGCCCGGGGCGCCGAGGTTGTGGTCATTGCCGCCGGTGTCTTTGAGGTTTACCCAGATATTGCCTGCGCCGAGGCCGAATTCACCAGCGGTCAACACGGAGAATTGAGCTCCGAGTCCGCCGGACCCGTTATTCCACTCGGCCATGTAAAGGCGATTGGTAAAGTCGGCTGGATTGATCCAAGCCTCAAATGTCAGGCCCGGTCCGGGGCCCACATTCAGATTTGAACTAGCGGGAATACGCACGCCGTCCGTATCGACTGTAAACCCGAAGGCTTGCCCCACACGGCCTGATACAAACGTTGCGCCACCCTGCAACTGCCCATTGTTGGTGCCAGCAGTATCACTAGTGTCGCCCTCAGCTTTCCACCAACCCACCAAGCCACTTGGAGGTGGGGTGCACGGTTGGGATGTAACGCTGAGAATTGCCTTGGAGCTATTGGTGGTGCCGTAGGGATTGGAGACGGTGACGGAGTAATCGCCGGCTTGGGATAGCTGGACGTTGGTGAGAATCAGCGAAGCGTTGGTAGCTCCGGCGAGGTCGTTGCTATTGAAATGCCATTGAAAGGCGAGGGGAGCCGATCCGATTGCTTGCACGTTGAAGGCCGCATTACCTCCGGTCGGCGCGTTGGTCGACTGAGGATGTGCTGATATCATCGGCGGAACCGGGGACGAGCATTTTCCGCCTGCTCCGGCGTTGTAGATGGCCAGGACTTCCGAGTCTGTTAGCGCACGGCTGTAGAGGGATGGATCATCAATTGAGCCTCGGAAGGAGAAGTTCGCTCCGCCGGATACGCGGCGGCCAATGTAGAAGTCGTATGTGGTTTGGGGAGTGAAGATGCCAAGGTTTTGCGAAGCGACCACAGCACCGTTGCGGTAAATTTTGGCCAATCCAGTGGCGCGGTCGTAGGTAGCGGCGAAGTGTTGGTATTGATTGGTAACCAGGGTGCCGCCAGGGGCGCCGATGTTGTGATCGTTGCCAGCGGTGTCGGAGAGGTTCACCCAGATATTTCCCGCTCCGAGACCGAACTCGGCCGCCGTCAGAACTTGAAACTGCGCCCCAACGCCGCCGGCTCCGTTGTTCCATTCGGCCATGTAAAGGCGATTGGTAAAATCCGCTGGATTGATCCACGCTTCGAAAGTCAGACCCGGTCCGGGTCCGACGTTGATGTTGGAACTGGCTGGAACGCGGACGCCATCTGCTGCCGCGGTAAACGAAAAGCCTTGTCCGACTTTGCCCGGAATGAACGTAGCGCCACCCTGCAGTTGCCCATTGTTTCCGCCCACGGCATCAAGCGCATTACCTTCTCCGCGCCACCAGCTCACCAAACCTGTAGATGACGGCGTACATGGCGGCGGAGCGATTTCAGAAACTTTGATGAGGGTTACTGAGACCTCGGTCAGCGAGAAATCATAGATGCCGTCCGCTCCGCGCCCGACCGCAAAGTCAATCGTCTCACCTGCTGTAAGCGTTAGCGTGTTTGTAACCCCGGCGCGATTCGCTACTCCAACGTTGGTGCTGGCTGGAATGAATTGGTCGAACACGGAACTAGCACCTCGAATGATGTGAAAATCGGTATCGCCGCCTTGAGGGCCATTCCAATCGGTTTCCGCAAGCGCGACGATTTGGTATACCCCGTCTCCGCCGGTCGGTACTGTAAATCGCGCCACGCTGAAATTGTCCACTGCACCGTTGTGACCGGGGTTCATGAATATGGCGCCTTGGGCATGTTGTACCTGTCCACTGCAGCAGCCGCCGGCGGAAAGGTTCTTCCCGATGGAGGAGTCATCGTTTTGAAACTTGGACCAGAAGTTGACGGTTGCTCCGAGTTGATCAGTCGTAACTTTGGTAAACCCATGAAGGTTTAACGCACCCGTCAGATTGCTTTTCCATCCATAGCTCCAGACACCATTGGGGTTCGAAGCTAATGAAAAATCGCCAGACAAGTTGTAAGTGGGTAATACAACTTCCGCCACGGCGAAAATCGTATCGGTCGCAATTCCCGTGTTGATATCATCGCGGTAGTCGTTCCACTTGCCGGCATTTGCGACGCCGGGCTTCAATACAAAAACGTAATCTTCGCCGGCATTGCCGTTGTTCGGTTCGCCGGGTGCCCAGTTGAAATAGCTCGCTGACTCGCTGTTTGCCCACGCGAAGGTTCCTTCTGTGGCTGTGTCGTTCAGGCCAATCCAATAGTGCCGAGGCGTACCGCTCAACGAAGCGAAATTGGTAAACACCCAAGCTTGTTCGGCCGCGTCGTTGATCGTCGCCAGATGCCCGCCGAGCGCTTGGGCTTCGGCTTCGGCGCCCGTCCACGTATTCGACGAAAGCAGGTAGTAGACGTGGCCGTTGGCAGGGTTGGTGAGGGGGCCGCCCACGATTCTCGGAACCACCGGATTGATTTCAACGACCCCATAAGCATCCAATCCCGGGGCTCCGAAGTTGGAAACATTTTGAGCATCACTCCACATCCCCGGAGAAGAATCGCTTGGAGAAAGTATGACTGCGTAGTCTTCGTTCGTCGCGAGAGCATTAGGTTCCCCCGGCTTCCAATTTCTATAGGTGTTTGTTGCGCCATCGACCCACGCGAATACACCCTCTTGTTGCACGTCATTCAGCCCGATCCATAGGTAGCGCGAGGTGCCTCCAAGGTTGCCGAAAGTAGTGAAGACCCAAGCCTGTTCTGCCGCGTCGTTGATCGTCGTCAGATGCCCGCCGAGCGTTTGCGCTTCCGCTTCGGCACCGGTCCAGGTGTTGGACGAAAGGAGGAAGTAGACATGGTTGTTTGCCGGATTCGTGAGCGGGCCTCCGACGATCGCCGCGTTGGCAATTACAGGCGCGAAACAGCTGATTGCAGCGACGAGCAAACTCCCCACAGTATGAGATAGATTCTTCATAAGATGATTCCGGTCCATGGCTATACCTGCGTTGTGCTTTTATCGTCTCCGAAAAGCGTCAAAATGCAAGTGGAAAAGTTTGACGCATCGAATGCAGCGAGGTTTTCAAGAAACCCTCTTTAGTCACGTTGTTTTCCAACAACGCGACGTGCACGCTATGAGCGACAACGCCTTAGCGAGGGATCTGATTTAGCGTGTAGTAGACTGTGTCGTTCCGCAGCGGTTTGCCGTCGGCATTGGTCACGTCGAGGGCGCGGATGGTGGTCACGTAATTGGTGCGCCAGCCTTCAATCTTCAGATTCAACGTCAAATTATCCGCGGAAACAGTGGCGCTGGCGACTTTGACCGACGATGCGCTGTCGGGCTTGCCGTCGAAATCGAATTCAGGGGAGCCGTATTTTTCGTGATACTCGTAGGTGAACTGGGTCACGTCCCAATTGTCAGCTTTGCCCGCAGTGGCGGGATCGACGGGTTGGGTGAAGGTCAATTCGAAGCCGTCTCGACGTGCGTGAACTTCTTTCACTTCAAACGGCACCTTCCCGGTCCATGTCACGCGATCGAGCGAATAATCTTTCGGAGCAACCGCCGCCCACGCAGCGTTCTTCAATCCGCCGACGTACAGCTTGCCATCGGGACCGTATGCGAGCCGATTGACGCCGGATTCAAAGCCTTTTGCGAACGGCCAGACGCAGCCCTGCCACTCGCCGTTCACTTTTTCGAGGAACACGCGCATGACAGTGGCGATCTGAAATTCGCCGACGAGCAATTGTCCTTTGAACGGACCGAAGCGATCGTCCGTGATCTCCGTGATGCCGCTCGCCGACTTGGAGATTTTTCCATAGGGAAACCAAACGGCGGGGGGATCGAATTGCGTCGGTTTGTCGAACTGCGCTCGCGGCGATGGCGTCGTGGACGGGAAGCCGTAGAATCGTCCTTTCTGCAGGTGATTGAGTTTGCACGCTCCCATCCAATTGCCCTGATTCTCGGTCATGAACACGTCGCCGCGATAACTGCCGAAGCCGTCCGGCGAACGCAGCCCGCTACAAAATGGCGTGAGGGTTTTTCCATCGCGACTGATCGCAACGTCCCAGCCCATGTAGGGCAAGTCATAGGCGCCGTGATTGCCCGTGACGAAGACGTGGAAATTCCCCGCGCTATCGACAGAAGGGCCGAAGGCGAACGAGTGATAATTGCCGGTAAATCCCCAGCCTTGATTGATGCACTCGAACAGATCCGCCTCGCCGTCGCCATCGGTGTCGCGAAGACGCGTGAGTTGTTGTTTCTGCACGACGTAAATGTCGCCATCGATCACCTTCAAGCCCGCCGGCTCGCACAAGCCCCGAGCGAACCGTCGATACTTCGCCGCACCGGGCGCGCCCGTCGCTTTCTCGACGATGTAAACGTCACCCAGCCACGTGCAGATGGCGAGATCGCCGTTCGGCAGAAAATCCATGCCGTTGACCTGCAATTGAATTTCCTTCGGCAACGGGAATCGTTCGAGCCGGAAGAATTCGTCTCCGGCGGGGAGAATAAACCCCTTATCGCCGGGGAAAATCTTCGGGCTCGACCTTTGCCCGGGTGTTGCGGGAACGCCGGACTCGATCACGAACTCAACACCGCCCGCCGCGACGGTCGTGGTGATCGCAAACTTCTCAACGGATGCATGCGCTGGAATCTTCAACCACTGGAGCGACATTTTTTGCCGGATGTGATTCGTGGTGACCACAGACTCGTTCTTAACCTCTTTCCACACTCGTTCATCCAACGTCACGTCAGCGTCGCGCGACATAAGTGCCAGCCCTTTATTGAGTGTCGCTGGCTGTCCCACGGCCGTTCCCGCCGGCCCGGCATGGGCGAGAAACCAGAGGTCGACGGAACATGGTCCCACTTCGAACACTCGCGTTACGGCGCCAGCGCGATCCGACGCTCTCGGCGTTTCCCGTATCGTCACTGGTTTGCCATTCGCTTGAGCGAGTTCGTAAGCGAGAGTTGTCAATCCGCCTTTGGTGCTGACGCCCAGAAACCGCGTTCCCGCGGAGGCGATTGTCGCCAATTGGTCGCCCGGTTCGCCAACGCTCCACGGAAACACCTGCGGCATTTTCCAAAGAACCTTCCCGTCGAAATCGCAATAGAACCGATCCTTCCCCAAATGATACGGCGTGCCCCAGAGATTGAGGGACTTGCCTTCCCAAGCGACATGCGTGCGTAGCAATTCCGTGTCGAAGGCGATATGAAGGTTGGTCGCGAGCGGAATGATCACGCTGCGTGTCGCGTCCGCCATGGGCGCGAAGCGGAATGGCTGATCGACCGGATCGTGGCGCGGGACGCCGGGCGGCTTTGCTTTCTTGGTGGAGGACTTCGTCGTCTTGGATGACGCTGCCGCTTGAGTTTCACCTTGTTGCGCTGCGCAAAGCATCGCGAACACGGCGAACGCAAAAACGGTCCGGGAGAATTGGCGGCGCATGCGAGCGAGGAAATTCATGCGGGCAGATTTCAATCCGCATCGCGGCGAGGCAAGGGAATTCACGTTGCCCCGATGGACGAATGGGCGCCCACGAACATTCGCGGACCATATTCGCAGGTTTTTGTCGGCAAAAATAACTCTGGCATTTCATACGCAGACGTATCATTGTGCCGTTAATAATTTCAAAACACATGAACGTTCCGCATCTCCCCGTCCTTCGACTCGGCCGCAGCTACGAATCCCTCGAGAAGATTGAGGTCAAAGACCATCGCACCGGCGAAGTCAAAGCCCTCGTCTCCACCGTCAACGGCGGCATCGTCAAGCGCGACCTCGCCAAGATCGGCTCCGCGCGCGCGGCGTTGAAGAAGTTCACCGTCGCGCAACTCATGGAGATGAGCGCCAAGGCCGGCGAACATTTTCTGAACGGCACCCTGCCATTCGGCGACAAGGGCCACACGCAAAGCGCGCAGCAATACATCGAGACGCTCTCGCAGACCTCCGGCCTGCCGCATGTGATGGTGAAGCGCAACATGACCAAGATCCATTTCGCGCTCACGAACATGAAGTTCGTGCTGAACGGCCTCTCGCGCGGACTCGACCTCTCGATCCTCGACAAGGGCGTCGGCGAACAGTTTGGCACCAAGCTCAGCTTCTTCCCGACGTGTTCCGCGCTCGGGCTCGTGATGCCGAGCAATTCGCCCGCGGTGAACTCGCTCTGGATTCCCGCCATCTCGCTCAAGACGCCCGTCGTCATCAAGCCGGGCAAGGAAGAGCCGTGGACGCCGTATCGCCTCATTCAGGCGTTTATTGCCGCCGGTGTGCCGGCCGAGGCGTTTGGTTTTTATCCGACTGATCACGATGGTGCGGCGACGATCCTGAACAACTGCGGCCGTGCGCTCATCTTTGGCGACAAGAACACAATGGCTCAATACGCCAACAACCCCGCGATCCAACTGCATGGTCCGGGCTGGAGCAAGTTCGTCATCGGCGACGATTGCATTGAAAATTGGCGCGATTACATCGACGTCATCGCCGGCGCGATCAGCGACAACGGGGGGCGCTCGTGCATCAACGCCTCCGCCGTCGTGGTGCCGAAATACGCCGCCGAAATTGCCGACGCGCTCGCGCAGAAGCTCGGCCCCGTGCAGCCCACGATGCCCGAAGATCCGAACGCGCGCCTCTCCGGCTTTGCGAATGTGAAGATGGCCGACTTCATCGACGCGCAGATCGACGAAGGGCTCAAAACACCCGGCGCCGTCGACGTCACCGCGAAGTATCGCAATGGCCCGCGCAAGGCCATTTTCGAGGGCGGCACCTACATGCGGCCGACCATCGTGCAGTGCGATTCGTTCGCACACCCGCTGTCGAACAAGGAATTTCTCTGCCCCTACGCCAGCGTCGTGACCTGCCCGCAGAATGAAATGCTCCACAAGATCGGCTACACGCTTGCGTGCTCGGCGATCACGAAGGATCCGAACTTTATCAGCGAACTCGAATCCTTCGCCGAGATCGACCGCCTCAACATCGGCCCCGTCTCGACGATGGCGATCTCGTGGGACCAGCCGCACGAAGGCAACATGTTCGAGTTCCTCTGGAAGCGCCGCTCCATCGAGCGGGCGTGGTAACACAAATCGCTTAGCCGCAACTTGGTTTCAAAGCGCCGGGCAAATCCCGGCGCTTTTTGCATTACATCACAAACCCCATCGGCGGCGCGTTGCTCGTGATGTCGTAGAAGTTTCCGATGTTTGGGAAGATCAGCGGGAGGTCGGTCTTGCTCACACCCAGCCACAGCGCCAGCTCGGTGAAGAATTGATCGCAGCTCGTCGTCGGGATGAAACGTCCGCGTCCAGTGTCGAGCGGGTTGACTTCGGGACCGCTGTCGGGATTCACGGCGAGGGACGGATACGAGCCGTAAATTTTCTGCCCCGCCACCGCGCCGCCCACGACAAATTGATTTCCGCCCCACGCATGATCCGAGCCGCGGCTGTTACTGGTAAGCGTGCGGCCGAAATCGGAAGCGGTGAAGAGCGTGACGTTGTTGGCCACGCCAAGCGCGACGAGCTGATCATAGAACGCGCCCACGGCCGCGCTGACTTGCGGAAGCATGACCGCCTGATTGTCGAGCACATCGCTGTGATGATCCCAGCCGCCCCATTGAATAAAGAACGTCTGTCGCGTGGCGCCGATGGTGGCGCGGCCCTGGATCGCTTTCGCAATCATCTTCAGGCGTGAGCCGAGATAGGTCGTCGGAAATGTAACACTGCCGGGCAACGCGGGCGCGCTCGCGGTGGAGAAAATTTGGAACGCGTCGATCGCCTGCTTCTTTCGCGAGTTGAACGTCTGCGAAAGGAGATTGCTGTATTGCTGCGTGAGTTGACTGTCCACCGCCGTGCTCATCGCGTTGGCGACATCAGCGTATTGAACCCAAGCGGGATTGTAACCGCTAAGTCCCGTGGCGCCGTTGGGCGTGATGGAATATTCCGCCACGGTGTTGCCGGTCTGGAACACGTTGCTGCCGTCGAGCGAGATGTTCATCGGCACCGTCTGGTTCGCGTTCAACTCCTTCAATAAGTCCGCCATGCGCCCGCCCCAACCGATGCCGCTGCGCGAATGGGGAATGCTCGTCTGCCATTGCTCGATCTGGTCGGAGTGCGAATAGAGCCCCAGCGGCAGGCGCTTGAGGTTGCCGTTCACCTGCGTGCGATTCTGGACCGGCTCGATGAGCGAACCGACGTTCGCCACGAACGCGGCCTTGCCGGTCTCGAACAGATTCGCCAGCTCGGGCATCAGGTAATGCACGCCGAACTGCGGCAGACCAATCGGGTTGATGGTGGTGAGCTGCGCCGGAGTCAACGCGAGATTGGAGCGCGAACTTTGATACGTCGCGTAAGCGGACGCTTCGCGCGGCACAAGCATGTTGAAGGAGTCGTTGCCGCCGGCAAGCAGGATGCACACGAGCGCGCGGTATTCGCCCGGCACCGGCGCGGAGGCCTCGGCGATGCCTTGCATAAGGCGGAGATTGAGCAACGTGTTGAGCAGCGGTAACGCGCTCATCCCCGCGCAGCCGCGGCGGAGAAACTGTCGGCGGGAGAAACTCGAAGATGATTTCATAGTCTTGGTTCAGCGCAGCACGTTGAAATCAGGTGACGTCACGATCAGGTAAACCGCCATGCGCAATCGCTCGCGATGCCACTGCCACGTAGGCGGGTTGATCCGCAACATCGCCTCGCGGATGATTTGAAACTGCGGCGGCGAAAGTGTCCCACCTGTCAGCGACAGGTCGAGCCGGCGGATCAGCGGATCAGGATCGGCCACCGGTCCCGTCGGCACGTCCTGATTGATCTGCGCCAGCGGCACGATCATCGAAAGCTCGTTGGTGAGATTCGGTCGGACTGCGTTGTTCGAGTTGCCCGCGCCCTGCGTGTGCAGACCGCCGAGGATCGCGTCGTCCCAGAAATAATTCGGCCCGGTAATCGCCGTGCTCGCATTGATGATCTGAAACTCCGGCGCTACGAGGCCCGCCTGCGTGATCGGCCCCGGCGGACTGTGCGCGGGCAGGAAGAAGTTGAACACGCTCGGCGCATTCATCGGGTCCTGAAAGTGATCGATCGAAAACTGGTCGAGCGCATACCACTCGTTGTTGGCCTTGGCGTCGAAGGCGCGCGCGAAGTTCACCACGCGCAGAAACGGTTCGCGCAGTTTGCCCCACGTCGGTTGCGAGATCATCGCCGGATCGCGCGCCTCGGGATCGAGCAGGATCGCTTTCACCACCGCGCGCATATCGCCACGCACGCCGGAGCCGTTGTCGGCGAAGGCAGCAGAAACGCGCGCGACGTAGTTGGTGCTCGGGTTGGAAGTGACGAGCCGCTGAATGAGCCGCGTGCCGATGAACGGTCCGACGTTGGGATGAGCGAAAAGATTGCTCACCGCCGCATCGATGTCCGCGAGCGTGGCGGTGCCCGTGTTCCCCGGACTGGGCGTGCGCGCCGGGAGCGCGAGTCCGCCGAGCAATGTCTTCGCGTTGCAATCGTGGAAGGCGTCGAAGCCCTTCATCGGCACCGTGAAGTCGCGCGGGTAAAGCTGGAAGTTCGTATTGTTGCCAAACGAAATGCCAGTGAACACGCGGGCCAGTTCCGTGATGTGACTGTTGTCATAGGTGGCGATCGGCTGGCCGTTCGTGCCGAGCTTGCGCGTGCCGTTGGGGTTCAATTCCCACAACCCGATGCTGAAGAGCTGCATGATCTCGCGCGCGAAATTTTCGTCCGGATAAATCTTGTTCACTGGATCGGCCTTTTGGTTGCCGAGATGGCTCAGGTAAATGCCCATGACCGGATGCATCGCGACGTCGTAGAGCAGGTTGCGATAGTTGCCGAAAGCGTGCTTCACCATCAGGTCGTAGAAACTCGCCATGCCCGGCTGCTCGACGGCGAGTTGCTCGGGGCGATCCGAGGCGACGAGGATTTCGCTGAGCGCAAACGCGACGCGCTGCCGCAACGGATCGGGAATGGTGTTCGTCACGGCGTCGGGGCGCAGCTTCGGCAGACCCATCGCGCGATTCCACCAGGCGAACTCCTTCCAGTTGCCGTAAAGCTGAATGCCGTCGGCGTAAACCTGGCACCAGTCCGTGAACGGCTGAAGAAAACCGTGCGGTCGGGTGAACTGATCGTCGATCCAGTTCGAAAACCCCATCGCCATCACGTTCGTTACGTTCGGCGAGAGGCTATTGGTTGGCGCGGAATCGGGACCGAACGCGGCCTGGATCAGGAAGCGCGCCGCGGATTTCGGATTCGGCAAACTGTTGGTCGTCTCGTTGGCCAGCGTGAGATTGGCGACGAGATTCGAGCCGAGCGAATAGCCGGATCCCGCGAGGACCGTCAGCGTGATCGTCTCCGTCGGCTCCGCATCGTTCGCATCGGCGATCGGAAAAAGTTCCACCCACACCTCGCGCACGCCGGCGGGAATGGAAATCGAATTGGTCGCGCTGGCGGTGTAATCGACGCCGAGGGTCGCCGTGCCGCCGAAGGAAAAATTCACCTTCAGCGCCGCGAGTCCGCCGCTGCGCCGGATGGCGACCAGTCCCGGATCAGGCCAGCGCTCGAACATCAGCGGATCGAGTGCGGAGACGTTGATGACGCTCGCGGAGTTGAGCGCGTTGGTAATGCGCTGCCCGTCGAGGAGATCGTTGCGATCGGTGTGGTTCGTGGTCGGATTGAAGCCGAGCGCACGTTCCTCCCAATCCGTTACGCCGTCGCCGTCGCTGTCCACATCGCCGATCGAAACGCGGAAGATGAGCGAACTGTTCGTCGTCGAGGCGAGATACGTTTGGAGCACGTTGGCGCTGGGAAAGTTCACGGCGACACTGCTCCAACCGTTGGTGCTGCTCAGATCGCGCGATTGCAAATCGTAACGTTTGCCCGCGAGTCCGCTCCATTCAAGTTGAAGCTGTTCGCCCGAGAAAAGTTTGAGTCGCACGCCCGGGTAATCCAGCGGATCAAATGGGTTCGTTCCCGCGCGCGCTTCGTCGCGGTTGCTCACGCCATCGCCGTCAGCATCGGCATTCGGCGACAGCGCGCTCGCGGAATAAATCAGCTCCCAAACGTCACTGATGCCGTTGCCGTTTCGGTCGATGCCCGCGGCGTTTCCGATACTTGCCAGCACGAGAAGACTGAACACAACTGGCCAGAGGTGCTTCATGATGGTCTGAGTTTCTGAATGGGAACTACTGCTCGCGACGGAGACGGAACAAACAGGGACGTCGTGGTGTTGTTGGCATCATCGGTCTCCGCGATCAACGAGCAACGTGGTGGAGGAATTTCTCAACGTCAAGTTTCGCCGAGTTCGCACAGTAACATTTTTCGTGAGTTGTCACTTGAGCCTTGAACAACGCCGCGCTAATCACAGTCAGTTAGAAACATGCACGAATCTGCACCGCACCTGCCGCTGGTCCATTTCGACAGCCAGCCGCGTACGCGACTCGTTTTTGGAAATGACAGCGTGGATCGCGTTGGCGAATTGGCCCGGGAAATCGGCGCTCGCCGCGTGCTCGTCGTCACCGATCAGGGAATCGTTGCCGCGGGTCACGCGCAACGCGTCGAGCACCAGCTACAGAAGGCCGGCCTCGGTGTGGTCGTCTTCGACAAGGTTCGCGAGAATCCAACCACGCGCGATGTCGATCACTGCTTGCAGGTGGCCCGCGCCGCAACGATCGATCTGATCGTAGGCCTCGGCGGCGGGAGTTCGATGGACACGGCGAAGGGTTGCAATTTCATTCTCACCAACGGCGGACATATCAAAGACTACTGGGGCGTCGGCAAAGCGACGAAGCCGATGCTGCCGCTCATCGCCATTCCGACCACGGCGGGCACCGGCAGTGAATGCCAATCCTTCGCGTTGATCGCGGACGAGAGTTCGCATCAGAAGATGGCGTGCGGCGATCCGAAGGCCGCCGCGAAGATTGCGATTCTTGATCCGGCATTGACCGTGTCGCAGCCGCCGCGCGTCACCGCTTGCACCGGCATCGACGCCATTGCGCACGCGGTCGAAACTGCCGTTACGAAGAAGCGCAACGCGATCTCGGTGATGTACGCGCACGAAGCGTTCAAGCTGCTGGTTCCAGGGTTGCCGCGCGTGTTGAAGAACCCGCTCGACCTCGATGCGCGCGGGCGAATGCTCCTAGGCGCGGCGCTGGCGGGAACGGCGATTGAGAATTCCATGCTCGGAGCCGCTCACTCCGCGGCGAATCCGTTGACCGCCCATTTCAACGTCGTGCACGGCGTCGCCGTGGGCGTGATGCTTCCGCATGTGGTGCGGTTCAACAGTCACGAACGCTCGGCGCAGCATGCCTACGCCGAACTCGCTTCGGCGCCGGAAATTGCCGCCGCCAGCAAAGGCCACCAACCGGCCGTAGAAGCGCTGATTGCGCGCTTGGAATCACTGCTCAACGTCGCCGGCATGCCGCGCTCGCTGGCGGACTGCGGCGTGGATCGCACCCAGATCAAACTTTTCGCCGAGGAAGCCGCGAAGCAATGGACGGCGACGTTCAATCCGCGCACGGTGACGGTGAAAGATTTCGCGGCGATGTACGAAGCGGCGTTCGAGCCGCGCGGCAACGGCGACGGCGTGAAGTAGAATTCGAAGTTGATTTGGTTGGTGCAGTTCGCTGTCGGTCTACGAAAATGACAACTGCCAACAAATTCATGCAGGAAGCCGCAGCGCTTGCGCTGCGCAATGTGCAATCTGGCAAAGGCGGACCGTTCGGCGCGGTGATCGTGAAGAGCGACCGCATCATCGCGCGCGGCACTAATCTCGTCACCAGCTCGAACGATCCCTCCGCCCACGCAGAAGTAGTGGCGATTCGCCGGGCGTGCAAGGCTTTGAAGAGTTTTCAACTCGAAGGCTGCGACATCTATTGCAGTTGCGAGCCGTGCCCGATGTGTCTCGGCGCGATTTACTGGGCTCGCCCGCGCCGAGTCTTCTTTGCGAATACCAAATCGGACGCAGCGCGGATTGGTTTCGACGATTCGTTCATCTACGCGCAACTCAAAGTCCCGCCCGCGCGCCGCAAGGTGAAGATGATCCACGTGAAGTGTCCCGAAGCAAACGCGGCTTTTGCTGCGTGGCGAGAGATGTCGGACAAGGTGGAATATTGAACAGCGCTGGGTAGAAATCGGCGCCGTGAAAATTATTCCCTTACTTTGGAGAAGGACAGGCAGTCGCGCGCGACGTCGCCCAGATTGGGAAATCTTTCCCAACGACGCAGCGTGCCTTCGCAATTCCAGCCTGCCCGTTCCAGAACCCGTTGCGAAGCGAAGTTCTCCGCATCGCACACGGCGCCGAGCCGGTGGATGCGCGGTTGCGCGAGCGCCCAGCGGGTGGCGGTTTGCACGGCTTCGGTCATGTAGCCTTTGCCCCAATACATCTGCGCGAGCATATAGCCGAGCGTCATGCGCCCTTGGTCGCGACGGAGTTCAATCATACCGAGCAGACGCCCGGTATCCTTCAGCGTCAGCGCGTAGGTGAATGCCGAGCGATCGGTCCACGCGCGCACGCGGTCGTGCAAATAGGCGACGGTTTCGTCCAGACTTTGATGAGTGCGCCAACTGAGAAAACGCGTTACCGCGGGATCGCGCGCATAAAGTTTGTAAATGACCACCGCGTCGCCCAAGTGTGGCAGGCGAAACTTCAGCCGGTCCGTTTCAATGTGTTCTGGCGCGTGCAAAGTCAGTGAAGCCATCCGTCGGAATCCGCAGTTGCTTTGGATAACGGGCGAACTAGCATTCACTACATTTATCGGCCATTTCCGGGTTTGACTTATGATTGCTCCCAATCCGAAGAACGAGAAGCGTCGACTGGAAGTTCTCTGGCAATACGAGTTGCTGGATTCTCCTCCGGAAGAGGTGTTTGACGAACTAACTCAGCTCGCGGCGCTGATATGCGAAGCGCCCATTTCTTTGATCTCGCTGGTGGACGAGAAACGCCAATGGTTCAAATCCAAGGTCGGCATCAGCGCCGTTGAAACGTCGCGCGACATTTCGTTTTGCGCGCACGCGATGTTGCAGACGAACCTCTTTATCATTCCCGACGCGCTGAAGGACAAGCGGTTCAAAGACAACCCGCTGGTGACGTCGGATCCGTTCATTCGCTTTTACGCCGGCGCACCGCTCATCACGCCGGACGGGCACGCGCTGGGTTCACTGTGCGTGATCGACAAGGTACCGCGCGAATTGCGCGACGATCAACAGAAGGCGCTGCGACTGCTGGCTCGGCATCTGGTGACGTTGCTGGAACTGCGCCGACGCGCGTTGGAACTCAAAAAAATCAGCGAAGAGCGGGATCGGATTCAGCGCGACCTCTCTCAGGCTCGCGCGGAGCTCGCTCGTCTCAAGCCGAAAACGAAGCGTGCGACGCGAAGTAAATCCCGTGCGCGGGCAGCGCGGTAAATCGCGCGCCGGCTCAGTCTGAAGCGAGCCGGGATGCAATTTTCTCGTAGAACTCCTTCGATCCAGTGGGGGCTGGCTCGCGGAACCGCTGTTGGTGATCTTTCTGGCAGAGGCCCCATTCTGCGTGGCCGCCGCCGTCGGCGGACTCGATGGCGAAGAGTTCCTCCGCGCTGAAGTACACCACGAATTCCGGTCCAATCGTCGGCTGCCCGGCGGGCTGGGGTGCGGCCCCGTGACCGTCGTCAACTCGGCTGGACGACATGATGAAACGGACCCGATTAACGTAGCGTTTCAGTTCGCGCGGTGTTCGGTGGCGACGCCAGATTAGGGGAGCCCAAATATTCAAGGCGTCGCAAAAACTCGGCGGATCCTCCGCTTCATGTAGTGGCGGACGGCGGGAGGCCAGCCATAGCAAACAGAGCGCCGGTCCGACGGGCACGATCAACCACCACCATTGATACGATTTCTCCGCGATCATTGGTGCTTCGGGAATTGGCTGCGGCGCCGCAGGGATTGGTGTCTTGGCATATTGCTCGGGCGGGAACTTGGAGGGTGGCAGCTCTGCGTGCGCCGAAGTTGCGGCCAGGAGCAAATTCAAACCAATCAAGGCGATCCATGCGGCTGCGGTGGTTGCGTTCGCGGTGGAAGATTGGTTTGGCATTTGGTTGGACGCGTTGCCCGGCGAAACGGCTTCGCTCTCCGGAGGCGTGCTCAACAAGTTTGAAATCAGGCCGCGTTGCAGGTCGGGCACTTTCACTTCGAGGTTGATAAGTTTTTTGAGGTAGAACTGCGCGAACTTCCGCCGGCATCGTCGCGCGAATTCGCCGTCCGGTTCGCCGTTTCGCTGCGGCCCGTCGAGTTGCATCTCGAACGCCATCCGCTCGAAGCCAAGGCCCACGGCCGCCTCGACCTGCGAACGTGCGAACCCGAGCACGACGAAACATTTCCCCGAAGCGACGAGGAAGTTAATCGCCTCGAGCATCTGTGTGACTTTCTCCGGCTGGCAGCGGTCGAGATCGTCGATGAAGATCACGAGCTGGCGCAGCCCCATGGCCTCGGTGACCTCGCGGAATTGTTCGGCGAACCGAAGTTGGAAACTCGCCTTGTTCTCGAGATCGGAGAGTTTCATGCCGGCGCGAGCTTTGGTGAGTGCGGTGGCGGGATTGACACCGAAGGCGCGCGCGCGATCGAAAAGCCGCCACAAGACACTGAGCGAGCCGAGCCCTGAAATGATGATACCAATCAAGCCGCTGCCCTTGGGCAAATCCCGGGCGGCGATTTGTGGCAATTGATCAAGATGTTCGAGAATTCCGAGCCAATCCGCCGGTCGCCAGAGCGAAAGTTGCGCCGTTTCCCCGGCATGATTCGCCGCCGGTGGCTGGCGCCACTCCACGCGAAAGCCGCCGCGCAACAACTCCACCAGCTCGGTTGCATTGGTCGCGGGCGCCTTGACTTCCATGTAGGTGACGGGTGCGACGTTGGTGACAACCTCCGTCGCGTTGGTCGTGACGACGGGAGCGGCCTTTCGTTTGAGGCCGGGCTCCTGTGTGTTGTGCAGTTGCAGGAAGAACGCGAACGCGCCGCATACTAGTGCGATCGCGATTAGACTTCCGGCGAGGCGCCACGGATGTTGCCGGATGCGCCCCAGATACAGCCGCGTGCGGAACGCCCAGCCGCTGGGATGGGTGAACGAAGGCACCGCCTGTTGCACGACGCTCTGCAGCAACGCGCCGAAAATCTGTTCCTCATTCTGCTGGTGCCATGCATTGAACCACACGGTCGGAAAATGGTGCTGTTCCAGATCCCGTCGCAGCAGATTGAGAATCGAACTTTTGCCCGTGCCCCAATCGCCGCTGATCGCCAGCGTCAGAGGTGGGCGTGTGTTGGGGTTGCGGATGAAGCGCGACAAGCCGAGGGCGATTTCGCGGAAGTTCAATTTGTCTTCGCCGATCCTGCGAATCGGCGCGTCGGATACGGCATTGTCGAGTGCGGAGACAACGCGCCGCTGGCCGGGCGGAAAGGCGAGCCACAACGCGGCCGTCCAAGCGAGCGCGAGGCCGCTGGCCACCCAGAACCAAGGAGCGGGCCATGCGCGGTGCGCGCGAGGCAATTCGCTCCAGACTTTGCCGTCGCCGGTGCTGAGAATCGTGTGCCCGCCGACAGCCCAGCCGTTGCTGGCGGTCGTGAAGGTTGCCATCCGCAGGGGCGCGTTCGTGCCGGTGCGTCCTTGGACGGTCACTCGTGAAGATTGTTGCCAGCCGTCCGTCGTGAAGAAGATCGCCCCGTTGCGGGCCACTGCCCAGCCCGAGCCGTTCGCGAAGCCGGTGAGTTGGGTGAGGCTTGCAGGAGCTTCTTGCGGTTGGTGGGGGTTAAGTTGCCAGTCTTGATTGGGGCCGTCGGCGCGCCGCCACAGTTGACCGTTGCTGCTGATCGCGAAGAGGTTCGTCTGCCGGCGCGGCGTCAACGGAGCTGGCATCACGTTCAAAGCGTTTTGGACCACATTCCCCCGTGCGTTCGCGACTCCCTTGCTGGCGGGCGTCACGACGGTCGATTGCCCTTGGCGCGTGACGGAGACAAACGCGTCGACGTTGGTGGCATAGCCGAGGAATTGCCAGCGCGCGCCGCCGTTGGTCGTATGCAGGGTCACTCCATGATCACCCACTGTCCAGCCGATTTGCGTGTTTATGAAATGGACCGCACGCAGGTCGAGAGACTGAATTTCCGCGGGGATCCGGTCTTCCTTGTAGGTGCTGTAGCGCGTCCAATTGCGGCCCGCGTCCACGCTCGATAGGATCAATCCTCGCGAGCCGACCACATGCCAGTTCGAGGCGTCGGCCATCGCCATCGCGTAGAACGCCGATGGGCTTCCGTGTTGCGCAGCAGATTCCGAAGGCATCCAAGTGGCACCTCCGTTCGTCGTGAGCAGCATCGTGGCGCCCGTGCCGATAATGAGGCCGTTCTCGTCGTCGGCGAATTGAATCTCGGTCCAATCGTTGGTGCTCGTTGGTGCGACGCGTTCCCAATTCGCTCCGGCATCGCTGCTGTGCAGAATGACGCCGCCGCCACCGACCGCCCAAAGATTTTCGTCGTCTGCGACGGTGATGGACCGCAGGCCGGTGGCCGGATTGGTCGAGCGCAAAAACGCGTGGTGTTCGACGGGCCAGCGCCAGTTGTCAAACGACATCACCTTCTCTGTGGTCGCGAATGGATTGGGACGGAGCGGTTGAAAACAGGCCATCGTAATGACGGCTCCGAGGAAACCCATTGCGAGAACCCAATGGTCTTTTTGCGCGTCGGACCAGGAAGCGCAGCCGGGCAGCGCATGCATGGCGCGTCCGGCAAGGACCATCGCCAGCACCATTCCGAAGACCGCGCCCACCGTGAGCGTGACCGAGCCGATTACGGTCCCCCAGATCACCAACGCTACGAGCATGACAAAGCCCAGTCGCGTTGAGCCGGAGGAGAACTTTCTCCCGGATTCTGGCGCTGCCACGGTTTCCCCGGATTTGTTTCCGGCCTCGCTGGTCTTTTTCTCCTGCTTTGGCGCTGACATAATTGCGTTCCTCCGAACACCGCGACGCTAGCGCTTCTTCAACGGCGTCGTCAAGACGCCCATCCGACGGGTGTGGCTTCGTTCCCGGAACATGCTTGGGACATCCAGCCGTTGTCGCCCGTTTGAACCCGTGATACTCTTTTCCCATGAACCCAAAAGCCTCGCCCGCTTCGTGCCCTGATTGCGCCGGGATCAATCGTCGGCAATTTCTTCAAACTTCACTCAAAGGCGCTACCGTCCTCGCTGCTTCACCGCTGATCGTACCGCGCGCGTTCGCTGCACCGACGCCGCAGTCGAAGTCCGAAACGCTCTCCGCGCAGTTTTTCAAAACCCTCACCGAGAAGCAGCGCGCGGCTGTGTGTTTTCCGTTCGATCACGAGCTGCGTTCCTGTGTGGACAACAACTGGCACATCACCAAGCCCACGCTCGCCAACTTTTTCACGCCGGATCAGCAGGCGATGGTGAAGGATATTTTCCGCAGTCTCCACAGCCCTGAGTACGCCGAGACCGTTTTGAAACAGGTCGAACACGATAGCGGCAAGGCGGGTTTCAATGGTGGCACCTCCGTTGCGTTCTTTGGTGAACCCGGCTCCGGCGAGTTCGAGTTCGTTATCACGGGCCGGCATTGCACGCGGCGCTGCGATGGCGACAGCGTGACGGGCGCTGCGTTCGGCGGACCGATCTTCTACGGCCACGCGGCGCAGGGTTTCAATGAAAAGCCCGATCATCCCGGCAACGCCTACTGGTATCAGGCCAAGCGCGCGAACGAAGTCTTCCAAGCGCTCAGCGGCAAGCAACGTGAGCTGGCTCTGCTCGGCGACGGCCGCGAAGAGAACGGCACGCTCACCGTGAAGCTAAAAGGCAAATCCAAACCCATTGAAGGGATTCCGCTCACGGAACTCTCCAGCGACCAACGTGGACTCGTGCACAAAGTGATGTCCGATCTGCTCGCGCCGTTCCGCAAAGAGGACACCGAAGAAGTGATGAAGCTCGTGAATCAAAACGGCTTCGAGAATCTTCGCATGGCTTTCTACAAAAATCAGGACGTTGGCAAGGACGGTGTCTGGGATGTGTGGCAGATCGAGGGGCCGGCAATGGTCTGGTATTTCCGCGGCGATCCGCACGTGCACGTCTGGGTCAACGTTCGTGAGTCCGCCTGAGTTGCCCAGCTTTTCCCCTCGTGAATTTGCATCGTTTGAGTTGCCTGTGGCTTTTCGTACTCGTGTCGTCAGCGCGCTGCGCGATGGCGGCGGATGTTGAAGTCGAGCGCTGCATCGCCCGCGGGCGCGAGTTTCTTGCCGGGATGTTCGACTCGTCGCTCGACCTGCTCCCCGAGTATCGCGGTGCGAAAGTTTACTGGCTCTTTCACGACAACTATCTAGCGGCGAAGTTGCTCGATTCATCGCGTCCTGAACTGTCAGCCAAGATTCGCGCCGCTATTGCCACTCGCGGTGCCAAGCACTCGGGGAAGATCGAAATCCTTTTTGGTGAAGCGCCGAACCCGCTTCCGTTCCGTCACTACGTGCTTTCGAACGTGGTCGTCATCGACGGCAAAACCATTCGCACGGAAGTCGTGACCGATCGCGTGTTGAAAGGCTGGGAAGAATACGCCGACTTGCGGCTGTTCGCCGCGATCGCTCAGGCCCGCTCGGCACCGGCGGAAGCTCGACGCGATTTCGACCGCGCCGCAGCGATGTGGGACGGGCGTGGACTGAACGACCGCGTGACGCAACACGGGAAACGATACGCCACTTACAAACTCGCACTCTTTCTGATCGCCGACGCGCGTTTGCAGGCGAAGTCGCCGCTCGCGCCCGCGGTGCAGCGACAGTTACTCGCGTTGCAGCATCGCGACGGCGGTTGGATCACGGACTACGATTCCGACGGCAAGCCGCGCGGTCTCGCCAACGTCGAGACCACTTGCATGGCGTTGCTGGCCTTGCAGACTGCGCCCGGAGCGACGGGGAAATAGGCCTGACTCGGGATTGAATATTGCGCGACGGTTTGGAAATCTCCCGCCATGCGTCACGTCCCGATCGACCCGAAACTCTTCGTCGAAAACCGCCAGCGCCTGGCGAAACTGCTCGTCCCGAATTCCCTCGCCGTCGTCAATGCCAACGACGTGCTCCCCACCAATGCTGACGGCACGCTCGTAATGGTGCCAAATGCGGATCTCTTTTACCTCAGCGGCATCGAGCAGGAGGAAAGCATTCTCGTGCTCGCGCCGCAGGCTTTCGACGAGAAGCTTCGCGAGATCCTGTTCCTCCGCGAACCCAGCGCACATCTCAAGATCTGGGAGGGCCACAAGCACTCCAAGGAAGAAGCGCAAAAAATTTCCGGCATCAAGACGGTGAAGTGGCTCTCGGAATTCCCCAGCGTCTTCCACCGGCTCATGTGCGAGGCGGAACACGTTTACCTCAACAGCAACGAGCACAACCGCGCGCACATCGAGGTCCAAACGCGCGATGCGCGTTTCGTGCGCGACACGCAGGCGAAGTATCCGCTTCACCAATACCACCGGCTCGCGCGCGTCATGCACGAGCTGCGCGTGGTGAAGTCCGAGCGCGAGATCGAACTCATGCGCACCGCTTGCGCCATCACGCGCGCGGGTTTCCTACGCGTGCTCAAAAAGACGAAGCCCAGCATCAACGAGTGCGAGATTGAGGCGGAGTTCATCCACGAGTTCACCCGGCGTCGCGCGAAGTTTGCTTACAACCCGATCGTCGCCAGCGGCGAAAACGCATGCACGCTGCACTACAATCAGAACGATCAACCCTGCAAGAAGGGCGAACTGTTGCTGATCGACATCGGTGCAAACTACGCGAACTACAGCGCCGATCTCACGCGCACAATTCCCGTGAGCGGAAAGTTTTCCCGACGCCAGAAAGCCGTTTACAACGCCGTTCTCCGCGTCATGCGCGCGAGCATTGCGGGAGCGACTGTCGGCAAACTTTCCCGTGATTGGCTCAAGGAATCGCAGATGATGATGAACGAGGAACTGCTCGGTCTTGGGCTGCTGACCAAGGCGGACATTCGCAAGCAGACCGATGACGAGCCCGCGTGCCGCAAGTATTTCATGCACGGCCTTGGCCATCCGCTCGGCATCGACGTGCACGACGTGGGCTTCACTACGCAACCGTTCGCGCCGGGCTGGATACTCACGGTCGAGCCGGGCATCTACATTCCGTCGGAGAAGATCGGCGTGCGCCTCGAGAATGACATCCTCGTCACGGAAGACGGTCCCGTCGATTTGATGGCGGACATTCCAGTGGAAACCGACGAGATCGAAGCCTTGATGAATCGCTGACCGGCGCGGCTATCGCGGCGCGCGTAGCGTCTTGGACGCCGCTTTCACCGCGGCCGCGAATTTCTCCGCCGCCACCGATCGCGTTCCGCTGCGGCAGATCAAGGCGACGACCATTGGCGGCGGTGCAGGCGCGACCGGACGCAATTTCAACCGCGGCCCCGCCAGACACGCGAGACTCTCCGACACGATCGCCACGCCGCGCCCGGCTTCGACTGCCGCGATCAAGCTCGTGGCGCTGTCGTGTTCCTCGGCGATTTGCGGCACACGATCCAGCGACCGGAAAAGTTCGGCCAGTTGCTCGTGATACTCAGGGTAATCCTTCCGCGCGTAAGCGATCAACCGTTCCGCAGCGAGTTCACGCAGGCTCACCGTGCGCCCGCGCGCGAGCGGGTGCTCGGGATTCGCCGCTACGCACACCGAATAGCGATGCAACGCTTCCGCCACGAGTCCGCGCACCGCGCGCGAGGGTGGATTGATTGTCAGTGCGAGTTGCAATCGCCCGCCGCGCAGCGCGTCGAGCATCTCCTCGGTCGAAGCATCATGCAGCACCACGCGGATTCCAGGATTCCGTTCCTGAAACTCCCGCAACACGCGCGGCAAAAGTTCGACGGTGAGCGAGGGCGAGTAGCCGACATGCAACTCTCCCCGCGTGCCGCCCGCGACCGCCTTCACCGTTTGCGTGGCTTCCTCAGCGCGCCGTAACACTGCGCGCGCTTCGTCGAGGAATACGCGACCGGCTTCCGTCAGGCGCAGCGATTTCGCGCTGCGTTCAAACAGCGCCACGCCGAGTTCATCTTCGAGGTCGCGGATTTGCCGGCTCAACGGTGGTTGCGAAACGTGCAGCCGCGCCGCAGCGCGCGTGACGTTCTGCTCTTCCGCGACGGCGACGAAGTAACGCAGGTGACGAAGTTCCATGCCCAGCGAGCATACCTTTTGGGCATCGTGAGCCAAGCAACATGATATTTCCCGAACGCGCCCGACCGGGGCTATCGTGTCGCCATGATGAAACTACGAAGAGCCAATGAACGGGGCCACGCCGACCACGGCTGGCTGAACGCCTACCACACCTTTAGTTTCGCGAACTACCACGATCCGCAACACATGGGCTTCCGTAGCCTGCGTGTCATCAACGACGACACGGTCGCGCCCGGCGGTGGTTTTGGAACGCATCCGCATCGCGACATGGAAATCGTCACGTATATCTTGAGCGGCCAGCTGGAACACAAGGACTCAATGGGCAACGGCCGCGTCATCCGTTCCGGCGAATTCCAATACATGGCCGCCGGCACCGGCGTGGAACACAGCGAGTTCAATCCCTCGCCGACCGAGCCCGTGCACCTGTTGCAAATCTGGATTCTGCCCGAGCGTCGCGGCTTCACGCCCCGTTACGCGGAGAAATCCGCCGTCAACGCGCCGACCGGGAAATTGACCCTCGAAGTATCGAAAGCGGGTCGTGATGGTTCCATCGCGATCAACCAGGACGTCGACCTGTATCTCGCGAAGCTGAATCCCGGCGACGCGGTGTCGCACACGTTGCGCCCGTTGCGCCACGCGTGGGTGCATGTCGCCGAAGGCGAAGTCACGCTCAACGGCCAGACGCTCAAGAGCGGCGACGCGGCGGCGTTGTCCGAAGAGAAGGACGTGAAACTCGCCGCCACGCAAAAATCACAGGTGCTGTTGTTCGACCTGAACTAAGCTCACCCGTGGCATCGCTATGAAAACGTCTCTGCGCATCCTCGCCCTCGTCGTGCTGGTCGCGGCAGCGGGCACGTGGTTCGCCACGGGCGCCAGCCGCGGCTGGTCCAAGACGAGCGTTGCGAAGAAAACCGTCGATGAAGTCACCGGCCTCGAAGGCATCTCCTACGAGAAACGTTTCGTGGCCGGCCTCGATTTCCTCGGCGCGGGTGTGCTGGCCGCCGGCGTTCTGGCGGGCGCCTCCTTTCTTTTCCGCAAAACCATCAACAACTCGACTCACTAAATTCATCACCACCGTTCCCACTTCCACTTCTTTATGAAACTCAAATCACTCTCCCTGTTCGCCCTCACCGCTTGGTCTGTTGCCGCGTCTGCGGCACCGCTGAGCTTCGACTTCAAAGACCCCAAGGGCGTGAACAACGCCGTGTTCAAACTCGACGCGCCGCTCGAAGCCATCAACGGCAGCGCCAATGGCATCACCGGCACCGTCACGTTCGATCCCGCCAATCCCGCCGCGACCACCGGCAAGATCGTCGTTGCTGCAGCGACGTTGCACGTGCCGAATCCGGTGATGAAGGAACACCTGCACAGCGATCAATGGCTCGACGTTGCGAAGAACGCCGAGATCACGTTTGAAGCGAAGTCGCTCAGCAACGTGAAAACCACCGGCGACAACACGACCGCGGACGTCACCGGCACACTTACGATCAAGGGCGTATCCAAGCAGGTGACCGTGCCCGTGAAGTTCTCCTACCTGAAGGACAAGCTCGGCCTGCGTGTGCCGAACACGAAAGGCGATTTGCTCGTGATCCGCGCCAACTTCCCGATCAAGCGCAGCGACTTCGGCATCAATCCCAAAGCGCCCGAGGACAAAGTGTCCGACACCATCGACCTTACGCTCAGCATCGCCGGCGCGTCGCCGCGGTAAACGTCCGCCGAACCCGCTCCACTCATGTCCACCGCCATTCATCCCGAAGTTCGCATCGGCCACGTGCATCTGAAGGTGGCGGATTTGGAGCGGGCGCTCGCCTTCTATCGCGACGTGCTCGGCTTCCAGCTCACGCAACGCTACGGCACGCAAGCCGCCTTCGTCTCCGCCGGCGGCTATCACCATCACATCGGCTTGAACACGTGGGAGAGTCAGGGCGGTTCGCCGCCCGCGCCGGGAACCACCGGCCTGTTCCACGTTGCGATCCTCTATCCCACGCGCGCGCAGCTCGCCGATGCGCTGCGTCGCGTGGTGAATGCCGGCGTCCCGCTCGACGGTGCGTCCGATCACGGCGTGAGCGAAGCCATCTACCTGCGCGACCCCGACCACAACGGCGTGGAGCTGTATTGGGATCGTCCGCCGGAACAATGGCCGCGCTCCGCCACCGGCGAACTTGCGATGTTCACCCGCCGGCTTGACCTCGACGCCTTGCTCAAGGAAGCGCCTTAATCTCTCGCGCCAGCGGAGGGGGGTGCTTGCGGCCGCGCCCGCGCCACGCGCCGGTTAGGAAAAGCCCTTGCGAGTTGTGGGAATTGCCCGTAAAAGACCGGGGCGCACCGAAAGGGTGTCTCGGGCAATTATGAGCAATTTAATCAAGCGTTCCATCCTCCTCGTCGTTACCACCCTCGGTCTCAGCGCGTTTAGCGCTTCCGCGCAGATCAAACTCTACTGGAGCGCCAGCGACGGTACCGGCGCCTACATTGTCCGAGCCGATGCTGATGGATCAAACCGCTCCAATATCGTCTCGGGCGCGGCGAATGTCCTTGGGCCCAATGGCCTCGAAACCGCCAACGGCCTCCTCTATTGGCCGGACCAGCAACTGGGCGCCATCCAACAGGCGAATCTCGACGGCTCCGGCGTGACCACGTTCGCCTCCGCGAACAATCCTTACGACGTCTTCGGTACCGCCACGCAAATCTACTGGAACTCCCAAACCGCAAATTACATCGACACTCAACTCACCAACGGCACCGGCTACCTGCGCTTGTTCGCGAGTCCAGTCGTGGACCGCCCCATCGCCATCGAGGTCACGGCGTCGAACATCTACTGGGCCGAGTTTGGCAGCCCGGGGAACCTGCGCCGCTCGGATCTGAACGGCTCCAACATTGTCACCCTCATCCCCAGCGTCGATGTTCGCGACTTTCAGGTCACGTCGAACTACATCTACTTCGCGGACGTCAAGTTCCCCGGCGGCGCCCTCAAGCGCGCCAACCTGGACGGCACCGGCGTCACCAACCTCGTCACCGCGCCCTTTGGCGGTGTCGATCTGATCAACGGCGTTTGCGTGGTCAGCAATGCGATCTACTGGTCGGAGTATAATATCGCCAGCGGCGGCGGGATTCGCCGCGCCAGCCTGAACGGATCCAACCGGGTCGACCTCTACAACGCGCCGCCCGGCACGGGCATTCGCGGCATCGTCGTCCTGGCCGATGTCGTGTCCACCGCGCCCGCTGCGCCGCGCTTTACCAACTCCGTGGTCACCACCAACGGCTTCACCTACACCCTCATGGTCGAGGCCGGGCGGACCTATCGCGTGGAAGCCTCCGGCAACCTGACCAACTGGACTGAGATCACCAACTTCGTGAGCCCGGGGACCAGCGTCACCCTCACCAACGCCATCCCCGTCGGCGGCACCAACCGCTTCTACCGCGCCCTCACGCCCTGACCTTTCCGTGTCGGCGCCCGGGCAGGGCGGGGCGCGTGGTCCGCATTGGCCCTCCGCAAGGAGCGCAGCGCGGCGTTCCTACCTTGCCAGAATCGTGTACAGATCCGTGATCCGGTCGCGGATACGGTAAGGCGGTCGCTGCCGCGCCGCCCGCTTCTCCGTCCGCGACTAACGCGCGGGCGAGACAATCGGCTGCGGAACACCGCAGCCCTACCGTCGCCAATGCTTCGCGGCGGCGGGACGAAACCGTCCACGTCATTTCTTGCCGGCCTTGTGGCTGCGCTGCTGGTTGCTGCGTTCGGTCGCCCGGTTCGTGGCGCGCGGAGCGAAGCGGCGCGGTTCCTCGCGGCGGATTTCGGTGCGACTGGCTTTGCCCTGCGAATCGCGCGCGGCCGGATAGGTCTTCGGACTTGCGGGGCGCTTCTTCGCAAGGACCAGCGCGGTGGCGCGCAAAGTGGTCACCGGCGTATTCGGCGGCGGCGGCAAAACGACGAGGGCGGATTTTCTGGTGGTGATGGATTTCTTGGCTTTCATACCCACGAGTAAGCCGCGCCACATAGAATCACCACACATCATTGGTCAAGGGCTGGCCGCCACTTGGCCTGGTTCCGCAGGGAAACGGAGCGTTGCTCACCACGCGCTGCAGAGGTCGGTGACAGGTCGTGCCGGGGCGGGTCGGGGCAAACCATGGTCTGCGTTCCTGCCATAGCGACGTGATCGCGCCCCTGCTGGGAATACTCACGAAAATGGACTGCCGCGCACCGCAGCCCTGCCATGGCGGAGGAGGTTGTTCGCCTACTTCACCGCGGCCATGGGCACGGGTGTGGCCTTGGCGCCCTTTTGCACGGCCCAGAGATAACTTTGCGAGCAGACGAAGAGCGTGCCGTTGGCGGCGACGGGTGTGGCGTAGGCGCTGGAGCCGAGCGGAATCTCGGAGATCACCTTCAAGGTTTTGTTCGCGGCCAGGGTGACGAGGCTCTTCTTCGTGCAGACGTAAACCTTGCCGTCAGCAACCAGCGGTGTGGACCATGTCTCCGCCTTGGTTTCGTAAACCCAGTTGGGCTTGCCCGTTTTCACGTCGAGGCAATGGACGTGCCCGGCGAGGTCGGCGGCGTAGAGCAGGCCGTCGCTGATCGAGACGCTGCCGATGGCGCGCTCGATGCCGTCGTAGCTCCAGACTTTTCCGCTGTGCGTGACGTCGCCGGTCTTGGTCGCGTCGATGCAATTCAGAATGCCGCGACCACGACCGTGCATCGGATCCTGGCCGATGGTGCAATAGACGCGGCCCTCGTGAAACACCGGCGACGCGATGATCTCGCTCGGTCCGAGAAATTTTCCGTCGTCCTTATTGGTCGAGTATTTCTTGCGCCTATCCCCGATGTAGTAGTTGAACGGTTTGCCATCGCCCAGGGGATCGCGGTAGTTCGGCGGAACGCAATCGTAGGACCACACCTTCTTGAAGTGCGTGGGTTCCGCGGACGCATCCTTGAGCGCCTCGAACGCGTAGCAGATGCCGTCACCGCCGCCGAAGAACACGAGCCTCTTGCCATTCACCACGCCGATCGTGGGCGGCGACCAGAGGCAATGCCACATGCGATGCCCGAGGTCTTCCGTGTCGGTGGCGAGAAGCTTGCCGGTCTTCGCGTTGAGCGCGATGAAGCTCGGCGCATTGGGTCGCAGGCATTTTTCATGCGGACGATCCACGCCGTTGGCGGAGGTGCAGTAAAGGATGTCGCCATCGACGAGGACGGAACACGCGGCGACGTCGTGCGGACAAACGCCGAGCTGATCCACGAGATCGTATTTCCAGAGAATGTCGCCGTCGGTCTTGTCGAGCTTCACGGGCGGATTCTTCGCGCCGGCAATGTAGGTGGCTTCGTCCTTGAACGGTCCGTCGTTGCCATCGGACTGGCCGCGGACATCGAGGCACAAAATTTCGCACGAGCTCGTCACCATGTAGGCGCGATTCCCGACGACCGTTGGCGCCGAACAAACGCCGAGATGTTGCTGACCGTAATGCGCGTCCTTGGGCAACCGTTCCTTCGGCCGCACCGGCACCGGAAGACGCCAGAGCGTGCGACCAGTTTTTTCGTCGAGGCACCAGACCATGCCGCCCTTGGTGCGTTTGAGGCGGCGGTCGTTCTGCAACCGGAAGTCGTCGGTGCCGACGAACACGCGGCCGTTGGCCACGGTGGGGTTGCCGCAAATCAGCGTGCCGAGCTTCACGACCCAACGCACGTTCTCGGTCGTGCCCGGCAGCATGCCCTCGCCCGTCGTGGACTTCTCGCCCGGCTTGAACGCATCGGGCAGGCCTTTCTCCGTCGAAACCATGTTGCGTCCGAGGTCCGCTCCGCCCCACGCCGGCCAGTCGCTCGCTTGCGCTGACGCCAGCGCGAGGAAAAGGGAAACCGCCACCGATAACGAGTTTGAGTTGGTCATGGACATGAGTTCTGAGACATTCCGACGTTAATGGCTCCGTGAACGACGTGATTGTATCGCAATTCCTTCAGCTTTTCTGACTTCGCCAATGAAAACGCGCCGTGCCCAAAAACTCATTCCGTGGCTGCTCGCCGTGTCGGCCGTCGCCACCGCGCTCGCGGCGGACCTGCCGTCGCCCGGGGAATACGCCGCGAACTGGCCGCGCTTTCGCGGACCTGATGGTGGCGGCGTTTACACGAAAGGCGAGGTGCCGCTGAGTTGCGATATCAAAACCGGCGCGAACGTCGCGTGGACTGCTGTGGTGACGTCGACTGGATTCAGCTCGCCCGTCGTGTGGGGCAATCGCGTGTTCCTCTCCGGCGGCGACGAGTCGAAACGCGAAGTGCTGTGCTTCGATGCGACGACGGGGAGATTATTGTGGCAGCGCGCCGTTCCGAAAACCGCCGGCAGTCCCGACGAGAAACCCGAAGTGCCCGACCAATGTGGCATGGCCGCCGCCACGGGCGCGACGGACGGACGCCGCGTGTACGTGATGTTTGCGAACGGCGATCTCGCGGCGTTCAACTTCGACGGCAGCGTCGCGTGGGCGAAACATCTCGGCGTGCCGAAGAATCCCTACGGCCATGCGAGTTCGCTGCTGACCTGGCAGGACCGCGTCATCGTGCAGTTCGATCAAGGCGAGGCCGACGACAAGTTGAGCAAGCTCTTCGCGTTCGACGGCGCAACCGGAAAGGTCGTGTGGGAAAAGCCGCGTGCCGTCGGCGCCTCGTGGGCAACACCGATCGCGTTCGACGCCGCGGGTGAATCACAACTCATCGCGCTCGCCGTGCCGTGGGTGATTTCGTATTCAGCGAAGGACGGCGCGGAACTCTGGCGTGCCGACTGCCTCGACGGTGAAGTTACGCCGTCGCCGATCTACGCGGGCGGCACACTGCTCATCGTCAGCCCCACCCACAAGTTGCAAGCCATTCGCCCCGACGGCCACGGCGACGCGACGAAGACGCATCTCGGCTGGGTTGGTGAAGACGGCATTCCCGATGTCACGAGTCCGGTGAGCGATGGTGAACTCGTCTTCGTCACCGACGCCGGCGGTATTTTGACCTGCTACGACGCGAAGACCGGCAAGAAGCAGTGGGAACACGACCCGGGCGACGCGTGCAGCGCCTCACCCAGCATTGCGGGCAACCGTCTCTATCTCATCACGAAAAAGGGCACGCTGGTCGTGATCGAAGTGGCGCGGCAATTCAAGGAACTCGCGCGGTCGTCGCTTGGCGAAGAAGTCTTCGCCAGCCCGGCCTTCGCCCAGAACAAGATTTTCATCCGCGGCGTCCAACACTTGATTTGCCTCGGCGCAAAGAACACAGCGCCAACGAAACCGTAAAACCAGCATCGCCTAGACATGAATTCATCCATTATCTCCCGTCGCTCGTTTCTTGAAAACGCCGCCGTGCTGGCCGGCGGTGCACCGATGTTGGCCGCCTCGTCGTCGGTGCGGGCGGCTGGAGTCAAGGGGCCGCTCATGGCGTACGTCGGCACGTTCAGTTCTCCGCTCCAAGACGTGTTGCCAACACAGGTGGATCTGCCGCCGGGCAACGGGCGTGGGATTCATTTGTTCGAGGTGAATCGCACCACGGGTGCGCTCACACCGGCGGGCGTGTTCGAATCGGGCACGAGTCCAAATTGTCTCGCGTTCAATGCGGATGGCACCCGGCTTTACTCCACCAACGAGACGGATCATCAGGGCGAAACGAAGGAAGGTTCCGTGAGCGCGTTCGCCATCAACCGCGCCAACGGACAATTGAAATTGCTTAACACCGTTCGCTCTGGCGGCGCTGGCCCCACGTATGTGAGTCTGCATCCGTCAGGGAAGTTTCTGCTGGTCGCGAATTATTTCGGCGGCTCCGTGGCGGTGCTGCCGATCCTGCCCGACGGCACGTTGGGGGCCGCGACAGACGTGAAGCAGGACGCCGGAACCATCGGGCCGCGCAAGGCCACAAATGCGCCTCCGGGCAGTTTCGCGTTCAGCGGCCATGACCGTACGCACGCGCACATGATCCAGGCGGACGCCTCCGGGCGCTTCGTTTTTCACGCCGACCTTGGCCTTGATCAAATCTTTAGCTGGAAATTTGATGAACGCTCAGGGCAGTTGACGCTCAACGATCCCGCCTCGGTTTCGTTACCGCCGGGCGACGGTCCGCGGCACTTCGCCTTTCATCCGAGCGGTCGCTGGTTCTACTCCTTGCAGGAGGAAGGTTCCAACATTGTGACGTTCGACTTCGATGCTGCGAAAGGACGGCTGATTGCGCGGCAAACCGTTTCCAGCCTGCCGCCAGGATTCGCCGGCAGTAATTTCTGCTCGGAGATTCTTGTTTCGGCCGATGGCCGGTTTGTCTATGCGGGCAACCGCTTGCACGATGGCATCGCGACTTTTTCCGTCGGTAAGAGCGGTGAACTGAAATTCGTTGCGGAGGCGTGGTCGCACGGGAACTACCCGCGCAGTTTCAATTTCGATCCCACCGGGAACTTCCTCTACTCGTGCAATCAACGCGGCGACAACGTGGCTGTATTTCGTGTAGACAAAAAGTCCGGCCAGCTGACGTTCACTGGCCATTACGCGCCCGTGGGCAATCCGTCCCACATCGTCTTCCTCGATCTCGCTGACGCCGCGAAGAAGAAGTAAGCGATTCAACCGGGGTAACGCGAACAGGGGAGCGGCATCTCATATGGACCAAGCCAAGAATCGTTGAGCGAACGCCAAACTTGGTGAGGGTTTTCGGACCAGTGGCTGAATCTAACTCAATACACGGGCAGCCGTGCGATTGAATCAACTCTGGGTTATGAAGACAAAACTCCTTCTCTGTGCTGCGTTGAGTGCGGGATTCATGGTCAGTTCTTCGGTTGCGGCGGATGTTCAAACCAATTGGAAGACGCATTGTGCCAAGTGCCACGCGGCCGATGGCAGCGGCAATACGAACACCGGACGGAAGCTCTCGGTCCGCGACTATCGTGATCCCAAAGTTCAGGCGACTCTCAAAGAGCGCGACATGATCAAGGCGACGCGCGGTGGTCTCCGGGACAAGCAGCGCGAATTGATGAAGCCATTCGGCGGCGTGCTGACCGATGAGGAGATCAAGAGCCTCATTGGTCACATCCGCACGCTGGCGGGCGGACAATAGGTCGCCGAACGTGCGCCGTTGCGAGATGGACGTGTCGACGTTCGATTGCCGCGCGTTGGCACTATTGCGCTTCGACCGTTTTGCCGATCGAGCGGAGCTTTTCCCAAACGGTCGCGTTGCTCGGTTGCGGAGAGATCAGTAGCACGACGAAGTTTTTCTTCGTTTCCACCTTGGGAAGGACGGTGATTTCCATGTTGAGCAGAATTCTTCGGCCGTCGTTGAACGTGTCGAAGAACGGAACCTTGGCGGTGAAGCGGGACGGAGTGGGCGCGTTGCTTTTCACGACGGTGACTTCGGCGCCGAGTTGTGATGCGTCGGGTGTGAGTCCTTTCCGGCGGCCCACGCCGGTGCTCAGACCCTTGAAATATTTGTCGAGAAAGTCCTTCAAGTCCGCAGCAGTAATCGAAGCGGTACCATCGATGGAAACGGTGAGCGCGTAGGTGAAGTAGTTGCTGGACGTGGTGATGAACATCCCCGGCGCGAAGCGCGCCTCCTCGTAGCCGGTCCATTTGACGTCGGGCGCGAACCCGGGAGGAATCGGCAGGCGCTCAAATCGCCAGTCAACGGGGCCTTTGAGAATGGTCGGCGCGGGCTGTTGGCGCTGAGCGAACACGCATGGCGTTGCCAGGAGCATTGCCACAAAGGTGAGTTGAACGAGAGCGCCGACGAATGGTTTGGAGTGGCGGATGGTCATGAGAGGTTTGAATCGGTTGGCACAAGCCGCGGACTTACTGCTTTTTCTTTTTTGCCTTCTTTGGTGCCGCTGGCGGTTGCGGTGGTTCAGGAAAGCGACCTTGATCGTCACTTGCCACGAGCCATTGGTCCAGCACGACACGCAGTCGCTTGAGCGCGGCCTGATGTTCGGACTGATTGGACGCGGCAAGGTTGTGAATCTCATGAGGATCCTCGGTCAGATCATAAAGTTCCTCTTCGGGCTGGCGCGGTTGGCAGAGGAATTCTTGCGCCGGCGTGAGTTTGCCGGCGCGGTGTAATTCCTGGACGAGGCTCCACACGGGGTACTGCCGCGTCTTGTAATCGCTTTTGGTGAAGAAGGGCGCGTCGGGCGTAAAATTGCGGATATAGCGGTAGCGCGCATCGCGCACGGTGCGCAAACGCATGACTGCCTCGCCGCAACGGTCGCGCGCGCCGAAGACATGCTCGCGAGGCGCGTCGGCGTCCGGTCCGAGAAACACCCGTCCCTGCATGCCCGCAGGCTTTTTCACACCGGCGATGGCAAGCGTGGTGGCCGCGAAATCAATTCCTTCGATGAAACGGTCGTCCGCGCTGCCGGGCCGGAATTGTGCGGGCGCGGTCAACCCCTTGGGCCAGCGAATAATGAGCGGCACATGCAAACCCTCCTCGTAACAAAACTGTTTTCCGCGAAAGTGCGACTCGCCGTTGTCGCCGAAGAAAAAGATCACCGTGTTGTCGGCGAGCCCGTCTTTCGTCAGTTGCGCGAGAATGAGTCCGATCTTCCGGTCGAGTTCGAGCGCGGCATCGAGATACTCGGCGCGGTCCTTGCGTGTGACGGAATGTTCTGGCTCGTAAGGGCGAAGGATCACCTTCGCCGGATCGGTTTTTGCCGGGCTGTCGTAGTCGCGGTGAGTTTCGTGGAAATTAATCTGTGCGTAGAAGGGTTGATGAGCCTTTAGGTCGTTCCAATCAGCGGAGTCAAATCGTTGTCCGGTGTAGATGAAATTCCAGTCGGTCTTGCCTGCGCCGCGGAAGCCAAAGTCCGTGGGAAGTTTGACCAGATTCGCCGTGAAATAGCCGGCGTCGCGCAGCCGGTCGGTGATCACGCGCACGCCGGGCGGGAGCGGCTTTTTGTTCGGTTCCTCAGTCCGATGCTGGTGCGCGCCGATCGTGGTCTGATACATGCCGGTCATGAACGCGCTGCGGCTGGGCGAGCACACGGGCGCGGTGGTGTAGGCGCGGGTGTAACGCACGCCATCGCGCGCGAGTTGATCGAGATTGGGCGTCGTGACTTCCCTCGAGCCGAAGCAGCTGAGGTCGGGTCCGAAATCTTCGGCGATCAGCCAGAGAATATTGGGTTTGGCTGAGGCTGCGGTTGCCTTCCAGCCGCCGAGCAGCATGGCGACGCAGAGAAACAGACGAGCAACGTTGGCGAGATGCTTGTGCATGTTAGAAATCATGCCGCTCTGGCCTCGCTTCCGCGAGCCGAGATTCCGGCATGCGCGACGACTGTTCCCTAAAACGATCGGCTCTGCCACGCTCGTCAAATGAAGCCGAGCCTTACCGACGCGTTGTGCACGCAATGTGGCCTGTGTTGCGACGGAACTTTGTTCGCGGACGTTGAACTGGCCAGCGGCGACGAAGCGACGGCGCTCGAGGCGATGGGATTGGAAATCGAGGACGATGAGAATGGCCGCGAATTACTCATTCAACCCTGCGGCGCCCTGCGAAGAACACGATGCAGTGTTTACGAGCATCGCCCCGAGTGCTGCCGCGCCTTTGAGTGCAAACTACTGCAAGACGCACGACGTGGCGTGGTGACCGTTAAACAGGCGAAACAGCACATCGCTGAAGCCCTTCGACACGCTGCACGGGTGCGCGAGCTTGCGGCGCAGTTGGGGCAGCGAGATGAGGGAATGCCTTTGAAGGAGCGCTGCATCGAAGCGTTGGCTCTAATCGCCGAAGCTGGGGCCGATCCAGTACAAAACCGCATCGCGAGAGAGATGGAAGCGGCCATGGAAATCGTGGAGAAGTTGATTCGGGAAAGATTTCTGGGGCGAAAAATCCCGCGCTAAGCACGCTCACTTGGCGATTTTCTTGCGCGAATCGGACTGCTAGTCTCCGCGCATGAACTCCCCGAAGATTCTTCGCGTCGTCGCGTTCTTGCTGTCGACGTTCAGCCTTCATCCCTCGGTTTTGGCGGAACCGCTGAAACTGGAATTGCAGAGTCGCATCGAGACGAAACCCGCATCGGGCGAGTTCAAGGTGGTGAAGAAATCCGTGACGTGGGAACCGGCGCAAACCGCGCTCATCATCTGCGACATGTGGAACTTGCATCATTGCCTCAACGCCGTGCGTCGCGAAGGCGAAATGGCGCCTCGCATGAACACGCTGATCGAAAAGGCTCGCGCGGAGGGTGTGCTCATTGTTCATGCGCCGAGCAGTTGCATGAAGTTTTACGAAGGCCATCCGGCTCGCGTACGGGCGCAGTCGGCGCCCAAGGCAGCGAATTTGCCGAAGGATATCGGCTCGTGGTGCAAACAGATTCCCGCCGAAGAAAAGGGCGTTTACCCGATTGAGCAGTCAGACAGCGAGGACGATGATCCCGTCGAGCACGCGAAGTGGGCTGACGAGTTGAAGGCGAAAGGTCTGAACCCGCGCGCGCCATGGACGCGGCAGATCGACGTTATCAAAATTCACGAGAACGTGGATGCGATCAGTGATTCGGGCGTGGAGATTTGGAATCTGCTCGAGGCGCGGGGTATCAAGAATGTGATCCTGCTCGGTGTGCATGTGAACATGTGCGTGTCGGGCCGGCCGTTCGGCCTGCGGCAGATGGTGAAGAACGGAAAGAACGCGGTGCTGGTGCGCGACATGACGGACTCTATGTATAATCCGAAGCAGCGGCCCTTCGTGGACCATTTCCGCGGCACGGCGCTCTACATTGAGCACGTGGAGAAATACATTTCGCCGACGATCACGTCGGATCAAATCCTCGGCGGGAAGCCGTTTCACTTCAGTGGCGCCCCGGAGACGAACTGAACTCACCTCGAAACTTTAACTCGTTGAACGACCTCGCTAGTTTCTCTTTATGAAATCACGCCTCCTTCGTCTCACTGCAGCGCTTTTCATTTCTGGCATCGCCGTCGCACTTGCACTGCCGGTCGAAGCAGCCGCTGCGCGCAAGCCGAACATTATTTTCATTCTCGCTGATGACCTCGGCTACGGCGACATCGGCGCGTTCGGACAGAAATACATACACACGCCGAACCTCGATCGCATGGCGGCCGAAGGGATGAAACTGACGCAACATTACGCGGGCAACGCCGTGTGCGCGCCGTCGCGATGCGTGTTGATGACGGGCAAACATCCGGGCCACGCGTTCATTCGCAACAACGTGCAGTATCGAAAGGATCAGGAAGGGCAGTTCCCGATTCCGTCGGAGACGGTGACGATTCCGAAACTCCTCAAGGCTCAAGGCTACGCGACGGGCGGCTTCGGCAAGTGGGGACTCGGTGGCCCGGGCACGACCGGTGAACCGCTCAAACAGGGCTTTGATCGCTGGTTCGGGTACAATTGCCAGGGAGTCGCCCACAACTTCTATCCAACCTACCTTTGGGATAACGACAAACAGATTCAGCTCAACAATCCGAATTTCTCCGCGCACCAAAAACTACCCGAGGGCGTCGATCCCGGCGATCCGGTCAGCTACGCGGGATTCAGTGGCAAGGATTACTCGGCGGACCTCATCGCGCAGCAGGCGCTCGCGTTTGTGCGCGCGAACAAGGAGCGTCCGTTCTACCTCTACTGGCCCACTACGGTGCCGCATCTGGCGTTGCAAGTGCCCGACGAATCGGTGGCCGAGTATCGCGGCAAGCTACCGGACAAACCCTACGCCGGCGGCAAAGGCTATCTGCCGAATCGGTATCCGTTGAGCGCCTACGCCGCGATGATCACGCGCATGGATCGCGAGATCGGCCGCATGATGGCGTTGGTCAAGGAACTCGGTCTCGATGATAACACGATCTTCATTTTCTCCAGCGACAACGGTCCGCTCAACGGCACGCATCAGGGACTCGGCGGCACGGACGCGATCTTCTTCAATTCCGCCGGCGGCCTGCGCGACGGCAAAGGAACTCTCTACGAAGGCGGTTTCCGCGAGCCAACGATCGTGCGCTGGTCCGGCAAGATCAAACCCGGCTCAGTGAGCGAACGCGTGAGCGGCTTCGAAGATTGGATGCCCACTTTGCTCGACGTCGCCGGCGCGAAGATCACGACCCCGAAGGAAAGTGACGGAATCAGCCTCTTGCCAACGTTGCTCGGCACTAAGCAGCCCGAACGTCCGTTTCTTTACCGTGAGTTTCCGGCGTACGGTGGTCAGCAGGCTGTGCGAATCGGTGATTGGAAAGGCATTCGTCAAAATCTGCTGCCGAAAGGTCCGAAGGCGAAAGCGGCCAAGCCGAACTATCACATCGAGCTCTACAACTTGCGCGACGATCCCACCGAATCCACCGACGTTTCCGCCAAGCATCCCGACGTGATCGCGAAGATCGAAGCGATCATGCGCGAGCAGCACGTGAACTCGTCGGACTTCCCGTTCCCGGCGCTCGATAAGAACTAAACTCGATTCGTTGAAACTCTCGCGTGATCGTTCGAAAAAGCGTTGAGAACTCTTTGAACTGAACCTAGCGTGGCCCATCTCCGAACAAGCTGAGATCTGCGTTCGTTGATGGCATCAAACAAAAACTAAGATGAAGAAAATTAACTCACTGTTGGTGGTTGGTCTGTTGTGCGCGGGATTCGCGGCGATGTTCGCCGGCTCCGTTCGCGCGGCGAATCAATGGGTTGTTTATGAAGGCAAGGAAGGCGCAGGCAAAGGGAAGCAGATCGTTTTCCTTTCCGGCGACGAGGAGTATCGCTCTGAGGAAGGGCTGCCGCAACTCGCGAAAATTCTCGCTGTGCGCCACGGCTTCAAATGCACCGTGCTTTTCGCGGTGAATCCCACGACCGGCGAAATTGATCCGAACTTTGGCAAAAATATTCCCGGTACCAAGGCGCTCAACAGCGCTGACTTGCTGGTGATGCTCGCGCGCTTCCGCGATTTGCCGGACGACCAGATGAAGCCGATTGATGATTTCCTCAAAGCGGGCAAGCCTGTGATCGGCATGCGCACGTCGACGCACGCTTTCAACGTGGCCAAGGAAAAACCGTACGCCCACTACAGCTACAACTATCGCGGCGACAAAACGGAATGGGAGCAGGGCTTCGGCCGCCTCGTGTTGGGAGAGACGTGGATCAGCCATCATGGCAGCCACAAGAACGAGGCGACCCGTGGCATGTTCGCGCCGGGAACGCAGGGCAATCCCTTGCTCAACGGAATCGAGGACGGCGAAATTTTCGCGGTCACCGACGTTTATGGCGTGCGGTTGCCGCTGCCGGGCGATTCAAAGCCGTTGATTCTCGGGCAGTCGTTGGAGCGCAAGGGACCGATGGGTAAAGACGATCCGAACTTTGGGATGAAGCCATCGGACGCGCCCTCGACGCGAATGACCAAGGGGCCGGGCGGCGCCGACCAACCGGTGAACGACCCGATGATGCCGGTCGCGTGGACCAAGACGTACAAGGTACCCGGCGGCAAAGCGGGCAACGTGTTTAATACGACGATGGGCTCTTCCACCGACCTTGCCAACGAAGCGCTGCGTCGTCTGCTCGTCAACGCGGCCTATCAATTGACCGGCCTGAAAGTTCCGGCGAAGGCGAACGTTGATCTTGTCGGCGAATACAAGCCAATCGCTTACGGTTTCAAAGGTTTCAAAACCGGGGTGAAACCGGCGGATCACGAATTGAAGTAGGCGGAGTTTTTCGAAACGCGAAGGCGCTGGTTGAATTTCAACCAGCGCCTTTTCGTTGAGTCAGCCAGGAGGCTACGATTGGGCAAACGCCCGACTTTGGTCCGTGAGCAAATCGTGGTAAACCTCCACGGTCTTCTTTGCCATGCGTTCGATGCTGAAATGTTCGTGCACGGCGGCGCGACCAGCCTCGGCCAGCGCGCGGGCGTGTTCGGGATTCCGGAGCAGTTCCTCAATTCCATCCGCGAGCGCTGCAGCGTTTGCTTCGCGGATGATGCCGCCGCGCGTGGCTTCGATGATCTCTGGAAACGCCGCGCTGCGCGGCTGAACCACTGGAACTCCCGACGCGAGCGCCTCGATGACATAGAGTCCGAACGCCTCGCCATAGAGCGCCGGTGTGCAGAACACGGACAGACCTTGGAGGAACGTGAGCTTCGTCGCGCGGTCGACGTTCGGGAAAAACTGTACGTCGCCCAGTACGCCGGCCGCGGCGAGTTTGTTCTTCAACACTTCCACCACGGATTCATCGGTTGGACCCATGCCGCCGCCGACGTGGAGTTTGAGATGCGGAAACCGATTACGTCGGCGAATCTCGAGATAAGTGTCCACGAGCAGATCGACGCCTTTTTCGCGACACATCCGCGCGAAGAAACCGAGGACGGGAGGATTCTGGATTCGGGATTCTGAAACCGGGGTGCCAAAGCCGTCGAGGCTAATTCCGTTGTAAACGACACGGACGCGTTCGGGATTCAGCTTGAGCCGGCGCGTCATGAGTTCGGCGAAGTAATGGCTCGGGGCGATGAAGCAATCGACGTCGCGCGCGCGTTCGGCGAGCAATTGCCACGCGGCGGTGCGATGCGGTTCGTTCATCGCGTCGAGGAACGTGTCCTCGCCCTGCAACGTGATTACGACCGGCACGCGCAGTTCGGATTTTAATTTGCGCACAAGGCCGACAAGCAACGCGTTGGACAGGCTGATCACGTCGGGAGGATTGTTCGCTTTCAGCCACGCGATCAGTTCATCGAGTTCTCGCGCCTGATTGCCTTCCTCGCCGCGCATCATCGAGAGCGTAAGCTCGCCGACGTCGGTGGCGCGCGTCTTGGCGGCACGACCCGCGGCCCATTTCAAAACTTTCGGGGAGGCGAGCCATTTGTGCAGCCACTCCGGCATGTGGCGGAACAATGCGGATTTCTGTTCGAGGTAAACGCTGACACCGCTGAAGAAGATTGGAGCGCCCGCGCTTTGATCCGTGTCATCCAGCGTCATCGGGAGATACAGCGGTAGCATCAAGGTATCGTGACCTTGCTTGCGCAGCGTGGCGACGAGCGCGTTGTCGCGGAAACAATTCCCGCAATACATGCCGCCGGCGCCGGGGGTGAGCTGGACGATCTTCATCCGCGACGAGAAATCAAGCCGGCTGCGGAACGCGCGTGTTCGTCAGCGGCATTCCTACGGGAATCTCTTCGGGAATCGGCGCGAACTCCGCGATCCATTTCCAAAGGCGGCTCAGGTCTTTGTTCACGTCGCCGCTGAGGCAGTCGGTAATGTCGCCGGCGGCCTCGGGATATTTCATGATGACTTCCTTGAAGGAGAAGTTCGGATCGTAGAACGCGTAGACGAGCTTACGCATGTTCTCAATACCTTGCCGGAGCATCGTCGCGTAGTTCTCGAAACGTTGCGGAGCGACATCGCCGGCGACGAGCGCCGCGTGCACGGCATCCGCCGCGAGCACGCCGCTCTTGAGCGCGATCATCAAACCGCTGCTGAACACGGGATCGAGGAAACAATAGGCATCGCCGACGAGCAGCAGACCCTCGCAGCCGCAGTAGCGCGAGTGGAAGCTGTATTCGCTCGTGAGCCAATACTCGCCGGTAGATTCGCCAACGCTGAGGTGATCCTTGATCCAGAGGTTTTGTTCGACCTCGCGATGGAAGATCGTCTTCGGATCCTTGATGCCGCCGCGCGAAAGGTATTTGCCTTCGGCCACGACGCCCACGCTCACCATGTCGTTGTGCTGCGGGATGTGCCAGAACCAGCCCTTGTCGGGAATCATCGCGACGGTCGTCTGGCCCTCGTCGATGCCGGGTTCGCGCTTGGAGCCTTTATAGTAAGTCCAGACGGCGACCTTGTTGAGATACGGATCCTTCATGCGCCAGCCGTTGCGGACGGCGGTGAAGCTTTCCTTGCCGGTGCAGTCGAGTGTGATCGGGGCGTGCAAGTCGACAATCTCGCCGGACTTTTTCTGCGCCCGTACACCGATGACGCGTTCGCCGTCACGCAGCAATTCTTTCACGGAGATTTCTTCGATGACCTCGGCGCCTTTGTCTCGAGCGTGCTGCATGAGCATCACGTCGAACTCGCTGCGGAGCACCTGCCACGTGGACGCGATGGTTTCGCGGTCGTAGCGGTTGAAGAAGTAGAACGGCTGGCTCGCCTTGCCATTGGGTTGCACGAACTGGACGCTGAACTTCTTCTGGAAGCACGATGCCTTCATCTTCGGGATGAGGCCGAGGCGCTCCATCGGTCCGTAACAGAAGGGGATGAGCGACTCGCCGATGTGGTAACGGGGAAACTTCTCGCGCTCGAGCACGAGGACGCGATGGCCTTGTTCGGCGAGCAAGGAAGCCGCGGAGCAACCTGACGGGCCGCCGCCGATGATGATCGTGTCGTAATTCGTTTTCATTCGCGTGCCTAGGTTAGAATGGTTTTTGCGAAGCGCAAATTTCAGCGCAGAGCTTCCGGTGGCAGAATCTCCACGATCTCCGCCAACGGGCGGTTCTGTGTGTCGAAATGGGTGTTGCGCCGGCCGTAAAGAGTATGGCGGCCGGTCAGTTGCAGGGCCGAGTTGATGAAGTCATCGGACTCAACGCGCAGATACGCCTTGGGCCGGCTCGCATGGGCCACGGCGCAATCGCGCAGGATGTGGCCGAGCGGCTCCCGCTCCTCGAGGATGAGCTTGCGCGCGGCGGGCGAGAAGAGCGTGAGATTCATCTTGATCGCGCCGAACTCAATCGGGCGATTGGTGCCGTCGAGCGTGAGCACGACCTCGCGGAAATAGAAATCTCCGCGCTGTTGCCGGCGCATCACGGTGAGATGCACTTCCGCGCCGTGGAACTTCTCCAGCGTCGGCGTCATGTCGTCGCCGTGGACGAGCAGCGACTTGTAGGGCTCCGGCACGTCTTTGCCGTCGACGGCATCGATGCGCGGTAGTGGCAAATTCTGCTGCGCGTAAAAATCGTCCAGCGGATACGCGATCGGCAACGCCGTGGGCATCAGGTGGGAACTGGATGTGGCGGGGGTGCTCATTTCACGCGTAGCGACCGGTCTCGTGTTCCGGCAAAAAGAACTCGTGCAACAGGCGGTCCACTTGCAGCAGGCCGTCGCGATTGAGGCGAAGTTCGTCGCCGTCGATGGTCAAGTAGCCCCAGTCCTTGAGGCGTTGCAGAGCGGGGGCGAAACGCACGCGCGGGTCCACGCCGAAGCGCTCGATGTAATAGCTCGCCTTCACCGCGCCGAGCTTCAGCGGCAGGATGAATTCGCGGATGAGACGCTCGTCATCGTTCGGACGATAGGCGCGATAGACGGGTGATTTGCCGCTGTGAATCGCTTCCATGTAGGGCGCGAACTCGTGCTGGTTCTGGTAATGCACGCCGCTGATGTGCCCGAAGCTCGCGACGCCGAGCGAAAGCAAATCCGCGCCGGTGAACAGCCGTTGGCGGTAGATGAACTTCGTCTTCGCCGGATCCTTCACGACGGTGCAGGTGCTGTTGACGCTGTAGCCTGCCTTCTCCATTTCCGTGAAGGCGTAATTAACCCAGCGACGCTTCGTGTCCCAATCGGCCACGGGCGCGTTGAGTTTTCCCTCGGCCTTCATGCGCTGGTAGATGGTCGTGTTGTAGGGCACTTCCATCTGATAAATCGTCACCGAATCGGGCGCCATCGCGATGGTCTTGGCGACGCAATCGCGCCAGTTCTCCTCGGTCTCCTCGACCATGCCAGCGATGAGATCAATGTTGATCTGCGGGAAGCCCAACTCGCGCGCGTAACCGTAGGCGCGGGCGATTTCCTTGCTGCGATGCGCGCGGCCGTTGATGTCGAGAATGTGATCACTGAAATTTTCCACGCCGAGCGAAAGCCGCGTGACGCCGATGTCGCGAATGGCCTTGAGCTTGTGATCTGTGAGCGTGCCCGGTTCGCATTCGAAGGTGACTTCCTCCGCGCCGTCCCACGGGATCAGGCGCTTCATGCCGTCGGCGAGATGGTGAAGCTGCTTCTCGGAAAGATAACTCGGCGTGCCGCCGCCGAAGTAAACGAAGTTGGCCTTGCGCCCGCCGACGAACGGCTTCTTCGCGTAGAATTCCAGTTCGCGCAGCGCCGTATCGATGTAGTCCTTGATCTCGGACGAATCCTTGTCGGTATAGACCTTGAAGTAGCAGAAGTGGCAGCGTTTCCGGCAAAACGGAATGTGCATGTAAACGCCCAGCGGCACGCCCGGTCGCGGCGGTTGCTCGAGCGCGCGTTCCAATTCGCCGATCAGCTCCGGCTTCCAAAACGCGAACGGCGGATAATTGGCAACGAAGTAATTGCCGGCCTTGGTCTCCTTCTGGATCGGCGGACCGGCAGTCTTCGGCGCGGGGGCGATGGTGACGGTGCTCATATCAAATACTGGTTCAATTCTTCTTTGGCCCAAAACAATAGACGCTGCCGTCCTCGCTCCCGATGACGACCTTGCCATCGGCCACGGCGGGCGAACTCGAGAGCGCCTGGCCGATCTCGTAGTTCCACAATTCCTTACCGTCGGCGAACGAAAGGACGTAGAGCCGGCCATCGTCCGAGCCCACCACTACTTTACCGTCTACGACGACTGGAGAACTGTCCACCTTGCCACGCGTCGGGAAGCTCCAGACTTCATTGCCATCTTTGCGAGTGAGGCAACGCACGCGTTTGTCGCGCCCGCCCAGGACGACCTTGTCACCGATCACCGCGGGCGAGGCGTAAAAGGGAAACGCGCGGTCCTTAAAGCGCCACGCCACCGCGCCCTTCGCGATGTCGATGCAGAGAAACTCGTTTTCGTAGTGGCCGAAGTAGGCGCGACCATCGGTCAACGCGACCGAGCCGGCGACGTAAGCGCCCGCATCGACTTCCTTTACTTGCTGACCGTTCGAAAGGTCGATCACGTGCAGCATCGCATCGCAGCCGCCGAAAACCGTTACGCCGTCCGAGACTGCGGGGGAGCCATTGATGTAATTACCGCTTTCGTAGACCCAGTTGGATTTGCCGGTCGTGGCGTCCACGGCGTGGAGCTTGTAATCGTAACTGCCGACGAGGATCGAAGTCTTCTTGCCGTCGTCGGAGGTCACGAAGTTCGGCGCGCCGAGAATCTTGTCGTCGGTCTTGTAGTCCCAAATCTTTTTTCCGGAACTCGCGTCGAGCGCGTAGAGCAGGCCATCTCCCGAGCCGATGAAGACCTTGCCATCGAGCACGAGCGGCGAAGATTCGATTTCTCCGCCCGTGGGAAAGGACCACAGCTTCTTGCCCGTGGCGAAATCGAGCGCGTAGAAGTTGGTGTCGCTTGAACCGATGAAGACTTTGCCGCCGACAATCGCCGCCGAGGACTTCACGGGCCCGCCCGTTTTAAAACTCCACAACAACTTCAAAGAACTCGCGAGTTTACCCGGTCCGACGCCGACGAGCGAGGGCGCGCCACGATACATCGGCCACGAATCTGCGGTGGCGGTGGCTCGGGGCGAGTTGCTGGCGGCGAGGGAGGTGAGGGCGCCTTGGGAAATCATCACGGCAGCTGCCAAAACAGCGAGCGCCATCGGACCGGTTTCGCGAATCAAGCTCATGCCGCGTGTTGTTGTTCACCCGTGACAGCGTGCAAGCTGCGGATGGAACTGCTTTGAGTATCTGGCAGGCAAAGGTGTTTGGCAAATAAATAATACTTACACGTATTATTTTGATTTGCTGATCATCGAGCAACTGTCGGCTGTTGTTCAGCGTGGAATTCATGACGTGTCGGTGGCAGTCTCCGCGCTGTGAACCCATTCATCCGTTTCTCAGCGGCTTCGATTCTCTTTGGCATATTTATACAGCACGCGTTCGCTGCAAATATCGCGAAGCGAAGTGTGAACCCCAATGCGCCGCTCGATTGTCCCCCGGAGCTGAAGTTCGAGCAACCCGGAGTGAAGCTCACGCTCGTCGCCGAGCATCCGCAGGTGATGACGCCCACGGGCATCGACGTGGACTCGCAAGGCCGTGTTTGGGTGGTGACGTCGCATACGCACTTTCGGCCGGATGATTATCCCGGACCGAAACACGACGAGGTTGTGGTGCTCTCGAATCCCGATGCGACGGGCCGAATGCAGAAGCGCGAGGTGTTTTACGACAAGATGGATTCGACGATGAATTTGAAGCTCGGCACGAATGGCTGGGTTTATCTCACCGAACGCAGCCGGATCGCGCGGGTCAAGGACACCGACGGCGATGGTCGCGGCGATCGCGAGGAAGTGATCGCCACGCTCAAAACCGAGGAGACCTATCCGCACAACGGCATGTCGGGCCTCGCTTGGCATCCGTCGGGCGATTTGATTTTCGCGCTCGGCGAAAACATGTGGAAGGACTGGACGCTCGTAGCCTCGGACGGAACGACGATTCGTGGCGTGGGTGAAGGCGGCATTTTTCGTTGCAAGCCGGACGGTTCGCAATTGCGGCGAATTGCAAAGGGATTTTGGAACCCGTTCGGAGTTTACGTGCGTCCCGATGGAGAAATGTTCGCCGTCGACAACGATCCCGGCTCCCGTCCGCCATGCCGCTTGCTGCACATCGTCGAAGGCGGCGACTACGGCTATCAACGTGCGTACGGCGAAGCTCCGTTTCATCCGTTCGTCGCGTGGGACGGAGAACTGCGCGGCACGTTGCCGATGATTTGCCAGTCGGGAGAAGCGCCGTGTGGCGTGGTGCCGCTCGGCGGCGGGTTGATCGTCCCGTCATGGTCCGACAATCGCATCGACTTTTTCTCACTCGAACGTCGGGGTGCGAGCTACGGCGGGAAGCGCGTCGAACTGGTCATCGGCGGCGAGATGTTCCGGCCCACATGCATCGCGCGCGTTTCGGAAGGCGTGTATTACCTCGCGGATTGGGTGTTTGGTTCGTATGCGATCCATCAGCGCGGACGGGTATGGAAACTGGAGATCGATTCGAAACTGGCGAAGAGCTGGCTCAATCCGATGAAAGCGTTGCCGGCGAATTCAGCGACACGCGAACTCGCCGAGTTGAGTGACGCGCAGCGCAAACACTCTTCCTCGAAGCTCTTCTCCGTTGCGCGCGGGAACGATCCGTTTCTGGCGCGCGCGGCCTTGCTCGCCTTGTCGCGGCAGTTGAACGATTGGAGCAAGACGGAGAATATCAAAAAACTTTCCGACCGCGATCGCGTTTCTGCGTGCATCGCGATCAAGCTGGCGAAACCGAAGGACGAAAGCTGGGCGCGGAGTTTCCTCGCGGACCCCAGCGGAGACGTGCAGTTCGAAGCGTTGCGCTGGATCGCGGACGAGCGGTTGACCGCGTTGCAACCGGAGGTCGAGCGGGCTCTTTCCCATAGCGATCTTGATTACCGTCGTTTCGAGGCGTGCTTGGCTACGCTCAACACGCTTCACGGAAACTCACGCGCAGGCGTCAACGATAAGGCGATGCTGCTCGATCGTGTTCGCGATGTGAACACGCCGGCACGCGTGCGCGCGTATGCGCTCCGGTTGCTTCCGGCGGCGACCGCTCAGCTCACTTTGCCGGTGTTGCGCGAAATGCTGGCGTTGAAGCACGAATTGCTCTCGCTGGAAGTCGTGCGGACATTGGCAAGGCGACCGGGCAAGGAAGTCGCGAGGCTTCTTGCGGAATTGGCCAACGACGCGGGGCGTCCGGCGAACTTCCGGGCCGAAACCATCGTTGGCTTGGCCGCCTCCGCCGATGAGCAACTGCCCTTGTTGTTGCAGTTGGCGAAGAACTCCGACGCGACGATTCGTAATGAAGCATTGCGCGCGCTCCGATTTGCGCCGCTGTCGGCGGAACAGAAGGCGACCCTGGGCACAGTTGCCAAGGAGCACAAGGACTCGGCCGATCTTTTCCGCGCGGTTCTCGATCCGGCGGGTTTGGCGACAGGTCGCCCGCCTGTGAATGATTTGCGCGGCTGGCAAAAATTTCTCAGCAAATCAACCGCCGCCGGTGATGCGCAGGCCGGGCGCCGCATTTTCTTTCATCCGAAAGTGTCGATTTGCTCCTCGTGCCACATGCACAGCGGGCGTGGCAACGTCGTCGGGCCCGATCTGAGCGCGGTGGGCGATCGCAGCGAGCCGGCATGGTTGCTCCAGTCGATCTTGGAGCCGAGTCGCGAAGTGGCGCCGCAGTTCTTTCCCACGTCGCTGGAGTTCAAAGACGGCACGGAGTTTCTCGGGATCAAGCTGCGCAAGGGCGGCGGTGGTAAGGAAATCTATCGGGACCTGACTGGGGCCGAGCGCTCAATCAATACCGCCGAAATCGTCCGTCGCCGCGATCTCACGACATCGCTAATGCCCGAAGGCCTGCTGGCAGCGTTGACGGACCGCGAGATTCGCGACCTGCTAGCGTTCTTGAGCCAGCCAAGCGCTTCTGAAAAATCACGGTAACGGCACTGCCCAAGCTGTCGTCATTCAGCCTAGAACTGAGAACCAATTGAAGCATATGAAGCTGGCTCAAACGAAAAAATCCGAAGGACGCGCCTTGCCCCTCGCGCTGGCCATCACGGTGGCGAGTGGTTTGGTGGCCGTTTCTGTTTTCGCCGCGACGAAAGCGCCGTACGCGGCGCAGGCGGCGCAACGTCTCGAGGGCACTTTCAAAATGCTCGATGCCAATCACGATGGGATCGTTGATCGGAAGGAGTTTAAGAAGCTGAGCGGGATCTCGCCGAAGATGCGCAATGATCCCGAGCGCGCGGAACAGCTTTTCAATTACCTCGACAAAAATACGGACGAGAAACTCACCTCCGAAGAATTCAAGGCGATCGCTGTCGTCCAAGCGATGCTCGCCAATCAAGGTGCCGAACAACCGAAGGTTGTCGCCAAAACAACCTCCGTTGCCACCGCTGCGGAAAAGCCGGCGACGGCCGATGGCCTCGCGTTTTTCGAAAAGAAGATCCGGCCCGTGCTCGCGGACAAGTGTTACAAGTGCCACTCGGCGACCTCGGAAAAAATCAAAGGCGGTTTGCTCGTGGACACGCGCGAAGGAATTCGCGCTGGCGGCGACTCCGGTCACGCGGTTGTTCCGGGTGATGTGAAGTCCAGCTTGCTCATCAAGGCGCTCCGCTACGAAGACAAGGACATGGCAATGCCGCCCGAGAAAAACGGCGGAAAACTGCCCGACGAAGTCATCGCTGACTTTGAGCAATGGGTGAAGATGGGCGCCCCCGATCCGCGCGATGGCAAGAGCGCGACGGCGAAGAAAACCATCGACATCGAGAAAGGCCGGGAACATTGGGCGTTTCAATTGCCAAAGCGCGTGCCCGCACCGACCGTGAAAGACGCCGGGTGGGCGCACAGCGATCTCGATCGCTACGTCCTCTCCGCGCTCGAGACGAAGAACCTCAAGCCCGTTGGTGATGCGGACAAATCCACGCTCTTGCGGCGCGTTTATTTTGATCTCATCGGTCTGCCGCCGACCCCGGAGGACGTCACGGCGTTCGTGAACGACGCGAGTCCGAAAGCATTTGAGAAGGTCGTGGACAAGCTGCTGGCGATGCCGCAGTTCGGCGAACGCTGGGGGCGGCATTGGCTCGACGTGGCGCGCTACGCTGAGTCCAGCGGCAAGGAAAACAACATCGCTTACCCGCACGCATGGAGGTACCGTGACTACGTCATCCAGTCCTTCAACGAAGACAAGCCGTACGACCAGTTCCTGAAGGAGCAAATCGCTGGCGATCTTTTGCCTGCGAAGGATGACACGCAGAAAGCGCAACACTTGATCGCCACCGGTTATCTTGCGATCGGTCCGAAATCGCACAACACCCGCGACTACAAACAATTTCAGCTCGACGTGGCTGACGAACAAATCGACGCCGTGTCGCAGGGCATGCTCGGGCTTACCGTTGCGTGCGCGCGTTGCCACGATCACAAGTTCGATCCCGTTCCGCAGGCCGACTATTACGCGATGGCGGGCATCTTCCTTAGCACCGAGACACGCTTCGGCACGCCGCGTTTCATCCAGAACAATCAGACGACGCCGCTGATCACCCTTCCGGAAAAGGCGCAGGTGCCGGATGCGCCAGCGCTCACTGCGCAACAAATTGCCGGGCTCAAGCGTCAGGTCGATCAGGCCAAGAAGGAACGCGACGAAGTGCTCGATGAGTCGCGCAAGAAGGGTGACCGTGCGGCGTTTGCGAATCCGAAACTGATTCGCTCCAGCGCGATCATCTCGGTGACCGAGAAACTAATCGCCCGCTACGACGACAATGGCAAACCGCTCCGCCTCGCGATGGGCGCGCAAGACAAGTCCTATGCGCGCGACACGCAGTTGCTGGGCCGTGGCGAACTCGACAAGCCGGGCGATACAGTTCCGCGCGGGTTCGTGCGCGTCGTATCCACCAAGCAGCCTGCCAAGATCAGCAAGGGCAGCGGCCGGTTGGAACTGGCGGACTGGATCGTGTCGCCGGAGAATCCGCTCACCGCGCGCGTAATGGCGAATCGCGTTTGGGTGAACCTCTTCGATCACGGCATCGTGCCCACGCCGGATAACTTCGGAACCACCGGACAGAAGCCGACCAATCAAGCGTTGCTTGATTATTTGGCGATTCGTTTCGTGGAACAGGGTTGGTCCGTGAAGCGACTCGTGAAGGACATTGTGATGAGTCACACGTATCAACTCGCATCCGATTACAACGAAGCCAACTATGCAGTGGACCCCGATAACGCGCTGCTCTGGCGCATGAGCAAGCGTCGTCTCGACGCCGAGTCCATTCGCGACGCGATGCTCGCGGTCAGCGGGCGGCTTGACTTGAATCCGCCGAAAGGGCGTTCGCCGGTTGAGAAAGTTGAGGGCCCGGTGCTGTCGCTGCTGCGGCCTGGCGGTTTTGGTGGGGCGCCCGGCGCACCCGGTGGCATGTTTCGTCGTCCCGGCGGGATGTCGAGTGGCGGCAATGCGCTCAACTCGGACGAGCCGATTCGCTCGGTGTATTTGCCAATCGTGCGCGATCAGGTTCCGGATGCGCTGGCAGTGTTCGACTTTGCCGAACCGAGCCTCGTCGTTGGCGATCGCGAAGACACGACTGTCCCTTCGCAGGCGCTGTATCTGATGAATAGCGACTCGGTCCAGAAAACGTCCCAAGCGATGGCGGAACGTTTGTTGAAGAAAGACGTTCGCGGCTTGGAACTCGCGAAGGCAGCGTTTCAATTAGCGTATTCGCGCGTGCCGACCGACCGCGAAGTTCAGGCCATTCGCACGTTCTTTGAAAAATTCAACGCCGCCGAAGCTGACAACATTCGCCTCAAGGAAGCGCGCGACAAAGCAGGGCTCGTGGCGTTCTGCCAGGCACTGCTCGGCAGTGCGGAGTTTCGTTACTTGAACTGAAAGCGCTTCATCCAACTTTGAACCGACACCACGTATGAATACGAATTTTTACCAAGTCTCCCGTCGCGATGTCTTGAAGACCATGTGGGCCGGGTTCGGCTACACGGCCTTCGCTGGACTTGCGGCGCGCGCTGCTGAAGCGGATGCGCCCAAGGCGGGCCCGTTGACACCGAAGACGCCGCCGCTCCCGGCGCGCGCCAAGCACGTCATCTTCCTGTGCATGAGCGGCGGCCCATCGCACGTCGACACGTTCGACTACAAGCCCAAGCTCAATGCCGACGACGGTAAGTCCGTCAGCAACCAGGGCCGCGGTGGTTACGGCAAGTTGCTCGGCTCGCCGTGGAAATTCTCGCAGCACGGCAAAGCCGGCTTGTGGGTTTCGGAGTTGTTTCCCGAAGTCGCCAAGCACGCCGACGATCTCTGCGTCGTCCGCTCAATGCACACCGATCTGCCCGCGCATCCGCAGGCGTATCTGCAAATGCACACCGGCAGTTTCCAATTTGTGCGTCCGTCGCTCGGCGCATGGACGCTTTACGGACTCGGCACGGAGAATGAGAATCTTCCCGGCTTCATCACCTTGAACCCGCCGCTCAACAACGGCGGTTCGCAGAACTACGGCAGCGCGTTCCTGCCGGCAATTTATCAGGGCACGCGCATTGGCGCGGAAGGTCCGCTCGGAGGCGGTGGTCGCGGCATGGGTGGCGGCGAGGCGAAGTTGCCGAACATTTCCAACTCCAAGCTCACTCACGCCGGCCAACGTGCGCAGGTGGATTTCATCCAATCGCTGAACCGCGAGCAGTTGCAACGCGACCAGGTCAACCCGCAGGTCGAGGGCGTCATCGAATCCTACGAACTCGCCTTCCGCATGCAGGCGGAAGTGCCGAAGGTCATGGATATTTCCAGCGAATCCGAGGCGACGAAAAAGATGTACGGCATCGGCGAAGACGACACGAACGTGTTCGGCAAGCAATGCCTGCTCGCGCGACGGATGGTTGCGGCGGGCGTGCGCTTTGTGGAAATTGGCTCCGGCAATTGGGATCATCATCGCAATCTGAAAGCAGATCTCGCCTCAAGGTCGGCTTCGGTCGATCAGCCGGTTGCCGCCCTCCTGACCGACTTGAAGCAACGCGGTCTCCTCAAAGACACGCTCGTGGTCTGGGGCGGTGAATTTGGTCGGACTCCGTACGCACAGGGCACCGACGGTCGCGACCACAACAATCGCGGTTTCTCCATGTGGCTTGCGGGCGGTGGTGTTAAAGGCGGCATCTCCTACGGTGCGACCGACGAGTACGGCGCCGTGGCGGTGGAAAACAAAGTCCACGTGCACGATCTGCACGCGACCATTCTGCATGTGCTCGGTCTCGACCACGAGAAGCTGACCTACAAATACGCCGGCCGCGACTTCCGCCTGACCGATGTTTACGGCAACGTGGTGAAGGACATTCTCACCTGATCGGCGAATCCGATTGGCGGATAGCAATAGAGCCTCGAACTCTCCAACGGAGAATCGGGGCTCTTTTTTTCGCTCCGTCCGCGTGTACTCACAGCGCTTCACTACCCGCAAACGACAGGGCCTCTTCGAGCCAGGTGTCGGTGCGGAGGACGGACTGGCGTTGTTTGTAGGCGAGGCGTTGGGCCTTGCGTTGGGCGAGATGAAAGGCGGCGCGGACGAGACTTTCGCTCCTGGGTAATTGTCCGCGCAGACTGCGTCTCAGGAGTTCCTGCGCGGATTTGGGCAGGTGGCGGCGGATGAGTTCGTCCTCGGCGCTGACGAAGGCTTGCGCGCTGCCGGGATCGCCCTGACGTGCGGCGCGACCGAAGAGCTGTCGATCCACGCGGCCGGATTCATGACGCTCGGTGGCGATGACGTGCAGTCCACCGAGTGCGGCAACGCCGTGGCCGAGTTTGATGTCGGTGCCGCGTCCCGCCATGTTGGTGGCGATGGTGATGCGGCCCGGTTCACCGGCGAGCGCGACAATCTCGGCTTCTTCCTTCAGGCGTGAGGCGTTGAGGATTTTGAATTCGATTCCGCGTTCCTCCAGCAAGGCCGCGAGGCGTTCGCTCGCGAAGACGCTGCGAGTGCCGACTAGCAACGGACGACCGGTGGCGTGAAGCCGCGCGATCTCGGCGACGAGTGCGTGCCACTTCAATTCGTCGGTGGCGAAATGCCGGTCGGGCCATTGTTGGCGGATGCACGGGCGGTTAGTCGGGATGGTGACGACGGGGAGTTTGTAAGCCTGCCAGAATTCGCCCGCCGCCTCGCGCGCCGTGCCGGTCATGCCAGAGAGGCGATGGAAGCAACGGAAGAAGCGCTGGAAACTCAAGCGCGCGATCGTCTCGGACGGATCGGAAATCGCGAGGCCTTCCTTCGCTTCGATGGCTTGATGCATGCCTTCGCGCCACGTGCGTTGCGGCATCGGGCGGCCGGTGAACTCATCGACGATGACGATCTTGCCCTCGGCGATGATGTAGTGCTTGTCGCGCAGGAAGAACTCACGCGCCACCAACGCCTGTTTCAGCAACTCCTGCCGGCGATCGCTGCCGCGCCACAAGCCGGGCAGGCTCGTCGCGCGCGCTTCGATTTTACGTCGGCCCTCCTCGGTGAGTTCGATTTCCTTGTAGCGAAGGTTGATCGTGTAATCGGTCTCGCGCACCAGTTCGGCGACGATTTGCTGCGCAATGCGGCCGGCTTGCTTGAGCAGATCATTTTCGTGCGTGGCGGAAATGATCAACGGCGTGACCGCTTCATCAATCAGCAAACTGTCCGCCTCGTCCACAATGGCGGTGTGCAATCCGCGCAACACGATGCCGTCCTGAGCTGCGGCTTGCGGCGCAAGCATCCGGCGCACGAGCCGGCGTGTCGGGTTCGCGAGCGGGCCGAAGCGCAAGCGGTCGCGGAGGAAATCGGCGAGCAACTCCTTGCTCGTCGTGTAGGTGACATCGCAGCCGTGGCCTTTCTGGCGATCGGCCGCTTCCATCGCGGCGGTGACGCAACCGACGCGCACGCCGCAGAAGTGATACAGCGGGCGCAACCACGCCGCATCGCGTTCAACCAGGTAATCGTTGACGGTGACTATGTGGCAGGGGCGACGCGTCCAGCCAGCGAGGACGCCAGCGAGGCCGGCGGTGAGCGTCTTGCCTTCGCCCGTGGCCATTTCGGCGAGATAGCCGCGATGCAACGCGAGCGCGCCCATGAGCTGCACGTGAAACGGGCGCAGCCCGAGCGTGCGATCCGAGGCTTCACGAATGCCTGCGAGTGCGGAACAGAGCAACTCATCCGAAACTTTCCCGCGCCGGAACTGGTCCCGGATCTCGAGCAGACGCGCCTGCAACGCAGCGTCCTCCATTTCGATCCATTGCGCGGCTTGGGCATCGACAGCGGTGGCTTGGCGATCGAGATCGGCGAGATGTTTTCCGCGACGCTGGAAGGCGCCGATGCAACTGTTCACCCGCGCGTCGAGACCTTGGAGCGGCTTGGTCGGCTGCCGGTGATCCGTGCGGCGGTAATCGTGCGTGGGCGTCAGCATGGAGGCTAACTCACAGTTGATAGCGCTTTTGGAGCAACTGCCACAGGCGCCGGAACCAGCGCGGCAGCAGCGGCTCGGATTCGAGATCGAAACGAATCTTGCCCGAGCGACCATCGAGCGCGGCGACGTCGGTGGCGGCGGGCACTTGCGCGATCACCCCGAAGAAGGGTTCGAGAGCTTTGCGACCTTGCGGATCATCCGCCGCCACGGGGATGTCGCCGCCACCGCCCCAGCCGAGCGCCGGTGAGGGAAGGATTCGTTGTTCGCCAGGAATCACTTTCCAGTCATGAACAGGAATCACGTTGCCGACCTGACCGAAGAGACGCACCTCCGCTCCGGGCAACTTGCGGCCAAAGAGTGCGTCGACATCTTCTTGAAGCACGGTTGCGGCGAATTCGAATGACGCGGGATTGATGAGCAAGCCGAGATGCGAACCGCGGGGCAACCAGCGGCCGACGAACGTCTTAACCGCAGGCGAGATCCAGATGCCATCGTGACGCGCAGTGAGGACGAGATGCGCTTCGTCTTCGCGGAGCTTGTTCAAGCGGGCCGCGGAGGATTCTTGCATTGCGCGCAGCGGCTTCACGCTGGCGTTGTCGGCGCTCATCGCTTTGAGAATGCGCGCCTCGGTTTCCTGCAAGTGCGCCTGCGTGTTGACGTGTTCGAGTTCGAGTTCGCGATTCTTCATGCGCACGAGCGGTTGACCGGCCTTAACGTGGGTGCCGGATGGCACGAGCACGGCGTCCACGATGCCCGCGACTTCATTGACGATCTCGGTGCGTTCGGTGGCGCGCAAGATGCCCGGCGCGCGGAAGTGATTCGGAAACGGGATCACTTGCAACGCCACGATCAACACGGCCGCGACGCCAGCGCTGACCGCAATGGCCCGGGCGCGCACGCGGTCGAGCCGCGGACTGCTCGCGAGGTAGCTGATGAATTTGAAGGCTGGGACGGTTGCCCACGAGATGAGGCAGATGATCGCCATCAGGATGCCGATGATGAGGAACCGATCCGCGACAACGAGCAACACGCCGGTGAACACCACCACGCGATAAACGCCGCTCGTCAGGCCGAACACGGTGAGCCACGTCGCTTCCTTGCGTGTCTGCGCGGGGCTCTCGGATTTCTTCACGCCGAATAGATAGTGTTCGCCGAGATGCCGCAGGTGACGCAACGCGCGCTGGTGCAGGTTCGGAATCTCCAGCAGGTCCGACAGCATGTAGTAGCCGTCGAAGCGCAGCAGCGGATTGATGTTGAACACCACGGTCGAGACCGACGCGATGAACATAATGTTGTACGCGAGCGAATGAACCGTGCCATCGCCCGTGCGCGCCCAGATGAACGCAGCGATCGCGGCGAAGAAGATTTCCACTATCATGCCCGCACCACCGACCAGCATCCGTTGCCAGCGGCTGCGGAAGCTCCAGCTCGACGTCGCGTCCATGTAGGGCGCGGGCGTGAAGATCATCAGCATCACGCCCATCGTGTGAACTTCGCCGCCGAACTTGCGGCAGAAGAACGCGTGCCCGAACTCGTGCAGCGTCTTGATGATCACCATGCCGGCGTAGAGCAGTAGCAGGTTGCCGGGTGCGAGCACGGACTGCGATTGCTCGCGCAACGTCGCGAAGTTGTCGGCGACGACTTTCAACCCCAGCCCCACGACGATCAACCACAGCAACGCGCCGAAGGGGCTGATGAATTTCCCCACGACCGGCAGAGAGCGCACGAGGAAGCGGTCCGGATCGAGTAACGGGAACCGCATGAACATGAGGTTCAGGAAACGCGAACGCGTCTCGCGCTGGCGGCGTTTCTTGTAACGGTCGAAGAGTTGCGCGCTGTCGGACGCGAGATCGTATTGCAGCAGGTTGGAATGATATAGTTGCGAGAGCAGTTGGATCACCGCCTCCTGGCCGGGCGCTTCATCGGGAAACTTGTCGAGGCATTCCTGCCAGACCTGCCCCACCGTGCGATCAGGGCGCAGGCGCGCGATGAATTCAAACGCCGCCGGTCGCAGGCGGAAGAAGTTATTGCTGAAAGGATCCTCGAGCACGATCCAGCGTTCGCCGCGGAAGTTCTGCCGGCGCGCGTTCACGCCCGGACGCAGGCTGATTTTCTTGTCCGCGATGCGATACCAGGATTCGCTAAACGTTGGAGGCGCGTCAGCCATGAGTTACCACCACAGTTTCATCCGCAGGAAGTCCACCGTGCGATGGGTGAGGATCCAGAAGAGCGTGCGCTTCTCGACGCTCAGCTTGCACAAACCACTCATGCCCGGACGCCACCATGGGGCCGGCGCGCCATCGAAGGCGAGGCGAACAATGAACACGTTCGCATCCTTCTTCGGCACCGCGGCGGGTTCGACGCGGATGATCTTCACGGGATATTTCAACTTCGGCTGCGTGATGAAGGCGATCTCGCCCTGCGCGCGACCGAGGATTTCGTGGACGTCGCGCTCGTTGATCTCGGCCTCGACGTAGAGCGTATCGGTGCGGGCGATCTTGTAGAGCGCGTCGCCTTGCTTGACCGGTGCGGCGATGCGTTCGCGAAGATCGCCTTCCACTACCACGCCCACAAACGGCGAGCGGATGACGGCGTTCTGAATGCGATAGCGAATCAGTTCGAGCCGCGCCTGCGCCTGCTGGGCCTGCGCTTCGGCGATGCGCATGTCGGCGAGGGCCTTGGTGGCACGGGCTTTCTCGGCTTCGCGCGCGTAACGCGCGAGATCGGCCTGCGCGGCGGATTCTTCGAGGCGGAGTTCGTTCGTTTCGAGACTCACAAGCGGACCATCCTTGGTCACGGGATCGCCGGTGCGGACGAACACCTTTTCGATGTAACCGTCGAACGGCGCGGTAAGATAACTCGCCTCGTCGCTGCGCAACAGGAAGTTTCCTTCCACGCGATAGTCGACCTTGACGAAGAACAACACGGCGAGCGCGATGGCGATGCCAATGGCGAGCAGCTTCGCCCAGGTGTGTTCCGGGCCGATCAGCTTTGCCGCCTGTTCCTTGATCGACGTGACCCAGCGTGCGCCGAACCAGCGATCGTAATGCTTCAAGTCCGCGAGCCGACGGGCGGCTTGATCGCAGCACAGACGCAGCTGTTGCAGTTCGCCCGGCGTGAACGCGTTGTTCTGTCGTTCGCACGTCAGCACCGCGACGGCCTTCCCATCGACGCGCAAGGGTAGCGAGCAGAGGTTGCCGGCGTTTTGTTCCTTCACGAACTTGTCGTGATCGCGCGTGACGTTGGCGGCACCTTCGGGCGCGGGGGAAATGATTTCCTCGTCCTGATCGAGGCATTCTTCCATCGCAGCTTCCAACGCTTGCGCGGCGGCCATTTGGCGGTCGAACTTTTCCGTGCGGCTGATCGCGCGCAGATGGATGTAGCCGCCCTCGAGCCAGCCAAGGCTCGCGCGTTCGCAGCTGAAGCGCGTCGCCATGCCGTTGCAAAACGCCAGCGCGGCGGCCATGAAATGTTTCTCGGCGTTCACCGGCACCATCACTTCGATGGCGGTGGCGAACTTCTCCACGTCGGCCTTTGACTGACGCGTGAGCTGGTTTTGCTGATAAAGCTGCGGCGTGTCGGCCGCGAAGTTCAATCGCAGCAACACATCGCGCGCGGCGGCTTGATTCACACCGGCAAGCAACGCGAGGAGAACGACTTCATCCTCGGCGCGAGCGAGCTTGAGGCGAACGCCGGAAGCGTAATGGCCGGGGGTCGCAGGACCCGCGCCGTCGAGCGCTTCGAGCAAGCTGCCCTTGTCGAGGCAGCGATTCCCGAATTCCTCCAGTTGCGCCGTGAAAGCGACGTGAAAGCGCGTCTGGCCGCGGTTGGCGGACCATTCGCTAATTTTCTTCCACTGGCGCGTCGCGGGATCGCGCAGGAGCAGCACAATGTGTTCGCCCGCCGTGAGGTTCGCGGCGCAGCTCAGAAAGCGCGGCCAGAACTCGCGCGGCACGCCGGGGAACTGCCGCAGTTCCTGCAGGTCGCTCAATGCGCGCGTCAACTGGTCACCGATGCCGGAGGATTCGGGAGTCATGCGTCAGGGCAGAAGAAGTTTGCCGGAAAGTCCGGGGCGAACCTTGCCGCCGAGATTGTCGAAAGTCGCCCGCACTTTCACGAGCCCGCTCGCCGGATCGACGACGGGCGAGACGAAGATGATTTTGCCTTCGACACGGAGCGGGGCGCCGCCGGTTTCCACTTCGAGGTTGATGGTCTGGCCAACGCTCAGCCTGGTCGCGAGCTTCGCTTCGAGGTTGCTCACGAAATAGCAGTGCTGCGTGTCCACAACGCGGACGAGCGGCTGATATGGCTGGCAGGCTTCGCCGGCATGCAGAAACAAATCGGTGACCGTGCCCGCGATCGGCGTGGCGATCATGCGCCGGCGCAATTGCTCGGCGGCGATGTCGTGCTCGGCGGCAGCGACTTTGTATTCCGCTTCCTTTTTCTCGAGCTCTTCCTTGCTCACCGATTTCGTGTTGCCGAAGAGAATGCGCGTGGAGTCCAGGTCCGTCTTCTTCTGATCCATCAGCAGCTTGCGGCGTGCGGTTTCGAGCTCTTCGAGTTTCCGATCCAACTCGATGATCACGTCGCCGCTCTTCACGGCATCGCCTTCCTTGAACTTCCGCTCCGTGATGATCCCGGGCACCGACGCGCTGATCGTGACGTCGTGAAATGGTTCGGTAATGCCCGTCGCGCCAGCGATCTCGGCGGCGTTCGTGCGGTGGAGGGCTGCGATCAGCAACACCGCGGCAAGCGCCCAGCGGCAATGGTTCAAGAAAGGTCGGTTCATTGCTTTTTCAATTCCTCAATCATCCGCTTCAACTCCTGCAACGCGCGGCGATTCCGTTCATCGTCGCTGACGGGACCAACGGGTTCGGGAGCCGGCGCAGGCTGCGGGCCGTTGAGCCTTGCCTCGGCGGCGCGGAGTTGTTCGTCCAGAAACTTCTGCCGCTCGGCGGGCGACATCGTCGCGAGCTTGGAATTCCATTCATAGTCAGGCGAGCCCGCGGCTACGAACTGTCGGTAATCCGCTTCGCTGAGTTCTCCCTTCCGCGTGATCGGATCCAGGCGAAACTCAAGATCGTGCTGCGTGAGATCGAGATGGCGATTCTTCAACAGCGAACCTTCCACCAATTCTTTTTCCAGCAGGGCGCGGCGATATTGTACGAGCGCGTCGACGACGTTGTTCTTCGCTTCGAGCAGGTCCGCCTCGACTTCGAGCACCTTGCGGCTCTCGACTTTGCCGACTTCCAAACGCTTGAGCTGTGTGTCGAGAAGGTTCTGGTTGAAGGCCACGACCGAATTGTAGTTCGAGACGCTCTCGCGGCGGTTGCGGACCTTCTCAAGCGAGGTGTGCAGTGAATTGGCAATCTGCGTTTCGAGCTCCTTCAAGGAGAGCAACGCCTTTTGAACAGTGAGCTTGGCGGCGTCCAATTCGTTCTTCGATTTGCGCCCGCCACCGAGCGGCACGCGCATTTCAAAACCGATCGACCACGACGGAAAGTTCTGGGACTCGGCGTCGCGCCACGAAAGGCTCGGCGTCTGGGCGAGCCCGTTCAAACCGTAGCTGGCCTTGAGATCGAATTGCGGCAGGCGCTGGTTCTCGGCATACGCGAGGCGGATGTTTTCCAGCTGCATTTTCTTCCGCTGCGCGAGGTAATCCGGGTTCGCGTCGAAGGCTGACTGCCAGCTGTCAAAAAACGAGATCGGAAGGTCGGCCAAGGTGGGGCGTTCGGCGGCTTTGAAACCGCGGGTGCTGGCAATCGGTGAGGATGAAAACAGAGACGCCACCTGGCTGATGGCTTCCTGATGTTTCTGGCGGGCTTCGTTGCGCTTGCTGCGTCGCAACGCGAGACCGGCCTGAGCTTCGAGCACCTCGAGGTCGGAACCCTTGCCGGCGTCGAGCTTGGATTGGGTATCTCGCAATACGGTCTCCGCAACGGCGACGGATTCCTCGAAGAACCGGACCTGCTCCTGCGCCATATAGAGATTCCAATAGGCCGCTTCCGCCGTGGAAACGATGAGCATCAGCTGTCGGCGATATTCCTGAAACGCGACCTCCGAACCCAGCGCCGCCGCGCGGATGCTGGCCATCGTGGCCCCGATGCCGCCGCCTTTGAGCAACGGTTGCGTCAGCGAGACGCCGACGAACGTTTGATACTCGCCGTTGGTGAAACCGCGGATCCCTTGAAGGTTGTTGCCCAGATCGCGCAGCGTGTAGCCGAGTCGCACCCGCGCACCGGTTGGCACCAAAGCTTCGATGCCGCTGTTGTAAACGGTATTAGTCTCAAAAAAAACGGGGCTGCCCAAAGACGTCGTCTGCTCGGCCGTGTTGCGACGCTTGTTGAGGTCTCGCTCGATTGAGCCCACAAATTCCGGCTCGAAGATTCCCTGTTCGCCCTTGTGTTTCTTGCGGCCAATCTCCGCGTCGATCAGCTTGGATTGCAGGCTCTCGTTGTGCTGCAACACCAACCGGACGAATTCCCGCAACTTCAAATCACCATTCTCTGCTGTCTCTGTCTGGGCCTCAGCCGGTGGTGCCGAATAGGCCATGAAAGTAAACACCGCGGCGCTCCCCAGGAATGCGAATAATCGCCGCGTGGTGTCACGAAGAACTCTCTTCGTGCCGCGCGCGATATTTGCCGAGTTGAGGCCATTGCCGCATCCGAAACGCATCGCGAACTGTGGGCCGGAACAAAAGTTCATCACAAGATTATTTTGCCGTGATTTGTTCTCCTTACGGACCGTTGGGTGGGGGCGAGTCGCCTGAACATGTCGGGGGTTATACCTGCTCGGTTGTTGGTTCGACGATTCTCGCTGGTCCACCATGTTTTGCGTTCAACTCAGCAACGCTCGGCGATGTTTCGATCGCGTTCCAATTCGGCGCGGAGCGTCTAACAAATGGATCGCTCGCGAACGCGGAAGAGCCCACCGCTTTCGGCTTTCGAAACGTAACGATCCGAATAATTCGAAAACCACGAAAATGAAACTGATTCAATCTGTTATTACCCATTCTTTGACTGTCGGGCTGCTGTGGGCTGGCGGGGTTGTTGCCAGTCGCGGCGCCGAAAAGGCCATGTCGGCGAAGGACATTCAGGCTCTGCGTGCGACGGCTCAAGCGAGCATAGCGCCATTGCCGGACAAAATGCCGGGTGCGGAAAAAGATACTCCGGCGCTCGTGAGGCTGGGCGAGAAGCTCTACTTCGATAAACGTCTCTCCGTCAACAACACGATCAGCTGCAACTCCTGCCACGCTGTGGATCAACGCCGTGGTGGGGTGGACAATCAACCGACGTCTCCCGGCGCTTTTGGCAAGCGTGGCGGTCGCAACTCTCCCACGGTGTTGAACGCGGGATTCCAGCTGGCGCAATTCTGGGACGGACGTGCACCCAGTCTTCAGCATCAGGCAAAAGGGCCGGTGTTGAATCCGATCGAGATGGCGATGCCTGACGACGCAGCGGTTCTGAAGCGCATCAAGACCGACGGTGATTACGACAAGCTGTTCCACATAGCGTTTCATGGACAGGCAAACCCCATCACCTACGACAACGTGGCTGAGGCAATCGCCGCCTATGAACGCACGCTCGTCACCCGCGATCGTTTCGATGACTTCCTGAAAGGCGATGATCACGCGCTAACGCCACAGGAACTCGCGGGCTTGCGAAACTTCCTCAACACCGGTTGCACCACCTGTCACAGCGGCCCGGTCATTGGTGGCAACAGCTATCAGAAGGTCGGCTTGGTGAATCCGTATCCAACGGCGGACAAAGGCCGCGTCGAGGTTACCAAGGACGCCGATGATCAGTTCAAGTTCAAGGTGCCGATGCTGAGGAACATCGCGATCACCGGTCCGTATTTCCATGACGGCGCCGTGTCCGCGCTCGATGAAGCGGTCGACAAAATGGCGTGGCATCAACTCGGCAAACGCCTCTCGCCCGAGGAGAGGAAATCGATCGTGACGTTCCTGCAGACCCTTACGGGCAAGGACCGTGCGGTTCAAAAAAATGCTGCCGTGGGGAGCCCTCGTGGCACCACGAAAGTCGCCGGACTGAAATAGCTCCGACCATTATACACTGTTCCTGCGCGAGCCCGCCGGCGTCGGCGGGCTCTTTCATTTCAGAACCATTTCCCGGTGTGCTTCACTGGTTGGTAGTCCTTGAGGTGATCGAATACGTGCGCGGGCGTGGTTGCGACATGGTAGAATTCGCGATACTCCGTTTTCGTGAAGTGGTCGCGAAAAAGTCGTTCGAACAGTTCGATCAAGGGATCGTAAAAGCCATCGGTGTTGAGGAACACGACCGGCTTCGTGTGTTGCTGGAGTTGCTTGAGCGTGAGCACTTCGAGGATTTCCTCCAACGTGCCGAAGCCGCCGGGCAATGCGACAAACGCATCAGCCCGCGATTCCATGATCGCTTTGCGCTCGCGCAGATCCTTGGTGACGATCAATTCGTCCGCGGCTTCGTAGGCGATCTCCTTGTGTCGCAAGTAATGCGGAATCACGCCGACGACTTTGCCGCCGTGACGATGCACTGCAGTCGCGGTGGCGCCCATCAATCCGACCTTGCCACCGCCGTAGATCAACGTGATTTGATGGTGCGCGAGCAGGCGACCGAGTTCCGTCGCCGCATCGAAGAAGTGCGGCGCGACGGCATTGCTGGAGGCGCTGTAAACGCAAACGGCCTTGTGCATGGCGCGATGTTCCGAAGTCCACCGCGCAGGCGCAAGTGCGATTCACGCATTCACAATCGACGCCAGCGCTTCGCCTTCGGCAGTTTTTCCAACGCACTGCGCTCGGCGTAGAACTGCGTCAAACCGCACGTCCCACAAACGATCACCTCGAACGCGGCGAAGCTCAGAAAACCTCCCAAGCCAGGCAATAGCACTGGCCCGTGACCGCCACCCGAATTAACTTTTGCGACGTAGCGATTCCGCTCGCCGCATTCGGAACAAGTTCGCAAATCGGATTCCATAACTTTCCTTTCATTGGGGCGCGGCGACGCGAAGCCACCGCGCCCGTGGAGTGCCTTGGTTACTTCTGCGCAGTCGTTGGCACGGGCATCTGAAACAGAATGTTCGGCCCGCCCGCGGTGCTGCCGCCAAACCACCATTGCGGGTAGCGTCCATCCCACCTCTCGACCCGCGCCTTCTCGACATCGAGCTGTTTTAGTTGCAGCAGCAAGGGATTCGACTGCGCTTCCTGCGAAGCCTTGTTCACTTCGCGGATCGCTTCCGCTTCAGCTTGGGCGGCGGTTCGGCGCGCGTCGGCAATTCCTTGGGCCTCACGACGTGCCTTCTCCGCAGTGGCGTTGGCTTCGAGTTCGATGCGTTCATTCTCCTTCTTCTGCGCCTCGAACTTCGCCTCGCTCACGACCTTCAACTGCTGTGCGATGAAGGTTTGATCGATCGATTGCTGGATCGCCGGGTTCTCGTAGGTCATGCCGCCGAACATGCCGACCGTCGTGACGCTGACGCCGCGCGTGAGAAAAAAGTTCGTTACGTCGACCTTCACCGCGTCGGCGATCTCCTGCTTCCGCGTGCGCAACTGATCGAGCGGATATTTCGCAGCGACTTCAGCGGAGACTTGCTGAATGCGCCCGCGCACTTCCTGATCCATCACCGTCGCGAGCGATCCGCTTGGATACCAGTAGAGGAATTTCGCCGCGTCATCCTCGGCAATGAACGCCTGCAGGTGAAGCCCATGCTGAATCCGACGCTGTCGGCGCTCTCGATCCAGATCGCTTTGTCGCTGCGGCGTGCGAGCGTGCTCAAATGCGGTCCTTGCTCGGTGGTCCACTCGCGCGTCACGGGCGAGCGGTTCACTTTCACAAGGCGCACATTGCCGATCCAATGTCCGTCATGCTCGAAGCGCCCTTCCTGCGACCAACGGTGCGTGATCTGCACCCGCTTGGTCGCCACCTTGCGTTGCTTCAAGTAGTCCTCGGATTGGAATTTCGCCTGCTGCGTCGCGTCACCTTCGAGCGGGATGAGGAAACCGGTTTCCGACGTGTCGATTTCGACATACTCCGGTCGGTCAAACGGCTTGATGCAACCCGTCGTCAGGGGCAACGGGAGCAACGCGAGCAGCGCAACCTTCCCGAGCTTCTTGGCAAGCGTCGTCTGTGCGAAGACAGAACGAAAAAATCCGCCAACCTTTCGCCACCACGGCGCAAAACACACAATCGCCGCGCCAACCGTGACTGCCCACGCGATGACCGGAACAGCATCGGCGTAATTCTGCATCGTGCGCAATTTTTCAGCGACGGCTTCGCCGCCATTGAGTTGTTGCACGGCCAAGGACGAGGTGAGCTTTGGTTGAGTGCTGCTCAACCAAAACCGTTCCGCGGCCCATGCTGTGCCCGTCACTAAACCAAACACCACGATTCGTTTCATGCCCTTCATAACCAACTCCACAATGTGCGCGCGCCCGTGCGCAGCGGAATGCGTGAGCACTCCGAGCCGGGCGACCACGGGAAGAATGCGCAGGCATTCCGCCACGCCGGTGCGCGAGCGTTGTTGTTTACGGGGAGACCAGATGGTGTCCGCACACGCGGACCCTAGAGGATCGCCCTTCCATTTGCCGACGAGGTTAGCTGACGGGCTTGGTCCTGGAAGTGACCTTGGCGATGGTTACCCACCGCCGTTCGCCCCGTCCGGAGTTTCCGCTCCGGAATTTGGGTCCCCCGCATCGTCCGCCAGGAAGGGCGGCCGATTTAGGCTGCAACTGCTTCAGACGAGCAACCCAATCGCATGTCGGAATCGGTTTGTCAAATCGCGAGAAAAACAGGCCGTTTCGCGCGTTTATCGGGCGAATGAGGAGCTATTTCACGACGTCGTTGGCGGCGCGACGGGTTTGGCGGCGTTGATGCCGAAGGCGAGGCATCCGGCGAAAACAAACGCGGCGCAGCTGAACATGAGTCCGGCGCGCCAATCGTGTTGCGTGTCGAAGGTGGCGAGCACGTGAGCCATGAGCATCGGTTGCAAGGCTGCACCAAAGTTTCCCCACATGTTCGCCCAGCCGAAAATCGGCGCAGTGTGGCGACCGCCGATGTCCTGCATGCAAGCCCACGTGGCGGGCAATCCCATGTCAGTGAAAAACGCGACGAGTCCGAACGCCACCGCCACGGCCCACGGCGCGTCGAGGCACAGTGCGAGAATGTAGGCGCCCGCGGCGAGGAAACGTGTCGAGGCGAGGGGAATCAAACGGCCGAGGCGGACCCCGAATTTTTGCGTGCACAAATCGGTGAGGACGCCGCCGATGGGCAGGCCTGCGAGTCCGACGGACAGGGCAAGTGTCGAGATGCGGCCGTTGGCGGCGTCATCGAGGTGCTTGGCGTGCTTGAGAAAGTCGGCGAGCGAGTTGATGAGGAAGGCCCAGCCGACGTTCGAGGAAAGTTGCAGGAACGACATGCACCACAGGCTGCGGCTGCTGAGGACGAGTCGCCACGGGAACGAGGTGGGTTTGCGAAGAACGTCAACGCTTGCTTCGCCACCCTCGGCGAGGAGCTGTTGTTCGGCGTCGTTGCAACGCGGATGGCTCGCGGGTGTTTCGCGGAACACGTGCCAGAAAATCGCCGCGGTCAACAAGCCCGCCGCGCCGTAGATCCAACCGGCCCAGCGCCAGTCCGACGCCCAAAGAATGACCGTCGCAGTGAGCAGCGGAGCGGTTGCGCCACCGATGCGGCCGCCGAGCGAAACCACACTGCTGGCGAGTCCGCGCCAACGAAAATGCGCCCAGCGTTTCAGCAAGCTGCTGCTCGCTGGATACGCGCCCGCCTCAGCGACGCCGCAGCCGAATCGCGCGAAGGCGAGCGAGGTGAAGCCGGTCGCGAAACTGGTCAACGCCGTGAACGCCGACCACGAGGCAATGTAAATGGTCATCAACGCGCGAACGCCGAAGCGTTCCGCAAGCCAGCCGGCGGGCATCTGGGCAAGGGCGTACGCCCAGAAGAACGCGCTCTTGAGCCACTCAATTTGTTCGTTGGTGACGTGAACCTGCTTTTCGAAGGAGCTCGATTTAATAATCCACGCGAAGCACGCGCGGTCCACGTACATGAGGAAAGCCGTGAGGGTGGTGGCGAGCAGCACCGCATGGCGGACGTTGGTAGGGCGCGAGGCGGCGTTCATGGTGCGGGACGCCGGTAGTTGAACCGTGAACCACGGCGGGAGTCGACCAGAAACTTTGCCCTCCGAAGGTGAGGCCTACTTGCGCTCGGCGCGGACGAGCAGCACCGGAATGGACGAACGGTGGCGAACTTCGTGAATCGTGCTGCCGAAAATCAAATCGCCGAGCAAACGATGTCCGTGCGTCGTCATCGCAATGAGGTCACAATGCTCGTGCTTGGCGGTCTTCAGAATCTCCTTGGGTGGATCGCCGAGGGCGAGGTGGGCCGAGACTTCGATACCCGCGGCGCGCATTTTGGTGGCGATCTTTGCGAGGTAGGCGCGGTCCGCCTTCATTTCTTCAGACTCGGCGAGCTTGAGTTGATTGAAATTGCGGGCGACCCAGCCGTCCGCCACGTGCACGAGCAACAACTCGGAGCCGAGGCGCTTGGCGAGTTCCTTCACGTGCGGAATCAGGCTTTCGTCCGCTCGGCTGTTTTCAAGGGCGACAAGGATTTTGCGATACATGGGCGACGCTTAAAGGAACCACTTCGTGAACTGATCCACCAACAGTTTTCCGTTGAGCACGATGATCACGATCGCGGTGAACCAGGCGAGAAGCTTGATCCACAGTGGGCTTACGAACTCGCCCATTTTTTTGCGGTCGCTGGTGAACAGGATCAACGGCACGACGGCGAAGGAAAGTTGCAAACTCAGCACAACCTGGCTGAGAACGATCAAGTCGTTGGTGCCTTTCTCGCCGTAGATCGCGGTGACGATGACGGCGGGAATAATCGCGAGCAAACGGGTGATCAACCGGCGCAACCACGGGCGCAGGCGGATGTTGAGAAAGCCTTCCATCACGATCTGGCCGGCCAGCGTGCCGGTAAGCGTGGAGTTTTGTCCGGACGCGAGGAGAGCTACGGCGAAGACCACACTCGCGAGGGTGACGCCGAGCGTAGGACTGAGCAGTTTGTAGGCATCCTGAATTTCCGCGACGTCGTGTTGACCGTGCGCGTGAAATGTGGCCGCGCTGACGATGAGAATGGCGGCGTTGATGAAGAGCGCGAACATCAGTGCCAGTGTCGAGTCGAGCGTGGCGAACTTGATCGCCTCGGCTTTGCCGCTGGCGTTCTGTTCATATTTGCGCGTCTGCACGATTGAGGAGTGTAGGTAGAGATTGTGCGGCATCACCGTCGCGCCAAGGATTCCGATGGCGACGTAGAGCATCTCGGGATTGCGGATGACTTCGAACTTCGGCACGAAGCCGCCGAGCACCTCGATCACGTTGGGCTGGGAGAAAATGATCTCGGCGAGAAAGCAGCCGCCGATCGTGAGAATCAGCGTGATCACCAACGCTTCGATGTAACGAAAGCCTTTGTTCTGGAGAAACATCACCGCCAGCACGTCGAGTGCGGTGAGGCACACGCCCCACACGAGCGGAATTCCGAAAAGCAGGTTCAGCGCGATCGCGGAGCCGATCACTTCCGCGAGGTCGCACGCGCAGATGGCGATTTCGCACAATACCCACAACGCGATGGACACGGGCTTCGAGTAATGATCACGGCACGCTTGCGCCAAGTCGCGGCCCGTGACGATGCCGAGGCGTGCCGAAAGCGACTGCAGGAGAATCGCCATCAGGTTCGAAATCAGGATGACGCTCAGGAGTGTGTAGCCGAATTGTGATCCGCCGGCGAGGTCGGTCGCCCAGTTGCCGGGATCCATGTAGCCCACGGCGACGAGGTAGCCGGGGCCGGAGAAGGCGAGAAGCTTGCGCCAGAAGCCCAAGTGGTTCGGCACCGTGACCGTGCGGTGGGACTCGGGCAGGCTCGGCGTGACATTCGCCGAATGCCAACCGGCATCGGCGGCGGGACGTTGTGATTTTTCAGTTTCCATCTCGACAGGGTGCAGCGTAGGTATCGAAAATGTTTGAGTCAAATAAAATAGTTAGACATGACTATATTTATTTCCGCCGCTAGTGTGAAGCGATGCGACCAGCGGATCTGCAGCAAATCGGTGACGAACTTGCCATCAAGTGGGACGATGGCAGCGAGAGCTTCGTGAAACTGGAGGCGATGCGTCGCGCGTGCCCATGCGCGGGTTGCATGGGGGAGACGGACGTGATGGGAAATCTCTACAAGGGACCGGAAAAAACCCTCACGCCGGCGTCATTCCGCTTGCTGCGATTGGCCTCGGTCGGGGGATATGCCTTGCAACCGTTCTGGGGCGACGGGCATTCGTCGGGACTCTTTTCCTTCGACTACCTGAAGCGAATCGCCGACGCGCAGGCTTAGCTGCGCGTCGGGCGACTGCGGAAACTTACGCCGGCGGATTTTCTTGAGCGGGCGCTTCAGGCGCATGCTCGGCGGAAACGGGCGCGACTGCACTCGGGGATTCCGAGGCGACAGCGGCTTCCACCGCGGCAGGCGCGATGATTTCGACAGTGTTGGCTTCCGCTGTAGGAGCAGCGGCCGCGGCGGGCGTTCCGGCCTTGGGCGCTTTTTCCGGACGCGGCATCGGCTTCTTTGCCGTTTCCAATCGGCCGTTGGCGAATTCGATCACGTGACCCTGGTGAATGAGCCAGTGCAGATCGCTCGTGACGGCGGCTTGTTCCGGAGTCTGCTCGGGCGTCGCCGGGGCAACCGGCGCTGCGGGTGCGCCTTCTGCGGCAGGCGCCGGGGCAGGCGCCTCGACGGGCTTCGGAGCGGGGGCGAGCGCGTTGAGCAAATCACGCCGCGTGCACTTGGTCTTCGAGTTGATGAAATCGATGATCTTCTTCACGCCGTCGGAGACGGGCGTCGCTTCGAGATCGAGGAAATGCGGGCGCGCCACCGAGACGTGCGTGACTGTCTTGTTCACCTTGAAGAACGACAGGCCGTCGTGCGCGAACTGCTTGCTCAGCGTGTTCGCCATTTTCAACGGGAAGTGGGCTTGTTCGTCCCAGGCTCGGCGCATCAACGCTTGCAAGCCTGGCGAGCGTACTTCGCGGCGCGCTGCGGTCGTGAGCGTGTGCGATTCGACCTGCCGGATGACGTTGGGCAGATGCGTGGCGCGGAAATGTTTCTCCACTTCTTCGCGGTTCGGCAACTTCGGCGCCTCGGGGACGTTGAGGCAGATGAACTCGGTCTTGAAGCTTTGCTCCTCGACCCATTTCTTTACGACTTCCTCGTCCTTGACGATCTTGACACGCGCCTTGAAGGCATCGAACGGCATCCGGCCGAAACGCTCGGCGTGCAGTTTGCGCAGTTTGTTTTGGTAATCGTGATAATTCGGCGGGCCGAGGATCACACCGCTGAAGCCGCACTGGGCGACGAACGTGTAAATGCCCTTCGGTGGATCGCACGGGGAGCGTTCGGCTTGGTAAAACGTGTTGAAATGCTTCGTCAGCACGTGCGCAACGGCCTCGGCTTCGGACAACCACACGGTGTCGTCGAGACTGCACACGAACAGCGGCTGTGCGATGGTTCCATCGGGCTTCTTCACCACGGTGAATTGCGCGTGATATCGTTCCGGCTTCTTGAGAATCAGCGCGGCGATTTCGAACAAAGGATAAGCGCGACCAGTGAGCTTGATCTGACGGGCAATTGAATCCACGCCCGCTTCTTCAGGGAGCAATTCCACCTTCAACTCCGGCAACGGAGCGAGCGGCTCGCGGCGTTCGTCACGGCGATCATCGCGGCGCGGACCGCCACTACGACCGCGGAAACCGCCGCGATCGCCACCGGGACCAGCCGGACGCGGACCGCCAAATGAGCGTCCACCGGGACGGGCGCCACCTGCAACCGGACCGCCGGGGCGCGGGGCACCGCCATCACGACGAGGAGGCGGACCATCGCGCCGCGGACCGCGCCGTTCGCCACCGCCGCCGGGGCCACCTCGACCGCCGAAGCTGTCGCGGCGCGGACGATCTTCGCTTTCGCCTTTAAAATTGGCGTAGCGGTTCACGTCTGGCGCTTGCTTGGCCCACGCGGGCAAAAAGTGCAGTTCCAGATCCATCTCGTTCTCTGAGGGAGTGCTCATTCAGTTAAATAGCGTGCCAGCATGGGCGAGTGCGCGCCGGAATGCAAGCATCCGCTGGGGTTGGAAAGCACGTCTTCCGCAGGCCGCTTTTGCAGGGAATTCGCGGAATTGGAGTGTTGTTGTGGCTTAGAATCTACCGAAACAGCGAGAAGCCGACGCGGAAGATGGAACTCCGCTGGTTGTAGCTGAGCAAACTTTCGCCGTAGCCGGTAAAATATTGGGCGTAGAGGAACGCGCTCGAACTCAACGCCGGAATTCCGAAGAGCGGATATGACAGTCCGAGTTCCGCACTGCCGTGGCGAAGCCCGTCGGCCGCGTGGAGCATGGACGTGAAGAGGAGTGAACGTTCCCAACCCGCGACGACGCGCAGTTCCACGTGGCCGCGATAATTTCCGATGTCGCGATTGTCGCTCAGATCGCCAAGGTAAACCCAGCCGCGCGGCGTGAGCGAGAGCTGAAAGCCATCCGGTTCGCCGAACGTCAGGCTGGGACGAAGGTAAGCGATGTTGATGCTGCGTGAGGAAAGGCCGTCACGGCCGTTCGACTCGTGCTGCACGCCGCCCGCGAGGTCGAGTCGGAACCAGTCCCGCCATTCGCCGCGTTCCACCATGCGCAGCGAGCAGAGCAGCTCCGGCTTGTAATTGCTGTCGAAGAACGGCGCGGACGGTTTGTTCCAATCCCACAAAGAGACCTGTGTGTAACCCGCGAAGAGATTCGTCATCAGCGGAACCCGTTCCGCCATCCAACCTTCGTCGAGAAACAACTGATACTTGAAACTGATCTGGAACTTTGCGTTCGGCGACTTCGTGCCCGCGATGAAATAAAGCGGTTCGTGCGGGAAAAAATGGGCCTTGAAGAACTCCACCGGATCCATGGGCTTTGCTCGAGGCAAGGCTTTGACGCTGGTGACCTCATTGGTTGCGGCGGTCAGCGACGAGGAAGTCGTCGGCAATTTCGCCACGATGGCGGGAACGATTTCCAGCGCGAGTGGATTGGCTCCGGGTTGCTCGAATGCCAGCCACGCGCGGCCAATTACGCCAGCAGGTGCTTCAAGGAGATATTCCCGACGGGCGAATCCGCCGGCGGCAATTACGGCGTCGCCCGCGTCCGCCGGATTGCGCAACGTGAGTTCGCGCACGCCATCGTAGTGCGGAACTTGAATGCGACATTTGACCGTCACGGGAAATTGCTTCGTGACTGGCGAGCCCGTCGGGTTCAGGAAATTCAACCACACGCTGACGCGGTCGCCGGCTTTCATTTGGGCCGCCGCGACCGTCCACACCGGCGGAACGTCCTGTCCGCGTGCGGAAGAAATCACCAGCACGGCGGCGAGCAGGCAGGCGAACACGCCGGCGAATCGGCGGGCAATGAATGCGAAAGCGGGCGAGGCGGAGCGGGTGGGGGACATATTGGGTAACGCGGGCTGCCGTTCAGTCAAAATCCGAACAGCTCATGAAGTAGTGGCAGCGTTCGCAGCGGAGCTTGCACTTTTCGTTGTGCAACTCGTGGCCGCAGCGCGGACACCAGCGCCAGTATTCACCAGCATCCGCATCAACCCGGCACGCAGAGGAATCCGCGTCCGTCCTGCCGGAAGATTTGCCTGATGGTTCAACTGCCACGCGTCGGTTTGTAACCGCCGCTGCAGAATTGGCAAGTCTGCAAAGCGCGATTGCAAACCGCCGCTCGCCTCGCGCGGCTTCCTGTGCCAGCCTTCACTGATCGTTCGACTCATGAAAAACTCCGGACTCTCGAGCCTCGCGCAACGCACCACGGAACCGCCGATCTCGTGGTTGATGAAACTCACGCTCGATCACCCGAAGGTGATCTCGCTCGCCGCTGGTTTCACCGATAATGAAACCCTGCCCGTCGCCGAGGCTCGCTCCTTGACCGAGCGGATTCTTCGAACGCGCAAGCTGGGCCAGCCCGCGTTGCAATACGGCAGCACAGCGGGCGATCCCGTTCTTCGCCGTTTGACCGCGCGACACTTGGAGACTTTGGACATGGGCAAGTCGGCCGCCAAGTTATCGCCGGCGTACGCCGATGATCGCGTAGTCATCACGCACGGCTCGCAGCAATTGCTCTACATGACCGTCGAGGCGTTGTGCGACGAGGGCGACATCGTGCTCGTGGAAGACCCGACGTATTTTGTTTTCCTCGGCATTCTCCAGAGCCACGGCCTTCGCGCGCGTGGCATTCACCTGGCCAATGACGGGCTCGACGTGGAGCAACTCGCGAAGACGCTCGAGACGTTGAAGCGCAGCGGCGATTTGAAGCGCGTGAAAATGCTCTACCTCGTGAGCTATCACCAAAATCCCGCCGGCGTCACCACGAGCTTCGCGAAGAAACAGGCCGCGCTGAAACTGCTCCGTCGTTACGAGCGCGACGCCGGCCACCCGATCTACCTCCTCGAAGATGCTGCGTATCGCGAACTTCATTTCTCCGGCGATGCCGTGCCGTCCACGCTCGTCGCGCCCGGTGCGGCGGGGCGCGTGATCTACACGAGTACCTACAGCAAGCCCTTCGCAACTGGCATCCGCGTGGGCTTCGGATTATTGCCCGAACCCGTGTTCGCCGCCGTGAAAAGGATCAAGGGCAATCACGATTTCGGCACTGCCAACTTTCTCCAGCAACTCCTCGTGCAGGCGATCACGACCGGCGCTTACGACCGGCACCTCGGCGATTTGCGGCGGCGCTATGAGCGCAAGGCCCGCGTGATGGTGGGCGCGATGAAACAGCATTTTCCCGCCGCCGTGGAATGGATCGAACCCGGTGGCGGCCTTTACGTGTGGGTGAAATTGCCGCGGGCGTTGAAGAGCGGCGTGAAGTCGCGGTTGTTTCAAAAGGCGCTGGCGAAGGACGTCCTCTATGTGCCGGGAGCACTGTGTTACGCCGACGATCCGACGCGCGCGAAGCCGGATTGCGAAATGCGCCTGAGTTTCGGTAACGCCAGCGAATCGGACATCCGTCGCGGCATCGAGCGATTGGGCGGGATCCTGAAGACGATGATCCGAGCGTGACGGTGGTGGATGTCGCGGTGCGAATCAACCGGGCGGCCAGCCGAGGGAGCGGCCACCCAGAATGTGCACGTGCAGGTGCGGCACGGCCTCTCCGGCGTCGCGACCATTATTGATCACAAGACGGTAACCGGATTCCTTCAAGCCTAGCTGTACGGCGACCTCGCCGGCCTTCAACAACAAATGGCCGAGCAGCGCTTGATCGGCGGCGGTGGCTTCACCGATGCGAACGATGGGTTTCTTGGGCACGATCAATACGTGGATTGGCGCCTGCGGCTTGATGTCGTGGAAGGCGAAGACGAGGTCATCTTCGTAGACGACTTTGGCCGGAATCTGCCGAGCAATGAGCTTTTCGAACAGGGTCATGGTAAACGCGTTCGACGCGGGGAACTACCGCACCACCAGCCCGCAGGCGCGGGACTCCGTCTTTTCGTGGCTCAGACACTCGCGGAGATAATCGACGATCTGATCGCTCATGCGCTGGCAGCGAATATTCCAGCGACGGGCACCGACTAGTTGCTTGGCGCAGCGGCGTAGTCCGTCGAAACGCACGACGCGCGGGGCGCCACTCATCTGACGTCGCATTTCGGCGCGGAGGCGATTGAAGAAGGCGAGCTCGAAGCCCTTTCCGGACTCGCACGCAATCTGTGCCAGGTCGGACGGGGTTTCCTCTGACTTCGTCGCGTTGGTTGCGGCGGTCATGGCTGGCAAGTCCGCTGTGGAGACAGGCGTGGCGGAGACGGACAGTCCGAAGGCGCGCAACACCTGCTCGAGTGCCTGCGTGAATTCACCCACGGTGATGGTGGTTCGCTTCAACTCAGATTTGAAATAATGCACCACAGCCGAAGCGGCATTGCGGATCACGTCCGCATCCACGTCGCCGAGCGCATCGCCAACGAGTTCGAAGGTGAACCGCTCGACGGAGCAGGGGATCATTTGTCCATCGGCCAGTTGGAATAGCAGGCAGTCGTTGTGAAGTTGGATCATGGTGAGGATTCCAGTTTTTTGACTTCGTTGACGAACTCAGTGGCTTCTTCGAACCGCCGGTAAACGCTCGCGAAACGCACGTAGGCGACTTCGTCGATCTTGCGCAACTCCTCCATCACCCGTTCACCAATCGCCATGCCGGGGACTTCCCGCTCGTACTTCTCGGCGATTTCGTCGACGATCTTTTCGGCGATATCCTCGATGGCTCGGGGGCTGATGGGACGTTTTTGGCAGGCCTTGCGGAGACCGGAAAGGAGTTTTTCCTTGGAAAATTCTTCGCGACGATCGTCTCGTTTAATCACCATGAGGCCTTCGTGCTCGATTTCCTCGTAGGTGGTGAACCGGTGCCCGCACCCGATGCATTCGCGTCGGCGGCGGATCGTCGATCCTTCGCGCGAGGCTCGTGAATCAATGACCTTATCGTCTTGCTTACCGCATTTGGGGCAACGCATAACTGCCACACACCGCTAAAAGTGGCTGGTTGTAGGTACCACACTGAATATTGTGTAGTCAAGGAGTCAATCCCCTCGAATGTCATAAAATCGTCGCTCAGTGATCATAAATCACCAAACTTCGCTGCAGACATTGATTTCAGTGTTTCGTGAGCGTTCCAAGACTCGCCCTCGACGCGCTGCCCGTCCGTTTGTATGGTTTGAATATGCGGACGGCATTTAAAGAATGGGCCATTGTGGTTGACGCGCTCGGGCGTGGTGAACAAATCCTGATCCTGCGCAAAGGCGGCATTAGCGAAGGTCGCGGAGGCTTTCAGGTTGAACAGCCCCGGTTTCTCCTTTTTCCGACACTTTACCATCAGCAGCGCGAACGCGTGCAGCCACACGCGCAATTGCGCTACGACGAAATCGCCCCGCAACTTCCGCCGCCCGAGGTTCTCCGGGTGGAATACGTTGCCGAAGTCGTCGCTTGGCGCGCGCTGGATTCGCTCGCGGCGGCCGAACGTCTCCGTGGTCAGCACATCTGGCGTGACGACGTAATCGCCGACCGATTCGAGTGGGGAAAGGTGAAGAATATCTTCGCCCTCGCCGTGCGGGTCCATCAACTGCCCCGTCGCATCGACCTGCCGATGCTTACCAGCTACGGCGGCTGCAAGTCGTGGATCGAGCTTGAGCACGATATTTCCACCGAAGGCGCGCAGCCCGTGCTGAGCGAGGGCGCGTTTGCCGAAAAGCTGAAAGCCTTCGCGGACGCGCTGCAATTGACCACCGCGTCCTAAGACGTTGTGCATCTGCCGCCGGTCATTCTCGCGTCCGCCTCGCCCCGCCGGGCCGAACTGCTGCGCGACATGGTGCCCGAGTTCGCCATCGTCGCCAGCGATGCCCCCGAGGTGGAACACGAATTTCTCACCCCGCACGAGATCTGCCAGCTCAATGCCTACCGCAAGGCTCATGTCGTGGCGAAGAAACATCCGGATGCCCTCGTGATCGGCGCGGATACACTTGTGTTTCTCGGCACGCAACTCTTCGCCAAGCCCGCGAACCTGACGGAAGCCGAGGCGATGCTCGCACGGCTCGCGAGTCGCACCCACGAGGTAATCACCGGCGTCTGTGTGGTGCATCAACGTGCCCACCGGCAACGCCTTTTCGCCGACACTACGGCGGTGAAATTTCGCGCGCTGTCGCCCAGTCAGATCCGCGACTACCTCGCCCGCATCCATCCGCTCGACAAAGCCGGTGGCTATGCCATTCAGGAACATGGCGACTTGATTGTGGAAGAAGTGCGCGGCTCTTTCAGCAACGTGGTGGGCCTTCCGTTGGAACGCCTCCGCAGCGAACTGCAGCACTGGCCGCAGTCAGCTTGATCATTCTGTCTCCGCTTCGCGATTGGAGGGTCTCCCCAGCAGCGACAGATCACCGATTTTTCGCCCGACGGTGTCAGAAAAGAAAAAGGGCCGGCGTAAAAGCCGGCCCCATGTTTTCTGATAGCTCAGTGCCTTTTGATCAGGCGTGAACTGCGGCGGGAATGTGTTCGGTCTCGCCGGACTTGCTGCGCGCAGGAAGCTTCTGCTCCACGTGACTCTTGTCGAGGATCACGTACTTCGGCAGGCCGTGTTCCATCGGAACCTTCACTTCACCTTCGATCAGCGGGCGGGCGTAATCGACGAACTGTTCGTTCGGTTCGAAGCCGTCGGCGCTGATCCATTCGCGCGGGACGAAATGTTCGACGTTCGCAATGTCGCCGAGCGGTTGGAGGCCGGTGGTCCACTTGTAGGGCTTGGTGCTCGTGCGGACGATCTTCACCATGAGGCCGCTGTCGCCATTGATGGCAGCGCGCACGGCGGCTTCACCGCACGCGGCGGCTTCGGCGGCGTCGGTGGCACTGGCAAAATGGGCGGCGCAACGTTGCGCATAGCCGAGCTTCACGGTGCGGGTCTTGGTGTTGAGCTTGCCCTGCACGAGTTCGGCGAGATGTTCCGCCGCGCCCGAGAGCACGGGGTGACCAAAGGCATCGAGGCGCGTGGTATCGGCGCCGATTTCCTTGCCGGACGTGTTCTTCACGCCTTCGCCGACGACGACGATGCAATATTTCAACTTCGTGGTGACTTCCTTCACCTTCGCGAGGAACGCGTCTTCGTCGAGGGGAATTTCCGGCAGCAACACGATGTGCGGCGCGTCACCAGCGTGACGGCGCGCGAGCACGGTGCCGGCAGCGATCCAACCAGCCGAGCGCCCCATCACTTCGATGATGCAGCACGCGCCGTCGTCCGTGGCCATCGCGCCGACGTCGAGGGCGATTTCCATGGTGGTGGCGGCGTTGTATTTGATCACCGAACCGTAACCGGGGCAGTGGTCGGTGTGAGGAAGGTCGTTGTCGATGGTTTTGGGCACGCCGATCACGCGCATTTCCCAGCCGCGCTTGACGGCTTCCTCGTGAATCTTGTGCGCGGTGTCCTGCGAGTCATTGCCACCGGCGTAGAAAAAGTAGCGGATGTTGTGGGCCTGAAACACCTCGAAGAGGCGGTTCATGTCGCGCGCGGCGGCATCAGGCTTCTTTTTGAAATCGATCTTGTAACGGCACGTGCCCAGCGCGGCGGCGGGCGTGTATTTCAAACCTTCGATCGCCTTGGCCTTCTCGTCGTTGAGGTCGATGAGTTGCTCGTTGAGGATGCCGAGAATGCCGTTGAGGCCGCCGTAGATTTCCTCGATGCATTCGTGCCGGCCGGCTTCTTGAATTACGCCCGCGACGCTGGCGTTAATCACTGCGGTCGGACCGCCGGATTGCGCCACCAAAAGATTGCCAATTAATTCAGCCATAATAATTCCAATTCAAAAGTTCACTCAGGGTGCCCAAATCAAGATTCGCCCGATGGTTTTTGAGCGGCGGGAACAGTGCCAATCGCAGATGCCAGTGTCAAAGCGGAATTCGGTTTGCGGACGGTTGTCGAAGCCGCCCATCGACGAAGTTCTGCGGGCCGGGCGCTATACCACGACCACCGGATTATCCAACGCGCCGATTCCGGAAATGTGGATGCGCACGCGGTCGCCGGTTTGGAGCGTGAAATCATCGCCCGGCACCACGCCGGTTCCGGTCAACAACACTGCGCCATGCGGGAAGCTTTGGCTGCGGCAGAGGTAACCGGCGAGTTCATCGAACGTCCGCTTGATCTGCGCGACGAGCGTTTCGCCGTCGAAGACGGATTTGCCTGCGCGGAAAATTTCCACGCCGATCGTCCAGCTGCGCGCCTCGGATTCGCTGGCGCCGATGGTGATCCACGGCCCGAGCGCGCAGGATCGATCGTAAACTTTCGCCTGCGGGAGATAGAGGAGGTTCTCGCCTTCGATATCGCGCGAGCTCATGTCGTTGCCGGCCGTGTATCCGACGACCTTGCCGCGGGAGTTGAGTACGAGCGCGAGTTCGGGTTCGGGCACATTCCACTTCGCATCGGCGCGGATGCCGACGGCATCGCCGGTCGCGACAACTTTTTCCGGCATCGACTTGAAGAAAATCTCCGGTCGCGGCGCGTCGTAAACGCGGTCATACGCGCTCGCACTGAAATCGGATTCCTCCATGCGCGCCTTTTTGCTGCGCAGATAAGTCACGCCGGCGGCCCAGACTTCCTGCTGTTCGACGGGCGCGAGCAACTTCACCTTCGCGAGGTCGTGATGCGGCAGTTTGCGTTGCGCGAGCGCGGCAAGTTCCTTCGCAGGATCGGCGGCTTCGAGCAACGGCGTCAGGCGTTCCACTCCGGCGGCGGCGAGGTCGAGCACGGTGCGGTCATCGAGGGAAAGTCCGATGCGCGGGGCGTAGGCGTCGATTTGAAAGCGGCAAAGTTTCATGGTGAGCGATTAAACACGGAGCGAGCGGGCGTGCAAAGAATTCCGTGCCGCGTTTCAGGCGGGCACGAACACACTTTTGGCCGATTGCCAGTTGGCGGTCATGGCCAGCGCTTCATTCGCGCGGTCGAGAGTGAAGCGGTGCGAAACCATTTCGTGGAATGGAAACGCCTGCTGATTCACGCGGAGAAATTCGATGGCTTGCTTGAGGTGGCGCGGTTCGCTCGACCACGAGCCGAACACCTGAAGCTGCTTGCGCGTGATGACGTGCGGATTCCACATCACGGGACCGGAGTCGCAATAATGGCCGAGCACGAGATATTTCCCGCCGTCGCGGCAAAGCTCCATGCCCTCGACGACGGCGTTTGGAATCCCGACGCATTCGAGCACGACGTCGGCACCGTAACCGCCGGTAAGTTTGCGCACCAGTTCGAGCCGCGCTTTCGGCTCGCGCACTTCATCAATGTCGATCACTTGATCGGCGCCGAAACGTTTCGCCATGTCGAGCCGATGCTTCGGACCGCCAATGACGATGACTTGCGCTGCGCCCGCGCTCTTCGCGACTGCGAGCGCCGCGATGCCGACGGGTCCGGCGCCTTGCACGACGACGTTGTCCTGCCACGCAATGCCCGTGCGCTCAACGCCGTGAATGGCGGTGATCAGCGCGCAGCCAGCGCCGATGACAGACTCAGTTGGGAGATCATCGGGTAGTTTGAAGATCGTGGTGCGCGGGCGGAGGTAATGAAACTCCGCGTAGCCGCCGAGCAGATGCGGCGCTTGGTCGCAGCGATAACCGATGCCATAGGCGCGGCGTTGCGCACAGCGCGTGGGCTGCTTTTTTTCTGCGCAAAAATAGCAAGTGCCGCACGACACGGCGGAATTCCACGTCACACGATCACCGATCCTCAGCGGTTGCCCCGTCCAATCGTGCTCGAGTCCCTCACCGAGTTGCGCGATGCGGCCCACGGTTTCGTGGCCCATGATCACGGGCAGCGCGATGGGTAGCTGGCCCTTCCAAAGATGCACGTCGGTGCCGCAAATGCCGGCCATCTCAGTGCGCACGAGCGCGGCGCCGGGCTCGGGTTTGTCGGGCAACGGAAGATCGCGCAGTTCAAGCGGCGCGTTGAACGCCGTCAGGACGGAGGCTTTGGAGGTGGCCATAACCTGATCGTGCGGTGCCTGCTTGAACTCGGTTACTCTTGTGCTTGTTCCTTAGGCTCGGGCAACAGGAAGCCCACGGCGAATGCGATGACCGCGATGCTCGTCGCCACGATGCCGGCTGCTTGGGCCACGTGCGCGGGCAGGACGGGACCGGTTCCCGCGAGCATCGGCGCGATCAGGTTCGTCGTGAGGAAGGCCATGCTGGTGCCGATCATGCGGCCCCCGACGTTGGTGGCAAAGCTGCCGCCGGTGCCGCGCAGGTGCATCGGGAAAACCTTCGGCAGATATTCACCGAAGTAACTGAACTGTGCGACGGTCAGCAGCCCGCAGATCGCGTAGCACAGGAGAAATGCTTCACCGCCCTGTTTGAAGAACATGAAGTAAGTCAACGGCATCACGATCAGCGCGGGAATTTGGAAAACCTTCAGCAACGCCACGCGGCTAATGCCGACGATGAGCAAGATCGCGAGCAGGATCCGTCCGACGAGGCCGCCCATTTCCTGACGGAACTGCACCTTGTCGCTCATCTTTTTCACGCCGTCGTTGATCGGCAATTGTTTGACGAAGTTCTCTTTGATCTGGCCGACGAGTTCCTTGCGCGCGGGATCGGTCGGGGGCAGTGCGTTGAGTTGTTTGTTGAGGGCTTCGGCTTCCTTGCGCAGTGGGGCGAGCGCTTTGGCCTGTTCCTTCAACTCGGGCAAACCGGGCGTCACTCGTGAGACGGTAACTTGCAGGGCGCCGAATGCGATGCCGTAGGCGCACGCGGAGAGAATCGCCGTCACGATCGTGACGCGGCGCAGTTCGGGCGCGAACAGAGCCGCGAAGCTCGGACGCTTCAAAGTGCCGGCGGCGCGCTTGTCTTTCCAGACTTTCGACTCCGGCACGAATGGCAGCAAAAGCGCGATGGGAATTGCGGGAATAATTCCGGTCATCAAAAGATAGCGCCACGTCGCGGGATCAGTGGAACCGAGGCCGAGCGGAAGCCCCATGTGCGGCAGGTTTTTCATGTTCGCGCTGATCCAGATACTGATCATCGTTACGAAAACGCCGCCGAGTGACGCGAACGCCTGTGTGATGCCGAGCCAGCGTTCCTTCTGCTTTTTGTCTTCGAAGACTTCCGCGAGCCACGTGATCGCAGCGACGAATTCCACGCACACACCGATGAAGGTCGTGCTGCGGAAGAAAACGAACATCGGCAGCGACGTCGAGTAGGCCGCGGCAAACGGCGAGAACGAATAGAGGAAAATGCTCGCGGCCATGATTTTCTTGCGACCGAATTGGTCCACCAACCGACCGCCGAGCAGGCCGAACACGCCGCCGCACAGCGCGGAGATCCACAGCAGGCGCCCGACCCAATCGGTGACGAGCGGATTGTTCTGCGGAATCTTGAGCAACTCCGCAATGGCCGGCGCGGCGACGAGCGGCGTCATCAGCAGCTCGTAGGTGTCGAATAGGAAGCCGATGCTCGCGATGACGATGATGAGCCAAATGGTGGGTGTGAACTTCTGGCCGGGTGCGGAGGAATTCATGGGGGCGGTTATGCCAAGCCGGGGAAGCGTCGGCAAGTGGAATTATACGTGGACGTATTAAATTTTATGACCCCTGACTGCGATCGTTTTCGAAGTCAGGCGAGCGGCTACAGAATTTCACTCGGGCGCGTGCTCATTGCCCACACGGCTTCGGCGTGTTTCACGCCGCACGTTGCGCCGCGGTAGCGCGCGAGATTGGCCTTGGCGGTTTGCGCCGCGTCGAGTTCGAGCGCGTTGTATTCTTTCTGGCGCACGAAGGCCATCAATTGCCCGAGCCATTCCATCGCGGAAGGCCATTCGTTGCTCACGTCTATGTAAGTGTTCGGCTCGAAGCCGATCGTGTGGCCAGGACCGTTGTCGTAGAGATAAATGCGGGGAACCTTCACCTTCTCGTTGCCGAGGATCGTGCCGGCTTGTTTCAACGCGATCTTGCTGATGGCCGACGCGGCTTCGTGATCGGGGTGGCGATCATGATGCCAGAGCATGAACGCAATGTCGGGTTGAACTTCCGCGACAACTTTGGCCACGGCGAGATTCGTCTCCTCGTTCATGTGGAAACGACCGGAGGCGTAATTGAGGAAACGCATTTCCGCGCCGTAGAAATGGGCGGTGTCACGGCTGACCTTGAGGAGTTCCTTCTCACGACCTTTCACGGGAGACCAGTTTGAGTAGTCACCGATGAGCGCGAGGATGACGACGCGGTAATCCTTGCGCAGCGCTTGCAGCATGATTCCGGGAATGCCGAACACGCAATCGTCGTAATGCGCGCCGATGGCGAGAAGGGTTTTGGGCATGGGCAAACGTTCCAAGTTCACCGCGCAAAGCTCAAGGAAAACTTCGCTGGCAAAAACTCCGCCACGGCCGATGAGGAAGGCTTTCGCTGCCCAATGCTCCCCACGAGAATTGCCACTTAAGCTCGCAATATCTGGCCGCCAATTTCGGTGAAGTCTCCGCCAACCAAGGTGCACAACGTGGCATCACGATCTCATCCAACATTCAGCAAACCATTTTACGCACTATGAATAACGGACACCAACCTCGCCTCGACGACTACTTCGTTTCCCGCCGCCATTTTCTCCAGCGCTTCGGCCTCGGCTTTGGCGCGTTGAGTTTGGCCGGCATGATGCCGGAAGTGCTTGGTCCGGCGGGTGCGTCGGCGGCGGGCAATGCGATGTCGCCGTTGGCGGTGAAGCAGCCGCACTTCGCGGGCAAGGCCAAGCGGGTTGTCAGCATCTTCGCGCAAGGCGGACCGTCGCATGTCGACCTGTGGGATCCGAAGCCCGAGCTCGCGAAGCAGGACGGCAAGCCGATCGGCGAAGGCACTGGCGTTGCGTGGGGTTCTCCGTTCAAGTTCACCAAGCAAGGGAAGAGCGGCGTCGAGATGAGCGAAGTCTGGCCCAAGCTCAGCGAGCACGTGGACGACATGTGCATCGTTCGCTCCATGTATATCGATGCGCCGGTGCATGAGTTCTGCACCGTGATGATGAACACTGGCTCGGGCCGCTTGGTGAAGCCTTCGTTGGGTTCGTGGGTCACCTACGGTTTGGGCAGCGAAAACCAAAACCTTCCCGGTTTCATCGTGCTCGCCCCCGGGACGCCCCTCGCCGGCGCGCAGAACTGGCGTTCGGCATTCCTGCCCGGCGCATATCAAGGCACGCACATCAACACGCGCTACACAAACATCGAGAAACTCATCGAGAACATCCGCAACGGATACACGACGCGGAACGAACAGCGCGAACAGCTCGACCTGCTGGCGAAGGTCAACAGCATGCACAGCCAGCAACTTCAGAAGGACGCGCAGCTCGAAGCGCGCATCCAATCCTTCGAGCTCGCCTTCCAAATGCAGATGGAAGCGAGCGATGCGTTCGATATCACAAAAGAGCCGGAGAGCGTTCGCACCGCGTATGCGGCCGACACCGAGCAAGGGCGGCAGATGCTGATCACGCGCCGGTTGCTCGAACGCGGCGTGCGCATGGTGCAGGTCTGGCACAGCGGCTGGGATCATCATAACAACCTTGAAAAAGCCGCGCGCACGAAAGCCGGCGAAAGCGACAAGCCCATCGCGGCGTTCCTCGCCGACCTCAAGCAACGCGGCTTGCTGAAAGACACGCTGGTCGTTTGGGGTGGTGAATTTGGTCGCACGCCCACGCGCCAGTTGCCAAATGCGACGAGCAAGTTCGAAGTGCCTGGACGCGATCACAACAACCGCGGCTTCAGCTATTGGCTCGCTGGCGGCGGCGTAAAAGGCGGTCTGGCGTTCGGTGAAACCGATGAGTTCGGCCAGTCCTCCGTCGTCAACAAGGTCCACGTTCACGATCTGCACGCGACGATCCTGCACTTGCTCGGTTTCGATCATGAACGGTTGACCTACCGCTACAACGGTCGCGAATTCCGCCTGACGGACGTTTACGGAAATGTCGTGAAGAACATCATCGCCTGATTCCAAGTTCAATATGAGCACCCACTCGCTTGCCAAGCCCGCACTTCGGCCCGCTCCATTGCGGAGAGGGAGACATGGAGACCCCGCGTTCCGACTCGGAGGAGCATCCAATACACAACGCGCTGACGCATCCGTCTCCTTCTCGGCAGCGGAGCTGGGCAGTGTCAATGGTCGCGCGCGGAGGCAGCTCTCCGCGCGCTGGGAGGAGGAATTTAAATCTGTGATCACCAACTCGTGGAGCGGTACGTTGAGCCTGGGCGCGATGGTGGCGATGCTGGCGCTGTCGGCGGTTTCCGCGCGCGCCGTGTCGGAAGGATCGAAGCTCACGCCGGCGGAACTGGATTTCTTCGAACGCAACATCCGCCCGGTGCTGATCGAGAAGTGTTACAAGTGCCACAGCACGGAGCCGAACTCGAAGATCAAGGGCGGCCTCGATCTCAGTAATCGCGAAGGTATCGCCAAAGGCGGCGACAATGGTGCGACGTTGGTGGCCGGCAAACCCAACGACAGTTTGCTTATCAAATCGCTCAAGACCACTAACGAAGACGAGTTAATGCCGCCGAAAAAAGAAGGCGGCAAGTTGAAGCCCGAACAGATCGCGGCCTTCGAGCAGTGGGTGAAGATGGGCGCGCCCGATCCGCGCAGTGCGAAGACGGTGGCGCGTAAATACGGCCCTGACTCCGAGAAAGCGAAGAACCATCCGTTCTTCAATCCGGTGAAGCCGGTCGCGGTTCCCGTCGTGCAAAATAAGGCGTGGGTCAAGACGCCGGTGGACGCGTTCGTTTTGGCCAAGCTCGAAGCGAACAAGATGGAGCCGTCCAAGATTGCCGACAAACGCACGCTGATTCGCCGTGCGACGTTTGACCTCATCGGGCTCCCGCCGACGCCGCAGGAAGTTGCGGCCTTCGAAAAAGACAAGACTTCGGCGGCGTTTGAGAAAGTCGTGGATCGCCTCCTGAATTCTCCGCACTACGGTGAACGTTGGGGCCGCTACTGGCTCGACATCGCGCGCTACGGCGACACGCTTGGCGACACGATCCGCAACCGCGACAATCGTTATCTCTACTCCTTCACGTATCGCGATTACGTCATCAAGGCGCTGAACGACGACAAGCCGTACGACCAGTTCATCACCGAACAGCTCGCGGCGGATCGTCTCCCGCTCAGCGAGGACAAAAGTGCGCTGGCGGCGCTGGGTTTCCTCACGCTGGGTAATCGTTTTCAGAACGACGCCAATCAAATCATCGACGATCGTATCGATGTGATTTGCCGCGGCACCATGGGCCTCACCGCCACGTGCGCACGCTGTCACGATCACAAGTTCGATCCGATCACGATGAAGGATTACTACGCTCTGCACGGCGTTCTCAACAGCGTGGCCGAGCCGACGGAACCGCCGTTGCTGCGTCCGGTGAAAGACTCTCCGGCGTATCGCGACTTCGTGCAGCAAGTTGAGAAAGCGGAGATCGAACTCGCGGCGTTCCGCATCGAGAACGAACGCCAGATCATCACGAACCAGCACTCGATGGTGGGAGATTACCTCACGGCGATCTACGACTGGGAGCACGTGAATCAGTCGAACAGCGTTTCGAAATTCGTCTTCTACCGCCAACGCGCGCTCGACAACACGATGGCCAGTGCGCTGGAGCGTCATCTGAAGAAGGGCGAAAAGAAACACGACCCGATCTTTGCTCCATGGATTGCCCTGAGCGCGTTGTCCGAAAAGGAATTCGCCGCCAAGTCCCGTCCGCTGATCGCCAAATTTGTGGCGAACAATGATACTGAAAAGAAATTGAACCCGATCGTGGCGCGCATGTTCGCGACGCCGGTGACGAGCTTGAAAGACGTCGCCGCGCGCTACGGTCGTCTTTTCACCGAGACGGAACGGCAGTGGCAATTAATCGTGGCCGCGTATAAGGGCAAGTCCATTCCCGCCGAAGCGAAGTTGCAGGACGCGAACTACGAAGAACTTCGCCGTTATCTCTATGCGCAGACCGGTCCGCTGTTTGTCGATGCGCGTGATATTCGCCGCCTCACGAGCATGAACACCGACGCGAAGGAAAACCTCCTGATCAAGAAAGTGAATGACATCAAGATCAACCATCCCGCGTCGCCGGCGCGGGCGATGGCGCTGGTGGATGTCGAGAAGCCGCGTGATTCGGCAATCTTCCTCCGTGGCAATCCCAACAGTCGCGGCGCCGTGGTTCCCCGGCAGTTCCTGGAAATCCTCGCGGGTCCGACGCCCAAACCGTTCAAGGACGGCAGCGGTCGTCTCGAACTGGCGCGTTCAATCGCGAACAAGGAAAACCCGCTCACAGCGCGCGTGATGGTGAACCGCATCTGGCACTATCATTTCGGTCAAGGCATCGTGACGTCCCCGAGCGATTTCGGTCTCGTGGGCGAGGCCCCATCGCATCCGGAGTTGCTCGACTGGCTCGCGGGCGAGTTCATGTCGCACAACTGGAGCATCAAGCACATGCACCGCTTGATGATGTTGTCTGCGACTTACCAGCAGGCTAGCGATGACAATCCGCGTTACTCCACGAAGGATCAGGGCAATTCGTATCTCTGGCGGCAGAATCGTCAGCGCCTCGACTTCGAAGGCATGCGCGACACGCTGCTGTATGTCTCGGGCGTGTTGGACCAGAAGATCGGCGGTCAGCCGGTCGATCTCACGTCGCTGACCAATTCGCAACGCCGCACGGTCTACGGTTTCATCAATCGCGCCGCGTTGCCCGAGTTCTTCAACACCTTCGATTTCGCTCCGCCAGATATCAGCAGCCCGAAGCGCTTGCCGACGACCGTGCCGCAACAGGCGCTTTATCTGATGAACTCTCCTTTCGTCATTGAGCAATCGAAACACCTCGTCGAGCGCGCTGAGTTGACCAAGATCGCGAACACGGAAGAGCGCATCAAAACGATCTATCAACTGCTGTATCAACGTCCGCCGACCTCAGCGGAGTTGCGTGTCGGACTGGACTTCATCAAAGCCCAAACCGAGCGCAAGTCCGAAGCTCCGCCCCCGCCCGCGTGGCGCTACGGCTACGGCAGTTATGACCCCGTGGTGAAGAAACTCCGTTCGTTCACCACGTTCCCGACTTTCGAACAAAACAAGTGGCACGCCGGCAAGAAGACGAGTCCGCTTGGCATCGACGCGCTGGGCGGCGCCACGGGCGCAGGTGCGAAATATTCTGCGATTCGCCGGTGGGTTGCGCCGCGCGATGGTTTCATCACGATCACCGGTTCGCTTACGGCGAAAAATGCCAAAGGCGCCGGGGTTCAAGGCCGCATCGTTAGTAGCCGCGTCGGCGAAGTGTTGAACCTTAACGCACTGGGCAAGCCGGTGACGACGCTTGCGCAGCGCGTCGTGGTCAAGAAGGGCGACACGATTGACTTCATCGTCAGTCCGGTGAGTCAACAAGCTGCGGAAGGTTTCACTTGGGCGCCCAATATCACGTTGCTCGATCTCCCGGAAACCCAGGAGAACGAGATGTATGAATGGCATTCCCAAAGTGAATTCGCCGGTCCGCCGGAAGCGCCCCTCAAAGGTCTCAGCCCTTGGGAAAAATATGCTCAGGTCATGCTCCTCTCGAACGAGCTGATCTTCGTGAACTGACGCGTAACGACGAGCTTGTTGGTGGTCTGACTGAATGACGCATCGCGTGGTGGCGGTGCGTCATTCCTCGTTACTGAAGATCCCCTGAAGCGTGTTCAAGTCGTGCCGCGCGGTGAACACCTGAAACGTTTCGCCGTTCTGGCGATGCCGGAGAAACCCTTTCAGCATTTTCTCCAGCGTGAGCTTCAGGCTGTCGAAGGAAATCCCGTTGAACACTTGCCGGCCGACGGCTTGTTTGCCGCCGAACCCGCCGCCGACGAACACGTGGTAACCGTCCACGCTTTCGCCCGCGACTTTCACCTTCGTTCCAAGCAAACCGATGTCGCCCATGTAATGTTGCGCGCAGGAATTGGGGCAACCCGTGAGGTGGATGTTGATCGGTTGATCGAGTTTGAAACGCTTATCGAGATAGTCAGCGAGTTCCAGCGCGTGGCCCTTGGTGTTCGCTTGCGCGAACTTGCAGTAGCTGTTGCCCGTGCACGCAATGATCCCGCTGCGGAGATTTGATTGCTGCCAGTGCAGCCCCATTTTCACGAGCGCCTTCTTGAGTGGTTCGACAAAGCCATCCGGCACGTTGGGAATAATGAGATTCTGCCAGACGGTGAGACGCACCTCGCCGGAGCCGTAGTTGTCCGCGAGATCCGCGAGCCTCAGCATTTGCTTCGGTGAAATGTGTCCGACGGGAATTGCCACGCCGACGTAGCTCAAACCCTTTTGCTTCTGCGCGAAGACGCCAACGTGCGAATGCGGAATCTCGGGCGGCTTGCCGTTGGAAGTTTCGAATACCAGATCCGCCGGCGCCCGCAGCAGTTGATAGCCGAGCAGCTTCTCCGTCTCGCCGAGATACCTTTCCAGCGACCACGTTTCGAGCAGGTGCTTTAAGCGCGCCTTCTTGCGGTCGCCGCGATTTCCGTTGGCGATGTAGACGCGCACGAGCGCGGCAGTGACTTTCAAGACCTCTTCGGGTTTTACCAGCACGCCGAGGTCGCGTGCGAACGCCTTGTGCCCCGTGGCGCCGCCGAGCGCGACGCGGAAATAAATCCCCGCCTTCACGTTGCCCGTGTCTGTCGCGACACGGATCGCCTTCAGCCCGATGTCGTTCGTGTCTTCCACCGTTCCGATCAGTCCACCGCCGTCGAAGGCGATGTTGAACTTGCGCGGGAGATCGTAGAACTCGCGGTTGTTGAGGATGAACTGCCCGAGCTGATGGCAGTAAGACATCGTGTCGATCAGCTCATATGGATCGATGCCCGCGGTCGGATTCGCCGTGAGATTGCGGATGTTGTCCGCGCCGGAACCGCGGGTGTGGAGGCCCACGTGTTGGATTCGCTGCAACACCTCGGGCGCGTCCTTCGGCAGGATCAATCGAATCTGAAAATTCGCGCGCGTGGTGATCTGCACGTAGCCCGTGGTGAGATCCTTGGCGACGTTCGCGATCTCGCGCAGTTGAAACGTCTTCAATTGCCCACCCGGAATCCGCAGCCGCGCCATGAACGCTTCCTTGTTTGGCGTGAGAAAGAAGAGGCCGTTCCACTTGAAGCGAAACAATGTTTCCTTGTCGGGTGCCTTGTTCAAGGCTGCATGTTCCAGTAACACGTCATAGGCGTCGAGCGGGTGCAACTCGCGCTTGATGCGTTCCTCGGCGATGAGCGACGTGAGGTCCGGTTTCGACGGTGCCGCCGCGGGATTCGCTTCCACATCGGTGAACGACAGGCCGCGATTGCGCATGCCGGAGAACAAACCTTCGAGATAGGCGGCTTGCTCGGCGCTCAGCTTCTCGCCGGCGATTTCGGTGAAAGGAAGTGGAGTGCTCATTTTAAGAAGCCACAGAGGCACGGAGAACACAGAGTTGATGCATGGCTCTTGCACGAATTTTCATCTCGGTGACCTCTGTGTCTCTGTGGCGAATTGTTTCTTCAGTAAACATCGCGTTGATAGCGTTTGTCCGATTTCAACTTCGACACGTAGTCGACGGCTTGCTCAGCGGACTTGCCGCCGGCGGTTTGGATCAACTGATGCAGCGCGACGTCGACGTCCTTGGCCATGCGCTTGGCATCGCCGCAGACGTAGAGGTGCGCGCCCGCTTCAAGCCACGACCAAAGCTCCGCGGCGGCTTCGAGCATGCGGGTCTGCACGTAAATTTTTTCCTTTTGATCGCGTGAGAAGGCGAGATCGAGCCGCGCGAGCGAACCTTCGCTCAACATGGCTTCGAGTTGCTCCTGATAAAGAAAGTCGCAAGCCTTCTGTTGATCGCCGAAGAAGAGCCAGTTCTTTCCCTTGGCTCCGACGGCGCGGCGTTCTTCGAGAAACGCGCGGAACGGTGCGATGCCGGTTCCGGGGCCAATCATGATCACGGGACGGCTCGTGTCCGCGGGCAAACGAAAGCCATGCGAGGTTTGCACGAAGACGGGGACGGGAGTTTCGTTGAGTGTCGCGCGGTCGGCGAGGAAAGTGGAGCACACGCCCTTCTTCACGCTGCCGTGCGCTTCGTAACGGACTGCGGCGACGGTCAGGTGGACCTGGCCGGGATGCGCCTTGGGGCTGGAGGAAATGGAGTAGAGCCGCGGCTGCAGCTTGCGCAGGAATCCGACGAACTCGCCCGGCGTAAACTTTGCCGCCGTGCACATCCGCAGCACATCGACGATGTCACGACCGTAGAGCCACTTGTCGAGGTCGGCTTTCTTGTCCGGTGCGAGGAGCGCGAGGAGCTCCGCGTTCTGCGCGCGTTCGGCGGCGGCTTGCAGGAACGCGTTCGGTGGTTGATTGATCGCGTAACTCTTCAGCAACGCCGTGCGCAATGACGTCTCCTTGGACTCCGCGTCGCGGACGCCTTCCTCGCCGTCGCATTCGAGCACGTTGATCAAGTCGTCGACCAGAGTGGGGCAATTGGTCGGGAACACTCCTAGCGCATCGCCGGCTTCGTAACTTAAGCCGGAGCCCTCGAGCGAAATCTCGAAGTGCCGGGTGTCCTTCGCGGAACCGGCGCCGTTAAGCTTCCGATTCGTGACGAGCCGAGCGGGGAAGGGATTGTTGCGGGACCCAAGCGCAGCGGGTGCGGGGACCGTTTCCGAAGTCGTGGCCGTCTGGCTCGACGATGCAGCTCCGGCGAGCGCCGCGCCGTTGTGACCGTTTGTCGCGGAGTTCGTGGCTTGCCCGACACTTCCGAGCGCGGGCAATACCGATTCCATCCACGTTTTCGCGGCTGCCTCGTAGTCCACGTCGCACTCGACGCGCGGGTGCAATCGTTTCGCTCCGAGTTTCTCGAGACGTTCGTCGAACTTTTTTCCGGCGCCGCAGAAGTCGCCATAGTTTTTGTCGCCCAGCGCGAGCACGGAGTAATTCACGTGATCAAGTTTTGGCGCGGCGTCGGAATTGAGGTGCTGCCAGAACTCGGTGGCGTTGTCCGGCGGTTCGCCATCGCCCCACGTGCTCGTGATCACAACGAGACGCGAGTGCTCGGCGAAGTTCACCTTCGTGAACGCGTTCAACTCGAGAACCTGCGGAGCGAAGCCGCGTTTCTCCGCGTCCTTTGCGAACTTCTTCGCGAGCCCTTCCGCTGTGCCGGTTTGGCTGCCATACATCACGAGCAACGGTTCTGATTTTTTTGCGGCGGTCGATTCGCCTTTTTCAAACGCGGTGTCGCCGACATTCGCATCGGCGAACAGTCCGGCGAGGTAGCCATTGAGCCACGCGCGCTGTTCTGCACTGAACGGAGCGGAGCTGGGAATGTACGGAATTTTCATGTTAGCGAATCATGGTGTCGCTTTCGCCCAACCGAGTTTGGGTGCGGAGTAAATCGAAAGAAACACGGCGTCCTCGTGGCCGTCGTTAATCGCGCCGTGAACCTGATCGCGATCAGCAATATCCACGTCGCCGGCTTGGATGGTGCGACGCTGACCGCCGCCGAGGTAGTAGGTCAACGCGCCGCGTACCATCACCCACGTGTCCTGCCCGTCGGGATGCGTGTGCGCGGGGACTTCCTGTCCGGGCCGCACGCCCCACACGGCGATGCTGCTGTGCTCGGTGATGCAGACTTCGGTCACGGTCGCCTTCTCGTCGGAGAAGCGAACGTGTGCTTCGGCATTAAACGTTCGTTGGTTCATGTTTCGTGAGATCACCGGGCGTGACCCAGATTTGCCCGTCGCGAACTTCCACGGGATAACGCGGCAACGGACGCGGCGGCGGACCGGCGAGAACGCGACCGTCTTCCGCACTGAAAAATCCCTCGTGGCACGGACAGAAGAACTGCTTCTGCTCGTGCTGATAGTTCACGGGGCACGTCAGATGAGTGCAGCTCTGGCTGTAGGCGGCGAATTGATCCTCGGCGAGCCGCACCAAAATGCAGGGCGCGTCGTCGGTCGGATAACGGAACAGCTTGTAACCGCCCACGGGCAGTTCGCTCACGGCGGTCACGCGCATCGGTTCGGTCGCTACCGCGCGCGCGAGTAATTTATCCTTCGCCAACCACGCGGCTCCGAACGCAGCGGCTGAGCAGCAGGCGAACTTTGCGAATTGCCGGCGCGAGACACGATGCTCGGCACTTTGGCGAATCGGATAATCCTGTTTCCAATTCGGAGTCGGCGCGGCTGGGTTTGTCGTGGGCGCGTTCATTTGGTGACGAGCGGTTCCTCGAAGGATTTGAATTCGATGTCTTCCCACACGGCGTGTCCGGCGGCGTCGGGCGCACCGGCGCGAGCGAGCGAGAGGGGATCCTGATCCAACGCTTCGAAGGGCAGGAAATCCGCGACATCGAACGGCAAGGCTTTTACGCCTTGCGCGGCCATCATGTTGACCTTGGTTTTGACGAGTTGATGGCCGAACTGAAATTCGTTGATCGGTTGTTCGCGGCGGAACTTCTCCACGTATTCACGTGGGCCATAGTAAAGCGCGCCGCTCGGACAAACGGTCGCGCACATCGGCTTCTTCCCGACGCTCGTGCGGTCGTAGCACATGTCGCACTTCATCATCAGGTCGAGCTTCATCCGCATCTTCGGCACGCCAAAGGGGCAGGCGAGGACGCAGTTCGAGCACGCGACGCAGCGCGGCTTCGCGGCGCTGTGCACCACGCCGTTGTCGTCCTGTTTGATGGCATCGGCGGGGCAAACCTTCGCGCACGTCGGATCCTCGCAATGCATGCAAACCACGGGCGCTGTCTGCACCCCGGTCGCGCGGTCGACGTAATCGAGATGAATCATCGCTGTGCCGCGGTGCGTGTCGCACTCGCCACACGCCTGCACGCACGCCTGGCAACCGATGCAGCGCGACGGGTCGATGAAGAACTCGAAGTTGCCGGTCATGTCAATTTGGCCACAGAGGCGCAGAGGACGCAGAGAAGGCGAAAACGGGAATTACCCTCCGTGTTCTCTGTGCCACTGTGGTTCAAGAACGCGTTCATTTCTTGAGGGCAATCGGCTGCCAATCTTGGCGATGCCCGTGCGATTTTTTCTTCGGCGCATCGGCGACTTTCTCGACGCGGCAGGCGCAGACTTTGAACTCGGGGATTTTCGAAATTGGATCAAGCGCGCGATTGGTGATCAGGTTCGCCGCCTTTTTGCCGGGCCAATGGTAGGGAATGAAAATCGTGTCGGGGCGGATCGTGGTGACGACTTGCGCGGGCAGTTCAATTTCTCCGCGGCGCGTGACAACCTTGACGATGTCGCGATCCTTGATGCCGAGTTTTTCGGCGAGGCGCGGGTGCATTTCGCAAAGCGGCTCGGGATATTGATCCACGAGGCTGCCGATGCGACGGGTTTGCGTGCCGCTCAGATACTGAGACACCACACGGCCGCTGGTAAAAAAGAGGGGATACTCTGCGTCCACGTCTTCGGCGGGCGGGCGGTATTCGTAGGCGTGGAAACGGGCTTTGCCGTCGGCGTGGTGGAAGCGGCCGCCTTCAAAAAGCCTTGGAGTTCCCAGGCTCTCAGGAGTGGGGCAAGGCCAGAAGACGCCCATGTTGTGTTCGATTTTTTCATACGTCATTCCGCTGTAGTCGATCGGGCCGCCTTGGCTGGCGGCCGTCAGTTCCGTGAAAATTTCCTCGGGCTTGGAGTAGGTGAAGAATTTCTCTTTGCCCAACCGCTTGGCGAGATCGCAAATGATTTCCCAATCCACGCGTGCATCGCCGGGCGGCTTGGTGGAATTGCGGAGACGCACGCAGCGACCTTCGCCGGTCGTCACGGTGCCTTCGTCCTCCTCTTGCAAGGAACCCGCGAGCACCACATCTGCGTGGCGCGCGGTCTCGCTCAGGAAGAAATCGATGCAACCGAAGAACTCGAGCTTGTCCAACGCGGCGCGCGTGCGTGCGGAATCTGGAATGGAGACCAGCGGGTTGAAACTGATCGAGAGCATTCCCTTGATCTCGCCGCGCTCGATGGCGTCGATGATTTCGCACGCGGTGAGGCCTTGCTTCGGGAGCTCCGGCTCCGGGATGCCCCAGAAGTTCGCGATGTGGTGGCGATGCTCGGGCTTGCTGATATCGCGGCCGCCGGGGAGTTGATTGCAACGTTGGCCGTGTTCGCGCCCACCCTGGCCGTTGCCTTGGCCGGTAATCGTTCCGTAACCGCAGCCGGGCCGGCCGATGCGACCGCTGGCGAGGACGAGGTTGATGTAGGTGAGAACGTTTTCGACGCCCTTGGTGTGGTGCTCGATGCCGCGCGCATGGAGCAGCATGGAAGTTTCCGCCGGGCCCCAAATCTCCGCCGCCTTGACGATGCTCTTCGCGGGAACGCCGGTGATCTTCTCGGTGAACGCGGGCGTGTATTTCTTTACGAGGTCGCGGACCTTGTCGAAATCGATCGTGTGCTCAGCGATGAACTGCTCGTCGATCCAACCTTCGGCGATCATCACGTGAAGAATGCCGTTTGCGAGTGCGCTATCGCGACCGGGGCGCACGGGAAGGAAGAGATCTGCGGTGCGCGCGATGGGCGTGATGCGCGGATCGATCACGATGATCTTCGCGCCATTGTCGCGTGCGCGCCAGACGTAGTCGGTGAGAATGGGGAAACACTCGGCGAGATTCGTGCCGGTGAGGATGATCGACTTGGCGAGGGGAATGTCGCTCCACGGATTCGCCGCGCGATCGACGCCGAACGCCATGCGATTCGCTGCGCCGGCGCTGACCATGCAGAGGCGGCCGTTGTAATCGATGTTCGCCGTTTGGAGCGCGATGCGGGCGAATTTTCCGTTGAGGTAAGCCTTTTCGTTCGTCATCGAGGCGCCCCCGAGGAACGCGAAGGAGTCCTTACCGTATTTCGCCTGGATCGACTTGATCGCATCGACGGTCTTGCTCATCGACTCTTCCCACGTCGCGTTGCGGAAGCCGGACTCAGTGCGGATCATGGGCGCGAGCAAACGATCCGGATGCTCGTTCTGCATGTAGCGCTTCACGCCCTTGGGGCAGAGCTTGCCTTGATTGACGGGGAATTCTTCCCACGGCTCGAAGCCAATGACTTTGTTGTCTTTGACCTTGAGTTGGATGCCGCACTGAACGCCGCAGAAGCAACAATGCGTCTTCACCAGTTTGTCCGGTTCGCGCGAATCCCAGCCGCCTGCGGGCGTGTAACTCGGGGTCGGGCCGAACTGCTCGATGTAGCGCGATTCGGATTGAGTGAGAGTGGCCATGTTAGAGTCGGGGATGAACCACAGGGACACGGGGAGCACGGAGCAGAGAGCATTTCGGACTCGGTGTCCTCTGTGCCTCGGTGGCGATTAAAATCTGGTCGTTCATCGCCCGAGCGTCCTTCCCTGGTTGAGCGCCAGCAGCCGACGGCGGCATGCGGGGCAAATGTCTTGATAGTGAATCGTTCCCTTGGCGGTCGCGAAACGGTAGTTGAAGCCGAGTTGGTCGAGCACGGTCTTCAAGTCATCCACGTGCATCTGAGACGCGAAGTTTTCGCCGCAACGGAGGCAATGTGCGCGCGGGCCAGCGACGCCCGCCTTCTTGTAGAGCGAAACGCACAGCGAGCACGTGCGCTGAAACATGTGAAACAACTTCCCGAACGGAATGTAGAAAAGCAGAGCGATGACGCTCGCCGCGTGGACGATGGCGACGGTTCCGTGGCCGCGCCCGGCCATGAATTTGTAACTCACCGTGAGCATGAGTCCGGTGGCTGTCACGGCGAAGATAAGAAGCAGGGGCAGGATATCTTCCGTGAAGGTTTGCACCGCACGTTCGCCGGCGTTGGTCGCACGGCGAATTCCCGCCATCACGAGCCCGACGAGAACGATCACGGCGGAGAAATTGAGCAGGTTGAACATCACAAACGCCTTTGCGCTGTGAATGTCGAATTTATCCATCGGCAGACCGAGCAGAACCACGCGATACATTTCCGCGTTGTCCGCGAGCGCTTCGAAATGAATCCAACCGAACACGAGCGGAAATGTGATTGCAAACGCCAGCGTGCATCCGCCGGAGAGGCACAGATGCATGATCCAACGATAAACGCTGCGGTGCCGGATGAAGTTCTGCGCGGCAAAGTTGTTCGCGAGTGCGTTGGCGACGACTATCTCCGGGGCGGATGACTTCTTACCGGTGGTGCGCGCAGCGGATTGGCCGATACGGCGGAAGAGCAATTGCGCGCCGCGTTTGAAATACATGCGCGATGGCGGGCGCTGTGCCCACACGGTGAAACGATACCCGACGGCGAACGCCGCGAGCACCGAGCCGACCGCGTAGCTAGTGACGGCGCGATCGAAGTCGCGCAACCCGCGCGAACCACCGTAGATGGCGGCAAGCACCGCCAACGCGGCCAGCACTCCGGCAGTCATGGCTTTTCGGTCGAAATTCATCAGGCAACTTTGTTTGAGCATGGGAAGGGCCGCGGGCTGCACGAGTCGGCCTCATCCTTTTAATCTGTTTGATGAAATGGCTTCATCGCGCGGAAGCCCTTGATGAATGAGGCTAAGATCGTCGGTTTCCGATTGGGAGCGCGGTGATTTGAGTAAAGAAATTTTCGGTGGGAAACCGCAATCGCGTGCAGTCGACGGCGGTGAGGTTCAAAAAAACGGCAGGCTGTTTAAAAAGTAACAAGCCTGCGAGAGGCTCGCTACCACGTCTTGTACGGCAGGAATTTTCCGTTCAACGTGATCTTCACGCGATCGCCTTTCGGATCGGGAACCTTGTCGATGTGCATCGAGAAGTCGATTGCGCTCATGATGCCGTCGCCAAACTTTTCGTGAATGAGTTCTTTGATCGTCGTGCCGTAGACCTGCACGATCTCGTGGAAGCGGTAGATGAGCGGATCTGTCGGGACGGCTTTGTCGGAACCCTTCGAAGGAAATTCCTGCAACGCCTCGGTGACGGCCGCAGGAAGACTGAGCGCACGACACGTCTTCGTCGCTTGCTCTTTCGGCATGCTGTTTTGGCCGAGGCATGCGGAGATAGTCCACACGGGCGACATGCCGACCTTCGCGGCGAGTTGTTCCCACGATAGTTTCTTTCGCTTTTTAGCGGCGAGGATTTTTGCGGTCATTTCAGTTTTGGTCATAAGCGGTGCGGAGTTGGAGTTTTGGCGGACTGGTGGTGAATTGTGGTTCAAAGAAAGGCGCCCGACTTTTCAGTCGGGCGCTGGCTGGAGGATCGAATGCACTAACAAAGCTGAGGCTTCGCTGGCGGCGAATAGCGGGCTCAGAACTTGAGCGTGGACTGAAGATAAAACCAGTCGGCATCGGCGGCGCCGCCGACACCGCGCCAAGTCGAGTTCACGTAGCTGCCCGTGAAGAAGTGTCCATAACCGGCCTCGAGCGTGGCGTACTTCGTGACGGCGTATCCGGCGACGAAGTCGATTTCGCTTCCGACGAAGCTGCTGTAGGTCGGATTGCGCCCGAAACCGGTTCCCGCGGGAGTGGCTCCGGCACCGCGCGCGACGCCGCCTTTGTTGTAGAAACTGTCTTGGGTGTCAGCCAGCCAGAACAAATGTCCTTCCAACGCGAGCGACAACGCGGGCAGCGGTTTGATCGTGAAGATGCTGCGCACGTCGTGGATGTTCTGCCACGACGCTATATCCATGTAGCCTTCGAACTTGTGACCGGTGGGATAAAGCTGGTCAAAGGTTCCGTGCTTGTTGTCATTGGGATCGTTGTCGCCGGAGGCGAAAGCGTATTCGATGGCGACGCGCGGAGTGCCCGCGGTGTCAGCAAACGTGTAGCCGACATTGGCCACCACGGCGAAGGCGCGCTGTTCCTGGCGGGCGCTGACCGTGGTCGGTTTCCAATTACCGAATTGGTAGGCGCCTTCGACCGTGTAGTCGAAATTCCCAAACGCATTGGTGGCGGAACGTAGGCGCGTTCCGACCGTGTAAATGTCGCGCGCGGCCGGCGCAGCGACTTGGAACGGCGCGAATGCGCCCGCATTGGCCACGGCGCTGCCGACGCCGTCGTTGCGCGAGAAGAAATAGAACTCCGCCAGCGTCTTCGGAATTTCCTTCGTCGTCACGTAGAGCCCCGAGAAGAGGTTGTAGTCATTCCACACGTTGACATTGTGGTCGTCGGGCAAAACGATCTTGCCGCTGAACGCCTCGGCGGCGAACCACGGAGTCTGCCAGCGCGCCTTTGCGGCATCGAATACGCGGCCGATGTTGTTCCACGCAAATGCGCCGACCAACCGCTCTTCGCCGTAGCTCAGTTCCTGCCGGCCGACTTTGAGGGACACGGGAAACTCCTTGTGATTCCCGACGGTGATGTAGGCTTGGTGCAGGTCGACGGGACCGTCGGATTCAAATTGCGGACTGCGGTCGTCGCCCGAGGTCGAACTGCTCCGGCCTTCCACGTAAACGCTCCACCACTTGTCGGTGTATCCCACGTGCAACAAAAGCTTGTCGCTGAAATAACTGTTGTCGTTGTCATTGGCGGATCCGGCCGCCGTGACTTTGCGGAAGTCCTGCGCGGGCGGCAGGCCGAGGGCATTTTCCTTCAGCTCATAGCGCATCCGCAGGGCGCCCGCGATGTCCCACGCGTTCATGTAGGGATCATCCTTTCGGAGATATTCGTTGAGGAATCCGGGAAACGGCATCGGTGGCGGCGGCGGCGCGTATTGGCCGTACACCGTCTCGGCGGCACAGAGGACAAGCGCGCTGGTGGTGAGTTGAGCGAGTTTCAATTTCATGTGTTCAGTGTCGAGTATGTGGGTTTAACGGAGAATGATCCCGGTCAATATTTCGGGCAGTTGCGACGCCGTGTTTTCACGGGCGGACAACGTCTTCAGTGACTGACCAAAGCTGCAGCGGACGATTTCGGCGCGGCTGGAGTTGTCGGCGGCGTTGTGACCGAGCCGGCGGCAGCGCGATGTTTCTTGTGCGCGTGGACTTCGAGGAATTCGATCAAGTGCTCGCGCAGGCGATAATAGTCGGGATGTTCCAGAACGGCTTTGCGTTCACGCGGCCGTGGGAAATTCACTTCGAGAATGTCGCCGACTTCCGCCTCGGGTCCATTGGTCATCATCACGATGCGGTCGGAGAGGAACAGCGCCTCGTCCACGTCATGCGTGACCATGAGGGCCGTCTTCTTGTCTTTCCGCCAAAGCTCGATGAGCACTTGTTGGAGTTCCATGCGAGTGAGTGAATCCAACATCCCGAAGGGCTCGTCGAGCAAGAGCATTTTTGGCGAGAGCGCGAATGCTCGAGCGATGCCGACACGTTGGCGCATGCCTTGCGAGAGCTCTGCGGGCTTCTTGTGCATCGATTCGGCAAGTCCGACAACGCTGAGATAATATTCTACGATCTGCCGACGTTCGTCTGCACTCGCGGTGAAGAACACTTGATCCACGCCGAGCATCACATTTTCAAACGCTGTTAGCCACGGAAGCAAACATGGCGATTGGAAAACAATTCCGCGATCCGGCCCGGGCCCAGTGAGTTCCTTTCCCGCGAGCACGATGCCGCCGTCGGTGATGTCGTTGAGGCCGGCGACCATTGAGAGCACGGTGGACTTGCCGCAGCCCGAGTGGCCGATGAGGCAGACGAACTCGCCTTTTTTGATGTTGAGGTTGAAGTCCCGGACGATCGTCTGCGGCCCTTTGGGAGAGGGATAAACTTTGGTGAGTTGGGAAATTTGCAGGTAGTCGCTCATGCGTCGATCTCCACGGTTTCACGTTTGACCTCGCTGCGGCGGACCGGGCGCCGACGACCGATTGTTGGCCGCATCACTTCCAAATCCTCCGGCTCAATATCTGGCAACACGAGCGTGCGTGAGACAGCCGTGTGTTTCTTGCCGCCGGCGCCGAGCAGGTAACCGATCACCTCGCGGCGAATTTCTTTGTAACGGTCGAAATGGTTGATCGCCTTGCGATCGCGCGGGCGCGCGAGATCCACGGCGACCGCCGGCCCCAGTGTCGCGTTTGGTCCAGCGCTCAAGGGAATGATGCGATCGGCGAGTAGGATGCCTTCATCGACATCGTTCGTGATGAGCACAACCGTCTTTTTGTCCTGTCCCCAGATGCGTTCGATTTCATCCTGCAAGGTCGCCCGCGTGAGTGCGTCGAGGGCGCTGAGTGGTTCGTCGAGGAGAAGGATTTGCGGATCCATCGCGAGCGCGCGAGCGACGGAGACGCGTTGACGCATGCCGCCGGAGAGTTCGCTCGGTTTCTTGTCGCGAGCGGGCGTTAGATTCACCATCGCGATGTATTTCTCCGTGTGTTGCTGCTTTTTTGCAGGCGCCCAATTCGGGAACACCTGATCCACGGCGAGGAAAATATTTTCGTAAACCGTCAACCACGGCAGCAGGGAATAGTTTTGGAAAACCACGCCGCGATCGGGTCCGGGTTCGGTGATCTCGAGATCGTTCAAAGTAATTGAGCCCGTGTCGGGCCGCATCAAACCGGCGATCATCGAGATCAACGTCGTCTTGCCCGCGCCGGAGTAGCCGACAATGGCGACGAACTCGCCTTTTTCGATCGTGAGGTTCAAGTCGCGCAGGACTTCGGTCCGATTCCCTTTCGGTCCGAAACCTTTGCTGACGTTTTTGAGTTCGAGAAAGGGCATGTGGCGGTTGATTTAGGCTGCTTTGAAACGTTTCTCGAGCAGGCTCATCAAGCGGTCGAGGATGAAGCCGATCAGGCCGATGGTGATGATCGATAGAATGATGTGCTCGTAAATCAGCGCGTTGTATTCCTGCCAGAGGAAGCCGCCCACGCCCGGTCGACCGGTGAGCATTTCGGCGGCGACGATTACGAGCCAGGCGATGCCCAGACTCAGGCGGAAGCCGGTGAACATGTAAGGGAGCGTCGCTGGGATGAGCACCTTAAAGAGCGTCTTGCTGCGCGAGAGTTTGAGCACCTTCGCCACGTTGAGATAATCCTGTGGAATGGCGCGCACGCCGACGGCGGTGTTGAGCACCGTGGGCCACATCGCGCAGATCGCGATCGTGAACAACGCTCCGAGTGTTCCGGCTTCCTTGCCCGCGCTGAGAAACAGCACGAGGCCGAGCGGCAACCACGCGAGCGGCGACACTGGCCGCAGGATTTGAATGATCGGATCAAACGTCTTCGTGAACACCTTCGACAGGCCGAGGAAGAAGCCGATTGGTGTGCCGATGATCAACGCGAGCGCGTAACCTTTCGCCACGAGAATCAGCGAATACCAGGTGAAGCGCAGGATGCCCTGGTCCATCTCGCCGCGCTTGGCGAAGGGTTCGAGCACGTAGACCTTGCTCGATTCCCAGGTCTTCAATGGCGACGGCAGGCTCGGTGCCCATGTCGCGCTGGAGAACGCCCACAGGCCGATCACGACCAAGATGCCGATCACGGGCAAGAGGAGCCAATCAAACTTGAACTTGGAGTCTTTCATAGTTGTGGTGCGTCCGCGTGGAATCGTCGAATCAACCCTTCACGCTATTGATCGCGAAACCTTTCGCATAAGCTTCGAGATCGCCTGTCGGATCAAAGGTCACACCGTCGAACAGTGTTTCCTTCTCCGTGCTCATGCCGCCGTGGGCGTAACCGATTTCTTTCATTGCTTCCTCGTAGAGGTCGGTGCGCATGACCTTCTTGGTGATGCCTTCGTAATCCGGAGCGCCCGAGACGAGGCCCCAGCGGCGGAACTGCGAGAGAAACCATTTGCAATACTTCGGCTGCGGGTAATTGCAGTTGCGCTTGCTGAAGTGCATGTAGAACTCGTCCTTCACGGTGCGGCCATCGCCGTAATCCAGATTGCCCAGCAAGCGGCCGAGAATGACGGCTTTGTCGCAGTTGATGTAGGTCGGCTTGCTGACGATCTCGCATTGTTCGGGACGATTCCCAAGGTCATCGAGCCAGACGCTCGCTTCGTGCAACGCCTTGAGAACGGCCTTCACGGACTTCGGATTCTTCGTGGCGAATTCTTCGGTGAAGGCGCAGACCTTTTCCGGGTGATCTTTCCACATGTCTTGGGTGGTGACGGATGTGAAGCCGATCTTGTCGGCAATGGAACGCGCGTTCCACGGTTCACCCACGCAGAAGCCGTCCATCTTGCCGATCTTCATGTTCGCGACCATCTGCGGCGGCGGAACCGTGATGAGGGAAATGTCCTTGTCGGGATTGATGCCGCCGGCGCCGAGATAATAGCGCGTCCACATGGCGTGCGTGCCGGGAGGGAACGTCATGGCGAAGGCGAGCGGTTCGCCGAGTTTGTTGGCTTTGTCGACGTACGGTTTGAGAGCCTTGGGATCCGCCCCGACTTTTCCTTTCCACTCGGCTTTGAGCGTGATGGCCTGACCGTTACGATTGAGCAGCCAGGGAACCACCATCGGCTTCTTCGGTGAACCGGCGAGGCCCATCGTCGAGGCGATCGGCATGCCGAGCAACATGTGCGTGGCTTGGATCGAACCGCTGCTCAAGTTGTCGCGGATGGCGGCCCAGTTCGCGCCCTTGGTCACGGTCGATTGAATGCCGTATTTCTTGAACAGGCCCTTCTCGTGCGCGATGACGATGGGCGAGCAGTCGGTGAGGGCGATCATGCCGAAATCCATCTTGGCGGTTTCGGGCGCGTCGCTGGCGTAAACGGATCCCATCCAACCGCGCGGCAGACCGGTGAGCAACGCGGTCGCACCGAGCCCCTTCGCGGCGGAGGCGAGGAACGCGCGGCGATTCAAATTAACGGCAGAGGGTTTCAGTTTCGGATTCGATTTCATGTTTCGATTTTGCGGAAGTGAGTTGGGTGGCTTGTTGAAAAATGTCGGACCGGAAAACTTTGGCGAGCACCTCGGGGCCGGAGCTGGAGCGGTCTTTGATCGCGCCGGTGCTGATCAATTGGCGCAGGATCCACGCGGCCTTTTCGGTCGTCGGCTCGTTCGCGTCGTAGCGATGGAAGAGCGTGAAGTTGGGCACGTTTTCGCAACGGTCGTGGCCGAAATTGAAAGGGCCGACCATGCTGCCGCGGAGGATTTCTTCGGGCACGTTCAAGTATTGCGGCTTGGCCAGCGCCTCGATTATGCGCGGCTGGTTGCTCGGCTGATCGCAGTAGCAGCACGCTTCAAGCAGCGCGGCGATCAATGCCTTGTGTTCGCCGTCGCGTTCATCCGCGAACCGTCGGCGCACCATTAACACCTTCTCCGGATGCAGGGGCGAAAGTTGCGCGCTCGTCGCGGCGACCCAGCCGATGCCGGCGTTGACGGCTACGGAGTTCCACGGTTCGCCCACACAGTAACCGTCGAGATTGCCGGATTTAAGATTCGAGACCATCGACGGGGGCGGTACTACGACGATACGCACGTCGCGTTCGGGATTGATGCCTGCGCTCGTGAGCCATTGGCGCAGAAGAAAGTTGTGCGACGAATAGGTGTAAACAACGCCGAAGGTGTAAGTGCGGCGGCCGCGTTCGCGCTCAATCTCCTGCTTCAATGACTTCGCATCGCGCACGCCGCGGTTCCAGAGTTCGTTGGAAAGCGTGATCGCATTGCCGTGGAGATTCAGCACGAGGCCGGTGAGACATTCGCAGCGAATCGAGCCGAGGCCGAACGTCGCAGCGAAGGGCAGTGCGGCGAGCGAATGCGCGGCGTCGAGGCGGCCGTAGATAATCTTGTCGCTGAGCGTGGCCCAGCCGACTTCGCGGCTCAGCGTTACGGCGAGACCGTGTTTGGCGAAGAGCCCGAGTTCCTGCGCCATCACGAGCGGCGCGCAATCGATCAATGGCACGAAGCCGACTTGCAGAGAACGGAGACCGCGAGTTGTCGTTGTGTTGGAAGTTTTTTGTGTGCTCATTCGCATCGATGGCCGCTGCCATCGGGCGTCTCATGAGCGGCGAAAGTGCCAGCGCATCGTTTAATCCGGCTCAATCTGTTAATGCTGGCGTTGCATTTCATTCATGGGCGCATGAAGTGCTTGCCAGCAAGGCGATGCTGCGAAGGAGTCTTGGGAAATACCGCGTGAAAAAATTCTCAACGGCCGTGCCCTGACCGGCGATATGTGCGGAAATTTGCGCGCATTCGCGCCCCGACGATGCGGCGGCGTTGGCGAAATTTGTGCAGGCTGGTTACAAGTGGCGCAGCGAAACGGCCACTTTAAGCGGACGGAGCAGGGGAATCCGGAGCGTTGCCACCTTTTCTTTCGAGGGCGCGAACGCGGCGGATCAAATCGGGCAATTGTTGGATGGCGATGAACTGGCGCTTCACCAAGCGGTCGGATTGCGCCGGCGAACCGAGATAATGTTCGTCGTCGGGGATGTTGGTCATCACGCCGGATTGTGCCATCACAATGACGTTGTTTCCAATCTTCAAATGTCCCGCGAGGCCGGATTGACCCGCGAGCGTGACGTAATTGCCAATCTTGGTGCTGCCGGCGATGCCGACCTGGCCGATCACAATGCAGTGTTCGCCGATGACGACGTTGTGCGCGATCTGCACAAGGTTGTCGATCTTGGTGCCCTTACCGATCACCGTCGGTCCGAGTGCGCCGCGGTCGATGGAGGTGTTGGAGCCGATTTCGACGTCGTCGTGAATGATCACGTTGCCGACTTGCGGAACCTTGAGGTGCGATCCTTCGGTCAAAACGTAGCCGAAACCATCGGAGCCAATCACCGTTCCGGCGTGAATGCGGACGCGTGCGCCGACTTGCGTGTTCGTGTAGAGAGTGGCGTTGGGAAAAAGCCAGGAGTCTTCGCCGATCCGCGAGTCGGCTCCGACGTGATTTCCGCCATGCAAGACGACGCGTGCCGCGATGCGGACGTTTTCGCCAACGACGCAGTGCGGGCCGATATGAGCGCTGGGATCAATCTGTGCCGACGCCGCGACAACTGCACTGGGATGAACGCCGGCGGCGAATTTCGGTTCCGGAAAAAACAGCGGGAGAACTTTCGCGAACGCAACGCGCGCATTCTTCACCCGGATCAAAACCTTTTTCGTGGAACTGAATCCCGGCGGCACCAGTACGGCGGCTGCAGCGCTTTGCTCAGCGGCGGCAAAGTAATTTTCGTTTTCCGCAAACGTCAGGTCGCCGGGCTTGGCGTTGTTCGCGGGCGCGAAACCGGTGAGAGCCACTGCGCCGTTACCGATCAGTTCGCCGTCGAGTTGTTTCGCGATGTCCGCTGCGGTGAACGCCATTTCAAATTCCCCGTTCGTTGACGATCAGATTTTTTTCGTCCAGCACGATGACGCGCGGTTGCCAGCCTTTCGCCTTGGCGGCGTCGACTTCGGTGTAGCTCATGATGGTGAGCGGATCGCCGGCCTTGCCGAGGTGGGCCGTGGCACCGTTGAGGATGATCGCGCCGGAGCCGCGTTTGCCGGGAATCGCGTAGGTCTCGAAGCGCTCGCCGTTGACCATGTTACTGCACAGGATGCGTTCGAACGGGAACATGCCGACTTTTTCCATCAGATCCTCAGCGATGGTGAGGCTGCCCTCATAGTTCACGTTCGCCTCGGTTACCCGGGCGCGGTGGAGTTTGGATTTCAGTAAATGGATCAACATCGGGTAATTTCCGAGCGGTGATTTCAACGAATCCAAGTCACACGTTGACTTGAAAATCGCGCGTCACTATAAAGTCCGCCGAAGTTGATTCAACACTTAGTTTACGGCGCTGGGCGCACATCTCTATGAGCAGAAAAATTCGATACGGCATGGTTGGCGGTGGACGTGGAGCTTTCATCGGCGCGGTGCATCGCATCGCGGCGGCGATGGATCAGCAGGTCGAGCTCGTCTGCGGCGCGTTCAGCTCCGACCCCGAGAAGTCCAAAGCCAGCGGCGCGGACTTGTTTCTCCCGGCCGATCGTTGCTACGGCAGCTACGAGGAAATGATTCGCGGCGAAAAAGCCCGTCCCGCCTCGGACCGCATGGATTTCATCGCCATCGTAACGCCGAACCACGTGCATTTCCCGCCGGCGAAAATGGCGTTGGAGAATGGTTTTCACGTCCTTAGCGACAAGCCGGCGACCTTCAATCTCGCGGAAGCCAAGACGCTCGAGAAACTCGTCAAAAAGACGGGATTGCTTTACGGACTCACGCACAACTACACCGGCTACCCTCTGGTGAAACAGGCGCGCGAAATGGTTGCCACCGGCAAGCTCGGCAAGATCCGCAAGGTCGTCGTGGAATATCCGCAGGGTTGGTTGGCAACGCGCATCGAAGCGTCCGGTCAGAAACAGGCCGCGTGGCGCACCGACCCGAAGAAGAGTGGCGCGGCGGGTTGCATTGGCGACATCGGCACGCACGCCGAAAACCTTGCCGAATACGTCACCGGTTTGCAGATCGAGGAACTCGCTGCGGATCTCACGACCTTCGTGAAGGGACGCGCGCTCGATGACGACGGCAACGTCCTCCTCCGTTTCAAAGGCGGCGCAAAAGGCGTTCTCCACGCTTCGCAGATCAGCGTCGGTGAAGAAAACAACCTCAATCTCCGCGTTTACGGCGAACTCGGTGGCCTCGAATGGCACCAGAAGGAACCGAACACGCTGCTCGTGAAATGGTCCGACCAGCCGATGCAGGTGTATCGTACGGCGAACGGTTACCTCTGTGACGCCGCGAAAGCCGCCGGCCGCACGCCGCCTGCGCATCCCGAGGGTTATCTCGAGGCCTTTGCGAACATTTACAAGAACTTCGCCAACGCCATCCGCGCGCGGATCGATGGGAAGAAACTTGGAAAAAACGACATCGCGAATGACTTCCCGAAGATCGAAGACGGCGTTCGCGGTATGGCCTTCATCGAAGCTGTGGTGAAGTCCTCCAAGGCCAACGCGAAGTGGACGAAGCTGAAGGTTTAGAATTTTTCGCGGTCACGCGATAAAGCACGAAGGGCGCGGATTTCTCCGCGCCCTTTTTCCATTTTGAAATTGGCTGGCTGCCTTACGCCGCCTTCTTCTGTTGTTTCATCATCTTGTCCCGGCAATCAGGGCAGATGCCGTGCGAGACTTCGCCGCCCGTGCGATTTTGAAAATGTTCCTCGAGCGAGAGCCAGTGCTCGTCCTTCTCGATCTTCCGGCACCACGCGCAGACGATGAGGAAATTTTCGAGGTAACTGAGGCGGGTGATGAGTTTGTGAAGCTTGTAACCGGCAAATGCCCACAGCGCGACAATGATGGCGGTTTTGAGCAGAGTCTCGCGGATATCGATGTCTTGCGCCGGTTCCCCGAGGAGATGGCTGAATAAGCCGAACAGTTGGTCAGCCCACGTCAGACCAATGATCGTGACGAATCCGAGCGCGTGCCAAAACAGCGCGGTACGCCAGTGATTTGAATTCTTCTGCGGCTCGACCATGACAGTTCAGCTTCAGCATCGGCTGAATTGGCCGGAACCTAAGTGGAAATTCAGACTTCGAGTGTCCAGCGGGCCTGTCGTAGCACGGCGCGCGGGGAGGTTTTCATCTTCTCGTACCAGACGGTGACGAACGAGCCGTCGTCCAACTCCGCCGTGCTCGGATAGCCGAGATCGCCGCCGATGCCATCGCCGGAGATGATGACTGGCTCGGACCAGGTGCGCCCGTGATCCGTGCTCAACCGCGCCTGGTTGCCGAATGGCTTGCGCCGGTGACCATAGGTCATGAGGAGATTGCCGTTGCGCAACTTGAGGAGGAAAGAAGGAAGGCCCCACACTCCAATGTCGTGCGGTGTGGTCCACGTCTTGCCGCCGTCGGTGGATTCGCACTGAAGCGTTTCGCCGGCGTCGTTTTTGTTGTGGTTGCGGATATGGACGATGATTTTGCGATTCGCCGTTTCGACGGCGTGGAGTTCGTGGTAATTCGCCGCAGTGTCGCCATCGCGGGTGGGAATTTCTGACAACCAGCGCCACGAACGGCCGTCATCGGTGGACTCGCAAACGCCATTGCGACGCTCGCCGGTCCAGAGTTCTTTTCCGGCGTAAAGCAGTCGGCCGTCGCTGAGTTGAATCGGTCCATGCGGACTGTTCACGATGCTCGAATAAGGTGCCGACCACGTGATGCCGCCGTCGGTCGAGCGAATCATCCACTGGCCGAGCATTCCTTCGCGTTGTTTGGCGTCGAGACGATTGTGCGCCGATTTCCAGGCGGCGAGGCGCTCGGCTGGCCATGCGCCGGGCTCGTCCGATTTCTTTTTCTCGGCACCTTGAAGAATTTTTTCGTAGGCGAGCGAGGTGAACGTGGTGACGAGCAAAGTCTTGCGATCCGTCTCTAGAATGCCCGCGTCGCGATCATCCATCGCGGTGTCGAGCAACACCTGCGGCCAACCCCAGGTTTCGCCGTTGTCGTTCGAGGAAATCATTTCCACGCGGCCGAACGGGCAGACGTGTTCTTCGCGACCGCCCGAGCAGACGACGAGAAGCTGCCCGTTGCGACGGCGCGCGAGCGTGGGCCAGCCGTGATAATACTGCGGTTCCTGCGAGATCACCTTCGTGTTCTGGACCTTGATTTCGGGCGCGGCGAATGCGCGACGAGTCAGGCCGGTCAGGGTGGCGGCGGAGATCACAGTTGAGGCTTTCAAAAAGCGGCGACGGGAGATTTCTGGATTCATTGGCAATTTCATGGCGACTGCGGACGGCTCACGTACGGAATGAGTGCAAGGTTTCACGGCGGCGTCAATTCTGCATTGGTAGGGACGTGCTCAGGTGGCGAAACGAAATGAGTAAAGGTCGGCATCCTTCAAAACAAACCGCAGCCGCACGGGCTTGCCCGCGAGTGAACTCACATCACCACCGTTTTTCCACGTCACGGTGCGTTCGAGGGAATCGCCGAAGACGGTTTCGCTCTCGGCGAGTTTGAAGCCGGGCAATGCCTTACCTTTCGCGTCTTGCATTTCCACTTGAATGCCGCCCGCGGCGGACGTGGAGAAATTGAGCGTGAGCTTGCTGCCGGTGAAGGTGAACGGCTTGGTGGTGAGTTCGCCGCCGCTCATCGGGGCGTTGACCGAAACGAAACCGTCCATGCGCAACGTGTAACGACGCAGCGCGCTGCTGTTTCCGGTCCAGTAGCTTTCGGTCGCATAGAACGAAAGTTCGTCCGGCGCGCCTTCGAGGGCGGACTTCGTCTCCACGACGTGCCACGCGATGTATTGATGGCCGTAGTTCCACGTGCCCTCACGCTCAATGCCGGGACGCAGGAAAGCCTCGTTCCAACGTTTGAACTTCACGCCGTCGCGGCTCGCCATCATCAGTCCCTCGGTGATCGCTGTGCCGTAGCGCAGGCTCGCCTTTGCGCGCCAGTCGCGGTGCTCGCGCTCGGGCAAGGCGCGCATCGAATCATTCCAGCCGCGCTCGACGTAGCGCGTCGGAAAGCCGAGCAGGATGTGCGGCGCGCGGTGATAGGGCTTCACTTGATTCGTGTAGAGCTGCTCGCTGGGCGAGTCGACATACTTGAGGTCGACCTGGTTTTCCCAGTGGATGAAGTCTTTCGAGGTCGCCGTGCGAATGGCGCGATGCCCTTCGGGTTTCCAGTTCTTCTCGTCGGTGACGCCGGAGGTGAAGATCCGCCAGTAGGCGCGATACACGCCGTGTTCTCCGTCCCAGAACGCGAGGTTCTGCGAATCAAACGCGCCCGCCGTGATCACTTGTGCATCGCTCATGGCCGACCAATGGATGCCGTCGGGCGACTTGAGCGCGAGCAGGCCCTTGGGCGAGTTCGAGCGAACGATCGCTTTGTAGCGCGCGTCGGGCGTCGCGGCGGGATTCTCGTCCTTGAACACCGCCGGGTGGCCGCCGTCGGGATTCACGTTTCCCAATTTGCCGCTGGGGATGACGATGTTGTTCGCCTTCGAACCTTTGAATTCGTGCAAACCGAGTTGCGGTTTGCGCCAGTGGATGCCGTCGTCGCTCTCGGCATAGCAGCAGTAAAGCGGATGCGCGTTGGTCTTCACGCCTTTCTCGGAAACGTCGAGCTGCCATGACTTGTAGTACATCCGGTAAAGATTCCCGTCCTTGAACACGCTGTGGTAGCCGCTTCCGCTGCCTTCCCATGGGGCGTCGTGAGTGAGCGCAATCTCACGCGGTTCCGGATGATGAAGGCGCAACTCGGCTCTACCGGCGAGCCGATCGATCAGGAAATCGTCCACAAACAATTCGCGTCGCGATCCAATGGCGACGGGCCCGGACTTTTCGGCGGCAATGACGGTGCGCGTGGCCAGCGGAAGAAGTGCGGTCGCGAGCGCGGTGTTTCGCAGGAAGTCCCGGCGCGGCATTCCAGCGGCCAATTGGGTGTTCATTGCGCGGTTTGACGATGCTCGCGGGAGTTTATTTGAACTAGAAGCATTCAGAGGCGTTACTGCGGCGCTCCCGCCACCAGATGAAAACGCTTTCATGTGCGTTTCATCTTCGTTTCATGGCTCGCGGCGCACACTGGCGCCATGAAATCGAAAACAATTTCGCAATTTGGCCGCCACGCACTTCTCGTTTTGGCGCTCACCGGGGCGACGACGATTCTCGCCGCCGAGGACGCTTCGCTTCGCAAAGGATTGCTCGGCACCTGGCAGGGCGCTGTGGTCGAAGGCGACGGCTCGAAGCCGGGTGGACAGCGATTTCGCATTAGCGAACTCGTGATCACGACCGACAAAATCACCGCCAAGGACGGTCAAGGAAACAGTCTCGGCTCCGGGGCGTATCAGCTCGCGCGCAGCGGCGGCACACTCACCATTGACGCCACGGGCACCGGCGGCCAAATGCAGGGCAAAACTTACCTCGGAATCTGCTCCGTCGACGGCAACACGCTCAAATGGTGCTCGGGCAATCCGCAGCGCCCGCGTCCGACGCAGTTCAAGAGCACCCCGCCCGACGGCTTCCTAATGGTGCTCACGCGCAAACAACCTTGAACCAACATTGTATGAACAGTGAATTTCCCAACGCCGCCGCGCGCCTGATGGTGTTGATTGCCGGTGTGTTGTTGATCGCGGCCACCTCGGCGCGTGCGGCGACTACCGTTAATCTTTCGACCGACATCGCCACCGGCAACGTGAAGCGCATGGGCATCAACCTCGGCTTCCACACCTACTACGACTCGCGGCTCATCATGAAGGAGCTCGCGTTTCGCAATCCGGGCTTCGAGGGGCAGCTGTACCAGTCCGTCACGCGCGTCGCGACCGGTTCGCCGACGAACGTCGTCGATGACCTCGCGTTCGGCGGTTGGACGAACGGCTTTTGGGATGGCGCGACCTACGAGTTCATCTGGGGCGCGGCGAAGGGGCGCGCGGGCACGATTGCAAGTTACCTCCGGCCGCCGAATCAGACCAACGGTTCGACCTACAACTTCGCCGAGAACGGCGTGACTCCGGGCGCGGGCGACTATTTTGTGCTGCGGAAATTGTGGAATGACAAACCCGAGACCGGTTGGAACCCGAGCGGCACCAACTTTGTCATCACGGCGGAACTCGCCGATCTGCCGGCCAACACGTTGGGGAAACAGGCCCTTCACGTGATGTCCACCAACTCGCCGGCCAACTTCACACTCACCAGCACCACTGACGTCTATCCAAGCAACAATTTCCTTCTGCTGAACGGAAATTTCCGCGTGAAGTTCCGGGCGAAATCCCTCGCCAGCGCACAACCGCTCACGGTTGTGGTGCGCCGTTCGGCTATTTACCTGAACACGAATGTCACGCTTACGACGTCATGGCAGGATTACTCGCTCGATTTCGCCGCCGCGGAAGTCGGGAGTGCCCCGGGCGGATTGCAACTGCAGTTCAGCCTGTTCACGTCGTTCAACGCGCTCTTCGACGACGTCAGTTTCACCCAGATCGATAGCGATCCGGCAAATCCCACCGCGTATCGAGACGCGGTGGTGAATGCGCTCAAGGCGTATCGCCCGGGCATCCTCCGCGGATGGCAGGAGATTCAGGGTGAATCGCTCGACAACCAACTCCAGCCGCTGCTGGCGCGTCGACGCGCGGGCTTCTCCATATACAGCATGACGCAGGCGAATATCCAATATGGCTGGCACGAATATCTGGAACTCTGCGAACACATCGGCGCTGAACCGTGGATCGTGATGCCGATCGTTTTCTCGACGCAGGAAATTACCAACCTCGTCGAGTATCTGACGGGACCAACGAACACCGTTTACGGTGCCCGTCGCGCGGCTCGCGGCCATTCTGCGCCGTGGAGTGACGTGTTTCCAAAAATCCATCTCGAGTTCGGCAACGAAGCGTGGAACGGCTTCACCTACTTCGGCGGAACCATCGTGCAGTCCGTGCCATATGGAAATCGGGCGAACGAACTCTTCGGCGCGGCGCGGGCGGCGACTGGATTCGTGAGCAACAAGTTCGATCTCGTGCTCGGCGGTCACGCACCGGAGACGTTTCGCAATTTGAACATTCACAATGCGTGCACGAACCACGATTCACTCACGCTCGACGGATATTTCTTCTCGCGCGTGGATAGCTTTGCCAATAACGAGGAATTTTACGGCCCGCTCTTCGCCCAACCGGAGCAGTTCAACCGCATCGATTACATGTGGCAGAACTATTCGAACCTCCAGGCATCTTCCCGCCCGGTGCCCATCAGCGTTTACGAGGGCAATCTTAACACCACCACCGGCGCGAGCATGACCAATTCGCAATCCGCGCTCGACACGTTCACCGCGAGCCTCGGTGTCGGTCTCGCTGTCGGCAACGACATGCTGATGAAACTTCGTGATCTCAAGATGCGCGACCAGTGCCTCTTCAGTCTCGGTGGTTACACGACGACCCTCGGCAGCGGTTCGCGCATCTGGGGCGTGACCCGCGATATGGGCGTCACTGGCCGCAAGCGCCCGCAGTTCCTCGCACTGCAAATGGTCAACGAAGCCATCGGCGACGGCGCCAACGTGCTCCAGACAACCCACGCTGGCGACAATCCCACGTGGAGCCAGACGGGCGTGAACAACGTGACCCTGACGAACGCCCACTTTCTCTGGTCATATTCGCTGGTCACGGCGAGCAACCGTTCGCTCGTGCTCTTCAATCTGGAGCGCACGAACGCGCTTAATGTGAATTTCGCCGGAGCAAATCTGCCGGAGGGCAGTGTCACCTTGAAGCGCCTCACGTCATCGGCGATCACGAACAACAACGAGTTCACCCAGTTGGTCGCGCTTACGACGAATGTGCTCGCCGACTTTCAAGCCAACACCAACCTCACCCTGCCGCCGTTCTCGATGACCGTGCTCACTTGGCAAACGTTGGCGCCCATCGAGCAATGGCGGCAGTCGAATTTCGGCTCCACGCTCAACGCCGGCACGAGCGCCAACGACGCGGATCCGGATGGCGATGGCCTTCGTAACTTGCTCGAATATGCCCTCGGCGCGAACCCCACCAATACGACAAGCGGCGTTCAGCCAAGTTACTTGTTCACGACGGCGTCGGGGCTGACCTATCTCGCTCTGGACGTGACGCGCGCGGCGATCGCGCCGGATGTCAGCTACATCGTTGAGGTTTCACCGGACCTCGCGCAGTGGTTTTCGGGGCCGGCTTACACAACCGAACTGACGAACACGTCCACACTCCTCCGCGTTCGCGACAACACCCCGATCAGCGCCGCGCCGCAGCGGTTCATGCGATTGAAGATCACCCAACCCTGAGCCGGCATGTTTGAGTTGGTTTCCCATGTCTCTGTCGCTAACTTCGTCACAGCTGTTTCCACGATGCGCATCCTGATTGTTGAGGACGAGAAGAAGGTGGCCCGCTTCATCGAGCGCGGGCTTAAAGAAGAGCATTTTACCGTGGACGTCGCCGGCGACGGCGAAGAAGGACTCTATCGCGCGCTGAATTTCCCTTACGACCTGATCGTGCTCGACGTGCTGATGCCGAAGAAGGACGGCTTCCAAGTGCTTTCGGAATTGCGTGCCGCCAAGTGCCGCGCCCGCGTGCTCATGCTCACCGCGCGTGCCGGCGTGCCGGATCGCGTGCGCGGGCTCGAAGGTGGCGCGGATGATTATCTCACGAAGCCTTTCGCGTTCGCGGAATTCCTCGCGCGCGTGCGGGCCCTGCTGCGAAGGGATGCGACGGACGATCCAGTCACGTTGCGCGCGGCCGATCTCGTGCTCGATCTCAAGACGCGCAAAGTTTCTCGCGCCGGCAAACCAGTGACGCTCTCCGCGCGCGAATTTTCCGTGCTCGAGTTCTTTCTTCGTCACGCGGGCGAGGTGGTCACGCGCACGCAGCTGGCGGAGCATTGCTGGGACGAGAACTTTGACTCGTTCAGCAATGTCATCGACGTCACGGTCTATCACCTGCGCGAAAAGGTGGACCGCGATTTCAAACCGCAGCTCATCCACACCGTGCGGGGCTCCGGCTACGTGCTGAAGGAGGCCGAATGAAATCCTTGCGCGCACGTTTGCTCCTCGGCTTCGGCATCTTGTTCACCGCCGCGCTTGGTGCTTTCGGAGCTTTGGCGTATCTCCTCGTTGCTCATGGCAGCAGCTCCGATCTCGACGATCTGCTCAAGACGAAACTATTCATCGCCAAGCAGCAATCCGACTTTCGCAAGACGGGTGCCGTCGCTTCGCTGGAGCAGGCGCTCGACGTGGATCGTGGCGGATTCTTCCTGCAATTCTTCGGTCCCGACGGCACGCCTGCGGGCAAGTCCGCCAAGCTTGTGAATCCGTTTCCGCTGAGCGAAGCCACGCGTTTGGCCGCTGCGGATCGCGGTGATGCCGTGTTGGAAGATACCGTCGACGGCAAAGGCAACGCGGTCCGCATTGCCACCGCGTCGCGCTACGAGATGTTCGACCGGTCACGGCCGCTGTTGGGCTTTGTGCAGGTCGGCGTTCCGCTCGCTGCGCGGGACGCGCGATTGCACAGCCTGCTCAAGTGGATGCTCATCGTTGGCCCGCTGGTGTTGCTCACAGCGCTTGGTATGGGCTGGCTCCACATCGGCCGCTGGCTGGGAGCGCTGGCGACCGTCGAGGACACCGCGCGCCGCATCAGCGCGGCGACGCTTTCACGCCAGCGCGTGTTCGTCGCGCCGGGTGATGCTGAACTCGCGCGGCTGGCGCATAGTTTCAACGAACTGCTCGACCGGCTCGAAGCTTCTTATGCGACGCAACAACGTTTCGTGGCCGATGCCTCGCACGAGATGCGCACGCCGCTCACCGTGTTGCGGGGCGAAATCGAAGTCGCTTTGCGCCGTCCGCGATCGCCCGGTGAATATCAGGAAGTGCTCAACAGCAGCCGCGAAGAGATCGAGCGCCTGTCACGCCTTGTTGAGAACCTCCTCACGCTGGCGTCCGCTGATGCCGGCGAAGGGCTGGCGCAGCGCGAATCCGTGGAACTCGCTGCGCTCGCCCGCGAAGTTGCGACCGCGCTCGCGCCCGCTGCCGAAGCCAAGCGTATCGCGCTCAGCGTTTCTGCCGATCAAGCGGCGGAAGTGCACGGCGATCGTTGCGGCCTTGCGCGCGTGTTGACGAACCTCATTGAGAACGCCATCCGCTATTCACCCAATGAGGAGAGCGTCAGGGTCCGCGTGATTGCTGAAGCCGATTGGACCGTGGTGGAGATTTCCGACACCGGCCCCGGCATTGCGCCGGAGCATTTGCCGCACATCTTCGAGCGATTCTACCGCGTGGACAAGGCGCGCTCGCGCGATCTCGGCGGGGCCGGACTCGGACTCAGCATCGTGAAGGCGCTCGTGGAATCGCACGGCGGCACGGTGGAAGTGAAGAGTAGACTCGGGCACGGCACCGTCTTTGCCGTGCGATTGCCCAAGGCTCCCACGGCGGTGAGTTAGCTCGCGGCGCGCCAGTGCAAACTTGCCCGTAAATAGATTTCCGTCCCATGATCGGGCGATGTTTCGATTGCTTCGTTATCTGGGAACGCTGACCAACGGGCGGATCATTCTTTGGTGCTACGCGATCTGGTGGGTGGTGAATGTGGTGAACCATTTCGATGCGCGTCCGCGGCTTTGGATCACGTCCGTCGGCTTAAGCGCGATCATCGGTTTCGCATTGCTCATCAGCACGCGTTCCTCCAGCAAGGGGACCACGCAATTGGATCGCTGGCAGATCTTCCGCCTTTTCCTGATGCCGTTCTGCGTGTCGAGCTTCGCCGCGCTGGTAAAGGACGCGGGTTACTTGCTGATTTTTCCACCGACGCTGAAGGAAAATCTCGTAGGCGCAGCGCTCGTCGGAGCTTTCGTGCTGCTGGTGTTCGTGCTTAAGGCGTGGGTCAACCGGCTTCGTTTGCAGTGACCGGTGCATCGCCATTCTGATCGGGAGCCGCTTTGCCCGTGAAGTGGAGCAGTTCCAGAATTTCACCACGGAGGCGGAGAAACTCAGGACTGTTGCGTTGCCGCGGACGTTCGAGGCCGACGGTGATCGTCTGCTCGATCCGGCCGGGTCGTGGCGTCATGATCACGATGCGGTCGCTCATGTAGATCGCTTCGTCGATGTCGTGGGTGACGAGCAGCATGGTGGTGCGACGGGCCTGCCAGAGCCGCAACACTTCGTCTTGCATGCGCATGCGGGTGAAGGCGTCGAGGGCGCCGAGCGGTTCATCCAGGAGCAGGATTTTTGGGTGGTTGATCAACGCCCGGGCCAGCGCGGCGCGTTGCGCCATGCCGCCGGAAAGATGGTGAGGGTAGGCATTGCCGAAAGATTCCAGGCCGACCAAGCGCATGTATTCGTCTACCTCGTGACGTTTCTGATGGAGCAGGCCGCGCGCGACGAGGCCGGCTTGGATGTTGCGGCGAACCGTGAGCCATGGAAAAAGATTGGGATCCTGAAAGACCAGCCCGCGTTCTGCGCTGGGGGCCGTGATCGGTTCGGTGCCGACCCAAAGTTCGCCCGCATTGGGCGGGACGAGACCAGCGATGAGGCGGAGCAGGGTGGACTTGCCGCACCCGCTGGGGCCGATGAGCGAGACGAATTCGCCCGCCGCTACGGAGAGGGAAACCTCATCCAACGCCCGCGTGCTGACGGCCGCGTTGTCGGGCGTGGGAAAATTCTTGCTCACACCCACGATGCGGAGGGACGAGCCTTCATTGGCGGAAGCATTCACCATTTGATGACTCCTTTCTGCCACACCAACACCCGGTCGCGCACTTTGAACAGCACCGTCATGATGGTTGAAAAGAAGGCCGCCATGATCACCAGCGCGCCGTAAACTTTCCCATACTCGGCCCAGCCTTGCGCCCAGCTCACATACCAGCCGAGGCCGGATTTCACGCCGACCGTTTCGGCCACGACGAGCGTCAGGAATGAAGCGCCCAGCCCCATGAACAATCCAATGAAGATGTTCGGCATGGCGGCCGGGATGGCGACGCGGAAGATGAGATAAGCGCGTCCCGCGCCGAGCGTGCGGGCGACGTCGAGATACGACGCGCGAGTGTTCGAAATGCCGGACGCGGTGAGCATCGTCACCGGGAACCAGACCGCGAGTGCGATCAGCCCGATTGCGGAGAACATCGAGTTTGGCGAAACAACCATCGCCAAAGGAATCCAAGCTGTCGCGGGAATCGGGCCGACGACTTTGAGCAGCGGCATACCCCAGTAGCGGGCTGGCTCAAACCAACCGATGGAAATGCCGGTAACGAGGCCGAGAACGACGCCCAGCGAGTAGCCGCCCACCAGCAGCAGGAGAGAATGCCAGGTACTATCGAAGAGCAGGGCGCGATCATTCACGAGGCTCTGCAACACGCCCGCCGGGCCGGGGAAATACGGCATCGGCAACCAACGGAGGCCGCTGGTGATGATCTCCCACGCGCACAGCAACCCAATGGCGGCGGCGAGAATGGGGCACATCTCGCGCATCCAGCGCCGCAGCCCTGACCAGAATGATTGAACCGCTGAGGCCACCAGCGCGAGTCCCAGAATGGTTCCGAGAAAGACGGTGTAGGATTGCGTCTCAACGGGCGGTTCGTTGCGCGCGACGAACAGATGAATGCCGAGCGCGATTGCGGTCGTGACGGGTACCGCAACCAGCCGGCTGAGCCCGAGCTTCGCGGAATTCCGCGTAGCGGATTGCGCGTCAGCATTGGGCGTCGCCGAGACGGGAGCGCTTTTTGCAATGGGTTTCTGGATTTCTTGGAGAGCGCTCACTTCGAATTGGCGACCATGGGTTTCGGTGGGGCGTCGGCGGACGGTTGGAAGCGCGACGCCTTTGAGCAGCAGGTTGCGACTTCGCGCGGTGAGCCGATTGTGGCCAGTTCAAAGGCCAGTCGCTCCTTCTGGTCGGGCGGTACTTGACCGCCCGCGACTGTCTGTACGTTCAGCGATTTCAACCAGTTATCATCAACACCCGGAATCCGAGCGACGGCCTTTTTGACGAGTGCCGCTACATCCGTTGTCGGACTGAGCATGCCGGCCGTCTTCATTTCGGCAGCGGCGGAATTCACCGCGTTCTCGCCGCCCGAAACGCTCGGCATGTAGTTCAAGTTTCCGATCGCCGTGGTGTTCAGTTCGGGATTGGACGCGAGATATTTCTTTTCGACTGACAAGCGAGCGGCGGCGCGCGGATTCACCGAAACCCACTTCGCGCCCTTGAGCAATGCGCGGGTGGCCGCGGCGGCGGTCTGCTCGTTTGCCTTGAGCCATTTTCCGTTGATGATCACCGCGCAGCAGTATTCGTCTTTGTAAGGTGCGTCCTTGGCTTGGTCGGCGATGTTTTTCACCCGGCCTTCCGCGAGTAGCAGGGTGCCGATTGGCTCGGAATCGGCGATGGCGTCGATCTCGCCCTTCTCCAGTGCCAAGCCCAACTCACCGGCCGGGAACACACGCCACTCGATTTCCTTCATCGCGTCGATGCCGTTCGCGCCGAGCACGCGATTGGCGAAGATGAAAGGTGGGGTGCCCATGCCGGGAACGCCAATTCGTTTGCCGCGCAAATCCTTCACGGTCTGAATGGGGCTCTTCACGCCCGTCTGCACGCGTAGGCAACCGGTGTGGATGCCTGCGCCGATCTTGACGTCCAACCCCTGTTCGATGGGCTTGAGGAAATACATGACCAGGTGATGCGTGATGTCGAAGCCGCCCAGCGCCAGCACGTCCTTGTATTTCGACCACTCGCATCGGACCAGTTCAACATCGAGGCCCTCGTCCTGAAAGAAGCCATTCTCGACCGCGCTAAAAATCGGAGCCTCGCAGGTGATGCCGATGAAGCCAACTCGCACTTTGGTCAGCCCACCGGCCGTGGTGGGGGCCGTTACCGAGCTTTTGTTGCACCCGGTCAAAAGCAGCGCACCGGATGCGGCCATCATAATTGCGTCGCGTCGGCTCGGGAGTCGGTTGCGTTGCGGTTGCGGCGTGCCGAGTGTCGGTTTTGCGATCGGAGAGGGGACAGACCTGCTTTTTACGCTTCGCATAATGGGTGGGTTTGGGTGGGTGGTTGGCTGGATTCGGACCGGATTACGACATGTCGCGACCGCACGCTTCGCGGTGTGCGGGCAACCGATGGTAAAGAAATCCGGCGAACGACGCTGGTTCGATCGGTTCCCGCGACAGTATTGCTGTTCCCGTTCTCAATCAGTTCACACTATGCGCCCGGCCGATGCCCGATGGAAATCTCATTTCGGTATGGGAGTTATGCCGGCTCGGCATTAGACTCCCGCCCATGGAAATCCGGCACCTGCGATATTTTCAAGCGGTCGCGGAGGAGTTGAGCTTCTCCAAGGCGGCCCGCCGTCTGCACGTCGCCCAACCGGCGCTCAGCCGCGCGGTGAAGGAACTTGAAGATCGTCTCGGTGTGCAATTATTTCTGCGCACGCGCCGTTCCGTGTCGCTCACGCCGGCCGGAACCGTGTTGCTGAAGGAGACCGCGCTGCTCCTGCAACGCATCGATGAAACGATCCGGCGCGTGAAACGCACGGCTGCGGGCGAGGAAGGGGAATTGCGCCTCGGCTACATCGGTCCGCCGACACAGGCGTTTCTTGGGCGAATCGTGAAGGAGTTTCGCCGTCGTTATCCGCGCGTGACCGTCGTGCTGGAAGAGCGCACGCCGGAACGCGTCTGGGAGATGGTCGCGCGCGGTCGCTTGGCCATTGGGTTGACGCGGCCGGTGCTCGCTCATCGCGCGCTCGGCGTGCATACGCTGGTTTTGCGTCGCGAAAGCCTTTGCGCGGCTTTACCCACCGGACATCCGCTCGCCAAGCGGAAGACGCTTCGCTGGCGTGACCTGATTCACGAGCCGTTGATCGTGCTCTCGCGACGCGAAGGCGTGAGCTTGCACGACACGATGCTGGCGGCATGTCGCAGCGCGCGTTTTGCGCCGAAGCTCGCGCACACGCCCAGTCTGATTAGCACCGTGCTCAGCTACGTCGAGGCTGGCGCTGGCGTGGGCATCGTGTCCGACAGCATCGCGGCGCTGGGACGCGGACAACCGCTCGTGTTCCGCCCGTTGCGCCCCGAGCACACAGTGGATCTGGTGATGGTGTGGTCGGAAGAGAACGATTCACCGCCCGCGGCAGCCTTCCGTGCACTCGTTGGGGAATGGCAAGGAGACGGTCGCCTTTGGAAAACCGTGTGAGGTGAATAGCCGTCCTGCTGATTAGCCCTCCGAAGACGGCCTGGGAAATAGTGCTTTCCGTGGCGCGTGGTGTTCCCTAGTTTCTCGGCAACTCAGCCCCGCATCGCATTATGCAAACCGCACTCAAGGTCAAACTTTCGGCGTTCATGTTCCTCCAGTATTTCATCTGGGGTTGTTGGTATGTGAGCATGGGCGCTTATCTCGCGAACACGCTGAAGTTCCCCGGCGCGCAGATCGGCCTCGCTTACGGCGCCTTCGCGATCGCCGCGATGATTTCGCCGTTCTTGGTGGGATTAATCGCCGATCGATTTTTCGCCTCGGAAAAACTGCTCGCCGTGCTCGGCATTCTCGGTGGAGCGATGCTGTGTGTGATGCCGCAGTTGCGGGAGTTCTCCACGTTTTATCCGGCGCTGATTCTTTACTGCGCGCTGTATGTGCCAACGCTGGCGTTGGGAAACTCGCTCTCGCTTTCGCATCTGGCGAATCCGAAGACGGATTTCCCGCGGGTGAAAATGCTCTCGGCGGTGGGCTGGATTGGCGGATTGGTGGCGGTGAACATGGTGAAAGGCGCAGCGGAATCACCGATCCAATTCTATCTGGCTGGCGGTGCGTCAATCGTGTTCGGGCTCTTCTCGCTGGCGTTGCCGCACACGCCGCCGAAGAAAACCGGCGCAAATGTCAGCCTGGGTGAAATCCTCGGTCTGGATGCGCTCGCGCTGCTCAAGAAGCCGTCGTTCGCCATCTTCATCGCGTGCATGTTTCTGATCTGCATTCCGCTCTACTTCTACTTCGTGAACCTCGGCATCTATCTCACGGAATTGAAGTGGGAGAACATGCTCGTGAAGACGTCGTATGCGCAGATTTCCGACGTGATGTTCTTCCTGTTATTACCGCTGTTCCTGCGCCGCTTCGGTTACAAGATCACGATCTTCATGGGGATCGCATGCTGGGTTCTGCGCTACTTCGCGTTGTCCGCCAGCGTGGGTGCCGGCGCCTCGCAGACGGCGTTTGTCTTCACCGCGATTCTGCTCCACGGCGCGTGCTACGACTTCTTGTTCATCGCCGGGCAACTTTACGTGGACGACGAGGCCAACGAACGCATCCGGGGTGCGGCGCAAGGTTTCATTGCATTCATTCTGTGGGGTGTCGGCGCTTTTGTCGGAACTTTGCTCGCGGGCAAGGTGCTCGCCGCACACGAGCTCGCGCAACCCGTAAACGGACTCTCGCACGATTGGAAAGCCATTTGGCAAACGCCCGCATGGGGCGCTGCCATCGTGCTGGTGATCTTTTTGATCTTTTTCCGCGAACCGAAGAAGCACGAATGGACTGATAAGTCGCACGTCCGCGACGCGGCGGCCAATGATCCGGCGGCGCCGACCGGTGGAGCCTGATGGATTGTTGATGGACGTTGGCTTTCGGTGCGGTGCGTTGCAAACGATCGCTCAGTAGAAAATTGTGAAATCACCGTCCGCACCAGGGACGACTGCGACCAAACTCCACATTGGTACGCCTGCGGTGCGACCACTTTTCCTAGCGCGGCCGCTGCTATCGAATAGTTGCCACGCTAACGAGCCCCCCTGTTGCCAACCCGTGCCCTCGGTCCAGGCGAGCAGTATTTCGCCGCGTGAATTGCTCGCGCTGACCGGATGTTTTCGTTTGGCGTTTCCCGACGGCGTGATGGGATCGCCGGTTTCGAGTGTCTTCGGGTTCACATGGGAGAAGTACACGCTACCCGCAGTTTCCCACGCCGCGAGGACGCCGGAAATCCCTTCGGAAAAAGACGCACTGCTCATCGGGCACGTGGCGACTTTCCAAGGGTGAGATTTCACGATGGAAAATTCGGCAGCATGGTTGCGCGAGACCATCAGGACTTCGTCGCGGTTCGTCTTGTTTTGCGCGGCGCGATAGAGCGCGAACACATTCCCACGGCGGTCAACAAATGCGCGCATGCTGCAGCAGGCGCACGCCCCCGTCTCGTTTGGCAGGGCCGGTATTTCCGGGGCAAAACTGTGACCGTCATCACTCGAGCGCGCAACGAAGACGGCCCGCCCCGCTTCGCCTTGGGTGTTGCCCGGCTTTGGAGCATGCCACATCACGTAGACACGCCCGTCGCCATCGGCCGCCACCGAGCCGCCGCCGTCCAAGCCGGCAGCCGTGGTGATCAAATCGCGCTGCGGCTCGAACGCGTTTCTGGAGTCACTGAGCCGTGTGTAAAACATTGCGGACCCGATGTGTTGTGTTGACGGTTTGCTGCCATTCCAAGCCACGTGCACGCGGCCGTTGCGCCCGAGTGCGAACTGGGCGCCGCGAATTGTTCCGATGGCCGTGGCGGAGCCGGGTTCAGAATTAACCCGTAGAGGTTGCGAGAAATCTTTCGAGGCCGCACCTTTGCGAACGTAGAAGATATCGCCGGCCTTGGCGTCTCCGTGGAAATAGACCAGATGAACAGTTCCCTGAATGTCGACGAGCGCCTGCGGCTGAATGCCGCCATTCGGCGTGCGTGCGAGATTCACAGCAACTTCCGCGGATCCGGCTCGTACGGAACAGATCGATACTCCGAAAACGACCGAGGCAATCGCGAGCCGAAGGAGGGCGTGCATCGCAGGATTCTAGAATCCAGCTGCCGCTCGTCAAACCTTGCTACAATCGAATCCGGCGTAAGGTCGATTGAGCGTCGAGTGAAAAGTCGATCAGCGCAGTAGCTTCTTCCACCGAATGAGCTGCCGTTTCACCTCGCGACTGCCTGGTGCGCCGGTGATAGCGCGGCGATCCATGGCTTTGGCGAGGTGGAACACGTCCGCCACATCTTTCCCAAAGGTCTCGTCCACGCTCCGAAAATCCGCGAGGGACAATTCATTGAGCGGTTTGCCGCTTTGTTCGGCCAGCGCGACGACCGCGCCGACGACGTGGTGCGCCTTTCTGAATGGCATTCCCTTTTTGACGAGGTAGTCGGCAAGGTCGGTTGCCAGCAACGTCGGATCGCTTGCGGCTTTGGCGCAGGCGTCGGCGTTTACGGTGGTGTGGTCGAGCATGGCGGCCATCAGGCGCACGCACGCGCGCACGGTGTCGGCGGTGTCGAAGAGGCGTTCCTTGTCCTCCTGAAGATCGCGATTGTAGGTCATGGGTAGACCCTTCAACAGCGTGAGCAGGGCGACGAGATTTCCGATGACGCGACCGGATTTTCCACGCGTGAGTTCCGCCACGTCGGGATTCTTCTTCTGCGGCATCAACGAGGAGCCGGTGGTGTAAGCGTCGGCGATCTTGATAAAATTAAACTCGCTGCTGAACCAGAGGATGATGTCCTCCGCGAGGCGGCTCAAATGCACGGCGATCAGCGCGCCGGTCGAGGCGAACTCCACCATGAAATCGCGGTCGCTGACGCCGTCCATCGAGTTCTGCGTTACTTGCGGACTGCCCTTGGCATCGACGAACCCGAGTTGTTTGGCAACGAACTCGCGATCGAGCGGCAAGGTGCTGCCCGCGATTGCTCCACTACCGAGCGGGCAAACGTTGGTGCGATGAAAACATCCGGCGACGCGGGCGCGATCCCGCGCCAGCATCTCTACGTAGGCCAGCAAGTGATGCGCGAAATAGACCGGTTGCGCGCGTTGCAAATGGGTATAGCCGGGAATGATCACGGACGCGTTGCGTTCTCCGAGCGCCACCAGTGAGCGTTGCAAGGTCGCGAGTTCGTCGTCGAGTTCCACAATCTCATCGCGCAACCAGAGCCGAACATCCAACGCCACCTGATCGTTGCGCGAGCGAGCGGTGTGGAGCTTGGCGCCGGCGGGCACGCGCCGTGTTAGCTCCGCCTCGATGTTCATGTGGACATCTTCGAGTTCCGCCTTCCACGCGAAGGTTCCGGCGGCGATTTCATTTCCGATGGCATCAAGTCCTCGCACGATGGCGTTGCGTTCGGCAACCGACAGCACGCCGATCCTATGCAGCATCGCCGCGTGGGCGATGGAGCCGAGAATGTCGTGGCGCCACAATCGCCAATCAAACGAGATCGATTCCGAGAAAGCGGCGACGTCAGCGGCGGGGCCGTTGGCGAAACGACCGGACCTGGAAACGGGCGATGTTTTTTTCATGCTCATTTGGCGGGCGAAATTTGCGACGAAGCCAATGCAAAGTCACGCGGGAAGTCGCCTACACTTTGCACTTTCACGGCATCACCGCGGGCGAGGGAATGCTTGCGTCAAGCTCTGTTGAGAATTAGTCTCAACAGGTAATGGCCGAAGTTTTCGCCAGCAAAGTCAGCGCTTCCGCTGCGTCCTCTGGGTCGCGCGCGGTGCCTGCGGATTTTTCGGAAGCTGCGGCGTGGGCGCGAGTCGGAGCGGGTTGGCGGCAGCTCGCCGGGAGTTTTCGCGAGCGCGGTTTTAGCTTTGAGTGGCATGAGTTCGCGAGCGCGAGTGACCTTGATTGGGGAGCTAGTTTTCATCCGGGCAGCGTGGAACTGTGCTTGAATCTTGAAGGGGAAGCTTCGGTCGAGGCGGGGCCGAGTGTGGTGAAGTTCGCTCCGCAGACCGCCGGATTTTACAGTATGGGGGCCGAGCCGCTGCGAGCGGTCCGTCGGGCGAAAGCGCGGCATCAGTTCATCACGGTGGAATATTCGCCGGCCTTTCTTGTGCGGCATCTCGGCGCGGCAGGTGGTGTGTTGCATCCGCTGATCACGCGTGCAGCGGCGGGTCACCCGGCGACAGGTGTGGGTGCGGTGTTCCGGCTCAGCAGCGAGTTGCAGCAACTGGTCGTCAGCCTGCGGCATCCGCCGGTGCTCGCGGCGGCGCAGGGGCTCTGGTACGAGAGCAAGGCGCTGGAGTTGATGACCGCCTGTTTCTTTCGCGAGACGGAGGAGTTGTTCTGTTCACGACAGAAACGCCAGTCACAGGAACGCGTCGAGAAAGTGATGCGCATCCTGCAACGCGATCTGACGGCGCCGCCGGCGTTGGAGGAAATTGGTCGCGAGGTGGGTTGCAGCCATTTTTATTTGAGCCGGACTTTCTCCAAGGAAATGGGCGTGACCATTCCACAGTATCTGCGGCAACTCCGGTTGGAGCGCGCAGCGGAGCTTCTCAAGAGCGGTGATTACAACGTGACCGAAGCCGCGCTCGAAGTCGGCTACAACAGCCTCAGCCACTTCAGCGCGGCGTTTCACGAGATGTTCGGCTGCTGCCCGGGCTTGTATCCGATGAAGACGCCGGCGCAGAACGCCGCGCGTGTGCGGCCTTGAGCCGACGCAAGATGGTGCAATTTGTCGTCAACTAATCGCAACCAACCGAAGGCGGACATCCACGCTTTGATCCAATATCGACATCATGAAATTACTGAGTTCGAAAAATCGGAAAGCGCTGATTGTTGGCGCTCTAGTGGGATTGGGCTTCGTTCGGCCAACGGCGGCGCTCGATCGAGTATTCACCTACACGTATGAGCCCGAGACCATGGTCGCGGGCGGAACGGAAGTTGAGCAATGGGTCACCCTCCGCACGGGTCGCCGGGAGCTGGTCGGCGGAGCAAACGACCGGCAAAACTACAACCGCTGGCAATTGCGCACTGAATTGGAGTATGGCGTCACGGACAACTATCAGGTGTCCGTTTATCTCAACAGTGAGCAAGAAAGTTTTCGCGACGCAACCGGAGCGCACATGTCGGATTTCAAGTTCACGGGTGTATCGATGGAGAACATTGTTAACATCGTCAACCCGGCGGACCACGCCGTCGGGATATCGCTTTATGTCGAGCCGGGTTTCGGCGGCGACACTGCGGAGATTGAACAGAAAATCATCATCGGCCAGCGCCACGGAAAATGGAAGTGGGCGCTCAATCTCAACCATGCCGTCGAATGGGAAAATGATTTGCACGACATCGAGGGCGAGTTTGGCGCCTCGTTCGGTATCACCCGCTTTGTCGGCAAACAATGGGCAGTCGGCTTGGAAGCGCGCAATGTGAATGCCATGCCGGACTACAAGCGGGTGGAATTCTCCGCCTTGTATGTAGGGCCCGCGGTGAGTTTTCGTCAGGAAAAATGGTTCGCGACATTGACCGTGATGCCGCAAATCTTCGGCCGCAACTGGGATGGCGCGGATGATGGCCATCGCAACCTCGACCTGGTCCACAATGAGCGGGTGAACATCCGCCTGATTGTTGGCTTCGACCTCTGATGCGTCTTCTGCCTTTACTGATATTTAGCGTCGCGTCCGCCGGGAGTTATTTCACGGCGGGCGCGGCGGAGCTGTCGCCGGTCGAGGTGAAGGAGGCGCAGAAAATGTATGTGGCCAAGTGTGCCAAGTGCCACGAGTTCTATCAGCCGACGGGATATCAGGACGCCGAATGGTCGGATTGGATGAAGAAGATGAGCCGCAAATCGAAGCTCAAGCCGGCACAGGAGGAATTGCTCACGCGGTATCTCGAAGTCGTGCGCGCCGAAGCGAAAACGGTCGGGGCAAGCAACGGCAACGGGTCGAAGCGTTGATGCGGAGCAGGGCTGAGCCTGCACGGCGTGAATTTGCTGGCCGATTTGCCATTGCAGACTCGCCAGCGACGCGCGCGCTCCCCACACTCGCGGGGTGACGGATAAAATGCTCCAGATCGCCGCGCGCGTTGTGTCGCGGGCGAATCGTGAAAAACCGGCCGACGCGGTATTGCGTCAGGAATTTCGTGATCAAAAAGGACTCACGCGCTTCGAGTCGCGGGAAATCAGCCGTGCGGTCTTTGCGTGGAGTCGTTGGCGTGGTTGGTTGCAAGCCGGGGACTCAATGGAGCGGCAGTTGACGCAGGCCGTTGACCTCGCCGATCGATTTCATAATGAGCCGCAACGCATTTCCGATTCTGAACTCGCTGCCGCTGTGCCCGAGTGGACCGTTGGAGTGATGACGGTGACTCCCGAATGGCTGCGCTCCTTACAGACCGAGCCGCGTTTGTGGCTGCGAGCCAAGCGTGGGCACGGTGGTGAACTCGCGCGAACTCTGGGCGATTGTTGGATTCCGGACGCGCCGCAACTGGCCGACGCCCTGGCATATCAGGGAACGGAGGATCTGTTTCGATCAAAGGAATTTCACGCTGGCGAATTTGAAGTGCAGGACATTGCTTCGCAGGCGGTGGGGTTGCTCTGCGCGCCGGCGCCGGGCGAAACGTGGTGGGACGCTTGCGCCGGGGAGGGCGGCAAGACGCTGCATCTGTCCGACCTGATGCAGAACAAAGGTTTGATCTGGGCGAGTGATCGAGCGGATTGGCGATTGAAGCGGCTCAAAATGCGCGCGGGTCGGGCGAAGTGTTTTAACTACCGCGCGGTCGAGTGGGATGGCGGAGTCAAGCTGCCCACGAAAACCAAATTCGACGGCGTGCTCCTCGATGCGCCCTGCAGCGGGATCGGCACGTGGCAACGCAATCCTCACGCGCGTTGGACGACCACCGCAAATGACGTGCGGGAATTGGCTGTGGTGCAGACCGACCTGCTGGCGCGAGTTTCTGGTTCAGTCAAGCCGGGCGGCAAGTTGATCTACTCCGTGTGCACGTTGACGCGTGCGGAGACAACCGACGTGGCGAGCGCATTCGCTGCGGCTCATCCAGAGTTCGAGCCGTTCGCGTTGCCGGCGATCAAAAGCGGAAAAGGCGAGCCGCGTGACACAACTCCATCGGCGGTGACGATCTGGCCGCAGGATCTCGGCGGCAACGGCATGTTCATCGCCGCTTGGCGTCGACGCCCCTGATCAGTTGCCGAAAACCAAGTCGTCCGCGAGTTTGACACGACTGTCTTCGAATGTCCTGTTCGCGCCTGCGGAGCGGACCAGCACGCTGTTGCCAGCGAAGTAAATCGACAGCGGCGTGCCCCACGGATCCACAAATTCCCCTTTTTCATTGATGGGAATCCGGTTGGAGACGACCACGATTACACCGCGCGCGTTCTTGCCGGAAAGGGCGTTGGCGATGTCGGCGTTGCTGCCGGAAGGATATGAACCCATGCGCTCCTTATACTTCTGAAGCGCGACAAAAAGGTTCTCCACATCCGTTTGAAAGGCGCGGAGCTTTTCCCCTTGGCGCCACGCGAGGTAGTTGTTGACGCCCCAGCCGGTGAGTCCGGCGCCGATCAGAATCAAGAAAATGAGCGCGAATAGTTTGATACGCATGGAACTGCTGATCGCAAGTTCCGGGCCATATTCAGGCCGCGCGCGGAGGGGCAGGGCGCTTACTTGTTCAACGGCGCGGTGCTCTGTCGCACAATCAATTCTGCCGTGAGACGTTTGCTTTCGGCGGGTTCGCCGTTGAGTAATTTGATCATGGAATCCATGGCCGCCGTGCCGAGGCGAAGCTTCGGTTGGCGGATTGTTGTCAGCGGAACGCGAAAATATTCCGCGACGAGAATGTTACCGAAGCCAACGATGGAAATCTCCCCAGGAATCTTCACGTGCTGGTTGAGCAACATGTCCGCTGCACCGATGGCGACGAGATCGCTGGCCGCCTGAATCGCCGTCGGCTTTGCCGACTCGTTGAGCATCTGCAGCGCGGCATTCACGCCGTCTTCAATTGTGGCTCCGGCGTTGAACACCAGCCGGTCGTCGATCTCGTGACCTGCTTCGCGGAGTGCGCGGCGAAAGCCTTCGAAGCGTTCCGTCGCCCACGGCGCGGCGGCCGGACCTTTGAGAAAGGCGATGCGCTTATGGCCGAGGTTCAGCAGATGTTTCGCGGCGAGATAGCTCGCGGCGGTGTCGTCGGTTTCGACATTCGGGAAGCCCGCGCAGAAAGGCGCGCGGTGTCCGAGCAAAACGGTGGGGGTGTGGCGTTCGCGCAGTTCCTCATAAATGCGCGCCGTCGGTGCCATGCGATAAACCGGCGAGACAAATAATCCATCGACGCGGCGCGCGAGCAGTCGACGGATGCACGTTTCCTCGCGTTCGGGTTGATTCATCGAGTGCGCGAGGAGGATGTCGTAACCCAGTTCGTGCGCGCGTTCCTCGATGCCCATCACGAGTCGGGCGAAGAGCGGATTCGTGATCGCGGGGATGACCAGGCCGAAGAATTTCGTCGTGCGGTTGCGCAGGCTCTGCGCCATCGAATCCGGCACGTAGCCCATTTGCTTGGCGAGAAACTTGATGCGCTCCTTGGTTTCGGGGGCTACGTCGCGTTGGTCGCGCAACGCCTTGGAGACCGTCATGACGGAGACTCCGGCGCGCTCGGCGATGTCTTTGAGGCGAATCATATCAGACGCTCGATCCACTCCAGTGAAGTTTGTGTCGCAAGGTTTGAGAGAAAGACATTCCGTTGAGTCGGACGAGCCGAACCTGTCGGCGGCTGCGACGGATTTCAATCACGTCTCCCGACGTCAGCGCGAACTGCACCTGACCGTCGGCGGTGAGCATCGTCTCGAGTTTTTCGCTCAGAACTTTTACGCGAATGGTGGAACTGAGGTTCACGATTACCGAGCGATTTGTCAGCGTGTGCGGACAAATCGGCGTGATAGCGAACACGTCCGCGTCCGGCGAGACGATCGCGCCACCCGCAGCGAGCGAATAGGCGGTCGAGCCCGTTGGCGAACTGACGATCAAGCCATCGCTGCGATACTGCGTCAGCACCGCGTCGTCGACGGAGACTTCGAGTTGGATCAAACGCGAATACGGCCCGCGAGTGATCACGAAGTCATTGAAGGCGACTTGGGAAATTTGCTGAGCGCGCGTGTGTCCGCGCGCTTCGATCAGCGGCCGTGTTTCCAGTTTGAATTCGCCCGCCCAGATTTGCCGCAACGCTGGCGCGAGTTGATCCGAGGAAACTGCCGTGAGAAATCCGAGCCCGCCGACATTGATTCCGAGAATGGGTGTTTGCGTGCCGGCCAGTTCGCGCGCGACCCGCAACATGGTGCCATCGCCGCCGAAGACCAGCACCAGATCGCACGCGCGCGCTAGCGCGGCAGAATCAGGGCAAATCGGCAGCTTCAGTTTCCCTAGCGCAGCCGTAGGTGCTTCCGTAATCACTTCGCGACCGCTGCGGGTGATCAGCGCGACGGCTTTGCGAAGCACGTTCACGGAAGCGGGCTTCTCCGGATTGGCGATGATTCCAACGCGGCGGATGTCAGTGTTTTTTTTCAAGGAGGACAAGAAACTCGGTGTTGCCTGCGGGCCCAAGCAGCGGGGAAGTGGTGACACCGCGCCATGCGAGCGCGGGAAGCTGACTGGCGAACTGTTCCAGTTCTGAAATAACTCGTTGGTGAATCACGGGGTCCGTAATGACGCCGGCGCCTTTGTCCACGTCGGCTTTGCCCGCCTCAAATTGCGGCTTAATCAACGCGACGATCTTAGCGATGGGACTGGAAATTGCAATGGCCGCCGGGAGGATTTTGCGCAGCGAGATGAACGAGCAATCGATCACTACCAAATCCACCGGCGAGAACGGTTGCGGAAACTTGGTCGCGGTGAGTTCACGCGCATTGGTCTTCTCCATTACCACGACGCGCGGATCTTGACGAAGTTTCCACGCTAGCTGCCCTTGGCCGACGTCGACGGCATAAACTTTGGCCGCGCCGTGCTGCAACAGGCAATCGGTGAAACCACCCGTCGATGCGCCCAAGTCGGCGGCGATCAAATTTCGAACATCGATCTGAAAATGTGTGAGCCCGTGTTCGAGCTTTTGTCCGCCGCGGCTGACGAACTTCTCGGGCGTCGCGAGGGAAAGTTGTGCGTCGTCACGCACGGTGTCGCTCGCTTTGCGCGCGACTTGTCCGTTGATGAGCACCTGGCCCGCGAGAATGGAGCGCTTGGCTTTCTCGCGGCTTTCGCAAATCCCGCGTTCGACCAACGCGATATCGAGCCGAGTCATCGACCGGGAAGCTGCGGGGGAGTGGTGACGAATTCAAGCATGCAGTGAGCGGTTACGCTCTTGTAGCGCATTGCGAATCTTGAAATAGACGCCCCTCACCCTGAGACGTTTCCCGCCCGATCGGGCAGTCAGCGGCTCAACAGCCCGGCTGCGGTCCGCCTAGAGGCGGGTGCCGTAGCCGCGACCGGTGCATTCGCTCTCCCCAAGGGGAGAAAGGCCACAGGTGAGGGGTGCTAAAATTTTCTCAGTCGCCGTTGGCATCAGATCTTGCCCTGAGCGATGCGGGTCTGCGTTTCGCGATACGCGCTGAGCATGCTGTTCGTTTCCGCGACGGTTTCGCGGATGATGCCGGCGAGGCTGTCGAAATCGTTCGGATGAACGACCGCGTGGACGCTTTGCTGAAAAGCCTGCAATGAATTCAACGTATCGAACGATTCGCCGACGAGAATGATCACCGAATGACGGCGTTGCATCATCGGAAGACGCTGCAAGGTTCGCAGGGCGTAATTTTCCTCAGCCGTGGGCGAGCTGAACAGCTCCTCCACCACGACGAGTGGATACTGCGTCAACGAGTAGCGCGTCAGGAAATCGCTGGCGTCCTGGACTTCGTGGCTCTTGTAGCCAACTTCTTTCAGTTGGGGGCGAATCGCGACCAGAAACGCTGGTGTCGTGATTCCGACCAAGGCCGGTTTTTCGTTCGGACTCGTGAATTCAATCTCGATGGCCATGCTACTTCAACTTGAGGGTTAGCGGAGGTGCGTCGAGCAGCGACTTCTGTTTGTCGCGCCCCATGGGCGTCTCCGTTTTCATGTGGAGCTTCGTGTAGTGCGTCGTGGATTCTCCGCGGCGCTTCTTGATGTTGTCCATGCCGCGGGCGACCGGGCCGCGTTTCGTGCAGTAATGCAGCGCGGTTTCCTCGCTGATGATCCCTTGTTCGAAGGCATCCAGCGCGGATTGATCGAACGTGCGCCAGCCGAACGGCGCGCTCGATTCGATGATCTCGTGAAAGGTTTTTCCTTCGCTCTCGCCAAGGACGATGCTTTCGGTTACGCGGAGGTTGGAGCCCATGATTTCCAGCAACGCGTGACGTCCGCCGCGAATCTTCGGCGCGAGCCGTTGGCTGACCACCCACCGCAGCGTGTCCGCGAGGCGATAGCGGATCTGCTCCTGTTCCTCTGGCTCGAACATGCCGAGAATACGATTGATGGTCTGGCCGGAATCGATCGTGTGCAGCGTGCTGAGCACGAGGTGTCCGGTTTCTGCAGCGCTCAAGGCAATTTCCACTGTGAGCCGGTCGCGCATTTCGCCGACAAGAATCACCTTGGGCGCCTGACGCAACGCTGAGCGCAGTCCGTTGGAGAACGTGTCGAAATCGTTGCCCATCTCTCGCTGATTGAACGTCGCCTTCTTTTGCGAGTGAACGAATTCGACAGGGTCTTCGAGCGTGATGATGTGGACGGCTTTGGTCGCGTTGATTTCGTTGAGCACCGCCGCGAGCGTCGTGGATTTGCCGGAACCAGTTGCGCCGGTGACTAGCACGAGGCCGGTCTTTTCGTTGGCGACCTTCTGGAAAATATCCGGCAGGCACAGCTCCTCAAGCGAGGGGATCTTCGTGTTGAGTTTGCGCAACACGATTGAGTAGTTGCCGCGCTGGGAGAAAATATTGACGCGGAAGCGCGCGCGATTACCGAGAGCATACGAGGCGTCGCATGAACCGGTGCGCAACAGTTCTTCCAGCAGACGGCGATTCGCGCCCATGATGCGCATCGCGAGCATCTCGGTCTGGTAGGGGGAAAGATTGCCAAGGGGCGGTTCTGTCACGACAGGGATCAACTCCCCGTAAGCTTCGACTTGCAGGGGCCGATCGACCGTCAGGTTCAGATCGGAAACATCCTTGTGAGCTTCCAGCATTCTGCTGAGAAAATATTCCAGTTCGTTTATGCGCATGGCTCAGGCGGAATAAAGTGTCGCGAGGCTTATACCTCGTCGTCTTCGGGCGGGTTTTGGAGAAAGACTTTGAATTTCTTTTTATCGAGACACTTGTTGTAAGCGTCTTCGGGCGCGATGCGCTTCATCTTCAAGTGATCCATGATGGAGTCGTCGAGCGGCGTGTTGCCGAACTTCTTGCCGACTTGAATCATGCCGGGAATCTGGTGCGTCTTGCCTTCGCGGATCAGGTTCGCGACGGCCGTGTTGACCACGAGCACTTCGAGCCCGGCCACGCGGCCTTTCTTGTCGATGCGTTTGAAAAGGTTCTGCGCCACGACGCCCTTGATCGCTTCCGAAAGTGTCGCGCGAATCTTGTTCTGCTGGTCGGCAGGGAAGACGTCGATGATACGGTCGACGGTTTTGGCGGCGCTCTGCGTGTGAAGGGTGCCGAACACCAAGTGACCAGTGCTGGCGGCCGTGAGAGCGAGTTCGATCGTTTCCAAGTCGCGCATTTCGCCGACCAGGATGATGTCCGGGTCTTCGCGCAGCGCGCCGCGGAGCGCGGACGCGAACGACTTGGTGTGCATGCCGACTTCGCGGTGATTGACGAGGCAGTTCTTGCTCTCGTGCACGAATTCGATCGGGTCTTCCACCGTGATGATGTGATCTTTGCGGTGCTTGTTCGCGTAGTCGACCATCGCGGCGAGCGTGGTGGATTTACCGGAACCAGTGGGGCCGGTAACGACCACGAGGCCCTTGTGGAGCATCGCGAACTTCTTCAACACGGGCGGGAGCGGTGCGTCGAATTTTTCAAAGTCCTCGAACGACAAAACCTTGGACGGGATCTGCCGGAACACCGCGGCGACGCCGTACTTCTGGTTGAAGAAATTGACGCGGAAGCGGGAGAGGTTCGGGATTTCGTAGCCGAAATCGACGTCGCCGGTTTCTTCGAATTGTTTGATCTTGTACTCGGGCGAGATCTCGTAGAGCATCGCCTTGAGCGAATCGCTTTCGAGTGCCGGGAAATCGACGCGGGTGAGTTCGCCGTTGATCCGCAGGATCGGCGGGTTGCCGGAAGACATGTGGAGGTCCGAGGCTTTCTGCTCGAACATTAAATTGAAGAACGCGTCGATCTTGGCCATATACTCAGGTGGGCGATGTAATTTCTGTTAATCGTCTGTCTTTATTTCCGCTCGGCAGCCCATGAATCAACTGCACGAAGTCATTGCAAAGCAGATCACCCGCCAAGGCGTGATTCCGTTTGAGAAATTCATGGAACTCGCGCTGTACTGTCCTGAACTTGGATATTACGAACGGAAACAGGACACCGTGGGACAACGCGGCGATTTCTACACCTCGGTCAGTGTGGGGAGTCTTTTTGGGGAACTGCTCGGCTTCCAATTCGCCGGTTGGCTCAGCGCCATCGCTGGCGATTCCAGCGCGCCGTTGCAGATTGTCGAGGCCGGCGCCCACGACGGGCGTCTTGCCGGTGACCTGCTGAATTATTTTCGAGACTTTCACCCAGATGTATTCCATCGGCTGGAATATTGGATTCTTGAACCGTCCTCTTCGCGCCGGCTCTGGCAGGAGCGCACCCTGGCTGAATTCGCTCCCCGCGTGCGTTGGGCGCGGGCTTGGGAAGAGTTTCCGCCGAGCGGTGTCCGTGGAATCATTTTCTCCAACGAACTCCTCGACGCGTTCCCCGTGCGACGACTCGGCTGGGACGCGACGAATCGCTGCTTCTTCGAATGGGGCGTTGCCTTGCGCGATGGCCAATTCGTTTGGGCGAAGTTGCCCCTGCCGAATAAGGGCGAAACCGCTCTCGGCTCTCGCGTGACGAACGCGGCATCGGATGTGGAAAGTCTTTTCGGAATTAAACTCCCCGCCGAATTGCTCGCCGTCTTGCCTGACGAATTCACCACCGAGATTTGCCCCGCGGCTTCCGCGTGGTGGGAACAGGCCGCGCGCGCGCTCCGCTCCGGAAAATTGCTCGCGATCGATTATGGCGTGGAGGCCGCAGATTTATTTCGTCCCGAACGCGCTGCGGGCACCTTGCGCGCGTATCGGCAACACCGCTTGGTTGCCGATCTCCTCGATGCGCCGGGTGAACAGGATCTAACCGCCCACGTGAACTTCACGCCGATCCGTCTTACGGGCGAATCCGCGGGACTTAAAACCGACGCCTTCGAATCGCAGTCCAGCTTCCTCGTCCGCCTCGCCGGCCTGACCGAGTGTCCCGGCGCATCATTCCAAAAGTGGACACCGCAGCGGCTCCGTCAGTTCCAAACCTTGACACACCCCGAGCACCTCGGACGTTCCTTCCGCGTGCTCCAGCAGTCCCGCTGAGCGCGCGAGAACGCTTCCGCGTCCCGTTGCCGATGGGTGGGGGTGAATCGCTCGGAAAACCGCCTTTCTGACGCAATGCGCCCCGGGAGTTGCCTTGGATGCACCTCATGTTTTGCGAGAGTTCTGCTCCCGGGAAGTGGGAACGAACCTTGCTAAGCATTCCCCAATGAGCACGATTGCTGAATCGCCGACAGCGGCCAAGACGGCCACATACTCCCTCCTGTTTGTGTCCGAACGCGACCGCGGTCGCCGCGTCGCGCTCTCGCTGAACAAGCCGCTCGTGCTCGGCCGCTGCGCCGAGGCCGATTGCCATATTGATGACTCGCTTTCCTCGCGCCGCCACGCGCAGATCTCCGTGCAGAGCGGACAGATCGTTGTCGAGGATCTTGAATCCACCAATGGCACCTTCGTGAACGGCAAGAAGATCCGCCGCACCAACGTCCAGAAGGGCGATCGCATCCTCATTGGCACGTGCTCCCTCGAGATTTCCGATGAACCGGCCGGCGACTCCAAGCCGCTGTCCCTCGCCGATACCAAGCCGATCCCGCTGGTCGCCTCGGTCGAAGGCAACACCATGTATGAAGTGCGCCCCGGCGGCGTTCACAGCGCCCCGGCCGAGACCACCATGCTCGAGACCGCGCGATTGATTTCCGGTTCCGTGAAGGAACTCCCGATTACCGACCTCCTCCAGTTGATCACCAACACCCGCAAGTCCGGCGTCCTTACCGTTCGCCACGGGGCCGATGTAGGCAAAGTTATCCTCTCCGACGGCCAAATCTGCCGGGCCACCATCAACGACAGCGCCGCCGTCGATCCCAAGCGTACCCTCTACCGCCTCCTGCGCTGGCAGACCGGCACCTTCGAACTCCGCCCCCTCGACAAGGAACCGGTGAACATCACCTTCGACGAGACCAACGAATCTCTCCTCCTAGAAGCCGCGTGCCAGAACGATGAATTGACCGAGATGGAAGCCAAGCTCCCGCGCTTTGATGCGAGCCTGGTGCTGGCCAATCCCTTGCCCGGGCCGCTGCGCAACCTCACCGAAGAGGAAATGGACCTGTGCCAGCTCGTGATGGAACACGGCGTCGTCCTTGCTGTCGTCGATAATTTCCGGGGTTCCGACCGCCACGCCTTCACGCACCTCATCAGCCTGATCGAACGCAAGTTCGTGCTCGTGCGCTGAGGCGACTCGCGCAAAGGCGCAAAGGCGCGAAGGCGCGAAGGGAAATACGGCTTGAAGAGGTTCAACTCAGATTTTCGATTCCGTAACCGTGGAAGCGATGAACAACCAATCTGTCGTGCGAGCCTCCGTTTAGCGAATGCCCCCGAACCCTTCATCACCAGTCGAAATTCGTATTCGGCAACCCAACGCAACGGTTACTGCGACCATTCAGAAGAAGTTTCAAACGTTTTTCCAACAGGAAGGCGAAGATTTGGTTTTCCGCTCCTGGCTGGAACCTCATCTGCCGATCAGCGAACATCTCAAATGGCTCCACGGAATGATTCAATTCCACGCGAAGGTGATTCGGCAACTCGATGCGGAAGGCGTGCCAATCGTCGTTTGCATTCGATCCAATGAACGGCCTTTATTGATCGAGCCGGAAGCTTTACTTCTCGCACACAAGCTTCATCTCACGACGGAGATTCGCTTCGGCAAGTAAAGCAACCTCCTGCCCGATTGCTCCCTCCGCGCCTTTGCGTGAGCCCCCCCGCGCTTACCGCGCCTCGATGTTATAGAGGTCGGTCAGGCGGTCGCGGAGATAGATGCAGTCGTCCGTTGGGTTGCCGGAGGGCGACCAGTTCGGATCGAAGTTCACGAACTGTCCGTTGGGGTTGTGGGCGTCGGGCGACAGCGCCGTAGGCGCGACATCTTTGTAGATAGGGAACCCAATCGATTCCCCAAGCTCCGTAGGAGCGGCATATCTTCCTGACGATGTCGCCCCGACGGGGCTGGCCAACTCGATGACCTTCGACACTATAAATATTCCGCCCCTGACGGGGCTGCTCCGGTGCCGGTTCATCGCGGCGGGGCGAGTGTCCCGGCGAGCTGGCTCGTCTTCTTACCTTTTTTAGTGGGGCTAACCAAACCTGCATGAGTGCCAACCAAACCTCTGAGCGTTCACCCCAAAAGGATGATGGTGATCAAGCCGAGGAGTTTGGTGGTTAACGGAAGAGTTTTGGTGCCCACCAAAGGAGCTTTAGTTGCCAAAAAGATTCCTCCGGTGATGACCAAAGGGATTTTGGTTCGTCCCAAAATCATTTTGGTGACAACCAAAGTCGTTTTGGTGATGACCAAAGTCGTTTTGGTGACCACTAAAATGGTTTTGGTGAGCACCAAAATGATTCTGGTGACCACCAAAATCATTTTGGGACCGTCATTTTTGACGGGGGTGCACAGGAAAGCCATTCCCTTGCAATGGTTTGTGAGTTTATACCGTTAAAGTAGCCCTCCCGGAAGGCCAAGGGCGGCGGAATTCCCGCCGGCCCGCCCCAACCATCTATCCTTCTTGCTGAAACGATCCAAGGTGGGGACGGCTGTCCCAGCCGTCCGCCGAAGGGGGAAACAAGGGATTACCGGTAAGCTTTTCAATGCCGGGTGCGAGTGGTCGAGTCACGCACGGACGACTGACCCGGTCTGCCCTCCCGTTGGTGAGAACTGAGCAAAGCCGATTGACGAAGTGGAAGCGGCGAAATAGGTTCCGCGACTGTCAGCGGAGCAAACTTGGGTTTCCATATGTTTCTGAAACTAAGCTGCGTGACGTTATGCCCGACTACCCAAGTCATTTCGTAACTGCAATCTTATCGCCAGATTCAATGGAACGCGCGCTGAGAACGGTTACCTCTGTACTGCAGAGTCTCTTGGGTGACCAAGTCGTTCACGTGAAATATGGCTGGGGCTGTGAGCTGCACCCGGCTTTGTGTAACATTCCGATGGAAGTCGGGACTGGATGGCTCGGAAGATTCATCGACGATTCACTCCGGCAAAAGATCGTCATACCGGGCGAGTCCGACCTTTACATAATCAGTCCGAAAGGTGAGCTCTCGATTGTTTTTTGTCACGAAGGTCATATCCATTCGGGCGGCAACGATCCGGAGTTGGAGAAGAAATTCTGGGCGACGCCGCCTTTCGACGAGTTTTCGCGTCCATAGGTCCAGATGGTTTCTCCGAGACGCGGGATGACGCGCAGGGAAAATCTGGCTGGCTAAGGTCTCGGTGAAGTTTTAGACTCCAACCCGTGGAAGTGATAAACGACAATCCTGTCGCTCAATCTCACTGTTAGGCCGTTATGACCACGTTCATGCCCATCGTTCGAGACGTGCTGTTCTTCGCTATCTGGTTTGGCGTGCCGATTGTCGTATTCTTGCCACGAATGAAGAAGCGAGAAGACATCGGCAAGCGGATGGTCATTAGCACGCTGCTCGTGTGGCTTGGGCTTTTCTTGCATTGTGATTTCATTCACCGCCCAGTCGGTATGGCACTCGCCGAGGCACGGGGCGGTCGCGGTTACGACGGCGTTGGCTACTCCGCAGCGATCACGATGTTCGGCTGGGGATTTGGCGTCATCGGCACTGCGGTTGCGGCTTGCGGTTACATGGCGATTCAATATTTGAGACGGAGACGACATGAGGACACAACGGCCTAATCACAGGATAGACTGCGGCGGATGGCTTAGGGCCGGCTTGGTTAGTTGAAATCCTCACTTCCTCCGCGCCTTCGCGTCTCCGTGGTAAAACTTCCCTGAGCCGGCTCGTCGGTAGCCTCGCCGCACCCGGCAAAACCCAACGGAGCCGCGCGGATTCCTTCGCCGTTCCCTTGGTCAGTCTCGACAAGGCGGTGGGCAAATGGCAACTTGGCCACGTGTCGCCGCCGAAACTCCAGCAACTCCGCGAACAGCTTCGTGCCTACGGTTCCTGCCTGATCGCGTATTCCGGTGGGGTGGATTCGGTGTTCCTCGCGGTGGTGGCGCATGAAGTTTTGGGCGCGCGGGCGTTGGCGGTCATCGCGGATTCGCCGAGTCTGCCGCGGGCGGAATTGCGCGAGGCGTTGCAATTGGCGGAGCAGTTCGCGTTTCCGGTGCGCGTGGTGCAAACGCAGGAGTTCAACAACGCCGAGTATCTGGCGAATCCCACCAACCGCTGTTATTTCTGCAAGCACGAGCTGTTCACGGAGCTCGCGCCCCTGGCCCGTAGCGAAGGTTTCGCGGTCATCGCTTATGGCGAGAACGCGAGCGATGTGGGGGATCATCGTCCGGGCGCCAAGGCGGCGACGGAGTTCGCGGTGCGCGCGCCGTTGAAGGAAGTGGGCCTGACGAAGGCGGAGATCCGCGAGCTTTCCGCGTCTCTGGGTCTGCCGACGGCGGACAAGCCGCAGATGGCCTGCCTGAGTTCGCGCATTCCCTACGGCGAAGCGGTGACGCCGGAGAAGTTGCGGATGGTCGAGCAGGGCGAGGCGGTCTTGCGGGAGTTGGGTTTTTACGATGTGCGGGTTCGTTTGCACGAACTCGGGGCGAGAGGTTCGGGGCAAGGGGCGATAGGAAATCCGCCCATCGCCCATCGCCCATCGCCGCTAGCCCGGATTGAAGTCGGCGTGACGGAGTTGAAGCGATTTTTGGAAGATGGATTGAGCGAACAGGTCGCGCAGGCGTTGAAAAAGATCGGCTACGCGCATGTGACGCTGGATTTGCAGGGGTATCGTCGCGGGAGCACGAATGAGGGGATGGAATCGCGAATCACGTTCCGGGCGCCGGTGAAAGCGTGAGGTGAAACGTGAATGACAACCGCTGGCATGCCGATTAGCCCACGAGCACCCCTCACCCGGACTTCGTCCACCCTCTCCCCTCAGCGGATGAGGGGAGAGGGAAGGGTGATGGGTGCTCGTCGCTGTTCGAAGCGTTCAGATTCGTGCGGAACAGTGGTTGCCGAGTTGGGTTTCGGGAAACTTTGATGGAGAACCGGTTTTAGATAGAGAGTTTTATGCCGCAATTTGCTTACAAAGCGCGCCGCCGTTCCGGCGAAGTCGTGCAGGGTGTGCTGGAGGTGCCGGATCGTTCGGCGGCACTGGTGCAGATCGAGCGTCTGGGGTTGTTCCCGGTGATGGTGGATAATTCGCGCGGCGTGGTGGCCGCGGCTGAGCGCGAGAGCGAGCGCGAACGCAAGCCGGGCGCGAAATCCACGTTTTTGCCGGCGTCGGTGCGGGCTTACCTCGTCAAGCAACGCCGGCCGAAGATGCAGGAGCTGGCGACCTTCACGCAGCAGTTGTCCAATCTGTTGAAGTCGGGCATGCCGCTCACGGTGGCGCTCAACAGCATGACGCATCTGGAGTCGAAGGGGATTTCCGGCGAGGTGAGCAAGCAGCTCAAACAGGACGTAATGGAGGGCAAGAGCCTGTCTGATTCGATGTCCCGCCAACCGATCGTTTTCAGCGACATGTATGTGAACATGGTGCGCGCGGGCGAGCAATCGGGCGCGCTGGTCGATGTGTTGCGCCGGCTGGCGGACCACTTCAACCGCTTCGCTGAAGTGCAGTCGAAGTTCAAGTCGGCGATGATTTATCCGGCGATTGTCGCGTGCGTGGGCGTGGTGATCATCTTTTTCTTCATGACCTTCATGCTGCCGAAGTTCATGGATATTTTCCTGAGCATGAAGGTGGAATTGCCGTGGTCCACGCAGTTGCTGGTCACGATGAGCCGGGTTTTCAGCGGTTACTGGTGGTTGATGGGCCTGATGGCGTTGTGCGTGGGCGTGGTGTTCAAGCGCTTTCAAGCCACGGTCGGCGGTCGGCGGACGATCGACGGCTGGAAATTGAAGGCGCCGATCATTGGGCGGGTGATGAAGCTGAATTTGTTCGGACAATTCGCGCGGACGCTGTCGACGCTGTTGCTCAACGGAGTTTCCGTGCTCACGGCGCTGAAGATTACCGAGGAAATCATCCCCAACGTGGTGCTCAAGGAAGCAATCGCGAAGACCCGTGAGGCGGTGACGGACGGCAAAACGATCGCGGAGCCCCTGGCGAAGAGTAAGATTTTCCCGCAATTGATGATCGATCTGCTGCGGATTGGTGAAGAAACGGGCGATGTGCCCGGATCGTTGTCCAACGTGGCGGATACCTACGAGAACGAATTGCAGATCGCGCTGCGCGTGATGACCAATTTGATCGAGCCGGCGATGATCATCGTGATGGCTGTGGGCGTGGGTTTCCTGCTGTTCAGCGTGCTTTCCGCGATGTTCACGATCACGTCGAACATCGGTATGAATCGCCAATGAAGACTGGGTTACAGGTGGCTGGTTGCCGATCGCAGGTTTTCGCCCGGCGCGTCCGGTGCGAGAATCGGCTGCTGGCGACGGGCAACTTGCGACCTTTTCGCCACGGCGCCTTCACCTTGATCGAAATCATGATCGTGGTCGCGATCATGGCGGTCGTGCTGGGCATGGGCATTCCGGCAATGTTTCGCGCGATGGACCGGGGCAATATGCGCGCGGCGGTAAAAGACGTCATGGAAGCCTGCCAGCAGGCGCGTGCGGCGGCGATCCTCACCGGCACACCCTATGAATTGTTGATCAACCCGGGATCGAAGGACTTCAAAGTCGTCCCGGCGGCGACGGTTTCGCAGGTGACGGCGAACATTGTGGGCCCGCCGCCCGATGTGTTGCAGCCGGAAAAAACCGCGGCACCGCCCCCGGCGGCCTCATTTTCCACGCAAATATCCCAGAGCATCTCCATCGAGATGCTGGACGTGAACTTCCTTGAGTATAAAGACGCGGAGGAAGCGCGCGTGAAATTCCGTCCGAATGGAACGAGCGATGAATTCACGCTGGTGTTGCGGTCCGATGCGAATGAGTGGCGAAAAATTTCCCTCGAAGTAACGACCGGTTTGGCGGACATGGAACCGATCGACAGCTTCGCGAAGACGGGGGTTAAACGATGAAGCTGCCACGGCATGGTTCCTTGACTGGCGGCGCGTTTACGCTGCTGGAGGTGATGATTGCGGTGGCGATCTTCTTCATGGCGTCGTTCGCCGTGCTGACGCTGGTGTCCCAGAACCTGCGTGCGGCGCGTTCCTTGCAGACGTCCCACGTGACCGCAGCGCGGTTGGCGGCGGAATTGTCGCTGACGAACCGGTTGGACGAAGGTGCTGACTCGGGTGACTTTGGTGAGTTGTATCCCGGATTGACGTGGTCGCGGGACGTTCGCAAGTGGCGCGAAACGAATTTTCTATTCCAAGTCGATTACGTGGTGATGCGCGACGGCCGTCCAGATTCGCAGATGAGCGTGCTGCTGTATCGTCCGGAAGGCGCGGCGGGTTCGTCGGGGTTCAAACGGCCAGGAAGCAGATAGACATGAAATTTCTTCGAACAACCCATCCTTCCGAGCGCCGCAGCGGACTGCGTTGGCGTCGATGCTGGCGCGCGGGCGCCTTCACGATGATCGAAGTGATGTTGGCGATCGCGATTTTCTCCGGCGTCATGGCTGCGATCTATGCCTGCTGGTCATCCGTTACGCGCGGATCGCGGATTGGCCTGTCGGCGGCTGCGAGCGCGCAACGTGCCCGTGTGGCTTCGCGAGCACTCGAAGATGCGCTGGCCACGGTGACTGTGTTTCAGGACAACATCACCAATTACGCGTTCTATTCGGAGATGAACGGGGATTTCTCGACGATAGAGTTCACCTCGCATTTGCCCGAATCCTTCCCCGGGTTCGGCATCTTCGATGGTTTGCCGGTGCGTCGGATCCGATTTTCGGTGGAATCAGGTACCAACGGTTCGCCGCAGTTGGTCATGACGCAAATGCCGTATTTGCTGACAACCACTCCTGATCAGGAGCCGTACGCCATCGTTTTGGCCAAGGATGTCAGTGTGTTTGCAATGCATTTTTGGGACACGAACGCGAATCAATGGGTGGATGAATGGGTGCAGGAGACGAACAAGGTTCCGCGGCTGATCCGTTACGAAATGGCCTTCGACGCGGCGGGCGACAAGCACACTGTTGGTGCGGTTTTAAGCGGGATGGTGTCCCCGGCGTCCGTGCCGGTGCCGGCGTCCGTGTTGGGGCAGGGTGGTGGTGGCGGCGGTCGGCCCAATCCAAACTCCAAGAATCCCGGCGGGAATCCGAACAACAATCCAAACGGTTCGCCGAATAACTCAATCAACAATTTCAACACGAGCACCCCAGGGCGAAATTCGTTGTTTGGAGGAAATCCGAACTACGCAGGAAACAATGCGAATCGCGGCGGTCAACTGGGAGGAGGCCTCAATTTTGGAGGCGGGTTGAACAACTCGATCAATAATTTCGGCGGTGGCTTGGGTGGTGGTTTGGGCGGAGGTCTTGGGGGCGGTTTAGGGGGAATCGGCGACAGTGGGGGCATTTACAACCCCGGGACGGGCATCGGCGGCGCGTATCGAAGTGCCATCACGGCGGGAACAATTCCCACAACCGCGGGGGCGGGTGTTGCCAGTCGAAGCGGCATCAGTGGCACGGTGACGCCCAATTTGACCAACAATGGCGTTTCCAGCAGCAGTGGTATCATCAATTCCACCAATCCGCCGGGCGTGAACCGGTGATACTATGGGAGCCTCTGGGGATGCGATCATTCCGCTGACTTTTAACACGAGCTCGCCGTGAGAATCCATACTCCAACTCAACGCGCGCAAGGCATTGCGCTAATCATCGTGATGGTCGTGATCATTGCGCTGGGAGTGCTGGCGGGCGGGTTCGCCTACTCGATGAAGGTCGAAATGAAACTCGCTCGCAACAATACGCATGAGGAGGAGTTGCAGTGGCTGGGCCGATCTGGGGTCGAGTACGCGAAGTGGGTCCTCGCGGAACAATGGAAAATTGCCGGCGAGCCGTATGATTCGCTGAATCAAAAGTGGGCTGGCGGTCCCGGTAGCCTGGCGACTTCCAATTCGCCTTTGGCCGACGTGGCCTTGGAGAATATCGAGGTGGGCGAGGGCATCTTTTCGCTAAAGATTGTGGATCTTGAGCGCAAGTTCAACATCAACGTCCCCAACACGAAACGAAAGCAACTCGTCGAGCAGGCCTTGACGCTGATGGGAGTGGATGCGTCGGAGTTTCCGGTGGTCACGGATTCGATTGAAGACTGGATTGACCGTGATGATTTAAAAGGCCTCAGTGGAGCAGAGAGTCAGTTCTATTCGTCTGGGCAGAACCCGTATTTCCCCAAAACGTATTTCGCAAAAAACGGACCGATTGATGACATCTCGGAATTATTGATGATCAATGGAATCACTCCTGCGATGTATTGGGGACCGCGTTACGTGGGGCATCAGAACCAGGCGTTGCTGGCATCGCCCAGCCAGCGCAACAAAACGGAGCAGACCTATCCGTTTGGTTTGATCGATTTTTTTACCACGATTTCTCTCGGTCCAATCAACGTTAATACGGCACCCGCCGAGGTGTTGCAGCTGATTCCAAGCGTGGACGAAAATACTGCCCACGCGATTCTTAATCAACGCGCGGGACCTGATGGCGTTGACGGAACTGAAGACGACGTGCCGTTCAAATCCACGGGTGAGCTGATCAACGTGCCCGGACTAAGTCGCCAAGCGGTAAACGGCCTGCAGCAACAGACACTCGTCGTGACACGCAGTTATCATTTCGAAGTCACCGTGGCGGCGCAAATTGGCGATAGCAAAAAGGAGTTCATTGCGGTTGTCCGCCGTAACAATCAGAACGACATCCAAGTGCTGCGCTTTTACTGGAAATGAGATCCAGCGAATGCACTTTCCCCGCCATGGGTTCTATGCCGATTAAGCGTAACGGGATGGTTTTCATCACCGGGACGGATACGGATTCCGGGAAGACTTTGCTGACTGCGATGCTGGTTGCGCATTTGCGAAATCAGGGCGTGAACGCGCTGGCGATGAAGCCGTTTTGCTCGGGTGGGACGGAGGATTTGGAGGTTCTTAGCGCTATGCAAGGGCAGGTTTTGAGCCGCGGCGAGCTCAATCCCTTTTATTTCAGCGAGCCACTGGCCCCCTCGATAGCTGCCAAAAAAAGTGGTCGACGGATTATTCTGAACGATGTTTTTCGGCGAATCGCTGCAGTGAAAGCAAAGTGTGACATCCTGCTCATTGAGGGATCTGGCGGTGTGATGGTGCCGCTTGGGGAAAACTTCCTTGTCGTCGACTTGATTCGCAAACTTAACTGCCCTGTCATAATTGCTGGGCGAAATCGTCTAGGAATAATCAATCATGCGGCGCTGACATTGTTAGCGTTGGAAACAAATGAGCTGAAAGAAATCAGCGTGGCGTTGATGGGGGTCAAACGTGGGGATCCTTCCGCTAATTTCAATGCCCGTGCGATCCGAAGCATGTTCGGTGGATGTGTAGTAGAGATTCCTTTTTTGCCATCTGGGTGCTGCACAACTGAGCGTGCGAAAAAAAGTTTCAGAAAGTTTCAAAAAACTCTTGCGCGACTTCTGGAGTTTGATACTTTGCACGTCCGTTCTTTAAGAGTCGGTCCGAGACAAAAGACGGTCGACAGAAAAAAGTTTAAAAAATCTGTTGACGGTTCTTCGAGGTAAGAAGTAAGGTCTTGGCGAACTTAAACAGGTATCTGAGATGCCGAATGGTTAGAGTGGTTCGGCGCTCAGGATTTTTTGTCCCCTAAATGGGGAAGCTTTTGGGGCGAAAGCCTCGCTGCTCATTGAAAATTGAATTGTGCGATAAGTTAAGAGCCCCTTAAAGGGTTTCGAGTTAGTTCGAAATCCATTAGGGTTTTAATCATAAACATAGTTCGATCTAATCAATCGAACGGATTCAAGCTAACGTTTTAATATACGGAGAGTTTGATTCTGGCTCAGAACGAACGCTGGCGGCGTGGATAAGACATGCAAGTCGAACGCTAATTTCAGGGTAGCAATATTCTGAAGTTGGAGTGGCGCAAGGGTGCGTAACACGTGGGTAATTTGCCGCGAAGTTGGGGATAACTCGCTGAAAGGCGAGCTAATACCGAATGTGACTACCGGGGGGCATCCCTCGGTTTTCAAAGTTGGGGATCGTAAGACCTGACGCTTCGCGATAAGCCCGCGGCCTATCAGCTAGTTGGTGAGGTAACGGCCCACCAAGGCTAAGACGGGTAGCTGGTCTGAGAGGACGACCAGTCACACTGGAACTGAGACACGGTCCAGACACCTACGGGTGGCAGCAGTCGAGAATTTTTCTCAATGGGCGAAAGCCTGAAGGAGCGACGCCGCGTGGGGGATGAAGGGCTTCGGTCCGTAAACCCCTGTCATTTGCGAACAAACCTTTCGATCTAACACATCGAGAGCTGATTGTAGCGAAAGAGGAAGGGACGGCTAACTCTGTGCCAGCAGCCGCGGTAATACAGAGGTCCCAAGCGTTGTTCGGATTCACTGGGCGTAAAGGGTGCGTAGGTGGTCGGGTAAGTCTGATGTGAAATCTCCGAGCTTAACTCGGAAACTGCATTGGAAACTACTTGACTAGAGGGTTGGAGGGGGGACTGGAATACTTGGTGTAGCAGTGAAATGCGTAGATATCAAGTGGAACACCAGTGGCGAAGGCGAGTCCCTGGACAACTCCTGACACTGAGGCACGAAAGCTAGGGGAGCAAACAGGATTAGATACCCTGGTAGTCCTAGCTGTAAACGGTGCATATTTGCTGTAAAAGGAATCGACCCCTTTTGTGGCGTAGCTAACGCGATAAATATGCCGCCTGGGAAGTACGGTCGCAAGATTAAAACTCAAAGAAATTGACGGGGGCCTGCACAAGCGGTGGAGTATGTGGCTTAATTCGATGCAACGCGAAGAACCTTACCTGGCCTTGACATGCATATAGTAGAAGCCTGAAAGGGTGACGAGGTAGCAATACCAGTATGCACAGGTGCTGCATGGCTGTCGTCAGCTCGTGTCGTGAGATGTTGGGTTAAGTCCCGCAACGAGCGCAACCCCTATGTCCTGTTGCCACTCGAACGAGAGTTCGAAGCACTCTGGACAGACTGCCTCGCTTAAACGAGGAGGAAGGTGGGGATGACGTCAAGTCAGTATGGCCCTTACGGCCAGGGCTGCACACGTACTACAATGCCGAGTACAGAGGGACGCAAGACCGCAAGGTGGAGCAAATCCCAGAAAACTCGGCCCAGTTCAGATTGTTGTCTGCAACTCGACAGCATGAAGCTGGAATCGCTAGTAATGGCGCATCAGCTACGGCGCCGTGAATACGTTCCCAGGCCTTGTACACACCGCCCGTCACATCATGAAAGCCGGTTGTACCCGAAGTCACTGTGTTAACCGCAAGGAGACAGGTGCCGAAGGTATGGCTGGTGATTGGGATGAAGTCGTAACAAGGTAGCCGTAGGGGAACCTGCGGCTGGATCACCTCCTTTCTAAGGAGATACACGTGAGCGGGGTAAAAACCGCTTCACTAGGTCGGTCAGCTCGCAAGAGTTGATTACGGTTCGAAGCTTATCGCACAATTCAGTTTTTAGTGAGTCTGTTCTTTAAAAAGTGGTAGAGATCGAGCTCGAACGAGCGGCTGGGGCTGTAGCTCAGTTGGTAGAGCGGTAGCTTTGCAAGCTATAGGTCAGGAGTTCGACTCTCCTCAGCTCCACCAACTCGAATTTACGGGCTAACTCCCCGGCGAGTCGGGCGTGTAGCTCAGTTGGTTAGAGCATGCGCTTGATAAGCGCAGGGTCACTGGTTCAACTCCAGTCACGCCCACCACTTTAAAATACTTTTACCGGATCTGATTGGTTGGGATTAAACCTCTCAATTACTTAGTGAAGGAAACGTTCTTTGACAACTACACATAGGTAGATAATTAGGGCAAATACAATTCGCTGAGTGAAGGTGATTCTGTGGAAGCAGAAAAGCCAGTTAACTTTGTGATCAAGCTACTAAGAGCATTCGGTGGATGCCTTGGTGCCAAGAGGCGATGAAGGACGTAGCAAGTTGCGATAAGCCACGGGAAGCCGCAAGCAGGCGTTGATCCGTGGATCTCCGAATGGGAAAACCCACTGGCTTTAATCGGCCAGTATTGACTGGATGAATTCATAGTCCGGCAAAGCAAAACGGGGTGAAGTGAAACATCTCAGTAACCCCAGGAAAAGAAAACGAACTGATTCCGTAAGTAGTGGCGAGCGAAAGCGGAAGAGCCTAAACCGGAGGGACTTGTCCTTCCGGGGTTGTGGGACCTTAATATGATAGGTGGACGATGAGCTCAACACTTTGGAAAGAGTGGCCATAGACCGTGACAGCCGGGTGAGTTAAGTCCGAAGCCGTCTAGAGGTATCCCAAGTAATGCGGTGCACGTGAAACTCTGCATGAATCTGTCCCGACCACGGGATAAGGCTAAATACTACTTGGCAACCGATAGTGAACAAGTACCGCGAGGGAAAGGTGAAAAGCACCCCTGTTAGGGGAGTGAAATAGAACCTGAAACCAAATGCTTACAATGTGTTGGAGCGCCGCAAGGTGTGACAGCTTGCCTTTTGCATAATGAGTCTGCGAGTTATTGTCAGTGGCCAGCCTAAGCCGTTATGCGGCGGAGGCGAAGGGAAACCGAGTACGAAATGTGCGACTAGTCGCTGGCAATAGACCCGAAGCGGAGGTGATCTACTCTTGAGCAGGTTGAAGTTGTGGTAACACACAATGAAGGACCGAACTCGTGGATGTTGAAAAATCCTGAGATGACTTGAGAGTAGGAGCGAAAGACTAATCAAACCCCGTGATAGCTGGTTCTCTCCGAAATCGCTTGAGGGCGAGTCTTGTGGAAGTACTTCGAGGAGGTAGAGCACTGGATGGCTTAGAGTCCCCACCAGGATATCAAAACCAATCAAACTCCGAATTCCTCGAATCTCAGTATCACAGGAATCAGGCTGCGAGGGATAAGCTTCGTAGCCGAGAGGGCAACAGCCCAGACCGCCAGCTAAGGTGCCTAAATATGATTAAGTGGAAAGGATGTGACGTTGCTTAGACAGTGAGGATGTTGGCTTAGAGGCAGCCATCATTTAAACAGTGCGTAATAGCTGACTCATCGAGCGATGTCGCGCCGAAAATGATTGGCGATTAAATCATATACCGAAGCTGCGGATTCGAGAAGTCTTTGGACTTTTCGAGTGGTAGGAGAGCGTAATCGATGCAGTGAAGCTGGACGGAAACGGAAAGTGGAGCGTCGATTAGTGAGAATGCAGACATGAGTAGCGAGTAAAACAGATGAGAATTCTGTTCGCCGTAAACCTAAGGTTTCCTGGGGCAGGTTCGTCCTCCCAGGGTTAGTCGGGAGCTAAGATGAGGCCGTAAGGCGTAATCGATGCACAGCAGATTAATATTCCTGCACCGGCTAGGATTAAGACGGAAGGGGTAACAGAGAGAAAAGTGACTAAGTCATCGAAAGACTGAGCCTAGGCTTCGGCCAAAGCGTATCACCAGACAATCTGTCGAGAAAAGCCATCCGTTGTTTCCCTAGCTGCCCGTACCGTAAACCGACACAGGTGGGTGGGTCGAGTAGACCAAGGCGCGCGAGAGAAACCTTTCTAAGGAACTCGGCAAATTAGCCCCGTAACTTCGGGAGAAGGGGTGCCCACTTCGGTGGGCCTCAGTAAATTGCGTTTAGCGACTGTTTAACAAAAACACAGCACTCTGCTAAGTCGTGAAGACGACGTATAGGGTGTGACACGTGACCAATGCGGAAAGATCAAGGTAACTTGTTAGCCGTAAGGCGAAGCTCGGAACCTAAGTCCCCGTGAATGTCGGCCGTAACTATAACGGTCCTAAGGTAGCGAAATTCCTTGTCGGGTAAGTTCCGACCTGCACGAATCGTGTAACGACTGAACGACTGTCTCGGAGAGGATCTCGGCGAAATTGTAACGGCGGTGAAGATGCCGCCTGCCCGCAGTAGGACGGAAAGACCCTATGCACCTTTACTGTAAGCTCGTATTGTGTTCTGGTTCATGATGCTTAGCGTAGGTGGGAGACTTTGAAGCAGTGGCTTCGGTTGCTGCTGAGTCGCAATGTGAAACACCACTCTTTGTGAATTAGGATTCTAACCCCAAGCTGTTAGCCAGCTGGGGGACAGTGCGTGCGGGTCAGTTTGACTGGGGCGGTTTCCTCCCAAATGGTAACGGAGGAGCGCGAAGCTTAGCTCAGCATGGTTTGCAACCATGCGTTGAGGGTATGGCTAGAAGCTAGGTTGACTGCGAGACCAACAAGTCGAGCAGATGCGAAAGCAGGCCCAAATGATCCGACGCTTGAATGTGGAATTGGCGTCGCTCAACGGACAAAAGGTACGCTAGGGATAACAGGCTGATCAAGTCCAAGAGTTCATATCGACGACTTGGTTTGGCACCTCGATGTCGGCTCATCGCATCCTGGGGCTGGAGAAGGTCCCAAGGGTCCGGCTGTTCGCCGGTTAAAGCGGTACGCGAGCTGGGTTCAGAACGTCGTGAGACAGTTCGGTCCTTATCCACTGTGGGCGCAGGAAACTTGAGGGGTTCATTCTCTAGTACGAGAGGACCGAGAATGACGCACTTCTGGTGTGGCAATTGTTCCGTCAGGGGCATCGTTGCGTAGCCATGTGCGGAAGAGATAAGCGCTGAAAGCATCTAAGTGCCAAGCTCATCCCAAGATATTGTTTCCCGGACGCAAGTCCCTAAAGACCCCCGGCAGACCACCGGGTTGATAGGTCAGGCGTGTACGAGCCGTAAGGCTTTCAGCGGACTGATACTAATAGGTCGTGCGGCTTGATCGCTTTTTTTATACAAAGAAAAAAAGCATAGCTCGCGAATTGTGAAAGTCCTTCTTACTTCTATGTGTAGTTTTCAGAGAACGAAACGTTCTTTATATAAACAGAAGCGTTGACCTCAGGGCCAACATTCAGTCGGTGTCGATTGACTTCTAATAAGACTTTTTGGTGGCCATAAAGCTGTGGTCCGACCCGATCCCATCCCGAACTCGGCCGTCAAACGCAGCGTTGCCGATGGTAGTGCCTGTATAGCTTGCGCGAGAGTAGGTAGCCGCCAAATCTTTCCTAAATAAAGGCCGAAACTAAATCGTTTCGGCCTTTTTTTCTGGAAACAATACGCCAACACAAAATAGGCAGGTATTCTGAAATACCTGCCTGCAGCGGAAAAGGACCGTGTTTTTATTGTGATTTGTTTGTGGTCCTATTTCTTATCGTCTGTTTTCTTTTTCTTAGCTGATGTAGAGGTTTCAGGCTTTGCTCCGAGACGTAGTGATTGTGCGATATGTTTGGATCCTTGATCGTGTCCATAGGCTGCCGCTTCTTCGCCAATCACGGCATCATCGATTGTAGCTGGTTTCCCCCCTTTGGTGATTTTTGTTTCTGGGGTTATGTCGAATGTTCGGGTGGCTTCAGTTTTCTTTATGGTTACCGTCTTCGCGGCTTTGTCAATTGCTGAGACGGTTCCGGCATAGGGGATCCCGCGCGATTTCTTTTCTTCTTTCTTTTCGGCTGCCACAACTGTCAATGCTGACGTAGAGGCGAATGCTGTCAACAAACAGGCAAGCCCAATGAGACGGATGGTTTTGTGTTTTTGCATAGCTTTGGTTGTTTTGAATCGATTCCTTTCCGTTGCCGGATTCGGTTATTATCAAAACTTTATCGTTTGGCAACAGTTTTTATGACTCTTTAAGGCTACTTGAATGGCAGGCCGAAGAGGTAGACCGGAGTCAATCCTTAAGAGGAAGGATGGAGTGTGCGAGGTGGAAATTGACCTATGGATTAATCAAGCCGAAAATGCTTTTCCGATCCAAAGATCCGTAAATTCGGCTGTCAGTACTATTTGGACGGTTGTCACCGAGGACAAAGTATTCTCCGTGCGGAATTCTGTGTGATTTCATGGACGCTTTCATTGGCCATGTTTCGGTCTTTTCAGGGAGGTATGATTCAAAAAGTTCTTGTCCATCGATAAATACTTTGCCGTTCTTGAATTCGATGAGTTCTCCAGGCAGACCTACAATCCTCTTCACAACGAAGCTTTCGTCGAGATGATCTTGAAGAACGGCCATTTCGCCGCGCCTTGGGTCGCGAACTCTATAGATTAAACGGTTAACCAGATACCGTTTGTGATTGTGAAGTGTTGTTTCCATGCTGACCCCGTCGATTTCAACTGAACTGACGACAAATCGACTGATCAGCAAGAAGCTCAAAATTGACCATAAAACCAAGCAAACAAGGATGTATGGTTGGCGGGTTTCATTTTTGAGCGCAAAGAAACTCCCTTTGCGAGGCGGTGGCAATTCCGTGTTGGGCGGGGCCTTCATGCGTATTGTTTTGGCATGAGAAAATGGTAAAAATGGAAACAATTCTCTTGGGGGATAGTATTGGAGATTAGAAATTTCGTCAATTTGGGACGCGCTCAGTATTCGAATTGAATCGCAGCGAAATTTGGGCTCATTGGTTTCGAATCACATTTGTCATTGTCTGAATATGTTTTGCGCTGGCAACTATTTGCGCTTATCAATGGCGGCAAATTTATGAATGGCCGCATTTTGCTTGTGGATGACGAAGAAGCGATTCGAGAGTTGCTAACGGTCAGTTTGGAGAAGCTGGAATATTCGGTGACGGCGGTCGATACGGCGTCCGAGGCGATTCGTATGGCCCACGAACAAGAGTTTGATTTGGCGCTGGTTGATTTGGCACTGCCGGATTCAGCTGGCTTGGATTTGTTGGACCTCTTGAAAATGAGCAAACCCAAATTGCCGGTGATCATTATGACTGGACAGCACATTGATCATCAGTTGAAGAATGACGCCATGTCGAAGGGCGCTTCGGACTGTATCAGCAAAATGTTTTCCCTCGATCAACTCCTTCAAAAGGTCGATCGATTCTTCCGCACTCGCTGATTGGTTTACCGGGTTTTCCTTTCGGGAAGAACCTGTGTTAGTCCACTTCGTCGGCTTCAAGAAAGCCTTGAAGTTGGCGAATGCGCGTGGGGTGGCGCATCTTGCGAAGCGCCTTCGCCTCAATTTGGCGAATGCGTTCGCGCGTAACTTTGAATTGCTTGCCGACTTCTTCGAGCGTTCGGCTGTAGCCATCGCCAAGGCCGAATCGCAATTCCAAAACTTTCCGTTCTCGGTCGGTCAACGACTCCAAGACATCCCCTAGCTTGTCTTTAAGCAAGCTGTAGCTCGTCATGTCGGACGGGTTCTCCGCCGATTTATCTTCAATGAAGTCGCCGAAATTCGTGTCTTCACTGTCGCCAACCGGGCTCTGCAGAGAGATCGGTTGTTGCGCCATCTTGAGCACCGCGCGGACGCGCTCGACCGGCATCTGCATTTCGTCCGCGATTTCTTCCGGCGTCGCCTCACGACCAAAGTCTTGTATCAACTGCTTCTGCACGCGCATCAGCTTGTTGATCGTTTCGATCATGTGTACCGGGATGCGAATGGTGCGCGCCTGGTCGGCGATCGATCGGGTAATCGCTTGACGAATCCACCACGTTGCGTACGTCGAGAACTTGTAACCGCGGCGATATTCGAATTTTTCGACCGCCTTCATAAGACCCATGTTGCCCTCTTGAATGAGGTCAAGGAATGAAAGCCCGCGGTTGGTGTACTTTTTGGCGATTGAAATTACGAGGCGCAGGTTGGCTTCGACCATTTCGGTCTTTGCCTGCAGCGCCTTCGCGGAGAAGTGCTGCAACTGGCGATACGCCTCCAGATATTCCCGATAAGGCATCCGGACAAATTCTTCGAGAGCTTTAATTTTGCGCTCTTCGGATTGAATGACCGTCTGCTGTTGCGTTGATTTACGCTGCTTTTCGAACTCCTCGATGGTCCGGAGACTCATCTGGATCTTGTCCTGAATATTGTCCGCAACAAGGGCCATCTCTTCAATGACCTTTTGTTTGAAGTAGAATTTGCCGAACGTGTGTTGAAGTTTGGCGTCGGCTTTTTGAAATACGGCGACGCACTTTTCCCGCTTGGCTTTGTTGGGTGCGGCTTGAACTTCGGCGAACTTGTCGTCGACCATTTGGTCGATCTCACGCACGTCTTTTACAAGCTTGCGCAACGCTTTTAGGTGATCTTCGCGACCTTCGATCTTCTTGTCGAGAATCACGCGATCGAAGCGTTCCTTTGGGGGTTCGGAGATCAATTTTTCCGCCAGTGCGATGTGCTCTTTGCCGGAAAAGCCAAAATTGTAAATGATCCGTTTTACCTCGAGTTCCGCATCTTCGATGCGTTTGGAAATCTCAACTTCCTGTTCGCGCGTGAGCAGGGGAACCTGTCCCATCTGCTTCAAATACATGCGAACCGGATCATCAAGAATGTCGAGGCGGCTCTTATCTTCTTCTTCCTCGGGTTCGGGTTGCTTGACGCGGTCGACTTCAGCCTGATCCACGATCTCGATTTCGAGGTTGCGGAGCTTGCTGTAGATTTCGTCCAAATCATCCGCACTGACGACATTGTCGGGCAGCGCGTCGTTGATGTCGCCGTAAGTTAGATACCCTTGCTCTTGCGCGAGACGAACCAGCTCCTTCACCTTTTCGGTGAGGTCAACGCCCGAACTGCTTTTCACCGTGCCGACCATCGTGGTGGCATTTTCCGGAATCGCTGCATCGGCCGACTTGGGTTCGCCATTTGCCGCCGTGTGGGCAGATTTTTTTCCGGCCTTGGATTCAGCCGCCACCTTGGCTTTGGGTTCGCTGCCGACGGCATCAGTTTTTGCTGGAGCTTTGGCTCGCACTGAACCGGTTTTAGCGGGCGACTTCTTATCCTTAGGTTTTACCATATTGGTTGGGCGCAAAAATCAAAACAGAATTTCAAAATAGCCGGCAAATATTGTTGTCGGCAGGGGGTTAGTCAAGCAGGCCTTTCGCTTTTCCGGAAATCATTTTTTCAGTAATCAGCGGAGTTCTCGCAGATGATTTTTCGGCACGGAGGAACGATTCGAAGAGTTGTTGGGCGAAACTCTTCGCGTTGAGTTGTCTGAAATCGTCAAGAATTGGCCGGCTTGTGAAAAAAATCACAAATTCACTTGCCGGACTTTTGGGTGCTGATTAGCTTGCGTCTCAGGGTCGGCATTCGCCTGCCCGGTTCGTGCTTATGCAGACCAACACCGAAGTCGGCTACAACTCCAAGATCGAAGGCGACGTGATCGTCACTCGCGCCGATGCCGTGCTCAATTGGTTTCGCAAGAACTCTCTCTGGCCGATGCCGATGGGCTTGGCGTGTTGTGCGATCGAACTCATGGCGGCCGGTGCGAGTCGCTTTGACATTTCCCGTTTTGGTTCAGAAGTGATGCGGTTTTCCCCTCGGCAGTCCGATCTAATGATCGTTGCTGGTACTGTTACTTACAAGATGGCGCTCGCTGTGAGGCGCATTTACGACCAAATGGCCGAGCCGAAATGGGTAATTGCCATGGGGGCGTGCGCTTCGACCGGCGGGATGTATCGCAGCTACGCGGTCTTGCAAGGGGTGGACAACATTGTCCCGGTGGACGTCTACGTCGCTGGCTGCCCGCCGAGGCCGGAAGCGTTGCTCGATGCGCTGATCAAAATGCAAAACAAGGTTTCGAAAGAGCCTGTGTTGTCCACGCAGAAAAAGCTTAGCGCTTAAGTTTTATTTCCGAAATATCAACCACCACCATGTCCGCTTTGGAACTTGCGCAAAAACTGAAAGCCCAGTTCGGGGAATTGATCTCCGCGCCGGTTGAGTTTCGCGGTGAGGTCACGTTGAGTGTGGCGGATGCGGACAAGATCGCGGATGTTTGTGCGGTCGCGAAAAACGAACTTGGCTTCGACTATTTGATCGACGTCAGCGGCGTGGACAATCTCGGCGATGATCCGCGTTGGACGGTGGTTTACGAATTGAGCGGCATCGCGCATCGCCAGCACTTGCGACTGAAGACGCGAGTCAGTGAGGAGAAATCCGAGTTGCCCACCGTCACGACGGTCTGGCGCACGGCGGATTGGCATGAGCGCGAAATCTACGACATGATGGGCATCCGGTTTCGCGGGCATCCTGATTTACGCCGTATTCTAATGTGGGACGGTTATCCGTATTTCCCGTTGCGGAAGGATTTTCCGCTTGCCGGCAAGCCGACGGATTTACCCGACGTTGCATTTTCTAAGCCTGCTCCGCTGGAGGGCGGACCGTTCGTGACGGTTGCGGGTGGTAAGGACTCGATGGTGCGTGAGCCGCGTGTGCGCACGCCCGAGAATTGATTTTCATGGCCACTGTTCAAGACATCCAATTCAAAGAGCCCGCCGCCCGCGCTGCTGAAGCGAAGCAGGCGATCGCTCCGGCGTCGGATGACCTTCAGGACATGCAGGGCGAGAAGATGGTCCTGAACATGGGCCCATCGCATCCCTCCACGCACGGGGTGCTTCGCATCATTCTCGAACTCGACGGTGAGATTATCACCAAGGCGACCCCCGATGTGGGTTACTTGCATCGCGGCGACGAAAAGATCGCCGAGAACATGACCTACACCCAGTTCATTCCGTATACGGATCGACTGGACTACCTCGCACCGCTGGCGAACAACGTTGCTTACGCGTTGGCGGTGGAGAAGTTGATGGGCATTGATCAGGCGCTTCCGCCGCGTTGCCAATACATCCGCGTTATCTGCTGCGAGCTCGCACGCATCTCGGCGCACTTGCTCGGCGTGGGCTGTTACGCGATGGATTGCGGGGCGATGACGGTGTTTCTCCACACGTTCACTGAGCGGGAGAAACTCTACAATCTCTTCGAATCCCTCACGGGCGCCCGTTTCACGACGAGCTACACGCGCATTGGCGGTGTGGCGCGCGATTTGCCGCCGGGTTGGGTGGATTCCGTGCGGAAATTCCTCAAAGAAGTCGTCGTGAATATCGGCGAAACCGAAACTTTGCTCACGCGCAACCGCATCTTCGTCGATCGCACGCGCGACGTCGGCGTGATTTCGAAAGAAATGGCGATCGACTATGGTCTCAGCGGTCCCAATCTCCGCGGGAGTGGCGTGGATCACGACCTTCGCAAGGCGAGCCCGTATCTTTGCTACAAAGATCTCCAATTTGACGTGCCCATCGGATCGGTCGGCGATTGCTACGATCGTTATCTCGTCCGCATGGAAGAAATGCGTCAGAGCGTGCGCCTCGTTCATCAGTGCCTCGACAAGCTTCCCGGTGGTGCGGACAACAAATCCGGCGAGCCTGTGAACATTCCCGATGGCAAAACCGTGTTGCCGCCGAAGAACAAAGTGCTCACGAGCATGGAGGAATTGATCCACCAGTTCATGCTGGTGACGCAGGGTGTGAACGCGCCGGCGGGTGAAATTTATTTCGGTGCGGAAAATCCCAAGGGCGAACTTGGCTTCTACATCAACAGCAAGGGAGGCGGCACGCCGCATCGCCTGAAAATTCGCGCGCCATCGTTCGTGAACCTGAGCATCCTCCCGGCAGTGTTGCCCGGTCATTTGATGAGCGACGTCGTTAGCATTTTGGGATCGATCGATTTCGTGATGGGAGAATGTGACCGATGAGCTTTTCCGTTCCAGCGAACCTTGAATCCGAGCTCAATGAGCTGATCACGCATTATCCGCAGAAGCGGAGCGCGTCGCTCATGTTCCTCCACGCGTTGCAGGAACACTTCGGCTACCTCTCGAAGGAAGCCATCGAGTGGACCGCGAAAAAACTCGATCTCCAACCGATCAACATTTACGAACTGGTTACGTTTTACCCAATGTTCCGCCAGGAACCGACGGGCAAGCACGTCATCAAAGTCTGCCGCACGTTGAGCTGTGCGCTCGGCGGCTCCGGAAAGTTGCACGAACATTTCTGCACCAAGTTGGGACTTGATGCGCACAAGCACGGACTTCAAACCTCGAAGGACGGGAAGTTTTCGGTCGAGTTCGTGGAATGTCTCGCCAGTTGCGGCACCGCGCCGGTGATGATGTGCAACGAGGATCTGTTCGAAGGTGTTTCGACCGCCAAAGCCGACGAAATCATGGCGAAGTGCAAATGAACATGCTGAACCTTTTCGTCAATCAAATGGGATTCGCCGGGAAGAATTGGCTGCCCGACATGGATTTGAACCACGACAAGCAGAGTCAGAGTCTGCTGTGCTACCGTTACACCATCGGGCAGTGCGAGGCGTTGCATAAAGTAGGGATTCCAACCGCAGAGTCAAGCTGCAGCTGATATGCCCGCCGAATTTCGCCTCATTCTCAAGCACGTCGATGCGCCGGGTTACACGCCCGACATGGAGTGCTACTTGCGCCATGGCGGCTATGAGCAACTCAAAAAAGCGCTCGCGACCGCCCCGCGCGATTTGCCCGACGGCAAGAAGCAATCGTCGCAGGAAGTCATCCGCGACGAGGTTTTGAAGTCCGGTTTGCGCGGCCGTGGCGGCGCCGGTTTCTCTGCTGGCCTCAAGTGGAGCTTTGTCGATCGCCGCAGCGGAAAGCCGATTTACCTGATTTGCAACGCCGACGAATCCGAGCCGGGCACGTTCAAGGATCGCCAGATCATTCACAAAGATCCGCATCAGCTCATCGAGGGGATGATCATCTCCTGCTGGGCGAATGACGTGAAGCTCGCCTACATCTACATCCGGGGCGAGATGCCGCTGGGCGCGAAGCTGCTGAACAAAGCCCTTGCCGAAGCGCGTGCGAAAAATTTCCTCGGGAAGAATATTCTCGGCACCGGATACGATCTCGAAATCTACGTTCACCGCGGCGCGGGCGCTTACATTTGCGGCGAAGAAACCGGCTTGATCGAATCCCTCGAAGGCAAGCGCGCGTATCCGCGCATCAAGCCGCCGTATTTCCCCGCCGTGCTCGGTCTCTACATGAGCCCGACCATCGTGAACAACGTGGAGACGCTTTGCCACGTGAAGCACATCGTCGCGATGGGCAGCGCGGAATACGCGAAGCTCGGTACGCCGAACAACACCGGCACGCGCATCGTCAGCTTGAGCGGTGACGTCAAACGCCCCGGCTACTACGAAGTCGAAGTCGGTAAGGCCACCATTGGCGAACTGATCAACGATCCCGCTTTCGGCGGCGGATTGCGTGACGGGCGGAAGCTCAAAGCCATCATTCCCGGCGGTTCGTCCTCGAAAGTTTTGAAGGCGGGCGAAGTTTTCAAACTCAACCGCAAAGGCGCCGACGGTCAGATGACGAAGGTGGACGTGCCGTTGCTCGATTTGCCCTATGATTTCGATTCGCTCCAGCAAGCTGGCACGATGTCCGGTTCCAGTGCGATCATCGTGATGGACGACAGCCGTGACATCGTCGAGGCGCTCGCGAACGTTTCTGAATTCTACGCCCACGAAAGCTGCGGTCAGTGCACGCCGTGCCGCGAAGGCTCACTCTGGATGTCGAAAGCGCTGCATCGTCTCGCGCATGGCGAAGGCCGCAAGCAAGACGCGGATTATCTCCTTGGCATCGCGAAGAATATTCAAGGCCGCACGATTTGCGCGTTCGGCGAAGCCTGCGCCTGGCCGGTGCTCAGCTTCGTGAACAAGTTCAAAGACGAATTCGAAGCCAAGGGCGCGGCCGCCGAGGCCCAAGCCAAAGGCGCTGGTCCGACGGACAAAATGAAAATCGCCGCCAGCCCGAATCATTGATTTCCATGTCAGCACCCGCGACAACTGAAACCAAGCCTGCGCCCGCCGCGCCGCCACCGGTTGATAAGATCAAGATCAAGGTGGACGGTCGCGAGATCGAGGTGCCGAAGATGATGCCTGACTGGCAGGGCAAGCTGCAGCCGACCACGATGCTGCAGGCGTGCCAGCTCGCGGAGAAGGAAGTCCCGCATTATTGCTATCATCCGAAGTTGCCGGTCGCGGGCAACTGCCGCATGTGCCTCGTCGAATTTGGTCTGCCGATGATGGGGCCGGATCGCAAGCCGTTGCTCAACGAGGACGGTTCGCCGAAAATCGCGAAGCAAGTTCTCCCCTACGAGCCGACCACGCCGCGCGGTGCGATTGCGTGCGCGACGCCGATTTCGCCGGGCATGGAAATTTATCCGAGCTCGGCCGCGACGAAGCAGATGCGCGAGGGCGTGCTCGAAGGCTTGCTCATCAATCACCCGCTCGATTGCCCGATCTGCGATCAGGCCGGTGAGTGCAAGCTCCAGGAATACTCCGTCGATTATGGCCAATCGCAGAGCCGCTTCGTCGAGGCCAAGGTACACAAGCCGAAGCAAGTCGATCTCGGTCCGCGCATCATGCTCGACGACGAGCGCTGCATTCTCTGCACGCGCTGCATTCGTTTCACGAAGGACATCGTGGGCGATGACAAACTCGGTATCGTCAATCGCGGCAGCTACAACACCATCGCCACGTTCCCCGGCACGCCGTTCGACAATAACTACACGCTCAACACCGTGGACCTTTGTCCGGTGGGCGCGCTGACGTCGAAAGATTTCCGTTTCCAGATGCGCGTGTGGTTCCTCAAGGAAACCAAGAGCGTTTGCACGAGCTGCGGCACTGGCTGCAACACCGTGGTGGGTTCGCGCGAAGAAAAAGTTTATCGCTACGAACCGCGGCAGAACGACGCGGTTAACGCCACGTGGATGTGCGACGCGGGCCGTTTGAACTACAAATGGATCGGCAGCGAGAAAAGGCTCACAAAGGTGAGAATGAAAGCCGAACACGAGGTGAGCAGGAAAGGTCCATGGATGGGTTGGTTAGATGTCATTCCTGATTTGCTGGAAAAAGCCGCACGTGGATCGGTCGCTATAGTTGCGTCGGCTCGGCAGACTAATGAAGAATTGTACCTCCTTGCGAAGCTCGCAAAGAGACTTGGCGCAATCACGGATTCCGTTCCGCGTGTGCAATCAGGCGATAAATTGCTCGTGAGCAACGACGGAAACCCGAACAGCAACGGCGCGCGGCTCACGGGCATTTGCTTCACCGAAATGGGCATCAACCTCCCGAAAATCGCCGACGGCATCAAAGCTGGGAAGATCAAGACGATGATCGTGTTCGGTGAAGACGTAACGAAGCATGGCATCGGCGCGGATTTGCTAGGCAAGCTGGAGACGCTCATCGTCAGCGATATTTTACCGAACGCCACGACCGAATTGGCGCATTACATTTTCCCCGGCTGCGCGCACGTCGAGAAACGCGGCACGTTCGTGAATGTGAAGGGGCGCTTGCAGAAATTCATGAAGGCCGTCGAGCCTCGCGGCGACGCGCGCCCTGAGTGGGAATTCCTCAGTTTACTCGTTGAACTCGTGACCGGAGAGAAGAGTTATTCGAGCATCGAAGGTTTGTTCAACCAGATGGCGAAGGATGTCCCGGCGTTCAACGGCCTCGAATGGGGCAAGCTCGGTGACACGGGCGTCACGGTGCAAATTTAGTCATGTTTGATTTCATCAACAACCTCAGCGCCACGCAGCAGTTCGTGCTCTTCAGCGCGATCAAGGTCCTCTGCGTCTTCGCGGTGGTGATGCCGATGATCGCTTACTCGGTCATGGCGGAACGCCGCATTTCGGCGTGGATTCAAGATCGCGTCGGACCGAATCGCGTCGGGCCGTTTGGCTTGCTGCAACCGCTCGCGGACGGATTGAAGTTCCTGCTCAAGGAAGACTTCACGCCGGAATATGTTCGCAAAGCTTACTTCTGGCTGGCGCCAGCGATCACGGCGATCCCCGCGTTCCTCACGCTCGCGGTGATTCCGTTCGGCTCCACGCTCGGCGCGCAGAAGATGGTCATTGCCGATCTCAACGTCGGCATTCTCTATACGTTCGGCATCGTGTCGCTGGGCGTGTATGGGATCGTGCTGGCGGGCTACGCGAGCAACTCCAAGTATCCGTTCCTCGGCGGTATCCGTTCGAGCGCGCAGATGATCTCCTATGAAATCGCGATGGGCATGTCGGTGATCCCGATCTTCATGCTCGTGGGCGATTTGAACCTGAGCAAGGTGATCGAGTTCCAGACGGGAACGTTTCTGTGGGTATTGCCGAATTGGTTGGTTTTCAAGCAACCGCTTGCCTTCGTGATTTTCCTCGTCGCGGCGTTCGCGGAAACGAACCGGCTCCCGTTCGACTTGCCGGAATCGGAAACCGAACTCGTCGGCGGTTATCACACTGAATACAGCTCGATGAAGTTCGCGCTCTTCTTCCTCGGCGAATACGCCAACATGATCGCGTCATCGGCGATGATGGTGACGCTCTTCTTCGGCGGTTGGACGTTGCCTTGGTTGGGTGAGCCCGCGAATTCGCTCGCGGCTGGGTTGCTGCACATCGGCATTTTCCTCGGCAAGCTCCTGTTTTTCATGGTGCTGTTCATCTGGGTGCGCTGGATGTTGCCGCGCTTCCGTTACGATCAGCTGATGGATCTGGGCTGGCGGCGGTTCATTCCGCTCGCCTTGGCGAACATCGTAGTGACGGCCGTGGTGATGTTGATCGCGCACTCGAAATAAATGACGCGGAAGATTGAAGTGCTCGCATGATTGTTAAACGAAACGAACTGAGTTTCTGGGAAAGGCTTTACCTGCCGGCATTGATCGGCGGGTTCAAAGTCACCGCGAAGCATTTCATCAACACCGTCTTCCGGCGCAAGGGCGTGACGATGCAGTATCCCGAAGAGAAATGGGTCGTGCCCGAGGGCTATCGCGGCGCGCCGTATCTCGTGAAGGACCAGGAAGGCAGCACCAAGTGCGTGTCGTGCCAGCTCTGCGAATTCGTCTGCCCGCCCAAGGCCATCAAGATCACGCCGCCCGGCGACAGTGGCCTCAAGGCCGATCGCACCAACGCGGAGAAGATGCCGAAGGAATTTGAGATCAACATGCTTCGCTGCATCTTCTGCGGCTTCTGCCAGGAAGTGTGCCCCGAGGAAGCGATCTTTCTGCAAAAGGATTATTCGCTGACCGGTCTCACCCGGAAGGAAATGATTTACAACAAAGAGAAGCTCCTCGCGCTCGGCGGCACGCACTCCGGCATTCAGAAGTGGAAGCACAAGCTCGAAGAGGCGAAGGAACAGGAAACGTTTCCGGTAAAGGTCTGATTCACGGCAAACATGGGCACGCACGACATTTTCTTTTACGCCTTCGCCGCTTTGACGCTGCTTTGCGGCCTCATGGTGGTCGCGAATCCATTCAGCCGGAATCCGGTCACGAGCGCGATGTTTCTCGTGCTGACCATCGTGTCGATGGGTGGCCTGTTCGTGTTGCTCAACGCGTTCTTCCTCGCAGCGGTGCAGGTGCTCGTTTACGCCGGCGCGGTGATGGTGCTGTTCCTTTTCGTGATCATGTTGCTCGATTTGAAGGAGGAAGAGCGCCGGAAAATCAAATTCGCTGGGCTCGCGATGGGCGTGGTTTCCGTTGGAGCGGTCGCGGCGTTTCTGCTGAAGGGCCTGCATGATTCCAAACTCGGTGCGGGCCTCGCTCCAGCGACGGCCGAGGGCGCCACGCGTCCGCTCGGCATGCTGTTGTTCACCGATTTCGTGCTGCCGTTTGAAATCCTCTCCGTCCTGCTGCTCGTGGCGATGGTCGGCGTGATTCTGCTCAGCAAAAAGGATCTCAAGTGATGAACGTCGGACTCGAACATTACCTGATCGTCAGCGGCCTGCTGTTTTGCCTCGGCCTGCTGGGTGTGATCGCGCGGCGCAATCTGCTGGTGATCTACATGTCGCTCGAGTTGATGCTCAACGCGGCCAATCTCGCGCTCGTTTCCTTCTCGCGCTACAACAACAACCTCAACGGCCAGGTGATGGTGTTCTTCATTATCACGGTGGCGGCGGCGGAAGTCGCCGTCGGCCTCGCCCTCATCGTGGCGCTGTATCGCAAGCGCCAGACCGCGCACGTTGAGGATCTCACCACGATGAAGCTCTGATCATGTCGTCGATTCCCTGGCTCATCCTATTTCTGCCGCTCGCGAGCGCCGTGGCGATCACGCTGTTCACCCAGCGCGACCGTGAACTCAGCGCGAAACTTTCCATCACCGCAGTGGCCCTCGCATTTTTCCTGAGCAGCCTGTTGTTTCTGTTCACGGGCGGGAAGTTCACCCACGAAGGGCTGAGCACCGAATGGTTGCGCGTCGGCGATTTCGTCGTGGATTTCGGTTTCGTCATCGATCCGCTGAGCTCGCTTATGCCGCTGATCGTCACGGGCGTCGGTGGCGCAATTCACGTTTACTCCTATGGCTACATGCACGACGACCGCTGCGTGAGTCGTTACTTCGCGAGCCTGAGTCTGTTCACCTTCTCGATGCTCGGCATCGTCCTGGCGAACAATCTTCTGATGATGTTCATCTTCTGGGAACTCGTCGGCGTCTCGAGCTACCTGCTCATCGGCTTCTGGTATGAAAAAGCATCCGCTGCCGATGCGGCGAAGAAAGCGTTCATCACGAATCGTCTCGGCGATTTCGGATTCATCCTCGGCATCCTCATCGTTTGGGCCGCGCTGGGCGGATTAAACTTCGCCTTTCTCAAAGACGAACTCGCGAAGAACCCGACGGCCCTCGGCGCGCTCGCGTCGGTCGGCGGGTTGCTGATCTTCTGCGGTGCGATGGGCAAGTCCGCGCAATTCCCGCTGCACGTGTGGTTGCCGGACGCGATGGAAGGTCCGACGCCGGTCAGCGCGTTAATCCACGCGGCAACGATGGTGGCGGCGGGCGTTTACATGCTGTGCCGGACGTTCTTTCTGTTTGGCGCACCGACGGTGTGGCCGCATTCGCTCGCGTTCCTCGGTCACTTTTCCGCGCTCGATGTGATTTCCTACATCGGTGGTTTCACGGCGTTGCTGGCGGCTTTGATCGCGGTCCAGCAAAACGACATCAAGCGCATCCTCGCCTACTCGACGCTCTCGCAGCTCGGCTACATGGTGATGGCGGTCGGGCTCAGCGGTCCGACGCCGGCGATGTATCACCTCACGACGCACGCATTCTTCAAGGCGATGCTGTTCCTCGGCGCCGGCTCGGTCATTCACGCGCTGCACCACGAGCAGGACATCTGGAACATGGGCGGGCTCAAGAAAAAGCTCCCGACAACTTACTGGACGTTCCTCATTGGCACACTCGCGCTCTGCGGTGTTCCGCCGTTCAGCGGCTTTTACAGCAAAGACGCCATTCTCGCGCAAGCCTACCATCACAACTTCTTCCTATTTATCCTGGCTGTGCTCGTCGCGGCGCTCACGACGTTCTACATGTTCCGCCTCGTATTCGTGGCGTTCCTTGGCAAGGAACGTGGCGAAGCTTCCTCACACGCGCATGAATCGCCCCAAGTGATGACGTGGCCGCTCAAAGTTCTCGCGGTGCCGTCAGTGCTCGCGGGTTTCTGGGGCTTGGAACAGTTCATCGGCAGTTCCTTCGGCGGAGAAGTCGGACACTCGCTTCCATTCTTCCAGGAAATCCTTGCGCCGTTCAGTCACGCGCCCGCAGCCGCGCTGTTCGGTTTGCTCGCGACCGGCGTGGGCTTCAGCCTCGCCTACAGCCTCTACGCGAATGCCGACACCGATCCGCTGCCGGCGAAGCTCGGGTGGCTTTCGCGCGCGATGCGCAACCGCTTCTACTTCGATGAGCTTTACACCGCTTTGATCGCGATGACGCACGAAGCGATCAGCTACGTGGCGAACTGGATCGACCGCTGGCTCGTGTCGGGCGTCGCCGTGCGCGGCACCCACGGCACGGTCGAACTCGTTGGCCGCGCTTTGCGTCTCGTGCAGACGGGCAACCTGCAAACCTACGCGTTCCTGCTCGTGCTGGGCGTCGCGGTGCTGCTCTTTTACGTCCTGAAATAGCGCCATGCTCACGACCATCATTTTCATTCCGCTGCTCGCCGCGCTGGTGCTGGCGTTCGTTCCGGCGAACTTCCGCGTCGTGGCGCGTGCGCTCGCGGTGCTGGCCACGTTCGTCACGATGCTGCTCGCGGTGCTGTTGTTCTTCCGCTTCCAACCGGGCGTCGATGGATTTCAATTCCTCAGCAAGATCGAGTGGCTCCCCGCGCTCGGTATCAACTTCCACGTCGGCGTGGATGGCTTGAACGTTGGGCTCGTGTTGATGGCCGCCATCGTGGCGTTCGCCGCGACGTGCGTGTCGTGGGAAATCAAAACCGACGAGAAATTATTCTACATTCTGCTGCTGTTGATCACCGGCGGCATCCTCGGCGCGTTCGCGTCGCTCGACCTGTTCTTCTTCTACTTCTTCAACGAACTCGCGCTGGTGCCGACGTTCATCATGATCGGCCTGTGGGGCAGGGGCGCGGAGAAAAACTACGCGACGTTTCAAATCACGCTCTACCTGAGCATCGGCGCGTTGATCGCGCTGGTGGGCTTGATTGCGCTCTACGTGCAAGCCGGCGCGCACAGCCTGAATATCATTGAGCTCACAGCGCACTTGAAGGCGCATCCGCTCTCCGCGCAATCGCAGGGCTTCATTTTCCCGCTGCTGTTGTTCGGCTTCGGCATTCTCGTAGGGTTGGTTCCGTTTCATTCATGGGCGCCTCTCGGTTACGGTTCCGCGCCGACGGCCACGGCAATGATGCACGCGGGCGTGCTCAAGAAGGCTGGCCTCTACGCGATCATCCGCGTCGCGTTGCCGTTGATGCCGGAAGGCACGGCGCACTGGATGCCGATCCTCGCGTGGCTCTGCCTCGGCAATTTGCTCTATTGCGGCTTCGTGGCGATGCGGCAAAAGGACCTCAACCTTCTCATCGGTTATTCGAGCCTTGCGCACATGGGCTTCGTTTTCCTCGGCATCGCGAGCGTGTCGCTCATTGGTCTAACGGGCGCGGTGACGATCATGGTCGCGCACGGATTGCTCGCCGCGCTGAGCTTCGCGATCAGCGGCTACCTCTACAACCAAACCGGAACGCTGGAGATCGGCAAGCTTGGCGGGTTGCTTCGTCGGATGCCGTTCATCGGCGCGGCGCTGGTGATGTGTTTCATGGCTGGCTGCGGTTTGCCTGGTTTCGGCAATTTCGTCGGCGAAGCGCTGGTGATGTTCGGCGCGTGGAAAGGACTCTCGTGGTTCGTCGTCGCGGCGGCATGGGGGGGCTTGGTGATCGGCGCGATCTACATGCTGCGCGCGATCCGCAATGTTGTTCACGGCGAAGCGCACGACACCCACTCGGGCGTGGTCGATGCGAGCAACGCGTGGCGCAAGCTGCCGTTCGTAGTGTTGCTGACGGCGCTGCTCTTGTTCGGTTTCTTCCCGAAACTGCTGACCGAGCGGATTAAGCCGAGCGCCGCCTTGATCGTGGACGCGGCCAATGCGAAGACGCCGGCGACGAAGGTCGCCCAAGCGCAGTAAGCGGCGCGCGACGGACAGCGTGGTGAATTTGTAATGAACTATTCGTTGATCAGTTTGGAAATCGCGGTGATTGCCCTCGGGCTGGGATTGCTGCTGCTGGATTTGTGGACGCCGGCGGATCGCAAACGCCAGCTCGGTCACGCCGCCGCGGGCCTGCTCACGATCGTGCTCGCCTACAGCTTCGCGCTCAACGCGCCGGAGCCGCAGTACGCCTTCGGTCACATGTATGTTTTCGACGGGCTCGCGTTGTTCTTCAAACGCTTCTTCCTCCTCGCGGCCATCCTCGTGCTCATCATGTCGGTGGAGTTCGCGGAAAAATTCCAGTCGGGCGTGACGGAATTTTATGCGCTGATCTGCTTCGCGCTCGCGGGGATGATGTTCGCCTCGTCGGCCAACGACTTCTCGATGCTTTTCGTGTCGATCGAACTCATCGCGATCACGTTTTACATCCTCACCAGTTTCCTGCGCAACCGGCAGAACTCGCTCGAAGCCGGCGTGAAGTATCTCATCCTCGGCGCCGCAGCATCGGCGTTCATGGTGTTCGGCATCGCGCTGATCTACGGTTCGGTGGGCACGATGGAATTCGGCGAACTCGCGCAACGGCTCGCAGCGAAAAAGGAACTCGCGCAACAACCCGTGCTGATCATCGGTGTGTTGATGGTGATCGTCGGGCTCGGTTTCAAGATCGCCGCGTTTCCGTTCCAGATCTGGGCGCCGGACGTGTATCAAGGCGCGCCGGTGCCGACGACCGCGTTCCTCGCGGTGGGTTCCAAAGCTGCGGGCATCGTGCTCCTGCTGCGCTTCCTGTTCACGGCAGTGCCGGCAGTCGCGATGCATTGGCCCGCGTTGCTCATGGCGCTGGCGTCGATCACAATTCTCTACGGCAGCTTGTGCGCGATTCCGCAGCGCAACCTCAAGCGGTTGCTCGGTTATTCGAGCATTGCCAACGCCGGTTATCTCCTGCTGGGTTTCGCCGCGCTTAGCCAGTCAGGTTCGACTGCAGTGCTGTATTATCTCGCGGGTTATCTCTTCACCGTGCTCGCTGCATTCACGGTGCTCTGCGTGGTGATCAAGGCCGCCGACGCCGAGGACATCAGCTCGCTCGCCGGCTTGAGCAAACGCTCGCCGATGCTTGCCTCCGCGCTGACGCTGGCGATGGTGTCGCTGGCCGGCGTTCCGCCGCTTGCGGGTTTCATCGGAAAATTTCTCCTGCTCAAAGCCGTGGTAGAGCAGGGCGCGAGCAACTCGCACTACTACTGGGTCGTCGCCATCGCGCTGGCCGGCGTGGTGATGTCGTTCTACTACTATTTCGGCGTCATCCGCGCGATCTACTGGTCGAAGGAACCGGCCGATCTCTCGCCCATCGAACTCTCCAATTCGATCCGTTTCGCGCTCAGCGTGTGCGTGGTGGGAATGTTCTACCTCGGCATGTTCCCCAGTACGCCGCTGAAACTTGCGGAAGCGGCGGCGAAGGTTTTGAGGTTGAGCTGAGATCGGCCTTCGGTCCGCTGCTGGCAGAGCTCTAGGGCGGCGTTCAAAACGAGCCTGGCAAAACCCCAGACTTCGAAAGCGTTTGCCCTTTGGACGTCTGCTCGCGCGCGGAGGGAGTGCAGCGACGCGGCAGGGTTTGCTTGAATTTTATCCTGATTCCTTTAAACTCCCTCTCAACTTCCAGGCCGTTCGCAAACTCCAATCCAACGTATGAAAACTCCTATTGGAACTCTGTCGGTCGCGGTCGCCTCTGCCGCCGCTTTCTCTCTCTTAACCTTCCTTGCGCCTCCATCGGCGTACGCCCAAGGCACCGGGTTCACCTACCAAGGCTTCTTGACCGACGGCGGCGGACCTTACACCGGGAACGCCGAGTTTCAGGCGTCGCTCTGGAACGCCGCCAGCGGCGGTGTCGCGCTCGCTTCCAATACTCCAACCCAGGTGATCGTGGGCGTGACCAATGGGCTGTTCGTCCTGCCGCTGGATTTCGGCGCGAATTTCCCCGGAGCGGCGCGCTGGCTGCAATTGGAAGTCCGCACCACCATTGGCCCCTTTAACACCCTCGCTCCGCGGCAACCCCTCAGTCCTGCGCCCTACGCCATCACGGCCAACAATCTTAGCGGCACCCTGCCGGCGGCGCAATTGAGCGGTGTAATTCCCTCGGCCGGCCTCGCGGGCACTTACTCCGGCGCGGTGACGCTCAGCAATTCGGCGAACAGTTTCAGCGGCAACGGCGCAGGGCTGACCAACTTAAACGCGGGTCAACTGACCGCTGGCACCGTGCCGGACGCCCGGCTGGCGGCCAGTGTGGCCCGCACCAACCAGGTGTGGCTGTTGGGTGGTAACGCGGGCACCACGCCCGGCACGCACTTCCTCGGCACGACGGACAACCAAGCGCTGGAGTTTAGGGTAAATGGGCTGCGAGTATTCCGGATCGAGGACAACGGCGACGGTAGTGACGTCGCGCCGACGCCAGACGGCGCACCGAACGTGATTGCCGGGTCGTCAGGCAACTCTGTGGGCTCGAACGTGGTCGGGGCGACGATCAGCGGTGGTGGGGCGACATCTTACGAAAATTCCCCGCACAACAATGTGGTGTTGAGCGACTACGCAACGGTGGGGGGAGGCTTGAAAAACAGTGTCGCCAGCGGTGCCGATTACTCTGCTATTGCCGGCGGTAGAAACCACACCATCGGTAATGGCGCAAATGACAGCGTGATTAGTGGTGGATTCACGCACTCAATTGGTTCGAACTCCTTGTCAGCCACGATTGGCGGTGGCGGCAATAACACTATTGGCAGCGGTTCTCGTCGCAGCACGATCGGTGGTGGCAACGCCAACTCCATCGGCAACACCTCCAAGGGTGGCACGGTTGGCGGCGGTGAGTTCAATAGCGTTAGCGACAGTTCAACCAATTGCGTTATTGCTGGTGGTTATAGCAACGAGATCCACACCAACGCGAATGGCAGTTCGATCGGAGGCGGCCTGCAGAACACGATTCAATCTGGAGCAGGGTCCTCATTCATTGGCGGAGGGCAGTATAACCTTGTGGAGACGAACGCATACCTGGCGACAATTGGCGGCGGGGACCGCAACAATATCCAAATGGGAGCGGGCGATTCAACAATCGGAGGCGGCGTCGGCAACGCAATTCTGGCGGGCGCTTTTGCCTCAACAATTGGTGGCGGCGCAGACAACCGGGTCGGTGACGAGTATGCCACTGTGGCTGGAGGTCGGGCGAATTTTGCCACCGGTAATTTTTCCTTCGCCGCGGGCGGCTATCAAAATTATGGTGTCGGCGAATACTCCTTTGCCGCCGGACGGCAGGCGAAGGCCAATCATATGGGCGCATTCGTATGGGCAGATTCGACTGGCTTTGATTTCGCCTCCACCGCCGGCAACCAGTTCCTGCTCCGCGCCAGCGGCGGTGTTGGCATCGGCCTGAACAATCCCGCCGCGCAACTCGAGATCTCCAGCAGTGGCGGCGATAGCTTCCCCCAAGTTCGCATCAACCAGAGTAATACGAACGAATACGCACGCCTGCGTTTCACCGTCGGTGGCGATGTTAGCAAGCGCTGGGATTTCGCCGCCCGCAGCAATGTGTTTGTGATCTACAGTGGCCTGACCGGTTCGGAGGCGCTGCGATTGGAAAACAACAACGCCTACGTGAACGGCGCGCTGGTGACGACCAGCGATCGCAACGCTAAGGAAGATTTCGCGTCTGTCAGCCCGGGTGCTGTGTTGGAAAAGGTCGCGGCCTTGCCGCTTCACGAGTGGACCTATCGCACCGATGCAGCCCGCAGCCGCCACCTCGGCCCGATGGCGCAGGACTTCCGCGCCGCTTTCGGCTTGGGCACGGATGACAAACACATCGCCACCGTGGACGCCGACGGCGTGGCGCTGGCGGCGATTCAGGGATTGAACCAGAAGGTGGATTCAGAAAACGCCGCCTTGCGCGCAGACAATGTGGAACTGAAGCGGCGGTTGGAGGCGTTGGAGAAATTGCTCAGGGCTCCGGGCGGATCCAAGGACAAAGCTGAGCGCTGAACCTTTCGCCATAGTTCAAGGGAAAATTTTCCGCGCGCTGCGAGTGCTGGGCAGACGTGATCACGTTGGGTAACGGCGTCTGCAACAAAAAGAAAACCGCCGGCGACTTGCCGGCGGTTGTTTGATTGATAGGGCGTTTTCGCCGCGCGTTATTTCCAGATCATGTCCGCCACGGTCTTGCCGGCGGGGATGAACGGAATTACGTGCGTGCTGTAGGGCACCACGACGTCGAGGACGTAAGGTTCGTCGGCGTCGAGCATGCGTTGAATGGCGGCGCGGAGATCCTTCTTGAACATCACGCGTTCGCATTTCACACCGAAGGAATTGCACACACGGACGTAGTCAGGATAAATCGCGGCGCGTTCTTTCGGGTCGCCGAGGTAAGTGTGGCCACGGTTGCCTTCGTAGAAGTTGTCTTCCCACTGCACCACCATGCCGAGGTGCTGGTTGTTCAAAATGATCGCCTTAGCGGCAATCTTCTCGACGTGCGCGGTGGCGAGTTCCTGAATGTTCATGAGGAACGAGCCGTCGCCGTCGATGTCGATGACCTGCTTGTCCGGCAGCGCGACCTTGATGCCGAGCGCGGCTGGATAACCGTAGCCCATCGAGCCGAGGCCGCCGCTGGTGGTGAACTGGCGCGGGTATTTGTATTTATACCATTGCGCGGCCCACATCTGGTGCTGGCCCACGCCGGTGCTGATGTAGGCCTCGCCCTTGGTCATTTCGTAAAGCGTCTCGATGACCATCTGCTGCAGGATGACTTCGCTTTCCTTGCCTTGCATGTGGTCGATCATGTGATCGCTGTTCGCGATCTCGGGCGTGATGCGGTAGTTGAACGGCGCCTTCTTCTGCCATTCAGCAATCTGCGCGAGCCACGCGGTGTGCTTCTTCTGGATCGGACGCTTGGCCACGAGCTTGTTCAAACGCGTGAGCGCGTCCTTGATGTCGCCGACGACGGGCAGGTGTGCCTTGCGGTTCTTGTTCAGCTCGGACGCATCGATATCAATGTGGACGATCGTTCCGGTCTTGCAGAATTCCTCGAACTTGCCCGTCACGCGGTCGTCGAAGCGCACACCGAACGCGAGCAACAAATCCGCGCCGTCCTTCATTTTGACCATCGGATCGTTGAAGGACTTGCGGTATTCGTATTCGCCGTTCACCGCCCAGTTCGCGGAAGCGGAACCGTGCATGCCGAGCCAGCGCAAGGAAAGCGGATGCGTTTCGGGGAAACCGCCGATGCCCATCAACGTGGTGGTGACGGGGATGTTGGTTGCTTCAGCAAACTTCTTGAGCTCCGCAGACGCGCCGCTGGTGATGATGCCGCCGCCGCAATAAATCACGGGACGCTCGGCCTTCTCGATGAGGCCGATGATTTCGTTGAGCGCCAGTTCGTCCGCGCGCAAGTCGGGCTGGGTGTAACCGCGGATGTTCTTCTTAACTTCTTCGAGCGTCGGCCAGACGGGCTGCGCCTTGGCTTGCTGGAGGTTCTTCGGGAAATCCAGAACGACGGGGCCGGGTCGTCCGGACTGCGCGATGTAAAACGCTTCTTTGACGATGCGCGGAATGTCGTTGATGTCCGTGATGAGATAGCTGTGCTTCACGATCGGCATCGTCACGCCAATCATGTCGGTCTCCTGAAACGCGCCACGGCCGATCATCGCCTGCGTCACTTGGCCGGTGATGGCGATGAGCGGGGTGGAATCCATGTAGGCGTCGGCGATGGCGGTGACGAGGTTCGTCGCGCCGGGACCGCTTGTGCCCATGCATACGCCGGCCTTGCCGGTGACGCGCGCGTAACCTTCCGCGGCGAAGGAGCCGCCCTGTTCGTGGCGGGGGAGAATGGTGCGGATCTTGGAGTGCGTGAGCGACTGGTGGATTTCCATGCTCGCGCCGCCCGGATAGGCGAAGATGACCTCGACGCCTTCGCGTTCGAGCGCCTCGACGAAGATGTCGCGGCCGAACATGGCGGGTCCGACCTCGGCGCGCTGCTTTTTGGCGCTGGCCTTCGCTGGTTTCGATTTCGCGGATTCAGTTGTCTTGCTCATGATGTTGCCTGTGTTGTTGGCGGCGTCAGTCAGGGTAACAAAAAACCCACGACTGTTGCCAGCCGTGGGTTTTGTCGAAAGTGTGCTTACACGCGACAAGCCCGGCCGGCGTCGTCTACTACGACGACCCCGCCTACGACCTGTAGCGCTACGAGTTTCATTCGCGCCGAAGATGTCTGAAAAACGGGGTCGGGTCAAGCAGGGATTCGGCACCGGGCTTCGCCTTTTGCCGACGGCTGAAGCGGGGCTTTTGGCTTGAGTTTCGGCCTAATTCAAGGCAGGGTCGCGGGCGGTTTTTCAGGTTAAAACATCACAAGTATGCACAAGCCTCCCTTCCTTCGTTTCGTCGGCGCAGCCCTGCTGCTCCTCTCAACTCTCATCTCCCCACTCTCAACCTACGCCCAAGGCACCGCCTTCACCTATCAGGGCTTTCTGACGAGCCTGGGCGCGCCGGCCAACGGGGCCTATGACCTCCAGTTCGCCTTGTTCGACGCTGCCAGCGGCGGCGTGCAGCAAGGCAGTCTCGTGACGGTCAACGATCTCGGCATCACCAACGGCCTGTTTACCGTGACGATCGATCCGGGTGCGAGCGTGTTTACCGGCGCTGACCGTTGGCTAGAACTCGGCGTCCGCACGAATGGCGGTGGGGCTTTCATCGTTTTGACTCTGCGGCAGAAAGTCACCCCGACACCCTATGCGAACTACGCGTATTCTGCGGCTACGCTGGCCACCAGTGCGGGGCAGTCGTTGAACTTCTCGGTCAACGGGACAAACGTGCTGCGGATTGCGTCGGTGCCTGATCAGACTTTCGGCGTTGTCGCGGTAAATTCCGTAGGCGGATACTCCGGCAACATCATCAGTAATGGATTCGGCGGTAGCTTTATTGGTGGCGGCGGGAATAGCTACGGTCCCAATCAGGTGGGGGCAGACTACGCCTCCGTGGTGGGCGGATTGGGAAACACCGCCAGCGGCACATTTTCTACCGCTATGGGGAACTCCACCTGGGCCAGCGGAGTGAATTCTACTGCGATCGGATCACAAACGGCTGCTAGCGGCTTTACTTCGACCGCGATGGGATACCGAACAACCGCTAGTGGCCACTATTCCACCGCGATGGGATACTTCACAACTGCCAGCGGCCAGAATTCCACGGCGATGGGAGCTTCGACAACCGCCAGCGGCAGTCAGTCCACCGCGATGGGCGCTTTCACAACCGCCAGCGGCGATTACTCCACTGCGATGGGATCCTACACATCGGCTAGCGGCCCGCGCTCCACGGCGATGGGTGAAAACACATTGGCCAGCGGTGACAGATCCACCGCCATGGGTTCAGGTTCAACCGCCAGCGGCGCGTATTCGACTGCGATGGGCAATGGCACAACCGCCAGCAGTAATTATTCTACCGCTATGGGATACTTCACAACTGCCAGCAACCTGGCTTCCACTGCGATGGGAGCATTCACAACCGCCGGCGGCAGTCAGTCCACCGCGCTTGGTTTTCGCGCCAAAGCCATTCACCAGGGGAGTTTCGTTTGGGGCGATGCAACCGCGGCTGACTTTGCTTCGACTGGCGACAATCAGTTCCTTATCCGCGCCGGCGGCGGCGTGGGCATCGGCACGACCTCTCCTGGGCGACTGCTCCAAGTGGGCGACATCACCATCCCCAATTCGCAAGGCATGATGCGCTTCGGGTCGCGATCAGGAACCGGCGGTGCATTTCGGTCGTGGGACATCGGCGTGCCGGAGACGGATGAAGTGCTCAGCGGCACAGGCTACTCATTCGTCATCGACGACCAGCAGCTCGCCGGCACGGAGTTCATCATCAAGTATGACACCGGCAACGTCGGCATCGGCGTGACCAACCCTACCAGCAAATTGCAAGTCGCCGGGGTCATCAGTGCGTCTTCGGCAGTCACGGAAGCCTTTGAAGTCAGTGGCGCCGGAGCTGGCTACGCCCTTTTGGACCGCTCTACCGGCGCGGCCAACCGCTGGTCCATTTACGGCAATGGCGGGTCGCTCGGGTTCTATTCCACCGGCAATAATCGCATGATTCTCACTGCGGCGGGCGCCTTGTCAGCCCTGTCCTTCACCCCGACGAGCGACCGCAACGCGAAGGAAAACTTCCAACCCATCAAGCCGCAGGAAGTGCTCGCCAAGGTGGTCGCGCTGCCCATCTCGGAATGGAACTTCAAAGCTGTGCCAGGCGAATCGCATATCGGCCCGATGGCTCAAGACTTCAAGGCCGCCTTTGGCACCGGCGCGGACGACAAACACATCGCCACCGTGGACGCCGACGGCGTGGCGTTGGCCGCGATTCAGGGGCTTAACGAGAAGTTGGAAGGCAGAAGTAAGAAGGCAGAAGGTCAGCTCGAAGAACTCAAGGCCGAGAACGCGGCGTTGAAGAAGGAACTCCGTGCGATCAAGGAAATGCTCTCCCAACTCAGCCCCAAGAAAGACTAACCCATGAACCAGACTAGCAAAACCATCGTCGGCGCAGCCCTGCTGCTCCTCTCAACTCTCATCTCTCCACTCTCAGCCTCCGCCCAAGGCACCGCCTTCACCTATCAAGGCTTTCTGACGAGTCAGGGCGCACCAGCCAACGGGGCCTTTGACCTCCAATTCTCCGTGTTCGATGCGGTGAGCGGCGGCGCGCAGCAAGGAGTCACGGTCCAGAGCAACGCGTTCAACATCACCAACGGCCTGTTCACGGTGACGCTCGACCCGGGCGCGAATGTGTTCAGCGGCGCGGCACGGTGGTTGAACATCGGCGTGCGGCCGGCGGGCAGCGCGAGCTTCACCAATGTGGTGCCGCGTCAGCCGATCACGGCGGCGCCGTATGCGATCTACGCGGGCGGCGTAAGCGCGGCGGGCATCAGCGGAACGATTCCGGCGTCTGCGCTCTCCGGCGCCTACAGCGGCGTGGTGAACTTGAGCAACGTGAACAACAGCTTCGCCGGCAACGGCGCAGGGCTGACGAACTTGAACTCCGCCTCGCTCGGCGGCATCGCCGCGTCGAACCACTGGCGGCTGACCGGCAACAACGTCAGTTCCAATCAATTCCTCGGCAGCACGAACAACGTGAATCTGGAACTGCGCGCCAACAATGAACCGGCGATGCGTTTCAGCTATCGCTCCAACGCCACCTACGGCGTCTCGCCCGCGGTGATCGGCGGATACAAGGGCAACAGCGCGAGCTTCAATCTTTTCGTCAACACGGACTACGTCGGCGCGACGATTGGCGGCGGTGGCTATTCCAATGCCGCGAACTTTGTATTTGCGGATCTCGGCACGGTGTCGGGCGGTGCGGGGAATATTGCCAGCGGCGTGGGTGCATTTGTCGGTGGCGGCACCAACAATATCGCGAGTGGTGATTGGTCTGCCGTGCTGGGTGGAGCGGGAAACAGAGCGACCGATTTCGCTGCCACCGCGATGGGCTACAAAACGACGGCGAGTGGAATAAGTTCCACCGCGATGGGCAGTTTTTCCACCGCTAGTGGGAATTATTCCACTGCGACGGGTAGTTCCACTGCTAGCGGGAATTATTCGACTGCGCTGGGTGATTCCATCGCCAGCGGATTTCATTCTACCGCGATGGGGACTTCTGAAGCCACCGACGAAGCGTCCACCGCGATGGGGATTGCCTGTTTGGCGTCTGGTCCTGGGGCTGTAGCTGCGGGGTGGGCTACCGAGGCCAGTGGCTCTGGGAGCGCGGCAATGGGCTCGGCAGCAAAAGCAATTCATGACGGTTCATTTGTCTGGTCCGATCAGCATGGCGGTGCTTTCTCGAACTTTTATTCCGCTGCCGTCGATTCGTTTAACATCCGCGCGCGTGGGGGTGTCTGGTTGGATGATGATGCGAGTTTTCCCACCGACATATTCTTTGGCAGCAACACGCGACAGATGCTGAACCTTTGGGGAACCAGCCATGGCATTGGCGTGCAGAGCAGCACCACTTACTTCCGGAGCAGTTCTCGATTCTCCTGGTTTCGCAATGGGGCGCACAGCGATACGGAAAACTCGCCGGGCACTGGCGGTTCGGTGCTGATGACGCTCAACAACGCGGGTCTGACCGTCAACGGCACCTTTGTCAGCGCGAGCGATCGGAACAAGAAGGAGAACTTCGCGCCGGTGAATCCGGTCGACGTGCTGGCGAAGGTGGTTGCCCTGCCGATTAGCCAGTGGAACTACAAGGACGACGAGGAACGCAGCGCGCACGTGGGCCCGATGGCGCAGGATTTCAAAGCCGCCTTCAACCTCGGCGCCGACGACAAACACATCGCCACCGTGGACGCCGACGGCGTGGCGTTGGCGGCCATCCAGGGATTGAACCAGAAACTCGAGGCGACTCGCGCCGAGAACGCGGAGCTAAAGCGAGAACTCGCCGAGATCAAGCGTCTGCTCCTGAAGCGTTGAGCCGTCACCCGCGCTGCTGATGCGCGAATCACCGTTGCGCGGCAGCGCAACCCCACCCATCAATGGTAGGGTCGGAGCTGCCGCTCCGCCCATTATTCCTCGCCGACCAGCGGAGCGCTTGTCGGCGGCGGTGGCGCAGCGCCGCGCGAGGGCCGATGACGAGGCGTGGCTGGGTTTAAGAGGTGCTTTCTTCTTCTCACCAACAGCCTTTTCCCCCTTCTCAAGGGCGTGACAAATTGGTTTTGCCACAGGACAAATAAAAATTGTCACGTGACAAATAAGTATGGTCACAGGGCAAAAATAAATTGCTCCGTGCATTTTCTATTGTGTCACGGGACAAAACAAAATTGTCTCAGGATAACTTAAAATGCCACGTGACTAAATAGTATTGGCGCGTGACGAAATAGAAATGACTCGCGGAAAATAATTGGTGACACGAGTCAGAAACAAATTGCCGTGGGTCAAAATAATTTTGTCACTTGGCAAAAAGTTTTTGCCAATCGCCCGCTCGTGAATATCTTGTTCTCCGGAGCGCCGCTTGGGCGGTTGATATCGGCGGGGATGGTTGCCGATCCGACTGCAACGGCGTCAACAAGCCGCGTGGGAGCGGCGGATCAATCAACGGCAATCACAACTTCATTCCCCGACCTCCCGAGGTTTGGGCGTGACCCGCGCGACCATCCTCGCGCGTCCGTCCGACTTCGGAGGTGGGGCTTCATCCTATGGCCCGACAACGCTTCTTCCCCCGCACCGCTTCCGGCCAAGCCCTCTGGTTCGGTCGGTACGCGTTCAAACTCACCGAACTCGGTCCCGGCCTCGGCCTGCCGCCCGCCGAAGTGGCCGCGAGCGTGGCCGACGCGCTGTATCTTGAATACTGCCTCGGCATTCATCGCGTGGCCGTGCGCAACTTCGCCAAGGGCGTCACCGCCGCACTCCGCGACATTACCCGTGGCGAAGGGACCGCGCCCCTGCCGATGCCAGAGATGGCGGATGTCCCGTTGCCGTCCACGCAAGGTGCCTTGCCCGCCGTGGTCCCGGTGCTGCCCGGCGCGCTCAAGCGCGTGATGAAGTTTGTCCAACGCATTCAAACCCTGCCGGGATACAACGACGTAATCGGCGATGAACTGGGCATCATCGGCGCGAGTGCGGCGGCGCCCCGCGCGGTGCCGGACTACTCGGTGGACAGCTTCACCGCCGTCAATGGCCAGCAGGTGCGCGTGCGCTTCAAGAAGCACAATCGCCTCGGCGTGGTGATCGAGAGTCGGCGCGGGAACGGCGATTGGGAATCGCTGGGGCTCTCCATCACCAGCCCGCACATCGACGCGCGGCCCTTGCTCGTTGCTGGCCAACCCGAGCAGCGCGAGTATCGCCTGCGCTACTTCGATGGCAGCGCCGCGACGGGCGATTACACGCCGGTGACGACGGTGGTGGTGGGAGTGTGAAGTGAGGGCGCGGGGTTGCCCGCGAGCGCCGGAAGGTGGCCCGCGAAACACGCGAACAACGCGAAAGCGGTAGGCGAGGGGAGCGTGACGCTCGGAATCCGACCTGACGCGCGATTGGGCGGCGCGGCTCAGCGCGGTGCGCGTGGGTTCGCGTTATGCGCGGGCGGGATTGCCGCTCTTGGGTCGTAAGCGCAAAGTTGCGAAACTGCTGTTGTAGCAAGGGGCGAAGGCACCAGAGTTCCTTTGACGGGCAGGCTGTTTTTTGCCATAAACGTGCCCGGAAAAAACTCAGATAAGAGCCCTCAACCCGCCAACTCTACAACCAAGATGTCCATGTCCTTCCTTCACCGCGGCCTCGCGGCAACACTGCTCGCGTTCCTGCACTCCACACTTCTTAACTCCCCGCTCTCCACTGCGTACGCGCAAGGCAGTCTTACGCCCCCCGGTGCGCCGGCGCCGCTGTTCAAGACGCTCACTCAGGTGGAGCCGCGCACGCCGGTGCAGACCCTCGCCGGGGATGGCAGCGCCGTATTCGTCATTACCAACAGCGGCTCGTATTACCTCACCGGCAACGTGACCGGCGCGGCGATCAAGACGGCCATCGCCATTGATGCCGACAACGTTGCGCTCGACCTGAATGGTTTTGCGATTGTCGGCGTGGTGGGGGCCAACCGCGGGATTGAAATCCGCAACAATCACTCAGGGCTCGCCATTGAAAATGGTAGCATCCGGAGCTTTGTGTTTTCGGGAATCTTCACGACCAGTCCGCAACGGGACGTTCGGATCGAGCGCATTACGGTTTCGGGAATCAGCGGCGGGGGCGGGATCGTTTTCAATAATTCGAGCACCAACGTGCATGTCCGGAACTGCTCGGTGAGTGACGTCTCCGGTGATGGCATCAACATTGGGACGACGCGCGGTACGGTGGAGCAGTGCCAGGTTTTTGACGGCGATGGGAATGGCATCGTGGCAGCCACCGTCACGGACTGCGAGGTCAACACTATTAGAGGCCTCGCCTCGGGCATCGTCGGGCAGATCGTGGCCAACTGCATGGTGACCAACGTCGTAAATACCAACACCGGCATTGCTCAGGGGATCAACGCCATCACGGTCACGGGCTGCAGCGTCTCCGGCGTCACCACTTTGAACAGTATCGCCACCGGCATTCTGGCCAACTCGGTCAGTGATTGCGTGGTCAACGGCATCACGGCGAGTGGTGGGGGTGGCGCCACGGGCATCAACGCCAACAACGTGGTCAATTGCCGGGCGGTGAGTATTGGCAACGCGACCACGAATGTGGTTACGTCCATTGGCATTTCCGCGTCGTCGGTCCAGAACTGCTCCGTGAGCTTCGTCGGCGGAAGCGGCAGTAGCGGGATATCGACTGGGATCAGTGCCTCGAATGTTGCCAATTGCGTGGTCGCCACGGTGGGGGCCACGAACTCGACATCCGGGAGCTTAGGCATCACCAGCTCGCTCATCTCGGGAAGCACGGTGGGTTCGGTGTTCAGTGGCGGCGTGACAGCTGCAGCCGGGATCTCCGGTGACACCATTCTGGACAGCCGGGTCACGAGCGTTGTTGCGGGCGGGTCGGGCAGTGCCTTTGGGTTGATCGGCTACCGGTCGGCCCGGAATTGCACGTTAGGTGTGATCACGGCGGCGGGGGCCGGCACGACCACCGCTTGCTCCACCTCGTCGGCCGGTCGGACCGAAAACGTCGTCGTGAACGGTGGCGTTGACATCGGCATCGCGGTCACCTCCGGGCACACGATTACGGGCTGCATGATCGGGAACGCCACGACCGCGATCTCCGCCACGGGCACCAGAAACGTCATCGACGGCAACAACCTCATTGGCGCCAGCACGACCGGTATCCTGGTCGACAGCGGGGCAAACAACGCCCAGGCGCTGGTCATCCGCAATCAGGTCCGCAACTGCACGACCAACTTCAACCTCAACGGTCCGTGCCAGGTCGGCCCGATCATCTCGGCCACCAACACGATCGCCTCGACCAGCCCGTGGGCGAACTTCACGGACTAATACATTCGTTGTAAACCAATCAACGTTCCTACCATCATGAAACCGATTCGCACCACCTTAGCCGCCGCGCTGCTCGTCGGCGTTTCCTCTTTATTCCTTCATCCATCTGCCGTTGGGCAGGGCGCGCTCACGCCGCCCGGCGCGCCCGCTCCGGTGTTCAAGACGCTCGATCAGACGGAGCCGCGCACACCGATCTCCTCGATCCCGATCAATCTCACCAGCCCGGGCTCCTATTACCTGACCACCAACCTGACGCAGACCGTGAGCGGCGGCGGAATCATCCTCGGCAGCCACAACATCACGCTCGATCTGAACGGCTTCTCCCTCATCGGTACCAACGGGCCGGCCGTTTCGATCGGGGTGGCCGCGCCAAGCACGCGAACGAACATCGTCATCCGCAACGGCACGGTGCGCAATTGGAACATGGGAATCAGTCTCCAAGGCCTCTCCGCAGGCATTATCATCGATCAGGTCCGCGTCGTGGATAATTCCAGCAACGGTGTGAGCTTTAACACCGGGACGCTGGTCTCCCGCTGCGTCGTGCATCGTAACGGCGGTCACGGCATCAGCATCGGCGGCTCCGACAATCTGATCCGGGACTGCCAGATCACGGAGAACGGCCTGGACGGGGTGACCATGGCCAACAACGGCAGCCGGATCATTGGAAATTATGTGCGAGGGCTGTCGGTTGGGCCCGGACCCAACGCCGGCCTCCGCGCCGCCGGCTCGCAGAATCACATCGCCGACAACACGGTCACCGTCTGCTCGACCGGCATCACAGTCGCCGGTGGGGCGGCCAATTTGGTGGTCCGCAACTTCATTCACTCCTGCGATACAAATCTTGTCGGCGGCACCGGCAACCTGATCGGGCCAACCAATTCCGCTACCTCGTCGCTTGTGACCAACCATCCGTGGGCCAACTTCACCGACTGACCACCTGCCATCAACGTTATGAGAATCGGACCGGTACTCCTGCTAATCTCTTTGCTGGCGCCCCTCGCCGCCTTAGGGCAGGGCGCGCTCACGCCGCCCGGCGCGCCCGCGCCTTTGTTCAAGACGCTCACACAAGTTGAGCCGCGCACGCCGGTACAGTCCCTCGCGGGGGACGCCTTTGCCCAGTTCATCATCAGCCAGCCGGGATCGTATTACCTCACCGGCAATGTGACCGGCGCGGTGAGCAAGGCCGCCATTTCCATCGACGCGGACAATGTCACGCTCGACCTCGGCGGGTTCGCGCTGGTGGGCGTGGCGGGGGCCGCGCGCGGGATTGAAATCCGCAACAGCCACTCGGTGATCGCGATCCGGAACGGGACCATCCGGACGTTCGACTCCGCCGGGATCAACGCCTCCTTTGCGCAGCGGGATCTGGTCATCGATCAGGTGTTGATCAGCGGTATCAGTGCGGGGCCGGGCATTAACTTTGTCAGTGGCAGCACGAGCACCAATCTGGTGGTGCGGAATTGCACGGTCAGCGCGGTCGCCGGCGGGGGGATTCTGCTCTCGACCACGCGAGGCACCGTGGAGCGCTGTTCGGTGATGGATTGCACCGCGTTCTTGGCGACGGGGATTCAGGCCGCGAATGTGACCGGCTGCGAAGTCAACACGGTCACGGGCACGGGCGCGTCTGTGGCCACCGGCATCGCGGGGCAGATCATCACCGACTGTGTGGTCACCGCCATCATCAGCACGAACTCCGGCGGAGCCGCTATCGGGATCAATGGCCCGACGGTCAAAGGCTGTCAGGTCAACACGGTTACCTCCGGGACCGGTCCCGCCACGGGCATAACCGGCGGCGCAATGGCCGAGGGCTGCACCGTCAACTCGGTCAACAGCCTCGCGGGTGGCAGTGCGACGGGCATCAACGGCTTGGCCGTTGGCAACTGCCGCGTCACCTCCGTCAACAACTCGTCCACCAACAGTTCCAGCGCCACGGGTATTGTCGGCGCGGCGGTTCACAACTGCTCCGTCGGTACTATCGGCGGGAGTGGTAGCCTCGGCACGCTTATCGGAATCTCCGCCACCGGAGGGGGCGGCACGGTGGGCAATTGCACCGTCAACACCGTTGGCTCTCCCGTTTCTGGGGTTGGGGCGGTCGGCATTTCTGCTTCCACGGTGGCCGATTGCACTGTGAGCAGTGTCTTGGGTGGCACCGGCGGTAGCTCGACCGGGATCAGTGCCAGTGGCGGTGAAGTGTCGCGTTGCAACGTGAACACTATCCAGCTCGCCAGCGGGACCGGATCCTGCACGGGGGTCAGCTCCGAGATCATCTCCGACTGCCGGATCAACACTCTCACTTCGGGAGGTTCCAATAATTGCGCCGGACTGTCGGGCTACCGCGTTGCGCGCAATTGCAGCATCTCCACGGTCTTGGCCTCCGGCGCGGGGCCGGCGATCGGTTGCGTCACCGGCAACGTCGGCCGCACGGAAAACATCAACGTTGTGGGACCCGTGGACGTCGGCGTTTCGGTCACCAGCTCCCAAACGGTCATCGGCTGCTCGATCAGTTCGGCCACCATCGGCATCCTGGCCACCGGCTCGCGCAACGTCATTGATGGGAACAACGTGACCGGCACGGGCACGACCGGCATCTCCGTCACGAGCGGCGCGAACAACGCCGCGGCGCTGGTCATCCGCAACCAGGTCCGTATTTACACCACCAACTTCCAGCTCGATGCACCCTGCCAGCTTGGCCCGGTCGTCTCTGCCGCGGGAATCCTTGCCGCCGGGACTAACCCGTTCGCCAACTTCACGGACTAAGACATTCGTTTTGAACCAATCAACGTTCCTACCATCATGAAACCAATTCGTACCACCTTAGCGGCCGCGCTGCTCGCCGGCGTTTCCTCATTCTTCCTTCTTCCTGCTGCCGTTGGGCAGGGCGCGCTCACCCCGCCCGGCGCGCCCGCGCCGGTGTTCAAGACGCTCAATCAGATTGAGCCGCGCACGCCGATTTCCGCCATCCCCTTCACCATCTCGAGCAGCGGTTCGTATTACCTCACGACCAATGTGACCGGCGTCGCCGGTCTACATGGTATCAGCATCAATGCCAACGATGTGACCTTGGATCTGTCGGGTTGCACCGTAGCCGGCGTGTCCTTCTCCGGTTCCGGAATTATTGTCGCCAACTCGTTCACCAATGTCACCGTCCGCAACGGCACGGTTCGGAACTGGGGTGGCAGTGGCGTCAGTGCGGCCGGATCGGCCAGCAGAAACATCGTGTTGGAGCACCTGACGGTTTCGGCGAATGCTTCCATCGGCATCTCCTGTTATGGCGCACTGGTTTCGGACTGTTCCGTCGTGGGCAGTGGTAGCATTGGCATCGATGCCAGTTACTCCCACCTGCGCGATTGCACGGTGGATGGCAGCGGCACCTATGGCATCCATCTGCGAAGCGCCGTGGCCACCGGCTGCTTCGTGCGGAACAGCGTCCAGAACGGCATCCTCCTCAACGCCCCGGGTTGCCAGGCCATTGGCAACACCCTGATCGCCAACAACACCACCAACCAGGCCGCCTACTCGGCCATCCGGATCAACGACGCCGCCAACCGCATCGAGAACAACCACATCAGCGGCAGCGGGCCGGCCGGCTCGGGCATCGGCGGCGGCGCGGGTTACACGGGCAATGTGATCATCCGCAATACCGTGATAAGCGCCGGCTCGAATAATTACGACATCCTCGGCACGCAGATCATCGGCCCCATCATCAGCACCGGCGGCACGATTACGAACTCCAACCCGTGGGCGAACTTTTCGTTCTAACCCAGACCTGACAAGAATATGAAACTTCTACTCACCTCCGCCCTGTGCCTCGGCGTGCTGAGCTCCAGTCAGGCCGCGACGACGATCAACTCGGTCAACAAGTATGCCTACGGTGCGAACACCGGTTGGCAGGACTGGCGCGGAGACGGTGCCAACGGCGCGGTGATCGGCGACTTCGTGTGCTCGGGTTTCATCTACGACGCGAACCTCGGCTGGATCAGCCTGGGCAGCGGCACGCCCGCCAACGGAATTCGTTACCAGAACAATTCCGCCAGTGACTTTGGCGTGAACAACGACGGGCTCGGGAACCTGCGCGGGTTCGCCTACGGGGCGAACATCGGTTGGGTGAACTTCGAGACCAACGGCGCGCCGAAGGTTGATCTCATCACTGGTCGGCTCAGCGGCTCCGTGTATTCCGCCAACTGCGGGTGGATCAGCCTGAGCAACGCCGTGGCGTTTGTGCAGACCGACAAGGTCACGCTCACCGACACGGACGGGGATGGGATTTCGGACAACTGGGAGCGTGAGAAGTTCGGCAACCTGACGACGGCCAACGCGACGAGCGACACCGACGGCGACGGACGTACGGACAAGGAAGAATACTTCGCCGATACGAACCCGACGGACTCGAATGATTACCTGCGCGTGACGGCGATTGCGTCCAATCCCACCGGAGCGACGAACAATCTGACATGGACGAGTGAGCCGACGCGGCAGTATCGCGTGTTGCAGTCCACGAATCTGCTGGGGACCTATTCAACCAACGTGACCTTGGGCTTGGTGAGTCCTGATCCCGGGAGCACGACGTTGCGCGCGGTGGTGAACACCGCGACGACCAACCGCTTCTACAAGATCGAAGCCGTGGTTCCCTTGACCCCGTAAGGGGAGAGGCTCCCCGCGAATCACGCGAACGATGCGAAAGCGGAAGGTAAGGGGAGCGTGACGTTCAGCGTTGAGGTGAACGCTGGAGTGGGCGGCGCGGTTCTGCCCTGTTCGCGTGGGCACGTGGGCGGGAACCCGTCTCTGCAAGGGTTGTCTCAAGTTAGCGAAGCGGCGGTTATGGGTGTGTTAGGAGCCGGCAGAGTTCCTTTGACGGGTGGGCGTATTTTTGCCATAAACGTCGCCGAAAAATACTCAGATCAGAGCCCTTAACCCGTCAACTCCATGAACAAGAAGTCCATGTCCTTCCTTCACCGCAGCCTCGCGGCGACAGCGCTCGCGTTCCTCTTCTCCACTCTCAACTCCCCGCTCTCCACGGCGGTTGCGCAGTCCAGCGCGTTTACCTACCAAGGCTTTCTTAGTGATCAAGGCGCGCCCGCCAATGGTGCCTATGATTTGCAATTGAACGTGTTCAGCGTCTCTTCGGGCGGCGGTGCCTTGACCGGCGCGCTTGCTGTCAATGACGTGGGCGTCACCAACGGCTTGTTCACCGTGACGTTCGATTTCGGCGCGAGCGTATTCGACGGCAACGATCGCTGGCTGGAGATTGCCATCCGGCCCGGCGTCAGCACCGGGGCCTACACCAATGTGGTGCCGCGGCAGAAGATCACCGCCACGCCTTACGCGATTCGTGCCGGCAACTTCAGCGGCCCGGTCGCGGCCAGCCAAATTACGGGCACGCTGGCGTCGTCGAACATTGGCGTTGGGACCATCACGGCCAGCAATCTCGCGCCCGGATCGGTGACGGCGGTGCAACTCGCGCCCGATGCTGTCGGGTTCCCGCAGCTAGCCAAGCCGTATCAAGCGGGGCGCATCGACTCGACGAATTTGTCGCTGGGTTTCCTGGACTACTATTTCACCACCAACTTTCCCCTCGCGTTTACCGGGAATCCGGCGGTGTCCTTTTCCGTCCAACAGTCCACTACGTCGCCGCTCGGCGCCATGCCGCAAGCCCAGCTCTATGGAGCGAAGCCAACTAACTTTACGGTGCGTCTCTCGCTCCCGAACAATCCACCGCAAACCATTTCGACCGGGTCCACCTCCAACGGAATGAACAAGCCCATCTCGGCAAATTCAGTTCTGGGTTTTCCGGCCGTCGCCTTCATGGCGAATACTTGCGAGATTGTGGAGATCGTGACCTGTGTCACCAATGTGAATGAACTAGCAATTATTCAATGTCAGCTAAACGGTGGAACTTTCGAGGATTGTAGTAAAGCATACACGCTGGTGATCTGTAACGGTACGGGCGAGTTCTACGCCACCAACTGTAGTGGCGGCCTGCGCTTCGCTTTGGCGCAGGACTACACGTCCACCGCCTGGAAGACGACGACGATCACGACCAACATTCAGGTGGACTATCCGTCTCTCGCAGTCTCGTCCGGCCCGTTATTCCACCCGATGATCGCCTACTTCGACACCGTGGCCACCAGCCTGCAGTTTTCCTTTGGCGACTTCGACGGCTCTGTCTGGCCGACGCCCACCACGGTGGTCAACCACGCCGATGTCGGACGGTTTTGCTCCCTCCGGTCGATCAACGGCAACCCGGCGATCGCCTACTACAACGCCACCACGGCCGACCTGGAATACATCCGCGCCACGAATTCCACCGGGGTGTTCAACGCCGCCACCCGCGTGACCGTCAACAGCACGAACGACGTTGGCTCGTTCTGTTCGCTGGCCACCATTGCGGGACGTCCGGCCATTGCGTGCTATCACAATCCGCTCCTGTTCGGGGATGTCGTGTACTTCCGCGCCAATGACGCGAACGGCACGAGTTGGGGCACGCGCCAAAGCGTGGCCACGCCAAGCCTTGGCATGGTCGGAACGAACCGCCACATCGCGCTGGCCGAGGTCAACGGCCTCCCGGCCGTGGCGTTCTTCGACAACAGTGCCGGCCAGGTGAAATACGTGCGCGGCGCCAACACCAACGGGACGGCGTGGACCACCGTCACCAACTTTCCGGCTACGGCGGGTGACATCGAACTCAAGGTGATCAACGGCGTTCCCGCATTGCTCTATCATCAGGGCAGTCGCCTTCAGTACGCCGTGGCGTTGGACCCCGATGGTAACACTTGGTCATCTCCCACCTCGCTCACCATCGGTAACACGACCAGCGCCGGCAGCATGTTCCCGAACCGGACCGTGCCGGGCGTTTTCTACGTCAACACCGGAGGCTCCAACCAAGTCCTGCGATTCTATAGCCCCTACGCGCAGCCGTTCATCCTGAACTGGGTCGCGGTGGAGCCGTGAAGCCGCGGCGAGCGAGAACAACACGTCACTTCGTTGACCCGGCGTGAACACGGTTCCGGGCGTGGGTTTGTGCTCGGCGCGGTGGTCCTGTGTGTGGCCGGTGAATGGGTGTCGCGAGATCTAGAAAACGCCGCTGTGAGTGTGGTGGGAAGCGGTAGAGTTCCTTTGACCGGGAAGCCGCATTTTGCGATAAACGGGTTCGGAAAAAACTAAGCAGAGACCCCGCACTCTCCCAACGCTATGATCAAACCATCCTTGTGGCGCGTTAACCGCAGTCTCGTAACGACGGCGCTTGCGTTCCTGCTGTCAACCTTCAATTCCTCACTCTTCACTGTCTTCGCGCAAGGCAGCCTCACCCCGCCCGGTGCACCCGCGCCCTTGTTCAAGACGCTTCAGCAGGTCGAGCCGCGCATTGCGGTACAAACGCTCGCCGGTGACGCAACCGCATTGTTCGTCATCACCAACAGCGGCTCCTACTATCTTACCGGAAACGTCACTGGTGTGGTGGCGAAGGCGGCGATCGCGATCAACGCCGACAATGTCCGCCTCGATCTTGGTGGGCATGTGCTCACCGGCGTCGCCGGGGCGACGCGTGGCATCGAGATTCGCAACGCCCGCAACCAACTGGTGATCGAGAATGGCGGTATTCGCGGCTTCGACTTCGCCGGAATCAGCGCGACAAACATCCAGAAAGATGTGCGGATTGAGCGCGTCTCGGTGGCCGGGATCAGCGTCGGCTCCGGCATCACGTTGTCCTCGGGCAGCACCGCCGTATTGATCCGTGGCTGCACGGTGAGCGATATCACCGGCGTGAGCGGCATCGTGATCTCCAACGTTCGTGGCACGGTGGAGCAATGCGTAGTTACGGATTGCACCAGTTCCGGCGGTTTCAGCGGCATCCAGGCGCAGAATGTGACGGATTGTGAAGTGAGTGTGCTGGTCGGAACCGGCAGCGGCAGCGTTCAGGGGATTTCCGCGCTGGCGGTCAAGGGCTGCGCGGTCAATTCAGTGACCTCCACCGGCAGCGGCGGTGCGGTTGGAATTTCTGCCAGCACCATCCTCGGCTGCAATGTCAGCACGGTAACCACCGTCAGTGGCCCCGCGACTGGCATCACCGGATCGTCAGTCGAGACATGCACGGTTTCAAGTGTGAACGCCAGTGGCGGTGGAAATTGCACGGGCATTTCCGCCACGGGTCCGGTTGCCAATTGCCGCGCATCGAGCATCGGCAGCAGCAGCAGCAGCAGCGGCGCCGCTGCGGGAATCAGCGCCGTGGTCGCCCAAGGCTGTTCCGTTTCCAGCATTGGTGGATCCGGCAGTAGCAACAGCCCGGTCGGCATCAATGCCAGCACGGTCGCGAATTGCACCGTCGCTACAATCGGCAGCAGCAGTTCGTCGGCTGGAGCCACCGGCATCTCCGGAACCACCGTTTCCGGTTGCACGGTATCGACAGTTTCTGGAGGCAGTACCGGCAGCGCCACCGGCATTGACGCGGATGAGGTGTCACAGTGCAGCGTCGGAAGCGTGTCATTGGCTGGTGGCTCTTCCAATTGCTCCGGCATCCTGGCGGATGTCATCACGGACTGCCGCATCAACCTGCTCAGTTCAGCGTCATCCGGGAACGTGGTGGGGCTGGGAGGCTACCGGATCGCGCGCCATAGCACCGTGAACGTGTTGACCATGTCTGGTTCCGGGAATCGTTACGGCGCCACCACCAGCCAGGCTGGTCGCACCGAAGGCGTCGTGGTTCTCACCAGCACTGAAGTTGGAATATCGGTCGGCGCCAATCATACGGTTATCGGCTGTACCACCGGCATTGCCGATATCGGCATTCTGGCCATTGGCGCGCGGAACGTCATTGATGGGAACAACGTCACGGGGCCAGGGACCACTGGAATCTCGGTCACAAGTGGAGCGAATACCGCCAGCGCCCTCGTTATCCGAAACCAGGTCCGCAGTTACTCCACCAATTTCGACTTGGATTCTCCCTGTCAATCGGGACCAACCATTTCGGTTGCGGGCGCGATCGCGGCGGGGACGAATCCGTGGGCAAATTTCACTGACTAACACATTCGTTTCGAACCACCCAACATTGCCGCCATCATGAATCAGATTCGCACCACCTTAGCCGCTGCGCTGCTTGCCGGCGTTTCCTCCGTCGTCCCTGAATTTTCTGCGATGGGGCAGGGCGCGCTCACGCCGCCCGGCGCGCCCGCGCCATTGATGAAAACGCTCGATCAGGTGGAAGCGCGCACACCGGTGGATGCGGCGCACACGCCGGGCGATTCTTCGTCTGTGTTTATCATCAATCGTTCCGGTTCGTATTATCTCACGACGAATGTTCTAGGCGTCAGCAGCAAGTACGGAATCCAGATTTTCGCCAACAATGTCGCGCTGGATCTGAACGGCTATTCGCTGATCGGCGTTTCCAATGCGCTCGACGGGATTGTGCTCTTCAACTCGTACACCAACCTGACCGTGCGCAACGGCACCATCAGTGGTTGGGGCACCGGCAACTACGGCATCCGCTGTCTCGGCCAGAATGCCACGCTCGAGCGCTTGAACGTCTCGGGTAACAACTTTGGCCTCACGTGCGTTGGGGGCAGCGTGATCCGGGACTGTGTGATCGACGGGAGTGGCCGAGACGGCCTGTTTGTTCAGGGCTCGGGCAACTTGATCGTGAACAACAACCTCTCCGGCAACAATCTTTTGAGTGGGCCCGGTAACGCGAGCATTTCGATAGTCGGGATCAACAACCGCATCGAAGGCAATCACGTGGCCGGCAACGGCGGCGGCTTCGGGATATTGATTTCGGCCGGTCCCTATACGAACAACTTTGTCATCAGGAATTCCGTCACCGGCAACGGCGTCAACAACTATTCACTCGGCACCGGCAACATTGCCGGCCCGCTGATCAACAACACGGTTTCGGGGACAATCACGAACGCTAACCCGTGGGCGAACTTTTCGTTCTAACTCCCACTCATCACGATTATGAAACTCCTCCTCGCCTCCGTCCTGTGCCTCGGCGTGCTCAGCTCCAGTCAGGCTGCGACGACGATCAACTCGGTGAACAAGTATGCCTACGGTGCGAACACGGGCTGGCAAGATTGGCGTGGTGATGGCGCCAACGGCGCCGTGATCGGCGACTTCGTGTGCTCGGGTTTCATCTACGACGCGAACCTCGGCTGGATCAGCCTGGGCAGCGGCACGCCCGCCAACGGCATCCGGTACCAGAACAATTCCGCGACGGACTTCGGGGTAAACAACGACGGGCTCGGGAACCTGCGCGGGTTCGCCTACGGGGCGAACATCGGTTGGGTGAACTTTGAGACCAACGGCGCGCCGAAGGTGGATCTCGTCACGGGCAAGCTGAGCGGGTCGGTCTATTCGGCCAACTGCGGGTGGATCAGCCTGAGCAACGCGGTGGCGTTTGTGCAGACCGACAAGATCACGCTCACCGATACGGACGGGGATGGAATCTCGGACAACTGGGAACGAGAGAAGTTCGGCAACCTGACGACGGCCAACGCGACGAGCGACACCGACGGCGACGGACGTACGGACAAGGAAGAATACTTCGCCGATACGAACCCAACGGACCCGAATGATTACCTGCGAGTGACGGCGATTGCGTCCAATCCCACCGGAGCGACGAACAATCTGACATGGACGAGTGAACCGACGCGGCAGTATCGCGTGTTGCAGTCCACGAATCTGCTGGGGGCGTATACGACGAACGTAACGTTGGGACTGGTGAGTCCGGATCCCGGGAGCACGACGTTGCGTGCGGTGGTGAACCCGGCGGTGACCAACCGCTTCTACAAGATCGAGGCCGTCGTTCCGCTGACGCCGTAAGCGGTGGCGTTGCGAGCTAGCCGCACGAACGCGTGATAGCTACTTGCTGGCGGTTGATTCGGTCACCGCGCTGATCGCCTTGATCTTCGCTGCTTTCGCGGCGTCCATCACGTTGACGATTTTCCCGAAGGGCGCGTCTTTGTCCGCGCGAAGGGTGACGCTGGCGGCGGGGTTCTTCTCGGCTGCGGCCTTTAATGATTCGGTCAGCTTGTCGAGCGTCACTGGGTTGGGGCCGAGGTGGAAGTAGGGTTCCACTTTGTTGATGGTGACGATGAGCGGTGCGTTCTCGGAAGCGCCTTGCTTCGGCTGGCTGGATTCCGGGAGGGCGAGTTTCAGCGCGGGCGTCTGTTTGAAGGTCGTGGTGACGATCAGGAAAATCAGCAGCACGATCAGAATGTCGATCAATGCCACGATGATGACCGCGGGCGTTTGCCGACGACGGGTTCCGGTGAAGCGCATGGCGTGGTCTTAGGTACTCTGCAACTTCTTCGAGGTGCTGAAACCGGCGGCGGACGTTATGTTTCCTGCAGCGCTGGTTTCCATGAAACGGTATTGCTGGCGGAGAAACTTGTCGCACAGGTTTTCCATTTCTACAGAGAGGGTCTCAACCTTCTTATTGTAGTAGCTCCAGGCAACGAGCGTGGGAATGGCGACAAGCAAGCCGACCAAGGTGGTGTGCAGCGCGATCGCAATCCCGCGGGCAAGCACGGCGTTCTCCGCCGTACCACTCGCACCGAGATCGCCGAAGAGGACGATCAAACCGTGGATCGCTCCCACCAATCCGAGCAACGGCGCGATGCCGACGATGATCTCGAGCACGACGAGTCCGCGTTCCAGTTTGAGCACTTCGTGCCGCGCGCGGGTTTCGAGGGCGCTGACGTTTTCGTCCTTGGGCCAGTTGAGATGTTCGATGCCAACGATCAGAAGACGGCTGAGCGGCGAGTCAACTTGCCGACACACTTGCGTCACCATTCCGACTTGCGCGGAGGATTGGCAATTCTCGGTGACGCTCTCAACCTCGGGCGGGAGCACTTTGCGCCAGCGCAGCGCAAGGCCGCGCTCCACGATAAAGGTCACGGAGACGATCGACGCCAGCACCAGCAAAAACATTACTGGGCCGCCTTGAACTAAAAATTGCCACATACGGTCAGTTTCTGTGCGGTATCTAAACGGAGAAGCAACGGTGCTTCAATTGTAATAAAAGGTGAAGGTCAGTTCCCGGGAGTTGGAGCCAATCATTCGCAACATGTCACTGGGCCACGTTTCGTAAGGTGCCGGATCCTCGATCGCGCGCTGGCACAGATGCGTCATGATGGTGTCCACCGTGGATTCGACGATGCGCGCTCCACGAATCGTGCCGTCTTTGAACAAGCTGAACATGACGACGACTTTGCCATTTGAGGAAGCGGTCGGCCCGCGTTCGTCGATCAAATCGTACCAGCGATTCTGCACCGCGGCGATGAACGCGGCATCGTAGCGACCGAACTGGGTGCCTTTGGCGTCTAGCGCCGCGGCCCCGCGCCGTTTCACGCCGCCATCTTGCTTTGTCCGGTCGCCCGCCAGCGCGGGGTTCATGCGCGCTTTTGCTTCCGCAAGCGTGCGGGGACGTTCTTGCATCGGCTCGGCTTCCGGTGCGCCAAGGCGTTTGTTCAAATCTTCGCCGACCGTGGGCGAGTCAGCCGGTTTGGCTTTCGCCATATCGCCCGGCTTCGAGGCGCCTTGCGGCTTGGGTGGAGCGAGCGTTTTCTCGTCCTTCGACGGATTTGCGGGTGTTACGGTCTTTTCCACCGGTTTGGAAGCTACTTTCGGCTGCGCTGCCGGTTGGAGAGGGAAGGTTTTCTCGCGACTGGTCTCAGTGGCTTTGATCGTCGGCGTTTTCTTTCCCGAAATGTTCGGCGTGTAGGATTCGATCTTCACGTCGGGATTGGCGGCGCGAGAATTCTGCGAGGCGTAATACTTCGCGTTCTTCGGCGCGTCCGGCGTGACTTGCGAAGCGCTGACATCGACGAACAGTAGCGGCATTTCGATGGGTTCGTTCGGGGTCGTGGAGCGGTTCACAGTGGGAGGCTTGATCTTGGGTGCTGCCGGCATGGATGCCTTCAACCACGCGGGCATGCGGGCAGCCGACCACCATCCGAACCGCGAGCCGACTTCCGCCACCCCAAAGAGTAAGACATGTCCCAGCAGTGACACGACCAGCGCCACGATCAAGGGATCGCGGTCGCGCCAGCCTCTGAAATCAGCGGAAAGCATGCGTGGGCACTTTGCCGCAGTTGGACCGGAGCGGCAACTGATAGTTCAATCGCGGCTCGTTTGGGCGGCTACAGTTACATCGGCTAAATTCCGGCGGAAGGTAGCGGCGTGAATGCCTGCTATTTAACCGCGGCAAATTGACCGAAATAGTGCTTGCCATGGCCCTTGGGATTGCTACCTTCTCCGCTCCTTTAACTGGAAACGAATTTTTATGGCACGAATCTGTGAATTGACTGGAACCGGCCCGATCAAGGGCAGCCACATCTGGCGTAGTGGTAAAGCCAAGAAAAAGGGCGGTATCGGTACGCACGTAACTGCGATCACCAAGCGCCGCTTCTTCCCGAACCTCCAGCGCGTCAAGGCTGTTGTGAACGGCGAAGTTCGCTACATCCGTGTCACTGCGGCCGCCATCAAGAAAGGCCTCGTGACCAAGGCGCCGAAGCGCACTTGGAAGAAGCCCGAAGCCAAGAAGACTGACAGCAAAAAGGCTTAATCGCTTCCCTCGTTTTTCGCGAACGGCGTTCCGGAAGGAACGCCGTTTTGCTTTTCCGACTTAACCGCGCTTGCGGTGATCCATCGCAGCGCGTTTCATTTCACGATCGGATTCGCGCTTCTTAATGTCGTCGCGTTTGTCGAACTCCACCTTGCCTTTGCCGACGCCGAGCAGGACTTTCACTTTGTTGTTCTTCCAGAAGAAGGCGAGGGGAACGAGCGCGTTGCCCTTCACGCTGGCGAGGCTGAACAGTTTATCAATTTCGGATCGGTGGAGGAGCAGCTTGCGCGGGGCTTTGGGCGCGTGGTTTTGCAGATTCCCGTGGGAATATTCGTCGATGTGCGCGTTGTAGAGCCAGACTTCGTCTTTGTCCACCCGGGCGAAAGCGTCGCTGATCTGGCCTTTGCCGGCGCGCAGGGCTTTGACTTCCGTCCCGTGAAGCACAATGCCGGCTTCGAAGGTGTGGTCGATGTGATAATCGCGCCGCGCCTTTGGGTTGGTGAGGATGTCAGCCATAAACAACAACAGCCAGAAGGACGGCCTTCTGGCTGTGGCGAAATTTCAGTGAACGCTCAGGAGGCGCTCTTCTTTTTCTTCTTTGCGGGGGCGTCTTTTTCTTCTTTCGGCGCCTCGACCATTTCCCAAGTCATCTTGTCTTCGATGATTTCGGTCAGGGCAATGTCCGCGGCACCCATGCCGGCGGTCTCGAGAATGAGCGGACGGCCACCGGGAGAGCCGGGAGTGGTCAACTGGCGAACACGGCGGGAGACGAGGTTGACCAGAAAGTTGGGGTCGCCGACTTTGGCCAAGGCCTGTTTGCAAAGTTCAGGAGTCATAATTTTTCAGACGATCAATTCGATTCGAGCTCGGGAAGCTAACCGATGCAGCTTGGGAAGCAATAGAAAAATCCTCGGAAAAACGGGGTGTCTTCGGTGCAAAACGCCCACTTACAGGGCGCTTGCTCGGCGTGCCGCGGTGCCTCAAGCTCTGCCTGTCCCATGAAAGCATTTTTATTCCTCGCGGGCGCGATTCTCGCGAACTTTGTCACTGTCGGAAACCTTCGCAGTGCCACGGTTACGAACGTGCCCACCCCGGGTTCGCTGGCGCTGGCGGATTATTTCCAAGCACAGACTGCGCAACTGGCCGACGCCTGCCTCAGCGAAATCAAGACGGTCGAAGACTGGAAGACGCAGCGCGAGACGTATCGCGAGCAGTTGCGCGAAATGCTGGGGCTTTCGCCAATGCCGCCCCGAACGGAATTAAAGCCGCAGATCACCGGCCAATTGGATCACGGCGATTTCATCGTGGAGAAGTTGCATTTTCAATCGATGCCGCAGCTTTACGTTACGGCGAACCTTTACCGGCCCAAGGTCGTCACGAAGCCGCTCCCTGCCGTGCTTTACGTGTGCGGTCACGGCGTCGTGAAAAGCAACGGTGTCAGCATGGGTAACAAGACGAGCTACCAGCATCATGGCGAATGGTTCGCGCGCCACGGCTACGTTTGTCTGACCATTGATACGATTCAACTTGGCGAACTCGAAGGCCTCCACCACGGCACGCATCATCTCGGCATGTGGTGGTGGAACTCGCGCGGTTACACGCCTGCCGGAGTGGAGGCTTGGAATGGCATTCGCGCGCTCGACTATTTGCAATCACGTCCAGAGGTCGATGGCACGCGGCTGGGCGTCACGGGGCGATCCGGCGGCGGCGCGTATAGTTGGTGGATCGCCGCGCTCGATGAACGCATAAAAGCCGCTGCGCCCGTCGCCGGCATCACCGATCTTCAAAACCACGTGGTCGATGGCGTGGTGCAGGGCCATTGCGACTGCATGTTCATGGTGAACACGTATCGCTGGGATTACGGGCAAGTTGCCGCGATGGTTGCGCCGCGCCCGCTCCTGATCTGCAACACCGACAAGGATTCCATCTTCCCGCTTGAAGGCGTAAATCGTGTTCACGCCAAGGCGCGGCAGGTTTATCGACTCTACGGCGCCGGGGAGAAGCTTGGCTTGCTGATCACCGAAGGTCCGCACAAGGACACGCAGGATCTGCAAGTGCCAGTCTTTCGTTGGTTCAATCGATATCTCAAGGGCGAGGAACCGTTGATTGCCGCCGCCGCGGAGAAGTTTTACCCGACGACCGATCTCAAGGTGTTCAGCAGTCTGCCCAAAGATGAACGCACGACACGCATTCATGAAACGTTCGTTCCGCTCGCGGCGACGCCTGCCGTTCCGACCGATGCCGGTGAGTGGAAGCGTCAGCGTGACGAATTGATGCGGGCGTTGACGGAGAAATCCTTCCGCGGTTGGCCGGAGCAACCCGCACCGTTCGAAGTCAACGAAGCCTTTGTGGTGGTGCGCGATGGCGTTCGCTTTGCGGCGTATGACTTCACGAGTCAGGAATACGTTCATCTTCGGATGTATGTCGTCGATGCCGAGCGGCGCAGGCCCGAGCGCGTCACGATGCGCGTGCTCGACGAAAAGAATTGGCCTGGCTGGCTTGCGATGATGAACGAGGGTTTCGCGACCGAATTGGCGCACGAAAACGACGTTGCGCGAATGTTCACGAACACTCCGCCAGCGGGCGCGGCGCATCGACCCTCGCAGTTCGCGACGTTCAAGCGCGGGGTGAAGAACAACAACACCGTGCTCGCTTTCCTCGCGCCACGCGGCGTCGGTTTGACCGCTTGGAATCCCACCGAGAAGCAAAAGCCGCACGTTCAGCGGCGCTTCATGTTGTTGGGGCAAACTCTCGAGGGGATGCGCGTGTGGGACATCCGCCGCGGCGCGGAAATGTTGAAAGGGTTGGAGTTGCTCAAGGACGTCCCGCTCGAAGTTGAGGCGGAGGGAAGCACGGCGGTGAACGCGATTTACGCGGCGTTGTTCGACAAGAATGTGACGCGATTGAAACTGCAATCACCGCCCGCGACGCATCGCGACGGTTCCGACTACCTCAACGTGTTGCGATTCCTCGACGTGCCACAGGCGGCCGCAATGGCTGCGGAGAAATGCGAGTTGCGAATTTCCAAAGCCGATCCGAAGCAGTGGGAATTTCCGCGCGCCGTGGCTGCGCGATTAAAGTGGCCTGCGGGGCAGATCGCGGTGGACGCGGATTGAGGACTCTCGCGTTGAATCGCATTTCGCCTATCGCCACCAATAGGTGAGCAACGGCGCATAGATCAAACTCGGGAGGTAGTTTGCCAGTTCGACTTTCTTTATTTCGAGGATGATCAGCGAGGTGCAGAACACCAGTATGCCGCCGGTGGCGTTGATCGAGTCCACGAGCGCAGCGTTGTTGAGCCATGACTCAAGGGATCTCGCTAGCAGTGTGAGTGTGCCTTGATATGCCACGACGGGAATCACCGCACAGATCGCGCCCCAACCGAGCGTGGGCACCAAGCCCAGCGTGGCGAGGCCGTCCATGACACCTTTCACCGCGAGCGTTTTGAAGTTCCCGTTTAATCCGTCCTGCAACGAACCCAACAGAGCCATCGGCCCGACGCAGAAGAGGAGGGTGCACGTTACGAAGCCCTCGCTGAAGCGTGAAGCGTTGGGGTCGTTGGCGTTTTTTCCGGCGAGGCCTTGCTTGGCGTATTGGCCAAGTCGATTCAGGCCACGCTGGAGCCGAAGCAAGTTGCCGGTGAAATTGCCGAGCATCAGCGACAGCATCATGATGCCGAGCTGTTTCATCACGGAACCGAACGAACCGTGAATCGCCTGCCAGGTGGTGCTCAGCCCGACGTAGACGACGAGGATGCCGAGTAAACCTTTGATGGCGTTCTGTTGGGCCAGCGAAAGCTTTTTGGCAACGGTCAGCCCGAGAATCCCGCCGAGCAGAATGGCCGCCGCGTTAATGATGGTTCCGAGCACGCGTGGAGGTTTAGAGTTCGCGTCTCAAGGTTCAAGGCTCAAAGTTTCAAGTTGCCGAAATTCGTCGTTGCAATTGGCCGGGAGTATCGGCACATTTTCGCTCCCTTGGTTCGGGGCGTAGCGTAGCCTGGTAGCGCGCTTGTTTCGGGTACAAGAGGTCGTGAGTTCGAATCTCACCGCCCCGACCATTTTGGGATTATCTCCGTTATTTCTAACGGATATGTTTAGGAAGGCTTGAGTAGCCGAGCGGTCTAGCGAGCAAACAAAAATCGCCGGACCTTGAGGAGTTAGAACACTTGGAACCATTCCGCGGACTCGATCATTTCACTCCAGTCGTAGAGCTCCAGGGAGAGCATTAAAGCGATTTTTTGAATCGTCCCTCGCTGCCCAGTTTCGTTCGGCGAATCGTCGTGGCGGATATGATGCAACGCCGCGTTCATCTCGGCCGCCAGATTCTTGACGTGCGGCTCTTCGAGCATCGAAAAATGGTCGCCCTGCACCTCGATGATTTTCAATCCGAGCTTAAAATGTCCGTCCCAGCCGAGGCTGCGGTCATTGCGATGAAATCCCGAAAGCGTGTGGTGAACCCGAAAAAGCACGCACGGGGTATCAATCGGTTCCGGTTGGTACTGACGTGCGGCCGGGTCGTAGATTTTTTCCAACGTCTTCCATTTTGTTGCGACCGTTTCGTCAATTTGGGAAGCAATCTGCGCGACCGAATGGGTTGGCGTCGTCGTGTTTGTCGCGCGGCCAGATTGCGGGAGGAATTTGTCTCGCGCGCGGTTCAGAAAGTAACTCAAACCGCCGATGCGGGCGTTGCGAACATGGAACGGCAGCCGGTTTTTGAACCACCAGCCAAATGGGCGAGGGCCTGCTTCTTGGTCAAACCAGCCCGCAGGTCGGTGTCCGACTTCGGTATCAAGCAGGAAGACGCATTGTACTTTGCGCCCGAGAAGCTGTAGTTGGCGGGCGACTTCGAATGCGAGCAATCCGTTGAAAGAGTGACCGGCCAGCAGGCAAGGTTCTTTGGGTTGCTTTTCTTGGATTAGCCGGACGTGGGCCGTTGCCAGTTCCTCGATTGTGGGCAGACCGGTCGCCTGATCTCTGGCCGCCGAATGCAACACCTTTTCCGCCACGGGAACCACAGTAGCACATACCGGCCACTCGCTATCCAGTTGGCGGGCCAGTTGAAATTCGGTAATTCCGCCTTCCTGATAAATGAAGAACAGCGTGGTTGACCCAGTCCCCGGTTGAATTTCAATCAGTTTTGGAGTGCGTTGTCGGTGGCTTTGATTCGTCAGCACCGTGGCGAGACCCTCGATGGTCGGATACTGGAACAGGTCCAGCACACTCAAGGTGACCTTCATGGAGTGGTTGATCTCGCTGATCAATTGCACTGCCAGCAATGAATGGCCTCCCAACTCAAAAAAGTTATCCCGTATGTTGATGGCCATGCGCCCGAAAACTTTCTTCCAAACAGCTGCGATGGACGTCTCCGTGTCGTTGCGTGGGATCAGCGGGGTTTCCTCGGAGTGGCTGATGGTAGGTTGCTCCGGTGCCGGAAGGGAATGTCGATCCAATTTGCCATTGGCGGTCAGCGGCAGCGAGTCGAGGACGACGTAAGCTGTCGGCACCATGTAGTCAGGGAGGCGTTCGGCCAACAGTTGACGCAGCGAATTGGTCGATGGCTTGATGCCCGGCCGGGGGACGACGTAGGCGACCAATTGACGCCCCAGCGATCCGTCGTTACGCGCGATGACCACCGCCTGAGCGACATCTGGCAGGGCTATTAGCGCAGCCTCGATTTCGCCGGGTTCGATTCGGAACCCGCGAATCTTGATCTGATGATCGGCGCGGCCAAGAAACTCCAGAACTCCGTCGGGTCGCCAGCGCGCCAGGTCGCCGGTGCGATACATCACGCTGTCCGGCCGGATTCCGTAAGGGTCCGCGATAAATCTCTCGGTGGTGAGATCTGCTCGTCCGAGATAGCCGGCTCCGATTTGTGCTCCGCCGATGAACAGTTCGCCGATCGCCCCGATGGGGAGCGGTTGCAGTGAATCGTCCAACACGTAGAGCCGCGTATTAGGCGTGGGGGAACCGATAGGAACGTCCCTGGATAGATCATCGGCGGAGTTCAGTTCGTAAACGCAGCAACCTACGACCGTTTCCGTCGGTCCGTATTCGTTGAAGATGCGCAGGGCCGGCGCATGTTGACGCCAGTACGCGGCGAGATGTCCGGGTAAGGCTTCTCCGCCGACGACGAAGGTGCGCGCGCGAACGTTGGCGGCACGGGGACCGAGCAAGCCGCGCAAAGCTTCGAGATGCGCCGGGGTGAGTTTCACCAACGTGAGCTCACGTCCGCTCGCGAGCAGTTCCGCCAAGGCTTCGATTTGTCCTTGCTCAGGTAGCAAGATGATCGGGCGACCGGCGATGAGCGGCAGATACAAGCTGGTGACGGTGGCGTCGAAAGCGATCGGCGTATTGACGGGAGCGCCTTCGCCTTTTTGGGTTTCGTACAACCGGCCGGCCCAGTCGAGGTAGTGGTTCAGTTCTCGATGGCGGATGACCACGCCTTTTGGGGTGCCGGTGGAGCCCGAAGTGTAAATGACGTACGCTGCATGTTCCGGCTTGAGCGCGGTTCGACGATCCTCGTCAGTTGGATTTCGTGTAGGTAGTGTCGCTAATAGATCCAGCGTACTTGGTGCGTCCAAGTTGAGGGCATCGGTGGACTTGGGTAAGCGGCTGCGAAGCGTCGTAGTGGTGAGGATGTCGACGGGTTCAGCGTCGTTGATCATCTGAGCAATGCGAGCCTCAGGGTGACGCGGGTCGAGCGGAAGGTATGCGGCTCCGGCTTTCAACGTAGCCAGCAGGGCGACGACCATATCGACGGACTGATCCAGAGCAATGCCAACAAGATTCCCCGGTCCGGCACCGAGCCCAATCAAATGATGGGCCAAGCGATTCGCTCGCGTATTCAGCTCGCTGAACGAAAGCGATTCGTTGCCGCTAATCACGGCGACAGCTTCGGGTGTTCGCGCAACTTGCGTTTCGAACAGTGCGGGTAGAAATGCTTCGGGAACCGGACGTGCGTTCGCGTTGAACTCCTCGATCAACTTCCGCCGCTCTTCCACGCCCACAATCACGAAGTGATTCAGCGGTGCATCCAGCGCAGCTTCATCCAACCGACTGAGCAATGCGAGGAACCGGTGCCGGTGCCTTTCCAGATCGTCTGCGGTGTAGTGATCCGAATTAGCCTCAAACTCGATCGTTAGACTAGTCGCATCGTCGTGCTCGGAAAAATGCAAGGTCAGGTCTTCGACGGGGCCAAGCGCAAGCGGTTGGGTGGGCGTTGATTGCCCTGCAAAATACGAACCTGCCGTGTAGGGAATAGAATGGATGGATATCCGCGCCGCTCCCGGAACAACTTCCGGCGTGGCCCTACGGAACACTTGTTCGGCCTCGAACCAAACGCGAACAATCTGGTCGAGAAATCGCGAGAAACATTCCTGGGGGTCGGCGTTGAGTCGGATTGGTAGAGCTTCACCTAAGGCGCCAGCGGGCGCGCCATCTGGATGCCGGCCGGTTTGGGAAGTGGTGACGGCGAATGCCAAGTTTTTCGCGTTGGTGAATCGATGGAGATACAACGCCATGGCTGCCGTGATGATTTGCGGCAGTCGGGCTCCCAAATTTGCCCCCGCAGAACGTACTCTTGCCGCGCAATTGGCCGGAAGGATTCCGGTAGAGCGAATGCTTCCCGGAGAAATCGTCCCAAACGATTGCTTCGAATCTCTTGAACGCGTTGGCTTCGAGGTGCTCACGTGGTCTTTAACTACCTCGTCTGTAGCCGAGATGTGCTTAAATGTTTTTTAGTTCGCATCTGCTTGCGGAGAATTGATAGTCCCTCCGTCGACATTACGACGATGCCATCAGTATCGTAGACGGCCGGAAACTGCAATCTTGGATAACGCTTAGTGAGTTCAATTCCCGTGGACACCTCAGCGAAAACGAGCCGGTGGGATCGCGTCTAGCCAATCGCCTAGTTTTAGACTTCCTCTGTTGGCGGATGCCGAGTCGGCTTTCAATTTTATCGTTCGAATCGCTTTGCCGAGCGTCAGCAGATTACAAGCGATTCGGCGCATTCTAACACGTCGCTCATTTCGAGTATTTTTACGGCACTCACGTGCATCAACTTTCTAAACGCCACCTTCGAAGCTTTCGCGGGTTCTTGGCGGCGCGTGGTGATCCTCGCCAAAGCGAAACTGAGTTGTTTTGCCAATGAGTTCACGTGTGGGGTTTCCAGCATCGAAAAATGGTTCCCGGATACTTCGATGATTTCCAATCCCTGTTGAAAATTCCCCTCCCAGCCCAAGCTTCGATCGCTGAAATAGATGCCGGAAAGAGTCTCTCGCACCCGAAACAGGATGCCGCGGGTTTCGATCGGTTGCGGGCGGTATTGTCGCGCCGCCGGGTCGTAAATATTCTCCAAAGCCTTCCACGTACTGTTGGTGTTTTCCTCAACTTGAGAGCGGGCTTGCAATGCTGGACCGGCTGCCGGGGCCGATTTGGTCCAGCGACGGGATATGGCGAGAAATTTAACTTTGATCCGTTTGAGGAAGTAACCGAGCCCGCCGACCCGGGCGTTGCGGATATGGAATGGCAGCCGGTTCTTAAACCACCAGCCAAACGAACGGCCGGCCGCCTCTGGTTCAACCCATCCGGCTGGTCGATAACCAACTTCAGTATCGAGCAGGAAGATGCTCTCGATCTTGCGGCCAAGCAGCTGTAATTGCCGGGCGATTTCGTAAGCCAGCAGGCCATTGAACGAGTGCCCAGCCAGCATGCATGGGCCGTGGGGGCGCTCGTCTTGAATCAGACGCACGTGCACAGCGGCCAGCTCCTCCAAAGTTGGCAGGCGGGCGGTTTGATTGGCGGTAGCTCTCTGCATTACGCTTTCGGACATGGGAACCACGGTGGCGAACAGCGGCGCGTCGTGCTCCAATAGGTGCGCTAGCCGGAATTCGTCGAGACCGCCCTCCTGATAGATGAAGATAAGAGAAGACGAACCGCGGCCTGGGCGTAACTGAATGATCTTGGGTTCGCGTTCGATCTGCTTATTGGCTTTCAACGTGCGAGCCAACTCTTCGATCGTCGGACATTGGAACAATTCGAGGGCGCGCAATTCAACATTGAGCGCTCGGTTGATCTCGTTGACCAGTTGGACTGCCAGCAGCGAATGGCCCCCTAGTTCAAAAAAATTATCGCGGACGCCTACGACTGGTAGATTGAACACTTTTTTCCAAATTGTGGCGAGTTCGTGTTCAATTGGATTGCGAGGGATAACTGAAGCATCGCCAAGTTCGTGGTGGCAGGATTGGGGCGCGGGAAGCGCCTGGCGGTCGACTTTACCGTTGGGCGTCAACGGGAGCGCATTGAGCACGACCATCGCAGTGGGCACCATATAGGTGGGTAGGCGCTTGGCGATTTCCCGCCGGATAGTTGAAGTGTCGAGCTTGCAATTTGGAGCAGGGACTAAGTAAGCCACTAGGTGACGTCCCTTATAGCCGTCGTCACGCGCAATCACTGTCGCTTGTGCAACCGATGGCTGCTCGGTCAGGACGGATTCAATTTCACCCGGTTCGACGCGGAAGCCCCGGATCTTTACTTGATGATCCGCGCGCCCGAGAAACTCGATTGTGCCATCGGATTGCCACCGTGCCAGGTCGCCGGTTTTGTACAAGCGGTTGTCCCTACCTTGTTTGAAGGGGTGAGGGACAAATCGTTCGGCAGTGAGTTCCGGTCGGTTTCGATATCCGCGGGCCAGGCAAACTCCACCGATGCACAACTCGCCAACGCCTCCCTGCGGCACCAGGTCGTTGTAATTGTCCAACAAATGTATTTCACAGTTGTTCAGCGGACGACCGATGGACGGCAGGTCCGGCCAATTCGCGGGATTGCCTTCCAGCAGGTAGGCCGTGACCACGTGGGCTTCGGTGGGGCCATAGTGATTCCAGAGATTGCATCCCGGCATCTGTCCGAAGAAACGGCGTATGCTGGGGCCGATGCGGAGTTGCTCTCCCGCAATTATCACCTCTTTCAACTGAACTCGCGGGCTGGCGGGATCCATTGCGATTTCCGCGAGGCGTTCAAGCATGACGAATGGCAGGAATAGTCGGTCGATTTGCGTTTCCGCGATCACTCGCAACAGCGCAGCCGGATCCTTTCGCGTTTCTTCGGCAATGAGGACAAGGGTTCCACCGGAAGCCCACGTGGAGAAAATTTCTTGAAACGACACGTCGAAACCGAGGTTCGCGAACTGCAGGGTGCGGTTTCCTGATTGCATCGCCGAAGTCGAACATTGCCAATCGATCAAGTTCATCAGCGCTCGATGCGGCATCTCGACCCCCTTGGGCTGGCCGGTCGAACCTGACGTGTACAGGACGTAAGCTAAGTTGTCCGGAGTGCTTGTCGGTTCGGGATTCAAGTCGGTTTCCCGCGCAATCCGCAATTGCAATACATCGAGGTCAATTACCTGCAGCGAAGTTTGTTCGTTGCCGTGCCACTGCCGTAGGAGTGCAGTGTACGGCGGCGCGGTGAGAGCTACTTTGCAGGCGGCATCGCGCGCGAGGAATTGGAGTCGCTTTTCCGGAAGGCTGGAATCCAGCGGCACGTACACTCCGCCCGCTTTTAGAATACCCAGTACCGCGACCATCATCTCCACGGAACGATTCAGATAGACCGCAACCGGTACGTCGGGACCCACCCCAATAGATCGCAGGTAGTGCGCGAGACGGTTGGCTTGGCGATTCAATTGGTCGTACGAGAGAGATATATTTCCGTATACCACCGCCGGATTGTCCGGCGTTCGCGCCGCTTGCGCTTCGAACAGCTCGGGTAAAATCGCATCTGAAATGGGCCGTGCGGTGTTATTGAATTCGTCGATCAAAGTGCGGCGTTCTTCGGCGTCAATAATTGAAAAGCTTCTCAGGGCTGCGTGTTGGGCTCGTTCATCGAGTCTCCCGAGTAACGCGATCAAGCGTCGCTGGTGCTTTTCCAACGCATCAGTCGTGTAGTGATCGGAATTGGCTTCCAGCTCGAAGCGGAGGCTGGATGAATCGTCGCTCTCGCGGAAATGAACTATCAAATCCTCCACCGGGCCCAGAGCCAGCGGTTGGACAGGATTTGCCTGCCCGGCAAAGTAGGATCCCGCTGTGTAAGGTATGGAGTGAATTGACGTCCAACACTGGCGCGCCGGATTTGCGATTGCTGCGTCGGAAACTAGTTGGTGCTCGGCGAAAGTCGGCGTTTGCTCGGCGGTTTTCCAAATGCGGGCTATTTGGTCGAAGAATTCAAGAACGCTTTGCTCCGGATCGGCACTCAATCGGATGGGGAGCGCATTTCCAATGGGGGCAGTGGGCGCGCCATTCTGATTTCGGCTAACCGGGACGGTCGTTATCGCAAATGCCAAATCCTGCGCACTGGTAAATCGATGGAGATACAGCGCAACCACTCCTGTGATTGTTTGCGCCAGACGAGTGCCGTTGATTTCCCCGATCGATCGCAATCGCGTAGCTACGCCCTCAGGAAGCAGGAAAGTAGAGCGGATGCTCCCCGGAGAATTCCTTCCGGTCGAGTCTTTTGATTCACTGGCACGAGTTGCTTTCGAGGTGCTCACGCTATTCCAATCTCGTCGCCTTTTGCCTCACCGCACTTAAATGGTTTTCGATTTGCATCTGCTTGCGAAGGACTACTGGATGATCGTCGATTTAACGACAAGATCATCAATATCTTACTCCGGCAGGAACTGCAATCGTCGTTGGGGGAAAAATGACCTTCGAAACGGTCAGTTTTCTCACTTTTGACTACGCCGGATTGCTAGATTATTGATACGGATCCGGCACCGAAAACAAATACAGCGCTCCACTTGAGGCGCAAGGCGCTGAGCTAACTGGGGTGCGTGCAAACCAAGTCGGCCTGCGGATTGATGCCCCAGCGTTTGCCGATGGATTCCAAATCATCGTTGAGCGTCCAGCGGTCGGGCTGGGCGTCGCCTTGGTGTTCCGGGTTGCCGCCCTTGAGCGCCATGCAGCCTTTGTTGTTGCCGATTGCGGCGATGGCGTTGACTTCGTCCGCGCTGAGTTTGAGTGAAGCGAGTCGCGGATCGGTGCCGACGGCGGCGAGTTCGTCCACCTTCGTCTCGATGCTCTTGCCGGATTTTTCTTCGATCAATGTCGGGATGACACTCCTCACTGGTCCGTGCGAAAGGTTCCACAAGCTCGCGAGCTGGAGCATCGTGATGTTGTGTTTTTTGGCGATGCTGCGCATCTGGTCGAGCTTCGCGTTGCCCGCTTCCACCCATCCGGCCGGACGAAATGCGCGGTGATCGGACTGTCCGAACTTGTGTCCGGGCTTCACGTCATCGTGGAACAAGCCGCCGTAATCCACAACGCGAGTGATGACCTTGACGTTGTTTTTCTCCGCAGCGGGCAGACATAGATTACCGGGCCATGGTTCGAGTGGATTCAAAATAATCATCGCCCAATCAACGAGCGCTCCGAAGCGTTCGAAGTTCAAAATGATATCGAGGCTGAACCCATTCGCCGGTCCGGGCGCGATGCCGAGACGATCGGTAAGTCCGGCGTTCTTGAGTTGCTCCATTCCTTTCCAGACGGCGTCGCTCGAATAGCCCGTGTAGTCCGGGTTGTGCAAGAGCACGAGGTCGAACTTGCTTGCACCGATGCGCGCGAGCGACTTCTCCGTGGCGGAGCGCAGATAGCTGGCATACTGATCCGACTTCCGCAGGCGCGGGTCGGTGAAGCGCGGGAAACCTTTGGAGCCATCGCGCTTGCCTTCGTAGAAGTCGTGACCGACCGCGCCGACGAGGCAATATGTGTCGCGCGGGATGCCTTGCAACGCGCGGCCAAGAATCTCATCGGCCTGGCCGTTGCCGTAAACGTCCGCCGTCATGAACGTGCGAATGCCGCGATCGTAGGCGTGGCGGATCACTTGGAGAAAGCGGGCGTCGTCCAGCGGTTCGCCGAAGTGCATGAAGCGGCCGCCACTCCAGATCCCGTAAGCAGTGCGTGTCAGTTCCATAATGTATAAAATTCAACGGTGTCGCGCGTTCGTTGCGATGCGCGCGACACCAGCGGTCGAGAATTTAGATTTTCGCGCCGCTCGGAGCAAACCTCATTTTGACGGAGGTTGAGCGGCGATTGCCTTTATGGGGCAGGCGTGATGCCTGCACCGCGACTTACACCACCTTCCACGGCGGGCTTTGCGGCACGTCGAGCCACTGGGGATTGCCCGTGCCGCCCACGAACTCTTCGCGCTCTGGACTCCAGGCGATCTTTTGCCCGTGATAGTAGGCAAGGTTGGTGAGATGGCAGACGGTGACCGAACGCGCGCCGACTTCCACATCGGTGATCGGCTTTTTCCGGCTGCGGATGCACGCGAGGAAATCCGCCTTGTGATCCGTGCTGTGGTAGAGCGTCACTTTTGGCTTCGCGAGGAATTCCGTTTCGAGCGCGTCGAGTTGCTGCGTGAGCGCGGGCTTGTCGTCCTTGCTGATGAACTTCGCTTTCTCCACGCCGCCGACGGTGAGTTGAATCTTGCCGCGATTCACGAACAACTTCCCGCCCGTGCCGGTGAACGTTACGCCGTTTTCGCTGACGTGGAACATCTCCACGCCGTTGGCGTATTTAAACTGCACGCCGTTTTCCGCGGTCTGCCAGTTTGCCGGCGGAGTAATTTCCGTCGGTCCGCTCGCGTCCATGCCGAGGCCCCATTGCGCGATGTCGAAATGATGCGCGCCCCAATCGGTCACGCCGCCGCCGCCAAATTCGCGATACTTCCGCCACGCCGGGAAGTGATCGTGCATGCCGCGCGGGCTGAGAACGGAATTGTACGGACGCGGCGACGCCGGTCCGAGCCAGAGATTCCAGTCTAATCCGGGTTCGTCCGGTTCCGCTGCTAGATCGCACGGGACGCCGGGGCCGCCGACGCCGACGTGGACGGTTTTCACTTTGCCGATCGCGCCGTTCTGCACGAGCTCGCACGCGACGCGGAATTCGCGCGACGATCGCTGCATCGAGCCGACTTGAAATACGCGGCGATTGCGGCGCGTGGCGTTGACCATCGCACGCGCCTGATGGATCGACTGGCAGAGCGGCTTTTCGCAGTAGATGTCCTTGCCCGCATTCGCCGCAGCAATCGCGATGTAAGCGTGCCAGTGATCCGGCGTGGCGATCACGACGGCGTCGATGTCGGGCCGCGCGAGCAACTGGCGGAAATCATTATAGGCTGTGCAGCCTTTGTAAGCAGGGCGATCCGTTTCCTTCGCGTAAAAATCTTCCACCGTTTTCTTGGCGGCATTGCGACGCGTGGTGTCGACGTCGCACACGGCGACGACCTGCGTTTCCTTCGAGCGAATGAAACCGCCGAGCAAACCGCGGCTCTGCTTGCCCATTCCGATAAAGCCGAGCGTGATGCGGTCGTTGGCGGAAAGGCGGCGGCCAGTCTGGCAACCGGTGAGGATCAGCGGCACGCCTGCGCTCGTGAGCGCTGCGGCTTGGAGAAAATAACGACGGGAAAAATGAGAGGACTTGTGCATGTCGGCTTTATGCGCCGCCGCGTCTTGCCCCGCAAGTCTGGTTTTCTCGGCAACACCAGAGAGATTTTACTGAAGGTAACAAAGGAAACGAAGTTCCGCAGGAATCGCGACCGAGTTGGAGCGGTGCCTTTGAAGCTGATTCTGCAGGTCTTCTTTTCTTCGCGACCTTCGTTCTCTTCTGTTCAAATTAGAACCCCATCTTCTGCAATTCCGTCTGCAACTCCATCTGGAATTCCTGAATGTCCATCGCGGAAGGTTTGTAGCCTTGGACCTTGGGTGCGAGACCGAGACGGCCGGATTGATCGAGATACCACGCAGCGGATTGACCGTCGCTGAACGTAACGTTGCCGCTGACCATTGCGCCAGGGCGCGCGATCGTATCGACGCTCACTTTGACGTTGCCGGCACCGGCCGGCGGAAGTTCCGGCGGGAGCAACTCGGCGCCTTCGTCGAGGATGTCCTCGTTGCCCGGCGGGAGCGGTTGCGCAGTGGGCGGCTTGGGCGCGGCCGCGACCGGTGCAGCCTTGGGCGGCTCCGGATCCTTGGGCATCAACTTCAAGTCATCGATCAGGAAACGGACCTCCATGTAGGTCGGACGCAGATTGAACTCGGTTTCGAGCTTCTTCTGAATGTCGGCAATCTTGAGGCCCTGTTCGATCCACTGGGCCACTTGCAATTTCTGTGCGTCGTTTAATTTCATAATCCGGTTCCGCTATTCCGTAGAAAGCAGCGCGGGGTTTCAACTGAATTCTTCACCAAACATTCTCCGCACGAAACCTCCCGCCGTCTTTTGCTTCGCCAAAATCCGAGCGCCGCGGCAATCTTCCCTCACGATGCGTCTGCCGAAACTTCTCCTCGCCGCGCTCTGTGGCCACGCGCTGACCCTCGCGATTTGCGCGGCGGAATTGCCGCCGTTCACCCCGGGCCGCAGCGAAATCGCCTTCACCAAGTCCGCGCAACAATCCGAGGCCGACGAAGTGAAATGGCGCCTCCACGCCGAAGAAACTCCCGGCACCTACGACGTGAAGAAGGAAAAATTCCGCCTCATCGTTCCGCCAGCCTACACGCACACGAAGCCGCACGGGCTCTTTATCTGGATTGATTCGGGCAACGAACCCAAAATCGCCCGCGATTGGGAACCCGTGCTCGCCGCGCGCAAACTCATCTTCATCGGCGCGTTCAACTCCGGCAACCCGCGGCCCATTTTCGACCGCGTGCGGATGGCAGTGGATGCGAACCTCAATCTCCGCGACCGCTTCAACGTCGATGGCCGGCGGGTGTTCGTCTCCGGATTCTCCGGCGGCGCGCGCGTGGCGAGCATGCTCGGCGTCTGCTGGGCGGACATGTTCTCCGGCACGATGCCGTTCATGGGCGTGAACTTTTACACCGACCTCCCGGCGGAGAAGGGGAAGCAGTATGGCCTGAGCTACCTCCCCGACGACGACGTGCTGGCGATCGCCAAGCGTGCCTGCCGCTACGTGCTCGTAACGGGCGAAAAGGATTTCAATCGCGACAACACCAAGTCCGCCTTCGAGAACGGATTCAAGAAGGAAGGTTTCAAGCGCGTGGAATATCTCGAAGTGCCCAAGCAAGGCCACACGCCGCCGTCCGCGAAATGGCTGGAGGCGGGACTGCGATTGCTCGATGGGGAGAAGTCGGGGGAGACGGCAATGAGGTCAGACTGAAACCTATTTTGTCCAACCTTAGAATTATATTTTGCGACATCCTGTTCGTGTGATGCGAATTAAAATAATCATCGTCGCGGTATTCGTTGTGGCAGTCGCCATAGCGGTTTGGAGAAAGCCGGCGCGACCGGAGCTGCGCGTCGGGTTCTACCCTGAAGAAAATATAATTGATTCCGAGACACAGAGAGTGCTGGACGATGCCGAGCACTTCACTTTGCTATCGATCGATCCGACACATCCAGCATTTCAGAGCAAGGCAGCGCCGCCGAAGGAAACATTTCATGATTACCAAGTGCTTGGTAAGACCGAGATTCGAACTGCTGAAGAGCGGCGCGAGTTGTTGGCTGCGTTATACGAGGGAATCAGAGAAGCCGATGGTGTGCTTGTGGAATGCTTCAACCCGCGACATGGGATAAGCGCACAGTTGGGCAGATTGAATGTTGATCTCCTCATTTGTTTTGAGTGCAAATCTCTGAAGGCCTTCACGTACGCCGCTAATGGTGAGACGCATTTCATCGCACGGTCGCCTCAAGTGATTTTTAACCGAGCAGTCGAGAAGGCAGGCTTGGCTACCGTTAAGGAGAGATGACAGGGCGCTGTCCTGTCTGAAGAGCGAAGGCTCAGTTACGCTATATGCGCGCCCTGCGTCTCGACGTAGACGGCGTAGAGTGATTGGCTCGCGCACATGAAGAGGCGATTGCGTCGTGTGCCGCCGAAGCAGACGTTGGCGCAGATTTCCGGGAGGAGAATTTGTCCGATGCGCACGCCGTCGGGGGCGAAGATGTGCACGCCATCGTAGCCGTCGCCCACCCAGCCGGCGCCGACCCAGATGTTGCCGTCCACATCCGCGCGGATGCCGTCGGCCATGCCGGCGAATTCGCCCGCCTTCATCTTGAGCTTCATCGAGCAATACTCGCGACCATTCTTCAGCTTCGTGCCGTCGACGTCGTAGACGCGGATGTTCTTCGGCGCTTCGGGATAATGCGACGCGCCGGTATCGGCGACGTAGAGCTTCTTGTAATCGGGCGAGAAGCAGAGGCCGTTCGGTTTAAAAATGTCGTCGGTGACCTTCTCGATCTTCTTCGTCTTGGCGTCGATGCGGTAGACCGCTTCCTTATGGTGCAACTCGCCTTTGTTGCCCTCATAATTCATCAAGCTGCCGTAGCCCGGATCGGTGAACCAGATTCCGCCGTCGGGGTGCACCACGATGTCGTTGGGCGCGTTGAAAGGTTTACCCTGCCATTTGTCCGCGAGCACGGTGACGGTGCCGTTGTGCTCGTAACGGACCACGCGGCGGTTGCCGTGTTCGCACGAAAGCTGGCGGCCTTCCCAGTCGAAGGTATTGCCATTGCTGTGGCCGGCGGGCGTGCGCAAGGTGCTCACGTGGCTGTCTTCCTCAAGCCAGCGCATCTGGCGGTTGTTCGGAATGTCGCTCCACATCAAGTAGCCGCCTGCGCCATTCCACGCCGGACCTTCGGCCCACAACATGCCGGTGTGCAGCCGTTGAATGGCGGTGTTGCCGAGTTTGTATTTCGCGAAGCGCGGATCGAGCACGACGATGTCGGCGTCGGGATAGCGCACGGGATTTTTCCCCGACCAATCGCGCGCGCTGGCGGCGGATCCGATACGGGGCAGCAGCGTGCTCGCGGCGGCGGTGGCAGTGGTGGCAACGAAAGAGCGGCGATTCATCTTCATGACGTCAGCAGTAATTGTTTGGGACGGCGACTTTCTAGCCGAGAGGGAATCGCCCCGCGAGCGTTTTCCGCTGGGCAGGGATTGCAAAGCGCCTCGGCGTGAATCAGCCTGAATGGGCCTCACGGCGAGGCCGTCTTTTCTCTGTGCCACGTATGTCTGTTTATATTTCGTTGCCAGTCGTCGCGGCCCTCGCGCTGACGGCGATGGCTTTCGATGCGTCCGCTGCCAGCAAGTCCGCCATCACTTACGAGAAAGACATTCGCCCCATTCTCAAGGCGAATTGTTTTCAGTGCCACGGCGAAGGCGAGAAGTTGAAGGGCGACCTTGACGTGCGTTTGCGTCATCTTATCGCGAAGGGCGGCGAGAACGGGCCGGCGATCGTTGAGGGCAAACCGGAGAAGAGTCTCCTCTTCACGCAACTGCGCGACGGCGAGATGCCCAAGGGCGACAAGAAGCTGCCGAAGGAGCAGGTCGAGTTGATCCGCCAATGGATCGCCAGCGGGGCGAAGACGGCACGGCCGGAGCCCAAGGCGATCACCGGGCCTTACTTCACCGAGGACGAACGGAACTACTGGCTCTTTCAACCGGTCAAGCGTCCCGAGATTCCAAAGGTCGCGAGCAAACACCTCGTACGCACACCGGTGGACGCGTTTCTCCTCGCGAAGCTCGAAGCGAGCAAGATGTCGTTCAACGCCGAGGCCGACAAACGCACGCTCATTCGTCGCGCGACGTTCGATCTCACCGGCCTGCCGCCGACGCCCGAGGAAGTGGATCAGTTCGTGGCGGACTCTTCGCCCGACGCTTACTCGAATCTCATCGATCGCCTGCTCGCTTCGCCGCGTTACGGTGAAGCGTGGGGCCGCCACTGGCTCGACGTCGCGGGCTATGCGGATTCGGACGGTTACACCGAGGTCGATACCGAGCGCAAATACGCCTACAAGTTCCGCGACTACGTGATCCGCGCGTTCAACGCGGACAAACCGTTCGACGAATTCATCCGCGAACAACTCGCCGGCGACGAAATGGTTCCGTTGCCGTACAAGAATCTGAAGCCCGACCAGATCGACAAACTCGCGGCGACGGGTTTCCTCCGCATGGCGCCCGACGGCACGGCGTCCGGGGAGGTCGAGCAAAAGGTCGCGCGCAATCACGTCGTCGCGGACACGCTGAAGATCGTTTCGACGTCGTTGTTGGGGCTGACGGTCGGATGCGCGGAATGCCACGACCATCGTTACGACCCGATTCCACAGGCGGATTACTACCGGATGCGCGCGGTGTTCGAGCCCGCGTACGACTGGAAGAACTGGCGCTCGCCGAATGGCCGCTTGGTTTCACTCATGACCGACGCAGATCGCGCGAAGGCCGCGGAGATTGAAAAGGAAGCCGCGAAGATCGACGCGGAGCGTAACAAGAAGCAGACGGAGTTCATTAACGCTACGCTCGAAAAAGAACTCGCGAAGAAGCCCGAGGAATTGCGCGAGCCGTTGCGGGTTGCTTACCACACCGAGGTGAAGAGGCGCACGCCTGCGCAGGTGAAGTTGCTCAAAGAGCACCCGACGGTCGGCCAGCTTACGAGCGGTTCGCTTTACCTTTACGACCGCAAGGCGTCTGATCAGGTGAAGAAAATGACCGAAGAGGCGACTGCGGTGCGCGCGAAAAAGCCCGTGGAGGATTTCGTTCCCGCGTTGACCGAGCTGCCGGGCAAAGTGCCGGAGACGTTCCTGTTCCATCGCGGCGATCCGGACCAACCCAAGCAAAAGCTCGAACCCGGTGAACTCACGATCCTCGCGTCGTGGCGGCCCACGTCGATTTCGGTGACGAACAAAGTGCTGCCGACGACCGGTCGCCGGCTCGCGTTCGCGCAAAGTCTGACCGATGGCAAGCATCCGCTCACCGCGCGCGTGCTCGTGAACCGCGTGTGGTTGCATCACTTCGGCCGCGGCATCGTGACGTCGCCGGGAGATTTCGGTTATCTCGGCCAGCGCCCGACGCATCCTGAACTGCTTGACTGGCTCGCGAGCGAATTTGTTTCGCAAGGTTGGAGTATGAAGAAGCTGCACAAGACGCTGATGACTTCCACGGCTTATCGCCAATCGTCCGTGCGCGATCCTCGCAAGGACAAGGTTGATCCCGATAATCATCTTTACGGACGCATGTCCGCACGCCGCCTCGAAGCGGAGACGTTGCGCGATGCCTTGCTCTCCGTGAGCGGTAAGCTCAACGACAAAATGTTCGGCACGCCTGTTCCGGTGATGGAAGACGAAGTTGGTCAGGTCATCGTCGGCAAGGAAAACAAGGACGGCGAAGGCAAGCTGGCGAAAGCGATCCCGCTGGGCGACGAGGTATTCCGACGCAGCATTTACGTCCAGGTCCGCCGCAGCCGTCCGCTGGGAATGCTCGAAGCCTTCGACGCGCCGGTGATGGAGCCGAACTGCGAGGTGCGCAACGCCTCCACGGTCGCGCCGCAGTCGCTGATGATGATGAACAACACCGCTGTCGTGGAATTCTCCGGGCACTTCGCGCAGCGCGTGGCCCGCGATGCCGGCAGCGAAGCGGCCGCGCAAGTGAAGCGCGCGTGGCGCTTGAGCTACGGCCGTGAGCCGAGCAAGGCAGAACTCGACAACGGAGTAAACTTCCTCGCTTCGCAGTTGGAATACTTCCGCGCGCACGCGCCGAAGACGGCTGTCGTGGCGAAAGACAAAGCGGCGGCCGGCGCAAACTCACCGGAACACCAAGCGCTGGCGAACTTCTGCCACGCGTTGCTCAGCGCGAACGAATTTCTCTACATCGACTGACATTGCCCGCGAATCACGCGAAATGACGCGAAAATGAAAACCGGTTCATCCGAACTCCTGTTCAAAGATGAGTGCTACGCGATTATGGGTGCCTGCTTTGCCGTTTATCGTGACAAGGGCTGTGGCTTTCTGGAGCCGGTATATCAGGAGTGTATGGAAATTGAATTTCGGCATCTCAAACTTGCGGCTGTTCCCAAACCGAAACTCTCGTTGAGCTACCGAGGCGAGCCGCTTAAGCAAGGCTACGAGCCTGACTTTGTTTGTTATGGAAAGATCGTTCTCGAACTCAAAGCGGTTGCAAATTTGGCGGACGAACATCGTGCCCAAGTTTTGAATTACTTGAACGCGACCGGTTTTCAATTGGGCCTGCTGGTAAACTTTGGCCACTATCCGGGTTTGGAATGGGAACGGATCGTGAATTCGCCGAAAGCTTCCGTTCCGTCAGAAGAATTTAATTCCGTGAAAATTTAGCGTCTTTTCGCGTGTTTCGCGGGTAACAAAAATGAACTCTCACTCAATCGATCTTTCGTCCCGTCGGCATTTTCTATCGTCGAACGCGCTCGGGCTTGGCTCCGTCGCGCTTGCTTGGTTGCTCAATGAAGAGGGATTGCTCGCGAAGCCAGCGCGGCCGGAACTCGACCTGAAGAGTTTCAATCTTAAGCCCAAGGCCCCGCACTTCGAGCCGCGCGCGAAGGCGATGATCTCGTTGTTCATGCAGGGTGGGCCGAGTCAGATGGACTTGTTCGACCCGAAGCCGTTGCTCGAAAAATACGACGGCCAGAAATTCCCTGGCGAGGTGAAGCACGACAACGCGGCGCAGGCCAGCAATCGCGTGCTCGCGAGCCCGTGGAAGTTCCGCAAGCACGGCCAGAGCGGCATGGAAATCTCCGAACTGCTGCCGCACCTCGGCGAGATCGTTGACGAGATCACGTTGATCCGCTCGATGCAATCGGGCGTCAATAATCACGGGCAGGCGATTTACGCTCTCAACACGGGTCGTATCACCGGCGGTCGCCCGACGCTCGGCAGCTGGCTTACTTACGGGCTCGGCTCCGAGACGCAGAATCTTCCTGCGTACGTGGCGATGACCGATCCGAAAGGCGTGCCCGTGCTCGGCGTGGAGAATTGGTCGAACGGTTGGCTGCCGTCGATCTTTCAGGGCACGGTTATTCGTCCGCGCGAGCCGCGCATTCTGAATCTCGATCCGCCGGATAACCTGCGCGGCGAAGCGCAGGAAAAGTATCTCTCTTACTTGAGCGAGTTGAACCGCGCGCATCTCAAGCAGCATCCCGGAGAACTTGATCTCGACGCGCGCATTGCCAGTTACGAGCTTGCGGCGAACATGCAGACCGCCGCGAAAGAAGCGCTCGATCTCGGCAAGGAAAGCGACGCCACGAAAAAACTTTACGGCATCGACGATCCGGCGACGGCGGAATACGGCTCGCGGTGCTTGATCGCGCGCCGCCTCATCGAGCGCGGAGTGCGCTTCGTTTCCGTTTATACAAAAAACCAATTCTGGGATCACCACGGCAGCATTCGCTCCGCGTTGCCTGCTTCGTGCGCGTACGTGGACAAGCCCTCGGCGGCCTTGGTGAAGGATTTGAAATCACGCGGATTGCTCGATACCACGGTCGTCCACTGGGGCGGCGAAATGGGACGTTTGCCCGTCATTCAAAATGATGCCGGCAAGGAAAAGGTCGGGCGCGATCACAACACCTACGGCTTCACCCAATGGGTCGCGGGCGGCGGTTTCAAGAAGGGTTACATCCATGGTCAGACCGACGAATTCGGCCACAAGGCAATCGAGAACATCGTCCACCATTACGATTATCACGCGACGCTGCTGCACCTCTTCGGGCTCGATCACGCGAAGCTCACCTTCAAACGCAACGGCAGTGATCAGTTGCTCGTGGACAATGCCGAAGCGCGAATCGTGAAGGAACTTTTGAGGAGCTGAGGAAGTCGGGCGAATTACTCCGCCGCGGAAGTGCGCCACTGCTGGAAGATCACGGCGCGCAGCAAACCGAAACCGAGCAACAAAACCGGAAACGACGCCGGCCAGCCGAGCGCAGCGAGCAGGGGAACATCCGATTCGGGGACGCCGCCGGAAAGTTGCGCGCGCAGCCAGATGCTGAAGAACGCCGAACAGGCCGGTGCGATCAGGAACGTCGCGAGGTTGAAGATGGTCGCCTGCCGAGTGTGCGGTTGGAAGCGCAGGAATGCCCAGAGCGCCACACCGTTCAACGGGATCAGGCACATCAACAGCACGGTGAGAAACAGGTTCATGACAGTGGAAGCGCGTGATCGCTGGTCGCGGTCTTCGGGAAATTTAAGCTGGCAGCGCTGCTCATCGCTTCAAAAAGTAGCAAGTCACTTCGCGCGTAGCAAGTCGCGCTCGTAATCGGTTCGTTTCACGGTTAATTCATCGGCTGAACTCACTTAAATATGAAAGCCATTACGTTCGCTTTGCTCTGTCTGCTATCGACGCTGATTCCGTCGGTCAATGCGGCCGATGCTCCTGCTCCGCTGGCGCGGTTGGATCGCAACAACTTGTTGCAATACCACGACCGGTCGGGCGCGGTGCAGCCGGTGAAGACGGTGAGCGATTGGCAGAAACGTCGCGCCGAGATCGTTCGTGGTATGGAGTCGGTCATGGGCCCGTTGCCTGGTCGGGCGAAACGTTGCTCGCTCGAAGTTAAACTTGAGGAGGAGGTCGATTGCGGAACGTATGTGCGCCAGTTCATCACGTATCAATCGGAGCCGGGTTCGCGCGTTCCCGCCTATCTGTGCATCCCGAAGGCTGCGCAAAATGCGTCGCAGAAGTTTCCCGGTGCGCTTTGTCTTCACGGGACGAACGATAAGATTGGCCACGGCACTGTCATTGAGGGCATCGGCACCAACGCCAACCGGCACTACGCCACTGAGCTCGCGAAACGCGGCTACGTGACCATCGCCCCCAACTATCCACGGCTAGCGAAGTATCAACCTGACCTTGCGGCCCTCGGCTATGCGAGCGGCACAATGAAGGCGATCTGGGACAATATTCGTGCGCTCGATCTCCTCGATTCGCTGTCGTATGTCAGGCATGAACATTACGGGGTGATTGGCCATTCGCTCGGTGGTCACAATTCCGTTTACACTGCGGTCTTCGATGAACGCATCACGGCGATCGTGTCGAGCTGCGGACTCGATTCCTATCTCGACTACTATGGTGGTAATCCGGCGGTGTGGAAGCTGGAGAAAGGCTGGTGCCAGACGCGCTACATGCCGCGCCTGGCCGACTTCGCGGGACGTTTGGCAGAAATCCCCTTCGACTTCCACGAAATGGTTGGCGCCCTCGCACCTCGCGCGGTCTTCATCAACGCACCGCTCAACGACTCCAACTTCAAATGGGAAAGCGTCGATCGCGTCGTGGCGGCGGCTTCGCAAATTTACCGTCTCTACGGCAAGCCGGAGAACCTCAAGGTCGAGCATCCCGATTCGCAACACGACTTTCCTGATGCGATGCGCGAGATCGCTTACAAGCTGTTCGATGAACAGCTGAAGTGAGTCTGGGGAAAAGCAATGCCCGCGAAATACGCGAACGGACGCGAAAGATGAGCCTTTCGAATTTGCCCATCGACCTGAGCTTGCAGTGCTGAAATGCCGCGGTCCGTTTCGTTTCCTTCGCGTGATATGCGGTCTTTAGTTCGGAATCGGTCGTCACTCCATCGCCACGGGGCGTCGCGCTGCTTTCTTGCCGGCGTGGTGAGACTTGTCGGCGAGGATTCGGTTCTTGGCGCCTTTGGAACGTTTGCGCTTTTGGCGACGCAGCTTCTCGATTCGGTCGCGTTCCGCGTTGAGCTTTTCCTGGCGCGCGGCTTCGATTTTATCGAGCAGGAGCTTTCGGGCGATGAAACGATTGAGGCCTTGTTGACGCGTCTCCTGACATTTTACCTGCACGCCCGTTGGGCGGTGAACCAGCATGACGCACGTGGAAGTCTTGTTCACGTTTTGACCGCCGTGACCGCCCGAGCGAACGAAAGATTCCTCGATGTCCGCCTCGCGCACCTTCAGCGCGTTCATGCGCTGGGTGAGTTGAGTTTCCTTTTCGAGACTGACGGGGAACGCGCTCATGGGGCGATTCTAAAGGGTGCCCGTGAACGCTTCAACGCACATTGTTTGCGGTGTGACGGGAAATAAAAAGGCCGTGCCCTCGCGAGCACGGCCTCTGGAAAACTGCCAATCAATTCACGCGGTTCAATTCATACTTCCGCGCGGGGATCTTGTTCGCTTGGTAGATCTGGTCTTCGAAAGTCTTGGCGAGCGCGCGCAGCTTCTCGATGCCGGGCTTCATCGTGCCGGTGACCCATTGTTCAAGGGCGGCTTCCGCGGCGGCTTTGTCGGCCGCTTTGCTGAGCGCGTTGCGTTTGATCTTCAAATCCCGCCAGAGATCGCGCAACGGATGCACGGCTTGATCGTTACGATCCTTGTTGATCATCGCGACTTTTAGGGCCTGCTGATATTGTGGCGTCTTGGAATTTTCCTCGAGCTCGACACCAAACGCGAGCTGGCCGTCCAGATAAGTGCCCACGAATTCGCCGTCGATATGCAGTGCATATTTTCCCGCCGGCAAATTGCGGACGATGATCTTTTCATTGCCGTTGCGATGGCCGGCATGCGTGAGCTTGTAACCTTCGGCGGCGTCCGGCGGTAGGACCCACGGAAGCGCGTTGGCTTTGAAATTGAAGCTGATCTTGTCGCCGTCGTGCTGGAAGTCAGACACTTTACCATTGGCGGCCGTGGCGCCGAGTTTGCCGGTCTTGGGCTGCGCGGCGACGATAATTTGGGACACGGCGGACTTCGGCACCATGTCATTGAGAATGGCGACGGCCATCACGACTTGACCGGGCGCATCGGGATGCACCGCGTCCTTGATCAATGTGTAAGTCGCGTTGGTCTTGCGCGCTTCCAGCGTGAGGTTGTTCAGCGGGCTCCACATATCGACGAAACCGAGACCGCGAACCTGCGACTGCTCGCGGAGCCATGCGCCGTAGAGGGCGAGCACGCCGTTGTAATAAGTGTCGCGCGGCTCCTGCGGTCCGCGTTTGCCCATGCGCGCAGCGCGGGCGTCGTGCATCGTCGGCGTCATAGGGATGGCGGTGGCGCCGATTTCCTTGATGCGATCGAGCACGGTGTTCATGTCCTTCTGGTAAGTGTCGAACGTGGCCTTGTCGAAATCACGATACGTGCCGTCATTCATGCCGAGCAGAACCGTGACGTATTTCGGTTTGAACGCGGCAACGTCTTCATCGAAGCGGCGCAACGCATCGGCCGCGCGATCGCCACCCACGCCGGAGTTGTGGAAATGAATCCGGTTGCTCGGATAGCGCGTGTAATAGAAGTCCTCAATGTATTGAGAATAGAGGCACTGGTGCGTGATGCTGTCGCCGAGGAACACGAACGAGTCGCCGTCCTTGAGTTCGACGGACTTCACGATCATTGGGAAGTTCGTGGGCGCCGGCGCGGGGGCGGGCGTTTTGGGTTGAGCGTGCAGCGCGCTGACAAAAGACGCCGTGAGCGCAAGTGAGAGAATGAGGTTACGCATAGGTTTTGTTTTGAACTCCGGTCTGACGGGGGCGTGAGTTTGGCTATTCAGCATTGCGCGCTCGTTTGTGAGTCTGCGAATTCTTAGTCGTTCGCGTGCGTCTGTGATTTACCACCATGAAGACTCCTTCCTCCTTCACCGCTCTTGTTGCTGCGATTTTCCTGTCCGGTATCGCGGTTGATTCTCGTGTCGCGAAGGCGGCCACGATTCCGCCCGAGCCGATCGAAATTGGTCACGAACCGCAATTCGTCTTCGACCTTTACAACGTCGACACCGCCTGGGGATTGAAGTCAAAGGGCGAGCCCGTCAAACGCGTGTTGCATCAGCCCAAGAAACATGCGGCGAATCCGTTGATCACCGGCGATGATCCGAGCCACCTGTGGGTGTTGCGCGAGTCGGATGGAAAGTTTCGCATGTGGTATCAGGCGAATGTGAAGAACGCCGAGGTGTCCACGGGTAAAGGCATCTATTCCGTCTCGATTGCCTATGCTGAATCCAAGGACGGCGTGCATTGGGACAAGCCCGCGCTGGATCTGTTTCCGGATGCGAAGAAGTACGATCTCCCGCGCAACTGCATCATCCATCGGGTGGACGCCCCGCAGTGCGAATCTGGTGCTCCACAAATTCTCGAAGTCCCGGAGAAGGACCGCCGCGGCTTTCGTTACCTGATGCTGTATCTGATGACTTCTGCGCCGCTCAACGGCATCCGTCTCGTTGGTTCGCAGGACGGCATTCACTGGGATTTCAAGAGCGACACCCGCATCGCCAAGCTCTCCAGCGATGCACACAACACTGTTCACTACGATGCTGCACACGATGAATACGTGATGTTCTGTCGTTCGAAACACATTTATCGCGCCGCAGGCCAGACGAAGGAAATGCTCAGCAGCGGCGAATCACGTCGCGGCCTTTCGCGCATGAGCAGCAAGGAACTTTGGACCGAGTGGAATGTCCGTCCGCAGACGATTCTAATGCCGGACGAACGCGATGCGGAGCTGGGCTACAATTATTTCATGGCGATGCCCGTTCATCGGCAGTGGGGCATCTGGTGGGGGCATCTCGCGCCGTTTCTATGGAATGATCTTTACGCGAGCGAAATCGCCTGGAGCCGCGACGGCTGGAATTTCGAGCGCTTGCCCGCGCGTCAGCATTTCATCGAGTTCGGCAAGGATGGCGAGTGGGATCATTCAATGGTTATAGCCACTGCGCGCTGGGTTGAAGTCGGCGACGAATGGTGGATCTACTACGCGGGTTTCGACGGCGCGCACGACGATCCCGCCGGGCGCAAGGGAGCCATCGGCCTCGCGACGATGCGCAAGGAAGGATTCATTTCGCAACACGGTCCGAGCACGGGCGGCGTGGTGTGCACCCGCGCGATGCGCTGGCCCGGTGGAGCGCTGCTGGTGAACGCCGACGCGCATTCGGGCGAAATGAAAGTGCGGGTGTCGGATGAACTGAGAAAGCCCATCAAAGGTTTCAACTACGACGACGCGCTCGCCTTCACCGGCGACAGCGTCGCGCAGGAATGGAAATGGAACGGAAAATCCCTCGACGAATTGAAAGGCAAAGTCATCCGCTTGGAATTTCAGCTGAAGAACGCCGACCTCTACACGTTCCGCGCCAAAGCCAACTGACCGCGCTCAGCCTTGATTATGTTTCGCCAACTCCTTCGCGACGGGCGCGAGCTTTTCGAGTTGAGCAGGGGAGAGTGACGACAAGAACGGAAGCAGCGGTCCAGTGTTCGCCACACCAGCCAGCTCCGTGGCATGATGCAAAACTCTTGCGGGATTCCATGCATCGCGCAGGTCTTCCAGCGGGAGAAAGTTTTTGCGCAACGATTCCGCCGTCGCGAAGTCGCTTCGCGAACACGCCTCAAAAATACTTTGCGTGAGACGCGGTGCGATGCAGCCGGAGCCGGTGGTGAAGCCGGGAAGCTTCCAGTCGCGCATATGGCTGATCGCCGGGCGTTCGCCGATGCCGCTGACGACCTTGCTGCGATCCACGCGCTTCAGGAGGCTCGCGAGATACGCGTCCTCGGCGGGGTTCGCCCGCACGACAGCGTATTTGATCGCGACGCACAAACCTTCCGCGACGAGTTTGCCGACGACGTCGAGCCCGGCTTCCTTGTCGGTGCCGAAATTGGTTTCGTCCTTCAAGTAGAGGATGAGTTTCGTTTCGGCGGCGTCGGCAAACTCGCGCAAGCCTTGTTCCAATCCCGCAGCATCGCGCGGGTCGGCGCACGGCAGCAACATGACGCCCGGGAAGCGGTGACGTCGTAGCAACGCTGCTTGATCCATTGCGCGGCCGAAGGACGGACCGGCGCTGGGAATCATCCAGCCTTCGCTGGCAATACTCGTGAGCCATTCGAGCAACGCCGCGTAGTCGGCGAGCGTGATGTGATAGAGCAGGGCGTTGCCGCCGTAGAGAAAGCGACTGATACCGCCACTCGCGATGTGGCGCACGAGCCGGTGGTTCTCCGCGAAATCCAGCGAGCGCTTTGCGTCGCGTTTCCGCGCAAGCGGTGGCACGGCGAATACGCCGCGAAGGTCGGAGTCGGTAATTTGCTTCATGAGAAGATTGGAGTTCGTCCGCGCATTGTTTCAGAAATGCTGCGTCGCGAAAAGTTGGATGGCAATCAATCAGCGCGTTAGTGCCGCCGTGGTGTAGGTCAAATCGTCGAGAAAGATTTTCACCATCTGTCCACCAACCGTGGATGTGAACATCCCGAAGCGATCAAGACTCGCGCCTTGAGCTTTTAGTCCGGGCTTCAAGGCGAGCGTCACCGACTCGTTGCCGAGTTTCACGCGGATCTCACCGTTGCCACCATTTGCCATCGGATCGTAGATGAGTGACCACTCGAGGGCTTTGCCCGGCTTCAGCACGGGGCCGCTCTCCACCTTGGCCCGCTTTCCTTGGGCGTTCGCGAAAACGGGGGTGAAATAGTGACCGATCCGAGTTGGTCCGCCCACGTGGATGCCGACAAAGTTTTCTGCATCGCCGGCGTCTTTGTCTTTCGACGCGCTGTTAAACCAGCCCAATTGCATATCGGAGTCCGGCCCGGCCGTGACGAGCATCACTTTGCCGCGCGCTTCCAAACGTTGCTCGAGATTCAGTGGTCCGACGCGGTCTGCATAGTAGCCGAATTTCCCGCTCCGCCAGAGACCGCCGCCGATTTCTCCGGGCGCGCCGCCGGCGTGGCTGGTCGCGCTGTAACCGAAGTCGTGCGCGCCGGTTAATTCACGATCTTCAAACGACGTTCGATTTCCCGTCGCCACCCAGCCGGGGTCTTTCGAAAAATCCTCCGCCTTGCTGTCGTATTGCAAGTCGTCGAAGAACATAGTCGCCGCGCCGCCGGCCTTCATCATGTTGCACACGCCGAATCGGTCGAAGGTCGCGTTCTCCTTTTTGTAACCCGGCGGAAGTTCAACGTTGAACGTCGTCGTGTTTGGGAAGCGCGCATGGGCTTCTTTCTCGGAGAGTTCGGGAAGTTTGCCGTAGTCCTGCTTCGTGTGCGTGTCGCTCCGCATCGTGAAGGTGAAGCGCCCGTTGCCGCCTGCGGCTTGCGGATCGTAATCGAGCGTCCAGTGATAACGTGTCCCATCGTTTTTGAGCGGCGTGGGTCGGAACTTGCCGGGGAGATACGGCGTGATGAACGTGCCGCACGATCGGTTTCCGCCGGTGATCAATCGCACCGCCAGTCGTCCGCCTTTGCCTTCAAAATCAAAGTCCAATCCGAGCGAGCCGATGGGGCGCCCGCTGCCGCCGGGTTGGCGCGAGTTGAAAAAGCCGAAGAACACGCCCGCGCCCGGTTGGCAGGCCTTGATGGCGAAAGTGCCAGATGCCGTGAGTTTGTCTTCCAGCGTTCGAGCGGGCATCAGCGAAGCGGCGTAGGAGGCTGGTGTGGTGGAGCGTTGAATTCGACCGCCCATTTCGCCAGCGGCACTGCCGGCAAAATGCGTCGCGCTGTAGCCGAAATCTTGTTTCACCTGCAGTGCTTTTTTCGGCGGCACGCGATTGTTTACCCCCTCCCAGCCGGGATCGCGGTCGAAGTATTCGGTCTTGAGCGCCGGGGCTTCGGCTCCCGATGAATGGCCGAGAAGGACGATGAAGAGCGCGAAGAGAAGCTGCCCGGTTTTCATAAGTCGAACCGTATCTTGATCGGCGCAATTACGCGAACAGCTCCGCCACGGGTTTGCCTTTATCCGCGATGGTGAAGGGGCGCTGGCTGGGGGAAACTTCGACGTGATCCAGCGGCAGGCCCAGCGCGGCTGCGAGGGTAGCGTTGAAGTCGGGAATCTTGATTCCGCGCTCCGTGATCTCGCGGCCTTCCCGGTCAGTCTGGCCGAAGACGAAGCCGCCTTTGATTCCGCCGCCGGCGAGCAACGCGGAGAAGGCCTGCGGGTAATGGTCGCGCCCGGCGTTGGTGTTGACGTCGGGCGTGCGGCCGAACTCGGACGCGAGTACCACGAGCGTGTCACGGAGCAGGCCGCGCGCGTCAAGATCGGCAAGCAACGTCGCGAGCGCGCGGTCGAGCGTCTGGCAGACTTCGGGTGTGCGCACGAAATTGCCGACGTGCGTGTCCCAGCCGGCGAGGCTCACCTCGACGAAACGCACGCCGCGCTCGATGAGCCGTCGCGCGAGCAGGCAGCCCTGGCCGAACGCCTCGGGGCCGTAAGCCTTGCGCGTCTCGGCGTTTTCCTCGGTGAGGTCGAACGCTTTCAAGTCCGCGCTCTTCATCATGGTCATCGCGCGATCATACATGTCGGCATACGCGCGTACGTTGCGGTGCGGAAAGGCGGCGCGGAAGTTGTGGTCCAATTCGCCGGCCAGCTTCACGCGCGCCGCGAGCCGGTCGTCGGTCAGGCCGGGCTGCGGCTTCAGATTCTTCAGGCCGTTCTCGGGATTGTTCACGAAGAGCGGCCCGTTCGCGGGCGGCAGGAAACCAGCGCCGGGATGGCGGCTGTCGTTGCCAATGTACACATAGTTGGGCAGCGACGGATGCCCGCCGCCTTGCAACATCTGCAACCAGGCGCCGAGGCCGGGATGGCGGATGGTGCCGCGCAGCGTGTAGCTGGTGCGCATGAAGTAAATTCCCTGCTCATGCGCGCCCTGCGTGGAGGTGAGCGAGCGGACGATGGTGGCATGGTGCATCTGCCGCGCCGTCAGTGGCAGGTATTCGGAGACGCGCAGGCCGTCGACGCGGGTCCTGATGGGCTTGACGGGGCCGGCAGTGGCAACGCCTTCCTTCGGGTCGAGCGTATCGAGATGGCTCATGCCACCGGTCATGTAGAGATAGATGACGCGCTTCGCCGTCGCTGGTCGCGCGGGCTTGGCGGGAGTCTCCGCGGCCCGGACCAGCGGCGCAAAAACTCCCGGCAACAACCCGACGCCGAGCAGTGCACGCGCGGTGGTCGCGGCAAAATCGCGGCGGGTGAGTTCGCCGGAGCGAAGCAGTCTGGCGTGAAGCTCGGCGTTCATTGGATGAAAAGGAACTCCTGCGCGTTAAGCAGCGCGTAGAGGAAGTCGTCGATGTTGGTCAGCCCCTGCGACTGGGCCTTCGTCCACGCGGCCTTTTCGTTCGTGGCGGGTTTGCGCGAGAGCACGGTGAGAAAGGCGGCCTCCAATTTTTCCTCCGGACGACGCGCCCGGCCCATCGTGAGTTTGAGCTGCGAGAAGGGCGCGAGGATTTGCGGGAGGATGCGGCTGTTCATCAGCACCAGCGCCTGCGGCACGCTGGCGTCCGTGTTCGCGTTCTCCACCGTCTCGCGGTCGCTCTGGCCAAACTCGCGCAACGGATGCCCCGGCGGCGCGGGGCTGGACAACTCGGCGGCGCGCGTCCATGTGGCTTGCGCGCTGCGCCGGACACGCAGATAGCTTTCGTGTTGCGACTCGGGAATGGCGTAGCGGTCCATTTCCTCGCGGAAAATTTTCTCCTGGGTCTCGCGTGCGGCGGTCATCGGCGTCGGCTCGTAACCGGGCACGTGAATCTGCTCGTAAGTGACGTCGGCCGGTACGGCCACGGGTTTGCCTGCGACCTTGGCCGCGAGCCGGCTTACCGCGGGGACGAAGATGGTCTTGCTGGCGGCCTCAATCTCGCTTTTGCGCAGGCGGCCCAATTCGTTGGCTAGCGTCTTGACCTTTTCCTTGTCGTCCTTGGCGCGAGCGGCGGCGATCTGGCTTTGCAGCGTCTTGAGGGTCTGCGCGTGGTCACGGAAAATCGCGCTTGTGGCGTCGGCACGCGCGAGCAGTTCCGCGGGCGGAAGATTCTCCAGTGCGTCGCCGAGCTTGCGCGCGTTGGCGAGCAGCCGCGCGGTGGCCTCGCGCGCGTCGAGGTTGGGCAAGTCGGGCGTGGGATTGATGAGCGTCACGAACGAATCCCACAACTGCTCCGCGCTCATGCGGCGCAGCAACGGGCCGGTGAAATGATACGCCTCGCCGGCGGAAATTTCCGCGCGCGCCGCTTCGCGCTGGTAGGCTTGGGTATGGTAGAGCACTCGCAGAAAGGCGCGCACGTCGTAGCGCAGACTGACCATGAGTTTTTCCAGGTGCGCGAGCAGTTCGGGATTCGCGGGCGGCGTGCCGTCCTTCCAGTCATCTACCGGTTCGACGAGGCCGAGGCCGAAGACTTTTTTCCAGAGCCGGTTGGCGATGACTTTGGTGAAACGCGGGTTCTCCGGCGCGGTCAGCCACGCACCGAACGCTTGGAGTGGGCTTGCTTTTGGCGCGATGACTGCCGCGCGTCCGAGAAACGTGGCTGGCGTCACAGCGGATTTGGGCTTCGCGTCGGGATACTGGTAATCGTGCGGCAAGCGCAGCGTGTCCATTTTGAAACTCACCGATGTGTGGCGGAGCGGGGCGTTCATTTCGTTGAAAGCCTGACGGAGAAACACCTCGTCCTCGACTTTGCCGCCCGCGCGTTCGCGGCGCTGGCGATTGAGACCGAGCATCGCGTTGAACGACGGACTGTAAGTCCCGAACGCCGTCTGTACCCCGTAAGTGTAGGCGGCCAGCCCGTAGAACTGCCGCTGCGTCCACTTGTCGAAGGGATGGTCATGGCACTGCGCGCACTCAATGCGCGTGCCGAGAAAGACGCGCGAGGTGAGAGCCATGTTATCCAGCGGCATTCCACGGTCGCGCTGGTAATAGCCGATCGCGCCGTTCTCCCAGGCGTTGCCCTGCGCGGTCACGAGTTCGCGCGCGAAACGGTCGAAGGGTTTGTTCGTGCGCACGCTCTCCATCACGTAATTGGCGTAGGCGGTGCCGGTGTTGAGGCCCGCGAGGCCGTTGTAAGTTCCCTTGCCCAGCACGCGCAAAAGATCGGCCCAGTAATTAAACATGTGCAAAGCGTGGCCTTCACTGGCCAGCAGTCGGTCAATCAACTTCCCGCGCTTGTCCGCGTCCGGGTCCGCGAAAAACGCCACCGCCTCGCGCGCCGTCGGAATGCGCCCCGCGACGTCCAGATAGATGCGGCGCACGAACACCTCGTCGGAGGCGGGCGGATTGGGCTGGACCTCGTGCCGCTGCCAGTCGGCGGCGAGCAGTGCATCAATCTTCGCTGCGGAAGCGCGGGCGTCCGGCTCCGAACCGCGTGCGAGGCTGGCGAGCAGCGCGGCCAGGAGTACAAGCGTCTTCATGGCGGGGAGAGTTTTCACATAGCTGAATAACGTTTCTCCGACTTGCTTTCATAGTTCTGAATTCACAAAAGGTGCGGCAGTATGCCCACCGTCACCGGTTCGATGTGAGCGTTTCCGAGAGCTGCACCGAATTATCGCCGCCACCGCCTCCGGTTGCGAGTGTTCGGCCGTCGGGTGAAAACGTCAGCGATTCTATGCGGCCGGTGTGGCGACCCGTGAGCGTCCTGATCAATTTGCCGGTTTCCGCATTCCAGAATTTGACGGTCGTGTCCTTGGATCCGCTGGCGACCAATTTGCCGTCGGGAGAAAACGTGACCGAGTCAACTTCGGCCGTGTGGCCTTCGAGCACGAGTCGGCTTTTTAACGTTGCTGTATCCCACAACCGGATTGTCGTGTCGTGACTGCTGCTTGCGATGGTTTTGCCGTCCGGGGAATAGCGCAGGCACTCCAGATCGCCAGTGTGGCCTTCGAGCACGGTCTTCAAGTCGCCGGTCCGCCCGTCCCAAAGCCGAATGGTTTGGTCGGAGGCTGCGGTCGCCAGGGTCGTTCCGTCGGGCGACCACGCGAGCGACTTCACTCGCGCGGTGTGGCCGGTGAGGATTTTTTGGAGCTTGCCGGCCGCCACATTCCATAGACGCACGGTTTGATCTACGCTTGCGCTCGCCAGCGTTTTGCCGTCGGGCGAGAAGCCAACGGCGCGGACGACATCGGTGTGCCCTTCGAGCACGGCTCCCGCTTTAAAGGTCCGCGCGTCCCAGAGGCGAACCGTTTTATCCCCGCTGCAACTCGCCATCAGCTTCCCGTCGCTGGAAAAATCGATGTCATAAACATCGCGTGTGTGCTCGGTCAACGTGCGCTTCAATTCGCCCGAGCGCGGATCCCATAGTTTGATCGATTTGTCACGACTGCCGGTGGCGAGGATTTTTCCATCGGGTGAAAAGGTAATGGCCAGCACCGATCCGGCGTGGCCATTCAAGATGCGAGTTTCCGCGGCCCGAGCAAAGCTGGCGCAGAATGCAAAGACGAGGAGTGCGGCATGGAATCGTGCCGGGCGAATGGATAGTGGGTTCACGGCCAGAGTTGACGTGTGATGACGCCGGCAAATTCGCGATACCAATTTTTCCGGCGCCCACCTGGTACGCGTGACGCCGCGGTTTCGTCCCGCCTTTCGGCGTTGAAACTGACCCGACGAGTCACCATTCTCTCCCCATGACTCCCGGTGCCGCTCCCAAAAGTTCCGCGCGCCTCGTTTCCATCGATGCCTATCGCGGATTCGTGATGTTGCTGATGATGGCGGAGGTGCTGTCGCTGAAAAGCGTGGCGAAGGCATTGCCGGAAAGCGGCTTTTGGAAGTTCCTTGCGCTTCACCAAACGCACGTGGACTGGGTGGGTTGCTCCTTGCACGATTTGATTCAACCGTCGTTTTCGTTTCTTGTCGGCGTGGCGCTGCCATTCTCGCTCGCAGCGCGCGCGGCTCGCGGGCAATCACTGGTGGCGATGCGGTGGCACGCGGTATGGCGTTCCGTTTTGCTCGTCGCGCTCGGCGTATTCTTGCGGTCCGTGGACAAACCGCAAACGGTCTTCACTTTCGAGGACACGCTCTCGCAAATTGGACTCGGCTACACGTTTCTGTTTCTGCTCGGCGAGCGCTCTGTGAAAATTCAATGGGCGGCGCTGGCGACCATCCTCGTCGGCTGCTGGGCGTTGTTCGCGTGGTATCCGTTGCCGGGGCCCGACTTCAACTGGCAGCAGGCGAACGTGACGGCGGATTGGGAGGGAAATTTGACCGGCTTCGCTGGGCATTGGAACAAGAACACGAATCCCGCGAGCGCGTTCGACATTTGGTTTCTCCAACTCTTCCCGCGCGCGAAAGCTTTTACGAACAACGTTGGTGGCTACGCGACGCTGAGTTTCATTCCTACGCTCGGCACGATGATACTCGGATTGATCGCTGGCGGATGGTTGCGCACGCTGAGCGGCGAGAAGGAGAAACTGAAAACGTTTGTGATCGCGGGAGTGATCGGCCTGACGCTTGGATGGTTGCTCGGCGTGACGGGCGTGTGCCCGGTCGTGAAGCGCATTTGGACGCCGTCGTGGGTGCTGTTCAGCGGCGGCTGGTGTTTCCTGTTGCTCGCCGCGTTTCAATTCATCACCGAAATGCGCGGGTGGCGAGCGTGGGCGTATCCGCTGCTGGTGATCGGTGCGAATTCCATCGCAGCCTACTGCATCGCGCATCTCACGGTCGGCTTTATCCGCAGCACACTCCGCACGCATGTGAGCGACGGCGTGTTCCTCATGTTCGGAGCACCGTACAAGTCATTGGTTTTCGGCGCCTGCGTTCTGCTGGGCGAATGGCTGATTCTTTGGTGGATGTATCGCCGAAAAATCTTTTTGAAGATTTAAGCGTGCGTCGCTCAATGCGATGCCGGCTCGGTGCGAGATCGGAAAATGGGGAACATTTTCCGCAAGCGCGCGATGAAGCTCTTCCTCGGGCCACGTTTGATTTCAGTGGGCAGAAAGTTTAACGCATCTCCGGCGCCGATCGATAGCGCCATGCGTGGCTTGAAGGTGCTCGAGGAACCTTCGGTTCGTCCGATTTCCTTGGCGGTTGCCTCTGGCGGCGCGGCGAGCGAGCGTTCCAGCTCCAGTAAATGACTTTCAATCCGTGCGACGGAATCGAGGAGGTGGGTGTCATTGGGGCCGACGAGCAGCGAGGCATTGACCGTGTCGGTCAGTTTGCGAATTGCTCGCACCTGCAACAATGCGCTTAACAGCAATCCGAGTAGCGTCACCCCCGCGATCACGCTGGCGACACCGAGGGCGAGTTGATGGGTGCGGAGAATGGATTCCCATTCACGGTCGCGCTCTGAGTCGAATGATTGGTTGAGTTGGTCGATCCGACGCGCCACCAGATCAGCCTGATGCTTCGACGTGAGCGCGACTTCCTGACGAAATTGTTCGGCTGCTTTGAGTATGGCCTGCTGCGATTCGAGCAATTGTTGCCACGGCGGCTCTGCGGGAGTGGTTGCGGTTGGCTGAGGAACGGGGGATCGTTCAAAAGTGGGACCTTCGGCCAAGGCGCTGGCGATCGACAGAAAAAAGCTTCCACAGCAGGTCAGGGCACCTGCTGACGCCCATCTGAAAGGGAACAGTCGCTTCATGACGACGTCGGCTTGAACTGAATAATAGAAACCACGGGGAGAATTGCAAAATAAAACTCCGCGGAAAGATGATGCCCTGGCCGAGTCTGGACGTGTCCTGCGGTACCAGGGTCGAGGCGGTGGGCAAGTTCTAATCGCCGAATTGGCCTTTGGAAATTGTCCGCGGGAAATTTTACTCAGCGATTTTGTTCGGTCAGCTTAGGTGACTCGTAGCGATGGTGCGGTTGTTTTTGAAACCGGGTCTGCGATTCACGCCCCGAATTCTCATGCGGAGACTTGGTTTAACGCCGACCAAGGACGCTCCGCTTGTAAGCCCGGTTGTAATACTTGCTTGTTGGGAATTGTTTTGAACGCTTAAGGACGTTGGTAGACATAAAGCACGCGTCCGTAGGTGTATGACCAAGTATCGTTAAGGAAATTGTTACCGTATCCTCCCCATACGATCATTTCTTTGCCGGTCCAGATGGCGGTGTGTAGGAATCTTGCTGGAGGGATATTGGTTGTCGTTGTCCAACTGTTCGCTGCGGGATCGTAGCGTCCGCCGGTGTTCAGAAAACTGGTGCCATCATATCCACCCCAAACAATAGCCTCGCTGCCGGTCCAAACTGCCGTGTGGCTTGAGCGCGGCGTGGGTGCATTGCTGCTACTTACGGCGGTCCAGTTGTCGCCTGTGGGGTTGTATCGACCTCCATCATTGACATAGGTGCCTCGAAGTCCGCCCCAAATCATCATTTCACTTCCGGTCCAAACTGCGGTGTGTTGGTAGCGTCCCAGCGGAGCGCCGCTTGTGGCGACGTTTGCCCAAGAATTTCCACCGGGATTGAAGCGACCTCCGTTGTTCAGGACGCCGGAGTTGTTGTATCCGCCCCAGACGATCATTTCGCTGCCGGTCCACACCGCTGTGTGCCCGGTGCGTAAGGACGGGCTGCCGTTGGTGCTAACTGTGGACCAAGTATTGCCAGATGGCGCATAACGACCGCCGTCGTTCAGATAATCGTTACCGTTTCCGCCCCAGATTATCATTTCGTTGCCGGTCCAAACCGCCGTGTGAGCGTAGCGCCCAGACGGCGCGCCGTTCGTGTTCACCGAGGTCCAAGTATCGCTCGCTGGATTGTAACGTCCGCCGTCGTTGAGACTTCCGGTCGTGTTGTTGGTGCCGCCCCAGATGATCATTTCGCTGCCCGTCCATACAGCGGTGTGAACTGCTCTTTCCACGGGCGCGCCGATTGGGTTTGCCGCAGTCCAATTGTTTGCCACGGTATCGTAGCGAGCCCCGTCGTTGAAGAATGTCACGAATGATTGGCTCCCGCCCCAGATAATCATTTCCGCACCGGTCCACACCGCAGTGTGATAGTATCGTCCTGTGGAGGCGCCTTTGATGCTCACTGACTTCCAAGTATCTGCCGTTGGATTGTAACGTCCACCGTCAGCCAAACCTGGAGATCCGCCCCAAACGATCATTTCGCTTCCCGTCCAAATGGCAGTGTGGGCTGTGCGGCCTGATGGTGTGTTGGTAGCGCTTACGCCCGACCAGGAGTTTCCGACGGGATTGTATCTCCCGCCAATGAATGATTGCCCCGCGTAATATTGGCCGCCCCAGACGATCATTTCATTTCCCGTCCATACAGCCGTGTGTTTGTAGACTCCCAAGGGGGAGTTGTTGGTGGCGACAATCGTCCAACTGTTGGCAATCGGATCGTAACGGGCCGCGTTGGTGATTGCGGGAAGCGTGGGGTTAAATCCACCCCAGACGATCATGTCGCTGCCCGTCCATACGGCAGTGTGCCAATGGCGAGCGGTGGGTGCTCCATTGGTGGTGATCGGCGTCCAACTTGCGTTTGTCGGATCGTACCGCGCACCTGTGTTGAAGGAAATGCCGGGAAGCCCAATACCGGTATTTCCAAACCCTCCCCAGACAAGCATCTCGCTGCCCGTCCAAACTGCGGAGTGATAGTAGCGTCCAAAGATCGCGTTGGTGCTCGGTATAGCGGTCCAACCGTTTGTAGCTGGATTGTAGCGCCCGCCGTCCGGAAAGTATGTGTAGATATTGCCAGTTCCGCCCCAAACAATCATCTCGTTACCGGTCCAAATTGCAGTGTGTTTCCAGCGTTCTGCCGGTGCTCCATTGGTGGGGATCGCGGTCCAACTGTCGGTCGTGGGGTTGTAGCGTCCGCCATCGTTTAAAATGGCAGTGGATACGCCACCCCAAACAATCATTTCACTGCCCGTCCACACAGCGGTGTGCCCGTCCCGGCCACCGGGTGCTCCATTGGTGTTTACCGATCTCCAACTGTCGGTAGCAGGGTTGTAACGATCGCCATTGTTGAACAATCCGGTGGCGAATCCCGCGGAGTATCCGCCCCAGATGATCATCTCGCTACCTGTCCATACGGCAGTGTGATCGTAGTGTCCCAGCCTCGTCGGGTCGAAGCTTGCGCGACTTTTCCAGATTTCGGGGGCGGCTGGGATGCTAAGCCCGATTTTCACATAGCCGGCATTGAGTAAATTAGTGTCTTCGAATGTTGTGGAAAGAACCAGTCCTCCGCTGGGAACGCCGCTTTGCCCGCTGCTCTGAAGGTTGGCCGCAGCGGCTCCAGGTGCGAGGTTGCTGCCCGAGATTACGCCCACGCCAAAGTTGGATGCTGCGAGCAACCCGGATATTTGGCTGGCTGCGACGGGGCCGCTTACGGTCGTTGCGGTGCCGGAGCGGATGGAGTAAGGCGTCGAGGCAAGTGGCTGACGTGGGACCACGTTGGTGAATGACGATTCGCTTTGCCCCGGCCGCACGCCAATCTCCAACCAGCGCGAAGCACCCGAGAACGCGCCCCCGCCGAAGTCGAGTGTGACAGTGAACAAGCCGTTCGTGATACCCTGATCATCGAACGAGACTGGTCCGGTCAGCGCGGTGCCGCCGGACGCGGTGTCGAAGAGGTTGAATTGAAGATCATAAGTGCCATTGGCGGGAGCTCCTTGATCCGTGAGGAAGCCTTGGTAGGTGAACGCGGTGACTTGCGCGCCCACGTCAAAGGCGAAGAAGACGACAATGAGGGCGATCGAAGTGAAGGTGGAAGTTGCCACACGAATGCGATTCATAAATCACGTCCCCGCTGATTCGCGAGAACGTCGCATTATTGAATCGCTTCGTCAATTCACGTGACCCGACCTGTACTAACAGTCTTCTTGGTAGCGGATTTACAGGCGGAACATCTTCTTCGAATTCTCGTAGAGAATTTTTCGTTCGGCGGCTTTGTTCGGGCAGAGCTTGCGAAGCGCGGCGATGGTGCGGGCGCCCTGACAGCCAGGGCCGCGGCCGATGGTGTCGGCGCAATCGCTGCCGTAGAGAATTTTGTTCTGATGCCGGTCGAGAAAGCCGCGCGTGTGATCCTCGTCGCGGATCAACGAGTTGAGTCCGGAGCCGGCGGACATGTCGGCGTAGAAATTCGCGTAGTCGCTGAGATATTTGTCCGTGAGCCCGCCGGCGGTGACTTTGCCGAGGGGATAGTGGCCGAGCTTGGGATCGTAGTTCTTGTCGATGTTCGCCCATACCGCCTGCGCGTGGCCGATGAAAATCGTCTTGGGATGTTTCTCCAACATCTTCGGCAGGCGCTCGTAGCCTTTGTTGTAAGTGGCGTGCTGGAAGTGAAGAAGGATCGGCACGCGGTAATCGGCGGCAAGATCGTAGAGGATTTCGCTCTCCTTGGAATCGCATTCCACACTGAACTTCTGCTCGCCGATGATCAACGCGCCGAGTTTCAAATACTTCTCAATCTCCGCCCGCGCGTCGGCGTGGTCGGTGATCTCGTTCGCACCGAAATAGAATTCGCCGGGATGCGCGCGAGCGAATGCAACTACGGTGTCGTTGCCACCGGTGCCGGCGGCGAGGCCGTTGGATTTGCCTTCGTGAGTGGAAGGGCGCTTTTCAGGGCGCCCGGCCGGAAGGAGAATCGTTTGCGTGACGCCCATCGCGCGTTGGTGCGCGAGCATCTGATCATCCGATCGCCCGTGGTAAATCGTATGTTGATGGATATCAATGATCGGCTCGGCCTCGACGGCGGTTGCCGGCAGTTGCGTTGAAGCGAGCAGGGCGGCGGTTCCGGCGAGGAAATCGCGACGGGACCAGGAAGAGGAGAATTGTTTCATGATGTGCGGGGCGTCCGGGTAACAGCGGTATCTAGCAATCCTTGACGCGCGAGAGGCAACGAAAATTCTCCTCGCGTCACATTAATACCAATAGCCGTGACAAACGGTGAGGTGGCCGAGATTCCGCGCTGCGTCAATGATTGGAGAATAAGCGTTGCCAAAAAATTGCCCGCACGGACAATCGTCTCTCTACTTTTCATCGCATGAATTCACTCTGTTGTCGGATGTTGTTCTGGTTCGTCGGCGCGTGCGCTCTCTTCGTGTCTGGTGCGGACGCGAACGCGGCGCAGTCCGCTGCGGCGAGCAAGGAACCTGTCGTGGAGGCGAAAGATCTGCCGCGTTATCCCGCCGTCGAGCCCGCTGACGCGATCAAGACGATCAAGGTGAAAAAGGGGTTCAAGGTCGATCTCGTCGCGTCCGAACCCAACATCGCGAGCCCGATCGCGGTTTCCTTCGACGAGCGCGGGCGAATGTATGTCGTCGAGATGATCGATTACTCGGAGCGTCGCGAGGAGACGCCGCACCTCGGTCGCATTCGCTTGCTTGAGGACACCAAGGGCACCGGGCATTACGACAAGTCGACGATTTTTGCGGACAACCTTGCGTGGCCTACGGGGGTGATTTGCTACGACGGCGGCATTTTCGTCGCCTCCACCCCGGACATCATCTGGCTCAAGGACACCAAGCGCAGCGGCAAGGCCGATGTCCGTGAAGTAGTCTTCACCGGATTCGGAACCGGCCTTGCGCGCCTCAACGTTCAGGCGCTGATGAACAATTTCAATTGGGGCCTGGACAACCGCATTCATCTGCAGAGCGGCACGGGAAACCGCGGCGTCATCAAATGCCTGAAACGAAAAGACATCGAGCCTCAGGAACTTGCGGCCCGCGATTTCTGGTTTAATCCGAAAACGTTCGACTTCGGATTCGAGGCTGGCGGCGGGCAGTACGGTTTTAGCTACGACAATCGCGGGCGGAAAATTGTGTGCAACAACAGCGATCACCTACGCCTCTTTCTTTACGATGATCGTTATCAGACGCGAAATCCGTTCTTCACCATGCCGCCGCCGCTCAAGAGCATCGCCGCCGATGGTGGCGCGGCGGAGGTATATCGCATCAGTCCCGACGAACCGTGGCGGATCATCCGCACCCGTTGGCGTGTGGCTGGAGTGGTTCCGGGCGTGGTCGAGGGCGGCGGGCGCGTCTCGGGCTACTTCACCGGTGCGACCGGCACGACGGTTTATCGCGGCGATGCGCTCGGACCGGATTTCGTGGACAACACATTCACCGGCGACGCGGGCGGCGGTCTGGTGCATCGCAAGAAACTGTATCCCGACGGCATCGGCTTGATCGGTAAGCGCCCCGACGACGAGCAGAACTACGAGTTCCTCGCTTCGACCGATACGTGGTTTCGCGCCGTGAATTTTGCCAACGCTCCCGACGGCTCGCTCTACGTGATCGACATGTATCGCGAAGTCATCGAGCACCCGTGGTCGATTCCGGCGACCATCAAACAGTTCGTCGATTTGAACAGCGGCAATAATCGCGGGCGCATCTACCGCGTCATTCCGGAAAACTTCAAACAACCGAAGCCCGCTCGCTTGGCGACGGCGCCAATCCCGGAACTGGTCCTCGGCTTGGAGCATCCGAACGGCTGGCAACGCGATCTCGCCGCACGCTTGTTGTTCGAGAAGGGCGATCGTTCGTGTGCGCCGCATTTGGAGAAGTTGATTGGCCAATCGAAGTCGCCCTTGGCCCGGATGCGCGCCCTGTATGTGCTCGATAGCCTCGGTTACTTGAGCGAGGCCACCCTGATGCGCGGATTCGACGACAGCGATCCGGCGGTGCGTGAACATGCCATCCGCGTGGCGGAACATTTCATCCGTCAGGACGTCGTGACGAGCGGGTTGTGGGCGCGGTTGCGTCGCATGACGCGCGATCCGGATCTTCGCGTGCGTTTTCAACTCGCGCTGACCTTGGGCGGGATCAAAAACGTGGACCGCGCCGCGGCGCTCGCGGAAATCGTGAAGCGCGATCCTACCGAACCTTGGATCACGGCGGCCGTGTTGAGCGCCACGCCCGAGAGCACGGGACATTTGCTGGCGCGCTTGATCGGCGACATGGATTTCTCGACCTCCGCCAATGGTGAAATATTTCTCGTGCAGTTGCTCCACGTTGTCGGCGCGAAGAATGATCCCGTGGAAGTTTCCATCGCGTTGAGCTTTGTCACCAGCGGCAACACGTCACCTGCACTCGTGCGGGCCCTCGGCGATGGCTTGCAACGCGCGGGCAGTTCGCTCGCCAAAGCCGACAAGAGCGGCAAGTTGAAAAGCGTTTTCGCCCGGGCCAGCAACGTCGCGACGGACAAAGGGGCTCGTGAATCCGATCGCACGCAAGCGGTCGCGTTGCTCGGCTTGACGACGTATCAGGAATCCGCCGGCACGTTGTTCGCGTGCTTGTCCGAAGCCAATCCCGAAGCGGTCCGGCTTGCGGCGATCGATGCGATCAGCCGGTTTCCCAGCGACGAGGTGAGCAAGCAGCTGCTCCATGCGTTTGCAGGCTTTCCGCCGCGCCTGCGTAGTTCTGCCCTCGCGGTGCTGCTGGCGCGGCCGGATCGTGCGCTGGCTTTCCTGCAGGCAGTGGAAAAAGGCGAGATGAAGAGCAGCGAACTTTCCTCCACGCAGACGCAGTTTCTTCTAAAACACAAAGACAAGCGCGTGCATGAGCTCGCCGCGAAATTGTTCGCGAGCAAGCCCGCCGTATCGCGCGACACGGTCATCAAGCAATTCGAGTCCGCCATGACGCTCAAAGGTGATGCCGCGAAGGGACGCGCGATCTACACTGAACGCTGCGTGTCCTGCCATCGTGCGGAGGGGCAGGGGAATCAACTCGGGCCGGATCTCGTCACGGTGAAAACCGCGGGCCGCGAGAAGTTGCTCACCAGCATTCTCGACCCGAATCGCGAAGTGGCGCCGCAGTATCTCGCTTACACGATCGAGACGAAGGACGACGAAACTTTCACCGGCGTCATCGCCAGCGACACCGCGTCGGGCGTTACGTTGCGTCAGGCCTTCGGCAAGGAAGACACGATTGCTCGCGCGAAGATCAAGAAGATGGGCAGCGCCGGCCAGTCGTTGATGCCTGAGGGCCTCGAAGCCGGCCTTACTCCGCAACAGGTGGCGGACCTGCTGGAGTTCATTGAGAATGTGAAATGAGTTTCGTCCGTCATCGGGGCTGGAGTCCGCGTTGGTTCGCGATTGTCGGACTCGTGGTTGGCAATGCTCCGATATTCGCGCTGGAAATTCCTCCGCCGCGTTCGCCCGCGGCGTCGCTCAAGGCGATTCACACCAAATCCAACTTGGTCGTCGAGCTCGCCGCGGCCGAGCCGCTGGTAATGGATCCGGTGGCAATTGACTGGGATGCGCGCGGGCGCATGTGGGTGGTCGAACAGCGCGACTATCCCAATGGCATGGACGGCAACTGGAAGCCTGGTGGTCGCGTGAAAATTCTCACGAGCAGCCGAGGCGATGGCCATTATGACAAGGCCACGCTCTTCTTGGACGACCTCCCTTTTCCCACGGGCATCACTTGTTGGCGCAACGGCGTGCTCATCTGCGCCGCGCCCGACATTCTTTACGCGGAGGACACCGATGGCGATGGCAAGGCCGATGTCGTAAGAAAACTTTTCACCGGCTTTTTCACCGATAATTACAATGCCCGAATTAACAGCCTCGCGCTTGGGTTGGACAACTGGATACATGGCGCGAACGGCTTGCTCGGAGGAAAAATTCGCAGCGAAAAGTTCGGCACCGTCACTGACATCAGCGGGCGCGATATCCGCATCAATCCCGACACCGGTGAACTGCAACTTGTCTCCGGCGTCACCCAGCAGGGGCGCGCGCGTGACGATTGGGACAACTGGTTTGGCTGCAGCAACAGTCGCTGGCTTTTCCAGTTTCCGCTGGCCGATCGTTACGTGCGCCGTAATCCCTACGTGCCCGCGCCCGCCTCAAGCCTCAATGTTCCCGCCGATGAAAATGCCGGTGAACTCAATCCTGTAAGTCGTCCGCTCGAACGCTTCAACAGTCCCACAGCATTCGGTCACGTGACGTCGGCGTGCGGCTTGGGCATCTACCGCGACACGCTGCTCGGTGAGGAGTATTACGGCAACGCGTTCATCGGCGAGGTGGCGCACAATCTCGTTCGCCGCTTCCGTCTCGAGTCGGACGGAATCGTATTCGCCGGCCATCGTCCCAAGGATGAAGCGACTACGGAGTTCTTCGCGTCGGAAGATCATTGGACTCGCCCCGTGCAGATTCGCACCGGCCCCGACGGCGCGCTCTACGTCGTGGACATGTATCGTGCCGTCATCGAGCACACGCGTTGGATTCCTGCTGACACGCTTGCGAAGCTTGACGTTCGAGCGGGCGACACGATGGGCCGGATCTATCGCGTTTATCCGCGAGGCGCGAAGCTCCGCCCGGTCCGCGATCTCACGAAACTAGATGTGAAGGAATTGGTCGCCGCGCTCGACACTCCGAACGGTACGACGCGGGATCTGGTTCATCTACAACTGCTCTACCGTCAGGACGGAGCAGCAGTCTTGCCTCTGTGGAAGCTTGCCGGATCCAGCGAACACCCCGCCGTCCGTGCGCAGGCACTATCCGTCCTCGACGGTTTGGGCGGGCTGACGGAATCAGTGTTGATCGCCGGAATCTTCGATCAAGATCCGCGCGTGGCACGCCTTGCGATTCGCCTCGGTGAATCGCGTTTGGAAAAGGAACCGATTCTGGTGCGCTACTATCTTAAATTGGCGAACCATGTTGATTTGGGCGTGCGCTATCAACTCGCGCTCAGCTTGGGCGAAGTGGGCGCTCCGGATGTCGTCGAAGCCTTGGCCAGCATCGCGCGCAGCGATTTGAATTCTCCCTGGCTCCGTGCGGCGGTCGTTAGTTCCTCGGCGAACCAGCCAATGGAGTTGCTCAAAGCGATCAGCTCCAGCGGAGCGACCGAATCGCGCAGCCAGCTCGTTGGTCAGCTCGTTGCCACGGCGGCGGGCAAGGCGCAAAGTGCGGAGGAGTTTGCACCGTTGGTTGACGTCCTTACTCCGACTGCCGGGCGCGAGCCGATGACATGGCAGCTGGGGGGGCTTGGTCAAATGCTCGATTCGATCGACCGCAAAAAGCTCAAGCTCGCCAAGGTGCCTGGCGCGGAAAAGGTGCAGCCATTGTTCGCCGCGGCGCGCCGGCTTTCCACCAACGCCAGCGCTCCCGAGGCGGATCGCGAAGTCGCGCTCCGATTGTTTGCGCGCGGCGGCGAGACCGGAGACGCGGACCTGATCTCGCTGGCCGACTTTGTAAAGGCTGGCGTGGGCGAGAGGTTGCAAAAAGCGGCACTGGCTGCGCTGGCTCGCACGCGCAACGCCAAAGTGCCGGAGCTCTTGCTTGGGGATTGGGCGAAGCGCGGCCCGGCACAGCGGCTCGCCGTCATTAGCACGCTGCTTTCGCGCGAAGAGTGGATCACAAAGTTGCTCGATGCCGTCGAGACGCGGGTTCTGGTCGCGGCCGATGTTCCGGTGGCGAGCCGTCAGGAACTGGCGCGGCATGCGAATGAAAATATCCGCAAACGCGCGGCCGCATTGCTGCCCACGGCCGCGACGGGTGATCGCTCGGCGGTGATCGCGAAATACCAGTCCGTTCTGAAACTCCAGGGTGATGGGGCGAAAGGCGCGACCGTGTTCGCGAACGTCTGCTCCTCCTGTCACGCGTATCTGGGGCGCGGCAATGAAGTTGGCCCGAACCTGAGCGTGTTTCGGCCGAAGCCCGTGCAGGAGTTTCTCGTTGCCATTCTTGATCCCAATGCCGCCATTGATGCGCGTTTCACGGTCTACAATGTCGAGACCAAGGATGGTCGTTCGCTGGCGGGAATCATCACGAGCGAGTCCGCCACCAGCATTGTCCTGACGCAGCCTGGTGGGACCAGAGAGAACATTCTTCGTTCAGACATCACTGAATTGCGCGCTTCCCAACTCTCACTCATGCCGGAAGGTCTGGAGTCCGGGCTTTCGCCGCAGGACATCGCGGACGTGATTGCCTTCGTCAAAGGCGGTGGGTGAAAAACGATTTCCAATGATGAAACTCAAAACTCACATGTCTCGATGGTTGATGGCTACCTTGGTGGCGGCTCTTTGCGCTGTCACGGTCGCGGACGCGCAGACGGCTTCGCCCGGCTGGCAACTCGTGCCGGTTCCTGGTGCGACGAACTTCACCGGCGTGGCTTGGTATCGCACGTGGGTGAAGGTGCACGACACGTTTTTCTCAAAGCATGAGCGCAACCTCTTCGAGGAATCCGTGGGTGTGAACATCCGCGATCTCGCGGGCGCGCATGAAGTCTGGGTGAACGGAAAGAAGATCGGCGCTGGTGGCGCGTTTCCGCCGAGCTATCAGAGCGGGCGCGAGGCGATTCACCGGCACAAAGTCCCGGTTGGCACGTTGCGCAAAGGCGAGTGGAATGAAATCGCCGTTCGTGTTTACAACCCGTCGGGCCCCGGCGGCTTCCTCGGCGACGCGCCGTTCATCATGAACTATTTTATGGAATGCGTCTTCGAAGGCGGGTGGGAATTTCGTCTTGGCGACGGCTACACACCCGGCGGGGCGGTGACAAACAAACCGGCGACGACCGCGTTCGATGCGTTCCGTGAATCCAATCGCGTGCTTGGTCGCGCCGAGCAGGTGCATGGACCGAGTCTCTCGCCGGAGGAATCGGCGAGGAAGATGGAGCCCGGCGCGGAGTTTAAAGTGGATTTGCTTTTGCACGAGCCCGAGGTCGCGCAGCCGTTTCACTTCAGTTTCGATGAACGCGGTCGCCTGTGGGTCGCGCAGTCGCGGCAGTACCCGTATCCGGCGGGCCTGAAAATGTTGAGCCGCGATAAATATTACCGCGCGCACTACGACAAGGTTCCGCTCCCGCCGCCGAACAATGATCGCGGCGCGGACATTATTTCCATCCACGAATCCACCAAGAACAACGGCGTTTACGACAAGAGCACGGTGTTCGTCGACGGACTCAATCTCGCCAATGCCGCGGTGCGCGGGCGCGGCGGCGTGTGGGTGATGAATTCGCCCTATCTGCTTTTTTATCCGGATAAAAATGGCGACGACATTCCCGATGGCCCGCCCGAAGTCCGCCTCGCAGGATTCAACTTTGAGGACTCGCATTCGACGGCCAACGGCCTCGTGTGGGGCATGGACGGCTGGCTTTACGGTGGTCAGGGCAGCACAACTTCGAGCCGAGTGACACGCCCGGGCATCGATCCCACGAACGCGCCGGGAGTTTATTTCGAAGGTTGCATGGTGTGGCGTTACCATCCTGAGCGGCGTGTTTACGAGATCTTCGCGGAAGGCAGCGGCAACACCTTCGGCCTCGAAGTGGATGCGCAAGGACGCCTCTACTCCGGTCACAACGGCGGTTCCACGCGCGGTTGGCATTACGTGCAAGGCGGCTTCTATCTCATGCAGGGCGTTGACCCCGGCAAGTTCGGTCCACCGCGGAATCCGTACGCGTTTGGCGATCTCCCGATGATGAAGACCACGAACACCGTCGTGCGCTTCACTCACTTCGGCGCGTTCGCCGAAGGCACGGCGATGCCCTCGCAATATTCCGGAATGCTCTTCGGCACGGACCCGTTGCACAACGTCATCACAACGAGCGAACGCAAGGCGCGCGGCGCGACGTTCGAGACCGTTGATCGCACGCCGGCGTTGCGCAGTTCGGATGTCGCGTTCCGGCCCGTTTATATCGCCAACGCGCCCGATGGCTCGTTGTTCATTGCGGACATGTATGAGTTCTACATCGCGCACGGGCAGCATTATCAAAATCAGATCGACCCGACGACCGGCCGCATCTACCGGCTGCGCGGCAAGGATTCGAAATTGGAAACGGATTTAAACCTCGGCGCCAAAACGACAGATCAACTCATCGCGCTGCTGTCGCATCCGAACAAGTGGCATCGCCACACCGCCGTGCGCGTGCTCGGCGAACGCAAGGATCCTGCCGCGCCGGCGAAGTTGAAACAGTTGATCGCCAAGGATACCGGCCTCGGTGCGCTCAACGCGCTCTGGGCGCTCTACCAATGCGGCGGATTCGATGAAGAAGCCGCGATGATCGGGCTCAAGCATCCGTATGCGCCAGTGCGCACCTGGACGGTGGAGTTACTCGGCGATGATTACGGAATCCATCGCGGACTCGGTGTCGGAAATTATTCGCGCCATGCCGACGGTCCGGGTGCAGGCGCGTTGCCGTTGAAAGTTCTCGTGGCGTTGATCGGTCAAGCGAAGACCGAGCCGAATGCAGAAGTGCGCTCGCAAATGGCTGGCACCGCGCGTCGCCTCAACGCCCGTCAGGCGCTGGCGGTGGTGGCGTCATTGCTCACGCACGACGAGGACGTGAAGGATACCTACATTCCGCTGATGTGCTGGTGGGTGCTGGAGGCACACATTCCGGCGGCGACGGATTTGGTGCTCACGCTCTTGAAGTCGCCGGAGATGTGGGACCACGCGCTGGTCTCCGAGCACATCGCCCCCCGGCTCGCACGCCGCTTCGCCGTCGAGGGCAAACGCGCGGAACTGATGGCGTGTGCACAAATGTTCCGCCTCGCGCCGTCGCCGACTCAAGCAGCGCAATTGATGAAGGGCTTCGAGGAAGGTTTCCGAGGCCGTGCGATGACCGGTTTGCCGGATGAACTCGTCGCGGCCATCACCGCGTCGGGGCAGGCGCCGTTGATCTTTCGCGTGCGACAGGGCGACCGCCGCGCCGTGGCCGATGCGCTCAAAGTGATTCAAGACGCCAAGGCGAAACTTGATGATCGTTTGCTTTACGCGCGGGCGTTCGGGGAACTGCGTGAACCGGGCGCCGTGCCCGTGCTGCTCGCCGTGGCGTCGAGCCCGGCCACGAACACGTTGCGACGTGCTGCGCTCGCTTCGTTGTCCGCATACGAAGAATCCAGCATTGGTCCGAGTGTGGTCGAACTGTTGCCGAAATTGACTGGCGACGTGCGGACGGCGGCGTTGGTCACGCTGGCGAGCCGTGTGCCGTGGAGTCTCGAACTGTTGAAGGCGGTGCAATCCGGAAATGTTCTCGCTGCGATTGTTCCAACGGATCTCGCTCATCGGTTGCGCAACCACAAGGAAAAGTCCGTGAGCGAACTCGCCGCGAAACTTCTGCCGAAGCCGGCGCCGGTTTCGCCGCAGTTTCAGAAACGCATCGATGAAGTGGCCGCGATCCTCAAGGCGGGTACGGGCAATCCTTACGCGGGCGAGGCGACGTTCAATGAGCGATGCGCCGGTTGTCACAAGCTGATGTTCAAAGGTGGCAACATTGGCCCCGACCTCACCACGTATCAGCGCGACAACCTTGGCACGATGCTCATCAGCATCGTGAACCCGAACGCGGAGATTCGCGAAGGCTTCCAATACTATTCGGTCGAGACGAAGGACGGTCGCAGTCTCGGCGGCTTCTTCGTGGACCGAGACAATCAGGTGACGGTGTTGCGCGGTTTGGAAGGGGAGAACATCACCTTGCGCACGGCGGACATCAAAGACCTTCAACCGATGGGGCGCAGCTTGATGCCGGAAGGATTGCTCGAAGGTTTGACCGATCAGCAACTCCGCGATTTCTTTGCCTACCTGCGCATCTCGCAGCCGATCTCGCGGTGATCCGTAATTAAGCCACTGGCTTTTTCCAGATCGGCACCACGCGTTTCATTTCGTCGATCAGGAACTGGCACGCGGCGAAAGCCTCGCCGCGATGGGGCGCGATGATTTCGACCCACAGGGAGGGTTCGTTGACCTTTACGACACCGAGGCGGTGGACCACGCGGACGGATTCGATCGGCCAGCGCTGTTCGATTTGCTGGAAGAGTAATTCGAACTGGTGCTCCGCCATCTTGTGATAGGCCTCGTAATCGATCGCTGAAATCGTCGCGTCGCCTTCCGCCTCGCGCACGACGCCGAGAAAGTAAATGGCGGCGCCCATGCCGTTGGACATGCGTCGCTGCGCGGCAAGCGCGGCCTCGTCGATAGCGGCGGTGGTGAGGGTGAGGGAGCGTTTCACGGTGCGAGGAATTCAGAAGTGTTCAACCGCCCTGCACCGGCGGGAACAGGCTCACTTCGTCACCGTTTTGCAGCACGTAGCTGCGGTTCTGATAATCCACGCCCACAGCGATGAGTGTGGAGTTTTGCATGGCGACGAGTTGCGGAAAGCGCGCGTGGAGCTGTTTGAGGAGGTCGCCGATGGTGGCGTTGGCGGCGACGGTTTCCTTTGTCTCGGTGCAGCCGGTGAGTTCCTTGAAGTAGGAATAAAAGTGGACGGGAACTTGCATGTGGTGCCGGTGCGCTGCGCTTATTCGCGGTAGATCTCGGGTCGCAACACGCCGACGAACGGGAGGTTGCGATATCGTTCCGCGAAATCGAGGCCGTAGCCGACGACGAATTCATTCGGCACGTGGAACCCGACGTAGTCCGCGTGAATGTCCTCGACGCGCCGCTCGGCTTTGTCGAGCAGCACGCAGGATTTCATGCGGCGCGGCTGGAGTTCGCGCAGACGCGCAGTGACGCGGCTTAGGGTTTTTCCCGTGTCGAGAATGTCATCGACGAGGAGCACGTCGCGCCCGCGGACTTCGAGGCGGAGTTCCTTGGTGAAGACGAGTTCGCCGGATTCAGTGCCATGGCCGTAGCTGGAGACACCGATGAAATCGAGCCGGAGCGGCAGCGAAAGGTGGCGGATCAAATCAGCGAGGAACATCACGGTGCCGTTGAGCAGCGAGACAATGACGAAGTCACGGTCGGCGAAGTCGGCTTCGATCTCGCGAGCGAGTTCCTTCACGCGGCGCTTGAGTTGGGTTTCGCTGATGAGCACGCAACTCAAGTCGGCCTTCCAGCGCTGCGGGACGCGGCGACTGGGTTTCACGCCGGGCGTGGTCGTGGGCGTTGGCGCTGTTGAAATCCGGCTCATGACTTTTTCGCTTTCTTCAAATTGTCCTGAATCTCGGCGGCGACTGCGGAATTCGGATCGATGGCGAGGCCTTTTTCCCAAACCGCGATGGCGTCTTCGAGCTTCTTGAATTTCTTCAGAGCGAAACCATGGTTGAGGGCAACGTTCTGTCTGATATCAATGGAGAACGCGTCGGGCGTCGCTTGAACTTTCTCCCAAAGCCACGCGAGATCGGTGCGGGCAATTTCTTCGCGGCCAAGAAACTTTGGCATGTGGACGTTGTTCGCAGCGCGCGTGAGGCGCACCATGACGTTGTTGGTCGCGAGCGCGACGGCGGCGTCCAACATCTTGTTGCCTTCCTTGACGAGCGAAATTTGCGTGCCGGGCCAGAACGCGTCGCGACCCTTCAACGTGTAGGTGCTGCCTAGGAGCGCGAGGGCAGGGGCGTTGCTGGGGTCGAGTTTGAGCGCTTCGCGCAGAAATTTTTCGGCGAGCTTCACGGCGTCCTTGTTGTCCTTCACGCCTTCGTCGTGGCAGAGGTCGCCGGCTTTGACGAGCAAGGTGAGGTTGGTCGGTTGCTGGTCAATCTGCTTCTGGAGTTGGGCAAGGCGTTCCTTGAAGGTGTCGGCAGCGCGAGTGTTCTGGCCGAGCAACAGGGCCGACAGAATCAGCAGATGAAACGTTCCGCGCACGGTGTGACTTTATAAATCTCGCGGAGGTTGCACAGAAAAATGTCGCCACGATCTCGACGTGGTGCTTGCACTCAACTTGGTGACTGTTATCCTGTCAACCAGCAGGTGGCGCTCGCTTGACGCGAAAAAATACGTCTCCCGCCAACAAAACGCCCATGAGCTCAGACCAAATCCGACACGATTGGCGGACCGACGAAATCCGCGCGATTCACGACCAGCCATTGCTTGAGTTGGTTTTCCAAGCCGCCGCGATTCATCGCCGCAACCAGGCGCCGCGCGAAGTTCAGGTGTGCAAGTTGATTTCCATCAAGACGGGTGCGTGCCCGGAGGATTGCAGCTATTGCTCGCAGTCGTCTCGCTACGAAACCGAGGTGGAGCCGCAGTCGTTGATGACGAAGGAAGCGGTGATCGACATCGCCAAGCGCGCGAAAGAGGCCGGCGTGAGTCGCGTCTGCATGGGCGCGGCGTGGCGTGAAGTGCGCGACAATGCGCAGTTCGATCGCGTGCTCGACATGGTGAAGGAAGTCACCGGCATGGGCGTGGAGGTTTGCTGCACGCTGGGGATGTTGAACGAATCGCAGGCGAAGCGCTTGGAAGAAGCCGGCCTTTACGCCTACAACCACAATCTCGACACGTCGGAATCGCACTACAAAAACGTCATCACGACGCGCACGTATCAGGATCGGCTCAATACAATTCAAAACGTGCGCAAGACCGACGTGACTTTGTGCGCGGGTGGAATCCTTGGCTTGGGCGAAAGCATTGATGATCGGATTGCTCTCCTGCAAACGCTCTCCACGATCACGCCGCATCCTGAGTCGGTGCCGATCAATATTCTTTCAAAAGTCCCGGGAACGCCGTTCGCGGGTCAGGCTGACGTTCCGTTTGCGGAGACGTTGCGGATGATCGCGACAGCTCGAATCGCTATGCCCAAGACGGTGGTGCGCTTGTCGGCTGGTCGTGCGAATCTGTCGATTGCTGAACAGGCGCTCTGCTTTCTGGCGGGCGCGAACTCGATTTTTTCGAGCGAAACGAAAAGCATGTTGACCAAGGCTGTGCCGTCGCCGGATTACGACGCGGACGCTGCTATGCTGGGCTTATTAGGACTCACGATGCGACCGCCGTTTAAGGATAAAGCCGCGCCGATGGGGTGCAGTTCGTCAACTCCCGGCGCATGTGCTGATCATGAGGAGTCGGTCGTGGGGAGTGCTTGATTCGGCTTCCGGCGCGGGAAACTTGCCCGTCCCCTATCTTCTTGCATCTTGGTTGCGATGGGTTCTGTCATGCCACAACCTCTGGGAATAAACAAAGGCGGCTATTTCGGTGAGCGGTTGGATTACCAGCGTTTTCATCGGGAATTGGAGGAAGTTGCGCGACTTAGGGGGTGGCGATCCGAGGTCTTTTTTGAGAGTGGGACAACACGAATTTCTGCTTTACGGAAAACGTTTGGAACGAGAAAACCAGCGAAGCGTTTGTATATTTCTGCGGGCATTCATGGCGATGAGCCGGCTGGGCCGCTCGCGGTACTCGACTTGTTGAAGCAAGATGATTGGCCCGAGGGGGTGGAACTATGGATTTGCCCGTGTCTCAATCCTGCAGGACTTAGCCGCAATACCCGAGAGAGCGAAGCTGGTCTAGATCTCAACCGCCAGTATTTGCATTTGGTTGCGGAAGAGACTCGGGCTCATGTCGCTTGGTTGGAGCGACAACCCGATTTTGATCTCGCGCTGTGTCTGCACGAAGACTGGGAGGCTCAAGGTTTCTATTTGTACGAGTTGAACCCAGACAACCGTCCGACGCACGCGGAAAGCATTGTAAGAGAAGTAGGAAAAGTATGCCCGATTGATCTTTCGACTGTAATTGAAGGGCGACCGGCGTCTGGCGGGATCGTTCGGCCCAGTGTGGATCCTGCTTCTCGCCCTCAATGGCCCGAAGCGTTGTACTTGATTAGGCACAAAACGCGACTCAGCTACACCTTGGAAGCACCGTCCGATTTTCCGCTTGCGACAAGAGTGGCGTCGTTAGTTGTGGCGATTCGGTCGGCATTTTAGGCGCAATTTGGAGGTTTTTCAGTATTCGCTACTGCTGTCGAAAATCAATTTTGGTGCGCCAATGTGCTTGCGATATCCTTATCGATTTAACACTTTTCGTAAATATGGCGCTTTTCGCCGCGGGGCGCGCTCGTGGCTTCAACAGGTAATGGAAGCGAGAAAGTCTTCCAGTCGCATGACATTTGGGATCGCATATGGTCGCGGGTTATCGCTGGTAATCGCGCTCTCATTCCTGAAGCAGTGTTTGCAGCGCCTTTTCCAGGATTTTCTAGTGCAAGGGGTAGGTAACGCGGGTGCCTTTGGGGCTAACACGCTGTGATTTGACTCAAAATGACGTGTTAAACTGGAGGTGGTTTGTCACGTTTTACGATTGTCAATTTTGAGAAAATCTCGGGTGGGTATTTCTCAATGTTGCGCCCGTTGGCATGTGGTTTTGCGTGTCACGAATGAGTGAAAAATGTTCAAAAATGAATTGCATTTTTGTGCTCAACCGCCTACAACAGCAGACGTTCCTTACATACAACGTGAAAACAGCGCCTGAACTCAAGCGGTCTCGTGTCGTCTCAACACGGATTTCTCCCATGAAAAACTTCGCTTCTCTCTTCCTTGCTTTCGCCGTGACAACCGTGATTTTGAGCTTCACGCACGAAGTGTCGGCGCAGACAACCTACACTTGGGTGGGCGCGTCGGGAGGCGGCGATGGTGTGAATATGAGCGATGCGAATAACTGGTCGCCTGGTGGCGGTCCGCCCGTCGCCGGTGATTCCGTGGTCTTCACCGATGCTGCAGGAGTTGAAACCACTATCGTAGTTGATGCGAACTTTTCACTCGACACGATCCTGTTCGATGGAAACGTCGCTGGTGGGATTACGATGAATTCGTCGGGCGGTTCGAAGATTACGCTCACGGCCGCCGGGGGGACAGGTTTGACTGTGCTGGCTGCCAGCGCGAACCACACGATGAACAACGATGTGGACTTGGGTTCGAGCCAAAGTTGGGACATTCAGACGGGGCGGACGTTTACGTTGAATGGAATTCTTGGTGATGGTGGGGGCGGATATTCTCTGACCACAATTGGTGCGGGCAAATTAATACTTGCTGGGGCGAACACTTTCAGTGGTGCACTGAATGTAAATGCCGGCGTGGTGAACTTGCAGAACTCGGGGGCGATCGCTTCGTCTAGTGGTGCGGCTGTATCTACATCGAGCGCGCTGGAGTTGGAGGGTGGTGTTGCGATTGGTGCGGTTCCGCTTTCGCTAACGGGCTCCGGCCCGGGCGGTAGTGGCGCGTTACGCAACGTCACGGGCGCGAACAGTTACGCGGGTGCAATTACTGTATTAGGCGGCGCAACCGTTGGCTCCGATGCGGGCGCTCTCACTCTCACGGGTGGCGTTAGCATTACAACCGGCTCGATCACTTTTACTGGCTCAGGGGACAGTCTGGTCAATACGGTGGGAATTTCAGGCAGTACGCCGGGTGGGCTGATCAAGACTGGCACAGGCAAGCTCACGATAACCACTGCGAACACCTACAGTGGTGCCACGACAATCTCTGGGGGCGGGTCGATCAATATTCAGAATGGTAGCGCCTTGGGAAGCACGGCCAACGGAACCGATATTAGCGCGGCGAGCACATTGGAGTTGCAGGGTGGCATCTCCGTCGGAGCGGAGTCGATTCAGCTTAATGGCGTCGGCGTCGGTGGCAACGGCAACTTGCGCAGCATTAGCGGCGCAAACAGCATTGCTGGAAGTATAACCTTGGCTCAACCTGCCCGCATCAATACGGATGCAGGGACTCTTACATTAACTGGCGGAATTACCGGTACGGGCAATGCCCTGACCGTTGGCGGTTCAGGCGACACGGTGATCAACCATGCGAGCGGCATTAATACTGGCACGGGCGGCACCCTTGTGAAGGATGGCAGCGGCGTGTTGACCGTCACCGCCAGTGGTGGAAGTTCCATGACCGGCAATACAACCATCAATGGCGGCACGGTTCGCATCGCGAACGATAACGTCCTTGGCGTTGTTCCGGGCGCTTTCACGGCCAATCAATTGGTTTTCAATGGCGGCACTTTGGAGAACACCAGCACAATTACGACTCCGCTCAATCGCGGCATCACACTCACTGGCGCTGGCACTTTCCTCGTCAACAGCGGTACTACCAATACGATCATCGCTCCCATTACCGGCGCGGGTGGCTTGACAAAGACCGGCACGGGTAACTTAGTGCTGGGTGCAACCAACGATTTCGCGGGCGCGACCTTGGTGAGCGGTGGTTCGCTGATTGTCAGCAACAACGCCAGTTTGGGCACTGCCGCCGGCGGGACGACGGTGTCAAGTGGAGCCGCCCTCGTCATTGCCACGGGCGTCACCAATTCGGAATTACTTACTTTGAGCGGTAGCGGGCCTGATGGTGCCGGTGCCTTGGTCAACGCATCGGGCGCTACTATTCTCAACGGTGGAATTAACAATGCCGCCGCAGCCACTTACAATACCGTTGGCGGCAACCTTACATTAAACGGGGCTATCAGCGGCTCAGGCATCACCAAGCTGGGTGGTAACACGCTCACTCTCGGGGGCAACGATAGCTTTACCGGGGGTTTGGTGGTTCATGGCGGCACGGCGGCGGTTTCGGGTGCGAATGGTCAATTGACCGGTGTGACCTCCATGACTGTGAATAACGGCGCTGCATTGACCGTTGGCGCCAACTCTGACACAACTTACTTAGATCGCATCAAGGACGGATCGCCGATTTTTATCAATCGCGGCTCCTTGAACCTCAACGGTTCGCTGGTCGCGGGATTAAATATCGAAAACATGGGGTCGGACTTTGTGTTTGGTGGCGGCCTCAACACGATCACGCTGACGCCCGCCGCGGGTAGTCAGGTGGAGCTGAAGACCGATTTCTTGACCCGCAGCAATGGCGCGACGCTTGTTGTGCGTGGCAGCAATCTGGGCAGCAACGGCAACAACACCGCCCGTTTCTTCCTGACCAACACGCCGTCCTTCATTGTCGGTGGTGGCGGCGCAACGGATAGCAAGAACATCAGCATTGCGACCTGGATCGTCGGCGACTCCGTGGCCGGTGGCGCGGGCACCAACTTCGTCACCTTCACCAGTGGCAACGGTTTCCGTCCCTTAAACACCGCAACCGAGTATGACCTGACCTCGATCTCGGGTGTGAGTGGCAACAATAACTTCAACACCACTGGTGAATACTTCACCAACGGCAGCGCCACCGTGAATGCCTTGCGCATCGCGGGCGGCACCGTGAATTTGGGTGGCACCAACACCACCCTGACCGTGACCGGCGGCGCGTTGTTGGCCGTCGGTTCGTCCAGCATGATCAACGGCAAACTCGCTTTCGGTGCGACGGAAGGAATTATCCACAACATGGGCGGCGCAGCGCAGACCTTGACCCTCAGTTCGATGGTTACCGGCACCGGCGGGCTGACATACAGCGCGGGTCGTTCCGACGGCATCTTAGTACTCGGCGGTATGAACAGCTACACCGGCACCAACGCCTTCAACGGCGGTCAGGTGAACATCGCCAATGACTTCAACCTCGGCACGGCGCCGGGTTCAGCGAACACCAATATCGTGCTTGGCGGATCAATTCTCCTCGCCACCGCGGACTTTGCGCTTAATGCCAATCGCGGCATCGAGCTTGTGCCTGGCGGCGGCACGCTGTCCGTCGCGACCGGCAACACCTTGAGCTATGGCGGCATCATCACCGGAGCGACCACCAACACTTTCACCAAAGCCGGCGGCGGTACTTTGGTTTTGACCGGCGCGAATACATTTGCGGGACCGACAGCCGTGACGGGCGGCCGCCTGCAAATCAACAGTGACGGCCAGTTGGGCACCGCTCCGGGCACGCTGACGGCGAGCTCCCTGACATTGAGTGGCGGCAGCACTCTGGCATGGGCAGGCGCCAGCGGAGCACTCAATCCGAATCGCGGGATCACCCTCACTGGCGCGGGCCAGGTGGACGTGGTCAGCGGCAGCACCCTGACCTACGGCGGCGTCATCGCCGGCACCGGCGGTCTGGCCAAGCTCGGCTCGGGTACGCTGCTCCTCACCAACGCAAGCGTAAACACCGGCAGCGTTACCAACAGCGGCGGCACCCTCACCTTGGCTGGAGAAGGCGCGACGATGAACAACGCTTCGACTTTCGTCGTGCAGAGCAACTCCACCGTGAACATCGGAAGCATCACCGACACCGTGGTGCTTGACCGCTTGAGCAACTCGGCTGTGCTCAACTTGTCGGGCGGCTCCCTCACACTCAACGGCGCGGATAACGCGACGACGACCACCGAGGCCATCGGCACACTGACCAGCACGGCGGGCTTCAACACCTTGACGCTCAACTCGGCAGGTGTCACCCGGCAGGTCGAGTTGACCACGACCAACGCGCTGGCCCGCACCGGCAGCGCGACCTTGTTGGTTCGCGGCGATAGTTTGGGATCAACCGGCGCTGGCACCTCGCGCGTGCTCCTCGGTACTTCGTTTGCCAGCGGTTCGCCGACCAACTTCCTCTTCAGCGGCACCAACTCCGGTTCGCTCGGGCTGGCGCCTACCGCCATCGTAGCCGGCAAAACCACCAACGCGATCATCAACTTCATGGTTGGCGACGCCAGCTCTACCGGCAGTGGCAACACCTTCGTCACCTATGACGCCAACGGCCTGCGCCCGTTGAACACAGCCACCGAACTGGAATCGGGGACGATTAACAACAGCGTCAGCGGCGTGGGCGGCAATATCGGCAACACCAACTTCACCACCGCAGGCGACACTCTTACCGGCAACCGCATCCTCAATGCGCTGCGGGTCACCGCCAACACCCTGGACATCGGAGTGGGCAATGGCCTGACCAACTACAGCGGCGCGGTCCTCTTCACCGGCGCGGCTTCGATCACCAACGGCACCTTGGTCTTCCCGACGGTGACCAACGCGACGAGCACCAACGGCATTGAAGGCATAATCAGCCTCCATGGTGCCAGCGCGTTCACGGCGGCGATCGGCTCGGTCATTGGCGGGCAGTCCGGCTTTACCAACAACCAGTTGACCGTCAGCGGCAACAATCCGAATAGCTCGCTTATCTTGTCCGGCAACAACACCTTCTCCAACCTCGTCGTCAACAACGTCAAGCTCGGCTACGGGGCTGACAACAACCTCGGCATCGCGCCGACGGCGGCAACGAATGCGGGCGCGGGTGCCAATATCACCCTAGCCGGCGGTGCCACCCTCTCCAACTCGGCGAGCGTGACGATCGGCTCCACCCGCGGCCTCACCCTAGGCAACGGCGGCGGTGCGTTTGAAACCCCGACGGGCACGACAGTCACTTACGGCGGCATCATTGCCGGCGCGGGTCAGGGACTGGCCAAGAACGGTGCGGGCACACTGGCTCTCTCTGGCGCAAGCACCTTCACCGGCACGCTGTCCCTCAACGCTGGCACAATCATCGCCTCCGGCAACAACGGTGCGCTGGGCGCGGGCAACTTCGTCATCGGCTCCGGTGGCACCTTTCAGGCAATTGATGACGCGGCGCGTTCCTTCGCCCGGCCCGTCACCATCAACGGCAACCAGACTATCTTAGTGGACCGTCTCACCCCGGGCGCGGGCATTCTCATGAACTTGGGTGCATTGACGGCGGGCAACTCTTTGACGGGCGGCCAGACCATCACCATCAATCTCGGCACCAACGTGCTGACCACCGGCACCAACCCTGGCTTCCAGTTCAACGGCGCCATCAATCTGACCAACACTTCCGGTGCGACCACCTTCGTCGTCAACACCAACGGTGGCACCTCATCCACGATCCTCTTCCTGGCCGGGCCTTTCGTGGGCAGTGGTGACATTGTCAAGGACGGCGCGGGCGACCTGCGCTGGGACAGCCTTAACAACCCCTCCTTCACCGGTGGTCTGACCATCAACGCCGGCCGCTTGTTCCTCAACGGCGGCACGGGCTTGGGCATTGGCATATCCGGTAAGCCCATCACCGTAGCTAGCGGGGCACAGTTGGACTTGAACAACGCCGTCCTTACCGGCGAGCAGGCGGTGACCGTCAGTGGCGCGGGTATCGGTGGCAGTGGTGCGATCGTTAACGGTGGCAACGCGGCGTCAAGCTTTGGCGGTGCCTTCATCCAGACCGCTCCGACCACCTACGGTGTGACGCAGGCGGCAGGCACTCTGACCAACCGCGGCGGCATCGTGGGCGACTTCACTGTGACCAAGATCGGCGCGGGCACCTTGGTGCTGGCCGGCGATAACACCTACGCAGCGCCTACCATTGTCGACGGCGGCACTCTGCAACTCGTCGGCTCTGGTACGCTCAGTGGCACCACGGCTGTGACCGTGAACAACTCCGGCACCCTGTCGTTTAACAACGGCAACGAAACCAACGCCGTCAATCACCTGCCCAACGCGGTGCCGGTGACCCTCAATCGCGGCGAGATTGAGGTTAACGGCGTGAACGCTGCGGGTGCGAACTTTGAGACCATCGGCGCTGTGACCCTCGGTGGAGGTAACAACACCATTACCCTCGACCCAGCCAGCGGAATGCAGGTCGGCCTGACCGCTGCCAGCGTGACGCGCAACAGCAACTCGGTGCTATACGTGCGCGGTGAAAACCTTGGAACCAGCGGCGCGGACGCCAGTCAAGTAATGATCACGGCGGCCCCGTCGTTGGTCGGCGGCGGTGGCACGGCGGGAACGCGAAATCAGAGCATCATTCCATGGGCAGCCGGCGCCACCAACTTCAACGAAGCGGGTGCATCGGCGAACTTCTACGGACCGACATTCGTGACTTACGGCACCAACGGCGTGCGCCCGTTGAATCCCTTCACGGAAATGAGCATTGCAGTGGTGAACAACAACCGCACCGACATCAATGCCTCCGTCTCCACCTCGGAAAACCTAGTCAGCAACCAGACCGTCAACGCCCTGCGCATGGTCGGTGGCACGCTGGATATGCAGAACGCACGCACCCTGACCGTGACCAGCGGTTCGATTATCGGTGCCGCAGCGACTACGGTCATCGGTGATCGGCCCAACTACTCCACGCTGGCCTTCGGCTCGGCCGAGGGCGTAGTGCAGTTGTTCAACGCCGGCATGACGATCAACAGCATGATCACCGGCAGTGGCGGCCTGACGGTCGGCAGCTTCAACAACCAGACGTTGACCCTCACCGGCACCAACAGCTTCACCGGCAACGTCACGATCAATGGCGGACAAGTGAGCGTGCGCGCCGATGCGAACTTGGGCAACGCGGCCAACGCCCTCATTCTCCAAGGCGGCACGGTGGCCAGCACCCAAGACCTTATCCTCGGTCGGACGATCGCAGTGGGGCAAGGCGGCGGCACCTTCAGCCCGGCGTTGAACACGATTTTGACCCTCAACACCGCAATCAGTTCTCCCACGACCAACAACCTCACCAAAGTCGGTCTCGGTGCGCTCGTGATTCCCACTGGTGTCGCCAACACGATCAACGGTCCCGTGGTCGTCGCCGGCGGCTCCCTCTTTGTGGGTGATGAAGCCCAGTTGGGCGGCGCTCCCGGCAGCCCGCTCATTGGCGGTTTGACCATTCTCAGCTCCACCAACGCGGCCACGTTTGCGGTGACCAACGACATGAGTCTTTCGGCCAATCGCTGGCTGAACTTGGTGGGCACCTCAAACGCCATTGACGTTGCGGCGACCAAGACCCTCACCGTCAACAGCCCTGTGATGGGTGCTGGTGCGATCAACAAGGCGGGTTCCGGCACACTGATCTTTGCCAATGTCTCGAGCAACACCGGTGCGATCGCGGTGAACGGCGGCACTTTTGCCGTGCAAGGCAACAACGCAGCTCTCTTGGCGCCGGGAACGATTACCGTCCAGAGCAACTCCACCCTGACCCTCGGAGCGTTGGCGGACACGACTGTCAATCCAAACCGCGTTGGCGATAACGCGGCGATCATCTTGAACAACGGCATGGTGAACCTCAACGGCTCTGCCAACGCCTCGACGACCGCCGAGCGTATCGGCACGCTGACCTTCGGCTCCGGCTACAACAGCCTGACCTTGACCCCGGGCGGCGGCGAAGTGGATTTGGTTTCCTCCAACGTCCTGACCCGCACGGCCAACTCCGGCGCCACGGCACTGGTTCGCGGCACGGAACTTGGTACCAATCTCGCGACCGGGAGCCGCATCCTCTACAGCACCACGCCGACCAACTTCCTTGTCAGTGGCACCAACGGCGGTCCGGGGAGCGTGTCCCCCGCGGTGGTCAACGGCGCCACCACCAACGCGATCATTCCGTGGCTCGTGGGTGACAACACCGGCGCGGCGGGCAGTGGGAACACCTTCGTGACTTACGGCACCAACGGACTGCGTCCGTTGGCTACGATTGAACTGGAAGCCGGCACCATCAATAATTCGCTTGGGGCAGCCGGAACCACGGGCACCAACTTCACTACTGCGGGTGAGAACCTGACTGCGGGCGTTGCCCACAGTGTCAATGCGCTGCGTGTGACCGGTGGTACGTTGAATACATCAGGCACCGTTCTAACGAATACTAGCGGCGCAATTCTCTTCACTGCGGCGGCCTCGATCACGAACGGCACGCTGCGTCTCCCGACCAATGTGATGGTTGTTGCCGGAGCCGGCGGTTACACCAACCGTATCATGACCGAAGGTATCATTAGCTTGCAGGGCGCGGCACCCTTCACGGCGGGGATCGGAAGCGCCATCGCCGGCGCGACCAACGTCGTCGTCAGCGGTAATAATGCGGCCAACACCTTGGTGCTGGCCGGCGCGAACTCGTTCACCAACTTGATCGTCAACAACACCCGCGTAAGCTTTGCTACGGAAACTAACCTGGGTGGCGGCACCGTCACGTTGGCGGGCGGCACGCTTGTCAATCAGGCGGCCGCGTTTATCCCGACCAACCACAACATTATCCTTGGCAATTCGGGCGGCACCTTGGATGTGTCCGCCGGCACCCTGACCATTGGCAGCGTCATCTCCGGCGGGCAGAGCCTGACCAAGAACGGTACTGGCTTGCTGAGCTTGAGCGCGGGCAACTCCTTCAGCGGCGGCCTGATACTCAACGGCGGCAGTGTGCGCGGCACCACCAACGCCGCCTCGCTGGGTAACGGCATTATCTTCATCAACGGCGGCAACGTCGAATTGCTCAACGACACCCAGATTTCCTACAATCGCCCGGTCGTCCTGAACGGAAGCACCACTAACGTGATTGGCAATCTGACCGCGCTGGTCTCCACCAACACGTTCACAATGGGCAACTTGACGATGGGTAATCAGCGCCTGAGCGTCACCAACGGTGGCAGTTCGACATCCGGCACCAACTTCCTGACTTACGGCACTGTCACCCTGACCAACAGCGGCGCGACCTTCAGCGTTGGTTCCTCCGCGGCTGCCGTCAACAACCAGTTGAACGTTGGCGCGATCGCCAATCAGGGCTACAACACCACGTTCGAGACCGACGCCCGCGGCCGCGTGCTGATCACCGGCAGTGCCACCGGCACTGGCAGCCTGATTTTCAACGGCGCGGGCACCAACATCCTCTCCGGTGACAATAGCAATTTGGGCGGTGACGTCTTCGTCAATGACACCGCCAAGTTGATTCTCACGAACAACAACGCCCTCCGCGTGAACAACCGGGTCACCCTCGCCAGTGGCGCCACCTTGCAGATCAACGCCAGCCCGACGCTAAGCGAAATCAACGGTACGGGCAACATCACCAACAATTTCTCGACCAACACCGTGACTCTGACGCTTCAGCGCGACTTGGCGCAGGGGGCGACCACCATTGGAGGTTCCATTGGTGACGCAGCCGGTGCCGGAGGGTTGGCTACCGCCGTGCTCTCCTTCACGAAGAGCGGCACGGGCCTGTTGACTTTGACCAACAACAACCCCTTCAGCGGGGCATTGACCGTGACAGGCGGCAACCAGATTTTCACCTTCAATGAAGGTGGCGAGCTCCGGCTCCAAGGCGAGAATGCGCGCGCCAGCACCAACACCAGCGTCGTGATCCAGCAAGGCGGCACGCTCACCCTCGGCTCCACGGTCGACACGGTGAAGGTGGACCGCCTTTCCGATCGCGGCACTGTGACGATGCAAAACGGAAACAACTTCCTGAACCTCAACGGGGCGAATTCTGCCGGCATCACCCGCGAAATTGTCAGCAACTTCACCATCAACACCGGCTTCCAGACCATCACGCTCAACCCGACTGCGGGCAATGAAGCGGAACTGGTCTATCGCACCAACTTCACCCGCAACGGGAACTCTACCCTCCTCGTGCGCGGCACTGGGCTCGGCCAAGTGGCGGGAACGGCCAACAGCTCACGCTTCTACGGGTCGGCTCCGGCGGGCGCGACCGGCACGGTGCTCAACAACTTCAACCTGCTGGGCGGCGGCGGGGCGGCTGGCAGCACCACGATCAGCATCAGCCCGTTTGTCATTGGCGACACCAGTGTGACGGGCTTCGGCGGTTCCTTCGTTACCTACGTGACCAACGCGACTGGCGTGGGGCCAACCAACGGCATCCGCCCGTTGACCGACGCGGAATACAATTCCGGCAACCTCGGCACTGCGGCGAAAGTCATCGCCCCGCTCTTTGCGCCGGACACTTTTGGCCTGACAAACTTCAACGTGGCACCGGGCGGCCAGACAGTGTCGGGTTCGCTGACGCCCGTCGTCAACGCCGTCCGTATCGGCGGCGGCACAGTGGATATTGGCACCGGCCGCGTGCTCACCGTGGACAGTGGCGCGATCCTGATGACCAACGACACGACTATCACGGGCGGCACCCTGCTGTTCAACCGTGAAGCCGTCATCCATTCCATGGGCCCGGCTGCTTTGAACAACACTATCAATAGCGTCATCGCCGGCACTGGCGGTGTGACCTTCAGCGCGAACAATCCCGGCACCAGCGTCACCTTGGGTGGAAACAACATCTTCGTCGGCACCGTGAACATCAATGGTGACCCGTTGATCATCAACAACGCGGGCGCGTTGAACAGCTTCACCCCCAACAGCGTAACGATCAATGGTGGTCGACTCGCCCTCAACGGCAATAACATCTCGATCAATGCGCTGACCGTCAACGGACCGGCGGGCATTATTGAGAACAACGCCGCCGGCAACGCCGCGTTGACCGTGTTCAGCGGCACCTTCAACGGCCTGCTTAGTGACGGCAACGGCGCCGGCACCTTGAGCCTGATCAAGAACGGAACGGGCACGCTGAACCTCGTGGCCAACAACACCAGTTTCGCCAACAGCCTCAGCGGCGACATCATTCTCAACAGCGGCATTCTCCGTTACGGCTCCGATCACGCGCTGGGCAATGGCACCCTCGTCATCAACGGCGGCCAGATCAACCCCGCCGGCGCCAACGCCCGAACAATCCCGAACCCGATTCGACTCGGTGGCAACATGGTTTACGGCGATCAGAACTCGACGACCTTCCAAGGGCCGTTCGACTTGGGCGGTGCGGTGCGCCAGGTCAGCGTTGACGGTGGCCAGAACGCAACGTTCAACGGCCCGATCAGCAACGGTGGCTTCGTCAAGACGGGTGCCAACACCCTGACCTTGGGTGGCACCAACAACTTCGATGGCGCACTCGTCATCCGCGGTGGCCAGATCAATCTCAACAGCCCGGCGGCGTTGGGCAGCACGAATGGTGCGACGTTCATCTTGGGTGGCGCCCTTGATCTCAACGGCCAGGCTGGTCCATTCACCGAGTCATTCTTCATCGCCAGCGGTTCCACCGCCAACGCGCTGCGCAACACGGCGGGCACCAACGCGATCCTCAACGGCCCGATCACCCTCTTGGATGATGCCGTCATCGCCACCACTAACTACACGATCAACGGCCAGATCGCCGGCACGGGTGACTTGCAGATCAACACCGGCGGCACCGTCACCCTGACCGCCTCCAACCGCCTCACCGGCGCCTTGAGCATCAACGGCATCGCGAATAACCCCGGTGCTGTGACCGTCAGCGGCCTTGCGGGCGCATTGGTGAATACGACCAACATCCTCATTAACAGCGGCAACACGTTGAACTTGGGTGCCACCGCCGACACCGGCGCGAGCGCCGTGAACCTCAACCGCCTCAACGATGCAGCCCGGGTAACGCTGAACAGCGGTATTCTCGCGCTCGCGAACGGCACCAACACCACCGAGGTGATTGGTTCGTTGAACTTCAACTCGGGCCGCTCGGTGTTGACCCTCAATCCGAGCTCTGGCTCACAAGTGACGCTGACCAACACCGGCACCATCGACCGCGGTACGGGTGCCACGGCTTTGCTGCGGGGAACAGCCCTCGGCCAACCGGCGGCTATTAACACCACACGTCTGACTGTCGCAGTCGCCAACGCCCCGGCGCAAATCGGCGGCGGCGGCGCCCAAGGCAGCCAAACCATCAGCATCGTTCCATGGGCCGTCGGCGATAACAACATCGCCGGCCTCGGCACCAATTTCGTGACCTACAGCAATGTGACCGGCACGGGCTTCCGCGTGCTTGCGGACTCCGAACTTGCCACCAACCTGCCGCTGGCGGGGCTGGCTCCGGTCATCACCACGAACTACATCAGCAGCTTCGGCTTCACCAATATCGCGGCCAACGGTAATCTCACTGTCAACGCCTTGAAGATCGGCACCAACACTGCGGTCAACAACCCAGTGATCGATCTTGGCACCACCACCCTCACCAACGTGAGCGGTGCATTCCTCGTCTACCTCCCCTCGACTAGCACGAACCTGACGATCACCAACGGCGTGATTCAATTCGGGACCGCCGGCGTGGCGCGGGAAGGTATCTTCCACGTGGTGACGACCAACACGGCGTTCGTCATCACCAACGCGGCGCAGATGCTCGGTACCGGTGGCTTCACTTTCTCCCCCAACCAGACCGGTACCACGCTCATCCTCTCCAACAACAACAACGGCTTGAGCGGCCCGATCACCATTAACGGCGGCACCGTGACTCTCACCACGGCGGGTTCGCTCGGCGCGGCCGGCAATGCGCTGACCAACTATGGCAACCTGAACCTCAACGGCATCAGCATCACCAACAACGGTATCGGTGGCAACCTCACCGTGGCGGGCGGCGCGGCGACGGTCGTGAACCCCAACGTGACCCCGAGCACCATTACCTTGGATAACAGTGTCGATGCGAATTACGCCGGCACGATTGGCACGAACATCGCGCTCGTGAAGACCGGTGCGGGCACGCAGACGCTCTCCGGCGTCAACTCCTTCAGCAACGTGGTGATCAACAATGGTACCTTGGTTGCGTTGTCCAACCTCTCCACCCTCGGTAACGGCGCCGTCGTTTTGGCTGGCGGTAATGTCACTTACGGCCGCACCAACAGCGGCAACTTCAGCAACATCGTGAACGTGCTCTCCAACGGCACGATCACTTTGGACAGCTTGGCGACGAAGACGGGCACCATCACCACGCTGGGCGCCGTGACGGTCACCAACGCCGCATCCTCCACGCTTACCCTCGCGGGTGCCAGTTCGACCTCGGGAACCTTGCAATTGACCATCCCGACGATCAACCTCACCAACGCGAGCACGAACTTCACCTTGCTCGTGAACAACAACGGCCTTGGTGCAACCACGTTGGCGAACATCAGCAGCGGCGTTCAACTCGGAACCAATACCCTTACGGTCGATGGCACAGGCAATACCACCATCGCGGGCAACGCGGCTGGTATTACCAATCAAGATCCCGCCTCAACCGCGCCTGCCCAACGCTTCGGCTTGGTCAAGCAAGGCACCGGCCTCCTGACCCTGACTGGCACCAACTACTTCACCAACGACATCGCGATCCTTGGTGGCACCTTGCGCGGTCAGAGCAATGGCGCGTTTGGTCTGAGCACTAATCGCACGGCGATTGTCCTCGGCGGCGGTACGCTGCAGCTCGCCAATGCGGCTGCCACGGCCTTCCGCCAGAACGTCACGGTCTCCAATGACAGCACCATCATCGCCGATCGTGCAGTCTTGGGCGCGGGGGTGACCCATTCCTTAAGCAACATACTGTTTACGAATGCAGCGGGGAACTACACAGTGACCGTCCTCGGCACCAACGCCAACTCCGGCACGATGGGTGTGAGCTTTACCACCAACCTCTTGGCCTCCGGCAACAACGCCATCTTCAACGTCGCCAACAGCGGCCAGGGTGCCGATACGCTCCTGACCCTCGGCGGCGTCAGCGGCGGGTTGGACACCTCGATCACCAAGAGTGGCAACGGTATCTTGCTGATCAACGGTAACAACCTGACTGCCTTCACTGGTTCGATTACGAATAACGCGGGCATTCTCCGGGTGGGCAACACCGGCGCTTTGGGCGGTGGTTCGATTGCGGGCGGGGCGAGCGGTACTGTCATCGCGGGCGCCGCCACTCTCGACCTCAACGGAATCAACGTAACCAACGAGCCGATCACGATCGGCGGCGCGGGCGTCAACGGGTTGGGCACCCTGATTAGCGGCACCGGGACGGGCATTGCGGGTAACCTCACCATCACCAATGACACCACCTTCGGTGGCGCGGGCGGCATGCTCTTGAGCAATCTCTCCAGCGCGTTCACTCTCACCAAGGTCGGCGCGGGCACCTTGCAAATCGGTGGTGCAACCAACACCTACTCGGGTGTCTTCAACGTCCTGCAGGGCACCCTGCAAGCCAATAGCGCCTCGGCGTTCGGCACCAATACGGTGAACGGTGGGCTTAACGTCTCCTCCGGTGCGGCGATCAACATCAACGGCCAGAGCATTCTCTCCGGCGACACCATCAACATGATATCTGGTTCCGGCCCGGCCGGAGCGGGTGCTTTCGTCAACACCAGCGGCACCTCGGGTCGCTTCGACGGTAACATCGTGCAGATGGGCGCCACCACCTACGGCGTAAGCGGCGCGGGCAACCTGACCAATAACGGCGTAATTAGCGGTATCGGCACCGTGAACAAGGCTGGTACCGGTGCAGGTTCGTGGATTCTGACCCGCAGCAACACCTACCGCGGCGACACGCTGGTCAGCGGCGGCACCATGATTTTGGGCAACACCAACGGTTCTGCCCTTAGTTCGCCGCTCTTCACCGTCCAGTCCAACGGTGTTCTGAGCTTGGTCAATACCTCGGCCGCCAACAACACCAACCGCATCGGCGATTGTATCCAAATCCAACTCAACGCGGGTACCTTCAACTTCGTGAATGACAACAGCGCGGCCAATTACTTTGAAAAAGTCGGCGGGCTCCTCGTGGTATTGGGCGCCAACACCGTTAGTTCCACACCGGCCCCAGTGGCCAACACCTCGGAACTACGCCTGTGGGACTTGACCCGCACCGCTGGCTCCACCCTGAACTTCAGCGGCGCGGGTCTCGGCGGCAGCAGCAATATGATCGTCTTCGCCAATTCGCCAACTCTTGACGACGGCATCATCGGCGGTTGGGCTACGGTGAACTTCGCCGACTTCGCCACTCATGTTGGCGGCTCGGTAACCAACCTGTCGGTCTACAACACTGGCGCCGAAGGCACCTGGGTCGCGGCTGACAACGTAAAGGTCACCGCCGGCGACAACCTTGGTGCCGCCCGCAACGTGAATTCACTGACCTTGCAGAGTGGCGCAGCGCAAACGCTTAACCTTGGGGGGCAAACCTTGACGGTCGAGAGCGGCGGCATTCTGACGGGTGGCAACAACGTGAGCATCACCAACGGCACCCTGACTGCCGGCGTCAACGGCGCGGGTGGCTATGAGTTGGTGAGCATCGTCTCCAACGGCATCGGCACCGCCATCGGCGCGGTCATCGCGGACAACGGCGCCAACCCGGTGAGCGTGGTGCTCGCGGGCCAGAGCCTCACGGCCACCAACATCATCGCCGGCAACAACACCTTCACCGGCGGCGCGACGATCAACTCGGGCACGGTGCAACTCGCCAACGCCGGCGCGTTGAACACCAGCGGCACCAACACCCTGACCATCAACGGCGGCCTGCTCGACCTCAACAACAACAGCGTGACCGTCTCGGCTTTGAACGGCAACGGCCTCGGCACCATCACCAACCTGACGACCGTGGTCGCGGCCAACCAGTTGCCCACCACTCTGACGATCAACAGCACCGCCTCTAACCGCTTCGACGGTGTGATCGCTGGCACCAACGTCGCGTTGGTCAAGGACGGCCCCGGCACCCAGACCCTTGCGGGCAACAACACCTACACTGGCCAGACCGTGATCAATGCGGGCGTGATCGAAGTCTTGAACAACACCGCTCTCGGCGCGACCGGCAGCACCACCAACAACACCACCGTCACCGGCAGCGGCGCGGCGATCCATCTGAACTCGACGACCAACGGATTGACCGTCGCCGAACTCGCCTCGCTCGCCGGCACTGGTATCGCCAACGGTGGCGCGCTGCGCAACCTCGCCGGCACCAACACTTGGTCCGGTGGTCTCGTCATCCTCACCAACGGCGCGCGTATCAACTCTGACGCCGGCAAACTTATCCTCAGCGGCGCGATCAACAACGGCGCTTTCAACCTCACCCTCGGCGGCGAAGGTGAAACGGTGGCCTCCGGCACGATTGGCGCGGGCGCGGGCACCGTGACCAAGGATGGCAACGGCACCGTGACGCTGACTGGTGCAAACACCTTCACCGGCGGCTTCATCATGGAAAGCGGCACGCTGCTGCTCGGGCAGAACACCTCTATCGGTGCGGCCGGTGGCACCGTGAAGATCAACGGTGGCACCATCTCGGCCAACACCAACGCCAACCTGACCATCGCCAACCCGATCATGCTGAATGGCGATGTGACCCTCGGCCAAGCCAACGGCGGCACCGGCGCGCTGACCTTCAACAACCAGGTGGATCTCGGCACCGGCATCCGCACCCTGACCATCAACAACTCGTCGAACATCATCTCCGGCCCGATCCTCGGCACCGGCGGCATCACCAAGGAAGGCACAGGCGCCCTGTATCTCGGCGGCATCAATCCGTTCACCGGCGCGGTGACCATCAATAACGGTGCGATCATCATGACGACTTCGGGTGCGTTCAATAGTAGCTCTAACCTCCTGACCGTGGGCGCCAATGGCCGCCTGACGATGAACGGCAATGACGCCTACCTCGGCTCCCTGGCGGGCAGCGCGGGCGGCATTGTTGAAAACACCGGTATTGTCAACGCCACGCTGAACTTGAACCAGACGGCCAACACCACCTTCAGCGGATTGCTGCAGGACGGTGGCACCGGCACCTTGAGCCTGATCAAGAGCGGCACGGGCACGTTGACCCTCGGCGGCTCGAACAGCTACAGCGGCCTGACAATAATCACGGACGGCACGGTGAAACTCAGCAACGGCGGCGCGCTTAGCACCAACGCGGTGGTCGTCACTTCCGGCGGCACGGTGGACCTCAACGGTCAGACCCTCGCCAATCGTTTCGACGGCATTACAGGCGTCGGGGTTAGCAGCGGCGGTGCATTGGTGAACAACAACGCGGTACCGGCCACGCAAAATGGCAGCCTCCTCCAAACGGGCGACACCGCCTACGGCGGCACGGGCAATCTGACCATCAACGGCACTCTATTTGGCACCGGCGGCATTACAAAAGTCGGCAGTGGCATCCTTACTATCACTGGGACAAACCTCTTGACCGGGAATATCGCTGTCAACGCTGGCACACTCCGCGTAGGTAGTGCCAATGGACTCGGCGGCGCGGCGCTCAACCCGGTGATCACTGTAACAAACGGAGCGGCGATCGACCTGAACGGTGTGAATTTGGGAACCAAGAATATTGCAGCGATCTCCGGCACCGGTGTTGGTGGTCTTGGTGCGTTGGTTAACAATGCTGCGGGCACCCAAGGTACCAACGCCGGCAATATTGCGCTGACCGGTGATACAACCTTCGGCGGAACGGGCAACTTCGGCTTGAGCGGCGTGATCAGTGGCACCAACACGGCTCTGACCAAGGTAGGCACGAATACTATAACCATCAGCGGCGCGAACACATACAGCGGCACGACCTATATCAATGAAGGCATCTTGCTCCTACGCAGCGCGAATGGTCTGGGAACCACTCCCGCCGGTACCTTCATCGCAGACGGCGCGACTCTCGATCTTGGTGGCCAAACGAGTGCGGAGCCAATTTGGGGAGTTACCGGCGCGGGCGTGGGCGGCCGCGGCGCTATCGTCAATAACGTCAACACGGGCACGTTCCTCGGCAACGTAAGCCTGACTGGAAACACTGTCATCGGTGCGACTGCCAACTTCCGCATGGACGGCGTCATCAGCGGCAGCAGTGGTATCACCAAGGCTGGCGGGAGCGCGTTGACGCTGACGGCTACGAATACCTACACGGGGGCCACGGTTGTCAACGCCGGTTCACTGGTGCTCTCTAACATCAACGGTAGCATCGTTGGCACTGCCTCGGTGACGATCAACTCCAACGCCACGCTGACCCTTGACAACATCAGCGGCACCAACGCCAATCGCATCAATGATGCGGCCACGATCACGATGAACGGCGGCACGCTCAACTTCTTGGTCAACGCCGCCAGCACGGGCGTCCTCGAAACCAACGGCGCGTTGACCCTCGGTCGCGGTAACAACCTTATCGTCAGCCAGCCATCGGCCGGCAACGCCTCTGCGCTAACATTTGCCAGCCTGACCCGCAGCGGCTCAGCGACGGTGAACTTCACCAACTCGGGCACTCTCGGCTTGGGTGGTACGTCCAATACGATCGCGTTCCTCACCGCACCGGCCAATGACGACGGCATCCTCGGTGGCTGGGCCACGGTTAACTTCACCGACTTCGCCCGTTATACCGACGGCGCGATCACCAATTTGGTATTTGCCGACTACAATAGTGGAGCTCAGGGCACTTGGGTGAAGAGCGACAACGTCTTGGTAAATGCCGACACGACTCTGACGGCCAACCGTGGAGTCAACTCGCTCAATATTACCAACGCTACCCGAGTCGTTCTAAATCTTGGCGGCCTTACGTTGACCAACGAGAGTGGCGGCATCATCGCCAGCGGCGGTACCGGTCACGTCATCACTAACGGCTTCCTGACTGCGGGCACCAATGCGGCGGGTCTATATGAACTCGTCACGACGGTCGCACCGGGGGTCACACTCACGAACGCGGCCACCATTACGAACAATGGCCTTAACGCGCTGACTTTCGTGAACGCCGGCGCCGGCACCAACGTGCTCCGAGGTACCAACCGCTTCACTGGCGGTACCGTCATTAACAGCGGCACCCTCCGGTTGGATGCGCAGAACGCACTTGGCACGAATAATCTGACCCTCCACGGCGGCACGTTGACTCTCAACGGCCAAAATATAACTATCAGCAACCTTAGCGGCACTGCCGGCACTATCGAAAACAGCGTGGCGGCCGCTGCTGGTGGTGTGTTGCACATCCGAGACTCCGGCGCAAATATCTACTCGGGCGTTTTGGCCGACGGCACCACTGGCTCGCTCAAGGTTAATAAGATCGGTACGGGTACGTTGACTCTTGCTGGTAACAACACCTTCGGCGGTGCAATCACCAACGGTGCAGGTACCCTCATTCTAGGCAGCCCGACAGCATTGGGTGGCACCGGCGGCGGGACGGTCGTCAGCAATGGTGCAACACTTGATCTTAACGGGCAGTTCGTAGCGGCCGGCGAGAATATCAATGCTGCGGGTATTACGGGTGCCGGTGTCGGCGGCCTCGGTGCGATGGTCAACAACAGTGCCAACCCGGCCCGCTGGCAGGGTAACTTCGCGATGGGCGGCAATACAACTGTCGGCGGCACTGGTGAACTTGGTCTCGCCGGTAACGTCAGCGGTGCGTTCCGACTCACGAAAATTGGGGCCAACACCCTGATCCTCGGTGGTACCAACACTTTCACTGGCGGTCTCTCCATCAGCAACGGCGTCGTCCGTGTGGATCGTGCTGGTGCGCTGAACCTCACTGGCGTCAACGTTGTTACGAACGAAGGTGGCACACTGCGTCTCAATGGTAACAGCGTTGTGATTGCAGGCCTCTCCGGCGCCAATGGAAGCGCCACAGTGGACAATGCCGCGATCGGAACTAATGCGACCTTGACCATCAGCAACAGCCTCAACTTCAACTTCGCTGGCGTGATCGCCGACGGAGCGGCTGGAACCTTGCTGAACATCGTCAAAACCAACACCGGCAGCCAAACCCTTAGCGGTGCTAACACCTACACCGGCACCACGCTTATTAACCAAGGAACGTTGATTGCTGGAAATGCTAGTGCGCTCGGCAGCACCGATGGTGGCACGATTATCGCCAGCGGCGCCACCCTTGACCTCGGTGGTCAGAACATCGGCGCGGAAAGCATCACGAGCATCTCCGGCACGGGCGTCGGCGGTACGGGTGCCTTGGTGAACAATAGCAGTACTGATGCGGTCTTCGGCGGCACGGTAGCCATGACGGGCAATACCTCGATCGGTGGCTCTGGCTACGCGAGCTTGAACGGCGTCATCAGTGGTGCATTCGACTTGACCCAAGCCGGAACTGGCACCAACGCGCTGAGTGGAGCCAATACATACAGCGGCAACACCTTCATCAATTCGGGCGCGCTAAATATTCAAAATGCGTCCGCGCTCGGCACCACGAATAACGGCACTACGATCAATGCTGGCGCATTGGAAATCCAAGGTGGCATTACGACATCTGAAGCGTTGACCCTCAACGGCAGCGGTATTGCCAATGGCGGCGCCCTCCGCAACATCAGCGGCAACAACGTCGTCAACGGCCAATTAACTTTGGGCAGCAGCGCTCGCATTAACTCGGACAACGGAACTTTGGGTATCACGGGTAATGCGGTTGCTCACACCGGGACTGGCAGCCGGACCTTGACCCTTGGCGGTGCTAGCGCTGGATTCTTGGACGTGTCGCTCGGAGACAAGAGCTCGACGGAGACGACATCGATCGTCAAAGACGGCTCGGGCACGTGGACGTTGAGCAAGCCAAACAGCTTTACTGGCTCTGCTACGATTAATAACGGCACGTTGGCGGCCAACGGACCCGGTGTGTTGGGTGGCACCAGTCAGATTACGGTGAACACCGGCGGCACGCTCATGCTCGCCGGCACCGGTGATCGCATTAAAGACAGCACTCCTATGACACTTGCCGGTGGCACGTTCCAGACGATGGGCCAGTCTGAAACTCTCGGTGTGCTCACGTTGAGCGCCAGTTCGACCATCGATCTAGGTGCGGGCGCCAGCATTCTCCGCTTCGACGACAGTTCAGCGGCTAGCTGGACTGGTGGTGCCATCCTGAACATCTGGAACTGGACTGGTAGCTTCGATGGTTGGAGCAGCCCCGGTGGCGGCACTGATCAGATCTACTTTGGCAACGGCTCGAACTCCATGACGCTTGCGCAGGGGCAGCAGATTCGCTTCTACAGCGACGCCGGTATCACGCCGGTTGGTACTTACGGCCAGATCCTCTGCAATGGCGAAGTGGTGCCTGTGCCCGAGCCTGCTACGTGGATTGCCGCTGCCGCGATGCTCGCGCTTCTCGGTTACCGCGAACGTAAGCGCTTGGTGGCTGTCGTTCAGAGTCTCCGCCAACGCGCTTAATCGCCGCTGGGCTGAAGAGACTTCAACTGCTGTCAAAAAAGGCCCCGGATAATTCCGGGGCCTTTTCGCTTGGAGCGCGCCATCAGATATTGGCTCAGTGCGTGACTTTTCGTCGTTTCGCGTGGAGATCGCCCTTGCGTGCCGGTCCTAAGTAGCCAATTATCGTTTGTCCTTTCTAGGCATCTGCTTTGCTGACTAATTCACCGATGGGCGTTCAACAATTTCAACTCCGACCGGCGCGTGGGTTTTCTTTGATCGAGCTGATGGTCGTGATTGCCATCATCGGGATTTTGATTTCCATGCTCCTACCGGCGTTGGGCAAGGCAATGAGCCGCGCTAAGGGAACGAAGTGCCTGAATAATCTGAAACAGATGGGCGTGGCGTTTCATACATTCGCCCATGATCACAATAGTCGATTCCCTATGCAGACTCCGGCGCGGGAGGGTGGCAGTTTAAACTTTGTGAATACGCCGGGTGCTTACCATCACGTTCAGGTTCTTTCCAATGAACTGGTTTTGCCTGCTTTGCTCATTTGCCCCCTCGATAAAAGGAGCCCCGCGGTAAACTGGGCGCGCTTGCGCAATGCCAACCTTAGTTACTTCATCGGCCTGGAAGCGACGCCGGCGAATCCGACGTCTCTGCTTGCGGGTGATCGTAATATTACCAAAGTCAACCCCGCCGGATCCTCGCGCCAGTTTGTGATCAACCAGACTGCCAGTTGGACTGAGGAAATGCACCGGAACAAGGGTTACGTGCTGTTTTCGGACGGCAGCGCACATTTGTTCGACGACCAAAAACTTCGCGACGCGCTCGCGGGCGCCGCTAGAGTTGGAAATTAATGAGCCAATCTCGTTTTAATCCGAAGCCCGTGCAGCCGCCTTTGAAGGCTACGAGGTTGGAGAAGCTTCTTATTCTTCTTCTGCTGGTGGTGGCTGCCGATCTGGGGCGCCGCTTAGTGTTGCATTACACCGAACAGTCCGTTGTTCATCCGGGCACAACTCAGGTAATTGTGGTGGAATCGCCCATGCGAGGTGATCGATCGGTGACGGCGGTTCCGGTTTGGAGCAATCCACCTGTATCGAATGTCAGAACTGCGCTTGTTGCAGCGTCACCTGAACCGCCGTCCCCGCCTCGAGAATTTCCGCGACAACCTATCGGTTCGGCGCCCCAAGACGGCGCGAACGGCGGTGCCGCGGTTGCTTCCAGCCTAAAGCGATTTGACCTTGGTTCTCGTACAATCGGCGTCGAATTCTTCTCTCCTGGTGCGATCACGATGATCGCCGTTCCGGATGAAGGAGCGGATTCTGGTGACGGCGGCGATGGCTCAACCGTGCCACCGTGAACCGAGCGTGGGTATGGTTGCCGGAAATTACGTCCACGATACTTGATCGCAGTGGGGCGATCACAAACATTCCCGCCGATCCTTGACCGCTTTTAAAATCTTATCGTGTGAGAATCTTTTTCACTGGGCCGGTCGTTAAGACTGAATTGCTAGTGGCGATGCTCGAGAAGCACGGGATCGCGGCGGTTCAGGAGTTTTTGGATCCGACGCGACCTGACGACGGTGACCTTGATCGCGACGCAAAAGTGCTGGTTCCCCAGGCGGATTATGACCGGGCTCATCGGCTCTTTTTCACCGATCGTGAAGACGAGTTGTGATCGAGCGCGACCATTTAAATTGCTTGCCCTTGATTTGATAGTTCTCGATCGCCCAATCTTGCGGAAATGAATCTTCGCTTGGTCCTGTTGTTGGTGATTGCCTTATTCGCGCGTTCCGTGACGAACGCTTGCGCGGCGACGCGGGATCCGTTTCTGGCGGTTTATCTGAACTTTCACGAACTTTTTGATCGCAAGGCGGGCGTGGACGAACAATCGCGCGCAATCGCCGCCGCGCTCGATCGAATGAAAGCGTGTGGATTCAATGCGGTTTTGCCATACGCTACAACCACCTCAGGGGAGGCCACCTATCCCAGCGCGCTGATTCCAAAGCGAATGTACGGTGGTTCCGATCCTCTGGCTGTTCTGATTCGTGAAGCGAAGGTGCGAGGGCTTCGCGTGTATCCGGTGCAGTGTGCACTGCCTTCCGGTGGTGAAAAGCCGAATGGTATTCTGCTTCAGCATCCCGAGTGGGCCCTGCGGAACGCTGCGGGAAAACCTTTGGGAACGATCTCTCCGGCGAATCCTCAAGCGCGCGAGTGGGTCGCTTCGGTGAGTCGTGAGATTGTTGCCAAGTATCAGCCCGACGGGTTGCTACTGGATTATTTGCGCTTTCCGAATCAGCCCGTCCAACTTGATCCGGTGACGTCCGCTTCTGTTCCGTCACCGAGTCGATCGGCATCGGCGGAAGAGAAGGCTCGGTTTCAAGCGTACCGCGAAGACGCCTTGACGGAACAGGCGCGACTCATCAGCGCGGCGGCCCGTAGCGCGAAGCGCGACATCAGGATCGCGATTTACAGTTGGGGACCGCATGTGGTGAAGAAACATTACGTGAGCCAGAATTGGCCGCTCTGGGCGCAGCGCGGTTACATCGATAGCGTCAACCTTTCGGGCTACTGCTTTCCTGAGAGTTACGGTGACAAGTTTCTCAAGGTCTTCGAGCAACGTCTTGCGGATGCGCAAAACCTGGGAGCGCCGGTCGAGTTGACCTTCGCCCTCGGGATCAAAACAAGCCACGGTGAGATCAAGCACGCTGCGGATGTAAAACCTTACATTGATATCGCAAAGAAACTCGGCGTTGGCGGTACGGGTGTCTTCACCTGGGGGCATCTCCGACCGTTTCTGGATGATTTCGAGAAGGGTAATTATTTGCGCGAGTTCGCGAAGTAAACTACCCGCGCCTCCTCACTTTGGCATCGCCGATATCCAGTCGTGGATCAATTTCACCGCTGCTTCATCGACAATCGCCGAGGCAATCGGCGGCATTTGGCCAATGGCCCTTTGCGAGATGCGCTGCAACAATACGGATTGTTCAGGATGACCGGGAGCGATGAGTTTGGGATTCTGCAGTCCGAACGTGTGGTGCAGCGGACGTTCGTCGAACAGCTTCGCTTCTGATCGCGTTGCGCTGAATTCCAGATTGATCTGCGCGTTGCCGCCGCCGGCCGGAATGTGACAATGCGCGCAGTTGGCCTGCAGATAAGCTCGCGCCCGCGAGTCGATGGTTGCAGTGGCATCGCCGGGATCAGCCAGTTTTCGCATGCGCTCGGGTGTGCGAGGCAGCAGCGTGGAATTGGTGATCCCTGTCCGCTGAATTCCATTCGATGCGAAGCGCGACATTTTTTCGTTCAACGAATCGCCGGTCACTCCTGTGCTCGTCAGATCTTTCCGCAACGCGTCTCGCTCGTAGTCGATCGGATCGCACCTCAACACGCCGAGGTGCTCCAGCACTCGGAGTTGGTTGTCCACGCGACCATTGCCGTAGTCGTGCAGTTTGTTCATTTGCGCCTCCGTGGGGCCGAGCACGAAGTTCGCGGCGCGCGAATGACACACCATGCACTCTGCGCGACTCGGAAAATGCCACGTCTGCTTGCGTTTGCCGCCGGGCGCTCTTGAGTCTGTGATTGTGAATTCCTGATCCGCGCCGTCAGCGCCGAGCAAGGTCGCGTCGGTTTGCGCATCATTCCACACGTAGGTGTAGCCGACCCATTCGTTTTGCTGCTTCGTGAGTAGACGTGTTTCCAATCGACGCCGGGTCTTCGGATTTCCCGCGTCGAGATCGAGGGCGAAATGTTTCACAAGCACTGCGCCTTCAGGAAACTCCCAGCCGCGATTCGGCGTGAAGCCGATCTGGGTTGCGCCGGGCAAGGCGATGAAGCGCTCTTTCGCCGCGCCATCCGACCACAGCGGTGCGTTGACGGAGTAGGGGATCAAGGCCAGATCGGGCCGCAGATCCTTTGTCGATAGGAACAGCCCGGTGTCGCTGAGCTTCGTGGGAAAGTGCGTGGTGTGCGTTGCTTTGGGAGTTGGCTCGAGGCGATAGAGTCCGCCCGCGTAATCTATGACGAGTAACTCACCTTCAGGATCGGCGCCGAAGCCGGTGATTGCGCAAGGCGTGTCAGTCAACTCGCGTCGCCACGCCACAGCCTTCCCGTCATGAAGCGCGCCCCAAATTTTGCCGCTCGAATAATCGCCGTAAATGTAAGCGCCGCGCAGTTCGGGAAATCTTTTTCCGCGATAAACAATGCCGCCCGTCAGCGAGCGCGCTTCAGCGTGGGAGTGTTCGACAGTCGGCGCCGTCAGCGGCTGCGGTCCGAGTTTGCGCGACGGATAAAACGGGTGACTGCCCTCGTAAACACTCCAGCCGTAGTTCGCCCCGCGTTCGACGAGGCGCGCCATTTCCCACAAGTCCTGCCCGTTCTCGCCGACCCAGATTTGTCCGCTCACGCGATCGGCCGTGATGCGCCACGGATTGCGCAATCCATAAGCCCACGTCTCGGCGCGGGCGTCGGACTGATCGACGAACGGATTGTCGCGCGGAATGGAGTACGGTCGCGCCGCCGTCGGATGATCGACGTCGATGCGGAGCACTTTCGAAGTGAGTTTGCTCAGATCTTGTCCGGCGATGTTTTCGTCTGAATCGCTCGTGCCATCGCCGGACGTGACATAGAGCATGCCATCGTTCCCGAAGCAAGCGTCGCCCCCGTTGTGGCCGTCGGATTCCCATTCGATGATCACGCGACGTGATTGGGGATCGATATGGAAGGGAGGCTTGCGCGCCATCGTGTAGCGAATGACGCGAGTGAAACGCGGCTTCTTCTCTGCAGGACCGTTGCAGCCGAGGAACAAGTAGCCGTTTGTGGCGAAGCCGGGATGAAACGTGACGCCGTAGGTCATCTCTTCGGGAAGCTCGAGAATCGTTTCGGTTTGCGCACCATCGGAATGGGCGTTGAAGCGGCGCAGATGACTGCCGCCAGCGAAGTTCTTGGTGACCTCGACCAAAATCAATCGGGCGCTGCCCGGCTCGGTCGTGATCGCCACCGGATTCTCGGTCTTCAAATTCGGATAAGCGCGCACCGCCCGATACGGCGCCGGTGGATCGGGCGAGCCGACGACGCGTGACGTCGTCCACGGAATCCGCTTCTCAATCCCGAATGGTTTCCCGGAAAACTTCGGGGGGCCAACGAAGCGGAGTGGGGCGTAGCCTTCGTAGTTGTGGAAATCCTTTTTCTGCAGCGGCGCGCAGGTCGATAACGCCTGTTCCGTAAGGCCAACCGAGTAGTCGTAGCGACACAGCGCGAACGACCACACTTCGCCAGGTTCCGGCCGGCCGCCCGTTTGAATAAAATCCCGCCAGGGAATACGGCCTTCAACCGACCATCCGTCATCCTTGTCGTGCCAGTTGTTCAACGTGCCGCGCACCTTCACGGCGGACTCGATGTGAAAATCCCAATCACTCTTGTGCCGCTGCCAGCCGCCACTGCCGCGTGAAGCAAGAAACATGTCGAGTTTGGTGTTCACGGCGTTGATCTCAAATTCGTAGTAACCGGGTTTGTCCGCGGCAGGTTTGAAGAAGAGTTCGAACACGTCATTGAGCCACGCCATTCCGTCTTGCTGCTTCACATCGGCGTAAACGTCCCAGTCGTCCATGTCCGCGTGGAAATAGATGAACTCACGATCCCACAGCAACCGCGCGCGGGTCGCTGTCGGCGGACGCGGTGCGTCCTTTCCGAGCCACGGCATGGCGAAATTCGAAATGACCTGTGCGTGCGCCCATGCGGGTTCGTCGGCCTTGCCGTCAATCGTGATCGATGAATCCGTCCAATGGCATTCAAACGTAGGCGAATGCGGAGCGAGCCCATTGACGGTGGAAACTTTGTTCGGCGAGTTGACGCATGCGCAAAGCCATGCCGTTGCCGCGATGAGTAAACCTGCTGAGAAGACCCATGAAATTTGCGCCTTGAAGCGAACCGCCAATGGGGTGTTCATGAGAAAAGTGTTTCGAGCGCGCGGGCTGCTGGCAAATGATTTTTATGTGGAGAAGGGGGTGCTGGAAGGATCTCGAGACGGGAAAACGCTCGATGGGCGGTGTTGTGTGGCAGGTCGCTTATCGAGCGTCGGTTTAGTAGGGATCTTTTGATTTGGGGAGTGGTCTTACTTAGCATGTATTTCATTCTTGTTGCTGCTCGGACGATGAATGTTTAGCGTGCGCGTCGATCCTGTGGAACCGTGAGCAATCCCTCTCCAACTGCTGCGACCTCCGAACCGAATTCTACGAGTATCGCTCGTGAGCGACCCGATTGGTGGGCTCTGCTTGTATTCGGTGCGCTCTGGTTGGTTTTGCTTCGTCAACTCCGGCTCGATTGGACGGCTCAGCCGCAATACAGCTACGGTTGGTCGGTGCCCGCGATGTGCATTCTGCTTGGTGTCAAACGCTGGCTGAATCGCCCTTCCCCGGAACCTGGCGCTGTTACCGTTTGGTTGCGCATCCTGGCGCTTTTGCTCGCGTTCGCCATTTTGCCGACGCGGTTCGTGCAGGAAGCGTCGCCTGACTGGCGGCCGATGAATTTGCTCCTAAGCAGTGAGGTGGTCGGGTTGACGATCTTCGCCGTATATCTTGCTGGCGGTCGGGCTTGGATGAGGCATTTTGCGTTTCCCGTCGGATTTATTCTTGTGGCCGTGCCTTGGCCGTTCCAAATCGAGAGTGCCGTCATCCAGCACATGACCCGCACGGTGACGCTGGTCACCGTTGAGGCGCTTACCAATGTTGGAATCGTTGCAACGAATTACGGCAACGTCATAGAAACTTCCCAGACGGTTGTGGGTGTGGACGAGGCATGCAGCGGTGTGCAATCACTGCAGGCCACTTTGATGGCTGCGCTTGCGCTCGGGGAGTTGTGGAGCCTTGGTGGGATACGTCGCGGTTTGCTGGTCATCATTGGCATCGTGATGGCGTTCGCCTTCAATCTCGTGCGGGCATTCTGGCTGGCGTGGACGGCGCATCATCACGGCGCGAACTCGATCAGCAGTTGGCACGATCCGGCGGGGTTCACGATCCTCGGTGTCACTTTTGTGAGCCTGTTCCTGCTCTCGCTCCTCCTGCGTCCGAAACGCGAGGCGCCGACTTCGTTCACGGTGGCTGGTTTCGCGCGCACGTTACCCAGATCACTGGTGATTGGATTGGGTGCATGGCTCGTCGTCGCGACTGTCGCGATTGAACTCTGGTATCGAGCTCATGAAAACAAGAGTGCCGCCACGTGGGCGATCTCCCTTCCGCCATCGGACGCCTTGGATTTCAAGCCTGTTGAGATTTCGGAGCGAATTCGCAACATGCTCCAGTTCGATTCCAAACTCGCGGCGTCATGGAAGGATTCCATCGGTAATCAATGGCTTCTGTTTTACTTCGAATGGAAGCCCAGGGAGCCGTTGTCCCGAATTTTGGCGCGGGCGCATCGCCCCGAAATTTGTTTGCCGGGAAGCGGGATCACGAAGACTGCCGATCGCGGTGTGCGACCCATCCGCGTAGCGGGCGTTGAACTGCCATTTTACGTTTACGTGTTCGATCGCAACGGCCAGCCGATGTACGTCTATTTTCTCCTCACCGAAGATGGGGCATCCAGTGCGTTGACGCCGTTTCGTACCCAGTCGTTTCGACGGTTTGATCGGATCCAAATGGCGCTCGATGGAAAGCGTAATCTGGGACAACGCAGTCTGGAGATTCTCCTGTTCGGCCCGAAGGACACAGTCGAGGCGGACGCGGCGCTCGAACGCAATCTGCAATCGCTGATTCGCCAGCAACCCTGATCAACCTCAGCTCACGCCAGCAATTGGTGAATCACTTCGCCGTGCACGTCGGTCAACCGGCGGTCGACGCCGTTGTGGCGGAAGGTGAGCTTCGTGTGATCGATTCCGAGTTGGTGCAGAATCGTGGCGTGGATGTCGTAAACCTCCGTGGGCGTGGCACGATTGAGCGGCTTGTAACCCCACTGATCGCTTTCGCCGTGGGTGATGCCGCCTTTGATGCCGCCGCCACACAGCCAGTTTGTGAAGACGTATGGATTATGGTCACGTCCCTTGCCGCCTTGTGTGCTGGGCATGCGGCCAAATTCAGTCGTCCACAAAATGATGGTGTCATCGAGTAGTCCGCGCTGCTTGAGATCTTGAATCAACGCCATTGCGCCGCGCGCCATGCCCATCGCGAGCGGGCCGTGGTCGCGCTCGACGTCTTCGTGAGAATCCCAATTGCGGCGTGGGAAACCATTGTCATTGCCGCTCCAGATTTGCACGAAGCGCACGCCACGCTCGAGAAGGCGACGCGCGACGAGGCACTTACGTCCGAATATGTCCGCTTCTTCCCGAGGATTAATGTCCTTCGGCCACTCTTTTGTCGTGCGATCGATCCCATACATGTCCAGCAGGTAGTCGGGCTCGCGCGAAATATCCAACGCCTCGGGCGCTGCGAGTTGCATCTTCGCGGCCAGTTCGTAACTGCGAATTCGCGCATCTAGACGCTCATCGCCCACACGCGACGAAGCGTGCGCGCGATTCAACTGGCTCATTAACGCCACGCCTTCCGCATCACTCGCACGGGTGATGAAGTCGCCTTGCTTCGCGGGGAACAGGTCATTGATCGGCGTCTCGGCACCGGGATAAATCACCGTGCCTTGATGCTGCGCCGAAAGAAACGCGCTGTCCCAATTCTTCGTTCCATTCGACGCGAGCCCGCGATGATCGGGTAACACCACGAACGCGGGCAGGTTTTCGTTTTCACTGCCGAGCCCATAGCTCACCCACGCGCCCGCGCTCGGAAAACCAGGACGATTGAAGCCCGTCGTCTGGAGTAACGTGCCTTGCGAGTGGACGCCCGTCTTGCCGACGACGTTGTGGATGAATGCGATGTCGTCGACGCATGAACCGAGAGCGGCAACGGGCTCTCCGAGCATTTTGCCGCACCGACCGTATGGCTTGAACGGCCACACCGGCTGCTTCCACGGACCGAGGCCGTTCTGAAACGCCTCGACGTGCTCGCCGAAATCGCTGGGCTGCCCGTCGCGCTTCACGAGCTCGGGTTTGAAATCCCACAAGTCGATGTGGCTCGCCGCGCCCGCCATGAACAGCTGCACGACCCGTTTGGCGCGCGGTGGAAATTGAGCGATGCCGAGTGGAAGTTTTAGGGACTCAGCCGAACTCGCTTTCGCGAGCAGGCCGTTTGAACTCAACAAGCTCGCGAGCGCGATCCCTCCAAGCCCCCCACCGCTGTTCCACAGAAATTGCCGGCGCCCCATCGCGTGAACGCATTCGCCTGATCGATGAAATGGAGAATCGTTTCTCTTCATATCAATCCACGAACACAAACTCGTTCAGGTTCAGAATCACGCGGCACGCGTTCGCCATGCCGTGTTGCTTCGCGTAAGCGACGAGTGATTGGAGTTCTGCGTCACTTGGTGATCTTGCGAGTGCCAGGCGAAACGCTTCGCTAATCTGTGCCGGCGCGTCGCCCGCCTTTTCTACGCGGGCAGCGAAGTGTTTGGCCATTGCGACCATGAGTTGATTGTTCAGCAACGCGAGCGCTTGAAGTGGCGAGATGCTTTGGTTTCGCTTGTCGACCAGCATGGAGGGATCAGCGCAATCCATCGTCGCCATCCAAGGCTGCTGCTGGGAACGAACCAGAAAACGGTAGATCGAGCGCCGATGGAGAGCCGCATCCTCAGGATCAGCGAGCTGATATTCGTAGTGCGGGGAATGCTGCGGATGGGTCACGACGAAATCCTGAAAGCTCGGGCCGCCCATCTTGGAATCGAGCTTGCCGCTGACAAACAACACACTGTCTCGCACCGCCTCGGCTTCCATCTTACGACGGTTCTGCCGCCAGAGGTAGCGGTTGTCCGCGTCTTGAACAGAAGAACTCCTTCCTCCTTTGATGCCTTCGTTTCCTTCCGTTGAAACCTGCCGATACGTCGCGCTCATCACGATCAGTTTGTGAAGCTGCTTTAGTGAGCCGTCGAAATCATCGCGGAACGTCGCGGCCAACCAGTCAAGCAACTCGGGGTGCGTCGGGGCGGCGCCCATCTTTCCGAAGTCATTCGGAGTATCCACAATTCCGCGACCGAAGTGATACTGCAACACGCGATTCACGATGCTCCGCCAAGTCAGCGGATTGCGAGCGTCCGTCAACCACTTCGCCAACGCGGCGCGCCGCGAGGATTCGTCTCCATCAATCGGAAGTTCAAAGCGCGCAACGAGCGGTTGCACGGCGGTTAACGCGCCCGCGCCCACTTCTCGGACCGGCGATTTTACATCGCCGCGCGCGAGCACTTGGATGGTGCGCGGCTTCCCGCCATCCGCTCCGGTTCCGCGAAACGATCCGCTGCCGTAGTGCACTCCGCCCGCGTAAACCAAGTTTGGCTTGGGCATCATTTTGAGTTCGGCCGAGACGCGTTGCAGCTCACCTTTCGTTGCCGCGAGTTTCTGTCGGGTGGCTTCATCGGCAAAGCTCAGCAGCAACGCATCGCGCTCCTTGAGCAGTTTGCTCTTCTCATCCGCTGACTGCCCCACCGGTGCGAGGCCATCGGTCAGATTATTCTTGCGCCAGCGCGGCGGGGCTTCGATGGAATCGAGCGCAGTGACCGGACGGCCCAACGCGACGTTGGTTCCGGTCGCGTCGAACACCTGCAACTCCGCGAGCGCGAAAATGTAGTCGTCCTTGCGCGGCGCCAGCTTCACCGCAGTGACGCGCACGTAGCGACCCGAGATCCCGTCGTCCTTCGCGCCGCCCGTCGTGAAGGGCTTGAGGCCGGGATTCGGAAAATCGTTCATGTACGTCGCGTCGTGTTGCTTCCACAACAACGTCACGCCCGCCTTGAATTCCGAATCATCACTCGCCTCGACCTTGAAGCGCACCGGAAAACCAAAGCCCGCGCCGATGCGGTTGAAGTCGTCATAGCAAGGCAACAGGGTCACGCTGTCGATGTTCACGCGGCGCCCGAGATCAACCTGCACCCATTTGGTCGCGTCCTGCGTGGTCGAAATAGCGCTGTGATAGCCGTAGTCCGGGCTCGTGTTGCCCTGTTTGTTCGTCGTCGCCGATGACGCGCCGTCGATTCGCCGGTTCAGCGCCGTCAGCTTTTCATCCGCTTTTTCGCGCAGCGGCTTTTCCAGCGCAGCGACGGTGTTTGTCAGGTCGCGCGCCTTGCTCTGCAACTCGCGAAACTTCATGTTCAACTTTTCGTCGGTGAAATACTTCAGCTCCGTGCGATCAACTGCAGCGAAGACCGCTTGGAGCGAATAGTAGTCGTCCTGCGTGATCGGATCGAATTTGTGATTGTGGCATTGCGCGCAGTGGACGGTCAGCGAACAGAAAGTGTTGATCGTGTTCGCCACCATGTCGTCGCGATCAAGATGACGCGCGATCTTGCCATCGATCTTCGTCTCCGGCACCTCCGCGTGACCGATGTAATCCCACGGGCCGGCCGCGATGAATCCCAGCGCCTCGATACCGTCTCGCGTGCCGGGAAACAGCGTGTCGCCCGCGATCTGCTCCTGCACGAAACGCGCGTAAGGTTTGTCTTCATTGAACGCACGAATCACGTAGTCACGATACGGCCAAGCGTTTGGACGCGGTTTGTCCTTGTCGTAGCCGTGCGTCTCTCCGAAGTGAACCACGTCGAGCCAATGGCGCGCCCAGCGCTCGCCGAATTGCGGTGAACCGAGCAAACGATCCACTAGCTTCTCATACGCCCGCCCATCAGCGTCAGCCGCGAACGCATCGACTTCCTCCGGCTTCGGCGGGAGGCCGACGAGGTCGAAGTACAGCCGGCGAATGAGCGTGCGACGATCGGCTGTCGGAGATTGCGGCAAGCCCTTCTCCGTCAGTTTCGCAACGATGAACGAGTCTATGGAGTTGCCGACGCGGTATTTGGCAGCGTCCACTTTCGGTGCGGCCGGTTTGACGATGGGTTGCAGCGACCACCAGTCACCCTTGCCGCTGGGCGGCGCGCTGTTGGTTTGAGCAGCCGCAAGAGTGACGCCCGATGTCAGCGCGAGCGAAAATGTGCCGACTGCGAAAAGCTTGGACGCGAGCCGTTTCATTTGCGCTTGCGTGAATCAGCGGCCTTCGCCTGTCGGAGCAAATCCTCCGCCGCACCCGAGATGTGATAGCGCATTGCGGCCGCCGCCGCGTCGGCATTGCTGCTCTCGACCGCTTTCAAGATCGCCTCGTGGTGTTCGTGAGCGCGTTGGATTCCGGTCGTCGAGAGCGTGACCGTGCGGCTTTCGCGTCCAAGCTCGGCTAGTGATTCGAGCAGCAGCGCGAAGACTTCGTTGCCGCTCGCTTGGGCGAGCAGGCGATGGAAATCCATGTCGCACGCGACGGCTTCGTCAACGTCACGCGTCACCGCCAGCCGTTGCTGAACTTTTCGCAAGGCCAGCAATTGAGCTGGCTTAGCGCGAAGGGCAGCAAGCCGCGCAACCTCCGGTTCCAAAAGCGAGCGAACCTCGATGAACTGTCGCAGTCTGCCACCCGCATCCGGGATGAGCAGCGACAGCGAACCGTTGAGGGGCTTGTGTAGTTTATCCACGACCTTGATGCCGATGCCGTGGCGAACTTCGATCAACCCCTGGAGCTCGAGGCGTTTGGTGGCCTCGCGAACCACGGTGCGGCTGACGCCGAGCTGTTCGGCGAGAGCCCGCTCCGGCGGCAACCAGCCATCGCCGTCGGTCTGCTCCGTGCGAATCTCCTGAGCGAGGCGTTGGCAGACATCTTCCACGAGCGAAGAGCTGCGACGAATGGCAGACAGGATCATTGGTAGGAGGTCATACCACTCGAGGTTTTGAACGTCAAACACTCTTTCGCCTCTGGAGGATTCGAGGGATAGTGCGAACGTCTATCCCTGACATGGCGCGGCAACTCAGCCGCTTATTGCTTCGCGGGGAGCGGTTGAAAGCGTAGCCAGTTCAGACACGTGTTACCGGTGGCGTCTTCGCGACCGATCTCGATCGTGAGGCGGCCGTCGGCCACTTCAACATCGACCGTCTTCTCCGCGAATTCCCCGGCGCCAGTTGTTTCGTCGCGTAGTGCGGGCACGCCTTCCACGGTGACGTTTTGGCCGGGCTGCGGATTCGTAGCGTCACCGACACAAACGGTCACCCGGTAGCGTCCATCAGGAACGAGGCATTCCCAGACGTCGTGCGTGCGCGTGAAAATGAAACTCGCTCGCCATTCCCCCACCACACCCGGACGCCGGCGATTACTCGCGCTCAGATCACGACGCCAGCCGAAGCCGCGCTGACCATCGAATAGAAGTCCGAAATCATTTTGAAATCCGGAAATCTCCGGCGCCGATTTGTCGGTGAAATGAAACTGCCGCAGCCCGTTCGTGCCGCCGGGGAGCGGATCGGGCTCACCATCACGATCGGTGCGATGCGCCGGCGCGATTCTTCCTCGGCCCGGCACGAACGGCAACGGATCGTCGAGATCAGGGATCCCGTCGCCATCGCTGTCGTGTCCCGGAGTGAGATAGCCGGGCGAACTCGGGTGCCGCTCGCCCATTTGTTGGAGCACGTTCCACAGGTGCCGCACGCATTCGGCGCGCGTGAGGGGCAACGCCCCTTGCTTGCGGAGGCCTTCGCTCGCGGGGAGACCGAGGGCTGTGAGCCGTTGATAAAGCCAGCCCCAAGTCGCATCGGCTTCGGTGGGGACATCAGAGTCCGAAATAATCTTCGCGTCGGGCAAAACGGCCCACAGGCGGGCGAGGGTCGGTTCCAGTTCGCGTTGCGTCACAATTTTCCACGGAGAGAAATCGAGGCTGTCTTCGTCCGCCTGCCAGATGCCGCGTACGGCGAGCAGGTTGGCGGCTTCGAAATGCGCGTCGTCCGGGGCGAGATCATGCCATGGCCAGAGCAACACTCCCGGCCCACCACACCCACGCACGAGACGTTGCTGCACTTCACGAACTCGCCCGAAGTTCGTGGCCACGGCCCGCGGCTCAACGCCGTCGCGCAACGCGATCCACGCCACCGTTCCCGCGGCTTGGCCGACGTGCATCATCTGCCCGTGCAAGCGAAGCGCGGCGCTCACGACGCTACTCATGCCGATGTTTTTTCCACCGCCAAGCAGGCCATCGCGTTCCACCGGAACCAAACCGCGGAGCGGAAACATTGCTCGATCAGTATCCGTGTGCCAGTTGCGCGACGCGGTGTGGATGAATTGCCACGGACCCGCCGCATCGCCGCCGTCGAGGAACTTTCGACGCGTCGGATGAAAATCGATGTTGAATTGAAAACCGAACACCGCGTCTGGCACCATCGCGCTCGCCCATCGAGGCTGGCGATCGGCCGCGCGAATGTCCTGCTCGCGGAGCATGTAGAGCGCTTCGAGGCGCAGGCCTTCGCGCACATACACCTTCGGCGGCAACCGATCCGCCGTGCCGAATTCATCCGTGAGTTCCATGTAGCGGAAACTTTCCGGGTAATCACCGACGCGATCATGCACCACGGTTTGCAAGTGGTAGAACATTCCGAGCGCGTGCTGCTTCGCGCCGTCGAAAACAATTCGTCGCTGAGCGGGCGTCATGTTGACGATGTTCTTTTTGGAGGCGCCGAGTTCCGTTGCTTCGAGAGCTTCGGCAACCGATTTCGGCAGCGAGAACAGCGGGTAATCCTGCACGGGCCAGTTGAGCAGAACTTTCTCCGTGCCGGGCGCAAAGCCGTTGTGCCGGCGATCCACGAGGCGACGGTGCGTGTAAACACTTTGATTCGCGACGGAGTAAATTCCCTCCGGATACGAGCTGTCGACGAACGGAATCGTCTTGTCCATCGCCGCGAAGCTCCGCGAATCGTAATCGGCCGGACGCGGGATCGTGGAGTCGCGCCCCGTCTCGCGCACGACCAGGCAATAGGAAATTGGATTCATCTCCGCGCGCTCGGCCTCGGTCACTTTTTCCGGCGCACCGGGTTCGCCGAAACGTGAGCGTTCATCCGGGCCAGCGGAATATTTCGCGCCGCTCAAGCGGATGACGTCGCCCCAGTCCGAACAATCCACCGTCAACTTCGCGCGCACCGTCAGCGATTTCCGCGAGCCATCGGGATGCGCAAACTCCACCGCGGTGACGCGGTTCTTCTCGACCTCGACGCGAACCGGTTCCCACGGGCGCAGAATGCGAATCTGCTTCGAGCCGGCGTCCGCGTAAGGCGCGAGCAGTTCCTCAAAGATCCGCGCGGCTTCGGCGGGCTCGATCGTCTCGCTGGCGCACACCGCATTTCCTGGACTCGCGACGCCGAACTTCCGCGAGTTAAGCGCGCGAATGCGTTGAATGACTTCAAGAAAGAGGCCGCTGCGGGGAAAGTTTACGCGCTTGCCACGAACCGTCGTCCACTCGTCTACCGCACCGACCGCCTCCGCGCTGAACTGGCCGCCAAGCCAGTTGATGTCATTCACCAAAACGATGCGCTTCACGCCAAGCCGCGCGGCCTGTACCGCCGCGGCGCACGCGGATTCACCACCGCCAACAATCAGGAGATCCGCCGAGATCGTCTCGGCGGCGGCAGGGAAGCCGACGACGAGCAGGACGACAACGCAGACAAAGCGGGACCAGTGTTTCATATCAGCTTCAACTCCACCTCACCGCGGGCGGGTTTTCAATTCACGTAGGACGGACTCGACGACCGTGTCGGCCAGGATTTTATACGCCTCGGACTTCCAATGAAACTGATCGCCACGCGCGAGTTCGAGCTTCGGCACGAGCAGCGAATAGAAATCATTCACGGGCACGTTCAACTCCTTCATGACTTTTGCCGCCATGCGATTATGCTCGATGATGACGTCGTTGATCGCGGGATCGAGTTCGCCCGGCTTGCCTTTGACGGTTACCGGCGTGCTGCTGGCCCAGATGATTTTCGCCTTCGGCAACTTCGCGCGAATGACCTCGACATACGCCTTGGTCAGCGGCTCGAACGTGCCGTCCTTGATCCGCCCTTTTTGCCAACCGTGCAGTCCCATATTAAAATGCACGACGTCGTAGGGACCATTGGCGAGCACTTCGGCGAGGAGTTTGTTGACGTGCTCGGATTGGTTGTAGGGGTTCACCCACGCGTCCACGTAAGCCTTGCCGCTGAGTGCGGCAATGACGCTCGCGCGATAGCCGTTGAGAATGGAATCGCCGATGAGCAGGACGCGCGGGCGCTTCGTGTCAGAAATCTTCGCCCGATCGAGCCCCCATCCCTTACCATCGGAATGCAGGCGAACGTCGGCTTCCTGAGCGTGAATGGTGAACAGCGCACTCGTGGCGAGGGCAAGCACGGCGAGGATGAATGGCTTCATGCCCGCGGAAATTGCCACAGCGGCATCCCGATGAACACGCGGAAATTCGGCCAAGCTTCGCCGCGAGAATCACCGAGGCGATTTTCGCACGACAGCCGTCATTGCACGATCGGCGCCATCAACTTCCGGTTCATCAAGAGCCCGGCGCGATTGTTAGTAAGGGCAGTCTTCCCGAACTCCTGAAACTTCTTCAGTTCCTCCGCGCTGAGAAACGCGCCGGCGCGGGCTGCAACGCGGTCGTAAACAGTGTCCAGCATCTTGAGGCTTCGCTCTCCGACTTCTTCAGAGGCGATGTTGCGGAAGTTCAGCGTGGGCACGACCTGGTAATCGGCGGGCAGGCCGGCCGCGGCGAGCGCCGATTGAATTTCCTCCTGCACCGCCCTTGAAAGCTGGGTCTTCTTGTCGGCCTTCGCCTCCTTGTCGCCGGTCATGCTTCCCGCAAACTGGTCGGCGGTCAGGGTGGCGGCGAGGTTCCGGGAATAGTCCAGATATTGCGCCAAGGCATCCGGTCCAAGCAGCGCCGATAGCTTGTCGCGCATCGTCGCATCTTGCGCGGAAAACAACTGATCCACCTCGGCGCCGCTCCGCTTGTCGTGCAGCGCCTGCGTGATCACATCAATATTGTCCATGACGTGATCGGCCAGCAAATCGTTGAACTGCCCTTTCAATTCGGGCGTCAGTTTCAGGCGTTTCGCCAGATCACCGTAAATCATGCTCATGCCCATTTTCTGCTGTTCGCGAATCATCTTCCGGGTTTCGGGATCAGCGGTGATTTTGCTCAGGGCGCTCTTGCTGCCGAGCGCTTCCTTTTCCCGGCTCAGCGTTCCCACCTGACCGCGCAGCTTGAACACTTCGGTCGGCTGTTTCTTCACGTTGGCGAGTTCTTCGGTGACCGCGGCCAGCCGCTTCGCGCTGGTGTCGCGCTCGCGTTGCAGTTGCTCGATCTGTCCGGCCAGCGGCGCCTGCTGTTGGTGGAGGGCTTGGTTTTCCCTGCGCAGGCTTGCGACCTGCGTGGCTTCGTAGATGGCCACGCCAACAGCGGCGGCGATGGCGGCGGTGACAGTAATTTTTTGGAATGTGGTCATGGCAATGTTTTGGATGACGGTGGCCGTGGTGGCGACAGCGGCAGTAGCGGTCGCGGATGTGGCAAGAGCAGTTCCGGCCAAGGTGGCTGCGGCGGAAACGGTGGCGGCCAAGCCGACTGGTGCGGCTTGTACAGCGCTCGCAGTAATGCTGACAACAAGTCCGCTCGCGCCGACGGTCACGCCGTGTTGAGCAAAGAACTCGCGCAGGCGTTCGACCGCACGATTCACGCGCTTCTGGGCGGCTTCATCGCTGACACCGAGGGTTTCCGCCATTTCCCGCGCGGACTTGCGTTCGAAATAACGAAGCAACAGGGCGTCGCGGTCCGATTCGCTCAAGTCGCCGAGCGCGGCATCGAGCAAGGGCGCGACCTGTTCCCAGACGGCTTCAGGTTGGTCGGCGAGCAATTCATTCATGGCAGCGGCCTCCTGTTCGCGCACGCGCCGACGAACATCCGTGCGGACGGTTTGTGCGGCGATGTTTTGCGCGGTGCGATGCAGCCAACCGGAGAGCACGGCGCGGTCGGTGAGCTGGCCGGCGCTTTTCGCGAGGGCGACGAACACGCCTTGCGTTACGTCCTGAGCGAGGTGCGAATCCCGGACCATGCGTAACGCGGCGGAGTGGACCAGGTCAATGTGTCGGCGCACGAGTTCGCTGAACGCCGCATCAGAGCGATGCTCCGCGTAGGCGACCAACAGTTGTGAGTCTGATTGGTGGTTCAATCACCCAATAGTAGCCGCCGACGCCAAAACCGGACAGGCAATCTGAAATAGTTGCGGCGACGGCGCGATAAGTCGGAAGCGCGATATGGTCTGGCCGGGAATCTCAGCGGACGCTGACGCTTTGACTGGGCTTTGATTTGAGGCCCACGCTGTTCAACGCCACCACGCGGTATTCGTGCTTCCCACCCGGCTTGGCAGATTTGTCGGTGAACTTGAACTCAGGCAACGGTTCCACGCAGGTGTCGCCATAGCTCATGTTCTGAAACAGCGGGCGGCCGAATTTGTTCTGCGGCTTCTCGGGAACTTGCGCGAGGTCCTTGCCGTCGCGTTGAATGACAAACGCCTTCAATCCACTTTCGAAATCAACGTCAGCGTCCCACACGAGTTCCACGCCATCGGCCTTCCCGGACGCCTTCAACTTCGTCGGCGCGGGCGGAGGCGTCGTGTCTTCGGTGGCTCCAGTCTTGACGTATTGCGTCCATGCTTGGGCAAACTGGGCGTTGGGCAACCACGCCAAAGTGTCGGTCGTGATTACATCAGCGGAATATGCGGACGCTGGCTTCGCCTCGTCGCCGGGCACGGGAGCGAACCACGCGTTCTTCAGGTCGACGGGCTTGAGCTTTTGATCGCGACTGCCTTTGTCCGGCAAACGCATGGCGAGGCAAATATCGAAGAACGGAATCGCCAGGTAACGCGAGTCGCCGCACTCGTGACCGGTGCGCGGGTCGGGAGCAAAGCCCGCCGGTGAACCGTGCGCCCGCCAGGTCTTGAACATGGCGCGGTCGTTCACGCGCGCCGGCCCGTGGCGTTTGTCAGACTCTTCCTTCACGCCACCGTTGAAGACGAGCGGCACTCCGTAAACGGCTGGCGCCAGTTCCGGCGCTTTGATCTCACCTTTTTCCCACGCGCCGAAGGCCGAGCCGGAGCGAAACCAGATTGCGACGATACGATCTGGGTGCAGGGTGAGCATCAGGCTCGACCAAAAGCCGCCGCCAGAATGGCCCCACAGGCACCAGGGAACTTTGTCGAGCTCGGGATGCTTGGACTGCGCGGCGAATTCGTTGAGCGCTCGCAGAAATTTTTTCTCGGAACCATTTCGCGGGTCGCACCAGAGACGGCAGTTGTCCTTCTCGCCCATTTGATACGACGGCACGAGCAGCGCGCAGTCCCACTTCTTCGCCAGCGCCTGCCAGTGGAGATCCTTCGCGCCCGGAACGGCGCCTTTCCATGAGCCGACACCGCAGCCGTGCTGATGCACAATCACGCCGCGGATCGTCTTCACGCCCTCGGGGATCCACATCCGATATGCGACGTCGTAGACGAGTTCGTTCGTGTTCTTCGAGCCGGGGTAAGTGACTTCGAAATAGCTTCCCGACGCGAACAGCGATCCCGCGCCGTTGACGAGGCAAACGAGCGCGAATGCGAGCAAACGAATTGGCTTCATGGCGCGTGAGCGTGCCAGCAACGGCCTTCGATGAACACGCAGAAGTTCCGCGTCACTTCAACTCGCGGATGTAGAGATTCGCAAATTGAATCGCGTCACCGTGATGTTGCAACGCGATCGGGCCACGCGCGGCGATGCCGGGCAAACGCGCGCCGTCGATCACGACCTTGCCGTTCAATTCCACCGTAAGCTGTTCGCCCTTCATCGTGATGATGAATCGATTCCATTTGCCGGGCGCGTTATCGGCTTTGAGCTTGGGCGTCGCGCCGGCGCGGACTTCGGGCGGCAACGCCTTGTCTACCCGATAGCCGTACACCTCGCCCGAACCAATCGTCTTGCAGGTGATATTGACCTGCGCCTTCGAACTGCCGCGCAGATAAATGCCGCTGTCGCCGGCAAATGCGGCTTCCTCCATCTTCTTCGATCCGTCGGCGTTCAGCGCGTCGTCGCCGTTCGGGAGAATGATCTGGAGCTTTTTCGGTGTCGGCTTGTTCGGAAAACGCCAGTCGGCGACCAAAACAAAATCGCCGAATTCCTGTTCGCTCCACAGATCCTTCTCTTTGCCTTCGGCCTTGCCGTCGTAAACCAAGTTCCAATTCTGCGCCTTCCAGTGACCTTCCATTCCGGGGCCAACCTTCCATCCACGCAAATCCACGCCGGTGTAGAGGGGGCGAAAGCCTTCATCCACTGGCGCGGTCAGTTCGGCGGGCGCGCCACTGCTCGGAAGCTCCTTGATGCGAATATTTCGGAAATCAATCGGCGCGCCTTCCGATTCGAGAGCGAGGTAACCCTTGCGGTAATTGCACTCCTCACCGCCGGAAACTTCGTGACCGTTCACGCTCAAGCGCAGCACGCCGTTGGTGCACACGATGCGGTAGTGGTTCCATTCGTTGATGCCCTTGCTGTATTCGCCGGACGGAAAGCTCCGCGAACCGTTGTGCCGGCCAAACGGCTTCATCGTCGCGCCGTGGATCGGAAACACATCGCCGTGCGTGGTAAACCACTCGGGCTTCTTGCCGTTCTTCTTTTCGTAGTCCGTGGCGTAGCCGTGATCGAGCACCTGCACTTCGATCCCGCGCAGAAACGGCACACCGGGCGCGGCGATGGGCGTGCCCCAGATGAACACGCCCGAGTTGCCACCGTGCTGGAGATGGCGCCATTCGACTTCGAGGATGAAGTTTTCATACTGCCGCACCGTGCGCATCGCGCCGGTGGGTATGCCCGTGCAATGAATCATGCCATCGCGCACGCTCCACGTTTCCGGGGCGCAATTGGCATTCACCCATCCGGTGAGATCCTTGCCGTTAAAGAGCGGGACGAAACCATCGGCGTCAGCCGCGCGGGCCGACCCGAGAGCGAGCGCGCCAGCGGCCAATATCGACGAGAGGAACGAATGGATTTTCATTAAGTTGAATTTTCGACGGCGGAACCAAGTGAACGCATCAAACTAGGATTTCGGATTGTTCTGCGCAGTGATCGTAAAGCTCGCGCAATGCGTGACGGATGTTCCCTTCGTGACGGTTGAACAGAGCTTCTCGATCGCAGGTAAGCGCGAGATCGCCACGTAAGGTGTCGATCAACTCCCCGAGGAGTTGGGGATTGGTGCGGCAATGAATCAACGTCGGCAGGAGTCCGGGGCGATGCGACGTAATAATCAAGCCGCCCGCGACGCGGGTCCGGCGCTTGAACATTTGCCACGCAAGGAAGCCGAGCTGCTCCGCGCCGTCGAAGAGAATCACGTCGCGCCGCGAGAGATCGCGGCAGAAGCGCGCAAGAAAAACGCCGTCGAATGAAGGCTGGAGGTCATCGAGCCGCAGGTGCTTCACGCGAAAGCCGCGCTCGACCAAGTGCGGCTCGATATCCTCGAGCAGCGTCGTCTTGCCCGCGCCCTCCGGACCTACGATGGCGGCGCGATGATTCAGCGCTTCAAGTTTGGAAAACAATTCCGGCCATGTGGTGTCGCGCAGCCGGTAGCGAACGCGCAACACGCGATCGGTGGAGAATGGATTGTCGCGGGCTTTCATCACTTCTGATCCACGACGCCTAGAATGATCTCGTGTTCGGTCGGCGATACGATCAACTCCACTCGGGCAGTTTCGTCGCCGGGTTCCAAGACGAGTTCGAGCGCCCAGACGACGGAGATGAGTTTTCCCGAGAAACTGTACGGAGCCGCCGGCAGCGTGAAACGGAACGGTCGTGCTTCCTCGGCTTGCGGCGCGTCGAAATGTTCGGTCGTGACCACGCCGACGTCCTGCGTGCCCTTGCCGCGGGTGAACCAAAACAAGCGAAGCTCCGCGGACTTGGGCGCGACATCGCGTTTCCAGCCGACGGCACCGACGACGGTTTCACCCGGGCGAAAAGTCTTTCGATCTTCCTTGATGGCGATTTTCAGCTGGCTCATGCGTGTGGGGTTGGAATTGGCATCGGCAACACGGTGATCGGAAATTCCTGGTTCACATCGGGCCACATGGGGATGTCACCCTGGACGCGGAGCCTCCAGATGATTTTGTTATTCGGCGCATCGAACGTGTGCACGACAGTCGCGGGAATGTTGACGCGGGCGTTTCCGGAGATCATGTCGCTGTGCAACGTGTGGTTCACGATCTCGGTGAAATGAAATTTCGAAGTGTCGGTCGACGTGCTCGTGCCGCGGCGGTAGCGCGCTTGTTCGACCCCTTCGAGCAGAATACGCACGCGGCGCAGCGCGGCGGTGCGACCGGAAAATCGCCATTGTAAATCAATGCTTCCGCCAACTGGCACAGCATCACTGCTGACAATGATCGTCGGCGCGGGATTAAACAAACCGAGGAAGAAATAGATCACCGCTCCAATGATCCCGAGCCCGATCAATACGAACGGGATCATGAAAAGGGTCAGAAACCATTCGCCGTGCCCACGACGCCAGCCGTCCACGCAGTGATAGACGAACACCGAGACGATGCCGTTCCAGAACAGCATCACGAATATCATCACGAACAACTGAGTGATTGGTCGCATTGCCGGTTTGAGCTCGATCGGTTTGATCGAGGGCGTTGGGAAGTTCGCGGCGGCTTCCGCGACGCGACCGGCCGACAGCGGCGTCGAAATAATGCGAGGCACCCGAGCGTTCAGCCGTGACGATTTATTCCGCCAGAAGATGAAGCCGCCGACGCCAACAACGATGAACGCGAGCGGAATCAACCCGAACAACAGGTCCGCCGTGAATCCTCGTTCGAGCACGGCCTCTTGAGGGTCCGAAGGATTCACGTAACACGTGGTCCGCGTTCCGGGTGCGAGTTGGCTGACGATGGCAGCTTTGCCGTCATATCCACTGCTCGAAGTGGTCATGAACTTGTAGCGGCTCGACTGATATTCTTTTCCTTTGAAGCGATACTGGTAAAGCACATCGATGCTATAGGTCGAGCCGCCCTTGCTTCCCGAATGGCGTCCCACTCCGCTCGAAATCACCGCGCAATCCGTCGGCACCCAACTGCGGGCCGCGAGGATCTTCATCAACGGCTGGACCAAGAGGAAATACGCGAACACCAACCCCATCACCGCGAACACGCCAAAGAATACGACGGGGAAGAAACCGCCGCGGTTCGGGTCGGCATTGGAAGAAATCGGACGGGCCATGGCCTCGGAGTCTGCCGGATTCCTCCGCCACAACGCAAACATTCCGATGGCGCCAATTGCGACGAAGATCATCGGGAAAAACACGACCAACCCGAACCAAAGGCTCCGGCGCTCCAGGAGAGCTTCGGCGGGATTGGCCGGATTGACGAAGCACTGTCGGTGCGCGCCTGTAGGATATTTGTCGGCAAACCGCCGAGCTTCGGCGAAGTCAGCGAACCGTTTCTCATCGCTCGAATCCGTTTCCGAAATGCGCCGCTCGCCGTCGGCCACGTAGGCGAATTGGACCATTGCCGAATACGGTGTGTCGCGGGAATGCTGGCTTTCTTCGCGAACGGAACTGGAAAGAATTTCACAGTCCACCCGATTCCAGCGATACGAGCCGGCTACCTTGAGAAACGCACGACCCGCCAAACCGGTGAACACCAAACCCATTGCGAGAAAAACCAAAAAGAAAAGCGTGCCAACCAGTTTTCCGATCAAGCCAGACGCGCCGGCTGAATGAAATCGGATGCGGATCATTCGCCGCTTATCTCCGAAGTGTTCGCAAGCGACAATCAACAATCGCCAGGGAAGGTGACGTTTAGATGTTTCCCGCTTGCCGGGATCGCCGGCCCGGAAAAAGATTCGCGATGCTGTTGTGGCGAGAAAAAATTCCGGCGGACTGGTTGCCGCGCGTGTTGAGTCATCTTCCTGAAGTCCTCGTGGACCACGCGCATCTCGAGCGCAAGGCGGCGACGACGGCGTTGAATCTGGAGAAGTATCGCGATCTCTATCCGCGCGTGCAGCATCTCAACGCGATTGCCATCGAGGAACTGCAGCACTTCGATCTCGTGCTCAATTTGCTGAAAGCGCGCGGCATTCCTTTTAGCCAGCCGTATCCGAGTCCGTGGATCACGGGCTTGATGAAGGCGGTGCGCAATGGCAACCGGAATCAAGCGATCGATCACTTGATCTGCTGCGCGTTGATCGAGGGACGGAGCTGCGAGAAGTTCCAGATCCTGTCGCGCGAATTGCCGTCGATCGATGCGGAACTCGCGACGTTCTACGGGAGTCTCGTCGAGTCCGAGGGCAATCACTACGCAGATTACCTGCTGATGGCGCGCGCGATCGATCACCCGGAAGCGGATCGCCGGCTGGACTTCTATCTCGATCTCGACGCGAGGCTCATTCGTGAGCCCAATCCGATTCCGATGCTGCATTGAGGAGCGTTTGCCGAAGTGGCCCGCGAATGACGCGAAACACGGCAAGGAAGAGGGATCGGGGCGGGCGTTGTGATTAACGCCGAACGTGTGAGCACGGTGTGAGTGCTCCTCGCATTCGCGTTGTTCGCGTGTTTCGCGGGCTCAACCCAAATCGATAGCCACACTGACACCCCAGGCTTACGCGATGCGCATCGTCAATCCGCCGTCGATCGTGACTGTGTCACCGGTGATGTAATCGTTCTTCACGAGCATCAGGATCGCGTCGGCCACCTGTTCGGTGGTGCCTTCGCGACGGAGCGGGATGCGTTGCTCAAGGTTCAGTTTCTTTTGCTCCGGCGACATTTTCTCGTGGAACCGCGTGCGCACGACGCCGGGAGCGACGCAGTTGATGCGAATGTTGTCGCCCGCGAATTCGCGCGCGAGTCCGCGGGTGATGTGCGGGATCGCGCCCTTGACGGCTTGGTAAGCGATGTTGCTCGGCGTCGCGAGTTTCCCGGCGGTGGAGGAAATGGTGATGATCGCGCCTTCTTTCTTCGGGCGCATATGGGGAATCGCGGCGCGGCACAGGTGGAAAATCGCGTGCACGTGAACGTCGAACGCGTCATTCCAAGCCTGGGGCGTGAGTTCGAGCAAGCCGCCGTTCACGGCGCCGCCGGCCGAATGAACGAGCACGTCGATGCCGCCGAGCTTCTTGACGGTCTCTTCGACGCTGCGGGTGCAATCGGCAGGCTTCGCGCAATCGGCCACGACGATTTCGCAGCGGCGACCGAGCGTTTCGATTTCCTTTTTGACCTGCTGCGCCTCGGCGTCGTGGTGACGACCGCTGATCGCGACATTCGCGCCTTCGCGCGCGAGCGCAATGGCCGTAGCCGCGCCGATGCCTTTGGTGCCGCCGGTGACGAGTGCCGTTTTTCCAGTGAGTTGCATGAGTGGTTGGGGAGTTGGGAAAGTTTTTCGAGTGAGTGGGTCGCTTAAATCGGGTGCACAATTTGATCAGGCCTCGCGACAAATCAATTCATTTCAAAACGTCGCCGGTTCGTTGCGCCGGTCGCGTGGAGTTCTCATCGCTGCCGGAAAAGCGTCGGCGTTTGCCCGGTTGCCGAGCGAAACGCGCGGGTGAACGCACTGTGATCGTAGAAGCCGCAGTCGAGCGCGATGTCGGCCACCGAGCGATCGCTTTCCTCGAGCATTTGCGCTGCGGCGGCGAGGCGGGTCTGCGTGATGAGTTGGCTCGGCGTGATGCGGAAGATGCGCTTGATGAGACGGGCGAAGCGCACCGGAGAAAGACCGGCGCGTTTGGCGAGTTGAGTCGGCGAAATTGGCTCGGCGAATTTTTCTTCGAGAAATTCGAGCGTGCTCGCTAGGCTTGCCGGAATGCTTTCGCGATCACCCGGCGCGCGGAGGTCGCGCGAGATGCCGACGAGGCCGATGATTTTTCCGTCCGCGTCTCGGAGCGGCAACTTCGTCGTCAGGCACCAACCGGGTTTGCCGCGCGCATACCAGTGGAGTTCGAGATGATCGTGAATCGGCCGACCGGTGCGGAGCACGCGCGTGTCTTGCGCGGTCGGCGTGCTGCCGAGGTCGCCGGGGAAAACGTCGGCGGGCCGGCGTCCGATAAGTTCGGATTTGTGGCGCAAGCCGCAGCGCGCGACGAGCGAAGTGTTGACGGCGAGGTAACATCCCGCGGCGTCCTTCACAAAGAACGTCGTATCTGGAACGTGATCGAAGAGGGCTTCGATCATTCGCCAGTCGGCCGGGATGGCGGGCGTTGAATTGTTATCTGTGCCGGGTTTCACGCTGTGGGCGATGTTTTAAGACAAGACGATGCGTTTGCCGATGCCATAATGGCGCTGTGACCCGTGCCCGTTCCATCCTTGTTTTCGCGGTGGCGCTGCTCGCCATCGCCACGGAAGCAGCCGATCGCGGCGCGGTTCCTGCGGGAGTAGTTCGACCAAACATCCTCTTCATTGCGTTGGACGATCTCAACGACTGGGTCGGTTGCCTCGGCGGGCATCCGCAGACGAAGACGCCGAACATTGATCGTCTCGCAAAGAGCGGCGTGCTTTTCGCGAACGCGCATTGCTCGGCGCCGGCGTGCAATCCGTCGCGCACGGCGATTTTCACCGGCGTGCCGCCGTATCGCTCGGGTCTCTACAATAACACGCAGAAACTCCGCGACGTGCTGCCGCGCGCGGAATTGCTGCCGCGCCATTTTTCCCGCAACGGCTACTGGTCCGCGGGCTCGGGCAAGCTGCTGCACTACATCATCGATCCGCAGTCGTGGGATGATTACTTCCCGGAAAAGGCGAAGGACGATCCGTTCCCGCGCACGTTCGATCCGCCGAATCGCCCGATCAGCCTGCCGGTCGGCGGGCCGTGGCAGTATCGCGAGACCGACTGGGCTGCGCTCGACGTGACCGAAGAGCAATACGGCGGCGACTGGCTGGTGACGAAATGGATCGGCGAACAACTCCAGCGCGCGCGCGACAAACCGTTCTTCCTCGCCTGCGGCATCTACAAGCCTCACGAGCCGTGGTTCGTGCCGAAGGAGTATTTCGCGCCTTTCCCGTTGGAGACGATTCAGCCCGGGCCGGGCTACAAAGTGGACGATCTCGACGATGTTCCGCCTGCCGGCCAAAAGCTCGCGCGCAATCGTTACTTCGAGCACGTCCAGAAGGAGGGCCAGTGGAAGAAGGGCGTCCAGGCTTACCTCGCCTCCATTCATTTCGCCGATGCGATGCTCGGGCGCGTGCTCGATGCGCTCGAAAAAAGTCCGCAGCGCGACAACACGGTCGTCGTGCTTTGGAGCGATCACGGCTGGCACCTCGGCGAGAAGGAACACTGGCAGAAGTTCACCGGTTGGCGGCTGTGCACGCGTGTGCCGCTGATCATCCGCGTGCCGAAGGGCGCGCCCGGTTTGCCTGAGGGCACCACGGCCGGCGCCGTCTGCGACCGCGCCGTCAGCCTCACGGATTTGTTCCGCACGCTCACGGATCTTTGCGGGCTGCCTGTTTCGCCAAACAAGGACGCGAGCGAGCGCAGCCTCGTGCCGCTGTTGCGCAATCCGAAGACCGCGTGGCCGCACGCTGCGATCACGCAACTCCAGACGCCGGATATTTATTCTGTGAGCCGCGACCACTGGCGTTACATTCACTACTCGAACGGCGAAGAGGAACTGTACGACATCGCCGCCGATCCTCACGAATGGGCGAACCTTCTCCACGGCAAACCGACGACTGAACTCCAAGCGCGGGCCGCCGAACTCCGCGCGCTCGCGCCGAAAAATCCCACGCCGGCCGTGGAGGTTTCGCTCGCGTCGCTCCCGGCACTCACGTGGCATCCCGCGAGCGAAGGCGCCACACCGCGCTCGAAACCGGATGGCAATCCATTCGACGTCACCTTCATCAATTCGTGCGAGGAGAGCGTGGAGTTGTTCTGGATGGCTCCCGACGGCGGCGCGAAGTCCTATGGCCTCATCGCTCCCGCGAAAACGAAGCGCCAGCAAACACGACCCGGCGCCGTGTGGGAAATTCGCTCCGCGAAAGGCGCGCGACTCGGCAGTTTCGTCATCGGCGACCGCACCGCGAAGGCCGTGATTCCTGATCGCGAAGGAACGACATCGAAAAGCACCCGACGCAAACCATGAAATACTTCTTCTCCCTTTTTGCGCTTCTTGGCGTTCTTTGCGGCAATCATCAAGCCGCGGAAGCGCCGCGGCCCAAGCTACAAATCATCAACGGCAGCAGCCAGCCGATCGACATCTTCTGGTTGAAGTCTAGTTCCGAGCGCGTGCCGAATGGCTCCGTCGCGCCAGGCAAGGACACGATCATCAACACGACGATCGGTCATCGCTTCGTGGTTGTTGGACGCGGGGACAAGTCGGAAGCCGCGGTGACTAGCGAGGTGCCGGTGCAAGGTTTTCGTTTCGGCGGCGTGCCCGCGTTCTACACGCAGCGAGTCGAGGCGCACGGCTTTCCCATCGTCGCGTCGGCGAAGGTGAACCCTTACGCCCTCAAGGAAGCGGCGTTCCTCGTGGACATGATGCTCGCCAAACGCCCTGACGTGCGTGCGGCAATGATCAAGAGCGGAGCGCGCATGTGCATCATGGCGCACAACGAATACTCCACCGACCTGCCGGAGTTCGTTCGCTTGTCCGGCGAAAAGGTGAAGGAATTTCCCAACCTGTCCGCGAAGGATTATTGGGACGCGCGCGCGCGCGGCCTCGGTGGCAGCGAGACGGATCCCTATTGTTCCGTCGCCGAAGAGAACGTGCTTTGCTTTGCCGGCGATCCCTACGCGGCTGAGTGCATTCTGATCCACGAGTTCGCGCACAATATTCACCTCCGCGGCCTGCTGAATGTGGACCCGACCTTTGACACGCGGTTGAAGCAGACCTACGCCGCCGCGATGAAGGCCGGTTTGTGGAAGGGCAAATACGCGAGCGTGAATCATCACGAGTATTTCGCCGAGGGCGTGCAGTCGTGGTTCGACAACAACCGTTTCAACGACCATGACCACAATCACGTTCACCTGCGCTCGCAATTGGTCGAATACGATCCCGGTCTCGCCGCGATGTGCCGTGAAGTCTTTGGCGACACCGAATTGAAATACACCAAGCCTACGACGCGCCTGACCGGTCACATGGCCGGCTACGATCCAGCGAAGGCGCCGAAGTTCGAGTGGCCCGCACGACTCGCGGCGGCGAAAAAGCAGATCAAAGAATCGGCGGAGGCGCGCGACAATAATGCAAATGGTGCAACTGGTTCCATCAAACGCGAGGTGCGCGATGTCTCTGGCTGGAAAGTTCACATCAACAAGGCGCTTCTCGATTCCCGGCGAGCTGAGACCGAGCACGCGATGGTTCTTTTGAAGAAGATGCTCGATGAAATCATCCGCGTCGTGCCGGCGAAGGCGGTCGTCGAAATAAAAAAAGTGCCACTGTATTTCTCACCCGAATATCCGGGCGGCAGAGCCGGCGCGGCGTTTCATCCTGATGCCGGGTGGCTGAAAAATCATGGACGCGATCCCGTGATGGCGAAGGGAGTCGAATTCACCAACGTCCGCATCTTTGAGGCTGAGACTCGCCGGATGCCGAATTTTGCCCTGCACGAACTCGCGCACGCTTATCACAACCGTGTGATCAAAGGCAGTTTCGGCAACGCGGAGATCAAGGCCGCTTACGAAAAAGCGAAAGCCAGCGGCAAATACGACAGCGTGGAACGCCAAGACTCCGAAGGCCGCAAGCGTCTGGCGCGAGCTTACGCGATGACGAACCCGCAGGAATACTTCGCGGAAACCACCGAGGCGTTCTTCAGTCGCAATGATTTTTTTCCGTTCACGCGCGAGGAATTGAAGAGGCACGACCCCGAAATGTTCGCCGTGCTGGAAAAGCTCTGGAACGATCCTACGAAATGAAAATCAAACGCATCCTCGCCTATCGAGTTGAACTCCCGCTGCACGAGACCACCTACAAGTGGAGTGGTGGCAAATCCGTCACCGTGTTCGACAGCACCATCGTGCGCGTTGAGACCGACACCGGCCTCGTCGGCCACGGTGAAGTGTGTCCGCTCGGACCATTCTACCTTCCGGCCTACGCGAATGGCGTGCGCGCTGGATTGCGCGAACTCGGGCCGCATTTGCTTGGTGAAGATCCACGGCAACTCGCGAAGCTCAATCGCACGATGGACGCCGCGCTCAAAGGGCATCCCTATGTGAAGAGCGGCATCGACATCGCGTGCTGGGACATCCTCGGTCAGGCGAGCGGGATGCCCGTGTGCGAATTGCTCGGCGGTCGCTACGGCGAGGACGTGCATTTGTATCGTGCCATTTCGCAGGAATCGCCGGAGCAAATGGCCGCGAAGGTCGCGGGCTATCGCGCGGAAGGTTATCGGCGATTCCAGCTCAAGGTCGGCGGCGATCCAGATGTGGATATCGCGCGCATGTTTGCCGTTGCGGCGAAACTTCAGCCCGGCGACCGCCTCGTGGCCGATGCGAACACCGGCTGGGTGCAGCACGAAGCCGTGCGCGTCGCCAAGGCTGTGCGCGATGTGGACGTTTATATCGAACAACCTTGCCTCACCTATGAGGAATGCCTTGCCGTGCGTCGGCAGATTCCGCATCCGTTTGTGCTCGATGAAAACATCGACGATCTCGGTATCCTGCTCCGCGCGAAGGCTGACCTCGCGATGGATGTGGTGAATTTGAAAATCAGCAAGCTCGGCGGTCTCACGAAAATTAAACAAGCCCGCGACCTCTGCGTAAGCATGGGCATTGCGATGACGCTCGAAGATTCGTGGGGCGGCGACATCGCGACCGCCGCCATCGCGCACCTCGCGCAGAGCACGCCGACGGAGTTCCTCTTCAGCACCACGGACTTCAACAGCTACGTCACCGTCAGCACGGCCGACGGCGCACCGCAACGCGTGAACGGACGCATGGCTGCCTCCAAGTCACCCGGCCTCGGCATCACGCCGAAGATGGATGTACTGGGAAAACCCGTTGTGGAAGTTTGCTGAATGAATTGAACTGCCCCGCTTTGAACTGAATTCCCGCACCGTCAACGCATCATGAAAACTCTCCGTCCGTTGCTCGCCGCCGTCGCCTTGTTCACGAACATCGTGTTTGCACACGCTGCCGTGTCGAAGCCGCTCAAGGTGTTCATCCTCGCGGGTCAGTCGAACATGGAAGGCCACGCGAAGGTGGAGACGTTCGATTACATCGGCGACGATCCCAAGACCGCGCCGTTGCTGCAGCAGATGCGCGGCGCTGATGGCAGGCCGCGCGTGTGCGATCACGTTTGGATTTCCTATTTCACCGGTAGCGGCGATGCGAACGGCGAGGGCTTCGGCAAGTTGACCGCGGGTTATGGCTCGCGGCGTAATCCAGCGGAAGACGGCGGCAAGATCGGTCCTGAGTTCACCTTTGGACTCACGATGGATCGCGCGTTGAGCGAGCCGGTGCTCATCATCAAAACGGCGTGGGGCGGCAAATCGCTCTACTACGATTTCCGTCCACCGAGCGCGGGGCCGTTTCCGCGGTCGGCGGCAGACGTTGAGAAGGGTCGCAATCCTGAGGCGCAGTCCGGTCTTTATTACCGCCTCATGATCGAGCACGTGAAGCGCGTGCTCGGCGACATCAAGCGCGTGTGCCCGGCGTATGACGCGAAGCAAGGCTTCGAAATTGCCGGCTTCGTCTGGCTCCAAGGCTGGAACGACATGGTGAACCGCGACGTCTATCCGATTCCAAAAAAGGACAGCAAGGAACCGCGCTACGCTGATTACAGCCGTTGGATGGCCGACTTCATCCGCGATGTGCGCAAGGATCTGAAGGTGCCGAAAATCCCGTTCGTGATCGGCGTCATGGGCGTCGGCGGGACGAAGCCGAATGAACACGTGGCCGCCTTCCGCGAAGCGATGGCGGCACCGGCGGCGCTGCCGGAGTTCAAGGGCAACGTCGCCGCCGTGCAGACCGCTCCGTTTTGGTCGATGGAACTCGGCGCTATCGCAGACAAGCACGATCAGGTCCGCCAGATGGGTTTTCTGTTGAAGTCCAAAAACAAGAACGGCCCGAACGCCAATGGCTCGATGAGCGAGAAGCAGCAGCGTGAGTATTTGAAACAATATGAGGCGAAGCTGATATCGCCCGCGGAAGAGGCGATGTGGAAACGCGGCGCCTCCAATCAAGGCTACCACTACCTCGGTTGCGCAAAGACGTTTGCGCTGATGGGAAAATCGTTCGCCGAAACCACGCTGGATCTCTTGAAAGCTGGCGGGAAATAATTTTCAAATCCATCCATGGAAGATCTAAAACAATTCAAAGATTACTTAACCCCAAACGCTCAATGAAACCATACTGGAGCGGCGTTTTCCCCGCCTGCACGACTCAACTGAAGAAAGATCAATCGCTCGACCTGCCTGCGACCGCGCGACATCTCGAAGCCCTCATCGATAGCGGCGTCAACGGCCTAATTATGTGCGGCTCGCTCGGCGAGAATCAGACGCTGGATCCCGACGAGAAACGCGCCGTCGTGCGTTGCGCCGTCGAGACCGCGCGCGGACGCGTGCCGGTGTTGAGCGGTGTGGCGGAATCGAGCACCGCGGCGGCGATCCGTTACGTGCGCGACGTGGAGAAGCTCGGCGCGAGCGGCGTGATGCTGATGCCGCCCATGAGTTACAAAGGCGACCCGCGCGAGGCCGTGACGTATTTCCGCGCCGTGGCGCGTGGCGGCGGATTGCCGATCATGATTTACAACAACCCCATCAGCTACGCGAACGACATTACGCCCGCGCTCTTCGCCGAGTTGGCGGACGAGAAAAAGTTCGTCGCACTAAAGGAAAGTTCCGGTGACCCGCGCCGCATCACCGAATTGCACAACACCGTCGGCGACCGATACGCGATCTTCACTGGTGTGGACGATCTGCTGCTGGAGGCGAGCATCCTTGGCATCGACGGTTGGGTTGCGGGCACGGGCATTGCGTTTCCGCGCGAGAACCAGCATCTCTGGGAACTCACGCGCGCCGGTCGCTGGGACGAGGCGCGGAAAATTTATCGCTGGTTCCAGCCGCTGCTGAAGCTCGATACGCACGTGCACTTCGTTCAATACATCAAGCTCTGCGAACAGGAGACTGGCCTCGGCGCCGAATGGGTCCGCGCCCCGCGCCTGACCATCGCCGGTGACGAGCGCAGGCGCGTGTTGAAAATCATTCGTGATGGTATTCGAAATCGGCCGAGGATTCCCAATCGGAGGTAGGAGCCGACGTCAGGAGGCTCTAACTAAAACGAACCACGCAAATCCCAATGAATTCACGACTGATTTCCAGAGGAGTCTGAACCTCTAACGTCGGCTCCTATAATTGCCAAAATGCCTCGCACCTCAACCAACTACCTGCCGCGCCTCCCGCGTGAGTTTTATCAGGGAAGCGCCGTGGTGCATTGGTCGTTGCCGATTTTTGATCGCAGCCGCAGTTGGCTCACGGAACAGTTTCACGAAGGGTTTCGGGAATTGATGCTCCACGCGGCCGCGCGGGAAGGTTTGCTCTGCCCTGCCTATTGTCTCATGCCTGATCACGCGCACCTGATGTGGATGGGCCTTCGGTTTGATACGGACCAGTTGAATGCTATGGCCTTCTTGCGGACCTATCTCGAACCGCTGCTCGCCCCAAACAAATTTCAACCTCAGGCCCATGACCATGTGCTCAAGGGAAGCGAACGCAAGAGGAACGCGTTCGCGAAAGTGTGTTTCTACATTCTGGAAAATCCCGTGCGAGCTGAGTTGGTTAGTGTGGCCGCAGAATGGCGATTTAGCGGCGCAGTGATTCCCGGTTATCCGACCTTGAATCCGTTACGTGAAGATTTTTGGGCGAAGTTCTGGAAGGTTTATGCCGGAATGCTTGATCCCAAAGCCGGAGATCGAAAACTGCCACCGATTCCATGATGTCACGATTTTCTCAATCGCCCGTAGGATCCGACGCAGGAAGACCCGCCTCCGATTCGACTTCGAAAAAGTTAGAGCCTCCTTACGTCGGCTCCTACCTGATCACCAAATGAAACGCGTCCAAGTCATCGACTCCCACACCGGCGGCGAGCCCACGCGTGTCGTGATTAGCGGCGGGCCGGATCTCGGCAGCGGCAACGCGGCGGACAAACTGAAAATCTTTCGCGAGAAGCACGACGACTTCCGTCGCGCCGTCGTGTGCGAACCGCGCGGCTCGGACGTGCTCGTGGGCGCGTTGCTCGTCGAACCGGCGGACAAGTCGTGCGTCACCGGCGTCATCTACTTCGACAATGTCACCTTCCTCGGTATGTGTGGGCACGGGACGATTGGACTCGTCACCACCCTCGCGCACATGGACCGCATCCAGCCGGGAGAGCATCGCATCGAGACGCCTGTCGGCGTTGTAACGGTCGTGCTGCACGCCGATGGTTCCGTTTCGCTCACGAACATTCCCGCGTATCGCAAAGCGAAGGCCGCGACGGTCGACGTTCCCGGTTTGGGCAAAATCACCGGCGACGTCGCTTGGGGCGGCAACTGGTTCTTCCTCGTCGAGCAACACGGCCTCGCGCTCGAACTCGCGAACGTTGAGAAACTCACCGATGCCTCGTGGCGCATGCGGCTGGCCGTGAACGCGCAGGGGTTTCCCGAAGTGGATCACATTGTTCTCCTCGGTCCGCCGCGCGCGAAGGATGCGCACTCACAGAATTTCGTGCTCTGTCCTGGTAAAGCCTACGATCGCTCGCCGTGCGGCACCGGCACCAGCGCGCGCCTCGCCTGCCTCGCGGCGGATGGGCGACTCGCGGAAGGCGAAGCGCTGGTTCAGGAGAGTGTGATCGGAAGCCGGTTCATCGGCCGCTACCGCTGGCTTGACCGTGCGTCGGGGAAGATCATTCCGAACATCACCGGCACCGCGCACGTGATGGCGGAGGCCACGCTGCTGCTCAACGAGCGCGATCCATTTTGTTGGGGAATCAAATCATGAAACATCTCATTGCCGTTGCCGCGTTGGCTTTCACCACCAGTGCCTTCGCTGCCCAAACCGAACCACGCACGGGCGAATCCGACAAGCTCCACGCGCTCTTCGATGCCGAATGGGAACACGCGATGCAGGTCAGCCCGACGTGGGCTTCGCATTTGGGCGACCGACGTTATAACGACCGCTGGGCCGACCAGAGCCTCGCGGCGATCGAGCGCGAACAGAAACGTGATCGCGATTTGTTGAAGCGTCTCGCGGCGATTGATCGGGCGAAACTCACCGAGGCCGATCGCCTCAACTACGATCTCTTCCGTTCGCAGATCGAGCGCGGCGTGGAGGGACAAAAGTTCGCCCGCCATCTGATTCCGCTCACCCAACGTGGCGGCATTCAGACCGAGGACGAACTTGCCGACGCGCTGCGTTTCGAAACGGTGAAGGACTACGAGGATTGGATCGCGCGGCTGAAATTGTTTCCCGAGCAGGTCGATCAGACGATCGCTCTGATGCGCGAAGGAATGCGCCGCAAATTGGTTCAACCGAAAATCACGATGCAACGCGTGCCGGCGCAGATCGACAAACAGATCGTGGCCGAGCCAGAGAAGAGTCCGTTCTACAAACCGTTTCGCGAATTCGCCGCGGGCATCGGCGCGGCGGATCGGAAGCGGCTGGCGGCCGTGGCGCAGACGGCGATTCGCGATGGCATTGTGCCGGCGTTCCAGAAGTTTAAGACGTTCTTCAACGATGAGTATCTCCCAGCCTGCTTTGACGGCGTCGGTGCCTGGCGGCGCCCCGATGGCGCGGAGTTCTATGCCTTCGTGGCGCGCGAGTTTACGACCACGGAGTTGACGCCGCAGGAGATTCACGACATTGGCCAGCGCGAGGTGAAGCGCATCCGGGGCGAGATGGAAAAGGCCAAGCAGCGCGCTGGCTTCAAGGGCTCGCTCGCGGAGTTCTTCGCGTTCCTGCGCACGGACAAAAAATTCTTCTGCGACACGCCGCAGCAACTATTCACGGAATACTTGGCGACGGCGAAACGCATTGATCCGCTGCTCGTGAAGTTGTTTCGCACGCTGCCGCGCACACCGTACGGGCTCGAGGCGATTCCCGCGAAGATCGCGCCCGACACGACCACGGCCTATTACCGGCAACCCGCCGCCGACGGATCGCGGGCGGGCACTTACTTCGTGAACCTCTACCAGCCCGAGACGCGGCCGCGTTGGGAGATGATGGCGCTGTCGTTGCACGAGGCGGTGCCGGGGCATCACTTCCAGATCGCGCTCGCGCAGGAGCAGGGCGAGCTGCCGAACTTCCGCCGTCACGGCGAATACACCGCTTACGTCGAGGGCTGGGGGCTTTACGCGGAATCGCTCGGCGAAGAACTCGGCCTCTACGACGATCCTTACGTGAAGATGGGTCAACTCACATACGAAATGTGGCGCGCGGTGCGGCTCGTCGTGGACACGGGAATCCACGCGTTCAAGTGGGACCGCGATCGCGCGATCAGTTTCTTCCGCGACAACGCGCCGAAGGCCGAGCAGGACATTGTCAACGAAATCGACCGCTACATTTCTTGGCCAGGTCAGGCGCTCGCTTACAAGATCGGCGAACTCAAGCTCAAGGAACTCCGCGCCCGGGCGACCAGCAAGCTTGGTGCGAAATTCGACGTGAAGGAATTTCACGACGTGGTGCTGCTATCGGGCGCGGTGCCGTTGACGATTCTTGAGCGACGTGTGGACGAGTGGTTGAAGAGCAAACGCTGAGAACTTTCTCGCGCGCCGACGAAGTTTCATTCCCTGCATGAATGCAAAACGATTGATTCACGTTCTCTTCGGCTGCCTCGTCGTGGTGGCCGCATCTCAGGCGGCGGATTTCGATCGCGCCTTGTCCTTGCCGAAGCGCACCGAGAACACCGTGTTTCGTGCGACGGTGAAACCGAACTGGCTGCCGGACGGGAAGTCGTTTTGGTATCGCGTGCAGACTGGTCCGCAAACGCATGAGTTCGTGCTCATCAACGCGGCGACTGGCGCGCGCAAAACCGCCAGCAGCCTGAAGGCGACCGGCCTGCCTGCGGAGGAGAGCGTGAAGACCTCGATGTTGAAAGTGGACGTGCGGCCGACCAGGCGCACCGGCGAGGAATCAGGTTTCAAGTTCATCAACAAACTCGCGTCGGATGTGGACCTCTTCTGGATCAATCAAAAGGGCGAGCGCGTTCGCTACGGCGGCATCCGCGCGGGCACCGAACGGGAGCAGCACACGCTCGATGGTCACGTGTGGTTGATCACCAGCGCGAGCGGTGAGCCGATCGCGACGGTGGAGGCAAAATCCACGATCCAAACCATCATCGTCGACGGCAAAGGTGCCAAGGCGGAAACCAGCAAACCCACGCCCGCCGAGCGCGGTGTGAAATCGCCGGACGGCAAGTGGTCGGTCTCGATCGACAACGGCCTCGTTGTGTTGCGCGATGTAGCTAGTGGAAAATCTTCACCGCTCAAAACAGACCTCGATGGCAAATCACCTTTCCACGGGCGCGTAACGTGGGCGCCGGATTCTAAGGCGTTTGTGGCGAGCAGTTGCGTGCCCGTTCCGCCACGGCGCATCACCATCGTTGAGTCCACGCCGAAGGGACAGGTTCAGCCGAAGTTGATCGAGATGGATTACGTAAAACCTGGCGATCCGTTGCCGAAGCCGTTTCCCGTTATCTTTCGTCTGAAGGACGGCAGCCACGAGTGGATACGCGTGAAGAGCGATTTGTTTTCGAACCCGTTCACGACCGCGACGCAGGTCGATGTTCGTTGGGCCAAAGACGGAGGCGAGTTCTACTTCGACTACAACCAGCGCGGTCATCAGCTGTATCGCATCCTCGCCGTGAATGCGAGGACTGGCGCCGTGCGTGTGGTTGTGGAAGAAACGAGCAAGACGTTCATTGATTACACGAAGAAGACCTGGCGCCACTGGCTCGACCAAACCGGCGAGCTGCTGTGGATGAGCGAGCGCGACAGCTGGTGTCACCTTTGGCTCTACGATGCGAAGACCGGCAAGGTTAGAAATCAGATCACGCGCGGCGCGTGGCCGGTGCGCGAGGTTCTGCATGTGGATGAAGCGAAGCGCGAGGTGTGGTTCTACGCCAGCGGCCTAAGCGCGAAGGAGGATCCGTATCACAAACATCTTTGCCGGGTGAATTTCGATGGAAGCGGGTTCAAACAGCTCACCGTGGGTGACGGACAGCACACGGTGGAGTTCTCGCCGACTCGGGAGTTTTTCGTCGACTCGTGGTCGCGCGCGGATCTTCCGGCCGTCCATGAACTGCGGCGCAGCGCCGACGGGAGCCTTGTGTCCCAATTGGAGAAAGCGGATGCGGCGAAACTTCTCACCGCGGGCTGGACGATGCCGGAACGTTTCGTGGCGAAGGGGCGCGATGGCAAGACCGACATCCACGGCATTCTCATCAAGCCTTCGAACTTCGATCCGACTAAAAAATATCCCGTCGTGGAGGAGGTTTATGCGGGGCCACACTCGGCATTCGTGCCGAAAGAATTTGGACGTTTAGTGCGGCAACATCAGATTGCAGAGCTTGGATTCATCGTTGTGCAAATAGACGGCATGGGCACGAACCATCGCGGCAAAGTCTTCCACGACGTGTGCTGGAAGAATCTGAAGGACGCGGGTTTTCCTGATCGCATCGCTTGGATGAAGGAAGCCGCTAAGACGCGACCGTGGATGGATTTGAGTCGCGTCGGCATTTACGGCGGCAGCGCGGGCGGACAGAGCGCGATGCGGGCACTGCTAGATCATAATAATTTCTACAAGGTGGCGGTGGCCGATTGCGGCTGTCACGACAACCGCATGGACAAGATCTGGTGGAACGAACAGTGGATGGGTTGGCCCGTGGATGATTCGTATGCGCGCGGTTCGAACAAAGATGACGCGCACAAGTTGCAAGGCCACCTGCTCCTGATCGTGGGCGAACTGGACAAGAACGTGGATCCCGCGAGCACAACGCAGGTCGTCGGCGCGTTGCAGGCGGCGGGGAAGTCATTCGAATATATGCCGATCACCGGTGCTGGGCATGGTGCCGCTGAGACGCCGTATGGCTCGCGCGTGCGAATGGAGTTTCTCGTAAAGCATCTGAAGTGAAATCGTGAGCAAAAAAATCGTCATCGTTGGCGCGGGCGTCATCGGGCTTTGCACCGCCTATTACTGCGCCAAGCGCGGGCACCGCGTCACTGTAATCGATCGCAATCCCGAACAGCGCGACGGGTGCTCGTTCGGCAACGCGGGTATGATTGTGCCGAGCCACTTCGTACCGCTGGCGGCGCCGGGCATGGTCGCGCTCGGTCTGAAATGGATGTGGAATCCGGAGTCGCCGTTCTACATCAAGCCGCGGCTGGATTGGGACTTGTTGAATTGGGGATTCAAATTTTGGCGTGCGGCGACGGCATCGCGGGTGGAGCGCGCCGCGCCGTTGTTGCGCGACTTGAGCTTCGCGAGCCGCGCGTGCTTTGAGGAGTTGGCCGCTTTGCCCAATGGCGACTTCGGGCTTACCAAGCGCGGACTGCTGATGCTTTGCAAGACTCAGCACGCGCTGGATGACGAAGGGAAGTTTGCTGCGCGGGCGAATGCACTCGGTGTTCCGGCCGAGGTTCTGACCGCCGAGCAAACTGCCGCGCTCGATCCCGGTGTGACAATGGACGTGGCTGGCTCGGTTTATTTCCCGAAGGACGCGCACCTTTCGCCGAACCGCTTCATGGCCGCGCTCAAAGCGCAGTGCGACGCGCTCGGGGTGCAGTTCCAATGGGCTACGGAGATATCTGGATTCAATCGCGACGGTCGGTGTCTGATTGAAGTGGAGACTTCGAAAAACAATTTCACCGCAGACGAGTTCGTCCTTTGCGGTGGCTCATGGTCGCCAGTTCTCGCAAGTGAACTTGGCTTGAGAATTCCGATGCAAGCCGGCAAGGGCTACAGCCTCACCTTGCGGGACCCGCGTCAGTTGCCACAGCTCTGCTCCATATTCACCGAAGCGCGCATCGCGGTAACCCCGATGGGTGATTCGCTCCGAATCGGTGGTACGATGGAAATCGCGGGACTGAACGAGGACATCAATCCGGTGCGTTTGCAAGGCATCATTAAAGCGGTCCCTCGCTATTTCCCGAACTTCACCGCCCGAGATTTTGCTGGCGTTCAGCCGTGGCGCGGCCTACGTCCGTGTTCGCCGGATGGTTTGCCTTACCTCGGTCGCACCGCGAAGTTTTCAAATCTCACGCTCGCTACCGGCCACGCGATGATGGGGCTTAGTCTTGGCCCAATCACAGGTAAGACGACGGCAGAACTTTTGTCGGGTGAAGAAACGTCATTCGATCTCCGCCTGTTGAATCCAGATCGCTACGCTTAAGGCTGCTTGCTTTCATCCAAAATGTCCGGGGGGGGGCGAACGGCCTGACATCGTCAATGTTGGAGCGGGTGAAGGGAATCGAACCCTCGTTACAGGGATAGTGGTTTGCAGTGGTCTAAAATAGTGAATTATATTGGACTTTTTGATTGAGTTGCAGAAAGTTTCCTGCACTTCCTGCACTCCGCATGTCATACTTGTATCGCAAACAACGTTCGCCGTTCTGGTATGTTCAGTTTGTCGATGGGGACGGACGCAAGCACGACAAATCCACCGGGCTTCGGGTGGACAATCCAAACGACACGTCGAAGGCGAGGGCGCTTCGTGCAGAACTGGAAGCCAGGGAGCATCATCGCGCCCCCGTAGTAAACAGTGCTTCTTGGGACTCGTGGGTTCCCCAATTCCTTGAACGCCACTGCAAGTCGGAAAAAACGTTGGAACGATACGAGGACGCTTGGAAATGGCTTGCACTTTGGATGCAGCATCGGCGCATCCACTCACCGCGGCAACTCACCTACAAGCTCGGTATCGAATATCTGGACTGGCGGACGACCTTCAAAAAACGCACCGGAAAGACCGTTGTGCGAAACACCGCCATCTTCGAGTTGAAAACCTTGTCGCTGATCTTGGGTGAGGCCGTCCGTCTCGGACATGCCGATGCGAACCCGCTCGTTAATCTTAAACTTCACAAGGACAAACCGGCCCAGAAGCCCGAACTCACCGACGACGAAATCATCGTCATCCGCAAAGCACTGAAAGCAGAGCCGGACTGGATGCGCATTGCGTTCGAGATTGGTCTGAACACGGGCTGCCGCTTACGCGAAACACGAATACCGTGCGCTTGCTTGAATCTCAAAGAGAACAAAATCACTTTTCCCAACCCAAAGGGAGGCGAGGATCGGGCTTTCTCGATTCCGATGCCATCCGCGTTGCGACCTTTGTTTGAGCGGCTCAAGCGGGAGAGGAAGCAATTCACCTTGGAATTTCCTTTCCAGCCGTCGCGGCGGTGGCAGCAGTTCTTCATCAAGCTCAAGAAAACCCACCTGTGCTTTCACTGTTTGCGTGTGACCTACGTCAACCGGCTCCGCCGTGCGGGAGTGCCCCGTGAAGCTGCGATGCGGCTGGTGAACCATTCTTCCGAACTGATGCACCAGGTTTATCAACGGGAGAAGGTGGATGATGTCGCACAATGGCGCGACGCGGTTCAGTTCCCTGCCTAGTCGGATTGCAGCCCGTGCTTGTGCGCGGATGGAACTGAACTTTCCGCGAACCGACGCACGGAAAAAAGTCCGCCGCACCTGAACGCCCCCGACAGTGTCCGAATCCCATGCTTTGCGAGAACGACGTTTCCGCCGCGCCCGCGCGCCACGTTCGGCTGGCCATTGTATGGCGGCGCTGCGGGTGTAAAGGTATTGCTCGTTCCTGCGCTCCACCTTGACACTCCTCACGCCGCCAAGATTTCTGCCTCTAGGAATTGCGCGCGGGGTTCTGTGCTCTTGAGAGATTGGTGGACGCCACAGCGCGTGCCAGCCTACGATGCGTCCGCTTCAGCACATGGACATCTTTGAGATTCACCGCCAAATCGTGGGCGACTACGCGAACTACATTCGCAGCTTCGTCTCCATCGCCGACGATGAATTGCGAAAGCGGGTCGAGCAGGATCTCAACGACGGTCACCTCTGGCCGGAGCCGCTTCTGGCGTTCAATCCCGCGTTTGCCACTGTTGGCCGGGTGGAACAACTCGCAGCCTCGGGTCTGTTCGCGCCTCAATTGGCTGACGCCTTGCGCGGTTTTGAACTCTTTGAGCATCAGTTAAAGGCCATCAAGCTGGGGGCTAGCGGCGAGGATTTCATCGTCACTTCAGGCACCGGATCGGGCAAGTCCCTCACCTACATCGCGGCCATTTTCGACCATCTGCTGCGGGCGGGAACGCCGGTTCCGCCGGGGGTGACTGCGGTGGTGGTTTATCCCCTGAACGCGCTGGTGAATTCGCAGGAGGAGGAGTTGCGGCGCTATGCTGACAATTACGAAAAGGCTCGGGGAGAGAAATTCCCGACCCGGTTCGCGAAGTTTACCGGGCAGGAGGACGTCGCTCGCCGTCAGGAACTGGAAGCTGAACCACCGCATATCCTGCTGACGAACTACATGATGCTGGAATTGTTGCTCACTCGGGGCAGTCACTCCACGCTTCGCAAGGCCATTTACGACGAACTGCGTTTCCTCGTGTTCGACGAGTTGCACACTTATCGCGGCCGGCAGGGTGCGGATGTCGGTTTGTTGATTCGGAGGATTCGCGCGCGTGCCAAACGTTCGGTGGTATGCATCGGCACGTCCGCGACGATGGTTTCGGTCGGCACATTGTTGGAACAGCGGCAGCAGGTCGCGCGGGTCGCCGAGCAACTTTTTGGCAAACCGTTCAAAGCGGAATCAGTGGTTCAAGAGAAGCTTGATCCACGTTTTTCCGGCGTGCCCAAAGCGGAGGCGCTGAAAGCGGCGGTTAGTGCGCCCGTGAATCTCAGCGCCGCAGAAGCCGCTCTGCGCGCGTATCCGACCGCAGCCTGGCTGGAGTCGCGGGTTGCGTTGTTGGAACGCGATGGTCAGCTCGTCCGCAATCAGCCGCTTACCGTTTCACGAATCGTTGAATTGCTCGCTGAAGACACTGGGCTTTCCACCGAACGGTGCGCTGGGCATTTGCGCGACGTTCTGCTGTGGACCGCACAGGTCAATGCCAACCTGCCTCCGGAGCGCAAGCGTTACGCCTTCCTCCCGTTCAAACTCCACCAGTTCTTCTCACAAACAGGCGCCGTCTATCTCACGCTCGATCGCGGCGGGCAGCGCCACATCACGTTGCAGGCTGGTTATCACGTTCCCGGCGAGCCGGAGCGCCCGTTGTATCCCGCTGTTTTCAGCCGCTTCTCTGGCGAGACATTTTTGTGCGTCGCCAAGGATGCCTCCGGCCGCAAGCTCAGACCGCGCCCGTTTTATGCGTCTGAGGACGACGATGAGGATTCGACGCGGGGCTATTTGATTCCCAACGCGGACGTTTGGAATCCTGAAACGGACGAGGAACTGCTTCCCGATTCCTGGCTCGAAGATGGCCCCGGCGGCAAACGGCGCGTGGTGAAGAAATACCGGTCACGTGTGCCGCAGCGTCTTTTTTACGATGCTCAAGGCAACTGTTCGGACGAGCCGCGCGAGGGCTTCATGCAGGGCTGGTTCATGACCGCGCCGCTTTTGTTCGACCCGACATCCGGCCTCATGCCCGACCGGCAGACGAAAGACACCACCAAACTCAGCCAGCTCGGGACCGAAGGCCGCAGCACAGCCACGAGCATTTCGGCGTTCGCCATCCTCACGCGAATGCAAGAACACAGCTACTCCCTGCGCGACCAAAAGCTTTTGAGCTTCATGGACAATCGCCAGGATGCCGCGCTGCAAGCCGGCCACTTCAACGATTTCATGGATGTCGTCCGGCTGCGCTCCGCCATTCGGAAAGCCGTCGCAACCGCCGAGGGAAATCGGCTCCGGCTCACCACGCTCGGCCGCGCGGTGCGCACGGCGAGCGGCCTTCGATTCGAGGATTTCGCCAACGGCGGCTCGGACCTCCCGGAGTTCCGCAAACGCATCTACGAGGAAACGCTTGAATCTTATTTCGCGTTTCGCGCCATCCACGATCTTCGGCGCGGTTGGCGGGTGGTGCTGCCGAACCTTGAACAGTGTGCCTTGCTCGAAATTGATTACGATCATCTCGATGAAATTGCCGCCCTCGACAGCCTGTGGGCTGAGATTCCGCTGCTCAGTCAGCTTGCCGTGAAGGACCGGCGTGAGTTGCTCCGCGTCACGCTCGATTTCTTCCGACACGAATTCGCATTGAACAGCGAATCCTATCTGACGGAGGCGAAGATCAAAGAGCACGCCACTGCTTTCCGGGAACGGCTGCTCGCGCCGTGGCGCTATGAAGACGAAGAGGATATTCCAACGCCCACTTCCATTCGCACGGAGGCACTCGCGCGCTACAGTCGCCGCGAAACGCGCAGCATCGGTCCGCAAAGTGGCTACGGGAAATTCGTCCGTAACCTCGCCCGCGAAAAGGCGGCGATGGAGATGCGCCCGGCGGATTACGCCGACTTCATCGAGAAACTTCTGGCCGCGCTCGAACATAAGGCGGGTTACCTGACGAGCAACGACGCAAAAACACGCAACGGGCAGCCCACCCGCGTATACCAGCTCAAACTCACCGAAGTAGTTTGGAAACTAGGCGATGGCAAAACCGTCCGTGCGGATGCGGTGAAACTCCGCGCTTACAAACAACTGACCCTTCGCCCCAATCCCTTTTTCCAAGAGGTCTATCGCCGCGATTTCAGCGCTGGCAAATTGCTGCTCGCTGCCGATCACACGGGACAGCTCGGCTACAAGGACAAGCAAGACCGCGAAGAACGCTTCCGCGCGGAGTGGAAGACCAAGGACGGTCGCGATGACGAGGCGGAAATCCGGCGACGTTCGATCAGTGCGCTATTCTGCTCGCCCACGATGGAATTGGGCATCGACATCGGTGGTCTGAGCGTGGTCCACATGCGCAATGCTCCGCCGAATCCGTCAAACTACTCTCAGCGGAGCGGACGTGCCGGTCGCAGCGGCCAGCCGGCATTGGTCTTCACTTTTTGCGGTTCGCAGTCGAACCACGACCGCCACTACTTCCGCAACCAGAGCGACCTGGTCGCGGGCCAGGTGGTGCCTCCGCGACTGGATCTGCTGAACGAGGAACTGCTGCGCACGCATCTGCACGCTGTTTTTCTTTCCGAAATTGGGTTGCCGGGCTTGAAAGATTCCGTCCCCGACCTGCTGGACTTGAATCGTTCAGACCTGCCGTTGCTCGACACGGTTTCCGCCGCCTTGAATTTGCAGCCGGCGGAAGTCACCAAAGTTCGCAACGCCTTTGAACGGGCGATCGCAGATTTTCGCGAGCGCCTGGTCAGTGAGCCAACGGCGTGGTTTTCGAGTGGCTGGATCGAGGCCGAACTTGGTTGCCTCGGCAAGCGGCTCAACGACGCACTGGAACGTTGGCGCGGTCTTTATCGAAGCGCCCAGACGCAACTCAGTTCCGCTTCGCAGCGGATCAACAGCGGCCTCTATCCTGCGAACAGCCCGGAGTTCAAAGACGCCCAGCTAGAACAACGTCTCGCGCAGAAGCAACTCGACCTGCTCCGCAACAAAACCACCGGCGGTGAGCTGTCCGAGTTCTACGTCTACCGTTACCTCGCCGCAGAAGGCTTTCTGCCAGGTTACAATTTCACCCGGCTTCCGCTGCGGGTCCTGCTGCCGCAGAGCGACGCTGGCGTGGAGTTCATCTCCCGTCCCCGCCACATCGCGTTGCGCGAGTTCGGACCGAACAACGTCATCTATCACAAGGGACAGAAGTTCGAGATTACGCAGCTTCTCGGCGACCCGCCTGGCAACCGATTCGAGAACGCGGTCGTCAGCATCAAGGCCGGCTATTTTCTGCGTGGCGATCAGACCAAGGCGAACGTCTGCCCGTTTTCCGGCGAAGACCTGACGACTCAGGCCAATAAAGAACCGCTCCACTTCCTGCTCGCGCTGGGCGAAACGCGGGCCACGGCGCGCTCCCGCATCACCTGCGAGGAAGAGGAACGCGTGACCAAGGGTTATCAGATTGATACCTACTTTACGCTCGACGACCTCACCCGGCTCGGTCCGACTGGCATGGTCAAGGCGGGCGGCGAAGTGCTCTTGCGGTTGCGTTACCTGCCGACTGCGCGCCTCGTGTGGGTGAACCGCAAATGGCGTGTCGCGCGTGAGGATAAAAACGGATTCGCAATTGATGTGAAGACCGGTGTGTTTGTCAGCGACAAGCATCGCGCGGAACTCACCGACAAAGGCGAATCCACCGACCACATTCGCGACGTGATGTTCTACACGACGAACATTGCCGACGCGCTTTACGTCGAGCCGGTGCCCGCGCTCGGACTGGATGAAGACGGCGTGCTGACTCTCCAATACGCGCTCAAGCGGGCGATGGAGCGAGTTTTCCAAATCGAACCTGCCGAGCTTGGCGTCACTCCCATCGGCGACCCGGAACACCCGAACATTCTTTATTACGAAGCCGCCGAAGGAAGCCTCGGCGTGTTGAGCCAGATCGTTGAGCAGGCCGGTCCCTGGCGACGTGTCATCGAAGAAGCGTTGAAAGTTTGCCAGTTTGAGTCCGACCCGACCGCCAGCAAAGCATCCTACGAAAACCTGCTAGATTATTACAATCAGCGGCATCACCCCCGCCTCGATCGGTGGCTCATCAAGGGCGCACTGGAACGACTCGCAGCGTGTTCGTTTGAAACGGTGAACAATCCGCCCTACGCGGATTACGAAGACCACTACCGGCGAATCGGCCGGCAGATTGACCCGAACTCTTCCACCGAACGAAAGTTTCTCGACCATCTCCACGCGCAAGGCTTGCGTCTGCCCGATGCCGCTCAAAAACCTTTCCCCGGCATTTATGTAATGCCGGACTTTTTCTACGCGCCAAATATCTGGGTCTTCTGCGACGGCACGCCGCACGATGATCCCGCTCTCCGCAACGAGGATGAAACGAAGCGTCAGGCCATCATCAACGCCGGTGGCGAAGTCGTGGTCTGGTATTACCGCGACAGCCTTGAGGAACTTGTTCGCCGACGCGGCGACATCTTCCGAAAAGTCCGCGACTAAAGCGCTCACATGCCCTCAACGCTCACCTCTCCCGGTCGTCTTGTCAGCCTTCGCGGGCGGGAATGGGTCGTCTTGCCCTCCGATGACGCCGAAACCCTGCTGCTGAAACCGCTCGGCGGTTCGGATGAGGAAATCACGGGCATTTACTTGCCGCTTGGATTCAAGGACGACGAACCCAGCGAAGCAGAATTCCCCGCTCCCAAGAAAGATGACCTTGGCGCGTTCTCATCCGCCCGCCTGCTGCTCGAATCGGCGCGCCTTGCTTTCCGCAACGGTGCCGGTCCGTTTCGCTGCCTGGCGAAGTTGTCGTTTCGCGCCCGTGCCTATCAGATGGTCCCGCTCATCATGGCGCTCCGCCATGAACCCGTTCGGCTTCTGGTAGCGGACGACGTGGGTGTTGGTAAAACGATTGAGGCTTTGCTCATCGCGCGCGAGCTTCTTGAACGCCGCATCATTCGCCGCTTCGCTGTGCTTTGCCTGCCGCATCTGTGTGACCAGTGGCAGGAAGAAATTCGCGCGAAGATTGGTATCGAGGCCGTGGTCATCCGCTCGAACACCCAGGCGCGTCTCGACCGTGAGATTCACGGCGACGCCAGCGTCTTTCAGCACTTCCCGTTTCAGGTTCTGAGCATTGACTACATCAAGAGCGACGCACGGCGCGACGTGTTCGTGAGCCAGTGTCCGGAACTTGTCATCCTTGACGAAGCTCACACTTGCGCCCGGCCAAGCGGAGCAAGTCCCGGTCAGCAACAGCGCCACGACCTGATGCGCCGCATTGCGGAGAAGGACGAGCAACATCTCGTGATGCTCACCGCCACGCCCCACAGCGGAAAGCCGGAGGAATTCCAGTCGCTGCTCGGTTTGCTGCACCGTGATTTTGCGGAACTGGATTTGCCAATGGCGACACCTGAGCAACGGAAGCGCCTCGCCAAACATTTTGTTCAGCGTCGTCGTGGTGACGTGCTGAAGTGGATGGGCGAGGACACGCCGTTCGCGAAACGCGAAGCCGGAGAAATCTCCTACGAACTCGGCCAGTCCTACGCCACGCTTTTCGACCAAGTGCTGGATTTTGCCCGCAAACTTGTCAGCACGGACTCCGGCTCGGAGCGCGAACAACGTGTTCACTATTGGACCGCGCTCGGTCTCTTGCGCGGCATCATGTCCAGTCCCGCCGCCGGCGCCGAGATGCTTCGTAATCGCCTCGAATCCACCAACACGAAACAAGAGGACAATCAGGAGAATCCCGTTCACGATTCATCCGACGGATTCCTGCTTGATGTCACTCCCAGCCAGACGGTGGAACAAGTTTCATGGAGCGATCCGCAGAAGCGGCAACTAGCCTCTTTTGCCCGGCAGCTTGAATCCCTCGCCGGTCCGAAGCATGACGGCAAACTGGAAGCTGCCGCCAAGACACTGGCGGAGTGGTTGCGCGACGGCTATCAGCCCGTCGTCTTCTGCCGCTATCTCGCGACGGCTCGTTACGTCGGTGAACAGCTTCGATCAGTCCTTGCCTCGAAATTCAAAGACTTGCGAGTGGAAGTTGTAACGAGTGAAGACCCCGACGATGTTCGCCGCCAGCGCGTGACCGACCTTGGAAATGCCCCGCGCCGTTTGCTCGTCGCCACGGATTGCCTCTCGGAAGGCATCAATCTTCAAGAGGCTTTCACGGCTGTGCTGCATTACGACCTGCCGTGGAATCCCAACCGCCTCGAACAACGCGAAGGCCGCGTGGATCGTTTCGGACAGACCGCCGAACAGGTGAAGACGTTTCTGCTGTTTGGTCGCGACAATCCCATTGATGGCCTCGTGCTTGGCGTCATCTTGGAGAAGGTTCGCCAGATTCGCCGCGACCGTGGCATCACCGTTCCATTTCCCGAGGACAGCCGCACTGTGCTTGACACCGTGGCGAAGGCTCTTCTGTTCAATCCCGACCGCACGGTCAAAGCCATTTCCGATAAGAATCAACTCAAACTCGGACTCGACGATTTCGCCGAAGCACGAGAAGCCGAACTGCGCATCACTCACAAAATTGAAGAGGCCGCAAAGCGGGAGGATGCCACGCGCTCACTCTTTGCGCAGCACTCCATCAAATCGGAGGAACTCGAAACCGATCTCCACGAAGCCGATGCCGCCATTGGTGACGTGAACGCAGTCGAGCGTTTCGTCACCGGAACGCTCACCGAATTGCTGGGCGTTCAGATTGACGAAACCAAGACCGACTGGCGATTGCACACCGGCAATCTTCCTGCCTCACTCCGCGCCCATCTTCCCGACGACGCATTGCTCGACGTGAGCTTCCGTTCGCCGACGCCCAAGAAGCATCTTTATCTCGGCCGCAATCATCCCTTCGTTGAAGCCCTCTGCCAGTTCGTCATGGCGCGCAGCTTGGCCCGCGACCGTATGGGTGCGGCGGCCCGCGCTGCCGTCATGCACAGCAAAGAAGTCGCAACGAAGACCACGCTCATGCTGTTCCGCTGCCGTAATGTCATCGGCGAGAAGAACGGCCCGGCGCGCATCGTTGCGGAAGAGATGCTCGTGTGGGGTTATCGCGGCTCACCGAAAGACGGCAATTTTCTCACCAATGATGAAGCCGTGAGGTTGCTTCACCAGGCCCGGCCCGCTGGCGACCTCACGCCCCAGGCCCGCGAAAACTTTTTCGACAACGAAATCAAACTCGTCGGCCATCTCCGCAAGGAATTCGATGCCGTGGCCGAGGAGCGCAACAAGCACCTGGTCGAGGCGCACGAACGCTTCAGCCGTTTCTTCCGTGCGGGTCGCTTCGAGGTTGTGTATCCCGTGCTCCCGATGGACATCCTCGGCCTCTACGTTCTGCTGCCGGAGTCCCAGAAGAACTCCACTCCATGAAACAAAAACTTTCACTCGCCAAAACGTCCGCGCCGCTGTCGGGCAAGATTGTCCCCGCCGGGTTGCTGTCAGACGTGCGCGAGTTGATTCTGTCCGCCCGGTTATCCGTGGCGCACACCGTCAACGCTTCCCTGGCCGCGCTCTACTGGCAGGTTGGCAATCGCATTCGGAAAGACATCCTGATGGAGAAGCGGGCCGAATACGGGGAGCAGATTGTGTCAACACTGTCGTCACAATTGGAGGCGGAGTTTGGCCGGGGATTCGGGAGTCGAAATCTCTTTCGCATGATCCGCTTTGCGGAGGTGTTCCCCGATCAGAAGATTGTGTCAACACTGTTGACACAGTTGGGCTGGAGTCACTTTTTGCACCTCTTCCCGCTCAAGAAACATTTGCAGCGCGACTTCTACGCGGAGATGTGCCGCATCGAGCGATGGAGCGTGCGGACGTTGCGAAAGAAGATCGGCGGGATGCTCTACGAGCGCACCGCCCTGTCGAAGAAGCCCGACCAGCTCGCGGAACTGGAACTCCAAAAGCTCCGGGAGGAAGACAAGCTCACACCTGATCTCATCTTTCGCGATCCTTACCTGCTCGATTTCCTCGGCCTCAGGGGCGCGTATTCGGAGAAGGATTTGGAGACGGCCATTCTGCGCGAACTCGAAGAGTTCCTCGTCGAGTTGGGTAGCGACTTCGCCTTTGTCGCCCGTCAGAAAAGAATCGTGGTGGACGGCGAAGATTTCTATCTCGACCTCCTTTTCTACCATCGGCGGCTGCGACGGCTTGTCGTGATTGACCTAAAGCTGGAGAAGTTCGCGCCCAGCGACGTGGGGCAAATGGAGTTCTACATGCGTTGGCTGAAGAAGCATGAAATGCGGCCGGGCGAGAACGAACCGTTGGGCTTGATTCTGTGCGCTGAGAAATCCGATGAGCGTATTGAACTGTTTGAACTCGCGAAGCGCGGCATCCGGGTCGGCGAATACCTGACCGAACTGCCGCCCAAGAAACAGTTGGCTCAGAGACTCCACGACGCCGTTCAACTGGCCCGCGCCCGTCTTGGGGAAAAAGTTGCGTCCGCCAAAGGACTGCCCACGCCAAAGTCACGCCGCCGTAAGAAAGCATGACCTTCCCCTCCATCCGCATCGAAGGCGCGACCCTCTCCGGCGAACTGCTGGCGAAGCTGGACTCTGCCGACACGCTCGGCCAGCGCCCCGCCGACTTCGGATTCGATTCGCAAGGCAAGCTGAAGGACGAAATCGTCCGCGCTTGGACAGCGGGACAGGCGTTCTACAAAGCATTTCAGCACAAGCTCGAAAGCGTGAAGGAAGGGACAGCCGCCACTTCCGAAACTCGCGGTCAATGGATGATCCCGCTCCTCGGTTTGCTCGGTTACGCTGAATTGGAATTCCAAGCCCAAGCCGAACTCGTAGGCGACAAGCCGTTCCGCATCTCCCATCGCCTCCGCAGCCACGGAGCTTTCGCCGTTCATATCGTCGGTGCGCGGGAATCACTCGACCGCAAACCGGAAGCCGGTGCAGGCCCGCGCGTCAGTCCGCACGCGCATGTTCAGGAATATCTTAATCTCACCGAGCATCTTTACGCCGTCGTCACCAACGGCCGCTTGCTCCGCCTCCTGCGCGACTCCACGCGGCTCGTGCGCCTCTCCTACGTCGAGTTCGACCTCGACCGCATGTTCGGCGAAGACCTGTTCTCCGATTTCGCCATTCTCTACCGGCTGCTTCACGTCACGCGCCTGCCCAAGACAGCCAGCCAGTCGCCCGAGTCGCTACTGGAGCATTACCACCAGGACAGCCTTGCTTCCGGCGAACGCATCCGCGACGGCCTCAGCGGCGCGGTCAAGGATTCCATCCTCAAGCTCGCTGATGGCTTCCTAAATCACCCGAAGAACGAAGCTCTCCGCCAGCTTGCTGCCTCCGACCCCGAATTCGCCGCGCATCTCTACAAACAACTCCTGCGTCTCGTTTACCGCCTGCTGTTCCTCATGGTCATCGAGGAACGCGACCTCATCTATGCCGATGGCGCGGACACGCGGAAGCGCAACCTCTACTACGCCCACTACAGCCTCGCGCGACTGCGACGCCTTGGTGAGAAGCGCCACCTCGCCGACGGTCGCCAGCACGATTGCTGGGACGCGCTGCGCTCCAACTTCCGCCTGTTCGACGAATCGGGAGCAGGCCGACCGCTCGGCATCGAACCGCTTGGCGGCGACCTTTTTGATTCCACTGCGCTCGGCGCGCTCGCGAACGCCTCGCTCGACAACGACACGTTGCTCGCCTGTCTCCGCAACCTCTCCCTCTTCCGCAATCCCGACACCGGCCAGCTCATGCGCGTGAATTACGGCGCGCTCAACGTCGAGGAATTCGGCTCGGTCTATCAGGGCTTGCTGGAGTTTGAGCCGCAGGTCACGCCGGCCAGCAACCGCTACAACTTCACCTTCGCCAAAGGCGACGAACGCTCCCGCACCGGCTCGCACTACACGCCCGACGAACTCGTCCAGCCGCTCATCAAGCATTCGCTCGATTACCTCATCGCCGATTGCCTCAAGAAGCCCACGCACGCGGAGAAGGAGAAGACCCTCCTCAATCTGAAAGTCCTCGATGTCGCCTGCGGCAGCGGCCATATCCTGCTCGCCGCCGCCCGCCGCATCGGCACGGAACTCGCCATCCTCCGCACCGGCGACGATCAGCCCAGCCCCGCCGACTTCCGCGAAGCCGTGCGCGATGTCATCCGCCATTGCATCTATGGCATGGACCTCAATCCGCTCGCCGTCGAACTGTGCAAGGTTGCCCTCTGGCTGGAAGCGCATGTGCCCGGCCAGGCCCTCAGCTTTCTCGACCACCGCATCAAGTGCGGCAACGCTATCGTTGGCCTCGCCCACCGGGCCGAACTCACGCGCGGCATTCCCGATGAAGCTTTTAAGACAATCCCCGGTGACGACAAAGACCTCGCCGCCGCGTTGCGCAAACAGAACAAGGACGAGCGCAAGGGCCAGCAAGCCCTCAACTTCGCCGGTCGAGTGGAGGACGACCTTCGCGCGCTGGATGAAGATTACCGCGCCTTCGACCAAACCCCTGAGAACGTCGTAGCGGACTACCGGAAGCGCCGCGAACGCTACGAGCATTTCCGCGACAGCATCCGCCTCCGTAATCTCCGCCTGCTGGCCGACGCGCAGGTCGCACAGTTCTACCTGCCCAAGACACCGGAGAATCGCGGCAAGCACGTCATGCACGACGAGTTCAGCCGTTGGATGGCAGGGCTGAACCCGACTGGCCCAGGCATCGCCGCCGCGATGACCCTCGCGCAACGAAAACGCTTCGGCCATTGGTTCATCGAGTTCTGGGACGTGGTGGACGCGGGTGGTTTCGACCTCATCATCGGCAACCCGCCTTACCTTGGTGGGCAAGGACTCAGCGGCAGCTACGGCCAAGCCTTCTGCGAATGGGTGAAATGGGAATACGCTCCGACCGGCTTGAGCGACCTCGTCGTGTTTTTCCTCCGCCGAATCTACGACCTGTTAAGGCCCGGAGGTTTCACTGGGCTCATTACCACAAACTCCATCAAGGATGGTGACAATCGCCGAGACGGTTTGGATCGACTTGTCTCTGCCGGTGGCAGCATCAACTTCGCGATTCGTGGTCTCAAGTGGCCGGGCCAAGCGAACGTGGTCGTTTCGCTGCTGACCATTCACAGTGGCCAGTGGAATGGCCCATTCGTGCTCGATGGGAAAGAAGTCCCTACCATTAACTCCTTTTTTGAGGCCGCCGAGAATGCGAGAGAGCCACAACCACTGGCCGAGAATGCAGAAAGCGTTTTTCAAGGCTCAATCTTTCTTGGAGACGGCTTTCTCATTAGTCACGAAGAGGCAGACAGTTTGCGGACTGCTAATTCACGAAACAGCGATGTGCTATTCCCGATTCTGAACGGACAGGAACTCAACAATCAGCCGCATCAGCAAGCCGACCGATGCGTTATCAACTTCTTCGACTGGCCACTTGAAAAGGCTCAAACATTCATCGCCCCATTCAAAATAGTTCAGGAACGCGTTAAGCCCTATCGAGACGAGCATCCAGAAGAAGCGGTCAGGAAAAGGTGGTGGTTGTTCAAGCGCCCGACCATCGAGATTTATCGGAGACTCGCGGGCAAGCAACGGTGCTTTGCATCGGCGCGGGTCACCAAGCACCTAAACTTTTCTGCGCTCGAAACGAACTTTGTCTATTCCAACAACATCTACGTTTTTACCACCGACCGTTGGGAGCTTTACTCTGTAGCTCAATCCACACTCCACGAGATTTGGGCTAGAAAATACAGCATGTCGCTGAAGCAGGATTTGCAATATTCACCCGCCAACTGCTTCACGACGTTTCCTTTTCCCGAAGGGCTTTGGGTTGCTGCAAATGCTGCGTTGGCCGCCATCGGCGAGACTTACCACGAACACCGCCGCGCCTTGATGCGCGACCTCTGGCTCGGCCTCACCGACCTCTACAACCTGTTCCATGATCCCGACCTCACGCCCGAACTCGTCACCGAGTCTCGCGGCGACCGCGCCACCATCACCGGCGACGAAGGCTTCACCCGCCTCCAGCGCCTGCGCGACCTGCACCGCGAACTCGACCAAACCGTCCTCACCGCCTACGGCTGGCACACCGCGTCCGATTTCGGCCCGCCCCTCGCGCTCGGCCACAATTTCCACCCCGTCGAATTCCTCCCCGAAAACGACCGCACCCGCTACACGATTCACCCGGATGCTCGCCGCGAGCTGCTGACTCGTTTGCTAAAATTGAATCACGCCCGCGCCGCACAAGCCGAGCAAGCGGCGAAGCAGGAAGCCATCACCGCGCCGAAGAAGAAATCCAAACCCAAGCAAGCCGAAGTTGCCGCACCGCCGGAACTCGAACTCGGCCTTGATGTTTTTGGCCGCGCGCCAGTTCAAGCTCCAGTCGAACGCACGCTGCCTTCAGGTTCACGCGACACGCTTGGCGGGATTGGTTATGCCGTTCAGCTTGTCCGCGAATTGCTGAATGAATCCGGCGGCACGCTGGCTTGGCCGCGACTCGTGGACGCTTTCACGCTTGCGAGTCAGCCGACGTTGATGGGGCAGCGCACGGTTTCCGCTGATGCTCCCCGCGTCGAAGCGTGGACTAGACGATGGAGAGAAAGCCTGCCGCCCGGTTCATTGCTGACAGCCATTGAACAACTCGGCTCGCATAATCTCGTGGCGACGCGCGACGGCGGCACTTGGTCAATCCGATTGAAGGACGGGCCGCAGGCGACCGCCTCGAAGCACGCGAACTACGATGCGTGGCTGGCGTTGCGCGTGCTCGGAGTCGCGTCCGCCGTCCCGAGTACGAATCCCACGCTGATCATCGCCGAGTTCGATGACTGGACCTCGCGCATGGAGGCGCTGCTGGCTGCGTAAAACGTCCGGCGGAGCGGTTGCTAAGGAGAATGATTTCAAATGAAACCTGACGAACAACAGCCGCTGCCCGGACTTGCCGAACCAACCGAAGTGTCCCTCGCGCCCTCGCCAGGGTGTGAAGCGCCCGTGGTATGGGTGAAGACGCTGGCAGTTCATTCGGATTGGCCGGCTGAATCGGGGACGCTGCTCCGCGAGATCAAACTTCATCGCGGGCTGAACATTCTCTGGGCGCAACCCGCCAAGTCAGGAACAAAGAACCGAACGAGCGGACACGCGACCGGGAAGACGACCTTCTGCCGTCTGATTCGTTACGTCCTCGACGATGCCGACAGCGGCACGAAGGATTTTCGGCAGCGGTTTCAGGTGAAGTTTCCGCGCGGCTGGGTATTCGCCGAGATTTTCGTAGGCACTCAACAATGGTTGGTTGGGCGTCCGCTTGGGCATCAGGGCTATCACCCGTTCGCGCGCAAGGGTGGCTCACTGGCGGATGCGAGCGGAGCACAAGTGCTGCGCGGTGGCTACGACGATTATCAAGCCGCCTTGGAAGCAGCGGCGTTCGCCAAGGTTACGTTGCGTAATCTCTCCGCCACGAATCGCCGGCTGGAATGGGATTGCGTGCTCCAGTGGTTGGCGCGCGACCAGGAGGCGCGCTTCGCGGGATTGCTGGAATGGCGGCACAAGGACAGCGATTCCGATTCACCCACGCTCGTCGCAGCGGACAAAGAGAACTTGGTCCGCATCATTCTTGGTCTGGTTGAAGGACCGGAGCAGACGTTGCTTCGCGAGCACGCGGAGAAGGCGGCGGAGCACACGAAGTTGGTAGACAAGCGACCCAAGGTGGACTTCCTGGCCGAACGGCATCGGGTGACACTGGAAACATTCTTGGGAAAGAGCGTCCCCGCCCCGAAAGAGCCTCTGGAGTTCCAAGCGTTGCGGCAGACCGTGGCCGAGCAGGCAAAACTCTGGCGAGCCGAAGCCGAACGCAACAAGGCGGCGGTGCGAAATGAGGAACAGGAGCAACGACTGGAAGATGTGGTGACGAATTGCGAGGCGCAGTTGCTCGTTGCGACCGTCTCTTCCGAGGATGCCAACCGTGAGCGCAGCCAACTGGAAGGGACGCTTTTCACCACTCAGCAATCCGCACAACAGCAGGAGCAGCTTGATGAACTGCGGCGGAACATGAAGCCCTTCAAAGGATTTTGTTCCGTCCCACTGGATGAGGCGTTGCAAGAGCCAGCCTGCCCGCGAGCCGCTTCCCGGCAGCCCGACGCGGAGTTGGACAAGTTGATGAAGGAGGCCAAGACCGAGGCGCAGCGACAGGAAGTGCGAGTTCGTCGCCAGCGGCAGGAGTGCTCACGCCTTGCAACCATTGTCCGAACCAAGACAAAGGCGCGTGATGACGCCAAGGCGGTTTTGAAGACCTTCCGCGAAAACCGAGACAAGAAGCTGATTGAAGCCAGCAAACCAGCGTTGCGGGCCGACGATTTGGAGAACGCGTTGCGCAGCTACGAAGCAACTCGAACCGAACTGGACGACCTCGAAAAGACCCTCAGCAATCTTGATCGCGACAAACGCGATTTGGACGCCCGGCTCAAATTGATGTCGGAAGCGCATACGCAGCGCATCGCGCGATTCACGCGGATCTACGACCACTTCGCAAAGCTCCTGATGGGCGATGACGTAACCGCCAAAGTGGATTTTGCCGGCAAAGCGATTGAGCCAAGCCTGGAATGCGACGGGCCGCGCGACAGCACGGCATTGAAGCTGGCCAAGTGGCTGGCATTCGATCTCGGAAGCATGGCCCTCAGCATTGCTGGCGGCGGCCATCACCCTCGCTTCCTGCTTCACGACAGTCCGCGCGAAGCCGACATCACCGAGGCAATTTACAACGAACTTTTCCGCGCCGCCATCGCGCTGGAGAAAGCGGCCACAGGCGAACCGCCGTTTCAATACATCGTCACGACCACGCAACCGCCACCCGAAGAACTCAAGTGCGAGCCTTGGCTTTTGCAGCCGGTGCTGAATGCGAGCGAGGCCAAAGGGAGAATTCTTGGGGTGAATCTGTGAACCAGGCTTTTTTGCCACAGCGCACATTTCCACCAGATGACATCCAGACCTCTTTCCAACGGTCTTTCGAGAAGGACAAACCGCTGCCTTTTCAACGCCGGCATTCCCATCAATAAACAGGTCATCATTCGCGCTCTGAAAACCGGAAAACTCTACCCATTCCGCTGGCCCCCGAATTACGGCAAATACACGCACGTTGAGGTTTGTCGCTGGGCGGGGATTGACGACGAGACGCTCTCGCCTCCGCCGCATGAAGGCGATGTGACTCCTTTTCCCGACATGGGGATTTCTTACCGAGCCTGGCGGTGCCTTCGCCGGTTCGGCATTCCCACCACCAAAAAGGCCGTGCGCCACGCCCTCCGAACCGGAGCGCTTTCGCCAGGCAAGTGTCCCAGCAACTACGGCCCACAAACCCATGCCGAACTTTGCCGTTGGACGGGCATCGACCCGCGAACGAATTACAAGTTTAAAACGCCATTATGAATGACCCAATCGTCGAGATAAGAGAACTCATTTGTGAAATTGTAACTTTCTGTTATTCCAAGGAACACAGCGAGTCATTGAGATCGAAGGCTGCGGGAGACGGATTGACGCTGGAGCAAATGGTTGCGGCGGCAATTGCCCACAGGATTTCAGAGGAGTTCGAGGTGCGCAGAAAAGCCCTCAACTAACCAAACGCGGGAGGAATGTCCCTTGGTTTGAAAGATTAGATTTGTTTTTTGCCCGGCTGAAAACTCTCGAAAGACGTGTAGCCATTGGAAAAACCTCGCATCTTTTAGTTCACGGTCGCTTTATCCCGGATGCCGGCGGCCGATCAGGGCATGTTAAGCAGGTGGTTGCCTAGCTGAACAAAGACGCTCTTAAAGATTCGAACCAAGACTCCCTGCCCCAGAATCTGCACCGCCGTCGAAAAGTGGCGAGTGAGCAACTCGCAGCCGTGGAGCCGCTCGATTTCGTCTTGGCGGAGAAGCCGGGGGCCAAACGGTGTCCGCACGAAGGGGCCGGTGTTTATCTTGTGATACGATTTTGGGATGGTGGGGATTTTTGTCTCCGTGCCGTCAATGATGGTGAACGCGAAGCCATGCCCGGCGGCTTGGTGCCGGGCATTGTGGCGGCGTAGTCCCTCGATGGTTTGCGCGATGCGTTCAGCGTCGGAGCGGTCGATTTCGGGATTCGGTGCGTCGAGGTATTCGATGACAGGCCTGGTGCAGGGCGTCCCCGGAGGCGTGAGAGTGAACGGGCGGTCGAGCGTGGCAACCAGCAGCCAGCGCTGACGATCTTCAATTTCTTGCCATTCCGTGTTGGGTTTTAGAATGGTGGTAAAGACGTGGTAGCCAATGCGCTTGAGATGCGTGGTCAACAGCGTCCCGGCCAGGCTGGAGGCAAAACCGGGGACGTTTTCAAACACGACGGCAGCGGGCATTCGTTCGCTGACGATCATGAGTGCTGACAAAAACAAGTCGCCCGTGTCTCCCGACTCCGGCTTTCCGGCGAGACCCTTCTTCGCGCGGCCCAAATTCGAGTGGCTAGTGCAGGGAATTCCGCCAATCAGAATGTCAAAATCCGGCAGGTCGGTCGTGTGGAGTGAGCGGATGTCGGATTGGATGAGCGTGGCGTCAGTATGTTTGCCCTGCCACTCGTCGGCGAAATCAGGTTCGATTTCAACTCCAGCGATGACTTGGAAGCATGGGTTGTTGTCGAGCGCGGCGGTCATCGTCCCGCCGCCCGCGAAAATTTCCAGCACGCGAAACGGCGTCTGGAGCCTGCGGCTTCTCTGAATCGCAAATGCACGCCGCGAGGGCATCACTTGGATTCGCTCGAACGAGGCGATTATTTTCACCTCGGAAAACTCGGCCAGACCAGAAAGCAGTGATTGATTCGCGAGATCAATGATGGGACGGCGCCCACCGGCGACGGCGCGGCTGGAAACGTGATTCTCGGCGAGGATGGCCGGGCGAAAGGTCAGCGCGTCGGCGCGGGTTTCGATTTCAAACGGCACCCCGTGAGAAAAGCCCAGGCGATTCAGCCGCTGTGACTCAATCCAAAGTCGCAGGTTTTCGCGATTGCGACCGAGCCGCTGGATGGCGATGAGGTGCATGTGCTTCTCCTAAACTAAAACGAAGATGCTCCTGCTCTTGAGATGACGTGGCTCCGCAAGCTTAACCGATTTTGGGGTGACACTTCAACTGACGGGCACCGGCGCTTTCCCCTTTCCTGAACCCAAACGCGGCCGATCGGAAATACCGCGCAGAGCACGGCCCAAGGCTTTTTGAGGCAGGTCCGGTTTTGGGCGGAAGATCTACAGTCGTGACCGGAACAAATGGGAAAGACTTCCTGAAACCAAATCGCCGTCGGCTGCGGATACAGGGGGTAAGCAACCCATGTGCATCCTAATCCTGAACACCACCCGCAAGCTGGCCTTGACCCACGCCGTCCCCGCAGTCCGCCGACAAACCTCCTTTGACCACGCGTGAGGCAACCCATGATGACCGACGGCTCTTCAGTCTATTCTAAGCAGCAGCGGACCTGCGACGTGGGTCAAATACCGCTCCAGTTCGACCCGCATCAGAAACAGCGTTTGGGCTCGGTTGACTTGCCAAGTCAAAATGGGGTAGAGGGGGAGCAAGGGAAAACATCGTCGAGGGGAGCGATGCGGGGCGCAGCCAGAACCAAGACCACCACTGAACCGCAACTGGAACTGTTCGGCCTCGGCGCGCTGAGGATTCCGATTGCTGAAACCACTGACGCAATACGGCCGCATGGCGGCAAAACACTGGCGGGAGTTCCTGCCCCGGATGGTTGCACAACTCGAAGTGGCGGGCCAACTGCACGAGATGCTGCTGGAGGCGGAGGATCAGACGGAAACGGAACTGGACCAGCTTCGCCGCCAGTTGATTCACGACGGCTTGACGCCCCAGCAAGCGCACGACCAGGCGTGGGAGATGGTGCGCCAGAAATACATCTTCCTGCCGCCCGAGACGTAGCCGTCCGTCACCAGGACAGCGTTGAAGAACCTCGTGAGGCAGATGCCGCCGTCGCCGAACCGGAACCAGCGCGCAACCAAAACAACTACCGCATCACCGACGCGGACCGGGTGGGTGTTGGATCGCTCAAGCAGAAATGCCTCGGAAATCTCGCGGCCATCCAACTGCTCAAGCAGCTCGAAGCGGAGGAACGTCCCACGACCGCGGAAGAAAAGCGCGTGCTGCTCCGCTACATCGGTTGGGGCGGACTGCCGCAAGTCTTTGATGTGCGGAACGAGCAGTGGAAGGAGGAACGCGACCGTCTGGAGGGATTGCTCTCTCCCGAGGAATTCGAATCGGCCCGCGCCACCACGCTCAACGCGCATTACACCGCTCCCGTAATCATTTGCGCCATGTATGCGGCGTTGCAGCGGTTTGGCTTTACGCATGGACGCGTCCTCGAACCCGCGCTGGGTCTGGGACATTTCATCGGACTCATGCCCGACGAGATGCACAGCCGCTCGCTCATCACCGGCGTCGAGATTGATTCCGTCACCGCCCGGCTCGCCCGGGTGCTTTATCCCGATGCGGACGTCCGGCATCAACCCTTTGAGGAAACCAAGCTGGCGGACGGATTTTACGACGCGGCCATCTCGAACATCCCTTTCGGCGATTACAAGCCGTTCGATCCGCGTTTCAAATCCTGGAACTTCGTCATTCATGATTACTACTTCGCCGCCGCGTTAACGAAGGTGCGGCCCGGCGGGTTGATCCTGTTCATCACTTCCAAAGGCACCTTCGACAAGGTGGACGGGGCGCTGCGGGAATACGTCTCTCAGCAGGCCGACCTGTTAGGAGCGATCCGGCTGCCGAACGACGCCTTCAAGAAAAACGCCCATACTGAGGTGACCACCGACCTCGTGATGTTGCGCAAGCGTCTGCCCGGCGAACTGCCAAAGGGACCGGCTTGGAAGTTCCTCGTCGAGATCACCAACTCCCTGGGTGAAACAATTCCAATCAACGAATACTTCGCGGCGCACCCGGAAATGATGCTCGGCGAAATGCGCCTGGAGGGGAAAATGTATGCGCGCAGCGAACCCACTCTGGCTGCCAATGGCCGTTCCCTCGCCGAGCAACTCGCCGAAGTCATCGCGCTGCTGCCCAAGGATGTGTTCCGACCGGAAACGCACCGGATCACCCGTCCCACGATCGAGCAGGCTTTTCCGGTTCCTCAGCACATCAAGCCCAACGCCTATGCCCTCGTGAACGAAGAGTTGGCGATCCGTGACGGTGACACGTTGCGCGTGCTGACCGGCCTGTCGTCGCAGGTCGTCCGGCGGATACGCGGACTGATTCGTGTGCGCGATGCGGTGCGGCTCTGCCTTCGTTCCCAGCTCAACGGCACGCTGGACGAGGAGGTGGTGACCGCGCGCGAAGAACTCAACCGGGTTTACGACCGCTTCATCGCTCATTACGGGCCGATTTCCGAACGCGCCAACACGTCAGCCTTTCGCGGCGACCCGGATCTGCCGCTCCTGTTGTCGCTGGAGAATTACGATGAGGAAACCCGGCGCGCAACCAAGGCGGCGATTTTCCGGGAGCGGACCATCCAGCGAAAGCGGTCGCGCCCGGAAGTGAGCACGCCCCAGGAAGCGCTGCTGGTGGTTCTCAACGAGCGCGGCTGCGTGGACTTGGAATATGTCGCGCGCCTGCTCCATCGCCGACCCTCCGAATTCCTGCCCGACCTCAAGGGCACCATCTTCCTCAATCCGCAGACCCGCCGCTGGGAAACCGAGGATGATTATCTCTCCGGCAATGTCCGCGCCAAGCTGGCGGTGGCCGAAGCCGCAGCTCTGGCCGATGAACAGTTCGCCACCCACGTCGCGGCGTTGAAGGCCGTTCAGCCGGCCGATCTTTCGGCCACCGAAATCGACGCGCGGCTGGGGAGCACGTGGATTCCGGCGGAGCACATCCAGGAGTTCGTCGGACAACTGCTGGGTGATGACGACATCACCGTCAGCCACGCGCCGCAACTTGGGCTGTGGGTGGTGCGCGGCGATTATGACGTCCGGTTCAGCGTCGCCAACACCACCGAGTGGGGCACCGATCGCCGGAGTGCGCTGGAACTGATCGAAGATGCACTCAACCTGCGCACGCCAACCATTTACGATCAAGACCCCGACTCGGATCGGGACGTCGTCAACGGCCCGGCGACCGAGGCGGCGCGGGATAAACAGGAAAAAATCAAGGAACGGTTCAAGCAATGGATCTGGCAGGACGACGACCGCCGCGAGCCGCTGGCCCGCAAATATAATGAAGAGTTCAATCACACCCGGCTCCGCACCTTCAACGGCGACCACCTCACCCTGCCGGGCGCCAGTCCCGCCATCAATTTGCGTTCGCACCAGAAGGCCGCTGTGTGGCGCATTCTGCAAACGCCGAACACCCTGCTGGCGCACGTCGTCGGGGCCGGCAAAACCTATGTCATGGTGGCCGCCGCGATGGAGTTGCGGCGGCTGGGTCTGGCGCGCAAGCCCCTGTTTGTCGTGCCCAACCACATGCTCGGCCAGTTCTCGTCCGAGTTGCTGGCCCTCTACCCCGGCGCGAACATTCTCGTCGCCACGAAGGACGATTTCGAAAAGGAGAAGCGCAAGACCCTGATGAGCCGCATCGCCACCGGCAACTGGGATGCCGTCATCGTGACACACTCCGGTTTTGAAAAGATTCCCGTCGCCCGGGCGACTCAGGAGGAGTTCTTCCAGGAACACGTGCGCGAGTTGACGCTCGCCATCGAACAGCAGCGCACCGACGGGGATTCGCGGATTGTGAAGGCCCTTGAACGCGCGAAGAAACAACTCGAAGGCAAACTCAAAGAACTCGCGGCAACCGACAAGAAGGACGACGGCCTGACCTTTGAAGAACTGGGTGTGGACCGGCTGTTCGTCGACGAGGCGCACTATTTCAAGAACCTGTTTTACGTCTCGAAGATGACCCGCATTGCTGGCCTGCCGCAGACGGCTTCCCAGCGCGCCTTCGACATGTTCCTGAAAGTCGGTCATGTCCAGCGGATTAATGGCGGCGTGGTCTTCGCCACGGGCACACCGATAGCCAACAGCGTTGCGGAAATGTTCACCATGCAGCGGTTCCTCCAGATGGCGACGTTGAAGACGCAAACCGTGGCGCACTTCGACTCGTGGGCGGCGACGTTCGGTGAACCCGTCACGGCGATGGAACTCGCCCCGGACGGCTCCGGCTACCGGTTGCATACCCGCTTCGCGCGGTTCATCAACGTGCCGGAACTCATGCAGATGTTCCGGCAGGTTGCGGACATTCAAACGCAGAAGATGCTCAAGCTGCCGGTGCCGGAAATTCGGAATGGCAAACCCATCGTCCTCAGTGCTCCGTGCTCTCCGGAGTTGAAGGAGATCGTGCAGTCGCTGGTCGAGCGGGCGGACGCCCTGCGCACCGGCTCGGTGGACCCGCGCGAGGATAACATGCTGTTGATCACGACGGACGGGCGCAAAGCGGCGCTCGATCTCCGACTCCACGACCCGCGTCTGCCCGACCATCCCACCAGCAAGGTCAATCGGGCGGTTCAGGAGGTTGCACGAATCTCGGCTGACACCGCTGCCAACCGATTAACCCAGCTCGTGTTCTGTGACATGTCCATACCGACGGGCGGCAAAGGCTTTTCGGTGTATGAAGACATGCGCGATAAACTGGTCGCCCGAGGAATTCGCGCTGATGAAATCGCCTTCATCCAGGACTACGACGGTGACGCGGCGAAGCTCGCGTTGTTCCGCGAAGTGCGCGCTGGCAAAATCCGCATCCTGTTTGGCAGCACCCAGAAAATGGGCACCGGGGCCAATGTGCAGGAACGGCTGATTGCGCTCCATCATCTCGACGCGCCGTGGCGGCCCGCCGATGTCGAGCAACGCGAGGGGCGGATTCTGCGTCAGGGAAACTCGAATCCCGAAATCCAGATCTACCGCTACGTGACGGAGCAAAGTTTTGAGGCGTATATGTGGCAGACCTTGGAAACCAAGGCGAAGTTCATCGGCCAGGTCATGACGGGTGAGAGCGACCTGCGGCGCATCGAGGACATTGACGGCACGGCGCTGACCTACGCCGAGGTCAAGGCCATTGCCTCGGGCAATCCGATGGTCATTGAAAAGGCCCGCATCGACGCCGAGGTTTCCCGCCTCAGCCGCCTGCGCTGCGAGCATCAAGAAACGCTGTATAAACTCCGCAGCCGGGTCCGGCACCTGGCCGACGAGCTTCCGCGCCTGGAGAAGCGGTTGGAAGACGTGCGCCGCGACCTCACCACTCGGCAGGACACCAGCGGCGATAAATTCGTCATGCTGCTGGAAGGCCAGGAGATTCGCGACCGGGGCATCGCGGGTGAGTTGCTGCTCCGCCGCGCCGAACGGATGCGTGGCACCCGTGCTGACCGGCTGGTAGGCAACCTGGCGGGGTTTCAGATTTTCGTGGCCGACAATTTCATGCAAGGCCCGGAGCTGGTGCTGAAGGGCGCAACCGCCTACGTCGCGAAGGTCACAGACTCGGCCTTGGGCACCATCCGCTCGGTCGAGCATACGATTCAACATCTCGACGACCTCGCGGACAACCTCGCCCGGAACATCGCCGACACGCGCAAGCGGCTCGCGGATACGCAGGCGCAGGTGGACACGCCCTTCGAGTATGCGGAGCGGCTGGCGGCACTGGTGCAGCGGCAGCAGGAAATCGAGGACGCCCTCGACCTGACCAAAAACCAAGCGCCCCGCCAGTTTGACGCGGAGTCCGTGGAAACAGCCCTGACGCGAACCGACGAAACTGAAGGCCAGTCCCGTGAATAGCCTTACCAAATTTCAAACCATGAACATCTCACGCCCGTTGATTAGCCCTCCAAAATCGTGTTATAGGATCAGGGCGGGTATTTGCTTTTTTGGGAGGTGGTTATGAAACCAACGCGCGATGCTTTGTATCTTGTTCATCAATGTCAGGCGAAGCGACGTGGTCAAACCGCACTGCCGTATGAGGAATTTTGCGTCCGGGCGGTAAACACTCACGAAACCGACCTCACGGGACTGCTGCCACCTGCGCCGAATGGAATTTTCGTAGTCGATTTGCCACCCGAACTTCAGTCCAAGCTCGGCCTCCTCCGCATTACCCAGAATGCCGCCGCCACCGTACCGTCCCACGAATTGACCCGAGCCGTTGAGCGGCATGCTGCGGGAGATTGGGGAACCCTTACTCCAGAAGACTGGAAGACGAACGATCTGGCTTTGCGCGAAGGCGGACCGTTGTATTCGAGATACGAGATCGGCACCGGAGTCCAAGTCGGTCGGGAGTTTTGGGTGTTTACGAATCCCGGTCGCACCCTGACCACTGTCTTTCTTCGGGAAGATCTTCCGACTTTTCACTGAGGTTCGCGGCTTACGGGTGAAGCAATTGCTCATTGTTGTTTGGAATCGAGATGGAATTGTTGAATTCCCCAAAGCGTTCCGTCGTTACCGGCGAACCGAAGCCGGTGGTTGTGTTTGATGCCAGTCACGGCCAGGCCAACTGGGCGCAGACTGGCTTCACTTCCCGCGAAATGCACAGCAACTTCGCGGGCCTGACCGAAACCTTCTGTCGGTTGGGTTTCCACTGCCGCACGACCGGCGGGGAACCTCTTCTCAATCATCTGCCGCGAGCGCAAATGCTGGTGTTGCCACCTCCGGTCGGACGTTACGTGGCGCGCTTGGAACGTTGGCGGGCGGAACCCACCACGCTTTTTACCGGGCAGGAGGTCAGCGCAGTCCTGAACTATTTGGACGAGGGCGGCAGTCTGCTGGCGTTCGCCTACCGCTTCGGTGATTCCTTCACCCAATCCAATCTTCAGGATGTTTTCACTCCGCTAGGCTGCCAACTCAACGACGATGCGGTGATTGATGCGAGCGCCGTGCGGCTGACCCACCCGCTCCAGATGCACTTTGACACTCCCTCGGAATATCTACCTTTGCCTTGGTCCCGTGCTGGAGTGACGACTGTGCGCTGGCGGTCGTCCGCCACCTTCACCATTCAGTCCGGTGCCTCTGCCAGCCCGTTGGCACTTTCAACCGGCGGACGGTGCCTGACTTTTCACCGGACTCTCCGACGGATCTGCTTTGAGCCGTTGCCGGTCGCCGTCGCCGGTCGGCTCGGTCGCGGGCGCTTCGCGCTGTTTGGTGGGCCGCATCTTTTTGAAACGAGTCCGCTGGGGTTGCTCGCTCAGGCAGACAACGAGCGTTTCCTGCACAATATCCTGAGTTGGCTGCTCGGTGACAGCAACGATGAAACTATTGTTGCAGCGCCGTCCATCGGCTGGGGTTCGAATGAATCCGGCAGCGAACTGTCTTACGTGGAATGTCGGGGCGAGGGCGAACGCACCATCTCCTCCATCGAACGGGTGCTGCGCAGGAAGGGCGTGCTGAAGGCTCTGGACCGTGCCCGATGGATGCCCTGAAAAAGAACTTGATCCCACACCGATCCGGGACGACATCTACCGTGACATTTTAATTTGCGTAGCTTCGGCTGCGGTCTCGGTAGAAAACCGCGAATTTTCAGTTAAGAGACCACGACGCGAAGGCTGCGCCCTACCTTGGGCGTGGCTTGATGCATTCTCTTAACGGGCGCTTCGCGGTGCCTCTACCGGGGGTGTGATCGGGTCACGCCCTTTTCAGTTCTCGCAGTTCGTTGCGCGCAGCAACCCATGCGTGCCATGAATATCATGCCCACTCCGGCGTTTCACGGAGTCAGTCAACTCCGCCACCCTGGTAATCTAACGAACCGTTTCAAACCCAAAACCCGCGTGGCAGTCTTCGGTAGTTTCTACGGCGGCTATCATGTCCTGAGTGAGTTTCTCGAACCGCCCCTCGCCGAACTGATCACCGTCACCGGTGTGGCCACGGACGACCCCAGCCAGCCGTTCACGCACGCTGACGTGCGGCTCTGGAAATATCCGCACACGCAGGCCGAGGAACAATTGGTCACGTCGCTCGCCCAGGCCAATGACCTGCCGGTTTACACCGGGCGGGTGAAGACTCCGGAGTTTGAGCGGATGTTCCGCGAGGAATGGCGGCCCGACCTGTGCTTGATGGCGACCTTCGGTCAGAAGATTCCCCGCAGCATCTTCGAGGTGCCACGCCTGGGCTTCTACAATTACCATCACAGCGACGAAGTCTGGCCTTCGTATCCTGGACCCGACCCCATCGCAGCTATGGTTCACGATGGCAAGACGCAGGTCGTCATCACGATGCACGAGGTCACCGACGTCCTCGACGGCGGCGCCGCCTTTGCTCGGTCGCACCCGGTGCCGTTGCCACCCGAGGCAAACTCTGTGAAGGTTCATCGTATCACTTGGCCGCAGATGGGACCGTTCATCCGGCGGCAGGTGTTGAAGCTGCTGAAGGCAGACGACCGTGATCAGACGATGACGCTTCAGGAAGAAGCGGTGGAGTATTTTGCGTGAACCCCAGTGTCACCAACCGTTGACCCCAACCTGTGCCTTGCCCGTCTTGAAACTGCCATCGGACTCAACGATCTGACTTGATTCCTTGGCAGCGACGGGCGACTGCACCAAGATCGAACGGTCAAGCACATGAATTCAAAAATCTGTTTCGCTCTTCCAGCCCGACGCCTTGTTGGGCTGACGTTGGCATTGTCCGGGCTGCTCCTCGCTGGCTGTGAAAGGGAATCTGCCCGCAACGAAACTGTCACAACAGAACAAGGCAAGGTGACAAACTCACCAACGACTTCGCCGGTATCAAATCCCTCCGCCACGCAAGTCGAGCGGGTTGATGAGCAAAAAGCGCGCGAACAAGCACAAGCCCTGAAGCTGCGCGCGGATCAGGAATTATTGGCAGGGCAACAGCGCCTTGCAGTTGCAGAACAGAACTTGCAGCAAGCCTACGCCCAATACAACGCGATCGTTGCCCATGCTCAGGGGATGGAGGCGGCGGCTAGCGCATCGCGAAACTACAACCCCGACCTGCCTGGGGTTGAACTCCCCGCGCCTCCTCGACCAGATCCACGCCTGCCAATGATGCTGGAACGAGCGAAGCAAGAATTGTCGGTTACGAAGCAAAACTACGACACCCGCTTGGCTGAACTTCAACAGATGAAAAGTGCTTACGACGAACTCATGGTCAAGCTGGGATTCGGCAGGCTATAGGCAAAGGGTGAGAATTGTTTTGTGTGTGGGCACAATTCTCAAAAGCCGTGCAACCCTCTGAACAACCTCCCAACCTTCCCTGACCAGCGCGCTCACTCGACTGGACCACCGTTGAAGCGGACTTCAACGCGCGGAACCTTCAGGCGGTGAGTGCCTCTTCGACAACCTCCGGCAGTAACTCGCCATTGGCGACCCGTTCGGCCAAACCCCAAAGTCCCTTGTTCAGGCTGACTTTGGAATCGATGCCCCGTAGCGCCCGCACCGAGCGGAGTTTGTTGCGACGGTCCCGATGGAAGTCGGACACGCCACCGCGAATCAGGTTTTCCTGAACGCGGTTCATCGTCGTCCACAGGTCCGTTCCCTCATCCTCCGGACGGCGCGCCTTGAGCAGCGTTTCCGCCCCGACCGGAGCGTCCGCCAGCCGGCCGTAACGCAGCATGAGGGCGTGCTTGGCCAGTGCCAGCGACTCCCGCGCTTCCAGCGCGCGGAAGCGGAAGCGGTTGATCAGTTCGCCCACGCGTGGAACAAACTCCAGCACGCGAAAGCTTGCCTGCACGACTTCGTCGGCCAGCAAGCCCGCGTGACGGAACCGGATGGCTTGGAACGAGCCTTCGCTCAGGACCAACCCATTGCTGCAAACCCGGCGGTAAATGCCGGCGTGGAGTTGATAGGCACAGCCCGTGTCATGCGAGTTGAGCAGCACCAGTTCCACGTTCCATTCCTCCAGCGTTTCCATCTGCTCCGTGCGGCGGAAGCGGATCAGGTGCTTCTGAAAGCCGCGCCGCGCCTCCTTGCGGATGCGTTGTTCTTCCACTCCGACCGGCACCCAGTTCTGTTCCCCCAAGCCCGAAATAATCCGGGCCGTGGGAACGAATGTGTAACGGGGACTCACTCCCTGCATCGGTCCCGTAGCATAAATGCTGGGGGCCTGAGCGCGGAGTGCGTCCTCACTCAAGGCGATGGCCTTGAAGTTTCTTGTGTCATGCAGGTTCATACGTGTCTTTCTTTCCGCCCGCCGGGTTTGAGCCGGCTCGCGCTGCGTTTGAATTGTTCTCCTTCCGGGCGCCAGGCGGCACCTTTGCAGGTCCGGTTGGAGAAACTCCCCTTCACTGTGCTGTCCCACCGTGGTTCAGCGTGTTTAGAAGGAAATCGTCGTGGAAAGAAAGGCCGATCCGATGATCGGCCACGCGTATGAAATCCTGATGAACAACCTGCCGGGAGGCATCTGCTTCTACTCACCTCCATCAGTGCCTCAAACGGCACTTGCAAGTCAATAGGGCCAACCGATTTTGCGAATTGTCATTCTGCTGGTTTGGCGCAAGTGGCAGGAATGCTTCGGAATCCAGTCTGGGTCGCTTCACCGTGGAAGGTATTTCTAAAAGGGATCGAGCGGTGCTAGACTCCCGCCGCACGCAGAGGAGATCGATGGAACCATTGGAGCACGCCAACAACAGCGAATTACTTTCCGCCCTGACTGGCAAGCCGGCCGCCGCCGCCTTGTTGCAGCAATACGGCGGACTAACCAACCTTGCCCAGGCTTCGTTCGACGAACTTCAGCAGGTGAAAGGCGTTGGCAAATCCAAAGCCGCCGCCATCAAGTCGGCCTTTCTTCTGGCCCAGCGGTTGTCCAAGGAGAGTTACCCGGAGTCAGCGTCACTCGACACCCCCGAACGCGTGGCTGACCTGCTGCGGGAGCAGAACCGGCTCTACACCGTTGAAAACTTTCAGGTCGTGTTCCTCAACACTCGGCGTCGCTTGATCGGCGTCCAGACAATCTCGCAAGGCACGTTGGACACCATATTGGTTCATGCGCGCGAAGTTTTCGCGGCGGCGATTACCAGACGGGCTGCTGCCATTGTGCTGGCGCACAATCATCCCAGCGGTGACCCGACGCCCAGCGAGGCGGACATCAGGGTCACGCGGGATTTGATGCGGGCCGGCCAGATCCTCAAGATTGAAGTGCTCGACCATGTCATCCTTGGCCGGCGCAGTGACGACCGCCCCAGAGATTACGTCTCGCTCCGGGAATTGGGCTACCTGACATAAACACAACTTGTCATTGCTGGTTGTCCAGCACCGTAACCATCGGCATCAGACTCCCGGAAAGAGCGGCGACTTCTTCGTCAGCTCGAATTGCGGATCGCCCTTGATGACGGCGATCACCTCCAACGTGCGCTGTTCCAGCATCCGGTCCACTTCCGGAAGGCTGAGTTCCAAGCCGATGGCTGCCGCCTGGCGGCAGGCTTCGTCGGCATCGCTGGCCTCCACGGTTCGTCCGAAGGCCGCTCCGTCGGGCGCGGAATAAATGATGGGATGGAATTGCTGCATGGATTTTCCTGTGTAACACAGTAGCCGGCTCCTGTCATCCTGCTCCCTCTGGCGCGAACACCCGACGGGATTTTCGCCGCATTCGGAGCGCGGTCCGCGGCACGAGTTCCAGCCCCGCCGCTTTGCGCCGCCGGTTCACCGCACGAAGGATGATGCGCAACTGGTCGCGCACCGGGGCGTAGGGTTCAAATGGCATCCCGCTCAATTCACGACCCAAGTCTTCGACCGGCCGGTTGACCGCCGTGCGCTCGAATTGCACTTTGAGTTCGCTGAACAGCCGGCGGTGGATGCGCACCGAGGCGTGCAGCAAACGATCTTTCCGACCACGGCGACAACCGATGGAGTAGCCCATGAAGTGGAGCGGTTGCTTGCGGATGTCCCGCAACTGGCCCGCCTCGGCTTCGAAAAATGGATGGTCTCCATGACTGGCCAGGAGGACGAAGAACCGCTCGAAACGCAGATAGTGGAGATTGGCCAGGCCGTTTTGCTTTCGCCGGGTCCGGCTCCACTTGGACACGTCGATGCCGTATTGGCTGATGAGCTTGCGGTCAATCTCCGCCGGGTCCTTGTGGTCGGGAACCCGGCCCGTGACGTAGAAGTAATAACCGTGGGTGACGTAACCCACGGCGAGTTGCTGAATGAATCCTGCAATTGAAGTGGCCACACACCGGTAGGACATAGTTGGTTCTCCTACCGGTGTTATGGCGTGGATTAAGTTGGAGGTTGCATTGTGTGGCGCAGCCCTCCGAAAGCCCAAAACCTGAATGCCATTGATGCCCGGACTGCCACGGCCAAAAGCCCGGCAGCCCCGCGCTGGCGTAACCCGGTTGCTCCTGTTAGCGGCAACCTAAACCTCACTCCCTTTGATGCACAGACGGCGCGGGCGTTGCGTCCTTTTTTTGGACGCCCGCGCGCTGTATTCCTGTTTTGCAGTTGCGCAATCCATAGCGGTTGCGCCTGCTGAAACCTCTTTGCACAGCATGTCATCGTAATAGCTCCACTACGTTAGCTGCCTTCAAGCAAGGCTGCCTGTCCCCAGGCCGCACTGGTTTGAACGCAATCTCGGAAATGGGCGGGTGGAGTTGGAATCCACCCGCCCACGACCTCATTGAGACGGGTTCATCCCGTCACCTCTTTCGTGTGTGCATCTGTGCCCGGCACCACCCGTAAACACGCACACGCCGCTTCAACTGCCTTGCTGAAGCGACACCCTGTCTTCGGCGTTCCAGCCGAAGGCCATTGGGTCCGGGCTCTGCCCGGTCCTAGTTGAGGCACTCTCGTCAGAGTGCGGCGTTTGCATCACCGGCTGACTTGGCCGGCACCGGATACCACTCCGGCAGCCACACTCCTTGCTCGGTTAGTCTGACTCTTCACTACAGCAGTCACGTCGGTAGAACTTTGATGTTCGACCTGGCAGGTATGTCCGAGGCTCCCGCCCCGGCATAGTTTCCAGTCCCGCTTTTGCGGAACTGATTTCGAGGGCTAGAATACAGAAGCTGCCCCCTATCCCTCCTGACCAGGTGTTTTCCGATTCGGCTCCGTCTCTGCTGCGGCTGACTGGCAAGGGCTTGACGCCCCTTTCATCGTTGAGCTTTTCATGTTCCGCCTTTTCTGCGGATACCCGGATGGGGTCGCCATCCGGCTGGTCGGTGTTGCCACCGCCAGACTCCCGACGCCAGCGTTGCGTTACACGAACCTGTCGAGCCTTGCACCCGATTGGCCCTGCGGCTTTGGTCCCTGTGTCCCGCCGGGGGATTTGAAGCGCCCCTTGATCGCTTCGCACCCGCTTTGAATCAGACGGCCCGGCCGGTTTTCACGGCCGGGCATTTCCCGATCGCCCCTATTCGCGGGCTGCACCCCGCCTCTCTCTATGAGATAGAATCTGAAGATTACTCCCGGTTGGTGACCGGGGATTACTTTCAGAAGCCTCTCTCGAACGTGGCGGGCCATTCTCATGGCACCACGCTCTACGGGACACGAACTTGACGGTTGGTTAACTCCGTCTCCTTAGCCGGATGGTGAATCCGGTTTGCCGGGTGTTCGCGCCCGTCTCAATGACGCCAGAGAATGCGTTGGCAGACACTGACGTTGCTGGGATCAAAAACCTCCCATGGAAAACTCTCTAGCACGGCCGCCCGTGAAGTTGACAGATCCATGACGGCGGTTTGTTGTTTTACCTCCCCTTGTCATGACCGGTCGTGCCGTGCTACGAGGTCGGAGAGGTTCTTTTACAGGAGGAAAAAGCAAACGATGACGGTGCGACAGAAACGATTGACCCGTTCCACGGGCGTGACCCTGGAGATTCCCGTGTTGAATTATTTGCGCGACCTCGCGGAAAAGGAAGACCGCGACCGGAGTTTTTGCATCAATCAAATCGTCAGGGAGCACGCCGAGCGGAACGGGCGTCCCCTGCCGCCAGCGCACACCGCACACGAACCAGTGGTGGCGATTTCAGGAAGCGACAAGACATGGCCTGCGAGGTAAACCCAACTTCATCCTTTCCTGGCTTCCCGGACTTCCGGGCCAACGTCACCTTTGTGCCGATTCAGTTCTTCACGCTGATGGTGCCGAATTGTTCGCGCGGCACGGTGCGCATCGTCGGCTATGCCTTGCGCAAGGTGCTGGGCTGGGTGGACGAACACGGCAATCCCACGCAGGAACAACTGCGTTTTACTTATCGCGAACTGATTGAGAGAGCCGGGGTCTCGCGCGAGTCCATTGCCGATGCCCTGCGCGAGGCGGTCGACTGCCATTTCCTCCGTTGCGTGCGAGCACCCCGGCCGGATCGCAGCGGCCAACCAGCTCAAAACGGGATCTACGAGCTTTGCTGGGACCAGGAGGGCCGTTACACGGACAACCCGGACGAGTTTCGAGGATTCTACTACCCGGAGGCTGCAGTCATGGATGTGGCGGACGGGGTGCACGCCGTGCCGCGTCCCAAGGCCGCCCGCAAAAACATCCCCAACGCCTTCTTCGATTACGTGCTGCCGCGCGAACGCTTGTCGGTGATTCGTGTCGTGAGCGCCCTGTTATTCTATTCCATCCAGTGGGGGCCGGGTGGCGAGCGCAAGGTGCCCGTGAGCCGCTCGATCACCGAGTTGAGCCGACTCACCAAACTGTCGCGTCAGCACGTTCACGAAGCGGTGACGGAGGCGCGGCAGCGTGGCTACATCGAGCAGGTGGATGCCGGTTGTTTTGACCCGGCGGCAGGCCGGGAAAACCGGGCGGCGACCTATGGTATCCACTGGGCTCCCGCCGTCGCTTCCGGACGCGTCCTGCGGACTGGGCCGGAAGCCGCAGCCAACCTACCGGTCGGAAAAGGTGAACGGGAGGTGGACGGGACACCGGTTGGAAATGGTGAACGGCACCAGTCCATAAAGGTGAACGGGGAGCGGTCAACAATGGTGAACGGCATAAGGATTAAAACAGAACTTAAAACAGAACAAACAATAACAGGGAATCCGGTGCCGGCTGCTGCGGCTGGCTTTGAGTTGCTGACGAGAACCGGGTTTGATGAGTCCACCGCCCGTTTGCTCGCGGCCATGCATTCATTGGAAGCGATCCAGCGCCAGCTTGAATGGCTGCCCCTGCGGCACACTACCCGTAACCGCCTTGGCCTGCTCCGGCGTGCCATTGAACAGAATTGGGCCAAACCGGAGAGCATCGCACCAGCGGAGGAAGAACGGTTGAAACTCGCCCGGACCTTCGCCCGCAGTTACTACGCCGCCTACCACGGCAACGAGGCGGAGTCCGCCGTGGAACCCTTTCCGAAAGATGTGGAGGTGGCGGCGCAGTTTAGTAAGCGACTGGCCGACCTAACTGACCATACAGACCCTGGCGGGTTGGGTCGGAAGTTCGGTGCTTGGATGCGAGCCAGGCATCGCGGTGATTCACGGGCCAAGCCTAATCTCTCCTTCGCCCTCGTCCTGCATGGTGAAGCCTTCCTGGGCGTCCTAAGACGCGAAAACTCTGTTCGGTTGAAGGCCGGCCTTGACCGGGAACGAAGCGAGCACCAGCGGGCCAGCGAGGCCGCCTACGGTGCCTATCTGCGCGAGGCCGAGGACGGTTTGAAACAGTCCGACCGGACACTCTATGAGCGTTTCACGCAGGAGCGCGCCCGCACCCGGCACGCCATGACCGGCGGCCTGTTTCTTGCTTCCGCCGACACACTGGCCCGATTCGACAGCGACGAGAGCCGGTTGCTGGCGCTGGCCGACTTCTGCCGGGGCCAGCCGGGTTCGCCGATTCTGGATTTCTGGGCCTGGGACCAACAACGGAATTCGCCCGCGAGTGAAATCTCGGCCATCCCCACCGATAGAATGGCCGTTCGGTTTGCGGAGCCGACCGCGACGGACGCAGGGCCGGGCGATAGAAGGTAAAAACTGACCCACCCTCTTGGTTTACGGTTTCAAACATGATATGAAACCATTTCAAGGTTCTTCACGGAGGTAAACATGGGTCCCGAAACACATATGCAAAAACCAAAAGAAAAACCAGTCCATGAGGTCCGGATCGGCGCCATCAAGGCCGCACTCTGGAAAAACGACACCGAAAAAGGTGTCCGCTACAACGTCACGTTCTCGCGTGTCTACAAGGAGAACGACGAGGAACCGTGGAAGTCCACCGACTCGTTCGGTCGCGACGACCTGCTGGTTCTCGCGAAGGTCGCGGATTTGGCCCACACCTGGATTTGCCAGCAGGCCAAAGAGAAACAAACAGACCCACGGGACTGATCGGTTCCATACCGGTAAGTGACCGTTGCGGTTCTTACGAAGGTTCACGGCTTTTGAGAATTGAGCCCTTAATCAATTCTCCCCTTTTTCTTCCACACGTGCTCCATCGCTTTCAAAAGTTCCAAGACGCGTCCGCGTTATCTGGCACTTCATTCCAAATGACCGTTTCTGCGCAACCACTCGTGGACGGCTTGCGCCACCATCTCCTGCTGGGTGAAAGGCTTCTCGCGGCGCAGCTTCCTTTCCATCGAGGCGCGCATCAGTGCGACCGGCAATTCGGCCGGCAGACGAAACGACATGGAAACACTTCCGGTGAGGGGAGGAGTCCCAGGTTGAGCGGGCCGCTCCATCGCGGCGATGGCAGTAACATCCTTCGCTTGCAATGGCGGACTGGCCGGCACCCCGTCGGCTGCGTGCGTGGACGATGGCGGCGACGCGGCCACCGCTGCGGCTGGCGCACCGGCCGCGCCAGCACCAATGAACGCTCGAGCTTCCTCGCTCAGCCTACCCGTGTGCAAGGCTTCGCCCATCGTTCGCTTGAAATTCATGCAGCCCTTCCAAAAGTTGTTTGATCTCTTCCATCGCTGTCGCCCCGCGCCGTCCCATCCGCCAGACCAGCGTGCCCTGTCCGGCGGCATCGGCGAATGCCTGGCGCAGGCGCAAGCCGCTGGCCACGGGAATGCCGAGCGACTGGACCGTCGCGAGCAGTTCGCGCGTGAGCCGGTATTGAATCTGAAGTTTGTTGGGCACGAGCACGGCCTGCGGCGGGCCACCGCGGATGCGTTGCGCCTGTCGCACGACGCGAATGGCTTCCTCCACCGCCCGCAGGTCCAGCACCGACGGACCGCACGGCAACAGGGCGAGATCGGCCACCAGCAGAACCGCCCGCGTCACTTCGGACAAGCCCGCCGGACCATCAATGACAACCCGGTCGAACTCCGCTGCGATACGTGGAACCTGGTCGAGGATTTCATCCGGCGTCTGCAAGCGGATGATTCTGATGTCGGGCGCGGCTTCGTGCAGCCACAGCGACGAAGCCCCCTGCGCATCGGCATCGACCAAGACAGTCCGGTGGCCGCATTGCTGGTTCCACGCGGTGAGATGAACAGCGATGGTGGATTTGCCCACGCCGCCTTTGGAATTCGTCAGTGCGACGACCGTGCCCATGATTCCCTCCGAGAAAAGCCAAGCCTTCAAATGGCAGGCATGTTTGCTGAGTAGCACGCAAGCAATCTTTCATGCAAGAGGGCTTGCAAGTTGGAGTGCGTGTTTGCAAGCAAGCTTGCTTGCATTCCGGCACACCGTCCTCCCGCATCCAACTGCGCTGGCACGAGTAACCCCGCCTGGCGCGTTGCTGTAAACACGAACCTGCCGCGGAGCAAATCGCCATGACCAACGCTCGCCTCCGCCCGCTCGGCTCCACGAAACCCGTGGTCGGAGTTTGCAGAACCAGAAATGAACCACGTGATTTGACAGGTCTGGCAACATCGTCGCCGTGAAGCTGCATCCCAATCCATTTTACCGGCGCGTCCGGGCCGCCGTGCGCGAGCATCCGGCCTGGCAGAAGGCGTGGAGCGGAGTGGTGTTTCGCTCGGTGCCGCTCGAATTTGCCAAGCCCGAGCAGATTGTGGACGGAACGGGTGCGATGAAATCCGGCGCGCGCTGGAATCCGCCGGATGTCTTTGGGGCGCTCTATTGCAGCTTGAACCCCGGCACAGCCGCCGAGGAGAGCATGAGGTTGTTTGAGGCGGTGGGATTGAAACGCTCAACTGTAAAGCCGCGTTTGATTGTGGGGATTCGTTACCGGCTCAAGGCGGTCATCGACCTGCCCAAACTGGTCAGCGCGATTCCCGGCGCAGACCTCGCCGAACTGCTGGCCGAGGAGTGGCAGAAAATCAATGCCTAGGGCCGGGAAACTTTGGGGCAGGCGTTAGGGCGGGCCTTGTTCGACGCGCGAGTGGAGGGCTTTCTCGTGCCGTCCGCCCGCGTGCCGGACGCAATGAACTTGGTCGTCTTTCCCCGCCGTCTTCGGTCCGCCAGCCGGCAGCAGGTCTTGGAAGCGGCAGAACTGAAGACTTGGCTGAAGCCATAGTGCCTGCACAATTGCAGGTATTGTTGCTTGCAAAATGTTCTCAAACAGCCGATACATAAGCCATGAAGACGATGATGGCCAAACGAAGCGCGGCTCCGAAATCCAGCCGCACGAACGGCACCCGCGCCCACAGCCTCAATGCGGCGGTGTTCACCACGCACACGGCGAAGGACGAGTTTTCCGTGCGCACCTTCTGTAGTTCCTTCGGGGTGACCCAGGATTCCTTCACGCGGCTGGCCGGCTTCTCGCCGCGCGCCGTGGCGCATTGGGCCAGTGGACGGACCCCTGGCGGTTCGGCGCAGAAGCGTCTGACCGAGTTGACGCGCCTCTTCGACGCGCTGTCCGACCTGGTGGACGCCAAGGCCATCGGCCAATGGCTCAAGCAGCCCAATCCCGCCTTCGAGGGTTCGACGCCCTTGCAGGTGATTGAGCGCGGCGAGACCGATCGCATTTGGCGCATGGTTTGGGAACTGCGAACCGGCAACGCGGGATAACGATCTCAGCGGAGATAGGATTCCCGCCCCGCAATTCCATTGCTGCCAGCGGAATCGTAACCGGCGTCTTTTCGGTTCAACCACGAAGGAAAGGCGCGATGAACCGTAGGGTTGATTTTATGGCGTGTCCGTCCGCGTCAAGGTTGTCACCCCGCCACCCTCCTGCTCCACCTTGACCCAGCCGGACCCGCCAGGGATTTGCCGCTAAGATTCATCGCGCGAATCCTGCTCAACGGGCAGACGGAGGAATAGGGCCGCTCCCTTCCGTGCAATTCCTTAAGATTCCCGAAACCGTTTTCCCGGTGAGCGCGGATGTGTTTGCAGAATATGCAAACACCACACGAAAGCCTGGCCCGACTGCGGAACGAACTTCCCCGCCGCATCCGTGGTCAGGCCGAGGCATTGACTCGTTTACAGAGTGCGCTGGCCCGGCGCGAATACAACGCCATCCCGCAGCACGGCCCGCGCGGGTGTTTTTTCTTTGCCGGTCCCACCGGTGTGGGGAAGACCGAAACCGCCAAGGCGATGGCCGAGATTCTGTGCCCGAAAAACGAACTGCTCCGCATCGACTGTTCGGAATACAAAACCTTTGACAGTTTTGAAGGGTTGCTCGGAAACCGCTCCGGCGACAGAGGCCGACTGGGGCGGGCTTACGACCGGAGTCCGGGCGGCGTGTGGCTCTGGGATGAAATCGAGAAGGCGCACCCGGAGCTGGTTCATTGGTTCCTGCAAATGGCCGATGCCGGGCGGTTGACGCTCGCGTGCGGCGACACGCTCGACCTGCAGGGCATCTACCTCGTCATCACCAGCAATCTCGGTTCAGCGGAAATCATCGGTCGCGAACATCTGTCCTTCACCAGCCTGGAGCGCCACGTTGTCGGTTGCATCAAACGGTTCCTGCGCCCGGAACTGCTCGCGCGGTTCGGCAAGCCGTTTGTGTTTCGCCCGCTGAACCGGAAGGTGCAGGCGGAAATTACCGAGCAACATCTGGAAGCGCTGTTGGACTGGCATCGACAACAGGGGCGCCAAATTGAGTTCCAGCCCGACGTCCTGTCCTTCCTCATTCATCGCGGATTCTCCCGCGATTTTGGTGCTCGGGCGCTGCGGAACTTCATCGAGGAAATGGTCGGTGACGCCGTGGTGGATGATCTCGACGCCGGAGGCAACGGCAGCGGGCGGCTGACCACCAGTGGTGACCATTTGAATTTGGTTGCATGAACCGCACCGACTGCCTCATCGCGGCAACGCTGGCCGGGGCGGCAGGCCTCGCTTGGAATTATCTGCCATCTGCACCGTGCTGGCTGACTATCGGTGGGCTGGGTGTAACGGCCGGGGTGTGGCTGGAATGGCGCGTACACCGGCAGCGGACGACCGTGGTCGAGTTGGGCGGTCTGGCTTGGGACCGCAACGCCTTCTGCCAGGGCTGGCTCATCACCGGAGCGACCGGCTCCGGCAAGACCCGTTCCGGGATTCACCAACTGCTCCACCAACTGTTCCACCGCGGCTTCCGCTTCGGCCTGCTGTGCATTGATGACAAGGGCGTCCTGTTCGAGACGCTGGTCGGGATGGCGCGGCACTTTGGCCGCGAGGCCGACACCACCCTGCTCCAAGTGCGTCCGAACGAAGCCGGCGAGGACTGGAAACCGACGCACCGTTTCAACCTGACCGGTGACCGCTCGATTCCCGCCGGGACTTACGCCCGTTGCGTGGTGGACACGGCGGTCGCGCTGGGCAACCGGCAGGAGCAAAGTTTCTTCCGCCGCGCGGCACAGATTCTGATCGGGCAGGGACTGACCGCGCTCGAAGCGCTCGGCTACGACGTGACGCTGGAGAACGTCCACAACCTGCTGACAAACCTCGCCGACTTGCAATCGGCCATCACAGAACTACGCGACCGGCCGGCGACAGCGGAACTCGCGCGGCAGCTCCAGGATTTTCTCAATCAACCGCCCGAGCAGCGCGCGGGCGTTGTCGGCACGGTCTCCAACTACCTCCACTACTTCACGACGCCGGAAGTGGCGGAAGTCTTTTCCCGCGACAGCACCTTCTCGCTGGGTGAACTCGATCAGGGGAAGATCATCTGCCTCGCCCTGCCGCAGCGGCTCCAAACGGAGCGCCGTTATCTGGGCACCTTTCTCAAGCAGCTTTTTCATCTGCACGTCCTGCGTCGCTTCGACCGGCCCCGCGACGAAAGGGAAAAACAAAACCTCCTCGTGCTTCTGGCAGATGAAGCGCAACACTTCGTGACCGCCAGCGAAGACGGCCTGAGCGACCACTCGCTGGTGGACGTGATCCGCGAAGCGGGTGCCGCCTTCATCGCGGCGACGCAAAGCACTACTTCTCTCATCCCGCCGCTGGGCGTCGAGCAGTCCAAGGTTTTCACCCTGAACCTGCGCAACCGGCTCATCTTCACCGCCGCCGACGAGGACGATGCGAAGGCCAGCGCCGATTTCCTTGGAAAGAAAACCGTTCTCGAACGGAGCTGGACGACCAGCGACGGAAAGCGTTCGCAGACGCGGACCGAGACCGAGGCTTACCGGGTGAAGACCCACGAACTGCGCAAGCTCCGGAAGCACCAGTGCCTCGTGGTTCATGCCGACAAAGGATTCCGCAAGACGGTGCTGCCCCCGCTGGAAGCCGACGGCCAGGTGTCCCCGTGGTTCGGGTGGTGGCGCGGTTTGTGGCGCAGAGTGCTTTCCTATCGGCGAGCCCGAACGAAGTGAGGGTTCAGCGATAGGAGTTGGTGTCCTCGCGCCAGCCTCTCAAAAACAAACCACGATTGATTCATGATAACGGCACGACCACAGAAGAATTTGAAGGCCGCCAAGAACTACTTTCGCGAACATCTGGCCAAGGGTGATTACTATTCGGAAGGCGAGACGATTCAGGGTTATTGGTTCGGGAAAGGCATCGAACGTCTGGGGCTGGATCTCGCCGCCCCGGTCAGCGAACTCGCCTACACCCGGCTGTGCGACAACCTCCATCCCGTCACCGGCACCCGGCTCACCGTCCGCCAGCGCAAGATGGACCGCCGCGTTTTTTATGACTTCGTGGTCTCCGCCCCCAAGAGCATTTCCGTCATGGCTCTCCTGGCCGGTGACGCCCGGATTGTCGCCGCCCACGACGCCGCAAGCCGCGTGGCCTTGCACCGGATGGAACAGGTGGCTGCGACGCGAATCCGAAAAGATGGCCGGCGCTCCGAACGCACCACCGGGGAAATCACCGCAGCGGTTTTCCGGCACGACACTTCCCGTGCGCTCGACCCGCAACTCCACACGCACTTCGTCATCTTCAATGCCACCTGGGATGCCACCGAGAAACGATGGAAGGCGCTGGAGCCGTCGGCCATGTTCGACCAGATGACCTTCTTCACCGAGGTCTATCGCAGCGACCTGGCCCTGCGCCTGCGGGCGCTGGGTTATCAGCTTCGGAACACGGCGAACGGCTTCGAGATTGACGGCGTGCCACCCGTTATCATCGACCGTTACAGCAAACGCCGCCGGCAGATCGTCGCGGAAGAATCCAAGCTCACCACCCGGCTCGGCCAGCCCATTTCGAACAATGCGCGCGCGGCGGTGGCCCACGCGAGCCGCGACGCGAAACGCAAAGACCTCACCAGCGCACAAGTCCTCGCCCACCAGAGCGCCCAACTCGACGCCTCCGAATGGAAGGTGCTCCGGTCTTTGATAAAGGCAGCTCAAAAGGCGACGCCACCACCACGCCACCAAATCCACCCCGTCGTCGTCCCCGCCCTGACGCAGAACACGGAACCGTCTGAATCACCACCGCCGACGTCAAGTGGAACGGTCGTTATGCCGGCGGAGGAACCCCCTGATGACTCGCATCAAGCCCATCCTCACTTACGGAAGCCAACGGGACAGCCGTCAGCGAGCGAAGCGGCGGCACCAGCCGCACCACCGTCCGAGGCGGACCCGAAAGCGGCCATCGCCGCCATTGATCACGCGCGGGAACATCTCTTCGAGCGTTACAGCGTGGTGGCGGTCCATGAAGTCTTGCGCGAGGGCCTCGCGTTCGCGCGTGGACAGACGGGCCTGACGGAACTGGAAGCGGAATTGGACCGGCGCACGGAGTTCATCAAAGTCGGGCAGTCACTCACGACCAAAGAAACACTCTTGCAGGAACAGCAGATGGTCGCGGCGGTCAATCAGGGTGCCGGTCGCTGTCGCCCACTCAACGCGACCTTCGCCGGTGACGTGGGACTCACCGATGAGCAGCGCCTTGCTTTACAACTGGTGCTGCGGTCGCCGGATGAAGTCATTGCGCTCCGGGGTCACGCCGGCACCGGCAAGACGCGGGTGCTCAAGGAAATTGTGCGCGGCATCGAGGAGCGGCACGCGGCCGTGGTCCTGGCGCCGACTGCGGCGGCGGTTGACGTGCTGCGCAAGGAAGGGTTGACCCAAGCGGCCACCGTGCAGCGGTTTCTTGCGGACCCCGACTTCCAACGCGCGGCCCAGGGCAAGGCGTTGATTGTGGACGAGGCCAGCTTTCTGTCCGTGCGAAATGTGCTCGCGCTCGTTGAGATGACCCGCACGTTGCACGGGCGACTCATCCTGTCCGGCGATACCCGCCAGCATTCCGGCGTCGAGGCGGGTGACGCATTGCGTCTCTTGGAAGAACGTTCCTCTTTGCAAAGCATCCGGCTCACGCGGGTTCAGCGCCAAGTGGCCCGCGAATACCGCGCGGCCATCACCGAACTATCGCGCGGCCAGGGCGCGCGGGCGCTGCGTCGCCTGGAGAAGCTGGGCGCCGTCGTGGAAATGGACGATGCGGAGCGTTACCAACATCTGGCCGCAGATTATGTTGGCTCGGTCAAAGCGGGGAAAACCGCGCTCATCGTCAGTCCGACTTGGCGGGAAATAGACGTGGTGACCGGTGCGGTGCGCGCGCAACTCAAAGCCGGGAATCTGCTTGCGCGTGAAGATACCGTCGTCACCACCCACCAGTCTCTGAAATGGACGCGCGCGCAAAAACGCGACCTGCTCAATTACCAGCCGGGAATGATTGTCTCCTTCCACAAGCCCACCACCGAGTTCAGCACAGGCGAATGGGCGGAGGTGATCGGAGTTGACGCGGACAAACTTCGTGTTCGTAAACCCGGACGGAAAAAGGAAACGCATCTCACCCGGAAGCAGGCGGATTGCTTTGGAGTGTCCCGCAAGGAACAACTTCCGGTTGCGGCGGGCGAGCAGTTGCTCGTGCAGGGGAATCGCAAAAACGATGGACTCTTCAACGGGCAGATAGTCACCGTTCAAGCGGTGCGACCGGACGGAGGAATTGTCCTGACTGACAAACGCGTCATCAAACCGGACTTCCGCGCGTTCACCCACGGTTATTGTGTCACCAGCCACGCCGCTCAAGGTCGGACGGTGGACCATGTGTATGTGGCCGTGGATTCACAGACCCAACAGGCGGCGAATCTCAACCAGTTTTATGTGAGCACGTCGCGGGGCCGCGAAAAGGTGAAGATCTACACGGACGATCTCGAATTTCTCCGCGAGGCCGTCACCAAACCCGGCGCGCGACTTTCCGCCACGGAGTTGTTGGAGAGCGCCCACCTGGCACTCCGCGAAACCCCTGATCAACGCCAGACGGTGAAGACGGGGCTGAGCATTTAATCACCAGAGAACGAAATGTTGCGTGGACGAAAAGACGGGGTGCGAGGCCCGGACGCAGTTTCCACGGCGAAGCCGGCCGCGCCCGAGGCGGCGGGTTTTCCGGGGCTGGACCAGCCTTATGCCACGGACGAGCGACCGGCCGGCATCTTGTTCTACCACGGCCGGGAGAGTTTTTATCTGCCTTACCATCTGGTGCAATCCATGCACTGCCAGCCTGAACAATTGACCCTGACTTTCGCCACCGACGACGTGGTGATCACCGGTCGCGGTCTGCATGAACTTTACGTGCAATTGGCCGCTCAGCAGGTCTGGCGCGTGGTTGAGCAGGGCAAACGTTACGCGGCGGTTTCCGAAGCCGCGCTATTTGTGGCCTCCATCGAGAGAACGACCCATAGCGAGGAATAGCCGTCCCGTGACCGCAGCAAGAAATAAAAATGCCCCCCGTGAGGGGGCTCGCTAAATTTTTGCAGCCGAGTTCATAAACGGCCGGCAGCCGAAATGAGTCATCGTTGATAGCGCTTAAACCACCAGCGATCCGAACCGAAGGTGATGAGCAACTGTTTCAATGCGTCACAAAATGGAAAATCCAGAGTGCGGGGTTCTTCCTCGGCAGTGACGGCGAGGTCTTCCGGGTCATACTCGGGCTTGGCCGCCAAGGGCACATTGACGCCGGTCATCCGGTTGTAGTGTTTGTCCTTTGACATCACAATCAGTTGTTCGTGCCAGGGGCCATCGGGCAGCCTCGCAATTCGCCAGCAGAGGTGCAGGGCATACCAGAGGAGGGTCGTTACGAGTCGGACCCGGTTCAGTTTTGAATGTGCGCTGATGAACACCAGCATCTCCTTGTTCAGTGGTTTTTGATTCATGGTCTGATTCTCCTATTTATCTTTAATGAGTTTTCAATGAGGCAACGAAACGTGCGACTTGATCGGCGGGCCGGGTCGCCGGGGTTGCCAATCCCGGCGACCATTACCTAGTTCAGGCAGCGGCGGATACCGTCTCCACCAGAACCTTTCCGCGGATGTAGTCCGCGGCCCGTTGCGCCGCCGAGGCCGCGTGGACGATCAACCGCGAATCCTGGCGCAGAACCTTGGACCAGCCGGCAATGTAACTGGCCTGAAGAGCTTCGCTGACAGGATTCACGATGCCGGCGAAACCGCAAAGGAACGCCGCGCCAAACTCCGCCACCAGTTCCTCGAACGAGTAGCGTTCGGTCTTGTCCCCTTCGGCCTCCGCGAAACGGTTTAAGCGTTTTGGATGTCCGGTGGCATGGACCAGTTCATGAAACAGCGTCCCGTAGTATTCGTCGGCGCTCTCGAACTGGCTCAGGTGCGGCAAAGTAACCCGGTCGCCGCCGCGGTGGTAGCTCGGGTCGCGGGTGACGGCGTGGAGTATCTCCGGTTTGTCCGGCATGATTTCCACAAGTTGGTCGGCCAGCGTCAGCCGCTGATTGCCGCTCACGGGCACGTCGTCCTCCGGTCGGGCCACCCCTTCGATCTGGTCGAGGTTGAACACCGCGCTGGTGAAAGGAACACACGGCGCAGGGTTTTCGGTTCCGGACTGCTCGCGGCGCCGGGCGAGTTCCTCCGGCGTGCGCCATTTCCAGTAAATGACCGGCGTCGCGCGCGCTCCCTTACGAACGTGTCCGCCCAGGCACATGGTTTGGCGAAAGGTCACCCAGTAGCGGCTGGTGTAGTCCGTGTCGCCCAGCACCAGCAGGTTGACGCCCCGGTATTCGTGCCCAGTGGTCAGGCTCTTGGGCAATCCCGTGGCCCAGGTCTTGCGCCACGGAATCACGCCGGCGTCCAGTTGTTTCAAAATGCGGTCTGTGATAGTTGTGTAAATGTTCATGGTTCTTTCCTTTTCTTTTCCTATGACGGGGCCGCCGGGGCGAATTCCCCGGCGGCTTTGTTTCCTAGTAATCCTCCGGTAACAAAATGGTCGTCACCGAGCGGTCCCATTCGGTGATGACCCAGAACTTCGTCCCGTTGCGGTCGCGATAGACCGACAGCAGGCGGCACCCTTCCAGCAGCGCGGCGTCATTCGTCTGCGCATCCTCCGCGCAACACTCGCCCCAGTCCCCGCCGGCGTGGCGGCGAATGGCCCGTTGCACATCGTCCGCGTGCAGCGTCTCCAGTGCGTTCGGGGTGATCACGGTCTGCCCAAGCGGGAATGCCGGGGCGGTTTGGTTCATGGTCATAAATTCCTCCTCAAGGTTTTTAACAACTTTATTTTGTATAGCACGTCTTACTGATAAACGGTAGATACTTTTTGAAAATATTTGGCGAAAACGCTAAATTGTTTGGGTGTTAAATGTTAACGGAACCGGCCGCCGACCGCCTCTACTACAACTCGGAACAGGTCCAACGCGCTCGGTTTTCCACAGACCAGCGGAGTTGGCTTCACGCAACGAATGGATCTCATCTTAGTTGCTCTTTTCCTCCCTCTTAACCAACTCTCACCAGACGCTAATCAGCACCGCCGGTAACGGCTCCAGCATCTTCGCTCACGTCCAATGTGGACTGGGAGTCGCAATCATCCTTGGGCGCGCGCCTGAACGATAATCGGTAGATAGACGGTTGTCTTATCCTTCAAAACCTGTCAGGATGCCGGTCGATGGGACGGCGAAAAACCAGACTTATTGTAAGTGCGGCACAGCGGGCGGAATTGCTTCGGCGATTGCGTTCGGCCACCGACGCACGCGATCAGGAAAGGCTGCGGGTCGCGCTCCGGGCCACTGACGGCCGCCACACTCTGGATGACCTTGCCCGCTTGGTCGGGCGCTCACGTTCCACGATTCAAGTGTGGTTGAACAAATTTGCTGGGAGCGGTCTCGACGGATTGTTGGAACGGGACACTCCGCCGGGTTCGACGAGTCCCATCGGAAAAGCAAGAATCCAAACCCAACTTCAGGCCGGCCTCAAGGCTGGCCGCTGGCGGACGGCCGCCGAGGTGGCGGCGTGGCTCAAGGACACGCACAACATAAAACGATCGCGCAAGTCGGTTTACTACTGGCTCAGGAAAAGCGGTCGCCTCGTCTCAGATACGGTGCTGTCGCCTCAACCAAACGCAGCACGACACCTCCTCAAAACAGGGTAGATTCAACAACCGTCATTTGGGTTTGAACTACCGTTCAGAGCCGCTCTGCTCAACAAAAGGCGCATTCTGAAACTTGCCGCTTACCGTTCCCTCGGTTTCGCCTCCGATTTGTAAATCACCCGGACGACTCCCCGCCGACTCGTCCCACTTTGCCGAGAACACTCACAAGCCCGACTTGCGCGTGTCCGACGCAGTTACGGTGTCTTGCGGCCGTTGCGTGGTTTGACACCGGTTCGCGCGTCCCTAGACTCATCCCGCGTGATTCGAGAATCGTCCAAGGCTTTTCACCTGCCGTGCGCGTTTGCGTGGCTCGTTCCCATCCTGTTTTCACTTATGTGTCCTTTCACGATGTCCGGACAGGCGACTTCAGATGCCGCCAAGGAGGCGCTGAACAAAGCCAATGCACTTTACAGCCAGGCCAATGAGTTGGGATCGCGCGGGCGGTGGGGCGAGGCTCTGCCTTTGCAGCGGCAGGTGGTGCAGCTTCTCGAACAGGCCTTCGGTGATGGTCATCCGAACACGGACACCGCCCGGATGGCGGTGGCCGGATCGCTGGACTCGCTCGGACGGTATGCGGAAGCGCGCACGGTGTTGGATCAATGTCTCGCGGCCCGGACCAAGGCACTGGGAGATAACAGTCCGGCGGTGGCCGACATCCTCAATCGAATCGGAGAAGCTTGGCGGCGCGAAGGCCAGACCACGAATAGCCTTCCATTTTATGAGCGCGCCCAGCGCATCCTGGAGCCGCCGGCCCCCCAGGGACCGCTGCTGGCCACCGTTTTGAACAACAGGGCACAGGTCGCGTTGACGACGGGGGACAAGGTTGCCGCCGAAAAACTCCTGCTGGCATCGCTGGCAGTCCTGCGAGAAATCCCGGGCGTCAATCAAGCCTTGGCCGCGCCGCCACTAACCAGTCTGGGTGAGTTGCACCGAAGCCTGGGATTGGTAAGAGTGGCCCGCACTGAGCAGGAGCAGGCGCTGGCGTTGTTGGCCAGCGTCGGACCGTTGCATCCTCTGCGCCTGACGGTGGAGAACAATCTGGCGTCGGTGCTGCGGGATTTGCGGGAGCTTCCCCAAGCCATCAAACTTTACACGAACTCCATTGCCCGACTCAGTGAGCAGCGCGGCCCCGATGATTTGAGTGTTCTCACGATGCGCCGAAACTATGCGCTGGCCTTGGCGCTGGATGGGGACCACCCGGCCGCGCAAACAATCATCCATGACTGTCTGGCCCGGCTTCGGGCAACCGCCCGAACAACCGACCCGTTGTTCGTCAGTTTATTGACCGATCAGGGGGATCGGCAACAGGACCTCAGTGACCTAGCCGCAGCACGAAAAAGTTTTGAGAATGCTCTGGAACTATCGATCGCTCGACTGGGACCGGATGTCACTCTGACGTGCGGCCTCCGCGAACGTCTCGGCCATTTGGCCATGACCGCGGGGGATTTTGCTCACGCCCACGACCTGCTGGATTTGGCGCTGGCCTCACGGCGAAGAATCGCCGCAAGCGATCCCCGCCGCGCACCCGAGTTGGCGGCGTGTTTTCAGGAATGGGCGAAATTGGAACGAGTTCTGGGGCGTGCCGACCAGGCTGACGGATTCTTGCGACAGGCGATGGAGATTCAAGTTCAGCATCTGGGCAAAGGCCATCCCGACGTAGCGGAGACACTGGAGCAGCGTGGTCTGCTGGCGGATGAAAATGGCGACCTACCCGCCGCGCTCCAGTTTCACACCGAAGCCCGCCGCATCCGCAGCGGGGCCTTCGGCGAAACAAATCTGCTGGTGGCGCAGAGCCGGATGAACATCTCCAGCATCCTCTCACGGCAGGGGGAATTTGCCGTCGCTCTGCGCGAATCCGAATCGGCACGTTTGGTGATGGAACAACTCGTCGGCCCGGACCATCTGCTCGCTGCGATGGCGGTGTTTATTCAAGCGAACATTCGGCACCGGCTTGGGGAATTGGATAAAGCGGCACCACTGTATCAGCGCGCGTTGGACGGCTTTGAAAAACAACGCTCGCGGTATGCGTCGGTGGCAGCTCGCGATTATGGTCTGCTGGAAATGGATCGCAGCCGGGCGGAGGCAGCGATGACACTGGCAGCCCGTGCGTTGACCGTGCAGCAGGAAAACTGGCGCAATGTGCTTCGGTTTGGATCGGAGCAGGACCGATTGGCGTGGCACGGTATGTCCGACCTTCTGAGTTTGCTCGCGGCGATGGCGCCGCGGAATCCGGTTCCACTCAGCACTGCCGTGCTGCATTTCAAAGGGGCGGTGTTGGACTCGCTGATCGAAGACCGCCAACTGAACCATCCAGCGGCTGACTCCATCCATAGCGATGTCGTGACGGCGTTGCACGCGGCGCGACTCCAGAATTATCGGCTGCAATTGGCGTCCACCGGGCGACAACCGCCGACGGAGGCTGAATTGCGGAAGGCCCGTGAAGACGTTGAAGCGCTGGAAACAAAACTGGCTCAATCTTTTTTCGCGCTGGGCGAAAATCGCCGTGCGTTTTCTGCCACGCCCGAGGCCGTGCAAGCCAAATTGCCGCCAGCCACCGTGCTGGTGGAATACGTGCGGTATCGCCATTGGCTGGGGCAGGGGAAAACCGAGCCGCGCTTCGGCGCTTTGATTTTTCAGAAGAACGCGGCGCTGCGATGGATTGAGTTGGGGCCGGCCGAGGGCAGCGATGGTATCGGCGCGTTGGTCGATGAGTTGCAAAAAGAAATCCGGAGAGATGTGCCGACCAATACCGCGACCTTCATCTCGATTCTCCAACGCACCCACGAGCGGGTCTGGGAAAAAATCCAAGCCGCGATTCCAGCGGACACACGCTGGGTCATGATCGCGCCGGACGGCGAATTGAATTTTGTTCCGTTTGCCGCGCTCTGGCGGCGTGATCATTTTCTCGGGCAGGACTTGTTTTTTCGTTATGTGACGAGCGCACGGGACGTGCTCACCCCGGATTACCAACCGCCACCGCAGAAGTCGGTGGACATCTGGGCTGACCCGGAGCTGGCTCGCCCCCTTTGGAAACGTGCCACGGATTCAGTTGCCGAAAGCATGAAATCATTCTGGGCCGCTGCGGCTTCGCGCGGCGGTAACCTGCCAGAGTCTTACGGACCCGTGCCGGCGGCCCGGCGTGAAGGTCAGATGCTGCTCCAGATCGCACGCGAAAAAAACTGTGCCCCCGTCAACCTCTTTTTGGGAGCGGATGCCCGCGAGGCCAGTTTACGCCGTCGTCCCGCTCCTTACGTTATGCATCTGGCCACGCACGGCGACTTTCGGCTGGACCTGCCGCCCAAGCCTAACCTGATTCGGATTTCCGCCAGCCGCCGCCCCGATGTCGCCGCAAACCCGATGGCTCGGGCTTGGATTGTCCTGGCGCAGGCCAACGAAACCCTGGTCGCGTGGCGACGGGGCGAACAACCTGATCCGGCGGATGACGGTTTGCTCACAGCCGAGGAGATTTCGACGCTGAACCTTCAGGACACCTGGCTCGTGACCTTGAGCGCGTGTGATACCGGAGTCGGCGCGTCGCGCACCGGCGAGGGAGTGTTTGGATTGCGGCGCGGATTCGCGTTCGCGGGCACTCGTCACCTGCTGATGACACTCTGGCCGGTGTCGGACGACAAGAGCGCGGAGTTTATGTCCGCCTTCTACGCTGATGCGCTGCAAAGTGGTGACGCACCGGGCGCGCTCGCTCGCGTGCAACGCACCAAGCTCGAACTGTGGAGCAAGTTGGACGGACCTGCAAAGGCTCTGCGATGGGCGGGATCTTATGTGCTCAACTCGCACGGCTTGTAGCAGGTGGCGTAGCATCCGCGCCGGGTTGAATCACTCTCCATTGTCGTTGGTGACGAAGACATCTCGCCGTCCGCTGCGGCAACTTGCTACCCTTGGAGAGGTCAGGGAATAAAAGGCTGGCTGAACGGTTTTGCGGGTTGATCCCCCACGGTCAAATCGCCGGTCAACAGCGCCCCGCGAACGTTCCGCTTGCTGAGATTCGTTCCGAATCCCGGCGCGTTCGTGACGACCATCGTGCCACTAAAAACAATCTTTTCGCCGTTGCCGGCCTGCCACTCGAAACGCACATCATAAACACTCAACTCCTCGACGGAGCCGCGACGACCGGAACCGAGGTTGGCCGCCAGTTGGATCACTGGTCCTGGGAGTTCCACGCGCCCGCTCCGTGGATTGATTCTCATATCCTTTGGCAGGATGACACCGGCAACCTGCCACTCGCCGGGCGTGTGCAGCCGGATCGTTCCCGGAAGAACGATCAGCCATCCCGCGAGAAGCACGACGGCTACGGAAGCCACCATGGCGGCTCGCTGAGGAATATGCGCCATCCAAAGGGCGGCCATCAATTCCCGCCAGAGGTTAATCCGGCTGCCTTCATTTCCGCCGCGCAACCGATCAGCACCCCGGAGGCGATCCCAGTCCTCGCGCAATCGCTCCTCAGTCAGTCCCTCACGAACAAACTGACGCAAGGCTTCATCTGACTCGGCGGACTCACGCCTCAGCCGGGCTCGCAATTCATCAAATCGTTCTGCCATGATTTCTAGTTTTTGTTACCGGCCGGTCCACCGGCACTTGGCCCCTGATCGGAAGAACCTTTCGCTTTGACCCTGCAAGCCTCCGTTTGCTCGGAAACAGTGGATTTCTTGCTATCCAGGGTGAGCGCCACCTCGCGCACTCTAAAACCAAGCTCAACCAACAACAACAGGTCACAAGCCCTTCCACAATGATGGTCGGTTTTTCGTTCCGCAAGTTTGCCCTCCTTATCGGAACGCGTGCCCCGTCCACGGCTTCGCAGAATGCAGCCGTTCTCCGGCAGTTTTTCCCGGCTCGGGTCGGGGTCTCGTTTCTCTCCGGTTGGCGGACGCAGACGCTCATGGCGCATTGACGCCACCAACGGTCCGAACGCCGTCTTCAACTCCCTCATCCGGGTTCGTGCGCGGAGGAAAAGCCACGCGTTCGGCGGCATAAGAAGCATGGTCGCGTTGGCGGTGATCCACTGAAAAAACGGCCCGTTCCCTGCCTGCTGTAGCAGGGTTAACAACGCCAGCCGCGTGTCCGTCACCACAGTTGCCGCCAATTCGACCTGATGAGTCTCATGTAAACAAACCTTCCACAGGAAAAAATCCAAGTGGCGTTCACCATCCTTGAGGTCGTCGAGGTCGTCCGCATCAAGCTCTTCCAGTTTGGTTTTATGCCAGTTTCTTTGGATGATTTTACGCAACGTCTTCACCTTCAGATTCAGGTCACGCATTGAATCCTTATCGAGCGGTATTTCGGGTGTCACCAAATGATCGTCGCGGCTCGCCCGCTGGCGATCAAGCAAGGATTCTGTCTTCGGTCGCGCGGGGCTGTTGACTCCCCACCTGCTCACGAGCTTCCTTCATAGAAGAATGATCCCCTTGCGCCCGCTGCACTGGACTCCGTGGCCCTACTGCCGCAGTCGTCCTGAAAAAACCAGCCGGTTTTCACGACTTTATGCCCAAGATATTGGGCGACTCTCAATCACTTCTTCTCGGGGAGGCCGACCGCCGGGGCGCGGGAATATTTAAGCCGAGCAAATCAAAAAACCTAGCGATGGGCTGGGCACGAGCCGCGCAGGTCGGTGAAAAACTCGAACTTTGTTGGTCCGCAGCCAGAATCATGCCGGACAAAAATTCAGCCGGGAATGTTTTTTGATCTCCTGGCGAAGGCTCACCTCTCCTTCTAAAAAATCTATTTTCCCCAATTAAACCGGTGTCTTTGGAGCTGATGGGGCCACTTCGCCCTACGCGTTGATTCTTCTGTGGTGAAAAAATATCCGGACAGAACCCCACGCAGATTTGGCCCCCGGCACAATCGAGAAAATTAGCTCTGAAAATGAAGCGCAAGACAAAAGCACCGACATCGAAGGGGAAACCCCGTGGTCGGGCCTCCCGCTACCGCCGGCCTTTCACAGCCAAGCAGCAGCAGATGTTCGCCATTCTCTCCCAGCAGAACTTTGGATGGGCTTTGTCCAAAACCAGACGGCACCGGATCTCTGAACCCAAAGCTGTTGTGAACGAGGCTATGCGGAAGGCGTGTCTGGCCTTGGATGGACGCCGGAAAAAGAAGTTCCCGGCTCTTCTGCGCGTCATCCTACAACGGGAAATCTTCTCGACTCTCCGTCGCGAGCGGCGATGGCGTGAGACGACGGAGCCTTGGTCAGACCACCACGACATGGTGGATCAGTCCCAGGCAGAGCCGGACACCCTCCACGAATCGCACGAGAAACTGAAAGCCGCCATTTCCGGGCTCCCGCCCGAGGATCAAACCCTAATTCAATTGAAATACGATGAAGACCTCACGCTCAAAGAAATTGCCCGCCGGCTCTCCGGTGACCGTCGCCTGGATTAAAACCCGGCTCTTCCGGATTCGTCTTCGGCTCAAGCGCAAGCTTGTCCACCTACAGGTGGTCGACACCCGCCCGGTGCCTTCGCCATCAATGCCGCCTGCTCACGAAGATGAACCACGGCGCTCGACAAAAAACATTATGAAACCGCAACGCCGCTCATAACGGAATGAACAAGGACAGCCAAAAAAATTAAAACTTAACCGATCACCTATGACCCCTCTACTCGCGACCACTTATATTCTGCTGGCTCAATCAACCATCGACCCTTCGATCGACCGTTTTCTCGAATTCATTGCCAAGATTACAATGCTCGTTGGAATTTCGGTTGTTTTCATGGGTGGTTGGAAAATCCATCGAGGCGAGGCGGGCGACGGAATTTTGGCAATTATTGGTGGATTCATAATTGCCCTCGCGGTGCCCATCATAAAGTTCCTTTTTAGCATTGCTTGATTTGATCGCCCACCAGGACACCCACATGGATTTCATAGATCTATTTCTCGTCTCCCGGATGCTCCCGTTGTTTGGCGCCATCCTGATACTCGGTGGAGCGTGGAACATCTATCGTGGTAAAATTATTGTCGGCCCACTCGCGCTGGCAGCCGGGCTTCTCATTGTGTTCGTGATCCCTATCACGGGCTGCGTCTTGAGGTTTTTCGACTTCCTCATTTAACCGCCGGTCCTGCTCCGAAAACACACCATGAACGATCAGGATTTGCGCCTCACCCCGACCCACGCCGCCGATGAATTTCACGGCCTTGTGTTAGGCATTGAAACTCCACTGTTTGCCTGGGTCGGGCTCGCCTTGCTGGCGGGCCTCGGCCTATTCGCCGGATTGTTCTATGGACTGGGACTCGACTTCTTCGATGCTGCAAAAACTTCCATTGTGCCGGTCTTCGGTGTCGTGGCTTACCTCCGGCTGTTCCATCAGGGAAAGCCGCCCGGCTTCACGCTCGAACTCGCCGATTCCCTGATCACCCGCGGCGATGCCGTGCCACCGCGACTGGAACCATCACATCCCCTCCACGATGTTTAATCCAATTCCAGACGGCTACTTGGTGGACGAACTGATCGTGTTCGGCGGACCTGCCGGCGGCCAGGTGGCGAAGGGTTTTTGGATCGAGGTTCCTGACCTGCAAGCCGCCTCGTTTGCCGACCGCAATCAGGCGCAGGACGCCTTCTCGGCGATTCTGCGCCAGTTGCCCGAAGGGTGGTCGTTGCAGATACGGGAATTCCAAGACAACGGCTGCGCTCAACGCCTGCTCGAATATCAGCGACTCACCGAATCGTGTGGCAACCCGACCGCCCAGATGCTCCGCAATACCAATTTTGTCCGCGAGTGGCAGCGCTTGGAGAAGGGCGAACTCCGCCACAAACGCGTGACCCTCTACGTGGGCCGTCCTCTCGCAGCGCAAAAAGTTTTGCCCTGGTCGCGCCAACCGGCCGAGCAGCACTACGCGAAGGTTCTGGCGGAAGCCCGCACGGCGTTCTTGGAATGGCAACAAATTCTCAATCAAATTCTCCAACCCATCGGTGGGCGGGCGGTCGCGATGACCGACGCGGATCAGGCGCGCGTCTGGGCTGACGCCCTCAATCCTTCATTCAGTGAGCGTGTTCACTACGATCCCGCTGTCAGCTTCGATGTGAACCATTCCATCCTCGATAACTGCTGGCATTCCGAACTGCGCGGGCAGGGCCGTCAAGGCTTCGTCCTCGATGGCTACCATCATCTGGCCTTCAGCTTGAAACGCCTGCCAACCGAAACGTTTCCGACCATCATTCATCGTCTCACCGATCTGCCCTTTGGCGGTGTCACGATCACCACCCACGTCCGGCGGTTGACCAAAGAAAAGGTGCTCAAACGCACCGAGGCAGCCATCAACCGGATCAATCAACAACTAGCGGGTAAGCCCAGCGAGCGGCTGGAGGTCGCCAAGGCCCAGTTGGAAGAAAAAATCCGCCGGATTTCCAACGGGGAAGTCGTGCCGATGGAAATGGAGCTGATCGTGATGTTGAAGGCAAAAACGGCGGAAGAATTGAGCGCCAAGGCAGCCGCCACGAAGGCGGCGTTCCAGAGCATGAACGGCGCGCAATATTACGAAGCCACGCTTCCGGCTTCGAGCCGAAACCTTTTCGCCGCGTCCTTGCCGGCTGCGATGTGGACCCGGCATCGCGGTTTCACACATTACGGTGAAGACCGTTATGTAGCCGATCTTCTTCCGTTTTGCGGCAGTTTTGCCGGCCATCCGGGGCCAATGGAAGCCATGTTTCAGGGAGCCGATGCCAACCTGGTCAATATTCTGACCTTTCTCGCCGGAACCCCTCAGAACTTGATTCTGTTGGGGCAGACCGGCGGCGGCAAAAGTCTCGCCCTGCTCAAGCTCCTGCTGGAGACGGCCTCGTTCTTCGGCTTCACCGCCATCATCGAGGAAGGTTTCTCGCAGTCCCCTTACACGCGCAGTTTCGGCATCGAACCCATCATGTTCCGCCTCGACGGAACCCAGACGATCAATCCTTTCGATACTCACGGGTCTCCGCTCTCGTCATTCGTCCGGGCCACGCTGACCGCCTTGATCGCGCGCATGGTCGGCCTTCCCGCCGACGAGGACAAGGCGCGCCGCCAATCCGCGCTGATTGCCCGTCATGTAAGTCAACTCTGTGCTGACCATGCTCAGGATCAGCTCCGGCAGTGGTCGGAGGAACGGCGTTCCGCGTTGATCCGCCACGCTCTGGCACTGACCCGCTGGGCCAGCGAGCATGGCGTGTCGGACACGGAAGCGTTCGTGGATTTCCGCGAGTTGCAGCGGGAACAGCCGGCCAGGGCAGCAGCGTTGCTCGCCCAGTTCACTGAATCGGAACTGTGCGAGTTCGAGAGCGCCGAATCTCAGAAGCTCGGGGATTTGGTTTTCGCCTATCTCTCACCCGATGAACATCTGACGCTAAGTTCGTTGCGCGAATATCTTTTGCTCGCGCAGGAAGACCTGGATGAGTGCCGCTGGCTGGCCACGCTGCTCACGCCTTGGTGCCGGGGTGGCAATTGCGCCAATCTGTTTGACGGCGTCTCCAACGTGTCGTTGACCGGTCCGGTCGTGCATTTCGAGTTAGGGCTGATTCCCGAGGCGGCCAAGGAGATCAAGGCCGTGGCGGGCTTTCTCATCATCAGCAGCATCCGTCACCACATCCTGAGCCTGCCCCGACTCATGAAGAAAAGAGTCGTGATCGATGAAGTCTCCCGTTTCCTGGACGTCCCCGGCGGTGAGGCGATCTTGCGGGAGCTCAACGAACAGTTCCGCAAGTTTTCGTGTCTTCTAGTTGTTTCCGCCCAGCAGTATACGCGGATTGCTGACACCCGGATTCGCGCCGCTCTGGTGGGCAACACTCGTGCGTGGATGCTTTTTAACACTGGTGACCGGCAGGACGTGGAGCGGTTGGGCCAGGATCTTGGCCTGTCTCGCGTCGCGGTGGAAGCTATTCTCCGGTTCCCACGCCCGGATCAGCAGACCGGCGCGAAATACTCCGAATTTCTCTACTGGCACAGCGATGTCCGACAGCCCATCTGCGGCATCGCCCGTTACGTGCTGCTCCCGCATGAACTGCCTTCCTCGCCTGCGCTTTCCGCCACAAAAAACAAAACCTGACTCAAAAACTATGCGTAAATTTTTTATTGCTCTTGCGTCGCTGCCGCTGCTTTGCGGCTGCGCCGGACTTCAACGCCCGCTCAGCGACGCAACCCTTGGCGCGGGCGGCGCCTACCTCGGCAACAAACTCAGCGGCGGCAACCCGTTGGCCACGGCCGGCGGCGCGGCCGGCGGCGTGCTGCTCAGTGAAGGTTTTCAAGCCTGGAAAACGAGCAGCGAAAAAAAGGCTTACACCGACGGCTACACCGAGGGCCGCGCCAACGGCGTGAAGCAACTCTATTGGAATCTTCAGGACCAGCAGCGTGGCAAGGCCGAGGCGGAATCCTACCGGCTTTACGAAATCACGATCCCGGAACACTGGGAGGACGGCGTTTTGGTGAAACCTTCGACGCGAATTATCCGGATACAGCAATGAAAACTATGAAACTCATCATTCCTTTCCTCCTCGTCGCTTCCGTGCTCAGCGCGCATGCTCAGATTCCCGTCACCGATGCTTCCGTTCTGGTCCAGGTTCTCGAAGACGTTCGGATCGCCACCGAACACCTCAACCAGTTTAAGACGGAGGTGGAACGTCTGGGTAATCCGGCTGCCATCCTGCCCGTAGGAGCCACGGAAGTTATCAACAACCTCGGCCTTACCGGAGTCGGCCGGACTCTGGATGAAGTCCGCGCGGTGGCCGACGGCGTCGCGTCGCTCAGATACGATAACGGCGGACTCTACCGCGCGCCGGGAGAGGTCATTCGGACCGCCGACGGAAGCGAGTTCCTGCGAGCCGTGCAGGACTACCGGAAGTTTGATGCGGTCACACAGGCTAAGACGGTGCTGGAAGACGTCATGCGCGACACGGAGGAACGCCGCCAGCAATTACGGCGGCAAATTCAGGCGACCACAAGCCAATTGCAAGGCGCTCCCACCGTCGCGGAAGTCCAGAAGTTGCACGGCGTCCTCACGGCCCAGAATTCTGAACTGGCCGCGATCGACAAAGAACGGGATGCGGCCATGCACCGGTTGGTGACCCAGCACATCGAAAACCAGACCGATGCCGCGCGTCAAGAGCAGGCGCGTCACGAGGAAGCGGTGGTCAACTTCCGTTCCGCCGCCGAGCAGGTGAGCCGTTTTCTTACGCCGGACACGGTGCCGGTTCGCATCCCCGACCCACGCACCCGCCAACCGTGATATGACCCCGTTCGACCAAGCTTTTCCGGGTTTGCTCAAGGCGTGCATGGTTCTCTACGCCCTGTTCCTGCCTTGGTCCCTGGCGATTCTCGTGAGCGCCTTTGCCTTCGAGTTTTGGCACGGCCCGATGCCTCCGGGCGAACTGATCAAGTTTCTCATCAAGTTGTTTTTGGTGGTCATGCTCGTGAGCAAATCCCACGACCTCATCAATGACGGCCAGGCGTTGGTGCAGCACTGGGTCGAACAGAATATCCCGGCCCGTCCGGACAACGTCGCCGCCCGCTATCAACAGCTTTTGGCGGCGGCGCAAAACGCACCCGCGAACCAGGATCAGTCGTTTTGGGATACGCTGTTCAGCTCGAATTTTTTCGAGGCAATAATCTATGCCCTGCTTACGCTGATTTCCTGGCTGTCAATGGCGGTTCTCTTCCTGGTGTATAGCGTGCAACGCGCCGTTCTATTGTTTTGTTGGGCGCTGTGCCCGCTGCTCTTTCCGCTGCTGGCTATTCGCCCTCTCAGCAATTGGGGGCTGAATCACTTTTTGCGGATCATCGGCATTATCCTGTGGCCGCTCGGACTGGCGCTGGCGGCTACGTTCACGGATGGACTTTTGGACACTGCGGCCCAGCAGAATCTCCTCGCGGGTTCTTCGGTGCTCGGTTCGCTGGGCTACGGACTCAAAACCCTGGCCGCCGTCGTTGTCGTGGCGATATGGGTTCTAGTCTCCTCCGTGCTCGCGCCCGTTTATATTCAGCGGCTGGTTGCGGGGTCGGGCGGCGCCACCATGCTCATCACCAAGGCCGCCGATCTCATGACCGGCATTGCGCTGCCGGGATACTTGGGTATCCCGTCGATTGCTCGCGGTCTCTATCGCGGTGGCCGCGCCACGTATGCGGTCGGGGCGCGTTTGTCGAAACGGTTCCGCACGGCGTCCGCTGAAGCCGACGCGTCTGTGGAACCCATTCCGGTGCCTGCGCTGCCGCTCCCTTCAACCACCTCGGGTCCGTCCGTTCCCGGTTGGAAGCCGCCAACCAGCGATCCCACCGGTGACCTGCAAGTTAAAAATATCCTGGCCGGAACAAAATCAAAATGAACTCAACAACCGACCGTGAACGGAACACCCCCGTGTTTTCCGAACGCCTCGCCTCATCCAAGCCACGTTTCAACGCGGCCGCATTCTTCGCACAGAAGGATCGGCTTTCGCGATTGTGTGTCCTCATCACATTGGCGGCGCTGATCGTCGCCGGACTGGCTCTCAAGAGTGCCCTCTCCAACTCGCACCAGAAAACCCTGTTCGTCGTGCTGGACCCGGCCGGCAATGTCATCGTTGCTCCTGGGGTGGTATTCAGCGAAGCGAAGGAGTTGCACGTCCAGCAGGCGATGCTGGCGACGACGGCGGTTTTGCTGCGCAATCCAAAAGATTTTGATCAGCCGGAAATTCTCCAATCACTTTTCTCGCGGAACGCCCTGACACAGGCGTCCGCGCTCAAGTCCGCCGAAGCGCGCGAGTTTCAAGAGCGGCAGATTCAGCAAAAACCCCAGATCACCCGCATCGACGCCATCGCCACGCGACAGGAAGAGGTGCAAATCCAGGTCAGCGGGCAACTCTTTCGCGCCGGGATCGTCCAGCAAACGCAGTTCTCCGAGACCGTTCCTTTCACGCTCCGGCTGGTCCTCAAATCCAATCTTGATCTGCTCCACAACCGTCGGCAACCCACACTCGTGAAGGAATTCTTGCTCACCTATGAAACACCTCATCCGTAGCCTGCTCCTACTCGCGGCACTCAGTGTCGCAGCCGGAGCACAGTCCACCAACCCGATTCAGCGGCTGCCGCTCAATCCACTCAGCGTGGTCCGTATTCCGGTCGCGCTGGATCGGTTGACCACGGTGCGCTTCCCCAGCCCGGTGTCGGATTTGGACTCGGCCTCAATCTCCACCGAACGTGATCCGCGCGCTTTGTTCCTGCTCTCGTTCGAGTCAGGTAACGCGTTTTTCTCGCTGCTGGCTTTGGCCACCAACGCCAGCACCACCCTCAATGTGGCGTGGAAAGGCCAGACTTACGTGCTGGAATTGTTCGAGTCATCAAACCCGTGGTTGTCGATCGTCTTCGACCCGCCAGCCGCAGCGGGGTCGGGGACGAATCTCCGCGCGGCACCGCCGGCCCGCTTGCTCGGCCTGCTGGACACGGCCAAGGCGTTCGGGCTTTTGCAGCAACAGCAACCGGCCGCCGTGGCGGGGGTCGAAGTTGCTCGTCCGAACACACTGCACGATTATGGGGATTACACGATTCGCATCGAGGAAGTGTTCCGGTTCGACGCCGAAGACACGCTCGTTTTTCGCATTGGCATCAGCAACCAGACCAGCGCGCTGATTCAATTTGTTCCGGAGAGCCTCATGGTGCGGGCAGGCCAGCGCATTTATTACCAGTCCATCACGGACGCCACCGGCCGGCTGCCCGCCAGAACAGAAACGTCGATTTACTTCTCCATCACGGGCAGCGCCGACGGTTCCCGCAACGGACTCTCGCCGAAAAATAGTTTCATGGTTCTGCTCAACCGGCTCGAACCCGCCGTGTCCGTGGCAACCACACCGCCAGCTCAACCCAGCGCTGCTGCGTCGCCAACTCAAAATGCGGTTCCGGCACACCGCCTCTTCACGCCTACGCCGACCCCATATCCAACGGCCCCGTATGCAGCCCCCGCGCCCGTTTCGGCGCCGCATCCGACCCCTGCTTACGCTTCTCCCTCGCCGACGCCGACTCCGCACCCAACACCCGTTTACGCAGCTCCCGCGCCGGTCGCTCCACCACCGATCATTTACTACGCCCCTCCGCCACCAACCTATTACTACTACTCTGCCCCGCCAGTGCGCGGCGGGCGAAACTCCAGAACTGCGACTCGCTCATCCGGCATCCACATCTCCATTGGCTCTCATGATTAAGTCACGTCTGTTCAATTTTATCCGCGCCCACCCAGCCGTGCTGGTGGCAGCGATTCTGATCATCGTTTTCATTCTGGGATTGGTTGGCGCGCTCCGCCCCAAGCGGGCGACGTCAGACTTCGTGCTGTTCACCAACAGCGCCCCAAGCACCACCGTCTCCGTGCTGCGCGAAACCGGCCCGCTGGTTTCCGCCGCACCCAAAACGGCACCACCCTCCACCGTGAAGACCAAGCCGTTCACCGGCTGTCATTTTCACGTAAACCTGCCACCGGACACCAACGCGCGTCCACTCGGCGTGTATGCGCCGGCCGGCCGGTTGATCCGCTGTCAACTCGTCAACACCGTTGACTCGGCAAACATCGACACGCCCATCATCGCGCTCGTGACCGATGACCTCTGGCACGACGGACATATCGTCATTGCGGCGGGCACCGAGGTTCATGGGCGTGCCCAAGTGGATCGGATGCGCGAACGAATCGTGGCCAGCGGTGCGTGGACCCTCGTCTGGCAGTCGGGCCAGGAACTCGTGGTAAACGGCATCGCCCTCGACCGGGATGAAAGTGCGGCGGGTGGAACGTGGGGCATCACCGATGGCAGTGCCGGTCTCAAAGGACAGGTGCTCCGCAGCGATTCACTCGCCGAAATCAAACTCTTCGTCGCGACTTTTATGTCCGGCATCGCCTCCGGTTTTCAGGAAACCCGCACCACCCTGCTGGGCACGCAGGTCGCGACCACGGCACGCAATGCGGCGCTCGCGGGCACCAGCCAGGTGATGAACACCTACGCGCAGCAAATCCTCGAAACCGTCAAGCGCGAAGGTCTCTTCGTCCGCGTTCCGGCCGGAAAGCAAATGTATCTCTATGTCACGCAAACCATCGACCAGTCGCAGGGCAAAGTCGGCACCCTGCGTGTCAGCATCCAACCGACTATTCCTCCTCTCCAAAACTCCTCACACCTCACGAAACCATGAAGAATCCTCCAACCTTCTTGATCAATTGCATCGCTCTTTCTCTAGCGCTGGCCTGCGTCATCGGCTGTCAGTCGAAACCCGACCACCGGATCGTCTATGTCCCGGTTACAACCACACCTCTTCCGCGGGAACACCGTGAAGCGGTCTGGTTCCCCGATCAACTCGCCCCTTACGCGGTGGGACGCTACGTGGACCCGCGCGACCCTAACGTGGTGCATGAGGCGCACACGATTTATCGTCGCGAGCAGACCAGCCGCCCGAATTTGACTCCACCGGTGGCGGTGGTTTTTCCGTTGGTGACGTATCCCTCCGTCAGCAATGCGACCGCCCTGTTGCGCGATGGGCTTACCGCGGAATTGAATCAGCAGCGGACCACATCACAGGCGCTCACCGAGCAGATGCGGGTTCTCGGTCCGCAGTTGCGCAAGTTCAACGAACAGTCGCAGGAATTCCGCAACGCGCTTCAGGAATCCTACCGGTTGCGTGCCCAGATGGTCGCCGTGAGCAATCGCCTCGAAGGCATCGAAGGCCAGCTTCGCGCCATGCCTGCCGTGCCCGCCAACCAGACACCCAAGGCCACCACCAACGCCACCCAGCCATGAAGTCTGCCTCTCAACAATCCAAAGTCCCTGTGGAACCGCCGCCGGTTGGCGTCATGAAACAAAACAGTCGGGACCAGATACGGCGTGGCGCTGGTTCGGTCCCGGAACGAGTCGCCAATGCCCGGCGAAGTTACTCGGCGACCCAGGCCAACCGCCTCGTCATTCCCCGCCGGCTGAAACCTTCGCAAAAACCATGAATGCCCCCACCTCAAAATTTATCAGCGACTTTTGGAAGTCTCCCGCCGTCATTGCCCCCAACAACTTCGTTTACAAAAGCCTGTCCAATTGGGCGTTTAACATCGCGATCGGCTGCTCGCACGGATGTCGCTTTTGTTATGTGCCCAGTGCCGCCACCATTAAGCAGGGGCCACAGCTCGCGTGTTACGGCGTCGAGGATGCGGATGCTGAGTGGGGCGATTACGTCCTGCTCCGCCCCTTCGACGAGAATAAATTCCTCGCCTCGTTGCGAGCCGCCGAGAATACCCCGCTCTCCGGCCTCAAACCCGACGGCAACCGCGCGGTCATGTATTGCAGCACCACTGACGCCTATCAGATCCTTCGCCATTCTGATCCAGTCCGGCAGCGGGAGTTGGCCGCGCACGCGCGGTTCCTAGTGCGACGCTCGCTCGAACTCATCCGCGATCATTCCACGCTGAACGTCCGCATCCTCACGCGCAGTCCCCTGGCTCGCGCAGATTTCGATTTGTTTCACAGCTTCGGCCCACGGCTTCTCTTTGGCATGAGCCTGCCGACGTTGCGAAATGATCTGGCGAAGCTTTATGAACCGAGGGCTCCGGCTCCGTCCCAGCGCCTGGCTACCTTGCGTGCCGCCAAGGACGCCGGGCTGCATGTGTTTGTCGCCGTCGCCCCGACCTATCCGGAATGCGACGAGGCGGATTTGCAGGCCACGTTGCAAGCCGTGGCCTCATTGAAACCGCTGACGGTCTTCCACGAGCCCATCAACGTGCGCGCCGAGAATGTGGCGCGGATTCAAACGCAGGCCGATGACCTCGGCGTGCAGTTACAGACGGACGTGTTCGCCACGCGGGAAAGCTGGCAGGACTACGCAGCAAACGCCCTCCGCACGGTGGAGCGACTGGCAGACGAACTTGGCATTGCCGACCGCCTTCACCTCTGGCCCGATAAATCCCTCGGCAGCCAGATTGCCGTCCAACGCCTCGGTTCAGAACAGGCACCCGAAGCGTTCCGTGACTGGCTTCAACATTGGTGGGGACGCGTCAGTGAATGGCCCCAACCTCTCGATCCAAAGCAATGACGCGGGACAAACAATTGAACGGCATCAGCATCCGGGCCGTGCGCGAGAAACAGAGATTAGACCAGGCTCTGAATGCGAAGGAATTCGCCGTGCTCGCCGGCGTGTCTTACTCCATCGCGCGTGAATGGTTTCGTCTGTCTGGATTTCCGGCCGTGCGCGGCATGGTGTTCTGGCAGGATTTTGTGCTCTGGCGGCGGAGGCAGGCTGGTTTGCAAAAGGTGCGCGAATCGTCATCCAAGCGCAACCAATCTGCGGTGGCCGAATCCAACGGGAGCTCTTCTCAGTCTCATCACAAATGGCCAGCGCGCTCAGCCAAGATTCTGGATGCGGCGCATTAGTAGTGGAGTTTTGCCACGCACTGCGCGGCGCCCAACTTCTACACCCGGTTTTTCGCGGCCCGCGTTCTTCCGCACACGGGCAGCACTTCACTCAGGCAACGGCAGGCAACGCGGATGCTTCACCGCGCAGCGACGCGAAGCAGAATTTTTCAAAACCCGCTTGACGCAATTCTGGATCAAGACCGGGCGGGCAAACCCATGGGGCAGATGCGGAGGAGCAGCCCGCATTTTCCTGAAGGATTGGCAGGCGCGGCCGGTATTAGGGAGTGGACGACACCGAAAACGCCGTCCGGCGATCAACAACAAATAACACCAACAAAACGAATCTATGAAAACATCACGCACCGTCCTTTGTAAGCTCACCGTTGCCGCGGCGATACTGTCCCTCGCTGCCTCCGCATGGACCGCCAGCGCGGCCGAGAAGATGAAACCCATGAAGGGCAGCGAGCACCTGCTGATGCTTAACGAGATCAAATCCACCCAGGATTTGAACGCGCTCAAGTCAGACGACTCCATCGCGATGGTCTGCGCGAAGTGCAAAACCGTGTGGGTCACCCGCGTGAAGCAAGGGGCGAAAGGCGCAGAGATTCTCAACGCCAAGGGCCAGCCTAGCGAGATGATCGGCACCCATGCGTGCAATGGCTGCAAGTCCACCCTGACCGTCGTAGGCCATGCCAAAGGCGACATCACCGAACTCAAGCACTCTTGCAAGGCGTGCGGTGACGACTCGGCCTTTTGCTGCGCCACCAAGCCCGGCACTGGCGCCACCAAGGGCATGGAAAAGAAGTAAGCGCCGCACCACCCGGACCAGGCCGGGCTGGCGCTGGAAGTCAGGCCAGCCTGAGCCGGTTCGGCGCGGCAAACCGGTATTCTCAACGAGAAATCAACCAACAAAACAAACGACACCATTATGACAATGCCAAACAACATCCTCAACAGGGCCTGCCTCTGTTCGGGACTCGCGGCTGCCTTGGCCTTCGCGGCTTGGGTGCCAGGCTCGGTTCAAGCCGGGCCGGAATTGAAAGGGGCGGAACTCATGCTCCAGATGCAGCGCATCAACACCCGCCCGCAGGCAGAAGCCCTGAAACCGGATGACTCGATTGCAATGGTCTGTGCCAAATGCAAGTCCGTCACCGTCGAATACATCACCGTCGAGAAGGGCCACATCCGGCACGTCACGCCCGGTGAGAAACATCTCTGCCCCGGGTGCAAGAGTTCCATCCAGGTGATTGGCGTCGGCAAGCAGGCGAAAAATGAAGTGAAGCACGTCTGCACCGTCTGCGGCGACAGCTCCGCCTTCTGCTGCGCCACCAAACCCGGCAGCGGCCCCACCAAGGGCATGGAGAAGAAATAAGGCCCGGCGGTCCCAACTGGAGCGGCGGGAGTTCCCTTTCCTGCCGCTTCCGCTCTTTGAATTGGAGCCCACTCCTGCGCCTCCGGCGGGGAGGCCAAAGAAAGTTCATCCGGCAAAAATCAGGAGAAAGTATGAGTAACTTCGACGCCAGCAACATGGACTGCGAATCCGTCCAGTGCGCGGTCTGCGAAAAGGCCATCACCGGCGGCAAATGGTTTGCGCGGATCAAGCACGGTGAATGGATGGTGGCCCTCTGCTGCCCGCTTTGCACCGAGGCGTTCGAGTCCAGGCCGCACGCCTACGTGCGCCGGATCGAGACTCTTAAGTTCATGCAGAAATCGCAGCCCGACTCACCGTTGAAAGAGTGATCCGCGGTGATGCCTCAACGCGCAGAGTCAGCGCCGCACGAGCAGTCCAGGCAACCGTGCTGGCTGCACACCCGGCACGTCGCCTCCAATTTCTCACGCAGCCGTTGCCGGGCGCGGTGCAGCCGCACATTGAGATTGTTCAACGTCAATCCCAGCGCGCTGGCGGCTTCTCCGGGCGACGCCCCGTCGAGGTCAACGCGTTGCAACACTTCCTGGTATTGCTCCGGCAGGGCGGGCATGAGTCGCTGGAAGCATTGGCAGAGCACGCGCTCCACATCGGTGCCGGGTTGCTCGGGAAGCTCGCCTTGCAGGCGCTCCAGCGCGCGATCCCGGACATCGCGCCGACGATACAAATCGATGATGGAATGCCGCAGGATGCGATAGAACCACGTCACCGCCCCTTCGCCATCGGGCGGTTGGTCGGACGACTTGATCGCCTTGAGCAGGCTGTCCTGCACGAGGTCGGCGGCCAGTTCCGGATCGCCCACGCGCTGGCGCGCGAACGCCACGAAAGCGTTCAAGTTCTCGATCAGGGCGTCTTCGGCTTTGGCCATGACAGGAGGATAGCGGGTCGCTGACAGGCGGGCAATTGCCGGCGCCGCGCCGCCGGATCGCCCGGCGTGAAAAAACAGTGTAAGAGAATTGCCGCGTCCGCGTTAGCGAGGGTGAAAGAAGCGAAAGACCGCTTCGGCAACGAAACAGCGAAGATACCTATGAAGACCGACCCCATCTGCGGCATGACGGTGGATGAAACGACGGCGCGGCACGCCGAACGCGACGGACAAACGCACTGCTTTTGCAGCGAACACTGCCGGGAGAAATTTCTCGCCCAGCCCGCGCGGCCCGCCAGCGGAGATCATGCGTGTTGCGCGGGCAAGGACGCTCACGCGCATCACGATCATTCCCATCACCACCATTCCCACGATGCCGCGGTGAAACCGTCCGCTGCCGCGAAGTATTTCTGCCCGATGTGTCCCGGCGTCGAGAGCGACGAACCGGGTGATTGCCCGAAGTGCGGCATGGCGTTGGAGCGCAACCCCGCTTGGAAGCCCGCCGGGAAGACCATCTACACCTGTCCGATGCATCCGGAGATCGAGCAGGACCACGCCGGCAATTGCCCCAAATGCGGCATGGCGCTGGAGCCAAAAACCATCACCACCGAAGCAGACCCCGAGGAGTATAACGGCGAGTTGCTCGACATGACCCGCCGTTTTTGGATCGGCGCGGCGCTGGCCTTGCCTGTGTTTGTCGTCGCCATGGCGCACCTCGTTCCCGCGTGGAGCCATTCGGAGTGGGTGACGGGCGATGTCTCGCGCTGGGGACAGTTTATCCTGAGCACACCGGTCGTGTTGTGGGCGGGCTGGCCGTTCTTCGTGCGCGGCTGGCGCTCACTGGTGAACCGCAGTCTGAACATGTTCACGCTCATCGCGCTGGGCGTAGGCGCGGCCTATGCCTTCAGTGCGGCGGCGATGTTGTTCCCGCAGGCGTTTCCTGCCGGCGGCGGCCACGGGGCCAAGCCCTCGCTCTACTTCGAGGCCGCCGCCGTCATCACCGTGCTCGTGTTGCTCGGCCAGGTCCTCGAACTCCGCGCCCGCCAGCGCACCAGCGGCGCGATCAAGGCATTGCTCGGCCTCGCACCGAAGGCCGCCCGCCGCGTCACTCCGACTGGCGACGAAGACGTTCCGCTCGACGCCGTGCATCCCGGCGACTTGTTGCGCGTGCGACCGGGTGAAAAGATTCCCGTGGACGGTGTCGTGACCGAGGGCCGCACCGCCGTGGACGAATCCATGCTCACCGGCGAGCCGTTGCCGGTGGAGAAGGCCCTGGGCGCGAAAGTCTCCGGCGGCACGGTGAACACCACCGGCGGCATCGTGATGAAGGCCGAGCGCGTGGGCAGCGAGACGATGCTCGCGCAAATCGTGAACCTCGTGGCGCAGGCACAGCGCAGCCGCGCGCCGATCCAAGCGCTGGCCGACCAGGTCGCAGGGTGGTTCGTCCCGGCCGTGCTCGCCATCTCCGTCCTCACTTTCGTCGCGTGGCTCGTGTGGGGGCCGGAGCCGCGACTCGCCTACGCCATCACCAACGCCGTCGCCGTGCTCATCATCGCGTGCCCTTGTGCGCTCGGGCTGGCCACCCCCATGAGTGTGATGGTCGGCATCGGTCGCGGCGCGCAAATGGGCGTCCTCATCCGCAACGCCGAGGCCATCGAGCGACTCGCCCGGCTCGACACGCTGGCCGTGGACAAGACCGGCACGCTCACGGAGGGCAAACCAAAGGTCGCCCAGGTTTTGCCCGTGAACGGCTTTGCCGAAACGGATTTGCTGCGCCTCGCCGCGTCGCTCGAACAGGGCAGCGAACATCCGCTGGCGCACGCCGTCGTCGTCGCGGCCCAGGAGCGGCAGCTTCCGCTGGAAGCGGCGAAGGACTTTCAATCCACCACCGCGGGCGGCGTGGCCGGCACGGTGTCGGACTGCCGGGTGCTGATCGGCAAGCCCGGCTTCCTGCGTGAGAACGGAGTCACCGACATCACCGCGCTCGAAACGCTCGCCGCGCCGCATCAGGCCGAGGGCGCCACCGCCATCTTCGTCGCCATTGATGGCCGTGCCGCCGGCGTTCTGACCGTGGCCGACCCGGTGAAGTCCACCACGCCGCAGGCGCTCGCGGAACTGGGCGAACTCGGTGTGAACGTCATCATGCTCACTGGCGACAACCCGCGCACCGCCGAGTCCGTCGCGCGCAAGCTCGGCATCGCCGACTTCCAGGCCGGCGTCACGCCGCACGACAAGCACGAAAAGGTGAAGTCGCTCAGAGCCGCGGGCCGCGTGGTTGGCATGGCCGGTGATGGCATCAACGACGCGCCCGCCCTTGCCGCCGCCGACGTCGGCATCGCAATGGGCACCGGCACGGATATCGCCATGGAAAGCGCTGGCGTGACCCTCGTGAAAGGTGACCTTCGCGGCATCGTGCGGGCGATCAAGCTCGGCCAGGCGATGATGCGGAACATCCGGCAAAACCTCTTCTTTGCGTTCATCTACAACGCACTCGGAATTCCCGTCGCTGCCGGTGTGCTCTATCCGCTCTTTGGCGCACTGCTCAGTCCCATCATCGCGGGTGCGGCGATGAGCTTCAGTTCCGTCTCCGTCATCGCCAACGCACTACGCCTTCGCCGCACTCGCCTCTGACCTGCCAAAAATATTCCGAAGGATTTTCGAAGTTGACCGGTATTGGTTCGTGAACGCGGCGCTCGAAAACGTCGCCCGAATGTCTGCAACCCGATGGCGGCAGACCCACCACAAACAAAACATCACCATGAAAATGAAACCACTGACCACACTGCTCGTCCTGGCCGCCCTGATCGGCGCCACGGCGTTCACCCTGACCGCCAACGCCGCCGACAAAGCCAAGCCCTACCCGCTCGACAAGTGCGTCGTCTCTGGGGAAAAGCTCGGCACGATGGGCAAACCTTACGTGTTCACGCACGAGGGCCAGGAGATCCGGCTCTGCTGCAAATCCTGCCTCAAGGACTTCCAGAAGGAGCCCGCCGCCTACTTGAAGAAACTGACGGTGAAATAACCGTCCTGCCAGATCAGCAATGCGCCCGATGGGAAAGCCCGTTGGGCGCACTGCATTTTCCGTAAAAGTTTCCTGAAGGATTTTCCCGCGCCGCCGGTGTCAATGGGTGCGACAACGCCCGTCTGGAAATGGTTCCGGCGGAACCGAGAAAGAAAAGATTATGAAAACTCTGACACTCCTAGCGGCTTCCCTCCTCCTCGCCGGAACTGGTTTTGCGGCGGACGTGCTCCACTCACCCCGAGGGCTGGCCAATCTCACCCGCACCGTCCCCGGCGTGACGGAAGACATGCTGAATCGCGGTCTCTACGTCCATCGCGGTGATCTCGCCGCGCCGACCATGGTCGCCAGCGGCGGCATCAAGGACTTTGACTACGTCCACAATGCCCCGATGGTTGCGGCCAGTCCCCGCGCGCTCGCCACGTTCCCGGATCTTGCCAAAGTTGCGGCAATCTCCGGCAACACGATCGCCTGCGTCTGTGACGTGCGTTGAAACATTCCGCTTGCGGGCGGTGGTTTCCACCGCCCGCAACACGTCATCAGACTCGCCAATCAAAACGGAAGAGTTTATCAATCGCTGCGGTATGGCTGCGGCTTCCTAAAATGAAAACCACCACCAACACTCCCGACCCGGACCCCGCCTTGCGCTCGCTCCTGCGCGAAACACTGCCGGCCCCGGCCTTGCCCCCGCGCTTCGCCGAATCCGTCTGGCAACGCATTGAGCGCGCTGAAGCGCCCGCTTTGCAGCCGTCGCATTCCTGGCTCGATCTGCTTGCCAGCCTCGTGCTCCGGCCCCGGCTCGCGCTCGCCACCATCGCGGTCATCATGGTGGCTGGTTCGTTCCTCGGCTTCGTGTCGGCCGGCGACGAGGCCCGTGACGCCGCCCGCGCCAGCTACGCCGCCACCGTCAGCCCCTTCATCAAGGCGCCGCGGATATGAGACGCGAACGACTGGCCCTGCTTTTTTTCGCCGTCGCCATTGTTGCCTTGTGTGCCCTCTGTTTTGTGGCGATGTCACACTGGCGCGTCTATCGCGCCGGCCATTCCGACGATCAACTCCTCTGGCTGCGCACGGAATTCAAGCTCTCGGATGCGGATATCGCGCGCATCCGCACGCTCCACGAAGGTTACCAGCCCAAGTGCGAGGAACTGTGCGCGCGCATTGCCGCCAAAAGAGCGGAAGTTGCCGCCGAACTCGCCACCGCGACGACGATCACCCCGGCCGTCGCCGCCAAGCTCAAGGAAGCGGCCGACCTCCACGCCGAATGCCAGGCGCAGATGCTCACCCATTTCTACGAAGTCAGCCGCGCCATGCCGCCCGAGGAAGGCCGGCGTTATCTGGAGCAGATGAAACGTTTTGTTTTGGACGGCCCCGGTGCCGCCGGACACGACACGATGCAGAGCCATCTGCCCGGCAACCCTCATGGCCAGCATTGACCCCCATGAGTTGGATCAGTCTGACATGGCCCGGCTCGCTGCGGGTCATGACGCTGCGCTAAATGATTTGATGGAACGCCACGCTACGCCGGTGTTTCATTTCATTTGCCGCATGATCGGCGACGAGGAGGAGGCCGCCGACCTCGCGCAGGAGACGTTTGTCCGCGTCTATCGCCACCGGACCAACTACCGGCCGGAACACAAGTTCACTTCGTGGCTTTACACCATCGCCACCAATCTCGCCCGCAACCACGCCGCTTGGCGTGCCCGTCGCCCCAACGTTTCCCTCGATGCCGATCGCACCGACGGCGGCGGAACGCTGGGCGACACGCTTCCCTCCGGGCTTCCTACGCCCGGCGAGGACACCGAGATCGAGGAACGTGCGTGTGCCGTCCGTGCGGCCGTCGCCGAACTGCCCGACGATATGCGCGCCACGCTCCTGCTCTTTGAATTCGAGGACAAGTCGATGGCCGAGACCGCCGAAGTGCTGGGCGTTTCCGTCAAGGCCGTGGAATCGCGCCTCTTTCGCGCCCGCCAGCAGCTCCGCGAAAAACTCTCACGGTGGTTGAACGACGTCTGAGCCTCGCAGGCGGCCGCGCTAACACACGCACCAGAAGTCTCGCGAAACGCTTGACGCCTGTTCGTCAGTCTTCGCCGGAGCCAATCATGCCCGCCCGTCATTCATCAATGGTCGCAGGCGCAGGCGTATTCCGCCCGCTTGCACTCGCCGCAAGTGTTCATGTCCAACTTGAAACGGAGGTTCAGCGGCTTGGCCTCGGCGGTCTGGCCTCGGCGGTCTGCTTGAACTGCACAACGACGTTGTAACCGTCGCCATCGGGCAGTTTGGCCTTGCTGACCAGCGCGTCGCCTTTCTTCTCGAATTGCAGCGTGGCCTTCCTGGTCTTGGCATCGGCAATAACGGTCATGATCTGTGTGATCACAGGCACCGGCTTTATGTCCTCGCTGTAAAGGTTGATCGTCACGCTGCGGTCTTTCTCGACGACCAACTCGGCGTGTGGCTCGGCTTTTTTAAGCAGACGTCTGCCCTTGAGCGTGGCCTTGTGTTTGTGCTTCTCGGCGGCAGTCGCGATGAAAACGCCGACGCACAGGGCAACGGCGAGGGTGAGGATGCGGAGGCTTATTTTCATGCGCTCTTGGTTATGCAATGGGCGCGGACTCGACGTCGGGAGAAGGACCGCCTTCACCAGAAGGGGTTTCCACCGGCGCGTTGCCCGCAGGTTTCTTTTTCTTCTCCACCCAAGCGTAGAGCACCGGCAGCAACACCAGCGTCAGAAACGTGGAACTCAGGATGCCGCCGATGACCACCGTGGCCAGCGGCCTTTGAACTTCCGCGCCCGCGCCGGTCGCCAACGCCATCGGCACGAAGCCGAGGGACGCCACGAGCGCGGTCATCAGCACGGGGCGCAGCCGAGTCAACGAACCTTCAATCACGGAATCACGCACGGACTTCCCTTCTTCGCGAAGCTGGTTGAAGGACGCAATCATCACGAGTCCGTTCAGCACGGCCACGCCACTGAGCGCGATGAAGCCGACCGCCGCCGTGATGCTGAACGGCATCCCGCGCAGCCACAGCGCGAGAACGCCGCCCGTCACCGCGAGCGGGATGCCGGAATAAATCAGCAACGCCTGCCGCAGCGAGCCGAACGCGAGAAAGATGAGAACGAAGATGAGCACCAGCGCCGAAGGCACGACGACGGCGAGCCGCGTGCGGGCCTCCTGCAAGTTCTGGAACTGTCCGCCGAACTCCACGATGTAGTTCTCCGGGAATTTCACCTGTTCCTTGATGCGCTGTTCGGCCCTGTGGACGAAGCCTTCGATGTCGCGAGTGTTCAAGTTCACCATCAAGGCGGCGCGGCGCTGTCCGTCGTCGTGCTGGATTGGCTCCACCGTTTTCAGCGTGGAGAACTCGACCAGCTTGCCGAGAGGGACAAGGCCCGTCTCGCCCACGCGCACGGGGAGCTTCTTGATTTGTTCGTCGTCCACCCGAAGTTCCTCCGGCATCCGCACGATGATGTCGTGGCGCTTGTTACCTTCGACCACGGTTCCAGCGAACTGCCCGGCGAGCGCGGCGTGGACGGCTTTGTTCACTTCGGCGGATTGCAGGCCGTAGCGTTCCAGCGCGTCGCGCTTCACGTCGATTTGTAACTGCGGCGTGCGGCCCTCCGTCTCAAACTCGACCTGCGCCGCGCCGGGCGTCTTCTCAAGGATGTCCTTGATTTGCCCGGCCAGCTTTTCGAGCACGTCGTAGTCGTTGCCGAAAACTTTCACCGCCAGTTCCGCCTTGGTGCCTTCGAGCATTTCGTTGAAACGCATCTCGATGGGCTGGGCGAACAGGATGTTGTAGTCCGGGTTGATTTTCTTGAGCGCCGCCTCGATGTGCTCGCGCAATTCGGCTTTGTTCTTCGGACGGCCCGGCGTCTTCGGCCAGTCGGCCAGTGGCTTGTAGAAGATGTAAACGTCGCTCTCGTTCGGCGGCATCGGGTCAGTGGCAATGTCGCTGGTGCCGATGCGGGTGAAGACGCGGGTCAATTCAGGAAACTCCTTGGCCAGCATCCTTTCGACTTCGATGTCGGTGCGAAGCGATTCCTCCATGCTCATGCCGACCGGCTTGTAGAGCATCGACGTGATGGAACCTTCATCGAGCTTCGGCACGAACTCCGCGCCAAGCCGGTTGAACAACCAAAGGGAACCCGCGAAGAGCACCACGGCGGCGACGACCACCAGACAGCGCAGTCGCAGCGCGACCAAGAGCGTCGGCTCATACAGTCGCTTCACGGCGCGAATCATCACGTTGTCGCCCTCGTGAATGTGGCCGCGCAGCAGGAACGAACACAGCACCGGCATCAGCGTGAGCGCGAGCAGCAGCGCCCCGGCCAGCGCGAGCATCACGGTGAGCGCCATCGGGTGGAACATTTTTCCCTCGATGCCCGTGAGCGCGAGGATGGGGATATAGACGACGGTGATGATGACGATGCCGAAGAACATCGGCGTGCCGACCTGCTTGCTGGCGGCGAGGACGGTCTTCACGCGCTCTTCATCCGTAAGGGTGCGGCCAAGCTGGTGCTGTCGCTGGCCAAGCTGGCGGACGATGTTCTCCACGATGACCACCGCGCCGTCGATGATGAGTCCGAAGTCAATCGCGCCAAGGCTCATCAGGTTGCCGGAGATGCCGAAGCGAGCCATGCCGGTGAGCGCGAACAGGAACGAGAGCGGAATGGCCGTTGCCACGATGAGCGCGGCCCGCCAGTTGCCGAGCAGGAGAAGAAGAACCGCCACGACCAGCACCGCGCCCTCGAACAGATTCGTTTTGACGGTGTGAATGGTACGGTCGATGAGTTGCGAGCGGTCGTATTGAATTTTGATTTCCACGCCGTCCGGGAGCTTCGTCTGAATCTCGGCCAGCCGCGCTTTCACCCGCTCGGCCACTTCGCGGCTGTTTTGGCCCGCGAGCATCATCGCGGTGCCGATGACCGTCTCATGGCCGTCGAGCGTCGCCGCGCCGGTGCGGAACTTCGTGCCGGTCTTCACTTCGGCCACGTCCTTGACGAGCAGCGGCTTCACGCCCGCGCCGAACTTGAGTGGCAGGCGGGCGATGTCCTCGACGCTGGTGACGCGACTGACGGCGCGGATGGTGAGTTGCTGTCCGCCCCGGCTGATGATGCCCCCGCCCGCATTCTCGACGTTCTGCGAAACGAGTTCGGCCAGTTCGCTGAACGTCATGCCCACGGCTTCCAACGCTTCGGGCTGGGGCTGAATGACGAACTGTTTCTGATAGCCGCCGCTCTCGTTGATGTCGGCGAGGCCATGCACGGTTCGGAGCAACGGCTTGATGAGGTAGGTCTGGATTTCGCTCAACTCGATAAGCTGCTCCAACTCTGTCGCGGGCTTGTTCGTCGCGCCAGCGCGATACTGGACGTTGTAATAAAGAATCTCGCCGAGTCCGGTGCTGATGGGTGCGAGCTTCGCCGACGCCCCCGTGGGTAACCGCTCCGCCACGCCCTGCAACCGCTCCGCGACAAGCTGGCGGGCGCGATAAATGTCCATGCCATCAGCGAAGTTCAGCGTCACTTGCGAAAGCCCGAACTTGGTCAACGAGCGCATCTCTTCCACGCCGGGCAGACCGGCGAGTTCCCGTTCGATGGGCTGCGTGACGAGCTTCTCCGACTCTTCGGCGGCGAGCGCGGGGACTTCGGTGTTGATTTGCACCTGAACGCCGGTGATGTCCGGCACCGCGTCAATCGGCAGGTGCAGCGCCGACCACAGCCCCGCGCCGAGCAGGGCTACGGCGATGAGAAGGACAAAGGCGCGTTGGCGCAGTGCGAATTCGAGGATGCGGTCAATCATGGTTTGAAAGTTTCGGAGTTTTGTCCGGCGTGTTGCTGCGACCACGCTGCAACGAAGCAGCGGCCCTTGTTTTGGCGATGGTCACAACCGGCCCGCGAAGGCTGGTCGTTGCACGCGAGTTTTGATTTATCAACTGAACGGAGATTTCACCTCAATGGAACGCGCCCGGAAAACGGATCCGCCTCTGAGGCACTCAGGCAGAAATGGGCGTCACGCGCCGAATGAGTCGGCGCGTCGGAACAGAGGAAGGACTAGGCGATTGGCGGAGCGCGGGGCTGTCGTAGGCCGGGCGGAGATTCGCCCGGCGGACGGATGCGCTCGAAGACAGGAACCGGCGGCCGTGGTTCCGGTTCACTGAGAAGAATCGAAGTGGCCGCAGGCAGGAAGAAAACGGCGAGAGCCGAGACGCTGGGCGCTTTCGCCGAAGCAGTGAGAGTCAGCGCGTGGTCGGAGGCCCGATGCGGCGCGTGATGGTCAGCGTCCGCATCATGGTCGCCATCATCATGTCCATCGTGGTGAAGGTCGGCGTCGGCAACCGAAGCCAACGAGTCGTCGAGATGCGTCTCGGTCGCGAGATGAATCGGGACGTAATTGATGTAGAACGCGAACAGCAGCGCGGTGAACAGAAGCACCCACCAAGTCGCCTGGTCAGGCGAGTAATGGCGGCGATGCGTTCGGCTTCCGCGAGTCATCAATGGCCATAGAGTAGCTTTTCCATTCGTTCACCGTCCACTATCGAATTCAGACGGGGCAAAGAGAACCTTTGGGGGATTGCAAATCAAGACTCGCAGGGCGACGGCTCAATCAAGCTCGCGGCGCGAAGCAAATGATGGCGGCTCCCAGCAGGCACACAGCGGCTCCAAGGAAGTCCCAGTGGTCCGGAGAATGTCCGTCCACCCATTTCAGCCACGCGAGCGACGCCGCGATGTAAATCCCGCCGTAAGCGGCATACGTGCGACCCGCGACGCTGGGGTGGAGGGTCAACAGCCATGCAAACAGTGCTAGACTCACCGCGCCGGGCAGCAACCATAGCGGCGAGCGTTTCAGATTCAGCCAGAGATAGACCGAGTAGCAGCCGAAAATCTCCGCCGCAGCCGTCGCGGTGAACAAGAAAAGTGTCCAGGCCGTAGTCTTCATTGCGGCAGAGTTTGCGCTGATTGAACATCCGCTGACGAGCATTTGGTTTCCATCCAATCCTAGAGAATCAGCAGCAAGACGAGCGTGAGGAAAGTCGAAGTGATGATGCCGTCGATGACGACGGTCGTGAGCGGACGTTGCACTTGCCCCGCACACTGGCCAGTGTGCGGAATTTTGCTGTGCTCATGTTGAGTTTGGTTTTGTGTGTTCACTTCAATGTTTCTCGTATCGAAAAACGCCCCATAATATCCAAATCCCAATCAAGATTAGCACCAAGGGGGTAATGAACTTTAACGCGCGTTCGTGACGCATGGCAGTGTGCCCCGCCTTCACCAACCAGTTGGTGACGAAACACCAGACTGCGACGAGAACGACGAATGTGGCAACCGTCGCTCCGAGTTCAGTGGCGCGCATCGTGGCGAACAGAGGCGCGTAAACTCCGACGTTATCTCCGCCACTCGCGATGGTAACTCCCGCAATGGCGAGCGAAGTTCTCCGGCCCACGAATGTGGTGTCCACGAGGTGCCGGCGCGTTTGCGGATCAACGGGCTTGAGCAGTTGAAACAGTTCTTTCAAACCCAGCAGCAAGGGCACAATTCCCAAAAGCCCGATCCATCGGTGCGGCACGAGAAGCGCCCCGGTGGATACGGCCAGGCTAAGGATTACCAGTGCTCCGATTCCCAGATACTGCCCTAGGACAATCTGCGACTTCCGTGAACGGCGCTCCGCGAAGAACGCGAGCAGCAGGAAAAAATCGTCCACGTTTGTGGAGGCAAAAACCATCCCCGCAATTCCGATGTTTTCAAATATGTGCATTTTTTTGCGAGGCCGGATTATTTGAAGCTTTTTCAATCCATTCGTAAAGCACTGGCAGCAGGACGAGCGTGAGGAAAGTCGAGGTGATGATGCCGCCGATGACGACGGTGGCGAGTGGGCGTTGGACTTCCGCGCCTGCGCCGGTCGCAATGGCCATCGGAACGAATCCGAAGCTGGCGACGAGTGCGGTCATGAGTTTCGGCCGGAGGCGCGTGAGCGTGCCTTCGACGACGGCATCGCGCACGTTGCGGCCTTGACGGCGCAGTTGATTGATGAAGCTGATCAGCATGATGCCGTTCAACACGGCGATGCCACTGAGCGCGATGAAGCCAACGCCCGCGCTGATGGTGAATGGCATGTCGCGCACCCACAGCGCGAAGACGCCGCCGGTTACGGCGAGCGGCACGCAGACGAAAATGAGCGCCGCCTGCCTAAAACTGCCGAAACTCATAAAGATGAGAATGAAGATGAACACGAGCGCCATCGGTACGATGAGCGCGAGACGCGCACGGGCCTTTTGCAGGTTCTCGAACTGCCCGCCGAATTCGTAGTAGTAGCCGGGCGGGAAACTCACTTCGGTCTTGATGCGGGCAAGCGCCTCTTTGACGTAGCCTTCCACGTCGCGTCCACGCAGGTTAACGAGAATCGCGCCGCGCCGCTGGCCGGATTCGCGCGTGACCGCGCCGACCTGTTCGGTCATTTGAAACGTGGCGACCTGGGCGAGCGTGAGCAAGCCGCCCGCTTTCGTTCGCACGGGCAGGCGCTTCATGGTGTCCACGCTGCGGCGCGCGTCTTCGGCGAGGCGCACCACGATGGGAAAGCGCCGGTTGCCCTCGATGACCGAGCCGACTTCCTCGCCCGCGAGCGCCGTGGCGATGGCGTGGTTGAGGTCGCCCGCCTGCATGTTGTAACGGCGGAGCGCGTCGCGGTCGGGTTTGATTTCCAGCAGGGGCGAGCGTCCGAACGCATCGAATTCCACGTCACCGCTGCCGGAAATTTTGCGGAGCAAGTCGCGAATTTCTGTCGAGAGCCGTTCGAGTTCCTTGAAGTCGTCGCCATAGACTTTCACCGCGATGTCCGCGCGCACGCCAGCCATCATCTCGTTGAACCGCATCTGAATCGGCTGCGTGAACAAGTAGGTCTGGCCTGGCGCGTGGACGGCGAGTTCACGGCGCATCAAGTCAATGAGTTTCTCCTTGGTCGCTGTCCGTCCGTCAATCTTGCGCCACTGGCTGCGTGGTTTCAGTTCGACATATGTATCGCACAGATTTGCTCCCATCGGGTCAACCGCGATTTCCGCCGTGCCGATCAAGCCGAACATGCGGTCAATTTCCGGGAACTTTTCCAGCAACAGCTTTTCAGATTTTTGCTGCAAATCTGTGGACGCGCCCAGTCCGGCGCTGCTGCTGCGGATGAATTGGAGCAGCATCGTGCCTTCGTCCAATTGCGGAATGAACTCCGCGCCCAGCCGCGTGAAGACGAACAGCGACGATCCGAACAACAGCACGGCGGCAGCGACAACCACCAGCTTGAACCGCAGCGCCCACGCGAGCAGCGGCGTGTAAAGCGCCTTGAAGAAACGCACGAGCCAGTTGTCTTCCTCTTTGATTTTGCCGCGCAGGAAATACGAGCACAGCACCGGCATGAGCGTCAGCGCCAGCACGAGCGAACCGGCGAGCGCGAAGATGACCGTGAGCGCCATCGGGCGGAACATTTTCCCCTCGATTCCCGTGAGCGCGAGGATCGGCACATAGACGACCGTGATGATGAGCACGCCGAAGAACATCGGGTTCGCAACTTCCTTCGCGGAGTAACGCACCTCGTCGAAGCGTTCGGCGGCGGTGAGTTCGCGGCCAAGCTCCTTCTGCTTGTGCGCGAGATGCCGGATGATGTTCTCCACCATCACGACCGCGCCATCAATGATGAGGCCGAAATCAATCGCGCCAAGGCTCATCAAGTTGCCGGACACGCGGCTCTCGACCATGCCCGTCAGCGCGAAGAGCATCGAAATCGGAATTGCCAGCGCCACGATGAACGCCGCGCGTAAATTTCCGAGCAACGCGAACAAGACGACCACTACCAGCAACGCGCCCTCGAACAAGCTCGTCTCGACCGTGTGTAGTGTCCGGTTCACGAGGTCGGAACGATTATAGAGCGGACGGACTTCTACGCCGGGCGGCAGTTTCTCCTGAATGTGCGCCAGCTTCGCCGCCACATCGCGCGCCACGATGCGACTGTTCCCGCCCGCGAGCATCAACGCCCCGCCGACCACACCTTCCGTGCCGTTCACCGTAGCCGCGCCGGTTCGGTAGCCCGAACCGATGCCGACTTTCGCCACGTCCTGCACGAGCAACGGCTGCGCTGACCCGGCGAATTTGAGCGGAAGTTGCGCAATTTCCTCCGTCGTGTTCACGCGGCTATTGGCGCGGATGACGATTTGTTCGCCGCCGATTTCCACCAAACCACCACCAACATTCTCGGTGTTCTCGCTGATGGCGTGCGCGAGTTCATCCAAGCTCAAACCCACGCTCGCGAGCCGCGCCGCGTCCGGCATGATGACGATCTGCCGCTCGTAGCCGCCGCTCGTATTCACTTCCGCAACGCCCGGCGTGGCGCGCAGCAGAGGGCTGATGACGTATTCCTGAATCTGCTTGAGCGATTGCAACTGCTCGTAGCGGGTGGGCGGTTTGTTCCTCGTGTCGGCAGTGAACTCGACCGAGTAGTAAAAGATTTCACCGAGCGCAGTGCTGATGGGCGCGAGCCTTGGTTGCAATCCGCCGGGCAACTTCTCCGCCGCACCGAGCAACCGTTCGCTCACGAGTTGCCGGATGCGGTAGAGGTCCACGTCGTCCTCAAACGTTAGACGGATTTGTGACAGGCCGAACTTCGAGAGCGAGCGCAGTTCCATCATGCCGGGCAGTCCGGCCATCTGGCTTTCGAGCGGGAGCGTGACGAGCTTTTCGATTTCCTCCGGTGCGAGTGCGGGCACGGCGGTGTTGATGAGCACTTGCGGATTCGTGATGTCCGGCACGGCGTCAATCGGCAGTCGCAATGCCGACCACACGCCCACGCCGATGAGGACGAGCGTGGCCAGAAGCACGAGCGCCCGTTGCCGGAGCGACAGATCAATTATTTTTAAGACCATACGACTATTTCCCCTTCGCGGGCACGGCGCAGCAAGCTTGCCCGCCCTTTACCGCCGCCAGTTCTGTCATCCAGAGCGACATCACCGGTTGCAACACCACTTGGTCGCCCGCGTAAAGGCCGTCTTTGATTTCCACGAGGTCGCCGCTGATTGCGCCCACCTTGACCGGCGTGCGGACAAAGCTCTCGCCGCTAACCGTGTAAACGGAATGTCCGTCGCTGCATTCCAGCAACGCCGCGCGGGGAATGGAAACAACCGTTGCCGCCGAATCGAGGTCAATACTCGCGGACAAAAAAACGCCGCCGATGGGAGCACCGGATGGGTTGCCAAATTCCACTAGCACCTCGGCCATGCCCGTGGCCTTTAGCAACTGGTCATTCACACCCGTCACGCTGCCGGTGAGACTCGCGCCGCTTGAGCGGGCGCGAACCACCTGCCCGCGCTTCAACGACTTTGCTTCCTCCGGCGTGACCATGGCGCTGGCGAGAATTGATTCCTTGCCGTTCTGATAAACGCGCAGTTGAACATCAAGCGTCGCGGGAACTTTCTGCTCTGTGACTTCGACTGTCTTCAAGCCGAGCGACCGCCGCGTATCGTCCGGCACACGCAGGCCGTTCTTCGCGCTGTATTTCGGGCCAATCTCGACGGTTTCTTCACTAGCCGCCGATTCGCCAGGCTTCGGCTGGCAACCCGCCAGCGCCAGCGCTGCGACCAACATGCTTCCAACACAAAATTGATTTCGCTTCATAAACACAAATGGACTTCACCGTTTCACACCGATAAGGAAACAACTCGCGATGCGTTCGCGCACCGCGCCAGAAGGGACAGCCCCAAGCGGGACTGGTTACGAAGCGAAGGAAGGAGCGCGCGGTGAAAGCGCCGTGCGGAAGGAGAACTGCCAGTGCCCGGCCATTTCCGGCGGCGCGGTCGCGGGCAGATCGCGGCCAACCCCGGCGGGCCGATGAATCTCAACCAGTGGGAAAGCGGCGTCGAACAGCGGCACGCCGATCGGCGCGATGAGGAGCGACTGGCTTTGCTGCGGAAGATAGGAAGCGGAGGCCAGCGCACCGCAGGGCTGGTCGCAATTGCCAGGGCCGGGAGTGGAATGGGAATGCTCCTTTGAGCAGCAATCCTGTTTGCCGAGCAGCCCCGAGGCATCAATCAGGCAGCACGAAACCGCTGGCAACCAAACGAGCGCCAGCAGCACCGCCACGACTGTCTTGATCCGCTGCACGGCCATAGCGATACCACGGCGGCAGCGCCGGAGCAATCCAGGAGATTCGCTACGAATCATTCTCGCGCAGTTCCATACGCGATGATTTCTATGTTCACTCATGGTTCGTGACACGATTCAACTCGATGTGCTGCGCGGCAGATGCCGGGTCGTTCGTTGGACTGCTACGTTGCGGGTTCCGATAACGCTGCTCGTGCCGCTGTTTCGCCTGATGCCGCAGCCAGAAGTAATCGGCGACCACCAGTCCAACCGACACCACGGCAATACCAACGATCAGCATCAGACTTTGGCGCTTCACCTTGCGCCGTTGCGCGGCGTCCTTCGCGGCGCGTTCGGCCTGTCGGGAGGCTTTTTCGGGTGACAACCATCTGCTCACGATTCTTTCTCCGTCGTCAGCTTCCGTTGACCCAAACGACTTTCGTCACGAACGGCTTTCCGAAAAACGGCGTGCGATAATAGACCACTGCTTTCGTGCCGCTCTTGAGTTCACCCGCCGAAGCGACATTCCAGTTGTGAACGAACTTCGTCTGGCTCGGCAGTGCGAATTCCGTCGGCGCTTTGCCGTCTTTGGGCGAGAACTGCACGGTGCGGCCCGCCAGGTCAAGGCGATCCACTACGCCGCTGGCCGGGCGCGAGCGAACGGTGTGCGCGACTGCGGGCCAAGCCATCGCCACAAGCAGCGCCGTCGGCAAACCTTTCTTGTGCATCGTCTTCATAACGTGTCTCCGGTTCGCCCCGCCGCGTGGCATGTGCGGCCACGCAGCGGGCGCTGGCCGTCGGTCAATGGCCGCAGGTGCAACCATACTCGGCCCGCTTGCACTCGCCGCAGATGCCGAGGTCCAACTTGAAGCGGAGGTTCAGCGGCTTGGCCTCGGCGGTTTGCTTGAACTGCACGACCACGTTGTAGCCGTCGCCATCGGGCAGCTTGGTCTTGCTGACCAGCGTGTCGCCCTTCTTCTCGAATTGCAGCGTGGCCTTCCCGCTCTTGGCGTCCGCGATGACGGTCACGGTCTGCGTGGTGGCCGCCACGGGCTTCATCTCTTCGTTGTAGAAGTTGATGGTCACGCTGCGGTCTTTTTCGACCACGAACTCGGCGTGCGGCTCGGTTTTTTCCAACAGGCGTCCGCCCTTGGGCGTGACTTTATGGTTGTGGCCGTCCTTGTCGGCGGCGGTCGCGGTGAACAGGCCGACGCAGAGCGCGACGGCCACGGTGAGGATGCGGATGTGTGTCTTCATTTGTTTTTCTGTTATGCGGTGGGTGCGGGCGCGGCGTCGGGGGAAGGCCCGCCTTCACTCGAAGGGGTTTCCACGGGCGCGTTGTCCGCAGTTTTCTTTTTTCGTTCCAGCCACTCGTAGAGCGTCGGAAGCAAAACCAGTGTGAGAAAAGTCGAACTCAGGATGCCGCCGATGACGACGGTCGCGAGCGGGCGCTGCACTTCGCCGCCCGCCCCGGAGGCGACGGCCATCGGCACGAAACCGAGCGAGGCCACGAGCGCCGTCATCAGCACGGGGCGCAGGCGCGTCATCGCGCCTTCGCGCACGCAGTCGGTCAGGCTGTGCGCGTGGCCCTGTTCTCGCAGCAGGTTGAAGTAGGAAATCATCATCAGTCCGTTGAGCACGGCCACGCCGGAGAGCGCGATGAAGCCCACGCCCGCCGAGATGCTGAATGGCAGGTCGCGCAGCCAGAGCGCGAACACGCCGCCAGTGACGGCGAGCGGGATGCCAGTATAGACGAGCAACGTCTGCCGCAAACTGCCCAGCGCCATGAACACGAGGATGAAGATGAGCGCGAGCGCGACCGGCACCACGACGGCGAGCCGCGCCCGTGCCTCTTGCAAGTTCTTGAACTGACCGCCGAACTCGATGGAGTAACCGTCCGGCAGTTTGATTTGCTCGGCGACTTTCTTCTGGGCTTCGAGGACGAAGCTCTCCACGTCGCGCCCGCGCAAGTTAATCATAATGGCGGCGCGGCGCTGGCTGTATTCCCGTGAGATGGCGGCAACCTGCTCGACCACTTTGAAGTCGGCGACCTGACCGAGCGTGAGCAACCCACCGTCGTCCACGCGCACGGGCAGACGCTTGAGGTCGTCAATCTTCTCGCGCAGTTCCTCGTTCAAGCGCACCACGATGTCGAAGCGGCGGTTGCCCTCGATGAGCTTGCCCACTTCCTGACCGGCCAGCGCGGTGCCGACCACGCGATTTAACTCGGCGGCGTGCAGGTTGTATCTGCTCATGGCCTCGCGCTTGGGAACGATTTCGAGCAGGGGCGATTTGCCGAGCGCATCGAACTCCACGTCCGCCGCGCCGGGAATCTTTTCCAGAATCTCCCGCGCCTCGCTGGCAATCTTCTCAATCACCGCGAAGTCCTCGCCGAAGACCTTCACCGCGATGTCGGCGCGGGTGCCTTCGAGGATTTCGTTGAAGCGCATCTCGATGGGCTGGCTGAACAAGTGGCCTTCGCCGGGGACATGCTTGCCGAGTTCTTCGGTCATCAGGCCAGCGAGCGCCTCCTTGTCGATGGGTTTGCCGTCCACCTTGCGCCACTCGCCGGGCGGCTTGAGCATGATGTAGGTGTCGGCCACGTTCACGCCCATCGGGTCAGTGGCGACCTCTGCCGTGCCGATGCGGCTGAACGTGTAGAGAACTTCCGGGAACTTCGCGACGAGCAGCTTCTCGCCGCGCTTCTGCATCTCGATGCTCGCGTCGAGGCCGATGCTCGTGGTGCGAATCATGTGCGTGGCGAACGAGCCTTCGTCGAGTTGTGGGACAAACTCCGCGCCGAGCCGGGTGAAGACGAACGCGGCCAGCGCGAGCAGCGCGAACGCACCGCCGGTCACGGGCCAACGCGCCCGGAAGGAGAAGTTGAGCAGCGGCGCATAGACCTTCTTCGCCGCTTTCACGAGAAACGAATCCTTCTCGCTGATGTTGCCGCCGAGCAGATACGAACAGAGCGCGGGCATGAGCGCCAGCGCCAGCGCCAGCGCCCCGACCAGCGCGAAGATGACGGTCAGCGCCATCGGCTTGAACATTTTCCCCTCGATGCCGGTCAGCGCGAGAATCGGGAAATAGACCACCGTGATGATGATGACGCCGAAGAACATCGGGCTGGCGACTTCCTTCGCGGCGACGAGAACTTCGTGGGCGCGTTCGGTCGGAGTCAGGCGGCGCTTGAGCTTGTGCTGCTTCTCCGCGAGATGGCGGATGATGTTCTCCACCATCACCACCGCGCCATCAATGATGAGGCCGAAATCAATCGCACCAAGGCTCATCAAGTTGCCGGAAACGTGCCCTTGCACCATGCCGGTCATCGCCATGAGCAGCGAGAGCGGAATGGCGAGCGCGACGATGAGCGCGGCCCGCCAGTTGCCGAGCATGATGAGCAGCACCACCACCACGAGAATCGCTCCCTCGAACAAACTCGTTTCCACCGTGCGAATCGTGCGGTCAACCAGCACCGTGCGGTCATACACCGGGATGATTTGCACGCCCGCCGGGAGCTTGGTCTGAATCTCCTTGAGCTTCACGTCCACCGCCTTAGCGACGAGGCGGCTGTTTTCACCGGCCAGCATCAGCGACACGCCCAGCACACATTCCTCGCCGTTGTAAGTGGCCGCGCCGGTGCGGACGGATTTGCCGATGCCCACGTCGGCCACGTCCTTCACGCGCAGCGCCGTGGCACGGGAACCAAACTTGAGCGGCAGCCGCTCGATGTCCTCGACCGTCTGCACCCGGCCCGCCGCCCGCACCGCGAGTTGCTCGCCGCCGAGTTGAATCAGCCCGCCGCCCGCGTTCTCGACGTTCTCACCGATGGCGTCCGCGACTTCGCTGAACGACATGCCGACGCTCTTGAGTTTTTCGGGATTGGGCTGGATGACGATTTGTTTCTCGTAGCCGCCCTGCGCGTTGACCTCGGCCACGCCGGGCGTCGAGCGCAGGCGCGGCTTCACCACGTAATCATGCAGGAGCTTCAACTCCATCAACTGCGCCTCGCGGGTCGGCGGCTTGTTCGTGGCGTTGGGCGCGTATTCGACCACGTAGTAGTAAATCTCGCCGAGGCCGGTGCTGATGGGCGCGAGCTTGGGCGTGAGTCCGGGCGGGAGCGAATCCATCACGGTTTGCAGCCGCTCGCTGACCAACTGCCGCGAGCGATACAAGTCCGTGCCTTCCTCGAAGACGAGCGTGACCTGCGACAGCCCGAACTTCGAGAGCGAGCGCAGTTCCGTCAGTCCGGGCACGCCGGACATCTCGTTCTCGATGGGGAAGGTGACGAGCTTTTCAATTTCCTCCGGCGCGAGCGCACGGATGGCGGTGTTGATTTGGACTTGGACGTTGGTGATGTCCGGCACGGCGTCAATCGGCAGCCGCAGCGCCGAGCGCACCCCGATGCCGACCAGCACGAGTGTCGCGAGCAGCACAAACACGCGCTGCCGGACGGAGAATTCAAGGAGACGATTTAGCATATTGTTTATTTCGGCAGATACTTGGCGGGCTTTTTCAGGAACTCGGCGCGGCAGTCCTCACTGCAAAAGTAGTAGGTCACGCCCTGATACTCGGTGCGCGGGGTCGCGTCCTTCACCTTCACGCAGACACAGGCGAGATCGCGGTTGTAGCGGCAGACGTGGCATGTCGCCATCGGGCCGCCAGCGGTGGAAGCCGGTTCGGGACTGGAAACGCAGCCCGCGAGCAGGGCGGGTAGCGCGAGAAGGGAGAGGAAAAAGAGGCGCATGGCAGTGGGTGGTTAGAAACTCAGCGTCAGCGCGCCGTTGACCTTGAAGGAGGTCTTGAGTTGTTCGCCGTTCAAATGCTGCACCACCGGCAGCGGCGCGCCGAGGGTGAAGCTCAGTTGTTTCGTGAAACTGACGCGGACTCCGGGCGTGAGGAACAACACCGTGCCGCCGGTGTTCGAGTCGCGCATCCCGGCATCCTCGCTCTTGAACAGGTGCCGCACGTTGGCCTCGGCGAACGCGCTCACCTGCGGGAATTTCTGGATGTCTTCGGTGAAGCGATAGGCGAAGGCCACGCCAGCATCAATGCGGTCGCCGAGTTTGAAACCGTCGTGCTCGGTGCGGAGCGTGTATTGCGCGCTCACGTCGAGCGTGAGGCGGCTGGTGAGGAAGCGCGAGAAGGCCAGCCCCATCATGCCGTCGAAGGAACCGGATCCGGCGGTGGCGGACGGTTCGAGGCGCGCGCCGTTGGAATCCGTCACCTCATGCCGGCCGGTGGGAAACTTCACGCCGCCGAACACCGCGAAGCTGCCGAGCGGGCCGCGATAGAAGCGATACTTGCCGGACAACCAGAGGTCGGTCAGGCCGTTGGGATTGAACGTGGCCGTGTCGAACGTCGCCGTGCCCGCGTCGTATTCGGTGCTGCTCGCGCGGACGGCGTGATAGTAGCCAATCGCGAGACTCGCTTGGAAATTCTCCGCGATGCCGTAGGCGACGCTGATGGTCTCGATGAAACTGCGGTCGAGCACGTCAATCTCGCCCGCGTTGAACGCCTTGGCGTTGATTTCCGCCTGCGACAGGTGCCGGAACTCGGTGTAGTCCTCGCGGAGTTCGAGCGAGAACCTGCCGGGCTTGAGCGTCTCGGCGGATTGCGTGGAGGAACCGCCGCCGGACGTGCCGGGGCCGTGGTCGGCGCGGGCGGGGATGACGAATGCGAGCACGGCCAGCGCGATTAACGCGCGCTGGCGCAAGGACAATTCGAGCATCTTGTTAATCATATAGCCTGGTCGCCCTTTTCTTCAGTGCGGATGCGGACGGCCTGCTCCAGCGGCAGGACAAAGATTTTGCCATCGCCGATCTTGCCGGTGCGCGCCGCCCCGATGATGGCAGCCACGGCGGCGTCAATCTTGTCGTCGGGCAGGATGATTTCCATTTTGAGCTTGGGCAGGAAATCCACGGTGTATTCGCTGCCGCGATAAATCTCCGTGTGGCCTTTCTGTCGCCCGAAACCCTTGACCTCGGTGATGGTCATGCCCTCGACGCCGACGTCGGCGAGCGCGTCCTTCACTTCCTCCAGCTTGAAGGGCTTGATGATGGCTTCGATTTTTTTCATGGCTTCGTTTTCGGCGGCGACAGCCGGACTTCCTTTACCGTGCGGTCCGTGTCTTGGTAGCTCACGGTGACGTGGGAATGGGTTTTGAACGCTTCGGGCTTAACTTCCTTGTCGATCCAGAAGAACTTGCTCTCCGGCGCAAGCACGAAGCTGGCGGTCACATGGGTGGTGTCATCGAGAATCATCAGGCTTTTCGATCCCGGAAAGATTCCCATCACCAAACCGCTGGCTTCAACCGTCTTTGGCACCACCGGTTTGGGCGCGGGCGCGGGCTTCGCTGCGGGTCTGGCCGGCGGGCGGTAGGGTGCGCGTCGTCGAACAACGCGGGCGTCGGCCTCGCCAAGTGTGAAGAACAACGCGGCCAGCACCGATGCGAGCCGCAGGTATTGTCGTGTTTTCATTCGCTTCCTTTCAGTTTGGAGTTTGTTGCGAAATGAGACGCCGCCTCCGGTGCCCGGAGCAGCCGCAGCGCGTTCGCGATGACGACGAGGGTCGCGCCCGTATCCGCGAGGATCGCCAGCCAGAGGCTGGTATGGCCGGACAAGGCAAGCACGAGGAACACGGCCTTCACGCCAAGCGCGAAGGCGATGTTCGCCTGAATGATCCGAACGGTGCGATGGCCCAGCTGGATGGCTTCGGCGACTTTGCTCAAATCATCCTGCATGAGCGCGATGTCTGCCGTTTCAATTGCCGTGTCCGTGCCCGCGCCGCCCATGGCGATGCCGATGCTCGCTGCGGCCATCGCGGGCGCGTCGTTCACGCCGTCGCCGATCATGCCGACGTGTTTGTGTTGCGCGAGCAACTCACGGACGCGCTCAATCTTCTGGTCGGGCAACAAATCGCCCTTCGCCTCGTCAATGCCGACCTGTTTGGAAATCGCATCCACGGTTCGCTGATTGTCGCCGCTCAACATGACGACTTTTTCGACCCCGGCGGCGTGAAGGGCTTTGATGGCTTCGGCGGCATTGGGGCGAACGGTGTCGGCGACCGCAAGAATCCCCAGCACCTCGCCTTGGCAGCCTTCGTGCGGTTTATGGCCGACGATGACGACGGACATCGCCTGGGCTTCCAGTTCGCCCAGCTTCTTTTCGAGTTCATCCGAGCAGACGGCGGATTCGTGCGCAAAGCGGTGGTTGCCGACGAAATACAGATGTCCGTCAATCTGCGCCTCCGCGCCGCGTCCGGTTTTTGACTGATAGTTCTCGCTGCGCGGGAACTGGATTTTCCTTTCCTCCGCATACCTCACGACGGCTTGCGCGAGCGGATGTTCCGAGTGCGTGTCAATCGCGGCGGCGATGCGCAGGATTTCGTCCTCGGATTTTCCGTTCCACGGAATCACCTGTTGAACACGCGGCTTGCCCTCGGTGATCGTGCCGGTCTTGTCCACGGCGAGAGCTTTCAGCTTGCCGATTGCTTCAAGGAACACGCCGCCCTTGATGAGCACGCCGCGCCGCGCCATTGCGGTCAGGCCGGAGACAATCGAAACCGGCGTGGAAATCACCAGCGCACACGGGCAAGCAATGACGAGCAGCACGAGCGCGCGATACGTCCACTCCAACCACGCGCCGTTGAAAAGCAACGGGCCGGACAGCAGGACCAGAATGGCAACGACGAAAACCGCCGGGGTGTAAATCTTCGCGAACCGGTCCACGAACCGTTGCGAAGGCGCTTTCTGACTCTGCGCCTCGCCCACGAGCTTGATGATTTTCGCCAGCGTGGTGTCGGTGGAAGCCTTGGTGACTTTTACTTCGAGCGAGCCTTCGCCGTTGATCGTGCCCGCGAACACGGTGTCGCCGGATTTCTTTTCCACCGGCATGGATTCACCGGTGATGGGCGCTTGGTTGATGGCAGATTCGCCGGAAGTGACCACGCCATCCAGCGGCACTCGCGTTCCCGATTTGATGATGAGGGTTTCATCGAGCGCAACTTCCTCAACGCGCACTTCCTGAATCTGGTCGCCGCGTTTCACCAGTGCGGTATCCGGCGTGAGTTCAAGCAGCGATTGAATGGCCCGGCGGGCGCGACCCACGCTGAATCCCTCCAACAATTCCGACAACGCGAACAGGAACACGACGGCCGCCGCTTCCGTCCATTCGCCGATGCACGCCGCGCCGATCACCGCGACGCTCATCAGCACATTCATGTCGAGCGAGACATGGCGCAGGGCACGAATCGCTTTCGGAAAAATGAACCAGCCTCCGGAAAAAATGGCGAGGACAGCGGCAACGGCCTTTCCGTAAGGCGCGAAAAGATTCTGCCATTGGAACAGGAGTGAAACCCCGGTGAAGACGCCAGAGACAATCACCAAGATCAGGTGGACGCGGCTCGCATCGCCGCTGTGTTCATCCTCCGCATCGCCCCCATCCATCGTTGAAGCCTTCAACCCCGCTGTGCCGATGGCCTGGATCAATTGTTCGGGCGTGACGCGCTGGTCGTGAGCGATTGTCGCCGTCCCCGCCATGAGGTTCACCTTAATTTCGCCCACCCCGGCGAGTGGTTTCAACACACGCTCAATCGCGGCGATTTCATCTGGGCAGTCCATTCCCGCCACGCGCAGTAACGTCTGCGGTCCGGTGAGCGGCGCAGTCGGTGGAGTGACCAGAGCTGGAGCGGCACAGCAGTCGCTCGCGCAGGCGGCGGGTAATTTGGCGGCTTGGCTCATGGCGTCGCTCAGTGAGAGTGTCCGCCGCCCTTGGTGGCGCGGAGTTCGATGAGCCAGAGGGTTTGCACGGGTTTGGTGACGACCTGGTCGCCCGCGAGAAGACCGTCGGTGATTTCCGACCAGCCGTCGGCTTCCGACCCGACTTTAACGGCCGTGCGGAAATACGCCTCGCCGTTGACGGCATACACGAACGTGCCTTCGGACGTGCGCAACAAGGCCGCTTGCGGAATCGCCGCCACAGATTGGTCGCGCGGCAGATTGATGCGGGCCGGGACGAACTCGCCGGACTTGAGCGCCGTCGTCGCATTGGACACGCCGATGACGACTTCCGATTCACCCAAGGCCAACGCCTTTTGCACGGCGAGGACGACGCCCGCCAGCGGGCTATTTGTGTTTTTGAAAATCTGCACCGGCTGACCGGCTTTGACCACGGCGGCGGCGTCCGAAGAAAGGAACGCCGAGCCATGCACGTCGCAGCCGGAGTGGTCTTCCTGATTCAGCAGATGATGATGTTTTTCGCCGAACACCTGCACGGTGAATCGGATTTGGTTTGGCAGCTTTCGCTCCGCCACGTCCACGGCTTCGACGCCGAGAATCTTTCGAGTCTCCTCAGTAAGGCTGACGCCTTTGCCCGCTTTGAACGACGCGCCGGAGGGTGATTCCTCGCCGTGTCCGTGGCCGTCGTCCTTGCCGTGGCCAGCTTCTTTGCCGTGGTCGTGGCCGTCGCCTTCCTTGTGGCCGCATCCCACAGGTAACGAGCCGGCGACCAGCAGGGCGGAGAGGAACGTGATGGAGCGAAGCGCCTTCATTTCTTCTCCTCGGTCGGGCTTGTGCGGGACAGCGGCAACGGCAGGCCGGTGAGCAGTTCCAATTGCGCCGCTGCTTCGAGCGCCTCTTTCTTGGTGTCGAGCAAGCCATCGACCGCTTCGAGGTATTGTTTCTGCAACTCGACGTAGGTGGAAATCGGCACCGCGCCGAGCCGGTAATGGCGGTCGGCCACTTCGGCGGCTTCCCGAAAATGCCCGACCGAATCGGGTCGCCACCTGGCCATCTCGCGCAGCTTCGTCTCGTAAATCAGCGCGGCCTCGATGACGCGGCGCTCGGCTTCACGCTGCGTGACGTAAAACGAGGTCTCGGCTTGCACCTGCCGCGCCTTGGCCGCCTCGATGTTGCCCGTGTTGCGATTCCACAACGGCAGCGGCAGCGAGATGCCCACGCTAATGATGCCTTGCCGTTCGCTGCCGGCCTGTTCCGAGGCGTAGCTCGGCCCGACGGAAATCGCCGGGTAACGCTCGTTCTTCGCCAGGTCCACACGGAAACCCTGTTGCGCCAGTTCGACGGCGCGCACGCGCACCTCGAAGTTGTTCGTCCGCGCCAGCGCCACGAGGGCTTCCTTGTCCTCCGGCGGGCGGAACGCCAGGTGCGTTTGCCCGATGGAAAGCCGCGAGTCGGGCGCGACACCGCGCAGTTGGTTGAGTTCGAGCAGGGCGGATTGAGTCGCAAGCGTGGCTTCACTCGCCTTGCGCTGCGCGTTCAACTCGGTGGCCTCGATGACGCGTGTTTCCAGCAGCGGCGTCAGCCCGGCCGGATCACGCTGCACCAACACTTCGCGCAACGCTCTGAATCGCTCGGCGACTTCACGCGCTGCCGCCGCCTTTTCCTGCGCGGCGAACAGACCGTAGGAGAGCGTCCGCACGCGCGCGGCCAGCGCGACCTTGAACCGCGCGTAGCCGAGTTCGGCCAGTTCGATGTCGCGATTCGCGATCGCTTTGCGCAGGCCGATGCGCCCTGGCCACTCAAACGGCTGCACGACTGAAACCGACCACGCGACGCCCTCGGCGCTCAGCCCGCCGCCATGCACGGACTTGTGGCCGACGCCGCCGCTCAGTTCAGGATTGGCCAGCAGACCGGCGGTCTTGCGCCCGCCGCGCGCGGCGGCAATCTCGGCCTGATAAAATCTGAGTTCAGGATTCTTCTCCAATGCCTCGCCCACGAGCGCGTCGAGCGTGTGCGAGACGTTCGTCGCGACATTGACGGGAGCGGTTTCCTGCCCTCGCGCAACGGGCACGATCAGGGATACGGCGAGTGCCACCACAGCGAATTGGCGACACCAGTTCAAGGGACTTGATTGCTTCATAAATTCAAAACGGTCACGACACTGACGGGACGAACGACAACGAAAGGAGACACGAGGGCGCGACAAACGCCTGTTGAAACGGGAAAAGCCCTCAGCGGAAGCGAGGACTAATTACGAAGCGAGCGAAGGAGCACGGACAGGAAGCGCCGTGCGGGAGAGGAACTGCCAAGAAGTTGGTAGCTCTGGTGGAGCGGCGGTCAGGATGCCGAGGCTGACTTCCTTGGGAAGCGAGTGCTCAACGACGCCAAAATTGTCTGCCGGAACAATGGCAAGGACGACAACCGGCGCAAGTTCGTGCTGCCGGGGAGCATGGTATTGGGCAGATTCAATCAAGCAGCAGCCCGTGTCTTTGCACGGGTCGCCGCCGCTTTCGGATTCGGCCGGCGCGTGAATGTCGGTCGCGCAACGAAGGAACTCGAAGCCGGGCATCGCTTCGATCTTGCAATGGGAAGTCAGCAGCACCCAGGTGAGTGCCACCAACACAACCATCACTGTTCTTATCGTCCGCACAGGCAATAGATGCTTCAGCGCCGGGGATTGTTCAATACAATCTTTCCCAGCCGCGGGGCCAAGGAGTCTATCGGAGGGTTTTGCAACATGCTTGAACGGACAGCCGAGGGTGATCAACTTCGTCTCGTCCTCTACGCTGCGCCCTTCCGGCAGCACTTCGCCACGCCGGAACAAATCCGTCATCGTGTCACGACTGATCGCACCCTCTGGAGATCAGTTCAAGCCACGTAGCGCTCCAAGACGGTCAGGAACGCGTGAAGATTCTTCCGGGACTCGGCCGGGGTGGCGGCGTGTTCAATGCACTCGTGCATGTGCGAATGGATGATGAGGTCACCAAAGGACTTGAGCGCGCGCCGGACGGAAGTCACCTGCGTCAGCACGTCTGCACAGTCGGCATCGGCCTCCACCATCTTCTCAATGGCCTGCACCTGCCCGCGCATTTTGCGCAGGCGGGCGATTAGGGCCGCCTTCTCGTGACCGGGATGGACGTGTTTCATGCCCACGCTTCTAGCATGACGCGCGGTCCCGCGCCAGCGTCATAAGGTTTGACTCATTAAGGGGGCAGGGGGTATATGCCTCCAATGACCAGTTTCTCCGACTACCTCGCCCACGGCAACGCCTGGCTTTACATCCCCGCCGCCATCGCGCTCGGCGCGCTTCACGGCCTGGAGCCAGGCCATAGCAAAACCATGATGGCCGCGTTCATCGTCGCCGTGCGCGGCACGGTCGGGCAGGCGGTGCTGCTGGGCGTGGCGGCCACCCTGTCACACACGGCGCTGATCTGGGTGCTCGCCTTCGTGGGGCTTCACTACTCCGGCAAGTTCGCCGCCGAGGATGTCGAACCGTATTTGCAAGTCGCCACGGGTGTCATGGTCATCGGCCTTGCGCTCTGGATGCTCTGGCGCATCCGGCGGACGCAGCGGCCTTCCGCCCACGGCCCGCACGGCGGACCCGTGCTGCGGACGGCGGGCGGGTTGATCGAGGTGAGTGTGTTCGAGGACGGCGTTCCACCGCGCTTCCGCCTCTACTTCTTCGATGAGGGGCGGCTGGCCCAGGCACCGCCGCCGGGCGCGGCGGTTACGTGCGAGACAAGCCGCGCGGGCGAAGCGGGCGCACCGGTGTTGCAATCCTTCCGCTTTGTGTCCAACGGCGTGTATCTCGAAGCGTCGGACGAACTGCCCGAGCCGCACGAGTTCGAGTTGAAACTCCACTTGCGGCACGGCGGCGCGGATCACACCTACGAGACGCGCTTTGTCGAGGAGCACGACCACCACCACGGCCATGACCATTCCGGCGGGCACGCTCACGATCACGGCGGGCACACGCACTCCCACGATCACGCCGACGAGGACGCGCACTCACAGGCACACGCGCGCGAATGGCAGGAGCGGTTCGCGGGGCGCCACGTGACCACGTGGCAGATTTTCCTTTTCGGCCTCACGGGCGGACTGATGCCGTGTCCCTCCGCGTTTGCGGTGCTGCTCGTGTGCTTGCAGTTGAAACAGTTCGCACTCGGCTTCGCGCTGGTGCTGGCCTTCAGCCTCGGCCTGGCACTGACGCTGGTCACCGTCGGCTCGCTCGCGGCGCTGTCGGTCAAGCACGCCACCAAACGCTTCGCCGGCCTGCACAAACTCGCGGCGCGGATGCCCTACGCCAGCGCGGCGTTGATGGTCTGCATCGGTTTGTTCGTCACGGTGCAAGGGCTGCGGGCCATCCTCCATTGAACAGATGCGCTCAAAAACAGGGCGGGTGGAAATCAAACCCTCAACCGTCGAATCCGCATGACCCTCAAACTCATCCTCAAATATCTCCTCAGCGCGGGCGTCATCACCCTCGTTAGCGAAGTCGTCCGGCGCAACGACCGCGCCGGCGCGCTGCTGGCAAGCCTGCCATTCGTCAGCGTCATCACGCTCTTCTGGGTTTACTACGAGAGCGCGCCCGGGCAGCGGTTGCAGAAGACCGGCGACCACATGTTCTACATCTTCTGGTATGTGCTCCCCACGCTGCCCATGTTCCTGCTCTTTCCGTGGTTCCAAAAACAATGGGGCTTCTACGGCGCGCTTGGCGCGGGCGCGGCGCTCACCGTCGCGCTCTTCGCCGCGTTGCGCTTGGGCGCAGCCCGCTTCGGACTCGTGCTCTGACGTGAGGCGTCAGGCCGCCGCGTCGTGCATGATCTTCACGATCGTCGCCTCCACCTCGCGCGCGACACACCAGTCCGGCTCCGAAAGAATGGGGGCTTGCCATGTCCGCGCCACTCCGCTAAAACCCTCCGCAGTTCCCGGCAATGGTGTCTGCCTTCCCTTTGGGGAAAACCGCCTGACAAACGTCAGTGCTGATGGCGCCTACCAGAAATGGTAGTGCCATGCATACGCGACAAAAATTCTACGCCGGGTCCGTTCTCCTCCCACTGCTGGCTATGCTGCCGTTCACCGGCTGCCGGCATTTCGAGCCGCAACCCATCGAACCCGCCCGCAGCCTGGAGAAGCTTGAGCAGCGTTCCCTTGCAGACGCCGGCTTGAAGCAGTTCGTGCAGTCACGCCTCAAGCGTGAGCCCGTCGCGTGGGATCTCGAAACGCTCACGCTCGCCGCCTTCTACTTCCACCCCGACCTCGATGCCGCGCGCGCACGCTGGGCCGTGACCGAGGCGGGCAAGGTCACCGCCGGCCAGCGGCCCAATCCCACCCTGAGCGTCAGCCCCGGTTACGACTCGACGACGCACATTCCTTCGCCGTGGATTGTTTCCGCGAGCCTCGACGTGCCGATTGAGACGGCCGGAAAACGCAGCAAACGCATCGCGCAGGCGGAGCACCTCTCGCAGGCGGCGCGGCTGGGCATCGCCTCGACCGCGTGGGAAGTCCGCACGCGCCTGCGTCGCGCATTGCTTGAACTCTGGTCGGCGCAGGAATCCGAAGCGGCCCTCGCCGCGCAGCACGACGCGCAAAAGGAAATCGTGCGGCTGCTTGAAGGCCAGCGTGACGCCGGTGCCGCCACGCTCTCCGAAGTCACGCGCGAACGCATCGCGCTGGAGCAAACGCGCGTCACGTTGCTCGACGCGCAGAACCGCCGCACGACCGCCAGCGTGCAACTCGCCACCGCCCTCGGCGTTCCCTCACGCGCGCTCGACGGCGTGAAGCTCTCCTTCGATGCCTTCACCCAGCCGCCGGCCGAACTCCCGTCCGCCGAGGCGCGCCACCGCGCGTTGCTCAACCGCGCCGACGTGCTCGCCGGTCTCGCCGAATACGCCGCGAGCGAGTCCGCGTTGCAGTTGGAAATCGCCAGGCAGTATCCCGACGTGCATCTCAGCCCCGGCTACCAATACGACCAGGGCGACAACAAGTGGGGCCTCGGCCTTTCCGTCGAACTGCCGGTCCTGAATCAAAATCAAGGCCCCATCGCCGAAGCCGAGGCGCGCCGGCGCGAGCAGGCCGCGAAGTTCAATTCGCTCCAGGCCCGCGTGCTTGGTGAAATCGAAATCGCCCTTGCCGGTTACGACACCGCGCGCGCCAAACTCGCCGCCGCCGCGACCGTGATCCAGCAGTTGGACAAACAGGAGCGGCTCACGCAGGGGATGTTCGAGGCCGGCGAAGTCTCGCGGCAGGCCGTTGCCGCCGCGCGCGTCGAACGCACGACCGCCGCGCTCTCGCAACTCGACGCCCGGCTCAGGGCGCAGGACGCCCTCGGGCAGTTGGAGAACGCCCTGCAACTCCCGTCCGAACTGGCGACCGCCCCCGAGCAGTCGCCGCGCGCCGAGAAGGCTGAAGCGTCGTCGTTGCTGCGGCTCACGCAGACCATTGCGCTGCCGCACGTGAAGGGCGGCTTTGACCTCATGGCGATTGATCTCGCCGGCAAGCGGCTGTTTCTCAACGCCGAGGACAACAACACGACGGAAGTCATTGACCTCGCCGCCGGCAAGCTCGCGCACACCATCACGGACGTGACCGAGCCGAAGTGGGTCGTGTATCGTCCGGAGCTTCACCGGCTCTACATCGCCAACGGCAACGGCAACGTGCGCGTGCTCAACTCGGATTCATTTGCCACGCAGCGCACGATTGAGTTCAAGGAGAAGGCGAACAATTTGCGCTTCGATGCGAAGACCGGCGAGCTGTTCATCGGCGTCGGCAAGAAGTTCGGAGCCATTGGCGTCGTGGACACGCGCACCGACGCCATCACGGCGGAGATTCCGCTGGCGAACTTTCCGAAGCAGTTCGAGGTCGAGGGCAATCTGATCTACGTGAACGTCCCGGCGGCGAATCACGTCGCCGTCGTGGACCGGAAGAAGAAGGCCGTCGTGGCGACGTGGCCCGTGACGGCGGCGAAGGACAATGTGCCGATGGGTTTCGACCGCGCGCAGCATCGCCTCTTCATCGGCTGCGAGCCGGGCAGGCTGGCGGTGCTCAATTCCACCACGGGCAAGCAGATCGCCGCGCTCGACATCGCGCCCGAGCCGGACGGCGTGCATTACGACGCCAAGCGCCGCCGCCTCTACATCTCGTGCGGCGAAGGCTCGATTGACGTGGTGCGCCAGACCGACGCCGACCATTACGAGTTCGCCGGGCGCGTGCCGACCGCCAAGGGCGCGGCCACGTCGCTCTTCGTGCCGCAACTGGACCAGCTTTTCCTCGCCGTGCCGCAGCGCGACGGGCAGACCGCCGAACTGCGCGTTTACTCCGTAAATCCCAAATGACCCCGCGACTTTCCCTTTCAACACTCAAACGCATGAAATCAAATCCACTGTCCGCGTTCGCCATGCTCGTCACGATCGGCGCGCTCGCCCTCACCGGTTGCAAGCCGGCCGCCCACGAGGAGGAGAAGAAGGAGCCGACCGAAGTCGCCGTGCAGGTCGCCAAGATCACGCGCGCCACGTTGCGCGCGCAGGTCGAGACGTATGGCACCGTCGAGCCGGAACCGGCGGGTGACGGCAAACCCGCCGGCGCGGCGCGGCTCGCGGCCCCGGCCGCGGGCATCGTCCTGGCCGTGCCGGTGAAGGAAGGCGCGCACGTCGAGGCGGGCGCCGTCATTGTGCGGCTCGATGACCGCGTTGCAGTCGCGATGGTGGACAAGGCGCGCAACGCGATGACGTTCGCCGAGCAGCTCGTCGCGCGGCAGACCAAACTCAAGGCCGTTGAGGGCACTTCGGAGAAGGCCATTCAGGAAGCCGCGCAGCAGCTCGCCGCCGCCAGGTCCGAACTCGCCGCCGCGCAGGCGCAGCTTGCGCTCGTGCAGCTCACGACGCCGCTCGCGGGAACGGTGGCGCGCATCAACGTCCAGCCCGGACAGGCCGTGGACTTGAACACCGTCGTCGCCGAAGTCGTGGACACCGGCCGCCTGGTGGTCAACGCCAGCGTTCCCGCAGCGGAAGCCGCCGCGCTCAAGTCCGGACAGACGGCGGAAGTGTTCATCGAGAACAGCGACAAGCCCGCGACCGCGAGCGTCTCGTTCGTCAGCCCCTCCGTTGACGCCAAGACCGGTGCGGCGCTCGTGCGCCTGACGGTTCCGGCGGACCTCGGATTGCGTCCCGGCCAGTTTGTCCGCGTGCGCATCGTGAGCGAGGAACGCGCCGGGCGTCTCGCTGTTCCGTTGGCGAGCATTGTCACAGATGTTGAGGGACACAGCGTCATCGCGCTGGTGGAAGGCGACAAGGCCACGCAGAAAACCGTGAAGACCGGCACGCGCGACGGCGATCTCGTGGAAGTCGAGGGCGAGGGATTGAAGGAGGGCGACACCGTCGTGACCGTCGGCGCCTACGGACTGCCCAAGGAGACGAAGGTTCGCGTGCTCAAACCCTGAGCGGCCCTTGCGCAAAAGCTTCAACGCATGAAAACAGGCAACCTTTCGTCCCTCGGCCGCTTCGCCACGCACCACGCGCTGTCCATCACGTTCATCGCGCTCGCACTCTGCTTCGCGGGCATCTACGCGGCGTTGAACATGCCGTCCTCGGTCTTTCCGCAGACCAATTTCCCGCGCGTCGTCATCCTCGTGGACAACGGCGTGATGCCCGGCGACGAAATGATGGCCACCATCACGCGCCCCATCGAGGAGGCGATGAAGGACATTCCCGGCGCGGTGACGATCCGTTCGGCCACGGGCCGCGGCTCCGCGGAAGTCAGCGTCTTCTTCAACTGGCACGTGGACATGATCCAGTCCGAGCTTTACGTGCTGGGCCGCCTCTCGCAAATCCGCTCCACGCTTCCCGCGACCGCGACCACAACCACCTGGCGGCTTACGTTCTCCGCGTTCCCCATCATCGGCGTGAGCCTCACCAGCCCGACGCGCGACATCACGTCGCTTTGGGAAACCGCGCGCTACACCCTCAAGCCGCGCTTCCTCCGCATTCCCGGCGTGGCGCGCGTGGACCTCGTTGGCGGACGCACGCCCGAATATCACGTCATCGTGGACCCGGTGAAGCTGCTCGCCGCGAACCTCAGTCTCGCGCAGATCACCGGCGCCCTCACGAAAAACAACCTCATCGCGCCCGCCGGGATGCACGAGGAGAACTATCACCTTTACCTCACCACCGTGGACGGCCGCGTGCATTCGGCCGAGGACATCGGCAACGTGGTCGTCACCGTCACCGATGCCCACCCGATCCGCGTGAAGGATTTCGCGCGCGTCGAGCGCGGGCCGGAGCCGGTGTTCAACGTCGTCACGGCCGAGGGTGTCAACGCCGTGCTGGTCAATGTCCGCAGCCAGCCCGACGGCAGCACGCTCGAAATCGCCGACGCCTTGCAGAAGGAAATGCGCGCGCTCAAGGGCGAACTGCCGCCCGACATGAAGCTCGCGTTTTTCTATGACCAGTCCGTGCTCGTCAGCGAATCGGTCAAAAGCGTGTGGGAGGCGATTCTCTTCGGCCTCATCCTTTCGGTGGTCATCATCTACCTCTTCCTCAAAAACTGGGGCACGACGCTGACCGCCATCGTGGTCATTCCCGTCACGGTCCTCGTGACCATCGTCGCGATGAAGCTGCTCGGCATGAGTTACAACCTCATGACTCTCGGCGGCATCGCCGCGGCCATCGGCCTCGTGATTGACGACGCCATCGTGGTCGTGGAGGCGATTTACGCCAAGATCGCCGCCGGCCGCGGACGGATCGAAGGCATCCAGGAAGCCATCGGCGAAATCTTCCATCCGCTCGTCGGCTCCACGCTCACGCCCGTGGTCGTGTTCCTTCCGCTCGCGTTCCTCGACGGACTTGCCGGCGTGTTCTTCCGCGCGCTCGCCATGACGATGGTCGTGTCGCTGCTCACGTCGCTCGTGCTCGCCATCACGCTCACGCCGTCGCTCGCCGCGTGGTTCATCCGCGACCGCGAACATCTCGTCCACGGCCACGCGCCCAAGGATGTCGAAGGCGGCTTCCTGCTGACGCGGCTCATCCGGCTTTACGAAATCGCCGTGCGCGCCGCCCTGCGGCTGCGCTGGCTGACGTTGCTCGCGTGCGGCGGCGTCGCGGTGGCGGGTGTCCTCATTTGCAACCACCTCGAATCCGACTTCCTGCCCGCGCTCGACGAGGGCGGCATGGTCATTGACTACAAGGCCCCCAGCGGCACGAGTCTCACGGAAACTTCGCGCCAGCTTTTGCAGGCCGAGGAAATCCTGCGCGCCACGCCCGAAGTTGAAAGCTACTCGCGCCGCACCGGCGCACGGCTGGCGCTCGCCATCGCCGAGCCGCACACGGGCGACTTTCTCGTCAAGCTCAGGCACGACCGCAAGCGCTCGACCGACGAGGTGCTTGACGAATTGCGCCACAAGTTTCTGAAAACCATCCCCGGCGTGGATTGGGATTTGCACGGCATCCTGGGCGACCTCATCGGCGACCTCACGTGGTCGCCCAAGCCGATTGAAATTAAACTCATCTCCACCGACCTCGCGTGGCTCAAGAAGAAGGCCGCGGAAATCGAGGAGGGCATCAAGAAGGTGAAGGGCATCGTGGACACCTTCGACGGCCTCATGGCGACCGGCAACGCCCTCAACCTCCGCGTCCGCTATGCCGAGGCGCAGCGCTTCGGCCTCACTGCGAACGACATCGCCGCCGCGCTCAACACCGCGTTGCTGGGCGAGACGGCTTCCAACGTCCTCGAAGGCGACCGCGTCGTCAGCATCCGCGTGCTTGTGGACAAGGCGCGCCTCGGCACCGTCGCCGCCATCCGCGACCTGCCCATCCGCACACCGACCGGCGTCACAGTAAAGCTTTCGCAGGTGGCGGACGTGGTCGAGGAACCCGGCCAGATCGAATTGCGCCGCGAAGACCTCCGGCAGCTTGTCGGCGTCACGGCCCGCCTTGAAGGCCGCGACCTCGGCGGCGCGATGAACGAAATCCGCGCCAAGCTCGCGGAGGACAAATCACTGCCGGCCGGCAGCGTCGAATTCGGCGGGCTTTACCAGCAGCAACAGGAGTCTTTCCGCAATTTGCTCTTCGTCCTCGTCATGGCAATTTTCCTCGTGTTCACCGTGCTGCTCGTGGAGTTCCGTTCCTTCGCCGAGCCGGTGGCGATTGTCTTCGGCGCGGTGCTCGCGCTCTTCGGCACCGTGCTTGCGCTCTGGCTCACGCACACCACGCTCAACATCGTAAGCTTCCTCGGCGCGATCATCGGCGTCGGCATCGTCGCCAAGAACGGCATCCTCATGCTCGACTTCGTGGAGCACTTGCGCGCCGAGGGCTTGAGCCTGGAGGAGGCGCTCGTGCGCTCCGGCCATCGCCGCCTCCGTCCGGTGCTCATGACTTCACTGGCGGCGGGCCTCGGAATGCTGCCGCTCGCGTGGGGCGTCGGCAGCGGCGCGGACATGCTCAAGCCGCTGGCCATCGCCGTCATTGGCGCGCTGTGCGTCTCGGTCCTGCTTTCGCTCATCGCAACGCCCGTCGTGTATTTCCTCCTCACATCCTTCCGGCGCCCGTCACCCAAGCAGGCGCCCGCGAACGCCACGGCCCCATGACCGCACTCTGGATATTTCTCGGCGGTGGTTTGGGCAGTCTGCTCCGGTGGTGGTGCTCCGGGTTTGTCGCCCGGCATTTCGGCGAGACGTTTCCGTGGGGCACGCTCATCGTGAACATCACCGGCTCCTTCGTCATCGGCTTGTTCGCCACGCTCAGCGACCCGGAAGGCCGTTGGTTGGTTGCGCCTTCGTTCCGCACCTTCTTCATGGTCGGCATCTGCGGCGGCTACACCACGTTCTCCTCGTTCAGCCTGCAAACGCTCAATCTCGCGCGCGACGGCGAATGGCTTTATGCGGGCGCGAACGCCGTGCTCTCCCTCGTGCTTTGCCTCGCCGCCGTCTGGCTCGGCCACGTGCTCGCGTTGAGCCTCATGCCCGCCAAAGGAAACTGACATGCAAATTCCCCACGAAGCCGTCCTCCTCCGTATCTTCCTCGGCGAAAGCGACCGCTGGGAACACCGCCCGCTCTACGAAGCCATCGTCCTCAAGGCGCGCGAAATGCACCTCGCAGGCGCAACCGTGCTGCGCGGTCCGATGGGCTTCGGCAAATCCAGCCGTCTCCACACCACCAAGATTCTCCGGCTCTCCATGGACTTGCCGCTCGTGATCGAAATCGTGGACAGCGACGAGAAGATTCAGCAATTCCTCCCCGTGCTGGACACGATGCTTGGCGGCGGTCTCGTCACGCTGGAGCAGGTCAAGGTGATCGAGTATCGCGGCAAGGAACCCGCCGCTTGACGGACGGAGCACGGGCGCGCGTCAGGCCGCAGACCGAGCAGCGTTTTAGCTATTTCCGTCTCCAGAGGAGTGCATTAACAGCCGCTGCCCGCCTGCGCCTCCCGCGCGCGTAAAAACCGAACCTTCAACCCCTGCCAACACATGACCCTCAAACTCATCCTCAAATACCTCCTCAGCGCGGGTGTCATCACGCTCGTCAGCGAAGTGGTTCGCCGCAATGACCGCGCGGGCGCGCTACTCGCGAGCCTGCCGTTCGTCAGCGTCATCACGCTCTTCTGGGTTTACTACGAGAGCGCGCCCGCGCAGCGGTTGCAGAAGACCGGCGACCACATGTTCTACATCTTCTGGTATGTGCTCCCCACGCTGCCCATGTTCCTGCTTTTCCCGTGGTTCCAAAAACAATGGGGCTTCTACGGCGCGCTCGGTGCGGGCGCGGCGCTCACCGTCGCGCTCTTTGCCGCGTTGCGCTTGGGCGCAGCCCGGTTCGGACTCGTGCTCTGACGTGAGGGCGTCAGGCCGCCGCGTCGTGCATGATCTTCACGATCGTCGCTTCGACCTCGCGCGCGACCGGTTCGAGTCCCGGTGCGTTGAACATCGCCAGCAGAACCGAGGGCTTCAGCGTGGCCAGCGTCGTCTTGCCGTTCTCCTCATAAATCGAAATCCGGCACGGCAGCGCCGTGGACAGCGCCATGTTCTGGTCGAGCACCTTCTTGGCCTGCTGTGGCTGGCACACTTCAAAGATCAGGCACTCGTGCGCGAACTGACGGTTTTAGCGGTGGTGATGGTGAGCAGCATGGGGTTCCTATTTCTGATTCCGGGGATCGTCGGCGGGATTGACGTATTGAATGGACCAAGGCCCCTGGCCGTGAAATTGAACCACCGTCTCGCCCTTCACCCAGACGAAGTGCTTCATGCCCGCCTCCCAGAAGCCATACGTGCCTGCGGGCATCGCCTGCGTGGCCAGCGGGTCGAACTTCTCGCCCATGCCGATGTTGAACGTTCCGGCAATCACCGTGACACGCTCCGTCTTCGGATGCGTATGGGGCGGGATGCGAAAGCCGTCCGGCACCTTCACGCGGAACACGAACGGCCCTTCCTTCGTCGGGTCTCCCTCCAGCACGGCGATCTGTGCGCCCTTGGGCAGCGAGGGCGGCCCCGCCTTCCATTCGATCTTGCTCATGGGATGAAGCTGAATTCCCATCGTGCCATGTTCGGCCGCGCGGAGCGGCAGCGTGAGCAGCGCGAGGACAGACAGCGAAACCAGGAGGGATGTTTTCATAAGTGTTGTTTTAAGCGGTATGAAACCTCTCACACAAGGCCCGCAGGTTGTCCATGCTCTTTTCCGTGAAAGGTTCCGGCCCCCGCTCAAAACGTCAGCACCTCGTCGAGCGGTGGCACTGGCTGACGGAGGACCAGCTTCTTGACGCCATCGCCGTCGGCCAGTTCACCCCTGGCCCGGTGTTCACGACGGCCACGTTCATCGGCTACGTGCTGGGCGGCTCGACCGGCGCGATCGTGGCGACCGTGGGAATTTTCCTACCGGCGTTTTTCTTCGTCGCCCTCAGCGGGCCGCTGGCGTGAAACCGTTCGCCTTGAATACCGCTCCGCCCTTTTCCGGCGCGGCCAGATAACGGGCGAACTGAAGGGCCGCAGTGGGCTCCATGCTGAAACTGAGGACGCACACGGACCCATTCTCCTGGTGGTCGGAAAGTTCAGGAACCATGACCGCTTCAAGATTGAACTGACCGACCGTCGAATCCCAGACGAGCGCGGCATCGACTGCCCCGAGTTTCAGGTCCGCGGCAATCTCGGGAACCGTCAGTTTCATCACGGTCGCGTGAGAGGTAAGTTTGTCCCATGTCTCGCCCAGTGCCGCGCGGGACACGCGCGAGACGCTGGCTGCCTTAGGATTCGCCAGCGCTACTTTCACATCGCCGCGGAGGAGGTCGGAAATGGCATGGATGTTCTTCGGATTACCGGCCCGCACTGCAATCACGGGTCGCTGGACCGCGACTGGCAATACTTCTCGGACCACACCGAGAGCGCGGGCGTCGGCGACCGAACCATCGTCGGCTGCGATATACAAATCGCCCTGTTTCGCCACCTGCAAGGCGCTGAGCAGCGCACCACTGCCTCCGAATTGCAGCCGGACTTCAACTCCGAACTCCTGGCGGTATTTATCGACGACTGCTTCCACGGGCTTCCTTAAGCCGGCAGCACAATAGACAGTGAGACTCGTCACACCCGCTCGCGGCGCACTTCGATGCTGATACAGCGCTATGCCGGCCAAAAGCGCGGCGAGCAGCAAAATGACGGCGGCGGGCTTTTTCATTACTTGTTCATCGTCATCGATGCGAAGCGCAATGCCAAGCCCAAGGACGGTGCCGGTCGCCCACTCTGCGAACCGGGCGGCGCAACGCTCCGCTTCGGGGCCGCGAATGAACCCATCGCCACTCGCACGGGCAGGCCGACAGTTCGACCCAAGTCAGAATGCAAGAACCTTGTCGCTCTCGGGCACCAGGTCGTGCAGGTCTTGCATCGTGGACAGCGGGCACAGTTCCGAGCCTTGCGACTGGCGGGGCACGCACGGTGATGAAGCGCTCTCTGAATTATCGCGTTAGTGCTGCTTGGTGATTTTTTCCCATGTCGCTTCGTCCACGATTTCCTGCCGGTAGGTGGCATGGCAGCCGACGCAGGTTTGCAACGTGGCCGAAACGGCTTTGAGGATCGCATCGGCGGAATGCTGCTTCGCGGCGGTGCCGATGGTATCAGCGGTGTGGTGAAAATTCAGGGCCAGCTCGTTGAATCCTGGCGCACCCGATCCCATGCGGCTGCACATCCGGCCCATTTGCTCGCTGTAGCCGATGCGCAAAGCGGCGCGTTCGACTCCGGGGAAATCGTTCGTGGAAAGCGCAGCCAGGATTTCCTGAACGGCGGCGAGGTGGTCGCGCATACTCTCGCGCTGGTGCTCGGCCATGCGCGCCAGCAGCGGCAATGGTCGGCGGTTATCGCCTGCGGAAAGCGGCTGATGTGGCGACGGCGATGCGACGGCATCGGACGGCGTTTGCGTTGCGGGCTTGTTCGTTGATTTGTCGCATCCGCCGACGAAAGCGCTGAGCAGCGCAATGCAGAATAATCGTTTCATGGTTTGAGAGCGGGTGCGGGTGGTTCGTGGTTGCTGGGAGCGGTGCTGGCCTTCAGCCGTCCGTCTTCCATTTCCAATATCCGGTCGAACACATCGAGGGCGCGTTGGTCGTGGGTGACGACGATGACGCCGGCGCCGCGCTCGTGGGCGACTTTGCGAAAGAGTTCCATCACCTGCCGTCCGCGCTGGCCGTCGAGGGCAGCCGTGGGTTCGTCGGCGAGAATGAGGCTGGGTTCGTTGGCCAGCGCACGGGCCACGGCCACGCGCTGTTGCTGGCCGCCAGAGAGTGCGTCGGGCAAATGGTCCGAGCGATCTGCCACGCCGAGGTAGTCGAGCAATTCCGCCGCGCGCCGCCGAGCCTCGCGTCGCGGGGTGTCATTGATCTCCAAGGCGACTTGCACATTTTGCAGCGCGTCGAGGAACGGGATGAGGTGCGCCTGTTGGAAGACGAAGCCAATGCGTTGCCGGCGGAAGGCGCGCAAGTCCACGAGCGCGCGGTCGGCGTCCATCACGGGCACGCCGCCAATGGCGATGCGACCGGCGGTGGGCGGGTTCACCAGACCAAGCGCGGTGATAAGTGTTGTCTTGCCGGAACCGCTCGGGCCAAGGAGCGCGACGACTTCACCGCGCGCCACGCGCAACGACACGTCTTTCATCGCGACGACTTCGGTGTTGCCGCTGCCGTAGATTTTCGTCAGCCCTTCGGCCTCTACTGCGGGTGCGTTGTCTGCGGACGTGTTCATGTGGCCACGACTTTGTTTGGCTCGACGCTCATCGCTTTCCAAACACCGAGCAGACTGCCAAGAACGGAAATGGCCAGAACGATGCCGGCCAGAATCCACAAGTCATCGGTGGTAATCATCACGCGCCGGGGGAACAGCGGGAAAAGCCATTGTCCGATGTAGCAGGCAATGCCGTAGCCCAGCGCGCCCAACAGCAAGGCTTGCTGCATGATGAGTCCCACGATGACCCGGTTGCGCGCACCCATCAGTTTGAGCATGGCGATGTCGTGCGTTTTATCCAGCGTGAGCGTGTAAATGATGAGCGCCATGATGATCGTGGAGACGATCACGAGGATGACACGGAACAAGCCGAGTTGACGGCGGGCGCGGTCCACATTGCCGCGCAAGAGCAATTGGCGCTGGCCTTCGTGCATGTGAACGGTCACGTCGGGCCAAGCCGAGACGGTGGAGGCGACCAAGGCTGCGTCTGCGCCCGGCGCAACCTTGACCAGGATGGCGCTGACGAGCGGCGTGGCCAGCGCGGGCAAGGCACTCGATGGCCCGCCCGCTCGTTCGAGCAATTCCGGTTGCACGCGCCCAAAGTCCTGACTGGCTGCGCGACTGCGCCGGGCGGCGCGCTCCAGCCGGGCCGATTCACCCGACACGTCAAATTGCACGGCCAGCGCATCGCGCACGGTGAAAAACGCGATGCCGTCCCCGGAAGAGGAGGCCATGCCCTGAGTGAGACCGACGACCGTATAGACGTCTTTGCCAAGCGGGATGCGGTCGCCCAGTTCGAAGCCGAGAATCTTGTCGGCAATCATTTCGTAGTGTGCCTGACCCAGCGGACGCCCGGCCATGAGCCGAACCCACTCGCCTTTGTCATCCGGCCAGTCCAGTCCCTGCACAAACATGCGGAAGCGTTTGCCCTGCTGTTCGCGTTGAATCGTGTGCGAGACGAAGCTGCGCGCGCTTTCCACGCCCGGCACGGCCAGCAGCCGGAACTCCAGATTGGCCGGGAGGCGGGAGATTTCGGCAAACGGCCCGCGCGTGCCTTTCTGCACCACCCAAAAATCCGCGCCAACATCGTCCACCAGTTGCGTCGCCTCGAAAATCAAACCCTGGTAGATGCCGCCCATGCCCAGCACGAGCATCAGGAGCAAACCGATGCCGAAGGCCGTGAGGGCGAAGCGGCCAACATTGTGGCGGATGTCGCGGGCCGCGAGGTTCATGGTTGGGTGACACGTTGACCATCTGTTAAAGACTGCTGCCCTTCGCGCGGTTTGCACACGGCTTCGCCCGCGGACAGTCCTTCGACAACCTCGACGTTTTCCAATCCCCGCAAACCCAGCTTCAACTCCCGCCAACTCGCCTTGCCGTGCTCATCGACGAACACACCCGGCTTGTCCGCGCGCCACGATACGAACCGCAGCGGCAATGTGAGCGTGGATTCCTTGCGGCCGGTCTCAATATAGACTTCCGCCCGCTGGCCCACGGCCCAGTTTTGCGGCAACACCTTCACGCCGACATCCACCAGATATTCGCGCGTTTCGCGGTCGGTCTCGCGACCGAGGCGGGCGACTTCGCCCGGATAAGATTTCGCTGACTCCGAACGGAACACCACTCGCGCGGGTTGGCCGGGAGCCAGGCGGGCTATCGCCGTTTCATCCACCCACGCCGACACCCAAACCTCGTTGGTGGAAATCAGTTGCAAGATGGAACTGCCCGGCACGACCACGCCGCCGGGGTCGCGGTCGCGGCGCGTGATCAGTCCGTCGTAAGGACTGCGAATCTCGGTGAAGGCCATTTGCTCACGTCGATAAAGCAAATTCTTTTCTGCCGTGAACACCTGGCTCTGGCCTTCCGCAATGGCGGCTTGAGAACGTTTGAGGTCGGCCTCGGCGACGTGCAGGGCCTCAGCGGTTTTGTCGAAGTCGGCTTGCGCCGCAATTTTGCTGGCGAGCAATTCGGTTGAACGGCGGTGGTCCAATTGCGTTTGTTGAAGCACCGCTTGGGCACGCGCTTCATCGGCCCGGATGCGTTCCACCGTCGCACGGGCGGACGCCAACGTGGATTCGGCGACGGCGGCTTGCTGTTTGAGTTCCGCGTCGTCGAGGCGCGCGAGCAATTGACCCGCCTTTACCGCGTCGCCCTGATCCACCAACACTTCCGCCAGCCGCTCCTGAATGCGTGGGCTGATGGTGGTCTTGACGCGTGCCTCCAATGTGCCGGTGCCCATGACTTCACCGCGAATCCCCCCGGTGGCGACGGTGTGTGCGGTTACTGGTGTCGGACTGAATTTGAAACGATAGATGGCATAGGCCGCGATGGCGACCACGACCAGCCATGGGAAAACTCTGCGGATGGAAGTGCGTTTCATGGTTGATCTGGTTGCGGAAAGGGGCGCGTCACTTTCCCTCGTCATTCGTCTGGACCGCTTCGTGCATGATCTTCACGATCGTCGCTTCGACCTCGCGCGCGACCGGTTCCAGTCCCGGCGCGTTGAACATCGCCAGCAGGACCGAGGGCTTCAACGTGGCCAGCGTCGTCTTGCCGTTCTCCTCATAAATCGAAATCCGGCACGGCAGCGCCGTGGACAGCGCCATGTTCTGGTCGAGCACCTTCTTGGCCTGCTGTGGCTGGCACACTTCAAAGATCAGGCACTCGTGCGCGAACGGCACGCCTTTCTTCGCCATCGTCGCCTTGAGGTCGTGAATGTGCATGACTCCAAAATGGTTGGCTTGCACGGCTGCTTGCAGCGCGGCAGCGGCATCACTGACGGTTTTGGCGGTGGTGACGGTGAGCAGCATGGGATTCCTTTTGGTTACGGGTTTGATGAAGGCTGGCGAGATCAGGCGCTCAAAACGTCAGCACCTTGTCGCTCTCGCGCACCAGGTCATGCAGGTCTTGCATCGTGGACAGCGGGCACAGTTCCGAGCCGTGCGACTGGCGAAGCTTGAGGCAGGTGCCGCACGCCAGAATCTTCCCGCCCGCGTCCGCGAACTGCCGCATCTGTTCCGTGACCTTGAACTTTTCCACGTCGAGCGACTCGCACTCCACGCCCTTGCCCAGCAGGAACACGCCGACGGTGTCGCCCCGCTTCAACGCAAAGTTCCCGAACCGGAACGCGTTCCACACGGTTTCGGCGTCGGCGGAACAGAGAACAATTCCCAGCTTCACGATTAAAAGCCTACGCCGGAGGCTGCACCGGTAAAGGCGCGGCCTTGGCGATCACCAACTTTTTTTTGGCCGGATGGACTCCACCACCGCAGTGATTGCGATCCGGTCGCAAGAGCGCAATAATTGCCGAAGTGAATCCGAAACAGCATTGGGAAAACGTCTATCAGAGCAAGGCCGCGGATGATGTGAGCTGGTTCCAGCCACGCCCGGAGACTTCCCTGCGCCTCATCGCCGCCACCGGCATTGGCAAAGCCGATGGCATCTTGGACGTGGGCGGCGGCGCATCGCTGCTGGTGGACTGTTTGCTGGATGCCGGTTTCAAGAAGTTGGCCGTGCTCGACATTTCCAGCGCGGCGCTCGCGGCGGCCCGCCAACGACTCGGCCCGCGCGCGGCGCGGGTGCAGTGGATGGAAGCTGATGTGACCGAGTTTCGGGTGCCGGAACGCTTCGCCTTGTGGCACGACAGGGCGGTGTTCCATTTCCTCACCGCGCCTGATGACCGCGCTCGTTACCTTCAAAGTTTGAAAGCCGCGCTCGTTCCCGGCGGCCACATCATCATTGCCACCTTCGCGCTGGACGGCCCGACGAAATGCAGCGGCTTGGAAGTGGCCCGTTACGACGCGGCGAAACTGTGCGCGGAACTAGGCGAGGAGTTCCAATTGCACGAGCAAGTGGACGAGACGCACCTGACTCCCTGGCAGACGGAGCAGAGGTTCAGTTATTTTCGTTTCCAGTGGCGTGCATGAATGGCCGGCGCCCAGGCGAGTCTCCCGCGCGTGCGGAAACCAAACCTTCAACCGCTAGAATCGCATGACCCTCAAACTCATCCTCAAGTATCTCCTCAGCGCTGGCGTCATCACGCTGGTCAGCGAAGTCGTCCGGCGCAATGACCGAGCTGGCGCGCTACTCGCGAGCCTGCCGTTCGTCAGCGTCATCACGCTCCTCTGGGTTTACTACGAGAGCGCGCCCGAGCAGCGGTTGCAGAAAACCGGCGACCACATGTTCTATATTTTCTGGTATGTGCTTCCCACGCTGCCCATGTTCCTGCTCTTCCCGTGGTTCCAAAAACAATGGGGTTTTTATGGCGCGCTCGCCGCGAGCGCAGTGGTGACAATCGCTCTCTTCACTGCGATGAAATTCGGGGCGGCCCGTTTCGGACTGGTGCTTTGAGGAGAATGGTGGAGTCAACTGCGGGCTGGCCGACCGTTACACGGCTGAATTCCGTGTGGCTGGTCCTCGGCGGCGCAGTCATTGGTTTGTTGAAAACTCTGCTCACGTGAACCGCAACGAACCAGGCTGAAATTCAGACGACCGCAAGGTTAACCTTTCTTCAGAATCGCACGCTTGGCCCGGTAACCGGAAAACGCGACACTCGACCGAGTGAAAATCTTAGTCATCGAAGATGATGGAAAGACCGCGCAGGCCATCCGGCGCGGGTTGGAGGCGGAAGGTTACGATGCTGTCGTGGCCCGGACGGGAGAGGAAGGATTCTTGCAACTGAACTCTGAAGCGTTTGACCTAGTGGTGCTGGATTGGATGCTGCCGGGACGGGACGGGATTGAAATTCTCCGGACGTTGCGCACGCGCAGCGCCAAACCTCCCGTGCTTCTGCTGACTGCGCGAGATGCCATTGAAGACCGTGTCATGGGCCTTGATAGCGGGGCAGACGATTATTTGGTCAAGCCTTTTGCCTTCGCTGAATTGCTCGCCCGTATGCGGGCGTTGTTGCGACGGACGGCGCAAGATGAGGTTTTGCGGAAGCAAGTTGGCGATCTGGCTCTGGACATTCAATCGCGTCGGGCGTGGCGTGCGGAGCAGGAAATCGTTCTCACGCCGCGCGAATTCGATCTGCTTGTTTATCTGATGCGCTACGAGGGGCAGGTCGTGACCCGCCAGATGCTGGCGAAAGATGTCTGGCGCGAGCCGAACCGCGTCACGCCGCTCGACAACGTCATTGATGTCCACCTGGCGCATCTGCGGAAGAAGGTTGACGAAGGCAGGCGTGCCAAGCTCATTCAAACCGTGCGCGGCGTGGGTTTCATGTTGAGGGAGGAGAAGCCAACGTGAGGAGCTGGTGGCAACGCCGTTCGCTGAAACTTCGTCTGGCCGTCTGGTTCACGGTGGTCGCCAGCGGCATCATGTTGGGGTTGACGCCCGTGGTCTATGTGTTGATCGAGCGCCGGCTGCATGTCGAATTGGACCATCAATTGCGGATTGATTGGAATCTGATTGAGGCACATTTGGAATTGAGCGACTCCGGCGGCATCCAATGGAAAAAGGGCAGCCCCGCGACCCCAAGCAGTCCGGGTTACGCGGACTCGTGGTTCGATGTTTGGTCGGGCGAAGAGTTATTGTTGAACCACTGGCCCGCGCACGTGGCGTCGGTCATGCATACGCCGAGGCCACCGAAGAATCAGGCGCAAACATTCTATAGCATTGAGTTGGATCAGAGCCTGCCAGCCCGCACGCTGGAGAAGCCTGCTCGGATTGGAGGGCGCGATGTGACCTTGCGCGTGTTTCGGGACAAGTCGGGCCTGCGGCGCACGTTGCGAGAGATTCTGATTGGTCTGGCCTTGGGTGTGCCACTGGCGGCGCTGCTGGCGGCGTTGGGTGGATATTTGATGGCGGGACGGACGCTGAAGCCGATCAGCGCAATGGCTGAACAAGCGCGGCAAATCACTTCCGAATCCTTGGGCCAGCGTCTGCCCAATCCCAATCCACACGATGAACTGGGCCAACTGGCTGCGGTCTTCAACCAGACTTTGCAGCGGCTGGAAAACTCCTTCGAGTCCCTCAAACGCTTTACGGCGGACGCTTCGCACGAGCTTCGGACACCGCTGACGGCCTTGCGCACCGTCGGCGAAGTGGCCCTGCGCGAAGAAGCCGGTGACGCAAAGGCGCTGCGCGAAACCGTCGGCAGTATGCTGGAGGAGGCGCAGCGTTTGAACGATCTCATTGATACCATGCTGCTGCTCGCACGCGTTGAAAGCGGACGGTCGTCGCTCCATTGCGAACCGGTGCGCGGGGATGAATTGATCAGGGAAGTTTGTGAAAGCGTGGATGTGTTGGCCGCGGAGAAGCAGCAGACTGTTGAAGTTGTCGGCGATCCGGGCGTGGTTGTCAGCGCCGACCGGTTATTGCTGCGTCATGCGGTGATGAACATTCTGCACAATGCCATTCGCTACAGCCCGGCGGGGACGAAGGTGCTCGTGCGATGTTTCCACAGCGGCACGCAGGCGATTGTCGAAATCGCTGATGAAGGTCCGGGCATTGCGCCAGAGCACCACCAGAAGATTTTTGAGCGGTTCTACCGCATAGACAAAGCCCGCTCGCGCTCGGAGGGCGGAGCGGGACTTGGACTGGCCATCGCGAAACTGTCTGTTGAACAACTCGGCGGAAGCATCGAACTGGCGAGTGAAGTGGGAAAAGGCAGCCGTTTCCAGATTATTCTTCCCGCTCAACGCACTGGACAATTTTCTGTCGCCCACCCGTGCACGCCCGCTCCCACCGGCTGATCCTGAAGAAATCTTCAGGATTCCGTCATCGCGTCTGCCCTTCGCCTTCCCCAGATTCTCCGCCAATCAAAGCTCTAACTACTCGGTATCCCGACGCTCCGTTGCGCGCAAACCGGAACACATAGGTATTAGGAACTGGCATCGAAAGTTCAACCGTCTCCGTAGCGAATGAACGTTATCAACACCTCCCTGCGCCGCCCGCTCACGGTCGTCGTGCTTGTCATCGCCGTTGCCCTCGGCGCGTGGGTCGCACTCCAGCGCATGACGCGCGACATCTTCCCGCCGCTGGGTATTCCCACGATCTACGTCGCGCAGCCCTACGGCGGCATGGACCCCGCGCAGATGGAGGGCTACCTCACCTACCGCTACGAGTATCACTTTCTATACATCGCCGGCATCGAGCACGTGGAATCGAAGTCCATCCAAGGCGCCTCGATCATGAAACTCCAGTTTCATCCGGGCACGGACATGAGCCAGGCGCTTTCCGAGGTGATTGGCTACGTGAACCGCTCGCGGGCGTTCATGCCACCGGGGACGGTGGCGCCGTTCGTGACGCGCTTTGATGCGGGAAGCGTCGCTGTGGGCTACCTCGTCTTTTCCACGGACGATCCGAACATCACGCTGAACCAGATGCAGGATCAGGCGCTCAACCGCGTGCGCCCCGCGTTCGCCACTTTGCCCGGCGTCTCCGCGCCGCCGCCCTTTGGCGGGAGTTCCCGCGGCGTCATCGTCAACGTGAATCCCGACCGCATGAAATCCTACGGCCTGTCGCCCGACGACATCGTGAAGGCGCTCGCCCAAGGCAACGTCATCAGCCCGTCAGGCAACATCAATCTCGACGGCAAGTATCCAATCGTGTCGGTCAACGCCATCGTGCCGGGCCCCAAGGAACTCGAAAGCGTGCCGCTCAAGCGCACCGCGAACGGCACGGTGTTTGTGCGCGACGTGGCGACCGTCGAGGATGGCGCGGACATCACCACCGCCTACGCGCTGGCCGATGGCAAGCGTTCCGTCTATCTGCCGGTTACCAAGCGCGCCGACGCCTCGACGCTCGCCGTCGTGGAACTGGTGAAGAAGAGCATCCCGGATTTCCAAAAGCTGCTGCCCAACGGGATCAAGGTCAGCTACGCGTTCGACCAGTCGCCGGTCGTCAACCGCTCCATCAAGGATTTGCTCAAGGAAGGCGGGCTGGGTGCGATCTTCACCGGACTCATGGTGCTGCTGTTTCTGCGCGACTGGCGCAGCGCGTTGATCGTCGTCATCAACATTCCGTTCTCGCTGCTGGCCGCGACGTTCGCGCTGTGGCTGAGCGGGCAGAACATCCACCTCATGACGCTCGGCGGCCTCGCCCTCGCGGTCGGCATCCTCGTGGACGAGGCGACGGTCGCGGTGGAGAACATCCACGCGCATCTGACGCGCGGCGCTTCACTCGCCGAGGCAGCGCTGGACGGCACGCGCGAGACGGCGCTGCCGCGGTTGTTGGCGATGTTGTGCATTCTCGCGGTGTTCATCCCGGCGTTCTTCATGGTCGGCGCGGCCAAGGCGCTGTTCGTGCCGATGGCGCTGGCGGTCGGGTTCTCGATGGTCGCGTCTTTCATCTTGTCAAGCACGCTGGTGCCGATCCTGAGCGTGTGGTTTTTGCGCCTGAGCGCCGAAAAACATTCTGGCGGCCACTCTGCCGGATCGGAAAGCGGTGCTCCCGTCCACGATCCCGGCTTCATCGGCAAACTCCAGTCCGTCTACGCGACCGTGCTGCGCGGCGTGGTCGCGGCGCGCTGGCCGCTCGTGTTGATTTACATTGTCGCGGCAGGCGCGGCAGTGTGGCTCATCGGCGGACGGCTCGGCGTGGAGATTTTTCCCAAGACCGACACCGGGCAGTTCGCGCTGCGCTTCCGTGGACCGAGCGGCACACAGGTCGGCCTTACGGAAAAGACCGCGCAAAAGATTCTCGCTACCATTGCCCGCGAGGCCGGGGGACCGGACAAGGTCGAGGTCAGCATCGGCATGGTGGGCGTCCACAACTCCAGCTTCCCGGTGAACCTCGTCCACCTCTGGAACGGCGGACCCGAGGAAGGCTGGCTCGCCGTGCAGCTCAAGCGCGACGCCGGCGTGAAGATTGAGGCGTTCAAGGAACACTTGCGCGGCGTGTTCGCGAAGGAACTGCCCGACGTGCGCCTCTCGTTCGAGCCGCAGGACATCGTCTCGCGCGTGATGAGTTTCGGCTCGTCCACGCCCATCGAAGTGGCCATCAACGCGCCGAACCTGGCGACGGGCAAGGGCTACGCGGAAAAACTGCTCGAACGACTCCGGCAGATTCCGTTTCTGCGCGACCTGCAGATTGTGCAGACGCTCGATTTCCCGACCGTAGGCGTGAACATCAACCGCGAGCGCGCCGGCCTGCTCGGCGTCAAGGTGGAGGACATCACCCGCTCGCTGGTCGCGGCCACCACGTCGAGCCGCTTCACCGTGGCGAACTTCTGGGCCGATCCCGGCACCGGCATCAGTTTCAACCTCCAGGTGCAGATTCCCGAGGAGCGCACTCAGACCATCGAGGACTTGAAGAACATCCCGATCACCGCCGAGGGCGGGAAGACCGTGCTGCTGCGCAATCTGGCGGAGATCACGTCCGGCACCGCAGTGGGCATCTACGAGCGTTACAACATGGCGCGCATCGTCAGCATCACCGCGAACATTCACGGCACTGACCTTGGCACCGCGACGCGCGAAATCCGCAAGGTTATTGCCGAGTTGAATTTTCCCTCCGACGGCAAGACGAAGGTGGACGTGCGCGGGCAGGTGGTGCCGCTGGAACAACTGATGAGTGGTTTCCGCTCCGGCCTGATCATCGCGGTGATCGTGATCTTTCTGATGCTGATGGCGAACTTCCAATCCGTGCGCCTCGCGCTCGCTGTGGTTTCCACCGTGCCCGCCGTGCTCACCGGCGTGGTGCTCGCGTTGTGGCTGACGGGCACGACTTTGAACATTCAGTCCGCGATGGGCGCGATCATGGCCGTCGGTGTCGCCGTTGCGAACGCCATCCTGCTCGTGACCTTCGCCGAGCGGGCGCGCGTGGCGAGCGCCGATCCGCTGGCCGCCGCCGTCGAGGGCGCGCGCACGCGGTTGCGCCCGATTCTGATGACCAGCTTCGCGATGATCGCCGGCATGACGCCGCTCGCGCTAGGTCTCGGTGAAGGCGGCGACCAGACCGCACCTCTCGGCCGCGCGGTGGTGGGCGGACTGGCGATGGCGACGCTCGCCACGCTGTTCGTGCTGCCGAGCGTGTTTGCGATTTTGACCAGCAAGAAAGTCCGCTCGCCCTCGCTCGACCCGGAAGATCCGGCGAGCGCGTATCACCGGTCGGCGCGAAAATGAGGTGAACGGCGCTCCCCTGAGACGCCGCCGCGAAATGAACCCAGTTATGAAACAAGCATCGAAAATTATCGCCGGGCTGTTGCTCGGAGCGGTCCTGACTGCCAGAAGTCGCGCTGCGGACGCGCCCAAGCCCGTGGACGTGAAGATTGCCACGCCCACTCGCGGCGAGATTCATCGCTTCGTCACGTTGCCCGGCATGATCAAGGCCAACCAGCAGGCGACGCTTTACGCAAAGGTGCCCGGTTATTTGAAATCCATCGCCGTGGACAAGGGCGACACGGTGAAGGCCGGCCAGGCGCTCGGCGAAATCGAGGTGCCGGAACTCGCCGCCGAATCCGTGAAATACCGCGCCGAAATCAAGGTGGCGGAAGCCGACTTCAAGCGGACCAGTGACGCACAGAAGAAGGCACCGGACCTCGTCACGCCGCTGTCAGTGGACGAAGCCCTCGGCAAGCTCGACATCGCGAAAGCCAATTTGGAGCGCACGGAGACACTGCTGCGCTACGCAAAGCTCACCGCGCCGTTTGCCGGCATCGTCACGGCGCGCTTCGTGGATGCGGGCGCGTTCATCCCCGCCGCCACCAGCGGCAGCGCGGCGCAGAATGCCGCCGTCGTGACGATTGCCGACTTCAACACCGTGCGCGTGCAGGTGCCCGTGCCCGCCGCCGAGGCCTCGCGTGTGAATCTCGGCCAGCCGGTGAAGATTGCCGTCGAAGGACTGGCGGGAAAAACCTTCGAGGGCAAGGTCAGCCGCCACAGCTACGCGCTCGATGACGCCAGCCAGACGATGCTCGTGGAGGCCGAGCTGCCGAACCCGAAACTCGAACTGCGCCCCGGCATGTATGCCACCGTGAAGGTTGGCGTGGAGAAGCACACTGACGCACTGCTCATCCCCGTCGAGGCACTCGTAATGGAAAAAGCGAACGCGTTTGCGTTCGTTGCCGACGGCGGCAAGGCGAAGAAGACCGCGATCAAGATCGGATTCAACGACGGCGCGAAAGTCGAGGTGCTGGATGGACTCAAAGGCGGTGAGGCCATGATCCTCGTCGGCAAACTCACGCTTGCCGACGGCGCGGCAATCAACGTTGCGGAGGCGAAGTGAGACTTACGATTTTCGATTTACGATTTGCGATTGCGACTGGAGTGGTCGCGGGATTGCTGTCGGCCAGCGCGCTGGCGCAGACGACGAACACGGCGAGTTTCCCGATCGATCTGCCAACCGCGCTCAAGCTCGCAGGCGCGCAGAATCTCGATGTGCAAATCGCGCGTGAGCGCGTGAAGGAGGCGAAGGCTCAACACGAGCAGGCGCGGCTGCAGTTCTTCCCGTGGATCTCTCCGGGCGTGGGTTATAAGCGGCACGATGGAAACATTCAGGACGTAGCCGGAAATATTTTTGATGCGAGCAAGCAATCCTACAACATCGGTGCCTCGCTGAACGCGCAGCTCGATCTGGGCGATGCGATTTACAAATCCCTCGTCGCCCGGCAGCTCGCGCGCGCGGCCGAGGAAGCGGCGGAAGCACGGCGGCAGGAAACGGTGTTCGGCGCGGCGGCGGGTTACTTCGAACTCGCACGCGCCAAATCATCAGTCGGTGTGGCGGCGGAATCCGTGCGACTCGCGGAAGAATACGCGCAGCAATTGCAACGCGCCGTGGAGGCCGGCATTGCATTCAAAGGCGATGCGTTTCGCGCACAGGTGCAAGTGGAGAAGAATCAAATCACGCTGCGGCAGGCGCAGGAACAACAACGGCTTGCCTCTGCGCGGCTGGCGCAGACGCTTCGTTTGCAACCCGCGACGGAACTTGCGCCGGAGGAAACGGAACTCGCGCCATTGACATTGATGGAAACGAACGCGGCGCTCGACACGTTGATGGGGCGCGCGATGTCGTCGCGACCGGAGTTGCGGCAGTTCGATGCGCAGGCGCAGGCGGCGAAGAAGGCGAGCGATGGTGCCCAATACGGACCGTTGATTCCCACGATCGGCGCGCAGGCTTACCTCGGTGGGCTCGGCGGCGGACCCAACGGCAGCCTCGGCCATTTCGATGACACGCAGGATTATTTGTTCGGGCTGAGTTGGCGCATCGGGCCTGGCGGGCTGTTCGATCGCAGCCGGATTCGTGCGGCCGACGCGCGGATGCGCACGGGCGAACTTGAACTTTCAAAAGTCCGCGACGAAGTGGGCCGACAAGTGGTGGAAGCTCACACTCGGGTCTATTCGCTCGCCGATCAACTAGCGATGACGAAGCGCGCGCTGACGGCGGCGGAGCAGCTCTTCAAACTCACGCGCGAGCGGAAGCAATTCGGCGTGGGCGCGGTGCTGGAGGATATTCTGGCCGAGCAGGACCTGACTCGCGCGCGACTCGATTACCTGAACGCGGTGGCCGAGTTCGACAAGGCGCAATACGCGCTCCAGCGCGCCATCGGCGTGGATTCCTCGGCCGCCAGGTGACGTCCGGGTAACGAGTCGTTGCCGGACGCGTCGCAACGCAGCGCTGGACATGTTCGGCACAGACATCTTAGTGCAACCCGCATCCAACAAGACAATCGACGAGCGTGGAAGTGCCGCCCCCAAATGTCTATCACGCCCTGATCTTTTGCGATACGGGCCGCTTCGGTGAGTCTGAGCAAGATCGCGAGCCGCGCCTGATACCAGCACACGTCATGCGGCGCTTTTGTCTGGTAAACCTGATTCCAATGTTCTTTGCGATTCATCGCGTGGTCGAGACAGGCGGCGGCTCTGGCTTCTTGCACGATCCCAATTCCACCGCGCTCCCGGTTAGCGTAGCGGACTCACGGCCATGAGGCGCTCGACATTGTTTGCGAACACTTCCCCCCTTGTCCGACATGTTCGATTAAAGCCGCAACCGGCTTCTCACTTCCAATCAGCCGTTGTTCCTCGTCCACGCTCCGACCTTCGGGCAGCACTTCGCCACGGCGGAAAAGTTCCGTCATCGTATCACGGCCCATTCATTTTTCCGACTTGGAACATCACTGGTTTTCTTGACATATCGGTAAACGCCGTTACGTGTATTGCCGATGCAAGAGCCGATCGCCTTTGCCCGCGCGCTCGCCGACCCGACCCGGTGGCGGATCGTCCACCTGGTCTTCGACCGCGCCCTGTGCGTCTGCGAACTCGCCGACGTGCTGAAGCTTCCGCAGTCCACGCTCTCCAGCCACCTGCGCGTCATTCAAGACGCGGGGATGCTCGACTGTGAGCGCCGCGAGAAGTGGCTGTTCTACCGCGTCAAACCGAAGTTCCAACCATTGCTGCAGGCGTTGTTTGGTCACTTCGAGACGGATCGTGCCTCCGTTGCGGCGCTCGCCCGTGACGCCAGCAAGGCTGAGGTGCGCATCTGCAAGCGTGAGAAGAGCTGCTGCCCGACGCCCCAAATCCTCGTCACCCGCAAACGAAAGTCCAAAGCCTGAATCCATGAAACTCCACGAACTCAAACAACTGCTCCAGCGTCATCCCGAGAAGGGATTCCAACTCCAGCTTCCCGGCGGCAGCCCGGTGCCCGTGTCCTTCCACATCACCGAGGTGGGCTACGTGCGCAAGAAGTTCATTGATTGCGGCGGGCGGATGCACGAGACGGAAACGTGCCAGCTTCAAGCCTGGGTGGGCAACGACGCGGAGCACCGGCTCGCCAACCGCAAGCTGCTCGGCATCCTCGACAAGTCCGCCTCCATTCTGCCCGGCGATCATCTGCCGGTGGAGATTGAATATGAGGACGCGGCGCTCTCGCAGCATCCCATCGCCGGGGCGGACGTGCGCGACGATGCGGTGGTGCTTCTGCTCGAATCGAAACACACCGACTGTCTGGCCAAGGACGTGTGCATTCCGGCCGAAAAGGCCGAAGCCAACTGCGGCTGCGCTCCCGCCGGCTGCTGCGGTTGAACGCCGAGCGCATGAAACGACACCTCGCGGAATTTCTCGGCACGTTCACTCTCGTCTTCGCGGGCACGGGCGCCATTGTCATCAACCACACCAGCGGCGGCGTCATCGGCCACGCCGGTATCGCGCTGACCTTTGGCCTCGTCGTGCTCGCCATGATTCACACCTTCGGCGACGTGAGCGGCGCACATCTCAACCCGGCAGTCACCCTCGGCTTCGCGGCGGCGCGGCGCTTCACGTGGCGGGAAGTGCCGGGTTTCGTCGGCGCACAGCTTGCGGGGGCGCTCGCGGCCAGCGTGCTCTTGCGCGGGTTGTTCCCCGAAGATGCGACCCTGGGTGCCACGCTGCCCGCCGGTTCGGCCGCGCAAAGCTTCGTGCTGGAAACAGTGCTCACCGCCGTGCTCATGCTCGTCATCCTCAGCGTCTCGACCGGCGCGAAGGAGAAAGGCATCACCGCCTGCATCGCGATCGGCAGCGTCATCGCGTTGGAGGCGATGTTCGCCGGACCCATCTGCGGCGCTTCGATGAATCCGGCGCGCTCGCTCGCGCCCGCACTCGTCTCCGGTCACTTGGAGCATCTGTGGCTTTACGTCGCAGCACCGGTGTTGGGCGCGCTCATCGCCGTGCCGTTGTGCGTCGGCGTGCGCGAAGCCGACTGTTGCGGCGGACGCTGTCTGAAACATTCTGAATCATGAAACCCACCATCCTCATTCTTTGCACCGGCAACTCGTGCCGCTCTCACCTCGCCGAAGGCATCTTGCGCGCGGCGCTCAAAGAAGAATACATCGTGGCCAGCGCGGGATCGAAGCCCGCCGGTTACGTGCATCCGCTGGCGATCAAGGCGATGGCGGAAATCGGCATCGACATTTCGTCGCATCACTCGAAGCACCTCAGCGAGTTCCTCAAGGAGTCGGTCGAAACCGTCATCACCGTCTGCGGCAACGCGGATCAGGCGTGCCCGATTTTCCCCGGCCAGGTCAACCGCCATCATTGGGGCTTCGACGATCCGGCCCACGCGCCCGGCACCGAAGCGGAACAGATGCAGGTTTTCCGCCGTGTGCGCGATGAAATCCGGCGCGTCTTTGAAGCGTATGCCGCCGGACGTCTCGATCAGGCAAAGTCCGCCGGCTAATGGTTTGCGGCACCGCTGGCCACCGGCTGCGTCCGGCACTCACCCGCAATCAGCTTCGTCTCCTCCTCCACACTCCGGCCTTCGGGCAGCACTTCGCCCCGGCGGAACAAATCCGTCATCGTGTCACGGCTGATCGCACCGGCCTGCCAAGCGGCAACGATGGACTGGATTTCATTCGCCCTCAGTCCCTTGGTGCTGAAATCGGTGTTCAGTTCCACGAGCACTTGCACCGGCGTCACGTCTTCGGGTGCAAAAGAGGATTCATAGGCAGATCACCGGAACTCCTTGAAATCTCCTGCACTCTTCCTGCACTTCGTCGTAAGTAATTGATAGTGAATGGAGCGGGTGAAGGGAATCGAACCCTCGTCTCAGGCTTGGGAAGCCCACATTCTACCATTGAACCACACCCGCACTGACCTACTCGTCGTTTAGTAGCAGTTTAGCGGTGACCGCGCAACTCTGGATTGCAGTGCGGTTCTCAGAACTGGGTGAGTTGTTCGAGCTCTTTGACCCGGCTGTTGATCGCCGCCCGCGTGACTTTCGTTGTGCGGTTAAGGCCGAAGCCTTCGCAGCAGAAGCTGGCAACTACGCTGCCGTGAACCATGGCGCGACGGAGATTCTTCTCCATTGTGCCTTTGGCGGTTGCCAAATAACCAATCATGCCTCCGACGAAGGAATCGCCGGCGCCAGTCGGGTCGATGACTTTGTGCAGCGGATACGCGGGGCAAATGAAGAAGCCGCTCGGGCCGGAGAGGATCGATCCATGGGAGCCTTTTTTGATGATCACGAACTTCGGCCCCATCTTATGGATCTTCTTCAACGCGGCGAAGACGTTGTCTTCCTTGGTGAGTTGGTGCGCTTCGCTGTCGTTGAGGACGAAACCGTCCACGCGCTTAAGCAGGCGGACGAGGTCGTTGAGCGCGATGTTGAGCCAGAGATCCATGGTGTCGGCGACGACGAACTTCGGTTTGTTCATCTGGTCGAGCACGTGGTGCTGCAGGGCTGGCGCGATGTTGGCGAGCAGAACGTATGGGGAATTCTTGTGCTCGGCAGGCAGGTGGGGCGTGAAGCTTTCGAAGACGCCGAGTTCGGTGAGGAGCGTGCGGCGATTGTTCATGTTCACTTCGTATTCGCCGGACCAGTGAAAGGTCTTGCCTTCCTTGATCTGCAAGCCGTCGAGGTTGATGCGGTGCTTGCGATAGAGCGTGACGTATTTCTTCGGGAAATCCTGACCGACGACGCCCACCATTTTAACCGGTGCGAAGAAGCTCGCGGCGACGGCGGCATGGCTCGCGGAGCCGCCGAGTAGTTTCGGGTTCTCGGCTTTTGGGGTTTTGATGGAGTCGAGTGCGGTACTGCCGACGATGAGGACGCTCATTTGATTTTCGTTTTCTGAGTTACAATTTACGCGTGAACACGGGAGGTGGAAGATAGTCTTTGGCGGAAGTCCTGACAAGCTTTCGCGATGTCAGGTGCGTTCAGAATTGCCGAGACGACGCAAATACGCGTGGCGCCGGCCGCGACAACGTCGTCGACGGTTTGAAGGGTGATTCCGCCGATGGCAAACCACGGGAGCGAAACATTCGCGGCGGCCCAGCGGACGTAGTCGAGGGTGACTGGCGATCGGCCCGGTTTGGTTGGCGTGGCGAAAATTGGCCCGATGGCGATGTAGTCGGGTAGCGCGTTTATGGCGCGGCGTGCTTGGTCTGGAGCGTGAGTGCTGAGGCCGAACCGAAGTTGAGAACCTGGGACGGAAAGCTCCGAAACGCTCGAATGCCCAGCGTCGAAGAAGTCTTCCTGACCGAGGTGGCAGATTGGAGCTCCGACTTTTCGCGCGATTTCCGGATAGTCATTAACCACGAGGCCGACGCCGGCAGCCTCGGTAATGGGTATAATGGCTTGCGCGAGGCGGAGAACTTCCTCGGGCGGAGAACTCTTTGCGCGAAGTTGAATGAGGTCAGAACCGCCGTCGCACAGTTGCTTCGCCACGGTAGCTGCGTCGCGTCCGCGCAAATAGGCGGTATCAACGAACGTATAGAGCCGGCATTCGGCGAGGGGCTTCATCGGCACCCGGGTTAAACTCAGGCCTTCTCCTCGATCAACTCGCGACGGGCACCGCCGAGGAGTTGTTCGATGAACGCGGTGGAGTATACGCCGCGACGAAAGTTGGGATCCTGCAGGATGGCTTGCTCGAACGGGATCGTCGTCTTCACGCCGGTGATCATGTACTCGCTCAACGCCCGGCTCATCTTGTCCATCGCTTCGCGACGGTCTTTGCCGTAGGTGATAAGTTTGCCGATCATCGAGTCGTAGTGCGGCGGAATGGTGTAGCCAGCGTAGGCATGGCTGTCTACTCGGACACCGCGGCCGCCGGGCGCGTAATACATTTCGATTCGGCCGGGGCTGGGACGGAAGTCATCGAAGGGATCTTCAGCATTGATACGGCATTCGATGGCGTGGCCTTTGAAAGTAATGTCGCTTTGGGAAAGTTTCAGCGGTTCGCCCATCGCGATGGAAATTTGTGCGCGCACGAGATCAACGCCCGTGACTTCTTCGGTGATCGGGTGCTCGACTTGAATGCGCTTGTTGACTTCGAGGAAGTAGAATTTCCCCTTGTCGTCGACGATGAATTCAACCGTGCCGGCGTTCGTGTAATTCGCCATCTCGGCGAGGCGCACGGCGGCTTTGCCCATTTCTTTGCGCAAGCCTTTGTGGTGATTCTCGATCAACGGCGACGGCGTTTCTTCGACGACCTTTTGATTACGGCGTTGGATCGAGCAGTCGCGTTCTCCCAGATGGATGACATTGCCTTTGCCGTCGCCAAGGATTTGGAACTCGATGTGGTGCGGGTTCTCGATCAGCTTTTCGATGTATACGCCGGAGTTGCCAAAAGCTTTTTCAGCTTCGTTGCGGGCCGTGTGATAGCCCTTGATCAACGAAATATCGTTGTGCGCCGCGCGCATGCCGCGTCCGCCACCCCCAGCAACGGCTTTGATCATTACCGGGTAACCGATCTTCTTGGCCGTGGCCAACGCGTCCTGTTCGTTTTCGACCAAACCTTCGGATCCCGGAGGGGTCGGCACGCCCGCCTTTTTGGCGAGGTGGCGGCTCTTGGCTTTATCTTCCAAGGCGTTCATTGCCCGCGAACTCGGCCCAATGAACCGGATGTTGCAGTTCTCGCAAACGTCCGCGAAGTGAGCGTTCTCGCTCAAGAATCCATAGCCGGGATGGATGGCGTCGACGTCCGCGATTTCCGCCGCGCTGATGATGCGGTCGATGCGCAGGTAACTATCGCTGCTCGGAGCTTTGCCAATACAAATGGCCTCGTCGGCCATTTGCACGTGCATGGAGTTGGCGTCGGCCTCGGAGTAGACGGCGACGGTGCGGATATTCATCTCCTTGCAGGCCCGGATAATCCGGACAGCAATCTCACCGCGGTTAGCGACTAGGATTTTTTCGAACATTTCTTGGTCAAGGGAAGCGTGATCAGAAGCGAGTTAACTCTCCGACCACCTATAAATTTAGGTCAAAACGGCGTCAAATCGGCCGAATTTTGAACAAAGGCTGGCCGAATTCCACTGGTTTAGCGTTATCTACCAAAATCTGGGTAATCACGCCGCGCGCCTCGGCTTTGATCTCGTTCATCACCTTCATCGCTTCGATGATGCACACGACGGTGTCCGGTCCGACTTCGGTTCCGACTTCGACATATGCCGCAGACTCCGGAGAGGGCGAGCGGTAAAGAGTTCCAATCATCGGGGACTTGATGTCGGTCTCGTTGGAATTGACCGCAGCTATCTGTGGTGCACCTGCAGCCGGAGCCGCAACCGATTGGGGCATCATCACCGGTTGAGCATCGTCGTAGGCTGGCATGGCAATCACGCCGCCGCCGCCACGCTTGAGCTTGATCTTAAAATCCTGACGTTCGAGTTCGAATTCCTGAATGGAATTCTTCTTCATGAGATCGATGATCGCCTTAATGTCTTTCAGGTCCACAGCAGTATCCTTGGTTGGCGGTCTAATTTAGTTATGAAATCGTGTTCTCAAACAAAAAAGCAGCAGTCGAATTGGCGACCCTGCTTTACGGGTTGTAACAAGTTGGTGACAGCCTAGGGAGCAGCCCAAAGTGCGTCAAGAAGAGTTTATTCCCCGAAAATCCTCGACGGAGCGCCCCGAAAATGACCCCGAAAAACCGCAATTCAGCCCAACTTTTGATCAGCCGTTAACGCTAGCGGCTGCTTCCAGGGCCAAATAGTACGAATTTGCTCCAAATCCAGCGATCTGCCCTTTGCACACCGGCGCGATCAGCGACTTGTGACGGAATTCTTCCCGCGCATGGACGTTCGACAGGTGCAATTCGATCGTCGGAACCCCCACGGCCGAGATGGCGTCACGCAGAGCGATGCTCGTATGAGTATAGGCAGCGGCATTGAGGCAGACGACGTCGTAGGCACCCTTGGCCTTCTGGATTTGAGTGACCAGTTCCCCCTCGACGTTCGACTGGAAGAAGGCGACTTCGACCCCGAGTTTGGTCGCACGATTGCGAAGTTCGGTTTCGATCTGTTCCAAGGTGACGCTCCCGTAAATGCCAGGCTCGCGTTTGCCGAGGAGGTTCAAATTGGGGCCGTTGAGGAACAAGATTTTCACGCGGGGCGAATTTAGGGGGAAAGCCCCGTTCTTGTCGAACCGAATTACCCGCTCCTCTTCGACGCCGGATTGCGAAGAAGGTTTGGTCGTTTGCCGCTTGGCTCGCACGCCGAAGTATTCTTCAATCCGCGCCACATGCCGAAATGGGCCAAGATGATCGTCGCCATTCTGCTCCTGCCTTTGTGCATTGGGGCGGTCAAGGCGCTGACGCTCGTCATCCGGGCCACGGCCGGCGGCAGCGGCGATATGATTTGGGCGCCAATGCTGGCTGGCGCGGCGTGTTGGCTGGTCATCTTTCTAATGCTGCCAAAGCCGATGTGGATCTACGTCGTCGGCCATGAACTGACCCACGCTGTCTGGGTTTGGATCTTCGGCGGATCGGTGAAGAAGTTCAAAGCCAGCTCGTCCGGCGGACACGTGGTGGTCAGCAAGTCCAACTTCCTCATCGCCCTGGCTCCGTATTTTTTCCCATTCTACGCATTTCTGGTCGTGCTGGTTTTCGGAGCTGGTCATTTAATCTGGGGCTGGACGCGTTTTCTGGTTTGGTTCCATTTGCTCATCGGCATCGCGTATGCCTTTCACCTCACGCTGACGTGGCACATTTTGAAAACGCGCCAATCCGACATCACGTCGCAAGGCTATTTGTTTTCCACGGTGGTGATTTTTCTCGGCAACATTGCGGTCCTTTTGTTTGGCTTGCCGTTGCTCACGTCACGGGTCAGTCTGCTGAACGCGCTCGCGTGGACGTTCGAATCAACCGGTCAAGTGTTGCATCGATTGAGTCGATTGTTCTGACGCAACTGTGCACCGCGCCACTCGAAACCGAATTCGCTCTTGAAATGCCCACTCGAATGATGCGAAATGCGGCCACTCGATTTGCATTCGACCTGATATGACGCTTGGTGACATCCTCAACAAAGAGTTGATCATTCCTGAACTGCGGGCTGCGAACCGCTGGGAAGCGATTGATGAACTGATCGATCACCTCGTCAAATGTGGCCGGATCAAACCGGAGAACCGCGAAGCCATCGGCGCCGTCGTCAAGAAGCGCGAGGCCTCGATGAGCACCGGGATCGGTTTCGGCATCGGCATCCCGCACGCATCGACCGAACTGATTCACGAAGTCGTCGGCGCGTTCGCCCGCTCGAAGAAAGGCGTCAACTTCGATGCGCTCGACAACCAGCCGGTCAACCTCGTGATGCTCTTCCTCGTTCCCCAAGGTCAATTTCAGAAACACCTCCACACCCTCGCCAACATCGCCAAGCTGCTTCACTCGAAAGAATTTCGCTCCCAGCTCGAAGCCGCTCCCGACGCCGAAGCGATGTTGAACATAATCACCACCTTTGGTGCGAAAAAATAACGTCGCGCGCTTGCGCCACGTCGTCGGAGTTTCATCGTGTTAAACCGAGTCCTCGAAGAACGCCTTCAAACCGCCGTCCGCGCGATCCTTCCCGACGCTGGCACTGCCAACGTGCTTGTCCGTCCGTGCCCGGATCCCAAGTTTGGCGACTACCAGAGCAACGCGCTCATGTCCGTGGCGAAGGAGCGGAAACTCAATCCCCGCAAGCTCGCCGAGGACGTCCTCACGAAACTCGATGTTGCAGAATGGTGCGATAAAGTGGAAATCGCCGGCGCGGGCTTCCTGAATTTCCGACTCAAACCTTCCGCGCTTGCGAGCACCTTGGAAGCTGCCACGCGCGGGGAGCACCTGTTCTTCAACAAGGCCGCACAACCGCGCACGATCGTCATTGATTTCAGTTCCCCGAACGTCGCCAAGCCGATGCACGTCGGCCACATTCGCTCGACCATCCTCGGCGACAGCCTCGCGCGTGTTGGGCGCTTGCTCGGTCATCACGTGGTCACCGACAATCACATCGGCGATTGGGGCACGCAGTTCGGCATGCTGCTGCTCGGTTGGAAACGCGACCTCAACGCTGCCGCACTTCAGGCTGATCCGATCGGCGAGTTGGAGCGCATCTACAAAAAGGTCAACGCCGAGTGCAAAGAAAACCCGGACAACCTCGAAGCCGCGCGCCACGAGTTGGTGAAGCTCCAGCAGGGCGACGCGGAGAATCTCGGCATCTGGAAACAGATGATCGCGCTCTCGCAAGTGCAGTTCGACACGATCTACGGACGGCTCGGAGTGAAGTTCGATCACACGCTCGGCGAAAGTTTTTACAACCCGCGCCTTCAAGCCGTCGTCGATGAACTCACCGCCCGCGAACTCGCGCGCGAAAGCGAAGGGGCGAAAGCGATCTTCAGCGACGGCACCGTGCCGCCCAAGGAAGACCCGTTCCTCATTCAGCGCGATGGCGAGTGGGTGCCGAATCCCGCGCTCATTCAAAAGAGCGATGGCGGTTTTAATTATGCCACGACCGATCTCGCGACCTTGGCTTATCGGATCGAGACGTGGCACCCGGACGCGATCATTTACGTCACTGACGGGCGGCAGCAGTTGCACTTCCGCCAGATCTTCGCCGCGTTTCGCCGCTGGCAACCGGCGACCAAAGTGCGTCTGGAGCACGTTTGGTTCGGCAGCATTCTCGGCGACGACGGCAAGCCGTTCAAAACGCGCAGCGGTGACACCGTGAAGCTCGCCGACTTGCTCGATGAAGCCGAAGAACGCGCGCTGAAGATCGTCGAAGAAAAGAATTCCGAACTCTCCGCCGCGGAGAAGAAAGAAATCGCGCGCATCGTTGGCCTCGGGGCCGTGAAGTACGCCGATCTGCTCCCGAATCGCCAGAGCGATTACATCTTCAGTTGGGACAAGATGCTCGCGTTGCAGGGCAACACCGCGCCGTATCTGCAATACGCCTACACGCGCGTCCGTTCCATCTTCCGCAAAGCCACTGCTTCGGAACAAGCCGCGCGCACGAACGCGCAGACCATTTCGCTCGCCGCCCCCGACGAGGTCGCCCTCGCGAAGCACCTGCTCAACTTCGGACTCGTGCTGGAAGCCGTCATGGAAGAGTGCCGGCCGAACTTCCTCTGTAATTATCTCTACGAGCTCTCCGGTCACTTCGCGCGCTTCTACGAAAGCTGCCCCGTGCTCAAAGCCAGCGAGACCGAGCGCGCCTCGCGTCTCGCGCTGTGTGACCTGACCGCGCGGGTGCTGAAGACCGGCCTCGATTCCCTCGGCATCGAAACTACGGAGCAGATGTAGCCGGTTACGTTCGAGGGGCGTGACGTTGCGTCCGATTTCCCCTTTGCAGAATTCGCCGGACTGCGCCAGACTAGGTTTATGAAAAGGATACTTATTGTTTTCAGTGTTTTCGTTTTGGCGGCCTCCGCGATGGCAATTGAGAAGGCGGATCTTGATAAGCGTATCCGCACAATCATCAAGGATCTCAATGACATGCAGGCCAAGCCTGACAAGCATGTGCCCGGCGATCTCATCAAAAAGGCGCACGGCGTGATCTTAATGAACCGTTCGAAGGGTGGGGTGGTGTTCGGCTATGAAAACGGTTATGGCGTCGCCCTCACCAAGGACAAATCCGGCAAGTGGAGTTCCGTGGCGTTTGTCGACAGTCACGAAGGAAGTTTCGGAGCGCAGCTTGGCGGACAACAATCTTTCGTTGTGATGCTGCTCATGACCACCAATGCGGCGAATGCGTTGATCGATCCCAAGGTGGACTTCGGAGGTCAGGCGCAGGGCACAGCGGGCAACGACAGTGGGACCGAAGATTCCACCGATGCTTCCAAGCCGGTGATGATTTTCAGCGACCGCAAGGGATTCTACGGCGGTGCAACGGTCAAGGCAGGCACGATTGCGCCGAGCCATGAGGACAATCGCGTGTTCTATGGGCAGGCTTACAGCATGGAAGAAATCCTCTTCAAGAAAAAAGCCAAGCCGACCGAACTCGTCAACGAGCTTACCAAGAAGCTCACGGACTACTCCAAAGAGCCGAAGAAGAAATAATCCGCCGAATCTTCAGCGCTATTTTACAAAAAACTGCCGGCGTCAAAGCCGGCAGTTTTGCTTTCGCCACGCGTCGCCGCGGAAAAGCGACGGGTCACGCTTGATAAGCTTCCATCCCCACGCACGAGCAGACCAGATTGCGGTCGCCGAAGACATTGTCGACGCGGCCGACGGCCGGCCAGAATTTGAAATCGCGCAGGGACTTCACGGGGAAGGCCGCTTGTTCGCGTGAGTAGGGACGGTTCCAAGTGTCCGCCGAAACGATGTCCGCCGTGTGCGGCGCGTTCTTTAGCACGTTGTTCGTCTTGTCAGCTTTGCCGCTTTCGACGGCCATGATCTCGGCGTGGATCGCGATCATCGCTTCGCAGAAACGATCCAGCTCCGCTTGGGATTCACTTTCGGTCGGCTCGACCATCAGCGTGCCCGCGACGGGGAAGGAAAGCGTCGGCGCGTGGAAACCGTAATCCATGAGGCGCTTGGCGACGTCTTCGGCGGTCACGCTCTTAAACTGGCGCAGGTCGAGGATGCACTCGTGCGCGACGAGATTGCCGTGGCCCTTGTAGAGTGTTGGGTAGAAGCTTTCGAGCCGCTTGGCGATGTAGTTCGCGTTGAGGATGGCGACCTTGGTCGCTTCGGTCAGGCCCGCGCCGCCCATGAGCGCGATGTAAACCCACGAGATCGGGAGAATGCTCGCGCTGCCCCAGGGCGCGGCCGAAACGGCACCGATCGGATTCTCGCCGCCGAGATTCACGACGGAGTGACCGGGCAAAAAGTCCACGAGATGTTCCGCGACGCCGATCGGGCCCATGCCGGGACCGCCACCGCCGTGCGGAATGCAGAAGGTCTTGTGCAGATTCAAATGGCACACGTCCGCGCCGAGATCGCCGGGGCGGCAAAGGCCCACTTGCGCGTTCATGTTCGCACCGTCCATGTAAACTTGCCCGCCGTGTTGATGCACGATGGCGCAGATTTCTTTGATGCTCTCTTCGAAAACGCCATGGGTGCTCGGATACGTGACCATGAGGCACGCGAGATTCGTGGAATGTTGCTGGGCCTTCGCGCGCAGATCGGCGACGTCGATGTTGCCTTCCTTGTCGCAGGCGACCGCGACGACTTCGAGACCGGCCATCACGGCGCTGGCGGGATTGGTTCCGTGCGCGCTCGTGGGAATGAGGCAGATGTTGCGGTGCGCTTCACTGCGGCTCGCGTGATACGCGTGAATGCACAGCAGCCCGGCGTATTCGCCTTGCGAGCCGGCGTTCGGTTGCAGGGAAATTCCCGCGAAGCCCGTGATTTCGCTCAGCCAGTTTTCGAGCTGCGTGAAAAGTATCTGATAACCCTGCGCCTGCCGCACGGGCGCGAACGGATGAAGCTTGCCGAACTCCGGCCAGCTCACCGGGAACATTTCCGCGCTCGCGTTGAGCTTCATGGTGCAGGAGCCGAGCGGAATCATCGAGTGACAGAGCGAGAGATCGCGCGCTTCGAGCCGGCGGAGATAGCGCAGCATTTCCGTTTCGGAATGATAACGGTTGAAGACCGGGTGCGTGAGATATTTGCTGCGGCGGGCGAATGGCGCGGGAAATTCGAACGCCAGTCCCGCGGTGAGTTCGTGCACTGAGAACGGCGCGGCCTGGCCGCCGTTGAACGAATGAAAAATCTCCAGCAGATCGCGTTCGGACACCGTCTCGTCGAGGGAGATGGTCAGGGTCTGAGTGTCGAGGACGCGGAAGTTGATTTTGTGTTGCGCGGCAATCCGTGTGATTTCCGTCACGCTATGTTTCGAGGGGACAACGCGGAGTGTGTCGAAGAAAAGCGAATGAGCGACTGTGCAGCCGAGGCGCTGCAGTCCGGCGGCGAGGACGCTCGTCAGGTTGTGAACGCGCTGCGCGATCTTCTGCAAGCCGACCGGGCCGTGGTAGATCGCGTAGAAGGCCGCCATGTTGGCGAGCAGCGCCTGCGCCGTGCAAATGTTGCTGGTGGCTTTTTCGCGGCGAATGTGTTGTTCGCGCGTGCCGAGCGAGAGGCGGAGGCCAACCTTGCCGCGAGAGTCTTTCGAAACGCCAACGAGGCGGCCGGGCATCTGGCGTTTGAACGCATCGCGCGTGGCGAAGAATGCCGCGTGCGGCCCACCGTAACCGAGCGGGACACCGAAACGTTGCGCACTGCCAACGGCAACATCCGCGCCGAATTCCCCGGGCGCGCGGAGCACGCACAGGCTGAGCAAGTCAGCCACAACAATGGCTAGGGCGCCGGCCGCGTGCGCTTTGTCGACGACTGCTTGATAGTCGAGCACCGCGCCGTCGGTGGCGGGATATTGGAGCAACGCGCCGAAAGTGGTGGCGGTGAATTCAAACGTCTCGTGATTGCCGATGACCACTTCGATGCCGAGCGCTTTCGCGCGCGTTTGCACAACTTCGATGTTCTGCGGGTGGCAGAGTTCGGAAACGAAAAAGCGATTGCGTCCCTCGGCTTCCTTCACGCGATGGCACAGCATCATCGCTTCGGCGGCGGCCGTCGCTTCGTCGAGCATCGATGCGTTGGAAATGTCGAGCGCGGTCAGGTCGCAGATCATCGTCTGGAAGTTCAGCAACGCTTCGAGGCGGCCCTGCGAAATCTCCGCCTGATACGGCGTGTATTGCGTGTACCAGCCGGGGTTCTCCAAGACGTTTCGCTGAATCACGCCGGGCGTGATGCAATCGTGGTAGCCCATCCCGAGATAGGAACGCCACACCTGGTTCTGATTCGCGATGGCGCGGAGTTCCTTCAACACTTCGTACTCGCTGTGCGCGGCGGGAATCTTCAGCGGCTCCGCGATTCGGATCGCTTTCGGTACGGCGGTGTCCACGAGCGCGTCGAGGCTTGGCAGCTTCAGCGTGGCGAGCATCGCGGGAATTTCTTCCGGACGAGGACCGAGATGGCGGTGGACGAATTGATCGGGATGTGCGAGCGAGTTCATTATCACAAAATCAGTCGCCGAAATTAAGGGCCACTGGATGCAATGCAAGATAGTTTTGGTGGCAACCGTTTGGCGCGGTATCAGGTGCGCTATCTGCCGGAAAAACTTTGCTTATGCGGGCGGGGATTGCATCCTCGGCGAAGCAATTTCTGACCGCTGCGTTTGTGATGCCGGCGGTCTTGTACATGCCGAAAATCAACTCTTCATCAGCCCTGCAGTGGCTCGGAAAGACGCCCGTCGTTCCCGAGTTCAAAGCGCCGGCGACACGCGCTGCGTGGGAACTTGAGCGGCTCGACATCCGCGTGAAGCTCTGGCGATTGCTCGGGCGAATGCCGGCGCGCCCGGAGCTACCCGCAGTCAAAACGCTTTCGCGGGAGGATCGCGGTGCGTATTGGCTCGAGAAATTCAAGTTCGACAACGGTGCGGGAGCGACGGTGCCGGGCGTGATGTTGTTGCCCAAGAAATCCGGCAGGCACTCGGCGATTCTGTATTGTCACCAACACGGTGACCTCGGAGCGAAGGGTGGCAAGCAGGAGTTGTTTCAGACGAATCCCGTGCCGGTCGCGCCCGGGCCGGAACTGGTGAAACGCGGTTACGTGGTAATCGCGATCGATGCCTATGGCTTCGGCGAGCGCGCCGCACGCGGGCCGGGAAAGGCGGCGGAGCAGGGCGGGGCGGAGGAATTGTCGGCGGCGAAGTTCAACCTGTGGTTCGGCCGGACTCTCTGGGGAATGATCCTCCGGGACGATTTGATGGCGCTCGATTACTTGTTCACGCGGAAGGAAGTCGACGTGGCGCGAGTCGGCGTCACCGGATTCAGCATGGGCGCCACGCGCGCATGGTGGCTGCTCGCGTTGGATGAACGATTGAAAGCGGGCGTGCCCGTCGCCTGCTTGACGCGCTATCAGAATCTCATTCGCAGCGAGGCGCTCGCAGCTCACGGCATTTATTATTTCGTGCCGGGAATGTTGGAATACTTCGACACGGAGTCTGTGGTGGCGTTGATTGCGCCGCGTCCCGTCCTGTTTCAAACCGGCGATGCTGACGCCGGTTCGCCGGCGGATGGCGTGCGTGAAATCGAGTCGCGTGTGAAACCGGTCTACCGACTCTTCAGTGCGGAGAAAAACTTCCAGAGCCTTCTCGTGCCCGCCCTCGGCCACAAGTATCTGCCGGAAATGTGGGCCCGGACGTTGAAGTGGCTCGAACGGAATTTGAAACGAGCACGATGAAAAAGAACGCGGCCGGTTGCGACGCAGCCGCGGTTCGTTTTCTATTTCCGTGACGAGAATTTGTAAATCGTCGTGGACTTGAACGTCTGACCGGGGCGCAACACCGTGCTTGGAAAGTTGGGATGATTGATCGAATCGGGGTAGTGCTGCGTTTCCAGACAGAATGCGCTGTGCTGGCCGTAGTTCACGCCGCCGATGCCGGTGTGCGTGCCGTTGAGGAAGTTGCCCGTGTAGAGCTGCACGCCCGGTTCGGTCGTCAGCACGTCCATCACGCGCCCGGTCTTGGGTTCGTACGCCGTCGCCGCGTGTGCGAGCGAGGAGCCGCCATTGTTGATCACAAAATTGTGATCGTAGCCACCTGGCTTGGGTTTGAGCTCGTTGATGCGCGCCCCGATCTTGGCCGGCTTCGTGAAGTCCAGCGGTGTGCCGTGAACGCTCGCGATCTCGCCCGTCGGAATCAACGTTTCATCCACGACCGTGTAGCGATCCGCATCCAGCACGAGCTCGTGATCAAACACGTCGCCGGAGCCGGCAAGATTGAAATAGGAGTGGTTCGTCAGATTCAAAATCGTCGCCCCATCTGTGGTCGCGCTGTAGTCGATGCGCAATTCGTTTTCGTCTGTGAGCGTGTAGACCACCTTCACGGTGAGCGTGCCGGGATAACCCTCCTCGCCGTCCTTGCTCACGTACGTGAACTCCACCGCGGAAGAATTCTCCGTCGCGGGAAGCATGCGCGAACTCCAAATCTTTTTGTCGAAGCCTTTCGGTCCGCCGTGGAGATGATTCGGCCCGTTGTTGATCGCCAGCGAATACTCCTTTCCGTCGAGGCTGAAGCGTCCTTTCGCGATGCGGTTGGCCACGCGGCCGCAGGTCGCGCCGAAATTCGGATGGCCTTTGACATACTGCTCGAGGTTGTCGAAACCGGTGACCACGTTGCCGGACTTGCCGTTGCGATCCGGCGTATGGAGTTCGGTCAGGATGGCTCCGTAATCCATGACTTTGGCGACCATGCCGCGGCGATTGGTAAGCGTGTAAATGTTGACGGACTTTCCTTCGGCGGTGGTGCCGAAGACGCGTTGTTCGATTCGAGAGGTCATTTTTTTGTTGGGTGGCGGTTCGGTGGTGCAGCCCGTGAAAACCGCGAAAGCGACGGCGAAGGAAAACAGTCGTTGACCAGGGGTAAGCAAAAGCTCGATTCCAGAAACGATATTGGGGCATTCGAAGCGCATCGAATGGGGTGGTATTAATGGCAATCTGGGCATTGAAGCAATGTTGAAATCGAGATTTTGGCGCTGTCCTGTTTATAGTCGCACGTTTTTTTGTTCGTTTTTGGAGTGGCGGCGGATAGGCAGAAGCCAAATCTTGTGGTGTTAGGGGGCGGATTCTATCGCGGTAAACTCAATTGTTGATCAATGGAGCAATTGTTCGTCGTGGGCTTGGCGACTTCAAGATCTTGTAAACACGGTGTTTGGGTGGAAATGTTCACGAATCGCCGGGCGCTATGGGTGGTGGCTTTTCGTGTTTATGAGAACCGCAGAACGTGACCTCGTTGGGCTGGCTTTTTTCAGTAAAAAGGATTGACTTTTGCGTGTCCAAAAATCATGATGCTCGCCGAAAGTTCCTGAAAAATCAGAAGTTGAATCCCGATAACCACGTCTAAACTAATGAACAAGATTTTTGCTACGCTTGCGATCAGCGGCATCGCTTCTTGGAATGCCCTCGCTGTGATTACCCCGGTCGGGCCATTCACCGGAGATTATTCTGAAAACTTTGAGAGCTTTACGGTTCAGTCGGTTTCCGGAGCGGGTGCTACGGCGCTGGATCAGTCGCCGATTATTGGCGGCTTGGCCAAGTTGCAGGCGGCCAATGAATCGGGCATTTACCAGAATTCTGGCACCACGTTTAGTTTGGGTGGATCGACTGCCAAAGTCGGTACGGTGAACGGAGGCGACCGTGCTTTTGGTGCGCAGATGGGCTCGCCCGGGGTGGTATTCTTTACCGAGCCGGTGTTTAAGTTTGGTGGCTACTTCGGAGGTTATAATGGTGGCGCCGGTAGCCCGTTGTCCACCATCACGGCAACTTTTTTTGACTTCGACGGCAATTTCTTGGGACAGGAAACCATCAATTATACGGACGCAACCGGGAATTTGGTTTGGGCTGGATGGGATTCGACCGTTGGAATCGGAACGATCTCGTTTACCGACGCCGATCCGACGTTCCAATTTGATCAGTTTGCGATGGATGACCTTCAAGTAGTCGTCCCGGAAATGGAAAACTGGATTGTTGGCTGCCTTTTGGGTGGTTTGGTGGCGTTGAAGGGCTGGCGTGAATATCGCGGCCGCCGGCTTGCACCTGCGGTTCTTGCTTAATATTTCTTGCGCTTTAGAATTGTGGCTAGCTCGAACTCGAGCTAGCCATTTTTTTTATGACTGAAGTTCCACTGAAAAAAGCACCCATTTGGAAGCGGGTTCGCAATAAGCCGACTTGGATCATTGCTGGTATCAGCGTCGTTTTGGCTTTGGCTGTTTTAGTTGGTTTGGCGGTGAAGCTTTATCCGTCGTGGCAGCGAAAGCGGCTGTTAACCACGGCGAAGGAATCGATTGAAAAAGGCCAGTTTCGAGCGGGTGTGCTGGCCGTTCGAAAGCTGTTGACCGCCGACCCTTCAAACCTTGAGGGCTGTCGCCTCATGGCTCGAATCGCCGAGCATGTGGGTTCACCGCAGTCGGTCTACTGGAACCGTCGTGTCGCTGAGTTGGAACCGGGCGTTTTCGAGAACTATGCGCGCTGGCTGGGCGCGGCGATTGCGCAGCATCAGCTTCCCTCGGCAGAAGATGCTCTGACGGCGGTTCCGGATCAGTGGCGCAAAACACAAAAGTACTACGAGCTTGCTGCGGGGGTTGCCTTGCTGGGTAAGCAGTTTGATAAGGCCCAGATTTACTATGCGGACGCGTTGAGACTGTCTCCCGACAATCTCCAGTTGCGGATGAGTCTGGCTACCGTGCAGTTGCAGTCGAGCAATGCGGTCGTGGTGCAGGAAGCGGTTACCGAGATGGAGCGCCTGCTTAAAAGCGATCTGCGCTTGGCGGCGTTGCGGGGATTGGCCAACTATGAGGTTAGCAAGGGGCGCTATGACAAGGCATTGAAAATGGTGAAGGAAGTGGCCGCTGACCCAAAGGCGGTATTCAACGATCGCGTGACGTACTTGGGTTTGCTGAAATCGGCGAAAGATCCCGGGTTCGCCAAATACTTGGAATCGGTCAAGGATGCCGCCAAAGCTGAGCCGCGCTATGTACTCCACCTTTCCACTTGGATGCACGGTAACGGGCTTGGCGACTCTGCCTACCAATGGCTTACTCTCTTGCCCGAATCGCTTCGTAAGCAGCAACCCGTGCAAATGGCTTTGGTGGACTGTCTGCATATCCGGAAGGATTGGAAGGCCCTTGAAGAGTTGATTCAGGACGAGAATTGGGAGGACATGGATTTTATGCGTAGTGCATTTCTGGCGCGCGCCGCCCGAATGCAAAGAAACCTGCCGCAGAGCGCGGTCCACTGGAGCGACGCTGTAAAAAGCGCGGGAAAGCGTGCTGAGTCGTTGGTTTTGCTTCACCGCTTGGCGAGCACTTGGGAGTTTAAGCAGGAGTCCGTTGACCTGCTTTGGACGGTGGCCCGCAGCCGTTCGGGTCAGCGTTGGGCGCTTCAACAATTGCACACCCATTACTTTTCCATTGGTGACACCAGTTCCCTGTTGCGGGTTGCCCAACGCGCTCTGGAGTTGATGCCCAAGGACGAGATTGCCCGCAACAACCTTGTGGTTTACTCGCTCTTGCTGAAGATCAATGTGGCGCAGGCGGTAAAGGACTCGACGGAACTGTATCAGAAGCATCCCAATAGCCCCATTTTCGCCTCCACCTACGCGCTCGCGCTGCACGTTCAGGGACGTACTAAGGAGGCTGTGGAGGTGTTGAAATTGCTTAAGCCCTCCGACCTCCGTAATCCGGCTGTGGCGGCCTATTACGGCATTCTACTCGCTGAATTGGGCGCTAAGGAGCAGGCTCTTGAATTTCTTGATTTGGCCAAGGATGCTCCGCTGCTTCCGCAGGAAAAAGAGCTCGTCGCGCGTGCGCGCCAGCAGGTCACTTCTGTTTGAGGTCGGTTTGCCCTTCGTTGTATTCAGAGCTCCGAATCTGAAATGATCGAACAGGCATTGATTTTTCGGGTCTCTATTTCAGTTTTTGTTCCTTTTGACGATTCTTAACCTGATTTCGCATGGAAGCCCGTGTCGCTGCGGGAAGCTGGGTTGTTTTCCCGGCTTCGCTCGGGATCGGAGTCGCAGCCTTCCCGCGGGGCGCCTGAAGATTTTGTCGAATCACGGGGCAGCAGTTGGCGGGAGCGGCTTGGTTTTCGTTGACTTGAAAATGCGCCGTGAATAGCTTGCTTAGAATATCCGAGACGAAAATTGCGATGGCCAATATGATACGATTTGCGTTGCTGCACTTTAATCTGTGCGGACTTCTTCTTTTGGCTGCGTCTGCGCAGACTCCTGTCCCGCCTGCTGCGCCTCTTCCGGATGACACTTACGAGCGTGCTCGCCAGAAACTGCGTGAGCAATTGCAGTCCTTGGGGCAGTCGGTTGATCAGACGGTGCCAGCTTCTGCTGCGCCTGCCGCGTTGTCGCCGGCACTGGCTGCCTCCAATCCAGCCGTCACCGTTGCGCGTGCCGCATCCCAGAATTCCCCCGTTGCGGTTGATCTTCCGGACGTCATGCGTGGCTTGGATGACAAGCAGAAGCTCGCCATTGGTGATCGTATCAGTTACCGCGTTCAGGAGGACCGGGAAGATGCGCGACCGTTGGTCGTGACGGACTCGGGCGAGACGGAAATTCCCTACCTCGGGCGTTTTAAGGTTTTGGACAAGACGTGCTACCAGCTGGCCGTCGAACTCAAGTCCGCGTTGGAAAAGGACTACTATCGACGCGCCACCGTGGTGATCAACCTGGATGCCATGAGCCGTTCCCGCGGCAAGGTTTATGTTTTCGGCCACGTTCGCGCGCCGGGCGGTGTTGAAATTCCCGGCGACGAAGTGTTGACCGTCAGTAAGCTGATCCTTCGGGTCGGCGGTTTCGCAGAATTTGCCAACAAGAAGGAAGTCAAGCTCACGCGTAAATCTGAGGGCGGCGAGAGCAACACAACGTTCATCGTCAATGTGTTGGATATTCTGGAAAAGGGAAAAAGTGAGAAGGATATGGTCGTTAAGCCTGACGACATGATTTTTGTGCCGGCGCGATTGATCAACTTCTGAACCGCGTAATCACTCTGTATGGAGGAACATAAATCCAAACCGATCCCGCTGGTTCACGCGAATTTGGCGAGCTCATTTCAAGTTCGCTTGTATCGCTGGAAGACTCTCTTGCGTCGCCGTTGGTGGGTGTTGTTGCTGACCGCGAGCATTGGCCTGAGTGTTGAGGCGTATTTTGTTTCCCAGGACAAGCCCATGTACACCTCCATGGCCAAGATGTGGGTGAGTGGCAAGGTGCAACTCCCCGAGGGCCGCATGTATCAGGAGGAACTGCAGAACTTCTTCGGTACCCAAATGGAGTTGATGAAAAGCGAAATCTTGCGCAACCGCGCAATCAGTCGCCTGAAACTTCTGAAACCCAATTTGGCTGAGAATCCCGTGAACCTCAACGTGGTGCTGACCCCTCGCACCGCGGTTTTCCGGCTTCAGGCCAGCGGTTCGGAACCTGTCTATACGCGGGAGTTCCTCCAGGCCATCATGGACGAATACCTCAGCTACAAGAAGGAGCTGCGATTGCAATCCTCGGACGAAGCGCTCTCTGCCATCACCGAGCAGCTGACCCGGCCCCAGAAAGAATTGAAGGATGCTCAGGAAAAGCTCTTGGCTTTCCAGCGGGACAACAACGTCGGCATGATTACCGAGGTCGGAAACAGTGCCAACGGCTTCCTCGCCAAGCTCAACACCCGTTTGGCCGACCTTCGCATGGAAGCCAAGTTGATGGAGTTGTACAATGCCGACCAGGTGGCTCCCGAAAAAGGCGCTCCGGGCGCCGTGGAAGTTCCGGCTTCGGTGGATCCTAATGGCCGCTCGGCGGGCTATCAAAAAGTCCGCGAACAGATTCAAATGCTGAAGGCCGAGCGCGCTGAATTGGGGCAATGGCTCAAAGACAAGCACCCGAAGATGGAAAAGCTCAGCACGGAGATTGATCGGCAGGAAAAACTGCTGGCTATCCTCAAGGAGCAAAGTCAGGAACAGGTCGCCTCAACCCGCGAAAATCTTAAACTGCAGATCAAGAACCTTGAGGAAAGCGTCAAGGAATGGGAGACGAAAGCCTCCGACGCCACCGGTAAGATGGCTGAGTTGGAGCGGTTGCGACAAAATGTCCAGCGCGCGTCCTCCCTCTACGAGCGCCTGCTTGCGTTGAACCAGAACGTCAACACCGGTAAGGGACTGGAGCAGGAAAACGTTTCGGTCATGGAAAATGCCACCGCTGCTCAGCCCTTCAAATCGGAAGCTCTCAAAAAGTTGATCCTCGGTTTCCTCGGCGGGCTCGTGGCGGGGTTTCTCCTGCTCTTCTTTGTTGATCGTCATGACGATCGCATCAGCTCCGTTTCTGAGCTTATGCAAATGTTCGAGGATCCCGTCGTCGGACAGATCCCTGATATTGTCGGTGGCTCTGATGCGAAGAAGGATCTCGTCTTGTTGGGACCGAATGACAAGCGTCATTTCCTCGTCGAGGCCTTTCGCGACCTGCGTTCCGCGTTGATTTTCACCGATGTCCGCGGGATGAATCCCAAGACCATCGGTGTCAGCAGCGCCATCCCGAACGAGGGAAAATCGACGGTGACTGCCAACCTCGCGACCATCTTCGCCGTCGCCGGTTCACGGACTTTGGTGGTCGACGCGGACTTGCGCTGCGGCACGCAGCATCGGTTGTTTGGCGTGGCTCAGGAGCCCGGACTTTACGAAGTTCTAAATCGCGAGATCGACATTGTTTCGGCGATTCGTCCGACTTCGATTCCGCGTTTGGATTTGATCACGTGTGGACGTATCTCGGGTGATGCGGGCGAGATGTTCCTCAACGAGAGCATGGATTGGTTCTTGAAGGAGGTTTACGACCGCTACGATTATATTCTGATCGATAGCGCCCCGGTCTTGGCCACTGCCGACACCGGCAACCTCGGTCCCAAGCTGGATGCGATGCTCTTCGTCGTGCGCAGCGCGTTCACTTCGTCGCGGTTGAGCCGCACCGCGCTCGAATTGCTGCACCAGCGCCAGGTCAAGCTGTGTGGACTCGTGCTGAACCGCGCCGATACCAATTTCCCGGAATACTCGCAGTATAAATACAATAAGTATTATCAGTACACGGCGGCTCAGTCGGCTTGATTTATTTGCCGTTCCGGCCCGCATTCGCTCGCTGGGGCTGGTGTGGACTCGATCGCTTCTCAGCCCGCATCGGCGAACCTTGGCCTGCGTGGTACCAAAGGTTGGTGCCGTTTCCCTGCCGAGTTCGTCCCCTCGGCGAACTTCGATGAGGACGAAATTTCCCGCCGGTCGCGTTCTTCTTTTTGTGCCCGTCCGACGTTCCTGCTTGGATGCCATTTGCGCTTCAACTACGTTCGCGCTCGAAATTCTGTTCCTTTGGCGTTTTGTCTGTTCAGTCCTGATTCGATTGCACCGATTTTTAGGTGGTGGCGTCGATAGGCTGAAATCCGGTACCGATTGACCGAAAAAATGAATCGTTGGGCGAGTGACTGGTCCGCTGCCATCGGCGACCAGGTGCGGCAGCTTGCCGTCGAACGCCGTGGATCGCATCAAGCGCAAGCCCCCGGGTTTTCTTTGGAGCGCGTCACGCGCTCGTCACCGCAACGTTTCGTTCGATAAGTTCATGAGCACCATTCTTGGCATCAACGCATATCACGGGGACTCGTCGGCGTGTCTCGTTCGCGACGGCCAGTTGATCGCCGCTGTTGAAGAGGAACGTTTCCGTCGCATTAAACACTGGGCCGGCCTGCCGACCGAGGCGATGCGCTACTGTCTTGAGGCCGGCGGTCTCCGCTTCAGCGAGGTCGAGCACGTCGCGATCAATCTTAATCCGCGCGTGAACAATTTCCGCCGCGCGTTGTACGTTCTGACCCGCCGCCCCGAATTGCGTTTGATCACCAGTCGCCTTCGGAAGCTGGGCAAGACCACTTCGTTGGAGACCGCCATTCGTACGGCCTTCCCCGGCGAACCGATGAATGCGCGCATTCACCACGTCGAGCACCATCTCGCTCACCTCGCCTCGGGATTCCTGGTCGGGCCGTTCTCTGAGGCGGTCAACGTCTCGATCGATGGCATGGGTGATTTTGCGAGCGCCGCTTGGGGGATGGGGCGGGGCAGCGATATTGTGATCGATGGTCGCGTCTACTTTCCGCACTCGCTGGGCATCTTTTATTCGATCATTACCCAGCACCTTGGATTCCCGCATTACGGCGATGAATACAAGGTCATGGGCCTCGCGCCGTATGGCCGCCCTGAGTTCATGAAGGAAATGCGCGAGATCGTGCGCATCCAGCCTGACGGTACCTACCGGTTGAATCTCCGCTACTTCCGTCATCATCGGGAGAATGTCCCTTACACCTGGAACGATGGCTCGCCCGAGGTCGGCGATCTCTTCTCGCCCGCCCTCGAAGATCTCCTTGGTCCGCGCCGCCGCAAGGATCAGCCGCTTGAGCAAAAGCATCGTGACCTCGCGCGCTCCGCTCAGGCCATGTATGAAGAGGCCTGCTACGCGCTGCTCAACGCGCTGTATCCAAAATACAACTGCCCCAACCTCACGCTTTCGGGCGGCTGCGCCATGAACTCCGTCGCGAATGGGAAGATCTATCTCCAGACGCCCTTCAAAAAAATGTATCTGCCGGCTTCGGCGGGCGATGCGGGCGGTGCGATCGGCGCCGCCTACGTCGTTTCTCATCAGCTCCATCCCTCCAGCCCGCGCTCGCACATGGCCCACGCCTACTATGGTCCGTCGGCGGACGATGCGGCGGTCAAACACTTGCTCGATTCCAAATCCGGCGAGATTGGAACGGCGGGTTGCGCGGTGAAACATTTTGCCGACCTCGATGCGTTGTGCCGCGAAACCGCGCTGGCAATTAGCGAAGGCAAGGTGATCGGCTGGTTTCAGGGCCGCATGGAATGGGGCCCGCGCGCTTTGGGCAACCGCTCGATTCTCGGCGATCCGCGTCGGGCGGACATGAAGGACATCTTGAATTTGAAGATCAAGCGCCGCGAATCCTTTCGCCCGTTCGCCCCGTCCATTCTTCGTGAGTCGGTCCACGAGTGGTTCGAGCAGGACGACGACGTGCCGTTCATGATGGAAGTATTTCAGGTGCGCGAGGAGAAGCGGAAACTCGTGCCCGCCACGACTCACGTGGATGGTTCGGGGCGCTTGCAGACCGTGCATCGGGAGACGAATCCGGTCTATCATCGCCTCATCTCCGCCTTTCGCGACCTGACCGGCGTGCCGATCGTGCTCAACACTTCCTTCAACGAAAATGAGCCCGTGGTTTGCCGGCCCGCGGAGGCGCTCGATTGCTTCCTGCGGACGAAGATGGACGTGCTCGTGCTGGGCAACTTCATGGTGGTCCGCCAGTGATGCGCCGGCTTCGGAGATGTTTCGCGTGCGTCTTCCTCTTGTTGCTGGTGGGTCTGGCGGGTTTCATTTTCCGTGCGCCGCTGCTTCGGAACGTGGCGGCGATGTGGATCGTTACCAGCCCTCCGGTGAAAGCCGATGCAGTGGTGGTTCTCGGTGGTGGAATCGACTCCCGTCCGTTTGCCGCCGCCCGCTACTATCGCGAAGGCTGGGCCAGCAACGTGATCATCATGAACGTGCAATTGGGTCCTGCCGACGAATTGGGCTTGCGCGTCCCCGAGTCACAAATGATTCGCCGGGTGCTCACCAATCAGGGCGTGCCCGAGTCCGCGTTGATCGAAGTGGGGCAGGGCGTCGCCAGTTCGCGCGACGAAGCCGAGGCGCTCCGCGAATGGGCGCTGAAGTCCAAACCGAAAACCATTTTGATTCCCACCGACTCGTTTCACACGCGACGCGTGAATTGGTTCTTCAACCGGCGGCTCAAGGACACGGGCGCTCACGTCCAGACGATTGCCGCCGATCCACCGCGCTTCGATGCGACGAATTGGTGGCGGCATGAAAACACCTTGATCTCCTTCCAGAACGAAGTCGTGAAGACGCTGTTGTATCGTTGGAAGTACTGACTTAACGATGAGTGCTGATTTGTGGGAATCAGCGGTTATCCCCTGAATTGTTCCTCTCGAAATGCCGCAAAATTTCAGTATGCCTTTTGATGTGGCTTCGCTACCGTGTCGTCGACGTGCGAACGATCACCACCAATTCTGGCGTTGTCTTTCGGATCCGGGCCGCGAGGCCCCGCGTCCCAACGACCTGAACATCCGCGCCATGCCCCTCAAAACCCTTACCGCACTGACGATTTTTGGCGGGCAATGGATTTCTAATCCGGGTCCGATTGGCGCCGCTGTCCCCAGCTCGCGTGCGCTCGCCCGTCGCATGGCGTCCCTGCTGCCGGCGAAACCTTCTGGCTACGTTATCGAACTCGGCGCCGGAACCGGTGCCATCACCGAGGCGCTGCTCGAACGCGGGCTCCCGCCGGTGAATCTGATTCTCGTCGAACGTTCACCGGTATTGGTGCGGCACCTGCGGGAACGCTTTCCCCAGCTGCGGGTGATCGAGGGCGACGCCGTGCGGTTGAGTTCGCTGTTGTTTGATCATTTGGAGATTCCCCGTGGATCGGTCAGCCATGTGGTATCAAGTCTGCCCCTCCGCTCCCTGCCCAAGTGGACAGTGGCCCGCATCACGCGCGAAGTTCGCCGGGTCCTACCGCCCGATGGGCGCTTGCTCCAATACACTTACGATCTCCGCCGGCAGGGCAACCGTGCTCTCGCGCAGTTCACCCGCGAAGCCTCGTCCATTGTTTGGATGAATCTGCCCCCCGCGCGAGTCGATAGTTTTCAGCCCCGCTAGATTCTCGATCCACGCCCGTCTAGTCCTGTTTTTCTCGCCCGGATGTTCGACGTTTTTATTCTCCGTATTCCGAAATTCGCATTCATCATTTCAGTGTTCGCCCTTTTCGCTTACGAGGCTCCTCTGGTCACTGAATTGGGCAGCCGCGGGAACCTACTTTTTTCGTGAGCACGATCCTCGTCACCGGTTCTTCCGGCCTCATTGGCTCCGAAGTCGTTGCGTACTTTTCCCAGCTCGGCTGGGAGGTGCATGGCGTCGATAACAACCTCCGCGCGGATTTCTTCGGAGCGGGCGGCGACACGCGTTGGAATCAGCGCCGGCTCCAGGCGACGCATCCGAAATTCCGGCATCATGAACTCGACATCCGTGATCGTGCCGCCGTGCTTGCGTGCTTGGAGACCCTGCGGCCCGCGGCGGTGGTCCACACCGCGGCCCAGCCGAGTCATGACCTCGCCGCCTCCCGACCCTTCGATGACTTTGATGTCAACGCTGTCGGCACCTTGAATCTGCTGGAAGCCACGCGTCGCCACGCTCCCGACGCGGCCTTTGTCCAGATGAGCACCAACAAGGTGTATGGGGACCGGCCCAACACCATTCGCCTCAAGGAACTGCCTACGCGCTGGGACTATGATGATCCCGCCTACGCCAACGGCATTCCGGAAAGCTTCTCCATCGATCAGAGCAAGCACAGCCTCTTTGGCGCGTCGAAGGTAGCGGCCGACGTGATGGTGCAGGAATACGGGCGCTACTTCGGAATGAAGACGTGCTGTTTGCGCGGCGGTTGCCTCACCGGCCCGAACCACAGCGGCGTGGAGTTGCACGGCTTCCTGAGCTACCTCATCAAGTGCAATCTCGAGGGCCGGACTTACAAGGTTTTTGGCTATAAGGGCAAGCAGGTGCGCGATAACATTCACTCGCTGGATGTGGCTCGCTTCATTCACGCGTTTATCAAAAACCCGCGGTGCGGTGAGGTTTACAATCTGGGCGGCGGACGCGCAAATAGTTGCTCCATTTTGGAGGCGTTCGAACGGATCGCCGCGCTGAGCGGAAAAAAGATGTCCTTTGAATACGTGGACAAGAACCGGGAAGGTGACCACATCTGCTACCTGAGCGACCTGACCAAGATGCGCGCCCATTTTCCGGGCTGGGATATCACCAAGTCTCTCGATACCGTATTCTCCGAAATTCACGAGGCGACGTGGGCGAAGTTGAAGGGTTAAGCGTCGAATGTTCCACCCACTGCGTCTTGGCGTTTGATGTTCGACGTTTCCGATTCCGCATTTGAAAGTTCGCCCTTCGCCTGCTGAATCCTGAATTCTGAATCCCGAATTCTGGCTTTTCCTTTGTCCGCCAAGTCACTTCTTTACTCGCTGACCCCCGGCGTTTTTCGCGGCCTCTTTGATCGCGTCGAAGCGTCGCCGCTCGGCAGTCGACTCGCCCGCGGTGCGTTTTGGTCGCTCGCCGGTTCGCTGATCTCGCGCGGGTTGGGTTTGGTTTCGGCGATTCTTGTGGGGCGATTCCTTGGCAGGGACGAGTTTGGCGAACTCGGAATCATCCAAAACACGATCGGAATGTTCGGCACGCTCGCGGGTTTCGGCATGGGCGTTACTGCCAATAAACATATTGCCGAGTACAAGAGCACCGACCCGGTTCGTGCGGGACGCATTCTGGGTGTAGCCAGTGCCTTGGCGTGGGCAAGTAGTGGAGTGATGGCGATCGTTTTGATTTTTCTCGCACCATGGTTGGCGGCCAAAACGCTCGCCGCCCCCCACCTGGCCGGGTTGCTGCAAGTGGGCGCTCTCCTTCTGTTTCTGAGCGGCATCAATGGAGCCCAGACCGGGGCATTGTCCGGTTTCGAAGCATTCCGCACCATCGCGCGCATCAACTTGATCGCGGGCGTCCTCTCCTTTCCGCTCATGGTCGTGGGTTCGTGGCGTTGGGGAGTCCAGGGTGCGGTGTGGTCGTTGATCATCACTCAGGCCGTCAATTGTGTCCTCTGCTACACCGCGGTGCGCGCTGAAGCCGTGCGGTTTCACATTCCCATCACCGTGTCCGGTGCCCGATCCGAGGCGGCACTTTTTTGGAGCTTCAGTATGCCGGCGGTGTTGTCAGGCGTTTTGAATAGTGCGGTTGGTTGGGGGGCGAGCGCGCTCGTGGTAAACCAGACGGGCGGTTACGGCGATATGGGCGTGTACAATGCCGCCCTGCGTGTGAAGATGATGCCCGAAATGTTTCTTGGGATGTTGATCGCGCCCATGCTGCCGATCCTCAGTGAATCCTTCGGCAAAGGCGATCGCGTCACGTTTCAGCGCACGCTGCTGTTTAATTTTCTGCTGGCCACGCTGATCATTGTTCCCGTGTCGCTTCTCCAAGCGTCGGCACCATCATTGACCTTGCTGCCGTATGGCCCGGGCTACGAGGGGCGGTTTGAGATCGTCCTGTGGTTGATGCTCCACGCAGTGCTGTACGCGCTGATGTTTCCCATGGGCAGCATTTTGATCAGCATGGGCGAAATGTGGTTTTCCTTCGTGGTGAATGTCCTCTTCGCCGTGCTGTTTGGGGTTGCGGCGTGGTTGCTGGTCCCGCGGTATGGCGCGGCGGGATATGCCGCGTCAATGGTGGTTGCCTACGTCGTAGCGAACATTCCGTGCTTGGTTTTCCTGTATCGAAAACTGCCGGAGGTGATGCGCTATTTGCGCTGGGGCCTCGTGGCCGCCGCGGCGCTGATTCTCTTCGGCGGGGGAATGTTTTTTGCCCGGCCCCTTCCGCTGGCGTGGAGTGTCCCCGTCGGCTTGCTGGCCGCTGCGGCGTTCGTGGCTTTGAAATACCTCTTGCACGGTAGTGCGATTCGGAAACTGGGAAATCCGCGCGCTGCGGCTGCGACATCGAACTAGTAATGCTCACTCGATTGATAAACCGGTTCCACGCGTTGCGCGATCGGCATGTGCTATGTTTGCCGCCCCGGGCTGCGAACCCGTATCTGACTCACATCCCGATTCTGCTGTCGGTTTCGCGCTGGCGACCCGTGAAAGCGGTTCTTGAATTTGGCTGTGGCGACATTAGCACGCGAGCCTTTCTCGACCGCAGTTACTTTCCGCAATTGCAGCGGCTGGAATCGTATGAGAACGATGCTGCGTGGGCGGAACGCCTGCGCAATCTTATCGGCCACGAGCCGCGCCTGAATCTGCACCTCGTCGACGCTGCGGTGGCTTCTTCTGTGGCTGCGCTGGATTTGGAACAGTTCGATCTCATCTTTATTGATGACTCGGTGACCGGTCAGGAACGGAGCGCGACCATCCGGGCGGTCGCCGCCAAATGTCCGAGGCGGGCCGTCGTGGTGATTCATGATTTCGAGTTTTTGCCCTACCGAGTCGCATCAAGATCGTTCCGGCACGGGTACCGCTTCACCGGACTGAACCCGAACACCGGTTTGCTCTGGAACGACGCCACGCTCGCGAAATCAACTTTGCGCACCCTTGATCGGACGCTGCGCGCGACTGGGGAGAAAGCTGACGTGGCCGCCTGGCATGCGGCTCTCGCGTCGATCCCTCCCACCCGCGTCTGAACCCGTTTTCCGAACACGAATTCACTATGAAGAAAAAGAAAATAATCGTCATCGGCACCGGCTACGTTGGCCTGCCTGCGGCCCTCATGTGGGCGAAAGCGGGTCAGCAGGTGGTCGGCGTGGACATCAATGAAAACGTAGTGCGTGCCATCAATGAACGCACCTTGCTGCTCAATGAGCACGAGTTGCAGGGGCTTCTGAATGACCCGGCGGTACGTTCCAATCTTGTCGCCCGCACCACACCCTGTCGCGGCGATATCTTCGTTATCGCCGTGCCGACGCCGGTCGATCACTTGAAAAAAGTGTGCGACATGGGTCCCGTCCAGTCGGCGTTGGAATCAATCATTCCGCACCTGCGCAAGGGCAATCTCATCATTCTCGAAAGCACCGTGCCGCCCGCGACGTGCCGCAACTTCGTCAAGCCGCTGATCGAGAAGTTGACCAAGTTCAAGGTGCCGCAGGATATTCTCCTCGCCCATTGCCCCGAACGCATTTTGCCTGGCGATATCTTCAAGGAAATCGTCCACAACGACCGGTTGATCGGCGGCATGGACGAACCCTCGACCAAGGCTGCGTCGGCTATTTACGCGACCTTCGTGAAAGGCAAGTTGCATGAGACCGATGATGTCTCCGCGGAGTTGTCCAAGCTGATGGAGAACACCTATCGCGATGTGAACATCGCGCTCGCCAATGAGTTCGCCCAGATTTGCGAACTGCTCGGCGCGGATGTCCGGCAGGTGATCGGTTTTGCCAATAAACATCCCCGGGTGAAAATCCTCACGCCCGGCATCGGCGTCGGCGGACATTGCATTCCGGTGGACCCGTGGTTCCTCAAGGAAGTGGCCCCCTACAACTCACGGCTTATCACGACCGCGCGCCTGGTCAACGACGAGATGCCCCACCGTGTCGCTGCGAAAATTCGGCAAGCCGTTGCGGATGTCGCCGACCCGCGCATCGTTGCCTTGGGCGCCACCTATAAGCGCAACTGCGAAGACATGCGCGAGAGTCCTGCGCTGGAAATCGTTCACTCGCTCAAGCAGGACGGCTATCATGTCGCCCATCACGATCCATTTGTGGCGAAGATGCGGTATTCATCCATTGCGAAAATCGCCAGAGGTGCCGACTTGATCGCGGTCCTGATCTGCCACGATTCGATCAAGCAGGAACTCACCGCGAACCGCGCCATCATCGAGAAAGCCATGCGCCACAAGCGCATTATCTTCTTTGAACAATAATCGAATCGCTCCCCGGCCTCGTCACCCTCGCCCCGTTCGGCGGGGAGAGGGCAGGGTGAGGGGAAACACAATTTGCTGAGACTTACCAACGACAACCTTAACAATAAATCATGCCTAAGAAAAACATCCTCGTCACTGGCGGCTTGGGAGCCGTCGGCACTTACCTCGTTCGGGAACTCCGCGGTCGCGGCCACAACGTTTTCGTGGCTGACATGCGCCACCATCACGATCCGCTTTACGCGCGCTGCGACGTGGGTGAATTTCACCAGGTAGAGCGCTTGTGGACCGGGGGCGGTTGGGCCAACGGCTATTCCCCCAAAGGGCGCAAATTTGACTACGTGTACCACCTCGCTGCGGAGTTCGGTCGTTGGAATGGTGAGGATTATTTTGAGAACGTCTGGCGTTCCAATGCCGTCGGCGTCAAAAATATTCTCCGCATGCAGGAGCGCGAGGGCTTCAAGGCGGTGTACTTTTCCTCGTCCGAGGTCTACGGTGACTTCGACGGCGTGATGTCCGAGGATGTGATGGACAAGTTCGAGATTCGCCAGATGAACGACTATGCGATTTCGAAGTGGGTGAATGAAATGCAGGTGCAAAACTCGGCGGCGCAGTTCGGTACCAAGTCCGTCCGTGTACGGCTCTTCAACACCTACGGTCCGGGCGAGTACTACAGCCCGTATCGTTCGGTGATCTGTCTTTTCAGCTACCGTTTGCTGCACAACATCCCGATCACCGTCTATTCTGGCTACAAGCGCACCAGCACCTACATCTCCGACATGGCGCGCACGCTCTCCAACATCGCCGACAACTTCAAGCCCGGCGAGGTGTACAACATCGGCGGCCTTGATTTCCATACCATCGAAGAGGCGGCGGACATCATTCTGCGGCTGACCGGCAAGGAGAAGCTGCGCAAGAAACTCATTCGCACCAAGCCCGAGGAAATCCTCACGACGCGCGAGAAGAAGGTGGACTGCACCAAGGCGCGGCGCGACCTCGACCACAAGACTACGGTTAAACTCGAGGAAGGCATCGCCAACACGATCGCGTGGATGCGCGAAGTCTACAAAGTGAAGTGATCCTTTAGCCGTTGATGAAACACGGAGCAAGACGCTCGGACAGCGGTTGCCTTAATCCATTTTCGGTCCGTGTTCGATCCGTGGCTTGAATAACTCCCTCAAAATGCCCAAACGCATCCTCGTCCTCTTTGGCACCCGGCCGGAAGTCATCAAACTCGCGCCTGTCATCCGCGAATTGCGGCGCCGGCCGCAGGAGTTCGATTGCCTCGTCGTCTCCACCGGCCAGCATCGCGAGATGGTCGATCAGGCCCTCGCCGCGTTTCGCTTGAAGGTGGATGTGCAGCTGGACGCGATGTCCTCGGCTAAATCGTTGGGTAAACTTACGGCGCGACTCTTCCTCGATATCGACGACCTGTTGGAACGCGAGAAGCCTGATTGGGTGATCGTTCAAGGCGATACCACTTCCGCGATGGTCGGCGCGATGTGCGCGTTTTATCGGCAGATCAAGGTGGGCCATGTGGAGGCGGGCTTGCGCACCTACAACCGGTGGTCGCCCTTTCCCGAGGAAATCAATCGCACTGTGATCGGCCATCTGGGCGATCTGCATTTCGCGCCGACCGAACGTTCCGCGGAGAATCTGCGCAAAGCTGGTGTGCCGGCCAATACCGTCCACGTAACCGGCAATACCGTCGTGGACGCGCTGCTGTGGGTGAGCGAGGCGGTCCGCAAGGAGGCGCCGCCCGGTCTCGATCCCGCAATGCTGGCATCGTTCGATGGCAAGCGGCTCGTCTTGGTGACCAGTCATCGTCGCGAATCGTTTGGCCAGGGATTGGAAAATATTTGCGAAGCGTTGCTGGAAACCGTGCGGCGTTATCCCGATGTCGTCATCGTGTATCCGGTGCACCTTAACCCGAACGTCCGTGAGCCCGTGCGCCGGCTGCTTAGTGCCGAGCCGCGGATTCATTTGCTCGAACCGCTCGGCTATTTGCCGCTCGTGTACCTCATGCAGCGCAGCTATTGCATCTTCACCGACTCGGGCGGCATTCAGGAGGAAGCACCCAGTCTCGGCAAACCGGTGCTTATCATGCGCGATACCACCGAACGCCCGGAGGTGGTCGAGGCGGGTTGCGCGCGGTTGGTGGGAACTTCGGCGGCGAGCATCCTCAAAGCCGGTGCGGAACTCCTGGACCACCGCGCCACTTACGAAGCCATGTCCCGCGTCAAAAACCCGTTCGGAGATGGCTTGGCCTCTCGCCGCATCGCGGACGTAATCGCGGGAAATTCCTGATGGCTTTGGCGGCGAACATCTCTCACATGTCCGCAGGGAATTGCACGGCAACGTTGCCGCGCTTGCTTTACCTGGCGGATGTGCCAGTGGAATCCTCTTACCACGGCTCGGCGTTGTTGTATCGCCTGCTGCAGAATTACCCGCCCGAGTCGTTGCGCATTGTCGAGACGGGCTGGGTGGCTTCGCAATCGGAGCGCCAACTGGCGAAGGTGAAGTATTCCGCGGTGCCGTTGGTAAACGCTCGCTGGCTCAACACTCGTTTCAGCCGCCTGGTGTCCGCATGGTTCTCCCTGCGGGCCGGTCGCGGGGCGTCGGCGGTGGTAAAGCGACTCTGTGGATTCCAACCCGAGGCAGTCCTTACTGTTCCGCACGGTTACGGCTGGCTGGCGGCGGCGCGTTTCGCGCATCAACGCCGTGTGCCGCTGCACCTCATCATTCATGATGACTGGCCGCGCGTGGCGAACCTGCCACCACCGTTTGATACTTGGTTGGACCGCCAGTTCAGGCGGGTGTATCGCCAGGCGGCGTCGCGGTTCTGCGTTTCCCCGTTCATGCAGGAAAACTATGCGGCCCGTTACGGTGTTCCGGGCACGGTGCTCTATCCGTCGCGCGCGCTTAACGGCCCGGTGTTCGACGCGCCGCCCGAACGATTGAAACAAAGCGGACCCGGACTGACGTGCGCGTATGGAGGCACGATCAATTCCGAAGGCTACGCGCGGCCGTTGCGTCTGCTCGCGCAAGCACTGGCGAACGTGGGCGGACGGCTGCTGCTCTTTGGACCGACGAATGCCGAGCAGGCTCGGCAGATGGGGTTAGATCGATCGAACGTGGAACTGCGTGGCATGGTGAAATCCGCCGAATTGATCCACCGGCTGCGCGACGAGGCGGATGCCTTGTTTGTTCCCATGTCGTCCACGCCGTGGGACCGGCAGAACATGATGCACGGCTTCCCCAGCAAGCTGACCGATTACACCGCGATCGGCGTGCCGTTGTTGATTCTCGGCCCCGAGTATTGCTCGGCGATCCGCTGGGCGCGGGAGAATCCCGGCGTGACTGAGTTGGTCGAGGGTGAAGACGCCGCGAAACTGGCTGAATCACTAAAAAGGTTGGCCGATCCCGCGCGGCGGTTTGAGTTGGGTGCGCGGGCTTTGGAACTGGGAAATAAATATTTTTCGCACGAGGCGGTGGAATCGGTTTTTTTTGGTGCGGTGAGCGGCAAGGAAGTTGACGCATGTTCATTGACCGCTTAGGCCGTCACTGGCGTCGCTGGCAACTAAGGCGGGCGGGCGCGTTGATTAGTCCTGACCTGCAATCAGCCGCGCCGTTCTTCGAAGGGGAGCCTAGCGGTTTTCGTTGTGGTTCCCAGGTTTGGCTCTCTTCTGGCGCGCGCATCAGTGTTCACCGGCACCCGAACGGGATCGCGCGCTTGACTATGGGCGAGCGTGTCTTCGTGAACCATTATGCCGTGATTGACTGCCACTTTGAAATTACGATTGGCAACCATGTTCTCATTGGCCCTCACGCATACCTCGGAGATTTTGACCACGATCTGGCGATCCGGAGCGGCGCAGCAATTGGAAAACCGGCCAACTACGCACCGGTTCGCATCGGACATCACGTGTGGATCGGAGCCAACGCCGTCGTGTTGAAAGGTGTCACCATTGGTGACGGCGCGGTGGTTGCGGCCGGTGCGGTGGTGAGCCGTGACGTTCCGGCTATGGCCATTGCGGGCGGCGTTCCGGCGCGGGTGTTGAAGATGCGGCAAACCGCAGAGAAGTGAGTCATGCCACTGTTCTCCGTCGTCATTCCCACCTTCAACCGCGTTGAACTTCTCAAACGCACGTTGGAATCGGTCTGGGCGCAGACGTTCACGGATTACGAAGTCATTGTGGTCGATGACGGCTCGACCGATGGCACGCTCGAGTTTCTCAAATCGCTTGCGGGACGCGTGACGTTGCTGACGCAGTCCAACCGCGGACCGGGGCCGGCGCGAAACCTCGGTGCGGAAAAGGCGCGCGGTCAATATGTTGCCTTTCTCGATAGCGACGATCTGTGGTTTCCATGGACGCTGGAGACGTTTGCGCAGTTGATTTGCCAGCATCGTTCCCCGGCGATTCTTTCCGCGAGCTTGGTGGAGTTTTCTGACGAAGTTACGTTGGCGGCGTTGAAGTTGCCGCCCGTACGCGCGGAATATTTTCCCGATTATTTCGCGACGTCGCACCTGCACTATTTTGTCGGTGCCGGAATGGCTGTACTTAGGCGGACGGAATTTCTGAAGACCGGCGGGTTTACCGAGAAACGAATAAACGCGGAGGATCACGATTTGATTTTGCGCATGGGGACGGCACCCGGTTTCGTTCAAATCCTCGAGCCGTTCACTCTTGCGTGGCGGCGCCACGCAGGGAGCGCGACGAAGAATTTCCGGCTTAGCTTCGAGGGAAATCGCTACCTCGTTGAACAGGAGGAACGCGGTGCGTATCCCGGTGGCCGGGCGCGTCGTCGTGAGCGCATTCGGATTGTGTCGTCACACGTGCGGCCGATTTCTGTGGAGTGTCTCCGTCAAAAATTGCGCGCCGAGGCGTGGACGTTGTATCGGGCGACTGTGGGCTGGCACGTCCGGCTCGGTCGCTGGAAATACCTCGTCGGATTTCCCGCGATGGCGCTGCTGCGGCAGGGCTGATAACTGATTGAATCCCCTTCACCTCATCGTTCGTCTGGGCGCCGGCGTCGGTTCGCGGGTGCGGAATCTTTGGTTCCGTGCGTTGGGCGTGCGGATGGGTGGTTACGTCTGGATGCGGAAGATTTCCATTCCCCGCCAGTGGAGCGACGTGACCTTGGAGCCGGGTGTGATGCTTGACGACGGCGTGGTGCTGTTGTGCAGCGGCGCCCCGCGCTCGGATAAGCTGATCATCCGTCACGGCACTTACGTGAACCGTCACACGATTTTCACCGCGCACGAACGCATCGAGGTGGGGCGCAATTGCATGATCGGTCCACAGTGCTACCTCACCGATGCGAACCACGGTTCCGCTATGGGCACTCCGGTGAAGGACCAACCGATGCAAACCAAGCCCGTGATCATCGAGGACGAAGTCTGGCTCGGTGCCGGCGTCTGCGTCCTGCCCGGCGTGCGCCTCGGCCGCGGTTGCATCATTGGCGCGGGCGCGGTGGTGACGGGTGACATTCCGGCCCACGCCATTGCGGTTGGTGTGCCGGCGCGCGTGGTGCGCCAACGCGAGTAAACCATGCTGTTCAACTCCCTCGAGTTCGCGGTCTTTTTGCCCATTGTCCTGGCGCTGTACTACTGCCTCGCGACGCGGGCGCAGAATGTCTTGCTGCTCGCGGCGGGGTACGTGTTCTACGGCTGGTGGGATTGGCGGTTCCTCGGGTTGTTGGCGTTGTCCACGTTGCTGGATTACGTGGTCGGAATCGCGCTCCCGCAGGTGGCGGCATCGCGGCGGAAACTGCTTCTGACGGCGAGCATTGCGAGCAATCTGACGATCCTCGGTTTCTTCAAGTACTTCAATTTCTTCGTCGGTTCCACGGTGGCGTTGCTGGAGAAGTTGGGCGTCCATGCGAGCCTGCCCGCGTTGCACATCATCCTGCCGGTGGGCGTTTCGTTTTACACCTTCCAGTCCATCGCTTACACGATCGACGTGTATCGCGGCCGGGTACAGCCGGAACGAAACCTGTTGAACTATGCGCTCTATGTCGCGTATTTCCCGCAATTGCTGGCCGGGCCTATCGAGCGTGCGGATCATCTCATCCGCCAATTGGTCGCCCCGCGGGTCGTTAACGCCAGGTTTCTCTACTCGGGTGCGTTCCTGATTTTGGTCGGCTTCTTCAAGAAGGTCGGCATCGCGGATTCGGTCGCGCCGACGGTGGAGGAGGTGTTTAGTCATTCGGGCACGATGTCGTGGCTGGTCCTGCTCAAGGGTGTCTGGTTTTTTACCATCCAGATTTACTGCGATTTTTCCGGCTATACGGACATGGCGCGCGGCATCAGCCGGTTGCTCGGGATTGATCTGATGGAGAACTTCAACCAACCCTACCTCTCGGCGAGCATCACCGAATTCTGGCGGCGTTGGCATATCTCGCTGTCCACGTGGTTGCGTGATTACCTATACATCCCTCTCGGTGGCAATCGCGGTGGCGCTTTTCTAACCTACCGCAATTTGATGATTACCATGTTGCTGGGCGGTTTGTGGCACGGGGCCAATTGGACGTTTGTCATCTGGGGAGGAATCCACGGTTTTTACCTCGCGGCGCACAAACTCATCCTCGGGGACCGGCCGCCGGCGGAGCGGGCTCCGTTGGCGGGCGCACTCGGCGTGGTGAAGCGCTTGGCTTGCGTGCTGGGCACACTGCATCTCGTCATGATCACGTGGGTATTCTTCCGCGCGGCGTCGCTTGGGCAGGCGGTCGACTTTCTCACGGGCTTGCTCACCTTCCGCGGAGGCTTCGCTGCCTTCAATGTGCGCGACGTTGTGCTCATTGCGTTTTACGCCAGTTTGGTGCTGGTCGTGGACTGGCCGCAGTACCGGCGTAAGGATCACCTCGCGGTTCTGCGCTGGCCCGTGCTCGCGCGCGGGGCGACCATTGCGGCGATGCTGCTGCTCCTGCTGGTGCTGGGCGAAAACAGTGAAACCCCTTTCATCTATTTTCAGTTTTAGCACGCTGCGCGGGCCGTGGCCGCTGCCGGTTGCCGGTGTGTTGGCCGCGCTGCTATTGCTGGGGGCGGAAGCGGTCACGCGCTTGTTGGTGAAACGCGGCACGCTGCCGGTCGATCCTTCGCTGCGTGAGTTGGTCGGCGATTCGCTTCAGACGTTGCGGCGGGAACGACCAGCCGTCTGGCTGCTCGGCAACAGCACGCTGGCCGCTGGCGTGGACGAAGCGGTGATCCGCCCCGTCGTGGGTGGATCGGTGGCCAAGTTGCCGCATGGTTCGGCGACCGTCCGCGGGTTGGCGGCGATGCTGGATTTTTATCTGCGTCAGGTGGAAGTGAAACCTCGGCAGGTATTCGTGTTTGCGACCAAGGACGATTTTAATCCGCATGGTTACCGCGCGGAAGTCTCGCGCGCGTATCTCGATATCCAAAAACAGAACCGCGTGCCCGCCGACTCGAACTGGTTGATGTTGCGCGCCGCTCGCGGAGCCATCCAGATGGAGTTCGTTTCGTTTCGCCAACGGCTGGTCAATGTTTGGCACACGCTCCGCGGACGGGCGCCCCGGCGTTCGAGTTCTTCCGGTGCGGCGGTGTTTTCCGGCGCGCCGATTGCCGCGAACGACCCGTGGTTTGGCAAACTCGCTCTGAACTACGCGGTGGATGCGGACGCATTCGCGGACCTTTCGCAACTGCGACAACGCCATGCGCTTGATCGCTTGGTGCTCGTGCTGTTGCCGGTGACCGATGTGCTGGCGCGCTTTCAGGACGAAGTGCATCCGGCGCAAAGCTACGCCAGTATCCGCGGCCGCGTGGCGGAACTGTCCCGTGCGAACGGGATCGAATTGGTGGATTGGAGCGAACCCACGGCGGACTACCGGCTTTTTCGCGATCCCTATCATTTGAACGACGCCGGCAAACAGTGGCTCTCCGCTAAGCTGGCCGACTGGCTGGCACGGCCGGTCGCCCGCTCCAACGCCTCTCCTCCATGAATCCGCTCGTCTCCATCGTCTGCGTGACCCACGGCCGGCGGCAATTGCTGATGCGTTGCCTGGAGTCGTGCTTGCAGCAGGATCACCGAAACCTGGAGATCGTCGTCCTCCTCAATCCCGGCGATCCCGAGGCGGAGTCGGCGATCCGCGACGCGATGCCGCAGGTGAAGATCGTTCGCACGCATCGCAACGTGGGCTTCTTTCCCGGCCTCAACCTCGCCATCGCCAATACCAATGGCGAATACGTGATGACTGTGGATGATGACGCCTACTTCCTCTCGAATGATGTTCTGAGCCAGATGCTCAGGGCGTTCGCGGTCGAGCCGGAACTCGGCGGCGTCACCTGCAATCTTGAGGGCCCCAAGGAAACCACCATTTCGGGCGATGATCGCTACATCCACGTTTTCAAGACGGGATTCACCATGGTTCCTAAACGCGCGTTCACGGAGTGGGTGGGCTATTACCCGGATCTGTTTTTCCGCTCGGCGGGGGAGACGTTCTTGTGCACGGCGCTTTGGAACCAGGGCCGACGCGTCAAATGTCTCGTCCACGCCCGGATGTATCATGATCTCGCCATGCAGGGGCGGTCGGATCACGATTGGAAATTCTATGGTATGCGCAGTCAGGCACTGTGCGTGGTGTTGCGGGAGCCGTGGTTCATCGTGCCGTTCTCGCTGGCGTCCAAGTTTTGCAAGAGCTTCCTGAATTTCATTAAGTGGGGCCATCTGCAAACGTGGTTTCGCGTCTGGTGGAGTATCCTCGTGCATATTCCTGAGGTCATTCCCGACCGTCAACCGGTGACGTGGAATACGTACAAGTTGCTCCGCCGGCTGCAGACCGAAGTGATTACCGATCCCGCGCAGCTGTCCGGCCTGGCGGTGCTGACTGATCGGGGTGCTGACGTTGTGGGCCATCCGACGGCGGACGCGCCGGACGCTCCCGCTCCGGTCGCGTCGGTGGTCATTGCCACTAAGAACCGCAAGGATGAATTGCGGGTCGCCGTGCAGTCCGCCTTGAAGCAGACGGTGCCCGTGGAGGTGATCGTGATGGACGACGCCTCGACTGATGGCACGTCAGAGATGATGCGTACCGAGTACCCGCAGGTGCGCCTGTACACGGCGGCGGTTTCCGCTGGCTACATCGTGCAGCGCAACCGCGCTGCGGAATTGGCCCGGGCACCGATTATTTTCTCCCTGGACGACGACGCGGCTTTCTCCACGCCGCGGGTTGTCGCCCAAACCCTCGCGGAGTTTACGTCCCCGCAAATTGGGGCGATCTTCATTCCGCTGATCAACGTCCGGACGAGCCACGAAATTGTCAATCCGGCGCCCGCGGATGGCCGTGCGTACGCGACCGATTCCTTCGTTGGCACCGCTTACGCCTTGCGCCGCGATGTCTTTTTGCAGTTGGGCGGGTATCGCGAGTTTTTTGTGCATCAGGGGGAGGAGGGTGATTACTGCCTCCGGATGTTGGAGGCGGGCTACCTCACGCGGGCGGGCGGCGCCGATCCGATCAGCCACTTCGAGTCCGTGCGGCGGGATTTCTCGCGCATGGATTTCTATGGCAAGCGCAACCTGGTGCTGTTCGCCTGGTGCAATGTGCCGGCGGTTTTTCTCCCGCTGCACCTTGTGGCGACGGTGTTTAATGGCTTGTGGCATGGCGTCCGGGTAAATCGGTTGGCGGTGGGCGCTCGGGGTATGCTGTCGGGCATGGCGGCGATGGTGCGCGGCGTTTATCCGCGCAACCCGGTGTCGCTGGCCACCTACCGCCTGAGCCGAAAATTGAAAAAGCGCGGACCGCTGGGAGTGGACTACGTCTTGCAGCGGCTCGCCCTCCGGTGCGGCGCGCCACCGCGACCTCCATCGGCGATTACTGGGGCTGGGGTGGTTGCCCAAGGCGCGAAGACTACAACTCTTCAATGAATTGTCCGCCGATGAGTGGCTGTATAGAGGCGAAGTCCAACGGTGGGACGGCGGTGTCCGAGCCGTCCGGCCGGTCGCGCCACATCCCGGCGCTGGATGGGTTGCGCGGTTGGGCCATCCTTTTGGTGCTGGTCTGTCATTTTTTTGCGCCGGGCCTCGATGGTCAGGGCGGATGGGGACGAGGCGCCGGCGTGCTGGTTGGCTTGACCCGTCACGGCGTGGATCTTTTCTTCGTCCTTTCGGGTTTTCTAATCACAGGAATTCTATACGACACCAAGGGGCTGCCGCATTACTTCCGGAACTTTTACGGTCGCCGGACGGTTCGCATCTTTCCGCTGTATTACTTGGCTTTGGTGATCTGCTTCCTGCTAGTCCCGCGATTTTTCGCTTTTAGTACGCCGGGGTTAAAAACGATTTGGCAGGATCAATGGGCGTTATGGCTGTACTGTTCCAATTGGATAATGACGTGGCGCCAGACGTGGGCTTTTAACGCGGATTGGCTCAATCTGGCGCACTTCTGGTCGCTGGCCGTTGAGGAACAGTTCTATTTGTTGTGGCCCCTTGTCGTTATGGGGCTATGTCGTCGTCGGCTCATGGTGCTCTGCGCGGTTTTGGTTGTGGCGGCATTGGCCCTGCGCATGGCCATGGCTGCAGCCGGCGTCCAGCCACTTGCCATGTTCGTTTTCACCCCGTGCCGGATCGATGCCCTCGCGATTGGCAGTTTCCTCGCCGTGGCGGTGCGCGGGCCGGCGGGTTTGGCGGGGCTCGTCAAAGCCGCCCGCCCGGTGGGTCTGGGCTGTATGATCGCGCTTCCGATGGTGCTGCTACTGAGCGGTGGCAGTCAGGTGTTTATAGCCGGGCTGAAGTACACGTTTCTTGGCGGAGTCTTCGGGAGTTTGCTGGTGCTGACCCTTGCCGCCCCCTCGGGAAGCCTGCTTGCCCGGGCGATGGACAATGGGCCGATGCGCCTGTTGGGCAAGTTTAGCTACGGAATCTACGTTTTCCATCACTTGTTGATTCCCGCATTCCTCGCCGGGTTTGGTCCCGAGATTCTGCAGGGATGGTGCCCCTCGCGTGTGGTGGCCAATGCGATCTATTTCGTCCTGGCGAGTACGGCTTCGGTAGCCGTCGCCTGGGTCAGTTGGCACCTCTTTGAAAAGCATTTTCTTAAATTAAAGCGCTACTTTGAATAGCTCCGATTTTTCTCAGTTGCCGCAAGATGCTGTCGGGCTGGGGACGTCTCGGTTCTCTTGGTTCAACTGGGTTTTCGCTGCATGATTTCACTCGCTGGAAATTTGTGCGCTGTCGCTTCACCGGTCTGCTGAGGAATTACCGCACCTCCTTGCTCGGATGTTAAAATCACCTTCCGGCCGCACCGTTGCCGGCACGAGACGGTCAGCCCGCGTGGCGGTCGTTCAGGACGGCGCGCGCCTGCACTACGCCGTGCCCGCCGCCTTGCAGCGCGCCGGAATTCTCGACCGTGTCTTTACCGAGTGGTTCGTGAAGCCGGGTTCGTGGACGGACTGGGCTTCGCGGTTGGCCGTGATCGCGAGTCCGCAGCGTGGCCGGCGGATGGCGGATCGTCGCTCCGCTGAATTGGGCGCCAGCTTTGTCATTACCAATCCGCGGCTGATGTTCCGGCAGTTGCGAGCCCGCAAACGTTTCGCTTCCGTCACGGAGTTTTATCAGTGGTCGTCCGCCGAGGTTGGCCGTTGGATTGTCCGTCACGGCTTCGGCGAGGCGAACGCGTTGCTGGGATTTATCCGCAATCTCGATCCTGCGCTATGCGTGACGTGCCAGCAGCGGGGTATGGTGACCGTCGGGGACCAGATTATTGCGCCGGCGATCGTCGAGGCGCGGGAGGGCCGATTGCAGCGGACCCGCTGGCCGGGTTGGGATTTGGCGGTTGATGCCGAAGACTCGGGAGCCGTGGCGGCGCATGAAGCGGCTACGTGGGCGGCGTTGGACCACATCACCTGCGCGTCAGAGTATGTCAAACAGGGCTTGGTTGAAGCGGGCAATGATCCGCAACGCGTGTCAGTGATCCCTTATCCGATCGATGTTCACGAGTTGCCATTTGTGCCCCGCGAAGGACGCTCCGGGCCGGTGACCATTGGATTCGTGGGCGGCGTGAGCACGCGCAAGGGTGCCCCGTATTTCTTCGAGACCGCGCGACACTTTGAACCCGGGCAGGCGCGCTTTGTGATGGTCGGTCCGGTCAACGTGGCCCGCGATGCCGTGGAAAAACATCGGGGCCATGTGGAATTAATCGGCTCCGTTCCGCGCTCGGAAATTCGGAGTTGGTTGGAGAAATTTGATGTGTTCTTTTTCCCCTCCACGTGTGAAGGCTCCGCCGGTTCGCTGATGGAGGCAATGGCCACGGGCTTGCCGGTGGTCACGAGTCCGAACAGCGGCACGGTGGCCCGTCACGGCGAGGAGGGCTTCATTGCCGAATACGATCAGACGGAGAAATTCGCCGACTACTTGCGCCGGTTGATCGAAGAACCCGGCTTGCGCCTTCGCCTAGGGCGCGCGGCGCGAGCACGGGCGGAACGGTTCAGCCTCGACGGTTATGCGGCTGAATTGTCGCCGTTATTGACGCGTCTCGTGCAGGAACACGGGTGAGTTTTTGAATTGAAGAACGCCGGCGGCTCGCCCTCTGTTTCCGGCGTCCGCCAAAAACCGGTAGGGCTGCGCTGCCGCGCGACCCCTTAATTCGTCCGCGTGAGACGCGGACCGTGACCCAAGCTCGGCCATCCGATAACGGCGTGCTTAGATCGTGAAAACGTTGACCAGATTTTTTATCTCCCCGGAGGGCTGGGTGTGTGGTCTTGTTGTGCGTGCCGCTTGTGTTTGAACGTTGCCCGGGAATTCTGCGCCGCCGCGGTGCGTAACGGGCGCGGGTGGCCGCGCTCTCGATTCCATCGTATTCTGTAGCCGAACGCTCAATTTTATTTATGGCCGCTGGCAATCTTCCCAAACGGATCCTGTCCGGACTCGTGCCGAACCGGATGAAACGTGATTTTCAGTCGCGGGTGTTCCGCTCGGTGGATCTCCGTTGGCACCTCAGCTCGGGCATCGATGTTGAAGTGTTGAGTCCCACGGATTGGAGTCTCTACAACGACATTTTTGTGGAGGCCGAGTACGACGGTGCCATTCTCGATTTGCTCCACCGCGCGGCCGGTCGGGGAACGGGCACGGTTTTAGATCTCGGCGCGAACGTGGGTTTCTTTGAGCTGCGTTTGATTCACCTGGCCTCCAAGGCTGGACTCAAACCGGGCCAGATTCGTGTGGTCGCGGTCGAGCCGGACGCGGAGAACGTCCGCGAACTGCAGCGTCGCCTGGCATCCTCGGGGCCGTGGCTGGCGGACATCACGTTGGTGACGGGACTGGCGGGGAAACGGGAAGGGGCGGCGAACTTGTGGAAAAGCCACAACCACCACTCCTGCACCGTTCGCGACCAACGCAAGTACAAGGGCGCTCAAGCCGTCGCGTCACAGTACGTCGATTTGACCCGGATCGTCCCCGCATCCGGGCCCATTGATTTGTTGAAGTGCGACATCGAAGGCTCGGAAGAGGAGTTTGTGGTCAATTATCCTGACCTGTTGTGCCGCGTAATGGTCGCTGTGTTTGAGATTCATCACGGCGCGTGCAGCGCGCCGAATATGCGGGCTCTTTTGCATCGGGCCGGTTTGGTGCATGAGGAAATTGTCGCCGAGCATGAGTCGAACTCGGTACATATCTTCCGTCGCGAACCCCCGGTGAAGGCGACCGCTTGATCAATTTCCGATCGGCCGACAGGATTGTTTTTTGACCAGGTCATTGGCCAGCGCCAATCAACAAGGATGGGCGGATCTAGCACCCGGTTGAATCACCTATGAGCCAGCCATCACCCGTTGCTTCGCCCCGGGTCGCTTTTCTCATCCCGTACATCGGCACGTGGCCGAAGTGGTCGGAGCTGTTCTTCCAGAGTTGTGAGCCCAATACCTGTGTGGCGGTGCTCTTGGTCTGTGAACAGCCGCCGCCGTGCCGGCTTCCCGGGAATGTTCAGGTGATTGAGATGGATCGCACCGAGTTAGTCCGGCGGTTGGCCCTGGCTACCGGGTTGAATTTGACCGCCCTTGGCGGACACAAGCTCTGCGATTTTCGACCCTTCTTTGGCTTGGCGTTCGAAGATCTCCTGCGGAACTTTGAGTTCTGGGGCTTCTGTGATTTGGACATCATGTTTGGCGATCTCAAAAAGCTCCTCACGCCGGACTTTCTCGAATCCATGGATGTCTTCAGCGCGCACGACCTCCAGTTTGCGGGGCACTTCACCATTTTGCGCAACGTTTCTACGGTGAATCGGGTCTGCTTTCAGATGCAAGGCTGGCGGGAACGGTGCTTGGCGCCATCGACGAAACTTGTCGAGGAGTATTTGCTGGCCAAAACCATCGAGGACGATCCCTCGATCCGCTTGCGCCGTCCCGGTTCCTTGAACTCGGAATTGCAACGCGACTTCGGACGCTTCGGCATCACCTTTGATTTCCTGGGCCAGGTGGCCTATCTCTCGGAACCGGACGCGCCGGTGGTTCATTGGGAGAATGGCTCTGTCTTTTACACGTCACGATCCGGCCGCCGCACGGAAGTATTGTATCTCCATTTCATGGGCCTGAAACGCTGGTGGCACTGGTGCTTGTTGACTGATCAGGCGTTGCGCGGCCCGCGTCACACCTTCTCCCGCCTCGGCTACGGCGGTCCCCACAACCCCCTTGCGTTGCAGCGATTCCCTTGGCGCCAATTCTTCTGGCTCCAATACGCCGTGGGCAACTTTAAAGGGATTGCCGGAAGGTTCCTTCGTCGGCACCTGCCGATGGAAACATTTCTCCGCCTCAGGCGCCTCATTTTTGAACGCAGCCGTTGAGGATTCGCTCATTGTTTCTCTCAGAGTGAATCATCGCAATTTATGATGAGCCGTACGAAGAGGCCCGCTTGTACTGATAGAAGCATTGGCAGGGTGCCGTCCCAACGTTAAGGTTTCCCAATGTCCATGACGCGTGCCATTCCCAAAACCAGCGAATTCCCTATCTGGCAGCAGTATGCCTATTCGCCATTCGCCGGGGTGGCCGCCATTGTCTTCTTCACTGTCGTGGCAATCAGTTGCATTCCCGAAGATCATGCGCCCAAGGGGGCGTTGTTCTGGTCGGGTTTTTGGATGAGCATAGGGATTCTATATGCTCCGGTGGTTGGTGTTTATCGGAACCCGAAGACTTTGATCCACGCCGAGAATATTTTGGCGTTGATTCCCGTGTTTTGGCTGTTGTTGGATCTTTTGCAGGGAACCTACGGCTTGGAAGAAGCGAAACATGAAGCGGTGGTTAAATGCTTTGTTGCGATCGCCACATTTTCGTCGGCCTTGTGCATCGGCCGGTGGCTGAAGTTTCTAAAGATGCCTCAAAGTTTGCTGAACGTGGCATCCAATCAGTTCTCCGCCCCGGCCCTTTTCCACCTGATCTTGCTTTGTTTTGTCTTGGGCATTACCCGCTTCGCCGCACCGTGTTATTTCAATCCGGTGGACATGGCGTACTATCTCTTCGTGGATCGGTTTGGGGCGCCTTGGGCTCGCGCGGGACTGGGGGGCTGGGACGCATTTTTGGATTTTATGCAGTATTTTGGCTACCTGCTCCCTGCGTTGACCGTGATGTTGGCGGCCAAGACTCGCTGGTTGAATTGGCGCGTTGCCACTGCGGCGGCTTTGACGATTGGATTTTCACTGTTTCTTTCGCAAGGGGGTAACCGCCGTATTGTAGGTACGATCTTCGGCGTGGCGATCGCGATTTGGATGTTGGCGAATCGAAAGCATTCTGTGCGGTCGATTTTGACGATGGTCATTGTGGTCGGGGGGTTGCTCTGGTGGATGCAATTCATGTTGAAAATTCGCAGTGTGGGCCTTGGGGGGGCGATTTCTTCGGGGGAAGTCGAAATTAATTTAACGGGGCAAGCTCGTTCGACTGAGGAGAAAGAGGATGCGGCTGTGTTCAATGTGGACGACAACTTCTTGCGCTTGGCTCAGGTGATCGATTTGTTTCCCGCGACGCAGCCGTTCGTTCACCAAAAGTTTCTGGTATATGCTTTGGTTCGCCCGATCCCTCGCGTGTTTTGGGAGGGGAAGCCTTTGGATGGTGGCTATGATTTGACCGCGCTCTTGGGGATGCAGGGGTTCAGCCTCACGACGTCGATAGTCGGCGAAGCGTACATCAGTTTCGGCTACGTCGGGATTGTGCTTTTCGGGTTGCTCATCGGTGGTCTGGCCGGAATGGCGAGTCAGGTGTTGGAAGGGGAGATGACCCCGGAGCGCGCACTCGTTTACAGCATTTTGGTCATGGCCTTGTTCGCGGGCGGACGATCAACACTGGAGTTGATTCTGATGAGCTACATGCTGGTGGCATGGTCGGGCGTGCTTTGGGCGTACCGGTTAATGACCGGTCGTGGATAGCCGGCGCCGTACACATTCGTCCCATGATTGACGGGTTGCGGACTGGACGCTGACTTCTGAATTCGGACTCCAATCTTTCCATCGATGGTCGTTAATCTCTTCATTGATTTCTCCTGAATGGCTAACACGGAATACAAGGAATACGGTTTCGCCTCGGATGCGGAATCCCACATGCATGTGCGGTTCATGCCGCATGTGTTGGCTTTGAGTGGCCCACTCCGGCCGAACCTCCGCGTGCTCGATGTCGGCTGCGGCAACGGGTTCACTTGCGGCGAATTCCTGAAGCAAGGCTGTCAGGTGGTGGGGATCGATCTGAGCCGGCAGGGCATCGAAATCGCGCGGAAAGCCTATCCCGGTGCGCGCTTCGAGGTCTTGCCCGCCGACGATCAGTTGCTCGCGAAATTGGGTGAACCTCCGTTCGACATCGTCGTGAGCACCGAGGTGGTGGAGCATCTATATTCGCCGCGCGATTACGCGCGCGGTTGCTTTCATGCCTTGAAGCCCGGCGGTCGGTTTATTTGCACGACCCCCTATCACGGTTACGTGAAGAATCTGGTCTTATCCCTGGCTGGTAAATGGGATGCGCATGCCAATCCGTTGTGGGACGGCGGCCACATCAAGCTGTGGAGCCGCCATACCTTGGGTCGTCTTTTGGCGGAGACGGGTTTCACCAACCTTCAGTTCCGCGGTGCCGGCCGGTTGCCGCTCCTTTGGATGACCATGGTCATGGCGGGTGACAAACCCGTGTCGTAAGGCCCTGCCAACGGTTGCCTCGCCCTGCCGTGTTGCCATGACTTCCCGCTGGATATTCTGCTTCGATGGAACGTTCGCTATGCCGCCACACCTAGGCTAGTTGTTTCTGTCCCCGCGCCGTCTTGGGATGTTCGATGGTCCACGCTATGGCTTTGAGAATTCGGCGCTGAATACCCGTGCTCGTTCTCGGCTGAAGGGTCTCGGTTCACGATCTCTCGGCCTTCTGGATTCTGACTTCCATATCCTGACCATTCTTGTCTACTCCGCTTCTCGTAACCGTCCTCACCTACACTCCCTCGCCGTATCAGGTGGAGCTGTTCAACCTGGTTCAGCGCGAAGGTCGGGTGGCGTTGAAGGTGATCTACTTGGTGAACCGCGATGCCGAGCGCCAATGGAATCCCTCGTTGGTGCAGCATGAATACGTGGCGCTGGATGATCAACCTGGCCAGCTGGCTTGCGCTCGCCCGTTGGTCGAAGCGGCTGACTTGTTCGTGGCGAACTTTTATCGGCACCCGTGTGCCTCCAAGTTGATCCGGGCTCGCGCGGTCACCCGTCGGCCTTGGTGTTTTTGGGGCGAGCGTCCCGGGTACACTCGCTGGGCGTTTCTCGGGCGCCAGTACCGGCGCTATTCGCTCTCCGCCCTGCATCGGTCGCGTGCGGCCATCTGGGGAATTGGCAACTGGGCGCTGGATCAATATCGCGTCGAGTTCGGTCCGCGTCGGTCGTATTTCAACGTGCCGTATTTTTCTGACCTCGACCGATTCACTTTGGCGGGCGCTGCGCGTCCGGCGCTTGGTCCGAACCGGCGCTTTTTGTTTTCCGGTTCGCTAATACCGCGTAAAGGTGTTGATTTGCTGGGGCGGGCGTTCCGGCAGGTGGCTGCAGATTTCCCGGATGTCTCGCTCACGATTATGGGGGCGGGCGAACTGGAGCCGGCGCTCCGGACGGAACTGGCGCCGTGCGGCGAACGCGTACGCTTTCTGGGTTTTCAACAGTGGGATCAACTCGCCCGGGTTTACGCGGAAGCCGATGTCGTCGTTGTTCCGTCGCGACACGACGGATGGGCGCTCGTCGTGCCCGAAGGCCTCGCCAGCGGTGCTCCCGTGATCGGGTCGGATCGGATGGGCGCGGCCCGTGAGTTCATCCGCTCTGGTGAAAACGGCTGGCTGGTTCAGGCGGGTGATCTGGAATCGTTGCTCAACGCTCTCCGCAGTGCCGCCGCGCTGTCTGTATCCGACCTCGTGCGGATGTCCGCGGCAGCGCGGGCCAGTGTCGCCCGGCACACGTTGTTGGATGGGGCCCGTCGCTTTGCCGAAGCCGCCGAAGGTTCCCATGCTTCCTTCCACAATTAGCGGGTTCGCTGTTCGACGTTGGAAGTCCGAAGTTGGATGTTGGATGTTTCCGCGTCTCGCGTGTGGCGTCCGCTGTCTCCGCGACGTCCTTGGGCCTCCGGCGATTCGCGCTCATTCGTGAAATGTTCGTCACCGCATCGGCGTCGTTCCGCGTTCATTGGCGGTTGAAAGAATCCGTCCGCAGTTCGTGTCAAAAACGTTTGAACCTGCCCGTGTCCTCCGTGGTTGCCAATCGCCGAGTTCCCGGGTGGCACCCGCGTACCGCGCAATGCTTGGTTTGTCCCGTCACTTTCTGAATCCTGACTCGTGAATCCGGAATCCTTCTCCTTCCTCCTTTGAAAGTACTCCACATCATTCCGTCCGTCGGTCCGGTCCGCGGTGGTCCCAGCCAGGCCGTGCTGGAGATTGTTCGCACTCTGAACCGCCTTGGGTGTGAGTCGGAAATTGCGGCGACTAATGACAATGGTCCCGGTTTGCTCGATGTGCCGCTGGGGGTGAAGTCTGATTTTCAAGGGGCGCCCGTTTGGTTTTTTCCGCGTTTTTCGCCGAAGCTGGCTCCGCTCCGCGAATTTGCCTACTCCCGCGCGCTGACCGTGTGGTTGGAGGAAAACTTGGATCGTTACGACTTGGTTCACGTCCACGCGTTCTTCTCCTATGCCTGCACGGCGGCCATGGCCATGGCGCGTCGCAAAAAAATTCCTTACCTCGTGCGTCCCCTCGGCTTGCTGTGCACGTGGTCGATGCAGCAGTCGGCGTTGCGGAAAAAGGCGTATCTCGCGCTCATTGAACGTCGCAACCTCAACGGCAGTGCCGGTCTCGAGTACACCGCCGAACAGGAAATGGCCGAGGCCGCGCCGCTGCGTCTCGCGGCCCCCGGATTTGTTCTGCCCTTTGGTTTGGATTTGCCCGCGCCCATTTCGGATGCGCGCACCCGGTTGCGGCAGCTCATCAAGGTTCCGTCGGACGAGCCCGTTTTCTTGTTCCTTTCCCGCGTGCATCCGAAAAAGGGATTGCACGTTTTGCTCGCCGCGTTGGAACGTTTGAGCGGGCGGCGTTTTTCGGTGGTTGTGGCGGGGAGTGGGCCGGCAGATTACGAGGCGCAGGTGAAGGCGCAGGTCGCCGCCGGGAAATTGGCGGGCCGCGTTCACTTTGTCGGCTTCGCCCAGGGCGGGTTGAAACAAATGTTGCTGCAGGGCGCGGACGTGTTTGCGCTTACCTCGCACTCCGAGAGTTTCGCTATTGCAGCGATGGAGGCTTTGGCGGCAGGGACTCCCGTGCTTATTACCCCCGGCGTGCCTTTGGCGGACATCGTGCAAAAGTTTGCGACGGGCTGGGTGGCGGATCTGGCTCCGGAAGCCATTGCGCGGGCGGCTGCGAGTGCGCTGGACGCCCGCGACCAGCCGGTCGAAGTCGCCGCACGGGCGGAACGGTGCCGCGCTCTCGCCGCGAATTTCGAATGGCCGTGTATTGCCGCTCGGATGATTTCCGTCTATCAGGCGGTTCGCGAGCGTCGCCCGCTCCCGTCGTTCGAATTGTCCGAGGTCAAACTCGTCACCAAGTCATGACGTTCGGCCTTGCCTGTTTCTCGTGGCGCGCTTTGCCTTCGGACTCTCGATTTGTGGCTTCCGAATCCTGACTCCTGGCTCCTGAATCCTGGCTGTTGAATGTTCCCTGTTCCGCTCCCCGACTTCTGACTTACTTCTGACTCCTGAATCCTGAATCCTGAATCCTGAATCCTAACTTCCCCGTGCTCTCTGAAATCACCCCGGTAGTGCTTACGTTTAACGAGGCACCCAACATTGCCCGTACGTTGGCGAAGCTTCGTTGGGCTTCGGAGATTCTCGTCGTGGATAGTTTCAGCACCGACGCCACGCTGGATATCGTGAAAACGTTTCCTCAGGCGCGGATTGTGCAGCGAAAGTTCGATAGTTTCGCCGGACAGTGCAACTTCGCGCTTGGTCACGTGCGCACTCCGTGGGTCCTCTCGTTGGATGCGGACTATGTTTTGTCCGATGACCTCGTCCGTGCCTTGGAAACCTTGCCGCTCGGGTCGGACCCGGCCGGCTATTCGGCCGCATTCAAGTACTGTGTCTTCGGGCGCGCCCTGCGTGCGTCGCTGTATCCCCCGCGGACGGTTCTGTATCGCAAGGACCGGGCGCGGTATCACGATGAAGGTCACGGGCATCGCGTCACGATCGACGGGTCGGTGAAGCCTTTAAGTGCCGTGATTTTTCATGACGATCAAAAGCCCCTCGATCGCTGGCTCAGTGAACAGAACAAATACATGATCGTCGAAGCGCGGAACCTTTTGGACAGCCCGCTGGGGGAGTTGAAGTTCCCAGACCGTTTGCGTCGGCGAATGTTTATCGCGCCGGCCGTGGTGTTCTTGTACACGTTGCTGGTCAAAGGTCTGATTCTGGATGGCTGGCCCGGGTGGTTTTACGTCTTCCAACGCACGCTCGCGGAGACCTTGCTCTCGCTCCGCTTGCTCGAGTTGCGCCTCAGTTCCTCGCCGCGCTCCAAGGTGGAGCGTTGAGCGTTCGATGTTCGATGTCCCCTCATTCCGTTGCTTACCACCGATCGCTGACCGCTGATTGCCGATTGCCCATTGCCTATTGCCTATTGCCTATTGCCTATTGCCTATTGCCTATTGCCTATTGCCTATTGCCTATTGCCTATTGCCTATTGCCTACACCCCGCACTTGAAAAAAGCCGTCAAATCTTTTTCTGAAAAAAATCGTGCGCGTTCTTTCGTGTTGGTTCGCCTCGGTGCGCGTCGATGCGGGTTCCGTCGTGGGTCTCTCTGGTCGTTTGGCTCCGGCCGGAAAACCACGTGCTATAAGTGCGCCGTCCGCGCGTGTGATTGCGGTGCCGGGTTCGGCTCGCCGCGCCGCGGGATCGGAAATTCAATCGCACTACCTATGCACGATGTTCAGATTCAAAATCGCTTCGTGGAACTTCGCAGTCAGGACTGGAGCTTCGCGCGCATTGCGGCCGAGTTGAACGTCTCCAAGACCACTCTGATCGCCTGGAGCCGCAAATTCCAGTTCGACATCCAGAACCTCCGTGTCATTGAACTCGAGGCGTTGCGGGAACAACTCTTGCGCAGCCGGACCGAACGCGCCCGCGCCTTGGCCGTTCAACTTCAGGCCGTGGAGACCGAACTGGCCAAGCGGGATCTTGGCACCGTTCCCACCGGGCGCTTGTTCGCGTTGGCCGAGTCGCTTCGTCGCCAGATTGCCGAAGCCACTGGCGCTCCCCGGTTCACCTCGCCTTTGCGGGAAATTCCCGAGGGCGAATACCACGAGCATGTTCAGGACTGGAATCCCTGACCTGCTGTGGCGTTCGGTGTCTCACTGAACCCGGCAGAACGCGCCCAGAACTCGTGAACCCAACCGCATGCCACACTCCGGGTCGCGCGAAACTCCACGCGCTATCTCCGTGCTGGTGGGTGGGGCGAGACTCCGGCGAGCCGTGTCGGATCTCTGCGCGCTTTCTGAATTCTTCAGTGGTTGATTGGGCTTCGATGGTAGGGTTGTGCTGCCGCACCGCGCAAACTTCTGTGAAAATGAGCTCGCGCCATATTTTTGCCGTGCGATTGGCTTCTCCCTCTCCGCTTCGATCGGGGAGAGGGTTGGGGTGAGGTGTCGATTCTTGTGGCTATTGATGTCTTGCGATTCATCGTGGAACAATCTTCTTCTCGCGTTCATCTGCGGTTCAATTCACAGCCTTCATCTGTCCTGCCATGAGCGTGCGTCGTAATCCGTTTCGTTCCGCCCGTCGTTGCCTCAACCGCTGTCGCGATCGTGAGTATCAGCGCAACACGATTCATCCGCCGCTCCCGTGTGGACTGGTCGAGGCGTGCCGGTTGGTTGAGGAGATTCTTCGGATCGATCGCCGGCTCGCGCGAATGGACGCTGAAATGAATCGGAAGTTTCCTTCCTTGGATCGCGATCCTCGGCTCGAGCGTGAACTTGCTGTTGCGCTCGAAAAAATCTACGGCCCGAGTTCGCCTGCGTGAACCGTTCGCCGTCACGTCGCGCCGCGCTTCGGTGTCCCGACCGTCATCTTTTCCGGCGGTTCATCAACGGACCAGTTTCGGTCCACTTTTATTTTTGCACGTCTCCGGGGTTGTCGCCCGGCGGTGCCGGGAAGTTGCGCGGGCGAACGCGCGGCGACCTTTCCGCCGTCGTTCGGCGAAACTCGGATTCGACATTGTTCAGCGGATACGGAAGACTGGGTTTTTAGTGTCGCACGATTAGGTCCGTTTCGGAGATCGTCTCCGGCGGTTTTGTTTTACGAATGTCGTCAATGGGCAAACGAATCTTAGGCCTCTCGGCCTTTTATCACGACAGCGCCGCCGCGCTGGTCGTGGGCGGGGACATCGTGGCTGCGGCGCAGGAGGAGCGCTTCACCCGCATCAAGCACGATTATCATTTTCCGAAGCACGCCGTGGACTTTTGCCTGAAAGAGGCGGGGATCACGCCCGAGGATTTGGACTACGTCGTATTTTACGACAAGCCGCTGCAGAAATTTGACCGTCTGCTCGAGACGTATCTGGCCTACGCGCCGGCTGGGTTGCAGTCGTTTCTGGCGGCGATGCCGCTCTGGCTCAAGACCAAGCTCTATCTTCCGCGGGAAATCCGCCAAGCGTTGGATGGTCGATTCAACAGACGCATCGCTTTCACCGGCCATCACGAGTCGCATGCTGCGAGCGCTTTCTTTCCTTCCCCGTACGACGAAGCCGCCGTGCTGACGATTGATGGCGTCGGCGAATGGGATACGGCGACGATCGGGCACGGCAAGAGCAACAAACTTGAGATTCTCAAGACGCTCCACTTCCCGCATTCGTTGGGTTTGCTGTATAGCGCGTTCACCTATTTCACCGGCTTCCGCGTCAACTCCGGCGAATACAAGCTCATGGGCCTCGCGCCCTATGGTGAGCCGAAGTACGTCGACCTGATCCTCAATAAGCTGATCGACCTCAAGGAGGACGGTTCGCTGGCGATGGACATGCGCTATTTCAATTATTGCGAGGGTTTGACGATGACGAGCCCCGAGTTTGATACGCTCTTCGGTGGCCCGCCGCGACCGGCCGAGTCGCCGATTACACAGCGCGAAATGGATCTCGCGGCCTCGATTCAGGTCGTCACGGAAGAAGCGGTCCTCCGCATGGCGAAGGAAGCCCGCCGCCTCACGGGAGCGAAGTATCTTTGCCTCGCCGGGGGCGTGGCGTTGAACTGCGTGGCCAATGGAAAACTTCTCCGTTCGAAAATTTTCGACGATATCTGGATCCAGCCGGCGGCCGGGGATGCGGGCGGGGCTTTGGGCGCGGCGTTGTTTGTCCATCACCACCTGTTGGACGGTCCCCGTCAACCCAACGGCAAGGACGCCGAGCGCGGGTCCTTGCTCGGCCCTAAATTTTCCAACGAGGAGATTCGCGCCACGCTTGACGCCCAGAACATCAAATACACCTACCACGCGGAGGAGCCCAAACTGCTCGAAGCGGTCGCGCGCGCGATGGCCGAAGGCAAGGTCGTCGGCTGGTTTCAGGGGCGGATGGAATTTGGCCCGCGCGCGCTCGGTTCGCGCAGCATCATCGGCGATGCGCGCAGCGAGGAAATGCAGGCGACCATGAATTTGCGGATTAAATTCCGCGAGTCGTTCCGGCCGTTTGCCCCCTGCGTTTTGCGCGAAGACGTTTCCGAGTATTTCGACCTCGCGGAAGAATCCCCCTACATGCTGCTGGTCGCACCGGTGAAGAAGGAGTTGTGGTGCGAACTGACCACGGAGCAGAAGCGGCTCATGAAGGATCCGGATTTGCGCAAACGGGTGAACGTGAGGCGTTCGAGCATTCCGGCGGTGACGCATGTGGATATGAGTGCGCGCATTCAGACCGTGGACGAGGAACGTCACGGGCGCTACTACCGGTTGATTAAGGAATTCAAGCGGCAGACCGGTTGCAGCGTGATCATCAACACGAGTTTCAACATCCGCGGCGAACCGATCGTCTGTACGCCGCAGGACGCCTATCGTTGCCTGGTGAATACGGACATGGACGTGCTCGTGTTGGAAAATTGCGTTCTGTACCGGGCCGATCAACCGGCCATCGATCCGGCGATCCGTAAGCAATACATGGAAAGTTTCAAACTCGATTAACCCGGTGAGCGCATGATCAATCCCTTCAAAGATGTCAATTGGAGTCCCGGACCGGTCGAGAAACGCAAATTTGCCGTCAGCCTCGTGATCGGTTTTCCGATCGTCGCGCTGCTCTTGTTTTTGATCAAGGGGTTGATCTCGCACGCGTGGAATCCGGTGCCTTCGTACTGGATCGCGGGAGTCGGCTGCGGTTTGGGAGTGGTATTGCTCGCGATCCCGGCGCTGGCCAAACCGTTCTACGTCGTCTGGTATTTTCTGGGTTGCTGCATCGGTATTGTCGTCAGCAACGTGTTGCTGTCGGCGTTTTATTTTATCTTTGTTACCGGTTTGGGGCTCGTCTTGCGCCTGTTCGGCAAGGAGCCTTTGCAGAAGGGCTTGAAGCGCGACGCCTCGACTTACTGGCTCGATGCCGAGCGGGTGTCGGATCCCAAACGATATTATCAACAGTTTTGAACCGCGAGCTGCGTTATATGAGTGACGACAAGAAGAATGCCTTCGAGGAAGCGAATGCGTCCGGGCAATCCAGTTTGATTTCTGAATTCTGGCAGTTTCTCAAGCAGAACAAAAAGTTCTGGCTCATTCCCCTGATCATCGGCCTGCTGGCCTTCGGCTTGTTGATCATCCTTGGCGGCACGGCTGCCGCGCCGTTCATTTACACGCTGTTTTGATCCGTGACGATGGTTGCTCGATTGCTGCGGGATGGGCTGGCTGCCGGTTTGAACCGGTCGTGCGTTTGAAATTGAAACGATCTTTATTCTGGCTGGGGGGTGTCAGTTTTTTGGCTGTCGCCGCCTTGGGCTGCGGCGTCGTCTTTGCGCAACGACTCCTGCTGGTCGAGGCGCTTCCGCAACCAGCCGATGCCATCGTCGTTCTCGGGGGTGGGCTGGCGGATCGGCCGAATCTGGCGGCGTCTCTCTTCAAGTGCGGCGTGGCTCCGTTGATCATCGTGACGGGTGCCGGGGATTGTTTGGAGAACAAACAGTTTTTGATGCGGCTCGGCATTCCGGAAACGGCGGTCACCCTGGATTGTGATGCGCGTAACACCAATGAAAATGCCCAGAATGCCATTCGCCTGCTCCGGGCTCAGCGGGCGCAACGGGTCGTAATTGTCACCACCTGGTACCACGCGCGACGGGCTCTGGCCACGTTTCAATTTTACGGGCCGGATTTGCGGTTCATTCCGGTGTCGACCTATGCGCACTTGGTGGATCGTTCCCGCCCCACTTGGTATGGCGCCTCATTTGCGTTCCGTGAATATCTGAAGTTGGGTTGGTACTTCGTTCGCTACGGTATTGCCCCGACCGTCTCCGGCGTGACCCCGGATCCTTACGCCTTGTCGTCATGACCGGTTGCTTAGTCATGTTGGCCTTTCGCTGGCGCGTTTCTGGCCGCGGTGCCGTGCTCGGAGAGGTTGGTAGCACCACGGATTGATCGATGCTCAATCCCTTTCGCATGATCGTAAAGCTGCTGCGCTGGAGTTTGTATTCCGTGTTGGCTGCGGCGTTGCTGGCCCTCGCCGCCTTGGTCTTTGCGCCGCAAATCCTCTGTGTCGAAACGTCCCGTCAGGAGGCCGATGTCATCATCGTGTTGAGCGGGGAGACGCCTCATCGGGCGGGTCGGTGTGCTGAGATTTATGCGCAGGGATTCGCGCGGTACGTCATCATCAGCGGGGATGGTGATGGCGAATTGATTCGTCGGCGTTTGCTTCAAGCCCGCGTTCCCAAGTCGAACATCATTTTGGAAGGCGAGTCGCAGAACACGTGGGAGAACGCGGTGATGACTTCGGCGTTGCTCAAGAAGATGCATGTTCGGCGCGCCTTCGTGCTGACCTCTTGGTTTCATACTCGCCGGGCGGTGGCCACGTTTCGCCGGGTGGCCCCGGATGTGGAATTCTATCCGGTCTCCGCTCCGTTTACGTGGGATGCTTGGGATCATCCCGTTCGTGACAAAGCCCGGGCGTTGTTCCGTGAGTATGCCAAGTGCGGATGGTATCTCGTGCGCCACGGTGTTTGGTTGGCTTGAGTTTCGTCGTTGCGGTGATCGTAGTAACTAATCTTGAGTGCTGCGCCTAAATCGGTCCTGTTCATCAATCGTGTCTATCCGCCTGCCGCGGGAGCCACGGGCGAATTGCTGGCGGAATTGGCCCCCAAGCTGGTGGCCGCCGGTTGGCGTGTGACGGTGGTGGCGGCGCGTCCTCCGGGAATCGCCGGCGCGGTGACGGAGTCCGACGGCGTGCGTGTCGAATGGGTCGGTGGACTTTCTTTCTCTCGCCGATCCCACTGGCGCCGCGCGCTGAGCTACTTGACGTTATACCCGGCGCTGGTCTGGCGGGCGTGGCGGTCTTCGCGGGCCGATGTGGTCGTGACCATGACCGATCCTCCCATGCAGGTCGTGCTGGGGCCCGTGGTGAAATGGTTCAAGCGTTGCGCCCTCGTTCATTGGGCGCAGGACGTTTATCCCGAAGTCGCGGGGCAACTCGGAGTGATCAAATCCGACGGAGTATTCTTTCGGGTTCTTCGTGGATTGGGAACCATGGCGCTCCGGCGCTACGATCAGACCATTGTCGTTGGCAGTTGCATGAAACGGCGCCTCTTGGAGCGGCGCTTGCGGGGTGAAACGATTCACATCGTTCCCAATTGGGCAAACACGGTCGAAACCCGGCCAATCCCCCGGGCGGAGAATCGCTTTCGACAAGCGCACCAACTTCACGATCGGTTCGTGGTGATGTATTCCGGCAACTTGGGGCTCGCTCATCCTTTCGAGGCGATCCTTGAGGCGGCGGGTATTTTGCAACAGCGCGCGCCGCACGTGACGTTCGCAATTGTGGGTGATGGCCCGCGCTTGGAATGGATCCGGCAGCAGGTATCCACGCGCCAACTGACCAACGTCCTATTGCTGCCGCCCCAGCCGCGTGCGCAGCTAGCCCAGAGCCTCAGCGCGGCCGACATTCATCTCGCGAGCATGCGGGACGAGCTGTGTGGCCTCGTTGTGCCGAGCAAGGTCTATGGGATTCTCGCGGCGGCCCGGCCCGCGATCTTTCTGGGCCCGCGGGAAAGTGAGGCGGCGCAGCTCATTCTTCGCAACCAATGCGGAAGCGTGTTGCCCTCGGCCACCGGGCCGGCCGTGGCGGAGTGCGTGCTGAAGTGGGTGGGAAATCCGGACGAGATGACTGCAGCGGGTCAGCGAGGCCGCGTCGCGGCCGAGCGCGGCGGTCTGTTGGCTGTTGTGGGTGAATTCGATCGGTTGTTGGCGGGCGTCGTGGCGGCGCAAAATCGAAACGCGACCGGCGTTAGCTAATTGTCTGGTATTCGTTTGAACGCTTCGATTTCATGGTGCGCAACGTTCCTTTGCGATGAGTCGGTTTGATATTTTAATATTTGGAATTCTCGGCTTCGTGGTGTGCTGGGCGATTATTCCGTTGATGATCCGTCGGACCATCTGGTTGGGTGGTCTGCAGGCGGAACGCCAGTTTCATCAGACTCACACGAATCCGGTTCCCCGGTTCGGCGGACTGGCGATTGCGGTCGCTTTCTTCCTGGTGTCGGCCCTTGCGTTGGTTCGACTGCGCACGATGGGTGAAGGTCAGGGCGAGCGGGTGACCATTTTGCTCGGCGGCCTCGCCATGTTTGTCGTGGGTTTCTGTGATGACCTGCGGCCGATGTCGGCTAAGCTGAAACTGCTGTTGCAGGTCCTCGTCGCCGGGGCGGTGTGGTACGATGGCATCGGCATCGACAAGTTTCAAAACCCGTTCACCAAGACGATCTATGACCTGCACGGATTTGGTGCGTTGATCACAATTTTTTGGCTCGTTGCGGTGACGAATCTGATCAACTTGGTCGACGGCATTGATGGGCTCGCGGGGGGCATTGGATTCATGCTGATGTGCTTGCTGGCCTACGTCGGGTGGCAGGCGGGGAGCCCCTTTCAAGTGATTCTCGCGGTGGGCATGTCCGGCGCTTTGCTCGGCTTTTTGTTTTTTAATTTTCCTCCCGCGCGGATTTATATGGGGGACGGTGGCGCCTATCTGGTGGGTTTTCTCATCGGGATATTGGCAATCTCCAGTTCCCATAAGGGCACGGTGATTCTGGCCTTGGTCGCGCCGATGTTCGCCTTGGCCGTGCCGATTGTAGATGTCGGTTTGGCAATTCTTCGCCGCGGTATGAAGGGGTTGCCCATCTTCCGGCCCGACAAAAAGCATATCCATCACAAGATCTCGCAGTTCGGATTCTCGCCGACTCGCACGGTGCTGATTCTTTACGGTCTGACGCTGATGTTTCTCCTCATGGGGCTGTCGATTTACTGGTCCGAAGGACAGTTGTTGCCCGTCTTCATTGCGGTGGGTTTCATCATTCTTGTCATTGGCGTGCGCTCCATCGGCTGGATGAAGGACTGGCTGACGTTGCGGCATATGATTGGAACGTCGGTGTCGATTCGGCGCGCGGCCCGTGGCGCGTTGACTTCGGCGCAGTGGATCGAAATGCGCGCTGAGAACGTTGCGACAATTGAGGAGCTTTGGAAGGACTACGAGTTCTTCCTTTCGCGGATGGGATTCTTTCAAGTGAAGCTGTGCGCCGACGGGCGCGACCATCTCTGGCAAAGCGCATCATTGCCGCCCGATCAGGTCGATCTCATGGATCGGCATCAGTTGGGTGATGGCCCGTCCACTTGTTTGGAGTTCTCGGGTTCCAGCAAGGTTACGCCGCCCAAGATCTTCTTCCTCCTGACTGAGCTCGCGTCCGAAGGCTGGGTCAAGGCTACGGCGCGCTGGCGCGAGCTGCATTCGGAGTCGGCAGCTGGCGCGGATGCTGCCACCAAACCTGCCTTGCCTGGGAAATCCGCCGACAGTGTGTCGTGAAAACCTTCCTTTGGCTGGGTATGATGTTTCCGTGGAGCCGCCCGGTTCGCGTTGGAATCCCTGAGGAATCCTGATGCCGATCATTCTTGATCTCTTGGTGGTGGCCATCACCGTCTTCGCGCCGGCTGCGGGCGCCACGAACCTGCTGTGGGCCAAGGCGGTGCTGCTCCTGGCTGGTGGTGTCGTGATTTTTCTCTCCCCGCCGCAGCGTTCGCTCACTCGCTGGCAGACGTTCCCATTTGTCGGTCTTGCGGTGGTCGGCGCGTTTGCGTTTCTCCCGGCGGATTGGGGGACTGCGTTTCCTTGGCGTCAGGCCTTTACGGCCCAATTTCAAATCGAACTCCCGCAGACGGTGTCTTCACAACCGTGGTTGAGCTTGGAGGGTTATCTGTTGTTCGTGGGCGGCTTGATCTGGTTCTACTATCTGCTGGTTCGCAACTGGCACCTCCCGCGCCGCGCCATATTGGAAATTTACGCGGGCGCCATACTTTTGCTTACCGTTGTCGCGCTGGTTCTCTTCCTGCGCGCGGCGACGCATCCAAACGACTTGATGGCGTATCGGCGATTCGGCTTCTTCCCCAATCGAAATCAAATGGGGAACCTGCTGGCCTTGGGCGGAATCGTCATGCTCGCGTTATCATTCGAAAGCTTCGCGAACAACCGTTCAATCGGGTTCCTGTGGCTGCTGGGTTTCTGTCTGCCTTCCGCCGGCTTGATGCTGGCTGGTTCGCGGGCCGGGATTCTCCTGCTCGTCAGCGGTTCGGTCGTGTGGCTGTTTTGGTCTGCCCGATTATTGAAGCGATCCTCTTGGATCCGAATCGGCATTGCGGGCTTGTTCTTCTTTTTCGCTGTCTTCTTTGCCGCGGGCGGTCGGACGCTGGGACGCTTTCTGCCCGACGGAACGGACGCTGATGCAGGTAAGACAAGCTTCCGTTGGCGTATTCAAGGCGACGCATTGGGAATGGCCAAGGAAGCTTCATGGCATGGCGTTGGGCTCAATAATTTCGCCGCTGTGTTTGCCCGCTATCGCCACGCCTCGGTCAACGCTGACCGCGCGTTGCATCCCGAAAGTGACCTGCTGTGGGCTTGGAACGAACTCGGCTTTATCGCGCCGGTGTTGATGGTGTTGATGGTGGGGCTGTTGCTCGCCCGGTGTTGGCCTTTCGATCGTGGCTCGGAGCGGGTGTTGCGCACCGCGTGTTTCGTGTGCGTTTCCTTGTTTCTGATGCACGGATTGGTTGACGTTTCCGGCCATCGAATTGGAACCGTCTGGCCGGCGATGCTACTATTCGCCCTGGCACTGCACACGGACTGGGGCGCGGCTCGATCCTTGTTCACCTCGGTTTTATTCCGCGTGCTGGCTGTGCTGTTGGTAGCGGTCGGCGGACTGTGGCTGGCGTCGGCATCGAGCCTCGTCTCACTTCCGACCTCCGCCGAACTGAATCGCTTGAAGGCGGCGGCGGATGCGGCCATCGATGCGAAGAAATATTCCGAGGCAATCACACTCGCGACGGATGCTTTGCGCATTGCGCCTCTGGACTGGGAGATTTACTACAGCCGCGGTCGTGCCCGAGCGTTCAGCCAGGCGGCGACGCTGCCCGCTGCCGGCGACTTTGCCGTCGCGCGCTACTTGGAACCTAGTTCGAAAGTTGCCTTTGGAGAGGGCGTCGTGTGGCTGAGCCGTGAGCCGGACTTGCTGCAAACAAACAGGTGGTTTGGACGCGAACCGCAATTGGCGTTGGCGGCGTGGAAGGAAGCGCTGGAACGCGCCTCGGTGCCGTCTCATCAAATTTACGGACAGATGTTGTACGCCGCGCGCAGTGCCCCCGAAATGTTGGAAGGACTTCGCGCGCTCGCCGGCCGTGATTTGCGGCGCCAGTATCTGTTTTTGGAGTACGCCTACGAGGAGGAATTCGCCAGCACACTCAAGGAGATGCTCGCTGCCGATCCGGAGTTGAAATCGCTGACCGATGACGAGCGCAGGCGGGTGATCTTGCTTTGGTCCCAACGCGGCGATCGCGTCCTGTTGGAAAATATGCTTTGGCGCCACACGAGTTGGCAGAAGGTGGGCTGGCTGGTCCTCGCCGACCTGATGGCCTTGCGACAGGAATTTAACCGGGCTTGCGAACTCGCCCGGCGATACGCTCCAACACCGACTCTTCCGGCGCCGCCCGAGGAAAAATCATTGGCGCGGGCACGATTGGATTACGAAGCCCACTCGCGCGATGTGTATGCGAGTTTGGTCTATTTCCAGATGCTCGTGAAGAATGGCGAAAGCGCAGACGCCATCGAAGTGTTGAAGAAGTTGACCTCGCTGCCGGATTCGCCGAAGGAGTATTTCGCTCTGGAGGCCGAGCTTTGGTACAAGCTTGGTGATTTTGAAAAAGCCTGGCGTGCGTGGCGACGTTCCGTGTCGGGATAGTTGCTTGCGCGACGCGTAAAGAAGCTTAATTCGTCCCCAGTGAACTCCGCAGGAAAACCTGCGGAGTTTTTATTTTTTGTCGGATTGGGATGCGGATTGGCGGTTCCCGGATTTTTTCACCCAACTGAGCCTTGCCGCAGTTTGGCGTGCGCGGGCGATTTCCTCCGCGTTCAGGGCCGTGCCCGTCGTGCCGGATGCCATCAGATTGGTCATGTCTTGCCGATGGGGAAGGCCGAGTGCGTGGCCAAGTTCGTGCGACGTTACTCGGGGAAGCGGTTCGTCGATGCCGCCGGGGACAGTTTTCAGCGAGGCGGTGTCCTTCACAAACACCACGCCGCCGGCCCAGTAACCGTTCGGTTGCATTCGCTTCACGTAGTAAATGTTGAACGCGTTGGTTGCGCGGGTGGCTCGGGGTATGATGGTCAGCAACGCGCGGTCGCGTGGGTCTTCATCCGGCAATTTAACCTCGTTGGCGGCTTCTTTTTTCAGTGACTCGAGTTCGAAGCGAATGTTCGCTTGCGACCAAACGCGATTCACTTTGCCGAGGATTCGGGTCACGTCTTTCTCAGTCAACGTCGTGTGGATCTTGGGTTCGTTCGTCGATTGAAGAAGGTGAATTCGTACCGGCACTACGAACTCGGGGACGGTGGGCGAAGCTGCATTCAGTGTGAAAGCCAGCACTTGAGACAGCAGGGGAATGAACCAACGCCAAGCTCGGTGGGATTGCATGCGGGAAAAATACGTAGCGAGTGCGGCGTGCGCGAGATGATTTGTTGGCAGGTCTGGTGACGAACTGATCTAAACGTAATTGCTAAATAAGAAAGCCGCCCGGCGTAATGCCGGGCGGCTTTTTGATTACCTAGTCGATCAGGAACCGACGCTGGCCAGCTCGGCGCCGTCGGTGACGTTGATGATCTTGAACTGTTCCTGATGGCACGCCGGATCCGGGCGGAAGCTGAGCTTGCCGAAGTAGCGTTTCTCCATCTCCACAATGAGCTTCTCGTCGTCCTTGCGGAGACGTTCGTAAACGGTCGGGTTGACGACGATGCGCAATTGGAAGTCGCTCTCGTCGCGCTGACGTTTCTTGAGGATCTCGCCGAGTTTGCGCTGAATTTCCACGCTCATGGTCTCGGCGCTCTTGACCTTGCCGCGGCCTTTGCAATACGCGCAGTCGTCATACACGGCCGAGTCAACGCTCTCGCTGTGGCGTTGGCGGGTCATTTCCATCAAGCCCAGCGGTGAGATAGGAAGGATATGCGTCTTCGCTTTGTCGCGCCGCAGGCCTTCTTTGATCTTGTTGTAAACGGCCTGCTGATCGCGGCGCGACTTCATGTCGATGAAGTCGAGCACGATGAGGCCGCCCATGTTGCGCAGGCGCAATTGGCGGCAGATTTCTTCGGCCGCCTCCATGTTGACCTTGAAGATCGTTTGTTCCTGATCTTTGCCGCCCTTGTGGCGACCGGTGTTGACGTCGATGGCGACGAGGGCTTCGGTTTCGTCGACGACGATGTAGCCGCCGCTCTTGAGGTGAACCTGACGCGCGAACGCGCTCTCCAGCTGTTTGGTGACATTGAACCGGTCGAACACCGGCTGCGGTTCGTTGTAGAGCTTCACCTTGGAGATGGAGCGCTTGGAGATCTTGGTGATCATCTCGCGAATGCGCTCGTACTGCCGCGGTTCATCGATGATGATGCGGTCTACGTCCTCCGTGAGGAAGTCGCGCACGGTGCGTTCGACGAGGTCGGGTTCCTGGAACACGCAGGTCGCGAGCGGTTGCTTGTTGATCTTCTCGTGAATGGCTTTCCATTCTTCGAGCAATAGGGCGAGGTCGCGCACGAAATAGCGCGCCTGCTGGCCTTCGCCAACGGTGCGGATGATGACGCCCATGCCTTCGGGAATGGTGAGCGCGCGCAGAATTTTCTTCAGGCGCTGACGTTCCTCCTGGCTTTCGATCTTCCGCGAGATGCCGGACTGGTCAGAGTTTGGCAACAACACGAGGTAGCGGCCGGGGAGGGCAAGGTGCGTGGTGACGCGCGGGCCCTTGGTGCCGATGGGGCCCTTGGTGACTTGAATGATGATTTCGCTGCCCGGTGAATAAAGGCGCGGAATGTCTTTTTGCGTGATCTTCGGACGATCGCGTTTGCGGCCGCCTTCGCGTTCGACGAATTCAACGCCGCTGTCGAGGTTGCTGGGCACGATGTCCCAGTAGTGGAGGAACGCGTTTTTTTCGAAACCGATGTCAACGAAGGCGGCCTTCAATCCGTCTTCGAGATTTTTCACGCGGCCTTTAAAGATGCTGCCAACGAGGCGTTCTTCGTTCGTGCGTTCGATTGTGAACTCTTCGAGTTTTCCTTCTTCGATCACGGCCACGCGCGTTTCGAGCGACTCGGCGTTGATGATGACGTCCTTGTTGGACTTCTGCTTCGGGCGGATCAGGCGGACGACTTTCTTGATGATCTTTTGCGCGTGATGTTTCAACGCGCCGATCAAGCCGGGCTCCGGTTTGTCTTCCAGCGGGACGGGCACGTGGCCGCCACCGGTTTCTTCGGCGGCGGTGGCGTTGGCGGCGTCCGCACGCGGTTCGCGGAAGTGGCGATCCTTGCCTTCCTCGGCACCTTCGGCCGCTTGACCGGGTGTGCCTTCCGGGGGAAGCCCGGCAGCGACGTTTTCGGCGCGCTGGATTTCATTCTCGTGGCGCGCGTCGGCGAACACGTGTTCGTCGCCGGTTTTTTCGCCGACGACGGCGGCACGGGCGTCGCGGGCGGCGCTGTCGTGCTTGGGTTGTTGGTGCAGTCCGCCGCTGGGGCGGAAGCGCTGGCCACCACGTCGGCGGCGGCCAAAGTTGCGATTATCACTCATAGTTTGTTAGTAGGCTTTACGGTAGAGAAACACATTTTGGAGCAGGCCGGCGGCGATCAACGAACAGAGCACTGAAGATCCGCCATAACTCAAAAGCGGCAGTGGAATGCCCGTCACCGGCATTAAACGAATGTTCATCCCGATGTTGATGAACACATGGCTGAACAGGAGCGTTACCACGCCCACGGCCAGCAATTTCCCGAGGCGGTCGCGCGCCTCGCCGGCCACTCGGAGGCCGGAGAACAAAACCACGGTGTAAAGCGTGATCACGATCACGCTGCCCACGAATCCACTTTCCTCGGCGATCACCGAGAAAATGAAGTCATTGTGGGCGACCGCTCGCGGAAGGTACCCGAGTGCGTTTTGCGTACCTTGCCGCCATCCTTTCCCCATCAGTCCTCCCGAACCGACGGAGATCAGCGCCTGCTCAACATTGTAGGAATGTTTGAGCTGTTCCTCGCGCGCTTTGCGGCGCTCCGCGTCCGTGGCGTTACGCGGGGCAAAATCCAATCCGAAGAACACCTGCAACCGATGCTTTTGATACGCCTCCAGTTTGATCACCTGCCATTTGGAGGACGCGAACAGGATGTCCGCGAGCAACAGGCCGACCACCAGCATTGCACCAAAAATCAAACGAGCGAGAAACCGCTTCGGCACCCCGGCGACAAACATCATCACCATCGCGACGGGAAGCAACGTGAGCGCCGAACCGAGGTCCGGTTCCTTCAAAATAAGAGCGAACGGGAGCGCCGTCAGAAACAGCACTTTGAAAAACACCCGCGCACGGCGGAGTTCCTCGATCGGTCGGCTGAGAAAATCGCCGAGGGTGAGAATGAACGTGAGCTTGGCGAATTCCGACGGTTGGAATTGGAAGAAGCCCAAATCGATCCAGCGCCGTGCGCCGTAGCGCATGGAGCCGATGCCGGGGATCAAAACGGCGATCAGCAAAAGAATCGTCACCCAGTAAACCAGTGTCGAGAAGCGCGAGATGCTGTGATAGCCGACGAGGCACAAAACTGCTCCCGCACTGCCGCCGATCACGTACCACGCGATTTGGAGAATGTGACGCTGACGATACCACGGCAGCGCTGCCCCGGCGTCGTTAACCATCGTCGCGCTGTAGATGAACGCCACGCCGACACACATCAACAATATCAGCGCGATGAGCATCGGCCATTCGATGCGCATCTCGCGGTGATTTAGTGGGTTGTCGTACATGTTCAGTTAGCCGCGATTCGCGGCGGCTAGCGGGCGCGTGCGGGGAATGATCGGCTTGTTGTTGCGATCGTGAATGGCTTGGAAAATCTTGGCCGCGACGGGCGCGCACGTGCCGCCGCCCGAACCGCCGCTTTCGACCATCACCACCACGGCGAAAGTGTTGCCCTGATACTCGGTGAACGAGACGAACCACGTGATGTGATCGACGACCTTGCGCCCTTGCATCACCTGCGCGGTACCGGTCTTGCCGCCAATGCGCATATCCGGCAGCAGCGGCTTGTTGGCGCCGTGCGGATGAAACGCTTTGAACGCGGTCGCCTCGGGATCATCTGTATCGGCGTACATGGCGTCGTGAATCAATTCCACCACGCGCGGCGGGACGCCGAGATCGTTGCGCACTTGCGCGGCGGGAAAATGGTGCACCGCTTCGCCGCTCGCAGGGTCCTGCGGTTCGATGCGATCCACGATCCTCGGCCAATAGACTTTTCCGCCATTCGCAATGGCGGCGGTCATGACGGCCATCTGCATGGGTGTCACCGCAAGATCGCCCTGACCGATGCAAAGATTGGCCGTGTCGCCGGGGCTCCAACCGCCGCGTTCGTTCTTGATCCACTGCGGCGTGGGGAGAATGCCGGAGCTTTCTTGAAGCAGAGGCAAACGGACGCGTTCGCCGAGGTGTAACCGCTGGCCGATCGCGATAATGGCGTCGAGGCCGGCGTCGAGACCGCAGTTGACGAAATACGCATTGCTGGATTTCAGGAACGCGCGGCGGAAATCGTATTTGCCCGGCGGCGCCGTGTCGTCGATCCGGCGGCGGCCCACAAAAATGCAGCCGTGGCTCGAATCGCCCGGTTGCGGTTCGACTTCATAAATCTCCTTGGGATCCAGTCCTCGTCCCAGCGCGGCGAGGGCGATGACAATCTTGAAGATGGAACCCGGAGCGTAGATTTCGTGGGTCGCGCGATTGATCATCGGGCGCTGTTTCGGATCGTTCAGCCGTTCCCATTCCTGCGGCGTGACGCTCGGGAGAAAACCGTTCGGATCGTACGTGGGAGCAGACGCAAGGGCCAGCACGTCGCCGCTGTTCGCATCGAGGACGATCGCTGCGCCGCGGAGATTTTGTCCGGCGTCGTGCAACGCCTTCTCGGTGGCGATTTGCAACGGAAGATCGACCGTGAGCACGACATTCTTTCCTGCCTCGGCGGGTTGCCAGATGGTTTCGGACTGGCGATAGCCGAGGTTGTTGACGAGCACGGACTTCACGCCCGCCTTGCCGCGCAACTCACCGTCGAACGTCGCTTCGATGCCGACGACGCCTTTGTAGTCCGGGAGGTAATAATTGAACGACGCGTCTTCGCCTTCCTTCGAACTGCTGTCGTTCTTGAGGAATCCGAGAACGTGCGCGGCAACATGGAACGGATACACCCGCGTGGGCTGGATTTCCATGACAAGCCCGGGAATCTCGCCGGCGCGTTCCTGGATGCGCGCGATCTGCGTGAGGTTCAAATCGGAGAGCAGCGTGTAGGGCAGTGCGAGCCGTTGTTCGTAATGCTGATGAAACTTTGCCTCATCGAGAAAGATGGGCTGGTTCACTGCCAGGCCGACGCGTTGAACGATCTGGTGGACGACCGAGTAACGACTGGCGCGGGCGTGCGCGGCGATCTGGTCGCGCTTGAGGACGCCAGGAGGACGGGTGAGGCGGAACTCCTGCTGGAAGCTTTCGCGCAGTTCGTCGAAGTAGAGGTTGACGTTGTAACTGGGCCGGTTTTCCGCGAGCGAAACTCCGTTGCGATCGACGATTTTTCCGCGGATGGCTGGCACGCGCACGGTGCGGAACGATTGGTTGTTCAAGCTCGTGACGTAACGCCGCGACGCGATGATCTGGTAATACCAAAGTCCGCCGAGCAACACGCCAAGGCCCGTAAGCACGACGGCGGCGATGAACCGCAGTTGCGGGTCGCTCTTTTTCAGCTGGTCGAAGATCAGCATGTTACGCGCGTCCTCGCTTGATCTCGCGATCGGGACGGAAGCTCGACTCGGGAGCGACCTGATAATTGAAACGTTGCGTCAGCCAGTTGAACAACCGGGCGAGCAGCGGAGTCGCAGCCGCACCGGCGAGCGTCATCGCGAACCATTGCCAGAGCGAAACCCAGCCGATGAGCGGATTGCCCCCGACGGTGTAAATGATCAGCAGCGTTGCCAAGGGCACGCCGGCGCTGGCGGCGAGGCCGAGACAGAATTGGGCGTAGGGTTGTTCGCGCAGGACGAGTTCGCGTTTGCTGAAGATGACGAAGCCCGCGATGAACAGCGGCAGGATGCTGACGCCCGGCGGGTTGGCGGAAAATGAATCGAACCACAGACCGCCGCACACGGCGACGAGGCAGAGCGAGAGAAGGTCCGCGAACAAGGCGGTGCACACGACCATGGCCGGGAGGAAATCAATCTGCGTGGCGAGGAGGAGGCGCGCGAGATCGAATGACGTTTGCGCGTAGACGACCACGAAGGTCAGCGTGACGAGCATGATGGGGGTGAGCCAGTTCATTTCAGGATCACCCACACTTCTTCGAGGCGGTTGAGGTTCACCGCCAGTTTCACGCGCGCTTCCGTGTAAAGTCCGTAGCCGACCGAGCGCGTGTCGGCGATGTCGCCGATGACAATTCCCGGCGGAAAAATTCCTCCGATGCCGCTGGTGAGCACGCGTTGTCCGGCGTGGAGAAGGCTGATGTTCGCCAGATAGGACAGATCGACGATGGAAGGATCCAGCGAGGGCGACGACGAGGGCGAAATGATTCCTTGATCGCGCGTGTCGGCTACGACGGCGGCGACTCGGCAGTTCGGATCGCCGAGCAGAATTACTTGTGCGTGATCCCAAGTGGTCGAGCCGATGCGACCGACGAGACCTTCGGTGGTGATGACGGTTTGATTGGTGGTGACGCCGTCGCGACTGCCGCGGTCGATGGTCAACGTGCGCCACCAGTTGGCGGGTTCACGGCCGACGACACGGGCGAGCTTGAGCTTCCAGCGGGATTGTTGTTGAAAGCCCACCAGCGCGCGCAGGCGGTCGTTCTCTTTCCATACGGCGTCGTCTTGAACGGCGCGGGCGTGGAGTTCCTGATTCTCTTTTTGGAGCTGGTTGAGCTGTTCGAGGAGCGTCTTGCGGGGCGTGACGACGTCCCCGGCTTTCTGCGCGAGTTGATGGGACGAACTAGCGAGGCCGAAGAGCGGGAGGAACATGCTCCCGAGGGCGACCTTCAGTTGCGTGGAAGCCTGCCGGGGGAGATTGAGAACAATCACCGCCAGCAGTGCCACGGCACCGAGAGCTATATAGTGCGGACGTGTAAACATCGTCACCCGGACTTTGGGTCAGGGTGAACGCGCGCTGGAATCAGGTCTTGCTGGAAGAGGCGACTCGCTTGAGGAATTGGAGCTCCTGCAACACGCGTCCGGTACCTTCGGCGACGGCGCTGAGCGGGTCGTCGGCGATGTGTACAGGAAGGCCGGTTTGATCGGCCACAAGACGGTCGATGCCACGCAGCAATGCGCCGCCACCCGCCATCACGATGCCGCGATCGACAAGATCGGCGGAAAGTTCTGGTGGGCAACGTTCGAGTGTGATGCGGATGGATTCCAAAATACTGGAAAGCGGATCCTTCAGGGCCGCGCGGATTTCTTCGGAGCGAATGGTCAGGGTTTTCGGCAACCCCGCGCTCAAATCGCGGCCCTTAACTTCCATGGTCAATTCTTGTTCCAACGGATACGCGGAGCCGATCCGAATTTTGATCTCCTCCGCGGTGCGTTCACCGATCATTAAATTATAGGCACGCTTCATGTGAGCCACGATGTGTTCATCGAACTCGTCACCGCCCACGCGCAAACTGCGGCTGAATACAATGCCCGCGAGTGAAATGATCGCGATTTCACAGGTGCCGCCACCTATATCGACGATCATGTTGCCTGCCGGTTCATGAACCGGGAGACCGACGCCGATGGCCGAAGCCATGGGCTGCTCGATCAAATACACTTCGCGCGCTCCAGCGTGGGTGGCGGAATCCTTGACCGCCCGTTTCTCCACTTCCGTGATGCCCGAAGGCACCGCGACGACAACTCGCGGCGCGATCAATTTGCGGTGATGCACTTTCTGAATGAAGTGCCTGAGCATCGCCTCAGTGATTTCGAAATCGGCGATGACGCCATCCTTCATTGGACGGATGGCTACGATATTGCCGGGGGTGCGGCCAAGCATCCGCTTGGCTTCCTCGCCCACCGCCAACACGTTGGTAGTTCCCGCTTGAATCGCTACAACGGAAGGTTCACGCAACACAATCCCCTTATCACGCACGTACACCAGGGAGTTGGCCGTCCCGAGATCGATCCCAATGTCATTGGAAAACAGGCCTTTGAATTGCGCAAACATGTAATGTGTCTAACCGCACCACGATATTTTGCAGCAGGGAGGCAGGTCAAGCCTATTGCGGGTAAGAGTAAGAATCGGATCAAGATTCGGTTACGGATCGAGGGCGTAGTTGCTTCTTCGCGGCGTGTTTCCTTGGAATGGCGGACTTGGCGCTCGAAATTGCCCCGTTTGCCCACTCGATCAGCATCGACGAGTTCTCTAAAATATCGGCTGGGACCTCGTGGTAACTCATCGTGAGCTTCTTTCCGGTGGGACTTTCATACGTGAACGGCGCCGTTCTTCGGCTCTCGTAGGCGATGCGCGATTGGTTATCCGTTTTGAAGAAGAGCCGCCCGCCGAAGATAATCCCGAAAAATGTCCCGCTTTGGTACAGGCCGTGTCCGCCAAACATCGCCCGGCAGCGGATGTCGCCCACAACCTGCAGTTGATCCAGCACGAATTCCTTAAAGCTTGGGGCGCTCATGGGTGTTGATGCTGCCGGTCGAAATATTTTCTGCAATCTGGAGTTCCGTTAACGTCGTCGCGGGTTTGGTGGCATTTCCATTGCTGAGAAGAGGGCATGATCCGTCTACCAGTCGATGTCGCGAAAGATTTGCAAACCGCCTTGTTTCATCGCCAGAAGGATCAACCGCTTGGCCCCAACGGCGAAACCAACGTCGTGCCGCCGGCGCCGGACGCCGAACCCCCAATCGCGATCATCCCCTCCAATCCTGAGGAACGCGATGGTCCTTTGGGGAATTCGCTCCGCGACTGGCTGCTTTCCTGAGCGCGCCCACCCGTAAGATTTTAGTTGGCTTCTTTTTCCAGTGACGCGAGCACTTCTGGATCGCGTACGTCCACCCATCGACCGGCAATCTTCAGCCCGGCCAACACCTGTCCGCTTCCAATCACCGCACTGATTGCGTCGGTGAGCTCATACTCGCCGCGCGGAGATTTTTGCAGCCTCGCTGTGAAATCGAAAATCGACGGACGGAAAATATAAATCCCCGCGTTGTACCAAGCGGTCGCCCCCGGCTTCAGCCAGCCTTGCGCGGTGAGTTCGGCCAATTGTACCGGTGACGGCTTCTCCACGAGGTGATTCAGGCAGAACTTTTCATCGAAGAAGAACAACCCGCCTTTGGTGACGTCCTCGCTGCCCGTAACCGTCACCACGCCGGCGAAATCCTTCCGTTCAGCGAAACGTTGCACCATTTGCTGGTACGTTTCTGGTTTCACCAAGATGTCGCCGTAGGTGAGCAGAAACGGCGAATCACCGACAAATGCTTTTGCCAATTCCGGCGCTTTCCCGGTGCCGTCCTGCACGACTTGACGAGCATACGCGATCCGCACGCCCCAGCGGCTGCCGTCGCCGAAATATTCCTCCACGACTTCCGCGCGAAATCCGGTGATGATGAAAATCTCCCGGATGCCGGTGGTCTTTAGGCCTTCGACGATGTGTTCAAGGATCGGCTTGCCGTGGACCTTGAGCATCGGCTTGGGAACTTCGTTGGTAAGTTCCCGCATGCGCGTGCCTTTTCCGGCGGCGAGGATGACGGCTTTCATCAGTATGAACTTAGAATTTAGAAATCAGTATCCAGGATGCCGTGCCAGTCAGCGCAGCCGACTGACCATTCTGAATTCTGGCTTCAGACTCCGGAATTCTTCTTCATCACGCCCCGAACTTATCAAACATCTTCGCGTTCGCCTGCATGTAGCGCATGAGATATTTCGCTTCGAAGACGCCGAGGGAACCCATGTTCGCGCCGGTTTCGGAAAAGCGCTCGAGCTTATCCGAGCCGCAGATTTCGGAGTGCAACAGCACCGGTTGCGGGTGCCAGGAGTGGCCTTTCATTGCAACGGGCGTTGAGTGATCGCCGGTGATCGCAAGCACTGCGGGCTTCTTCTGCATCAAAATCGGCAGCGCGGCATCGAAGTCTTCGATTGCCTTGACCTTCGCATCGAAGTTGCCGTCTTCACCGGCTTTGTCCGTGTACTTGTAGTGGATGAAGAAGAAGTCGTAGTTGTCGTACTCGGCGAGGTAGCGCTCGAATTGCTCCGCGATGGTTTGCGGGCCTTCGATCTTCTTCATGCCAACCAGCTGCGCGAGGCCCTTGTACATGGGATAAACCGCGATCGCCGCCGGGCGCAGGCCGTAGCGTTGTTCGAACAGCGGAATCTCCGGCTGATGCGCAATGCCGCGCATGAGGAAACCGTTCGCCGGATTCTTGCCCTTCAACACGGGCAAGGCCGCCTTGTAGAAATCCGCCACCAGCTTCGCGGCTTTCTTCTGCTTCGCGGACTTCGCGTCGGTCGGTTTCGCGGTCGCGATGGCGAGACCTTCGCGATTCGGATCGGTGTCGGTGAGCGGGCCTTCGAGACCCTTGCCGCGGAAGATCACGACGAAGCGATGTTCCTTGCCGGCTTTGATGATCACTTCGGTGTCGCCGATTTTCTTAACCTTCTTGGCGAGCAGCGCGCACAGTTCTTCGCAGACTTCCGTCGCGATACGTCCGGCGCGGCGGTCGGTGACGAGGCCTTTCGCATTGAGCGTGCAGAAGTTTGCGCGGGCGCAAACGTCGCCGCCCTTCAACTCCAGCCCGAGACCGAGCGCTTCAATCACGCCGCGGCCCACTTGATATTCCAACGGGTCGTAACCGAACAACGCCAGGTGGCCGGGGCCGCTGCCGGGCGTAATGCCGGGCGCGACTGGAATCATGCGGCCTTGGGCGACGCCTTGGGCGACGAGCATGTCGAGATTCGGCGTGCGCGCGGCTTCGAGGGGGGTGACTTCGCCCTGCGGCATCGTGGCGATATCGCCGAGGCCGTCGAGGACGACCAGCGCGAGCTTCGCGCCGGTTTTGACGAGGAGTTTCGAGTAGAGACTGTCGAGGTTCATGTTCAGTTTCAGGTTAAAATTTCAAATGTCGGGCCCGTTCGCCGGCCGAACCGGCAAACGTGGGCAGGCATATTGAAGAAGCAGGGGCGACCGTCAACGCGTAATTCCGATTGAAATTGGGTCGGTGCTTTTGTTCCGCCGGCGATATGGCGTAGCATTTCAACATGAGTTCGCTTTCGCTGCATGAATTTCACGCCGAGCTAAACGCCCAGTTCACTTCGGTGAACGGCGTGGAGGCGGTTGCTCAATACGGCGATGTGCTGGCTGAACATGCGGCCCTGCGCGATTCCGTGGGGGTGCTTGATCTGAGTTTCCGCAGCCGCCTTTGCCTGCTCGGCGCGGATCGCGCGACGTTTCTCCACGGTCAAGTGACCAACGACGTGAAGGCACTGAAGTTCGGCGAAGGTTGCTACGCGGCCATCATTTCCGCGAAGGGTAAAATGGACAGCGACCTGAACATTTACGCGCTCGCCGACGAACTGCTTCTCGATTTCGAACCCGGCTTGACGGAGACGATCACGCAGCGGCTCGAAAAATACGTCATCGCTGCTGACGTGCAGATCGTGGACGTCGCGCCGCACTATGGTCTCTTGAGCGTGCAAGGGCCGAAGGCCGGCGCTGTCGTGACTGCGCTGGGGCTCGAGATTCCGTTGCCGACGAAACCGCTGCAGTTCTCCACGCTGACCGACGCCACGCTCGGCCAGCTCTACTTGATGAACCAGCCGCGCACGCTCTCGGGCGGCTTCGATTTATTCGTGCCCACCGATTCCCTCGCGGCTGTTGCCGACAAACTCATCGCCGCGGCGAGACAAGTCGGCGGTCGCGCGTGCGGTTGGGAAGCGCTCGAAATCGCGCGCGTTGAGGCGGGCATCCCGCGTTTCGGTGTCGACATGGATGCGACGAATCTCCCGCCCGAGGCCGGCATCGATGCGCGCGCCGTGAGTTACACGAAGGGCTGCTACATCGGTCAGGAAGTGCTCGCGCGCATCCGCACCTACGGGCAGGTGGCCAAGTCCCTGCGCGGTTTGCGGCTCGCGGACGACCTAAAGTCTTTGCCGTTGAAGGGCGATAAACTCTACGAGGGCGAGAAAGAGATTGGCTATGTCGTCAGCGCAATTTATTCGCCGACATTAAAGTCCAACCTCGCCCTTGCTTACCTGCGCCGCGAACTCAAGAGTCCGACTGTGACTCTCCGCAGCGCGGCGGGCGATTCGGCGGCAGAGGTGGTGAAACTTCCTTTTAGTGCGTGACCGTCGCCCTGTGTTGGGGCCATTGCGCAAATGGGATTGCGCCGATGGAAAAGTTCAAGATAATGGCCCCCATCACCGCTCCGGGCGGGAAAAATAACTCATGATCGATTGGAATCTTCAAAGCCGTTCACACCACTGCCAGGCTTGTGAGAAGCCGTTTGTGGACAAGCAGCCGTATCACACCGTGCTGTCCGACGAGAAGATTGGCTATCAACGTGTCGATGTCTGCGATCCCTGCTGGGCCGCGCAATACAGTCAAGGCGCTGCCGACCGCAAGGGTTTCGTCTCCCACTGGCATGGCGTTTACGTGGCTCCACCGGCTCAAGCCCCCGATGCGATCAAACAGGAAACCGCCGAATCACTGCTGCGGAAATTGGTGGAACGCAATGAGCCGCGCCATCTGGCCGCGCGCTACATTCTCGCCGTGATGCTCGAACGCAAACGCATCCTCAAAGTGAAGTCGCAGCTGCGCAACGAAGGCCAGCGCGTTTTCGTTTACGAACACGCCGGCAACGCCGACGTCTTCACCATCGTCGATCCCGATTTGCAACTGACCCAGTTGGAAGAAGTGCAGCGCGAAGTCGCGCATTTGCTCGAGCACGGTTTGGAACAGCCCGCCGCCGCGCCCGCGCCGGCCGCGGCGGAAACGTCTTCCGACACGCCGCCCGCCGAGCCGCAGGTTGAAGCGGCACCGAACCCGAATTAGTTTTCTCCGCCGTGTCCGACCTCGCTCCATTGCAAGTCGAGTTGGCCTACCAGTTCAAAGACGAGGGCCTGCTGCGCCTCGCGCTCACCCACCCGTCGCTCTCGCACGAGACCCGGTTGAACCTCCAGCACAACCAGCGTTTGGAATTCCTCGGCGACGCCGTGCTGCAACTCGTCCTCACCCACGAACTTTACCAGCAATATCCCGCGCTCGACGAAGGCGTGCTGACCAAGGGCCGCGCCCGCATGGTCAATGCCCGCGCCCTCGCCGAGCACGGCCGCCGTTTCAATCTCGGCCAGTACATGATCATGAGCCGCGGGGAGGAACACATGGGCGGACGCCAGCGCGCGTCGTCGATGGCGGATGCGTTCGAGGCCTTGGTGGGCGCGCTCTACCTCGATGGCGGATTCGAAGCCGCGCGCGAATTCATCCTGCGCAATTTCAAAAAGGGCTGCGACGAAATCGGCTCGCTTCCGAACCTCGACAACCCGAAGGGGGAGTTGCAGGAACGCCTCCAATCCGAGTCACCCGATCCGGTCGTGTACCGGATTCAATCCGTCGATGGTCCCGACCATGCGCGCATTTACGAATGCGTGGTCACGCATCGCGGCGCGGAACTGGGCCGGGGCAAGGGCCAGAGCAAGAAAGCCGCGGAGACCGCTGCTGCCCAGATGGCTTTGGATCAGTTGAAAGCGCGCACACCAGCGGCATAGGGCGCTGCGATCGCGAGGCTACTTCAGATTCGCCGGGTTGAGCGGCTTGAGATCTTTCGGGAGGAAGATTCCGTCTTTGCGGATCAGTTCGTCATCGAACCAGATTTCCCCGCCGCCCCATTCGGGACGCTGGATCAACACCATGTCCCAATGCACCGCGCTGCGGTTGCCATTGTCGCATTCTTCGTAGGCCTGGCCGGGCGTGAAGTGCAGCGAGCCGGCGATCTTTTCGTCGAAAAGAATGTCGCACATCGGACTCTGCACATACGGATTGAAGCCGAGGGAAAATTCGCCGATGTAACGCGCGCCCGCGTCGGTATCGAGAATTTCGTTCAGGCGCTTGGTGTTGCTGCCGGTGGCGTTGATGATCTTGCCGTCCTTGAACTCGAGCCGGATGTTTTCGAACTTCGTGCCGGAGTAGAGCGTGGGCGTGTTGAACTGGATCACGCCGTTGACGGAATCTTTCACGGGGCAACTGAACACTTCGCCATCAGGAATGTTACGGTCGCCTTTGCACGCCTTCGCGCCGATGTTTTTAATGCTGAAAGTGAGGTCCGTGCCGGGGCCTTTGAGCCGGACGCGGTCGGCCTTCTTCATGCGGCGTTCGAGCGGGATCATCGCCTTGCCCATGCGCTGATAATCCATGGTGCAGACGTCGAAGTAGAAATCTTCGAACGCCTCGGTGCTCATGTTCGCCGCCTGCGCCATGCTCGGCGTGGGCCAGCGGAGCACGACCCACTTGGTCTTGTTGACGCGGTAGTTCAGCACGGGCCGGAAAATGCGCGAGTAGAGCGACATGCGTTCGCTCGGCACATCGGAGGATTCGCTGGCGTTGTGGCTGCCGCGAATGGCGACGTAAGCCTGCACTTTTTTCATCCGGTTCAATTCCACGTCGCGCACGAGCGCCGCGTGGGCCTCGTTGGTGCCGCGGAGCACTTCGCGCGTGATGCGGCTGTGGCGTGCTTCGACGAGCGGGATGCCGCCGACTTTGCGCACGGCGCGGATCAATTCGACGGTGAACTCATCCGGTATGTCGATCATGTCGAGGAGCACCTTCTCGCCGCGCTTCAACGCGCAGGAGTATTCGATGATCAGTTTGGCGAGCTTCGGATAACGCGAGTCAGTCATAGAAATGTGCCGAGAAGCTAATCACGGGCGGAGAAAAGTCGAGCCGCAACGTGGGGCGGTGGGTCTTCCTTGAGCGCGTCGGGTGCCGACACGAAAAAGTTGCGGCGCGCCGTTCCCGCTTCGAACAAAGCGTGCTTCGGCCAGCGAAACACCGGTAGCGCTTGGCGTGATTGAGCGGGCTTACCCGCCTCAGCCGACGCTCAAATCTTCCATCTTGCCGTAGTATGAAATCTCTGGCTTGCCGACAACACCCACGGCTTTCATCGCTTTCCGCAGTTCCGCGGACTTGCAGAACTTCTTCATGCGGGCGGCCGTGTCCCATTCACACCAGACGAGCAGATCGTTTGGGTTTTTGCTGCTGCGGCAGACGTACAGGCACCTTTCTCCCGCAGCCTTGCGCATGGCTTTGGCGGCGGTGACTCCACGTTTCCACTTAGCGTAATTGGCGACCTTGTGACGGATCATGACGTAGGGCATGGGATTCCTTTTGATGTTGGTTGCGTTGGCCACACGACCTTAGTTGGCGGCACACAAGCCGTCGCGGCGGGTGACTGGTGCGAGCGTGAACCTTTGCTCGCACCGTGTCGAATCAAAGTTGGAACCTGCCTCGACGTGCGAGCGGGATGGAGGACAGCGAAAGGCGTTATCGTCCCGCTTGCGCCACTTCGCGGCGACGGAACGCGCGTTCGGCTTTCTTCAACTCGCCACGCAGGAGTTCTTCCGCCGACCAGCCTTTGCTTTGCGCGAGCGCCGCGAGTTCAAACAATTCCTTCGCGACGGCGGGCTTGGAAAGTTTGCGCGTGGATAATTCGCCGTCCGTCAGGACCTTTGCCTTACGCGCTTTCTTCACGAGCTTCTCGGCACGGAGCAGGGCGGGGAGGTGTTTGGGAATTCCGTCGAGCGCGGAGGCGCGGTGGTGTTTGGTGCCGGCTTTCTCGGCCTTCTTGATCTTCTCCCAATTGGCCCAGACCTGATCAACGTTCTTCACCTTTACGTCGCCGAAGACGTGCGGATGGCGGCGGATTAATTTCTCCGTGATGAGGCGTGCGACTTTCTCGAAATCAAACGCCTTGCGCTCGTGCCCTAGCTGGCAATGGAAGACGACCTGCAATAGTAGGTCGCCCAACTCCTCGGCCATCTCGTGGTCGTCGCCGGCTTCGATGGCGTCCATCAACTCATAGACTTCTTCAACCGCGTGGAAGCGCAGCGTGCGATGGTCTTGCTCGCGATCCCACGGGCAGCCCTCGGGCGAACGCAGCTTCGCCATGACGTCGAGGAGTTGATTGATGGCGGGTTGTTTCATGGGCATCACGCAAAGGCGCCAAGGCGCAGTTGAAACTGAAAATTAATGGTTGGTTAAATCTGTCGTAGCGCCTCCGCGCCTTGGCGTGAGGTTAGAGTATGACCATGTCATCGCGATGCACGACGACTTCCTTCGGCAGAATTCGCGAGCGGACCGACTTGAAAGAAAACCGCGCGATGCCGCGGGCGAACTCCGTTCCGTCCGAGTCGCAAATCCGCACGACATCTTTCGCTTCGAAGTCTCCGGTGCAGCCGACGATTCCCGGCGGCAGGAGGCTTTTGCCGCCTTCGCGCAGAGCTTTCTTCGCGCCGGCATCGACGATCAGCGTGCCCTTCGGATGATGGAAAAATGCGATCCAACGTTTGCGTCCCGTGAGCTTGCTCGGCTTCGGTACGAAGACGGTCCCTTCGGCTTCGGCGGCGAGAATATTGGCGAGCGTGTCCTTCTTGCGACCGGAGGCGATCACGAGCGGGATGCCCGCGCGCACCGTCATCTTCGCCGCTTCGATCTTTGATGCCATGCCGCCCACGGCCGTGGCGCTCGTGGTGCCGCCGGCCATTTCTTCGATGCTCGCGTTGATCTCCTTCACCGTCGCGAGCAGCTTCGCATCGGGTTTGCCGAAGTTGTGGATCATGCCATCGACCGTCGTGAGGATGACGAGCAAGTCGGCCGGCAACAGACACGCGACGAGCGCGGAGAGCTTGTCATTGTCGCCGAACTTGAGTTCGGTGAAAGACACGGCGTCGTTCTCGTTGATGATCGGGACCACGCCGCGGCTGAGGAGGGTGACCAGCGTGTTGCGCGCGTTGAGATGCCGCTCGTGATGTTCGAGATCGTCGTGCGTCAGCAACACCTGTGCGACTTCGATGCCGTGCTTGCGGAAAAGTTCCTGATACGTGGCCATCAGGCGCGATTGCCCGACCGCCGCGCACGCCTGCAACTCCGCGAGCGACGACGGACGCCGTTCGAAACCCAGCGCGCCCATGCCCGCACCGACGGCGCCGGAGGTGACGATGACAACTTCCTTGCCGGCTTTGCGTTGCGTGGCGACTTGCGCGACGAGTTGTTCGAGTTGCGCGCGGTCAGGTTGCTTGCGCGCGTCGGTGAGGACGCCCGTGCCCAACTTCACCACGATTCGGCTGACATTTTTCAACAACGCGGAACGCATAAATCCAGCGCTAAGCTAGTGGTGATGGGTGCGCCGCGGCAAGCAGAAGGTTGCCCGCGAATAACGCGGATAAACGCGAATTGGAAGGCCTTTGATTGGCTGAGAAGCGGATTTGGCCACTTCTTTTCGCGTCAATTCGCGTGATTCGCGGGCAACTACGTTTCTTTCCAGTTGCCTCCGATGCATTGCCTGTTGCCTAATCCCGCCATGCGCGAAAAGTCTCTGAAATTTCTCGAAACCCTGATCAACACTCCCAGCCCCGTCGGTTACGAAGCACGTGGCCAGCGCGTGTGGCTCGATTACGCGAAAGAATTCGCGGATGAAACGTTCTCCGATTCCTATGGCAATGCCGTCGCCGTGTTGAACAAAGGCGGTTCGCCGCGCCTGATGCTCGCGGGGCACGCGGACGAGATCGCGATGTCGGTCAACTTCATCGATGGCAACGGTTTCATTTTCGTGAAGCGCATGGGCGGCATTGATCCCGGGATCACTAAGGCGCAGCGCGTGACGATTCACACGCGCAAGGGGCCGGTGCGCGGTGTGGTCGGCAACGTCGCGCCGCACTTGAGCAAGCAGGACGGCGATCCCAAGGTGCCCAAGATTCACGAGTTGTTCATCGACATCGGCGTCAGCAGCCGCAAGGACGCGGAGAAACTCGTGCGCGTCGGCGACCCGATCACGTTGGTGGATCAGTTTGAATTGTTGCGCAACGACCTCGCGATCGCCCGCGCGTTCGACAACCGCATCGGCACGTTTGCCGTGGCGGAAGCGCTGCGTTTGCTCGCGGAATCCGGGAAGAAGTTCAACGCGGAGATTTGCGCTGTCTCGAACGTGATGGAAGAGACGGGCCTCTTCGGCGCCCGGCAAATCGCCTACTCGCTCAAGCCCGACGTGGCGCTGGTCGTTGATGTCACGCACGCGACGGATTATCCGACCGTGAACCAACAGCAGCACGGCGACGTGAAGATCGGCAAAGGCCCGACGCTGACCCACGGCGGCTGCAATCACGTGGAGGTGGTCGCGCGCCTCGAGAAAGTTGCCGAGCAGAACAAAATCAAACTCCAGCACGAGGCGATCTCGGCGACGAGCGGCACGGACACCGATGTGATCTTCTGGACGCGTGGCGGCATCCCGAGCGGCTTGATCAGCCTGCCGAACCGCTACATGCACTCGCCGGTGGAGTTGGTGAATTTGAATGACCTCGAACAAATCCCCGAACTCATGGCGGCCTTCGCGCTGTCGCTGAAGAAGGGTGAAGAGTTCAAGGTGAGGATTTGAGGCGGTCGGCAGCGCGGATTGGATGCGGTTCCAATCTCGCCGTGAGTTTGTAGTTTTCGTGCCCAGCAGTGATCGCTACTGTTCGGCGCAGGAAACGAACTCATGAAAACAGCTCTTAAATCCGCCGGCCTGCTGGCCCTTACTCTTAGCCCCAACCTCGTCCATGCGCAGGACATGACTGTGTCATGGCACGCGACCAGTCTCGGCGGCGCGCTGGCCAACATGGCGATCTTCGCCATCGCCGGCATCGTGCTCGCGATCATCGGCTACAAACTTTTCGACCTCTGCACTCCGGGCAACCTGAGCAAGGAAATCATTGAAAACAAAAACGTCGCTGCGGCGATTGTTGCGGGAGCCGTGATTCTGGGCGTCTGCATCGTCGTCGCGGTCGCGATGATGGGGTAATTCGTTGCCGCCTCATTGGAGGCATTGTGAAACGAAGCAAACAAATCAGACTCGTGCTGCTCGGTGGCGTCGCCACCGGCATGCTGGCGGGATGCGATCCGTCGACGGATACCTCGTATCCGTCGAGCCAGGTGAATACGAACAGCGTTTACACCAACGACTGCTACGTGGCCGGGCGCGGTTATTATCACGCGCCGTATCACGGGTGGTTTCCGTATCCGTATAATTATTACCTGCCGGGACGCGGCTACTTCCATGGCGGCTTCTGGACGCCGCAACCGTTCAATAGCCCGATCACCGTGTCGCAGCCGAAACAAACTTCGGTCACGTCATCGTCGAGTCGTTCGTCGAAGGCATTCGGTTCGCCGAGTTCGTCGAGCTCCTCGAAGAGTTCGACCACGAGTGGTGGAACGTCGCGCGGCGGCTTTGGCAATTCATCGCATTCCTCGGGTTCCTAAATGCAACGTCACGTCATTACGCCGCGGCCCAACTGGCAGGCGAAGGTCGAGGAAGTCGGCCTCACATTCCATACGTTCCCGACCGGCAAGTATTGGGACGAATCGGCCTTCTACGAACTCACGCGCGGCGAGGTGGATGTTCTGGAAGCGGCAGCGAACAATCTGCACGAGCTGTGCATCAAGGCGGCTGAAGCGGTCATCGAAAACAATTGGTGGTCGCGTCTCGGCATTCCTGAAGCCGCGGTGCCGGCGATCCGCGCCTCGTGGGATGCCGATGAATTCAGCCTGTATGGGCGCTTTGATTTCGCGTTCGACGGACGCACGCCGCCCAAGCTGCTCGAGTATAATGCCGACACGCCGACGGCATTGATCGAGGCATCGGTGGCGCAATGGTTCTGGTTGCAGGACTCGTTTAAGAACGTAGATCAGTTCAATTCCATTCATGAACGCCTCATTGCGGCATGGAAGAAATGGGGGCGTGGTCCGGTCTATTTCAGCACGGTGAAGGATTTTCCGGAGGACGAGCAGACGGTCACGTATCTGCAAGACACCTGCGTGCAGGCGGGACTCGAGACGCGCGTCATCGCCGTCGAGGACATCGGCTGGAACGCAAAGCTGAAGCGTTTCGTCGATCTCGAAGAGCAGCCGATCGACACCTGCTTCAAGCTCTACCCGTGGGAATGGATGTGGCACGAGGAGTTCGGTCAGTACCTCGCGCAGCGCTCGACTCAGTTCATCGAGCCGACGTGGAAAATGCTACTAAGCAACAAGGGACTGTTGCCGATTTTGTGGGAACTGTTTCCCGGCCACGCCAATTTGCTCCCGTGCTTCGATCGCCCGGAGCCATTAAATGGAAACTTCGTGCGCAAACCCAAGCTCAGCCGCGAAGGCAGCAACGTCACGGTGGTCGAAGGCGGTCGAACGATGGAGGAAACCGGCGGTGATTACGGTGAGGAAGGTTACGTCTATCAGGCGCTTGCTCCAACGCCGGACTTCACAGGAAATCATCCCGTGATGGGCGTGTGGATCATCAATCACGAGGCGGGCGGCTTGGGGATTCGCGAGGACACGAAACGCATCACCGGCAACTTCAGCCGCTTCGTCCCGCATTTGTTTTACTGAAGGCAGGAAGCTCTCAGGAATTTTCCCGCGAATCTCGCGGATGACGCGAACAAAAAAGGAAATCATTCCGCCGTCTTTCGCGTAATTCGCGTGTTTCGCGGGAAAGGCTTGGTCACTTGTCCGGCCGCGGCAGGTTTTCGATGCCGCCGGAAAATATGTCGAGCAGGTTGACCCCGCTGCGTAGCAGGGCGATGAACAATTGAGGCACCAATTCCTCCTTCGACTTGATGTTCTCCAAGACCATGTTGGTCACGCCGAAGTTGAATGAGCGCGTCGCGTCGGGATCGCGCATGTCCGTATAGCGCAGCGTGCCAAGGCAGACGTTCGCCTTGTCGAGGCCTTTGAATTCCGGCGGCGCTTGGTTGCGCTTTTTCTCCGACTTCTTGTCGCCGCCTTCTTTCTTCATCTGATCGGCGCGCTCCTGCAACGCCGTCGTGTTCGTCTTGCCCGCCTTGTTCACCACGATGTTCAACTCGGCGAGATTCAGTTGCAGATTCTTGATGTGAAGTTCGCGCGCGGAGAGCGCGTCGCGGTCGAGTTCGACGGTCAATTCCGGGAGATCGAGAAACGTCGAGCTGCCGAACTCCGGCGTGTTCATCAACTTCAGCCGCTCGAGCCGGACGCCGGGTTTGAGGAAGTGCAGTTCCAGCTTGCCGATTGTCGCTTCCATCCCGGTCTGCGCGCGGATGCGGGACACGGCCATGTTCCGGACGATGCGGTCAAACATGAGCACGACCAGCACGACGAAGACGACGAACACCAGCCCGAGGCGCAAGGTCCATTTCCAAAAGGTTTTCATTTCACAATTGTCGGCCGCGCGGTTCGCTCAAGGCCCAACGTCTTCGACGGGTAAATCTTCGGGGCGGACTTCGAGACATTCGTCCTGATCCTCCCAGACCATGGCCGGCCAGAACTCCAAGAATTTCGGCGCGAGTCGCACGCCGGCGAAAGCGAGCAGTTTTTCTGCAGCCTCCGCGGCGTTGTCGAGGGCGTTGTCGTAATTGCCAGCCTTGCGCTTGCGATCTTCCCAATGGGCGACCGCGTGGACCGGCGCGTATTCCTCGGCCCATTCCTTGATGGCGGAACGCAGCTCGGCGGGAATGTCCTCGAACGGAACCGAAGTGCCGTTGCAATGCTGGCAGAGCAATCCTGATTCGAGCACATCGCGCGTGAGCAATGGCAGCAATGGAGCGCGGCAGCACGGCGCCTCAGCGTAATCCGACGGCAACGTGGCGAGGCGTTTGAGCCAGATCTGGCGTTCCTGCGCGACTTGCGCGGCGAGCCGGTACGCGCCGAAGAGCGGATGCGAAAGACGCCACGCTTTTCCCTGAAGCTGGCTGAGCGTCTGCGACATCCAGCGCGCGAGCGTGAGATCGTCGAAATCACGGAAGGCTTCACTGTATTCGTCCCATAGGAGATCGAGCGGTGAATCGGAATCGTTGGCCATCGCTCTCAGTTTGTCGGTGGGGATTCAAAGTTCAAGGTTCAAAGTGTGTTGGAAGCGATCAACCGCTCCGAGAACACGATGGACTCACTCGAGTGACGCCGGCGAGGAAGCGGCGTTACCGCCAATTTCAAAGCCATGTACGGCACGCTGGCTCAAAGTTCGCTATTTGTGACGTGCGGTGGTTTGGCCTTACGGCGCCGCATTGCGGCTTTGCCGCCAGCGATCGAGTCCCACGGCGAGGATGATCACCAAGCCGATGATGATTTCCTGAATGTAGGTGGGCCACTCCATCTGCTGCGTACCGTTCCGGAGCACGGCCATGATCAACGCGCCGATCAGCGAACCTAGCACGCTGCCGCTGCCGCCGCTCAGGCTCGCGCCGCCGATGACCACTGCGGCGATCGTGTCGAGTTCCACGCCGACGGCGACGCTGGGATCGCCCTGGCGCAGGCGCGCGAGTTGCATTAAGCCAGCCACACCGAAGAACAACCCCGCCGTTCCGTAAATCGCGAACTTCATTCCCTGCACGCGTACGCCGGAGTAGCGCGCCGCCGTTTCGTTCGAGCCGATCGCGAACGCCCAACGGCCGAAAACGGTTTGCCGCATCAACACCGCCATGACCACCGCGAGCACCAGAACCACCCACACACCCGGTGGCGGAAGCGATTCGCCGGCGGTCATCAGGTTGTTGAGCGGCGAAGCGGGGAAGTTGACGGTCTGATTGCCAGACAGCCATTTCGCCGATCCGCGCGCCACGCCGAGCATTCCCAGCGTGACGATGAACGGCATCATGCGGAATCCGCTGATCACCGCGCCGTTGAGGAATCCGATGACGGCACCGGCGAGCACCGTCGCGGCTCCGGCGGCGAACGGGCTCACGCCTTTCAAGAGCAAGGTCGCCCCGAGCACGCCACTGAAGGCAATCGTCGAGCCGACGCTGAGGTCGATGCCGCCGCTCACGATAATGAGCGTCATGCCGAGGGCCGCGATGCCGACGACGACGGTTTGGGTGACGATGAATTTGAAATTGGTGAGCGTGAGGAACGACGCGCGCACTTCGGGCTTGAGCGAGAACAGCGCGACGACGAGCAGCAGGCCGAGAAACGGCCCGAGCGCGTTGAGGACTCTGCGCCAGTTCATGAAGTCGCGCTCACTCGTTGAGATACTTCTTCAACGGCGGGTTGAGCAACTCGCTCATCTCGGGCTGGTTCATCGTCTCCTTGGTCACGAGGGCGACGCCGGTGTCGATTCGCTTCTCGACAGGCTTCCCTTGCAATTGCTGCACCACGCTCATCACGCCGAGATAACCCATGCGCACGGGATTCTGGACGATCAGTCCGTGGACGCTGCCGTTCTTGAGCGCTTCGACGGGTTGCTCTCCGGCATCGAAACCAACGACTTTCACCGTGCCAGCGCGCTTGATGTCGCGCAGCGCCATCGTGATGCCGACGGTGATGGGTTCGCACGGAGCGAACATGCCGTCGACGTCTTTGCCGAAGCGATTGAGAACATTCTGCGCGGTCTGATACGCAGACTCGCGCGTCGCGCCGGTGTATTGATCCGCGGAAATGACCGTGATGCCGGGAAATTTTTTCATCGCTTCGAGAAAACCAGCTTCGCGTTCCTCGGTGCTGGCGGAACCGACCTGATAACGGAGCAGGATGACTTTGCCTTTGCCATCGAGCAATTGACCGAGCCTCTCGCCGCCCATGACGCCGCCCTTGAAATTATCAGTGGCGACGAAGCTCGTGTATTTCTCCGACTTGAGTCCCGAGTCGATGATTACCACGGGAATCTTCGCATTCACCGCGGCTTCGACGGGCGCGACTAAAGCCTGCGAATCCAGCGGGGCGAGCACGATGCCTTTGACCTGTCGGCCGATGAAGTTCTCTACGACTTGAATCTGCTGGTCGCGATCGTCTTCGCGAAGCGGGCCCTTCCAGATGAGGTTGATCTTGGTGCCTTGCGCGGTGAGTTCCTGCTGCGCTTTGACGGCGCCGGCATGTATCGATTTCCAGAACTCGTGTGTGGTGCCCTTGGGAATCACTGCGATGGTGAGTCCGGCGTCGTCAGGCTTCTTCGCTGAATCATCGGCCTTCTGACAACCGCCGACTACGAGCACCGCAAGTGCGGCCATGAGCGCGGCCATCCACCGGGGGAAATTTTTCATGCGGCCGACGCTAGTGAATCGGGCAGGGCGTTTCAATCCCTTTGCGGCACGAGGCTGACGGGCGTGAGGTCAGATGTGTTGGTCTGCGGAGGGGCGTTGGTTTTTGGCGGTACCCAGGTGGTAGGCAACCACGGGGCACTGGGGTTGAATGGAGAGGGGCGCGCGGCTACGGAATTGGTCGGCAAAAGAACAACATTTGGGTGGGCTGCCCGCCACGTGCGCGCTTCACGGAGCGCGTCGGCCATTTCTTCGCCGGAAAGTTTTGCGCCGACTTCGACAACGTATCTATCGGAGCCTGGGTAGCGCTGCAGTGCGGCGAGGGAAAACCATTTGTAGGCCTCGACCAGATTGGTCGTTACGCCTTTACCGTCCATGTAGAGACCGCCCAGGTTGAATTGTGCTTGGGCGAATCCTTGCTCGGCGGCGAGGCCGAGCCACTTCGCGGCCTCGGTGAAATCCTGCGCAGCACCGCGGCCGTTTGCGTAGGCGAACCCGAGATTGTTTTGTGCGCGGGCGTTACCTTGATCGGCAGACTTGCGCCACCATTCGATTGCCATCGCGTCGTTCGTCGCCATTCCGCGTCCGAGCGATGCCATCACGCCAAGATTGAACTGCGCCTTCTCGTGACCTTGTTCCGCTGCCTTCCGGAACCATTTTGCCGCCTGGATGTAGGACTGGGGGACGTTTTTGCCGGACTCATAGGCCATGCCGAGTTGAAATTGCGCCGTCGCGTCACCTTGCTCTGCGCGGGCCTGCTTCGCCTTGAAGTCATCGGCTGAGGCGTTGGTGGCCGTGAGGGACCCCTTGGAATCCGCGGGCAAAGGCGCGTCTTTACTGCATCCGGTCGCGAGAACTACAGCGCTCAGGCAGCTGAGCATGATTGACAACCAGTTCGCGGAACGGGCGTTTTCACCGACTCGGCGGAGTTCTGAAATCGGCTGGTTACGAACTTGTGACGGCGTGGCCCGCCGTTTGCTGAGCTGAAAGTCGTATGTCATTCGTTGCCAGTATGGGTTTTTCGGCCTGCGTGTCTTTAGTAATCTCGCTCGCCTATTTTGTTCAAGATCTGGGCGAATAGCGAGTCTCGACCCCGTCGAAACTGATTGCCGCCGACCGGTGGGTGCTTTACGTTCGCTCCGCTTTGCGCGCGTAGCTCAACTGGATAGAGCGTCGGTCTCCGAAGCCGAAGGTTGTGGGTTCGACTCCCGCCGTGCGCACCATTCCACCACTCGACGAGTTTTCAGGAGTGATCCCCGCCATTTGCTTCAAGATGCAGACGATTTACTCGAGGACAACGTTCGAGGTGAAAATCTTATCGGCGAGAAAGTGTTCTCAATTACTGGTGGATGCTTTCTCCCTCCGTCAAATGGCCGTGAGTCCAAGTTAGAACCGCAGGCGGAGGCCGGTGGCGAGCGTCACCATTTCCTTGAGATCCGAGGAATAAACGTCGGTGCCGCCGTCCTTGAGCTTGAGGCTCTGACCCAAGCCGACTCCGATTTCGCCAAAGGCGTAAATCTTCCCCATGAGATCCGTGCTCAGGAGTCGCTCCATTCCGAGAGACGCGCGCCAGCTTTTGTATTCCAGATTCAAGTTGCGACCATTCGCCGTGCGGACGTTCCAACTGGAGCCGCCCGGGCGGATGGAGAAATCAAAGTTCCATTTTTCGTCTGGCGCATAGGCCACTCGGAATCGGGGAAACGTGGCGCTGATGTTCCAGTGCGGGTTGGGGCGCCAGATGACTCCGAGCACGGGCAACACCTTGTCCTCGCCGAGGTCGCGGGAGTAGTAGGCTCCGAGAGAGATGCTCCATTCCGGCCGCCATTCATAAGCGACCACAGCCAACGCGGACACGGCAAAATCGTCGCCCGAAACGCGCTTGAAGTCAGTGAACAGTCCCGGGTCCACGCCGGCCCAAAGTCTCCAATTGTCTCCGAACTTGTGCCAGTAGTTCACGGGAATTTGCAGGCGATACAAATTCAGCGCGCCGCCGCCCAGCGGGGTCGCGCCGTCAAAGTCGAATTCGTTCCATCGGAAACGCACGCCGGCGGTGAGGCGGGAATCGTCCGAGCGAAATAGCGGGTATTGTGCCTGGAGTCCGACTTCGTGCTGCCTCAGGCTGGCGCCGGGGGAGGCCTTCAAGTCGGCGCGCGATCCCCAGAGGTAACTGACGCTGGCCGCGTTGTAGCTGGGAATGAATGAGTCTTCCGTTTTGCGCTCGGCGGCTTCGGCGATCGCCGTGGCTAGGCCGAGGATTGAACAGAACGCGATTTGCTTCGTTGTCATCGATGTCGAGAGGTTGCCGTTACGCCGTTTTGGCGAACGGTGGGAAACTTGCACTGAAATGAACGAACGCAAGGTCGATTCGCCGGAAACAAAATCCAAGCGTGTCGCGCGGTTCAAAGGTTGAAAGCCGCTCCCGTTTGTCTGACACTCGCGCCATGAAAACCATGGTGGTGTTTGAGGAAACATTGTCAGTCCAGTTGCTGGACGGCGTTGGCGCGGCCTTGGCGCCGCGATGGACTCAACGGAATTTCTGCGGACGATCGCTTGCTTGATCCCGCGTGAGCGCCCTTCTCACACCTGAACTTCTCCGTCGCCTCGAGCAATTCCAATTGCTCGCCGCGCGCCGGGCCAAAAGTTCGTCTCGGGGCGAACGTCGCAGTCGCGCGCGTGGGCAATCTGTCGAATTCGCCGACCACCGCAACTACGTTCTCGGCGACGATCTGCGTTACCTCGATTGGAATCTCTTCGGTCGCTTGGATCGACTGTTCCTGAAGCTCTACGAAGAGGAGCGCGAGTTGCCTGTCCGGATTTTTCTCGATGCGAGTGAGTCGATGACCTTCGGCGAGCCGCGCAAGTTCGACTTTGCACGGCAGATCGCTGCGGCGGTCGGTTACGTTGCGTTGTGCGGCTTTGATCGCGTGACTGTGCAAGTCTTCCCCGACCTGACGAGTGCGGAAGCGAACACCAAGAATCAGGAGCTCGCCGCCCGCGGCGGACTGCGTTCCGTGCGCGGGAAAAAATCTTCGCTCGAATTCTTCCGCAACCTCAGCCAACTCACCGCCAGTGGCGCGGTCGATCTAAATCAAGCGTTGCGCCGCGGCGCCCTCGAAGCGCGGCAAGCCGGCGTGGCCGTGGTGTTGAGCGATTTCCTTGATCCGGCCGGCTACGAGACCGGCCTCAGCGCCTTGGTCGCGCGCGGCTTTCAAGTCAGCGCCGTGCAAATTCTCGCCCCGGAGGAACTCGCGCCCACGACGTTCGGCGATCTGCGGATGGTTGATGCGGAGTCGGGCGACGAGCGCGAAGTCACCTTCGGCAAGTATCGCTTGAAGGCGTATCAACAGACCGTGCAGAACTTCATCCAGCGAATGAAGGAATTCAGCGCGACCCGCGGCATTAACTTTTTCAGCGTGAGCTCGGACACGTCGTTGGAGCAGTTGCTCCTCAAACAACTCCGCGAATCGGAGATCTGGCGATGAAGTTTCTCTCACCCGAAGCCTTCATCTTCGCCACGACGATTCCCGTCGTGATCATTTTCTATCTGCTCAAACGCCGTCGCACGGTGAAGCTCGTTTCGAGCACGTTGCTCTGGCAGAAGTTCCTCGCCGAGACGCAGGCCAACGCGCCCTTTCAAAAACTCCGCCACAATTGGCTGCTCATTCTCCAACTGCTGCTCCTCACGCTGGCGGTGCTCGCGCTCGCGCGGCCGTTCCTGCCCGGACAGAATCGCAGCAGCCGTTTGCGCGTGTTGATCCTCGACGCGTCCGCTTCGATGCAGGCCACGGACGAAAAGCCGGCGCGCTTCGAACACGCGCGCGCCGAGGCGTTGAAACTCATCGACGGTTTGACCAATTCTACCACGCGCGTCGAAGCCAACGATCAGATGGTGATCCTCGAGGCGGGCGCGAACACCGAGGTAAAGCAGTCCGCCTCGAGCGACAAGAACGCCTTGCGTCGCGCGCTCCAATCGTGTCAGCCCACCGATTCGCCGACGCGCTTCACCGACGCGTTGAAGCTCGCCGAGACGCTCGTGCGCAATCAGGCCGGCGCGGAAATCCATCTCTTCAGCGACGGCGCGGTCGCGACGCTGGGCGAGTTCGAGAACAAGAATCTCCCGCTCATTTACCATCGCGTCGGTACCCGCGCCGAGAACCTCGGCATCGTTCATCTCGATGTGCGCGCGAATCCGGACAATCCCGCGCAGCGCGCCGTGTTCGCGACCGTGCAGAACTTTTCCACCAACGCACAGACCACCGAGGTCGAGCTGCGTTTTGAGAAAGATCTTGTCGACATGCGTCCGGTGAAATTGGCGCCGAAGGAAAAGCTGCCGCTCGTTTTCCTCGCGCCGCAATCGCGCGATGGTGTCTTCACCGTCCGCCTCACGACAAAGGACGATCTCGCAGCGGACAATCAGGCGTCGATCGTGAGTCTATTGCCGCAGCCGGTGAAAGTGTTGCTCGTCTCGCGCGGCAATCGCTTTCTCGAAAAAGCCCTCCGCGCCGCGACCGACGCCCAAGTGACCGCGGCGACAACGCTCGCGGATAGCGCGAGCGGCTTCGATCTCGTCGTGCTCGACGACGTCACGCCAGCCGTGTGGCCCGAGGGCAACGTGCTCGCGATTCACACGATGAACACGAACTGGTTCACGGGCGGCGCGCGCATCGAGGCACCGACGATTGTCGATTGGAGGAACACGCATCCGCTGCTGCGCTTCGTGAGTCTCGACAACGTGCAGGTGAGCGAGAGCTACGCCGTGCAGGCGCCGTCGTGGGCGGTGCCGCTTGTGGAGTCACCGCAAACGCCGCTGATGCTCGCCGGCGAACGCGGTCGCCAGCGCATTGTGTGGGTGGGCTTCGACACGTTGCAGAGCACGTGGCCGTTGCGCGTGTCGTTTCCCATTTTCATCGCCAACGCTGTCGAGTGGCTCAATCCCGCCGCGGCGCGCAACAGCCAGCTCACGCTGCGCGCCGGCGATCCGTTTCGCTTCGCTTTCCCACAACCCGTCACGAAGGCGCAAGTGATCCGGCCTGACGACTCCACGCACGACCTTCGTATCGATGGCAATGGCCGTGAGATTCTGGTCGGCGACACTTTTCAACAGGGCGTCTATCGCGTGAAGTCCGGCACGAACGAAATCACCTTCGCTGTGAATCTGATGGACGCGGCCGAGAGCGACATCACGCCGCGCGATGAGTTGCCGCTCGGCAAATACGCGCGCGTGACCGCGACGACTTCCTATCGTTCGAACGTGGAATGGTGGCGTTGGCTCGCCGCCTTGGGCTTGGGCGTGCTGATGTTCGAGTGGTGGTTTTATCATCGGAGGACGGCATGAACCGAAAACAACCATCGCAGCCGCGGTTGACATGGCTCAAAGAATTGATGCTATCGCCGGCGGGAATCCTTATATCGATTGCGATTGTCGCGGCAGCCGCACAGATCGTATTGCCGCTGAGGCTCTGGTTGAAGTCAGTTCCGCAGGTGATCGTTTACACCTCGCAGGATCAAGTCTTCGCCGAGCCGATCTTGAAGGAGTTCACGAAGCAGACGGGCGTCAAGGTGCGCGCGGTATACGATAGCGAAGCCGTGAAGACCGTCGGGCTTGCGAACCGCCTCTTCGCCGAGCGCGAGCATCCGCAGTGCGATGTGTTCTGGAGCAACGAGGAAATGCGCACCCGCCAGCTCGCGACGATGAATCTCTTCCGCGAGACGAACGACTGGAAGGCGATCGGCTTTCGTTCGCGGCAATTTGTCATCAACACCAAACGCGTCGCTGCGAACAAAGTGCCGCGCAGTCTCACCGAGCTGACCAACGTCGCGTGGCGCGGCAAGATCGCGATTGCATATCCATTGTTCGGCACGACTGCGGCGCACTTTCTCGCTCTGCGACAGGCGTGGGGCGAACAGCAGTGGCTCCAGTGGTGTCGCGCGCTGCAGGCCAACAAGCCGTTCCTCGTCGATGGCAATTCCGTGGTGGTGAAAATGGTCGCGCGCGGCGAGGCGTGGGTCGGTTTGACGGATTGTGATGACATTGTGGCCGCGCGGTTGAACCGGCTCCCCGTGCGCGCGGCACCGATCGCTGAGACGTTGCTGATCCCGAACACGGTCGCCGTCGTTCGCGGTGCGCCGCATCCCGACGCGGCGCAGAAACTCGTCGATTACCTGACGAGCGATGCCGTGCGCCAAAAGCTCGTAGACTCAGCCGCGCTGGACGGCGTGGCTTCATTCAAGCCGGTGAGCTTCCTCGCGCCAGACTGGCCGAAGCTACTGGCCGAACTTGAGGTTGCGACAAAGCAGGTGAAGGAGATTTTTCTGCGATGAGTTGCCGCGATGCAAACTGGGTGGCACCCGCGTCTCGCGGGTTGATTCCGGCGTCGCGCCGGAATCTGAAAGACAGAGTCTCGTCCAGAATTCCGTCGCCGATGTTTTCGTGTGGAACGACACACATGTTCGAGATTTGGCGGGACGCCAAATCTTCCCCGCGAGACGCGGGGGCTACCCGATGAACTGGCTGCTTCTCCAAAACAGTTTGCTGGTGGCAACACTAACGACGCTGGTCACGTCCTTTGTTGGGTTCGCTGCGGCGCTGTGTTGTTCGGGTCTCTCGCCGCGCATGAGGAAATTGGTTTTGGTTCTCGCCGTGGTGGCATTCGCCTTGCCGCCGTTTCTCGTGACGAATTGCTGGCTGCATTTGCTCGGTCACACTGGCGTGTGGCGCGAGTGGCTTCCGTGGGACATCTACTCATTGAGTGGTGCAGTGTGGTTGCTCGCGTTGTTGCTGTGGCCGATCACGACCTTCTTCACACTCGGCGCTTGGGAGCGTTTGCAAACGGTGCATCTGCACAGCGATCCCCAAATGCGCGGCGCACGACTCGTGGGTGGACTGTTGCTTCCGCTGGCGCGACCAGCGCTCGCGCAAGCGGCTGTGCTCACCTTTGTGATAGCGCTCAATGAATTCGCGGTGCCGGCGATCCTGCAGGTGAAGACGTGGCCGGCGGAGTTGTGGGTGAACTTCAACACGACGTTCGATTACGCAGCCGCGTTGAGGGTAAGCCTGCCAATGGTCGTGTTTCCCGCCGCGTTGTTGCTTTGGTTGTCGCGACGCGAGCTCGGATGGCCGCGGGTGGATTCACCGGCGGAGCCGGATTTGTTTCGGCAGCAACTCGGACCTGCATTGGCCAAGTTGTCGGCTGGCGTGACGGTTTTGATTCTGGGGTTATCCGTTGCTCTGCCGTTGGCCGAACTCACGACCAACGCGCGAACCTGGACGGAACTCCCGGGCGCAATGGCGGCGGGCAGCGGCGCGATCTGGAACTCGTTTTGGCTCGCGGCGGTTTCGGCGACGCTTTGCCTCGTCGTGGGCTCGATGAGTTTATTGGGCGGTGCGTTCGTGAAATTCGTTGGGTGGGCGAGTTGGTTGCCGCTGCTCGTGCCGGGCGTGTTGCTCGGCATAGTGATCATCGGCGCTTTTAATCGCCCGCTGATCGTTGCGTTCTATCAGAGTTTCGGCGTCGTCGTGCTCGGGTTCGCGGTGCGGTATCTCGCCTTGGGCTGGCATGGCGTGGCGCAGGCTTGGCGGTCGTTGGATCGCGACCTCGTCGACGCCGCGCGGTCGTGCGGCGCGCGGGGCGGACGCTTGTTCGCATCGGTGATTTGGCCGCAAGCGGCGCCGCAACTCGCCGCGGCGTGGTACGTGATCTATGTGTTGTGCCTGTGGGACGCGGAGACGATCGTGTTGATCGTGCCGCCAGGCGGTGAAACGCTCGCGCTGCGAATCTTCAATCTGCTCCACTACGGCCACAACGCGCAGGTCGATGCGCTGTGTTTGTTGTTGCTGGCACTGGCCATCGCGCCCTTGGCTGTTTGGAAAATTGGTTCGCGAGTGCTTCGACTTTTCGCGTCAAGGAACGTGAAGACAGTTGCGCTGGTGGCGGTGAGTTGCGTGGGCCTGGCTGGTTGCGGTGGTCGCAGCGAATCTGCGGCGAGTATTCAGAGCGAGTTGTTCGAGCGCGTGGAAATCGTCGGTGTCCGCGGAACTGGGCCGGGCCAGTTCAACAAGCCGCGCTCGGTGGCGGTGGATCGCGAGGACAATCTCTACGTCGCCGACATGACCGGGCGCGTGCAGAAGTTTTCGCCGGACGGGAGATTTCTTCTGCTCTGGCAGATGGAGGAGACCGACAAAGGCAAACCCAAGGGCATGTGCTGCGACGAACGCGGAAACATTGTCGTGGTCGAACCGCATTACTCGCGGGTGAATCATTTCTCTTCCGACGGCAAGCTGGCGTATCGCTGGGGTGAGCACGGGACGAATGAGGGACAGCTCTACTTTCCCCGCGCCGCCGCGGTGAATGCGCGTGGCGACATCATTGTGAGCGAATACGGCGTGCGCGAACGATTGCAACGTTTCACGGCGCAAGGGGGAAAGTTGTTGAGCAGCATCGGCCGACTCGGAACGAGCGAGGGTGAGTTTGATCGCGCGGAAGGAATCTGCGTTGATCGCGACGGCCAGGTTTACGTGGCGGATTCGTGCAATCACCGGGTGCAGGTGTTCTCCGACGATTTGAAATTCCTCCGCACCTTCGGACGTGCCGGGCAGGGGAGCGGCGAGTTGAGTTATCCCTACGACATTCAAGTGGACGCGAGTGGGCTGATCTTCGTGTGCGAGTTCGGCAATAGCCGCGTGCAGGTTTTCGATGCCCGTGGGAAGACGAAGGAGCTCATTGGCAAAGCCGGTAGTGCGCCGGGTGAGTTTAGCAATCCGTGGGGAATCGCGCTGGACTCACACGGAAATCTCTTCGTGGCGGATTCGCAGAATCATCGCGTGCAGAAATTCCTCCGGAGGGTAGCACCCGCCTCTGGCGGGTCCGTTTCGGCGTCGCACCGAAACGCTAAAGAGTTGGAGGCTCAATTTATTCCGACCGGCGCGGAACAACTTTCATTATTTGCCAGCCGCGGCTTCCGGCGGGAGGCCGGAAGCGACCCACGAGACGCGGGTGCCACCCGATGAACTTCCAATTCACCAACTCCAATTGGCTTTTCGCGCTGCCGCTGGCGCTGGGGTGGGTGTTTTGGCTCGCGTGGAAATCGGACGTGAGTGTCAGCGCGTGGCGGCGCTGGCTGGCGTGCGGGTTGCGGTTCATTGTTGCGACGGCGTTGGTTCTTGCGCTCGCAGGTGTGCAATGGAAGCGGCCGCTTGAAGGCATGAACGTCGTCTTCCTGCTCGATCGCAGCGACAGCATTCCGTCACCGCAACAAGAGTTATCGCGCGAGTTCGTGCTCAAAACCGCCGCGGCAAAAAAGCCTACGGACAAAGCTGGCGTTTTGGTGTTCGGCGGCGAGGCGAGCATCGAAGCGTCGGTGAACTCCACGGTGGACCTCGCGAAAGTTCTCGCGGTGGTGCCAACCGAGCGGACGGATATCGCGGGCGCGATCCGGCTGGGTGCGGCGTCGTTTCCGGAAGCGGGACAGAAGCGGCTCGTGTTGCTGAGTGATGGCAATGAAAACATCGGCGATGCGTTCAACGCGCTGGCGTCGACCTTGCCGCTGGGCGTGAGTTTGCAAGTGGTCCCGCTGGGCGCGACTCGCTCTGGCGATGCGGCAGTGCAAAAGCTCGTCCTGCCGCCGTCGGTGAAAAAGGGGCAGACTTTCGAGACGAAAATTTTCGTGCAATCCGAAGAGGCGCGGAAGGCGACGCTGCGGTTGTATCGCAACGATCAGTATTTGGGTGAGCAGCCGGTGGAACTGAGCGCGGGCAAGAACCTGTTCTCATTTCCGCAGACGCTCGCTGAGCCGGGCTTCTACACCTACAACGTGCAGCTCGATGCGCCGGGCGATGCGGTGCCGCAGAACAATCGCGCAAGCAGTTACACGACGGTGAAGGGCGAGCCGCGGGCGCTGCTGATTTCGAGTCAGCCGAATGAAGATGCGGCGCTGGCCGGCGCGCTGCGGGCGGCGAAGCTCGAGGTCAAGGTTGCCGGAGTGAACGGGCTTCCCACGACGCTCGCGGAGTTGCAGAGCTTCGACACCATTTTTCTCAGCAACGTTTCGGCGGGCGATCTCGGGTTGGAGGCATTGAAGCTTTTGGAAAGTGCGGTGCGGGATTTCGGCGTCGGTCTCGTGTGCGTGGGCGGTGAACAGACCTATCTGGCGGGCGGCTACAAGGGCACGCCGCTGGAAACGACGCTGCCGCTGAACATGGAACTCGAGAGCAAGAAGGTCCTGCCGCGCGGCGCGCTGGTGCTTGTGGTGCACGCGACGGAGTTTCCCGGCGGTAATCAGTGGGCGCGCGACATCGCGCTGGCGGCGCTGGATTCGCTCGGGCCGGACGACGAGATGGGCATTGTGTTGTGGGACGGCAGCGATCGTTGGCTGTTTCCGTTGACGCGGGTGGGCAACAAGAAGGAGCTCGGCAAACAGATTTCCGGAATGAACCCGGGTGACATGCCGAGTTTCAAAAACGTGATGAGCATGGCGCATAACGGCCTGCAAAAATCCACGGCCAACCTCAAGCACATGGTCGTCTTCAGCGACGGCGATCCCGCGGCGCCCGACGCGGGCACGATCAACGCCATCGTGACGAGCAAGATCACAATCAGCTCAGTCATGATCGGTGGTCACACGGCCCCCGCGACGATGATCGACATGGCGGAAAAGGGGAAAGGGCGCTTCTACGACGTGAGTTCGCCGAACCAGCTCCCGCAAATTTTCATCAAGGAAGCCGCGGTAATTCTGCGCTCGGCGATTTTGGAAGAGCCGTTCAAGCCGCGATTGGTGGCCAGCAGCGAGGTCGTGCGCGGCATTGGTGCGAACGAATATCCGCCACTGCTCGGCTACGTGGCGTCGACGCCGAAGCCGCGTGCGGAAGTTCCGCTGGTGACGGAGAAGGGCGATCCGTTGCTCGCGCATTGGCAATACGGACTTGGTCGCGCCGTGGCGTTCACGTCGGACGCGAAGCCGAAGTGGGGTCGCGATTGGGTCGGCTGGGCGCGGTATCAGCAGTTCTGGGCGCAGATCGCCCAATGGAGTTTGCGGCGCGTGGGCGCGGCGGAATTGCAAGCCGAGGTGAGTGTCGACAATGGCGACGGCACGCTGAGCGTGGAGGCGGTCGATGCGCAGGGCAACTACCGCAACTTCCTCACACTCGACGCCGTGGTGGTGAGTCCGAAGGGCGAGCGGCAGACGGTGCGGTTGCAGCAGACCGGCTCGGGGCGTTACGAGTCGAAGTTTCCGATGCGCGAGGTCGGCGCGTATCTGATGAACTTGATGGAGTATCAGGACGGTCAGTTGCGCGGCGTGCAGGCGGTCGGTGCGAGCATCAATTACTCCCCGGAGTTCAACACATCCGGCGCGAATCTCAATTTGCTCCAGCGTCTCACCGAACTCGGCAAAGGAAAGCTGCTTGATCCGCGCCTTCCGACAGACAATCCGTTTTTGATCGATCGGCAGAAGACATTTCAGCCGGAGGATTTGTGGCAATGGCTCCTGCGGTTGGCGGTCGTCGTGTTTCCACTCGACGTCGCGGTGCGGCGGATTCAGCTCGATCGCGAAGAGATGGCGAAGGTCTGGGCGCGGATTCGGCGGTGGATTCTTTTCTGGCAGAAGCCGCCGACAGAGCGGAAGTCCGACGAATCGCTCGGCGCATTGCTCGCGCGTCGAGATCGAGTGCGGGCCCAACAACCGGTGGCGCCGGCTGAAGTGCGAACAGATTTGTTCGAACCGCAGCGACCGGTAGAGGTTGCTGAAATTAAACCGTCGGAGCCGATGGTTGCCGCCGAGCCAAAGCCTGGCGAGTCGTCGACGCCGGAATCGCCGAAGTCCACCGCAAGTCGCCTACTGGACGCAAAACGCCGAGCGCAGCGCAAATAATGCACAGCGATTCGGTCGGTCGCTCAAGTAAGGTTTTGAATCCGTCGAACATAATCGTTGCCTTGAGTCGTGCGCCTGTGGCTTCATCACGGGCATATTTGTTGAGCTGTGTGGCTCGATTTTTGCCAACGGTCTTTTGTTTTCGGCAGTTTGAACGACGTTTGCGATGGAACGGTGCCGGATGAAAATTTTATATTCGGGTCGCGTGCAGGGCGTGGGCTTTCGTTACTCCACGAAGCGGCTCGCGGCGGGATTCGAGTTGACCGGCACGATTCGAAATTTGAACGACGGGCGGGTCGAATTGATCTGTGAAGGCGTGCGTGCCGAGTTGACGGCGTTTCAACACGCGATTCAGGACTCCGAGTTGTGGCATTTTGTGCGGAACGAACAGGTCGAGTGGGGCCAGACCGAAGGTACGTTTCGTGGGTTTGAAATTATCAGGTAACCGAAATTGTAGATGAAATACGCGATATTGGGCGACATTCACGCCAACCTTGAAGCTCTCAAGGTTGTGCTGGAGGATGCCAAAGCACAGGGATGCACCCATTATGCGTGCGTGGGCGACGTGGTCGGCTACAACGCCAACCCGAAGGAATGCCTCGACATCGTGCGCCAGATGGCGATGCCCTGCGTGAAGGGAAATCACGACGAATATTGCTCGGCCGAAAGCGGTCTCGAAGGTTTCAATCCGCACGCGGCGACGGCCGTTGAGTGGACGCGCAAGCAACTCACCGACGACGATCGACGCTGGCTGCGCGAGTTGAAATACATGCGGTTGGTCGCGAATTTCTCGATCGTTCACGCCACGCTGGATGGACCGCAACGTTGGGGTTATGTCGCCGACAAGCTCGCCGCGGCGGCCAGCTTCACTTACCAGAATACGGCGGTTTGCTTTTTCGGACACACGCATCTCCCGCTGGCGTTCATCCGCGACAACGTGGTGCGGGGCGGAACGTATTCAAAGTTCCGTATCGAGCCGGGTCGCAAGTTTTTCATCAATTGCGGTAGCGTCGGTCAACCGCGCGATGGCAACCCCAAGTCCGCGTATGTGGTTTACGACATGGACGAAGGCTCGGTGGAATTGCGCCGGCTCGATTATGACATCGCGGCGGCGCAGGCGAAAATTCGCGCGGCTGGATTGCCGGAGCGATTGGCCGACCGGCTTGAATACGGCAAATAGCCGCGTTCCGTCTTTTGTAGTGTTGGCATTCGCGTCGCTTTCTCGTTTTGAAAATCCTGATTCTCAAGCCGAGCTCCTTGGGTGATGTGATCCACGCGCTGCCGGTCTTGCGGTTGCTGAAACGGCACGATCCCACGCATCAGGTTTTTTGGTGGCTCAATTCCAACCTGGTTCCGCTGCTGGAGAATGATCCGGATCTTTCCGGGCTTTTTCTGTTTCCCCGTCAGCGTTCAGGTTCGCTCGCTTTCTGGCCGGAGTTCATTCGCACTTTGCGGGACATTCGGCGTGAGCGATTCGACTGTGTGATTGATCTTCAGGGACTCGCTCGGAGTGGCGTGATGGCTTGGCTCGCGAACGCGCAGACCAGCGTCGGCCTCGACAACGAGCGGGAAGGCACTCGTGAAGGGGCGCAGGCTTTCTACGATCGTCTCGCGCCGCGTTCGCCCGACGGCACTCATGCGGTCGATCGTTATCTCGCAGTGTTGAAGCAATTTGGCGTGCCGGTGGATCATAACTTCGTCTGGCTGCCGGAGCGCGCGAAGGTTTCGGCGGCGATTGATGCACAATCAAATGTCCGCGGTCAGCCTTGGATCGCGCTGGTGCCCGGAGCGCGTTGGAATAGCAAGCGCTGGCCGACGAAATATTTTGCCGAGGTCGTCCGCCTGCTCGCCGTTCGTGAACCCGCGATTAAGTTTGCGATCCTGGGCAGCCGCGAAGATAAATCGCTCGCCGCGGAAATCGTGACTGCGGATCCGCCACGATGCGTTGATCTGACGGGAAAAACTTCGCTGCCGGAACTGATCGAATGGATTCGCCTCTGTCGTTTGGTGATTACGAATGACACGGGTCCAATGCACATTGCTGCGGCTGTGCGTAAGCCGATGGTCGCGGTCTTTGGTCCGACCAATCCGGCTTCTACGGGGCCGTATGGTTTTCTGGAAGACGTTTTGCAGACGGGGGATTTGAGCTGCGTTCCCTGTTACAAAAGCTCCTGCGCGTATCGCGAACCGCTGGCGTGCCTGCACGCGATCACACCAGCCCGTGTGGTCGATGCGGTTTGGCGGAAGCTAGCTCGCCTCGAAATTGCCTGAGTTGCCAGTTCGCGCGTTTCCGTTTCCGATTTGCATGGGGTTCTTCGGTCGGATAGCCTGCGTGCCAATGAAAAAGCTTTTCCCCGCCGCCTTGCTTTTGGTTTGGGCGGCTACGGTTTCGGCGCAAGTCAGCTTGGAACTCGTTCTCGACCAGCAACAGTTTCTTTCCGAGGAATCGATTCCTCTGCGCGTACGGGTGAATAATTTCTCGGGACAAACGCTCGAACTGGGCGACACGAAGGACTGGCTCACTTTTTCTGTTGAAGCGAAGAACAATTACGCGGTGGAGAAGCGCGGGGAAGTGCCGGTAATGGGAGCGTTCAAATTGCAATCTTCCGAGACGGGCATCAAACGGGTAGACCTCGCGCCGTACTTTGCTTTCACCAAAGCCGGGCGTTACGCCATTAACGCAACCGTGAAAATCCGGCAATGGGACCGTGAATGGACTGCGAAGCCGGTCACCATTGATATCATCTCCGGCAATCGAATCTGGGAGCAGGATTTCGGGGTGCCGGTGGCTGGATCAATCGCTCCGGAAGTTCGAAAATATGCCTTAATACAGGCGAACCATCTTAAGCAACTCAAGCTCTATCTCCGCTTGGCTGACGCGTCCGACACCAAAACAATCATCGTGTATCCACTTGGCCCGATGGTTTCCTTCAGCAAGCCGGAACCGCAGATGGACAGTCAGAGCAACCTGCACATCCTGTATCAAACTGGCGCGCGGGCATTCCAATACACGGTGATCAATCCCGAAGGAAAAATCGTCGTTCGCCAAACTCACGAATACTCCGACACGCGTCCCGTGCTCACCGTGGATCAGGATCAGAAAATCGTCGTGCGGGGAGGCCTCCGGCGAATGAGCGCCACCGATCTGCCGGTGCCAGTGGATGCGGCTCCAGAGTTGGGAAAGCCGTAATGCGAAGAGAATCCGCAGAAAACCGCTAAGCAGCGTAGACGCTCTTCGACTCGGTTTTGCCGCGCCGAAGGCTGAGCAATTTTTCTACGATGGCGTCGAGAGTGGGCAGCACGAAGTCGTGATGACTCTTGCCGTTCCAAGGTGACTTCAGCAGTAACGAAGTGCAGCCGACGTTTTGCGCAGCTTCCGCATCTTGCCACTTGTCGCTCACCACGAAACAGTGCTGAAGATTCAAGTGGTATTTGAAGGCGGCCTCCGTCAGCAATCCGGGCTTCGGCTTGCGGCACGGGCACTTGTCCATCTCGTCGTGGGCGCAGAGAAAAACGTCGTCGATTGGAACCCGGCGTCGGAGAATCTCGTGCATCAAATCCAACTCGCGGCGGGAAAGCGTTCCCTGTGAAATGCCCGGCTGATTCGTCGTGACGAAGAGGAGGAAGCCCGCGTCTTTCAGTCGCTTTAGCAACTCCGGAACCTCGGGCTTGATCTTGAAGGCAGCGAGTGTTTGCGGAGCGACCTGCTGATTGCGTTTGATCTCAACGTCATTGAGAATGCCGTCGCGCTCAAAAAAGATGGCTGATTTCACGGGTGGCTCTTTAGCAGCAATGCGGCCAACCCCCGGTCGTAAATCTCAGAGTAGGGAAAATCCGACACTCAAGGTAGGAAATCAGGACGTCGAATGTGAGAATCCCCACACGGCCTGTCTCGAATCTGGAACCGTGTCTTACCCGCTCGCACGGAAACGAGACGACTGGCCGGGTAATCGGTTCTCGCCGTCCTATTCGGTGAGATCTTTCAGCGAGCCAATGCGCTCTTCGAAGTTCTTCACGATTGGCGTCGCGCGACCCACGGCGTTCTTTTCGGTCTGGCCCGGAAACGAGCGCATGATCACTTCCAACGCCGCGACGACTTCGCCGTTGCGATCGTGCAAAGGAAACGTTACTCCCACGTTGTCATCCTTCTTTTGAAAATAGACGGTGCTGCGTTCGACGCAGTCTTTCTCTTCTTTGCCGCCCGGTTGGTTGAGATCTTTTTCATTCGAGCTCGCGATCACGCGCAACGCAGGATTCCCGGCCGTGGTCGAATAGATCTTCAACCCTTCCAAGCGCGGATACTTCTGGAACATCTCCTTGATGAGCGTCTGGGCGAGCGTTTCGTGCGGTACGAATGTGATCCGCGCGTCGGCGAAGTAACTGACCGAATCGGACTTGGTCCAGAAGCCCAGTTTGCCTTTGCTGAACGAAGTGTCGTTGATCGCAGGCATCGCTTCCTTGCCATTGAGGTAGAATTGGATGCGATTGCCTTTGCATTCGATCGAGAGCTCGTGCCAGACGCCTTTCGGAATCGCGATCTCTGGTCCGATGGGCGCCGAACGTTCGCCGTTCACGAACTTGTAGAAACGCAGATTGTTCCCCAGCGAGCTGGCGCGGATGACATAATAGTTCTTTTCATCCTGAAAGCGGAACGCGACCCCGGCCATCTGTTCGATGCCGCCGCTGACGGTTTTGAACTGCGTGGTGAATGTGAAGTCGTCGTAGGTGTCTTCTTCGAATACGAGCAGGGGAAAGTGCTCGTCGGTGATGTCCCGCGCCGTTTGAGCGAGCACTTTCCTTTTCGACGTGGACGGGGAAGCTTTCGTAACGGATGGGAATGCCGACGGCGCATCATCCGAGACGATCTGCCATTTGCCCGGCTTGCCGAGGCCGGTCACCGTGCTGCGAAAACCTTTCGGCGATTCGCCTTCTTCGGTTTTGCTGAAATCAAACGCACGCTCTTGCTGGGCAGCGAAAAGCGGCAGCGACGAAACGAGCAGAACGAACCAAAAAGCAATGGGACGCATTCGGTTTGAGAGTAGTAAAATATGGGCCGCGAACAAGCCTTCCTTTGCTCGTTCACCGGGTCCCGACCACTTGCGGCGGGCCAGTGGATCGGGGTTTAAGCGACGGTTCGCATTTGTACCGCGTCCACGCGGCGATCGCCCGAGAGCAGGGCTCCGGCAATGACTGTGGTGTCGCCGGTTTTTAGGAGTTTTCGTTCCACTAATAGTCCTAGCGCCGCAGAGAAATTCTTCTCCGGATTCGAATGATCGAGGGGGAGAACGAAGCTGATTACGCCCCAGTTAAGCGTAAGTGCCTGGGCCATTTCCGGCGTCTCGCAAAACGCGTAAATCGGCGAGGAGCGCGGACGCAACCATGAGGCGTAGCGCGGCATCGTTCCGCCGCGGGTGAAGGTGATCAACGCGTCGGCGCGCAGTTCATCCGCCATAACGACGGCGGTTTTGATTAGCTTCTGGCGCGGTTCGCGGAGCACGGCTTCCTTGGCGAAATTGGCGCCACCGCTGCGCTCGATGCGTTCTGCTACACGGTTGAAAACTTCGAGACACTTGAGCGGATACAGGCCCACGGTCGTTTCGCCGCTGAGCATGATCGCATCAGCTTGTTCGAAGACGGCGTTCGCGACGTCGGTGATTTCCGCGCGCGTCGGCACCGGACTTTGGATCATGCTTTCGAGCATGTGCGTCGCGACGATGACGGGGCGGCCGAGGCGCAAGCAGTTCTTCACGATCTTGCGCTGAATGATCGGCAACTCTTCGTAAGGGACTTCGATGCCGAGATCGCCGCGTGCGACCATGATGGCGTCGGCTTCGTTGATGATCTCGTCGAGATTCTTGATCGCCTGCTGATCTTCAATCTTCGCGATGAGCTGCGGCTTGTTCTTCGCGTTGGCCGTGACTGCGCGCAATTGCATCAAGTCCTTCGCCTCGCGGCAAAACGAGAGGGCGATGTAATCCACGCCGAGTTCGAGTCCGACGGCGATGTCGGCGAGATCCTTCGCGGTGAGGGCAGGGAGGCTGACTTTGACGCCGGGCAAATTGATGTGACGTCGGCTGCCGAGCGTTCCCGGTGTGAGTACTTCGCACTCAATCTTGTTGGCCTGCTTGGCCAGCACCTTCATGTGAATGGCGCCGTTATCGAGCAACACCACATCGCCGACGCTGATGTCGTTGATGAAGTTCTCGTAGTTGACGTCGACGGAATGCTGTTCCTCGCTCTTTTCACCGCGCACGGTGAACGTGAACTTTTGCCCCACCTGCAAATCCAATTTCGTCGGCAAGTCGCCGGTGCGAATTGCCGGGCCCTGCGTATCCATCAAAATTCCGACAGTCACGCCGCGCGTTGCCGCGGCGGTGCGAATGTCCTTCACCACGCGGCGCACCCAATCGTGGGGTGCGTGCGACATGTTGAGTCGCGCGATGTTCATCCCGCCTTCGATCATCTTGCCGAGCATTTCGGGCGAGTCGGTGGCGGGGCCAAGGGTGGCAATGATTTTGGTTCTTCTCATCGGGTCGCAGAATAAAAGCGGGCGCGAAGGTTGCAAGGAGCAACGTTCACTTCTTCCGGCGGGACAATTCGAAATGATACAGCGCGACCACCACGAGCGAGTGGCGGATGCGTCCCGAGCGAATCATCTCGGGAATGTCGGCGATCGACACGAGGTGCGTGGCGATGTCTTCGCCGTGATCGAAATCCGTCGCGTGCTGAAGCCGGCAATTCTCGATGATCACGGTGAAGGTGGTGTTCGTGAGAATGGCTGGATTGGAATCAATGGTTCCGAGGAGGCGCGCATTGTCCCCGGCGTAACCGGTTTCTTCGCGCAACTCGCGGACCGCGGTCGCAACGGGATCCGTCTCGCCGGGATCCATGACGCCGCCGGGAATTTCGAGATCGACGGAGTTGGTGCCAACGCGAAACTGCTCGACCATCACTAGTTTTTCATCGGGCGTGACCGCGATGATGTTGCACCAATTGGGCGCTTCAAGGACGAAGAAATCGTGCTCGTTTCCCGTGCGCGGCGAGACTTTCACGTCGGACCAGAGCTTGAAGATGCGGAAGTCGCCGATGAGTTTTCGCGTGAGTTGTTTCCAGGGTTTAATCATGAGGTCAGTTGGTTTTTCCCTGCGCGGCCCAGCCTTGTTTCATCAAGCCGAGCAAATGCGCCATGGCCTGCTCGTACGTGCGACCCTTTTGTTCCGCGAGCTGGCGCGCGCGTTTGTCGAGTTGCGCGGCCATCTCGGCGGACTTCTCGGGCGGGCAACCCAGCGCGACGAGGGCGGTGGCGAGTTGGCTCAGGTCAGTTTCCATACAACAAAAACGCGGATGGAACCGGAGTTCCATCCGCGCGAAATCCCGGGTGAATTACTTCACTTCGTTCGCGGGCACGATCTTGATGCTTTCCACGCCCATGCGCTTGTCGGGGCGGTCCGGCGGATGCGTCTTGGTCGTTCCGATCTTCTCCAGCACGTCGTCGCCCTTGATGAGCTTGCCGAACGCGGTGTATTGGCGGTCGAGGAACGTCGGGTTGCCATGGCAGATGAAGAACTGGCTGCCGGCGGAATCCGGATTCTGTGAGCGGGCCATCGAGATGACGCCGCGCTTGTGCGAGCGTTCATTGAACTCGGCCTTGATCTTGTAGCCGGGATCGCCTGTGCCCCACATCGGTTCCTTCTTCGGATCCTTGGTGAGCGGGTCGCCGCCTTGGATCATGAAATCTTTGATCACGCGATGAAACGCGGTGCCATCGTAGAATCCTTTCTTGGCGAGCGTCTTGAAATTCTCGACGGTCTTGGGCGCGACGTCGGGCCAGAATTCGATGACCATTTCGCCTTCGGTGGTTTTAATGACGGCAACTTCGTTGGTGTTCACGGGGGAGTCTTTTTTGTCGTTTTGGCTGAACGCCGGGGCAACACCCAGCGACAGGCCGAGCAAGCAGCTAAGCAGCGTTGTTTTCATGGTGCGATGGTTTGCCATGAAGCGCCGCCGATGTCACGCGTGGAATTTTTCCACCGCGATGAAAAAGAAAAACCCGCGCGGAGTTTCGCTCACGCGCGGGTGGGGAGAATTAATAAACCTCAGGGTTCGGCAATGATCTTGGCGCGTTCCTGATGATATTCGTGCGGTGTGATCTTGTCGGCCATGTAGCGCGCGGTGAGTTCGTTCAAACGATCCACTTTGCTTTGGGCAAACGGCGCGGGAATCTTCGCGACCACCGGAGCTGCGGGCGCGGGCTTTTTCGCTTCGGCGACCGGCTTTTTGGCTTCGACCTTGGCGGGCTTGGTTTCCTTCGCCGGGGCAACCGCGACGGTCTTGGCTGGCGCTGCTTCTTTGGTCGGGGCAACCGCCGGCTTGGGTGCGGGCGCTGGAGCGGGAGCCGTCGTTTCCGCAATCTTGGCGCGCAATAGTTCGCGGGCCTGAGCTTCAACGGCAGGATCGAGAGTGGGTTTGGCCGGAGCCGGTGCTGTTACGACAATTGGCGCGGAAACCACCGCCGGTTTCGGAGCGGGCTTGGGGGCGGGTGCGGGTGCAGCGACAACCGCCGGCTTCGCAGGAACGACGGCGGGCTTAGGCGTCGTCGGTTCAGGTTGCGCGAGCTTCATGCGGAGCAATTCGCGCGCTTGTGCTTCCACAGCGGGATCGAGTGCGGGCTTCGCCGGCTCAGGCGCCGAAGTGACTTTGGGCGCTTGCGGCACCGGCAACACTCCGTCGCGCGCCGGAACTGCGGGCTTCGGAGCGGGAGCCGGGGCGACCTTGGTGGTCGTGGCTTTCGGTTTGGAAACTTTCGGCGCGGCGGATGCCTTGCTCTGCTGATCGAGCTCGAGCATCTTCTGGCGCAATGCTTCCTCGGCCTGTTTCTTCGCGTCAGGCGAAAGCTCTTGGGCGTAAACCAACGTTGCGGTGAGCAGCGCGCAGCCGAGAAGCGCAATGGACTTGGGCGTGTTCATGTTCCTTTTTATTGCCGAAAAGATTCGCGGAAGCAACAGGATTTCGGTGGGTCAACCCAAACTCCGCCGGAACAACCGTCGCCAGGCTGACGGCCATGGATACGTGAGCACGGAACGGCTGATCACTTGGCGGACGTCGGCGCGTGAGATCTTAATGCGCTGCGTCGCGTCGAGCACGTTGCCCGTGCGGAGGCGTCCGAGCGTTTTCACGCCGATCAGGATCGGCCAGGCGCACGCCAGCCGAACCCGCATTTGGCGATAGGGCAGGGTGTTTGTGTAGTCCCAGCCCGCCGCGAGAAACGCCTGCGCTGCCGTGAGCTGTTTGTCGTATAGCGGGCGGAGCTTTGAAATATTCTCCGGGTTCAACAGGTCCACCGGCGTCAGGCCGACCTCGCGCAACTTCTCCGCCGGCAAATAACAACGCCCCTCACGCAGGTCCTTCGGTAAATCGCGCAGGATATTGACAAGTTGCAAACCTTTGCCGAACCGGACGGCGTTCTTCAGCAAGGTGACTTCATCGAGCGGCGCGTTCGGAAACAAATGCGCGCGGCAGATCTTCGTCCAAAACTCGCCGACGCAACCGGCGACGCGGTAGGTGTAATCGTCCAGTTCACCTTCATCGCGGAGGCTCACGATGTTCGTCTCGCTCGCGCCGGCGAAGCGCTGGAGATCCAACTCCTGTCCACTCGTGATCACCGTGAGCACTTCACGGATGAGTTTTTGGTCCGCGTCGGAAAAAGTGCGGAGCACGGACAACGCTTCTTCGATTCGCTCCAGCAACACGCGCTCGGCGGGCAGGCCTTGCTGGCTGGTGATGGTCCCAAAATTCAGCGCGGTATTTTTGCCGGAATTCAGGATGCGTTCGCGCAGTTCCCGCAGCGCTTGCAGGCGCGATTCGATCGGCACGAGCTTCGTATCGGCGATCGTGTCCGTGGCGCGCGCGAGCAGGTAGGCGAGGCCGATTTGCCGGCGGACGGGAGATGGCAGCACGCGCATCGTCAAATAAAACGAGCGCGAAACGTCGCGAAGTAGATTGGTCAGCAAATCGGCGGCGGCCATCAGTTGCGGCGCGAGTGAAACACACCGACTGCGTGCCTGTCATCACCCGATTGAAAAGTGCGCGCGAATTCCCTTTCCCGATTTCCCGCGCTCGTTACGCTCGTCGCCGCCATGACCATCAAAGACAATGAATTTGTCGATCTGACCACGCCCACAGGGCCGATGCGCACGTTCGTTTTTCGTCCCACGGCGCCCGGTCGTTACCCCGGCATCCTGCTTTACTCGGAAATTTTCCAGGTGACCGGGCCGATCCGTCGCACGGCGGCGTTGCTCGCGGGACATGGCTATGTGGTGGCGGTGCCGGAGATTTTTCACGAGTTCGAGCCCGCCGGCTGCGCGCTGGCCTACGATCAAGCTGGAGCCGATCGCGGCAACGCTCTCAAGCTCCAAAAGGAACTCCGCGGCCTCGATGGCGATTCCCGCGCGGTGCTCGATTACTTGAAGTCCCATCCGAACTGCACGGGCAAACTCGGCACGCTCGGCATATGCATTGGCGGCCACTTGAGCTTCCGCGCCGCGGCGAAGAATTCCGACGTGCGCGCTGCCGTGTGCTTTTACGCGACGGACATTCACAGAGGTTCTCTCAGCAAGACCGGCGACGACACGCTTGCCTGCGCCAGAGACATCAAAGGCGAACTGCTCCTCATCTGGGGCCGGCAGGACCCTCACGTTCCGCGCGAGGGCCGTCGTAAGATTTACGAAGGCATCGCCGACGCGAACGTGAATTTCACGTGGCACGAATTCAATGGCCAGCACGCGTTCATTCGCGACGAAGGGCATCGCTACGATCCGGAGCTCGCACTGAAGTGCTATGGGCTCGCGCTGGAACTCTTCCACCGCCGGCTCGGCGAAGGCGATCTGCCGGTTGCGCCCGAAGGCAAGGCCGAGTCGCGCCATTGAATTTCTCCGTCAGTTTCACGTTCGAATACTCCTCATGAATCCATCACAGTCGTTTTGTCGTCGCGCCGCGGGCGCTGTTGTTGCGTTGGTCGCCGTTGCGTTCGCGTTGAACGCGCGTGCGATCGACACCAATCTCCTTTTTCAATCCTCCACTGTAGGCGTGGGCACGAATACCGCACTCAAAGGCATCGCCATCCGGCTCGCGGGAAATGCGGCCGTGTGTTTCGACACTGAACTGATGCGCATGTCCGGCGGGTGGGTCGGTGGCTTTGTTCCGCCGGTGAAGCTGATGTCGCGCGGCGAGTTTCCGATGAGTCAGGGTGAAATCGCTTTCGTGGCACCCGTGCTTCCCGGTTGGTGCGTGCGCGGCGACGAGAACAAAGATCCGCGTGCGAAACAAATCGGACCGCTCCCCGCGACGTGGGCGAAGTGGCGCGGCCTCTACGTCCACGGCGACAAGGTCGTGCTGAGTTACACCGTTGGTGATTGCGAGATTCTTGAAATGTCGGAATACGATGCGGCCGCTGGCGAGTTCGTGCGCGCATTCAATTTGGGCCCGTCATCGCGCCCGCTTTCGTTACTGTTGGGTTCCAGTGAGAACAAACCATTCTCGGCCCAAGTTGAAACCGTCGGAAAAATCGATACGGCTTCGGGGTCCAAAGCTTCCTCTTCAATGCACGGCAACGAATGGATCAGCTTCTCCGCGCATAAGTCGCCAATAAAGTTTCGCATTCGTATCAAGGCCAAGCCGGCAGGTGGTGGTTCGAGCGCTGGTGTTGCATGGGTCAACGCGGCGACACCGATCGCGGATCTGAAATCCTTCACCACCGGCGGCCCAGCGCGCTATCCGCAGCCCGTCGAAACCAAAGGCGAACTCGGTTTGAACACGCGCGCTTACACGGTGGATACGCTGACCGTGCCCTACGAAAATCCGTGGAGTGCCGAGATGTTCCTCGCGGGCGTGGACTTTTTCTCCGATGGAAAGCGCGCCGCCGTTTGCACGTTCCACGGCGACGTATGGGTGGTTTCCGGCATCGACGGTAGCCTCGCGAAATTGTCGTGGCGACGCTACGCCTCGGGGCTTTATCACGCGCTCGGGTTGAAGATCGTAAAGGATCAAATCTACGTCCTCGGCCGCGACCAGATCACGCGCTTGCACGATCTTAACGGCGACGGCGAGGCGGACTTCTACGAGAATTTCAACAACGACTGTTTCATTACCACGAACTTTCACGAGTTCGCGTTCGATCTGCACACCGACGAGCATGGGAATTTCTATTTCACCAAGGCCGGGCCCGTGCGCAATGGCGGCCGCGGCTTCGCGGAAATCGCGGATCATCATGGCGCGATGTTCAAAGTGTCGCCGGACGGGAAGAAGTTCGAAGTCGTCGCCACCGGTTTTCGCGCGCCGAACGGCATGGGCGTCGGTCCCCACGGCGAATTGACCAGCGGCGACAACGAAGGCACGTGGACGCCGATGTGCCGGTTGAACTGGATCAAGCCCGGCGGATTCTACGGCGTGGTGCCGCTGGCGCATCGCGCCGAGACGCCGACGGATTACGACAAGCCGATCTGCTGGTTCCCGAAGAACGTGGATAACTCCAGCGGTGGACAGGTGTGGGTCACGACCGATCAATGGGGCCCGTTCAGCGGGCACATGCTGCACCTTTCGTACGGCACGTGTTCCCTCTTTCACGTGCTCAAGGAAGAGGTCGATGGCCAGGTGCAGGGCGGCGTGGTGCGGTTTCCGTTGAGCTTCAACAGCGGCATCATGCGCGCGCGCTTCAATGCCGTGGATCACCAGCTTTACCTCGTGGGCATGAAAGGCTGGCAGACCAGCGCGGCGAAGAACGGCGGCTTCCAACGTGTGCGGTTCACTGGCCAACCCGTCTGCATGCCGCTTGAAATGCACGCGCGCAAAAACGGGATGGAGATCACGTTCACCACGCCGCTCGATCCGGCGAGTGCGAACGATCTGGAGAATTATTCCCTCGAACAATGGAACTACGTTTGGTCGTCGGCTTACGGTTCACCCGAAATTTCCGCGCTCGCGCCGGCGCCGATTCCGTCGGACAAAGGCGGCACGGAATGGGCAAAAACTCAGAAGGAAGTTCAGCAGCACGACCCGGTGACGTTGAAATCCGCGAAGCTTTCCGCCGATGGTCGCACGCTCTTTTTGGAAATCCCCGACCTCAAGCCGGTGATGCAGATGAAGATTAAGTATCAATTGAAGTCTGCTGCCGGCGCCGACGCGGAACAGGAGATCTATCAGACGATCAACAAACTTCCGCGTTGAGGCAGTGGTGGTGGACGAAGCGGCTATTTCAGTCGCTGTAACTGCCGGCGGGTTACGAACTGATCGAATTGCGCGACGACGAAATACGCCCAACGCTGGCGCAGCTTGTCCAGCCATGAGCGCGTGCACCATTGTTCCACAGTGACCGCGCGGCTATGGCTCAACAAGGTTTTGAACCACGCGCTGGTCTCCGTTCGCAGCGCTTGGTTTTCCACGCGCACCATCAGTTCGTAATTAAAATCCAAACTCCGCGGATCGATGTTCGAAGAGCCCACGTAGACGGCTTCTTCGGTGAGCACGAGTTTGGCGTGGAGGATCTGCGGCTCGTATTCGTAGATCTCGATCCCGGCAGCGAGGAAGCGGCGATAAAGACTCTGCGTGGCCGTCCGCGAAATGGGCACGTCCGACTTGCCCGCCAGGATCAACTGTACGCGCGCGCCACGCTGAGCGGCGCGGCGCAAGGCGCGCCGCATTCGCAAGGGAGGCAGGAAATAGGCGGAAACGATCTGGATGCGATCCGCATGCGCGAAGTCATGAAGGAGCGCGCGTTTCAATGGGTTGAAGCCGCGTCCGGGGCCGGTCAGCAAAAGTTCGCAATCGTGGGCGGCGATCTGCTGCTTGGCGGCCGACTTGCGGAACTGCGAGAATAGTTTGTGACGGAACTCGGCGAGTTCGAACATTTCGTCGAATGACGCGGAGAGTTTGGTGACAAGCGGGTTGGAGAGTTGCATTCCCAAATCGCACCATCCCGAGTTGAGGCCGTCGCCGTTGTATTCCTGCGCAAGGTTGAACCCGCCGACGACGGCGAGGCGATCATCGCAGATGAGGAGTTTGCGATGGTTACGGATGGCGAACCGATCGTATTGAATGGGGTTGAACCATCGCACTTCACCGCCGACGGCTTGGAGCGGGCGAAAAAACTCCGCGTCGAGCTCATATGAACCAAAGGCGTCGACCAGTATCTGGACGCGGACCCCGCGTTGGGCGGCCTCGATGAGCGACGCTAGAAAGTCCCGGCCCACCGGATCATCGGCGTAAATGTAGCTTTCCAATTTCAGGGAAGCGGTGGTATTCGCGATCGCAGCAAGCATCGCCTCAAACGCTGCGCGCCCGTGGGGGAGCAATTGCAGTGGTGAAACGTTGGTGGCCATCGGCGCGGAGAATACGCACGCGGCTTGCCGGTGGCAATGGACCAAGTCGGCCTCGCCGTCGTGCGTTGCGCGATGAAATGCGCTTTACAAACTCTGGTGTTCTCGGTCGATTGTGCGCGTCACCAAATCTTCAACGCACTACGCATCGTGAAAAAATACAACGTCGGCATCATCGGTTACGGCTGGGTCGCCACCGCGCATATCGCGGCCATCAACGCCACTGCCCAGGCGCAGGTCACCGCGGTTTGTTCCTCGCGCAAGCTGGATTCCGCCAAGGTCAGCGCGCAGCACGGGAGCAACATCACTTGCTACACCGACCTGAAAAAGATGCTCAAGGACCCGAGCATCGATGCGATCTCGATCTGCAGTTATCCCTATCAACACGCTGATCACGCTGTCGCGGCGGCGCGCGCGGGCAAGCATTTGATCATCGAGAAGCCACTGGCGCTCTCGTGGGCTGACTGCCGTCGCATCGAAGCGGCGGTGAAGGCCGCGAAGGTGAAGACGTGCGTGTGCTTTGAGTGCCGGTGGTCGAGCCAGTTCCTCGTGACCAAGGCGGCAATCGACGAAGGTTTGCTCGGCACGTTGCACTACGGCGAGGTGGATTATTATCACGGCATTGGACCGTGGTACGGCCAGTTCCGCTGGAACGTGAAGAAGAGCGCGGGCGGGAGTTCGTTGCTCACGGCGGGTTGCCACGCGCTCGACGCGTTGATGCTGTGCATGGGCGACGACGTCGTCGAGGTCACGAGCTACGACACGAAGTCGAAGAGCAAGATTTTCAAACCGTATGAATACACGACCACGAGCGTCACGATCTTGAAGTTCAAGAGCGGTCGTGTGGGCAAGTGCTCGGCGGTGGTGGATTGCCTCCAGCCATACTATTTCCACACGCACCTCTGCGGCAGTGAAGGCAGCTTGCTCGATAACAAATTCCACTCGATGAAACTCCACACGAACAAACACGCGTGGAGCACGCTCGCGATGAAGATGCTCGATTCCGGCGACGTTTCGGATCATCCGTACACCACGCAGTTCCAAGCCTTCTTCGATGCGCTCGACGCGGGAAAAGAAATGCCGCTTACCAGTCTCGCGCACGCATTGCGGACGCACCGCGTGATGTTTGCGGCGGACAAGTCTGCTGAAACGGGCAAGTCGGTGAAGGTGTAGACTCCGGCAGAATCATTTCGCAGGGGCGCAGTTCGGCCGTGAACAAGACGCGGCAAAACTTGCGCCCCTGTCCATTTTTACACCGGCAGGATTTGCGGTGCTCTTCGAGCAATTGGCGTGAGCCCGCGTTGATGTAACGGAGGATAAACACAAATTTCCCCGCACGGTTTTAATCAAGTTGTCCGCTCTGGCGCCGCGCAAGTCGCGGGCTCGGCGAGAGTTGGAAACGCTTCTGAGTTATTCACATTTGGCTGTGAGTAATTTGTCAGCAAGTGAGGTTTGATTCCGAGTGCTGCGGCCGGTATTTGCACACGCTGAACCAACTCACTTTTGGCGCGAACCGTGCTGAATAACGAACCGTATGAAATCACTCTTGCTCGCAATTTTTCTCTTCGGACTCAGCGTCGCTTCCTCGCGAGCGTTGCCGTTGCGTGACTCGCTCGCGATGTTCGAATCCGGCGCCACGGTTGCAGAACGTTCGGAGGCCGATCTTATGCGCGGCGGTTCCGGCGAGATCAGCCGTTTTCAAATAATGCCCGACGTCTGGCGCGCCTACAGCCCGTCGTCGGAATATGCGAATCCCGAAGTCGCGTGGACAGTCGCGCGGAAAATCCTCGATGATCGGATGCGTCATTTTCAGCAGATCACCAGTCGTCCCCCGAATGCTGTGGAAGTTTATCTTTTGTGGAACAAGCCCGGTCACTTCGAGTCCGCCGGGTTCGATCTCAACAGCGTGAAGAAAACCTACCGCGCGCGGGCCGAACGTTTCGGCAACCTCTACTCGCGCCTCAGCGCGGTGGCGGTTCGTTGAAGTGGGCAATTCGCTTGCTTGCTGACGTTGGCGGATTTTCAATCCGCCGATGCATCGCCCAATTCCGTTCCTCTTAGCTGGTCTCTTTTTACTTCATTCCTTTGGCGTCGCGGCGGATCAGAACTGGCCGCGCTTTCGCGGGCCCAACGGGTCGGGCGTCGGCGTGGCGGACCTGCCCGCGCAATGGACTCCGGCGAACCGCAAGTGGACGGTGAAACTTCCTGGGGTGGGACACGGTTCGCCAGCAGTGTGGGGCGAGAAAGTTTTCGTGCTCTGCGGCAACGCGACCTCGGGCCAGCGTGTCGCGGTTTGCGTCAACGCCGCCGATGGAAAAACTCTCTGGCAACAATCCTTCGACAGCATCGCGTATCGCCACCACAAGTTTAACAGCCTCGCATCGAGCACGCCGGCTGTGGACGCGGAGCGCGTTTACTTCACGTGGGGAACGCCGCAGAAACTCACCGTCCTCGCGCTTACTCACGACGGCAAGAAGGCGTGGGAAGCGGATCTTGGACCGGTGCGCCGCGAACACGGCTTCGCCTGTTCGCCGATCGTTCACGAGGATTTGGTGATTCTCTCCAACGATCAGGAAGCCGACTGCGCGTTGATTGCGTTGGATAAAAAGACCGGCGCGGTTCGTTGGAAATTACCACGCACTGAGAATCATTCGAACTTCGCGACGCCCTGCATTTACACGCCGCCGGGCGGCAAACCGCAGGTCATCGTCACGAGTTGGCATCTCGGTGCGACCGGCGTCGATGCGGCCACAGGCAAGCAACTCTGGCAAAAGCCGCTGTTCGCCAACAAAGCCGAGCGCGCCATCGGTTCGCCGTCTACGTCCGGCGAATATCTGATCGTCAACTGCGGCTTCGCGGGGAATCCCAAGCACGTCGTGGTGTTGCGTCCGGGCAAGACCACGGGCCCGTTGGAGGAAGTGTGGCGTCTCGAAAAGTCCGTGCCCCACATTCCCTCACCGTTGATTGTCGGCGACCGCGTGTGCCTGTGGAGCGATCAGGGAATCGTGAGTTGGGTGAAGCTGCAATCCGGCGAAGTCGTCTGGCAGGAGCACGTCGACGGTGAATTTTTCGGTTCGCCCGTCGCCGCCGGTGGAAAACTCTTCAGCGTCGACAAAACGGGCAGGGTGTTCGTGCTCGCGGCCGCGGACAAGTTTCAATCGCTCGGCATCAACGCGCTCAACGACACCAGCCAGTCCACGCCGGCGATCGCTGGTGGACGGATGTTCGTGCGCACCTTTTCGCAGTTGCACGCCATCCGCGCCAATTGATTCACGGCGCTTCGTCCGTTACGTCGTTGGGTTCCTCGCTGGCGAAAAGCGGCATCGCTTGCGTGATCACGTCGTCGTCGCACGCCCATACCTGTAACGGTTCGCACTTGTCCTTCTTGATTCGGCGAAACTCGTCGGGGTGCGTGCGTTTGTTGAGCGTGCGTTCGTGAACGCCCGTTGAGTCACAGCCGAGAATACGTGCGTAAGGTTTGTAAACGCGTGGCGTGCCGAGGACGCGTGTGGCACCAATCGGCAAAGCGGGTGCGGGCCGGCGATCAAGCACGAGAAAGCTCACGGGCAAACTGCTCAAGTCCACCCCCGCGATCTCCGCGAAGCGTGCCCAGTTGCCATCCATGAAAATCTCCGGCGGCGACGGCGCGAAATGATGGCACCAATGGCGTTCGTTTCCCGGCGCGAGAATGCCGCAGCGTTCCTGATGCGTGCACGGCGCGACCACTCGCAGACGATCGCGCAATCGCTCCCGGATCGCGATCAGCGTTAAACTCGCCTCGTAGGTTCCGGGTTCCACCCAGATTATGGTCGTCGCCTGCGCGGCGAAGTCTGCCAACTCCTCGACCTTCGCTGGTTCGAGTTCCGTCAACACGTGGCTGATCAACACCAGCGACGGCTTTTCAATGAGGCCGACGTTGACGCTGAGCTTGGGATATTTTTCGCGCGCGCGGCGGGCGGCAAATTGCAGCGCCAGCGACGAACGATCCCACAGGTGAACTTGCGAGACCGATTCGGCGCCGAAGTGATCGAGGAACGCCCGGTGCGCGATGCCGCTGCCGCAGCCCCAATCTAGCGCGTCACCGCCGGGTGGCGTCCAGCCGCGTTGCGTGAGTTCGGCGAGCACGTAATCCCATTTCCAGCCGATGCGTTGCGCGAATGTCGCGTCGTAACTCGCGAGGTCGCGTTCGGTCTGCCAGTAATCCTGCGCGCCCGCGGTGCCGGCAATGAAACCTGCACGCATCCGTTCGAGCGCCCGCCAATCGATCGTCGTCCAGTTCATCGCGTGAAAACTCAGGGTGCTATCGCCAGCAGCGAATCGAGCGCGTGATGTTGAATGCCGAAGTGCGTCTTCAACTCGATCAACTGTTCCCGCGCCGCGGTGTTCGTGAACGGCTCGCGCTCGCGCACGGCGGCGAGCATGAGATTCTTCGGTGTGTGTTCGGTGGAGATGAACTCGAACAGCTTCGTCCGGTAACCGGCCCATTCGAGATACAGCGCGCGCAAGCCGTCGGTGAGCCATTCCGAAAGGCGTTCTTCCATGACGCCGTGGCGCAACACCGGCGCGAGCAGGGCGGGGTGTTGCAATTGCGGACGAAGTTCCTTGTGGCAGCAGGGCGCGACCACGATGAGCGACGCGCCCGATTCGATGCCGCGCCGGATCGCCGCGTCCGTAGCAGTGTTGCAAGCGTGCAGGGCGATCAACGCATCGAGCTTCGGCAGCGTGGCGGTTTCAATATCGCCACGAATAAAGCTCAGCGTCTTCGCGCCGATTTTCTTCGCGAGCGTGTTCGTGGTGACCACCAAGTCTTCCCGTGTTTCGACGCCGCTCACTCGGACGCGCAGCCCAAGTTGCCGGTTGAACAGATGCCACGCGCCGAAGGTGAGATAGCCTTTGCCGCAACCCATGTCGGCAATGACGAGCTCGCACTGGGCCGCGCTTCCGCCAATCCAGCCCGCGTCCGTGGCGAGGTGCGTGAGCGTCTCGAGGTAGCGATTGATCTGGCGATGCTTGTCCGACATCGATGCGCGCACCTTGCCGTTCGCTTCGGTCACGCCGAGACCGTTGAGCCAATCGTTCGCGGAGGCCTGCAGAACGTCATTCTTCGGCTGATCGTGCGCGCGCGTGGGCGCGGCGGTCGTCGATGGTTTGTGCGCGACGAGTCGCGGTGCGCCGCTCTCGGGGAAAAACAACTGCCAGTCGCGTTCCGTCGTGCCGAGCAGCGCGCTCCGGAATTCCGCGCCGAGTTGTGTGCGCAACCACTCCGCCGCTTCGCCGAGCGGGACGTTGCGCGTCAAGTCGTTGGTCGCGTGGCGCAGCGTGAGCGAGAGATGCGGCGCACCGCGCAATTCGATGAGCCGACCGAGAATCTTCTCCGGACGCGCGCCGCCGGGGGCGGGTCGCGAGAGGGCGAGCTTGGCGAAAGTTCCTTCGTCGAGGCTGAGCGTGAATCGCTCAAGGAACGCCGCCACTGGATCGGATTGCTTCATCGGCTCGACAGTAACGCGACGCGGCTCAGTTGAGCGAGAAGTTCACGCGCGGCGTGCCTTTGGCCGTCGGGTCGACCGGCTTTGGTGCGACGAGGAACAAGCGCTCGGCTTCCACTTTTCCGGAATCGAGCAGGAACTTTTGAACCACCTGCGCCCGTTGCTGAATGAGTTCGCGCAACTCTTCATCCGTTGCCGTGTAAAGCGGCAGAAGCTTCTGTTCCATCTCTTCCCGCGTCGGTTCGGGCGGAGGCGCAACGGTTGCCGTCGTGGCCGTGGCAACTTCGACGCGATTGGTTGCGGGCGCGGCGATGATCGGTGCGGGCGGCGGAGTCGTTCCTGCGGCGGGCGCTTCTTTCTGCTGGGCTAATCGCTCGCCACCCTTTTGAACCGCCGTCGAGCGCTGGGCGGGAGCGAAGACGAGGGACGTCGATGGCGGCGCATTGGTCACAACCAATTTGGCGGTGACGAGATTCGTCGGTGCTGCGTTGGTGGAAACTGCAGTGGGAAGATTGGTCACGGCATTCGTCGGCGGCGGAAACGCGATGAAATACGTTTGCTTGAGTAGGCGGACGTAGTTCGTCTCGTCGAGGCTCAGTTCGTTTAAGGCGGGCGGTTGCTGGCCGGCGGCGACGAGTTCCTGCACGCGCAGGGTCTTGAGTTTGTTCTGCAACTTCACTTGCGTCATCGCCGCGCGATCCGTCGCGGGATCGATCTCGCCGCTGATTTCCAGATTCAACGCCGGGCGTTCGTAAAGCGCGCGCGTGAGCTTCTCCAGCTTGTTGGTTTGTGAGGATTCAATCGCGGGCGTGCCCGGCGTGAAGTCCACGAATTGCAGTTCCGCGCCGCCGCCGAACATCGAGCCCAGCAGCGCGAACGGCGACGTGGCAGCCTTGATGAGAATATTGACGACCACTTGCAGGATCAGGCGGCCGATGCTGAACTTCGGATCGTCGAGGCTGCCGCTGATAGGGAGATTCAAGTCGATGCGGCCCTTGCGGTCTTTGAGCAGCGCGACGCCAAGCTTGACCGGGAGTTTGGTGGCGTTGGTGCTCTGGTTCCGCGCGCCGAAGGTCAGTTGATCGATGCCCAGGACATTCTCCGCGGTGAGCTTGCGTTCGCTGATCAGGTAACGCAGATCAAAGGATAGCTTCCCCTTGTTGAGCGGGTACCCGGCGAACTTCTCGCTGTACGGCGTGAACGGCGTGAGGTCGCTGTTCTTGAAGCCGAGCTTCATGTCGACGAACAGGTTCTTCGGATCGGGCGTAACTTCGCCGGTCACGGTGAAGGGCGCGAGCGCGCTGACCTTGCCGTTCAGATCGATGCCGACCTTCTTCGGGTTGGGGAAATTGAAGTCGCGGATCGTGCCGTTGAGCTCTTCGATGCTGGTGTTGAAACGCGGCGTGATCGAGCGGTCCTGTGCGTGGAACGACGTCTTCTCCAGCACGATCGCGCCGACCTTGATGGGGAATTCGAATGCCGGTTTCGTTTCGCCCGCGGTCGGAGCGGGCGCTGCGGGGGCGATGGTTCCCGGCTTCGTCTTGGCGAGCGCCTGCAAGTTCAGCACGCCGTTCGAGCTCATCACGAGCGTGCCGTCGAGACCCGTGAACTTCACTTCGGCGACCTCGAGTTGATTCGGCTCCAGCGCGAGGTGGATTCCGCGGACGGCGAGCTCGTTCCACTTCGTGAACTGTTCGAACGAGATCGTATCCGTCGCCTTGAAACCGGTCACCGTTGTATCGCCGTCGAATTGCAGGCGCGGGCCGTTCGTGGGATGCGGATTGAAGCGCATGCGGCCATTGCTCGTGACGGCGCCCGCGTTGACGATGACGTTCGCCTGTTGCTCGACGTACGGTTGCAGCGGCGCGAGCGCAAGGTTGGTGGCGGCCACCGTGGCCTCCACCGCGGGTGGCATCAACGTGCCGTTCGCCTCGAGGTGAACCGTCCCGCCGGCGCGACCGGTGAAATCCAGCGCCACCGTTACCGGCGCGTTGCTTTGATTCGAAAATCCTTTCACCACGAGGCGCAGGTCATCGAAGCCCAAAGCCGCGGGTTTGGGCGGCACGCGATCCTCGGCAGTGACGGAGAAACCCTCGATGCCGACTTCATCGACGAACAATTTCCACGGCGCGGCGGCGGGCGTTTGGGTCGCGCTTGCGGCGACCGCCGCCGGTGCGTTCGTTTGTTTAACGAGCAGTTTCAGCCAGTTCAATCCACCGTCTGCATCACGCCGCACCGTGACCGCGCCGCTGTCCATCTTCACCGACGGCACGCGGGCTTCGCGCGCGATGAGATTGGCGGAGGCATTGCTGACGGTGAGGTTCGCCCAGCGCAGGATGACTTCGCCGGTATCCGGCGCCTGGGCGTGGAAATCCTTCAGTTGGACGTCCGCGTCGGTGAGGGCTGCTTCGAGCGGCTTCTTCGGCACGGCGCTGAACCGGTAACGCGCCACGACGCTCAACGCGCCGTCGGTGACCTGCGCGCGGGTGAAGTCGGCGAGATACGGTCCGTATTTCTTGATCGGAATATCGCGCAGGGAAAACTCGCCTGCGGAGCGGAGCGGGTTCATGGAAAAATCGCCGATCCATTCGAACCGCTCCCCGTCGCCGGTGGTGGCGAGCAATTGATACGGCGCGCCCTTCTCGTGATGGGTCGTGAAATCTTCCAGAGCGAACCACGTGGGCCCGATGCTCATGCGAAACGGCGCCGCGCGGGTGTGATCCGTGACGTTGAGCACGGCGTTGGTCACCACCAGATTCCCCACCAGCACGTGCGGCAGTTCCTTCGGGGTGGGTTTCGGCTCGGTCGGCGTGGCGTTGGTCAACAAGTTGGCAAAGTTGAACTGCCCGTCCGCCGCGCGGATGATGTTGGCCATCGGGCCTTCGATGGAAACCTCGCGGAACGTCCATGCGCCGCGGAAGATCGAGGAGAGCTGGAAGTCCGCGTAGAAGCCGTCCACGTGCGCGAAGGTCGAGCCGTCGGTTTCCCGCAAGGTCAGCCCGTTGATCGTCAATGAGAGCGCGTAGGGATTCACCGCTACCTCCCGGACCGTGGCTTCGCGGTGCGTGAACTTCGGCAGCTGTTTGACCATCTGCCACTTGATCACTGCCGGCACCACGAAGAAGCCGATGATCGTGTAGAGCGCCACCGCGATCACGATCCGCCGCGCCCACCGCGCGCGCGGCGTCGCCAGCTTCAGCAGGCTGGAGAGTATCAAGGTTGGTTTCATCAGAATTCCCGCGAACGCGCGCGTCGTGCGCTACCGCCGTTAAGCTAAAGAAATCCGCGCGAACGGCAAGTCCGCGCTCGCCGCCGCCGTTTCTGTCCGGCGGCTCACACGGCGATTGCCCTGCGCGCGGACCGCTGATACGCTGCCGCCACCATCAATCATCCCATGAACGAGTCGCGCCTCGATATCCGCAAAACTTACAAGCTCTACGTCGGTGGGAAATTCGTCCGTGGCGAAAGCGGCAAGTACCTCACCGCCCACGGGCCGAACGGCGAAGCGCTCGACCACTATTGCCACGCCTCGCGCAAAGACTTCCGCGACGCCGTCGTCGCCGCACGCGCCGCGTTCGATGGCTGGGCCAAGGCCACCGCCTACAATCGTGGTCAGATCATCTACCGCGCCGCTGAGATGCTCCAGGGACGCCGCGAAGATCTCGCGCGCGAAGTTTCCCGCTCCCACGGCGTGACCATCGAACAGGCCCGCACCGGTGTCGCCACCGTCATCGATCGCCTCGTGCACCACGCCGGCTGGACCGACAAATATCAGCAGGTCTTCGGCAGCGTGAACCCCGTCGCCAGCCCGCACTTCAACTTCACCACGCCCGAGCCCATGGGCGTCGTCGTCGTGATCGCGCCGGATCTTCCCGTGATGCTGCCGCTCGTGTCGTTGCTGTTGCCCGTGATCTTGAGCGGCAACACCGCCATCGTGATCCCGTCGGAGAAAGCCCCGTTGCCTGCGTTGACCTTTGCGGAAATCCTCGCCACCAGCGATCTGCCCGGCGGCGTGGTGAACATCCTCGCCGGCAAGCGCGACGAACTCGCCCCCCACATCGCCACCCACATGGACGTCAACGCCATCGTGGACGGCGCGGGCATTCCCGAGCTCAGCGCCAAACTACGCGCCGGCGTGGCCACCAATCTCAAACGCTACGCCAACCACTCCCTCGCCGAGACCGAATGGTTCACTCCCAAAGCGGAAGACCCCTATTGGATTCTCGACACCGTGGAATTCAAGACCGCCTGGCACCCGATCGGCGTGTGACCGAAGCGGGTAGGGATGCCGCGCCGCGGCGTCCGTGCTAACCCTCCGCCCGTCGCGCATTACCGCAGCAGGAAGCTCGCGAACTGATCCCACGCCGCCGTCGGCGCCAGGCCCATGATCAACGCGCTGGAGATGATCAGCCACAGGCAGCCCATCCAGTAATAGCGGTCCACCTTGCGCGTCACCGCCCACTTCACCACGCCGAGCAATACGGCGATCACCAGCGTCATGAAGAACGGGCCGAACACCTTTTCCCAGATCGTCTCGTGATAGAGATGGTTGAGCGCGTCGATCCGGCTGATCGCGGCGGGCATCGCGGCGAGCGTGGCCAGCAGCAACATCGCCCGATGCACCTCGGGGCGACGCCGCGTGCCAATCCCCGCGGCGACGAAGCCGCCGAAGATCGCAATGCTGATCACGGGAACCGCCATGAACTGTTTGGGCGGGAGACCCCAGATCCGCAATTCCGCCGGATTCACCCGCGTGGATTCAATGCCCAGCCGTAAGCCGAGAATGACCACCGCCACGGCGATCCCCGCGCCGAGCCAGCCCAGCTTCATGTGGATGCGACGATTGCCCGTGGCCACCAGCAGCGGTTGCAACAGGAAGAGCAACATCCACCCCGCCATCGCCACGCCGTGCAGAATGATCAACGTGCGGATCGGCGGCGTGAGTTCGCGGCCCGGATACGCGCGGCCATGCAGGTAGAATTGCTGGAAGCCGAGAACCATCAACCCTAACAGCAGCGCGGCCGTTCCGGCATGGAACAGCTTCGCGGCCTTGGGCGAACCGGGCAACGTGACGGGCGAACTGCCCGTGGGGAGAGTTTGGGTGGTGTCCATATCGTGGTGTGAGGGGATTCATAGCCAACCACCCGATCCCGTCAAGGGGCATTCCGCCGCCCGAATCCTCAATCCCGAATCCTGACTCCTTGATCCTGACTCCTATCTAAGCGAAGCCTGCCTCCAGCTCTCCACGTAATCCGCGAACGCTTGCATCTCCGATTGCGTCGGCGGGTTGCTGAACGTGCCGGTAAACGCCTCGATCACGCCGTTGATGTTCCGCGCCGTCCCCTCGATCGCGTCATTCAATTGCGCCGCGCTCACCTCGCCCGGCGGGCCTTGATCCCCTTGCGCGCCCGTCTGGCCCGGATCGCCCGGATCCCCTTTGGGACCTTGCGGGCCGCCCGGATCGCCCGGATCACCCTTGTCCCCTTTCTCACCCTGCGGCCCTTGCGGTCCCTGCGGGCCGGTGTCGCCGTCCGCACCGTCGGCGCCGTCGTGACCACGCGGGAGACCGAAGGTGAAATGCACATCCGTCCCGTCAAACGACACCGCCACCGTGGCCCCGCTGTCCGGGCCCAGCGTATTCACGCCATCCACCACCGCATTGGCGAACGGCGGCCCCGGATCACCCGGCGGACCCTGCGGCCCGGCGGGAATCGCAGCGATCTGTGCCTCGTAATCCGCCTTGAGCCCGTTGAACTGATTACGCAATTCACTCGAACGAATCTTCGCGTTCGCCTTGGGAAGAGTGGGATCGAACATAAAAAGAATTCAGGATTCGGGATTCAGAATTCAGGAGTCAGAAGCGGAGCCAGAATGAACCCTTCTGGATTCTGAATTCTGGCTCCTGACTCCTTGGTGATTTCACGGTGCCATCACACACACGGCCTGGCTCCAGCCGCTGAGGCCGGCGAAGCCTTTGGCCGCCACGCGATACCAATACTTCGTGCCGCTGGTCAGCCCGGTGTCCGCGAAGGACGCCGCCGACACCGTATCCAGCGATTCCCAGCTCGCCGGATCGTTGGGATTGGCCGAGGCCCGTTGCACCACGTAGTGCGTTGCCCCGCGCGAACGCAGCCAGTTGATCTTCGTCGCTCCGGCCACGCCGTTCGTGCGGGCGGTGATCTTGGCGGGCGCGAGCATCTCGCTGATCGGCGCCGGAGTGTTTTGCACTTCGAGGCCCGTGCTCTGGAGCATCACCAGATTGCCCGCCGCCTTGGTCTCCGCGTGATCGGCCACCTGGTCAAAGGCGTCGTCCCACGCCGCCTCCGCGGCTTCGGCGGCAGCGCGCTTTTCCTCCACCGTCTGCTCGGCGATGTCCAGCGCGGCCTGGGCGGCCTTGAGGTTCGTGTTCGCGGTGGTGAACGGATTCACCACCTCGTCCGCGTCGGTGTAGTGGGTGTTGTTGGTGAACTTGGTGATGATTAAGTCACCCGTGTTGCCCTTGTCGGAACGGCTGAGTCGCTTGGTGCGACCCCGGCGTACTTTTACTTTTGCCATATGCTTTCTTTCCGGCCCGCTGCTGCCGTCGTCGTACGCCGCGCCGGAATCGTATTCCTCATCGCCGTCGTATTCGGATGCCATAACGTGCCTGTATGATTCACTGTCTTCGTTACGTCCGGCCCGTGCACTCGCACGGCGGACCAACGGAACCTCCCATTGCAATCGCCTTGCCAAACGGATCACTGAGCCGCCCTGACCCGCGCCCCAAACCGCCCGCGGGACAGCCTGTCTCATTCGGCTAATACTTAGAAGTAGTAGAACTGTTTTATGGAAAAGTATTTACGCCTTACGGGTAAGTGAGGGGTGCCGGTCATGATGCAAAATGCTCCCGTGACGCGCAACGAAACGACCGCCGGCCGTGGTGTCGAAACCGGAGACAAGCCCTGTCAAAAACCCAAACACGCCCCGCGTTGACATTGGGGTGAAGCGCCCACGCTTCGACCCCGAAGCGCCCACGCCTCACCTGAAGAGCGCTCACGCTTTGACTGCGAAGCGTCCACGCTTCACGCGAAGAGCGCTCACGCTTCACCCGAGAAGCGCCCACGCTTTGACCGTGAAGCGTCCACGCCTCACGCGAAGAGCGCTCACGCTTGATCGGTGAGGAGTGGACGCTTGTCCCGTGAAGCGTGAGCGGATGCCGGCCGGAGCGCCCACGCTTCCCGTGCGAGTCACCGGCACCCGGACGGTCCGGTAACCACCAAAACCCGGTAGGGTCATCGCGCGGCGATGACCGCGCCGATCAATGTGGGGTAGGGCCGTGCTGCTGCGCGGCCCAAACCTCCCATTCATCGCGCAACGCGATGAATGAACCAATGGGTAGGGTCATCGCGCGGCGATGACCGCGCCGGGTTGCGGCGCCACGACGAATCGAAAACGGGCGTTCACCCCGGACTCTCACCGCCCGAATTCCGTCGCCTGACGCTGCGCTCGGCGACGGGGACGCCGCAGCGCGGCTTCCCTACCCACCAAAACCAGGTAGGGTCATCGCGCTGCGATGACCGCGGCGGGTTGCGGCGCCCGGTGGGGCGAGCGTCCCCGCGAGCCGACGCCCTAGGGTAGCACCCGCCTCCGGCGGGTCGTCGGTCGTGTCGGAAACCGAGCACGATGCGAATCCTCGGGAACGCGGATTGTGAAATGAAACTCCGCTCACCTTCGGAATTCGGCGGGACGCCGAATTCAACCCGCGAGACGCGGGTGCCACCCAAGGCGGTTTCATCCACGCGTGACGCGTGGATGCGAAGATTGGGCGGCGCGGCAGCGCCGGCCCTACCGGATATGGCAGGGCGGACCTGCGGGTCCGCCGAATGTGACGATGGGTAGGGCGGAGCTGCCGCTCCGCCGTGACTCCTCGCGGCGGGCCACCATTTCGGGAACCGCTTCACGGCGCGCGGCTCGTCGGTAGCCTCGCCCCACCGAAGTTTTCTCATTTGAACCCAGTAAGCGTTCCCGGTGAGCTGGCATTGAGCGGTCTTTTTGCTTGATCTTGCGGGTCATTTAGCAGTAAGAAGCGCTCCGTCCATAGGGCCGTAATCATTAGGAAAATCGCGCAAGCGACATTACCCAAATCCGCCATGAGAAAATCCACCCAAAAACTGTACCTCGTCACCTTGCTGTTGGGAGTCTGCTTCCTCTCCGCTCTCCTCACTCCCCTCTCAACTTTCGCCCAAGGCACCGCCTTCACGTACAGCGGCTTCCTGACCGATCAGGGCGGGCCGGCCAATGGCGTGTATGACTTCGAGTTCCGCGTGTTCGATGCCGTGAGCGGTGGTGCGCAGCAGGGCAGCCTGGTGACGATCAATGATCTGGGCGTTACCAATGGCCTCTTCACCGTGCCCCTTGATCCGGGCGCGAATGTGTTCACCGGCCCGGCGCGCTGGTTGAACATGGCCGTGCGACCGGGCGTGAGCACGGGCGCCTACACCAACGTCGTCCCGCGGCAGCCCATCACGGCGGCGCCGTATGCGGTGTATGCCGGGGGCGCGAGCGCGGCGGGCGTGACCGGCACGTTGCCGAGCACGGCGCTCTCCGGCACCTACGGCGGCGTGGTAAACTTCAGCAACGTGAACAACACCTTCGCGGGCAACGGCGGCGGATTGACCAATCTCAACTCCACCAATCTCGTGGGCACCATTGCGGATGCGCGGCTCTCGACGAATGTGGCGCTGCTCAACGGCACAAACGTCTTCACGGGCACGAACCGCTTTGCGGGCGTGGTGGTGGCCACCAATGTGAACAACCAGTTCACCGGCACGTTCACGGGCAATGGCGCGGGAGTTACCAACCTCAATGTGAATGCCACCAACTTCAATGGTGTGGCCAAGCTCACGGGCGGAAACACGTTTAGCGGCACTCAAATCTTCACCAACGGCAACGTCGGCATCGGCACGACGAACCCTGGAGCGAAGCTGGATGTGAATGGCACCATTGCCGCCTCAGGGGCCTACTTGAGTGGCAGCGGAGCAGCCACCCTAACCTTTAGCGATGCGCTCAATGACGCAGGGAAGTCGTGGGTTCTCTTCGACGCGTATTACGGGGCTGGGAATTTTGGCATCGCACGCTATGACCCCGCTCTCGGGGGCTTTCCATCGGATAGGAACATTGTGATTACGCCCGCTGGCAACGTCGGCATCGGCAAGGCCGATCCAGCCACAAAGCTGGATGTCGCCGGCGAAGTCACCTGCGTAGCCGTGAACCTCACCAGCGACCGCAACGCCAAGGAGGACTTCAAGCCCGTGAGCAGCCGCGAAGTCCTGGCCAAGGTCGCCGCGCTGCCCATCACTGAATGGCAATACAAGAAGCAGAGCGACGCACGCCACATCGGGCCGATGGCGCAGGATTTCCACGCCGCCTTCGGCACAGGCCGCGATGACAAGCACATCGCCAGCGTTGATGCCGACGGCGTGGCCCTCGCCGCCATCCAGGGCTTGAATGAGAAGTTGGAGGAGAAGTCGGCGGAAGTGGAATCGCTCAAGCAGAGCGTGGCGGAATTGAAGGAGCTGGTGAAGCAACTGACCCACCCTGCAAGCCGCTGAATCAACCTCAAGCCATTCAAGATTATGAAAATCAATTCTTCCAAGTCGTACGACTCGTGTCGCGGAACTTTCCACACTGTGAACGAGGTGGAACTCCTCGCGCTGCGAGCCGTCGTCTTCGCCCTTGCGCTGGCCGCCTTCCTCCCCGCTGCCTCGGCGCAACTTGCTTCGCCTCCTGCTCCCGCGCTGCTCGCGCCCGCCCAAGGAAACGCGCCTGCCGCCGCGCTCGCCACCGCTAGGCGCGGAGTGTTACGAAGCCAGTTTAGAGGCTTGGACCGGGCTGTGATCCAGCAATTGGGATCCAAGCAAGTCACCCGGGTGCGGCTGCCCATGTTTGGCCATGGCGAGCGCATATTGAACTTCACGGGTCGCGAGGATTATGGCCCGGGGCGTTTTGCTTTGACCGGCACGCTGGAAGGTATCTCTCCCAGTTCCGCCGTGCTGGCGGTGTGGGACGGCGCCGTGACGCTCGATGCCCACGGGCATGCGGAGAACGACGTGCGCCTGCGCAGTGCCGGGCAGGGCGTCAATGGCGGTTACTGGCTGGAGGAGGCGGACCCCGCCGCTCAGGGCGTTTGCGGGGTGAATGATTCTGAGACCGCTCCGCTCATGGCACCTGCTGTCGCTGGAAATGCAGGCCCGGGCGGCATCACGTCTTCATTGGCGGATGGCAATCTCTACGCAGACCTGTTGGCCTATTACACTCCGCTCGCTCGCGACGCCGCCGGGGGCGATGCGCAAATGTCCTCCCTCATTGCCGCCCGCGTGGCTATTGCGAACTCCGTGCATTCATTCAGTGGCACGCTCTTTCGGATCCGGCTGGTTCGCATCAGTCTCATGGACTACTCAGTTGTCACCACCGCCAGCGACCTGCTCACCAAGCTGGGCACTACCGACGACGGGGTGATGGACGGCGTCTCCGCAGACATCGCCGAGTTTGGCGCGGATTTGATCCATCTCTGGGCGACTTATACCGATGTTTCCAACAACGGAATAGGCAATGCTCCCGGCGCGTTCGGCGTGAACCGGTGGGATCAGCCGCCCCAGACCTTCACTCATGAGAGCGGACACAATCTGGGCTGTCTGCATCAAACGAGCGGCGGGGTGAACAATGCTACGAACGGAATCATCGAACACGCGTGGGAGGCTACATACGAATTCAGCGCCATTGAAACCGCTCGTGCGCAAACCATCATGTGGGGTAGTTCCGAACCGACGCGGATTGACGCGTTCTCGGACCCGAACGCCACTTTCACTTTCTCGCACTGGATTCTGCCCAGTTCGCCACCGATTCCGATCGGCGTCGCTGGCTCGGCCGATAATGCGCAATTCATCAGAACCAATCGCTTCGTCACCGTCCGGCGCAAAGAGCCGCGCTTCTATGTGTCGCCCGGTGCCGATGGCCAAGCCACGCCGCATTCACCCGCCAACAACCTGACCTCGGTGTACGACACTTGGTATCACAACACTTGGGGGCAAACCGCTACCAATCCCGTGGTCGTCCGTGTGGCGGCTGGCAACATTCCCGCCCCGGCCCGGATATCCACGCGCTCGCGTCTTGAAAAATGGGGCGGCGGCAGCAACGCCCGTATCGCCCCGTGAACCTCACAAATGCGCGAATCATGAAAACACTTTGCCTCATCTTGCTCGCCACCTGCGGACTCACCGCCCACGCCCAATACACCATCAACTGGCACAAGATCGCCGGTGGCGGCGGGATGCAGAGCACCGGCGGCGTTTACACCTTGAGCGGCACCATCGGCCAGGCCGATGCCGGTCGCGTGGCCGGCGGCAGCTATCGCAGCGAAGGCGGCTTCTGGGGCATCGCCGTGCAGCAGCTCGGCTATCCGGTCCTGAACATCACTCGCGCCGGCACCAACGCCTTGGTCACCTGGGTCACCGCCGAAACCGGCTTCATCCTCCAATCCTCCGCCGACGTGGCCACGCCCACGCTGTGGAGCGACACCGCGTTCACTCCCACCATTACCGGCGCGACCACGAACACCGTCACCGTCCCGCTCAATCCGGCCACCAAGACCTATTACCGGCTGAGAAGGCCGTGAGGGAGAGTTGGCCACGGAGGCATGGAGGACACCGAGCCTAAATGCTCAATGGTAGGGTGATCGCGCTGCGATGACCTTGCCGGCGCTCCGCGAGGTGCGGAACTTCACTCGCGTTCGGAATCCGGCGGGACGCCGAATTCAACCCGCGAGAGGCGGGTGCCACCCAAGGCCGTTTCATCCACGCGTGACGCGTGGATGCGGAGATTGGGCGGCGCGGCAGCGCCGGCCCTACCGCATTATTGGTAGGGCGGAGCTGCCGCTCCGCCGTGACTTTGCGCCCGGTGGGGCGAGAGTCCCCGCGAGCCGACGACCCATGGTAGCACCCGTCTCTGGCAGGTTGTTTCTGGCGTCACGACGGAAACTGAGCGCGATATGAGTCCTCGAGAACGCGGATCGAGTCATCAAACTCCGCTCACCTTTGGAATTCGGCGGGACGCCGAATTCAACCCGCGAGACGCGGGTGCTACCCTATCGGCGTGGTGCGGCCACGGCCCGGCCACAATCGGTTTGACCTTTTGCCATGTTTGCCACTATAAACGTCCCGTCCATAAGGGACGTAATTAACCAATCAGAGCGAAGTCAGCTTTCATATTCCTTCCCATGAAGAAATCCACCCACATCCCTGGTATTGTGGCCGCTTTGGCGGCGCTCACGTTCCACCTCGGCTTGCTCGATGCTGACGCCGTGCCCGTCAAGTTTCAGGTCGATATGACCGGGATGCCGGGTTTCGATCCGATGTTCGAGGTGGTGGACGTTCGTGGATCGTTCAACGGCTGGAGCGGCGGATACAACCTGGTTCCCAGCGCCAATCCCAACATCCTGACCAACACATTCGAGATCACCGACCCGGCGGGAACGCAGGAGTATTTCAAGTTCACTCGCAACGGAAGCTACGAACTGCAAGGTTCAGGCAACCGCCCCTTCACTCTGGCGTCCGGATCCCAGGTGGTGCCTTTGGTTTACTTCAGTGACATTCCGCCGGCTTCGCCCGCCACCACCAATTCCATCACCTTCCGGGTCAGCCTGTCCACCCAGGTCGCCTTGGGTAATTTTGATCCGAACACTGATTTGGTTTACGTGGCCGGGCTGTTTCAGACCCCTTACCAATGGGATCAGGGATCGTTCCTGCAATTGACCAACACCGGGACCAACAACCTGTACATGGGGACGTTCACCAACGATGGCAACTATCCGGGGACCTACGAGGAATTCAAATTCATCATCAACCGCTTCGGTGGCAATAATTGGGAGTCGATCGATAACCGGTCTTTCATTCTGTCCAATCAAACGATCCTGCCCGTGGTCTTCTTCAACAACCTGGGCACGCCGATACCCGTGACCTTTCAAGTGGATCTTTCCACCCAAGCCGCCGCCGGTCGTTTTCTCGGTTACGAGATTGTCGAATGCAAGGGATCGTTCACCGGATGGGCCGGCGGATTCGTGCTGACGAACGATCCAGCGGCCCTCAATCAGCACTTCTATTCCGGCACCACCTTCGTTTTTGATGGCCCCGGCAGCGTGGAGAAGTATCGCTTCACGGTAAACGGTGGCTTTAGCGGCCTGGGCTGGGAAACACCGGCCAGCACCGGCGGCAACGACCGTTCGTTCGTCGTGGGCACCAATGCGCTGACTCTCCCTCCCGTCTTGTGGAGCGACCAGACCATCTCCGATCTCCTGCCGGCGGCCACGACCGTCAAGTTCACTGTCAACATGACCAATGCCATCGGCACCGACGGCCACATATTTGACCCCATGGTCGATACTCTCTACCTCAACGGCGACTGGATGCCATGGTGGAGCTGGGGCAACCCGCTGCCAAACTTCACCCTGACGAATGATCCGCCTGGCAGTTTGACGTACTCGCTGGAGATTCCATTTCCGCAAGGATACGCCGTGCCGCTGAGCTACAAATACAGCATCAATGGCGGCGATAACGAGGCGCCCTTTGGAACCAACCATATCCGCTACATCCGCACGACCGGACAATATGTTTTGCCCACCGATACGTTCGGCAATCAATTCCATGAGATCTCCTTTGGCAATCTGAACCCTGCTGCCGACCCCTCCAACAAGGTGCTTTTAACTTGGGTGGGTCGTCCGGGCGTTCGTCTTCAGTCGTCGTCCAACCTCGCCTTCCCCACGCTCTGGCAGGACCTGCCGGGAACTGACGGACTGACCGCAACCAATTACCCCGCCACGTCGAGCCACACGTACTTCAGATTGATCAAACCCTGATACGACTCGCCAGCCCGTCGATCTCCCTAACGATGCGCCGCGCCTGTCACGAAAGGTGCACCCGCGAAACGCATGTGCCACCCGATGGGCGTGCTACCGGCAAGCTGCCGGAAGCGCGTCGAGTCTCAATCGCCCGCGGTATCGGTGAAGTAGAAGCTCCGCTGTGCCCTGCGCGCTGCGTATCCAATTCGCCCTAACTCAGGCCACGTGCAGCCATTGGATAAGGAGCAGTTCAAGCCGCTTCGTGTGAGGAGTTTTTCTTTTCGCGGGGAGGCGCCGCGTAGTTGCGGTAAGGCGGCGGGCAGAAAGGCGCGTTCTCCGAGCGCCGCAGGCGGCGGCGGGCCTTGGCGTAAACCTGCCGGACGTATTCGCGGGTGACGCCCCATCGTTGCGCCACTTGCGCGAAGGTCAGCCCGTCCGCATCGTGCCATTCGAGCGCCTGAATCTCGCGCTCGCGAAATCCTGCGTCCACCATCCATTGGCGCGCGCTTTCAAACCATTCCTTGGGCAACGAACCACGTTCCAACGCCTGTCGCGTGGCCGGCGTGCGGTAGCGCGGTGGCTTGGGTAAATCACTCATAGATGGGTCATAAACGTCAACGGATCAGGTCAGGGTTCCCCATTGCGCAGTCCTGCCTCAATCGCCCGCTGCGTCGGTGAAGTAGAACCGGCTCACGACGGGCAGGTGGTCGCTCAAGGTGTCGATGTAGCCGCGGAGTTTTGCCATGGAAGCGAACGCTTCCTTCCACGGGATGACGTGCGCGCCTTGGTCGACGGCCACTTTCTCCGCGTCGTCGCTCACGATCACGAGATCGAGACGGGACCCTGCGCCGTTCTGGAAGAAGTGGCTGGCTTCCTTTTCCTTGTTCCAGGCCAAGAAGCGCACCTGGCCGTGGGCTTCCGCGTCGCGCAGGGCTTGCCATTCGGGTTCGTCGGGCTGGGCGTTCCAATCGCCGAGCAGGATGACGTCGGGTTCATCGCCGAGTTCGGTGGTGAGCCATTGCGTGAGGCGCGTGGCGCTCTGGCGGCGTTGCGCGGTGCCGTCGTCGCCGCCGTTGTCACGCTGGCTCTTGAGGTGCAGGCCCACGAGGTGGAAATCAAAAGCGCCCTCGGTCGCGCGGCCGACAAAGGTGCTGTGCAGGGGCAGGCGCGGGAAGATGCGTTTGCGCGTATTGCCCAGATAGGGCGGTTCGTCGTGGAAGAGTTCGGTGATGTCTTCCTTGGCGCGGACCCATTCGGTGTCGTAGACGAGGGCGATGCGCTGATCGCCGCCGGTGGCGCCGTAGGCGGTCTTGTAGAAGCCCGCGCCGCTGGCATTGAGGCGGTCGGCAACGGGATCGAGGGCGCCGGCTTCGATTTCCTGGCAGACGAGGATGTCGGCGTTGAGTTCGGTGAAGACTTGCGTGATGCGCTTGAGGCGGACGGTATCGCGCGGATTAAACCAGCGGATGTTCCAGTTGATAATGTCGAGGAAGCGATCGCTGCCGCGCAGCGCCTCGGGGACGTATTGGTTGAGGTGGGCGGAGAGGTTGTCGTTCGGGGCGACGGCGGCGAGGCGACTGGTGATGGGGCCGCGCATGGGCGTGCGTGTGGGTTGAGTGCGTGCGGGCATAGGATATGTGGGATTAGGGATCGGCGCTGAGGGGCGTTTAACGCGGACGCGTTAGCTCGTCAAGCGGGTGATCACTCAGGACGGCGGAGCAGGGCGAGGTGGAATGACGGGGCTCGCGGGGTCGCCGTCGTCTGACGCTTTGCTCAGGGGGGCGTCCCCGCCGACCTAAAGACGGTCTGCGGTGCCGTCTATCCTGAGCTTAGGCTTCAGGTGCTTGTTGTGCTCGGGAAGAAGACAGGAAGCAAAGTGCGAGAAGTATACCACCGGTCAGAAAGCAAGAAGCCGTGTCCATGATGGCCCACCAGCGGGGCATACCGGTCATGACATCAATGGCCCAAAACGCCGGAACTGCGACCAGGTAAATGGCGCCTGTCGCTATGACGAGTGGCCGGTAGCGCACGACATCGCTGGCGATGATCCAGAGCAACACGCCGATGGCCCCTTGGCAGTAGGACGCGCCGCGAATGACGTAGCGCAAGAACGGCAGGTCCGGCATTTGTCCCAAGCCGACCCAGGAATACAAGAAATCGAGGGCGCTCTGCGGCACGAAGCAAAAACCTGCAGTGAGCAGCTGCAGGATGGCGATCGCGCGAATGAGATTGGCGGTAGATCGTGCGAATCTCATTGTCGTCAAAGGGGATTAAGTAAGCGAAGCCGTCCGGTGGCAGGGCAGCGCAATGGTTGTTTCAATTTCCAGCGTAGGATTAGGCCGCATTCGTTGCCTGGTACGAAGCATAGTGAAAGGATTTTCCGGAATCGAGGTCGTATCGGTCGCAGACAATGGGCAAGAAGCCGCGAGCTGAAAGATTGTCGTCCAGAAATGCAGGGTCAACGAACGAGAAAGTGGATTCAAGGCGGCGAAGACTGGTGAACGGTGATGGACTAACCTCCGGCTGCGTCGGAGACGGAAGCTGCAGCAGTGCAGCAAAACTGCCACGAGGCGTCAGAATGGAGGCCAGGTAATCGCAGAACACCTCGATGCGGAGATACTCCAAAACCAACCCCGCGAAGATGCACTCGACCGGAGTGATGGCCGGCGGTCCTTGCGACAGATCGTGTAACACTGGCTCGAACTCGGCGAAGGATGCTGCGTGACGCTTGGAGCAAAGCGCAAGGTAATCAGGGTTGAAGTCGACGGCGACTACGCGATGAACCACATTGCGGTCGACGAACTCCAAACCGTTGCCGCCTGCGACGCCGAGAACGGCGAGCGAGCACGGTTGCCTCTGGGCGATGGTCCGCTGCAACGCATTGGCGAGCATCTGCGCTTGGCCGACCGAGGGAAGTGCCATGTGGGCTTCGTAGTCGGTAATCGGGATCTCAAGCCAAGGGTTACGCATGGAGTGGAAGCAGCTAGCGGGTCAAGCTGAGTAACCCGGCATGCGGGAAGCGTTGCAGCGCCACTGGGGTTGCAACTTCGAGCGCACGGTTAAGGGTTTTTACGGGTGACATTCTTAACGTGTCCGCTAGTAAGGTCGAAATGATTTTTGACGGTATGACAATCTCCCATGTCTCCCGTCCAATCGACAAATTGCCCATTCTCATCGAACAAATACGCCGACGGGCCAGACGCAAAAGCCCGACCGGCGGGCGCAAGCATGACAGTATACGTCACGCCTCCAGTTTCAAACGTGCCTCTTCCCATAATCGAACCATGCTTCCACATCTGAAAATCCTCGATCGTCTTCAATGATTTCGGTGGACGCGCTGCGGACATCGAAATGCCGTCGAAGACGATACAGCTACCAAGCAAAAGCAGAGGCACACTGAGAATAATGCCTACGCGAAACAGCGTGTGCTTGAATTTCCGTTGTGGTGGCATCGCTAAAAGCGCTGTCGCCCCAAGCTCAGCGCTTCGGCATCCGCGAAGCGGTGCGGCGCAAGGGTTGTTTCAATTTCGAGCGCGTGATTAGGCCACATGGTCGGGCCTCAGCTGACGAGGGGCCTCGTCCGGATAGCTAAAGCGTCGCAACCAGGCAGAACCGCGACCGCTGGCGTCGCGTTGGTCTTGGCCGCGTGGGGTTGCGATTTTCTGCCCTGAGTCGGGCCACGATTCGATCATCACATCGTAAACGTGAAAATGTAAATTCGTCCGGTTTGCGGCGAGACTCCGATCCAACCGTGAGCTCTACCCGTCAGAATGTCCGGCTTGTAGAACTGGAGCGAGGCGAATGGCTCACGAGTAATCCACCAATCGCGAGGCTGTGCCGGCGCGTTATACTCGGCCGCCGCTCCGAGCGACGTGAAAGCCTGTGTCCACCGGGCAACATCTTGGGGTGCGACCTCGATGAGGTAAAACCGCCGAAAATCTGACGGGCCCAATACGCCGTCACCGGTTGGTTCCTCAACGAAGCGAGCGTCCAGAATGGCGGTTGGTGGCGCGTGATGTTGGGCGATGATGGCCGCGACGGCCGCGACGCGCTGAGTCTTGCTGCCCGTAACTTCGCGAACCGACGTCTTGGGCGCGCCGCTCCGGCTGCACGCTGTGAGTGCGCACAGATAAATGATGATAGCGAATCTGACCCAGGCGTGCAAAGCGGGCGGACGTGGCCCGCTCAGTGGCCTGATACCCGCCGGGTCCATCAGTGGAGCGGGTGTTCTTTCTGCGTGTGGGACTCGGGGGTGGCAATCGGTGTCCGTGCGATGGCACTGCCCAGACATCGTGCGTGTGGTTCCAATTGTTTGCGCGCGGTCTGGCGTTCTCGGCTCGTGGTGCTTCATGGAGAAGGTTTGGGAGAAAGTGCGAATTGGTAAAGGATGACTTCTTCGACCAACGAACCACTTTCCCAGCAGTATTGTGATTGTTCGCCGGGGGCAATCGGTTCAACGGATTGGTCAAACGCGAAAAACTCTTTGCTTCCCTTGATTCGTGCGAGAGCGCGGTAGTGTAGGGGCCTCTCAAGGCCATTGGACACCACGAGATAAGGCCGTGTCGCCACGCCGGGAACCCGGAATGGCGTCGAGTCGGTCGTTCTCAGTTTAATCCCGACAGTCGCTTGGCTGGTGTCCGCTCGCCCGACGCTTCGGGGTTGCAGGAGTCGGTGGCCGTTGGCGGTGAATTTAATTTGAAGCTGCTGGCCCAATCTAATGCTCACCTTGTCGTTAATGGTAGCGACGTCAATGGCCGGTTGCGGTGCCGCAACGGCCGCAGCGGCGGTTGCGATCGAGACAGCGAGAGTAAGTATTCTTCTCATTCCCGTTGGACGGCAAATCTCACCCAATGCTCCGTCGCCGCGTCAGGACCGTGCGTTTTGATTTCTCGAAGTCCACGGGTGATCGGTAGCCGATGGGGCCATTCTGGTGCCGGCGGGTACGGCCGATGTTTGAGTAAGTGGACTGCGGGTTACTTCTTCTCCGTCTTCGCCGGGCCCTTCTTTTTCTTGAGTGCGGCGGGGCGCGGGCTTTCGAAGATCGGCTTGATGAGTTCCTTGTCCCACGCGTTGACGGTTTGTTGCAATTGAGCAGTGATCTCGGGTTGCTGGGCGGCGAGGTTGCGCGCTTCGCCGATGTCGTCGGCAAGGTTGTAGAGTTCGGCGGACTGATTCTGAAGTTTCACGAGTTTCCAATCGCCCTGCCGCACGGCGTGGGCGGCGCCGCCGCCGGTGCGCCAGAAGAGGCGTTCGTGCGGGGCGCCTTTCTTTTCGCCGTTTAGGAACGGGAGAATGTTCACGCCATCGAGCTTCACGTCGTCGGGAATTTTCGCGCCAGCCAACGCCGCCGCGGTGGGAAAGACATCCAGCGAGATGACCGGCTGGGTGTAGTCCTTGCCCGCGGGAAGTTTGCCGGGCCACGACACGAGAAAAGGAATGTGCATGCCGCCTTCGTAGACGCTGCCTTTGGCGCCTTTGAACGGCGTGTTGTCGCTGTGTGTGACGCTGATCGGGCCGCCGTTGTCGCTGAAAAAGAACACCAGCGTGTTTTCCAGTTGTCCTGATTCTTTTAACGTCTTCATCACTCCGCCAATCGCGTCGTCGAGGCCCACGATCAAGCCCGCGTAGCCGCGGCGGGTTTCGTCGGTGATGTGTTTCACGCGGGCCATCAATGGATCGGTCACTTGCAATGGCGTGTGCGGAGCATTGAAAGCAAGGTAGAGAAACCACGGCGCGGCTTGGTGGCGGCTGATGAATGACGACGCTTCGCGCCCGAGCACGGTGGTGAGGTATTCGGTGAGCGGCTCGGGCTTGCCGTTGCGATCCATGGGAATGTTGTATTCCTCGCCGCCTTTGCCGCCGGGAATGTAGATGTGTCCGCCCCCGAGCATGCCGAAGTATTCGTCAAAGCCGCGGCGGTTCGGATGAAATTGCGGATGCGCGCCGAGGTGCCACTTGCCGACGCATCCGGTCACGTAGCCCGCGGTCTTGAGCACTTGCGGGAGAAATTTCTCCGACAAGGGCAAGCCCGCGACGGTGTCCTCCGGCGACCACTTGGGATTGTTCTCGTGACCAAAGCGTTGCTGGTAGCGGCCGGTCATCAAGCCCGCGCGCGTGGGGCTGCAGAATGGATGGCTCACGTAACCATTCACGCAGCGGAGGCTTTGTTTCGCGAGCGCATCGAGGTTCGGCGTGGCAATGTCTTTGCAACCGTTGAAGCCCACATCGGCGTAACCAAGATCGTCGGCGAGAATAACGAGAATGTTCGGTCGACGTTCCGCTGCGAGTGCGCGGGGACCGTTGAACAGAAGCAAACTTCCCAGCAAGAGGGCGACGGAGAATTGGAGCAATGTTTTCATGGGGTTTGGGTGAGCGGCTGCGCGGAAAGACGAGATTGCCTGGAGGGTGGTTACGAGTGCGGTGCGATTACGGTTTGAACAAGAACGCAGCGTCGGTGGGGCCGACTTCAACGTTCGTTACCTTGAGGGTGCGTCCCTTCAAATCGGTGTTGATCGGGTCGATAAACTCGCCGCCGAGCTCAACGCGCGCGCGCTCACGCGAGGGATTCACAATCACGATGCCGTTCGCGAAGTCACGGCGGTAGAACTTCACCGCTGCAGCCGTGCCGGTGGGCTTGCGGATGGTGATGGTGGTGAGATCGTCGAGGCTGAAAATGGCTTTCGCCGGCGCGCCGAAATCCCAGAAGAACATTTCGTCGGGCGGATTCAACCCGAAGGGGCCGCCGAAGCGCGGACGCGTCGCGGTGGGATGCCAGCCGAGCAAATACGAGCCGTAGGCGAAGCGGACGTATTGCGGCACGGCAAACGAGCGATCCAGTTCCGCCCAGTTCGCGCTGTAGATGCCGGGGAGATTTTGCGATTGAATCAGGACGTGTTGCGTCATTGCGGCGGTCCAGCCGGGCGGATATTGCAGCCAATACTCGAGCGCGCCTCCTTCGGCCACATTCATCGTGAGCAGACGCGTGCGGCAATCGTCCCCCGGGCGACCGTAGTGCGCGACGCTGTTGATGATGAATTGCACGTTGGGATAACCCGCCGTTGCGAGGCGCGATTTCAACTCTCTCAGCTTGCCGACCTGATGATTGCCCCACGCTTCGGGTGTGCTCGGGACCTGCATCGAGTCATCCCACGGCGTGATCGGCTGGCCGAAACTATCGGCACAATTGAGCTGCGCGCAGCTTGTCACGTCGAGCCAGACGGCATTGTAGCCTTGCAAATAGGGCGCGGGACGGTTGTTGCCGAACGAAGAGGTCACGCGGCGCGCCAGCCAGGTCGCAGCGTCGGCCTGCCAGATCTTCAATGCATAACGCAGGCTGCGTGCGGGGCTGTTCACCGGTGGTGAGCCCGCGGGATCAAATGACGGCGTGGCGGTGACGCCAATGTAAACCGGCACGAATACCCGCGCGCCCTTCGCATGCGCCACGCGCGGAGTGCCGAAGTAGCCACGGTCCACGCCGAGCACGATGCCGGCGGCGGATTGCGCCACGGTGCGCACGCGCATGATTTCATTGTCGATGCGCACCCACGAAACAAAGTCCGCCGTGCTGTCGGAAAAAGGATTGCCCGGCAGCGCGCCGCGTCCGCGCGAAGGGATGAACGGCCACGTCTCTGGCGCAACTGCTGGCCGGTACGCGCTCGGGCTGGTGACAGCGATCGTGGTGAGATTGATGTCGAGCGGCGCGATCAACGTCGCGATCATGTTGCTGAAGTTGCCGTTCTTGCCGGCAAGCTGCCCCGGCCACCACGTGGCGATGGCGAGCGGCGCGTGGCGTTCCAAGTCGGCGGCCTCGCCGAACAACGATTGCCCGCGATTCGCCGCGCTGACGTAGGAGCCGTTGCGATAATTGGCAACGACCGCGCCGAGCGCCGTGAGACCTTCCGCCAACGTTTTTCCGGGCGTGAGCGGACCTTTCGTGGCATCGCCGAAGACGAACTCATTCGCGGATTCACCTTCGAAGAAGGTATACCAGCGCGTGAGGTCAATGAGGCGTTGGTTGCGCGCGGCGGCGGGGAGATTGTTGATCGCGCGCGCGTTGGTGACGGAGCTCACGCTGGTGAACAGCTTCACATACGGCACGCTGTTCGTCTTCGGCTCGAGCGTCTGCGCGGTAAGCGGGGCAGGGGCGAGCGAGCTGGTGAACGCAACGAAAAGATAGAGCGAGCGGTGGACGAAAGTTTTCATTGGTGCTTCATCTGCCTTGTCGCACAAACGCCGCGTCGTGGCGACGAGTTTCTGAAGAGCGACGGGAGCCTACTCCAAAGGCCCGGCAATCATGTCCACCGTGAGGGTGCGGCCTTTCCGTCCAACGCCTCTGACGACGGCTTTCGACGCGGCGGGCGGGCGCTGCGGGTCGTAGTAATCTGGCCGCAACTCGTTGAGCGCTTTGCTCACGTCGTCGGCGGACACGTAGTAAGTCGCCTTCACGAGATGTTTGAAATCGCTGCCCGACGCGGCGAGCAGTTTGCCAAGTGTGCCGAAAATCTCCCGCACTTGATCCGCCGCGCCGCGCCCCTCGGCGGCGTAGAGTCCGGAGAAGTAGGTCCGCTGCCCGCGATTCAACTGCGCCACACGGCTGTATATTGGCGACGCCTTCATCCCCTGCGGCGTGAAGTAAGTCACCGAGTTGGTCTGCTTCAAGGCGCTCGCCGGCGCGGCTGCGATCATCTCGATTTCGATCGGCTGCGAGCCGAGCCATTCGACGAAGACAATGGGGGGTAGGGGCTGGTTGGCGTAGAGGCGTTCCATCTCCGCGCGAACCGCTGCGGTTTCGGTAATCGGCGTCACGAACGCCTTGATCTGCACGACATCGGCCGTGCTCAAGCCCAGCTGCGCTAGCGTCGCGTGCAAGCTCTCCATCGTCTTGCGCGTCGCGTCGGCGAGCGGGGCTTTCTCCGCCTGACCGGAAATATAAACGGACGGTCCGTCGGGCATGATGGCGACGTGCGCCTCCGTGCCGCGCGTCGGCAAGTTTGTCGAGCGCCGGCGCAACACGGAGTTGGTGGAGTACGTCGTGGTGGCCACGGCATCCATCGCGATCAACGCGTCGGCCTGCGCGAGGCCGCCGACTACGTAGCTCACCGCGGGCTTGGAGGCCGTGGGGAAATAGCGCGCAAGCGTGTCTTCGCATACCTTCACCGAGGCGTCGTTGGCGGCGACGACATTGAGCTTTACCACTCGGTCGATATCGGTGCCCGCGACGCGCAGAGCAGTGGAAAGATTGCGCAGCACCTGCGCCGCCTGTCGCGCGGCGTCACCGGCACCAAGGATCGTCCCGCGAGGATTGGTGGAAAAAAGTTGCGTCGTGTGCGCCAAGGGGACCGCACCGACGACCACCGCGCCGGCGCTACCCGTGGCGGCGTCCGGTGCAATGCTTCGCGCTACCTGAGCACTTGCGGAAACTGCCGCGACAGCGACGGTCATGGCTGTCAACAAAGCCGCCGCGTGACGTCGGGTTCCGAACGACTGCCGAACATTTCTATTCATGGTTACGGCGCCTCTCGTACGCGTTCCGGCAAAGTTTTCCAAGCAAACACTCGTGGCTCGCCGCCTCGCGCAAAGGCGTTGCCGCGCGACGGGCGCTTTCGGTATGCTTTCCGTCATGCGCACACCGCCACCGTTTCAGCCGCCGACCCGTCTCCTGATGGGCCCTGGTCCCAGCAACGTCGCCCCGTCTGTCCTGCAATCCCTCGCCAAGCCCGTGCTCGGCCACCTCGATCCAGTTTTCGTGCAGATGATGGAAGAGGTGAAGACGATGTTGCGCGACGTGTTCCTCACCAAGAACCCGATGACCTTTCCCATCAGTGGCACCGGCAGCGCGGGCATGGAATTCTGCTGCGTGAACCTCATCGAGCCCGGCGACGAAGTGATCATCGGCGTCAACGGCGTCTTCGGCACGCGCATGGTGGACGTCGCGGAACGTTGCGGTGCGAAGGTCACCAAGGTCGAAGCGCCGTGGGGCCGCATCATTGAACCGCAGCAGATCGCCGAGGCGTTGAAGAAAACGCCCAAGCCGAAATTCGTCGCCATCGTGCATGCGGAAACGTCCACGGGCGCGCTCACGCCGGTGGAGGAAATTTCTAAACTTGCGCACGCCGCCGGCGCGTTGTTCGTCCTCGATACCGTGACGTCGCTCGGTGGTTGCCCGGTGCGTCTCGACGATTGGAACGTCGACGCCGTCTACAGCGGCACGCAGAAATGTCTGAGTTGCCCGCCCGGACTTTCGCCCGTTTCCCTGAGCCCGCGCGCCCTCGAAGTCGCGACCAAGCGGAAGACCAAGGTGCAGAGCTGGTATCTCGACGTGAACCTGCTCGCGTCCTACTGGGGGCAGGAACGCGTCTATCATCACACCGCGCCCATCTCGATGAACTACGGCCTCCACGAAGCGCTCCGGCTCGCGCTCGAAGAAGGTCTCGAAGCCCGCTGGCAGCGGCATCACAAGAATCACCTCGCCCTCAAAGCCGGCGTGCAGGCGATGGGCCTGAGTTTCTCCGCGCAGGAAGGTCACCAACTCTGGCAGCTCAACGCGATCACCGTTCCCGAAGGCGTGGATGAAGCCGCGATGCGCAAACGTCTCCTCACCGAATACAGCATCGAGATCGGCGCCGGCCTCGGCCCGCTCAAAGGAAAAATCTGGCGCGTCGGTTTGATGGGCGACACCTCGTCGCTCGCGAACGTGAAGACCTTCCTGTCCGCGTTCGGCAAGATCCTCAACGAACAAGGCCGCAAAGTGGACACCGCGACGGCGCTCGCAGCCGCGGAGAAGGCGTAGCCACGGGGCGCGACCGTCGGGCCGCCGATCTGCAATGGTGGAGCGAGGCTCCCGACGAGCCGGTTTGGAGATGGCGGCACTCCGCAAGGAGCGTCTCGCGGGGACGCCCGCCCCACCGTGTCACTGCGGAAACGAACGGCGACAAAGCTGCCGCCGCTCCCGCTCAACGTGCTGCCAGCGTCTCGCTGGCAGTTCCAATATTTCTTGGCTGGTAGCGCGGAGCTGCTGCTCCGCCCATTCTTCCCCGCCGGCGAACGTAGTGAGGTAGGCGGGTTGGTGGGCTGACGAGCGCTCGCTGCGCTGCGCTGGCTGACGCGCCGGAGTCAGGGCGCCGCGGCAGCGACCGCCGTACCGAATCACAATTGCCGCACGCGGTAAAAGCGCACGGGCGGCAGGGGCAGGCCGCTCGTGTTCGTACCCTTGTCGATCCACGTCGTGATGCCGGGCGTGTTCGTAACGAAGTCCGCCACCGCGTTGGTGGCCACCGACCAGTTCGTCAGCGTGGAGGAGTATTGGATCTCGTATTGATTCGCCGGAGTGGATTGGAAGCTCACCGTTACCTGGTTGGCCGCGGGGAGGATGCTCGTGAGGATGAAGTTGGTGCCTTGCAGCGCGTTGGTCAGCACCAGGCTCGTAGGCGTGTAGAGGACAGTGAACTTCCGCAGACCATCGGTGGTTTGCAACACGGCGCCGCTGCTGGGTGCATTAGTGAAGAAGCCGGTGCTGGTGGCGAAGGTCATCAGCGTGAAACTGTCCGTGCTCGCGGGCAGGAAGCCGTTGAGCAGGCTCAGGCTCAACGTCCCGGCGAACTGCACGAAGTTCGTCACGTCCACGCGGTCGTATTGATTGGTCGCAATGAGCCCGCCGATCTCGAAGCTCATGCCGGCGCTGGCGGCGAGGCTCAGGCTGCCATTGATCGTGAGGCTGCCGGTGGAGTTGCCCGGCGCGAGGGTGCCGAAGTTGGTCACGCTGCCGTTGATCGTGCCACTGCCTGCAAGCAAGTTGTTCGCGTTAATGACGAGGCCACTGGACACGGTAAGCGTTCCGTCGGCCAGACGGAGAACATTGTTGGTGGCACCTGCGGTCACTCCTACGATGGCACTGGAAGCTTGCACCACGCCGCCACTACCCACTACCAACTGGTTCCCAATGCCGTTGTAGCCAACATTAAGATCGTTGCTGTTGGTCCACAGCGAATTGGTGCCCGTCACCAGCGCCATGTTATTGTTGGCTCCCGTGTAGTAGCCGAGGTGGCCGTAGTCGGTGGTCACCAAGCCGCCATTGCTCACCACCAGTTGGTTTCCGCTAGCTTGGTAGCCGATGTAAAGGCCGTCGCTGTTGCTCCAGAGCGAACCCGCGCCCGTCACCACCGCCACGTTCCAGTCCGAGAATTGGCCGATGCTGCCAGTATAGTTGGCCACCACGCCGCCATCGTTCACCGACAACAGGTTCCCGCTGCCAGCACCGCCGACATAGAGGTTGCCGGTGTTGGTCCAGAGCGAGCCTGCGCCCGTCACCACTGCCACGTTGTTGCTCGCGCTTGATTGGACGCCGACGTAACCGTAGCCGCTAACCACCACGCCGCCATTGCTCACCACCAGTTGGTTTCCGCTGCCGCCACCGCCGACATAGAGATTGCCGTCAACGCCAGTATAGCCATTGTTGTCCCAGAGCGAGCCCGCGCCCGTCACCACCGCTACGTTGTTGTTCGCGCCCGCGTTATAACCGAGCCAGCCGGAGCCGTAGCCGCTGACCACCACGCCGCCATTGCTCACTACCAACTGGTTTCCAGTCCCGGAGTAGCCGACGTAGAGACCGCCGATGTTGTTGGTCCAGAGCGAACCCGCGTCCGTCACCACCACTACGTTGTTGCTCGCTCCAATATCCCAGCCGAGGAGGCCGATGCTGTTGGCCACCGCACCGCCATGGCTCACGACCATCTGGTTCCCGCTGCCAAAGTTGCCTACGTAGAGATCGTTGTTGTTGGCCCACAGTGAGCCCGCGCCTGTTATCAACGCGAAGTTGTCGTTCGCGCCCGCAGCGGCGCCGATGAAGCCGAAGCCGTTGGCCACCACGCCGCCATTGCTGACCACCAACTGGTTCCCACTGCCGTAGAGACCGACATTGAGATCGCCGCTGCTGGTCCAGAACGAGCCGGCACCCGTCACCACCACCACGTTGTTGCTCGCGCCAGATTCGTTTCCCACTACGCCGACAGTGTTGGCGACCCCGCCGCCGTTGTTGATAAGCAATTGATTGAACGAACCTTCATTGCCAATCGCCAATTGGTCGGAGTTCGTCCATAGCGAACCGGTGCCGGTGACGCAGACGAAGTTGCTCATAGAGCCGGACTGGCTGCCGACATGGCCTGTGGTGTTGGCGACGGTGCCTCCGTTGCTGACGATCAGTTGATTGAACGAGCCATATGTACCAATGACCAAGGAATAGGAGTTACTCCATAGTGAATGCGGAGAGGTAACAAGGATTGTATTGCTGTTTGCCGTGGTATTGGAGCCTACGTACGTGAGGTAGTAGTTCACCATCATGCCGCCGTTACTCACAACCAACTGATTGAACGCTCCAGCGTTGCCGATGAATAGCTTTCCGTAGTTGTTCCAAACCGATCCGGGGTCTGTAATTACGACCCGATTTCCATTGCCACTTTCGCCTATTACAGCGGTGCTCGAGTTGAACAACGCGCCGCCATTATTCAAAATCAAACTGTTATTTGAGGCGTTATAGCCGACGAAGAGCAATCCGTCGCCGTAGGTAGCTCCTTCGTTCCTCCACACGCTGCCTGAGCCTGTCACCAGCACCGTGTTGCTTGCGGCGCTGGAATTGATACCAATGGTCGCCCCACTGCTGAATACAGCGGCTCCATCGGCTACGGTCAAGGCGCCTTCTCCGACACCATTGGCACCCACGTTCAAATTTACTCTATTACTCCATACAGAACCGTTGCCGGTCACCAGAACTGAATTGTTTTTGCTCGAACCGAGACCGACATTGCCGGTTTCGTCCGTTACCTTGCCGCCGTCCGAAATGATCAGCGTATTCCCGAATCCATTTGGGCCGATCTTGAGATTGCCTGCGATGGACCAAAGCGAACCTGCACCCGTGACGCGGACAAGATTTGAATTGGCTCCGGCGTTGACACCCAAGGTGGCCGACAAATTGCGCACCACGCCGCCGTTGCTGATGAGCAACGTGTTGAACGAGCCATTCGAGCCGACAATCAAAGTGCTACTGTTATTCCACGCCGAATTGGGGCCAGTCACGATGACCGCGTTGCTGTTCGCGCCCGCGTTGAAGCCGATGAAACCCGCGCCGTCGGTGAGCGTACCGCCGTTGGTAATCACGAGCAAAGTGTTTGGGAGGTTTGTGCCCACAATTAGGTCCGCACTTCCAAGATTCACGTTGGTTCCGTTGATCGTGTTCGTGGCACCGTCAGCGACGAGTTGGGCGTTTGCAGACCAAACCAGGAAGAAGGCGAGAACGGCAGCGAGCGCAGGAGTTCTCTGGTTCAGAATTGTTCTCATCGGCGGACGGCATTAGGCCAGAATGCGGTCGGTTTTCAAGAGTGAAGAGGTCCAGGCAACTCGGTCATTTTGCGTTTGCGCGGTATCGGAAGCTTGGCGAAACCAAACGCGAAGCACAAAGGTCCGGCGCTCCGTCGTCAGTTCGGCCGCGCCGAAAGCGTGCGCAGCAATTCGGCGGCGTCAGAATAGTTCGGCGAGATTTGGAGCGCGCGCTTCGCGGCTTCTTGCGCTTCGCGATTGCGTTGCTGGCGGGCGAAGATGGTCGCGGCGGCGTAGGGTGCCTGCGGGCTGTGCGGATCGAGCGTTTCGGCGCGGGCAAGGGCTTCGATGGCGAGATCGGGCTGTTGGGCGGCGTTGCGGGCGAGGCCGAGGTTATACCACGCGCGGGAGAATTGCGGATCGAGCTTCACGGTTTCCTCCAAAGCCGCGAGGGCTTCCTGGGGGCGGCGGAGTTCATTCAAGGCGAGGGCGTAGGTGAAGCGGAGTTGCGCATCGCGCGGCGCGAGCTTGACGGCGTCGGCGAGCTGGCGCGCGGCTTCCTCAGGCTGGCCAGCCTGACTGAGCGCAACGGCGTAGCTGTGGCGCAGCGTCGGCGAGCCTTTGTCCCAATCGACGGCCTGACGAAAGGCGGCGAGCGCACCGGCATTGTCGCCGCGTTCGGTGAGGAAGTTGCCCCACTGCAAGAGACCGATGGGTTGGTCGCGGTTGAGATTGAGGTAGTGAACCAGCTCGGAGCCGGCGCGGGAATTCGTGTCCACGTTGCGACGCAATGCCCACGCGGCATCGATACGCACAGCGCGAACGGGATCGTCGAGCAACGAGTTCAAGATGCCGAGACTCGCGGCGTCTCCCTGCTGCGCGGGTTGATCGAGCGCGCGCGCGGCCATGGCGCGGACGAGTTCGTTGGTGTCCTTGGCAACGCGGGTGAGCGCGGCGGTGACGCCGGGTTCATGCGTTTCGTTGCGAAGCATATTCGCGGCGGCGGCGCGCCAGAGTGGGATTTTTTCGTCGGTGAGCATGCGGAGCAAGTTGGTGTGGGAACCGGCGGCACCGGCGCGGGCGTTGGCGATCCATTGTGCGCGCGTGCGCGTGGGGCGGTTCATTTTCTCGCCATACCATTTCACGCAGGCGTCGAGCGCCCAATCGACGGACTTGTCGGTGTGGCAGCGATTGCAGGCGTTGGGGATGTTGAACTGCTTCGTGAGGAGCGGATCGGGAATCGTGAAGCCGTGATCGCGGCGCGGGTGGCGCTGCATGTAAGTGGTCTGCGGCATGTGGCAGTCGACGCAATGACTGCCGGGCGTGCCAGCCTTGTGGAAGCTGTGCGCGGGGTCCTCGATCTTCGGCGCGGGCACGACGGGCGGCGCGTGGCAACGGAGGCAAAGGAGGTTGTCCTGCAGAATATTTTTGCTCGTGTGCGGTTCGTGGCAATCCATGCAACGCACGCCGGCGCCGTGCATTTTGCTGCCGAGGAAGGAGGTGAACTCGTAGTCCTCGTCGCGAATCTGGCCGTCGGGGTAGAAGATGTCGCTCTCGTCGGGAATCGTGAGCGCGAAATGGTCGAAGAATTTATCGCCCGGCTTGAAGTCGCCGGTGAGTTCGCCGCGCCGCGCGTGACAGGTGCCGCAGGTGTCGAGCGTCTGATCGCGCGTGGGCTTCACGAGCGTGGGATCGCCGCTGCGGCCGGGATTTTTCTTCTGCCACTCGTTGTGCGGGCGCATCGGGCCGTGGCAGGCCTCGCAACTAACGGTCATCTCGGCCATCGCGGTGCGGTAGGTGTCGGTGGCCGGCTCGTAGTTTTTCCGGACGCGCGTGTTGTGGCAGGAGGCGCACATCTGGTTCCACGTCATGCCGCGACCCGTCCAATGGCCCCACTCGCCGGGTGTGCGATCCTCGTTGCCAAAGACATTGAACCATTCCTGCTTGTGCGGATCCCAGGTGAGTTCGGCGGTTTGCCAGCGGCCGCGTTCGGCGGGAATGAGGAACTGCCGCAGCGGGGATTCGCCGATGACGCGGTCAGGGGTGAAAGTTTCCTTCGGCGATTTCAGGCCCGCGGTGACGATCTGAAACTTGTCACCGTCGGTGCGCGCTTCGGACGTCTGGGTGCCAGTCTTGATTTCCCGCTTCGGCTCGAACGCGACGCGATCCTGCTTGGGATCGATCTTCCGCTCGGCAAGGCCGTGGTGGGAACCCTTCCATTTGTTGAACGCCTCGGCATGACATTCGCGACAGCTCTCGGAGCCGGCGTAGTCGGCGAAAACTTTTTTCTCGGGCTGAAGCGCGAACAGATCGGGCGCAGGACCCTGGACGGTGACGTAGCGGAATTCCCGCCAACGCATACCGACGCCGATCGCGAGGCCGATGACAATGGCGGCCACGAACCAAGGCCAGCGCCGCGGAGCGGTCGGAGCGGGTTCGACGTTTTTCTTTTTCTTCGCGGCCATTCAGTTCGTCGCGGAGATTTGCCCGCGAAAGTGCGCGCATCCTGCCACGAACGCGCCGGCGCTTCAAAGCTTTGAAATGAACGATGGCCACAGAATGAACTGCGGCCGGAAGATGGCGACGACGCTGTGGTGCGTTGGCGCGAACTACTGCTTGGGGAAGGCGCCGGTGTGGCAGGAGTTGCAGTTGAAGTCCTCGTTGGGCGCATCGATGTGGAAGAACGTGTTGCCCTTCGGGTTAAGCTTCGCGAGTTCTTCCGCGTTGCCGCCTTGCGCGAGAATGACGTGGCACGAATTGCAGTCGCTGGCCTTGATGGAGCGTTTGCCATCGGCGGTCTTGTGCTTGCCGTCGTGGCAGCGGAAGCAGCCGGCCCAATCCTTGTGGCTGATGTTGTTCGGATAGCGACTCCAGTCGGCCTTCATCTCGGGGAAGAAGTTCTGTTTGAAAATCTCCTGAGTCTCCTTCACCAGCGAATCCACCTTGGGGGCGTTGGGATACTTCGTCTTGAGGGTGCTGGAGATCTTGGCGAGCGCGTCATCTTCGGTGGTGTAGGTCGTCGTCAGTGCGGCGACGACGTTGGATTTCACCCACGGGATCGAGGGATCGATGCGGCCCGCGGCCATCGCGAGATCGACCGCGTCATTGGGCGAGCGGAACTGGTGAGCGGGGCGGTTGTGGCAATCCATGCAATCAGCGGTGCGGATGGAGTGGGTCTTCGGATCGTCTTTGAAATCGGCCGTGCGAAATTCGGTAACCTGTCCCTTTTCATCGGTGAGGCGAACCCAGGGAATGACTTGGCGGCGTTCGTCGGTGGCAATGTATTCCACTTTGTTGGCGAGATTCATGTGCCAGTGAATGCCGCCGACCGGTCCGTGAGTCGGATCGCCACCGCCAACCTTTAACAGCAGGCGGACAGTGAACGGCGTGTTCGTTTCGTCGGCGAGGAAATGGGTATAGGTGCGATCAAGATTTCCCACGTATTTCTGCGGCCAGTGGCAGCTCTCGCAGATGTCCTGCGCCATGCGCATGTGTTTGACGGGCGTCTTGATGGGGCGATCGAAGGTGTCGGTGAGCGAGCAGTAGAGCTGTCGCACGCCGTTGATCTTGGACTTCAAATAATGTTCGGCACCGGAGCCGACGTGACAATCCGTGCATTCTACGCGGGCGTGCGGTGAATGAAGATACGCGGTGAACTCCGGCTTCATCGGCGTGTGGCAGGTCTGTCCGCAGAACTGAACGGATTCGGTGTAGTGATAGGTGCGATTGCTGCCGATCGCGGTCAGCAGGAGGAACAGCACAGCAGCACCGATGAATCCGGCGAGCACCTTGCGATCACGAACGCGCGACAAGTTGATGATAAGCGGGCCAGCCTCGCCGCTCGTAGCTCCCGTTTTCTGCAGGTGACGGCGATGCAGCCAGAATCCGCCGAACACCAGCGTCAGGCCGAGAATCAAAAATCCGGGCGCCACCACGTACGCGAGGATGCCCATGTAGGGATTCCCATGATGGGCGAACAGGTCGATGGCAAAGAGGAGGAAAAAGGCGAACAGCGCTCCGGCCGCGATGATCGCGCCGGCGAGGCTGACCCAATTGCGAAACAGATGAAAGCGACCTTTGGTGGGGGACGGTTCGGTAGTCATAACACAGCTCTAAATCACGCGATGAACGAACAATCTGCGTCGAACAGATTTCGTGCGAAACCAATCGGCGCCCGGCTGGGTGGCAGATGTTCGACCGCCCGCTATGAACGGGCGGTCGCGGTCTGTCGGATTATTTCTTGAATGCTCGCATGTAGGCGATCAAGGCCTTGATATCCTCGTCGTTCAATTGATCGGCATAGGCTTTCATCTTTTCTTTGCCTTTGTCCTTGATGCCTTCCTTGATGGCCTTGATCGCGTTTTCGTCTTTCATCTCGGCCTGCACTTTGGCGTCGGAGTAGTCCTTGACGCCCGCCTGACGGCCCATCTTGGTGTTGCCGGTGCCGTCTTTGCCGTGGCACTTCAAACAATTCTTGTCCCAGTTTTCTTTGACGTCAGCAGCGAGAGCGCCTTGAGCCATGATGGCGATGGCGGCCAGTGATACGAGTGGGGTGAGGATGCGTTTCATAAAGGTGATGATTGGTGGGGTAGGTGGTCGTGTCGAAAAGTAAACGTGGTTAGAAGCGATATTGCAAACTCGAGTACACGAGGTGCGCGGTGTAGTTATTGTAGCCGCCGGAGGTTTGGTCGCGGTTGGTGTAATAGCCGTAACGTAATTTCCACAGGAGGTTCTTTGACAGTCTCTGTGAAAGAGTGCCGGTAATGCCGTGTTGCTCGGCGCCCGCGCCGTAGGGCTGGCTCACCGCGGAGTTGTCGATGTAGTTGTTCGCCCGATAGTAGAAGTAATCGGCTTGAATGTCGGTCGTATCGCTGAGGGCATAGCCAACAATTGCGTTTAGATTCCAATAGTTGTTCTTCGAGGGCAACACCAGCACGCCGGCGGGATTGCCCGCGTTGGCGACGACGATGTCATTGGCGGGGTTGTCCGTTTGGTCGAGCACGTAGCTGATGGAAGCTTGCGTGTAGAGGCGGGGTAATGGAGTCCAGCTGATGCTCTCGCTGAAGATGTGCGTGGTCATCTCGGAGCTCTGAATCTGGGCCAGACGAGTTCCATTGGTGAACGTGTCGCCCTGAGTATCGATGGTCGAGAGCTGGAAGTCGTAACGGCTCACCAAGGTCAGGTTGTTCAATGGACGCCAGGTGACGCGGAAATTCATGTCATGCGTATCGAAGTTCTGCACGCGAATGAAGGCGGGGTAAAAATCGCTGATATTGGTTCCGCCCGGAACGGGCGCCACTCGGAACTGCGTCGGATCGACGTTGTGTTGATAGTCGTTGGCGCGAACCTTGTAATAGTATTGGCCTGAGAAGTTCAACTTGCGGAGCGGGTACCAATTGGCGCCGGCAACATACTTCTGCACCAAACGGTCGTTGTCGGAGTCGCGTTGGAGGTTGACCACACCCGTGCCGGCGTCGCGTTCGGTTTCATGCAGGTCGCCCTGGCCTTCCACCCATTCACCGCGGACATACAGCGACCAGTTGGTGAAGCCCGTGTAGCGCACTTCGAGGCTTTCGGTGACGTCGATAAAGCTGCGCTTGCGGGAGTTGTTCAGATCTTCCACCTGAGTCAGAAACCCGGGCGCGCCTTGAACTGCGGTCTCCATGAAATTCACGGATCCGTCTTGATCCTGTTTCTCGATCCGGATCGATGGGACGATTGTCCAACTCGGCGCCGGCGTATACATCAGGTTCAAGTTGACGACGTATTGATTGACGAGCGAGCCCCCCGACAGATCGAAAAAGCCTTCGTCGCGTTGCTGGCGGCGCACAAAGCTCGGATCATAAACCGGATCATATGAGCCACCAAAGATGCGGCTGCCTCCCACGTCCGTGTCGAGCCGGCTGTAGGAGCAGCCGACCGTGAACAGCCATTGGTCATTAAAGCGGGTTTCGCTGAAACCGTGGACATTGAACATGTCCGAGTGCACGGATTCCTTCTGCGTGACAAAACGATCGGTGGCGGCATTGCCGGGCGTGCGGTGAATATTGCGGGAGTTGTCCTGATCCAGCAGATCGTAACGCAAACCTACGCCGAAATCGGTGCCGCCGATGGTGTGTTTCATGTCGCCTGCAATGATGTGGCGCTTCTCGTCGATGCCCAGGAACGTCGGCACGATGCCACGCGTACCGTTTGCGCCGGTGCGGGCCACGGTATCGCCCCAAGTGGTTGAGTCCTTCTGGCCTTCGCGGAATTGGTAGTTGTAACTGATCGTGAATACGGGCCAATCCGGTAAAGTCAGGCCCGCCTCGACGAACGCGTCGCCGCGGTTCACGTAGAGTGCGTCGCTCAGCGGCGAAACCCAACGGTTTGACTGCGAGTTATAGCCGCCGCTCGGATCATACCATGTCCGGAATTCGCGGAAGCCGGCGCGGACGTAGCCGATGTCTGGATGCCGCACGTCGACCTTAATACCGTAATCTTGATTGTCGTAGATTCCCTGACCGTCGACTTGGATGAGGCCCTTCTTGCCAATTGTCTGCTCCAGGTGCAGGTCTTCAATCCCGCCGGAGCTATTGGCTGGAACCTGTTTCTGGGCTTGGAAACGGTATTTGTCGCCGTCGACAAAGAAGTGACCGTAACCGAGGGTCACCCAGTTGTTGTACTCGACTGTTTCTTCCTCTGCGGCGGGAGCTTTCTTGTCAGCCTTCGCCGCAGTGGCGTTCGTTTGGGCGTACGCGCTCAATGGCAGCAACGACACAATGAGGGACAGGGCCAATGGGCCTATGGAGTCCGCCACGCTTTTTAGAATCGGAGTCTTCATGTGAGTTCCTTTCAATGTGCGGTTGGCTTAGAAGCGAAGTGATGAACCAATTTGGGAGCCGTGGATTGCCTCGTGACAACCCGCCGTCCAGCAAGTGCCCCGGGCAAGGAACCCGGAGTGATCGCGTGCCCCGATGAAGATTTTCCCGCCAGCCAGTTGTTGCTGGAAGTGACACTTCAGGCAGGTGGTTTGATTGCGATCGATCAGCATCTTCGCGTTCACCGTGCCGTGGGGTTGGTGGCAGGTAGTGCACCCTTCACGAATCGCCTCGTGTTCGAAAACGAATGGTCCGCGTTGCGCGACGTGGCACTTGCCGCAAGTCTCGACCTCGGCTGCCAATGAGGTTCCGCCGCCGATGATCGCCGGTCCTTTGTGAGGATTGTGGCAATCGCTGCAGGAAAGCTTACCTTCCAGCACGGGGTGATGGCTGGGCAGGTTGAACCGGGCGCGCACTTCCAAGTGACACCGGAAGCAGGTTTCCGGATCCTTGTTCGGATTAATGATCGTGTGCTTGGCGCCGCCGGATTGGTTGTGGAGGCTGCCGCCGCCGTGACAACCTTCGCAGCCCACGTTCATTGCGTTCTGGCCTGGCGCCACCAAACGAGTGTGCGTGGCGGTCTGGAAATCCTTTACGATCTGCGCGTGGCATTCGGCGCACGTTTGTGAGCCGACCAGCTTGGCTCCGGGAATTTCCGGTGGCGCGAGAACGGTACGGTTGGTCGCGCAGGAGATCAGTCCCAGAGCCATTGCGACACCGCTCAAGCAAATAGTCGTCTTGACGACGCCGGGCGATAGAAGCGAACGCAACCGATCGCGCCATTGATGGAGAGAGTTAGTTTTCATACCATGATTGTCCCAGTTACCTGCCGCTTACGACGTTCATCAGGTTGATCTGATGAGCTTCGAATTTATCGTCGCGTCGGAATCCACTTGGTGGGATTGGATTTCCCGCGACGGCACTCGAAGTAGTTCTTTCCCGGAACCACTGCAACAACAAAGCGCCGAGGAACGAAAAATTTTTCGAAATGTGATCGGTTCGTTCATCGGCTGGCCTCGAGTTACTTGTGAATCGCGCTCTCGGCGAATTCGGAGGTCGTTATTTCGAGAGAATCGCGTCGAATTCCTTATCGATGAATGCTTGCATCGTCTCGGTCTGCACGTTTCCGGCAGCGGAGAGTTCCGTGAGCATGTGGAGCGCTTTTTCCTGCTTGTCGGCGTCGACAATCAGCACTCCGTCGTACTGCCCCATTGTCCAATATTGGCCGACAATTTTGACGCCCGTTTTTTCGGCGAGCCGATCGAAGGCGTGCGCCCGACGGGTTGATTTCTTGACGTTCTTTGCCCCTTGTTCGGTGAAGCGGAGCAATGTGATGTATCTAGCCATAAACTTCCTCTTGGTTCAATCCGGTGTTTACCCGAGCATGCCGAGCGCGGGAGCAGGCTTGCTTGACGGGGGAGCATTCCTTCGCCGAACCAACCGCTTTAGCCTGATTCAGCGCTTTCATATCCACGTCAAGTTAGACACCGCGGGGTCGGGCGCTGCATTCCACTACTTGCTGAAAACTTTGCAGAAATTGCTGTGGGGGGAGCAAGCGAGTCTGCAACTAATGCACGCGATTAGTAGCAACCGAGGGTGTGTTTTTCCGTTCGGAGGGAGGATTCAAACCTTGCTGCTGGCAGATCGCGCGAGAGAAGCAGCGAAAGAATGCACTTGCAGGGGCGCTTTGGGAAGGTTACCCGCCGAGGTTCCGCCTTACGATCGCGGCGAGTCGTGCGGGCGAAAGCACGGTGATCGTCTTGCCTTTCACCGCGACGAGTTTTTGTTCCCGAAACTTCGCCAAAGTTCGCGAGAACGTTTCGCTCACCGTGCCGAGTTCGGCGGCGAGAACGCGCTTGGTGACTCCCAGATGGATATCGGCCGGTTTGTCGCTGCGTGAATCGGGGCAACGTTTCACCAGCCAGTTCGCCAGACGTGTCTCCACATCTCGCATCGTAAGATCCTCCAGTTGGCCAACGAGAACGCGCAGGTGGGCGCTCATCGAGCCCAACATGCGCAGCGCGAGTTCAGGCTGCTGTTTGAGCAGCGCAAGGAATCCGGCCTTCTGGATCAGCAGAACCTGTGAAGGTTCGATGGCCCGAGCGTCACCTGGATAGCCCGATTCCGTCGCGAGTGTAGCCTCCGCGAACGATTCGCCCGCACGGAAGACGTGTATGACCTGTTCCTTCCCAGTTGCGGTGACGCGGTGAATGTTGATCGCGCCGGTTTGCACGATATAGAAACCTTGTGATGCGTCACCTTCGTGGAACAGGTAATCACCCTTGGTCAGCGCTTTGATAACTGCCAGCGCGGCGATTGCCTGCAAGTCAGGCGTGGGTATGCCCGTGAACAACTGGCAATTCCGCAGTGTGTTGAGCAGCGCGGCTTGTTTGAACTCGGCGAAGGTGGTGGACACGCGATGGTTTTAATCTGGCGTCCCGGCTTGTTCACTCCAAAAATAAACGATCCACGCCCCGCCTTCGCCCCGCTCCAGCTTCGATTTGAATCCTTCGCTCCCGAGCTTCTCGATCAGCGGTGAAGGCAGGAATGGCGCGACGAGGATCAATCCTTCATCAGGCTTGAGCGCATCGATACGTTTACGAATTTCAGGAAAGGGTTCGATACCCTCGCTCAGCAGCGGTCGGACATCGAACTTTTTGAATTTAGCAGTTGAGAGCATGTTGAAAATTGTTTCGCTGGTCGCGTCGATGGAAGCATCGGCGTTTATGCTCGAGGATTCCTTGATTGAAGTCAAAGCCCTGACACTTGTGATTGCGGCTCGCTGAAATCGACAACGTTGCTGCGACCGGAATTCCCCTTCGAACCGCGTGACCGCCACTCGGAATCGATGCATCGCGGGCACCTTCGCGCAAACCAAACTGGTCCGTTTATTCTTGGTGGACGGGAATCAGATTGTCGCGAGCCTTAGTTGGTCGATGAACTTGTGCGGTCGATGAGTTCTATTTTGACGGTGCCGCTGCCAAGTCCTTCGGCGCCCCGGGCTCGAGGTGTGGGTGGGACGGGTAGGTGAACGTTTTTCGACCACCAAGCAGCGCGTTCGTTCAGCGTCCACTCCATCGCGCAGGGGCAGCGCATGAGTGCGCTGTGAAGTTCGCCCACGGATTGCGGCCGGTCGGCAGGAGATTTTTCCAAGCAGCGTAAGATGATTGCCTCGAGCTCCGGGCTGATCGGATTGCTCGTCCTTTGGCTGGGAGGAATCGGCATTTCGGAAAGATGGCTTTCGCAAAGTTCCGCGACAGTTTCTTTTTCGAACACGTTCTTGCCGGTCAACACGGAGTATCCGAGCGCGCCAATCGCATAGATATCGCTGCGTGGATCGGCCTGATTCGGCGTTTTGATGGTTTCCGGCGCCAGATAGACGGGCGTTCCGATCAGTGTCGCTTCAAAGTGTTCGTCCGCGGAAGTCTTCCCGCCTCCGAGATCGCTGCGTTTCACCAGGCCGAAATCCAAAACTTTGACGATGTCCGGTTCGCCGCCGCGTTCGCACAAGAAGATGTTGCCCGGCTTGATGTCGCGATGCACCAGTCCGATCCCGTGAGCTTCTTTTAGCGACTCGCACACTTGAAGCAGCATGTGAATCGCGCGCGCTTGCGGTTGGGCACCGTTACGCAACAGCAACTCCGCCAGCGTCAGCCCGCGCAGCAATTCCATCGCGTAATAAAAAATTCCTTCGGGCGTGTGACCGTAATCGTAAATCTGGATCGTGTTGGGATGAGTGAGTTGGCAGGTCAACTGCACTTCGTGCTCGAATTGGCGGATGGAGTATTCGTCGGCCCGATCAGGAGTTAAAAGTTTGATCGCGGTTTCGCGGCGCATTAACGCGTGGCTGGCGCGATATACGACGCCCATGCCGCCTTCGCCGATTTTTTCCTCGAGGATGTATTGGCCGAGTTGCTTCGCTTTAAGTTGCGCTTCGTTGAACTTCCGCCGCCAGAGCCAATTCAGATACGAAAACAGCAGAATCACGACCGCGCAGAGCGCCAGCAGCAAGGTGAGGCTGATGAAGATAAAACGCAGCACTCTCAAGGGCTGGTAGGCCTCGGCAGCATCGATTTTGGTGACGACCCCGAACCCGTGTTTCGACAACCACCGCCACGCGCCCACCACCGGCACGCCGCGATAATCCCGAGACGGTTCCAAATCCACCCCCGAGCCTCCCTCAACCGCGTCCGCGATCATTTGCGTTAGCGGCCGATTCGTGTCGCCGGCTGCGGGGCGATATCCTTTGGTCATGTCGCCGCCCGGATCACGTAATTCCAGCGTCAGCGCGGAACTGATGTTGGTGGATTCGTTCAACAAACCGAGCGTCCGCAATTGTTCATCGAAACGACTGCGCGAAATCATCAACCCGCTTTGATCGAACGCAAAGGTTTCTCCCGAGTCTCCCGGACGTGCCACCGACAAAACTTTGGTGAACTCATCTTCGGGCCGGATAATGAACGCGAGCGCTCCGATGAGATGCCCATCGGCGTCTTTGACCGGCGCGGCCACTTGCATGTAGCTCGCGTCCCGCCGTTGGCCAAATCCGGGGCCGATCGGCCCGCGCGGCATGCCGGCTCCGCCGCCGAAATTCCCCGGTGGACCCGGACGTTCGGGTTCCCGCCGTTCGCCGGAACCACCGACACGGAAAGGACGTCGCTGGCCCCCGCCGAACGAAGGAAACCCCGGCTTGAATGGCGTGATGATGACGGCCTTTCCTGTATTGAACAGCTCGTCGTATTTGGCCTTGTGATTTTCATTCACGGGAGTTCCGAGCCGCAAACGCCCGCGGCCAGAGCTCGCCGCGATCGTGTGATTCGTGGTCACCAATTGTGCAGAAAGATAACCGGCGACCCTGAGGCGATCGTCCGCCATCCGTTCAAACTCCGCAGCCTTCGGCGATTCCGCGAAGGTTCGCGGATCCGTTTTCCCGGCCCCAAATTGCTTCAAAAGTTCCAGCGAAAGGTCGCGCACGTGGGGATCGCTCGCGATGGTTTCGGCCATGCGCTGCTGGTTGCGCATCCAGATTTCCAAGGCCGTGACATTGGCATCCAGAACCGTCTCCAACTCGCCCTTGAGTTTTCCTTGTATGGTTTTCTGCACCTCGGAACGAGTCCACCAGCCGACCACGGCGATCACGGCTGCGAAAACCAAGGGCACCGCCCAAATTATTTTCTTTGCTGTGATCTTCATGTCAGGGCGGACAGCGTCCGCGAACTCATGAAGTCATTAACAAGCCGGGCCGAGTTAAGCGATGTGAATCCGTAATGTTATTGCTTGCGCGATGCAGGATGAATCCCGTCTAGGGACCCAGGATCACCCGATAAAAGCGTTTCAGGAAGTTGTCCGAGTTGGTTTCGACCCAGTTGAACGGAAGCGTTGGTGAATTCGTGATGAAAAGGTCCGTCCACGTGGACAGATTCGTTGACGCTTGCACGGTGTAGTCGGGGCCGGCATCGCCGGAGATGAGCAATTGGAGCACTCCGTTACTCAGCGTGGCGTGTGTTACTGATGGGCCGAGGAGCGGGTTGACGGTGACGAGGAACGTTTGCGTGGCGTTCAGCACCGGCGATCCCGTGTCGGCAACGACGACGGTGAAGGCGTTGGTCGTCCCTGCTTGCGCGACGGCCGGACGCCACGAGAAAAGCCCGTTGGTTGAGCCGAGCGAAGCGTTGGAAGCCGACGTAAGCAGACTGAAGGTCAAAAATCCGGGCGCGGTCTGTGCGTCGGTCGCGGCATTGGTGAGTTGCAGTATCACGCCGGCATTGATTGTGTAGTTGGCGTTGGTTGCGAGGACGGGCGGCGTGTTCGACAGTCCGCCGCGGACAGCGCGCACCCAATAGTTGTTGGTCTTGGAGGACTGGCTGGTAATGCCGGTGATGAACTCGTTCCACCAGGCGTTGGTTTGGGCGTTGTTTTGCGTGGTGGAGGACCAGTAACGCGCGGACTTCGCCCCGGGGAAGAAGTTCGTGTCCGTGGAGGGACTTCCCCGCGTCTCGTCATTGAGCGATTCGAGTTCCTTGATGTTTGGCAGGCGCCAATCCTGGAAGCCGGCGAGCACCAGGCTTTCGGCATAGTTGAGCGCATTGGTCCAATCGATGGCCGCGTTGATCTCGGATTGTTGCCAGGTCAGTCCCGTGTCGATGTCGGTCACGGTGCCGTTGCCGTTGTTGACGTAATGCAATCGTGGCGTGGTCGGGGCCGGGACGCCGCGTACGGCGCGGACGCGATAGTTCAACGTGCCGCCTGCGCTGATGGTTTCGTGCAGGGGCTTCGGGCCCACGCCACCGCCGGCGTTGGCGCACCATTGGTTGGTGCCGTTCAGCAACTGGTCCTTGGACCACCAGTAGACTTGGTTCCAAGTGCCCGCCGTCACTCCGGGTGAGGTGAAATAGTTTGTGTCGAGAGCCGGGTTCGAACGGTCCTGATTCAAAATACTCAGCAACTCATGGACGGTCGGCATTCGCCAATCGTTGTAGCCGGCGAAGTTCGAAGCGTTGAGATTCGTCGTGGGGTAGAGCAACGCATTGGCGAGCGTCATTTCGCCCCCGTCGGCTTTCTGCCACATCAAGCCGGTAACATTGTCGGTCGTCGTGCCGTTGCCGTTGTCGGTGAAGGATTGCGGATTGATGGAGTAATCCGAGTCTTCGCCTGGAGTCGTGGTGTAACTGGTCGTTTGTCCCGTGTCGGGCAACTTTAGCATGCTCCAGCCGTTGGTCGCGACCCGCGCGGGAATGTTGTAACTGTGGCTGATCATTCGATTGGTTCGCCCCGCGCCTTCGTTGGCGGGGAGGAAAACGCGGACATATTCAACCAGGGCATTGGTTGGCGAGACGGTCACGCGCAGGTGACCGGAACTGGCGATGACCGTGCTGTTGGCGTTGGTGTAAGCGTAACCGGCAGCTGCATTGGTGCTGAAGATGGTTTGGCTCGGCTGCGGCACTTCCTGATAGATGAAGTCGGGGATGCCGTTGCTGTTGCCCGGCTTGTAATACTCCTCTTTCACGTAGAGATGGTCGTGGCCGTGGAAGAACGCCTGCACGTTGTTCGAGAGCAGCAGGTCTTTGATCGGGGCCGCCCAGCCGGGGCGCTTCGTCGGGAAGTCGTAGCCGCCGTTGGTAGTGTAACCACCCCATTCGAAATTGTCGTGATAGGTCAACCCGCCGCGCGCTTCGCCGCCTCCGCCGCCTCCGATGAGGTGATGCGCGAAGACGAACTTGAACTTCGCCGTGCTGGTTTCCAGCGTTTTTTTGAGCCACGCGTATTGATTGGTGCCTAGGGTCCAGGACCAGCCGTCAGCGTTGGGCTTGGGCGAGGAGTACCAATACGGGTCCAGACTGATAAATAATGCGTCGCCCCACTCGAAGGCATAGTAGGCGTCGCGGGGCGCGAGTGTGTAGGGGTCAACATTTGTGGAACCGGAGTAGAAGCCGGTCGCCGACGGCACGGGTACGGGATAAAGATACTGCCGCGCCTGCACGCCCCAGACGGCCGGGTTGTTCGTGCTGGTCGCCAGCCAGCCCAGTTCGGGATCGTGATTGCCGCTGACGAGGAACAACGGTAGCGAGTGACCGGCGAGACCGAAGAAGCCATTGCGCACTTCCTGATGCAGTTCGAAGATGCCCGGGCGCGTGAGGTAATAAGCATTGGTCACCGCCACCTTCTCCTCGAAGAACGTGTCCCCAAGATCCAGTAGAAAGTCCGCGTTGTCCGCGAGCATGTTGGTAAACGCATGTTTCCAGACCGCCGGGACGTTGTCGCGATTGTGCGGGTCGGCCTCGATCAGGAAACTGAAGGTGCTGCCGCGCGCGCGCTGCGTGGCGAACGTTCGCTCCGGACTGCTGCTGAACGGAGCGCCACCCGTCGCCGAGTAACGCATCCGGTAGTAGTAGCGCTGGTTTGGCAGGAGCCCGCTGATCGTCAAGTGCTGCGGTATCGCGTTCGTGACGGCATTCGTCGTCGTCTGACCGGTGTAAACCCCCGGGGTCGTTCCGTATTCAAAATATACCTGGAGATCATTGCTCGCGAGCACACTGGCGGCGATGGACGTGGCGGTCGGCCGGCCGAGGAGGATGTCATAGGTGATCACGCCCGAGGCTCCGGTAATGACTACTTTGAAGCTGCGTGATGCAATCAAACTCGGTACGCCGTTGTCCGACACGACTACGGTGAAGTCGTTCGTCGTTGCCGCATTGGCTCCGGTGGTCGCCCACGTGATCAAGCCATTTGTCGGGTTGATCGTGGCGCCCGACGGCGAAACCGCGAGTGCATAGGTGAAGGTCTGTGGCGGCGCTTCCGCGTCGGTCGTGACATTCGTGATCAGCACCGTATCACCGGGATTGTTCGTGCGATCGGAAATCGCCGCGAGCAGAGGCGCGGTGTTCGCAATCACGATGGCCTTGAAGCTGTTCGTCGCGCTCAAGGGCGGAGTGCCGCTGTCCGTCGCGACCACGGTGATCGTATTCGTCGAGCCCAGTTGGCCGAGCACCGGCGTGAAGGTGAAGACGCCGTTGGTCGCGTTGATCGACGCATTCGCGGGCGGCGAGATTAAGCTGTAGGTCAGCGTTTGCGCGGGAACTTCCGCATCCGTGGCCACGTTTGTGATGATGAGTGTGTAGGTTGGGGCCACCGTGCGGTCGGGCTGCTGCGTGAGCACGGGCGGGGTGTTGGCCGGGCCGCTGCTGGCGACCGGTCCGCGCACGACACGCACCCAGTTGCTGAGGATTTTGGGATCCTGGCCCGTGTTGCCGAACTGGAAGTCCACATACCACGCGTTGGTCGTGCGGTTGTTTTGCGTCGTTGCCGACCAGTAGCGCGCGATCTTGTTGCTCGGGAAGGCGCTCGCGCTGGCGGAAGGGTTGGAAACTTTTTCGTCATTGAGCGAGCGCATCTCGCGGATGTTCGGCAGGCGCCAGTCGGTGTAGCCCGCGAACGTGAGGCCCTCGGCGTAGATGAGTGCGTTGGACCAGTCCATGGCTGCGGGGACTTCCGCCTGTACCCACATCAGACCCGTATCCACGTCGGTGACGGTGCCGTCGCCATTGGTCGTGTAATTATGCGTAATGGCGTTGGTCGGAGCCGGCGCACCGCGCACGAGACGGGCATGGTAGTAATTGGTGCCGCCGGAACTCAGTGTGTCGGTCTTGGCGCTGGAGCGCACGGTCCCGCCGTTGCCGATATTCCACACGTTGTTAGTCGCGCCGACGCGTGTCTCGGAGGTCCACCAGAAGTTGGTGTTGCCAGTCTGAGTCAGCGTGAAAAACGTGGTGTTGAACTGCGGCGGATTGCCGGCCCACGACACGATGCTGTGCAGTTCGTGGATGGTCGGCAGGCGCCAGTCGGTGAAGCCTGCAATGTTGTTGGTGACGGCGTAGGCCAGTGCGTTCGTCCAGGAAATCTCGCCACTGTCCACCTTCTGCCACATCAGGCCGGTGATGTTGTCGCTGATCGTGCCGTTGCCATTGTCCGTGTAGGAAGGCGCATTGGTGAGGTAGTCCGAATCCTCGCCGGGCAGCGCGGTGAAGTCCGCGGTCTGGCCGGTGTCGGGCAGCTTGAGCATGCTCCAGCCCGTGGCCGGACTGGCGACAGTGTAGGAGTATGTGCTGCCCGGCGCGCCCGCGGGATCGGTCGCCGAATTGGCCGCGGCGTCCTGCGCACGAACATAATAACTCACCGTCGTGCCCGCAGGCTTGGCGGGAATTTGTCCGCCGTAAACGCTGTTGCCTGCCGCACCATCCCCGTGCAATCCGTCATCGAACATCGTTACCGTATTGGTAACACCACCACTGATGAAAAACAGCGTCACGCTGGTGATATTCGTCCCGCTTGTGACCGTGCTTGTCACCGTGACTGTGTTCGAGGAAGCCGGCGTCAGCGGTGTGCGCGTCGTGTTCGTCACGACGAGAACCGGCGCGGCCGGCAGCACGGTGACGGAGAAGCTATTGCTCGCGCTCAATGGCGGCGTGCCGTTGTCCGTCACGACAACGATGAAGGAATTCGTCGTGTTCGCCTGCCCCGTGGTAGGCGTCCAGGTAAACAACCCGGTGTTGACGTCAATGTTCGCTCCGCTGACTGCGTTCGTGAGCAAAGAGAAGGTAAGCGTTTGCGGCGGCGCTTCGGCATCGGTCGCCACGTTGGTGACGAGCAAGGTGGTGTTGGGATTTACGATCCGGTTGCCCGTCGGCGTCAATACCGGCGCCGTGTTGCTGCTCGCGGTCGTGACCGTGAGGATGGCTGGAAGACTGTTGGAGGTCGTTGGCCAACCGACGGCATTGTCGGTCACGAGCAGGTCGTAAGTTCCGGCGTCGCTCGGGGAAACATTCGTGAGATCCAGGCGCGCCAGATACACACTCGTATCGACCGTCGTGCGGTTGGTCTGGCCGACGATGTTTGTTCCATTCTTGCGCCACTGCGTCGTCACGGTTTTCGGATACACTGTCGTCATCGCCCAAAGCGTCACGTTGTTTCCCGCAGGCACGGTCTGACTTTGCGGATGGGCACCGATGTAGGGTGAATAGGATTCCGCGGTGATGTTGCTGTAATAGGCGCTCAAGGTCGCCACGATGTTGGAGTACGCAGGAACGTTCACGACGTCGTTGCTCTCGTACGGATCGTTGATGATGTCGAACAGATAGTTGGTGAACGCATTCCCCGCCAGCTTGTCGCGGATGAGCTTGAACATGGTGAGGTTCGTCCCGTTGCTAAACACGTCGAAAATGCCGCTGCCGGCGCTGCTGCCGGAAACCAGCGGCGAACCGCGATAGTTCGTCGGATTGAACGCGCCGTTCGTGGCTGTCATCAGCAAGGGCCACATATTCACTCCGTCGAACGGTTTCGTGTTGAGCGGGGTGACGCCGGTCGCCGCGCAGATTGTCGGGAACCAGTCGCCCGACCACATGAACTGCTGGCAGTTGGTCACGCCCGACGGCAGCACGCCCGGCCAACGTACGGCCGCCGGTGTGTGGATGCCGCCGTCGAAAAGGTCGCCCTTGTCGCCACGCAATGGAAGGTTCGAACCGCCGGAGGCAGCCTGGCCCCCGTTGTCGCTGAAGTAAACGACCAGCGTGTTGGTTGTGACCCCTTCGGCGTCAATCGCATTAAGCACGCGGCCCATCGCCTCGTCCATCTGATCCAGTGCGGCGAGGGTGTTCTTCCGGTTGCCGGTGGCACTCGGATATTTGCTGAGATAGCTCGCGGGTGCGCTTACAGGGCCGTGAACGGCATTGAATGCGAGGTAAACAATCGCCGGCTTCGAGGGATCGCGCTGTTGGAATAGTTGGATCGCCTTGTTCGCGAGCAGATCGGTGGACCAACCTTGATCGAGATTTGTCTGGCCGTTCAACCACCAATCAAGCGTGCCAAATTCCTGGCTGACGTGATTGGAGTATCCGATTGCGCCAGTGTATTCGCCATAGTGAGTGTCCCAGCCGCGCGCCTGTGGCTGATAGTCCGCGCCCTCGCGGATCACGGTGTTCGTCACGCCATTGATCACCGTGGTGTTGGTGTTGTTGTAAAGCCCCCCGAGGTGCCACTTGCCGCACATGTACGTTTGGTAGCCTGCCGCCTTGAACGTGACGGGCATCATGTGTTCGCGCAGGTCAAGGCCGCGAGTGTTGTTAACGCTGGTGCGGACCGGATTCCGGCCCGTCATCAGAGTTGAGCGCGTGACACTGCAAACGGGCGTCGGATAAAAGCGTTCCAATCGAATGCCCTCACTTCCGAGGCGATCCATATTCGGCGTCGCTGCCAGGCCGCCGTGCGCACTGATGTCGCCGTAGCCTTGATCATCCGTGACAATGATGAAGACGTTCGGTTTCAAGGAGCGGACAAACACTGTGAAACTGTTCGTTGCGCTGAGATTCGGCGAGCCGCTGTCGGTGACGACCACCTGAAGAAGATTTGAAGTCCCGGAATTATTGGTCGTCGTGATCCAGGTCACGACACCGGTGTTGGTGTTGATCGTGGCGCCAGCCGGCGGCGCGAGCAGGCTGTAGGTGAGCGTCTGCGCCGGGAGATCGGCGTCGGTCGCGGCGTTGGTGACGACGAGCGTGTCTCCGCCGTTGATCACGTAACGGTTGGTCGAAACCGCGGTGAACACCGGCGCCGTATTTGTCGCCGGAGCGGGTCCGGTGAAACGAACGATGACTTCGTTGTCGAGGACGAGGTTCTTCGACCAAATAAACTGCGCACCGCTGCTGCCAAATTGCGCGGGGAAATTCAAGTAGGCCCATTGGTTGTTCACGCCGACTTGCGCTTCTGTGAACGTGGTGGCGGCCGGCCAGTTAGAATGATTGAACGACTTCGAAAACCAATTCGTCGGCACGAGATAGTGCAGCGCATACGCGTTGGTTCCGAGTGTGGTTGAGTTCGAGGCCGCAGAAGAACTGTGGCTGCCGTCGGGCATTTCGACGACGAGGTTCGGGTTGTCGAGCGGCGCGATGTAAAAGCTCTGCGCCTTCCAATTCGGACCCGTCACCGTGCCGTCACTGAAGCTCGCGATGAAGCCACCGTCGCCCGAGTGGTTCGGATCGCCCGCGTTGAGTTCCGTGCCCACGCCCAAGTTTTCCTCCCAATCCACGAGCCGCACCGCGTAGGTGATCGGGCGCTTAGCCTTGAACTTCACCACGCACGAATTGAACGGCGTGTAGGGCACCGGATCCACGCCCACGAGCACGCCGTTGATGAACAGCTCAAAATAATTGTCGCAGAAAATGTAACCCGTAATGACTTCGCCATCAGCGTCGATCACGTTGGTCGTCAGATTGGCGATCGCCGTCGCCGCAGCCGCAATGTTTGTTGGCGTAACGCCGGCATTCTGGTTCCAGAGATCGGGCACCTTGAGAGACGACGCGAACGGCGTGGCCGCGGGCACAGTCCAAATGGTTCCATCGAACGCCGTGATCGTGCCGACGCCGCTGACGCGTTGGCCGGCCGGAAATAGATTCGAGGTGATCGTGGTCGCTAGCCCCTGACTGATCGAACGCGTATCGACGACGGTCACGGTGCAACTTTGAGTCGCGAACAAATTCGGCGAACCGTTGTCCGCAACGACGACGGTCAATTGGTTCGTCGAGCTCGCATTGTTCGTCGTGGTGAGCCAGGTGATGAGGCCGTTGGTCGCGTTGATCGTCGGACCCGGAAGCGACGAACTCAAACTGAACGTCAGAAGGCCCGGCGTTTCGGCGTCGTTCGCAACGTTGGTGATGAGCAACGTCTGCCCGGGAATGACGATCCGGCTCGACAATGCGGTGAGTGTCGGTGGCGTGTTGGCCGCGCCCGTCAAAGCCAGTGTTGCCGTGCCGCTCATGGTGTTGCCGATGGTGTTCGTCACCACGACGGTGTAGGCGCCCACATCGCCCGCTTGAACGTTCGTGAGGCTCAGGGTCGCCGTGTTCACTCCGCCTATGCCGCTGCCGTTGGCCAGTTCGACGCCGTCCTTGAACCATTGATACGCCAGCGAACCCAAGCCCGCCGCGGTGATCGAGAACGTCGCCGTGGAACCCGCCGCAAGCGTGAGATTCGTCGGCTGCGTGGTAACCAACGGTTCGTTGGTCGAAGTGAACGCGGGTGCGGGTTTCCAGTTGTTGTAGTTCGTTGTGGTCGGCCCGCTGACACCGTCGTAGGACGAGTAGGTGACCGAAAGGGAATTGCCGGCACGATTCAGCGTGAAGAGCCAATAGTTGGTGGCGAAGGCCGGAGATGAATTGGACGGTTGGCTGTAGAACATCTGGAACTGGTCGGGTCCGATGTTGGTGAAAATCTGGATGTAAGCGCCAGCCAACGGGGTTCCCGAGGGGCGCGGTGATTTCGCGGTCGGCTGAATGCCCGCCTGCGTGGCCGCGCCGTTGGTGACAATCGTGATGACGCCGTGGAAGCCGCCGTTGACGTAGGGGAAACTCGCCGAAGCGTGATAGTGATAACTGCCGGTGCCGTTCGTGTGCCCCGCTACGTTGTCGAGCGTGTTGGTTGCGACCGGGGATCCATCCGGCTCAACCAATCCGAAAACCGGATAACCGTCCATCGCGAAGGCGAGCGGCAGCGAGGTTCCGAGGGTATTTGTCAGGTGCAGCGGGGCCGCGTGATAGTGGTAGTCGTCGCCGCGTCCGCAGTGGCCGCCCCAATAGTCGAGTTCACCGATCTGCGCGGAGATGCGACCGGTGTTGTTGTACGGATTGAAAATCGGGATGCCGTTCGCCGCGAGCGCGATTGCGCCCTGTGTGAACTTGTTGGTGGCCACGAGATCATTCGTCGCCGCGGCGACCGGATAAAGGGGCAGCGCCCAGATGTTCGTTCCAAAATAATAGGTGGGCAATGGAAGCTGCCGCTGCCACGAGGAGATTCCTTCCATCATGCTGTGCGCCGGCGTGCCATCGCCTTCAACGTAGAAGTTCGTGCTGTCCCACCAGAAGCGGACGGCGGGATTGAACTTCACGAACGTCTGCGCAAACAACGTCGCCGCACCCAGTGTGGCCGGTGCGAACGATGTGGTCGGCGAAGCCGCCGGCGTCCAGTTGGGATCGGTAGTGGTGTCGCCCTTCGTTGACGCGACCAGTTTGATCGCTCCGGCTTTCGGGCCCGCTGCAAACGGTGAAAGGTACGGGAGGTTGGCAAATTGCGGATCGTCGTGTCGATGCCAGTCATGCGCGAACACCGGCAAAGCGTTGATGATCGTGGCCGCGAACAGGCTGATGGTCCAGTAACGTGAGTTCACAGAGTTATAGAAACTCACGCTCGTGAAGAACAATCTTACACTTCGATTACAGTTTCGTAATTTTAGCGGACAGGGCGTTGCACCTGCCTGGCATAAAGCGGCGGGACGCGCGGTGTAGATGGCTTCCTTCCGCCAGACTTACGGCGTTCTTCCGAGGATGATTTCGAGCGACATGACAGCGTAGGCGGTCACGAGGTTCGGATCCTTTTCCCACCAGCGGCCGACGGTGTTGGCCCACGAACCGTCGCGCTGTTGGAGATTGATCAGGCGCATGGCGACCTCGCGGCGCCAGTCCACCTTGCGGCCGTCTTTGAGTTCAAGCGCGTCGAGACCGGTGGCGCTGAGCGCCTTGGTCATCAGGTGCAGGTAATAGTAGAGTCCCTGCAGTTGCATGCCGGGATTTTCCTCGAGCGTGTAATTTGCACGTAACCAATCGAGAACGGCGACGACGCGCGGGTCCTCACGTTTCAGATCGGCGTAGATGTAGCTGAGCAATCCGCCGTAGCTAATGCTGCCATACGAGCGCAAGGCCACGCGTCCGGTGGCGGCGTTGGTCTTGCTGCCCGCCATGCTGTGGCCGGGATAATAAATGAAACCGCCCTTGTGCTGCGGATCATCCGAAGCCCACGGCTGCTGGTTGTAGCCGGGGAGGTTCTGGCAGTTTTGGATGAACTGGACGACGGCGTTCCAGTTCAGATCGCGCTCGGCGGGGAGATTCTTGTCCGCGTCGAGATGGCGCGTGAAGCGCAGCGCTTCCAGCGCGGCGAGCGTGTTGTTCAGATCGGAGTGCGCATATTTGTCGCCGTAGCCGACGCCGCCATCGAACGGCGAATCCATCTTGCCGGGCTGGTCGAGATCGACCTGCGACTTAACGATGAAAGCCCGACCGCGTCGCAGCAACGGGTCGTAGGCGGGATTGCGCGCCGAGGCCAACGCGACCATTGAGATGGACGTGTTGTAGTTGATGAGGACCGTGCGGTAGATGCTGCCGTCGGGTTTGGCGGAACCGACGATGAACTCGTAGCCCTTCGCGATCGGCGGTGGCGGATTGGTTCGGTAGCGACCCGACGGTTCGCCCATGAAAGCAGTGAGCGCGAGCGCGGTGGGCGCTGCGTGATCTGGTGTGGACCACCAACCGTTGGAGTTCTGGTTTGCCAGCAACGCACGGAGCCCTTGATCGATGGCGTGCTGGATTTCGTTGCGAAAGGAAACGTCGGGTGAAGGCAGAGCGAGACTCGATTTGGAACGCTCTGCGGCCAACGCGCTGGGAACGGTGAGTCCAAAGCCGAGCGCGAGACAAACGATTTGGGAGACAAGCGTGGTCATGTTCAAATTGATGTGCGTTGGATTGTTTCTGTGGCCGTTCCTCATGGCGACTGTTTTTTGGCTGGAACCGGAGGCATTGGCTCGTCCAGAAAAACGTGGATGCTTCGATGGGTTGGCAGTGCGGTTTCCAGAAACTTCTGTAGCTGGCCGTAGCGAAGGGTGGATGGAGCGAACACCAGAATCACCTCGGGCTTGAGACGCCGATTCGCTTGGAGCCCTTGGGCAAGTTCAGCATCGAGTTCTTTGCGGAGATCGCTCCCGCCGAAAACGGCCCGTTCCGAAAACTCCAGCTCTGAGTGCGACGCGCCGTCTTTCCAGACGGAACTGACGAGCAGCAGCCGGCCAGCAAGTCGGCCGTCGGTCTCCGCAAGGGACAATTCCCACGGATGGTCCAGCCGCGCGGCGCGGTTGAGAGATTTCTGATCCGGGGTAAAGGCTCGATAGAAAAGCTGACCCGACGCCGGAGGTTCAATGCGCACGCCTTTGTCGCTGTCAATGATCGCCAAAACTTTGGCGGCGGCCTGGACTTGGGCGAGCGTGACGTTCTCTGCAAATTGCACGCTAAGGTAATAGTCGTGTTTCATGCGGTCCAGCGTCGCCAGTTTTTCCACGGCGCCCAGCAGGGTCGGCTGCTCGTTGAGAATGCTCACACCGTCCTTGAGTTGAACTCGCAATCCAACCAATGCGGCGGTGGCTCCGGCGGGCGCATCGGCTCCCGATGCACCGGACTCCACGATCAGCGCCAAGTCTTTCACCCGCTTGGAGCCGTCCTTGTTGGCCGCTTCAATGATCAACGTGAGCAATGTTCCCTCGGGAAATTCATACGCGGGATTGATGATCGTGTTCTGGTAAACGTCCTCCTTCCGCGCAAAGTAGGGCACGTCGAGCACCGAGTCGGTCGCGTTGAAGAGCGACACGATGGACTTGGGTTGCAGAACATCGGCAACGTAAACCCTTTTTCGCGGATCGTCGCGCGACGGCTCGATTCGGCTGCCGCCGAAAATAAACCCCGCCTCGCGCAAGGATTTGCCGGTGCGCCGGTCCACCATCAGTTGTTCGAGTCGGATCGGTGCGGCGTTCGATCGTGCGACACTCAGGAGAAACGTTTCGCCCTTGGCCCAGAAACGCAGCGCCGCCGGGTCATACGTTGCGCCCGGCTCGGTGCCGAGGAATTGCAAGGCCTGCTGCACATCACTGGGCTTGGCGAACGCGATGAACAGCGCCTCGTAACCGTGATCGCTCGATTCGGCGATGACGGTGAACTCGCACGGGGAATTCTTTCCAACGGTCGAGCGTTCGACCTTCACCTCCACACGCTGCTGGCGCTTGTCCGCGATCAGTCCCGGGCGCAGGAAAAAATTCGTGTCCGCGCCGAGCCGTTTGAGATTGGTCTCGTGGGCCTGACGCACGGCTTGAAAGTTTTCCTCGTGGCCCCGGGGTTTGATTTTGTAGGGATCAGCCTCCTGTGCTGACAGCGTGCCCGCGACCAGTAGCAGAGCAATCGCGAATTGAAACCGCACGGAGGCCTTCGTCCATGCTGGCATCGATGCCGCGGCGATTGCATTGGGGCTGAAGTTCACGATTCTCGTTGCGGGTGGAATGTCGCGAGTCGGCCGAGACGTTGCTAGGGAGTGGTCGTCTCGATCTGGTAGAAGCGGCGCGGGAGCCCGACAGCGTTGGTGTCGATGATGTTCATCGGCGCGCCAGTGGAGACCGCACTCCAGCCGTTGGGGGCGGGGAAGTTCGGCGGGTAGAGCAGCGGCGACCAGTTGCTGTCGGTCATCGCGTTCTTGTAGTTCCAACGGTATTTGAAACCGGTCGTCGTAAGGAAGGTGAAGCTCGTCGCACCATTGGTCACCAGTATCGTGCCGCCGGCCATCGAAGGCGTGGGAGGCACCGTCACGGGAGCGACGGTGAGGAGAACATTGCCGCCGCTGTTGGTCACCGAGAGCGCGACGTTGGTCGCGAACGAGCCGGCGTCGACGACCGGCGTGCTGTTCAACTTGCCCGTGCTGCCGGTCGGGTTGTAAGTCGCCAGCGTGTAAGTGCCGACCGGCACGTTGTTGGAGAGCGCCAAATGAACCACGTTCGAGTTCAACACCAACTTGCCGGCAATCGCCAGCGTGCCGGCAGTGGTGAATTGCGCCGAGGCGCCGCTCGACAACGTAACGTTTCCGCCAATGGTTCCCGTGCCGCCGAGCGTTGCGCCGGAGTTGACGGTGACGGCATTCGTTCCGAGCGAGCCGTTCACGAGCAAAGCACCTGCGCTGACGGCCGTGGTCCCGGGATACGTGTTGGCGCCGCTGAATTCAAGCGTGCCCAAGCCGGTCTTGGTCAGATTGCCACCCGCGCTGCCGCTGATCGCGCCGCTCATGCGGGCGTCAACCTTCGCCGCACCTTTCGCGACCTGAATCGTTCGCGCAGCCGGGCCGAGATCCACGGGATTCTGGAACACCACCGTGTGCGTCGCGCTGGTAGCACTAAACAGAAGCGTCTTGCCGTTGAATCCGCTGCCGACATTGGTCCAGATGACCTGCGTGGAAGCGCCGCCGAGATTGACGACTCGATCCGCACCGTAGGCGGCCCATCCGCCGTTGCCGGAGAAATTCGCAGCCGCGCCTGTTCCGACAGCGGCGAGGTTCCGAGTGAAGTCGCCACTGCCGAGGCCAACCACGCCGCCATTGAATGTCAGGTCGCTGATGCCGCCCGTGGTCGAAGTGCCGCCGGGCAATGCATTCGCGTTGCTGAGCACGAGCGCCCCTCCGTTGATTGTGGTGACGTTCGTGTAGGTGTTGGCACCGTCGAGGATCCAAGTCCCCGTGCCCGACTTGGTCAAGGTGCCGCTCACCAACGGCAGCGGGGCGACGATCTCGCCGATGCCGGCGGTCGAGCCTTGGAGCGTCAATCCCTGGCCGGTGGCGGCGTTGATGGTGAACGGCGCGGTGAACTTCAGCAGCCCCGTTCCCGAGTGATCCAGCGTGTGAACGTTGTTTCCCTGCGCCGCGAGATTGATCACGCGATCGGTCGTCTCGCCCGTGCCGGTGTAGGTCAAGTTGGCTCCGCCGTTATTGTTGTTAATGCCGAGATCAATGGTGCCGTTCACCACGGTGATCGGATGTCCAAGGCTGCTGCTGGTGTTTGGCGAGAGCGAGCCACTCGCCACGTAATTGAGCGACGACACGCTCAAGGGTCCGTTGGCGTAAATGTAGGTCTTGCCCGAGTAGGTGTTCGCGCCCGAAAGTTGCAGGGTGCCGGCGCTCGATTTCTTGAAGCCGACCGCGCCGCCGCCGGTGCCGGTTGAATCCGCAATGACGCCAGAGAAATTCACTGGGCCGGTCGCGTTCGCCGTGTCGAGACCGAAGAATGAACCGGCCTGAAAACCGTTGTGATTCACGCTGACCGACAGATTCGACAGCAACGTCGCGGCCTGCGCTGGCGTGAACTCGCCCGCGCCGCCGACGTTCAGCGTCAGCGTCGCATCGCTGCTGACGGTGACGTTGGCAGGCGTCCACTTCGAGGTGTCGTTTCCGTAGAGCGATGTTTTGAACTGGAGCGTGCCTTCGCTGACAGTCGTCGGTCCTGTGTAAGTATTCGTGCCGCGCAACGGCACGGAGGCGCCGCCCGATTTTACGAGGCCACCGGGACCGCTGACATCGCCGGCGATCGTGAGGTTGCCGCTGATGTCGAACGTGGTCACTCCCTGTAGCGCGACAGGACCGGCGAGGGTTGAAACGAAACTGTTTCCCGCCGTCACGGTGCCGCCTTGGAAGGTGATGCTGTTGGAGAGATAGCTGCGGTTGAGCGCGAGCGTTGCGGGAGCCCCCACGGTCACCGGCCCGGTCCCTAGCAATGCTGTGGTGCTCACACTGTAGGCGGGGAACGCAACCGTTCCGGCATTGATAATGGTGCCGCCGCTGTAGGTGTTTGTGCCGTAATTCACGTTGAGCACGCCGGGAGTGTTCTTGATCAGCGCGCCAGAGCCGGAAATCACGTTGGGAATGGTGACCGTTCCGCTGCCTGATCCACCGAGCGTGGTCGTGGCGGCGAGGTTGAGCGGGTGATCGAACGTCACGGCGCTGGCGCTCTTCTGGTTGATCTGGGGCAGGATTGGTCCGTTGCCGGCAAAGGTGAGGCTGTTCGCGCCAGCAAAGGTCACGGCGCCGGTCACATTAAGCTGGTTGAGCGCGAAGCCGTCGCTGAGGTCGTTCGTCACCGTGTAGGTGCCGGCCTTGTTGAAATTCAGCGTATAAAACGGTTGCCCGGCGGCGTTGGGCGCGGCGGCAGTGCCGGCGGAATTTGTCCAGTTGGTGCTCGTGCTCCACGCGCCCGGCAAAGCGCTTTTCCACGTGAACGCTACGGGTGTGCCGGCCCAGACGGCGACCGACACCGCGGCGGGCGCGGAGTTGCTCACGCCGTTGTTCACGAAGAACGTGAAGCTGTCCATGCCATTGTAGTTCGAGGCCGGCGTGTAAATCACATTGGGCGGAGTGCCGGAGAGGCTACCGTTACCGGGCGGCGTCAAGATCGAGTAAGTCAGATTACTGCCGCCGCTTCCTTCCAGCGTGATCGCCAGGTTCGTGTTCTGAATCATCGTCACGTTTTGCGGGAACGCGAATGCCGGGCGATTGGTCACGCCGGCGCCGTCGAATAGCCACTCGGTGCCGATGAGCACGCCGTTCGATCCGGCGAACGAAGGTCCGGTCCACTTCAACTTCGCCACGGCCGAGCCAGTGTTTTCGTAGAAGTCCATTTGCACGTCATACATTTGGCCCGCCGTTAGCGCGATCGGCGTACCGTCGGTCCAGCCGGTCGTCTGATCGGTGAAATCGTCGATCACCAAAACTCCATTCACGTAGAGGCGCACGCCATCGCTGTTCAGCGTTGAGAACGTGTAGTTGCCCGTCTCCGGCGCCAGCAGCAGACCGCTCCAGCGTACGCTGAATGTGTCCGCGCCGATCGAATTGCTCGGCGAACCGGTGCCCCAGTCGAAATTGATCTGCGGGTCAGTGCGCGTGAATTTGAGGTTGGTGAAATCGCTGTTATCGAAATACTCGCCCTTCAATCCCTTGCCGGCGCTCGAACCGACAATGATGCTCACGGTCGCCATTGGCGAATTGGTGAAACCGTCGGCCACCTGGAACCGGAAGCTGTCGGGGCCGACGTAATTGTTCGCCGGAGTGTAAGTGAGATTGGGTGCCGTGCCGGTGAGTGTGCCGTGCACCGGCGCGGACACGTTGGTGAAGCTCACAAGATTGGTCCGCCAGGAAAAGCCGGTAAGCGTTATGGCGGTGGCGTTGGTCGTGGCGATGACCTGTGAGTTGGCGACCGGGAATAGGTTCGTCAGCCCCGCGGGCGGGCCAATTGCGCTGGTGATGCTCGCGATGGTGCTCACCAGTGTCGGGAATTCGGTCGAAGTGGGATTCCACGTGACGAGGTAATTGTTCAACGTGGGCAAGGTCCACCGCGCGAGGTCGCCATAAGCGGCGAGGGCGTTGAGGGCGGGCACTTTGAAACCATCTGAGTTCCAGTCGAACCCGGTGGGCGTTACGAGCATGCTCAGCGCGATCGGGATCGCCTCGGCGACCTTGTACTTCGACAGCGTTGAGATTCCGCGCGCGCGGGGATTCATGCTCCACATCGTGTCGGCCTGCGATTCGGAGACCGCCACTTCGATGAGGTCCGGCAGCAGCGCCTTCACATCGGCGAGCGTGAGGTTGTTGAGCGCGAAGTTGGCCGGGCCGAGCCGCGCCTTGGAGTCGGGCTGTTTCAGCCCCACCTGCAACGCCGAATAATAGAGGCTCTTCGATGCGTTGGTCACGTTGGTCGCGATGTTGTTCCCGCCGTAAACCGCGTCGCCGAACAGAGCGAAGCCGACAAGCCCGTTGGCGATCTGGATCGGATCGCTCCACACAATCACGTTCGGGTCGGTGGCATTGTTGGTGAAGGCCATTAGCAGGTTCGTCATCTGCGCGCTGAAGGCGGTGGGCATGAAATTGCGGATCGCGCTGGCAGCCTTCGCGCGCGCCCAGATGTCGGTGTCGGTCAACTCCCGGCCCAGCAGATCCAGCGCGTTGGTGTTCTTGATCGCGCCCAGCGCCTCGCACGCGGACTGCCGCAACCACGGGTTGGTGCTGCTGGCGAGGTTGGTCAGCGCGGCGTAGCTGACATTCGAGCGCACGCCGAGTTCGTTCGCCGCCCAACTGCGCACGAGCGGATCGAACTCACCGAGGGCGGACATCAGTTGGTTCGTGTCGAGACTGGTGACGACCTGATCGAACGTTCCGGCCCAGATGGCGTTGCTGATTTTGGCTGTGTCCAACCAATTCGTCGGGTTCGCGCTTTTGCCGGTGATGAGGAGCTGCTGCTGCGCAACGCCGTAAGTCAGGATGTAAGTGGCAGTAGGATCGATGCTGTAATAACTCGCCGCGCCCCAGTAGTCATTGAGGGCACTGCCGCCGAATTGCTCGTTGCCATCGTAGGTGAAAGAGCCGTCCGCGCGCCGTTCCAGATCCAGGTGCCAGCGGATTTGCGCGAGGTAGGCGGCCATCGCATTCGTGCCGCCGACGTTGGCCGCCATACCGCCCCAAAGGTAACTGAAGCCTTGGCCCGTGTGGCCATACTCGCGGCCGTTGAAACCGGCGAGCACCAAGCGGGTCCAATATTCGGTCTCCGCCGGCTTGTCGCCCATCATCGCGAAGAGTACCGCGGCGAGCGATTCCTTGCCGTTGCCGGCGTGATAGGGCCAAGGCTCGTGTTCGCCATACGGAATGTTTCCCTTCTGCACGTAGAACGAAAAGAACTTCGCCGCGCGATCGATCGCCGGGTTGATTTCCGGATCGACCGGCATTCCGCTAGCCACGAGACATTTCTTACCCATGACAATGGCGAGGTTGGCGACGAGGCCGCCCTGGTTGACCGGGCCGTAGGGCCCCATGGTTCCGTGAAAACTGCCGTCCGCATTCAGCAGCGCGCCGCCGTGGCTCATCGTCCCATAACGGCTCTGCGCCTGCGCGAGCGCCACGGTGTATTCGTTGATGCCGTGAAGCACGTTGGTGTCGCCGGTCAGCAGATAGTATTCGGCGAGAAAAACACCCTTGTAACCCCAGCCCCAGGCATCCGCGGAATGCGTCTGCTCGCCCGGCGAAAATCGCAACGAAAGATTCACCGGCGCGATCGAGTAAGCATAAGTGCGGACTTTGGGAAGAAAGTTGGTATTGCCGCAGGCCAGTAGCGCGAGCCCCAAAACCGGGCCGCCGGGAACGCCGGGAAATGACTGGCTCGCGATGACGTTGCAGGCATTCGACAAAATCGCCGCGGACTTCGGGCAGTTGTAAGGCGCCGTGGCGCTGTAGGCGAGATTCGTAAGCTGCAGTTGGATAGTGACATCGTTGGTCACGCCGGCGCGCCAACGCTTGAAGTTCATTTTGCCATCGCCCGCCTCAGCCGCTCCGATGGCCCAACCAAAACTCTTGCGGGCGTCGTTGGTGAAAAGCGGGACCGGCAAATTTCCCGCGCCTGTGCTGACGCCGAGAATCACGTCGTTGCTGGCAAGGATGCCAAACGCCGGCGTGTTCGATCCCACCGTGGTGACCAGAATCTGCCACGGCTGAAAAGACGTCGTCGTGCCTTGGGTGCCGTTGGTGTAGCCCGACGAGTGGTTGTAAATCCACCCGCGCATGCCAGTCGGACCAAGATTGTAAGTGAGGGTGGTGTCGATCGACGCAAGATTCGTCGAAGTGAGATCGGGTGCGGCCGCGGCGCCTTTTTCCGCAGGACCAAGAAGCAGCGCGAGCACGATCAAGACGATGCTGACGCTGGTGCAAAAGGGCTTGTTCACGATGCTATAGGCAATGAGATCGATCCTGCGACAGTGCATCAAAATCAGATTAATGTCGATGCGAATGGCGTACGCTCGAAACGAGCTTTTGTCGCGGGGAAAAGGGCGTCGCCAACGCTATTTCACGGCGTGGCACCCATCGCGCGGTAGAAGTAGCTTCCGCTCGCGGCGTTGGTGTCGGTGAGCGTGACGGTCGCGGTGCCGTTCGTGACGATGATCGCGTTGGTCACGGGCACCCAGGCGAGTTCGTCGTAAACGGGCGCACGCCACAGTGAGTAGTTGACGTTGGTGTTCCGCTGCACGGTGAGGTTGAAGGTGCTATTCGCATTCGCGATGCCGGTAAGCGTGGGCACAGCAAAGTTGGTCTGGTAGTAGCCGAATTTCAGCACGAGCGAATTGTAGTTCGACTGCGCCCGCGCCGAGAGAGCAGTGCCAAACAGGTTTGTCGCTTCGTACGGATCATTCGCCAGGTCAAAGAACTGGTTGGTTCCGCTGTTGAAACGGATGAGTTTGAATTCGGTGTTGCGGAGCGCGCGACCGGTGTTCACCGAATTGGTATTATCGAACAGTTCCGAGTAAGCGGGCCGAGGGTAGGTCTTGGTTGTTTGCAACGCCGGCATCAGACTCTGGGAATCAATCGTCGCACCAACGGGCGCGCGCTCTGGGACGCTGCTCCCGGCCATTTCCAGAATTGTCGCGTAAATGTCCACCGCGTTGGCAAGCGTGTCATTGGTGCGATTGGGGCTCGCCACGGCAGGCCCGCTGATGATCAACGGAACACGGGTGCCGCCCTCGTAGAGGGTGTCCTTCCCGCGGCTCGACGCATAAGGGGGTTGGAGGACGTTGTTTTGCGTGCCGTTGTCGCCCATAAAAATGATGTGTGTGTTGGAACGATCCGGCAACGCGGCGAGCAGTCGGCCGATCTCGGTGTCCATCGCTTCGACCATTGCGTTAAAGTAATTCAACGGGTTCGCGTTGATGTCGCCTTGGGTGCCGGAGAGGCTCGCGTAGTGCGGGGCGAGATTGGTTGGCGGCTTGTGGAACGGCGTGTGCGGCGCGTTGAAAGCGGCCCAAACGAACCACGGATTCGTTCCCCGCGCAGCGATCCAACTGATCGCGTCGTTGACGAGATCGGTGGTCGCGTAATTCGTCGTCATTGTCTGGGAGCCGTTCGAAGTTTTTTGCCAGGCGTAGTAATTGGTCAGTTGACCGATGAGGTTGCCGACATAGTTGGTCCAGCCGCCGACGGTCTGCGGCGAATTCGGCCCATTGGCCAGATGCCATTTGCCGAATTGCGCGACCTGATAGCCGAGTGAGACGTTGGTGGAGAAAGCGCGCGGCAACGTGAACTCCGAGGCTGAGAGCGGTGCTTGTGCGCCTTGCACCACGTCGCCGATGCCCGTGCGAAATCCGAACCGCCCAGTGAGCAGACACGCGCGCGTCGGCGAGCAGAGCGGATTGGCGTAAGCGTAGCGAAACACGACGCCGTTGGAGGCGATGGAAGCGATGTTCGGCGTTGGCGGCAAAACCGCCCCGGTGTTTGAAGTGTTGTAGAGCGAGGAACTTCCCGCACCGTAGTCATCCGCGATCAGAAGGAGAATGTTGGGTTTGGCGGGCGCTGCTGCAAAAGCTGAAGACGCAGCCAAAAGTAAAACCAACCAGAGGAAGCCGGCAAATGGGATCGGAACGACGGGCAATGCTCGTCGCACCGGGCGCGCTGAAAGTTTGCCGGGCGGGCCGGTCAAATGACCCGAAATCCCGCCCGCCCGTTCTTGCTCACACGAGCAAAAGAGTTTGTCGCAACCACACACGCTTCTAGCTGTCTGGAAGAATTGGTTCATGGAGTGGGAAGGTTGGCGTACTGGTTCAGCTGCGCCTGAGAATCGATCAGCAGATTGCCACGGACGACCACGCGCTCGCCCTCTTTCACACCATCCAGCACTTCGCAAAGCTCGTCTCCGGTGCGACCCAGCTTTACTTCGCGCTGCTGATAATGACCCGGCGCCGTCTCGACATACACGCGCGCGGCGTCGCCGGGGCGAAGCACCGCAGTGCGGGCGACCGTGAGGACTTCCGGTGCGTCCATTTCCACCACGCCCCGTGCGAAGGTTTTGTTTTTGAAACGACCGTCGGGATTCTCCAAAACCACGCGCACGCGGGCGGAGCGCGTCATTTCATCGAGGTTCGGACTGATGAATGCAACCCGAGCTTTGGTGGGAGTGCTCGGAACTAATGGCGTGCTGACCTCGACAATTTGCCCGACGTGAATGAACGGGAGGTCCGGCTCGTAAGCGACGAACATGAACCACATCTTCCGAAAGTCGGCGATCTCGAAGAGCTTCTCGCCTTCGCGCACATATTGCCCTTCGCTAACGTAGCTCTTCGTAATCGTGCCGGTAAGCGGCGCGAGGATACCGAAGTAGATGTCATCGTCCTGACGTTGCGGAATCGAATTGATCTGTTCGGTGACAAGGCCGTATTGCAACAGGGTCTTTTTCGCTTGCTCGATCGCCGCCGGGTTTTGTTTCAAAGCCACCTTGTAGTCGTTGGCGGCGGCGAGAAGCGTGCGGCTGAACATCGTCGCGAGCGGTTGGCGACGCGTGATCTTCTCGCCTTCGCAACTCATCGCGAGTCCGTCAAGGCGGCCTTCCACCGGCGCGCAAATCACGCCGTGGCGCGTTTCGTCTTCGCCAATCATTCCCGCCACGCGCAACGTGCGGACCAGCGGGAGTCTTTTGACTTCGGCGGTTTGGAGTCCGATCGCACTGGAACTGCCGGCATGCAGCATAACAACGCTGCTGGTCGAGCGGGTGGAACTTGCCGCCACGTCGCGACTCGGCACCAAGTTCATCCCGCACACGGTGCAGCGATCAGGCTTGTTCGACTTGATCCACGGATGCATCGGGCACTGGCTCGGACCCGCCGCGTGATCCGCAACGGCAGAAGTCGGCGCACAACACGATCCGCCCGGAAAACTCACCGCCGCCAACCAGCCTCCGGCCGCGGCTACGGCGGCGATGACTAGATGGGTGAGTTTCATGATTAGGTGAAGTTACGGCACCACCGGAGTGGTCACGCGATAGAATCCCCGCGGCACCGCGAGGCGCGCCGCGTTGGTTTCGACGAAGCTGGCGGCCGCGCCATCGCTCGTTACGTAGCCGACGTTGGTCCAGCTTCCCGTCGTCATATCGGTGGAGAATTGCAGCGCATACGTTGTGCCCGTGGTGGACTTGAAATCAAGGTTGACCATGCTGTTCGTTCCGGTGCGGGTATAATTAGCAATCGCGATCTGGGAAAGCGCGATGCGGTAGTAGCCGGTTTGCGCCAGCCGGTTCGTATCTGTTTCCGTGAACGTCGCGGCGAGTCCATTGCTGCTGGTCGCCAAGCCGACTGATTTCCAACTCCCATTGGCGTTGGTGGAATAGCCGACCGAGTAAGTCGTGCCCGGGGTCGTGGTGAAGTTGAACGTGATGTTCGTGTCGATGCCCGTCCGCGTGGCGCTCGCCAGCGTGAGCGTGTCGCCTTCGTCGTTCTGCACGACGAACTGGCCCATCAAGCCCTCGTCCTCGTGGTTGGAAAAGTGGCAATGATACATGAACGGGTTGTTCGGGCTGGCGAAGTCATCGAACTTGGCGAGAAAGCTCACTGCGCTGTTGCGTTGCACGTACAACGTGTCCTTCCAGCCTTTTTCGTAGCCAAAAATATTCGTCACCGGGCCGGGGCCCGGACCGCCGCCGGTTCGGACGCGGGATACCAGATTGAACTGGATGTCGTGGATGTGAAAGGAATGGGAGAAACCCGAGGTGTTGACGACGGTCCATTTTTCCACCGCCCCCAGCGCCACATTTTGGTTAAAGAACGTCGGAGTGAAGAGGTCGGTGGTGTTGAAATAGAACACCCCGGGCGCGCCGCCGGTGATGTTGAGCGTCCGGTTGGTGGCCACGATTGCATTGGTCAGAAAATTGTTGGTCGCCAGCACAGCGGGCAGCGCGGTGATGGGATTCGTCGTCTGATTGGTGACCGTGATGTGAAGCACTTGAAAATCGATATTGTTCAAGAGACTGCCGAACTGCCCGGTAGTGCCCGGTTCGCCTCCGGGGAAAGAGTTTTGCAATTGCGCACCCAGAGAGTTGGTGTTGTTGAACGATCGCAAATCCAGCGATGAACCGGAAAGCCCCGTGAGATCGAGCAGCAATTCATACCGCTCGCCCAGATTCATCAACAATCGGTTGGTGGTGACGGGCGCGTCCAACAATCCGCCGTCGGTGCCGATCACATGGAAGTTCGCGTTGTTGCTCAGCCCGAGGTAATACGCTCGTTCGATTTCCGCATTGAGAATCCGAAGCCGGACAAACTGCGCCGGCAACTTCACTTCGGCATTCGTGGTTCCGTTGGCCAGCAGGTAATCGCCGTAGGCGGAATTCGCCGTGACGATTTGATTCGCATTGGGGCCGCCGACGATGAAACGGCGGCTGGTCAGCACGAGCGGGATGTCGTCCACGCCATAGGTGCGAGGCAACGGCAACGCCGATTCCTGCGCGTCGCGAATGATGATAAAGCCGCCGGCGCCGCGTGAGAGTTGCTCTTGCGTCTTCAGGTGCAAGTGCGGGTGATACCAGTAGGTGGCCGCGTTGTTCATCACGGTGAACATTGGCGACCAAACCGTTCCCGCCGGGATAGTTTGGTGCGGCCCACCATCCATGATCGCAGGAATGTGGAAGCCGTGCCAGTGAACCGTCGTCGTGTCCGCCGGCAGATTGTTGCTGACGTTGATTCGAACGACGTCGCCTTTGTTCATGATCAACGTCGGACCCCAGAAGTCCGCGCCGTTGTAGCCGTAGGTGGTGGTCTTGTTGCCGGACAAGAACTGCCGGTTGGTTTGGTTCAGCGAAAGATTGTAAGTCGGGCCCGTGAGCGTCGGGGGAATCCAGAGCGGACTATACGCCGTGGCGCTGACGTGGGACAAAACCAATCCCACAGCAGCCGACCAAAGCGTTTTCATTTTCATACATCGCACTCTAAACGCCGAACCTTAAGGGCACGTTAAGCACGAAGGTTGGGGTGTTCATTGCGCGACGACCGGCATCTGCACACGGTAAAAAGCCCGGGGATACGCCAGGCGCGTTGCGTTGGTTTCCACGTAATTGGCGACGTTGCCGTCACTCGTTACCGTGCCGACATTCGTCCAGCTTCCCGTCCTCATGTCGGTCGAAAACTCGACCGCGTAAGTTGTGTTCGTTTTGCTCAGGCATTGCGTTGCTAAACCGAGCGCTCGGGTTTTCATTCGAAGGCGGTATCGGCATTCACAACTCGAGCCTGCATCACATGGCAGGGCAAAACCCACGAATCTTGATTACAGTTTTGTCATGTTAATCCGCTTCGATTTTCCCCGTGACCGCGATACCGTAAGAGCACGTGAAAGTTCTCGCCGTTGAAGATGAGAAGAAGATCGCCGCCCTGATCCGCAAAGGGCTCGAAGAACACGGCTTCGTGGTCGACCTCTGCCACAACGGCACCGAAGGTTACACGCTCGCCACGACGCGCAGCTACGACGCCATCCTCCTCGACATCATGGTTCCCGGACGCGATGGCCTGAGCATACTTCGACAGCTCCGCGAACAGAAAAATTCCGTGCCCGTAATCCTGCTCACCGCGCGCGGCGAACTGAACGAGCGTGTCGAAGGCTTAAACCTCGGTGCGGATGATTATCTCACCAAACCATTTTACATCGATGAACTCGTCGCCCGCCTGCACGCGGTGATGCGGCGCAAGTCCGGCGATCAACTCAGCGTGTTGCAAACCGGCGATCTGACCGTGAACCTTCTCACGCGCGAGGTTAAGCGCGGCACCGAACAGGTGGAACTGACCACGCGCGAATTCGCGTTGCTCACTTACCTCATGCGCTCGCCTGGGCGCGTCTTTACGCGCACGCAAATCTGCGAGCACGTGTGGAATTACCACCACGATCCCGGCACCAACCTGGTTGATGTTTACGTTCAACGGGTTCGCAAAAAAATTGGTGACGGCGCCGAGCAACCCCTTATCGAAACCGTGCGTGGCGTCGGCTATCGTTTCTGCAAGCCGTGATTCCAGCGTGAAGACCAATTCCTTCCGGCTCAAGATCGCGCTCCTCGCCGCCCTCATCTCCGGCAGCTTGCTGATCGCCGCCGGCGTGGCGTTTTGGCAGCTGACCTACCGCATGGATCTCGCACGGGTGGACCGTGAGCTGAGGAATTTCGGCAATCCCCAGCTTGACCGCGTGAACGGTGGCGATCATTGGGTCCGATTCGAGAGCGCGCTGGGTTTGATTGCCGGGCCGCGCAAGCAGCCGCCCTTCATCCTCTGGGTGAAACACGAGAATCGTGTCATCCACCAGTCCGCGCACTGGCCGAACGCCATCAAGCCAGAATCGTTTCCGGAACTCACCGCCTACGAGCCGCCATTCGTACTCGAACCAGGCAAGCCGCTGCCCACCCCGCCGAGGCGCTCCGAGCCGATCTCGTCGCGGAATCCAGAATTGCCGCGCAAGGTGCCGCAGTTTTTCACTCTCGCGTCTGACGGACGGAACTGGCGGTTGGCCGTGATGGGCAATCCCTACATGACCCTCGTCCTTGGCGCCGACCTCGATGAGTTCATGGCCGGCATGACGAAACTGCGTAACACTTACCTCGCCGCGTTGCCGGTCGTGCTGCTGCTCGTCGCCGCGGGCGCATGGCTGGTTGCGAGTCGCGCGCTGCGGCCGGTCAACGCGCTCACGCAAACTGTCGAAGGCATCACCGCGCGCGGTCTCGATCAACGTCTCACGACGCGCGCCCACGAAACCGAGTTCGCGCGCCTCATCACTGTCTTCAACCAGATGATGGACCGCCTCGAAAAGAGTTTTCACCAAGCCACGCGCTTCAGCGCCGACGCCTCGCACGAGTTGAAAACGCCGCTCGCGATTCTGCAAGGTGAGTTGGAGGAGGCGTTGCAATCCGCTGTCTCGGGTTCCGTTGAGCAGCGGCGCTATGCACAATTGCTCGAGGAGATTCAGCGCCTCAAAGCCATAACGCACAAGTTGCTGCTGCTGTCACTGGCCGACTCGGGGCGCCTCAAACTCGACCTCCATCCGCTCAATTTCACGGAAGCCATTGAAGAGGTGATTGAAGACGCCGAGATTTTGGCCGGCGACCTTACGTTGGAGAAGTCGCTGGAGCCGACAGTGCAAATCAATGCCGATGCCGACCTCCTTCAGCAGGTTCTTCAGAACCTCGCGGTCAACGCGATAAAATACAACCGGCCCGGCGGCCGCATCCGCTTTGAGCTCACAAAAGAGGCGAATGGTGCCTTGCTCCGTGTCGGGAACACTGGCGCGGGTGTCCCTGCGCCGGACCAGGAAAAGGTCTTCGAGCGCTTTTACCGTGCCGACCCATCCCGCAACCGGCAAACGGAAGGCATCGGCCTCGGGTTGAGCCTCGCCCGGGAAATCGTCCGCGCGCATCACGGCGAGTTGCTGCTCGAGTCTTCTCAAGATGATTGGACTTCTTTCGCGCTGCGGCTGCCGACGTGAGCCAAGCTATCGGAGCGATCGCGGGGAGGGCCTTTTGGCTAGTTGCGTCCCGTCACGTGTCGCGCAGGATCGATTGCAAGGTGAGGTAATCAATCTTGGCGTTGTGACGTTTGTCCACGGGGATTTTGGACATGAGGTGGAACGTATCGATGGCCGCCCAATCTAGCTGACGTTTTAGGATTGTGAGATCCAGTCCGCCGCCTGCTTCAAGGACCAGTATGCGACGTCCTTTGACGGATAGCAGCGCGGCGCGGCGAACTTCCGGATTTTCCAAAGCGACGCATTCAACTTGGAAGGGATAAAGGATCCCCTTCGTGTCCACGATTCGCGCGCTCGATCGCCCGAGGAGCCATAGACGCCCACCATTATCGAAGTAGCCGGCGTCGCCGGTCTGGTGCCAGACGGTTCCGCCAACGTTCAACCGAGTGCCTTGATCTGCCTGATGATTTGCGTGGCTGGGTTGCACGTGCGGTCCTGCGACCACGATTTGCCCGGCGTGGCCCTGCGGGAGACTTGCCGATTCGAATTGGTTTTCGGTCAATTGTCCGCCTGCGGAAGTGATGTCTTCGCTGAGGATCCGCACTTGAGTCGCAGCGTCCGGGAAGCCGGCGAGAAGCCCGCGGCCGCTTGCCATCTTTTGCCGGTCATCGACGGAAATATCGCGCTGATGGAGCAGTGCGATGGGTTCTGCTTCGGTCGAGCCGTATACTGCAACGACGTCCGCTGCGGGTGCGACGAGACTCAGTTTTTCCAACAGGCGCGGGAATACCGGCGCCCCTCCGGTGAAGATCTTTTCAAAGCAATCGAGCTTGTGCGAATTCGTGATGCAGAAGTCCGCTAGATTCTCCAGCAAAGCCGGCGATGCGCCGATTCGTTGAGGGCGGTGGTTTTCAATTTCTCGCAACAACACTTCAGGTCGGATTGCTCCGGGCGATCGGAGATCGGCGTGAGGAAGCAACGACGTGACGCCCGCGGCGAGATTCGAGAGCACGAACATCGGCATCGTCACCAGATCTGTTTCGCCGGCAGTGAGGGTGAAGCTGCGTTCAAGCACGCGTTGTTGGGCGAGTAGAAAACCGTGGCGGCGTACGGACGATTTCGGTTGTCCCGTGCTCCCGCTGGTGAAGCGGACGATGGCGGGAAAATCGTCGGAGCAATCTTCGATTACGCTCCTTGTCGCGACTTCATTCTGATGATTCAGCCGACGTACACCCGGCACAAAGAAGTCCGTGGCGAATTTCAATGGAATGCGGCGCAAGGCCGGCGACTTCAATCGAAGCAGGTGCGCTCGGGCGCAGCCAATGAACGCTCTGGGCGATTGGGCCGCGCAGCAGCGATCAACGTGCTCGTGTCCAGCGGAGGGATCGATGAATACGGCCACCAACCCGCAGCGGAGGAGGGCGACGAAGAGAATGTAGAGCTCCGCGGATACTGGTTGCAGCAGCACGATCGCATCGCCGCGACTTAAACCGGCGGCATGAAGTTGGGCGGCAATGCGCGAAGCTGCCAACTCCAACTGCGCGAAGGTGAACGTGCGGTTCTTGCCGCGCGAGTTGTCGATGATCGCTATTTGTTCACCGCACGTCGCAACCCGTTCGCTGAGCAACTGGGCGATGTTCACAGCGTTTTCGCGAAGAGGGTGTAACGCCGGAAGACCGAGGCGTAACGGGCGCTGATGCTGCGCGACTTGTTCGACTCGTGCATGAGCGCATGGATGAGGCGCCGATGGCCCAGCGCCCGAACCGCGCGTCGGTTCACTGCGACCAGATGGCTCCCGAGTCCGGCGAATTGCCGTTCGGGCAGCACAGCGAGCGTCTTGATGATGGACGTGTCGATGGGATTGCCGGCGCGTGCTTGCAACAGGTCCGGTACGGTGAAAATGAAGCCAATCGCGCGATCGGCATGCATCGCAAGGGTCACCAGCTCTGGGCGAACATACGCGCGGAGCGGTTCATACTGAGCGACGAATTCCGCCTCGGACTGCGGCTGATAAAGCAAGCTGTTGCGAAAGCTGACCGTGACGACGCGATGAATGGTGCGCAGCTCCTCGTCGAATCGATCCAACTGAAGTGGGCGCAAACTGAAACCTAGCTTCGCCAATCGATCCGCAGCGCGGCTGGCTTGTTCGTCCTCACCCGAGTCCAATTGCTCGTCTACCGATGAGTAGTAGTTGGCGAACGGCTTGAAATCTTGCTGAGCAAATTGCTGCGGCCAATCAGGCGGATTGGTGGGCTCGAGAAAGAATGGCGGCGCGCCGTTGCTTTCGGTGACGAAGCGATAGTTGCGCCACGTGTTGCCGTCCATCGGGCCGACAGCCGAGGTGCAGTGGTTGGCTTTCAGTTCAGCACAGGCGTGAGAGAGCAATTGCCGACCGACCTCGGTGCTGTCCGCCGCGTAATGTCCGATGACGCCGAGTCGCTGGCCGGCGTATTGCGGAACTGTCTGCCACCAGAGGGAGAATCGACCCGCGATTGCGCCGGCACCTTCGAGCAGAACCCAGTGGGCATCCGGCGCGTGTCGCATCAGATTGGCCGCATCGAACGCGGGCAACCCTGCGCGCGGGCAGAATTGTTTGAGCGCGGACGCGTCTTGGATTCGGAGCAGGCGGTTCACTACGGTTTGCAATCTGGTGGTTTAAACGATCTCTTCCACAAAGAAGGCGCAGTAGAAGAACGCCTTGTCCTTGGCGTGGAGTGAGCGGCTCAACTCGTCGAGCGATCGCAAACGATCGGCCATGAACTCCGGACGGTGCCGGTCAGCAAGCGTGTTCCAATACGCCAATCGCGCGCCGCTGTGACCGGAACGGATGAGTTGTTCGAGGAGGTGATGATAATTTTCCTCCGAGATGTATTCGAAGATGTCGCTGAGGTTGAATGCGCCGAAGGTTTTGGGTTCCACGCTGTCGAGATAACCCTCCAGTGGCTCGCAGCGCCACTCGAGGCGGTCGAGGTTTTCGCGGATCGATTGAAAGTTTTCTGGTCGCAGCGCGAAGGGCAGGGCGGTGGTGTGCTGACCGGTGAGGATCCATTGCAGATAGGGATTCTCGGCGGGATTGAGCGCGGTGAGCGCGTGGCGTCCGCGTTTCAAGATGCGTTCAGCCACGCTGCCTTCAACATAGCGGAAGAAGCTCGGATCGCGCCCCATTCGGCCCATGACGAAGCGCGAAAAGAAAATCCGGAACATCAACTGCCATCGCCACGTGTCCCATTCCTCATTGTAATATGCTTCGCGTTCCTCGCGTGTTCCGCCGCGCAGGAGTCGTTCGACAAGCTTGCGTGAATGAACCAGCGGAAGCACGCGATTGCGGAACGTGGCGAAGTAACGTTCGAACTTCCCCGCTCCACCGATGCCGTGGGCAATTTCCGTCGCGTGCGCGTCCCAGAATCCGCGCACTGGACTGGAGAGTTGGCTGCGGCAGCGCCGATAAAGCGCTGGCCGGCGCTGGCTCGGCCGCGAGCCAATGAGTTCGAGCAACTCAGTGTGCTCGAGTTCGCGATACGCGGCCACGCGCAGTTCGAGGCACGCGAGTTGACTCGGATTCAGGTCAATCACGATCACGCGTTCGGGACGACGAGTCAGCAGCGACAACGCGTTGTCGCCGGCGGAGCCGATCGAAAGACAGACGTCGCCAGGTTGCACGTTCAGCGCTTCGAGCAAGACATCGGCGTCCTCCCAGCACTGCGCGTAACGGATCTGGGAGAAATCCGCACGCGTGGCCGCCTCGCTGCGAGGAGGCGGCCCCGTCGACGAGGCTTCTGCGGAAGCGACGAAGGTGCTCATAGAAAGGTTCGCTGAAGCGCCGAGAGAATTACGCTTTCTTCCGTTTACCGAGCAGTAATCCGACAATCAGTCCGGCTGCCAACGCGGCGCCGGCGGCGAGATAGAGTCCGCTCTTGGCGGCGTTGAGCAACGGGTTATCGAGCACGTTCATGGAAACGTGGTAGGTCGCGAGCAGCCATTTGCCGTCCTCCTTTACCAGCGTCGCGGTCCAGCGGCTCTTCAACTCAAAATCTTTTCCGAGCAACTTGTAGTTCGCGATGGTCTGTCCGAACGACACGCCGGTGGTGCCGCCGTGAATGATCGTGAGCTCATCGGGCGTAGGCGGAACCTTGTAGCCCTTGAACGTGTCTTTGCCCATGCGGTTGAAAAACTCGCGGAGTCCTTGGTGGCCGCGGCACACGTCGCTGTTCTGCCAGGTGATGACCACGTTGGTGTGCACGTTGCGAATCACGCCATCGAAATCGCCTTTGGTAATCGCGTCGATCACTTGGGTACGCAAGGCGCGCAATTCGTTGTGGGCCGGGTCCTCCGCGGCGCTGGCCTGCTGCCACAAAGTTCCGCACGCGAGCCATCCGCACACCATCAGCAATACTGTCTGTTTCTTCATGTGTCCTTTCTGTGGACCGGAGTCCACCGTTGTTATGGGTTAACTGCTTTCACTGCGACCGTTGTTTCCGCCGACGTCGGCAAATCTTCGAGCTCAACAAATCCTTCGCCACCGTGAACCACGATGGGCGCGCCGTTCGGAATTCGCGCTGTGGCCTCCGGCACGCCGAGCACCGCAGGAATCCCGTATTCGCGACAGATGACCGCGGCGTGCGACAGCAGTCCGCCGGTTTCCGTCACGACGCCCGCCACGCGATCAAGCACCGGTGTCCACCCCGGGTCGGTGAAGGGACAGACCAGAATGGTCCCGCGCTCCACATGCATGGCCTCTTCGATGTTACGGGCAATTCGCGCGGTCCCACGGATAGTCCCGCGGCTCGCGCCGATTCCGCGCAACGCGCCATGCACCGGACCGGCATCGAATTGGAAACGCGAGCCAATTTCGTTCGGCGCTTTGAAATTCCGGAAGCTTTCGTAGCGCTCGCGTTCTCGGGCAATGTTCGATCGGTCGTCCGCAATAATCTCCTGAAAGCTCATGAAGAAAATGTCATCCCCGAGACCGCGCCGTTTTGCGATCGCGAGCACGTAACGGCGGATCAAGTGATACATGCGGCTGGAGAGGTCGCGCATCTCTTCGCGGAGCCAGAGGAAATGCCGCAGGCGATCCAGCTTGCGCGTGAAGCTGCGTCGCCTGTGCCACGGCAATTTCGCCAATGCCTCGGTGCGCGCGGCCTCGTAAGCCGGGCGCGGGTCGCTGCCGGCGGAACTCGCGTGTTGTTGCAACAACGCTTCGACCCATTCGCGATCTTCATCCCATCGCGGCGCACGAATGTCCAACTCGCGGCGACTGCGGTGAGCAAACTTCTCCAGCAACGGCGCGACGTTCGTGTCGCCGCGTGCGGCCATCTCGCGGAGCACGCGGGTCGGATCCAGGTGCTTCATCGCGGGTAACGCCGAGACAAGCGCGGGATAATCCGCGTCGGGAAACGATTCCATGAACGCGAGCTTCGCCAGCGACGCGCAGTAGATCGTGCGAAAATAGTTCGTCTCGGTGATCCGGTAGTCGGCTTCGATTAATTCGCGGAAAGCCGAATCGAGATCATCGGGCAGCGGATCGTGTTTACGAAGCAACGCCTCGAAACCGCCGGCGAGAAATGCGCGATCGAAACGATCCTGTTGTTTCCAGATCGCAGGAATCGCCAAGACGGTGGGTAATGAGCGCACGATCCCAGCGATTGTCACGGGAGTGGAAATGCCGTCGCCCTCGTAACTGCTCTGTACGTTCAGGTCGCGATCGAACTCGCGCTCGACGAAGCCAGGGAGCTTGGCGAGGCATTGCTTCACCGCGCCAAGATTCCAATAGGGCCGCCCGAAGAACATTCGCCCCGCTTGAAAATCGCCGTCGAGCAACTTGATCTCGCGCAGGAAACCTTTGAGCGACGCCTCCCAGATGAAGTCGTAGAGCGACCACATCAACGGCGTGCAAACATCGCACGACACACCGCCGTCGCGGAAGTCGGCGTTTGTCCACTCGCCGGTGCCAGGGGCGAAATTGATTCGTGTGATCGGACGCGATTGGAGGATGTAAAGAACTCCGTTCTCGATGGCGAATTCGATGTCCTGTGGTGCCCCGAAGTGGCGTTGGATCGCGCGGGCAACCCGTTCGATCTCTCCGCTGTATTTTTGCAGCAACGGGTGACTCGCCGGCAGCGCTGGTTTGCGCCCAGCGAGCAGTTCGTCCGACAGGCCTTCGCAAGCTTCGATCGCCACTTCCTCTGCACCGGTCGCGGGATTCACCGTGAACGCGACGCCGGCGAGTTCCGGTTGGATCATGCGCTGCACGATCACGCCCATCGTCAGCGACTTCGGATCAATGTGATTCTTGCGACAATACTCGGCGACGGACGGCGCGTGAACGGATGCCTCGCATTGCCGCATCGCCGCTTCAACCTCCGTCACGGTGTGCAGGTTGAGAAAGCTGCGGAACTGTCCGGCGAACGAAACCTCGCGTCCATCTTCCGCCGACGCCGACGAGCGGACTGCCAGCGGCGTGCCGAGTATCTCAATCGCCTTGGCGATGTCGGGTGGCGAACACAGGAAGTCGGGCACGCGGAAGCCGGCGAGTTGCAACGCGACGAGTTGCTTCGCCTTGCCGCCAATGATGCCGTGCGATTGTTCAACGGCCGACGGCATACGCCACCTCCCTTCGTTCACTTCCGAGCACGCACGCGCGCTTGTAGTCGGCCAGTTTGAATCCGTGGCGCGCCGCCATCGCGTTGACACGTGCGACGTGTTCGGCGCTCAGCGAGCCTGTGAAGGTTGTGTCGTGGATGCCTTCGAGACCGAGCAACATGGCTTCCGCCATGCAGCCGTAAGTCTGGCCGGCGGGCAACGGGAATCCCACGATCTCAAGATCCTCACCGAACGGCAGCGAGACAATCCCGCCCTTAATCAGGAGCAGATCAGGCCGCACTCCAGCAACGCCAGCGGGCAAACTGGCGGGCACCGAAAGATCGCAAACGATTGCGCCGGGCTTGAAACATTCGGCCGTGAGCGGTGCATCGATTGCATTGAGCGCGGCCACTACAACGTCGCCTTCGCTGAGCGCAGCGAGATCGATGGTCGCGGCGGTATTGGGAAGTTTGCTGGCGAATGTTTGCAACCGCTGTTGCGAGCCGAGCTTGCTGCTGCCCACAAGAATTGTCCTTCGGTAATGCGGCGCGAGAAGTTCCGCGCAAGTGCGGCCGATGTTCCCCGCCGCGCCCGCCACGACGAGCACGGAGTCCGAGGCGGAGCGAAGCGTTTCCCGATGTGCGCGTTCAAGCGCTTGAACGGCGAGTGCGACTGCGAAGCTGTTGCCCGTCGTTACACCCATCCCGCGCGGCGCGATTCGGGTGCCGTTGAGTGTTACGATGGAGGTGTATTGACCGAGCGAAACCGTCTGGCAACCGAGCGTGCGCGCGAAGTCGACGCCTTGCTGGACGAGCGCTTGCGGGAGCGCGAGGCGCCATGCCTCGAGTTGTTGTTTCACCCAACGCGACGTGAAGGGCAACAGGATCGGATAAACGCGGACCGTGCTGCCGGTGAGTGAGCGCACGTCGGTCGCGCCCATGGCGATCGGTGCGACGCGGGAAACGAAATGAGCAAGGTAGGCTTCGCGTTCTGCAAATGACATCTCCGCGAACGCCGGCTCCAACGACACAAAATCATCTGCATCGACCAAGTGACAGAGCCAGCCGACTTTTGCCGGAGGCGCTTGCCGGTGACGAATCTGGAATTGGGCTTCGTTGTAGGCGGCGAATTTCCCATCGGAGCGCGCGGATTTGCCAGGCAGCGGCTCCGTTGGAGGCCAAGCGATGAAAAATCGCGTGAGGTTCAACGCGTCGCCGCGGGCGAGTCGCGCGCAAACGTCGTCCACGGCGGCGAGAAAGCGGTCGATCTCCGCTTCGTCGATGAGCGCCGATGGTTCCAGACGCAATGTGAAGCGATCGCTCAACGTGGGTGCGACACGGATGCGATGGACGTTGAGCAGATAGCCGGTGATGACGTAGGCGAGATCTTCCTGCGAGTTGAGGAACCGCAGCAGAAAACTCGACGAGTGTGGCAGGCGGGCGAACTCCACGGCAATCATCAGGCCTCGTCCGCGGACATCGGCGATGATGTCGGGAAATCTCGCGGCCAAGTGACGCAGGCCGGCGAGCAGTCGTTCGCCTTTGTCGCGGCAGGCTGCCAGAATGGAGTCATCGATCAGTGTCAACGTCTTGAGCGCGAGGGCGCAGGAAAAATCATCCTCGGCAAACGTGCTCGTGTGTTTCAGATCGAACTCGTCCTGGTAGCGCTCGCGCCGAATTAGCAGTGCGGAAATCTTGGCGAGTCCGCCGCCCAACGCTTTCGAGAGGATAATGTAATCAGGTTGAACGCCGAGACGTTTGCTCGCGAGAAACTCGCCGGTGCGACCGAGGCCGGTCTGGCATTCGTCCGCGATCAATGGTACGTCGCGTTGCTTGCACAGTTCCGCGGCGCGTTGAGCGAAGGCCGGATCGATGGGGCGAATGCCGCCTTCACCGAGAATCGGTTCGAAGATGAAGCCGGCGAGATCGCTGGCTTGCGCAAAGGCGGACTCCAGTTGAGCGATGTCGTTGGCCGCGACGCGTAGAACTTTAAGGCCGGATAGCTCGAAGGGGTCGCGATACTGCGCATTGGCCGTGAGTTGCAACGCGCCGAGAGTTTTGCCGTGGAAGGCGCGCTCGATGGCGATGAATGTGCGCGAGCCCGTTTCCAGCATGGCGTGTTTCATTGCGGCCTCGACGGCTTCGGCGCCGGAGTTGCCAAAGACGACGCAGTAATCGCCGTGCGCGCGGTGCGAAAGTTCACGGGCCAGTTGCGTTGCGGAGTCGCGACGAGAGCCTTGGGAGTGAATCGGACGTCCGCTGGAGAGCAACCGTTGCGCTTCCGACACGAGAGCGGGATGCGAGTGTCCGAGCAACAAAGAGCCGTAGCCGCCAACGAGGTCCAGCACTTCGATTTCCCGCCCCGCGTGATCGCGGTAGTAAAGGTGGTCGCCCGCGCCGCGCTCGTAGGAGACATCGAGGCGCAACGTGTGAAGAAGTTGTTGGAGACGCGGCTTGAAATGACCCGCTTCCGTTTCGGCAGTGCACGGCGTTTTCAATTTGGCGTCAACGTTGTACTTCATGACGCGACAGGAGTTAATTCAGTGGTGGCGGCGCGCGTCGGCAATTGGATCAACGATGCCGCGATTGCGGATGGCGTTTCCGGAGGTGCAATGCGTCGTACGAGGCCAGTGCTGCCGTCAAATTCGACTTGGTCGCCGTCATTCAACCAGGACATCAGGCCCTCGATCGAAACGATGGCGGGAATGCGCATTTCCCGCGCGACGATGGCGGAGTGCGACAGCAGGCTGCCGCGTTCGACGAGCAAACCGGCCGCTGCGGGGAACAACATGATCCAGCCGGGATCGGTGCGCTCGGCAACGAGGATTTCTCCCTGGTGGATCACCGCGTTGCGCGGATCGGCGATTTTTCGAACGCGTCCGCGGACCGCTCCCGGACAGCAACCGATGCCGTTGCGATGTTCGACATTGTCAGCGGGAGCCGTCGTCGGAGTGCTGGTCCAGCGGGAGGAGCGATTCACGACGCCGTACGTAATGAAGCGATTGGGTGGCGCCGGTGTTGAGTGGTATTCTGAAAACTCTGACTGCCGCTGCGTGACGAGTGTCTTCAAGTTCGTTCGAAAAGTTCCGGCGACAAAGCCAAGCACCTCGTCAACTTCCAGGAAGAACACATCGCGCGGTTCTGCCAAGTGACCCGTCGCGTGCAGGCGTCGGCCCAGTTCGACGAAGACCCGCCGCACGCGACCGAACAGGCGGGTGCGTTCGAAGCGCAGGTTCTCGCGATCGCGCACGCGCGCGCGGGCGTGGTGGAGAATCCAGTAAAAGATCCGGCGGCGCATCGCGTGGTCGGCGAGAGATCGATCTACTCGTGCTTCGGCGTTGTGCCGAACGTCGACGCTGCGGTTCGCTGAAGTGGTTTCCGCGTGGGAGGTGGTACGCGTGGCGAGTTGCCCGATCGATCGCAACAGCACCATCGGATCGTCGTGGAGAGTCGCGCTTTCGAGCTTGAGCTCGCTTAAGCAACGGTCGCCGAACTTGGCAAGATACTCCGAATAGGAGGCCTTGAACTCTGGCGCCGTTTCCATCGCGGAATTAATTTCGGGCAGCGAACCTTCACACAGCCGCTTGGCGAGGGCTGGATGCGTCGATGCGACGGCGGCCATTTGACAAATGCGTTCAGCGGGTTCGGCGCTGATCATGCCGCCCTCGCCGCACAGGAGATCGTTCTGCAAAGTGCCTTCGGTGTCGCCAATCCATTTGGCCGTGAGCCGTCGCAGCACTCCGTAAAAAATCATCGCGAAGAAATCATTCAGCAGCGGCGCATCCCAACGCGTGAGAAGTTTTCGCTCGAGCGCGAGGAAGTAGGTGGACAATTCCTCGGCCGTCATCGCTTCCAACGGGCGCGAGGGCGGCGCGAGCGCTTCATCGAGGCGTCGGTAAAATCGCCGAATCTTTCGAGGAAGCAGGAAGTGATTGGCTAGGAGTGCCGCCAGACTGAAAGAAACGTCGAGGCCGTCCTTCACGCGCGCGGTGAAGCTGGCGTTGCCCAGTTCGGCGAGGATTTCCGGCGGCAACTCTTCCTTCACGCCCATCATCTGTTCCATGAAACGGCGATTGAGAGCGAATCCCGGCAGCAGCGCGAGAACGCGGTACCAGTTCAGGAGGTTGTAGTAAACCCGACCATGAATCAGCCCGAGCATGTTGCGGAACGTTTGCTCGTGCGCTGTGATCTTGGACTTGGGCACAGCAAGCATCTGGCAGAATTGTCGGTAGACGCCGGTGTAAGCACGCTTTGCGAACGAGAACGTCAGCGGCAAAGTCACACCGGAATAGCTTTCGATGATATTGCTGTTGTCCCAGATGTTCAGCTCGCCCCGATTTGCCAGCGAAGTGATCGGACGCGACTGCAAAAGGAAGAGGCGATCGCCTTCGAATGCCCACTCGATATCCTGTGGTTGGCCAAATATCTTGCCGACGCGGCGCACCAGCGTCGCAACTTCCCGGACCTGTGTGTCGGTGAGTGTGGATTGCTGAACGCGAGTTGATTCGCCTTTCGATTGCTGGCGCAGCAAGATTTTCCCCGAGGTCGAAACCTGCCAAGTGTCGGCGTCGCGTTCGCCGTTTACCAGGGTAGTGCCGAGTCCGCGCACTGCGGAAATCACGGCAATGTCCGTTCGTCCGGAAATCGGGTCGGCCCCAAATGCCACACCAGCAGTGTCCACGTTGACCATCCGCTGAATCAGAACTGCGGGCGGACGTTGCGCGTCCGTGATGTAGTGCTGCGTGCGATAGGCAAGGACGCGTTCACTGAAAGCGGATCGCCACACAGCGGCAACTTTTTCAGGCACGGCCGCCAGCGGAACGGACAAGAAGCTGTCCAGTTGTCCGGCGAACGAGTGCTCGCGACCGTCTTCATTGAGTGCTGACGAACGGACGGCGACGGGTTCACTCGCCGGGCACAGCTTTGCGAGGGCTTCGTTCAACTCCGGGATTACGGTGGGTGCGACCACAGGGCAGGGGAGCGCTTTTGGAATCGTCCGTGACGCGGCTCGCTCTCCGAACAAGTGGCGCTCCGCTTCCGGAACACTTGCTTCAAAAGCGGCGGGTAGAATGACAAACCAATCCGGAATTAAGAATCCCTTGTCGTGGAGCGCTGCGAGCGCGCCGGCCTTTCCGCCAAGGTGATGAGGTGCTCCATTTTCGCGGGGTTGGAAAATAAAACTCATGGGCGTCCCTCCGTGAGCTTCCACAAGAGCGGAATAATGCCGAGGCTCAAATAGAGGATCAGCGTCCAGATGCCGGAGAAATGGTTCAGCAATCGTGAGCGCGACGTGACCGGCTTTGCGAGGAATTGCCATGCAAGAATGAGGGCTAAGCCGAGCAGAACCCCGAGTGTTGTCGCTTCGGTTTCCATCGTTCCGATTTTCGCCGCGGCCGCGACGGCGCACGCAGCGGTGACTAGCAGCGCGGTGAGCCAGACGATCGTGGCATTGCGATAACCCCAGAGGTGACTGTACGTGCGCACGCCTTCTTCCTCGTCGCCCGGTGCGCGGATTTTGCGGCCAAGTTCAAGAGTCACACCGTTGAAGAAACTCACCGCAATGAACCAAAACAAACCCGCTGGCGGCGCGGCTTGTGCGCTCTGCCAATCGCACGCGGTCGCGTAAAAGTCAGTCAGCGGAATGATCAACATGTGCGTCCAGAGATAGGTGATGGGGCGTTCGCGAATCCATTCGCGCACGAAAAACTCCCGCGTCATCAAGGCGAGATAAGCCCACGTTACGAGGAGCAACGCGACCAAGCGCGGCGACAGCCACAGCGCGAGGCCGAGTTGGATCACTCCGCCGGTGACGCCGACGATGGCGAGTTCGCGTAGCTTCACTAGGCCGCGAGGGACGGGGCGGTAAGGGCGATAGCGCGAGTCCTCGTCGAAATCTTTGAACTCATCCGCAATGCGAAGTTGCAGAAACAACAGAAACGCGCTGGCAAACGCCGTGAACAGTGCAGCCACCGATGGCGCCGTGTCTCCGCCTCGGAGCAGGCAAGAAAAACTAACCGCGCATGAACTGAAGGCCGCGATTAGGAGTCCGTGGGCGAAAATGGGAAACCGTTCCCGCTGGTAAACGCACCAGCGGTTGGCGGTCAGCGTGGTGGTGAAAGAGTTCACGGGAAAGCGATACAGCTACCGCAGGGTTGCCCCTCCAGGGTAACAACTTTTCCCGATGCGTGAGCAGCTTGATTCACGTTCGGACATTACTTGGCCTTTAACCGTGGCCGTAGTCGATAAAACTTTTCTGAGCATCAGATAAATCAATGGTCGCGCACGTCCGGTATGGGAATAACGCCGGCCGGTTTTCGACCCTCGAGCATTCGTGCAGCCGCAAGCGCTGCCAGTCCGCTGAGGGCCGCTGCGATTATGGAAATGATTCGGAAGGAGTCGACGAATGCTTCACGGATGGTGAGCTTCACGGCTGCAGAGGTCTCGGGACTTAGGCCGGGCGGCACCTGCGCCTCGGCGAGTTTAGAGGATTCCTGTTGCAATTGGGCGGTCGTCTCAGTGGACAGATTTAATGGTTTCGATCGGATTTCGAGGGAACGATCAAATGACGCGAGCATCACGGCGCCCATCACCGTAATGGCCAGCACTCCGGCGAGTCGCGATAGACTGCTGTTGATTCCGGACGCGAGGCCGAGTTTCTCCGACGACATTGAATCCATCACGGTAGTGCTGAGCGGTGCGGCCGTGAGACCAAGTCCGGCACCGACCAGCAACAGCCCAGGCAGAAAACAGAACCAGAATTCCTTGGGCCCGCCGGTGATGCCGGGTATTGCAAATGAAAGAAATCCGAGTCCCGCAATCGCCGGACCCATCGTTAAAGGTAAGCGTGGACCGCGTCGATCCACGAGGCGACCGGCCCATTGCGACAGTAGAATAAGCAGTGCCATCAACGGCAGCTGCGTCACGCCGGCGAACGCGGGGTCGTAGCCTTGAACTTGAATCAAATTCAGCGGCATGAAAAAAAGCATGCCGTGAAACGCCATGTAGAACAGCAGGCTTAACACGCTCGCGCCGGTCAACGTTCGCGATTTGAAAACGTCCAGCGGAAGAAGTGGTTGCTTCGATCGGCGTTGAATCACCACGAACCAGACGAGCGATATGACGCCGACCAGAAGTGCTGCGACGACGCCGCGATGGCTCAGTCCGAATTTCGACCATTGAATCAGCCCGTGGTTGAGTGCCGCGAGGCCGGTCACGACGGCGAGCGCGCCCCACCAATCCACGCGCTTGAGGCGGTCAGCTTTTTGGCCGGCGGGGACTTTTGCGAGCAGGACGGCGAGGGCGATCCCGGCGAGGGGCAAGTTGATGAAGAAGACCCAGCGCCATAATCCGGCCCGGGCAAGGAGCCCGCCTACGACGGGTCCGATGGCCGAGGCCAGCACGCTGAAGGCGGACCATGTGCCGATCGCTTTGCCGCGCTGCTCGGGTCCGAAAAAAGTGGAGAGCATCGCAAGTGATCCCGGAATCATGAGCGCGCCGCCGATTCCTTGAACAACTCGCGCGGTGATCAACGCAATCACTGAGGGCGCGAGTCCGCATGCGGCGGAGGCCGTGGCGAATATGACGATGCCCAGCATGAACATGCGCTTGCGACCGAAGCAGTCGCCCAAACCGCCGCCGAGGAGTAGCAGCGCAGCGAGGGGCAGGGAGAATCCGTTGATGACCCAAAGCATGTCGGCGCCAGTCGCATCCAGGTCGGCTTGCAGGCTCGGCATCACTACGCTCAGTGCAGTGCCGTCGATGAAAGCCATGCTGGAGGCGAGAATGGAACTCACCAACACCCAGCGCGCGGTGGAGTGGGGGATCATTTCGGGAGTTGGAGTTTCGGCGGAGTCAGTCATGGAGATTATCTATCGGTGAGCGTCATTCGCATGCCGTGGCGTGCACGGAGCGTGATCCCCGGCAAAGGCTCCACTGGATGGCCGGGCACGAGGCGCAGTTGGAATGACTGCACTACCATCGCAGTGATCAGCTGCGCTTCGAGCATGGCGAACTCGCTGCCAATGCAGAACCGCGGTCCGGCTCCGAAAGGAATGTAGGCATCGGGCGTGGATGCTGCGAAACGCTGTGGATCAAATTTTTCGGGCGCGTTCCAGAACTCCGAATGCCGATGCAACGCGTAAGGAGCGATAACCACGGCGGATCCGGCGGGGAGATGAAATCCGTCCACGCTGTCGTCCGCAATTACACGGCGCTCAATAATCCAGATCGGCGGATACAATCGCATCGCTTCCTTGATGACCATCTTGGTGAATATGAGTCGCGGTAGATCGGCCAGCGTCGGAATGCGCCCGCCGAGAACGCTGGCGACTTCTTTCTGAAGTTGCGCCTCTGCTTCCGGGTTCTGCGAGAGTAGGTAGAACGTCCACGTCAGCGCGTTCGCTGTGGTCTCGTGACCAGCGAGCAGAAATGTGATCGTCTCGTTTCGCAGTTGTTCATTGCTGAAGCCGACGCCCGTTTCGGGATCGCGCACGCGGAGCAGCATCGAGAGTAAATCGTGGTCCGCTGCGCCCGTGTCTTGCGCGCGACGATGCTGGTCGATGATTCGGTAAACCACACCGTCGATGTCGCGCAACGCCGCGCGGAAACGACGATTCTCCAGTGTGGGCAACCAACCGGGCCAATTAACAATGCGACCCAGTCGGCCGAACGTTTGCGGCAGGATGACTTGCATGGCGCGTTCGATGGTTTCCCCATCGGTGCCCACATCCGCACTGAACAAGGTTCGGCCCACGATCGTATAGGTCAGTCGCATCATTTCGGACGCGATGTCTAATGATTCGTCGCGCGCTGCTCGGTTGCGCCAACTCTTCAGCATCGTCGTTGTCGCCGCGGTCATTTGGTCGGCGAAGCTTGCGATGTTCTGGTGATGAAAGGCTGGCTGCAAGAGGCGGCGCTGTCGTTGCCAGAATTCACCGTTGGCGGTGAGCAAGCTGTCCCCGGTGACCGCTCTTATGAAGTGCGCGCTGCGTGTGTGTTTGTCGAAGTTGCGCGCGTTCTTTCGGAGGACGTGCTCGACATGATCGGGGTGGTTCAACAGATGAATCACTTGCGGGCCGAGTCGGAAACGTACGACGTCTCCGAACTTCCGGGTCGATTCGCTCATCAAACCGAGCACGTCGCGACGGAACTCCGGAATGTGGCCAAGTAGCCAATTCCCTTGCGGACCGGGTGCGATGAGTTTTCCTCCAGCGCTCATCTTAAGTTGGGTAATGCCACTCGTCGAAACTGCGTCGCCATTCTTTCGAGATTCGGTCGCGCCACTCGGGCGCGAGTTCGCCGAACTCGTTTTTTTGATAGCCCTGAAGTGAATCTACGTAGCGTTGTAGCTTCGGCCGGAAGGCTCCGAAGCCCGGGAGATTCAGATTCTCATATAGTTTTTCCATTTCACCCACGGGATCGCGTTCGAGTTGTTCAAAGGCAATTTCGTGGAAGTGCCCTTTGGGAATCAATCTCCGCTCCTCGAAAAATGCGTCGTAGAGCACGTTGTAGCGTTTGACGATGCGGTCATCGATTTCGGCGACGTCAGGCTTCTGTAGATAGGTGTGCCACATGGCGGTGTCGAAATAATGGCGAAACGACTGGAAGACGGTATAGGGGTTGCGATGAATGTGCACGAACCTGGCGTCTGGAAACATTTCCAGCAACAATCGGATTCGCGCCGTGTGCGGCGGCGACTTCAGTACCAGAGGTCGCTGATATTTGAAGGTCAGCTTTTTGAGGAACCACAGCAGCGATGCTTTCCACGCGTCGACTTCATCGCGCGGAACGTCGCGGAAAGTGAGATAGCGCGCGTAGTGTTCCTCCCGGCGCGCGAAGCTGATGCCGAGATAAAGCGAGCGCAAGCTCATCAGGCATGGTGCGAACTCCTCCTCCTGAGGCGACTGAAAGCTCAGGGCCACATTGTCCATCGGTCGCTTCGACGGTACCAGCCAGGCAAATCGGCGTGAATTCACCTCTTCGGTGGAAAGAAACGTGTGCGGGTTGACGACTTGGTAGGTGTTGGCGAAGGCAAATTGATCGTCGTCTTGCGCGAGCAAATTGTGGAGGTGGGTCGTGCCCGTTCGCCAGTGTCCGATCACGAATAACGGCGGAGCCACTTTGGTTTTCGCAACCGCATTATCGAACATCCGAGCTTCTTTCCGGCGGTAGAACGAATTCATCAGACTCGCCAGCGTGATGAACGTCGCGCGATGCCAGTATGCTGGATCGATAGCGAAGTGATTCTCCCGCAATAGCCGCAGCCAATCGCCGGCAGTAATTCCAGCCAGGTAATTGTGTCCAACACTCCAGCGATGTTTCAGCCGCGTAGAATTGTGCCCCTTTCGCTTCATGTCTGATCGTTAATCGTGGTGCGAAAAAGTTTTCAAAAAAGGTGTTCGAATAATAGCCAGCTCCGCTCGAGTTCGGTTTGCTGATGCGAGTTTGTTCGAAACATCAGGATGACTCTCCTTAAGTCAGCGGTACACGACAAGAGAATTGGAGGCGAGGGGCGGAATTGAACCAAAATCAGCGGCTTTATGGATCGATTTTACTCAGCTCCTTCAACTGCTCAACTAGTACCTATCACTCCTTGGCAGTGCTCGTCAGCGCTCCGTAATTGACCATTTTGTTAGCCATCCGCAGTGAGCAATCGCGCACCATGACGCTTGAGGTCGTGAGGCCGGAGTTCGGCAGGGTTTTCGTCCTTCGTCTTAAACTAGAGTGTCATAGTTGTCGCCACGTACCGTGTGGGTGCGGCCCCTAGATCCGGTTTTCATGTCCTGCGCTTCTCCGCGCGCGCATCGTCTCGATTGGGCACTGCGAGGTGGCTCGGATACTTTATCGCGCAACCATGCAAGGTGGAATTTTTCAACGCCGGCTCGATGTGTTTTTACCAATTGGCCCCGCGGTTCTTTGTTCACGGAATCCTCAGACCGTGATGGAGCAGTGACGTTTTGGTCGCCGTCGTTTTTTAGATCAAAATGTTGATGGCCACAGGAGTGTCGTCACTTTGTCGTGGCCGGAACGGTACATATCCCGAGGTCAAAGATTTACTGTTAGATTCTCGGCCTTCGCGACAATAGATGGAGATGCCTGACGATTTTGACCGGCCCGCCCATCCTGCCGACGCCCATGACGAGGCATTTTTGCAGGTGCTGGCGCATCGCTCGATGCTCAAGGCCTACCTGCTCGCCATCGTGCATGACCCGCATTTCGCGGAGGATGCGCTCTCGGACACCACGCTTGCCATCGTGCGCTCATGGGAGAAGTTTGACCGGCGTTTGCCGTTTGCGCCGTGGGCCCGGGGCATCGCGCGCCGCGTGGCGCTGGCCAACCTCCGCAAGGCGCAGCGGCCCGTGGTGGAACTCGACGAGGACGTGATGGAGTTGCTCGGCGCGGAGTTCGACGCGTTCGGCGATGAAAACGCCAGCGAGGAATCGCGTCGCCGCCTGAACCATTGCATCGAACAACTTCCCGAGCGCAGCCGTGAACTGGTCCGTCTCCGCTATTTCGACGCCACACCTTACGAGGAAATAGCGCGCCGCACCGGACGCTCGGTCGCCGCGCTTTACATGGCCTTCACCCGCATCCACGACGCGCTCGCGAAGTGTGTCAAATCCGCTGCCAGCCTATGAACACTCCATCGTCTCCCGAGGAACTCCGCACGTTGATGCTGCGCCAGCTCGAAGGTCACGCGACGCCTGACGAGGCGCGCGCGTTGAGCGCGGCGCTGCGCGAATCGCCCGCGGCGCGACGTGAATACGTCGCGCTGGCGCGGCGGCACGCGCAGCTTTTCGAACTCGCCGAGGAACGTAAGATCGTTGTGCTCGATCACGCCGCCGCCTTCACGCCGCAACGTAGCGGCTGGTTCGGCGGCACGGGTGTGCGCATGGCGGCGATGCTCGTCGCTGGGCTGCTGCTCGGCGCGGTGATGGCGGGCGTGGTGTTCGCTTACACTGTCCCTGCGCGGCAGGAACCGAAGGTCGTTCCGGTGCTCGTGGCGGACGCGGGCTTCGAAGCTGGCTCGCCGATTCCGAGTGCCAGCGTGCCGCAGCTTACTGGCCAATGGTCAGGCGATCCTTGCGCGATTGTGGAGGCGCAAGGCCGGGTTCATCCCCGCGAAGGTCGCCATATGCTGAAATTCCTCGCCGCATCGACCACTGGTGATTTCGCCGGCAGTAAGAACATGGCTTCGGACCTGTGGCAGGTCATCGCGCTGCCGGGCAGTGGAGCGCGCACGGTTAGGATTCGGGCGTGGTTCAACGCCGACACCGATAAGCAGGCCCGCTTTCACATCGCCGCCGTGGCAGGCGATGACGCTAGCGCCAATGCGAAGGAACTCTGGGAGCAACGCTACAGCGAGGGTGGTTCCCTGGCTTTTGCCCGCTCGATGACGTTTGTGGATCACGATCCTGCGACCTGGGAGGCCGGTGAGCTCACGTTGCAAGTGCCACCGCAGGCGCGGATGCTTGTCATCGGTATCGCTGCGTATCGCTTGCCGGTGGTTCCGGCCAATGAGTGGTTTCCGGCGCAGTTCGTGGACGATGTGAGCGTGAGCGTCACCGAGGAGGTTCTGCCGTGAGGTTTCTTTGGCTGCTCAGCTTCCTCACCACGTCCGCCATCGTGCACGCAGCCGGCACCGGACTGACGGGCAAGTATTACGACAGCTCCGTGTTCACGAATCTCGTGACCACGCGCACGGATGCGACGATTGATTTCAACTGGGGCACCAACGCGCCGCCCGGCACGGCGATCACCAACGGCGACACGTTTTCGGTCTCGTGGAGCGGGCAGATCGAGCCGGAGTTCACGGAGCTTTACACGTTCTACCTCACGGCGGACGACGCTGGGCGGGTGTGGGTGGATGACCAGTTGCTCGCGGGGCGCACGTTCTTTCAGGGCAATGGCGAGGTGCGCGGGCAGATGCGGCTCAAGGCCGGGCATCGCGTGAATCTGCGTGTCGAGTTCATCGAGTTCACCGGCAACGCGGGCGTGAAGCTGGAGTGGGCGTCGCCGTCGCGCGCGCGGGAGGTTGTGCCGATGGCGCGGTTGTATCCGGCGCAGGAAATTCCCAATGGCGGCGCGTTGATGATGGAGCTCTGGACGAACCTCTCGGGCGCAAGCCTCGCGACGCTGACGAACAGCGCGAATTATCCAAGCAAGCCGGCGATGCGCGAGTTCATCACGTCGTTCGAGTGTCTGGCGACGAATTGGGAAATCAACTACGGCACGCGCGTGACGGGCTTCCTGCGCGCGCCGACAAATGGGAACTACACCTTCGCCGTGAGTGGCGACGATGTGGCGCAACTTTTCTTCAGCACGAGCACGAACGCAGCGGCGAAAACTCTCATCGCCAGCGTGACGAACGCGACGGCGTTCCGCGAATGGACGAATCACACCAATCAAATCTCCGCGCCCATCGCGCTCGCAGCGGGGCAGCGTTGCTACTTCGAACTGCTGCACAAGCAGAGCACCAACGCAGACCATTGGAGCGTCGGCTGGATGAAGCCGGGCGACACGAACTTCACCATCATTCCCGGCACGGTGCTGATGCAGCCGGGCGTGGACACGGCGCAGCCTTCGACGGCGAATTTTTTCAACACGCTCGCCACCGAGCAGCCGCGGCTCGGCGCGACGCGCGCGCGGTTCACCTGGCTGAAGCAGCAGTATCAAAGTCCGAACTCCAGCGCCGTGAAGTCGCGCGCGCAGGCGGTGGTGTCGCAGGCGAACGGCGAACTGACCGCAGCTCCAACCATCCAGCGCGCCGCGCAGGACCGCGTCCAGCGGCTCGCCCTCGCATGGTGGCTCACGGGCAACACCAACTACGCCGAAGCGGCGTGGAACAACCTCAGCAACTCCATCGTCAATGGCGACTGGACCGACCCGTGGAAGGGCGTCGAGAACGGCGTTCAGGCCATCGGCTTCGACTGGCTCTATCCGTATTGGTCGCAGGCGCGGAAGGACGCGATGACGAATGCGATGGTCGTGAAAGGTTTCAATCCCGGCTGGACGGACAGCTACGGCAACAACATCGGCGTCATCATCAACGCGGGCCATTTGCTTGCGACGCTCGCGGTCGGCACGGCAAACGAATCCGCTGCTGAATCGAAACTCGGCTCGGCCATTGGGCGGTTGAACAACAAAATCGACAAATGGGACGCGAACGCCGGCGCGTGGTATGAGGGCACGGACTACGGCATCTTCACGAAGTGGGGACTCGGGCCGGGCATGAACGGCATGGAGACGGCGCTCGGCAGCACCTGGGGATTGAGCCGCATCCGTGGCGTTTCGACCGCCGCGCGCGAGCCGCTTTACATCGGGAGCAACACGCGCGTGCGCTTCACATTTTCCGACATCGGCACCGGCAGCGAGGCCGCGATGGGCTGGGAGACGTGGTGGGCGCATCGCTTCAATGCGCCGGAGGGATTCGACTGGACGCGGCAGATCGGCAACAGCGCCATCAACGCGCTGCTCGTTCCCGAGACGACCATTTCGCCCGTGGCCACGGGGCTGCCGCCCGACTGCGCGTTTCGCGGGCCGGCGGACAGTGCGGGCGCTTACTTTCAGGAAGTCGTGACGCTGCGCGAGAATTGGAGCGACACGAAGGCGACCTTCATCGGTGGCATGGGCGGGACGTATTTCAGCCACGGCATGTTGCAAAGCGGCACGTTTCAAATCTCGGCGCGCGGGCAGCAGTGGTTCATTAACCTCTCGAGCGAGGACTACGGCGTGCCAAATCACAATGTCACGACGCCGAGCAGCGGCCGCGACCGCTGGGATTATTACCGCAACCGCGCCGAGGGCCACAACACGCTCGTCATCAATCCCAACTCCGGCCCGGACCGCATCTGGAACGCGCCCTACGCGCCGCTCATCAATTACCAGTCCGCCGCGAACGGCCAGCGCAGCCTCGCCGTGTGGGACCTCACACCGACTATCAGCGGCGTCACGCGCGTGCAGCGCGGCATCCAGCTTCTCAACCAGCGCCACCACATCCTCGTGCAGGACGAAATCGTCGCGCCGACGAACAGCACCGTGTGGTGGTTCGCGCATTATTCCGTGCCCTCGACCACCGTTGCCATCAGCGGCGACGGCGCGAGCGTGACGCTGACGAAAAGCGGCGAGCGGCTCTGGGCGAAAATTGTCAGCGGCGGTGGGGTGTTCACAACGCGGCCTGCCGAGCCGCTGCCGACTTCGCCCTGGCCGCCCGAAGCCGGGACGAACAGCGGCGCGAACAAGCTTGCCATCCAGCTGACAAACGTGACGAACACCACACTCGCCGTGTGGTTCGTGCCGCTCGCGCCCGGCGAAAATCCGCCGACCAACTCACTCACGCTCACGCCGCTCAACACCTGGAATCTCGTCGCGCAAAATGAAGCGCCCGTCGCACGCAACGGCATCGCGACGAGCACTAACAACGCGCCCGTGGACGTCGACCTGCGCAACCTCGCCAGCGACGACTGGACGTATCCGAACAACCTCGCCTTCGCCGTGAGCCTCGCGCAGGGCGGCTCCGTGACGCTGCTCGGCGACGGCCACACCGCGCGCTTCACGCTGCTGACGAACTTCGCCGGCGACGTGAGTTTTGATTTCACCGCCACCGACGAGGGCGCGCTCACGAGCGCACCGGCCACAATCACCATCGGCGTCGCGCCCGTGACCTACGTGTGGACGAACCTCGCGGGCGGCAACTGGAGCGCGGGCGGGAACTGGAGCAACGGCATCGCGCCGTTGAGCAGCCACGGCACGCGCGTCGAGTTCTTCACCGGCGCGGCGCTCGCCGGCGTGACGCTCACGGCGACCAACGACGTGGCGAATCCGCTCCTGCTCAACTCGCTCACGCTCGGCGGCACCAGCGCGAGCACCAACGCCATCGCCCTCGCCGGTGCGCCGCTCACGCTCGCCGCCAACGGCCTCACGCCCCCGAGTGTCACGCTCGCGGCCTCGACCGCGCCAGTGAGCTACACGATTTCCAACGCCCTCACGCTCGCCGATGACACGACGTTCTTCGCGAACAACTCCGGCTCGTTCAACTTCGCCGGCCCCATCGGCGGCCCCGGCGGACTCACGCGGAGCAACACCTTCAGCACGCTGATTCTCTCCGGGAGCAATTCCTACGTCGGCCCGACCGTGATTCTCGGCGGCACGTTGCAGATTGGCAACGGCGGGTCGTCCGGTTCGCTTGGCGCGGGCGATGTGTTGAACAGCGGCACGCTCCGCCTCGCGCGCGCCGGCACGCTTTCCGTGCCGAACAACATTTCCGGCACGGGCGCGCTCGCCGTGGCCGCGCCGACGAGCAGCGACCTCGTCGAGCTTTCCGGCAACAACACGTTCACCGGCACCGTGAATGTGAACGGCGGCAGTCTCCGCATCAGCGACGCTTCGCAGCTCGGTGATGGCACGAAGAATGTCGTGGTCGCCGGAGCGAGCGCCACGTTGCGGCTCGACGGCAGCGCGGGCGACATCACGTTGCCGGCGGAGTTCAGCGTCGTCACCAGCAACCCCAACGGCGCACTGCTCAATGAAGCGGGCGACAACACCATCGCCGGCAACGTCACGCTCACGTCAGGCGCGGGCAGTTCGCGCTTCACCGTGGCGAACGGCACCCTGACCATCCTCGGCGACATCGCCCCGAACGTCACCGGACGCGGCCTCGACCTGCGCGGCGCCGCGAACGGTTTCATTTTCGGAAATGTCACCGACGGTCCGGGCACGAACTTCCTGACCGGGCTCGCGAAGAACGACGCCGGCTCGTGGACGCTTTCCGGCAGCAACGCCTACACCGGCCCGACCACCGTCAGCGGCGGCTCGCTCATCATCAACGGCAGCCTCACCAGCCCGACCAACGTGACCGTCGGCACTTCCGGTCGGCTCGCGGGTGGCGGCACGATTGCTGCGACGACGGCTGTGCTTGGCCAGCTCGCGCCCGGCGACCGCTTCGGCACGATGACCTTCGCGAGCAACCTCACGCTCGGCTCCGCGAGCCGCTTGCAATGGGAACTCGGCAGCAACTCGCTCGCGAGCGCCGACCGCGTCGCCGCCACGAGCGTCACGGTGACGAACGGCGCGAAGGTGGACGTGCTGCTCAACAGCCCCGTTAGCGCGGTGAATTTCCTCCACGCCTTCTGGCGCACGAACCGTGCGTGGCCCGTGCTCAACGCGAGTGCGCTCACCGGCGCGTTCGCGCTCGGCACTAACAGCACTGACGCCGGCGGCCGGCTTGCGGCGATTTACGGCGCGTTCTCGCTCACCAACACGGCGACCAACGTGAGCCTGTTCTGGACTGCGCTGCCCGGCTTTCCCGTCATTAACGATCCGACCGTCACCATCCTCGCGCCCGCGACAAATCCGTTCGCGCTACCCGCGGGCGTCTTCAGTTTGAAAATCATCGCGAGCGTGAACAACAACGGCGGCTCCAATCTCACGACGAGATGGTCGGTCGCCTCGGCTCCTGATGGTGCGGCGGCGACGTTCGCGAACGCGAGCGCGACCAACACCACGGTGCAGTTTTCCGACCCGGGCGATTACTTGCTGCGGCTCACGGCCTCAAACGAAGTTGGCACCGGCCGCGCGGACCTGCTCGTCACCGTGAGCGACAATCCGCCGTGGCGCCAGACGCGCATCACGTTCACGAACTACACGCGCAGCGAGCCGCTGACGAATTTCCCGGTGCTCATCACGCTCGGCACGAACGTGCCCGGTTTCAACTACGCCGATTTCCTTTCGCCCGACGGCGAAGACCTGCGCGTGTTGAGCGCGGAAGGCAGCGCGGAGTTGAACTACGAAATTGATGAGTGGAATCCCGCCGGTCTTTCGCGCGTCTGGGTGCAGGTGCCGGTCTTCACGAACAACGCCGCCGTGCTCGCGCGTTGGGGCAACCCGACCGCGGCCGACGCGCCCGCGTATACGACCGACGGCTCGACGTGGAGCAACGGGTTCATCGGCGTGTGGCATCTGCGCGAGACCAACGGCGCCCATTTCGATTCCTCGCCAAACCTCACGACCTCGCGCGTCGCGCAAGTCACCGCGCAAGGCACTGCGACCGGAATCGTGGGCGGTGCGGACAGTTTCAACGGCACCGGGGATTACGTGAGTCTGCCCGACATGGGCACCAACGCGCGCGTGACCGTCGAGGGCTGGTTCTTCCTCAACGGCGTGCCCGGCGGTGGCGACAACGGCCTGATTTCCTCCGACCCGTGGAGCGCGGGCATCGTGCATTTCAAGACGAGCAGCAATCTGCAACTCAAGGCGCAGATCAACAGCGCCGGCACGGTGAACTCGGCCAACAACCTTCTCTCCGTGAGCAACTGGTTTTACGCCGCCTACACCGTGGCGGGCGGCGGCGCGACCGATTTCAAAACGTGGTTCAACGCCGCGCTCGTCGGCAGTTCGACTGGCTCGACCAACAACGTCCTGACGGACGTGAACCTCGCGCGCGAATACAGCGGCCGTTACCTCAACGCGCGCGCGGACGAAGTGCGCATCTCGTCCGTGGCGCGCTCCTCGAACTGGCTCTGGGCCACGTATCAGACGATCGCGTCCAACGCAGCGTTCGCGACCTACGCCGCCGTCTTCTCGCCGACGAACAACCCGCCCGCGCTCGCGACCAATGCCAACCGCACCGTTGCCATCGGCCAGTGGCTGGTCGTCACCAACTCCGCTATAGACGCCGATGCGCCACCGCAGTCGCTGACTTTCAGCCTGCTTAACCCGCCCGCGAACGCGGCCGTGGATGCGAACACGGGCGTTCTCGCCTGGCGCGTGCCGGCCGCGCTCGCCGGCACGACTAACCCCATCACCGTGCTCGTCTTCGACAACGGCTCCCCCGGTCTGGTCGCGACGCAAAGCTTCCTCGTCACCGTCCCACCGCTGACGAACCCACCCGTCGGCTCCGCATTGAAACTCACGAATGGCCAGTGGCAGTTCACCCTTACAGGCCCCGCCGGCCCCGACTACATCGTGCAAGCCTCCACCAATCTCGCCAACCCGGCATCGTGGACGAATCTGCTGGTGACCAACGTGCCGTCGGTCCCCTTCAACTGGACCGATACGAACGCCGGCAGTTTTCTCAAACGCTTCTACCGTGTGCTGCTCGGGCCATAGACAACTCGATGACTCCTACTCGCTTCTCCGACGATTCAATCCCTCGGCGACTATCCGGGCTATGCCTTAACAAAACCTAGACTCATGCGATTTATTGCACCTTTCCTATCGGCGTTGTGCCTGACCCACTCATTGTTCTCACAGAACGCGGAACCGTTTCCAGGATCGGCGGATTGGCTGACGCTGGATGCGAAGTCGCTTGGCAGCATCGTGGTCAGCAAGGGAACGACTCAATGGACGAGCGAGCATGTCTTCAACGGCACGAAGTCGATCCGCTGGGACTACCAGGAGAGCGGCACGCTGACCATTCCCTGCGCGGGAGAGGCCGTGAAAAACTTCTCGGCGCTCTTCATGGCCTTTCAGGAGCTTGGATCGGGTGAACGGCGCAAGCCCTTCCGACTCGAAGTTTTGCAGGGTGAAAAGACTCTTCTCTCCGCAGAGTTTCGCACGCGCCGGGAAGGCTGGAACCGCATCGAGCTGCGTTGCGTGGCGCGTGAGAAGCGTATCGTGGATGCCTTTGGTCTGGATCGAATCGAAGGCTTGGTCGGTGCGCAGGCGGATCGCGTCCGTTTGATTGCGCCGGATGGAAAGGCGGGAGCGTTGCTCATCGGGCAGTTCCTGTTTGCCGACAAGGAACTGGTGCGCTTTGAAACCGTGGGCGAGTCGCCTCTCGTGGCTTTCACGAAGCCTCCGGCGCAACCAGTGACGGAGGCAGCGCGTCAGGCGATCCTCCGCATCGAGGCCAAGCTGGACGACGAACTGGTGTCTTTTCCGGACACGCAGTTGACGCAGTTCACCGCTGAAGAAGCGCAGAAGCGCTTCGATGATCTCCATCTGCAACGCGCCGGGAAGACCTGGAAGGGCGTGAACGTCACCGTCGATACCGTGCAGATCAAAGGCTACATCTCGCAGGAGCGTGACTATGGCCGGCTGATGGCGTGGTATGCGATCAAGTTCCGCCGAGAGAGCGATGCGGCAGCACGCGCCGAGTTCCTCGAACGCTATCTCACGATGTTCGACTACATCACCTACATCGGTGGCACGCCGGATAGTTGGGCAGGCGGCGATGGCTACATCGAGGCGGCGTTTTTGATGCGCGATGAGTTGGCGAAGACTGGTCGTCTCACGGCAGAGCGCGCGGAGGAAATCCTCGTTCGCATGGGCGGTGCCCGCATCTACTCCGATGTCTCCGTGTATATGATGACCTTTCGCCAGCGGACTTATCGCCCCGGAGAGCAGGGTGAGAGCTGCGATTACATTCGCATGGCGATCCCGCGAATCCTGATGGCTGTCCTGCTTGCGCCGGACTCACCGGAGAAGGTGCGCGACCTCACTGTCTTTTCGCGTTGGTTGGATAAAGTGATCCTGCAGGACGCTGCGGGCGTGTGCGACACCTTCAAACCTGATGGCACTCTGTTTCATCACCAGGCATTTCAATTTGGCTATGGCAGAGGTGCGCAGATCGCGCTCTCGCGTCTTTGTTACCTGCTCTCCGGCACTCCTTTTGCGCTCCCGGAGCGGGCGCATGAGTTCCTGAGAGAGCGCACTCTTCGCGTGGCAAAGCTCGCGGTGCGCAACATCATGGCCCTCACTCAAGGCGGCAAGGAAAGCCTGACGCTGCAAACGCAGATCAACGAAAGCGCCGCGCCGTGGATGTATCTCGCACTCTCCGGCTCCCCCGATGGCAAGGAGCCGCTGGATCGCATGGTCGCGGCTGAATACCTGCGACTGAATGCCGAGCGTCCGATGCCCAATGCATCGCCGTTGCACCGCGCTTTGCTGGCGGACTGCGAGCGGCTCGGGCTGAAGGCCGCGCAAGGACCCGCGGGCTGCTTTGTGTTTCCGTATGGAGCGCTCGCAGTGCAGCGCCATGACGACTGGATGGCGCAGGTGAAGGGCTATTCCAAATACCTCTATGCCCGCGAGGCTGGCCCGATCTTTTGCTACAGCGCCTTCATCGGGAATGGCACCGTCGAAATTCTCACCCCCGAGGACTACAAGCACCATCGAGACGGCATCTACTTCCACGACATCGATCTCGGCAAACCTGGTTTTGATTGGTCGCGCTTCCCTGGGACGACAGCCGTGTTTCTCCCGCTCGACCGTTTGAAATTGAAACAGAAGAGCGGGCAAAGCGATGACCCCTTCGTCGGTGGAGTCGAGGCTCCTGATGGCAATGGCATCTTCGTCCTCTCCCTCCACGGGCATGAGCAACTCGGGCTCGATTCCTTCCGGGCAAAGAAGTCCTGGTTCATCTTCGGCAAAAAAATGATCTGCCTCGGCAGCGGCATCACCGATCAAGTGACGGATGCAGAAACCGGGACGGTGCTCGTGCAGGAGGCTTTTGCGAAAGCCCGGTCTCCCATTCAACGCGATGGCACGGCTCTCGCCGCAGCAGACGAAATTTCCGAGCAGATAGAGAAGCCTACGACCTTCCTCGACTCTCGCGGCAATGGCTACTGGATTGCGCCAAACCAGCAGGTGACCATTCGCTCAGGCATGCAGATGTCTCGCACACTGGACGATAAGGAGCCGAGCGAAGGCCAATGGACCTCCATTTGGTTGAGCCACGGCGAGGCACCGGAGAGCAGCACTTACCACTATACCCTCAAGCCTCACTGCGGCGGGAAAGCACTGAATGCCTTTGCTCAGAGCATGGCGAGCGCGAACCCACCCTATCGCGTGCATCAGCTCGACAAGACCGTTCACATCGTTGAGGCGATGGACAGCCACTCATTTGGCTATGCGCTCTTCGCTGCGCAGGACAGCGTGACGCACGGCCCGCTGCGGTCGGCCTCATTGCCGTGCGTGGTCTACACGAAAGCGGAAAGCGATGGCCTCAAGCTTTGCGTTGCCGATCCAAATCTGAACCTGACCGACGACCACTTTCGCAACATTGATGACTGGGGTTACAGCCGTCCCACCGTCGTCAAACTCAAGATCGCCGGTCACTGGAACTCCTCCCCCATGACGGACGTGAAGGCAAATAGCACCGGCAACGACACCGAACTGGAAATCACCTGCCGCGATGGTCTCACGCGTGTCATCCACTTGTCCAAGTAACCCATTCCTCGACCCCAGCCATACATTCACGATTACGATATGAATTCTGCAACCAACAGGAATGCGCGCCTGCGCTTCGGACTTCTCGCTACGACAACGGCGATTGCTTTCTTTGTGGCAACACCAAACCAAACACGGGCTCTGGATGCCAACGCGAATGCCAACCTGGAGCAGCCCTTTTGGTCCAGCAGCAAAATGGCCAACGAGCCGGTGCTCTTCATCAAAGCGACGAACGCCGTGGCTGCGGCTGGAAGCCTTCTCTTCACGCCGACCGCCAACCTGCGCGTCACTCACCCCGACCGGAAGATGATCTACGTCGAAGGTAAGGACTACATCTGGAAACCCGGGACAAGCACGATTGAACTCACGCCCTACTCAAGGATTCCGTCTCTCACCCAGGAGCTAATGAATCCGCCCGCTGGCAGCCCGAATTCGAGAGACGGGCAGTTCTTCTCGGAGCAGCACTTCTTCCACGATCACCAGGTCATGGTGAGCTATGACCATGAGGACACTTGGCCGATCCAACCAACGGCACCGGAACCGAATCTCAGCCGCACGGTGACAAAGCTCCGGCAAAAACAATCGCTCAAAGTTGTCTCTCTCGGCGACAGCATCACGCAAGGTTACAACGCTTCCGGCTTCGTATCGGCCCCGCCGTATCAGGCACCCTATCCCAATCTTGTCTCCGAGTCACTGAAGCGCCGGTTCTCCTGCACGACGACTTTGGTCAATCTCGCCGTCGCCGGCAAAACATCGGCTTGGGGCCTGACCCAGGTGGACATGGTTGCGAACGAGAAGCCCGATCTCGTCTTCCTAGCCTTTGGCATGAATGACACCGAGCCCGCTGCCGAGTTCCTCGACCAGATGAAGCAGCTCGTTGAGGCAGTGCAAAAGAGCTGTCCCGATTCCGACATCATCCTCGTCGCACCGATGACCAGCAACCCCGCCTTGAAACGCGGCACCACTCGCTTCCCCGAATACCGCGATGCCCTCTGGCAACTCCGAGCACCCGGCATCGCACTCGCCGATGTCACGACACCTTGGATGAAGCTGCTCAAGCACAAGCGCTTCTCCGACTTGAGCGGCAACAACATCAACCATCCCAACGACTTCACCCACCGGCTCTACGCTTGGGTGATTCTTTCGTTGTTTCCGGAGAAGTAATCAGCTTCCCCCATGCAACTGCTTGCCAAGCAAACCCAACCCGAAGCCTGCCTTGGTCATGAGATCTACAAAAGTGTGTTCGAGTGAGAGCCGATGGCGAACGCTCCAAATTGAGTTCCCATGAAACATGCTCTCATCATCTTCACGGTCCTGCCGTTCGCTCTGCTGGAATCGGATCTTCCGGAGGACAAGGAGACGTTGCGCAACCCTCATTCATCTACCTTTCTCAACTGGACGGCACCAAGGGTGGCAATTTCCTCAAACGCTTCTACCGCGTCCTGCTCGGGCCGTAATTCGCGTGACGTTTGCTCCCCATTTGCGGCATCAAGATGGGGTTAGTGAACCAAATGGCCGCCCCAGTGAATTGTCTGTTCAGTTGCATCCCGTTGGCGGTGGCGCTTGCGCTGTTGGGAGTCGCCGGAGCTGACGCCGCGCCTTCCACCCCGGCGAATCTGGTTGCCACCGTCGCCCCGTTGAATGGCCAGGTCGGTCTCGTGTGGTCCGCTTCCGCCGGGGCGACCAATTACAATGTGAAGCGGTCACTGACCGCCGGTGGGCCTTACGCTTTGGCCGGTTCAACGGCGGCGACGAGCTTCACGGATACGAACGTCGTCGCCGGCACGGCCTATTTCTACGCCGTCTCCGCAGTGGATGGCACCGGCGAGAGCGCGGCGTTCAACGAGATCAGCACCACGCCCGTTATCGTCGTGGACAACTCGGATGCGACGGGCGTGACGATTGTCGGCGCGTGGACGGCGGCAACGGGTGTGCCGGGTTTCTATGGCACGAACTATCTTTTCGACGGCAACACAGGTGCAACGGGTGGCAAGCGGGTCACGTTCTCACCCGATTTGCCTGTCGCCGGTTGGTATGATGTTTACGGACGCTGGACGACCAACGCGAACCGCGCGAGCAACACTCCCTTCGACATCGTTTCCACGCAGACCACGAACACGCTCAGCATCAACCAGCGCACGAATAGTGGTTGGATGCTGCTCGGCACGTTTTCCTTCGACGCCGGCACGAACGGCCGCGTGGTCATCCGCAACGATGGCGCCAACGGTCAGGTGATTGCCGACGCGGTGGCCTTTGTTCGCGTGGGGGTGCCGCTGGCGGATTACTCGCTGGTCACGTTCAGTGATGACTTCACGGCGCCGGTTTACTCCACGAACACGTGGGCCATCTACGACAACCGCACGAACCTCACGTCGAGCAACGGCGCGTTGCATCTCAACACGATCCTAGTCGGCACGAACTACACCTACGGCGGCCTCTACACCCGCACGGCGCAGCAACGTTTCGGCTACTACGAGACGCGGATGCAGCTCGCGCGCGACGACGGACTCAACAACGCCTTCTGGCTCTACACGCCGTTCAAAAACGACAACGGAGTGGACAAGCTGGAAGTGGACATCACCGAGGCGCACTTCCACAACGAGTCCCACATGAACGTGCACGACTGGAAGCCCACGCATCTATCGACGTCCGCGACGTTGCCGGTGCCGGGCATTTATCCCGGCTTCCATACGGTCGGCTTCGAGTGGGCGCGTGACAACACGCTGCGCTGGTATTGGGACGGCGCGCTCGTACGCACGCTCGCGGCGACGAGCTTCAATGCCTTTAGCAACCTCACCCCGATGCAAGTGATGTTCAGCACGAAGGTGGTGCCCGGCTTCAGCGGCACGCCCGGGCCATTGCTGGACGGTTCGAGCATGGACGTGGATTACGTGCGCGTTTACCAGAAGCCCGGATGGACCGGCAGCTCGAACGGCAACTGGGGAACCGCAGCCAACTGGGGCCCCGACGGCGTCCCGGCGAATGGCGACGCGGCGATCTTCAATGTCGGGTCGTCGAACACCACCGTTGCCCTCGCCGCGGACAAGGCGGTGAAGGAAATCTTTTTCAGCACGACGAATTGTCCGGCCTACACGTTCACCTCGACGAACAAACTCATCCTGGGTGCTCTCGCGGCTGGAAGCGGCCTCGGCGGCATCCTCATCAATGGTGACGTGACGAATGCGCAGGTGTTCAACCTGCCCGTCGTCGCCTCCAACACGCTCGCGCTCGTCAACTACAGCACCAATCCCGGGGCGACGCTGGATCTCAATTCCAATCTCACAAGTTCGGCGACGAATCGCGCGCTGCTCTTCGGCGGCGATGGCCGGGTCAACGTGCGCGGCGCCTTATCCTCCCTCTTCAGGAACGTCACGCGCTACGACGACGGCATCACGATGCTAAGCGCCTCGAATGCCTTCACGGGCGTGCTCGACATCCAGAACGGCTCCGTGGTCATCACTACGAACGGCGCGCTGGGGGCAACCGGCAGCAATGCGGTGACGCTCGCAACCAATGGCAGCCTCGTGCTCTCGGGCAATGTGATTTATTCCGCCAACGAGGAACTGCACCTCGGCGGCGACGGCGACACTGCCGGTGGCCGGCTGGGCGCGCTTGACACTGCGAATGGAACGAACTTTGCCTTTACCGGTCCGATCTTTTGCGACACGCACGCGACCATCGCCAACTCGGTGCCCGGTTCCCTGCTCACCGTCACCGGCCTGATGGACACGGACACCAACAGCTACAAGCTCACCTTCCAGGCCGAGGGCGACATCGTCGCCACCAACGTTATCAGCGGCGCGGGGCGGATCAAAATCATTGGCCAGGGCACGGTGTCGCTCGGGACCAACAACACCTTCATCGGGCCGACCTACGCGTTCCCGCAGACGGCGGTGTATCCGGGCGGCACGCTGATTGTGCAGGGCGATGGCATTTTCGGCGCGGCACCGCCGACGTTCAATCCGATCAACATCGAGAACAAGGGCACCCTGCGCATCGTGAGCAGCTTCACGTTGCACACCAATCGAGGGATCTCGCTGGGCCTCAACGCGGATTACGGTGAAGGGATTTTTGAGGTGCTTCCCGGGGTCACGTTCACCGTGCCGACGCCGATTGCCAACATCGGCGGACAGGGCGACGCGTTGACGAAAGCAGGCGCCGGCACGCTCGTGTTTGGCGGCACGAACACTTACACCGGCCCGACCACGATCAACGCCGGAACCCTCGTGATCACCGGCAACGAACTCATCTCCGGCAGCAGCGATCTCGTCCTGAACGACGGCACCTTCGACCTGAATGGCTTCACCGAAACCGTCGGCGACGTGACGCTCAACAGCGGCAGCATCACCAACACCGGCGGGAGCAGCGCACAATATCTCTCCGGCACGAGCTACACCGTGCAGAGCGGCCAGATCAGCGCGCGGTTGGGCGGGAGCGGCGCGCTCGTGAAGACGGGCGCCGGCACCGCAACCCTCAGCGGCGCGAGCACGTTCCTCGGCGGCAGCACGGTGAACGACGGCACGCTCGTCTTGACGGGCAGCCTCAATAGCTTGGTCACCGTCGCGGGTGGAACCCTCAGCGGCACAGGCACCGTGAACAGCGACGTGACCGTGACCAGCGGCGGGCTCGCCCCCGGCCTCTCGCCCGGCGTGCTGACCGTGAAAAGCAATTTCACTCTGGCCGCCGCCGGCAGCTTGCAGATCGAGATCAACGGCACCGCGCCCGGCACTGGCTACGATCAGGTGAAACTCACGAGCGCATCGAGTGTGATCACGCTCGCGGGCGACCTCGCCATCACCGCGACCAACGGGTTGGCGATCAACACCACCTTCGTCATCGTCACCAACTCCGGCAGCGCCGCCGTGAGCGGGACGTTCGCGGGCAAGCCGCAGGGCTTCACCTTCTTCGCCAGCGGCTACTGGTGGCGCGTGAGTTACACCGGCGGCAACGGCAACGACGTCACCCTCACCATCGTCGCGCCGCCCGCCACGCCACTTGTGACTCCCACCTCGGTCTCAAACGGCTTCGCCCAACTCACCGTGACGGGCGACTCGAACCTCGCGTATCAGGTGCAAGCCTCCACCAATCTCGCGAATCCGGCGTCGTGGACGACCCTCCTCGTCACCAACTCGCCCACGGTTCCCTTTAACTGGACGGACACCAACGCCGGCAGTTTCATCAAACGCTTTTACCGCGTGCTGCTGGGGCCGTAATGCAACTTGGCTCGAGGACGATTTTCTGCCACGCTGATAGGCTAAGTCAGATGTTCCGGCCAATGTTCAACCGCACCGGCACCGCGTGGGCGATTCGCCTCGCGGCTGTGCTGTTTTTGATTTCCCGCTTCGCCGGAGTGGCGGCAGGATATCTCGACAACCAGACGCAATACTCCAATCAGGACCCCGACACGGAGACCCGCCGCTCGGAGCATTTCCGCATCTGTTTCGGCCACTACAATCGTGACACGGGTACGCCGGTCACGGAGCAGTTCGTGCAGGGCAATCTCCAGATGTTCGAGCAGGCGTGGAATCGCTGGGTGAATGAGATGGGGTTGCACGACATCAACGAGTCGTCGAACACGAACTACGTCGATGGCAACAAATACCGCGCGAACTTCAATCTGCTCATGACGTGGAACGACGGCGGCGGGGGCGGCGCCTATTCGAGCGCGGATGCGAAGGGCTTTTTCTACGCGATGGGCAACCCCGGGGTGGCGCGCTTTGATCCGCCGTCGGGGGCCACGCCGCACGAGTTCGGCCACGCGTGGCAGGGCACGGGCGCGGGCTTCAACGGCAGCGATAGTTCAGGCTCGTGGTGGGAGGGCCATGCGAATTGGATGATGCTCCAGTATCTGAACAGCTATCCGCAGGCCGGCGGTTACATTTACAACGGGATGTATTATCCGTCGCACGGTCGCGACTACTACGACTCCTTCATGATCTGGGAAACGGCGCGCGACGACGCGCGATACGGCCCTGCTTGGGTCAACAACGTCTGGACCAACGCCACGCCGTCGCAGCGTGTCAGCGAGTTCATCATTGATCGCATGATCCGCCTCGACTCGTCCGGTTCACCCGACAAGCCCGGCGCCATGAAGGATCTCTGGGGCGACATGGCGAAGAAGCTCATCACGTGGGATTGGGAACGGCAGCGCTGGCTCGCGCAGGCGAACCAGCCCGACGACGGGAGCAACTGGGAATTCTACCAGCGTTGCCGCACGCCGCTCGTGAAACTGCCCGGCGCGCCCGGATGGTTCCGCCCGAGCCGCGAGCACGTGCCGATGGAGTTTGGTTTCAATCTCATCCCGCTCGCTGCGACTAATGGCACGACGGTGAGCTGCAATTTTCAGCCGCAAGGCGATCCCGTCCGGCAGTCCGACTGGCGCGCGTGCCTCGTCGCGGTGAGCACCAACGGCAGCGCGCGCTACTCAACGTTGTGGAACTTGGGCACGCAGGCGATGAACCTTTCCCCCGACGAGACCAAGCTCTACCTCGTGGTCATCGCGACGCCGAAGCCGATGAAGATTCTCGACCCGGTGTGGAACGCTTACGTCACCGATGCCGGCTTGCAGTTTCCTTACGCAGTTTCGTTCAGCAACGCCGCGCCGAAGAACGTGATCTTTCCTCCCCAGAGCCGCACCGGCATGCATCAGCACACGAACGGTCTCGGCTGGGTCGCGAACACCGCGACGGTGGACGCGACCGCCTACGTCGGCCCGAACGCGCAGGTGCTCAACGCCGCCCAAGTGCGGAACAATTCGCGCATCGAAGACTACGCCGTCGTCCGCGACAGCGCGCAGGTGCGCGACAACGCAGTCGTTTCGGGCCGCGCTGAAGTGAAAAACAACGCGCAGGTATACGGCAACGCCAAGGTGCGCGATTGGGCGCGGGTGTTCGGCTACGTAGAGATTTACGGCAATGCGCGCGTCATCGAGCACGGCAACTGCGGCGACGGCAACGCGACCACGCACACGAAGGTTTACGGCGACGCCGTGGTGAAGGGCACAACCTACGTTTACGACACCTCCACGCTCGCGGGCTGCCTGATCATGGACGGCGACTCCGCGAACGGAAACGGGACCAACGCGTCGATCGCCGGCGTGCATTTCGGCTGGGGCTGGGGCCAGGACGTGGCGCGGTTCAATGGGCTCACGAACAACAACTACCTCTACGCACAGCACACGTTCGAGCGCGACAACGCCGTCTTCGCGATGGACGAATACGGCATCAACCATGGCTTCCTCATGAACGGCGCGCGCGTGGAAGCCGACACCAATACCCCGGCCCGCGGCGGTCGCGTGCTGCCCTTGAACGGCACCAACCAATACGTCGAGCTGCACGATTCCGTGAACGATGTGCGCAACACCACGATCGCCGTCTGGACCAAGTGGGCCGGGGGCGTTGCAGATCAACGTCTCTGGTCGATGGGCGACGGCAGCAACAAAGTGATGCATCTCACGCCCAACGACAGCATCACGGGCGGAGTCCGCTTCACGATCACCGATGGCGTGACGACGCACGTGCTCGACGCCGGCGCCCTGCCAACCAACGCGTGGACGCATCTCGCCGTGGTGTTCACCAACACCAGCTGCCTGCTCTATTCGAACGGTGCGCCCGTCGCGACCAATGCGGCAATGACACTGTTCCCGGACCTCCTGAACGCGCCGCTGATGGAGAACGCGAACTACCTTGGTCGCGGCAATGCGGGGAATTACTTCGCCGGCATGGTGGACGATTTCCGCGTTTACCTGCGCGCGCTGAACGACACCGAGATCGCGACGCTTTACGCCACGCCCGCGCCCGCCGCCGTGACGATCACCAACGACGTCACCGCGCCGACGCCGAATGCCGCCACGTGGCTCGTGGCGCCGGTGGCCGTGGGCGATGACGCGATCACCATGAGCGCCACGCCCGGCAGCGACGCGAGCGGCTGGGTGGAGTATTACTTTGCCTGCACCGCCGGCGGCGGCCACGACAGCGGCTGGGTGTCGTTTAACAAATACACCGATGTCGGCCTCACGCCGGGAACACTCCACACCTACACCGTCCGCATGCGCGATCGCGCGGGCAACGTCACCACGGTTTCCGCGCCCGCGAGCGCAACCACGCCCGTCTCCAGCGTCGGCGCCGCGAGCTTTGCCTACGGGCCGATTGGCATCGCGACCAACGCCATCACGATGACTGCCGCGATCGGCACCAACGCCAGCGGGCAGACGGAATACCTCTTCAGCCGCTCCGGAAGATCCAGCGGCTGGCAGGCCTCGCCCACGTGGACGGACACCGGCCTCACCAACGGCAGCAGCTACACCTACACGGTGCAGATGCGCGATCAGCACGGCACCACGGGCGCGGTTTCGACCAACGCCACGGCCGTCGCCCGCGACCAGGCCGCGCCGATTCTGCCGCGCAACTACGCGCAATGGGTCATGCAGCCCTACGCGACGATCTCGAACTCCGTGAGCATGACCGCGCAAACGCCCGTCACTAACGACGCCAGCGGCGTGCAATACTTCTTCCGGTGCGTGAGCAGCAACGCGCCTGACAGCGGCTGGATCAACAGCGCCACCTACAACACGCCGCTCCTGCCCGACGGCACCTACACCTTTGCCTACAAGGTGCGCGACCGGAGCGCTTCGAACGAATCGCCGTTCTCCGTGAGTTACTCCGCCACGATCACGCCGACGACCGGCTACCACACGAATACGCTGAGTCAGGTGCTCACGAGCCCCGATGATTATCTCGTGACCTTCAACGGCACGGTGATGCGCGTGAATACGAACAGCTACCTCGTGAAGGATCTCACCAACGGCGCGAGCATCACGGTTCGTCCCTCGACCTACGGCGAGGTCACGACGAACACGCTGGCGCTGCGCAACGTGCGCGTGAGCGGGCATCTCTACACCTTCGGCACGAACCGCGTGGTGACCTACGCCATGGTCGTCTCCAATGGCAACCCGACGCTCTACACCATCTCCGGTCGCGTCACCGACCCGGCGAGTAACGGCATTCCCGGCGCCATTGTTTCCTTCTCCGACACCAACAACGCCTCCTCCAACGCGATCGTCACGGCCACCACGGATGCCGGCGGCAACTACTCGCGCGGCGTGCCTGTGGGCACATGGTTCCTCGCGGCGAGCGCGGCGGCCTACAACACCTCGGCGGACCGCATGCTCGCAATCAGCAACGCCGGCGCGGTCAACGTGAACTTCACGCTCGTCTCCAACGCGATCATCAGCGGCACCGTCACGCGCCGCAGCGATGGCACGCCCATCGCGGGAGCGTCCGTTTTCTTCTCCCGCTCGCCCGGTGCATCGGCCGCGCCGGTGTTTACGGCGACGACGGACACCAACGGCAACTACGCGCAGGCAGTGCAGAACGGCGCGTGGTTTGTGGCTGCGGGCGCGAGCGGCTTTTTCACCGCGCCGGACAAGGCAATCACCGTTGCGGGCGCCAACCTCGGCGGCATTAGCTTCGCGCTCGGATCGAGCACGCGAACCATTCCGCGCACGAACGAACTGCTGTTCGCCGCATTGACGGAAAACCTTCCCGCGAGCGGCAACACGGGCAACTGGCCGACGCTTGTCCCGTCGGGGCAGAACCTCGCGATGATCGGCACGCCCACCGTTGTGACCACCAACGGCGTGAAGTGGGTGAACCAGATTGCCGACGGGCCCGGCTTCCGTCGCGCGACCTACGCCGCGCCGATTCCCGTCAGCGGCGCGACCATCGTGGTCGTGGCCCGCCCGCGCCGGGTGCCGAGCAACAACTGGGATTCGCTTGTGGACATTTTCTACGACCGCCTCGTGCTCGGCATTCGTAACGACACCGGCGTCATCAACGTGCGCCGCAACGGTTCGATCGACTTCAGCAGCGCGGCGATTCCCGATGGTGCGACGCGCATCCTGAGTCTCGTCGTGCAGACCAACGGCCAGTATCGCGTGTGGGCCAACGGCGTGCCGATCTACACGAACAACAACCTCAGCGCGTTCACGATGCTGACCAACGGCGTGGCCGGCGGATTCGCAAATGCGGTGAACGTCGGTCGCAACGATCCCGACGGCTGGACGACTTTTAACGGCCAGATTGGCGACGTATTCGTTTACACCAATGCGCTGCCCGACGTGGACCGCGCCGCGCTGGAGGCCGATCTCACGAACAAATTCCTCACCACGGATTTCACGATCACCGCCACGGCCAACGCGGGCGGCACGATCAATCCCAACGGCGGCGTGCTCGTGAATCCGGGCGGGAGCCAGACCTTCACCATCACGCCCGCGCCCGGCAACACGCTCACCAACGTGCTCGTGAATGGCGTTTCGCAGGGCGCGATCACCAGCTTCACGTTCACCAACGTCGCGACCAACTTCACCATCACCGCGGTCTTCACCAACCAGCGTCCGGTGCTGGGCGGCATTTCCAACCGCACCATCAACGCCGGCCAATGGCTGCTGATCACCAACACGGCCAGCGACGCGGAGACGCCCGTCAACGACCTCACGTTCAGCCTGCTAACGAGCACGACCGGGGCGACGTTGAACGCGACAAACGGCCTCTTCAGCTGGCGGCCCATCGTCGCGCAGGCCGGAACGAGCAACCAGTTCCGCATTGTGACCGCGGACACCGGCGTGCCGGTCACAAGCGCGACGCAGCAGTTCAATGTCTTCATCAACCCGCTCGCTGGCCCCAGTGTCACGAGCGTGACGCGCAGCAACAGCCAGACACAGTTGCTGATCACAGGCGACCTCGGCCCCGATTACACCCTGCAGGCTACGACGAACTTTACGGACTGGACTGACCTCCTCGTCACCAACTCGCCCGCGCTGCCGCTAAACTGGACCGACACGAATGACGGTAGTTTCCTCAAACGATTCTATCGCGTATTGCTCGGGCCGTGACGCTGGATCGGAGCTGGATGTTCCCTCGGCATGCCCTATCTTGAAACGCGGTTCCTCCGGATCAAACCACACACGGCCATCAAAGAGAACTGCGCCCTCCGCCGTGGCGCCTTGCGTTTCCAACTCGGTCTCTGCCTTCAGCACTGGGATATTGGGCACCTTCGTCTGATGAAACGTGCGCTTCGGCCTCGTCTCCGCAGTGGGTCAGGGCAGCCAGTTCATGTCCACGCAGAAGTTGTGCAGCCGGCGCAAATAGACGTTCGTGGAAACAGTGCCGACCTGCATCACGCGCAAAAGGAGTTCTCCCGGTGTCTCGATGATGACGCGATTCCAAAGCGGCGTGAGTGCCCGATCTTTGGCGACTTTCAACCAGCGGGCCTTGTTCGCGTCTTGCTTGGTGTTGGTCAACGCTTCAAGGGCCTGCTGCCGGGTGCGTGTCGTGATGCCGTTGTCGCTGCCGGCCAGATATGCCTTCGAGATTTGCAGATTGAGCACGGGCTGCCGCTCGGCTTGGCTCTTCGCTTCCACGATCTGGCTGGCGGCATCTTCGCTGTCGGTGCGCAGGCTTGTGCGCTTGCCGGTGGTCGAGTCCACGCAGTAGAAGGCATTTCCGCGAATGCCACGACGAATCAAACGGTAACGTGTGTTAATAGTTTTCACGCAACCGCGAGGCTAATTGAGGCCGCTTCCTAAGATTTACGGAGTAGTGGGCGAGTTAATGCCCGTTACGCCGAGTTCTCACGGAGTGGGGAATTTGGTGTCCGTTTTGGTGTCCGTTGCGGACTCCCTTCCTCTTAAACCGATGCTGCACACGCAGTTCGGTTTGGAGGCGAGGGTCGGAATCGAACGAAGCTTCGACCGGCACCAACGCCAAAATCCTGCGTTACAGCCACAATTTTAGCCTTTGTTTACGGGCGCGCAAGTGTGTTCTAACACTATCCGCTCACTATCGGTTTTAACCCGCCCCGCACTCGGTTTTAACTCGGTCGTTGAAGGTTTCGTTGAAGGTTTTTTGGCGCGAAGTTGGTGTGCTTGCGGTGAATCCGCAATCTAATCACCGCATAATATGCGGCGATTAGTTCTTGTCTTCGCCGCACCTCCAGCGGAGAATGGCGCGGTGAAATACATCCACGATCAACCGGATTGGCCGAAGTTGCGCTGGGATGATGCCCGGCTGCTGCCGTTGCTGGCGGAGATCCGCCATCGCCAAGGGCGGCTACTCGGGCGGATGGAGGGACTCGGTTTCCGCCTCCGCGCCGAGGCGAGCCTGACCACGCTGACCGCGGATGTCATCCAATCGAGCGCCATCGAAGGCGAACGGCTGGATGCGGCTCAGGTGCGCTCTTCCATTGCCCGCCGGCTGGGACTTGATTTCGGCGGCAATGTCAAAACCAGCCGCGAGGTGGAAGGCGTGGTCGAGATGATGCTCGATGCGACTCAAAAATATGCCGAGCCGTTGACGGCGGAACGCCTGTTCGGCTGGCACGCGGCATTGTTTCCCACCGGGCGCAGCGGGATGCGGCGCATCACGGTTGGCGCGTGGCGGCCTGCGTCGGCGGGGCCGATGCAGGTGGTGTCGGGTCCGATCGGGCGGGAGCGGGTTCACTTTGAAGCACCGGAAGCCAAACGGCTCCGGCGGGAAGCGGCCGTTTTTCTCGACTGGTTTGAAAACACGGAGGACATTGATCCCGTGCTGAAGGCGGGCATCGCGCATTTCTGGTTCGTGACGCTCCACCCGTTCGAGGATGGCAATGGTCGCATCAGCCGGGCCATCGCCGACATGGCCTTGGCGCGGGCGGAAGGCACACCGGAGCGGTTTTACAGCATGTCCACGCAGATCGAAGCCGAGAAGAAGGACTATTATCTCAAACTGGAGCAAAGCCAGAAGGGCGGCGTGGATATCACCGCCTGGCTGGAATGGTTTTTGGGCTGTCTGGGGCGTGCCATCGCGGGCGCAGAAACGGGACTGGCAGTGGTTCTGAAAAAGGCCAGGACGTGGGAGCGCATCAACAGCCGGACCTCGGTCAATGAACGGCAGCGCAAGGTCATCAACCGGCTGTTGGACGGATTCGAGGGCAAGCTCTCCACCTCGAAATACGCCAAGCTCGCCAAATGTTCCGGGGACACCGCGTTGCGCGACATCAAACTCCTGCTCGATCAAGGCATCCTGATTCAGGAGGAAGGCGGAGGCCGCAACACCAGCTACCGCCTTGCCGAGCCGTGAAGGCTTCTGCCGTGAAACAGGCACGGTCAATCGGATTGGAGGACGCTTCTTTCCGGTGTTCCCTTCGAATCGCCAGTAACTCTGACGGATTCGTCGCGCGGACACTGACGCCGCGCATTCTTTCGTCGCCAGTATTGCCCGATCGTCTTGGTCGCTTCGTCGAGCCAATCGCGATCTGCTAGCAGCGTGATCAGTTCGATGGTGCTAAAATATTTCACCGCGTTCGGCTTGGGCTTCCCCAACGCCCGCAGCTTTCCCGCGCTGGCGAGAATCGCAACATCATCGGTCGAGCAGTTCAAAAGCTTTGCCACCTGCGATGCTTGTAGTCGGGCCGGAATGTCCTTGGCGGCCCACGTCGCTAATGCCGCGTGCATCGTTTCGTTGCTCATAAATCTCCTTCGCTTGGGTTCATAACAGGATTCGTTCAGAGTTGGCGGAGGCGGTAGAACTTGCTCGCGGCCTTGGTGGACTCGGTGACGCCAAGATACCCGTCCACGCCCGGCGCGGGCGGCGAGGCCGGCACCCACGTCACCAGGTTGGTGGACGCTTCCAGTTGGTAAAGTTTCCCGCTGTCCGTCCAGAAGCGCACCGTGATCTTTCCAGCGCTGTGTTCCACCATGGGCGGGTTGTCCGCCTTGCCCAACTGGTAAATAAGACAAGCGGCGACGAGTCCCAATAGCGAGGTGATGCTTGACGGCTTCATGGTGTAAGTGGTCTGCGCCCGCTCTTCGTTTCGCGTTGGTTCAACAGAGCGACCATTTCCTCCGCGCCCTTTTCCGTGCAGCCGGCGCACATCAGCTTGAAGCGACCCTCACTTAACGCAGCGATGATGCCCCAACCCTCGCGCTCGTTAAGAAAGCAGACGCAGAATTTGGCACTCATTTCGGTTTGCTCCTTTCCTCCATGAGGATGGACACGCGATCCACCGTGCGCGTGAGCAGCACTTGGCTTTCCGCGAGCGCATTCAATGTGCGCTTCATCTCTCGACGCTCCTCCGTCGCGAAGTCCTGGCGCAACTCTACATTGGCGACACGCTTGTCCAGGCTGAACCACATCGTCGTCAGCACCGCGCCCATCGAAGCGAGTTGCAGGATGTGTCCCAGCGTAATCTCGGGGTTGAAATGAACCCGCCGACGCAGCGGCTCGTTATTGATTTCGTTGTTCATGCGAAAACCCTCCGGGCGTGAAACACGCACAACTGGCACGAGGAGTCTTCCTGCGCCAAAACAATGTCGCGCCGGATGCCACTTGCGGCCTCGATGACGTAGTCACCGGCGCGCGGCCCCGGCACCGAAGCCAGCTCCGACGCGCGAATCCAAATCTTCGTGTCGCCCGGATGCACCATTGTGCCATCCGTCGCCGTCACACTCACCGGTGCGACCAGCATCCGTACGGACGCAGTATGCGTGACCGCTGGCGGATCTCCGGCTTCGCGCTTGTAAACCGCCTCGACAACGACTTGGCCGTAGATGCCAAACATCGTCTCGATGGCGTCGCGCACTATCGCGGGCAAGGGTAGGGGAGTCATCGCCATAACGTCTGGAGTTAAGTCCGAACTAGTCGTGCCATGCCGTTTTGGCGTCTCACGAGGTCGCCGTATCTGGCGAGCATGTCTTGCACCAGCGCAGTGAGAACTGGACGCCGGTCCGCCTTGTCAAAAACCACGGTTGCACCAGCGAGGCTCGTTGAGAGCACGCCCTCGCCCGCGGGGGCACTCGTGCGGTCGGCAATCAAAAGTTCCCGCGCCATCTCACACGTCGCCTCGACGATCGGCCTCGGCACGACGTTGCTCTCCACGACTTCACCAGTGGCCGCATCGGGAGCCGGACAATCCGCACGAGGCCATTGCAGCGACTGAGTGGTGGAGTTGCGGTTTCCTCTAAAGGTGAACTCGCTATCAATCAGGCGGGTTGCCATCGCGAGCGCCTTGTCTTTGTCGCCTGCGCTCGCGGCAGTCCAGGCCGACGCGTAGAGATGGGCCTCATGATAAGCGGTGCAATCGACGACACTGGCATACGTGTTCGCGTTCGCGAGTCCCGTCCCGTCTTCTTTGATCAACACGAGCGCCATTATTTTGCGATGCCTCCCGGTGAACGCGCAGTGACGGCCATCGCACGCACTTCACGCCATGGCTGCGTCCGGCGAGTTTCCGCGCCGACCGCGTGTGTCCGACGGAACACCTGCTCGCCGATCTTTACCAACGCGGCCACTACATAACCTTTCCCGTGCGGCCCGTCGTAGGCGTCCACTTGCACTGCGCCCTCCAGCTTCGCCGGCAAGGCGAGGCCCAGATTCAGCGTTGCCCAGGATTCCGCCTGATACGCCGGTTTCAACGTCGCATCCAAATCGCCTTTATCGCCGTCGACGGGAATCGTGGTCGGCGTGCGCAAGCCCTGCCAGTAGCGCCCGCGAGAAGTCACGTAGGCCGCCTGCTTCGCGCCCAGCGCCGTCACCAGATCGGCCAGGGCCGCGTCCAGCTTCGCCTCCGTGTCTTCGTAACCTTTGGGTAAAGCCATAACTTCTCAATGCCACGCGCCGGCATAATACTCGCGCCCTGCCCCGGCATTGAACAGGTCGTCGATCTCCGAGGGCGACAACAGCGTCGCCGGCCAATAGGCCACGGAGTCCACCGGACTGTTAAGCAGGTTCACCGCGTAATGGCCGAGCAACCAATCCTGACCGTTGGCAGGCGAGAAGTTCACCGGCGGGTTCTGAATGGTGTAGGTCCCCATCGTGACACCGCCCGGAGCATCCTCGGCCTTCACGCCGACGCGAATCTGCTGGTTCGCGTAGTCGAATTGGAAACAGACGAAATTCCATTTGCCCACTTCGTAGGTGCCGCCGCCCACATTGGCGCTCCACTCATATTCCGTCCCGTTCACTGACTCCATCCACATGTCGAAGTAGATGCCACCTGCCCCAATGTAACTTTGGCCAAGCGAGAACTGGCCGCCATCCTTCCAAAGCAACGTCCCCAACTCATCGGCCCGTGGGTAGAACCACAGCGCACACGTCATCGAACTGCCCGCCGGCGTCAGCAATTCCGCCCGCTCGGGTTGACTCAGATATTGCACGCTCCCGGCGTCGACGTCCGCCGCCGTTCCGAGCTTGCCCGCGATGCTTCCGGGATTGTTGTTCGCGGTCCAGTCCGCGGACCCCACCGAATCGAACCGCGTCCCGCTCACTTCCTCCAGCCGCCAGAACGCGCCCGGCGCGGGAATCAAAATCGGCGGCGGTGGTGGCGTCGGCACGACCAAGCGTCGGCGTCGCCGCTTTTGAAGATACAGCGCCCACGCCTGCGGCTGTTGCCGAAGCGTGCCCATGCGCGGCAAGGTTTCAAACGGTGGCGACATGTTGCGGACGACGCTCCTTTGCCTTGCCCGCGACCGCAGGCGCCTGTGGTGTGGGAGCCGACGGCAAGTCCTCGGGCACCGGAGCGGCGACCGTCGACTGGGGAGGAATCAACGGCCGCCGCTTCCGGCGAATGATGGGGAGTAATTTGTCCATGACTTTGCGCGAAGCGCCGTGGCCGAGGCGCAAGCCTCAGTTGTTGTGGTCGATGGCGACGATGCGGACGTTCTTGTTCTCCCACACGCGCGTCCAGTTCGCACCGTTCTCCAACTCCGCGTTCGTCGGCGAATCACCGGCGACTGATGCCGATGTGAACTTCACGCCCCGAGGATGCAAAATGTAGCGACGCCGATTGATCAGCACCGTGTCGCTGTCCAGCGGCACCCGCGCCACCTCGACGCCTTCCGTGCCGAAGCCGCCTTCGAGTGGAGTGCCGTCCAAGGGCGCTACGCCGCGGCCGAACGCACCGGGACCGAACAGGAAGCTCGTGTAAACGAAACCACTCGTGGTGCCCGCGCGCACCGGCAACGAATCGTCCACCACCACGCGCCGGCCTTGAAACGTCTTGATCATCGACTTGGCCTCGCTGTCGGGGATGAAGTCGATCAGGTCGAGTTTCCGCAGCGCCGCCTCGGTCGCCGAGTGAATGGCGATCGCCGTCAAGCGGTCGCCGCGGTCACCGAGTTTCTGCGTCGCATCCACGAACGTGAGGCCATTGAGCTTGGTCGCATCCGACACGCTGCCCGTCGCTTCTGCGCCGATGGCGAGCTTGTTGCCCGACATGGAGCCGGCGGCGAACATGCCCTTGAGGCTGGAGATGATCAGTCCCTCGTCGGTGCGCGCCCAATACTCCGCCACCAGGTCCACGATGGCCTGCATCGGGTCATCCCCCGACACGACCTTCGCGAGATGGTTCACGCTCCACACCTGCGCATCGTTGTGGATGCGCGCGATGTCCTGGTCGGCTGCGATCTTGTTCACGGCGAGTGAACCTGAATCGCTGAGGATCTGCCGCGCCGCCGTAAGGTCCTTCCAGAACGGCATCTTCACTTCCCGCCCGCCGCCCGCGGCGAGCGTGTTGAACTCGGGCGCCGATTCCACGATGCCCGACTGACCGAACGCGGACAGTTCCGCTGTCCGCTCGATCGCATACTTCTCGAATTCTGTGGGGATGATCACATCCGCCACTGCAGTCTTTGCCATAGTCGTTTCTCCGGTTGTGACCCGTTAGGCTACGGCCTTCAGGCGCGCGGCCAGCGAAGGGTCGGATTTAGTGAGTCGCATTTGCTCCGTGAGGTTCCAGGTCTCGCGCTTGAACGGGTTCTTCACTGAGCCATGCGGTTTGGCACCTCCACCGGAGGCGTTGCCGGCGGCACCGCCGCCAGCGTTGGATTCAAAGAGGTGCGGCGCTTCCGCGACTTGCGCGTCCACCCACTCCTCCAAAGTCATCGGGGTCAGGCCGTCGCGGCCGTAACGCACCGTCTTACCATCGGCCTCGAAGGCCGTGGGCACGCCGTTCACCAGCCGGAACACGCTGCGCGCCCGCGCCGTTATGTCGGTGATGGCCGTCGGCCGCAGCCCGCGCTTGGTGGCGACCGTCGTCACGCCTTGGTCGATCTGAATCGAGGTCAGCCGCGCGGTGAGCGCATCGCGCTCAGCGCTGAGCGCGCCCACCTGTTTGTCGAAGTCTGCCTTGACGTTTTTGAGACGCCCTTCGAAGACTTTTTCGATCTCCGCCCGTTGGCCGCCCGCCAGGGCCTGCGCCTCTTCGAGTTGGCGCTTCTCTTCGGCGAGCGCCTTCACCTGCTCGGGGTCGATGCCCTCGAAGCGCTGCTTGAGTTCATCGCGCTCCTTGATCAGCGCGACGTTGTTGGCGCGGAACTCGTCGAGCTTCGACTTGTCTGCCGCGCCATCCACATCGAGCACCCACGCGCCCTCACGCTCCGCGTAAAGGGACAAATGTTCGGCGGGGATTTCATCCTTCGACTTGAACTTGAATTTGAGTGGCATAGTTGTCGCCACGCACGGCGCGGCGCCCAACTTCTACACCCGGTTTTTCGCGCGAGAGGGATCGGCTCTTCTAATGAGCTTCTTGCCCTAGCATGCTCCCACTCCGACACGAAACCACCCGAAGCTGCGCGAAGAAGATTTTTCGAAAACTCGCTTGACGCGTTTTATCGCCGGCAACTCTTGGGCTTCACCGAGACCAACCGCTCGTGTCCGTCGGCGAGACTTTGCATCCCAAAAGCGTCATATGCCTGCGCCAGCAGCCGCAGTGAATTACGGACGCGCGCTTTCCCTTCACCCCAGCCCTCTCAGGGGGCGATGACGCGAAAGAAGCGGTTCGTCTGCGTCGGCGGGAGGGGGTCGAGCACGAGCACATTGGTGGTGTCGGGCGAGGCGGGGAGATTCAGCAAGGTCAGCCAGCCACCGTCCAACACGGAGGCCGCCTGCACCTGGTAGTTTTGGCCACCTTCGGCGGTGAACTGGAACGCAAGCGCGTTGCTGACGATGCCGACCTGCTCCAGACGCGGGCGGGGAACGAAGTCGATCTCCAGGCGCGGATAGTTGCTGCCCGACTCCGGGGTGCGCAACCGCTTGGCCGTCCAGTGCGAATTTTCATCCGCGCCTTTGAACATCCAGCCGTGGTTGCTCTCCGGATGGTCGAGCCAGAACTGCACGTCCTCCACCAGCGGACCGCTCGTGGCTTCAGTGGAGTAGATTTCATTGAGCGTCCGGCCGATGCCGGAGATCGAGCCGCTGACCAGCGGCCGGTAGTCAACGCCCGGCGCGCCGCCCGGAAAACCCCACCCGACCAAAGGCGTCTCCCGGAAATTCCAGCACGGTTCACCCGGTTCAGCCGGCCGGCCGAGCATGCCGGGAAAGGAGCGTGAGCCGTTGGTTCCAGCGCCCTGCGTCCAGGGCACGAGCATCCGATGGATGTTCAAATCCAGCGCGTTTGCATCGGGGTCCTGCGACGCGCCGGACACCCACACGACAAGGCGGACGGACCGGATGCGCGCGCCGGCGGGGACCGCGCCCGCGATGTTGAATTTGAAGAGGGCGCGGTTGCGGCAATAGCCGGGCTGGTTGGTGGTGCCGCACAAAGCGTTCTGGATGTTGCCGCAGGTGACGTAGCTCTCCGCGCCGAGATTGTTGTTGGGAAACGTCTCGATCAGGCTGGTTTCGGCCACGGTGGTGATCTCGGCGACTTCGGCGCGAGCCGGCAAGGGCAGCATGGCGAGCAGCGAGGCCAAGGTGATCAGGGCCAAACGCCGACGCATGAGGTCAACCATCGATGAAGGTAGGCGGACACTTGCGCTCCGGAAGCGGGAAAGCCCGCACCGCGAGAAATTGCCCGATCCCACTTCAACGTTCGGATTCAAATGATGCCCAGTTCGCCGCCTGCGGTTCGGCCGTCGATCGGGGAGCTGCCGCCGGTCTTGAGGTGGTTGCGCTCGCTGCCGGCGTAACCGGGGATGATGCGGCCCAACTGCGCCGAGGCGCTGCTGTCGTTGGCGCCCAGGTGGTCGCGGATGATCTCGCCCAGCACCGAGCGGTAATCCACCCGGCGGTCGAGGTAGCGGCCATACGCCCCGAACATGGTGCCGTTCTGGCCGCCGGTGCCAAGGGTCCAGTTGCAGTTCCGGCCATTGTAGGTCTCGCCCGTCGTGTTGGCGCAATACACCTTGCCGTTGACGTTGCCGCCGGCCACGAGCATGACGCTGGACTCGCCGTGGTCGGTGCCCAGGTTATTGTTCTGCGCCGAGGCGCGGCCGAACTCGGTCACGAACATCACCACGACGTCGTTCCAGGAACAGTTGGGCGACCAGGTCGGGTTGCTGAAGAAGCGGCGCAACGCGTAGACGGTCCAACCGATGGTGCGCACGAGGTTCGCGTGGTTGCCGGTGTGGCGGCCCGGGTCGGACGGGTTCGCCGAGTTGGGATTGGAGGAATCGCTGACCTGCGTGGAATGCGTGTCCCAGCCGCCAAGTTCCGTGCCGGCGATGAGCGCCTCGCTCTTGCCCAGCACCAGCGCGGCCGCCTTCACGTTGCGCATGAAATCATACTGGGTGTCGGGGATGACCTGCTTGTCCGCGTCATTGCCGTGCGCGGTGTAGCCGCCGTTGGTCGCGTTGCTCACCGGGAACAAATTGTAGCCGTAGCTCGCGCTGTGGACGGTGTCTCCATCGGTGACGACCGGGTCTTTGTAGATGTTCGCGCCGGTGTCGGAGAAATCGATCGCGGCGAACGTGTTCAAGACCCGGGGAATGTTCTCAAATTGCAACGCCAGCCCCGCGCGGTTGTCTCCCTTGTCGGGCCGGCGGAAATTGTTCGCCATGATGGACAGTCCGTTGGTGCTCATGGTTGCCCAGGCGGATTCGTTGCCCACGGTGTTGCCGATGCCGATCTGGCCGCCGCCGGGGATGGATTGGAGGCTGAAGCGCCCGGTGTCCTCCATGTTCGTCATCGGCACCTTGGCGCCGCGCAACAGCAACGGCAGCGCGGTCTGGAAGGACACGCCCGTGAGCGCCTGCAAGCCGACCCCCGAGGGATCGTTCACCGCCGCCTCCTCCATCGCGCGATAGAAAATGCCGCTTCGGAACGAGTTGTCGCCCGGCTTGCCGTTCTCCCAGTAAATCTGGGAATCGAAGTGCGAGCGGGTCAAACTCGGGTAGCCCACCCGGTGGATGATCGCCAGGTCGCCGTCGTTGAACACCGGCGCGAGGAATTTCATGCTCGGGTGCAGCGCGGCGAAACCGTTGCCGGCGGGAATGGCGTGGACCAATTTGAATACCGGGTCCGAAGGCAGGCGGGGTGTGCCCGCAAGGTCGCCATACACCGTGGCGTCGAACATCTTGTTGCCCGCGTAAGTGCCGGGCATGGAGTTGTAGGCACCGGCCAGATTGTAGTCCGCGAGTCCGGTCGTGTTGTCCGTGGCGCTGGTCTGGCCGGTGCGCGGAATGTAGAGGCTGGACCGCTGCTCCGAATACGAGTTGTCGAGAATCGGAATGCAGGTGTTCAAGGCGTCCTGCCCGCCCCGGAGGAAGACGAAGAGCAATTTCTTCTTCGGGCTGCCCTGGCCGATGGTGCCCTCCGCGAGCGCGCGGCGCAGAAACAACGGCGTGTTGACCAGCGAAGCCAGCCCCATCGTCGCTCCCGCAAGGGCGCACTTCTCCAGGAATGAACGGCGCGTGTGAATGTTGATCATGATCGTGGTTGGTTTTCGGCGGGGAATTACTGCTCGTGAAACGCGGGCGTGGTCAGGAGGAAGGCCACCATACGCCGGATGCGGAAGTCGTAATTCTGAGTGTCGATCGTCTGGTTGGCGAAGGAGCCGGCGCTGTAGTTGCCTGCGAGGTTGGTGTCGAGAATGTCGATGGCACGGCGCCGATAGTAGTCGAGGTTCGCCTCGCCCTCGCCGGGAAACAGGCAGCTCAGGAAAAAGCGGGCCACCGTGTCCGCGTCGTTTTGCTTCGCCGCCGGGACGAATTCGAACAGCAGTTGAATCGGGCTGAGGCGATTGGGGCTGCCGTCGAGGGCATCCTCTTGGTCGTCATCCAGAATCGTGTGAATCCAACGCGCGCGCTCGATCAGCGCTCCGGCCCCGACATAAGCGGTGCCCGTCTCGGGATAACCGTCCGGAGTCTCACGGTCGAAAAGCAGGTAGCTGCCCATACGGCCGAACGCCACCGAAATTCCTTCAAAGATTGGATCAGCCCTGCGGTCGAGCGAGGACGTGTTGACGGCCACGGTGAAGCTATTGGGGTTGAAGGTGCCGTTGGTCGAGAAGCGCAAGGCGCGAAGCGCGCTGACGCAGTATTCCAACGGGCTCTTGATCTTGCTGCCTTGGGCCGCCTGCGAGCGGAACAGTTTTGAATCGGTGATGGTCCGCAGCACTTTCCAAATCTGGCCCTTGGGGCCGCCGCCCGGCGGATTCTCCCAGGCCATCATGCAGTCCCACACGAGCTGTTCCTCGGGCGTCACGACGTTGTCTGAAAAGTCGTAGCCCGTGGCGCCAAACCCGAAGTTGTCATGCACCAGCAGCCGGCAGAGTTTCACACTGATGAACTCCTGGGTGTAGGGCAGGTTCGCGATGTGGTTCATCACGGTGTAGGCCTTGTTCGTGCGCGCGGCGTTGGTGTTGGCGTTCGCCAGGCTGCCCTCGGAGGTGGCCGGAATGTAGAGCGCGTAGCTGCCGGGAGTGGTGTTGGTTCCGTAGAGCTTGTTGGCGTAGTTGTAGGGCGGATTCATCCCGGAGCCGTTGAAACGGGATTCGACATATTTGAAGCCGGCGGGGCCGGGAATCACCGGGCCGTTCGGGTAATTGTTGTTGTAGGAATTGCCGCGGGCGCCCGCGATGTCGTTCGTGGTCAGATAGAAGGCGTAGATGTTCGAGTTGCAGTGGAAGCTGGGCCGAAACTGGATGGTGTAAACGCCGCTGTTCTCCTTGTTGCTCGTGTCATTCGAGGTGAGCCGATAGGCGTTGGTTTCCGAGGCGTAAAGTCCAATGACCGGCACGCCGTTGCTCAGGTAAGCCTGATCGGAGCGGACTTTCTCCACGCCCCAGCCGGTCCACACGGCGGACAAGGCCGTGATGTCGCGTTGATCGTAGCCGTTGTCCACGCCCATGCAGTAAAGCTCGAGGATTTCGCGGGCGTAGTTCTCGTTGGCCACGTCGGTGCCGGCTCCCCGGCTGGCGCGGGTGTCGAGATACGTGATCATCGACTCGCTCTCGTGCTGGATGCGCAGCAGATCCGCCCAGGTGCAGGCTGGGTTGTGCAGCGCATTGCGGTAGTCATTGTGTTCGCGGGTTTCAAAGGCCGTCGGGACGCGGTCGGGAATCTGGTTCTCCTGTCTCTGAAAACGGATTTCGAAGGTTTGGTAGGACTTGGTCCATTGGGAGACGAAATGATTCTCCAACCAGTAAAGCATCACTTCGAGGAACTGCCGGCGCGCGCCGATGCAGCGTTTGAGATACCAATCCTTGTAATTGTTGAACCCCATGGTGCCCGGCCCGGTGACCTCGGTGGGGCCTGCATACGCGTTGCTCAGGATCACGACGCCCCGACCGGAGAAGCGATCGCTGAGTGAGGCGTATCCGCTGAACTGGTTGGTGACGTCCTCCGCGGCGGAGAAATCCCACGGCCGCAACTGCTCATCAATCCACTGGTCGGCCGTCTTGGTCGCACCCGTCGCGCCGGGGCCGCCGATGATGCCGTCGGCGTTGGTGCCGAGCAGTTGCACCAGTTCATACGGCGTCGGCCCGTAGGCGAGACGATTGAGCGCGATCGCGGTGAGCAGCTTGTTGCTGGAGATCGGCGTGATCACCGCGCGCTGGAAAGATTTGCTGCCGCTCGTGGTCGAGGACCAGTCGTAACCGACGAGATTGTTGCGCCCGGGCGTATTGGTCGTGGCGGAACTCGCGTTGGTGGTCCACGGACCGGTGACGTTCGCGCTGGTCAATATTTCCAACCGCTCCATGCCCTCGTAGGCGGGCACCGTCAGCAGAAGCGGCTGCGTGGTGACGTTGGTCGTGGGCGCGCTCGTGCCCTGCGCGACGATGTTGGTGACCTTGACGCCGCCGGCGACGCCCACGGTCACCTGACTCGCGTTGGTGGGCGCGACTTCGGCGCGGGCGGTGAGGCAGGACGCAGTGAGCATCTGAACGGCGGCCAGCAGATAAGTCGCGGTGCGCATGGGATACGGGAGATACGTTGAGTGCAAGTAGCGAGAGTGAGTCGAGCGGTTAATCGCGCGCGGGCGGAGGTTCCACGGCGGCAAGGTTGCCCGGTTCGGCCGACGGCTGCGGGGTGAGCACGGACACCTGCACATCGTCCAGGTAATGCACGGAATCCTTCTCCGACGACTCTGCGGGTTTCCCTGCGGAAAGGACAAACACGAGGGTGCGCGTCCCCCGCGGCAGCGGCATTTTCAGCGAGAACGTGTGCCAGCCGCGCTCGCCTGGCGCGGTGTCAAAAGACTGCCGCGCGATCGTCACCCCATCCTCCTCCGTTTTCTCCCAGAAGCGGTTCCTGGCTTTGTCAGGCGGTTGATTGAGCGCGAAGATGCGGATGCCGTAGCGCGAGTTGACCTCGCTGTTTGCCGCGCAGAACGAAGCGGTCACCTGCACTTCCGCACCGCGCACCCGGCAGGCCTTCGGCAGTGAGCGAAGATCGAGCATCTGAAAAACCGGCGACAAATGCGTTTTCCCCTGCTTGTCCGGCCGGGTCGGCTCCACCCGCAGCATGTGCTGCCCTTCCTGCGGCTCCACGCCGTTCTCGGCGGTTACCACCCGGGCCGATTCGGCGCCCCACGCTCCGACACGATTCGGCACGTTACGGGCGGTGATGGGGGTGGGGTCTTCCATTCCCGGATCGAACACCGCCACCGGCGTTTTCCGCACCGGGTCCACTTTCGGCCCGTCCGTCCGCGCGACCACGAACGCGAACACCAGCGACGTGCAGAACATACCGAACGCAATCCCCGCCGCCGCCGCCGCCAGCGGTCGCCGGGAAAAAAAACCGCGCGCCGGGCGGATCACCTTCGACGACGCCTCGGCCGGTGCGGAGTCCAGCAGCGAAACGATGCCGTCGTCCCGAAACCGGTGAATCAGCGCCTGCTCGTCCACCATCAGGCGCGCCATCGCGGCGCGGGCGGCGGGATCTTGGAGCAGCAGTTCATTTAGCGTGGACCGGGCCACGCCGTCCTGCGCGTCGCGCGCGGCGTGCAGCAGGGCCAGCAACTGATGTTCGAGGGAGGAAGGCTCTTTGTTCATGGGGCCAGACGGAGTTGACGTTCGATGCAAGCACTGAGCTGTTCGCGCAGCCGGAGCAGGATCATTTTCACCGCGCTCTCGCTGCGGCCGGTGGCGCTGGAAAGATCCCGCACACTGCGTCCGGCGAGGTAGTGCCCCTGGAGCAGATCCCGCTGCTCCGGCTTCACCTTCTGGAGACAGTTGCCGAGCGCCTCGCGGCGGTCTTCAAACTGCGCCGCCGCCGTTTCGGTTTCGGCGGCCATCGCGAGCACCACTTCCTCATCGAAGACCAGCCGGTCGCGCATCTTGTCGCGCAGATGCGACAACACGGTGAACCGCGCCACCGCAAAGGCCCAGGGCAGAAATTCTGTGTCCGGGTTCCACTCGACGGACTTCTCCCAAAGTTTCACACACGTCGCTTGCAGCGCCTCCTGCGCGTCCTGCCGGTGGGCCAACTGCGCGTGACAAAACGCCTCCAGCGCCGGCTGATGTCGGGTCAGCGCGGCGATGAATTTCGCGGGGTCGTGGGCAGAGGATGACATGTCACGGGATTGATTCCAGATCAGGCGGCCCTGGTCACATTTTTGTTTTGCAGCATAGACACACTTGGACTTCTTACTCGCGCGGCTTGAAACGGGTCCGTCTTGATTGCCGAAACACCTTCGCGCTGTCGGCGCGCTTGGCGTCGTCACTTCTTCCCGGGCAGAGGCGGCGTGCCGGGTTTCCATGCGCGAACGATCTCAAGGTCCTCCACCGCTTTGGCGGTCAGCGCGGGAATGTCCGCGGTGCCGACGCGGTTGAGCAGTTGAGGCAAATATTGGCGTCCGTAAATGGCCGCGTATTGCTTCCAGTGAGCGAGCGCGTCCTCCACGTGCTTCAGCGCCGAGGCTTGCGCGGCGACCTTCCCGCTGGCGTTGAACTCGGCGAGGTCGATCGCGCCGCGGATTTTGGCGGCGAAGTAGCGGCCCAGCCACGCCTGCGCCTCGTAGTCGCCGAGCGTCAGTGCCAGTTCCTTGTCGGTGGCGGCGGCTTGTTTGCGGAGTGCAGCGACGAGTTGCAAGGTCATGTCGGCATCGCGTTCGAGCGCGGCGGCGACATCGGGCGGGGTCTGCTCGCTGACGGTTTTCTTGTCGCCCAGTTTTTTACGCCACTCCGAGATGCTGAGGACGTCCTCACCGGGCATGGTCTTGCCTTCCATGAAATGTCGGACGGTGTAGAAGCCCTTGTATTGTTCGGGGTGGCTGAGGTTGGCCTCAGGATACCAATGCACGTCGATGGAGCCCCAGTTGAAGCGGGTGACTTGCGGAATGATGCGCGAGGAAGCCTGCGATGCGGCAAAGAGTTTCTCAGCCGAGACGGACGGATGCCGCGCGCCGAGCACCCGCTGGAAATGCGCCTCGGGCAATGACGGGTCGTAGCTCAGACGGCCCCAGAGATTGAAACTGAACCATTGCCGGTCCCAGACAAGTTGCCGGCGCCCCTGCGCATCGACGGCATCGCGGCTGAGGAAGTCGCGGCCCCAGATGTAACCATCCGGCCCCATGTAGAAGCCCGCGAGTTTGTCGGGCCCCGGCATGTTCTGGATGAACGCGCGCGCGAAGTCCGGATCACCCCAGCGGAAGCTGTAGAGGTCATCGTTGCGCACGGTCAACCAGGTGCGGTGCGCGGAGGTGATCTCCGGCAGCACCTTCTGGATGAACGACGGTGCGCGCGAGGCATACATGTGGGCGACCGCGTATTTGTAGCTGACCTCGAACGGCCCCGGATACTTCTCCCATTGTTTCAGGATGGGCTTCAGACCCGTTTCATGCAGCCGGTGGATGAGCCGAAACTGACGCGTGGGTTGCGTCTTCATCGCATCGCTGATGCCTTCGCCGTAAGTCGCCCACAGCCACTCTTCCTTGCCCGACTGGCCGTCCTTGTGGTCCATGTTTTCACCGGAGGTGATGCCAATGCCGGCGAGGCGCGGATAGGTCAGCACGGTTTCACGAACGCTCCGGCGGAAGTAGTCGCGCGTGGTGGCGTTGTCCAGATCGTCCGTGATGCCGTATTGGCCGCCGGTGCCGTAGGTGAAGACGTTCCAAGTGAACCAATACACCTCGATGCCGCGCTCGTGTGCGTAGTCCATCACCGCGCGCCAGTGAGCGATCTTTTCGTCGATGGTGATGCGCTTCACGATCTCCTTCTTCTCCAGCATCCACGGCTTCACCATGCCCGTGCCCCGGGTGGAGAAAGAGTTGAACGGCTCCACCAAATCCGCCGTAGTGCGCCACACATCATCGAGCGCGATCTTCGGATACTCCGGCACCTTCACGATCGACGGGAACGGATGCATGCTCCAAAGCGTGAGCACATTAAAACGGTCCCGCGCCATCCGGTCGAAGAGTTCGTACCAGAACTCCATGCTCCACATCTCGGGAATGTTCGCCTGCGCCGAGGTGCTGTTGTCCGAATAACTCGGCGTGCGCAGATCGAGCGGGATGTTGAACTTGATCCCGCGCTGCGCGATGTGCGGCGTGTGGTCGGAATCCTTCAGCGAAGCGAACGTTCCCGTGCGAATCGCCTCGGCAATGTCGAGACCACCATACATGGCTCCTGCGGGATCCGCACCAATGACGCGGAGAACCCGTGTTCCATCATTGGTGCCCACTCGGATGCGATAGCTTTGCGGGGCTGCCTTGGCGTCTTTCTCGACACTCAGCGAGATGCGGGCATCCGTGCCTTTGTCAGTGGATACGCGGCTGATCTCGGCGGCGGCAAACTTGCCGGACTCGCCCGTGGAAGGATCATTGCTAATGCGCAGACTCGCGGCCACCGAGGAAATTGCGAAGAAGCCCAGGAGGATGGCTAGATATCGGGCGTTCATGGAAATGGCTGGTTGGTTTGTGCGCGAAACATTCTCCGCAGTTGGATGCTTCACTCCGTGTTCGGATTGCGCTGAAACTGCACGTCGGGCGCATTCGCGGGCGCCCACTTCGCGGCTTCGGGCAGATGCACGAGGGCGAAGGAGGTGAGGAACGGATAATTGCAGACGCAGCCGTGCGCGAAGTTGGGCGAGTTGAGCAGGCCGCCGGCGGGAATCATGCCGTTCGAGCAGCCGGTGCGCGTGCTCGAAAGATACGTGCGCTTCTGCGTCGAGAGGTCGAGCACGCACGCGAGCGCGCTGCGGAAGGTCACGAGCGCGTCGCTGCCGACCACACGGTTGCAGCCGGTGCCGCGTCCGCCGATTTGCTTCACGCCCGCGGCCTGGCCGGTGCGCACGTCGAGCACATCCTGGTTGTCCACGATGAGCAAATCGCTCGTCACGGTGGGCGGCTCGAAACGCACCAGCGCACTGATGGTCGCCTCCATTGCCCGGTGCCAAAGCGGCTTCCCCGTGGCGTCGAAGGCGAAATACTGGTGCCGGTCAACGACGGCGACGATGACACGGTGCGCGGCGTTCCACGCGAGCACGGGCTTGAGCGCGTTGTCGGCAAAGATGCCAGCCCAAGTGTTCTTGCCGATGCGAGTATCCTGCGCGGCACGCGCGGGCGCGGCGAGCGGCGCTGTCCACACGGCGCGGCCGTCGGCGGCGTTCAGCACGGTGAGCTTGGAGTCAAACTTGCCCGCCGCATCCGGCTTGGCCGCGCGCGACACGGCGTAATCCACCGCGAAGACCCGTCCCTCGCCCAGCGCGAAGGCGACGCGGTCCAGCGCGCCCGCGCGACGCCAGCGCACCGCGCCGGTGTGGCGGTCGAGCGCGACCAGCCATTTTCCCGCCGCGACGAACAGCGTGCCATCGAGCACGCGCACCTCGTCCCACAGCGCCTTCGCGTCCGCGCCGAATTCCTTTTCCGGCAGCGCGAGGGTGGCGAGGATTTTTCCCGTGCACGTGTCGAGCACCTGCGCGTCAGCATCGCGGAAGACGTAGAGCTGGTCCGGCGTGGCGATGACGTTCTGGTCGGCGGGCCGCGAAAACATCCGGTGGTCGCTCTCGCGGCGCTCTGCTTTCGCCGAGGGTGGCACGGTCGTCTTCCATAGGTGCCGGCCGGTGAAGGCGTCCACGGCGTCCACGACATTGCCCGCGAGCAGGAACATGCGGCCCGCGCTGATGACGGGATACGGGTTGCGGTTGTGCTGATACTCCCACGCGGGCGTGAAGTGGCGGTCAATGCCGCCGCTATACCAAAGCAGCGCGAACGGCGGCACAGCGAGCTTGTCGGCGGAGGCGAAGGTGTTGCCCGCGCTGGCGGTCTCGTGCGTCCAGTCATCCGCGCCGGTGGGTGCGGCGACGCGCGCGATGCGCGTCCACTGGCCGCGCTCGGAGGCAAAAGTGAAACCGCCCAGTGTCTTCGCGTGCGCTTCGGCAGCTTCGCGCAACTTGGGCCGCAACGGAATCAACGCCTGGCCGGAGAACGGTCGCAGTGCGTCCAGCGCGACGGTGCTCCACGCGCGTGCGCCTTCGCCCAAATCCTCCGATGCCACGACCTCGGCGAAATACGGCGGCAACCGCAGCGTCGCAGAACCGGCGATGACTTGCGCGCGGCCGCCGGGCAGGCCCGCCGCGGCAAACTCAGCGCGCGCCTTGGCAGCGAGCGCCGCGTCCGCTTCGACGACGATGACATTGAGCGCGGACTGCCGCACGAGTTCGCGCGCGAGACCGCCGGAGTTCCAGCCGAGCACGAGCGCGTTGCCTTGCGCGGACGGAGCGCTGTTCAGCAGGCCGGCCACGCGGTCTTTCCAAGGCGCATCGGATGGAAGTTCCACCGGCTTCTCCGCCAGCAGCGGTGCCGCGCCGGCGTCCGCGCCGTAGCAATACAGCGCGCCCTTGTCCGTGGTCACAATGAGCCGTCCGCCGGCCGCGATGACGCCGACGGGATAACCGTCCACCTTCGCCTCCCACGCGATGGCCGGCTTTCCGCCCGCCGTAGGAATGGCAATGGCGGCGATTTTGTTTTCGCACGCGGCGTAGAGCCGGTCGCCCGCTGCGATGCGCACTGTGAGCGGCGCGGCGAGTTCCCACAGCTTCGGAAAGCGCATGCGGCGCTCCAATGCGGCGCCCTTGCGGCCCTCGCTGAGATTGATTTCCCATGAAGCGTCGCGCAGATCGTAGGCGCAGATTTTTGCGTAGCCCGGCGGGCGTGCGCGTGTGTTGCCGCGTTCGACGACGCTGTCCTTCTCACTGACGTGTTCGCTGCGGAACATCAGCGTGTCCGTGAACACAGGCAGGTCCACGTCGCCAATTTCGTGCCGTGTGCTCGCTCCCGGCGTGTGAGCAACGGGCCGCGCGGCGACCTGCGCGGCCTGGTTGGGCGCGAGGCCAAACTTCGCGCCCGGAAACGCGCCGATGGTGGGTGCGCGCGGATCGAACAGCACCATGCGCACGCCGTTCTCGACCTTCACGCGCACGAGCTTCTTCGCAATCAAGCCCTCCACCCACTGCGATGTCTGGCCACAGAGCTTCGCGAAGTCCGCGATCGTGAGTGGGCCGGTGGGAAGTTTTTCCAGCGCCGCCGCGCTCGTGCCGTAGAGCGAGCCGCCTTGGAACCAGAAGTCCCCGTTGCCCCCCACAGCCCAGGCGCCGCGCGGTGTCTGCGAGCTTTTGCCGTAAAACGAATTGTAAGGGTCGAGCTTGCCCGTCGCCGGATGGAGGAACGCCGCGATGGCGCGCCCGCTCGGCAGCGCAACCTTGCCGCCCAGCAGCGCGAGATAACCGTGCGGCGGCAGACCGAGGTCGGCAAGCTTCCCGTGCTCCTCGAGGCCGTTGTCAATCTGGCTGATGTCTGCGTTGCGCCACTTCACCGCGCCCGTCATTGCATCCACCGCGACCGCGAACACGCCCTCGCTCGGCCACACGCCGCAGCCGAAATACACCACACCATCCGCGAACACCGGCCCGCCCCGCGCGGGCCAGCGCGAGCACAGGCGGTCATTGACGAGCATCCGGAAATCCGCGCGGTCCGCCGGCGCGCCGCGAGTTTTCCATTTCAGCGAACCGTTCGCCGCATCCACGCAGTAGAGGTGCCCGTCGTCGGACACGAACCACACCCGCCCGCCGCTCACGACCGGCGCAAACCGCACCGGTCCCTCGGTCACGAAGCGCCACTTCACCGCGCCCGTCGCGAGGTCGAATGCCGTCACGTCATCGCTCACGTTCGACGGCAGGAACAACACGCCGCCCGCCGCCACCGGCTCATACGATTGGTCCGCGCACAGCCGGAAATGATAATCGAACGCCGGGTCCGGCTTCGGCAGCGCCCGCGACCATTGCAGCTTCAACTCCTGCGGCAACGCCTGCTTCACCGCGCCCGAGCGGCTCGCGTCGGCGCGCCACGTGGGCCAGTCCTGCGCGTGTGCCGAGAGCGCCAGGGCGAGGAAAAGGAAGCGGGTGGTCTTGAACACGAGGTTTGAGATGGAGTTCGCTGTCATCAGGTTTCATTCACGGTAGAAACGTGGCGCATGGAGTGAGGAACAACAGGAAGGCGACCAAGCGTTTCACGAGAGGAGTCGGCGGTGACATGTCGGGAAGTTTATTCCAGATCAGGCAGCCTCGGTCACATTTATTGTTGGCGAAGTTTGAACCCGAACTCCATTTGTGAACCGCTAATCTTCGCTGATCCTCGCCATTGGTGGACGTTCCCAGCGCGTTGGCGGTTAAAAGACTGCCTCTGCGCTTTCCGACTCCGCGCCCTGGATTCGGGGAGATTGGCGCAGCTTGGCGGTTACCTCTTCGCAACTCTGATGGCATGGGGCAACCATGAAGACCGTTCTCACCCGCACCCCATTCCTAAATTTCCACCCGCCTCACCCTCCAGTCCTCGCGGCGACCTTTGACGCGTGGCCGGATTCACCGGCACCAATGTCGCGTGACTGAAAATCCATTGGCACCGCTTTTGGCTTAGCTATCCCTGGTGGTGCAGCTTGCGATTCACCCGCAATCAACTTCGCCTCTTCCTCCACACTCCGTCCCTCGGGCAGCACTTCGCCCCGACGGAAAAGATCGGTCATCGTGTCACGGCTGATCGCGCCGGCCTGCCACGCGGTCACGATGGATTGGATCTCCGGAGCACTGAGCCCCTTGGTGCTGAAGTCGGTGTTCAGTTCCACGAGCACTTGCTCGTTGGTCACGTCATCCGGTGATTCCTCGGTCGAGTTCCACCAGTAAGCCCAGCGCAGGACTTGCGTGAGCGACGCGCTTACGCTGGTCGCCATGTTCGCCAGAATGCTGTTTTCGCCGCTCTGCCGGAGTTCGATGGCCTGCGATGTCTCGGCGACTTTCTTCTGGCCTTCGAGCAGGCGCGAGCCGAGCACGGCGAGCAACTTCTCATCACGGTCCATCGCTCGCTCGAAGGTTTGCAAACCTTGGCCCGTGAACTCCAAGAATCCAGCCGTCGCACCCGGCGTCTCCGTCACCCAGGCGGTGCTTGATCCAATGCGGAGGCTCGCGCTCTTGTCGAAGCCGCTGACCCATGACCTCCTGCCACGTCCGTGTCCCGAGCTTGGGATCGGCGGCGTTGAGATACACCCGCGCCAATCCCAGGGTGATGGCGGGCTGCCGGTCCGCCTCATTCATCGCGTGAACCTTTTGGTCCGCCTCGGTGCGCACGCGCGTTTTAAGACTGACCGAATTGCCGGTGACCGAGTCGTAGGCGTAGTAGGTGCCCCAACTCCGTTTGAACTTCCGATACCGCTGCGACATATCCTGAGCCTTCATGTTGTAAGGATATGGCCGTTGGATTTCCCTCGCATCCGGGCAGTGGGCGAGTCCGCGACGTGCCCGTGCCGGATAGTGAACGAGAGCTGAAACCGTTGAAGAATTCGTTGAAGATTCTGCCCCGAGCCTCACCAAACCCCTATAAACAAAGGCGATTTAGTTGGAGGCGAGGGTCGGAATCGAACCGACGATTCGATTCCGCTGGAGAAAGTGTTCAAAGCATAATAAAAATGGACTATTTGGACGCGCTTGACGCATTTAAACGTTAGCAGTAAAGTTAGCAGCATATGGCATCAGTTCATCGCCGTCCTGCTTCACCTTACTATCACGCCGCATTCCGTGGTCCTGACGGGCGGCTTGTGCTGCGTTCTACTAAACAAACTGGGCGATCAAAAGCATTAGCAATTGCGCTTGAATTTGAACGGGCTGCCAAGCTCGCGAAGCGGGGCGAACTTGTCGAGGCGCAAGCACGGGAAGTCTTGCGAGGCATCATGGCGCGTGCAGATGTTGGCGAAACAATTCACTCACCAAGCATCCGGCAGCACTTCAAGAATTGGTTAGCTACAAAGGAAGCGCGTCGCGCGGCGAGCACTGCTGTTCGATATGAGACTGTTGTAGACCTTTTCCTTGCCAGCCTTGGGAGACGCGCGGAAAAGCCCCTTACCGCCCTTGTTTCGCGGGATGTAGATACTTTTTTGGACGATCGTTTGAAAAAGGGCATGGCTCCGCGCACTGCAATTCTCGACGTGAAGATTATCCGAACCGCTTTGAACGCTGCGCGGAGAAGGGGATTAGTGACCGTTAATGCTGCTGAAGCGGTGGAGCTTCCAGACGTGGAAGGTGTGGAGCGTGGGACGTTTTCACCAACTGAAGTGAAAATGGCTGTCGACGCCGCTACAGGTGAATGGAAGACCTTGATCCTTCTGGCTTACTTTACTGGCGCGCGGCTTTCCGATTGTTGTCGCGCCGAATGGGAAGGTGTGGACTTGGCGAACGCTTCGTTCACCTACACTCAAGGTAAGACGGGCCGCAAACTGACTGTGCCGCTTCATCCTGACTTGCTTGCGCACTTGGAGGGCATTGCGAACGCGGATAAAGCCACCCCGTTTGTCATGCCGCATATGGCCAACTTGAAGTCTGGAGGTCGTCACGGCTTGAGCGAAGGATTTAAGCGCATCATGCGGAAGGCTGGGTTGGATATGCAGACCGTCGAGAGTGCTGGCGTTCGGCAACTTTCACGGCGAACGTTTCACGCTTTGCGCCACTCGTTCACTAGCGCGCTGGCGAACGCGGGTGTTGCTCCTGAAATTCGGATGAAACTGACCGGACATGCGAGCGCAGCCGTCCATCGCGGCTATACTCACCACGAAATTGAAACGCTCCGCGACGCTATGGGAAAGCTTCCAGGGTTGAATGCCGCGAAGTGAAAAATGGCTTTTAGAGACTGAGGTAACCATCACGGAAGGAAGGTCGTTTGTTTTGCATTAGGTTGCACGAAGGCATGAGACGTGACGGTCAGCCCTCTCAGTTGAGAGATTCTGGTATCCCATCCGGAAACGTATCTGAACAATGGGTGGCACATTCATGGATTCCTCGAGGCACTAAATATTCTTGGCCTGTTGGAAACGTGCCCTCCACTTTCGCTGTCGGCTCTTAATAGAAAGATTAAGCCGCTTGTCGGGAACGAAGGGGCTCCATTTGCGGTTCCTTGTTGACAAGTAGCTTTTGTTGAGCGTGTTTCAGGTGAATCCGAGAAGTTGCCCGCATTAGTTATGAAATACATTAAATCTGCATGTGATCGTTGCCATGAATCGATTGAATTTCCCCGGCATGCCAAAGGGGAATACATCACTTGTCCTCACTGCAACGACGTAACAATTCTAAGAGTTTCTAAGAAGCGGAGGTTGGTTGTCGCGTCAATATGTGGTTTTGGTGCGTTAGCGCTAATTCTAACCGTTTGGGGTGAGATCAACGATTACATTCGGCGCTTGGAATACGAAAGGAACGTTGCGGAATTAGCCCGGAAATCTGCTCAAGAATTTAGGGTGATTGACCTCAAGTACATTGCTGATTTGGAGAAGCAGATTACGAGCCTTCACAATACTCTCAATCAGCGTGCTGAAAATGATTCCGCGAGCGTGTTGGCTGAGATGAAACGAGCCAATCGGATCGCTGAAGAACAAGCCTCTCTACAGAGAATGGCGCTAATTGAAAGTCAGCTTCAAAGCTCCAGAAAACAAGTAATGGAGATTCGGGCTCCTGCTACAATGCTGTCAATCCCGTCCCCCAGCCAATTTCAGCAACAACAAAATCTTGACACCATCGCGCGAGAACTAGAGCGAATTCGTCAAAACGGAGAGTTGAATCGCCTTCCATCAGCATTCCCACGATAGATCTTAAATGCCGATTCGCGGCCGTCATGACGCGTGCCCGTCGCGGCGAAGAAAAGTCCGCTTGATGCGTCCCAAATAATTAGGAGTTATTCAATTTGATCAAGTTAACCAACAAGATCGAAACGCGAAGACAGGCGCGCGCTAAAGATGAATTTCAAGATCTTTGGTGGTGGTTCAATTCGGCGAACCAAGAGCACATCCATGAATTCTCTGCGGCATGGGAAATACTCCGCCGCACCAAAGCCTACAAAGCTCTTCAGTTCCGGATTCAAGAGGTTTGCGCGGGTGCGGAGGCTGACGTTTCGCGCGCTGGAAAAGTGGGATTGGACTTGCAAGCCATGCTACCTCAAGCCCCGCCCGCACCACGGGAACTTCGCGAGATGGTTAGGCGCTGGCAAGTTATGGTCATGAACGGATGGAAGCATGATATGACTTATTTGGAAGTGATCGCGAATGCGGAAACATTGTGCGTTCGTGCCAACGGTAAGGATGTTCATATTCCTCCCGCCTGCGATTTCCGAAACGGCCTCCTGCCCGTAATCCTTCCGCGTCAAGTTGCCTCCAAGGGACACTCCGCACTATTTGTTACACTATGCGAATTCAAGGCGACTTCGAGGGGTGCCCGAAGAATTCATCCCATTGCGGGCAAGCCCTTGGTGGTGGGGATGCTGAAGGAAATGATCCGCCACAATATGTTGTCGCGATTGCCAAAGGGGAAATTCGTTGCCGTCCAATTCCCATTGCTTCATCCGCCATCAGCTCTTAAACCCTTGTTTAAATCGGAATTGGATTCACTCGAACGAAACAAGATTTGGGAAAAGCGCGGCGACTCTTCCGACGAATACTGTCGTCCCGAGATACTGCCCATCGGCACTTTGAACTCTTGTGAAGCCATCGCATTGTTCCGAGCCGATCTACCTCGTAACGTCATTGAACGCGGGTTTCGCACACTCATTCGCCCGGAGCGGATTGAGCGAATCCTGCCAAAGATTCGCAAAAGATGGATTCGATGGGATTCGTCCGAACGCGCTCAATACTCCTCCCGCTGCTCACGAGTCGAACTCAACAAAAGGGCCCGTGCCGCTTGGAAAATGACTGCCGACTATGGTCGGCTTGCCTGCGAAAGCCTGCGGCGCCCTCTTAGGCCCAAGGAGGATTTGGACAATCTAGCTTGCGCGGACTGCGCTGAGTCGAAGATTGGGAAGCGCTGGCACTTACCCAGTTTGCTGCCAAACCCGTTGCGCCGCGACTCGGACCTGAATAAGCGGATAAAAACCGGAGTCAGCCTCGTTCGCTGCCAAGACGAATTATTTCTGCCGTTGCTGAATCTCCGTTAGATGCAATAGGACTGAACCCTCTTTATCGGTTCCAGAAACATCCTTCCACAAACTGACACATTGCCGTGTGTGGACCATCGTGGCTGCGTATGGCAAATATTGCATCATCCACCACGGCCCGTGTTGAGCGGGGTAACTTCGACCTTGTGACGCCAGAGTTTGGGCGAATCGCCGATGTCACTCGAATTTTTGGTTTGCGACGGGGAACGATATACAACCTCCTTGCCGCCGGGAAAATTCGCGGCTGCCTGCTTCGCGTTCGAGGGAGAAAATCGGGTGTTCGCCTATTAGACATGGCCAGCGTAAGGGATTTCATCCGTTCTAGCATGGCGGATCAGGAGGCACTTCAATGAGCACCGCCATTGATCGCCTGCGCGCCGCAGGATTTTTTATCGACGGGAGTATTGTTAACGATGGCGCATTTCATCGGTGCCGATGCGAAAGTGACCGGGAAGGTAAGCCGACTGGCTCGTATCGAGTGGAGGAAGGCATTGTGTTTGCCCACTCATGGCGCAATGCCGATGAGTGGACATCGGTGCGACTCGGCGAATCGGCAGGCACACCAGCGAATGACATCGAGCGTGAACGTGCGCGGATCTTGCGATCGCAGAAAAACGAGGCTCAACGCGTTGAGACGGCGGAGGGAGCGCGGCGAATTTGGGAACAGGCTACAGAGAGTGACGGCAGCCATCCGTATTTGAAGAAGAAAGGAATCAAGCCCCACAACGTTCGACGTTGCGGCGGGGAGTTGCTTATACCCTTGCATGACGCTGAAGGAGTGCTCTGGAATTTTCAAAAGATCAGACCGGACGGTACTAAACTATTTCCAAAAGCTGGTCGGGTGCGCGGTTGTTTCCATTTCATAGGCGACCTTGATACTGCCCCGCGTGCGCTCGTCGCGGAGGGATTCGCCACAGCAGCAACATTGAACGAAGCGACGGGGCTTCCGTCGGTGGTGGCGGTTGATTGCGGGAATCTCGAACACGTTGTTGACGCGCTCATCAAGAAATACCCCGGCACCGAATTTATGATTTGTGCCGACGATGACCGGAACACGCAGGGCAATCCTGGTGTGAGTCACGCACTCGATGTAGCAAAAACCCACAAACTTCGCGTCGCAGTTCCGCACGGATTCGCTGAAGATAGCAGGGGAACTGACTTCAACGATCTTGCTGTCGAATTCAGTGGTGACGAGGTTAAGCGGCAAATTGAGACAGCTTGGAACACCTTGCCCCTCAAGTTCACGCTGGCCGAAGTCATGCCAGAGTTGGCGAAACTCTCACCCGAACGATTAGCTGAGGAAAGCGAGCGAAGGGCCGAGTATTTCAAGCTGACACCAATCGAGATCAAACGGCATGTCAGCAAACACCGCGACCAAGCCGAAGCCACCGGTGTCGCCGCAAAAGTGGACGCGAAAGCAATCGAGCCGTGGGCCGATCCGGTGGAAGGTGCGGAATTGCTGGACGCACTGGCTGGCGAGTTCGACAAGTTCTTAGTTCTCCCGCCACACGCTGACACAATTCTGGCGTTGTGGACTCTCCACACCTACTCGTGGGAGCAATGCGAATATTCTCCTATTGTGGCCGTCACATCGCCGGTTCGTTCCTGTGGTAAATCTCGCGTGCTGGACGTGCTTGAAAAATTAGTCAGCAATTCTTTTCGGACCGGAAACATGAGCGAGCCTGTTTTGTTCCGCGTGCTGGATGCTCGCAAACCTTCCGTCCTAATAGATGAATTCGACACAATCCCCGAAGATCGTCGGGACGCATTGGCGAACATCCTCAAGCACGGATTCCACCGGGCTGGGCGCGTGCATCGCGTCGAAGGGGATTCTGAAAAAAAGGTCGTCGAGTTCGTTGTCTTCGGCCCGAAGGCGCTCGCTTGCATAAAGCTCTCGACGCTGGACGCTCCAACGGTTTCGCGATGCATCAACATCAGGATGCAGCGCAAGAAGACCGCGCAGAAAGTCGCCCGGCTGCGCCGATATGACGGGACCGAGTGGCGGCAGAAATGTATGCGCTGGACGCAAGATCACCGCGAACGAATCGAAGCGGCTACGGCCGTCATGCCCGATGCACTCGGCGATCGAGAGCAGGACATTTACGAACCCTTGTTCGTGCTTGCGAATCTGGCAGGCGGGAATTGGCCGGAAAAGATCAAGGCCGCATCGCTTGCATTGTGTGGTGAGTCCGCAGACGCCGCGACGGATAGCTCGGTCTCGTTACTCGGCTGGATTCAAACCTACTTTGCGGAATCCGGCAGCGACAAGGTGAGCAACTCCACCTTGGTTGATTGGCTGAACGCACGTGAGGATGCACCATTCTCGTCGTGGAACGATGGGAAAGGCATCGGCCAGAATGAAGTTCGCCGTCACTTGGCCGGGTTCGATATTCAACCCAGCACCATCCGCATCGGCGACAAGACCGCAAAGGGTTTCAGGCGCGCTTGGTTTCAGGACGCTTTTACCGCCTACCTGCCCGGAACCCCGCCTGAAAATGGTAACACGGTAACAACCCTTCGAAACATTGACGATTCTGCCGCTTTTGCTCCGGTAACACGGGAGCAATGTTACCGAGATGAAAAGGGCTTTCCAACCAATAAAAACGGGCATTGTTACCCTGTTACTGCGGCGAACCCCAAAACTGTGTCGGCGGAGGTTCAGGAGGTTATGCGGATATGAGCGCTTTGCCTTTGGACCTCTATCGCCGGGCGCGGTCTCTTGGACTTCACGTTGAGAGTGACGGGATCGACCTGTTAATCAAGCCGCGCAGCAAATGCCCGCCCGACTTCGCGGCCGTGCTCCGCGAACACAAAACCGAATTGCTGCGATGGCTCAATTCGCCTCCAAATCCTCAGTGGCAGGCTATTCCTCCCAACGATCTGCCGTTAATTCCAATCATGCCGAACCCGACACTGGAGAACCGTGAACGCATCATCGGCTACCTGCTGCGCCAAGGATGTGATCGACCCGGCCCGCTCACCGAGTGGTTGCTGCGCCGTGAATGCGCCTACTATGACGGCGCTGGCAGACATTGGGACTGCTCGCTTCACGCTTATGTCGCTGCCCGCGATGCCGCGTGCTGGCAGCTTCAAAAAACAGAAGCTGCGGTCTGCGAATTCCTCACAACTTTCGACAATTCACCACCCTTTCTGCATCAGTGATCTACGCTCCATTTATATGCAACCTTTCCTTGCCATGATGGGCTTTCGCCCGATCCATCGTTCTGTTGCACTATTCCTCACGAAAGACGGACGATTGCGCCGGTTCCCACAGCGCAGATTGCTCCGCGTGTTCGCGCCCCGTAGAGGCGAGCACGAATATGTTCCAGAGCTAGCAGCACAGACGATCCGGTTTATCTTCGCCGAAACTACCCCCGTCGCTAAAGGGAATTTACCAGTCATACTCCGCAGCGCTTTCTGGCGTGTGCGGTTCGACTCAGACGGGTCGCCCAATTCTGCGTCTACAAAAGATCTTCTCCGCTTTTTTAATACCACTGCCCAAAAACCAGCAGGCAACGGCCCCTTGGCTGTCGACCGCCCTTGGTCAGCAAATGAAGCCGATTATGCAAGTCGTTGCTCTTGGTTGCCGACGCCTGAAATCCTCCGCTTAGCCCTCGCCTTAATTTTCGCCAGAGCTTAGCGAACTTGCGTCACCCCGCGACGTCACGGGTTGATAGCCTAAATGCAACGGAAGGGCGTCCTGTAGCGACTCATGGCGTCGGATGTGTAGCGTAAACGTTGCGCACCGAAACAGTGATGTTAGAAATCGCGCGGATTATCGCCAAGTAAGCTCCGACGGCCAGTCTCCGATGAAGCTCGGCTAGTTTACCAAAAGAACGCCGATCCCCATAGTCATCATCAGCACAAGCGGGAAGGTTCGGGTGCGATTTTCGCTCGGAACGTCGCCGGGATTAGGCATTGGTGGGAACAAAGACTCGCATGCCACTAGCGGTTCCCTACTGTCGTAAAATCGCGAACCCCGTCCTCAAGCCGTGTTGTGTAATTCTCCGCCAGCGGGCTGCTATAAACTCTGAATCTTTTTCGCGGGAAACCGAGCGCCGCTTAAAAAGGTTTCCTTCGAAATGCACAACAATTACGGCTGGGGAAACAAAGTTGATAGTGCTAACCGTATGATTTGATTGGCATCGAAATCCATACTCATGTTGGCTTTTTATGGTGATTTTTAAGTCGTTTGCGCTGAGAGGCTTAATTGCGAGTCGACATCTCGCCTTGCCGTGAGTCGCCAGTCTGCCTATGTTGCGCGTTTTTAGGGAAGACTCATGGTCCGCGGAATTGATATATTTTCAGGTGCAGGCGGTTTGTCATTGGGAGCGTGTTGTGCCGGCATATCGGTGCAATACGCTATCGAATCAAACATTCATGCCGCCGCGACGTATAACTTGAACCACGCCGATACGGACGTAATCTGTGCCGATATTCGATCGGTGGAGCCGCGTCCGTTCAAGCGCGCTGGGCTTACAATTCTTTTTGGTGGACCCCCGTGCCAGGGCTTTTCTACGTCGAATCAAAAGACGAGGAATGCGGCCAATCCTCGGAACTGGCTTTTCAGTCAGTTTCTTCGTTACACGAAAGCGACTATACCTGATTGGGTTGTCCTTGAGAACGTGAAGGGACTGCGGGAAACCGCAAATGGCATGTTTGAGTCATTGATCAGAAAGGAGCTAGAACGAATGGGGTACAAGGTTGCCATCTGGGTACTAAACGCAGTCGATTACGGAGTTCCGCAGAAACGGAGTCGCGTATTCTTTATCGGTACCCGAAATGGTCGCATTCCCCCTGAGCCCAAAAAACAAAAGCGTCACTTTACAGTTCGTGACGCAATCAGTGATCTCCCTGACTTGTCACCGGGCGCGATGCTTGATGAACTGGTATATAAGAATGGCTCGTGTTCTTCCTATGCGCACCAGATGCGTGGGGGGTTGAAATCTTGCAGTGGGCATGTGGTGACGAACAATAATTCCTTAGTCCTCAGGAGGTATCGTCACATCCCGCCCGGGGGAAACTGGTGCGATATTCCGGCACGGCTGATGAAGAACTATACGAATCTTGTAGATAATCGGAGCCGCCACACTGGGATTTACAGACGACTCGCGTGGGACGAACCTTCGATTGTCATCGCAAATTTTCGTAAAAACATGCTTGTCCACCCGGATCAACACCGCGGCTTGTCAGTGCGTGAGGCGGCGCGTCTTCAATCGTTTCCAGACCATTATCGATTCAGTGGATCAATTGGTTTGCAACAACAGCAGGTGAGCAACGCTGTCCCGCCATTGCTTGCCAAAGCGGTTTTTTCGCAGATCATCCAACATGCCTAATTGATGAGCACTGAATCCATTGATCATCTGCCTCTGATGAAGTGGTTCTTGGGCCACTACGAGCAGCTGCATACAACAGAGTTTCCGGGAGGGGGGAAAATCAACTATGCGGATGTTTTGCGTGCGACCCACAACTATTTGGTCGCGAATGTTCATCCCACTGTACAGCAGAGGGGCGAGCTCGAGGACAAGAATATTTATCTTACGGACCACGGTCCAAAGCACATTGAGATGGTCCTGCGACGGGCCACAAAGCTAGTGCGGTCGAAATCTTCGCTGGGCGCTGCAGTAGAATACACACCCTGCCTATCCGCTTACGAAGTCTTCCTTTTGATTCTTGGAATTCATTTTCACGACGTGGGCAATATGTATGGGCGTGCGCAACACGAACAGCGAATACTCGAAGTGATGGAAAAAGTCGACTCGCTCCAGTTCATCCAATGGTTCGAACGAAAGGAGATAGCAAAAATCGCGCTCTGTCATGGCGGAACAATTCACGGTGACAAAAACACCATCGGGACACTTCTGGCACCCGAATTAAATTTCGGCGAAGTAACATACCGACCGCAATTAATTGCCGCCGTACTTCGCCTCGCGGACGAACTCGCGGACGAGTCGTCTCGCGCAGACACGTTCGGTCTGAAAACCCCACAAGAACTGCCGCCGGCATGCCTAATATTCCACAAGTACGCTGCGGCTCTCCATTCCGTCGCAATCAAGCAGGGCGAGATTTCGCTTTCGTTCAACCTCCATGTGGACGACGCCACCCAGACATTCGAGAAAGCTGATAAGAACGGAACGATCCAAAAAGTTTACTTATTGGACGAGATTTATGAGCGTTCTCTCAAAACGTACAATGAGATGGTATATTGCGGTCGTTTCATGCGGCAAATCGATCTTCAATTCTATTCCGTTCGAGTTTCGATTCAGGTGTTCAAAAGTAGGTCTAACGTGCTTCCAGTGCGCAACATTGACTACGTAATCGGGGATGCTGGTTATCCAGAGCAGAATTCGGCTCAGGACACGCTCCGACATATCGCTCGCGGCTTCGATGCGACGATCAACGGGAAGCGACTGGCCGAGGAGATGTTGAGAATATGAGCCCCGAACAGATTAATCCATTCGGAGTACAAACCCCCGAAGGAATTGACGCCGACCAAGCACACAAGTTGTTCGTCGACATTTTCACCGACTTTCCGCAGGTGGAAAGTCGATCGCACAGTTTTATTAACGGTCCGCGCGGATCCGGTAAAAGCATGATGTTCCGGATGATGCGTGCGGATTGTCTCCGGCTTCGCCGCAACTGCTCGCTGAATCAGCTTCCTTATTTGGCGCTGTACGTGCCAATCAAGAGCACGAAGATTAATCTTACTGAGCTTCTCAGGCTTGACGGGCACCCCGCGAAGTATGTGTTTAACGAGCACTTGCTGTGCTTGTACTTCGCAATTAAAGCGTTCGACGAACTTGCATCAATCCGATTCGATTACAGCGGAGCAACTGCGGACAAAAGCGAACTTGAGAGTTGGGCCGACAAGGCTGTCATCAATGGGCTACACAATTGCGGGGCGGATGGTGCGAAGGCGCGCTCGGCTATCGCGGTCGACACAATTCCCAATTTTTTCGCATCAATACGTGACCATCTTGAAACGTACTGGTTTCAAGCCGACCAATTTGTCCGTCGGTTGCAATTGAGCACTGAGCCTATGACGAGTTATGCGGGGCCCTTGTTGAGTTACCACTCTTTCCTCTTTCCAATTTTCACAAGCCTTCGAAACCTCAGTTTTTTGCCGAACAACCACGTTTCGATTCTTGTCGACGATGCCGACAACTTGAGTATGACTCAGACCGAAATCCTGAACAGTTGGATTGCCAGCCGGAGCACGTCGGAGCTGTGCATTAAGGCATCGACTCAATTGGGATATAAGACCCACCGAACAATCGGCGGAAGACGCATTGAAGCTGCCCACGACTACAATGAGATAGACGTCAGTGTTTTGTACACTACGAGCCGCGAGCATTATCTTCAACGAGTTGAAAAAATAGTAGAGAAACGGCTAATGCTGGCTGGGATTAACTCTAGCGCCCGCCAATTTTTCGTTGAGGATATTGCGCAAGAAAAACAAATCGCCGAGATTCGTGAAGAATTGGAAGCGAAATGGAACCGGGGTGAAGGGCGCGGCGCTCGTGCAAGAGATGACGCTACTCGCTACGCGCGACCTGAATTTATCCGACGTCTCGGTGGTAACCGTAAATCGCGGTCGAGTTATTCGTATTCCGGATTTGAACAGATCGCGCACGTTTCTTCAGGAGTGATCCGGTGGTTCCTCGAGCCCGCCGCTAGAATGTTCAGCAGGCAGAAAGCTACCAAACCAGGAAGCCAAATCTCATACATCGATCCTCACGTACAGAACGAAGAATTGAGGGATTTTTCGGAAGAGTTCTTCCACAAGGAATTGGAGGAAATGCGCAAAGATGCCTGTGGTAGGGAAGCTGACTACAAACGGCTCGAACTGTTGGTCAGCGCAATGGGCCGAACGTTCTCACAGATTCTCGTCAATGAAAAGCGTAGCGAACGGCGCGTGTTTTCAATAGCACTCAGCGATCGCCCCGACGATGAGGTATCGAGGGTGCTAGAGCTTGGTGTTAAAGAAGGTTATCTCTACCCAAGCACCATCGGGACAAAACGCGGGCATGGTCGCACGGCTCGGTACGTGCTCAGCCGCCGATTGGCACCTTACTTCACGCTCGACCCGACCAGCTTCGCTGGCTACTTGTTCGTTACGAACGAGAATCTTCGTCGTGCGATGTGCGATCCAAATGCCTTGTTGCGGGACGTCGGAGACGAAGAAAACGACGACACGCAAATCGAACTTCCAATCGACCAAAATGGCTGAGTTTATCCATAAGTGCAAAGTTGACGAGGTCACCCGCACTCTTTCGTCACCGGTGGACCACCTCTTTGCTTCGGTGAGCTACGAAGAACGCGCGCTGACGCTTTGGAACGAGCTACATGAAATGGTGCGAAGCCATCGTTTTCTTTGCTACAATCAGAATCACCTCGATTACTTAGAAAAAAATCTCGAAAAAGCAAAAACCTTAGAACCACGAGCTACCGTCGTTCCGCTGAATTCTGATAACCCTGTTTTCACCTTTGACGCCCTTCAAGCGGCTTTGCGGCAAATCGGAGGTATGCCTTGTAGGGTCGGAGTTGATGTGACGGGTTTCACACGAGAAACGCTCGCGGTATTGCTATTTCTACTAACCAAAATATTAGCCAACGGGAGTACGATTGTATTTTTTTACCACAAAGCGGCAGCATACGGCAGCTCTCCGCAAGGCGGATGGTTGAGCCAAGGAGTTTCTGATGTTCGGACCATCTTGGGATACTCCGGCTCGGTCCGGCTTTCTTCCAACACACATCTTGTCTTACTGCCCGGTTATGAGTTTGAGCGCGCCTCCGCCATTATTGATGCGATTCAGCCTTCGAGATTAACATTGGGATTTGTGCGCTCAGAGAACAGTGTTTCAAGTGAACTGAATGCTACGCTACTGAGGTACATCAGCAGACTACGGGCATTTTATTCTCACTGGGAGATTGGAGAGTTCGAGTTTTCCTCTGTCGATGCGTTCGCAACCCGAGATAGCGTCACCAACTATCTTGCGAGGCAGAAAGTAGACGAAAACGTTGTAATCGCATCCCTCAACTCAAAGCCTGCAACGATCGGAGTGTGTCTAGCCGTTTTGAATAACCCGCAATGGCAATTGGTATATGCACAGGCGCGCATCTATAACGTGGCCGGCTACTCGAGTCCCTCGAACGAGTTGCTTCTGTTTGAGGTGCCGGTCGTGCGGTAGTTCTCGGAGTCGAGACGCCCCCAAGTCAACCAATCTTCACCGCGTTTCAGTTTTTCTGGTCCAAGAGTCGAACGATGTAAGAGCCAAATTAGACGAGTGGCCGCTCCGGTCGGTTTCCTCGATCCATCGAGCCAGCGTCGCACTGTAATTCGGGGCACCCCCAACAATGCTCCGACTGCGGCAAGGGGAAGCCTTAGATGGGAGCGTAATTCCTCTAGCATTCGCCTCGTCTCCAACGGAGTAGGTGCGCAAAAGCTCGAAAGGGCTGATGCAAGCTCGCCTGACAGCGCGACTCCGAGGGTTCCGTCGCCATCAATTATAGGGCCGGGCCAATAATGGAAGCGCTTTTGCATGGCTCCATCGTATCACGACGCTGATGAAGCAGCCATCATCCTTCATTCGAGCCCGTTGTTGGAACATCAACCGTGGCAAACTGGTCATGAGTCGCGCAAGCGCCCATCTATCGCATTTCTAACAAATGGGTGGCACCCCCCGCTCGCCCCGCCCCGTGTGGAGACGTTCGGTGCCCGAGCAAAAGGCTATTCACTCCCCGCGTCTGAAGCAGTAACTCAAAGCAATCCAAATCTTCACAAGAGTGGACGTCTGAGAACAACAGTGGATAGGGATGAATTTGTTAGCAGTAGGCGTTAGCAGTGGGTCGGTTTTGACGGGTGAAATCATCTCAGAACAGTTGATTCTATTGGTTGAAATCAACTTTGGAGGCGAGGGTCGGAATCGAACCGACGAATGCAGCTTTTGCAGAGCCGTGCCTTACCACTTGGCTACCCCGCCACTAAAGGCACGTGGAGAATAGTTGAGGTGTTCTTTCGTGCAAGCTCAACTTTCCAAATCTGCCGGGTTTGATTCGGTTTAAACAATGTTGGTAATAGTCGCGGGCGGTCTCAAAATCGTTGGCAACATGAGCGGGGAGAATGCGCATTTTCATGGCAATGCGACGTTGGTGCAGGCTGTCTCCTCTCGGGTGCATCCGCTGGCGCGGTTGCGAAAAGAGTGTCGAAATTCAGCATGATGTGAGTTGCGTGATATTCCTGTTTCAACCTCAGTAGCAACGAATGCGGGGAAAGTGGGGCGGCGTGATCTAATCAATAGTTAAAATTCGCGGTGAATTAAATTGATGATGCGCAAAGAGCTTGGTCTTTTCTACTCATGAATCCCTCCGTTTGCCGTTCCGCGCGGGCTTGGTTGCGTTTGTGGCTTTGTCTCTTGGTGGGGGCTGAATCCCTGGTTTTTGTGACGGGTGCGAATTCGGCCGAATTGGGATCGCTGGGTGAACTCCGCGCCGCGAGGGCGAAGGCCGCCGCGAGGCCGCGCCGCTTAATCGCGAATAACGATGGCTGCGACTGCCTTTACTTCCCGCGCTCCCTAGAGCCTACGGTGCAGAACTTTCTCGACCTCCGCACCTCCACTCTCGCAGGTTCGCAGGTGGGCGCGATCTCGTATTGCACCATCAGTTCAGGCTTCGGGCAGTTCACGCATAACACGAAGGCGGGAGCATTGATGACCCGGCAGGGCTTGGACTACGGCCTGCGACCGGACGCTCGGAACATCACGGTCGATCTCATTCGGCAAGGCTCGGACACGCTCAAGGCGGTAACGGACTTCGCGCACGGGCATGGGATGGAATCATTCTGGTCGATGCGCATGAACGACACGCACGACGTGGAGCATCGGCCCGAGAAGCCTTACTTTCTATTTCCGCAGTTGAAGGTGGATCATCCGGATTGGCTCGTGGGCGATCACGTGAAGCGCACGCCTCAAGGCCGCTGGAGCTCGGTCGATTACGCGCGGCCCGAAGTCCGCGAACTGGCGTTTCGTTTTATCGAAGAAGTCTGCCGGAACTACGACGTGGACGGTGTGGAACTCGATTTCTTCCGGCACCTTTGTTACTTCCGCAGCGTTGCCAACGGCGGTAAGGCGAGCCGCGAGGACGTTACGGCAATGACCGATCTCATGCGCCGCATCCGCGTAATGACCGAGGAGGTCGGTCTCAAACGGCAACGGCCAATCCTGATCGCGATGCGCGTGCCGGACTCGATCGGTTACTCGCTTGAAATGGGATTTGACCTTGATACGTGGCTGAAGGAAGGGCTAATGGACATCCTCGTCACGACTGATTATTTCCGGCTGAACCCGTGGTCGCACAGCGTGGAGTTGGGGCATCGGTACGGCGTGAAAGTTTACCCGGCGCTCACCGATCCCCGCGTCAAGGGAGAGACGCGTTTCAAACGGGCGGGTGTTCCGGCTTATCGCGCGCGCGCGGCCAGTGCGTGGGCATCTGGCGCGGATGGGCTGTATCTTTTCAACCTCTACGACATTGATCGCAAGTCGCCGCTATGGCGCGAGCTTGGCGATCCTGCGGCGCTCGCATTTACCGACAAGGAGTATTTCCTCACCGATCTCGACGGCAAGCCAACGAGCTGGCTCGCGAACGGCAACCAGTATCAAACCATTCCCATCGTCACGCCCACCGCGCCAGTGGAACTTGGCACGAAGCAAGTCTTCAAATCCCGCCTGATGATCGCCGATGATTTCGAAGCCGCCGCCCGCGCCGGCCAAAATGCTTCGGCGGCACTGCATCTCGAGGTGCCCGGCATCGACGATTCCCAGCGATTGACCGTCACGCTGAATGGACAACCTTTGCCGAACGGAAACCTCAATGGTGCTTGGATTGATTGGCCCTTGTCGCCAGGGCAGTTGCGAAAAGGCGAGAACGACATTGCGATCCACTTGCTCGCGGCGACGCCATCCTCCGGCAAGGAGTGGAGTCTGGTTTGTTCGGGTGGTGGCAAGCCCGCGAAGCCGTGGCATTGCGACAACGTTTCGCCGCGCATTCATGAAGAGACCAAGGACGGTGCGTTGCTCATTGCGGATCGCGGCACAAACAACGGCGACTATTGTTACTATCGCGCGGCGTGGGGCGCCGATCCTGAGGGCGAGAGCGTCATCGAGGCCCGTGTGAAAGTGGTGAGTGGCGTGAGTTACTTGATCCTTGCCAATGGCGTTGGCGGCGAGCGCATCGAACTGTCGCCGACTGGCGTGGGCCTTTTTCATCAACGTAAGCTCCGCCATGCGATGAACACCACGGACGATTTTCACCGCTACCGTGTCGTCCTCAAAGGCGCCGATCTCCAGGTGTTTGTCGATGGCGTGTTGCGCCTCAACGCCCCCAAGTCCCTCGGTCCTCGTAGTGGTTACCCGCGCAACGAAATCGCCTTCGGCACTGCGAACAGTCCCGAGGTGGGGGAAGCGCTTTGGAGCGAGGTCAAAGTTCGCGCCGCGCGCAACACCCAGCCTTTGTTGGATGTCGTGGTGAGCGTCAGCTATTTAAAGCGATAGTCCAACGTGATGGCGTCGCTGCGGTGACTGAAAACGGTAAGAAGCATTGAAGTCCGACCTTGAGAACCGATTTCATCGGCTCAAGCCTTGGGTTTGATGAACAAGACTTCGCCGCGCTCGATCCAGCCCTTTCGCAGATCGACACGGAACCAGCCTTCAGAGTTCTTTTTGTGAAAGCGGCAGCCCGATCGGGGGCCGAATTCTTTGAGGTCGTATTGTGTCCAAGTCTTACCCATATCGGGCGAGTAGATGAAGCCGCACGCGTAGGTGGATGCGGGCGCACAGTGCGAGGCCAGTATCACGCCGTCCTGGATGATCATGTTGGCGCTCTCGAATCCCGGATTAAAAAGAAGCGTGTGCGCCTGCTTGTTCGCGATGTCCTCCGGAGCGCAGGAGAAAATGCCGCGATCATGTTGCTCGGCGACTTTGGGGCCGTTGGCATCGGCTGCCCAGTAAACCTTGCCGCCGACAAAATTGATGCCGCCGGATTTGTAACGGGAGTCGGAGTTAACAGAGATCAGGACTTTCCAGTTCCACATGTCTGCCTTCGCGTCATACGTGCCGCGGAGCCAGTGACATTCGTTCCCGTGACCGCGATCGATGTCGCCCGTGCATGCGTAGAACGCATTTTCGTCCGGGTTGTAGGTCACGCAGTGGACGTGGCGGCAAATCAGCGGATTGGTGGGATTACCCAACAAGGTTCCCGGCGCCGCTCCTTTTTGCTGAAACTTAGGATTCTGGCCGAACGAATAGGCGATCTTCACCGTCTGCCCGCTGTCCGTTGAGTAGTAGATGTTCACCGGGACGGGTCCGCCGAGAACGTTGCAGTAGTTTCCCCACACGAGCATCTCCTTGCCGTTCACGTCCCAAGTGTGTTCGCCGTCGAGAGAATGGAAATACCAGCCGGGTTGGTCAGGCTTTTGTGGCGTGTGTGGAAGGTAATCGCGGCCGTCGCGATCCTTCACGGTGATGGGCCGGTGGGTCGCGAGATTGTCGGTGCTCAGGAAAAGTCGCTCGCGGGTGGCGAAGAGGATATTCCCGTTCTTCAAGAGGCAACTCCACGTGATGTTCGCGGCTTCCGCAAATTCCGCGCTGTGTGGCCACGTTTTGCCGTTGTCTTTAGACAGAAAAATCTTCCCGTTGCCGAAGCCGAAAGCTTTTTGACCGCGTTGCGAATCGATGTAGGGCCCTTCGGGCGCCAGCCGATACCAAAAGTGCTCCGTCGAACCGACGTCGGAGGTCGCGGCTTTGCCCTTTGTGGAGTACGGGAGGAGGAGGCCGCCGGCGGCAACCGCGGTGGAACTGAGAAACCGGCGTCGAGTGAGTCGGGATTTGTGTTTCATGATGTTTCTACGGCGACGGGGCTGTGGACGGACCTTATCGATCCTCGACCGTTGACGCAATGATTGGGGCGTTCGTTCAGATTCAGTCTTGTTTCCTTGGGGAATGTCATCGCTAAACGTTGGCCCCGGTTCGAGTGAAATGTCGGAATTAGTTAACCTCTCATACCACATCCCGCACGTGGGCTTGGGAAATGCGTCTGTGCTGGGCGCCCTTCCGTCGATTGGCACCGCTAATATGCCTAATTCCAATTTCGTAGCCCGCGCAGCGATGCAGCGTTTGGGAAACCAGAAGGGCCGTAACGAGCCTGCGGTATGTGGCTAATTACGACCCTGAAAATTGGTTGCGGGGGCAGGATTTGAACCTGCGGCCTTCAGGTTATGAGCCTGACGAGCTACCGGGCTGCTCCACCCCGCGATCAAGTTCGATTACTATTACGGCGGCCGCCTGGACGTGCAAGCCCGATCTGCAATTCTTTTTTCCTGGCTCCCTGTGGCTGGGAAATATTTACCGTTCAGTGGGGAATTTTATGCCGCACTTCGGTTTTTGCCATACCGCTGGCAATTCACGGGAGCGCAACTACTTGAATTTCGGGATTAGTCCCGGGTCGCTGGCAGAAAGGTGGAGTAATTGCGCCGCCATTTGGACGTCATCAGTCTCGATCCGAGCCCCCAAAACGTCCCTCAGATCCTCGAAACAATTCCTGTCAAGGTTCGGTCCGAAATTTGAGCGGCGTATCCGGAAGCCATTGCACGCGCCCGAGCGGGTTGAGCGCGGGATTAGTTCGTACTTCCGGGTAACGGTTTGTGTCGAAGGGATGACTAGAGTTGCTTTCATAGCATTCTGCTCAATTGATACGTCGTTCTTGGAGCAGCTGCACAATTCATGGACAATTGTTCGACCAGTGTGCGCTTGTGTGCGTTCAGCACGATTTGTTCCAAAATTACTATCACTGCATTTCCGTCAACTCCGGTGGTGTAGTTTTATCGCCTTTTCAAAAGTGTAGAGACTTGTCGGCATATGCATTGCTGAGCGGTGAGCGAAAATGCTTTTCAACGGAAAGCTTTCTGGGCTTGCTCTGAAACTTAAAGTTTAACAGTCTGATTGGCACATTATTAATATGGCGAAAAAGGCGCTGATTACGGGAATTACGGGCCAGGACGGTTCTTATCTGGCTGAGTTGTTGTTGTCCAAGAACTACGAAGTCCACGGCATTATCCGCCGGGCAAGTACGTTTAACACGGGCCGGTTGGATCCAATTTATGCGGACCCGCACTCTGCGAAGAACCGGCTATTCCTCCACTACGGCGATCTGAGCGACGCCAGTGCCTTGGCACGATTAATCGCCGAGATCAAACCCGACGAAATCTATAATCTGGCCGCGCAAAGCCACGTCCGTGTAAGTTTTGACAGTCCCGAATACACGGCTGATATCACGGGAACCGGTACGATCCGCCTTTTGGAAGCGATTCGTCAGGCGGGTGTGAAGCCGCGCTTCTACCAAGCTTCATCCAGCGAAATGTATGGCTTGGTTCAAGAAGTTCCTCAGAAAGAGACCACGCCTTTCTATCCGCGCAGTCCGTATGGTTGCGCGAAAGTATACTCGTATTGGATCACAGTTAATTACCGTGAGTCGTATGGGTTGCACGCAAGCAACGGGATTCTCTTCAACCACGAATCGCCGCGGCGTGGTGAAACGTTCGTTACCCGCAAAATCACTCGCGCGGTAGCCCACATCAAAGCGGGCCTCCAAAAGAAGCTGTATTTGGGAAACCTCGACGCCAAGCGCGACTGGGGTTACGCGAAGGAATACGTCGAAGCCATGTGGTTGATGCTACAACAGGACAAGCCGGACGATTACGTGATCGCGACCAATGAAACCCATTCAATTCGCGAGTTCCTCGATGTTGCCTTTGGGCATGTCGGGCTTGATTGGAAGGATTTTGTGGAAATCGATCCGCGCTACTATCGCCCGGCGGAAGTGGAATTGTTGATCGGTGATTACAGCAAAGCCAAACGCCAGTTGGGCTGGGAGCCGAAGACGAAGTTCGCTGACCTCACGCGGCTCATGGTGGATGCGGATGTGAAGTTGCTCAAAGACCATCAAGAAGGTCGCATCAAGGTGACGGGCTAAACATGCCTCGCGCGTTCATCACCGGGATCACGGGGCAGGACGGCTCGTATCTGACCGAGTTTTTGCTCGAGAAAGGCTACGAAGTTCACGGCATGGTCCGTCGGACGAGCAGTTTGAGTCGATCTCGCTTGGTGCATCTGTACGATAACGCGGAGATCTACGGGAAGCGCCTGTTTCTCCACTACGCCGATCTGGACGATCCGACCACTATGCGGCGGGTTCTGGTAAAGGCGAACCCGGAAGAAATCTATCATCTGGCCGGACAGAGTCACGTTGGGTTGAGCTTTGAGATTCCGGAATCAACGTGTGACATGACGGCCATGGGCACGTTGCGTTTGTTGGAAATGATCCGCGATTTGCCGAAACCTCCCCGCCTGTTTCACGCCTCATCGAGCGAGATTTTTGGACGCCCAGCGGAGACTCCGCAGAACGAAACGACTCCGATGTGGCCCGTGAGTCCGTACGGTTGCGCGAAGGCGTTCGCTACGCGGATGGTTTCGATCTATCGCGAAACCTTCAATCTCTTCGCCTGCAACGGCATCATGTATAACCATGAATCTCCCCGCCGCGGCGAGAATTTCGTGACCCGCAAAATTTGTCGCGCAGCCGCGTCGATTAAAGCCGGCGTGCAAAAAGACCTGCAACTCGGTGACACTTCAGCGCTGCGTGATTGGGGCTACGCTCCAGACTACGTTCGCGGAATGTGGATGGCGCTGAACCACAGTCAGCCCGAGGATTTCGTATTTGCGACTGGGCAATTACACAGCGTGCAGGACGTGGTGGAAACCGCTTTTGCCGCGGTGGAATTGGATTGGAAACAATTCGTCCGTCAGGACGCGCGCATGATGCGCCCCGCGGAACCGATGCGTCTGGTAGGCAATGCGAGCAAGGCTGAGAAGGTTCTCGGCTGGAAGCCGCAGACCCAGTTCCGCGAGCTGATTACCAAGATGACCCAAGCCGAGCTCGCTGATTTGGCGAGCCGCTAACTCTTAAGCGTCGGCGCTCTTTTGAGAAAGTCGGCGTAAGCGAGGCGAATTCCCTCTTCTAAATTCACCTTCGGGCGCCAGCCCAAATTGAAAAGCCGTGAGCTGTCCATCAGTTTGCGAGGAGTGCCATCCGGTTTCGAGGCGTCCCACACGATGTCACCGCTGAAACCCACGATGCGTCGGACTGTTTCCGCTAGTTCCTTGATGGTGACGTCACTGCCGAAGCCGACGTTGACGAATTGTTCCTCGGAATAGTTTTCGAGCAGGAAAACACAGGCGCGGGCGAGATCGTCGGCGTAGAGAAACTCGCGCAACGGAGTTCCACTTCCCCAACAAGTCACAGTCGCAGCGTGATTAGTTTTCGCCTCGTGAAATTTGCGGATCAATGCGGGTAGAACGTGCGACGTTTGCAGGTCGTAGTTGTCGTTTGGGCCGTACATGTTCGTCGGCATCGCGCTGATGAAGTCGGCGCCGTATTGGCGACGATACGCCTGGCAAAGTTTGATGCCGGCGATCTTTGCGACGGCATACCACTCGTTGGTTGATTCGAGTGCTCCGGTGAGCAGGTATTCTTCTTTTAGTGGCTGTGGCGCGAGCTTGGGGTAGATGCACGAGCTACCGAGGAACAGCAGTTTACGCACGCCCGCATGATGCGCGCCGTGGATCAGGTTGCACTCGATCTGCAGATTTTCGTAAAGGAAGGCCGCTGGCTGAGTGTTGTTGGCGTGGATGCCTCCGACTTTGGCGGCCGCAACGAAAACGTATTTCGGTTTTTCAGTCGCGTAAAATTGCTTCACAGCGTGGGCGTCGAGCAGATCTACCTCGGAACGTGACTTGCCAATAACTCGTTTGAACCCTTGCGCCGTCAGCTCTCGCCAAATCGCACTACCCACGAGTCCTCGATGGCCCGCGACGAAGATTTTGGCGTTTCTATCGATTTGCATCGCGCGACTCTAATCAATCGAACGAGCGCTCATCAAGTCCGCGCGCGTGCGTTTTGGTGTCCGGCGACGCGACAGGGAGTGTGCGGGAATGGGACAGAATACGAACGATGCGTAGAAAGCCTTGGAGTCCCGTCAGGATTTTACCGGGAATTTCTTTGGTGCAGAGGTGCTTTTCCTCGGGAGAAAGGTCGATTGTTCGTCAATTGCGAGCCAAGCGGGGCATTTCATCGGACCTTCGAAATAAGAATGCCGATCTGCCGTCGCGCGAAGTCTCTCTTCTGAAATCTGGCATCCACGTTGCTGAGTAGTGTTCAACAATGCGGCCGGTAAAAGGCAATACGTGGACGACATCGCAATAACAACTAACCAGCCTTTTACCTCGTTCACACCGCACGACAGAAAACAGTAGTATGAAGACCAATAACATTAGCAAGAAATCAGGCTTCACCCTGGTTGAAATCATGATCGTCGTCGCCATCATCGGTTTGCTGGCTGCGATCGCGATTCCGAACTTCGTGAAAGCTCGTACCACCGCTCAGAAGAATGCGTGCATCAACAACCTTCGCCAGATGGACGGCGCGAAGGAACAGTATGCGCTCGAATCGAAGATCGCGACTGGTACCACAGTGGACACCACGCTCGTGGTTGCCTACCTCAAGGGCAGCGCCGCTCCTCAGTGCCCTGCTGCTGGCACATACACCTGGGCTGCCGTTGGCACGACCCCGTCGTGCACGATCAGCGGTCATAGCTACTAAGATATGACTTGCGGCTCGCGTTCGGCTCTGCGCTCCCCGCGTCGAACCGAAACGGGTCGGACAAAAAGGCTTGGGGAACTTCCTCAAGCCTTTTTTCGCTTGTGACGATCATTCATTCAATGAGACTCAAAAATTTAAGGTCTGGCTTCTCGGGCTTCACGCTAGTTGAGATCATGATCGTCGTCGCCATCATCGGCGTTCTGGCGGCGATCGCGCTTCCCAATTTTGCCAAAGCCCGTTCAGACGCACAGATTAAGGTTTGCGTTGAAAATTTGACCCAGATCGAAGCAGCCAAACAGCAATGGGGTTTGGAAGTTGGAAGGGGTAACGGCGATCTGCCCACGACCTCCGACTTGATCGGTTCGACGAACTACATCAAGAAATCGCCGGCATGTCCGGCGGGGGGCAGTTACACCTTAAACGTGATTGGCAGCAATGCGACCTGCACGGTCACTGGACACTCGTTGTAGTCAGTTTATATTCGCAAAGCACAACTCCGCTTCATCGCGGAGTTTTTCTTTTTCGGGGACTCCGTGTTGCGGTTTGAACTCAAGTTCATTTCTGGGCAGTCGATACACGTTTGGGACAGCGTGTCCCCAACGCTGATCTGCCGTCGGAATTCATCTTGAGGACGGAGGATCGGAACGCACGTGCCCAACCTAAACCAATGAACGCGATTGTTAAGATTCAGGATCTGGTGGTCGAGTTTCGGAGCCACGAAACCAACCAACCCATCAAACGCGCCGTGGATGGCCTCAATCTCGAAGTCGGTGCCGGCGAAGTCTTCGGCTTCCTTGGGCCCAACGGTGCGGGCAAAACCACCACGATGAACGTCCTGCTTGGATTTGTGAACGCCACGGCCGGCAATGCTTTTCTTTTCGGCACCAATGTCCGCGACCCGATCGCTCGTCAGCGGATCGGATACCTTCCGGAACTGACCTACTACTACAAGTTCCTCACTGCGGAAGAGATTCTCCGTTTTTATGCCGGAATATTTGGAATCCCAAAACGCGAAATTGATTCCCGTGTGGATGCAGTCCTGAAACTGGTCGAACTCGAACACGCGCGCAAACGCCTCATCAAAACCTACTCGAAGGGAATGCAACAGCGAGTCGGTCTCGCCCAGGCGCTGATCAATAATCCGGACTTGCTCATTCTCGATGAGCCGACGAGCGGGCTTGATCCCATCGGTCGGATGAAGGTGCGGGAAATCATTCAGCGGTTGAAGAACGAAGGGAAAACGATCTTTTTCTCGTCCCACGAACTCGGTGAGGTTGAAACCGTCTGTGACCGCGTAGCGATTCTCAATCAAGGACGTTTGCAGGTCGAGGGTCGTGTTCATGATCTGGTCGCGAAACATCAAACCAACCTCGAGCAATTGTTCCTGAAAATCATCGGCTACCAGCCGCAGGTGCAAACCAACTTTGTTTCCAACTGATATGAACATTCAGTGGTGCCTCGCCGAAATCGTCATCAAAGAGCTGTATCGTCGGAAGGACTTCTACGTTCTGTTTGTACTCACTGCCTTGTTGTCGCTCGTGATGGGCAGCGTGAGCTTTTTCGACGACGACAAGATCGTACGCTATCTCAAGGAAGTTTGTCTGTTGTTGATATGGCTATCCTCCATCGTCATCGCCATCACCACCGCGGCGCGTCAGATTCCAGCGGAGCGCGAACATCGAACCATTTTCCCGTTGCTGGCCAAGCCGGTCACCCGCGGGCAGGTGATTGTTGGGAAATTCCTCGGCTGCTGGCTCGCGTGTGGCCTGACTTTGCTGGTGTTCTACGTGTTTTTCGGAACGCTTGCAGCAGTTCGGGAACGCGAACTTCATCTGCTTCAACTTGTGCAGGCGGGTTTTCTTCACTGGGTCATGCTGGGTGTGCTCATCGCGATGTGCCTGTTGGGCTCCATCGTATTTGCCGCACCGTCATCCAACGGCACGATTTGTTTCGTCGTGACGATAGGCATTCTTTTTCTCGGTCGGCATTTGAACAAACTCGCGATGGGGCTGAGTGAACCCGCGAGCAGTTGGGTGTATGGAATTTACTTCGCGATTCCGCATTTGGAAATCTTCGATGTGCGCGACCTCGTGATACACGAGGCGGCGCTGGTGCCGTGGGGAGCAGTGATCCTCGCGGGAGTCTACGCCGCGGTTTATGTTTCGCTGCTCCTCGTTTCGACCTGGGTGCTCTTTCGCCGCAAAGCGCTGAACTGACCCATGGCTCGGCCCACGTTCATTCTCTCTTTGTTGCTCGTTGCCAGCTTCGGGCTGGCGGCGAAGTTGGTCCCGGATTTCGAATCGCACGGCAAACGGACACGGGACGAAGGGTTTCTGGCTGCGGTGCTGGGTGACGGTCGGCGTCTCTTCGCAAACCATTTCGTGACCAAGGCGGATGTCTATTTTCACAGCGGATACTATCCGACGATGTTCGATCAGAACTCCGTCCCACGATCGACTCGCATGGCAATGGCTGCGGGCGTTGCCGAAAAAAATGGCGGTCATGAAGAGTGTGACTACCTCGGGGCACCGCGCGATTGGCTGGATCGTTTCAGTCGCAACTTTTATATCACCAAGCACACGCACCTCGGAGAACATGGTGAGCACGATGCCCACGACCACGCGGAGAAGGATCACGCCGGTGAAGAACCTCACTCCGAAGCCCCGCGTGAAATTCTCCCGTGGCTGCGCCTGTCGGCGGAACTGGATCCGCAGCGGGTGGAGACATACACCGTGGCGGCCTACTGGTTGCGCCAGCGCATGGGCCGTGTTGATCAAGCCGAGCAGTTCCTCCGTGAAGGTTGGCGGGCGAACCCGAACAGTCCGGAGATTCTCTACGAATTGGGCCGCGTGTTTGCCGAGAATCGAAAAGACGCCGCGCGTGCCCGGAACGTCTGGGAGCTCGCCCTCCGCAAATGGACTCAATTTGAAAATGTTAAGCCCGACCCCAACACTTTCGTGCGGCAGCAGATTCTGATCGGCCTCGTCAACCTCGAAGAAGATGCCGGCAATGTGGATCGCGCGATCGCATACCTCGAGACACTAAAAACTCTGTCGCCGAATCCTGCCGAGTTGACCAAGCGGATCGCATCGTTGAAAAGCGGACGCCGCGTTGCCGATCTTCAGTAGTTTGCCGATTTCATTGAGTGCGGTTTCGCTGCCTGCGGAGAAACCATAGACAACCAGCGCCCGTTAGCGCGGTCGTCGCCATTCCCACCGCGAGAGTTCGCTCGCGATAGACTAATTGAATGGTGTGTTTTCCCGCTGGAATTTCCACTGCTTGAAACGCGTGATTCGCGCGTAGCAAACTAGTGGCTTGACCGTCGATGGTTGCGCGCCAGGAGGGCATGAAGGTCTGCGCGATGACGAGCAGGGTGGGGGAAGGCGCCTCCACCTCGGCAGTGATTCGTTCTGCAGAAACACTCTGGGAAAGGATGCGAGCATCAATCCGGTTAGTTGCGTTGATCGTCGCCTTTCGGTCCTGTGGCAAATACACGAGGTCTCGCGGGTTGAACTTCGTGTCGCGCCACGCTCCGAGCGCTTCGCCGGCGGCAGCGAACACGGGCTTTTGCCCGATGGTCAGGAGCGGCATGAATCCGGTTCGAGCACGCCAATCCGTGACGTTGCCTGGCGCTGTCATCTGAGCGATGCCAAGAAAATCGGCCAATGGAACGCGTTCGGTTTCCGGACCCGTGAAAAGGATTTGTTCGATCTCACTCTCTTCGCGCGCCAGCAACGTGGCGGCGCCGCTGGTTTTGGGAAATCCATCGAGCAGGTTTAAGTTGTACCATTGCGCCATGCGTTCGCCCAGAAAACCGTTGAGTCGATCCTTGACGGTGCGGGTGATCAGAAATGTTTCCGCGGCTGGGGTGAGGGCCAGTCGCGACTCTCCGAATTTCGGCTGAGGTTTCAGCGCCAGTTTCTCCGCCGCGATGCCGGGAGTGAAAGCCCACGAGGGAATCGACACCGCTAGTCGCGGTACCTGCGTCGCGAGGTCTCCCCAGACAATAAAGATCAACGCGGCCTTCCACCTGTATTGCGCCGAGTTGGATATGGATTTCAGCAACGCGGTGAGCGCGGCCACGCCGCCAATCAGGAACAGCGCGCGAAATGCCCCATTGAATCCCGCGGCGGGCCACTCTGATTTGATGAGCGGTCGCAGTCCGGACATCGTCACCGCGCCGCCAATCACGACGATTGCCAGCGCGCTCGCGATCCAAAGCGACCGTGTGCGGGTGGGGTTTTCTCTCACTGGTTTCGCCATCGCCGCGAGGGTGAAGGCCGCGAGCAACGGGATTACAAACGTCGCGGCGAAGACGAGTTTGATCGGGTAGCGCGCCACGCCGACGAACGGGAAAATCTTTTTCAACCAGACGAACAAGTAGCCGTGTTCGCCCAGTGCCAGCACCAGGCTCAACGCGCCAATCGCCGCCAGTCCTTTGCTCCAGCGATCACTCCGATGCGCCAGCGCAATAAGTGCGAGCACGAAGATCAGAGCTCCGGGATAGTAGGACGTGAGAAATGATTGGCCCGCTTGCACGAACATTCCTTGCTCGGTGGTAAAGCAGCGGAACAGCGGCACGAGCAAGTTCGCCCAGCCCCACGCGGGCATGGACCAAAAGGTTCCTGCAAAACCGCTGTCGCGTTGCGAGTGGGCAAGCAGATCAATAAAGGGCAGCAACTGCACCGCAGTCAATCCGGTGACAATCGCTACGATGGCGACGAATCTTCCACCTCGCTGCAAGCCGCCGTCGCGTTTCCATCCGGCGAGCATTGTTGTGAGCGCGATGATCCACGTGAGCAGGATGATTTCCGGTGCGCCGCTCAGCATTTGCATGGCGCCGAATAAGGCTCCGAAGACAATCCAGCGCTTTCCTTCGGTGCACGCGCGATCGACGCCGAGTACCACCCACGGCATCCACCCGAGGGCGACAGTGTAGTTGGGATAGATCAAACTCGACAGCGTGGCGCCACCGAACGTGAAAGCGACTCCCGCGAGCGTCGCAGACCAGCGATCATTCGTTAGCCGATGCGCGAGAAAATACATTCCCATTCCCGCCAGCCACAGGTGGGCGAGGCAGAAAAAACCCAGCGACCACGGAAGCGGAAGCAGGACGTAGATCAGTGCTCCGGGATAAAGAACCATTGTGCCCCATTGCGCCAGAAACGGCACGCCGCAGTGCAGTAGTGGATTCCATTCCGGCAGTTCACCGCGCCAGATGGATTCGTGGTGATAGAATGCGAACGGATACGCGAGGGAGCCGTAGTCGCGGTAGAAGAAGGATTCGCAGGACTCGCCACTGACGGGCAACAGCACTTTCCAAAACATCGCGACCAGTAGCAGCGCAAGGCCGATGGCGAAACGCTTGGCGTCAAACCAATCGTCACGTCCGGCAAAGGTTGTTGGTGCGTCGTTGTTCAAACCGGCTTCTTCCGTGAAAGGCGCGCCAGCGCGCCCAGCGATCCGACCAGCGCCACTACGGTGATAGCCATGCCGCCGCGGAAGCGGGCGTCTTCGTAAATCACGTCCACGCGCTTCGCGCCAGCCGGCACTTCAAGCGCCTGAAACGCGTAGTTCGCGCGCCAGATGGGCGTTCGCTGGCCGTCTACGTAGGCGTGCCACGGATGATGAAAGGTTTGCGCGATCACGAGCATGCTGGCCTGGGGAGAATCGACGGTCAGTTCGATTCTTTCGGCGGAGAATTTTTGCGAAATGATTTTGGCGGAGGTTGTGTTCGTTGTCGTGATGGCGCTGCGCGCTTCGAGTGGCAAATAAACTTCCGCAGCGGGATTGAAATTCGTCGAGCGCAAGGCGGCCAATGTATTCGTTGCATCGGCGAAGATCGGCCGATGTCCGATCGTTGCCCACGGCAGAGCGCCCGTGCGCGGTACCCACGTGACGGCGTTGGACGGAGATGTTACGAGCGAGACGCCGAGAAAGTCGGCGAGTCGTGGCATTTCGGTCGCGTTGGTCGCGTATTGCACGTCCTGCACTTCGCGCTGCCAGCGGAGTTGTAAGGTGGAGGAACCATTCACCTTTGGAATCTCGTCGAGCAGATTCAAGTTGGACCACAGCGCGAGCCGCTTGCCCGTGATGTCCTTTTTAGCGTCAGAAACCGGGCTGTTGAGCAGCATTTTTTCGGCGGCGGGCGCAATCATCACTCGAGCTTCACCGATGCGCGGAGGCGTTTCCACTTGGGCGGCTCCGGGCTGAAGTAACAGGGCGGGAATCGTCGGGTTCAGCGCGGGCTTGTGGGTGATACCGTCGATGCAAAGCAACGCGAGCAAGCCGAGTTGCCAGAGTCGGCGCGGCATCGTGGCAGAAATGCGGTTGACTAGCACGATGCCCACGACCATGAGAGCCAACACGGTCAAGCGTTCGGTGGCATTGCTGTGCACCACCGACCAGGGTCCGGCCGACCAAAGTATCCCGGCGGCGGTGAGCAGGAGCAGGATCGAGAGCGCGATCAGCCAACTTGCGTTTCCTTTTCCTGATTCAGAATCGGCCTTCTGAAAATGTGCGATCGCCACTGCGGCGAGCAGCGGCACGGCGAACGCCGTGAGGAAGACGAACTTCACCGCATAACGACCAACGCCGAGAATTGGAATAGCCGTTCGCAACCACGAATAAAGGTGTCCCGCCTCTCCCCACGCCATCACGAGACCGAATAGCGCGACGCCTCCGAGCAATAAAGCGCGTGGTCCGCGCACGCGCACGATGGCGAAAAGGGCGAGGAGCAGCGTTCCGGCGCCGAGATAGTAGGAGTAGAGAAATTGCTGGGTTGGCTGGATGTATCCTCCTTGATCCGTAATCCCATTGTGGAACAGCGGCACCAGCAGATTCGCCCAACCATCAAGCGGCATCGACCATTTACTCGTCGCGAAACCGGCGTGGCGATGCGAGTTCGCCAACAGATCCAGGAAGGGTAGTAGTTGCGCCGCGCTCAAAGCGGTGACGAGCGTAACGATGACGAGCGTTCGTCGGACAAGGGTGGCGCGCGGCGTTTCCGCTTTCAAAAACTCAGCGATCCCGAGCGCGAGCAAGATTAGCCACGTGAACAGGATGATTTCGGGCACGCCCGACATCATTTGCAACGCAGCGGTAAGCGTCGCCAACAACAGCAGACGGCCCCCTTCACGCCACGCGCGCTCGACGAGCCATACGACCCACGGCATCCAGCCGAGAGCGACCAGCCAGTTCGGCCACACCATGCTCGCCAGCACGGCGCCACTAAACGCGTAGGCCATGCCGGCCACGCTCGCGGCGAATCCGTCGCGACTCCATGCGTCCGCCAATCGATACATGCCAACGCCGCCGAGGAACAGGTGAACGAGGCAGAAGAATCCGAGCGACCACGGCAGCGGCAGGAGCAAATAGATCAACGCTCCCGGATACAGCGTCATCGTTCCCCATTGCGCGAGAAACGGTGCGCCGCAGTTACTCAACGGATTCCATAGCGGAAACAATTCTCCGCGCCAGAACGCCTGGTGGTGGTGATAGGCGAACGGGTAGCCAAGGACGCCGTAGTCGAAAAAGTAGAACGATTCCCCGCCCGCCAGTATGGGAAAGAACGCGAGGAAAATAAACACCCCGAGCCAGAGACAAAATCGCGGCAGCGTGAACCATTCCGCACCGGCGGACGGGCTCGCGTTCTCCGGCGAATTGGAATCGTCAGGCGACATGGGTTGCTTGATCGGCGGGCGGGCGATGACGCGCCCAGATGATGCCGCAGATCAACATGGAGAGTATCGAAAGAATCGAACCAATTCTGAACAAGCGATCTTGATACGTGAGGACGACGCTGCTTCGTCCGGCGGGAACTTGCACCGCTTGAAACGCGAGGTTCGCGCGCAGCACCGGCGTGGCGGCGCCATTAACCGTCGCTTTCCAGGGATGGTAGTGCGCCTGCGACAAGACCACGATGCTCGGTTGGCGCGCTTCCACTTCGAGGGAAACTCGGTGCGCGGTCCAGTTGCTTGCGATGACGGTGGCGGACGTGCGATTTGTCACGGTAACCCACGCGCGTTCCTCGGGGCGCAGGAAGACGACATCTCGCGGACTCCAGTTCGGCTGCATCATTGCGGCGAGCGTGTTCGTTGGATCGAAGAACACGGGGAACTGCCCCGCCGTCGCCATGGGCATGAAGTTCGTGCGGGCCTCGAACGCGAAGTAATTCGTAGGCGCGGTAATCTGGCTCACGCTCAGGAAGTCAGCCATGGGCGCGCGGTAGGTGTTGGTCGAGGGATACAGACTGTAACGAACCTGCTCCTCCTCGCGCAGGTAGAGCGAGTAGAAGCCGTCGACCTTCGGGACGTGCTCGTAGAAATTCACGTTGTCAAACTGCGCAAGGCGGTGACAGAGGTAACCCTCGAACGCATTCGTGAGGATGTGCTCATGCAGGCTCATGATCGTGCGGAGGCTCAGCAGGAGTCTGGATTCGCCGATGGCGGGTTTGGGATTCAGCGCTTGAATCGTCTGCAGACCCGGGTCGTAAACACTCCGTTCCACGGTCGGGTTCTGCGACGGCGTATGTGTGGCGAGGTCCGCCCAAACGATTACGACGAGCGCGTAGCCGAGCGCCATCTGCCGCTTGCGATCGCGTGCTCGCGCCAGCAGGAACAATATCAACATCGTGATCAACAACATCACGCCGCGCGCCACGCCGTTCCACGCGGTGTCGATCCATGGCTCGTCATTCCTTGGGTAAGCCCGACTGAACCACAATAGAAAACCGATCAGCGCGAGCAGTAACACCGCGAATCCGGACGCGATTTTCAACCGTCGTTGCTGCGTAATCGTGTCGGCTTGTCGAAATGCCGCGAGCGCCCACGCGGCCATGAGCGGGAAGATGAGCGTGAGCGGAATTACCAACTTGATCGGGTAGCGCATGAAGCCGATCTGCGGGAAAAGCCTTTGCACGGCGAGGAATGCGTAACCATGTTCGCCCATCGCGAGCGTGAGGCAACCCACGGCCGCGACTGCGAAGAACCAGCACCACCAGCGACGGCGCCACCACAGCGCCATGACCGCGAGCAACAGCACGCCGATGCCTGCGTAATACGATGTGGCGATGCCTTGCTCCGGTTGCATGTAAACGCCGGCGGACGTGCGTTGTTGAAAGAGGATCGGCACAAGCAGATTTGCCCAGCCGGTCCCAGGCATCGACCAGCTCGTGGATCCGAAGTTGCGATCGCGTTGCGAGTGCGCGAGGAAATCGAGGAACGGAAAAATCTGCGGCGCGCACAACCCGGTGATCAACGCTACAACCGCCGCGGCGCGGAGAAACATCGCCCCGCGCGACGGCGTCTCGAAGAGCAATTGTCCGAACCACAAGCCCGCGATGAGCCCCCACGTGGCCACGAGCACCTCCGGCGGGCCGGCGAGCATTTGCATCGAACCGGCGAGCGCGGCCCACACGATCCAGCGTCCGCCTTCCTCCCACGCGCGCGGCACGGCGAGCAACACGAACGGCATCCACGCCATCGACACCATGTAGTGCGGCCAGATCAGGCAACTCAGCATGAAGCCGTGAAACGCGAACGCCACGCCGGCGACCGCTGCCGCGAGACGGTTGCCAGTCCAGCGTTCGGCCAACCAATACATGCCCATGCCGCCGAGAAACAGGTGCAGCAGGCAGAACACTCCGAGCGACCACGACAGCGGCAGCAAAAGGTAAAAGAGCGAGAACGGATACAGCGCCAGCGTGCTCCATTCCGCGAGGAACGGGATGCCGCAATTGCTTAACGGATTCCACAGCGGGATTTCTCCGCGCCAGAACGCTTCACGGTGATAGAACGCGATCGGATAACCGTAGAGGCCGAAGTCGCGGAAGGTGAACGTGCGCGAGCCGAGCAGCACGTCGGGAAACATCACGAAGATGAACGCGCCCAGCAGCAGCGCGAATCGGCCGGCGGACAGCCAGTCCGCCGCGCCATCGGGGGCGCGGGAACTGCGTTGGTGGTCGAACAAACTCACGTCGTGCCCGCACCGTGCCAAAACGAGCACGTCTTGCCCAAGCAAAAACTGCGTCCGGCTTTTTCCACACGGGGAATTAAATTGCCCAGCCGTGCTCGGCGTGGTTTCATTTTCAAAATTCGCCCGTAATTGATCCATCCAAATACCCATCGTCATGAAAATAAAAGTGCTCCAACTCGCTTGCGTCATCGGCCTGCTGCTTTCCGGCACACGGGCGTTCACGGCGGAAAAGGCGGACATCAAAGTGGAGTTGGAACGCCTCGTTGGCAAAGTGCAGACGAAGCTGCGTGAGGGCAACACCTCCGAGAAGGATCTGGCCGAGGACTTGAAAAGTTTCGACGCCTTGGTGGCGGCGCATAGCGGCGAGAAAACCGACGACGTGGCGCAGGTTCTCCTGATGAAGGCGTTGCTCTACGTGCAGGTAATTGAAGACACCGAGAAGGGCGTCGCCATCTTGAAACAGATCAAGAAGGACTATCCGGAGACCAAGGTCGGCCAGAAAGTCGATTCGATCATGGAAGGTATGACGCGCCAGGCCGAAGCGAAGAAGATCCAGAAGAGCCTCGCCGTGGGCGCGAAGTTTCCGGACTTCGAGGAAAAAGATATCGCGGGCAAACCGCTCTCCATCGCGAATTACAAAGGCAAGGTGGTGTTGCTCGATTTCTGGGCTACGTGGTGCGGTCCGTGCGTGGGCGAGTTGCCGAATGTGTTGAAGACCTATGAAACGCACCACGCGAAGGGTTTCGAGATCATTGGCATCAGCCTCGATCAGGACGAGGACGCGCTGAAGAGTTTCATCAAGAAGAAGAACATGACGTGGGTGCAGTATTTCGACGGCAAAGGTTGGGGCAGCAAGCTCGCTGGCAAATACGGCATCACGAGCATTCCCGCGACCTTCCTGCTCGACGGCGAAGGCAAGATCATCGCCAAAGGCTTGCGTGGTGAAGCGTTGGAAGAAGCCGTCGCCAAAGCGCTCGCGAAGAAGTAAGCACGGCGCGCGTGCTTAATGCGAGGTGAGGGAGAGCAACCGGTCACGGCGTTCTTTCTTGGGCAGGTTGCCGAGGTGTTTCACTTCGTGGAAGAATTTCTCCAAGTCGCCATTCTGCGCGGCGAGCAATTGTTCAAATCCCGGCAAGAGGTCGTGATACGTGGCGATGGTATTGAGTCGCGCGTTGTTGAGCGGGCGCGTGAACCATTGTTCGTATTCGTCCACACCGTGGCCCCACTGCCTTTTCTGTTGCGTATAATCCAAATGAAGTTGCTCCAGCAGGGCGGCTTTGTGGCGGCGAAGATCTTCCGGTGATTGGCGGTCTTTTTCCTTATAGAGCGCGGTGAGCCGCGTGCGCGTGGCGAGCACGAGCTTCACGAACTCTTTTTCGTGCTGGAGCGATTCCTCGTATTTCGCCAGAGCATCGGTGTCACCTTTGGCGCGCAACCACCGGCGAACGCCCGCTTGACTGACCGCGGTGGCGAAGGCCTCGTTGAAATCCGTGTCGCCGGCGACGAACACGCGTTGATGCGCGAGTTCGTGAAAGAGCAGTTCCGCGAGCTCGGGTTCGTTACGTCCGATGAAAGTGTTGAGCACCGGATCGTGAAACCAGCCGAGAGTGGAATACGCCTCGACTCCGCCGACGTAGACATCGAAGTGCTGCTTGGCGAGTTCCGTGGCGGTCTCTTGCGCGCCAGCGTGCGTGAAGAAGCCGCGATACTTCAAGCGCCCGACGATGGGATACCACCAGGTCTTTTCTTCGAGCGAGAACTCCGGCGTCGCGTGAACGGTCCACACGGCGAACGGCCTCCCGAGATCGGCATAGTTGAGATAATGGCCGTCGGTGGGCAGCGCGAGTTCGTGCTCCGCGAATTCACGCAAGCGAAGGACGAGGGCGAGCTTCGATTTAAGTTCCGGCCTCGTCGACGGGGCGATGAGCATCGGACGAATTGGCTGCGGCGCAGTGAGCATCTGCCACTGGCCACGGAGGGCTTGCGTATAGAACTTAGCGGTGCCGCAACCTGATCCGTGGATCAAGACGGCTATCAGGAAAAGCATCCACGCGGTTTGGCGGGTGGCGTTTCGAGAAGTCGGCGGCGGATCGAGTTTCGGCGCGTTCATCGTGGATTTCGATTCGCGCGCCATGCGGTCATTCCGCCCCACGCCATGCCCATTACCAAACCGACGGCGTGACAGGCGTTGGCCACGGGACCGAGCAGGCCGGTGAGGCAAATGAAAAACCATGCGATCATGATCACTGTGCTGCGCTCATCGATGAACAGGCCGGAACCGCGATCGTATTTACCGCGGATCCAAACGTAGCCGAAGAGCCCATAGACCACACCCGACATGCCGCCGAAAGTCGGGCTGCCGACGTAGAGTTGGGCGAGATTGGAGACCGCGCTGACGGCGAACACTAGAGTAGCGAACGCTGCCGTGCCGCGGCGCGCTTCGATCATGCAGCCGAGCTGGAACAACCACAGCATATTGAAAATCAGATGCAGGGGACCGAAGTGAATGAATATCGGGGTGATCAATCGCCAGACTTGACCATCGCGGACTTCCGCGAGCATTCGTCCGCCGACGAATGGATCTTCGATAAACAGATGACGCAGGAAGAGCTTGTCCGCTCCCATCTGCGAAAGGATCGCAACGAGCACGCTTCCGATGATCAGCGCATACGTGAGCACGCCGACACCGTAGCCGCCGAAGCTGGGGAAGATCCGCTGCCGCGTGAAGGTTCTCTTCCGGTATTCGGCGTCGGCCTTGGCTTGCTCGTCGCGAATGCGACCGGCTTTCGCTGCGTCGCGTTGAAACTCGGGGGCGTTGGGTGCGGCGCGGAATTGATCGAGCTTCGCCCGCGCGGGTGCAAGCTGATCTTCGTCCTCAACCCACACGCTCCATGTGGTTTCGCTGTCGTGCTCAACCTGATTCGCGATCCCCTGGGCGAAGAGGTAATCGCTGAACAGTTGTGCCTGCGTTTCATCCGACAGGTTGCCAATGGGTCTCATGCTTTGCTCATTCGGCGCCCGCGTGATTTGCTTTTGCCGTAACTGACCGATTTGCCTCGGGGCTTGGCCGTGGGATCGCCGGTGCTGCGCTTGAGTTCATTGATCTGGTCGCGGAGCAGGGCGGCCTTCTCGAATTCCAGATTGTTCGCAGCTTCGAGCATTTCTTCTTCGAGCTGTCGGATTGTTTCCGTGACGTCGAAGTTTCCACCTGAGGTTTCGTTGAGCAGCATTTCCGCTGCGTTGTGCGTGGCGCGGCCCATCGCGTCCTTGGTGAGGCTGTCCTCGACGGTGCGCGTGACGCTCTTGGGCGTGATGCCGTGCGTTTGATTGTAAGCGAGTTGCTTTTCCCGGCGGTAACGCGATACGGCGAGAAACTTCTGAATGCTCTGCGTCATCACGTCGGCGTAGAGGATGACTTTGCCGTTGAGGTGACGCGCGGCGCGACCGGCGGTCTGAATCAAACTCGTCGTACTGCGGAGATAGCCTTCCTTGTCGGCATCGAGAATGGCGACGAGGGAAACTTCCGGCAGATCGAGACCTTCACGCAGCAAGTTGATGCCGACGAGGACGTCGAATTCGCCGCGCCGCAGCGCCCGCAGAATCTCCACGCGTTCGATAGCATCGATCTCGCTGTGGAGGTAGCGGACGTTGATGCCGACGTCGCGGAGGTAATCGGTGAGTTCTTCGGCGGTGCGCTTGGTGAGCGTGGTGACGAGCACGCGCTCCTTCAAGTCCACGCGTTCGCGGGCTTCGTTGATCAGATCGTCAATCTGGCCACCAAGCGGCTTCACGACGATCTCGGGATCGATGAGTCCGGTCGGTCGCACGACTTGTTCGGCGATGCGGCCTTCGGACAACTTCACTTCGTATTCCTGCGGAGTGGCGCTGACGTAGATCGTCTGGTGTTGGTGGCCTTTGAATTCCTCGAAGTTCAGCGGGCGATTATCGAGCGCGCTCGGAAGGCGGAAACCATGATCGACGAGCACGGTCTTGCGTGAACGATCGCCCGCATACATACCGCCAACCTGCGGCACGGTGGCGTGCGACTCGTCAATCACGAGCAGGTAATCCTCCGGAAAAAATTCCATCAACGTGCACGGCCTCGCGCCGGGCGGGCGACCGCTGATGTGACGGGAGTAATTCTCGATGCCAGAGCAGAAGCCCATCTCCTCCATCATTTCGAGGTCGTATTCGCAACGCATCTTGATGCGCTGGGCCTCGATGAGTTTGCCGTTCTTCTCGAACCACGCGATGCGTTCGCCGAGTTCCTCGCGGATGCTGAGGATGGCGCGTTTCATCTTGTCGGCGGGAGTGACAAATTGCTTGCCCGGGAACACGGTGACGGATTCAAGCGTCGCGTTCTTCTCGCCGGTCAACGGTTCGAAGCGCGTGAGGCGTTCGATCTGGTCGCCGAAGAACTCGATGCGTAAAGCGTCTTCGGCGTAGCTGAGGTTCAACTCAACGGTGTCGCCGCGGACGCGGAACTGGCCGCGCTCGAACGCGATGTCGTTGCGCTGATACTGCATGTCCACGAGTTTGAGCAGCAGTTGATCGCGCGTGATCTCTTGGCCCACGTGGAGGTGAACGAGCATCGCCTCATAATCCTGCCGACTGCCGATGCCGTAGATGCACGAGACGCTCGCGACCACGATCACATCCCGGCGCGCGAATAGGCTGCTCATCGTCGAGAGGCGCATGCGCTCGATCTCCTCGTTGATGCTCGAATCTTTTTCGATGAATGTGTCGGTGCGCGGGATGTAGGCCTCAGGTTGGTAATAATCGAAGTAGCTGACGAAGTATTCCACCGCGTTGTGGGGGAAGAAGCTTTTGAACTCGGCGTAGAGCTGTGCGGCGAGCGTCTTGTTGTGCGAGAGCACGAGCGTGGGACGGTTCACGTTCCGGATCACGTTCGCCATGGTGAAAGTCTTGCCCGAACCGGTGACCCCGAGGAGCACCTGATGTTTCGCGCCGGACAACAAGCCCTCGGTCAGTTTGGCGATGGCTTGCGGCTGATCGCCCGCGGGCGCGTAGCTGGACACGAGTTGAAACATGCGAGAGGAAACTAAGGGCCGCACTCGGGAGTGTCAACGAACGGGCCAGCGTGCAACGGACTTGATTTCCCTCAACGTCGCGGAAGTCCCCGGTAAACGAAAACTACAGCTGCGCGGTTGTGCGGGAAATTTAATGGGTGCCGATCGGCGACGGTGTATTGAGATGCTTCCGGGTGAGTTTTGCATTGTGAGTGGCGCGTATTTGCGGCAACACTTCGCGCGCCGCCAATGATCGTTTGCCCCAATTGTTCAAAGCCTTTGGAAACCGTTCGGAAGCCGACAGGGATATACTACGCCTGCCACGGTTGCGGTGGGCGCGCTGTGTCGGTGCCATTGCTCCATCGAGTTGTGAATGACAAGTTTGTTTCGCGCCTGTGGCAGCGCGTTCTCCGCACCACGATCCAAAGTCCGAAGCCTTGCCCGTTCTGCACGCGCTGGATGCTGACGGTGGTCACGGCTGATCCATTGTTGGAACTCGATGCCTGCAAGACTTGTCAGACGGTTTGGTTCGATGAGCGCGAGTACGAGAATGCACCATCTGCGCCGGCTGAACGGTTGCGCCCGCCGGATGAAGCCGAATTGAGAGGCCGCCAGATCATCGCCGAGTACAAAGTTCGTGAAATGGCGAAACCTGAAATGGTGGAAGATGCGGAGCTAAACTTGCAGTTGCTTCCAGGCCTTTTTGGCCTTCCCGTGGAATCCGACGGAGATCCGCTATCGCTCCGCCCCTGTCTGACGTGGATTCTGGCCGTCGCCATCGGAGCGGTAAGCTGGGTGGCGTTGACTTCGCACGGTCGTGCGTTGTTCGACGAGTTTGCGCTAGTGCCGGCACAATGGTCGCGCTGGGGCGGATTGACGCTGCTCACGTCGTCCATGCTGCACGGCGGCGTCATCCATCTGGTCAGCAACCTCTATTTTTTGTTGATCTTTGGTGACAACGTCGAAGCTTTCCTTGGTCGCTGGCGATATATCGCACTTCTGTTGCTCGCGGTGGTGGCGGGCGACGGGGCTCATATTCTTGCCGATCCACGCGCCACGGAGCCCTGCGTGGGAGCTAGTGGTGGAATCTCAGGAGTGATCGCGTTCTACGCGTTGCAGTTTCCACACACGCGGCTCGGTTTCCTGTGGCGCTGGTTCTACTCTCTTCGTTGGGTGCATCTCCCGGCTTGGTTTGCGTTCGTGCTGTGGATGGGATTGCAATTCGTGGGCGCGTATAAACAACTCGGCGGCTTTTCGAACGTTTCGGCGTTCGCGCATCTCGGTGGAGCGGGTGTCGGCGTGCTGTTCTGGTTGGTTTGGCGTAACCGATAAAAGACTACTTACGCCACGTGATGGCGGGATTGGGCAGGGTCGAATCGCCAGCGATCTGCGGAGGCGGGCACGATTGCAGGCTTGGTGTCGGAGAGTGTCTGACAGACCTGCTACCGATTTTCTTACGCCGTTTGGAGAGAGATGCCGATATCGCGAAGTCGTGGGGTAGTCGATACTCGGTGCACTATGAGAATCCTTATCGCGGATGACGATGCCTTGATTCGGCGGGCGATCATCAATGCTTTGGGAAAACTCGGATATGAGTTGGAAGTCGCCAGGGATGGGAACGAAGCCCTGACCGCACTGTTGCGACCCAATCCGCCTCACTTGGCGATTGTGGATTGTGTGATGCCGGGATTAAGCGGCTTGGAGGTTTGTCGGAGGTTCCGCAAGCAGCCGTGTCAGCACTACACGTATATGATGCTGCTGACCGGGCTTGATTCTCGAATGGACATGCTCACCGGAATTGAAGCCGGGGCGGACTCCTATCTGACCAAACCATTCGACGCCGATACGCTGCGGGCGCATGTCCATGCAGCCTTGCTCGTGGTGGAACAAAAATTATCCCATGTGCAGCGGTCGGTTGTGCAAAACCATTGCGCGCCTCCGGCAAAAATCAAACCGGTGGAGACGTTCAACCCAACTGCGTCCCAGAATGGCAAATTGGAACCGGCGCGAGTATTTGGCGGTTCTCCGTCGAGGCAGATGGGGCGGACGAGTGGAGAAATCTTAACGCTCAAACCGTTCATCAATGGCGCCAAAATCTTAACCGAGGTCTTTCGCGGGCTTGGAATTGAGGGGGTTTGCGCCCACAAGATCGGTAGCGCCGAAGCCCCGAGGGCGGAGTTGGCCATGTGGTCGGTCTTGATTCTTCCGCAGCACGAGCTCTGGTTGGATCTGACGTTGGAGACGGATCAGGAATCGGCGAACCGCCTTTATCGCAGCGTGTCAAAAAAGGCCCCGATTGATCCGCGGCCGGTCGCCGAGGTGGTCCGTGAAATGTTGAGTGTCGTGCAAGAAACCTTCCGCGCTGCGTTTCAACGCGAGGGAATGCATGCGATTGCGCCAACCTTTCCGCACGCAATCTCGCCGCCAAAGCGGGCGCCGTCTTTGACAGAGGCACGCCAAATGGCGCGCTACCGTTTTACGGCGCACGGCATCGACTTTGCCGTGACGGTCAGCCCGCACGAGGTGCCGAGCGAAAAACGGCCGCCGGCGGAGCTTCCACGCAACAATCGCCCTGGCCAGCCCATCAACGGGCATGAAGGCGAACCCCTGGGCTTGATCAATCAGCAGACACCGCTTGGCGAGCCGCAGTCAGCTGAGTTTCGGGGCGCCGGTCGCGGTCTGCCCGATTGGCGGTCATTGGGGACGACGCGCCGCTCGCGATTCAACGGGGAGCCGTTGGACGACTAGCCGGTGCGGGTGCGGAACGGTGTATGGATGCGCAACACATGCGATGGAACGGAAAGGGAAAACTATGAGTGGGTCCTATATTTGTCCGGTCGAGTTCAAGTGGATGGAAATCCACAAGCGCCTTTGCGATCACGCCGTCGCGAGCGGCAGGGTGGGAATGCCCGAGCCGCCATTGGCGTTGGTGATGGCGCTCTGGAAGCGGACTACCGAGAACGAGAAGATGGTGCGGTGGCAGGAGACGATCAAATGGGCGCGTCAATATGACTGCCTGCATTTGATCCCGGAATTAAAGGATGCCGAAGCCTACGCCATCCGCTCCGCTTGAAACGAAGTGGTGACTGGAGACTAAACCAGGTTGTTGCGGATCGCGTAGCTGGTGAGGTCGGCGTTGCTCTTGAGTTGCATCTTCTCGAGCACGCGGGTGCGATAGGTGCTGACGGTCTTCACGCTGAGGGAAAGTTCTGACGCGATCTCCTTGGCCATTTTTCCGGATGCAATCAGGTACATGACCTGATACTCGCGGTCCGAAAGGATTTCGTGCGGTGCCTTGTCGTCGTTGCGAAGGAGATCGAGTGCGAGTTTCTCGCCCAGCCCGCTGCTGACATAGCGGCCACCGGAGTGGACTTTGCGGATGGCCTTGATCAACTCTTGCGGCGCGCTCTCTTTCGTAATGTAGCCGGACGCGCCAGCCTTGAGGATGCGCACGGCAAATTGATCTTCCGCGTGCATGCTGTGAATGAGAATCGGCAACTCGGGACGCAGCGCCTTGATCTCCTTCAAAATATCGAACCCGCTGCGGCCCGGAAGATTGATATCGAGAATCAGGACGTTGCAGGTGTGCTTGGGCAACAGGCGCAGCAGTTGATCGGCGTTTTCCGCTTCGCCAGAGACTACGATGTCGGACGTTTCGGCGAGGATCTGTTTCAAGCCGAGGCGCACGATGGCGTGGTCGTCAGTAATGAGGACTTTGATCATGATTTGGATTCCGAGGATAATTTGGGTTCTACAGGGATCTCCACCTCGACGAGGGTGCCATTTCCTGCCTTGCTGGAAATCTTAAAAGTGCCGCCAACAATCGCCGCGCGTTCCTTCATCCCCAGCAAACCCAGCGACTTGCGGTTCACTTGGCGTGTGTCACTGATGCCGCGGCCGTTGTCGCGGATACGGAGGTGCAGCCTTGAATCCGTGCGCCCGAGCGAAGCTTCCACGGAGGTGGCATTGGCGTGGCGGGCGACATTTGTCAGCGTTTCTTGAAAGATCCGGAACAAGGTGATGGCGTGGACCTGGCCGCAGGAAATCTCCTCCCGATCAGGACGAAAGACGCATTGGATGCCGGTCCGTTCGCTGAACTCCTTGGCCTGCCACTCCAACGCGGCGACCAATCCGAGGCTGTCCAGAATTCCCGGGCGCAAATCCGTGGCGATGCGCCGCAGGGTTTTGATCGTCGTTTTGATCTGGTCCTGCATCACGCTGATCTTGTCGAGCAACTGGGCTGGCGAAGTGGGTGACTTGTTTTCGCGGACCCGCTTTTCCAACCACGCGAGGTTGATGTTCAGGCCGGTGAGTTGTTGTCCGAACTCATCGTGAATTTCGCGGGCGATGCGCGCGCGTTCCTCTTCCTGAGCCGAGACCAGACGGCTGGCCAGTTCCCGCAGTTGGGTGAAGGAATTGTTGAGTGCCTGCTCGGATCGAATACGTTCCGAGAGATCGCGCGCGACGACTGAGACGTGGCTCGATTCGCCGGCGTGATCGGCGTGGATCACGAGCACTTGTGATACGGGAATCTCGCGACCATCGCGGGTTTGCAGCGTGGACTCGGCGGCCCATACCCGGTGGCGCTTGGCGGCGGGAATGGCTGACTCAAAAATCTTGTCGCGCATCGCTGACGCATAGAGGTCGTCCAAACGAAGTTTGGGTAACGCGTCGGATGTGCTGAGGCCAATCAGATTTCGGCCCGCGCGATTCAAATGAAGAATGCGGTGGTCGGACAGGCGCGCCACGCAAACGAGGTCGCTGGTCGCTTCCAATACTTCCAGCAACAGGGCTGGCGTGGATTCGTCGGCTTGCCGGCGGGCGAAGCGCGCTTCGACGGCGGCACGCAGGGACTCCATCGTGAACGGCTTAGGCAGGTAGTCGTCGGCGCCGTGTTCCATTCCGCGGCGCATCGATTCCGGGCCAGCCTGCCCGGTCATCAAAATCACGGGGATGCTAGCGAGCAGAGGATCTTTGCGGAGTTGATCGAGCAACGAATAGCCGTCGCCGCCGGCCATCGAGATGTCGCTGATGATGAGATCGGGAAAATGTTTTCGTGCCTGCTCGACTCCGTCGACACTGTTGTCGCACTCGATAAACTCATACCCGAGCGGCGCGAGCGATTTGATCACGGTACGGCGCAATGACACCTCATCATCAACAACCAAAAGTTTCCGTGGTTTGGAGCCAGCCTGCATTGAGGTAAAATTACACTAGGGGAGGTTTCTTCGTCGAGGCCTTGTCGAGGCATTCACGAACGATTTGCGTCAATTTTTTTGGTTCGAAAGGTTTTGGCAAAAAGTACCCGTTGTCTGGTACGACGAAATTGGCATCGGCAAACTCAGTACTGTAGCCGCTCGTGAAAATCACCGGTAGGTTCGGTCTGTGTCGGCGGAGTTCCTCGGCCAGTTCGCGGCCGGTGAGACCGTCGGGCATCACCATGTCGGTTAGCAGCAGATCCACTTCGCCATCGTGCTCTTTCCAGACCGCCAGCGCTTCGAGTCCGGAGCTGGCCTCGATCACCGTGTAGCCTTTACGTTGCAGAATGGTCCGGGCGAGCCCGCGTAACGACGGCTCATCCTCGACCACCATGATGCGTTCCGTTCCGCCGCGGGAGTTGGCCACGCTGGTGATTACGGGGGCGACCTCGCTGCTGCTCTGGACAAAGGGGAGGTAGATCGTGAATTGCGTGCCGACGCCCACTTCGCTCGTCACCTCGGCCCAGCCGTGATGCTGTTTTACGATGCCGTAAACGGTGGCAAGTCCGAGCCCGGTTCCTTTGCCGACGTCCTTTGTGGTAAAGAACGGTTCGAATATTCGCGGGAGAATGTCCGACGGGATGCCGCAACCGGTGTCCCGAACGCCGAGCGAAACGAACATGCCCACGCGTGCTTCGGAGTGGTCTTTGAGGAAGTCCTCGGTGCACTCGATGATCTCCGTTCGAATGTGCAGTTCGCCGCCTTTGGGCATCGCGTCGCGCGCGTTGACGGCGAGGTTCAACATCACCTGTTCGATCATGCCGGTGTCGGCGTCGATCCACGGCGGGCTCGCGGCCAGTTCCCATCTGAGGCGGATATCTTCGCCAATAACGCGGCGCAACATTTTCAACAGGTTCGTCACCGCGTCGTTGAGATTGATGATCTGCATCTGCAGCGCTTGCTTGCGGCTGAACGCGAGCAGTTGCCGCGTGAGCTGGGCGGCGGCTTCGGACGCCTGCACCACGTCGCGCAGCGCTTCGAGGTCGTCGTCGGGCACGCGCTCATCGGAGAGCAACATGTCGATGTTGCAGCGAATGACGGTCAGCAGGTTGTTGAAATCGTGAGCGACGCCGCCGGCTAGCTGCCCGAACGCCTCCATCTTTTGCGATTGCCGCAATTGCGCTTCGAGGCTGAGCCGCTCGGCAATGTTGGTGAACGCAATCACGGCGCCCTCGAGGGCTTTACCCTGAAAGATCGGGTAGCACGAATATTCCACCGCAAATGACTGCCCGGTGTGCGTTTCGAAAATGCCGGTCGACATCGGGAGCTGTTCGCCGGTTTTGAGGAGGCGCCGAATGGGGCAGTCCTCGTTCGCGTAGGGAAAGCCGTTGTTGCGATGCAACTTCAGCCACGTGCGAATGCTTTGTCCGATGGCCTGCTCGGGCGGGCAATGGAGCATTTCCGAACCGGCGCGATTGATGAACGTGAAGCGCTCCTCGAGATCAATGCCGAAGATTCCCTCGCCGGTCGATTGCAAGATCGATTCCATTCGATGGGCGATTTGCGTACGGGCCTCCTCTGCTCGAATCCGTTCCAAGGCGCCGCCGCAGTGATTCGCCAGGGACTGCAGGGTGTCCAGATCAGCGCGACTATAGGCGCGTTCCATATAGCTTTGGATCGAGAGGATGCCGATCACCTTCGAGCCGTCACGGATGGGCACGTACATTAGCGACGCAGAAAGCCGGTGGCGGTCGCCGAACGGAATGGTGTCGGCGGACGGTGACGAGGTTTCATCGCGCAGGATCAATTGCGCGCCGATCTCCATTACTTGTCGCGCCCGGGGCGTTGGGGGAACGTCGTGGTGGTCCGCCACGCAGTCGATCCGGAATCCACTCACCGTGTCGCGATTCAAAATGCTGTAGATCCGATCTTTTGCGGCGGAATAGAGATCCAGTGTGGCAGCGTCCCACCCGAGCAATTCGTCGGCGACGGCGACGATGATATTGGCCGCCTCTTTTGCGGTCTTCGCCGAGCTGAGTTCCTGGCCGAGATTGGAGAAGGCGGCGATCCGGCGTTCCGCGCGCTTGCGTTCCGTAATGTCAGTGCACGTGCCGACCCACTCGTGAATCTGGCCGGTGGAATCCAGCACCGGAACGCCGCGGGAAAGAATATTGCGGTAACTGCCATCGTGCCGCCGCGCGCGGTATTCATGTTCGAACACCAAGCCGGCTTGAATGGCTTGCTTCCACGCGGCCAGCGTTTCCAATTTGTCCGCGGGATGGATGGCGTGGATCCAGCCGTGGCCGATGATTTCATCGGCGCTTTGGCCGGTCAGGGCCTGCCACGACGGCAACGGTCCGACGATTTCGCCGGCCGCGTTCGTGTTCCAAACAACCTGTGTCGTGGCGCGAACCAGTGATTGGTAGCGACTCTCGCTGGCCTTGCGCGCGCGTTGTTCCTTCATTTCGGCGAACGCCCGGCGGATCGCGGGGCCCAGTCGGGACAAGCTGCCCTTCAATACGTAGTCAGTGGCGCCATTTTTTAGCGCCTCGATGGCGACCTCTTCCCCCAGCGTTCCGGAGACAAACAGAAACGGGATGTGGGGCGAGATCGACCGGGCGATTCTTAGCGCGTTGCCTCCGTCGAAGGTGGGCAACGAGTAATCGGAAATGATCACGTCGATGCCGCCCCGTTCCAATGCGGCTCGAAACGACTCAGCGTCCTGCACGACTTGGATTTCGCACTTCAACTTGTCGTCCTCCAAGGTGGCGCGAATAAGGTCCGCGTCGTAGCGGTTGTCCTCGAGATGTAAGATGTGCAGTGGCGATTTCATCGTGCCCCTTGGGTCCATCGGGACATCTGTGAGCGGTTTCTCTTCATAGTCTGTTCTCAGTGACGACGGCGTACGCTGCCGGGAGGCGGTTCGTTGATCAGCGCCCAAAAGACGCCGAGCTCCTTGACGACGTCGAGAAACTTCGGGAAATCCACCGGCTTCACGACGTAGCCGCTCACGCCGAGTTCGTAGCTTTGCTTCAAGTCTGGCTCCTCCCGCGACGAGGTCAGCATGACGACCGGGATCATCTTGAGCTGTGCCGAATCTTTCATTTCGCGCAAGACTTCCAGCCCGTTCTTTTTCGGCATCTTGATGTCCAGCAACACGACCACCGGATTTCCGGGCGCTAGTGTGCTGTAGTTGCCGCGTCGCAGGAGGTAGTTCATCGCCTCTTCGCCGTCGCGAACCACCACCACTTCATTGGCGAGCTTGTGTTCTTCGAGCGCCTCCAGTGTGAGCTCGATGTCGTGCGGATCGTCTTCGGCGAGGAGAATGCGTTTGAGGTCAGGCATGCGATGGGGTGGTTTGTTGATTAGGGAGTGAGAAATGGAAGGTGGCGCCCTTGTCGATGGCGCCTTCAGCCCAGATTTTTCCGCCGTGGCGGTGGATGATCCGGCGGACGTTTGCGAGGCCGATGCCGGTTCCCTCGAATTCATCCTGGCGATGGAGGCGTTGGAAAACTCCGCAGAGTTTTTCCACAAATTGCATGTCGAAGCCCGCGCCGTTGTCGCGAATGAAGAATATCGCCTGGTCGTCGGCGGTCGGTTCGCGTCCGATCTCAATCGTCGCCGGCGTCCGCCCGCGGGTGAACTTCACCGCGTTGCTCATGAGATTGATCCACACTTGACGGAGCATCGCCGTATCGGCGTAGGCCGCTCCGAGTTCGCCGATCTTCCAGACGATTTCGCGCCCGGCGGTGTCGCCGCGCAGATCGGTCATGATCGTGCGGACAAACGGGCCCATCTCGATGCGTTGCGCGCGCATCTCGACGCGGCCCATGCGGGAAAAGTCGAGCAGGTCATCAATGAGCTGCCCCATTCGCGCGGCGGAGTTCTGGATGACGTCCACGTAGTGCGCGGATTTTTCGTCGAGGTGTGAGTTGGCACTCTTGGAGAGCAACTGCGAGAAGCCGGTAAGATGTCGCAACGGCGCGCGCAAGTCGTGCGAGACCGAGTAGGAGAACGCCTCCAGTTCCTTGTTGGCCGCTTCGAGTTGGGCGGTGCGGTCGATCACGCGCTGTTCCAGTTCCGTGTTGAGGTGGCGAACCGTTTCCTCGGCCTGCTTCAACGCTTCCACGTCCGTGTTGGTGCCGAACCACTGCATGACTTTGCCCGTGGAATCTTTCAAAGGCTGGCCGCGCGTGAGGAACGTCCGGAACTTTCCGTCGGCGCCGCGCAGCGGGAACTCCATGGAGAAGGGTTCTCCCGAGGCGATCGCGGCTTTCCAGTTCTCCATGACCTTCGGCAACACAACGGGATCGTGCACGCTTTGCCAGCCCCAGCCTTCCATCGCCGCGGGGGTGGTGCCCGTGTATTCGTACCAGCGCTGATTGTACCAGAAGATGAATCCGTCGGGTCGTGCGATCCACGCGAGCTGCGACATGGAGTTCGCCATCGTCCGGAACCGGTCCTCGCTTTCTTGCAGGGCCGCCTCGGCCTGTTTGCGCGCCGTGATGTCCATCACCGCGCCGTGAAAATTCACGCCGTTGCCCAACGCGTCGCCCTCGACCCGCCCGCGCGCTTGCAGCCAGATGAATTGTCCGTTGCGCTGACGAACCCGATACTCGATATCGTAGCTGCCGCAGGTCTTGATTGCCTTCGCGAGGTTCTCGGACACGGCCGGCTGATCTTCTTCCGCGACCGCTTGCAGATAAGCCGCGGCGGGCAGGCCCTGGGTCGCCGCCGCCGGGTCGATGGAGAACGCGCGCGCGGTGAATTCGTCGGCCACCAGGCAGTCGTTCACGATGTCCCAGCTCCAGGTTCCAATGGAACCGGCCGAGAGCGCGGAATTAAGCCGCGTCTGCGTGGCGTGCAGTGCGACCTCGCCCAGCTTCCGTGCGTGGATGTCCAGCAGGAAGGCCGCGATTCCCTCCGCGGTTGGAAACAAACGGATATCCAGCCAGCGTTCGGCGATGGGTGAGAAAACCTCGAAGGCCACGGGCACCCGCTCCGTCATCGCGCGGCGGTAGTTGGCTTCCATCGGCGTCCCGATCAGCTTGCCGAAGATTTCCCACATGGTTTTGCCGAGCATCTGCTCGCGCGTGCGCCGGAGCAGCGTTTCGCCCCGGTCGTTGACGAAAGTGAATCGCCATTCCGTATCGAGCGCGAAGCACGCCTCCGTCATGCCGTGCACAATTTCTGCCAGGCGCCGGTCGACAGCATGGAGCCGCATCTCCTTTTCGTGCAGCGCGCGCTCCGCATTCCGTCGCTCCGTAATGTCACGGATCATCCCCATCAGATTGCCGTCGGGCATCATCGTCGCGATGACCTCTGCCGGAAACACCGAGCCGTCCTTGCGCCGCAATTGCCATTCCCGTTTGTAATCGTCTTGTTCGCTGAGGATGCGGACAGCGGAACCAACGTGCGGAAGCTCCGCCGGCGCCACGATGCTGGACGCGTGCATGCCGATGAATTCTTCGCGGGTGTAGCCGAGCATCCGGCAAATGCTCGTGTTGGCGTCGAGGTAGAAGCTCTTTTTATCGGCGATGATGATGCCGTCCGGCGCGTATTCGAACAGCGTCCGGTAACGTGACTCGCTGGCCAGACGGGCCTCTTCGGCTGCCTTGCGCTCGGTGAGGTCCACGCAAACGCCCAGCACGCGCAGCGGATGCCCGCCAATGTTTTGAAAGAATCGCGCCTGTATCGAAATCCAGCGCACGGCTTGATCCACGCGGATAATCCGGGCTTCGAATTGCCAGTCCTGTTGGTTGGCGAGGCCGTTCTGCACAATGCTTTTCACCCGCTCGCGATCTTCCGGATGAAGGTGGCTGAAAAATTTGTGAACTCCCCATTCCGGAAAGGGTTCCTCGTAGCCGAATATCCGGTAGTTCCGATCCGAGCACCGCGCGGCGCGGGTGACGGGATCGATTTCCCAGTGGCCGATCTGCGCGGCCTGCAACACCAGACGCAATCTCGTCTCGCTGTCCCGCAACGCCATTTCGGACCGCTTCGATTCCGTGATGTCGCGCGCCACTTTGGAAGCGCCGATGATGGTTCCGTTGCTGTCCTTGATGGGGGACACGGTGACGGAAACGTCGATCAAGCCGCCGTCTTTCTTTACCCGCACCGTTTCGAAATGCTGCACGCTCTCCCCGCGCTTGATCCGCGAGAGAATGTTAACCTCGTCGCTCTGGCGGTCCGGCGGAATTAACACGGTGATGGAGCGTCCGATCATCTCGTTGGCGGTGTAGCCGAACGTCCGTTCCGCCCCCGCATTCCAGCTCGTCACGGTGCTGTTCAAGTCCTTGCCGATGATCGCATCGAACGAGGAGTCCACGATCGCCGCGAGCAACGCCGCTTCTTTTTCCGCGAGCTTCCGTTGCGTGATGTCCCGCAGGATGACCGTGTAAATCTTTTCGCCGGCCACGGCGATCTGGGAAATGGACGCCTCGATCGGGAACTCCACGCCGTCGGCGCGCAATCCGCTCAACTCCCCGAGCGAGCGCATCGTTCGCGAGGTCACGCCGGTCTTGCCAAAGTCCTCCACGTGCCGGGCATGTTGCTGGCGGTAATGGGGCGGGATGAAGCGGTCCAGCGATTTCCCCAGTGCCTCCGCGGCGGGGCAGCGGAACAGTTTTTCCGCCGCGGTGTTGAACAACACGATCTTCTGGCTGCGGTCCACGCTGATGATCGCATCCATCGCCGAGCTGACGATTCCCGCCATGCGCGCTTCGCTTTGCTGGACGGCTTCGTGGCTCTGCGCCAGTTCCGCGGTGCGTTGGCGCACGTTCACCTCGAGTTCGTCATTCGCCCGTTTGACGGCGGTGGCGTGCGCTTCCGCCCGCACCCGCGCGGCGTGCATCGATCCGCCGAGAAACGCGATGCCCAACCCCGTCGACACGAATAGAACGAGTCCTACCACGTCCGTGGGAGTCTCGACGAGGAAACTGCCGAGGGGCGGCAGAAAGAAGTAGGCGGCGGAAAGCGTGCCCAGCACGACGGCAACCAGCGCCGGGCCGAAGCCGGCCAGCCATGCCGTAGTCAGAATCGCGAGAAACAGCAGGGGAAACGGAAATTGATTTCCCAGCAGCGGCGCGAGCAACAGTCGGGCGGCCACGGCTATGCCGATCGTCGCCACGGCGCAGACGTAGCGGAGCAGGGGGGCGTTGCGAATGGTCCTTAGCGGTCGCATGCCGGATACGGTGGAAGTTTCGCCATGGTCCGCCTGGCCCCATGAACGCCCACGACATGGTGGGTGAGCGTTTCTATGTCTTCGGTAATCCTTTGGTGAGCTCTCCTCATCGCTTCCAAATAGCAAGAGGACACCATCACCCTCTCGCCAGCCGTTGCCCTCCTTCGATCGGCAATTGCCTCAAATCCGAAATCGGAACGCCGCGGGTCACCCGCCATGACGACGGGCAACGGGCATTCCGTTCCGTGCGAGTGAGACCCTCCATCCGATTCCCCTGTGCGCCTCCCGGCGTTTTCACCGCCAACGGCGGTGCAAAGATCCACCCCGTCAGGCGGACGCGCTTGGTTCGGCGCAAACTCCCGGACCCGCGACCCGCTCGCATCACGCTCGCGCGTCGGGGCACGGGAAATCAGCAGGTCCGGGGGCGGTGTGGCGCAAACGAAGACGATCGAAGTCGCTGAAGAAAACGATCCTCCACAGGTCATCAAACGCTTGATGAAGCTGGTGGTGGTTCGCGTTTCCGAACGCTCGATCATGAAATCATGGGCTCGGTGGGGCGACCATCGCCCAATTGAAATTGAGCTGGGCCGTAATCCGGCTGAAGTTTTGAAAGTCGAGCGGCTTTACTATATAGGTCGTCGCGCCGAGCTGCTTGGCGTCCACGAAATCCCGCGCCGCCTGCGAGATGGTCAGTACGACCACGGGAATGTTCCGCGTCCGCTCGTCACTCTTGATCCGGCGCAAGACTTCGAGCCCGCTGATCTTCGGGATCTGCAGGTCCAGCAGGATGAGCGCGGGCAGGGCACCCTTGGCCACTGTCGGTGCCAGTAAATAATCCACCGCAGCCGCGCCATCACGCGCGATGTCGATGGGGTTGGTCACGCCGGCGCGTTTGAACGCCGCGAGGGCGAGTTCCGCGTCGCCGGGATCATCTTCCACCATGAGAATGCGCGCGCCACTGCCATTGCCGGTCGATTGCGTCGCTCCGCCGGTCGGAGTCGCCTCCACCATCATCGCGAAGAGACTGGGCAGGTCCGTCTGGAGCGCGGTGGCGAGCTTATCAATACTTTCCAGCGACACATTGCGCGCTCCGCGTTCGATGTCGGAGACGTAAGTGCGATGAAGATCGGCGCGTTCCGCCAACTCCTCCTGTGAGAGGTTGTGCTTTTTGCGCAAGGCGCGCACTGCAATTCCAAATCGGCCGAGGACATTGTCGAGTCCCATAGTTTTATTCTTTTTCAGTAAACGCTGCGGTTTCACCTTCCGCATCGTTGAGTTTTTAACATAACAACGAGGGCAACAGACTATGAGTGACGAACCGTCCCATTGAACTTTCTGCCATCAGATAAACTCAATGAGCGTGAATCGGTCTCGCCCTTCGTCTGCACTTTCATCTAGAACTACTCTCGGCAGATTAACCTTTCATTAATGGAACATTAATTGGTTCGGCGTCTGCGTCTAAGTAGTCCTTTGGAGTAGGCTCGATGATGCAAGGCGGTTCGACAATAGGGGGAAAGACCCGAAATAATATCAGGTAAACACCTTAGCTATTTGTCCTGTGGGCCGTGACAACGGTTCGTTTAAGCGGGCATTTGGGTTCCCGGGAGGGCGGCGATTTCGTGCCTCCCTGGCCATCGCCACCCATCCCGTGACCACCCTCCACGTGGTAAGGGAAGGGAACCGCTAAACTCAGCATTCAGCAGATGGGAGGTGAGAGATGGGAGACGGGAGATGGGAGATGGGAGCCCATTTGCTGAATCCCGAATCCTAAATCCCGAATCCTTGATCCCGAATCCTTGATCCTATCTCAGCGAAGCCTGCCTCCAGCTCTCCACGTAATCCGCGAACGCTTGCATCTCCGATTGCGTCGGCGGGTTGCTGAACGTGCCGGTAAACGCTTCGATCACGCCGTTGATGTTCCGCGCCGTGCCGTCGATCGCGTCATTCAATTGCGCCGCGCTCACCTCGCCCGGCGGGCCTTGATCCCCTTGCGCGCCGGTCTGGCCCGGATCCCCCGGATCCCCTTTGGGACCTTGCGGCCCGCCTGGATCGCCGGGATCACCCTTGTCACCTTTCTCACCCTGTGGCCCTGGCGGACCCTGCGGGCCGGTGTCGCCGTCCGCGCCATCGGCGCCGTCGTGACCGCGCGGGAGGCCGAACGTGAAATGCACATCGAGCCCGTCATACGTCACCGTCACCGTGGCGCCGCTGTCTGGGCCCAACGTGTTCACGCCGTCCACCACCGCATTGGCGAACGGCGGCCCCGGATCACCCGGCGGACCCTGCGGGCCGGCGGGAACGCCGTCGATCAAGGCCTTAAGACTGTTGAACTGTTCGCGCATCGGCCCTGACTCCAGGGGCGCACCGAACGGAGGATAATTGGAATCGAAACTCATGGAGGTAAAAAGTTGAGGGCAGTTTGAGTTGAGCGTGGAGCGGCGGGAATCCGAGGGGAAATCAGAATCCAGAAGTCAGAATTCAGTATTCAGAATCCAGGATCTAGAATCTAGGATCTAGGATCTAGAAGTCAGACGTCCGAACTGGAAACCCGAAACTCCAACCGCCCACCGGCCCGGTCCCCTCGCGAACCCTCTCAGCGAATGGCGCACCTGGGATGCGCGCTGATCTTCCCCACGTCATCCTCCCGAAAGGGCTCGCGAGGAGACCGGGCCGGCAGGCGTGATGGTTTTAGGGCGCCATGCGGCAGGTCACGTCGCTCCACGGGCTCACGCCCGCCGCGCCGTTGGCCGCCACCCGGAACCAATGTTTCTTGCCGCTCTCCAGTCCGCTCATCACGAACCGCGTGCGCGTGGGCGTGCCCACCTGGATCCAATCCGTGTCGCTCACCGGATCCGCGTGCATCTGGACAAAATACGTCCGCGCACCGCGCACCCGCTTCCACACGATCACGATGTCGCCCTCGGCCTCGCCCATTTCCGCCAACACGCTCAAGGGCGCGGGCAGGGGACCCAGCGGCACACTCGGCTGACGCGTGGTGAAACCCGCGCTCGGAATGACCGCCGGATTCGTCTTTGCCAGCGTGTCCACGTACTTCGCCTCTTCGGCGATGGCGGCATCCAGTTCGTCAATCGCCGCATTGCGCTCGAGCAAGGCCGACGCGCAGGCGCCTTGCGCCACGTCATACGCGCTGATCTTGGCCGTGGCCGTATCCACGAGCGCTTGCAGCGCGGCCATCGTGGGGTTGGGACTCGGAACCAGCGCATTACCGGTGATCGCATCGACGATGCTCTGCCCGTACTGCACGTGCTCCATGGGAATCAAGGAACGTAGGTTCAATGATATTTGCATGTTGTGTGCTTTCTCTTTGGGCAGCCCCGGAACCACCTGATCGAAGAACACAACGGGCACGCGATCGAATCGCTGGCCGGTTACATCATACGCATTGGTATTCATGAGCTGCTTGTTGTTTACCTCACCTCGCTGCCGGCGGCACCATACCGCGGGCGGCTTGGCGAACTGGAATGCAGACAGCCTAACCCATGCCAACGTCCGTCAGGACCCTCACACCCCGCACAGCCGTCCGAACCATCCGCGCTGGCCGCGTCCGCTCCAAATAATTGGGGAATAAAAAGTTAACGCATCCCCTACGGACCGTTAAGCGGCTGGGAAAAATAATGCGACCCCGGATGAATTGGGGATTAGCCCCCAGCGCCGACGCGGCAAAAGGGAATGGGCACACCGCCACCCGTTAGGCAAAAGCTTCCGGCCGGCGGCAAAAACTGCCACGTGTCATTACGGAAAAGCAATTGCCTCACGGCAAAAGGCAATTGCCAAACGACAAAAGCAGATTGCAAATCGTAAAAAGCAAATTGCCTGACGACGAAAGGCAATTGCAAATCGTCAAAAGCAGATGGCTTCACGGCAAAAAGCAATTGCCGGACGCCAAATGCCAACGGCCTCACGCCGAAAGGCGATTGCCGGCCTACGTCAGCGGATTGCGAACCGTAAAAAGACGATTGCCCAGCGAGATTCGGCAATCGGTTTGAGGGAGAATGCGTTTGCTTGCCCGCTAAATACGTACGGGATTCCCGAGGATGCATTGGCATTGCACGGATTTGCGGAGACTCTGACGAAAGGATTGACGAACGTCGCACGGCGATGCCTTGTTGCTGTCGGGTTTTTCCACGGAGGCGGGGAGATGCTGGCGGAAGAGGAAGAGGCGAACTTGGAGTGGCGGTCCGTGACGGATGGTCTTTCAGAGTGCCCACGCATCGGCTGCAATGGCTGCGCGAAATTGCCGAAAAACAGTTGCCTCACCGCAAACGTAAATTGTCTGACGAAGCGAAGCAATCGGTCAACATGCAAAAGCTTATGCCGCAAGAAGGAATGTGGACGCTCCTTTGACGAATTGCCGCTGAGGCACGTTAGAAACGAGATGTCTTCAAATATAACCAGATGTAAATTCAAAGAATGCACGGCGCGAAAATTCAAGTTCGCGTCGAATGGGGAAAAGGATTTGCCAATCTCGACGCGATCTGAAACATTCAAGAAAATCTAAAGAGAATGCTCACGCAAAGTTTATGCGACGAGATTTGATCAACCCTTTGCTCAAAGCCGCAGTGAGGCGTGGAAAAGCGGAAATCGAGGAAAAATTCGCCGCTAATGATGCAAGATTCTTCCGCTTGATATTAAAGCGATTTGACCATGCGATGGAGCTTGGCCGAGTAAAGAAACGCTTGCATGAAAATATTCGCAACACGCAACGTGAATCGGAGGTTTTAAATCATGTTGCGTCTATTCAATGTAGCTTTTTGACCAAAGAACTAAGGGTTTTAATTTATCGTGATGTAATGACAGCGGCTCGCAAATTGGAATCCATAATTGACACCCCACGCTTGGAACAAAAGGTGGCGCGCCAAAGCAGGCATGTCCTTTTGCGGATGAAATTTCAACATCGCAAGAGGATTGATGAACTCGACCGCGAGATTATCCGAACATTAGATAAGCGCTCGCGACTACTTATAAAGTTACGATCAAGTGATGCCTCGATGGATCAGGATTTGCACGCGGAGAAGACTCGGGAAAGAATCCGTGCGCTACAAGCGAGCAGCGAAATTCACCAATGGATATGGCAAGTTTTGTCCCATCTGCTTGGGCGACAAACTACATTTGTAGCGACTCCAATAAAAATCCGCCAAGCTGCACCTTTACGGGCAAGTGTGAAAATTAAGGTTGCGAAACACCAAGGAAAAGAACTGATGCGCTGAAACGAGGGATGTAAAGTACGCAGCCGTCTCCATTTGGTGAGGCAGCGACGTAATGCAGATGTGTAACGTGGAACTCAATAAATTATAGCCAATGCCGTCAGATTCAGAACGTTTTAATGTTCTTTACCACGTAGGGTCTTCTTTTTGGGGAGAGATTGACACTGACACGCATGTGTTGAAAACGCTTCACAAACTGGTCCACGCACACAAATTACCAAAAGAGTCTGTATCAGTTATAAAAGGTGAGTTGTTGTCTGAAATTCTGCCGCAAGTGTTAGATTTGCGACGGGATGCGAATTATTGGGTTTTCTCCGCGGGGGAATTCCTAGGTTACGGGTTAGTTGAATCGACAGGCTTTCTTTTTTCAAGGATTGATCGCTATAAACACTTTGAGTTTAAGGTCCGCTGGCTAGCGGAGCGATTCACGCGGATTAACCATGAGTTGTTGGTAAGCGATTTGTTCGACGCAACAAAAGGAACCGATGCGTTGCTCAAGCGTCTCGCCGCTCTTAGTTGCAGTGAGCATTACTCCCTTTGGCTGTATAATCCGCACACAGCCCATTTTACATTGTCTTCGGCATCGTTCCGTTCCGAGATGACTCATGTTAGCAAAGATGATCCGAAATTCACACTAAAAGAGGCTCTCGACACGCAAACCCCGTTTTCTACAGGTACGCTAAAAACCGGACTAGTTAATTCCGCGCCCCTAAAAGGGATGATTTCAATAAATCGCTTCACGTTGAAAGTCCGCACGAGCCAATTAAAGGCCGACATATTGGGCGGTGGCGTTGAAGCGGAGTTTGTTTGCGTCGCCTCATTTTATTCATCGCAGCAAAATCTTATTTTTGGTAGTGGCATCCAGAAATTGTTTGAATCGTTTTTAAGAGAAAAGATTGCGAACGAAATATCCGCCTATGGCACGTATTATAGCGCCTTAGTCCATGATCTAGCCGTTAACTATGTTCCCGGAAAACTATCGGAGTTCCTCCAAACGTTTGTATCCAAAATAACATCTGTTCTGGGGTATGAATCGGCCGCAGTCTTTTTGGACAATGAATCGCCGGTGCGACAGTTGGAATTGAGAGCGATTGCGGAGTATAACAACAATGCACTGCCGAGTCGTCCGCCTGTTTACCGCTTAGATCAAGCCGCAAAGACGGTTGATGTCTTTCTGCATAACAAAGTTGGATTTTCATACGACATTCGCAACGATCAACGAAACAGTCGAATTTTCTCAGAAGCCACTCGACACGAAAGTAAGAACTGGATTGGTGTCCCCATTGCGAGAAGTGGCACTCGAGTGCTGGGTGTCCTTAGAGTGAAGAACAAGTGCAACGGTAGTGAAATTGTTCCATTTAATAGCGCCGACGTAGACATTCTGAAGAATCTTGGTGCAATGGTGGCATATCTATCGGATGTGGAGCGTGAGTATCTACTTAGACAGAAGCAAGCGGCTCAGCAAATGGAACGTAAGGAAATGGAATACCAAGAATTGAGTGAATTCTTAAAAACTTATCGACACGAGATTAAATCACCTTTGATTGTAGTTACGGCAGCTTCGCAGTTGCTCCAGATCGCAATGGAGAAAGAAAATTTAATTGTTGGCGATGATGTCCCTAAAAAAGTCCGCGAAGTTCTGGACGACTTGGACATGGTTGGGAACCGCTTGTCTTTTGTAGCAAATATTTTAACATTTGATGCGAGAGAACTTGTTAAGGAGCTACAGCCTTCTAAACTGTTTACTGATATTGTGACGCCTGTATTGGCATTTCTTAGGTTGTATGCAAAGAAGAGGGGCAAGGATATAGTTGTAGATAAGGAAAGCCTCGTTTCATCTATTGTGCATTGTGATCCAATAGCGGCGTCGATGGTCTTCAATATTCTCTTAGATAACGCCATTAAATACTCTCCTAAAGGGAGTATTATTAAGGTTTCCGGGAACTCTACATATAAGGATGCGGGAGTGATTGTGGAAAATCGTGGGTTGCCGATTCATCGGGATGAGGAGGATAAGTTGTTCTTAAAATATTTCCGAGGCGCCGCCCCAATTCAACAGAAGACTGAAGGTTCCGGCATTGGTCTATATCTGGCATCTGAGATAATGAGACTTAACAACGGGGTCGTTCGGCTTAAGCAGCGAGAATCGCCGACTGTGTTTGAAATGAGACTCCCGCTCTCGACTTAATTATGAACATTTTATTTATTGAAGACAATCCCGAATTTGCTTCCGCAATTACCACGCTCCTAATTGATCGTGGCCATAATGTGACTCTTTGTGACAACGCGGATGACGCAGTGCAGGCGATCCCTACACTTGAAAAATATCGCGTAATCATTCTCGATATAATGATGATGCTGGGAAGCGTAGTTCAAAGCTCTGAGGGGCGTGAGACGGGAATAGCAATCTACAAAAGAATTCGAAAAGTGAATCCGAAGATCCGAATTGTCGTGCTTACCGCCCAAAATAAAATGGATATATGGGCGGACTTTCAACAGGACACGAATGTTCTATTTCACCATAAGCCGCCGCAAATGCCTATGCTTTACAAGCAAATTGAGGGTTGACTATGAAAAAATGGAAAATCGTGGCCCGCTTATTTTGGTTTTCATTGGTTTTGGCCTCTGTGAACCCTGTTGTTAGCGCTCAACAGGAATCTTCCAACCCGGTTGTTGGATCGTCTTCTTTTACAAATTCAGCGCAGCGGACGAATCGCGAGGCCGTCGTGCGGATCGATGACCAAACCCAGACCATTTATAAACTGCCGGATTTCTTCACCTATACGTTCACAGCGATTACGATATTAGTGTCTATAGTAACCGTTGTTCTTGGGGCGCTCTTGGCGTTTAACTTTTTTGCGGCTCGTGATGTGGTGAAGAAGGCGGAGAGTGAGTTGCAAAAATTGGTGGAAATCCGTGCCAAATACGATAGCGAAGTTGGTGGGTTAAAAGCGTCGTTTGAGGAACATATGAATACGAAAACAGCGGAATTTCTAAATAAGGCATCGTCCATGGTGCAAAATACAATTGATAACCACTATGCTGCTGTGGTGATTCGTAAAACGAAACAGGAGCTCATGGAAGTGCTTATGTCTCAGAATCCATGTCCAAAGATGGTCTTTGCGAAATTGACTGACATCTTAGAGTTTCCTGACGATCTAAGTTTGAAGATTTATTTGCTTTGTTTGGAAAAATGTAGTGCAAATCAGGATATTACTAAGAAAGTCAATCAAGGACTTAGCATTTGTGCTTTGCGATTGGGAAATCAAGTTTTTGCGCCCACTTCAAATTCTCACCCTTTGCCTAGCGCTCTGCAGCCTTCTGGCACATAATGGCGTGCGGCCTGGCAAGCCCTTATTGATTTGGTTTTGGCTCATAGGGAGCCTCGCTCTCCCTCACCTTATTTGAATCGCCTTAACCGCGTCCTTGGTTTCTGCGGGAGGCCCCGGTTGAAGCCGTTGAGCACGACTGCCATTGATCAACTCCCGGCGGATGCATTCCGCGACCTTGGTTGAGTATTGACGGCCTTGACCGGGCAATTTCTGCGTGGTTAACGTCCGCTGATGGCGTCGCCAAGGATTAATCACTGGTTTGCCCAATGCGGCTCGATCGCCGGCTTGATCATTCTCCTGGCGGGATGCGGCGAACGACTCGAGGGCGTCTATGATTCCGTGTCTCCACTTTCGCAGCTGGAAATGCCTCAATTCCCGGCCATACCCGGACAGAGTCCGCAGATGCAGGCGACCATGCAGCAGTATCAAACGCAGTTGAACAGTCAGCTGAAGCAGGTTCAGGAAATGCAGAAGGTGCGATTGGCTTTCTCGGGTTCCAAAGCGTGGTTCGGTACCGCGGCAATCGTGGGCGAGTATTCGTACGAGGTGGAGGGTAACACGATTCGGCTGATCCAGAATTCAGGTGGCGCAAGGGTGATTCTGCCAATGACCCGAAACCCGGACGGATCGATCGACTACGCTACTGTGCGTTTTGTCCGTGTGGATCAACGCAAATAGCCGTCGCGAACTCGCGTGATCGAAAGGGATCTATCTGGTCCTCGCACGGGTCGGCGAAGTAGAAGCGGCTCCCTTCGGGCGCGTGGTCGCTCAGGGTGTCGACCTCATAAGTCGCCGGGCAATCCTCGCGGTCGGCCACCCGGACCACTGGATTCTAGCCACGACTATCCCCCAATGCGAACTGCGGTGCCGTCGATCCTGGTATTAGGCGGCGTGGTCAGCGGCGACTCGAATCCTCGGTGGTGTCTCCGATTGCTTTGGCCAGCATATTGTTGGAAGCCAGCATCGCTCCGAAGAGCAACAGCGGAAGAATCACGGGCCACGGAAACTTGGTGGATGCCAGAGCAAAGTGCAGGACTGCGGGCAATACCATCGCGGCCAGCCAAAGAATCGTGTTGTTGGTCAGGAGCTTCTTCTTATCGGATTTTGTCATGGTGTGGTGGTTTGGTTGTGCATTTTGTGGATACGGGCGAACTCCGCCTAGCGACCCAAGCTCAGCGACGGCGGCCACGACGCGCTCCGCTTGCAAGTGTGATGCACTCGCCGGGTTGGCGCTTTCGCGGAGCGAAACGGTTCGCGTGTCGTTCCACTTTGCAGCGCGGGGTTGGGCCACGGTGTTCTCATTGATACTTAATCAACAAAATCGCTGTCTTCGGAACCCAAACCTCGCTGCCGCCACGATCGAGGACAACCCAATCGCCAGCCGTGCTTTTAAGAGTGCCAGAGATGCTCGTATCCGCACCGTTCAGGTTATCCGTCATGGGCGGCACCGGATTGCCTGAGGCAGCGCCAAGAGCATCACGGCGAAACTGAATCGTGCATGGCTTCCCAGCAGGCGGAGTCGGCCCGCTATCGCAGCCCATCAGAAACATCGTGATAGAGATAGTCGCTAAACCAACGAGCGTGGTGATATGTCTCTTCATAGATTGCAATACGCGTGAAGTGGCCTAACGACCCGGGCCCGGCGACGGCGGCCACGGGGTGCGCCGATTGGAACTACGATTCCCCAGCCGCGTTCGCGCTTTCGCGGAGCGAAACGGTTCGCGTTTTGTTCCACTTTGCGGCGCATGGTTAGTCGATATGTCTCCTCCGCACCAACTCCACCAAGTCCGGCTCGATCCAGATGGTGTGCCATCGCTTTGGCTGAAGCTCGATGTTGCCGTAGTCATCAAATCCTCTCACTGTGTAGCGCCGCCCAACCAAACTCTTGAAAAGCTCCTCGGTACCCCCGTCGTCCACGACGCCCGGTGCAAACGTGACGGGCCTGTAATCGGTGACTCGAATCTTATCTCCTACCTTGAGCTTTCGTTTTGCCATGCGTGTGATGCCGCCTAACATTCTAAGTAGGTTGCAGGGTGCGATCTAACTCCGGGAGCATGTGGGGAGAATATTTTGACGTTTCTCGCCCGTCAACCGCAGTTTCCCTTCGGAATTGCGGTTAGTATGGAAAAAGCAAACACGACACGGGAGACGTTTCGCCCGCCGCATCAGCGGGTCAGGATGGTGCACTGCGCGGTCCGGCCGCCGCAGCGCGGCGTCCCTACCTCACCGCGGCACTCCGGCAGGAGTCACGGCGGACCGGCAGGTCCGCCCTACCGATTATCGGTAGGGCTGGCGCTGCCGCGCCGCCCATTATTCCACTCCGCGCGTCACGCGCGGATGAAACCGCCTTGGGTGGCACCCGCTTCCCGCGGGTTGAATTCGGCGTCCCGCCGGATTCCGCAGGTGAGCGGCGTTTCTTTCCTCGATCCGTGTTGTGGATGATTCGCAGCGTGCTCCGTTTCCGGCGTGACTCCGGAAACGATCCGCCGGAGACGGGTGCTACCTCGGCGCTGTCAGCTCGCGTGATTGGCCGACTCGCGGGAGGGCGCGTGATAAAAAAATCTCGGACGGAGGCGGCAAAAGAAATGTAAGAACGGCGAAGTGGTCGGAAAGCGTTACAGATTTATGCCGTTCGCCATAGGCGCTAACGCACAAGGGGTTCAGCAGCGCGCGTTCGTTATTCAAGTTGGAGGCGTCGGGAAAACTGACGTTTGGCGCGGCGCTGCGGTGAGTGGAGAAAAAAAGTTCAAAATAAATGTGATCTCAGAATGGTGAACGGCAGTGCCTTAGATCGCGGAGATCAAAATGACAATCAGAGTGGCAGTCGGGCTGCTCGTTTGTAGACGTACCCAGACCAATGCAGGTGCATTGAGAGATGATACGGCACCGAGACGAGCTCATAGGTAAATTCAAAATCTTATGAAAAACCAATCTCCCAAAGTTTTCACATTACTGGTGGCCGGTGCTTGCGCGGTGACGTTGTTAACGCCACGCGCGCACGCGGTGCCCACCCTGACCTTGTTTGATGGCACGACCACGATCGTCGTCACCGACGGTAGCGGTCTGGATCAGAGCGGCGCCGCGGGTGTCGTCACCTTCAATGGCGTCATCGGCGTGTGGGACATCAACGTGACGACCGGATTGACCAAGCCCGTCTTGGGCTCGGCGTCGGCCCCGGAAATGGATCTCAACTCCATCGATCATTCTACCGGCGCGGGAATCCTCACGATCACCTTCAGCGAAACCGGATTTACCGCACCTTCCGGGATGGTGTTGACGGCCATCGGCGGCACGCAGGACAACGGAACGATCAAGTACGTGGCGGATCAGGGCACCAACCATTTGACCAGCATCGGGGCGTTGAATAGTACCCCGTTTGCCAGCTCGGCGACCGGTGTACTTACGGGCGCGACCAATTATACGTTGTCGCAGGTCGTCACGCTGACGCACACCGCGGCGGGAGTCACGAGCTTCGACGCCACGCTGCATCTGGTCCCGGACGGCGGCATGACGGCGATGATGCTCGGGCTGGGGCTTCTGGGAGTGGAAGGTCTTCGCCGGAAATTCCTGGTCGCCTGAACAGCGCTCGCCTCGCGGCGAGTGAAGATCCCACTTCCTTGCTGGCGCACCCCAAATTCAGGGTGCGCTTTTTTCTTTGAAGCGCGGCTGAGGATCGCGCTCGACCGGCGGGTTCGCCGGCGGCAGGAATTCGCGGGGCGAGCCCGAGCGATAGTTCAACAACCATTCCTGCTCGGCCCGGTGGTCGGACATATGTGCATCGCGTTGTCCCAGTTGCTGCGGAATGATAAACTCGCAGACGCGGCAGCGGATGCCCTGTTTCACGGCCGCCCAAGCGGAGGTCCGGTCGATGGGTGGTGCGATCGCATGGAGAACGCCGGTGGTTTTGGAACCGCACTCCGGACACGTGAATGAAATTGGTTTCATACGGCAGATGCAATTGGTCGTCTGGGGGACGTGGGATCGGCTGCGGTTACATGGGTGGTCGTTCGGGTGGATTTTCTTTTTCCCAAAACTCCGTTTGAGTCCGGGTGGTTTCGGACGTTTCCTCCGCGCTCGGCTCGCGGGGATCCCGTCCAAACTGTCCTTCCTCCTGCAGTTCCATCTGGGCGCGGTGTTCGCGGGACAACGAGTGGAAGATGATTTTGAAATCCAAGACATCACCGACGGGCGGACGCCAGGTCAAACGGTCACAGGCGCCTTCGTAGTCGATCAACGAAAGTTCCTTGGGTGAGGCGGCGTGCATTCTGCCGATCACGCATTGACCATCCGCGAATCTTAAGGTGCAGGTGAGTCTCAAAGTGTGGCTATGAAGATCGTGTGGAAGTGCTCAACGTAACGTCCCTCTGCGATCGCCGAGGACGCACTCGCGACACATCGAAACGTGGGGTGAGGGGACGAAGACTCGGAAGGGACCGGTCGATTGGCTTCATGGCATCGCATGGTTTGACTCGCGGCCGGAAACTGGTGACGATCCTTACATCAATCGTCACCAGCCGACCCTTGACCATCGCAACCCGTCTCGGGGTTGCCGGTCTGAACAATCGAACCAACAATTGCAGACCTGACGCATTGAACCATTTTGTCTGCTATCGAGGAACCGGGGGAACCCCTGTTTTGCACCGCGGGGAAGCGACAGGGGAAATGGAGCGAAAGAAGCGACGCGCGGCGACGGGCTAGCTCAAAAACGGGTATCGAAGGAGAGCAGAGGAGCGAGCAATCGCCGCTTACCAACGATACAGCACAGCGGTGAGCCACCTTGGCCGAAGGATGCCAGTGCGCCGCAGCGTGTGCTGGGGAGTTGCCGTGGAGGAGTTGGCTCGGCCGGCGCCTGCGCGTGTGTCGCTCAAGCGGCCCGCGCGAGCCGGCGGGCTAATGGCGGCCCATGAGGTTTTGCCAGAGCATCGCACCGGTGTAGCTCAGTGCGGCGAGGGAAATGACGACGGATCCCCAAATCAGCCACTGCCGCTGAATGCGCTTGCGACGTTCGCGCCGGATGCGCCAGCGGTTCGTATCCAGATTTGGGTCCGGTGATCGCAAAAAGGGCGTCGAGGACATACAAGTGCCTAGTGGGGCGAAACAATACTTACCGACAAATGGTGCGACGAATTAATTCTGGAACACCCCTAGTAGAACACAGGACGTGCGAAATTGCCAGCGCTTTTTGCCGCCTTGGATGGTGAGGCTTCCGGAAAGCGTGTTCAAGGTTTCGACGCGGCGGGAGGCGGGGCGAGCACGACGTTGTTGGTCAGGTGCGTCGTGGTGCCGTTGTCGCTGATGGGTGCTGCGGTCACGTTGTCGCGGACAACGTTGTCGGTGGCGCCCGCGGCGATTTTTAGGGTGCCGGTCGTCAGGGTGTTGCCAGACCAGATCCATTGATTGGCGTTCAGCATGTAAGCACCGGCCTTGCGCAGCGTGTTGCCCCGCACAGTGACGTGATGAGATGCCATTGTGGTGTAAGGGACGGAGAGGATGTCGCCTTCGCAAATGTTGTCCGCGAAGACGAGGTCGCGGATCGTGGTGCGCGCGGGCAGGGTGGCTTCGAGGATGGCTACATCGCCATCGAATACATTTCCCGTGAACGTGATGGCTTCGTAGGTGCAGGAGAGCGCTTCTTTGCGCGTTTGGAATCGCACGACACGTTTGTTCCGCGTCGTATGGTCGCGGAAGATGTTGCCCGTGACGACCACGTGCGAAATCGTGGAGTGGAGCGGCTGGGGCTCGGTGCGAAAGAGGAGGCAACCACCGGAGCCGGGTTTGGTGGTCGTTACGGGCTCGGCGTGATTGCCGCTGACGCGGATGTGATTGGAACCCTCGGTGATGTTGATGCCGGTGTCGGTGAACCAGACTTCGTTGTCGCGAATTTGCACATTGCGGCTGCCGAAGATCACCTGCGGGCCGGCCTTTACGTTCACGATGTAATTGTCCGCGATAAGGCCGCCGTTGCATTCGGCGAACTCGACAGCCTTGTTGCCGCAGGTGTCGATGACGTTGTGATAGACCTGCCAGTTCTTGAACTGCGCGGCGAGGCGTTCGGCGGTGGAGTAGGCGCGCGGATCGTCCTTAGTGCACCCGGCGGCCTGCTGCGCGTCGTAGATCCAGCAATTGCGGATGGTGATATTGTCGCAGGACAACAAGCGGGCCGCGGGCGAGTCGAGGCGGGCGTTGAATCCCATGATGGACCCGCCGCCGATTTTCGCGTTGTTGCCGGTGTAGCGGAGGTGTTCGACGACGATCTGGCTGGCTGGCGTGGCCTCGGTGCCGATGCGCACGGGATAGTAGCGAGCGTCTTGAGGTGGCGTGGTCGGGTCGAGATAGAGGTGGGTGGCGTAGCCCTGGCCGCGGAGGGTCACGCCGGATTTGAGCACGAGCGTTTCGTCCCCCGAGTGGCGCGATAGTTTGAAATCGCCTGCTCCCAGCAACACCACGCCGCCACCGGCAGCGGCGACGGTATCAATGGCGTTCTGAAGAATTGTGTCGGCTAGCGCATCCGGCCCGGGGGCGGCCACGCGCACTTCGAACACTCCCGCGCTGGACTTGGTCGCCTCGGTTTTCGGTGACCGTTGCGAGGCATCTTGTGCAAACAGGTAAGCGCCGTTGAAGCAGAGCGCGGCGGCGAAAATGGCGAAGCGCAGGGATCGCTTGAGCGTAGTTAAGTTTGGCGACACAACGGATGATTATGACGCCAACGGGCTCCACGCGAGATCGTTTAACTGGTAAGAAGAGCTGGCCACTCCGAGACGGCGAACCGACGTTGCGGCGTCCCGTGAGTTGCCGGACAGGAGGATCAGGTTTCCACCACCACGACGCGCCGGCGGCGGTATTGGACTGGGGAGAGATCGATCAGCACCGCGATGACGCCACCGATGATCGGCACGATGCCCCACTCGCCGCCGAAAAATTTCATGACCACGGAATACCAAAGTGTCGTCAACGGCAGAAACAGAAACCCCACCACGGGCCACAATGCGGATTCAAAGACACCGTGAAACCAATCGGTGAAGAACCATAAAAGGACGAGCGTCACGCGCGGGATAAACAGCGCGAAGAGGAGAATTAAAATGGGCATAAGATGATGGGCGATTTTCGACCGGCCCTACGCGTCGCGCGCCGACTTCACGGTGCAGTTCGGCACATCCGCTTGCCTTGATTCTCTGCAAGCCCGTCCGGGCGCTTCGCCGTGCGCGATTGATAGACCGGAGTTGATCGCAGCACTTATGGAGCGTTGGCTAACCCCGGGTGCGGAATCCGCCCATGAGATAGACGATCAGGCAGACCACGAGGATGACGCCGACGCCACTGCCGCCGACAACGGGGCCGCCGAGGTAAAACCCGCCGCCTCCGAACAAGAGCAGCAGAACGACCAATATTAATAACAGGTTCATGGTGGTACGGTAGCGGGTCGCGGCGCCGATACCATGGGGTGTTCACCCCACATCGCGGAAGCGACTAGGTGCGGGCGGGCTCTTGCGCCTGGTGATGGTTGCCTCGAAGGTAACCTCATTATGGCGTGCCGGACTTTCCGAGGTGTGGGGTTGATAGTTTTAATGAGTGTGCTGCTGCTCGGCGGCGGGTGCGTCGCGCCTCATTACGCGCACCGGCAGCTGATTCTTTTTGGTCAGCGGGCCCCGGTGATTGCCGGTCCTGACGTGGCGATGATCCAAGAGAAACTGCTGGCTGCGCCGGCCCCCAGGGTGAATCTCCCAACGGTCATCACGGCATTTGCGACGACGCCTTTCAAATGCCTCGGCTTGCAGGGTTGGACCGACTTTGAAATGGGCGCAACGGCCAGCGGAATCGTGGTTCAACATCGCGAGGCGTCCGACCGTTTCGTAACGGTGGATCTAGAACTGCGTACCCTGGAGGTCGATGGTATGCGAATCCCTTTGCCAGAACGGCGGTACATCCGGGTGGAGATTTACCGTGGCCGTGTGCCGATTGAGTCGGCAATGTTTCGGAACCAAAGCGGTGCGATCCGGGTCCGCGGGAAGTTCGTATGGGACTCCGATGGATGGTTCGAAATCCACCCGCAAACTCTTTTGGATATATCACGTGAAGAGGAATAGCCAAGATGGACTAAGTGGCATAATTGACCCGTAGAGTCTTCACGTTATACGAGAAGTGTCACTCGAAGGATGCAGGGGTAAGAAATCTCCTTGTTTGGTTCCACGTGGAATGCAATTTTTTCCAAATAGAGTTACTATTCCTGCGCGCATTCCGATTGGGTTTGAATTTTTCTAGTGCGTAAGTCGGGAATAAAAAAACCGTTGGCTAAGGGCGGTGAATCGGCAAACAGAGATTTGGCTCCGTCGCCCTTATGGCAACTCGGTTGTACGGTGTAGGTGTATCGCCATTGGCATCAAGCCGCACATACCGTCGTTGCGACAGGACTATATGAACTGAAGCGGGATCAATTATGAAATCCATCAATATCATGCTCGTGGATGACCACGCGGAGATTCGTACGGTGATGAGGGAGAATCTGGAGTACGACGGCGACATTCAGGTGATCGGCGAAGCCGCGAACGGTTTCGAGGCGCTCGACCGGTTTCGCGAGCTCCACCCCGAAGTGGTGGTAATGGATATCTCGATGCCGCTCATGGACGGCGTGGAGGCAACTTCCGGAATAATGAAAGCTGACCCGAACGCCAAGGTAATCATCTTTTCTGGCAACGACGACGAGGATTCGGTGCATGCGGCGTTCGCTGCCGGCGCGGTCGGCTACGTCAGCAAGATCGGTGGCGCGGGAATCATTGGGGATGCGATTCGCAGCGTGCACCAGGGCAACCGCCACTTTAGTCCGGCGATGCTCAAGCGCTTGGAAAAGCGCAAAACGAAAGTGCCGGCCTAGTGATCGGCGGGGTTGAGTTTTTAGCCATGCCGGTTGTCCCCTGAGGTTTCACGGCATCGTCGGTACAACGGGGATGAGACCGGTTTTCGCCGGATTAAACGCGCGCTTACAGGGAAACCAGCCTTTCTGCGTGGGGACTACGCGCGTCAGTGGGAGAGTTACTCCAAGGTTACCACCCCGGTTCGGATGGCATAGCGAACGAGGCCTGCGACTTCATGGATATCGAGGCGGGACATGAGTTGCGTCCGATGGGTTTCGACGGTCTTGAAACTCAGATTGAGGACGCTGGCGATTTCCTTGGTGGTTTTGCCCTCGGCGATGAGTTGTAGAATCTCTCGTTGCCGGGCGGTGAGTTGATCCAGTTGGCCGGGCTGTGGGCGCTCGGCGTCGCCGCCGCCGGCGATGCGGCGCACGTAGTCTTTAATCACCTGCTTGGAGATTTCAGGGCCGAGAAAGATTTCGCGTTTGGCCGCTTTCAAAATGGCCTGTTCGAGGTCGTTGCTCGACGCGCGCTTGAGCAGATAGCCGAGCGCGCCGGCTTGCAGAGCGCGGAGGACGTACTCTTCGTTGGAGTGCATGGAGAGAACCACGATGCGCGTATCGGGATAATCGCGGAGGATAAGGGCGGTAGCCTCGAGCCCGTTCAGGCCCGGCATCGCGACATCCATCACCACGACGTCCGGATGAATGATTCCGACCAGTTTCAGCGCTTCACGGCCATCGCCAGCTTCGGCCACGACTTCGACGCCCGCGATGTTCGCCAACAGCGAGCGGATGCCGGCGCGCACGAGCGCGTGATCATCGACCAACAGGATGCGGATGGGTTTGTTCACAGTAGCTCGGTATTCGGGGTTTCCGTTTCGCTTGGTAACACTGGCAGGGGAAACGTAGCACGGATTTCGGTTCCTCGTCCACTCGCGGATTCGATCGTGAGGCTGCCGCCATTGAGTGAAGCGCGTTCATTCATGCCCAGCAGGCCAAAACTGTTGCCGGCGGTCGCGCGTTCGCGCTGGAGAGCGACATCGAAGCCCTTGCCATCGTCACGGATGCTCAGAGTGAGTTGATCGCCTACCTGGCGAAGTTGCACGACGACGGTCGCTGCTTGGGCGTGCCGGGCGATGTTGGTGAGCGCCTCCTGCACGATGCGGAAGCAGGCGGTTTCAACTTGCCGCGAGGGTGAGGTGGAAAGTGGTTCCGCAATCAGTGTCATCGGGATATCGAGGCGCTGCTGTTGCCGGTCGATGTGCCACCGCAACGCCGGCAGCAGGCCGAGATCGTCGAGAACCGACGGGCGCAGATCGACCGACAGGTTGCGGACTTCGAAGAGGATTTTGTCGGCCAGATCAAGGCTCTCCTGAAGGCGGGCGTCGAGTTGTGCTTTGTCCCGCGAGCGTTGCGCGCTGCGCAGGTCCAAAAGGAGGGCGGTCAATGATTGCCCGATCTCGTCGTGCAACTCCCGCGCGAGCTCGCGCCGTTCCGATTCCTGCACTTCGAGCAGACGGCGGGAAAGCTGGCGCAGTCGCTCGTTGGCGATTTGCAGTTCGTCCTCCACCTTCCGGCGTTCGGTAACGTCGATGGCCATGCCGGCCACCAGGATTATTTTTCCAGACAAGTCGCGGAGAGGAAATTTACTGACGAGCACGAACCGGAGTTGCTTTTCCAGGTAGTAGCTTTCGATGGTTTGGAGGGATTCTCCGGAGGCCATCACCAGCTGATCGTTAGACTTAAATTGTCGCGCGATCTCGGGTTCCCAAAGTTCATCGTCAGTCTTGGCGCGCCATCTGTCGCTGCCTTTGAAAATGTTTTCGACCAGCATTTTGTTGGCGTAGACGTATCGGCCTTCGAGGTTTTTGATCCACGCATTACCCGGAATGTTATCCATGAACGTGGCAAAGCGCCGTTCGCTTTCGGACAACTCGGATTCAGCGCGCTTGCGTTCCGTGATGTCGGTGACAGTGCCGATCAGGCGTAAGGGTTGCCCTTGCTCATCGTAGTTCGCTCGCCCGATGTTCGAGAGCCAACGAACCTCGCCGTCTGGCCGGATCGCGCGAAACTCCGCGGAGAAGATTCCCTTCGCGGCGATCGCTTTATCGACTGCCGCCATAACGCCGGGAAGGTCGTCAGGATGGACCAACTCAGTGAACCCCTCGAGCGTGCGCTTGAAATGGGTTACGCCCATAATTTGAAAACACTCGGGCGACCACTCGGCGACGTTGGTCCGTACGTCCCACTCCCATACGCCCATGTTCGACGCGGCGAGAGCGAGCTTCAGTTTCTCCTCGTTCAACCCGGCCGCTTGCTGGGCCTGGGCGAGCGCGTCGCGGCGGGAACTGTGGTTGAGATACAGCACGCGGGCCAGAGCGGTAACGAGTGACGAAATAATCACGCTGACTCCAATTAAGTGCCAGTGTTCGGTAGCGAACTCCCTCAAATGCCAGCCGACCAACAGAAGACAAGTCGTCAGTAGTAGGAACCCTCCGGCCAACCAACTCACTTCCCGCCAGCCGAGCCGAGGGCGAGTCTCTGAGTTAGTCTTCACGCTGCGGTTCCTCTAGCAGGCGGCATCCGGTGCAACAATTCAATTGTCGCGACGCGGGCGATTATTTGTCGCCATCGCGATGGCGGAGCGCTTTGCCCGGTCGTACGCCGGTGAGTTCGTTGTTGCGAATGACGGCGACACCGTTCACGAGCACGTCGGTGAATCCGACGGCCAGCTGGTGCGGCTTTTCAAAGGTCGCGGGATCATTCACGCGCGCGGGGTCGAAGATCACGACGTCCGCGCGCTGGCCGGGCTTGAGTTCTCCGCAGTCGCCGAGGCGAAACGCATGGGCGGGCAGGGAGCTCATCTTGCGAATCGCGTCTTCCATGGGGAGAAGTTTCAACTCGCGCACGTAGCGACCGAGCACGCGGGAGTTGTTGCCGTAGCTGCGCGGATGCGGCACGCCATCGCCGAGCAAGCGCGGGCCGCCATCGCTGGCGATCATCGTGAGCGGGTGACGAAGAAACTTCTGCAGATCGTTTTCGCTCATGCCGTGATAGACCGCGCTGCCACCGCCGTGACGTTCGATGTCGAGAATGAGCTCGATCTGATCATCGAGTGAATCAGAGCCGCGTTTCAGTTTGGCAGCTTGGGGAATGGTTTTACCGTTGAGTGATTTGTCGTATTTGAACTGGGCGACGACGGCGTACGAGTAATCGGTGCGCGCGCTCTTCTTCAGCACGTCCTTCATTTCCTTCACGATTGCGGCTTTCTGTTTGGGATCGTTGATGCGCTCGATGTATTTCTGGCGACCGCCTTCCCGCGCCTTGTCGGGAACCAACTGGCTTAGGCCAGTGCTCGAGGCGGTGTAGGCGTATTGATCGTGCGTGACCTCGAGACCGCTGGCGCGTTGCTTGTCGAGGTAGGCGATGACTTCGTCCGCTTTGCCCCACGCGTTCGGCCCGGAAAGTTTGATGTGCGACAACTCGGCGCGAATCTTCGCCTCGCGGGCGATGGTGGTGAGTTCGTCCATCGCTTTGAAAATCTTCGTGGTCTCGTAGCGCATGTGGCTCGCGTAAATGCCGCCGTGCGCCGACGCGACCTTGGCAAGCGCAACGATCTCATCCGTCTTCGCGAACGTGCCGGGCAAATAAATCAAACCCGTGCTGAGACCAACCGCGCCGTCTTTCATCGCTTGATCAACGATCGCGGTCATCTTCGCGAGTTCGGCGGCGGTGGGCGGGCGCATGAAACTGCCGCCCATCACTTGCGAGCGAACGGAGTTGTGGCCGATGAGCGTGCCGACGTTGACGGCGATGTTCGTCGTCTCGAGATCGGTGAAGAACTTCGCGACATCAGTGCGGGAATTGCCGCAGTTGCCGGTGATGATCGTCGTGACACCCATGCGAAGAAAATTCTCGGCGTTCGGGAGGTCGCCGAGGTTTTCCGAATGCGTGTGGACGTCAATGAATCCGGGGGCGACGACTTTTCCGCGGGCGTCGATTTCGGTCGTGGCGGTGCCGTTGACTGTTCCGATCGCGGCAATTTTCCCCGCGCGAATTCCGACGTCTCCGGTGAACCCGGGTTTGCCGGTGCCATCGACGATGGTTCCGTGGCGGATGATGACGTCGTAATCGGCGGCGAAGGTTGGCAGGGCGACGGCAAGAGCCAGCGTGGTGAGCAAACGGGCTTTCATGGTGGCGATCAGCATGCGGTACTGGGGCAAATTGTTCCACGGGAATCTTCTGGAGCTACACGAGCAAGGCACATCAGCCGATTGTAGGGTGTATGGTTCATTTGTCGCCTGCGCCCTATTCCTTTGCCCCGGCGATTGCCTATGTTTTTGCACACTCTTAGCGAAGTTTTTCGGCCGATTGGTTCCTGCAAAATCTGCGTAGCACGCTCGCGAAAGTATGCTAGTATTCCCGTCCGTTTAGTCCTGACTTGAGAACCGAAGTCAAATGATTCAAATCGACCACTCTGAACCACCGGCGAAACCGCCGGGTGATCGTCCAGTCCATGTGCGAATGACACGCCGACTCTATGTCGCGATCGTGTTGTTCCTCTTGGCGCCGTGGGGGATACTGTTGGCTGTCATTTACGGCGGCAAGTTCTACGAGCAATTCAGCAAGCGTCAGCGGACCGCGCCGACCGATCAGTTTCAGCGCCGCGTTTTTCAAGGCAAGCCGGGCCCTTGGGGGCAACTCGAATACACGCGCATTGCCGTCGAACCGCCGACCGAGTTCATTCGCGTGGAGGACGCCGAGAAGCTTCCGTTGCGGTGGGTATTCCCCGGTTACACGACCGACAAGTTGCGTTCGCTTTTTCAGACTGCCGAGCTTTCTCCGGATCAGGTGAAGGCATTGCTCGCCGCGACGCGCTCGGAAGGCGATGCGTTGGTAACCGTGCCCAAGTCGGATCTGGTCTATGGTCTGACTCAAAATGGTCGGCGGACGATCTACTCAGTTCTGAGCCGTTCGCCGCAGAATGTCGCGCAGGGTTCGGCGTTCTCGTTCCGGCCGGAATTTCTCGACGAGCGGATTGCCGGCAGCGGTCTCGCGCCGACGACCGTAAGTCTCTTCAAGCGTTTCCTGTATCCCCATGGAAACCTCCTCTTGTTCGCCGATTTGAATATTGTGGTTCCGCTACTCCCCGATCGGGACGAAAAGGTGAAGTTCATTAAGATGGTTTCGCGAAAAACCACGCTGCTGGTGGATCTGAAGGTGGGGCCGGAGACAGATGTTAACCGGTTGGTGGATTACTGGTCCTTTGGCGGGCGCGCAAAAGATGTGCGACCACTGCTGGATTCGCTGGCGCGGGTGGCGGGTGGGTGTGACATCGACATTGCCCACTTGTTACCGCAATTCGCGCGGCGTCGCCTCTACACGTATCCGGCGCCCGACGGCGATCCTTTGGTCCAACAGAGGGATAGCCATTGGACTTCGCTCAACTTTTTCAACGCTATTCCGGACGACACTTTCACCGATACGCGGGTGGCGTTGGAGCGGATCAAGAATGATTACTATACCATCGTGGGCGATCTGCGCATGGGTGATCTCGTCCTGCTCGCCTTGCCGGATGGCCGGGTTTTTCATTCGGCAGTGTTTTTGGCGGACGACGTCGTCTTCACCAAGAATGGCGGCAGTATAATGCAGCCGTGGATGTTGATGCAGATTGACGACTTGATTTCATATTACTCGGCGTTTGTTCCGGAAGAAACGCCGCTGCGACTCATCTTTGCGCGGCGGAAGGCGGAATGAAGCGTTGGTGGCTACGATGGGAATTTGACGGGGCCGTTCCGGTCGGTCAGGGACGACCGGTTCGTGAAGCGGTGATCATTCGGTTCAAGCCTCTCCTCATTGTCCTGCTGGTCAACCTGGTGGCGATCGCGGCGGTCGCGATCTGGCAGGTGGTGCCGGAGGTCCGGCGAACCCCGCTGCCGGCGTTGACGATGAAGGATGCACCCCTTGTAAAGAGTTCCGCAGGACCGTGGGGCACGCTCGAGCGGCGACGGATTGTAGTGTCGGCTCCAGGGGAGTTTCTCGGTCGCTGGCGGCGCGTCGAGCCTACCATGTGGGTATTTCCCGATCACACGGAATCGATGGTTTTCAACTTGTTGCGGCGATGCGGGTTTTCCTCACGGGAGGTCGAAATGGCCCAAGCGCAGCGTTGGAGCCGTTCACCTGCGGGCGTTGTGATTGAAGTGGCCGATGAACTGGTTTGGAGTCTTTCAGCAGAGGCTCGCAGCAAACTATACAATTTTCTGGCCGAGTTCCCCGTCAACGAACGCTATCAGTATTCCACCATGCTGGAACGCGCTACTTGGGAGGAATTGCTCCGGAGCGATTGGCTGAAGCCGGGAACGACCGAATTGTTCCGCCGCCTGCTTTATCCGCGCGGGACCAAACTGATATTGACGGATGCTCCGGTTTTGTTGCGAAGAATTGATTCCGAAGATGAGCGTAAGCGGGCGAGTGAGGTCCTCTCGGCTGGCGAGTCCATCTTGTTGCGGCTTGTGGTGCGCCCCGACTCGGACGTCAACGCGCTCGTGGACTATTGGGGTCGCGGCGGTCGCGCCAAGGATCTTCGGCCGTTGATCGAGTCCCTTGCGCGGGTGCCGGGCGGGACCGATGTGGACGTGGTTCACTTGCTGCCGCCTTTTGCGCGGCGGCGGATGTACACATTTCCGTTTCCAAGTTTTGACCGCCGATACTCCTCGGAGGACTGCCACTGGACGTCGCTGAATTTCTTCCGCGAGGTGCCGGACGATCGTTTCAGTGATCCGGTTTTCTGCGAGCAAGTGATTCGGCGCGATTACGAACCAGTTGTCGGCGCGCCGAGGTTTGGGGATATCGTTGCGATTATCAGTCCGACGCAGCAAATGGTTCACTCCGCGATCTATATTGCCGACGGCGTCGTGTTCACCAAGAACGGCGGACTATTGAACACGCCGTGGATGTTGATGGAATTGCCGACGATGCTGGATGGCTACCGCGCGACCTATGCGGGTGGCGCAAACTTTGAAGCACGTTACTACCGGCCCAAGGCGCTCTGATTTATCGGGCCGCCCGCCACTCTGCGGCGGACGGAAACATTTCCACCGGGATCATCGGGATGACGCCGAGCGGGGCTTGATTAATTGAGGTCAGTCCCAATTCACCTGAGCAGAGACGCAATGTCGGCCAGCCGGCGTTGCTCGGCGCGTAGAGGTCGCCGTGCGTTTCCAGGATCAACTCTTGAACGTGCGCAGGGAAATCGGAAAGGCCGGCGACGAAATGATGTCCGTTGCGTTCGACGCTTTGAATGCCGAGCGCCGCGACCACCGCGAGGTCTTGCAGCAACGCTACCGGGCCGACGTTGCACAAATCTTCGCCGCTCATCAGCCAGCTGCGTTCGGGTTGCTCGGTGCTGCGTTGCAACAGCAGGCAGCGGTTCGCGATGCCTTTGAAGATGCCTTTGCAGTTCTTGTGACTTGTGCCCGAGTAGCCGAGCTCCAACGCGGTCGGCAGGCTTTCCAGCGTCGCGTCGGATTCATCGATGATCATCGGCGGGCGCTCAACCCAGTTGTGGAGCGCGGGTCCGACTTCGGGCGCGAGCGCGGCGGCACGATGCAGCGGTTGCTCGACGAAGAGGAGATTTTTGAAGAAGCGGTGCAGGCGTGGATCGCGGTTCGCTTCTTCCCAAAACGCGCGGAAGTCACCGACGGTTTTGAATTGCTCATTGCCATCGAGTGAAAACGCAAAGTCCGGTCCTTCCTCGGCCATCACTACGCTCGCGATGCGGCGCAGGCGTTCAAGGTCGGCCTGAAACTGGCCGTTCACTTTGATTTTGAAATGGCGCAGGCCGTAGCGCTCGATGCAGGCGGAGAGCGATTGTGGCAAACCGTCGTGCACACGGTCGGCGGCTGCGATGTCCGATTCAGTCAAGGGATCGAGCAACCCCACGGTGTGCCGCGCCGTAATGTGCGTGAGCGGGTGCGGCGAGAGCCACGTGGCGGGCGTGGTGCCGGCCAGCGATGGATGAATGTCGCCCAAGCGGATTCCGAGCGCGCCGCTGCGGAGCATTTCCGAAAACGTCTCACCGCCATGGCGGCAAACGGCATCAAGGAGCGCGCGTTCGACTAGCGAGGTCCCGAAATTCGTCAGCAACGGTGGAAGGTTTTGTTCCACGCCCCACGCAGCTTGCGCGGTGTAAAGTTGCTCCCAAATATCGTAAGCACTTTCGCCTTCGAGTCCGTTGGCGATTTGCGCGGCGTGCTCGATCACGTCGAGCATCTCGAGAATTTCCTCAGGGATCGCTCGGGCCGGATCTTTGGTGAACCATTTCGGCGGGAGGCCGTCCGCGGAAATGCCGGTGGCCCGCCGGCCATCGATCTCCACGTGCAGGCGCAGGAACGAATAGGGAAACTGCGTCATCGTCGCGATGCCGTATTTGAAGGGGATGCGCGTGTGCACATCGGTCAAATGAATGTCGGAACTGTGGATGCGCAGGTTCACCAGAGGATGGAGCCATGAACGCGGGCAACTTTCACGAACAATTCCGATAAACGACCCGTCAGCCGGCCTTTCACCTCGCCGAGCGTACCAGCCAAAAACGTCTGGCAGCGCCGCAAGATTTCATTATTCTTGGCCAACATGAGTTCGTTTGTCACAGAGCAATCCCGGGCCGCGTTGGCGGCGCGCGTTCAAAAAGTTGTCGAAACCACGCCGGTTTATGACATCCACACCCACCTCTACGACGCCGCGTTCGGCGAGTTGCTGCTGTGGGGCGTCGACGATTTGCTCACATATCACTACCTCGTCTCGGAATCGTTCCGCGTGTTCGACATGCCGTACGACAAGTTCTGGGCGATGTCCAAACAGCAGCAGGCTGACGCGATCTGGGAAGCGCTGTTCATCGAGAATTCGCCGATTTCCGAAGCGTGTCGCGGTGTCCTCACCACGCTCAATCAACTTGGCCTCGACGTGAAGAAGCGCGACCTGCCGGCGTTGCGCAAGTGGTTCAAGCAATGGAAACCCGCTGACTACGTCTCGCACGTGATGAAGGTCGCGCGCGTGGAAAAAATTTGCATGACCAACTCGCCGTTCGACGACCTCGAGCGTCCGGTTTGGGAAAAGGGTTTCAAACGCGACGAACGTTTCACCGCCGCGTTGCGCGTGGATCCCCTCGTGCTCGATTGGAAGAACACTGCGGCGAAGCTCGCCAAATGGGGCTACAAGACGACGGCGAACCTCACGCCCAAGAGCGCCTCGGAAGCCCGCCGCTTTCTTGCGAGCTGGGCCAAGCGCATCGACGCGAAGTATCTCATGGTGTCGTTCCCGCCGGACTTCGAATTCCCGGGCAAGTCGCTGCCCGCGCAGGTCGTCGAAAAAATCATCATGCCATTCTGCGCTGAGGCAGGGTTGCCGTTCGCGTTGATGCCGGGTGTAAAACGCGCGGTCAATCCGTTGCTGCGCCTCGCCGGCGATGGCTTGGGCTTGAGCAACCTCACTTCGCTCTCGAACCTTTGCTCCGCGTATCCGAACAACAAATTCACCGCCACCGTTCTCGCGCGAGAAAACCAGCACGAGCTGTGCGTGATCGCGCGCAAGTTCCGCAACCTGCACATCTTCGGCTGCTGGTGGTTCACCAACATCCCGAGCGTAATCGAGGAAATGACGCGCATGCGTCTTGAACTCCTGGGCCTCAGCGTCACTCCGCAGCACTCCGACGCCCGCGTGCTTGACCAGATCATCTACAAGTGGTCGCACTCCCGCCGCATCATCGCGAAAGTTCTCACGGAGAAATACGCCGACGTGATGATGGCCGGCTGGGAGCCCACGCCTGCAGAAATCCAGCGCGACGTCAAAGCCCTCTTTGGTGGGGCTTTTGAGCAGTTCTGCGCGCGTTGATCGTTTGGCGAAACCTTGCCCTCCTGAAATGCCTCTATCGCGAACGATTGGGCATTGCTACACTTGATTTGAAATCATGAAAAACACCGGAAAGAAGCCTGAAAATCGCAAGTCCACGATCCAGTTCATTGTCGCGCTGGTTGTGGTCCTCGCCGGTGTATCATTCGGATCTTGGTTGATTCTGCCAAAGATCGACGACCACGGGCGCCAGCAGGTCCGTGCTTATCAGAAGGCCAATCCCGAGAAGGCGAGCACGCAAGCTCCGCCGACATCTGCGATCGTTTCGACGGACACGAACGATATGGTGTGGATCGCCGGCGGAACGTTTGCAATGGGTTCGGAAAAGGGGCAAAGCGACGAGAAACCGGTGCATGAAGTGACGGTTGACGGCTTCTGGATGGATCGTACCGAGGTGACGAACGAGCAGTTCGAGAAATTCGTTAAAGCCACGGGCTACATCACCACGGCAGAGAAGAAACCCGACCCGAAGGATTTCCCCGGAGTACCATTGGAAAATCTCGTTGCCGGTTCGATCGTTTTTTCGCCGCCGCCGGGAGAGAATGTTCCGCTGAACAATCACATGATCTGGTGGGAGTACGTTCCCGGCGCGAACTGGCGTCATCCTCAGGGCCCAGATTCCTCGATCAAGGGACTGGAAAAACATCCCGTGGTGCACATCAGTTGGTTCGATGCCGTCGCGTATGCGAAATGGGCGGGCAAGCGTTTGCCGACGGAGGCCGAGTGGGAGTATGCGTCGCGCGGCGGTTTGAAGGGGAAGGAGTTCATGTGGGGTGATGAAGTTTCGCCCGGCGGCAAACCGATGGCGAACGTCTGGGAAGGCCGGTTTCCGAATCAAAATACCCAGCAGGATGGTTATCGTTTCACCGCGCCGGTCGCGTCGTATCCGCCGAATGGATACGGGCTCTATGATATGGCAGGCAACGCCTGGGAATGGTGCGCCGATTGGTATCTGCCGGACTACTACGCGAACTCGGCGAAGAAGAATCCGCAGGGCCCCGACACCAGTTACGACGCCAACGAACCTGGTGTGGCCAAGCGCGTCCAGCGCGGCGGGTCGTATCTGTGCACCGATCTATATTGCGGCGGCTTTCGTCCGAGCTTTCGTATGAAGACCGCTCCGGACACCGGGCTCTCCCATGCTGGCTTCCGTTGTGTGCGTTCGGGATCGTCGGCGCAAAGCGCAGCGAATTGAGCCGATTGTCCGTGGCCGAGCGTTGGTTTACAGCCGGTGGTTGCCCTTCAAAATTGAATTCCTCTGCCGATAAGCAGAGCATGGTCTCAGCTCCATTGATGATGAACGACACGGCTCACAACGAGCGCGAACTCGCGCATTGGAAAGCGTGGCAGACGAAGGCTGACGTTGTTTGGGGCTGGCAAACTCCCGCGGGGCAGGCGCGCGCGGCGCGTCGGGCGAATTTGTTTCGTGAACTTGCGCGCATGACGAACGCATCTGAAGTTCTGGAGGTCGGTTGTGGGACCGGTGAGTTTACGTTGCGCGTTGCTCCGCATGTGAAACACCTTACTGCGACGGATCTTTCCCCGGATCTGCTGGCGCGCGCGCAGGAGAAAGCCGGACAGGCGGGTTTGGGAAATCTCTCCTTTGGAATTCAGGACGTCACCGCGATGAAGCTTCCGGACAATCACTTCGACGCCGTCTTCGGTTGTTCCATGCTGCATCACGTTGATGCGCCCAAGGCGTTGCGCGAGATTTTTCGAGTGCTGAAACCCGGTGGTTGGTGCTCGTTCTCTGAGCCGAACATGCTGAATCCGCAGATCGCGTTGCAAAAAAACGTCGGCTTCATCAAGCGCAGGGTGGGGGATAGTCCGGACGAACGCGCTTTCTTCCGCTGGCAGTTGCGCGGTTATCTGGAGAAGGCTGGCTATGTCGGCATCGCGATCCGGAATTTTGATTTCCTTCATCCCTTCACGTCGCCGGCATGGATCCCGCGCGTTGAGCGATTGGGAAATTTTCTCGAGAGCGTTCCGGGCGTTCGAGCGATCAGCGGTTCGTTGATCTTTGGCGCGCGCAAACCGCTCGCCTAATCGTCACGAGACAAACTTCACTCGGCGCGCCGCGAACCACACCATGCGCAGCAATAGCCAGCCGTGGCTCCAGCGCTGGATGTTCGTCTCGCCGTAAGTTCGCGCCTGATACCGAATGGGCAGATCGACGATGCGGAGGTTGAGTTTCGCGGCACCGAAAAGGAGATCAAAATCACCAAACGGATCGAAGTCGCCGAAGTACGCACGATTGCGCGCGATGATCTCGTAGTCGGAGCGGAACAATACCTTCGTGCCGCAGAGCGTGTCCTTCACGAGTTGTCCGAGCAGCCAGCTGAACGCGAGGCCGAAGAATTTGTTCGCCACCATGTTCAGGAAACGCATCGCCTGATCTTCCATTGGATAAACCAATCGTACGCCGTTGACGAACTCCGCCGCACCTGACCGCGCCGCCTCGTAAAACTTCGGCAACTGCTCCGGCGGCATCGTGAGATCGGCATCGAGGATGAACAACAGATCGCCTGAAGCCACGGCAAACGCTTCGCGCACCGCGCCGCCTTTGCCTTTGGTGGTTTGCTTGAGGACTTTGATTTCGCGATGCGGATACTTCGCGGCGACGCGTTGGATTTCTTCCCACGTGTTGTCCTTCGAGTGACCTTCGATGAAAATCAGTTCCGTGCCGAGCCCCATGATCGGCGTGCGAAGGACTGCGGCCTCGATGTTTCCCGCTTCGTTGCGGGCGGGAATGATTACGGAGCACTGGTAGTGCTTGTTGCCAGTCAGGGGCGGGCGCGGGCGGGAGATGAGGAAATTCGTGAGGCAAAACCAATTGAAGATCGGCGCGAGCCAGCGATTGAAAATCGGGTCGATCAACGGCGTTCGCAATGGCCAGAGAATGCGTGGATCCGTCTTGATCACTTCCCAGCCCGACAGATAAAGCAGGTTCTTGAGATCGTCCGTGGAAAGCCAGTTCTGCGGTGGCGTGGGCGCTTTCGCTCCGAGCGCTTCAGCCACGCCGAGGATCGGCTTCCAGAGGTTGTTGAAAATATTCACAACCAGCCGCGTGCGCGGATGGCTGAACGCGCGCAATCGCACCAGCAACAATTCGACGTCGCGCACGTCGTTCACCATGTCCGAGAGAATGATGTAGTCGAACGTTTCGTTTGGTGAAAACTCCTCCGCATCGGCGACATGGAATTCCAACTCGGGATGCCGTTGCCGCGCTTGCGTGATGATCGACGGAGAAAAATCCACGCCAACGCCACGTGACGGCTTAACTGCGGCGAGCACGTCACCGAGGCCGCAGCCGAGTTCGAGAACGCGTGCGCCGGGCGGAATGAGGAACGCGAAATGGCGCTGCAGCAAGCGATGATAATGGCGTCCCATCTCCTGCGCGCGCAGGGCGGCGCGGGATTCGTAGAACGCTTGCCGATCGGTCATGCGCGGATTTCTGCCAGCAAACGCAGGCCGGCGCCAGCCTGCAGATTTTTCGGATTCGTTCGGAGGCGGAAGGCGCGGTTGGACTTGTTACGCGAAGTGAGCGTTCGGTAGAGTTGCAGACCGAATAATTTCATGAAAGCCATCCAACTCGAAAAGCCGCAATTGTTCCGCGCCATCGACATTCCCGAACCCGCCGCACCCGCTGCGGGCGAAGCGCTCGTGCGCGTGCGCCGGATTGGTATTTGCGGCACCGACATTTCCGGTTACCTCGGCAAGATGCCGTTCTTTTCGTATCCGCGGATTCCAGGTCACGAACTGGGCGTGGAAGTGGTCGCCGTGGGCGCGGGAGTGACGAATGTGAAGGTCGGCGATCGTTGTTCGGTTGAGCCGTATATGAATTGCGGTCAGTGTTACTCCTGCCGCAAAGGCGCGACGAATTGCTGCGAGAGCCTCAAGGTTCTGGGTGTGATGATGGACGGGGGAATGACGGAGCGGATCGTGGTGCCGGCGCGCAAACTGCATCCGGCGAACCAGCTCACGCCGGAACAATGCGCGCTCGTCGAGACGCTCGCGATCGGCTGCCACGCGGTGAACCGCGGCAATCCCGTCGCGGGCGAAAACGTTCTCGTCATCGGCGCCGGGCCGATTGGTTTGAGTGTGATCGAGTTCGCGAAGCTTTCCGGCGCGAAGACAATTGTGATGGATTTGAACGAGCAACGGCTTGAGTTCGTGCGCACCAAAATGGGCGTTGCCGATACGATTCTCACCAAGGGCGACGGTTCCGAGTCGGAGACTTTGAAGCAAATGACCGGCGGCGCGCTGGGCCAGGTCGTGATCGATGCGACCGGTAGCAACAAGTCGATGGCGAACGCGCTCAACTATTGCGGTTTCACCGGACGATTGGTTTACGTGGGCATCACACAGGCGGAGGTTTCTTTTCCGCAAGCGCCGGCGCTGCATCGTCGCGAACTGACGATCATGGGTTCGCGCAATGCGCTGCCGCCGGATTTCACGCGCATCATCAAGCTGATCGAGGATGGTCGTATCGACACGCGCCCGTGGATCACCCATCAGGCGAACTTTGACGAACTGATCGCCGTGTTCCCGAGTTGGATCAAACCCGAGACCGGCGTGATCAAAGCCGTGGTCCACGTAAACTGAGCGACGATCACTTTTTCCGATCTCATGAGAATCGACGCGCACCAGCACTTCTGGAAATTCAGCGAAGCCGAATACGGCTGGATGAAACCTGAGTGGCCGATCCGCCGCGATCTGCTTCCCGGCGATCTCGTGCCGTTGCTTGCCAAGGCCGGACTCGATGGCTCCGTCGCCGTGCAAGCGCGGCAGACGGTTGAGGAATCGCGCTGGTTGCTCGAGCTCGCCGATCATCACTCGATCATCAAAGGCGTGGTCGGCTGGGTCGATTTGCGTTCTGATAAAGTGGAGGAACAGCTTGCGCGGTTCGCGGTTCATCCGAAGTTCGTCGGCGTCCGTCACGTGGTGCAGGACGAACCGGATGACAACTTTATGTTGCGTCCGGAGTTCGTGCGCGGCATCGGCAAGTTGCGACAGTTTAAGCTCCGGTACGACCTCCTCATTTTCACCAAGCAGTTGCCCGCGGCGATTGAGTTGGTGGAAAAGTTTCCCGAGCAGCCGTTCGTGCTCGATCACATTGCCAAGCCTTTGATCAAGGACGGCGTGATCTCGCCGTGGCGCGAGCAGATTCGCGAGCTGGCAAAAATGCCGAACGTGACGTGCAAAGTTTCCGCGATGATCACGGAAGCCGATTGGGCGAAGTGGAAGCCCGCGGAATTCAAACCGTACCTCGACGTGGTGTTCGAAGCGTTCGGTGAAGATCGCGTGATGTATGGCTCCGATTGGCCGGTTTGCCTGCTCGCCGGTAGCTACGAGCGGGTCTTTGGTTTAGTGGACGATTACGGGATGCAACTTTCGGCGTCCGCCAGGGTGAAGTTCTTTGGGAGCAACGCGGCGAGCTTTTACGGTTTGAAGTAAATCAACCTTGGGCCGGGAGGAATGCGAATCAGGGGGCGCTTGGAATCAGTTCGATGCCCGGATTCTTGAATAGGATTCGCCGGTCTTTGTAGAGCTTCCCGAGCGCCTGCTTAAAGGCCTTCTTGCTGACGGCGAACTTGGCGCGAATGGCTTCCGGCGAACTGTCGTCGTCGAAATCCAAGCGGCCGCGATTGCGTTCAAGCGCGGCGAGGATTTGATCGCTCAATGAGGCCACACGTTTGTAGCCGGAGGCGTCGAGACTCAGGTCGATCTGACCGTTGGGGCGAACAGTGCGGACAAATCCCCGCAGTTTTTCGCCGGCCGCCAGCGGCGTGGAAAGGGTGTTGTGATAGAGCAGGCCGCGATGGGCGTTCTCGACGATGGCGTTGTAACCGAGCGGAGTGCGGCCCGTGATGATCAGGTTGACCGGTTGTCCGCTGCGATAGTTCGGCGGCGCGGCGCTCAGGTGACGCTTCAATCGCGTCGTTGCCACGATGCGGTCAGTCTTCGGATCGAGATAAACGCAAACCACTACGTGCTGGCCGGGATGGACGGGAAAATCCTGTTCGCGAAACGGGAGCAGCAAATCCTTTGAGAGTCCCCATTCAAGGAACGCACCGATCTGACGGTTCACGCTGATGACTTTCAAGGTCGCGAAATCACCCACCATCGCGAGCGGAGTTTCCGTCGTGGCGATGAGGCGATCCTCGGAATCGCGGTAAATGAAGACGTCCACTGGCTCCTTCGGCGCGAGCTTCCGGGGAATGTATTTTCGCGGCAGGAGGATTTCACCCAACTCACCGCCGTCGAGGAAGAGTCCCGTTGGCGACTCGCGGACGACGGAGAGAAGATTGCGTTTGCCGATGCTGACCATGAGTTGATGAATTAACCGCCGGCGAACACGGGGCGGAAGTTTGCTTCGGTCAGAATGCGCGCGATCTCAGTTCGCTTATCGCCCTGAATCTCGATGTTGCCAGCTTTCACGGTGCCGCCGGTGCCGCATGCTTTTTGCATGGCCTTGGCGAGCTGCTCTTTCTCCGGAAGTCCAATCCCGACAAATCCCGTGACGACCGTGACCGTCTTGCCGCCGCGTCCTGCCGTCTGTCGAATGATGTCAACGCGACCGCGATTCTTGCGCGCGGGCTTGGGGCTGGTTGGTTCAGCGGAACTTGCCGGTGGATTCTCCGGCGCTGGTGGAAGGCCTTCGGTGGAAAGGGCGGCGAATGGATTGTGGCCGAAACTCGGTCCTCCGTCCGTCGGAATGCGCTTGGATTCGCGTTTCATGAATTCAAGAGGTCGCCGATGTACCACGACTCCACTTTCTCGCGAGCCCAAGGCGTCTTGCGCAAAAACGTGAGACTGGATTTCACGCTCGGGTTGTGGAGAAAGCAGCGGACCGGAATGCGCTCGCCCATTTTCGCCCAACCGTGTCGCGCGACCAACGCGGTGACGATCGCTTCCAAGGTGACTCCGTGGAGCGGATCGCGAGGATGGGCGGAAGGCGACGGCATGTGGCTAAGCGCGGCGAAAATTTACTCAGCAACGACCGGCGTTGTCACCGCTGGCGGCGTGGCGGTGTCGGTGCGTTTCAGAAAGACGATGCGGGAAATTCCCGTGATCGGAGCCTTGAGCCGTTGCTTGATGGCGTCGAGTTCTGTGCTGTTGCCGGTGACTTCGTGCGTCCCTTTGAAAATCCATTTACCGCCTTCTTCGCGGCGAACGTAGACGGGAAGGAGCCCGGTCGTCTCGGCGAGTTTGGCGCCCCATTTCGCCAGGTCGCCCTTGCGTCCGACCCACACTTCACACGGATCGCTGTCGGCTTTCGGGTTCCACATCAGGCCGAGGCACAGCCCGAGAATCGCACCCTCGCGGTGAATGACGAAATTCGGCGGGAGCGCTTCGCCGCCAAGGTGGGCGCGAACCGTCTGGAAGTCGTAGCCTTCACCAATGATGTGGGGAGGCAATGTCGGCGTGAGCGAGTTATCTGGCATCACCTGTAGCCAAGCAATCGCGCCGCGTATCGTCAACGTCCATTCCGTCCGTTCGACGGGAGGCTTCCCTCACGCGTGCGGATGGAACGGGAAGTCGGTGTAACCGCGCGCGTCCGGTGCGGACCAGACTTTGACGTCGGCGGGCGGGTTCAATTCCCACCCGTTCGCGAAACGTTCCACGAGATCGGGATTGCTGAGGAACGGTCGACCGAACGCGATGAGGTCCGCCTGGCCAGCAGCGATCGCTGCCTCCCCGGTTTCCTGAGTGTAACCACAATTCCCGATGATCGGCCCGGAGAACACTGCACGAAATTCCGGCAACGTCATCGGCTTGCCTTGCTCGTGAAAACCAAACGCGAGTCCATCGACGACGTGCAGATACGCGAGCCCGTAGGCGTTCAACTGTTTCGCGGCGTAGGTGAACGTCTCGCGGAAATCGGGCGCGCCCATGTCGTTGAAATTCCCGTTGGGCGAAAGTCGCACACCGACTTTCGCCGCCGGCCAGACGGTGATAATCGCTTCGACGATTTCTTTCAGAAAACGGAAACGGTTCTCGACGCTGCCGCCGTAGCGATCGGTGCGTTGATTGGTTTTCGACTGGAGGAACTGGTCGATCAAGTAGCCGTTCGCCGCGTGAATTTCCACGCCATCAAAGCCCGCTGCTTTCGCACGTTCGGCCGCGAGACGATAATCCGTCACGACTGCGGCGACTTCATCCGTCTCCAAGGCGCGCGGCGCTTCGTACGGCTCTTTGCCTTTCGGAGTGTGAATATAGTCGCCATTGATTTTGATCGCGGACGCGGACACCGCTGGTTTCCCGCCGTGGAAACTGCTGTGCGACGCGCGACCGCAGTGCCACAGCTGAAGAAAGATGGGCGTGCCTTTCGCATGGAGCGCGGCAGTGATCTTCTTCCAACCCGCCACTTGCGCGTCGTTGTAGATTCCCGGTGAATCCACCCAGCCGAAGCCCTGCTCAGAAATCGTCGTTGCCTCGGCGATGATCAATCCGGCCGAAGCGCGCTGGGTGTAGTATTGCACCATCAAATCGTTCGGGATGCGGTCGCGTCCGGCGCGGGCGCGGGTCAACGGCGCCATGACGACGCGGTTGCGCAGGGGAAGTCCGCGTAGGTCGTAGGCGGAAAGCAGACGGGGCGATTTGTTCGTTGCTGTAGCGGAAGTCATGATCTGGTGTCGTTTAATTAGGTTTGGCGCGGGCGCGTCGGAGCTTTGCCGACTGCGCCCGCTTATTCTAGACGGGGTTGGAGGTTTTGCAAATTACGCTCCAAAATTGTCAGTGAATTACTCCCAGCGCGTGGTGAACTGTGGCGGGTCGAACTGCCGCAGCGGTTCGCAATCGCCGGCCTTAATCGCCCACCTGCCGGATTCGGAGCAATTTCTCGTCGAGGCGCTTTGCCGAAATCGGCTGAGCCGTCCCGAGTTCTTGGGCGAAGAGCGAAACTTTGAGCTCCTCGATCATCCAGCGGAATTCCTCCATCGCATGCCGCGCCTCAGCGGAGCGCGGAGGTGAAGCTTGCAGCTGTTTCCACGCGAGCTGATACGGAGCGACCTGTCGCGCGCGTTCCTGATCTTTGGCCGGGTTCAACGCAGCGCGTTCAATGCGCGTAAGCATCGCCTTGAGGTAACGCGGAAGGTGCGGCAGGCGATCGAACGGAATCTGTTCGAGAAAGCGTGGCGGAAGCAGCGCCGAGAGTTCGCCTGCGAGTGGATGCCCAGACGCCGGCGCGGGCGGCGCTCCGAGTTGGCTCAGTTGATTGAGGGTCTTCATTCGCGGCGGGGCCGCGGACGCCGCCGGACCGAGACGTTGTTGCACTTGTTGGCGCAATTGCAGAATTTGTCCGACGCGATCGATAAACGGCGAAACCAAACCGACGGCGCGATTGCGCGCGGTGTCGACGGCTTGCTTGAACTGAGCCTCGCTCAATGAGGGCAGGGGATCAGCGGGCAGCAGATGGCGCTTGAGATGTTCGAGCGCGCTTTCGTGCAACGCGTCGAAATCGCCGAGCGGCGCGTAGAGCGATTCATACTGCTTCAAAGCGCGTAGATCTTTTTCAATCCACGCGAGCTCCTTCTCGATGGCGATTTCCACGAGCCGCTGCACACCGTAAACGCTGGCGTTGCGCGCGGCGTCTTGCGCGCGGAACAGGCGAATGTTCACGCCGCCTTCTTCCAAATGCAGCCCCGGCCAGCCGTAGACGGGAAGGCCAGGTCCCTCACTCACGGTGATGCGCTCGGGCAGATCGCCGCAGGTCCACGCGCGCAGGTTAAAACGTTCCCATTGTTGCGCGACTCGTTGCCACGCGGCCGGTTCCTTCGTCGGTTCGACCTTCACCTGCGCGAGATTGCGACGGAGCTGATCCAAATCGCGACCACTGGCGACGGTCTTGTGATCGGGCGTGACGATCTCGATGCGCGGGCGAAGGTGGGCGGGGATCGCATCGGCAGGCCAGGAGGACGCAGGCACCGGAACGCCGTAACGTTCGTGCAGAAAGCGTCCGAGGTCGGCCAGGAACGAATTTCCACTGGGCTTAAAGTCGCGCACAATCTCCGCCACCTTCGGCGGAAACGGCATCAGATCGCGGCGAATGGATTTCGGCAGCGCGCGCAAAAGCGTGCTGATCTTCTCCTCGCGCAAACCGGGTACGGCCCATTCGAGCACGGATGCGGACGCGCTGTTCGCAATGCTGAAGGGAAGTTGAATCGTGACCCCATCGTGCTCTTCACCGGGCGCGTAGGCGTAGGCCAGTGCGACAGGATGCCCAGCGACCGGCAGCGCGTCGGGGAACGCTGCGGCGTCGTAGTTAGAAACCGGTCCGCCTGCGAGATCGGCCTCGTGAATGCAGAGGAAATTCGGATCGGACTGTTCACCGAGCAAACGATTCAGCTCATGCGTGGAGGAGACGTTTTCGATGTGCTTGGAATAAAAATCGAAAAGTGCCTGATCCAAATCGGCGAGGTCGTAGCGGCGGACCCGCGTTTGCCAATTCTCGATCTTCTCCCGCACGGCGCGGTTGTGCGTGAGGAAGCGATAGCGCTCATTCGCTGCGCGTGACACGGGTGGCGTGAGTTCCGATTCATCGTCTTCCACGTCCGCGGTCAGCGATGACACGCGCGATCCGCGCGGAACGATCTTCGGCACGAGATTGTCCTCCACCAACGCCGAGCGAATGAAGATCTCGGTGGCGTCCTTCGCATTGATATTACCGTAGGCGACCTTGCGTCGCTGCACTTCCAATCCATGCAACGTGATGACCTCCTCGACAAGCACGCGCCCGGCGGTGGCGCTCCAGTGCGGAGTTTGGTGCGCGACCTTGCAGCAGTGCGGCGCGAGTTGAAAAATCCACTGCGGATCAATTCCCGCAAGCGTGCGGGCAAAAAGTTGCGAGGTCTCGACGATTTCGCCGGCGACGATCCATTGGGGCTGATTCGAGCGCGGCTTGGGCGCCGAGGGGGCTGGCTTGGTCGCGTGCTTTCTCGGTGCGTCGCCGCGTTCAAAGAGAGTCGATCCGGGAAAGACATTGAGCAGCCGATTCCCTGCGGCCTTGTAACTGTTGCGATCCTCGCGCCGGGAGACGTGACCGGTCAGCCCAGCGAGGATCGAGCGGTGAATGGCGTCATAGTCGGCGTCGCGTTCGTTGAGCTTGATCGTGCCGAGGCTCTCGAGCGCGTCGTGCAGTTGCGTGTAGAGATCCTGCCACTCGCGCATCCGCAGATAGGAGAGGAAGTGTTGCCGGCAAAATTTCCGCCGTGCGTTCTGGGTGCGGAGCTTGTCCCATTGATCGTGGACGGCATTCCAGATGTTGAGCAGCGCGAGGAAGTCGGACTTCGGGTCGTTAAATTTTTTGTGCGCGGCCGCCGCGGCGTCTTTCTGATCGAGCGGGCGCTCGCGGGGATCCTGAATGCTCAGGCCGGCCGCGATGATGAGCAGTTCGCGCGTGGCGTGCTCGTGCTGCGATTGCAGAAGCATCCGGCCAATCGTCGGATCGATGGGCAATCGCGCGAGATCACGACCGAGTGGCGTGAGCTCGCGCTTTTCGTCGAGCGCGCCCAGTTCCTGCAGCAGCGCGAAGCCGTGTGAGATGGATGCCGGCGCGGGTGGTTGGACGAAGGGGAATGTTTCAACGTCGCCGAGCCCGAACGCCTTCATGCGCAGGATGACTTCGGCAAGATTGGCGCGCTGAATTTCGGGTTGGGTGAACGGCGGACGCTCGTTGAAGTCCTCTTCCGAGTAGAGCCGGATGCAGACGCCTGCTTCGACGCGTCCGGCACGGCCCTTGCGCTGATTCGCGCTGCTCTGTGAAACGGGTTCCACGGGCAATCGCCGGGTGCGGGTACGCGGATTGTAGCGGCTGATGCGGGCGAGGCCGGAGTCGATCACGTAGCGAATGCCGGGAATGGTGAGCGAGGTTTCGGCGATGTTCGTGGCGATCACGATCTTTCGCCGAGGTGATTTCGAGAAAACGCGTTGTTGATCTCCTGAACTCAGGCGGCCGAAGAGCGGAATGATTTCCGCCTCGCCGGAGAACCGGCCTTCGAGTTGGTCGCTCGTCTCGCGAATGTCGCGCTCGCCCGGCATGAAGATGAGCACGTCGCCGAAGTTCGTTTCGTAGAGGATGCGCTCAGCGGCTTGCACCGCGGCGTCGGCGAAGCTGATGTCACCACGCTCCTCCGAGTCGGCATCGAGCGGTTGGTAAACGACCTCGACGGGATAGAGGCGGCCGGAGACTTCGATGATCGGCGCGTTGTCGAAGTGCCGCGAGAACGCCTGCGTGTCGATCGTGGCGGACGTGACGATGAGCTTCAGATCCTGACGGCGCACGAGCAGGCCTTTGAGGTACCCGAGGAGAAAATCGATATTGAGCGAACGCTCGTGTGCCTCGTCGAGAATGATCGCGCTGTAATCGGCGAGCGTCGGATCGCCCTGCGTTTCCGCGAGCAGAATGCCGTCCGTCATCAACTTGATGTAGGTGTGCGCGCCCGACCGATCGTCGAAACGAATCTTGCAACCGACCTCGCGTCCCCACGGAACGTTTAGCTCCTCGGCGATTCGTTGCGAGATGGAAAGCGCGGCGACGCGTCGTGGCTGCGTGCAGCCGATCATCGCGCCGATGCCGAGTCCCGCTTCAAGGCACATCTTGGGAATTTGCGTGGTTTTGCCCGAGCCGGTTTCACCCGCGATGACGACGACTTGGTTATTGCGAATCGCGTCGACGATTTCGTCTTTGCGCGCCGTGATCGGAAGGTCGGGCGGATACGTGACTCGCGGAACATTGATGCGTCGCGCCTCACGGAGGGCAATGGACGCACGCACTTCCTCGAGGATGCGCTGGAGCAAGGCGTCGTGTTTGTCGGGATGATGACGATCGCGCAAAAGCCGGACTAGCCGCGAGCCCAGCCGCACCCAGTCGTGCAGGAGGCATTGCGGCAGGAGCGCTTTCAGTTCATCGATGCGTGCGTCGGCCATGCAAGAGCCGTTCACCTTAGCGGGAGATGCGGGCGGTGGGAACCAGACAAATTCAACGTGAACCGAGTAAGATAGGAATAGCTGGCGGGCATTTTGCGCAAATCCGGATCACCGATGCGGCGTTCTGAATTCAAAATCGATCTCGAGCAACCGCAGAGTTCCCTCACGTGACCCGCGGTCGTTGTTGCCGGTAGGTCCGCGGCGAGATGCCCGTCAACTTGCGAAATTGGCGCGTGAAGTAATTGCTGTCGCTGAACCCCACGCGGAATGCGATGTCGGTCACCGCGGCGTCGCTCTCACGTAAGAGTTCCGTGGCGCGGTTGATTCGAAGTTGGATGAGGTAGGCGATTGGTGAGGCGCCCGTGGCGGCTTGAAATGCGCGAATGAAGCTGCGCTTGGACATGTGCGCGATGCCGGCCAGCTCATCGAGGTTGATCGGTTGATCGAACTTCACCTCCAAATGCGTCATGGCATCGGCGATACGCAGCAGCGAACGCGAGTCCGGATTCCGCGACTGACTGTAGCAGCGCGAGAGAAATCCGATGATCTGCATGAAGGTAGCCGTCGAGACGAAGCCGAAGCCAGGCGCACGCGCGGCTAGCTCCCGTTCCAGCAACTCCACGTGACCGACCACCACGCCAAGCTCCTTTGGCGCGAGGTGCAGTCGGCTCTTGAAACCGTGTCGCTTGCGCCACGCCGGTTCCAGCGTGAATAGCGCGTGATAGCCGGACAATCGCGGCAAGTCGGCCAGATCCATCCGTAACTTCGCCGGGTCAAAGAGAATGTTGATCAGCTTCAGCTTGTCTAGGTCGCGATACTCGTGCGGACGCGTCCCGCCAATCACGAACACGTCACCCGCCGCCAGCGGCCAAGATTCCCCGCCCGTCACGTGCAACCCGTGCCCGCCCGTGATGATGACCAACTCGGAGAACTCGTGCGTGTGCGGACCAAACGGCTCCTGAGGTTCGCGCCGGAGCACCACGATCGGAAACCCATCGGCGGGAAACCAGTCGTGCTTCTTAAGCGTCGGGATCGTTTGAGTCGCGCGTGGCAAAGCGTGTGGCAATTAAGTGCTAGTCTTCGGCCACATTGTCAAGGTAGCCAGACTTTGGATCTTTTACGCTCGGGCGAAATCACGTAACACATTGCCCGTCTCATGGCGCACCGAACGATTATGCCGAAGCACAGCCGACGAATCCAAACGACCTTCGACCTTGCCCGCGAGCGCTATGCTGAATTGGGCGTCAACGTCGAGCGCGCCCTCGCTCAACTCCGCACCATCCCCGTTTCGCTTCACTGCTGGCAAGGCGACGATGTCGGCGGCTTCGAGAATTTCGGTAACGCGCTCAGCGGAGGAATCGCGGTCACCGGCAATTATCCCGGCAAAGCCAGCACTCCCGACGAACTGCGCGCTGATTTGGAGAAAGCGCTCTCATTGATCCCCGGCCAGCACCGACTGAATCTCCACGCCTTCTACGGCGAGTTCGGCGGCAAGAAAGTGGATCGCGACGAAATCGAACCCGCGCACTTCAAGAACTGGATCGCGTGGGCGAAGCAGAACGGTCTCGGCCTTGACTTCAATCCGACCTGCTTCGCGCATCCGAAATCCGCCGATGGCTTTACGCTGTCGCATTGCGACAAGGGCATCCGCAAGTTCTGGATCGAGCATTGCCGCCGCTCGCGCGAGATCGGTGCAGCGATGGGCAAGGCGCTCGGCACGCCGTGCGTCACGAATGTCTGGATTCCCGACGGCTTCAAGGACACGCCCGCCGACCGTCACGCGCCGCGCGAACGCCTTGCCGCCGCGCTCGACGAGGTCTTCAAGGAGCCGCTGCCCGCGAAGCACAACCTCGACGCGGTGGAACCGAAGCTCTTCGGCATCGGCGCGGAGAGTTGTACCGTCGGCTCGCACGAATTCTACCTCGGTTACGCTATCACGCGTCGTAAGCTCCTCTGTCTCGACGCCGGACATTTCCATCCGACGGAAAGCATTGCCGACAAAATTTCCAGCGTGCTTCTCTACCTGCCGGAGATTCTGTTGCACGTCAGTCGCGGCGTGCGCTGGGACAGCGACCACGTCGTCACCTTCAACGACGACCTTCAGGCCATCGCCCGCGAAATCATCGCCACGGGCCGCCCGAAGCGCGTCCACATCGGGCTCGACTATTTCGATGCCAGCATCAATCGCATCGCCGCGTGGGTCATCGGCACGCGCAACCTTCTCCGCGCGCTCCTGCTGGCGCTGCTTGAACCGCCCGCCATCCGCGCCGCCGAACTCGCCAGCGACAACACCGCCCGTCTCGCCCTCCAGGAAGAAGCCCGGTCGCTCCCCTTCGGTGCCGTGTGGGATTACTACTGCGAGAGCAAAGGTGTCCCCGTGGGCGAAGCGTGGCTGGCGGAGGTGAAGGGGTATGAGAAAAATGTGCTGAGCAAGCGGAGCTGAATTAAGTGCAAGAACCTCAAATTAGGAAACGCAATGAAACAAGATTCCATCAATCGCTACTGTAACATGATGGAAGAAGTGAAGCTGAGAACTAGCGTCATTCACGCATTTGGTGCGAATACAACGAATGCCGTTTACAAAGCGACAACAATCGAATCCGTTTATCTTCAGTTCCGGAAAATCCTAGAACTCATCGCGTTCGGCTCCTTAGTCGCCAATGAGTCCGTTTACGCCACAGTCTATCAGGACTACGCAAAGGAATGGCGAGCCAAGCGGCTTCTTGAAAGATTGGAACAAGTGAATCCCGGCTTTTATCCGCGCCCGATTGACGAAGTTCCCAGCAAGCAATCCCGCGTCAAGATAGACTGGGTGAATGTTGCTTCAGGGTTCTTGAACAAAGACGAGTTCATCGAACTTTACGAGCAGTCGAGTTCGCTGATTCATTCGCCGAACCCATTCAAACCACCAACAGACTACTCTTCCGCTGAAAAGCGAATGCAAGAATGGGATGAAAAGATACGCAGACTCCTCAATTGCCATCTGATCCACCTGGTGGGCGACCCGAACATTTATCTCGTCCACATGAAAGAGGCGGACGGCAAAGTACATCATTACACTTTCGGGCCTTCTTCTGGCCCACCCGGTGCAACTGCGACTTAGGCCCGATGGATTCTCCGCTTCTCCAACTCACCGCCGTCACCAAATCCTTCGGCGCGGTGCGCGCGCTCAAGGGCGTGTCGTTCGATCTGCGGGCGGGCGAGGTGCATGCGTTGCTCGGGGAGAACGGCGCGGGCAAGTCCACGCTCATCAAGGTCATCACCGGCGCGCACCAACCGGACGGCGGGAGCATCGACATCAACGGCGAGCGCGTCGCGCACCTCACGCCCGCCAGCGCGCACAAGCTCGGCATTGCCTGCATTTACCAGCAGCCCGCGCTGTTCCCCGACCTCACCGTCGCGGAGAACATCGGCCTGCGGTTGGAGAAGACGCGTTCGTTCGCCCGCGTGGATTGGACCACTCGCCGCACGCGCGCTATGGAACTGCTCCAGCGCATCGGCGCAGAGATTTTGCCCGACGCCGAAGTTCGTTCCCTCTCCATGCCGGAGCAACAGCTCGTCGAAATCGCCTGCGCGCTCGGGGCCGGCGCGCGCATCGTCATCATGGACGAGCCGACCGCTTCGCTCACGCAGAAGGAGCAGCACCTCCTCTTCGCCGTGGTGCGCGACCTGCGCGCGAGTGGCGTGGGCGTCATCTATATCTCGCATCGGCTGGAGGAAATCTTCGCCCTTGCCGACCGCGTGACCGTGCTGCGCGACGGCGAGAGCGTTGGGACGCGCCTCGTTGCTGGCAGCCGACGTGAGTCGGCTAAAACATCCACCGGAGAAAGTCAGAGCGGCCCCATGTCGGACGCAGCGATATCGGAAGGGGAACTTATTAAACTCATGGTCGGCCGTGAGGTCTCGTCCATCTTCCCGCCCGCCGAGAGCGAACCGGGCGATGTCGTTCTCTCCCTCAAGAACCTCGGCTGCACTGCGAGCGGCGTGAAGAACATCACGCTCGATGTGCGTGCCGGAGAAATCGTCGGCCTCGCCGGACTCGTCGGCGCAGGGCGCACCGAACTCGCGCGCGTGCTCTTCGGTCTCACGCCCGCGGATTCCGGTGAAATCATTCTCAACGGCGAGCGCGCCGTCATCAGTTCACCCCAGGAAGCCGTCGCCCACGGCATCGCCTACGTGCCTGAGGATCGGCGACGTCACGGCGTCATTCTCGAAATGCCCATCGCGCACAACATGACGATGGCCATTCACAACCGCCTCTTCCCCGGCGCGTGGCTTCGCTTCGGCGCCGAGCGGAATCTCGCGCAAGAGTTCATCCGCGACCTCGCCGTGAAAGCCTACGGCCCCGAAGCTCCCGGCGGTTCGCTCTCCGGCGGCAATCAGCAGAAAGTTTCCCTCGCCCGCTGGCTCGCGACGAAACCGAAGCTCCTCATCCTCGATGAGCCGACGCAGGGCGTGGACGTGGGCGCGAAGAGCGAGATCCACAAAATCATCCGCCGCCTCGCGAAGGAAGGTCTCGCCGTGCTGATGATTTCGAGTGATTTGCCCGAGGTGCTCGGCATGAGCGACCGCATCGCCGTCCTGCGCGGCGGCACGATTACCGCGATGCTCCCGGGCAAGAGCGATGCTCACGATGTCATGGCGTCTGCCCTCGGCCAGACTGACAAGGGAGGTGCGCAATGAAACGCTACTTCCGCGAACTCTCCGTGGCGGCGGCGCTGGGGGTGATGCTTCTGCTGCTCGCCGTGTTCGCGCCGAATTTCTTCGAGCCGCAACCGCTGCTCTCGCGGTTGACCGCCGCTGCGCCGAAGCTCGTGCTCGCGTGCGGTGTGGCGCTCGTGATCATTTCGCGACAAATCGATATCTCTATCGGCTCGCTCTTCGCCGTGTGCGGTACGTGCGCCGGACTCGTCGCGGCGGCGAAACTGCCGTGGCCCGTGGCGATGCTCGCGGCGGTCTGCGTGGGTGCGCTGGGCGGCGCGCTCAACGGCGTGCTAGTGGCGGGACTGCGATTGCCAAGCATCGTCGTGACGCTCGCGACGATGGTGACGATGCGCGAGGCGCTGAGACTCAAGCAACAGGGCGTGTTCATCAATTTGCCCGACGGCGCGCAATGGTTCGGCCTGCCGATGACCGCGGGGCAATTCACCGTGTGCGGCGTCGCGTTCGGCCTGCTCGCGCTGATGGCGTTCGCGATGAAGAATCTTTCCGCCGGACGGTTCGTTTACGCCGTTGGTTCGGACGCGGAGGCCGCACGGCTGGCGGGCATTCGCCCGCAGCTCACCACGTTTCTCGTATTCGTCTTTATGGGCGCGCTCACCGGACTCGCCGCGGTATTGAACATGGTGCAGTCCCCGCAGGTGGATCCGAACAGTGGACGCGGCCTCGAACTCGAAGCCATCGCAGCCGCAGTCGTCGGCGGCGTCGCGGTGAGCGGCGGCCGCGGGCGCCTCTGGGGTGTGCTCGCGGGCTTGTTGTTGCTCGTGTGCATCGGACCGGCGCTTACTTACGTGGGCGTGAAGCCGTATTGGGAGAAGGCGATTCAAGGCGCGATCATCCTGCTGGCCGTGGTGGCCGATGGAGTGAGGGTGAGGAACGAGAAGCACTGAGGTGAAATGAAAAAATTCGCTCAACTACTCCAGCAGAGCATTGAAGAACTTCGCCAATATGAACGCTCCTCACCTCAAGCGTCCTACTTGAGCAGGGCATGGTTCAGTGAGATCGCGCGCCTCCTCGGTGATGCTCGAACAATCCAAAATGAAGAAGCGTTTTGGCAACACGTTAGAATGGTGGCCCACGAGCTAGTGAGTTCCGATCCGTCCCCTTCCAATGCGATGCCATCTTTTGGGAAGGTCTTGGAAGCACTTTATCAGGCGGAAAGAGAAAAGCGGCGAAAATGAGAATAGATTGAACACGAATATTCATAAGAACTCGGTATGGCGATCTGCGCTGCTCCGCCACGAGACCATCCTCGTACTGTTGCTCATTGCGGAAGTGATTTACTTCAACGCCTTCGGGCGGCGCTTCGGCACGGCGGATAACGTGACGAACATCTTGCGGCACTCGGTCGAGATCGGACTGCTTGCGCTGGTGATGACGCCGATCATTCTCACGGGCGGCATCGATCTTTCCGTCGGTTCGATTCTCGGGCTGTGTGCGGTGCTCTTCGGGAAGCTGTGGCGCGACGCGGGCCTTGATCCGTGGCTCGCGGGCGTTTGCACGCTCGGCATCGGCGGATTGTGCGGAGGATTCAATGCACTGCTCATCACGCGGCTGGGATTGCCGCCGCTCATTGTCACTCTGGGAACCTTTTCGCTCTTCCGTGGTCTCGCCGAGGCGATCACACAGGGCGTGGATGCGTTCACGAATTTCCCGCAATCGTTTCTCTTTCTCGGCACCGGTCAGTTGGCCGGTCTGCCGACGCAGGCGTGGATTCTCATCGCGGCGGCCATCGGTGTGTGGTTGCTCGTGCATCGGACAACGTTTGGTCGTTCGTTTCGCGCGATTGGCTTTGCTCCCGAAGGGGCGCGCTATGCGGGGCTGCCGGTGCAGCGGCGGCTCGCAATGGTTTACGTGCTGGCGGGCGTGGTCGCGGCGGTTGCGGCGCTGACTTACACCGCGCGCTTCGGAACCGCGAAGGCCGACGCGGGCACGGGCTACGAACTGTTCGCCATCACCGCAGTGGTCCTCGGCGGCACCAGCATTTTCGGCGGCGTAGGCTCGGTGCATGGAACATTGCTCGGCGTGGCGGCGGTGGCGGTGTTGAGCAACGGCCTCACGCGCGTGCCCGGCCTCATGAACATCGCCAGTGAACTTTCCGGCATGCTCACCGGCGCGTTGCTCCTGCTCGCGCTTGCTGGTGGACTCCTCCCCAAATTTCTCGCCGCGTGGCGCGCCCGACGGCACTCTTCTTCCCAATCAACTCAACCAAAACTGACATGAAACACATCGCTTCACTTCTCACCGTCATCGCGTTGGCCCTCGTCGCGGGCTGCGGCAAATCCGATTCCACCGGCGGCTCGTCCGGCGGTGGCGGCGGCAAGAAAATCACCGTCGCGCTCATGCCGAAATCAAAGGGCAACGCTTACTTCGTTTCGTGCAAAGAAGGCGCGGACGCAGCGGCCAAGGAACTCGGCGTGGAACTGATCTTCGACGGACCAACGACACCTGACCCGGCCAAGCAAAATGAGATCATCGAGAACTGGATCACGCTGGGCGTGGATGTGATCGCCGCCGCGTGCGAGAACAAGGAGGGCATTTCCACCGCGCTCCGCAAGGCCCAGCAGAAGGGCATCAAAGTCATCACATACGATTCCGACGCGGTGAACGATGCGCGCTCGTTCTTCGTGAATCAGGCCACGCCCGAGGGCATTGGCTACGGTTTGATGGATGAGGCCGCGCGCCTTTGCGCCGAGGACGGCGAGTTTGCCATCATCACCGCGAGCCTCACGGCGGCGAACATGAACGAATGGCAGAAGCATATCGAGGCACGCCGCGCCTCGAAGTATCCGAAGATGAAAATGGTCGCGCTCCGTCCGTGCGACGACCTGAAGGACAAAGCTCAGGCGGAGGCGACGACCCTCCTCAGTGCGAATCCAAATTTGAAACTCATCATGGCCATCTGCTCGCCCGCGGTTCCCGGTGCCGCCGAAGCCGTGAAGCAAGCCGGCAAGACTGGTAAGGTCAGCGTCATCGGTCTCGGCCTGCCGAGCGAGAACAAGAAGTATGTGAAGGAAGGCGTGACGCAGAGCGTGATTCTCTGGAAGACGACCGACCTTGGCGCGCTAACCATTCGCGCTGCGCACGCGCTCGCAACCGGCACGCTCAAAGCAGGCGACAAAACGTTCAAGGCTGGCGCGCTCGGCGAATTCGAAATCCAGGGCGACAACATCCTGCTCGGCAAGCCATTCGTGTTTAACAAGGACAACATCGAGCAGTTCAACTTTTGAGCTGATCGGCAGTTGACCGTCGGATTTAATTTTCATGCGCATCCTCATCCTTGCCTCCAGCCTGGTGCTGGCGGCCCACGCTTCATTCGCCGCCGGACTCAAGCCCGCCGAACTTCGAACCGAGTGGCTTGTCAATCCGCTCGGCATCGACGACGCGGAGCCGCGACTCTCGTGGCGCGTGGAGTCGGACACGCGCGGGCAAAAGCAGACCGCGTATCAAATCCGCGTCGCGAGCGATGCGGATGCGCTCCGGCGCGGGAAGGCGGATGCGTGGGATTCCGGCAAGGTCGCGAGTGATGAGACGTTGAACATTGTTTATGCCGGCAAGGCGCTCGCGTCGGGGCAGCAGTGTTTCTGGCAGGTGAAGGTGTGGGACAAGGACGGCAAGGAATCGTCGTGGAGCGCGCCCGCCTCGTGGAGCATGGGTTTGCTGAAGCCCGAAGATTGGAAGGCGCAATGGATTTCGTTCAAGGACACCTCGCCCGTTCACAACGATCGCAAGGCGCTGCAACTGCCGCCTGCGCGGCATTACCGCAAGCTCGTCACGCTCGGTAAGCCGGTGAAGCGCGCCATGCTTTACGGTTCCGCGCTCGGGCTCGTCGAGTTTCACTTCAACGGCCAGCGCGTGGGTGATTCGCTCTTCGAACCAGGCTGGGCGGATTATCATCAACGCGTCCACTACCGCACGCATGACGTGACGAAGCTGGTGCAACGCGGCGGCAACGCGATCGGCGCCATCGTGAGCGATGGTTGGTATGCCGGTTACGTTGGCTATGGGTTGCTCGTCGGTTACGGGCCGAATAAGACGGGGCGCAACTTCTACGGCAAGACGCCCGCACTGCTTGCGCAACTCGAAATTGAATTCACCGATGGCTCGCGCGAAGTCATCGGTACCGACGCCACGTGGCAGGTCAGCGGTGACGGTCCAATTCGCGAGGCTGACCTAATCATGGGCGAGCGTTTCGAGGCGCAGCGCGACGACGCGAACTGGTGCGTCGCGGCCGCGCAGATTCGCAAGTCAGCTGCGGCGTCCGATTGGAAATGGGAATCTGCGATTCGCGCCGAGGACAACGGCAGCGTGAAGGCGAAGTATTTCGAGCCGGGCGTGGAGCGCGAGATGGAGCTCGGCTTTCAACGTCCGCCCAAGCTCCAAGCCTACGCCGCACCGCCGATTCGCGTGACGCAGGAACTCAAGGCGCGCCGCATCACTGAACCGAAGCCGGGCGTGTATATCTTCGACCTCGGACAAAACTTTGCCGGTGTCGCACGACTCAAGGTCAAAGCGCCTGCAGGGACGAAGATTCAGATGCGCTTCGGCGAGATGCTGCATCCCGATGGCCGGCTCATGACCGAGAACCTCCGCCGCGCGCGCGCCACGGATGTTTACGTCTGCCGCGGCGACCGCGATGGCGAGACGTGGACGCCGCGGTTCACGTATCACGGATTTCAATTCGTCGAGGTGACCGGGTTGCCGTCGAAGCCGTCGCTCGACATGATCACCGGGCTGGTGCTGCACAACGACACGCCGCTCACGAGCAGCTTCGCGTGCAGCGATCCAGTGATGACGCAGTTTTGGAAAAACACGCAATGGACCCAACGCGCGAACTTTGTCGAGATCCCCACAGACTGCCCGCAACGCGACGAACGCCTTGGTTGGATGGGCGACGCCCAGATTTACGTCCGCACCGCGAGCTTCAACGCTGACGTCGCTGCATTCTTCACCAAGTGGCTCGACGACCTCGAGGAGTCCCAGCGTGCGAGCGGCCCGAGCGCGGGCGCTTATCCCGACTACGCCCCCTATCCGATGGCGCACGGCAAGCCGGGCGCAACGCACGGCACCGCGTGGACCGACGCCGGAATCATTTGCCCGTGGACGATCTGGCAGGTGTACGGCGACTCACGCGTGATCGAGCGGCACTGGGCTTCGATGACGCGCTTCATGGATTGGCGGAAAAAATCATCGCCAGATTTTCGAGGTGTGAATCTAGGCAACACTTGGGGCGACTGGCTCAATGTGAACGAAAACACGCCGATCGAATACGTGGACGCCGTCTACTTTGCCTACAGCGCGAAGCTCATGTCCGAAATGGCCGGGGCCATCGGACGTCGCAACGAAGTGGAAGCCTACCGCAAACTGCTCGCGGACATTCGCTCCACATTTCAGCGCGACTACGTGCAACCCGACGGCACGTTAAAGGTGGACACGCAAAGCGCCTACGTCCTCGCGCTGTGGGTGGAGTTGTTGCCCGAAGCGCTCGCACCCAAAGCTGCGGCGACGCTGGCAGCGAAGATCGAGAAGAACGGTTTTCGCATGGCGACCGGTTTCCTTGGCACCAAGGCCTTGCTTCCGGCGCTCAGCGACGCTGGTCAAAATGATCTCGCAGTGCGGTTGTTCCAGAGTCGCAAGTTTCCGAGCTGGGGCTACGAGGTCGAACAGGGCGCAAATACTGTGTGGGAGCGATGGGACAGTTTTACGAAGGAGCACGGCTTCGACGGTGCGACCGGCAAAAACAACGCCGCGATGAATAGTTTCAGCCACTATGCGTTCGGTGCCGTGATGGAGTGGGGCTTTCGTCGGCTTGCCGGCATCGACGCCGACGGCGCCGGCTATCGTCGGATCACCATTCGTCCGGGACCGCCCAAGTTCGACAGCAACCCCGACCAGAAGCCCATCGATTGGGTGAAAGCTGAATACGATTCCGCCCGTGGCAGAATCGCGACTTTGTGGAAACAAACCGGCAACACGTTTGAACTGGACACCATCATTCCCGCGAACACGACGGCGACAGTTTACGTTCCTGCGCGAAGCCTGGAGGCGGTTACTGAAAGCGGTCGTCCGCTTGCGAAAGCGATTGGCTTGGGCGTTCTCCGATGGGAAAATGGCCACGCTGTGCTTTCGATTGAGTCGGGGCGGTATCGATTTCTGTCGAAAGGCGGGCAGTGAGAGTCGTTTGCTTTTGATCATTCTATCAAAGGCCAGCCGGATAAGTAACGTGAGACGTATTGAGGTGACTCATCGCCTAGCAGAGCGCTTCCGACAATGGTGGATCGTGGCGTCGCCGAAAAACGTCGGAGAACCTTTCTACACACGCCACATAGATGACGTGTGTTCGTGAGCGCCCGTTGGTAGCTACTTCTCCGACTTCATCACTTGACCGATCTGGAGAATGCGTCGATGATTCTCGCAGTTGCTGGGGGCGTACTGGTTTCGACCTGGGAGATACGCCAGAGGCGGCATGCCGAGGATGGTTCGTTGGCCTCGTAAAAAATCGGACCAAAAATCAAAAGCTAACGAAGAGTTCGCTCTCGCGGCCTAAGGCCACGACGTTCACCACTGAACACCTGCTACGGTGGATGAACGAGACAGCAGGCATGGTTGATGACGGAGACCGCGCGTCAGCAGCCGAGAAATTCCATGCGGACTAGGCAGTGCGACTCGAGTTCGGACGTCATCGCATAGCAGAAAATCTTCTCCGGACTAAGCATGTAGTCGCGGCTGGTTTGTTTGCCAGGGACGCGGGTTCAACTCCCGCCGCCTCCACCATATTTTATGGTGTTTTTATCGTCCTGCTTGACGGGACGGGACAAGGACGGGACAGTTGCCGCATGGCAACTCACGTTCCCGCACCTAAAGCCGGAAAACTAGCAAGCCGTTCGAGACGGTGAAGCTGGGGAGTATTTCGATTCCGATTTACGCCCACTCCAACAAAATCCCCCAACGCGACCCCGCGACGGGTGAGATCCTCTACGAAACTCTCCCGGACGGCACCAAGAGGGCCATCGTCAAATACGCCCATACGATCTACACCATCGCCTACTACGAAGGGACAAGGTGTGTGCGGTGCAAAAGTTCTCTGACCTCGCCAAGGCCCGACAAGAGGCCGAAGGTCCGGCCATCAAACTCGCCAACGGCGAGACCGAAGCACTAAAGCTCAAAGGCGCGGACCGCGCTGATTACGTGCGCGCCATGCAGAAACTCCGCGAGTGGCGACCCGATGCGAATCTGAACGTCGCTATCAATGACTACGTGGAAACCGCGCGCCGATTGCCGGAGAACGTCAGCTTGCAGGAGATCCTCAACTTCTACCTCAAGCGCCACCCCATTGGATTGCCGCCCAAGTCTGTCCGCGAAGTCGTTGACGAATTGATCGAGTCCAAGTCGAAGTTTGGCAAGAGCGAGGTTTACATTAAAGATTTGCGGTCCCGCCTCGGCCAATTCGCCGAGGCCTTCCGCGTCCGCATTTCCGCCGTCACCGGGAATGAGATCGAGAGCTACATCCGCAATCTCCGAACGCCCCATACTGACGAAAACAATCGCCGTGCTATCTCCGCGCGCGCCCAGAACACCGTCCGCCAATTGTTGAACACTCTGTTCAAGCTCTGACCGATGTTGCTGAAGGTCTCTCTTTTGTTCCTGGAGAACGATACGAAGATTATCAGGCGGGAGACTCCGTACCAAAATTAAGTCTGCTCGAGGCCCTCACTGCAGGTGATCCGGAATGCGAACTTGAGCAAGCACCCGATTCCGAACCGACTATTCCGGCCAATTCACAATTCACGCCTCTCGGACAGATAACTCCGACTCAAGATGCCTCGGAAGCTAAAGCGATTCATCTTAAGCCTGCATTTCCTTTACATTTTGTCGTTGTCGCGACGGTAGGGGGACTCTTGCTGGTGCTGATTCCCATTTGCATTTGGTTCGGTCACCGCCCAGTGCAAACCATCGGCGCCAATGGAAATCTAAACGGAGGCAATAAATCGGAGGCCAGCCCGAACCCGCTCCGTGCGAAGCAAGAATTGGGTCGGCGTTTCCGTTTGTTCCGTCGCTTAAGTAAGCCAGGGCAACGACAAGTAAACACAATGTACAACCACCTTGTTTACGAGGAAGTCTCTCGGGCTGTGCCGTCGCATCAAGTGCCGATGTTTTTTGGCGGCATGTCGAAACGTCAGAGTCCGCCGACTAAGTTGGAGAAAGATTCTTCAAGCAATGCTGACGCGGTGCCGGATAAAAACTCCGTTCCCGGCGCGGTGCCAATCAGTGCGGAGGATTATCGTGTGATTGAAACCCTTGTCCGGGCGCTACTCGATTCACCGGAGATACAAATGCACTTGTTCAGAGGAGCATCATCGATCCCCGCCGCCAACTACAACCTCGCCGCGGCGACACCTGGCAATGCAGCGCCCACGGCGAAGCCGCTGACTGACGACTATACGGCATTGACGTTTATCTCACCACGGGTTCCGCGCCAATTGCTTGTGGCTCCGCGGTAAGGACTCTGCGACCGTTCACGCCCACCCTGGAGCTGGCTACCTGAATTTTGCATCCCACCAAAGGTGGCTTGTGTGAATCGGAGCCCAAAACGCAGCTAGCTTTTGGAATTTCCTACAGCAAACCGACGTTAATCGGGTGGGACCGCAAATAAGGCGACGCGTCAATAATCTGGCCGGGGAGTTTTCAAAAAAGGAATTCCTCCACTGTCCCTACAGCGGAGGAGAAGACTGTCGAAGAGCGGAGGAAATCAGTGGCCTCCGTGGAAGTTCATTTTCAAAAGCACCGCAAACGCGCGCTGCTTGTAGATGAGTAGACCGAGGCCGCGTGACAAATCCATGACGCTAGGGTCAACGTCCTGTGAATAACATTTAACATTCCGTCGCTTGCTCCGTCTTGGGGTATCGCGAAAGATTGTCGTCATGACTACGGCATCTCTCGCACGCCATCTTGAGGTGGAGCTGAATCTCTTGCCGACAGAAAGCAGCGGGCGGCGCGCTCCGCTGGTCAGCGGTTGGCGCACCACGTTTGAATGCGGAACGAAAGTGTGGGACGCCTTCGTGGTCTTGGATCACTTGGAGTTTCTCTTTCCGAACGAAAGCTGTCGCGCATTTCTCGAGTTTCGTTCCCCGCACCTCTCCTTGCGCGACCTGATTCCCGGCCAAAAATTCCAGCTGCGCGCCGATCATCGCGTCATCGCCACCGGCACGGTCAGGCGTCTCCTTCATTCCCATGGCGAGGCGGTTCCTGATCGGAATCGTTCACTTGAAAATGCGACCTTCGCGCTGGCGGGAATCAACGCGGTCGCGGCCAACCTCAGAAAGGAAGCCTCCCTATGAAGCTATCCGCCCTAGAAGCCGCCGTGCGCCGAGCCAAAGCCGTTGCGGAAGCCGCCGAACAAAAGCTCAAAGCGGTCGAGCTACAGGCTAGGGCGGCGAGAGAAAAATCTCACTTAGCCAAATCGAAATTCAAACTCGCCAAGAGAGTCGCGAAGCAAACGCGAAAGTCTGCCCGGCGTACTGAAGAGTTGGCGGATAGCGCGCGGCAAATCTTCGAGCAGGCCGGCAAACGCGTTGCGAAACTGGAAGCCAAAGTGTCCAAGGCTCGCAAGAAATCCGCCGCCAAGCCGACGAAGGTCACTGCGAAACCGGTGCTGAAAAAAGTTCGATCGAAGTCGAAGGTTAAGGCCTCAGCGCCCGCACAACTGAAATCCGCCGCGGCCAAGCCAGTTGTCGCCGTCGCGAAAAAGCCGGCGCGCGCCCCCGCGGTTCCTATTGCCAGCCAGCTCACTTCGAGGAAAACGACGAAGCCCGCTCCGAATCCAAAGGCAGGCGCAGCTTTGTTGCGAGTTCCAGTCAGGAGCGTTCAGCCGAAGGCTGAGCCCGCCGTGCATGCTCCGCGTGACCGGGAGCAAACCGCATCGACACCCGAGGTAATCTCACCCGACGAACCTGCGCGGACGGCACCAACCGCGACGGTCGAGCGTTCGGACGCCCCGGAGAACACCGCCTCAGAGTAATCACCTTTCGCGATAGCAAGGTGACACGCCTCAGTATCCGCGGATAACCGCTCCCCAATCGCCCAATTCATGGATCTCTATATCATGCGGCACGGCCGTGCGACCGAACGCGGCTCCGCGAGTGACGTAGATGACGGCGAGCGCCCGTTGACCGGTGACGAGCGAAAGAAACTCGTCCGCATCGCCACGGGGATGAAGTCGATAAAACTGCCGTACGACCTGATTCTCTCCAGTCCCTACCTGCGGGCGCGACAAACGGCGGAAACGGTCGCCAAGGTTCTCAAAGTGGAAAAGCGGCTGAAGTTTTCCGAGCACCTCGCCGCCGACGGTGATCCGGAAGATTTGGTCGATCAACTGCGCAGTCTCAGCATGGGCCGGCGGCGGATCATCCTTCCGGTGCCAACGGTTCGGCACGAATGCGCACGAATTAAATTTAAATTCGCGGTCATTCGCGAATTAGCGTCGCTCCCTTGATTGCTTCTGCGTCTGGTTGCAGCCGACGAAGCTGGAAGCCCGCCCTACTTGGTCAGCAGCACGACCGCGAACGCCACGACCGCCGCCGAAACCGCGAGAAACTTCTCCGACATCCAGAACGACAGTTCGGACGGTCTATATTCCGGCGGACTCGGGCGACGGGTCAACGCCTGGTCGCGTCGCGTCCCTGCATTGAGGATTGCCTTCATTTCGACGCCGAAGATCAGCGACGCAAACACGAACGCCAGCGCGAAGCCAGCCAACGCCACATAAGTCGAAGAGGTCATGGTCAATAATAGCATACTTTCCCCTAATATCGACCGGCGAGGGTCTGCCTTGAGTCGACTCCGCGCTGGTAAACCGGCGTTCTGCGGTAATACTCATCCACCGTTTCGATTGAGCCAAAAGCCGGGGCGATCTCCGGCGAGGAAGAGGCTGAATTGAGCGATGTCCGGAACGGAAAAAGCCCCGCCGAAGCGGGGCTTGGTGGATGATCCGTCGCGGTGACGGTGGTGCACCGCGCGGGATGGATTTTACTTCGTGTTCTTCCGGCGCAGGGCCGCGAAGCCCATCGCTCCCAAACCCGCCAACGTCAACGCGCAACTTCCAGGCTCCGGCACCGCCGTCACGCCGGGGGAGCCGACTTCCGCTCCGTTGAATGAGGTGAACGCACCGTTGACGCCTACGCTGCTCAGTTGCGAAACGGTTCCGGTGTTCGCCTCGTTGTCGAAAGTGCGGCCGGTTGTGGCCAGGCCGAAATCCACGCGAGTCACCAGCGCGCCCGTAGCGTCGAAGATATTGACTGCGTCGGTGGTGGAACTCAAACCGATGCCCGAGCCGCCGTAAGCGCCAATTCCAATACCGAAGGTTAGTGATGTGCCCCACGCGGCATTGAAGTTGGTCGCGATCGTGAGATCGGTGGTACCGGCGGGGGTGCCTTCGAAGAAGACGACCGATTGTCCGGGAGCGATGTTCGTGACGCCGCGGAGGCTTACCGACAACGCGTTCGTATTCGAGTTGTCATCCATTTTCCATCCGGTGATGTCCACATTGGTGGTGCCGGCATTTCGCAGTTCAAACCAATCGGCAGCATAGGTGCCGTTGCCGCTGCCCGCCGAATAGACTTCCGAGACGAAGACTAAGGGGAAGGCTGCTTTTACGGGCAAAGTGCAGATCACGGCGAGAGTCGCTGCGGAGAGCAGTGTAGTGAGTTTCTGGAGTTTCATGATTGCGACTTGTTCAATGGATTTAGGGTTGGAGTTCGAAAGTTTTTTGTTCGTCAGATCCGCGCCACTTGGCGAAATCTCCGGATCGATTCTTCCGGATTTGAGACGCGTATGCCGAGCTCCGCGTAGTTACGTTGGTGTGACAGCACCGTGGAATTCCAACGACAGTCCTCGTGTGTTTTCCGAAAGCAACCTCGGCACGCACGGTAGGGGGATTTGTCCGCGTGGCTGGCAAAAGCCGAAACGTTCAGACGACAACCTGCCTCGCTGAATCACTGATGCGAAGGTTGAGCTAATTCAGAAAAAACACAGTCACAGCGAAACCTATCGAAGGATAACAAATGGCCCATGAATAAATGGGGACTCCTTTTGCCGTCCGGCAAGGGAATCGGCCTTAACCAAATCCCGCTGTGACCGCAAACTTCACTGCTACTTCGTCCCGGCTACTGCTTCCTCAGTCGGTAATGCTGAGCGTCACTGCTCATTGGCACCGTGACGCCGTACTGACCGTTTGTTAGCAAGACGCTCTGCGTGACCCCGGACCAAGTCGTTGGAACCGCCAAGGCTGAAGTGTTTTCCAGGCGATATCCGACCGCATCGACGGACCAGCGGAGGATGGCGTTGTCGCCCTCGCGGGTGATCTTGAGGTCGGGGACGGTCATGATGCCGGGCGAGCCGATTTCGTTAACGTCGTTCACCGCCACAAAGGCGCCGTTGAGCCCGACGGAGCTCAATTGCGCGAGCGTTGCACCATTCAGTCCCGCGCCGTTGTCGAAGGTTGCGAATGCTGGGCCGGCTGGAGAAACGCCGAAGGAGACGCCGCATCGCAACGTGCCGCTGGTGTCGTAAAGATATACGCCGTCACCGCCAGTGCTCAAGCCAAGGCCCGTGCCCGAGTAACCTCCAACTTGAAGACCAGCCGGTGGGTTTGCCCCGAACCAATTGGATAGAAAAGCCGCCTTGGCACCGGCAACGTTGGTGGTCTCGATGAAGATCACTGATTCGCCGGGCGCAATCGTCGTGACACCGGCCAACGGCCCCGCAGCGGCAAACGATTGCGAACCGTCGTCGATTTTCCAACCCGTGACGTCAACAGGCGAGGAGCCGGTGTTCGAAAGTTCAAACCAGTCAGCGGCGACGGGGCTGTTGCCGCTGGACCACGGAGCCACTTCGGAAACGACGAGCTTGCCAGTGGTTCCCGGCGAGCCGATTTCGTTGGCGTCGTTAACAGCGACGAATGCGCTGTGGACACCCGCGGCGCTGAGTTGCGAGATCGGCGCGTTGTTCAACCCAACCGAATTATCGAAGGTCGCGAATGGCGCGGCGATGGGTGACGCGCCGAAAGAAACGCTGGCGCGGATTTTTCCGGTCGTGTCGAAGAGGTTCACCGCGTCGCCGCCGGTGCTCAGGCCGATGCCTGATCCGGTGTAACTGCCGATTTGAAGTCCCGCTGGCGGTGTTGGACCAAACCAGTTGGAGAGGAAATTCGTCCGCGCTACCGCGAGGTTGGCAGTCTCGATGAAGATCACCGCTTCGCCCGGCGCAATGCTTGTGATGCCGTTCAACGCGGCGCCTAAGCCGACCGACGCGGAACTGTCGTCAACCTTCCAGCCCGAAATATCGATAGGTAGAGCAGACGTGTTAAACACTTCGAACCAGTCTGCGGCCACGGGGCTGCTTCCGCTGGACCACGGCGCGACTTCGGAAATGATCAGACCGCCAATGGTTCCCGGGGAACCAATCTCGTTGGCGCTGGCTGCTCTGAACGCGCCGTAGACACGCGGCACGCTGAGGCGCGAGACGTTGGTGCTCCCCGCTGCATTATCGAAGGTCGCGAACGTCGGGCCAGCGGGCGAAGTGCCAAACGTCACGCTGGCTTTCAGCGTCCCGCTTCCATCGTAGAGGTTGACGGCGTCGCCGGCGGTGCTCAGACCGATACCGGATCCGGAATAGGTGCCGATCTGAAGATTGGTGGGAGCATTTGCCCCAAACCAATTCGAGAGGAACGCGGCTTTCGCTGCCGCGAGGTTCGCGGTCTCAATGAAGATCACTGACTCGCCCGGCGCGATGTTGGTGATCCCGTTAAGTACCAAGGCGGAACCGAACGAGGCCGAGTTGTCGTCCACTTTCCAGCCCGTGATGTTAACTGCGTTGGTGCCGGTGTTCGATACTTCAAACCAATCGGCGGCCACGGGGCTGCTGCCGCTGGACCATGGCGCGACCTCTGAGATGATCAAGTTCGGAACCGCGGGAGTTTCGTTAACCACATCAATAACGGTCAGCGAATAACTGGTGGTCGCATCCGGAGTGCTGCCCACGGAGAGGTCATCCACGTTGACGGTAATGCTGTAGTTGGTCTTGGTCTCGAAATCGAGCACTGTGCCCGACTTGATGTAGAGTCCCGTGCCGGTGATTTCGAACGAGGTCGCGTCGGTACCGCCCACCGACAGGATGTTTGCTCCCAAGCCATCGTCCGTGACGACAATGTCGGCCACTTTAATGGGCGATCCAGTGCTGGTGTTCTCCAGAATTGAACTGACTGTGTTGGTGAGCGCAATGGCAGTGGGAGGTTGGTTCGTGGCGACGGACGGTGCGTAAACCCAAAGCTGCGGATGATCAAAATCGCCTCCGCCGTTTTCGCTGACTACATAGAGATTGCCAGCATGGTCCATGGTCAACCCCTCATGCTGCTGGGACGGCACATCCAAGGGATTGCCCGGATCAGAAACGATCGTTAGCGAGCTGGAGATGTTTCCCGCGCGGTCAATGTTGACGATCTTGCCGGATTCCTGACTGAGTACCAGCAGGTTGGTGAAATGAGGTTGTCCGCTGAGCGCAGGGATATTTGCCAACGCGAATACGTCCGCGAAATCCAGCAAGTTGGCCAGTGCAGGATCGAACAAGTTTACCGAATCGACAGTATTGGACGAACCATTGCTTGCTGTGCCCGCATCCCAGTCGATGGTCGTCTGATAGATTCCCTGCGGTTGGGTCTCCTTCACGCAAATGAACCCTCCCGTAAGCGGGTCGTACGAAAGACCCTCGATGCCGATGTTCTGCACGAAGGTGCCGAGCTTGACGGTCTTCGTGGCGCTGCGGATCAGCGTCGTACCGGCGGCATAAGTGAATTTGACAAGCTGCCGGTCGCGTTCCTCGGTCATGACGAACTGTCCCCCACCGATATATGTGATGCCTTCAGGATCGTAGAACTCCGTGCCTTGGGGACTGCTGCCTGAGGCGAGCGTCATCGTGTCAATCAACACGCCGGTCTTTGACACTTGAACGACCGATGTGCCGCCGTCACCAACAATAAAAAGTGTATCCGTATCCCAGTTGTAAGTCACACCGGAAGCCTCCTGGGCCAGCAAGTTCGTGCTGTTTGGTGGCGTCGTGCGAGTTGGCTCAGGCAGATTATATCGGCCCACTCGAACATAGGTGGACAGATCGACTGAGGTGACTTGGGCAGACGCGTGAAGTGCTGCCGACACGGCGAGGAACAGGGTGAGGAGATACTTGAGTTTCATCCAAGAAGTTGGCGTTGTGCGGTGGTGACGCGGTTTCTGAGTTAGTGGGCGGTGCAGCGTGTTTGGGTGTGCTCCGCGACGGCGTGACTTTCCTCATTACGGACTTCATTGCCAACAACAGCACCGCAACGTTGTGGTTACGGCTACGTGGCAATTCGACGCTGCTCCGGTCTAATTGGCGACTAATCGACCGAGTGCAGAATCCGCAATCGATAGCCTAGCGAACGGATTCAGTATGTGGCTTTGAACCGCGAGGACGGTGGCGCCGGGATCGCCTTACCGGTCGAGTGCCGAGCAACAGACCGATAACGATCGCCGCCGCGAGCGCAAGCAGGCCGATGACGATCTGATCCGAGTTATCGCCGAATCTGCTGGGAGTGTCGTCGTGAGCTTCCGATTGGGAGGTGTCGCTTTTGGAAATGCCTGCACCGTTGGTTTGAGTCGCCAAACCCTTGCTGCTATCGCTACGAGGTGCGATTCGCGGTGCCAGACTCGCCAACCGCGGCTCGACGAAGATCTGTTTCAGGGATTGGCTCTTTAAGGTATCACCGGTTACGCCTTTTGGTGGCGACAGAATGGAGATGTTTCTGAGCATGCCAAAGCAAAGACCCGGGCGAAGATCTGGCGGACCGAAGAAATGTAGGACCACCGTTCCGCGAGCGGTGAAGAAGGCCGCGCCCGGCAGCAATTGTGATTGGCCCCCTTCAGTTCGTTCGAGACACCATTGCATTCGATTATGCTCCACATCGACCTGCGGCTCGATGACCCACTCCAAGCGGTTGTTTGCGCGAGCGACGTTCGTCTCGCGACCCCACGTCTGATTCGCGTTCCGAAGCAAATCGGGTAGCAAGGCCGGTAGCTGAGCTTCCACCTGCGCGGGATTCAAATTAGTAATTGGGAGCATCACCGCCAGCGCGGCCCAGACACCTTTGGGTCCGACGATGAGTCCTAATTCATTTCCGTTCGTGGGCAGCTTGCGCAGCCCCAGCCAAGTTCTAACGCCGCGCGATTCGGTCATTCGTCCGCCTGCGTCGATTTTGATTCGCGCCACTCCGCCCAAAAGTCCTTCGCCCTGCCCCTTGGCCCAAATGATACCGTTTTCTTTGAAGAATGGAGCATCGTCGGGACCGCCGCTCTTCGTTTCGGCTTTCGCAGGAACCGTGGGAGTCGTCCACGGGCGGAATGGGAGGCCCGAGTCGGATTCATTCTGCGGGGCGGTGCTAGGGAGGACAAAATTGGAACCGGCGTCGATCTTCTTGGTCGGACCACCGGCCGCGGGGCTTTTTGATGATTTGTCGGACGGGGACGCGACCCCTCCAGCGTTTGGCACCGGCGAGGACACTTCTGATCTCACTGCGCTGGCGAATTCGCTCAAGCCCGCTGCAAGCAGGATCACCATCACAGCGAAGTTTTGGTAACGTCGATAATCCATCATAGAAACGACTCTGCGCCAGTTTTGTGGCGGCTTGATCACGGACAGGTGGCAAACTTGAAACATCTGACCCGCGCGGCACCGCGACGAGAATTAACGTCCTTAGGAAATAGGTTACGGCGCAACCGCACGGTAGATGCGCTGAGTCACAGCCGTTGCGTCGATGAAAGATTGAATGGAGTTGGAGGTTTGCGGAGGGAAATTGGTCAGTAGGAACCATTCATTATTTGCCAGCACGGGCCGGTACTCGATTCGATGGCTCTGGTTGGATGGGAATCGCATTGTGAGGCGCGTTCCCGCATCAGTTTGCTCGATCGCCAGAATAGTCGGAGTTGTAACGTATTCCACGACGAGCGTTGGTCGCGATGACGCGGGGATATACTCGCGGCTGCCGAACCGCCGCGCCGTGCCAAAGGAGGCTTCATCCAGACTCCTGAGCATCCAGCCGAAATTCGTGGCTGACGAGTTCAACCACGCCTGCACGTCTGCGACGAGGTTCGCTGTGGACGGGAAGGTGTAAGAACCGCTGAGTCCTACGGGGACTGTTGAACTGTTCATGTCAACAACATCGAATCCATTGCTGCCGCCGGGAGCGGCCCACAATTCGCCTCCGTGAAATCGTGAGTTCCACGTAGCCTCATTGGGCTCTGCGGGCGCGCCTCCGCCCGTGCCACTCTGCACCCCTTCGCCCCAGTCACGCAGCATTCGCCGAAGAGCAAAGGTGGATGGCTCGGCGCCGCCGGCGGGTGTTTTGACCACTTCGATTGTCAACGTGGCCCTCGTAATGTGCGCTCCTGAAGGGATCGCGGCGGCCAGATCGAACTTCATCAGTGCTCGCGCGCGGGCGGTGTCGATGGCCCGGTTGCGTCCGGCAACGAGGCTGGATTGCCCCGAGTTGAAGTCCGGTTCCTTCTCGAACAGGGACGCGTCGGCCACGGGCGTCAGTTCCACGAACGCGGCTGGCAACGGCGCGACTAAAACGAACAGGGCGAATGCCGACATCGAGAATTCAAGCGCACGTCGACCGGTGAAATGCATGAGGTAAAAGTTGTCAGCTCGCTGTGGCGATTTGGTGGCAACCACGAAAAATGCGCGTAGCCATTTCCAGAGATTTAGATCGTGACTTCGGAGCTGGAGCGCAGGCCCGTACGGGAAAACCCCTTCCGCCGCGCGAGGCGACGGAAGGGGGACAACACCAACTGAACTTACACCCGACAATTAGCTCTTGCGGCGAAAGCGCTTGGCGATCAGGCCCAGCACGCCAATACCCAGCAACGCGTAGGTCGAGGGCTCAGGCACCGGAGTCATCAAGAGCAACTGGCCTTCTTGAACTGCGCCAGGGAGTGCGGAAGCCGTGTGAACCTGTGCATCCAAGAGGTAGGCCTTGTAGCCAAGGATGTCGCTGACATCGATGATGCCGGAGGCTTCCTCGTCGTTGTTGAATATGGCACCGCCTGTCGGAGCGAACAAACTCGACTTGAAGGCAGCCGCTTCCACGAGAGTGTCCGTGGCGATATCATACTCATAAATCTTGGAGAAGCGGTTGTTACCACCCGGGTCTTCCTGGAGCATGATTTTTCCATCCGCGCCCACGCTGATGTTGTCGAACATGACTTGGCCTTCGGAGCCATCCAGCACCGCACTGATAGTGCCGCCATTTTCCGGATTGTTGATGTCGGCGAAGCGCATCCGGTAAAGACGGCTGGAACCAGTGGCCGAGGCGGTGGTCACGAAGTAGAAGTCGTTCGGGTTGCTGGGATCCCACGCACCGTCTTCCGGGCGATTGAAGTTCATCACGCCGTTGTTCGTGCTATTCGCGTTCACTTGGGTGCCGGTCAAGTTGGCGACGTTGCCCTTGTTGAACATGGTGAAGGTGCCGTTGACACCGGCTCCGCCATTGGTCTCTTGATTGAAGCCGGTGACCTGTACGCCGAAGAGATTACCGCCGACGAGGCCGGCCTTCTCGACGTCATTGCCCACCGCCTGCTTGTTCCCGACGTACATGTAAACCTGGCCTTCTGTCGCGTTGTCATCCATGCCAATCACAATGGTCTTGGTCTGCGCAAATGGGCTGGCCACGGCATTCTCCCACGAGAACTTGCCGAGGTGCGGAAGCTGGTAGGTGGTGCCCGCCGAGGGACCGGTAATGATGTGCCCGAACGCCCGTCCGTCCGTCCCGGCTTCTTCACCGTTCAAGAATATTCTGTTCGCCGTGCCGAGACCGCCAAATTGAAAGGCCGATTGCGGCGCCAGGTCAGAGGAGCAGAAACGATTGAACGCATAAGCGGGGCCTGCCGCGGTCGACGCCGGGAGGAAGCTGCTCGTGCCGGTGTCCCACAGCGAAATCTGTTGAATATGATCCGTGATGCTCTGGACGGCGAACGTATTTTTGTCGATGACCCAACGCGAAACAAGGGCACCATTGGTGCCGTGGGCGCGATTGATGCCAGTCCCCGTACTCAGCTCGTGGGACATCAGCGCTGTAAATGTGCCATTGCCGTTGTCGAACGCGCCGAGACCGTCGGGGATGCCTACCATCTGAGGAAGGCTGAAGTTGGTCGCATCCGCCACCGAGCGGATCGAGGTGAAGTTAAACGTCGAGGATGACAGGTAAGGTGCGATCGTTGTGGTCGCGCCCAGGAAATCCGCTGCCGTCGCCACCGATTGACCGAGGAGCGCCATTCCCGCGCCGCAGAGCAGCGCCAGGAACTTCCGTTCGTGTTTAGGGGAGTTTGTTTTCATGATGTTTTGATTGCTGTAGGGGTATTCGCTTTGATTTGGATTTTTGAACTGCTCTAAAAATTGCTCAAACCGAAGCGACTCTGAACCACCTCTGTTACATCCGTGCGGCGCTAGGGAAACGATCCTCTAAAGGTTTGGTGACGCCGGTTGGTGTTTGCGCATTCGCGTTCTGTTACCGGGTGAAACCGTGTTGGGTGTGGTAGGCCCTACGTCTGCTGTAGGATTTTAACCGGATTGACACTGCGCGGTCTCGGGTTCGTAACCAAACGTTCCCAGCTTTGCGTCGTCTCGTTGCGGTCGTTTGTCCGAATCACCAACATCAGAAAACCGAAAACAAAAATGCATCACGCCCATCTTTCTAAACCAACTAAGCTGACCGGCGTCGCCGTCGGTCTTGCCAGTCTCTTACTCAGTGCCTCGTTTACGCTTGCGCAGCAACCTGGCGCCGCCGTGCCGGACCTGAACTTTCTCGGGGTCGCCGCTGGTGACGCCTCCACCTCGGACGTCGTCCTCTGGACTCGCGCTCTCGATACCAATTCCCCCGTCGCGACAGCGCTGAACGCCGTGGTCGCCACCGACACGAACTTCACTTCCGGCGTGCTCGCGTTCCCGGTCTCGACCGACGCGACGAAGGACTACACCGCGAAAGTGATCGCCTCAAACCTCGTCGCCGGGACGCGCTACTACTACCGTTTCGTCAACCCGGCCAATCCGGCCAACGCCAGCATCATCGGCACCTTCAAGACCGCCCCGGCGGCCAATGCCGCCGTGGCAGTGAAGTTCGGTTTCAGTGGCGATAACGACGGGCTGATGCGGCCGTATGCGCTCGCAAGCACATTGCCGGCGGCGGCGCTGGATTTCTATGTCAACCTCGGTGACGTGATCTACGAGAACGCGAGCAACGTGCGCGGCAACATCGGACAATCCTACACGAACTCACCGTCGGTGACGCTCTCGGGTGATTCAGCGAGCAAGAACGGCGTTCCCGTCGGCGGCACCACCTTCGCCACACGGGCGCAACTCAAGGCCGACTACGAGAAAAAGTATCGCGAGAATTTCCTGCCGGTGAACCTTGGTGGACAGAACTGCCTTCAGGACCTCTACCGTGCCCAAGGCAACTATACCACGTGGGACAACCATGAACTCGGCAACCGCCAATACATCAACGGTGGCGCGGCGCCCGGTGGATCCGTGGGCGGACCGGCCGGCAATGACATGCCGACTGGTCGAGGCGTCGATGCGCGCGACAATGGAGCCGGCAACATCGGCAACACCAATGACGTGAACACGACCGGCGACTTCATGAACCGCTCGATCGGATTTCAAACCCTGCAGAACGTGTTTTTGAGCTACCAGCCGATCGCCGACCGTGGTTTCATCAACGCTCCCGCCGACTCCCGCAGCGATAGCACGCCGCCCCTCTTTCTCGCGCGGCAATGGGGACAGAACGCGATCTACATCAACACCGACACGCGCTCCTACCGCGACCTACGCCTGAAGACCACCAATGGCGCAGCCGATGATACGGGCCCTCGCGCGGCGAACACGAACCGCACCATGCTCGGCGCCACCCAGCTCGCGTGGCTGAAGCAAACGCTGCTCACCGCTCAGACTGCCGGTATATCGTGGAAGTTCGTCTCCGTCTCCGACCCCCTTGACCAGCTCGGTCCCATCGCCGGCACGCTCGCTGTCTCCAACACGATCACATCCGTCAACAACGACGGCGGCAAGTCCTGGATGGGCGGCTACCGCGCCGAACGCAACGACCTCCTCAAATTCATCGCCGACAATGGTATCAAAAACGTCGTCTTCCTCGCCACTGACGACCACCAGAACCGCGTGAACGAACTCCTCTACTCGCCCACCGGTCAGACCGAGAATCAGGCAAGCTACGTGCGCGTGCCTCACTGCTTCACAATTGTCGACGGCCCGCTTGGCGCGACCGGCCCCGATACGATCACGGATCACAGTTTCTCGAACATCCAAGCCATCGCCAGCGGTCTGGCCAATGCCCAGAGCGCGGCCGGCCTAGATCCCGTCGGCCTTGATCCCGCGTATCCTGGTCTGTTCAATGTGGTGCGCGAAGGCGACGCCGGTGCCGACACGACCCGTCAGCCGATCGACTTCTATTCGCCCGACACGTTCAACTACACCACGCTCGAAGTCAGCGCCGATGGAAAAACCCTCACGGTGAAATCCGTGGGCATCAACTCCACCACGCAGAACTCGGCCAGCGAATACAGCACCAACAACCCGGCACGCGAGATTCTCAGCTTCCAGATCGATGCGAACCCCGAGCCCGCGTTCACGTCCTGCCCCGGCGCCCTCGTCGTAACGAACGACGCTGGTCAGTGCTCCGCGTTAGTCACGCTTCCTGTGGCCGCTTCGGGCCGGCCCGCGCCCGTGGTCACCTGCACCATCGGCGGCAATGTTATCGACTCACCGTTCACCTTCCCCAAGGGGACGACCGCAGTGAACTGCACCGCGTCGAACTACCTCGGTATTGCCACATGCAGCTTCACGGTGACGGTGGTCGATGGCGAAGCCCCGGTGGCCTCGGCTGTCCGCACTCGTCCGTCTCGCGGCGGCGAGCGTGAGGGCAAAGGCGAACGTGAGGAAAGCGGCGACGACGTTTACTACGTGCTTCAAGCCAGCGACAACTGCGACAGCTCGAATCTGCAAATCTACGTGAAGGATTCAGCACAGGGCGACTGCGGCGGCGCGTTCGCGGCCGGCCCCTACGCTCCCGGCACCAAGGTCAGCCTCGCACGGGTCGGTTCCAAGCCGAGTGTCAAGCGCGGCGAGGACGGCGTGGCGGCCAAGATCAAGACCGTGGGCAACCCGGTGTTAGTCGTAACCGATGCGTCTGGCAACACCGCCTGCGTCCGGATTTCCGTCCCGAAAAAAGACTGATCTGCTCAAACAAAGTCGTCGCGACTGTCCGCAATCGAAACGATACCACGCGCCCAGTGTCACAACTGGGCGCGTGCTTTTTTACCCGTCAAGCCTTCCGTGGCTTCCGAGTTTCTTGATCAGTCCCAACTAACGGAGGTAAATTATTCTTCGCGGGCCCGCCCCGAGCAACAACCTGCCGTGTATCGCGGTGCTTTGGGACGATTGGGAAACTGAGTCGGTTGGGTCGGATTCTGTTTATTATAAAACAGTGGGAACGGCTGGTACTCGGCAGTTTATCGTTCAGTGGAACAAAGTCATTCCGGTCAACGGAGCGGGTACCGACCCCTTCACATTCCAAGCGCGTCTATTTGAGGGCAGCAATCAGATTCTTCTGTCCCACTTCGACGTTGTTGTCGCGGATGATCCCAGTTACAGCAATGATGCGTTTGCCACCGTCGGGATTCGCGACGCTTTCGGTCAAATTAACAATCGCGATCTGCTATGGTCACACAATCAGTCGATTATCAGCAACGGCGAGAGCATTCTCTTCACGCGGCCGAACCACGCGCCCATTGCTGCTGCCGATACCGTCACAACGCTGGAGCACACCCCGGTCGTCATCAACCTGCTGGCTAACGACAGTGATGCCGACGGCAATGTTTTGAGGATTACCTCCACCACGCAGGTGGGACGATCGTGCTGAGGAGGTGAAATGCAATTCTGCAACTCGACGCTCAGATGCCGGCAACCGCAGCGACACCAGCAAAAGGAAGGATGCTTCCCGCCGGCTCGCGGTGATCCGCCTTCAAAGCCGTCACCGTGCGTTCGCCGCGATAAAGCGTGATCGAAACATCCTTGTTGAGCCGGATGCATTCCTTGATCGCGTCGGGGTCCTTGGCGCAATAGAGGAGTGTCTTCCACGAGTAGATGTGCTTCGGTTTGTGCAAATCGCTGTTCGCGATAAAAGGCAAGCGCTTCAATCCAATCGGGGTGAAAATATTATCGCGGTTGGCAATCTCCCACGCGTCGATCAACGGCGCGAAGGTCTCCTGATTCTCCCACAGGAACAGCGTGTTCTTTCCCCATTCGCTTTTCATGATGTGCGGGTGCGAGGCGATCGCCAGCCCTCCCTGAGCGTGTATCTGTGCGATGGTTTCCGGGAGATCGAGGTCGGCGCGGATCGGCGCTTTCAAATCGACGCCAAGCAGGTGAGCGGAGGATTTTTTGCTGAGGCCGTCCTTGTTGAACTCCATGCCGGTCATGACGAGCATCCCGTATTTGCGCCAGGCACGTTTACGTTCGCGCTCGATAACTTCGAAATACTCGTCGAGCTGGTTGGGGCTCACCGTCATGTTGCTCAAGCGGCTGAGCTTGCCGATCAGCCGCCGCGGATCAGCGAGGTGATCGGTGATGCAAATGCAGTCGAACTCGTGCTTTCCGTAGAAATCCACCAATTCGGGCACGGTGAGTTTTCCGTCGGAGTAATTGCTGTGAATGTGAAAATCACAGAGCAACATTTGTGAGTGACCGCTACCGACCCGCGGCTGTGCAACCGGCGAGGTCTTGACCGTGGGGATCGCGAAGAGTTTCGTGCGCCGTTCGGAAGGGTCCAGTCGGTCAGCCTCAAACAAAACCAACTCGGCGATCTTCAACGACGCATCCGGCCGGCTGACGCGCGTGAGATTCGCTCGCCATTCGGACCACAGTTGCCCCTTTTGCTTGAAGGCGTCCTCGACCAGCTCGCTGACCTCGCGATTGCGTTCCGCGATGGCGCCGAGCTTGAGGCTGCGAATCAACTCCGCATTGCCCTCTTCCTGTCCGGGAATCACTTGATTGACGATCATTGGGCATCGTGCCGCGATGGCTTCTTGCACGGTCGCGCCGCCGGCTTTGCTGATCACGAGGTGATGATTCATCATCAGCTGGGGCATTTGATTGGTCCACCCGAGGATGTCCACACGGTCGGCAACGTCCCGCGTACGTTCGACAAGTTTGTCTTTTAACTCGGCGTCACGGCCGACGGTGATCGTCAGCTTGACGTTTTCAATTTCGAGCAATCGGTCGATGACCTTGCCGGCTTTTTTCTTGCCGGTGTTGATGATGTAAAGCACGCGGCGCTCGGTCGCCTTGGTCGGAACGGGAAGCTCTGTGTTCGCGCCCTCAACGAAAACGTGGTTCACCGGAAAGCCCAGTGTCTTGATCTTTTCTTTGGCGACGCCGCCACTGCGCATTACCTTCGCGGTCTCCTCGTTCGGAACGCAGAACAAATCGCTCGGCGCGCGGAACCATGCGGAGTTCACCGTGATCGAATCCGTTACGATGGTGATGAAGCGAAACGGGCGCTCCGCGTGATCGCGGAAAATCTCCTGTATGACATGCGCGTAAACCGGATAGGTCGACACGACCACGTCGGGCTGCGTCTCGCGGAGAATATCGGCCAGCGCATTTTTCAAACGGGTGAGTCCACCGAGGTTCCGTCCGACGAACTCGGAGTTGTCGAGCAGGTTGTAGATGCCACCCCAAACGCTCGGCGCGTATTGCACAAGTCCGAGGTAGGATTTCTTGGCCAGCGTGTTCAGCGCGCCGTAGCTGGACTCGAACAGGTCGAGCACTTCGACTTGGGCTTCGTCCGAAATGAAATCGATCGCCGCGCTGAGGTTCCGCGCGGCTGCATTGTGGCCTTCCCCAAAACCTGCGGTCAAGATGAGCACCTTTTTCATGTGCTCACAAACTATTGCGGCCATGTCACGCGGCCGTGTCGACCAAGTGAAAACTTGTTCACAATCGTCCAGCCACTCCCAGCCTGCTGCTGTCACTCCAATGTAACCGGGGCGACGCGGCTTCGTCGCTGTAGCTCTCGATATTGCACCAATGCCAAAGCGAATACTCGTAGTCGACGACGAAGAAGATGTGACGCAGTTACTTGCCTTCAACCTGCGCCACGCGGGCTTCGAAGTGACGGTGGCCAACTCGGGAGAAGCGGGACTCACATCTGCCTTAGCCCAACTTCCGGACTTGATCCTGCTCGACGTGATGCTGCCCGAGATCGACGGCTTCTCGATCTGCGAAATCCTCCGCCGGGAATACGCGACCCGTATCTCAATCATCCTGCTCACTGCGTGCGCGTCCGAAGATGCTCGCATCATCGGACTGCAACTTGGCGCCGACGATTACGTCGCCAAGCCCTTCAGTCCACGGGAACTCGTGCTGCGCGTGCAACGACTATTAGAGCGAGGTTCGTCTTCATTGGTTGTTCGATAAGAATTGAACAACACATGATTTGGTTGCGCGGCTCAACCGTGACCGGAAGGTTGATCGGTGGTTCTTGCGGTGTAACTGAAGCGCCCACGCGGCTGTTTTGGTTTCAGATAAGGAATTGTCCGAAGGCTCCTCCTTTCGCGGAAACCATTTTTCTTTCGGACCGCGGGGGCGATCATATTCAAGGCTGCTTTTGAACTGAGCGAAAACGCGAAAGTAATCTCCGATCTGCGCGTCCGGATGAATCATATACCGCTGACGGAAATACCGTTTGTTGACCTGCGGCCCGCGCCGCTCGGGGAGTCGAACCTGCCGCGCGTCGGCCAACGCGCCACTGCGATCCGAAATCCATATGGCTTCCAATGCGCTGTGGCAGAGAACCTGATCAGCGCACTGGGGCGGTCCTTTCGCACGGACTTGGGTCGGCTGATGGATAGTTTCATTCAAACGGACACCGCATTGAAACCCGACAATGTTGGCGGACGCTTGTTCAATTCGCCTGGCGAAGTAATCGGCGTTACTACGATGATAAACCTCGCGCAATTTTCGACCGATTGGTCGCCTCAAAATGGTTTTAAGATGTTACAGGACGAAGAGCGTCGAATATTTCGACACCTCACAACAGAGAAAGAGTTTCTTACTCACGACATGGACACGCCCTGCGAGATGTGCTTCCAGCCCGCTTCGTGAAAAATCTAAAAACGCAGCGAAGTGTTTTGCGCAGACAAATTTTAAAAACGGATAAGCGGCCTTTTGTTTAAAAATTTTCCACCCCAAATCCATCGTCTGCGTCAACCGCGACGCTAGTCAGCAGCCCCCCCCGCCACCATCTGTGGACGGGACAGGACGGGACAGCGAAAGAGTGTTATGGCGCGGGATGGCGCGGGAATCACCCAATTCGAAAAAACGAGCGACACTGAAATTGACGCGTAACAACGCGGGTTTGCTCCACATGCCCGCGTGATCGCGAAAATTCTACACGAGCTCGCATGAATTCAACTCCCGCCGCCTCCACCACATTCTGCTGGTGTTTGTATCGTCTCGCTAGAAACGACCGAATAAAGACGGGGCAGTTGCTACGTGGCAACGCACCTTCCCGCGTCCAAGAACCGGGAAACTGGTAAGGCGTTCGAGACGGTGAAGCTGGGGAGTATTGCGATTCCGATTTACTTTGACCCCACGATATTCACTGGACGCGAAGCCATGGCGGGCATGATCCTCACGCGGTTGTCCCGAGTACGACCGAGAATCGCAGATTTAAAATGGGCGTACGCGGTTTACGCTATCACCCGCTGTGAAAGGACGAAGCCATTGAGGTGTGAGTTCTTGAATTTACAGATTCAAAATAGGAATTACGCCTTTCAAACACCCCGCCTTGATTCTTACGGAGTTGATTCGCGTCCCGCTCAGTTGGAAAAAAAGCGAGGCTGACTTGCGTCAGCCTCGCTGTGAGATTTAATCAGTGACCAAGTCGGTCTTAGTAGCCCATGGGGCCGCCGCCGTGGTCGTTGTGCGGGGCCGCCGGCTTTTCCTTCTCAGGAATCTCGGTGATCAAGCACTCGGTGGTGAGCAGGAGCGCGGCGATGGACGCCGAGTTCTGCAGGGCGCTGCGGGTGACCTTCTTCGGGTCAACGACGCCGGCCTTGACGAGGTCCACGTATTCGCCAGTGGCGACGTTGTAGCCTTCGTTGCCTTTGCGCTTCTTGACTTCCTGAACGATCAGGGAACCTTCGACACCGGCGTTGGCGGCCAGTGAGCGGAGCGGGGCTTCGACGGCGCGCTTGATGATGTCCACGCCGATTTGTTCGTCGCCTTCGAGCTTGAGGGCTTCGATGGCCGGGAGCGTGCGGATGAGCGCAACGCCACCGCCAGGAACGATGCCTTCTTCAACGGCTGCGCGGGTCGCGTGCAGCGCGTCTTCGACGCGGGCTTTCTTTTCCTTCATCTCGGACTCGGTCGCGGCGCCGACGTTGATGACGGCGACACCACCGGCGAGCTTGGCCAGGCGTTCCTGCAATTTTTCGCGGTCGTAGTCCGAGGTCGTTTCCTCGATCTGACGGCGGATCTGGGTGACGCGGCCTTGAATTTCCGAGGCTTTGCCGTGGCCTTCAACGATGGTGGTGTTTTCTTTTTCCACCACGATGCTCTTGGCGCGGCCGAGGTCGGTGAGTTCGAGGCTCTCGAGCTTGACGCCGAGGTCTTCGCTGATGAATTTGCCGCCGGTGAGGATGGCGATGTCTTCGCACATGGCTTTGCGGCGATCGCCGAAGCCAGGCGCCTTGACGGCGCAGATGTTGAGCGTGCCGCGGAGCTTGTTCACGACGAGGGTCGCGAGGGCTTCGCCTTCGACTTCTTCAGCGATGATCAAGAGCGGCTTGCCGGTCTTGGCAACTTTTTCGAGGATCGGGAGGAGATCCTTGAGGCTGCTGATTTTCTTTTCGAAGTTGAGGACGTAGGCGTCTTCCATCTTGCATTCCATCGTCTCGGCATTCGTGACGAAGTACGGCGAGAGGTAGCCCTTGTCGAACTGCATGCCTTCGACGACTTCGAGAGTGGTCTCGATCGACTTGGCTTCTTCGACGGTGATGGTGCCATCCTTGCCGACCTTGTCCATCGCGTCGGCGATGATTTCGCCGATGGTGGTGTCCCAGTTGGCGGAAACGGTGGCAACCTGCTTGATTTCTTCCTTGTCCTTGACCTTCTTGGAGATCTTGGCGAGCTGCTCGATGGCGGCGTCGACGGCTTTTTGGATGCCGCGTTGGATGCCGATCGGGTTCGCACCGGCGGTGACGTACTTCAAGCCTTCGCGATAGATCGCTTCGGCGAGCACGGTCGCGGTGGTGGTGCCGTCGCCGGCTGCGTCGCTGGTCTTGCTGGCGACTTCGCGAACCATCTGGGCGCCCATGTTTTCATAGGGGTCTTCGAGTTCGATTTCCTTGGCGACGGTGACGCCGTCCTTGGTCACGGTCGGAGAACCGTATTTTTTGTCGAGCACGACGTTGCGGCCTTTCGGTCCGAGGGTCGCGATGACGGCGCGGGCGAGTTTGCTGACGCCCTTGAGGAGCGCCTGACGAGCTGCTTCGTCAAAGAGGAGTTGTTTAGCTGCCATATTCTTTGTGGATAGTTTTTAGTTGAGATTTGAGAGGGTGAATTACTCGATGACGGCGAGAATGTCGTCCGAGTTCAGGATTTTGTATTCCTTGCCGTCGAGTTTGACTTCGGTGCCGCCGTATTTGCTGACGAGCACGCGGTCGCCCTTTTTGACTTCGAAGGGAACCTTCTTGCCATTGTCATCGGTCTTGCCGGTGCCAAGCGCCACGACGACGCTTTCCATGGGTTTTTCTTTGGCGGAATCGGGGATGATGATCCCGCCCTTCTTAACTTCCTTCTCTTCGACAGCTTCAACCAGGATGCGGTCGCCGAGAGGTTTTAGGTTTAGTGCCATACGTTCTACTTTCTGTTTGTTGTTGTGTGTTTGATTGGTGGTTGAATCAACTCCCGCCGCACTCGCGGTGGGAAAATTCTCGTCGAGCAGTCAACCTCAGCTCTTCTTTTCGTCGACGACTTCGGCATCGATGACGGTGCCGTCGTCTTTCTTTCCAGCGTCTTTGCCGGCGTCGGCGTGGGTCTGGCCAGTGCCAGTGGCGGTGCCGGTTTGTTGTTTTTCCGCGGCGGCTTTGTAGAGGTCCGCCGAAGCTGCCTGCCAAGCTTCGTTGAGCTTCTCGCTGGCGCTCTTGATGGCCGCGGAGTCGGTGCCTTTGAGGGCTTCCTTCACGGCGGCGACGGCGCCTTCGATGGTGCTCTTCTGGTTGCCGGAGATTTTGTCACCGCTTTCCTTCAGCAGTTTTTCAGTGCGATAGACGGCATTGTCCGCTTCGTTGCGCGTTTCGATTTCCTCTTTCTTGAGGCGATCTTCGTCGGCGTGGGCTTCGGCGTCTTTGCGCATCTTCTCGATTTCATCCTTCGAGAGGCCGCTGGAGGCGGTGATGGTGATCTTCTGTTCCTTGCCGGTGCCAAGATCCTTGGCGCTGACATGGAGAATGCCGTTGGCGTCGATGTCGAAGGTGACCTCGATCTGCGGCACGCCGCGCGGAGCAGGCGGAAGGTCGGTGAGATGAAACTTGCCGATCGTCTTGTTGTCCTTGGAGAACTGGCGTTCGCCTTGGAGAACGTGAATTTCCACGCCGGGCTGGCTGTCGCTCGCGGTGGAGAAGATTTCCGATTTGCGTGTCGGGATCGTGGTGTTGCGCTCGATGAGGCGCGTGAAAACGCCGCCGAGAGTTTCGATGCCGAGCGAGAGCGGGGTGACGTCGAGGAGCAGCACGTCCTTCACTTCGCCCTTGAGCACGCCGCCTTGAATGCCGGCGCCCACAGCGACGACTTCATCGGGGTTCACGCCTTGATGCGGCGTTTTATTGACGAGTTTGTGCGCGGTTTCAACCACGCGGGGCATACGGGTCATGCCGCCGACGAGAACGAGTTCATCGATCTTGGAAGCTTCGATGCCGGCGTCCTTCAAGCACGCGAGCGTGGGCTTGATCGTGCGTTCGAACAAATCGTCGGTGAGCTGTTCCATCTTGGCGCGGGTGAGCGTCTTTTGGATGTGCTTTGGTCCGCCGGCGTCCGCGGTGATGAACGGAAGATTGATATCGTACTGCTGCGAGCTGGAGAGCGCGATCTTGGCCTTCTCCGCTTCTTCCTTGATGCGCTGAAGAGCATCGGGCTGCTTGCGGAGATCCATGCCTTGCTCCTTCTTGAATTCGTCGAGAATCCAATCCATGAGCTTGTTGTCCCAGTCGTCGCCGCCGAGGTGCGTGTCACCGTTGGTGGCTTTCACTTCGAACACGCCGTCGCCGATTTCGAGAACGGAAATATCGAAGGTGCCGCCGCCGAGGTCATACACGGCGATCTTTTCGTCCTTCTTCTTGTCGAGACCGTAAGCAAGCGATGCCGCCGTCGGTTCGTTGATGATGCGGAGAACTTCGAGACCAGCAATGCGACCGGCGTCTTTGGTGGCCTGACGTTGCGAGTCATTGAAATAAGCGGGAACAGTGATCACGGCTTGCGTGATCTTTTCACCGAGTCGGGTTTCCGCGTCGGCCTTGAGCTTCGCGAGAATCATCGCGGAAACTTCCGGCGGGCTGAACTGCTGGGTTTTGCCGCCGACTTCCACTTCGACTGCGGCGTCACCATTCGCGGCGCGCACAACCTTGTAGGGCACGCGCTTAATCTCTTCTTGGACTTCGTCGAACTTGCGGCCCATGAAGCGCTTGATGGAGTAAACTGTATTGCGCGGATTGGTAACGGCTTGACGCTTCGCGGCATCACCGACGATGCGTTCGCCTGTCTTGGTGAAGGCGACCACGGATGGTGTCGTGCGCTTACCTTCGGAATTCTCCAACACCAGCGGTTCGCCGCCTTCCATGACGGCCATGCAAGAGTTGGTGGTTCCCAGATCGATTCCTAAAACTTTTGGCATAAATTCAAATTTTGAAATTCAAAGTCATCTTCCTTTAGCTACGTCCGTGCCACGGCGTGCCAGCGCATGAAAAGTGCGCTTTCGTTGGGGAATTCGAACTCGTCGATGAATGGGAGCGCGATGAAGAGGCGGGACTTCGTGCCAGTGAGTCACTAAACGCCCGCCCGTGTCACACTGGGTGGCACAGTCAGGGCGAAGCAGGCGGGGGAGCAAAATAGGGAGTTAAACGTTCGACCAATTGCTCCGGAAGACGCTTCGGCTTGTCTTCGAGAGAAGTGCACGCGTGGCGGGTTTCTGCTTCGAGGATCAATTGACCGTTCTGATTGGTGATCGTGTAACCGAAACCGAGTCGAACACCTTTCAATTGGATCACGGAGATATTGATCGCGAGTAAATCGTCGTACCGCGCGGCGGCGCGATACTTGAGCGAGCATTCGAGCACGGGGAAAACTGAGTCGGCATTCTGAAGCTCAATGAAACTTAAGCCGAGCGTACGGAAAAATTCGCCGCGCGCCTCTTCGAGCAGGTTCAAATATCGCCCGTAGTAAATATGGTTGCCGACGGTGCATTCGGCGTAGGTAACGCGGTGCGGGTGCGAAAAGATCCGGGCAGACATTGGCGTCACGATACCGAGACGAGCGAGCGATGCCAAATGGATTGAGTTCGGGCGGGCGTTTCGCCAGTCAAAAATCGGCGAAACATCCTGATTGCGCGACTTGCGACGTGGGCTATGTTGACCCCGTGGATTGGCAGGAAATAATAGCGTTGGGGATCACGGCGCTGACGGCGGGTTTGTTCATTTGGAACAAATTTCGCCCGCGACGGTTCAGTTTCGAGCGGGACACACATTGCGGCTGCAGTTCGTCGCCGGGATCGGCGCCGAAAACGTCCATCGTGTATCGCGCTCGGAAAGGTGAACGTCCCCAGATCGTCATGCGAATGAAATGAGTTCGCGACTTGTCACTCGCCGTAGTGCGACCTAATGTCCGCCGAGTTCCGTAAGCCAATCGCTACCGTTTTACATGTGCAAGATCAGTTCACCGTTTAGTAACAATGCCGCACGTTCTTACGAGCGGCGCGAGGGTGCGTCCGAAGGCAATTGGGTTCCGAACACGGACGTTTACCTCAATGATGACGGGTTGGTCATCAAGGTGGAACTCGCTGGCATGCGCCGCGAAGATCTGCAAATCACGATTGAGGGAAATTCCCTGCGCATTCGCGGACATCGTGGCGACGGCTGCCGCTCGGCCAACGCGCAGTTCCTTGTCATGGAAATCAGCTACGGCGAATTCGAGAGCGTGATTGAGCTTCCTGAGGGCTATGATCTTGGTCAGGCGAAAGCCGCCTATCAAAATGGCTTCCTTCGAATCGATGTGCCGAAGCTGGTCAAACCGGCCAAGAAATCGCGCGAGATCGCGATCAAGTCCGGGCCGGAATAGTATTTCCGAACCTTTTTCTCCGGGCGGCATCTAAGGGTTAACAGGCAACACATGAGTTCTCCGGATACCGAATTCATCCGCATCATGGGCGCTGACTCCGCTGAGTCGGATGCTCCGCCTGCGCGTATTGCCTCCAAGGCTCTGCCGGATGTTCTTCCGATCCTGGGTCTCTCCGACATTGTTATTTTTCCCGGGATCATTGCGCCGTTGATGGTGGATACGCCGCAGAGCGTGAAGCTCGTCGATGAGGTCGTGGCCGGGGATCGCTTCGTTGGCCTGGTGCTTCAGCGCAAGCCGGAGATCGACAATCCCACGCCGGCGGATTTGTGGAGCGTGGGTTGCGCGGCGCGCATCCTGAAAATGTTGAAGTTCCCCGATGGCACCGTGCGCGTGCTGGTCGAGGGGTTGCGCCGCGTCGAGATCAAGGAATACGTCGCGCAGGAACCGTTCCTCCGCGCCCGCGTGGAGACGATCAAGGAATCGCCCGACGAATCCGTGGAACTGGTCGCATTGAATCGCAATGCGCAACGGCAGTTTCAGGAGATCATCAATCTTTCCCCCGGCCTGTCCGAACAGGTCAAGATCACCGCGCACAACACGGAGGAGCCCGCGCGCCTTGCCGATCTCATCGCGTCGAATCTCAATCTTAGCCTTGAGGAGCGGCAGCACTTGCTCGAAATGCGCTCCGCGAAAGAGCGCCTCAATCGCCTGCTGCCGTTGATGGGGCGCGAGCTTGAAGTGCTCACGCTTGGTTCGAAGATTCAGAGCGAAGTCGCGAGCTCGATGAACAAGTCGCAGCGCGATTTTTTCCTCCGCGAACAAATCCGCGCCATTCAACGCGAGCTTGGCGAAAGCGATGCCAGCCTCAACGACATGTCCGCTCTGCGGAAACAGATCGACGAGGCAAATCTGCCGGCGGAGGCGAAGAAGGTGGCCGACAAGGAACTGGAACGCCTGCAGATCACGCCGTCGGCGTCGGCTGAATACACGGTCACGCGCAACTACCTCGACTTCCTCGTCAACATGCCGTGGAACAAATCCACCGAGGACAAGCTCGATCTCAAGACCGCCGAGCGCATTCTCGACGAACAACATTTTGGCCTCAGCAAGGTCAAGGACCGCCTGCTCGAATTCATCGCGGTCATCAAGCTGAAGAAGCAGCTCAAGGGGCCGATTCTTTGTCTCGTTGGCCCTCCCGGTGTCGGGAAGACCTCGCTGGGCAAGAGCGTTGCCGATGCGCTGGGTAGAAAGTTTGCGCGCATCTCGCTTGGCGGTATGCGCGACGAAGCCGAGATTCGCGGCCATCGTCGCACGTACGTTGGCGCGATGCCGGGACGCATTCTCCAGACGATCCGCCGCGCCGAGAGCAACAACCCGGTCATCCTGCTCGATGAGATCGACAAGCTCGGTTCCGACTTCCGCGGCGATCCCGCGGCGGCGTTGCTCGAAGTGCTCGATCCGCAGCAGAACAACACCTTCACCGATCACTATCTCGATTTGCCATTCGACCTTTCGCGCGTGCTGTTCCTCACCACCGCGAACTGGCTGGATCCGATTCACGCGGCGTTGCGTGATCGCTTGGAAGTGATTGAGCTTCCGAGTTACACGGCTTCGGAAAAGGTGCAGATCGCGAAACGCTATCTCGTTCCCCGTCAGCTTGAGGAACACGGGTTGAAGAGCAAGCTCCTCAAGTTCACCGATTCGGCGTTGCAGCACCTCGTTCAGGAATACACGCGGGAAGCCGGCGTGCGGCAGCTGGATCGTGAGATTGCCACGCTCACTCGGAAAGCCGCCCGCAAGATCGTCACCGCGGGCACTCTACAAAAGCCCGTGACGATCACGGTGGATTCGTTGCTCGAATATCTCGGGCCGCCGAAATTCATTTCTGAAATCGCGGAGGCGTTGACCGAGTTCGGCGTGTCGATTGGCCTCGCGTGGACGCCTACCGGCGGTGAAATACTTTTCTTCGAAGCGACGAAGATGCCTGGCAAAGGCGGCCTGATCCTCACCGGATCACTCGGCGACGTGATGAAGGAAAGCGCGCAAGCCGCGCTGACGTATCTGCGCAGCCACGCAGCCCAGCTGGGCATCGATCCGAAATCTTTTGATCGTCAGGACATTCACATTCACGTGCCGGCGGGAGCGGTGCCGAAGGACGGACCGAGCGCTGGCTCGGCCATCGTCACGGCGCTCGCGTCGTTGTTCACTCAACGGCTGGTTCGTTCCGATGTCGCGATGACGGGCGAGATCAGTCTGCGCGGGCACGTGTTACCGGTGGGCGGCATCAAGGAAAAGGTTCTCGCCGCCGCGCGTTCGGGATTGAAGCGCGTGATACTTCCCGAGCACAACCGCAAGGACTGGACCGACGTTCCGACGGAGGTGCGCGACAAGATGAAGGTTCAATTCGTCCGCCAGATTTCCGAGTTGCTCGAACTCGCTCTGCGCCCCAAATGAAGCTCCGGCTGCTGATTCCGCTGGCGATGTTCAGCGCTAACCTCGCCGCGCAGCCTTTGAAGCTGGTCACGATCCCTGACGGTGATTCGAAGGAAGGCGCTGAGTTGCAAGTCGAACTCCTTGCGCAGCGACCGAGCAATTCCACCATTACCGCAGTGCTCAAGACCCGCGATGGCAGCGGCCAGCGAACGGAGATACCCGTCAAACTGGAAACCCGAATCATCGACGACGCGCACTGGGAGGCGACGTACGAAACGACTCCCCCTGATGCGAAGCTCCGTGAGAAACTGACCGTCGCCCACCTCAACCAGCAACCGAACACGTATCGATTGACCCGCGCTGGCGCGACAAACGACGTGGTGTTGAACGGTGAGAAAGTGTTCACCGCATTCGCTGGAACGGATTTTTACGCGGGCGATCTGGGATTGGAATTTCTTCACTGGCCGAAGCAGATCGTTTTGAAACACGAGATGAAACGCGGTCGTCCCTGCAGGGTGTTGGAGAGCAAGAACCCGGCGTCGACGGGCGTCGTTTACGGCCGCGTCGTTTCTTGGGTCGATACCGAAACTGGTGGCTTGCTTCGCGCCGAGGCGTATGACGCGAAGGATCAACTCTTGAAGGAGTTCAGCGTGCGCAGCTTCAAGAAGATCGAGGGCCATTGGGAGCTGAAGGAAATGGAAATCCTCAATGTGCAGACGGACACGCGCACGCGGCTGGAATTCAATCTGATCGTCCAGTGACCGCCCCACGGCGGGCGACAAATCCCTTGAGCCGGTAGGCCGCGAAGCGTAATTTGCGCCAACTCTACCGCCACCCGCATGAGCGACAACTTCAACCTGATCCGCAGCGTTTTCACGATGACGCTGATGATCGCGGCGATGATTTGGTTCCTGATTCGCTGGCTCAAACGCTCGCCTGAGGATCCCGGGCGGTTGATTTCCAAATGGGCGATTTCGGTCACCGCGGTTGGTATCATCGTTTGGAGTTCGCTGAAGACGAGCGATAGCATTTCGGCCTTGGTGATGGTGCCGTTCGCTGTGGCAGTCGGCTTGATTCTTACCGTATTGTGGGCGCCCAACATCGGTGAATGGTTCGCCGGCCTCTTCACGAGTGCGATCGATGGCGGCAGTGAGGCGCCCGAGGATCGTCCGCTTTACTCGGTTGCTGAGGGTTATCGTCGTCGCGGTCGTCACCAAGAGGCGATTGCTGAGGTGCGTCGTCAGTTGGAACGGTTCCCCACGGATTTCCAAGGCCAGATGCTGCTCGCGGAAATTCAGGCGAATGACCTGCGCGATTATCCGGCTGCTGTTGCGACGCTGGAGCGCCTCTCGAATCAATCCGTGCATTCGCCAAAAAATCGCGCCTTCGTGCTCAGCCACCTTGCGGACTGGCACCTTCAATTCGGACACGACCCGGATTCCGCGCGCGTGGCGCTGGAGAAGATTCAGCAACTGTTTCCTGAAACCGAGCTGGCTAATCTGGCCGCACAACGCATCGCGCACCTTGCCGATCCGAATATCCTCGCGCAAAACAAGGAGCGTGCGCCCGTTGTTCTACCACGGGCCGATGATCAACTTTCGCCGCCTGAGACAGTGGTGGTTGCGGATGGTGACCCATTCACGGCCGCGGAAAATCTCGTGAAGCGACTCGCGCAACATCCTTTGGATTACGAAGCGCGCGAAGCTCTCGCGCAGGTGTACGCCGAGCAAATAAATCGCCTCGACCTCGCCGTGGACCAGTTGGAGCAATTGATCGCGCATCCGAATCAACCGGTGCGTCAGATCGCGAAGTGGCTCGATCGTATCGCGGATTATCAAATCCGTTGCGCCGGTGACAGGGCCGCTGCGACCGCCGCGCTCCAGCGGATTGTCGATGGTTACCCCGACACGGCGTTTGCGGAAAAAGCGCGGACGCGGCTCGCCAATCTCGGCTTGGAGCTGCGTGGCAGACAAAAGAGCCAAGTCGTTAAACTTGGCTCTTATGAAAATGACCTGGGATTGAAGCGGCGCGATTAGCGCGTCATTGCTTCGCCAGATGCAGCGCGATCTGCTTGTCGATCTCGCTCGCGATGTCGATGTTGCTGCCGCCGGCTTTGGTGCGGACTTGCACGACAACGTGCGTGACCTTCGCGTCCACTTCCTCGACCTTCACGTAGACCGTGCGACCATCGACTTTGCCTTCAAGGGAAAATCCAACGATGTCCTCGGAGATCAACGTCCCGTTCAGTTTGAGCGTCTCACGCGCCGCCGCCATCACCTGGGCAACCGGGCGTTCATAGTTGCTTTCGATGCGGTCTTTCAACCACGGAACGCCGGCGCGTGAACGGCCGTCGACCGTGTTCACGCAACCTGCCGCCCCCATCAGCAACACACCCACTGCGCTCACCGCGAAAAGTTTCAAAAATTCTTTTTTCATAGGCCTCAATGCAAACACAGCCCAACCGACCGTCAAGCCTGAATCAGTCCGGTGTTATGCCCATGTCATTCACACCCTCCCGGTGGCAATTCACCGGCGAACCCTTGCTGGCGCAGCGCTTCGAACAAAACGAGGGCGACGCAATTGGACAAGTTCAACGAACGCGCGGCGGGATTGAACATGGGAATGTTAAGCCAATGCGCGGGATTTTGCTCGAGCAACGATTTGGGCAACCCAGCCGTTTCGCGGCCGAACACGAGATAATCGTCGGATTGAAAACTGACGTCCGAGTAGCGCTGCGGGCCGTTGGACTCGACGAACCACAGTCGCGCGTTCGCGGGAATTCCTGCGACAAATGTCTGCCAGTTCTTCCAGCGATGCCACGTGACGTGCTGCCAGTAATCCATTCCGGCGCGCTTCAGCTGCGAATCGTCGAGCTTAAAGCCGAACGGTTCGATCAGATGCAGCGTCGAGCGCGTCGCGGCGCACAAACGGGCGACGTTGCCCGTGTTCGGCGGGATTTCCGGTTCAACGAGGACGACGTGCATGAGGAGGAATTATGAAGGATGAAGGAGGAATGCAGAAGTGCTGCATTTCGGTGTCGAGCCTGCGCGTCGCAGTTTGGTTTCCGCCTTCATCTTTCTGCCTTCTGCCTTTTCTTATAAAACACCTTCCACAAAACCAAACCGCACGCGGGCGCGGTCATGCCGGCGACGCGGCGATCGCAGTGGGCGAGAATGTGGTGAATGTCGGCGGAGCCGATTTTCCCTTGGCCGACCTGCACCAGCGTGCCGGCGATGCCGCGGCACATCTTGTAGAGGAAGCCGTCGCCTTCGATGACGACGGTGATTAACGGTCCGCGTTTTTGCACCTCACACCGCTTGACCGTTCGTACGGTGTTCTTGATCTCGTAGTTGTGCTTCGCGGCGAAGGATCGGAAATCGTGTTTGCCGAGAAATAATTTCGCCGCCGCGCGCATCGCCGCGAGATCCAGTTTGCGCGGGACGTGCCACGCCTGCGTGCGGAGCAGGGGATTCATCGCGGCGTGGTTCCAGACGAGGTAACGGTATTGTTTCCCTGCGGCGTGGAAGCGCGCGTGAAACTCCGCCGGACAGCGTACCGCTGACATCACGCGAATGTCCTCCGGTAGGTGCGCATTCACCGCGAGCAAGAATTTTCGCGGCTCCATCCGGAACTCGGCCTTGGGAATCTCCACGTGCGCCACCATGCCGAGCGCGTGGACGCCGGTATCTGTGCGGCTGGAACTGTGGATCCGTTTCACGCTCGGAAATAATTTCGCCAGCGCCTCCTCGATGCGTTGTTGCACGCCGATGCCGCTGTCCTGCACCTGCCAGCCGGCGTAATTCGTGCCGTCGTAGGCGATGGTGAGTTTGAACTTCAGCTTTTCCACGTGCGATGGGGAACCACGGTGAACCTCAGACGGCCGTGGAATCGAGGTAGCTTTGCAACAGAATCGCGGCCGATGACTGATCGACCTTCGCTCGTTGCTGCTTGGCCTTCATGCCGGTCTGCGAGAGGAACCGGTGCGCCTGCACGGAGGTGAGCCGCTCGTCGAGCGTCTTCAACGGCACGGTGACCGACGTTTTGAGCACGGCGACGAACTCCTGCACTTTGAGCGCGGCCGGGCCGTAGCTGCCGTCCATGTTGCGCGGCATGCCGACGAGGATGAGTTCGACTTCCTTTTCGCGGATGAGCTGCTTGAGGCGCTCGAGGAACGCGGCGAACGGCTCCGCCGGAATGAACTCGTGCGGGTGCGCGATCATTTTCAACTCGTCGCTCAATGCGACGCCGATACGAACCGTTCCGTGATCAAGGGCTAGAATGCGCATGGTTACAAAGTTTTCATCACGCGCGCGGCGGCACTAACGGTTTTCTCAATATCCGCTGCACTGTGCGCGGTGGAAATGAATCCGGCCTCGAACTGTGACGGTGCCAGATACACGCCGGCCGCGAGCAGTCCGTGGAAGTATTTCTTGAAACGCTCGCGGTCGCTCTTCATTGCGTCGGCGAGATTGTGGACGGGTTCGCTCGTGAAGTAGCCGCAGAACATCGAACCGCAGCGATTGAATTGCACGGGCACGCCCGCAGATTTCGCCGCATCGCGCAGGCCCGCTTCGAGCGCACCTCCGAGTTCGTTCAGCTTGCGATACGCGTCGCCGCTCTGGAGTTCCTCCAACGCCGCGATGCCCGCAGCCATCGCGAGCGGGTTGCCGCTGAGCGTGCCGGCTTGATACACGGCGCCTAGCGGCGCGAGGTGATCCATGATTTCCGCGCGTCCGCCGAAAGCGCCGACGGGCAAACCGCCGCCGATGATTTTGCCGAAGCAACTCAGGTCAGGACGAATGTTGAACAACTCCTGCGCCCCGCCGCGCGCGAGACGGAAGCCCGTCATCACTTCGTCGAAAATCAGCAACGCGCCATTCTTGAGCGTGATCTCGCGGAGGAATTCCAGATAGCCGGGGCGGGGGAGATACAGGCCTGCATTGCCGGGCACGGGTTCGATAATGATGCCGGCGATCTGGTCCGGGTTCGCCGCGAACGCCGCCTTCACCGCTTCGGTGTCGTTGTAGGGCAGGACGATTGTGTGCTGCGTGAATGCCGCGGGAACGCCCGCGCTGTCCGGATGGCCGAACGTCAACGCGCCGGAGCCGGCTTTCACCAGCAGCGAATCAGCGTGACCGTGATAGCAGCCGTCGAACTTGATGATCTTGTCGCGTCGCGTGAAGCCGCGCGCGAGGCGGATGGCGGACATGCACGCCTCGGTGCCGGAGTTGCACATGCGAACCTTCTGCACGCTCGGGACGGCTTCGCATACGAGCTTGGCCATCGTGACTTCGAGCGGGTTGGGAATGCCGAAGCTCGTGCCGTTCTCCGCCGTAGCCTGCACGGCTTTGATGATCTTCGGATGCGCGTGGCCGAGAATCGCCGGCCCCCACGTGCCGACATAGTCGATCAACTCCTCGCCATCGACCGTCCACACGTGCGCGCCCTTCGCACGATTGACGAAGAACGGTTGCCCGCCCACGGCGCGAAACGCGCGCACGGGCGAGTTCACTCCGCCGGGAATGTATTTCAACGCTTCGGCAAACAGTTCCTGTGATTTCGATGACATATTAAATCTCCCGATACCGCTGCGCGATGGGAATGCGGCGGCCGACGCCGAACGCCTTGCTCGTGATCTTCAATCCCGGCGCGGCCTGGCGACGCTTGTATTCGTTGAGGTCGATCAAGCGCACGACGCGGCGCACGGTGGCTTCGTCGAAACCGGCGCGGATGATTTCCGCCGCGGACTTCGCATTCACCACATACTCTTCGAGAATCGCGTCGAGAATTTCGTAGGGCGGCAACGAGTCTTGATCTGTCTGGTTGGGGCGCAACTCGGCGGACGGCGCCTTGGTGATCGACGCCGTGGGAATGATCTCGCGCTCGCGATTGATCCACTTCGAGAGGCGATAGACCATCATCTTCGGCACGTCGCTGATCACGGCGAGCCCGCCGCACATATCGCCGTAAAGCGTGCAATAGCCGACGGCCAGCTCGCTCTTGTTGCCGGTGGTGAGGAGCAGCGAGCCGAACTTGTTCGACATCGCCATCAGGACTACGCCGCGCAAACGCGCCTGAATATTTTCCTCGGTCGTATCCTCCGCGCGCCCGGTGAAGACGTCGCGCAATTGCTTCCGCACGGCCTCGAACGGTGGCTGAATCGGAATCACGTCGTAACGAATGCCGAGATTTTCCGCGAGGATGTGCGCGTCATCGAGGCTGCCTTGCGACGAGAATTGCGATGGCAACGAAACGCCGCGAACATTCTCTGCACCGAGCGCGGCGACGGCGAGACACGCAACCAACGCTGAGTCGATGCCGCCGCTCAAGCCGAGCACGGCGGATTTGAAGCCGCACTTGTGCAGGTAATCGCGCAGTCCAACGACGAGCGCGTGATAAACCATTTCTTCCTCGGCGAACTTCGCGGGCGCGATCGGCTTCGCGGCGTCGGTATCGACGATCAGGAAATCCTCCGCGCAGAACGCGCCTTGCGAAATCAACTGGCCGGCCGAGTTGAACACCATGCTCGCGCCGTCGAACACGAGTTCATCGTTTCCGCCGACGAGATTGCAATACAGCACAGGCCGCTTCGATTTCGCGGCGAGACTCGCGAGCATTTGCTGGCGCACGGGATTTTTCCCGAGATGCCACGGCGACGCGGAGATGTTGAAAATAACTTCCGCGCCTTGCTCGGCAAGATGCGTCGCCGGATTGCTGCGATACCGGCGTTCCGGCCAGAAATCCTCGTCGTTCCACACGTCTTCGCAAATGGTCAGGCCGACTTTGCGACCGTTCAACAGCACGGGCTCGTTCGACGTGGCCGGCTCGAAGTAACGGTCCTCATCGAAGACGTCGTAGGTGGGCAGCAGCGTCTTCGTCCGCGTGGCGATGACCTTGCCGTGCTGCGCGATCGCAACAGCGTTGGTGACTTCGCGGCCGGGCCGTTGCTCGTGTCGCCCGACGTAGCCGACAATCAAAGCGGTCTGGCCGGTGGCGCGGGCGAGGCGTTCGAGCGCGGCGAGATTTTGCGCGATGAAATCCCTCTTCAGCAGCAGATCGCGCGGCGGATAGCCGGCGAGCGCCAGTTCCGGCATCATCACGACATCGACACCCGCGGCCGCACCGCGTTGATACGCTGCAAGAATTTTCGCTTCGTTGCCGGCGACGTCGCCGACGGTGGTGTTGATTTGAGCGAGCGCGACTTTCATGGCAGTTCAACGCCGGTTGAGAAACGTCTGCAAGAGCGTCCCGCGTTCCGTGCGCACGACCGCGCCGGTGCTGACGTTGTGACGCTTGAACCAGCCTTGCGGCACTTCGAGCACGAATTGGAGATTCGAGGACTTCGATTGCACACCGCGCTCATCGCCTGGTTGCAGGTCGACGATCTCCTCGATCGTGCCATCCGGCGCGATGTAAGCCGCAGACAACGCCACCGTGCAGTTGCGCATGTAGAAGTTTTTGGGTCCCGGTCCGTCGAAAATAAAAATCATCCCTTCGGTGTCGGCCATATTCGTGCGGAACATCATGCCCGTGGCGATCTCGACCGGCTGGCGGGCGATTTCGGCGACGACTTCCGTGCTGCCGAGCCAGAGCTTGATCGTGGGTAGTTTGGGCTGCGCGTGCAGCAAGTGGCCGCGGATCGGATCGATCTCCGCCGTCGCTTGGACAGCGGTGGTCGCCGCAGGTTTCTGGCAGCCGACCGCGAGGAACAGCGCCAGCGGCAGGCAATAGAACCAATTTCGCATTGGGTGAGCTTGCGGCGAAGCGCGCCGGCTTTCAATAAAATCCCCAGCCTTGCCACGCGCCTGCTGGCTTGCGTTGGGAGCGTTTCGCGGCTAATAGTCTGGCCGGCTGTGGCGGAAAACCAGCCGGGGTGCGCAAGCGCCCAAAGAAAAAACCGCATGACGAACACTCACACATTTGCTGAATTTGCCGCCGCGTTGCGCGATTGGTTTCGCCGCGCGGATGAAGGCTTTCCGGTCAGCAATTTTCCCTTCGGCGATCTCGCGCTGGAGTTGTTCCGTCTGCAGTTTCAACACAACGCCGCGTATCGCCGCATCTGCGAAGCGCGCGGAGTTAGTCCAGAATCGGTTCGCGATTGGTCTGCGATTCCCGTCGTGCCGACGGCGGCGTTCAAGGAACTCGAACTCACTAGTCTGCCGGTGAACGAACGCGCGGCCGTGTTTTGTTCCAGCGGCACGACACGACAAATTCCGAGCCGTCACTTTCACAGCGTCGAATCACTCTTCACGTACGAAAGCTCGTTGATTCCTTGGTTTCGTCGGCATGTGCTTCCCGAATGGGGCGAGCGCGCGGCGTTCATGGATTTCGTCGCGTTGACGCCACCACCGGTGCAGGCGCCGCATTCGTCGCTCGCACACATGTTCGCGACGGTGCAACGCGAGTTCGGTCCGCGCGAACCGGTGTTCACCGGAACGGTCGGCGATGACGGTGCGTGGCAATTAGATATCACCGCCACTCGACGGGTATTGGAGTCGGCGATTGCGAAAGATGAACCGGTCGTGTTGCTCGGAACGGCGTTTTCGTTCGTGCATCTGTGCGATGCTCTGGATGAACACAAACTGACGCTCCGGCTTCCGCCCGGTTCGCGCGTGATGGAGACAGGCGGTTACAAAGGTCGCTCGCGCGAGTTGCCGAAGGCGCAGTTGCACGCGATGATTGCGAACCGCCTCGATCTTCCGCGCACGAACATCGTGTGCGAATACGGCATGAGCGAGCTGAGTTCGCAGGCGTATGACGGCGTCGCGGGAAGCGATCAACCGCGCGTGTTCCGTTTTCCACCGTGGGCGCGGGCGCGCGTAATCTCGCCCGAAACCGGCGCGGAAGTTGCCGAAGGGGAAACGGGTTTGCTTCAAGTGTTCGACTTGGCGAACGTGTGGTCTGTGCTCGCGATTCAAACGGAAGACCTCGCGGTGCGACGCGGCGATGGCTTCGAGTTGATCGGCCGCGCGGTGCAAGCCGAGCCGCGAGGTTGTTCGCTGATGCCCGCCTGATTCATGGATTCACAACTTCACAAAACCCGAACGCTGGTGTTGGTGACGCTGCTGCACGCCTTCACGCATGTGTATCAGGTGGCGCTGCTGCCGCTGTATCTGCTGATCCAGCGTGACCTCGGCCTGCTGAGCGTGGATCAAGCGACGCTGCTCGTGACGGTGATGCTGCTCGTGTATTTCCTGCCGAGCTATTTCATGGGCGTGCTGGCGGACAAGTTCAGTCGCAAGAAACTGCTCGGCTGGGGATTGTTGATCAATGCGGTCGGCTTTATCGGCCTCGGGCTCGCTCCGAACTACACGCTCGCCTTCTTCAGTGTCGTGATCGCCGGAATTGGCGGGAGCTTCTTTCATCCGGCGGCGACGGCGCTCATCGCGCGACTGTATCCGGTGAACACGGGGCGCGCGCTGGGCACGATCGGCATCGGCGCGGGCGTGGGATTCTTCGTCGGGCCGTTGTACGCGGGATGGCGCGCGGCGAGTGGCGACTGGCGGGCGCCTGTGATCGAACTCGGCGTCATGGGAATCGTGATGGCGATCGTGTTTTATTTCCTCGCGCAAGAGCAGGCGGCCGTTGGAGCCAAGCCGGCAACGCATCGTCCGGCGGAAAAACTTTTTCCGACGCCCGTGTTGTGGGTTTTCTTTTTCGCGGCGGCGTTTGCGTTCAGCCTGCGCGACTTCGCGGGCAGCAGCATGGGGACGTTGAGCTCGTTGTTCCTTCAGAACGCGCACGGGTTTTCGCCGAAGGAAGCTGGCATGGCGTTGAGCGCGATTTTTCTCGGCGCGGTGTTCAGCAATCCACTCTTCGGTAGCCTCAGCGACGGCGGGCGGATTCGTTGGGCGCTGTTTGTCCTTACGCTCTCGGGAATTCTCGTTGCCCTCACGCCGCACGTGCCGGATGCGTGGATGAAGTTCGCGTTCTTCGCTTACGGATTTTTTCAAATGGGCAGCTACCCCATGGTCGAGGCGGCGTTGATGCAAGCGGTGCCTGATGCGGTTCGTGGGCGCGTGTTCGGCCTGTTCATCACGGTCGGCGGACTCGTCGGCAATCTCTCGCACTGGCTCGCCGGGCGGTGGGTGAAAAGTTTGGGCGAAGCCGCGCACAACGTGTCGGGATACTTTCCGCTCTATCTGACGCTTGCCGTGCTCATATTTTTGTCCCTGCTTGGTTTGCCGTTCCTGCACGCCTTGCGGAAACGTGAACACGCCATCGAGGTCGCTGGCGTGATGCCTCCGCAGAACTCTCCTGCGAAATGAATCTGCCGAATTATTTTTTGGCCGACCTGCCGCCCGAAGCGACGCTGACCGCGGCAATGATCGGTGATGCGTGTCAGACGTTGAAGCGTAACCGCGAGCAATACCTGCGGGCGCGCTCGACGCAGAGCATCGTGGAACTTCTCGCGGAAGTCGCCGAGAACTGGCTGCAGCCGGATTATCCGTTCCGACAACACGCGCTCAGCGAAGGTCCGACTAGGACGGGCTTCTCCCGCGCGACGTTGCTCGCGGGGCTTGAGGGTTTCTTTCAGCAACTGACGGTCGAGAATCTTCACGCGTTGCTGAATCAAGAACTCGGTCACGTGCAGCGATTGGATTCATTCGTAAGCACGAGCGCCGATGAGAGGGCAGGGCGCTCGGCCTTCGCAGCGGGGCCGGAACTGTTGGTTCACATCGCCGCCGGCAATCTCCCGAATCCGACCCTCATGAGCCTCGTGTTGGGCTTGCTGCTGCGTTCCGCGCAGTTTGTGAAGTGCGCTTCCGGCACGTCGTTCATTCCGCGGCTCTTCGCGCATTCGCTTTACGACGCGGAGCCGAAGCTCGGCGCGTGTCTCGAACTCGCTGAGTGGCGCGGCGGACATCAGCACGAATTGGAGACGGCCTTGTTCCACGAAGCCAACTGCGTCACCGCAACGGGCGGTGATGAAGCGCTTGCTGCGATTCGCAATCGTCTCCCGACGCGCGTGCGCTTTCTCGGCTACGGCCACCGCGTGAGCTTTGGCTACGTCGCGCACGAGACTTTGTCGGGTTTCTCGGCGAAAAAGCTCGTCGCCCGCGCCGCCGCGGACGTGGTCGCGTGGGATCAACGCGGCTGCCTTTCACCGCACGTGCTCTACGTCGAGAACGGCGGCAGCGTATCGGCCGAAAATTTTGCAGCAATGCTTGCGGAAGAAATGGAACGGCGAGAAGCCCTCGAACCGCGCGCGCCGGTTTCGACGGCCGCCGCTGCGGACATCGCGTCGCGCCGGGCGGTTTACGAAATTCGCGCCGCGCATTCGCCGGACACGCGTCATTGGGCGAGCAAAGGTTCCACCGCGTGGACGGTTATTTTTGAAAACGATCCGCGCTTCCAACTCTCGTGCCTCAACCGGTTCATCTACGTGAAGGGCGTCTCGAATTTGACGGAGGCGTTGCAAGGCGCGGAGCCTGTGCGCGGGCAAGTCTCGACCGTTGGGTTGGCCGCGCCCGAAACGCGGGCGGACAAGATGGTCGCCCAGCTTGCGCATTGGGGCGCCACGCGGATTTGTCCGCTGGGTCAAATGCAGAATCCGCCGCTGACGTGGCGGCACGATGGCCGTCCCGCATTGGGCGATCTCGTGACGTGGACCGATTGGGAGAAATAATTTTATGAAGATGGAGCTACGCAAAACGTTTCAGTTCGAAGCCGCGCACTTGCTGCCGCATCTGCCGAAGAATCACAAGTGTCGGCGACTGCACGGGCACAGTTTTCAGGCGGAGATCGTCGTCGCTGGTGATCTCGATCCGAAGCTCGGCTGGGTGATGGACTACGCCGACATCAGCGCCGCGTTCAAGCCGTTGTGGGAGCAACTCGACCATTACTATCTCAACGAGGTGCCCGGACTCGAGAATCCGACGAGCGAAGTCATCGCCGCATGGATCTGGAAAAAGTTGAAGCCGAAACTACCGTTGCTCACCGAGGTGGTGGTCGCGGAGACGTGCACGGCGCGCTGTGTTTACCGGGGTTAATCGGTTGGCGGAAACCTTTTAAACAGAAGGAAACGAAGCTAACAGAGTAGCGAGTAGTTGGCTTGTCGTTGAAGATGAAGCTGAAATTATTGACCTTCCTTCACCGCGCTTTTTTGTTCCGACTTCGTTTCCTTTGTTGGCTTCTGTTGAAAACATTTTGGTTCAGCCGGTGCACGAACACGTCATTTTTTGCTTTGCTCGCGGCCCGGAATGACCTTCCCTCCCCGAGGCTATGCGCGTCCTGGTTCGCAACCTCACAAAGACGTTCGGCAACACCACGGTGTTGAAGGGCATCTCGTTGGAAATTGGTGACCGGGAACTTTTCTTCCTTCTCGGACCATCCGGCTGCGGCAAGACAACGTTGCTCCGGTTGATCGCCGGCTTTTATCAACCCGACGGTGGAGAACTGATCTTCGGCGATCGGCCGATGGCCGGAGTGCCTGCACATCAGCGCAATACCGGGATGGTCTTCCAGAATTATGCGCTGTGGCCGCACATGACAGTCGCCGAAAACGTCGGCTACGGCTTGGACGTGCGCAAAGTTCCCGCCTCCGAAAAGAAGCAACGCGTTGCCGAGGCGTTGAGCATTGTGCGGATGGAGCAATACGCTGAGCGCTCTCCCAATCAACTTTCCGGAGGTCAACAACAGCGCGTGGCGCTCGCCCGTGCGCTGGTGATTCGGCCAGATGTGTTGTTGCTCGACGAGCCGCTTTCAAATCTCGATGCGAAATTGCGGCTCGAGATGCGCGAGGAAATCCGGCGCATTCACGATCAGACCAAGATCACCACGATCTACGTCACGCACGATCAGAAGGAGTCGCTTTCGCTCGCTGATCGCATGGCGGTGTTGCGCGAAGGCGTCGTGGAGCAGATCGGCGAACCGCGGACGGTGTATCGTTCGCCGGCGAATCGCTTCGTCGCGGATTTCATCGGCGAAACCAACTGGCTCGCCGGCACGGTTCAATCCTGCGGGGGCGGGAATTGCGTGGTGCAAACGGACGCCGGCCAGTTCACCGCCGCGACCAGTGTCGCGCTTGCCGTGGGTCAGCATGTCTGGCTGGGCTTTCGTCCCGAGGCCGCGCAGATCGGTCGTGATGCTTTCAACGCGTTGTCGACGACGATCGCGCAAGTGAGTTACCTCGGTGAAATCGAGGAGTATCAATTGAACCTGAAACCGGCCGGACGCGTGAAGGCGTTCGAGCAAAATCCGCTGGCGATCCGCCGCGCCGGCGATGAATTGTGGGTGCATGTTCGGCCGCAGGATTTGCTGCTGCTGCCGCGGGAATGAGAGACAGATTGGTAATTTTCTTGCTCTGTATCCCCGTGCGTCGGAAACTTTTCTAACAAACTTATGCCGTCCAAAGGGAAAAAGACAAAGTCGAAGCCCGCGGCCAAGAAGGCGCCTGCCAAGAGCCTGATTCGACGAAAAGTCGCTCCGGCCAAGGTCGTCAAAGCAGCGCCGCCGGTCGTGGTGGAATCCATTCCGGCTCCGACGCCAGACATCAACGAGAAGGCCCCCGAAAATCTGCCGGTGCCACCCCGCGAGCGCGGTTCCTACGACGGCGATACGGCGATCAAACTTTACCTTCGCGAGATTGGTTTGGTGAAATTGCTCACGATCCAAGAGGAGATCGATCTCGCGGCGCGGATTAAGAAGGGCGACAAAAAAGCCCGCGAACACATGATCAAGGCGAACCTTCGCTTGGTTGTGAAAATTGCTCACGATTACGAGAATTACGGCCTCCCGCTGCTCGATTTGATCAACGAGGGCAACATCGGCTTGATGAAAGCCGTGGAGCGTTTCGATCCGGCGAAAGGCGGCAAGCTCTCGACTTACGGTGCGTGGTGGATCAAACAATCGATCAAGCGCGCGCTCGCCAATCAGTCCAAAACCATCCGGCTTCCTGTCCATCTTGTGGACAAGATCGCCAAGATGCGCCGCGTGGCGATGAAGTTGCAGGAGGAGTTTGGCCGCGAGCCAACTGACGAAGAACTCGCCGAAGAGATGGGCATGACCGCGTCGCGCGTGGCGCAGTTGCGCACGGCGGCGATTCGTCCCGCGTCGCTCGATGCGCCCGTGGGCGACGACGATTCGAACGCCTATTCCGAAATCATCGCCGACGAAAATGCGTTGTCGCCGTACAAGAACCTCGAGACGTCCACCGTTCAGCGGATGTTGCACGAGATGGTCACGACGCTCGATGATCGTGAGGCGACGATTCTGCGTTACCGTTTCGGCCTCGATGGCGGCAGCGAAAAAACGCTCGAGGAAGTCGGCGAGAAATTCGGCGTGACGCGTGAGCGCGTGCGGCAGATTCAGAACATTGCGCTGCGGAAACTCCGCAAAATGATTGAAAAGCTCGAAGCGGTGAAGAAATAATCCGCCGCTTACATGAGCCATAAACTTGTCACTCCGGCCGATATCGCCGCCGCCATCCGCAACGTCCCCGATTTTCCCAAGCCGGGCATCCAGTTCAAAGACATCACGCCCGTGCTCGCGGATCCGCATCTCTTCGCTGGCGCGATCGACCTGCTGGCCGGCAGCTACAAGCCTGGCACCGTGGACGCCGTCGTCGGCATCGACGCGCGCGGGTTCATTCTCGCGGCCGGCGTGGCGTTGCGATTGAAGGCGGGCTTCGTACCCGTGCGCAAGAAGGGCAAGCTCCCGTTCGACACGCACGAACAAAGCTACGATCTCGAATACGGCTCGAACACCGTCGCCATTCACATCGATGCGGTGAAACCCGGGGCGACCGTTTTGCTCGTGGACGATCTGCTTGCGACCGGAGGCACGGCCGAGGCCGCCGCGGCGTTGCTCCGGCGTATCGGCGCGAACATTCTGGAAGTCTCCTTCATGATCGAGCTCAGCTTCCTCAAGGGGCGCGATCGTCTAAAAGGTTATCCGGTGCGTTCGCTCGTGACGTATTGAGCGGCGTATTGCCGAGGATTTTCCGTTGGCTGGGCAGGACTTTCCGTTTGTTGAAATGGGCTCGCCTGCTAGCCTGACGCCTTGAAGATCCGATAACTCTCAACGCGATGGACTGGCTGCAATCACTGGACACGTCCCTTTTCCGGTTCATCAATCTTACGATGAGCGCGCCGTGGCTTGATGGCGTGATGCCTTTCTTCAGCGGCAACGCGCTCTTCGGTCCGCTGGTTCTCATCGCCGGATTAACCATTTTCTTCAAAGGCGGCGTCCGCGCGCGGGTGTGCGTGGCGATGATTGTCCTCGCGGTGTTGTTGGGCGATGGATTGGTCTGCAACACGCTCAAGCACACCATCGGTCGGCTGCGTCCGTTCAATGACATTGCGGACGCGCATGTGCTCGTTGGTCGCGGCGGCAGCGGAAGCATGCCGTCGTCGCACGCGGCAAACTGGTTCGCGGCCGCGATGGTGGCCTTCCTCTACTACCGCCGCAGCGCGTGGATCATGTTGCCGCTCGCGATGCTCGTCAGCTTCAGCCGCGTATACGTGGGCGTGCATTACCCGAGCGATGTTTTGGTGGGTGCAATCCTTGGCGCGGGGACCGGCGTCGGCGTGCTGGTTGTTGTGCAAATGTTGTGGAGCGCTTTGGGAAGCCGACTCTTTCCGCAATGGTGGAAACGCGCGCCGTCCCTATGGTCGCCGTCGTTCTCGCCTGAAGTTCCTGAGCAAGCTACGCGCACGACGGCGCCTGCGAGCCGTGCGGACGCCGACCGAAACTACGTGCGTCTCGGCTACGTGATCATCGCGGTGCTGTTGCTCGTGCGGCTCTGGTATCTCGCGTCGGGCAAAATCGAACTGAGCAAAGACGAGGCGTATCAATGGCTGTGGTCGAAACACCTTGCGCTCTCCTATTACAGCAAGCCTCCGGGCATCGCGTACCTGCAATACCTCGGCACGCATCTCTGGGGCGACACGGAACTCGGCGTGCGTTTCTGTTCACCGGTGTTCGCCGCGCTGTTGAGCGTCGTGCTGCTCCGTTTCATGGCACGGGAAGTGGGCGCGCGTCCGGCGTTCCTGCTGATGCTGATACTCACCGCCGCGCCGTTGATGAGCCTCGGGACGATTCTGATGACCATCGACCCGCCGTTGGTCTTCTGCTGGACCTGCGCGATGATCGTCGGCTGGCGCGCAGTGCAACCCGATGGGACCACGAAGCACTGGTTGCTCGTCGGGCTCGCGATGGGGCTCGGCTTTCTCAGCAAATACAGCGCAGCGTATCAGGTGCTGTGCTTTGCGCTGGTGTTTGCGTTGTGGTCGCCCTCGCGTGTGCATCTGAAGCGGCCCGGTCCTTACCTCGCGGTGCTGCTGCTGTTGCTGAGCACGCTGCCGGTGGTCATTTGGAATGCGCAGCACAATTGGATCACCGTACGTCACGTCTCCGAGAACGCCGCGCTGGCGACGCCTTGGAAGCCCACGCTCAAATACCTCATCGACTTTCTACTCGCCGAAGGCGGCTTGCTGAACCCGGTCTTTTTCGTCGGCGCACTTTGGGCAATGGTCGCTGCGTGGCGACGTCGCGCTGGGAATCCCTTGTGGCTCTACTTCATTTGCATGGGTGCCCCTGTATTCCTCGGGCACCTCGCGTATTCGTTTCACTCGCGGATTCTGCCGAACTGGATCGCGCCGGCGGTGGTGCCGCTGTTCTGCCTGATGGTCGCGTATTGGGATTCGCGCTGGCGTGAAGGCGTGCGTGCGGTCAAACCCTGGCTCACCGGTGCGCTGGTGTTCGGCTTGTTCGCGGCGCTCATCCTCCACGAAAGCAACCTCATCGGAAAACTCGTCGGCCAACCTTTGCCGGCGGAAAAAGATCCGCTGCGCCGTGTGCGGGCGTGGAAGGAAACCGCCGCCGTCGTCGACACCGCGCGGCAAAAACTGGAGCGCGAGGGCAAGCCCGCCTTCATCATCGCGGATCACTACGGCATGGCGGGACTGTTTTCGTTCTACCTTCCGGAGGCGCGCGCGGCGCTCCACGACAAACCGCTCGTCTACTACCAGACCTCGCTCGTGCCGGATAACCAGTTCTATTTCTGGCCCGGCTATCGCGGTCACCACACCGGCGAAAACGCGATCTACGTCATCGAACACGGCCCCGTAGATCTGCGCGCCGACTGGTGGTGGCGCTGGTTGCGCGGCAAGGAGCTCGTCTACGACGCTCCGCAACCCGTGCTTGGCACGCCGCCGGAATTGCTGAAGCAGGAATTTGAATCGGTCACCGACCTCGGCATGTTTGACGTCAAACTGCGCGGGCGAGTGTTCCGTCGCGTGCAACTCTTTGAGTGCCGCGGCTTGCGCTGAGAATCTGTCACGCCTTGCTCCATGATCGACAGCGCCCTCACCTTTCGGATTCCCGTACGCGATTACGATCTCCCCGCAACGCTCGCCTGCGGACAGGCCTTTCGCTGGCGTGCGGTTGGCGACGCGTGGGAAGGCATCATCGGCGAGCGCTGGGTTCGCCTGCGTTCGGAGCCTGACGCGATCGTCGCGGAAACTGCCGCGCCCGTTTCTGATTGGCAATGGCTGCGCGACTATCTCCTGACCGACGTGGAGTTGAATTCCGTCCTCGCCAGCTTCCCTAGTGACGAACCGATGAGCCGCGCCGTCGCTGCGTGTCGCGGGCTGCGGCTGTTGCGACAGGACCCGTGGGAATGCCTCGCGTCGTTCATCCTCTCCTCAACCAAGCAAATCGTGCAAATCCAACAGATCGTCGCGCTCGTGTGCGAACGCTTCGGCGAGCCGGCGCGCGTTCCCGCGGACCACGTGCCGATGTGGACATTCCCGACCGCACAGCGCTTGACCGCGTGCACCGAAGCCGATCTGCGTGCTTGCAAGATGGGTTTCCGCGCTCCGTATCTGCGCGGCTCTGCGGCGATGGTCGCCGCTGGCGAAGTTCGCCTCGCGGAACTGAGCCAGCTCAGTTGCGATGCCGCGCGTGAGGAACTGATGAAACTTCCCGGCGTTGGTCGGAAGATCGCGGACTGCGTGCTCTTGTTCGCATACGGTTTTCAGCCGGCGTTTCCGATCGACGTGTGGGTGATGAAGGCGCTCCAGCAACTTTACTTTCCGCGTCGCCGCGTTAGTGCGAAGCGCCTGCTGCGTTTCACCTCCACGCACTTCGGCCCCAACGCCGGCTACGCGCAGCAATATCTCTTTCACTACATGCGTATGCAGGGGCGGAGTGCGGCGGGATCATAACGCATTTGATCTTTGGTGCTGACGGTCACGAGCTCGTGCGGTGCGGCGGCGATAACTCGCCCCTTAACTCAACGCCAGCTAGAACCTGTTGGACTTTTGAGGGCACCGATGTTAGTGAGTGAATTAGATTCCGGTGCGAACAAGGGTCGGTGCTTGAAGCAGAAAGCATTATGAAGAACCAACGCTTGAAGACATTTTGGTTAACCTTTTCTATTGGTTTTCTACTCGTCGCGGCGAGTCAGGCGGCGACGATTCCAGTTACCAGTCTCGCAGATTCAGGAGCGGGGTCGTTGCGTCAGGCAATTCTCGACGCTAATTCTAATCTCGGCGATGACACAATCTCCCTCACCAATCTCACCGGGCAGATCATGCTCGTGTCGGAGCTTCCCATTGTGACTGGCAATACCGTGATCCTTGGTCCGGGAACCAACCTTCTTACCATCAGTGGGAATCAGCAGGTTCGGATATTCGGCTTTGCCTCGGGTTCGACCAATTTCGTTATCGGTCTCAGACTGGTGGGCGCTTTAGCGACAAACAATGCGAATGGCGCGGCGATCTCGAACGGAGGCTGGCTGACCGTCGGCAATTGTGTTCTTTCCAACAATCAAACCTACGGTGGTTTTGGCGGTGCGATTTACAATTCAGGTTATTTGACGGTATTGAATTCAGTTCTGTCCAGCAACCGGGTTGTTGGAGGGACGAGCACAGGAAGCGGTGGGAATGGTGGCTATGGGGGCGGCGGCGGCGGTTTTGGGGGCTGTATATTCTCGACGCTGGGTTCGCTTGTTTTCAGCAATAGTGTGGCGCTCGGTAACGTCGCACAAGGTGGTGACGGGTTCGTCGATCCGGCGACGGTTGTCGGACCGTCAGGTGCGGGCGGTCGGGGCGGTGGGCCCAACGGCGGTGACGGAGGTATTCATTATACAAATCAAAGTGGAACATCGGGCATGCAAGGTGGTTTTGGTGGTGGCGGAGGTGGTGGTGGTGCGGGTGGGGACACATTTTCAGATTTCCAAAGTGGCGTCGGTGGAGTCGGCGGTTTTGGTGGCGGCGGTGGTGGCGGTGGTTTCGGCGGAACAATCAATAGGGGTTACGCCGATGGAGGAGCGGCAGGCTTTGGAGGCGGTGGCGGAACGACCTTCAACGGTGGCGGTGGTGGTGGATTTGGAGGCGCTATTTTTGTCGCGAATGGATCCTGCATGATCGAGAAATCGACACTGTTTCGAAATCGTGCGCGCGGCGGCAGGGGTGGCGATGGGCAGTATAATCCGGGCTCAATTTCTCCACCGGCGGCGGGCAGTGGATGGGGAATTGGTGGTGGTGTTTTCGGGATGAACAGTCAAGTGGTCGTGTCGAATTCAACCTTTAGCGAGAACGTAGCTGAAGGCGTTGCTGGTGGTAATTGGGAGTATAGGGGAGGAGTCAGTGGTAATGGCGTGGGAGGGGCGATTGCGACTACCAACAGCATTTTGAAAGTAAGCGCGTCACTGATTTGCAGCAACCAAGCCAACGGTGGACCGGGTGGTGTCGGATTCCGCTTTGGTGGAGCGGGAGGAGATGGTTCAGCTGCCGGGATTTACTGCGCTTCTGGGACCAATGTTCTTTTGAATAGCACGTTGTCGAGAAATGTGGCTTTCGGAGGCAGTGGGCTACTTGGAGCGCAGCAAGCGAGTAATCCGGGCAACGCTACTAGTGGAGCTGTCGAGATTGTTGCCGGAAATTGTTTCGTAACGAACTGCACTCTTGCCTTCAATGTGGCTCGGGCAGGACAAATTTCCACGACCCAGTTCCAAAGCTCTCCGCCCCTTGTCAATGGCTCGGCGTCAGGTGCGGGTTTAGCGGCCGATTCTGGAATGGTTGTTCTTTTGAACAATCTTTTCGCGACGAATCAAGCGATCATGGTCGTGACGAATTACGCAGGAGGTGTGCTTCTTTCGAATAGTGGTCCCGACGATGTTTGGGGTGGCATAACGAGTCAGGGCTATAACTTGCTGGTCTCTACCTCAAACCTCACAGGGCTGGTCTCCACGGACCTGACGAATGTCCCGCCAAATATCGGCCTGCTGCTGAACAACGGTGGGCCCACTTTTACCCATGCATTGGCGCCCAACAGTCCTGCACGGGACGCCGGGACAAGCACCAATGCTCCACCGGTGGACCAGCGCGGCATAGCCCGACCGCAGGGCGGGGCGGTGGATATCGGCGCTTTCGAAGCTCAGAACGTCACTGTCTTGATTGACGGCCAAGTTGTGCTGGCCGGGGCGGCGAGCTGGGTAGGTAGCGCGCAGATAACGCTCCAAACGATTTTTACCAATGGGACGATCCTCTACACTCTCGACGGCACCCAACCGGAAATCGGTACCTCAACACTCTATTCGGGCCCCTTTATCGTCACGAACTCCGTCGTCATTCGAGCCATTGCTTATGATGGCTCGTTCCAGCAATCCGCCTTCAGCGACACGGTGAATCTTTCCATCATCAGTTACTATTCCTTGTCGTTCACCACGAACGGACAAGGCTCGATACAGGCAAATCCGCCCTCAGGACCGTACGCGAGTGGCACGGTCGTCAACTTGACCGCAACTCCCGCTCCCAATTGGTCATTCAAGGAATGGAGTGGCTCGGTGACGGGCAGCAGTCCAACCGTCAACGTTGCGATGGATGGTAACAAAGCCGTTACGGCGGTCTTCCTGCCGATCCCTGTGTATACTCTAAACGTTTCCAATGTTGGCTTGGGAAGCGTCTCGCTCAGCCCTCCTGGCGGAGTTTATCTCAGCAATGCACTTGTCACGCTGACGGCGACTCCGACTGGCAACTCAGTGTTTAACCAATGGTCCGGTGACGCGACGGGAACAAACAACCCGCTTCAAATCACCATGAACACCAACAAATCCGTCCAAGCTATGTTCACGCGTCTCTACTCGATAGCTACCGTGACTGCCGGCGGCGGTTCGATTTCATTGAATCCGGCGGGAGGGATATACACCAATAATTCGGCCGTCACTCTCACGGCGAGTCCATCAAACGGATGGACTTTCTTGCAATGGCTGGGAGATGCCGATGGCACCAATAGTCCAACGAACATTGTCGTCAATTCAGACAAGAAAATTGAAGCCCTGTTTGGAACGACGCTGGGCACTGCGATCATTGGCAACGGTTCGGTCACGGTTCAGCCGCAGGCGCCGTTATATCCATTTGGATACCGCGTTCACCTCGCCGGGGTTCCGCAGCCGAGCAATTATTTCGCGCTATGGGGCAATGCCGTGAGCAGCACAAACAACCCGATCGACTTTACGATCACCAACGCGAGCCCTTCAGTGACCGCCGTGTTCTCTAGCTTGAGCACGGGTCAGGTGGCGCTGAGCATTGCGGTCGAAGGTGGCGGGCACGTTGACATCAACCCCTATAGCAATCGCTACGCGGCAGGTCAGACAGTGAATCTTCAGGCCATACCCGATACCGACGAGTCCTTTCTTGGTTGGATTGGCGATATTTCAGAAACAAACGCATCAATCGCCGTTCTTTTGGACGTGAGCAAGGTGGCGACGGCGCATTTCACCCGGAAACCGAGGCTAGGGATCTCTTGGAGTGGCGTTCAGCCAAATAGCGGTGAACCACGATTGTTCATTGTAGGTGAACTAGGTTCTGTCGTCGTGGTTGAAGCAATTGCCGATCTCGGTCAAACAAACTGGCCGGCCATTGCAACATTAACCAACACTTACGGGAGGTCTGTCCTGAGCGATTCGGCGGCGACCAATTTTGTAAGGCGATTCTACCGTGGCAAACAGTTGCCGTAACTGCACCGGCGCGTACGCCAAGTTGATGTTTCTTTGATCTTACTTCCGCGGCTTGCTCGGTGTGGAGCGTCGCCACTAGAATCGTTTGATGTGTAGCGTCGAAGTTCTTTTCACACCCGCCGAGTTCGCCGCCCTCAAGGGCCGCGATCTCAGCCGCACCGTCTGCGTGGTGTTCGACATCCTGCGAGCGACGACCTCGATGATGACGGCACTCGCCAACGGGGCCGCTACGATCCAGCCGGTGGCGGAAATCTCCGAAGCGCTGGCGATTCGCGAACGCCAGCCCGACGTGTTGCTCGCGGGGGAACGTGACGGGCTGCGCATTCGCGCGGAACTCACCGGGGGCGTGGATTTCGATCTCGGCAACTCGCCGCGTGAATTCACCGCTGAGCGTATTCGTGGAAAAACTCTCGTGATGACCACGACCAACGGCACGCGCGCGTTGCAAGCGTGCGCGTCGGCGCAAACCGTTTTAATCGGCAGCTTTCTCGGTTTGCGTGCTGCTGTGGAATGGTTGCGCCGCCATCCGGCTGAAAGCGTTCTCCTCGTCTGTGCGGGTACGCACGATGAGGCGGCTTTCGAAGACACGCTGGCTGCGGGGGCGATGGCCGAGTTGCTTTGCGGAGAATTCACGGGAGCGAAGCTGGCCGATTCTGTGGAGATCGCGTGCCAGGTCTATTCCGTCCATCGTGGCGATCTTGTCGGCGCGATGAAGTGTTCCCGTAACGGGCGACGTTTGCTCGCTTTGCCGGAACTCGCTGCGGATGTGCCCGTTTGCCTGCAGATTGATACGCTCTCGTTCGTTGCGGAGCAGGGGCGCGATGGGGTGGTGCGTAAGATCAGCTAGCGTCGATCAGATCGCCTTGCCGGCGACAAAGCGCTTCCAGATCAATCGCAGTGCGCTCGCGAATTCGTTGGGACGTTCCTCCATCCAGCGCGAAATCTCGGCGGGCGCGAACCATTCGCCACGTTCGATCTCGGCGGGGTTCGGATGCAGAGCACCGTCGTGTTCCCAATAGTAGATCCACACGAACTCCTGGCCAGTCTCGGCGCAGCAATTGATTTTGAACAAACGCTGCGGCACGCGGGGAAGTTCCAATCCCAATTCCTCGCGCACCTCGCGAACGGCGCAGGCGTCGTAGCTTTCGCCGGTGTCGAGATGGCCCGAGGCGGATGAGTCCCATGCGCCCGGGAAAGTGTCCTTCGTCATCGAGCGCTTTTGCAAATACAGGCGGCCGCGCGAATCGAACACCAGCACGTGCACGGCGCGATGTTTCAATCCACGACGATGAACCTCGCCGCGTTTCTCCTGACCGATGACTTCGTCGTGCTCGTTGACGACGTCGAAGATTTCGTGGGGTGACTGCATTCGCTCGTGAACGGGATTTATTTCGGAGCCAGAAGTTTCGTCAGTTCGACAAATTGTTCCAAGCTGACCTTTTCGGCGCGCTCTTGCGCGGAAATTCCGAGCGTGGCGAATGCGGCGGTCAAGCTATCGGCCGGCCAGTCTTGTTTGAGCAGTTTCATCATCATCTTCCGGCGTTGCGACAAGCCGCGCCGGACGATCTTCTCAAATATCGGCGCGTGCGCGGCGGACAAAAGCGGTGTTTCGCGGCGAACGAGAGTGACGCAAGCCGAGTCCACGTCGGGCGGCGGAAAGAAACACGACGCGGGAATCTTGAACCAACCGGCTGGTTCATAAACCCGTTGCACGAGCAAAGCCAGAAGGCCGTAGTCATCGTCGCCCGCGCGGGAGACGACGCGTTGCGCAACTTCGAGTTGCAGCGTGACGGTCATGCGCTTGGGCGGCGCGGCGCTTTGCGCGAGTTCAACGAGAATCGGCGACGCGACGGAGTAGGGGAGGTTGGCGACGAGTTTCCACGCGGACCAATCGCGCGGATTCTCCCGGATGAACTTCAGCGCGTCGTCGGCGATGAGTTGCAAACGGCTGCTTTCGGCGAAGCGCTTTTCCAAAACCTCGACGAGGCGGCGGTCCATTTCGATGGCAAGCACCTTGCCCGCGGCGGCGAGCAACAACTCGGTCAACGGCCCGAGGCCGGGGCCAATTTCGAGAACGTTGTCTTTCTCGCTCACGTCCGCCGCTTCGACGATGCGGCGAAGTTGATTGCCGTCGTGCAGAAAATTCTGGCCGAGCGACTTGGTCAGCTGGATCGCTTCGGCGGCCAGCAATTGTTTCATCTCGGTGAGGGTCATGACGCGAGTGAGTCGGCGAGGGCAGCGACAGTGCGCTTCAGTTGTGCCTCCGTGATCGTCAGCGGCGGCGTGAAGCTGATGACATTGGCGTGCTCGCCTTCGGGCAACAGGATGAACCCGCGATGCAGGAGTTCCTTGATCACGCGGAGCGAGACGGCAGTTGCTGGCGAATCGTCCGCGTGGCGAAGATCGAGGCCGATCATCAAGCCGAGGCCGCGCGCGGAAAGTTTCAGCTTCGCGTCGGGAGATTTCAGTTTGCTGAGGCTGCGGAGAACTTGCTGGCCGAGCTTCGCGCTGCGTTGCGGAAGGTTGCGCCGTTTGATTTCGGCAATCTGTGCCAGCGCCATCGCGCAACCGACGGGATGGCCGAGGAAGGTGCTGGTGTGAATCGCCTCGCCGGTCGAAGCCGGCCACGCGGCGTCCATGAGCTCAGCGCGGCCCACGCACGCGGAGAGCGGGAAGCCGCCGGTGAGCGCTTTGCCCAGGCAGATCAGGTCCGGCGCCGTGCGCGTGTGCTCGCACGCGAACCATTTCCCGGTGCGCCCGAAGCCGGTGTAAATCTCGTCGAGGATCAACAGCGCGCCCAACTCGTCGGCGAGCTTGCGCAACATCGGGAGGAACTTCGCTGGCGGAACGTTGATTCCGCCGCGCGCTTGAATCGGCTCGACGAGGATTGCGCCAATCTTTTCTTTGCGCGCCGCCTCACGAATGCGCGCTGCGAGCGGTGGGAGTTCGTTGGCGGTCGTCGGAAACGGAACGAAGTGTCCGAACTCGCCGAGCTGCGAGCGAAACGGTTTTCGAAAATGATCGCGATGCGTGGCGTTGAGCGTGCCGTAACCGAGCCCGTGATAACCGCCTTCGAACGCGATGATGCCGCGGCGACCGGTTGCGAGAATTGCCGTCTTCAACGCGGCTTCGACGGCTTCGAAACCGGAATTACAAAAGATCGTTTTGGCCTGCTGACGCGGCCTCGTTGTCCATCGCTCGAAGGTGATGCGACTGAGTTCGCGCGCAAGTTGCGCCTTGAGTGCGTGCGGGTGCACGTCGCCCATGGCGTGAAGGAGTTTACCCATCTGGCGCTGACCGGCGCGGACCACGTGGGGATTCGCGTGACCGGCGGCGGCGACTCCGAAGGCGGCGGTGAGATCGAGGTGCTTGCGGCCCGCGTCGTCCCACACATGCACGCCTTGCGCGCGTTCCCAGACGATCGGCCACGAGCCGTCGGCTTCCACGAAGGTCACGTTGCGCGATTCGTAATCGCGCAGGAGGGCGAGCGTGGGGTTGGCTTTCATTGGACTCGTGTGCTCGTCGCTCACACGCCGCGTTGATCGGGCGGCCAGATGATTTTGTGCATCTGCAGTTGGAAGCGCACGGGCAACGCATCGGAGATGATGAGATCAACGAGCTCCTTGCGCGTGATCGGCGTTTGGCCGGCGGGAACTTTTTTCAACGACTTGTCCTGCTGATGCGGCGCGAGGGGCGCGATCCACGAAAAGAGCAGGGGACAGATCGCGGCGAGTTGGTGCGTGGCGATCTTTTCCTTCGCCCACTCGTAATCCTCGCGGGTGCCCATGACGAATTTGATTTCGTCGGTAGATTTGAGGTGCTTGAGGTTTGCCAGGCGGTTGCGTTCAGACTCGCCGCTGCTGGGGCATTTCAAATCCATGATCCGCCGCACGCGCGGATCGACCGGAGCGATGTCGAGCGCGCCGCTGGTCTCGATCAGCACAGTGAAGCCGTCGTCGCAAAGCGATTTCATCAACGGCAGGGAATTCGGTTGGAGCAAGGGCTCGCCACCGGTGAGTTCCACGAGCGGCACGCGGTGGCCGTCGATGCGGCCGGAAAAAGGCTTCGCCGACTCCTGCACCCGCGCGCGGATTTCGCCCAGTTCCATGCGCTTGCCCTCAGTGAAGGCATACGCTGTGTCGCAATACGAGCAGCGCAGATTGCACGCGGTGAGTCGCACGAAAATGCACGGCAACCCGGCGAAGGTGCTCTCACCTTGCAGGCTCACATAGATTTCGTTGACGACGAGCGACTCGGACATTCGTGCTAATGTAGCCACCCGCATGGCGAAGAAGAAAGGCCGGAGATGCGATCGCCTCGTCGATGGTGACGAGGCGATTGAGCCGCACGAGGTGAGGTTAATTGTCCGTCTAGTGCGAGCTGTCGTCGTCGTGTTTGCGCTTTTGATCCGGCATGAACTTCGGCGTCACGTAGCCGGCTTGGCTCATTCCCATCAGCGCGACCAATTGCCACGGCACCGGCCACAGCGTTCCGTCCGTGATGCTTTTCGTGAGAAAGATGCCGAGCGTGAGGATGGTCCAGAAAACCATCTGCGCCTTGGCGACGGAGACTTCGCGAAGCTTGGTCTCTTTGTTGAAGTTGGTGACGAGATCGGAAAGGCGCATCGGCAGGAAAACGATCTGCTTGTGTTCCGTCGTGGCGGCTTTCGAGGAACCATGATCATCGGCGGCGGTTTTGCGCTTCTTGTCCGGTCCCGGTGGTTGTTTGATGGCGCTCAATCCGCCGGTCGCCAGTGAAAGCCCCATCAGCGCGATCAAAGTTTCGGGAATTTCGGGAACCTCCAGCCGGATCAGTCCGAACCCGAACACCACACCGCCGATCGCAAGCGTCCAGGCGGCCAGTTGCGCGCGCCACATCGAAAGGCTTCCGTCGGGATTCGCCAATCCCGCAAAGATGCGCGCGAGTGGCGGGCGGTTGATGCCCGTCGTGGTCTTCCACGACATGAACGCGATGAAAATGGCGATCGCCACGATCACGCCGCCTGACCACAGCGCGGCCGCGATGGGATATGCGAGGTAAACTTCGTTCTCGCCGATGACGTTGAAGGTTTGATCGCCCTCTTTCCACGTGAGCGTGGGCGTGATGCGGATCATCGCTTTATACGGGGGCGCTTTGCACTTTTGCAGATTGAAGAGCATCAGCGTGCCTTGCGTGGGCATCGCCTGGTTGTCGACCTTCTGCATCCAGAGATGGTTTCGCGACAGGCGGTAAACCGGAATAGGGGAGTTCTCCCACGGCAACGTTTGCGTGAGTGTATGATCTCCGTGCAGCACGAGCTCGGGCTTCATCGACTCGGTGATGTCTTTGTTGATGAACACCCGGATCATGTGCGACTGCATCTGGCCGTCCGGCATGTAGAGCTGCGCGGACTCGTTGGTGATCGGCGCGCTCCGTGCCGGGACGAACCCGGCGAACAGCAAGCTCGCGATGACTGCGACAAACTTCGTCTTCATAAAGTGAACTCCGCGGAAATGTTTCATTCCTCAAATCCTCAGGCCCGTCGTGGTAGGACGAACCCCTTTTGCTCCGCGGCGGAGCCAGTGTCAAGCGCGGTGCGGAGGGTGGGCCATAGCCGCGGACAATTTTCGCCGCCAGGTCGCGCGGCACAAAAGTATGGCAGCCGGTCATTTCCGGCTTTGCCTCCCGGCGTGGGTCTCTGCTCTATTCACCCCATGGAAATCTATCGTCATCCCACCTTCGACATGGCGTGCCAGCAGTTCGATCTCGTGGCCGACCTCCTGCAGATTCCCGACGGCGACCGTGCGCGCCTCAAGTATCCCAAACGCTCCCTCACCGTTGCGGTGCCCATCCACATGGACGACGGCTCCACGCGCGTGTTTCCCGGCTACCGCGTGCAACATCATCTCTCGCTCGGGCCCACGAAGGGCGGCATGCGTTATCATCCCGACGTGACCATCGGCGAGGTCGCCGCGCTCGCCATGTGGATGAGTTGGAAATGCGCGCTTACCGGTTTGCCCTACGGCGGGGCCAAAGGCGGCGTCGCCTGCGATCCGCGCAAAATGTCCACGACCGAACTCGAACGCCTCACGCGGCGGTTCACGCAGGAAATCATTTCGTTCATTGGACCGCAGGTGGACATTCCCGCGCCCGACGTCGGCACCAACGAGCAGACCATGGCGTGGATGATGGACACGTATTCCGTCCATCAAGGCTGCAGCGTGACCGGCGTCGTCACCGGCAAGCCCGTCGGACTCGGTGGTTCGCTGGGGCGACGCGAAGCCACGGGGCGTGGCGTTGGTTATCTCATCGGGCGCGCGATGGATTCGCTCGGCTTGGAATCGCGCAACTCCACCGTCGTCGTGCAAGGCTTCGGCAACGTCGGCTCCGTGGCCGCGTCATCGCTGGCCAAGCACGGCTCCAAGATCATTGCCGTCAGCGACGCCGACGGCGGCATTTACAACGCCGGCGGCTTGGATCTCAACAAACTCGACGAATACGTCGCCGCACATCGGACCGTCGTGGGATTTCCGGAAGCGGAACCGGTGAGCAACGCGCAACTGCTCCTGCTCCCGTGCGACATTCTCGTGCCCGCCGCCTTGGAACGCCAGATTACGGAAAAGAACGCCGCCAAGATCCAGTGCCGCATTCTCGCCGAAGCTGCCAATGGCCCGACGACTCCCGAGGCCGACTTGATTCTGGAGCAGCGCCCGGAAATTTTCGTAATCCCTGACATTCTCTGCAACGCCGGCGGTGTGGTGGTGAGTTACTTCGAGTGGGTGCAGGACTTGCAGAGCTTCTTCTGGAGCGAAGGCGAAGTGGTGGACAAGCTCTTCCGCATTCTGGAAACCGCCTTCATGCAGACCTTCAACCTCTCGCGCAAACAGAAGATCTCCATGCGCCTCGCCGCGCTCAGCCTCGGCATCAAGCGCGTGGCCGAAGCGAAGAAACAGCGCGGGTTGTTCCCGTGAACGGGCGGCGCCGTGAAGCAAGGTAAACATTACCCCTCGACGCGGGGCGGGAGCATTCTTTTTCTCGAAAGCGGTTTAACGACCCAAGCTCAGCGACCCAGCATCCGCGGAGCGGTGCAGCGTGACTGTTGTTCTGACTGCGCACGGGACGCAACGATTGCAACCGCGACGCTCATGCCGGGTTCGCGCTTTCACGAAGTGAAACGTTTTCTGTGTTGTTCCAATTTCCAGCGCATGGTTAGGCCACATGGTCATATATCAATCTGAAAATGCCAGCCAACTCCGTGCTGCGCCGCCGTGCTCAAAACACGCTCGCAATCCTTCAAGTCCTGAATCGCTGGCTGTGCTTCCGGTCGTGGCAACAATGCTCGGATGGTCGCCAAGCCATCCTGCGCGGAAAAATGCTGCAACGGTGGTGCCTCGATGCCGTCCGCATCGTCACCAAGAACATCAGCGAACGCATCTGCGCCCATGCTGATAAACTCGCTCAGCGGACGAACCCCAAGCTGCTGCGCCGCCGAATCAAGAGACTCGATATGCCGCGAGAGCATCTTGCCGTCCATCATGGTATCCAAACCATCAATCTTCTTTTCTAGGGCGATGTAGTATGCAGCTCCCATAATTGTTTGTGGTGCAAATGCGGCCTAACGACCCAAGCTCAGCGACCCGGCCCGCGGGACGCCACGATTGCAACCGGAGCGCGATGGCCGGGTTCGCTGCAGAGCATGGTTAGGCCACTGGTGAATCATCTCAAACTCCGCAATCCATCTACGAGAAACCAAATCGCGACTACGACAACAAGCCCGATGCTGACCGCGTTGATGGCGATGCACGTCCAGAACCGGCTCGGAGCATCACCGCGTGACACAGGCACTACCCGACTGTAACGACCAGTGCCAGACGTAGTCTCACCAGTGCGCAAGTCACGCCGCAAACCGATGCAGCCAGCAATGCCCCACACGAGAAACAGACTCGCCACGGCAATCTGGAGATATGGATTCACGGGATGCAAAGTGGCCTAACGACCCAAGCTCAGCGACCCGGCCCACGGGAGGCGTGGATTGCAACCCCGTAAAGGGGCGCGGCCCCACGGGGCTTTACGCCCGCGACGCTCATGCCGGGTTCGCTGCAGCGCATGGTTAGTCGGCGTCATCGTCATAACTCAATAGCATCTGTGCGCTCCTCAAATCCGCAGGATGAACAAACGCGCAACAACCACCGCCTGTCTTGTGATGCCACGAATCGCACATCACGACCTCCGCAACGCGAGCAAGTGTTGCGTTTCATCTCTGCCTCATACCACTCATCAAAACTGTCATACCGCAATGCTTCGGAATCAGCAAGCTGCTCCTCCGGAGTGCCGTCCGGGCCAATATAAATGATGGATGCTGGCGACTGTCTGGTATCGTAGGCGAAGTAGTCGCCGCAACCGTTCGAGGCAAAGGCGATGAGAAAGTCCGGCCACGGCGACCAAACCTCCTGACTATGCAACCGCCGGTTCAGCGCGACGATGTCGCGCTCGCCACTGGAGACATAGAAATCACAGGCGCGATGTATCGGGTCTGACGTGTCAGTCATCACGCGCTGGTGTCTTTCGGGAAATGTCGCGAGTGGTGTCATACGGCGGGCCGCCTAACGACCCAAGCTCAGCGACCCGGTCCGCGGGACTCCGCGATTGCAACGGCGACGCTCAAGCCGGGTTCCCCGAAGCGAATGGTTAGGCCGCGTTGGATCTGCTAAATCAATCATGTCTGAGCCTCGGATGAAGGTGGTGGCATGAGAAACGGGCGATACTCGCAAAGCCGGTCGAACACCTCGTCTGGTGTCATACCATCGAACTGAGAAGTGTAGAAATCAATGTTGGGATTGCCAGTGGCACGTTTCAGCGCTTCGAACCACTCGCCAATCTCATCGTCGCCACCTTCGCCAGCCTGTATCCGGCGAATCAGCTCGACCATCTCTGTGCGTGTTGAGCGAGTCATGACGTGTGAAGCGGCCTAACGACCCAAGCTCAGCGACCCGGCACTCGGGACGCCACGATTGCAAACCACGACGCCATGCCGGGTTCGCTGCAGCGCATGGTTAGGCCACATGGTCATGTCCACTCCACTGCTGAACCGTCTGGGTGAATCTCCAAACGGACTGGCGCTCCGGTCTCTGAGTGCGGCAATCGCGTCGAAAGCCGCAGCGGAAATGTGCGCGAGTCTGCAAAGTCCACCGTCGGCATCCGGCGCTCAGGCGGAAGCCAACTCCGGTCGTGAGCAACCCATCGCTTGGTCTTGTAATCCTGACAACAGCGAACCCACGCCGTGCCGTCGTGGTAATCGAAACTCTCCGGAGCACCGCTCGGCAACGAAATGATGGCGGGAAACGTGCGACCATCGGCCAACTGAACCTCGCCGGCAGTGTGGATGGTGTCTGAGGTAATCGCGCTCTGCTCGTCCTCTGGCTTGAGCGTCGTCTCGTCCTGACCCTCCTCGTCCTCTTCATCCCACGCGCAAACCCAATTGGGATACTCGCGCAAGACTTCGGGTGGCGGCCAATCTCCTGTGTAACGTAGTGGTTTTGGCATGGCGTGTAATGTGGCCTAACGACCCAAGCTCAGCGACCCGGCCCGCGGGACGCCACGATTGCAACCGCGACGCGATGGTGCAGTTGGGAAGTTGCCATCGGACGATTCGCACTGTTCAACGCCCCCAAAGCCTGTCGTTTCGGCTCCGAAAGCCCCTCCCCACCACCCCCTTGACCTTCGGCGACAGGCTTCGCGCCGCCCGTGTGGTGCGAGGCCTAACTCAGACCGAATTGGCCAATGAATTCGGTGTTTCGTTGTCATCGGTGAAATTCTGGGAACAGAACAGAACACGTCCCGCATCGGGCCTGCATGCTCAAATGGAAGTCTTCCTGAATGGAGTCGAATTGGCAACTCACGAATCAGCCCAACAGCAGGCCCAAGGGGCCTAGCCTGTTGGGAACTTGCTACCCCGCGAATTTGCATTCCTCGATTTGACAAACGCGTGGCATCGATGGTTGACCATCTAACGCGAAGTTCTTAACGCTGTGACCGCCGAAAACGAAGGCTCCTCCTGATGAATAATCGCCCACACGCGAGTCCTCCCCCACATGGAGAGGGAAAATTGCCTCCAGTCGTTTGGCGAACGCGGCACGTTGAGACTTCAAGACCGCTGCCGAAATTTCCCCCTCCCGGTGGCGAGTAGCGCTGTTGGGTAATACACAACGGTCGATAAACGTCAAAATTGGGCCTTTTCGGTGGCAGAGTAGACGGAGGAAGATATTCCCGACAACGGTGGTCACACTCGGTGACCATATCCACGTAAAGCGGGCCGAAAAGGGCCTTTTGGAGAGCGAATTGGCCGAAATGATGGGAGTTGCGATTTCCGTGATACGCGGCTGGGAAATGGATTTGCATAAGCCGAGCGAGTTGGAATGGCGGTCGCTGGCGTCAATTTTAAGCCTACACTCCCACTTCCTGAGCATCAAATCCAACTCTTGAGCCGATGTTGGGGTTTACACACTTATCGCGGTAGCACATTGAATTATTTTGCTCGCCAACGGCGGGAATGATTGCCATTCTTTTGTGACAGGAATTTCCAATCAGCGGCCTAATGCATCGGAGACCTCAACAGTTATTTTGAATCATGATCAAATCTGTCTCGACTAGATTTTTGCCCCCTGCGCCGCGGGCACCGGAGAAAATAACGTGCTAAATCAGCCCACGCCACATTCCCTAATGAAACAGAAAACCCGATTCAACCTATGAACTATTCCGAAGAAAAAGTTAAACCGCTTTACATCATTCGCACTCCCCCGCTGTCCAGTTTCAGCGTTCGACAGAAGTTTACGACGCTGGCGAGTGAGCGTTTAATTGAGGAGGCGGGAAGCGGATTGAAAATGATCAAAGCTGCAGCTTTGAACTCCATGCCAGAACTTTTGAATGAGGCAGTGCCCACGTCTGACACAACTGCCGAAAAGAGACTTATCATCGCTCGGCTCAAGGCATTGCCCGAAAAGCACTATCGATTTCTGGATGGTACAGACGTCACGGGATTGGAAGCAGCGCGAGAAGTTGAGCAAGGAACAGATCGAGGCCGCTATTTTCTCCGGTTCGAAGCTCAGGTTCTAAAACTTGCTCGCGAGGCAAAACAACGTGGCGACTTTTAAGACTTTAAGCTTATGAACGTTTTGTTTCTCGAAACCGATCACGATTCTGCCACCAGTCAAGTACATGCGGCCAGACGGAGGGTTTTTACTAGGATGGGCGCCGGAAGCGAGATCGCTTTGTTCGGCGCAAGAGCCACTGCACCGCAGTTAATAATCGAGTGTGGTTCCGGGAAAAGTTGGACCCTTTTTAGCGGCATGGGACACGGGGACACAGATTCGTTCGAAGGGTATGTTAGACTGGGTTCGACGGGCAATGATGTGGCCAATGTTTCTGACACCCCTCGGACAGCGAGGTTCTTCACTGAGAAGATTGTTCACTTGTACAGTTGCAATACTGCCAAAAACCTCGGGACTCACTTGGTGAGGAAACAGGCTAAAGCTTTTATCGGATACAATGATTATGTCAGCCTCGCTAGCACTGCGTCGTTGGAAGACCTTTTCGTTTCCGTTTCGGCGGTTATCGATCGATCGATTTTGGCGGGCGACACACACGCTACTACTAAATTAAAAGCCGATGCCGAGTACAGGCGCGCCAGAGCTACTCTTTCCGCTCCTGGCTCAGCGGCGACACTGGCGGATCTGGTTGCATTCGATACGAACTACTTGGCGCTCAAAGGTCCATGGGACGGGCGTCAATTCGGAGGATATTAAACAAAGGAATTATGCGCGCTGATCAGCCCTCACTGACAGCCGGAAACGGCTCGACAGGACGATGCATCTGCCGATGGTGTGGAGTAATTGCGGCGGGCGCGCTGGTGTTTTCAATCGGCGCAGCGGCTAGCTCAGTGTATGATCATCTGCCGAATACATTGGGTAAATTCTTTAGGACATTTACTGCATTTATCGCGGCGCTTCCGTGGGGTGGAGATGTTGCCCGTTTAGTCTTCGTAATGTCGATTTGTGGTGGAGTAGGTGCCTTGGCGCATAGTATTGCGGAATTCTTAGCGGAAACTGCGAAGCCTATCGAAGTGCGGAATAATCGCCGGATATGCATCTGGTGGAGTCTTCCAGGTAATATGCTCGTTGGAGCCGTAGCATCAAACGTGCTCCATTTTCCACTTGCCGCCGTATTCAACTACGACCAACTCCTCGCACGCGGCCCGCAAAACGATAAGCCGTTCCTCAGTATAATCTCACTATCACTATTGGCTGGTTATGCTGGCCCCATTCTGCTTGATGCGCTGGCAAAGAAGTTTCAAGACTCCGTCGCAGCCAAACTTGAGGAGCGCCTCAAAAGCAAACAAGACATCTTGGATCGAACACTACGATTCTTGCTGCAGGATATATTGACACGTCGTATTACGCCGAATGGGACTGATTGCGAGTTACTACGCGCAAAGTATGAAGAAGTGCAGCGAATTGAGGCAGAGAATGGCATGGAAGGATTGACGGCTCTAGACGCCGTAGTGGCGGGCTACTATTCGCTAGAACAGGAGCGGTACCGTGATGCCGTGCGTTATCTCGAAAATGCAGACGGAAAAGCGTCAGAATTGAAATCAGATGGGCAAAAATGGGCTGCCAAAAATCTCTTGGCCTTATCTTATCATTACGACTACATCCATCAGCATGATTGGTTCAAAAAGACCGTGGATCGGCATCAGGAGGCGTTGAAAACGAATCCTACTCCCATTCAAGAGGCGATCACCCTTGTAAATCTCGCCTATGCAATGAAAGACAATGACGATTTTGCTGGGGCGAAGGCAAAAGTTGAGGAAGCCCTGAAAACTGCGCGCAAATTTCCAGAAAAGTACTCAGCCGTCCGGGATGTTGCTCATTTGTGTAGCGCCACAGTTTTAACCCTAGAAGCGATCGCAGCGGCGAAAGACAGTCAACCACCTGCGCTTAGTCCTGCCATCGCGGAACTCGGAAAAATTGAAAATCCGAACGGAATTGATTACCTCCTTGAAGACGGAAGCATCGAAGACAGTGTCGTCGACGCTTGGTATTCGGATCAAGGTGTACCACAAGCCATTCGCGATATATTAGAACGCTTCCGAAAGAATTGACATGAACTTGTTCAGTTTGGGCACGCCAAAGTACGTCCGATTGTACGAATGTTTGTAGCGGGGCCCATTCCGCCCAAAAGTTACAATGAATCGCCTATGTGTCTCTTTTCACAGATTCCCCATTTCGCTGACAAACCTGACGCTAATTTGAGCCCATACGGGCACGCGCCCAGTCAAATTCACCGCTAGCCCAGAAATAGTCCGCTCCTCTTCTATTTCCGACGGCACCATTCGGCCAAGTTTAAGTTGCATTCGAGCAAGCTCTTATTTGGAGAAGCGCGCCTGCTCGTACGACAGCTCGGCTGGAATTTGGTAGCGCTTTATTTCGATGGAATTCGGTAGAGGGGGCAGCCCAGTCGGAGATGTGTCGGCGACCCAATGAAGTACCGCGATAGTTTTGGCAAAGCGTTCGATGCGCCGAAAGGCATCAGATTTGAGCGCCATGCGCGCAATCAAATTGCGAGCATCGAATTCTACATTGCCGCCGCCACTGTTATTGAGCTCGGCAGCAACTTCTGCGCTGATTGATTTCACAAGCGATTCTATCTCCAGTTTTGTGCCATAGACTAGCGATGTATCGGAACGCGCACGTATCTGGACGCGTCGGAACACCTCATTTTTGAAATCATTGGACAACGTCGAAATGCTTCGCGACCAAGCCGGGTAAGAATTGGTCCAGAATCTGATGCGCAGCAGCGTGTCAGTTGGTTCCCCGGCGGTCCGAATCGTGATTTTACCGTCCAGCACCCCGATTGTGGCCGAGGCATCATACCACTGGTAGGTTTGAAACACGGGCAACCTCAAGTCAGCTAGCGCTGTCCGATTGGCTGCAATGCTCATATCGAGTCGCATTGCATCTTTCGCCACTAAAGTCCCTGCAGCTGCTGGATGCACACCAAATTTCCAGCCGTTGGTTCTATCGACGTTTCCCGATTTGCCAACCAATCCGTGTTCTGTTTCGTCGATGTTGTAATTTTGTCTCAGTTCAGCGTTTGGATTCACAAAATTGTATGCTGACCACAATTCCATTGCCGTCATGCCGTCATACATGCATCTGTCAGTACGTCCTCCTTGTTCCACAGTGACCACTATTGCAGCAGCACTATTGGTCACTATGAAATAGGCCGATTTCACCTTGCTCGAGTCTGGCGATACCGTGTTTCCTATGATGATGCCTCCACGGATGGGCATCATGCGCAGCCCCGAAGAGAATTTGAAGGAACGTGCAGCAGCGCGGGACGAAGTCGAAGCTTGCCCCACTATCCCGCTTCCACCGTCGTAAGAATGCGTCTTCAAAGCCTTCTCAAACCGGTCACGTAACATTGTAAATTCGCCGACGGAGTTCCCGCCGGGCGTTGGTCCGGACGGACCGGTCGGCCGGGGGGAGGGTAATCCACCCACGGCGGGCCCCTCACCGAGATCCCCGCCGCCTTGATAAATCGATAAAAGCTTCTCTACGGAGGCTTGCGACTTTTTGAGATCTTCATAACGTCGGCTCTCGGCGGGCGACAGGTTTCTTTCCAACGAGCGCTCCTCAAATTCAGCCGCCTGTCTTTCCAAAGTGGTACGGATAGGGTTAAGAATTGTATCGATCGTCAATTCCGCTGTGCGTTTGTTGTTGCGAGTAATAACTCCATTTTCAGTGACTCGAATGTTATCGTGAGCGCCGGTTATGAAAACGTTGTCCGCGCCGATCGCGTTTACGAATTCGGCCGTGTTGTTGGGACCGGGATGGAGGTAGCTATTTCGGGGATTGGCGGTGATTATAACGGCTTTCGGGCGAATCTGCTGTTCGAGTAGGGGGCTGATATCCGACGTGTCGGCGTTATGGTGCGGCGCGATAATCACGTCCGGCCGAAGCGCATCTGGATTCCTTTTTGCGCGTTCGACCCACTCTCGGATTAACACATTATCGGCATCGTCGAAATCCACGAGCAAACACCGTTTGCCATTCTTGGTGATTTCGACATGATGAATTATCGCATGACCGTGCACTGGTGCGTCCAAACGAGGGATGTACTCAAAATTGCTTACCTTGAGGTCGGTACCGAGATTGCCTATGCCGAGGAATGCATTGCGTGACTTCGCGGATGAATAGCTAACGCTCGCAGCGGGAAATGATGGATGCATCTTCCGAAACTGCTCATACAAGGATTCAGCACCTGGATAGCCCGAATCGACAAACGTGATCTTTTGAAACTTTGTAAGGTTTGAGTCTGACATTATCAACTCACGCAATCCTCCCGCATGATCGTCATGGGGATGCGAACATGACACGACTAGCGTTCGATAACCACGGGCAAGTAAGGCCTCTAGAACGGGCTTGCCATCTAATCGAGGTTTGGTAAGTCCGCCTTTGCGTCCGCCATCAATCAAGGTCGCCACGCCAGTTTGTTCCGAAAGATAAACTCCAGCCGTGCCTTCCCGTTCCATTGTCAGAATCTCCACCTGCCCATTAATGCGGAAGATGAAAGAGGCTAAAAAAAGTCCAATAAATAGTGCGTTGTTCATAAAGTTATCCGGTCAACTTGGAACTCTTCCCATGAGGCTCCAGCATTCAACGGCGGAACGACGAATCTTAACATTTCGCCCACACTACCGAACGACCCGTTTATATGGGAGGGTAACGAAAGTTACCCGGCAAATTGATCCGCTTTAACTAAACTGGCATTTGGACTGCTAGAAGAAGCAGCGGATCACTGCACTCCGGTTGGAAAATGCCCCATTAGTGAAACCGCCCCTCGCGGAAACTCGACAACGTTATGCACTGACTGTTACCAGAATAGTTCTCCTTGGCGGTTGATACTCAATGAACTGCAGTTTCCTCGTGCAGTTTGAAAAGAAATACAATGGCTTCCCAACGCCAACTGGTTTCACTGCCCGATTACAACGGTGCCCAACCGTCGAGCCGACATTCCTTGGTGCATGGCGCTCAAGCAGATTTTGAAAGATCTCGATCCATATCTGAACCAAGGGTCCGAGTGGACGGGCGAAAACATCATTGTCGAATGGTGCGGAACGTCTTCCTCTCGGGCGGCGAAGGTGGGATTTGCAATTGACTGGTCTCCACATCGCACAGTCTTTGAAGACTGCCAACATGCCAATACGCTTTCCTAAGTGCGTAGACGCATGGGTAGCAATGCAGCTTTACAAAGCTTTACCGGCGTATCTTCTCGCCAAATCAGCCTGTCACCGTGAACTGCAAATACAGTTTCGTGTCTTCAATGGAGTCCGTGAACTTTTTCCATTCTGCGACTGATGCTTGTGCGGGGCGTTGAGCGGGCAAGCCTTTGTCAACACGAACACACCTTCCGTGAGTCTTTTCACCTAAACGTTCCAGCAATGGTTCAAACGGCATTTTCATCCAGCCTTTGATTTCATGCGCCACTTGCTCGTCCACCGGAATCATCGCGACCAAGTCAGCGCTTTGCATGCGTTCAAGCCCTTGCTCGCGCATGGTCGCGTTGTGACTACCGTGATGTCCGACCTTGTACAAGACGGTTCTCGAAAATAAATCTTCGGTCGTCACTTCTTTTGTTTTGGTTCCATCTTTCACCTGCCATTTCAGGCTGTTCCATGAAAGCCAGTTGCCAACTTGCGCGTCAGCTACGAAAAGCAACACCTTGCCGGATTTTATCAATTCAAGGCCCAGCACCAAACTCGTGTTGTTGGTATAGCTGTCGAGCTTCAAAGCGAGTTCTTCTGTGCTACCAAGCCATTCGTCGTCAATTCTACGCCAATCCTGTTCATTGGGAGTTCCCGATGACGACCCGTAAAACTCGGCAAAGAACGGGTTGTGATCGATGGTCGAAATTGGAATGCGCAGCCGGGACTCAAATGGCGTGAAATGCCCTGCCTCAGTCTCGCCTGCCAACGCCATTGTTAATCGGTCTGCAGCTAACGCAAATCCGCTTTTTTCAGAATACGTCTCCGGTTTTGACGTGGATGGATTAACCTTTTTCAATGCCTTCAGATCGTGCGGCGGTCCCAGGACAAATGTTCGGACGCCCTTGGCGGCACTCACCGTGCCTGCTTTTGGAAATTCCAAGGGACCATCACCAGGTTTGTAATAGGAGATTTGGCCTTTTGACTTTTTTACCATTGCGGCCGCGCTATTCATTGCTCCGGTTGTGTCGGCGCCCCCAGCCGCTGCCATAGAAGCGGGGTCGCCATAGTAACCAAGAATCTTCTTTACGGAACTCAAAGCGCGCGGGTTGCTGGCCCGGTTCATTGCCAACCTCAAGGCATCCTTTGCCTTGGCGAATTCGACGCGCAATTGTTTCGCCAGCGGGTCTTTCGGGTCTTCCGTCCATGCAAACCACAAGTTGTGAATTTGCATTTTATCGAAAACTGCTTTGGCTTGGGTAAATCCGGAAACGTGATCCCAATGTTCATGCGTGATGACCAAAAGATGGATGTTACCCCCTGTCGCATCCAAAATGTCATTGGCGACTTGGTTCATTTTTTCCCCTGCCGCGGGCGTGCCGAAAATCACCCCGCAATCAATCAGGATAAAGTAGCTTTCACCTTTCTTTTCCGCTGGCAGCGCAAGCAAGAAACAATCACCAAGTCCCTGACGATACATTCGCACTGCGACGCCATTTGCTGGAGCTTTGAATGAACTCATAATCAATCCTCCGAACTAGACAAGCGGTGCAGCATGGCAAACGGTTCTTTGCGTTTGTCTCCAAAGTAAAGTTCCCGAAGCGCGCGGTTGTTGTCGCCCGTTAGAAACTCGCGCTGCCGTTGCAGCCTTTGTTCGCTAGTGATGTCTTTAAAAATGTAGTAGCGAACCTTGAATGTCTCCATCGAGACGATCAAGGTTCCACCGCCGCGAAAAATAAAGTCTGCCTCGGGCAAATGACGTGCGCTGGGTCCAAAGCGGTAGTCAGTTGCCGGATTCTGTTTCGACCCATCCAGATAACCGCGCCGCCTTTGAGTGAATTCGATCAAAAGATCGAGCTGCACATCGCCGTTTGGTGATACTCGGCGAACAGGCCTTACCGAGTGAACCTCGAAATACACTTCGTCCTCGTCTAACTTTAATCCCTGAAATAATGGCTGCTTTTTCGACAGACGACTTTCAAAAAGCCAATGCAACTTCTTTCGATGTCCAACGAGAAAGTCATACAGGTCCTTTCGGCTGCTCTTTTGATCCCACTGACTGATGTCTTCTTTGATAAATCGCTTTAGGAAGTCCAAGTCAAACTCCTCGTAATCAGACTGCCAGGTTGGTTTCGCCCATCTCAACGAGTCCACTGAAATACTGGTCACGTCGGCAGGATAAATCCCCCGGTTTCGGAACGCGGTGACTATGGCGAGGCGGTAATTGCGCTCGTCGTTCGGCACCAAATCCCAGTCAGCGGTTATCAGTGCGCGCAAGTAATCTCCAAAAGTGAGATCCATCGGCGGACAATAATCCAGCGCGCGGATGCACATCGTCAGAACGTGCCCCGCGGCTTTTGCCGCCTCACCAGCGAGCCGGTTGACCAGATCAGGAGGCAGATTCCCTTCAGGGAGAACGCCCGTTCCACCTGTTGCGATTCTGAACAAGTCGGAAGTGCGTCCTCGATAAATCGATACGAATGCATCGAATATTGCTGCAACAAGAATTGAACCGCGCTTGTGCGGCTCAAATGTTTCATTCAATACGCTCGGGTCGGGCTTGGAGCGCACCCATTTCTTTTTCTTCTTGTCGAATTCACCGAGCGCATCGCGAAGCGAACCGTGGCCTCCTGTAGCCTGGCCGAACTCTTGCGCCAGCTGTGCGAGCAAGTTTTCACTCGTCAGATCGCCGCGCGTTTTCGCAATTTGATGTCTCAACACTTCCGGAAACGTGAAGTGTTGGAACAAGGCCACGATGTCTGCGAATGCTTCGTGAAAAGCCATCATGTCTGGGTTGCTGGATTCGTTGTAGCGCGGATGGATTCCATCCAAGATGGCGTGCGTGGTTTCGTGAGCGATGATATCGTGCGATAAACAGGCGAATACCATTCCTCCCGGCAAGTGTTCCCGAACATCATCCGATGTCGCCGGAAAATATCCGAAAAGAAGGGACTTCTTCTCCGGGCTGTAATAAGCGTTTTCCTCCCGCAATGCATGAGGATAAATTCGCAGTCGGGGAACGTATTCTTCACATTTCTCTTCCCGTCCGTTAGCATCCACCTCGACCCATTTTCGAGGCGACCACATCACCACTCGGCCGAGTGCAAGCTCGAAGTGCTTAATGGTGGTCATCGCCACCGCGTAGACCATCTGTTGATGAAATTGGGGATTTGCCTCGGATGGCGCTAATCCGTCCTGCGCCAAAAGGTAAGGATTGTTGAGATCAACCGGCTCATAATAGCAGCCGCTTGACGGGTCCACGTCAACGACCTCCAGATACTCCCCGACCGGGCCTTTTTGCAAAATATCTTTGCCACTATTTCGGTCATGTTCCCACGGTACACGAATGGTGACGGTGTTGATGGCCGCATTTTCAAGCTGGTTCGAAAGACTTGGATCAAATGCGTAGGCACGCAGGCGCCGATGAGGCGGACGTTCTATCGGCAAATGGCAGCCAATTTCGCCACACGCTGAAAACGGCGTTGTCGACCGCGGAGGCGTCGACGGCGTTCCGCCGGTTCCCCCAAACCTTTGACGTATGAACTGCCGCAAGGCATCGGATGCAGGGGAACGTTCGTCGGCAAGAAAATCTACCAACTCGTGCAACTTGGAGCGATTGCGCTTGGTCGTCGCCTCATCGAAGCCCTTGACCAACTCGGCAACTTCCTTGGAGCTCTGACTTAACTGGATCATTTCGAGTTCGTAGAGCCGCAGCTTTGGGTTGGTTTCCTTGAGGCCCAATCCAAACAAGACCTTAAAAAGCGGAAATGCAACCGAATCCGCCGGTGTCATTGTCAAATCTGTCGCCGGCTTCAATTTTAGTGCCTCGGCAGCTTGAAGAATTCCGTTACCAAAATATTTGAATTGATCGGATGCCTGCCTGGCTGAAGCGAACAAGGCATTGCGCACAGCCTCCACGCGTTTCCAGGGCTGATCGTATCTGGGGTCGTGGTGTTGCAGCCACAAAGCCGCCGCTGCTGCAATTTGTGGCGTTGCCGCAGACGTTCCGGCGCCATCCAAATCTACAAGCTGCGGGCAACCAATTTGTGCCCAAGGGATATTTGGCGTGAAAGCAGCCAAGGCTGTTTTCATCTTGCTGTCCGGCCCAAAGTTCCCCTGCATCTTGAGCGAACCGGGCTTGTAATAAGGCTTTCCGTCCGCCATCACACCGCAGGCCGCAATTACTCTCCCAAATCGTGCTGGATAAACTGTGCTCCGCGTGGGAAGTCCTCCGTAATTGTTGCCCGCGGCAGCGACAATGCAAACACCGGCTTCATACGCTCGATTGGCGGCGTCAGCCCACGCGTCAGACGCCACGCCTCCCATGCTGATGGAAACCACATCGCAGCGATATTGCGCATTGGCTGGTTCGCCGGGATTGATTGCGTAATCTATCCCTCGTGCCATCGCGCTCGTGTAAAAATGAACCACTGAATTGGCAATTCGCACCGGAACGATCTCTGCGTGAGGTGCACCGCCGAGATAATCGTTCAAATCCAATTCGGGGAATTGCATTCCAACCAGTTTGTTCCCTGCGAGTATGCTCAACGTTCCTGTCCCATGACCTGGATTTCGCAGAAGGCCAGTATTTCTCGGATCAGCCGCATTGTTACCACCCTCAACAAAATTTCTTTGCAACGAATTGGGATCGAAATTCTCCGGCTTAGTGATGTGGTTTGGGTCGTATCCTGTGTCCAAATGTCCGATACGAATACGTCTCCCGTCGGGAACACCAACCGTTTCTCTGGCTGTTTTAAGCTGCGAGAATGAATCTTTGAGATGCCAAGCCAAACTCGGTCCATTCGGCCAATCCGGGTCAGCTCGATCTAATTTGCAGGTCTCATCCGTTACGGCCATCCCAACCCTCTCGGATGACCTTGCAGACGACCATTCATGTAAAACGTCAGGTTCTGCATGAACAATATCTTGCGCGTCTAAAATCGCATGCGCAGCGTCCCATGGATTCGAATGCTCTATCCGTGCCGGACTGGCAAGAAGCCACGTGTCTGCACCACCCGCCGCCATCCCGCGTCGCCCCGCCCCCACTGGAATACTTTGAAACAATGGCTCGACGGCGTATCTGACACCTGCGGCGGCAAAACCACTTTGACTCAGCGCATTGAGTTTGCTTCTACGCACCTTAACCAGAATCCGCGATTCGGAAGACATAAAATCGATTTGGTTGAACCAGAACTATACCTCTCTTAAATTGTCTCGATCATGGCTGAATCCGGCGTTAGGAGCGTGCATGCGAATGGCACTTGATCATTACATTTAGGAAGACAGCACATTGGCGCGCCAAATATGCGATTGTGGATTTCGCAACAGAAATCTGGTTCGCAATTGACTCGGCTACTAAGCAACCAACTCAGCAGCGATTTTGATCGCGTCGTCAATGTAGCCGATCGCTTTTACAATATTCTGCGCAGTCTTAATTTTCCCTTCAATATCTTTGATGCATTTGTCGAGTGCTCCGTTTGATTTCTCAAGCGTCGCGCCCAGGCTTTTTGCGTCACCAATCCAGTCGTGAAGCAAGTCACGGAGAAGCCCATCGATCTCAATTTCAAGACGTGCCTTTCGGCGCCCGAGTTGTGCTGCTTCATTAGCTGAACCGGCCTCTTCGCAAACGATCTTGAGGTAGTTTGTACGATTGTAGCAGACGCTAAGTTGATCCAGTAGTTCGTTCTTTTCCGCCGATGTCATAATGTTTTGATTCTTTAGGGTTTCGTGGACTTTTCTTCAGATTTCTTGAGTTCAGAATAGAGTTGCTGGAGCCTTTTTGCCGAAGAGTAAAGTTTTTGAATCCCAGCAACATCGAACTTAGGGTGTTCTACCCCTTTCGCGAGATCCGAATGCGCGGCTGGCAGCGTTTTATAGGCAGTTTCCAATTCTTGTAGAACATGCATCGCATCTGCGAACTGTTCGTTCATATTTAGCATGGCTTCAGTATTTTTTAGCCGCTTCTCCCCCGCATTCGCTTCCCAAGCCAACCGAATAGGTTCAATACGTTTGCCATAGTAACTTTTAATGGCTCCCCGCAGTGTCTGAACAAGCGAAACGCAAAGGTCGGAATACTTCGTTACATTCGCCTGATTGCCTTCGATTGTCTTTAGCAGATACACCTGTCGCTTGTGCTCAATGTAAAGTCGCGCAGCCTCACTGGCGGCAGCAGAGAACAGGGCTAGCCCTTCCGAGGGAACAGTCTGTTTGAGCGCTTTCAAAGCGTCAGTTGAGTTTTGGTTCAGATCCTTGGCCAATTGATCGAATTTGGCCGTGTCTACAAGCTCGCCGCCAGAAAGCTGAACCAGAAGATCAGCGTAATTAGCAAAGGCTCCGTTCAATTGCGCAAGCCCACTTCGGACTTGCTTTACGCTAATGTAAACTGGCGGATTGGTCGTCGTCAGGCTCCAGTCGTACCCAGCGCCCGGCTGAATCATCAATTCGCTAAATTTCGATGATGGATTGCTGGCAAAGCCTTCGACGAATCCCGATCTGGTCCAATCGTACCCCGTCGACATAACAGCATCGATTCCCGTTTGAGCTTCATGAACTGCAGTTCTGTATTTGGTGAAGGGTGCTGGGTTGACTGATGCACACCCGATTAGAAACACAGAAAAGCACGCCAGCAGGCAATACTGGAAAAAGCACGGTAACGGCCATTCCCGAAGCTCGGTCGATTTATGTTTTTTCATTTGGTAATTTGGATTTTGATGTTTAGTGAAGAAGCATACGAAGAATTCTTAACTTTCGCCAAGCGAAGCCCCGTAGGTATAACTCCAACGTAAAGCTCGGGAGTATCCACAAGAGGCTGGTAGTAGGTGTGAAGTGAAAAGGTTTAGAGGCACATGTTCTACTTTCCTAATAAGTTCGGCGCGAAAAGCCCGAATATCGGAACCGCCGCAAATATCCAAATACAGGCAATCCGCCCACGCGTCACCTGGGACCACACCGAGTTGTGGGACGTATCGACGGACATAGCCAGACGATAGCAGCGAAATACACCAACCGAGTACATCACGCTATAAACAACGCAACAAATGCTCAGGACTATTTTTACGTCGGCCGGCTTGCCTTGAAGCACTGCCAAATCCTTACCCATCGCAATTGCGAAGCCGAGGCTTTGGACAACTGAGAAGCCTGTAATGATATTCGCGAGGCTCCATAATTCTTTGCTGATGTCTTTGTTATCCATTTGATTGCCTTTGGCAAAGTGGGTGGTTAACTGTGGCCGGAATAGATGGGTTTACCTTAGTTTGAATTGTTCACAATATCTCCGAAGGAGTCCATAAACGCTTTACTGTACAACCTGTTTAATCCGATACGTGACCGCTGATTCGCCGCTAATTTGCTTTCGAAATTCCAACCAGCCATTGTACGTCGCATTGGTTATTGCTGGCACCCAATCAACCAAGTTGGTCGAGTATTCGAGAATCTGAGTTTGGCCAAGAGATGCCTTCACCGTGAATTGCAAATTCGTCGAGGACGTTCCCGACGTCAGATTCACCACCGGCTGCACTTGTTTAGGAGTCACCGTCAATGCCACGCCAGCCGGGGTGTAGCTGACCTCCCAAAGGCCATTTGTTGGTGGCGTGGGCACCACAAGCCGAGGCCAGACACCTTGTCGGCTTCCGTATCGAAGGATCACAAAACTGTCGCCCACTTGGGGCTGAAATCCATTGATCAGCTGAACGTTCAATGTGGTATTGGGGAATCCGCCTCCCAAATATACAGAGTTTGCTTTGATCTGTGGATAGTCGATTCCCGCATTCGTCCCCTGGCATTGCACGAGCAGTGTGCCATTGCTGTGGCAGACAAAACCAAGAAGGTTTGACCAACTATAGCTGGCGGTTACAGGTCCGGCGGCAATCAGTATATTGCCGGAGGCATTCGTTGAAACGAAGTCGCCACTCACCGGCGTCCAAGCACTCGACCGATTCGTGTCGGTCGATAGAATGACTTGAACGTTGTTGGTCTGCGCTTTCGCGCTGAACGCAAAGTGGGCAACGAACACAAAGATTATTAACGAGACAAACTTGAAACCTAATTGCACGATAGTCGCCATAAAATCAGCAGGTGTTTTGTTGATACTGTAAAAACCGTCCGGTCATGCACTGATTTAGTTCGTTGGTCGTTTTAATCGCGTGTCGCAAAAGGGGCCGCACCACTCGCGGCGCAGCATAACTTCGTCAAGTATTCGTCGGCATCATTCGTGAGCGTCGTGCTGTTGAAACTGGTCACCCGGTTGTCATTGTCAAACACCTGGGTGCGCGCCGGAGCCGACCAACTGTGCGGCAACGGCGCCCGGAACTCGTTGGTGATCCGCCCCGCGTCGTCCCACCGCAGCTTGAACACCGCGATCGGCGTCCCGCTGCCCAACTTCTCCACGATGTTCGTCAACTGCCCCGCCGCATCGTAGTCCATCTGCCGCACGGTGCCGTTGGGCCGCGTGATCTTGGTTAACCATGCGTGCGGCGGTCGGTTGTCAATTGCTGGCAAATTCACAGGAGCAACGCTTTTATGAGCAAACACTATCCTGATGACAAATATTCAAAAAAAACCCACGACAATCCTCCGGATCACGAAAACAGAACCTGCAATGAGGACTGAAATAAAAGGCATAATCAAGTAGCCAATGCCAGGAATGTCGTTCCAAGTGACCAAGTCAAAATAGAACATTCGCCAGACACCCCAACTCAGAGTGATCAGAAACATCCATGTGGAGTGTCTCGTGAAGATGAAACCAGTTTCTAAATCGGCCACAAACGGTAGGATGAACATCAACAAAATCAAGCCCGCCTGAGCAATGTAATCACAGGGGACGATGATGTTTCTCCAAAGAAGGCCGGTAAGCATTGAAATACCAACCGCAGCGCTCATGCCAAAAGCTGTCCGATACCTTGAGTCAAGATTCTTCATGCTCTGAGTCGATTACTTGCTGGCAAATATAATTTACAACAGTCTTAAGCATCGTTTTTTGCGGAAGAATCGACGATAGCAGAATGTCTCTCAGTGACTTCACTTATTCGGTTTCGTTGAGCCGCTTGATTGCGATGCCAAAGAGCTTGCTCCAAAAGTGACTGATCCAAAAGTTAGCATGCTTGAATTTGGCAGGTCGCTGGAAGGCGGGGTTCTCCACGAGTCGTTGAGCTGGTATGATTGACCAATTATTTGCAGAGGGGAAAGCATAGAGTTTTGAATGCTCTTACCACCCGAATCCCAATCGGAATTTACTAGAGGAAAGGAATACACGTTGTCTACTGTTTTTGTCGTCGCGCCATCGTTGACATATCGAAATTGACCCACAGTTAAGCCAACTCGAAGAACATCAATTGGGTGCTTGAAGAAAGCCCAATCATCATAAGCACGTCGATTGATTGGCACCTCAGTGATTGGGAACGGTGTGGACGACTGTATCGTCTGAAAACTCTTGATGAGATTAGGCCCAAACGTTGCGGGCGCTCCACCGCCAATAAAAAAGTTCAACAATCCTTCAGCGGGATTGTCAACCACGCCCGGCGCTGGAGTGCCCAGGAGACTAGCCGCTGGGGTTTGTTTCGCGTTGTAATTCCATAAGAATTGTTGAGCTATTGCCTGTAAACCGTCAGGGTCGACGTTGGCAACAGGATTCCCATCCGCAAAAGCATAGACATTCCACCCGCCCGCAAACCCAATGGGGTCCGCATTCAAGAACCGACACAAGTCCGGGCTGTAAAACCTCGCCCGCATGTAGAGCAGACCGCTACTGTCGGTCTGCACCCCATAGCGGCCATTGTAGCCAAAGGGCGTGGAGTAGCTCCCTGCCGAATAGATGATCGTTCCATACGGACTGTATTCCGCCCGGTAGATCACATTGCCACTGTCATCCGTCACCGCCACCACCGATCCCCGCTGATCGTAGTGGTAATAGTAGCCGGCCCCGGCCCCGCTCAACTCATACAGCAACCCCTGACCGTAGATGTAGTTCCGCCCGCTCCCACCACTTGGGTAAAGCGCCAGCACCTGCGACACCCCGCCCACCGGCGCCACTTGGAAATCATTCGTCACCCCGCCGGCCCGCGTGCTGATCCGGTTGCCCGCCGGGTCAAACACATTGCTCACCGCCCCGCCTTGCACCAGCCGGTTCCGCGCGTCATACGTGAAGTTCGTGTAGGCATACGCGGCTCCGTTGCGGATCGGCCCCCACGTCAGGTTCCCGTCCGCATCATTCGTCAGCGTCGTGCTGTTGAAACTCGTCACGCGATTGTCATTGTCGAACACCTGGGTGCGCGTCGGGGCCGACCAACTATGCGGCAATGGCGCCCGGAACTCGTTGGTGATCCGCCCGGCCCCATCCCATTGCAACTTGAACGCGGCGATGGGTGTGCCGTTCCCCAGCTTCTCCACGATGTTCGTCAACTGTCCTGCCGCATCGTAATCCATCTGCCGCACCGTGCCGTTGGGCCGCGTGATCTTGGTTAACCGCCCGCCGAGATCGTATTCCAACCGCGTCTGCTTGCTCGTCCAATCCAGCACGTTGGTCAACCGGTTGTGGCTGTCATACGCATACGACACCGGTGCCCCGCCGTTGGCGGCGTAATACAGCTTCGTGAGATTGCCATTGGCGTCATACGCGTAGCCGTTGGTGCGGTTGACGCTATCGACGTAATTCGTCAGCCGGCCCAACTGGTCGTAGTCAAACCGGTTGGTTTTCCCGGCCTCCACAATGTGCGTTACATTGTTGTTGGCGTTGTAGCGGAACGTGGTGTTGGCAACCGAATCAGCCCGGTTCGTCAGCCGGCCCAGGGCATCATACGTGTTGGTGGTTTTCTGGAGGGACGGTTCAATATTGGTCGTCACCAGGCCGCGTCCGTTATACGCCAGCACCGTCGCCTTGCCGGTCGGAGTCAAATTGGTCGTTATCCGTCCCACCGCGTCGTAAACGGCGGTGAACGCATTGTTGTTGCGGTTGGTGACCGTCACGCGATTGCCGGTGTTGTCGAACACAAAAGCCAAACGATCGTTGAGAGCATTTGTGACCACGACTTGCTCTCCGCGGCCATTGTATGTCATGCGAGTTACTTGCTGCAATGGATTTGTAACCGCCAGCTGACGCCCGCTAGCATCGTAGGCAAAGCCCACGCTGCGGGTCAGCGGATCTTGTGTCGAAATCACTCGTTTGGCCGAATCGTATACCGTTTGGCTAGTGTTGTTCAGGGGATCCACGACCGAATACTTCCAGCCCCGTGCGTCATACAGGTGAATAACCACTGGCGACCCGGCAGGGAGCGTTGGCAAGTAATTCGTCAAGATCAGCCCGCTGGGGCTGTAAGTATTGCTGGTTGTATTCCCGAGGCCATCGACTGACGCCGCCGGATTGCCGGCCGGGTCGAAAACGACTTTGTTGGTAAAAAATCCCACCGCGACCGTATTCGTCAATTCGCGGCGAGCATTATAACCATATGTGATGACCAAACCCAGCGCGTTCGTAGTTTTCAGCAAATCCCCCCGGGCACTGTAGGTAAATCCATTGGTGCTGAGGCCGCCGGGGTTGAGGACGACCGCCGGATTTCCATAGGCGTCATATACGTTGGTGGTTACCAAGCCGTCGCCGTTGGTCGAATACCGCAACAGACCAGCTTGCGAGTCGCCGGCGGCATAATAACTGAATAGGTTTGTTACTATTCCGGCATTCGTGACGGCCACGACATCGTGTTGAGTGTTGTAGCCATACTTTGTCACAAATCCACGCGAGTTGGTAGCCGCCACCAGATGAAACTGGCTGTCGTAGCCGAACGTATTCGTAAGCCCAAGCGGATCGTACGAGGCGGTCACATTGTGGAATGCGTCATAAACCGTGCGATTCGTTTCACCGGAAGGGCCAATCGTCATGGTCACATGATCCTGGCCGTCATAAAAGCGCTGGGAAATAGAGCCATTTTGGTCGATAATTGCTGTCGTACGCAACTTGTCGTCATACAGGTAATAGGTGCGACCACCGAGGGGATCTTCCTCGATATTGCAATAATCTCCTCCCCAGTAGAATTTCCAGACTTTGCCGGCATTTCCCTCGTTCCACTGTTCGTAAACCCGCGCCGAGCTGTCATACAGATTGGTGACTAATATTTGATTGGCGGTGTCCCGCAAAGAGGTCATCAAGCTGTTGGTGTCGTAAATAAACGTGTGCGACTTGGATTCAGGGTCTGTGTAATTCGTCAGGTGAACGTTGTTGTCGTAGGTAAAAGTGATCGAGCGGTTGGCCAGTTCGCTGGAAGTCGCCACCGTGCTCAACAAATTGGAGGAATTATACGTGAAAGTGAGAGTTCGTGGCGTTGAAAAGGCATCTTTCACGGTACTGAGCCGGTTGCTGGTATCGTACGTAAATGTCAGCGATTGCCCGTACCAGTTGGAAATACCTGTCGCGAACTTGAGCGCGTTCGTGGAATTGGTGAACGTGATGGTATTGCCATGGCGCAACTGCATTTTGTAGAAGCCACTGACGTTGGTCAACGTAGCTGTCTGACCTGCGGACGAAACAAACGAACCATCCGGCATCCGATTGAATTCAACGATGTCTTTGCCGAGAATGACATTCACGGCGTTGGTTCGCAGTTGATCCACGGCCCATTTGACAATGAGCGCGGTCAACAATCGTTCCTTGGCAGTCACGCTATTGCTATAAACCCCCAAGGCCGCGGTCGTGGCCGCGAGGAACGGAGCCATTGCCGGCGCACCGTGCAAACCCAGCCCTGATTTAACCGAGCTTTGTTCGGTGGCATACATCAGATAGTTGTGCGTCCAACCATATCCCAACTTGGCCGGATTTTGAAAACGACGATTAGAATGGTAGTGGCGTGAGAAATTTAGTCCTCGCGGTTCCGCGCCACCAATAGTCAAGTCGGTGTGCTCATACCAATAGGCGCCATCCGCCAAATTGACGGGCTCGAACGAATTGCCTGCTCCGGCAACGGAAGGATAGTACACGAGAGAGTTCTGGTCACTGTTTATCCAAACGGAAACATTATTAGCGTTGTTTTGGCCCGTGTTGAATACAAATCCCCCAAAATACCCCCCAGAAATCAACATCGCGAGCGAGTCGGACCACGCCGCCACGTAGCCGCTTCCACTCCACCGGGAAACCGAGATTGATCCACTGGATGGCAGCAGGAGTTTCACCCCGTTGGTATCATTCATAAGGCTTTGAAAGAAGTTCGATTGACCGGCGGAATAACCAGTGAGGAGAGTTTTGACAGTGCTGTAATTGTTCGAGGTCGCCAGATAAACCCAAAGATTACTCTTGTTGGCGATTTGCAACATTTTGATGGTGGAGGCAGCGTCCGCGCCGGCGCCCTGCATCTGCTCGATGACTCCGTGTTCAAGCGCGCTGTCAACGTACGACAACACCGGATAGGCGATGTTGAAATTATTCGTGTTCCAATCGCTCGGGACGATACCGGACGTCTGGGCGTACACGTCAATGTAGTATCCTTCTTCTTGAGACATGCGGCCAACCCGGTGATGCCATAGCGGCATCATGCCCGTACGGTTAGCGACCATACGATTGGCCAGCTCCGTCTGGAACATCCAGTTGAGCCCCATGACATTCAAGGACTCCAGCATCACCTGGCGGTTGGTGGTTGCTATGCCCTGCTTCAAGTACTCGTCCAATTTTGCCTGGCGCTTCCGCAATAGAGGCTCACCAGCGCTAAAAGCATAGAGAAGAACGTGTCTCGACAGGCCGTTGGTAATTGAGCGTTTGTATAACGCATCGGATACTTGATCGTTGCGGCCGTAGAGAGCGGAAACGTAATTGTTGATGTACCAGATGCCAAGATTTGTATCCACCTCAAGCCAACCGTGCATATGATAGTTGCTGATCGACAGGTTCAAATAATTGCTGGCTGTGCTTACGGCCTGGGTGACGAGCAATGTGTCATCCAGCCAAAGACTCGCGACATTCGTGGTTTCAAAGGTCAGTGCCAGTCTTTTTCCTTTGAGAGCGGGCATCAATATATTCGTTCCATAATTAGTCCCAACACCGGTAAAACCGATCCCGATTTGTGACATGTAGTACTCTAGGATGTTGGTCCACGGTTGACTGGACACGCCACCTGTATAATAGGTGTTATTCGTATACCATACCAATGTATTGCACTCAGGAAATTCAAGCGTTGTGGGAAGGGTGGTTATGACTTGTGGCAATATCCGCCGCCCGCCGGTGATTTGATATGGCTCGGCATTGGGATACTGGGAGTTGGTGCGCAAATAGACCAACAAGTTGGAAGCATAGATTGTCAACTGAGTGCCGATACCGCTCTCGCTTAAGGCCTGAGCCCCGTTGGCATTAGTCGTGCCTTCCGCCGCAGACATGAGCGACTGCTTGTCGAAACCTAGAATCGACGAAAGATTTGTTACTCCCGGATAATTCGTATAAACCTTAAACGATGGATCCAGGTAAAATGTGGTACTGTTCGTGTCCACATAGGTCAACCAGACCCGATGAAAGCAGATCGTGTTCGTCATGGTGACAAAGTAATTGGTTGTATCCATTGACGCAGTATACGGATTTCCACGCGACCAGAAGAAGCTGGCCAGATTGGTATATGTTCGGTTATTGTTGGTGTTGTTGAACGCAAAGCCAATCCAATGCTTTAGATCATGTGTGTTTGTGGCTTCAAACGGTAGCTCCATTAGACCAAAACTGTAGTTCACTGAATAGCCAGCCGCCCTCATTAATGCGGCAAGGAGGGCACATTGATCGAAGTCATTTCCGCTCCGTTCCAGCATGGTCAGGTGGGCGCCTTTTTTCGACCCAAAATAATGTTCATAGTCGATCCGATTCTTCACGTAATCGTAGATCTTTACCGGATCGTTCAACAGACCGCGTGCCAGGTCTTGAATCTCAGGAGTGATCTCGTCCGCCGCATTGCTTGGGTCACTGCTCATCAAGGCCATGCCTCCTGCGCCGCCACTTGCCGGAGCCAAACTTTTGGCTGATGATTTTTTCCCGACCGACAAAAGAGAAAATGCGGGCGAAGAATGGGTTTCCAAGCCAGGCACCATCAATCTGGCTGTTGTTCCATCGGCATCGGGGGTCAGACGGTTCGGAATGATGGGGCTGTTGTGCCATCCAGGACCGTACTGACCTCGTGCGTTCAACACTAAAAGAAGCATGCACAGGCTGATGAGTGAAAAGCGCTTCATAATAATTCCTCTTAAATTGCAAATTGGGTGTGTCATGGCGTCACAGATTGAATGTTTCCTTCGGCGTCGTAGGTAATGTCTTTTCGTTGCATCGTTGGCACTTTCTTGAGTTTACCTGCGGCGTCGTATTGGTATTGGAGCCAGTAACCTTGATTGGCAGCTTCATTCAGCGCGGGAAACATGCTGTTTTGATACTCCCACAGGTCTGGCAGGCCATCGTTGTCGGCGTCACCACTGGCCGGGCTCGTTTCTAACTTCTGCTCCATGAAGTTCAGCAATCCGTCGCTGTCGTAGTCGCCCCACGGTGTTTGGCTGAGACTGCCAAAATACTGGCTTTCCCAACAATCGTATAATGTGTCGCCGTCCGTATCCCAAGTGGAGGGTTGTAGCTGTGTTTGAATCCAATTAGTAGAGATGTTGTAATTCACCAAGAATCCTTCTCCCACACCTACAGTAGGCTCCACGTCCCAACTCGCAAAATCCGGGTCATAGGTATATGGCACCAGCCCAGTACCATTGTATTTCCACACCGTAATTGATAGGTTGGTCGCCGTGGGAAGTGACAGCGCCGTCGCTAAAAGACCTGGTTGAACAAATAGTGAACTACGGGCGGCGGTCGCAGCGGGCAATCTGTTGCTTAGTTTGCCTTCCGGCACTTCACCCGTAAATGTCACGCGCCATGAATTGGTATTGGGATTGTAGAGAAACGCAGCTTCGCCGGGATTGAGTGTTACGCTGTTATCGCTCCAGGATGATCCAGTGTTCGTCGTGTACGCATAATAGACTTGATTTGTCTCATTCCATTTGAACAAGTACGCTCCAGTTGGTGCCCCGGAAAAAAGATTAGTCACGGTAGCGTTCGAGTTTATCAACTGATTGGCAAGCAACGTGTTTCCGTTGCTACAAGTAACACCCACAAATCCGTAAATATTTCCAGATCGCACGCAGCCATTAGTTGCCCGGTAGAAGCGGTAGATGAAATTGCTCGCCTGGGTATCTAAAAATGTGACGTTGGTATTAGTCATCACTATTGTACCCAGAGCAGTCCAGCTGGAAAAATTCGTCGTGGCTTCTACTGACCACGTGGCGCCACCAGGATCACCTGCCAACGTCAACGTGAACTGCCGGTTGGTGTCGACTGATCCCGCGATAAACGTGGGCGCTACGGGCCTGCGACCTGAAACATTGTAGTTGTCCTGAATTTCGTCCGCCGGCAGTTGATAATTGAAACACTCTAATTCTTCAAATTGAGCGTTTACGGGTTGGCTGCCATCAAGATGACTACCGACGGCAAATCCCTGACTTCGGCCCGCAGCCGATGGATAATATGTAATCCCGCTATTGGTGGAAACTGGACGGCCGTTGACGTAGGCGACGATCGCATTGGAAGCGTAAGTGACGGTGACCTGCTGCCAAAGGTTGGACAGCCAGACATTGGTCGAAATAATTTGATTGAGACTCGATCCATTGGTGGCCTGTCCCAGCTTGAGTTGTCCGGCCGCGTCCAGATGAATGGACCACCATCCGTTGGTATTCCCAACCGTACCCAATTCCAGCAGGGGAACATTGGTAGCGCCTGGTCCGGCACCACCAATGTTTGTGCTGCTCCAGTTCGGCTTGAACCAGAAACGCACCGTACCGCGATGACAATTGAAATTCGCTGATGAGTTGGTCTCCACTTCGCGATAGAGAAGTTGTGCCGACGATCCAACGAGTTGCACCGCGGTACCGCTCCAACTCGAAAAATTTGTCACATTGATGGAGCTCAACGGTGGCAGTCCAGCCTCACTGAGATTATTCGTAGTATTGAACCGCCAATATCCCAGCCGAACTTGCGAGACGCTATCGGAATTCAGCGGATCGGTCGCATCGGTCAGTTCTTGCGCATCGGTACGCCCGTCATAATCCGTATCTAAAGTCAAATAGCTCGTCTCCGTAGGATCTACGGTCCCATTGCCATTTCGGTCCTCGACATAATCGGGTAAACCGTCGCCATCGGTGTCTATCGCAAGGCCGTTTGTAGCGACTGCGACGTAGTGGAAACCCATGTCGAGTACCGAATTGGTTTCCTTGAAATTGTTTGTTGTGGTCGTGTAGTGATAAAGGCCGCGCAAACCGGCGTTGGTGAGACTGCCCTTATCCAGCGGAGTCCCGTTCACCGAAAGATTGGTCGGGAGGTAGTAGTTTCCGAGCGGTCCAGCCTGCCAAATTAGGTTCGTAATCGAGACATCATGCACATTCGTGAGACTCGAATGCCCTGTGCCGTCGGTGAAACCATTGTAATCGAATACGGAAGTTCCACTTCCTCCAGAAATAGTGATGCTGGTGCCATCAAACAAACAATCGTTGATCGTCCAAGTGCCGCCACTGAACCGATCCAGACCAAAAATGCCCCCGTAGTAAGTCGCGTTGAAATTTGTGAACCCCGCGCCGTAGTAATCCTGCAGGTACGTATACACCCGCCAGAACAGATTGTTGGTGAAGCAGTAGCGCGAAGCGGTGGTGTAGAGATTGCCGCAGAAAAACTGACAATCCGTCCCTCGAAACGTCATGTAGCCGTCGCTGCCACGCAGATGGTTCTTTTCGGCAGCCAGGGTGGAAAATCGGGTGAAACTGGAATTGAACGTAGGATAGGGATTGGCCCCAGAACCTCCGGCCGTGACAGCTCCCACCCAGCCCCATTGATACCATGCGGAATTATTCATTTCCTGCACTGTCGAAAAGCGCACGAAATAGTTGTTCGTATTGGCACTCCCCTGGGAATTGACCGTAGCACCATCCAACAGTCTCAGTCCGTATCCCGTCGCATATTGACTGTCAAACCATCCGACCGCAACCCCGGAACTCAACGTAAGATTTGTGCTGGTATCCACACCGCCAAGGACGTAGTCAAGAGATTCGTAGTGATAGCCAATGTCAGGGGAATTGTTCGTATCGCGGATGGATCGACGAGTGAGGGTAACATTAGTTGTCCACGCAACGTTTGAGTACACCAGAGGTGGATACGTTGTTTTGGCACGAAGGCTCGCGCTCAAGTTCGGGTTGATGTTGCTCGAGCCAATCGATCGATACGTGCTGTCAGCAAGATAGTGTGCACCCGCCCCGACCGTCTGAAATATCGTTCCCGGATCATTGGTTAGCCAGTATACTTGATTGGATTCAACGGTTACGGGATAAATGTACCCCTGTAAGGTTAAGTTAGTGACCGCAACGAGCAGACTGTTGGTGACCGCCAATACGTTCGTGCCCGAAACTGACCAGCATAGTGTCCCCGCACGGTGAGCAGTTAATTGTTCAACGCGGGCGTACGTGGGCGTCGTGTTGGCAAAGAGAATTACACCGTCTGGGGCATCGACGACAAGCGCATTACGGATGACCACATCGGTCGTATCCAGCGTAACTCCCCGCTTCGAGTTGACTATTTGAATGTTCTCCAGCGAATGACCGGAACCCAGGCTGAGGTAAACGGCGGTATAACCGTATAACATCCGAAGGTTTTTCAGCGCTACGGAGTTGGTAAAATAATTCGCGTGAAAATCCAAAATGTCGGCCGAGCTTACCACCGGGCTTCCCGTGGATCCTGAAATGGGTTCGCCGAAGGAATCATCGTTGAGGTCGGTAAATACAGCGGGGCGGTAGGGCTCGGTCAAACAGCTTACCGGACCATGAAAGAGCATCCAATTACCATCAGTGTGTTTTATCACCGTTCCCCCCTCAATTACAGTGGTGCCGGTAAAAGTGACGTTGGACGTCAGCAGATACGTTGTATCCCCTTGGAACGTGCAATTGCTGACGGTGGTGACCATCGAGTAGTCGAGGACAAATCCTGTTTTGTCTTCATGGGAGGCGATCGCAGCAGTTAAGTTGGCTGGCTTGATCGGCAGACTCGCGGTACGCTTAGTGCGGCTGAGCTGTGGAAGATTGCGTACGGGAGACGCCGCCAGTGTCTTTACCTTGTCGCTTTCGCTTCCGACGGCAGCGGTCTTGAGCTTTTGCAATTCAGCCGCGACCGTTTCGTATTCAACTCCTTCGATTAAGAAGTCTCGACCATCCATTTGCTGCCAGCTTTTTCCGACAGGGGCCTTGTTGATCTGACCTGGATTGCCGCCTGCAGCCGGGTCACCCAGCGGAAACGCTTTTCCGGGCCCCATTTGCATCGTTCCAAAATCGATCAAATCATCGGTGAAAGACAGCCGTTTGCCGGCGGTGATTTCGGAGTCCTGCTGCTTCAAGGTCACGGTCGTCGTACTCGGTTGGGGTGGATTGATATATTCGGTGAGGACCTCTAGCCGCGTTGTCTTTGGATTGAGGCCAAACCGGTCCGGTGCGGGGGGCGCACTGCGCAGTATGACGTCCTGTTCAAATCCTCCCATGGTATAGGTGTAACGTACGTCAGCCGTCACACCCGAAAAGGCATTGCGATAGAGTAGCTGGTTGATTTCGACAAGCTCCCCTGAACAGTCCTTGATCTGAGCAATCAGGACACTGTTTCCCGATTCCACATCGAAGTAGCTCAGCCCGATAATGTGACTGACCAGATCTCGACCTTCCGAGGTGCGTAACTGAATCGCTCCTGCGGTATTGAGATTCGCCGCGAACCTCACTTTGTGCTGACCTTTTTGCGCAATTGCACCGTCAACGGTGATTTCAATCAAATCTTGAGATTCCAACCATTCACCATCTACCCTATAATGCATTCCCGGAGCCATTTCGGTGTAGAAACCTATGTGACTGGACGCCTCGCCGTTTGGCAGGGTAACGCTCCGCTCCGTCCGCCAGACTCGATGATTGGGGCCACGACCTATAATCGTGGATTTTGCCTTGGCAACTTGGATTGACGCCACCTTCGTTTGCCCGCCGACCTCAGTGCTCGCTGCCAAAAATGCCAATGTAATAATTAATCCGGAAATGAGTCTTCGGTACATGATGATATCTCCTTGAGATGATTTACGTGTCAAAAACGTTTGCCTATCTCCTGAAACTGCTTCATATCTGGTTTGTTCTTACCCTTCGGCTTTTTCTGAGTTTGCCGGCTCACTCTTATCTCAGTCCTTGCGTCCTGTGAAGGGTAACGAAAGTTACCCCCCTAAAGTGGTGCGATCTTGTGAGTTTGGCGCGGGGCTTGCTTCCAGGTTTCCGTCACACGGGGTAACCTTAGTGCTCCACTTCGCAAGCGCCTCAGTTTTGTTGTGAACCTTTAGATGCACAAAAATGCGGTGTAATCGCTTTCGCACCATCGCCACACTTGTCTGCAGCCGGTCAGCGATTTCCTTGTAGAGTAACCCCCGGGCCAATTCGGACATGAGTTGATCGTCGGAGGTGACGTACGATTGTTCGGCGCCTGAAACAGCGGGAGCCGATGGGGCCAGGAGTCGTTCCCGGAACCCGCGCGGCAAAGGAAACCCGCCCGCCAGGGCGTAGATGATACCGCCGACACATTGTTCTGGAGAGAATGGCTTGGCGAGATAGCCGTCGGCGCCTGCCGCTATGGCAGCATGAATCGTTTGATCGTCTTCCTTCCCCGTCACCATCATCACGCAAATGTTGGGAATTACCGTCTTAAGCCGTCGAGTGCATTCCATGCCGGACAGGTTGGGCATCACGACGTCGACGAGCGCGACGCGCGGACGAGTACGAGAACATCCTTCGATGGCTTCCCTGCCATCAGCGAACGAACCCACGATAGTGAATTGCTTTGACTGTTTCAGGATCGCTGCCAGCGACAGCCTGACCCCTTCACTGTCATCGATAATTACGACGGGTATTCCCGTCGTCTGTTTCCCCATTTCCATATATTCCCCACGGAGGACTCCCACCTCCGCCATTTCTTGTTTTACCTGGCCCGAATCTCTCCCGTTCGAGAACTCGTCAGCCGTTCAATTAACCGGAATCGAACTGCTCGTTCTCAAAAACCAATTGGACTTGTCGATTTCCGTATTCCTATGCCGTTGTTGCTCCCTTTTACTACCCTGACTTTTTGTTGTCAAAAATAAGTTATTCACCACCAAATGGTTGCGTGTAGGGTTTTCCCCTACAAGCCGTGCAAGGCATCCACTACACGCGATTTTACACCTCGCAGGAAAACAGCCCAGCTGATGCAATTTCTCAGGCCTTTGATCGACACGTTTTGTGGTTTTTCTTACAAATTTGCGGCCTCGCCAGCTCTTCGAATAGCGACCGCATTAAAGTTTGCCGTCCGGCATTTTCGTTCATCACCCCTCGACGTTCGGCCGCCGAGCGGGTCTGAGCTCGTTCGAGAATCGCCGGTCAGAGACATTGGCGACGTCTAACTGCAAACCATTGATTTTCAGGGAGCATGCTTTTTCACCGGCTGGGGTGAAAAGAAAAATACGTCGGTGACGCGCCTGTTCATGGCGTCGGCAATCCCATTTATGGCACGGGCACTACTCGATAAAATTTACTCTGTTGGTCATCAAGAGTGTCAAAAACGCAGTTAGTACCTCCAGTGCCTTGAACCGGGGCTCCAAAATCATTCCACACATTGGTTGCGAGAGAACTCTGCCATTGCACCTGATACAGACAGTTTGTGAATGAAGGCCAACAAATCCGCACCGCTTTGTCGATGGTAGTGACGGGTTTGTTGCGTACAATCACCTTGAGATTGTCGATAGCCCACGATTCATCGGAGCCACCCTGCCAACCCGATCCGTTGGCAAAGAAATCGATTACCACGGAGTTCGCGGTGTGAGGAATCACCGTCATGCCCGCAACTGGGTGCCCCATGTTGTAGGCAGAGTCGACATAGGCGATGGGACCGTTGATCGGGTTTCCGTGAATGTCGTAGATGGTTCCGTTCAACGTTCCGGTAAATCCCAGCTGGGTGCCGTAGGTGATGAGGTTGTTCGTGGGAGCGGTTTGGTCCGTTATTTGGAAGTTATCAAACGTGGCAGAAAACACGGTTCCGCTGTCCACGGTGACATTGAAAAAATCTTGCGGAATTGCCCCGCCGATAATCGTGTTGCCATCCCAACTATCAATAATCGCAAGGTCAAAACTCAGGGCCAGCTCGGTATGTGGCGGTAGATTAGTGAGAGTTAAAACCGTGTGTCCCGATTGGGCAGCGTTGCGTAGGAAATTCGAGCCAAATCCATAATTTGAATACCCTTGTGTGCCGGTTAAGGTCGTTACTCCGCTGAATTCGGATGGAATTTCCGATTCGAAGTCGGTCGAGAACACGGTGAGTTCGTTAGCGCGAATATTCGCGGTACAGATTCCTACGATGGCCGCGCTAAGAATCAACCCGAGTTTTACCTGGTGAACTGAGGTGGCAGTACAAATGCGTGTATAATTGAAATGCATAATCGTCCCTTTCATTTTGAGTTTTGAGCGGATCTCGTTGAAGCCACGTGACGCTGGTTCGACGCAATTGGTTACGATCAATTCGGAAAGTTGAGACACCGAAGCGGCCGGGGGAATTTGAAACAAAGAGGAGAAGATCTTAGCACTACCTGCCTGTGGGGGCTCGGAGCCGCGCATCAAACTTTCGATCCAAGCAAGCTCTCTTTAAACCAAAGCAGATTTAAGCAGCCTTTGATCTCCTGACCAAGGTCCACCACATTGCACCGACAGTCATCGCTCCAAGCACAAACAATATTCCCCGCTCAAACCATTCATTAGAACGTATTTCCTCCACCTGCTCATCGATTGCTGGATATAGCAATTCAGGTCGGGAGCTTGCCCATGCGCCGACTTTCTTCGCTCTTGCGTCAGTTTCGATTTCTCGGAGCTTTGAAACATAATCACCGACCTTCATTCCACTCGGATGACTAGCGCTCGTGCCGACGAGTCGAACCAGCCCATTCTCAACTAAAACTTCAGCCAAGCCTTTGCCTCCAATTTCAATGTTCGCGTAATACCGTGGAAGCCTGCTGCTACCAAGAGCTGAGGCCCAGCGGGTGAAGACGGTGAATTTCTGACCGTTCAACTTTTCGCTGACGAATGCCGTTGCGTTTTTCCAAATTCTACACTCTCTGCCGGGGTAATTCCGAAGTATCGAGCCTGTTCTCGGTTCCGACCTGGAAAGCGCTCATCAGCTTCGGGCGTATTGACGTAGTAGAGCCGAAACACAAATTCGTCTGTCCCTATCCGCACCCGAAAGCTGTCACCGTCGTTGGATTGCGTTTGAACGTATTCACAGTTGTCGTAACGGACGAATTTCCGGCTGTGGGAGGGAATTATCGCCGCATCGCCAAGTGAAACAAAAAGAATTGCGAGAGATGTGGCAAGGAATGCTGAAAAGTGCACCCAATGAGTATGACCAGCGCAGAATTTCGGATGCAACAGCTACGTAGTCGCGATCGCGTGTTTGTACAACTCACGATATGGGAGTTGTCAGATCAGAATAAATTCTGGTTTAAGTATCACTTTGCGAATGTCGACAATTAGCTTCATGTCAATGCCACTACAAAACCACGATGAAACTACAGAATCGAACATGGGCTCAGAGGTGGGACGATTGTTACAAAACCAGCCAATAAACCGCGGCGCGTTGATTTCGCTCCTCAAACGGGATGCTTGGCTGGTTGACCGCGTGCTTCAACTTGCCAACCACAAAGCCGTTCGGAGGTTCGGCAGCGAGCACGACTCCCAGCTCCTAACGACGGTAGACGAAGCTGCTCGCCATATTGACACCGATCTCACGTTACTCATCGCTTTGAATAAGCCCTTGTCAGTAGCGGTAAGCAATACGTGCGAAATAATGTTTAACACGGTGGTGGAATCGGGATTTGGCGCCCTTCACGACGTTATCGACGAGCCGCATCTGAAGTCGGCAGTCCGTTTTAGCGGGCTCATTAATGGGGCAGTACAGGTGTGTTTGAATCGACCGCTTGCTTATGAAATCACTACTCGAATTGTCCGAGTCAGCCCAGCTGAGCTCGGCGATGCGGACGTGACTGACGTGATCGGCGAACTGACCAACATGATTACCGGCAATTTCATTTCTTCGGTGTGCCGAGATGTGGGTGCTAGTTCCCTTTCTACGCCAACCCTTGCATGGTCGGAAAATTCTTCGCCCCTTCGCCCTCCTCACGGGGCAAGCGAACGATTGGAGTGCTCGTGGCGGGATGCGACGATGTTTGTGGATAGTTCAATCGAACCGTCTACTACCACGAACCCGTCATAGAGTTCCGTCGTGGTATGAAGGGGCTCGGGCTAAGCGTCTGCTTTTTCTCGACCAGTGTTTCTGATCTCAGTTCGTTGCCGTTGCGAGCCCGTTTGATCAAGGACTGGAGTTTCGCGATATGCGATAAATGGATACCTTGTCTGTCGGGCTTTCACTATCGATGAATTCCATTTCACCGTAAGGTGATGAATTGGTGGCGACCGAATTCCACTGGTACAGATTCGCGGTTCGCTCAAGAACGTGGTTTTTCCCTGGTTCACCGATGACGTGAAGATGAAAGCGCTTCGTCGCATCGAAGCCGTTGGAGGTGACGACGACCGGGCTTCGCGTCCCGTAATACGGATTGAACCCCATTTGTGCAAAAATGTTCCACGCTGTTGCGCCCACGTGCGGGCGACGAAAGAGATTAAAACCGTAAAAGCCCGATGTCACTCCGTCATGACTGGCCGCTGGGGTGCCCATCCCGTCACCATATGGGGCAGGAATTTGCTGTGCCGCTTGCAGCGTGGCACGCAATTGATTGACGCGACTGAAATTCTGGGCGAACGCGTATGCTACCGCCAGTTGGCCGCTCCCTTCTAACCACACCCCGTCTCGATCATTGTTGAAGTCAGCTCCGTCAAACCCATCGCTTTGATTCCGGTGATGTAGTTCGACGCAGGACAACAATGCCGGGCGAAGCTGTAGCGCATTTGTTATCGCGAGCACATTCCACGTTTGGGTATCCACTGGCAGTTGATGTGGCTCGGTATTCCGGAAGTCAGGCGAGGTGCCAGTCGTCCCAGTGAGAAAGCACCCTTGACCGGGGTCCCACATTGATTCGATAAATTGGAATGCCAGACTGGAGCCGTTTTGCCACTGAGTTTCCCCCGTCAGTCGATACATCTCGGCAAAGGCCGCATGGATATCGAGATTGTGTTCAGTGCTGACATACGTGCGAGGTAGGGCGTTGGTGCCTTCCGCATTGGCGATTCCGCCACGAAAGCCGGGAAACGAACCGCCTTCAACCCGGGTAGTTTGAATAAACTCCCCAATTCGCCGCGCTGCGGCCAGGTAGTTGGTGCCCCCGAATTGTCGGTGTGCTCCCAAAAGTGCAATCATTGCCCATGCGTTGTTGCCGGTGTCGACGTCGACGTTTTCCACTTCGGTAAAGTGGGGTGGATTTTCCAAATAGAATCCCGGCACGGTTGCCGTTCCATTCTTTCCATTCACCATCCAGCCTAGTGGTAATGCGATGTCCCCTGCTTGATAGGAGGTGCGTACCCGCCCGTCCGTATACGTGCGGTCGTGGGTGAGCGCGTATACAATCGCGTCAGCAATGAGTCGCGCGCGTTGCAAACTGTCAGGCGAGCCGTCGGCGAGAAAAGCGAGGAGCGCGAGAGCGTTGTCGTAAATGAAAGCGACATTGCGCAAAACGAGGTCAATGTCGTCGTCAAGGTTGGAGTCTTCAACGTTGGGCTGCACCGGTTTAGTTTTGAAACTCCTGATAAACCTTGGCTCGGACAAGCGTTGCGTCTGACGCGCCGGAGAAAGTTGATAGACGATGTCATCGAGATAGAATGTTGCTCCGGTTGGATTCAAATCGCCGGCGGCAATCCAGCCAAATCCGCCCATAATGTTGGTCAGGTTTGCGCCCGTCACATTTATGGCGAATTGCTGCCAATTGGTCGTCAGCACAACTCGGGTTCCAGGGACGGAAATGCGGGGAGTTGAATCCGGGAAAGGCTGGTTTGGAAGTCCGGTGTCGGGATCGTGGCCGACGCCACCCATAAAAAACTCGATCTTCTCGCCGCCATTTTCGCCTCGTGCCCAGAACGTCAATTGCTGGGCACCGCTTAAATCAAGACCGGTGAAATTGGATACCGCTATGGAGGTTCCATCGACTTGGTTAGATCCAAAGTACGGCAGCGGTGCGTTACTGATCAAAATGCCATTGAGAAAGTAGAACCCTCCGTAAGTGGCTCCGGAGACATTTGTGAAAGTGCATTGGATGCACGTTGCCCCGGAATGTGGCCGGTTCGTGCTGCTTCCGAAGATTCCAACCGATGAATGTTGATCTGGCAACTGCCCGCGGGCGTGGAAATGGTTCCCGGCCGCGCTGATGTCCGTATACACCTGATAGCCTTGATGGGTTTCGTCCATTCGGTCACGTAACCACTGAAGACTAAAGGCGAGGCTTTCCACGGGTGTTCGCGAAACGATTATGGTGAGAACGGCGTCTTGGCTGAGTACCGATCCGACCGAATTACTCACCATCACCGAATAGCCACCCGCTTGGTTGGTGGAGAGGTTGGTCAAGGTGAGCACACTATTGGTAGCACTTGCCATGTTGGTACCATTGAGACGCCACTGAAATGTAATGGGCGAGCTACTGGTGGCGTTCACGCTGAGGTTCACCGTCGTCCCCGGAATTGCCACTTGATTCGAAGGTTGGAGCGTGATGATGGGGGCGTTTTGAATCGTAAAATTCACAATCTCCGCGTCCCGCAATTGACCGTCTCCACTGTCCTCGACCCAAAATACGACTGGCCCAAAAGTTCCCTCGTTCGTTGGCGTCCACGTGAAAATTCCCTTAGTGGCATTCAAGGTGGCGCCCGGTGGCAGATTCGTCGCTCCAAAGCGGATCAATTGCGCTTCCGGATCGGTAGCGGTGAGCTTGAAGGTGAGCGGCTGCCCGGTCACGCCGGTTTGATTTCCAATCGGTGCAAGAATTGGTGGTTGATTGGCCGTGGCTGAAATGAATTGCTCCGCGAATCCAACCTGCACGCCGTTTGAGTCAAACAAGCGGAATATCCAATCGAATTGGCCGTACGAGTAAACGTCCATGTTGTCGGCAAACCAGCGTGTGCCGGACGAATTGGTGCCGCTGCTATTGTTGATCGTGAAGGCCCGATTAAACCAGACACTGCTCGCCCCATACCACGGCCCGGGAACGAGCAGCCATGCCGCCAAAGTGTAGTTACCCGATTGCAACCCGGAATAATCAATCCCCACTGGCGGCGAGTATTTTCCCAACGTTATCCCCTGTGGCAGTTTCGCAGGCACTTCCCGAAAGGTTATACTTTCGCCGTAAACTAAGCTGGTGAGCAAGCGCGCGAAGCCAAAGATCACGAGTAAACGAGCGAGCTTCATAGAGGTGAAATGAGTTTTGAAACCAAGCCCTTTGCTGGTTTCACTTCGAAAATCGCAGAGAACGCCCGGACGTCAAGCTGGGCGTTCGAACGGCGGGAATTTGCAGATCAATACTCCACGTCCCGACATCGGGCTTCCAGTTGTCGCGCAATGAGGTTGATTTGTTCCTGCCGCAACAGGGAACGGGTTCGGCCAACAACTACCTTCGGAATTACTTTGGGATTCACAACGCGAACTTGCCCCAACTGGCGTTCCGTGACCAACCAGCCGGGAAAGGTGAGCACCGCTCCCACTTCGAAACTCTCTCCGATCATATTCGCCAACCACTTCTCTAGCCATCGAGCGTTGCTCAGAGCTTGCTGCAGTCCGTCTTCATTCTCACCCCAAGGCCAAATGAGCTTTTGCCCGTCAAAAGCGACCTCGTAGTCTTTGAAGCCCGCTCGGGCTTTGCCTTTTCGTCGAGTCTTTGTTTCGATCACCCAAACCCCGTTGGGTCCCACGACGACGTGATCCAGATTGAACTTTCCTGTCGCTCCTTCACACGGCACGTCATGAAAGATCCGCCAACCTTCCTGTTTCAATGGTTCCAGGAACTCCGCGACGTATCGCTCACCGAAGAATCCCAAATAGTCGTTGGCGTCTCGGTTCCAGCGCAGGCGGAGCCAGCGCGCCGCCAACCACAGCGACACTCCCAGGACGATTATCGCTGCAACGAGACCGAAAGGTAGCCACTGCTGGGGAATCTTTTGAATGACGAGCAATACGGCTCCGCAAACGACAAGGGGGACGAGCATGGCGACGAAAAATAGATGAAAATCATCCTCATTACTCTTAGCGATCCGTTTCCACAAATGCTCTCCCGGCATCCGCAATAGTTTGTAGTTCTCGGGAAACGGATGTCTCGTCCGGCGAGTTCGGCGTTCCCACCAGGTCATGGCGACAAGCACGAGGAGAAACAGTAAAAAGTAGCCGATAAATCCAATCGCACCGTTCCAACTCATAGTCTGATCTCCGTGTTAGTGATCTAGTTCATCCACCGTCTGCAATCGGTTCGAGAGATGCCCCCTCCAAGTCCCTGACGATTCCTGACGAGACAAAGTTGTCATCGCTCCGCTCACGTGATCACACATGTTTCCACGTGCGAATCTTCGTCGGCGCCGGTGCAGGTTCACCATTCATCGAGTTCCCCTTGTCAGCGTTGTTGCCTTTATCCAACCGTGGATCATGAACCGGCCCGTAGAATCCCAGACGTCCCTTTATCTCGTGGGTCCGTCTGGCCCGCTGCAATCGTTGATGGTAAAGGACGGCCGCGATCAAGACGACATTGGAGATTCCGAAGAAGATCAAATAGTGAGCCATCTGCGCCATCGAATTCTCAATGCTCATCGAGGCCAACAGCGCGAAGACCAAGCTCGCAGAGGCACTAACGGCCGTCAGGAATCCAATGAGACGTACTCCCAGAATACGGAACTGATACTTCTTCATGGCAATACCTAATTTGGTTGGCCATACTGAAGCAGAAATCACCTCCCATTACACCTCTTTCTTTTCCCCACGTCCTGCCCGAACCAGACCCGCTCGCTTCCCCGTCAAATACGCTTCCAATGTATTTCTAGGATAAACAAAGAACTGTGAAGCGCTTTTTGATATCCGACTGCCTTGCGAATATGCCACGAGCAATGGGTCAACCGAATGGATCTCGATTCGAAACTCGTCCGTTTCCCAAACCTGTCCCGCCTCCAAAAGCTTCATATCGAAGTGAACTCCGCGGGACAGGAGGCGCTTTTGGTAGGTAAAGCCTCCTGTCCCTTGGGAAAGGACTATTTCTTGAGCGTAGCTTGACCGGAAGCTTTCACCTTGGCCCAGCGGGCCTTCACCGCTGCGGCGATTTTGGCGCGGCCGGCCGAAGACAACTTCGACTTCTTCTTAGGTGCCGGTTTTCCAGCTGATCCCGCCTGTGCTTTCTTAATCTTGGCCCAACGCGCCTTCTGCGCAGCGACGATTCGCGCGCGACCGGCGGCGGACATTTCCCCCTTCCGCAGACCAGCTTTGGCAACAATCGATGTCGACGAGCCCAAAACGGCGTCGATGGCTGCCAGCCGAGCCACCAAGGTGGCTCGTTCTTGGGTAAGGGATTGTTGGAGCGATTTGTATTTAGAAAGCGTATCTGAATTCATACGGCGATCATATAGGTAGGCGAAGCCCGTGAACAATGCCAAACCATCGTCCGATGGTGACCGCCAGCGCTCGGTAGCCCCAGACTACTTTTCGCGCTTCACCGCGTTAACACGGCGAACCATGTCATCTGCTTCGCAGTCATACACTCCGGATGGAGTCGTAGCCACCCAGCGAACGTGGGTGGCACCGCGCTTCACATCGGAGACGTTGACTTGGTCAGATCGGAGCCCACCAATCGTGCGGGCTGTTTCTCGGGCGAGATTCTCCGGGGTGCTGGCGCAGCCGGCAAAGAGGATGATTGCAGCGATGAGGGTGAAGACAGGTTTCAGGATGTTACGATTCATATCAATTTGGAGTGATTGGTTGTGGATTGAAGTCGGGTGTTCAGGATCGGTTTTGCATTTTCTCAGCCATTTTGGTGGCGATCAGGTCGGCGTGTTCAGCGGCGGCTTCCTTGCGTAGGTGCCACCCCGCATGGCCTACCGCCAGAATCCAGAAGAAGGGTGCGGCGACGATTCCTACCATGGAAACAATGCAGAGCAGGCCCAGACCATAGAGAACGGAGTTGAGCACAAAACCGCTCCACTTCTTTCGCGCCAGAAAATACAAAGGCGAGGCGAATAGGACGCATAGATACATCATACGATTTCCTTTCTGCTGACTGGGTGTTGGCCCCGGATTCCTCCTTTTGGAAAACGGGGGATGAGCCATCAACAAGAATTCCCGGAGCGCAGTGCTGCGGAGCCGAATTTTTGAAGAGCCACATCCCTAAAATATGTACCCCCCCCCCCCCAGCAGTTTGTCAACGGTGATGTTCTATTCCCTCCCAACGAGATACAGAAAATCGAGGTTCAATTTCATGGGATAGATACCCAAACCCTCGCGCCAGGAGGAAAAATAGGGGGATCTGCCGTTTTGAAATTGCTTTTCGACAAAGAATCGCAACCATAGCAGGAGAAATCAGGCCAACTCTACGAAAACAAGAATCCGGTAGTTTCGCGCGTTAAATCAATTTCATTCGGGTGATGGACGTTTCTTCAGCGCGGTTCCCCACCGCCACCTCCTGATACGGTTTCCAAAGTTACTCACGACCGAACGAAGCGCGTTCATGAAGCAGAGCGCAGCGAGGTTGTGAATAACTTGGCCATGCGCCACAATCATGCCGGCGTTCGTTTTGCCGCGGCGGGGAGACAGTCCACCACCTCCCACCCCAAGCGGGTTTCGCCAAGATCACTGCCCCCGCCGGCGGCTGCTGGAAAGACATCTGAGAGAATATCGCCTCGTGAAGGCTCTGGTATCAGGTCGATGGATTCCGCCAGCCACGCACCGCGAACTCCCAACCTAGCAACCAAGTCAGGAGTCATTATGAACCATTGGAACGAAATCACCCACTACGCCGGGCTGGACTGGGCCAGCGACCATCACGATGTCGCGGTCGTGAACCTGCAGGGCAAAGTGGTCCAACAGTTTCGCATCGCACACACGTCCGAAGGCTGGCAGGAACTGGCCAGCCAGTGGCGCCCGTTAGGCACCGTAGCCGTCGCGGTGGAAACCAATCAGGGCTTCATTATTGAACGGCTGTTGGCCTTGGGCGTGACGGTTTATCCGGTCAACCCCAAGAGCGCTCAACGCTACCGTGAACGCAAAGCGCCCAGCGGCATCAAGAATGATCAACTCGACGCTTGGAGCCTGGCCGATGCGTTGCGACTCGACGGCCACGGCTGGAAACCACTAGCCCCGGAAGACCCGCTCATTGCCGAACTGCGGCTGCTCACGCGTGATGAGATCGCGCTGATCGAGCAGCGCACCGCGCTAGTCAACCAATTGATCGCGGCTTTGCGCGACTATTATCCGGCCGCGCTGGAAGCCTTCGACGATTGGACCATGCCGGCGACGTGGGCGTTTATCGAACGGTTCTCCACGCCAGAAGCATTGGTCAAGGCGGGTAAACGGACATGGGAAAAGTTCCTGCACACGCACAAGCTCTACCGGCCTGGAACCTACGAGAAGCGAATGAACATCTTTGCGTGCGCCGACCAGTTCACCGGCTCAGCGGCGATGACGGGCGCACGCAGTTTGCTGGCTACGACGCTGGCCGCCGTGTTGCGCACGTTGGAGAATCAATTGAAGCTCTATCGCCAGCGCATTGAAGAACTCTTTGCCCAACACCCCGACCACGAGTTGTTCGGCTCGCTGCCCGGAGTCGCCGCCAAGCTGGCGCCGCGTCTGTTGGCCGAGCTGGGCAGTGATCGCAGCCGTTTTGAAAACGCGGAATCGCTTCAGTGCTACGCCGGCACCGCGCCGCTGACGATCCAATCCGGGCAGATGATCAAGCGCATGATCCGCCACGCCTGCCAGCACAGCCTGCGTGCGACTGTGCATCTGTGGGCCAACACCAGTCGTTTGGCCTGTGCGTGGGCGCAAGCCTATTACCAGACGCATCGGGAGAAAGGCCAAAGCCATGCCTGCGCGTTGCGATGTTTGGGCCAGCGCTGGCTCAAAATCCTCTGGAAGATGTGGCAGACCAAGACCCCTTACGACGCCGAACTCCACGCCATAAATCAGCAGAAGCATGGCTCTTGGGTATTGAAGTTGCAGCCGGTCAAACCGGCCAAACCCGCCTGAATAACTTTCATGAAAAATCCAATTGCAAACCAGAGAATATCTTGGCGTCTGTTGCCCGAATCTCTTTTTCGAGTGACGGCGGTTACTTTGATTTCATGAAATACACGACCGCCAAGGCCATGGCATCGAAGATATCCATCCGCCCATCTTCACTTTTCCATACTTTGCGTTTGGCAGGCAAACGCGAAGCCAGCTTGTCGGGAAACTGTCTGGCGAGCGCCTCGGCCATTTCGTGTCTGGTTCCCTTGGGATCACCCAGAAGCCCGACGCGCAGTTGAGTTGCCGATATGAGTTTCACCGGAATCTTGCGCTTGGCAGCGACCTCTTTGATGCGGCGGGTGAGGGCTTTGATCCGAGGAGCTCGGCGCGAATCTTTGGCCTCCACATCTTGAAGTAGCAAAATGTTCGGTTGGTATGAAGTGAACAGCTTTTCCAACTTGGTAATCGACTGCGCATTCTTGTCGCCGTCCGCCTTGCGACCACCGAGTTCGATGATCGTTTTCTCTCCTTCCATGACGACGAAGCCAAACCCGCGAGTGGAAAGCGCGACACCTAATGTATGAGGTTGTTTCAAAATGGATTGGTTCATGCGGATAATGAAGCGGTTAATCTGGTAATCAAACTGGCAAGCGTCTGGCGTCGCTCAGGGCTTTGTTTCCATTTGGTCCGGCGACTCAGAATTCGAACTCGTTCGGCCACCATTTTCTCGATTTGCTGATACAACCCAGAAAACAGTTCACGCACGGGCCGTCCGTAGATTGCTTCGTATGCCAGTGCAACGTGAAGATTGGGAACGCGGGCACTACTTTCGTTGCGACAGACCTTGATTCCCTTGTCTTCGCCGGTGAAGCCCAGCAGAAAAGCCACCTCCTCCTGTGAAAAGTCGAGGCGTTTGCGGTTGGATCTCAAATAGTTTGTATGCTGAGACGACATAAGCGGCAAAGTGAGCGAACCCTGGTGAAGCCAGAGACACACAATAGGCGGCTGACGGTATTTGCGGGAGGGGGGCTAACTTGCCATATATGGCAAGTTTTGGAAAACAGTGAGGCAGTTAGGGGTGAGGCAGGAAGATTATATCAAATCATACTTACGTGATTGAGTCAATATCCAGCGGTAGTAGAGGTTGCCTATTACGGTAAGTCCTACCGTCTAAGCACATGTGAAAAACACTATTAAACTCAACCGGATGGGCAAAAAGCCCCGCACAAATCATGCGGGGCGATTGAAATTTAAGCTGCGAATTTAGATTCAACACCGGCCAGAATTTCTCGGGCACCACTTACTAATTGTTTATGTGGTTTACCGTAAGGAGTGAAGTATCAATTTCAAATCGGAAAGGAACCAGTTTTAGCCTATCTTCACGAAATCCGTGTCGAGGTGTGTCCCGGCGATCCCTATCGCTAGTGAACACATTGACATTTGATTCTGAGGTTACTGGAATGAATCCATATACTTGTAATTTTCCCCTTGTTCCGACCACACGCTCCACGACATTTGTAACTATGCCCTTTTTCGCTGTGAAATCCAAATTCTGGAAGGCTTTGGACGCCTCTTCGGCGAATGCGCCGACTTCTTTTTCGTCAGGCAGTGGAGTCGTCTGCAACTCCCGCTTTTCCTGCTCGGCCTTCAAAATCTGCGATTCATACAACGCTACTTGCTCCTTTATGGGAGCTACATATTCCTTCAGCTGTTCCATGGTAAAAACTCCGCTGCCGTAGGCTTTATTATATCGGTCTGCCTGATCCTTGAGCTTGCTGATTTCCCTTTTCAAAAATGCGGTGTCCACGCCGGAGGAAGCAACCTTGTCACGCTGACTGTTCATCCAGCGCTGAACTTGATTCTGCATCAGCTCCGGTGACGTCATCAGGCGGGTTATCCCGTCCCACACGAGCCGGTCGGCAACGCGGGCGTTCACCGCCGCTTCCGTGCAGGTGCGTGGCAGGGGAAAATTCAGCACCCGGTCAAGGCAACGGTAATAAAGATGTTTTCCCCGCTGCGGCCCTTCGCCCCCTCGCTTGCGCCCGCAGACACAATAAATTCTTCCCGTGAGCAGGTATTCATTTTTTGTATTCCGCTGCGAAAGCAGAAAATTTGCAGCCATCTTGTCCCGGACACGTGCAAAGACATCCCGGTCAATTATCGCCGGCACCGGAACGGTGAACCACTCTGCTTCCGGTTTCGCTCTGCGGCTGCTTTTTCTGATCTTGCGGTATTTTTCTTTGCTGGTCGGTTTTTCAGGAACAACAGCATAGGAACTGCCCCAATGAGCTTCGCCAATGTAGGCCTTGTTTTTTAACATCTTACTCAGCGTGCTGGTCGACCAAACGCCACGTTTGCTTTTTCTCGGCTTGATACCCAATTCCAGCAATCTTCTCACGATTCCCTTGAGTGTCAGGCCATCCTGATCGATCCAGTCAAACATCATCCTTACGACATGAGCTTCCTGCTCGTTGATTTCATAGTGGCCATGAACCTTCTCCTGCTTGAAAACATAGCGATAACCATAGAGTGGTTCGCTCACGAGGATGTGGCCTTCTTTTATCTTGCGGAGTTTCCCCAGGCGAAAGCGTTCGCCAATTTTGGCTCGTTCATATTCAGCAAACAATCCCCTGACGCCGTATAAGATTTTATCCTCGCTGTTTTTCGGAGCGGACACGGTCACGAAAATCACTTCAATCCCCGCTTCCCGCAATTCATCCATGACCAGTTCCTGATACGAGTATCTGCGGGCAATTCGGTCGGGATCATAGACTACAAGCGTATCCCATAGTTTGGCCGTGGCATCCTGACGCAACTTGTCGAGCGCCGGTCGCGCCAGCACATCTCCGCTCCAGCCTTCATCAATATAATTCTCAACCAACTTGAAACCGTTCTTTTGAATAAGATCATTGACCGCAGAAAGCTGCGTTTTAACTGTTTGCTCCTCCTCCTGCCGGGCGGTCGAAACCCTGGCGTATGTGGCTGCAAATTTCATGTTGGTAGTTTTAATTTTCTGATTCTCATCACCTCTTGAAAAAGAAGGTCGAACGCCTTGGTGGTTCTGGCTTCACCCTTCGCGGCAGTGGCGAGTTCGTAGCCGAAGGAAGAATCTCGGTACGCACCATCGTCGCCGGAAGATGCACTTGCCGTGGTTGGCGGGGATGCCAATTCGTCCGGGCCACTATGGTTTCCTCGCGACCATTCCATCGTATCATTGTTTGTCGGCTTGCTCAACTGCCGGGCTGAATCGCTCATGTTAGGAATTGCCCCACTTAATCCACACGTCCTCGTCAATGCCAGATGCACGGACGATTCGTTTCATGGTGCCGGTTTTGTAACTTTTGGAGGTGAAGTGTAATCCAACGACCCGGTCGGGTTCTTCATCGGTTCCCGGTTTAATCCACGCCTGATGCGATCCTACCACCTCTTCGTAAAAGGTGAATCCGTGCTCTCTCAAAAAGTCGGTGACGTTGTGGTAGCTCCAGTTGTGTAATCTCCGTGACATGCCCATCAGCATGAGCTGTGGGGAGATTTTCATCGAGACGGGCTAACTTGCCATAGGTGGCAAGTTTTGTTGCTGAAGTGCATTCTGACATGCTGGTTTTACAGGATGCTTTCGTGATATACTGGCGGGCAATGGAAAAGGATTTTGATGGATGGAATTTCAAAAAGAAGCACATCAACGACCACGCACTCGCGCCCTTTTATCACCAGCGCGAGATTTGGTGGTGTTCACTCGGCGTGAATGTCGGATTTGAGCAGGACGGCACTGGAGCCAACTTTGATCGGCCGGTGCTGATCATCAAGGGATTCAACTCTCATGTGTTCTTCGGCGTTGCGCTCACTGGGAAAAAGAAACACGGCCGCTACTATGTCCCAATTGGTGAAGTCCAAGGCCGAGAGGCGTCCGTCATTCTTTCGCAGGCGCGGCTGGTTGATACAAAGCGTCTGATCAAGAAAATCAGCACTTTGGATACTGATATGTTCGACAAGGTCTGCGACGAACTCAAACTGACTCTCTTTGGAAAGAATTGAAAACAATTTTGCCCCACCGTGAGGTGGGGCGAGGCCGAAGCCATTTGTAAGCCCACTATACACGAAAACGACTCTCGACGCAACGTATCCGGCAGGCACCCAGAAGTGGTGGGCTCCCGCCTGCGGCTCGGCAAGCAAGTTATACCTGCCGACCGACCGCAGGCGGAAGCTTTCTAAACGCAATCAGCCCTTTGGCGGAAAGGGATCGTTGCCGTAACTATTGCGTTCGCGGATTTGACCATCGCGACCATGGATGAATTGCTCACTACCTTGATTTTGGCAAATCTCACGCGATACCTTGATTGCCTCAGCTTGAGTTGGAACTTCTGCCGTCAAGCGTGAGTTGCCCTCACCGCGGACTCCCCAACCATTGTCGGTTGGAACTACATGTTGGTTCTTGCCCATCGCATATCACCTCCTTTCTGATTCATTGCTGTCAAAATGGCAGCGACTTGGCTGCCGAAATTTTTTTCATACGGAACGACAAGGGAGAGTTGCGCCGTCACCGCGAGCGAACGCGGAAGCCCGCTGATTGCCACAATGAAGGCAGTTGGCATCTTTGGTCGGAATGACGTGCTGCCAATTTTTCTCCCGGCAGAATTGCATTTGATAACCAGGCGGATTGTCTTCGTTGAGCAACCCCAAGTATCCCAAGAGGAATTCGTTTGCAGCTTGCGCACAAGCGACTGCATTGAGGGTGATGACACTTGGAGCAGTGATCTGTGTTTCCTCGACATACGCTTGGGCGCGGCGTTCTTCAGCGGTCAGCGCTTCCTGCTGAAGTTTGTCCGCCGGAATCAATCCATTGCACAACAAACAACCGCCGCCAGCGTAAGGCAGCACTGGTCGCGCGACTGCGAATATGTCCCCAACGATTCCGGTTGCTTTGTCCACCGGCACTTTCGCGCCAACCTGCATACCAGGGATGAGGTATTGGTGAACCAGCGCGTTGAACACGAGCCGGCTTTGGGCGCTGTCAGCGCAGAGGAAGATATAGTCAGCATCTTTTAGCAGGAGTGCCACATCACGAACCGTGATGTCGCTCGATACGGCATGGTATTGAATTTTGGGATTGGCCTTCCGAGCCACGCGACGCGACACCTTGACTTTGCGGGTTGCCAGCAATCGCCCAAGCCTTTGCAAGGCGGGCCAGCGACTTGTTGAGAGAAACGTTTGAGCATCCCATAAAGTCGTGCCGACAACGCGGGGATGATTGCTTGATTCAACTTTGTCGAAATCAATACCTACGATCTCACCGACGCCAAGTTTCGCTGACCACTCATTGATGAGCGAACCTGCACCGCCAATGCCGATGATTCCGATTTTTGCGCGGCGCAACAATTCCTGACCGGCATCGCCGAACATCAGGGCTTGGCGATGATAAAGTGGATTCGCAGCAATCGGAGAATACGAAGGTTCTGGATAAAGCCGTTGAATGTTAGCCCCCACTACCACCAAATGATTCAACTTAAAGATTCCGTTCCGCGTCCATATTGAACCCGCAACTCCGTTTTGCGCGAAAACCAATGCCCCGACCGGCCCACCATTTATGATGTCGAGTAATGCAGGATAGCCACGCTTGTGTGATTCCAAATCTACGCGAGAAAAACCTACGGAATCTTTGCCGCCGTGACAGTGAACGGCGAAGTAGCCAAGCCCATGCCGGGAGCAGTGGTCCGAAACTCGCGCAACGAAATCTGCCGACAATGCCCGGTAGCCGTATTTCCCCTCAACGTAGTCAACGCCATCCTTCGCCAAAAAAATCTCGCGCGCCAGCAATCGGGTTTCACGACCGGATTTGCTCACGCCAACGGCAATGACCGCACCGTGTTCATCATGGTCGCCGGGGAAAAGATGAGCGCGCAACTGATCGAAAAGCGGTTTGGAAATGCGAAAGGTAAAGGTGCTCATTTATTTTTTATCCAATCCAGGATTTTCGCCAGCTTGAGTGCGGCCGTGTCCGTAGCGGCGTTGAGTTTATTCGAGCGGCGCGAAATCATCGTCGCCGCTTCATCGCCCGCCGGACTTTTCCAAGTGTTTTGTGAAAATCCTTCACCGAGCGCGCGCCCATCCTTGCAGGCAAGGTTTGCCACGCAGTAATGCGGATAAATGTCGGCAAAGGGATATTGGAAAGTGATTCGGAACGCTACCCATGAACGCGCCGGCTGATATTGCTCGCCGAGAAATAGGTCGTGAACTTTCACGAAAGCTCCGCCTTCATCATCGGGCAATACGTCAAGCGCGTGGCCACGATGCGCGTTCCGAATTTCTTCCACCGCCTGCTGGACTATGTCATTCATGGCGACTACGAATTGTCGTCCGGTGTGACACAGCGGAACTCGTCGCATTCCTTGAGGCAGACGACTTCCTGATCGCCAATCTTTTCCAGACCTTTCGGCGTCACTCGGTAGAGAATCCCGCCATCTGGAATCGTCGCGCCCTGTTGCACCGCCGTCTGTTTGATTTCCGCGCCGGTCACACGGCGTTTGGTGAACTTCACGTCCGTCTTGTTCACCTTCACCGTGATGACGAGTCCCTCGGTGCGAAACACCGGGCCGTCGGTGAAACGGATTTTATCCGCGTCGCCAATCAATTCATCGTCTGGTGAACGAGAATCCCGAAAGAGTTTCACTTCCAGTGGCAGAGCAAACAGGCGTCGCAATGTTTCGCCGGTGTAGTCGGGATTCGTGGTGATTTCCCAAGTGTCATCCACCACAAACGCCAGCTTCGGGAGTTCACGGCACGGCTTTGTCGGAGCCGCCTCACACGCGGGAATTACACGAAACACGTTGCCTTGGCCGAGATCAACTTCGGCATCGTCGGCGAAGACCGTATCGTGCGGCGAGTTGTAATCCCGCACGAGCGCGAACTCCGGTCCGATGCCAGCCTCATGCTTGATGTCTTTTGCCAGGACGACGCGACGCGGCATTTGCAGCAGTCGGTCACCCAAGACAGCCGCCCATTTGGACGCAGGGCGGCAATTCGGCGTATGTTCTGCCAAGCACAAGTCTTGGCCCTTTGAGTCGTCGTTAATTGCCATAATAATTTTGCAACGACTGCCCCCGCAACGGGCGGAAACAGTCGCCGTCACTATCTTTGGCTGGTCACCGAATCGGTTTTGGGGAAAAATCTTCCTTGCCCCTCAAAAAGTTTCCTAATTTTTGCGGGTAGCCCAGCCAATGAAGGTTGTTGCAACAACTATGGACACGGAACAATTGAACTTCCTGCGAAAGCAGGATTGGGAAGACATCGCCGTGAAGCTCACGGATTGGTCTATCTGGTGCGCACAACTCTTTGGCTGGCCTGAAAAGCTGCTGCCTTTGGGCAAAACACCAGAAGACATGGCCTATGATGTCATTCACGCGTTTTGGAATGAGGACAATACCTACAATCCAAAGTGGGGCTTGATGACACAACTCAAGCGGGCGGTTCGCAGAAATTACTCCAATCTATTCCGTTTAGAGTCTGTCAAGAAAACGAGCCTTTTCGACGAAGACGATCCGCCAGACGCAATGGATGAAACGCCGACGCCCGAAGAAGCTGCATCAATACAAAATGAGTTCAACCGCGCGATTCAAGCTCTGCTGGAACACCCGAAGGTTCAGCGGAGTGAAGATTTACAGTTGGTGGTCACTGCCTACGGCTGCGGCTTTTGGGATGAAGCCGATCTTGCCCGCGAGACAGGCTTGAAAATAGAGCGCATCTACCAGCTAAACCGTGAACTCAAAGACATCTACCCCAGCATAAAAAAACAACTTCGGCAGGATGGAGGAAGCTGCCAATGAAACCAAAAAACACACCACTAGAAAAACTTGAGCAAGCCTTGGCAAGCCACGACAACGAGACAAAAGAGCAAACGATTGCAAATCTAAAGACCAAGGGAATCAATACGGATGCTCTGATGGCAAAAGTTCGTGCCACGGTTCAGAAGGGCTACAGCTCCAAACTCAAAGTAATGGCCGAGCGCGAGCAGCGCCAAATATTACAGAAGCCAAATCGTTTCGGAAATCTTGCCACCCTGACACGCGAAGCCATGTTGCAACTGGTTGAACAATTACGCTCTGGAACTAGGGGGGCGGGCTTTCAACAAGCAATTGTCGCCCGCTGCCGAAATAAGCAGCCAGCCGATCTTACCGAGGACGAATTGCGCACTTGGCTCGAAGATTTGGGCGAACTTCCAGACGATTCTGATGATCGCAAAGCCTGATCCACGTTTTTTGACTGATGCACGAAAGCGCGAGTGTCGCGAGGCCGCTCGGCAAGTGCTTCGCACATTTCACGTCGAATCACCTGATGCAATTGATTTGGACTCCATCGCTTGGTTCTTGGGGCGACTCAAAATTAAAATCGGCGGTTTGAATGGAGCAGAAGGGCGGATTATCGCCGGAACACAACAGGGCGGCACAATCCGCGTTGCCGAAGGCCAAAATCGGGGACGCTACCGATTTACCATCGCTCACGAGCTTGGCCATTATGTTCTGCACCGGCACCATTTTCTTGACACCACAGAAACACGCGCGCACTTCACAGTGTGGAATGATGCTTCGGAAGAATCAGAGGCAAACATCTTTGCGGCTGAACTTTTAATGCCGGATTACTTGTTCAAACCACTTTGCAGAAGACAGTCGCCTTCGCTTCGTTTGGTAGATGAACTTTCCTCCGCATTTCAAACCAGTCTGCTGGCAACATGCTTTCAATATCACGAATACACCAACAGACAGGTCGCTTTGGTGGTAAGTGACGGTTGGGAGATAAAAGCCATTCGTCCATTTGAAGGCGGATTCCCCCGGATACGCCGAGGCCGCATCCATGACCACACGGCTGCCGGTGAGCGATTGTCAAAAAAATCACCCGACAGCGGAAAGATGGTTCGCACTGCTCTTTATGCGTGGTGCGAAGGCTTCGATGAAAAGACCGACCGCGATGTTTGGGAGGACAGTCTCTATCTTGAGTGGTATGACCGTACCGTGACGCTGCTTTGGCTTCGCGATGAATAGTCAATTCCAATGTCGAACCTCTGGAACAAACCGACATTCTGCATAAAAGATGGACTTGTTTAGATGTATTTGACTTGCGGGCAGACAGCGAACCGTCAAATGAGACAAATTATGAAACGTGTGAGATATGCGGCAACGCGCGAATTCGTTTTGTCCACCTCATGCGCCTTTCGGAACACCCCGCGGAGCTTCGCGTGGGTTGTCAATGTGCCGAAAAAATGTCCGACAACTATGCGACCCCGAAAGAACGTGTAAGGGGATTACGGAATCGCTCATCACGACGCGAGATATGGCTCACACGGAAATAGAAAATATCACGCAAAGGACATCCCTGGTTAAAGGCCGGGGATTTTCATATAGTGGTTTGTGCGGAGGGATAAAGCCCATTTCACTATCGGCTTTTTATTAACGAGCGCCGAAAGTTTGGATGGAGTCATGAACTACACGGACCTGCAATTACAGTTCGCGCAATCGCCGACGCTTCGGTTGTTGCGGGCTGAGAACGCGCCGCTTGTGCTGGCGACGCTCTTCGCGGCTTTCAAGCGGGAGCATCACGCGGTTGTCCCAGAGAGCCGACTGCGCTCGTTGCTGGAAATTGAGATGGAGGAACTGCGCGAGGCCTATACGCCCCACGGTGCGAAGCCTGCGAAAGATTATTTGGTTGAATGGGCGGATGCCGCCCACGGCTATGTTCACCGATTTCAACCAGCCGACAGTGATGAGCCGGCCTATGAACTGACACCCGAAATCGAGCGCGTCTTTCAGTGGGTTGAGTCACTTAAGCCTCGTCCTCACGTCGGCACGGAGTCCAAGTTCAAAAGTCTCGCCAGCACACTTGCCGAAGTAATCGAAAACGCGACGCGAGAACCCGACGTGCGAATTCAAAAGTTGCGCGCGGAGCAAGCGCGTCTTCAGACGCAGATTGATGAGATTGAGAGAACCGGTGTTGTCCCCGTCTATTCTGCGACACAGATCAACGAACGCTTCCAAAACCTCCTCGAAATCGCGCGCCAGTTGCTCGGAGATTTTCGGGAGGTTGAACGCCATTTTCGAGTGGTCACGGAGGATATTGTTGTCCGCCAGACTGACGCGACGGCGACGCGCGGCGGGATCGTCAGCCAGACGCTCGACGCTCAAGATCGTTTACGTGAGTCCAGCCAGGGGCAAAGCTTCTATGCCTTTTGGGATTTCCTCCTTGCGTCAGAACGCCGCAGGGAGTTCAACGAGTTGGTCGAAAAAGCCTACATGCTTGAGGAACTCTCGGAACAACTGCGCGCCGACACGATGTTGCGCGGGCTTCAACTGCATCTTCGGGTCGAAGGCGCAAAAGTGCTCGCTTCCAATGAGCGGTTGGTAGCGCAACTCCGTCGCATTCTCGACGTTCGTGAATCAGCCGAGCGCAAGGAGGTCGGTCGCCTGCTCCAAGAAATCAAGAGTCTCGCCCATGACTCGCGTGAAATGCCGGCCCAAAACGAGTTGCTGGAAATTGCCGGCGCGTTGGGGCTGGGTTCGTTGATGTCAAAGAACCTGTGGACGCCGCCTACTGTAATCGAGTTTGGCGACGACTTGGAGGTGGATGAGGGCGGTGACTACCATGATGCGCTGGAAGCCTTCCTGCGGCTTCATCCCGTGGACTTCGACAAGCTGCGGGAAAACATCCGCGAGTTCCTGCAAACGCGAGTCCAGGTGTCGCTCACAGAGTTGCTCGCGGAGTATCCGCCTCGCAACGGCATTCTCGAAGTGTTGGCATACCTCGTTATCGCAGAGACTGACGGGCCACACGCGATCTTCGATGAATTTGATTCTATTGAACTGGCCGATGCTCCACATCGTCGATTCAGAGTGCCCAGGGTGATTTTCTCCAACACATGAATGCCGCGCCTGCCAAAACTTATCCATCGGCAGCAGTGAAAATCCGACTGCTGCAAGACGCCGTTTATTCCGAGGATGCCGAATTGTGGACGGCGCTGCTGCGGTATCAGCAACACATCGAGAACTACTTTCACGAAATCGGCTTGGAACTCGTCGTGCATGAACAGGACGGCTTTGCCTATTTGAAGCAAGCGGAGAGCGAAGATGGCGGCGCCCTTCCACGGCTGTTCCGGCGGGACAAGCTTACCAAAGGCGTGGCGATTGTTGGCGTCATCCTTCGCGAGCAGCTTCTTCACTTTGACGAGAAGGTCCACGACGAAACCAAGCTCACCATTCGGAAGGACGACATTCTTCAGCTGGTTGCGCCGTTCTTCCCCGAGACGAACGACGACATTCGCGCTGACAAGCGCCTGGAAGCCGCCATCAACAAGGCTGAGGAACTTGGATTGCTACGGAAGCTATCCGGGGCTGAAGGCGACGACCGTTACGAAGTCCGCCGTATTGTGAAAGCGCGTTTTCCCGTCGAGACACTCAAGGAGCTTCGCGACCAACTGCAAAATCATGTCAACGCACGTGACAACCAATAGCACACAGGCGCAACCGGGATTCCGCCTGCAACGCCTGGAAGTGAGGAATTGGGGCACGTTCGACGGAAAGATTCACATTCTTGATCCGCTGGGAAAGACCGCTTTGCTCCTTGGTGAGAACGGCAGCGGCAAGTCCACGTTGGTTGATGCTTTTCTGACGCTGCTCGTGCCGCGTACCAAACGGAATTACAACATGTCCGCCGGTGCGGCGAAAAAGCGTGAGCGCGACGAGCGTACATACGTTTTGGGGGCTTACGGCAGCGAAAGCAGTTCCGAAGAAAGTCGTGCCCAAATAAAATTTCTTCGCAAGAAGCCCGGTGCTCCGCCAACGATCTTGCTGGCCTGTTTTCTGAACGATGCCACCGGCGACTCCGTGAGCCTCGCACAAATCTTGTGGGTGCAGGACGACGACGTTCGCAAACTGTTTCTCATCGCGCGTAGTGCGCGATCCATTCAAGGCGACTTCGGTGGGTTGCAGGAGTCGAGGTCGTGGAAAAAAGCTTTGAAGCAGCGCGGTTTTGAAGTGGAGGAAAGCTTTCCTGACTACGCGGAGAAGGTGGTCCGTTATCTGAAGATGGAATCCACCACGACTCTCGCACTGTTCAGTCAGACCGTCGCCATCAAGGAAATCACACACGTCAGCACGTTCATTCGCGACCACATGCTTGAGCGACTTGATACGCACGAACTCATGGAGCGTCTTGAACAGCACTACGAAGACCTGACTAAATGCTGGGACGCCATCCAGCGCGCCCGCCGGCAACTCGAACTGCTTCAACCCGTTGCGGACAAGGCGGCGGACATTCAGACGCATCAGGCCGAACTCGATGCGGCGGCTCGGTTCAACGACGCCCTGCCTGCGTGTTTTGCAATTCGCTTAAAAACTTTGCTGGAAACCGAATTGAACGTGCTCGCGGACGCAATCGCCTCGCTTGAGAAGGACATCGCAAGGTGGACTGAACAATTGGAGGGCATGGAGAAAGACAAATTCTCCATCCAGCAGGCGATTGACAATGACGAGGTTGGAAAACAACTGGCGAAGGTCCAAGAGGAGTTTGAGACGGCCAATTCTCAGGAGAACAACCGGCGCGCGCTGTCTTCCCAATACCATACGTCACTCAAGGAACTTGGCATTGCCGAGGAGGTTGCCGATGAAGGGCGGTTCTTGGAACGACACGCATGGGCCGAAACGGAGCGTGAGACGCAAACGGAAATCATCAACACTTCCGCGACAGAAATGGCCCAAGCGGGTGAACAACTACGGCAGTTGAAGATCAAAGCTGACGAGGTTGAGCGCGAATTGAATTCGCTCCGCAATCGCCCGGACCTGATTCCCGAAGGTGAGCGGCAATTGCGAGAGGTGATTGCGCGAGGGGCGAACGTCGGAGTAGCCGAGCTTCCCTTTGCCGGTGAGTTGATGGATGTGCGCGAAGAAGACAGCCTGCAATGGCGGGGAGCGTTGGAACGATTGCTGCGCGGCTTCGGCCTGTCCATTCTTGTGCCAGAACAGATTTATTCCCGGGTCAACCGTTTCATCAACGACCACAATCTGCGTCGTCGTGTGGTGTATCACCGTGTCCCGGCCCAAGTCTCCCAAATCTCGCGGGGTTCGGATCAAGGTCGTGTGGTCGAGAAAATGAAGCTCAAGGAGGAGCACCCGCTCGCACTGTGGGTCGAAGGCGAATTGAGGAATCAGTTCAATCATCGGTGTTGCGAAAACCTGGAGGAATTCGAGCGCCTCACTGGCTTTGCCATCACCCGCCAAGGACTGATCCGTAGCGGCGGCACACGGCATGTGAAGGATGACGGGATTGATATTCGCGACGCCCGCTATCACATCCTCGGTTGGTCCAACCTCGACAAAATCCGCCGCCTCGAAGAATCGCTAGGTGAGTTGCAAACAAACGGCCAAGCGCAGGCACTGCTGGTCACGCAGGCGCAAACACGCCAGCAGAAAGCCAAAAAGCGAGCTGAGCAAACGGCCAAACTCGTTGGATTTCGGGCTTTCTCCGAAATCGACTGGCGTTCTGCCGCGAAGCGCAAAAGCGAGCTTCAAGAGCGCAAACGGGAGTTGGAGGAAAGCTCCAACCAAATTCGCCAGTTGCAGGAGCAGCTTGAAAAGCTGAAGGGCGAAATAGCAGCGCTCGGCGGGCAGATGACGACAGCGATTGGGAAGAAAGGCGGATTTCAAACCAAGCGCGAAGGCTACGAGACCCAACTTGGTCAATGCGGTGACACGCTGCGATCATGCCCAGAGACTGACCTGGCAGTTTTTGATGAACGCGTGAGCGCACTGCTTCAGGCTCTACAATGCTCGGAACTGACCATCGCGGAAGCTTCGATTACGCAGCACAAAGCCGCTGCGAATCTGGGAAAGGAAATGCTGGCAATCCAAGGCAAGCGGGACGACGTGGCCAAAACAGCGACGAAATTCATGCAAAGTTTCTTGAGCGAGTTCACCGATATGAAGACCGACCTTTTGGCGGATGAGCGGTATCTGCCAGAGTTTTTGAAGCTGCGGGAGAGCATCAAGGCGGATGACCTTCCGCGCCATGAAGATCGTTTCCGGGAACTGATGAGCCGGGATGTGCTTGCTCATGTGGCGTCGTTCCAAGACCGGCTGGAAACGCACTGCGAGGAAATACGAGGCAAGGTCGGCAATTTGAACGACGCGCTGCGAAGCATCGCCTACTCGCCCAAGACTTACATCACCATCCGTGCAGCCTACTCAAACGACCCGGACATCCGGGACTTTCGCAACCGCCTCGCCGGCTGTCTCAAGTATGGTTTCAACGCCGATGCCGCCGCTCGCGAAAGTGCCTTTCGCCAGATCAGCGACCTGATAAACCGTATTCGCGAAAAGCCTGATTGGGCGGCGAAAGTGACGGACACGCGGACCTGGCTGACGTTTGCCGTCGAGGAATTGCGCCGCGAGGACAACGGACAGGAGAATTATTACAGTGACACGGGCGGCAAATCGGGTGGGCAGAAGGCGAAGCTCGCCTTCACAATTCTGGCGTCGGCCATTGCCTACCAGTACGGCATCGCGAAGGACTCCACGAATCCAAATTCGTTCAGATTCGTGGTCGTGGATGAAATGTTCGCGCGCTCCGACGAAGCGAATTCAAAGTATGCGTTGCAACTGTTCGCCAAGTTTCAGTTGCAACTTTTGATTGTGTGTCCATTCGATGCTCGCGCCCGCGTGGTCGAGCCCTTTGTTGCCAGCTATCATTTGTCGCTGAACCCGACTACCCAGGCGTCAACTGTTCGCACAATCACCGTTGAGGAGATTCACGAACGACTCGCAAAGCTCCCACCCGCTCCTCAAGCCCATGCTCTCACCTGAACAGATTCGCAAGCGCGCGCTCAATGGCTACGAAGATTTTCTTCGCTCGTTGGCAGCCGCCGAAAACATCTTCCCGCTCTCTCTGTTTGGTGGCGGATTGTCCCGTGTCATTGATTACACGAAGTCGCGCGATGCCATCATCGAACTGCGTAATCAATCGAAGCAAACCAAAGGTTTCGGCTACTCAGTGGAATGGAAGGAGCAAACTTTCAGACGGTTTGGCGACCAGCAAGTCCCAGCAACCGTGTCATTTTCCACGCGGGAGGATTACACGCGGTTTCTTGGGAAATGTTCGGAGGCCCGTCAGTTTGAAAAAGACTGCGAACTTGTGCAGGAGTCGCTCCCAAAGCTTGCCGGTTGGATTCAACAAAATCCACTGAAGGTGGTTGAGCACGCGGCCGACTGGATAGGCTTGATCGCGGTATGCACGTATCTGCGACAAAACGGCCGACCGAATTGTTATCTTCGCGAACTTCCCGTTGAGGTGGATACAAAGTTCATTGAGCGCAAGCGTGGCGTCTTGGGAGAAATTCTTCCAATCGTCGCCCCCGGTTGCGTCGGAGACGATGCTTCGACTTTTGAGACGCGCTTCGGCTTTCGCCAGAAGCAGCCGTTGATTCGTTTTCGCGCGCTTGATTCATGTCTAGTCGGGGCCAATAAACTGCCTTTCACTGACTTTGCTGTTCCGCTTGACGAAGCTTGCGGGATTACCATCGCTGCCAAGAACATTCTCGTCGTAGAGAACGAAACAACCTTCCTCACCTTACCACCCATCCTCGACACGCTCGCACTCCTTGGAGCAGGCGATGCGGTCTCCATTTTTCGGCAGATGGATTGGCTGAAACGATTTCGCATCGTTTATTGGGGCGACATGGATACGCACGGCTTCGAGGCGCTTTCTCTCCTCCGCAAACATCATGCGCAAACCGAAAGTCTGATGATGGATCTCGAAACCTATGAACTGTTTCGCCAGTTCTCAAAAGAGGCAGCGCCATACGTTTCCAATGCTGAACTCGTCCTTTCAGACGCGGAAAACAAACTATTCAAGTCGCTCGGAGCGGAGGGTAAACTACTTGAGCAAGAGCGTATCACGTTAAGCTACGCCAAGCGCAAACTTCAAGCCGCGCTGAATCCGAATTTGTTGAAAACCGCAACACCCCCGTGACCAACGCACGGTTTGCTGCGGTTCACGGGCCACCCGTCAACCTGTGACCCTTCGGCGACGCCCGTTCCACTCCCCAAATGCGCGCGTTCTTTACGAGTGGCATTTGCCGCGATTGCGGCGTGCTTCCGTCTGCGGCTCGGTATAGGTCTCGATGAGATGGTGGTTCTTTCCCATCGTTCGCCAAACTCCCGTGCCCGCCAATCCAACTACGACGCGCTCCTGACAATCCTCAATGATCGTCTTCAGGGCAGCGTTGGCGGGCCCTGGAGGAATTCAGGCACAGCAGGTCGTGATAAAAACCGCGAAACGACGCGCGCCCAATGTGATGCCAACTCAAAGGGAGATTGGCCACAATCTCCCTAAGCGCAATTACGCGCTCCACCCGATTGAACGATACAATGATTTACAGAAGTGGGATGCTTCAAAGCCAGGCAAGGGCAAATTCATCGTTATCCATCGTGCCATCAAAACGGACTTTGGCTCGAAGTGGGATATTGCCCCTGAACCACAGTTCCCGCGACTGGTGGATTTTCTGCAACGCCGAATACTTAACTCCAAACTTGGGCGCATCAAGAATAGTCTAGGTGAGAAGTGTTTTAGCATTTGGGAGGAATGGCTTCAGAGAAACTCGGGAGATGGGGCCTGACGCCTTAGGCCTGAAGTAACTCGACTTCGGTTGCGCTTGTAACTGTATGGTCAAAATTCCTTGAATCGAAATTTAACCACAATTTGCATTTTACGACCGACAAACATGATTTGTAGGGGCTGACGCCCATCACTATTGACTTTCACGGCTTAACCGCCGCACCACTGGCTCCCAACGTGTCGTCGGCTACCGCCCGACTTATCGCTTTCTCCCTGCGGGCTAGCCGGCGTAAAGGACATCTACCCGAATGTCCTTTAGCAAAAAGCGATAAGTCGGCCGGGACGGGCTAACGCCCTTACCCGCCGACACGTTGGGGACTGGTATTAAAATTAGGTGCTACCGCACCCAATACCAGTTCCCTATCGCGACCGGCTCGCCCCGAAGGCGGAGGACGACTCGCTTTACTTGCAAAACGGCAATACCCGGCAAGACACCACGACTTGCCACTCCCAGGGAGAAAGCGTCGCCCAAATGGGCGCTTTTATGAAACAGCCGCGCCAATTGGCGCGTCCATTTTCCGGCCCCCATGCTACGATGACTTCCCGTTCGGATTTCAACACCAGCCCCCATTACCTCGTCGGCGTGCCACAAAGCACTTCTGCCGACGTGACCCACTACACGCCGGGTTTTTTAGGGGTGGTGGCTGGTTTTGGCACCATGAATGACCAACCCATCACAATTGGCGAACGATCCGGCTGGGGTGAACCCCAGCCCTTTGGCATTGCTGCCGTGGACGAACGACAGCACATCTACATCATCGGGAAAACTGGTTCTGGGAAGACTACGTTGCTACGGAACCTGATCTTGCAGCACATTGCCCTTGGACATGGCGTTGGGGTGATTGATCCGCACGGCGACTTGGCCGAGGAATTGTTGAACCACATCCCGCCGAAGCGGGCTGATCATCTGGTGTATTTCAATCCGGGTGATATTGAGTTTCCGATTGGGCTCAATGTGATCGGCAGCGTGGCGCCGGATGACCGGCACTTGGTCGCCTCCGGCATCGTGGGAGCGTTCAAGGGTATCTGGCGTGATTCCTGGGGGCCGAGACTGGAATACATCCTCTACAATACCGTGTCGGCACTGCTCGAATGCCGAAATCAAACGCTATTGGGCGTGAACCGCCTGCTGACTGATGATACCTACCGCGCCAAGGTGATCCGACAGATCAAAGATCCATTCATCCGTGCGTTCTGGGCTGAGGAATATGAAGCATACGACGAGCGGTTCAAACGTGAAGCTATCGCACCGATCCAAAACAAGATCGGCCAGTTCCTACTAAATCCAGTGGTTCGAAACATTCTCGGGCAGGTCAGAAAGAAAGTGGATATTCCCTTCGTCATGGACCACGGACGGTTGTTCATCGCCAATCTGTCCAAAGGCCAGCTTGGGCATGACAAGGCAAACTTGCTGGGATCGCTTTTGGTGACGCAGTTCCAGCTTGGTGCGATGGCACGGTCCGCCAGACCTGAATCCGAACGTCGGGATTTTTACTTGTTCATTGACGAGTTCCAGAATTTCTCGACGGATGCCTTCGCATCCATTCTGGCGGAAGCGCGGAAATACCGGCTCTGTCTGACGCTCTCGCATCAATATATCGACCAGTTGTCGGAATCGATCCGACAGGCGGTGTTCGGCAACGTGGGAACACTGGTTGCCTTCCGCATCGGTTATACCGATGCGGAGGTGATGGCGAAGGAGTTTGGGAAGACTATTCCTGCCACTTCCCTTGCTGATCTTGAACGATATGAGGCGGTGGTGAAATTGCTGGTGGAAGGAACAAATCAGGAACCGTTTCGAGCGAAGATGCTGCCGCCGCTCGAAAACCGCGTTGGCCGAAAACAAAAACTCATCGCACTGTCGCGGGAACGGTTTGCGATGCCACGCGCGAAGATTGAGGGGAAGTTGAAACGGTGGATGCCTCAATTTGCTGGGTAGCCATTCTCATTTTCCAATGATCAGCCCGTCCGGTTTTTCACCTTTGTCCAGTTGCGCGATTCGTCTTTCAACATGAACGACGTATGTGCCCGCACCTGCGTCCTTTAACAAATCCATGGACTTTTGATAATGTCTTCGCGCTTCGGGCAAATCATCGTTGGACCACGCAATATCAGCGAGGTTGTACTCGATCACTCCCTGTCCCTTTTTGTTTCCGACGATCTCAAAAATGCCTGCCGCTTCTTCAAAAAATGGACGGGCTAAAGCGAATTTCTTTTCCTTCAATAGTAAATTGCCAAGGTTGTTTAATGTCTCCGCCAACGAAATATTTGCGGCCAGCTTACGCTTCATCCTAATCGCTTGATTGAGATAGCTCCTCGCTTGCTCAAAATCGGACATCTCGGCAGCCGCGTTTCCTGCATTCGCATACAGTTTGGCGACGAAATCCTGATTCTTAACAAACCCCTTAAGTTCCAGTGCTGGCGCGTAAAACTCGTTAATCGCCCGATGAGCAAGCTGCGCTATGAGGTTCGTGTTGGCCTTGTTCTGCGGCAGTCTTGCCCGTTCGTAGAGGACGATGCCGAGATTGCCGAGAACCATGCACTTTTGTTCCTTATCATCTCCAACCAGTGGTTGCGCGAATTCCAGATACTTCTGAGATTTATCAAGGTCACCTTTGTCAGCATACATCCGCCCCAAAGCAATCAATGCCTCGACACTTTGCGGTTTCAAAGCTAGAGCCTTTTCAAAGGAAGCGATTGATTTATCAATTTCTGTTAAATCATCGTACACGTTGCCCAAACTGATGAACCCTTCATAGGTTGGTGAGGCTTCAACCGCAGAGGACAGGGTTGCTGCTGCACTCCGAAGCTCATTTTCATCCGCTTCTAATTTGCCCACTTTTGCGGCTTTCAACCCCAGCCGCAAAGCCGATTGAACAGCGGTGTTGCGGCTCGCTTCAATGGCACGATAAATGGACAATGAAAGCAACAACACCACGGCAATCACCAGCAGTCCAAAGCCTAGGAATATATATCTTTGTCGGACAAAACGAAGATAGCGTTCAGCATCCAGTCCAGAGCGCGGCATCAAACGCGCTTCAGGTCCTTCCAAGGCAGAGAGCCGGTCTTTCTCCGGAAGCAGAGCGAGTTGTTTGGCGATTACTTTAAGTCTTGAGGTTCTCCACAGAATGGCGGCCCACGCCAAAGTTAGAATTACGTACGCGACATACGCCAGCGGACTGGCGGCCACTTGTTTCAGCGCGTTAAGGAATTGTTGTATTTGCATTGCAATTTCTCAGAGGATTCACGAAGCATACTCCAGCGACTGGAGTTGGTTGACTGCGGTGCGGGGCTGGTCTACGCCATAGAGTTTGCCGATAATTTCGTTCACGTTGCCGTTGGGTGAGATGGGTGGAACTTTTAGCGCGTCGGGGACCGTGAATCGGAGTACGTCGTCGGACTTGGCAGCCCAATCGCGCCAGCGGTTGCCCGATTCGATGGATGGCTTGAATTTCTTCCCAGAGGACTTGGCCTCGCCCTTGCGCTGAAGTTCCAGATCATCAAGGAACTTCAGGAACGTGATCAAGGTGAGCTTCGGCAGGCGGTCGAGTTCGCCATTGAGGCCCTTGTCATTACGCATAACGTCGTGCGCGGATTTCAGGAGTGCGCCGAGGGATTGGGTGGTGATGTGACTGAATTTCACGCGCTACTCTTACCGATAGAGATTACCAAGATCGATGGCCGCCTTCAGAACGCGGGCAGCGTTGCAAGCAGCAATTTTCTGCCAAGATTCTTTGTCAGCGTTGTTTTTGTTGTGACCCCAGTCGCAAATACCTTTGACGACGATCCAATCCACCTTGGCTTCGGCGGCGCTCGCATAAAGTCCAACACCTTCCATTTCACCGCCTATCGCTTCCGCGTGAAGGCTTCTCAGGGAGTCACGATAGTTCAAGTTGTCGATAAGTTTTTGGCCACTCAGAACAAGGCCAAATCGAACTGTCGGCCAATCGTTTACGAGCAGCTTCTGGTTTGCATCCAGCTGCCGAAAGCGGTTACGCCACGGATCAGACGTGCCAGGTCTGTCACCCCGTGGCGTGACAGTGCCGTCATTTCCCAACCTTCCGAGCTCGTAGTCTTGTATTTGCGAAGCCACAAGCACATCCCCAATTTTCTGTTTTAATTCATCCATGCCGAACGCAATGCCAACTGCGATTATTGCTGCCGGTTTCCAAGCCTCAATCGCGGCACGCGTTCGCTGTTGAGCTGCACCGACGCCTCCTGCACCCATTTCGCAGATGGTGTGCACAATGCGCATACCTGCGTGTATTCCAAGGTCACTGTAGGTGACTCGATTTTGCGTCGTCTGGTTTGCCTTGAAATCTTTCGACGTGAACACTTCGAGCACGGCACTCGTTTCGTGCTCATTGACGGTAAGCAGTACAACGGTCGGAGATTCGGGCTTGGTCACCGGTAGGCGCGGAAGACCAGATATTGAGGCCACCGCGTGGGATTCATTCGCAGATCGTAATGCAGACTCGATTTGATGGCGAAGCACGGAGAGTTCAATGTTTCCTTTCGCGATGAAATCATAGGGGCGGTAGTCCCTGAAAAGCGTAACTATATCTTTGTTCGTCAGGTTTTTCCCCGACATCGCGAGAAAAGGCACATCCGGATATCCGTTTCGCAAAATATCGCAGAACTGCTGACAAAGTACGTTAAAGCGGGGTTGGTCCAAAGCGACATCAAGAAGCACGAGGTCGTACGATTGATTTGCGATTGCTTTTCTCCCGGCATCGAAGTCCGAAGCGACTTCTACGACATGCCCCATTGCACTGATTGTGTCCCGGAAAAAATGTTGCCACGAGGTTTCGTCTTCAATGACGAGAACGCGATAGTTGGTATTGCTCATTTTTGAGGGAAGTTACTTGTCTGGTTTCTTCGACCGGCAATAATTTTCTTCAAAGTGTCACGGAGGCTTTTCATGTTAATCTCCCGCTTACGGTAAAATGCGAGCACGTTAGAGCTTTGACGCGCAATCTGCTCGTGTTCGTCCGAACCGAAATGGGTGAGCATGATAACTTTCGTGTTCGCTCCTGACGCTGAAATCTTCTCTAGGAGATGCAATCCTCCAACGTTGTTTGGGTCTGCGTCCACAAGCCTCAAGTCCAACAGTGCTACTTTGAACACAGAGTTAGCAAGTAGCTCCGCAGCTTCCGAATAGCTCGTAGCCGTGACTATCTCGAATTTATCCAGAGAAAGGTTATCCACGACTGCCTGCAACCACGTCGTGTCATCATCCACAATAAGGATTTCCTTTTGGGTGAACGCCATCAGGGGCGCAGATCCTTTGTAATCGTCTGAACACGGAATTTCGATTAGGAATGTTGTTCCTTTGTCGGGTTCCGTATGTTTCAGAATTAAGTTGCCTCCGGTCGCCTGCATAAAGCTCCGCGACCACCACAAGCCAATGCCGAGCTTCTCCTTTTTTGTGGTCACCCCTGGACTAAACAACCGCTCACGAACGCTGTCAGAAATACCGGAGCCGTTGTCGATGATCTCGACCTCGACTTTTCTCGTGTTTGAGTTGCACGATGCTCGAATTTCTAGTTTTGGCGCTTGCCGATCTCTTAACGCTTCAATCGCGTTGCTCAAGAGGTCGTGGAGGACTTGACGCAGTTGAAAACGCACACTCATTACAGGTGGCAATGCCCGAACCTGAACAAGGTCACATCGTATTTCCACAGAAGAACTACCAATTTGTTTCAATTCCTCGTCAACAAGGTCACAAAGGTTGATGGGTTTGAGCTCGAACATGTGTCCCGTCTCCTTGAAAGGGCGTGAAAGTCGCTCGGCAAGCTCGAGGAGGACATCTGCTCGTTGCTCAATAAGGGTAAGTTGGCGGAAACTAATTTCGTCGTTCGGATTAATTCGTTCGCGAAGCGTTTTGGACGCCACTCGACTCACGCCCGCCAGGTTACCCATTCGGTGGGCGAAGTTCGCGGACATAGCTTCAACCATGCGCATCTGCTCCGTATAGTGATGTTCTTCGACTCGTGCATTGAGAATAGCGACCGATGCATAGTCAGCAAAGGTGGCGAGAGCCATCCGTTCGTCGATATCGAACTCATGCCGAGTCCGATAGCTCGCGAACATCACACCGACAACCTCTTCCTCTTCTACTTCGGCTGCTCTGTGCGGCAGAAGCAACGCCGCCATGGATTTGATGCCTTCTCTCTGAATGAAACGCGGCCGTGGCGTTTCTCCCGGCCTTTCGACATCTTGCTGCAAAAACTCCTGTGCTTCGACGTCCGGATAAAACCCAGATTTGCGCTGTTTGACGACTGTCCAAGGGACATCTCCGGGATATACCTTGCGCCGCATTGGACCCGGGACGCGGATTTCACCTGCAACCGTTGGCCCACGACCTTCCACGAGGAAGACGTCTTTTTCCTGATTGTATTGATACAAAGTTATGATGTCTGCCCCCAAGGCGCGCAAAGCAAGGTCGGCTATCTTGCTCAACACCGAGTCCACTCCGCCTCGTTTCGGAAGTCGTGTTAGTTCTACGCCGATTTGCGATAGGGCATCTGCGATACTGATTCGATCTGCGATCGGCTTGCTGCTTTGTCGCGCCACTTCTTTCAATGCAGCAAGGTGGCTACCCGTGAAATATTCCTTTTTGTTAGAATCCGCATTGATGACCGCGAGGATCTTGCCTTTATGAACGATTGGTACCGACAGTAGCGATTTGAAGTTTTTACCTGAACGGGAAGCGGCAAAAAACTTGTCTTCGGAAACGTCAGGGCAAGTATAGGGCCGCTTGTTCTGGGCGACCCAACCCGCGATGCTGTCAGGTGGGTGGATCTTATAAATCGGCTCTTGAGTGCGTCCTGCTCGTGGCCGCCCAAGCCTAGCTTTTATTTGAAGGATGCCGCGCTTGTTATCTACCAGCATGAGCGAGCCTCCGTCCGCTTCGCACGCTATTAACGCGTTGTTCAGTACTTGGTGCAGCATGCTGTCTAGTGTCTGGTTGGTCGCTACAGACACTCTCTTACCGTGTGGTTTTTTCATGCAAATCCGACATTCCTCAACCTTCGATTTTGTTTCATGTAGAGCATCGATTGCAATTGATTCACCGCTTCCCCCAGCCGCTCTGTGCCACCATATTGCCGATGATTGCGTTCACGTTGCCGTGGTGGGAAATGAACGAGAGTTTGAGCGCGTCGGGAAGTGTGAATTGAAGTTCGCCATCGTTGGCTGGCATCCGCCCAGCAGGCATGTAGTTCGTCCGAGTTTGCGCAGAGTGTCAGCGCTTTCTCGGCGGTGTAGTCGGTGAGCTTGACAACGCGGAGCTATTTGCCGCCGGCATCGAGTTCGTGGGCGAGTTTTGAATCTTTTCGTGCTTATCGCCCGGCAGTCACGCTCGACGAGTCTTGGAAAGAATTCTATGTGTGATTTCACCGGACGCGAGTTCACGCTCGTCAAAGACCAGAACCGTTTCAGGCGGTATTTTGGAATTTTTCCACTCACATCATCCCGATCAACGTATCTCAGCAACGGGATGCCACTTTTTTACCAAGCCGTGACGTGAACGCAAGCAGCCATTTTCGCTGGCGTGGGAGACCAATGGCAACTGGCGCTCCCATCAGGTCGACCTGCCCGCGGCTGGAGGTAAAGTGCCTTCCTGTTTTGCATCATACTCATAGTATGCGTAAGCTGATGAGCGCAGCCTCTACCGGCATCATAAAACTTTCTCTGCCGCTCGTTGCTTCGGTTTCGGCCTTGTTGAGGGACTCTAGACGATTACTGCCATTTCCCTGGCCGATCTGGAACGATTTGAAGGGTCGTGAAACTCTTGGGGGAAGGAGCTAGGGAGGCCCCGTTTCGAGCGAAGAGGCTGCCGCCGCTCGAAAGTCGGTTTAGTCTAAAGCAGAGACTGATTGCCCTATTACGCGAGCCGTTTGCCGTGCCGCGCGCGAAGATTGAGTTACTGTTGAACCGGTGAATGAAGCACGCGGATCTAAAGTTATTAAGCTCAAACTGATCGCGTTTCAATTCCCAGACAGGTGGAAACGGGCAAGAAACTTTACACATTCCATACAACTTGACTGATGTTGTATCTTGTATCTACACATGGGCCGAATCGTTCAGAAACATTTTGTTGATGGCAGAGACAAACATTCAACGTTTTCGTTGACTACTGATCTGCTCAACATTGGCAATTTTGACGCAAAAACAGGCTGCTTTAGCCCTTCAGATGTAGAGAATGCCGAGCAGTTGTATCGGGCAAACTGCGGCCCCGCATCCTTCAGCGCGGTAAGCCGATTTCCAGTCGTTCAGGCGATGCAGTTTTTTCCTCATTTTCCCGAACGAGGCTGGACGACCATCGGTGATATGCGCCGAGCATTAACTAAAGCGGGCATTGATTTTGCGGACTTGGACAACTCCCTACCCCAATATGGCCTTGCTCTCCTCCAATTACGCGTCAATGACCGACCGTTACATCCGTTTTTTTCGCTCCATCAAACCCATTGGGTAGGCGTTTGTGGCGATTGTTTTTACGATGTGAATTGGGGTGGGTGGTTGCCAATTTGGGCGTGGAAGGATCTGATATTCTCTCGATTACGGTTTGGGGCGCGACCGGCCCGCCAATGGACCGTGAGGAATTCGATCCAGCTATTGGAACAGAGATTTGTCCATGCGGTTTTCGGCCCGGATCAAATAGAGGCAGGCTCGAAACCGACTTCTGCTTGTGACTCGCAACAAGGAAACCGCTCGAATCGGCTCGAAAGGCGAATTCGGTTTGGCGGATCGGAGGAGCGCCGGCTAACCGTTGACGGATCCGTTCGGAGTATTCGCGGAGATTCGATTTGAATCGCGGGATGATGGACTCGAGCGGCTTGGTCGACCTGAAATGCCAGACGGATTTTCCATCAGGCAAAACACAGTGCATTTTCCGGTTAAATGTGTGGAGGAATGGTTGCGCGTCCACGATCGTGCTTGAATGGAAATGTTTCCCAACCAAACCAGCATACCTTCCGGCTGCAATCAAAATCGGGTGCAGCGGCCTTTGAATATTTCGTTGCAGTCTAATCAGACTGTTCAGAGCCTCCTCGCCGGCCTTCGGGCTGGAGTATCCTGTTTGGAACTCCATGCAGACGTATTTTATCTCACCGTGATTCTTGATCAGGGCTTCCCACTCTTGCCAGGTCTGTTCGTGAATCGCGTTCAGGTGCAGAACCGAGGGAACCCCGGCCTCTGAAGCTCTTTCTGCCACCCGGAGGATTCGCCCGCGATTGTAATTGTGATGCAGTGGCGGGGCGTCGGTAAAAAACGAATAATTTGGAACAGTGAAAAGCTCGATATCCAATGCTTTCAAAAGTTTCAGGAGAGTGAGATCGCGGTGAAAGCGCCAGAAATCCTCGATCAGTTGATCCGGACCTGGGCCTGTTACCATGATTTTTGTGTTTTGATGCAATCCCAGCGAAGCCCGAAGTCCTTTTCTGTCTTCCGCGAGGCATTTGATACCGTTACGAGAATCCGACTTGAATAGGCAATGGAGCGGGAGCGCGACCCGTTCTAGGTCAAGCGGGTTCGCCCCTGGAAAGCCGTGATAGAACGTCGGAACGTAGTGGGGCAATTCAACATCAATCGGCAGCAGGGGCTTTTCCAGTTTGCACTTGAATCCACGGACTTCCAAGCCGCGCTCGGCCAGCCGTTCAGAATTACACGCACACGTCCATTCGTGTTGCTCGCATTTCGCGTGATCAACGACCGAACAGCCCGCCATGCCCAGATCCCCTTCAAATCCGGGGCATAGCCCCGGTTTAAGATCGCATTGCTGGCAGGCTTCAAATTTCATCGTTTCAGTTCCGGGGTATGGTCAGTTGAACGATGAAACTCTTGGACAACGGTTGGACTTCGACGACCTGAGCCGTAAAAACCTCCGCGCCGGTGTGCGCCATCATCTTCTTCAGTTCACCCGCGTCCGGCGTCATCACCTTGCTGATATTTCTATTTTTTAGGATGACAGCGATTTGATCGCCTTTGTCGTAGAGCAAAACCGGCGTCCCCACTTCAGGCAAATCGCCGGCCGTCGAAATACAACGGAACAAGTCTTCAACCGACTCCGGCAACCCAGAGAGAAGGTTTCCAGAGCCGAGCTCTTCTTCAAATGCCTTGTCTTTTCTCTGCTTAAATTTTTCAGCCTTCTGTGTAAGGAATGCTATACCCATGTTATGATTTTTGTTAGTGGACTATACTCCAATCCCCGCCCGACGCGAATGCGCCGAACCAAGCGAAGCGAATGAAGATCATTGAGCCGATTGTTCCAAGCCGTCACCGTGATTTTTTGGTCGGGGAATAGCTCGTGCAATTGGGGTGCCGTGCAGGTTCCCTGTTCAGTCACCGCATTCAAAGTGAGGCGCAATGCGGGATCGAGATGTCCGAGCAAGATTGCTTCGCTAACCGCTTCGCCGGCGATTTTCTTGGCATGGAGCAATGGCAGCCCTCTCGGTTTTAGAAACTCTTGGAACTCTGCAATCAAATCCGCCGAAAGACCCGTTACACAAACGAACAAATCATAGGGCCGAGGATCAGCAGTATGACGCGGAGGGATGGTATTTTCAGAGTCGCCAGCAGACAATTGGCCACACTTCAAGAGCCAGAAGGCAGTTCCCTTGATGTAGCTGCTGTTAACCGCCCGCATTTTTTCAAAATCCAAAACGACCAAAGTTCCGCCAGGAATGGTTCCTTCGGTCACGGCTTTATGAACCGCCGCCATGTGCAACTCCGCAAGCGTAGCCCCCAATCCAGTCCCGGTTTTCGGCGCACATTCATGCAATTTAATTCTCACAATCCTACTGTCACTGATTCAGGTGAGATAGTCAACTGGAAAAATTCTTTCGCCAGGTTCTCCCGCAAGTGAGCAATTAACGGTGATCTGAAATCCGGGCAATCGCCCGGTAAATTGCGGCGTTGCCTGTCGGCCTGAGGCAGTGCTTCTGATGCGAATCCTGCCATCACCGCTAAACAACTCGATAAGACCGTTAAGATTCGCGAGTGACCGGAAAACCTCTTTGAATCCCTCACCGTCTCCGCCGTTTGGCCTCCGACTCGCATGGTTTTGGATGATTGCCAACAGCGCTTGTTTAGAATTCTGGAGCTGAGTCCACTGCGGATTTTGCTTCAAGGAATCCAAAGCGCCTCTGCCGAGATCTGCGATCGTAAAAGCGACATGACCGTCACAAATATAATATCCGATGATCCCTGCGGCCGGACAGGTGGAGTCAGCCCCACTATGTTGAGCTACGTTATCAGCCATTTCAAATAGCGCCCCCGACAGCGCTTCGGCTTTGTTACCAAAACCAGCCAACTTTGCGGCCTTACAGAAGCGCGATTCAAACGGATGATATTTTTGTTGACCTGCCCACTCGCGACCTCGAATTGGGAAAAATTCAAGGCCTCGCACGTCCCACATATTCGATGTGGCAGGTAAGGCCCCAAAATCATGGGTAGCTAATACGGTGTCTAGGACCTTTGATGGTTTTCTCCAAGTTTCCAACAACGAATCAAGCTGTTGTGGATAGACAGGTCTCAAACAAGCGAGCTGCACAATTGCACCGATTGAGAACCCCGATGGAGACAAGCTACCCAACTGGGTACGCGATGCGTTAGATAAAGAGTCTCGGAGATCGGTGATAAAGGCGCTGTTGATGTTCATTCCTGCTGGCGTTGCCCAACCAAAATCCTCGATTCTTCAGCCAATTTTCAAAGATGAAAGATCAGCTTTGCCCCTCTCTCAATGAGCGCATTTCCTCGGTGCCTTACCACAAGACCGCGACCACGAAGATTCCGACCGCTGCCTTCACGAAACACGCTACATACCCGGTCACGGGACGCGGCGATTGAAACAACGACGGCCCACCACAGTTCGCTGCAAGCTCATGGACAGGCCGAATGGTCGTCATACTCCAAGCTGATCGAGCAAGGCTGCGATAGCTAACACCAACTCGCCCACGATAAGCCAGTGATAATCCTGTGGCTCTTTCGCCTGTGACGCCTTCATGTCCGTGGCGAGCGAACGCAACGACTGAATAGCGGACTGAACTCGTGCCCCCGGGGTGCCGTTGGCAGTGGTGGCCCACTGAATCCCCGTCGCACGCTGCATAAAGTGATCGGCGAATTCCTCAATGACCTTTCCGAGTGCACGAACATCGCCAGACCGAAACACATCGGCATCGTGCGGCAAGCCCCGCTGACCAACTCGTTGCTGCATGAAAACAGCAAACGCGTGCTCGGTCCCGACCGCGTTGTAACTCAATCCTTTTAGGTGGTTCATAATGTGGCAGTGTGAATGCGGCCCCAATATAACGGACTAGGTTATTTGTAGAATATCCTTCTGCATGTTTTTACCATATCCAGATGGGAAATCTTTTTCCATGAGAAAAGCAAATCGGTTCTAGACCCGCAATGTCTTCAAGAAAAACCTGCGCAACTCACAGGTCGAACAATTAAAATCCGACAGATGCGGCACGGAAATCACGCCATCGAAAGAGTGGTCTTCATACTGGCTTGTACAATTCTGGTAGAATGATAAAGTAAATGATCAGAATCAATCTTGACCGTAAATCCCTCGATTCTTCTATCAGCAACGTCTATTTTTCACGCTATGAGTATTCCTCCACCATCCAAGCCCGCAGATGAACCTAAGCAGGCTGTTGCTGCGGTTGTTGCATCAAAGGCCGGAATCACGCCCGGCCACCCGTTCATTAGTCGCATTGAAATCGAGAATTTTCGCAATTTCCACAAATTCGCAGTTGATCTAGCAACCACGTCCGTCATCGTTGGCGAGAACAAAGTGGGGAAAAGCAATTTGGTTGAGGCTATCCGGCTTGTGCTTGATCCGACGCAACCCGACGCAGCACGCAAACTGCGCGCCGAAGATTTTTGGGATGGGCTTGATCGGCCCTTTGCAGGAAATTCAATCACCATTCGCATTTTTATCCGCAATTTTGAGGGAAACGAAGGTGCTCAAGCCATCCTGTCTGATTGTATCATCAACAAATCGCCGCTCACGGCGCAGTTGACCTACGAATATCGCTCCAAAAAATCGCTGCAAAAACTAGACGGTGAGAAATTAAAGGAGGCCCTTGCCGCACTGGACGAGGATGACTACGACTTCGTTGTTTATGGGGGCGCGGATGAAACCAATCGCGTCGGAAGCGAAATCAAAAAATGGATAACTTTAGTCGTATTGCCAGCGTTGCGCGACGCGGAGGGAGACATTCAAAGTTGGAAACGGTCACCGCTGCGTCCGCTGCTTGATCGTGTAAAGAAAGGCATACCCGCCAAACACTTCGTCGCAGTTCGGGAAAACCTTGACGGTGCCAAGGCGACTCTATTGCAAGCGAAACCCGTCGCCGACCTTGTCGGCTCCATCAACCAACGAGTGAGGCAGCTCGCCGGGCCGGTCCATGCGGTTGAAACTGATCTCGACTTTGCATCCAGCGAGCCGGAGCAGCTTGTCCGTTCGTTGCGCATTTTCCTGCGCGAAAAAAGTAGCAAGCCCTTGAGCGACGCGAGTCTTGGAACTGCCAACATTCTGTTCCTGGCGCTGCTCCTGCAAGACATGGAAATGAAGCAGGCAGCACGTGAGATCGTCAGCACAATTCTGGCAATTGAAGAACCGGAAGCGCATTTGCATCCCCAATTGCAACGCCTGCTCTTTCGATACTTCCTTGGACGGAACCATCCGATATTGCTGACGACGCATTCGCCAAACATTGTAAGTGTTGCGCCCTTTGATTCGGTTGTCTTGCTGAGGGTTGAAAATGGTGAAACGCACGGATTCAATTCTGCTGCGCTAGCGTTTACCCAAGAACAAAAAGATGACCTGCAGCGTTACCTCGATGTTACCCGTGCCGAGATACTTTTCGCACGTGGAGTAATCTTCGTGGAAGGAGTGGCAGAACAATTTCTTGTGCCGGCCTTCGCTGCTGCATTGATGGGTAAAAATGGCATGGGCGCATCCTTGGACGATTTGGGAATCTCCGTATGTTCTGTTAATGGAACCGACTTTGCACCTTACCGCAAACTGCTTTCCCAAAAAGGCTTCGCCATTCCCAACGTCATCATCACCGATGGCGATCCTCGGCTTCACAAAGCCAAGAACAAGACGTTGAAGGCAGGGCTTCGGCGCGGAAGCCGTCTTTTGTATGACGAGGCAGAACTTAAAAAACTGGCCGTCTTGGTTGACCAGGACGACGAGGCCAAAATTGCCGCCGTATTACCCTCCCACGGAGTCTTTGTCGGCGACAACACGCTTGAACTTGACCTGCTCAAGGAATTTGGAGGTGAGATGAAAGCTACATATAAGGAACTCACCAATTCGGAAGAAGTGAGCAAAGCGTTTGACACAGCGGTAGAATCAGCGGGGGCTGATGCCGCGAAAGCACAAGAGATACTCGACCGAATTGAAGCCGTGGGCAAAGGAAGATTTGCGCAAAGGCTGGCTGGAAAACTAAAAGATAAAAATCCGCCAGCCTACATCCTGAATGCCGTCAATTTTATCATTGAGCGCGTGACGCCTGACAATGCAAAACCTAAATGAATCGTTTGACCGTCTGAATGACGAACAGAAGAAAGCCGTTCTCGCGGAGGGTAACACTGTTGTCATGGCCGGGCCGGGCAGCGGCAAAACCGCAACGCTTGTCGTAAAAATCGGTTACTTGATCTCGGAAAAAATCAATCCCCCTTCCGGCCTCGCGTGTGTGACCTACAACAATGACGCGGTGCGCGAGTTTCGGATGCGACTTGCCGACCATGGAATTTTTTCACGTCGAAGCCTTTTTCTTGGGACCGTCCACAGCTTTTGCCTCAACTGCATCGTCCGTCCCTACGCTCCTTTGATTGATAAACGCTTCACCGCGGGTGTGAATGTCGCTGGTCCTGATATGGCAGACGAGCTTTTCACCGAAGCCGCATTGCAACACGTTCCTGATCCGAGATGGCTCGGTCCCACCATCACGCGTTACCGCCGAGCACGAGCGTGTAACGAAGACGTGACCGGTTATGCCAACACAGACTCACTCATTGCAACAGCCTATGAAAACAATCTTCTTAAACACGGTTTGATTGATTTTGAAGGGATAATCATTGTCGCTCTCCATCTCATTGAACAGCACGCTTGGATTCGAGAATTGATCGCAGCACGGTTCCCGTGGCTGATTGTGGACGAATACCAAGATTTGGGAGGCCCGCTGCACGGCATAGTTACTAAGCTTGCCGATCTGGCCGGAGTAACAGTTTTTGCAGTGGGCGACCCCGACCAGACGATTTACGATTTTTCCGGGGCCAGCCCCCGCTACCTTAACGGGCTGGCAGAGCGAGGAGACTTTGAATCTGTCCGACTCAAATTCAACTATCGCAGCGGGGGACGGATCATCGCGGCGAGTCAAGCTGCTCTGGCTCCGGCCGAGCCGCGCGACTATGCGCCTGATCCAAAACGTCGAGAACAAGGAGAAATCTATTTTGTAGAAGCGAACGGCAACAATGCAGACCATGCCGTTAAAGTTGTAGAGGCTGTGAATTCCTCTCTGGCTGCTGGCATCAGGCCCGAAGAAATCGCCATTTTTTACCGTGCCATTGGCCCATTAGTTGAAGCAATTAAAGACGAATTTACACGTCGCAATGTCCCATTTGTTTGGGAGAGAGATAACAAGTTTCCCAGTTCGCCATTTATCACCTGGCTGCAAAGACTAGCAGCTTGGTCTTTGTCACCACCGGAGGATCGTGAGCACACATTCTCCCAATTGTTTCATGACTTTCAGCTTTTGCTGCAAGCAGCAGGTCAAATTGACGGTGTAGAGCATTCACTGGAATTCCGTATCCTTTTATGGCGGCTTGCAACTAAAACGCTAGACGAAAAAATCAACGCTTGGGCATGGCTCACCGAGGCGGAATCGTTGATTGATTTTCAATCGCTGCTGGCGGCGTCCGAGGATTACGCACACGACTTGGAATGCTACGCAAAACTGAAGGAGGTTTTGAAGAATGGCGGTGCACAATCACAAGCTCGGCTATCGGAATTTGCAGGAATCGGGAAGGTTCGTGGCAAAGTCATTCTAACTACTTTTCATGCCAGTAAGGGAAGGCAGTTTGATGTCGTAATCATTCCCGGCTGTGCGGAGGGAATATTGCCAGCGTGGACGTGGAATGGAAAGAGTCGCCGCTTCGAGCCACCTGCCGCTCGGCCTCTTTCCGAGACACGTCGCCTCTTTTACGTGGGGATTTCCCGCGCCCGCCACGTTGTTCACTTGATTCATGCCGACAAATGGCAAGATAAATTTGGCAATTTGAAGCAAGGAGGTTGTTCGCGGTTCGTTGAGGAAATCCGCGCCAAGCTTGAACGAGTGGAAAGCTAATTTCCATCAGCCAAGGAACATCGTCGCCGAGCATTGTTGGTTGTGGTTTGATTTACATACAAAACGCAGGTAACAATATTGCGAGCGTGGCTATTATCTAAGTTTCTACTGTAAAATGTTACGCGAGTGTTGGCCGAACGTTTCTCCTTCTCCTTGGAGAGAAGGACGGGATGAGGAAGGGTGTTTAGATTGCGAGCTTTACTGAGCTCTTGTGTCGAAAACATAGCGATCACCATAGAAAGATTCATATTCCACACGCATGGCTAGCACTTTGATCTCAGCTTCAATAGTCTTTTCAAAGCGAGCTTTAGCATCAGGGAAAAATATCTCAGCTATCCGCGACTTTTCGCCCGCACGAATTGCGCCCCTCTGCCCCGGAAACGCCTGATTTTTCAATCTAAATTTGAGGCGATCTCCAACATGCTGCCTGACCCAGCTCTCTATTGGATCGATCCCAGTCGACTCGACGGGGCTGTCGCTTATGAAGAGCGTTACCCTTGTAATCAATGCGGGACCGAGCCCAACATTGATCAAGTCATAGCCAACTGTCATCCCTTCATCACGCAGGTCTCTATGGGTGCTCCGCGAAATGCGTGGGGTAACAGACAAGCGGTTATGTCGCCGCGTCGCATAGGCACTGGACGCGGTCAGGCCAAGTGCACATCCGGCTATAATTGAGTTAGCTATGGCGAGGATTGTTGTGGCGTTCATGCTGGTATTGAACCGTTACGCCAATTTCCTCGCCACTTGTTCTTCGAACATTTTACAAATGTGAAAACCATTCAGACTAATTTTCTCGCCGGTCAGAATGACGGAGCACCACGGCCAAATGCTGTTCAATTCAGAACTATTATTCGCGCGCTCGTTTGGTGTGTCTCAACGAGACAAGTCAGAGGTTTGAGCACATCCTATTGAATTCATCAATTTATTTAAAAGATGGTTTCCCAACAATGTGCATGCCGCTGACGGGAAGATTGAGACACATTGGAGCGAACATCGCGGACAGGCCGATCACTCTCTGGATTTCACGCTCGAAGGTTGAGACTCTGATCCAGACTTCGTGCGCCTCTGTAAGTCCTGACATCCGGAAGAAAGCCATTGAAAGGCCCGTGAAGAAATACTTCCGGTTTAGCCCTGGAGGCAATGGCTCCCTCTCGCTCTCGAAGGTATCGAGTTTCAGGATAGCTGTCCCCTTCGATCCTTGGTCAATGATGTCCCACTCCAGAGTGACTTCCTTAATGTAGAGCGTGGTCTTTCCGGTGTTGATGACCTCGACTTCCATCGCCTTGTCACTCTTACCCTTCTCCGACTTCAATTCATAACCGACGCGGACTTTCTCTTTAGGAGTGTGGGCCTTTATTTCGTCACATAAGAACTTGAGACAGTCGGCTTCATATTTTGGCATTAACACTTGGCTCAACCACTGAAATGGGAACGAGTCAGGTTTGCTATGAAAGAATCTATCGGCGAGCTTTGGATCGATTTCCCGGTCGAGGAGAATGGCCAATTTGACATCTGCCGCTGATTGCTCGAGGAGGCGAAGGTCTTGGGGAACTTGACTTGGGGAGGCGAACAGTTCGAAAACGGCTCTGCCGCCGTTCGGGAAGAACTGCATCAAATCGTTCCTGCCTCCCAAGACGCCGGAGACTTCTGGAACCGCGCAAGACTCAGGGAAAAGGCGTGTCAGAAGATTGGACAATCGTTTCTCAACCGTCTGGTGTAGCTGTTTGCTCCGTTTCAAACGCTTAACTTCTTCCTCGAACTTCCCGAATTCAGCTTCGCTGGTCATTGAACTGATCCTTCTATGAGTTTGATTTCGTCGTCGGTCATGATGACATTCATTTAAGCGAGCAGTTCAGGGGCGAATGAGACGCTCGCACCGATCAATATGGATTATAATGCGCCTCTACAACGATCATGCAGGACGGATTTTCCAATTGTTCAAAAGCAAGTGCAGTTAATCGATCACCATGACCCACGACCCGAACAACGTGCGTTCCTCGGCGTTGCGCTTGCATTACTGAATAAGGCGATTGCCCGTTCGCGTTTTGATCGAGCCAGCCATTGGAGGCAGGCTGGCCCACAATTCCAAGGTCCGCATGTGAAGCAAGCACGTCATTCACAATAACAACTACTTCCTCCCGCGTCCGGTTCCATGAGCGTTGAAAGCCGCGAACTTCGCCGATTCCAGCTTGAAGATTTCCCGCAGCCTTCACTATATCAACGCACTCTCTTAACCGAATATTTGCCAACCGGATAATTTCTTGAATCTCTCCTTTGCGAGAAACCTCAACTACAGCGCGTACTTTTTTAAGATAGCTATTCGGCGGTTCAGGCCTGCGATCAATAATGGACGCAAGATTATCGACGAGTTGTAAAACGTTTGTGTCTTTACTGAGATGTAGAGCATTCTTTGCCTTAAGCGGTTCCTTCAGTAATTGGGTTTCCGCGCCTTTTGCGAGAAGTGGTATGTGGTGCTTCTCACAAAGCCATCGCGCCCCCAGCTCAAAAAGTACGTAGGTGCTCGCAAAAGACTGGGGTGTTAACAGGCTGAGAAAAGCGGGGACTTCGCGAATCTCATGGCGCAAGACATCGTCCGTATTGGCACCGCCCTGCAACTTAGATCCTTCGACGCTCGTGCATACGAAATCACTTCGCCGGAGGTGAAGAGCGTCGGACAGCATGTCGACAAGCTTGTCTGCTAGATCTTCATCTACACTGCTGTGACTAATGAAGACAAGCTTCTCGGTTTTTGTTGGTGATTGGTCTTTAGGCATGGGTTTACTTTTTGGTGCAAGTCGGAAGAACGGTGGTCCAGGATTATCGCGATTGAGTCCATCGACTATAATACCTTCCCGCTTGAGATCATTCAGAATTTCAAAAGTGAGGTCGCAATCAGCTTGGGAAAGGCACACCGGATTACGAATTGATGTATTCCCGTCATGCCACCCTTCAAGCCTTGAAAACACTTCTGTTACTCCTTCGATGATATGCTCATACTGGTTCGGCTCGTAAACTACATTTACCGTTCGATTGATGATGTCGAGAATCACCTTTCGGATATTATCATATGTGTGGTCATCCATCGGGACCGGATCACCACCAAGCGACGACGGACCTAGTTGGCTAACGAATTGTTCGCCTTCGAACGTCAGGCCCCCTATGACCGTAACGTGGTTGAAAACAAGATCGCCACGAACGGGGATTTTGCTCGGCACAACTTGACTAAGGTAGCCCCGTTTTTCGGCAGAAATGATCCGATTTGCAATACGTTGAAACTCCCGGAGAGAGTCGCGATCGTGATCTAACGGCTCAAATTTTGTTTTACCGTTGGCGACTTGTTCTAGTATGTCACGCATGAGTTGCATCGGCGCCCTTTATACGAAATTTGCCACGATTTTCTCAGGATCGGAATGCAGCTCGCCCCCGACAATAATAAAGCGCTCCAGATTGTCGCCGCAATAAACGACGCACATGTCCACGAGGACGGAAGGTTTGAGTTTGGTAGGGACGCCGCGCTGCAGTATCCGGTCATCGCGGCGCGATGCCCCAACCTCGCCCGAAGCATTCGCGGACGCACCCGGTTTTGCGTCAGTTTTCTGCGCCATGAGGGGCAGTCTAGGAAACGGTCATGAAATTGAAAGCGTTTTGAACCGGTTCACCACCCTCCCGCGCGGCTTTTCAATCAGCAGGGGGCCAGCTCGATGCTCAAATCAAAAGTCATCTGCCGCGGGTTGGATTTGGTCGGCGTCAGAAAACTACTATGCAAAGTCCGACGCCACCGAAACTGACACCGACGCGACTTGCGAGCGTGTTGGATGAACCCACTCGCGCCCAGTGGATAGTCACAAAATTTGCCGCAAATGGCAAGTTGTGCCGTCTCCCCCATTTCTCCTGTTTCCATCATTGTAGCGGAATGGAGAAAAAACGATCACCCCGCTTCAAACGCGTTTCCCCGGCTGTCCCGATCCAGTTAACCGAGCGCGACCACGAAATCATCCGGCTCGTCCAGCGGCATCGTTTTCTTCGTTCCCGTCTGATCGTGGCGCTCATGGGCGGCAGTGAGCAGCAGATCGTGCGGCGGTTGCAGTTGCTCTTTCATCATGGCTACCTCGAACGTCCGCGCGCCCAAATCCAATACTACGACCGCGGCGGCTCACGCACCATTGCATACGGGTTAGGAAATAAAGGGGGTGTGTTGTTGCGGCAGGAGCTTGGCATTGCTGTGCATCCTGATTCATGGAGCGAAAAGAATCACGCGATCGGCCGGATGTTTCTTGAACACGCACTTTTGGTATCCGACATCATGACGTCCCTTGAACTTGCCTGCCGAAAGCGAGGCGATGTCCGACTGATATACGAAGACCAGCTTGCACTTCAATCGGAACGGGAGCCGTTTCAGTGGCGTGTGAAGTTGCAGAATGGCGTGACGCTCGGCGTGGTTCCCGACCGCGTATTCGCCTTGGAATACACAGATCAAAACGGCCAGATACAGCGGGCATATTTCTTCCTTGAGGCCGACCGGGGCACCATGCCGGTGACGCGGAGCAACCTTTCCCAAACGTCATTCACTCGCAAACTCCTCGCATACGAAGCCACCTGGACGAAGAAGATTCACCAGCAACATCTGGGTATCCATCGGTTCCGTGTGCTCACAGTCACCACGAGTGAAGCGCGGGTGGAATCCCTCCTGGAAGCCTGTTCCCAATTGAAACGCGGTCACGGCCTATTTCTCTTTGCTGACCGGACAGTTTTAGAAAAGGACCTGTTCTCTCCAGTCTGGCGAAACGGGAAATCGGGCGAAATGGCAGCGATTCTCGACTTGCCATATATGGCAAGTTAGCACGTCTTCTGGGTTTTCTTGGGGACAGTTAGGATGCCCCTTGGATGCAGCTCAACTTCGTGAGCGGCACAGTTCTTCACAACCAACCATAGGAGTATATCCCATGCCTAAATCATCGTTCGTCGACTTCAAAGCCATCAAAGCGGCCGTCACCATGGAGCAGGTTCTTGAGCACTACGGCCTGCTTTCCAAATTCAAGCGAGGCACCGATAGCTTGAGCGGTCCCTGTCCCATCCACAAAGGCAGCAACCCAACGCAGTTCCGGGTCAGTATCAGCAAGAATGTCTGGAATTGCTTCTCCGAATGCAAACATGGAGGCAATGTCCTCGACTTCATTGCGCGGATGGACAACGTGAGCATTCACGCCGCGGCCATTAAAGCCATTGAGTGGTTTCATCTCGATCCCGAATCCATGTCGGTGAGTGCCGAACAAGGAGATCACGAGTCAGGTGAACCTACACCTCAGCAGGAGGCGCCCGCACCAAAGCCGCTAGCTAAAACGCCACCGGCAGCGGAGAGCGGTGCCCCCAACAAGCCGCTCCAGTTCCGTCTGGACAAGCTCGATCGTGAACATCCCTACCTCAAAGACCGTGGCCTCACCCTGGAAACCCTCGTGGATTTCGGGGTCGGATACTGCGCCAAAGGAATGATGGCTGACCGGATCGCCATCCCCATCCACAATCCTGACGGTAAGGTAGTAGCGTATGCAGGACGTTTCCCCGGTGAACCTGGTGACGACACTCCCAAATACAAGCTGCCACCGGGATTCCGGAAATCGCTCGAATTGTTCAACCTTGATCGAGCGATCAAGGAATCACCCGACAAGCCATTGGTCATCGTGGAGGGTTTCTTCGATTGCATGAAGCTCCACCAATGCGGCTGTCGCAAGGTGGTTGCCCTCATGGGCAGCACCATGTCAGGCGCACAGGAGGAGCTGATTCGCAAATACACCGACCGGCACAGCCACGTCATCGTCATGCTCGACGAAGACGAGGCGGGCAGGGCGGGACGCGAAGACATCGCAGTTCGTCTCGCTAAGTTCGTTTTTGTGAAGATTCACACCTTTGCCAAAGACGGACAGCAGCCAGAACAACTCACGGCTGAGGAGATCGCAAGCCTCTGAGTCAGCCATGCAACCGCAGAGCGGCCAGACTGAATTCTTCGGTCTGGCCCCGCAACCACAGCCGCATCCATATCGGCTTCGCGTTAATGACGTGATCCGTATCGAAGGCCGGCTGGGTCTGGTCGTCCGGGTCAACGAATGCGCGGCGGTGGTCGAGATGAATCGGCCACCCCGTGTGTTCACCACCCGCTTCGACAAACTCGTCCGGTTTCAACCTCCACCCCTCCGGTTCCGCATTTCGCCCAATTCCGAAATCGAAATCGTGAACCGCAAACGAAAGGAAACCACATGAAAACACTTCGAGAACTTGATCCAGCCGTCATTGGCTTGATCCAACCCAAAACTAGCTATGGATGTGCATTGTTCAACCTGTAGCGAACCGTGGGATGTGTATCACCTCTGGCATGACGCGATCTTCGAGACTGGGTTAAGTCAGGAAGATGCCGAAGCGTGGTGCCGACTTCCCCGCCCAGAAAAGTTGTCAGACCGATATCGGAAGGAATTCCGAGCGGTCGGCTGGGAATTCGGATCATCAATCATCAATGTGATTCGTTGTCCCGGCTGTCCCAAGGATGCCAAACCTGATCCTGAACGACTCGCCACCAAGCATGCCTTGGAAGAGTTGATGGGCGATGACGACGATGGATTGGCAGCCGCATTCGAGGACTACCGCCTATGAATCCCACTGCTCAGTTCCGTCTCGGACATATTGTCTCCACACCGAATGCCCTCGCTCAGATTCCGAACTCGGACATCCTGAGTGCGATAGCGCGCCACCAATCAGGTGATTGGGGTGACATGGATGATGAAGATCGGGAGGCCAACAACTGTGCCTTGAAAGAAGGCACACGGCTCCTCTCGGTATATCACTCCACCAAGGGCGTGAAGTTCTGGATCATCACCGAAGCGGATCGGTCCTCGACCTGTGTCCTCCTCCCGGAGGACTACTAAACACGGGCCTCTTTCGGGAGGCCTTTTTCTTTCCGGCAGCATTCTGCTGCCTGATTCCCTCGCTGGTATGGGCCGTCCCGCCTCCAGTCGAGAGACCATCCCCAACCAGAGGCACTCTGATTCCTCAGATGGACGGCAGAAGGAGAAACCTCCGTGAATACGGAAGCATATCAACACATCACTGATCGAATTATCACCCTGCTATCGCAGGGCACCGTTCCCTGGCACAAGCCATGGAAAGCTAGGACCGGGTTACCCCGGAACTTCGTCACCAAGAAGCCATATCGAGGAATCAACGTATTCCTCCTTATCGCCATGAGCTACGAATCTCCCTTCTGGCTCACGTTCCGTCAAGCATCCCAGCTCGGCGCAACAGTGCGGAAGGGAGAGAAGGCGTGTCCGGTGGTTTTCTGGAAACCTTGGATGATTGAGGACAAGGAATCGGGCGAGGAACGGAACGTTCCGCTGCTTCGGTTCTACCATGTCTTCAATATTGCGCAGTGCGATGCCATTGGAGACGCACCCTTGACTGCTGATGCAGTTACAGTCACCAAGCCAGCGGAGATTGTTGCCAACATGCCACAGCGACCGGTGATCCGGCACGGCATGACCCGCGCCTTCTATTCCCCAGCGGAAGACCTCATCGGAATGCCGGCACGGGAACGGTTCGAGAAGGAGGATGAGTATTACTCGACACTCTTCCATGAACTTGTTCACTCGACCGGCCACGAGAAGCGGCTCAAGCGGACGACACTCACAGAATCCACCGGCTTCGGTTCCAATCCTTATTCTAAAGAGGAATTGATAGCGGAGATGGGCGCGACGTTTCTCTGCGGTCACGCAGAGATCGTCGAGCGGACAATTGACAATTCCGCCGCCTATCTCAAGGGCTGGCTGGATCAGTTGCGGAATGACAAGAAGCTCATCGTCCAAGCTGCCGCCCAGGCGCAAAAGGCGGTGGACTTCATACTCGGGAACATTGCAGCGCCATCGCAGGCCAATGGAGATGAAGTCACACCGGCACCAGTGTCAGCGGAGGTGACTATATGAAAGCCTTCAATCCCAAGGAATTCAAAGTCACCGCGCTCAGGGAGTGTCCACTGCCGGCGGAAATGCTGGTCTGCGACACTCCCGACAAGGCTGTCGAGTATTGGCGGCTCCACATTGCGACGGACGTGCGATTCAACCCGGAATGTGAATGTTTCGTGGTGTTGCTCTTGAACACACGTCGTCGCGTCCGGGGTCACCAGCTCCTCACGATTGGTACGATGGATACCTTGCTCGTTGACCCTCGAATTGTGTTCAGAAGTGCAATCGTCGCCAGCGCTGCCGCCGTGGTGCTAGCACACAATCATCCAAGCGGCGAGCCACAACCCTCCGAGGCCGACATCAAAGTGACCCGCGATTTGATCCGCGCGGGCCAACTCCTGAGACTAGAAGTGCTGGATCACATCATCATCGGCAATCCAAACCATTGTTCTTTACGTGAATTGGGTTATTTTTACTAGCTCCGGGTAACGCCGAGCACACGGGCGATTCTTCGCAATTTCGAAGAATCGCCTTTTTAATTCATGATGTATCGGCTTCCGCAATTCGCCCTCGGCTTATTTAAGTTTGAGTAAGGTCTTTGGCACGAGCGACAAGGGTTATGCGATGCTTGCGAGACGCTAGAGTAATGGATAAGAGAAAGGCCACCTGATGCACCAGATGGCCTATGCGATACATAGATCGCTATTCTATAAGTTTTAGCAAAAAGGTCCAAATCAAATTTGAACGGCAAGAGCATCACTCCAACACACATTCCTTTGTAATGTTCGCATTTCCCACCGCCAACTGCAACCATCCCAATAGAGACATCGCACATGACGATGACTTTCTGATCCATAAAAATATATGGTGCCAAAGAAGTGAATCACGTGCTCTTTCCAACGATTCGGAATCATCACTTGATTGCAGGGAGTCAGCAACCAATCAAGGACTTGGGCGCTACACACCGTTTTCTTACCCAACTCCATGCACAGTTCGTGCCAAGTTTTTGCATTCAAGTTATTAACCTGTCGAATTGGTCTGTATAAAGATATATTGGCGTCCCTCCAAACGAGTAATCCGCTCGTACGCCGGCGTAACTGCTGACTTGCCGGAAGCACCGCCCACGCTTTAGCTGGGATGAAAGGCATTAAATTACAGTTGATAATTCTTGCGGATGTGGTGCCCGCTTTTCTGTCTATCACTTTTTTCATGATCGCCTCTTAAAACTAAAATGGCCAAACATTTGGCCAAGCTGGAGGGCGAATCCGTTTTAGATTCGCCATAGCTTTCAGAGGCATAGACAACTCATTTCATTGAGTTTTCTAAGGAGGAGTAAGACGCAAAGCGCCATTCCGTCTTCCTTATCCGGTTTTTCGATATTTCAAAGATGTGAACTCAATGACACCCGGGAAATACGGAGACAAAAATATCAACAATCCAGCGAAAGGTTGGTTGAAGCACTTTGACTATTTTTGCTGTCGCGTTGTGGATTCAACCGGAAGGAATAGCTGCGGTATTCCCGTTGACCTTCCAGCGAACCGCCGTTGGAAGGCTGTTGGAAGTTGAATCGGTGCGGCATCTCTCCGGCTTCAACACAGTTCATTGTGTGACACGAATGCGGCGCCCTTGTTTCGAGGCCGGTTGTGCGGGACCCGTGAAGGCATTTCGGATCGATATAAAGCAATCATCTGACTGCAGAGGCAGATCCGGAAATGATTTTGGAATTGGAGAGGAAGGAAAAATTGTTCGGGCGAAAACTGATAATTAGGCCACTTAAAGCTATGGCGAAACGATATGCAATTGACAAAGTGCGAGCCGTTTACTTGCCGTCATGCAAGTGCGGAAATCATATCAAATCTAGCTGTCGTTTGTCAATCCCCGCAGCGCTCCCGACCATTCTCAGATCGACATTTCTTTTGGGCCGTTTAGTATCTGTGATAAACATTTAGCTCGATTCTTAGGCTCAATATAATCTTTCAGGCTTTGACTTCCACTATTCCAATACTTCCAAAACGTATTTAGACTATTACGAAAAGCCTTCTCCCGTGTTCCAGTCGGCTGCCAGTAACGCACTTTTTTAATCACGCGGTCGAGCACTTGCCGTCCGTTATTCCATGTCAGCTTTCCTTGGGAGATAAAGTTCAAGCAAAGGCACTCATTTAGATATTGATCCATTGAGTTAGGCCCCAAGTAGGCAACTTGCGTTGCATCCACCTCAAACCTTAGTAGTGCATCTTGCTCGGGTTCACTTAACACCTTAACTTTTATCTCAAATCCTTTTGGAGCATCGGGATCCTTTTCTACGTCGCACTGAGCGTCATATTGGGCCTCTAATATTTGTTGTTCAGTTTCAATCAATTGGTGAAATTTCGTTGTAACCAAAAAGAGTCTCTGAATATGAAGACCGTTACGTGCCATATGTTTATTCATTGTTAGGAAGCGGCCATTGCTCCCCAAATTTTGATCCGTCCAGTAACCTGGATATGTCATGGTGCGATACACTTGCCCCTCGCTTGCAGCTGCAATCAATCTGCACAAACTCGTAACGAGCAAATCTCGATGGCCATAGATTTCGTGATGACCACGGCCAATGCGCTTCGCATCCTCGAATAGATGTTCGGCCCTTGATTCTATGACACTGCGAAGAAGAGGGTTTACTCCCTTTTGTTCGCGGGAGCTTTGAACCGCTACATTGATAAACATTTGCACTAACTGTTCTCGAGGCCGAGATTTGATTTGTTTGCGTCGCAAATCATTCTTAGACCCTTTACGACCCGCGGATTTGGCAATCGCTAATGCCTCCAGTAATTCTTCGGCGCAGGAAAAGCGATCATTTGGGTTGTGTCTGAGACATTTATCAACGATTTTGACAATGTTTTCATTCAAGAAAAACAAGTTGCTGCGCTCTTCAGGTGAAATATCTACATTTTTCATAGCTTCGTAGACATGTAATTTCAGTTTCGAAACATCTTTTGGTAGGTCGCGGGGAGCCTTTCCAACTATGTATCGATAGAACAAGGCGCCCAATGAGTAAATATCTGCAGGAAACCACAATGCGCCCAAATTATCACTTGCGAGGCATTCAGGAGCACGATAACACGCATCCTCAATTTCCGATTCTACCTTTGCCACATCGGGTTTGGAGTCCGATAGCGTGGCGTATCCGAATCCTACCAGATTATAATTCGTTTTATGAGTTGTTTTGCTGAAAATAATATTCCGGGGCACAATAAAGGAGTGTAGGATTCCATGATTGTGGACGATTCTCACACTTTCTGCTAACGGAATTGCGAAATCAAAAAACGAGTCGGGATTACTAAGTGTAAAAAAAGTTTCTTTCGTAAGATCATTGCCATCAACAAACTCGTATATGAGTCCCGGAATACTAACATCGTCCCCATTCTGATTAGTTTGACATAGGGCAATTGGTTGAGGAATGGAAAAGATTCCTCCAGCACATCTGCGACGAATGTGTGATAAAATAAAGTTTTTCTCAAATTCAGCGACAAGCCGCTTTTTCATACTGGCGTAATAACTCTTGCTTGAGCCGAAACGAAGTAGATCTGCAGGAGATGGAATGGGTGGCTGCTTTAAGAAAAGGTTCTCTGAACCAAGAGCATTTATCTGCAATCTATATGAGAGTCCGATTTGCCCCTTTGCTTCAATTTGTTTTGGCTTGGCGTGAAATACTTTAGACATTTTTTCCCCATCATTCTCCTCATCTAGCTTGCATTTCTTTGTCCAAGCAATAATGGTCTTTCCCCACGCATCGGGGCGCTCCTCAGGGATGGGGTCAGCCCATTTTATGATACGTAAATCTACTGGTCGATCCTCTGCCGGTTGAAAGGCGGTGTCCATGATCAATCTTTCTGCGCAAAGCGTAGGTGCGCGTCGTTTTCGAGATTATAATTACAAGATTTTGCTGCTCCTTCGAGATCGGGGTACATAGATCGAAAATGAATGTGCGCAAGCTCTAGCCATGATAGGCAAGCCTTTCTGCCTCTATTTCTAATTAAAAAGCGTAGCAAAACAGGCTTATCCGAAAAAGTTGCAAAATGAGATACCACGCATTCTTCTATCGATTGATGCGCCGATGATAGTGTAAATACACCTTCTTGGGCTTCAATTCTTGGGTTTCTCTGTGTAAGGACGTCAAGCACCCGGATTCCGCTATCTGGAATAGGTTCATGTTCCGGCCAAAACTGACGAATCAAAGCGATATTCAAAGCATATACAACTCTAAACCCGACATCATCTTCTCTGTCGTCCGCCTTAACAAAAGCAAACCACAGAGCAATTAGCGGACTGCGCGTCCAGTCGAGAAGTGGCGTGGCTAGTCCGTGATGCTGCCCCAAAGCAAATAGATCAAATACCATTGGCAATTGATGCGATTGCAAACCGGTGTGTAATTCATTCAAAACGGCTGCGAGCGTTCGAGGCTCCGTCGCAAGAATGCGCAACAATTGGTCGTGTAGCGCCAGATGTTCGATTTGAAGCGAATAAATTTCTCTGAGCCGCACCAAAAAGTCGCGGAGGTGTTTTGTCGTCGTTCGTGATGTGTTTCGCTGCCAATCAATTCCATAATCGCGTTTTCTTAATATGCGAGTAAGAGACGAAATTAATTGATAGTCAGAGTCGCCTAAACCGCGCCAAATAAACTGATTACTTGTGTTGAAGTGTTGGGTTACGATTTCGATAAATTCACTATAGCCACCTTCAAGATGAAACGTATGATAGCCATTTCCCGAACGTTTCGGCTGTGGATCGAAACCTGGGCGTTTTGATGGTTCCTGAGTCAGCGTTTTCATACCACAAATAGCATCAATGGTGTTTTGGGAGTTACCGACATTTTATTCGAGCAGTATCGTGAATGCAACAATGCGTTCAAATATTTCTAATTTGTAATGGCGCATTGGTTGGCCTTACCCGAATTTGGTGGACAGGCTTAGTGTAAATGTGCGAGTTGAGTGAAACACTCATGAACATCGAAGCCAAGTAGTCTGCTCCCTAATCCCTGACCAAGGGTGATCAACAAGTTTGAAGCCAAGTAACGGTATTAATAATGAACCGAATGGCTCCTCGCTATCTTCAGGTTTTCGGTCGTCGGATCATCGAAAGCGAAATTCACACGGCCCAACAAATCCACTGCGAGAGAGCTAAATCTCCCGGGAACCGGATCATCCCGGTCCGTGACCGTGGGTTCAGCGACCGTTCGTTTACACCAGTGAGTGCCGTTTTGTGTGGCGACGCGAAGTTCATTCGCATAGCGAAACCCTACTACCACGCTGCCGTCCGGATGGACAGAAGCCACCGGATTGTCTATGGAAACTGCCACCCCCCGTTGAACAATCGAATCGAGGACGGTGTTGTTTGACCATTCATAAATATGAAGCTCAAACAGTTGACCGCTGCCGTCGCGAAGGACTGCAGCCACCACGATTTCCCCGCTCGGCTTCACGGTAATTTGAAGTTCTGACCTTAGATATCGATCGCTTTCGAGAGGAAGCTCCACGCGACTCCAACCTACTTCCTCTTGCACAAAAATTGCCATTTCCCTGCCCCTATACCCTGCCACCGCGTATTTGCCGGTGGGAAGTTTGACCGCCGCAATTGATATCCAGTTCGGCGGTGAGCTTTGTTCTGTAATCACTGGGCTGGCCATCCAACCTCCGGTACTAGCTCGATAAAATAGGATCGTTCCGTCGCGTGCCGCAAAAAAATCCAGAGCCCCTCGATTTCGAGGCACCGCGAAATAGTCGGTGTATTCTGGGCCTTGTGTCACGACGAGCCGTTGATTTGTCCAGGTTCCGGCAACTTTGGTTGCGATATAGAGAAATCGGTTGGTGGCATCTTTGTACACAATGCGTGGATTCTCTTCCGCATCGAAACTCAGAAAAACCTGACCCTCGGGAGTTGCGCCCGGCACCGCCTGAGTCAGCCAGACCCTGTTGATTTCTATAGCAAAATACAGCCGCGCAAACGATGTCCCGTTGGAAGTAGCAAGGTAGGCGATTGATCGGGTTCCATTGGAAAGTATCTGCAGATCACAGAACCCGGCAGACACTCGATTCGACTGTCCATCAAGTACGATCGCTGTAGGCCACTGGCAACCGCAGTCAATCACGGGCATTCCGGTGATATCCACTTGCGCCAAGCGGTAAAACCGACACACCTCCTCCATCGGAAACGACTGGGTCACAACTTGCCCGTTTCCAACCAAGATCGGTCCAATTGCGAAATAGTTGGCGTTTGGCTGCTGCGAAGTATAGAGTCTGTAAAATCCGCCCGACGGGAGAGTAAAACGCAATACGACCGAATCCGCCCGCGTCACCTCAATCGGAATTTCATGGCCGTATCCGGGGAAAGCAATACCTGACGCAAGTAGGCAAATCGCAATGCAAGGAAAAGCAAGTGCCGCCGCAATCCTGTTGGCGACACCCGCGAGAGTAGTCCGGTCAAGAACCAAAGTTTCGGTTTTCATCATTTGAGGAGTGCGCGTGGGGCGGCAATTTCCAACCGTAATGCAATTTCCGGTCTGCTCAAGTGGTTCGCGAACGGAAACAAAAATAACTTATCGCAGCGTCGAACTACGGCAGCGGCACCACCCGATAAAAAATGCTCTGCTGATCATTGATCGCGTCAAACACGCAGTTGGTGCTTCCATTTCCCGGAACGGGCGAACCCAGGTCATTCCAAACATTCGTATTGAGTGAGTTCCGCCATTGCACTTGGTACACACAATTGCTGAACGAAGGCCAACAGATCCGAACGGCCCTATCAATTGTTGCAACTGGTTTGTTCCTAACGATGATTTTGCAATTGTCGATGGCCCATGACTCGTCGCTTCCGCCTTGCCAGCCCGTGCCGGTGGCAAAGAATTCAATGACCGCCGTGCTGGAGCTGTGAGGAATAGCGGTCATGCCTGCGACAGGATGTCCCATGTTGTAAGCGGAATCAACGTATGCGATTGGCCCGTTGATGGGATTTCCGTTAATGTCGTAGATTGTTCCGTTGAGGGTGAGAGTAAATCCCAATTGAGTTCCGTAGGTGATCAGGTTGTTGGTCGGCGCGGTCTGGTCCGAGAGCTGAAAATTGTCAAAAGTTGCAGAAAAGACGGTCCCTCCGTCGACGGCCACGTTGAAGAAATCAGTGGGAATCGCCCCACCAATTTGAGTGTTCCCATCCCAACTATCGATGATGGCGAGGTCAAAACTCACCGCCAACTCAGTGTGGGGCGGCAAGTTCGTCAAAGTGAGGACGGTGTGACCTGATAGCGAAGCGTTACGGAGAAAATTCGAACCGAAGCCAAAGCTTTGGTAGTCTTGCGTCGCGGCCAGATTTGCCGGCCCAGTAAACTCGCTCGGAATTCCTGATTCGAAATCCGTTGAGAATACCGTCACCTCAGTGGATTGAATATTCGCCGACCACATCACGCTGATGATCGCGGTGAGATTGAAGACCATCTTCGCCCGATGGAAAATACTAGTGCTTTTAGGTTGATGAATTGCGGATTGCATAGGTTCTATCCTTTCTGTTTAGACGTTGGTTGGGTTTTCGATGTCCTGAGTTGACGCCCACGAGATCCCCGCACTTGACGCACGCCCCAGAGCATCAACTCCAACACACCATCTGAAGACGATCCTGGTTTCTGTTTTCATCAGACAAACTTCGCCAATGTTGGCAGACCGGTGTTTGGCCTTGATTTCTGTAGTCGAACTGGTTTCTTTTCATGCAGCAAGATCGCCAACGGAAAACACTTTGAGTCGCATGTCTCCTTCGACAACCCAAGTTTTTCGGCCTGTGTTTGGTTGGCTTGTGTTGAGTTTTCTCCTTTTCCTCTGGCGGTATCACTACACCCAAGCCGCGAAAGCCACGCTCGAATTTCAAGTCGCCGTCGCGGGTCGCGCCTCCGAGGCGTTCCCCGACGCCACGTTGAATGGCCGGCGATATCAGGCGGGATACCCCTGCGGCGTGGGTTGGAAGAAATTAGTGATCAACGCCGCCGATGCCGAACCCTTTGAGACCAATCGCTTCATTTGGTATGGCGGGGCGGCTTTCGGAAACATCACGCTGGCCCGGAGTCGTGGTCAACTTGACTTGGACTTCGTCCCTGCCATCGAAACCGTTCAGGTAACTGGCACGGAAGAGCAAAAGAGCCTCGACAAGAGCACTCACCAATCACTGTCGTTGCCAACCGGAACCTACAAAGTGTGGGCCAAGTTCACGCTTTTCAGCATCGAGCAGACCGTGGAGATCAAGCGCAATCAAACCAACCGCATCTCCCTTGCGCCGAAACTGGCCGCGCTCCAACTGAGTTCCGATCCCGACAATGCCGAGTTCGAGTTGCAGTCAACCCATGCACCGCGGGTTTCCCTGAAGGGCAATACACCCACGACAATCTCGGCGCTGCCGCTGGATGAGTATGAACTGGTCGTTGCGCGCGGGGACTTCCGGAAACACCAGTCCGTTCGGTTGTCCGCCGCTGACAAGACCAATGCTGTAACCGTCCAGTTCCGTTACGCCAAACTTGCGATCACCTCCGATCCCGCAGGCACCACGATTAGCGCAGGCGACAAAGTCCTCGGGAAAACCCCGGCCAACCTCGAACTCCAACCCGGCTCCCATCGCCTGTCGCTTACGAAAGAAGGCTATTTCGGCACCAACGTAAATCTGGAACTGGCGGAAACCGATCAACGCACACTGGCAGTCACGTTGGTCAACACGTCGTTCGTGGCCGCACTGGAACGCGCCCGCACTCAAGCCACTGGCTTCAATCCCGACTACGATCGCGCCTTGGCCGACGTCGAACATGCCCTCCAGATCAAACCCGGCGACGCTGGAGCGCTACGACTACAGGGAGCCATTCAACTCAACCGGCACCTCAAACGCGCCCGCGAGTTTCGCGGAGAAGGCGACCTCCGTCGCGCGCTGGCGGCGACCGATTCCGCATTGCAACTCGACCCATCCGACGCCACGGCAGTCGCTTTGAAGAGTGATTTGGAACAACGCCAACGCGTCGTGGACGCGGAGAACGTCAAAGCCCGCCAAGCGCTGGACTCCGCCCAAGCCAAGGCCCGCGCTGAGGCCCGGCGGCAACATCCGCAGCAAGTGTTGCAAGCCACCGTCGCCGGGGTGCGCCATCAGGATGCGTTTCCCACTCAGAGCCTGCGGGTGAAAGGTTCGGTCGCGAGTGTTCGATCTTCCCTGCTGGCAATATTCCGCACCAACAAGCCCGAGTGGCCGGTCAAGAGCGAACGACCGGCGGATGCCGACACGGTGATCCTGGAAGTCACCTCGAAATCCGTCACGATGCGCCGCCATGTGTTCTTTGTGATCGGCCAGACCGGCGAGAACGAAGTGGTTATTGCGTTCAAGCTGTTCGCCTACGTGCTCGGGGAGAAAATCGGTATCAGTCTGAGCGGCTTCTCCGATGAGAGTTACATTCCCATGAATTCCCGATTCTTCACCCAAGGCCGGGTCAAAACCATCGACGGCGACTACACCCGCGAGTCGATGGAACTGGTCAAGCAAATCGAAGACGCACTCCGCTGAATATGGAAGACGCCGCCGCCATTCCATCGTCACTGCCAGATGCCGCGCCACCCCGGTTCAGCGTGCAAGAGGAACTCTTCATCTTCTGCAACCTGATGCTCGTCACCTGCCTCTTCCTGCCGTGGCGTGTGGCCACCGGAGAAATCACCCCGTGGGATCTGTTCTCCTCATTTGATTCCACCGCCATCTCCTCAGGCTTCGCCGGCCTGTTCCTGCTTCTCGGCGTGACTCTGTGGAGCGTTTCCCGGCCGCGCATCCGACCCTGGTTTGGTCTCGCGACCGCACTGGCAGTTCATGCCGTGTATGTCGGCTTTGAGCTGATGCCCGGACACGCGAGCTATGGCGCACGCCTTGCCGGTTTCATTGCCCTCGGCCTGCTCGGGTTGTCCGCCAATCCCGCCCTCGTGAAGGCCGGTGATCTTGCAATGCGTCGGCTCAACTCGCGGCAGGCGGAAGTGTTCTCGCATTCCGCCACCGTGCTACCCGGCATCCAGTTGTCCACGCAGGAGTTTTATACCAAGCTGGAGGAGGCCATTCGCGCCCATAACTGGCCGGGGGTCGAATTTCTGCGCGTGTCGCACCGCGAAGCGGGTCTGCTCTCGCACCAACGGGAATACCTGCGTGTCGTCCGCCAGCGCCAGGTAATCGACGCGTGCGCCGCGCGCTTCGGCACCGATTACTTCTTCACGCTGCGCGAAGCTGAAATCCAAGCGCAACTCAGTCTGACCACGCTGTTGATCTTCCTCGTCTCGCTGGCGCTCGGTTTCTCCATGTTGACCAGCACGTTTGGGTTCATCCCCGGACTCACGCTTTTTGGCTTCATCGTGGTGTTCGGCTTCTTCGTCCTCTTCAACGTGCTCCGCATGGGATTGACGCGGCTCGACGGGGTGCTCATGCGCACGCCGGTCATCGGCCCGATCTATGAAACGTGGTGCCGCCGGAGCACGACGTATTTCCAATTCGATTCCCGCGTCGTGTTTCTCAAGCTGATGAACGACCTCTTGAAGGAGCACGTGGACGAGGCGACCTCCGCCCAAGGCGTTCGTTCCCTGTCCTATCTGGAGCATCAACCCATTCTCGATGGCTTCTACAAAACGAAAATACGCAATCCCGAGGACGGCGAGGAAAAATAACCATGGGCCGCATCGACGAACTGGTCAGCGCTGAGTTTGCCGCGTGGGAACAGCGTGGACGCGGCTGGCAGGTGTGGCCTCAACCCGTGCGACCCGAACCGGCGTTTGCGGAATTCGCCGGATACCACCTCCCCGATGCGCAAAGACCAGTCGATGACGGCATCCGGGCGACCTTCTTCGCGTCGCTGTTCGATTCAATTCAAGCGAAACTCAATCGCCAGCCGGTGGTGGAACCGGAGGAGATCGTCGAACCTGAACCCGTCGCCAGCGAAGAACCGTTGACCGAGGAATTGGTCGTCTCGTTACCATCGAGTCTCGACCTCCCCGATGACGCGTTGCGTTCCTTTTTGGATTCGCTCCATGGCTCCACCGAACCGACCGGATTTGAACTGCTGGGCACCAACGAAGGCATCACGATTCAGTTCGCCGCGAGTCCCCAAGATGCGCCCGCATTGCAGCGTCAACTCCAGGCGTTCCTGCCCAAACTGCCGCTCGCCCCGGCGCAATCCCGGCTGGCCGAGGCATGGACGCAGCGTGACGGCGTTGGGTTCATCGTCGATTTCGGCCTGGCCCACGAGTTCATGCTCCTGCTTCAGACAGGGCACGCGGTCGATCCCTTCGTGGGCTTGGTCGCGGCGTTGAACGAATTGCAACGCGACGAAGTGGCGGTGTTCCAGGTGTTGTTTCAGCCCGTCCAGAATCCGTGGCCACCCAGCGTGTGGAAGTCGGTCACCGATGCCCACGGGAAAGCTCTGTTTGTAAACCGGCTGCAACTCATTCCCGGCACGAAAGCCAAACTCGAACAACCACTCTTTGGGGTGGTGGTGCGGGCGGCGGCGAAGGCGGAGACCTTTGAACGTTCGGCTGCGATTGTCCGGGAAATGGCGGAGGCGCTCCGCTCGTTCAGTCGGATGGAAGCCAACCGGCTCATTCCACTCACCAACGATGAGTATCCATTTGAGCTGCATGAGGAGGATCTGATTCTCCGACAATCGCGCCGCAGCGGCATGCTGCTCAATCGCGACGAACTATTGGGCTTCGTCCATCTGCCGTCGGATGAAGTTCGCGCCCCACGATTGTGTCGCGAACGAACCCAGACCAAGGCCGCCCCCGCCTCGGCCCTGGCATCGTCCGGCATTCTACTGGGTCACAACCGACACGCGGGACGCTCGAACCCAGTGCGCCTCACCGCTGATCAGCGCGTCAAGCACCTGCACCTCATCGGGGCCTCGGGCACCGGCAAGTCGACATTGCTGTTCAATCTCATTCAGCAGGACATCGAAAGCGGACAAGGGCTGGCGGTGCTCGATCCCCACGGTGATCTGGTCAATCGCATTCTGGAGATCATCCCGCCGCATCGGCTTGAAGACGTCATTCTCATCGATCCCACTGATGAAGAATACTCGATCGGCTTCAACATCCTCTCCGCGCATTCAGATTTCGAAAAAAACCTGCTCGCGTCGGATTTGGTTTCCATCTTTCGCCGGCTCTCGTCCTCCTGGGGTGATCAGCTCAATTCGGTTTTGAACAATGCCATCCGCGCCTTTCTCGAAAGCACGCGTGGGGGCACTCTGTCGGAATTGCAGCGGTTCCTCCTCGATCCGGGATTTCGCAATGAGTTCCTCGAAACCGTGCGCGATCCCGACGTTGTGTTTTACTGGCGCAAAGCCTTCCCTCAGCTCGGCGGCAACAAATCCATCGGCCCGGTGCTCACTCGGTTGGACGCCTTCCTCGGTCCGAAACCAATTCGATACATGGTGTCGCAGACCGCCAACCATTTGGATTTCAGTCAGATTCTCGATACGGGAAAGATTGTGCTCGCGAAACTTTCGCAGGGACAAATCGGAAAAGAAAACGCCTTCCTGTTGGGTTCGTTGCTCGTGTCGAAGTTTCAACAACTGGCGATGAGTCGTCAGCGTTTGAGCGTGGAGGAGCGACGGGATTTCTGGCTGTACTTGGACGAGTTCCCGAGCTTCCTCACCCCGTCGATGGCGGAGATTCTGGCAGGGGCGCGCAAGTATCGTTTGGGACTGATTCTCGCGCATCAGGAGCTTCAGCAGTTGCAGCGTGACTCGGACGTCGCGAGCGCCGTGATGTCCAATCCGTATGCCCGCGTGGTGTTCCGCGTCGGCGACTCGGATGCAAATGCGCTGGCCAAAGGCTTCGCGAGTTTCGACGCCAAAGACCTCCTAAATCTCGAAACGGGTGAAGCCATCGGTCGCCTCGAACGCAGTGATCGGGATTTCAATCTGACCATTCCCTTGCCGGTCGAGATTGATCCCGAGTCGGCTCGACACAAGCGCGAAGCGGTTATTCAAGCGTCCCACCGGAAATACGCCACGCCGCGCGCGGAGATTGAAGCTGCGTTGCTGCGGAAACTCAGCCTAATCGATGTCGAGGAGCCAGCGGCTAAACCGAAGACCAAGCCCACTGCACCACCGCTTCCGCACGTTGCGGACCCGACAGCTTCCGAAGTTCCGCAACCAACGGGTTCGGAAAAAGTATCAGTGGAACCACCGGTCGAAGTGAAGCCGGCCAAGGTGCTGGAAACGATGGCCCCGATCGCGCCGAAGGAGGTCAAACCGCCGGAATCGGCCGGCGTCGCCCCGGTAACCGTTCTGGAGTCGGCCACTGCACCGAAACCGGAAACCCCAAAGCCACCATACGTGCCAGCGGAAATGGGCATCGGCGGAGCGCAGCATCAGACGACTCAGAAGCGCATCAAGAAAGCGGCGGAGGAGTTGGGTTTTCTTGCCACCATCGAAAAGCCCATCCCGAATGGCAATGTGGACGTGCTGTTGGAACGACAAGGACAAACCATTGCCTGCGAAATTGGGGTCACCACGCCCGTCGATCAGGAGTTTAGGAATCTGCAAAAGTGCCTGGCGGCAGGGTTCCCCCACGTGGCGATGATCTCGCGGCCCGAACGGTTGCGGCAAATCGCCGAGGCGGTGCAGACCGCGCTGGGTGCCGAACCGCGCGTTGGCTTCTACACTCCGGACGAGTTCATCACCCACCTGCAACAATTGCCGGTTCCGCCGACACCGAGTCCGGCTCCCACCCAAACCATTCGTCGTGGTCGCACCGTGACGGTGAAGACCCGCGAGCTCTCGCCCGCGGAACGGCGGGAAAAAGAAGCCGCCCGCATTGCCTTGCTGGCGGAAATCATGCGGGCGAAACCGTAGCGGCAGCGTTTGGGGAAATTACTTCCTTTCCAAACGGTAAAAGGGACCGGTCAATTTGTAGGGAGAATAGGTTTCAATCATCCGCTGGCGCAGCTTGAGCAGGCTTAGATGGGGTCGTTCCTCGGCATGAAAAATGGAGGGCTGGGAAACCTCCATGTCCCGCGCGGCTTGCGCCCGGCTTTTTCCGGATGCCTTACGGAATCGTTTTGCCAACGCTGCCAACTCGCGTTCAACCAGTTCTTTTGCCATGGCACAGGACATACCAATAGTTACATAAATTAGCTACACTTTTCTCTTGCCAAAACCCGGTGCCTTCAGGCATGAAGTAGTGCCATGAAGGACAATTCTGTTCTCGCTTCATCGGCCCGCCCCAAAGCCGGCACCAAGAACGTCGGCATCTGGATTCGGGTGAGCACCGAGGATCAAGCCCAAGGCGAGAGTCCCGAGCACCACGAGCACCGTGCCCGCGCCTACGCGGAATCAAAGGGTTGGCACGTGAGCGAAGTGTATGACCTCGCGGGCGTGAGCGGCAAATCGGTGATGGAGCATCCGGAAGCGAAACGGATGCTCGTCGACATCAAGCGCGGCCAGATCACCGGACTCATTTTCAGCAAGCTGGCCCGGCTCTCCCGCAACAAGCGTGAACTCGAGGATTTCGCGGAGCTGTTTCAAAACGCCAACGCGGACATGATTTCGCTACAGGAGTCCATCGACACCTCGACCCCGGCCGGCCGCCTCTTCTACACCATGATCGCCGCCATGGCGCAGTGGGAACGCGAGGAGATTGCCGATCGGGTCAAAGCCTCGGTGGGCGTCCGGGCCAGGCTCGGTAAACCACTCAATGGCACCGCCCCCTATGGTTACCGCTGGCAGGACAAGCAACTGGTGCCGCATCCCGAACAGGCTCCGATTCGAAAACTGGCCTACGAACTCTATTTGACCCACCGCCGCAAAGGGGTGGTCGCCCGGCTCTTGAACGAGCGCGGGTATCGCACGAGCACGAATTCCAAGTGGAGCGACATGGCGGTGCGCCGCATTCTCGCCGATCCCAGCGCCAAAGGCGTCCGCATCTACAACAGTTCGCGCAAAACGGGCGTGTGGTCGAGTGAAGCCCGGCCCGAGAGCGAATGGATCACCGTGCCCGTCCCGCCCATCATTCCGGAATCCCTCTGGAACCAGGTGAATCAGATTCTTGAAGAACAGACCAAACTAGCGAGTCGCCCAAGCCGCAGACCGGTGCACTTGTTTTCTGGCCTCGCGGTCTGCCATTGTGGCGGTCGGATGTGGGTTCCCTCCAATTCGCCCAAGTATGTCTGCCAAAACTGCCGGAACAAGATTCCGGTGGTGGATTTGGAAGGCATCTTCTACGAAGAGTTGAAGGCGTTCTTTACCAACCCGACGGCCATTGCCGGCCACCTGCTCAATGCGAAACAGAACCTGACCGAAAAGGAGCAGTTGCTTCAGGTGCAGAAGAGCGAGATTGGCAAAGTCCGGGAAAAGATGAAACAGACCCACGAGCTCTACCTCGCCCGGCAGATTTCGGTGGAGGGCTTCGGCGACATCTACAAACCTTTGGAGCAGCGCCTGGCCCAACTTCAATCCGAACTGCCGAAGCTGGAGGGAGAGATCGATTCCTTGAAGGTGAACAACCTCTCGGCGGATGAGGTTCTCTCGGAAGCCAACCAGTTGTATGCCCGGTGGCCACAACTGCCGGGTGACGCGAAGCGTCGGATCGTGGAAGGAATATTGGAGAAGGCGGTCATCGGCCCCGGCGACAAAATCGAGCTAACCCTCTCCTACCTGCCTACTTCTGAAGAGATGTTAACTTCCCAACAGCGCCTGATGGCCGGGTTCGCTGCAGCGCATGGTTAGGCGATTGGGTGTTCATCTCTGTCGTGTAATCCATCGGAGCAAAAAATACACGGGTGCTGCAATGATCATGACGATGATCGATGCCTCATGTCTGGAAGCTGCGTCCGCCCACCACTCAACGGCACGACCCGATGCGAACAAGCCGACGAGCAGAAGAACCACGCCTAAAACTCCGACGCCCCAGAAAAGAACCCAAGCAAACGTCGTCCACTCGGATGAGCGGTCGCCCTGCTTGTGCCAGACCCAACATGGAAGCGCGACGAAGACCAAGCCGAGCGTCAGAAGGAAGGAGCGCCCGTAGCCAACCCAATCTGAATCGTGCGAGCGTGGCATAATCGCCTAACATTGGTATTGAGCGACAGAATTGTCGGATATCGCTTCCATTGATTTCAAAGGTAAAACCGCCTTTTTACCATGTCCAGCAGGGATTTCGGGAGGCTATTTGGGTGAATATTGAACCGGCAAAAGCGACCATGCGCAGGTTCATCCCCTAAAACTCCGCGAGCCGTGGCGCGAGGGAAGCCGTTTGCGCCCGACCACGACTCGGCTTTTTGCCACCTCGGCATAGTTCCGGCCGATCTGAGCTGTGATTTCCCGGATCGCAGCTCGGTTTTTCCGCGTCCCGACTCAGTTGCCGGAAATCTGAGCTCAGATTTCTCAAATCACGACTCGGGGATGATAAATCACGACTCTCTTCTACCAAAACTCGACTCAGATCTCCCAAATCACGACTCAGATTTCCGATAACTCGACTCAGTTTTTATAAAACTGAGTGACGTCATCCGCTGGGAAGGCCCGTTTTTGCCCGGTTTTGGGACGGTCAAGACAGTCCGTGTCCTGATTCTGGACGGTCTTTCCGCTAAATGCTCAAAAAACGGGGTGGTTTGGCCGGAAATTCTCAGAAATGAGAATTTGGCATTGCCGTTGCTAACTCTCTTCCGACGGCACTTAAACCAAACGTCCGGCTCGATACCGAGACGCGCCGTCAGGAAGGAAAACATGAGTGACAACGTGCTCAAGTGGGATGGTCTGGGGCGATGGAATCCATCGTTCCGCTGGGACCAGGTCCTTCCGCCGCAGAAGAAGAAAGGAGCTATGGCTCAAGTTAAACTCGAAACGCAAAGCCTCGCCGATGGCGTCATCATCGCCAGCGGCCGGGCCATTCACACCGCCATGACCGGTAATGCGGCGTTCCCCAACCCGTGCCCGCCCTTGGTGGATTTCCTCGGGCTGGTGGACGCGGCGGATGCAAAGCTCACGGAGTATCAAGCCGCGGTGCAGACGGCCGAGATGTTGCGCGAGGAAAAAGACGCGGCGATCGCGGCGCTGATTGCGGCCATGAGTTGTCAGGGCGCCTATGTGCAGGCGGCCAGCGGTGGCGACGCGGCGTTGATCATGAGCGCGGGGATGCAGGTGCGCAGCACGCCCTCGCCCGTCGGTGAGCCGGCGCAGGTGCTCAACTTGCGCGTCATTGCCAACAGCATGGCGGGCGCCCTGGCGGTGGACTGGGACAAGGTGTATGGGGCCAGGTCCTACGAAGTCGAAACCTCGCCCGATCCGCTCGGCGCGGATACGTGGGGCAACCGCAAGACGGTCACGGGTTCGCGCACGAAGTTGACGGGCCTGACGAGCGTCACGCGGTGCTGGGTGCGCGTGCGCGCCATTGGTGCCGCCGGTCCCGGCGCGTGGAGTGATCCCGCGGTGAAGACGGTGCCGTGAACCAAGCAGTTGAGTGTTGAGAGTCGGGGAGGTGAGTGTTTCCTCAGATGACTTCAGTTCCCCGCTCTCGACCGCTCAACATTCAACTCTAATAACTCTCAACTAATTCTCACTATGCCTTTCGATCCCAATTTTCCGGCGTTTGATTCGCCACTCTCGTCCGACGACATGCGCGAGCAATTGAACGCGCTCAATGACAAGATTGATTCCGTGCCCGCCGGCCCGCAAGGTCCGCAGGGTGATCCGGGACCGCAAGGCCCGCCGTTTGCGGACGCGGTGGTGGATGGCGTGAATACGCTGGGCCCGGACAGCGGCGCCACGGTGACGGTAACATATGACGGGCTGGATGTGCATTTCACCTTCGGTCTCCCTCGTGGTCACGACGGCGCCGATGGCGCGGACGGCGACACTGGCCCGCAAGGACCGCAAGGGCCGCAGGGTGAAAAAGGGGACAAAGGCGATCCCGGCGATCCGGGCGGCCCGCAAGGTCCCAAAGGGGATCCGGGTGATCCGGGCCAGACGGGCGCGCAAGGGGATCAAGGCCCGCCGGGCGAGGTGAGCGCGGCGCAATTGAATGACGCGATCGACGGCACAGCGCGGAACATTAACGGAGTGATCGAGGCGTTTACCGGCACGTTCAGCAACCCGCCGACGCAATCGGAGATGCAAGATTTCGCCGCGTATGTAGAGACGATGCGGCAGGGGCTTTTACGGTAGAATTCAGGATTCAGAATTCAGGATTCAGAATTCAGGATTCGGGAGATGGGAGATGGGAGATGGGAGATGGGAGATGGGAGATGGGAGATGGGAGAAATGGTAGGGACCGTGCGCCGGGTTGCGGTGCTACGGAGAAGGTCAGACGCGCGTTACGGGAGGGGTGATTCCATCGCCCGAATTCCGTCGCCTGACGCTGCGCTCGGCGACGGGGACGTCGCAGCGCAACATCCCTACCGATGTGATGACGGTCGCGGCACGAGGCTGGCACCAGCGAATGCAACGGCGCGAGGTTGGAGCAGGGCGGTGTCCCGGTTTACTTGAGCAACTCTTTCACCTTCGCGGCATCACTGGTCGGTGGCTGGCACGCGGTGCCGGTGCAGAGGTAAACCACGGGACCGTCCTTCGCGGGCAGGGTCTTGGCGAAGGGTTCCACGGCGCCGGTCGTGCCGAGCACGACTTTGTTCGGTTGAAACACCGAGTGCGCCGCGCGCAACAGCGCCTGCGCCGCCGGCGATTTCACGTCGCCCGCGATGACGACGCGCTTGGGTTCTTCGAGCAGGAAGTCGAGCGCTTGCAACATGAAGGGGACGGCTTGCGGCAATTGCTGCATGCGTTCGGCGAAAAGTTGCAGGCTCTTTTCCGCGGCCGTCTTGAACTCCTTCCGATCGGTAATCGCGGCGAGCTTCAGCAAGGAAAGGATCGCGACGGAATTGCCCGAGGGCTCCGCGCCGTCGTAGTCCTCCTTCACGCGCAGGATCAAATCGGCCGAGCCGGCGGCGCTTTGCCAGAACCCGCCGATCTTCGCATCGTGAAACTTGTCGATCATCGTTTCCGCGAGCGCGATGGCGAAGTCGAGGTGCTTGGGCTCCAGCGTGGCTTCGTAGAGGTCGATCACGCCGCTGAGGAGAAACGCGTAGGCGTCGAGCAGTTGCACGGTGTCGCGTTCGCCGTCGCGCCAACGGTGATAGAGCGTCTTCGTTTTCGCGTCCCACAGCTTGGCCTGAATGAACGCGAGATTCTTCTCGGCAGCGGCGCGATAGGTGGCGTCGTTCAACACGATCGAAGCGCGGGCGATCGCGCCGAGCATGAGCCCGTTCCACGAGGCGAGCACCTTGTCGTCGAGATGCGGGCGGATGCGTTTGCTGCGGGTGTCGAACATCTTCTGCTTCGCCGACGCGAGCAACGGCTTGTCCTCTTCGCGCAACATCGGATCGACGATGCTCAGGACGTTCTGCTTCGGCAACGGCGTGGGATGGCTGTGATCGACGAAGTTGCCCTCCTCGGTGAGGCCGAAATATTTCACGGCCACGTTGAATTCCTCCGGCGTGAGGAACTTGGCGAGCTCGCTCTTCGTCCAGCAGTAGAACTTGCCCTCGTGACCTTCGCTGTCGGCGTCCTCGGCGGAATAGAAGCCGCCCTCGGGATGAGTCATGTCGCGCTGCAGATAGTGGAGAATGTCGCGCACGACCTGGGCGGGCGCGGGATGTTTGGAGATCAAATGCGCGTCGAGATAGAGCTGCGCGAGTTGCGCATTGTCATAGAGCATCTTCTCGAAATGCGGCACGAGCCACTTGGCGTCGACGGAGTAGCGCGCGAACCCGCCGCCGAGCTGATCATTCATGCCGCCGGCGGCCATTTTCTCGCAGGTGATCAACACCATGTTGAGCGCCTCCTGATCGTTCTTCTTCACGGCGTAGCGCAGGAGGAACGACGGCTGGCTGGGACGTGGGAACTTCGGCGCGCCACCGAAGCCGCCATTTTGCGGATCGAACTCGTCTTTGAATTTCGCGGCGGCATTGGTGAGAACCGCCGGCGCGAGCAAGGCGTTCGTGCTCTCGCGTTCGAGATGGTTCGCGAGTTTCGCGTGCAGATCTTCCGCAGAGGTGAGCACATCGCCGCGGCGTTTCTCCCAGACGTTGACGATCTGCTGGAGGATTTGCAGGAAGCTCGGGCGACCATAACGCGGTTCCGGGGGGAAGTAGGTGCCGGCGACGAAGGGCTTGAGCTCCGGCGTGAGAAAACAGTTCAACGGCCAGCCGCCCTGACCAGTCATGGCCTGCGCGGCGGTCATGTAAATCTTGTCCACGTCCGGCCGCTCCTCGCGATCGACCTTGATGCTAACGAAGTGGGCGTTGAGATACTTCGCGAGATCCTCGTTCTCGAACGACTCGCGTTCCATCACGTGGCACCAATGGCACGTCGAGTAACCAATGCTCAGCAGGATCGGCTTGTTCTCGGCGCGGGCGCGCGCGAACGCTTCCTCGCCCCACGGATACCAGTCCACGGGATTGTGCTGGTGCTGGAGCAGGTAGGGCGACTTCTCGCGCGCGAGGCGATTGGTGTGCGAATGGGACTTGGGTGAGGAGGAAATTTCAGTGCTCACAGGCTTGGTGGGTCGGGTGGACGGCGTCGGTTGGCATCCGGAAAACAAACTCGCGCCCAGCGCGAGGAGCGAACAGGCGGCTTTCGCCCCGGACGAGTTCCGAAATCGTATCACCGCGAGACGATACTGCGCGTTTGCGGCACGGCAAAGGACAAAGGCGGCCGACCAGTCCGTTGGAAAGATTTTTCCATCGTCACCCGTGCGCGGGATGCCTTAACGTGGCGGCCATGTTGTCGGAAAAAAACTGGTCGCCCACAGCGGTGATGATGCTCGTGGCGGGCCTGTGCTTTTGCGTCCTCGAAGGCTCGCTGTTGCTGAGCCTGTTGACGCGTTTTGCCCCGGCGAAGCTGACCAGCGACCGTGAGACGTTGAGCGTGATCGTGGGCTCGGTGAGCCTGCACGGAGGCGCGCTCCTGCTGGTAGTTTTCTTTCTGCGCTGGAGCCGGATGACGTGGCGGGAGGCGTTCGGTTTCGACACGGCGGGGCGCGGTCGCGCGCTGTTGCTCGGCGTGGGCGCTGCGGTGGCCGTGTTCCCACTCGCCATGCTCCTGAGCCGCGTGTCGTTGCTGTCGCTGACGTGGATCAACGAGAATTACCCGTCGCTGCATCTCAAGCCGGTCGCGCAAACGACCGTGCTCGCCCTGCAGGCAACGGAGTCGCTGGGAATGAAAGTGGTTTTCGGAATCATCGCGCTGGTGCTTGCGCCGGTGGCGGAGGAACTCGTCTTTCGTGGCATCTTCTATCCCACGCTCAAGCAAAACGGATTTCCGCGCGCGGCTTGGTGGGGGACGGCGCTGATGTTCGCGGCGATGCACGCGAACGTGATGACGTTCATTCCGCTGGCGTTGCTCGCGTTCGTGCTGACGTGGCTTTACGAACACACGGGCAACCTCGCTGCATCGATGATCGCGCACAGTTCGTTCAACACGCTGAACTTCGCGCTGTTGCTGTTGTTTCCCGATTCAGCCACGTGATTGAACTGTGAAGGAATTCGAACTCATCAACCTTCTGACGCCCGGTCTGCCGCACAACTCATCGGTCGTGGTCGGCGCCGGTGACGATTGCGCCGTGCTCGATCTCGGCGTGCCGGAGCGCTGGATGTTGTTCAAGACCGACGCCGTGGTGGAGGGAATTCATTTCACGGCCGAAACGCCGCCGGAGAAAATCGGACACAAGGCGCTCGCGCGTTGCCTCAGCGACATCGCGGCGATGGCCGGCACGCCGAACAGCGCCGTGATCACGATCGGTCTCCCGCGCGAGTTCGACGCGAAGCGCATCGAGAAGATTTACTCCGGCCTCAACGCGCTCGCGTCGCGTCACGGCGTGGCGATTGTGGGCGGCGAAACGACGACGTGTCCGGAGCGGATGTTCATCTCCGTCGCGTTGCTGGGTTCCGTGGCGAAGAACAAATGTCCGCTGCGCTCCGGCGCGAAGAAAGGCGATGCGATTTTCGTGACGGGCGAACTCGGCGGTTCGCTCGCGAGCAAACACGTGGACTTCGAGCCGCGCTTGGCTGAAGCGCGCTGGCTCGTGGAGCATTTCACCATTCACTCGCTGATGGATGTCAGCGACGGTCTGGCGGGCGATTTGAGGCACATTTTGAACGCGAGCCATGTCGGCGCGGAATTGTTGTCCGCCGCGATTCCGATCAGTCGCGCGGCGAAGTTGCAGGCCCGCGGTGAATCTTCCGCCAAGCCGCCGCTGCTCGCCGCGCTGACGGATGGCGAGGATTTTGAATTGTTGTTCACGGTTGCCAGCCGCAGTGCGGTTCCGGTGATCGACAGTTGGAAGAAACAATTTCCCGGCGTGAAGCTGAGTTGCATCGGCAAAATTACGGCGGAGTCCGGATTGCGAATCCGCGATGAACGCGGTCTGCGGGAGTTATCGGCGCATGGCTACACTCATTTCGCATAGCGCGGCCGAGACCGAAGCCATCGGTGAGTCGTGGGGACGCGCGGCGCAAGCCGGCTGGATCCTCGCGTTGTCTGGCGACCTCGGCGCGGGCAAGACGCAACTCGTTAAAGGCATCGCGCGCGGGCTCGGCATTAATGCACGCGTGCATTCGCCGACCTTCACCTTGCTCAATCAATACGAGGGCGGACGCCTGCGCGTCTTTCACCTCGATCTCTATCGGCTCGAAACGCCGCGCCAGATCATCGAAGCGGGCCTCGAAACGTATTTGGAAAATCCGCCGGGCGTGGCGGTCGTGGAATGGGCGGAGCGTTGGTTTACTCAACCGTCGTTGCCGACGACGCTCCGTCTGCGCAACGCGCGCTTGGAGGTGATCGATGAAAACTCGCGCCGACTTACTTATGAAGATACTGGCGCTTGAGTTTTCCACCGAACGACGCAGCGTCGCCATCGCTGCTGCGAACGCTGCGGGGGAGATCGCCATTCTTGGTCAGGCCTTCTCCGATTCGCGGGACGTCGGCGCGCTGACTCTGGTTGAGCAAGCCTTGCGAGAGGCGACGTGCGAGCGCACCGCTGTTGAGTGTATTGTTGTGGGCACGGGACCGGGTTCATATACCGGCATCCGCGCGGCGATCGCGTTGGCGCAAGGATGGCAACTCGCGTGCGAGGCGAAACTTCTCGGTGTTAGCAGCGTGGATGCGCTGGTGGCCCAAGCGCAACGTGAGCAGTGGTTCGGTCGGATCAATGTCGTCGTCGATGCGCAGCGCAATGAGTTCTACCTCGCGCGCTTCGACATCAGCGCGACGAGCGTGAGTGTTGTGGAATCGTTGCACCTCGCTGCGTTGGCCGAGGTCCAGCGTCACGAGGCGGCGGGCGAATGGATTGTCGGACCGGAAGTGACCCGCTGGTTCCCGCGCGGGAAGGTTTTGTTACCAAAAGCGACAACGCTGGCTCAGTTAGCGAGCGGGCGAAGTGATTTCCTTCCGGGAGAAAAGTTGGAGCCGATTTACCTGCGCGAAACGACGTTCATCAAGGCGCCGCCGTTGCGCGTCATCCCGGAGTTGTAACGCGATGAAGCAGACTCTCCGTTGCTGGGCCGAAGTGGATCTGGGCGCGCTGCGCGAAAATCTTGCGTGGCTGCGTCACCGCGTTGGTCCCGCCGTGAAAATTATGACCGTGGTAAAAGCCGACGCCTACGGGCACGGCTTGCGGCAGATCGCGGCGCTGCTGATGCAGAGCGGCACGGATATTTTCGGCGTGGCGAATCTCACCGAAGCACAGGCGATACGCAGCGTCGGTCGAGGCTGGCCAATTCTTATGCTCGGCGCCTGTCTACCCGACGAGGTGACGCTGGCCGTGCGGGACGACGTGATGCCGACGATTTCTTCGCTCGGGGAAGCACGGGCGTTTTCCGCGGCGGCGGTCAAGCAAGGCAAGTGGGTGGAGGTTCACGTCAAAGTGGACACGGGAATGGGGCGGTTGGGTGTTTCGCCTGCAGCAGCGTGTGCGTTGGTGAAGGACATTGGGAGACTGCCGAGTTTGAAGGTGCAGGGAATATTCACCCACTTCTCCAGTGTTGAGGATGAAGCAGATTTCTCGCGTGGACAGATTCAAAAGTTCCGTCGCGTGCTCGCGGAATTGGCCGCTGAGGGAATCGCAATCCCATTGATCCACGCCAACAACAGCGGCGCGGTGCTGCATGAACCCGACTCGTTCTTCAACCTCGTTCGTCCCGGACTGTTGGTATACGGAATCGTTCCTCGCGGAAGTCGCCGCTCACGTTCCGATTGGCAAACCGCGCTGCGGCCGGCACTCAGTTGGAAGTGTCGCGTGAGCCTCGTGAAGGAAATCGCGAAAGGGACTCCGCTCGGTTACGGGCGCGCATTTGTCGCGCCGCGGAAGATGCGCGTGGCGACCCTCACGGCGGGTTACGGCGACGGCTATTTGCGAGCGGGCAGCAATTGCGCAGCGGTCCTGATCGGCGGTCGGCGGTGCCGCGTGCTGGGAAGAATCTCGATGGATCAAATGATCGTGGACGTTTCGCGGGTTCCGTCGGTGAAGCCCGGCGACGAGGTCGCGTTGATCGGCCGACAGGGGCGTGACGAAATCACCGCGACGCAGTTGGCCGATTGGTGCAGCACCATCCCATGGGAAATTCTCACGGCAATAACCTATCGTGTGCCGCGGCTCTATACCGGTGGTCACGCGGCGTAAATTCGTTTTCACTCGTGGCATAGTTCGTGCATCTTGTTCCGCATGAACCGAACCTGCACATTTAAGAACCTCAACCAGTGGCTGACCACCCTGGCGGTTTTTGTTCTCATATCTGCCTCGGCAGTGGCCGCTACCAAAACTCAGGCACGACTTGTCCTGAGCAGCGACACCGCGCGTGCCGGAGAAACCGTTCTTGCCGGTGTTCATCTCAAAATGGCGCCCGGTTGGCATACTTACTGGCGTTATGGTGGGGATTCCGGCGCGCCGACCAAAATTGAGTGGACACTGCCTACCAGTGTCACAGCGGGAGACATTCAATGGCCGATCCCGGAGAAGTATATTGCGGAAGGGCTGACAACTTATGTGTATCACGATGAGGTCGTTCTCATTGTGCCCCTCAAGCTCGCGGCGGATTTGAAGCCTGGCTCGCTAGCGATCAAGGCGGACGTGAAATGGCTCGAATGTGAAAAGCTCTGCATCCCAGGTTCGGCAGAAGTCAACGCGAACCTCACGATTGGTGATGCCCCGAAGTTGTCTGCCGATGCCCCGCTCATCGAAAAGTTTCGCGGGCGACTGCCGTTGGCGGGCACCACGTTCGCGGCGACGGCTTCGTGGGAGAAGGCGGCAAACGGTGAAGCACGGCCATTGATTATCGAATGGAGTGCCCCGGGCACGCTGGCGGACGCGGACTTTTTTCCTTACGCGGCCGGGGATTTTGAAGTGGGCGCCGCTACGGAGAAGCTTTCGGCGGCGGGTGTCGCCCGCATTCGTAAAGAGGTCAAAAAGAGCGCGGCCAATTGGCCTTCGCGGATTGCTGGCGTTGTGATTCAGAAATCCGACGCGGCAACGGCGCCGCTGGCGTATGACGTGAACTTGACCGTGGGAGAGAAGTCGATGGGCGCTGGTGCGTCGGCGGTGAATGGATCCGCAGGATCCGCTGAGAAAACCAAAACCCTGTGGGAGTACCTGATTTTTGCTTTCATCGGTGGATTGATTCTCAACCTCATGCCGTGCGTGCTGCCGGTGATCGCCCTGAAAGTTCTCGGCTTCGTGCAGCAGAGCAAGGAGGACCCGGCAACCGTGCGGAAGCACGGTCTGGTATACATGATGGGGGTAATTGTTTCGTTCCTCGTGCTCGCGAGCGTTGTGATCGGGGTTCAACACGCGGGTAAACTCGCGGGTTGGGGCATGCAGTTCGGCGATCCGCGGTTTGTAGTCGTGATGACGGTGCTGGTGACGCTCGTGGCGTTGAACCTGTTTGGGCTTTTCGAAGTGATCCTCGGTGGCGGTGCCACCACCACGGCGATGGAACTTTCGAGCAAGGAAGGTTCTGCTGGAGCTTTCTTCAACGGTGTGTTCGCCACCGTGCTGGCCACGCCGTGCACGGCACCGTTTCTCGGCGCGGCGCTGGGGTTTGCCTTCCGTCAACCTTCGTCGGTCATCGTGCTGATCTTTGTGACCATTGCGCTCGGATTGGCGGCACCGTACGTCGCGCTAAGCTGGAACCCGGCGTGGATGAAATTTCTTCCGAAGCCCGGCGCGTGGATGGAAAAATTCAAGATCGCCATGGGCTTTCCCATGCTGGCAACAGCGATGTGGCTGGGGTTCGACGTGGGCGCGGCGCATTTTGGAAAGAAGAGTTTCTGGCTCGGTATTTTCCTCGTCATCCTCGCCGTGGTGGCATGGATCTGGGGCGAGTTCGTGCAACGCGGTCGCAAGCGGAAGGGAATCTCGATGGCGATTGCGCTGACTTTGCTGGTGGGCGGCTACGTTTGGGTTTTAGAAAAGCAACTTCACTGGCGATCGCCCGCGAAGCTTTCTGGAGCGGGCGAGATCGAACACGAGGCGGGCGGCATTGCTTGGCAAGCATGGAGCGCCGACGCCGTCGCCAAGGCGCGCGCGGAAGGCCGTGTGGTGTTCGTGGATTTCACGGCCGACTGGTGCGTGACGTGTCAGGCCAACAAAAAGACCAGCATCGAGATCTCTTCGGTGCGCGCCAAGTTGAAGGAGTTAAACGCGGTGGCCTTACTCGGCGATTACACGTTGGTTCCGGAGGCGATGACCAAAGAATTGAACAAGTATGGACGCGCCGGCGTTCCTCTCGTCCTGGTTTATCCCAAAGACGCGTCGCAACCGGCGATGGTGCTACCGGAATTGTTGACGCCGGGAATCGTGTTGGAAGCTTTGGACAAGGCGAACAAGTAGATCGGGTGGGCTGAGGTTGTTACGCGACTGTTGGGCGTTCGCTCGACGCGGGAGCAGATTACTCCCCGGCTGCGGGCAGCGGCGGACAAAAGTTTGCCAAAATAGCCGTGCCTGCAATGATGGGAAAAATGGTCCACGCGCCGGCAGCCACCGACTATTCTCGAACGCCACTCACGCCGTGGAATGGTGTCGATCGGCTTAAAGGGTATCTTCGTTGTGCGCAGTGGAAATTGGCTAATTTTCGGAAGCCGAAAGAGTTTTTGTGCGACGGAACCCGCTATTCCTATTTCGCGCATGGATACAATCGTACTTGGAACAACGAACGTGCGGTTGAACTCCCGTTGATCGGGAAATTTGTCCGCGAAAATCGTGGGCGCCGGATATTGGAAGTCGGCAATGTTCTGCCGCACTATTTCAAGACGAACCACGACGTTCTCGACAAATACGAGATTGGACGCGGAATAATCCGAAAGGACATCGTCGAATTTCAGCCGGCGCAACCGTATGATTTGATCATCAGCATTTCGACCTTGGAGCATGTGGGTTGGGACGAAACGCCGCGCGAGCCGGAGAAGGTCATTCATGCTTTGCAACACGTGAAGTCCCTGCTGGCTCCCGGCGCGAATCTAGTGATGACTTTCCCGTTGGGCTACAATCCTGTCTTGGACGAACACCTCTTCTCAAATCTCGCCGGGTTCGGTGCGGTGAGCTTCTTGCAGCGCACGTCGGCAGACCCTCGATGGATGCAGGTGGACGCGGTGACGGCGGCCAAGTGTGCGTACGGCCGGCCGTTTCCTTTCGCCAACGCGATCGCGTTTTCTGTTTTTAGAAAGGGGAAAGTTTCGGCGTAGTCACGGTGCCGCAGAACGTATCATGCTGACCAAACTTCATCTCGGTTGCGGGACGGAGATACTTCCCGGTTGGGTTAATGTTGATTGCGCAGCCTTGCCCGGGGTGGATCTCGTGCACGATCTAAACGTGCTTCCACTTCCGTTTAAGGATCAATCTGCCGCCGAGATTCGATGTCAGGATGTTTTCGAGCACGTTAATTACGCGCCGTTGCTGAAGGAATGTCACCGCATTCTGACTACCGGCGGGCGAATTCACATCCGGGTGCCCCACTTCACGTCGCACAACAACTTCATCGACCCGACGCACATGAATCAGTTTTCCGTGAAGACGTTTAACTTCTTCGTGGCCGATTCATATGAGGGAAAATTCCGCAGCTACTACTTTGATTTCAAGTTCACGAGTTGCGATCGCAAACGGATCACTTTTCCGAAAACGCCCCCGTTGAACCTGTGGAACACGCCCATGGAGTGGTTGGTGAATCGCTCATCCCGGTGCCAGACGTTTTATGAACTGACGGGTTGGTCGCGCTTGTTTCCAGCGGAGAATCTCGAGATCACTTTGGTGAAGTGACGGGTCGGATCGAGGTGATGCGCGTTGGTGGCGTGTGTGCAAAATCCTCCAAGCGACGATTGTGAAAGACGGCTTCGCACGCGCTTGCTATCGTTGTTCCAGTTGCCCATTGCTATGAAAACCATTCTTCACCGATCGCTTCTCGCTCTTGGAATTTGTGCCGCTGCGACCGCTTATGCGGACGGATTGGAGCGGATCAAATACAACAACCTGGGACTCGCGGTGGATCTGGGCGTTGGCTTGTGGGCGTTTCCCTTGCCGATGGATTTCAACAGTGACGGCAAACTCGACCTCGTCGTCAATTGTCCCGACAAACCATACAACGGGGTCTACGTTTTCGAAAATCCCGGCGTCGATACGGCGCAGAATCGTTTTCCCGTGTTCAAAGCCGGTCAGCGGATCAGCAAGGGTTTGCAGTTCGCGCAGGTGAGTTCGCACAAAGGCAAATCGTTCGTGCTGACGCCGGGCAATGAGTATCCCGACTTTCTCAAGACCGGCTTGGAAAAACCGAAGAAGATCGGCGTGCCAGTCAACGTTCACCCCAACAAGGTTCGCGGAAATTTCTGGCGTTACGTGGACTTCGATGATGACGGCAAACTGGATCTCGTCGTCGGGGCCGATGACTGGTCGGAATATGGCTGGGACAATGCCTATACGCCGGAAGGCAAGTGGACCAACGGCCCGTTGCGAGGTTTCGTTTATTGGCTTCGCAACACGGGCACCGCGACGAAGCCCGCTTACGCCAAGCCGGCCAAGCTGATGGCGGGCGATCGGCCGGTCGAAACTTTTGGATGGCCTTCGCCGAGCTTTGCGGACTTCAAGGGCAACGGGAAATTGGATCTGATCTGCGGCGAGTTTCGCGACAGCTTCACCTACTTCGAAAACATCGGCACTCGCAAGCAGCCGAAGTACGCGCCGGGCCGTCAGCTCAAGACGCCGGACGGCAAGCCGTTGACCATGGACCTTGAGATGATCACGCCGACGGCGATTGATTGGAACCGGGACGGGCACGTGGATCTGATCGTTGGCGATGAAGACGGTCGCGTCGCGTTAATTGAGAACACCGGCAAAGTCGTCGATGGCGTTCCGCAATTTCTTCCGCCGCGCTATTTTCAACAAGAAGCGGACGAAGTGAAAATTGGCGCGCTCGCGACGCCGGTCGGGGTCGATTGGGACGGTGACGGCGACATCGACATCATTTGCGGCAACACGGCGGGCTATGTTCTGTTTTTGGAAAATCTCAGCGGACCCGGCGTGGAGAAGCCGAAGTGGGCGGCGCCGAAATACCTCGAAGCGAACGGCAAGGTCATCCGTTTCATGGCTGGTCCCAACGGGAGCATCCAAGGTCCGTGCGAAGCGAAGTGGGGTTACACGACGCAGACCGTGGCGGATTGGGATGGCGATGGCCTGCCCGACCTGATTGTGAATTCCATTCTGGGCAAGGTGGTTTGGTTCAAAAACATTGGAACGCGCAAGCAACCCAAGCTCGCCGCCGCGCAACCGATCGACGTGGAATGGGACGGTCCGCAACCGGAGCTGTCGTACGGCTGGCTGCGTCCGGAGGGAAAAGGTTTGCTCACTCAATGGCGCACGACGCCGGTGGCGGTGGATTGGAACCGGGATGGTCTCACCGATCTTTTGGTGCTCGATCAGGAGGGATATCTCGCCTTCTTCGAGCGAGCGAGACGCGAGGGCAAACTTGTGTTGCTGCCTCCCAAACGCGTCATGTGCGATGAGAAAGGGGAGCCGCTGAAGCTGAGCAAGGGCATCGCTGGCAAGAGCGGTCGTCGTAAGCTTTGCATCGTCGATTGGGACGGAGACGGTAAGCTTGATATTTTGCTGAACTCATCCAACGCGAATTTCCTGCGTCAGGTCGACGCGCGCGGCGGCAAATGGTTCTTCAAGGACATGGGGGCACTCGTTCAACAGAACATCGAAGGTCACGATGTCAGCCCCGCGGTTGTCGATTGGAACGGCGACGGTATCCCGGATTTCGTTGGCGGTGCCGAGGACGGGCACCTTTACTATCTTCGCAATCCACGCACGAAATAGCGAAAGGGTTGGTTCTGTAGATGCGTTGAAACGGTTGCCGGCGTCCTCGCCGCACCCGCGGGGAATCTCAGAAAGACTCGAAGATTCGGTAAAAGTGGGCGCCCTTGAACGGAAGATCGGTTTTGGGCGAGCCATTATCCACCCAACGAACGACCCCTCCGGTCCCTGCAACACCCGGGAAAACCGTGCTTCCATTGGTGAATGAGAACGGAAGTTGATCCACGTATTGAATGTAGTAGGTGTGGCCTTTCAGGGTGTTGAATTCGAGATAGAACGTTGCCCCGCTCATGCCGTTCGATGTCAGGGGTAGGGGCGTCAGATTCACATACGCGACGGGGTTCAACTGGGTTCCACGGAAAAGTGCAAAAGCGGCGTTTGACAATGTCGTCGGACTTCCCGGTACATCGAATTCTAACGTGACGACACGGGCTTCTCCGGGCTGTAAGTCGTAGAGCTGCGCGTAGGGCAGGGCGGGTGTCGTGCCGGTCAGGTCTACGGGGCAATTACTGCCACCACCCGTGACCGCGAAGATGACCGGATCCGCCGCGGGGAAAGCGATGTTGGTTCCCTGCGCGTTGGCATATGTAACGAGGTTGGTGACGAGATTGGTGCCAACAACGACGCCGAGATTATTGCTCACGAGAACATTCGATACGGCCGAGCCAAGTTTTAACGCGAGCACGTCCACCGCCGACATGACGTTCATGCTCGGATTTTTGACCAGCATCTGACTAATGAAGTAGCCCGACACTGGCTGAAAGGTCGGCTCCGAGGAAATGGGTTCGAGGCACGGCTCGATATTCGCAGAGATCGTCAAGCCGAGCCCGTTCACATTGGTCGCAACGACGGGGGCGGCATTGGTTGCGAACTGGAGCGCGGCGTCGAAAACCGCCGGGCTGTTCCCAGCGAGGTCGAACTGAAAGGTGCCCAACGTTTGAAGACCCGGAGCGAGTGTGCCGCTACTGAGCTTGAAACTGATTCCCGCGGCGCTGCTGATGAATACGTTGGTCACGAGCGGGCCGTTGGCATTGGTCGGGTTCGCCGAGAAGTTGGTCAACGTAACGAGGGTCAGGTTTGTTGTGATCGTCACGTTGGCGTTGGTAGTGGAGAACATCGTGTTCGTGAACGCATTGGTGAATAGCAACGTGAACGATACGAAATTTTCGCGACCGGTTCCGCGCAGCGTGATGGGGACGAAAACATTGGTGGTGCCGGAGTTGGTAGACGCGGTGATCAGTCCGGTTCCCAAGCGGCGCGGGACGGGATTTACCAGCAACAGGTTTGCGTTGGAGCTGACGACGTTGGTGGCGGTGTTGGCGATAACGACCGAGTAGCTGGCCGATACGGCGAGATTCGAGACCACCAAGGTGGAAGTGATCTGCGCGCCGTTGGTTTGGGTGACCACGTTGGCTCCCGTGAGATTGAACCCGTTGACACGCCATTGAAAATTCGTCAGGGCGAGCGGTGGAGTATTCGTATCGGTGGCAACGACCGTGAAGGCGATGTCTTCGCCGGAGCCAGCGATGGCATTGGTGGGTTGTAGCAGAATGCTGGGCGGCGCGTTGGTGGTTCCAACGAAGGCCGACGCCGGGCCGGCAGTCAGCAATACAAGTAAACACGAACAGGCAGCCAACGAGAATAGCCGGCGCGCAACGAACGAAAAAACATGCATGATCATTACCTACTAACAGGGCCTTGTGAAAACCGGGCGGGAGTGGCCGGCTTCAAGTGACGGGCGAATTTGATCGACCTGCCCAAACCAAGTCAAGTGGTTAGCTTGGGAGTTCATTTCGTTTGCGGCCGGAGTGCGGCTGCGTCTGGTGCCGAATCCGGCCGCAAAGAAATGAGGGAAACTGCCCCTTCCCGCCGCATTCGATTCGCGGCGGAGTGAAATATTACTTCTTCTTTTTGTCGTCGGTGCCCGCCGGAGTCGCAGCGCCAGGGGTCGGGGTGGCGGGGGCGTTGGTGTTCAATTGAGTGACGATGTCGTCCGTGATGTCATTTTCGCCACCGGTGAAAAGGACGATGGGAGTCGCGTTGACGCTTTCCGCGGCCGTATCTACAACCAGAGTGTATCCGGCCGCCTTGGCCTTGCTGTTGATGATCTCGCGGATTTCTTTGAGAATGTTGTCGCGCATGCGGCGTTGCTGCTCGGCGAGGGTCGTGCGGGATTGACGATCGAATTGCTGGACGCTTTGTTCGATTTCTTTGATTTCGAGAAGCTTGCTTTCCGAGCTCTTCTTGCGTTTGTCGCGTTCTGCCGGCGCGACCGCTTGATCGTTGGCGCTGTCGAGGAGCTTCTTGTAGTCTTCGTTGGCTTTCGTGTAATCGTCGATCATGCCTTTGCGGGCCTTGTCGAGGTCGGCAGCACGTTCCTTGAGGGAGGTATCCGCCTGTTTGGTCTTCCAATAGCTGTCAAACGCCTTCTTGAGATCAATCGTTGCGATCTTCGTTTCCGCCATCAACGGACCAGCGGAGCACAGGAGCACGGCGAGGATGAGGTTCAGGTTGAATTTCGATTTTAGTTTCATGATGTTTGCTGATTAAAAGTCACGGGTGTAACCGACGCCGAATTGGAACTTCCCGCCGGGGCCGGTATCGGAATCACGAGTGATCGGAATACCATAGTCGAGGCGCAGCGGTCCAATCGGAAGATTCAAACGAATACCAAAGCCAAAGTTGTCATTGTAAATGCCGGTTTTGTAGTCTCGCTGGGTGAAGCCGTGAGGTTGCAACACCAGCAACGACCCGCTCTGCGGTTTGAAACTGAACGGATCCTGATAAACCATGCCGATGTCATAGAACACGGCGAACCGCAAACGTTCAATAATCGGCACGCTATACTCTACAGACCCGAACCAATACGTATCGCCGCCGAGCGGTTCCTGTTGAATCGGATCCTTGGGCCCGACTTTCCGGTAGTCAAATCCGCGCAGCGAATACAGGCCGCCGAGGTAATTCCGGTCAAATAGCGGCACATTGGTCGAACTCCCGAAGTTCTGCACGACGCCAATGCGACCGACCATTTCCAGAACATGGCCCGGAGCCAGACCTTTGAAGTACCATCCGGACTTGAGTTCCAAACGATAGAAATTCACGTCGCCTCCGAACGGGCCGCCCGCGATTTCGCCGAGCAACTCGGTGCGTTGGCCGCGGTCGGGGAGAAGCGCACTGTTTCGGGTGTCGTAGGAGATCGAGGCACCGACTTTTGAGACGAGCTTGGTGCCCACCTCTCCCAGAATGACATTGGGGGTGCCCGGCTGCGGATCGAGGATGCCGACTTGTTCGATGGTGTAGCTGATGCCGCCGATGAACTGGTTGTCGCCAAAAAGATCGCGAGTCAGGCCGAGGCGCGTGCCGATGCGGCGTTCGGTGTAGTAGGAGCTCTGGAAATTCAGTTCGCGGTAGTAGAGATCGTTTTGGAAAGCGAGACGGCGATCCAAGAAGAACGGTTCGATGAAGGTCGTCTGGTAGTCCTTCCGTTGCGTTCCGAGCTGGACGCGAAGGCGAAACTTTTGGCCACCACCGGTAAAGTAGGGAGGATTGAACAGATCGAAGTTACCTTGATTGACTTCAACGAAGCCAACGAGGTTGTCAACGGAACTGAATCCTGCGCCGATCGTAAAGTTACCCGTGCTCTTTTCGTCTACGCCGATGACGAGGTTTTTGCGGTTCGGCACATCGGTCGGTTCGGGTTGGGCATCGACCTTCTCGAAATAGTTCAAACCGGCAAGGCGGTTGGTGCTGACCTTCACGCGGACCATGTCGAACACTTCGCCGGGAGCGATCGCCAGTTCGCGACGGATCACTTTGTCCTTCGTCTTGTTGTTGCCTTTGATTTCGATCTTCTCGATGAACGACTGCTGCTTCTCATCGATGTTGAAGACCAGATCCATCGTCCCACGTTCGGTGTTTGCGATCTTCGTGACGCCGATGCGCGCATCGATATAGCCGCGGGCGCCGTAAGCGTCTTGTGCCGCTTCGAAGTTGCGAGCTTGCGCCCTCGGGCTGAAGATTTTGGAGACTCCAACGGGAAGTTTCTTCCGCAATTCATCCGCCGTGAAAATCGTGTTCCCTTTGAATTCGATCGAGCCAATCTTGTACTGCACGCCTTCGGAAATGATGAAACGGATGACGAGTCGAGTTGGTGTCAGGTAGTCGAACTTGACCTCCTTCAGTTCGAAATCGATGTAGCCTTCGCCGCGATAGAAGTCCGCGATGCGTTCCTTGTCTTCTTCGAACTCTTCGTCCTTCAATTTGCCGGTGCCGGTGATCCAAGAGAACATCCACCAACGGCGCGTCTTGATCTCTTTGCGCAGTTTCTTTTGCGGAAACGCCTTGGCTCCGACGAACTCGACATCGACGACGCGAATCTTCGGGCTCTCTTTAATCTCAAAAGTCGCCGTGCCGCGTCCGGCTTTTTCGTCGATGCTGACTGCGTATTTGACTTCGGTCCGCTGGTAGCCGGACTTCTGATAAAGCTTTTTGATTTCCTCGGCGTCAGTGAACAGTTTGCGTTCGTTCAACGGCTGGCCGGTCTTGGAGCTGACTTTCTTCAAAAGTTTGTCACGCGAGAACTTTGTGCTGCCTTCGAAGCGAATTTCCGTGAGCGTCGGCTTGCCCTGGAGGAAGAACGTGAGGACCACGCCCTTGTCGATGGTTTCTTCGCCGACGCGGATATTATGGAAAAAGCCGGTCGCATAAAGATTGCGAACGTCGTCATCTGCGTTGGAGCGGAGATAGGGATCGCCGACCTTTAAACGGATGTTGGCCTTGATCAGTTCCTCGCTTGCTGCCGGCGGGCCGGTGTGAACGATTTCAATCTTCGAGATGGTGGGCGGCGTGGGTTGTGCGTGGGCGCGAGCGGGCGCAAACGCCCAGAGGAACGCCAGCAACAGGCAGACGCGGAAAACGCGGACAGTCAGCAAATTCATTCGTTAAATATCCGTGGGCACATCTTCTGCGCTGACTTTGGCCGCGCTTTCAAATCGTGTAATGCTTTTCAAAAAGGTCAAATTCACGTCGCCCGTTGGGCCGTTACGTTGTTTGGCGATCAGCAGGTTCACTGGCACCGCTTCCGATTCCGCCCCGCCACCGTCATCGTCTTCTTCTTTCTTTTCAGTCTTATACAGCAGCGCCACCAGATCGGCGTCCTGTTCGATGGAGCCGGATTCGCGCAGGTCGGACATGCGCGGCTTCGCGCCCGGTTCCCGCTTGTCGAGTTCCCGGTTCAACTGGCTCAGCACGATCACCGGCACTTCCAGTTCCTTCGCCAACGCTTTGATTCCGTTGGATATGTCCGCGATTTCCTGCTGGCGGTTTTCGGCTCGGCGCGCAGTAGAATGGAGCAGTTGGAGGTAGTCAATGACGAAAAGCTTCACGCCGTGCTGCTGATGCATGCGGCGGGCTTTGGCGCGCAGCTGCAAAATGGACAAACCGGACGAATCGTCGATGAACAGGGGCGACGCGGCGAGCCGGCCGGCGGAATTGGTAATCTTCGGAAAATCGCGCTCAGCCAGGAAGCCTTCGCGAATCTGCCGTAGGTTCACGCGGGAATTCGAGCACAGCAAACGCAGCACGAGTGAATCGGCGGACATTTCCAGACTGAACACGCCCACGGGTTGCTTCTGCTCCAGACAAACGTGCTCGGCGATGTTCATCGCCAGCGAGGTCTTGCCCATCGAAGGACGCGCGGCGATGACGATCATTTCCCCCGGGTGCAGGCCTGTCGTCATGCGGTCGAGATCCGGGAAACCGGTAGCGATGCCGGTGATGCCGCCCTTGTTCGCGTGGAAATTTTCGATCTGCCCGATCGCCTTGTGAACGAGATCACGCATCGTGACGGACTTCGCGCGGCTCGCTTCTTTTTCTTCGCTGATGCGGAGAATCTTCGTTTCGATCTCGTCGACGAGTTGATCGACTTCACCTTCCTGCTCGTACGATTGCGCGACGATCTCGGTGCAGGTGCCGATCATCTTGCGGAGAATGTATTTGTTCCAGACGATCTCAAGGTAGTGACCAAAGTGCGCGGAGGAGGGGACCGCGTCCGGCAATGACGCGATGTAGGACATGCCGCCGACGACTTCGAGCTGGTTCTTGTCCTTGAGCTGTTGCGAGAGCGTCAGGGTGTCGATCGGATCCTTGCGCTCGTACATTTCGACGAGCTGCTCGAAAATGGTCTGGTGACGCAGATCGTAAAAGTACGCGTTGCCGACGCGGAGTTTGCCGACGCATTCCGTCATGCACAAATCCGGCGCGAGCAACATCGAGCCGAGCACCCCGCGCTCCGCTTCCACGGAATGCGGTGGCTCGCGGTCCAACTTGGCCGCGGTCAAGGCGCTGTCCTTTTTCCGGCGGTTCTTTTTGAAGTCCACCGAGCCGCTGCCGCCTGAAGATTCAATCGCGTCGATCATGTTGCTAGAAACTCAAATCAAGTGGACCACTGCGAGTCCAACTTGTTGAATAATTGCTCACGCATTATTCACCGCCAGAGTCGTCCGGTGTTAGGGGAATTGGAATCAAAAACGGAAACGATATCTGAAAAACAAAAAGGGCGAACCCGGAGGTTCGCCCTTGGGAAATCTGCTTCAGGCGATCAGGCCTTCGCCGCGCGTACCGGACGAGGCTTGCGGTCGCCACGGTCGGCGCCCTTGTCGCCCTTCGCGTCGGTCTTCTTCGCGTCGACGACGGGAGCTTCTTCCACCTTCGGCAGGGGAGTGGAGCTTTCCACGACAACCTTCAGCGTGGTCTTCACCTCGGGGTGCAGGTGGAGTTCGATTTCGTGGTCGCCCAAGGTGCGGATCGGCTTCTCGATGTGAATCTTCTTCTTGTCGAGGGCGATCTCGTACTGGCGCTTGAGTTCGTCGGCGATGTGGCCGCTGGTGACGGAGCCGAACATCTTGCCGTCGTCGCCGGTCTTGACGAGCACCTTGAGGGTGAACTTCGAGACAGCCTTGGAGAGCTCGGTCATCGTGGTGAGCTCATGCGCTTCGCGCTCGGCGCGGCGCTGGCGCAGCACTTCGAGGCGGCGCTTGTTGGCGCCCGTGACGGGAATCGCCAAGCCTTGCGGCAAAAGATAATTGCGGGCGTAGCCGGCGGCGACCTTGACCTGATCGGACTCGGCGCCCAAACCAACGACGTTGTGAGTGAGGATGACTTCTGTTTTGGCCATAAAAAATCGAGTTAAAATTACGCGGTGAAAATATCAGCAGGGGATCGTGCGATCAGAACGGCACGTCGTCGTCATGTTCAGCGGCCGGCGCGTCGGCATCGGCTGCAGCAGGCGCGCTGGGCGCGGCGGCTGCGGGACGGGGGCGCGGGGCGCTCGGTGCAGCACCGCCTTCGCCGCGGTTTCCGGAATCCAGAAATTGGAATCCTTCGCACACGACGCGGAGCTTGCTGCGCTTCTGCCCGGTTTGCTTGTCGTCCCAGGTATCGAGCTTGAGGCGGCCTTCAATGAGAAGGGGACGGCCCTTCTTCATGTATTGCGCGATGACTTCCGCAGTGCGGCCATAGGCGGCAACATCAACAAAGGTCGTCTCTTCCTGTTGTTCGCCGGATTCGGATTTCCAACTCCGATTAATGGCAAGGCCGATTTCCGTGACGGCGGTTCCCTTGGGCGTATAACGCAGCTCGGGATCGCGGGTCAGGTTCCCGGCGAGGATGACTTTGTTGAAGTTTGCGGCCATACCGTCAATCGCGTGAATTACTTCGCGGCGGCTTCTTGCGGCTGGGGCGCGGCGGTGAAGAGGACGCGGTAAACGTCGTCGTTCAGCGAGAACTTGCTGTGCAAGGTCGCCACGGCAGTCGGGCTGCCTTCGAAAATGATGTTCACGTAGAACCCCGAGCTGTGCTTCTTGTCGACGACGCGCGCAAATGGGCGTTTGTCGAGCTTTTGCACGGTTTCCACTTTACCGCCGGTGGCGGCGATTTCTGCGGTGAGCTTGTCGATGATGTCTTTGATGCCATCTTCTTTGCCCGCCGTATTCAATATGAACAAGCCTTCGTATCGTTTCACTTTATGTCCTTCGGGCCTTCTACGGCCCCGTTAAACCGGTTCATTGCCTTCTGGATTCCGTCGTTGACCCAGCAGTCGATCTGGCTCACCGCGCGATCCAAAACTTTTTCCATCAGTTCCCACTCGGCGGCGTTAAACGCTCCGAGCACGTAATCTTTTATCTGCCGCGCGCCGTCGCGTCGGCCAATCCCGATCCGCAACCGCGGATATTCGGGCGTTCCCAGATGTTGCTCGATCGATTCGAGCCCGTGATGTCCGCCGGGGCTTCCCCGCTCACGGAGGCGAATTCCGCCCAAGGGCAAATCCGCGTCATCCACCACGATCAACACCCGCGCTGGAGGCACTTTGAAATACTGCGCCAGCGGCCCGACCGCTTCACCACTTGCGTTCATGTAGGTCTGCGGTTCGACCAACACGAGCTTCCGGCCATCCTGTTCGCTTCGCGCCACGCGCGCATCGAACTTTTTCTCGAACGACCAGGTCGCCCGACAACGCGAGGCCAATCTTTCCACGGCGAGGAACCCGGCGTTGTGACGGGTTCGCGCATAGTCCGCCCCGGGATTGCCCAAACCCACGATGAGATAAATGCTCTCCATGGTCGGGCCGTATCCCGCGCCAACCTTCCGGCTGGCACGCGGAGAAAATTACTTCTTCTTTTCGGCGGGTTTCTTTTCCGCGCCTTTGTCGCCGGCGGCAGCCTTTTCGTCCTTCTTCGCACCAGCGGCAGGAGCGGCGCCTTCTTCGCCTTCTTTCTTCTCCTTGATCATTTCGACTTCGCCGGCAGGGGCGGCAGCCGCGGCTGCTTCTTCCTGGGCTTCGGTCACCGGGGCGGCAACAGCGAGAACCACGAGTTCTTTATGGCCGAGAATTTCCACGCCCGCAGCGGGCTTGATGTCGCCGATGTGGACGGCTTTACCGATTTCCAATCCCGAAACATCCACGTGGATGACTTCCGGCAGATCCTTCGGCAATGCGCGGACGCGCAGCTTGAAGAGCACGTGCTCGAGCACGCCGCCGTTTTTCACGCCGATCGCTTCGCCGGTCGGTTCGACAGGCACCGAGATCGTGACTTTTTCGTCGGGCGCGACTTCGTGGAGATCAATATGCAGCATCTTCGCGCTGAGCGGGTGATGCTGGATTTCCTGCACGAGCGCGAGGCGCTTCGGGCGGGCATCGCCTTCCACCGCGAGGTCAACGAGAACGTTCTCGGACGCGGAGTGGTGGAGGACGTTTTGGAGTTCAATGAGTTGAACTTCGAGATTCTGGGGCTTGGTCGTGCCGCCGTACACGGTGGCAGGAACGCGGCCGGAGGCGCGAAGTTTCTTGGAACCGCCACGGCGTGACAACGTCCGCGGGAATGCTTTCAACGCTACTGATTTCATGTTGCTTAACTTTCTATTCTATACTGGCGCCCGCTCAACTCGTGCGGCCGCCCTTAAATTCAAACAGCGAAGTCACCGACGAATTACTGTTGATCCGTCGGATCGCTTCGCCCAATAAACCCGCCACCGAAAGGGTCGTGATCTTCACCCCGTCTATCGGCGGGCGGAGGACTGTATCAGTCGTGATTAGTTCGTCAATGACTGATTTTCGCAATCGATCGATGCCCAAATCATTGAGGATTGCGTGCGAAACACACGCGTAAATCTTCTTCGCGCCTTTCTTGCGCAACAATTTCGCCGCCCCCGTCAACGTCCCTGCCGTCTCCGTCAAGTCGTCCACCATCAACACATTCTTGCCCCGGATTTCGCCGATCACCGTCATCGCCTCGACTTCCGTTGCGCTCTTGCGGCGCTTGGCGACAATCGCCAAGCCCACCTCGAGGAACTGCGAGTAAGCGTGCGCCATCTTGATGCCGCCCACGTCCGGGCTGACCACCACGAGATCCGGAATCGCCTTCTTTTTCAAATACTCATACATTACCGGCGCCGCATAGAGATGATCCACCGGAATGTCGAAGAACCCCTGAATCTGCTGCGCGTGCAGATCCATCGCGAGCACGCGATTCGCGCCGGCGGCCACGAGCAGGTTGGCGACGAGCTTGGCCGTAATGGGCACGCGCGGTTGATCTTTGCGATCCTGCCGGGCGTAACCGTAGAACGGCAGCACCGCCGTGATCCGGTTCGCGCTCGAACGGCGCAACGCATCCATCATGATGAACATTTCCATCAAGTGATGGTTCGTCGGCGGGCTCGACGACTGCACCACGAAGACATCCTCGCCGCGTACGTTCTCGTCGATCTTGACGAACGTCTCGCCGTCGGGGAAAGCCGTGACCGTGCACTTGCCGAGGTCGAGACCGATGGAGGCGCAGATGGCCTTGGCGAGGGGTTGGTTGGACGTGCCGGCGAAAATTTTCACAACAACGTAACGATGGTATTTTACCGGGACAAAAAATCCACCCGGCGCGGGTGGACGTTCGCCCCAAAAGCGAGCGCGCAATGTAACAACCGAGTCCGCGCGTGCAAGCGGAATCTTGTGCGCGAGTGCTTCAGGTCGTCGGCGGGAGGCGCAGCGTGGCGTCGAGCGGGGAGACGTCGGCGATTTCTTTTCCGGGCGCGCCGCCGCCGAGCTTGTCGAGACGTTCGCCGCTGGGGCGGACCTGGCGTTCGTAGCTGCCCACGGCGTCGTTGAAGGCGTTGTTCGCGCGTTCCAATCCGGCGCGGATTTTCTCGAAGTGCTCGGTGAACTTGGCGACGCGCGCGAAGAATTCCTGCGCGGCGGTGGCGATCTCGCGGGCGTTCTGCGTCTGCTCGTGTTGCTGCCAGCTGATGCTGACGGACCGGAGCAGGGCGATCAGAGACGCGGGCGTGGCGATCATGATCCGTTTGTTCGCGGCCCAGACGATGAGTTCGTGATCGCCTTCCAGCGCAGCGCTGAAGAGGGATTCGGCCGGGAGAAACAGCACGACGTAATCGAGCGCGTTAGGGAACTGCGCCGGATAATCGCGATCGGCGAGCGCCTTGATGGTGGCCTTCAATTTGGTGGCGTGCGCGGCGAGCGCGGCGGAGCGGGTGGCGTCGTCCGCGGCTTCGAGGGCGTTGAGGAAATCGAAGTCGGGCACCTTGGAGTCCACGATGATGAAGCGATCGCCCGGCAGGCGCACGATGAGATCGGGCTTCTTGTCGTCGGACTGCGTCTGCTCGGTGAAGTCGCAATGCGCGCTCATGCCGGCGGCCTCGACGACGCGGCGCAACGTCTCTTCGCCCCAACGTCCGCGGGCCTGGTTCGACTTGAGCACCATGCGGAACTGTTGTGTCTCGGCAGCGAGCGACTGGCTTTGGGTGGCGAGGAGTTCGAGTTGTTTCTTCACTTCGCCGAGCGCGCTGGATTGTGAGGTCTCGGTCTGTTGCAGCCGTTGCTGGTAGGTCTCGAGCTGTTGCTTGAGCGGTTCGACGAGGGTCTTGATGGCTTCCTGACGTTGCGAGAGTTCGCCCTGCGCGGTGGCTTGAAACTTGGCGAAGGTTTCGTTGGCGAGCCGGAGGAATTCGGGATGGGTCTGCTTCAACGCGTCGACGCTGAGCGCTTTGAAGGCATCGCGGAGATCGGCGATGGCTTTCTCCTGAGCCTGGCGGGCATCGGCGAGATTCTTTTCGTGAGCGAGACGTTGGTCGGCGAGGGACTTCTCGGCGGACTTGAGCGCGGCGTCAGCGGCAGCGCGGGCGGACTCGGTTTCGGAAAGTTTCTGGCGGAGGGCGTCGAGCGAAGAATCAACTTGGACGGAGTGCTGGCGTTGTTCGGCGAGTTGTTTTTCGGCTGCGGATTGGAGGGCTTGCGCGGCGGCGCGTTCGTCGCCGGTTTGATCGAGCTGGGTGCGGAGTTGGCTGAGCTCAGCCTCGCGGCGTTCCAGATTCTGGCGCAACTCCGCTTCCAAGCGCGCATCCGCAGCGGCGGCATTCCCGCGTCGCGCGGCGAGCAGCCAACCGAGGGCCGCGCCGACGACCAAGCCGATACCAAGGTAGAGAAGCGGTTGCATGGGCCAGTTTAGCGAAGGGCGAACCGGGCGCGATCAATAATGCGCGATGAACTCGATCTCGACGCTCGCTCCGCGGGGGAGCGCGGCTACTTGCACGGTCGAGCGGGCGGGGAAGTCGCTGGTGAAATACTCCGCGTAGACTTCGTTCATCGCGGCGAAGTCTGCGAGATTGGTGAGAAAGACGGTGGTTTTGACGACGTTACTGGTGCGTAACCCCTGATCGGCAAGTATCGTCACCACGTTGTCCAGCACCCGCTTGGTTTGCGCCTTGATGCCCTCGGGCAGGGGGGCGGAGGGATTCGCGGGGTCGAGCGGGATCTGGCCGGCGGAGAAGAGCAGGTCGCCGATGCGAACGGCGTGGTTGTAAGGGCCGACGGCGGCGGGGGACTTGGCGGGTTTGATGATGGTTTTCGCAGGCATGAGAACGTTTCGGTGACCGTGGCGGTTTCGGTTTCGAGTTCGTGTACGGAATTGCGTGCGCGGGGTCAAGCTTGGCGGAACGGTAATGTCCTTTAAATACCCAAAAATTGTTTGAATACAGGACACGGACATGTTTAACTCTCGCACTAGCCCAGTTGTGAATCAGACAACCATGACGTCAACCGTATCCGCCCAAGATTTCCGCGAGGTTGGGTGCGCACTGTTGTGAGTCCGGCGCCTTTGAAAAAGTCACCTTCCATGAACCAAATTGCTTATCATTATGTACGGCCGGTTCCCAAGTTTTGGCTTTGCGCGCTCGCCGTTTTGGGAATTGGAGTCGCGCCCGGGGCGTTCGCTCAGGTGACGAACACGAACTATTGGACGAACACGGTGAGTGGCGTGTGGAGCGGTGCCGCGAACTGGTCCAATGGTGTTCCGATCAGCGATATCAACACGGCGCTGGAGTTTGACGCCAGCGGGACCAATCGCTACGCAGCAACGAATGATTTTGCGGGTAATTTTCTATTGAATCAGCTGCTGTTGAACAGCGGTTCGACGGCGACGCAGGTATTGGCAGGCAACGGATTGACCTTCAGCCAGACCGGAGCGGCGCGTCCGCAACTGCTGCAGAACAACACGGGACAGTTCCTTGTGAGCAATGCAGTGATCCTGGGAGCCAATACGACCTTCGGAGGCACCGGTTCAGGGGATGTGCGTCTGGCAGGTGCGATCACCGGCGCCGGCAACCTGATCATGACCGGCAGCAATTATCGTCTGATTCTGGGGGCGAGCAACAGCTACAACGGGCAGACGTTGATCAGCAACGGGGTGGTGAATGTGCAGAACAGCTTTGGTTTGGGAGCGTCGAACGTGGGGGCGACGGTGTCGAGCGGGGCGGCGTTGGAGTTGCAGGGCGGAATCACGATAACCAACAAGCCGCTGACCCTGGCGGGCACGGGGATCGCCAACGGCGGGGCGCTGCGCAACGTGAGCGGTTCGAACAATTTTGGCGGGACGATTACGCTGGCGGGAGCGACGCGGATCAACTCGGATAGCGGGTCGCTGGTGTTGAACTCGACCAACGCGATCAGCGGGGCGGGGTTTACGCTGACGGTGGGGGGAGCGAGCAACACGTTTATCAACAGTGCGATCGCGACGACGACCGGCGGATTGAACAAGGACGGCACGGGAACGTTGCGCTTGAATGCTTCCAACAGCTTCACCGGAACCACCACTGTCAGCAATGGAACGCTGGTGTATGGGGCTAACAACGCTTTGGGATCAGGAGCCTTGACGGTGAGCGGGGGCACAGTGGACATCAATACGCGTACGGACTCGGTGGGGGCGGTGACGCTCATCAACGGATCGATCATTGGGACGACGGGAACGCTGACTGGAACAACCTACAGCGTGCAGAGCGGATTGATTTCGGCTCGGCTCGGCGGGACCGCGGCATTGACCAAGACCACCACCAACACTGTGACGCTTACGGGAGCCAACAGCTACGCCGGCAATACCGCTGTTAGTGCCGGCACGCTGGCGATCACGCAAAACGCCGCATTGGGCAGCACGGCTAATTCCGTAACCGTTAGCAACAACGCGACGTTGGCGATGACCAACAACTTTACGCAAACCCGCACGGTGAACCTCGGGGCGCTTGGTGGACGTCTTTCAGTCCTGGGTTCGAGTGCAGTGACCAACAGTGGCGCGCTAGTTGGCAACACTCCTTTCACCAAAGACGGATCGGGAAAGCTTACGTTGACCACCGCATCGGCCCGTACCGGGTCCACAAACACTGTGAATGCGGGGCAGTTGTGGATTGATGCCGCAGATGACCTCGGAGTGAACACCAACGCGACGATTCTCAACATCAGGGGAGGAGCATTTATTTTTGACGACACCAATAGCGTGGCGCCAACACTTGGATATACGATCAATCTCGCGGGTGGGACCTTGGGCGGGACGTTCGCATCCGCCGCGCGGATTCTTGCGGGACCGGTGAACGTAATCAGCAACAGCTTTATTGATCTGGCCGACGCGAATTTTCGCGGGACGAACTTTGACCTGCGAATCACTAATGTCCTTTCAGGAACGAATCAGCTTACCATCACCTCCGGAACAAACTTCGGCGCGCAGGGCGTTTTGACTCTGACCAATCGGTTGAACACTTTCTCCGGCCTCCTTACGGTGCGCAGCAATGTGCAATTGTTTGCCGTCAACCCCTCCAACAGCCCTCTTGGCGGTGCTACGATCGAATTGGCTGACGGCGGTGAGTTTCTCCTCCGCTGGGGCACGACCGGATTGGTGATCAATCCCGGCGTATCCACCAACGGCTACACCAACGCGAACACGAATTATTTTTATACCAACAGCGTTATTGTGAGCGGCGACGGCGTGATCAGAGTGGATCGTCCCCCGGCACCGGGCAACCAGTTGAATGCGGTGGTCAATAACACGCTCAATTTGAATTCGTTGACCATGAATGGCGGTCGGTTAACTCTGGCTAGTCAGAACGGATACTTACTGAAGTTTTCGAATTCGACATTCCTCAACGGTGCGGCTGTTTTTAACAATCTTACGAATCTGAGCCTGGATGGTCCGATTCAGGACGGGACCAATTCTGGCGCGCTCATTAAGACTGGCGTTGGAACGTTGTTTATAACGAACCAGAACAACAACCCGTACAGCGGCGGAACCGTGCTCAACCAAGGAAACATTCTTGCCATCGCAGGTTTGGACACAAACTCGGGGGTGTTCGTCAGCAACATACTCGGAACGGGGACAATCACCCTCAACGGCGGCAATCTGTTGCTCCGCAGCGATACCAATCAAACGATTGGGCCCGGAGCTGGCAATGATTTGATTGCGGGAAGCAATGGTGTCATCACTGTCGCGCAGGCAACTGCTGCCGGCGGTAACGGCAGGACTTTGACATTGGGGAATCTATACGCAGGGACAAATATTTTAACAGTCAACAACGCGAACACCTATCAATTGAACTTCTCTGGTCCGATGTTCATTGGTGGGGCCGCGGCAATTAGCAACAATGCCCCGGTCAGTTTGGACAGTGGGATCGTGGAGACTAACGGTAGCGGGTATAGCTTCACGAAGTTGGGAGGTGGCACGTTGTTGTTGACGAATTTTAGTCCGAACATCTACGGAGGCGCGACGTTTGCGAATCAGGGCACGATCCGGATTCATCTGAATTCAAATAATGCAGCCAACGCATTGGGATCCGCCTCAGTGTTGACTCTGAACGGGGGGACAATTGACGTGCGCGACAATGGCTTGGGCAATGTTTTCGGTCCGGGGCCATCGGGCTACGACATTCTGGTCAATAGCAATTCGGGCTGGAATATCGATCGTGTCACGGCGGCAGGAGGAACGGATCGTTACATCACAAACAACAACCTCACAATCAACGGCGGGACGAGTTTGACCAACGCGACGGCGTTGACCGTTGCCAATGGTAGCACTTGGAGCGAGAAAATTGTCGGCACCACCACCCTCAATGGTTATTCAGCTTTTCAAATTAATGGAAGTCGTAGCGTCAACGCCGGGGCCTTGGAGATCATTGGGCCGATTGTTGACGGCGCCAGCCCGGGCGTCTTGATCAAGCGTGGCGCGCAACCGCTTGGCTACTCGGCTAGTAACAACCCAGCTTTCACCGGCGGCACCTTCATTACCAACGGATCCATTCGCTGGCAGACGGCTAATCTTCCGGCGAACAATTTGGCCGGTCCGATCGTTTACCAGTTCGGTGCTGGCAATATTAATCTCGACGGTGGTGGATCGTTCAACTTTGCCAACAACGTTACTTCTAATTATTTCTTCAGTAACAACTTCATCGTCAATTATCAGGTCCCGAGCAGCTTGATCAGCAATTACGGCGGAGGGACTCTCGATTTCACACCGGCGGCAAACAATCCACGCGTGACCAACCTGGGAAGCATCCTGTTGCGCGGTCCGTTGACCGTGAATGCGGGCGGCAATAATTATTCGCCGACTGCACCGGTCGCAACGTTGCAGGGACCTGTTACAGTGGCCGGCGGTGACCGGACTCTTTACGTTAATACCACGGGGAATGGTGGATCTCGTATTACCTTCAGCGGCAACTTCACTCAGGACGGTGCCCCGAGAAACCTGAACCTGGTTGCGAACAACAATGCTTACATGGTTTTCAGCGGAACCAATAGTGGCTTCCTTGGCGACTTCAACATCGAGCCCGCTTTTCTGGGTAACAACGGCAAAATTGGTTTTGTGACCAACGCAGCGCTGCCAGGAGGCAAGGTGAACGTTTCGACCGGCACTTTGGTGGCTTATTCGGCTACGGAGCCCACCACGTTGTTGAATACGCTGGGAACTAAATTCAATTTCTCGCCTGATAGCGTCCTGAGCTTCGGTATTCTGGGCAGTGCGACGATCACCAATGATTTTAACCTCAGTCCGGGCGGTCCGTTTAACGGCGGCGCGGGAGCGGATATTCGGTTGGGATCAGTTGATGGTGGAAACGCTACGTATAGTGGAATAATTACGCCGTTTGCCAACGAGTACAAGATCGGCGGTGGCGGTAACACCACTGTGTTCAACCGCGCCAATCAGTTCTCCGGTGCCCGCATGCTTAGCGTGGGGCCGAATCCATACATCAATGCCGTCGCCGGTGTGGTTGTCTCAACGGTGCAAATCTCCAGCAGTAACAGTTACACGGGCGGGACGCTCATTAATCCGGGCACCACTCTGCAGATCTCGGTGGGCGGAACGAATACGCCGTTGGGGACTGGGGCCGTCGAGACATACGGCACCATCTTCGCGACCGGGGTCAACGGTGGGTTTGCTCAGGCGGGTGGTAATTCAGCGAACAACAACATCAGCCAGTTGATCACTCATGCCGGTTCCCAGTTGATTCTGGACAACACTGGCGCGCCCGGTACGCAAAACAGTAATCGATGGGGCAATTCAACGCCGATCGTGCTTAACGGTTCAACGTTGACTTATCAGAAAAGTGGCAACAATGCGACGCTCGTCGCGACTCGCGAGGTTGCGGGTACGGTGAGCTTCTCTGGTGGAAGCCAACTGAGCCTGCTCGGGAATACTGCCAATGCCAGTGTGGTTTCCAACAGCGTGTTCACGTTGACCGTGCCGGACTTGGTGCGTATTGGCAACGGCACACTGGAATTCAACGCTAGCGGGATCGCGGGGCTGATTGGCAGCACCAACACGGCGCAATTTATTGTCACCAATTCCGCTTCTCCAACGCTCAGCATCAACAACGGAATTGTTGCTCCTTACATGGTGAGTGGAACAAATGTCGGCGGCGCCACGTTTATGACTTATGTGCCCGGCATTGGTTTCACCAACGCCGTGCCCAATGTGGTGGTCCCGACCAGTGGCGCATTTCCGGCCTTGGTGGGCGGAACCGATAATGTGGAGGTTCAGGGCGGCCAATCGGTCAACAGCGCGGCAGCTAACGTTTATGCGCTCAAACTAACGGGCGCTTCGCTCTTGGGTGCGGGCGCCGGAACGAACGTTACCATCGCCAGCGGGGGGCTGATTTTTACGGGAAGTTCCGGAACGACCAACGTCAACCTCATATTTGGCCCGACGGGCACTGGTGAGGGTTTAGTTTTTGTGCAGACCGGCGGGACTGCGACGTTAACGAATTCGTTGATCACGGCTGGCCATCTCACAAAGTTTGGTGCCGGTACATTGGTGCTTCAGGGTAACAATCCTGATTACGACGGCGGTTATGACGTGAATCGTGGCATCCTTGCAGTGAACACAACCGGGTTTGGCACGAACGTGACCAACTTCGCTCTGGGGCAGATATCGTCGGCCAATACGGTCAATCTTAACGGTTTGGTCGGTCTCTCGTTCCGTGCTACCAACAACAATTTGGTATACTCGGGTGGTAAAATCACCAGCGTGGACAACAATACCATCGGGTTCACTTTCGGAGGCAGCAACAATGTCGTGCAGACCTACGCTTCCGGGATTGATCTCGTTAGCGTACCGGGGACGAATGGTGTGAGCGGTGCGCTGGGTTCCAAATTGCTTTTCCAAATTCAAGGCGATCGCACGAAAGCAATAATTGGGGGGGCGGTGACTCTATCCAACCACGCGATTGTGGAAGTGCAAAACACCACTCGCCCGTTGGGTGGTGGCAGTAATCGCATCAGTTTCGCCGGCGGATTGGTGGGAAATAATAGAACTCTCACGAAGTACGGCTTGGGTGTGTTGGAACTTCCGGTCGACAGTTCCGCTACGTTCAACGGCAATATTGTTGTGAATGGCGGTGCTGTAGCCGTTGGCGACAACGGATCCATGGGTAATCTGTTTTCCACCGCGACCTTTAATCCTGACACGGTGCTGGAGTTGACTCCTACCTTGGTGAACTACCAACCGGTCAATACATTGGTGCAGCAACCCGGATCAGCGGAGCGCTGGACGAGCAGGTTGAACCGTTTTTCGGACACCAACTCGGTCGAACAGTTTAATGTCGCCAGCAACGTAAATCTGCAGGTGGCAGTCAATCTTACTGGTTTGACTAATAAAACCATTCAGTTGAATGGCGGCAGTATCGAAGCGTTCAACTACGTCGATGACTCCCGAGCGGCAACCATTACGTTCGACGATCGAATGACCATCCAGTTGGCGGCTGATTCGAAGATCGGGCAGAGCGGTGTGGACCTTGGGCGGGTCGGAGTTGTGTTTACGAACAACGCGCTAATCACGGAGATCAACGGTTCACATTCGTTGACCAAGATCGGGCTGGATACTCTGGTGCTCGGAAATGCCGCGAACAATTATACCGGCGGAACCATCTTGCGCGAAGGTGTGCTTCGTCTTGGCCTTGGGAATGCGATACCCGCCGCCGGCGGTTTGGTGGTCACCAACCAGTCGGTGTTGGATTTGAATAGCTTCAACGTCACGGTCAATTCGCTTCGCGGCAACGGGAACATAGTCAATTCCGCGACGAATTTCCCCGGATTCACGGTAAACAATACTGACAGTTCAAGTTTCAGCGGGCAAATATCCGGCAACCTGAGCTTAATCAAGCGCGGCTCCGGCGGCCTGTTTCTGACTGGGACAAACGGATTTGACGGCGGTGTTCAGATCAACGGTGGCGACGTAATTGTCGGAATTGAAAGCCAGAGTCTGAACACGGCATTGGGCCGTTTTGACAACACGGTCACGATTGGGGGTAATGCGCGCCTATTGACTGCGGGATCGTTCACGGTGCCACAGAATCTCGTAGTCGACGATCCGATCTTCGGTGGACCGAAAGCAATTGGTACCGTGACGCCGGGAGTGACGAGCACGTTTACCGGCAATGTGAGTATGCTGGATCGGGTCGTATTAACGGCTGCGACCAATTCGCGGGTAAACTTTACCGGCAACTTTTCGCAGGCCGGTGTGACTCCGTACGGGTTGACTAAAGAAGGAGACGGCACGGTGAACTTGACGGGTGTCAACGTCTACACGGACGATACGTTCGTAAACGCGGGAACGTTGCTGGTGAATAACGGCACCAACGGAACCGCGACAGGTGTCGGGAATGTCTTTGTGGATAACAACAGCACTCTGGGCGGATCCGGTCGTATTGGTGGGCCAGTCTACGTTGCAATTAACGGCAACGGTGGTGCGGTCAAGCCGGGTAACTCAGCGGGCGCATTGCATATGGATAGCGACTTGAACCTGTTTGGAACCGCGAAAATGAGCTTTGAAATCGGAGGGTTGATCGCGACCAACGACTATGACGTTTTGACCGTGGGAGGTACGGCCAGCATCGACGGCACATTGGAACTGACTTTGATCAATAACTTTCTTCCGGCGACGAACACGACATTTAAGCTGATCGAGTATGCGGCCGGAGGGGGAGTTTTTGCGAATGCTCCATCCAGCGGCGTTAGCCGGATCAACACGACGGACAGTTTGGGGAGTTTCCGTGTGAGTTACGGGGCGACGAGCGTGACGGTGGATCAGTTCAAGTTGATGGATAGCGACAGTGACGGCATCTACAACGCTTGGGCGATGAAGTATTTCGGGGTGTTGAGCCTGGCCAACGGGACGAATGCAACGGACCGTTTTGGTGACTACGACGGTGATGGACAGAACAATTATCAGGAGTTCTGGGCGGGGACGATTCCGACGGACTTCAACAGCGCGTTCAAAGTAATGACGGCGCAGGTGACGAACACGGCGAACTTTGCGGTAACGTGGACGACGGCGGCGGAGACGACCTTCCGGACGCCGGTGTATCAGATTCAGTATAGTGGCGACTTGGTCAGCTGGACGACCGTGGTGAACCCGGTGATCACGACCAATGCGGGCGTTGCTCAGTGGATCGACGACGGCTCACTGACCGGCGGCACCCCTCCGCTGAACCTTCCCACCACCCGCTTCTACCACGTCAATGTGAAGTAAAGCGGAGGTTTCTGCTATGATTGAATACCTTGGCTTGCGCATCTGAATTGCGGTCAGCTGAGGCATGCGATTGTAGCCGAAACGGAGTCGCTTCAAGCGCCTTGGATGACCGGTCCGAGGGCGCGAAACTGATTGATTATTGGACTTGGCTATGGTCTACTTCGATGGATCGTTACCCAGCCGATACGTGAACCGCACAATCAGTCAATTTCCGTTTCATATGTTCACGTTCGGCTTCATTTTTTCGAACCGCAAGGTGAAGTCGTCGCTCCCTAATCTGCAGTCTCTATGAATCAAACATTTTGTCACCACGGCGGAACCTTTGCGCAACTATTTCGGCGCTTCGGGCGGTGTGCGATGGTTGTGGCCACGCTGGCTTCTGCGCCCGGGGCGTTCGCTCAGGTGACGAACACGAACTATTGGACGAACACGGTGAGTGGCGTGTGGAGCGGTGCCGCGAACTGGTCCAATGGTGTTCCGATCAGCGATATCAACACGGCGCTGGAGTTTGACGCCAGCGG
>JBGAJN010000002.1:0-1956560 GCA_044224905.1 Limisphaerales bacterium
ACAACATCTGGTTCGGCTTCACCGGTGGCGTGAACCCCAACTCGATCACCAACATCAGCATCGACAATGGCGGCGTCTACTTCACCGATGCCAGCCGCAATAACACGATCGTCGATCCCCAACTCCGCGGCATCAGCCGCGACTTCGGCAACGTGCTCGATCCGCGTCCGCAGGTTGGCAGTCCGGCGCTCGCTGGCACGCGCCTTCCGCCGACCGATGGATTCTACACCCCGGTCAGCTACGTCGGCGCATTCGGTGCGAACAACTGGGCGGCGGATTGGACCGCGCTGTCGGAATACGGCATCCTCAGTGGCGCGGGTGCGCGCGTGCCGTTCGAGACCTTGATTGAACCGCAGCTCACCCAAGTCGCGTCCTCCATCGGCACGAACTTGGTCGTCAACTTCGCGACCTCGTCCGGCTTCAACTATCAGGTGCAGTCCTCCACCAACATGAGCACTTGGGTCAACGTCGGCGATCTCGTCAACGGATCGGGCGCGGTGAAATCTTACACCGACGGCGCCGCTGGCGCTGAGTTGAAGAAGTTCTACCGCGTGCGCGCCTTCAAGCCGTAATTCAAGCACGAGATCGAAAGCCTCATGAAGTTTTCAGTCACAGCAGGAAACGTCGAAGGTCGGTCCCCTGGCCGGATGGCCAACGGAACCTCCCATTTAATCATGGGTCATTTGTTACCCTTCGACTGCTCAAGCTGTGGCTGTTCTTTTCGCTGAACCAGCGAATGCCAACCCTGTCCTGAACGCGACTCAGACGCGAATCCGGCAGTAACGAAAGAGAAACCACGGCGGCGATCTTCGGATCGCCGCCTTTTCCTTTTCCAAGACCTGGTTGTGTAGTTCCGAACAGGGCAGCGGTGCTCCGACGATCGGAAAACCTTTGGCAAGCCAATGTCGTGGCGGGTGAGTAGAAAATATGAATCCTCCACTGTCCCTAGAGCGGAGGAGAAGACTGTCGAAGAGCGGAGGGAATCAGGGTTTCCGTGGAATTTCAATTTTTACGAGCGAACATTTCCTTGCGCTCCTCGCGATTGAGTTGATCACCGCCTCAATGAAAACAAATGACGATGGGGTCAACGTCTTGTGAATAACATTTAACATTCCGCCACTTGCTCGGCCGCGGTTCGCCGCCAATGATTCTCTCGTGATTGCCGCATCGCTGGCTGGCCATCTTGAAGTGGATCTGACGTTGTTGCCGACCGAGCGCAGTGGTCGCCGTGCACCATTGGTCACGGGATTGCGCACTACGTTTGAATCGGTGAACGGAGAGTGGGATGCCTTCGTGGTGCTCGAGCAGTTGGAGTTTCTTTTTCCGGCAGAGCAGTGCCGCGCCTATCTGCAGTTCCGTACCCCGCAAGCCTCGGTGCGCGGGCTGGCACGAGGGCAAGTTTTCCGCCTACGCGACGGCGCGTGCGTCATTGCAACGGGAACGGTGAGAAATGTTGTAGACGCCAACTTTTCTGAACCGCAGGCCGGCTTCAACGCGTAGGGTTGGTCGAGTTCTTCTGTGGTTGGGTGGTTGGAGATTTCGCATTTGCTCCCAATGCTTAATTGGTTTGCAACGTTCACTGGGGGCGCCTCCGCCTCACGAGCGATGCGAGAGCGTTATCTGTGCAATCCTTAGCGTGCAAGCCTTCAGGGTGGACCCAACGGAGTTGGGAAGGCAGCTGCGATACGGTCCGCAAGAAACTGCTCGACCGGTATCGCTGTCCATTTCGCATCCGCTTGTCCGTAGACATCCATTGGTCTCCAGTCAAAGGTCATCTTGGAATGCGCCGCGAAGCGCGCGAGATCATTCACCAGCAAACTTCGCTCGACGTTGGATTCGTTCTGGATTCCGAGTAACCCCATGACGAGTCCCGGCGAAAGGCGATTCTGCTTCCACGCGGCGACTTGCCGAAGCCAATCGTCCAATCCGGCCGGCACCTCGTTGACGGACACCGCTGCAATAATCAACACGTCGGCGGCCCCCGCCTCTTGTGCGGTCATTTTTTGAAAAGCCCCGGTGCGTGTAACGTGATCAAACTTCCACATTTCAATGGAAGAGTCGCAACGTGACTTGCCATGCAGCGCAATCTCACCGGCCAGCCATCGTGCGGGAATGCCGGACGCAAAATCCTCATACAAGGCGAAGATGCGGAGCTTTGTGCGTGTGGGCGAATCTGCTGTCGAGCCCGGAGCATTACCGTTCCGGGGCCAAGTTGTTTCTCCATTCATAGTGCCTGGAGCCTATCTGTAGAGTGTGTCGCCTCAATGGCGTGGCAGTGTCGATGAGGTGAATGTTTTGGAAACGGTTGCGCCGGCGTTTTACAAACGGCGCGGCTTCCGTCGTTTCGCTAAAGTAACTCTCCCGCCGTACGTTTGATTCTCGAGTGTGGGAACGTTGTCGCATGGCAAAACGCATACTCGTGGTTGATGACGAAGAGGATGTTACGCAGTTGCTCAGCTTCAACTTGCGGCGAGCGGGCTTCGAAGTGACGGTCGCCAACTCGGGAGAAGTGGGGCTCGCATGCGCCTTGGCTCAGGCGCCAGACTTGATCTTGCTCGACGTGATGCTGCCTGAAATCGATGGCTTCGCAATTTGCGAAATGCTCCGGCGGAAATTTGCAATCCGGATCCCGATCATCCTGCTCACCGCTTGTGCGTCCGAAGACGCCCGCGTGATCGGTTTGCAACTTGGGGGTGACGACTACGTCACCAAACCGTTCAGTCCACGGGAGCTGTTGCTTCGGGTGAAAAGGATGTTGGAGCTTGGGGCGCGTGAGTCTTTTAAATTGCCAGCGGGATCAAAGTCGCCGGTGATCGATGGGCGGAACGAATGAATTTAGGACCCCAGACTCGACGATTAACTCCACAGCTGTCGATCGAGTGAGCGGAGTTGGATGGCTTCGCTGATGGATTCGGCGGTGATGGATTCTGAATTAGCGAGATCAGCGATGGTGCGAGCGACTTTTAAGATGCGGTCGTAGGCGCGGGCGCTCAAGTTGAGTTGGGTCATCGCGGTCTTGAGCAACTCCAGCGTGGACTCGTCGAGGGCGCAGAATTGTTTCAATTCTTTTGGCCCCATGCGCGCGTTGCGGGTGATCTTCTTTCCGGTGAAGCGCGTGGTTTGAAGTTGGCGTGGTGCGACGACGCGCTTACAAATGATTGCGGAAGACTCCTGACTCCACTTTGAAACTCAATGCGCGCCAGAGGCATGTCCCCCTCCCAAGGGGGGGCAGCTAAATAGTCTACTCTCCTGCGCGCGTGTTTCTGACTCGAAGAAACGCGTATGATTTTACAATTTCAACAATTACGCGGCCAATTCTGTTCCCATCTTGCGCCGCCAAAGACTGGATTTCGGCAACCGCAGGCTGGTCGAAGATTTCCAGTTTTCTCTCGAGGGCGTAGCTCAACAGGTGCTCGATGAAACCGCGCGTGAACTCGTTGGGGTTCTTCAGCAGCGCGGCCTTGTAGCCGGCGGGACCGTCGAAGGACGCGCCGTTCCACTCGCCCCGGGCGTCCACGGGCTGGCCGCCGTCGGTCTCGCGCCAGCGCCCGATGGCGTCGAAGCGTTCCAGTGCGAAGCCCGGCGGATCGAGGCGCACGTGGCAGGTGTAGCACGCAGCCTTGTTGCGATGCGCTTCGAAGCGCTGACGGATGCTCGTGCTTTGCGCGGCTTCTTTCGTGTCGTTTTCGACGGCGAAGGCGACCTTGGGCTCCTGTGGCGGGCGATTGAACACCGTCTCCAGGAGCCACGCGCCGCGCTTTACCGGACTGGTGCGGAATGGCAGCGAGGTGAGCGTGAGCGGCGCGCCCATCGTGAGGAAGCCCCCACGCGCGGCATCGGTGAGCGGCACGCGTTGCCAGAAGTTGTTCGCGTTCTTGTCGTCCTTCTTCAATTCGCGATTCGGCTGGTTCGTGGCCGTTGCGGCGAGGGTCTGAACTTCGCGCTGGCCGGCGTCGTTGATGCGGCGACTGTGTTCCGGCTCCAGTCCGTAAAATTTCGCGAGGCGAGGATTGAGCCAGGTGTATTTCGCCGCGATGAAATCGAGAATGCTCCGGTTCTCGACCTGCACCGTTTCGAACAGCAGCAAGGCCTCGATGAGTTGCGCCGCGTGCAACGTATCCTTCCCCTGCGGTCCGGAGTAAAACGCCTTGAACAACTCGCGGTCCGGCTTCGACGTGTAAAGTTGGTCGAGCCGGAGCCATTGCACGGCGAAACTTTCCGACAATTCGCGCGCCTTCGGACTCTTGAGCATCCGGCGCGTCTGCGCTTCGAGCGCGACGGAACCGTGCAGCTTGCCGGCGCGCGCCAACGCCAGTAGTTCATCGTCGGGCGTGGAGGCCCAGAGGAAATAACTCAGTCGTGACGCGAGTTCGAAATCGTCGAGAGAGCGCACCTTCCCCTGGTCTGGCCGCACGGGCTCCGCGAGGTAGAGGAAACTCGGCGAGGACAACACGGCCCGCAGCGCCGCCTTCATTCCCGACTCAAACGATTGCCCGGACTTCACGGCGTCATCGAACAATTTCAAGTAACGCTCCACGTCCACCGCGCCGACCGGACGTCGGAACGCGCGCGGAAGGAATTCCGCGAGGCGCTCGCTTGCGACGACACGCGGTTCGCGCGGAGGTTTCGGCGATATCTTAACGGGGCGACTCTTCTCCAACTCGGGTGCGGTGGCGGGTGATTCCGGTTTGGCGACCGGCGCGCCCCCCGCCACCGATGACACATTTTCGCGCGCGGTCACAAAGCCCAGATCATCGAGCAACACGTAATCGCCGCTGAACTGCGAACCATCCACCCGAAGCGACGCGATCGCTTTCCCGGCCGGAGCGTGGAAGGCGAAGAACGTATTGCCCGCGCCCGCGCCTTCGGGCAGTGGATGCGTGAGCGATTGCTCATGGCCATCGCTGAAGGCTGCCGTGAGTGTCACCGAGCCGCTCTGACCTCGGCGGCTGAGAACGACCACGCCGAGTTCCACGATGCCTTCGCCAGCCGTCCCGCCGCTCACCGTGAAGTTCAACGTGAACGTCTTGGCGCCTTTGCGCTGGTTCGTGAACAGCAATCTTCCGGATGTCGCATTCGCCGTGGCAAAGCCAGCCAGCCACAAATCCGCATCCGATTTGAGGGTGAGAACTTTTCTGCGCGTCGAGCCGAATGCGACTTCAAGTCCGCGGCCGGCCGCGACGGTGGTGGACTTGCCTTCCGCATCGAACACGCCCGCGCTACCCTCCTCGAAACTCTCACTTAGTCCGCGCGTGAACTGATACACCAGCGTCGAGGAGCCTTCGGCCACGGTACCGGGAGGTTTGTTGGGCGCAAACTCCTTCGCCGCGGTGAACGTCGTTCCGCCGGCGGCTGGCTTCGCCCGCGCGACCGGTTTGGAAGTCTTTTCCGGAGTCGACGGATCGGCGATGAACTTCGCGTAGAACTCCGTCTCGGCGAGCTTCGGACTCTCCGCGATCTCATCTGCGACGGCCACGTATTTCTCCAAGGTGAGCGCGTCGAAATTGCCGGCGTCGCCGCGATTGCGATAGCCGTGCTCGGCGCGGTTGTCGCCGGGCAGTCCGGAGTTGGGCAGCAGCACCGGATACTTCGCGCCGTATTCGCGAACCTTGACCTCGACGCGTTCGCCGAGCTTGCCGCTCGCAGGTTGGAAGTAGTCCTTGCCGTTGAGCGGCAGCCGCTCGGGGAACATGAACACGTCCGTGCTTAGGCCGAGCAAATCGCGCACGGTGTTGTTGTATTCCAGTCGCGTGAGACGTCGGAGCACGGGCTTGCCGGGATCGCGTGCGCCAAGCACCGGGTCAGGTCGCGCGGCAATGTCTGCGATCCACACGAGCACCTTCGCACGATCGGCCTCTGTCGGCTGCGCTTTCTGCTTGGGCGGCGGCATCTGGTGTGACTCCATTTTTTCTAACACACCGCCCCACACGCTGCGGTCACGCATCACGTCGTCCTCGGATTTGAAACGCTCCAGATTCACTCCGCCTTTCGGCTTCTCCTCGTTGCCGTGGCAGTCGAAGCAATGCACCTCCAGCAACGGACGGATGTCCCTGGCAAAGTCAGCGGTGTGCGCCTGACAGAAGCCGCAGATGATTGCCGCGATTCCGATCACGAACGCTCTCATGTTCGCCTTTTTCATTGGCGTGACGCGTCGAGTTTACCCGTCACTTCCTTCGTCATCTCCCACGCCACACCTTCGAGATATTTTGCTGTCGCGTCGTCGAGCGTAGCGGTGAGGTTCATGGACATGTTCTTGAACATCCATTTCGCCATCTTCGCCTGATACGCGTCGGGCTTGAACGCGGCGATGCGCGTGGCCTCCTCGGCCTTCTCCACGTCGTTCGCCGCCCTCGGCAAACCGTGCGGCCACACAGGATACGTGCGCGGAAGTTTGCTGACGGGCGACTCTCTGGTCAGCGCGGCGTAGAAGCACGCGAGGTTCAGGAAATGCCCCGTGTCGCCGGGATGCGCGCCGTCCTTCGGGTGTTGCAGCGCGAGGTCGGGGCGCTCGCGCATCACGCACTCCCACGCCGACGAGCACGGCGCGTAGAGGCGGATTTTGTTTTTCACCGCGAGTTGGAAAATGCGCGCACGTCCTTCGGCTTCACGCTCGGATTTACCCCAGCCCATCTCGTAGAAAATGGGTTCGCCGCCGGCAGCACGGATAGCCTCGCAATACTTCGTGATAGCCTCGGCGTGCGCGTTGCCCGTGCCAGTCGGATCATCATCGCCCATGATGAAACGGCAGACCGTTTGCAGCACGACGAACTGAGGCTTCTCCTCGCGAATCTTGTCCAGGAACGACTGCCCGGGCTTCACGCCGTATTCGTATTTGCTGAAGCCCGCTTCGAGATACACGCGGATGTCGCTCCCGCTGCGTCCGACAATTTCCGGCACGACCTTCGCCCCGACGTGCCCCACGAACTTCCTGTCCACGACCTTCGCCACCTCGCGCGGCATTTCATTGAAGTAAGTGCTACTGCTGCCGGCAAAGAGCAGCTTGATGGGCGCGGGCTCGGCGGCGGACAGCGGACCAATTGCTGCACAAAGCAGCGTCATGAAAACGAGGCGCAGCGAATTAATCATATTAGGAAGCGCTCTAAAAACTGCCAGTTACTGTGCTTTCACCACCTTGTTGATTCCATTCGGCGTGAGCGGCGGCGACTGCTGCCACGTTTTTCCGTCGGGCGAAAAGGCCATCTTCCCCGGCCAGCTCGAGGTGATGAAGCGCGTGCCGTCGGTCCAAAGCGGCTTGCCTTGCGGTTTGAGCGGATTGGGCTTCCACGACTTGCCGTCGGCGGAGGCGAGCGTGATCTTGCCACCGCCGCAAAGGAATTCTTTTCCAGTCCAGTGAACCCAGTCGAGCTTCTCATCCGCGCCACGCCCCTGCTTCACCCACTCCTTGCCGTCCGCCGAAGTCACGATGACTCCCGCACCGACGGCGACGAACACACCGTTTCCAAACGCTAGCGAGCGCAGCTGCGGCAGGTCCTTGCGGAAGCTCGCGGTCGAGCCGTCCGGAGACGAGATGCACCAATAGAACTCCTTTTTTGCGCCGCCCTCACCCATGAAGACGAAAGTGCCGTTGCCGAATGCGCCGTTGCGAAACCACATCGCGTAGCCGGGAAAGCCGTCGGCCTTTACCTGCGCCCCCGGCGTCCATTTTTCGCCATCGGTTGACCAGAGAAGTGTGCGATTGGGTCCGCCCGCGACGAAGCGTTTGCCGCTGAACACTACGGGATTCACCCGGAACGGCTCACTGTGGACTTCCTTCCACTCGCGCCCGTCCTTCGACACAAGAATGTGCCCGCCCTGCTTGTCCTTCGCGAAACCGCCGCCGCCGACCGCGACGAATTTGCCAAGACCATACGCGAGGCCCATCAAGTTGTTCGAATCATCGCCGCCTTTTTCGGCCCACTCCGCGGTGATTTCCCATTTCACGCCGTCGTGCGAAATCATCCGCCGCCCGCCGTAGCCGACCGCAACCCAGGTATCCGCAGCGCTGCAGAATGAGTTGCCGCCTACAATTTCGAGCAGCGCGAGAAAGAGGCGCGGAGTGATGAAGCGCTGGAGTCGTGATTTCATGGTGATGATGATTAGTGTCGTTGTTAGTCCTCGCAACTACGCCTTTCCCATCTCCCGCAGCGCGCGGCCCACCGCTTTCAAATTCGGCACGCGCATTTCCTGATACTCGCGGCAGACGACGATGCCCAGCGCGCCGGCCTCGAATGCCTTCTTCGTCGCGCGGAAGACATCCTCCGTCACCTCGGGCATGATGCGGCGCGGGCCTTCGGGCAGGTGCATCGGGATGTCGAATCCGATGCCGGGATAGACGAGCGCCTTGCCCGCGACGCCGTCCACGCAGCGCTTCGTCTCGCGATACACGTAGTCGGGGCCGAAGCCGCGCGTCATCAACTCGGCGAACGCGGGTTCCTTCGTCGGGTCGTTGCCGGTGAGCGCGAAGAAGAGGTCGAGCGTCTGCGGTTCGCTGAGTTCGCGGAGGAAGGATTTGTGCGCGAGGCCCACGAACCACTGCCGCACACGGGGCGCGGTAATTTCATGGTAAACGACCGGCTTGATGAAATCCACCGTCATCGCCATCTCCGCATAGCTTATCGCGGCGCGATACAGGAAATCCCACGAGGTCTGCTGATGGTCCACGTGCCGGCCCGTGAGCGCGCCGGGCCGCGCGTCCTTCACTGTCTGCGAAAACATGCCCACGGCTTCCTCGAGTGAGGCGGCCCATTCGCGCTCCCACGCAAGCAGCTCCGGGTAGCGCAGGAAGTGCCGCAGCACCGTGATGAAGATGCCATCGGGCGGCGCGGCCTCGCCTTTCATCATGCTCGTGATGAACGCGTGCAGATCGCGGAAGCCCTGCCGTGCGTGCTCCACGTTAATGCCCTTCGTCTTCGCGCGCTTCACGCAATGCTCGCAGAAACACGACGGCGTCTCGCCCTTGAACAACAAGCGCGACAATGGGCCGCCGCGCTCCGCGCCGACCATGAAACCGTCGAGCGGATAATTGCGGAACAAGTCACCCGCGATGCGCTGCCAGTAATCGCGGTAGTCGGGATGATTCCAGCACGCGACCGTGCCGCGCCCGCCGTTGATGTCCACGGTGAGCACCGCGAGCCAGTTCTCGATGTTCTTCGCGTATTGCTGGCCCTGCGGTTCGAGGATGCGCGCCATGAGTTTCATCCCACGCTGGCGGCATGGCTCCGCGAGTTCAGCGAAAAGGTCGCGGTCGAGATATTCCTCCTTCGCATCGGGCGGCGTGGGTCGCAGCAGCGAACCTTTGAAAGCATCCGCGCTGTGCCGCACCCACACCTTGCGATGCACGCGGCCTTTCGGGTCGCGCACCGGCACGCCGTGGTCATCCGCCAGCACGTCCTTGGGCGAGTCCGTGCCTGCATTGTAGAGGTGCGAATAGACGAGCAGCGCATTGATGCCCGCCGTCTCCTGCAACAAATCCAGCACGCGCGGAATGCCCTCGTCGTAGAAACTGAACGGCTGAATCTGCACCGCGTTGAACACCGCGCCCGCCTTCGCCTTAGCCGGAGCATCAGCGGCGCGAAGCGACGATGCGGAGAGCGCGAGCGAGGCGGCGCCGGTTTGCTGGAGGAAGGTTCGGCGGTTCATGGTTTCGATGCTGGTGAGTTCGTGACGTCCATCAAAAACAAGCCGTAGCCCACGCCGGCTTCGTCACCGGCGATGCCGATTTGGAAGGCCATGAGTTTTCCGTCGTCGCTAACGACATAGTTGGCGGCCTTGTAGCCAGGGAAATCGAGGAAGCGCGTGAGTCGTTGCGGCTCGCGGCTGCCGTCGAACCAGACGCGCCAGGCATCCACCATGGGCCACGCTTTGCCGTGATGTTCGTTGCGCTCGACGGTCGTGCTTTTTCCATCCGGGAATACGCCTTCGATTTCCTCGTAGTGCTCGGGCGTGCGAGTGAAGTTCGTGAGTTTGCCCGTGTCGAGGTCGAGCAGGAAGCCGTCGGTGTTGGCGGTGTTTTCGACCTGGTAGGCGGTGATGGTGATTTGCTTGTCGGCAGGCGGGACGAAGTTTTGCGTCTCGAGCATCTTCGGTCGCTGGCCTTCGGGGAAATCCTTCGCGGTCACGAGTTGGCGCACGTTCTGCATCGCGGGCACGCCGTTTTCATAGACCAGCTCGCCGAGTGAAATGTGCGACTGTCGCGGGTCGCCGTCGGTGTCGTGCGTCCACGCGATGAGCGGGCGCGTGCGCGAGACGGCGGGACCTTCGAGCATGGTGAGGCCGAGCGGCGTGGGCGGCTTGGTGCCGGATTTATCGAGCACGAAGCCCTTCGCGTGCTGCCGCGCGTCGGTGCGGGCCTTTTTGTCCGTGGTGTCGAAGGGCTTGTCCGGCCCGGTGAGCAAGAGGTCGTCGTTCCAGAGGACAAAGACGCGGTTGAAGCCGTGATGTTTGAAATGCTGCGAGAGACAACGGATGCGGCCCGTCGCCATCTCGTAGGCCATGACATCGCCAAACTGCTTGTTCAGAAAAAACACCGTCTTCCCGCCATGAGAGAACTCGGCGCGCTCGCCGAACCAGGTGATTTGGCGGATGTTCGGCGGCAGGTGGTCGGCGGGGTTTTCCTTTGGTGAATCCGCAGCGAGCGTAGGAAGTGCGAGGAGGGCAACGGCAACCAGTGAGACGACGCAGCGTGAGTTCATGGGTTCTTGGTGGGCTTTGGCTGCCACGATTCGTCGAAGAAACCGGCGTGAACGACATCACCCGGCGCTTCGCCATCGGGCGGCGTGTCGAGATTGATGACGGCGAAGTCGGGCAGCTTTGGCGTCGTGAGGGCGCTGGTGCCGAGGTGGGATTCGCGTTGGGTGACGCCGGAGTTCAGGACGACGTAGCGCTGCGGATTGAGCGGGTTGGGATAGATGAGGATGGGCGCGTGCGTCGCGGATTCGCAGTCGTTGCCGGCGAGCGTAAGTTTGTCGCCGGTCCAAGTTAGCGGGAGTTTTGGGAGCACGCGGGCGAGGAGCGCGTTGCTCTGCGGGTCGCCCCAGAGGATGAGGTTGCAGGTCGCGATGTCGGCGTCGGTGACATCGCGGTCGTCTTTGATGAGCACTTCGCCGCGGTAGAGTTTGCGCCACATCTTTTGCGCGTGGTCGAGTTCGGCGGCGACCCACGAGCCGACTTTCTCGTTCATCGCTTTGCCGGTCGGGCGCACGAAGAGGAAGCGCTCCATGAAGGCGTCGTCCACGGGGCCGGTGAGGCCGTGGATTTTTGCGAGTCCATCGCCCGGCGGAAGACCGAGACTCCACACGTCGGTCGGTGCGCGCGGTTTGCCATTCTCCGGCGGCCACGTCTTGAGCGATTTGTGGACCGTGATGCGACACGGCACCGCTGCGGCGGGCGCTTCGACCGTTTGTCCGTCGATGCTCAGGCGAATCGGCTGATTCTTCGCGAGCGCCCCACCGAGTTTCGCTGCCTCGATGGTAAAAGCGCTCACGTTCGCGGTGTTGATGTGGATGGAGGCCGGCGACTCGATGCGGGCGTGGATGTCGGCGCGCTTCCAATGTTCATCGAGCCGGTCAAAGCGCACCCACTCGCAGCGGTCGTAGCGCAAGCCGTAAGTCGAGTAGCGCACTTCGTTGTGCGATTGCGGGCGACCGGTGGCGACGATGGGTCGCATCCACGCTTCGATTTCTGCGCGCGCGGTCTTCTCGTAGTTATGGCCGGCGTTCAAGCCGAGCACACGACGCAGCGGCACGCCATCGCGCGCGCACGCGGCGGCCATCGCGTCGTGCGAGAAACGATGACCGTCCATTTCGCCGACGTAGCTGAAGGTCGGCACCATCGCGATGTTCCCCGCCACGTCGGTGGCGTTGTAGTAATGGAAGAGCGTGAACTGCCACGGCAGCGGTTGTTTTTGCCACTCCCAGATTTTCACGTAGTGCTCCGTGTCCGCGAAGCCCGCGCCGGGCGATGCGGCGACCCAGCGGTCGGGATGATGCGCGGCGAGATGCCACGAGCACGAGCCCCCCATCGAGAATCCGTGCAGCACGATGCGCCGGTCATCCACGGGATACTGCGACTGCGCGTGCGCGAGCTGCTCGAAGATGTTCACCTCGCCCGCAAACTTCGCCGCGTTGTAGCCGCGCGCGTAGGCGCGGAGGTGCAGCGACTCGTCATCGGCGAATCCATTGCCCTCATGCAAACCGGCGTTGATGACCGCAAGCTCCGTGACCAGCCCCGCGTGCGGACACTCGATGAAAAGCGGATACGGCCGGCGCTCGCCCTTCACCTCGTCCTGCGGCCCGCGCCACGACGCGGGCACGTTGATGACATACGGCTGCACGCTGTCGTCGAGCCGCGAGCGGAAGCCGCGAATGACCTTGCCCGTCTGTGCGAGCCACGGCGCGCGGCCTTGCTGCAACTGCTGCGCCCGTTCGAGCCCCACATTCAAAACCTCGCGCGCCGTGCCGAGCATCTTCGCCTCCATCGCGCCATCGAAGTTCAGCCCCCAATCGAGCGCCTTCACGCACACCTGCACGTCGGGCAGCAGCGCGACAAGTTCCGCCTTGCCCGCGATGGCTTTCTCCGCTGCGCCGACTTCACGCTGCAACTGCGCGAGGCCATCGACAAGTTCCTGCCGCTCGGTGTCGGAGATTCTGTTCGGTTTCCTCGCGTCCTGCGCGAAGACGGAAGAAATCGCGAAGAGCAGCGCGATGCAGATTTGAAATGCGTTTTTCAAACTCATGCCGGGCCCTTTAGGGTTTTCAGCCAATCCAGAAGAAGCTTGGGCCATTGGGCACCGGGAAAGCCGTGCTGCACTCGCGTGGGGATGAGATTGCCGACGCCGTGGCCGCCTTCCTCGAACATGTCGAGCCGCACGGGCACGCCGAGCTTTTTCAAATCGGCAACGATGTTGGTGGCGATTTCGACGGGTTTGTCGGTGGTGGCGTGGACGAGATAGACGGGAGGCGCGTTCTTCTTGAAAACGAACGGGTTCTCCGGCTTCCGCCAATGCCAGGTGCCCAGACCGACCGCAAGGTCAGGGCGGCTGCTGAGGCGCTCGATGGGGTCGGGCGACGCGGCGTCGCCTTCATCGAAATTCGCGGCGAGATTCATCGCAAGATTCGCACCGGCGGAGTAACCCGCGACGCCGACCTTGCGCGGGTCGATGCCCCACTCGGTGGCGCGATGCCGGACGAGGCGCACGGCGCGTTTTGCATCCATCAGCGTGAGCGCCTGGATGCCGGCGTTGTCGAGTTTGTGCGGCGGACGCAGGCGATACTTCAGCCCGATGACGGCGACGCCCATCGGATTGAAAACCTGCGCCGCATATTCGACGTGAATTTTCCAGGCGAGCCCGCCGTAGCCGCCGCCCGCGCAGACGATGATGGCCATGCCGTTGCGCTTGTCCGCCGGTGGCGCAAAGAGCGTGATGCTCGGAATCGTTACGCCACGAAACGTTCCGTTCTCAAACGTCTCCGTAGGCGCATCGGCGAGAAATTGCGGCGGCTTGTCCGGCCAGAGCGGGATGACTTGCGGCTCCTCGGCGAAGCAATGTGAGGCGAACGCGATGAACGCGAGTGCGACGAGCTTTTTCATGCGAGTCCTTGCAGCGCCTCCACGCTGTCGCCGAATTTTTCCAGCTTCACGCCCATGCGCTGCGCGAGGGCGAGGTAGAGATTGCAGGCGCGCTGGCGTTCGGCGGGCAGCGGCTCGGTGTCGATGCACCGTCCGCCGGCGATGGTGCCGCCGCCGTGGCCGGCGAGAATCATCGGGAGATTGCGGCCATCGTGACTGTCGCCGTTGAACATGTTGCTGCCGAATTGCAGCATCACGTTGTCGAGCAGTGTGGCGCCGTTGCCTTCGTCCACCTGCTTCATCTGCGCCATGAGGTAGGCGAGCTGCTCGACGTGGAAGCGATTGATGCGCGCATACGACGCGAGCTTCTTCGGGTCTTCCTTGTGATGCGAAATGCCGTGGAGTTGGTCGTTGAGCACGCCGTCGAGGAAGCCGAACTTCATGTGCGACACGTCGCGATTGAAGATGAGCGTGGCGACGCGGGTCTTGTCCATGCGCCACGCGAGCAGGATGAGGTCAAGCATCATAAGCATGTGCTCCCGCACGTCCTGCGGCAACTCGGCGGCGGGACGTTCCATGTTCGGCTTGGCCAATGTAGGACGCCAGCCTTCGAGGCGTTCCTCTTTAGTCGCGCGCTCGATACGCTGTTCGAGGTCCCGCACGCTGGTCATGAATTCATCGAGCTTCTGCTGGTCTTGCGCGCCCAGGCCGCGGCGCGTGTCCTTCGATTGCGCGAGCACGGCGTCGAGCACGCTCTTGTCGCGCAGCAGACCGCTGGTGTCGAAGAGCCGGTCGAACACCGCGCGCGGATACACCTCGGGCGCGATGGGCGTGTTCTTCGACGACCACGAAACGGTGCCGTAATACACGCTCGGCACGCCGCTGCGCAGACCGCTTTCCGCCGGCTCCACCGCGAGCACGAGACTCGGCACTGCGGTCTCCTTGCCCGTGTGTCGCGCGATGACCTGGTCGATGGACTCACCGCCCTCGGGGATGAGCGTCTCCTTGAACTGCGCGCCGCTGAGGTAATTCGAAAACAGCGGCCAGTGCGGTCCGCTGGTGTTGTTGAAGACGTGAAGGTCGTTCAGCACCGTGATGTGGCGCTTGAACGCCGCGAGCGGCTGCAACGTGCTCGACAGTTCCATCGCCTCGCCCGCGCCTTTAGCCCACCACTGGTGCGGATTCACGCCGTTGGCGAAAAGCAGGCAGCCGTAGCGCACGGGAGCTTTCGCGTTCTCCGCAGCTTTGCCGCCCTGTGCCCAAGCGAACGAAGGCAGCCACGGCAGTGCGAGCGTGGCTCCGGCTCCGCGCAGAAAGGCGCGGCGTGAGATGGATGACGTGTTTGATTTCATGGTGCGCGGCGATTGAGAAATTGCGGGCTGGTGACGATGGCTTCGACGAGCGTCGAAAACTTGTAGCCGTCCTGCGCGAGCGAGGTGTTCATGCGGTCGAGCAAGGCGCGGTCGCCAGGCAGCACGGCGCGGCCAAGGGCGTAGCCGAGGAGCTTGCGCGTGAAGTGGCGGAAGACTTCGTCCTGATGGTCGCGCAGATATTTTTTCAGGCCGGTGATGCCGTTCAGCGCGGTGCCGTCGTGCAAGGTGTCGGTGCTCACAATCGCGTCGCCGCTGCGGTCGGCGGTGCGCCAGCGGCCGATGGGGTCGAAGTTTTCCAAAGACACGCCCATCGCATCGAAGCGCGCATGGCAGGCGGCGCAATTTGCGTCTGCACGATGCTTCGCGAGCTGGTCGCGGATGGGCAGGCCGTCGGCGGATTTCTCGTCTTCGGAAATCTTGCCCACATTCGGTGGTGGCGCGGGAATCTTGCGTCCGAGGAATTGCTCCACGACCCACACGCCACGCTGCACGGGACTCGTGCGCAGCGGCGACGAGGTTTTGGTGAGGAAGAGGGCCATCGTCGGCAGACCGCCGCGCTCGGACGGCAACACAACACGCTCTAAGCCCACGGGCGCGGTCTTCACTCCGTAGTGCTTCGCCAGTTCCGCGTTCGCGAAGGTGTAGTCCGCATCGAGCAGCGCGGTGAGCGGGCGGTCGTTGCGAATGAGGTCGGCGAGGAACGTGGTGACTTCATCGAACATGGCCTGACGCAGCGCAGGTGTGAATTCCGCGAAGCGCTTCTCGTCGGGGCCGGTGAACGATTCGAAGTCGCCGAAGCCCCAGAGCTGCGCGGCAAAATCCGTCGCGAGCGATGCAGCGCGCGGGTCTTTGAGCATGCGTTTCGACTGCGCGACGAGCACGGCGGGGTCGCGCAACTTGTCGGCGGCGGCGAGGCGCAGCAACTCGTCATCGGGGATGCTGGCCCAGAGGAAAAAGGAGAGGCGCGAGGCGAGTGCGTGTGAGCTTTGCGGAAGAATCTTCTTTCCAGCCACCAAATCCTGCGCGCACGGAACAAACGTAGCCGCCTCGCGACCGCGAAATAAAAAGTCCCGCGACACCAGCACCGTGAGCAGCGGCACTTTCATCGCGCTGTCGAAGCTCAAGCCCTGCGCGGCGGCGTCGCGATACAGCCGCATGAGTTTCGATTGGTCGTCTCCATTCAGTGGTCGGCGCCATGCCTTTTCGGCGAACTTGTCTAGCAATCCACACGCCTTCGCTTCGAGCGCACTTGCCGCAGGAGGTTGCGCGAGCGCGACGAGGCGCTCTTCCAACAGGCGAAGTCGTGCGAGGTCTTCGGGCGTCGCGTTTCGCCGCACTTCGGCGACGGTGTAATAGTATGGCGCGTTTGGCTCGGCCTTGTCCGGCGTCTGGCCGGGCCACGGGCCGCCGAGGGCTTCGATGCTCGTGCGCGTCCAGTCCGCGAAAAGATTGCTCTCGGCATTGAGGCCGAGCTTGGTCTCGTTCGCCTCGGAGACGTTTCGTTTGCGGAGCAGATTGTTGCGCTCCTTGTTCGGGTCGGCCTTCGTCGTCTTGCTCGCATCGCGCCCGCCAAAAACAAAACGCCTCGGCACGAAGCTCTGCGACGCCGGCTTTTCCTTGAGCACGAGCGCCTGCACGCTCGCGACCTTCGTGCGGTTCTTGTCGAGCGTGAAGTCCACCTCGAAGACGATGGCATTTTCCGGCACGGCAAACTTCAGCGCACCCGGCGGCTTTTGGCCCACGGCGTCAGCTTCGAGTTTCGGCTGGCTCTCGCCATCGAGTCCCCATGGAAAATCTCGCCCGCTGTTCGCACCGACGATTTTCACCGCGTCCTGCCACGGCTTCGCGGTGCCGTCCTTGAAAACGAACCGGCCTTTGTGCCACAGGCCATACTCGCCTCCGCCGCCATCGCCCGCATCGGTCATGATGAGGAAGAGTTCCTTCGCATCGCCGATATCGATGCGGAAGGGCCAGCGGCCTTCGTCCCGGGCCGCCGCGAGCACTTCCTCCTTTGCCTCGCGGAAGCTGGTTTCGTAAGGCGGGGCGAAGTCGCCTTTGTTCTCCGCGATGGCCGCGGCTGCCGCATCCGCCCTGCCGGACACGATGGCAAGACACGTCGCGCGCAGCTTCGCATCGCTCACGTTCGCCGGAATCGCCCGCCACGCCTTCGCCCAATCCGCGAACGGCGACTTGGTATCGGTGTCCTTCAAAATGCGCGCCCACTTTTCCAGTGCGACCGGCGCGAGTCTTTCCGTTAGCGCCGGCCGGTCGTGCACCGCGCGCCACGCCGCTTCGAGATAGAGCGCGTGGGCCGAGCCGAATTGCTTCTCCAGTTCCGCACGATGCAGCGCGCCCCACTTTTGCTGCTGCCCGATATACCACGCGATGATGTCATCGGTCGCTTCCTTGATGGCCGCCTTCGGCTCATCCACCGCTTCGCGCGGCACCGCGCTCCACACGAGACCATCGTGCGCCGACACGCGCAGGCAATGCAGCGCGCCCTTCGCCGCCTCGATGTATTTCTCAAACTGCGCCGCACTCATGCTCTGCGCCTCGCCGACATTCGCGAAGCCCTCGCCCGCACCGCCTTCATTCGGCAAATACTCGCCCGCCTTCGTCACGATGCCGCCGCTCAAATCGCGGATGACATTGCGATACTCATTCCGCGTCAGCCGCGGCATCACCACCACGCCAGGGTCATCGCGCTGACGCTCCGCGAGCGAAGTAACCGCACCGTCGAACAATTGCCGCAACTGCTCACGCTCCGCCGCGCCGAGCTTCTTCTTCGCCTTCTTCGGCGGCATGTCGCCGTCCGCTACCACGTCGTGCAACGTGTCGAGCAGCTTGCCGTCATCCCAAAGCGTCTCCGGCTTCGCGAGCAGCGCCTCCAAATCAATTTCCCCCTCGGTCTTCTCCGCGTTGTGACAAGCCGTGCAGTATTCCTTCGCCAGGGGGCGGAACGCCGCTGTCAGTGCGGCGTGCGTCGCTACGGATTTAGCGACTCCAGAAGACGACAGCGATTCCGCGCCGTGCAACACGCGAAGGCCGACGAAGGCCATACTTCCGACAAAAAACGCCAGCTGTGGTATTTTCACGCAGTCAATTCCTTGAGCGTTCCGGTGCTGTCCGCGAAGCGCTCGCGCTTCACGCCGGCTTGTTGCGCCAGCGTGAGCCAGAGGTCGGCGAGCGGGCGGAAACCAGCGTAGTGGAAATGGCCGCGTTTCATCGCGCCACCGGCGAGGAGGACTTCGAGGTCGGCGTAATTGTGCGAGTCGCCGTCACTGATACCGCTGCCCATCACGACCGTGCTGTGGTCGAGCAACGTGCCGTTGCCCTCGCGGATGCCCTTCAGCTTCTCAACCACGTAGGCGAACTGCGCGACATGGAAGCGGTCAATCTGCGTAAGCTTGTCCTTCGCCTCGTCGCCCTTGGTGTGTGTGAGGACGTGGTGGTTCTGCGGCTTGTCGAAGATGCCGTGAAACATGCGCGGGCTGTCCCAGCGCTCGGGGTCCACCACGAGCGTCGCGACGCGCGTGAGATCGAGTTGGAACGCGTGGACGATGAGGTCGCCCATGAGGCGCAGGTATTCGTCGCGGCGCTCGGGAATGCCCGCTGGCTCGGGTATCGGCGGCTTGCCGATGCGCGCGGCGGATTTTGCGGCGAGCTGGATGCGGCGCTCGGTGCTGCGGACGCTATCGAGGTATTCGTCGAGCTTCGACTGGTCATCGCGGCCAAGGCGCGTGCGCAGCGAGGTTGCATCCGCGAGCACCACGTCGAGCACGCTGCGCGTGGAGCCGCCGGTCGCTTTGCCGAAGAGCCGCTGAAAAACATTTCGCGGATTCTTCTCCGTGTTCGCCGCGTAACCCGGCCCATACCAAGAGATGCTCTCGAAGTATTTCGTCTCCTTGTTGTCGGCGAAATCATTCGTGCTCAGTTCGAGCGACGGCAGCGCGGTGTCCTGCCCGATCTGCCGCGCGATGAGTTGGTCGAGCGAGATGTTCGTCGGGAATCCGCCGTCGAGAGTCTGGCTCGGCGGCGAACTCGTGAGCCAGCATGAGCCGCACTGCGCATGCACGCCCGTGCCCGGCACGAACGCGCGGTCCAGACCGGTGACGAGCGTCACGTCGGACTTCACCTTCGCCAGCGGCGCGAGTGCCGGCGTGAGTTCCCACTCCGCGCCGGTCTGCGCCGGGATGAACGTTTTCTGGTTATAACCGTTCGGCGTGTAGATGAAGGCGAAGCGTTTTGGTGGCTTTGCCGCGGCAGTGCCCTGGCCGAACGCGCGCCAGCCCAGCGACGGCAGGAAGGGCAACATCAGCGTGACACCGGCGGAGCGCAGGAAGGTGCGGCGGGTGAGCTGAGGCGACGACGGTGATTTCATGCGATCACTTCTTCTGAGCGTCGGTCGTCGGGCCGCGTGAAGCGACCTTCGCTTGTGGGAGCGCGGCTTGAAGCTTCTTGAGATAGTCGGAGCTGATGCCGCCGATCTTCACGTCCTTGAGCGACTTCAAGCTGGCCAGCGCGGAGATCATCGCGTCGTCCGGCTTGTGGAAATGCAGCATCAGCACCTCGAGCTTGGGCAGGTTCGCGAGCGGCCTGAGGCCGGCAGCGGTGAAGAAATTCCTGTCATCGCGACCCACGTGACCGAGTTGGAGACTCTTGAGATTCCTCAACTCACAGAGCGCGGCCAGTCCGGCGTCGCCAAAGTTTGAACCGCCGAGATCGAGCCGCTCCAGCGTCTGGACGCGGGCGAGCAATTTCAAGTCCTCCACCTTGTTCACCATCGTGTGCGTGAGGTTTAGCGAAGTGAGCGATGTGGATTTCGCGAGCGCGGCGAGACCGTCGCTCTTGAGTGTGCAACCGTGGAGGGTGATGGTTTTGATCGCCGGATCAGCGACCAAGGCGGCGATCGCCGCGACATCGGGAGCCTTATTCTTCTTCACTGTGACCGCGCCGGTCACCGCATCGAATTCACCGCCGAGTGTTTTCAAAGCAGCAGCGCGGTCAGCGGCATCCACTCGCACGAGGGCGCAGGTAATTGAGACAAGGATAAGCAATGCGGTTTTCATGAGCGCGGGCGTGTCAAACCAGTTCCAATCCCTTCACGCTGGTTCCGGTGCTGCTGCCGAAGCGGTCCACGTTCACGCCGACGCGGTGGGAAATCTGAACGAAGAGATTCGAGAAGCGGGCGTTGTCGTTGCCGGTTCCGCCGGCGACCACATGCTGACCGTGCTTGAATCCGCCACCGGCGATGAGCACGGGGATATCACGCCAACTGTGCGCGCTCGCATTTCCGAGGTTGGAACCGGCCACGACGATCGTCTGGTCCAGCAACGTGCGGTTGCCTTCCTTTACGCCCTTGAGCAGGCTCAGGAACCGGCTGATCTCGCGGAACTCGGCGAGCTCAATCAGTTTTAACTCCGCGATCTTTTCTGCCTCCTGGCCGTGATGCGAAAGGTTGTGCCAGTCCTGATCCACGCCTTCGATCTTGGGCACGGCGTTCATGCCGCCGGCTTTGTAGGTGATGAAACGCGTCGAGTCGGTTTGCAGCGCGAGCACCATCAGGTCGTGCATCAGGCGCGTGCGCGCGAGGATGTCGGTGCGGTCCTGCACGTCGCTTGGTGGCTTCACGGCGACGGCGGGCTTGGGGCGCTGCGCCCATTTCTCGGAAGCGCGTAGACGCGTCTCGAGGTCGCGGACGCTGGTGAGATATTGGTCGAGCTTCTCCTGATCGCGCGCGCCAAGGTCGCGATGAAGTTTTTTCGCCTCGCCGTTGACGGTGTCGAGAATGCTGTGGCCGCGTTTCAATTCGCGCATTTGCGTCTGCACTTCGGTGGGTGTGCCGGTGACGAAGAGTTGGGCGAACACTTTCGATGGCGAGCCTTCCGAAGGAAGGTTCACGCCGTTGGCGGTCCACGAAAGCGAATCGCCTGCGCCCATAACGTTGAGGATGAGCGAGGGAAAGCGCGTGTCGGGGGCGAGTTTCTCGATGAGGAATTGGTCGAGCGAAATGGTGTTCCGGAAGCCCGGCAGGCCCGGATGCTTCGCCGACGTGAGCCAGGTAAGTTCCGAGGTGTGGCCGTTGGCGCCGTTCTGCTCCACGTGCGACAGACCCGAGATGACGGAGAAATCCGAGCGATGTTCCTTGAGCGGTTCGAGGTAGGGAGTCAGCTCGAAATCGCGCCCGGCCTTCTTGGGAAATAGATGCGGGCCGTGAAAGCCGAGGCCGTAGTTCATCGCGATGAACCGGCGCGGGGGTGTGGTCGCGGTTGCGGCCTGCGCGCGCGTGGCGAAGGCAGGCAGCATGGCGTCGAGCCAAGGCAGCGCGAGCAACGTGCCGGTGCCGCGCAGGAAGGCGCGACGGCTGAGGGCGGGCTTGGCAGAGAGGTGCGGTGTGTTCATAGCGATGGGGTTACTTGTTCTTGAAAAGTTCGCTCTGCACGACTTCGTGCACGAGATCGCGGAAGCCGTTACCCTTCGCGGCTGCAGCCTTGGCGATGCGGTCGACTTCGGCGCGGTCGGAGAAACCCATGCCGCGACCGGTGCCGTAGGTGGCGAGTTTGCCGGCGAGCGCGCCGGTAAACTTCTCCGGAGTCGCAAGCAACTGGCGCTTGTAGTCGGCGAGGCTGGCAAAAGTCTTGCCATCGGGCGTAACGCCGGCGGCGTCCACCTTGGGACCGACACGCCATTGCACGTTCTTTACTCCGGCGATGAGTTCGGCGGGCGGCTTGGGAAAATCTTTCCCGAGCGAGCGATAGTTCTCCCGCCAACCACCGGTCACATCGTAGTTCTCCAGAGCGAAGCCGGGCGGGTCGATGACGCGATGGCAGCCGTTGCAGGTTTCGAGATTGCGATGTTTGTCGAGCTGCTGCCGCAACGTCTGCGCGCCGCGAATGTCCGGTTCCACCCCGGGCACGCCCGGTGGCGGTGGTGGCGGCGGTGTGCCGAGTATCCGGTCCAAGACGTAAGCACCGCGCACCACGGGTGAGGTCGTGGTGCCGTTGGCTGACACCTTCAGCACGCTGCCGTGGGTGAGCACGCCGCCGCGATGATGCTCCGGTCGCAAAGTCACCTTGCGAAACTCCGGCCCTTTCACTCCGGCGATACGGTAATGCGTGGCGAGCCGCTCGTTGAGCATCGTCCAATCGGAGTGAACGAAACTCAACGCGCTCAGGTTGCTACGCAGCACTTCGTCGAAGAACAGCTCGGTCTCGCGCACCATCGAGTTCTTGAGCACGTCGTCGAACTCGGGATAGAGCTGCTTGTCCGGCGCAGTGAAATCAATGTCGCGGAGATTCAACCACTGGCCCGTGAAATTCCTCGTGAACCGCTCCGCGCGTGGATCCTTGAGCAAGCGTTCGGTCTGTGCGCGCAACTTTTCGGACTGCGACAGTTCGCGCCGGCCCGCAGCGGCGAGCAAATCGGCATCGGGCGCGGAACTCCACAGCAGGTAACTCAACCGCGATGCGAGAGCGTAATCGTCCAGCTTGCCCGCGGCCTCGCGCAGGTAGAGAAAGTCCGGCGAAGTGAGCACCGCGATGTAGGCGGTGCGCATGGCGGTCTCGAAGTTTGCGCCGCCTTTCAACTCATCCAAGGCGAGTTGGAGATACGGAGTGATCTTCTCCGAGCCGACCGGCCGCCGGAACGCCGCGGGCACGAAAGTTTGCAGCAATCTGCCTGCGTCCATCGTGGGATTCGCCGAGACGATTTCGCCACTGGTGTTCACGGGACCCTTTTGGAATTTCTTCTTTCCGCCGCCGGCGTTGCCGGTTGATCCGCCCCGCACCGGCAACGTTCCGAACAGCAACCGATGCCCGCGTCCGGGCCACTCGGTGAAGATCGGCCCGTCGATCTGGAGCGTCTGGATCGCCAGTCCCGGGCCTTTGTAGCCGGCGGGGCCGTTTTCCTTGATGCCTTGATACGGATTGGGCATCCCTTGCGGCAGCACGCGGAACGTCTGACCACGCCGCAGATACACCGTGGCTTCTACGGTTGTGGGCTTGTTCGGCGGCACGCTGAAAAGTCCGGTGAGTTCGGAATCGGCGTTGCGTCCGAAGGTGCCTTGATACAATTGAAACGAAACCGGCTCGGCGATCTGGTAACCGTAAGCCGTAAGGCGCAGCCGATACGTGCCCTCGGCCGGCGCACGAAACGCGTCGAATTGCGGCGAGGGAAAACCACCGTTATTAAACACCACCACTGCGCCGTCCGCGCGCTTAAGCCAGCTCTTGCCGACGTTGCCAGCGCCTTTTCCCTGATCGATTGTGAACGATTTGGTCTCCCTCACCGGCTGCGGGGATTTTTTCACCGCGTCGGTGATCGCCTTGTCCGCGGCCTCCATGTAGCGCTGGAGTTGCACCGCGGAAAGGTCGAGCGCTTCGCCGATGTTGTCGAAGCCGTGCGCCTTGCCGTCCTCGGGCAACAGCTCTGCGAGTTCGGTGCGCACACCAAGCAAATCGCGGATTGTGTTTTCATACTCCACGCGGTTGAGCCGGCGCAGCACCGTGCCCTTCTGCGCGAGGTCGGCCTTGGTCAGATCGCCGGCGAGCGCCGTGAGGAACGACTGTTTCTCCGTTGCGACCGGCTGTTTCTTCTTCGGCGGCGGCATCTCGCCATCGCGCACACGATCGTGAATGCGAATCCACATACGCGCGGACTCGGGCTTGGAAAAGTCAGCGTCGAGCGCGACTAGATCGAGTCCACCTTTCTTCGTGTCGGCATCGTGACAGTCGGCGCAATGCTGTTGCAAGAATTGCGAGACGGGCGCGGGGGCGGAGGCAGCGGCCAGCGCGCTGGTAGTGCCCCACACCAGCGACGCCGCGGAGAGGACTCGGCGGATAACATTCATTCGGCTTTTGGAAAGACTACCAGCCCGACGGCGCGCGCCTAGTATCCGATGGTATAGCCGCCGCCAGCCGAGTCCGGCGCGTCAGTCGATGTGAACGATGCCCCGCTGAATCGCTGCGGTAGTGGCTTGGGTGCGATCCATAACGCCGAGCTTCTGGAGAATGTTGCCGACGTGAAATTTCACCGTGACCTCGGCGATGCCCAGATCGGAACCGATCTCCTTGTTGCTGCGACCGTTGACGATGAGGCGAAGGACGGCAAGCTCGCGCTCATTCAGGTCCGGACGGGCGCGGCGCGCGGCGAGTTTTTCCGCAATGGCTGGCGGGAACACTTTCTCGCCGCGATGCACCGCGCGGATGGCGGCCAGGAGTTCCTTGCGGCTTGCGGCCTTTGAAAGGTAGCCAACCACGCCCGCCTCGGCGGCACGGAAAATGTCCTCATCGCCCTCGTAGATCGTGAGCGAGACGATGCGCGCGTCGGGAAACTCCTCGCGGATTTTTTCGGTGGCTTCCGGGCCGTTCATGCCCGGCAGCCGCCAGTCCATCAGCACCACATCGGGCTGGTGTTTACGAAACGCGCGCAACGCCTCCTCGCCGGTGCCGCACTCGGCGACGATCTGGATGTCTGTCTCCAAGGTGAGCGAGCCCGCCAGCCCGGCGCGGACGACAAAGTGATCGTCCACGAGCATCAGTCTGATTTTCTTCGCGGGCTTCATGCGGCAGCTAGCTCCGTGTCGCAGGCTTTCACACGGACGGCAATCTCCGTCCCACGCCCCGGCCCGCCGCGCAATTCAAGTTCGCCTCCCATTTTCTCCGCACGCTCGCGAATGCCGAGGAGACCGTAGTGACCCTTGCCCAGCGACATCGCGGCCTCGGTGTCGAAGCCCCTGCCATCGTCGCCCACGCACAGGCGAACCGAGTCCGCACCAAACTCGACGCGCACCACGATGCGTCGCGCGCGCGCGTGCTTCACGGCGTTGGTCACCGCTTCGCTCGCGATGCGCAGCAGATTGTTCTCAATGCGGCCGGGCAAACGACGCGCGCCGCCATCGCTCTCGACGACAATTTCCGGCCCGCCATTGCCGCCCGTAAACTGGTGCAAGGTCTCGCGCAATGCCGTGACCAGATCGCCGTTCTCCAATGCCGACGCGCGCAAATCCCAGATCGATCGCCGCGCTTCCGAGCGCGTGTGCTTGAGCAGGGCTTGCGCATTGACCAGCGCGCGTTGCGCCGTCTCGGGCGATTCAGGCAGCGTGTCCGTCGCTGCATCGAGTTGCAGTGAGAGGCCGGTGAGTTCCTGTTCGAGCGTGTCGTGAAGTTCCCGCGCGATGCGGACGCGTTCCTCCTGCAACGTTTCGCGGGCAACTTTTTCCTGAATCACGGCGGTCTGCCGGCCGACCTGGCGGCGCAGCAGGGCGATCCACGCCACGGCAAGCAGCAGGACCACCGTCGCGCCGAGCGCGAGCCAGCGCATTCGCTCCGTCGTCCAATACGGCGGAGCTTGCAGCATCCGGATGTCGTCGGGCGAACGCATCGCAATCTGCAACGCCACCGGCAGGTAACGCGTTGCTTCGTCGGAGAGACGGCCGGGGTTGGGGACAAAGTCATTCACGCAAATGCCCGACACCTCCGTCACGCTGCCGCGCGGCGGGAGTTCGATCGTGTTCGTGCGGTCCGCCTGTGCGAGCCGGGCATGAAAGAGGCGCTCGCCAGATTTCAGCAGGAGGATGTGATTTCCCGGCTGAATGAAACGGTCAATCACCTCGCCGCGCAGGCTGACGAGTTCACCGTGCAGTCGTCCGGCAAAAGCGTCCTCCACGGAAACCGAACGGGGTTCGAGTTGATCCTGATGGCCCGACGCGCGCAGAAATGCATCGCGCAAAACTGCGCGACCATCCGCCGAGCCGGGGAAACCGATCGCGTCCAGTTCGGTGCCCGGCGGGAGATGTTCGCGTTGCGGCGATTGCACCCAGAGCGAACCCGTCGCCCCGCGCAAGAACACGCCGCGCCCCGGCTCGCTGTAGGTGACAACCCCGGCTACGCGCAGGCGCGGGCTGGTCTGCGCCGTGAAGCGCAGCAACGTGTCCGCCGTGCGCAACGGACGGTCATCAAAACTGGCGACGCCCGCGTCTTCTTCATGCACGTCCTCCATGCGCGGCACGAACACGCGCAGGCCGGTGAGTTCCTTGCCCTCCGTGAACACGGAACCGTGAACACCCCGCAACCGCAGCACCGCTCCGAGCCAGTTGGTGGCCGCCCCTCTTTCCGTCCACTTGAGCGGCAGCAACGTGCTGAACCCGCCGCTGCTGGTGCTGAGATCGAGCCGGGTCTTGCTCTTTTCGCGTTTCACCTCGCGCACCGTGCCGACCACTTCGATCCACTCCGAGTGGTTCACCGGATTGGCGAGTTCCTGCGGCGCGAGCCGGCGCGGTTCCGGCAAACCCGGATGACCGAGCACTCGAACTCGCAACGCGGCGTTCGAACCATTGACAATCTGGGGGGCGAAACGACCTGGTGAGGTTACGCCAGTTAACTCAATGAGGTCGCCTGCGACACACTTCACCGCCGGGCTTTGTGGGGTGAGCCGGGGAGAAAAATAACTGCTGCCCGTTTCATCGCGAACGAACGCGACGTGAAACTCCGGATCGATGAAAGTCAGCACCCCGCGCACTTGAACCGGCAGTTGTTGCGCTGCTTGTTCCGGCAGCAACGCGCGGATTTGCGCGACGTTGGTTAGCACGGCACTCGACGATTCGACTGCCGTGGCTTCCAGCAATTCAGCCAAGAGGCAAACCAAACAGAGTGTTCGCGATTTCATGAAACGACTGATCATTCGTAGCATCAACTGAAGCGTGGTTCCAACTAGACGTTTGGTTACCTCCGATGAACCGGAGCGCGACCGACTCGAAATGCGGGGCCATCCCGAGCTGCGAATCATCGACAGAAACGCCAACAAAGCAGAGGCTGGAAACGTTTTCTTCCCACTGTTGCCGTTTCATCACCGGCAAGGATGGGTTGAAGCAAGCGATCGCCATAACCACCCCGGTGTTCATGGAGGACCAGACCACCAATTCGACCCCGGCGTTTGTTTTGCCCACCATACTCGGACGCGGCGGGGTGCGCGCCCCTTTGAAACTGCAGCGAGTGTGCGCGCGGTTCCGGCGGGCTCTTCAGTGGAGTCGGGAACACGGCTAACGAGGAAGCCATCCTCCGAGGCGGCGAACGGAATCGCAAAGCGCCGCGCTGGCCGCAGATGGTGATCCGATATTCGGCTACTTCGATCCACCTTAGGCGCTATGAATTATTCCGTTGTAATGAACTGATGCTCTGCGCGCACCTCACTGCAACGGCAAGCCGGTGGACGTGCGTCCTGCGAAGACTCACCAGAGTCCCTATCTCAACGCGGACTTTGGGAGCGATAAGATTTCAGTAAGCGTCGTCCCAGTGTCCAAAGTTCTGGATTTTTCGGAGTTGGAGAAATGATTCCCAAGCGAGTAAACGTTCTTAAACCGACTGAGAAGGGGGCGATTCCCTTCTTAGGGTCCCGCTGAGTTTTCGGTGACTAAATGGGGCGACAGTAGGGTTGGGGCGTCATGTGATCAGACCGTCCAGGTCTTTTAAAAAGCCAATTCCTGCTTCTACCGCTAACTCCACAGCTGTCGATCGAGTGAGCGGAGTTGGATGGCTTCGCTGATGTGCTCGGCGGTGATGGATTCTGAATTAGCGAGATCAGCGATGGTGCGAGCGACTTTTAAGATGCGGTCGTAGGCGCGGGCGCTCAAGTTGAGTTGGGTCATCGCGGTCTTGAGCAACTCCAGTGTGGACTCGTCGAGGGCGCAGAATTGTTTCAATTCCTTTGGCCCCATGCGCGCATTGCAGGTGATCTTCTTTCCGGTGAAGCGTGAGGTTTGTAGTTGTCGCGCGGCGATGACACGTTGGCGAATGATTGCGGAAGACTCGCCAGGTTTAGCTGCGGTCATCTCACGGAATTTTACTTGTGGCACTTCGATGTGCAGATCAATTCGGTCGAGCAGGGGACCGGAAATTCGGCCGAGATAGTTTTGAATTTCGCGCGGAGAACTTTTCGACTCGCCGGGCATTTTTCCGTCTGGAGTTGGATTCATCGCGGCCACCAGCATGAACTGCGCGGGAAATGTCATCGTCCCGGCGGCGCGCGAAATGGTGACGCGGCCTTCCTCTAGTGGCTGGCGCATGGTCTCGAGCGCGCTGCGTTTGAATTCGGGTAGTTCATCGAGGAAAAGCACTCCGTGATGCGCCAAGGAGATTTCTCCGGGCGTGGGATTTATGTTCCCACCGAGCAGGCCGGCGTCCGACGCGGTGTGGTGGGGGCTACGGAATGGGCGTCGCGTGACCAGGGCTTGTCCGGGTGCGAGCAGTCCGACGATGCTGTGAATTTTGGTAGTCTCAAGTGATTCTTCTAGCGTGAGCGGCGGCAGGATCGTGGCGAGGCGTTTAGCGAGCATCGATTTGCCGGTGCCAGGGGGGCCGATGAGCAACACGTTGTGACCGCCGGCGGCGGCAATTTCGAGCGCGCGTTTGACGGTTTCTTGGCCTTTGACTTCGGAGAAATCTACGTCGTCTTCGTGCGGTTGGTCGAAGATCCGTACGACATCGACTTTCATGGGTGAGAGCCGAATCTGGCCTTCGAGGAAACCCACGGCCTCGCGGAGGTTTTGAATGGGTATAACGTTGAGGCCGGCTACGACGGCTGCTTCCGGAGCGTTGTCCTTCGGGACAAGAATTCCGAGTTTGCCGTCGGCTCTGGCACGGACGGCGATGGGAAGCACACCTTTGACCGAACGAACGGCGCCGGTGAGAGCGAGTTCCCCCACCATGGCGAAATTTTCGAGTTGGTCCGATTCGAATTGTTCGCTGGCTGCGAGAATCCCGACGGCGATCGGAAGATCGAAACTGGGGCCTTCTTTTTTCACATCGGCAGGCGCGAGATTGATGGTGGTGCGGCCCATCGGAAATTTGAAGGCGGAGTTTTGAATCGCGGTGCTGACGCGGTCGCGTGATTCTTTCACGGCGGCGTCGGGAAGTCCGACGATGACGATGAGGGTGTCACCGTAGCCGGCGTTGACTTCGACTTCTATTGGATACGCTTCGATGCCGTTGACTGCAGCGGAACAGACCTTGGCCAACATGGGTGAAGTTTATGAGCGACTATGGCGTTGAGTTCAACTCGGATTTTTGATGGCATTCGGATGGCTGGCGGCGGTCGGCGGTGAGAAGTTGTCGCGAGGCGATTTGACGAAGATCTAACGAAAGGAGACACGGAGTGTCTTCTTTTGGTGCATTAGCGTCCAAATGGCAGGTTGAACCCTCGGACTGGGCTTGGTATAAACGTGTCCAGCTTGCTGCTACTCTGCATTTTGGTCCATTTGCTGCGGAGTGACGCAGAAAGGAAAGCCGTCGGTGAGTCAGCGTTACAGATCTGAGTACGGCTTTCTCAATTCTGAGGCATCAAATGGCACGTTTATCGCTAATGAAAAAACTCCAAAACTTAATGAATCGCGCGCAACTCAAACATGGCCGTCGAGGTGGGCATCGTCCCGTTCGTTGGGCGGCGTTGCTGCTGTGTTGGGCTGGGGGGCACGCGTCGCTCCATGCCCAGCAGGCGTTGCAGGCTTCGTTAGCGGGTGAAGCGGCTTCGCGGGCGCGCAAGATTTCTGATGCGCAGCAACCGTATAACGTCAAGGCGGGGCCGGTAAGTGTCCGTTTCGGCGCCGGGCTTGGTTTCGAATACACCGATAATATTGCGGTGAATTCGTCGGGAGCACAGTCGGACCTTATAATTCGTCCGACGGGGACGATGGCCGCCAGTTGGGCCGTAACCGAGTACAATCAACTTAATTTCAGCGTCAGCCTTGGCTACCAGAAGTACGTTAGCCATTCGCAATTCGACACTGTTACGATCCAAGCGACCCCAGACACCGGATTGTCATTCGATGTCTTTATTGGCGACTTCCGGATTAATTTTCATGATCGATTTTCATACCAGCAGAATCCCTTAGGACAAGGTGCCTTGAGTGGTGGTGTGAACAACAACAACGCTGCAAGCTTTGGAACTGCCCAAAACGCAGTGGGATTGGGCGTCGATTGGGATTTGAACAAGCTGACGGTGAGTTTTGGTTACGACCACAACAATACCTTCTATCTGGGTTCGACATTCTCCCAGTTAGATACCACAGCGGACTACTTTTATGTCCGGGGAACCTTGGCTGTGAGCGAAGGCCTAGCGGCGGGATTGGAGTCAACTGTCGGGCTCACGAGTTACGATCAACACACGGCGACTGGGCAAAACGACAACCGGCAGTTCACCGTTGGACCGTTTGTTAATTGGCGCGTAAGCGAGTTCGTTCAGACCACCGCTCGCGTGGGCTACTTGGCGACTACGTACGAGCAAACTGGCGCAATCAATAACTCGTCGAGCACGCCGAGCTATTATGGCAATCTCTCGATTGACCACAAATTAAACAATTTCATTGATCACCACCTGAGTGTGGCTGAAAGCGTCCAGCAAGGCGTGAACTCTGATTCAGTTTCGGTGTTCAGCGTGAATTACGGAATCAGTTGGCGTGCGTTCCGCCTTACCACGATCAGCCCAAGTTTTACCTATGAACACGGGAAAGAATCGGGGCTCAATACGATTGGTGAAACGTTCGACCGCCTTTCGATGGGGATTGGATTTGGCTATCGGATCACCGAAAAGCTTGGCGCGAGTTTGAACTATTCTTTCGTTTCCAAATCCTCGAATTTGGCAGGTCGCGACTACACGGTGAATTCCGTGGCACTGAACTTCAACTATAACTTCTAGCACTTCCGCTGCTAAACTATGCGCCAGTTCGCTTTGATACTTGTCTGCCTTGCGCGAATTTCGTGCTTCGGGCAGGATGCGGGCGGGGGCGTTGAGAAGCCGGCGGGTAAAGCGCCCGTTCTCTCCACGGCCGAACTTCGGTCCATGGTTTCTTCGAATGCGATGGCGATCTTGGACGACAAACAGAAGTTTGCGATTGGGGACAAAGTGACCATACGAATTTTGGAAGATCGCGATGAACCCCTTTTTCGATTGGTGTTGGATCCGGGAGATCTGGATTTCCCATATCTAGGCCGTGTTGCTGTGCTGGGGAAGACGTGCAAGGAGGCTGCGTTTGAGATCAAGGCGCAGCTTGAAAAAACTCACTATTTTAGGGCGACGGTGCTGTTGACGCTGGAGTCGGCGAGCCGCTCGCGGGGCAAAATCCAGATCATCGGACAGGTTCGCGCGCAGGGGACAATGGATTTGCCACCCGATGAAACCATGACTGTGAGCAAAGTGATACTTCGTGCGGGTGGGTTTGCGGATTTTGCCAAAAAGACGCACGTTAAGCTGATTCGCAAAACTGGACCGGGTGAGAACGACAAAGAAGAGTTCATCATCAATGTCGACGAGATCTGGACGAAACAGAAAACCGAGAAAGACATGACGGTTCAACCGGACGATTTGATTTTCGTTCCGCAGAAGCTGGTCAATTTTTAGTGCTATGATGGGCTCCGATCCTCATCTGACCCCGCCGTCTTCCCAGCCGGCGGGGGTGGAAGGATATTTATACCGCTATATTGCCTTGTTGCGGCGACGTTGGTGGATTGTTCTGCTGGCGATCAGTTTGGCTGTTTGCGTTCAGGCGGTCTTGTTGAAGCGGGAGCCCGAATCGTTCACTTCAATTGCGCGGATGTGGCTGAGTGGTCGAGTTCGTGTATCTGATGTTGGCTATTCGGAAGATCTGCAGTTGTCCACGCAAGTCGAACTGCTGCGCAGCCCGAATATTCAGGCCCGTGCCCGTGCGCGCGTTCAGGCCCTCAAGCCTGACCTCAACCCCGTCGAAGTTCAGCTTGAAATCAACCAGTTCCGGAACGCTGACATCATCGTATTGCGAGCCTTGGGCAGCGAGCCGAAGTTTGCGCAGGCATATTTGCAGGCCGTAATGGAGGAGTATCTGGAATATAAAAAGGAAATCCGTACTGCCAGTTCGGATACCAGCGTCCAGACCATTACGGATCAATTGGCGGCGGCGGAGAAGGAACTAAAAGAACAGCAGAGTCGGTTGCATACATTCCAGGAGAAGAACAATCTGGATATTCTTCGCGAACTGCACGGAAGCGCGGCTGCCTACATGGCCCGGCTGAGGACGCAAAAGGCAGACTTGGACAACGATTTGGAATTCTTCAAAAACCTGACTCCGGAACAGCAGTTGGAGAGTCGTTCGTTGCCGACTCCGCCGGTTCCCAAAGATGGCAAATCCGACGACAAATCTGAAAGCAAGGCCGCATCTTCGACCTCGGAGCCGGTTTTGGCGCAAATGTCATTCAGTGCGACCAAACAGCAGATTCAGATGCTGAAGTTGGAACGCGAAGAGCGTGGGATCTTCATGCGCCCCAGTCATCCAAAGATGGTGGACTTGGATTTGCAGATTCAACGCCTAGAGAAATCCCTTGAAGTTTACCGCTCGGACGCTTTGACGGAGTTGGAGCAACGGCGCAAAAACACTCAGGCTCGGATCAAGACCCTGGATGATCAGATTAAGGATTGGGAAGCCAAGGCGCTGGAAGCCAACACCAAGATGACCGAGTTTGCTCGTTTGCGTGAAATTGTGGATCGCGCGCGAGCGCAGTACGACCGGTTGGCGGATGTTGTTCAGAAGATCAACTATTCCAGCCGATTCAACACGGAGAATCTGTCCGTTCTTGAGCCCGCTACCGAAGGCCGGCTCAACGAGAAGGACCTTCCGAAGACGCTCGGAATTGCCGCAATCGCAGGCTTGCTCGCGAGCTTGGGGCTTTTGTTTTTGCTGGATCGTCTCGATCCGCGGATAAATACAGTTGCCGAGTTGGGCAACCACTTTAACGAGCCCTTGATCGGCCAGATCCCTGACATCCGCCCTGAAATCAACGAAAACGAAGAAGAGTATTTCCCGCTGCTGCAGTCTGACGATACGCGCCACATGTACGCGGAGGCGTATCGGAATATTCGCTCGTCGCTGTTGTTCATGGAAACGGCGCAGTTCAAACCGAAAACGTTTCTAGTCACCAGCGCAATTCCCGACGAAGGAAAATCGACCATTACCGCCAATCTGGGCCTCACAATGGCGAATGCTGGCAATCGCGTGTTGTTGGTTGATGCGGACTTGCGCAGGGGTGCTTTGCATGAAGCTTTTCAGGTTAAGGGCGCTGTAGGCCTGACTGAAGTGTTGCGGCGGCAAGCGGAGTTGAAGGACGCCATCCAGCCGACGGCGAATCCCAACTTGTTCCTTCTCCCGCGCGGCACCTCATCCAATCACGCCGGCGAGTTGTTTCTCAGCACGGCGATGGATGGTTTATTGCGGGAAACGCAGGAACAATTTGATTTCGTTATTTTCGACAGCGCCCCCATCCTTGCGACCGATGACGCGCCGACGTTGGCGCCGAAGATTGATGGCACGCTCATGGTCGTTCGGGCTTCGTTCACGGCAGCGAAACTCTCGCGCACGGCGCTGGCGCAGTTGTATCAAAGGGGCGTCAACGTTCTTGGGATTCTTTTCAACCGCATCAGCTCGAAGATGACGGACTACTACTACTACAAACACGCCGATTACTATGCGGCCAAGGCGGTCGCACCCGAGACTTCTGGCGACGCCTCAACTACTGCCGAAGCTTAGCCGAGTTTGTTTGCATTATGACTCCATCCGACGTTGCGGTTGCGCGAGATGACTCTTGGTATTGCGTACGCGCTCTACCCAAACACGAACACATCGCCGCGGCAGCAATGCGGCAAATCGAAGGGATCGAGGTCTTTCTTCCGCGGTTGCGCTTTCGCCGAGCGACCCGCCGTGGGGCCGTATGGGTGACGGAGGCGTTGTTTCCTTGTTATCTCTTTGCGCGATTCAACGCGGCGGAACTGGTTCGTCGCGTCCGTTCGGTAAACGGCGTTCGCGGCTTTGTTCAATTCGGTGACCTTCTTGCTACGGCGCCAAATTCTGTGATTGCTGATCTGCGGCAACACACCGGAGATCAGGAGCTGTGTGTCATTCCCGATGAGGTCACCGTTGGCGAGGAAGTTCAAATTACGGGTGGCGTTTTCCACGGCTTGCGGGCGGTGGTCACGCAGGTGGTTCCCTCCCGTCAGCGCGTCAAAGTGCTTCTGGAATTTCTTGGACGCTCCACTGAGATGGAAGTGGCCAAGTCCGATGTGGTTCGCGAGAATTATAACCCATTGATGGCCTCGCGGGCCTGATTCAAGACGTCGAGCGGTCAAAACCAAATAAGTAACTCCTGCCTCCGAGTGGAACTAATCTGGCACGGACCAGGAGCGCTGATGAATGGTCTTGCTGGATGTCTGGCAAATGACCAAGGGCGGCAGCTTTGCCGCCTCGACCAGACGTTGGAATTGCCCCTAAAGATCGCAGTTGGCACTCTCATTGGGAATTAATCCACGTGCCGTTGTCCCCACCGACTGAAATGGAAGTTGTTCTGCGCGCCAATCGCCGCTGGCTCAGTCTTGATCTCAAAGAGCTGTGGCAGTATCGCGATCTCGTCGCGTTGATGGTGCGGCGAGACTTCGTCGCCAAGTATTCTCAAACAATTCTCGGCCCGCTGTGGTTCATCGTTCAACCTGTTCTTACGACGTTGGTGTTCACTGTAATATTTGGGCGGATCGCCGGGCTCTCCACCGATGGTCTGCCTCCGGTTTTATTTTACCTGTGCGGTCAGTTGGGGTGGACGTACTTCTCGCAATGCTTCAGTGCGAATTCGGCCACGTTGATCAACAACTCTGCGCTATTTGGAAAGGTGTACTTTCCTCGATTGGTCGTTCCGTTGTCGGTACTGATCTCAAATTTATTCGCCTTCGCGATTCAATTCGTCACGTTCGCGGCGTTCTTTGTCTACTTCAAATTCATCGCGCAGATTGGCAGTTTTGGCCTCGACTGGAGGGTCATCTTGCTGCCGCTCTTGGTGCTGCAAACCGCGTTGTTGAGCTTGGGAGTTGGTTTGCTCATGTCGTCACTCACCGCGAAGTATCGTGACCTCAATCACGTTTCCAGTTTGCTCATCCAACTCTGGATGTATGCGACACCCGTCATTATGCCGTTGTCGAGCTTCCCTACGAAATGGCAGTGGGTGGTGGTGCTCAATCCGATGACGGCGATCGTGGAATCCTTTCGCTTGATGCTGCTCGGCACGGGAACGGTTGAACCTTTGCATCTCCTCTATTCGATCGGGGCTACGCTGCTGATTTGCCTGGCGGGGCTAATTTTGTTCCACAAGGTGGAACGAACTTTCATCGATACGGTTTGATTGTTGTGAGCCGTCCCATCATTCAAATCAGGAATCTCTCAAAGGTGTACCAACTCGGGGCCATCGGTGCGACTTCGCTGAAGGATGAAGTGCAGCGCTTGTGGGCGAGAATCCGCAACGATGGCGAGAGATTGCATCAACGGGATTTCTGGGCGTTGCGCGATGTCAACTTCGAGGTGCGGCGGGGCGAAGTAGTCGGCATCATCGGACGCAACGGAGCCGGCAAGTCCACGTTGCTCAAAATTTTATCAAGGATTACGGAGCCGACATCGGGCGAAGTGACGTTGCGCGGTCGCGTCGCCAGCTTGCTGGAAGTCGGCACGGGATTTCATCCCGATTTGAGCGGCCGAGAGAACATCTTCCTCAACGGTGCGATTCTCGGCATGAGCAAAGCCGAAATTCAGGGAAAGCTTGATGAAATCATCGCCTTCGCTGAGGTGGAGCAGTTTATCGACACCCCGGTTAAGCGATATTCGAGCGGCATGTATGTGCGGCTCGCGTTCGCGGTAGCCGCTCATCTTGAACCGGAAATACTGATCGTCGACGAAGTGCTAGCGGTGGGCGATGCACAGTTCCAGAACAAGTGCCTGGCAAAAATGGGCGAAGCGGCGAACAAGCACGGGCGCACCGTTTTGTTCGTCAGCCATCAAATGGCGGCCGTCGGCAATCTCTGCAAGTCGTGCATTTTGCTCAAGAACGGCCAAGTGGCCTTTCAGGGACCCACGGAAAGCGCAATTGAACTTTATCTAAAGCCCGCTTCGGTGAGCGGTGTTTCGAACGAGCTGGATTCCCATCGCCCGCCGTGGGCGCGACCCTTCATCAAGTCGGCTCGCGTGTTGAACCTTAAAAAGGAGGAGCAAGGCCACTTTGCCTTGGGTTCGGGGCTTTGCATTGAGATGACATTCGAGACGGAGAAAGCCGACAAAATGAGGCGCCCCGTGATGGGAATCGTCATCAAGCATGCGGTTCTGGGTGCTGCTGCAGCGGTCAATATGCGCATGACCGGTTATCGTACGGATGAACGCGAATCTGCTGCGGGAGTGTTGCGATGCTGTTTGCCCCGCCTCAATCTCGTGCAGGGGCATTACTCGGTGGATCTCTGGTTGGGCGAAGGATCGACCGACGTGGACATGCTTGCGGAGTATTTGAAGTTCACGATTGAGGAGGCCGACGTCTACGGTACCGGGCTGACTCCGTTCGCGAATATGGGGATGGTCTATTTGGAGCCCGTTTGGGAATTCGTATCGAAATGATGAACCGCCCTGAATCCACCCCTTACTCTGAGGGCTTTTTTGCCAACATTTCCGGCGCTTCTCGGCGGTCGGCTCAACAAACGGTTCCGCTCGTGATGTCCTTGATCCAATGCGGATCGGTTGTAGATGTCGGCTGCGGTGTGGGCTCGTGGTTGCGCGTGTTCAAGGAGCAAGGTGTGACGGAAGTTCTCGGTCTGGACGGAGACTACGTTAAGACCGGCCAGCTCGAAATCAATGCGGCGGAATTTCGCGCTGTGAATCTGGCGTCTCCACCGAAATTGGAACGAGAGTTCGACCTCGCTGTTTCTTTAGAGGTTGCCGAACACTTGCCGCCAGACGCTGCTGACCCGTTTGTTGCCTACCTTGCCCAGCTCGCGCCGGTCGTCATGTTCTCCGCAGCAGTTCCCGGTCAAGGCGGCACGAACCATCTCAACGAACAGTGGCCGGACTATTGGGCCGGGCTGTTTGAAAAGCACAATTTCGCCACCCTCGATTGCTTGCGGGAACAGCTGTGGCACAACGAACAGGTCGAGTGGTATTACGTTCAGAATATGCTGCTCTTCGTGCGTAACGAATTCCTGGCCTCGCACCCCGAGTTGCAGGCTCTGGCGGCGCGCACTCAGATGAACCGGCTTTCGTTGGTTCATCCGCGCACGTTTGCGATTGCGCGACGGGAAGTCCGCGAACTGCAGCAAAAACTCTTGCCGGAGAATATGCCGTTGAAAGATACCATTCGGGCGCTTCCCGCAATTTTCCGTGGCGCGTTGAAACGACGGGCTGGCCGCTGAGCCTGGCGCTACGTCTCGACCTTCGATGTTCAGCTTCATCATCTGCACGCACAAAGCACCGGCGAGTTTGAACGACACCTTGGCGTCGCTGGCGGTACAGACCCGCGAATGGCCGTTTGAGATTCTGCTGATCAACAATGGTTTTCCCGCCTGCGATGAAGAGCGACTGATGCAGCTGGCATCGCGATTGGGCCTCAGCGAGTATTTTCGAATCCACAGGGAGCCGACTCCCGGACTCGGCTTCGCGCGGCGGTCTGCTTTCCAGCAAGCCCGCGGGGATTGGCTCGTGCTACTGGATGATGACAATACTATAGGCGCCGAGTTTCTTTCGACGCTCGAACGTTGTTGTGTTGGAAATCCGAATTTGGGAGGGATTACCGCTTGCGTTTCGCCCGTATGGGAACAAACGCCACCGGCATGGTTGATCGAGTTTGGGGCAAGTTGCCTAAGCTACAATCAGCCGAGTGCGTTTCGCATTCGCCCCTTTGAGCGAACATTCCCCGCCGCAGAGTTTCGCGAGGCTTGCCGTCCGCCTGGGGGTGGAATGATTATTCACCGGAGGGTGGCCGATTATTATCTTCAAACGGCTGGCCATCCGGCGCGGTTGGCTTTGGAGCGCACGGGTGAATCGTTGGTTGGGTGTCAGGACGAGGACATTTGGCGCGGAATAAAACCCCTGAAGATGGACGTGTTGGTAACCGACCGGCTGCAGGTGGAACATCACATTCCCCGGACTCGACTCCGCAAGAATTACCTCCTGCGGCTCAATTTTGAGATGGCTTATTCCTATGTCGTGCTCGATCGACTCCTTGGGAATATTTCCGTGCAGACCCCTGCCGCTTTGGTCCGAGCGAGCTTTTGGACTTTGGTGCGAGCAGCGCGAGACTTTTTACTCCATCGGGAAAAGTATCCATTCTGGCACCAAGTGCTTTTCGTCGCACGAGAACTGGGCCGCGTTAAAGGGCATCTCAAAAAAATCGCACCGCCAGCTGGAAATGCGCGGGCGGAGAAGGTGGCTGCCTCCGCAGTATCATGATCGCCGCCAAACTCCAAAGCCCTGTATCGGTTGCATTGGTTGGGTGCGGTGCGCTGGCTGAACTCTACTATGCACCGGCGCTCGCTGAATTGCAGCGCGGTGGCCGAGTGAACGTGGTCGGACTGTTTGATCCCAATCCGGCGAGCGTGGCGAAATTGCAGAAACTCTTTCCGAGTGCTAGGGCGGTAGGAGCCGTCGGCGATCTGTGTGGAATGAGGCCAAGCATCGGGATCGTTGCGTCGCCAGCCAAGTTTCATGCGGAGCAAACCATTGCTTTGTTGAATTCGGGCATTAACGTCCTTTGCGAGAAGCCGATGGCTAGTACGGTGGCCGAGGCTGAAGCGATGAATGCCGCTGCGTTGCGAAACAATCGCTTGCTCGCTGTTGGTTTGTTTCGCCGTTTCTTTCCCGCCTTGCAAACGATCCGCTCGATGGTGGCGCAAGGCACCTTTGGATTAGTGCGATCTTTCACCTTCTTCGAGGGTGGGCCGTTTAATTGGCCGGCTGCTTCTCCGTCTTTTTTCCACAAAGCTCAGGCTCACGGCGGTGTGCTGCTGGATCTCGGCATACACGTGCTCGATCTGGTTGATTGGCTCTTCGGCGCCCCATCGGAAATCAGGTGCGCGGATGATGCGATGGGTAACCTTGAAGCGAACTGTACAATTACTTTGAAGTTTCCCGCCGGGCAGGTCGGTGAAATTCGCCTGAGTCGCGATACCGTGACCGAGAATCAGTTTACGATTCATTTCGATCGAGGTGTCGTTCGATGGCAGGTCGGGGATGCGAACCATCTGCGGGTGCAGTTTGCCGGAGTGCCCGGTGAATTGCGTTCGGAGATGTGGGAAACCGTAACCGGGACCCCGGTCAAGCCGCGGCTGGCGGCGAGCTACCATCAGAGTTTTGTCCATCAACTGCTCAACGTTATTGCTGCCGTGAGGGGTGAGGGAAACTTGATGGTTGGAGGGGAGCAGGGCATTCGCAGCCTTCGGCACGTCGAGCGTTGTTATCAACAGCGAACCTTGATGCCGATGCCGTGGCTGACGCCGCGGGAATTGGAACAGGCGCAAGCGTTGAGTGGTTTGTCATGATCCCGAAAGTCGCAATTGTTGGCGCGAACGGGTTCGTGGGCAGTCGGTTGATCGAGGTGTTTCATCTCGGGCAGATTGCGAAGTTGCGTCCGGTGGTGCGCGGTTTCGGCGGTCTTGCGCGGCTTGCCCGATTTGAACTCGATTGGCGCGTGGCCGATGCCCGGGATGCCAGGGCGCTGACGAGTGCCTTCGAGGGCTGCGATGTCGTCGTGAATCTCGTGGTGGGCGATGCTCCGTGCATTCTGGAGAACGCGACCGCTGTTTACACCGCTGCTCAAGCTGCGGGTATCAAGCGTTTGATCCATTTAAGCTCGGCGTCGGTTCACGGCCAAGCGCCGGTTGCAGGAACGGATGAGCGGTCGCCTTTGCACACGAATCATGCTCATGCCTACAACAATGCCAAGGTTCGCGCAGAACGTGCGCTGATGGCGTTACGTGCACGGGGCAAAGTCCAGCTCGTGACTCTACGCCCTGGCATTGTCTTCGGACCTCGCTCACGCTGGATTACCGATACAGCGGATCAACTGCTCAGCAGCACGGCGTGGTTGGTTAATGACGGCACCGGAATCTGCAACTCCATTTACGTCGACAACCTGATCGAAGCGATCCGCCTGGCGATGTTCGGCGAACACGTCGACAGCGAGGTTTTCCTCGTCGGCGACCGGGAGCAGGTGACTTGGCGGGATTTCTATCGTCCGATTGCCGATGCACTTGGTGTGAAGTTCGATGACATCCGGCGAGTGGCTGCGCCCCACTTCGAGCATTCGTGGAAGGAGAAGATTGAAAACATCCGCGTTTCGAAGCCGGTGCAGGCGATTCTGCCCGCGGTACCGGCGAAGTTGAAGGCGGCGGTAAGGGCCGCGTTGGTGGCGGTTGACGCCCCGACCGTGCGTTCGCCATGGATGCTGCCAGCCGAAGCGTCCCCGGTGATCACCGAGGAAATGTGTCTGTTGCAATCGTGTTCAGTAAAACTGCCATGGCGGAATGCGGAACAAAAACTGGGCTATCAACCTCCCGTCACGTTTGCTGAAGGGATGCGGCGATCTATTGGCTGGCTGGCCTTCGCGGGTTATCCCGTTGGTGCTCCAGTCACGTCAGCGCGATGAAAAAACTGTGGGCGATTGCGCGTTACAAAATCGCGTGGCACCTCAACGCCTTGCTGGTGCGGCGACTTTGGCTTTTGAACGGACTGGGCGCCCAGTTGACCGTTGTCGACCAGTTTGGAACGCCCGGTGACACGTTGCTGACCGCCACGATCTGCCGGCACATTAAGATTCGATTTCCCCGTCTCCGGATCAATTGCGTGACGCGCAATCCCAGCCTGCTCGAAACCGACCCCCACATTTCCGCGTTGAACGGTCCGGATTCGTTGTTCCGGCTCACTTTTTTCTACCAACGTCCAGATGGTCCGCCCTTCAACATTCTCAAACCCACGCTCGAGCACGTTGGAATTCGCCAATACGATTACCGCGCCCGGGTCTATTTGCGTCCCGAGGAGCTTGCGCAGGGCGCCGGGCGACTTTCCGAGCTGCCGCAGCCCATCATTACCTTCAATGCGATGAGTCGCGAACGTGTGAAGATTTGGCCCGAAGACTACTGGCGTACTTTGTTGCGGAACTTGGGTCAGCTCGGATCGCTGGTTCAATTGGGCGATAATCGGGAACCGCAGTTCGAAGGCGTTACCCGCTTTGCGGGAAGTTTGACCATGCGCGAATCGATGGCGGTGTTGGCTCATGCGCGTTTGCATTTGGGGCCCGATAGCTTCCTGATGCACGCGGCCAACGGACTGGATGTCCGATCGATCATCATCTTCGGTGGCTCGCGCTTACCCGCGAGCCTTGGTTATCCGCAGAACATAAACCTCGAAACGCAGATCGAATGCAGCGGTTGTTGGATTGACATCTCGAACGGCCAGACATGTCCGTATGACATTAAGTGCATGAGACTGATTTCTCCCGAGACGGTCTACCGTCAGGCGGCGGGTGTTCTAAAAAATGCGGTCGCTGTGATTGAATGAAGGCAGCCGTTTCCGCATACGTTCCGTGTTTCAACAACGAGGCTACCGTCCTTGCCTCACTCGATTCTTTGCGCGCCCAATCGGTACCGCCAACGGAAATCTGCCTGTTGGATGATGGTTCAACGGATCGCTCTGTTGACGTTGGCGTGCGCGCCGGTGTTCGCGTAGTCCGGATGGAGCGGAACTCTGGGCGCGGTGCGGTCCGCGCGCGGGCGATGAAGGAGTTGCAGCATGAGTTTGTTGCTTGTTGCGACGCGACCAATACGCTTGCGCCAGATTTTGTCGAGCGGTCGTTGCGCTGGATGGACGATCCCCAAGTAGCGGGTGTATTTGGCCGAATCACCCAGCAACCACCCCGGTGCCTTTCCGACCGTTGGCGTGGTCGGCATCTTTTCAAAGTGAATGAGCCGATGACTCTCAAGCATGGAGGCTTGTTGAGCACGTGGGGCTGCCTGTTGCGAAGGTCTGCCGTGCTTGACGTCGGAAACTTTGACTCGCGCCTGCGGCATTCCGAAGATGCGGAGCTTGGTCGCCGACTGCTGGCAAAGAATTATGATGTGGTTTTCGATCCCGAATTGAAGGTGGTTGCGGGCGTAACCAACACACTCGGGCAGGTGATGGAGCGTTATTGGCGTTGGTATGCTGGAGTGGAGGAGCGCGTCAGCTGGCGGCAGTATTTCAAACAGGTCGCGTATGCGGCGAAGGTCATGGCGAGACAGGATTTGCGTGACGGCGATTTGTGGTCGGTGCCAGTGAGTCTGTTCACGCCGCACTATCAGTTTTGGAAGTCGTGGACGCGAAGGTCTTCCGCGTCGGCGCAAAGAACTTAACAAAGCCGATGACTCGGCATTCAAGATTTGTTGGAATCAGCGGCGGCGCGTGGTTGCGCCCGAAAAACGACAGAAGAAAATGATTTACGATTTTGCGATTATCGGCGGCGGCATTGTGGGACTGGCGACGGGATTGAGTTTGAGTCGCCGGCATCCGGGTGCGCGGATTGTTTTGTTGGAGAAAGAGTCGGAGCCGTCCCTGCACCAGACCGGGCGCAACAGCGGCGTGATTCATTCGGGGATTTACTACAAGCCCGGCAGCTTCAAGGCGCGCTTCGCCAAGGCGGGCGCGACGTCGATGGTTGAGTTCTGCCGCGAGCACGGCATTCCTCACGACGTTTGCGGCAAGGTGATCGTGGCCACTCGCGAGGAAGAATTGCCGTTGCTCGCTAATCTATACCAACGCGGTCTGCAAAACGGTTTGCCGGTGAAGAAAATATCGGCTGACGAAGTTCGCGAAATCGAACCGCATGTCCGGAGTCTGGCGGGTATCCGTGTGCCCACCACGGGTATTACCAGCTATCGCGCAGTGTCGCAGAAATATTTGGAGTTGTTTGAAGCCAATGGCGGTGTGGCCAAGTTTCGCAATCAAGTTCTCCACATCACGGACCGTGGTGGTTTGCACGTGGTGGAAACGGACGCGGGCGAGTACGATGCGCGGTTCGTTATCAACTGCGCCGGGCTTCACAGTGATCGCGTTGCGCGTTTGGCGGGCGCGAATCCCGGAGCGAAGATCGTTCCGTTTCGCGGCGAGTATTACGAACTGGTTCCGGAACGCCGCCACTTGGTGAAGACGCTGATTTATCCCGTGCCGAATCCCGATTTTCCCTTCCTCGGTGTGCATTTCACGATGATGATTGATGGCTCGGTCCACGCCGGCCCGAATGCGGTCCTGGCTTTCAAACGTGAGGGCTATTTCAAGAGCGACTTCAACCTGCGCGACTTCGCCGAAACGATGGCTTTTGGTGGCTTCTGGAAACTCGCGCAAAAGAATCTCGGTGAAGGCTTGAAGGAAATCTATCGCTCGCTGAGCAAGGCGGCCTTTGTGCGCAGCCTGCAGCAATTGATTCCGGAGGTGCGCGCTGAAGATTTGGTGCCGTGCAAAGCCGGGGTTCGTGCGCAGGCCCTGCTCAATGACGGAAAACTGGTCGATGACTTCCTCATGGTTAAAGGTCGTCACGCGTTGCATGTCTGCAACGCGCCGTCGCCTGCCGCAACCGCATCTTTGGAGATTGGCAAAGCGATTGTCGATCAGGTGCCTGCGCCGGAAGCACACGCGACAGTTGCGATGACCGTGTGATGCTCGCTCAATCAAAATCGTGGCCAGCTATTTAACCCGGGAAATCAAAATCCACGCGGCCCTTGACGGGCTTCTGGAGGCGGCGCGTCGTTCCGGGTTGCCGATTCAAATCATCACCCTGATGGAAGTGGTTCCGCCTGCGGGTTGGCGGGGCTTGCCTCGAATCGTCGCGAAGAAGTTCGGCCTGCTGCTCGTGCACTTTGTTTTGATGTGGGATGTGGTGCGCTTGCCGCCGGGCCGGTTTGGTCTGGTGCGCGAATTCCTTTCAGTGCCGACGTTGCTGGTGTGGCCGGTGATTTGGTTTCGACGCCGCCGGCTCCTGTTTGTGGTGAATCACAACCTTGATTCTGCGTTGTGCAGCAAGGTGCATTTGTTTGCGCTCCGGGCGCTATGTTTCTTGGGCATTCGTTTGCTGTGCTTCGAAAGCACCGCTGGCTTGATGCAGCTGAACCTTGCGCCCGATTCGTCGCACGGCTTTTCAATCCCGACACCCTTGTTGCCATCTCAGCCGCTTCCCGTGTCCGCGCCACACGGCCCGCCGGTCATTGGCGTGGTTGGAAATGTCCGCTCAGAAAAAGGTTTCGAGGATCTGCTCCAAGTGCTGATGAATGCATCTCGAAGCGGCAAACTCGAAGCGCGCTACTTGATCGGAACAACAAATTCTGAAGTTCGACAGCGCTGCCGCGCGCTGGGCTGGGAGGAAGTCGATACAACTCTCCCGCAGGATTATTTCTCGGCGATGTCACGCTGCGATGTGCTCGTTTTCAATTATCAACGTCCGAACTATTTCTTCCGCGCCAGCGGAGTTGTGGCTGATGCGATCTGTGCCGGTACCTTTGTTGTGACTCCAAATTGCCCCGGCTTGGCTTCGCAGATTTCCGAACCCACACGAGTCGGACTGACGTTCGAATCCTTGGAAGAACTGCCCGCCGTGCTCGAACGCGCGCTGAAGCTCGCCGCGGAAACGCCGCGTGAAGCATTCGAGCGACAGATCGCCGCGCGCGGGCCCGCTCGTTTGGCGGAGCGTCTGCGTGAGATATTCCAAACGTTCGAGCCCGCCGCTGCGACGGTTCCAGCAAGAGCGTGAATCAACCTGATCTCAATTTCCCTGATCCGGGTCAGCAGCGTCCGCGGGTGGATTTAACCCGTTGCGTGACGAACTGGCCGACGCGGATGAAGATCCGTCGCGCGATCTGGCGGTTTCTCATTCGGCCGGTATTCATGCTGTCTCCGGGATCGGCCAACGATCTGCGGATCTTTCTCCTCCGTGTTATGGGAGCGCAGATTGGCGAACACTGTCTCGTGTCCGCCAAGGTGGATGTGTTGATGCCCTGGAATCTAGTGCTGGAGCCTTACGTTGCGCTTGGCCGGGCCGTGAATGTTTACAATTACGGCGTCGTGAAGATCGGCCGCATGACGCTGGTGTCGCAGAACGTTCACCTTTGCACCGGTTCGCATGATTACACGCATCCGCACATGCCGCTGATCTGGAAGCCGATCACCATCGGCTCCGAATGCTGGGTGGCATCCGAGGTGTTCATTGCGCCGGGCGTTACCATCGGCGACGGAGCGGTGATTGGCGCGCGCTCGGTGGTGACCAAAGATCAGCCGGCGTGGATGGTCTGTGCGGGAAATCCCTGTGTGCCGTTGAAGCCGCGTGAACTGAGGCCCGCGGGCCCGTCGTGAAGATTGCTTTTCTCAACAGTGGTCTCGCTCTCACGAAAGACGGCGTTGCGGATTACACGCGGACCCTCGCGCTGGAGTTGATCCGTAACGGTCATGAATGTTGTCTGCTTGGTTTGAACGATGCGGAAGTCTCTGAAATTGTGGAATCCGATTATGGCGATGGCGCGCGCAAACTTCCGGTCCTGCGCCTTCCCCGAACGATGGCATGGCCAGAGCGCGCTCGGAGTGCGAGGAAGTTTCTTGATGAGTTTCGCGCTGATTGGGTAAGCCTTCAGTTCGTCGCGTACGGATATGATCCCAAGGGCATCGTGCGCGGCTGGGCGCAACGGCTGGAGCCGTTGATGGGCGGTCGAAATGTGCACGTGATGCTCCATGAACTTTGGGTCGGTAGCGGCGGGGGTGGCACGCTCAAGCACCGCGTGCTCGGAAGTGTGCAACGTTCCTTTGTGACGCGATTGTTGAAGAAGATTTCTCCCTGCGTCGTGCACACGAGCAATCCCACGTATGCGAACATTCTCAAGAGCTCCGGCATCACCGCCCGCTGCCTGCCGCTCTTTGGCAGTATTCCCGTGCAGACGGGCAAAGCCGACGACTGGTTGTTCCGGGAACTTCAGCAGGCCGGTGTGCAGCTTACGCCCGCGAACCGCGCCGAGCATTGGCTGTTTGGATTTTTTGGTTCGCTTCATGCCGAATGGCCAACGGAGCCTTTGCTGACTCGAATTCGCGACGCGGCCACGAAAGCGCAGCGTCGGCCTGTGTTTTTGGCCATCGGCCGTCTCGGACCTGGAGAAGGCCTGTGGGATCAACTCGCCCGCGAGCGGGGCAGTGAGTTGGCTTTCGTTCGCCTGGGTGTTCGCAGTGAGTTGGAGATCTCCCAGTTCTTGAACTCGATTGATTTTGCTGTCGCGACGTCGCCGCTTGGCTTGATCGGCAAGAGCAGCACAGTGGCGGCGATGCTGGAACATGACGTGCCGGTGATCGTCAATCGCGAGCGCCCGTGGCGAAACGGAGTTGACGCAGAACCCTTGGAGGGCTTCGGCCGCTTCGTGCGGTTGGACGAAAAATTTACGAGTGCGCTAAGCACGCCGCGTGTTCGCGTGCCTCGCTCGCGAGTCGGCGAAGTGTGCGCTCGGTTTCTCGAGGACCTCAGCGAAGCCGTCGGAGCCAAAGGTTCGCCCTCGGCGACTTCGCTTCCCCATCTGTCACGCGTGTGAAATGAGGGCGCGCCGATTTCTCCTTTCGTGAAGATTCTGATTTCATCTCACCTCTTTCACCCAAGCATCGGCGGCCTGGAAGAAGTGAGCCGAGTTTTGGCGGCGGAGTTTGTTCGTCGCGGGAATGAGGTGAAACTTGTCACCCAGACCCCGTTCTCCCGCCCAAATGAGTTTCCTTACGAGGTGATTCGTCAGCCTGCCTCGGGAACGCTGCGCGCCGTGACTCGGTGGTGCGATGTGGTGTTCCACAACAACATTAGCTTGCAGACCGCATGGCCGATGTTGTTCACGCACCGCCCGTGGGTCATCACCCATGCGATCTGGACTTCGCGGGTGGATGGGCGGATCGGTTGGCAGGATCGTTTGAAGCGATTTTTGATTCGCCGCGCAACCAACATATCCATCAGCCAGGCGATTGCCGATGCGCTCCCGGTGGCTTCGCTGGTCATCTCCAATCCCTTTCGTAGTGAACTCTTTCGTCTCAAGCCCTCGGTGCCGCGCGTGCGCGATTTGGTTTTTCTCGGTCGTCTAGTTTCCGACAAAGGCGTGGATGTTTTGCTGCGCGCCTTGGCTGCGCTCCGCCAGAGCGGCGGGGTTCCGAAGCTCACGATCGTCGGTGAAGGGCCGGAGGAAACCGCGCTGCGCAAGCTGGCTGCGGAGTTGCACGTCGATGCTCAAGTTTCGTTCGTTGGGCGCAAAACCGGCGAAGAACTCGTCGACCTCTTGAATGCGCACCGAATCATGGTTGTCCCTTCGCGCTGGCGCGAACCATTCGGCGTCGTGGCATTGGAGGGTATTGCTTGCGGCTGTGTTGTCGTGGGCTCTGCCGACGGCGGCTTGCCGGGAGCGATCGGTCCCTGCGGAGCCACTTTCCCGAACGGAGATGCCGGCGAATTGGCGGAGGCGCTGAAGCGCTTGTTGAGCGATGCCGCGGCTATGGAAAGGCATCGCAATGCGGCGGCGGGCCACTTGGCGGCGTTTCGGCCGGCTGTGGTCGCGGAGAAATATTTGGAAGTCTTTCGCGCCACATCCCGCCAGGGTGGAGTGGTGGCTTCTTCCGAGGTTAAGCTTGCTCATGGTGCTGCTTAGCCATCCGACAGGGAATCAGTTTGTTCGTCACGCGCTGGAGTCGTTGCTCGATGCTGGTTTGCTGGGTGAATTCCACACAGGGGTGAGCTGGAATCCTGAATCGCTGATCAACAGTTTTGTGCCGCGAAAAATTCGCGCGGAACTTGGCCGCCGCGCTTATCCGGCGGCGATTCGTGAGCGGACGTGCATGCATCGGTTGAAGGAACTGGGTCGACTCGCGGCGCAGGTCGTCGGGGCGCGGAGCTTGACCACGCACGAGAGCGGTTGCTTCAGCGTCGATGCGGTGTTTCAGGATTTGGACCGACGCGTAGCGCGGCGATTGAATTCGTCGCGCGAGTTTCGCTGCGTCTACGCTTACGAAGATGGCGCTCTGGAAAGTTTTCGCGCTGCGAAGGAGAAGGGGATCCATTGCGCCTACGACCTGCCGATTGCCTACTGGGAAACCAGCCGGCGATTGCTTGACGAAGAGGCTGCACGCCTGCCGCAATGGGAGCCAACTCTGGTCGGCACGCGCGACTCGGAAGCGAAGCTCGAACGAAAGACACGCGAGTTGGAACTCGCCGAATTAGTCGTGTGTCCGAGCCAATTCGTTCTAGAAAGTATCCCGGAGCGGTTCCGATCGACGCGAAGATGCATCGTGGCGGAATTCGGCTCGCCGACGGTGCCGACGAACGATGTGGAGATTCGTGACCGAACTAAACCATTGCGGGTGTTGTTTGCCGGTTCACTCACGCAGCGAAAAGGATTGGCGGATGTGTTCGCGGCTTTTCAGATGCTTCGCAGGAGCGACGTGGAACTGGTGGTGTTTGGGTCGTTGGTTGCGCCGATGGGGTTTTATCGCAGTGTCGGTCCGAACTTCCGATATGAAGGGCCGCGGCCGCATGCGGAGGTGCTGAGCCTGATGCGGTCGTGCGATGTGCTGGTGCTGCCGTCGATCGTGGAAGGTCGGGCGTTGGTGCAGCAGGAGGCTTTGAGTTGCGGTTTGCCTTTGATCGTTACCTCCAATGCCGGCGGAGCCGATCTTGTTGATGAAGGGCGCACGGGTTTCCTCGTGCCGATGCGTTGCCCGGAAAAAATCGCGGAAAAAATTACATGGTTCGCTGAGCATCGCGAAGCGCTGGAGTCGATGCGCTCCGATGCTCGTGCAAAGGCGGCGGCGCGCACATGGCAGCGGTATAGTGAGTTGCTCGTTTCGGCCGTGCGACAACTGATCGCGAAAAATGGTGCTGCAAAATGAGGGCGCACTTCTCTTAGCTCGATAATGCCCCGCTACCAAACACCACCCAGCTATGCCCAAGGGGGCGTAACGATGGGAGCGGCATATACGCCCACGCCGGCCACGGGAGTATTGCGAACGCTTAAATGGCTCCTGTGGACCTATTTTTGGTTGCTGATGCTGGAAGGCGCGTTGCGCAAATGGTTCCTACCCGGACTGGCGACACCACTGTTGATCGTGCGTGATCCCGTTCTGCTCGTCATGTATGGAATGGCGGCGAGCGTAGGGCTTTTTCCGCGCGGGGCATTTATGACGGCCTTGTTGGGCGTGGCATTCCTGTTCGTGCCACTTGGCCTGCTGCAATTGGCAAACGGGAGCATTACCTGGCCTGTGTTGCTTTACGGACTCCGCACGAACTTCCTGCACTTGCCGCTGATCTTTTTGATCCCGAAAATACTGAACTATCAGGATCTGCGGCGTCTCGGCCTTTGGATTCTTCTGATGGCGCCGATGATGGCGATACTCATGGGCATGCAATTCCGTGCGCCCTCGGGTGCGCGTATTAATGCTGCGATCGGTGATGGCCAGCAGTTGGAGACCTCGTTGGGAAAGATCCGTCCGGCGGGAACTTTTTCGTTCATTACTGGTGCGGTGGATTTCTGGGCAATGGCTTCGGCCTTTATCTTGTTGGGCGTCTCAGTGAAGCGAACCTATCCCGTGTGGTTGTCGGTGGTGTCGGGCGGCAGTCTGGTGCTCGCGATTGCGGTATCCGGAAGCCGCTCGGCCTTCCTCACGACCACGATCGTATTTTGCCTCTTTTTCATCGGCCTTGCGTTCACCAAACGGCTCGGAAGCGGCTTGGTAAAATTTGGAATCATTGGACTGGCGTTGCTCATCTTGGCGGCCAAATCCAATCTGGTTCGCGAGGGCATCAATGTGTTGACCGTCCGTTTTACCGAAGCGGGCGTCAGCGAGGGTAACGCCAAGGGATTGGCGATTCGCTTTTTCGGCGCCTTGATCGGCCCGATCCAGTTGCTGCTCGACACGCCTTTTTTTGGATTTGGCATCGGGCGCGGAACCAACGTCGGTTCTGCCTTGCTCACGGGAAAGCTTGAGTTTCTTGTGGCGGAGGGCGAATGGGGGCGGGTCATTGGCGAAGCCGGTCCGATCGCTGGTCTTGCTCTCGTTGTCTATCGATGCGTGCTGGCCGCTTGGCTGGGTTTGCGAAGCTATCGCGCCGCCAAGTTGGGCAGTCCCCTGGCATTGCACCTGTTCGGCGCTTGCGCGCTCAATGTGATGAGCGGTCAGTGGGGGCCGCCGACCTCGCTCGGCTTTGCCGTCTTGGTTGCGGGGCTCTGCCTCGCCGCGGCGGAATCCCCGTTTCTTGTGACTCAAAATTCACCGCCACCAGTCACCCCGATTCGGCAGGCGCCAATCCGGCGGATTGTGGCATCGCGAATGAAGGTGGGTGACGCCGCGATTGAAGTGCCGACGCGTCCCAATGATTCGCCGCGATGAACGTTCTGCTCGTCGGCAACTATGAACCGGATCGTCAGCAGAGCATGCTCCGCTTTGCGGACTGCTTGCTCCGTGAATTGCCGGCGCACGGTATCAATTCCGAACTAATTCAGCAGTCGGTAAGGGTGGGGCGTTTGTGGTCTACGAATAGGAGCGCCGCAAAATGGCTCAGTTACCTGGATAAATATGTTTTCTTTCCAAACCAGCTGCGGCGGAAAATTCGCGCAGTCTCATCCGACACTCTCGTCCATATCACGGATCACTCCAACAGTGTCTATTCGCGGCATGTTCCGGAAGAGCGGCTGTTGGTCACTTGCCACGATCTACTCGCGGTGCGCGGTGCGTTGGGAGAGGACACCGACTGCCCCGCTACGGTTACTGGAAGAATCCTGCAAAGATCCATCTTGCGGGGCCTGCAGCGCGCCGCGTTGGTAGTGTGCGATTCCTCGGCGACGCAGCAAGATTTCGAGCGGCTTACTGGCGGACGTCGCCGGTCTCAGGTAATTCTCCTTGGGCTCAACAATACCTTTCGAACGCTCCCAACCGCTGAAACATCCGCTCGCCTTGCCGGCGTAAAGGAACTGTCGACAGGAAAGCCGTTTCTGCTCCACGTCGGCTCGGGTTTGCGACGAAAGAATCGTGAATTCATACTCCGAGTTTTTTCCAAACTGAAAACCAGCTGGCCGGGGATGCTCGTCTTCGTGGGAGATCCGCTGAGCGCTCTGCAGACGGCTTTGAAGTCGGATCTGGGAATTTCCGATCGGATCATCGAATTGAACCATGCGAGTCACGAGACGCTCGAAGCGCTCTACAACCGCGCGCATGCGTTGATTTTTCCGTCGCGGTTCGAAGGTTTCGGCTGGCCGATCATCGAAGCGCAGGCGTGCGGATGTCCGGTCGTCTGCAGCGATACAACCTCGCTGCCGGAAGTTGCCGGCGAGGGTGCGCTGGTGCGGGGACTTGATGACGAAGCGGGATTCGTTGCGGATTTGCTGAGCCTAAGTGAACCCGAGCGGCGCGCGGACTTGATTCGGCGGGGCCACCAGAACACGGAGCGATTCACCACGCAACGAATGGTGTCGGATTACGTGTCGATTTATCGGAATCTGAACGCAGCATGATGCGGAAAATTTTCATGGCCCTCAGCTTCGTGTTGCCGTGGCCGTTGCGGCGACGGTGGCTGCAAGCGGTGTTTGGGTTTACGATCCATCCGACGGCGCGAATCGGGCTCGCGTGGATCATGCCGCGACGCTTGGTCATGGAAGAGCATTCGCGGATTGGGCATCTAACGGTCTGCAAAGGTTTGGACCTGCTTCACTTGAAGGCGCACAGCTTGATCGGTCGCGGAAACTGGATCACCGGATTTCCATCCGGCAACCGGGATTTCTTCGCGCACCAAGCTGATCGCCGTCCCGAGCTCGTGCTTGGAGAACATTCAGCGATCACCAATCGCCACTTGATCGACTGCACTTCGGCCGTGACGATTGGTCGATTCGCCACCGTTGCTGGATTTCAAACGCAACTGCTCACTCACAGCATTGATCTCGAGAAGGCTCGGCAAGACTCAGCGCCGATCGTCATCGGGGAATATTGTTTCGTGGGCACGAACTGCGTGCTGCTTGGCGGAAGTGCGCTGCCGGATTTTTCAGTGTTGGGCGCGAAGTCGCTCCTCAACAAGGCCCACACGGAAACGCACCGCCTATACGGTGGCGTTCCGGCGATGTCGATCAAGGAGCTGTCGAAGGACCTGCGCTACTTCACGCGTCGCGAAGGGTTCGTCCATTGAAGCCCGGGCGAAATTGGCGCCGCGAACTCGAATGAGGATTCTTCATTCCACACGCTCGATGAATCCCGGCGGCGGCGGCGTGGTCGAGGCGATTAAGCAATTCTCCCTTGCCCACCAACGACAGGGACATCAGGTCGAAGTCATTTCCCTTGATGAACCGGGAACGCCGTGGGTGAAGGATTTTCCTTTGCCGATTCATGCCTTTGGTCCGGGAAGCGGAAAGTACGGATACTCCGCGGCGTTCGTCCCTTGGCTCAAAAAAAATCGCGCACGTTTCGATGCGGTGATCGTGGATGGGCTCTGGCAATACAATGTCTTCGGTGTCTGGCGTGCGTGCGCGGGAACATCGACGCCGTATTTTGTTTTTCCGCACGGCATGTTGGATCCGTGGTTCAAACACACCTATCCGCTGAAGCACTTGAAGAAGTGGCTTTATTGGCCGTGGGCCGAGTATCGCGTTCTGCGTGATGCGCGCGCGGTGTTCTACACGTGCGAAGAGGAGCGGCGACTCGCCCGCGAATCTTTCTGGCTCTACCGCGCCAACGAAGTCATCGCCAACCTGGGCACAGGTGAGCCGCCGGGCGACGTCGCAGCGCAGCGCGAACCGTTTCACCAGAATTTTCCGGGACTGCGCGACAAGCGCCTCCTCCTTTTCCTTGGTCGCCTCCACGTGAAGAAAGGATGCGACCTGTTGATTGACGCCTTCGCCGCGATCGCGAAAGAAAATCCGGCTTTGCACTTGGTCATGGCCGGCCCCGATCAAACCGGGTGGCAGGCCGAGTTGCAAAGCCGTGCGGGCGCCTTAGGCATCGCCGAGCGCATCACCTGGCCGGGGATGCTCTCTGGCGATTTGAAATGGGGAGCCATCCGCGCGGCGGAGGCGTTTGTGTTGCCCTCGCATCAGGAGAATTTTGGCTTGGCGGTCGTGGAATCGCTGGCGTGCGGCGTTCCGGTGTTGATTTCCGACAAGGTGAACATCTGGCGGGAGATCGTGGAGGACAATGCGGGCAAGGTGGCGGACGATTCCTTGGAGGGAACGAAGAAATTGCTCGCGGCGTGGGCGGGATCCACCGCCGAGTCTTTGGGCAAGTTTCGCCATGACGCCCGCGCTTGTTTTCAGCGACGTTTTGAAATCAATCACGCTGCGCAGGCTTTGATTGATCGTTTGCGCGAAGCGGGTGTTCCGAACTGAGTTGCCGTCACCGATGAAAGTTCCGGTTTCCATCATCATCCCGATCAAAAACGAGGCGGCCAATCTGCCGCGGTGCCTCGCGTCGGTCGCATGGGCTGATGAGATCTTTGTGGTGGATTCCAATAGCGTCGACGGATCACAGGCGATCGCGCGGGAACGTGGTGCCACCGTCGTGCAGTTTTCGTTCGTGGGAACGTGGCCAAAGAAGAAGAACTGGGCGCTCGACAATCTGCCGTTTCGCAACGAGTGGGTTTTCATTCTCGACGCGGACGAAGTGTTGCCGCCGGAGTGTGAAGCTGAGTTTCGCGCGATCGTGACGAATTCCGGCGAACCGCACGCGGGCTATTGGATCAACCGCCGCTTCATGTTCATGGGGCGATGGCTTCGGCACGCGTATTACCCCAACTGGAATCTCCGCCTCTTCAAACATCGGTTGGGACGCTACGAGAAACTGACGGACGCGGATACGCAGAGCGGCGACAACGAAGTTCACGAACACATCGTCGTGCAGGGAAGCACGGGGCAACTCGCAGCGGAGATGGATCACTACGCGTTTCCGTCGGTCGATGTGTTTGTCGAGAAGCACAATCGTTACTCCAACTGGGAGGCGCGCGTCGCCTTGGATCAGTTTCTGCATGGCAGCGGCGATCAATTGCAAAGCGGGCGGGTGGGCATGCGTCGTCGAATAAAGCAGGTGAGCCAGCGGTTGCCGTTTCGTCCACTGCTGCGTTTTCTCTACGTGTTCATCTGGCAGCGGGGTTTTTTAGATGGCCGCGCAGGTTACTACTTCGCCCGATTGCATGGGATGTACGAACTACTGAGCGTTGCCAAGACCTACGAACTGAAGCGACAAGCTGAACGGGAGCGACGTTCGTGAAGATCACCGTTTGGGGAATCAACTACGCGCCGGAAGTTACTGGGATCGCGCCCTACAACGCCGCGCTCTGCGACTACCTGCGCGCGCGCGGGCACGACGTGCGAATGCTGACGACGTTCCGCTATTATCCCGACTGGCGGAAGCAGCCGGAGGATCGCGGTCGGTTGTTCCGGACCGATGACGTGCGTGGCGTGCCTGTGCATCGGTGCTGGCATTACGTTCCGGGAAAGGTGAGTTCGCTGAAGCGGATCATTCACGAGGGAACATTCGTCACGCTTTCCACATTGAGACTCTTGGCGTTGCCCAAGCCCGATGTTCTCGTGGTGGTTTCTCCACCGCTGCTGCTTGGTGCGGCCGCTTGGCTCGTAACGCGTTTCAAGCGCGCGCCATTTTTGTTTCATGTGCAGGACTTGCAACCTGACGCGGCGGCGGGCTTGGGGATGTTGAAACCGGGGATGTTGATTCGTCTGCTCTACTGGTTGGAAAAGTTCGCCTACGCGAAAGCTGCGCGCGTCAGCGGCATCATGCCCGGAATGCTGGAGGCATATCGACGCAAGGGTGTGCCGGCAGAAAAAATCTTCGAGTTTCCGAACGGGGTGAATCTGCCTGAGCCATCCGCGATTCCGGCGCGAGGATTGTTCCGCACGAGGCTAGGAATAGCGGCCGATGATTTTGTCGTGCTGTATTCCGGCAATATCGGAGTGAAGCAGGGCCTTGATGTGTTGGTGGAAGCCGCCGCCGCAATTCGCGATCGTCGAATCAGGATTGTCATCTGTGGCGAAGGTGCACAAAAGGAAGCGCTGGCGCAGCGAGTGACGAGTTTGGGACTCGAGAACGTTCGGCTGATTTCGCTGCAGCCCGAGGCGGCGTATCACGAAATGCTGGTGGACGCAGATCTGTGCGTCATCACGCAGCAGAAGGGTAGTGGGAAGTATTTCTTCCCCAGCAAACTCCTGACAACGCTCGCATACTCCAAGCCGGTTTTGACGGTGGCCGATGCCGGGAGCGAGTTGGCGCAAGCCGTCGCTTCAGGGAAATTTGGAATCAATGTGCCGTCGGGAAGCGCCGCCTCGCTGGCTAATGCGATTTCCAGTGCGGCTAACGATCCAGGGTTGCTGGAGGAACTGGGCCGCGCCGGCCGGCGATTCGTGGCGCAGTTTGAATTTGGAGCCGTGCTGAGTGCGTTTGAACAACAGCTGAAGCGGGTCGCCGAACTGCCGGCGCCTTCTGGGGTACCTGCGGGCAAGTCGGTTGCGAAAATTGTGAAGTAAGCTCGGTTGAAATTTCAACGGCGCGTTCGGCTCATGGCCGGACGCGCCGTTTGCTTTTCGGAACGTGGCGAATCAAACCTCGGCTGTCGCCGCAAGAGCGCGGGCGGCGTTAAGGGTATCGCCGGTGACGTGAGATTGCGGCGAGGGTGTGTTGGTGCGATGGGGCGGTTGCGCGGGTTTGGGATTGGACGCGCGTTTGTCTTTCGGGGATTCCATGGTTCGGGAAATGTCGGCAATCCGGTGCGAGATTTCGCCCGTTGCTTGAACCTGTTCGGTTACGGATGTCGCGATCACCGACGCGCTGGTGTCGATGGTGCGAATTGACTGACAGAAGGTTTCGATAGTCTTCTGAACGTTGGCGGTGGTCTGATGAATCGCAGTGACGTGCTCGTCGATGGACGAGGTTGCGGTGGCGGTGTTTTGAGAGAGCTTCTTCACTTCGTTGGCGACAATTGCGAAGCCACGTCCATGTTCGCCCGCCCGTGCGGCTTCGATCGTCGCATTCAGAGCGAGCAGGTTGGTTTCGCGGGCGATGTCAGTGATGAGTGTTACGATGGGTTTGATCGCCTCGGCCGCTTTGCCAAGCTCAGCGACGGCCTTTGCGGCCTGTTCGGTCTCGTGCACGGCAGCGGTGGTGAGTTTGACCGTGCCACCGGCCTGACGGGAGATTTCTGCGGCAGAGTTGGAAAGTTCCTCGCAAGCGGCGCCGACGGACAGGCGGACCTGTTCGAGCACATTCTTGCGACTGGTTTCGGCAGCGGCGAGCTGTTGCGCGTTTTGCCGCATTTGCATGGCGGCGCGGTTGATGACGCGCGCGCTTTCGCGAAACGCTCCGGGCATGCCACGGAGGAGAATGGGACGGTGAAACTGACCCTCGCTGCAATGATTCATCGCCGCGCGCGTCTCGCGGACGTAGGCATCAAAGACATCGAGCAAAAGGTTCAACTCTTTTGCGAGCGGCGACAATGGATCGGTCGGACCGTATCCGACTGCGCGAGCCTCGAGGTCGCCATGCGAAGCGCGCCGGCAGACGTCGACCAAGCTGTTGGCGCGACTAGGAGGAATTGCGCGATCGAGTGAGCTCCGACGGCGGAAGAATCTTAGTATTTTGGAAAACATACGTTGACGGGATTTCAGATGCTGTTTTCCAGCTGTGTTTCGCGGGAAAGGCTGAAGACGAATTGATCATAAGTCACTTGTTGCGCAGCCAAGACGCTTAGCAGGGTGCTTTCAGCGGCTTCAATTCCAGCGCGGCGATCACGGTGCCGATTCTCTTCAGCGCGGAGTTGATCGTAGAGTTGGGTCACTTTCGGCAACGCGTCAGCGCCGGGAACGCGGCGATTTGAATGGTAGCCAATAATTTTTCCGTCCGCATCGAAGCTGGGTGTCACATGCGCGAAGACCCAATAGTGGCCGCCAGTCTTCGAGAGATTGACAACGTAGGCGAAGATCTCGCGTCCTTGCTTCAGCGTGTCCCATAGAAGTTTGAACACACAACCGGGCATGGCGGGGTGGCGGATGAGGTTGTGGGGCGCTCCGATCAACTCCTCCTCCGTGTAGCCGGACACGCGCACAAATACGTCGTTCGCGTAGGTGATGATTCCCCGCAGGTCGGTTTTGCTGACGATGATTTCGTCGTTGTTGAAGTGTATTTCCTGCCCGGTGGGTTGGATTCGCTTGCGAGTCATGGTCGTTATTTGTGCGGCACGTCGCTTCCAAGCTGGGTCGCAGCTCGGAAACGGATTTACCTGAGCAAAATATCGGCAACGGGGACCGGTGGATTGATTGCGTATTTTTTGCCTGTAGGATGGCAAAATAGGGTCAGAGAAATCGAAGCGGATGGGATCGGAAAACCGCCTTAGTAAGCGGACTTCGGCGGGAAGAAGACCTGCCACGCAGTTTGCACGATGATGAGCAAATCCACGGTGAGAGACCAGTTCTCGAGATAGTAGATGTCGAGCTGAATGCGTTTGACCAACTCCTCTTGAGTCCGTGTCTCGCCGCGATAGCCGCGCACTTGCGCGAGGCCGGTGATGCCGGGCTTAACGAATGAGCGGATGTGGTAGTTGCTCATGATCGTGGAAAACTCCTGATCATGCTCCAGAAGGTGGGGCCGAGGACCGACCACACTCATGTCGCCGCGCAGGACGTTCCAGAATTGCGGGATTTCATCGAAGCTGAATTTGCGGAAGAAGCGGCCGGCGGGATAAATGCGTTCGTCGTATTGCGTCGCCTGCCTAGCTTGGGGGCTATCGTTTGGGTGCATTGTGCGGAACTTCAGAATCTGGAAACGTCGCCGCTGATGTCCGCCGCGTTCCTGGATGTGAAAAACCGGGCCCGGGGATTGAATTCGTTGGGACAACCATACGATGACAAAAACGACGGGCAAAATGAAAATGATCACCGGAAGCGAAACGCAAACATCCACGATGCGCTTCATCGCGCGGTTGAAGGGATTCTCCAAAGGTTCTTCGCGCAGCCCGATGAAGAGCAGCCCGTCATCTTCGAAATAGGTGATGGGGTGACGGAACTTTGATTCGAGATCGCTCAACACGAGCATGCGGACTCCGAGTTGTTCGCAAATGCTGGTGATGTTCTGAAGTTCTTGGGGAAACACCGGCAATTCGATAAGGATAACTTGGGTGATCGTGTGATCGTGGATGATTTGTTCGAGCTCGCTGATGTTGCCCAAAAACCGGATTTCGTCGACGTCCGCTGCGCCGTCTTCGTCCGAGAGCAGTCCTACAGTGGTGATGCCAAAGTCCGCTTTGTGATCGAGCCACGATTTAAGAGTTTGGATTTTCGAGGCGGCACCGACCAGTAACGTGCGTTCCTGCCGGATTCCGCGGAAGGTCATTTGGGCCAGAATCCCCGGGAGCAGGCGGCTCGAGGCAAAGAGGGTTGCGTAAAGCACCGGAACCAAAGTGGCGAGAAACACGCGCGAGATGGTCTGGTCCTTGGTGACGATCAGAAAGACTACAACAACGGCGGAGGCAAAAAGCGTTTGCTTTAGTGCCACATGGTGATCATGCAGCCAGCCTTTTTGGAGAATGCTCTTCCGGTCGTTTAGCCGCCGCAGCGCTTCGATCAAAAGGGCGACGTAGATCAAAATGCAGTAGATCTCGTAGCTCTTGATGTCAGGGACAGGTGAATGAACGGTGTCGATGATCAGGAAGACCACCCAGTAGACCACCAGCACGAGGGTGAGCTGCGCCAGCATGAAGAAGCTGTTCAGACCTCGGATGCGTTGGGAAATCATAGGTGATGGTCACCGTGCCGCGGTAAGCGGCGCGTGCAGGTCGCGCTGGATCAGTCAGGAACCGTGGTCATCATCGGAAGCGGAAGCGATTCTATGCCGGAACGCTTGCTTGGCAAAACTTTAATCGAGCAAGAACCCGGCGACCTTCCACCTAGCTACGTAATCGACAATTCCTGTCGAATATTGAACTTCGCCACGCGCTTGCGGAGGGTGGCGCGGGTGATGCCCAGCAACTTGGCCGCTTGCACCTGATTTCCCTTCGTTTCCGCGAGCGCGTGAATGACTAAGTGTCTTTCTACAGCGGGGATGATCTTTAGTTTGGAGTCCGTACGCGCGAGCTTGAAGAGCTGTAGCGCGAGGCTCTCGAAATCATCGGCTGGCGCGGGCGCGGGTGTTCCCGAAATGGTCGTTGCGGGTGCGAGGGCCTCAGTACGCGAGGCGGTGGGCGACGAATTGATTTCCGGAGGAAGGTCGCTGATCAGAATGGCGGCACCCTTTGCCACCACGTGAGCGCGCTGGATTGCATTTTCCAGTTCTCGCACATTGCCCGGCCAATGGAAATTTTGCAGCGCTGCAATGGCTTCGCGCGAAATAGACTTCGGCGGTTGCTGCTGCTGGTCTGCCATTTTTTTCAGGAAATAATTCACCAACAGCGGAATGTCGTCGCGCCGTTCGCGCAACGCGGGCATCAGCACCCGCACGACGTTTAGTCGGTAGAATAAATCTTCACGGAACTCCTTCGCTGCGACGGCGTGTTCGAGCGGTTTGTTCGTTGCCGCAATGACGCGGACGTCGACCTTGATTGGCGTGTTGCCGCCGACGCGTTCGAACGTGCCCGACTGCAAGACGCGCAAGATTTTCGTCTGCGTCGGCGGGCTCATGTCGCCGATTTCGTCGAGGAAGATGGTGCCGTAATTGCACTGCTCGAACTTGCCGATGCGGCGTTCGCTCGCACCGGTGAAGGCGCCGCGTTCGTGGCCGAACAATTCACTCTCTAGCAAGTTCTCGGGAATCGCCGCGCAATTGATCGCGATGAAGGGTTGATCGGCGCGTTTGCTGTGGCTGTAGATTGCGCGCGCAACGAGTTCTTTACCCGTACCACTTTCGCCGGTGATCAGCGCGGTCGCGTCGGACGCGGCGAGCTGGCCGATGAGTTTGAAAACGTTCTGCATCGGCTCGCTGCGGCCGACGATGCCGAGATCATAATCCTCCGATTCGAGCAACGGCTGATACGAGACGACCTGCTGCATGTCGCGCGAAGCCTTGAGCGCGTTGCCAACGAGTTGCTTCAGCTTCGGCACGTCGAACGGCTTGAGAACGTAGTCGTACGCGCCGAGCTTCATCGCCTCGATCGCTGTCTGCGTCGTGCCGTACGCCGTCATCATGATGACCGGCAGCTTGGCATTGGTTTGGCGCAGGCGCCGGAGCGTCTCCATGCCGGTGATTCCGCCCATCCGCACGTCCATGATTACGAGGTCCGGCTTGAGCTTGGGAATAATCTTCAGCCCCTCTTCGCCGCTCGCTGCCGTGGTGATTTCAATCCCGGGCGCATCGAAAATCCGGCGGAAGGAGTACTGAACGTCCTCCTCATCGTCGATTAGCAGCAGTTTATCCATGACAGTGGTTCTGATTCAAAATAGTCCAACTGATTTCGACAATAGCACTGTCGCCGCGCTTTGCATTCAATATTTCGCCGTGGCGGGGAACGGAGACTGGACTTAATTGCTGCTAGTGTTGCTGAGGCGGGATTTGATCCACATTCGCGCTTGGTCAGCGTCGGTGAGTTCGTCGGCGAGCTGTTTCTCACGCAACTCGGCGAGCAATTCGCCCATGACGGGACCGGGTGCGACGCCGAGCTGCTTCAAATCTTCGCCCGTCAACAACGGAGGTCGTAGGGCCGGTTGTTGAGCGAGTGTTTCAGCCTCGGCCTTCATAAACTCGTAGTGTTCCAGATTCCCGTTCGAGCCCAGGCAATCGATGCGGTGTAGCTCCAATTCCAAAGGGAACGTTTCGCGCATGAGCAGACGTCGCAACGTGGCCTTGCGCATCTGCTTCACATCTTTGAACTGCATGTGGTGCAACACGCACTCGACGATCTCCTCCGTTTGCTTCCGCGGAAATTTCAATCGTTGCAGAATCGCCTCAGCCATGTCGGCTCCGATTTTTTCGTGACCGTAAAAGGTAATTTGCCCGTTGGCCGGATGCCGCGCGACGGTGAGAGGCTTTGCGATGTCGTGCATCAATATGGTCCACGGCAGCGATTCGGGAGCGTCGGGCGGCAGGTGGCTCAGCATGAGGCACAGGTGATTGAACACGCTGCCTTCGGGATGATACGGCGGCGATTGCTCGCAATTCACCGTCGCGGAAAGTTCTGGAAGGATGTGATCCATCAGCCCGCTACCACGCAATAATTCCAGACCGCGTGCCGCGTGCGGCGGACGGAACAGCTTCAACAATTCGTCGCGAATGCGCTCGGCGCTGACCGACAGAATTTTTGCCGCGTTGGCTTTAACCGCGGCAAACGTGGCGGGCTCAATTTCGAAGCTAAGCTGCGCGGCAAATCGCACCGCACGTAGCAACCGCAAATGATCTTCGCTGAACCGCTCTTGAGGATCGCCGATGGTGCGGAGAGTTTTCGCGCGTAGATCCGCTTCACCGCCGACCCAGTCGTGTATCTGGTTGGCGATCGGATCAAGGTAGAGACCGTTGACGGTGAAGTCGCGTCGGCGGGCGTCAGCGATCGCATCCGCGAATTGAACGGTCTCCGGATGCCGCCCGTCGCGATAATCCGCCTCGGCGCGGAAGGTCGCGATTTGAAACTGGTGACCGCTTTCGAGAACGATCATCACGCCAAACTGCCGACCAACAGGAATCGTTCGCGGGAAAATCTTTTCTACGTCGTCCGGTCGCGCGTCGGTGGTGATGTCGAAATCGTGTGGCTCCTTGCCGAGCAGTTGATCACGCACGCAGCCGCCGACAAAATACGCGGTGAACCCCGCCGCCTGCACACGGCGGACGATCTCGGTGGCGATGGCTCGCAATGGCGATGGTTCACTCACGTCGACTCAGTCCTCGCCCCGGGCGGAAGCGGTGTCAATCCTTCAGGCTGTTTCGGCGGCGCCGTTTTCTTGGGTGACTTCGGCGAGATGCTCGCGTTCGCGCAGGCTGACGTAAACCAAACCGCCGATCACGCTCCATCCGAGGCTGCCGGCGAAGGCTAGCAGGGAGAGTGACAATGCTTGCGTGGCCGGGACATTGATCGCTGGGGCCGCGAGCATCATGACGAAAAGATTTTCGCGCACGCCCAGACCGCTGGGAGTGATTGGGAGTGCCGAGATGCAGGTGATCATTGGAATCAATAAGCCCAGCGCGAGCACGGAGACGTTGGCTTTCATTCCCGAAGCGAGCACCGCGACTTGAAGCACGCACGCGATGTTGACGACCATCGAAAGTAGCAGCGCCTTGAGTAGAAATCCGCGGTCACGGCCGAAATGCCGACAGGCATCCAGTGAACGTTCGGCGTGCGCGCCCAACGGGAGCTTGCGCATGTAATGGCGGGAGTTGGGCCAAATGTTCGAGAGGCCGCCCCAGAATGCCAACCCGAGCACGACGAAGCATCCGACGGTCATGAGTCCGATGACGCCGCAAAGTGCGGCGAGGCGTTCGTGATTTTTGATAAGGGCGGTGTTCGGCAACATCATTAAGCAACCGAACAAGAGCATCGATGCCAGCCCGATTGCGCGATCGATGAAAACGGTCGTGACGGCCTCGGTTTTCTTGTGATGCGTTTGGCGCGCGGCGTAGTAGGCCTTCAACAAATCACCTCCGGTCGCACCGAGGAGGAACGAGTTGAAGAACTGCGCAACGAGGGAAATCTTTCCTGCACGAGCGAAGGATAGATCCAGACCCTGCACTTTGAGAACCATGCGCCAACGAACAACTCCGAGTGCGATGGTGATCCCGACGAAGGCCAGCGAGAGTAGCAAGTTGGCGAGGGGGACGTGTTGAATCGTCGACCAGAGTTCCTTCGGTCCGTGTGTCCACGCGGCGTGCCATTGGTCGTAGCGGGAAAGTTGGTCCCAGACTTGACCGTGACGCTCGACGACTTCCCGGGCTTCCTTGGAGAAGATCGCGTTAAAAATCCACGCCAACAGGAGAACGGCGACGACCACTCGCCACGTCAGACTCCAGATTTTTTTGGCGGCTGCCTTCACTCGTTCACTGATCCTCGCCCCAGATGGCCTTCAGATGCGCCACGCCCTTCTTCACATCTTCCGTTTTCATGCCGGGATTGAGCTCGAACACCTTGATGTGTTCAGGACTGATGAAGGGTTTAAGGGCTGCAAAGTTGATGACGCCGGAGCCGGGGGGGCAGTGATCGCGCGCGGGCAATTGCACGTCGTGCAGGTGAAATCCATAAAGCCGCGGCGCGAGCGATTCGAGATGCAACGCGTGCTGGATGAAGCCGAAGTTCTCTTTGATCTGTGCGTGCCCGGTGTCGTGCCAGTAACCGATCACCGGCGTGGGGAACTTGCGGAATAGAAAATGGAAGTCCGCCTCGAAGGGAATTTCTTCGAGCGCCTCGCGATTCTCGATGCCGAAACGCAGGCCGCGCGCCTCCGCTTGCGGGATGAGCTTGGTGAGCATCTCGTTGGCGAAATCAACGGCGCGTTCCTTCTTCGCCTCGCGCTTCTCTTCGGCTTCCTGAGCGACGCGAAGATACTTGGCGGTGTGACGGTGTCCGGCGGCGATCAGATCTTCGAGTTTCTCCGTGTAATCCTTCATGTCGATGCTGCCCATGTGCAGCACGACGGTGGAGGCCTTGACGCGCACGGCGGTATCGAGCGTCTTGATCGTTTGGCGAAAGGCGTTGTCGCGCTCACGCGGATCCTCGGCGGTGAACCGGAAACAATTCGGCGCGGCTTGATTGATGCCGATGGGCAAGGGACAGAAATTGTGCAGGGAGGAAATCTTGATCTCGCCGGCCTCGACGGCTTCGAAGATGCCGGGCAACAAGCTTAGGCGGATGCCGTGGCTTAGTTCGGCATACTCGAACCCAAGGTCGCGGATTTCGCGCAGCATCGCGCGACCGTCGGTGTGACGGTGCGAATTCCAGCAGGTTGACAGTGAATACATAGCAAAAAGGGCCGAGTGCGAATCTTACTCCGACAGCACTCGGCCCCGAACATTCAATCGTTTACAGATCGGCGTAACGGGCGCTGAGCATGGCGCTAAATCGCGCCACTTTCATTTTGCGACGCTTCTTCTCACTGGGCTTTTCAAAGCGCCGGTGATCACGGACTGCTTGCAGAGTCCCTTCGCGGTCGATCTTCTTTTTGAGGCGGCGCAGAGCTTTTTCCACTGGCTCGCCTTTCTTTAGCTTAATCTCGGTCAAACTACTTCACTTCCTCTCCAAATCCTGAGGCTTCGGCGGACGGGATTGCCCGCTTTGGCTACTTTTCAGGGACGGCGAGCCTAAATTTTACCTATCTAAGTGTCAATTAAACAAATCGCCAGCAAAAGGCTCTCTAACCGGTCGTCGGCGAGCCCGCCGGACGTTCAATCGAAGCCCTGTTCCTTCCAGAATTCCTCCAACTCATCCGTCCCGAAGTCGGCGAGCACGTGTCCATCGACTTCCATGCTGGGCGCGCGCGTTTGGCCGGTCAGTTCGAACATCTCCTGCCGCGCCGCGCTGTTGGAACTCACGTTGAGTTCCTCGAAGGGAATTCCCCGTTCCTTCAACCAATCCTTTGCCTCATCGCACCAGCCGCAATACGTTTTGGTGAACAGTCGGACGTGCTTGGGTTTCATGAGTCAGGGTTCCGTAATGATCGTGTCGCTGTGCTCGTAGCAGGGTGCACAGCAGCAGAGCAGCCGTAGCGGTTCCGTTCCAGTGTTCCACAGCTTGTGCTTCTTGCCTGGCGGGATCGCGATCGCATCGCCAACAGCAACTTCGCGGAGTTCGTTCTCGATTCGCATCCGGCCCGTGCCGTGTGTGATGTAGTAAATCTCCTCCGTCTTGGCGTGATAATGCTCCTGAGTCGAGGCGCCGGCGGGCAAACGGGCCTCCGCAAGGCTTTGGTTGCGAATGCCGGAGTTGCGATACGCGAGCAACTCGCGGATCTCCGAACCGTCCTTCGTGATGAAGGGCGGTACTTCAGTCAAATTCTTCACGTCCATAACGCGCGGGAAACTAAACCCGAATCCGGAAACCTGAAACCGGAAACTTCATTCCGTCGGCAGCCAGCGATTGCCCAGCACCCGAGCCCAATTCGTCTGTCCCAGTAGCACCCCCGCGACGATCAACAGCATCGCGATCCAAAAATTCGGCGAGATCGGCTCCTTCAAACACACGTGCGCCCACGCAGCGGTGCTGATCGGGATCAGGTTGTTGAACAGATACACCTTGCTCGTCGGCCAATGTCTGAGCGCGTTGCTCCACAGTGCGAAAGCGATGCCGACGCCCGCGACGATCGTGTAAACGTGTGCGATGGCGAAGTCCCAGCGCCACGATAATCCCTTCATTGCCACCTCGACAACCGCCAAAGGCAGAAGCATCAGCCCCGCACGCCACATGTTGTGCGCCGTCAGTTCCGCGCCGGAGAGCGACGCGCCAAGATGGCGACATTGGCGGCCGTAATTCGTCCAGAGCACGCTCGACGCCAACGCCAGCAGATCGCCGATCCAAGTCTTCGAACCATGGGACAAGCTCGGCCACGACAATACCACCACGCCCGACAACGCCAACGCGGCCGCGCCGTAGCGCTGCATCGAACGCCAGGTCAGCGCAGGTCGCTCCTCCCAAACCAACGCCCACACCGGAGCCGTGCTGATGTAGAGCGCGGCGTTCGATGCGGTCGTGAACACCAGGCAGAAATTGAATGCCACCACGTAGGCCGCGATGCTCAGTCCACCGCGCCACCAAAGTTGCTGGCGAAGATCCTTCGTCAGAGGCGAAGGCTTGCCGAACCAATCGGTCCACCGCAGCACCGCGAGGAGCAACACGCCCGCTGCCAGAAACCTGCTGCTGGCGAGGAAGCACGGTCCCCATTCGCGTACCGTGAAACGGATCGCCGCGTTGTTGCCGCCCCAAATAAAGATGGCCAGCAAGATACCCGCGAGAATTCCGCCGTCTGTCTTTGCTCGAAACACCGCGAGAGTTAGGAGCGTGAACGGCGTTGAAGCAATTAGTTTTTGGATCGAAACCCAAAGGCATTGCCCGCGAAACACGCGAATGACGTTAAAACGAATCGCTCATATTTCGCGTCATTCGCGTGTTTCGCGGGCTCAACTCCGGCGGGAAGCGGGACAGCGTTCCCCCGCAATTTCTCCTTCACTCGAGCGCTTGGCCCGCCTACGCTCTCGCGCTTTATGAGTTCAAAGACTTTCAAGATCGCGGCGTTGGCCGGCGACGGTATCGGGCCCGAAGTGATGCGTGAAGCCATCAAAGTGCTGCGCGCCGCGGAAAAGAAGTTCTCGCTGAAATTTGAAATCACCGAGGCGCCCGTCGGCTGGGCCGGCATCGACGCTGCGGGTAAGGCGTTGCCAGACGCCACGCTCGAACTGTGTAAGAAGTCCGACTCGATTCTCTTCGGCTCCGTTGGTTTGCCCGACCGCGACCCGACGATTCCCAAGGAACAACGCCCCGAACGCGCCGCGCTGTTGCGCATCCGCAAAGAGTTCGGCCTCTTCGCCAATCTCCGTCCCGTGCAACTCCCGAAGGCGCTCGCGCATGCGTGCCCGTTGCGCCCCGAGCGGCAGGGCGACGGCATCGACATCCTTGTCGTCCGCGAACTCACCGGTGGCATGTATTTCGGCCAGCCGAAGAAGACCGAGGACATTGGTAATGGCCAGCAACGCGCGATCGACACGATGGTTTACACCACGCCGGAGATCGAACGTATCGCGCACGTGGCCTTCCGCGCCGCGCGCCTCCGCCGGAAGAAACTTTGCAGCATCGACAAGGCGAACGTGCTCGAAAACGGTGTGCTCTGGCGCGACGTCGTCACGCGCATCGGCAAGCAATACGCCGACGTGACGCTCGAACACATGTTCGTCGATAACGGCGCGATGCAGCTCATGCTCAAGCCCACGCAGTTCGACGTGATGCTTTGCGAAAACATGTTCGGCGACATTCTCAGTGATGAAGCGGCGGCGCTGGCCGGTTCACTTGGCATGTTGCCCAGCGCGAGCCTGGGAACGACGAGCGGCGAACTCACGTTTGGTTTCTTCGAACCCGCTGGCGGCACCGCGCCGGACATTGCGGGTAAGAATCTCGCGAATCCGATCGCGCAGATTCTTTCTGTCGCGCTGATGCTTCGCTATAGCTTCGGTCTGAACGACGCTGCGGCAGCGATCGACGGCGCCGTGGCCAAAGCCATCGCGCAAGGTCTTCGCACTGGCGACATCTTCAGCCCGACGGAACCCAACGCGAAGAAAGTTGGCACCCGCGAAATGGGCGACGCCATCGCGGCGGCGATCTGAGTAAGCGGCGCTCGTCGTGCGTCCAACGAGCGTGAAAAATTTCCTGCACCAAACACGTCGGGCTTTTACGCTCGACGTGACTGCCTGTTTGCTGACGTTGTTGTCCACCGCGGGCGTCTGCGCCGCGGCGACGAAGGCGGTTGAGCCCGTTCCCTACCGTGTCCAACTCGATGTGATCAGTGAAGGCTACGACGGGAAGTTCTGTTGGTTCCATCCGCGCGCGGGCGCGATTCCCGGCGAGACACCGACCGTGTTGCTCACCATGCAGCGGCTCAACTTGAAGCGCAGCGACGTCTTCTATCCCGTCGCGTCGCTCATCTCGCCTGATCTCGGCAAGAGCTGGACGCCCATCGTCGAGCACACGGAAAGCCTCGGTCGCCATCCCCTCGACGCGAAACGCGAGGAAGGCGTCTGCGACTTCACGCCGAAATGGCACGCGCAATCCGGCAAGCTGATCGGCACCGGCCACACGGTTTTCTATTCCAACGACGTGTTGATGGCGGTGCGCCCGCGTCACACCATCTGGTCGATCTACGAGCCGAAGTCGAAGATGTGGAGCTCGTGGACAAAGCTGGCGATGCCCGATGATCCCAAGTTTTCGTGTGCTGGTGCGGGCAGCACGCAACGCGTGGATCTCGACAATGGCGACCTCCTGCTACCGATTTACTCGAAGGAGATCAAAGGCAAGGCGTACTTCACGACCGTCGTTCGATGCAAGTTCGACGGGCAAAAGCTGAGCTACGTCGAGCATGGCAGCGAGCACACGGTGAACATCGACCGCGGTCTCTACGAGCCGAGCCTTGCGAAGTTTCAGGACAAGTTCTACCTCACCATGCGGAACGATCGCGCGGCTTACGTTGCCGTTAGTCGTGACGGTTTGCATTTCGATGAGGCGCGCAAGTGGACGTTCGATGACGGCGCGGATCTCGGCAGTTACAACACGCAGGCCCATTGGGTCACGCATCGCGACGGATTGTTCCTCGTCTACACGCGACGAGGAGCAAACAACGACAACGTAGTCCGTCATCGCGCGCCGTTGTTCATGGCGCAGATTGATCCGGAGAAACTGGTCGTGCTGCGTGCCACTGAGCGCGAGCTGGTGCCGAACAAAGGCGCGCAGCTTGGCAACTTCGCCATCGTGGACGTAAACGAACACGAAACCTGGGTGACCACGTCCGAGGGTATGATGCCCGGCAAGCCGGAGCAGTTTGGCTCCAATGGCCGTGTCTATGCCGCGCGTATTCTTTGGGAGAAGCCAAATACTGTTTGGAACCGTCACTGAAATCCTTTTCGATCCGCCCATGAAAGTTTTCTGCTGCCAGCACGATATCGCTTGGGAAAATCGCGGCCCGAATCACGCGCGCGCGAAAGCCTTGCTCACGGGCGCCAACATCCCGCGCGGCTCGCTGGTATTGCTGGCCGAAATGTTTGCGTGTGGTTTCAGCCTGAACATTCCTGCCATCGCAGAAGGTGTCGCTCGCGAGACGGAAAAGTTCCTTTCTGAAACGGCGCGCGAGCTGGGGATCTACTTGCTCGGTGGCGTCGTCGGCAACGGAAACAACGGCAAGGGTCGCAACGAAGCCGTGGCGTTCTCGCCAGAAGGGCGCGAGGTGGCGCGCTATTGCAAGACGCAGCCTTTCGCGCCGGGTGGCGAAGCGGGTGCGTACGACGCCGGCACGGGGCCGATTCTTTTTCAATGGGGCGATTGTCCGGTGTCGCCGTTTATCTGTTACGATCTGCGTTTCCCGGAAATCTTTCGTCCTGCAGGGCGCGCGGGCGCGCGGCTAATCACGGTGATCGCGAGCTGGCCGGACGTCCGGCTTCAACATTGGGTAAAATTGTTGCAAGCGCGTGCAATTGAAAACCAGTGCTGGGTCGCCGGCGTGAACCGCATCGGCACCGATCCTGACTTTCACTACTCCGGTCGCAGCCTGATCGTGAATCACCTTGGTGAGATCGTCGCCGACGCGAGAGACCGCGAATGTGTCATCGGCGCGGAGATCGATTTCGCGGCCATGGAAAAATATCGCAGCGAACGTCCGTTCCTTGCCGATATGCGGGCGGATTTCGTCACGCGCGAAGTGACCCGGGTTTGATGGGGCAAATGTAACTTGCCAAAATCCCGCATCTGTCGGCCTATTGTTGACTCTTGTTCCTGAATGAACTCGAAAAAATCCACTGAACCCTCCGCGGCTCGTGAGCCGGCGACGATCTTTGTCGCCGACGACGAGGCGATGGTTGTGACTTTGGTGGACGCGATTCTCACCCCCGCGGGCTACCGGCTGAAGTTGTTCCGCGATCCGGAAATGGCCCACAAGGCATTGCTCGATGCCAAGCAGCCTCCGGCTTTGCTAATTTCCGATTACGCAATGGGCTCGCTCAACGGCCTTGAACTCATCAAGCGATGCAAGCAGGCGCAGCCATCGCTCAAGACGATTCTCATCAGCGGCACGGTGGACGAGGCGTTTACGAAAATGCACTCCATCAAGCCGGACAAATTTCTCGGCAAACCGTTTCAATCGAAAGCGCTGCTCGAAGCCGTCCGCTCGTTGATTGGGCGCTGAACGCGGTAACTCTCCGTCGCCATGAACTTGCGCGGAAAAAAACTCGGAATCCTGATCTCGGTTCCACCGGGGCAGCCGGGCTTCCGTCACGGAATCAATCTCGCCGCCGCCGCGCGCGCCGCGGGCGTGGATGTTTACCTTTACTGCATCGATCAAGCCGTCGCCGGCTTGGAGGAGCCGCAGTTGCAGGCGTTGAAGAACGACGGCCTCAAGCTCTACGCGTGCGCCTTCGGTGCGCAACGACTGGAACTTCCGTTGCGCGATCAAGCGGTGTTCGCCGGCCTCACGGTGGTGAGCGATCTCATCGCATCGACCGATCGCTTTGTGAGTTTCAACTGACATGAACCGCCGACTCCTCATCGTCGTCACCGAAGATCCGCGGCACAGCGCGCGACCGGCGGAGGCGATTCGTATCGCAGCCGGTGTTGGCGCGTGGAAGCAAGTGGACGTGACGGTTTGCTTGTGCGGTGAGGCCGTGCGCGCGCTCGGTGAATTCAGTGCCGAGTTGAAAGATGGGGAAAACTTTTCGCGCTACCTGCCATTGATTCCGGAACAACGTCGCGCGATCTGTGTGCAGCAGGGTTCCCCTATTTTGAAAGAGCTCGGTGAACCGACAGCGAAGTTCGAGGAGATTTCCGACGCAAGGCTGGCCGAGTTGATCGCGCAACACGATTACGTCATCCGCTTTTGATCCATGCGCACACAACTCCACATTCTCACGAAGCCTGATGATCAACTCGCGGCGCAGGTCATCCGCGATCAGCGCTTGCTGCCCGAAGTCGATGTGAAGGTGTGCGACCTTACCGAGCTCAAGCCGGATTACACGAAAGCGCTGTCGGAAATCTTCCGCGCGGACTCTGTGGCGGTTTGGTGATCGCGCGGAAGCTTACGCAAAGAGTTCCTTCACTGGCTTACCAAGTCCGTCTTCCGTGGGATAGAAAGGCCGGCCTTCGATCTCGAAAGTCGTCTTCGGGCTGATGCCCATCGCGGTGAAGATCGTCGCGTGAATGTCCGTGATGCTGACCGGATTTTCGATGGCGACGAACGGGCGCTGCGGCGAAGTCGCGCCGTAGAGGAAGCCCTTCTTCATTCCACCGCCGAACATCACAATCGATGAACCGCCGGTGAAATGCCGGTGCTGACCGTAGTGTTTCATCTCGGTGATGGTTTCAACCTTGAAGCCAGCTTGATCTTTGGCGGCTGAGCCGGGTTTGCCTTCCATGATCATGTCGCGGCTAAACTCGCTCGCGATGACGATCAACGTGCGATCGAGCATGCCGCGCTCTTCAAGGTCGCGCACGAGTTGCGCGATGGGCGCGTCGATGGATTGCTTCATCGCCACGAGGCGGCCGTGCCCGTTTTCGTGCGTGTCCCAATTGAAGAACGGGATGTATTCGGTCGAGACCTCGATGAAGCGCGCGCCGGCCTCGACGAGCCTCCGTGCGAGCAAGCAGCCGAGCCCGAAGCGGCCGACGGTGCCGGCCTCGTAGGTCGCGGCGAAACGGTCGCGCGAAGCTTCGAACCGCACGCCCGGTTTGTAGTCGGGATAATATTTTCGGATGTTCTCGACCGGTTCGAGCGTGATGTCGAACGCCTTCGCCGAGGGGGAGCTGAGCAGGCGATGCGCGTTGTCCAACGAGCGCAGCATGGACTCCTGCTGATAATCGCTCATCACATCGCGGTTCGGATTTTTGTCGATGAGCTTTCGGTAAAGCGTGTAGCGGTTGTCAAAGCGGCCCGGCTCCATGCCTTTCGGTGGACGCACGGATGTCGCGGCGTCTTCGGGGAACGGAATGACCATTGGGCCAAATTCCGTGCCGAAAAACCCCGCGGTGGTGAACGCCTTCAACTCTTCCGACTCACCGACGCCTTCGAGGCGCTGGCCGATGTTGATGAACGCAGGCATCACCGGGTTGCGCGGACCGAGCACGCGCGACATCCACGCGCCGATGTGCGGAGCGGCTACGGTTTGCGGTGGCACGTAGCCGGTGTGCCAGTGGAACTGATGCCGTGAGTGCAGAATGTTTCCCAGATCAGGCTGGATGTGCGAACGCACCAGCGTCGCGCGGTCCATAATCTTCGCGATGTTCTCGAGGCCGGCGGTGATCTTGATATTGTCCACCGCGGTGTTGATCGCGGGGAAGGTGCTCTCGACCTTCGCCACGGGAATGCCGGCCTCGAAAGGCACGTAGCGCTTCGGATCCCACGTGTCGGGCGCCGCCATGCCGCCGCCCATCCAGAGTAGGATGCACGTGTCGGCGGTGGCCTTGGGCTGCTTGCTGCCGGTTTCGGCGCGGACGAACTGCGGCGCACCGGTCATCATCGCGGCGGTCGCGGCGGTGGAGAGTTGCTTCAGGAAATCACGGCGCACGATTGCGGCGGATTGGAGACTGGAGACCGGGGACTGGAGTTGGTGCTCGGCCTCAAATTGGGCTCGGAGTTGTGAACTGTTTTTCATGGCGGCATTTAGAATATGTCACTGGTTGCGCACGGCAGCAATCAATCCGCTGAGCGTGCGCGCGGTTTCATCGGATTTTTGGGCTAGGCGCTGATGCGTCTCGACGGACAGAAAGCTAAGATCCCGCGCGAGGAGAAGAAAATTTTCAGTTTCACGCAGTGAACCCAGACCCATTTCCAAAAAGCGGAGAAAGTCGGCGTTCGAGGTGCGGGAAGAACCTTCTGCGATATTTGCACCAACACTGGCGGCGGCTCGGCGCATTTGCGACGTGATGCCAAACTTTTCTTCGGCCGGAAAACCCGCGGTTGCGCGATAAACCTCCAACGTGAGTTGGTGTGCGTGTTCCCAAGCTTTGATTTTGTGAAAGTCGCGCGCCATCACTCTCGTCTCCGGTCTCTAATCTCTCATCTCACGATCTGAAACTCGGGCGTCATCACAACCGCCCAGAGCAAATCCTCGACGCCTTGCTCGGTAGGTTTCGGCCCCAGCGCCTCGGTGGCGACGGTCAGCTCGGTCTTCGACGGCGGGCGTGAGAATGCATAACTATACAGCCACTTCGCGAGCGCGTCCGAGGATTCGCCGCGTTCCTTCACGATCGTCGTCGCGCCGCGCGCGAGCAGGTCGGCGAGCAATTGGCCGTTGTTCAAATCGAGCGCCGTCAGCGTGCTCAAATCCGCCGGGCGTGACGTTACAATCTGCTCGCGGTTCGGGCGACCCAGCGTGCGCTGGAGCATGTCAGCCTTCATTAGCGAAGCGCGCACCATGGGCTGCGGAACTGCGGGAGCCGCCTTCTTTGCCGCTTCACGTTTCTTGGCGACGTCGGCCTTCTTTTCGGCTGCCGCCCCCTTAGCGACTTCCGGCGATTTTTTTGCGTCAGCTTTTTTCGCCGCCGCTGCGGTCTTCCGCTCGGTCGGAGTGGCCTTGCCGGCGGGCTCGGGGGCGCCGCGCACACCTTGCGCTTCGGGCTTCCCCGGCGCGGTGCCAGTCATTTGCCAGACGGAGTCCATGAATTGCTCTGCCGTCATGCGCTTCGCGCGCGGGCCGGCATACTTGTAGCCGTGATCATCCGTGTCCTTCGCCACGACTTGCGCCTTCGATTGATACGCCTGCGACGTGCAGATCAACTCGATGGATTTCTTGAGGTCGAACTTGTTCTCCGCGAGATGGACGGCGAGGTAGTCGAGGAGATCAGAGTTCCACGGTTCGGTTTGCATGGCGTCCACGGGATGCACGATGCCGTGGCCCATGAGACGGTGCCAGAGACGGTTGACGATCGTGCGCGGGACGCGGCCGTTGTCGGGATGGGTCATGAGCGCGGCGAGTTGCTTCAAGCGTTCCGCGGGCGGTTTCGCGGGATCCACGTCGCCGATCTCGGGAAAGAGCCAGCCGGGTTTCGCGATGCGCCCGCTGGGTTTGTCGCAGCGATGCACTTCGAGTGGGTTTTCGGAAATGATCGCCGCGAGCCGGTAAGCCTCGTCGAGCTTCCAGCGGTCGATGAAACTGTCGTGGCACGACGCGCACTTGAGGTTGATGCCGAGAAAGGTCTGGCCCACCGATTGCGCGAATTGCACTTCCACGACTTGCCCGGCGCTCACGCTGCCGCGCCACTTGATGCCGCGACTGAAGCCCTCGCTCTCGGGCGCTGGCGCGATGAGCTCGCGCACGAACTGGTCGAATGGTTTGTTCGCTGCGAGCGAGTCGTAAAGCCACTTGGTGATCTGTTTGCGACCGCCGTCGATGTAGCCGGTGCCGGCGTAGTCGTTTCGGAGCAAATCGTTCCAGAACGTGAGCCAATGTTCGGCGTAATCGACGTTCCGATTGAGCAACTCGTGCACGAGGGCGGCGCGCTTGTCTTTGGATTTGTCGGCGAGAAATTTTTCCAGCGCCGCTGGTTCCGGCAGCAGGCCGATAAGATCGAGATGCACGCGCCGGGCGAATTCCCCATCGCTGATTGGCGCAGGCGTCTTGACTTTGTTTTTTGAAACGTAGGCGTCGAGGATGCGATCCACGGCGTTCGTGCGCCCCCGTGAAGCGCGCGGCAACTCCGGTCGGCGCGGTTTGAGCGGCGGTTCATAAGCGGGCTTCTTGAACGCGAATCCCTCGTCCCAGTTTGCGCCGCTATCAATCCACGCCCGCAGAAGCTGCACCTTCTCAGGTGCGAGGCGAGGCCCTTTCGGCGGCATCTTCGCGTCGTCGTCCTTGGTGATGAGCACCTCGATCAATTTGCTCTTCGCGCTACTGCCTGGGATGATCGCCACGCCGTTCTCCCCGCCTTTGAGCAGGTCGGCGCGGGTGTTCATCGAGAACCCGCCCTTCTTTTTGTCGCCCGTGTGGCACTCGCCGCAATGCTCGCGGAGAACCGGCACGATCTGGTGGGAGAAATCCACCGACGCGGCGCGCGCGGCAACCGTGAACGCGACTGGCAGCGCCACCCAAAGAATTCCCGACGATAAACGTTTTTTAAACATATGCGGACGAATGACGAGAGTTTGGACGTTCATACCTGCTCGCGCCATGCACGGAAATGCAAATGATATGTAGAATGCTGTCGAAGCGATGAATCACGAACAGAAGGCAACGAAGGTAACGAAGTGATTTGAAAAACGGGCGATGGCTAGTTTGGTGGCTCGACTGCTCAAATGCACTTCGGCGAACAGAACTGCAAAAAGTCGGGTGACCGCTCGCTTTCGCCCTTCGTTATCTTCGTTTCCTTCTGTTCAATTCCTTTTCTCAGTCCGTGCTGAAACAACTTCGCCCGGCGAATTTCTTTGGGTAAACTCAATCCATGCCCAAACCGCAGCCCAAGCCGATTGATCCCGCGCAACTTGTCACGCTCGCCCGCGCCACGATGCAGGCTGCGAAGTTTCCGTGTCTCGCGAGCATCGACGGCGATCAACCGCGCTTGCGCCCCGTGTCGCCGGTGCGCACGGACGGCTTCACGGTTTATGTCGCAAACCTCCGCCCGTATCACAAGACGCAGGAGATCGCGGCGAATCCGAAAGTCGAACTGTGTTACGTCGACGACCAGCACAACCAGGTGCGCATCACGGGCGTCGCGACCGTGCTCACGGAGCGACCGCTGTTGCAGGAGATTTGGGACCAGAATCCGCTCATGCGCCAGTTCCTCGGTTCGCTCGACAACCCGATGCTGGTTGTCTATCGCATCACGCCCAGTCGCGTGCGTTATATGCAGGAATGGGCGCTGGAGTATTACGACGTGCCCCTGACTTGAGGTTGCAGTTTGCTGGTAGGGGCGCACAATCTCGGCGTCCCTTTGAAGTCGCTCGTCCACATCAACGTCTTTAGAAAACCATGAAACCCGTTGTCCTCCGTGCTGCCGGCTTCGTCTTCGCGTCGGTTGCGTTCGCGGCGAGCGCTGCCCAGTTCAAATTCGGAACTCAAACCCTGACGGTGCCCGATGGCTTCGAGATTGAACTCATCGCCGCGTCACCGCTCGTGGACCGACCGATCTCCGTCGCGCTTGATGAGCAGGGGCGCCTCTTCGCAACGGATTCCGCCGGCACAGGCGGCAAAGCCAGCGAGCACATCACCACCAAGCCGCATCGCATCGTGCGCCTTGAGGATGTTGATGGCGACGGGCGCTACGATCGCGGCACGGTCTTCGCCGATCGCATGATGTTTCCCGAAGGCGCGATGTGGCTCGACGGTTCGCTCTACGTGTCCGCGCCGCCGGAGATTTGGAAACTCACCGATACGAACGGCGACGGGGTCGCTGACAAGCGCGAAGTTTGGCACGACGGCAAGACGCTCGGCGGTTGCGGCAACGACCTTCACGGGCCGTATCTTGGACGTGACGGCTGGGTGTATTGGTGCAAAGGCGCGTGGGCCGAGCAGCGTTACACCACGCCTCAGGGCAAACCGGCGGTGACACGTTCCTCACAAATCTTCCGTCGCCGCGTGGATAAACCCGGACAAGAACCCGTCCTCACCGGTGGCATGGATAATCCTGTGGGCGTCGCGTTCACCTCGACCGGCGAGCGGTTTCTCAGCTGCACGTTTTTCGTTTATCCCGCTGGCGGCAAGCGCGACGGGCTGATTCACGCGATCTACGGCGGCGTTTACGGCAAGCCGCACGAGTCGGTTTACGAACACAAAATGACCGGCGACCTGATGCCCGTGCTCGTGCACATGGGTGCCGCCGCTCCTTGCGGGTTGACGTGCTACACGTCGCGTGGATTGGGCGATGACTACGCGGACAATCTCTTCGCGTGCTATTTCAACCTCCACAAAATCGTCCGCCACGTGCTCGTGCCCGACGGCGCGACGTTCAAAACGAAGGACATGGATTTCCTTTCCTCGGACAGTCCGGATTTTCATCCGACCGACGTTTTGGAAGACGCGGACGGCAGTCTCATCGTCGTGGACACGGGCGGCTGGTATAAAATGTGTTGCCCCACGTCGCAACTTGCCAAACCCGACATCCTCGGCGGCATCTATCGCATTCGCCGCACCGGCGCGCCGAAGTTCGAAGATGCGCGCGGGCTCAAGCTTGCGTGGGACACGATGAAAGCGGCTGACCTCGTGAAATTACTCGGTGACGAACGCCCGCTGGTGCGCAAGCGCGCCATTGACCAACTTGGACACGAAGGCAAGTCCGCCGTCGCTGCGCTGACGCAAACCGTGTTGACCGGCGAATCTGTCGATGCGCGTCGCAACGCCGTGTGGGCGCTTGCGCGAATCGACAGCAAGGGTGCACGTGAAGCCGTTCGCACGGCATTGAACGATCGTGATGCTGGCGTCATTCAAGCGGCGCTCCACGTCGTGAGCTTGGGCCGCGACACGAACGCTGTGAATCGCGTCCAAGCATTTCTCTCCGATGCCAACCTTCAGATCGCGCGCGCGAGTGCCGAGGCGCTTGGTCGTATCGGCGATGCCCGTGTCGTCCCGGCGTTGCTCGCCGCCGTTGGACGGATCACGAACAGTTCTCCCGCCGCGTCCGGCGCGCCCGCCAACGATGCGCAGCGCGTGCTCGAACATTCACTGATTTACGCACTGATCGAAATCGGCGATTCGAAATCCACTGCGCTAGGTTTGAACTCCGACAAATCCGAAATTCGCCGCGCGTCGCTGGTGGCGCTGGATCAAATGGCGCTCGGCGGACTTCAGGCGGAGCAGGTGACGCCATTGCTCACGAGCGCGGATCCCGTGTTGAAGCAGACGGCGGCGTGGATTGTCAGTCATCGCTCCGAATGGGGTGGGGTGCTCGCGGACTTTTTCCGCGAACGTCTCGCCAATCCGCCGACCGCTCCTGCTGAGCGCGCCGAACTAGAAGGTCAACTTGCGCAACTCGCGAAGTCTTCCACCATTCAACTTCTGCTCGGCACGACGCTCGGTAATACGCAGGCCGATGCGCGTCTGATCGCTTTGCGGGCGATGGCGGGCGCGGGCATGAAAGAAACTCCGAAGCTCTGGCTCGACGAAGTCGCCGACTTGTTGCCGAAGGCCGGTGCGGAAATTCTGCCGCAAGCCGTCGCGACGGCGCGCGTTCTGCCGACGCCGAAAGGCGGCCACGCACAGTTGACAACCGCACTCCTCGAAGTCGGTCGCAAGGCCGACGCGCCCGCCGAAGTGCGGCTCGACGCGTTGTCGGTCGCGGGAAATCTCAGCACGGTTGAACCGGCGTTGTTTGATTTTCTCGTCGCCAATGTTGCGCCGTCTAAATCGCTGCTCGGGCGCAGCGCCGCCGCGAACGTCCTCGCGAAAGCTAAGCTGACGCCGGACCAACAACTCGCGCTGGCGGACACGGCGAAGTCGGTTAGCCCGCTGGAATTGCCAAGGTTGCTCCCCGCGTTCGAGCGTGGTGCCAACGAAGCCCTCGGGATGAAGTTGCTCGCATCGCTGAAAGATTCGGCCGGCATACGCGGCCTGCGTGTGGACTTGGTGAAGCCGTTGCTCGCAAAGTATCCGAAGGTCGTGCAGGATGCGGGACAGGATTTGCTGATGCAACTGAACGCGGACGCCGGGAAACAAGCCGCGCATCTCGAAGAGGTGATCAAGCAGTTGCCGCCCGGTGACGTCCGACGTGGTCAGGTGGTGTTCGTCAGCGCGAAAGCCGCTTGCACTTCATGCCACGCGCAAGGTCATCTCGGCGGCCACCTCGGACCTGATCTCACGAACATCGGCAAGGTGCGCACCGAGCGCGATCTGCTGGAGGCGATCGTTTATCCGAGCGCGAGTTTCGTGCGGAGCTTTGAGCCGTTCACGATCGCGACGAAGTCCGGCGACGATTTCTCCGGCATCATCCGCAAGGACGCGCCCGATGAAGTCGTACTCGCCATCGGGCCGGAAACCGAACAACACATCGCGCGCGTTGATATCGCGGAAATGCGCCCCGGCACGGTGAGCATCATGCCGCAGGGTTTGGAAGACGTGCTAACGAAACAGGAACTCGCGGACTTGGTGGCGTTCCTCAAAGGCGGAACGAAGTAAGGCAGGTCTGAGGTATGAGTGATGAAGTATGAAGGCCGAAAGGACGTTCAACGTGAGGTTTCATCCCTCATCATTCATACTTCATAATTTTCAGAGGAGGCTCGCTTGCTTCCCGCCGGTCGGCTTCAGCCCAAGCTTCTTGTAGCTCAGTTCTGTCGCGACGCGGCCTTGTGGCGTGCGGTTGAGGTAGCCTTCCATGATCAGATACGGCTCGTAAACTTCTTCGAGTGTGTCGGGTTCTTCACCCACCGCGACGGCGAGTGAACCAATGCCCACCGGGCCGCCGCCAAATTTCAACATCACGGCTTCGAGGATGCGCTTGTCCATTTCATCGAGGCCGTTCTCGTCGATCTCCAGCATCGCGAGCGCGAGATCGGCGATGGCGGCGGTGATGCGACCGTCGCCTTTGACTTGGGCGTAGTCGCGGACGCGACGGAGAAGATTGTTCGCGATGCGCGGGGTGCCGCGGCTGCGACGCGCGATTTCCTCCGCACCTTTTTCTTCGATGGCGATGTTCAGTAGACCGGCCGCGCGCGTGATGATCTTCTGCAGTTGTCCTGATTGGTAATAGTCTAGGCGCTCGCGCATCGGGAAACGCGTGAGCAACGGCGCGGTCAGCAGGCCGCTGCGCGTGGTGGCGCCGATCAACGTGAAGCGCGGGAGATTCAGGCGTACGCTGCGCGCGTTCGGTCCCTGATCGATGATGATATCGAGTTTGAAATCCTCCATCGCGGGATAGAGATATTCCTCGATGGTTTTTTGGAGGCGATGGATCTCGTCGATGAAGAGCACGTCGCCTTCGCTCAAGTTGGTCAGGAGCCCCGCGAGCTGGCCGGGGTTCTCAATATTCGGTCCGCTGGTGGTCGTGACGTTTGCGCCCATGGCTTTCGCGAGGATGTTCGCGATGGTCGTCTTGCCGAGGCCGGGCGGGCCGCTGAGGAGAATGTGGTCGAGCGCCTCGCTGCGTTGCTTGGCGGCGGCCACGGCGATTTCGAGCCGCTCCTTGACCTTGGCCTGGCCGGTGAAATCGGCGAATGCGGACGGGCGCAAGGTCTGTTCCAACGCCGCGTCCGGCTTGGTGAGCACGTCTGAAATGATCCGTTCGGCCATCGTGCGTGAGGATGCGAGACGCGCGGGCGACCGACAAGGAAAACCGCGCGCGGTGTGCGAACGTTCAATGACCAAGGAACCTCCGCGCCTAAACGACCACCCGTTTTAAGTCAGTCCGATCTGCGTTCCTCGAATTTTGGCCCTCGGTCATTTCACCCAAACATTGCCTCGCCACATTTTCCCGCTATGTTGTCGGCTCGAATATGGTTCTGGTCATCGACAACTACGACTCGTTCACCTTCAACCTCGTCCAGTATTTGGGCGAGATGAACGTGGATTTGCAGGTGCATCGCAACGACCAGATCACGCTCGACCAAATCCGCGCGCTGCAGCCTGAGCGCATTATGATTTCCCCCGGCCCGTGTTCGCCCCGCGAGTCCGGACTGTCCAACGACATCATCCGCACCTTTGCTGGCAAGTTGCCGATCTTCGGCGTCTGCCTCGGTCACCAGTGCATCGGGCACACGTTCGGCGCGGAAGTAGTCGTGAACTACCGGATGATGCACGGCAAGACCTCGCCGATTAAGCACAATGGCAAAGACCTCTTCGAAGGGATGCCGAATCCGTTTGCCGCCACGCGCTATCACTCGCTCGTCATCAAGCGCGACACGATGCCCGCGTGCCTCGAAGTCACCGCCGAGACTGACGAAGGCGAGATCATGGGCGTGCGCCACAAAGAACTTCCCGTGTGGGGCGTGCAATTCCACCCGGAAAGCATCCTCACGGAAAACGGGCGGACCATCCTGAAGAATTTCCTCAAGCTGCGCTGAGCGCAGAAGTTCCTCTGGGCCGGTCGACTCTCAAATATTGATTTCCAGTTTCTCCGTTTGATTGGCGATGGCAGTGAGGGCTTTCAACGTTTTGGCTTTCCCAGATTCTGGCTCGGTGATGATCACCGTGTAATTGCCCGCGGCGAAAACCGGGGGCTGCCACGTTCTATTGGCGAGGCGAAGCGTGTAAACGATTTCACCGGTCGGCTCCTCTACCACCTGGACGACGGGATTTTTCACGCCGCCGATATTCAAGGTCGGTAAATGAGCGGCGGGTTTGCGCGCGTAGTTGTCGAGCACGCTCACGGATACCGGCCAGCCTTCGAACTGCGTGCCCTTCTTCGTCACGTCGGCGAGGTACGGCCAGCAGTCGATCGTGATGCGGCGGCGCGCCTTGTCGAAGCGCACCACGCCGAGACCGGAAGTTTTGTCGTTCACCTGCTGAAGAACGTCGTCGGTGCGCGGTTTGTAGGGGCCGTTCTTCACTGCAAGCACGGTGAGCGGGTGGCCGAAGTGATCGTGGAAATCGCCGGTGAGCTTCGCATTGCCGGTCTTCGCGTTGCGCTTTGATTTCGGCGGCTCCCACCAGCGCGGGTAGCCGACATTCACTGCCGGGCCGGCGAAGGCGACGCCGGCATCGCGATGTTCATCGATGCCGTAATGCATGAGCGCGGGCAGGTGCTGGTCGCCGGCGATGTGAAACGCGAACGCCTTGCGGATGATTTTCAGCGCCTCGTTGCGCGGCGATTGCGGCCAACCGTTGGCATCGTAATCGGCCATCAGCACTTCCTGACTGCCGCCGTGCGTCGTGGCCATCGCGGTGAAAATCGTCTGAGAAATGATCGCCTTCATGTCCGCACCGAGCCAGTCGGCAGCCCATTCGCGGAGGAATTTCATCTGCGTCTCGCCGAGCAATTGCAGGCCCGGCAGGTCGGCGGTCTTCGGATCGTAATCCGGATTCACCACGTGATCGCCGCGGTCGCCGGTGGGCGGTACCTTGCCTTCAGGGCCAGACTTGTATTGGCGGTCGGCGAGGATTGCGAAGCTGACGCGGCCGTACGTCATCGGCCCGTAATAATTAATCGTGCCGCGCTTGCACGGCGTGGGGTCATACGCATCGGGATGATGCGACGTCTGCGTGCGATGCACCACGTTCACCCACTCGGCCGGCAGATCGTAACCACCCGCCTCTTGGGTGGTCTTCTTGCCCTCACCGCCTTCGCCCCAGAGATTGCCCTGATAGACGTCGTGATCGTCCGGCAGCGAAACGCTCGGACGATCGCGCATCAACTCGCGCCACGTCCAGCCGTGCACATACCACTTGCGCAGGTAATCGAGCATCGCCTTGTCGAGCGGCGCACGCTGCACACCGTAGCCTGCGGTGCTTTCGTAGAACTGATCGCCCACGAACGCTAGCAAGTCGGGATTCAATTTTGCCATGTTCGCGACGTAGAGCGAGTTGGGGAAAGCCGTGTGAATGTTGCACGAGACATCGCCGACCGAGAGCTCAGGCTTGTCCACCGGATCGCGGCGAATCGTTCCCGTCCAGTAACTCTCTTCGCTGCGGCCATCGGAAAACTTCTGCGTGTAGGCGAGGCGAAACGCCGCGTCCTTCGTGTCGTCCCACTTCGCGATGCGGAACGTGGCCGTGCGCGCCTCGGGATGAATCTTCTCTTCACCGAGCGTCGTCCAGCCGCTGCCTTTCTTCACCTGCAAGCGGACGGTCTGCGATTCTTTCTCGCCGAGGGGCGGCATCTGCGCGCTGAGCTTCAATACGCCGCCGCTGAGAGTGTATTGCGACCATAGGATCGGACCGAACGTCTGCTCCGGATGCGCTTCGACCTTGCTGCCGCCCACGCGCCAATCGGCGAACCAGAATTGGCCCGCGCCGAAATTCTGGGCGGGCGCATCCTTGCCCTTGGCCTTCCCCTTCGCCTTGCCGCCACCGCCCGCGCCTTGGGCCACGCCGAAATTCGCAACGAGCACTAGATTTCCGACGAGTTGATCGGCAGGGAAATTTTCGCGAGTCACCTGCGCGAGCGTTTTGCCGCCGGCATCGAATGCGGCGAGCGTGAGCGTGTAGTTCTTCCCCGATGGCTCGGCGGTGAAACGCAGCTCGAGTTCATTTGCGCTAACATCCACCGCGCCCGGCTTGCCGGAAGACGGTGTGCCGATGAACAGTGCGCCCGTCGACGTGAGTCCCGCGTCGAGTCCCTTTCCGTAGAGCACGCTGTTCCGATACTCGCGCAACGGCCCGACGCAGCCGACGCGGAAACCCACCGAGCCCTTGCCGTCGCCGAGCTTCCCGCCCACGCGCCCGACCTTCACGCTCATGCGCAGATCGCCGCCGCGTTCGCCAAGTTGGTAGGTGAGCAAGTGGACATTGCGATCGCCCGCGGCGTTGACGCATTCGAGGCGCCCGCCCGCGATGCGCCAGTCCTGCTGCGGATTCGCCCAATACTCCGCGCCCGGCCACACGCGGTCGTGGCATTTGTCCCACGCGCTGCGAAATTCTTTAGGCAATTCCGCTGCTGAAATCGTGCGAACGGGGGCGAACTTGGCGAGTGCAGCCGCACCGGCCGCGGTCGTGGCGGAACGTTTGATAAACTTGCGACGGCTGACGTTGAACGGGGACTTCATGCCGACGATGTAACCCGAGCTGGCGAATTGCGGAAGAGTTTTCCGAACCCAGTCGATTAGCCGCTGAGAATCTTTCCTACTCTTTCGGGATCCGGTTGAGCGTGTAGTAAGCGTCGGCGTGATCGAGCTTCGCACCCGAGACGGAACGCACGCCGCCCGCGTGCAGTTCGTGGACGAACAATTCGCGCAAGCCATCGCACTTCAGGCGGACGCTGCGGCCGTCCGTGCCGACGGTTGCGCCAGTCACCTTCACTTGCTGCGTTTCAATTTCATCGCTGCCGTAAGCGGACGAGTAGAGGAACGTGAAATTGCTCATCGAGTAGGACGCGGGATTGCCTGCGGTCTTCGCGTCCACAGGCTGTGTGAAAGTGAGTTCAAAACCATCGGGGCGCGCGCGCATTTCGTGGATGGCAAACGGCGTGGTGCCTTTCCACTTCACGCGCTGGAGGCCGTAGGATTTCGTCCCGAGCGATGTCCAGCCGCGGCTCGTCATGCCGGCGAGCAGGCTGCCGTCAGGCGCAAACTGCAGGCGCACGAGTCCCGCCGCGAATCCACTCAGGAACGGAAACGCCGCGCCCTGATATTCGCCGTCCACTTTTTCCATGAACACGCGGCTCACCTTTGCATCAGTGAACTCGGCGACGAACATCTGTCCGTCGAATGGTCCAAACTTCCCGCCCGCATTGCACACAGCGAGATCGGTGCCGCTGCGGCCCATCTTCACATAGGGCAGCCACACGGCGGGCGGACGCATCTGCGGCACGGCGCGCACGGCTTCGGGATACGGCACCTTGTTCGGGAGCTTCGCGGGAAGTTTCAACGGCGAGCCGGGCAAATCCTGCGAGCCAATTCCCTCTTGATTCAAGAAAAACACACCCTCGCGCAGGTGGTAAATGGGCGTCGCGCCGAGCCACGTGCCCTGTTGATCCACGCAGAACATGTCGCCCGCGAGGTTCGCGCCAAGGCCGCACGGCGAACGCATCCCGGCGCACATCGGTTTGAAATCACCCTTCGGCGACACGATGCCACCCCAGCCGCGCCAACCGGTTTTGTTGTTCGATTGGTCGCCCATGTCGAGGTTCAGCGTGACCCAAAGATTTCCGCGCCCGTCGCGTTTCGGGCCGTAGGCGTAACCGTGATATGCGCCGGAGACATTCCATCCGCGCGCGCCGGTGAGGTATTCGTCCGCAACCCCGTCGCCGTCGGTGTCGCGCAGGCGCGTTACCTCGGTGCGTTGCGCGACGAGCAAACTGTCGCCCTCGCGCAACAGGCCGAGAGGCTCATGCAGGCCGGAGGCAAACAACTTGTAAGTTACCTTTGCCGGGTCACCGAGCACACCGTCGAGCAACCATACGTCGCCTTTGCGCACGGCTATGGCGAGCTTGCCATCGGCCATCCAGTCCATGCCGCTGACTTCGAGCGTAATGCCATCGCCCGGTTTCCAATCCGCGCTGCGCGACGCCGAGGGCGAGTTCGCAGTGAGCAGGTTGATGATTTCGTAATCCGAATTCGCCGCAAACGCGCGAGCGGCGATCAGTCCGGCAAGGGCGAGCACTTTGAAATTCATTTCCAGGTGTAGATAAAGCTGCGGTTGCCGGGTTTGCTCGCGGTTTCTTCCTTCACCGTCACACCCACTGGATGCGCGATGGAGAGTTGCTTCAACTTCGCGGCGTCCCATTTGAGCGAACGGCGAAAACCTTTCTCCGCCGGCTCGAAGCGTTCCTCCACGTTCACGCCCTCTGCGGTGTAGAGGAAGGTCGGGATGCGTTTTGCATCGAGGCGATAACCCTCAAAGCGCACCGGCGGATCGCCAGGCGAGGCCTCGGGCCATTTCACCACGGCCTCGCCGAGCGGATGCTCAAACGGCGCGAAGCGCGAGAACCACGTCGTGTAGGCGTCGAAGAATTTGCCGCGCCACGCAAGTGCGGGCCGCGCGTGCTGGCCGTCGTAGGCGAGATGCACGCCGGCGGGAAAGCCGACGAGAATCGTGTGCGTGCCGACGCCTTCCATGAACGTGCGCTGCACGATCGGGTGGTCCACCGGGATGAGTTCGAACTGGCCGCCCAGCGTGGCGGGATAACCTTCCGGCTCGCCCTTGCCTTCCTTTGCAAACGCATAGATGGCCGCAATCTGCTTCGCCGTGTCGCCGCCGAGGATTTCCATGTTGGCTGCTTTGCCCTCGGGCCAGAACGTCGGCATTAACGTGCCGGGCCGATACGCCGCCGGGTTCACCAGGTATTCCTGCAGCCACGTCGGCTGGATGCGCTGGTAAAGCGTGCTTAAATCAAGCCCCTGAATTCCGAGGGACGGGCGCGTGCTCCAGCGATGGCACGTGATGCAACTCAGCCCGCCCGCCGCGCCGAGCAATTTGCGTCCCGCCTCGACGTCGCCTTCGGGCAACGGCTTCTTCGCCCTCTCATCCACCTTCGCGAGCAACGCCGGGAGGTTCGTCACCGCCGCGCCGTAGAGCGGCATCTGCGTCTTGAGGTAAGGCCGCACGCGCGCTTCGCCGGTCAGCACTTTCGGCAACCACGTGGGCTGCAGCTTGCGTCCGACATCCGTGAGCGGCGGCGGATAACGACCGGTGTCGCCAAGGTTGTGGTCCCCTTGGAAATACGCCTTGCGCGCCGCGTCGGGCCCGCCGCGTCCGTCGCGCTCGTGGCAGGCGACGCAGTTCAACGCTTCGAGCGAAAGCGCCGCCACCTGTGCGGGAGTTGCCGGTTGGTCGCGCTGCGCGAGGAATAATTTCAACGCCGCCTGCTGCGCGGCCGAGAGTTCGTAACGCGGCACACCGGGCTTGGAGGAGTTCTCCAAGCAACCGCCGCTTGCCGCCTTCAAGGGCACCGTCTTCGCCGCCACATCCTTCGGCAAATCCGTGTGGCAAGCCGCGCAACGCGCCTCGGCAATGAGCGCGCGCCCTTTGACCGTGAGTGCCGGGTCCGCTTTGAAGCCCTTGAGCTTCGGCGCGGTGATGCCATCGCTACCTTCGATCTTCATGAAGTAGCCTGCGAGGTCGGCGAGGTCTTCCTCGGCGAGCGTGAACTTCGGCATGCGTGCGTCGGGTCGCGCCTTGGTCGGGTCGCGCAGGAAATCGTTGAGCGACGTCAGCACGTATTTCGCGGTGAGGTCCGGATGCGCGATGGAGCGATGCGTGAATTCCTTCGCGGCAGGTTTGCCTTCGGATGGTTGAAACTGCTCGTCCGGCGCATGACAGGCCACGCAGCCGATGCTGTGAAACAGTTCGCGTCCCCGCTCGGCATTCACTACGCGAAGCGTCTTCGCCTTGGCGGGGGTCTTCGGCTTCAACGAACCAAGGTAATGCACCACCGCGTCGACCGCGGCGGCGTCATTCGCCGGCAGCACGTGCGGCATGGGCGTTCCCACGCGCGCGGCGGATGGGTTCGCGAGAAACTTTCGCACCCATTCCATCTGGATGCGCTCCGAAACCGCCGTCAGCACGGGGCCACGACGCGCCGGCAGGCCGGTATCGACACCGTGGCAGTTCGCGCAGCCGAGTTCGTTGAAGAGCAAACGACCGCCCTCCGCTGTTGGTGTCGCTGCGTGAAAACGGTCAAACGCCACCACGAGCGGTTCGGCTTGGAGCGCTGTCGCGAGCGTGGCAACGGACAACGACGTGAACAGAAGGCGTTTCATCACGCGGTTTCCTTGAGGCACTTCTCCACATAGGCGCGCGACTTGTTGATGGCGGCGGTAATTTCCGGAACCGTCGGCAAAATGGGAATGCCGCGCGGCGTGGGGTGCATGAAGATTTCCACGTAGCCGGGGTAGTTGATTTCGCGCAGCGCTTTCACGATGGGCCGGTAGTCGAGCCCGCCACCGAAGCCAGGCATTTGCTTCATCTCGATCTCCTTCGCGACCTTCGCGCGAATACCGTCGGAATGTTCCTGAAAGTAAATGAACGGAATTTGCTTCGGGCCGAGGTCGCGGATGAGCGCCGGAATCTGGTCGGCCCACTGGTGCAAATGATGAAACGCGAGCGCGACGCCAAGATGCTTCGACCGGTTGAACTCCGCGAAATAACGAAGCGAGTCCGGGTGATAGAACAATTGGCCGGAATGATTCTCGATCGCGATGGTAACGCCATTCTCCTCCGCGTTCGCGACGTGCGGCTTCATCGCTTCAAGGAACCCTTTCATCGCGGTCTTCGCCGCTTCGCCCGAGGGTTCCTTCGGGCCCTTGCTGCCGGTGACGATGATTTTGCCACCAAGCTTTTTCATCCACACGAGCTCATCGGCGAGGCCCATCGGCCCAAGCGGATAGCGTGTGCTCACGCCGAGCTTCACCTTGTGTTTCTTGAGCAATGCGGCAAACGCATCGTCGCCCATTGCGGTGATCTGTTCGCGCTGATTGCCGTGAACCTTGCACCAGATGTCGATCGCCTCCGCGCCGGTCTTAGCCACCTCGGGGACGATGTCCGCGAGCGGCATCTCGCCATACATCGCGGACGCGAGCACGTAACGCAGCTTGAACGGCGCGGGTGCGGCCAGTGCGGGAGCAGCGGCTGCCACTGCGACTGTATGAAGAAATTGTCGGCGATTCATGTGAGTGTGCGTTGATTTGATGATGCTGGACTATTTACCGCAAGCGGCGTCGAGCATCTTGATCCATGGGCCCACGTAATGACCGTTGTCGTGGAAGGTGCGTCCGCTCACCATGTGCCGGTCAATCACGCACGGCTCGTTCACGTAGATGCCCCCGCAGATTTCGAGGTCGAATTTGCACTTCGCCACCGTCGCCATGCGCAAACCTTTCACGATGCCCGCACGTGCGGGAATTTCGACGCCGTGGCACACGCTCGCCATCGGCTTCTTGTTTTCCCACATCCAGCGCGTGACGTTCAGCAGCGCTTCGTCTTCGCGGATGTATTCCGGGGCGCGGCCGCCGCTGAAAAGGATCCCCGCGTATTCCTCGGGCTTGATGTCCTTGAACGCGATGTCCGCATCAATCGTGTAGCCTTCCCACTCCTTCGTGATCGTCCAGCCGGGCTTCACCTCGTGCATGACCATCTGGTACTTGCGCTTCTCCGGCGCGGCGACGACGGGCTGATAGCCGCCCTCGATGAGTCGGTAGAAGGGGTACAGGGTGTCCACGGTTTCCGTGGCGTCGCCAACAATGATCAGAACTTTGGGTTTGGTGGATTGCATGACGACACTTTGCCTACTTGGCAGCCGATGTCACTGCAACTATGGTGCTCCGGAACTCAGGTTTTTCGTCAACATGCCCGTCCGCCAAAAACGCATCCCGCGCGTGGCGCTCCTCGTGGAGACCACGCGCACTTACACGCGCGAAGTTCTCGCCGGCGTGCGGCGCTACCTTGTCGAAAAAGGGCCGTGGTCCACGTTTCTGGAACTGCGCGCGCTCGATTCCTCGCCGCCCGCGTGGCTGCGCAATTGGGACGGCGACGGCATTCTCACGCGCACTTTCACGCAGGAAACGGCGGACTTGATCGCTGCTTCGGGTGTGCCGGCGGTTGAACTACGCTCCACCCATCTCAACAAGAATCTCCCGTCCGTCCGCGTGGACAATCACCTGATGGGGCGGATGGTCGCGGAACATTTCATCGAACGCGGCTTTCGACAATTCGGCGCCTACAGCCTGCACACGGAGAGTTTTTTCGAGGAGCGAGTCAGGAATTTCGTCAGCACGGTTGAAGCACAGGGCTGCACGTGTTCACTGCTGCCAGAGACGACTTCCGACAGCGTCACCGACTGGGAGCAAAGCCAGGCGCGCCTCATCGCGTGGCTCAACGGGTTGCCCAAACCCGTTGGCGTGTTCGCCGCCAACGACCAGCTCGGCGTGCGCCTGCTCGACGCCTGCCAGCGCGCGGGCATCGGCGTGCCCGAAGAAGTGGCCGTCGTGGGCGCGGAGAACGAGGAGACGCTTTGCGACTTTGCCACGCCGCCGCTGACGAGTGTGCGCTTTGATGGGCATATGGTCGGCTATCGCGCGGCGGAAATGCTCGATCGCTTGATGCGCGGCGGCACTCTGCGTCGTCGCGAGATTCTGATTCCGCCGAAAGGAATCGTTGTCCGCGCCTCGTCGGATGAACTCGTCATCCTCGACCGGCTCGTCGCAAATGCCGTTCGTTTAATCCGCGAGAATGTGGGCAGTGGTTTCAACGTGGACGACCTCTGCCGCAAACTGAACGCTTCCCGTAGCACGCTCGATCGCCGGATGAAGGCCGCGCTGAAGCGCTCGCCGAAGGAAGAGATCACGCGCATCCGCTTCCGCGAAGTGGAACGCCTGCTGCGCGAGACGGACCTGACGATTGACGCCATCGCGGCGCAAACTGGCTTCGCGCACAGTCACTACCTCCAAGCGGCGTTCAAGGAATCACGCGGTCACACGCCAGGGGAGTTTCGTCGTCGTCGCCAGAGTCCGACGTAAACCACCCGCTGGAATGCGATTGAATTGAAATCTTTTCGCCCGCTGCGGCGTCTCGATATCATCAACACATGAAACCCACGAAGCTCACACGCCGCGCGTTCGTTGCGCGCTCCTCGGCTGCGGTTGTCGGCACGGTCGCCGCCGCAAATGCATCCAAAATTTCCGCTGCTGAATCCGCAGGGCCGTTTCAGGCTATGGGAACGCGGGTGGGAGAAGCCACGGACACCACGGCAATCATCTGGACGCGCTTGACCGCCGCACCCACGCGGAACAACAGCGGGGTGGTCGTGGCCCCTCGGGTGAAGGGAGAAAAGAAAAAGGGCAAGCAGCAATCGAAACTCACCGTGCCCGTCGAGCAACTGGAAGGTGCCTGCCCGGGCGCGCCCGGACGCGTGCAGGTGCGTTACGGCACGCGCGAGGATTTGAGCGACGCGATCACAACCGAGTGCGCGGTGGCTTCAGCGGATAATGATTTCATCTGCGAGTTCAAGCTCGCGGGGCTCAAACCGGGAACAGTTTATCACTACGTCAGCGAAATCCCCGGACCCGCTGGCGTTGCCAAGGAGAGGACGGTTCGCGGAAAGTTCGAAACCGCGCCCGCGGCTGATGCGCCCGGCAACCTCCGCTTCTGCGTGATGACCTGCCAAGGATATCCCGACCGCGGCCACCCCGATGGGCATCATATTTATCCTGCAATGCTGGCGCTTCAGCCGCAGTTCACGTGTCTGACCGGCGATCTCGTTTATTACGATAGCAACGAGCCGACCGCGGTGAGCGAGCGGCTGGCGCGCTATCATTGGGAGCGAATGTTCAGCTTGCCGCGGTTAATCGAGTTCAGCCGCAACATCGGATGCTACTGGCTCAAAGACGACCACGACACATTGAGTGATGATTCGTGGCCGGGAATGAAGGCGGGCGAACTAACCTTCGCCGAAGGCCAGAAGATTTTTCGTCAACAGGCGCCGATGAATGATGACCAGCCAAGTTACCGCACCGTTCGTTGGGGGCGGGACTTGCAAGTGTGGTTTACGGAGGGCCGCGACTACCGTTCGCCGAACAAGAAGCCGGACGGCGCCGACAAGACGATCTGGGGCGCTGAGCAAAAGGCGTGGTTTATGCGCACCGTGAAGGAAAGCCCAGCCACGTGGAAGGTGCTCGTGTCGCCCACACCGCTCGTTGGGCCGGACCGAAAAAACAAAAACGACAACCACTCCAACGCCGGCTTCCAGCACGAGGGCGACGAACTGCGCGCGTGGCTGAAGGCAAATGTGCCGGACAATTTCTTCGTCATCACGGGCGACCGCCACTGGCAATACCACTCGGTCCATCCGGAATCCGGCTTGCATGAATTCAGCGTGGGCGCGGCGAGCGACGAGCACGCAGGCGGCACGCCAGGTGAGGACAAGCGTTACCACAAATTCCACCGAGTGAAGGGAGGCTTCCTTTCCGTCACGCTCAAGCGCGAGGGTGCTAAAAGTCGAATCCTCTTCGAGCATCGTGATGTGCTGGGAAAAGTCGTTTATCAATGGGAGAACCAGCGTGGTGTAGCGTGACGTTCAGGTTCGAAAGACGCGAATGAACGCGATGGAAGCGACGTCTACCTCTCGTTTCCTGATGAACTCACGACTTCTCCTCATTGTTTGGTTGTTGGCCACGTCGGCCATCGCTGCGCCTGCACCGAAAAGCAAGACGATTCCTCCACCGCCACCATTGAATTGGAAAGCGGGCGTCGCCTCGGTCGCCGTCACGCCGACGAACAATCTATGGATGGCCGGTTACGCCGGACGCAAGAAACCCGCGGAAGGCAAGGTTCAGGATTTGTTCGCCAAAGCGCTCGCGTTGCAAGATGAGGAAGGGCAAAAGCTCGTTATCGTTACGATGGATTTGATCGGCGTGGGGCAATCGATTCATCACCGCCTCGCCGAGCGCGCGCAAAAGGAGCTCGGTTTGCCGCCGCAGTTTCTCCTGATGAACGCGTCCCATACACACTCCGGTCCTTCGATGCGCACTTCGCCCGTAACTGAAAAGGATTTGGAAAATGAACGCATACGCGGTGCCTACGAATACACGCAGCAGCTCGAAGAGAAATTGTTCCGGCTCGTGAGTGAAGCCTTGGCGAAGTTGGAGCCCGCGCGGCTGACGTGGAATCGAGCGCGTTGCGGCTTCGCCATGAACCGTCGCCTGCTGACGCCCAAGGGATACGCCAACAGTCCAAACCCGGATGGGCCCGTGGATCACGAGGTCCCGGTGTTGCGCGTCGAGGTCGCGGGCGGCGTTTTGCGCGCGATGATGTTCGGCTACGCCTGTCACAACACCTGTCTTGGTTTCTACAATTACTGCGGCGACTACGCCGGCTACGCACAGGAATACTTGCAGGCGAACCGCCCGAATTTCACCGCGATGTTTCTCATGGGTTGCGCCGGCGATCAGAATCCCTATCCGCGCGGCACGGGCATCGTGCCTGGTTTGGCCGATCTTGATCTCGCGAAGGCGCACGGGCGCACGCTCGCCAATGCCGCCGAGATGGCAAACATCACGCCCCAACGCGAAGTGCACGGCCCGCTGCGCGCGGTTTACGAGGAGGTCACGCTCGATTACGCGAAGAAACGTCCATCGCATTCGTATCCGGTGCAGGTGATCAAGTTTGGTCCCGATCTCACGCTCGTCGCGCTCGGCAGCGAGGTGGTGGTGGATTATTCGTTGCGCTTGAAAAAGGAACTCGCGGGCGATGCCGCCGTGTGGATTGCCGGTTACTCGAACGATTACACCGGTTACATCCCGAGCCTGCGCGTGCTCAAAGAAGGTGGCTACGAAGCCAACGCCGGCTGGGCGGAAACGGTCGAGGAACGCATCGTCGGCAAGGTTCACGAACTGCACCAACGCTTGAAATGAGCGTTGAGCTTGCCCCGCGGAATCGCCATCATCGCATCATGAATTCCATCCGCATTCTCGCTCTTCTGGCCGTCCTCACGTTGACAACGTTTGCCCAGCAGGATTTCTCGAACGTTGAAATCAAAGCTACGCACGTGGCGGGCAACGTCCACATGCTCGAAGGCCGCGGCGGGAATATCGGCGTGTCCGTCGGACCTGACGGCGTGTTGATGGTGGACAATCAATTCCTCCCGCTCGCGGAAAAGATCGAGGCCGCCGCGAAGAAGCTGAGCCCCGGTCCGCTCAAGTTCATGCTGAACACGCACTGGCACGGCGATCACGCGGGCGGCAATCCCTACTTCGGCAAGAAAGGCATCATCGTCGCGCACAAGAACGTCCGCGTGCGCCTGAGCAGCGGCGGCGCGACCAAGCCCGCTCCGCCTGAAGCGTTGCCGGTCATCACGGTGAACGACACTGGCTCGATCTATTTCAACGGCGAGGAAATCCGTCTATGGCACGTCGGTCCCGGTCACACCGATGGTGACGTCATCATTCACTTCACGAAGTCCGGAGTGATCCACACCGGCGATCAATTTCTCAATGGGCGCTTTCCGTTCGTGGACTTCGCCAGCGGTGGCGATGTCGAAGGCTACATCAAAACCGTCGGCAACGTGCTCGCGCAATGCGACGATCAGACCAAGATCATCCCCGGCCACGGCGCACTCGCGACGAAGGCGGATCTGAAGAAATCCCACGACATGCTCATCGCCACGTCGTCGCTCGTGAAGAAAGCCATCGCGGACGGCAAGAAACTCGACGCGATCAAAGCTGATCCCGCATGGAAGCAGTGGGATGAATTCGGCACGCCCGGCAGTTTCGTTACCACCGGTCGTTGGATCGAGGCGCTCTACAACGGGCTGTCGAAGAAGTAGCGCAACGGCCACGGCTCGGCGGCAGGTAACGAATTCGGCCCAGTGCAAACTCGTCCACTGTGCTGACAATCATGAAAACTCTGCTCGCACTCTCGTCGTTCTTCATTTGCGTCGGCCTCGCAGTCGCCGCGGAAAAGAAGTCAGCCCTGCCAGAAAAACTCGTTTGGAAGGCCGGCGTCGCTACGGTCGTGCTCACCCCGCAATCGAACATCTGGATGGCCGGTTACGCGTCGCGCAACAAACCCGCCGAGGGCGCCGAGACGCAACTCTATGGCAAAGCACTCGCGCTCGAGGACAACAAGGGCACGCGTTTGGTGATGGTGACGCTCGATCTCATCGGTGTGCCACGAACGTTGCGGAAGAATCTCGAAGAGCGCTGCGCCAAGGCTTACCTGTTGCCGCCCGCCGGATTGTTGCTCAACGCATCCCACACGCACAGCGGACCGGAGTTTCGCTTCGGTCGCGGCCCGGCGGACGATGGCGAGTTTAAGCCCACGAAGGACAGCGAAGTTTACGGTCAACAACTCAGCGACAAACTTTTCAAAGTCATCGGTGAAGCGCTGAACACACTCGCGCCAGCCAAGCTCGGCTACACTCACGCGCGCGCCGGCTTCGCGATGAACCGTCGTTTGCCGACGCCGACCGGTTATCAAAACAGTGCGTATCCCGACGGCCCGGTGGATCACGATGTGCCCGTGCTGCGCGTCACCGATGTGGCTGGCAAACTGCGCGCCGTGCTCTTCGGTTACGCCTGTCACAACACCTCGTTGGCACTCTACAAGTGGAACGCCGATTACGCCGGTTACGCGCAGGAGTTCGTGCAAGCCGAGCATCCCGGCGCAGTCGCGATGTTCATGATGGGTTGCGGCGGCGACCAGAATCCCTACCCGCGCCGCACGCTCGACTGGTGCCAGCAACACGGTCGCGCGCTGGCCAACGGCGTCGAGACCGCGCTGACCGTCGCGCCGCGCGACGTGAAGGGGCCGTTGCGAACGGCCTACGCTGAAGTCGATCTTGATTACGCCAAGCTCCCCACGCGCGAAGAGTTCACCGCGCGACTCAATTCGAAGGATCGCTACGAAGCCGGCCACGCGAAGCGTTTCCTCGCCAGGCTCGATGCCGGTGAAAAGCTGCCCACGACCTATCCGTGCCCCGTGCAGGTGGTCCATTTCGGCAACGACATCATCCTCGTCGCGATCGGAGGCGAGACGTGCGTGGACTATTCGCTGCGTTTGAAAAAGGAACTCGCCGGCAACGCCGCCGTCTGGGTCGCGGGCTATTCCAACGACGTGATGGGATACGTCCCGAGCAAACGCGTCCGTGAAGAAGGTGGCTATGAAGCTGAGACGGCGATGCGTTTCAGCACCACACACCCCGGCCCGTGGGCGCCGACGCTCGAGGAGAAAATCATCGGCAAGGCGCACGAACTGCATCGCCAACTGAACGCGCCCGCGACTCCTTAAGCCGAGCGCCGGCCTCCGGTTCGGCGTGCGTTAATTTGCTGGGGAACGAGGGCAATGGTCCCTAAAGTGGGATCGTTACCCAACCTCATCAAAAAGCACCTTATGCGTTGCGTGAAACTCTTCGTCTCGTTCGCACTGTTGTTCACGATGATCCACGCGCCGTCGGCGCACGCCGCTGAACTTCCGATCGTGAAGCGCGTCGAGGCGCAGCCGTTCTTCGCCCAAGTGCGGCGGTTGATCGACGCGACGGATTATCTCGGTTCACCATTCAGCGCAACGGACAAGCGCGCGCTCGAAGCGGCAATCCAAAAAGGTAACACGCCCGAGGCCGTCGAATCTGCACAGAAGATCCTCGATGCCCACTGCCTCTTTGCCGTGGACATCAGCCCCGAGATGCGAGTGAAGGTCGCGCAAGGTCCGGCCAAGCCTGAGCTCGTCGAGGCCGGCTGGCGGCAATTCCTTGTGAAGGTGCACAACGAAGCCGGAACGACGGCGGCGTTGCGCGGGTTGAGTCCGAACGCCGAGTCCGTCCACAACGCGCGCGCGGCGGCAACGCAGTCGGACAAGTCGCTGCGCCGCGGCGGTCCGAATGGCACTCCGCCACAGGCGGACACAGCCTGGCTCGACATGCAGATGTTCGACGCGCAGCCGCTCAAGCCCACGCTCGGCGGCCTCGAACTCGAATATCGCATCGTGCAGCTCTACAGCCGCGACGCGGGTAAACGTGAGGCGAAGATTTCTTTCAACGTCGGCCAGGGCACGCAGGACATCGGCTTCCGCAATGAGACCGACGTGCTGTTCACCTGCCTGCCCGCGCGCGAGATCAAGTTGCGCGTTCGCGACGAAAACAATCATCCCACCACCGCGTCATTCCTGATTCGCGACCACGCCGAGCGCGTGTACCCGTCGCAAGCCAAGCGGCTCGCGCCCGACTTCGCATTTCATCCGCAGGTGTATCGCGCCGACGGCGAGACCATCAAACTGCCCGACGGCGAATACACGATCGAGTTCTCGCGCGGGCCGGAGTCAATTCCGAAAACCACAACGGTCAGCGTGAGCGCCCGCACGCGCGAACTCGCCTTCAAGGTCGAGCGCTGGATCGATCCGTCGAAGTTCGGCTGGTGGTCGGGCGATCATCACATTCACGCGGCAGGTTGCGCGCACTACACGAAACCCAGCGAAGGCGTCCACGCGCCCGACATGGCGCGCCATTGTCGCGGCGAGGATTTGAAGATCGGCGCTAATCTCACGTGGGGTCCGTGCTTCGATTACCAAAAGCAGTTTTTCACCGGCAAGGACGACAAGGTTTCCGACTATCCGTATCTGCTGCGCTACGACGTGGAAGTCTCCGGCTTCGGCTCGCATCGCTCCGGACATTTGTGTTTGTTGCGCCTGCGCGAGCAGATGTATCCCGGCGGCGATTCCTCGGCACATTGGCCGACGCTTTGCCTCAACACGCTTAAGTGGGCCAAGGCACAGGGCGCGCTTGTGGGTCCCGCGCATTCTGGGTGGGGCTTGCAGCCGCTCGCGGAAAATGATCCGGCGAGGAAGAACGCTTACAAGCTGGGCTTGCCATCGGGCTCGCACGATTTGCCGAACTACATCGTGCCGCCGTTCAACGGCATTGGCGCGAACGAATACATCGTCGACGTGACGCACGAAGTGCCGGGTCCCAACGGCAAGCTCGTGCCCGCGGTGGATTTCCTTTCAATGGTCGACACGCCGAGCCAGTGGGAGTTGAACATTTGGTATCACACGCTCAACGCCGGCTTCCGCACGCGCATAAGCGGCGAGACGGATTTTCCCTGCATCTACGGCGAGCGCGTTGGCCTTGGCCGCAGTTATGTGAAGCTCGACGGCAAATTGAACTACGACGATTGGTGCGAAGCCATCCGCGTCGGCCGCAACTACGTCGGCGACGGCAAGAGTCACCTGATGGAGTTTAAAGTAAATGACGTTCCGCTCGGCGAACGCGGAAGCGAACTGCGCCTCGCCAAACCCGGAACCGTGAAGCTCACCGCACGGGTCGCCGCGCGCTTGAATGAAAAGGTGGATCCGGATTTGAAAGGTCGCCCGCTCGACCAGAAGCCGTTCTGGGACGTTGAGCGCGCGCGCATCGGTGACAAACGGGAAGTGCCCGTCGAAGTCATCGTGAACGGCTATCCAGTCGCGCGAAAAACCATCGCGGCTGACGGTCGCCTGCAAGACGTGAGTTTCGACGTGAAGCTCGAGCGTAGCAGTTGGGTCGCGCTTCGTATTTTGCCGTCGTCGCACACGAATCCGATCTGGGCGCTTGTGGACGACAAGCCTGTGCGCGCGTCGCGTCGCAGCATCGAGTGGTGCTTGAAGGGCGTCGATCAATGCTGGTCGCAAAAACAGACGCTCATCGCCGAAAACGAAATGGCCGACGCGAAGGCCGCCTACGAACACGCGCGACAGGTTTACCGGAAACTACTGAGCGAATGTTCGGTCGACTAAATTCATCCGCATGACCACCACGTTTCGTTTGAATCGCCGCAGCTTCCTCCGATTGGGAGTGGCCGGCGCAGTGTTGCCTTCGCTGCGCGCGATAGCTCAACCGTCCGGTAAACCAACTTCCGATCACGCGTTCGCGAGCTTTGACAGGGGCATGGAAGATTTTATGGCCGAGCGGAAAGTTCCCGGCGGCGCGCTGGCAGTGGTGAAGGATCGCCGTTTAGTTTACGCACGCGGTTACGGCTGGGCGAATCGCGAGGAGCGCGTGGCGGTCCAGCCCACGTCATTGTTTCGCATTGCCAGTATTTCGAAACCGTTCACCGCCGTTGCGATCTTGAAACTGGTGGAGCAAGGAAAGCTCAAGCTCGCCGATCGTGCATTCGCGATCGTGAAGTTGCCACCGATTCTGCTGAACGGCGCGAAGCCGGACGCGCGGTTGCAGCAGATCACCATCGATCAATTGCTCCATCACACCGGCGGCTGGGATCGCGACGCGAGTTTCGATCCGATGTTCCGCTCGAAGATCATTGCAAACGCGGCGGGCGTCGCCGGGCCGGCGGACGCGACCTCGATCATCCGCTACATGCTCGGCCAACGATTGGATTTCGATCCGGGCAAGCGTTACGCGTATTCGAATTTCGGTTACTGCGTCCTCGGCCGCGTGATCGAGAAACTCACGGGTAAGACCTTCGAAGCCTTCGTTAAAGAAACCGTGCTCGCGCCCGCGGGCATTCGCCGGATGCGCGTGGGCGCGTCGCTGCGCAGCGGCCCGGACGAAGTGCGCTACTACACACCGAAAGACGCACAGGCGGACAGCGTGTTTCCGGGAACGAAAAGCAAAGTGCCTTGGCCCTACGGCGGCTTTTACGTCGAAGCGATGGACTCGCACGGAGGTTGGACCGCGTCAGCGGTCGACTTGGCGCGGTTCGCTGCTGCGCTCGACGATCCGCAGCGGAGTCCTCTGCTCAAAGAAGAGACGATTCAAAGCATGTATGCGCCACCGCCGCCGCCCGTATCGCGCACGCCGGATGGAAAATTGAAACCGAGCTACTACGGGTGCGGATGGTTGGTGCGACCAGTCGGGAGTGCGGGCAAGGCGAACTACTGGCACAACGGCAGTCTTCCCGGAACCTTCACACTGCTCGTCCGGCGATCCGACGGCTTGAGTTGGGCTGCGTTGTTCAACCAGCGCTCCGACGGTTCCCGCGACGTCGATCAAGGAATCGATTCGGCGCTGCATCGCGCGGCTGCCGAAGTGAAAGAGTGGCCGGCGGAAGATTTGTTCCCGAAGTTTGGGTAATCGGAGCGCAGGTTGGACATCTGCGCTCCGGTCACGCCGCAAATAGCTCGTTCATCGCCAGTCGGAAGTTCGGCAGCAGGCTTTCCGTCAACGCATCTTTGCCCGCGAGGATGTGACGCAGCGCCAGTCCGTATTCACCACTGTGGTAAACTTCCACGTTGTCGTAGCGCGGATCGATCATCCACAGCCGCGGCAATTTCGTTTCCTCGTAGAGCTGCTTCTTCATCACCGTGTCCACGCGATGATCGCCGGCATCGACGATTTCAGCGACGAGCCAGACCTTGCCCGTGGCGGCGGTCACGAGCGCGAGATCAGGCCGGATCATCGTGCCGGCGGAGATTTGCACGAGATCGCGCGGCGCCAGCAAGCGGGCGGCAGTTAGCCCCGCGAGACTTGCGGCGACGCACGCGTGAAGCTTAGCGCAAATCTGTTCGTGGCGGGCGCCGGGTGGTTGGCGATGGAAAGACTCGCCCTCGAGGATTTCTTCGTAGGCCTGACTCATGACTTCCCGACGAGTTTACGCAGGAACATTCCCGTGTGCGACTCCGAGATTTTCGCAACCTGCTCGGGCGTTCCTTCCGCCACCACGCGCCCGCCACCCGCGCCGCCTTCAGGGCCAAGGTCGATCACCCAGTCAGCCTCGGCGATCAAGTCGAGGTTGTGCTCGATTACGATCACTGAGTGGCCGGAGTCCACGAGTCGTTGCAGAACTTCGACGAGCCGCTGAACGTCGCTCATGTGGAGGCCGATCGTTGGCTCTTCAAGGATGAACAGTTTCGAGTTTCTGACTTCCGGTTTCGCGTTCGGTCGCGGGAGGCGGCCCGGCGCCGACTTCAGACCACCGAGCAGATGCGTCACGAGCTTCACCCGCTGCGCTTCGCCGCCGCTCAGCGTGGGACTGGTTTGGCCGAGCTTGAGATAATCGAGGCCGGTGTCGCGCAGCGCTTCGAGCGGACGCTTGATGCGCGGTTGTGCGGCGAAAAACTCCAGCGCATCAGCAACACTCAGATCGAGCACTTGCGCGATGTTCTTTCCATTGAACTCGATGTCGAGCGTCTCGCGATTAAAGCGCAACCCCTGACACGTTTCACAGCGCACGAACGCGGGTGGGAGAAAATTCATCTCCAGCTTGATCGTGCCCGCGCCTTCGCACGCGGGGCAGCGGCCTTGCGCGCTGTTGAAGGAGAAGCGTCCCGGACCGTAGCCGCGCAGACGTGCTTCCGGCACTTGCGCGAAGAGTTGGCGGATATCATCGAAGAAGCCGACATAGGTCGCGGGCGTCGAGCGTGGCGTGCGGCCGATGGGCGTTTGATCAACTTCGTAAACCGCCTGGATCGATTCGTGCCCAGTGAGCGCGGGATTTTTCTGTTTAGCTTTCGGGGCTTTGAGTCGGGCCTGCACTTCGGGGAGCAGGCATTCGCGAATCAACGTGCTCTTGCCCGAGCCGCTCACGCCGGTGACGACGACGAAACGGTTCAGCGGAAACTCAACCGTGAGGTTCTGGAGATTGTTGATCGCCGCGCGCCGTAGAATGAGCGGTTGCGCTTCGCGGGCATTGGGCTTCGCGCTGCCAACCGGTCGCCGCTCGCCGCGCGTCGGATACTTTTTCTTTTGGCCCAGCAATTGGCCCGTGAGCGATTTATGATCGCGGAGAATCTGCTTCAACGTGCCGACGGCGATGACTTCGCCACCCCGCACGCCGGCTCCGGGGCCGAGATCGATGATGTAATCCGCCTGGCGCATCGTTTCCTCATCGTGCTCGACCACGACGAGTGAGTTGCCGCGCGCACGAAGCTTGGCGAGCGCGGTGAGCAGTTGCTCGTTGTCGCGTGCGTGCAGGCCGATGGTCGGTTCGTCGAGCACGTAGAGCACGCCGCTTAGATTAGAGCCGAGTTGCGCCGCGAGACGGATGCGCTGAGCTTCGCCGCCCGAAAGCGTGGTGACGCTGCGGCCCAGCTGAAGATAATGGAGTCCAACTTCGCGCAGAAATTTCAGGCGCTCGCGAATCTCCGGCAAAATGTCGCGCGCAATCTCAGCGTCGCGTCCGGCGAGCTTCAGCGGCTGAAACCATTCGTGCGCCGCGTCGACCGACATCGCGGCGAACGTGTCGATGGTCGGAGCAGTGAGTGTCGGATCGTTGGACTTTGCTTTTCGCGTCGAGCCGGCGCTCAGCACTCCGAAGCGCAGGCGCACGGCGCGGGCGACGGGATTCAGGCGCGCACCATTGCACTCGGGGCAAAGCTCGCGCTTGCCTTCCTGCCAGCTGAACCACGATTCCTCGATCGACTCGGCGTTCGCGCCACGCTCGACTTCGGGCAGGTAGAACAACTCTCCGAAACCACGGCACTTGGGACACCAGCCTTGCGAAGAGTTGTAGCTGAATTGTTTGGGGTCGAGCAGTTCGAACGAGCGGTTGCACTTGGGGCAGGCCCGTTCGGTCGAGTGGACGGAGACTTGGCCTTTGTTATCCAACGCGAGCAACGTGCCGTGACCGAGCTTCAATGTTTCGTCGATGAGTTGCTGCGGAGCTTTTTGAATGGCACCCGGCGTGGGGCGCGATTTCGCTTGGAGCGTGCCGGTGACGATTTCCACGTCGTGCTCGCGGAAACGATCGAGCCGGAACTTTTCGCTCGTGGGGAAAAGTTCGCCGTCGGCACGCACTTGCGCGTAGCCATGTTTCGCGGCCCATTCGGCGACCTCCGTGTGGAAGCCTTTGCGATTCTTCACGACGGGCGCCAGCAGCAACAGGTCGCCACGACGCTTGGTCTCACTCTGCAAATGCGCGGCGAGTTGATCGCGGGTCTGGGCTTCAACGGGCAGTTGGCAATCGGGACAGAACTGCGTGCCGAGTCGCGCGAACAGCAGACGCAGGAAGTGGTGAATCTCCGTGACAGTGGCGACGGTGCTCTTGCCGCCGCCGCGCGAGTTGCGTTGTTCAATGCTGACGGTCGGCGGAATGCCGGTGATGAGATCGACTTCGGGACGGGAGAGCTGTTCGACGAACTGCCGCGCATAGGCGCTCATGCAATCGAGGAATCGCCGCTGTCCCTCGGCGAAAAGAATGTCGAACGCGAGCGTGCTCTTGCCGGATCCGCTGACGCCGGTGATGACGACGAGTTGTCCGCGCGGAATGGAAACGCTGAGGTTCTTGAGATTGTGCTCACGCGCGCCGTGAATGCCGATGGCATCCGTCTCGGCGGCGGAAGGTTCGAGCGTCGTTCCGATAATCACGCGGAACTTAATAACACCAGATCGCGCGAACGCAAAATGAGAGGAGGAGAAATCTTCTCTGGGACGCTATTCGTTGATGCCCCAACGGCGGTATGGCGGATGAAAGTTGAGGATGTCTTCCATCACGGGCGTCATCGTTTCGGCGCGAGTTTGAACGGCGCTGAATGGATCGTGGGCGGCGGCTTGAGAACCAAACGCGGACATCGAGAGGCGCGGCAGATAATCCATGCCGGATTTCGCGGCAATGCTGCTGAGGAACGTGTGGTTCGTTGACCAAGCCTTGGCGTCGTTCGCGTTGCCCAGCATGCCGACGAGCGCGCTGGGGAGGTTTTGTTTACGATGAGCCCACGACTCCAGCCAACTCCGGAGTGCGGCGGGAAACTCTGCGGAATGCGCCGCAACGACTAAGACGTCCGCTTGGATGGCGTCGTTCGCCGCAAGCTCAGCGAGGGATTCGTCCTTAAAATAATCAAAGCGCCACCAGGAGAAATCGAATTCGAGTTCATCCTGCAGGCGGTTGACCAATTGGTCGCTCGCGCGAATGACGCGGTCGCGTGTGGATCGATCTTCGTAGGCGACCACGGTGAAGATGGTCTTCGGCTTGTCGAGGAGAGCGTATTTGTCGTCGGTCTTCATATGGGTGTTGCGTTAGTCCGGTAGGCAGAGGCGCAAACCCTTTCGCTCCACAAACGGCATCTCCGACCGGGGTGACAAATAAACGTCGGACCGAAATCCGAAACCGCAAACGAAAGTTATTCACAAAAACTCGCTGACGATTGGCTACGCGACGACAAGATTGCGCAGAATTCAACTCACACCCAGCGCGCGCAACGCGCGGCAGGTGTGACTCATTTCGCTGTGGGCAACATTTTCCGGTGTGCCCTGCGCGACGAGCTTGCCGCCCTCATCGCCCGCGTCGGGACCGAGATCGATCAACCAGTCGGCGGATTTGATGACATCGAGGTTGTGCTCGATGACGAGGAGGGAATGGCCGGCGTCCACGAGGCGCTGGAAAACTTGCAGCAAGACACGAACGTCGTCGAAGTGCAGGCCGGTGGTTGGCTCGTCGAACACAAACAGAGTGGGCTTCGCCTCGGCTTTCTCCGCTTGCGCGAACTCGGCGAGATGACTGACGAGCTTGAGCCGCTGGCTTTCACCTCCCGACAAAGTGTTGATCGGCTGGCCGAGACGCAGATAACCGAGCCCGACTTCCTGCAACAAACTCAAGCTCGCGACGGCGCGTTGTGCAGGACGCGAGTCGGCGAACGACTTAAGGAAAACAATCGCATCGTCGACGGTTGCTTCGAGTATATCGCCGATCGACCAGGCTTTATCCGTAGCCAATTGTCCGTGGTCAACGGTTCGCGGGACGCGTTGGGCTTTACTACTGACCACTGGCAACGGACTGGCAACTTTCACCTCCAGAATGTGCTCGCGGTAGCGGCGGCCGTTGCAGTCGGGGCAGCGAATGAACACGTCGCTGAGGAATTGCATCTCGATCTTCTCGAAGCCGGCTCCGCGGCAACGTTCGCACTGACCTTGCGCAGAATTAAAACTGAACGCGCTGGCGTTGAGCCCGCGTTGCTTGGCGAGTTCCGACTGCGCGAAGACTTCGCGAATATCATCGAACGCACCGATGTAAACGGCGGGATTCGAGCGCGGCGTTTTCCCGAGGCTCGATTGATCCACGAGCACCACGCGACCGAGCGATTCCCAACCTTCAATGATGGCGGAGCGCGGAATCGAGAGCGTGGAAACAGATTCCGCATCGTCGCTCTCGGAAGTCGTAGCATCGGCCGATTTAGGGGCGAGCGAGGATTTCAATCGGGCTTCGAGCAGGGGCAGCACGACCTCGCGCGCGAGCGTGGTTTTGCCGGACCCGCTGACGCCGGTCAGGCAGACGAAGCGGCTCAGAGGAATTTCCACCGTGAGGTTTTGCAGATTGTTCCGACTCGCATTCTTCACGACGAGTCGCGGGCCGGTGGCTTCGACGGCGCGACGCGGCGGAAGTTCGATGCGTTTGCGACCACTCAGGTAGGCGCCGGTCAGCGACGCCTTGGAGGTGAGGACATCCCGGAAGGTTCCTTGGAAGACCAGTTCACCGCCGGATTCGCCGTGGCCCGGACCGAGGTCGATGATCTGATCCGCCGCGCGCATCACGCTCGCTTCGTGTTCGACCACGACTACGGTGTTGCCGGTGGAACGAAGGCGTTCGAGAATTTTCACCAGCCGATCGGTATCGCGCGGATGCAGGCCCACGCTGGGTTCATCGAGCACGAACAACGTGTTGACCAAGCCGGTGCCGAGGCAGGTGGTGAGATTGACGCGCTCGGTTTCGCCGCCGGACAACGTGCGCGTCGGACGATCAAGCGTGAGATAGCCGAGCCCGACTTCCGCGAGGTACGCGAGGCGAGCGTGGACTTCCGCAAGCACGAGCGACAGCGGATCGTTCGCGTCCGATCGCGCGTCGCGTGCTGCGGCCAATCGATCGAGCTTCTGACGATCGATAAATTCCAGAGCGTCGCGAACTGGCAGCGCGTAGAAGTCAGCGAGCGTGAGTTCCGCTTTGTTCTGAGTTCGTGGTTTCGTGCTCAGGGTTCGGTAAAGGAGGCTGTCGGGATTGAAGCGCTTGCCATTGCACGCGGCGCAGGTGGTGTAGCTCCGGTAGCGCGACAGCAGAACACGCACGTGCATCTTGTAGGATTTGGATTCGAGCCAGCGAAAATAACCCTTCACGCCGTACCACATTCGCGGCCACGAACGCGCTGGATCGTTGGAATCGTAGCCAGCGTCCCCATCGATCACCCAACGCTGATGTTCGGGCGACAATTGATCAAACGGCACGTCGGTCGGCACGCCGACCTTCTTGATGAACTTCATCATGTCGTGCTGGCACTCGGCGCCGGTCTCCGTCTGCCACGGTTTCACCGCACCGTCAGCGAGAGATTTCGAGCGGTCGGGAATCGCGAGATCGTAGTCGATGGAAATCGTGCGACCGAATCCGCGGCAGCTCGGGCACGCGCCGACTGGATGATTGAAACTGAACAACGCTGGCGTCGGCGACGGGTATTCGAGATCACACGCGGCACAGTGAAGGCGGCTCGAAAACAACGCAGGCGGCTGAATGGCGGGAGAAGAATTCGACGGTGTCTGTTCGTGAATCGAAAGCCGGCCTTTGCCGAAATGATACGCTTGTTCGCACGCTTCGATAAAACGGGCGCGGTTGTTCGGCGTGAGTTTCACCCGATCTTGAATGATCGTGATGCGGGACGCGTGATCTGGCGTTCGCGCGGCGAAGTCCTCGAGGCGGATGATTTCACCGTTGAGCAGCGCGCGCTGGAAACCCTGCTTCTGAATCAGCGCGAGCGATTCGGCGAGGCCCAGCTTTTCCGAGAGCGGCAACTCGAACGTCACCAACCATTCCGTGTTGGGCGTTCGGCCTTTTCCGGTCGTGAGCGTTTCCCAAATTTGTTGCGGCGAATCTTTGCGCACGAGTTTTCCACAGCCGGCGCAGTGGAGTTGCGCGAGTTGCGGCCACAGCACTTTCATGTGGTCGCAAATCTCCGTCATCGTGCCGACGGTCGAGCGGGTTGTCTTGACCGCGTTGCGTTGCTCGATGGCGATGGCGGGCGGAATGCCGTCGATGCGATCGACGGCTGGCTTGTCCATGCGATCGAAGAACTGCCGCGCGTAAGGGGAGAAGGTTTCGATGTAACGGCGCTGTCCTTCCGCGTAAAGCGTGTCGAACGCGAGCGAGCTCTTGCCTGACCCGCTCGGGCCGGTGACGACGATGAGTTGCCCGAGTGGCAAATCGAGGTCGAAGTTCTTCAGATTATTCTGCCGCACACCGCGGAGGCGGATGTGGGTTTGGGCGGACCGTTTCGACATGCGGGCGCAATCTAGTGGCGAGGCTCGAGAAGTCAACGCGCGGGGAACTTTTCTGCGTTACTTGCGAAAAACCACGATGCGATTCGTATTCGTGCCTTTGGCGTTGTTGTTCACGCCCCAGCAGTTCGCGGTCTTGGTGAACTCCTGCGCATTGATCATTACAAGCAACGGTTCCAAGCCTGCGGCGATGCCGCAAGGAATCACGGTTTCCTCGAGCTTGGTTTTACCACCATGGACTTCGCCAACTTCGAAAGCGATATGGCCGCCGGATTTCAACACGCGATGAAGTTCGCGGAACACGCGCGTCATCGCGGCCTGCCAGTCGGCCAACTTGCGCGGCACGGTCAACTTCACAGAAGACGGATCGATGCCGAGAAACCAGCAACGGAGCCAGTTGTCGCCCGCGTAGTCGACGATATCGAGAAACGGGGGCGACGTGACGACAAGCGAAACAGAGTTGGTGCGAATCTGCGGGGTGGCTTCGCAATGGTCCGTCAGCAATCGAGCCCGGTGCGCAACCTTCGCCAGGGTCGCGCGGGTGGCCGCGTCGCATTCCTTAAGCAGTTGCCGCGATTTTTTGAGAATGATTTCGGGAACGTTTCGGCGCGGAGGCGTTTGATTACGCTTCGCGTTGATCTTCATCTGCGATTTGAGCGAAACGGCTTGGTTCGGCGGCAAGGTGTAGACGGAGAAGAATCCCGCGGAGTGGCCAGTGAGGCGGTTCAAGGCGACGAGCGCGATCCATTCGTCGATGATGTCGACCACTCCGGTGGCGCGACGTTGGATCAGGTACTGTTTGAGGGCGGTGATTTCGCGCAGGGTTTCGGGGTGGTAGAAGACAAGCAACTCGTCATGGGCCTCGCCGCGAGCGGAGAAGTCGATTTTCCTGAGCCGATCAGCAACTTCGGCAACGGTCGGTGGATTCAGCCGCGGCTGGGTCATTACCACACTCAGCGGATTGACGTCGCAGCCGTAAGGAACACGTCCGAGCAGCGCTGCTTCAATCAAAGTTGTTCCCCGTCCCATGAACGGATCGTAAACGACCTCGCCCGGTTGGGTCAGTCGTTCGATAAAGAAGCGGGGAAGCTGCGGTTTGAAACACGCGCGGTACGAAACCTCGTGGAGCGAGTTTGCCTGCCGCTGCTTTGCGGTCCAGAACTCGTTAACGAAACGCGGTGGATGCACGGGTGCCGCATCAAGGCCGTCGAACAAACGTCCGGCGTGATCGAGTTGTCGGGTTGGTTGCCCGTCATAGACAAAGGCGGCCAACTGAGTTGAGAAGCGATCCTCAGGTCGTGCTTGTTCCGTCGGTGCGGCGAGAAGTTCCAGTTGCATCATGTCCGTCGCTGTCGATGCCACTTCAACATCAATGGCGCGGACGTGCAACACTCTCTGTCGGTCGCCCGTGGACTGGGAAACTCAGCGAGGTGTCTTGATGCGGTAGTACCGTTTGCCGTTGGCTGGCGCGCCGCCGGTGAGGCTGTAATCGTCGGTGAACTGCATGGTCGATCCGGTGCCGAGTGGCGCGGGATCAATCTCGTTTGCTACCGGGCGTACTAGGTCGGTGAAGACGCCATTGTAGCCGCCATTGGTGGCGCCGTCGGAGAATTGCACCCGATAGCGGACGCCGCCGATGCTATTCCATGTCAGGCGGCACGTGCCGTTGGGGAGTCGTTCCACTTGAGGTGCGAAGAGCGCCGAGGCCGCGCTGTGCGGGTCCGTATTGGCGAGGTACTCCTGCCGGTTGGATTGCCCGTCCTGATCGGGATCCAGCGCGGCATCGTTTACGCCGACGATCAGGCCGTGCGCAGTCTCCCAGGCGTCTGGAATGCCGTCGTTGTCGGTGTCGGGCAACGCGACGACGGAAAGAGTGACCGTTGCGACTGCACTCGTGGCTATGCCGTCGGTGACCGTGTAATTGAATTGGTCAGGTCCGACAAAGCTGTGCGCGGGTGTGTAGGTGAAGAGGTGGTTGGTGCCGAATACGGCCGTCAGCAGGCCGTTGGTCGGAGGGACGGTGATCGTGTAAGTGATGGTGGCCCCGTCAGGGTCCGAGCCGGCCAGGGGAAGGTTGGTGAAGGAATTTTGCCACACGCTGAATGCGCCGTTGCTGGCGACGGGAGGCTGGTTGTTGATCAAGTCGAAGGGGTTGCTAAGGCCGATGTGCCCGTTACCGTCGGATGCCATGAGCGATACGTTGGCAGCGGCTTCGATTCCCGTGACGACACCGTTCCATACGCCATTGGAAAACGGTGTCATCAAGTTGGGCGTGACCGCCACGGGGCTGTAGACGCTTGTTTGTGCCCACCGCACCGCGTTGGCGAGGACGCGGTCGAGGCCGTTGCCCAGTGCGTAGGCGCCGAAGTCTGTCCCGATGAAAACCACGTGACCGAGACCGAATTGTCGGAAAGCGACCACGGCGCTGCCGTCGTCGGTGCGTTGGATCACCGGTATTCCTGCAGTGGTGGTGTAGCCGCCCACGCCGTCCGCTTCGAATGAGGCGGCGACGCCTGCGGTCAAGGTGTGGTTGGTGAGGTTGGTGACGACGACCGGGGACGAACCGTTGACCAATTTCAGATCCATCAGGCCGGTTCCGTTCAAGATTTCAAAAGCCTCCTGATTGAAGGAGGTGAAGACGGCGACACCGCCGCGGGCGACAAAGTCCTTCAGCACGGGTGCCCACAATTGGCCGAGAGCTGCTGGTCCGCTGAAGCCGCCGAACTCGAACACGTTCATCTGTTCGGGCACGAGGAAGACATTTTTATCCGCCAGCTCGGCGCGAAGGAGCGTTGGGTTGGGGCCGCTGGCGGTCGTGAACGTCGCGTTGGTGAAGTGAGTGACGATGGAGGCGACGCAATTGGAGTAGTTGTTCTCGAGATCCGTGAACGTGGTGAAGGAGTGCACTTTGACCGTGACGTTGGTGCCGCCGGTGTTGCGCAGGGCCAGCAGGTAGGCGAATCCATTGAAGTTAGTGTCGACGGTGTCGGTGACGGTGTAGCCGGTGACGCTAACCGGGAATGAATTGCTCACGAACTGCGGATTGCCCACGGCGCCCACCGTGAAGTATTCGAGAAACGGACTTCCCGGCTCATCGTCCAAGATAACAATGGTATCCGTTGCGCTATTCCAGTTTGTCCGGGACGCCCGTACGACCACGGGGACGGCGCCATCCACGATGGTGTTGTTGATTATGTTGAGATTAAACACTGCCGAGGTTTGGCCGGCATTGATTGTGACCGAGGCGGGGATGGTGAGCTTTGCCGTGTTGGAGGAAACCAGAGTGATCACGGTGTTGGAGGAAGGTGCAATGCTCGCGATCACCCGGCCCTGATTAGTCACAACGCCGGCATTCTCCATGGCGGAGGGCGGTAGCTCCACGGTGAGCGACGGGATTTCGTTGTCGTTTACCACGATCGCGTTGCTGAACGTGAGGAATCCGGGCGCGCTGGCTGTGACAAATACAATCTGCGAGCCATCGACGAGCGCATCGTCAACGACGGTGAGATCGAAGTTCGTAGATGTCTGCCCGGCGAGAATCGTCACGTTCGCGGGAACGGTCAATTCGGTCAGGTCGCTCGATGTGAGCGAAACCACCACGTTGGTGGGTTGGGCCGCCGGGATTGCCACAATCCCTTGATTGGTCAACACCCCGGCGCCTTCGATGGTTGCGGAAGGCAAGGTCAGCAGCAAACTCGGAGGGCAACTGTCCACCGCGCTAAGGTTGCTTTCGAGGAAGCCCGCCGGCACCCCAGTTCCCTTGGACAATCCGACCACCGCATTGGGTTGTTGCATCTGCAGATAGGTCAGGCGAATGCGCCCGTCGAAGAACATTTCGATCTGGAAATTATTCGCGCTGGTGGTGCCCCAGCGCCGGACGTTTTGCCAGGTGATGGCCACGCGATCCGAAAGTTGTTTCCACGAGATGGAACCGCCGGGAGAGGCTGGCAAGTCGAGATCCACCAAGAAACCGGCGACGCGGAGGCGAGCGAAATGGTTGGCCAACGATTCGTCGTACGAGTTGTCGCCCACGTCGAAGGTCAAGTAACCGTTGCTGCCGATGTAAAATGTTCCTCGGCTGTTGCCATACAGTTTCACTTGTGCGCCGCTGGCCAACGTCACTTGAGAGAAAGCGTCATCGGCAAGGGCGAGGGAAACTCCGCCTGTTGGGTCAGTCGGAAATGCGGATGCGGACTGGCGGCAGACGCCGTAGAAGTTGGTCGAGGCGTCGGGGGTGAAAGTCAATGAGGTGTTGACCAAATCGAAATCCGCGGCGTCGAACAGTTCCGTGTAATAATCGGGTTGACCGATTGCGAGCAGGAAGGTTCGCGTTTGAGCAAGGCCGCTGACCGTGTTGCTGAACGTCACGGTGTTGGTATAGACGCCGGCGGGCAGCGCCGTTGCGTTGGCGTTGATGGTGACGATGTTGGTTATCACTTGCGCCACGGCCAGGGTTCCGCTGTTGGTGGAGAGACTTAGCCAGTTGGATTTTACGGAGGCGGTCCAGATTACGGCGTTCGACCCCGAATTGCTGAGTGTGTAGGTTTTCGTCGCTGGAGAGAACGGTCCTCCCACGGGCCCTTTGGAAGTGAGTCCGGTCGCGGGCGAGATGCGGAGGTCGTCGGGCAAATCAAACGCCTCGACGATGCCAGAGGTGGTTGAACTGGCGGGCGAAGTGGCGCTGAATCCCATGCCGCGCTTGGCGAAGGCGGCCCAGATTTCCTTTTGATTAGTGCCGCCGGTGAGGACCAGATCAGCCTGTAGAATGGCGTCGCGCGCCTGGAGGAAGTTGGGATTCGCCGGCGATAGTCCCATTCCGTCGGTCACGAGTTGCAAAGTCAACGGGTTGCCGACGGCGAAACCGTGTTTGCGCACAAGTGCGACGCGCATTTCCCAAAGGGTCACGCACCAAACCTCGCCTTGGTTGTGAACTTCATTCGCCGCCCCGAAGATCGGTGCCGGGTTCCTTGGGATTCCCACGTGTGAGCTGGCTTGCGCTGTATCAATGTCCTTAAACGTCAGTGGATTCTTGCTCAAGTTGGTTGAGTAAGGGTAACGCCGAATTCCGTAGTAATAATTTTCCGTCTCGCCGAAGAACTGTGAAGTGGCGTAGGCGCCGGCGGCGTAGTTGCCACTGAGGTCATCGCCGGGCTCCGCGAGAAGCGTCAAAGCGTAGAAGTCCGACCAGCCCTCGCCCATGCCGGCGGTCTGCAGCTCACTGATGAGCGCGCCGTTACCCACGCGGCGATTGCTCAAGCCGTGGGTGTGTTCGTGGATGACGATTTCCGCATCGAGGTCGCCATCACGGTCGGGATTCGTGCCGTCGAACAAGAACATTTGCATGCGTCCGGCCGAACCATCCGGCGGCGTCGAAAAGTTGGCGTTGTTGACGCCGGATCCATCTTGGGCATCCGCTTGAACAGCGTCATTGCCCACGCCGCCTCTACCGAAGTTGTTGCTCTGGAAATTGCCCGCCGCTTCGGTGAAACCGTACTCGTACATCTTATCGTGATACCAATTGCATAGGTAGAAGAGCTGCACTACGGCTGCCTGTGGGTTCGAACCGTTGGTTGGTGATTGGGCGAAGTTGATTCCGAAATCGAAGACCCGAAAAGGCGAGCCTTGAGGGCGGGGAAGGTCGGCGACATTGTTCGCGTCACGATCGGTATGAGCGTCCACATTGTTCCCACGGGTTTCGTTACTGCCGTCGGGTATCCAACCTTGGGGCGAAGCGTTCGTGTTAATCGCGGAGATTGTGAGCAGCACTCGGTTGGTCAGAGGTGGCTGATTCGTCGACGGGGTGCTGTGTCCGGGCGAGAATGGCGATGGGCTGTCGCTGGTGAAAACGTTGTAGGTTGCGTCGGTGATGTAGGCTGTCAGACAGTGCCGCAGCAGCACCTCGCCCGTTTCCGCGTCGACAAGGATGCGGAAGAGTTCGCCGCCGACTCGGCGGGTGACGAGCGTTTCCCAGCATAGTCTTAGTGCATCCGGTCGCTGCGCAAACCACGTCAACTTCGCCTCGGCGTCGGCCACCAATCCGCCGCCGGAAAACTTTTGTTTTGCCTCGGCGCTGGTAGCGCTTTCGGTAGTGGCCATGGTGTCTGGTAAAACATTCTCCCCGACGTTGGCTGCGGCAAGGCGTACGGCCTCTTTTGCCGTGATCGGCTGTGCGGTGAGGAGGGACGCTCGGTTTGGTGCGCCTTTGGTTACGGCTTGGTTAACCTCGGGAATGAACTCACTGGTGACTTTCACCAGTTCACCGGCCGCGGTCATGTGCCCCGCCAAAAGGGCATTAAACACTGCGATTCCACCGATTTCCTGTTGCCACACGATCGTACGCATCCCGCTGTGTGCTGCGACGATTTCGCGGTTGAGACGAGCTTGCGTGAGGGCTTCGGCGCCGAAACCGAACAAGGTCGCGTGCTCATTGAGGAAGGCCTTGACCGGTCGGTGCGGATCATCCGTGGGAAACGCACTGGCAGACGCTGCTGACACCGCATTGCCCATGCCGCTGGGGCCGGTGAGAAAACCGGTAGTCGACCCGACTGATTTGGGGGCGCCGAGAAACGGGTCGTGCTCAACCCGAACTCCAGGTACCCGGTTGGCGAGCGCTTGCGCGGCGGCTTGTTTCTCCGGCGGCACCGCCGGATTCGAAGCTTGGGTGCGGACGTCAAAGTTGGGAAGGTCTTTGTGAGTGGGTTGCTGAAATGCCCGCGCGAAAGGCAGTTCGGCGAGTGTCATCATAGCCGCTAAAAGCAGACTCGGCCCAGTGCGGTAAACGTTGTTCATTGGTGATTCTCCTGGCTGCCGTTGCCGACGTTTATTGGAAAACATTGGTTTTGGCGATGATAGGGCCGATTGAAGCCGATTTTGGCCGCACAGTCAAGAAACCTCGCCGTTCGAAAATCCCAAAAACAGGGCTTGCCATCCCCGGCCAGAATCACTAATTTGCCCACCCTTTTGGGATCGGCTACCGGCGTCTATTAAACGTCGCGGCCAAGAAAGTTTAATTATGGCAGTGAGAATCCGAATGAAACGGGTCGGCACGAAGAACACTCCGGTGTTCCGTATTGTTGTGGCCGACAACCGCAGTCCTCGCGATGGCAAGTTCATCGAGGAAATTGGCACGTACCAGCCGCTGGTGAAGGGTAACAACGTTACTCTCGACATGGAGCGCGCTGAATATTGGGTCAGCAAAGGTGCCCAGCCGAGCGATACCGTCGCCAGCTTCATCCGCAAGATCAAGCGCACGGTTGCCGCAGCGTAATTTCCGGCCATGCAAGCCTTCCTCGAGTATGTCGTGAAAGGCCTGGTGGATCGTCCGGATGCCGTGACGGTCACGCCAGTGGACAAGGGTGGCTTGACGCTTTACGAACTGCGTCTGCACCCGACGGATGTCGGCAAGGTGATCGGCCGGCAGGGCGCAACGATTCAAGTGATTCGTGCGCTGTTGCAGACGGGCGCAGCCAAGCAAGGCAAGCGCTGCACGTTCGAGATCATCGAAGACCAGCCGCAGGCTTGACCGGCGGCGAAAGATTTCGGGAACTTCCCGCTGCGCTTGGCGCACGTTGAACCGGCGAAGTTTCCATGAGCATGAAAATAGACGTGCTCACTTTGTTCCCCGGCATGTTTGCCGGACCATTGGATGAAAGCATCATCCAGCGGGCGCGAAAAGCGGGACTGTTGGATCTGGCGATCCACGATTTGCGTCGATGGACGCATGACCGCCATAAGACGGTGGATGATAAACCGTTTGGCGGCGGGCCGGGCATGTTGCTCAAGCCTGAACCGATCTTTGAAGCTGTCGAAACGCTGGCGACCGAAAAGACGCACGTGATTTTGTTCACGCCCGTCGGTCGCAAGTTTGATCAAGCCATCGCCCGCGATCTGGCAACGAAAGAGAATTTGTTGCTGATCTGCGGCAGTTACGAAGGCGTGGACGAACGGGTGATCGAAGCGCTGGTCGATGACGAGTTGTCCGTGGGCGACTTCGTGCTGACCAACGCGGCGCTGCCGGCGATGATTTTGATTGATGCGGTGACGCGGTTGCTGCCGGGTGCGCTGGGCGATGACCAGAGCGCGCACGACGAATCGTTCAGTCACGGTTTGCTGGAATATCCGCAGTACACGCGGCCGGCAGAATTTCGCGGAATGAAAGTTCCCGATGTGCTGCTCTCCGGCAATCACGCTGAGATCGCCCGATGGCGAAAAGAACAGTCACTGGCCCGCACGAAGGCGCGCCGGCCGGACTTGTGGACCGAAGAATTTGAACGCGATGTGAAATCGCCAAAAAAGAAAACGAAACATTTATGAATCAAGCACTCCTTGAAAAAATTGAATCCGAACAGTACCGGAAAGTGCCCGCCAACTTTAACGTGGGTGATTCCGTCAAAGTCCACACCAAGGTCGTGGAAGGTGACAAGGAGCGTATCCAGGTTTTCTCCGGCGTCGTCATCGGCCGTCGCGGTCACGGTTTGAACGAAACGTTCACCGTCCGCCGCATCAGCTATGGCGAAGGTGTGGAACGCGTGTTCCCGACGCACTCTCCGCGCGTCGACAAGATTGAAGTCGAGCGCCACGGTGCCGTTCGCCGCGCCAAGCTCACCTATCTCCGCAAGCGCCTTGGTAAGGGTGCGACCGCGGTGAAAGAAAAGGAGCAGGTCTTGGCCGCTCCTGCAGCCGCGAAGTAATTTCGCCGGTCGATCCTTTCGAAAACGGGCGAGGCTTGGTGCCTCGCTCGTTTTCTTTTTATCCACGGGAATCGCGTCGATTCCGTCGGCTGTACCAAGCAAAACACGGCGCGTTCTTTTGAACGCACCGTGTCGCGGTTGGAGATGTTCTTCAGTGCGGCTTAGGCAGTGACCAATTCTTCAGGAACCGCAACCTTGCGCGGTGTGGGGGCTCTCGGCGTTGGAGGCAGTGATCCAGCTGCGTCGCTGGAGTCTGACGACCCAGTTGAATCTTTTGATTCGCCGGCGCGGCCGAGCAACTGACTGACGGCGGAATTAAACTCATCGGCCTGCGTGTGGAGAACGTGCGCAGTCTCGGAACTCGCACGTGCGCCGGTGGCGGCGGCGCGAGTAACTCGCTCAACATCGCGCACTGCTTGCGTCGTGACGCGCAAGCCGCGGCTTTGCTCTTCGGAGGAAGAAGCGATGACCTTCACAAAAGTATCCAGTTCCTTCGCGGCTACGGAAAGTTCGCGGAGCAGGGAGGTGACGCTCTCCGATTTTTCGTAACTGCTGCCGATGTGGGTCGTGGCCTCGTTCAGGCGGACGCTAAGCTTATTGATGCCTACGATCATTCGGTCACTGACTTGCGCCGCGTTTTCACTGCTCTTGCCCGCTTGACGAATGCGCTCGCCGATACCGTTGGCCGCTTGCGACGAAAGGCGGGCGAGCGATTTTACCTCAGACGCAACGACCGCAAAACCTTTGCCGGCTTCACCCGCACGAGAGGCCTCCACGGTGGCGTTCAGCGCGAGGATCGAAGTTTGCGTCGCAATCTGATCGATGGTTTCCACGATGCGCGCCATTTCGCGGCTCGAAGTGCGGATTGCCTCCATTGCGGCACGCATGTTGGTGCTGTCTTCGGCAATGTCGCGCATGAGGACCGCCATCTCGTCATTGGCGTGTTTAACGCCTTGAAGGGCCTCTGCCATGCGCGCCGTGTCGGCTGCGGCGGCTTCGGTGGTGGAGAGTGTTTGGCTGGACATCGTGTTGACCTTGCCGCTTTCGGCCGCGTTGGTGTCGGCGAGCGTGGCCAGTTCGGAGAGTGAGGAGTTCACCTGTCCCAGAGAAGCAGCCTGACTCGTGGCCCCTTCGGCGAGCTTGGTGCTTTGTCCCATTAACTCGCTGGCGTGCTGACTGACGAGGCGGGCGGCCTGTTGTACGGACTTCGTTACGATGTTGAGGCTGCGCGTCACCGGGAAAATAATCACCGCAGTGATCAGGACGCTGAAAGCACCGAGGCCGATGAGGATGTGAACGATTCGTTTTTCTGACGAATCGACAACCGATTGAATTCCGGCGGCCGCCAAATCGCCGTCCTTCTTTCCTGCTTGTACGATCGCGCGGGCGGCAGCGAGAAAGTCGACGAACGCAGGATCAAGTTTGGAAACCTTGAGCTCCATGGCTTCCTGAGCTTTCCCCGAGGCGCTCAGCTTGATCGTTTGTTGCAACACATCCACGTACGTGCGGTGGGCGGCGTTGTAACTGGCGACCAACGGACTCTCATGGTTCCGGTCGGTGACAGTCTGATGTTCGTTCGAAAGTTTGCTGATGCGATCCAGGTTTTCGGCGATTCGCTTGCCGAATTCCGCTTTCTGGTCCTCGTTCACCGAGAGCAGATCTTTCAGCGTCAACATTCCCGTCTCATGCGCGAGCGCTTCGATCTGACCGGTGAGGTACAATCCTGGAAGGGTGTCGCCGGTAATCCGATTTGAAAGCGCATGAATTCGTTGCAGGCTGCTGTGCGTGAAGAGACCAAGGAAGGCTGCCAAAGCGGCTAGTGCGACGAACGCAATGATGATGCGCCAACTGATCGAGAGAGTCTTCATCGGGTAATTAATCGACCGTTGCGGCGGTTTCCTACAGCTCCGTCCACGGCCGATCCGATCGCTTACTTCATCTTGAGCGCGTAGCCGTCTTCGCCGGGCGATTTGCCATCTACTTTGACAACTTTCACGGCGTCCGTGGCTTCATCGCCCTTCACGTAACCGATGCCGCCCGCGGTGTCGGTGACGAACTTCACGACCGATGCGCCATTGGGCACCGACTTGGGCGCGGCGGTAATCGCGCCGGTAAAGGTGGCTTGAAGATAGTAACGGCTGAGTTCGCCATCGTTCATCTTGAAGATGCCCTTCAGTGCCGCCTCGCGTTCCGGACGACCGGAGTCCTGCATCACGACCACGAGCTTGGAGCCGTCGGGGGCCTTGCTCTTTTCGACTTTGAAGAATTTTGTCAGGTCAGCGGTGGAGACGTCGTTGAGGCTGCTGGCTTTGTTCACGACAATGGCGAGGTCTTCGGCTTTGTCTCCGGCTGCGGCATTGAGGACGACGGCGGACACGGCAACGATCACGGAGAGAATTAACTTTTTCATAGTGTTCCTATTGATCAAGGGAGGTGGTCGTGCCGGTTAGAACGTGAAGCAAGCCTGCAACGTGAGGGTGCTCAGGTCGGTGAGATTGCGGCGCTTCTGGAAATCATACTGCACCTTGAACGCGGCGAGCGTGCTGAAATCCCAACGCAAGCCGAAGCCCGGACCGTAGCGAAGTCCGTTGGAACCGATGAGATTCCAGATCGCGTCGTTGTCGGAAGCGTTGATGTAAGAGAAGCGCGCATACGGAGTGAACACGCCGAACTTGTGGGCGAGTTGTCCGAAGAATGCCGGCGTGGTCGCAGTGCTGCCGCCGTCTTGCGAGTGACGCACATAGTAACCTTCGCTGAGGAATTCCCACGGGCCGGATTTGTAGACCGCGTGACCGTGCACCATCAGTTCGTCGGTGCGTGGCAAACCATCAGGTGTGGCGCGGTCGAAGTAGACGCCGGCGCCAAGTTGCAGGCCGGTGAGCCCCTCCGGACGAGCGAGCAGCACGAAGTTGAAGGCTTTGTAGTCGTTGTCATCGGTGACGTTCAGCACCGGGTTGTTGCCCACGGCGGGATTGTGATACGGGCGACCGTTGCCGACCTCGAAGATGTAGCGCAAGCCGAGCTTGCCGGAAGGAATCTGACCATTTACCGAGATGCCGACGTTGTGCGCGGGAATCAAACCGCCGCCGTCCTCGAAGTCGAGGAAGCCAGGACGCCCTGCCGCAGTTTGAAACCAGGTGCCGTGATGATACGCCGTGTTGTAGTAGCCGACCGAGGAGTGATAGCGGCCGATATCCAGATTGAAGTAATCACTCGCACGCCATTGCAGGAGAAGGCGCTCCACTTCGATGCCGAAGTTATTCGCGGAGTCCGCTTCGATCACCGTTTCGCTCAAGATCGAGAGATCATTGGCGAGCTGCGAGGTGACGAAGAAATCGAGCTGGCCGAGAACGAAGCTGTTCTGGTGATTCTGACCGACCGCCGGCGCGGGCGTGATTTTGTCATTGTCCCATTTATAATTGATGTCGCCGAAGCCGTGGAACGAGAGCTTGGGAAAAACGTCCGGCTGGGCGCTGGCGGCAGCGGGAGCTTCGACGCCGCGGCTGGCGCGCAATTCCTTGAGCTCCTTCTCCTGTGCTTCGAGGCGCTTGAGGATTTGTTGCACGAACGCCGGATCGTACGCTTGCGGCACCACGACTTGTGCCGAAGAAATCTGCGCGGCGCTGGCGAGAGCGAGAATGGCCGACGCCCACAAAGTTTTCAGTTTGGTGGCCCATCGGTTGGTCGTGTTACAATTGAATGCACTGGTTTTGAACGTCATGCCCCCTGAATCGGTTGGCGTGGCGGCTCACTTGAGAAATGGTTTTCATGGGGGATCCCGTCCGTGATGAGTCGGATTGCTCGGTGTGCGATGCGAGACATCAATGTTTATAGGGCTAACAGCGAGGCGCGCTGTTGAACTCCCACCCGATTTGGAATCGGCGCGTAGGATTGTTCCTACTCACTTCACTATCCGGAACTCGACGGAAAGTCTTATGGGATGAGCAATGCGAGGCTCGCGAGAAACCTCCTTCACCATTTTCGGACGCGCTATTCGGCGACGCTAAGCTTTAGACTGTTAACCACGGCGCGAAGGTCGCCGTGCAACCCTTCCTGCCGGAAAATGATGCGGCCTTCGGCGTCGACAACGGTGATCTGGCTCGTGTGTCGAAACCGACGCGAGCTGTCCTGCTGAAACTGAATCCCGAGACGATCCGCCAATTCGCGGACGCCTGCAGGCGTGCCACGGAGCAAGGTCCACCGATCAGCAGGCAATTGGTGCGCGGCGCGAAAGTGACTCAGTTCCGCCGGCGTATCGGATTCACAATCGAACGAGACCAGCGTGAAGCGCAGCTGCTGGCGCAGTTCTTCGGGAAGCGACGCTTCCACGCGGCGCATGTTCTCAACGGTGAGCGGGCACACGACTTCGCATTTGGAGAAGAACATGCCAATGACCTGCGGACGCCCGCGCAAAGCCGGCAACTGGATTTTTTGAGCGGCATCGTTTTCCCAATTGGCGTCGAGAGAAAACAACGAATCCTTCGCGTGATCCTTCGCCGCAAGCGGCGCGGAGCAGCAAGACTTGGTGGCGGGCTTGGGCGTCGAGCAACCGGCTATGGCGAACAGGACGAGTGCACCGTACGCGATTGTCCCGGCAAAATTGAAAAGCATGGATAGGTAACGGCAACCGGGGAGGATTGCTTGATGACTGGCGAACGTCGCGAAAGGTCGGGCGGTCGGAGGCTATTCTCAGATCACGCTGCTTTGCGCTCGATCAGAGAGACATGGCCCCTGATGCCAGCGGCGAGATCGTCCGCTTGCAGGGGTTTTACGAGATAGTTGACTGCACCCATGTCGAACGCGGCATTCACATTGTTCTCGCTGTCATCGGCGGTGACCATGATGACGGGGATGCTTTTGAGATCGGGATCATCCTTGAGCATCGCTAGCGTTTCCATGCCGTTTACATTGGGCATCGAGATGTCGAGGAGGATTAAATCAACCCTTGGGAATTCATTTTGTGCCGCGGCGATGGCTTGCTCGCCATTTCCTGCTTCGCAAATCGTGCAGTCGTACGACGCCAAGGCTCGAACGACGACTTTTCGAAAACTCGCACTATCATCGACGATTAGAATCTTCATATCCCCACGAAAGATTGACGTCGGATGCTAGCTGGCGGCGGGAAGAACCTTCTTCACTTTCGCGACGAGCGCTTCGTCTTTGAATGGCTTGACGATGTAATCGTTGACGCCCATTTCGACGATCGCGACGACGTTGTTCGGACTGGATTCAGCAGTAAGCATGATCACCGGAGTGTCGCGCAATGTGGGGTCGTCCTTCAGCTTCGCGAGCATCTCCACTCCGTTCATCACGGGCATGGACACGTCCAGCAGGATCAAATCGGGATGTTCGCGCGCAGCGACGGCGAGACCCTCCGCCCCGTTGCTGGCTTGAAGCACGGTGCAGTTAAAGGGGGCGAGGGCGCGCGTGACGAGCAATCGCACGGTTTGGCTGTCATCGACGCTTAGTATTTTCATGGCCGTTGATCCTTGTTTTACTGTGGTGGTATCGATTTCCCTTGGGCGCGAGCAGTTACGCGGCAACCTCCCGTGTGGGCGTAGTTGCCCGAGTAGTTTCGTTGTTGAAGGGTTCGAGGACATTATCCACGAAGAGAATCAATTCCTGCGAAGTGAACAGTAGTCGCTCGCTGGCGCCGCCAGCCCGCTGGATGAGGGTGAAATCTTTGGACCATTCCACGGTGGGGGTCGAGAGGTGGCCGCTGAGTCCTTCATAACAAAGGAATGATTTGAAGTTGCCCACGATCATGTTGACCAGTTCGCCGACGACATCGAAGACCTCAGCCGTATTCAGCTCCGATGGTGCGGCCCGGAGGATGCGAGCGGCCATTTCGTAGGCAAAGATACGACTCATTCGAAACTGAACTTCACCGGCGGCTCGTCCGCCGAAGCGCGCTCTCCCCATGATGTGCGGCACATCCAGAACCAAGCCATACGTTCCAAAGTTCGAATGCACGTCCATGTGCAGCATCGTCTCGAAGGTCTTCGTGACTGCGTTGCTGAGAGGTTCGGCCATGGCGATGGCAATGGCTGCATCCACTCCGGCGCACTTCACCGCTGCTTCAACCGTGGTGACGACCGGATAGTCACGATCGTTGCCGAAACTTTGCGCTGCCTTGTGATTGGCGATCTGCAGCATTCGGGTGCTCATGCGGCGATCCCGTTCGAGGATGCTGACGAGGGCGGAAAGATCGAAGGCATCCCGCTTAAAGAGCTGGTTGAGCTGGACTACTTCCGGTTGGATTTCTTCCAAGCCGAACTTTTTGGCGATGTCCGCGTAGTTGAGCATAGATCTCTGACTGTTTTCGTCTATCGGCAAAAATGGGCTCGTGCTTAAGAGGATAGGGGTTTGTTTGATTGATTTGAGTTACGAATTGACCTTCGGGAATGTCCTCGCGATATGGTCGCACACTCCGTTTTCGGTCCTGGCGGCGACGTTCGCGTGTCCGGAGCCTGCCGTGAGCATGATCACGGGCATAGTTTCAGAGTTCGATCGGCCTGGATTTGACCATGTGCGTTGGTTGCTCTCAAAAAGTGGTGAGCGCCCTCTCACTTTGGAGGCACTTTGTGCCATCGATGGATCCGCGGTGCATCCGATCGCCAACAAAAGGTTTCTCTATCTAACGCCGTCAAAACGAACCGCGAATCCGAAGGTGGATGAGCGGTGCTGGCATCGGCTCAAAAATTATTCGAGAAATTTCACTTTTTTCTGGTGATCTGTTTGAAAGTGTGGAAAACGTTTGCGCAATACTCAGTGACTCGTTGCCGGCGTGGCGTAGCCGTACCTAAAAACTACGCGCCCGTTGGTCCATGTCCTGCGACAACCAAACCTACGACCCAATCAACCAGCCATGAACTCCTATACCTGCCCCATGCCCCATAAGTGGGAAGAAATCTATCAGCGCCTCACCAGTTATCGGAACACGCTTCCGAATTCCGAGCAATTGCCGGAGATCCCCGTCGCTTTGACTGGGATTTACTGGGTGGGCAGCTCCGAAGCTGTCAAAAAAGCCAATTGGCGCAAGACGATCGCTTGGGCGAGGAAGTTCGGTGCTGAAAAGATTGTCCGCCGCCTGAAGTTGGGCGATCTCTACGGCGCTCCGTCGCAAGGCAAAAACCGTTCTGGTTGGAACTGATTCGAGATCGGGCGGCAGCTGGCGAACTATCGCGCAGAACCGCCGATTGATTTGGAAGTTCGAGAAGTTCCGGTGGTCGTGTCCCGGCCTATCGCGTTTCGGACGGTGGACATTTCAAACGGGTTCGTCTGCAGGGTGTCCTAAATTTTGTGGCGAAGCAAAAGACTTGGAACGTTGGTGGATGAGAGCATCTCTTGGGGTTTGGGAATTGGGCGGTGAATTAAGTCGGGCTGACTGCCCGATCCGATGCGCTGGTTTGCCTTCCGCTGCGTCGCCGGCGATCTGGCTCAAATGACCGATGGAAGCGCCCGAGTAATGCCGGTTGTGGGCACCATGCCGGGCTGTGGGTCGGTCAGTGACGGAGCGCCGCGCATCCGATAGCAAACCGCCGTTCCAACCATATTGCGGTCGAAGGAGTCGTCGATGCCAACCGTGGTTTCGGCACCGCCGAGGAAGAGCGTCCCGTCCGTGCGAAGCACCTTCCGGATGCGTGCGAAGATTTCGCGCTTCGTTGCGAGGTCGAAATAGATCAGCACATTTCGCATCAACACCAAGTCGAAGTTGGGCAGCAGCGGCCACGGTTTCGCGAGATTCAAGTCCTTGAATTGAATCATCGTCCTCAAGTCTTCCCGGATCTGCCATCCGCCTTCGAACTTGTGAAAGTATTTTACGAGTAGTGGAGCAGGGAGGCCGCGATTGACTTCCAATTGGTTGAATTTGCCGGCCCGTGCACGTGCGAGCATCGTGGGCGAAATATCGGTGGCGTGAATATCGACACGCCAATTTAGCAGCGCCGGGAAATTTTCACGCAGAATCATCGCCACGGTGTACGGCTCCTGGCCGCTGGAACAAGCTCCACACCAGATGCTCAGACGTCGCTCGGTTTGGCGGCGGGCGATTAAATTGGGCAGGATGGTTTTCCGCAGCGCTTCGAAAGGGTGAATATCCCGGAAGAACGACGATTCATTCGTCGTCATGCAGTCGATGACTTTCTGCTGCAGGGCCGCCGAAGGACGGGAGCGGAGGCTCGAAACCAGTTCGGACAGGCTATTGAATCCCTCGCTGGCGACCAGCGGTGCCAGTCGCGCCTCGACCAAGTACTCCTTGCCGGCATCAAGCACGATTGCCGAGTCCCGCTGGACGAGGCCACGAACGTAATCGAAATCGACGGAGGCGAGTGCCATAGCTCAGTTGATCGCGGCGTGAAAGTGGTTGGGGCGGCCGACAGCGACTCGCCGGATGATTTCCTGAGCAATTCGCGACAGCGGTAGAACGGCGTCCGCTAGACCTGCCTTGGCGACGAAACCGGGCATTCCCCATACCACGCTGCTGGATTCGTCCTGCACGATGATACTGCCACCGGCGTTGCGGATGGGCTGGCATCCGAGCAAGCCATCCTGTCCCATGCCGGTTAGCACTGCGGCGAGAGTTCGTCCACCGTACACTTGGGCAACGGATCGGAAGAGCACGTCCACCGATGGGCGGCAGGAGTTTTCCGGGGGAGCGGAATTAGTGAGGAGATCGATCGACGTGCCGCGCCGCTGCACCATTAGGTGAAATCCGCCTTGAGCCAGGTAAACATGGCCGGGAAGAACCGGTTGGCCATGCACCGCTTCGGCAACGGGCAGCGATGATCGGGCCGCGAGGCGTTCGGAGAGCAGGCGGGTGAACGTCGGGGGCATGTGTTGAACAATGAGTACGGGCACCGGAAAATCCGCAGGTAACGCCGGAATCAAGGTGTTCAATGCGTCAGGCCCGCCCGTGGACACTCCGATTGTCACTACATCGACGACATTATTTGCACGCGCGAGCGGTGGGCGGTGAAGGAATGTAGTCTGCAGATGGGGTTGCGGTGCGACAGTCGAAGGAACGTGCCGTCGGCAGAGACTTTTAATCTTGGGGATCAGATCCGTACGGACGCGCTCCATGCCGGCAGCAACGCTGCCGACGTTGGCCGGCTTGGTGACGTAATCGTTGGCCCCGAGGGAAAGCGCATCAAGTGTCGCAGCGGCACCGCGTTCGCACAAAGTGCTGAACATGATCACGGGCAGCGTCTTGTTGGTCTTCCGGAGTTCCTTCAACGTGCTTAGTCCGTCCATCTCCGGCATTTCCACGTCGAGAGTGATCAGGTCGGGCTTTAGTTGGGAGATTTTTGCGAGGGCGATGCGCCCGTTGGCGGCGGTGCCCACGACTTCGATGGCGGGATCACCAGCGAGCACGTCGGTGACGAGCTTGCGGACGACGACCGCGTCATCGACGACGAGCACCCTGATTTTCTCCATAGTTGAAAAGGACCTTCAACCGCGGATCAAGCAAGTCCGAGCAGGGCAAGTTTTTCGAGGATGACTTCCTTCGTGAAAGGCTTCATCGCGTATTCGTTCGCGCCGGCGGCCAACGCTTCGGAGACCGATGAAGTTTCGGTTTCCGTGGTGACCATCATCATCTTCATGGCGTTGTAGGCGGATTCAGAACGGGCGGCCTTGATGAACTCGAGGCCGTTCATTTCGGGCATGTTCCAGTCCACCATCGCGAGTTCGAAGGGGCCTTGATCGCGTAGACGATCAAGGGCCTCGATTCCGTTGGCGGCTTCGGCGGTGTCGAAGCCGACTTCCTTGAGAATCTTGCCGATGATCATCCGCATTGTCTTGGAGTCATCAATCACTAGTGCGCGCATAGCTGTGGGGATGGTGTTTGCTGCTTAATTGTTTCAGGCGTGGACCGGGGTGAGTTCTTCGGTGTTGCGATTGGCCGGGCGGGATATGTTCGGGGTTCCCGCGCGTCGCCGAGGTGTTGCTTCCGTGTCATTAGTGTCAGGTGCGGAGGCGGAACTGGACTGCCACTGGAATTGTAACAAGATCTGGCTCAATTCCGTGGAGAGTCGGGAAAGTTCGGTGGCGGCAATGCCGGTATTGTTCGCGCCCGCACTGGTGCCGGACGCGGTATGAGCGAGTCCGGTGACATTTTGTGCAATCTCCGCGGAACTGCGGGCTGCTTCGGCGAGGTTGCGGCTCATTTCGTTGGTGGTAGCGCTTTGCTGTTCGACGGCGCCGGCGATGGAGTTTTGGAAGTCGGAGATTTTGGCGATGATGTCGCTGATCTGCTGGATGGCTTCGACGGCGCTTTGGGTGTCGGTCTGGATCGCGGCGATCTTGTGGCTGATGTCTTCGGTAGCCTTGGCGGTTTCTTTGGCCAGTTCCTTGACTTCGTTGGCGACGACGGCGAAGCCCTTGCCGGCTTCACCGGCGCGCGCGGCTTCAATGGTGGCGTTGAGCGCGAGGAGATTGGTCTGCTGGGCGATGGAGGTGATGACTTTGACGACCTGGCCGATCTCGGCGCTGCTGGTGCCGAGTTTGCCGACGGTCTGGCTGGTGGTGGCGGCCACCTGCACCGCCGTGGCAGCCACCTGCACGGCTTCCGTGGAATTCTTCGCAATCTCTTTGATGCACGATGACATTTCTTCCGCGCCAGTGGCGACGGTCTGTACGCTGCTACTGACTTGTTCGCCCGCGGCCGCAACCGCATTGGCTTGCATGGATGTTTCTTCGGCGCTGGACCGCATCTTCTGGCTGACCGAGGTGAGTTCTTTAGACGAACCCGAGATCGTGCGGGTGTGGGCGGAAACTTTCTGCAACGTGGAGCCAAGTTGATCCAACGTCCGATTCAAGGCTCGAGCCATCTGCCCGATCTCGTCCTTGCTTTGAATATTGAGGCGCCGCGTGAGATCCCCGCTGGCGACGGATTCGAGCACCGTTACGGTCTGATTCAACGGATGGGTGATGCTCTTGGAAATAAATCCTGCGCCGATCGTTACAATTACGACTGTCACCAAAGTTGCGATCAATGTGATCCAACCAAGTTGGCGTGCTGTCGCCGATGCTTCGGCGATATTCTGACGGACGATTACCCCCCAGTTGTAGCCCTTGAAGCCGAGCGCTCCTTTGGAACTGGCGTAACCGATCAACTGCTGCTCCTCTGCGCTTGTGTGGAGTTCCTGCGAGGATCCATCTTTTCCCGCGACGAGCGATTTGGCAGCTTCCAAACCGCGATCTGCGAGGTTGAGAGTCAGGACGGCCTTGGGATCGGTACCGTCAAGAAGCAATCCGGCCTTGGAAACCACTTCTACTTGAGCGGATTTTTGGCCGCCCTTCTGCAAGCGTTGGGCGAGATCCTGCGTGATCTGCGTGACGATGCGTTCCCATGAGGCGCGGTTTGACCAGACGCGGACGACCTTGCCCTTGTCGTCGAAAATGGGTGCTGAAAAATTGAGAGCAATGCCCCGGTGCTTGTAAATTTCCGCCACGAGCTTGTCTTCCGTCGGGTCAGAATAGTAGCTCTCGCCTGCTTTGACAGAACCACCGGAACACTTCTCAAACCATTCTTCACCCCGAACGCTACGGCCGATCAACGCTGAGGTGTCGAGCGTTTTACCGTCGCCGGTGACCGTGTTACAAGCGATGATCTTTCCTTCTGCATCGGCAACCAGCAGCAGATCGTATATGCCGTATGCCTGCGCGAAAAAGTTGGCCGCCTTGGTGACGTCGGTGCCCGCGCCACGCGCCCCGGGATGGAATGCAAATGCCTGCACATCGCCGTAACGTTCGAAGAGGCAGCGATCAATTTTGTCGATCGTTTCTTGAGCGCGGCTGGTAAGCGTGTGCCCTTGCGATTGAAGGAGGGCGGTGCGCGCGTGCTGGTAGTTGAACCACCCCACGGCGCCGAGGGAGAATACGCTGAACGCCACAAAGGCAGTGAGTAGCTTCGTCTTGATCGTTTTCGTGCTAATCATTTGCTTTAAAATTTTTAGCCTGATAGCTGCGTGCTTCTTATGCTGCGGAAACCGGTGCCGAGTTGTCGCTCGTGGCACCCAGTGGTACGGCGCAAGGCGTGTCCAATTCGTCGTCCGAAATCGGCTCACGCGAGCCGATGGCCGCGATGAGCGCGGAACCAGAAGGATTAACGGCTGATTCTAGTCGACACTTAAACTGGCCTACCAATTGGTTCAGTTGGGTGGCCAGCGTGGAAAGATCCGTGGCTGAACGTTTGATATTGTTAACGCCGCCCGACGTGTTGCGGGCAGAAGCGGCAACGCCCGTGATGTTTTGCACGATTTCCGATGAGCCCTTCGCAGCGTCGGCGAGGTTGCGGCTCATTTCGTTGGTGGTAGCGCTTTGCTGTTCGACGGCGCCGGCGATGGAGTTTTGGAAGTCGGAGATTTTGGCGATGATGTCGCTGATCTGCTGGATGGCTTCGACGGCGCTTTGGGTGTCGGTCTGGATCGCGGCGATCTTGTGGCTGATGTCTTCGGTAGCCTTGGCGGTTTCTTTGGCCAGTTCCTTGACCTCGTTGGCGACGACGGCGAAGCCCTTGCCGGCTTCACCGGCGCGCGCGGCTTCAATGGTGGCGTTGAGCGCGAGGAGATTGGTCTGCTGGGCGATGGAGGTGATGACCTTGACGACCTGGCCGATCTCGGCGCTGCTGGTGCCGAGTTTGCCGACGGTCTGGCTGGTGGTGGCGGCCACCTGCACCGCCGTGGCAGCCACCTGCACGGCTTCCGTGGAATTCTTCGCAATCTCTTTGATGCACGCCGACATCTCCTCCGCACCGGTGGCGACGGTTTGGACGTTCTGGCTGACTTCGCCTGATGCGGCTGAAACCACTTTGGCTTGCGCAGCAGTTTCTTCGGCGTTGGCTCCCATGGACTGGCTGACTGAATTCAGCTGGTGCGAAGCCGATGTGAGGGTTTGTGCTTGTTGGGCAACTGAACCCAGGGTGCGTTCGAGCGCAGTGACAGCGCGATTCAACGAGTTACCCAGCGCGCCGAGTTCGTCATGCGATTTTACGTTCGCACGAACTGTGAGATCGCCCTTTTCAAGTCGAGCGGCGACGCCAACGAGTTGATCGATGGTGGCCGCGAGTTTTTTCCCGAAGACCCAGCTGATCGTGAAGATTCCCGCGATCCCGAGGATCAGGGACACGATGACGATGTTGCGAGTTTCCGTGAGCGTCGAAGCCAGTTCTTGCTGGGCGGATTGGGTGTTGTGGTGAATCATTTCCGACAACTTGCCCATCGGCTCTTCGAGCTTCTCGAATTCACTTAGGAAGGCAGCGAGTTGTGCCTGTGCGGCGGCGCGATCTTTGACTGCCAGTAGTGCAATCGTCTCGGCATCCCGAATGTAAGTCTCTTGTGAGGCGCGAAGTTTGTCCTTGGCGACTTTGACTTCGTCGCTCAGCGGGAGTGCGTCGAGAGCCTTGAGGGAATCACGGAAACTGTCCTGATGTTCTTTGAGTTCTTTGGCGAGGTCGGGTGGTAGCGCCCCTTTTGTCTCGGGTAGTTGAAGGGCGGCCAGCACGTCGCCACGGAGGGCGTCATGCATCATGTCGGCCTGTGTTTGCGCGCGAATCGCCGAGAACTGGGTGGATGTCTCTTTGGAGGATTGCTTGATGTGGGCGATTCCCCAAAACGTAGGTAATCCGGCGGCGAGTGCGATGACCGCGCTGACGCAGGCTACTCCGATGAGCTTCGTTTTTATGCTCCAGTTGGATGTCTTCATACAGTTGAAAATGTTATTGACCTAAAAGCGAACAGAGACGCCGAGGAAAGGGTTCCAGTCGTCGGCGGACTTGGTGATGCCGATGTTGATGCCGGCATCGAGTTGAATGTTTTTTGTCAGGCCGTAGGTGAGACCCAGGTCCAAGGTGCCGACCCAGCGTGAACCACGATCGGTGCTTACCAAACTGAAGAACTCGATGTAGCCACCGAGTTCTCCCACGAGATCATGGCTGAACGTAATGGTATTGATGAACTCAGAATGATATCCGTTGTTTGCGCTGTTCCGCGTGATGTCGAATTCGGTCATGAGCCCCATGTCGAAATCGGCCGGGAGTTTGACCGCTAGAGGAATTATGAGGCCGCCTTCGACGCCGCTGTTGCCCAATTGGTCCTGATTGGTCGGAAGCTTGGCAAACGGCATCAGCGCCAGGGCGGTCGAACCGCCGTCGTTGCCCCACACGTTGACCTTCAACCGGCTGGTGATATCGCCAAAACCTGATTGCCGCATCGTGGTGTTGGCGATCCGATCTTCGGTGCGAACGTGGTTATAGGTTTCAACCACCAATTGCAGATCCACGCGATTGCACAGACCCACTTTCAAATTGATCGGGGCGATCGCATAGCTTCGCGTGATCGTGTCGGCACCGCCCGAACGATCATGATCGTAGGTATAACTAATGAGATCGGTCTCGAATTGAAAGTGTCCGGCGTCGACGGTGAACGGGCTTTCCGTTTTGTCGGGACGGTCCGTCGACATCTCCCGTAGATTCTCTTCGGGGACCGGCTTGAGCAGATGGTATCCGCTCTTGTCGATGCTGGCAGTCTGGCCCTCCTTATTCTCGACCGCATTTGCAGCGGTAGACGTAAAGGCAATGGCGAGAAGTGCAATCTGCGGTATCAGGCAGAGCCCTTGCGTCTTGGTCGTTTTGAAGATCATGCGTTGTTGAGCTTTAGTTTGTACTGATCTCTAGAGCCTTTTGCGTATCGAGTATCAACAGCAATCTATCGGATAGTTTGTGTACCCCCTGAATCAGTTCCCGGGCGGTGCCTTGTACCGTTTCTGGAGGGCGTTCAAAATTCCCGGTTTCCACCGTGAGCACGTCGCCAATTTCATCGACCTCGAGGCTCACTGCGCCATCGCCGGCGCGGATGACGACATTCATGGAACTTTTGCCCGCGTCACGCTCGGGCATGCCGAGACGTTTGCGCATATCGAGTGCCGTAACGAGTTGACCGCGAAGGTTGATCAATCCGCGGATCACCGGGGAGGAAAGCGGCACGCGAGTTATTTCCTGCTGGCGGAGTACTTCCTGAACCCGCAGAACTTCGACCCCGAACCATAGGCCGGCGAGTTGGAACGTGCAGTATTGGTGAGATTGGCTCATAGATCAAAGTTCAGTTGACGGCCGCGACTTCAAAGAACGCGGGATCAGCCGCACGGATCACGGCGGGAACATCCAGCAAGTCGGTGACGCGGGATTGAATGATCGCCGTGCCGAGTATGCCGTCCCGATGGCCTGACTGTTCGAGTTCCACGTTCTCTTCGACAATGTCCTCAATTCGCCCAACCACGAGGCCGATGCTGCGTCCGTTCGCGCGGTAGACGACGGCTTGAATTGCGGTGGCCTCGCTGTCCGATTCGCCGCCACCGAGGATTGAAGCAATGCGAACGAGCGGCAGGATGTGGCCGCGATATTGCACGACTTCCCGCGGCCCGCTGCGTTCGATGGATGACACCGGAAACTCTTCCAGCCGGGCGACGGTGGAAAGGGGCATCGCCACGCGGTTGTTGTCGCCCAGACCGAAGAGGAGCAACGTCTGCCGTTCGCCTTTCGAGGTGTTGGCCGCCGCCGCTTTTTCGACGTTGCGTTCGCGCGACTTGACGAGGAGGTGAGCGCGCTGGGCCAGACCGATGACGTCGAGAATAAGAGCGACCCGACCATCGCCCATGATCGTGGCGCCGGAGTAACAGGTAAGCCCTTTGAAATGTTTGCCGAGCGGTTTGACGACGATTTCAACCGTGTCTTGAATGTCGTCGACGACCAGACCAAACGGACGTTCGCCGGCTTGGAGCACCACGATGTTCACTGCTGCGTCCGTTTGCGTATCGGGCGCGGGCACTTGCAATTCCCGGTGGAGGTGAACCAGCGGGAGCAACTGTCCTCGCAACCGGTAAACCGGTGCGCCGTGAATTTCTTCAATCCCGGTCTTGGCTTTCTCGCCGTCGAGGCGGACAAGTTCGAGTAGGCTGACCTGCGGAATCGCGAAGCGCTCGCCGCCGCAACGCACAATCAAAGCTGGGATGATGGCCAGGGTGAGCGGGATCTTGATCTTGATTGTGGTGCCGCTGCCGGCCTTGCTGATGATTTCCACCATGCCGCCGATCTTCTCGATGTTCGTCTTCACCACGTCCATACCGACCCCGCGGCCGGAGACGTTGGTGATTTTTTCTGCGGTGGAAAAGCCGGGAAGGAAAATCAAGTTCACCGCATCGCGGTCGCTCATCGAGGAAGCCTGCGCTGCAGTAAGCAGGTTCTTTTGCACTGCCTTGCTCTTCACGCGCTCGGGATCGACCCCCGCGCCGTCGTCAATGATTTCAATGTTGACCTGTCCACCTTCATGGTACGCGCGCAACGCGAGGCGGCCCTCGGGTGCCTTGCCTTTGGCCGCGCGGGCTTCGGGTGTCTCAATGCCGTGATCGACGGAATTGCGAACCAGATGAGTGAGCGGATCTTTGATCGCTTCGATGATCGTCTTGTCGAGTTCCGTGCCCTCACCTTCCATTTCGAGGCGAATCTGCTTCCCGCAGGTCTGCGCAAGGTCACGTACGACCCGCGGGAATTTGCTCCACACGTTCCCGATGGGTTGCATGCGGGTCTTCATGACGCCTTCCTGCAACTCGGTGGTGATGAGATTGAGGCGCTGTGTTGCGGCGTTCAAAGCGGTATTGCCGCGTTCGCCGAACTGCAGGACTTGATTGCGAGCGAGGACAAGTTCGCCGACGAGATTCATCAACCGGTCGAGCAGGCTGACGTCCACGCGGATCGTCGTGTCCGCCACGGAATGATGGGAAGCCGCCGACGATTCCGCCGCGACCGCTACCGGGGCGGGTTTGACTTCCTCTTTCGGTGTGATCGCTGGAGTAGCTGCCGTCGGTGCCGAAGCGGCGGGGACAAGGGGTGCGACGGGGGAAACCGAGGGCTTTTCTATTGGCTTCGCGGCCGGAGCTGACGCGGCTGGCGCTGGTGCGATCTTAGCGACACTGACGGAGGTTCCAGGCGTTTGCAGAGCGGTGAGGGTTTCGATCAACTTCGAATCGTCACGCTCTCCTTCTTTACCTGTGGCTTCGAGGTTCGAAAGCATCTGCCGGATGGCGTCGACGGTGGCGAGAAGCGCGGTGGCGATATCCCGCGTGAGCACGAGCTTGCCGTCGCGTAGGCGACTCAAAAGATTTTCACCAACATGCGCCACCGACTCGAGCTTATGGAGTGCGAGAAAGCCGCTGGTTCCTTTGATTGTGTGGATCGTCCGGAAAATACTGCCGATCAGTTCGCGCGACGAGGGATCCTTCTCGAGCTTCACCAAATCCTGATCCAACCGGTCGAGTCCTTCGCGGCTTTCCACCAGAAATTCTTTTATCAAGTCGTCCATGAAGTCAGTAGGGAGGAATATTGGTCGTTTCGATTCGGCGCGATGAACCGGCTGAGGAACTAAGCCATTCCTCGACGGTGTGTCGCTTTCTTGAGGTAAATTCGTCAGAAAGCTCTCGTGCCTTTAGCGGTAGTTGGAACGGGATGGTTTTTTTCTCTGAAGATTCAAGTCCTCCCGGGCTGATGTCGATAGTCTGCCAGATTAACTCGGACATACGATCGTCCGATACAACAGTAATCAGGTGTCCGGCGGACGCCACGGATGGCAAAGCGCGGAGCGCGACCAGCTCCAACGATCAAGACGCCTGCCCCACCGAACGTGCCGCGGCCCCAACTGCACTATGAAGATATTGATCGCCGATGATGATTTGATCCTCCGGCGTGTTCTGAAAGATCTGCTCTTCAAGCTTGGGCACGATCTGGAAATTGCCTGCGACGGTCGGGAAGCCTTGGCTGCCCTGCTCAAACCCGACCCACCTCATCTCGCTGTCCTTGATTGGATGATGCCCGGTTTCTCGGGCGTTGAAATTTGTCGCAAGCTTCGCGAGACCCAAGCGCTCGAATACACCTACGTCATCATGTTGACCACCCGTGATGATAAGAAGGATCGCATCGCGGCGTTCGACGCTGGCGCGGATGCTTACATGCTCAAGCCATTCGACGTGGATGACATGCGGGCGCACATTCGCGGAGCGATGCGTTCGTTGGAGCACCATCACAACTTGCTGCAAAGGATTGATCCGGCCGTCGCTGCGCGTCGGCCGATGCAATCGGTCGAACCGCGCGTTGTCGAACTCTCGCGCAGTTCAGTGGCCGCCTCCGCAACGCCGGCAACGCCGACGACCAATGGTTCCGCGCCGACGATCGCCAACGTGGCCACCCTCAAGCCATTTGCCAGCGGCGCCGGGCTGTTGACCAAAGCCCTTGGTGGCATGGGCCTCGATGGCATCCAATCCGTTGATGTTGCTTCGGCGGTGGCGGCTGCACCCAACATGGGTGTGTGGTCCGTGTTGGTTCTCCCCCAGCATTCGCTGTGGTTCGATTTGATGGTGGAAACGGACACTGGCTCCGCGCTGTCGCTCTACCAAACGATGACGGGCGAGACCGCGGTCGAAGCGGAAGAAACCCTCGATACCGTTCGCGAGGTGCTGAACATCGTGCAAGGCACTTTCAAGTCAGCCTTCCAGAAAGAAGGACTGAAGGTGGTGACGCCGCAGATCCCAAAGTCATTCGCGCCGTCGAAGATGGAGTCGTTCTTCGCTTCGTCTAAGCAGTTAGTGCGCTTTCAATTCACGCTGCCTGGCGTGGATCTTCGCATTACGATCTCACCTTTCGTCGCGCCGATTCAAAAACGTGATCCGCTAGACCTGCAAATGGCCGACGTCCTCGCGGAACCGGTCGGCATGCCGTCGAGCCCGGAAATGGTGCTCGTGAATCAGGATACAATGTTGAACAGCCGCCAATTGGAAAAAATTCACAGCATTGCCCGCAATGAAGGCAACTGGCGTAAGTTTCAAGCGATCCCGCATTCGGATCTGACGAACCTGATGCTCAAAGAGTGACCTGCTGCCGCGCGGATGCGATTCCGCAGCGTGCTGATTCTGGCATTGCCAATCTCGCCGTCCTGTCGCAAAGACAGGGCGGCGATTTCGTTTGTTTAACGATCGCCGGAGTCAACACACATGGCCGCTGTCAGCCGTTTTAAATTTGAACGCGAATTGCTCGCGAATGGAGTCAGTCGCATCGCGGGCATTGATGAAGCGGGCCGCGGGCCGCTGGCTGGTCCCGTCGTGGCCGCAGCGGTTGTATTTCCGGTGAAATGGATCTCCGAGAAACTGCCGCACGAACTTCGCGGCTTGAACGATTCTAAACAACTCTCCGAGTCCGCGCGCGAAGAGTATTTCGAGTTTCTCACCAAACAACCCGAGCTTTCGTTCGGAATTGCCACCGTGGATCACGCGACGATTGATCGCATCGACATTTTGCGTGCGACGTATCGTGCGATGCTGGAGGCCGTCGCCCAATTGCAGCCGGCGCCCGAGCACTTGCTGATCGATGGCAATCGCGTTCCGATCTTTCGCGAACCGCAGACATCGTTGGTGAAAGGCGATAGCCGAAGTTACTCGATCGCGGCCGCGAGCGTGCTGGCAAAGGTGACGCGTGATCGCCTCATGCTCGAATACGATCGCCAATTTCCCGCGTACGGTTTCGCCGAGCACAAGGGCTACGGAACCGCACGCCATCTCGCGGCCATAAACACGCACGGGCCGTGTGCCATTCACCGCCTCAGTTTCGCGCCGATCCGTAAACCGGAGCCCGAACTCTTCACTCATGAATCTCTGGCAGCGATTCAAAGCGTGGCGCAACCGCAGTGAGGTACCGGAGCATTTGCGGCGCGGTCGCCTCGGTGAGCGCGCCGCGAAAAAGCATCTCCAACGTTCAGGTCTTAAATTCCTCACCGCCAACTTTCGTTCCGCTCGCGGTGAAATTGATCTCATCTTTCGCGATGCGGACGTGCTCGTTTTCGTCGAAGTAAAAACGCGTTCCTCGGAGGACTGGACGCGCCCCGCAGCCGCGGTCAACGCTCACAAGCGCCGGCTACTTTCCCAAACCGCGCTCGACTATCTCGCGCTTTGCAAGCATCCGCAGGTGAAGATCCGTTTCGATATTGTGGAGGTATTGCTGACCGACGGCGCGGTGCGGGAAATTCGTCACCTGCCGAACACATTTTCCCTTTCGGCACCGTACCGATACGGGTGATCGCCCGACGTAAGGACGGCGTTATTCGCCGACCGCACTTGAAACGATAAGCCTTTAAAACGAAACTCACTTCTCATGCCCGAACTGCCCGAAGTGGAAGTGCTGGTCCGCCACCTCAATCCGTTGCTCAAACGGAAGCGCATCACGTCGGTCGAGGTGCGACGCGAGAAGATCATTCGGCCAACCTCCGTTCGCGAACTAAACGCCGCACTGATCGGCGCGGAGTTTGGCGAGGTCACTCGACGCGGGAAATATCTCCTCTTCGAATTGCTCCGGAGCCGCGGCGAGCAAACGCGGCAACTGCTTGGTCACCTCGGAATGACCGGCCGCATGTATCTGGTGCCCGCTGGCGCGCCGCTGCCCAAACACGCGGCTGTGGTACTGGGACTGGGCCGGGAGAACTTCGTTTTCGAGGACACGCGCTACTTCGGTCGGTTTACGTTGGATGTTTCTTCCATTGCCGGGCTCGGCCCCGAACCGCTGGGTGAAGCTTTCGACGCGGACGCCTTGCGAAGCGCGCTGAGCCGCTCGACACAGGCGATCAAAGTGAAGTTGCTCGATCAAACCGTGGTGGCCGGTGTCGGGAATATCTACGCAAGCGAGGCTTTGTTTCGCGCCGGCATCTCGCCGCGCAAACCCGCGCGCAAACTGTCGAAAGCGGAAGCCTCTGCCTTGGTGAAATCCATCCGTGCGGTGCTGGCGCACGCGGTGAAATCGGGCAGCACCATCCCGCTCGATTTCGCCGGCGCGGAAAAGAAGGACGGCTTGTTCTATTACGGCAGCACCGCGGGACAGTCGGAACTCTACGAAGAGCGCATGCTGGTTTACGATCGCGCTGGAAAACCTTGCTCGAAGTGTCGCATGCCGATTCGGCGGATCGTTCAGGCGACACGGAGCACGTACTTCTGTCCCACCTGCCAGAAGTAGCTGTTCCCGCCGGTTAGACGAATACTTCTTCAAACTCGAGCGAGCGATTCCACAACGCCATCGCAAGGTTACCCTTCTTTTGTGCGGCGAGGATTTCCACCTCGACCCGTTTCGCCGTCTTCAATTTGAACCGGATGCGACTCTCGGAAATCTCCACGTCGATCTGTTTCACGCGTTGGAGATGACTGCGGTCGAGCGCGTCAGCAAGGCGAAGAATGGCCGCAAGCTTCTGCACCGTCGCGCGATCGTGTTCGCTGAGCGCGACGAACTCCGCGTGTTCAGCGATGGGAACGGACTTGCGGTGGTAGCGGGCAACTTGGGCAATGATCTCAACTTCCGCCGCAGGAAAATGCTGCCATGGATGAGTCCGAATCAGGCGCGCGGATTCCTTGTGATGACCGGAGCCGTCCTTCGAAACACTCCAGCCGGTATCGTGCAGGCAGCTCGCGGCTTCGAGGAGCAATCGCTCGCTCGTGCCGAGATGATGAAGGGGCGCGAGCAAATCGAACAATCGCAACGCCAGCGCGGTTACCTGCAAAACGTGCTCCGGCTCGCTTTCAAAGCGGCGCATCAGATTGAGAAACTCCGCACGTGCGCTTTCTTCGTTCATGGCGGATCCATCAACGCTGCAAAACGCAGCCCGCGCGTGCTCACGCGCAGTTCATTGAAACCAAACTGCTCCATCACGGCTTCATAGATCGCGGCGCCGGTGATCATCACGTCGGCGCGCTTCGCGGGCAGGCCTGGAATCTTCTGGCGCTCAGCGAGCGCAACGCGCCAGAGACGCTCGGTCCAATCGTGCACCTGCGCGCGGGTCAAACGCAGCGCTTCGATGTGGTCGCGGCTGAAATCCGTAAGCGCGAGTTGAATCGCGGCGAGATAGGTCGCAGAGCCACCGACACCAACCAGCACGACGCGCTCGCGACCGGCGCGTGTGAGGGCGGGATCGACGTTCGGAGCAACGCGTTGGCGGAGAAACGCGCGTATTTCCGCGCGGCAGGCCGCGAGATCGACTGCGGTGGGCGGATCGGCGGGGCGAAGCTTCTCGATCAAACGCACAACGCCGAGTTGAAAACTATCGCGGAAGAATTGTTCACGCCCTTCACCGACGATGAACTCTGTGCTGCCGCCGCCGACATCCATGATCAGCAAGGGATGCCCCGCGAGCCGGCCATCGCTCGTCACGCCATCGAACGCCCATTGAGCTTCCTGAGCGCCGGAGATGACTTCCACTTCGAGGCCCGCCGCCACGCGGACGGCGTTCAGAAGATCTTGCGGATTCAACGCGTCCCGCGCGGCGCTCGTGGCGATCACGCGCGGCGCGGCGACGCCCAGACTGCGCGCTTTGGTGGTGAACTCGGCGACGGTTTGGGCGGTTTGGCGAATCGCGTCCGGTTGGAGTAAATGTGTTTCGTAGAAGCCGCGACCAAGCCGCGTGACGTGGCTGGTTTCGAAGAGGGGTTCGACGTTACGGTCGTGGACGCGCGCCGCCAGCAACTTCACCGAGTTGGTGCCGATATCGATGACCGCGCGCATCGTGCCGCCGGGTTCGCTCGACTCGGGTGCGCTCATCGTAGAATCATTTGAGCTTCGCTCGCGCGAGCACGGCGCCGCCGGTGATGCCGGCGTCGTCGCCCAGTTCCGTGGCGCGGATTTCGAGTCCCTTGATCGCATTGGAGAACGCGTGTTCCTTCGCCACCTTGGTGATCGTGGGAAGCAGTTCGTCGGCGAGTTGTTCCATGATGCCGCCGCCGAGCACGACGTATTGCGGGTTGAGAATGTTGACGAGATTGCTCACGGCAATCCCGGTATATTCAGCAGCCTGACGGATGACTTTCTCCGTGAGCTTGTCGCCGCGTTTGAGCGCCCTGCGCAAGTCGCCACTGCGTAGGCCTTCGAGATCATCACCGAGCATTTCGACGAGCACGGTCTTCTCGCCCTCCTTCACGGCTTCCTTGATGCGCCGGAAAATTGCGGTGCGACTGGCGAGCGCTTCGAAGCAACCGTTGTTACCGCACGTGCACTTCGGGCCGTTGACATCGATGATCATGTGGCCGAGTTCGCCCGCGGTATAGTTGATCCCAGTGTAAAGCTTGCCATCGAGAACGATTCCGCCGCCAACGCCCGTGCCCAGAAAAATGCCGACGAGACTTTGCGGCTTGCTGCCAAATTCCGCCTCGAAGATTCCGCGCGTGGCAACTTTGCAGTCGTTGTCCACGAACACCGGCACGTCGAGTTGCTTCTCCAGCTCCTTCCGCAATGAAACATCCTTCCAGCCGAGATTACCCGCAAATATGACGCGGCCATTTTCCTGATCGATGGAACCGGGGGAGCCGATGCCAATACCCTTCACCTGTTTCAGCGAGAGGTCGGATTCATCGAGCGCTTCTTTGACGCAGCGCGCGATGCGTTCAATAACGCTGTCGGCGCCGCGTTCGGCCTTGGTGGTCAGTTTTTGGCGGCCGATGCACTTGAGCCGCGAGTCGAAGATGCCGGAAAGAATCTTGGTCCCGCCGAGATCCACGCCGACGAGGTAATCTTGCTTTCCGTTTTCAGGCATACGTCAGGTAAGCGCAGCGGCGATCTTCTTTCGCAGATCCGCGCCGATGGCTTCCGGCGAGCGGTCGCCGTCCACGATGGTGAAGCCGTAAGTTTTCTGGAGCCGCTTGAACTGCCCTTGCACGAGCGCTTGATACTTCAGAAAGCTGTCGAACATGTCGCGGGTCAGACCGAGGTCCATACCGCTTTCCCAGTAATCGAGCGCGTAATCTTTCGCGAAATTCCGCTGCACGAGTTGCTCAGGGGACACCTGCAGGTAAAATACTGCGTCGGGAATGAGCGCCAAGCCGTAGAGATTTTTCAACCACGCCTCGTCCATGCCACGAACGAGATCGCGCACCATCAACGTGTAGATGTAACGATCGGCGATCACGATCAAGCCCGCCTTCAACGACGGGATGATATTGTTCTCCATCTGGTCCGCGAAGTCCGTCGCGTAGAACAGACTCATCGTGGTGCGGCTTAAAATATTTCCGCGCTTGGCCGTGTCGAGCTCTTCGCTGACCAGCGTGGAGCGTTTCAATCCGACAAGCGCCGTGGCGTGGCCGCAGCCTTCCAGCCATTCGACGATCTTGGTGATCTGCGTCGAGCGACCGGAGCCGTCCGCGCCTTCGACGACGATGAGTTTGCCGGTGAGCTTTTCCAAATCCACGCCGGGAATGCCGTGGCCGTAAAAACGATGCGGGCGCGCTTTCGGAACAACGATGCGGGGATGTTTCGCCTTGGTGGCCATGGGAATTATTTTTTGCGAAAGCTGTCGAGATTGATCTTCGCCGCGACCAGGTCGCGCACGATGGATTGCTGCGCTTCGATGCGTTGGTTGGCGTCCATCACGAGGAAGTTGAACTCCGTGCTCATCGCGAGGTATTGCTCAAGGATGCGGCCTTGGAAGATGCGGAAGCTCTCGTACGGATCGGTGGAAAGCCGCAGATCCATGCCCGCTTCGAAATATTTCAGCTGCGGCCGGCCGTCGAGAATCCGCTGCAACGAAATCTCCAACTGCGCCTTGAAGAAGAACGTGATGTCTGGCTGCGCGGCGAAACTGTAATTGCCGCGCACCCATTCCGGCGGACACCCGCGCACCACGTCACGCGCGAACGCGGTGAAAATGTAGCGATCGCACAACACGATGTAACCGGCGCGGAGCAACGGCACGAGCTGGCGTTCGTAGCGGTCGGCGAAATCCGTCGCGTGGATCAAACTAAACGTCGTAGGAGTCAGCAGGGTCATCTTCTTGCCCTTGCTGGTGGCGCTCTTGACCAACTCGGAAGAATTCCACTCGCTGAAGAACACCTTGAGGTTTTGTTGCTCAAGCCAGCGTTTGAGCAGGTAGATTTGGGTGGATTTGCCGGAGCCGTCGAGGCCCTCGACGGCAATCAACCGTCCGGGAAAATTCAGGTCAGCGAAGGTCTTCATTCAGCGCAATCAGAACCTAAACGCTCATTCGTGGATGACAATGATTTTCAGGATCGGACACCCTCCAGCGCAAGCGCCGCGGAAAAACCTTCTTCGCGAATCATTGAATCCCGAACAATCGCGCAAGCAGAGCCAGGGTCAGGTAGACGGCCCCGCTCAGCAGTGCACGGACGATTTGAAACTGAAGGAGCACAATGACGATGAGGAAACCGTATTGGGCGAAACGCAGGTAGGTTTCCTCGCTCATCCCGGTGACGTGTCGCAGCACATGCGAACCGTCCAGCGGCGGTACTGGAATCAAATTGAAAAAGCAAAGCACCAAGCTGAGTTCGGCCATCTGCCAGCCTATTCGTTCGACCATTTCCGATCCCGCCACCTGCCCGGATTTCATCAAGGCCATCAGAAGTACGGCAAGCAGGAGATTCATCGCCGGGCCAGCCATCGCGATGAGAATGCTGTCACCCTTGGGATTCTTCAAATTGCGCGGATCGAAGGGAACCGGCTTGGCCCAGCCGAATAAAAATCCCGCTCCACCGCTAAAGGCTGCCATGAAGGTGAAGATCAACGGCAGGATAACCGTTCCCAAGGGATCGATATGCACCAGCGGATTGAGCGACACGCGCCCCATCATGCGCGCCGTGTCGTCGCCGCGCTTCATCGCCATCCACGCGTGGCCGAATTCGTGGAACGTCAGCAGGATCAGCAGGTAGAGGTAGCTGATCAAGCCATCGATCAAAATGTCGAAATGCATCGGCGCAACGTTAGCAAATCTGCGCGGCGCACAACGAGAAAAATGCCCGCAACGGAAGAACCGGGTGCCGACGAGAGATGTTCGGCAGCCGACGTTCCGCTAGGGACCGCGAACGGTTTTGATGAATTCCTGCAAATCCGCGTAATCATCCGCGCCCAGCTTTGCTTTGCCGCGCATGTTCCCGATGAGGTTGTTCCACGAAGTCGAATCGTAAGGAACCGGATCGAACAACTGGTGGCAGTTGCTGCACGGTCCGGCGAACACCGCTCGCCCGCGTTTCACCGCCGCCGAGACGGACGCATTGTTACCCGTTCCGGACGTTCCAGCGGAGGCGGAGGAGGCAAACAGTCCGCCAAGGGATTTTGTCGGCGCGGCCTTCGCCGCATTGACCACCGGCGTCACCGAGGCGCCTTCGCGTTCCAACACGCAGCGGAAACCGTAGAGACCACCGCGCATCGTCGGCTCGGCAGGGTAACGATAGCCGGACTGAAGATTCATCGGGTCGCGAAAGATCCACGAGGCACCGCGGAGGATTTTAAAATGAATGCCGCCGCCGTCGTCCTCGAGCTTTTTATACTCGAGCCGAATCTCGGTCGAATTCATCTGCCGATCATACCAATCCTGGCACCACTCGAAAACGTTCCCCGCGAGATCGTAAATGCCGAGCGCATTCGGAGCGCAACTTCCTACAGGCGCCGTGTTCGCGCCGTCCACTGGTTTGTAACCGGGCGTGCTGGGACTGGGTTCCGGCGGCGGCCATTTGTCACCCCATGGATACTTCGTCGCGCCGATGGCGATCGTCCATTCCTTGTCCGAGGGCAGCCGGTAGCGATCTTCCGGCCCGATGCGTTTGAGCGCCCGTTCGGCCCGCGTGAGCCATCGGCAAAACGCGACGGATTCGTACCAGCTAAGATTCGCCGCAGGATGCAAGGGACTGAGTCCGCGCGGAATGGGGTTTTCGCGAATGCCGTTGGCCTTCAGGTAGGCTTGAAAATCCTGCACCCGCGTCTCCCAAATGCTCATCAACGAAGTCGTGCCGGGCAGCGCAACGAATTTCATTCCGAGCGAATTCACCATGGGTTGCGCGTTCAATGCTGGAGCTGCCGCCAGCGCGGCGAATGCGCCCAAAAACGCCGCGCAAAATAGAATTACGCCGGCTGGACGTATATGGATATTTGCGCGGTGGTGGTTCAATGGCGCCATTTTCAACGCGGTACACTTTCTGCGCAAGCGCGTTGTTTCAAGGAGGGGCCACCAGCTCTCTGAATTCAACGGGTGTTGAGGCCGCGCAATTGGAGCGTGGAGGATAGGAAAACCACTCCACCTGATGGCGGAGTGGCTGGGTTAAATCCCTTGGACTGACGGAGGTTAATCCTCCATCGTGCTAAGTCCGACTTTGCGTGCCTTGATGGCAAGGGCCTTCGCCTTCGCTTCGCCGAACTTCTTAACGGAGAACATCTGCTTTTGCACGACGTAGGGCTTCGGGCTCCAGGTGGCGACCCAGAACCAGTATTTCTCGCCGCGCACGGTGCGGGAACCACGGCGGACGCCGATGATTCCTGATTTGCCCTTGCGGCGGACGGTTTCGGCCCATTCGCGGCGGGTCATTTCGCCGTGCTTGGCGAGCAATTTTTGATAGTGCTCCTTCGCGGCTTTCAAGGCCTTAGCCTTTCCTCCCATACGTCGGTCGGCAAAGAACGCGTTATGCGTCGTTCCATTGCGAACGAGCCGGACAAAGAATCCGTGGGTGTGGTTGTCGACTTGATCGATGCGGGAGATCCCCGCCATTGCATTGCGTTTGCGTGCTTTCATGTTAGGCGATTGGACATGTTGTTATTATGCAGGCTTCGGCCTTGGGTTCAATCGTCGGCAGTCTACACCTAGCGACCGATTGAAATCCAAGATTTTGTCTCTATGATGCCGGACGAGGCACTTTGGTTACGACATAATCACTTTACGTGCTCGGAGGTATTCGTTAGCCTTTCTCCCATGTCGAAAGCAGCCAAGAGCTCGGCCGCGTCTGCAGATGCCGCGGCCGATTTGCCTTTTGAAGAGGCGATCAAGAGACTCGAGACCATCGTGGAAGCGATGGAAGCCGAGGAATTGAGCCTTGATTCCCTGTTGGCGCGCTTCGACGAGGGCACGCGTCTCGCCAAGGTTTGCCAGACGAAACTTGCGGAAGCTGAATTGAAAATCCGCCAATTGGAAAAGAACGCCGCCGGCGAGCTGGTATTGAAACCCGCTGCGACCGGCGAATAGCCTTAACGAATTTGAAAACTATGACGAGATACCTGGACATGGTGGACCACCCGGCCCACGTCAAGAAACTCAAACTGGATCAGCTCACTTCGCTGGCGGAAGAAATTCGTCAGGAATTGATCACAAAGCTTTCCAAAAACGGCGGCCATCTGGGCCCGAATCTCGGCGTCGTCGAGTTGACGCTCGCCTTACATCGTGTTTTCACCACGCCGAAGGACAAGTTCGTTTGGGATGTCAGCCATCAGGTTTACGTCCATAAGCTCCTGACCGGCCGCAAAGATCGTTTCCACACCATTCGCACGACTGACGGCCTCAACGGCTTCGCCCTCCGGACCGAGAGCGAGCACGATTGCTACGGCGCGGGCCACGCGGGCACGGCCCTCTCTGCTGCGCTTGGCATGTGCGCCGCGCGTGATCAACGCAACAGCGATGAAAATGTTGTGGCCATCTTCGGCGACGCGGCGTTGACCAATGGCGTTTCCTTCGAAGCGCTGAACAACATCGCGCACACGACCAAAAAGTTCATCGGCATCCTCAACGACAACGAGTGGAGCATCGCCAAGAACGTCGGCGCGATTGCCAGCTACCTCAACAAGCTGATCACGCATCCGTCGTACAACCGCTTGCAGCGTGATTTCGAACGTCTGGTTCGTCGCATGCCCAAGGGCGATCTCGCGTTGAAGATCGGACACAAGGCAGAGGAAGCGCTGAAGGGCGCCGTCGGCGAAGTGACTCTGGAGCACAACCCCGTGAGTATCGACTCCGATGGCCGCGGCGGTTTCGGTAGCGCCGTATTGTTCGAAGAAATGGGCGTGCGCTATCTCGGGCCGATCGACGGCCACGATTTGCCGCTGCTCATCAACGCGCTCGAATACGCGAAGGACTGCGACGTTCCGGTCGTGCTCCACGTGCTCACCAAAAAGGGCAAGGGCTACGATGTCGCGATCGAGCATCCGGAGAAATTCCACGGCTGCGGACCGTACGACATCGCCACGGGCAACTCGCCCGCCACCAAGCCTGGAACCGCGCCGAACTATCAGGACGTGTTCGGTAACGCCCTCGTGAAAATGTGCCAGAAGGACAACACGCTCGTCGGCATCACGGCCGCAATGCCCAGCGGCACCGGCATGAAGGCGCTCGAGAAAGCCATGCCCAAGCGTTACTACGACGTCGGCATTGCTGAAGAGCACGCGGTGATTTTCGCCGCCGGCATGGCCACGATGGGCTTCCATCCGGTCGTCGCGATCTACTCGACCTTCCTCCAACGCGCATATGACTGCATTCATCACGACGTTTGCCTGCAGGATCTGCCGGTGATTTTCTGCATGGACCGCGCGGGCTTGAGTGCCAACGACGGCCCCACGCATCACGGCCTGTTCGACATTTCGTACCTCCGCTGCCTGCCCAACGTCATCGGGATGGCGCCGTCCAACGAGGACGAGTTGGTCGACATGATGTTCACCGCGTCGCACGTGAAACACCCGACGTTCATCCGCTATCCGCGTGGTGCCGGTGAAGGCGTGAAAATCAAAGACGCGCCAAAGTTGCTCGAGGTCGGCAAGGCCGAGGTTGTGAAAAACTTCGAGAACAACCGCGGTATGAAGATCGCGATGTTCCCGCTGGGCAACATGCAATCTGTCGCCCGCAAGGCCGCCGATCAGTTGATGGCCGAGGGCCACGACGTGGCGATCATCAACCCGCGCTTCACGAAACCGCTGGACGCTTCTACGCACGAATTCTTCGGACGTGCCGCCGATGTGGTGGTAACGCTGGAAGACCACGTGCTCATGGGCGGTTACGGAAGTTCCGTTCTGGAATTGTTCAGCGAAGCCAAGATCAGCACACCGGTTGCGCGTATCGGATGGCCGGATGTGTTCGTGGAACACGCGTCCACCGTCGATTATCTCCGCAACAAGCACGGCCTGACCGCTGAAAACACGGTCGCGAAGGTGAAGGCGTTGTTGAGCGCTCCGGCTGCGGTAGGCACGGCGCAATTCTCCCGCACCGCTTAAGCCGAGGATACAACTTGCAGCAAAGCGCCGGACTTTTGTTCGGCGCTTTTTGTTTTCAGCGGGCAGATCGCGGTTGAAACGACTTGCCCGCCTCGCTCCGTCACGCTAAGAACAGCCCGCTTTTGTGCAGTTGCTCGGCGCGCGGTTTGGCGGCCGTTTCTGGCACAGTGCGTAAACCGAAAATTCTAAATCGTAATCACATGGCCTACACAACCTGCACAGTTCCCAACGGCGGCAAAATCACCATTGCCGGAGGCAAACTCAGCGTTCCCAACAATCCTATTATTCCGTTCATCCGCGGCGACGGCACGGGCCCCGACATCTGGGCGGCCAGTGAGCGCGTGATGGATGCCGCAGTGCAAAAGGCCTACGGCGGCCAGCGCAAGATCGCGTGGATGGAAGTCTTCGCGGGCGAGGAATCGTTCAAGAAGTTCAACAACTGGCTGCCGGATGACACCGTCGAGGCGTTCAAGGAATTCCTCGTCGGCATCAAGGGCCCGCTCACCACGCCCGTGGGCGGCGGCATGCGCTCGCTCAACGTCGCCTTGCGGCAGATGCTCGACCTCTACGTCTGCCTGCGTCCCGTGCAGTGGTTCACCGGCGTCCCTTCGCCTGTGAAACATCCCGAAAAGGTGGACATGGTCATCTTCCGTGAGAACACCGAGGACATTTACGCCGGCATCGAATTCGTCGGCGGCTCGCCCGAAGCGCAGAAGGTTCTCGATTTCCTCGCGAAGGAATTCCCGAAGGACTTCAAAAAGATCCGCTTCGGCACGAAGGAACAAATCGCCGGCTACATGAAGCTCGCCGCGCCGGATCACGACGCCTCGCACATTCCCGTGCAGGTCGGCATCGGCATCAAGGCCGTTTCCAACGTCGGCACCATCCGCTTGATCAAAGCCGCCGTGGAATACGCGCTGGCGAACAAGCGCCGCAACGTGACCATTGTCCACAAGGGCAACATCATGAAATACACCGAGGGCGCCTTCCGCGATTGGAGCTACAGCGCGGCCGAACGCATCTTCGGCGACAAGGTTTACACTTGGGCCACGTGGGAAAAGACCAAGAAGGAAAAGGGCGAAGCCGCCGCGAATGAAGAACAGAAGGCCGCGCTCGCCAAAGGCGCCATCCTCATCAAGGACGCGATCGCCGACATCGCGCTCCAGCAAGTGCTCACGCGTCCGACCGACTTCGACGTCATCGCCACACTGAACCTCAACGGTGATTACCTCAGCGACGCCTTGGCCGCGCAAGTGGGCGGCATCGGCATTGCGCCTGGTGGCAACATCAACTACGTCACCGGTCACGCCATCTTCGAAGCCACGCACGGCACTGCGCCGAAGTATGCCGGCAAGGACGTCGTGAACCCCGGCTCCGTGGTGCTCTCCGGCGAAATGATGCTGCGCCACCTCGGCTGGACCGAAGCGGCGGACCTCATCGTCAAGGGCCTCAACGGCGCGATCGCCAGCAAGCGTGTGACGTATGACTTCGCCCGCCTGATGGAAGGCGCGACCGAGATCAAGTGCTCCGAGTTCGGCTCGAACATGATCAGCCACATGTAACGCCTCCCTCGGCTGCGGCCATGCCTGAACTGAGCAGATTCTACGGCATCATCATTCGGATGTTTTACGGTGACCACGCGCCGCCGCATTTTCATGCCGTTTATCAGGGCGAGCAGGTTCAGATCAGTATCGAAACTTTGGCGGTGATGAATGGCTCCATGCGCCGGCGGGCGCTCTCTCTGGTGCTGGAATGGTCCGCGTTGCACCAGGATGAACTCCGTCAGGCGTGGGAGCTGGCCAGCCGCAACCAGGAACCTTCCAAAATTGCGCCGTTGGAGTAGGATAAGCCCATGATCCGGATCGTTTCCGCCGAACCGCTGCCGCAACACCGGCTGCAAGTCACCTTCAGCGACGGCGTGAGTGGAATTTTCCCCGTTGAACCCGAGCGGCGCGGCGGCGTGTTTCTGAAACTGCTGGACGCCGGCGTCTTTAATGCCGTCACCGTCAATCCTGATTTTGGCTGTGTCGAATGGCCGGGGGGCGTCGACCTATGCCCGGACACAATGCATCGGGCCATGATCGGTTCAGAATCCTCAGTGGAACTTCCTTCACCAATGGCCTTGCGTGACGGCGGGAAAAAGAACCAATAAAGAAGTCGGCGTCAGGGGATTTTCAAAAACAAAGGTGCGGAAGGAACTGCAAGGCTCTTTGCATAGCCCGCAAGCTGGTGACCACCCACTTCGCCCGCCTCGTGCAGAGACGATCGCGCTTCGCTGGGCAGTCTCGGCGCGCTTGCGACGTTAAGGGTCAACGCGGTTGCCCGTGCCGGCTTGGGTTGCCGCGCCGCGTTCGGCGGTGCTGGGTTTGGTCCAGTGCCATTTGCGACAATGGGGACAGCGCTCATACCGTTCAGCTCCCATGTTGATGGCAAGCAGTGAAGGCTCGTAGTCGTTGGAACACTCCGGACAATGCCTGAGGCCGAACATCAGACGCAGGGGCAGGGCGTGGCCGAAGTTGAGGCGAGCGAGGAACGCCGCCGCGCCGACGAACAGTGCAACCAGCCACAAGCCCACGATCACCTCCCAATTCGTCCGCCCCAGACCGCCCGCGTTCCAGGACATGAGGGTGAGCGGAAAGTTCGCCGCCCAATGCGCCGCCATTGCTCCGCTAAGGCCCAGCACCCAACGCCGCCGCAATTGGGAAAGCGTGATGGAGACAAAAGCGCTGTGGAACACGCACGTCATCAGTCGCTCGCTCAGGTATCCGCCAAAGGCATAGAAAGGGAGGCCGGCCAGCTTGGGCTGGTGGGAGATCCGCTCGGCGATGAACCACATCTCACCGAGCGCGAACCCGAGTCCGATGGCGAGAGCATAGCGGGAAAAGTTGTCCGGACGGATGTCGCGCACGATCACGGGGATCAGCAGGGCGACCAGCTTGGCGGGTTCCTCCGTGAGGGGCGCGTAGAGTGAGGCCAGGCACTGGTAGGCGACGGAACTGCGGTTCAACTGACCGGCGAGCCAGTGGTCCAGCGGCAAACGCACGAGGTAGAACGCCAGCGGCTGCAGCGGCACAGTGATCAGGACCGCTGCAAACAGGAGCCAACCGGTTGCGGGCTGGCGTACCTTGCGAATGACAGTGCCGAAGCCCGCGATGGCGAGCAGGCTGGTCAGCAGGGCGGCAAGGTAGATCCCGTGCATCTCAGAAGGCATTTGGGAAGGCGAACGACTCAGGCACCGCGACGGCAGAAACGCGGGTGCGCCGGTGGCCACCGCGAAGCGGCGCCGTTGAGCTATTGTTCCGCCTCCGAGCGCTGCAGTCTATCCTCTGATTAGGCCACATAAAAACCGACTCGTTTACCATCTCACTGGTTCCTTGTACTCAGATACACTGTGCCACCGAGATGCTCGACTCCTTCGATCTTTTCAAGCGGCACATGCGCGGGATCGAAGATCCAAAGGTATGCATAATGGGCGTGCGAACCGAAGCGAATTACGACATGGGCCGGAAGCTTCGGAAGGTAATTTTGGTCCGTAACAACCCAAGGATAGTGTCCGTCAGGCGACAGCAGGGAATGGAGCTTAGTGATAGCAGGACAGTTAGTCTGCCAATCCGATCGGGCTTTAAAATTACTCAGGATAAACGTCACTTCTTTCTCGAATGCACCTGCTCCTCCGGCGTCTCGCATTGCTGTTTCGGCTTGGTGCTTCATATCACCATTCGACCGCGAACGATCTTCAGAGCATCCCACGATCGACTGGAAGGCGATCCAGGTAACCACTGCCAAAGTAATCTTCGCTCTTCTTATCACAAAACGGTCGATCGGGTATTAAGCCTTAAGGCGTGCACGGGCGCGTGCACACGCTGACTATTTGAATCCGTTGGCTCATTGTCGGTGGATGAAACCAGACCTCCGCGTTTCTGTGAAGGACTATTCAAATCCGGCAAAGCGAAAATCCCCGGGAATATGGGTAGATTCCGCCCGAAAATTGCGTGGTGACGGGGGAATATTGCTCTGCGCGGGGGGAATATCGCGAGTTTTCCCCCAAACATCGGCCCGCACGGGGGAAGCGGCGCGAGTTTCCGCCCAAATATCGCGTGGATTCCCCCAATCAGCCCGACTTTTCCCCCAAACATCGCGTTGCACGGGGGAAATATTGCGTTGCGGGGACCAAACATCGCGATGTTTCCCCTAAACATTGCGACTTTTCCCCTAAATGTTGCGATGTTTCCCCCAAATATCGGGCCGCGTCCCCTGAATATCGCGAAGTTTGGGGGAAACCTTGGGCTGCGGGGCGGTTACTCCGCCTTGGGCGGGCCGAAGTAGCGCAGTTTGATTTTCCCCTGATCCACGGCGAGAGCTTCCTGGGTCGCGGATTCGTCCACGGAACTCCAAACGTAGGTGAGGGTCACTTCCTGTTCCGTGAGGCTGAGAACCGTGAGTTCCAGCGCGGGGTTTTGCCCGAGCTTGGAATTGAAATGCCCGCCGACGGGCAAGATCCACGACGGGCGTGCCTCCGTTCCCGCATCGTCGGTGAAGGTTCCCAACTGGCCGTCCGAAGAAAAGATCACGACACCGTGGACGAGCCGCGCCGACTTCAGGTGGGTTTTCAGGAACTCCTGCACCCACGCCGCCTGACGCCCGTGGGACTCCACGGCGGCCGGTTGCTGCGGGGCGTTGGTTTTACAGCCGGCAAGGATGACAGCGGCGACGAGAAGAAATGCGTGGTGAGTTTTCATGGCGACGGTGGTGGTGTGGTGGCTTCGAGAAGACGGTACGACCACAGTCGGCCATACGCAAATGCGAAGACACTTCACAACCATCGCCCAGAGTAATGTCCGGACGCATTTGGGGATTCAGCGAAAGGAATTGCTTCCCACCTCGCCGCGGCTCCCTACCTCAAGGAAGAGGGCAGGGGTGAAGGGAGACCGCGCGCTTGAATCGGCGCGGGCAGACATCCGGCACCGCTCTAACGCCCTTCGAACTTGTCGCGGCCGGCAACCAGCGCGGCCATCTTCTTGTCCGCCACGGTGCGCGGGAGCATCCAGAAGCCGCAGTCGGGGTGGACCCACTTAATGCGTTTCGGCCCGAGCGTTTTCACGGAGAGTTCGATGCGACGCGCCACTTCGTCTGCGGTCTCAACTTCGTTGTCCTTGATGTCGATGACGCCAATGCCGAGGGCGATATCCTCGCGCAGGGCTTTGAAGTGTTTGAGTTCGTCGTAGCCGCGGCGCGCGAATTCGAGGACGAAATGATCGACGTGGAGCGCGTTGAGGAAGGGCATGAGGTTTTTCCAAAAACCTTTCTGAATAGACTGGCCGCCGTAGTTGCCGAAGCAGAGGTGGACGGCGCGCTGGCCTTTGACGGCGTCGAGAACGTGATTGATCGGCTGATGCGCCCAGAGCGCGTCCTCGGGATGCCCGGGCAAGTTGGCTTCGTCGATTTGAATAATCGAAGCGTCGATCTCGGCGACTTGTTTCCGCAACACCTCGGCAAGTTCCATGGTGAGGGAACGCAGGTTGGCGTAGTGCCGGTCTTGCAGCGTCTTCGCGAGCATGTAGGGCGCGGTCACGGTGAACTTCAGCGGCTTGGTGGTGAGTCCTTTGATCGAGTTCCACGCGGCGGGAAGGTTCAGTGTGCCTTCGCCGATTTTTCCGCGAACGATTCCGGCGGGCTGCGAACGGAAGGTAAGCCCGGCGGTTTTGCGGAAGGCGAAAATCTCCTCGCGCGTCAGCCCCGCAGTGATGCCGCTCATCGGGCGGATGAAATACTCGATCATCCCGTTGGTCTCGGGATGGTTCACATCGAAGCGCGAGAGTTCACCGTCGGCGATGACATCGATCCCGGCGAGCTCCTGCGTTTTGAGCACGACGAGGATCGCGTCGCGCAAAGCAGAGCTGGTGGGAAACGCGGCGAGCCACGCGGGAACCGGATAGCTGCCGACGACGGTGGTGAGAATGCTCGGTTTGGCCATGTGATGTTTCTGGGTTGCGGCGGATTAAACTCTGGCGAAGCGAATGTTAAAGCGTTGACGGATTGCTGGGGCAGCCTCGTTACTCGTCCGCCTTTTTGCTCTTGGGCAACAGGCTCTTCTTTTCGATGCCGCCATTCTTGGTGAGCGTTACTTTGCCGCCGACTTCACGCTTGAACTCGTGCAAGATCTGACCGCTGGCGGAGACGAGTTTTCCCGTGGCGGATTCGGCGCCGAGGGCGAGATGCAGAAAACCGTGTTGTGATTTGGTAAACGGCCCTCGGTCGTCGCGACGCATCAGGTAGGACTTCGCGCCGCCGCCACCGGAGACGACGTAGGTCGTGTGATGGCCGGCGACTTGCAGATGTTCAAGACAATGGTCGTGACCGCACAGATAGAAATCGAGCTTGTGCTTGGCGAACAACGGCTCCCAGTCGCGCATGATCTCCGGCGTGTCACCGTGGCTGCTGTTGCTGAAGACGGGATGGTGCGCCACGGCGATTGTCCATTTACCGGGGCGTGGCTTGGCGAGTTCTTTTTCGATCCAGGCGAGTTCTTCCTTCCACGCCGCGGCACCAAGAAGCTTCTCGTTGCTGTCGAGCACGAGCACGCTGACCACCGGGTTATCCGCCGGAATTTCCACGCGATAATATTTGGCGGGCATTTTCCAGCGACTGTTCGGGTGCTGTTTCGCGTAGGCGAGTTCCACCTCGGCTTTGTCCTGCTCATAGTCGTGATTGCCGAGGGCAACGTAGAACGGCATCGGCAACGCCGCGCGGTCGTACATGTTTTCGAACTCGGCCTGCCAGCGCGGGTCGTTCACGCCGCCGGGCATTTTCTTGTAGAAGTTATCACCGAGTAACAGCGCGGCGTCGAACTTCACCGTTTTGCCGTAGTTGGCCATCGCCTTGGCGGTGGCGTGTTGCTCGGTCACGCCGCCGTAACCCCAGTCGCCGAAGCAGAGGAGATTCACCTCGGCGGCGAAAGCCGAGGTGAAAATTGCGAAAAGGAAAAGACCGGCGCCAGCGAGATAACGGATTTGGGCGGCGACGAAATTTTGGGAGCGCATGATGCGGCGAAGCTTGTGAGGGAAGCTCGGGTTCGTCAAGCGGGCGCTGCCGTCGGACGCGTCCCAGAACCCGTCAAAGGTTCGAAGAGATCATCTGCATGCCGAGCTTCGACCCAACGGGACTGGTGCGGATCGACAAGAGAAGCTGATTAAGCGGGCCGTCGAAATTGCGGAATTTCGAACTGGGCGCGAACACGGTGACTTCCAGGTGCCCGCCTGCAAATGGAATGAATCCCATACGCATGGACATTTTGGTTTTCGCTTCGGTCCACCATTCTAATTCGAATGCGGGTCCGCTCTTGCCGGCAGCGGTCAGGACAAATTCATCAACGACTTTCGCGCCAGGTTGCCGGGCTAAAGCCTGCGCCCGCATTTCGCGATTGTTCAGCTCGGGAACAGTGGCGCCGCCGGTTTCGACGATTTGCACGGAAATCTTTCCCAACTGATCAAGCGACAAAAGGGACAATTCCTTTTTTTCGTCACTCACTTGGGTGCGAAATCCGGCAGGCAAAACGCAGGAGAATTGGTTGCTGGCCGTTATGAGTATTCCGCGAACAAACTCGTACCCGGTCGTCAGTTTGTCGTTAAAAATATGGACCTTGAGATTTGGAGCCGCATCTGTGGGGGAAGCGGTTGCCTCAGCTCGAACTTCTGGACCGCCAAGGAAGAACGCGGCGACAACGGCGAACTTGATCAGACTGATAAAGCTAAAAACCCGCATAGCTTGTAGTATTGACCGGCGGGGTGCTCCATTTACTGCGGATCAAGGTGCGCAAAGCTGGCGTTCCCGGCGGGAGCTTGTTGGGATTCAAGAAATTGGAATCGAAGGCGATTTTACGTGTTGGCGCGCGATAGTAAATGCCAGGGAACTGAAAGGGTTTATTCGCATTAGTGCTGTTGAAAAGGCAAATGACCGAGCCATTGAGCGTGTAGGTGTCGCCACTCCAGTCTTCCAGCAGGCGGGGCAAGTTGTTTACCCCGCCGCTATAGGTGCCGGTCTTGAGGATGGGGTCACTTGAAGGCACCGTGCCGGTGAGAATGGCGGCATTGATCGTCGTGTCACTGGCGCTAATTCCGAGCGCTACAGTGCTCAGAAGATCGCTCCAATTGGGAGAAAGGATGGTGAAGGCATCGCAAATCAACGAGGCGGGTTTCGTGTTGGAAGTGTTGGTCGTGCCGAGATATGAGGAATTGGGCTGATTGAACACTCCTTTGACATACAGGGGATTCGGAGTGGCAATCGTCAGGCCACGGCTGGAAAGCGTGGCTCCATTAACCATCCGTATGGCTCCCATCTGGGCTGAGGTGAGCGAGCGCCGGTCGGCGAAGTAGACAATGTTCGGCACCGTATTGGTCGAACCGAGTACGGAAGCTATCGTTGTATTGGTGGCGGCCCAGGCGTTAAATTTTCCCACGTCAAAATCGGCGGATTGCACGATCTTGCCTTCCCTCAGATCCGTGAAGGTTTTGCTGGTATCTAGGAAGTTGGTCAACTGTGCCGAGGGAATTGTCGTTCCTGAACTGCTCCCGGGCGTTTTCACAAACGCTGTCGGCCCGGTATTCGTCATCTGGATGACTAATTCGGCCTTGTTGAAATACCGTTCGCGGCCCATCGCCGAATTGGGATCTTCGCCGGAAAGCGGTGGATCGAGAATTTGGTGGACGGCGGCAAACGAGGTGTTCGTCCCAATTGGCAATGTCATGCTGGCTGCATTCGTGGTGCTGTTGCCATTGTAGGTGGTGGCGGTGCCCGAGTATCCGTAGCCGCCGGTGTTGGCAATCACGCCGCTTACGGAGACATCACCGTTGAAATTAAGAGCGCTGCTGCTGCCAGTGTAGATGTTGCCGTTGCCGTGGACAGGTCCGTTGATGTTCATCGGGGCTGTCCCGATGTATTCCATATCCCCGTTGTAAAAGACGGCGAACTGAAAAATGGGAATCGTGGTCAGTTGAACTTCCTGTTGCACGGCGGCATAGATCGGTTGTCCAAGTCCGGCACTCTCGCGGACGTTGGAAATGATCCGGTAAGTCCATGAGTAACCTTGCAGTCCCGAATATTGGGACACCGGAGTAAAACCATTCGTCGATACGCGGGTGACGTATGTTTGGGAGGAGTGCCCCAGGGCATCACTGAAGGAATAGTTTGCCCATTCCGCGCTCTCCGTTGTGGTGGGGACGCGGCCGCTGTATGTCGAAAGACGGCTGTATACGGTCGTTTCGTCGTAATTGCGAAAATCGGACGACAGACTCGTGAGAACTTTCTCCGTGGCGGCTTCGGCTGCGCCGATCGCTTTGTTCAGCCGGTTGCTGCGATCATTGAGTTGCGATGAAGAAGCGGACCATTGCATTACGCCCGCCAGTGCCAGCAGCGCCAAGGCCCCAAAAAATAACACCATCACGAAGGCAAAACCTCGCTGCGAAGCTTTCGGATTTGTGGAGAGTTTCATGGCTTAGTTCCGGATGCGACGGGTGACGCGGGTGGAAACCCAGTATTGATCGACGTAACGGTTTGTGCCGCCGGAGGTGCTGGCGTAGTTGACGATGTTCGATGGGCCGCGGAAGTAGGCGTTGACTCCTACGACGTAGTTGTTCGGCAGAGGAGAGTTGGTCAGCACGGCGCCCTTGAAATCTTCAATCGAGAAGCGCGCGTCGGTGAGGTTTTGAGCAAGCACTTTTGCGGAACCACCGTTGGTAATGCGTTTCAACGTCATGTCGGCTGGATCGTAGTAGTAGCGCGTGAAGGTGTTGGTGTTCGTGGACGGGTACAGCGTTACGGCACGGTAACCAGGAAATCCGGAAAGGTTGTTGGAGACGTTCGCTGTGAACCAATTGGCCCCGCCGGCTCCCACCTTGACGGAGTATACGGTGCGGATCTCATTGACGATTGTGCCCAGAGTCTTCCGGCCTTGGTCGGCGTTGGTCAGCTTGCCTTTGATGGTCTCGCAAATCTTTTGTCCGGTAATGTGACTTAGGATCGTGCCCGCGAGAATGAAGACCATGATCCCGACGGCGATCTGCAATTCCGGCAAAGTAAATGCGAGACAGCTGCGGCGGTGTAATTTCTGTGGAGGTAAAATCATGCTCAGGTATCGGGCGCGCGGTAGGTCGAGATGCTGTTCGTGTAGAGCTGATTCTTAAATGGACCGTTCTTGGTGCTGTAAGTCACCGGGCTAACGCTCGTATTCGCGTAATAGGGCCAAACTGCGGTAATGGTCACCATCTTGAGCGGCGGTGAACTGGAAACCGTGGTGATCGTCGTGGTGACCTGAGCGCAAGGCGCGCCGTTGGTGCTGACTGTGTCGAGCATGTCCAACACAAGGTACGTTGTTGGAAAATTGGTGGCGACCAGTTCGTCCACCGCGGGCGAGCCGTTGGGATCCCACTTGCACGCACGGGCCTGTTCCATTCGATGCGTCGTGTAGGATTGGGCCGCCAGTGAATAGGCCGACCATTCAGCGCGCTTGGCGGATTGCACGTAGCCGTAGATCACTCCTCCGAACGAAAGGGTGGCGATGGCTGAGGCCATGGCGGCTTCCACTAGCGTGAAGGCCCGCCGGCATTGGCAGCCGCTTCGTGTTTTCTGCAGTTTCATTCTCATTGGGAATGAGCGCCACGGGCAGTTTGCTGCGCGGGCGCAATAGTCCAGTCGGAAATTAGCAGAGCACGTGCCATAAGGGGTTTGCATTGCGCGCGCCGACGAAGTTGAGGTGGCCGGAATTGCTTTGACGGCTCGCGGTAACGCTTTGCAACGCCGCGAAAATTCGTGGTCATGTCTTCGTTGGTCGTCGCGCCTACGCGCGGGTGCTTCGTTTTGAGACACAACTGTCCTGTCGTGTGTCTATTTCTTTCTTGAGGTGGCGAAGCGGTGCGCACAAAGAGAGACATCGGCAGATTCCCGTATCTTAGAGAGGAAATCTTCTCGTGCAATCGGGACGTACGAGGAAAGGGGCGGCGTTCTGCTTTTGGCTGGCGTTGACGCAAGGATTCGCCAACCTTCGCGCCGATGGCTCGTCTTCGCGTTGTCTCATTGCTTCCTAGCGCCACCGAAATTGTCTGTGCGCTGGGCTCGGAAGATTTTCTCGTCGGCCGCTCGCATGTTTGTGACTTCCCGACAACCGTCTCGCGTCTTCCGTCGTGCACACGTTCCAAAGTTTCCGAGACCGCTTCTGGCCGGCAGATCGACGAAGAGATCAAGGCTCTCCATTCCACCGGGTCGAGTCTGTTCGAAATCGACTCGGGCCTCTTGAAGTCGCTCCGTCCAGACGCGATTTTAACGCAGGGGCAATGTGACGTTTGTGCGGTCAGCTTGTCCGATGTACAGCGAACTGTTGAATCGTGGGGCGGTGCGGCGCCGAAGATTGTATCACTTGCGCCGCAGCGCTTCGCCGATTTGTGGAACGATATTCGCACCGTCGCCGCAGCGCTTCGATTGGAAGAACAGGGACGCGACACGGTTAAGGCGCTGAAGAATCGCGTCGTCTCCGTGATCGAGAAATGCTGTTTGCTGAAACGTCGTCCCTCCGTCGCTTGCGTTGAATGGATCGAGCCACTTATGGCCGCGGGCAACTGGGTGCCCGAACTGGTGGAACTCGCCGGTGGGCAGAACACGTTCGGTAAAGCCGGCAAACATTCACCATGGATGAAGTGGGAGGAATTGCGCGAGCGCGATCCCGAAGTGATCATCCTCATGCCCTGCGGCTTTGATCTCCCACGAACACGCGCCGAACTTTCGCCACTCATTCAGCAGCCGGGCTGGGAAAAACTCCGCGCGGTGAAGAGTGGTCGCGTCTATCTCACCGACGGCGATCACTACTTCAATCGGCCCGGCCCGCGCCTCGTCGATTCATTGGAAATCCTTGGCGAGATTCTGCAGCCAGACTTGTTTCCCGCGACCTATCGAGGGACCGCTTGGGAAAAGTTGTAACCGTCTTCAGTTACACTGTCTGGCGCTCCGCGTTTTTCGCGGCGCGATAAACCCGCAGCAAGCTGGGAGGAAAGCGTTCTCCCAACGTATTGGCCACGCCCATCAAATTGCCGAACCCATACTTCGCGAACGCCGCAGCGATTTCCCGTTCTTCCTCTTTCGACCACAGGCGCGACACTTCCACCGCATTGCCCGCCGCGAGATTCTCCGCGAGGTGTGCGTGCACCGTGCCGATCACGATCCCCCGCTCACGCGCAATGTCCTCCGCAGATTTTCCTGTGCGGAATTTGCGCAATGTTTCGCGTGCGGAATCGCCAGCGGTGCGTGTCGGGGTGATCGGCGCCGGTGGTGCAACAAATGAATGCTCGGCAAACATCTGCCGAGGGTTGGGCTGCAAGTGCGCGTCGACCTCGGCGAGGAACACCGTGCCGAACTCGCGAAGCTTCTTCTCGCCAACGCCGCTGATGCGGGCGAACTCACTTTCGTTGGACGGATAGACGCGCGCCATTTGCCGCAGCGCCACGTCGGAAAAAACAATGTAGGCGGGCACATCGCGCTCGTCGGCGAGTTGCTTGCGCAGCGCGCGGAGTTTTTCGAAGAGCAATTCGTCGCAAGCGATTTCGCCCACGCGGTGGAGTTTGGATTCGAGCACCGACACGGGTTTCGTCAGCTTCACTGTCTTGCGCTGCTTCAAAAATTCCCGCCCCTCGTTGGTGATTTCGAGCACGCTGAACTTCTCCGTCGTCTGACGCAGGTAACCCAGTCGCACCAGTTCGCGCCCGATGGCGGACCATTCCGCACGCGTATGTTCAGTGCCAATGTTATAGGTCGAGAGTTGTGTATGGCCCCAACGCCGGACCTTATCCGTGTCGGCACCGGTGAGAACTTCGACCACGTGGTTTAAGCCCACGCCGAAGCCGCTGTGTTGGCGGATCCGGAAGATGCACGAGAGAAACTTCTGCGTCGCGATCGTGCCATCGAATGTCTCGCGGGGAGAAAGGCAGTTGTCGCACGCGCCGCAATTTTCGTCCGGATATTCCTCGCTGAAGTAACTCAACAACTCGCTCCGTCGGCAGGTGGCGCACTCGGCGTAGTGAACCATCTGCTGCAATTGCTCGCGCGCGATGCGTTGCTCGTCGGGGTTGGTTTTCTCGTCGATGAATTGCCCGTACTTCACTACGTCGCCGGGACTGAAGAGCAGGAGGCATTCGCTCGGCAAACCATCGCGGCCCGCGCGGCCAGTCTCCTGATAATAGCTTTCGATGTTCTTCGGGAGATCGTAGTGGATCACGAACCGCACGTTCGGTTTGTTGATGCCCATGCCGAACGCGATCGTCGCGCAGATCACGCGCACTTCATCGCGGAGAAACTGCTCCTGATTCCGCGCACGCGTGGCGTTCTCCAAGCCGGCGTGGTACGGCGCGGCGCGAATACCGTCCTCGTTGAGCTTCTCCGCAAGACTCTCTGCACCCTTGCGGCTCTGGCAATAAACGATGCCGCATTCCTTCGGCCGCTTGCGAATAAACCCGAGCACTTGCTCGTAAGCTCCGGCTTTGCCAGTGACGCGGTAGGTAAGGTTCGGCCGATTGAAACTCGCGACGAACACCGCCGGATCGCGCAGGTGAAGCTGCTCGAGAATGTCCGCGCGCACGCGTTCCGTCGCGGTCGCGGTCAACGCCATCAACGGCGCGTGCGGCAACAGCGTTCGCAGTTCCTGCAGTTGCCGATACTCCGGGCGAAAATCATGGCCCCACTCGCTGATGCAATGGGCCTCGTCGATCGCCACTAACCGCACATTCCACCGCTGCAGGTCGGCGAGAAAGCCCGACAGCATCAGTCGTTCAGGCGCGACATAGAGCAACCGGTACTCGCCGTTGTGCAAGCCGCGCAGCCGCTCGCGCGATTCAGCCACGGCGAGCGAGGAGTTGAGAAAGGTTGCGGCGACACCGCTGGCGGTTAGCGCGTCGACTTGATCCTTCATCAACGCGATCAGCGGCGAGACGACCACGGTGAGCCCGTCGCGCGCGAGCGCGGGAAGTTGGAAACACAACGACTTGCCACCGCCCGTGGGCAGCAGTGCGAAGGTGTCGCGACCGGCGAGCGCGGCCTGGATGATCTCCTCCTGCAACGGCCGAAAGCTCGTGTAGCCGAAGTATTGCTTCAGCAGCGGGAGCAGTAGTGTGGCGGAGGACGTCATGTCGCGTTCAAAAAGTCGAACACACTTCCGCGCGTGCGACAAATCGGAACTGGAGTTCTGTTGCTGTGGATTGGCGCCGGAAATCCGATCAAGCGGACTTCAATTTCAGATCCACCTGCAGACCGTGCGGCGCGCGCGCGTGCGCGGCGACGGTGCCGCCGCAGGCGTCGATGCACGTTTTCACGATGGCGAGGCCGAGGCCGACGCCGCCGGTCTGGCGATCGCGTGAGGAATCGAGACGATAGAAGGGATCGAAAACTTTCGTCAGTTCGCTCTCGGGAATGCCGGGCCCGTGATCGGAAACGCTGACGAGTACATCTCCATTGCGCTGGCTGGCGGTCACGGTGATCGGACCGGCGTCGCCAGCGTAACGGACCGCATTGCGCAACAGATTCGCGAGCGCGCGCGTCAGCAACTCGGGCTCGGCCTGAACGCGAAGTTCGTTGGCAATCTCCACGGTGATTTGTGCGCCATCGGCCGCCTCGCGTCGGGCCGCGGTGTCGGCGATTTCGCGGAGCGCGACTGGCTGGAGTTGAATCGAACGTGTGCCGATGGACGCCTTGCTGAAGGAGAGCAGTTCGTTCACGAGATTGGCCATGTGCTCGGCCTTCTCGTTCGCGGTCGCGACGTAGTGGCGTTGCTTGTCGTCGGTCGCGCGTGTTTCCAGAATTCCCAAAGAGACGCGAAGTTTGGCGAGCGGCGAACAAAGTTCGTGAGCGATGTCGCCGAGGAAGCGCTTCTGACCGGCGACCAATCCGGCGAGGCGTTCGGCCATTTGATTCACCGAGTGGCCGAGCGCGCCGAGTTCGTCGCCGCGCTTTTCGTCAACGCGGACATCGAAGCGACCTTCAGCGATCAAGCGCGTCGCATCACGCATCTGCGCAATCGAATGCGTGAGATGGCGCACGAGCGGCAACCAGAACAAACCGGAGAGCAGCGCGGCGGCACCGACGGCCGCAAGCCACGGGCGGAAATCCATCAGTAGGCCATTGAAGCCGAGCGAGTCCGACGCGGCGATCAGGCTGACGGGGCTGCGACGTCGGCTGGGCGTGTCGAGTTCCTCGCGAATGATCAGCCAGTAACTCGGCGAGCCGTCGGTTCGCAGAAAATATTTCGGGCTCATCGGCGGCGATGCAGTCGGGATCGGACGTCCGGATTCGCGCGCCAGCGGCGGATCATTCCGCGGAGGCGGAGCGAAATCGCGGAGGCGCTCGGGCGGCCCGTTGCCGTCGAACGGGCGATCAAAACCCGGCGGACCCCGGCGCCCGTCTGGACCGCCGGGACGAAGTTCTCCGCGCCGATCAGCGACTTTGGCTTGCACCGCGGCTGGCAGCGCAGCCTTCGGACCGGCAATGTGCGTGCCGTCGAGATTGCCGTAGACGCGCAGGCTGACTTGGTACGCCTTGCTGAAGCGCGAGAGAATTTCGTCCCATTCGGTAGCTGGTCGCTCGCGCAATTCGGCGATCACCAGGCCGGACATCGCTTGCACTCGATCTTCGCCGTGGGCCAGCAACGCGGAATCGAGGCCGAACGTAAAGCTCGACCGGACGAGCAACCACGCGACGACGCCGAGCAAAGCGAGGTTCAGGAAAAACCAGCCGATCACCTTCGCGTAAATGGGGAGGCGCAGTTTCATTCCGCGTCGGGATTGATGAGCATGTAACCAACCGCACGCACGGTGCGGATGTAACGCGGCGTTTTGGGATCGTCGCCGAGTTTCTTGCGCAGCGACCAGATGTGGACGTCGATCGAGCGATCGAACACGTCGTAGTCACGCTCAGTAATCGCTTCGAGCAAATCCTCGCGCGACTTCACGCGGCCGCGGGCGCGTGCGAGGCATTCGAGCAGATCGAATTCAATCGTGGTTAATGAGAGCGGTTGATCGCCGAGCGCGGCGGAACGGGCGCCGGGATTGAGGTGAAGTTGCCCCACGACGATCTCCTCTTCCGGATCATCCTTCGACGGCGCGGCAGCGTGCGCGGCACGGCGCATCACCGCGCGCAGGCGAGCAAGCAGTTCGCGCGTGGAAAAAGTTTTCGGGAGATAATCATCCGCGCCAACTTCGAGGCCGACGATGCGATCAGCTTCTTCGCCGCGTGCGGTGAGCATGAGGACGGGGACGTTCGATTTGGCCCGGATGCGCTTCAACACTTCGAAGCCGTCGAGTCCGGGTAACATCACGTCGAGAATCACGGCGGCGAACGGTTCCTCAACGGCGCGCTCGGCACCGACGAGACCATTGTGCACGGCGGCGACGTCGTAACCGAGCGGTTCCAGATAATCGCGCACCAGCGAACAGAGTTCGCGGTCGTCATCGATCATGAGCACACGGGTGCGTCCGGAGTTCTTTGAGGAGTTCGACATGGTGGCTTCGCTGGTGCGGATTTTAACCCAAGTCCGCGGAAACGCTTCCTTTTTAACACAGCGTTAACAATTTTCTTTGCCTTCCAAATATGCAATTAATGGAGAGCTGGTGTTCTCGTTCTCGAAATTTGAACCAAAGCGACATGAAAAACTATTTACCACGTCACGTTTACGATCTCGGTAGCCGGATCGTGGCCACCTTTGCTGGCATCATTGTTATCGCGACCGGAACCTCGACCGCGGAACCACTGGTTGATTACTGGCAGACTTCGACTTCGGGGCAATACGCGCGCGTTTACACGAACAACGCGGACAAACCCACCGTCGGCAATCCCAGCGGCACACCGCACACCACGTGGCTGCGCGCCAGCGGGCCAGGACAAACCAACGTCACGTATTCCGGCGTCCAGTCGGTCCGCGTTTCGACGTCGTACGTTTACGTGCAGAGCAGCGGACTCGCGAGCCACATCATGGGGCCGTGGTATAACGCGAACGGCACCGTTTTCGTCAACTGGCCCAGCAAGCAAAACACGCTCGCCCGATTCCCTCGAGTGCCTCAAAGCACCGGCACCAAGACGTTGACGGGCTTGGGCTCCATCGGAATGTGGGTGAATGGCGTGGCTGTGTTCAACATGCTCGATGGCTTTGTATGGAACGGGAGCGCGGACGCCAGCGTTATGGGCGGCGCGGGTACGTGGCAACGCGATGCAAAGTTTGGCGAAGGCGCCACATTCGACGCCGCCCTCGCGCATCAACCTGGCAACGGACAATACCATCATCATACCAGTCCCGCTGGGTTGCGTTACCAACTGGGTGACAACATTAACTACGATTACCTCACTCACTCGTATTCGGAGGTCACGTCGAACTTTCACCATTCGCCCATTCTTGGTTGGGCCTACGATGGTTATCCCATCTACGGACCGTACGGCTATTCCGACCCGACGAATTCGGCCAGCGCGATCCGGCGGATGACCACCGGCTTTGTTCTACGCAACGGCAGCAACAGCACGGTGAACCTCGCTTCCACAGGCCGCACGTCGTTGCCGAAATGGGCGATCGACGCGGGCTACACGCTGACCTTGAACGGCCCACCCGTGGACGGCACCTACCCCGTGGGGCGCTACATTCAGGATTACGACCATCTCGGTGACGTTACGAATTCGATGACCGGTCTGCCCTATCAGCAAGGCGTCGATTTCGATCTCGACCGCTTCAACATGCGTTTCTGCAAAACGCCGGAGTTTCCCAACGGGACCAATGTTTACTTCGTCACGATCAACACCGACGGCACCATGGCGTATCCGTATATCCTCGGTCGTCAGTATTTCGGCGTGAAAGATGGCGGCACCTACGGCAGCCCGCCGGGCGGCAGTTTCACCGTGCTTCAATCACCGACCACCAACATTTTCGTCGGCGGCACGAACACAGATTGGAATATTCGTTCCGTCGGATTCAGCAATTCCTCCGGCGTGGTGACGCTCACTTGGCGCGCCGTGGAAGGCGGACATTACCGTGTCGAATCAACCGACACGTTCGCTTCTTGGACGACCAACCTCGCGAACGTTACGGCGACGAATATCGTGACGACGACCAATTTGCCCACCACGGACAACGCCCGCTTTTATCGCGTCGTCCGCACGACGATGGATGCGTTCGACGCCGTAAGCACGCCGTGAACGCGGGGCCGCGACCAACAACCACGACGCGACCGGCTCCGCTCCATAGCGAACTGTTCTGATGCCCAGCGTGAACGTTCCGCACCCGATAAAGGCCAGACCTTTACTCCTCAGCCATGCGCTGCTGGTGGTGGGGCTTTTGTTCGCGGGTTCGCCCGGCTTCGCCGCGACGTTGACGATGACGGTGCGCGCCACCTTCGCGGATGCCCCGCTGCGCTTCGATGCGTTGCAGTTTACGAATGTGGCGGGCGAAACCGTCTCCGTTTCACGGTGCGATCTATTGTTGTCTGACTTCGCGTTCCGCCGCACAGACGGTGTTTGGTTGGAACAAACGAACTCCGTGGCGTTGCTCAAACTCGCGGAATCGCGCTCGAGTTTTCACCTCACGGAGATTCCCACCGGGCAGTTCGATCAAGTGCGATTTAACGTTGGCGTGTCGCAGGCGGTGAATCACTCCGACGTGACGAAGTATCCCGCCGACCATCCGTTAAATCCGAACTTCAACGGCCTCCATTGGAGCTGGCAGGGCGGTTACATCTTCACGGCGCTCGAAGGCATGTGGAGCCGTGCGGGTGTGGCGGCATCCGGGTACTCGCTGCATTTCGCCAACGATTGGAACCTCACCCGCGTAACGTTGCCGACGAAGCTGGACCTGAGCCGCGACAACTCATTGCCGCTCGACTTGGATGTCGCGGAGTTGCTGCGCGCGATTTCGTTCAGCAATGACGGCACTTCAACGCACGCACGCGAAGGCGATCCCATCGCGGCAAAACTGAAGGAAAGTTTTTCGAAAGCATTTCGCGTCAGCTCGATTCGAAAGGAAGAGCCGCGCGACGCGCTCGCTACTTCGAACACGAGAGAACAAAGCGCGACACAGACCTCCGCTGCGAGCCAAACGTTGCCGCGTTTCATGCCGGCGAAGTTCACGCCTTATCGCTTTACGATGAGCAGCGTGTTTCCTGTGCCCGATCTACCGAAGGACAACCCGTTGATCGAAGAACGCGTCGCGCTCGGCCGTGCGCTGTTTCACGACGCCAAACTTTCGCGCGACAACTCGATTTCGTGCGCTTCGTGCCACGCGGAGAACGCGGCGTTCTCGGACGCACGACGCTTCAGCCTCGGCGTCGAAGGGCGCACCGGCAAACGGCAGGCGATGCCGCTCTTCAATCTCGCGTGGAAGAGTTCATTCTTCTGGGACGGTCGCGCGCCGTCGCTCCGCGCGCAGGCGCTCGTGCCGATTCAGGATCACGCAGAAATGGACGAGAAGCTGGAGCGGGTCGTTGCGAAGCTGGCGGGGCAAGGTGACTACCGAGGCTTGTTCACCGCCGCATTTGGTTCCGCAGAAATCACGCCGGAGAAAATTGGACTCGCCATCGAAGCGTTCGTCCTGACGCTCACGAGTTTTGATTCCAAGTTCGATCGAGCGATGCGCGGTGAGAAAGTCGCATTGACCGTGGAGGAACAGCGCGGCTTCGAATTGTTCTTCACCGAATACGATCCGCGCCGTGAGCAGTTCGGTGCGGATTGTTTCCATTGTCACGGTGGCGCGAACTTTTCGACGCATGGATTCGCGAATAATGGACTCGATGAAACCTTCGCCGACGTCGGCCGATTCGCGGTGACGCAGCGTGAGTCGGATCGCGGCAAGTTCTCGGTGCCGTCTCTGCGCAACGTTTCGCTTACCGCGCCCTACATGCACGACGGTCGATTCAATACGCTGGAGGAAGTCATCGATCACTACAGCACCGGCGTGAAACGGAGCACCACGCTGGATCCGAATCTCGCCAAGCATCCTGTTGGCGGTATGAATTTGTCGACCGAGGACAAGGCCGCGCTCGTGGCATTCTTGAAAACATTGACCGAAGAGCGGTGGCAGAATGCCGCCGGGACTAGCGCACGATGAATCCGCGATTTCCAATCGATTACTTTGTTCGCGTCATCGAATCTGGCCCCTCGTCTGGTTCGTCTCCGTGTTGCAATCTCTCGCTAACAACGAATCCGTAACCGACAAGCTGTCCAACTAACATATTATGAAAACAATCGTTCCCCGCACTTACCGTCGCGCCGTTTTGGGCGGATACGCCATTGCCGCGATCGCGCTTTGGGCGCCCGTTGCTTTTGGTCACGACGGTCACGACACGCCACAGCTTTTTGCTGCTGCCAGCCCGAGCAGCAGTTCGAACGTGCGGACCTACACCAGCAAAGTCACCATCACGGTCCGCGGCGAGAAGCGCAGCATTGAAGCGAATGGTATTCCGGATCACACACCGGGACAGTTCCCGCGCCGCGGCAATCCGAATTCGATCTCGGAACAACGCCACAACTTCACCGTGCCAACAAATCCCAAGGTCGCCGACAGGCCGACCAATGCCGATCGCGGCTGGTTCGGCGTCGCGCTGAACGGCGTGCCGTTCGAAGCGGGCACCGCGGAGTTCTGGAGCCGCGATTGGAAATACGAAGCGCTTGGGGGTTCGATGAATCTCGGCCTCGACGAGCATCTCGCGCACGTGCAACCGACTGGCGCGTATCATTATCACGGCCTGCCTACCGGCCTGATCGCGAACCTCGGTGGCGACGGGAAGAAGATGTTGCTGGTCGGCTGGGCCGCGGACGGTTTCCCAATCTACACGAGTTACGCGTATGCCGAAGCGAAGGACGCGAAAAGCACGTTGAAGAAAATGCGTTCGAGCTACCAATTGAAGAAGGGCACGCGCCCCGGTTCACCTGACGGTCCCGGCGGTGCCTACAACGGCGAGTTCACTGCGGACTACGAGTTCGTGAAAGGCAGCGGCGACCTTGACGATTGCAACGGGCGCGTCGGTGTTACGCCGGAGTTTCCGCAAGGGACGTACTATTATTGCATCACCGCAGAGTTTCCCTTCGCTCCCCGCTGTTGGCGCGGCACGCCGGATGCGAGTTTCCGCAAAGGCGGTCCTGGTCCGGGAGGCCCAGGCGGTCCGGGTGGACGCGGCCCGGGCTTTGGTCCGCCGGGAGGCAAGAAGAAGGGGCCGCCGGGAAGTCGCCCGGGGCCGCCGCAGGCTTGAAGCACTTCTAAACCAAACAAATCGCCTGTGATTTCGAACCTTTCCTCCCACTCATGAAAACCAAAACTATTTCGCTCCTGTCGCTCCTCGTGCTCGCTGCGCAGTCATTGCCCGCGGCGGACTGGACTCGGTTCCGCGGCCCCAACGGGACGGGCGCGGCGACGGACGCCAAACCGCCGACGACGTGGAGTGATTCACAGAATCTGAAATGGAAGCTCGCGCTCCCCGGCCCCGGCTCATCGAGTCCCGTGGTGATCGGCGGACGGGTTTATGTGACGTGCTATTCCGGCTATGGTGACGGCTCCGCGGGTTCATCGCCGGACAAGTTGAAGCGTCACCTCGTGTGCGTGAATCGCGCCGATGGAAAAATTCTCTGGGACAAAACCACGCCCGCAGAAGTGCAGGAGGATCCGTATAGCGGGTTTCTCACTGAGCACGGTTACGCGAGCAGCACGCCGGTGGTCGATGGCGAGCGCGTTTATGTTTTCTACGGCAAGACCGGCGTGCTTGCGTTCGATCTCGACGGCAAAGAACTCTGGCGCGTCAACGTCGGCAAGTCCTCGGGCAACCGTCGCTGGGGTTCCGCCGCGAGCCTGATGCTCGTCGGCGATAAGTTGATCGTGAACTCGTCCGAGGAAAGCCGCTCGATTCGTGCGCTCGATCGCAAGACGGGCAAGGAACTTTGGAAAGCCGACGCCGACTCGCTCGAATTGAGCTACGGCACACCGGCGTTGATCGAGAGCGACGGCCGCACCGATCTCGTGATCTCCGTCGCGGAGGAAATCTGGGGCTTGAATCCCGACACAGGCAAGCTGCGGTGGTATGCGTCCACCGGTCTCCCCGGCAACGTCTCGCCGAGCGTCATCGCGGTGGATGGTTTGATCGTGACCGTCGGCGGATTTCCTAAGACCGGCTCCGTGGCGGTACGCGGGGGCGGCAAGGGCGACGTGACCAAGACCCACATCGCGTGGGAAAGCGCGAACAGCAGTTACATTCCCACGCCTGTGGCGCACGAAGGAAAACTCTACGTCGTGAACGACGCGGGCTTTGCCACGTGCCTCGATGCAAAAACTGGCGCGTTGATTTACAAGGAACGCGTCTCTGGCGCCGGCGGCTCAGGTGGTGGTGGCGGACGCGGCGGTGGCGGCAAACCGTTCTACGCCTCGCCGGTCCTCGCGAATGGAAACATTTACGCAATGAGCCGGAAGAGCGGCGCGTACGTCATCGCGGCGAAGGGAGAATTCGAACTCGTGGCGCAGAATAAATTCGCCAGCGACGCGAGCCAGTTCAACGCCACGCCCGCCATCGCCGGCGATCAATTATTCCTGCGCTCCGACAAATTCCTCTACTGCGTCGCCCCTGCGGGCGCGCAGTAAACTCCTCGCAAGTCCGGGTAAGCGATGCTCGAAGGTGATTGGCGATGAGAGCGAACGGTCCAACGAAGCCTCTGCCGGTGAGAATCAAAGGGCGGCGACGACTGTCCTCGGCCGGCCGTTGAAACGGTAGAGGATCACCGTTTGCCGGACAAAGGCTCGATGAGGACAGCGGGCCCCACCTTTGGGCGCCGGCGGAACTACGTCACGGCTTGCGCAGGCGGTAGAAGCGATTGGTGATCGAGGGGTTGAGGTTTTGTAGGACGAGGTTCGTCAGGCCGTTGGTGGAGGGCAGTTCGGTCACGTCGATCCACGCGTTGGACAGACTCAAGTCCGCCGCCTGCTGGAGGGTGAAACCCAGCTCGGAGGTGACCCACCGCACAAGGACATTCGTGCTCGTGATGTCGATGGAAAGGCGCGGGGTTATCGAGGCCGTCGGAATATCCAGCGCAGGATTGTAGCGAGAAGCCATGCTCCAGTTGGTACCTCCACCGGAAAAAACAAGCATCTCTGTTCCGATCCAAACGGCACGAACAGCAACAGCCGGTGCGCCATTAGTTGTTACAGGGGTCCACTTGTCTTTTGCGGGATCATACCGCGCGCCGTCGTTCAAGAAATGATTGGTTCCATCGTTGAATGAGCCGCCCCAGAGAATCATTTCCGTTCCAGTCCACACTACCGGCGCCGAACGAGCTGAAGGAGCGCCATTCGTCGAAACCTCTACCCATTGATCTGTCGCAGGATTGTAGCGTCCGCCATCACTAGGATAGCGAACGCTGGTAGGTCCAGCATAACTCCCACCCCACACAATCATCTCTGAGCCGGTCCAAACCAAGTTGGCAATTCGCCCGGTGGGCGCTCCATTTGTTGTCATGGGCGCCCAAGTATCCGTGTTTGGATCGTAGCGACCACCGTCACCCAGATTGACCGATGGTCCGTTCGAAATTGACCCGAAGCCGCCCCAAGTAATCATCTCGTGCCCCGTCCATACGGCGGCGGGGTAAATTCTGCTACTAGGTGCTCCGTTCGTAGATATAGCTCTCCAACTATCGGTATTCGGGTTATATAGTCCGCCGCCGCTGCCGCTCCAAATGATCATTTCACTGCCCGTCCACTTGGCAGTGTGGGTTGGGCCGGCGCGAGGTGCATCATTGGTGTTCATGGGGGTCCAACTATCCGAGGCTGGACTGTACTTTCCACCGAACACCGACAGGAAAGTTCCACTCCAGACAATCATTTCGGTTCCGGTCCAAACCATCGAGGAACCATCCACCATTCCGGGCGCATCATTGGTATTCAGCGGCGCCCAGGTATCCGTCGCTGGATTATATCGGCCACCAACGCTCGGGAACAGCGTCGCAAATGGCGAATCCACTTTAATGTTCCAGAAGATCACCTCGCTACCAGTCCAGAGTGCGGAACCGCCCGCTGCCGGATCGGTAGGGGCACCGTTCGTATTGATGGACGTCCATGCGTTTGTGGTTCCGGGGGATACCAAGAGAGAAATGGCAGTGCTCGTCGTCGGAAGCTTCACATATTCAGAATCCGCGGCGGGCGACGGCCATGCGTTGGCGACCCAAAGAAGCGCGAGAACAAGTAAACAAACTGCGCGAGGAGATCGTTGCTTGATGCTCATACGTTGCCTGCCATTGGCGTTGCTCTTCCTCACAGCCAATATCAAGAAGACGCTCGTCGGACAAGACGAAAGCCCGCAAGGCAGGGCGAACGATTATGATTTCGCACCGGCCCGCGCTCGCGAACCAACCGTGATTGTAATAGGTGCGCTGAGTTGCGGGGCTACTCGCGTCCCGCCGCCGCGATGAACGGTTTCAACTCCTCCATCAAGCGTGCGAAACCGTCGAGAGTGATTTGTTGCGCGCCATCGCTCCACGCTTCGGCCGGATTCGGGTGCACCTCGATGAGCAGGGCGTCCGCGCCCATGGCCACCGCGCCTTTGCACATCGCCACCACGAGATCCGCACGGCCCGCGCCCTGGCTGGGGTCGATGACGATGGGGCAGTGCGATTCCTTCTTGATGATCGGAATCGTGGAGAGGTCGAGCGTGTTGCGCGTGTATGTCTCGAAGGTGCGGATGCCGCGTTCGCAGAACATCAGGTTCGGATTTTCGTTCGCGAGGATGTATTCGCCGGCGAGCAGCCATTCCTCGATGCGCATGGAGAGGCCGCGCTTGAGCAGGATGGGCTTGCCGGTTTTCGCGGCGGCGATGAGGAGTTGGAAGTTCTGCGCGTTGCGCGCGCCGATTTGAAGAATGTCGGCGTAGCTGGCGACCAGTTCAGCGTGATCTTCCGAGAGCAACTCGGTGATGATGGCGAGACCGGTTTCCTTGCGCGCCTTGGCGAGCAGCTTCAACCCTTTTTCGCCGAGGCCCTGGAATTCGTACGGTGACGTGCGGGGCTTGAAGGCGCCGCCGCGAAGAATGGTGGCGCCGGCTTTCTTGACCGCGTGGGCGGTGGTGAGCAATTGCGTCTCGCTCTCGACCGAGCAGGGGCCGGCCATGACTTGGAATTTCTTCCCGCCGATGGGATTGCCGTTGATGTTGACGACGGAGTTCCCCTGATGTCCCTCGCGGCTGACGAGCTTGTAACGTTTCTGCACGGGCATGACGCGCTCGACTTGTTTCCACGCGGTGAGGGTTTCGAGGGAATGGTGCGTGCGTTCATCGCCGATCGCGCCGATGACGGTGCGTTCGACGCCGCGCATCACGTGGGGCTTGTAGCCGAGCTTGCGGATTTCCTTAAGCACGGCGGTTTCATCTTTCTTGGAGATGTGCGGGCGGAGGACAACGATCATAATTTCTTTCTGGTCACGCCGGGTTTCGACAAAAAAACCGCAGGCGTCTGACCTGCGGTGTTTGGTTGTATTCGGAGTGAATCAGCCCACGCGCAGGTTTGCCGTGCGAAACCAATATCCGCCGGTAAAGTAGCTGCCCATTCGTGAGCCGGTTGAATTCATTGAACGGAAGTTATCAGAACCTGTCGGACCGTCAACGCGGTTATCGCTGCGCCGGCGCGGGTGGGTTTTGAGCGGCTCACCACTTGCCTCGGCCCCGTTTGACGCTATGCTCTGCGGACATTCAATGCGAAGGATCCGCGGCCGATAAGAAGCTAATGAAAACCAAATTCACCACCTTGCTCGCGCTCACGTTGGGCGCATGGACCAGTCTCGCGGCGGTTTTGCCGGCGGAGAAACTCTTGTCGTCGGACACGCTCGCGGTGTTGACCATTCCCGACCTCGACAAGGCGGCGCAGATTTATCGCGGAATGCCGACGAGCCAGTTGTGGTCCGATCCCTCGATGAAGGCGTTTCGCGAGAAGTTCGAGGCAAAGTTCAAGGCGGAGTATGCGGAGCCGTTGGAAAGGGAACTCGGCATCAAGCTGGCTGATTATGGCGAGCTTGCGCGCGGGCAGTTCACCGTCGCGATCACGCGCAATGGTTGGGAAGGCAAGACCAACCAGGTGCCCGGCTGGCTGCTGATCGTGGATACCAAGGACAAGCAGGACTTGCTCAAGACGCGGCTGGCGGAACTCAAAAGCAAGTGGCGCGACGCCGGCAAACCGATCAAGACCGAGACGATTCGCGGGATCGAGTTCAGCACGGTCACGATCAACACGGATGAGTTCAAAAAGAAGAAGGGCCCAAAAGCGGCCGCACCGGCAAACCCCGGCGGCGAGGCCAAGGCTCCTTCGAAAATGCAACTGACCATTGGTCAGTCCGAGTCGCTCTTGATCGCGGGCAATGTCCCCAAGGATATCGACAAGGTGCTCATCCGGCAGTCGGGCGGATTGCTGCCGGCGCTGGCAGAGTTGCCCGAGTTCGAGGCGGATTCCGCTGCGATGTTTCGCGATGCCTACGGATTCCTGTGGGGCAATTTCAAAGTGGTCGCCGATCTCGTGATGGGGAGCCTCGCGGAGGAAGGCAAGAGCGGTCGCGGTGGCAATCCATTCGCGCCGAAGCCGGAAAAATTGCTCGGCGCGCTGGGCCTCACTTCGATGAAAACCATTGCGATCAACGCGAAGGACACGGGTGACGGTTCGCTCGTGAACGTTTTCCTCGGCGCGCCCGCCGCCAATCGGAAAGGCATTTTCAAAGTGATGGGCGGCGAGACCAAGGACGCTTTCCCGCCCGCGTTTGTCGCGGGCGACGCGTCGAAATTCAGCCGCTGGCGTCTCGATGGGAAAAAACTCTGGACCACGATTGAGGGCATTGTGGCGGACATTTCTCCCGAACTGAGCGGCATGTTGCAAATGTCCATCGAAGCTGCGGGCAAGGACAAGAATCCGGACTTCGACCTGAAGAAACAACTCATCGGCAATCTCGGCGACGATATCATCAGTTTCCAGAAAGCGCCGCGCGGCAACACGGCGGCGGACCTCGCCTCGCCACCCACGTTGTATTTGATTGGTTCGCCGAATCCGGAACAAGCGGTGGATGCATTGAAGACGGCACTCGCGATTTTTGGTTCGGGCCCCGATGGTTTGAAGGATCGCGAATTCGTGGGGCGCAAGGTTTACACCCTCAAGCTGCCGCCGGAGCGCGATGCGAAGGGCAAGCGGGTCGAGCGGTCGTTGAGTTTTTCCCAGGCCAGCGGCTACGTGGCGATGTCTTCGGACGTGCCGATTCTCGAGGAGTTCCTCCGCGGCGCGCAGACGTCGGGTAAGACATTGAGCGAAACGCCGGGCTTGCGCGAGGCGGCGGAAAAGGTCGGCGGCTCAGCGACGGGTTGGTTCACTTTTGAAAATCAGGGCGAATCGGTGCGGGTAGCGATCGATGCGGTGAAGCAAAATCCGGAACTGGTGTCGCAGATGTTCGGCAACCCCGCCGGATCGGTCGGGACCATGCTCGGCGCTCCGGGCGGCGCCGCGGACGCCAAAGGCATCAAGGAGTGGTTCGATATTTCACTGCTCCCAAGCTACGAGCGGATTGCGAAGTATTTTTACTACACGGTCACAGCCGGCGTGAATCAACCCGACGGCTTCAGCTTCCGCACCTACCTGCCCAACCCGCCGGGATTGAAATAGCGGAATCGCAGGCATCCCATTGCGGCGCGCAATTGCTTGCGCGTCCAACTGGCGGTGGTGCTTCAATTGCCACCTTTCCCGTTTACTCTTGCGGGTAAACGAGAATCCGGTCGTGAACGATGATCACGAGGTCGTTCTTTTTGTCTCCGGTCACGTCGATCACCAGCGCTTCGCGCGGTTCCTGAGCGTCGCCGCGACGGCTGCGAAAGGTGCGTTCTTCGAAGACCTGCCAGCGATCGGCGGGCACGAGTTGATGCGGCTTCTCGTAAGTGACGACGTCGATGTAGGCGCGCGCGGTTTCGAGGAACACCAGATCCTTGCGACCGTCGTTGTTCAAGTCGCCCGAGACGACGTCGTGCAGGCGGCCGTCCTTGATCGGCGTTTCGTAGCCGTCCAATTCGAGCAGATCCCACACCTTACCTTTGAAATTCATCCAGCCGACGCCATTGGCATTGAGCAACGCGAGGCTGCTGCCGTTGTTGCCGCCGAGCGTGACGGTGCGCAGCGAACCGAACTCAGCGACGGTCAATTGAATGTTTCGCAACACGCGCCAGACGCCGGCGCTGTCGCGTTCGCACAACGTGAGCGCTTTGCGTTCGGCATCCAACAGGAAGAGGAGCGGAACTTTGCCCCCGCTCGGAAACGGCGTCGCGCCGATGATGCGGGAATTGCTGGCGGTGCCGTTGATCTGTTCCTTCACTGTGAAAGCCCACGCGGTTTTGTTCGTTCCTTGCGGCTTGCCTTCCGAGGAAAGCACGACGGCGCGGACGAAATTCTTTTGGCCCAGCAACAACTCGGCTTTGCCATCGCCGTCCACATCCGCTGCGCTCGCCCACGGTTGCTCCACGGCGCCGCCGGGCGGGGCGACTTCGACTTCCTCGAAGTCCTTGTCCGCAACTTGCCGGAAGATTTTGATCTTCTCGTAGGGAATCAGTGCGACGAGGTCGGCGAGACCATCTTGGTCGACGTCCTGAATGATCAACGCGCTGGGGTTGGACTTGAAACTCTCACTGAGCTTTTGCGTTTTAGTTTTGCCGTCCGCGGTGCGCGTGACGAGCGAGCGCTTGCCGTCCTGATCGACGATGATCGCCAGCGCGGGCTTGCTGCCGCGCAACGCACCGAACGCGATGCCGAGCGGCTTGCCTTCGAGCGGGAGAATTTTGGGGAACGCGATGCGGCCGTTTTTGTCGAGCGCGGTCACGCCGACTTGCCGTTCTTCGCCACTCAGCAGGAAAATTTCCGGTGAACCTTTGCCATCCCAATCGCCCACGGCGAGATCGGTCACACCCGCAAGGGTCGGAAATGATTTCGGCGCGGCGAACGAGCCGTCCTTCTGTTGGAGATACAGCGTGAGTTGGCCGCTGTCCGGTTCAGCGACGAGGAGGTCGTCGAGTTTATCGCCGTTCAAATCGGCCCAGACCATGCCACGGCGGGGCTTTTCGGTGCGATTGAGCGGCAGCACTTGAAACTGTCCCTGCACCAGCGAACCAACGAGCGGCTCGCCGTCTTTCTGGATGAAGTTCGAAACCTGCGCACGTCCGGAGTTCATCGCGATGGTCACGATCTCAGCGCGCTTGTCGGCATCCAAATCATCGGCCCAATACGAACGGATCGGCGGAAACGCGAAGTGAATCTCCGGGCCAAGCTGGCCGTTCTTGTTTTGGAGGCGGAAGCGGAACGGGTTCGGATTGTCCCAGTTCACGAGGATCAAGTCCTGACGGCCGTCACCATTAATATCGAGGATCTGCACGCCTTTGACCTGACCGGTGAACGGGATTTTTTCCGGTTCGGCGAGATTGTGGTCGGCGGTTTGCGCGAGGAAATAGAGATGATTCTCGGCGAGAATCACAAGATCAGGGCGGCCGTCACCGTTGAGATCACCCACGAACATCGCGTTCGGCGTGAGTTGGCCGTCGTCGATCGGCCAGCGTTTCGGCGCGCTCCAGCCGTTGGTGCCCTGATTGAATTGCACGATCAGCTCCTTCGGCTCGCCGTAGTAAATGAGGTCAGGCCGGCCGTCGCCATTGATGTCCTCGACGAGCAGACAGGAGATGCGCTTCTCGGAAGCGATGGAATCGATGCGAAACCGCGAGCCGGGCGGGAGTTCGTTCAACTCGCGCTTGGTGGGATTGGCCAGCTTCTTGAGATCGGACGGCTTTTTGCCGGTGAGGTTGTAAAGGAGGTTGATCTTCGAGCGGGAGTTGTTGACGACGATCAGGTCGTTCAAACCGTCGCCATCGAGGTCGGCGGCGTGCAAGTTGCCGAACTGCGCGTCGACCGGGAAAATCTCCGGGCCGGTGAAGCCAAACCGATTCGTGACCGGGTCTGCAGCGGATGCCGAAACGGCGCTGGCCAGCACGCTCACGAGGAAAAATCGGCGAAGCAGGGAAGACGATTTCATGTCGCGCGCAAGCTGCCAGCGCAGCGGGGTTTTGGCGAGTTTTATTCGGGAAAGGGCTTGCAAATGAGGCTCTTGCCAAGCAGGTTTTCGCGACACAATTTTCGGCCCCGGCCGAGGTTCAAACACATGACGCGCTTCAAAGTCCTCTGCGCCTGGCTGGCGGTAGTCCTGACCGGCGCCGCGTCGCCATCGTCAGCTCAACCAGCCAAGACTCCAGCGATTCCGGGGTTGGTTGCGCAAGCGTCCGAGGGTTCCCGCTCGGTGACCTTTGTCGCGCTCACGCCGAACTTCACGCTGGGCGAAGCTCAATCCGTCCATCCCCAACTCGGCCCCGATTTCAAAGTCGAGTTCAGCGGCTTTCTCTCCGTGCTGCGCGGCGGCAAATACACGCTCGCGGGCAACGCCAAGATTTTCGTCGATGGGCGCGAAGTCCAAGGGCAGCCGGTGGAACTCGAAGCGGGTGAGCGTCCGATTCGCGTCGTCTACCAACGCGCGCCGGGCAAAGCGCGGTTGCAAGTCACTTGGGAATCGGCCTTCTTTAAGACCGAGCCGATTCCCGCCAGCGCCTTCCTTCACCACGAGGAGTCAACCGAACTCGCCTCGCAGCGGAAAGCGGATCGCGGTCACGAACTTGTCGAGGAGTTCAATTGCACAGCGTGCCACGTCAGCGCGAAGAAGATCTACGCCGGTCGTCGTGGACCCGATCTCTCAGCCATCGGCGACCGCGCGAGTGCCGCTTGGATTTTCAAATGGCTCGAGAACCCGCGCCATTTCCGCTCGGCCGCCGTGATGCCGGCGATGCTTGCCGACGCTCAGGAGCGCGCTGATGTCGCCGCATATCTCGCGAGCGTGAAGTCCGCCCAACCTGCGGCTCCGATAAACGCTGATCCGGCGGCCGCGGCCAAAGGGAAGGAATTGTTCACGTCACTCGGTTGCGGCGGTTGCCATGGCGATACTGGTTATGCCCTCACGGGAATGGGCTCGAAGATTTCACTCGGCGAACTGGCGAAGTATTTGCGCGACCCGCTCGCCGTGGATCCCAGCGGACGGATGCCGGACCTCGCGTTGAGCGAAGCCGAAGCGATTCAACTCGCAGCCTACCTTGTCGAGTCTCGCAACGTGGATTTCGAAAAAGCGCCACCCGCCGGCAACGCGCTTCGCGGTCGCAGTCTCGTGGAATCCAGCGGCTGCGTGAACTGCCACACCGTTGCCGACAAAGGCGGAGCGATCGCCAACTCCCTCACCGCGCCGGCGTTTGAGAAGCTTTCCGCCGGTCAGGGATGTCTCTCCGCAACCCCTCCCGCCAAGGCGCCGCGATATGCTTTGAGCGCGACGGATCGCGAGAGCCTTGGTGCTTACGTGCTGCGTCCCGACATCAGCGAAGCGCCGGTGCAGGATTTCCATCGCACCACCAAAGCGCTCCAATGCGGCGCGTGCCACGAGCTCAACGCACCCGCGAAACTCTCCTTCGGCGCGAATCAGGCTCCGCCCGCATTGACGGACGCGGGCAACAAACTTCGCGCGAGCTGGCTCGTGCAGGTGCTCCAGCAAAAGAAACGCGTGCGTCCCTGGATGGCGTTGCGCATGCCGCATTTCGGCGAAACGGCGACGGCGTCGCTCGTGCACGGTTTCGCGGCGCAAGCCGGAGCGGAGTTGGGTGAAGGCGAATTGATTCCCGCGGCGACGCCGGAACAGATTCAAGGAGGCGCGAAACTGCTCGGCATGACCGAAGGCGGTTTATCGTGCATCAACTGCCACGATTTCAACGGCAAGAAATCGCAGGGCGAAATGCGCGGACCGGACATGACGGAGATGTATGCCCGCTGTCGCGCGGATTGGTTGCGCCGCTGGTTGCGGGAACCGTCGCGCATCCAGGCGGGGACGGCGATGCCGGCGTTCTTCACCGACATGCCCGAGGACAAATCGACGCCGATGATCGAGTCGATCGTGCGCGCGTTGTCCGCAGGCAAGGATATCCCGCTGCCCGGCGCGGCTCCGGAGCCGATGATCGGCTATGTTTTGAAAGTGACGACCGAACCCATCGTGCTGCGCACCTTCATGCTGGAGTCGCATCCACGGTCGATCGCGGTCGGCTTGCCCGGCGGACAGTCCTACTGCTTCGACGCGACGGACTGCCGCGTGCGCTACGCTTGGTCGGGCGATTTCCTCGACGCGAAACCGGTGTGGGGCGATCGCGGCGGGCAACCGGCCGCGTTGCTCGGCGTGAAGTGGTTCACTGCGGCGGAGGTTTTTCCGCTCCGCATCGGTCGCGCGGACTCGCTGCCGAAAGTGAAGTTCCGCGGGTATCGCATGGAAAAGAAGTTCCCCGTGTTCCTCTACGAGGTCGATGGCGTTGCCGTGAGCGAAAAAGTTACCGTGTCAGCCAGCGGTCGAGGCATCGTGCGCGAGTTTGAAATCAAATCGCCGGGCGGCGATGTCTGGTTCCTCGGTCCGCTGACGCCGGGCGTGACGCTCACGTCGAGCGCCGGGCCGTTCGTGCTCGGCAAACTGAAGATCCCCGCCGCGCCGACGGTGCGCTTCGCCGTGGAGACCAACCCGAACTAACGCGCCATGACGAAACGGTTTCTCAGCTTGTTGATCTTGTTGGCGACGTCCGGATGGTTGCTGGCACTTGAGCCAATCTACGTCAAACGCGCCACGCGTGCGGAAACGGAGAAAGCGTCGCTGGCGGCGATCGAAGAGAGTTTCGGCAACAAAGGCGTCAAGCAAAGCGTATGGAAGATTGTCGGGCCGTTTGAAAATCTCAACGGCGTGGGCGTGCGCTCGGCGCTGCCGCCGGAGACTAAGGTGGATCTGTCGGCGAAATATTCCGGAGTGGATCTCGAGGTGATCAGCTGGAAAGACGCGCCTCAATTTAAGGACGGCGAGCCGGTCGATCTCCTCGGCTTTTTCAAACGGAACGACCACACGGTTTGCTTCCTGTATCGAACGATCGAGGTCGAGCAAGACACTCCCGCGGTCATCTACACCGGCAGCGATGACACGTTGCAGGTTTGGTTCAATGGCACCTTGGTCAATCAAGTCATGCGTCTGCGCGGCGTTTTGCGCGACGACGATCGCATCCCAGTCGAATTGAAAAAGGGCACCAACACGGTGCTCATGAAGATTGGCAACTTCACCGCTGGCTACGGATTTTATTATCGCCTGACCACGCGCACGCCGACCGAGGATATCGACCGACAATTCCTCCTCACGCGCTTGCAGGAGAAACTGAACGACGATTTCGGCACGGGCGAGGCGAGTTACTATCGGTTGGAGTCAGTTCACGTTCCCGCGCACATCGTACTCGAAGTAGGCGGCATGGCGTTTCGGCCCGATGGAAAAATGTTCATCTGCACGCGGCGCGGTGAAGTGTGGGTTTACGATCCGAAAGGCGGGACTTGGAAGCAATTCGCCGCCGGCCTTCACGAACCGCTCGGTGTGCTGGTCGTAAACAACCACGAAATCATCGTCGCCCAGCGGCCCGAACTCACGCGGCTCAAGGACACTGATGGCGACGGCGAGGCGGACTTGTTTGAAACGGTGACCGATGCCTTCGGCGTCTCGGGTAACTATCACGAGTATCACTTTGGTCCCGTGCGCGACAGCGAGGGCAATCTCTACGGAACCCTGAATCTCGGCTGGGAGAACCTCGCCTTCTCTCGCGTGCCGTATCGTGGCTGGGCTTACAAGGTCACGCCCCAGGGGCAGTTCATTCCCTACGCGCTCGGGCTACGTTCGCCTTCAGGAATCGGAATGAGTCCGGACGGCGATGTGTTCGTGACGGACAGCCAGGGCGATTGGTGGGGCGCGTCACCATTGCTGCACTTGAAGGCGGGCGCGTTTTACGGACACCCGGCAAGTCTGGTGTGGACGCGGGACTTTCCGAAAAACGTCCAGGACCCGCACATGATTCCGGCGTCGCAACTGATCCCGTTGAAGACGTTGCCGGCAGCTTGGTTTGTTTACGGCCCGCTCGGTCAGGCGCCGGGCGAACCTTTGTGGGACACGACCGGCGGCAAGTTCGGCCCGTTCGCGGGACAAATGTTCGCCGGCGATGAAACGAAGAGCTGCATGTTGCGCGTCGCCCTCGAAAAAGTTGGCGGCGAATTTCAGGGCGCAATCTTTCCGTTCCGGTTCGGATTCGCTTCAGGCCTCTTGCGTGGCGCGTTTGCGGCCGACGGAACGCTTTACAACGGCATGACCGATCGCGGTTGGGCTTCGGTGGGCGGACATCCCTTTGGTCTGCAACGCGTGATCTGGTCGGGGAAAGTGCCGATGGAAGTTCATTCGATCAAGCTCACCAAGACAGGCTTCGATCTGACTTTTACCAAACCCGTCGATCCGAAAACCGCCTCCATGCCGGCGAGCTACTCTTTGCTCCACTTCTACTATCTTTATCACTACAACTACGGCTCGCCGAAGCAGGAGGAAACGCCGGTGAAAGTCACCGACGTAAAAATCTCGGCCGATGGCCGCACAGTTTCCCTGAAGATTCCCGGGTTTGTGACGCAGAAGATCTACGAGTTTCATCTCAACGGAATCAAATCCGCCGACGGCACCGAGTTGCTGCATACGGATGCCTACTACACGCTGAACCGGACCATTCCGGAGAAGTGAGGCGCCTGAATTTGCGCTCGCAAGGAGCCGTCGAAAGAGCGTAATTTAAGACCGTATGTCCCGTATCGAACGCACCATCACCGTGAACTGGCGTCATCGCGTCGAGTTCACCGAGGGCGTGTTCAATCCGGCTAATCCGCTCCTGCGCGAAATTCTCGACGATCAAACCGGCCGCGAACAACACAAGGTGCTCGTCGTCCTCGATGAAGCTCTCGCCGCAGCCAAGCCGGAACTCACCAAAGCCGTCGAAGCCTATTTCGCCGCGCACGCCGCGACGTTGAATCTCGTCTGCCCCCCGCTGATCATCGAAGGCGGCGAGCGCACGAAGAATTCCTATTTTCACGTCTCGGAAATCCACTCGCACATCGATCGCTATCACATCGACCGTCATTCATACGTCATCGCGATCGGCGGCGGCGCGCTGCTCGACATGGCGGGTCTCGCTACGACGACGGCGCATCGCGGAGTGCGGCACATCCGAATTCCGACCACAACGTTGAGTCAGGACGATTCCGGCGTGGGCGTGAAGAACGGGATCAACGCCTTTGGCAAAAAGAATTTCATCGGCACGTTCTGCCCGCCGTTCGCGGTCATCAATGATTTCCAATTCCTCACCTCATTGACGCCGCGTGACAAACGCGCCGGTTACGTTGAGGCGGTGAAGGTGGCATGTATTCGCGATCGTGAATTTTTCGAAGCCATCGAGCGCGATGCCGAATTGCTGCGCGACTTCGAACCGAAGGCGATGCAACGCCTGATCTATCGCTGCGCCGAGCTCCACATGAATCACATCGCCACCAGCGGCGATCCGTTCGAGTTCGGCTCTGCGCGCCCGCTTGATTTCGGCCACTGGGCCGCGCACAAGCTCGAGCAACTCTCCGACTACCAACTTCGCCACGGCGAAGCAGTCGCCATCGGCATCGCGCTCGATGTGATCTACGCGCGCAAGATGGGCTTCCTCAACGCCGCGAGCGCAGAACGCGTGATCACGTTGCTGGAAAAACTCGGCTTCGAATTGTTCGCCAACGAACTCCTCAACGTCGATTCGCACCACAACCTCCTCGTCGTCGCGGGCCTCTCCGAATTCCGCGAACACCTCGGCGGCGAATTGACGATCACGCAACTCAAGTCCATCGGTCAGGGCTTCGAGGTTCACGAGATGAATCTGCCGAAGGTCGTTGAATCCATCTACGAACTGCAGCAGCGGCACGCGGCGCAAACGCGCAAGGTCGTCCCGGTGGCGATGTAGTTCGCCCAGCTCCACTGTCTCCTTTTTGTTTTCCTCCATGCGCAATCCGTGTTTCATCTGTGGCTAGGAACACACGATGAAACGCACCGCGGTCCTCAATGTCGTCGGCCTGAGCGAATCGCTGCTCGGCTCGCACACGCCGCGCATCAACTCCTTCCGCCAACGCGGCGCGCTCGCGAGGATTGAACCCGCATTTCCCGCCGTCACCTGCACCGCGCAATCGAACTACGTCACCGGCGCTGCGCCGTCGCAGCACGGCATCGTCGCGAACGGCTGGTATAATCGCGAACTCGCCGAGGTGCAGTTTTGGAAACAATCCAACCATCTCGTCGCCGCGCCGAAAATCTGGGACGAACTCCGCTCGCTCGATCCGCAGTTCACCTGCGCGAAACTTTTCTGGTGGTACAACATGTATTCCAGCGCGGACTGGTCGATCACGCCGCGCCCGATTTATCCCGCCGACGGCCGCAAGTTTTTCGACGTCTACGCACAGCCGTTCTCCATTCGCGAAGAGATCAAGCGCGACCTCGGCGAGTTTCCGTTCTTTGGTTTCTGGGGACCGGCCGCCGGTGTGGACACACCGCAAGGTTCCGCGGACTGCGTCTCGCGCTGGATCGCGGAATCGGCCAAGTGGATCGAACGTAAGTTCGCGCCCACGCTGAATCTCGTTTACCTGCCGCACCTCGATTACAACCTCCAGCGCCTCGGCCCCAGCCACCCGGAGATTCCGAAAGACCTCGCACGCATCGACGCCATTGTCGGCGACTTGCTCGATTTCTTCGCCAAACGATCCGTGCAGGTGCTGCTCCTGTCCGAATACGGCATCAGCGCGGTAAACACGCCGATTCATCTCAACCGCCTCTTTCGCGAACGCGGCTGGCTCACGATCAAAGACGAACTCGGCCTCGAACTCCTTGATGCCGGCGCGAGCAAAGCCTTCGCCGTAGCGGATCACCAGGTCGCGCATGTTTACGTGAATGACCGCGCGAAGCTGAGCGAAGTTCGCGCGCTATTGGAAAAAACGGACGGCATCAGCGCGGTCTGGGGCGAAGATGAAAAGTGCGCCCACGGCATAGATCATTCGCGCGCGGGCGATCTAATCGCCATCGCGAAGGATCACGCGTGGTTCACCTATTACTACTGGCTCGACGACGCGCGCGCGCCGGACTTCGCCCGCTGCGTGGACATTCATCGCAAGCCCGGCTACGACCCCGCCGAGTTGTTCCTCGATCCGAAGCTCTGTTGCCCGAAGCTGAAAATCTTGTGGCGCCTGCTGGAGAAGAAACTCGGCTTCCGCATGCTCATGGACGTGATCCCGCTCGATGCCACGCTCGTGAAAGGCTCGCACGGCAATCGTCCCGCGAACGTCGCGGAGTGGCCGGTCCTGATTTCGGCCGATGCTGCGCTTTTGCCGAAAGCGCCGCTGAATTCCACCGACGTCTACCACGTCATCAAAAGGCACGTGCTCTCGTAATCCCTATGAAGAATCTGTTCCTCGTCATCGTTCTCTTGAGTCTCGGCCTCGATCGCCTCGGCGCTGAAAACTGGGCTGGCTGGCGCGGTCCGCGCGGCGACGGCACGAGCATGGAGAAGAATGTCCCGACCAAATGGAGCGCCACCGACAACATCGCGTGGAAGTCAGAAGTGCCCGGCCTCGGCCACGCCTCGCCGATCGTTTATGGCGATCGCGTGTTCACCGTGAGCTGCGTTCCGGAAACGGAGGAGCGCGTGCTGCTTTGCTACAACCGCACCGATGGGAAACTCCTCTGGAAGCAAACCGTCCTCAAGTCACCGCTCGAAAAGAAGCACAAGCTCAACAGCCACGCTTCGTCCACGCCAGCCACTGACGGCAAACTCATTTACGTCTCGTTTCTCGACGTGCAGGACGCGGTCGTGATGGCGTACGATTTCAGCGGCAAGCAGCAGTGGATCGCACGGCCCGGCAAATTCAAAAGTGTCCACGGTTATTGCAGCGCGCCGGTCCTCTGGAAGGACAAAGTCATCATCAACGGCGACCACGATGGTGAATCATGGATTGCGGCGCTCGATCGCGCGACCGGCAAGACGCTCTGGCTGACGCCGCGCCAGAATCACACACGCAGCTATTGCGTTCCCGTGATCTACCAACTCAGCGGACGGAATCAGATGGTGCTCTCCGGCGACAAGTCCGTGACGAGCTACGACCCCGACACCGGCAAACTGCATTGGTATCTCCACGGACCGACGGAGCAATATGTCGCCTCGCTCGTTTACAATCCGAAGGTTGATCTGCTGTTCATGACCGCCGGTTTTCCGCAGCATCATTTGCTTGGCCTGCGTCACACGGGTAAGGGCGACCTCGGCAGCGTCTATCACCAGGCGGAGATCACGCACCCGCAAATTGCGTGGCACCACACCAAGGCCTCGATGGTCAGCTACGTTCCCTCACCGATCAGCGAAGGCAACTGGTTCCTCGTGGTTTCCGACACCGGCATGTTGAACTGTCTCGATGCGAAAACGGGCGAACTTGCGTGGCAGGAGAAGATTGGTTCCACGCACGCCTCGCTGGTCTCGGCGAACGGTTTGGTTTACGCGATCAACGACGCCGGCGTGACGACTGTGGTAAAGCCCGGCCCGGAATTCAAAGCCCTTGCGACCGCCGATCTCGGTGAAGGCGTCTTCGCCTCACCCGCCATCAGCGAAGGACAGATCTTCATCCGCAGCGACAAACACCTCTGGTGCGTCGGCGCCGCGAAGAACGGCGTGGCGAAACGGTAAATATTTCGCCGCAAACGGCTCGCTCAACCTCCGCACATCTTCCGAAACTCCACCTCATCGATGACCTTCACGCCGAGTTGCTGAGCCTTGTCCAGTTTTGAGCCTGCCTCGGCGCCCGCGAGGAGATAGTCAGTGTTCTTGCTCACGGAACCCGTGACGTTTCCCCCCGCATTGCGAATCAGCTCCGAAGCTTGATCGCGCGAGAGCGTCGGCAACGTGCCGGTGAGCACGAACGTTTTCCCCGCCAATGGTAGTCCGACCGCAGAGGGCGCTTTCGTCGCCGCGACACCTTCGGGCTTGATTTGGAGATGGAGAAGCTGGTGCAGAACCTTCTTCCCAGCGGGTGACGCGAAGAAATCGAGCACCGCCGCGGCAGCAACCGGACCGACCTCGGCGAGACTCGGCTTGGCGCCGCTCTGCTCGAGCCGCGCTTCGATTGGCTCAATTTCGTTGCTGAGTTCTTCGTAGCGTTTCTCGCGGCGCGCTTTGTCCGCTTCGTCCTTCGGAGGGTTCTTGCGCGAACGCGGCGAGATCGCATCGCGTTCGGCTTTCTTTTCTCCGAGCGCCCGGATGTCGCGGAGGATTTCCGACGTCGCCAAGTCATCCATCGACTTGTGAACTTGCGCGAGCTGCCACGCGGTCTGCTCGCCGACATCGGGAATCGCGAGCGCATGAATCCACCTGTTCAACGGCAACGTGCGCGCGCGTTCCAGCGCCTCCACGACCTTCGCGCCGTTCTTCTCGCCGAACATGCGCGGCTCGTCGTCGGTGCCGAGGTTGAGTTTGCCCAGCTGCTCCTTTGCGAGGTCGAAAAGGTCGAGGGGCTCCTTGATGAGCCCGCGTTCGATGAGCTTCTCGGCGACGATGCCACCGAGCGATTCGATGTCGAGCGCCTTGCGCTGGGCGAAGTATTCGACGCGGCGAGTCTTCTGCGCCGGGCAACCGGCGACATTCTGGCAACGCCACGCGACTTCGTCGCCTTCACCGACCGAAGCTTTCTCTTTGGCGATCGGCCCGCCGCATGCGGGGCACTTGCCGTGGACGTGCTTGAACAGATCAAACTCCTGCGCGCCCGCGGGCCGCTTGGTCTTTATCACTTCGAAGACCTCGGGAATCACCATGCCGGCCTTGCGGATGACCACCGTGTCGCCAATGCGGATGTCCTTGCGGCGAATCTCGTCTTCGTTGTGCAACGTCGCGCGCGAGATGGTCGAGCCCTGCACGAAGACGGGCTCGAGTTCCGCGACGGGCGTGAGCACGCCGGTGCGGCCGACCTGCACAGTGATGGCTTTGAGCACGGTCTCCGCAGGCGTGATCCACGGGATTGGTTTGTGAACGATGGCGTACCCCGGCGCGCGCGTCTTCGCGGGAATGCGCGCCCAGTCGGCGATGCGGTTCACCTTCAGCACGAGGCCGTCTATCTCGTAAGGCAACTTGCTGCGCAGGTCGTGGTCTTCGTCGTAATGGCAAACGACGTCGCTGCGGTAGCGCTTGATGACATCGTCGATGTCCTTGCAAACCCACCAGAGCCGCTGCGTCGGCAGGCCGAACTTCGCGAGCGATTCAAGCATCTCGGAGTGCGTCGTAAACTCGATGCCGTCGCACGCGCCAACGGCGTAGAACACGGCGCGGATTGGGCGTTGCGCAACGAGACGCGGATCGAGTTGCTTGAGCGTGCCGGCCGTGGCGTTGCGGGCGTTGGGGAAAGATTTATCACCGGCAGCTTCGAGCTTCGCGTTCACCGCCTCGAATTCCTTCGTTGCCATGTAAGCCTCACCGCGCACTTCGAGCAATGCAGGCGGATTTTTCATTGGCAACTCGAGCGGAATCGCGCGCACGGTGCGGAGGTTGGTGGTGATGTCGTCACCAGTCTGGCCGTCGCCCCGCGTGACGCCAAGCGCGAGCTTGCCGTGCCGGTAGTGAACGCTGATTGAAACGCCGTCCACCTTCGGCTCCATCACATACTCGACGTGCTCCGACTTCAGATGCTTGCGGATGGTCGCATCGAATGCGCGGAGTTCTTCCAGCGTGTTCTCGTCTTGGAGACGATTGCGTTTGTCGCGATCGGGTTCCTCGTCTTTCGTCGGGTGATCGGAGCCTTCGATCTTTTCGAGCGACAGCATCGGCTGCAGATGCTTCACGCGGGTGAACCCTTCCGAAGGCGCGCCGCCCACGCGCTGAGTCGGAGACTCGGGCGTGCACAGCTCGGGAAATTCCTTCTCCAACTCCTGCAACTCGCGGAAGAGCAAATCGTATTCGCGATCGCTAATGGCCGGCTGGGCGAGCACGTAATAACGGTGGTCGTGCTGGCGAATCTCCTCGGCCAGTTGGGCGTGACGAGCTTGGGCTTGCGCGCGTGTCATCGTGGACGAATTACACGGAGTATCGTGAGTTGAGACAAGACGTGATTTAGCGACGCACGAACTCCTCGTAGAGCTTTGCGTAGTGGCCTCCCGCGGCGATGAGTTGATCGTGTGTGCCGCGCTCGATGATTTCGCCGTGGCTCAGGACGAGAATCAGATTCGCGTGGCGAACAGTTGAGAGCCGGTGCGCGACGACGAAGGACGTGCGGCGTGCGAAGAGTTTCTCCAAAGCTTGCTGGATCAGTCGCTCGGTCTGCGGATCCACGGCGCTCGTGGCTTCGTCGAGGATCAAGATGCGCGGTTCGGCGATCATTGCGCGAACGAGGCACACGAGTTGGCGTTCGCCTGCGCTGAAGTTGCTGCCGCGTTCGGCCACGGTCGTTTGATAGCCCCTCTCGAAGCCTTGGATGATGTCGTGTGCGCCGAGGTTTTTCGCGGCCTGAATGGCTTCGTCGTCGGTGGCGCCGGGGCGGCCGAACTTGAGGTTCTCCATGATCGTGCCGGTAAAGAGGAAGTTCTCCTGAGTCACGATGCCGATTTGGCGACGCAGTGATTCGAGCGTCGTCTGCGCGGCTTCGTGGCCATCGATCAGGATGCGACCCTGCTGCGGTTCGTAGAAACGCGCGATGAGACTCACGATGCTCGTCTTGCCGGAACCCGTGGCGCCGACGAGCGCGATGGTTTCGCCGGGGCGCGCGGTGAACGTGATGTCTTTCAGAATCCACGTGTCGGCGGGCGTCGAGTCGTAGCGGAAATGGATGTGATCGAAAACGACCTCGCCGTTCAGCGGCGGCAGCGCGACGGCGCCGGGGCGGTTGTGAACCTGTGGTTCGGTATCGAGTAGTTGGAAAATGCGTTCGGCGCTCGCGGCGGTGGAGAGCACGGAGTTGAAGAGATCGCCCATCGTCTGGATCGGGCCGAAGAACATCCCGAAGTAGAGGATGAACGCGGCGAGTTGGCCGACGGTGATCTCGTGGCGCGTCACGAGCTGGCCGCCGTAGCCGAGAATGATCAGCGCGCCCACGCCGGACATCAGACCGATGAACGGCATGTAAGTGTGAAACACGCGAGAAGCGACGAGGGCTTCGACCACGTAGTCGCCTTGGACTTCCCGGAAGCGGTTCAGGTTTTCTTCCTCGCGAGAGAACGCTTGCACGACGCGAACGCCGGCGATGGATTCGGCGAGCGACGCGGTGATGCGGGACGTTTGCTTGCGCACTTCGCGGTATGCCTTCATCCCGAAGTGATGGAACAACCGCGTGGCGAGGAACAGCGGCGGAACCACGAGGCTCACCGCGAGGCAGAGGCGATAGTCATATTGCACGAGCAGGAAAATCACGCCGACGAGTGTGAGTGCGCTGCTGAGCATTTGTGTCGCGCCCCAAGTGAGAATGCGGTCGAGCGCGTCGATGTCGGTGTCGGCGCGGCTGATGATGCGGCCTTGGTGCGTGCGATCGAAATAGTTCAGCGACAGTTTCTGAATGTGGCGGAAGACCTCGAGGCGGAGATCGTTCATCGCGCCCTGGCCGATGGTGATGGCGCTCTTGACCTGTGCCACCGAGAGGAACCAGCCGAGTAGCAGGTTGCCGAGGAAGATCACGCTCACGATGAGGATGCCGTGCGAGGCGGCTTCGGTGGATGAAACGCCGGTGAGGTAACGATCCACGCCAATCTGAATGAACTTCGGTCCGAGCAACCCGGAGACGGTGGAGAGCAGCGTGAAGATGAGGTTCAGCACGAACGTGCGCCGATACGGTCGCACGTAGCTGATCAGCCGCCGGAACAGCGCCTTGGTCATCGGCCGCCGGGCGATTTGCTCTTCGAGTAGTATATCGTCTTTCGAGGCCATTGTGTTATCGCCTGATCTGCTCCTCAAAGATTTCGCTGTAGAACCCGCGCCGTTGAATCAACTCGTCGTGCGTGCCGCGTTCGACAACATGGCCGGCCTTCAACACGAGAATCTGATCCGCGTGCTGCACCGTGGAGAAACGATGCGCGATCACGAACGACGTGCGACCGGCGCACAGCGTGCGCATCGCCTCCTGGATCAGTCGCTCCGTTTGCGAATCCACGCTCGCCGTGGCGTCGTCGAGAATTAGCACGCGCGGATTCATCAGGAACGCACGCGCAATCGCGATGCGCTGCTTTTGTCCGCCGCTGAGCGAGACGCCGCGTTCGCCGACGATCGTGTCGTAACCATTCTCAAGCTCACTGATGAAGCCGTGCGCTTGCGCCGCTTTCGCGCACGCTTCGATTTCGTCCTGCGTCGCGTCGGGCCGGCCGTAGGCGATGTTCTCGCGCACGCTGGTGCTGAACAAAAACGTCTCCTGAAAAATCACGCTTACCGAACGGCGCAGCTCGGTCAGATTCAACTCGCGCACATCGGCGCCATCAATCACCACGCGACCGCTCGAAGCTTCGTAGAAGCGCGGGATCAAGTTCACCATCGTCGTTTTGCCGGAGCCCGTCGGGCCGACCACGGCGATGGTTTGCCCGGGTTTCGCGAGGAAACTCACGTCGGTCAGCGAAGCTTTCCCGTCGAAGTAGTTGAACGAAACATTTTCGAAGCGCACTTCACCGTGGCCGGCGGGCATGGGTTTGGTGCCGCTTTGAATCGACTGCCGCTCGTGGAGCACCTCGAGCACGCGCTCGGCGCTGGCTTTGGCGTTCTGGATGATGTTCGTGAATTGCCCGACCGCGCCGACGCGATTGCCGATGGCGAGCAGGTAGAAGAGCACCTTCGCGAGATCGCCGATTGGCAACGTGCCGGCGATCACTTGTTGTCCGCCGATCCACAGGACGAGCGGAGTGCTGAGGCCGAAGATGAATTGCGCGAACGGCACGCGCGCGGCCCAGTAGTTGATCGTCTTGAGCACGGTGCCGACGAACACGTCCTTCTTCGCGGTGAACTTGTCCACCTCCGTGGCTTCGCGCCCGAACGCCTTCACGACCCGCACGCCGGCGATGTTTTCCTGAATCACTGTCGTCATCGCGCCATGCAGATCGTGCACCGCGCGCCATTGCGGCTGGAGCTTCGCGGCGAAGAAGGCGATCAAGCCGACCGTTGGCACCATCGTCAGCACGGTGACCCAACCGAGCGCCGCGCTGATCGCGAAGACCAGCCAGACCGACACGACGAGCGACACCGCGATATCGATGCTCAAGAGCACGCACGCGAAGAAAAATTCCTGCAACCGTCCGATGTCGGTCGTCGAGCGCGAGATGAGTTCGCCGGTATTCGAGCGGTCGTGATACACGAACGCGAGCCGCGAGATGGCGCTGTAAACGGCGGAGCGGATGTCGCCGATGGTGTTTTGCACGAGCCGGCTGCGCACCGGTCCGAGGATGAAACCGACCACCGCGCGCAGGGTGATGAGCCCGCCGAAGAGCAGGAGATAATTTTGCAACGAGAAGACTTCACCCGTCGCCACGTGCCGGCCGAGTGCGGTGATGGCGTTGCCGAGAATTTGCGGCAGCGTCAGCTCGATGCTGATGTTCACCAGCAGCAGCCCAATGCAGACGGATACCCGGCCCGGATATTTCCGGAGAAAGGCGAGGATGCCGAGCAAGCCGTGGGCGCTGGCGCCGGCGGCTGGAGTTGCTGATGTTGTTTCGCTCACGAGCCAATGATCGCGCGAAGATTCGCGTAACGACTCTCGTTTGCCACCAAAAACTTTACCGACACGACGCGACGTGATTTATTCCGCGTGATGAATCCAGCGAACTACGAGGTGCGACGAGCGACAGTGGAGGATTTGCCGGCGTTGCGCGGGCTGTGGCAGGCGGCTGGCCTTAATGCGATGGATCTCGAGCGGCGCATTGCGGAATTCCAAGTCGTGGCGTCCGGCGACGCGGTGCTCGCGGGAATGGGCTTGCAGATCGCTGGCCAGCACGCGCGGATTCACAGTGAAGTGTTCACCGACCCGGCGAACGCTGATTTGCATCGCGATCTTCTTTGGACCCGACTGCAGAATCTTGCGCGCAATCACGGCCTGGTGCGGATGTGGACTCAGGAACGCGCACCGTTTTGGACGTCGCAGAAATTTTCCACCGCCGCGGGCGAAGTGATGGGAAAGCTGCCGGCGGCTTTCTCGACCCAAGGCACTTGGCTCACGCTGCAATTGAAAGATGAAGCCACGACCACGAACGTGGATCGCGAGTTCGAGTTGTTCAAGCAAGCGTCGGCCGCCGAGCGCGAAGAGACGATGCGCAAGGCGCGCGTGCTGAAACTCATTGCCGTGCTCATTAGCGTGGCGGTCTTGGGCATGGTGGCGCTCGGCGCATTCCTCTATTTCGCGCGATCAGGCTCGTTGCCGCGCAAGTGATCCAGCGGTAACCGCGTTATCTAGCCAACGCTTTTACCGCTGCGTTCAATGCGCCCGTCGTGAATATCAACGGGTAGAGTTTTTCGAAATACCAGAGCCGCGCGAAATAAAATCCGATCGGCGACGGTTCCCGCCACGCGCCCGACGTCACCCGTTCAATGAGCCAGTTGGCGCCGTGAATCAACGCTGCGCGCTCGTCTGCTGACAGGTTCGCGTGGGAGAGGGCTTCAACCGCGAGGGCGGTTTCCTCCACTGAGGATGCGGCGTTAAGTGCGCCAGCCCAACCACCATCCGGGTTTTGCGCGCCGAGCAGCCATCGCATCGCGGGTGCCTTGATGGCGGCGACGTCCGCGAGTTGCCGCGCTTCCAGATTATGCAACGCCACGAGTACGCGTGTCGTGCCATAGAGAGGATTCTCGTCGTCCGGCGATTCCTGATGGCCGAACCAGAGCGGGAGCCACGCGCCGTCGGCGCGTTGTGTCGCGGCGAGAAAATTCACGGCTTTCTGGATGGCGGTTCGGACACGCGCTCGGAGCGGTACGGACAGTTCATCAAGCCACGTGATCCACCCGCGTAGCGCATGAGCGGTGAGATCTGGACTGCTGCGATCGAATTGCAACGCGCCCCAGCCGCGGCAAAACGTCGGAATGCCGCCGTCGCGATTTTGCAGATTCAACAACCACTCGATGCCCAGCGTGACGGCGTCGTTGCGCGACTCTCCCGATTGAAGTTCGCGTAACGCGAGCAACGCCCCGGCTGTGTCATCCGCGTCGGGCGCGCCGCCGGGCAGATCCGTCCATGCCCAACCGCCCGGCGCGGCGTGGGTGTAGAGATGCTCGACGCGGTATTGCTGCCCGAGAAGCCACTGGAGGATTCGTTCCGACTTAGTCTCACTCGGTGCGAGGGCGTTCACGCTCAGCGTGGTTACCCACGTTGCGAGATTCGTGTCGATGGCCCAACTCCCGTCGCTGCGCGCGGACTTCACGAGAAAATCCACGCCGCGCTTGGTGACGAGGTGATCCGTCAATCCCATTGCCGCGAGGCTCATCGTGACAAAGCTTGTCAGCGGCGTGGCTTCGAGAAAGCCACCGTTCGAAGGCTGAATAGCAGTGAGCTTCTTCAGCGTGCTCGCACGTGTCGCTGCGCGGAGGAGCCGCGTGATGGGATTTCGAGTCGGACGAAAGTGATGTCGCACTTGGCCGATGGCGATCAGCGCGGGTAGGGCGTAGCTCACGACCGGCAGCCGGAGCGCGCCGTAGAGTTGATGCGGGACGGCGGCGAGTTCGAAGGGCAGGGGGCGCACGCGTGGCCACGCTTCCTCGCTTGGGCCGAGACGGCCGGCGAGCGCACTCATCGTGAGAATAGGAATCGAGAACGTGCGGTCCTTGCCGTAACGCGCTTCGATCGCGGGAACCAGGTGATCGGGATCGAGGCCGCCCGCTTTCTGCTTCAGCCAAACTTCCGCGCGCTGGACAGTCTCGCGAAATTTTTCATCCGCGCCAGGCACAGCGCCGAACGCGGCCCAAACGAGTGTCGTGGTGCTGATGTTGCTGAAGCTGCGGACGGTGTCGCCCCAACCGCCGTCGGCGTTTTGATGGTTCGAGAGCCACTGCAAGCCGCCTTGAATCAGGGAGTCGATCACCTCTCTGGAGATCCTTTCGCCCTGGCCCTCTTCACGCTTTGCGGGGCGAGGGAAACCGTTTGCGGCCCTCGCGTAGATCGTGAGTGCCGTTACTGCGGTCGCGGTGGAGAGCGCGCTGCTGGAGAGTTCGCCGGTCCAGTGGCCGTCGGCGTTGCGTTCGCGGAGAAGTTCTTCGACGGCGCGATCGCGCGCGGTGCGGAGTCGGTGGAGAAATTCCGAGTCGACGACGGGGTTCATCGGCCTGCGTCAGGGGCGGGCGCGTCTTGCTCGCGCTTGCGCGCGGGCAGAATGGCGCAGGCGTCCTTGCAACCGAAGACTCGGCTGAGGAGATGCCGGTTGCGGCTGACCCAGGCGTAAATTTTTTCCGCGAACCAGATCACGCCGGGAAACCACAGAATCAACGCGATCGGAATCAGCAGCGGCAGCCGCATGCCAACGAAGCGAATCGCGCGCGCACCGCGATACACGACGCCTTCCGGCGTGACGCAGTGGATCGCTTCGAGCAATGCCTCGCGCGTGAGTTGCGGCGCGATGGCGCGTGCATGGGGATTCGAAATGGGCAGCAGGCGCAGGACGTTGAACCAATCCAGCCACGTGAGCGTGCGCATCTGAAACGTGCAGAGCGAACACTCGTCGTCGAAGAGGACGGTGTGCGTGGTTGGATTCATGGCGGCAATCTAAGGGCGAAGGCGTCGTGCGGTCAAACTCGCGGACTACTCGCGCCGATGGTGGAGTGAACTTTTTCCAAGGCGCCGAGCAATAGCTGCCAGTCGGCGGGCGTGGTTTCCCAGCCGCTGCTGAAACGCAGCACACGTGTCGCCTCGGCGGGCGAGTAGCCCATCGCGGACAAGACGTGCGAAGGCGCTTCCTTGCCGCTCGAACACGCGGAACCGGTCGAGACGGCGAAGCCGAGCTTGTCGAGTTTCACGACCCAACGCTGCCGGCAATCGGCCTCGGGCACCAGCGCGGAGACGGTATTCCATAATCGCGGGGCGTTTGCGCCGACGATCTCCGCGCCGGGCAACGTCGCGAGAAGTTCCCGCTCGAATGACTCGCGTAGCGTTTCGTGGTCGGCTTTCGATTTTGGAATCTTTGCCTCGCGATCTTCGAGCGCGGCGAGCATCGCGAGAACGCTGGCGACGTTCTCGGTTCCCGCGCGCCGACCGTCTTCCTGTGGGCCGCCGGAGATGAGCGGTTCAACGGCGACGCCTTTTGGGCATTTCAGAAAGCCGACGCCTTTGGGGCCGCCGAACTTGTGCGCGCTACCGCTGACAAAATCGCAATCGCCCAAACCGCGCGCGGGAAGCTTGCCGAGCCATTGCACGGCGTCGCAGAAGAACGGCACTTGTCGTTCGCGGCAGAGCGCCTGCGCCTCGCGCCAAGGTTGGAGCACGCCAGTCTCATTGTTCGCCGCCATGAGCGCGACGAGTCCGGGTCGATGCTTGGCAAGTTCGCGCGCGAGCCAGTTCAGATCGGCTGCGCCGTCGCGGGTTACCGGAATCAACTGCACGCGTTTGCCGAAGTGAACGCGAGCGGCCTCGAGCACGCAGGGATGTTCGATTGCCGAGATCCACACTTCGGTTTCGGCGGGAAGACGTCGCGCGAAATGGTGGAGGACCGTGTTGCTCGACTCGGATGCGCCTGAGGTCCAAACGATGTCGAGCGGCGAGCAAGCGAGGAACGCGGCGAGCCGTTCGCGCGCTTCTGTGAGCGCGGCGTCCGCGCGCGCGCCGATGCGATGCGGGCTCGACGGGTTGCCGGGAAACTTTTCCACGGCCTCGAGCCAGGCCGCCTTGGCGGCGGCGTGGAGCGGCGTGGTGGCGTTGTGATCGAAGTAAATCACGCGACGGAATTGAATCACTCGCGACGCGGATTGACGAGGTTCTTCTCGGGGCGACGTGATGGGAAACTTGCGGGAACTGGTTGAATCAGCCGCGCGGCGTCTGTTTAATATGCGGACTTTAGCATGGATACCGGCCAGTCAAAAACGCTCTTCTACAAACGGTCGCACTTCGTGACGCACCTGCCGGTGGACTTTCTCTACAGCCCGTCGCACGCGTGGATCGCGCGGCACGACGACACCACCTGGCGCGTGGGTCTGACGAAATTCGCCACGCGCATGCTCGGTGAAATGGTTGATCACGGTTTCGACACGCCGCTCGGTACGCCGGTGAAGCCCGGGCAAGTCGTCGGTTGGATCGAAGGGTTCAAAGCGATCACGGACGTGTTCTGCATCGGTGAAGGCGAGTTCGCCGGGAGCAATCCCGCGTTGAAGGCCGACGTCAGTCAGATTTCTGAGAAGCCTTACGACGAAGGTTGGTTGTATCTGGTGAAGGGCAAACCCGACCCGCGTTGTGTCGATGTGCAGGCGTATCGGGCGATTCTCGACGAAACCATCGATCGCATTTTGGAAAAACAGAAGAGCGATGGTGCCGACGAAAGCAGCCATTGATCTGCGGCCCGTTTTCCGTCGAAACAAAGTGACCTCCGCGTGCGTCTGTTGGATACTGCAAACTGACAACTGATAACTGCGGAACACGAGCCACATGAGCAATCCCCCATCCACCAAGGCCCGCTACATTATGATCGGCGGCTTCCTTGGCGCCGGCAAAACCACCTCGGTCGCCCGGCTCGCCCAGCAACTCTCCGCCCGAGGCTTGCGCGTGGGCCTCATCACGAACGATCAGGGCAGCGAGCTTGTCGATACCGCCATGCTTCGCTCGCGGGGTTTTGCGACCGAGGAAATTCCCGGCGGCTGTTTTTGTTGCCGGTTCAATTCCCTCGTCGATGCGGCGAACAAACTCACCTCCGCTTCGCGTCCCGATGTGTTCATCGCCGAGCCCGTGGGCAGTTGCACCGATCTCGTGGCGACGGTCACGTATCCATTGCGCCGAATCTACGGCGACAGCTTTGCCATCGCGCCGTTGAGCGTGCTGGTGGATCCGATTCGCGCGAGCCGCGTGCTCGGGCTCTCCGACGGCGGCAGCTTCTCGCCCAAGGTGCTCTACATTTATCGCAAGCAACTCGAAGAAGCCGACGTCATCGTCATCAACAAGACCGACCTGCTCGACGCGGACAAGCTCGCCGCGCTCAAACGCGCGCTCGCGACGGAATTTCCGCGTGCCGAAGTGCTCGAAGTCTCTGCGCGCACCGGCTCCGGCTTGGACGCGTGGTTCGACAAACTCACCGGCACCCAGCAAACGCCGCGCGCCGTGATGGATGTGGACTACGAGGTCTACGCCGATGGCGAGGCGTTGCTCGGCTGGTTGAACTGCACCGTGCAGGTTTCATCCGCGGCCGCGTTCAATGGAAACGCCGCGGTGAAATTACTCGCGAAGGAATTGCAGACGCGCCTCAACGCAGGCGGCGTCGAAGTCGCGCACTTGAAAATGACGCTGAGTCCCGACGTGGGCTTGGGCGACATCGCGGTGATCAATCTTGTGCGCAATGATTTCGTGCCGGAGCTGTCGCAGCAACTGGCCGACGAGATCGAGAGCGCGCAATTGATCTTGAACCTCCGCGCCGAGGCGTCGCCCGATGCATTGCAGACGGCCGCGCGTGAAGCGATTGCGGCGACATCGGCGCAATTGCCCGGCGTCACCTTTAAGATTGATCACATGGAACATTTCCGCCCCGGCAAGCCGCAGCCGACGCATCGCGACGCGGCCACGGCTTGATTGAGTTTCGCGCCGCACCGGTTACACTTCGCTCACGAACATGTCAGATCAGCCCCGCATCCTCTACTGTCACTGCCAATACGCCCAGGTCGTCCCGCCTGAGGTGAAGGAGGCGGTGCTGCGCAAACTGGCCGAGTCCGGCGTGGCGTTCGATGCCGTAGCGGACTTGTGCGAAATGAGCGCGCGACAGGATCCCTCGCTGAAACGTCTCGCTGATGGCGGCCCAGTGAAAATCGCCGCGTGCTTTCCGCGCGCCGTGAAATGGCTCTTCCATACCGCCAAGGCCGACCTGCCGCTCGATACCGCCGAGGTGCTCAACATGCGCACACAGAGCGCCGAGGAAGTTTGCGCCGCGTTGTTCAACAGCGAACTGAAGGCAAACCTGCCGAAGGGAAAAGTCACCGCGAGTGACGCGCCGAAAGTTGCGGCAGCGTGACTGACAACTGAACACTGATTACTGAATACTTTCCCATGTCACTCACCTCCGCCTCCACTCTCCGCGTCGTTCTTTACGAAGGCGCCGACGCCCAACCGCTCGACAGCACCGACCGTTTCTCCGCGCTGACCGCGTTGCTGGAAAAAGGCTTCGCCGTCACGCGCGCCGTCGCGGGCGGACGCGTCGCGCCGCATGAACGCGGCTCAATGCTCGTGCTCGGCAAGTTCGCCGGCGGCGGCACGCTCGCGGCCGAGGGCGTTTCCGCCGAGACGCCGGTGCGCTTTCAGGACATCACCGGCTTCGACACGAATCGCATCGCGGAAGTCGCCGAGAGCACGCGCGCCGAGTTGGGCGCGGCAAAGCACGGCGAGTGGAAGCCGTGGTTCCCGGTCATTGACTACGACCGCTGCACGAATTGCATGCAGTGCCTGAGCTTCTGCCTGTTCGGCGTCTATGGCGTGGACGAGCAGAACAAAATCCAGGCGCAGAACCACGACAACTGCAAAACCAACTGCCCCGCCTGCTCGCGCGTCTGCCCCGAAGCCGCGATCATGTTCCCGAAATACAAGGCCGGCCCCATCAACGGCGACGTCGTGCAGGAAGGCGACGTGGGCAAGGAGAAGATGAAGATCGACATCTCCGCGTTGCTCGGCGGCGATGTTTATTCCGCGCTCCGCTCGCGCAGCGACGCCGCCAAGGCGCGCTTCAGCAAAGAGCGAGACGACAAGAAGGCGTTGCAGGAGCGCCAGAAGTGCCTCACCAAACTCGCCCAGGGCGGCGACATCCCGATGGAAGTCCTGATGAGCCTGCCGTCGCCCGAGGAAATCCAACGCCGCGCGGAAGAGGCGAAGGCGAAGGCCGCCGCCGCACTCGCTGCGCAGGGGAAACCTGTTTAATGAACCACAGAGTTACCGAGAACACAGAGTTGAAGGGGAAGCATTCCTCCGCGTCTCTGTGCCTCTGTGGCTAATACCGCCATGCTCCCCCAACTCGTCTTCCGCACCCTGCGCTCCGCGAACAAGCGGTGCATCGCGAAGTTCTGCTGGAACTTCGGCGTGAAGGGCATGCTGTCGGTCGAGAAGTTCAAGCGGCGCATCAAGCGCGGGGAGTATTTCCCGCCGTTCCTCTATCTCTCGATCCTCAACTCTTGCAACCTCCGCTGCCAGGGCTGCTGGGTGGATGTCCAGGAGAAAGACGCCATCGATCTCGAATCGCTCAACCGCACGATCACTGACGCCAAGCGGCACGGGAACGCCTTCTTCGGCATCCTCGGCGGCGAGCCGTTCATGCACCCGCAGTTGCTCGACCTGCTCGCGGCGCATCCGGATTGTTATTTCCAAGTCTTCACCAACGGCCAACTCATCACGGAGAAAACCGCGAAACGCCTGCGCGAGATCGGCAACGTCACGCCGCTCATCAGCATCGAGGGCCGCGAGATCACCAGCGACACGCGCCGCGGGAAGAAGGAAGTCTTCACCCGCACGTTGCGCGGCCTCGACAACTGCCTGCGCGAGGGCCTGCTCACCGGCGTCGCCACGAGCGTGTGCCAGTCGAACATCGACGAGTTGCTCACCGAGGAATGGCTTGGCGAACTCATCAAGCGCGGCGTGCATTACACGTGGTACCACACCTATCGCCCGGTCGGCCCGAAGCCGAACTTCGATCTCGCGCTGCGCCCCGATCAGCTGGTGCGCGTGCGCAAGTTCGTCACCGAAATGCGCGCGAAGATGCCGATCGCGATCATTGACGCCTACTACGACGACCGCGGCCAGGCGCTCTGCCCGATGAGCACCGGCGTCTCGCATCACATTGGCCCGAAGGGCGACATCGAGCCGTGCCCGATCATCCAGTTCGCGACCGAAAACATCAGCGACCCGCGCGGTATCTACGCTACGATGCGGGACAGCAAATTCTTGAAAGACTTCCGCGAACTCTCCGCGCACCACACGCGCGGCTGCGTGGTGCTGGAGCGCCCCGACCTCGTGAAGGAACTCGTCGTGAAACACGGCGCGCTCGACACTACCGTCCGCGGCACCGCGATGGCCGAACTCGAAGCGATGACCCCGCGTTTCAGCCAATGGCTCCCCGGCGAGGAAATCCCCGAGAAACACTGGATGTATCGGCTCTCGAAGAAATATTGGTTCTACGATTTCGGCGCCTACAAAAACGTCGCCCACGGTGCGGAGGCGAAAGCCCGCGAGTTGAAATCCAAGTTGGATAAAAAGCCGGCGCCGAAAGTCGCGGCCTGAGTTTTCTTCGGTTGGAAGATCCCAACTGCCCGCGAATCACGCGAACAACGCGAATCCCTGATCGGAATTATTTCGCGTCAATTCGCGTGATTCGCGGGCGACCTATTCCTGACTCAACTTCCCCGCATCGACACGCCAGCGCACGAGCGCGCGGCCAAGTTCGCGCGGCCAGTTCTCCTCGGTGCACGTCATGAACACCTGCCCCTTGGCGTGCTCGGTGCGTTCGAGCAGCGGCAGCAAGCCGGCGCGACGTTTCGCATCGAGTTCGCCCATCACGTCATCGATCAGCAAGACGGGCGGCGCACCGTGGATGCCGGTGAGGTATTCCGCTTGCGCCATTTTCAATGCGATCGCCAGCGTGCGCTTCTGGCCTTCGCTGCCGAATTGCGCGGCGGCTTTTTCGTTGAGGAGCAATTGCACTTCGTCGCGGTGAGGGCCGATGAGCGTGGACCGATAGGTGCGTTCGCGCGTGCGTGCGGCGGCGAGTTCGCTAGCAAAATCCTTCTTCACGCTCGATTGATATTCGATGCGGAGTTCCTCGGCGTCGTGCGAAATCCGGCGATACGCGAGGCGCACCAGCGGCGAGAGACGCGGCGCGAGTTCGCGACGGTGGCGAATGATTTCGTTGCCGAGCTTCACGAGTTCGATCGAGAAACTTTCCAACGCGGATTCATCGACGACGCGTTGCTTCAGCAGAGCGTTGCGCGAACGCAGCGCGCCGGCGTAACGCTGGAGCAGGGGTAGGTAGGTGGGCTGCGTTTGCGCGAGCAGCAGATCGAGAAAACGCCGACGCGCGCGCGCGGTGCCTTTGACGAGGAGCAAGTCCTCGGTGCAGAACACGACGGCGCGCAGCGTGCCGAGGTAGTCGGACAACTTGCGGACGGGCTGGCCGTCGAGGCTGATTTTTTTCTCCGCGGCGGACCAGTAGGCTTTGACCTCGTGATCGCCCTGGCCGATGACGTCGGCACCGACGAAGTAACCCTTCGCGCCGTGGCGGATCATCTGCGCGCCACCGACGCCGCGGAACGAGCGCAGCGTGGCGAGCAGGTAGATCGCCTCGAGAATGTTGGTCTTCCCTTGCGCGTTGTTGCCGAGCAGGAGGTGGAATCCGGGCGAAAAATCGACATCCAACCGCGCGTAATTGCGGAAGTCGCGAAGTCGAAGATGAGCCAGATGCACGCGGGGAAAATACGGTCGGGAACGCCGGGCTCGCGAGACTAATTGGCGGAACTCCGCGACGTTACTTCACAATCTTCAGCACGCGATTATTGTAACTGTCCGTGATGTACAGCTCGCCGGTCTGGGGATGCACGACCACCCCGTGTGGGCGCGAGAGCTCGCATTGGGTCGGATCACCACCCACGCCAGCGCTGCCTTTCTTTCCCGTGCCGGCGATCCGGACGATCTTGCCTTCCTTCGGCAGATATTTACGGACGAGGTGGGTCTCGGCGTCGGCGATGATGACGTTGTCATCGAGGTCCACGCAGAGATGTTTCGGGCCGCTCATCGTCGCGTCGAGTGCGGGGCCGCCATCGCCGGTGCCGCCGACTTTGCCGCTCGCATTGACCACGGTGCGAATCTTGCCCGCCGCATCGACGACGCGCAGCGCGTTGCCGCCGCGTTCTAGGATGTAAACGTTGCCTTGGCGATCCGGCGCGACGGCGCGCGGGTCAGATAACGGCGCTTCAGTGGCCGTGGCGCCGTCGGCTGGCTTTCCTTTCTGGCCGTTGCCCGCGACGACTTTTGCGGTGCCGGTTTTCAGATCGAGCACATGAACGCGGCGGAGGTCGGCGATGTAGAGTTTCGTGCCGGTGAAATCGAGCGTGATGCAATACGGCCCGGAGCTCTTCGCTTTTTCTCCCGTCGCGCCGAAGCCGGGAACGGCGGAAACTTTGCCGGACTTCACGTCGACTTTGCGCACGCGACCGTTCCACGTGTCGCCGATCAAAACGTTGCCGTCGGGCAGTACGGCGAGATTGTGCGGGCCGTGAAACTCCGCTTGCAGCGCGGGGCCGCCATCGCCGCTGTTGCCGGCTTTGCCGGTGCCCGCGATGTGCGTGAGCTTGCCGGTGGAATCGATCTTCAACAGGCGATTGCCCGACATCATCTCGACGATGAAGGTGTTTCCGTTCTTATCGAAGTCGGTGCCGAACGGTTCCTTGAGCAGCGCTTCGGTGGCGGGCACGCCGTCCGCGGGATTTTTGCCGCCGGCGACGAGGACGATCTTCGCGGCGTTGGCGGAGTTCGAGATTAACAGAGCGAGCAAAAGGGATCCGAAAGCCTGAGTGAGTCGATTCATGTGCGGAAGTTACGCAGGGAGTTTTGTTCCGTGAAGCGAAAATCGGGCAACCAAACATTTACTCGCGCTTAACAATTCTCCTGCGCGCATCAAATCAAACCTTTACGCGGGTATCGTCTCCTTTCTCCAGAAACACGCGCTGCGTGCTCCATCCGTGAGTCGGAAGGGAAACGCAGCGCACAACAAACAAAACGACAACCAACCAAAACGTATGAAGACCACAACGACAGCTCTCCTGACCGCGCTCGCCTTGGGCGCGTCCGTCTGGGCCACGCAGGCTCAGGATAACAAAGATGGCGCCCCGCCCCGCGGCCCGCGTGATGGCGCCGGCGAACGTCCCGAACGCGGCGGCCCGCAAGGCGAACGCCCGGATCGCGGTCCCGGTGGACCCGGCGGCGATCGTCAACGTCGTCCCATGCCGCCGATCATCGGAGCGCTCGATGCCAATGGCGACGGAGTGATCGACGAACAGGAAATCGCGAACGCCTCCGCTGCCTTGCGCAAGCTCGACAAGAACGGCGACGGAAAGCTCACGATGGAAGAAATGATGCCGCCGCGTTCCTCCGGTTTCGCGGGCGGGCCTGAAGGTGGTCCGAATGGTCAACGCGGACCTCGCGACGGTGGGCCGGATGGTGAACGCCGCCCTGAGGGTGCCGGCTTCGGTCCCGAAGGTCGCGGCCCGCGTCCGGGCGGAGATGCAGATGGCGCACCGCAGCCGGCCCGTCGGCGTCCGTCCGCTGAACAATAAGGTGGCGAGCAATCTTGGTTTCCAGTCCGACAACAAATGAATCGAGGAGGGGCGGCATTCGTGTCGCCTCTTCTTTTTTGGATGGAATGACGGCGACGAGAAATGCGGCGGGGAATTCTGGCGAGTCGGGCGTGCGTTTTAGCAGGCCTTGTTTTTACACGCGCCGAGCTTCTTGAGTTGCTCGCACGAGCCGGTGAGCTGGAGACGTTGCGTCTTCAATTCAAAACCGAGCTTGTGGGAAATTTCGCTCTCCAGCTTGTCGATCTTCTCGCTCTCGAACTCCACTATCTTGTCGCAGTCTTGGCAGATGATGTGGTTGTGGTTCGGGTGCTCGGCGTAGTTCGGATCGTAGAACTTGTGATCCTTGCCGAAATCCATTTCGCGCACGAGGCCGGCCTCGGTGAGCAGGGGCAGGGTGCGATAGACGGTGGCGCGGGAGACGGACTTGTCGCGCTGACGGGACCATTCGAGGAGTTGCTCGGCCGTGAAATGCTGGTCGGTATCGAACACGGTATCGATGATCGCCTGCCGTTGCGTGGTGACGCGCAGGTTCTTGCTCATGAGGAAATCCATGAACCTGGCTTTGCACGCGGCTTTGTCCCGTGTCGGCATTTGGAGCACTATAAATGTGGAAGCCCCTGATTCAAGTTTTTGGTGCGCCCGAATGGGCCGGTTGCAACCCAAACGCTACCGAGTGGCGAAGCAATCGCGGCGAAAGCGGTCTATTTGGACAGTTCGGGGGAACTTCCGCTGTCGCGGAGGAATTCCCGCGCGGCGGCTGCCTCTGCGGCGGGCACGCGGATGCAGTAATAGATTTCGTTTCCGGCGAATGAAACGTTCGATGCATTGCCCGAATCGTCCGGGTGAAAACCGGCGCTCTGCAAGGCGGCATTCAACATGTCCGCCTCGCCCAAGGTGCGGGCGGTTTGAAGCGTGGTGAACGTCATAGCTTGGTCAAATCGGTCCGCGTCACGGGACTTTTCAACTTGAGCGGGAGCACCGCGACGTTCATCGACTTACTGCGCCTTTTTCTTCCCGCCCTTTTTCTTGCCGGGGGCGTTGGGCGTTTGCGGTTCGTTATCGAAGGCTTTGTTGCCGAAAGCTTCGCGGGGAATCGGGTTCGGCACCTTCAACTCAACCTTGAGGCGGTCCATTTCTGTCTTCAGTTGCACCACGATCTCGGCGTATTGCGGGTCTTTGGAGAAGTCGCGCATTTCGTTCGGATCCTTTTTGCGGTCGTAGAGTTCGAAATATTCCACGTCGGGCTTGTAGAAGTGGACGAGCTTGAATTGATCGGTCACCACGCCTTCGTGCGGACGGACGTGATGGGGCGCGGGATACTCGTAGTAGTGGTAATAGAAACTCTTGCGCCAGTCGGAGGGAGTGTTGCCGGCGAGCAAGGGACGCAGGCTGCGGCCCTGCATGTCTTTGGGGATCGGCAGTCCGGCGGCGTCGAGGAACGTCTCCGCGAAGTCGAGGTTGGATACGATGTCGTTGTTCACGCTGCCGGGCTTGGTCACGCCGGGCCAGCGAATAAGCAGCGGCGTGCGCAGGGATTCTTCAAAGATCCAGCGCTTGTCGAACCACCCGTGCTCGCCGAGGTAAAAGCCCTGATCCGCCGAGTAAACGACGATGGTGTCCTTGTCCAAGCCCTCGGCCTTCAGGAAATCCAGCAGGCGCCCGACGCTTTCATCCACCGACTTCACGGTGCCGAGGTAATCGTGCATGTAGCGTTGATAGCGCCAGCGCACGAGGTCCTTGCCCGTGAGATTTGCGGCGCGGAACTTCGCGTTGCGCGGCTCGTAGTAAGCGTCCCATTTCGCCTTCTGCTCGGGCGTCAATGTGCCCGGCGTGACGAGCTTCGCGTCGCGCTCGGTGAAGGTTTTCTCAATGGTCATGTCCTGGTCGCGCACGGCGAGTCCGCGATTCGCGTAATCATCGAAGAGCGTCTCCGGCTCGGGATGTTTTTTGTCGTTGTCCCAGCCGAGGTATTTCAGGTTCGGCTCCCATTCGCGGTGCGGCGCCTTGTGCTGGCACATCATCAGGAACGGCTTCGACTTGTCGCGCTTCTTCATCCAGTCGAGCGCGATGTCGGTGATCAGGTCGGTGGTGTAACCCTCGAGTTTCACCTTCTCGCCGTTCTTGATCATCGGCGGGTTGTAGTAAACGCCCTGCCCGGGAAGAATCTGCCAGAAGTCAAAGGCCACGGGGTCGCTGATGAGGTGCCACTTGCCGACGACGGCAGTCTGATAGCCGTTCGCCTTGAGGTTTTTCACGAAGGTCGGCTGCGTCGGGTCGAACTTGCTGTTCGAGTTATTATAAAAGCCGTTGAGGTGATTGTATTTCCCCGTGAGCACGGTCGCGCGGCTGGGGCCACAGATCGAGTTCGGCACCATTGCGCGCGTGAAGAGCATGCCTTCCTTGGCGATGCGATCGAGGTTCGGCGTCTGGAGCAGCTTGCGCGGGTCGTTGTAGGCGCTGATGGCCTGATACGCGTGGTCGTCCGAGAAGATGAAGAGGATGTTCGGCTGCTTCGCCGCGAAGGTGGAGAGCGCGGACGCGACGAGGGCGAGGGCACACAGGACTTTGAGTTTCATGCGATGAGATTTGTTACCATCAACCGACCGCGCTGGCGAGAGATTGATTCACACGGAGCGAGAAACTGAATATGTTCCGGTCGAACCGAATCAATCCCACGCATGAACTCCCGAATTCTTCTCGTCCTCCTTTCGCTCGTTGCGGTCACGTGCAGCGCGCGGCAGGGCGAGTTCCAAGTGCTCTCCACGACCAACTTGATGGTCGCGATGCGGGACGGCGTGAAGCTCGCGACGGATATTTATCTGCCATCGCGCGGTTCCACGGTGGCACCGGGTCGCTTCCCGGTGATCCTGACGCGCACGCCGTACAACAAGAACGGCTCGAAAAAAGACGGGCAATATTTTGCTGCGCGCGGCTACGTCTACATCGCGCAGGACACCCGCGGTCGGTATGGCTCCGAGGGCGTCTGGCATTTCATGACCGATGACGGCCGCGATGGCTGGGATTGCGCGGCGTGGATCGGCAAGCAGCCGTGGTCCAATGGGAAGATCGGCACGCTCGGCACGTCTTACGTCGGGGGCACGCAGCACGCGATGGCGTTGGAAAAAGTTCCGCAACTCGCGACGGTTATTCCCGTGGACGCGGTTTCCAACATGGGCCGCCAAAGCATGCGCAACGCGGGTGCGTTCGAGATGCGTTTCTGGAATTGGATCATGCTCAACGCGGGCAAGGGCAGTCGTGCCTCGCACGATCCGGCGACGGTTTCCGTTTTGAGCGAACTGGCCGCGCACCGGACGGAGTACCTGTTTCAATTGCCCTTGCGCAAAGACACCACGGCGCTGCGCCTGGCGCCCGAATACGAGGAATGGCTAATCGAGGCGATGAAGCACGGCGCGAACGATGCGTTCTGGGAACAGAACAACATTCTCGATCACCCCGAGCGTTACAAAGACATCCCCGTTTACCTGGTGGGCGGTTGGTATGACTCGTGGGCGGGCAACACCACGGCGAACTTCGCCGCGTTGACCAAGACGCTCAAGAGTCCGGTCTATTTGATCATGGGACCGTGGATTCACGGCGGGCAGGGGAATTTCGCGCACGGCCAGGTAGACTTCGGCAAGGAGGCCGCCATCGCCGATCCGCTCGCGTGGCGTTGCGCGTGGTTCGACAAGTGGTTGCTGAACCGCGACAACGAAGTGGGGAAAGCCGAGCCATTTGCGAGCAAGGTTCGCATCTTTGTCATGGGCACCGGCGATGGGCGCAAGACGAAGGACGGGCGCGTGAATCGCGGCGGCTACTGGCGCGACGAACAGGAGTGGCCGCTGGCGCGCACGGTTTACACGCCGTTCTATCTCCACGCCGGCGGACGACTCAGCAAAGCGATGCCGGAGGCGGCGTCGGCTTCGACGAGCTTTGAATTTGATCCGCGGAATCCGGTGCCGACGTTGGGCGGGAACATTTCCTCGGGCGACGGCATCATGCTGCAGGGCGGTTGGGATCAACGTGGCGGTTCGAACCATTGGGGCTGGCCTAAGCCGCTGCCGCTTTCGGTGCGGAACGACATCGTCGTTTTCGAAACCGAGCCGCTCGCGGCTGACACTGAGGTCACGGGCGAGATCGAAGTGAAGCTTTGGGCGTCGTCCTCGGCGTTGGACACCGACTTCACGGCAAAGCTGATCGATGTTCACCCGGCGAATGCAGACTTTCCGGCGGGTTTCGATCTAAACATTGGCGACGGCATCGTCCGCGCTCGCTTCCGCGCGGGCCTAGAACGGGAGCAATTGATGCAGCCCGGCACGGTGTATCCGTTCACGATCAAGCTTTACCCAACCTCGAACGTTTTCAAGAAGGGCCACCGTATTCGGGTGGATATTTCGAGCAGTAATTTCCCGCGGTTCGATGTGAATCCGAACTCCGGCGAACCACTCAACGATCACCGGCGCGTGGTCACGGCGACGAACACGATCCTGCACGATCGCGAGCACCCGTCGCATATCGTGCTACCAGTGATTCCGGCCCGCTAAATCGGGCCGACATTCAACTTTGCTCCGGCCGTTGTCTCGCGCGTAAGATCCCTGTAACAAAATCGCCGGACCCAGCGTCGAAGAGGGCGGTCGCGCCGTCCGGAGTCGACCGAGTTAATTTGAATCTTGGCGAGCGAGTGCACGTCAGACCGGACATCAGCAGCGTTCCGATTAATAAGTATTAGCCACCAAAAATTATGGATCCGAGACAACATCAGCCGAGTTTCGCCGACTTTTGCACCACGCGTCGTCAATTTTTGAATCGCTTTGGCATGGGCTTTGGAGCCCTGAGCTTGGGCAGCATGCTCAGCCCCGAGATGTTCTCCCCCACCACCGCCGGCGCTGCGGCGAACCTTTCACCTTTGGCTCCGAAAGCGCCCCCGTTTCCGGCGAAGGCCAAGCGCGTAATTCACATTTTCTGCCAGGGCGGTCCGTCCCATTTGGATACGTGGGATCCGAAGCCCGGCCTCGCCAAGTATGCTGGGCAGGATGTCTCGGCCATCGGCGGTGTGCCCCTCCCGTCACCCTTCAAGTTCACCAAGATGGGCAAGTGCGGCACTGAAGTCAGCGAACTCTTCCCGAAGATCGGCGAAAACATCGATGACGTGGCGGTGATCCGTTCGATGTACACGGACATTCCGTCGCACGAGTTTGCCACCGTCATGATGAACACCGGTTCCGGCCGGTTGGTGAAACCGTCCATGGGTTCGTGGGCGCTTTACGGACTGGGATCCGAAAACCAGAATCTCCCGGGCTTCATTGCCCTCAACGGCGGCCTTGGTGGATCGGCCAACTGGCGGTCGGCTTTCCTGCCCGGCGCGTTCCAGGGGACGTTGATCAGCAATGTCAACACCAGCCCCGACAAGATCATTGAGAACATCAAGAGCTACTACGCCACGCAGCCGCAGCAGCGTGAACAGCTCGATCTCCTTCGCGCATTCAATGAAATGCATAGCGAACGCCTCAACCGCGAGAACGTTCTCGAAGCCCGCATTCAATCCTTTGAACTTGCGTTCAAGATGCAGACGGAGGCGATGGATGCCTTCAACGTCAATCAAGAGCCGCAGCACATTCGCGATATGTATGGCAGCGAAGGTCACGGCAAGGAAATGCTGATTGCCCGCCGCCTCGTCGAGCGTGGTGTCCGTTTTGTGCAGGTCTGGGCCAATGGCTGGGATCATCACACCAATCTCGAAACGAACCTCCGGGCTCGCGCCAAGGCCATTGATCAACCGATCGGTGCGTTGATCGCCGACCTCAAGCAGCGCGGCATGTTGGATGACACCCTGATCCTGTGGGGTGGTGAATTTGGGCGCACCCCGCGCCATGACCGCGGTGCGCGCGGCGAGCCAGGACGTGATCACCACAGCCGTTCGTTTGTTGCTTGTATGGCGGGCGGCGGCATCAAAGGCGGCCACGTTCAAGGCGCGTCGGATGAATTCGGCTACAATGCTGTCGAAGGTAAGGTTCACATTCACGACTTGCATGCCACGATCCTTCGCCTCCTGGGCTTCGATCACGAAAAACTGACCTATCGTTACAACGGTCGCGACTTCCGTCTCACGGACGTCTACGGCAATGTTGTGAAAGAATTGCTCGCTTGAGCGATCGCGGTTTCAACCATTAACGAACATGGCCGCGACAGCGATCGCGGCCATGTTCTTATCCCGACCCTATGAACGGACACATTAAAAACCTCCTCCTGCTCGGCCTCCTCGGTGCCGCTGGTAATATTCAAGCGCAGGGATCCAAGCTCACCACTGACCAGATCGAATTCTTCGAGAAGAAGATCCGCCCGGTCCTCGTCGAGAGCTGCTACAAATGTCACAGCACCGAGCCTGACGCGAAGATCAAGGGTGGCCTCGCGCTCGACACCAAGGAAGGCTTGCTCCGGGGCGGCGACTCCGGCCCGGCCGTGGTTCCCGGGAACCCGGCGAAAAGCCCTCTGATCAAGGCAATTCATCAAGTGGACAAGGAAACCGCCATGCCGCCGGCGGGCAAGGGTGAAAAGCTGTCCGAGTCGCAAATCGCGGCGTTCGAGGAGTGGGTCAAAAATGGCGCGCCCGATCCGCGTTCGGGCAACCTTCTGGCCAAGTCCGTGAAGATGGACATCGGCAAGGTGCGTAGTGAGCATTGGGCGTTCAAAACCATCGCCAACCCGCCGACGCCGAAGGTCAATGACGCCAAAGGCTGGGGAAAATCGCCGCTTGATTCGTTCGTCCTCGCCAAATTGCAGGAGAAGAAACTCCAGCCGTCGGCGCTGGCGGACAAACACACGCTCATCCGTCGGGTGACCTTTGATCTGATCGGCCTGCCTCCGACTCCCGAAGAAGTGGACGCTTTCCTCAAGGACAATTCGAAGGACGCATTCGCGAAAGTCGTGGATCGCCTGCTTGCTTCGCCGCATTACGGGGAACGTTGGGGCCGTCATTGGCTCGACGTCGCCCGCTACGCCGACACCAGTGGCGATCGCCAGAACGGGCGCAACATCGTGCTCTATCCGTATGCGTGGACATATCGCGACTACGTGATTGATGCGTTCAACAGTGATCTCCCATACGATCAATTCATTATCCAACAGATCGCGGCCGACCGCCTTCCGGAGACGGCGCAACAAAAGAAAAACTTGGCCGCTTTGGGTTTCCTCACGGTGGGCAAGCAGTTCATGAAGAACAAAGAGGAGTTGATCGATGATCGCATCGACGTGGTGACCAAAGGTCTCATGGGCTTGACCGCCTCCTGCGCGCGTTGCCACGACCATAAATTCGACCCCATCCCCACCGCTGATTACTATTCGCTGCACGGCGTGTTCAACAGTTCCCTCGAGCATCGTGAAGGGCCGGAGATCGCCGGACCGCGTTCCGAGGCGGATCATCAGGAATACCTGAAGAAGGTTGCGGCGGTGGAAGAAGAACTCAAAGCGTTCAAGGCGGGCGAAGAGCACCGGCTCATCGGCGGCATGCTGGATCGCTCCGGCGAATACATGCTGTTGTTCCACGAAAACAACGCCACCAAGGTGCGCAACGACAATCGCCGCAAGGTGGCGCGTGATCGCAAGCTCGATTCGTTCATTTACGAACTGTGGGATGACACCTTGCGCAGCGTTGCCAAGAAGCATGACCCCTTGTTCAGCCCGTGGAATCAGTTTGCGGCTTTGCCGGAGAAGGATTTCGCGAAGGAAGCCAAGCCGTTGGCCGCCAAGATCGCGGCGAACAACGACCCGGCGAAGCCCTATAACCGCGTCATCGCGAAAGCTTTCGCCGCCAAGGCGCCCGCCTCGTTGAAGGAAGTCGCGGCCGTTTACACCAAGGTTCTGGGCGACCTGCAAAAGGCCGTCAAGGCGCCCGTGTTTGATTATCGTGCGAAGCCCAGCCGCGCGAAATCCTCCGGCTTCGATCCGCTGGCGCCGTTGGCGGATCCCGGCATGGAGTCAATCCGGCTGGCATTCTTTGGTGACAACGCCTGCGTCGATCTCACGGAAAACCAGATGGGGAAAATCCTGGGCGTGCAGTTCCGCAATTCCCAGGGCTCCATTGAAAACAAGATCGTCATCTTGAATGGAACCCACCCGGGTTCTCCGGTGCGCGCCATGTCCGTCGAGGATTCTCCGCGGCCGAAGAACTCGCCCATCTTCATTCGTGGCGAACCCCGCAACCCGAGCAAGCAAACCGTGCCCCGTCAGTTCATCGAAGTGCTCGCTCCCAATCGGACGCCCTTCACGGAAGGCAGCGGCCGCTTGGAACTCGCCAAGGCCATTGCCAGCCGTGACAACCCGCTGACCGCGCGCGTGTTCGTCAATCGTGTCTGGCAGCATCACTTCGGTCAGCCGATCGTTCGCACCCCGAGCGATTTCGGTGTCCGTGCGGACGCTCCGACCCATCCCGAGATGCTCGACCACTTGGCCAGCTACTTCATGGACCATGGGTGGTCCGTCAAGAAACTCCATCGCTACATTCTGCTTTCCTCGGTTTACCAGCAGGACAGCAAGAGCAACGCGAAGGGCATGCAGGAAGACCCGACCAACCAGTGGCTCTGGCGCATGAACATCCAACGCCTCGACTTCGAGGAAATCCGCGATTCCCTCCTCAGCTACTCCGGCAAACTGGATCTCGCCATGGGCGGTCAGCCGGTGAACGTCGGTGAAAGCACCGGCAAGCGCGATAAATATGCCTCCGCTGGAAGTGATGCCGGCGTCGTCAATCCATACCGCCGCACCGTTTATGCCAAGGTGGACCGCGCCGGATTGCCAGCGATGTTCTCGACCTTCGACTTCGCGAACCCCGACATGTCCGCCGGCGAGCGCTACCTCACCACCGTGCCGCAACAGGCGTTGTTCATGATGAACAGCCCGTTCGTCATCGAGCAGGCCAAGCACATCGTCTCCCGCAAGGAATTCGGTGGCCAAGCCAGCAACGAAGCGAAGATTCAGTTCCTATACCGGACCCTCTATCAACGCGCGCCTTTGCCGGCCGAGTCGAAAATGGCGATGGACTTCCTCGCCAAACTCCCCGCTGGCACCAAGCCCGTGGCGGAGGCTGGTTCCGTGATCCAGCTCAAGCAGCCGGATCTCTCCAAGATGTCCAAATCCGAGCGCAAAGCCTACCTCGCCAAGAAGGGCGGCTCTGGTTCCACCGAGCCGATGCACTCCCTGGACAACTGGGAACGTTTCGCCCAAGTGCTCCTGCTCTCGAATGAATTAATCTTCGTGAACTGATTCCAGTTTCACGGAAACACGAAAGGCGCGGACTTTAGTCCGCGCCTTTTGCTTTTGGAGGCTGGCGCTCACCGCCTCAGGACTCGGCGACGCCTTGGGCCAATACCAGGGTTCCCCCGGTTCCAAATGTTCGACCGAAGGAGTTCAATTCTTACCAGCCACGATCAAGTGGGAACGTGGCAGGGTTGGGCTGGCGGCGGCGAGTGATCCGTCCGTCGCCAGTTCTTTCCGCGGAACGCTGATAACAATGGAACCATGAAATCAAGCGAACGAAGCTCGACAGTTTCCCGGGCGATGGACCCCATGCCCGAGCGTCGCCGCCAGCGCCGGCGAAGTTACTTCCACCAGAAAAAGGAATGGAACCCCGCAAACAACAACAGCGTCTGGATCGTCCTCGCCGCCGTCATCGGCCTGATCGTTGTGCTGGCCGTGGTCACGAAGCTCAACTCGATTTCCCGGCCGCACGCTGCCGGTGAATCGACGTGGAACTTCAGCCTCTCGAACCTCCGGTTGCCTTGAATCGCCGCCATGATCCTCCACCGTCAATCCATCGCGCTCGCTTAACGCTCCAGTCACCTCGCTGCTCCACCAACGTTCTCTGACTTCCAACACTATGAACTTCACGTGCACTCTACGTTTCAAGGATGGTCAATGCGTGATCGCCGTCATGAAGGCGGATTCCGCCACGGAACGACGCCCGATTGATTATCAGGGCCCCGTGGGTCGCTTGAAGTGGAAGCCGGAGACGGGCGATGCCATGGATTTCAAAGTGATGTTCCGCTCCCTCGCGCGCGAGCATCAAGCCCAGATGGAACTGCTGGAACAGGACGAAGCCACCTTGCCACCGATCACGGAGGAGGAATTGGAACTCGCCGAAGCCGAGCGCTTGATGCTGAAGAAAAGCCGCCGCGGAAAATCTGAGGCGTAGGTGCCGATGTGTCCACCGCGTAGATTTCGCGGTGATTCGACGGTGATCATCCCTTCGCATAAAAAACGAAAGGGCCGGCATAAATGCCGGCCCTCGATCGTCGTCGCCCGCGTCAATTGCGCGGGCTTAGTTGAGATTTACTTCTTCGAGCCGTAGCCGGGCTTCGGCTTGCCGCTGTCGTCGAGCTTGCCGCAGGCCCAGAGCAGGCCGCGTGTGACGAGGTCGAGGTAGATCGGGTCTTCCATCGTGGCGTTGTTGTGGCCCATCGTGGTGCCGAAGACCTTGCCTTTGCCATAGGTGTTCACCCAGATCAGGTTGTGGTCCTTCTTGGTGTCTTCGCCGTAGGCCTTGGCGAGCGGGACGAAATTCTCGTAGAGGACTTCGTTCTTGTAGAGCTCGTCGGCCTTGTCGAGCCACTTGTCGGGGAAACCGATCATGACGGGATGTTTGGGCGCGATATTGATCACGTTGAGGTCGCGGCCCTTTTCGTGGCTCATGCTCTTTTGGCCAACGACCTTGCGCCATTCATCGGTCTTCGCCATGCGATAACTGTGCGTGGAGCAGTGCAACATCACCGCCGGCAAGCCATCGTGGTGCGGCTTGGCGATGCCATTGACGAACGCCACGTCTTCGATGGCGCCGAAGCATTCGTTGTGCAGCACGACGTCGTAGCCCTTCGCCCAATCGGCCTTCTCGTAGATGCTCACGCGATGGGTCCTGTCCTTTTTGCCGTCCGGACCTTCTTCGTGGACGATGGTGAATTCGACGTTGGCGCGCGCGCTGATGCCTTCGGAGAGGATGCGCTTCTGGTTCTCGTAATCGTGGCAGCAACCGCCGGTGACCATCAGGACGCGGAGCGGCTTGACGCTGGCGGCGTGCGTGGTGAAGGAGAGGAGCAACGCGCTGACCGCGAGCGTGATGGCATGTTTGAGTATCATAGATGTGGTTGGTTGAATCCCGGGACGCGCAATTATTTCTTCGGACCGAAGCCGGCTTTGATGTTGCCCTGGTCGTCGATTTTGCCGCAGGCCCAGAGCAGGCCGCGGGTGACGAGGTTGAGGTAGCGTTCGTCTTCCACGGTGGCGTTGTTGTGGCCGATGGTGGTGCTGAACACGCGCGTGCCCTTGAAGTCATTGGCCCAGGCCACGACATAATCGTTGTCCGATTTCGCGCCGGTCTTCTTGTTCGTGGTCGTTTGTTTGCCATGCGCGAGCGGCGTGGCGGTCGGGAAGATCTGGATGTTGTTGTAGAGCTCTTCGTTGATCGTCGTCCAGTCGCCGAGGCCCTTGGTGACCGCGTGATCCTTGGCGGTAAAGCTGATCGCGATCGGCGCTTGCGGGCCGTGGCCGCTGGATTGAATGCCGAGGTAGTCAAACCACATGGCGCGTTCGGAACCGGCGTCGGCCTTTTCGCCGGCGTTGCCGATGCGGTAGCAGTGCATGGCGCAATGGAGATTCACTCCGGGAATGCCCGCGCGATGCGGAGCCAGCACGCCCTTGATCGTCGCCGGGTCACTGACAGCGGCGGCGCATTCGTCGTGGATGACGACGTCGTAGCCCTTCGCGTAATCGGGATTGCCGAGGATTGCTAGCGGCGGCTTGGTGCTCTTGTCGTCGGTGTGCACCTGCGTGACGACGACGTTGGCGCGGGCTTCGAGGCCCTTCTTGAGAATGTCCTTCTGCGCCGCGTAATCGTGGCAGCAACCGCCCGTGACGAGCAGCACGCGCAACGGCTTCTGGTCGGCGGCGAAAGTGGGTTGGGAAATGAGGAAAACGCCGAACAAGCCGGCCGTGAGCAGTGAAAAGGATTTGAGCATGGTTGGAATTTTTAGGTGGGTTTGACCGTTTGGGGAAGCATGGAATTCAAAGCGGTTCGCCGGCGTCGGCTCTGCAAAACATTCGCTAGACAAATTACCGCCCCCGCCGCGTCATGCTTGCGAACACATGCCGGCAAACCGCCATCTGGCCCGCCTCTACGACGAGCACGCGTCGGCGCTGTTTGCTTTCCTGCTGAACTTCACCCGCAACGAAGCCGACACGCGCGATCTGCTGCAGGAGCTCTTCGTCAAACTCGCGCGCCAGCCCGAGCTCCTCGCCCGCGCCCGCGACGAACGCGCCTTTCTCCTGCGCACGGCGAACAATCTCGCCATCGACCAGATGCGGCGTCGCGGCACGCGGGAGCGGAACTACGACGAGCTCGCGGCGAACTCGGTCGAACTGTTCGCGTCCGCGAGCGATCCCGATGAAGCGGCGTTTCGCCGCGCGTTGACCGAGGCGCTGGGCGAACTGCCCGCCGATCAGCGCGCGGTGGTTCACCTGAAACTCTGGGAAGGGCTCACGTTCGAGGGCATTGCCGAGGCGTTGGAGATCCCGGCCAACACCGCGGCGAGCCGCTATCGCTATGGCGTAGACAAATTGCGCGAGCGCCTGCGTCCTCTTTACGACGAAATCAAATAGCGCCACGAATAGGCACGGAAGGCGCAAAAATATTACGCTATGAAACCGGACAATTTTGAATCACGTGTCCAGCGGCAACCGCTGCGACAGGTTCCCGCCGACTGGCGCGCGGCCATTCTCGCGGCGGCTGAAGAGATGAACGCCCGTTCGTCACGTGCCGAAACTTCGTGGTGGCTGGCGTGGATGTTGCCGAGTCGCGTGGGCTGGGCCGCACTGGGCGCGGCGTGGTTGCTCATCATTGGGCTTAGTTTTTCCGGCCCTGCGGAGAGCGGCCCGACGTCGGCGACCGCGGTGGCTGCCGATTGGTCGCGGAACTGGAGTGAACAGCGGAAAATGATGGCCGAGCTCATCGACGCGCCGACGTCGCCGGAACCCCCGCCGCTCAATCGCCCGCGAAGTCAGCGCCGCATGGACGCAGTTTTCCTCTGTGTTTGATATGAACGAACCTGTTTCCAATCCATCGACGTGGGGCCGCCGTTTCAAACTCGCTGCGTGGTGTTTGCTGTGGCTCGTCACGGCCATCGCGTTGCTCGTGGCCTTCGAGAATTGGCGTGGTCGACGCGCGTGGGACCGCTTCGTCGCGGAATCGAAAGCCGCGGGTGAAGATCTTTCGCCGGAAGCGGTCATTCCACCGCCGGTGCCGGATGCGGAGAATTTCGCGGCCGTGCCGCTCTTCAAGCCGTTGTTCGAGTACGAGCAGCCCGCCGCCGTTGATCAGCCCGTGAAGTGGAAGGACGAAGCGGGAAAAGATCGTCTCGATAAAATGGAGGTCTTCGGTCCCAACCCGCCCAAGGTCGGAGCTTGGCGGGCGGGAACATTCACGGACCTCACGGCGTGGCAGGCGCACTACCGCAAGCTGACCAACTTCCCTTCGGCCCCGCAGCCGCAGTCGCCTAGCGCGGACTTGCTCGTCGCACTCGGCAAGTTCGATTCCGAGTTGGCGCAGTTGCGCGAAGCCGCCAAGCGTCCCCATGCGCGCTTTCCCGTTCATTACGAAGACTCCTTCCTGACGCTGCTGCCGCATCTTTCGGCAATACGAAATCTTGGTCGGCTCACCCAGCTTCGCGCCGTTGCCGAGCTTTCGGACAACAAGTCCGCCGAAGCGGCTGAGGACACGCTGCTAACGCTGCGGTTCGCCGAAGCTGTTGAATCCGAGCCGCTGCTGATCTCGCAACTCGTGCGCGTCGCGGTTCTGGAACAAGCGATGACGCCTCTGTGGGAAGGGCTCGCGCGCCACCAGTGGACGGACGCGCAGTTGGCGGCGTTTGAGCAGCGTTTGAGCGCGATCAATTTCGCGGCCTCACATCAACTGGCGCTGCGCGGCGAGCGGACGCTCGGAACGATCCGCGGGATGGACAGACTTCGTGAGCAGCCGGAGTTGTTCTCGACGATCACCGGAAGTGCGGACGGGGGAGTTCGTGTTCCCGTGCGAGTGCGGCGATTCAGTGTGCCGAGCGCATTTATCGATCAAAGCAAAGTGGTCGCGTCGAGCTTCCTGAACGAAGCGATTCGCGGGGTCGATCCCGTTGGGCGACGCTTTGACAATCACAAGCCTGACGAAATCGAAGCGCGTTTGGTGGAGTTGAGAAAGCATTTCTGGCTTCACCCTTACAGTATCATGGCGGCGATGCTTCTCCCGGCGGTCAGCAGAACGACCGAACGTTCTGCGACCATGCAGTCCACCGTGGACCTCGCGCGCGTCGCCATCGCGCTGGAACGCCATCGCCTCAAGCACGGATCGCTGCCGGCGACGCTTGATGCGTTGGACGCCGCGTTGAAGCCCGCGGGTGGTTTGCCTCGCGATGTGATCACGGGCGAACCGTTGCGCTACAAACCCAGTGCTGACGGTCGCTTTCAACTTTACGCCACTGGCTGGAACGGCACGGACGACGGCGGCGAGGTCGTCTGGTTCGATAAGAAAAAGCAAACGCGCATCGATTTCACGAAGGGCGACTTGGTTTGGCCGATGCCCGCGAAATGATCGCAGTGTAAATCTCTCGACCTTCTTTCGCGCCGCCGCTACACACATCGCGTGAAAATTACTGCCGTCGAAGGTTTGCTCCTCTCGTGCCCATTGCCTCAACCGCTCCGCCTGCCGTTCTGGAATGGCGAGCGCACCATCCTCAAGCGCGACGCGATGCTGATCCGCGTGAAGACCGACAAAGGTCTCACCGGTTACGCGCCCGGGCCGGCGCACGAACGCGCCGCCGTCGAGATTCGCGAGCACATCCAGCCGTTCCTCCTCGGCAAGGATCCGCGGCAGTTCAAGACGTTCAACTTCATCGGCTCGCTCGAACTCACGAAGGTTTATCGCGCCGTCGAGATAGCGCTCATGGACATCGCGGGCAAGGACGTTGGGTTGCCGATTTCCGAACTCATTGGCGGCCGCAAGCGTGATCGCATCAAACTTTACGGCAGCGCGGGCATGTATATGGCGCCGGAGAAATACGCCGAGGAAGCCGCCGCCGTGAAGGGCATGGGTTTCCCTGCCTACAAAATGCGCCCTGCGCTCGGTCCCGACGAAGACACGCGCACGGTGAAGTTGATGCGCGAGGCGACCGGCCCCGACTTCGGACTGATGATCGACGCTCACAGTTGGTGGCGCATGGGCGACAAGAATTACTCGCTCGAAACCGTCACCCGCCTCACGCACGCCTTCGCTCCGTATAAGCCCACGTGGCTCGAAGAACCGCTCCCGCCGGATGATCACGACGCGTATCGCAAGCTCAAGGCCACGAGCCCGATTCCGATCGCGACCGGCGAACATGAGCAGACCGAGGACGGTTTCCGCGACCTGATTACCACGCGTTGTGCTGACTACATTCAGGCCGACGTGTGCTGCCAGGGCGGCTTTGAAATGGGTCGCCGCATTTTCGACGGCTGCGCCAAGGCAAAGTTGAAGTTCGCCTTTCACAGTTGGGGCACGACGCTCGAAGTCCTCGCCGCCGCGCACAGTGGCATCTGCTGGGACGAAAGCGTGGTCGAGTGGCTCGAATATCCGTGCCATTCGAACAACGGTCGCCCCGGCATGTATCCGTTCCCGGCTGCCGACGAGATCCTCGCCGAACCGCTCGAAATCCAGCGCGGCTATCTGCACGTGCCGAAGAAGCCCGGCCTCGGCGTCGATATCGACGAACGTGTACTGGCGAAATATCCGTTCCTCCCTGGCCCGTGGTCGTTCTTCAAAATCAACTCGCCCGCCGAGACCATCGCCGTCACCGGCGATCACTCGGTGAAGTGGGTTGAGGGTGCGAAATACTAAGCCTGGCGGCCGAGTTTCTTCGGTCGACAGTCTTCTCCAAAAAAATCTGCAACCGGATGTCCTAATCCGCCGTCCTAGTGCTATTACCCGGTTAGTAGCACAACTTCGGTCCGTCTGGGCGCCCGATTGCAGCCAGCGGCCGAGCCAATAAAGCCTGCAATCGGAGAACGAAAACCTGCAACATGAAGAAAGTTTACCTCCTCGCCTTGGGCGTCTGCCTCCTCGGCCTCGCTGTCCCGTCGGCTGAAGCGGCCAAAGCCAAGAAGAACAAGGGCGGCACCGATGTGTTCGCCAAGTATGACAAGAACGGCAACGGCATTCTCGACGCTGACGAAAAGGAAGCCGTCACGAAGGCGTTCGGCACCGATTCCGACCTCAAGAAGTATGACTTGAACGGTGACGGCAAATTGGACGACGCCGAACTCGCCTCCATCCGTCCTGAAGGCAAGAAGAAGAAAAAGAACAAGTAAGCTTTCCGATTTTCGTCGTGGCGCTGGGGTAAACAGGGCGCGCTGCTTCGAACTTTCTGCCGGCGGTCGGTCAACCCGGCCGCCGGCTTCACCAATGGAAAACGAACCGCGCAACGAAACCGAGAGCCGCAAACGGCTCATGGCCCTGATGACGCGGCATCAGCGGCAAATCTTCTCCTACATCTACACGCTCGTGCCGGATCGTCACGACGCCGAGGATTTACTCCAGGAAACCAGCCTCGTGATCTGCGAAAAATTCGACGAGTTCCGCGACGGTAGTGATTTCGTCGCTTGGGCCTGTCAGATCGCCTACTGGCGCATTCGCTACTCGCGGCAGAAATTCGCCCGTTCGAAAGTCGTCTTCGATCAGGATGTCCTCGACGCCGTCGCGCAAACCGCGAGCACGATGCACGACGAAATCGATGACCGTCACGAGGCGCTCGCGGGTTGTCTCCAGAAACTTCATCCGCGCGACCGCGAGCTGTTGCTCACGCGCTACGAACCCGGCAGCGGGGTCGAGGAAGCCGCCCAACGTTCGGGCCGCTCCCTCGAAGCCGCTTACAAGGCGCTCGGCCGCTTGCGCAAGCTGCTCGCCGATTGCGTCACCAACCAACTCGCCACCGGAGGTGCCGCGTGAAACTTTCCGATCAGGAAATTCTCGAGTTGAACGAACTCTGCAACGCGGCGGTGGACGGATCGATAACCGACGCGCAACGGCCACGGCTCGCGAACTGGCTCAAGACTTCTGAGGAGGCGCGCCGGTTCTACATTCGTGCGACGGCGCTTTCGGCGAGCTTGTTTGAGTATGCGAGCGAAATGCAGGCCGAGGAACCGGATGCGGTGACTCAGTCGTCGCGCGTCGTTCGCCCGGCGGCGTGGATTTGGGGCTTGGGTTCATTCGCTGCGGCGGCTTCCGTCGCTTTGTTGATTTGGTTTGGCTTGGGCGGTCGTCGTGATGAAACCGCGACCGATGCGAAGGCTGCTGACTTTGTGGCGCGTTTGAGTGGCTCGAAAGATTGCCAGTGGATTGGCAAATCCTCCGCGTTGCAGCCCGGCGATCAGCTGCGTTCTGGTCAACGTCTCGAACTCGCGGCGGGCCTCGCTGAAATTACCTTCGATTGCGGCGCGCAAGTGGTGCTTACGGGCCCGGCGACGCTGGAGCTCAATTCCGCGTGGGACGCCGTGTTGCGCCGGGGCGCGTTGCGCGCGAACGTGCCGACCGAGGCGATTGGTTTTCGAATTTCAAATCCTGCCGTGGAGGTGGTGGACCTGGGGACGGAGTTCAGCATGGTGGCGGACGAAAAAGGGGCGACCGAAGTGTTCGTGTTGAAAGGCGCGGTCGAAGCGGCGCCCGGCGACTCCGTGAGCAAAGATCGCGAGACGATCGTGCTGCGCGAAAAGGAAGCGCGTCGATTCGCCGTCAATGGCGTCTCGACGGTGAGCAACAGCGAACAGAAATTCGCTCGCTTCACGCGGCCGGTGACGTTCGATCGGCTCATGAAACCCGCGGGTTATGTGCGTTGGTCGTTCGATGAAACCGATGCCAGCGTGGCGCGTGCGGAATCCGCCGGCTTCGCCGCGGGATCGTTTGACGCGAAGTTCGAGCCCAGCGAATCAGCCGCGCTCGCCGGCGCACACGTGACGGGCCGTTGGCAACGCGCGCTGAATTTTGACGGACATTTTAGCGCCAGGGCCGCTCTGCCCGGAGTGTCCGCCAGCGCCGCGCGCACGGTGGCCTTCTGGATGAAGGTGCCGGAAAACGCGCAGCTCTCGGGCGGATCCGCGGCGGTCGCGTGGGGGATGCGCGCGAAGAAGTCGGCCGCGCCTTTTGTGCAGATTGGTTGGAATCGCAATCCGCTACAGGGAACGCTCGGCGCGTTGCGCACGGAGTTTGGTCGCGGATTGGCTGTGGGCACGACGCCTTTGCGCGATGGCCGCTGGCATCATGTCGCCATTGTTTTTGTTCCTGGTGATCGCGCGGAAGCGCCGGCGCAGGTGAAGCAATACGTCGATGGCAGGCTCGAAGAATCCGCGACGAAGCCGGATCGCAAACGCCGCAGCGTAACCGCTCCGACCCTCGACGCGTCCGATGACGCGGCGAAAGACATCGTATGGATTGGCCGTCGCCTTGGTAAGACCGCCCGTCACTCAGAACGTTTTCGCGGTGCGCTGGATGAATTGGTGATCGCTGATCGCGCGCTGGCGCCTCATGAAATTGTCCAACTCATGACTGAAAATCGATTGCCGCAAGCGGAGTTGCCCGCTGCCGCTGCGTTGCTGAAGAACGATGCGCCCGCCGTTGCCGTCCGATGAAGCTTTGCTCAAATCCATGAACAACTTGCCAACACTCACTCGGTTTCTTGTCGCTTTCACTGCGGTTGCCGCCACCAGTGCGGTCGCGGCGGAAAAGGCGCCGACACGCGATGAACTCGCGTTCTTCGAGAAGAACATTCGTCCGGTGCTCGTGGCCAAGTGTTACAAGTGCCACTCTGCCGAATCGGAAAAGGTGAAGGGCGGCTTGCTGGTTGACACGCGCGATGCGATTCGCGCCGGCGGCGATACCGGCCATGCGGTGGTGCCCGGCAGCTTGGGCGACAGCTTGCTCATCTCCGCGCTGCGCGGTTTGAAGAAATCCGAGTTGATGCCGCCGAAGGAAAAACTTCCCGAGGACGTCATCGCGAACTTCGAGAAATGGATCCTCATGGGCGCGCCGGATCCGCGCGATGGCACGGGCAAATCCGTGGCGAAAAAGTGGAACATCGAAGAAGGGAAGAACTTTTGGGCTTTCCAACCGGTGAAGCCGCAGACCCCTCCGGCAACGAAGGACACGAAATGGCCGACGAGCGAGATCGATCGTTTCGTGCTCGCTAAGCTAGAAGAAAAGAATCTCAAACCCGTCGGCGATGCAGAGGCGCACACGCTGATTCGCCGGCTGTATTTCGACCTCATTGGTATTCCGCCGACGCCTGAGCAGGCCGAAACCTTCGTGAAGGAATGCCAGTCAGCGGGAGCCAATCGCCAGTCCGTGATCGCCAAGACGGTCGATCAGTTGCTCGCCTCTCCGCAGTTCGGAGAACGTTGGGGTCGGCACTGGCTCGACGTGGCGCGCTATGCGGAATCCACGGGTCGCGAACGCAATTACCTCTACACGCAGGCCTGGCGTTATCGCGATTACGTGATCGCCTCGTTCAATGCGGACAAGCCTTACGACCAGTTCATCCGCGAACAAATCGCCGGCGACCTCCTCCCGGCGAAGAACGTGGCGCAGCGCAACGAGCAAACGATCGCGACCGGTTTTCTCGCAATGGGACCCAAAGGTTTGAATGAAAAAAATCGCGAACAGTTCAATGCGGACAATGTGGACGAGCAGATCGATGCCACGACACGCGCGGTCTTGGCCGTGACGGTGAGTTGCGCGCGCTGCCATGATCACAAGTTTGATCCGATCACGACGCATGATTACTACGCGATGGCTGGCATTTTCCGGAGCACGGAGAATTGCTACGGCACCGGCGATGGTCAGGGTGCGGCGAAGAATCGTCAGCCCGGTCGGCTGATCGCGCTTGCCAAAGAAACCGCGCCCGGAGTCGCGCCGGTTGCGGCTTCCGCACCCGCGCCCGCTCCGACGACGGCCGCGGCGAAACCCGGCAAGCTCTCGGCGGATCAGGAAGCGCGTCTCGCCCAGATGGTGCGCGCCAATCCCAAGCTGGCTCAGCGTCTTAATTCAATGACCGAAGCCCAGAAGATGGAAGTGCTCGAACGCTTCCAAGGCAGCGGCAAAGCGAAGAACAAGAAGACGGGCGGCAAATACGCCAAGTCGGCATCGAAGGAAGTGATCGACCCGACTGCAGAACGCGTAATGGGTGTGCGCGAAGGCAGCGTGGGCGATGCGCCGATTTACATTCGCGGCGAGGTCAATGAACGCGGCGCAACCGTCCCGCGCGGCGTGGTGCAAGTGCTCGCCACCACGGCTCCCGCGCCGAAGATGCCCGCCAATCAGAGCGGTCGCCTCGAACTCGCGCAATGGCTCACCGCTCCCGAGAATCCGCTCACCGCGCGCGTGATGGCCAACCGCGTTTGGCAGCACCTGCTGGGCGACGGCATCGTTTCCACGGCGGATAATTTCGGAGCGACGGGTGAACGCCCGACGCATCCCGAACTGCTCGATTATCTGGCGACGCGTCTGATGTCGAACAAATGGTCCGTAAAAGGTCTGATCCGCGAAGTTGTTCTGAGCCGCACGTATCAGCTTAGTTCCGCGAGCGACGCGAAGAATTTTCTTGCCGATCCTGACAACAGCCTCCTTTGGCACGCGAGCCAGCGCCGCCTGGATGCTGAATCGATTCGCGACGCCGCGCTCGCGGTCGGTGGCCAACTCGACCTCGTGCCGCCGCACGGTTCGCCCGTCACGGCGTTCGGCGACACCGACATCGGTCGCAATCGCACCGCGGTGCTCAAGACCGACACGAAAAAGCGCAGCGTGTATCTCCCCATCGTACGCGACATGGTGCCCGATGTGCTCGATTTGTTCGACTTCGCCGAGCCGAGTCTCGTGGTGGCGAATCGCGACGTGACCACCGTGCCGTCACAGGCGTTGTTCATGTTGAACAGCCCGTTCATCTACGAGAACTCCACGCAGATGGCGAAGCGCCTCCTCGCGTTGCCGGGCGCGGATGACAGTCGTCGCATCACGACGGCGTACCTCACCGCGCTTTCCCGCACGCCGACCGCTGCCGAGCTGTCGCGCGCGGAAGGTTATCTCTCGAAACACACCACGACCGCCGGCGCGTCTCGCGACACCGCGTGGGCGACCTTCTGCCAGGCTTTGCTCGCGAGTGCCGAATTCCGTTACATCAACTGACCTCCACCATGAATACGAAAAACCGCCCCTTCGACTGCTCTCAGGTCATGCCTCGCGTGCTCTCCCGCCGCGACATGCTCAAGTCCGTCTCCGCCGGCTTCGGCTGGCTGGCTTTTGCCGGATTAAGCTCGCAAGCTGCCGCGCCGTATCAAAGCCCGTTGCTGCCGAAGGCGCCGCATTTCGCCCCGCGCGCCAAACGCGTCATCTTCCTCGCCATGCAAGGTGGGCCGTCGCACCTCGACACGTTTGATTACAAGCCCGACCTCATCAAGGACGCCGGCAAACCCGGCGACAAGGGCAAGCTCGTTGCGCCCGTCATGCCGTTCAAACAGCGTGGCCAGAGCGGCCTGTGGATTTCCGACGCGTTCTCCAAAGTTGCCGAGCACGCCGACGAAATGTGCCTCCTCAACGGCATGCACACGGACATTCCGAATCACCCGCAGGCCTTCGTGCAATTGCACACCGGCAGCGCGCGCTTCGTGCGTCCGTCGATGGGCGCGTGGGCGCTGTACGGACTCGGCACCGAGAATCAAAACCTTCCCGGCTTCATCACCATCGCCGCGCCCATCGCGCAGGGCGGTGCGCAGAATTACGGCAGCGCCTTTTTGCCCGCGTCCTATCAGGGCACGCGCCTTGAGGAACCCAAGAGCGCCATCAGCGCGGGCGGCGGCAAAAAGAAGGGCAACTACGCCATGGCCGCGCAGAACGAAAGCATCGGCAACATTCACAACAGCCATCTCTCGCCCGAGGCGCAGCGCGAACAGCTCGATCTCGTGCAATCGATGAATCGCGACCTGCTCGCGCAGAGCGGCGAAAACTCCGACGTCGAGGGCGTCATTCAGTCGTATGAACTCGCCTTCCGCATGCAGACCGAGGTGCCGAAGGTCATGGATTTCAAAAAGGAAACCGCCGCCACGCTCAAGGCTTACGGCATTGGCTCCGGCACGACCGACAGCTTCGGCAAACAATGCCTCATGGCCCGCCGCTTCGCCGAAGCTGGCGTGCGCTACATCGAGGTCTGCCACAGCGGTTGGGATCATCACCAGGGCCTGCGCACGCGTCTCTCGGCGAGCTGCGCCGCCGTGGATCAACCGATCGCGGCCTTGCTCACCGATCTTCGCGAACGCGGCCTGCTCAAGGACACGCTTGTCATCTGGGGCGGCGAATTCGGTCGCACGCCGGGCAACGGCAACAACGACGGCCGCGGGCACAACGCGCGCGGTTACTCGATGTGGATGGCCGGCGGCGGCGTTAAGGGCGGCATGGCCTTTGGCGCCACCGATCAACACGGCGGAGTGGCCGTGGAGAACAAGACGCACATTCACGACCTCCACGCGACCGCGCTGCATCTGCTGGGCCTCGATCACGAGAAACTCACCTACCGCTACGCTGGCCGCGATTTCCGCCTCACGGACGTTTACGGGCGCGTGGTGAAGGAAGTCGTCGCCTGACGTTTTAGCAACGCTCTGAGCAAAGGCGTCTTGTCCAAGGTTGGGCGGGACGCCTTTTGTCTACGGATGAAACAGTTGCTAAACGGGGTGGCTGTGGCACTGTTCCAATGCAAATCTTGCCATCAACTTGGCAAACGCGACAAAGCTATGGAAAAACCGAAAATTATTGCCTATTTGAAACCGTCTTGCGGCTGGAGCATGGGTGTGCGCGCCGTGTTCAAGAAGTATGATCTTCCTTTCGAAGACCGCGACGTGATCAATGATCGCACGCAGTACGAGGAAATGGTCCAGAAGACCGGTCAGATGAAGCAGCCGTGCGTCGAGATCAATGGAACGATGCTGGCCGACGTCAGCGGTGACGAAGTCGAAGCGTGGATGTTGCAGAATAACATCGTGCAACAGAATAATCGTCCGGCCGACGCTCCCACCAATCAACCGTGCGCTAATGAAATGACGCCGTTCCAGTTTGGAGCCCGTCGCTGAGCCTTTTCGGAGTTTTCTTTCCCCCAACGCGCCGTGACTCACGGCGCGTTTTTCTTTTATGGGTGGACGTTCGGGTTGCGCCTCAAGGTTTTGAACAATTCGTGTCGGTAAATGGCTGACGCGTTCATGGCCGACCGTCCCACGGTAGAATCGGGTTTCGCCCTTCTCTTGGGGTGATGTGCGATGTCGATGCTACAGGCGACGAATGAAATCGCCTGACAAATCAAGTGAAGTGACCGTGACGAAAGTCGCGAAGTCTACTTCGCAAGCGCCCGAGGTGAACCACTCCTCGACTCAGCGGGCGCGCTGTCGGCGTCCTGGGGCAGTTGCTGTTCGTTCGACCAAGCAGGTTCATCTCTCCGCCGACCAAGATCACAGTTTTTCCGTGATCATCGAAGAGGTGGACCGTAGGCGATCCGCATCTGAGGGAATCCCTTCGTCATCGGTGGCCCGGTTCGTTCGAAACTTGCCGGTTGCCTCACTGTTCCGTCGCCTGAGGGCGAATGAGCGGATTCCGGGTCACCAGTATTTTGGCGGTTGGCAGCCATAAAGGGCCAGCGGGGAGATCGGTGTTTGCCCCTGCAAAAGAAGACACTCGCGGCATGGATGCTGCGACGGCTAAACAAGCCCCTCACCGGGGCAACTCACGGAATAGAGTATGGTTATTAATACAAACGTATCGGCCCTGACAAGCTCCCGCTTGCTCTCGGAATCCTCCTCAATGTTGTCCAAGTCGCTCGCGCGCTTGTCTTCTGGTTCAAAGATCGTGAACCCGGAAGACGATGCCGCCGGGCTGTCGGTTGCCATGCGCTTCGATGCGCAGATCAACCGTAACAACGCGGCCAACAGCAACGTCGGCAATGCCCTTTCCTTCAACTCCACCCGCGACGGTTTCCTCGCGAAAGTGGGCAAAGCATTGGACCGCATGAGCGAGTTGTCGGTGCTCGCGCAGGACGTCACCAAGTCCAGTTCGGACCTGACGCTGTACAACAACGAGTTCTCGCAACTGAGCTCGTACATCACCAACGTGGCGAGCAAAGACTTCAACGGCATCAGCCTCTTCACGGCGACGGCGTTGAACGTCACGATCGACAGCGAAGGCGCTTCGTTCTCGATGACCGGCGTAAACTTGGGCAGCGCTACGTATACGGCCGCGACCGCGGCGAACGTAGCTTCGGCTACCTTCGCTGTTGCGGCGCTCACGGTGGTGAAGGCTGCGATCACGCAGCTCGCCAGCGACCGTTCGGTGGTCGGCGCTGCGAATACGCGCCTCAACTACACCTCGGAACAGCTGAGCGTGTTGAGCGACAACCTTGCCGCGACGAACAGCCGCATCAAGGACGTCGATGTAGCGGATGAAAGTACCAGATACGCGCGTTATAACATCCTGGTCCAAGCCGGCACGGCGATGTTGGCGCAGGCGAATGCGCAGCCGCAATCAGCCCTCAAGCTGTTGCAGTAAATCGACTGGTCGTTAGTTCGGTTAGTTGTTGTTCATCACTCGGGCGGGGGCTTTCCCCGTCCGAGTGCGTTTTTTCGAGGGGAGAGTTTAACAGTCGCAGACTACCGGCGCGCGGGTCACAGCTTGAGGCGAAGCAAACCAACTTCCAGAGCGAGCGCTTCTTGAACGTTGGTGAAGAGCCACCGCTGGAGTTGCTCGAGGATCCGGAGATTTTCCGCGGCGGAGTCGGGCGTGAGACGCGCGGCAATTTTCTTCGCGTCTTCCGCCAGCTCCGGAATGGCGCTGAGATCTGCGTTGAAGTTCAGCGTGTGGACCCAGACTTCGCGCATCCAGAGTTGCAGCGCACCGATCAATTCGCCGCGCTGCCGGCGATACTCGGCCTCCTGTGCCGCGAGGAGTTCCTTCTCCCATTTTTCGCGGAGGTCCGCTTCGGCGTCGGGATGCTGTTCGAGCGGAGAACGCGCTTCGAGTTCCTTCTCGATGGTTTCCTTCAATTCCGTAAGCCGCGTCATGAGGCCGCCGAGCAAGCGATACCGATCGAGCAACGTCTTTTGTTCGCCCGCCGCGCTGGCGATGAATTCTTTCAACCACGGTGCATGACGCGGATCGAGTCGCCCCGTGCGGTCGCCGGCGAAATTCAAACGGAGACAACGCGACAGAATCGTCTCGAGCAACCGCTCGGGATCCGTGGTCAGCAAGATGAGAACGGAACGTTTCGGCGGCTCTTCGAGTGTCTTGAGAAAGGCGTTCGCCGCTTTTTCATTCAACCGATCGGCGGCGACGAGGATGCCGACCTTGTGCGTCGCTTCGGTCGGTGTGAGTTGCACGGCGGACATCAGGTCGCGCACTTGCTCAATGCCGATGACGCGCGATTTCATCTCGGGCCGGACCCATTGCACATCGGGGTGATTGAGGTGCGCGATCTTCTGACAACTGAGGCATTTGTCACAGCAATCGATCGCGGGCGAATCCGGCTTGCGACGCTTCGGCGACTGGCAGTTGAGAACTTTGGCGAGCGTTTGTGCAACGCCTTCCAACTCGTCGAGCGAGCCGCCGGTGAACAGGTAAGCGTGGCCGAGGCGATGGCGCTCCAGACTGCGTTGGAGCAGTTGGACGACTTGCTGTTGCTCGGGGAAATCGTTGAACGCCATGAGTGTGCCGCTCTAGTTTGGTTTCACGCTTGAAGTTGTCGTTCTTTTCATTTAGCAATCCCGTTCCTTTGACTCAAATACTGAAAGTATAAATTTATGCCCGCAGCATTTTCCAATATCCCGACGATTCCGTTCGAAGGGCCGAAGTCCAAGAGCCCGCTCGCGTTCAAACACTACAACCCCGACGAAATTGTCGAGGGCAAGACGATGCAGGAGCACATGCGCTTCTCGGTCGTTTACTGGCACACCATGTGTGGTCAGGGCGCGGATATGTTCGGTGGACCAACGGCGATTCGCCCGTGGGAAGGCGGTAAGAGCGGAATCGAACTCGCCAAGCGCCGCGTGCCGGTGTTTTTCGAATTCTGCGAGAAGCTCGGCGCGCCTTACTACGCCTTCCACGATCGCGATGTCGCGCCGCACGGCAAGACGCTCCGCGAATCGAATCAATATCTCGACACCATCGTGAAGATGCTCAAGCAGGAGCAGAAGCGCACGGGGATCAAGCTGCTCTGGGGCACCGCGCAACTTTTCGTTCACCCGCGCTACATGCACGGCGCGGCGACCAGTTGCAATGCCGACACGTTCGCGTTCGCCGCGGCGCAGGTGAAGAAAGCGCTCGACGTCACTAAGGAACTCGGCGGCGAAGGTTACACGTTCTGGGGCGGTCGCGAAGGTTACTCCACGCTGTGGAACACCAACATGAAGCGGGAACTGGATCACCTCGCGAAGTTCCTCCACATGGCGGTGGACTACAAAAAGAAGATCGGCTTCAAAGGCCAGTTCTACATCGAGCCCAAGCCGAAGGAACCGACCAAACACCAGTATGATTCCGACGCGGCGGCGTGCCTGAACTTCCTCCGTGAATACGATCTGATCGATCACCTGAAGCTCAACCTCGAGACGAACCACGCCACGCTCGCGGGCCATTCCATGCAGCACGAAATGGACGTCGCCGGTGCGGCCGGTGCGCTTGGCAGCATCGACGCGAACACGGGCGATCCTTTGCTTGGTTGGGATACGGATCAGTTCCCGACGGACATTTACCTCACGACGCAGTGCATGTTGACGCTGTTGAAATACGGCGGCTTCACCACTGGGGGCGTGAACTTTGACGCGAAGGTTCGCCGCGAAAGCATCGACCCGGTGGACTTGTTCTACGCGCACATCGGCGGCATGGACGCGTTTGCTCGCGGCCTCAAGATCGCCGCGGCGATTCGCCGCGACGGGCGTCTTGCCGAGTACATCAAGCAACGCTACGCCTCGTGGGACAGCGGCATCGGCCGTGACATCGAGAAGGGTAAAGTCGGCTTCAAGGAACTTGAGGCGTACATGCTCAAGAAGGGTGAAGCGACGGCGTGCGAGAGCGGTCGTCAGGAATTCCTCGAGAACCTCATCAACGAGTTCATCTGAACCGATGAAGCGGCGGGGGACAGTTTCCAACCCATCAGGCCAGCGCCTGGTGGGTTTCGCTTTGAACATGGGTGAAGAACGACTGTCCTTCCTATTGACTCAGGCACTGAATCAAATGAAACTCGGACCCAATTGATGGAACAACTGCAACCAAAACTCGGTAAAGCGCTGCTGGTATTTCACTTCGTCATTCTATTCGTGGCGGTCGTGTTGTTGCCGCCGACGGTGGTTGCTTTTCAAGGTGTTGACCTCGCAGCGTCGCCGAAGTTTCGTCAGAGCATGGCGTTTGGCATGGCGATGTTCGCGCTGTTTGGATCCTTGGGTTACCTGATGTGGATGGGATTCGGTTGGGCACGCTACACGGCCGCGTTTCTGTTGTTTGGCGGTGGGGTTTTTAGCGTGACCTTTCTCGATAGCTACAAGGGAATGGCGCACAACTTTGTCATTGCGATCATCGTTCTGTGCCTCCTTGTCGCCGCCGGCCTTTCGTTCATCAAGCCAATCGACGATTTCATCCGTGATCAAGAGCGGATGCGGCGCTTAAACCGCTAAACTTCACAACTCGCCGTTTCGTCACGCCGGCAGGCTAATCTTGAACGTGGTTCCGTGACCTAGCTTCGACCGAATCTTCACGTTGCCGCGATGCGTTTCCACTACGCGCGCCACGATCGCCAAGCCAAGTCCCGTCCCCTTTGACTTCGTCGTGCTGAGCAGCGAGGTGAACGCGCGCTGCTGCTGTTCCTTCGTCATGCCTTCGCCGGTGTCGGTGAATTCGATGATCGCTTGCGGCGGCTCGGCTTTCACACGCGTGGTGATTGTCAGCTTGCCGCCTTCCGGCATGGCCTCGACCGCGTTAAGCGTCAGGTTGAGGAATGCCTGTTCGAGTTGCGTCGCGTCCGCCATCACCGAGGGCAAAGTCGGATCGAGTTTGCGGACGAGCTGGATTTTCTGATGACGCAGCTTGTGGCGGATCAGTAAGCCCAGGTCGTCGATGAGATGATTGAGGTTCACCGGCGTGAGTTGCGGCTCCGTGCTGCGCGCGAAATCGAGGATCTGCTCCACGATCTTGTTCAAGTGATCCATCTTCTCGCGGATGATGCGCGCATCCTTCTCGCGGGGATCCTGCGCGGGGAAACTCAAATCCAGCGAGTGATACAACATCTTCATCACCGTGAGCGGATTGCGGATTTCGTGCGCGACCTCCGCGGCGAGCAAGCCGAGCGCGGAAAGCTTTTCGTTCTGCCGCAATTGCTCCTCCACATCCACGATGCGTTCGTAAAGGCGCGCCTTCTCGATGGCGATGGCGGAAAGTTCCGCTAGCGCCGTGAGGATGCGGATTTCCTCATTGGAAAAATTATGCGGAACCCCGGTGTAGACATTCAGCGTGCCGATCGCCTGCTGCGCGAAGACCAGAGGCACGCTGAGAAGCGAGACCAGGCCGCCTTCGCGGGCGACCTGCACGTTTTGGTAACGACTTGAGACCTGAACGTTCTCGACTTGCATCGGTTTGCGGCGGCGAATGACCACGCCCAACAGGCTTTCTGCCACGCTTAGTCTCGGCTTGGTCGTGTAAGAGGAACCCGCGCCATAGCTCGCGCGCAACTCCAGCCACTCGTGTGATTCGTCCAGCATCATCAACGAGCACATCTTCGCATCCATCAACTTGGACGCTTCGTGGGCGATCACGGTCAACGCGTCGTCGAGATTCAGTGTGGAGTTGATCATCTGGCCGACGGCGAACAGCGACTCGAACAAACGCGCCTTGAGGCGAAGTTGTTCGTAGAGCCACGTGTTGTGAATCACCTTTGCGGCTTGGTGCGCAAACTCGGTCAGCAAATGTTGATCGTCCTCGCTGAAGGCGTTGAGGCGATCGGAGTCAACGTTCAGCACGCCGCGCACTTCGCCTTCAACCTCCAGGGGAACGGCGAGTTCGGAGCGGACGTGTTCGCCCACCATCACGTAGCGCGGATCGGAACGCACGTCGCCGACACGTGCCGGCTTGCCGGAGCGGGCGACCCAGCCGGTGATGCCCTCGCCTACGCGGAGTTTCAGCTGATCCGCGTTGACGGGAAGATTGGCTGCGGCCTGGATTTCCAGAAAGCCGCTGGTGGGATTGATCAAGACGACCGAGCCGCTTGAGGCGTTCATCAGGCGCACGGTTTCGCCGATGATTAGTTTCAACGCGGTCTGGGGATCGAGCGATGAATGGATGACCTTGCTGACTTGATACAGCAGGTCGAGTCGCGCGTGGCGGATCTTTAGTTCGGCGAGTTCATCGCTCATCGCCGTGTAGCTTCGTTTTTCTCGCTGCGGGTTTCAAGTGAGGGTTTCTTGAGCGCGGACTTGAATCTCGAATCCGAAAAATGGAAGCTGCGCGCGGATGAAATGTTTCGTCACTGGCGCCTCCGGATTCATCGGAGCGAATCTGGTGCATGAACTCGTGGCCCGCGGCCATCGGGTCAAGGCGCTCGTGCGCGAAGCAAGCGATCTGCGCGGATTGAAGGGCGTCGATTTCGAGCGCGTGGAAGGGGATTTGAGCGATCGCGGCCGGCTGGCGGTGGCGATGCGCGGCTGCGATTGGTGTTTCCACGTCGCGGCGAGTTACCATCTCTGGTTGCGCGACTACGCGCCGATGTATGCCGCCAATGTGGACGGAACCGCCAACGTGATCGAAGCGGCTGGCGCGGCGGATTGTTCTCGCATCGTTTATACGAGTACCGTCGGCTGCATCGGCCTGCCACGGAGGAAACTCAAAGACGCTCCTACCGACGAAAACACGCCCGTGTCCGAGTCCCAGATGAGCAATCACTACAAGCTCTCCAAGTGGCGTGCGGAAGTCGTCGCGTTGGAGCTCGCTCACAAAGGACTGCCTGTGGTCATTGTGAATCCGACCGCACCCGTTGGTCCGCGCGATGTGAAGCCCACGCCGACGGGGCAGGTGATCGTGGATTTTCTGAACCGCGCCATGCCGGCTTACCTCGATACGGGTTTGAACTGGGTGCATGTACGCGATGTTGCGATCGGTCACATTCTCGCCGCGGAAAAAGGCAAGGCCGGCAAGCGCTACATCCTCGGCCACGCCGATGGTAATTGGACGATGAAACAGGCGCTCGACACGCTCGCGGAAATCACCGGCCTGCCCGCGCCGAAAATGCGTGTTCCGCACTTCGTCGCCTTGATGGCTGCGTATGTCGATGAGGCCATGGCCAAGGCAACGGGCAAGCCGCCCAAGGCTCCGCTCGCGGGCGTGCGAATGGCGAAATACAAAATGTGGTTCAAGCCGGCGCGCGCGATTCGCGAACTCAACATTCCGCAAACCCCGCCGCGTCAGGCGTTGGTCGATGCCGTGGAATGGTTCCGCGCCAACGGCTACGTGAAGAAGTAATCCTATCTGCCTGACGGCAATGCGCGGCGTTGCGATCCTTCCAACTTGCTCTACGACTCGGTCGTCTCCGGCCAATCCACTTCGCAGCCAGCAGCGCGCAGGCGTTGGATTTTGTAGAGCAGCGCACGGCGACTGATGCCCAGCGCCTTCGCGGTTTCTGTGCGGTTGAAATTGTGTTTCCGCAACGCCGTCGTAATCGCGTGCCGTTCGATTTCTTCGAGGCGTTCCGCATCGGCAGGCTCGGACGGGAGCGGGCGCTCGTTCATCGCGGCGCGGACACGGTTCGGCAAATGATCCGGCACAATCAATTCGCCGCGAGAGAGCAGGGCGGCGCGTTCCATGGCGTTGCGTAACTCGCGGACGTTGCCAGGCCATGCGTAGCGCTCAAGGCAGTCCGCCACTGCCGCGGAGAAGCGCGCTTTGCCCTTGGCGAACTCGGTGATGAAGCGCGTTGCCAGCGGAAGGATGTCCTCGCGCCGTTCGCGCAAGGGCGGGAGGTTGATCTCAAAAACGTTGAGCCGGTAGAACAAATCTTCGCGAAAACGGCCCGCGCGCACTTCCTCTTCGAGGTTGCGATTGGTCGCGGCGAGGATGCGGGCGTTGGTTTGAAATTCGCGATTGGAGCCGACGCGCTGGAAGCGACCGTCCTGCGTGACGCGCAGAATCTTCGCCTGGAGCTGCGGCGACATCTCGGCGATTTCATCGAGGAAAATGGTGCCGCCATTGGCTTCTTCAAAGCGTCCGATGCGTTGCGCAACGGCGCCGGTGAACGCGCCCTTCTCGTGCCCGAAGAGTTCGCTTTCGAGCAGGTTCTCATGCAACGCCGCGCAGTTCACCTTCACCAACGGTCCAGCGGTTCGCGTGCTCCAAGCATGGATGACGTCGGCGAGAATTTCTTTGCCGACGCCGCTTTCGCCGGTGATCAGCACGCGACTTTCCGATGACGCGATGAGCGAGGCGTCGCGGAAGACGGCTTGCATGAGCGGACTCTGCGCAATGACGAAGGCCGGAAGTTTCTTGTCGTTGTCGAAGACGAGCGCCGTTGATTGCGCCAGCCCGGCGGCGTGGCGCACGGACGCGAGCAATTCATCTAGGTCGATCGGCTTGCTGAGATAGTTCACCGCCCCATCGCGCATCGCACCGACGGCATCGCGGATATCCGCGTACGCCGTTACGAGCAGGACGGGCAACGTGGCGAAGTTCTGACGCGCGCGGCGGAGTGTTTCGAGGCCGGACATGCCGGGCATGCGCACGTCGGAAATCATCATGCTGAAGGATTCTCTCCCCAACATGTTCAGTGCAGCTTCGCCCGAATCAACCGTGACCGTGTCGAACCCCTGTCCTTTGAGAAATGAATCCAGCAGGCTGCGCTGGGCGGCGTCGTCATCCACGATGAGGATGCGAGCCGGGGCGGGAGTGTTCTGGCCAGTCTTCGGAGGCATGCGTATCAAGCGGCCCGGCTGATGCGCAGGCGGCTGATACGGAATATCGCCCCTTTAGGTTCGTTGCCAAGGCAAACAATCTCCCAGCCGTGAGCGGAGACGATTTGTTGAACGACGGCGAGTCCGAGTCCGGTGCCTTTCTGGTGGGTGGTGAAGTAAGGCTTGAAAATCTCCTGACGCTGCTCGGGAGGCACGCCGTGGCCGTTGTCGCGAATTTCGAGCGCCGCTTCTTCGGGGCTCGTGCGGTACGCGACGATCTGGATTTCCCCATTGGCATCGGTGGCCTGAATTGCATTGATCAACAGGTTGAAAAGGGTTTGCCGCAACAATTGTTCGTCGGCCTCGATGGTCAGTCCCTCGTCGGTGACCTGAAGCTTGATCGACTTCTCCTCCAGATCGTAGTTCAACGCGCGCACGACTTCGTTTGATACGTTACCCAAGGCAACGTTCCCGCGGCGAACTTCGCGCGGACGTGAGTAATTGATGAACTCGTTCAGCTGTGCGGTGACGCGGTCCGTTTCATCCGTAATTTCCCGCGCGCGACGGCGGGTCTCCGCCGAGGCGTCGTTTTCCTTCGAGATCATTTGCGCGAGGCCGCGGATGATATTGAGCGGGTTCCGCGTTTCGTGCGCCAGGCCGGCCGCCGCGAGGTTGAGGCCCTTGAGGTGAGCATTCATCTCGCTGGCTTTGACGAGGCGGATTTGCAGATCGGCGGTCTTGATCAGGTTGCGCCACGCGAGGCCGGAAATGCCCGCGGCGGCAGCGGAGAGCAATACGACGAGGGTGCGCAACAGCAGATCTTCGCGGGTGATGGCGCGCATTGTGCCGAACGACATGACGATCGCGCAGCGATGAACGCCCTGTTTTTTGATCGCCGTCTTGTAGTCGGATTCACTCATCCAGAACGGGCGTGAGAAGCCAGTGCGATTGGTGCCGCCGCTTCCGCCCCGCGGCCAGCGCCAACCGGGAGGGCGGGCGGCCGGATTGGTTCCGTTGGTCGAATTGGACTGAGCGAGTTGATTGGTGAATGCGCCGGGCGGTGGAAAATTGGTGGGCGGCGGCGGGAATTGTTCGCGGGGAATGATCAACATGGGAGGCGCTTCCGCTTCCTGGGTGACGTTCGTTCCGAGGTCGACGAGATTCACCACGGTCACCGCATTTTCGCCCCAATGGACGCCGGCTTGAACGCCGTCATTGGGGAGTTCGAGTTCTTTTCCCGAAAAAGCAATGACTTCGCCGCCGGTGCTCAGCAAGGCGATCGATTCCACTTCGCCGGTACGGATGAGTTCGTTGAGCGCGGACTCGAGGCGTTCCTTGGAAATCACCCCGAAGCGGCGTTGAGAACGGAGCACCAGTCCTAGGGTCGTCGTGATATCGCGGGCGCGATTGACCACGAGCGTTCGCGATGCTTCCCGGACGCGCAAATGTTCGCCCGTTTGCCATCCCGCAATGACCAGACACACTGTAATCAGGACACCGAAGACAACAAAACTGCGCCGGTTTGGTATCATGCGATCGATGGACAGGTGCGCGCGCTTTACTTCTTCTTCGAGTCCTTCTTGCCCGCTTCCGCTGGCTTCTTGATCGGAAGTCCTTCGAGGAACTTGTTCAATTCCTCTTCGGTGAACTGATTCGGCGTCATCGGCACCTTGACCTGTTCGCTGGCGGACAATGCGGCCAATTGGCCCGGCGCACGTACGACGTGTGGCGTCAGGAAGATCATCAGTTCGGTCTTCACGTCGCTCTTGGTTTTCCGTTTGAAAAGATTTCCGAGCAGGGGAATGTCACCCAAGAAAGGAATTTTGCTGTCTGACTGCGTCTTGGTCCGGCCCATCAAGCCGCCAACGATGACGGTTTGCCCATCGGGCGTGACGACGACGGTGTCCGCAGTGCGCTTGTCGATGACGGGCGCGTTTACGCCCGCGGAGATCGGCACCGTTTCCGTGGCGGAAACGGATGACAACTCAGGCGATAGAATCATCTCCACCATGCCATCCTTCGTGATGAACGGTGTCACGCGCAAAATCACGCCGACGTCCGTGTAGGTGACGGAATTGATCGCGTTGCCGAAGGTGTCGAAGCGGACGTTGCTGATCAGCGGGACGGATTGACCGACGGTGATCGTGGCCGGTTGGCTATTGCGCGCGAGGATGGACGGACGCGAAACGACTTCGGCATTTCCGGCCTGCGCGATGGCGCGCAGTGTGACGGTGTAATCCTGACCAAGAACTTGGTAGAGCCCTGCGCCAGGAGGAGCGATGCCGCTGCCGCCCGAGGCGAGGCCGAAGACGTTCGATCCGCCTGCAAACCCGCTCCGCATCCCGGGAACGATGCTGGTGGGAACCACCGCATTACTCACGACGCCGAAGTTGGTGACCAATCCGCTCGTGAACGAGTTGCCAATGTTCTTGCCATAAGAACCTTCAACGCCAATGTCCGAACCGGTGTTGTGGGTGATTTCGAGGAAGACCACCTTGATCAACACTTGCGGCTTGGGGCGGTCCAGATTCGAAACGACCTGGCTGATCTGCAGGTTGGTGTCCTCGTCGGTGATAATGATGAGCTTCCGCGATTCCGGGTCGCTCGAAATCATCGCGTCACCGACCTGGGTGTTGTTGCCGTAGTCGCGCGCCGAGGTCCCGGAGCCGCCGCGCGAACCGGTGCGGCCTGTGGTGCTGCCGCCCGGCGTGCCGGTGGGGGGGACGAACTGCGCTTCCGCCCAGGTCGCCGCCCAACTGCACAAGCAAGCGAGCAGGAGCCCGGAGGCAATACGTTTGGAGAATGATTGGTTGATCATGATTTTATGAAAGCCGTGGATTCAATCGCTCTGTCCGTTTACGGGAAACTTCCGCCACCGGCACCGCCCGCGCCGCCCCGTCCACCGAGCCCGCTGTTGCCGCTGCGGGTGGAACTATTCTGGCTTTGCGTTTGAGTGGTGGAACGTGACGTCAACGGGCTGTTTTGCGTTGCCGCCGAGGAGCGACCGTTGCGGCTGGCGTTTTGAGATTCGAACAAACTCTTCAACACCTGCTCCACTTCCTGCGTGTCGGCGTTTTCGAGCGAGTAGACGAACACTTTCTGCTTCTTCGCCGGGTTGCCGTCGAGTTGCGTGATCATCTGCTCAATCTGCTTCATCAAATCATGTGACGCGGTGACGATGATGGACGCCGTGCGCGGATCGGGTACGGCGATGACCTTTCCTTGCTTCTTTTGGCGTTCGCTTTCATTGCTGTTGGAACCGGAACTCGAACGGCTGCCGCCCGGCGAGCTTCCCGGAGGACCGCCGAAGAACGAGGCGAACCGCGAGTTTTGACCCTGATTCGATTTCGATTCATCAGGGAACAAATTGCTCAACACCTCCGCCATCTCGACGGGGTCCGCATGCTGAAGCTTGAAAACGCGGATCTCGGTCAGGTCATCGACATTCGTGTCGAGGTCTTTCACGAGGTCTTCGATGATCGGCATCAATTCCTCGGGGGCGCTGACAATGAGCGAATTGCTGCGTTCGTCGGCCGTGGCGACGACGCGTGAAGCCGCGCTGGTGCGGGAGCTATCGCTGCGTCCGGAACGGCTGCTGCGATCGCCGCCGGGTCCTCCCGGGCCGCCGCCACCGGTGATGCGACTCAAAAATTCGGCGCGAGGATCTCCGCCGCTGCTGCCTCCGCGGCTGCTACTGCCTCCACGGGAACTTTGGTCGAACACCTCTTTGACGACTGTCGCCACCGCCTTCGCGTCAGCGTATTGAAGTTTGAAGACGCGATTCGATGCGATCCCGCCGCCGGAGGAGTCGAGTGCTTTAATGATTTCTGCCATGCGCCGGATGTTCACCTGCGTATCGGTGATGACGAGGGAGTTGCCTGCCTCATTGGCCGTCATCGTGGCGGATGCAGGCAGCAAGGGCTGCAGGTCTTTGGTCACCTGCGCGGCATTGATATACTTCACCGGAATGATTTGGGTGACGATTTCGTCCGATTTGGGAATGCCGTCGGGGTCGCTGCCGGACTTGACTGGGATGTTGCGTTTCTTGGCGTCGTCCGCCTTCACGATGGTCAGCGTTCGGCCGTTCTGTAGTGCGGCGAAGCCGTTCTTGTTCAAAACGGAGTTCAACAGGTTGACGGCTTCTTCCTTGCTCACCGGCTGATTGTTCCATACGTCGACTTTGCCGGAGACGGACGTTTCGAGCACGATGGTGAAACCGGCGGCGTCACTGAGGTAATCGAGCACCATTTCCAGCGGTACGCCGCGGAAGTTCAGCCGCAGCATGGTGTTGGTCGCCGCCGCTGGCGCCGCGGTGGCAGCCGGAGCGGCGGCTGTATTTGCAGCTGCGGCTGCCGCGGCGGCTTTGGCCGCCTTCTTTTTGCCCTTCTTCTTTTTCACGGGCTCGGGCGCGGCCGTCGCGGTGCCGACATTGTTGTCCGTGGTGGATGGCGTGGTGGCGGGCGGGTCCGCTGCGAACGCGGGCGCGGGCAACACGGCGAGCGCGAGGCTCAACGATGCGAGAGTGGTGATGATGTTTTTCATTTGGCTAGTTCCTTTGCACGTTGCTCCATGAGTCGTTTCAACAAATCGCTGGCGCCACCGCCGGCTCCGGAGTCAGTTCCGGTTGTGGCTGGGGGTGGGGTTGATGCGCCGTCCTCACGCGAGGTCGAGGTGGCGGACTTCGGGGAATCGTTGGATGAAGAGCGACTGGTCGTGGCGTAGCTTTCCGTTTTTGATCCGATCTGCCATTCGCCTTCGTCCTGGCGGCGCATCTGCATGCCGACGCGGAGTTCCACTTCCTTGCCGCCGGACTCCAGCTTCACGCCGTTCGGAGCGATTTCCTTGATCTTGTAGTTGGCGATGGTGTCCGCGGGCTTCGCGGCTTTCTTGTATGAAGAATTCGAACCATCGAAGAACGCCACGCTGCCTTTGGCGTAACTCATCGTGCCGAGCAGGGCGAATGATTCGACCTTTACGACTTTCGGCCTCTCCGTTGTCACCACGGGCGCCGCGGAACGGCTTGTCCGATTTGGATTAAAAATATTTCGATCGTTGATGATCTTGAACGCGACGTAATCGGTCTTGCCGACCGGCGCCACCGGGGCCGCAGGTGCCGGTGCGGCGGGCTTGGGGGTCGCGACCACGACGGGTTTGGCGGCGAGATTGGTCGAGCCATTGGTCGCGATACTCGCCGCCGTGTTCGTGGCGAGGCGATTGGTCAAGTTCGCTGTCAAATTCGTGGCCAAGTTGACGGCCGTGTTGGTTTCCGTAGCCGCAACTGGGGTTGCCGCGTTGGTTTCTGCGGCGCCAGCGATGCCCGTCGTCGCCAGCCACATTCCCGCAGCGGCGGCGCCTACGATGTGTTTGCGAAGCATTTGTATTGTCAGCGTTCCCATGGACATCATCGTTCTTTCGTGGTCAGTGACAGACCGCTCACCAATAGTCCCAGCGACATCTGGTTGCCGGTGTTGTCGCGTGAACTAATCTCCACCGCATCGACCTTGATTGCGAGGGGATCCTTTTCAATGTTGTAGAGGAAGCGCGTCAACGTCGAGAGACTTCCAAAGGCGTCCACGCGGCATTCCATAGTAACATAGTCTTCAGACGAATGCTTCCACTGGGGCTTGATCGAGCTGATGCTGATTCGACTGTCCTGCGACCAGCGGTCAAACGCCTTGAGCATCTGGTTTTCCGCGACGGAGACATCATTCGACAAGGTGTTCGATTTCATTTCCTGCCAGCGCCGTTCCACGAAACTTTCGCGTTCGCGTACTTGTTTGCCGTGCTCCACGTTTTTCCTGAGGTCGACGATCGCCGCTGAGCGTTCCTTCCAACTCGCGATCAGCGGTGACATGACGAACTTGTCCCCAGCCAACAATACGACGGCCGTGATGGAAATGATGATCAACAGTTGCTCGCGATTCTTGACGTTCATTGCTGACCTCCCTCGTTCCAGTGGAAATTGAATGTGAACTGCATCGGCGATTTGCCGCGGATCTGGTCGACCTTCACGTCACCGATCTCGCGCATCGCACGCAACCGATCCAGCGTCTTGAGTAACGCCGCATTGTCGCGGGTGGTGCCTGAGCAGATGATGGTGGACTTCTCGCGGATTTCGACCGACTTGGCCGTGACCGAACCGTCTTCCGGGAACGCTTCGGTCAGGCGTCGCATGATGCTGAGATTGCGGAGCGATTCGTCGAACCACGGGCGGAAACGCTTGATCTGCTGCTGCATGTCCTCGATTTCCGCGACCTTCGGCGACATCTCCTTCCACTCGGAGCGCAATTGCGACAGCTGCCACTGTTGCCAGCCGAAGAGAATTGCCAGGACAAAAACAAGCGCTCCCAGCGCCACACCGGCGTAGACAAGTTTCTTCGAGGAATATTTCGAGGTGAGCTGCTGCCACGCGCTGATTTTGGGCGGAAGAAATTCAAAACCCGTCGCGCGTCGTGCGAGTTCTCGGGCCGCGAGGCACAGCGCCGGGGAGACGCCCGCTTCGGCCGGAATCTTGACGCCGAGATCCGCGCCTTCGGCCGTCGTGACGCGTTCGATGCGCAGGCCCATGGGTTCCACGCGCGCCTTCATTTCGTCGGCGAGTTGTTGCGCCGATTCACCGGAGCCGAAAATTCGCAAGCGATGCAGCCCGGTGCGAATCGCCGCCGGCAACTGGCCGAGCGTGATGCGGGTTTCGCGCGCCACGAGTGCGGTCTGCAAACGCTTCTCACCGCCTTCGGAATCAAACGCACCCTGCAGCGCGCGCAACGAGGCCACGCCACCACCGCTGGCCACGATCATGCCCACGCCGCTGTCGCCAACCGTGAGTGTGAGGACGCCCGCCGCGTTTTCCGGCACGGGAATTTGCTGTGCTGCGATGCCGATCGAAAAGGAAACGGGGATCAGTTTCGCCGCGCGCAGGCATTGTTCGAGTCGCGTGACGTGCTCGCGCGGAACGGCGACTTGGGTCGCGAACGTTTCGCCGTCCGGCGTGCGGAAACGTGAGGTGCAAATCATCAACGCATCGGGTGAGTGCGGAAAGCCGCGCTCGGCTTCGAGCTGCAACAGACTCGCGATGTCTTCTTCGGGAAGTTCGGGCAGTTTGATCTGCTGGGTGAGAACCCAGTTCAACGGCACGCCCACGATGCAGCGGCGTTCCCGGATGCCGGCGGCATCAAGGTGATTGCGAATCTCCTGGCCGACGAGTTCCGCTTCATTCGCGAGCGGATCGAGCGACAGTGTGACGGCGAAGGTCTTTTGCACTTCGGCCGATCCGTTCGTGCGGCGCAACAGCGCGCCCTCGAGACGGCTGCCGTCGAGCGACAGGCCGAGCAGTGTGTTGGCGCGTTGAGGTTTGGTGGAATTCATTATCGTGTTTGGTTCGCGGTCAGCAAATCCTGGCGGGCGGTTTTTCCGAGCGCCCAGCCGAGGTTCGTCAGGTCGCGGCGATTCAAAATTTTCGTAGAGCCATCGGTCGTGATTTCAGTGGTGTCGAAAATGTAGCGCACGCGCTTGTAGCCGCGGCCGAGATGCCCGACGGCGGCAATGTCGGCGGTGAATTGATAGCTTTCGGAAGTGATATAAGGCCCGGCCTGCAGCGCTGCCGCTGCGCCGATCGTTTCAACGATCCATGCTACCGACGTGAGCTTGTCGGGATTCTGCTGGCGATAGGCAACGAGCGCTGAGGCGTTGGTCGTGCCGATGCCCGGAATGCAACTGAGCACGGCTTCGCTTGCCGTGTTCACGTTGATCAGGCCGTCGATGAAAGCCAAGTTGGTGGTCGTAATGTCGTTCGCAATGAGTGCGAATTCGTCCACCGTCATGGCGGCGCGTGACGCGCCGGCGATGTAAAACGCCAGCGTGCTGTTGTAGCTGGTCCCGGCGGCTGCCGCAGCGGTTGCGCCACGGGTTGCCGTGGCCCGGCTGGTTCCGCGCGAAGCGGCGCCGGCGGTGGTGGAGGTGAGGATGCCCGCGAGTTGCTGGACACGTTGCGCTTCGAACCCGCGCTCTTGCAGCAGTTGCGTGAAGGCTGCCGAGGATTGCGCTCCTTTGGTGACGTCGATTCGGGTGGCGCCGTTGGTGCGCGTGTTGGGCTGGCGGCTGTAAACGGTGACGTATTCAAGAATCCCCGGATCAAGGCGGCCGTCGCTGTTGTCTTCGGGCGTCGAGGTGCTGCCGTCGTTCTCGTTTGAATCCAAAATGCCGTTCAGGTTCGTGTCTTCGCCGTAGAGAATGTCCAGCGTTGCGCCGGAAACGAGACGAAGTTCGTCCGTCGATTCGAACGGGGCGTTCTTGCAATGATACGGCGGATTCAGCCGTAGATACGTGTCGTCCTCTGCACCGCCTTCGGTGACGTCGCTATTGGAGTCGCGCCAGTCGATGATCGCGGCGGCGAGTTCGGGCGTCATGCGGGGCAGGGCGGTGAGCATGTCGAGGGTGGCCGTGTTCAGATTCAATTTGGACGCCTCGTCCACGAGACCGAACTGCGCTTGATCGGGCAGCGCTTGCGCTTCCACGCTACGACCGATCAGCCAGTACGTCGCGTTGCCCACTTGCACGGCTTCGCGTTGGTAAGTTTGCACGTCGGGAACCGCGCCATTGGTCGCTTCAGTGGCGAGGATGTAGCTCACGTAACGGGCTGCGCCGGTGATCGCCTGATCCGCCTCGGCGCTCGCGTTGCGATTATCCGAAGCGCGATGTTCCAGCTGCATCGAGTGGCCGAAATAGAGCGCGATTGTTACGAGGCCGAACGCAATCCACAGCACGATCACGAGCACGGAGGCGTTCGACTTCGCGCGTTGGGGTGGGAACAAATTCATTCGCCACCTCCGGTTGCCGCCACGGCCTTCTTCGTTTGGTTCGTGCGGATTTGCACGACCACGGGAACAACGAACTCCATCGGTGTCTCTACCGGTTGCCCGGCGTCGAGCGAGGCGAGTTCGATCTGCACTTTGATCGCGGTGGGAAGATTTGTCGTCACGGAGGAATCCCACGTCTCGGTCCACGCGGTGCCATCGTAAAATGAAAACGCCAGGTTGCGCACACCGCTCATCAACCACTGCGTCACGGGAACTTCTTCGGCGGGCGCGAGCAGGTTGCGCGTGACGGCGCGCATCAAATCCTTGGAGCCGGGCTGATTCGTCGAATCGGTGAGGTAATACGCGACTTTCTGCACTTCTCCCCACGGTGACGTGTCGTCGATGTTTCCCGTGTTGACGAAGAAGGGCGTGGCGTTCTGTGCCTGCATCGCGCCGGAAGCGGCGGTGGTCAAATTGCTCGCAAGCATTCCGCCGGGAGCCACAAGGCCGGCGAGATCGCGTTGCATGATCGCCGTCGCATGTTGGATCGGGAGTTTTTCTTCGAGATGCGCCGCGGTGCGATTCCGCAAACGCAGCGCGCTGTAAAACACGGTCGACATCGCCGCCAGCACGATCGCAAAAATCACCACGGCCAGGAGCACCTCGATCAAGGTGAACCCGCGTGCGCGATTGGCGTTGGTGTGGCGAGGTGTCATCATTGCAACGACGAATCTCCCAGTGTGCTGAGGTTCACGTCATACTCTTTGCCCTGCACCGCGAAGACGACTTGAACGGTGACCAGTCGCAGCGGGTCTTCGGTCCAGTTATCTGTGCGGGCCTGCCAGCGATATTCCACGCCGCTTTCCTGAGCGGTGCCGCTGGGCGGAGCGTCCTTCCACTGTCCGGTCACCATGATTTCGTTGAGTGTTCGTTCGGCGATGCGCATCGCCGTGTTTTTGCGTTCACCCAATGAGCCCACCTGACTCGCGAGACGCAGTCCGTTCACCGCCACCGGAATGACGATGGCCATGAACGTCAACGCCGCAAGCACCTCGGCCAGCGTGAAGCCGGCCCTGCGCTTAGCGGCGGACGAAGCTGTTGGCGTTGGTTTGAATTTCATAGTTCAGCCGATTGCGGCTTTGGGCGATGGCGACGAGGTCAATCTCACCCTGACGCAGAATCACGCTTTCCGGGCTGGTGTCGCTGAGGAACCCATCGGGCAAAAAGCGAATCGACGTCACGCCGGCTTGCGCTTGCGCAACTCCCGGAACTCCATTGACGGACGGAGCCGCGGTGACTTCGATCTTGAGATCTTTGCTCATCTCGAATTGCACCGCATGCGTGTCGTTGTCCAGGTAGTTCGCTTCCGTCTGCAGTCCGTAGGTTCCTTCCTGCGTATCGATCCACAGGGACATCGGCACGCCCTCGGAGACCGCGCGGCTTTGCGCGTAACGCGTGAGAGAAAGAAACCGGCGCGCTTCTGAGTCGAGCACGCGTCCATGGAAAAAGTGTGCGAGCGTCGGTGCGGCGATGGCGATGACGGTCAACAGCATCGCCATCACGAGAATCAATTCGATGAGCGTGAACGCGCGAACGCGCGAAGCACGGCTTGAAGGCCGTGTCGCCGTTCGATTCAGATTGCGCGTTCCGTTCATTCAATCGTTTTGCGTGGCGATGAGTTGCTCAGCGTTGCTTGTTCCAGTTCGAGATGTCGTCTTCCGTGTTGGCGCGACCGTCCGGTCCCATGGACATCAAGTCGTACGACGTGGGATTATGTTTGCCCGGGCATTCGTAAACGTAGGCGTTGCCCCAAGGATCGAGCGGGATTTCGCTCTTGAGATACGGGCCTTTCCAGGACTGCGCGTCGCGCGGAGCACTCACGAGATCGTTGAGGCCGCTTTTGCCCTTCGGATAAAAGCCGTTGTCGACTTCGAAGGCGTCGAGCGCGGTGCCGAAGGTGGAGATTTGCGAGGATGCCGCGGTGACGCGGGCCTGTTCAGTGCGTCCGGAAAACTTCGGCACGACTATGGCCGCGAGAATTCCGAGAATGACGAGCACGAGCAGCAGTTCGATCAACGTAAAGCCGGAGCGGTTCCGGCGAATGCGTTGTTGGAGGCGTGAGTTCATTGTCGTTACGGAGTGTTTGGTTTTCATTTGATGTAATCCTGCAGGGTAAAAATCGGGATGACCATCCCGATGAAAATCGTGCCGATGAATCCAGCGATGAAAAACAGCATCAACGGCTCGGCCATCGCGACGGCGGACTTGAGTTGCCGGTCGAGATCGTTCTCGGTGACGTTGGCAATGCGGACGAGTTCGCTGTCGAGTTTGCCGCTTTCCTCGGCCACAGAAATCATTTCCAGCGTCGCGCCGGCGAACAGCACGCGGCATTCGCCCAAGCTCGGCCCGAGCGCCTTGCCTTCTTTCACACGGTCGATGGAATTGGAGACGGCGTCGACGAGGATTTGATTGCCGATGGAACGGCGCGCAACGTTGAGGCCGTTGATCAAAGGCACGCCGGCCCCGAGCAGCGTTCCGAGCATCCGGCAAAAGCGCGACATGGCGAATTGCGCCACGAGCGGTCCGACGACCGGCGCTTGCAAAAGCAGGCCTTCCCAGGTGCGGCGGCCTTTTTCGGAAACGATCCACGTGCGGATCATGTAAATCACAATAAAGATGCCGATCGCGAGAAACGGTCCGTAGTGACGGAGGATTTCGCTGGTGGCGACGATGATTCGCGTGAGCAGCGGCAGCTTTGCGCCGAAGCCGGTGAAGATCATCTGAAAGCGCGGGATGAAGAACACGAGAAGGAAAATCAACACGCCGAGCGCGAGTGTCAGCAGGATCACTGGATAAAGCATCGCGGTCATCACCTTCGAGCGCATTTCCTTTTCGCGCGCCTGAAAGTCCGCGATCTGGCTTAGCACCACGTCGAGGAAGCCGCCGGTTTCGCCTGCTTCCACCATCGCGACGTAAACGCGCGGAAATGTCTCCGGAGATTTGGCCATCGCGTCCGAAAGAGTCATGCCGTCGATGACGAGATCGTGAACTTCCTTCCACTTGGTTTGCGCGGCGGGCGAGGCCGCTTCTTTCGTGAGGATCACGAGCGCCCGGCTCAGAGGCACGCCTGCGGCAAGCAGGCTCGACAGGAGGCGCGTGAAATTTTCCAGCATCCGCGCCGTGATCTTGTTCGAGCTGCCGAAGGAAAGTTTAAGCGGCTCCTTCGCGGGTGCAGCAGAAGATGCGGACGATGAAGTGGATTTCGAATCCTTCGCCTTCGTGGTCGTGTCTTTGGGTGCCGCGGCTTTCGGTGCGGGCTTCGGTGCCGGCTTGGCTGAAGCTGGTGCAGAGGATTTGGCGGAACCGTTCTTCGCCGTGCTCCCGCCATTACGTTCGGCAAGGCTGATCGGGCGGAGGCCTTGGCCGGTGATCTGGCGCAAAGCTTCCTGCCGGCCACCCGCTTCAAGCTGGCCTTCGGCTACCGAACCGTCAGCTTGGAGCGCGCGATATTGAAATGAAGGCATGTCGGATGAACTGCTTTACGAGGCGCAGTCTCGATCGCCATTGGTGGCGGCTGACGGCGAGGCGGTTTCAGCGTGCGGGCGTGCCGAGAGGTTGATCAGCCGCAGGCCGTGGCATTCCATCTGGCGGTAGGCTTCCTGTTGCACTTCGACCTGCAGGTCGCCTTCAACGACGGTGCCGTCGGTTTGCAATGCACGATAGTGAAACGTGGTCATAGGGTTCAGGTTGTTGATGGGTTCAAATTTCCGCCGTGGTGGTTTTCTTCGCCGCTTCGTCCGTTCGCGGCGCGACTTCTTTCGCCGTGGTGACGCTGAGAACTTCCTCGGCGGTGGTGATGCCCATGCGCACGAGGCGCCAGCCGTCTTCGGCGAGCATCCGCATGCCAGCGCGGCGCGCGGCGTCGCGAATCAAATCGGTCGAGGAATTCTTCAGGATCAACTGACGAATCTCGTCGTCGCTGTCCATCCATTCGAAAATCGCGTGACGACCGTGGAAGCCGGTGTTGCGGCATTCGCGGCAACCGACGGACTTGTAGATCGTGGTGCTCGCCGGAATACCGAGACGCACTTTGAGCGCTTGCGCGGTTGGCGCGTCGTCGGGTTGCTTGCAGTGTTTGCAAAGCACGCGCACGAGACGTTGCGCAAGCACGGATTCCAGCGACGAGGCGACGAGATACGGTTCGACGCCCATATCGACGAGACGGGTGAGCGCGCCGGCGGCGTCGTTGGTGTGAAGCGTGGAGAAAACCAAGTGACCCGTGAGCGAAGCCTGTACGGCGATCTGCGCGGTTTCCTGGTCGCGAATTTCGCCGATCAGAATCACGTCCGGATCGTGACGTAGAATGGAACGTAGCCCGCGCGCGAAGGACAGGCCGGACTTTTCGTTCACCTGGATCTGGTTAACGCCTTTGAGCTGATATTCGACCGGGTCTTCGATCGTGATGATCTTGCGGACCGAGTCGTTGATTTCGTTGAGCGCGGTGTAGAGCGTGGACGTTTTTCCGGAACCGGTCGGGCCGGTGACGAGGATAATGCCGTGCGGCATTTCGAGCACGCGGCGGAAGCAGTCTAATTCGCGCTTGTCCATGCCGATATCGGCGAGGCCGCGCAGCTTGGAGTTCTGTCGCAGCAAACGCATCACGACCGCTTCACCGTGCAACATCGGGATGATGGATACACGGATGTCCACCTCGGCGTCTTCGATGCGCACTTTGATGCGACCGTCCTGCGGGAGGCGTTTCTCCGCGATGTTCAGGTGGCTCAGAATCTTCACGCGCGAAACGATCGCAGGCTGGAAGCGCTTCAACGTCGCGGGCACGGGAACGTCCTGCAACACGCCGTCGATGCGGTAGCGGATGCGAAATTCGTCCTCGAACGGCTCGAGGTGAATATCCGACGCGCGCAATTCGATCGCGTCTTTCAAGACTTGGTTGACGAAGCGGATGATCGACGCGTCCTCGGCGGCATCGTCGAGATCCGTGTTGTCTTCGTTATCGTCGACGACTTGGAATGACGCCTCTTCACCGAGCGTGTCGATCGTGTCGGCGCCCACGCCGAGACGCTTTTTCATCTCGCGCTGGATCGCCTCGGCGGGAGCGAGCACGGGCTTGAGCTTCAGGCCAGTGAGGGACTTCAGCGCGTCGAGTCCTTGCGTGGCGAAGAGCCGGCTGGTGGCAATTTCCACCGTGCCGTTCACCCGGCGGAGCGGAAGGAGTTCATCCTTCAACAGCAACCGCGCGGGGAACAGCGAGAGAACTTGTTTGTCGGGCTCGATATCGTCGAGCGACGTGTACGCCACATCATATTCTTTCGCGAGCCAGCGCAGCACGGCGTCTTCGGTCAACTCCGTGCCTTTGCCGAGCCGGCTCTGTTCGTCGGCGAGAAGCCGGGCATCACTGGCGGAAAGTTGCTTGGCGGCAATCATGCGCACCAGCAACTCCGGCAAAGCTGATTCGTTGGCAGCGGTTGAACTCATGAATGATGTGGCGATCGGTTCGTAGGTGTAATGCTTACTTCAAAAGGCCCATCAACACTGCCGTGGCTTCCTGGCGGCGATTGAGCACCTGACGCAATTCTTCCTGAGCCTTCTCGAGCTTGGCTTCGCGTTCCTTGCGGGAAGCGCGGAACTTTTGGAGCTTGGCTTCGATTTCTTCAGGCGTGGCTTTCGCTTCAAGAGCTTTCTGCAACGCTTCGGCATCGGGATTCGGCTCGCCGCCAAACGGGCTGGGGCCACGACTCCGTCCGCTATCACCGCCAGTAGTTCCGCCACCACCAGGAGGACGACCGCCGAAACCGCCGCCGCCACGGGTGTCGCGTTGAGCGGTGAATACTTTCTCGATCCGCTCCGAGATCAGCTTCCATTCGCCGTCGTCTTTGACTTCGAACTGTTCCTTCATCCGTTCGAGCATTCGCGTACGGAACTCGTCGGGATTGAAATTTCCACGGGACGGACGGTCGGATTTCTTTTTCTCCTCTTGCGCGGTAGCGCGATTCACGCCGGATGTCAGCACGGCAGCGGTAAGGGCAAGCAGAGCGAACTGGTGGATCTTCTTCATAGTGTTTGTCGGTTGTTTTTGGGTGCAACGGCGGCTCCGCGACGAGCGGGTCCGCAATTATTCACCACCCATGTGCACGTCGCGTGCCATGCGGGATTTTGTGGGCTTTTCGCGCACTGCGAAACATTTGCGCGCACTTGTTGCGCAGTTGAAAGAGTGAGTTGCGCAAGCCTTGCGCTGGAGAAGTGCTTTCGAAGCCGAAGGAATTGAGGTCGGAGAACTGAGCGCCCGATTCACTTCCAGACGCGCGCCAGGGCGGCGAGTTCGGTGGGTGGCGCGCCGAAACGATTGCTCAAGCCGCGAGTGGATTTTTCGCGGGCAACGGAGGCACTGAGTTCGATCGCCCCGCGCAACCGCGGCTCATGGGGATGACGATCCTCGTAACGGAGCAGTTCCGCGAGCAAATCCACCGTCACACCGGAAGCGTCCCATTCGTCGAGCAATGCTTGAACTGCAGGAGTGGCGACTGCTTCCACTTCGGCGAGTTCACTCACGCGATTCGCCGGCAACGCCTCCGCGAGGTCGTTCAATCCGCGCAATATAATATGGTGATAAACCGTGCGGGCGTTGTGTGCGTCGATCCAGCGACCATTCGCCACCTGCCCCGGCGCGACGCCCACGCGGAATTTTTTCAGCGCCGCATCGAGATACGTCGCATCGCTGGTAGCGCGGAAAGCGCGCCCAAGAAGCGTGACCGAGAAGGCGTTGTAGTTGAAATTCGGGCAACACTTCTGCGTGCGCGCCCAGTCGGCAGCGCGCAAACCAGCCTTAATCCATGCGGTGTTGGTGAAGGTTTGGCCCGCCTGCAGCAACGCCGCGCCGCACACGCCGGTGTCGAATTGCGTTCCGCCAGTGGGATCGACGCTGATCAACCAACCGTCTTTGATTTCGCCTTTTCCCTGCGCGAGTAACTTCTCGGTCATCTCGCCGAAGCGGATGTTTTCGCCGCGCAGATCAGGGAACGGGAAAAAGCCGCTCGGTTGCTGCGCGCGTTCCATGATCGTGCAGGCGCCGGTCGCGACGCGATCAAGCATCGACAGTTGCTTGGGCTGATGTCGTTCCACGGCGGCGCGGATGTCGCAAATGGCGGAGACGATGCCGGCGTAGAATCGCAGCATGTTTTTACCGACGGGTCGACCGCTTGAAATTTCGCGCACCGCTTTCGATTCGCTCGCGAGAGCTTTGAGGAAAATGTCGACTGCCTCGGCTTCGCTGTTTTTTTTAATGGGCGCCCGCTTGCCGTGTCGACGGGCATCGGGCAGGCCCGCTTGATCGCCGAGCGCCTCGCGCCATTTCGCTACGGCATCGCGCACGGCTCCGGCATCGTCGGCAGCAAGCGCAGCTTCGAAAGCAGGCTTCACCGCGTCCGCTGCTTTTAAGAGAGCAGGGGTGGGATGGAAAATCTTTTGCCCATCAACCGCCCAACCGCCGGGATCGATGCCAACGGCGACTTCAATTTCTCGAACGAGTTTCTCTGCGCCGGCGTTGTCGTTGGCGGCGAGTTTTTCTTTCACCTTCTTGGCGGCCGCTTCGATGCGGGCGACGAGTTTGCGGTCATTCGTTTCGCGACCCAGTTGGTGAGCGAGTCGAAGTCGGGACTCCATTTCCGTCGCGAGGCTGCTGGGTTCGCTCTGCGTCACCTTGTCCGCGGCAGGAGCGGTCTGGAGCGAAAGCTGCAGCGCGAGCGCGATGGCGAGCCAGACGGGAAGAGTCATCGACATGCCAAGGATAACGCTCGGGCGAACGCGGAAGTTACGAAAAGAAGCGCAATCGCCGTTGTTACAAGCGAACGGTCGACGGCACTTCAATTTCCGATACGCCGCGCCGACCGCGCGGAGGGACCGCTTACTTCAGCGCGCTTTCGACCATCTTCTTGAAATCGCTCACGGCACCTTTGGCCACGCCGGCGGGGCCGGTCATCTTGATGAAGACGTGACCTTGTTCGCCTTCCACAATGCCGCCGAAGAGCATCGCATCGGGAATCGTCGTCTTGGGGCCGCCGGGCATGCCGCTGGAGTAAGCGCCTTCAGCGGTGACGTAAGTGACCTTCGTTTTACCAACTGATGTCGCTTCGGTTTTCTTCTGCTTGAGTTCGGTGAACTGGCCAAGCCAGCGGTCGATGTTTGCTTGCGTGCCGCCTGCGCCGCCGGGGCCGAAATAGAAGAACACGACTTCCGCGCTGGCTTTGGCGTCGCCGACTTTGAACTGCGCCGCGCGCATGGAGGAAGTCGGTTCTACCGTTTCCCAAGACGCGGGTTTGGTGAAGGTGAATTCGCTGACTTTAAACTTCGCGTCGGCCGCTTGGGCGGTGCGCGTCACGAACAGGGAGCTGGCGCTGATAACGGCAGCCACGAGCAAGAGAGAAAATTGTTTTCGCATGGCGACTTGTTAAAGAAACGCGCTGGCGAAGTCAAACTCAGCGGGCTTTTTTATTGGGTTTTTGGGCAGTGCTCCGATAGTGTCATTGCAAGTGATTTGAAGATCACTCCGATGAACAACCCAAACCCGACTCAACAGAATGAAGCCGCCCGCCATGCGCGGGAGTTCATCGATTTGTTTGGGTTGCTCAATTGGACCGACTTCATCAGCTCGCTCAACGTGGAGATGCAAAGCCCTGACCCCGCGTTTCACGGCGTGATCGAAAGCCTCGGGCGGAACAAACTCATGGCGAGCATCCTCACAACGAAGGTTCTCGCGGAAGCGAATTCGGCGTGGCTGGGTGCGCGTATGAAGATCGATTCGCTCAACATGGCGCTGACGATGTTGGGCACGGATCATTTCTATCACCTCGCCGTGCGCTCGGCTTTGCGCATGGGATTGGGTGAAAGCGGCGCCGGGCAACGCAAAGTCTGGAGCCACGCCAGTCAAGTGGCGGACATCGGCGAAAAGGTGGCGCAGCGCATCAGCAATGAACTGGTGTCGCCCTTGGTGTTGCTGGCGTATTTGCACGACTGCGCGATCCCGTTGATGACGCAGAAGATGAGCGATTACGTGGATTTGATCGACTTAGCGATTGGCATGGACCCCGACGTGATCGAAATCGAGAACAGTCATTACCATTTCAATCACGCCCTCCTGGCGGCTACGTTGGCGGAAGTGTGGAAGTTTCCCTCGCGCCTGATTGAGGCAATTCGTTACCACCACACGCGGACACTCGCGACCGTTCCGGAAGGTGGGCCGCGAACGCTGGTAGCGTTGCTGTTGCTGACCGAGAAAATTATTTCGCCTCCGCCGACGCCGACGTCGCGCATTTTCCACAGCCCTGCAGACGTGCGCTTGCTTGAAGAAATGGCGGTGACATTGAATTCCACCGTTCCCAAGCTGACTCAGATCGCGGTCGAGCTTTCGCCGCACCGCACGCAACGCTTCGACGCAGCCGGTGTGTGAGTTCGCCTAAGCGGTCAGCCCTTCCGCCACCGAGCGACACAAGCCCATGAACGTTTCCTCGGCGAGGTTCAACCGCCGAGCGCGCCAGTGGAGAATTCCCCAATGACGTTTCAATTTGCGTCGCCCGAGCGGTAGCGCGACGAGCGAGCCTTCCTGCAATTCCTTGCGCGCAATCCACGGCGCGAGAATGGCGACGCCGAGTCCGAGTTTCACGAGTTCCTTGATGGCGTCCATCGCGCCAAGCTCCATCACGGAATTGAGCACCATGTCCTCTTCGCGGAAATAGTCCTCGATCATCCGGAACGTGTAGCTCGCCTTGTTGTAGAGCACGTAATTCTGCCGCGGAATCTCCGCCTGCACCACGTGGCCACTCGCGGCCCACGGATGCGTGGCCGCAACGAGGAACACCAGTTCGTCGCTGAACAGCGGATGAAACTCCATCTGCGGCTCGTTTTTCGGCTCGAGCGTGATCGCGAGATCGACGCGGTTCTGATGCAATAACTCAATCGCACCCGTGGCGTCCTCCGGCTCAATCGTGAGGTGACATTGCGGGAAGCTTTCTTTGAACTCGCGCAACACCGCCGGGAGAATGTATTGGCACGCGGTGCTGCTGGTGCCGATGCGCAACCGTCCCTTGCCCCATTTGCCGAGTTCGGAGAGCGATTCTCGGGCGGTTAACATTTCCTGAAGAATTTTTTCCGCGTGATGCAGGAGCTGCTCGCCGGCCTGCGTCAGCAAAACCTTTTTGCCCATCCTGTCAAAAAGGCGACAGCCGACATCTGTCTCCAGAGCCTTCATGGAATGGCTCACCGCGGACTGAGAGAGGAACAGTTTTTTGGCGGCGACCGTGAAACTACCCGTGCGGGCCAATGTGAGAAAGGCCCTGAGCTGGCGGCTGTCCAACGGCGAAGTAGACGATGAATTCATTTCATTCACTTAACAGGAGGCATCTTTAGCAGTCATTGGGCCAAGGCTGGTGAGGGAACCGTCCTGGCGGCGTTTGCGCAACGTGGGGCTCGCCTTCTTGGGTCTTGCAGAATGAGGGGAGTCGCGTGGGTGCGAATCGTCGTTTGACACCGCCACACGCCAAACCTATAAGGGAGCGTCGTTACTGTCTGAAATCGTAAACCTAAAACCGAAAATCCTATGCCCATCACCGTTGGTTCCAAAGCCCCCGACTTCAATCTCAAGTCCAAGACCGCAGCCGGCCTTGTGGACGTGAAACTCAGCAACAATTTTGGCAAGAAGAACACCGTCGTGTTGTTCTTCCCGCTTGCTTATACGAGTGTCTGCACCGCCGAATTGTGCGATGTCACCGCTGGCCTGTCGGCTTACGCGGCTCTTGGCGCAGATGTTATTGGCATCAGCGTGGACAGCCCGTTCGCCCTCGAAGCGTGGGCGGCAAAGGAAAAAATCCAGATCACGCTGGCCAGCGATTTGAACAAGACCACCATAAAGGCCTACGATGTGGTGTTCCCCATGCTGGCTGGTGTGGGTGATACCGCTGCGCGCGCTGCGTTCGTCGTGGACAAGAACGGCGTCATCCAATACGCGGAGCAGACCGCGACGCCAAAAGACTTGCCCAATCTAAACGCGGTGAAGGAAGTCCTGGCGAAGCTGAAGTAAGCCATCGCTTCGCACCAAATTTGCGAATTCACCGACGGGCGGAAGGCAACTTCCGCCCGTTTTGCTTTTCCCCTTTCTTGACAGGCTTTGGCGCAACCTTCACTTTTGCCGCTCGCCCCGCGAAAGGCCGGGCGAAAAAATGATATGAGCAATCCGCACAACCTCTTTAACTCTCTCCAACATTTTGATCTCGGTAATGGCAAGTCCGGCCTGTTTTACGCGTTGCCGGAACTGGAACGCTCCGGCGTTGGCGCGGTTTCCAAACTGCCCGTGTCCATCCGCCTCGTGCTGGAGTCCATCCTGCGCAACTGCGACGGCAAGAAGGTCAGCGAAGCCGCCGTGCGCGAGCTCGCCAACTGGAAGCCCACCGCCGCGCGCACCGAGGAAATTCCGTTCGTCGTCGCGCGCATCGTGTTGCAGGACTTCACCGGCGTGCCGCTGCTCGTGGACCTCGCGGCGATGCGCAGCGCGGTGAACAAGATCGGCAAGAATCCAAAAATCATCGAACCGCTCGTCCCAGTGGACCTCGTCGTGGACCACTCCGTGCAGGTGGATTTCGCCGGTGCGCCGGATTCGATGCAGAAGAATCTCGAACTGGAATTCAGCCGCAACCGCGAGCGTTACCAGTTTCTCAAATGGGGCATGCAGGCGTTCGACACGTTCAAGGTCGTGCCGCCCGGCATCGGCATCGTGCACCAGGTGAATCTTGAATACCTCGCCAAGGGCGTGCTCGAAGCGGGCGGCGTTTACTATCCGGACACGCTCGTCGGCACGGACTCGCACACCACGATGATCAACGGCCTCGGTATCGTCGGCTGGGGCGTGGGCGGCATTGAGGCAGAAGCGGGCATGCTCGGTCAGCCGGTTTATTTCCTCACGCCGGACGTGGTCGGTGTTCATCTCACCGGCGCGATCAAGGAAGGCGTCACCGCCACCGATGTCGCGCTTACCGTCACGCAGATGCTCCGCAAGGCGAAGGTCGTCGGCAAGTTCGTCGAGTTCTTCGGCCCGGGCGCAGCCGCGCTCCCGCTCGTGGACCGTGCGACCATCGCGAACATGGCTCCGGAATACGGCGCGACGATGGGCTTCTTCCCGATCGACGAGGAATGTGTGAATTACCTGCGCGCCACCGGCCGCAGCGAGGCTCACTGCGCGATGTATGAGAACTATTACAAGGCGCAGGGCCTCTGGGGCATTCCCCAAGCCGGCCAGATCGAATACTCGCAAGTCGTCGAGCTCGACCTCGCCAGCGTGAAGCCCAGCGTCGCCGGCCCGAAGCGTCCGCAGGACCGTATCGAACTCGGCAATTTGCGCCGCGAATTCTTCAACGCCGTGCAGCGTCCCGTCACCGAAAACGGTTTCGGCAAAACGCGCCAGGTCTTCGGCAAGTCGGTCAAAGTCGAAACCGCCGCGAAGAAGAAAGCCGCCATCGGCACCGGCTCAGTCGTCATCGCCGCGATCACGAGCTGCACGAACACCAGCAATCCGAGCGTGATGCTCGCGGCTGGTTTGCTCGCGAAGAAGGCCGTCGAGAAGGGCCTCAAGGTGAATCCCGCCGTGAAGGCCTCGCTCGCCCCCGGATCGCGCGTCGTGACGGATTACCTCAAGAAGACCGGCCTCCAGCCTTACCTGAACAAGCTTAAGTTCAACACGGTCGGCTACGGCTGCACGACGTGCATCGGCAATTCCGGCCCGCTCGACCCAGCCATCGAAGACGCCATCGTGAAGAACGATTACGTCACGGCCAGCGTGCTCTCCGGCAACCGCAACTTCGAGGCGCGCGTGCATCAGAACGTGAAGTCGAACTTCCTCATGTCGCCGCCGCTCGTCGTGGCGTTCGCGCTCGCCGGCCGCGTGGACATTGACCTGAGCTGCGAACCCCTCGGCAACGACAAGGAAGGCAACGCGGTTTACCTCGCCGACATCTGGCCCACGCTGCAGGAAGTCCGCGACGCGATGCAATCCGCGCTCAAGCCCGAAGTCTTTCGCAAGCTCTACAAGGATTTCGCCGCGCAGAATCCCAAGTGGAACGAAATCCCGTCCAGCACCGGCAACGTGTATGAGTGGGATCGCAAGTCCACCTACATCCAGGAGCCGCCGTTCTTCGAGAATTTCTCGCTCACGCCCGGCAGCATCAAGCCCATCACCGGCGCACGCGCGCTCGGCATCTTCGGCGACAGCGTCACCACCGACCACATCTCGCCCGCCGGCGCGATCAAGAAGAGTTCGCCGGCTGGAAAATTTCTCACCGACAACGGCGTCGAGTTCGCCGACTTCAACAGCTACGGCTCACGTCGCGGCAACGACCGCATCATGACCCGCGGCACGTTCGCCAACGTCCGCATCAAGAACCTGATGCTCGGCGGCGAAGAAGGCGGCAACACCATCGGCGCGGATGGCCAGAAGACTTCCATCTACGACGCGTCGGTCGCGTATCAAGCCAAGGGCACGCCGCTCATCGTGATTGCCGGACAGGAATACGGCACGGGCTCCAGTCGCGACTGGGCCGCGAAAGGCACGAACTTGCTCGGCGTGAAGGTCGTCGTCGCGCAGAGCTTCGAGCGCATCCATCGCAGCAATCTAGTCGGCATGGGAGTGCTGCCGTTGCAATTCAAGGACGGGACGACCGCGCAAACCCTGAAACTCGACGGCACGGAGACCTACGACATCGTCGGCCTCGACGCGAACCTCAAGCCGCAGCAAGACCTCACGCTCAAGATCACGCGCAAGGATGGCAGCGTGGAGAACGTCCCGGTCCGTTGCCGCATCGATACACCCATCGAGATCGATTACTACCAGCACGGCGGCATTCTGCCGTATGTGCTGCGCCAGTTGATCGCGAAGGCGTGAGAACGCTCAATTCATGCGCCGCATTGCCAAAAGCGATGCGGCGTTTTTGCTTTTTCCTAACGCGTGTGTGAGAAGAGGAAGTCCCACGACCGCGTTGACCGCGGCAGCCACGCGGCGAGGGCGGATTGCAGCGGCCTGAAAAACATCAACGCGTGCAAGCGGCCCGCCCATTGGAGGCGCCGGCGAAACGCCAGGTCGCATCGGCGCGCGATTTGATTTCGTGTATCCAGCCACGTCGCTTGGCCGCGACTCCATTGTTCGAGCGGATCGCGCGCGAGTTCCGCTGACTCGAAGGCCATCGACATGCCGTTGCCGGTGAACGGCGGAATCATCGTGAGAGCGTCGCCGATGCGGCACTCGTCATTGGCCGTGCCCAACTCCGGACGGAGATTGAGCCCTCCGACGGCGAGGGTTGTTTCCGGGAGGAACTCGGCGTTGGCCAGCCGATGATTCAGCGCGGTGCCAACTTCACCCCGCAGCAGTTGGGTGCGGGAAACCGTCGTGTCCGATTCGCCGTTGCGACGAAACAGGCCGCAGACATTGACGATGCCATCGGCAAGGCGGCAGATGCCGACGTAACCATTCGGCAACAAGTGCATCTCCAGATCGCTTTCGAGTTTCACGTTGCGCGCGTGCGTCTTGATTCCGAACCAACGCCAGTGCGCGGCTTGCGTCTGCGGACGTCGGCCGGTGGCGCGCACGACGCCTTCGTTCGCTGCTGACGCGCTGTAGCGTTCGCCCTCTCTTAGTTCACCGCCGAGCGTGCGGAACTCACTGGCCAGCGTCGCGTCGAGCGCGAATCGGGAAATGCAGAGTGCGGGCTCGGGCAATGTGCGGATCGGGCCGGTCGTTGAGCGCGCGTGAAAGCAGGACGTCCTGGCTTCGCACGCGCCGGAATCGCGCAGCAGCTTTTCGAGCCCGAGCACGACGAGCGTTTGGCGGCCGCGTCCGGAAATAAATTCGCCGCAGACCCGGTGACGAGGATAGCGATCCGCCTCCCACAAAACGACGGGCACGTTCCGCTGGCGCAGCGCGATCCCGAGCGTCAACCCGGCGAGCCCGCCGCCGACGATGGTGACCGGGCGAGGCGCGCTCATGCGGGAATAGGTTGCGCGGTGAACAGGTGACTGAACAATCCCGCTGGCCGCTCGCGCAATTGCCAACGTTCGGGCTCGGGCCAGAGTCCAGAGAGTTCGCGTTCACGAAAGCCAGCGAGGACGCTGACGCGCGCATCGTGTCGCGTGACATAGTTGCAACCGATCAGGCCCAGTGACTGCGCGCCGAGATGCGCGAGTTTGCTGCGGCGCGGTTCGAGGGCGATGAAGCAACGGCTGCTGGCGGCGATCCCGTGCAGAAGTTCTCGAAGGCTCGTTCCTTCGAAATGGTGGAGGAACAAATTTGTCACGATGAGGTCCGCAGGTTCACGACGGGAGGCGAGCCAGTCGGAGACATCGGACTCGATGACCTGCGGTTTCCAGCCGAGGCGGTGAAAACTTTGTAGCGTGCTTTCGGTCACCACGGGCTGGCGATCGATCAGTGTTAGTTCCGCGTTCGGCCAGCGGGTGTGGATACGCCTGGCGAGCGCCAAGGCGAGGGTGCCATCGCCCGCGCCCAATTCGACGATGGTGCGGACACTTGCCGGAGCCAGCGCTGAGATCGCGCGGTGAAGAATTCCGCTGTGGCCCATCCACCAATTCACGCGGCGCAGATCGGCGCGCGAGCGTTTCGCTGCGGGATCGCTGGCGGGCAGCGAGTCGAGCAGTTCGGGTTGCAGCACGCGCGTCATGGGCCACTTACTTCGAGCAAGGCGCCGTGACAACTGAAGCCGGCGCCGAAGCTCGACATCCACCAGGTGCCGTTGGGCGCGCCGTTGTTTAAGGTGGCATCGAGCACAAACAGGACGCTCGGACTGCTGATATTGCCGTAGTCGCGAAGGACGGCGTGGCTGTGGCGGAGATCGTCGTCGGTGAATCCCAGGTGCTCGCGCAGGGCCAGCAGGACGTCGCGTCCGCCGGCGTGCCAGACCCAGGCGCGAATGTCGTCACGCGTTTGGCCGGACTTGCTCAGGGCGATGGAGAGCAGTTCATCGGCGCTGTAGGCCGCGAGCTTGGGCACGGAAGGTTTTAAAATGTTGCGCAACATTCCGCCGCGATGTTCGAAGCGCAGTTGATCGCGCTCCTCGGGTTTCAGCACGGTGTGAAATTGGGTCCACTTCACCTGACGCTTGTCCGCGGCCGGTTCTGAAGAAACGACCGCCGCTGCCGCGCCGTCGCCGAACAAACACGCGCTGATCAGGACGCCGGGATCGTCATCGAGGTAGAAGGCCGCGCTGCAAACCTCGACACAGACACTGAGCACGTGGCGGGCGCTACCGCTGCGGATCAAGGTGTCGGCGGTGTGAAGATTGGGCAGGGCGGCACCGCAGCCTTGGCCGACCAAGTCGAGGCATGTGATGCCGGAACGCAGCTTTAGTCGCTGGCTGACGTAACTCGTCAAACCGGGACAAAGGTAACCGGTGCACGTGCTGATGAGCAGACCATCGATATCTTGCGGGCCCACGCCGGCGCGTTGCATCGCCTCAGCGGCCGCGGCCGTCGCGAGCGTGGGCGCGTGCTGGGCGAAGCGCTGCTGCAGGATATCAGGAGTCAGATCGAACGCCTCGGACATTGCATCGAGCGACGCATGACGGGCGGTGATGCCGTTGTTGCCGTTGAGAACTTTTCGGAGAATGGCGCGGCTTCTATCGGAGAGCTGGGGGAATTGCGGCGCGGCCTGAAACGCAGCCCAAATATCCTGCTGCAGAAAGCGATTCTTGGGAACCGCCGTGCCGATGCCATTGATGAACATACTCGGACATTAGACCAGCAAACGGTCGCCGCAACTCGTGAACACGCCGATCGCAAAGATGATCTATGATTGCCAATTGGCGCCTGAATCCGAAACTCGGCGGCGAATCATGCACCGCGTCATATTCCATCTCGACATGGATGCGTTCTACGCGTCGGTGGAACAGCGCGATAATCCGGCGTTGCGCGGCAAGCCGGTCATCGTGGGGGCGCCGCCGACACAGCGTGGCGTTGTGGCCGCGTCGAGTTACGAGGCACGAAAGTTCGGCGTCCGTTCGGCGATGCCGAGCGTGACCGCCGGACGACTTTGTCCGCACGGCGTCTTCGTGCGTCCGCGGATGGAAGCTTACAAAGCGGAGTCACGCGCGATCATGGCCATCGTGCGCGAGTTCGCCGGCGAACTTATCCAGCAAGTGTCGGTGGACGAAGCTTACATGGAAGTCTCCGCGCAGGCGCAGGGAGCAACGGCCGACGAAAGCCTGGAGCGAGCGTTGCCATTGGCGCGCGAAATGAAGCAGGCAATTCAGTCGCGTCGGCACATCACCGCGACGATCGGCGTCGCGCCGAACAAACTCCTCGCGAAACTTGCCAGCGATTTTCAGAAACCCGACGGGCTCACGATCATTCGCGAGTCGGAAAAGGTCGCGTTCCTGCGTCCCCTGCCGGTGCGCTCATTGCACGGTGTGGGCAAGGTGACGGAGGAAAATCTAGTGAACGCGGGCATTCGCACGGTGGGCGACTTGCAGGATTATGCGGGTGACTTGCGCGCGCTGGTGGGCTCGTGGGGGCCGGAGTTGAAGCGTTTCGCCTTCGGCGATGACAACCGCGCGCTCGACCTCGGCGATGAAGTGAAGAGCATCAGCAGCGAAAACACTTTCCTGCGCGACACGGATGATCGACCAACCCTGCGCGCGTGTTTGAGGGAACAAGCCGACGACATTGCCGGCAAACTCGCACGTCGTCGACTCGCCGCCGTCACTGTACAGGTAAAGGTGCGCTACGGTGATTTCACTACGCTTACGCGGCAGATCTCCGTGGAGGAACCGCTCACCGAGGCGCGCGAAATCTACCGGTTCGGGTGCTGGCTGCTTGGACGCGAGAAACTCGTCAACCGCCCGCTGCGGCTAATCGGTCTCGGCGTAAGCGGTCTCCTCGAAGCGCAGGCACGGCAGCTTTCGCTGGCACTGAAGTTGTGATCGCGAATATCGCTCTGCAAGACTGGCAACTTGTGAAGCACGGGAGCTTGTGACAATTTCGCCGCCATGCGTGTCATTCGCTCCACCATCGCCATGCAACGCTTCGCTCGCGCCTGCCAGCGCGCCGGTCGGCGGATCGGCTTCGTGCCGACGATGGGTTATTTGCATGCGGGGCACATCAGTCTCGTCCACCGCGCGCGTCGCGCTGTTGGGCTGCAAGGTGTCGTGATCCTGAGCATTTACGTGAATCCGACGCAGTTCGCGCCGCATGAGGATCTCTCGAAGTATCCGCGTGATTTCGCGCGCGACTCGCAACTCTGCCGTGACGCGGGCGTCGACGTCATCTTTGCGCCAGCCGACTCGGCGATGTATCCTGGCCGCGCCGAAGTGCGCTACAGCACCTACGTCGTCGAAGAGTCGCTTTCGCGGGGAATGGAAGGCGCGTCACGCCCCACGCACTTCCGCGGCGTCACCACGGTGGTGGCGAAGCTGTTCCACCTCGTGCTACCCGACGTGGCGGTATTCGGAGCGAAGGACTGGCAGCAAGCGGCTGTCGTGCAACGCATGGTGGAGGATTTGAACTTCCCGCTGCGCGTCATCGTCGCGCCCACCCATCGTGAACGCGACGGGTTGGCGATGAGTTCTCGGAACAAATATCTCAATGCGGACGAACGCGCGCAGGCCACGGTGCTATCGAGAGCGATTCTACGAGCGCGCGAAATCGTCCGCCGCAAACCAATCGCCGCGGCGAAGCTCAAGGGCGAGTTGACCACGCTGATCGCGCGTGAGCCGCTTGCGCGATTGGACTATGTGGAGTTCTTCGACACGGAAACGTTGCAGCCCGTGAAGTTCGTTCGACGGGGTTCGCATCTGGCCCTGGCCGTGTTCTTCGGCAAGACGCGTCTGATTGACAACGGCGCGTTGTGACGAAGTGGGGCGGGGTTTGAAACGCGCGAGGGGTTCTGCTGGTGGCGGGGGTTGTGGCTTGGATGGCCTCCATTTCCTTCGCTGTAATTTCTTTGACTCAATACGTGCGTTCGCTATTGTTCCGCGCTTGTTGTTTATATGGCCAAACTGACGATTCGAGATTTGAACCTGCGCGGTAAACGCGTGTTCATGCGCGTGGACTACAACGTTCCTATGGCTGAACAGGCGGGCCAAATGGTCATCAACGACGTGACGCGCATCAAAGAAACGCTGCCGACCCTCGAGGCGCTGATCGCCCAAGGCGCGCGCATCATCCTTGCCGCCCACCTCGGTCGCCCCAAGGGGCAACGCGAACCGTCAATGTCCCTCCGTCCTGTGGCCGCTAAGCTCGCCGACATGCTGCATCGTCCAGTGGCGTTTGTGGATGATTGCATTGGCGAAAAGGTCGAAAACACCGTCGGTGCGTTGAAGGATGGCGATGTTCTGCTCCTCGAAAACGTTCGTTACTACAACGAAGAGGAAGCCAACGATCCTGCGTTCGCCGAGAAATTGGCGAAGGTCGCGGATGCTTATGTGAATGACGCTTTCGGTGCGGCGCATCGGGCGCACGCGAGCACGGCCGGCGTGGCGCAAGTCATCGCCAAGCGCGGCGGTCCGTGCGCGGCGGGGTTGCTGATGGAACGCGAATTGAAGTTTCTCGGTGACGAATTGGAAAACCCTGAGGGCCCGTTCGTCGTGATCCTCGGTGGCGCGAAAGTTTCCGACAAAATTAAGGTGATCGATCGTTTGCTCGAAAAGGCGGACACGATTCTCATCGGTGGTGCGATGGCTTATACGTTCCGGCTCGCTCTGGGTTACGACACCGGCAAATCGCTGGTAGAACCCGATGCGAAACAAGTCGCCGTGCGTGCCTTGGCCAAAGCGGCGGAACGCGGCGTGCGTTTCCTGCTCCCGGTCGACAACATTGTGGCGACCCCGGTGGACACCGGCAAATTGAACAAGAAGGGCAAGCCGGTTTTTGAATTTCAGAACGCCCGCTTGAACGCCGGGTTGAACATTCCCGCGGACGCCGAAGGTTTCGACATCGGTCCGTCGACGGCGAAGAGATATTCCGACGTGATCCGCGAAGCGAAGACGATTCTCTGGAACGGCCCGATGGGAATGTTCGAAGACAAACGTTTCGCCGACGGCACTAATGTGGTGGCGGAAGCGGTCGTGGAAGCCACGCAAAAGAACGGCGCGAAGACGATCATCGGCGGCGGCGACAGCGTGAAGGCGCTGAACCAGGCCGGTCTCGGTGACAAAGTGACGTTCATGAGCACCGGCGGCGGCGCGAGCCTTGAGTTCCTCGAAGGCGCGGAGTTGCCCGGCGTGGCCGTGCTGTCGAACAAGTGATCATTCCGATTTCCTAATTACCCCTTACTCCCCCTCAAGATGGACAAAGATCGAAAGCTGTTAATCGCCGGCAACTGGAAGATGAACAAGACCGTGGCCGAAGCCCTCGACTTCGCGCGCGGCTTGCAACTCGAACTGGGTGGCGTGAAGGAAGTCGACATCGTGATTTGCCCGCCGTTTACGGCGTTGAGCGAAGTTTCGAAGGTCGTGCTCGACTCCAAGAGCATCCGCCTCGGCGCGCAGAACATGAGCGAAAACAATTTCGGCGCGCACACGGGTGAGATTTGCGCCGGAATGTTGAAGGAGTTTTCCATCCGCTACGTGATTCTCGGTCACTCCGAGCGCCGGCAGTTCCAGAAGGAAACCGACGCCTTGATCAACGCGAAGACCAAAGCCGCGCTCGCGGCCGCGCTCAAGCCGATCGTGTGCGTAGGCGAAACGCTCGCTGAACGCGAAAGCGGCAGCATGCCGCAGGTGATCGAAACCCAGGTGAAGGGTTCGCTCGCCGGTCTAACGAAGGAGCAGATGGAAGAAGTGGTGATCGCCTACGAACCGGTTTGGGCGATCGGCACGGGCAAGACCGCGACGTCGGCGCAGGCGCAGGAAGTGCATGCGATCATCCGCAAGTTGATCGCCGGGTTGTTCGACGAAGCCGTTGCCAAACGCGTGCGCATCCTCTACGGTGGCAGCGTTAAACCGGCCAACACCCGTGAATTGATGAGCCAGCCCGATGTGGATGGCGCGCTCGTCGGTGGTGCAGCATTGGAAATCCGGAGCTTCACGGAAATCGTGAAGAACGCAATTTAACGAAAAAAGATTATGGGACTATTGATTACGTTTCTGACGTTCATCCTCGTGTTGGACTGTCTGTTTTTGATTCTGCTGGTGCTGATCCAGCTGCCGAAAAAGGAAGCCGGTGCTGGTGTCGCCTTCGGTGCGGGCACAACGGACGCGCTGTTCGGCGCTGGTTCCGGCAACGTGCTGACCAAGGTCACGAAGTATTCCGCGGCGATCTTCCTTGGCCTCGCCCTGTTGCTCTCCGTGCTGAACATCAACTACAGCAACAAGCGCAAGACGCCTGAAGGTCTCGGCAAGGAATTGAAGAAGCTCGAAGAGAAGCAACAGCGCACGATGCCCGCGCCGTCCGCCGCAACGCCTCCCGCAGCTGCTGCGGCTGCAGCTTCGGTTTCTAACGCGGCAGCGGCGCCAGAGTTTAAGATCAATCTGCCCACGCCGACTAACGCGCCGGTCGCACCGAAATCCAAGTAAGTTTTCCGCCCATGAAGGCCGCAAGCGCCGTCGGATTTCTCCGGCGGCGTTTTCGTTTCGAGACATGAATTCTAAGGTGCGAGGTATGACAAGAACCGAACGCGCCTGCCGTTTCATACTTCATACCTCATGCCTCATCCTTCTCCTCTGCGGTTGTTCGCATCGCCAAGCGCCCGCTGACCTCACGATCATCAACGGCGCCGAGCCTGAGTCGCTCGACCCGGCGATCTTCACCGGCCAGCCCGATCTGCGCGTCGTCAGCGCGATCTTCGAAGGAGTGACGCGCTACAACGCGAAAACCGGCGAAGCGGAACCGGGGCTCGCGGATCGCTGGGAAATCTCCGCGGACAAGCTCACCTACACCTTTCATCTCCGGGACAACGTCGTTTGGTCGACTGGTGAACCGATCACCGCCGATGACGTGGTTTACTCGTGGTTGCGCGTGCTCGATCCCGCGACAGCGGGCGAATACGCCGGGCAATTGTTTTTTGTGAAGAACGCTGAGGCGTATAACACTGCCGCACTCAAGGACGCCAAGCAGGTTGGCATCCGCGCGCTCGATTCGCGCTCCGTGCAGGTGGAATTGCACAGCCCGATTCCGTTTTTCCTCAGCCTCTGCGCGTTTCCAACGCTCGCCGTCGTTCCGCGCCATGCGATCGAGAAAAACGGCGACCGCTGGTTGATGGCCAAGCCCGTTCCGGTCAGCGGCCCTTATCTTCTTGAAGCGTGGCGGCTCAATGACCGGATTCGTCTGCGCAAAAACCCGCGCTATTGGGACGCCGCCAACACGCAGAGCGAAGTCGTGGATATGCTGCCGGTCACTTCGCCGAACACGGCGCTCAACTTGTATGAAACCGGAGCCGCCGACGTGATCTGGGACAAGACGCTCGTGCCAAACGAACTCGTCGACATTCTTCGCAAGCGCTCGGACTTCCACACGTTCGATTACATCGGTTCGTATTTCATCCGGTTCAACGTGACGAAGAAACCGTTCGACGACCCGCGTGTCCGGCGGGCGCTCACGCAAGCGATCGATCGCGGCCGCCTCGTCGAGCGCATCACGCGCGGTGGCGAAAAGATCGCCACCCATCACACGCCTTATGGCGTCGCGAATTATCACCCGCCGGAGGGGTGGTCGTATGATCCGCGGGAAGCGCGCAAGCTGCTCGCCGACGCAGGTTTTCCGGGTGGGCTTCACTTTCCCCGGTTCAACTATCTTTTCAACGCCACGGCGGGCGGCGGCGCGAAGACCGACGAAAAAATCGCCGTGGAATTGCAATCCATGTGGAAGCAAGAACTCGGCATTGATGTCGAACTACGCCCGATGGAGTGGAAAGTCTATCTTTCCACGCAACGCCAGCTGGATTACGACACGTGCCGCAGTAGTTGGATTGGCGATTACAATGACGCGAACACGTTCCTCGACATGTTCATGAGCAACAACGGCAACAACCGCACGGGCTGGAAGTCCACGCGCTACGATGAACTGATCCGCCGCGCGAACCAGCAGCCCGATGCGCGGGAGCGGGAGAGAATGTTGCAGGAGGCGGAAACGATTTTGATCCGGGACGAGACGGTGATTGCGCCGCTTTACTTTTACACGGGCTTCTTTTGTTATGACCCGCGAAAGATCGACGGTATTTATCCGAACATCATTGATCAGCATCCCGTGCAGACGATCCGGAAGAAAAAGTGAGTCGTTACGAGTCATGAGTAATCCGTAAAAGTAAATTGAACCCGACCTGGGTTTACGCATCCCTCCTCACGCATTACGCGCCATGTATTTCCTCAAACGAACGCTCTTCCTGATCCCGCTGCTGCTGGTGATCACGTTCCTCGCGTTCGTGCTCGTGCGCGTGGCGCCGGGCGGGCCGTTCGACAAAGAACGCGCGCCCGCGTCGCCGGAAATCGAGCGACAACTCCAAGCGCGGTATCACCTCGATGAAAATGTTTTCAAACAATACGTTCGCTTTCTGGGAGGTCTGGCGCACGGCGACTTCGGACCGTCGTTGAAATATCGTAATCACAACGTCACCGACATCATCGCGCAAGGTCTGCCGGTGTCCGTGTCCTTGGGAGCACTGGCTTTCTTGTTCTCACTCGGCGTCGGCATCCCGTGCGGCGTTTGGATGGCGCTGCGACGCGGTGAGGCGGTTGACTTCGGGCTCGGATTCGTCGCGCTTCTGGCCGTGTGCATTCCTGGGTTTGTGATCGGACCGCTGCTGATCATGAGCTTTGCGATTCACTGGCGCTGGTTTCCGGTCGGCTTGTGGGCGACGCCGTGGCACGCGGTGCTGCCAACCATTGCGCTCGGCGCGTTCTTCGCCGGCAAAGTTTCCCGGCTCACCCGCGAAAGCATGACCACGACGTTGCAGATGGAGTTCATCACCGCCGCGCGCGCGAAAGGTATGACGGAAACCCGCATGCTGTTCCGGCACGCGCTGCGTTCGGCGATCCTGCCGGTGCTTTCTTTTTCGGGGCCGATGCTCGCCGATTTGCTGACGGGATCATTTGTGGTGGAGAACCTTTTCCAAGTTCCCGGCATCGGCGCGTTCTTGGTGAACAGTTCACTCAACCGCGACTACCCGATGGTGGTTGGTTTGGTGCTGCTCTATGCGGGGCTTTTGCTCGTGCTGAATCTCGCGGTGGATTTCTCGTACGCGTTGTTCGATCGGCGCGTGCGTTTCGAATGAACGAAGAAACGCCCATAGCTCGCGCCTGGCAGAGTTTCGCCCGCAATCGCGCGGCGTTGATCAGTGCCATCGTTTTGGCGGTGCTGCTCTTGGTGACGCTGCTGTGGCCGTGGATCACTCCATATTCGCCGGCGGAAATGAGCGACTCGCAATTTGCGCGCCCCAATCGCCTCCACTGGTTTGGCACCGACGTGCATGGACGCGATTTGCTGACGCGAGTTTTCTTCGGCGCACGTATTTCTCTGCTCGTCGGCCTGGTGGGTGCGGGCGTGAGCTTGGTAATCGGTGTGTTGTGGGGCGCGGTTGCGGGATACGTGGGCGGGCGTTGGGACAGCGCGATGATGCGGTTTGTTGATGTCCTCTATTCGCTGCCATCGATCGTCTTCGTCATCGTGCTCATCACGACGCTCGAACAGTTCTTCCGTCTTTGGCTCGCGAAAAGTTTCTCCACCGACGCAACCGCTATCGCTCGCATGCTATTTCTGTTCGTCGGCCTCGGCTCCGTCTCATGGCTGACGATGGCGCGCATCGTCCGCGGTGAAGTGCTAACGCTGCGGCAGCGAGCATTCGTGGAAGCCAGTCGGGCGCTCGGACTCAGCAATGCGCGAATTCTTCTGCGACATATTCTGCCCAATGTTTACGGGCTCATCATCGTGTACCTCACGCTGACCGTGCCGACGGTGATTCTCTACGAATCGTTCCTCAGTTACCTCGGTCTCGGCATCCAACCACCGCAAGCCAGCCTCGGCACATTGATCGCCGAGGGTGCGAGCCAGATTAATCCGATCCGCGTTTACTGGTGGATGATCGTCTTTCCCGGCGGCGTGCTCGCGATCACGTTGCTCGCGCTTAATTTCCTCGGTGACGGTTTGAGGGATGCACTCGATCCGCGTACGGGGAAGGCGTGAGGGGGCGAACTACGGCGTTACGGTTTCCGCGGTGTTGTTCCCTCTGCTGGCAGGTTCAGTTTGGTCCGTAATTGCAGTTGCAGCTGAGGATGAAGACCTGTTTTCGGGTCGAGCAATTCCGTTAAGATTTCCTGCCGTATTTGAGCCAAAGGTGGGAATCCCGCGCGCTGTTCTTGCTTGGCGAAGCGCTGTTGGTGATGTTGCCACACCTTTTGCGCCAACCGATTCAACGCTTCCGCCTGATCGTCGTCGCCGAGAGCCAGTTGATGATATGCGGAGTTGATCAGCCCGTTCAGCACAGCGCGGACGCGATCGATGGAGCCGCTCTGAATTTGGTCGTTGATGCGCGAGACGGCGAACTCGTCCAGACCGACATTTGCGGGGAGGGCATCGGGATATTTCGCCCGCAATTTCCCCAACCATTCGGCGGCCTCGGTAGGGCGATTGTGGACGTAAAGAAAGTAGACCGCGTCTTTGAGGAAGTTTTGATGGCCGACGACCATGCTATCCCGGTGCTCGGGATCCTCGGCCATCATTTGCTCGTAACTCGCGTCCACCTTCGGAATAACCGCGAGGTTGGGGCCGAATTCGAACCTCTTTTCGGCCATGTTGGGAATCAGTCGGCCGCGCTGAAAGGACATCTGCATGGATTGATAGATTTGGCGGCGAAGCATCAGTTCGTCGGGCCCGTGGGCGAAGGCTAGTCCTTCGTTCGCCCAATAGATGGCATGGGCTTCCGGCAGACGCCATTCCAGTGGTCCAAAAAGCTTGTCTACATTGCGCATTTTGACGGGATCCAGCTTGAATCGCTCGCGCAAGAGTTTCGCTCGTGCTTGAGCTTCAGTGGTCTTCGGGTTGATCAATTCTTCGAGATCCGCAGGGCCCGGACCGAAGACGCGTGCCATCTCACCGACCCACATCTGTTTGTAGTAGAGATGAGCGTCGTCCATGTTGTAACCCATCTTGTCCTTGAAGAAACGCGAGAGCTCGAAGTAGAGCTGCGGGTCGCGCGGGTTGTAAACCAGCGCTTTGTCCCGCAATAGCCCGATGCCGCTTTGCACCCAGTGCCAGCGATCCGCGGGATCCTTGAACTTGACCGAAATATTGTAGGTCATGTTCCAAGCCTGATACTGCCAAACGGTCGCAAAGTGCGGTTGCAACGTGGTGATCCATTCCGCGAGTTGAATCATCTCGAAGTATTTGGCATCGGCCTGCAACTCGTTGGCGCGAATCCACAACGCATTGGCGATCAAACCGCGAAATCCTCCGAGGGCCACCGTGGAAAATGCGAGGAGCGGGGGCGCGTTTTCCAACGGTGTTACCCGTGTCAATCCGAGATCCGTCCGGGCGCGGTTGAGGTCGGCTTGGACGAACGCCCCGGCGGCCCACATCGCGACCGCCGTCATCAGGAGAGAGAATTTCATCCAGCGCCGGTTCATGACTTGCCTTGCGCGGTGGCCAATTCGCGGCGGTTGAGCACATAGATTCCGAGTGCGGTCAATCCGCCGCAGAGCACGACAATAATTCGAAGAAACGCTGCACCCAACTCACTCCAGGGAATGGCGCGGCCGGAACTGAGTGAGTCGATTGGTGAGAATGCTTCGGCGAAGCGAATCACCTGCAGCGTGGCTTTGAACATCGGCAGGGCGACGAGATCGACCCAACCCTTCCCGCTTTGCTCATCGTGGTGGCCTTCCAACAACGTGCCGCGCTCCACGACTCCCGAGACTGTGCTGCTCGATAACGCCATGAGCAATGCCACTAGCGCAACAAACGCCGCGACTGGAAACGAAAGCCCGCTCGCGGCAGCGAGACCGAGCGCCCCGAGCAATCCGAGCCAGCACAGGATGATTAGCAGTCCGCGGACATAGTTGGAGGTGAAGCCGCCGGCGCGATAGAGCACTTCCACACCGTCCTCAAGCGGAAACAGCATCGTCATTTCGCCTTGGTTGATGCAGTCGACAACAAGTTGACCGTTTGCATCGAGGACGCTTGCGGGTATCTGCAATTCATGGAACGCCTCAGCAGCGAGACGGTTTACCGCCAGGCGGGTGCGCGGCTGATCGAGTGGGCCGACGTCAATCGCGATCGGGTAGGTGCCCGTTCCGGTTTGTTGCGCAGAGAAAAAGTGTACGCGCAGGAACAGCACTTGATCGCGTAACGCTTCTTTGGTGACGCCGAGATTAATCACCCATCGGCGGAGGAACTGGGGCGGAAGCAGTTGATGCTGCGCGAGAACTTGTTCGCGGAATTGCTGGCGCAACGCGACCTCGTTCAGTTCCGCGGAGGTCTTTTGACGGTCGACGCGTTCCATCAATTTCTCCACGCCGGCATCGATGTTCGGCGGGACGGGCTTCGCGGAGCCACGGGCAACGAGGACTTCGTTGAACAAGATCGCGCGCTGATTCACGGGGGCGGTGGGCAGGTGATTTGCGCGCCACAGCAACATGCCAAAGACCGTGCCGGCGGAGAGCGCGAGCAAGAGGGCGTTGAGCGCGAGGAGGCCGAGCCACTTGCCGAGCCACACCTGCCAGCGCGCGATCGGTTTCACGTCGAGCATTTGCATCTGGCATTCCTCGACCTCGCGCGCGAGCGAGCCGCACGCGATCCAAAGCGTCGCGAACCCGAGCAGAACGGTGATCAGGCTCAACGTGTAGGTGAGGAGAATCTGCGCGAAGCCGCGCGCGGTGCCGTCGTCTTTGACCACGAGCGGCAAGCCGACCACGACGAGCGCGAGCAACACGGCGAGGACCGCGAAGACGCGAAAGCGCACGGCGGCTTTCACGGTCAATCCGGCGATGGCCAGCAGTGGTCTCATTCAATTCACAGCGCAGTTCGTAGTTTCACCATAGAAATGAGTCGCGCGCTTTTCGAGCAAATGTTCCATCGGAAAATCTATTGCAATCTCTGTGCCCGGTTCTAAGAAGTGCGCATGTTGTTTTCCTCACCCGTCACCCGCTGGCTTATCCTCGCGCTGGCGCTATTTCCGCTGACCGCCCGACCGGCTGAAGATGCGCTGGCCGCACTCAAAACGCGTGGCACGCTCAAGTGGGGTGCAGATGCCGAGGGCGGTGCGCCGTATGTGTTCGCCGATCCGAAAAAGCCGGATCAACTCATTGGCTTTGAAGTCGATCTCGCCAATGCGCTCGCCGCAAAACTCGGCGTTAAAGCCGAGATGGTGCAGAACGCGTGGGACGGTCTCGTGCCCGCGTTGGAGCGGGGCAACTTCGACATCATTCTCAACGGTCTCGAAATCACGGACGAACACCGGCAGCAAATCGCGATGAGCCGGCCATACTACGTTTACGCGCAGCAGATCGTGACACGCAAAGAGACCGGTGGCCTGGCGAAGATGGAGGACTTGAAGGGCAAGCCCGTCGGTGTTTTGTCCGCATCAGTCGCGCAGCGCATGCTCGAGAAAATGGGCGGTGCCGAAGTGAAGATTTACCCGGGCAACGTTGAATGCTTCCGTGATCTTGGGAGCAAACGCATTGAGGCGACGCTGCTCGATCTGCCCATCGCGATCTACTACGCGAAGCACGATCCGGCGCTTAAGTTGTCGGGCGAACCTTTCGCGCAGGGTTTTTACGGCATCGGTGTTCGCAAGGCGGACACCGGCTTGCTCGATGCGCTTAATCGTGCGATCACCGAACTTTACAACGAAGGCACGCTGGAAAAGATCTACCGCAAATACGATTTGTGGGATCGCAATCAGGAGCAACTGAAAGAACAGCAGCAAGAAACTTCCGCGTCCTCAGGCCCCGCACGCTCGACGTTGCTCGACTGGAATAAGTATCTCCCGCTGCTGCTCAAGGGCGCGCTCGTTACGGTGGAAATCTCAGTCATCTCGATGGCGCTCGCGGTCATGCTCGGTCTGCTGCTGGCGCTCGGACGAATGTTCGGGCCGGCGCCCGTGCGTTGGCTCGCTTCGGCCTACGTGGAAGTTGTGCGCGGAACGCCGCTGTTGATTCAGCTGTATCTGATCTACTACGGACTACCGAACATCGGCATCCGGTTGAACGCGTTTTCCGCCGCAGTGCTCGGACTAGGGTTCAACTACGCCGCCTATGAAGCCGAGAACTATCGCGCTGGCATTCAGGCGATCCCGCGCGGACAAATGGAAGCGGCGCTCGCGCTCGGCATGACGCGCTGGCAGGCGTTGCGCCGCGTGATCCTGCCGCAGGCCTTCCGCATCATCATCCCGCCGGTGAACAATGATTTCATCGCCCTCTTCAAGGACTCGTCGCTCGTCTCGGTCATCACGATGGTCGAGTTGACGAAGGTGTATGGAATGCTGGCGACGACGACCTACGATTACATCGGGCTCGGGATGATGACGGCGGCGATTTACTTCGCGCTCAGTTATCCGGCGTCCATCTTCGCTGACCGTCTCGAAAAGAAATTGCGCTATGATCACCGTTGAAAATCTCATCAAATCCTACGGTCAAAACCGTGTGCTGCACGGCATCAGTCACACGCAGAAAAAAGGCGAAGCCATCGTGCTCATCGGTCCGAGTGGTTGCGGAAAGAGCACGTTTCTGCGGTGTTTGAATCAGCTGGAGCCGATCAACTCGGGACGCATCACGATCGGCGACATTACGATCGAAGCCACGAGCAAACATCCGACGACCGAGGAGCGTGAGCGCCAACGATTGCTTCGCCAGCGCGCTGGCATGGTGTTTCAAAGTTTCAATTTGTTTCCCCATCTTACCGTGCTGGGGAACATCACCGAAGCGCCGATGACGGTGAAAGGTGTCGCGAAAGAAGAGGCTGAAGCGTTCGCGCAGGAACTGCTGTCCAAAGTCGGCCTCGCGGAAAAGGTGCGCCACTACCCGTCTCAACTCAGTGGCGGGCAACAGCAGCGGGTCGCCATTGCGCGCGCCCTCGCCATGCAGCCGGAAGTGATGTTGTTCGACGAGCCGACCAGCGCGCTGGATCCGGAGTTGCGTGACGAAGTGCTCAACGTCATGCGCCGTCTCGCCGACGAAGGCATGACGATGCTCGTAGTAACGCACGAAATGAACTTCGCACGGGAAATGGCCGATCGCGTTCTTTTCTTCGACGCCGGACTCATCGCGGAGCAGGGGACGCCGGAGGAGATTTTCACGCAACCAAAACAAGAGCGCACGCGGGAGTTTCTGAAGAAGGTGCTGCCGCGATAACGTGATTCTTCGAGGCGGTCGCAAAAACGAAAAAGGGCGAACAGGAAATCTGTTCGCCCTTCTTGAATTGCTTTCGTTTTACGCCGCAACCGCGGAGGCCGCGGCCGCTTTCGACGCCGAGAGATCTTCTTTCCGTTGCTTGAGGCTCTTGAAGAATTCGTAGCCTTCGCGCAGACGGCGGACGCAGACGTCCTTGTCTTCAAGCATCGTCTTGATGATGCGGAGAATCGGCTTCGGACGTAGGTAGTACTGCTTGTAGAAACGATCCACGGTTTCAAAAATCTCGTCCTTGCTCAGGCCGGGATATTCCAGCGCGCTTTGTTGGAAGCCGTCGCCGTGCAAGATGTCGCCCTTGTCCTTCTTCTTGCTGAACCAGCCGTTCATCTTCGCCTGTTCGTAAAGTTCCGTGCCGGGATACGGCGCAGCGAGCGAGACCTGGATCGAGAAGACGTCGAGCTCCTTCGCGAAGTTGATCGTCTGTTCCATGGTCTGCTGCGTTTCGATCGGCAGACCGAGGATGAACGTGCCGTGGATCACCACGCCCGCCTTGTGGCAGTCCTTGGTGAACTTGCGCATTTCGTCGGTGGTCACGCCCTTCTTGATGCGCGTGAGCGTTTCGTCGTTGCCAGATTCGTAGCCGACGAGGAACAGGCGGAGGCCGTTATCCTTGAAGCTTTTGATCGTGTCGTAGTCGAGGTTCGCGCGGCTATTGCAGGACCAATCAACGCCGAGCGGTCCGAGCTTCTTCGCGATCTCGCGGGCGCGCGGGAGGTTGGCGGTGAAGGTGTCGTCATCGAAGAAGAACTCGCGCACCTGCGGGAAGATTTTCTTCATGTACGCCATTTCGTCGGCGACGTTCTGCGGCGAGCGCACGCGATACTTGTGTCCGCCGATGGTTTGCGGCCAGAGGCAGAAGCTGCATTGCGCCGGGCAACCGCGGCCCGTGTACATGCTGACGTACGGGTGCTGGAGGTAGCCGATGAAATATTTTTCGATCTCGAGGTCGCGCTTGTAGACGTCCGCCACCCACGGAAGCGTATCCATGTTCTGGATCATTTCGCGCTCGGGGTTGTGTTTGATTTTGCCGTCTTGGTCGCGATACGAGAGGCCAGCGATGGTCGAGAGGTCACGGCCTTCGGCAACTTCTTTGCAGGTGAAATCGAATTCCTTGCGGCCGACCCAATCAATCGCGGCTGACGCCTTCAACGTCTCGGTGGGCAGCACCATCGTGTGCGCGCCGACGAAACCGATCTTTGTTTCCGGACGCTGCGCCTTGATCGCTTCGGCGACCTTGCAGTCGTTCTTCAACGACGGCGTGCTGGTGTTGATGATGACGTGATTCCAGTTCTTCGCTTCGGCGAGGCACTTCTTGATGTCGATGTTGTGCGGGGCGCAGTCCATCAACTTCGAGTTCGGCACGAGCGCGGCGGGTTGCGCGAGCCAGGTCGGATACCAGTAGCTGGTGACTTCGCGGCGCGCCTGATAGCGGGCGCCGGCGCCGCCATCGAAACCATCGAAGCTGGGTGGGGAAAGAAAAAGTGCACTCATGAGTATTGGCTTGTTTTGGTTTTAATTGCGGAGACTGCGACCCAGTTGTTTTTCCAAAATTCGGAGCGGGGACTTGTCCGGCCGGGCCATGCCGTCCAATTCCAAATAGAAAGTCTGCTCAAACTGATGTTGTCCCGACGTCACGGCGTGCGGCACGGAATCGGTGAACACCATCCACGTCGAGCCTGCGGGGAGATCTACGTTGTGCTGCGGGCACGTCTGCTGATACGTGTCGTCCGCCTTCATCGCGTCGTGCAAACGCAGCATGTAGTGGTCGTACAGACTGCGACGACCGCGCGTAACGCGGAACAATTGCATCAGCGTCGTCGAACCCAATGCGGGCGGACGGATGGCGGAAAGAAACCGCGACGACACTTGTTCGAACGGTTCGCCCACGCGCCAGCAACGCGGACGCCCGACGGGGTTTACGTTGGAGAAAACACGAAGGATGCGCTTGCCATTCACCGGCGTGGTCGGAAAGGCGTCGACGTGCAAACGAGTGTCGTCCTTGCGCCACGACGACGCGCGTCCGGCTGCCTCAACGGGACGGAGACTCGTGCGGCCCATCTTCAACTTTGGCTGGTAAGACGGGAGCAGTTGCTCCACCAGCGCCTTCGCTTGACTGGAGAATCGATGGATCATCGCCGTCACCGCGGGCTTGTCGGCCTCGGCGGCGGCGCAGTGACCGATCTTTCCGTTGGCGAAATTGTAGCTGACGTTCTTCGATTTCCCGACCAGATCTGGTGTCAGGAAACGTGACTCTTCAGGCGACACTTGAAACCTGAGCTGCGGAAGTAAAACCACCTGCCCATCTTCCAGCGCGGCGACGGCCTGCTGCTGCTGTTCGGAAGAGAACGCAGCGCGCCAATCGTTCGCGGCAATATGGGTTAATGGTGACATCAGTAAACGGGGCCGCGCGGTTCGGAAACCGCGCGGGAAATCCGAAACGTTCGGTTAAGTTGTTTTCTTGGCCTCCGCGATCTTGGCCAGCAACTCGTCGCGTTGCGTGGTATCGCCGGTGCCGCAAGCGCCGCCGGTCGAAGCAGCCGGAGCGGCGTCGTGCGTGTGCGGTTCTTCGCGACGTTGGAAAACGGATTGAGCGCCGTTCATGGCGGCGCGCGGGGAATTGATCGCCGCCTTCGCTTCGGCAAGGTGGCCCTTGCCGATGGAAACGCCGTTGAACGCGAGCACCTTCGCGCCTTCGTAATACGGCTTCGGCTTGGCACCGAAGTTGTATTTCATGTTCTTCCAGTTGTCGCCACGTTGGTAGTTCGTTCCGAGCGCGCCGCTGGGGTCGTATCCGCAGTGAACCATGCAGTTCTCGCAACGTGAATCGCGCGCGACGCCGTCCACCACGCCATATTTGTCCCAGCTCACTTTCGTGAGCATTTCCTGGTAGCCGTCATAGTGGCCGTCGGTCATCAGGTAACACGGGGCTTTCCAGCCTTTGACGTTGTAAGTTGGGATCGCCCACGCGGTGCAAGTCAACTCGCGCTTGCCGGCGAGGAATTCCTGGTAAACCGGCGTGCCGAAGATGGTAAACTTTTTGCCCCACTCTTCGATGCGCGCGAATTTTTCGCGGGTCATTTTCCGCGTGAGGAAGAAATCCTCCGGCTGCTTGCCAAGGCGGCTGACCATGTCTTTTTTCGCCGCATCGTAATCGTATCCGGGCGAAATGGTGTGACCATCCACTTCTAGCGACGACAGGTACGAGAACATGTCCTCGAGTTCCTTGACGTCAGTTTCTTTATACACCGTCGTGTTGGTCGCGCACTGGTAGCCGAGAATCTTCGCCATGCGAATGGCGAGGATGCATTCTTTGAAGACGCCTTCGCGTTCCACGATGAGGTCGTGCGTGTATTCAAGTCCGTCCACGTGAACGTTCCAATACATCCACTTGCTCGGACGGATGACGACCTTCGTGCGCGCCTTGTCGTCGGCCTTGCGAATGGCTTCGGCTTCCTTCTCGGTCAGGAGCTCTTCTTTGACCAAGCGCGCAATCTTAGACTCCATCGCCGGCGTGTACGCCGCCGCCATGTAATCGCGCATTTTCTTGCGCATGAAAACGCCGTTGGTGCAGACGTAAATGACGCGGCCTTGTTCGTGCAATCCGGCGATCAATTCCTCGATTTTCGGATAGATCAACGGCTCGCCACCGCAAATGGACACCATCGGAGCTTCGCATTCCTCGGCCACGGCCAGGCACTTCTCCAGTGGCACCATGTCTTTGAGGTTGGTCGAATACTCGCGAATGCGGCCGCAACCCGTGCAGGTCAGGTTGCAGGTGTGCAGCGGTTCAAGCTGCAAAACCATGGCGAATTTAGGGGTCTTCGCCAGCTTGTGTTTAATGATGTGCTTGGCGATCTTCGCCGTCAGCGCGAGGGGGAATCGCATAAGATTATTGGACTTGAGCTACCTGTTGGATGGGTGCAGGAGCTGGATTGCCCGGGACAGGATTATTGGAACCTCCTGCCGGCGGACAATACATGAAACCGCGCATGAGACCACCGCCTCCCGGGAGTAAAAAATCCAAGGGAGAGACGCTTTTGGACGCGTTGATGCCGCTGCAGCCCGTCCCCAAGAGTAGGGCGGGCAGAAATGCCAGCAAACAGCGAGTCCAATTTGGCCTCATGATGACTGACTATAATTTGCTCCCACCCCTTGGCAACTCCTATTTCCGGCCGGAAAAACCTGCATTGTCTGCGTCACCAAAGCTGGTATCGTTTCTCCAGTCGACACATGAAACGCCAACAACTTCTCGACCTCTATTTCATGGAAGCACGGGCCAAATTGATCGATTTGGCCGCCTTCCTCGACCGCATTGACCGCGGGGAGGGCGAGGCCGATTTCCGCTACGCCGCCTTCAAAAAGGCGCTCAAAGAGCTCAACGGCCGCCAGCCGCAGCGGGCCAAGCGCGTCCTCCTAAGCCTGAGCGACCCCACTAAGGCACCAATCGCCAAGGCGCCGGGGAAGGGAGCCATCGGGGCGTGGCCGGGGAAAAGTTGATTCGTGTGTGAGCTGAAAAGATTTCAACTCTCAACCTAAGTTTCTCTCAACTTCTTAATGCGCTACATCGAACCTCACGGCCACATGGTCAGCCGCACCACCGACGATTACCGCGACATGGTAACTGCCGGTTGCGCCGCCGTTTGCGAACCCGCCTTCTGGGCCGGCTACGACCGAAGCTCGGTGGACGGTTTCCACGATTACTTCTGCCAGCTCACCGACTACGAGCCCAAGCGTGCCGCGAAGTTCGGCCTCCCTCACTTCTGCTGGCTCTGCATCAACCCCAAGGAATCCGAAGACGTCGGCCTCGCGAAAGACGTCCTGTCGTTGATCCCCAAATTCCTCGATCGCCCAAGCGTCCTCGGGATCGGTGAAATCGGCCTAAACAAGAATTCGCGCAACGAAATGCAGGTCCTCGAGATGCACGTGGACCTCGCCGCGCAGCACAACCAACTCATTCTCGTCCACACGCCGCACCTCGAAGACAAACTTAAGGGCACGCGCCTCATCCTCGACGTCCTCAAGAGCGACAAGCGCATCCGCCCTGAACGTTGCATCATCGACCACGTTGAGGAACACACCGTCCAACTCGTGCTCGACGCCGGTTTTTGGGCCGGCATGACGCTTTATCCCGAATCCAAATGCACGGCCGCGCGCGCCATCGACATGGTCGAGCAATACGGCAACCAGCGCATCTGGATGAACAGCGCGTGCGATTGGGGCGTGAGCGTGCCGCTCGCCGTGCCGTATGCCGCGCTCGAAATGCGTCGCCGTGGCCACAGCGCTGAGGCGATCGACAAATTGATTTACCAGAACCCGATCCGGTTCATGAGCCAGACGCCGAAGTTCAAGTTGCCTGCGGCGTAATTCGCAGAACTTTTTCTTCTCCATTCTCCGTGCGGCTGCGGTAAAAGGACGTTGATGAAACTCAACCACGGCCTGCACCTCGCCTACTGCACGAATATTCATCGCGGTGAAACGTGGGCGCAGACGTTCGAGACGCTGCAGAAATACACCCTCGCCGTGCGCGACAAGGTGAGCGCCGGCAAGCCCTACGCCATCGGGCTGCGTCTCGGCGAACAGGCGGCGCGCGAGTTGAGCGATCCCGCCACGCTGCGTTTCTTCCGCGCGTGGCTCGAACGCGAGCATTGCTACGTTTTCACGATCAACGGATTTCCCTACGGCAAGTTCCACGGCACGCGCGTGAAGGAGCAGGTCTACGCCCCCGATTGGACCACGCCCGAGCGCCTCACCTACACGAACCTCCTCTTTGACATCCTCGCGCAACTCGTGCCCGGAGGCATCGACGGCAGCGTCAGCACCGTGCCCGTATCGTTCAAGGGTTTCAAACTCAACGAACGCCAGGTCCGTGCCGCGCGCGAAAATCTTTGGCGCTGTATTGATCACCTCGAACAACTCACGCGCCGCACCGGCAAGAAACTTCACCTCGGCCTTGAGCCCGAGCCGTGCTGCTTCCTCGAAACCACCGGTGAAGCGGTCGCGTTCTTTGAGCAGCTCCGCGCCGATCGCCCGGGCGATCTCCGCCTCAACGAGCATCTCGGCATCAACTACGATTGCTGTCACCTCGGCATCGAATACGAGTCACCCACCGAAGCCATCGCGCGCCTGCGCCGCGCCGGCATCAAGATCAGCAAGATTCACCTGAGCAACGCGCTCAAGGTTCATCCGACCGCCGAAGCGCGCGCCGCGCTGAAACCGTTCGTCGATGAAGTCTATTTTCACCAGACCATCGAACGTCGTCCGGACGGCGAGATCATTCGCTACGGCGATCTTGACGAGGCGCTCGTGACGCCGCTCACCGACGCACCACAACTCGCCGTCGAATGGCGCATCCATTTTCACATCCCGCTGCACAGCCGGCCCACGGCCCTGTTCGACACCACGCAGGATCACTTGCTCGGCGTGCTCGATGAAGTGCGCAAGACTCCGCAAATGTGCACGCACTTCGAGATGGAAACCTATACGTGGGAAGTGATGCCGGCGGAACTCAAGAACCGCAACGTCGTTGATCAACTCGTCGCCGAATACCGCTGGACGCTCGATCAACTCAAGCAACGCGGGCTGGCGAGCTGATCGATTCGCCCCGCGGATCAAGGCTTCGCGTCCTCAACCGTCACGCGCACCTCGGCGCCGTTGCAGCGGATTTCGGGCACATACATCGCGTGGCCGAGCACCGGCAACGCGTGGAAATTGCCGGGCACTTCGGCGCGGAAGTCGTAGCGGATTTCCCAGACACCTTCGGGGAGTTTGTCCACGAACAGCGCCACCTTGCGGTCGCGGAGTTCCTGATAAACCCAGCGTGAGCGGCCGGTGAAATCGGTGTCGGACATCGGGACCGGCCGCACAATGCTCGTGGGCGCGATGCCACCGATGCGGCGCGCGGCTCCGCCGCCCTTCTTCTTCGAGGGTGCGACCTGCGGAGCGACGGCGGCAGCAGGTTTGGCGGCACTGAACTTCCTTTCGACCGCGCCGCTCTTCATCTCGCGCGCGTAGAGCGATTCGCCGCTGCGGATTTCCACGGCCTCGAAACCCGCGGGCTTGAGGTCCTCGAAGAGGAGATACTCGTAGTTGTTCTTCGTCTCGACGGTCAGCACGGTCTCGATGCGCTCGCCGCTTTTCACGCTCTCGCCGTCCTTAAGCGGCACGCGGTCATACACGAAGCCCTTCAACAAGGTCGGGCGGCCCACCAGTTTGTAATACTCGCGCTTCACGAAGATTTCGTTGCCTGCGGGCGTGATGGGTTCTTCGAGGCTGAAGAACTTCGCCTCCGCCGCGAAATACACCGCGCCGTCGCCCTTGCGTTTGATGCGGATTTCGTTCGCTCCGTCCTTGATGAGCTTCGGGTCCACGGTGAAACGGCTCGGGGCATTGAACACATCCGCACCGCTGACCTTGCGGTCGGCCACCTTGGAGCCGTTGACGAACACGCTGAACTCCAGCTCCGGCTTCAATTCGCCGCTCACCTTGAGGTAATCGTTCATCGCCAGCACGACGATGGCGGTGTCGCGCGTGTTGCTCCACTGCGCCCCGCGGCGGTTCTTGATGAGCCAGTTGGTGACCGGCTCGATGAGCGGGTTCTTCGGGTCAATCGTCAGCAGCGCGCGCAACGCGAACGCCGTCGCCTCCACGCCGCCGTCGGACCAGCGCCAATAGACGCCGTCCTCTCCCCAATGCGCGGTGCCCATCACGCCCTTGTTCGCGGGCGTGGCGCCGCCGATGAGCACGCTGGCGTCAGGCCGCTCATCCCGCTTCACACCGTTCTCCAGATTCTCGATGAGCGTCTTCGCTTCGGCAGCTTTGCCGAAATGATGCGCGGACAAGGCGAACAGCGCTCGCGTGTAGGCGTTAAGCGATTCGCGGTTCGTCCAGAGGTTGTCGAACGCCTTCTTCTCGAAGTTCGACAGACCCGCTTCTTTGAGCGACGCCCTGTAAACGGCGCGCGCGTGCAGCATCCACGCCTGCATGTCCGGATTCAGTTCCTCTTCGACGAGCGTCTTGTCGAGAAACGCCGCGCCGCGTTCGAGGACGTTGCCTTTGATTTCCACGCCAGACTGCTTGGCAAGCGTGAGGCCCCACACGACGTAGGCCGTCATCCAATGGTCGCTCTCGCCCTGCTTCCACCAGCCCCAGCCGCCATCGCCGTGCTGGAAATCGTAGAGACGTTCGAGTCCGGCCTTCACCATCTCGTCGAGCTTGGCGAGGTCCTTCTTGCCTTTCGGATGCGTGGCCGCAGCGCTCGCTGCTTCGATGCCGCCGAAGACGCGGCTCATCACGTCTTCCGGTTGCAGGCCCAGATCGCGCAGCGTCTTGGCGGTGATGGCGGCGGGGAGGAAACGGCTCATCGTCTGCTCGGTGCAGCCGTAGGGGTAATCAATCAGGTAAGGCAACGCGTCGAGCATCGTGACGGCGAGGCTCGGCGTGACCTGCACGGTGAGCGACGTGGACTCCGGCTTGCGCGCCTGCGGGATGTCGAGCTTCACGGTAATGTCGTTGCCGCGGACTTTGCCGGCCTTGGTGATGAACTTCTCGATGCCGTGCTCGTGCGCGACGTAAGTCTTCTCCATCGCGTCGGAATACTTGCCGCCGCGGCCGGTGACTTTGAGTTTCACGGGGCCGGCGCTTTTCACGAACATAGCCCAATCTTCGCGCACCTCGCCGTTGGCGGGGACCGTGACGGAAGCGGCGCGCTTGCCCTTAACCACAATGCCGTCCTTGATGCCGATGCCACTGATGACCAATCCGTCCGCGTCCAAGGAAGTCTGCACTGACAACGGCTGATCGGTGTTGTTGTTGATGACGGCGGACACAAGCACCGTGTCGCCCACGACGAAGAAGCGCGGTGCTTGCAGGCGGACGATGAGCGGCTGCTTGGTGCGCGTATTGGTGCTTGCGAGGCCGAACTGATTCCCGTCGCTCACCGCGCGCGCGCTGGCCTTCCAGCCGGTGAGGGAGTCGGGATACTTCACCTTCACGGTGGCCTTGCCCTTGGCGTCGGTCTTCAAGTCGGGCTGCCAGAGAATCGTGGAGCGGAAATCGGAACGGACCACTACGGCGGGCCCTCCAACTTCGCCGAGGTCCTTGAGCCCGAGCTGCGGTTCGCTCTTGTCGGCCATCGCCTTCATTAACATTCGCCCCGCACCGCGCATCGAGCCCACGGGCGCGGACGCTGGCATTGCCGTTCCGGCAACACCGCTGATCATGCCCCCGAAGCTGAGGTTGCCCGATTTGGTAAACGTCGACTCTCCCGCGGCGTCCATCGCCAGCACTCCGCCATTGATTGCAAGGGCGCCGCTGTAAGTGTTCACGCCGTTCAATCTCAGGGTTTCAAACTCCACCGCATCGGTTCTGGCCAAGCCCGACTTGCGCTTTCGCTTGCCGCTTTCATCCGCCTCGCGCTCATCGAACAACTCGTCCTTCTCGCCCTTCAGCAGCTTCGCGTAGCTCTTCCAGTTCATTGTCGCCTGCATCTGGATTTGATGCGGGCGCTTGGTGCCGTAGAAAAATTGCCGGATGTCGCTGGCGTAATCGGACTGGATGTAAGTGATCGATTCATCGAAGAGCGAAAACGCCACTTCGGCGCTCACGGCTTTGCCAGCGTGATCGCGGGTGGTGATGGTGAACGAGCCATCTTCGCGGGGCTGGTATTGGGCGCGGTCGGGCTTCACGTCCACGGTCAGGAAATTCTTCGTGGGCGGCACGACGATTTGTTTCGTGTCGGTGAACAGTTGCCGGTCAGTTACAAGCGCGGCACTCACGAAAAAGTTCGGCACGTGCTTCTCGGTAATGTCCAGCTCAACGAGCTTCACGGTGCCCGTCACGTGGACGAGTTGGTAGCTCATCAAGTCCTCGACTTCAGTCGTGAACAGCACGTAACGGTCGGCCGTTGGTGTGACCAACATCACCGGCGCGCGCTGGCCGACGCGGAACGTGTCCTTATCCGCGATGATTTCCACGCCGCCGTGGCGGTAGCCGATCTCCGTCGTGGCGTTGTTCGCGACCCACACGGTCGTCTCGGCGCGAATGGGCTGCGGCGGGCGCTTGGGCGCAACGTCCTCGCTCAACCACGTCACGCGATAGTAGCCCTCGCGTTCTGGCGAGAAGGTGAACTCGCCCTTGCCCTCGGCGTCGGCCTTCACGGTGAGCGTCTTGATTTCGTCGCGCTCGTATCCGCGGAATTTCAGCCGCCAATCCTTCTGGTCGGGACGATCGGGCGCGGGCGGCCAGATTTTCTTCTGCGCCTGGAGTTTTTTGAGTTCGTCGCCTTTCACTTCGCGACCGTCGGGTGCGATCCAGATTTCATACCAATACTCGCGCATCAATTTCACGATGCCCTCGGCGACGACGGGCTGGTCGTTCGCGTCGCTCGCCTTGAACTCCACGCGCACCTTGTCCTGCGGTCGGTAGAGATTGTGTTCGGGCCGCGCGAAGACGTAATAGCGTTGCTGTGTGACGCGCACGGTGCCGTTGCCGGTGATTTCGCGTCGGCTCGAATCCGTCACGCGCGCTTCGACGCGATACTCGAAATCCTGCCCGCCGCCCTTGGGCGTATCGAAGGTGAGCGTGGCCTTGCCGGTCGCGTCGGTCTTGAGCGTCTCGCGTTTGATGATTTGTCCTCCACCTCCGCCGCGACCCCAATGGCCGGAGCGATTCGCGTTCTCGTCCATGTCCTCGTAGAACCACGGGAAATCGCGCTCGCGCCGCCACGTGCGCCAGAACGGATCCTGATAAACGAGCACCTCGACGCTCGCGTTGGCGACGGCGCCGCCGAAATAATAATCCGCCTGCACGCTCACTTCGACCGTCTCGCCGAGGCGGAACGCCTTGCGCTGCGACTTGCCGTCGGCGGTCTTTTCCTCCGGCGTCTGCACGGTGACTTTGAACTCCGGCAGCTTGTATTCCTCGAGCCGGAACAACTGTGCGTTGCCGATGTGCTGCTTGCGGCCCTCGTTCCAGAACTGGATTTGATATTCGCCGAGTGGCATCGCCTCAGTGAGTTCGAGCGAGCCCCACGCGCTGCCAAAGGTGTTGAGCTTCGCCTTGTCGGTCTTCACCTTCGCACCGCGCGGATCGGTGATTTCAAACTCAAGCGTTGTGTCGGTCGGCGTGGAATAAACCGAGCCGTTGTAACGGCGCGCGATGAACTTCCACTGCACCGTCTCCTTGGGGCGATACGCGGGGCGGTCGGTGAAGGCGTAAATCTTCCAGCGCTCGAACTCGGCGCGGCCCCAGTAACTGTTGCCCGTGCTGAACGCCTGTCGGTCTGCGCTGACGGCGGCGACGAAAACTTCGTGATTGTTGTTCGCATTGCCCGACATGTCGAAGACCGCAATGCCGTCGGCGTTCACTTCTTTCTCCGATTCGCGCGACTGCCAGCGATTGTTGTCATGCCAACGCTCCCATAGTTTCACCTTGCCCTCGCGCTGCGGTGACGAGTTGATCGCGTTGCAGAAATAAACGAGCGATTGTTTGCCGGAAGTCTTCAGCACCAGTGCGGCGTCGCTCACGAGCACGATTTCGCGCGACGATTTTCCACCGCCGCGCGCTTCGAGCACGTAGGCGCCGGGCTTGAGTTTCTTCTCGAGGCGCAGCGTGACGTTGCCGGGCTGGTAATCCTTCTTGTCCTTCGTGTCGTGCGACCACTCCTTGAGCTTCTCACGGCCCGCGAGGTCAATCGATTGAAGCCAGTCCTTGCGCCGACGATCATCGGTGGGGCCGAGGTTCACGTCCTTGGTAAGCGTCACCGGATAGAGCGCGAGTTCGATGCGGCCGACGTTGCGCCAGTTGAGGTGATACTGAATCTCCGAGTCCGGCAGGAAGAAATGCGAGACGCTCACGCCGACTTGCTCGTCCGTAATGTTCTTGATCTGCTGCGGCGCCTGCTCGAAGTAGCGGGACTCGCCCTTGGTAAACTCGCGCGTGAGGCGGCGGAAGAGTTCGAGCGCCTTCACGTAGTCCGGTTCCTGGCGCCAGTTGCCGTCCTTGAGCGGAACCGCTCGGCCCTGGCTTGCCATCCACTCGGCATATTGATAGAGCGCATCGTCATACCAATCGGTGCTCTTGCCGGGCTTAATGGCGGCTTCGAAATGTTCCGGGATTCTGGCGCGCACGTCCCAGTCGCCGCCATGATACTGGAAAGAAACCGCGAGGAGATAATTCGCGTGCGCTTTGTCATTGTCGGTGACAGCGATCTTGAGCGCGTTCTCCAGAATGTTTCGCGGAAGCACGTTCCCGTAGTTGCCGTAACGATAGTAAGGCTCGGCTCGCGGGGGCTTGGCGGAACGCCACACGATGTCGAGGTAACGCTGACGCGCCTCGTCGCTCACGGACTGGCCCGCCCACCAATCGAGCGCGTTCTGATAGAAAGGCCACGCCGCGCCCCAGTTCATCTGGTTGCGCCGTGTCCACCAGAAATCCCCGAGAGACTCCTGCGCTTCGACCCACACGCGGTCCTTGTCCTCCGTGCGCTGGATGTCGCGCACCATTTTGTCGAGCGCATCGCGCGCGGCATCGAGCTTGGTCGTATCCGCACGCTGCGTGCTGGCCTCGGCGCGCCATTGGGTGTCCGCGAGGCGGAACTGCACCCAGCGCTGATTGGCGGGCGGGAGGTTGGTGACGTTGATCTTGGTGTAAGCCTCGCGAGCTTTGGCGAAGGATTTTTCGGCGAACAACCGCTCAGCCTCGGCCTTGAGCTGCGGATAGTCCGCCGGCTGAGCGGGGAGTAGCGTGGTATGGAAAACAGCCGCGAAGGCGGCGAGCAGGAAACGCAATTTCATAGTTGTCGCCCTGTTGGACGGGATGCCTAGGAGAATACTCCCGCGAAGTGCGACGTGTCACGACAGGAGCGACCGTAAGCCCTCCGGGCAAGACGCGGCGCAGGGGGCAGGCGGTGCGGTTGGATTAACGGCTGAGCGCCGTTCGCCCCAGTCGCTCTACTTCTTCGCCTTCTTTTTCGGCGCGGCGTTTTCCTTCGCGAGGCTGCCCTCGGCGACCTGCTGGATTCGGAGGCCCATGCCCTTCGGCGCGGGATCGATGACCGGATGCGCGATGTGGCCGAAGTTGAAACCATTGGCCAGCGGCTGGCCGGCGGGTCCGGGCGTGAACGGCAGGAAGCGGATCACGAACAAACCCTTCGCCTTGTCGAGTGGCTCAATGCTCACGTTCTTCGCGAAGCGCGCGAAAACCGCGTCCATTTTCCCCGCCGTCTCCGCATCCTTCGCATAATCCGGCACGAGAAACTTAAACGACACCTTGAACGGCCCAGCGTCCGCGATCGCCTGCGCGATCTGCTGATGCGTGATGGAATGGTGATCGAACGAAATATTTGCGAAACCGCTGGTGGGTGTGAGGTCCACGATGTTGCTAACCGTGTTCACCTTGGAAGCCGCGGCGATGATGGCCTTCACATCCGCGTCGCTCTTCACGCCTTCGATAAAGAACGTACGAGCCGAGGCCACATAATCCTTCGGCCCGGGCTTGGCCTTTGGCGCGGCGGCGATTGCTTCGAAGCTGCCAGTGTGGACGGCAGCAAAAATGGCGACGAGTCCGAGGAAGAAGTTGCGGGCTGAAATCATGGCGAATGCTTGCAACCAGCCATTGCCCGCGCAAGCAAATCCGCCGGCCTCAGTTTACTTTACGCCCGCCAGCCGTTCCTTCCAGAGACGGAACAGATGCACAGTGGCGGTCACATCGCGCAGGCAATACTCGGCGATCTCACGGTATTGACCGGCAGCGAGCATGTCGTTCATGTCGAGACCGGACACGCCATGACTCTTGGGCGATTCGATGCCGAACGCTTTGCAGTAGAAATCGAGATTGAACTTCCGTGCGGCGCCGTCGCGACCGCTGACATTGTAAAAGGTGAACTGCTCGGCGAGATCGCAATGCGGCTCGATGGCGTATCGGTAGCCGAGCCAATCCTTGCGCGAGATCGGCACGTTCAGGATCGCCGAACGCAGGTAGATGAACGGAACGTCGAAGCCTCGGCCATTGAAGGTGACGATCTGGTTGTAGTGCTTAGCCGCATCCCAAAAGGCAGTGAGCAATTCCACTTCATCCGCGCAGGGCACGAACTCCACCGGCCCCGCCTCGCCGGCGTCCGCTTCAAAATCATCTGCGACGAACAACACCTGCCCGCGCAGCGTCTCCGCGTTCTGCATGGCGATGCAAATAACCTGCGCGGTGAACGGCCAGAGGTTGAATTGCTTTTCAATTTCGCCGCGACGTTTCTCGCGATCAGCTTCTTCGGGAAGATTGTTGGCATCGCGGAACAGGTATTCCTGCTGCGCCTCGTCGAACATATCGAGCGGCAACTTGGACGTTTCAATATCGAAGACGAGCGTGGCCATGCGCCGAGGTTTTAACGCAAAGACGCAAAGGTGCAAGGGAAGGATTTTGCCCGCGAATTGCGCGAATAGATGCGAATGACGGGGACGCGGGCTTCAGCCTGCTTCGAGCAACGAGACGGGAATGGATGTCCGTTGTAGTATCCGTGTTCGACCATCGTGAACGCCGCGATCCTTTCGCGTAATTGGCAGGCCAGCCTTCTTTGTCCCTTTGCACCGTCGGCGCTTTGCGTTACAACGCTCCGCGCAATGGCCGCCGCCGAACCTCAACTCACTCCCATGATGGCGCAGTATCGCCGCATCAAGAGCGAGCTGCCCAAGGACGCCATCCTGCTGTTCCGGCTCGGTGACTTCTACGAGATGTTTTTCGAAGACGCGCAAGCCGGTGCGCAATTGCTCAACGTCTCGCTTACCAAACGCGGCGTCGTGCCGATGTGCGGCATTCCTTTCCACGCGGCAAACTCCTACATCGGCCGCATCCTCCGCGCCGGGCGTAAGGTCGCGATCTGCGATCAAGTTGAGGAAGCGCGTCCCGGCCAGCTCGTCAAACGCGAGGTCACGCAAATTCTCTCTCCGGGCACCCACTTCGATGAACGGATGCTGACAGCCGAGCGGAACAACTTTCTCGCCGGCGTTTACGGCGTTGGAAAACTTTTCGGCCTAGCCGTCGTGGATTTGACCACGGGCGATTTCAAAACGACGGAACTGGAGACCGAAGCCGCGCTTTCGACCGAGCTGGAACGCCTGCGTCCTGCGGAGATCATCATTCCCTCGGAAGCGGGGAAGCTGCGTGAACTGCTCCAAGACGCGTTCCCGATTCTGATTGGCTACGACGATTGGGTGTTCGCGCCCGAGACGGCGGTGTTCACCGTGCGTGAGCATTTCAAGGTCGCGTCCCTGGATGGCTTTGGGCTGAAGCACAAGAGCGCGGCGATCGGCGCGGCGGGCGCGGTGTTGCATTATCTCACGCAGCATTTGCGACGGGACGTCGCGAATCTCACGCGCCTCTCGTGCTATCAAGTCACCGACTTCCTCGCGCTCGATTCGATCTCGCTGCGCAACTTGGAAATCCTCGAGCCCCTCCATCGCGATGCGCCGCGGAACACCTCGCTCTACGGCGCGTTGAACAAAACCGTCACGCCGATGGGCGCGCGGCGGATGCGCGACTGGCTCTCGCAACCGCTTGCCGCCGTGGAGTCAATTCGCGCGCGACAACAGGCGGTGCAAACGTGGCTCGGCGAGACGATCACGCTCGAAGAATTTCGCCGCGACCTTGTCGAGGTGCGCGATCTCGAACGGACAATCAGCCGGCTCAGCGTCGGCACGGGCAACGGACGCGACCTGCTCGCCCTGCGAACCGCGCTGGAGCGGATCCCGGGATTAAAAGCCACGCTTGCTGCTGTCGTGCAGTCTTCTCGCTCGGCAGCCGGTGATGCTGGAGCCACACCGTCTTTTTCCGAGATCGATGAACCATCGGCGGCAGGCGAGACATCGGTGCCGTTGCTGGCGGAACTCGCCGAACAACTTCACGAACTGCCGTACGTGGTCGAGTTGATCGGGCGCGCCATTGTCGAAGAGGCGCCGTTGGCGGTGAAAGAGGGCGGCTTGATCCGCACCGGCTTCGATCCCGCGCTGGACGAACTCCACGCCGCGATGCGCGACGGCAAGGATTGGATTGCGAAGTTGCAGCAAGACGAAATCGAACGCACCGGCATCACGTCATTGAAGGTGCGGTTCAATTCCGTTTTCGGTTACTACATCGAAATCACGCGGTCGAATCTCGACAAGGTTCCGGCGCATTACATTCGCAAGCAGACCATCGCGAACGGCGAGCGATTCATCACGCCGGAGCTGAAGGACATGGAGGGCAAAATCCTTGGCGCCGAGGAACGCAGCACGAAGCTGGAGTACGAGCTGTTCCTCAAAGTGCGCGAGGAAGTTATCGGCAATCTTCAGCAAATCCAGCAAAGCGCGGCGGCGCTCGCGCAACTCGACGTGCTCGGGGCCTACGCTGAATCCGCGCGACTCGGCGGCTGGACTCGCCCGGAGGTGTCGGACGAAGGCGTGCTGCAAATTCGCGAGGGCCGTCATCCAGTGCTCGATCAAGCGTTGGTCGAGGAACGCTTCGTTCCGAACGACACGGAGCTGGATTCGAAGCGGCAACAGATCGCGCTGATCACTGGGCCGAACATGGCGGGTAAGAGCACCTATATCCGGCAGGTGGCGTTGCTGGCGTTGCTCGCGCACACGGGAAGTTTTATTCCAGCAACGTCCGCGCGCGTCGATCTTGTGGATCGAATTTTCACCCGCATCGGTGCGAGCGATGACCTCGCGCGCGGGCAATCGACTTTCATGGTCGAAATGAGCGAGACGGCGAATATTCTGAACAACGCCACCCCGAAGAGCCTCGTGATCCTCGACGAGATCGGTCGCGGCACGAGCACGTTTGATGGATTAAGCCTCGCGTGGAGCATCGTCGAGCACCTGCACAATCAAGTCGGCGCGAAAACGCTGTTCGCCACGCACTATCACGAACTCACGGAACTCGCGCAGCGTCTGCCGCGCTTGAAGAATTTCAACGTCGCCGTGCGCGAGTGGAATGATCAGATCATTTTCCTGCGCAAGATCGTCGAGGGCGGCACGGACAAGAGCTACGGCATCCAGGTCGCGCGACTTGCCGGTGTGCCGAAGGAAGTGCTGGAACGTTCGAAAGAGATTCTCCGCAACCTCGAGGACTCCGAGCTCACTCCGGAAGGCAAGGTGCGGCAAACCGCTCGCCACCGCGCCGAGCGGGATAAGTTGAAGAGCCTCGCACCGGCGCCGCAGATGGATTTGTTCGGATGACTTCGCTCGTAAACTTCGTGTTCCTCGCAACGTATGTGATGAGTGCGTTCAGAGCGCGCCGTTAATATCCCCGTGACAGCCCGTTGTCTCAGGCCTATGCTCGATTCAGATGAGCGTCTATACGGAACGCGTTCACAGAACTGATCGTTCGATCAATTCATAATTCACCATGCCCGGAAAAAATTTCATCACTCTTACTGAACCCGACGGAACGTTGGCTGTGATCGCGCCCGAACTGGGCGGTTGGTTGCTGCGCTACGCGCGGCCCACCGAGAAGCATGGCCTGGTGGACGTCATTCACTTTTCGCAAGCAGTCGTGGACCGGTATCCGAAGGAGATGTACGCCGGCAATCCGATCCTGTTTCCGCTCGTCAGCAACAACCGCGTCGGCGACCGCGAGCATCATTACGAATGGAACGGCCAGGTCTACGAGATGCCGCAGCACGGGTTTGGTCGACGTGTGAAGTGGGCGGTCGTTTCGCAAACCGCTGTGTCGGTGACGATGGAACTCACCGAGACCGAGGCGACGCAAGCAAGTTATCCGTTTGCGTTCCGGCAACGGCTCACGTATCGCCTCGACAACGGCCGCTTGCATTGGGAGCAGGTCATCGAGAACACCGGCGCCCAGGCGATGCCGTTCAGCACGGGCTTTCATCCGTATTTTCCGATTCCGATTACCGCGAAGAGCGAACGCTCGGCGTGTTTCGTGGAAATTCCCGAAGCCAAGCGAATGGTGCCGCAGGGTAAATTTGATCGCTTCACCGCGCAGCCGTTTCCGTCGCAGAACTGGAGCGTGCAGGAAGATGTATCCAGCACGTTGTTCCTGACCGATCTCAAGCGCCAGGAATTGATCCTCATCGATCCGGTGAGCGAATTGGAAATCGCGCTTAACTTCGAAGAAGCGCCGCAACATCGTTTCGTGGCCATCTGGTCGAAGTCGGCGACGGATCCGTTCTATTGCCTCGAACCGTGGACGGCGCTGCCGAATTCCTTTAGCCGCGCGAAGGACCATGAAGTGATCGTGCTCGAGCCTCAGAAAACTTTCCGCGCCGCGATGTGGATCGAGTTGCGCCCGATGGCGTGAGCAGGTTTCGATGGTCGCTTAACCGTTCGACTTGGGCGTCTGTTGCGGTGGTGGCAGGTCAAACCCGTCGGAAGTCGTCGTGGAGAACACCAGCCAGCGCCTCGCCCGCGCCTCAACTTCGAGTGTCACGGTGCCATCACGCGATTGGTGTCGGTAAGTCGTGATCGAGAACCTTCGTCCGTTGTAGCTCACTCTGCGCTCGAACTGTTTGGCGGGTAGCCGCCTTAATTGTTCGACTGGCAACTCGCGTAACTTCCGAATTCGATGCCGAACGACGCTGTTCAGGCGCGCATGGACTCCGCGCGAAATACCCTTGCGATATGCGATGGACTGGCGCGCGCGATATTCGAGGACAATCACGCCGACCAAGACCGCGCCCAAGAGGACGGTCCCGATGATGAAAACCCAGTCGCTTGTTAAAAAATCAAATACCATCCGACTTCCGAAGCTTTTACCACGGTCGCCAATGGAGTTCCAGCCGGGAAACTCACGCCCGGATCGATTCAAGAATCTTCTCCGCCGCCGCGCGCGGATTCTCCGCGGCGTAAATCGGCCGGCCGATCACCAGCCAGCTTGCGCCCGCTTGAATCGCCTCCTTCGGAGTGAGCGTGCGCTTTTGATCGCCTTTCTCGGCATCGGCGGGGCGGATGCCCGGCGTGACGAGTTGCATGGAGGCCGGAAGAATCTGGCGCAACGCCACGATCTCCAACGGTGAGCAAACCAGTCCGCGCAAACCCGACTTTGCCGCGAGCAACGCGAGGCGCTCGACCTGTTGCGCCGGTGACACGTTGACGCCGATTTCCGCGAGATCGTTCGCGTCCATGCTCGTGAGCACCGTGACGCCCAACACGAGCGGAGTGTGGCGCCCCAACTTGGACGCCGTGTCGTGGGCCGCTTTTTCCGCCGCTGCCATCATCGCCGAACCGCCGCAGGTGTGAACGGTCAACATCTGCACGTCGAGACGCACGGCGCTTTCCACGGCCTTCGCCACGGTGTTCGGGATGTCGTGAAATTTCAGATCGAGAAAAACTTTTGCCCCGGTCGCACGCACGCGGCGGACGATGTCCGGGCCAGCGCTGGTGAAGAGCTCTTTGCCGATCTTGAATGCACCCACGGCGGGCGCGACTTGTTCGGCGAGTTTAAGCGCGGCGTCCACGTTCGGCACATCGAGCGCGACAATGATCGGGTTCTGCATGGCGTGTGAGTTAGCCATAGAAGCCGCGCGGAGGGAAACGGATTTTCCGTCGCTTGACGCTGGGGGGCCTGCCTGCGAGCTTGCGGCGCTTGTCGTCAGTCCGGAAATCGTCCGCGGCTGGCCTGTTCGCCGCGGTGTTGCGAACTCCCGCTGTGCAATCCCTGCAACGGCGCTTGGAGTCGGGCCGCGCATTGTCGTGCGCCGGTGTCAGCGCCGCAGCGCAACCCTTCGTCACAGTCTTGCTGCGTCGGCTTTTTCCCACGCGACCGATCATTGTCGTCACCGACGGCGTGAAGGCGCAGGAGCGCATGCAGCAGGACGTCGAAACGTGGCTCAACGAAGGGCGAGGGGCGAAGGATGAGGGGCGAGCGGTAGAGAAAATTCCAACGGCGCTATTCTATCCCGCGTGGGAAGTTCTCCCGCACGAATCGAAACTCCCACACGCGGACGTCATCAGCGAGCGCCTCGAAACGTTGGTCGCCCTCGCGCATTACGCTTCGCACGCCACGCCTCCCGCGCCCGTTGTCATCACCACCGTGACCGCGCTGCTCCAGCAAACATTCCCCGCTACGCAGATCGTGGCCCGCACGCGGACGTTTCAGCGAAACGAGACGATCGCGCCGCTCGATCTCGTGGAATGGCTCGAGGACCAAGGCTACGAGCCCGAGGCAAAGGTCACGCAGAAAGGAGAACTCTCCCTGCGCGGTGGCATTCTCGATATTTTCCCCCTGACGAGTCCGTGGCCGGTGCGACTGGAATTCTTTGGCGATCAATTGGAGTCGCTGCGTTACTTCGATCCGGCGAGCCAGATTTCGCGGGAAGAAATCTCGAGCATTACCGTGCCGCCGGCGGGTGAACTGGGGTTGCTGAAAAGCGCCGTTGCCAAATCGAACGATTCGGTCGACACGGCAGCGAAACTCGCCACGCTCCTCGATTACTTGCCGCGCGAAAGCATCTTCCTTTTTTGCGATCCCGAAGCGCTCGATCTCCACGCCGCGACTTACTCGCAGCAAGTTCCGGCGAACGATCCATTCTTTCTCTCGTGGCCGGAGTTTTCCGCGCGTGTAGAAGCGGGCGGCTTCGCGTGGATCGAAGCTCGCGAAGGGGACATTTTGGAGACGTCTCCCGAACCAGACGCGACCGACACCGCGCCGCTGTCGTTGGGCCTCGATTCACTCGATGCCTTCCGCCCGCTCGGCGATCGTCCGCCGGAACCTCAGATCGCCGAGGCGCAGCGGCGCGAATTCTTTGCCCAACTCCATCGATGGTTGCGGCAGGACTATGGAGTTCACGTTTTCTGCAACAACGATGGCGAACGCCAGCGCTTCCGCGAAATCTGGGCGGAGTACGGTTTCGCCGCCGATACCGAGGTGGCAGTGGACCTGGGCGCGTTGAGTCGCGGTTTCATTTCCGACTTGGCCAAACTTGTCGTCGTCACCGATGCGGAGATTTTTGGCCGCTACAAGGTGCAGCGACCACGCCGATTGAAATCGCCGCACGCCATCGCGGCACGCTCCGCGCTCGACATTGATTTCACGGAGCTGAACGAAGGCGATTACGTCGTTCACATCCAGCACGGCATCGGGCGCTATCGCGGCGTACAATCGCTCCCCACGCGACCCGGCAGCAAACACGCCGATGATCCCGCCGCCGCGCAAGAACACCTCGTCATCGAATACGCGCCGAGCGATCCCTTGCAGGACGCGCCGCTGCTTTTCGTGCCCGTCACCGAGGCGCATCTCGTTAGTAAATACGTGGGCGCCGGCAAGGCTCGTCCGCAACTGCACACGCTGGGCGGCACGCGCTGGCACAAGGCGAAGCAGCAAGCCGAGCGCGCCGTGCGCGATCTCGCGGCGGAGTTGTTAAGCATTCAGGCCGCGCGCGAAACGCAGCCGGGCTTTGCGTTTCCGCCGGACACACCGTGGCAACGCGAGTTCGAAGGGTCGTTTTTGTACGAGGAAACGCGCGATCAATGGAAAGCCATCCGTGAAACCAAAGCCGACCTCGAACGCTCGCGGCCAATGGATCGTTTGATCTGTGGCGATGTCGGCTTTGGCAAAACGGAGATCGCGATTCGCGCCGCGTTCAAAGCGGTGATGAGTGGCAAGCAAGTCGCCATTCTCGTGCCGACGACGGTGCTCGCGCAGCAGCACTACAACACGTTTCGCGATCGCATGGCGGATTACCCGGTGCGCGTGGAGATGCTCTCGCGCTATCGCACGCGGCGTGAACAGTTGAAGGTGATCGCCGACCTCGCCACCGGCGCGGTGGATATTGTCGTCGGCACGCACCGGCTCGTGCAGAGCGATATTGCATTCAAAGATCTTGGCCTCGTCGTGGTGGATGAGGAGCAACGCTTCGGCGTGATGCACAAGGAGAAGTTCAAACTGCTTCGCAAAATGGTCGACGTGCTCACGCTCAGTGCCACGCCGATTCCGCGCACGTTGCACCTCGCGCTCACGGGCGCACGCGACATGAGCACGATTGAAACACCGCCGCAGGATCGCCTGCCGGTGGAGACGATCGTGGCGCCGTACGATGAGCGGTTGATCCGCGATGCGATCCAACGCGAGCTGAATCGTGAAGGACAGGTTTTCTATTTGCACAACCGCGTGATCGACATCGAAGCGGTGGCGTTACGGCTCAAGACGCTGGTTCCGCATGCGCGGATCGTGGTTGGCCACGGTCAGATGGACGCGGACGATCTCGAAGAAGTGATGACCAAGTTCGTGAACGGCGAGGCGGACGTATTGCTCTCGACGACGATCATCGAGAGCGGCCTCGATATTCCCAATGCGAACACGATCATCATCGATCGCGCGGATCGCTTCGGTCTCAGCGATCTTTACCAACTTCGCGGCCGCGTGGGCCGCTACAAGCATCAAGCCTACGCGTATCTGCTAATTCCGCGTCACGCCGGCCTGTTGAGTGACGCGCGCAAGCGCATCACCGCCATCAAGCAATACTCCACGCTGGGCAGCGGCTTCAAAATTGCCATGCGCGATCTCGAAATCCGCGGCGCGGGCAATTTGCTCGGGTCGCAACAAAGCGGACACATCACCGCTGTGGGTTTCGATCTTTACTGTCAATTGCTCAAGCAAAGCGTCAGCGCACTCAAGGGTGAGAAGGTGAAGCCGCGTGTCGAGGTGCAGATGCGGCTGGATTTTCTCGCGCTCAATCCGGGCGAGGAAGTTCGCACCAGTCCGAAGACGAAGAACTCGAAGGCGAAGGCGGAACCGGAAGTGAGCGTCCCGCGTGAAGGGGCAATCTATTTCGAAGAAGACCTGGTCGTGGAATCGGACGAGCCAGAATCGGATCTTCCGACCTCAAAGTCGCCCGCGTTCATTCCGCTAAAATACATTTCGGAATCGCAACAGCGGATTGAGGTCTACCGCAAGCTTGCGCAGGCAACGGACAAGGAAGGCATCGATGCGTTGACTAAGGAAATGCGCGACCGCTTTGGTCCGCTACCAGAGCCGCTGGAACTGCTTCTCGCTGTGGCCGAGTTGCGCGTGCTGGCGAGCGCCCGCGACATCACTGTGATGGAAACGCAGGGCGACAAGTTGATGCTGACGCGGCGCGGCGACTTCGTGATGTTGAGTGGCAAGTTTCCGCGACTGACGAAGAAAGAAGCCAAGGCGCGCGTGAAGGAAATCAAGCGGCTGTTGCTTGCGCTTTGAACTTGGAGGCGAAAGCGGCCTCTGGTCATTCTGGCGCTGTGCATTCCATTCTCTGCGGTTTGATCGTCGGCTTGTTCTGCGTCCTCCATGGCGTTGGTGCGGCGGAATTACCCGCGCTCAAGGTGAGCGGCGATGGACGTTTCCTCACCCGCGCGGACGGCTCGCCGTTTTTTTATCTCGGTGACACGGCGTGGGAATTGTTCCACCGCCTCAACCGCGAGGAGGCGGACTTGTATCTGCGCAACCGCGCGGCCAAAGGGTTCACGGTCATCGAAGCCTGCGCGCTGGCGGAGCACGATCTCTCGACGACCAACGCCTACGGTGAACTCGCGCTGCGTGACTTTGATCCGCACCGCCCAAACGAAGTCTATTTTCAGCACGTGGATTGGATTGTTCGTCGCGCTGCCGAACTCGGACTCTACGTAGGACTCCTGCCCACATGGGGCGACAAGGTTTCCAAGAAATGGGGTAAAGGGCCGGAGATTTTCGATGAAGCCAGCGCTGCCGACTACGGGGAATGGATTGGGAAACGTTACGCGCAACAGCCAGTTATCTGGATTATTGGCGGCGATCGAAACCCTGATACGAAACAGCAACTTGCGATCTGGCGATCCATGGCGCGGGCGATCAAGCGCGTGACCGGTGGGCGGCAGTTGATGACGTTTCATCCGCAAGGCGGCGCGAATTCTGCCAAGTGGTTTCACGCCGACGAGTGGCTCGATTTCAACCAAGTCCAATCGGGCCACGCGTTGAAAGATATTCCCAATTACGAATTCAATCTCGCGAACCGTGCGTTGAAGCCAGCGAAGCCGACGTTCGACGGGGAGCCGCGGTACGAAGACCATCCGGTGCGGAAGTCGACGACGGGCGAGTGGTTCGACGCGTTCGATGTTCGCCAGGCGGCCTACTGGTCGATGCTGTCAGGTGCGTTCGGTCATACCTATGGCGACCATCCCATCTGGCAATTTCTCTCGGACGCGCGACCGGCGATCACCCAAGCGCGCACGCCGTGGACGACCGCGCTCGATCACCCGGGCGCATTCCAAATGGGCCATCTTCGCCGCGTTTTCGAAACGCATGCGTGGCAGAAACTGGTTCCCGACCAGACTTTGTTGGCGAGCGATGCCGGCAGCGCCGGCGACCATATTCGCGCCGCACGGGCCGGCGATAACAGTTTCGCTTTCGTTTACACACCGACGGGAAAGTCATTCCAAATTCACGTGGACAAACTTCCTTCGAACCCTTTGAAGGCCAGTTGGCACGACCCTCGTAACGGCGAGTTGAAGCTGGTCGGACCAATCGCACGCCGCGCAGCGACGGTTTTCACGCCGCCATCAAGTGGTCGCGGCAACGATTGGATGCTCGTCATTGATGGCGCGGCACCGAAGCCCGCGGTCAAATAGAACTCAGGAACAAACACCGAACGGATGGCGGCTATGCTTGAAACAGTCAGAAATGTCGCGGAACTCGAAGATCTGCTCAGCGAGCCGACGCCGGGTGTTATCGAAGCTCTCCGTGCTCTATCGGGGGACATCCTTGTGCTCGGCGTCGCCGGCAAAATGGGACCAACTCTCGCGCGTATGGCGCGTCGCGGATCTGATGCAGCTGGCGTGAAGCGGCGCGTGATCGGAGTGTCGCGGTTTTCCTCGCCTGATGAACTGGCGAAATTGGAAGCGCATGGTATTGAGGCGATTCGTTGCGACTTGCTCGATGAGGATTCCGTCGCCCGATTGCCCGATGCGCCGAACGTTGTGTTCATGGCCGGTATGAAATTTGGCGCGACGGGCAACGAGTCGCTTACGTGGGCGATGAACACCTACCTTCCAAGCATCGTCTGCCGCAAGTTTCGCCGCAGTCGCATCGTCGCCTTTTCCACCGGCAATGTTTATGGGTTGGTGCCCGTTGCTGGTGGCGGTTCGCGCGAGTCGGACCCTCTGGCGCCCGTCGGCGAATACGCGATGAGTTGTCTGGGGCGTGAGCGGATGTTTGAACACTTCAGTCGCTCGCTCAACGTTCCCACTGCGTTGATCCGGCTCAACTACGCCTGCGAATTGCGGTACGGCGTGCTGGTCGATCTGGCGCAGAAAATTGCGCGCGGCGAGATCATTGATTTGAGCATGGGGCACTTCAATGTGATCTGGCAGGGCGACGCGAATGCCATGACATTGCAGGCTTTCGCGCATGTGGGATCGCCGCCTTGTGTATTGAATCTCACGGGCCCGGAAGTGTTGAGCGTGCGCGCAGTTTGCGAGCAACTTGGCAAACGGATGAACCGAGCCGTGCAATTCACCGGGTCGGAAACCGCCACGGCGTTGTTGAACAACGCGGCCAGAATATTTTCTCACTTTGGTCAGCCGCGGATTTCGGTGGAGCAGTTGATCAGCTGGGTTGCCGACTGGGTGAGCCGCGGCGGTCCCCAGCTGGGAAAGCCGACGCATTTTGAATCCCGTGACGGAAAGTTTTGAATTCTCCCATGGCGCCTCCATTGCCAACTGAAATTCGAAAACTGCTACAGCGTGGTTTAGTGATTCCGGCCTGCCCGCTGGCCCTGAATGCGCTGCGGAAACTTGACGAGCGGCGACAGCGCGCGCTGTTCCGCTATTACGACGCGGCGGGGGCGGGCGGTCTGGCTGTGGGGGTGCATACGACGCAGTTCGCCATCCGGGAGCCGCGCTACAATCTATTCGATCCGATTCTGAAAATCGCTGCTGAGGAAATGAATCGCGCCGACCAGCATCGGCGTGAGCCGCTCGTGCGAATCGGAGGCATTTGCGGTGCGACGTCCCAGGCCGTTGCGGAGGCGGAGTTGCTGCTGCGGCACGGATTTCATGCGGGGTTGCTCAGTCTCGCGGCCCTGAAGGCTGCTTCGGAGGATGAGTTGATCGGACATTGCCGCACGGTGGCGGGGGTGATTCCTGTGATCGGGTTTTACCTGCAACCTGGCGTCGGTGGGCGAGTGCTGTCGTTCTCTTTCTGGCGACGGTTCGCGGAAATCGAGAACGTCGTGGCGATCAAGATAGCGCCGTTCAACCGGTACCAGACGCTCGATGTCGTGCGCGCGGTCGCGGAGTCCGGTCGCGAAGAAATCGCGCTCTACACGGGGAATGATGATAACATCATGATGGATTTGTTGACCCCGTTCCGTTTCGTTGTCCATGGCCGGCCGATCGAGCGGCGGATCGTGGGCGGATTGCTCGGACACTGGTCGGTGTGGACAAAGCGTGCCGTGGAGTTGCTTGCTGAAACTCGTGGGCTTGTTGCGCGCGGTGGTGCCGTTTCACCCGAGACGCTGCGGCGAGGCGCGGAGGTCACCGATTGCAACGCCGCGTTTTTCGACGCGGCGAATGGATTCGCCGGCTGCATCGCTGGATTGCATGAAGTCCTACGGCGCCAGGGCTTGCTGGAAGGCATCTGGTGCCTCGACCCGCAGGAGACGCTCTCTCCCGGTCAATCAACCGAGATTGACCGTGTTTATCAGGCGTATCCCCATTTGAACGACGATGACTTCGTGCGCGCGCACCTGCGCGAGTGGCTCGGCTGATGCGGAAAACAGTTGTCGCGCCGGAACAAGTCGCGGTTAACTGTTTCCGTTATGGAAATCCTCAGCGCAATCCTCTGTGACGCGGCATCGGACTACAGCGGCAAACTGTGCATCCTCGGCGCGTTCGACACGATCTCCGTTCAGCAGTTTCCCGTGGTGCACGCCCACTGTGCGCTGGCGGTGCGGGTGTTGTTCCATGATCAGGATGAAGGGATGCGGAAGTTTTCCTTCAAGCTGATCGACTCCGACGGCAAGAATCTGCTTCCGCGCGTGGAGTTTCAGGTGCAGGTGAAACTCCGCGAGGACATGTTTTTCATCTCGCAGAATTTCGTGATCAACCTTCAAGGATTGCAGTTTCAGAAAGCCGGGCAGTATTCGATCGACATCTCGTGCGACGACAAAATTGTCTCGCGTGTGCCGTTGCAGGTGGTGTTGAACAAGCCGGCGACGGAGAGTTGACTGACTTGTCAGGCCGCACTACGCCACAGGCATGCACACCACTCTTCTGCCAAAGACGAACATGAGGCTCTTGGCCATTTGGGGCGTCGTGGCTGTTGTCGTGGCGTTCATCGCCTCGCCAACACCGTGGCTCTTCTTGGGAGTTGGCATCGCGCTTGGTGTATGCGCGGGCATCATCCAGCTTCGCGCGCTGCGAGAGTCGTCCGCATCCTTGCTTACCACACAGACAGCGATGGACGTTCGCCGTGTTTTGAGTTCTTCACGCTCCGGGCGGCTCTATCTCTACGCATTTTGGGTCAGCATGGCCGCCCTGTTTATCCTCGCGTTCTATCTCCTTCGCGGTCGAGCGTTCGTCGGCCTGCTTGCGGGTTACTCAGCCTTTGCATTCACACGTGAATTGCTGACGTTGCGCGGCACATTTGAGCTACGCAGGCTTTCGACGGAGCAGCGAGTATGACCGTGCCACGCAACCCTTCATGGCATCTAACCCAGCCATTGCGCTCCGGTTGCAATCCATCCCTTCGTGGGCCGGGTCGCTGAACTTGGGCAGAATCAGGCCACGTGCTCCGCGCGCGGTGGCTTGAGCGACGGATCCTGGGGATGCGTGCCGACTTCGCCACTGTAGTGCGTGCTGCGGCTGAATGCCAAATCGGCAATGCGCGTGTCGTCACCGTCCGCGTTGGTCGCGATGGCCGGGAGTTCGAACGTTCCGTCGGGCAGCGCGAAGCGGTAGCTGAACGTGCCGTCGGAGCGGAGTTTAATCTTCCGTCCACCGATCGTCACCGAGGCGTCGGGTTCGGTCGCGCCGTAGATGATTAACTCGGCGTTGACGTTGAACCAGAATCCTTTCTTGCCGCCCACCCCGCCGCCGAACGGACTCGACAGGCTGGTGAGGCTGGAAATCCCGAGCGCGCCGCTCCACGAACTGGGCACGGAGAATTGTGATACGGCGAGCGAGGAAACTTCCTTCGCGAGCTGGCGGCGGAGCAGTTCGGTGATTTCCAACGAGCCGATCCAGACGCGGCGCACTTGATCCATGCTGACGAGTTCGGACATGGCTTTTTCCTGCGCCGGCGACCACGCGGCCGACTTGAGCGCCTTGATGTCGGGCAGATTTTTAAAGCCCTCGGCGCGCAGTTGCTGAATTGCTTCGACCAGCGGAACGTTGTCGCGCACGGCGGTCTTGATCAGCGCGAGGAGTTGCTCGAACGAGAGATCGGTCGGAATCGTCGCGAACCGCACCGAGGTGTCATCCGACATCGTATCGGGCGGCGTCAGGGTGGCTTTGGAGGTGGAAATGGTCGTCCACTTGCGGCCTTTGGCAAAGTAACCCAGCTCCGCGATATATTTGGTGCCGCCTTTCCCGACATTGATGAACCAATTCCGCGACTCGGGGTTTACGTGCGTCTCGCTCAGCGGCTTGCCGCCGACTGCATTGACGTAAATGCGAACAACGAGGTGGCGATCTTCTGAGAGGGCGTTGTATTTCCGCAATTGCTCATCGGTGAGATCCCAATGCGCATAGAGCCACTGCGGATCGCGCGCCGTCAGCATCAAACGCTGCGTGCCGTAGGCTTCGGGCAATTGACCTTCGCCTTTGCCAAAATTTTCCACCGGCGGCGTCGGTCCGAGTGCGTAGCGCTGGCCGGGACCACTGGCGGCTGGCGCAGGCGACTCGTCGCCTTCGAGGAGAATGGACGGCAATTTGGTTTTGGGCGGGGCGGACGCTTTTGGCTTCGGCGCGGTTGGGCGTTCGGCCGTCTGGGGACTGGCTTTGGCGACTGATTTAGTAGGTTTCGAGGCGGATTTCTTTTGCGGTTTCATACTACGAGGATTCCGGCAAGACTGGGCGTGGGTTTTTGCCCTTGAGATGAGACTAGAATCCGAGATGAGAAACGCAATAACGAAATTTCTGTGGCGCTGACGATTCGCAACGGCGAAGGATCCCTGATCGCACGAAACCGCTGTGGCCACGGTTTGAAATGGACTTTCCTTTGAAACGAAAAACCACTCAAAAACCAGAAATCGAAGTGTGCATTCTGGCGGGTGGCCTGAGTACGCGCATGGGGCGCGACAAGGCGCGCTTGCGGCTCGGCCGAAGGACTTTGCTGGGTCATGTGCGAACCGCCGCAGAGGTGAGTGGGTTTCCTGTGCGAGTTATCCGGCGCGACGCGGTGCCGCGCTGCGGACCGCTGGGTGGGATTTACACGGCGTTGAAATCAACCCGCCGAGACGTAATCGTTTTTATGTCGTGCGACCTGCCGTTTGTTTCTTCCGCCATAATTCGCGCTCTGGCGCGTGCGGCCAAAGCGAACGCGCAGCCGATCTTCTTCGCCGACCGTGAAGGCATGGTTGGCTTCCCATTCGCCCTGCGGAAGGAAGCCTTGGAATTGATCACTGAACAAATCACACGTCGGGAATTCTCGTTGCAAAAACTCGCTCGCCGACTTCGCGCAGTTGCACGCCCGATTCCGGCGACTCAGGCGTGGCGATGGTTCAACGTCAATACGCCCGAGGAATTCCAGCGGGCGCGCGAGCTTTGGCGCGAGTGCAGATCAACGGTGCGGACGGCGGTCCGTTAGCAAACGTCGCTTGTGTTGGCCTCGAAAGCCGCTATCCTCAGTTCATGTTTAGCAGCCGCATTTTGACCGCCATCGCGGGGGTTTCACTTGTCTCGATGGGCTCTGCTGAGGTCGTGCAACTCAAGGACAACGCCACCGTCTCCGGAAAAATCGTCGCGGACAAACGCGACTCCGTCGCCGTCGATGTGGGCTACACCGTGCTCGTCATTCCGCGGACGGAGATTGTCAAAATCTCCAGCGACGCGGCGGCACCGGTGACGAAAAAAAGTTCTCCCAAAACCGGCGAAGCCAAGGCGCGCCCGGCGCAGGTCGACAAGACCGGTTTCTTCCGCACGGCCTCGGGGAACTTGCCCGAACGCTCGGTCCGCGAACTCGTCAACCAACTCGGTGAATCCGTGGTGCAGGTGCGCACACCCGGCGGCTTGGGCTCCGGTTTCTTCGTCAACGAAGAGGGCTACCTCGTCACGAACTTTCACGTCATTGAGGGCGAAACGAAAATTTCTGTCGAGGTGTATCAACTCAAGGACGGCCAGCTGGAGCGGAAGAACTACAAGGAAGTCCGCATCATCGCGATGAACAAGTTCGCCGATCTCGCGCTGCTGAAGGTCGAAGACAAGGGCGCGGGAAAGTTTTCCCCGGTCCCGCTTGGCAGCGCCGATGTGCTCGCCGTGGGCGAACGCGTCTTCGCCATCGGCAGTCCGCTCGGGCTCGAACGCACCGTCACCGAAGGTATCGTCAGCACGAAGACGCGGCAAATGCAGGGCTCGCTTTACCTTCAGACCACGGCGCAAATCAATCCGGGCAACAGCGGCGGACCCCTTTTCAATCAGCGCGGTGAAGTGGTGGGCGTCACCAACATGAAGATCACGTTTGGCGAAGGCCTTGGTTTTGCCATCCCGATCGAGGAGGTGAAATTCTTCCTCAACCACCGCGACGCCTACGCTTACGACACCGACAATCCGAGCAATCCGTATCGTTACTTGGCTCCGCCCAGCAAGACGAAGCGCGTGAGCGCCGACGACGCGCGGCCGGAGCGGCTGTTGCCCGCCAAGCGCTGATGCAGGGGGCGGCTACTTTGCCGCCGGGTCGCTCAACGTGGTCAGCGTGTTCATTCGAACCCCCCTCCTCGGATCAACCGAATAGGCGTCGACTCTCCGGCGTCTGCCAAAAACCAAATGATGAACTCATCCCCTTTCTCCCGTCGTCAGTTTCTCGCCACCACCGCTGCAGCGGGCGTTGCATTCGCTGCGGGCGGAGCTTCGCCGCAACGCAAGTGGCGCGTGGGCGTCATCGGTCACACTGGTCACGGTGACTACGGCCACGGTCTCGACGTTGTGTGGTTGCAGCTTCCCGAGACGGAGATTGTCGCCGTGGCCGATGCCGATGAAAAAGGCCTCGCGAAGGCGAAGGGAAAGTTGAAGGTCGCGAAAGGTTTCGCCGACTACCGGCAGATGCTTGCCGAGACGAAGCCCGACATCGTCGCCGTTTGTCCGCGACACATTCAGGAACATCGCGACATGGCGCTGGCCGCCATCGCCGCGGGCGCGCGCGGAATCTACGTTGAGAAACCGCTGTGCAGCACGCTCGTCGAGGCCGATGAACTCGTTGCCGCATGCGAGGCGAAGAACGTGAAGCTCGCCGTGGCCCATCGCAATCGCTATCACCCCACGCTGCAGACCGTCGATCGGCTCGTGAAAGAAGGCGCCATCGGCCGCCTGCTCGAACTTCGCGCCCGCGGCAAGGAAGATAAGCGCGGCGGCGCTCAGGATCTCTGGGTGCTCGGTGCGCATCTCTTGAATCTGGTGCATTACTTCGGAGGCAAGCCGCTCGCTTGCTCGGCGGCGTTGATGCAAGACGGTCGTCCGATCACCCGCGCGGACGTGAAGGACGGCGACGAAGGCGTCGGCGCAGTTGCGGGCAACGAAGTTCACGCGCGCTTCGAGATGGAGCGCGGCATTCCGGCCTATTTCGACTCGATTCAAAATGCAGGCGAACGCTCCGCGGGCTTCGGCCTCCAACTGGTCGGCAACAAAGGAATCATCGACCTCCGTTTCGACACGACCCCGATGGCGCATCTGTCGCCGGGCAATCCGTTTCAACCGGTGAAGGAACCACGCCCGTGGATTCCGATCACGACCGCTGGACCAGGCTTGCCCGAACCGATTGCTGATCTGGGGAAACAGGTGGGCAGCCACTTCACCGCCGCAAAAGATTTGATCTCCGCCATCGAGGAGAATCGCCAGCCGCTGTGTTCGGTGCGCGACGCCCGTCTCATTGTGGAAATGATCTTCGCGGTGTTCGAATCGCATCGCCTCGAGGGACGCCGGGTAGCTTTTCCGCTGGCGACGCGCCAGAACCCGTTGACCAAGTTGTAACTCATGGTCGACTAGATTTCAGCGATGGCTCTTTTGAGCTTTGTTGGATTCGATTTGCCTTTGCCGAAGCCGCATTGCGTGAAATCAAAACTCGACCGGAGCGTCATTCTCGGCAATACTGTCGCGCAAGCCGAAGCAATGGTTAAATAACTGCGCGGCCAGAACGTCAAAACGCCCGACTATGCAGCCCATCACTCTGCTACCGGCCGGCAGCTATACGCCCGGCAGTGTTAGTATTCCAAAACACGTGGTTCAGCAGCGTGTCCGCACGCCGAAAAAGAATATTCCGCAAACCTCCGTGGAGCGGAACCATTTCCTGAACGTCATCCGCAACTACGTGGCGGAGTTCAATCCTGTCCCCCCCCTGCCGGTCGATCAGCTCAAAGAACACGCCGATCGCGTGCTCGCCTTGCTGAAGTGCGATCCGATTTACCGCGACTACATCGGCGTTCTCCTGAACAACGAAATGTGGCGCGAACAACTCGCCAGCGTGCCGTTCGAACGCCGGCTGTTGCTGCTGCCGAAATGCCTGCGCGTCGAAAGTAAGTGCCCCGCGCCCTTCGATGAATTCGGTTTGCTCTGCAAGCAATGCGGCCTGTGCACGATTCAAGATCTCCAGGCCGAAGCCGAGAAGCTTGGCTACGCCACGCTCGTCGCGGAAGGTTCGGCGATCGTCATGTCGCTGATTCAGACCGGTAAAGTTGAGGCGATCGTAGGCGTCAGTTGCATCAGCGTGTTGGAACGCGCATTCCCGTATATGGAAGCGGCGGCGATTCCCGGTGTCGCGGTGCCCTTGCTTCAGGACGATTGCATCGACACGACCGTCGATCTCGATTGGGTCTGGGATTACATCCATCTGACCAGCGACGACAAGACGCGCCGCATGGACCTGAGCGCGCTGCGTGATGAAGTGGACTTCTGGTTCACGCCCGCGTCGCTCGAGCTCATCATGGGCAAGACCGACGGCCAATCTGAAGATATCGCCCGCGAATGGCTCATGCGCGCTGGCAAACGCTGGCGTCCGTTCCTCGCTGTGTCGGCGTTTCAAGCCCTGCGCAAAGACACCGGCGCAGCGTTGCCCGATGATGTCAAAAAGATTGCGGTCGCCGTGGAATGCTTCCACAAGGCTTCGCTGATTCACGATGACATCGAGGACAACGACTCCGTGCGTTACGGTGAAAAAACTCTCCACGAAGAATACGGCGTCGCCGTCGCGCTGAACATCGGCGATCTCCTCATCGGCGAAGGTTACCGTCTCCTCGCCGCGTGCCGCGCGAGCGCTGAGCAAAAAGCCGAAATGGTCCGCATCGCCGCTGCTGGCCAACGCGAACTCTGCCGTGGTCAGGGCGCGGAATTGTGCTGGGCTCGCTCGCCGCAACCGCTCGATCAACGACAAGTCCTCGACATTTTTCGCAAGAAAACCGCACCGGCCTTCGAGGTCGCGCTGCGTGTCGGAGCGATCTACGCCGGACTCGAGCAATACGAGGAAGTTGAAGAAGTGCTCCGCGTTTACAGCGAAGCCCTCGGCATCGCCTACCAGATTCGCGACGACCTCAGCGATCTCGGCGCGAGCGGCGAAACGAACGACATCGAAGGCCTGCGTCCAAGCCTCCTGCTCGCCGTCGCCCACGAAAAGGCGAAGGACGCCCAGAAGGAATTGCTCGGCTCCGTTTGGCGTCGCCAGCTTCCCGCCGGCGTGACCACCGCGAACATCGAAGCGCTCTACACTGAACTTCACGCCGACGAACGCGCGCGCACCTTGCTCGAGACTTACAAGGAAGAAGCAATCCGCTGCCTGCGTGATCTGGAGAACCCGAATCTGAAGGGCCTCCTCCGCCGTGTGCTCGGTAAGATTTTCAACGACGTGGAAATCAAAGGTTGGTGCAAAGAGCAGGAGCAACTCAACGGCGTCCGCGACGGCGTGCGAGTTGCAAATGTTGCTGAGACCGAGACCGTGATGGTGAAGTAGTTTTGTCGGAGCGACAAGCTACGCGATTACTTTCAGTCGATCCGCTGAGCTTTTCAGAGTCGTTTGTGCGCCCCTCTTGGCGACGATGAAATACAGCACCGGCACCGCCATTCGGCTGATCAGCAGCGAGGCAATTTCCCCCGCCATGAGCGCGATGGCGAGTCCTTGAAAAATCGGATCGGCGAGAATCACCGCCGCGCCCACCACTACCGCCAATGCCGTCAGCAGCATCGGGCGGAAACGCACCGCACCCGCGTCCACGACCGCTTCCGCCAGCGGCATTCCCTCGGCGATGCGTTGCTCGATAAAGTCCACAAGGATGATCGAGTTGCGCACCACGATGCCCGCGCCCGCCATGAAACCGATCATCGAGGTTGCCGTGAAGAACGCGCCGAGCATTCCGTGCGCGGGCAGAATGCCGACGAGCGAAAATGGAATCGCCATCATGACGACGAGCGGCGTGAGGAACGAGCGGAACCAGCCGACCATCAGCACGTAGATCAACACGAGGACCGCCGCGAACGCCGTGCCGAGATCGCGGAACACCTCGATCGTAATGTGCCATTCACCGTCCCACTTCATCGCGGGCGCTGCGTCGTTGAATGGTTGCACTGCGTTGAGAATTTTGAGTTGCGTTCCGTCGCCGCCGAACTGCTTCGTGTCCAGTTTCGCCAGCGCGTCGTTCATTTTTCCGATCGCATAGACCGGGCTTTCGATCTTCCCGGCCACATCGCCGATGACGTACGTCACGGGCATGAGGTTCTTGTGATAAATGCTTTTGTCCACGATGCCACGCTCAAGTTTCACGAGTTCGCGCAACGGAATCAGCGGCGCGGTCCCGGGCGCCGCACCAGGTTCGGGCAGCGCGTTCGCGTCGCCGGAGCGCACGCGTAGCGCGAGCAATTCTTCCGGCGTGGTGCGGGCGGAACGCGGGAGTTGGAGGACAATGTTTACGTCTTCCTTCTCGCGCGGCAGGTGCAGCAAATCCACCGACTCGCCGCCGACGGCGATGCGCAGCGTCTGCGAAATCGTCTCCGCGCTGATGCCGTGCAACGCGGCCTTTTCCTTATCAATCACGAACCGCGCCTTGGGCTGGTCGTCCTCCACATACCAGTCCACGTCCACCACGCCTTCGGTCTGTTTGAAAATGTCGCGCACCTTGCGGGCAAGCGTGCCGCGCGCAGCTTCGTCGGGGCCGTAGATTTCCGCGACGAGCGTTTGTAACACCGGCGGACCCGGCGGCACCTCGGCGATGGCCACGCGCGCGCCAAACTTCTCCGCGATCGCCGCCACGCGCGGGCGGATGCGTTTGGCGATGTCGTGGCTCTGCGCCTTGCGGTCGTGCTTGCCAACGAGGTTCACCTGGATGTCCGCCACGCTGGCGCCCCGGCGGAGGAAGTAATGGCGCACGAGTCCGTTGAAATTGAACGGCGACGCTACGCCGGCGTAAACTTGATAGTCGGTCACCTCCGGCTCACTGCGGATGGCGGCGGCGATCTCGCGCGCGGCCTGCGCGGTGCGTTCGAGCGAACTGCCCTCGGGCAGGTTGAGGATGATCTGAAACTCCGACTTGTTGTCGAACGGAAGCATCTTCACTTTCACCCAACCGAGGCCAACCGTTGCCATCGCCGCGAGCAGCAGTGCGGTGATGCCCGCGAGGAAAATCCAGCGCCACATCGCGTGCGCGATGAGCGGCCCCATGATGCGGCGGTAAAGGCGTGTGAAGAAATCCTCCTCGTGGGCGAAGTGGGAAGCTGGCGCAGGACTTGGAACCTGAACTTCTTCTGCGGCTTTGTCAGAGACCTGACCCTCTATCGATGCCGGCGATCCATGCGCCGCGAGACGGCGTTCACCATTCTTCCAGCGTAAAATCCGGATCGCCGCCCATGGGGTGACGATGAACGCGATCAGCAGTGACCAAAACATTGCTGCGCTCGCGCCGATCGGAATCGGCCGCATGTAAGGCCCCATCAGCCCGCCGACGAACGCCATGGGCAACACCGCCGCGATGACGGCGAAGGTTGCGAGAATGGTTGGATTGCCAACTTCGCCCACCGCCTCAACGGCGATGGAACTCCAGTTGCGGCCTTTATTCTGCGCGAGGTGGAAATGGCGGACGATGTTCTCGACGACCACGATCGCGTCGTCCACCAGAATGCCGATGCTGAAGATGAGCGCGAAGAGCGTGATGCGATTCAGCGTGAAGCCGTAGAGGTAAAACACCAGCAGTGTAAGCGCGAGCGTCGCCGGAATCGCCACAACGACGATGCCCGACTCGCGCCAGCCGAGCGTGAGGAGAATCAGCGCCGACACTCCCAACACGGCGATGCCCATGTGCAGCAGGAGCTCGTTGGATTTTTCCGCCGCCGTCTCGCCATAATGACGCGTGATCGAAACGGTCACGTCGGCGGGGATCGTCGTTCCCTTGAGCGACTCAACTTTCTTCAGCACGTCCTGCGCGACGGAGATGGCGTTCGCACCGGGGCGCTTGGCGATGGAGAGCGTGACGGCGGGCTGTTCGTTCGCCAAACCCGCGCGGGCAGCGCCGCGGCCGAAGAACACGTAGTTCGCGGGATCCTCCGCGCCGTCCACGATATCAGCGACTTCACGCAAGTAAACGGGCCGCCCACCGAAGACGCCGACGACCACGTTACGCACGTCGTCGGCGGATTGGAGAAACGCACCGGTCTCGATGACGACGGCGCTGTTCGTTGCGGTGAGTTCGCCGCTGCGGAACTGACGGTTCGCCTGACGCAGCATGGGGATGATTCCGGCGGGACTGAGATTGCGAGCGGCGAGTTTGACGGGATCGAGCAGCACGCGCAGTTCTCGGCGCGCACCGCCGATGAGCGAGGTCTCGGCGACGAGCGGCACCTGCTTGACCGCGTCGTCCACTTGCGCGACGAGCCGGCGGAGCGTGAGGTGATCGTAGCGTTCGCTGTGAAACGTGAGCGCAAGGATCGGCACATCGTCGATGGACTTGGGCTTGATGAGCGGAAAAGTGACGCCGTGCGGGATGCGGTCGAAGTTTGAGCGGAGTTTTTCCGTCACGCGCACGAGGCTTTGCTCCGGATCGGAGCCGACCTTGAAACGCACGATCACGAGGCTCTCGCTGTCGCGCGAGGTGGAGTAGAGATATTCGACGCCAGGAATTTCCCAGAGCAGCTTTTCCATCGGCCGCGTGGCGCGTTCTTCAACCTCCTTCGCGGTGAAGCCGGGCATCGCGACCATCACGTCGATCATCGGGACTTTGATCTGCGGTTCCTCCTCGCGCGGCAGAAGGAAAATGGCCGCGGCGCCAAGCAGCACGGCGGTGATAACGATGAGCGGGGTCAGCTTGGAATCGATGAACGCGTGCGCGATGCGACCGGCGATCCCGAGGTTGCTGTGTGGTTGAGGTTGCTCCGCGCTCATGGCTGAAGTTGCACTGTTTGTCCATCGTGCAACGAAGCCGGCACGGCCACGATCACTTGCTCACCCGCGTCCACGCCGGAGATCAATTCCACTTCGTCGCCGATCCGTTTGCCGGTTTTCACAATGCGAAGCTGAGCTTTTCCGGCGGCAACCACGTAAACGAATTCCATCTGACCGCGCAGGGTCACGGCCGACGCCGGCACGCGAACCGTCCGGCTCTCGCCAATCGGCACGAGCACGTGACCGAACTGGCCGGTGCGCAAGCTGGTCGTTGCAGGTAGATCAAACTTCACGAGAAACGTGCGACTAGCAGGATCGGCCGCAGGCGCGATTTCGCTCACCGTGCCGTCGAGTTCGCCGGCCCCGAGATGAACGCGGAGCTTCGCGCCAAGCACAAGCTGAGCGACGAGCGCCTCGGGCACATCGGCTTCGAGGCGCAGCGCGGTGGGATCTTCAATTTCAGCGATGGGCCGACCGGGCGTGGCCAGGTCGCCAACGTCGGCTAGCTTGCGAGTGACAACGCCGTTAAAGGACGCCGTGACTTTCGTGTACCCGAGCATGGTCTCCGCCTCGGTGACCGCGGCCTTAGCCACGCGCAAACGGGAATCGACGGCTTCCGCTTCCGCAGGCGTCACCGCTTTGTCCGCGATGAGTTTGGCGAACCGCGCCGCATCCCGCACCGCTTGATCGCGCACAGCGAGAGCTTGTTCGAGGCGCGCTTGAATTTCGCGGGCGTCGAGTTGAGCGAGCGTTTCACCCGCCTTGAACTGCCGTCCTGGCGTGGCGTTCATCACTTCGATGCGCCCGCTGACCTTCGCTTCGACCGCCGCGCGCAATTTCGCGCGCACCGTGCCCACGACCTCTTCGGTGGCAATCCGCGGCTTGCTCTCCACGGTGATCACACGCACGGACGCAGCGGGGGGATTCTCCGCCGTTGGCAACGAATGTTCTTTGCCGCAGCCGGCCAACACCGCGGCGACGATAGCGAGCGAACCGATGACGTGGCGGAAATGTTTCATGCGTGGCTTTTCTTCAATTTGCGCTGAGGAAAGTCGACGCGGGTTCATTTGCGACAGCAATCGCCCTCTTTGGCCCAGCCCATTTTACGCATGATGATCGTGGGCGGGCAGAAGCCCGTGAACACGGATTGAATGAGGTTCACCCCAGCGAACACGGCCAGCAGCAGCCACCGCTCGTCGACGTAATGTCCGAGCGCGACACTGAGGAGAACCATTGACCCGGCCAGAACGCGGACGACTTTTTCAGGATTCATAATGATTCGGCGTTAGCGGCGGTTTGATCACCGCCTTGACTATATGAGTAAATGCTCATATATGTTGACGCAAGCAGAATTTATTTGTTCAAATGGGAAAGATGTCGAAAGCACTTAAATCCACCGCCCCGACTGGGGATGCTTTGGATCTGATTGCCGGCCGCTTCCGCGTCCTCGGCGAGCCGAATCGTTTGAAGCTCATCCAGGCGCTGGAGGCGGGCGAAAAAAGTGTAACCGAGCTCGTCGCCGCGACTGGACTGACGCAAGCAAATGCGTCCCGCCATCTGCAAAGCCTCACGGAGGCGGGCATTCTGGCGCGTCGCAAGGACGGCCTGAACGTCATTTACTTCATCTCCGACGAAGACATTTTCAAACTGTGTGATCTCGTTTGTGCCGGAGTTCAAAAGAAGCTCGCACGCCACTCGGAGGCCATCCGCCGCGGACGATGAGTGCTCGCGTAATGAAAGAACCAACTCGGTGAGTCTTCGCCTACAATTACTTCAAGTCGCCCGTCTCGCGCCGCGCTTGCTCGGCGAATCAGCTGACTTGGTGCGCGGTTTCGTTGCCCGGCAAATCAACGCCGACGGCGCGGGATTCGATCGCGCCGGGAAGCCTGATCTTTATTACACGATCTTCGCGTTAGCTGGAGCGCAAGCGTTGGACGTTCCGGTTTCCATCGAACGAACAGTGACGTGGTTGCGAACTTTTGGCGACGGCGCGGGACTGGATTTCGTTCACCTCGGCGCGCTCGCCCGGTGTTGGGCGGCGGTCGGATTAAAACAAATGCCCGCGGGAATTGATCACGCCTTGCTCGCGCGGCTCGAATCGTTTCGCAAAACGGACGGAGGCTATGAGGGCGACGCGCGATTGAAGAATGGCACGGCCTACGGGGCTTTCGTCGCGCTCGGCGCATATCAGGACCTCGAGCAAACGCCGCCGCAACCGCTCGAACTCATCCGCAGTCTCAAGCGTCTAGAAACACCGGATGGCGCGTGGAGCAACGCTCCGAACATGCCGGTGGGCGCGCTTAACGCGACAGCGGGCGCGGTGACGCTGATCCGGCATCTGGGCTTTCCGGTGAATCAGAGCGTCGGCGATTGGTTGCTCGCGCAGGCGCATCCCGAGGGTGGATTTCGCGCCGTGCCGAACGCGCCCATGCCCGATTTACTTTCCACGGCGACGGCATTACACGCCTTGTCGGCGATCGAACGCCGCGTGCCGAGCGTCATTCACGAGCGCTGTCTGGATTTCATCGACACGTTGTGGAATGCCGAAGGCGGCTTTCACGGCCATTGGGCCGATGAACATCTCGACGCGGAATACACCTTCTACGGCTTGCTGGCTCTTGGCCACTTATCGCTTTGAGAGCGGCAAGTTGAATTCGTCCGCGTGGTAGGAACTGCGAACCATCGGGCCGCTCGCCACATGGACGAAACCCATGCGCTCGGCGATGCGACCGTATTCCTCGAACTTCTCTGGACGGATAAATTCCACGACGGGCAAATGCTTCAGCGTGGGCTGCAAATACTGGCCGAGCGTGAGCATGTCGCAATTCGCGCGACGCAAATCTTCCATCGCGGCCAGCAGCTCCGGTTCGGTTTCTCCGAGGCCGAGCATGATGCCGGACTTCGTGTAGATCGAATCGCCGCGTTTCGCCTTCACCTTCGCGAGCACGCTGAGCGAGCGGTCATACGTCGCGCGATGGCGCACGGAAGGCGTGAGTCGGCGGACGGTTTCGAGATTGTGGTTGTAGATCTCCGGGTTCGCCGTGAGCACGTTTTCGATCGCGTCGTCCTTGTCGAGAAAGTCGGGCACGAGCACTTCGATGACGATGCCGGGATTTGCGGCGCGCACCGCTTCGATCGTGAGTCGGAAATGATCCGCGCCGCCGTCAGCCAAGTCGTCGCGGGCGACGGCCGTGATCACGACGTGCTTGAGATTCATGCGCCGCGTGGCTTCGGCAACGCGCGCGGGTTCGTCCGTTTCGAGGGCGAGCGGTTTGGCCGTGCTGACGGCACAGAAACCGCACGCGCGCGTGCAACGGTCGCCAGCGATCATGAACGTCGCCGTGCCCTTGCTCCAACATTCCCAATGATTCGGGCACTTCGCGCTTTCACACACAGTGTGGAGGCGCAAGTCGTCGAGCAGCGAGCGGGTCTTCGTGAACGCGCTCGACGTGGGCAGGTTGAGGCGCAGCCACTCCGGCAAACGCGGACGCGGCTTCAGTGTGGGTTCAGTCGAGCAACTCATGACAACAGGATGATGAATCTACGGCCACGCGGCGCAGAGCAACAGGAGAAATTCACAACTTTCAGTTGTCCCGGTTGGCCTTGATTAAGCGATGCGGCGGGGAACGAGTTGAGCGTCCTTTTCCGTGACGCTGAGCTTGACGTTCGCCACCACCTCTCTAAGCTCCGCAGTTCGCGCTTTAGCGGGAAACCAGTTGGTCTGGCCGTTGGGCGTTTTTACCGCAACTCGAAAGGTATCGTTGTGAATGTGACCGTTGAAAATTTGGCGCCGTGCAAAAAGCTCGTGCGCGTTGAACTGGATTCCAAGGCTGTTGACACCGCCTTCGATGAAATGACCAACAACTATCAGCGCCAGGCGTCATTGCCCGGCTTCCGCGCCGGCAAAGCTCCTCGTCACATGGTGCTCCAACGGTACGCCGCGGACATCGAGCAGGAAGTGAAGCGCAAGTTGATCCCGCAGTCTTACCAGAAGGCGCTCGCGGACAATAAAATCAGCGTCGTCGGCTATCCTGACATTGAGGAGATTCAATTTGGCCGCGGTCTGCCTTTGCAGTTCGCTGCCACGGTGGAAACTGCGCCGGAGTTTGAAGTCCCGGACTACAAGAACCTGACCATCAAGCGCGAACTTGCCAGCGTCACGGACGCGGATGTGGAGCGCGCGGTCAATGTGTTGCGTGAACAGCGCGTGACTTACAACGATGTTACCCGTCCGGCCGAGAGCGGTGATTTCGTGGTCGTGAATTACACCGGCACTTGCGACGGCAAGCCCATTACTGAAACGGCACCGACCGCGCGCGGCTTGACTGAGCAGAAGAATTTCTGGATCGAGATCAAGCCCGGATCCTTTATTCCCGGCTTTACCGAGCAGTTGGTTGGCCGGTCTGCTGGCGAGAAGCAGACGGTAAATGTCGAATTCCCGGCTGATTTTGTGGCCGCGCAGTTGTCTGGCAAGCAGGGACAGTACGAAGTCGAAATCGTGCACGTGAAGGTGAAGGTGCTTCCCGAATTGAACGACGAGTTCGCCAAGTCGTTCGGTGCCGAGAGCGTGGCCAAGCTTAACGAGGGCGTTCGCGCCGATCTCGAGAACGAGTTGAAGTACAAGCAGGCGCGCGTCGAGCGGAATCAGATCGTTGATCAACTGATGAAGGCGGTCAGCTTCGAGCTTCCTGAAACGGTCGTCCAAAACGAAACGCGGAACGTGGTTTATGATCTCGTCCGCGAAAACCAGCAGCGCGGTGTGCCCAAGGAAGCCATCGAACAGCAAAAGGATCAATTGTACAACTTTGCTGCAGCGAGCGCGAAGGATCGCGTCAAGGCGATGTTCCTCCTCAGCAAGATCGCCACGCTTGAGCACGTCAAGGTCGAGCAACAAGAACTCGCGCAACGCGTTTACGCCCTGGCCCAGCAGCAACAAGTTCCGATCGAGAAGTTCGCCAAGCAATTGGACGAACAGGGCGGCTACGGCCAGATCCAGCAGCAGCTCCTCGTGGAGAAAGTGCTCACCCAGCTTCACGGAACGGCAAAGGTCGAGGAAGTTCCAGCCGGTTCCCTCGACGCCGAAAAGAAATAATCTCGAAGCCCGCGTTGCCGCCGGCGCTAACTGCGTCGGCGGTAATGTTCGATGGTGAAATCGGCGTTGTCCGCGACCACCTCGACCCGCTCGAAAGCGTCTTCAAACTTCGGGAAAAACGCGTCACCTTCCACGACGCGTTTTACCGTTGTCAGATACAAATCCGAACAGAGCGGCAGGGCTTGTTCGTAGATTTGGGCACCGCCACAGATGAAGATCGGGCGGTCGCCCGCAAGCTTCACAATTTCTTCGAGGCTGCCCACTGTCGCCATGCCCGGAAACTGAAAGTTCGACCGGCTAAGAATGATCGTTGTCCGGTTCGGCAGCGGGCGTCCGATGGATTCGAAGGTCTTTCGCCCCATCACGACAACGTTGCCCGTCGTCATTTTCTTGAACCACTTGAAATCCTCGGGAAGGTGCCAGGGAATCTGGTTGCCCTGTCCAATGACACGGTTCTGCGACATCGCCGCGATGGCTTTGAATGAACTCATGGAGTGAGCCAGCGACCTCGGAACGCCATTCCATCCCAGTGGAACGCCGCGCGTCGGTGCTGCATGGGATTGAGCCACAACCAATCGAACCGTTCGACCGTCGTGGATACCACGGCGAAGTTCTTCTGGCCGACGGCCGTGTTTTGCGCGTCGGGTAGGACAGATCGCAAATCGCGCGGCAAAGCCTCTCCCCAATCGCAGATCTCCGTTCCTGGCGCGTGGACGGTGCAATAGTTCACGCGGTTGACGATGGGTGTTCGGCTCCAGCCCTGCAATGCGATTTCATCGGCGTGATGAATTTGAGCGATGGTCTCGGCCCGGATTTGAACTCCCGCTGCGGGATCGTAGAACAACCACGCCACGCGCGGGTTTTGGCGGAGTTCCGAGATTTTCCGCGAGCGCTGGTCGGTGTAGAAAATCAGCCTCCGATTGGACTGGTCGACCTCTCTCAACACGACCGTTCGCACGGCGCAGCCGGCGGAAGATCCGGTGCCGATGGAGGCAAGGCGTAAAGGGTGGGAAGCTTCCTTGATCGCTGAACCAAGCGTGGTCCAAATGTGTCCTGGAAGGTCGCCAAGTGCGGCTTGGTTCCAATCGATCATGACGTCGCGTGGCTCACGAACGAGAGCATGTCGTCGCGGGATTTGGCGCCGGCGTGATCCTGGTGGATCACTGCTTCACACCGGCGTTGGGCAATGATTCCGGGGCAATGATCTTGAGCGCGGCCCCGGCGGCTTTGCGAATTTCCTCCTCGGGATCGCCGTTAAAGATCTCGATCAAACCGGGCACGGCAGTCTTTACCTCGGGATGGTCGATGCCGAGCAGTCCGAGGGCAAGCACCGCTCCGTGCCGCGCGGCCAACGTCTTTTCCTTCAACGCTTCAATCAGGCCGGGAATGACGACTGTTTCGCTGGGCGCGATTTTGGCGAGTGAAAGGGCGGACCAGACGCGGACCTGTTGGTTCGGATCGCCAAGCGCCTCTTTGAGCGCAGGGACGGCTTCCATCGCCTTGGAGCCCACGGAGCGCAACGCGATCGCGGCGCCCAGACGGACTTCCGCGTTCGGGTCTTTGAGCGCGGCGGTCAATCCGGGGACATCTTGCAGGAAATTTTCATTAGCAGCCGGCTTCTGCTGAGCGGCTTGATCCGGCATCGGTGCCGCTGGAGGCGCGGACACATTGAGGGTCTTGGGAATGCCTTCGATCTTCGGACGTCCGGCGGCTCCAAGATCGGCAGTCGACTTCGTCTGCCACCACCAACCGGCGGCACCCAAGGCTACAATTACGACGCCCACGCCGACGTAGAGTCCACTGCGTGACTTCGGCGGAGCCTTGATGGGAAATTCTACGACCTTGGTACTCCCGGCAGCCGCTTCCTTTTGCTTTGCTTCAATGAACGGAAGCAGCGTGTTCGGGGCGGCGGGGTCCACTTGCTTGGCCGTCGGAACGGCGCGGTCTCGCGGTGCGGCGGTGGTGGTCGCAGCCGGCGCAGCGGAACGTCCGAGCACCTCTGCCTTGGAAACGAGCGAGGTTTTCTCTTTTTCGCTCGGCGGTACGCTTCTCGCCGGAGTCGTTGCGGGAGTTGCCGGCTGGTTGGCCTTGGCGCGAATCTGCTCGCTGGTTCTGCGGCTGAATCCCGTGTCAAACGTGGACGTCGGTTTCGGGTTCGTCGGTGTTGGCGGAGTCGTTGAAGGTGCTGCAGGAACCGCTGGGGTTTTCGTGTCCGTCGGCGGTTTGGGCACCGATGTTGCGGGCGGTGGCAGCGGCGCACGAGCAGTTACGGGCGCTACGGGAGATTCAGGTGATTTCGGTGTGATCGCCGGCTTTTCAACGGACGGCGGCGTAGAGGGAACGACCACCTTCGCGACCACGGGCTGCTCCGGGCGGACTTCCTTCGCTGCGGGTGCTGGGAGCGGTTGTGGAGCAGGAATGGGCGGTTGAACCGGCGCAGGTGGGGGCGCGACCGGCGCCTTGGCGGCAGGAGGAACCACGGGGGCCGGTGCGGGCGTCGACGCTGGCGCGGGTGCCGGAGCCGGAGCTTTCGCGAGTGGTTCCACCGGCTTGCGATCCGTCTGCGGCGCCGGAATCGGAAGCGGGGCCGCGGGTTTCGGCAACGGAGCCGCTGGGGGCGCGCTGGCCGTGGGCTTGACGGCTGCGGTTGGTACTGCTGCCGCGGCTTTCGGTGCCTCTGCTGGTTTCGCCGGTGCGGGTGCCGGTGTTGCGGCGACGGCCGGTGTCGGTTTTACCGGTGCGCTGGGCGCAAGGGGTTTTGCTTCGACCGGTTTTGCCGGAGCGGGGGCGGGAGCAGCCGCAGGAGAAACTTTATCGGTGGGCACCAGTTGCACCGGTTTCGGGGCTGGGGCGGAACGCTTGAAAAGTCGGGCGAAGAATCCCGGAGCTTTTGGCTTGGTCGGCTCGGTTGGTTTCGCTTCGGCGGTTTTGGCTGCGGCGGGAACTGCGGCAGGCAACGCGGCGGCTTTTGTCTCCGCGGGCTTGGTGACTACCGGCGCCGAGGGAGCGGCTGGGGTGACGGGAGCTTTCGCCGTTGGAGCCTCGACTGCGGGTTTCGGAAGCGCCGGCGCAGCCGGGGCGCCCGGTGTCGGTGTTGGAGCAACCTTAGGAGCTTGAACTGGCGCGGGCGTCGTAGGTGTCGGGGTGGCGCGGTCCGTTGGCGTGACGGGAGCGGCAGTTACGGAAGCCGGCTTCGGTGTTGTCGGTGTTGCAACTGGAGCAGGCTTGACCTCTACAGGCTTCGCAATCGCCGGTGCTGGCGCCGGGCTGGCCGTGGGCGCTGGTGCCGGCGTCGGCACGACCCGCGCCCCCGGCGTTTGCGGCGGTGGAAGCGGCAATTTGGGAGCAACCGGTGCGCTCGGCGCTGCCGGTGCCGGTGTGGGCAAAACCGGCTTGGGTTCGGGAGCGACTGCCGGCTTGATCTCAACCGGTTTGGCAACAATCGGGGCAGGAGCTGCCGGCGGCGCCATTGGAGGCGCAACCGCAACGGGTGCCACTCGTGCCGCTGGCGGTGGAGCGACGGGAACTGAAGTGGGCTGCGGGGACGGGGCGACTGGCGATTTGATCTCCTCTACCTTCGGAGCAATCGGTGGCGGAATAGGAGCGGGGACCGGTGCTGCGGGCGGAACGACTCGGGCGACGGTCGGCTGCGGTGCAGGCGGCGGCGCGATTGGTGCCGGCGGTGCAACGGGCACTGATGCGGCGGGTGCGGGCGCAGGCTGCGCGACGATACTCGGAGCCGGAGGTGCTGGTTCCGATATCGCGGGAGCTGCCGGCGGAGGCGTCGGCTTGACGGGGATCGGCACCGGGGCGAGCGCTTCCGCCGGAGCGACGCGAGCAGCGGGCGGGGGCAACGTCGGTTGAACGGGCACCGGAGCCGGAGCAACTGGTGGCGCGACCGGAAGGGGAGTAATTGGCTTGGGCGCAGCGGGCGCGGGTACCACGGGCTCCTTCGCGCGAACTTCCACCTTCGGCGGTGGCGGCACGATGGGCGAGGCGAAGGTGTAGGTTGTCGGCTCCGGCTGGAGTCGGTCATCAACGCCGCTCAACGCTTGTGCGGTCGCCAAGGTTGGCGCGGAATGGAACGCAGTCGGACGCGGTAACGGCAACTTCACCGGCGGCGGCGCGATCGGAGCGGGGACGGGCGGGGGAACTGGCGGCGGCGGGACCGCTGCTGCGGGCGCGGCGGCAACCGGCGGCTTTGGCGCGACTTCCGCGGGCGGGCTCGGTGGTTCGATCGGCTTTTCGACGGGCGGCGCCGGACGCGGTGGCAACGGAACCATCACGACGGGCTTGTTGACGACGGGGCTGGGAGTCGGGGCTGCTTCTGCAGGCGCAGGTGCCTTTGCTTGAATGACCGTATCGGCGCTCTCTTTCGGCCGCGGCATAAATGCCGTCGCGTCCACGGGCAGACCCGGTGCCGGCGGCGGCGTGGTCGGCTTGGCTGGTGCGGGGGCAACCGGAGCCGCGGCGACGGGTGGTGTGGGTGGTTTAATCGCAGCGGGCGTGGGCGCTGGAGCCGGAGTAACCGGAGCAGGTGTCGGCTTGGCCGCCGGAGCCGGCGTGAAACCTGAAGGCGGGCTCGGAGGTGGTGCCGATGTTCCCGGAGGGACCACCGTGCGAACGCCGGGAGTTATTGGCCCTTTGGCGGCTGTGTCGATTGGCGGACGCGCGGGTGCGGCAGGAGCTGCTGGCGCTGGAACCGCAGGCGCCGGAGCCGGGCGGGGAGGCGGAGCCGGTTGCGCGGGCGCTGCGGGGGCCACTCTGACGGGAGCCGCCGCGGCACCGGCGGGTTCGGAAGGCGGACGCACCAAAGTGTCGGGCGAAACGTTGCGCGCTGCCGGTGCTGCGGGCGCGGCGGCAACCGGCGCGACGCGGACGGATGCCGCGGGATGTGCGGGCGCCGGTTCTGCGGGAGCTTTGGCGACTTCAGCGGCGCGTGGGGCGGGAGCTGCCGGAGCCGGGGGCGCGGTATGCGCCACGGCTTCTGCGCGGAATTCCGCTTCGACCTGGGCAAAGCGCAGCTTGTCGCCGTTGCGGAGCAGCGCCTCCCGAACCAATTGCCCGTTGAGCCGCGTACCGTTGGTGGAGTTGAGATCGATCAGCTTGTAGCCATCGGCGACCTGAATGATGAGCGCGTGACGCTTCGAAACGTTCTCGTGTTCGAGCTGGATGGTGCTGCCCGGCAGCCGCCCGACCGAGATGGATTCTCCGGAAAGGACGTGAGTAACTGGTGGCTGGTTTGGGAGCTGGACAGTTAGCGTTGGCATACCGGGATTGCGCGAATCGTCCCTAAATTGTCAGAACCCACCCATGTCAGCAACATCTAATGCACCGGGCGCCGCCGACAAAGTTGCGGTCCTCTCCGTCCGGACCCTGCCGCCCTGACGACGGCGGCCCAAGGTAGGGACGGCTGTCCCCAGCCGTCCGCCGATCGTGAACAAGACACCCGATTGTCCAACCAGCGGCCCGCTGAGGACAGCGGGCCCCACCACGACTGTCTACCTCGCCAGCGCGCTGTAGAGATCGGTCAGGCGATCGCGGATGTAGATGAAGTCCGTGTTGGGATCACCGGAGGGCTGCCAGTTGGGATCGAAGTTGCCGAAGTTGCCGTTGGGGTTGAGCGCGGTGCCGGCGATGTCATTGGACTCCTGTTGCGTGAGCGCGTTGAGCTGCGCCTGCAAAGCATCGCAAATGGCCTTGAGCGCATTAAGCTGCGCGCGGATCGCATTGGCATCGGCCGGCGTGTTCGGTTGGGGAACGTTCGGATCGAACATAAAGCAAGGGATTCAGGATTCGGGATTCAGGATGCCGGAGGGAGTAAGGCCGGTCGGCGCTTCTGACTCCTGAATCCTGTCTCCTGACTTCTGGGTTCAGGGGGCCACCGTCACTTTCGCGACGTCAGTCCAATCGCCGGTGGGGACGCCTTTGTCCCAGTAACGCATCCGGTATTCGCGGATCTCAGCGGCAGTGGCGGACAGCAGCGCGCGATTGTCCACATACGGACTGATCACGGGCAGCGCGAGTTGCTCCCACGCACCGCCGTTGCGACGGCTCTCGATCACCACGCCCGTCCGTCCGTACTTGTTGAACCGGATTCGCACGCACTGGCACGTCGGCCCTTGCTCCACTTTGAGCGTAAACTTCGGCACGGGGTTCGCATCGCCGGAATCCTCCGCGCCAATGACGCGCAGATCCGTGCCAATGGCGTCGGTGAAACCGGCGGCGTTCTTGAGATCCTTCACCAGCTTGAAGATGCGGTCGAGCGCACCCGGAGCGACGGCCACCGTGGCGGGCAGCGGCGCCATCGCCGGCGGCAGGGGCGGCGCAGTGAAGCCGGGCAACACCATGGCGGCCGAGCCCGTGCCGCTTTGCGCGGCGGACACCACGTCGGTGACGGAATCGGCCCACGCACGCGCCGCGGGCGCCCACGAACCGATGACGTAGGCCAGCCACAAGGCGTCGGCCACCGCGGCATCACGCCGCGCGTTGGAAACGCCGAGCGTGGCCGCGTAGATGAGGAGTTTGTCGCCGAAGTTCGCCAGCCATTCCGGCTGGGCCTCGACGCGTTCAGGATAATACGGGAGTCGTTTCATACGATTGATTTTGGGTTTGCGGTTGAGGAGGAAAGGGGTGGGAACCACGGCCGGCTCCCAAGGCGTGCCATCATTCCAATTGAATTGGTTCCAGTTGGAGCTCATGACGATGCGAGGAGGAAAACGGAGCGCCCAGTTGGGCAATGGCGCAGTGGCGACCAGGTGTCTGCCGTCGGCCACGGCCACTCTGCCGACGGAGCCCGTCGCTCCCATGCAGGAGATGGGACCGCCGCCGTCGGCGACGGCGTCTCTGCCGGCAGGCGCGCGATTTCCGACGGCGGAGCTGCGACCACCACCACCGGAGACGCCAGTTCCGACGCGGGAGCGGAGACCTCCGCCCTCAGGGACGGGACTGCTGCGGTCAGCAGTGCCCGCGGGACTGTCAGGACCGCTTCTTGGAGCGTTGCGGGCGTCGTGGCTGTCATGCGGGGGACTTCAGCACAATCTCCCGTGCGGGTGGTATGCTAATGCGTTAGCACCTAACGCAGCCATCGACGGTAGCGCCGCCGCGCTTGCGTCACCAGCCGTACGAGTGAAACCCGCAATGCGCGCGCCAGCCGCAATTGCGTGCCCAGCTTTGGATCCACCCAGCCCTTCTCGATGTTCGGGACCGTCTGCCGCGCCAGTCCGGCGCGCGCCGCCAGTCCCTCCGGCGAAAGTTTGCGACGCCGACGCCACCATTGGATGACGAGGCCAAAAGCCCTAACCTCCGGATCGAGCTCCTTTCTGACGACCACCTTCCCCATGCCACCTCCGACCAACGCCTAACCCCGCCACCTCCTCCGTGAAAAGCCGTCTGCGCCCGACACTGGAACCAATGCAGGCAGCCGCGCGCGTAAACGTTCTGCGAATGAATTTTCCGGCCTCACAAGCCGAGCCTTTGGGTTACGGCAATTTGTTTAGCAGACCAACACCTCGATGCCAAGAAAAAGTACGCTCGACCGGAAGGGTAGGGTCGGCTCGGCTGTAACGCCACATTTCCCGCTTGAAAGCCGGCGCCGAACTTGGCTTAATCTTGGCAGCCCGGAAGGAAATCAGAATCCAAACGACATGCGCCGCCACCCTCGCATCCTTGGCCGAATCTTCCTCGCTCTGGCCGCGTCGCTGGCTGGCTTCCCCACCGCCTCCGCCCAACTCGTCGCCGATGGCGCGACCAACATTCTCTCCGCCGTCACCAACGCCGTCAGTGGCGAACTGACCGTGGGCACCAATGGCAGCGCCACCTCGCTCGTCCTCACCAATGCCGCCGAGGTCAACGTCAGCGGCGCCACGTTGATCGGCCAGGAAACCGGCAGCTTCAGCAACGCGGTCAACGTCACCGGCCCCGGCGCGCGCCTGACGACGACCAGCAACCTCTACGTCGCCTCCAACGGCTGGGGAAATCAGTTGACCATCAGCGAGGGCGGCGTGGTGGCCAGCGCGCAGGGTTCCGTGGGCTTCGACTCCTCCGCCAGCAACAACTCCGTCACCTTGACCGGACCGAACTCGGTTTGGACCAACTCGTCCACGCTCACGGTCGGCGAGGCCGGTTCCTTCAATCTGCTTTCGGTAAGTGATGGCAGCGTCGTGTACAACACTTCGTCCGTCATCGGGAAGCAGGCTGGGGCCAACGGCAATTCCGTCGCAATCAGCGGCGCTGGTTCGCGATGGATAAATTCAGGCACCCTGAGCATTGGCAGCACCGGCTCGTTCAATCAACTGATCATCAGCGGCGGCGGCGCGGTGAGCAGCAGCGACGGCTACCTTGGCTTGAATGGCGGATCGAGCAATAGCCTGGCGCTGGTGACAGGCGCGGGCTCCCTCTGGACCAACCGCTACAGTCTCATTGTCGGCAACTCCGGCAGCGGGAACCAGTTGGTGGTCAGCAATGGCGGCGTAGTGGCCAACACCTACGGCTACCTTGGCTTGAACGGCGGATCGAGCAATAACCTGGCGCTGGTGACGGGCGCTGGCTCGCTCTGGACCAACAGCGGCAATCTCATTGTCGGCTACTCCGGCAGCGGGAACCAGTTGGTGGTCAGCAATGGCGCCATGGTGGCTAACGGCTACGGGCACCTGGGCTTCAACGTGGGCGCGAGCTACAACGTGGTGGTGGTGACCGGCGCTGGCTCGCTTTGGACCAACAGCGGCAATCTCATTGTCGGCTACTCCGGTAGCGGGAACCAGTTGGTGGTCAGCAATGGCGCCATGGTGGCTAACGGCTACTACGGCTACCTGGGCTTCAACGTGGGCGCGAGCAACAACGTGGTGGTGGTGGCCGGCGCGGGCTCGCTCTGGACCAACCGCTACGGTCTCGAGGTCGGCATCTCCGGCAGCGGGAACCAGTTGGTGGTCAGCAATGGCGGCGTGGTGCAGGCGGGTTCGGCCATCATTGTTGGAAGTGCTGCGGGAGCCGCCAACAACAGCCTGGTAGCCAGTGGCGGCACGCTCGCCAGCATGGGCTTGACGCTCGGCGGCTCGCGCAGCAACAGCGTCACGCTCCAGTCGGGCTCCACCTGGGACCTGCGCGGCGGCACGTTCACCTGGGGCAACGCCAGCATCGGCGACACCTTGAGCATCGACGGCTCTTCGGCGCTGACGAACATCGGCGCGCTGACGCTGGACGAGAGTAGCACTGCCTTCTTCCTGACCAACGCCCTGGGCGGCTACTCGCTCAATGGCTTCACCACCAACCAGCTTCAGTTCAACTCCAGTGGGTTGGGTGCGCTGGTGGTGGGCAACAGTGGCACCAACGTGCAGCTTACGATCAGTGATTATGTCTGGGCCGGCACCACCGGCACCCTCGGCAACAACGTGAGCGCCCGGAGCAACTCCGTGCTCGTGACGGGCGCGGGCTCGCTCTGGACCAACAGCAGCGAACTCTATGTCGGCCTCACTGGCAGCGGAAACCAGTTAGTAGTGAGCAATGGTGGCGTGGTGGCCAACGTCAACGGCTTCATCGGCAACCAGCCAGGCGCGAACAACAACGTGGCGGTGGTGACGGGCGCGGGCACGCTCTGGGCCAACAGCAGCAATCTCTACGTCGGCTACTACGGCAACGGGCACCAGTTGGTAGCGAGCAATGGCGGTGTGGTGGTCAGCGCAAACGGCTATGTCGGCAACAACTTTAATGCGAACAACAACGTGGCGGTGGTGACGGGCGCGGGCTCGCTCTGGGCCAACAGCAGCAATCTCTACGTCGGCAACTACGGCAACGGGAACCAGTTGGTAGCGAGCAATGGCGGGGTGGTGGCCAGCGTCAACGGCGTCATCGGCAACCAGTCAGGCGCGAACAACAACGTGGCGGTGGTGACGGGCGCGGGCACGCTCTGGACCAACAGCAGCACTCTCTACGTCGGCTACTTCGGCAGCGGGAACCGTTTGGTAGTGAGCAATGGCGGGGTGGTGGCCACCACCTTCGGCTCCGTCGGCAGGCTCTTGGGCGCGGAAAACAACGTGGCGGTGGTGACGGGCGCGGGCTCGCTCTGGACCAACAGCGGCTATCTGATTGTTGGCGAATCCGGCTGGCTGAACCAGTTGGTGGTGAACAGTGGTGGCGTGATGGCCAGCGGCAGCGGCTACATCGGCAGAGGGAACAACAATCAGGTGACAGTCACTGGGACCAACTCACAGTGGCTGATCAATAGCTTTCTCCATGTCGGCTACGGGGGCAGCGGGAACCAGTTGATGGTGAGCAATGGCGGCGTGGTGGCCAACGTCAACGGCTACATCGGCAACCAGCCAGGCGCGAGCAACAACGTGGCAGTGGTGACGGGCGCGGGCTCGCTCTGGACCAACACCGGCAATCTCTATGTCGGCATCGACGGCAGCGGGAACAGGCTGGTGGTCAGCAATGGCGGCACGGTGGCCAACGCCTCTGTCTTCCTCGGCGGCTACTACGGCGCAAACAACAATCAGGTGACAGTCACTGGGACCAACTCACAGTGGCGGAACAGCGGCACACTGAGCGTCGGCGATGGGAACACCACAAACAATCAAGTGACCATCCGCGCCGGAGGTTTGGTGGTGAGCAGCGGGGGGCGCATTGGGACCTCTTCGGCCAACGCGAACTTCAACCGGGTCTTGGTGGCCGACCCGGGATCCACGTGGACCAACAGCAGCTTCCTGTATGTGGGCGACTCTGGCTACAGGAACGAGTTGGTGGTGAGCAATGGCGGCACCGTTATTGCCACGAGTGTGACCGTGGGTCACCCTGCCCCTTCCCTCTTCACCTACGTGAGCGTGTACGGCGGCAATCTGATCGCCACCAACGTCAGTGGCACTGGCACATTGGACATCCGGGGCGGGAGCGGCGTGCTCACCGCCGGCCTCATCGTGACGGACAACCTGCTGCTCACCAACAGCGCGGGCTCCTTCGGCTTCAGCGGCGGCACGCTCATCACACGCGGTGGGAAGGTGAGCAACGACCGGGCCTTCGTGGTGGGCGCCAGCGGCACCACGGCGGCGATCCTCAACGTGCAGAGCAATGCCCCGCTCGTCCTGAGCAACGGTTTCACCCTCGGTGCGAACACCGCGGCGGCGGGCAATCAGTTGCTGATCACCAACGGGGGAATGTTGCGCGTGACTGGCTTCAGCTTCGTTGGCACGAACGTGACCTCCTCCAACAACCTGGCCGTTGTCAGTGGCGCGGGCTCGCTCTGGACTAACAGCGGCGGTCTCCGCGTCGGCGAGTTCGGCGATGGCAACCAGTTAATCGTGAGCGATGGAGGCACCGTGGCCAACACAGCGGGCATCGTTGGCTTCACCAACACAGCGAACAGCAACACGGCGCTGATCACCGGCACGGGCTCGCGCTGGCTCAACTCCGCTGAATTGTGGATCGGCCGCAACGGCTCCTCCAACAGCCTGCTCATCGCCGACGGCGGCTCCGTGAGCAATGGGCTGGGCATCATTGGCAGTCAGGGCGGGGCCAACCGGAACACCGTCACCGTCACGGGGGCCGGATCGTCGTGGCTGAACAGCGGCGAGTTGTGGATCGGCGAAAGTGGCGTGGGCAACCGGTTGCTCGTCACCAACGGCGGCACGGTGACAGCAATGAGTAATGCGGTGGTCGGCCGCAACTCCGCCTCGCTCAACAACCGCGTGACGGTGGATGGCGGTACGTTGAGCGTGACCAACGCCAGCGGCAACGCCGTGCTGGATATCCGGCGCGGCACCAACGTGCTCAACGCCGGGCTCATCGTATCTGACCGGCTGTTGTTGACCAATGTCAGCCTGAGCCGCTTCGAGTTCAACGGCGGTACGCTCAACGTCCGCAGCGCCACCGTGAACAACAGCGCGCTTTTCACCGTGGGCAATAGCACCACTGCCGCTACCTACCGCATGAGCGGCGAGACCAGCAACCTCCACAGCTTCGCTAACGCGCTCGTCATCGCCAGCAACGCCACCCTCACCGGCAACGGCACGATCACCGGCAGCGTTACCAACTTCGGCACCCTCGCGCCGGGCAGTTCGCCGGGCGCACTCACGATCAATGGCAGCCTCAGCCTGCGTGATAGCGCGAACCTTTCCTTCGAGCTTGGTGGTCTCATCGCCACCAACCAATACGATCAACTCACCGTGACCAACTTCGTCGAGTTCGCTGGCACGTTGAGCCTCGCGTTGCTCAACAACTTCCTGCCCGACGACGGCGACACCTTCACGCTCCTGCGGTTCGGTTCGGCCAGCGGGAGTTTCGCCAACGTCACCGGCGGGCGGGTGAGTTTGAGCAACCAGCTCGCGAGCTTCGCGGTGACGCTGAGCGCCACCAACCTCATCCTCAGCGGCGCGACCTACGTGGACACCGATGGCGATGGTCAGGGGGATTTGCAGGAAGCCGCCGCCGGCACCGATCCCAACAGCAGCGCGAGCTACCTCGGCATCACCGCCCTCACGCAGAACGGCAGCGGACACAACGTGATCACCTTCCAATCCATCCCCGCCAAAACCTACCGGATCGAATACTCGAACGACCTCGTCACCTGGCCCATTGCCACCACCAACGTCCCCTCCGCGGGCACGAACACTGTGTGGACCGACGACGGCACCTTGACCGGCGGCCTCCCCGGCAATCAGCGCTTCTACCGCGTGGGCTTGCAGTGAGGTAGGGTTGGCGCGCTGCGCCGACCGGACCGCGCAGCGCGCGGCCCCTACCACTCCTTCACCGGTTGCCAACTCTTGGGCGGCTTACTTTAGGGTGCCGAGGAACTCCATCAGGTTGCGCAGCTCTTGCTTGGTCAACAACTGCCCCATGCCTTCGGGCATGGCGGAGAGTCCCTTTACGCGGTTGGTGACGTCGCTCTTCTTCACCTTCACCAGGCCGTCTTCGAGGGACATGATGACGATCTCCTGATCGTTCTCGCTCTTCAAGACGCCCGCCACGCTGGTGCCATCCTTGGAAACCAGCGTCACGCTGTCGAAGCCGGCGGCGATGGTTTTGTTCGGGTAAACGAGCGATTCGAGGATGTATTCGCGCGTCTGGCGCTTGGCGATGTCGCTCAAGTTGGGTCCGACGTCGCCGCCTTCATTGTTGATCTTGTGGCAGCGCTGGCACTGTGTGTCGGCGCGGTCGTAGAAGATTTTCCGTCCCTCGGCGGCGTTGCCGCCAGCGAGCGTCTCGCGATACGCGGCCAGGTCGTCCGTCGCGGAGCGCGCGGCTTCGTATTGTTTCAACTTGGTCGTGACGCTCGCGGCGGTGCGTTGCGCGGCGGCGGTCAAAACGTCCAGCTTCAACTCCGCGGGAACCTGGCCGGCGATCAACTTGTCGAGCCAACCGGCGAGAACGTCGTCCGCTTGCTTGCCGCTCAATCCGCCGAGCGACGCGAGTGCGCCTTGCTTCTCGGAGATCGTTCCCTTGTCGAGCACGGCGGCCAACGCGGTCACGGCGCCGGCGGCGTTCACCATCGCGAGCAGGCGATTGCCTTCTTTGCGAACGGATTCGTTAGTGTCGGCCTGGGCGATCTTCACGGCTTGCGCGAGCTTCTTGTCCTTCAATTCGCCGAGCGCGCTCAAGGCGGCCACGCGCACATTCGCGGGCTGCTTGGTGTCGCTGATCAACTCGAACAACACGGGAGCCGCGTCCTTCAACGCGAGCTGCGCGATCGCTTCGGTCGCGGCGATGCGAACGTCGTTGGGTGCATTACGGAGAATGGTCGCCGCGACTGGCTTGAGCGCGTCGGCTGCCGCTTTGCCGCTGCGCTCGGTCAGCGGGCGATAAATGCCGACGATGCGATCGCGCTGCGGAGGCTTGGCCCACGTGCCGAGAGCGGTCAACGCCTCGACTTGCATCGCGGTGTTGGCGCTGCTGGCCGCCGCGAACTTAGCGAGCGACTTGGCGGCGTCGGCGGAACCGACGCGGAAGCAGGCGTTGATCGCGCGAACGACGAGCGGATCATACTTCGCGGCGGCGCCGGTGCCGATGGTTTTGGTCGTCGACGCGGGATCGATCGACGCGAGCAGCGTGGCGAGCTTGGGCTGCGCGCCGGTGATCGCGGCGTCGTTGATGGCGCGCGCGGCTTCGAGCACGAGCTTCGGTTCCTTGTCGTTGAGGAAGACGGCGATCTCCGGCGACTCCAGCTTGCGCATCGCGAGCAACGCGGCCATGCGCACGGCGGCGGAATCATTCTTCGCCGCGGCGGCCAAAGATTTCTTGTCGTTGATGCCGGCGAGGGCCATCGCACCGGCGTGGCGGAGGAAGACGTCCTGATCGTTGTTTGCGCGGAGCATTTCGATCACGGCCGGCACGGCATCTTTCTTTCCGAGCTTGCCAAGACTGATCGCGGCGAAGAAACGCACGCGCGCGCTGTCGTCCTTGAGCGCCTTCACCAAGCCGTCTAAGGCTTTGGTCACGCGGCCGTCGCCAAGAACCTTCGTGGCTTGCGCGCGCACTTCGGCGTCGCTGTCGGCGAGCAATGACGGCAAAGCTTCATACGCCTTGCCCGACTTGCGACCGATCTGACCGAGTCCCCAAATTGCGTGCAATCGCGCGAGTTGGCTGGAGTTCTTCTTCGCGACGCCGGTGAGTGCGTCGATGGATTTCGCGCCGCGATCGGCGAGTTCAAACTGCGCTTCCTGACGGACGTTGCGATTCTTGTGCGCGAGCAGCGCGACGAGCTCGGTCTCGGAACGCTTCTCCATTCCTTCACCGATGAGTTTTTTCGTCGCGAGCACTTCGGCACTGTTGAAGAGCGTCGGATCGGTCACGCGGTAGATGCGGCCTTTCTTCGTGCGCTCCCAACCTTCACCCCAATCCGCGAAATACAGCGCGCCATCGGGGCCGAAATCGCAATCGGTCGGTTGCATGCGCTCGGCGAACGCTTCGGAATCGGTCAGCTCAAACGTCGCGCCCTTCGGCTTCACCGCGAAGCTCTGGATCTTGCTGTTCGCGATCGCGCCCTTGAAGTGGCAGAGGAAAAAGTGGTTGTCGTATTTTGATGGGAAGCCGGTGCCGGGATAGAACGTAAATCCGGACGGGCCATCGCCGATGTTGGACACGGGCGGGAGGTAGGCGGCGGGGCGCTTGCCGGAGTCGGGGACGCGATTGCGCACTTCCTGTCCGTTGTAATCTCCCTGACGGGAATTGTGCGCCATCCAGATTTCCTCCGACTTCCACGGCACGAAATCGAAGCCGAGCGGCGCGTGTTGATAACCCACGCGCCAACCGCTGTCGCCGCCCTCGACAATGTAAACGAGCCGTTCCTCGTCGCCGTGATCGAAGTCGTTGTCGCCGGTGAACAGGTTGCCGTAATTGTCGAACGCGAGCTCCTGCGGATTGCGCAGACCGCGATAAACAACTTCCATTTCCGAGCCGTCGGGGTTGCAACGAAACACCGCGCCTTCATCGGGGAACGCGAGCGTCTTGCCTTCCTTTGTTTTCACGTTCGCGCCGCGATCGCCGAAGCTGAAGTAAAGTTTCCCGTCCGGTCCGAACGCGAGCCCGTGCATGTCGTGGCCGGTGTAGCTGTAGCGCACGCCGTAACCGTGACTGAGCGACTTGCGAGTGATCGCGTGTCCGTCCTTGTCGGTGCCTCCTAGTTCCCAGAGTTCAGGAATGTTCGTGAAGTAAACCTTCCCCTTGCGAGCCAGCGTGCCGGACGCTATGCCATCGAGCGGCGTGTTGAACTTGTCGGCGTAAACCGAGGAAAAGTTCGCCATGCCGGAACCGGTGCGGTCTTCGAGCAAGCGAACAACTTCCGACTCGATGGAAAGATCCTTGAACTTGTCGCCGAACCATTTCTTCGAAATCGCGATGCGATCATCGACGGTGCGGCACGCGAGATCGTCTTCGAGCATGAACATGTAGTGGCGGATATCCAGCACGCTGGTGCGGTAGCGGTAGGTTTCGGAAACGAAGATGCGGCCCTTCTCATCGATCGAGAACGCAACGGGGTTGGCCAGCATCGGCTCGGCCGCCCAAAGGTCGAGCTTGAAGCCCGTGGGAACATGGATGCGCTTGAGATTGCTCTCCGCCTCGGGCGACGCGGGCGCGACTTGCGGGGCTGGTTGGCGGTCTTCCGCATGCAAACCGACGTCAACGCCGCCGCCCTTTTTCTTTTTGGCGGCCTTGATCTCCGCGGCGAAGCCGATCGAACCCAGCGAAAGCACGGTGGCCAAAACAACCGCCCCGTGCGTCAGCGAACGTGAAAGTGAAAAAAGCATCCGACGATGATACGTGTGAAAGAGTCCGGCGCAAGTGGGAGATCACGTTTTTCCGCCGCCTTTAAGGGTCGGGAAGAACTAACGCGACCGGTTGGTCAGCCAGATGCCGATGACGCTGAAAAGCAGATTTGGCGACCACGCTGCGAGCCAGGGAATTATCCGTTGCCCGGTGCCCATCGCCATACCGACGCGTTGCAGGAGGTAGTAGGCGAAGCAGAAGAAAATGCTGCTCGCCACGCCCACGAAGACGTTGCGGCGTCCGGACTGCGCGCCGAATGGCAGCGCGATCAGGATGACGACGATCGGTGTCCACGACATCGCAATGCGCGCATGCAACTGCGTTTTGAGGACGGCGTCGTCGTTGGCCGAAAGCTGCGGATGCAAGCGCATGTAGTTGAGGATCTCGCTGACGGAGAGCTCCACCCGCCGCGCGGCCGACAGGTTCGAGAGGCTGCTGACTTTGATTTCGCTTTTGATCTGTTCGGGAGTTTCCGTGAACTCGGTGAGCGTCAGCCGATTCGTCTGGCTGGGCTCCGGCAAGGCGCCGGGCTTTTCGTAATACAACTCCTGGACGTCGAAAAACGTCCACTCGCCGCCGACCAGTCCGCCGCGTTCCGCGTTGAGCTGCCGAACGGAACCGTCGGCCTGCTGCCAGATCACGCTGGGTTTGATCATTTCGAACGTCTGCACGTTGTACGCTTGCACGGACCAGTAACGATTCGCTCGGGCGTTCTTGAAGTTGAAGGAACGTCGCCAATTGCGATCGGATGACGTGTAACCGGGATCATGGCGATGAGTAACTTCGTCCGCCCACTCGCCGCACTCGGGAACGATCAGTTCATTCACCGCGAAAAACGCGCCGCACAGCAACAGTCCCAGCGCCAGATACGGCGCGCTCAATCGCCACATGCTCACGCCGGCGGCGCGAATCGCCGTCAACTCATGATGCCGCGCGTGATTGGTCAGCGCATAGAGCAACGCGAGCAGCAGTCCGATCGGCCCCACAAGCACGAGGAATTCGGGCAGCTTGATGAGATAGAATTGCGTGATGTCCGAAGCGGTGAGGTGCTTGCGCTGGAAGTCGTCGATGGAAGCGATGAGGTCGAAGGAAATCCAAAAAATCAAAAAACCGCCGAGGCAGTAGCTCAGCGGGATCAACAACTCGCGCAACAGATAACGGTCGAGCAGGCGCATTGACCGCAGCGTAACCGGCGTGACGAAGCGAACGCAAGCCGCGCGGCGGCAAACTCACGGCGCCGACACGCGCACGCGGTAAATCTTGTTGGTTGCACTGCCGGTGATGTCCGTCACGGTGTTCGTGAAATCAGTGAGGGAATAGAACGGCGTGTTTCCGGGGACATTGAGAGGAAGCCACGGCGTCGCGGTGGCGTCGAGATTGGTTCGGAGTTGCACTTCGAACGCGCGATTGGCGATCTGCGGATAAATAATCTGCGCGTTGGTGCCGCTCATCCGAACGTCCACCTTCCAATGGTTGGTCGCCGAATTCGGATTGGTGCTTAGAAGGAATTCGGTCTGATTCGACAAACCATCGCCGTCGGGGTCGGCAGTGCTCTGCGCGTTAGCGGAATTGGTGGAACCAAAGTTGGCGAGCTGCCATTGCGCAAAAGTTTGAAAGTTCGCGAGCGACGCGCTGCCGATCCAATCGGCAACGAGGTTCATGTTGTTGGTGTCGAGCAACGCAGTGGCAAGCGGCGGCATGCGGGAACCCGTGAAGCCGCCGAGCCGTTGGTAAATCATGGAGTTGGTCAGTGAGCCTGGAACAATAACGCGCGCACTCGGATTGCCTTGATCGTTGGCCAGCGGCCCGTTGACGAGCCCGGCGGTCGCAGTGGGAACGTGATAGCGCGCGTCCCACAGACCCAGAGCGAGTCCGCCGGGCTGATGGCAGTGGACGCAGTTCGCAGAAAGGAACGAACGTGCGCGCCATTCGAGACTCGCGCTGGTGTCGCTCCAGTTCGCCAGCGCGGGCAACGTATAAAGGTTGCTCACGGTCGGACTGAGGTAGCCAGCGCGACCAAGGGCGCGGAGCTGGTTGTCCGGGAGCCCGCTGGCGTTGGCGAAATTGGTGTAGGTGTGGTTGCGGTTGAGTTGCGCCGTGTGAAAGCCGAGCGCAAATCCTGCCGTGGAGTTGTGGCAAGTGAGACACTCGCTGCGGCTTGGATAGTGCCACACTTGCGTTCGCAACAAGCCGCCGGGATCGGTAATGACAAATGTTTCGTCCAGCCCGCCCTCGGCGACGAGCGTGGCGTTGGTTGCGCCACCCCAGCGATACGTGGCCCCGTAAACGCCGCCGGCATTGCGAACGATGAAGCGCGTCTCCAGCCGCGTGCTTTGCCCGCTCACGTAATTCGTGACGAGGTCGAAATGTTTAATCCACACCGTTCCGGTAGGGAACGACCAGTTGTTGGTGACGTTCCATGCGATCGCGAGGTTCGTGGCGGGCACGGAGAACCAGCGCGTCTTAATCGCGTTGTCGGACCAGAACGGCACGTTGATCGAATACGGAACAATCCCCGCGTGCGGTGTGAGCGTGGTGAAGTTGGTGAAGGCGCCGGTGTTCGCCAGCGTCGCAGGCAGCAGGGTGCCAGTCGGCGTGGAATTGTAAACGAGCCGGCGCACGACGTTCGTGCCGCTCGATCCGACGGTGCCGACGAGGACGTCGCCGTTGCGGGGATCGGAGCCGAATGCCGCAATGCCCGTGGCGTTGAGCAACTGTTGCATGTTGGTCATCGTAACGTAATTCGTGCCGTCCGGCGTGAGCGCCCACATGTAACCGCTGGAATAATCGCAGAAGATGTATTTGCCGTAGAGCGACGAAATGTTGTCGCCGCGGTAAATGAAACCGCCAGTGATCGAGTTGCCGGAGAGATTTGCCACGTCGCCTTGACCGGTATGCCGGTAGTAAGTAATCGGCGGGACGAAAGTAAAACCGCCGGGTGCTTGTGCGGATTTTGGACCGTCTTCAACGCCTTCGCGAAATGCCCATCCGTAGTTGCCGCCCTTGATTATGATGTTGACCTCTTCGCGCGCGGTCGGGTTCACCCCGCCGACGTCGCCGCACCAGAGCTGGCCGGTCAGTTCGTCGAAGGAAAAACGCCACGGGTTGCGGAGGCCCATCGCATAAAATTCCGTCCGCACCTGGCCGGTCGTGTTCGTGTCCGTCGCCGGTGGTCCCGCCACCCACGGATTGTCTGCGGGAACGAAGTAATTGGTCGCGCCTTTCAGCGCGGGGTGTGGATTGGGCGGCAAGTTTCCCGCTTTCATGTCCACGTCGATGCGGAGAATGCCGCTGAAGAAATCTTTGCGGATGGTCTGACTATTGTTTTGCGCGTCGTTCTGATTGCCCTCGTCGCCAACCGAAATGTAGAGGTAACCATCCGGACCGAAGTGGAGGTCGCCGCCGTTGTGGTTGCCTTGTTGGTCGAATTGCGTGATCAACGGCAGCTCCGTGTTGGTGAGCGCAAGGTTGTTATCGCCCGCGGACATTTCGAAACGCGCGATGCGCTGATGTCGGCCGGTCCCTTGCGTGGTGGTGTTCGTCAGTGAGTAGAAGAGGTAAAAGAAACGGTTGCTCGCAAAGCCGGGGTGGAACGCGATCCCGAGCAACCCTTCCTCGCTCGCCTGCGGGTAAACGATCGTCGAGATGTCCATCACCACGGTGCGGTCTGGAGCCGAGAGGTTCGTGATCGCAACCACGCGCCCGGGACGCTCGAGGATGAACAGGCGGTTGGTTTCCCCGGGCGGCGTCGCGAAGGCGATGGGGTTGGTGACAATGACCGAAGGAAAGGCGTTGGAGAGTGTGAAGCCGAACGTTTGTGGCTGCTGGGGAAAGGTGAGCGTGGTGTTTGCGAGCCGGTTACTGAGGCCGAACGGTTGCGCCTTGGCCAGTTGCGTTGCGCAAACAGCGCCGATGATCAACGTGAGGTAGAAGAAACGTTTCATGACGATCGGTAACGACACAGAATCCGTTGGGGAGTGTCGCACACCTTCGCCTTCCGCTCCACATTAAACACGGCGAGATTGGGATGATGCCGCGCTTTAGACCGACTGCGAACCGGGCTTAATCCAACTTAAACTCCGCTTGGTTTTGCAGGATGAACTCCTCCGCTTGCGGTAGCGATTCGGGCGTGCCGATGTCGAGGAAAGGCGCGCGTGCAGCATGGACTTGCAGCGCGGCGCCGCTGGCGATGAGTTTCGGAAACACGTCTTTCTCGAAGCTTAGTGGTCGTTGTGAAGGGAACTGCGTGAGCAGCGAGTGGTTGAAGAAATAAATTCCCGCGTTGATGACGCCGGCGCCGGGTTGTTTCTCGATGAAACTTTGCAGTCGGCCGTTTGCGTCGGCTTTCACAGTGCCGTAACGCGAAGCATCGGTCATTTCCACGCCCACGATGACGCCTTGAGCGCGACCGCCGGCCAGCGGCGCCGCGGCGACGTTCAAATCGGCGAAAGCGATCGAGTCGCCATTCAGTACTAGCCAATTCGTCGGCTTTTCGGCGACGGCGTCAGCGGCGTTGAGAAATCCACCGGCGGTTCCGAGCGGCGTCGTTTCCGGAACGCAATCGACGCGGACACCGTGGACAGGTTGCGAGGCGAAGTGACTCGTGACGGAGTCAGCGAGATAGCCGGTCGAAAGCACAACGCGGCGGATGCCTTGGCGCGCGAGGTAACGAATCACCCATTCGACAAACGGGCGGCTGGCGACCGGTGCCATCGGCTTTGGCAGATCGCGCAGCAAATGCTTGATCCGCGTGCCGAAGCCGCCGGCGAGGATGACGGCGACGGTGTTGGCCAGAGGCGACGGTTGCAAGATATCGGACGCGAGTGGCAATGACGCCGCTCACTTACACGTTCGAGTAAACGCTGTTCCGCAGGATCGTGTAACCCTTGATCAGTTCCACGATACCGCGATCCAAATTCCACTCGGGTTTGAACCCGGTGGCCGCGATGCGCGCGTTGCTCACGATGTAGTCGCGCTTGTCCGGGTCTTCGCCGATTGGTGCTTCGAGATACACGAACTTCGGCAGGTGCTTTTGAATCACCGCGCAGAGTTCGAGTTTCGAAAGATTGGCTTCATCGAGTCCGACGTTGTAAGGCTTGCCCTTCATCTTTTCGAAGTTGGCGATGCCGTGCAGGAATGCGCGGGTGACGTCGCGGATGTGAATGTAATTGCGCTTGAAATGGCCCTCGAAAATCACGACCGCGCGATCGTGCACGGCGCGATAGACGAAATCATTCACCAGCAAATCGAGACGCATCCTCGGCGCCATACCGAACACGGTGGCGAGGCGGAAGCTGAGGGCGTTTTCGCGGGCGAGGATCGCTTCCTCTGCCTTGACCTTCGTGACGCCGTAAGTCGAAAGCGGACGTAGCGGGGAATCTTCCGTGCAGTGAACGCCTTTTTCGCCGATGCCGTAGCCACTGTTGGTGACCGGCATGATCATCCATTGCTGTTTGCTCGCGAGCCGGCAAAGCATCTCGATGGCGTCCTGGTTGGTGGTCTGGGTGGCGATTTGATCGGTGTTGCAGATCGGCACGCCGACGAGCGCGGCTAGCGGAATGATGAGGTCGGCTTTGGCGACGAGCGGCTTCATCACGGATTCCTCGCGGCAATCGCCACGCACTACTTTGAACGTATCGTATTGGCAGCAATCCAAGAGGCTGGCTTGACCGAAGTAAAAATTGTCGAGAACTGTGACTTCGTGGCCCTGCGCGAGCAACGTGGGGACCATGATCGAACCGAGATAACCGGCGCCGCCAGTGATTAGAATTTTCATAAACAGAGTGATCGATTGAGCCGCGACTGAACCGCCTTAAGCGAATCCAGACTGAAAATGACCGGGAGCATTTATCCCATGCCGCTCAAAAATAGAAGCCCGCATTTGCAGAAAATGGATTGGCGGGGCAGGAGGCGCGGTTAGGCGGGGGAACAAATATTGACTTCCGACTTTGCGAACTGTCGATATTCCTCCATGATCCGCGGCAATTCGTTTGGTTTTCTCGGTAATGCAAATTGAACAGAACACATGGCACTGACTAACTCCAACCCGTCGGGTGGAAGCACCAATCGCGGCGGTTTCCTCGTCTTTCTCCTTTGCGCGCTGGGGATTCTCGCCTTTCTCTTTAGTCCGAGTTTCGACGCCGACAAAGCTCACTTTGCCAACGATGCCCCTATGGGCGTTTTGAAATCGGCGGCGATTTCTTTTCCCGGCGCCTTCAGTGGGATGTGGTTGGATCTCGCTTGGCTGGGGTTGGGCGCTGAGTCGGCCGTTGTGAATCTGAGTTCGGTGTTGCTGTGGTGGTTGGGGCCGGTCGGTCACGCAAAATTCCTGGTGCCCGTTGTCTGTCTGGTGCTGGGATCGTGCGCGTGGGTGTTTTTCAAGCAGGCCGGTTTCTCCCGTTGGGTTTGTATTTTGGGGGGCATTGCCGCGATGCTGAACATGAATTACCTGTCCAACGCTTGTTGGGGTTTGGGCATCCGACCGCTTACGCTTGCCGCGGTCTTTTTGGCGCTCGCCGCGCTGGTTTCCCCCGCGATCAAACGCACTTGGCAGCGCGCGGTGCTTGCCGGTTTCTGTATCGGATTGGCCGTGGCAGAAGGATTCGATGTGGGGGCAATTTTTAGTCTGTACGTCGCCGCCTTCGCCTTGTTTTTGTATTTGATTCGCGAGGGCTGTGGCGTGGGCGTGCGCGCGGCGAAGGGAGTGGGCTTCGCGTTGGCGCTGGCGGTGTGCGCTGGTGTGTTAGCGTTTCAACCTGTGTCCATTGTGCTCAAGACGTCCATTTTTGGAATCACCAACATGGATGGACAAAAGAAGCAGTCAGACAGTGACGAGCAACGTTGGGATTGGGCAACGCAATGGAGTATCTCCAAGGCGGAAGCACTCCGGGTTTTGGTGCCTGGCCTCTTCGGCTACCGGCTCGATACGGCCAACGGAGGCAATTACTGGGGGCGTGTCGGCCAGCAGCCTGGATGGGAGGAACATCATCAAGGTTTCCCGCGCCACAACGGATCCGGCGAATATGCCGGTGTGCTGGTGGTGCTGCTTGCTCTGTGGTCGCTCGTGCAATCTTTCCGAGAACGCAAGAGCGTATTTGATGCTCGAGAGCGGAAGATCATCTGGTTCTGGGGTGTGATGGCGTTCATTTCGCTGCTCTTTGCGTTTGGTAGATTCGCCCCGTTTTACCGGATTATTTATTCGCTCCCATATTTCAACACGATCCGCAATCCGATGAAATTCATGCACCCACTGCACATGGTGCTGATGATTCTCTTCGCCTATGGATTGCAGGGAATGAGCCGCCTGTATCTTGATCGTTCATTGGCGTACGCGGGCTCACTCTCCGGACAACTCAAACAGTGGTGGGCTAATCTGGCTGGCTTTGACAAGAAATGGGCACTCGGTTCTTTTGCTGCCATAGGCGCCAGTTTTTTGGCGTGGTTGGTATACGCCGCGGCCAAGCCGGCATTGGTGGCGAGAATCCAGCGCGCTGGTTTTGGCGACAACGAAATGGCTCAAGCCATTGCGAAGTTCAGCATCGGCGAAGTTGGCTGGTTCATCTTGTTCCTCGTGATTTCCGTCGCGTTGGTGTCTTGCGTGATGAGCGGAATGTTTTCCGGTTCGCGCTCGAAGTGGGCTGGTCTTCTTCTCGGCGCTGTGCTGGTTGCCGATCTTTGCCGGGCTAACGCCTACTGGATCGTCTATTACAATTACAAAGATAAATACGCCAGCAACCCGGTGGTGGATTTCTTGGCCGATAAATCGAACGAACACCGTGTCACTGTATTGCCGTTTAATTTTGGCCCCGCCTTTCAAAACTTTCAGCAATACTACCATGTTGAGTGGGCGCAGCATCATTTTCAATTCTACAACATCCAGTCGATCGACATAGTGCAGATGCCGCGCGAACCTTTGGATTATGGCGCCTATCGCGGCATGCGAGGTGGGGCGTTTTCGCAAACTAATGTCGCCGTGCAGACCCGTTATTGGGAATTGACCAACACGAAGTATCTTTTCGGCCCCGCCGGCGTGGTAGATTCGCTCAATCAACAATTCGATCCTGTCAAACGCCGCTTCAAAAACGTAATGCTCTTTACGCTCGTGCCGAAGGCTGACAGCACTGTGGCGACTGCTGAGGTCAATAAAACCGGCCCGTTCGCGCTAATTGAATTTACGGGCGCTTTGCCTCGTGCGGGGCTGTATGCGAACTGGGAAGTCAGCAATGATGATCAGGCTACACTAAAGAAACTCCCGGACCCGGCATTCAACCCACACGAAACCGTTCTTGTCTCCGGAGGTCCCGGGTTGACGCTAACCAATGCGCCCGCGGACACCAAAGGAAAGAACGCCGGGACCGTGGAGTTCACCAGCTACGCGCCCAAAAAGATGTCACTAAAGGCGAAAGTAGAGCGACCGGCCGTGCTAATGTTGAACGACAAGCATGATGCGAACTGGAAGGTATTCGTGGATGGTCACGTACAACCCATGCTCCGTTGCAACTTTATCATGCGCGGCGTGCAGTTGGCGCCGGGCGAACACACTGTGGAGTTCCGTTTTTTGCCAGAGAGTCAATCGCTATATGTAACGCTCGCGGCAATTGTTTTTGGTTTCGGCCTGCTCGCCTTCGTGGTGACCACGGGGCGCGCGAGCGAGTCGGCTCCGGCAGACAAAAAGTAACCGGTCCGGATCGGTGCGGAGCCGATGGCTCCGAACGCTCCTTGTCCGAGTGGGCTCGCCGTTCAGTTTTACACTTTGAACTTCCGCGTTCCTGCCGGATAGTGCCGCTGTGAAATTGACGGTCACCCAACTTACCGACCAACTGCTGGCTTCGTATGCGCGTGTCGGCGGCATCAACTACCTCGATGGGAAAAATCTCCCGTCCAAGAACGCCATCACCCAGATCGCCGTCGATCTCCTGAGACTGCTCTTTCCCGGCTTCTTCGATGAGAAGGTGATTCACTCGTCGGAGTTGAAAGTCGAGACGGCCACGCTCATGGATTCGGTGCTCGAGCGGTTGGAGGATGAAATCTACAAGTCGCTCGAATACCAGCCACCGGATGGGCTTGCGAAAAAGGATTTCCGCGGCGCGGCGCATGAGCTGACGCTCGAATTTCTCAGCCAGCTTCCGCGCGTGCGGGAGTTGCTACAGACCGATGCGGAAGCGGCGTTCAATGGTGATCCTGCGGCGCTCAGCAAAGAGGAAGTCATCGTTGCGTATCCGTTCATCGAAGCCATCGCCGTGCAGCGGTTCGCACACTTGCTCTACCGGAAACAGATCGCGCTCATTCCGCGCATAATGTCCGAGTGGGCGCACGGACGCACCGGCATGGATCTGCACGCGGGCGCGCAGATCGGCTCGCACTTTTTCGTTGATCACTGCACCGGCACCGTGGTGGGTGAAACGTGCGTCATTGGCAATCACGTGAAGATGTATCACAGCGTGACGCTGGGGGCGAAAAGCACCTCTGGCGGGCAACAGCTGAAAGGGAAGAAACGCCACCCGACGATCGAGGACCGCGTGACGATTTATCCCGGCGCCACAATCCTTGGCGGCGAGACCGTCATCGGCGCAGGCAGCACCATTGGTGGCAACGTGTTCATCATGGAAAGCGTCGCCCCCAATTCGCTCGTAATCTACGACGGTCTCGACATGCGCGTGATGAACAAGGCGGACCGGCAGGCTGTGGTGGATTTTTCGATCTGATTCGCGAGCGTCGCGTGATGTTGCTGTCGTTTCGGGATTTGACCAATCGCTGATCTCGCGGAAAAATTTTCTCAACATGGAATCCGCCCAACCGCCGCCGCCGGAACCACCAATTCCACCGTTGCGTCCGCAGACGCCGCCTGACATTCAGCTGCGCGCGCCGGCGCCGACTTTCTGGCAACGCGTGAAGAAATTCGTCATGCCCGTCCTGGCCGTGTTGTTGTTTGCGGGCAAGCTGCTGGCGAAGCTCAAGTTCCTCGTCGTTCCGATCATCAAGTTTTTCCCGATCCTGCTAAAGACGGGCGGTACGATGTTTCTCTCAATCTGGGTTTATGCGATGGCGTGGGGTTGGTGGTATGCGCTGGGATTTGTGCTGTTGATCTTCGTGCACGAATGCGGACATCTGCTCGCTGCGCGGCGACTCGGATTGAAAGTGGGCGCACCGGTTTTCATTCCGTTCATGGGCGCTATCATCGCGCTCAAGGACCAGCCGCCGAACGCTTGGGTTGAGGCCCAAGTCGGAATTGGCGGACCGTTGTTGGGCGCGGCGGGTGCCGTGGTTTGCGAAGCGTTATTTCTCGCTACGGGCAATCCGCTGTTCCGCGCGCTGGCTTACACGGGCTTTTTTCTGAACCTCTTCAATCTTGCGCCAATCGGATTTCTCGACGGCGGCCGAATTGTGACCGCGCTATCGCCATGGCTGTGGCTCGCGGGTTTGGTAGTCGTCGGAGCGATGTTGATCGATCACCTGAACTTCATCCTCGTCCTGATTCTCGTGATGTCGCTGCCTCGACTTTTTTTCCTGTTCCGAAAAAAGACTGACGCGGAAAAGCGCTACTTCGAGGTGACGCCAGCGCAACGGGCGTCGATGGCGGTGCTGTATTTCGGCTTGGTCGCCGCGCTCGTGGCGGGAATGAAACTCTCCCACATCCAGCCTGAGTAACGCCGGTCACTCCGTGCGCTTGCGCTTCGGTTTGAACAATTCCAACTGCGGCTCCTTGAAGAAATCGTAGTTCTTCAGCACCCGGATGATCTGCAGCAGATCGGACTTCTGGTAATTGCGGTTCGTCTCCACGCGCGCGATCAACTCCGCGAGAATCGTGTGGAACGGAATCACCGCCGTGATGCCTTTCGCGCGCAGCATCTCGATGCTTTGCAGACGCGCCTCACCATTTTGCGGCAGCGCCGGCACCACGAGGATCTTCGTCAGCGTGCCGTCGTCGCCGCCGAGCGCCTTCGCGGCGTGCTTGAAGGAATCCGGTTCGAGGAAGCGAAAAATCTCCGGCGCATTCGCTAGCACGGCGGGGCTGAACGTTTCCGTGTGCCAACCTTTCACCACGACGACGGCGCGTTGCAGCCGCGGCAAGTCTTCGGCACCGAGCACGAACGGCAGCGGATTGTCGAGCGGCGCGGGCGTGGGATTGAGAACGAAGAAATCAATCTCCTCGTCGTCGCGTTTGCTGGGCGCGATGTATTTCCGGTGTTGCCGGACAAGGAATCCGTTCAGTTCGAAATACTCGCGGACGATGGTTTCGCTGACGGCAGACATGACAATTACGGTTTACGAACGTCCGGCCAATTCGTCCAGCACGCGGTGAATCGACTTCTCGGCCACGCGTTGGCCCCATTTGACCGAGCCGATGCGATCGGCCAGGACGAACTTGATTTCGCCGCCGCTAACTTTCTTGTCGAGTTTCATCGCGTCGGAAAGTTTCGCGCGGCGGGCCGGCGCAAGCGCGAGTGTGGTCGGCAATCCCGTGCGGGCGAACAACGCAGCGATGCGTTCTTCGTCTTTCGCGGGCAGGCCAAGCAATTCCTTCGAAAGATTCGCGGCGGCAATCTGGCCGAGGGAAATCGCTTCTCCGTGGAGAAATTTTCCGTAGCCGGAAATCGCTTCGATGGCGTGGCCGATGGTGTGACCGAAGTTTAGAATCGCCCGGAGGCCGCTTTCGGTTTCGTCCTGGCCGACGACGTCCGCTTTGATTTCGCAGCAGCGGGCAACGACGGCGGCGAGCGTGTCTTTGTCGCGGCGTAGAAGTTTGTCGAGATCGCGCTCGAGCCGGGCGAACAGCGGCGCGTCGTAGATGATCCCGTATTTGATCACCTCGGCGAGGCCGGCGCGGAATTCGCGCGGCGGCAGCGTGTCGAGCGTGTCGAGATCGCACAGCACGAGGCGCGGTTGATAAAACGCGCCGACGAGATTTTTCCCCGCCTTGAGGTTCACGCCGACTTTGCCGCCGACGGAACTGTCCACTTGGGCGAGCAGGGTGGTGGGCACTTGTACGAAGGGCACGCCGCGCAGATACGTGGCGGCGACGAAACCCGCGAGATCGCCCACGACACCGCCGCCGAGCGCGACGACGAAGGATTTGCGTTCGAGCCGATGCGCGGCGAACTGGTCGTAGCACGCGGAGACGGTCTTGAGGCTCTTGGCGGTTTCGCCTGCAGGCACGGTCACGAGCGCAGGTTCGAAGCCGGCTTTGAGCAGGCTATTCCACGCGGTACGAGCGTAGCGTTTCGCGACGTTGGCGTCGGAAATGATCGCGCAACGCGCGCCTAGTCCGAGGTCAGTACATTTTTTACCGAGCGACGGCAACAGCCCGGGCCCGATGTGAATCGGATAGGAGCGGTCGCCGAGCGAAACCTTCACCGTGCGCATGGGCCTGAGAATACGGGCTCGGGCGATGGTGTCAAAGAATTGCCACGGCTTGCATGCGGCCGCGGAACCGGTGAAATTCCCTCCAATGAAACTGTCGGGTAAAACATTTTGGTCGTTGGGCTGCGTCGCGTTAACGCTGGGTTTGACGGCGTGTCAGGAAAAGAAGTCCGAGCCCAAGTCCTCCTTCGTCACGGGCGTCACCACCAACTACTACGTGAAAGGGGTCGTGAAGGAACTCAAGCCCGACGGGCTAACGGCGCTCATCGCGCATGACGAAATTCCCGATTACATGCCGGCGATGACGATGCCGTTGCGGGTGAAGGACGCGAAGGAGTTCGCCGGCATCAAGACGAACGACATGGTCCACTTCCGCATGGTGATCAAACCGGACGACGCGTGGATCGATCAAGTGACGCGGATTGGCAGCGCGGCGCAGACGAACACGCCGTTCGGTCGCGACTTCCGGCCGGTGCGCGAAGTCGAGCCATTGAAAGTGGGCGACGCGATGCCCGACTACAAATTCACGAACGAACTCGGTCGCGCGGTGAGCTTCGCGCAACTCAAAGGAGCACCGTACGCGTTCACGTTCATCTTCACGCGGTGTCCCTATCCGTTGTTCTGCCCGCAGATGTCGCGGAGTTTTTTAGCTGCGCAAAAGGGGCTGGCGGAGGCGAAGGACGCGCCGAAGGACTGGCATCTGTTCAGCATTACGTTCGACGTGGAGTTCGACACGCCGGCGGTGCTGCGTTCGTATGCGCAGACATACAACTACGATCCGCAGCGTTGGAGTTTCCTCACGGGGGCGTTGATCGACATCGACGCCATCACCGAGCAGTTTGGTCTCGGCTTTGCGCGCAACGCGGGAGGGGGCGGACTGGGCGCGTTCGATCACAACCTGCGCACGGTGGTCATCGATGCGGCGGGGAAGGTGCAGAGAATTTTCATCGGCAACGAGTGGAAGCCCGAGGAACTCGTCGAGGAAATGAAAAAGGGCGCGGTTAACAAGTAACCGCGCCCGCGCAAAACTTTAAACTCCGGCTCAGCTCTTCGCTTCGATGGACTCGATCCGGTAGCGTTTCTTCACGCCTTCCATTTCGTATTCCGTTTCCGCGCCGACGGGCTTGTTCAAGAGCGCTTGGCCGATGGGTGTGAGGTAGCTGATGATACCCTTGTCGGGATCGCCGTCCCACGCGCCGAGCACAGTGAAGGTTTCCTTGTGCTGGTTGCCGAGGTCGGTCACCTGCACGCGGGTGCCGATGCTGACGACGTCCGTTTTCGGATTGGCGTAATCGGTGCCACGGGCGCGACCGAGGTCGCGTTCGAGTTCGGCCTTGCGGCGCATGAGAACCTTCTGCATTTCCTTCGCGGCCTTGTACTCGTGGTTTTCGCGGAGATCGCCGTAGCTGCGCGCGATCGCGATTTCCTTCGAGTTGGCCGGGATCTTCTTGTGCACGAGATCATCGTATTCGGATTTGCGGCGTTCGAGGCTGTCCCACGAGACGATCAGCGAAGCTTCCTGCTTGGCCTGGTCGCCGGTGATGAGCGACTGCATCTGCGGATACGTCTTCACGATCCGGCCGAGCAGCGAGCGTTTATCCATGTCGTCGAAGCTCGCGGAGAGCTGCAACGCGCGGACGAGATCCTTGATGACATCGAGGTCGGCGGACTCGATGAGCTCGACGATCAACTCCTGATCGTCCATGACGAAGTCGCGGAGGCGGTTAGATTTCTTCTCATTGAACTGATCGCGTTCGATCGCGGTGAGCATCGCGCGGAACACTTCCGGTCCGAGAATATCGGCGAAGGAATCCGAGCGTTCGCGGGCGAGCCAGAGGAGCAATTCACTGCTCGCCTGATGCTGGCTGATGAGCTTGGTGAGCGTTTCCTTCAGCTTGTCGAGCTTGCCGCTGCTGATGAGCAGGGAGGTGATTTCACCGCAAACTTTCGAGGGCACCTGGTTGAGGATGCCGAGCAACGCTTCGTGCCAGAGATCAGGATTGGCGATCTGGTAGGAATGAAGCGTGCGCTTGTGCTTCGCGGCGGGAATCTGTTCGAGCAACGAAACCAAACGGAGGCTCTGCGACCACACGGCCATCGCCTGAACTTCGTTTTCCTGCGGCGGCAAACCGGCGGCTTCGCGCAATTCGTCGCGGACGAAAATGCCTTCCAGCGCCAGTGCGGGTTGGTTCTTCAGGTGCGACGCGATGTCGGTGTTGAGGCTCGCGATGATTTCGCTGACGGTGGCGTTCTTGTTTGAAAGATCGCCGATGCACTTCAACGCTTCGTTGGCCGTGGCCACCTTGACTTTGAGGCCCTTGCCTTCGCGGAATTCCTTGAGCAACCGGTCCTGCAGCGAAACTTCCTTTTCCTGATAAACGATCGGCTCGGACTTCTTCAACGGCACCATGAAGTGGCCGTCCTTCTTCATCTCCTGCTTCGCGGCGTCCCACCACTTCTTCCAATCGGACGTGATCACATCCGGCACGAGGACCTGCTGGATCTGGTCGATGGTGGCGCGGCCGCCGTAGCTTTGGAGGACGAGCTTGATCAAATCGAGGTGATGCAACGCGGCCATCTGACGCAGCGCTGCGAGATCGGACATCTTGCGCGCAAGGATGTGGTCGTTGGTGATCGGCTTGAGCGATTCCGCGGCGAAGGTCAGGTCCAGGGAATGGCCTGACTTGGTGAGGAAATCGATCGTGAAGCGACCAAAGACCGTGTCGACTGAGGCGATGCGGCCGAAGCCCCAGCTCTTGTGCATGCAATAGCCGCTCTCCGCGAGCACGACCAGCTTTTCCACATGTTGCCGCTCGATCTTTCCCGCAGTTACCAGTTTTTCGAACTCTTCTTTCATAATTAAAATACTCGCCGGCAATTGAACGATTGCCATTATTGGTGGTGGTGCTTCAAAAACCAAGAGAAATTGCCGCGCAGGTTCTGCGCCGGCATCAATCGCAGTCCGACTACGTCGAAAACCTCCTCGCGCAGGCGCAGGCCGGCGCGCAACTTAGCGGGCCCGATCGCGGCCTGTTGCAGGAACTCGTGTACGGCGTCGTTCGGTGGCAGGCCACGCTCGACTGGCTCATCGATCGCAAGACCAACGGCCGTCCGCAGAAACCCGTCCTCCAAATTCTCCTGCGCCTCGGCCTTTACCAGATCTTCTGGCTCGACCGCGTGCCCGAACACGCCGCGGTGAATGAAACCGTGGAACTCGCGCGCACGCTTGGCTTCGGCCCGCAATCCGGCTTCGTCAACGCCATCCTCCGTGGTTACCTGCGCGAACAGGACGCCACCAAGCAAGCCCTCGCCGAACTCAAGACCAAGCGCGTCGACCTCGGCTACTCGCATCCCGAATGGCTCTGCCAGAAATGGTGGGGACGCTACGGCCCGGCGAAACTCGCGACGCTCCTTGATTGGAACAACACCGCCCCGCGCACCTTCGCCCGCGTGAACACGCTGAAGACCAACGCGACGAAACTCATCGAACGCTGGCGCGACGAAGGCGTGGAATACGATTTCGGCCGCTGGCCGTGGATCGACGAAGGTGCCATGTTCGTGCTCAAGAGCCATCCCGCGCTCGATTCCCTCGGCAGCTTTCGCGACGGCGGCTTCTACGTGCAGGACCCGAGCACCCTCCTCGCGGTGGCGGAATTGAAACCCCAGCCCGGCGACACCGTGCTCGACTTCTGCTCCGCGCCCGGCGGCAAGACCACCTACATGGCGCAATTGATGAACAACCAGGGCCGCATCGTCGCCAACGACAACGCGCCCGAACGCCTGAAACTCGTGCGGGAAAACTGCACCCGCCTCGGCGTCACCTGCGCGGGCACCATCGATCAGGCCGGCTTCGAAATCCGCAATGCGAAGTTCGACCGCGTGCTCCTCGACGCGCCGTGTTCCAACACCGGCGTGATGCGGCGCCGCGTGGACCTGCGCTGGCGCATCCGCCCCGAGGAGATCGAGCGCCTGCGCGCCACGCAATTGGATCTGCTCCGTCGCGCCGCGGCGACCCTCAAGCCCGGCGGCACGCTCGTCTACAGCACGTGCAGTCTGGAACCCGAGGAAAACTCCGGCGTCGTGAAAGAATTCCTCACCGCCAACCCCGGCTACCAACTCGAAGCCGAACGCGAACTGCTCCCCTTCGCGGACCGCGTGGACGGCGCGTATGTGGCGAGATTGCGCAAGCCGGCCGATTGACGCCAAGGCGCAAAGACGCGAAGGGAAAGCACGAATCTTTGCTTAGCCGCCGAAAGAGGTGCGCACCATCGGAGTCACGATCTTCACCGTCGAGGTCTCAACGGGGACGGTTGGAGTCACGACAGCCTCTATCGTGGTCTCGACGCCGACGATCTTGCCCCCGACGGCGATAGTTTTGGTCACCACCGTGATCGTTTTGCCCTCGACGGCCGCAGTTTTGGTCACGGCGGTCATCACCTTGCCCTCAACGGCGACCGTTTTGGTCACGACCGTCATGATCTTGCCCTAGACGACGATAGTTTTGGTCTCGACCATGATGGTTTTGCCCTCGACGACGATAGTTTTGGTCACAATCGTCACGATTTTGACTCCAATTGCGACGGTTGGAGTCAAAACTATCGCTGTGGGAGTCAAAATCATCGTGATCGGAGTCAAAATTCCCCGAATTCAGGGCCTATTTCCGGCAGATTGGCCCGCGAAACACGCAAAAGATGCTAATTACCAATTGGTTACATTGTTTTCGGCTTAAATTCGCGTTTTTCGCGTCATTCGCGGGCAAATCTTGGCCCTTGTTTTCCCCTTGAAACCGGCTGGCGTAGAAAATGGCGCGTTGAGAGGACCCAAGGTGGGGACGGTTGGCTCGGCCTTCCACCGGAGGGGTGGAAAACGAGGAATTGCCGGTAAGCTGTGCCGTGAGTCCCGCGAGGGACGCCTGACCCTAGCCCGGCGTTTCAACGCCGGGTGCTAGGGGTGAAATGGTCGAGTCCCGAAGGGACGAATGAAAGTTCAGCCGTCCCTGCGGGACTCGGGCAACCCGCGGACCGGAACCCCGGCTTAAAAGCCGGGGCTAGTTTCAAAGCGTCTCTCCGAGACGAGGGAGGGCCCACAGGGTAAATCCGGCTGGCCAAGGATTCGGTGAAGTTTTAGGCTCCAACGCGTGGAAGTGATAAACGACAATCCTGTCGCTCAATCTCAATGCTAGGCCACAGCAATCCACCGTGAAAAAGCTGTGTGTGTTTGTCCTATTCGTGCCTCTCGCCATCGCAATGGCGGGAGCGTATGGCGCTGCTCACAACCAAATCAGTTACACTGTGTCGCCAGAGTATTTCACCAAGTTCAAATTCATTCGCTTTGGGCTCGATAAGGACCAGCGCCCGGAGCGAGTCAGGGCTTCGATCGTAGGCTTTCGAGCTTCCACGGGCATGGGGGTGCCCATTGGTGTGTTGGTCGGAGCGGCTGGTTTCATCCACAGCGGATACCGTCGGATGCTGCGAGTGACGCTGTGGTCTTTAGAGGTTGTTGTGACGTTCACGCTGCTTTTTGGGCTTTGCGGGCTGCTCTACGGATACTGGCAAACGCAGAGCGCTCATCTGAACGATTATCGTGGTTGGTTCATCCCTTACGATGTGGTCGACCGTCGTCGATTTCTTTGTGCTGGCTACATGCATAACGCTGCATACCTTGGCGGAGGGCTTTCGATCCTTGCTGCATGGGCCTTTCATATCGTCGTTAAATTTAGGACCAACGATGTCGCCTGACCCTGCGCTGAAAATTGAAACCACAGCCGAGCTGGTTTGCTCCGCGAAAGCGCGAACCCGGCCAGGGATTTTGGACTGCGGCGAATCGCAACGACAATCCCAACGGGATTGCATCACTCAGCCCAGGGTTGGAGCGCAGCGACTACCCTGGGAACCTCCGCCAGTGAATCATCAACCCTGAAAGGGTTGCAGCCTTCCGGAAAGACCGATGCAACCCCGTTGGGGTTGGAAGAGGTTTCTCATTTTCCCAGGGTAGCCTCCCCGTGCTCGGCAACCCTGGGCTGAATGATTGTCATCCCGTTGGGATGTCCGGGGCGGCAAGACTGGGTTGCGTGCATCCGGCAACGGTGCCGCGGTTCGTGGTTTCCCTCACTTCCTCCGCGCCTTCGCGTCTCCGTGGTAAAACTCCCCTGAGCCGGCTCGTCGGTAGCCTCACCCCACCTGCAACACCCACGGAACCGTTCAGCCGTCCCTGCGGGACTTGCCTCATTCGCCCGTGCCTTTTCCTTGCTAAGGGAATAAACGTGCCGGTAGCTTCGTCAGTTCAATCTTAATATCGTGGCCAATTTACGAAGCAAATCCCTCCGCCTGCCGCAGCACGTCGCGTTGATCGCCGTCGGCGTCGGCCTCCTCGCGGGCTGTCGCCCAGAGGAAATCACCAGTTACCGCGCGCCCAAGGACAAGGAGCAGCCCGCCGTCGCCGGCAAGGGCGCCGCAAGCCCGCACGGTGCGGGGGGCGACATGCGCCCGCGTTCGCGGCCGCAGCTCGCGTGGAAGTTGCCCGAGGGTTGGAGTGAAGTGGCCGCGGGCAAGATGAGTCTCGCGAGTTTCGCCATCAAGGCCGACGGCGGCCAGGCGCAGGTGTCCATCACGCCCTTGCCGAACATGGCCGGGCGCGAGAATGAAATCGTGAACATGTGGCGCGCGCAGTTCGGCCAGCAGCCGTTGTCGAACGAGGATGCCGCCAAGCAACTGCACCCGACGGACGTCGCGGGCGGGCAGGGGAAGCTCTTCGAGGTGTCGGGTCAGGCGCAGGACGTGAAGGACACGATGCGCATCGTGACGGCGTTCCTGCATCGTCCGGATGCGAGCTGGTTCTTCCGTTTGTCGGGCGATGACAAAGTCGTCGCGTCGCAGAAGGACAAGTTCGTCGCGTTCGTGAAGTCGGTGGAGATCAAGGAAGGTCCCGCCGAAGCTGCGCCCGCCGTGGCGGCGGAGGACAGCGCCCCGAGCGGGCCGAAGATGAATTGGTCGGTGCCCGAGCAATGGAAGCAGATCGCGGCCGGTCAGATGCAGATCGCAAAGTTCGCGGTGCCCGAGAAGGACAGCGCGCGCGCGGAAGTTTCCGTGAGTATTTTTCCGAGTGACAGCGGCGGGACGTTGGCGAACGTAAACCGTTGGCGCGGTCAGATCGGCTTGGGCCCGATCGCGGCGGCGGACCTCGGCAAGACGGTCACGCCTCTTGACCCGGGCGACCCGCAAACGATGTTGGTGGACATGAAGAACAACGGCAAACAGCTCGTCGGCGCGATCGTGCCGCGCGGCGGCCAGTGGTTTTTCTACAAGCTCCTCGGCGACGAGGCGGCCGTCACGCCGCAGAAAGTCGCGTTCATTGCGTTCGCGAAATCCAAACCGTGATCATGAACAGCCTCTGGAAATTTCTCACCTCGCTCCGGCTCACCGTCGTCTTCCTCGCGTTGGGCATCCTGCTCGTGTTCTTCGGCACGGTCGCGCAGGTCAATGAAGGACTTTACTCCGCGCAGAACCGTTGGTTCCGCAGCTTCGTCGTGTGGTTTCAGCCGCAGGGCGCGAGTTGGAAGATCCCGATGTTTCCCGGCGGTTACTTCATCGGCATTGTGCTGCTCGTCAACTTGGTGGCGGCGCACATCAAGCGCTTTCATCTCACGTGGAAGAAGCTCGGCATCCACCTCGCGCACGCAGGCATTGTGCTGTTGCTCGTCGGTCAACTGGCCACGGACCTCCTGTCGTATGAAACGCAGATGCGTTTTGCCGAAGGGGAATCGAAGACCTATTCCGAAAGCTCGTTGGATAATGAGCTGGTTTTCCTCGCCGACGCCGATGCGAACAACGACGACGTCGTCGCGGTGCCGGAATCGATCGTGGCGCGAAAGGGCGAGATCAAACATCCGAAGCTGCCGTTCACCGTTCGCGTGAAGGAGTATTACGTGAACTGCGACGTCCGTCAGCGCGCGCCGATGGTCGACAAGGGTGAGCCGCCCGCCACGCTGGGCGTTGGCCCGAAGATCACCGTGACGCCGGCGCCGGAGGTAAAGACGATGAACGCGCGTAACCTGCCCGGCACCTTGCTCGAAGTGGTGACGGACAAAGGTTCGCTCGGGACTTTATTCACGGCCACGATGATGAAGGATCAGGACATCACGATCGGCGACAAGACGTGGCGCGTGGCGTTCCGTCCGACGCGCGTGTATCACCCGTTCTCGGTTCAATTGCTCAAGACGACGCACGAAGTTTATCGCGGCACGGACATTCCGAAGAATTTCCAGAGCCGCGTCCGCATCGAGAACGCGCAGACGACGGAAAACCGCGAGGTGGACATTTACATGAACAATCCGCTGCGCTACGGCGGACTGACGTTCTATCAATATCAGATGGGCCGCGAAGAGATCGACCCGGACCGCGGCAACAGCACGTTGCAAGTGGTTCGCAATCCCAGTTGGCTTACGCCGTACGCAGGTTGTGCGATTGTGGCGCTGGGTTTGATCGTCCAATTCATGATGCATTTGGTCGGATTCATTTCAAAAAGGAAAACCGCATGAAAAAGTGGCTGCCTTTGATCGTGTTCGCCGTGTTCGCCGCGTGGGCGATCGGCACGGTAATGCCCCGCAAGGACAAGGAATTCGCCGTCGCGGAATTCGGCAAGTTGCCGGTCGTGTTCAACGGCCGCCATCAGCCGATGGATTCGCTCGCGCGCAATTCGCTCGTGCAGATTCGCGAGAAGCAGACCGCCAACCTCGAACCGTGGAAAGGTGATCTCGAGAACCCGAAGCTCATTCCCGCGACCGAATGGCTCATGGGTGTGACGATGAATCCGAAGGAAGCCGACGAATGGCCGGTCTTCCGCATCGATAATCCCGAGCTCGTCAGTCTCCTCCGCCTTCCCGGCAAGGACAAGGAAGCGCACCACGACGGCAAGCATTACTCGTGGAAGGAAGTCGAGCCGGCGCTCGACGTGATGGACAAGGAGAGCAAGCGCGTGGGCAAAATTGACGCGTCGCATCGCAATGCTTTCGAGCAAGCCGTGATGAAGATGCACGAACGGCTCGTGCTCTACATGCGCCTGAAGAACACGATCCAGCCGCAGGACGCGAAGGATTGGGCGAAGGAACTTTCCGATTACGAAAACCTCCTCGTTCCCGGCATCGCCGCCGTGAAGGCACAACAGGCCGGTCAGAAGTACGACGAGGCGGTCTTCGACAAGTTTCTGAGCTACGCACAACGGTTCGACGTGATGGCGCGCTTCGAGCCGCCGTTGATCATTCCGCCGTATTCGCACGGCGAACATCAGCACGGCGACTGGGTCCGCGCCGGTGATGCGTTGCTCGAAGCTGCGCGCGGCGAAACGTTGCCGCCTGCGTTGAAGGCTTACGCGGCGATGACGTCGGCGTATCGTCAAGGACACGTCGAGACGTTCAACAAAGCGGTGGCCGATTACCGCGCGTCGCTGGCCGACAAGATCGCGCCGGAACTGACCAAGGCCGATCGCGAACATTTCTACAACCGCCTCGCTCCGTTCTACACGGCGCTGGTGATCTACGTCGTGGCGTTCCTGTTCGCGTGCTCGTTCTGGTTCAACCTTTCGGAATGGATGCGCAAATCTGCGGTCTATCTGATCGGCCTCGCGTTTGTGATTCATACGACGGGCCTGATCTTCCGCATGTGGCTCGAAGGGCGTCCGCCGGTCACGAACTTGTATTCGTCGGCAATCTTCATCGGCTGGGGCGCGTGCATTCTCGGCATGTTGCTGGAACGCTTTTACAAGGATGGCATCGGCGCGGTGGTTTCGTCGTCCGTCGGATTCCTCACTCTGATCGTGGCGCACAATCTCGCGCTCGGCGGTGACACGATGGTGATGATGCAAGCCGTGCTCGACACGAATTTCTGGCTCGCGACCCATGTGGTCGTCGTGACGCTGGGATACGCTGCGACCTTTGTGGCGGGATTCCTCGCGCTTGTTTACGTGCTGCGCGGTGTGTTCACCGGCACGTTGTCGGAGACCACGGCCAAGGGGCTCGCGCGCATGACCTATGGCATCATTTGCTTCGCCACGTTGTTCAGCTTCGTCGGCACGGTGCTCGGCGGCATCTGGGCGGACCAATCTTGGGGCCGTTTCTGGGGGTGGGATCCGAAGGAAAACGGCGCGCTGATCATTGTTTTGTGGAATGCGTTGATCCTGCACGCCCGCTGGGGCGGCCTCGTGAAAGAACGCGGCCTGATCAACATGGCCATCGTCGGCAACATCGTCACCTGCTGGTCGTGGTTCGGCGTGAACATGCTCGGTATCGGCCTGCACAGCTACGGCTTCATGAGCGGCGCGTTCATCTGGCTCATGGTGTTTATCTCCAGCCAGCTCGTCGTCATGGCGCTGGGCATGTTGCCGAATCAATATTGGTCCAGCTTCCGCAATTGTCCGACGCCACCGCCCGCTCCGGGAAAACCGAAGGGCAAGCTAGCGGCGGTTTAAGCGCATTCACCGGCTCCACCAAACCTTCCACGGTCGCGACGGCGGCCTTTTGGAGGCGGGCGTGTTTCCCGGATCACCGGTTAAATCCTTTGACGCCCCCAGTTGGTTCCCGTAGCGTTCCACGCTGATTTACTGCCATGATTGGATTTATCATTAAAAAATTCCTCGGCTCGAAGAACGAGCGCGAGGTGAAGCGGCTCCGGTTGAAGGTTGCCCAGATCAACCAGCACGAAGAGTCGTACCAAAAACTTTCCGACGACGAGTTGCGCGCCAAGACGGCCGCGTGGAAGGCCGAGTTGTCGCAGATCAAAGACAACGCCGAGCTAGCGCGCCGGTTGGACGAAATCCTCCCCGAGGCGTTCGCCGCGGTGAAGAACGGCTGCCGTCGCTTGTGCGGCAAGGACGTGATCGTGCGCGGTCATCCGCTGCGCTGGGAAATGGTGCCGTTCGACGTGCAGTTGATCGGTGGCATGGGTTTGCACGGCGGCAAGATCGCGGAAATGGCCACCGGCGAAGGCAAGACGCTCGTCGCCACCTTGCCCGTTTTCCTCAACGCACTGAGCGGTCGCGGCGTGCACGTCGTGACGGTGAACGATTACTTGGCCGCGCGCGACAGCGAGTGGATGGGCGCGGTTTACAAATTCCTCGGCCTCACGGTCGGTTGCATCCTTCACGATCAATCGCCGTCCGAACGTCGTGAGCAGTACAACTGCGACATCACCTACGGCACGAACGCGGAGTTCGGCTTCGATTACCTGCGCGACAACGGCATGGCCTCCCGCGCCGAGGAGCAGGTGCAGCGCGGACATTATTTCGCAATCGTCGACGAAGTGGACTCGATCCTCATCGACGAAGCGCGCACGCCGTTGATCATCAGCGGCCCCGCCGTCGTGGGCGTGGAGAACCAGAATTACGAGAAATTCAAACCCGCCATTGCGTCGCTCGTGCGCGCGCAGGAGCAGTTGTGCAATCGCTTCCTCCACGAAGCGGACGAACTGATCAAGAAGCTGCGTGGCGAAGGCGCCAAGCCGGCGAATCCTGACGTGGTCGAGCGTGAAGCGGGCTTGCTGCTGTTCCGCGTGAAGATGGGCCAACCGCGTTCCGCGGGGCTCGCGAAGATTCTCGAACAGCCGGAGAATCTGCGGTTGATGAATAAGGCGGAGCTGGAATTGCATGCCGATCAATCGAAGAAGGATCTCTACGCGCAGAAGGAAGAGTTGTTCTTCGCGATGGAAGAGAAGAGTCACGAAGCCGACTTGACCGAAAAAGGTCGCGCGTTTCTCAGCCCGAAGGATCCCGACGCTTTCATGTTGCCCGATCTCACGATGGCTTTCCACGAGATCGATTCCGGCGCCGAGCAGGATGCGCGTAAGCGGCTCGAGATGAAAACGAAGGTCCAATCGGACTTCGAAGTGAAGGCGCAATCGATTCACACGATCTCGCAATTGCTCAAGGCTTTCTGCCTTTACGAAAAGGACGTGCAGTATGTCGTCCAGGACAACAAGGTCATCATCGTTGACGAAAACACGGGTCGCTTGATGACCGGTCGTCGCTGGAGCGATGGCTTGCACCAGGCCGTCGAAGCGAAGGAAGGCGTCACCATCGAAGGCGAGACGCAGACCTACGCCACGATCACGATTCAAAATTATTTCCGCCTTTACCAGAAGCTCGCGGGCATGACCGGCACCGCGGAAACCGAGGCGCAGGAATTTTTCGACATCTACAAGCTCGGCGTGCTCGTCATTCCGACCAACCGCCCGATCGCGCGCAAGGACAAGAACGACTCCGTTTACAAAACGAAGCGCGAGAAGTTCAACGCGGTCCTCGCTGAGATCAAGCAGGTCCACGCCGCGGGTCGCCCGATCCTCGTCGGTACCGTGTCCGTTGAAACCAGCGAACAACTTTCCCGCCTGTTGAAGAAGGAAGGGCTTGTTCACGCCGTCCTCAACGCGAAGTTCCACCAGCAGGAAGCCGAAATCGTTTCCCGTGCCGGTCAACGCGGCGCGATCACGATCGCCACGAACATGGCGGGTCGCGGCACCGACATCAAACTCGGCCCCGGCGTTCAGGAACTCGGCGGCTTGCACGTCATCGGCACCGAGCGTCATGAAGCTCGCCGTATCGATCGCCAGTTGCGCGGCCGTTGCGCGCGTCAGGGCGATCCCGGTTCATCGCACTTTTTTATCGGATTGGAAGACGATCTCATGCGCTTGTTCGGTTCGGACAAGATCGTGAAGGTCATGGAGCGCGTCGGCCTCGAAGAAGGTCAGGAGCTCGAGCATCCGTTGCTCAACCGCTCGATTCAGACCGCGCAGAAGCGTGTCGAACAGCACAATTTCCAGGCCCGCAAACGCACGCTCGAATACGACGACGTGATGAACAAGCAGCGCGAAGTCATCTACGGCTTCCGCAACGAAATCATTCACGGCGAAGATGTGCAGGATCGTTTGCTCGACGTGATGGAAGAAGTGGTCGTCACGAAGGTGCTCGAGTTCACGCGCACGGATGCCGCGCCCGAGGAATGGAACGTCCGCGGTTTGGCGGATTGGGTGAATTTGAATTTCCCGCTCGGCATGCCCGAGGAGGAAATTGCGAAGGCTGGCCATTCCGGCAGTGAAACGCCCGTGGCCGATTCGCTCTTCGATGGTTTGAGCATGGCGCAGTTTGCCGTGGCGACCTTCCTCATCGACAAGATCCGCGACTCCTACAACTTGAAGATCAGCTTCGAGGACAAGGAGGCGCTCAAGGGCATCGAGCGTTACACGATCCTTAACGCGATCGACAAACTCTGGCAGGAGCATCTCTACGGGATGGACTCGTTGCGCAGCAGCATCGGCCTGCGCGCCTATGGTCAGCGCGATCCGTTGATCGAATACAAAGCGGAAGCGTTCAAGCTGTTCGACGAATTGATGGTCAACATCAAGACGGAGATTTGCCACAACATCTTCCGCAGCGCGTCGAGCTTGATGGCGTTCGAGAATTTCCTCCGCAACGCGCCGCAGCAAACTCTGCACACGTCCGCCAGCGCCTTCGCCGGCACGGGCCAAGCGGAAGCTCCGGCTCAAGGTCAGGCGAGCGACGTCGTCAGCGAAGCCGTGGCCGCGGTCAATAAGCCGCAGCCGATCAAGACCGGCCCCAAGGTCGGTCGTAACGATCCGTGCCCGTGCGGCAGCGGCAAGAAGTACAAGCAGTGCTGCGGTAAGATGGGATGAGTGATTGGATTCCAGCGGCGGGCCCTATTCGCGCTGCTTGGAATCGATGAGAATCGTCACCGGACCGTCGTTCACCAGCGCGACTTTCATGTCCGCGCCGAATTCGCCGGTTTGAATTGGTTGCCCGCAGTCCGCCGTGAGCCGGCGGATGAACGCCTCGTAAAGCGGCACCGCCACTTCCGGTCGCGCCGCGCGGATGTAGGACGGGCGATTCCCTTTCTTCGTGCTCGCGAAGAGAGTGAACTGGCTGATCAGTAAAATCCCGCCGCCTGCTTCCTGCACGGAACGATTCATCACGCCAGCGTCGTCATTGAAAACGCGCAACCGCGCAATCTTGCCGCTCAACCATTCGATGTCTTCGCTCGTGTCCGCTTCTTCGATCCCGAGCAGCACGAGCAGTCCGTGTTGAATGGCCCCGCGCACCTCGCCGCCGATGGTGACGGATGCCTGAGAGACTCGTTGAATGACAGCGCGCATGGATCGGGAGTTTTGCGGGAACCGGAGGAGAATTCCACCAATTCCCGCAAGCCCGTCAATCCACTACTTCGTAAAGCGTGCCGTTGAGGACGAACTGCACTTGGCGACCGAGCGCGAGCCACGGACGTGCCGTGGTGTTCTTCGCGTAGAATTCGAAGTAATCCTTCGATCCAAATTTCAATTGCACGCGCTTGGCATTTGCCTCCTGTTTCTGCGCCTCGGCGTCCACCCACTGCTCGCCGTTTTGGAAGAAGTTTTTCCCCGCGACGAAGCGCGCGTTTTGCACGTACTCGTCGAGGCGTTTCGCCGCGTCCACGCTGGGTTGGCTAGGGAGGGTGGCGGTGCTGCTGACGCTACCACTGCCCGCTGGATACGGGTTGGCTATGGTCGGCCTCGGCGCTGCGGGTGCGGCCGCCAGCGTGACGTTTAAGCCGACGTTCGCTTCGGTCTGCCCTCCGCGCACACTTTGCGCCGCCTGGTCTGCGGCTTTCAGCTGATACGACGAACGTGCATTGGCTACTCCGGCGAGACCGTCTTTACTCCGGCTGAAGTAACTCCACGATTTCGCTGCCTCGGCGCTCGCTGCGCGGTCGTCGCCGAGTTGCGGAAGTGATTGCAGTGCCACCGGAACGCCGCGCCGCGCCTCGTCTTCAAGAATCAGGTACGCCGTGTAAGGCGTGACAATGCCGTATTGCCGCGCGAGGTCGGTGACCTCGTCCTTCAATTCCTTGTTCTCACCGTGCAGGCGGATTTCATCGAGCAGATAGCCGACGCGCCGGGTGGCCCACAACCGTGGAATGAAGTCGTGTTCGCGGGCTTCGCCGGCGAATTCCACATTGAAATCAAACTTGCGTGACTCGCCGTTCACCGTGCCCGCGAGAATTACGTTGCCGCGTGCCTTGCCGGAGTAACGTCCCGCGATAACGAGTTGCTCACCCTTGAACAAGTCCGGCAACGGTGAGGGATAAAGTTTCGTCGTGCGCACGCCGTCCGGAAAAGTGATCTGGGGATTGGCCAGCACGGGCTCTTTGATTTTGCTGTAGAAGCTGGAGAGTTTCAGTTCGAGATCTTCGTCCGGCAGGACGTATTGACTGTAAGCGCGCGTCTTCTCGGCGATCTTGTCGAGCAGGTGCGCGTTCACATCGGTGCCGATGCCGAAGCAGAATACCCGCGTCACCGCCGCCTGCTCGGCGGAAATGCCCGCAACGATCTGATCCTCGCCCGTGATCCCGACGGTCGGCAATCCGTCCGTCAGAAAAATCACCACGAACGGCCGCTCGGATTTCGCCGGGTGCAACGCGAGCGCTTTTTGCAATGCGTCGTAAATCGCCGTGCCGCCGATGGCTTTGAGATCCTTGATGAACGTTTCGGCGCGGTCGCGATTCGCGCGCGTCGCGGGCGTGAGTTGGTTGAAAAGCGATTCCGCCTCGGTGGAGAAGCGCATCACTTCAAAACGGTCGCCGTCGTTGAGGTTCTCCACGCAGAACTGCAGTGCCTTCTTCGCCTGCTCGATCTTCTTGCCGGCCATCGAGCCGGAAGTATCGAGCACGAAAGCCACGTCCTTCGGCACGATCTTGCTCTCCTTCGTGTCCACATCCGGTGCGGCGAGCAGGAGGAAGTAACCGTCCTCCGGACCAGTCTTGTAAGTGAGCAAGTTCATGCCGACGTCGCCGCCTTCGGGCGCGAAGTAGAGTTGAAAGTCGGATTCGGCTTTTGCATCGCGCGCCTCGAAGCCGACCGTCGCCTTGTGCCCTCCGTAGCGTTTGATCTCCACGGAGTGACTCGGCGAATAGATCGATTTGAGCGCGCGCTTGGATTCAAGTTCGAGCTTGAGCGAGAAATTCTTCACCGGCGCAGCGGAAAACTTTTCCGTGCCGAGCGGGTATTCGAAGCTCACGAGACCGGCGTCGGACTTGAGCAGTTGTTGATACGAGAGCGTGATGCGCTTTCGCTCGTGCGGCTCGATCGGGAAGATGCGCACCTTGAAGAGATCGCGTCCGGCGTATTCGAGCAGCGCCGGATCCTTCGCTCGCCGGACGATGTCCTCGTAAATTCCACGCGCTTTGTCCGCTGCGAGCAACTCGGCCTCGACCGGTTTTCCGCCGATTTCCATGGTGAACTTTTTGATCTGCGCGCCCTTCGGCACAGGGAATAGAAACGTGCCCTCCAGCCGCCGGTCGTTCGGGTTGAGAAACTCCTGCTCGACCGTCGTCGTCGCGAATTGATCCGTGATCTTCGCGTCCACTTTGTGGTTCATCAACTCCATCGGCGCGAATACGAACGGGCGTGGCGTCGGCCAGATGGGCCGTGGCGGGTGCGGCGGCGGCGGGCCCGGCACCCAATGCGCTTCGTCGATTACGATGATTCCGGCGGCGAACGTGGGGAGTGTTGAGACGAATGCGGTGAGCGCGACGACGAGGAGGAGAATTCGCTTCATGATGAGTTAGACCGGATCGATGGAAAAATGCTCCCGAGTTTCGGGAAAGTTTTTCGGGTCAACTCTGCCGCGGGGTGGACCGATGGCAGGTGATCGCCACCAAACCCCACAACGCGAGGAATCCGGCCAAGCTCAGGACCCCACGCGACCACCAATTCACGGTCTTGGCGTTGTCGGCAACGAGGCGGATCGTCATGGGCTTGCCCACTTCGGTTTGCAGAACCTGTGAGAAGCTGTGCAGTTGTCCGCGGGTGGGTAGGTTGACGTGGAGCGGCTGAACTTTCGTCACGGCGATCTCCTGCGCGACTTGCAGCTTGGTCCACTGCTGCTCGGCCGCATCATTATCGTAGTTCAATTTGATCCCGTTGTTCCCCGTGAGATTGCCGCCGAAGGCGCCGCTGTTGTTCGCTTCGGAGTTGAGATTAAGTGCGCCACCGTTGACGTTGAAGAAGTTCTGCTGGCGCGTGATGAGTGCATTTCCCTGCGCTTGGGCGACGCCTTTTTCGAGCTTTTTGAACTCATCGTCCTGTTGCGGTTCGTTGAAATTGCGGCGCTGGCGGGCGCGGTTGAGCGTCTGCGCGGCGTCCTTGTAGTTGCCCAAGGCGAGCTGCTTCTGGACATTGCTCACGTCGGCGCGCGTCTCGGAGACGGTCACGTCGCGCGACTTTTTTTCAGCGTCGGCATACTCCTTGAGGGAGAAGCTCGTGAACCGAACTGGCTTCGGCGCGCCCGCCGGACCGACCGTGATCGAGTCGCGGCGCATGGTGCCGGTGAATTGGTCGTAGGTGTAATCGGGCGGGAGGAACAGGTCCCACCGTGCATTTTTCAATGGGGCGTCGAATTTTGGCGACACCATATCCAGTGCGCCGCGGCCCTTGGGGAACATGGTCGTGCCGACGTAGGTTATCTCCACGGTCACCGCATTATCGGCTGCGCCGGCGGATTCGAGCGGGAGTAACAACTTGCCGTCCTTTTTTCCGGGCCGGACTGGTTGGCTGGCGACAAAGGCGGACCACACGGTCGCGCCCGCGGGCAATTCCATTTCGAGATGTTGTCGGCCGTTGTTGCGAACGGTGAAGGTCGCACTCGTCATCGTCTGTCCGTCGTCCGCGACGACGGTTGTGAGCCGGGCGCTTTCGATCAATGCCTGCAAAACTTCGGCGTCGTCGTAGCGCTTCGAATCCACCGCGAGTTTCCAGCCGGGACGAAGGTAGCGGTAGGCAAGCGCGGTCGCGTCATCGGCGCGGCCAGCCCACGCGGGCAGATCGCGCACGTCGACCTTTTGGAGCTCGCCGGTGGATTTCTCGGTCACTTGCAACGGGGCCTTGGCCACGATGCTAATGGCGCCAGTCTCGCGCTCGGTGCCTTCGGTGACGAGGCTGGCAAGCTCAGCGGTTCCGACCTTCGCGTCGCGGGGTTGTTCCCACGCGACGTTCAAGATGTACTCGCCGCGCACTTTATTTTGCAAGGTGACCGTCCACGTAACTGCCGCTCCAGCCGCAGCGGGCGGCGCCAGCTCTTTACGGCGAATGTTCGCGCCGGAGATCTCCACGTTGGTGAAAGCGGCCGGCAGTGTGACCCGCAGTTCCTTCACGGGTGCGTTCGCGATGTCATAACGAATCTGGGCGCGTCCGCTGACAAGCGTTTCGCTGAGCGTGAAGGTGTTCACAACTTCCGCACGAATCCACGGCTCCAACACTTCCGTGGCGACCGCGAGCTTCCATCCAGCAGTGGCTTGCGCTTCGGTGGCGAGGTGCTTGAACGCGAGCACGGCGCCGGTGCTCGTGCCCGGAAGTGACGCGACAGGAATCTCCGCCAAGCCGTCGAACGTCGCCGTTTTTACCGCGATGCCCGGTTCGGCGCTGGCGGAGACGAACCCGCTCAGCTTCCGTGCGCCGAGCGGGTGCACGCCCGTAATCGCAAGCGTTTTTGGCAATTCCTTCAAGCTTTGAGCCAGCTCGATGTTCAAAGCGAAACTGCCCAGCACCCGTTCTTTCAACGTCACCTCGAGCACGCGCTGCCCATTCTCGGCGCGCTCGAACCATTGCAGGTCTTGCTTCGTTGCGGCGGGGGAGCCTTGCTGCAGCTGGCTGCGCCGGGTCTGCGCATCGCCGGAGGTGACGCGTTCGATTCGCCAATCGGCTGGGAGGGCGAGCTTGAGCGCGAACACGCCGGCGCGTTTGATCGTGTAGTCGACGGTTGCGGCCAGCGTGAGTTGTTCCGCGCCGACGCGCACCGCGTTACGCACGATGGCTTCAATCTGCGGTTCGATGGCGGACGCGCGCACGCGGAGGCCGAACTCGGGTTTGAGGAAACGAAATGCGCTGAACAGGCCGGCGGTCTTGGTCGCGGACGCGGTGTTGAACTCCTCCGTGTCGACGCGTTGGAGCTCGCTCGCGCTCTCAAGGGTGAGTTCGAGTTCGTCGGTGCCGCGCACCGCGACGATGCCGGTTTCGCGTTTTACGTCGAGCGCGTGCGGTGTATCGAGGGCGGCGATGGCGGGAAGCTTTTCGAGAGTCTTCTCCGTTTCGACGGTGAGTTTGTAATTCGGCGAAACACCCTTGAGCAGTTCGACGGTGAGAACTTGGTCGGCCTGCGCGATGAACGGCGCAGCGGCAACGGGCGAGCCGGCAGTTTCCCCATTCAGAACGTCGTTATCGCCTTCTCCCCGGGGCGAGGGAAAGGCGGCGTTGGCATTTTCGCTTTCCAGCGCGGCCTCTCCGGCGGGTGATCCAAATGCCGCGTTCGCGCCGGTGTTGCCGACAATTTGCCCTCTCCCAGACGGAGTTGTCCGGGGTGAGGGAGAGTTGTTCGCCTGCGCCGCAGCGCCGTTGAAATCGGTGAGCAGCGCTGCGTTCCAGGTGCGAATGCCGTCACCATCGACGCGGAGCAAACGATGTCCGGCGGGGATGCGGACGCGGAGCTGACGGAGCTCGCCTTGCGTGACGTGGAAGTCGAGCGTCGCTCGAACGTTGATGACGCCGCTGCCGAGGGTGACCAGCGCGTTGTTCTGGCAGAAAACCGTGGCCGCGATTTCCGCGGCGCGTTTCACGCGAGGTGTCCAGTGCAGCTCGATGTGCTCCGCGGAACCGAGCACGGCATCGAGTCGCGTCTGGTGGGAGTCGCTGCTGCGTTTCAGGGAAATCGCCGCGGGAAATTCCACATCGGCTTCGGGTTGGTCGACGGTCAGCGCGAACTGACTGGTCAACGCCGGTGGAATCGCAAAAGCGAGGTCGCGCCGCGTCACGTCGCCGCTGACTTTCACGAGCAGGCGCGCGGTGACGCTGACGTCGCCGGCTCGCGCGAGCGCGACGGCGAAGCGGTTGCCGTCCCGCACCAGCTTGGCATCCCCGCCCTTCGCGCTGAACTGTTGCACCACGATGGTGTTGTCAAACAAAGGGAGCGTCTGGTCCTTCGCCGTCGCGCGCAGGCGCAGAACGGCGTCCACTTGTGCGACGCGGTCTTTCACCGAGCCCGTGTAGTTTGCTGAGAGAATCGTCACGCTGGCGCGGGCGGTGCAGGCGACGAGTGATTCAACGGCCATGGTTGCCGGGTGAGCTTCGGGGTTCGTCGCGCCCTTCGCGATCGCCCGGTTGAACGGAGCGAGGGCCAGCAGCAAGACAATCGTCGCGACCACCGGAGGAAGGCCGGGATCGGTGTTAAGCGTGGACGGCGCCGGAGCCTCCGAGGCCTTGCGACGCGGCCAGAATTTTCGGAACACGTAGAACAGCGTGACCAAAGCAATCAAGGGGAACCCCGTGATGAACGCGGTGTGCAAGAGGCGCCACGCCATGAGGAGGTTCACGACAGCGCCGCCCGCGAGCACAAGACCGAGCGTGATGAGGAAACTGCTGCGACGCGTGCGCTGCCATTGCGAGAACATGAGCGCGATCCCAACTGCGAAAGCGCTGACCTGCCAGATCATGCGGCCCACTTCGAGCGCCCTCAGCGGAAGCACCTCGGCGCTGACCGAAAGGGGTTCGTCGCGAATGTTGAGCACTTTCGTGAACACAAACGGTTGTCCGCTCCGCGGGACTTCGATCTGCAGTGAGCGAATGCCCGCGACCCCGTTGGGCGGAGGCGGGTTCAATGCGGGCGTTCCGGCCGCGGCGGTCGATGCGGTCGACAGCGGGCTTTCAGCAGTCGTGGGAACAGGCGTTCGTGATTCGCCCGGGGTGGAGGGATTGATTGCGGGGAGTTGAGCTGTCCGGATCGCCCCGAGTTGTTCGGCGCGCTCCACCTCGCCGGCAGGCCGGCGCAACGCAAGGCCGCGCCGCTCGATATCGGCGAACTGCGCCGTCGTCAGTTGCTGCACGCTGCCATCCGCACACAGGACGTTGCGTCCGTTGCCAGTATCGACGGGCGAATAGGCGAGCACCGAGTCCGGCTTCAGGTCTTTGAGGTTGCCGCCAACGGTGACGAAAGCGTAGCGCTCGCCGCTTTGCGGATCGTTGAAGACTTTGTCAGTCCCGACTTGCGTCGCGATTTCTTCGAGCGAATTCGGCAAGCGCCCGGTGTCTTCATTGAACATCCGCATTGCGAGACCGATCTGCTTGAGATTGCTGACGGATTTGATCGTGGAGGCTTTGACTTTGGCCTTCGAAAGTGCCGGCAGCAACATGCTCATAAGAATCGCGCCGACGGCGACCACCACGAGCGCGGTGATCAAACTGGCGCGGCCGTTGCGCACGGCGACAACGATCAGGAGTCCGATGAGTAACACCACCGCGCAGCTGATCAAGGTGCCGCTGCCGATATCGCGTACGGATTCCGCATAGAAATCGAGGAAACGATTCCACGCATCGCGGAATTCATAGGTGGTGCCGCGCGCGATGTTCATGCTGCCGGCAAATCCGGCAAGTCGATGACTGTCCGGCACGTAGAGTTGCCACTCGGCGTAGGTGTTCGGGACATCCGTGCGGGGCGCGTGGAGAGCGAGCGGCTGTCCGTGACCGCCGGTCAGCGCCGTGCGTTTCTCGGCGTAGACGAGATCCACGGCGAACGCCTGGTCGCGATTCGCGCCGCGCGGAAGCGGCACGAGCAACCATTCGCCGTCGCGCTCGGCCTTGACGGGCTGACCGTTGACCTGCGCGCCCCAAAAGTGTGCGTCCTTCGGCAATTGAAAACGCTGCGATTGCTTGTCGTTGTTCTTCACCATGAACGTCGCCTGCGTCAGCATCTCGCCTTCCTCGGTGAGGACGGTGGTGATTTGTGTGCGGTCGGCCACGGCGGATAGCACGGGAATTTCCTCGTGCCGCTTGACGTCCACGGCGAGCGCGTAATCGCCGCTGGCGTATTGCCACGCGAGCAGGACGGCGCGTGTGGCGAGCGCGCGGTCTTCGGCGGCGAGCTCCGTCTCGTCCACGCGGCGCGCCGAGCCACTGGCGCTTTTCGGCGTGAGCTTCAGGCTCGCGGCCGTGGTGATGGCAACGGACCCCGTTTCGCGTTCCACGTCGAGAGCCCGCACGCCGGCGATCGGCAACGTCGCGGCTTGGGGATCGAATTGATAGTCGTACGTGACCACGAGTGTGTAGGCACCCCAGGCCTTGTCTTGCAGAGTGACCGTCCAGATCGAGTCCGTAGCATTGGCGGCAGGTAAGGCTTGTTCCTTGCGCCGGATATTCGGGCCGGTGAATTCAACGTTTTTGAAATTCGCCGGAACCTTGACGCGAAATTCCTGGACGCCCTGGTTCAACAACACGTAACGCATCGTCGCGCTGCCGCCGACCAGTCCGTCGCCGATCGTGACGAGGTTGAAAACGTCGGACACGACGCGGGCGGCGAGCCGCTCGGAACCGAGGGTCACGTTCCAATCGCTCTGCTCGGCACGAAAGGCGAGCAGTTCATCCGAGCGCGAGGGAAGTTGCGTGATGGGAATTTCGCGGACGCCGATTAACTCGGCGGTCTTGAGTTGAAGGCCGGCCAGCGCAGCGGCGCCGATGTGAGCGGTTTCCTTGGTGGCGCCGATCACGCGCAGCGGAGCGATGGCAACTTGGGTGGGAAACGTCTTGAAGGCTTGCTCCAATTGCACTTCGAGCGTGCGCGTGCCGAGCACGCGAGCGGCGAAGTTGACCCGCAGTTTGCCGTCGCGACTCGACCAGTCGTCGACGCCTTCTCCTTTCACTTCGGCGACGGCGACGCCGGCGGGCAGCGTGGCTTCGAGCGAATAGATTCCGGCCTTCTCGACCTTGAGCCCGAGTGCGTGGGTGGTCAGCAAACGAGATTCCTCGAGACGCGTTGTGACGCGGTCGGTCGTCGTGAGGACGGGTTCGATACGACGAAGCTTGAGCGCGAGCGCGAAAGGACGCGCATTGAAGCGATACGCCGCAAACGCGCCGGCGGTCGTGTTCACCTGGCGCAGGCCATTCGCGCTTTCCACGTCCACGTGCGTGTCCTCGGTGGAAATTGTGAATGAACCGGACTCACGTTGCAAACCGGTAGGCTGTGGCGGTTCGAGCGAAACCAGCGGGTCCGCGAGTTCTACGGGTTGTTCCGAGAGGAGAGTGAGCTCCGTCTTCTTTTCAATCGGCTTGATGAACTCGACGGTGAGTCGCTGGCGATTGCCTTCAGGTTTGATCTGCCAGTCGCGCACCTGTTCGCCGACGAGGCGCGTGAGCAGTTGAGAAGCGGGCAAGGTCAGGTCGAGGCGGGTCACGCGGCCCTGGACGATGTCGTAACGGATCTGGGTGTTGAACTTCACGACGGTGGGCGTGATGAGCGCCGTGGCCGTCGTATCCGCGGTGAGCAAGGCAGCGCGAGTCACTTCGGCGGCTTTGCTTTGCCAGCGTAGCGCGAGTTGTTGATCGGCGCCGAGGTAGCCTTTCACCCGCGCGGCGCCATTCGTCGCGGCGGAATCGAGCACGGTACCGCTGAGCAGTTGGAGATCGATGCCTGTGCCCGTGGCTTGGGCGTTCACGGCCGCGATGGCGGCGTTGGGGCCGGTAAAAGTGATCGAGTTCCACGGTTCGGTGCGGTGAATCTTCGCAACAAGTTCAAGTTTGAAGCAGTAGTTGCCCGGCCTGCTGGCGACGAGCCGGTAGGTGTTGGTGTGCCGTTCGAGCCGCAGGCCACTCGGAAGATTGGCGGGCAACACCGCGAGTTCACCTGAGAAGAGGGGTTCGGTGACGTCGCCTTTGCCCGTCGCCTCGACGGCGACATCCACGACGAAACGCGCCTCGTCGTCACTGACCTTTCCATCGTAACGAACCTCGCGGAACACCAGCGTGGGCAATGCGGTGGCGGGTGCGGCGGCGAGCGTACTTGCGCAGGCGAGCGTGGCTAAGGTGACAACGAACGCGATGAGTGAATGAAGAGTTTTCATGCGGAGCTCCTTTCGAGTCGGTGGATAGAATGAATTCATGGTCGGTGGTGAGTAAACACGGTGGGCCCCGGCGATGTGTCGGCGCGGAGTAAAACGTTTGTAAGAAATTTGTGAGACGCCCGTGCACGTTTCCCGCGCCGGCGGCAACTTCGCCGGATCCGAACCGCCCACTGATTCGGCGCGCAGAACTGGCAGGGCAGGGTGCGGGTGGATTGCGCAGGCGCCGTTCTCCGGTGATTGAACCCTGGCGAGTTCATGGCAGCTAAAAAGCATACGTCGCTCCAACGCGATGCCGGGCGCGTTCCGGCGGCAAACTCGTTGCCGACACGCGCGGTGGAATTTGGCAGTGTGCGAAATTCCCGCTCCTTGCGTGAGGATGGGACGTGGCATTGGTCCGCGGTGCGGGTTCACGGTTCGTTCGACGGGAGCTGCGCTGAAATGCTCCCCGCCACGAAAAAAAGGGGCGGTCGTGACTGCGGTTTGGGGCGTGTTAATTCCTCGGGCTGCAAACCTGCTTGCTTTCATCGGCTTCCATCCGCATTCTCAGGACATGGGCCTTCCGGATAAACCTGTTACGTTGTCGCCAGCGCAAGTCGAAGAGTTGAACAAAAAACTCTCCGAAGCGCGGCATAATGTGAACAACTTTCTAGCGTTGATCATCGCCGCCTCGGAGCTGATCAAGCGCAAGCCCGACACCACCGCGCGCATGGTGGACACGATGGCCGAGCAACCCGCCAAGATCATGGAGGAGTTCCAGAAATTCTCCCGTGAGTTCGAGCGGACGCTCAGCATCAATCGCGAATAAACGGCGCTTTCCTGCGCCTTTCCCCTGTCTTGCGGGCGGTTTGCTCCCGCGCTACGCTGCGTTATGAGCGTGCTCCGAAAATTCCTCCTCCTGCTGGCGTTGGTTGGCGGCGGTTCCTTCGGCTGGGCCGCGGAAGAATCCCCGGCGAAGAAAGTTTTCGTCCTCCCCATCCGCGAAGACATCGATAAGCCCCTCATCTACCTCGTCCGTCGCGGCGTGAAGGAAGCGATGGAAGCCAAGGCCGACGTGCTCGTGATCGACATGGACACCAACGGCGGCCGCGTGGATATCACCGAGCAACTCATCGAGATCATCAACCAGTTCAAGGGGCAGACCGTCACGTTCGTGAATCGCAAGGCGTTCTCAGCGGGCGCGTTCATCTCCTTTGCCACACAGAAGATTTACATGGCGCCGCAAAGCGTCATCGGGGCGGCCGCGCCCATCATGCTTTCGCCCGGCGGCACCGGTGTCGAAACCATGCCCGACACCGTCGAGGTCAAAACTGCTTCCGCCATCAGCGCGCTCGTCCGCGCCAACGCGGAGAAGAACGGTCACAACGCCGAGGTCGCCGACGCGATGGTGAAGAAGACGAAAGAGCTGAAGATCGATGGCAAGATTCTCAATGAGAAAGGCCAGCTCCTCACGCTGACCAACAAGGAAGCCGAGGAAGAATACGGCCAGCCACCCAAGCCTTTGCTCTCGGCGGGCACGGTGGAAGACATCGACGCCTTGATCGCGAAACTCGGCTTCGCCGGCGCGGTGCGTAAGAACATCGAGCCCACCGGTGCGGAGCGCGTCGCCTTTTGGATCAACGCCATCAGCCCGCTGCTGTTGATGGTCGGGGTCATTGGCATCTACATCGAATTCAAGACGCCGGGATTTGGTTTGCCGGGCGTGGTCGCGATCATCGCCTTCGCGATCTACTTCCTCGGCGGCTACGTGGCGGGATTGTCCGGCATCGAATGGGTCGCGGTGTTCACGCTCGGTTTAATTTTGCTCGCGCTCGAGATGTTTGTCTTCCCCGGCACGCTCGCGCTGGGCGTGGCGGGCGCGTTGCTCATGCTCGTCTCGCTTGTGATGGCGACGGTGGATGTTTATCCCGGCATGCCGGCGATTCCCACGTTGCCGCAGTTGCAATTGCCGATCGCCAACCTCTTCGTCGCGGGCGTCGGCGCGGTGGCGATCGCCTGGGTGCTTAGTCGCGTCCTGCCCAAGACCTCGCTCTACGGCACGCTCGTGTCGAAGTCCGCCAGCGGCATGGAATCCGTCAAGACGCGCGAACAACAGCACACGTCCCGCATCGGCGCCGTCGGCAAGGCGGTCTCCAATCTCCGTCCCGGCGGCAAGGCGCAATTCGGCGACGACGTCCTCGACGTGATCTCTCAGGGCGACCTCGTCTCGAAAGGCCAATCCGTGCGGATCATCGGTTACAGCGGTACCGAGGCGATTGTGGAAGTCGTCGGGTGAGTTGCCTGCGGATCACGCGAAGAGACCCTAAAAGGAAAACCAGACGAACGAGTCGCAGGCCGGGGAAAAAGTTTTCCAAGGTGAGGAAAATAGCAATCGTTCACCCAAACCACTAGCAGGTGGCGCAGCCTCCGTCGCGACCATCCAAATCTATCAAACGGTTTTGAAGCAGACTCATATTGGGTCGCTGCCAAAGCTGCCAAAAAGGCCCCGACCACCGGAAAGTCTCCCAGTTGGGCTTCCAGTGGCTTTCATCCTCCACCTCCAAAACCCAGCGGTATGGTTCTCCGTATCGCGAATACTCGCGCAGCCGGCAACCGGTGGATAATCCAAAACCGAATGCGCGTACAGCCTCTCTCCAGTCAGTGAATCTCTCCCTGCAACCATTGTAAAAAACCTGGTATTGCATTCCAATTTTGGTTTGCTCGACAACCAACCGCACCGCGAACCCATCCGCTGTCGATGGCAAATAGGTAATCGACGAATGATCGCACTCGACACAAGCGTCCGGGAATTTTGCCATCTTCTGCTGAATCTCTTCTAAGATGGGAAGCATGGGTTTAGTCGTGCGATACCAACATTGTCTCCACCGGCGCAATTCTGTGAAGGGTTCCCATTTCACGTCAATTCTTATGGTTCGCTGGCGACAAGTTTTTCCTGTCACCGCCGCCGGTGATTCGGTAAACGTTTCCACCAACAGGTCCACCACAACTCACCAGCATCGCGTATGAACGCCAAAATCCTGCTCACCCTCGCCCTCGTCGCCAGCGCTGCCGCCAACGTCGTCCTCGTCACCCGCAAGCCCGCCGCGACCGCGCCCGCCGTGGCTCCGGCGGCCACGGCATCGGCCGCGCCGGAAAAGTCGCCCGAGAAACCCGCCGCGTCGCCCACTGGCACGACCTTGATCGGCGGCACGAACAAGCCCGCGCAATCCTTCGACTGGCGCGCCGTGGAATCCGCCGACTACAAGCAATACATCGCCAACCTCCGCTCGATCGGTTGCCCCGAGGAAACCATCCGCGACATCATCACGGCGGACGTGAACAAACTTTTCGAATCGCGCAAGAAGGCGCTCAGCGCGGCGGGCGGGAAGACGAACAAGTTCGAGTATTGGAAACCCGGCATGCAGATGTTCACGCAGATGTTCGACGAGGAGAAGATCAAGCAGCAGCAGGCCCTCGCGAAGGAGAAGCGCGCCTTGCTCACCGAATTGCTCGGCGTGGCTCCCGAGGAAAAGCCCGATATGACCGCCATGATGGGCGGCGGCGCGCAGATGATGGAGCAGATGCTCGACTTCATCTCCCCGTCCAAGCAGGCGCAGGTCATGGAGGTCGAGCAGAAGTTCGCCGCCAAACTCATGAAAGCCGTGGGCAACGGCGCCGACGCCGATTCGCTCAAAGACATGGCCAAGGTGCAGAAGGAAAAGGAAGCCGAACTCGCCAAGGTCCTCACCCCGCAGGAACTCGAGGACTACAACCTCCGCATGTCGCAAACCGCGATGATGATGCGCTTCCAGCTCGCGAGCTTCGAACCCAACGAGCAGGAGTTCAAAGACATCTTCAAGGCGAAGAAAAAATTCGAGGACGAATTCGGCATGGGTTCCTCCGCGAACTACGGCTACCCCGGCGGCGGCACGCAGGAGGAGAAGGACAAATACGCCGCGGCGAAAAAGGAACTCACCGCCGAACTCAAAGCCGCCGTCGGCGAGGCCCGTTATGCCGAATACGAGCGCGCGCAGGACTTCACCTATCAATCGCTCTACTCGATCACCCAGAAGCAGGGCTTGGCGAAAGACGTGGCCGTGCAGGTTTACGACATGAAGACCGCCTCCGAAACGCAGGCCAAACAAGTGCGCGCCGACAAATCATTGTCCTCCGAGCAACGCACCACCGCGCTCCAGGCCATCCGCGATGAAACCGAGCAAGCCGTGAAAACCGCGCTCGGCGACAAGGCGTTTCAAAGCTTCCAGAAGAACCAGGGCGCGAATTGGATCAACCGCATCAGCCCGGCGAAGAAGTGAGCGGAGCAGTTTCGCGCAAAGGGAAGTGAGGGAAACAACGAACCGCGGGACTCGTGCCGGATGCATGCAACCCGGTCTTGTCGTTCCGGTCATCCCAACGGGATGACAATCATCCAGCCCAGGGTTGCCGAGCACGGCGAGGCTACCCTGGGAAAATGAGAAACATCCCCCAACCCCAACGGGGTTGCATCGGCATTTCCGGAAGGCTGCAACCCTTTCAGGGTTGATGATCTATTGGCGGCTGTTCCCAGGGTAGTCGCTGCGCTCCAACCCTGGGCTGAGCGATGCAATCCCGTTGGGATTGCCGCGGTGATTCACCGCAGCCCAAAATCACTGGCCGGGTTTCGTTGGGTGGGGCGAGGCTACCGACGAGCCGTCTCATGGAAGTTTCACCACGGAGACGCGAAGGCGCGGAGGAAGAGAGGATTTCAACCAACCACGCCGGCCCCAAGCCATCCGCCGCAGGCTATCCTGTGATTAGGCCGCGTGGTCATCGTGTATCAACTGGCATCTGTGGCGACCATCCGGCTGGCATCTGCCACTGTGCGCCGGTCAACGTGCGACTCCACCGGTGCATTGTGTATGTCTCGCTCGTCCATGCGAACGTAACAGCCGGTGAGCCGCCACGATAGAAAACTGCTCTCTCTGTGTTTGTGTCCAGTGCGACGCGGCTGCTGCCCCAATAAATATCCTGGTGGTCGAAGTAAAAGCGCCCCCACTGGCCGCCCGGTCTCCGGTAAACGAAACTGGTGGTGAACGGCTCTGGACTCCAATTGCACTCTTGAACGATGCACATCTCAGTGCCGTCAGGCGCGACGGCCCGACCAACCACCCGTGGCGCGCTGACGTGATGAACCCACGAAGCAACTCCGACGACTAGCAAGACGACCGTGAAGCCCAAGATGATGCGTGCTCGGACTCGCATGGTGTTAAGGCCGCCTAACGAACCAAGCTCAGCGACGGCGGCCACGAGGCGCGTCGATTGCAACGGCGATGGCCCGCCTCCATTCGCTGTAGCCCATGGTTAGAAGGCAAAACTGTAAATCCATCTTACTCATGTGTGGGCTGGAACGGGACGACTCCAAAGAAAACGAGTAATCCTACAATCAAGGAAGTGAACCATCCGAGCCAGTATATCCCGACTCCCAGCTTGTGAAGAAAGGCACTGCCGAGGACCGGATGCCCATACGGAGCGAGGACATCCCAATGCCAATGCCCACTCCTCAGAATCGGCAACAATCCGAGAATCACCGCGAAAAAGAAAATGCCAGCGTTCATGTTCATAACGCGTGTGATGTCGTCTAACAATAAGATTGAGCGACAGGATTGTCGTTTATCACTTCCACGGGTTGGAGCCTAAAACTTCCCTTCTTCTGTGGCCAGCCGGATTTTCCCTGCGCGCCCTCCCTCGTCTCGGAGAGACGCTTTGAAACTAGCCCCGGCTTTCAAGCCGGGGTTCCGGCCCGCGGGTTGCCCGAGTCCCGCAGGGACGGCTGAACTTTCAATCGTCCCTTCAGGACTCGACCACTTCACCACTTGCACCCGGCGTTGAAACGCCGGGCTAGGGTCAGGCGTCCCTCGCGGGACTCACCGCACCGCTTACCGGCAATTCCCCGTTTTCCACCCCTCCGGCGGACGGCTGAGTCATTCGGTCGTATCGGCAGGCTACCGCCGCCGTTGGCCTTATGGGAGGGTTGCTTTAACGGTATAAACTCACAAACCGTTGCAAGGGAATGGCTTTTCGATTCACCCCCGTCAAAAATGACGGTCCCAAAATGATTTTGGTGGTCACCAGAATCATTTTGGTGCTCACCAAAACCATTTTAGTGGTCACCAAAGCGACTTTGGTTGCTACCAAAACTCTTTTGGTTGTCACCGAAAAGACTTTGGTCATCACCAAAACTCCGTTGGTTGTCACCAAAATGATTTTGGGACGAACCAAAATCTCTTTGGTCATCACCGAAGGATTTTTTTTGGCAACCAAAACTCCTCCGGTGGCAACCAGAACTCCTTTGGTTGCGACCAAAACGCCTCCGGTAACAACCAAACTGCCTGGCGTGACCACAAAAATACTTCGGGTGCCAACTCTCAGAGGTTTGGTTGCCACTCCCGCAGGTTTGGTTAGCCCCACTAAAAGGTATGAAGACGAGCCGGCTCGCGGGGACGCTCCCCCCACCGCGCACCCGGCGTTGAAACGCGGGGCTACCTTCAATCGTCCCTCGCGGGACTTGGTTGGAGTTCGCCTCTTTTCCCCTTCGCGTCTTTGCGCCTTGGCGTCAAAATCAGTGGCCCGGCAATTTCCGCCGAATCAGGCCAATGCCCCGCTTGACACCCCCCGCTTCGCTGGTATCCTCCGCACTCCCGTAAAAGCGGGGTGTTCCGTTGCAACCGTGTTGCCCGGGCAGGGTGGCCTTGGCCGCCGCATTGATTTTTTAAGCTTATGAAACGCCAGTATCAACCGTCGAAGATGCGCCGCAAGCGGCAGCACGGCTTCCTCAACCGTAACTCTTCCAAGAGCGGCAAGGCCACTCTGGCCAATCGCCGCCGCGTCGGCCGCAAGCGTTTGACGCCGGTATAATTCCCTCGGCCATGCCGGCCCCCGCTCCGGAGCGTCGTCCCTTGGGGCGCGCGCAACGCCTGCCGCAGGCGCGGGATTTTGCCCGTGTCCGCGCCGCCGGGCAGCGGCTGGTGCATGGATGTTTGATTGCCAACTGGGTGAAGCTGCCGGCGGGCAGCGGTTCCCGTGTGGGCGTGGTGACGAGCAAGCGCATCGGCAACGCGGTGGTGCGCAACCGGGCGCGGCGTTTGTTGCGCGAGGCGTTCCGCCAGCATCAACACGATTTACAGTCGGCCGTGGATCTGGTGTTGGTCGCGCGCAATTCCATCGCGGGGAGAAAGCTCGCGGAGGTTGAAAAAGACTTCCTCACGACCCTTCGCCGGGCTGGCTTGCTGAAAAACACTGTTTGAACATCGCGCAACACATTCTGGTCTTTCTCGTGCGAATTTATCGCTGGGTGATTTCCCCGGCGAAGTCCGCACTGTTCGGCCCGATGGGACGTTGCCGGTACACGCCGACGTGTTCGGAATACGCGCTGGAAGCGGTGCGCGTGCACGGCGCGGCGCGCGGCAGCTGGCTTTCGTTACGGCGGATTGGCTCGTGTCATCCGTGGGGCGGCTGCGGCTGTGACCCGGTGCCGGCGAAGGCTGACGGTGCGGAGTTCAAGGTTTTGGTTTCTTCCGGATTTGTCCGGCGCTGATTTCATGGATCGTAAATCAATCATCATTCTGGTCGCGTGCTTCGCGCTCCTCTTTTCGTGGACCAAGCTTAGTGGTCCGCTGCTGAACAAATATTTCCCGCCGGTGCCCGGTCCGACGAATTCGCTCGCTACCGCGACGAATACGGTGACGGGTTCGAATGCCGTTTCCGCGCGTTCCACAACGGCGCCCACGCTCACCGCTGCTCCGGCAGTGGCCGCGTTGCCCAAGCCTTCGCCGACGGAACAAAAGCTCGTCGTGACGCGGGATGAAGTGCGTTACACGTTTTCGTCGCATCTCGGCGGCATCAAATTGATCGAGCTGCTCGGTTATCCGGAGACGACGGATTATCGCGGCAAGAACACCAACGCCGCGCCCGCGTCGCTCAACACGTCCGCGCCGGTGCCGGCGATGAGTTTGCTCGGCGGTGATGTGGTGCAAGGGGACGGCGTGTTCACGCTCTCGCAACCGACGCCGACCAGCGTGCGCGCGGAGAAGGCGTTGCCGAACGGGCTCGTGATCGTGAAGGATTTCCAGTTCGTCACGAATTTCCAGTTCACCACGAAGGTGCATTTGGAGAATCGCTCGGACAAACCGATCGCTTTGCCGGCGCAGGAATTGGTCTTCGGCACCGCGACGCCGATGGACGCGCACGACACCGGAATGGCGGTTGGCATTCATCACTACAACGGTTCCGACGACGCGTTCGTGGCGGAACAGTATTTCGCGAATCGCACGCTGGGCTGTTTCCCGGGCACGCCGCGCAATGAATTCCTCAGCCAGGGCACCAACGTGGTCTGGTCCGCGGTGCAGAATCAGTTCTTCACCATGATCGCGCAGCCGAAAGGTGGGGCGCCGCAGATCATTTCGCGCAAGGTCGATCTTCCGCCGCCGTCGGCCGCGGAGATTGCGCGCGATTCGAAGGTGGTTCATCAGCCGATTGGCTTCCAGACCGCCTTCCTGTATCCGGCGACGGTGTTGGAACCGAAGCAATCGGTGGAGCGTAATTACGAAGTGTTCGCCGGACCCAAGGGTTACAGCACGCTGGCGCGGCTCGGTGATCGTCGCGACCTCGTGATGAACTTCGGCTTCTTCGGTTTCTTCGCGAAGGCGCTGCTGCTTTCGATGAACGCGCTGTACAAACTCGGCATCTCCTACGGTTGGGCGATCGTCGTGATCACGGTCATCATCAAGCTCGTCTTCTGGCCGCTCACCCAGGCGAGCACGCGGTCGATGAAGCGCATGCAGGCGCTCCAGCCGCAGATGAACGCGCTCAAGGAAAAGTACAAGGATGATCCGAAGAAGATGAACGTGAAGTTGATGGAGTTCATGAAGGAGAACAAAGTCAGCCCGCTCGGCGGCTGTCTCCCGATGGCCATCCAAATGCCCGTGTTCTTCGGCTTCTACACGATGCTCCAGAGCGCGATTGAACTCCGCGGCGCAGAATTTCTCTGGAATACGGACCTCTCGAAGCCTGACACGCTGTTCATGATTCCCGGCATCAATTATCCCTTCAACCTCTTCCCGCTACTCATGGGCGCCACGATGCTCTGGCAGGCGCGCATGACGCCGCCGTCGCCCGGCATGGACCCGGCGCAGGCGAAGATGATGAAGTACATGCCGCTGATCTTCCTCGTGTTCCTCTACAATTTCTCCGCGGGATTGACGCTTTACTGGACCGTGCAAAACCTGCTAACCATTGCGCAGATGAAGCTCACCAAAACCGCGCCGGCCAATGCCGCCCCGGTGGTGGCTCCGACGAAGAAAAAGAATTAACTTCGACGCGATTCAACCCGCGCAATTTACCATCTGCCATCGCTTATGTCCGCCCAGCCCAAACCCATTCTGGAACAGTTGCTCAAGCTGCTTGGCTTCGAAGCCACCGTGGAAGAAATGCAACTCGATGACGGCCTCGTCCTCGAAGTGAAGTGCGACGACACCGGCCGCCTCATCGGTCGTCAGGGACAGACGTTGAAGGATCTCCAATACATCACCAACCGCATCCTGTTCCGCCAGGACCAGAACGCGCCCAAAGTGACCGTCGATATCGGCGGCTACCGTACGCAAGCGCGCGATGCCCTGGTGAAGCGAGCGAAGGAAGCGGCGGAAAAAGTTCGTCGCTGGGGTGACGTGGTGGAACTCGAGCCGATGAGCGCGTTCGATCGTCGCATTGTCCACAACGCCATCAAAGACGACCCGGACATTGAAACGCACAGTGTTGAAGTCGACGGCACGGACAAGAAGGCAATCTTGCTGCGTCCGAAGCACTGAGTTCTCGAACTCGTCTCCTTTTCAATTCCCAAGAGCCGACAACACGTCGGCTCTTTTCTTTTGCAGATTCGGCAGAGAAGTCGGACGTACAGGGAATTTGTCCCGAGGACTATCGCGGGCACTGTTCCGCCAACAATAACGCCCCAATCGGCACGATGTCTTCGCCCAGCGCGGTGAGCTTCACGGGAGGCACCGGTTGAAAAGCGTGCATCACGAATCGCGGCAACTCCGCCGCCACCGCCGCGCGCCACGGCTCGCCGATCAACGCCAGGCCGCCGCCGAGCAAGATCACTTCGGGGTGGAAGAGGTGCACGACGTGCGAGAGTGCGAACGCCAGATCTTCGGCGGTCTCGGCGAGAATCTGTTTGGCGAGCGGACAATTCTGCTGCAGCGCCGGCGCAAGGGCGCGCGCTTCGCCGCGATCGGAGTCGGCCGTCAATTTGCCAAGAATGCTCCACGGCTCGGCCTTCGCGCGTTCGCGCACCTTCTTGTCCATCGCCCAGCCAGAGCAGCGGTCTTCGACGATCGTACCGCTTTTGTCTAAGCGCAGGTGACCGAACTCCGCTTCGCCGGGTTTAGCGCCGTGATAAATCTTCCCGTCGACCACGAGCCCGCCGCCGACGCCACTGCCGGAATTGGTGTAGAACACCGGATTGCTGCCCACCCCCGCGCCGCGCAGTGCTTCGCCGAACGTAGCGACATTCGTGTCGTTGTCCACGGACACGGGCAGCCCGGTCAATTCGCGCAACCAATCGCCCAGCGGAAAATCATTCCAACCTTCCACGTGATGCGAGCAGCAGATCTGTCCCGTCTGCCACGCGACGGGGCCGCCGTAACCAACGCCCACCGCGCGCCACTGGAACTGCGGCTGCAACTTTGTGATGGTCGCCTTGATCTGCTCGCGGATGCCGGCGCCGCCTTTGGTGCGATCGACGGTGAGCCTTTGATGATCGATGATTTTGCCGGCGGCATCGCCCGTGACAAGTTGCAGTTTCGAACCACCGATTTCGATTCCGAGGAAACGCATGCGAATTATGAAGTCAGAATGAAGAATGCAGAAAAAGTCAGTCGCCGCGCGAACGTTTGGAAATGGTCGTCAAGATCGCAACGAGCTCGTCCGCCTCTTTCACCAAAGGCTGGAGTCGCTGCGCGGAAAGGAACCCTTCCTCCATCAGGAGTTCGAGCCAATACAGGGTTTCGTCGGCTTCCTTCAAACAGTCACCGATCTTGGCTATGAACTCCGCTTTGGAACGCGCGCGGTTCGCTTCGCGATAATTTGCGCCGACGGAAGTTCCCGACCGGAGGACTTGTTTGCCGAGAACCTGCGCGGCTGTCTCCTTCGGCAAAGCAACGAACAGCCGGATGATTCTCCGCGCAAACTGTTTGGTTCTCGCGGCGAGATCTTTTTCTGCATTCATCCTTCTGCCTTCTGCATTCTCAGAAGTAGTCCGGTTCATTCCCCGGCTTCCACTTGATGTTGCAGCCGATGCTGGGCTTCTGCTCGGTCGATACCGGCTTGCCCGCGAGCACGGCGTCGAGCGCGGTGCGGAGGTCTTTGCCAGTGACGGGCGCGGAGTTGCCGCGACGCGCGTCGTCCATCTGTCCGCGATACACGAGGCGTTGTTGCCCATCGAAAATGAAGAAGTCCGGCGTGCACGCGGCGCGATACGCTTTGGCGACCGACTGCGATTCATCAAAGAGATACGGAAAGGTGTATCCGGCCTTGCGCGCTTCGGTGGCCATGTGCTGCGGAGCATCGTCGGGATAATTCTGCGGGTCGTTGGAACTGATCGCGACCACGGCGACGCCGCGCGCCTGATAATCTTTCGCGAGCTGCACATAGCCGGCCTGGAGATGCTTCACGTACGGGCAGTGGTTGCAGATGAACATCACCAGCAACGCCGGCGCGTTCTTGAGGTCGGCGAGCGCGACGGTGCGGCTGGTCACGGCGTCCGTCAGGCGAAAGTCCGGCGCGATCGTGCCGAGGGGAAGCATCGTTGAAGTTACAGCAGCCATGAAACACTATGAAAATCCTTCACGCGAAAAGTCGAGCGTCAACTTGACTGGCGCGCCGGCCGACCTAAAACCGTTAGTGCCGGAAGTAACCCGGCGCGACATTCATCCAGAAACAACTTTACCCATGCACACCCAAGCTCTCGGCGCCTGCCAGACCACCAACCGCCACGTCACCGCGTGGGTTGATGAAATGGCGCACCTTTGTCTCCCGGATCGCATTTTTTGGTGCGACGGTTCGGAGGCGGAGAAGGAAGCGCTCACCAAAGAAGCCGTGGCCCGAGGCATTCTGATCCAGCTCAATCAAGAGAAGCTTCCCGGTTGCTACTACCATCGCTCGAACCCGAACGACGTGGCGCGAGTGGAGCAGTGCACTTACATCTGCAGCCACAACGAGGAGGACGCCGGCCCGACGAACAATTGGATGGCGCCAAAGGCGATGTATGAAAAGCTCCGCGGCCTCTGCGCCGGTTCGATGCGCGGGCGCACGATGTACGTGGTGCCGTATCTCATGGGCCCGCCCGGCTCGCCCCTCACCAAGATCGGTGTTGAATTAACCGACTCGATCTACGTGGTGCTCAGCATGCGCATCATGGCGCGCATGGGCAACATCGCCTACCAGCAACTCGGCGCGAGTAATGATTTCAATCGCGGCCTGCACTGCATGCTCGATGTAAATCCGGAGCGCCGTTTCATCGCCCATTTTCCCGAGGACAACGCGATCATCTCCGTGGGCTCGAACTACGGCGGAAACGTGCTGCTCGGCAAGAAGTGTCTCGCGCTGCGCATCGGCTCATGGCTCGGCCGTAAAGAAAACTGGATGGCCGAGCACATGTTGATTCTCTGCGTCGAATCGCCCGAAGGTGAAAAGACCTACGTCGCTGCAGCGTTTCCGAGCGCTTGCGGTAAGACGAACTTCGCGATGCTCGTCCCACCACCGGCGTTCAAAGGTTGGAAGGTGTGGACGGTCGGTGACGACATCGCTTGGATGAAGCCCGGACCGGACGGGCGTCTCTACGCGATCAATCCGGAATACGGTTACTTCGGCGTCGTGCCCGGCACGAACTCGAAGTCGAATCCCAACGCCGTAAAAACGATTCAACGCGACACGATCTTCACGAACGTTGCGCTCACGCCCGATATGGATGTCTGGTGGGAAGGCAAAGACGGCCCGGTGCCGGAGAAGTGCCTCGACTGGCGCGGCAACGAGTGGACGCCGGCTTCAAAGGAAAAAGCCGCGCATCCGAACAGCCGCTTTTGCGCGCCGATGTCCAACACTCCGACGCTCGCGCCGGAAGCGCACGATCCGAAGGGCGTGCCGATCAGCGCGATTATCTTCGGTTCACGCCGCGCGACGACGATGCCGCTGGTGTTCCAGACCTTCAACTGGACGCACGGCGTGTACGTCGGCGCAACGATGGGCTCCGAGATGACCGCCGCCGCCGCGGGCACAGTGGGACAGGTGCGTCTCGACCCGATGGCGATGCTGCCCTTCTGCGGTTACAACATGGGCGATTACTTCCGGCACTGGCTCAAGATGCGGAAGTTGATCTCGAAGCCGCCGCGCATTTTCCGCGTGAACTGGTTCCGCAAAGACGAGCAGGGAAATTTCCTCTGGCCCGGATTCGGCGAGAACATGCGCGTGTTGAAATGGATCGTCGATCGCTGCCGCGGCCGCGCTGATGCCGAGGAAACGCCGCTGGGTTGGGTGCCCGGCCCGCGAGCTTTCGACCTGACCGGCTTAGACGCCTCGGTACTTAAAGCGTTGGAAAAAGCGCAAACCATCGACACCGAGGAGTGGCGCAAGGAAGTCATCTCGCAGGACGAGTTGTTTCTGAAGCTCTACTCGAACCTGCCGAAGGAACTCATCTTTCAACGTGAGTTGCTGGTGTCGCGGCTCTAGGGCCACGCGGCGTCACGCTTTAAACTTCATCTCTCCGTCGAGCCACACGCCACGGACCCGGAATTTGTCGTCGAACCAGACGAGGTCGGCGCGTTTGCCGGCGGCGATGGAGCCAAATTCTTTTTCGCGGCCCAGTTGCTTCGCCGGATTCAGCGACGCCATGAGCACGGCATCGACAAGCGATTGCCCGCCGAGCTCCACCGCGCGGCGCACGCCTTCGATCATCGTGAGCGTACTGCCGGCGAGGCCGGTGCCGTCTTCCATTTCGGCGACCTTGTCCGTCGTGCGCGCGGGAATCCCGAGCAGGCTGAACTTCGTTCCTGGCGGCAGACCGGCGCCGAGCGTGGCGTCAGTGATGATGCAAACGCCGTCGCGGCCTTTCGCGTTGAACAGCATTCGCATCAGGATCGGCGGAACGTGCACGCCATCGGCGATCAACTCCGCCATGATTTCGTCCTGCGCCATCGCGAACTCGATCATTCCGGCGAACCGATAAGGGCCGCGCTTGGTGATCGTGCTCATCGCGTTGAACGTGTGCGTGGATTGATTCAAGCCGGCCTTCAGCGCGGGCACGAGATGCTCATCTGTCGCGTCCGTATGGCCGCCGCTGGCGATCGCGCCGATCTTGCGCAAGGCTTTGATCAACTCGAGCGAGCCCGGGTTTTCAGGCGCGATGGTCATCTGCGTGACAAGATTTCCGAAGCGTAAATACTTCTTCCACTCGCGCGCCGTGGGATTGCGGATGAAGGCGGGATTCTGCGCGCCGGCCTTGCCCTTGGCAATGAACGGTCCTTCGATGTGCACACCGACGATGCGCGCGCCGCCCAACGAACGGTTGTGGAACGGGCGCACGGCGGAGAGCACTTTCAAAATATCTTCTTCCTTCGCCGTGACGGTCGTGAGCGTGAGCGAGGTGGTTCCGCCGCGCATGTGAAACTCGGTGATGGTGCGGAACGCCTGCTCCGTCGCTTCCATGGTGTCTGCGCCCATGCCGCCGTGGATGTGGACGTCGATGAAGCCCGGCGCTAGATAGCCGCCTTTCAAATCCATGCGTTCGCCCGTCGAAGATTTGGACGCCGACGACTTCTTGCCGCTGTTGTGGGAGACTTTGGTGATCCGGCCTTTGTGCAGCGTGAGGGAACCGGCGGCAATCGAGTCGGGCAAAATGAGACGGGCATTGGTCAAGTGCATGGCGAAATGATGCGGAGCCGGTCGCCAACTGGCAAGGCGCGAGGCGCGCCACAGCGAACGGAGGCAACCCAATGCCAGCCGCCGCCAAACATGGTGGAGCGAATCGTTTGAGCGGACGGAACTTTTACTTGGTTGAACGGAAACAAACTCAACGCCGTCCGATGAACTCGATGCCAACACCGATATCAAATTGCCTGCTTCACGCGATGAAGGTGATTGCAATGCTGCCCTTGCTTGTCGTCAGTGCGGCTCTCGCTGCCGAACCGGCGGTTCGGGTTGAGCTGGTGATTCCGCCTGCGGAAACGCACGTGATCGGCGATCCGATTCCGTTGTTCTTCCGGTTTCAAAACCAGTCGACCGAACCGCTCGGCTTCATGTGGGAAGGTTGTTGTCGCTTCAACGGCAAGCTCGCTGTAACGAAAGCTGGCGCGGTCATTCCACCGACGCCGCCGGGGCAGGCGCTCGCGCACATGTTCGCAAAGGCCGAGCGCTTGGACCCCGGGGAGCCGAAAGATTTTGACACGCGCTTGAGCGACTGGGTGATCCTGCGCGAAAGCGGCGCTTATGAACTGCGCGGACGCTACCAGGGCGTGCTCGATTTTCAACGACCGCAAGTCGGGCGCGGCCTCAGCTTGTGGCGCGGGACTGCGGAGACGCCACCGTTGCAACTCGCGGTGTTGAACGTCGCGGATTACCTCGCCCAGCGGGAGGGGCGTTCTAAGAAACGCGGCGTGCAGATCGAGATTTCTGGTCCCGCGAAACTCGCGCCGCTCGTACCGTCGCCCTTGCGCGTGCGGTTCACCAGCACTTCGGCGACGCCGCAGAAATTCCGCTGGCCCGAGTCCTTGCAGTTGTGGGTGGTGAACACGAACGGAGTGAGGGTTCCCGCTGCGAGCGTCGTGGACGGAATCTCTGAAGAGGTGACGTTGAATCCGAGCGCGACGTTGGAGCGCGAAATCCCGTTCAGTTCGGACAAGCTCGAAGGCGAGCCGTGGGGTGACTATCGGGTGTTCGCCGATCTCGCGGAGTCGCCGGGCGCACCGCGCGTGCCATCCGGTGCGATTCCCCTTCGCTGGGAATTGACCAAGTCGGAAGTGGTTGACCTGCTCACGCAAGCCGCGACGGGTCACCGCACGGGCGCGCGCAATGCGCCGCTTAAGTTGCTGCGGGTGTATTTGGCGGAGATTGAGCGATCTCTCGATGCGGCGCTTGCGGAGAAATTGCTGACCGTTCCTGCGGCGCAGAAGCTCGGCGTGGAACTGCTCACGGCCGCGTGTCTCAAACCTTTCGGGCCCAAACCCGGCTTGGTGGAATTGGAGTTAAACCCGGGAGGGAGTTTCACGGACGAGGCGGTCACGCGCTGTCTTGCGCGGTTGTTGGGACCGAACTCCAACGCGGCTACCGCCCAGTTACCCGCGGTCATGTCGGTGCGCCGACATCTCGGTTGGGAGATCGGCTTGTCTCTCACGCCGTCGACGTCTAGCCCGCTGAACGCAATCACCGCGACGGCGGCGGATTTGCGCGGCTACACGGACCTCGCGCATCCGCCGCGCTCAGTCCTCAAGGGCGCCAACGGCGCGACCAACATCGTTGAGTATGTAGCCGAACCGACGCCGGCCAATTGCGTTCTGCGGATGACGATGGCCGCTGGCCGAACCCGACTCGATTTCGCGCGGCGTTTGGCTGAACCGCAGACTGCGGGTCGTGCCCTTATCGCACCAGCGGAACTCAGCACGGTGAAATACGAGCCGCTGATCGATGCTCGCGCGCTGGAGGCGGTGCTGAACGATGGACGACTGCCGGCTCCGCAAATCCTCTTGCTGGTCGAAGGTTCGGTGAACTGGGGAGAACTACTGGCGGTCATCGAACCTGTTCTCAAGCGCGGCGCATCGATGGATCTTGCGCCTTTGAAGTAGTTCATTCGTCCGCTTCGCTCGGTGTGTCGCCGCGTTTTCCCCATTGACGGTTTGCCCAGATGCCTTTGAAGTATCCGGCAACAACACCGTCCAACAACGATTATGAAATTACTCCCGCGCCTTTTGTCACTGATTGCCACGCTCGCCGTGCTGACCGCCGCCGTCGCGCAGGCGGAACCTAAGCTCGGCCTTCAGACGTGGACCTGCCGCAACATGTCCTTCGACCAGATGGTGGACTTCGCGGTGAAGCACAAAATCAAATACCTCCAATGCATCGGCAAGCACATGGATCCGAACGCGCCGGCGGAGGAGAACTTGAAGAAGAAGGCCGTCCTCGATAAGCACGGGCTCGTTTGCTACACGTTCGGCGTCGCGGGCACCTCGATGGACAAGGAGAAAAACCGCAAGCTGTTCGAGTTCGCCAAGCTCATTGGTTGCAAAGTCATCGTCGTGGAGCCGAAGAACATGGCCGAGTGGGACAACCTCGAAGAGCTTGTGAAGGAATACGACATCAAGCTCGCCATCCACAATCACGGCATCACCAGCGTCTACGGCAATCCCGAGACGGTGAAGGCGTTGCTCGCCAAGCGCGACAAGCGGATCGGCGCGTGCATCGACATCGGTCACGTGAGCGGCGCAGGTTTCGACGTGGCGAAAGTTTTCTCGGAATACAACGGCCGCGTGTATGACCTCCACCTCAAGGACAAGAAGGTCGAGAAAGTCGACGGCAAGGACGTGGTCCTCGACGTGGACATCGGAACCGGCATTTCCAACTACAAAGGCCTCTTCGCCGAGCTCAAGAAATCCAAGTGGGACGGCGTGATGGCGATCGAAACGGACAACAAGGGCTTCGCCGAAGACCCGAACAAGTTCGTCGAAGGCGCCTCGAAGTTTTTCAAGGCGAACGTGAAGTAAGAGCCCATGTGGCGCTGCCCGAGTCTTCCTTGGGCAGCGCCTTTTACGATGCCAATCCACGCCGGCGCTCCAGAAAAGGTTGTTCGACTGGCGGTTGGGTGTTTGTTGGTTAGTTCAACTGCTGCGCTAACTTTTCATTTTGGACCTCGAATCGAGTCAGTTCGTGGGATATCCGGTGGCCTTGGCCCATTGAGTGCCTTCTTGGGGAGTGGCATCGCAATCTGGTTCTCGATTCGAGTGAAAAATCTCCAGCTCGCGGTGCTGGCCCTCTTTTCAATTTTGCCCCTCGCTTATTGGATTTGGGCAATTCGTGTTCTCGTCGGTGAACAATTGCCTCTGCCGTGACTAAGGCTCACTTAACGGATCTTCGGAGAGCTCAGAGATCCAGCGGTCCGGCGATCTTCTCCCCGTCCAGCGCGTAAATGCCCACGAGGTAGCCGTTCTCGAACATCTCGCCGACTTTGAGCGACCCGTAAATCGTCACCGCCTGATCCATGATCGGCTTCACGCCTTTGCTGGTCATCTTCACGCTGACCCATTCGTTGATCTTCGGCACGGTGCCGTAGCAGCACATGGATTGATCGCGCATGATGAGGAGTTCCGTGATCAATCCGCCTTCGACTTTCAACGGCAGCATGAATCCCTTGAGCGCGACGCGCTTGCTGTTCAGCGCTTTGATGTCGGCAGGGATTTGCTCCTTCGTTGGCGCGGCGGGCGCGTTTGTCTTCACGGCACTTTCGTCCGGCATCTCATAGTTGAAGCCGGCCAAGCGGTCAAAGCCCACGGTTTCGAAGTCATCGCTTTTAGCGGAAGCTGCCGCTGCGGCGGGCGCCGATGATGCGGGTGCCGCCTTGGGCGCGCTGGCGGTGTCCGCGGGTACGGGCTTGGAAGTGTTGTCGGTCTTCGCGGCCTGCGCTGGTTGCGTTGCAGGCGTGGTCTGTGCGGGAGGCTGCGCGATCGCTTCGCCGCGGACTTCCTTCACCGGAGCATTGGTGACGGCTTCTTTCGAACAGCCGGCCACGAACAACGCAGCGAGACAGGGCAGGGTGGCAACGGCCAGTTTCAAATTCACTTTCATAAAATTTCAGACGTCCGACGCGCCGTCTCACTTCGGAAACTTGAACGCGATGGACGCATAACTCTTACTTCGGATTGCCAGTTCCTTCAACACGCCTTCGAAATTTCCCCCGGTCTTGAGCCAGTCGGCCTGTGCGGTGAAGAGCGCCGTGTTGCCGACGGTTTCGCCCGTGGCCGTGTTGGCGGCGGCCTTGAACTCCAGCGTCTCCTCGCGGTCGGCACGCTTGGCGGCGACTTGAAATGAAACGATGGGCAGACGCACAAAATCATTCGCGTGGGCATCCAGCACGTAGGCGTTGAGCGTGCCGGTGGCGGCATCGAGAACGAACTCGAGATTGAACTCGTGCTCGCCCAGCGGAACGAGCGTTCCGCCATGCGGGGCCACGTGATGATGTTCCGCTGAACCGTGATCTCGGCGTTCGCCGCATCCGGCGACGAGCACCAGCAGTGAAATAGCTGCGAACAGGGCAGGGAGCGTCTTCATAAGCTTACGAAACCGGCACGAGATTTTCGGCGACGTCCGTTCGATACGCCTTCCACGCGGGCACGATGCCGGCCAGCGCACCGAGCGCAATCATGCCCGCGGGCGCGAGCGCGAGCACCGGATGCAACGTCAGCGGATCGATCACCACGCCCGTTTGCGCCCGGATGACCGCGGCCACCACAGTGACGATGACGCCATAGATAACAAACGCCACCGCCATGCCGATCGCCGAGATCGCAGCTGACTCGAGCACGACGGCGGTGAAGATGGTTCCGCGTCGGGCGCCGAGCGCGCGCAGGATGGCGATCTCGCGGCGACGTTCGTTCATCGAGTTGTAAATGCTCGCGAGCACCGACCCCGTGGCCACCAGCGCGACGAGATACGCGATGAGCGCAAGCACGCGATCCATCCAGGAAATTTTATCGAAGAGCTGCGCGATGATCTGCGCGATCGGCCACGCGAAGGTGAGCCGATTGCCCTGCTTGTTGTACATTAGTTCGAGTTGCTTGCCAGCGATCGGCGAGCGGAGTTTCACTAGCACGGCGCTGACATCGCTGGCGGTTTTCGGATCGTGCCCACCCATCTTCTGCAGGCCTTCGACCGGAATCCAGATCACGCGATCGGCGGGTGTGTTCGAAGGTTCGAGCACGCCGACGACCACGTAGGTTTCGGGATGCTGATCCTTCTCGTTGAAAATTAAACCGTGATACGGCTGAAACTTGTCGCCGTATTTCAGTCCGAGTTTCTTCGCTGCGAAACTGCCCACGACCGCTTCGCGCAACGCGGGATCGAACACGCGTCCGGGTTTCTGCACCGTGAACTTTTTACCGGGCGCGAACTCGACCGCCGTGAGCATCTCCAGCGTCGTCCCGACGAGCCGGTAGCCATGGTAGTTGTCGCCGACTGCGATGGGCACGGCGAGTGCCACGCGTGTGTCCTTCTTGATGTCGAGGTAATCGGCATTGGCGAGATTTCCGGGCGAGGCTTCGAGATGGAAAATGCTGTTGAGCACGAGCTGGAGCTGCGAACTCCGCGCGCCGAGCACAGCATCGAATCCACCGGTGACGCCAGTGAACGTTTTCTGCGACTCGCTCTTCACCACCCACACCGCCATCAGCAATCCGCCCGCGAGCGCAATGCTCGCTGCAGTGACGCACGTGGAGAGCGCGTGCTGGCGGAGGCTTTTGAAAACAATGCGAAGGATGGTCACAACTTCACCTCCTGCGACGCCGCGGCGCGGTTGATCTTCGCCAACTCTTGCACGGAATCAAATTGCGCGAGCACTTCGCGATCGTGGCTGACCAGGAGCAGGGCGGCTCCGTTTTCGCGGCAACCTTCACGGATGAGCTTCAGCGCCTCGCGGGCGTTCGCGTGGTCGAGGTTGCCGGTTGGTTCGTCGGCGAGCACGAGCTTGGGACGGTTTGCCAACGCGCGTGCGACGGCGACGCGTTGTTGTTGGCCGGTGGAAAGTTGTCGCGGGCGATGATGCAGGCGGCTCTCGAGGCCGACGCGTTTGAGCAGTGACTGCGCGAACGCGCGATCCTCGCCCGCACCGAAGGACATGCCGAGTAGAACGTTTTCCAGCACCGTGTAGCCCTGGAGCAGATTGAAGGTTTGAAAAATATAACCGATGCTGGTGGCGCGCAGTCGATCGCGTTCCGGTTCACCGAGTGCAGACATTTCGCGACCGGCGATTCGGATTTGACCGCTGTCCGGTTTGAGAATGCCGGCGATGAGATTCAGAAACGTCGTCTTGCCGGAGCCGCTTTCACCCGCAAGGGCGACTTGCGATTTCTCCTCCAGCGAAAATTGCGGGACGTCCACGACGATGTGGCGCGTTCCGTCTGGGGCGAGAAAGGATTTTTTGAGTTGGGAGATTTCGAGCAGCGCCATGATGGACGGTTTTCTGACGATGTTGCGCGCTGATTCGTTCAACAAGGCGTGTTATTCCGCGAGCGGCACGCGCCGCAGACGGCGTTTCTGCAACCACGCCACGCCGACGAGGTCGAAAAGGCCGCGCCAGACGCGATTCCACACGCCGTATTTCGACACGCCAGCCACGCGCGGCCGATGATTAGCGGGAACTTCCTTCGTGGTCGCGCCATTTCCTGCCACGAGAATGGGCAAAAAACGGTGCCAGCCATTAAATGGCAGGACGCCGTCGAGCACGCTGCGCTTGAAGACGCGCAACGCGCAGCCGGTGTCGCGAAAATCGACGCCGAGCGCGGACTTGCGCGCCCAGCGGGCGACGCGCGTCGAGATGCGTTTGCTGAAAGTGTCCTTGCGCTTGAGTCGTACGCCGCAGACGAAATCCACGTTGTTCAATTCCGCGAGCAGTTTCGGCAAGTCTGCGGGATCGTTCTGCAAATCGCCGTCGAGAGTCGCGATGATCGGCGTCGTCGTGTTCTGCACGCCCGTCCACACGGCGGCGCTTTGGCCGGCGTTGCGCGCGTGACGCAGGCCGCGCACGCGTGAGTCTTGGGCGCGCGCTTCCTGAATGCGTTGCCACGTCGTGTCGGAACTCGCGTCGTCAACGAAGACGAGTTCGTAGCTGCGACCGACGTTCGCAAACGCGGCGGTCACTTCGCTCCACATGGGGAGCACGTTGTCCGCCTCGTTGTAAACGGGGACGATGATCGAAATTTCCGCTGACACTGCGCCCGTTATGCCGAAGGCGCCGCGTGAACGGAAGCCATTTCACCTCGTTCCTTGCCGTGAAGACTCGCGATTCGATGGCGCACGCGCTTGCCGTTGGCGTGATCACCCACTAACCTTTGCGGATTGAAAATTTTGGTCGCCATCACCGGAGCCAGCGGTTCGCTCTACGCGCAGCGGTTGCTCGACAATCTCGACCCGCGGGAACACGAGATCCACGTCGTGATGTCGAACTACGCGCATCAGGTGATCGCGGAGGAATTGCCTGACGGTCTCCGGTTGCCCGAGGGCGTGACCGCACACGGGTTGAAGAGCATGAACGCGCCCTTCGCCAGCGGCTCGAATCCGCCCGATGTCATGGTGATCATCCCCTGCACGATGGGAACCTTGGGTCGCATCGCGCATGGCTTTAGCGAAGACGTGCTGCTGCGTGCGGCAGACGTGGTGCTGAAGGAACGCAAGAAACTGATCCTCGTGCCGCGGGAAACTCCGTTGAGCCTCGTGCACGTGAAGAATTTTGAACTGCTGCTCCTCGCAGGCGCGACGATCCTGCCGGCGAATCCGATCTTCTACACGCGGCCGCAAACCATCGAGCAGGTCGTCGATACGGTCGTTGCGCGCGTGCTCGATCACATGGGAATTCCCAACAAGCTTGCGCCTCGCTGGAAGGAGGAGCAGGACTGATGTTTCGTTCTATTGCCAAATGGGCTGGCTTCGTGAAGCTCTCGCACACCGTGTTCGCGCTGCCGTTCGCACTCGCGGCAATGGTCGTCGCGGCGCGCGATGAACGTGGCTGGCCCGGCTGGCGGACGTTTGGGTTGATCATCGCCGCGATGGTTTCCGCGCGCACTTGTGCGATGGCCTTCAACCGGATCGTCGATCGAAAATTCGACGCGATGAATCCGCGCACGGCGATGCGCCATTTGCCGGCGGGCCAGATCTCCCTTGCGAGCGCAATCATGCTGTGCGCGCTAAGCGCGGCGGGGTTGATCGTCTCGGCGTTCTATCTCAACCCGATGTGCTTCTACCTGTCGCCGGTTGCGTTGTTCTTCGTGTGCTTCTACTCGCTCACGAAACGCTTCACGGATTACACACACGTCTGGCTCGGCCTCGCGCTGGCGCTCGCGCCCATCGGCGCGTGGCTAGCGGTGCGGGGTAGTTTTGATTTTCTGCCAATGCGCGACGGCTCGCTTTCGCTGAAACACAGCGGCTTCCTTCCGGTGATCCTCGCGGTGGCGGTGGTCTTCTGGCTCATCGGTTTCGACATCATCTACGCGATGCAAGACTACGAGTTCGACAAGCGTCACGGCCTGCACTCGATCGTCGTCGCATGGGGGCCGGCCAACGCGTTGCGCGCCGCATTCCTCGCGCATTTGCTGATGATCATGATCCTTTTTGGGTTCGGTTTGCTTTCGCGATTTCGTATCGCATACTTGGTGGGCATGGTGATCATCGGTGGCAGTTTGATGCTGGAACATTTTCTGGCGCGCCGCCGCAGCTTGAACTGGGTGCAGAACGCCTTCTTCCGCCTGAACGCGCTCATCAGCGTCGTGTTCCTCGTGGTGACGGTGACGGAAGTGGCGCTGCCCGGGTTCCGATTTGTGAAATGAATTTTCTGATTCAACGCAGCCAGTTGCGCGACCTCCACGACAAGGTGGCGGCGGGCGAGCGCATTTCCGAAGCCGACGCCCTGCGGTTGTTCGAAAGTAAGGATCTCAACGCGCTCGGCGCGATCGCCGATCTCGTGCGGCAGCGCAAGGTGGGCAATCGCGCGAGCTACATCGTCAACCGCTACATCAACTACTCGAACTACTGCATCCTGAGCTGCCAGTTCTGCTCGTTCGCGCGGAAGAAACGCGACAAGGACGGCTTTGAACTCAGCGCCGAGCAGATGGTCGAGAAGGCTCGCGAGGCGTTGCGACTCGGCATCACCGAACTGCATATCGTCGGCGGGCTCCATCCGTCGTTGCCGTTCAGTTACTACGTGGATTTCTTGAAGGCGCTCAAAGCGCTCGACACCCGGCTGCAATTGAAGTGCTTCACGGCGATTGAAATTCTTCACCTCGCGTGGATGGCCAAGAAATCCGTGAAGGAAACCTTGGCCGAGTTGAAAGCAGCGGGACTCGATTCGCTCACCGGTGGCGGCGCGGAGATTTTCCGCAAGGAAGTCCGCGCGCAAATCGCCCGCGGCAAGGAATCCGCCGAGGAATACCTCGACGTGCATCGCACGTGGCACCAGATGGGCGGACGTAGCACGTGCACGATGCTTTTCGGCCACGTCGAATCGCTCGCCGACCGCGTGCATCACCTGGGCATGTTGCGCGCGTTGCAGGACGAGACGCGCGGCTTTGTCGGCTTCGTGCCGCTGCCGTATCAGCCGGAGAACAATCTAATTCCCGTCCAGACGCCGCCGACCGGTTTCGATTCGCTGCGCACGCTTGCGGTGAGTCGCATCTTCCTCGATAATTTCGATCATATTACCGCGTATTGGGTGGGCTTTGGCATGAAGCTCGCGCAAGTTGCGCTCAGCTATGGCGCGGACGATCTCCACGGCACGATCATTGAGGAGCACATCTTCCACATGGCCGGCGCGACGTCGCCGCAAGCGCAGACCGAAGCCACGATGGTGAAAGCCATTCGCGAAACCGGCCGCGAGCCCGTGCAGCGAAACACGTTTTACGAGCCGATCAAGGTTTGGGAGCCGGCGGCGCCGAGTGATTCTGCCGGCGACGGGCGACCGTCATCTGTGTTGGAGAAAAATCTCGCCACTGCCTGACCGCATCGTTCGCGTGGAACCATCTGACAAACCTCTCAAGCTGCGTCTCGCGCCCGAACCGCCCGAGCCGACGGAGCACATCGTGAAGACCGTCGAGAGCGAGGAGCGGAAGATTCTCATGCAGCGCGAAGACGAGATGACCGGCTCGCTCGCGCCGTTTCGCGTGGGCTCGGTAAAATATCTCAACGCTGTTCCGCTCACACGCGGACTCGAAGATCAGGTTCAATTTCACACGCCATCAAAGCTCGCCGAGATGTTGCGTCGCGACGAACTCGACGCCGCGCTCGTGAGCATCACTGAAGTTTTGTTCAACGACCGCTACGATGTGCTCGATGGGATCGCGGTCGCGTCGCTCGGCGAGGTGAAGAGCGTGTTGCTCGCGCACAAAAAGCCGATCGATAAAATGCGCGAGGTGTATTGCGACACGGCCTCCTGCACGAGTGTGAATCTGCTGCGCGTGTTGCTGGCCGAGCGCGGATTGAAGCCGGAGTTCAAACCGCTGGAGAGTTACGCGGCCGCGAAATCGCATGACTACGTGATGCTGATTGGTGATCCGGCGATTGATTTCATCCGCGCGCCGCACAAGCACGAGATTTGGGACCTCGGCGCGGCGTGGTTCGAGCTGACTCAGTTGCCGTTCGTTTACGCCGTGTGGGCGTTGCGGCGCGGCATTGACACGACACCACTGCGCCGCCACTTGCGCGAGGCGAAGTCGTTCGGCCTCGATACACTCGATTACATCATCAGCAGCCGGCGCGAATACGATCTCGAGTTCCGCAAGGACTACCTCGGCTGGCACATTCACTATCACCTGAGCGACGACGAGAAGCGCGGCGTGGCGAAGTTCGTGGAACTGTTGCGCAAACACAGCGGGCAGCCGGTTTATGAGCCTCATTTCGTGACCTGAAATGTGCGGCGGCAGGCTTGCCACGAACCGCCGATTGTTTACTTTCGATTTGTGATTTACGACGCGTCACTCGACGAGCTCCAGCAGAAGGTCTGGGACGGCCAGCGCATTGATCAGGCCGAAGCCCTCCGCCTCGCGCGCCTGCCGCTGGAGGAACTCGGAGCGCTCGCGGACCGGCGCCGCCAACTGTTGCGCGCTGCGAGCCACGGCGGTCGCGGCAACGACATCGTCACCTACATCGTTGACCGCAACGTCAACTACACGAACGTCTGCAACGTCTACTGCAAGTTCTGCGCGTTCTGGCGCACGGAGAAGGACGCGGATTCCTACGTCATCACGCACGACGAGATGGATCGGAAGATCGAGGAAACGATCGCGCTCGGCGGTTCGCAGATTCTCATGCAGGGCGGGCACCATCCGAAGCTCACCAAGCAGTGGTATCTCGATCTGCTCGCGCACATCAAAGCGAAGTATCCGTCGATCAACGTCCACGGTTTCAGCCCGAGCGAGTTCATCGCGTTTCAGGAATTTTTCAACGAGCCGGTGGAACAGGTGCTCCGTGATTTCACGGCCGCCGGTCTCGGTAGCGTTCCCGGTGGCGGTGGTGAAATCCTCGTTGACCGCGTGCGCAAGAAAATCGCCCCGCTCAAGGCGATGACCGGCGAGTGGATGGGCGTGATGGACCAAGCCCACGCGCTCGGGCTCGCGAGCTCGGCGACGATGATGTTCGGCCACGTGGAAACCATCGAGGACCGCATCGAACACCTGGAAGTGGTCCGTGCGCAGCAGGACCGATCCTTGGCACGATTGCCGATTGCGAGCAGCGAATCGCCAATTGAGAAAGCCGCTGCCTACGCTTCCGCACTCGAGGCCGGCGACCTGAAGGGCGGCGCATTCACCGCATTCATCTGCTGGACGTTCCAGCCGGAGAACGCCGTGCTGAAATCGCCGACGGTCGGGGCGCACGAGTATTTGCGGACACAGGCGCTGAGCCGAATCTATCTCGACAACATTCCGAGCGTGCAGAGTTCATGGGTCACGCAAGGACAGGACATTGGGCAGGTTGCGCTCAAATACGGCGCGAATGATCTCGGCTCAATCATGATCGAAGAGAACGTCGTCAGCGCAGCGGGCACCACGTTCCGCATGGGCGTGGCCGACATGAAAAGGCTCATCACCGAACTCGGTTACGAGCCGCACCAGCGTGACAACTGGTATCGCTTGTTGAATTGAGTTCGCGAGCGCTCTCGCCGCTCACGCCTTCTTCTTTTTCTTTCCCTTGGCCTTCGCCTTCGGTGCCGCCTCGTCGTCGCCGTCATCTTTCACAGCGAAGCCGAAGCGGATGGAAATGTCCTTGAGCAGGCGCGGGACGTAGGAGTTGTAGCGTGGGTCCGGCGATTCGCCTTTCGCGGACCAAGTTGGGATGGAATCACGCAGGCCGGCAGCCTTCATACCAAGGTTGTCGATGACGGTGAGGGCGGCGAGCGAGGTGAAGACGTCGTTCTTTCCCGACGGCGCGAGTTCTCCCAGCGTTTTGAGCGCCGCTTTCAAGTCGGCTTCGCTCCCGTATTCGCCCAGCGCCCACGCCGCGGCGGAGCGCACGTAAGCGGAGCTGTCAGCGAGCGCCTTCTGCAAATCATCATGGGCTTCTTTCACCGCGGGCGCACCGCGCATCAACATGCCCATCGTGGCCCAATAGCGCACCGCGCTGTCGCCATCGCTCATGGCCTTGCGCAATTGCGGCACGGCTTCGGGCTTCATCATCGACGCTAGATCCGCGGTCGCAAAAACGCGCTCGAAGGGATACTTCGCATCATCATGGCCGAAGTCGTAAGGCGACGAACCGGCCGAACGCGCGAGGCGTTCGCCCTCGGGCACGAAGCCGACGTCGCGGATTTTGCGCGCGAGGTCCTGCTGCGCCTTGCGGAGCTTCGCGAGCGTTTCCTGATGCGCGGCAGAGCCAGCGAGGTTGTGAACTTCGTCCGGATCGCTTTGAAGGTCGTAGAGTTCCTCGGGCGTCTTGGGCTTGTTCCAGAAAATGCTCTGTGCCGCGTTGAGCTTGCCTTCGTCGTAGAGCTTGCGCCACACGGCAGTCGTCGGTGTCTGGAACTGATAGCTCACGTGCTGGCCTTGCGAAACGTGCGGCATGTAGTTGCGAAGATAAACATAGCGACCGTCGGTGACGCTGCGCACGAGGTCGTAACGTTCATCCATGCGCCCACGGAAGCCGTAGATGAACGGCTGTGGGGCCTCGATGAACTTGCCGAGGAACGCGTGGCCCTGCATCCACTCGGGCGGCTTCACGTTCGCGAGGCTCAGCAGGGTCGGCGCGAAATCGACGAAGCTCACGAGGCGATCGGACTTGCCGCCAGCTTTGTATTCCGGCGGGCGGAGTTCCTTGAATTTCTCGGGAATATAAACCACGAGCGGCACCTGCAAGCCGGAGTTGCAGGGCCAGCGTTTGTTGCGCGGCATGCCGGAGCCGTGGTCGGCCCAGTAAAACACGATCGTGTCGTCAGCGAGCCCGGCGTCTTCTAATTCCTTCAAACGTTGGCCGGCGATCGCGTCCACTTCGCTGACGATGTCGTAATATTGAGCCCAATCCTGCCGCACCTCGGGAGTGTCGGGATGGTATGCGGGCACGCGAACCTTCGCCGGATCGTGAATGGCCGTGTGTGGACGCACGCGGATCTTGCTCTCGTGACTGTGCTCGTCGTTGAAGATGGCGAAGAACGGCTGGCCGGTGGGCCGGTTTTTCCAGTGCGCCTGTTTGGAAGACTCGTTCCAAACCTCGCCGGGCTTGGCGAGGTTGTAGTCCTCCTTCGAATTGTTGGAGCAGTAGTAACCCGCTTCGCGCAACAGTTGCGGATACATTTTCTTCCCCGCCGGAAAGGGCACGAGGCTGCGCATGTGCTCTCCGCCAGTGCTGGGCGGGTACATTCCGGAGATCAACGTCGTCCGCGCGGGCGCGCAAACCGGAGCGCAGGACCATACGTGCGAGTAGAGCATTCCTTTCGTGGCGAGCTTGTCGACGTTCGGCGTGGTGGCGTACTTGTCCCCGTAGCAACCCATGTGCGGGCCGTGATCCTCGCTGGAAATCCAAAGGATGTTGGGCTTGTTCGCGGCGAGGGCAACCATCGCGGAACACAACAGAAGAATGCAGACGAGAGCACGGCGAAGTTTCATAGGCTGGCGGTGAGGATGCCGCTTCTCGTGGTTTGATGGCAAACAGAATGAATGCCACGGCTTGCTCGCGGCTTTCACGATCCTTAGAATCTCCTCATGAGCTCCCAGCTATTCCCTCGTGTGTTTGCAGTTGGCTTCACCAGTCTCTGTTTCCTCGGAACGCTCGCCGCCGCGGAGAAGCGAAACGTCAACTACGACGAAGCCAAGGTCAACATGGCGCCGCTGCCCGATCCGCTCGTGTTGAACAACGGCAAGGCTGTGACCGATGCAAAAACCTGGACGAAGCAGCGCCGTCCCGAGCTGCTCGAGTTGTTCCGGTCGCACGTTTATGGACACAGCCCGAGCAAGCCACGCGGGATGAAGTTCGAGGAGGTGGCGATCGATCACGTCGCACTCGACGGCATCGCGACGCGCAAAGAGATCGCCATTTACTTCACCGGCAAGAAGGACGGTCCCAAGATGACCATCCTCCTCTATGTGCCGAACAACGCGAAAAAACCGGTGCCTGCGTTTCTCGGACTCAATTTCTACGGCAACCACACGGTCGATGCCGATCCCGGCATCACGCTGTCGACGGCGTGGATGCGTGACAACAAAGAGGCCGGCGTGGTCAACGGTCGCGCAACGGAGAAATCACGCGGCTTCCAATCCTCGCGTTGGCAGATCGAAAAAGTGATCAAGCGCGGCTACGCCACGGCGACCATTTACTACGGCGATATCGAACCCGATCACGCGGAAGGCTGGAAGACCGGCCTCCGCGCGGCGCTGAGCAAGGACGGCGCGAACACGCAGTGGAAGCCCGACGATTGGGGCGCGATCGGCGCATGGTCATGGGGGCTTAGCCGGGCGCTGGACTATCTCGAAACGGACAAGGACATCAACGCCAAGCAAGTCGCCGTTCACGGCCACTCGCGACTCGGCAAGACCTCACTCTGGGCGGGCGCGACCGACGAGCGGTTCGCTATCGTCATCTCGAATGACTCTGGCGAAGGCGGCGCGGCACTGACGCGGCGCAACTTCGGTGAAACCACCGCCATCATCACCAAGGCATTCCCGCACTGGTTTTGCCCGCGCTACTCGACCTACGCGAGCAACGCGCCCGCTCTGCCCGTCGATCAGCACGAATTGATTGCCCTCATGGCGCCCCGGCCAGTTTACATCGCCAGCGCGACGGAGGACCAATGGGCCGATCCGCGCGGAGAATTTCTTTCAGGGAAGAATGCCGAGCCGGTTTATGCGCTCTTCAAGAAGGCTGGTCTGGGTGTGGCCGATCAACCGGCACCCGACCATCCCGTCGGCGATTTCATCGGCTATCACCTCCGCACCGGCAAGCACGACATCACCGACTATGATTGGGAGCAGTATCTGAACTTCGCCGACCGCCATTTCAAGCGGCACTGACTCAGTCCTTCAAGAGAAACAGCGCGTCCTTCGGGGCGATCGTGAGCGAAGCGCCGACAGACTGACCGTTGTTGATTTTGGAATCCTGCCCCGGCGTCGCGGTGAAGCGCCGGAAGTGTTTCCCGGGAAAATTCTTTGCGAGATCAAAGGTCTGCGAGCGCGGCGAAGGATTGGCAACGACGAGACCGTGTTGAAATTCACGGGCCATCGCATCCGGTGCCGCATGCGCAGTGATGGACGAAATCCACACCGGTTCGGCAGATTCGAAAACCAATTCTAGATCCGCGGTGCGCGCGCGGACGTCGCTGAAATAGAATGTCGAAGTAAAACTCTTCGCGTTGACCCACGACATGAAGTGCTCGGACGAAATGGGCGGCGCCAAGTCGTCGATCGGTTTCAGTCCAACGCGAACGAGGCGGGCCATTTCCGGCGGGTGATTTTTCCGCGGTTCGCCGCGCGCGCTGACTGTCACATAAAGATCCGCGCCGTCGCACTCCATCGCTTTCAAGCGTACCTGGAATTGCGTGGCCTTCGGATCCTTGGCGCTCACCCGGATTTCGCCGCGATCCATCTTGATGTTCGCATCCGCGCTGCCCATCGAGCCGATCAAATCATAGCTGCGCAACTTGCTGCTGCCGCGCAGCAAATCCGGCGCGCGCGTGGCGAGATGAATCGCCGGGCCCGTCGGCTGCCCGAGCCAACCCGGCTGGCGGCGCGTGCCCGCGATCAGTTCGTCCCAGACGGGCGGCGCGCTGGAACCGCGACGTTTGGCATCGGGCGTTTGCGCGTAAGTGATCGCGGAATCGGTGAGCACCGCCGCCGCGAAGACGAGGCGGTGGATGTTGAAGCCCACCTTCGCGCGTTTGTCGTCCACCACGCCGGTCGCAGTGGGATCATTGAACTTGTGATTGATGTAACTCAGGACCGGTGCGCGTCCATTCGCCTGCCAAAACCGCTGGCGGTTCAAGCCGCCCGACCAATCGGTCACGTTGAAATCCAAAAGATGCGGCCAACCCTCGCTCTCCATGCCGTTGAGGAGACCAAACGCGCGCTGCTCGTCGTCGGTTTTGAAGGAGCCGTCCGCCATAATGAGTTTGTTCTCACCCAGCGCGCTGCGGAGTTGCCGGCAGAATTCCACCACGCCGGAACCGTAAACATTCACGCCCTCGATGACGCCGTCGTCACGGCGACCGTCCGCATCGCAATCCGCGCCGCGCCGGCGTTTGTTGCCGCCGTGCGTTTCGTTGAACAGCACGTCAAATTCGAGGCCATCGAAGTTGGCGAGCTTGCCGCCGGCATTGAATAATTCCGCGAGATGCGCAACGGCGATGTCACTGCACGTGCGGCCCTTCGCATCGCGGGGACACTTGGTGGAATAATTGTAGAGCCATAGCAGGTGCGAATCCTTGCCCCACGGCCCTTCAACGCAATGAGCGGCGGCATACGCCTGGCCTGCGGCAAAGGTGCGTGGAGTCGTGCCGTACGCACCGCGGCGCACGCGAATGGTGCCCTTCTTCTTGTCGATGGAGAGCAGTTGCACCTGTTCGCTCTGGGTCCAGTCCGGTTTGCCGTCGGCGCCGAACACGCAAAGCCCGATATCGTCGTTGGAGTTCTTGTACCGACCGGCGTTCACTTCGAAGAGCGTGACATCCGAAACTCGGATGACCGTCTCGCCGGATTTTGCGGGAACCGTTTCCAGAATCTTCGCACCGTTAAAATACAACCAGTGACCGGCGAAGAAGCGTTCCCCTTCGAAGCGCGGATCGCGCGAGTTGCCGTTCATGTGGAGCAGCACGGCCTGATCGGGATGCGCCAGTTTGAAGCGATTGAAGAAATCGACGTTGCGTCCGCGACCTGGGACTTCTTCGTCGAGCGCCTTGCCCATGATGCCCATGAGCTGGCTGAAGTCGCGATTCCACACGGCGAAGTCGGGCTTGCGCGCAGCCGCAACGCTTTCCGCCTGACGGAAGAAAAACGCTCGCGGATAACCGGCGCGAAAAATCTGAAGCGAGGAAAGCGGCGAGTTCGTCTGCGCCCCGCCATTCGTCGCGCATCCCAGAACCACCAGCCACGCGAATGTTTTCAGAATCTTCATCCGGCTATTTCTTTAGCCGGATGATGACGGTGACGCGAGAGCGAATCTTTCGCTGCGATTGTTCGCGACTGAGCAACGGGCTTCCGGCGGCTCGCCGAGAGAACGTTATTTTCCCGCCGCCCACTTCACCGCGTTGTCGAGCAGCAGCTTGAACTCTGGCAGACCGTGCGCGCGCTCGTCGTGGCCCAGCGCGATGCCGGCGATGCGTGCCTTCGGATGCTTCACGAGGAACACGCTCGGGTGCGGCTTCTGGAACTTGATGCTGTTCGAGGTCTCGGCGAGCACTTCGATCGGAGTGCCGGCCGGATCGGGCGTCATGTAGTAAAGCTCGTCGGTGATCGCGAAGCTCTTCGTCACGCCCTTCGTGATCGGGTGATCCTTAATCACGTTCACCTTGAACTCGCCGAGCTTGTCGTGGCCGCGTGAGCCGCCGCCGACAATCTGCAGGTTGTATTCCGGCCAGTCCTTGAAGTTATACCAGATGCCCGCGTGCAGGAGCACGAGGCCCTTGCCGGCGTTGGCGAAATCGAACAGCGCCTTGCGTAACTCCGGCGTCGCCCACTCGCCGCGATTCACGCTGAGGACGGCGACGTCCACGTTCTTCAACTCGCGCACGGTGTCCTCGGGGCTTTCGGTGTAGTTCACGCTGTGACCCGCAGCCTTGAGGATCGCGACGTCGGCCAGGTTAAAGAACTTCGTGAAGTCGTGCGAACTGCCGCCGCCGACAAGCAACACCTTGAGGCCATTGCCCCAAGTCATCGGGCCAGCAGCCGGAATCTTCACCGGTGCGGCGGACGCAACCTGCACGGGCGCATTCTTCTTTTTGCCGTCGCCCTTCTTGCCCGCCTTCTTCGGCGCGGGATTGTTCGAGGCAGGCACGCCACCCGCCACAGCTGGAGCGCCGGAGGGAAGAGGATCGCTGCTCAAGTCTGCCGTAACCGCGACGGTCGTGGAAGCAACGCCATTGTCGAAGCCCTCGAACGTGAGCTTCTCAATGACGCCCGAACCTTTGAGCGTGCGGCTCGCGAAACGCACTTGGCCTCGTTCGGCAATACCCTTCGCGAGTTTTGAGCCGGGCACATCTACTTCGCGGATGTAGTCGGCGAACTCCTCGCCGTTCTTGAAGAGCAACTCTTCCTTCGCACCGCCCGCGTAATGCACCGTGACCTTCATCGCGCGCAGGTCGGGTCCGCCGTGCGGATGACCCCAGCCCGCGACGTTGCCGAGGAAGTGCAACTGCTTCGCTGCGACACCGACGTGCACCTCGACTTCCTTCGGCATCGTGGTGCGCGAATACGATTTCTCCGCGCCGCCCTTGAGCACCATCAGGTTTTTCCCGCTCGGCGATTTCGCGGGGTCCACGATTTTGAACGGCACGCCGAACACATTCACGATGCCGTATTTCGCCAGCGGCAACGAACCCTGGCCCGCTTCCGGTCCCGCGTAGAGGCCGCCACGCGAATCAGCGGTGAACGCGGCGGCGAGATCCACGATACGGAAGCGCGCGTAGTCGGCGCAGATGAACGCGAGGATGTCGCGCAGTCCCTCCACGCCGAGCGCTTCGAGTCCTTCAGGCATGAGCGAGCGGCCGGTATTGCGGCGATTCTTGATGGTGCTCTTGAGGATTTCCTTTTCGCCCGCGGCGTTGCGCAGCACGACGAGGTTCGGATTTTCGCGCGAGATGATGCCGTCGTAAATCTCGCCGTCCTTCGTCTCGATACTCCATGCGACGAAGCTGAAATCCACTTCCTTGTTCGGATCGAGAATGTGGACGAGCAACTCCGCCGGTCCGTGCGCGCCCATGCCGGTGAGCGGCGGGCCGACCAAATTTCCGAGCGTGCCGAGCTGATGGCACGTGGCGCAGTTCGCGGTGAAAAGCTCTTTTCCCTTCGCAACGTTGCCTGGCTTCTCGACTTCCGGCGTGAACTTCGCGATGAGCGCGGCCTTCTCCTTCGCTTCCGGTCCGCGCAGCTTGTCCATGATGCCGTTCGCACGATGGGCGACGGTCGCGTTCGGATGCAGGCGCAACCGATGCACGTTCGCCGGACCGAGCAACGTCGGCGGCACCGCGCCGCTGTCGAGCGCGTCGAGCAACGCGGAACTCCACGAGGCGCGTTTGAGCAACTGGTCGAGCGCGACGGACTGCGGCTCGCCGGGTAGTTGCGGCAACGCCTTCACGAGCGCAACGCCGAGATTGTCGTCGGACAAAGCGCCGAGCGCTTCCACAACGCGGCGTTGCAACGCGGGCGAAGCATCGCTGCCGAGAATCTTCGTCACGGCGGGGACGACTTCGGGATTCGTCGAGCGCACGCCGAGCAGCGTCGCGGCGATGTCGCCACGGGCATTGTCGTCGGTGGCTTTGTCGGAAAGTTTCGCACTGAGTTCGCCGACTTCGCGCTTCACATCTGCCGCGAGTGAGCCACCTTTGTCCCAACGCACGGTCAACGGCAACGCAGCCGCGGCCACGCTGGCGTTGGGCGAGGTGAGCAGTTTCTTCAATGCACCCTGCAGGGCCGGAGTCCAGTTTGGTGCAGCGGCTGACGACGACGAAAGCGAACTGAGCAAGGCCCATTTGAGCGAGTCCTGCGATGCGGGTTTGTCCGCGAGCGAGACAACGAGCTTCGCGGCGTCTTCGGCATTGCCGCCGCCCACGATGGTGCTGGTGAGCGCGGAGACGAGCGGCGCGACGGCCTGTGAATTGCCCAACGCAAACGCGGCGTCGAGGAAGTCCGCGGGCGCCTTGTTCGCCACGGTCATGAACGCGGCCTTGAGATACGGGTCCTCCAGCGCGGGATAAATCGCAACGAGCGCCTTCCCGGTCGCGATGTCCACGTCGAGTGCGGCGAGCGTTTTCAAGGCTTCGAGGCGCACTTGGAAATTTGAGTCGTTGGCGAGCTTGATGGCGGTGGCGCGGGTGTTCGCTTTCGCTTCCGCTGCGACCATCATGGCGTTCTTACGGACAGCTTCGTTGGCATCGCCGGCGGCAATAGTGATGGTTTGCTCGTCGAGCTTGCCCACGCGCGCCATTGCCCACAGCGCGGCGACGCGGGCTTGGGGCGCCTTCTGCGATGCGATGAGAGATTTCAATGCGGGCGCGGCGTCGGTCTTGTTGCCTTCCGCGAGTTGGCGCACGGCGTTCATGCGCACGTGCTGATTGACGCTTTCGAGGGCGTTCACCAAATCCGCGGACGACGCCTTCGCTAGATTCGGCACGTTGAGTTTCTTCGCGTCCTTGTGGTCCACGCGCCAGATGCGGCCGTAGTAATGGTCGCGGTCGGGACGGATGGCAGCGTTGCGTGGGCCGTGCTTCGGTCCGCGCGTGTCGTTGTGGATGACGGCCTGGTTGCAGAAGTCCACGACGTACAGCGCACCGTCCGGACCGATGCGCGTCTCGATGGGGCGGAACCAAATATTTTTGCCGCCGATGAACTCGGTGGTTTCGCGACCGGCCTCGCGCGCGGCGGCGAATGAGACGCCGTCGGGCTTCACGAACTGGTGATGTACGAGGTTGATGGTCGGCTCGGTGGTGAAATAGCTGTAGTTCCATTTCGCCGGCCACGTGCCGCCGTCGTAAATCGCGCAGCCGGCAGCGGCGGTGAATTTGCCAACCCAGTCAATCTGCACGTAGGGCAACTGGTCGTGCGACATCGCGGGGAACGTGTCGAGGCTCTTGCTGGCGACGCGGTAGCTGGTGAGGCCGCGTACGCCCGCGCGGGAAAGCTGGCTCTCGCTCATCACGGTGTGCATGAGCAGGTCGCCGCTGGTAGGTTGCGTCCAGAACACTTCGTTGTCCCAGGAAATCTGGAGTCCCCACGTGTTGCCGCCTTTCGAGGAAAACTGCTCGAACGCCGAACCGTCGGGCTTGAATCGCACCACGCCGGAGCCGATGCCGCCGAAGTGTTTCTTGCCGTCGCCGCTCGTCACATCGGGCGAACTGCTGTAGCCGTGCGTCGCGTAAATCCAGCCATCGAAGCCCCAGCGGAGATTGTTAATCACGGCGTGCGTGTCGCGGTCGCCTAGGTTGGTGTAGAGCTTTTCCACCTTGTCGGCTTTACCGTCGCCATCGGTGTCGCGCAGCAGCCAGACGTGAGGCGCGGCGGCGGCGATGACCCCGTCTTTGTAGAGCACGAAACTCGTGACGCGTTCGAGGCCGATGTAGAACACCCGCTTCTTGGTGAAGGTTCCGTTCTCGTCGGGCGCGGAGAGAATGGAGATGCGATCGTGCGCGGGGCGGGCGTAGTTCAAGCCGTCGTCGGTGAGCTTGTCGTCCTTTTTCCACCGCTGGACGTAATCGGTGGCGGGGTTCACCGAACGACCGTCGGGATATTCCGGCGTCTCGCAAACCCACATCCGGCCCGCGTCATCCCAGTCGATGTTCATCACCTTGTTGACGAGCGGTTCGGACGCCACGAGCGACACCTTGAACTCCGGGTGCACCGCGAGAGTGGCCGGCAGATCCTTCGGCGATGGCGTGCCGCCCTCGGGATAGCGCAACGTGGCGAGTTCAGCCTTGGTGCAAAGCTCGTCCACGTTCGTGCGCTTGCCCGCCCACGCAATGCCGCGCAGGAGCACCGCGCGGAAGTGTGGCTTGGCGAAGTTCGCGTAGAGGTGGCCGGGGATGTGAACGAACGCGCGATAATTGTCTTTCTCGTAGGCCCAGATTTGCGGGGCAATGTCGTAAACCGTCACTTTGCCTTTTGGCGGCAGACCGCGCGCGTCGTTCTTCTTGGCCGAGGTGGTATTCGGTGTGTAAGCGGCGGCCAGCACGTGCACGTCAGGCGAGATATCCAAGTCGTAATAAATCTCGTCCTGCATGTCGTAGTTGCCGACTTCGCTCGTGATCGGGTGCGTGCGATCCACGTAGTAGAGCGACATCGGGCCTTCAAGCCACTTGGTCTGCCCCCAAACCCACGTGCCGCCGATGACGGACTTCAAATACGCCGCGCCATCGGGGGAATTCTTCGCCGGCACATTCGCCGCGTGAATCACCACCACGCCACCGCCGCGCTTGAGGAACGCTTCGAGACCGGCGCGCTTTTCTTTCGGAATCTCGCCGCCTTCCTGCGAATGAAGGATCAGCACGTCGGACTTCGCGAGTTGCTCGGCGGTCGGAAACTCCATCGCACCATCCACCTTGCAGCCGCGCTCCGTGAGCAACGTGGTCCAGTCCTTGAGAAATTGTTCGTGCTCGTGTTGCCCCGGGCCGTGGGATTTTTTGCCGCCACGGATGAAGACGCGGAGCGGTTCGGCGGAGGCAGTGACGCACGCGACGGCGAGCAACAAGACGACGAGGAGACGGAACTTCAGTTTCATAATGCTGGTGAAGCGCAAAGTTAGTTAACGCAAAATCTTCAACCAAGTGCAAAACGCCCCGTACGACGCGAGGTGGCACGCTGGTGTGACGTTTCCTTTTTAGACGCAACGAGCCACGCCGACCATGCACCGGATGCACGAATGCCTATCTGGAACGCACATCAAGCCTCGCGGCGGAATCCCGCGACTATTTCTTGGACTTCTTATCCTGCTCCGCCTTAAGGCGGTCTTCGACGAACTTTCGCTCCTTTTCCAACTTCTCAGCGGGAATCTGCGCGGGAGTGATATTCTCGCTCACAAGCCTCTCGTCCGAGGGAATCGCGCGCCAACGGAGGTTGCGATACCGGACAAGGTCACCGTGATCCTGCAGATTGAGGAATGCACCGCGCGCCTTCACGTCGCCGCCGCGCACGCGGAGCAACTCGACTTCCTTCGCCCAGCGCGGGTCCGCATAATCGAAGTCCACGACCTTCGCGCCATTGAGCCAGTGCTGGATAACGGTGCCCTTGCAGACGATGCGGCCCTCGTTCCATTCGCCAACCGGCCGCGTGGCGTCTTTCGCCGGCGCCATGCAGAAATAGAGCGACGCCGCGCTCGTGCGCGGATTGCGCCCGTCGCCGTGGCCTTGGTTGTGAAGCACCTGATACTCGTACTGGCCCGGCCGGTAATACACGCCGCTGTTGCCCTTCTCGGAAATCTTCCACTCGAAGCGCAGTTCGAAATCATCCGGCACCGGCTTGGTCTTGAAGGTGATGTTTCCGCCCTTCTCCTTGCGAAACATCGCACCATCTTCGGCGACCCAGTTGCCTTTGTTTTCCCAGCCGGTGAAATCGCGACCGTTGAACAGCAGTTCGAAACCGAGCTTCTTCTCGTCGGCGGAGAGCGTGGATTGGGCAAATGCGGTCGACGCCAGCAGCGCGAGGCCAAGGACCAATGTGTGAAGCTTCATGTTGAGCAATTGAGTTGGGTTAATTTAAAAATCACTTCGACAGGCGATCCAGCACGTTGCGCGTCACGCGATCGACGATCTTGTCGCCCCCGCGCAACCCGTGCGCCCAGTCGGTTGAGCCGGTGGTGAACACCGTGCCGCCCTGAGTGTAGATGCCGAGCACGGCGTTGCCGGTGCGGCCCTTTTCCCAGCGCTCATACCACTCAGCATCGTCGGGGTGCCAGCGCGCGGGGCAGGTGGCAAGGATGGTGAAACTCTTTGGTGTACCATCGCGGTGTGTCGGGAACGGCAGGCCGTCCTTCCACTCCATTTCGCAACCGTCGCACTCGTAGCCGACGATCGTGTCCTTGTCGCCGAACTTCGTGTCACGCTTCACGTCCGTGCCAGCGAACACCCAATGCTCGGGCCGATGCACCGTGTATTCCGCGGGGTCGTTCATGAACTGCCCGTGACTCTTGCGGTAGCCGCCCCAGAGAAAGCCCACGCCGGTCAGCTGATTCTCCGGACGCTTCACGAGATGATGGCTCCATGCCGTGGAAAGCGTCTTGAGATCGCTCGTCTGCCAAACAGGGTCGGTGAAATAATACTGCTTCCAGCACGTGAGCGCGCGGCCGGCGTCCTCGCTGCGCACCTGCCAGCAGACGGAGTTGCCGCTGAAGAATGCCACGTTGCCGCCGCCCGCGATGAATTTCTCCAGCGTGTCCCGCATCGGCGCGGACCAATATTCGTCGTGACCGACGCTGAGCACGAGCCGGTAGTTCGCGAGCAGCTCGGGACGGAACTCGAGGTCCGAGTTCACCGCGTAGTCGAGCGTGTAACCCGCACGCTCCGCCCATTGCACAAACGGCAGCTCCCACCGCGCGAACTGCGACGCCGGCGGTCGATCGAAGGAAACGCGATGGCCTTGGTTCTTCGAGACGCCGTTGTAAGCGTAAAGGCTGGAGCCGCCCCAGTTGTTGTAGGCGTTGTAGGTATTGCACGCGAGTTGCAGGAGAATCTTCGTCTTCGTGCCCGGCGTGGAAGCGCGCACGACGAAGAACGCCTCACTCTCGGCGGTGCGACGGCCGCGTTGCGTCCAGCGCCCGCCGGCGTCCTCGGCGCGGAACTTCGCGACGTAGTAACCCGAGCGCCACTTCTCGCCGACCGGCACGCGGAACGCCTCGGGCCACCGGCAGCCCTGCGCCGCTGCGTCGTCGGGCACGGGATGTTCCTTGCCAGGCAAGTCGCGCTTGGTCCACACGACATTCGTCTGCGCGCCGAGGCGGGAAATCTCACAGGAGAATTTCGCCGCCGTGGTCGAGACGTGAAACGCCACCTCGTCGCCCGGCGCGTAACTGAGCTGGCCTGCGTAACCCTCGACGAAGAGCGACGGCGCAGTCTCCGCAGCACGGACGGGGGTGAGGAAAAACAGCGTGACGGAAAGCGCGAGCGCGCACTTGATCAAAGCATTCATGGCGATTGGCAGTGAGCGTAGCGACGTCGCCCACGGCGGAAAAGGAAGGAGTTGCGTCGCGCGGGCCGCGATTTGCGTCGCCACTCCGATGCTCACAGGGTAAATCAATTTCAACTTCACCGTGCGCATCACGAAGCCAATCTGTCTCCTGCTCTGGGCTCAATTGCTCACTGGCGGAGCGCTGGCTGCGGAGCCGGTGGTGCCCCCCGAGATGCGGTTGGAACCTTTGCCGCTCCGCGCACCAGAGCCCGCGGATAATCCGACCACGCCCGCGAAAGTCGCGCTCGGTCGCTTGCTCTTCTTCGACCCGATCCTCTCCGCGACTAAGGATGTCGCGTGCGCCACGTGTCACCATCCGCGCTTCGGCTGGGGCGACGGACGCGCAACGCCCATCGGCGTGGGTGGTCGCGGCCTCGGCCCTGAACGAAAACTCGTCGCCGCGAATTCCTTCGCGCCACTCGCGCGAAATGCTCCGTCACTGCTAAACGTCGTCTTCAACGGCCTCGTCGCCGGCGTGAAACCAAGCGCTGCCACTGCGCCGATGTTCTGGGATGCGCGCGTGCAGGGTTTGGAGAATCAAGCGCTCGTGCCAGTCCGCTCCCGCGAAGAAATGCGCGGCGACTTGTGCGCGGAGACGGACTCCGTCGAGCAGGCAGTCGGTCGTGTGCAAGCGATCGCGGAATATCGCGAACTGTTCGGCAAGGCATTTGATTCAACTTCAAATGAAGGTGTTACCGCCAAGCGCCTCACACACGCCATCGCCGCCTTCGAGCGTTCGCTCATCACGACAAACGCACCATTTGATCGCTTCCTGCGCGGCGACAAGTTGGCACTCATGGCTGAGCAGCAACGCGGGCTGCGCGTGTTCCAGGACGCTGGCTGCATCCAGTGCCACGGCGGGCCGATGCTCTCGGATTTCAAACTCCATTTCATCGGTGTGGCCGACAGCACCGCGGATGGTCGTCGCGAGTTCCGCACGCCCACGTTGCGCAACCTCAAGCACACCGCGCCCTACATGCACAACGGCAGCCAGCGAACCTTGCGCGACGTGCTGGTGTTCTACGAGGCGCTCTCCGATGCCGTGTCCGAGACGCTCGACGGCGGCGACACGACCACACAGCCGCGCCTTGATCCGTTGCTGAAACACCTCAACTTGATCGCCGACGATTTCTCCGCGCTCGAAGCCTTCCTCGATTCGCTCAACGACGATTATGACCGCTCCACGCCTGCTCGTGTACCGAGCGGTTTGCCGGTGCCGAAATAAGGAAAGCTCTTCGCGACGACGGCGGACTTCACGCCGTCACTTTTTTACCGTCACCCACACGGGCGAGGACCACGCCATGTTGCCGTCGGTTTGTTCAACGCGGAGGTAGTAGCGATATTCCCCCGGTGTCTTGGTGGTGTCAGTGTAGCGCTGCGTGAACTCGTTCTTGCCGGGCTTCCAGACGAGCCGGTCTTCCTCATTGCGCACGAGGGTCACGCGTTTGAGCGGTGCCGTGCCGAACACTGCGATCTTCATGGTGGGTTCGCCGGTGATTTCCAGCAACGACCCCATTGGCTTCCCATTGCAACTGAACTCCACGAAGATCTTGTCGGTGGCCGCGATGCTGCGGCGCGCCTTGAAGCCTTCGATGATGCCGAGCCGCGTGTTCTCCTCCACGTAAACGCCGCCGAAAGACGTGTGCTGCGAAATGTGATCGGAGCTGGCGAAGACGCCGAGCTTGTGGCCCTTGGCGAGCGCGTGCTGGTAGACGCCGTTGTTGCGTTGTTCGCCGAAGTCGTTGATCGGTTCTGGCGGCGCGGGAATGACGGCCTTGGATGCGGTGTCGGCGGTATATTTCTGCCCGACGCGCAGGCCGACGGTCGGCTGCGGCGCGCCAAGCCCCTCGTAGCTCACGCGCGCGCCTTGGAAGATTTCGACGGTGTTTTCGACCTTGCCGTCGATGCGTTCGTAACGGTCCCAATCAGTGCCCATGCCTGTGGCGCCGGTGTGGCTAATGAGCGCGACGGGCTGGCCGTATTTGGCGAGCACATCCCAAAGCTCCGTCGGCTCGATCTCGCCGGCACCTGGATGCACGGGATAAAGCGCGTTCCACTGCGACGCCTCGTAGAGTTTGCGGTTGATGTAAACGATCGGCCCGCCGCGCTGCGGGAAGACGACGTTGCGATGGCCCCACGGATATTTCTGTTCGCGTTCGTAGGCGTAAAGCGAGTTGAATTTCCCCGGCGCGTAGAAAATGTCCACCATGCGCTGGGTCTGCCACCACTCGTAAGGGTCGTATTTCTTCGCGATGTCCGTGTGGTCACTAGTGCCCATGAAATCGAGCGCAGCCATGTCGTAGGCGTAGCGGAAATGTTCCATCACGCAGCCGTCGAAGCCCGTGCGGCAGTTGGAGAAATCCGTGTGCCGGTGCAGGTCGCCGTAGACGAGCGTGTATTTCTTCCCGCCAATATTCCACGTGTGATGCTGGTCGCGCGGACGGTCGGGTGTGGGCGAATTCAAATACGGCTCCGGCTCAGGCAGCATCGTAACTTTCACGGCGGGTTCCTTGAACGGCGTGAATTGTCCCTCCAACTCTGCGAGTTGAACGCCGGCGGTGAGCACGAGCTTCGTCGCACGCTTGTCGCTCGCCCAACAGAGCAGCATTTTGTCACCGCTGCGTGCGAGCGTGCAACGGCGGTCCTGACCAAACGAACTATCCGGCACTTCTATGGGCTGCGACCACGTCTTTGCCGCCGCGTCGTATTTCGTCACGGCGATCATCCAGCGGTTCTGGAAATAATAGCGGTAGGCGACCCACGGATTTCCGGAGGCATCGATGGCGAGTTCGGGAAGATTGACGCAGACGGCCGCGCGCGGCGCGGGTTTGCCTTCGGTCGGGACGGGCACTTCGGTAAATTTTCCAGCGGCAAGATCGAAGTAGCCGAGGAGCATTCGCTTCATGCCGTTGAGGCCGGTGTCGGGTTCGTGCCCGCGCAACGGCTTTCCCCACTGACGGCGCCCGCGTTCGCCGGCGATCCAGAGACCTTTGCCGTCTTTCGCCGCCACGATGCTCGCGCGCGCTTCGTATTCGGGCGAGTCGGTGAGTTGATGCTCTTTCACGTGGCCATCGAGATCGACGTGCGCGAGGTAGAGATTGAATTCGCCAGAGCTGATTTCTTTGTGCCACTGGTTCGTAACCGTCACATTGCCCGTGAAAATGTTAAGACCGCTGAGGCTGAGCACTTGTCCCCGCGAAGAATCGAATGCAATCCATGCACCGTCTTTGCCGTCGAACGCGAGGCGCGGCTCCCAGTTGCCACCGATCGGTTTGCTGACGGAGAATTCCTTAGACCACTTGCCGGACTTCGGATCGAGCCAGCGCACGAAGATGTCGCCCTGACCGCGTCGCAGCGACTGCCACGTGACCCAAACACGACCGGCGTGGTCTGTGCCCGCATCGGCGAAGGTGTCGCTGCCGGCGGATTCGGCGAGCGTCACCGACGCGTCGAGTTTTCCGTCAGAGAAGCGCCGCGCGCGGAGCGTCACGACATTGCGCGAATCGACCTGCCCCCAGAATGTCCACACTGCTCCATCGCCACCGATCGTAACTGTGGGTTGATGCACCACGCCCGGCTCAGAGAGTTTGGCGACGGTTTCGATTCCGTTCGCTGACTTGCGGGCGAGCTTCAGCACGTCTGCTTTGCCGTCGTGCTCGATAAATGCGATCCATGGCGTGTCCTTGGCATCGAGCGTCATCGTAGGGAAATCGCGGTGCAACGTCCCATCAGCAAGTTCCCAACGCTGCCCGAGCGGAGAGGTCAGGGGCGTCCCGGCTTGCGTTTGCTCGGCTTTCTTTTTCGCTGCCTTTTTGCCCGCCTTCTTTTCCGCGGCGACACAGATCGCGGTGAGGCCGACGAGGCCGGCAATCAAGAGAGACTTCCGCCAGGAGAATACGGACTTGGGCTGATGCATGGGCAAATTCAAGCACAGCGGACCCGCCACGGAAAATTGATTTTGCAGACAACGAGAACCCGTGACGTCCAATGCTCCAATACCCGAACGAACCCAATTCACCACGATCAACGCGAATAGAATTTCCTCGCCGCAGAGCAAAATTGGGTAAGACACGTGATGAGCTTGTGAGACACTTCGGCATCAACATGAACTGCCTCTTCCAGCGGCGCACTCGATGGGCGAGCCTGCTCGCGTTGCTTTGCAGCGCGAGCGTGGTGTTTTGCGTCGCGGCATCGGCGGCGGATTCGACCCGCGAGACGCGCACCGCTATCGAGAAGGCGCTGCCGTTGATCGAGCAAAGCTCGGCATTCACGTTGCAGGAGCGCGCGTGCTTCACCTGTCATCACGGCGCGCATCCGGCGATGGCGCTCAACGCGGCGTGGTCGCGCGGATTCAAAATCAACCGCAGCAATCTCGACGACCAACTCGAGCGCGCTTACCGCGAACTCGTTGGCGATGTGCCGCGTTTCAAGGAAGGCTACTCGGTGAGCAAGACCGCCGATGGGCCCGGGCACGAGCTCTGGATGCTCGACGCCAACGGCTGGAAAGCGGACTATGTCGCAACCGCAGCGGTCGGATTTTTCCTGAATGAAAACAAGGATCTCGACCATTGGGTGCCGCCGATGAACCGCCCGCCCACGGTCGGCAGTCCGTTCACCACCACCTTTCTCGTGCTGCGCGCGCTTCAACAACACGCCTCGCCCGCGCAACGCAAGCTCGTCGCCCAGCGCACGGAAGCGGCGAGGAAATGGCTGAACGCGACGCGCGGCGAGGACAACGAGGACAAGGTTTATCGTGTGCGCGCGCTGCATCTGCTCAAGGATTCGAAGGGCCTCCGCACTGCGGCGGACGATCTCCTGAAATCACAGCGCGAGGACGGCGGCTGGGCTCAGTCTACCGTTTTCGAAAGCGATGCCTATGCGGCCGGCACGGCGCTCGCGGCCTTGAGCGACGCCGAAGTGCTGGCGCCGAAGGACGTCGCGTTTGCGCGAGGCGTCGCGTTCCTCCTTAGCACCCAGGAAAAGGACGGCTCGTGGTTCGTGCGCAAGCGCACCCATGCAGTGCAGCCGTTCTTCCAGAGCCTGTTTCCGCACGGACAGGATCAGTTCATCGCGATCTCCGCCACGTGCTGGGCGACTTACGCGCTGGTCAAAACACTCCCCGCCGCGACCAACGCTCACGAGGGCCCGTATCTCGCGACGCGGCCTGCGGCTCAGCAGCGTTTGCGATCGGGCGGTGTTTCGGACGCGCCCGGGAAGTTTTCCGAAGCGCAGATCGCGTTCTTTCGCGACAAGATTCAACCCGTCCTTAATGACCGTTGTTACGAGTGCCATTCCGCCAGCGCGAAGAAGTTGAAAGCCGATCTCTTTCTCGACACCCGCGGCGGCATTCTCGCGGGCGGCGCGAGCGGTCCCGCGCTGAAGGCTGGCGATCCCGAGCACAGCCTGATCATTCAGGCGCTCGAGGGCGAGAAGTGCGAGCTCATGCCGCCGAAGAAGCGTTTGCCCGCGTCCGTCGTGAACGACTTCAAAAAATGGATCGAGATGGGAGCGCCCGATCCGCGCACCGAAAAGACGAGCGCTGCCAAGTAAGCTGGGCAACCTCAGCGCGTAGCAGGGATTTTGTTCAACGTGTAGTAAGCCGCGTCGTGCAGAAGTGCCGCACCCTTCGCCGATTTCACGCCGGGCAAATGCAGTTCGTGGATGTGTCCCTCAACGAGTCCGTCGATGACGAGCCGCACGCTTTTCTTGTCCGCGGAAACTTTCGCCGCCGTGATCTTCGGTGTGGTCTGGTCGACCTCCGGGCTGCCGTAGGTTTCGTGGTAAATGTAAATGTAGGTCTCGATGCTGTATGCCGACGGATTGCCCGCGCTCGCCGCATCCACCGGTTCCGTGAAGGTCAGTTCAAACCCTTCCGGCTTCGCGTGCATCTCGTGAATCTCGAACGGCGTCTTCCCCGTCCACGCGAGGCGTTGCAGCGCGAATTCCTTGCCGCCGCGTGAGCCCCAGCCGCGGCCGGTGCCAAAGACGGCGAGCGATGCGTCAGATGCAAATTCCAAGCCCAGCGCGCCGGAGTCAAAACCCTGCCGAAACGGAAAGCACGCGCCTTGAAAATTTTTTCCGTCGTCCGTCTTTTCGAGAAACACGCGCATCACGGTTGAATGCGTCTGGTCGCCGACGAACAGCTGTTCACCGAACGCGCCGAATTTTCCACCGTTACGATCGCACGCAATGCCCGCCGCGCTCTGGCCCATTTTCGGATAGGGAAAATAAACGGCGGGCGGAAGCAGTTCGGGAATGCGTTTGGCCTCCTTGTAGAGACGGCTCTCGGTCTGCGGCTCGGCGGGCTTCTTCAAGCCGGCCTTCGCGATCACATGCTTCGTGGCCGGGTCATCGAACCAATGCAGTCCTTTCGGGTGCCCAACAAACGCACCGGACTTCAGCCATTGCAATTTGCAGGCGCCGTTCCACGGGCCTTGATTGTCGGTGTAGAACAAATTGCCCGCGGCGTCGTAGCCAATGCCGCCGGGCGAACGCACGCCGGCGCAGACGGGAACCGCTTTGCCGCTCGGAGGAATTTTCAGACACCAGCCGCGATACGGATTCTCGCTCGTGAACGAACCGGTGAGGCAGAGCACGACGAACATGTTTCCCTCGCGATCGAATTTCGAACCGAAGGCGTATTCGTGATAGTTGCCATCGATTCCCCAGTCATCGCAAAACGTCTCGACGACATCCGCGCGACCGTCGCCATTCGTGTCCTTGAGCCGCGTGACCTCGCCGCGCTGCGTCGCGTAGATCCAGCCGTCGCGCGAAGCGAGGCCGAGCACTTCGTGCAGACCGCTCGCGAAGAGCGCCCACTTCGGCTGGGGCGAATCACCGAGCACGCCGTCGGCAATCCAGATATCGCCGATACGCGTCGAGCAGGCGAGGCGATCAGCGCCGAGGAATTGCAACGCGCCCGACTCGAATTGAACACCCTTCGGCGTGGGGATCGAAATGATGCGATAGAACTCCGCCTCGCGCTCGCTCAGCTGCGGATCGCTCTTCTTTGAAGCGGCGGTCGCGACGAAAGGCACCGCCAACGTGAACACGGCCAGCCAGCCGATGAATTTTCTTACCATAAAATCTCCTCCACGATTTGTGCCTGGCCGGCGTTGAACGTCACCGGAACCAGCAGTTCCGTTTTGTCGCCCACACGTCGCAGCAGCGGTTTCGCGCCCGGAAAGATGAGCCGCATTTTTTCTTCCACGATGAACACGCCGTCCTTGCTCACGATCTTCGCCGCCGATGCCGCACGGAAGTAGAGGTTCGCGACGGGTTGCTCGGCCATGAAAGTAAGCGTGCGCTTGAACGTGGCGTCCTTGCGCTCAGGCGAGGTTGTCGGGGTGAAGAAGTCTTCCACCTGCGCGCCGCGGAATTCGTAGCGCAGCGTCGGGCGACGTTGGTCGTCGAAGTTGTAACCGTGGAATTGGTAGCCCGCAGCGTGGCCTGTTTTGTCCGGCCACACTTCGGATTCGCTCGCGAGCACCGCGAAGGGTGGACCGGACGGAAGCTTCAACAAATCGTAGCCCATCGGCGCTTCGTAGCCGGCGCCGCGACCAGTGCGATGCCTGCCCGCGTCGATGAACGGCCCGTGCCAAAGCAGCGCGAGGCGCAGTTCATTTGCATCGAATGCGAGGTTCGCCTTCTCGGGATAACCGACGCCAATCGCGCGCGAGCCGGCGCCTTCGATGAAGTTGCGGTAAATGATCGGCTCCTTGTCGGCGATGAGTTCGATCGCCGCACGGATCAATCCCGGCGGAGCGTCAGCTTGCGCGCCCTTGCTGAGGAACATCCAGATGGAGGCGATCTGCTTCGCGGTGTCGCCGCCGAAGTCGTGCGTGTTCGCCGCCTTGCCGTCGGGGAAGAAGCTCGGCATGCGCGTGCCGGGACGCAACGCCGCAGGATCGGGCAAATAGCGCGCGAACCAATCGGGGCGCAGACGCTTCGTCATCGTGGTGAGATCGATCGCCGGCACGCCGAGCGACGCGTGCTTGCCGAACGAGTGACATTGAATGCACGAGTAACCCATCGTGCCCACAAGCCAGCGACCCACCTTCGCGGTTTCGTTGTCGTAGTCCGGCGTGGCAGGAATCGGCCCGGGCGAGTCAGCAGCAGTGAACGCCTCCGCGAGCTTCTCGACCGGCGCCCCGAATTGCGGCATGCGCGTGGCCATGTAAGGCCGCACGGCGCCTTTCTTGGTGAGCACATCGTTGAGCCAGTCCGTGCGCAACTTCGCGCCGACCTTCGTTAAGTGCGGCGGGAGCCGTCCCTCGTCGCCGAGATCGACTTCGATCGCGGCGTGGAAAAATTCTCCACGCGCGCCGGTTGGTCCACCAATGCCATCGCGCGAATGACACGCGTAGCAGTTGAGAAAATTCATCACGCGCGTGACCTCCTGCGCGGGCGCGAGCGGTGGCTTCAATTTTTTGGAAGCCGCGAGCGTGCGTTTGAGCGCGTCGCGTTGCGCGTCGGAGAGATGGAACAGCGGCGCACCTTTCGCGGGCTGCGGCGCGAGGCAACTGCCCGTGGTGTCGGGTTTCAAATCGAGCAACTTCTTCGCGGCGAACTTGGGCGAAGGAATATCTTTAACACCGGTCGTGTGATGGCACTGAGCACAGCCGAGCTCGCCGTAGAGCTGGCGACCGCGCGCAGCTTTCGCGGCGTCCACTTTGAAATCCGTTTCTCCCAACGGCCGCATTACGCCGCCGACGTGGGTGAACATCGCGCCTTTGAGTGGCTTCGTTTTTAAACCCGGCGCGCCGAAGCTTGCAGCGAGGAACCATCCGCTCTTCCCAGCCTGAAAATAAGTCAGCACCAACGCGTGCGTTCCGGCTTTGAGCGGAATGCTGCCGCTCTTTTCGATCTTCGGATGCTTGCCGTCGTTCTCCACAACTTCCTTGCCGTCGATCCACAGGCGCGTGCCGTCGTCGGAGGTCGTGGAGAATGTGTAAGTCGCATCAGCCGGCACCTCGAACTGCCCGCTGAACCGCACCGCAAAGCTCTCGCCCGTCTTGATCCATTGCGACACGTCGATCTCGTTCATGCTGCCGGTGCTCGTCGGCGTGGCTTTTTCGAGCGATGGCCCGCAGTCCTTGAAGTCGCCTTTGAAGAATTCGTAGCGCAAGCCTTTGGTGATCTTCGTGCCGGAAGTGGGCGCATCGGTCGCCTGCTCGCGCAACAAATACATCGCCAGAGCGAGCGATTCGTCCTTCTTCAGATTGAGGAACGGCATGCGCCGCGCCGCGCGAAATTTTCCCGGGTTGCTCAGGAACTCCGAGAGTCCGCCGACGGAATGCTTCTTCGCGAGATCTCCGTGCGGCACCGAACTCGCCGCGAGCTTCGCGGCCGCGTCGGCGGGTTCTTGCGGCGCGTGGCACGCCACGCAGCCGATATCATGAAACAGCGCGCGGCCTTTCGCGATGAGCGTTTCGTTCGGCGATTGCGGCGCGCTTTCCGCCGGCGACTCCGACACGAGGAAATGCACGAGCGCATCCACGGCCGCGGCTTTTTCGGCGGCGGGCAGCGCGTGGAGCGCGTCAGGCATCGTCGTGCCGGGCTTTTCGCGCTGCGGATTGGCAAGGTAATCGCGGAGAAACTGCGGCGAGAGGCGGAGGCCGTCCTTGCCAATCGTCGGCGATTTCTTTGCCGGAAATCGTGCCGGCGCGATGCCGCTCGCGCTGTGACACGAGGAGCAATTCAGCGTCGCGAGCAGCAGTTCGCCGGAATCGAAACCTCCGAGAGCCGGCTGAACGAAGGGATGCGGCGCCAGGGCGACTGTTGCCTCGTTCGCCGCGGAGAGAGTGGCCGACGCCGCGCTCGTTGAATCGACTTTGGCAATGCGCTGTTCGTTCTTTCGAATTGCCGCGGATTTCTTGGGAGCGGGCGCGGGCTTTGGCGGCGCGGGCGGTGGCGGTGTTCCCGCGGCATCCGTGTCGAAGTTGAGTTTGCGAACCCAGATGTTGCGGAAGCGCATCGGGTTCAGATGATCCTGCAAGCCGAAGCTCCATTCGCGCGCGGTGGAATCGAGTTCCGCCGCGTGCTGCACGAGGACGCCGTTGTGAAACACCGTGAGCTTCATCGGTGCGATGCGTTTACCCTTGTCGTCGAGCTTCGCGAGTTGCACGATGATGTCGTAGGTCTGCCATTCGCCGGGCTTGCGCGAAGCGTTCACGAGCGGCGGATACTTGCCGTAGATCGCGCCTGCCTGACCGTCGGGATAAGTGTCATTGTCGTAGGAGTCGAGGATCTGCACCTCGCCGATGCCGTGGAGCAACACGCCGCTGTTGCCGCGGCCCTGACTGTTGCCTTTCACCTCGGACGGCGTAGCCCACTCGATGTGGAGTTGAACATCACCAAACTTATCGCGCGTCGAGATCCCGCCGCGACCGGGCACAACTTCCGCGCAACCGTTTTCAATCTTCCACGACGGCGTCTTTGATTTATCCGGATCGTTCCCGCGAGCGTCGCGGGTCCACTTCGAGAGGTCTTTGCCATCGAACAAAATTTCCGCATCGGCCGGCGCAGGAACCGGAGCTCCGGCCGGCGCGGGCGTTACCACCGGCGGTCGCGGTCGCGCCATGTCGTGCGGGCGCCATTTTCCACCGGGCGTGAGCGGCTGATCTTTTTTCGCGTCGGCGGCGAATGCAGCTGAGGACAAGGTGGCTGCGAGCAGCAAACAAGCAGGGCGAAATCGCATAAGTTTAGTTACGGATCTGTTTTGGCGCGTTCGAAGGTGCGGGTGCCGGCGGGCCCGGCCGCGGCAGCGCGTGCGTGCGCTTGGCCCACGCTTCCCATTTCGCAGACATCGTCTTTACGCGATCGGGTTGCGACGCGGCGAGGTTGTTCATCTCCACGCGGTCGGCGTCCATGTCGTAAAGCTCCCACAGCGCATTGGCGAACGAGACGAGCTTCCACTTGCCTTCGCGAATCGCGCGGTTGCCTTCGTGTTCCCAAGCGAGGAATTCGCGTTCGACCGCCTTATTCGCAAACGCCGGCGCCAAGCTCGTGCCTTCTGGCGGGAGAATTTTGTTGCCGTCAAACTCAGTCGGATATTTCGCGCCGGCGATGTCCACGCACGTGGCCATGAGATCGATGAGGTGGCCTTGTTGCGCGCGGAACTCGCCCTTCGCCTTCACGCCCGCGGGCCAATGCGCGATGAGCGGCGTGCCGATGCCGCCTTCGTGACCATAGTGTTTGTAGAGGCGCCACGGCGTGTTGCACGCGTTGGCCCACGCGGAACCGTAGCCGGGGAACGAGCCCGCCTGCCCCATCTTCGCGAGCTCATCGCCGCGGTAGAGTTTGTTCGGCAACGCCTGCGTGCCTTGATTGAGGCCGGTGCCGGGCACAGGATTCGGCGTGGGCAACATCTCGAAGCCGAACGGTTCCCACTCCGCGCACGCGCCGTTATCGCTGAGGAAAAACACGAGCGTGTTGTCGAGCTGACCGCTCGCCCGCAAGTCGGCGAGGAGACGGCCGATGTTGCGATCCATGCCCGTGACCATGCCGGCGTAAACCGCCATGCGCTGCGCGAGATCGGCGCGGCGATCGGCGGGCAAGGAATCCCACGCGGGATTTTTCCCATCGGCGGTCATCGAACCTTCGCGCGTGGAGGCGACGACGTGCGGGATTTTGCTGCGCGGCGTGAGCGGGGTGTTCTCGGGCAAGAGGCCGATCTGCTTCTGTCGCGCGAGACGTTGCTCACGGATCTTGTCCCAACCTTGCGCGTAGATTTCCGGATAGCCGGTCATGTCTTCCTTGCGCGAGGCGATGGGGAAATGCGCCGCCTGATACGCCACGTAGAGCAACCATGGCGCGCCGGACTTGCGCATGTCGGCGAGGAAATCCAGCGCGTGATCCGTGAGCGCATCGGTGGCGAAGAATTCGCCCGGCTTGTATGCGTGCTGCGGTTTGCCCTCGGGCAGACGCGTCATCATGCGCGGCTCCCACGAGTCCACCGCGTAGCCGCTCACGAAACCGTAGAAGTCATCGAAGCCGCGCTTGGTCGGTGGTTCGCGATCGCCCACGTGCCACTTGCCGACGGCGGCGGTGCGATAGCCGGCGGGCTTGAGCACCTGCGCGATGGTGACGCAGCTCTCGTTGAGCGCACCGCGATAGCCGGGAAACTTCTCCCCCTGATCACCTGCGCCCGGATATTTCGCCGCCTTGTCCGACGTCATCAAACCGATGCCGGCCTGGTGCGGATACAGCCCCGTGAGCAGCGACGCGCGCGAGGGACAGCAGCGCGTGCAATTGTAGAACTGCGTGAAGCGCAACCCGCCCGCGGCGAGCGCGTCGAGATTCGGCGTGCGGATTTCGCCGCCGTAACAACCGAGGTCGGACCAACCAAGATCGTCGGCGAGGATAATGAGGATGTTCGGCTTCGCGGGCGCGGCGGGGGCGGGAGTCAGCAGCAAACCGTAATCCGTGATCAATACGGCGAGCGCAACGAGGAAAAGGCGGGCGATTAGTTTCATGGGCACGCTGCTTTGTAGCGTCTCTCCGCGCCGTACGCCATCCGAAGAATGCACGGACAGCTATCCAAAACCCAATGCCCAGCAGCAGACACTCAAAGCCGACGGGTCAGGGAAACTCTTCCTTGGGGCTTCCCACGATGGAGGTCTTTGCCTAGGCTCGCCGGGTTTATGCGTAAGAATTGCTCCGCCCTCCGCACTGTCGTGAAGCAGACCGCTTCGCTCGCGCTCGTCGCCACGTTCCTCGCTGCGCCGCTGCTGCGCGCCGCCGATGCTCCTCAGGCTTCACCGGCCGCGTTGCCCTCGTTGGTGCCGCCGGAAATGTTCGCCGCGCCGGATGGACTCGAGGTTACGGTCTGGGCCACCACGCCGCTGCTGTACAACCCGACGAATATCGAAATCGACAAGGACGGCCGCGTGTGGGTCGCCGAGGGTGTGAACTACCGCAGCCACTCGGGTCGCCGCAAGGAAGGTGACCGCATCATCGTGCTCGAAGACACGAAGGGCGCGGGCAAAGCCGATAAGGTTACGACTTTTGTGCAGGACACGAACCTCGTCGCGCCGCTCGGCATTGCGGTCATTGATAATAAAATCGTCGTCTCGCAACCGCCTGACCTGATCGTTTACACCGACGTAAACGGTGATCACAAGTTTGATCCCGCCGTGGACAAACGCGAGGTGTTGCTCACCGGTTTCAACGGCCGCAATCACGATCACAGCTTGCATTCGCTCACAACCGGCCCGGACGGCAAATGGTATTTCAATCAAGGCAACACGGGCGCGATGTTCACGGACAAGTCCGGGAAAACTTTCCGCATTGGCAGCCCTTACAATCACAAGCCGGGGACCTCGTCGTTCGTGGACGCGACAGAGATCGCCGGCCAGAAGAGCGATGACGGCCACGTGTGGATTGGCGGCTTTACGGTGCGCATGAATCCCGACGGGACCCACGCGGAAATCATCGGCCACAACTATCGCAACAGTTTCGAACAGACGATCAATTCGCTGGGTGATGTTTTTCAAAATGACAACGACGATCCGCCCGCATGCCGCGTGACGCCGATCCTCGAGTTCGGCAACGCCGGCTTCGCGTCTGCCGACGGCAAGCGCGCGTGGCGGGCTGACATGCGCCCCGGCCAGACGATTCCGATCGCCGAGTGGCGTCAGGAAGATCCCGGCACGATGCCCGCCGGCGATGTGTATGGCGGTGGTTCGCCGACGGGCGTTGCGTTCTATGAAAACGGTGCGTTGCCGAAGAAATTCCGTGGCCTGCTGATGGCATGCGAGGCCGGGCGCAACGTGGTTTTCGGCTATCTCCCGAAGGCGGACGGCGCGGGCTTCAAGCTGGAGCGTTTTGATTTTCTCACGTCGAACAAAGAGAAGCAATTCGCCGGCTCCGATTTCCTCGGCGGCACCAAGAGCGTGACGAGCGAACTCAAGACGATGTTCCGTCCGTCAGATGTTTGTGTCGGCCCCGATGGCGCAATCTACGTGGCCGATTGGTTCGATGGCCGCGTCGGCGGTCACGCGGATCTCGACCCGCTTCAAGCCGGCACGATCTATCGCATCGCACCGAAGGGTTTCAAATCACGCGTGCCGAAGTTCGACCTCGCGACCACTGACGGACAGATTGAAGCGCTCAAGAGTCCCGCGGTGAACGTGCGCAACCTCGGCTTCACGCGCTTGAAGGCGCAAGGCGAGAAGGCCGTGCCCGCTGTGGCGAAGTTGCTGAAAGACGAGAATCCGTTCATCGCCGCGCGCGCCGTTTGGTTGCTCGCGCAGATGGGTGAGGCCGGCGTGGCGAAGGTGAAGCCAGTGCTCAAATCGCGCGATGACTCCATGCGCCTCGTGGCGTATCGCGCCTTGCGCCGCGCGAATGTGGACGTGCTTGCGATGGCCGCCGCGATGGTGAACGACAAGTCCGCCGCCGTGCGGCGCGAGGTCGCTCTCTCGATGCGCGACGTGCCGCTCGCGCAAAGTCAGGACATTCTCGTGAAGATCGCGAAGGGATTCGACGGCAAGGATCGCACCTATCTCGAAGCGTTCGGCTTGGGCAGCGATGGCAAGGAAAAGGAAATTTACCAAGCCGTCGCCAAGACGATGGGCGGCAGCGCCGGCGACAAATGGAGCGATGCGTTCGCTTGGATCGCGTGGCGTTTGCATACGCCTGAAGCGATCAGCGGACTCAAGGCACGCGCCGCGTCGTCAAAGGTTTCGACCGCGCAACGTAAACTCGCGATGGACGCATTGGCGTTCGTGAAAGCGCCTGAAGCGGCTACCGCCATGGTTCAATTGGCGTCGTCCACAAACTTCCCGCATCAAGGCAACGCGCTTTGGTGGCTTTTCAATCGCAAGGGCAACGACTGGTCGGAGTATGGTGTTGAGGACGCCATGAAACAGCACGGCCTTTACGATCCCGAGAAGGTTCAACTCTCCAGCGTGGTCATGCCCGACGCGCCGACCGCAGCTTCAAAGCTCCCGCCGATTGCAGACATTCTCAAACTCAAAGGCGACGCGAAACGCGGCCAGGCCGCGGTCGTGGTCTGCTACACCTGCCACCAGATCGGCAGTCAGGGCATTGACTTCGGCCCGAACCTCACGGCGTTCGGCCAGACGCAGACGCGCGAGACGATTATCCGCTCGATTGTTGATCCGTCCGCGGAAATCTCCCACGGCTACGAAGGTAGCCACCTCGAAACGAAAGATGGCGTGATCATTGACGGCATGGTGCTGGCGAACGGCGATCCGGTCATCATCAAGTCCATGGCTGGCCAGGTGCAGACCGTGCCCAAGAAGCGCGTGAAATCGGTGAAGAAAATGGAGCGCTCGCTGATGTTCTCCGCCGACATGTTGGGGCTCAGCGCAGAAACCCTTGCGGACATCGCTGCTTATCTGCAATCCAGCCTAGTAAAGTAGCTCGAAATAGCCACTGGCGGCGCGGCAAGTAAGGCTGCAGATTTGGCAATCTGTGTCGGGCGGGCGCAGCGCGTTTAGCGCTGAATAGCCCGGACTCATGGCCAGTCATTGTAGATCCTGTTAATGAATCGCTTTCTGCAAGCCTTCCGCGTTTCCGTTGCTCTCGGCGTTGCTGCCGCCGGCACCGCATTTTCCTCTTCCCACGCCGCCGCGTCATCGGATTTCAAAAAGACGGCCATGCCGTTCATGGAGAAGTATTGCTACGAATGCCACGGCGGCAAAAAGACCAAGGGCGATCTCGATCTCAAGCAGTTCAAGGACGACGCGAAGATTCTCCAAAATCGCAAGACGTGGTCCGAAGTTCTAAAGCAAGTCGCGTCGGGCGAAATGCCGCCGAAGAAGCACGCCGTGCGCCCGACCCCCGATGACATTGCGAAGTTTGACGACGCGATCACCACGTCGCTCGACCGCGCCGAGGCCAACGCCAAGCCCGATCCGGGTCGCGTCACCGTGCGGCGGCTCAATCGCACCGAATACAACAACACCGTCCGCGATCTGCTCGGCGTGGATTTCAATCCCGCGGAAGATTTCCCCGCGGACGACATCGGCTACGGCTTCGACAACATCGGCGACGTGCTGAGCATTTCGCCAGTGCATCTGGAACGTTACCTCGCCGCGGCGGAGAGCATTGCCAATCGCGCAATTCCGGTGGAGCCGCCTAAGCCTTCCAATCGCGCGACCTATTCCATTTTTCTCGAACCGAGCACCTACCATTCCGAGAACGGCACGCGGCCGGTGACCAATTCCGTTCCCGAATTGTTCACCCGCCACAAACTGCCAGCGGGCGAGTACGTCTTCCAAGTGCGCGCCTCAGCTGCGCGGCCCACCAACGCCGAGCCGGTGAAGATGACGTTGTTCGTTGGCGAAAAAGAACTCACAACAGTCACCGTGACAAACCGCGTGAAGCGCTGGCAGACGTTCGAAGTGAAATTGGATTTGCGTGCGGGCGAACACCGTTTCGCCGCGCGCTTCATCAATCCCACCGTGGGCACGACCAACCGGATGCTGTTCATCAACGAATTCAAAGTGATCGGCCCGGCGGACACGCGGACGGATTTTCAAAAGCAGCTCGCGGCGGCGATCGCCGGCAAGCCGGCCGCGGCGCAGGCGCGCGCGGTCGTAGAGTGGCTGGTCACGCGCACATTCCGTCGTCCCGCGACCAAAGAGGAAGTCGCGCGCTACACCAAAGTGATCGAGTCGGCGCAGCTTGCGGTCGGCGGAAAATTCGAAGCGGGCGTGCAGGAGTTGATCAAAGGCACGCTGTGTTCGCCGAAGTTCTTGTTCCGCATTGAATCCGATCCGCAGCCCAAGGCACGCGACGCACACGCGATCGACGAGTACCAGATCGCGACGCGTTTGAGCTACTTCCTGTGGAGCACGATGCCGGACGAAGAGTTGTTCGCGCTCGCGGGAAAGAAGCAACTCTCCAAAAATCTCGACGCTCAAGTGAAGCGGATGCTCAAGGATCCGAAGGCGGAATCGCTCGTGCAAAATTTCGCGCTGCAATGGCTGCAATTGAAGCGCCTGCAAACCTTCGCCGCCGACCCCACACTGTTCCCCGGCTTCGATGAGCGCTTGAAGCGCGCGATGCTTAAAGAAACCGAGTTATTCTTCTCCGAAATCATCCGCGAAGACCGCAGCGTGCTCGATCTCGTAGACGGCGATTTCACTTACCTCAACGAAACCCTCGCGCGGCACTACGGAATCGCCGACACCGCGGGCAACTGGGTGGGTGCGAAGTCGAAGGACAAGCGCCCCGGCGGTCAACCGATTCCGCGTCGCGAGTTTGTGCGAGTGTCGCTACCGATGAAGGAACGCGGCGGACTGCTCACGCACGCGAGCGTGCTCACCGTCACGTCGAACCCCACGCGCACTTCACCGGTGAAGCGCGGCAAGTGGGTGCTCGAACAGATTCTCGGCACACCGCCGCCACCGCCGCCGCCCGGAGTCTCGCAGCTTGAAGATCAGAAGGAATTGAAGGGCACATTGCGCCAGCGCATGGAGCAGCATCGCGAGAATCCGAACTGCGCGGCGTGCCATCAGCAGATGGATTCACTCGGGTTCGCGTTCGAAAACTACGACGCGATCGGACGCTTCCGCACCGGTACGAGCGAAGGTCCGATTGATCCTTCGGGCACATTGCCGGATGGAAAAGTGTTCAACGGGCCGGCGGAATTGAAGGCCTTGCTCAAGCAGAAGAAGGAACTCGTGGCGCGTAACATCACCGAAAAGTTGCTCACTTACGCAATCGGTCGTGGCCTCGAATACTACGATGAACGCGCGATCAAACGCATCGTCGCGGATATGGCGAAGGCGGACTTCAAGTTCTCCGTGCTGGTGACGGCGATTGCCAAAAGCGATCCCTTTGTCCTGAGGCGCGGCACCGAATTGACCGCGCAGGACGCTCGCGGCGAATAATCCAGCGCTCAAATGCTTCTAACTTTCGAATGATGAACGATCGATTGCTTCTCTCGCGTCGCACGATGTTGCGTGGTCTCGGCGCCACGCTCGCATTGCCGTGGCTCGAGGCGATGGGGCCGCTCACAAGTTGGGCTGGCGGCAACACGCCCGCGAGCAAGGCCGCGCCGAATCGCATGGCGTTCCTCTACGTCCCGAACGGCAAGAACATGGCCGACTGGAAGCCGGCCGAAGGCGAGTTGAACGAACTGCCATCGATCCTTCAGCCGCTGTCGTCGCACAAAAAAGATTTCATGATTCTCTCCGGCCTTACGGCCGACAAAGCGCGCTCAAATGGTGATGGCGGCGGCGATCATGCGCGCGCGATGTCCGCGTTCCTCACCGGCGCGCAGCCGCGCAAGACGGACGGAACAGAAATCCGCGCGGGAATTTCCGTCGATCAAGTCGCCGCTTCGCGTGTTGGCGATCAAACGCGTTTGCCGTCGTTGGAAATCGGCACCGAAGCCGGCTCGATGGCCGGCAACTGCGATTCCGGTTACAGCTGCGTTTATTCCTCCACGATGTCTTGGCACTCGGCGACGCAGCCGATGCCGAAGGAAGTAAATCCAAAACTCGTCTTCGAACGACTCTTTGGCGCCGGCTCCGCTCAAGAACGCGCCCGTCGTGACGCGCGGCGTAAGAGTGTGCTCGACATGGTGAAGGGCGACTTCGCGGAGTTGAACGGAAAACTCGGCCGTCACGATCAGCGCAAGCTCGACGAATACTTCACCGCCGTGCGCGACATCGAACAACGCATCGAGCGCGCTGCGAAATTTCCTGAACCGAAAGCGCCCGCCGGTCTCGCGCAACCCGCGGGCATCCCCGAGACGTATCAGGAACATATTCGCCTGATGTATGACCTCATGGCGCTCGCGTTCCAGACTGACACCACGCGCGTCTGCACGTTCGTCATCGCGAACGAAGGCAGCAACAAGCCGTATCCGTTCATCGGAGTGAAGGAGGGTCACCACGATCTCTCGCACCACGGCAACAGCGAGGAGAAGAAGTCGAAGATCGCACAGATCAATCGCTTTCACACCACGCAGCTCGCTTATTTCCTCGAGCGCTTGAAATCCATTCCCGAGGGCGACGGCACGCTGCTCGATCACAGCATGATCACCTACGGCAGCGGCAACGCGGACGGCAACGCGCATTCGCACAACGACCTTCCAATCCTCGTGGCCGGCCGCGGCTGCGGCACGTTGAAGCCCGGACGGCACGTTGCGCATCCGACCGAGACACCGTTGAACAATCTCTGGCTCAGCTTGCTGAATCGGATGGAAATCAAAACGCAGCAGCTAGGTGACAGCACGGGCGAGTTGAAGACGCTCGCGTAACGCGAATCGGCTGAAACGGTTGCCCGCGTTCGATTCTCAAAGCCAGGCTTTTCCCACGTGGTTTGGATTGCCAAGCCTCGCAAACCCTGCCATCAATCTCGCTCCATTTGGCTGAACGCGTTTACTTGGACTGCCGGACGCGGCGCGGCCACAACCATCGATTCGCGCAGTCCAAAGAGCCCCGGTCTTTCCGCGGGCGAATGACATCACGACCATGAGCAACGGCTTGAAAATCAAAAAAAACGGCGACCTCGACTTCCTGTCGCTCGGCGCACTTGTCCACCGCCTCGATCCCGGGATCATCCCGTTTCGCAAGGCTTCGCACTGCGACATTCACGTCAGCGGTGGCGAATTCAACGTATCTGCCAATCTCTCCGATTGCTTTCGCCTGAACACCGGCGTGGCCAGCGCGATGTCTGACTATCCGATCGGCGATCTCATCGCCGAACGCGTGCGCGCGATGGGCGTGAAGCCGTTCTACAAGCGTTTCAAACACGACGGCGTGCGCGGGCCAAACATGGCGACCGTTTACTCCGATCGCGGCCAGGGCGTGCGCGCCCCTGTGGTGTTCTACAACCGCTCCAACGAAGCCGCTGCGCAGCTCAAGCCCGGAGATTTTAACTGGAAGGAAATCTTCGGCAACGGCGTGCGTTGGTTCCACAGCGGCGGCATTTTTGCGGCGCTGTCCGAGACGACCGGCGAACTTATCATCGAAGCGATGAAGGCCGCGAAGAAGAGCGGCGCGATCACGTCGTTCGATCTCAATTATCGTCAGAAGCTCTGGGACATCTGGGGCGGTCAGGACAAAGCGGTGAACGTACTGGCGCGCATTGTGAAGCACGTGGACGTGCTCGTCGGCAACGAAGAAGATTTGCAGAAGGGCCTCGGCATCGAGGGACAAGACGTGGAAAGCAAGTCCAAGCTCGACCCGTCGGCGTTCTTTGCAGTCATCGCGAAGGCCACGAAGAAATTCCCGAACGTGAAGGCGGTTGCTACCACGCTGCGGGAAGTTCATTCCACCAACCGCCACACCTGGGGTGCGGTCGCGTGGGTCAACGGTAAGACCTACCAATCGCCGATGTGCGAACTCGACGTCGTGGACCGTGTCGGCGGCGGCGACGGCTACGCAGCGGGCTTCTTCTACGGCCTGCTCTCCGGCGCAAGCGAACAGGAAGCGGTGAACCTCGGCTGGGCGCACGGCGCACTTCTCACCACCTTCCCCGGCGACACCACGATGGCGACGGTGGAACAAGTGAAGGCCTTCGCGAAGGGCGGCTCCGCACGCATCCAGCGCTGAGCCCTCCGACGCGACGAATCATCCCAACAAAAATGGCCCGGTGTTTCCACCGGGCCATTTGCTTTTCCGTGGTTGGACTTAAATCACTTCTTCCCCTTTTTCTTCTGCGCCTTCTTCGCCGCCGCACCTTCGTTGGCATCCGTGAAGGGGGAATGTTCGAATCGCACCGGATTCTCCACCACGCGCGGATCCTTTGCATCGGTGAGCGTTTTCATTAGGCGCGCGGAAAGTTGGGCTTTGATTTCGGCGAACTTGGGATCGGCGGCGAGGTTGTTCACCTGATCCGGATCGTTGCGAACGTCATAGAGTTCCTCACCCGGACGTTTACCGAAGGCGAAGTCGTAGTGCCACTTCCATTGCGGCTCGTTGCGATGAGTCACGAGCCACGCCTTGGTCGGGCTGGCATCCATGTCGGCGAACGCCGTGTAGGTGTTGTTCTGCAGCGCCTCGAACTCCGGCGTCTCCGTCGAGGTCACGCCTTTGGGTGAGCCCATCGGCCAGCGATCGGCAGCAAAGTTCCGTATGTAGGTGAACTCCGGTGTACGCAGCGCGCGCATGGGGAACGGCAGGTTGCCCTCCCGCGCGGTGCCGACGTGACGTTCGCGACCCGTAATGACCCAATCACGTGTTGAATCCACGAGGCCGCTCTTGTCCGACTTGAGAATGGGCAACAGGCTGCGGCCGTAAAGTCCCTCAGGCGGTTTCGCACCGCCAACTTCCATGAACGTGGGCGCAAGGTCCGGCAGGCGAACGTAGTCATCGACGATGCGCCCGCCCTTGCCGCCGGGCACGCGCATGACGAGCGACACGGCTACGCCCATGTCGTAGAGATTGCATTTGCCCGCGGGCACGCCCGGCATGCCGTGATCGCCGCTCAGGACGACGAGCGTGCGGTTCGCTTCGCCAGTTTCCTCGAGCCGCTTGAGCAACTCGCCGACGTAGGCATCCACCGCCTGGCATTCACCAAGATAGTCAGCGACGTCCTCGCGCACCTCGGGCACGTCGGGAAGGAACTTGGGCAGTTTGCCTTTGAGCGCGTCCGGCTCAATGCCCCAGAGTTTTTTGCCCGAGCCTTTGATCCAAGTGCGGTGCGTGGTGGTGCAGCCAAAGAAGTAATGCCACGGCTGGCCAGGTTTCCGCGCGGCGAGGAAGTCGTCAAAGTTTCCCCGAACCTGCGCGAGGATTTCTTCGCGAGCTTTCGCGACGGTCATGCCCTTCTCCACGCGCGCGGTGGCTTCCTCGGAGAAATTGTTCGGGGCGCGCCCGGCTTTTTCGTAGGCGTATTGCTGCCCGCCGAACGGCGCGTCCGCCGGCGTGCCGGGGCTCCAGACCTTGTAGCTCTTGCCGATGTGATAGCCCGCGTCGCGCAGCATGAGCGGGAACGACGGGATGGAACTGTCCCACTCGGCGCCATTCAGGATGGCGCCGCGGCCGGTGTTGAAGAAGTAACGGCCTGAGAGCAGCGAGCTGCGGCACGGTGTGCAGCTCGGCGCGTTGACGAACGCGTTCTTGAACAGCACGCCCTCGCGCGCCACACGGTCCACGTTGGGCGTCTTGATGACGTCATTGATGGTCGGACGGCCGTCGAGGCCCTTGTAGCAACTGGCGTAGCGGCCCCAGTCGTCGGAGAAGACGAAGAGGATATTCCAGCGCGGCTCGGCGGCATGCAGCGACGCGGCGATGAAAAGGAGCGAGACCACCGCAAGGGCGCGGCGCAACCGATGGAGGAATGATTTCATAAGGGAATGGAGATGAGATTACTTGGAATCAGCGGCTTTCTTTTTCTTCTTCGCGGCCTTCGTCGGCGCGGGCGCGTTCGGATCAATCTTCGGCATCGTGAGAGTCGGCTCGCCTTTCAGCCAGCCGAGCGACGCGAGAAACTTGTCCGCCTCGATGAGCGTGGCGGTCTTGTAGGGGTCCTGATTGAAGAACCCGTGCGGCTGGCCTTCGTAGACGTGTGTCTCGCACCGCACGCCGGCTTTGGTCATCCCGGCCTTGAATCGTTCCAGCACCGCGACGCTGATCAATGCGTCCTTCGCTCCGAGAAACACAATCGCCGGCGGGTCGTCGGACGTGATGTTGTGTGCGGGTGAAAATTCCTTGTAACGGTCGCTGACACGCCCACGCCCCCAGCCGTCTTCGGGCCCGTTGTCGAACACGGGATTGAACAGCACGAGCGCATTGCCGCGTGGTGAAACTTTCAAATCATCCGCTGGATCGTCCACGCCTTCGACCATGCTGGTGAACGCTGCGAGATGGCCGCCCGCCGAGCCGCCGGCGGCGGCGATGCGCTGCGGGTCAATGCCGAGTTCCGCTGCGTGTGCGCGCACCCAACGCACGGCGGACTTCGCATCGTTGCAGCACACCACCGGCGGGCCGCTGTCGCCTTTCGGGATGACGCGATACTCAACGCGAACGCCGACCATTCCACGCGCAGCGAGATACTCGCTTTGCCCCTGGAACTGCCCCGGACTGCCGCCAACCCATCCCCCGCCGAAGAAAAACACGATGGCCGGCCGTTTGTCCGATGCCTTCCAGTCGGCGGGCTTTTCGATGTGAACTTTCAGCTCACGATCACCGGCCTTCTTGTAAGTGCGCGTTTCGCTCGTGAAGTCGGCGGCGGTAACGCCAGCCACTGTCGATGCAAGTGCGAGAACGATGGAGGGGAGGATGCAAAGTTTCATGGGCAAGCTTTCGACGCTCAGACTTTCTTTTTCTTCGCGGCGCCCTTCTTCGCGCCGGGTTTACTGTCCCGCAGCGGGAAATTCGGATCATCCACCCGCGCGGATTTCATTAAGGCCTCGGCCTTGGCGACGAGTTCCGGCCGGGCCGCCGCGAGGTTCTTCGACTCCGCGGCGTCGGTCTTAAGCTCGTAAATCTCGATGGACTTCGACGGGCCGTTGCGCACGGCTTTCCAATCGCCCCAGCGCACGGCTTGGAGCGACGCGCCTTCGTGCAACTCCCAGTAGAAGTATTCGCGCTTCGGCGCCGGGCCGCCCTTGAGGAACGACACGAGCGAGAGGCCGTCGATGCGCGCGGCATCGGGAATCTTCGCTCCGCTCAGTTCCGCGCACGTCGGCAGGAAATCCCAGAATGCCCACGGTTCGTCGCTCACCCGGCCCGCGGGGACGACGCCCGGCCAGCGCGCGAGGCCGGCGTTGCGCAAGCCGCCTTCGTAGAGTTCGCGCTTGAAACCGCGCAGGCCGTTCGCCGCCTGGTCGAAGCGTTTGCCGAGCGGCGAGTTCGGTGGGAAGGAGGATCCGTTGTCACCCGCGAGCATGACGAGGGTCTTGTCGTCGAGCTTGAGTTCCTTCAACAGTGCGAGAATGCGGCCCACGTCGCTGTCGAGGCGCGTCACCATCGCGGCGTAATTCTTTTCCTGCTCGGTCCACGGCTTTTCCTTGTAGAGGCCTTGGTCGTTGATCTGAAACGTGCCGTGCGGCAGCGTGATCGAGTGGTAGAGGAAGAACGGCTTGTCCTTGTTGGCGCGGATGAACTTCAGCGTCTCGGCGGAGATGAGGTCTTGTGCGTAGATCGCGCCTTTGCCCTCGACCTTCGTGTTGCCGTCGTTCCCGGGCAGGTCAAAGCGCTGGTCGTCATTGTAGAGATACGTGGGGAAATAGGAATGCGCGTGGCGCTGGCAGTTGTAGCCAAAGAAATGATCGAAGCCGAGTTTGAGCGGACTGCCCGTCGTGTCGAACATGCCCATGCCCCACTTGCCCACGCACGCGGTGGCGTAGCCTGCGCTCTTGAGCAACTGCGCGACGGTGAACGTTCCCGCCGGCAGCGGCAGCTGTCCCTCGGCGCCAATTTCACGATTCGCACGCACGGGCGAGTGCCCGGTGTGCTGGCCAATCATCAGCGACGTGCGGCTCGGCGCGCAAACGGTGGTTCCGCAATACGCCTGCGTGTAGCGTGTGCCCTCGCGCGCCATGCGGTCGAGGTTCGGCGTCTGGATGAGCTTCTGTCCGTAGCAGCCCACGTCGCCCTGCGCGAGATCATCGCTGAGGATGAAGATGATGTTGGGCTTCGTAGCTGCCGAGTCCGCGAAGCAAGTCGCCGCGAAAAGGATCCCGGCGGTCAAAACGGCAAAAATATGAATCATCATGTGATAGCGGTTAACACTCCCGGCGAATCTCCTCCCAGTTTCCGGCGTTGCCTTTGAAGATCGGCGTTGTGCGGTGAAAGGCACAGATCAGAGGTAATCCAAGTGTTCAGTTCAAATCCAGATCATTCACGCGCTTCTTTTTCGGTTTCGGCGGCGGACTGTCGGGATGCAGGCCGGCCATGCGAGGCGTGATGGGGCGCACGGGGCCCCAGTTGATCGAGTAGGGATGATCGGCGGCGTTTTTCTCCATCGCGGCCCAATTCTGCTTCACACGTTCGGCCACGGCGGGGTCTTTTTTCTTCCAGTAGCCGTCCATGAGCGTGACGGTGTCGATGAGCAGTTTCGTATGCGTGAGCCCGGCCTGAATGAAGGCGACGCGTTTGGCGAAAATGGAATCCGCAGGCACGGCGGCAACGGCGCGGTCGAGACGGGCCTGCGATTCGCGTAGCAAATCAGCCGTGTAGAGCTGCGGGAAGCTGAAGATGCCGGCCTCGCCGTTCTTGGCCGTGAAGGCCATGCGCTCCTTTTCGAGGCTCTCGAAATACTCACGCACCTGCGGCGCGGCGGGGCCGAAAGCACGCGTGTAGTAGTCGGTGAGGATCGCCTCGGCATCGGCGGCGGGATTCCACGCGAGCTGCGCCATGATGTAGTAGAGCGGGCCCTCGGTGGCCCAGTGCTCCCATACGCCGTCGATGTAGATGCCGATGCAGTTCGCCGCGGCCACGTCTTTGAAATCACGAATCGTCTGCGCGACGTGCAAGTCCGGCAATCCCTGCTGCCAGCCAGCGGGACTACCTGTGTTGGGTCGCCAGAACATCGAGGGCACGATCTTCGACCAGGCTTCAAACTGCTGCCGATAGGTGTCGCCGCGTGTCGAGCCGCGATCCACGAGGCCGGTGCGGCCGAAGAAGTTCGCCACGATGGTCATGATGACATTGTCCGCAGGCCGCGCTTTCACCGGCGCAGGCCGCGAGTGGCCGTAGCTGAGCATCAGCACGCGGTAGTCTTTGCCGGGATACTTTTGTTTGAGCAGCTCACCGAGCTTGTTGGCAAAGGTGACATCGCGGTCGCTCGTAGCGGGGCGCTGCTTGTTGAGGTGATACCAGTTGAAGACTCGCGGCTCGCCATCGGGATGATCCCACGCGCTGCATTTGTCGCACACACAGTGACCGCTGGCCCAGCCATCGTTGGGCGAGGCATTGAAGATGGTGCGATGCGGATCTTGCTTAAGTGTTTCGGCCACGCCGTCGAGCCACAGCTCCCATACCTTCGGGTTCGACATGCAAAGCTTCGCATTGTGCGGATTCGGATGACCACTGCGCGTGCCGTCCGGCTGCAGTGCGAAGATTTCCGGATGCTTCTCGTGATAGCGATCCCACCAGTCGCCAAAGCCGTGCCCGCCTTCCATCGCGAGCGAGCAAAGCTGCAGCCGCTGGCGCATCGTCCACTCGTGCGACCTGCCGTAGCCTTTGTTGCCGAGTGCGCAGTAGTTAAAGACCGTCCCGCGGGCACGAATCTGTGGGTGATGGCGGTATTCCAACGGCACACTGAGAGCGATGCGCTCCTTTTTTGGTACATCCTCGCCGAGTTCGCCCGGCCAGAGCCAGCGCACGCCGAGATAGTCCTGCAGAAACGTGTAAACCGCATTGATCGTGCCATACTCCTGCTGCACGCCTTTGATCACACCCTCGCGCGTCTCAATGTCGAGCTTGGCGGGATCCCAACGGTCACGTCCCGCGATGACGACGTGCTTTTCATTTGCCGCGATGACGATCTCCTCGGGATGTTTGAAGTCGAAGTCCACCTTCGGAAACAACGCCTTCACCTCCGGCTGCACGCCGATCCAGATCGCGCTGTCCGGCGCTGGCGAAGACGCACCGAGCATCACGAGCGGCTTCTTCCCGCTGATCTTCTCGATGTAAGCCGCCAGCACCTGCGCTGCCTCCCGCGTGCGAGGCGGTGCCTCCGCCTGAACGATGATCGGCACGGGCAGCGAGTCTTTGGAGGCGATGACGAGATCGGCGGCGCGACCTGGCGCGATGACGCCCAACAGAGCAGCGACAAACGTGAGCGTGGGATTCATGATTGGTTGGGCTTTGGGATCAGGGTTTCTTCGTCGCCAACTCGCCGAGCATCTCGACCAGGGCGTTCACCATCTTCACCGAGGCATCGAGCTGCACATGGTTCACGCCGATCCATGTCTCGTAGCCGCCGAGCTTGTGCTGTTCGGGCGTCGGCAGGTAGCCGTGGGCTCCGTTGGCGATGGAAATGTTCATGAGCGGCTGGATCGGGCTGCGCTTCTTCAATTCGAGGCCGATTTCCGCGAAGACCTCGAACGGCATCGTGGCCACGGCGAGGTCGCCGATGCGGTGCGTCTGCACCACGACGTCGATCGTCGGCGGCATATCCGGCGAGGCATAGGCAAGCACGGTGGCGTAGGTGCTATACCGGCTGGTGCTCATGGGCTTGATGCGCTTCGCCTTCACCGACTCCGCCCACGCGACCTCTTCCTTCGTCGGGTGGCGACGCTCAAAGGTCAGTGTGCGCTGCACCGACGAGAGCTTCACATGATCATGCCATTTCAGGGTTTTGTGAGCCTCCATGACTTTGCTGGCGCACAGATCCGCCACCTCGCGGGCTTTTTCGAAAGGCTGATACTTCTTCTTCGGCTGCGGCCCTCGCTTCGCCAGTTCCTCGTCGGAGTAGCGCTCGAGATTGTTCACGTCGCCGCTGGTGCCATTCGCCATGATGCCGACAAACGGCGGATCTTGATGACGATCCGCACCGAGCAGCTCACCCACGCGATTCGCGAAGATCGCAAAGTAGTCCGCCGAGATCGTGTTGGGCGGCACGCCACCGACATAGTGCAGCCCGTAGGAGGCGAGCAGCGAGATCGGCTTTCCCGAAGTCGATCTCACCGAAACAAAAGTGATCTCCGGGTCCACCGGGCCGGCGGGCCGCAGCAGACCTTTGTAGCCGGGATTCGTGTCCACCTTCTCAATGTTGTCGTGGGCTCCGTAGATTGGGCCGCGTTCCGGCTTCACGTACCACCGGCGATTGAAGACCTGCGTTGGCTCCTCGACAACGCCCCAGCCGATCTGCGCCGGCTCCAGTTGATTGTGAGCCCGCAGCACACCGTCGGCGATGCGCCGGGTGAGAAACGCGCTGTATTCATAATACGGCTCGCCCTCGCGCTCCTCCAGCTTGGCTCCGCCCGAGGTGTGCGTGTGCGTCGCCGAGATCACGACACACTGCGGCGGGATACCGGTCATCTTTTCGATGATCTTCTTCGCGCCCGAGGCGACCTCCGCCGAGATGTGCCGCAGATCGACCACAACGAACGCCAGCTTTGCCCTCCCGTCGTCGAGCACGAGACAGCGGGCATGCAGCTCGTCATGAACGTGCGTCGCCGGCGGTCGGCTGGTGCGAATGGCAGGGTCGGCACCAATAGGCGGTGTAATGTTGCTCGTCGCCGCGCCCGCGCGGAAAACCGGTGCCGCGGCAAAAAGCTGGCCGCAAAGCGATGCGTACAACGCGAATAAAAAAATGACGGGGAATCGTTTCATCAGTAGTGCGTTGCCAGACTATGGGGGTAGTGAAAAGGTTTCAATCCGAGCCGCATCACTACGGATGCGTGACCCGCAGACGGATGAAGCGGCGCGCCGCAACGACGGTGTCGCGCGCGATGAGCGTGTTGGCATCGTTCTGCTCGGTGACGACCTGGTTGGTATTCCAGTCTGTTAAGTCACCGCCCACTTCGATTGCATAGAGGATGTCCGTGGCGGCGGGGTTCTTGGTGACGGTCAGGCGCAAATACTTGCTTCCTGAGATGGTCTCAAGGTCGAAGGCGAGGTTGCTTGCACCGGAGGCATTGGGGTTGGTCGCGAGCGCGTATTCCATGAGATTCGAGAAACCGTCACGATCGGGGTCGGCCAGTTCGCCAGCGATGGCGCTGTTGCTAGCGTTGGTTCCGAAGTTCGCGTGTTGCCAGGCTTGCCAGGGAGTCGGTGCGTAGATGAGCACGAGGTTGTTGCCGCTCAGTTGCACCGACCACGCTCCGCCGGCCGCGGGAAAGCCCGAGGAATCAATGGTGAACTTGTTGGTCGCAAAGCCCGCGATACCCGCAGTGGTCTGCACGAGGGTGAAAGTGCGGTTGGTTGCGGTGAAGTTCGTGAGCGCGAGCTGGCTCAAGGAAATGGTGACGAGTGTTGCTGAGGTGAGGTTCAGGGAGGTGGCGGTGATCGTGTCGTAGCCGGTGCCGGCGACGCCTGCCCAATCGGTACAGTCCCAGGCAATCGTGGAACCGGTTGCGAGCGACAGCGTGTTGTTAATGGTGAGATTGCCAGTGCCGGAGTCGCCGGGGGCGAGGGTTCCGTTGACGAGAACAGGACCGGTGAGCGTGCCCGTGCCCCCGAGGACGCAGCTTTGGCCAACGGTGACGGCTGTGTTGGCGAGCGAACCATTGACCAGCAATTTGCCGCCTTCCGCGGAATCGGTCGTGACCGTCGTGGTGCCGGTGTAGGTGTTCGCGCCGGTGAGCGTGAACACGCCGGAGCCTTCTTTTACCAATGATCCACCGCCAGAGATCACACCACCAAAAATCCGGCTGTCATTGCCAGTGCCCACTTTCAGAATCGCGCCCGCGCCGTTGGTGATGCTGCCGCCGGTGCCTTGCAGCCCGCTAATGCGCAAGGTCCGGTTGGTTGCGATGCTCGCTACGGCGGAAACGGACTGAAAATTCAACGTCGCGGTCGGCGCATCCACGTTGGTGGCGACGGTCAAGCGGGCCGACGTGCCCAAGGTGAGTTGGCCGCCGCCCCAGCCACCGGCAGTCTGGCAGATCAAATCTATGACTTGGTTGGTGTCGGTGCCGGCGGTGCGTTCGACCAGCCAGTCGCCCGCATACCCGGCGAAATTCCCGCCGACCAGATACACCTCCCGCGAAGTCCCGGTGCTGTCGCGATAGAGATGGAGGCTGCCGGAGCCGCTCAGTCCGCCTTTGAATCGCAGCCAGCGCTGGAAGGCGCCGCCACCCAAAAAGAGGGTGTTGGCACCCTCGAAATTCACGGAGGTGTTCAGGCTCAGGTCGAGATTGCGGGCACATTCGGTCATCAAGGTCGCATTGCGAACGGTGAGGTTGGTGATGTTGACGTCAACGAAGTCGGTGCCACCGCTGTTGAGCTTCTTCAAGTTGAGGGTTGCCCCCTCCGACACCGTGAGGCTGTTGCCGCCGAACGTGTAAGTCCGCGGTGTGAGATCTTCCAAGGCGCCAGGGCTGATGGCGGTGAAGTTTCCGGTCACGAAATAGTCACGGTTGCTCTGCGGCGCGCCATCGGGGCTCCAATTCACGGCGTTGGTCCAGATGCCGTCGCCGCCGCCGTTGTCGAATAAATGGTCCACCGTGGCCTTCGTGGTGAAGCGCCAGACCGCGCCCGGCACGACAACGCCGTTCGTGGTCACTTCATCCACGCGCCAGTAGTAAGCCGTCGAGACGGCGAGCGCGGGAGCGGCGCTGTTCGTGGTGTAAACTCCGAGATACTCCGGGGAGTTCGTCGTCGCATTCGACACGGCGGTCAGGTTGGTGCCGAGATACACTTGGAACGCGTAGCGGTTTGGCCGGCCGGGAATCCAGGCCAATGGATTCAACGTGCTCACGAGCGTGGTGGGGTTCCGGGGAACGGGCGCGCCGGCAGGGATCTCGTCGTTCGCCGCGAAAAGCCCAGCGACCTCGACGGAGCTGAGCGCCTGGTTGTAAATACGCACGTCATCCAGCACACCGGCGAGCGAGACGTCGTCGTGACTGCACGCAAACATTTGCAGGGGCCAGTAGTTCTCAATGAAGCCGTCGGCAATCGTCGTGTTGGCGACGGGCGAACTCAGCACCTCCACGTTGTTGACCCACGCGCGGAGCTGCTTCGTCGTGCGGTTCATCACCATCGCGAGGTGATACCATTGATTGGTCGCGACGGCGGTGCCGGATTGAAGCACGGCGGCGGCGTTGGTGTTGTTCAGATCCGGCTCCGTCTTGCACGCGAAATAAAAGCTGCCGCCCACGACTGCGATTTCCCACCCGCCGCGGATGTTATCCAATCTCTCGCTGATCACGCCGCCGCCCTTGGTCAGGATCGGCAGGTCTCGGTTCGTTAAGGTGTTGAACTTGACCCAGGCGGAGACGCTCAGGTCGCCATCGAGCGGATCGCCCGCGTCGCAACCGATCTGCGTGGAGGTGCTCGTGACACCGCCGACAAGATTCTCATACGCATTGCCAATCACGCCGGTCTGAGTGCCCGTCGCCAACGGAGTCATCCCGCTTCCCACCGTGCCGTGAGCCTGATACGGCCCCACGTCCCAAACTGTCACGCCGTTGGTTTCATCCAGCAGCCAGTGGTTCGCCAGTCCCGGGCTCCGCGTGTAGATTTTCACCAGTCCGGTGCGGTTCTCGATCCCGCCCGAATCGGCCACGTGATAACGGAACCGATCCACACCCGCGTGCCCGGGCGCCGGTGTGTAACGCACCACGCCGCCCCCGAGATTCGTCACCGTCCCGCCCGCGTCCGAGACCGCAGCCACATAAGCGATGTGCAAGGCGTCGCCGTTCCCGTCGTAGTCGTTGGCCAAAACGTTGATGTCCACCGATTGACCCGGCAGCGTGTTGGCAAAATCCTCCATCGCATACGGCGCCAGCGGCGCGCCGTAAATGATCGCCGGGGCCGAAACGGCGGACGCCAGTTGCATCTGCTCGATCATCCGCTGCACGGTTCCCGAACCGAGCGACGATTCCGAACCGCTCATGGTGTCGTTGTAGGAGGAGTAATGCCCCACGCCCAAGCCGTGCCCGACTTCATGCCCGATGGACGCGGATTCCCACTTGTCCGGTCCTCCCGTCGTGACGCTGTGGCTGTTGGGGAAATCCGCCGTGGCGGAAAAAACCGTCCCTGCCGATCCGCCGCCCGTGTCGCTGTCTAGTCGCACCTTGGTGTTGAACGGCCGCGGCGTAATGCCGTCGCTGCCATTCCAGAATGTTTTCCAGTTCGCCGGATCGCCATTCAATCGCAGCACGACGTCCGTGATCTCCCACGCCAGCCCCATGTCGCGCGCATAAAACATGTCGGAGTCGTTGATCCGCTGCTCCGCCGCGGCGATCATGAGGGCGATGTCTCCGCCGAAGCGCGTCTTGGCGCAATAGCTGCCAGTCGTGTCCAGACCCACGCGCAGCTTGCGCATGTGCGTGCGCGGAATCAAAAAACCCTGCGCCGTGGGCGACACGCGGTTGGTGACCAGCGGAATCTCGATGTTGCCGGTCCCGGGGTCAGCCGTTCCCGGCGGACCGCTCAGGTCCACGGTTACATCCTCCGGTCGCGCCACTGAGTTGTTCCGCCCCTCGGTGACGTTCAAGGAGACCTTGCCGAGGTAATTGACAAAGCCATTGACCCGCAGGCTCGGGTCGGACTGCACATAACCCCGATACGTGGAGACCGGTGGCACGTTGGTCACCTGCACGTAGCCGCCATTGGTCGTCCAGGTCCAGACCCGGTAATTCGCCGCACGCACCGAACGCTTGTTGAGAATGATGGTGTCGGGCAACCCGTCCCCCGTTACGTCCACGTTCGTCACCGTAAGTGTGTCTGGCAAAATCGCCGCCGACAACGAGAGCGCAAAAACGGCGAAGCCTCCGAACGCAGCCAAGAAACCGACTCGTCGTTTCGCGGAGTATAAATGAGACGTGTCCATTGGCGGCCGAGAATTTACCGCGTTCTATCATAGCAAACCTTTCCTCCCGTCAGCAAGTATCGGGTTTTATGACCGTAAATACCCCGTCCCAGCATCCCACATCCGCTAAACCGTTTTGCCTATTGAAATCGAAGTGGGTTCATTTGCCGAATTGTCCCTTGAGATTGGGCCAGTCGGGATTCGCCTTAGCGTCCCAAACTTTCAAATTTCGGATGCGGAGATTCGTGCCGTTCACCGCGAACCAGTAGCGGCCTTTGGGCGAGGCGAGGAACGGATGCTTCGCCTTGAGCTGCGTGCCGGCGACGAGCGCGGTCATCTCGTCACCGCGGATTTCCAGCGTGAGCGGATACCACTCGTCGGTCTTCAGCTTCGGCGCGTAGGTCATGAGCGGGTGACTCGCTTGCTTGGTCCCGGGCTTCAGCTTCGGATCCGGGCTGTCTTCATAGAGGCCGATGGAGTTGGTGCGGATCACGAGCCGGCCTACGTGCTTCTCGTTGTCGAAACCTACGTAAAATGTGCGCGCGTCGTTGAGTCGGAACTCGCACGTGATGATCAGCGCCTCGACCTTGCCGGGATGGTGCAGCACCGCAGAGTGTTTGTCCGCGGCAAGTTCATCGCCGCGCAACTCGCCGTTGACCGTCTTCCACTCACCTTTCACCACCTTCCACTCGCTGCCGAGCGGCTTGGAGAAATCCGGCGCGAACGGTTCGCCGACCGGCAAGTTGAGCACAGGAGCCGTCGCCACAGAAAGCGCCGCCCACGCACCGGCGGTGGAAACCGCGAGCGCGATAAATGTCGCAACGAGTTTCATAAGCAACTCAAGAAGTGGGTTTGTCTGGTGGGCGAATGTTCTCAACTGGTGGCGCAACAACGATACGAATCACTGCGCCCGCAGCTTGGTCAACAGCGCCTGCATCGCTTGCAATTTCGCTGGCTCCGTGGTCGCGAGGTTCTTTTCCTCCGCGAGGTCGCTCGCGAGGTTGTAGAGCTGGGGCTGCCCAGCGGCCTTGCCCTTCGCCTCGCCTTTCGCGGCTTTGCCGTAACCGCCGCCGCCCGGAGAAATGTATTTCCAATTGCCGTCGCGCAGGCCGAACGGACCCTTGGTGCCGCCTACGTGGGCGACGAAATCTTTGCGTGCGGACGTCTTCGTCTCTCCGAGCAGAGCGGGCAAAACGTTGATGCTGTCGGGACAATGACCGGCGGGAATTTTGGAACCCACGAGCGCCGCGAAGGTCGCCGGCATATCAAGATGCGCCATCAGCGCGGCGGACTCGGTGCCGGCTTTGATTTTGCCCGGCCAGCGTGCGATGAACGGCACACGGTGCCCGCCCTCGAAGAGAGTGCCCTTCGTGCCGCGAAAAGGAGCGTTCGGATGATAATCAAAACTCCCCACGTCCTCGTAGCCGTCGTCCATCACGCCACCGTTGTCGCTGGTGAAAATGAAGAGCGTGTTGTCCGCAATTTTCAACTCTTCGAGCTTCGCCATCACCTTGCCCACTGCTTCATCCAATTCGTGAATCGAATCGCCGCGAATTCCCACCGGGCTCGTTCCCTTGAAACGCGGATTGGGCACGCGCGGCACGTGAATGTTGTGGGTGGCGAAGTAGAGAAAGAACGGTCCGCTTTTGCTGTCCTCAATGAACTTGAGCGCCTTGCCCGTAAACGTGTCGGCCATGTCCTCGTCTTTCCAACGTGCGGCCTTGCCGCCCGTCATCCATCCGATGCGGCCCACGCCATTGACGATGGTCATGTCGTGACCGTGCGTGTGCTTCAGTTTCAGCAATTCGGGATTCTCCTTGCCGGTCGGTTCGTTGCCGATCTTCGCCTTGTAACTCACCGCGATCGGATCTTTCGGGTCCAGTCCCACGACGCGTCGACCCTCGATGTAAACCGTCGGCACGCGATCGCCGGTGGCCGCCATGATGAAGTTGTAGTCGAATCCCAGATCGAGCGGGCTGGGCTTGATATCGCCGTTCCAATCCGGACCACCTTCGGGTCCAAGTCCCAGATGCCACTTGCCCACGATGCCGGTGCGGTAGCCCGCCGACTTCATCAGTGATGCCGCGGTCGTTGAGCCAGGATCAATCGTCATCGCCGCGTCACCCGGCGCGATGCTTGAGCCTGGCTGTTGTCGCCAGGAATAAACTCCCGTGAGAAACGCGCGCCGTGTCGGCGTGCATGTAGAGGCTGGCGAGTGGGCATCGGTGAACTTGCAACCCTGCGCCGCGAGGCGGTCGAGATTGGGTGTCTTCGCGTGCTTTGCGCCGTAGCACGAGAGGTCCGAATAGCCGATGTCGTCGGCGAGAAGGAAGATGATGTTGGGCTTGCTGGCAGCGGGAGCGTTCGCGCTCAACAAGGTTGAGGCAGCCAACAATGCGGCGCCGAAAAGGAAGCGGAGTTTCATGCGTAATGGTAGTCGTTGGTTGGACTCGGGAAGTTACTTTTTCTTCGTGGATTTCTTTCGGCTGCGCGGCGCGGCGTGTTTCTCGGTGAGGCGGACGATTTCCTCAGCAGCCACGCAATAGCGAACCGGGCCAATGACCGTGGGGCCGGCGCCCTTGCCATCGTCGTCCACGAAATTCGCGATGCTCTGGACTTGTGCGACGACATTGCCCGCTTCGTCCACGATCGGGCCGCCGCTGGAGCCGGGCGCAAAATCCGCCGTGACGTTGAGGCAGAGAATCGGCCGCGATGATTCGGCGCGTTGCTTCGTTTCAGGATCCGCGACATCCGCACCGAGCACGTCGTGCATCCAGTGCACGCGCGCGACCATGCCCTCGCTAAAGAGAAAATGGTTTCCGTCTGGATGACTCAGACAAAAGATGCGTTCGCCCGTGCGCACGCCGGCGCGAAGTCCGAGCGGCTTCAAACCCGTAACGTCGAGACGCAGTAGGCACGTGTCCGATTCCACGTCCGCCGCGAGCACTTCCTTCACCGGAAAAACATTACCTTTCGAATCCGCCGCGACGAAATATTCGCCCGTCTTCGGATCCGCCTCCTCATCCGTGCCGGCGGCGACATGATACGCCGTGCTCACCACTCCATCGGCGCTGACCACGAAGGCCGCGGCGGAATTAAAATGCCACTGAGCGCAGTTCGTGCATTTATAAACCGTGCCCACTGCCAGCGTGCTTTGGCGAACGCGCTCGTAAAGATCGGGCGGGGAAAGTTTTTCGGTCGCGAGCGGCGCGAGCTTCACCGGCGAGTAAGTGCGTGTGAGTTGTTCCCGCAATGCGTCCGCACGCATCAGCGTGCCGGTCGTCTGCAGCTTGATGGCGGCCGTGATCACCGCGTCTTCAAACGCCTCGTCGTCCACGATGAAACGCGGAGCATTCTGGGCGAAAGAAACGGCTGCGAGGGCAAGCAGCGCGAGCAAGGTCGCGGTAAATCGGTTCATTAAGTTCGTAAAGTGTCGCCCCAACCCGCGTTCGCGCCAAGCTTTCAGTGTCACTCAGGCACGCAGCGGCGCAGTCCAAACCATCGGCGTCCAGAAGCCCGTCGCCCATCGGTCCTTGGTCTGAAACTCGCGCACAAGCAGCTCGCCACCCCGCATCTCAACGTAGAAAAATGCCTGCGTGTCGCTGTTGAAGTGGCTTGCGTTGTCGGTGTTGAAAACGGCGAGCCCGTTGGGCGAACGCGTCGAGACGCCGTCCCATTTGAACACGTTCCGCACGTGCGTGTGACCGTAGAAAATCGCGGCGATGTTGAAACCTTTTAGCGCTTCATAGAACGCGTGGACATCGCACGGATCCCACTCCTGCGTCGTGGGCGGCGCCGCGGGATCGCACGCGCCGGTGTAGCGTGCGATATCGACGTGATGGGTGATGATCACCGGTCGGCCGCTCCTGCCCGCTTTTTCGCGCAAATCGCTCACTAGGAAATCGAGGCTGTCGAGCGCGGCGTAGCGACGCTTGCGCGTGACGCTTTTCACCGTGCCGACAATGAGACCCAGGTTGATAAAATGCACGCGGCCCCAGTCCCACGAATAGTGCAGGCCGTTCGGGGAAATGTTCGTCACGCCCGGTCGCCTCGGGTTGCGCGCCGCGATGCGTTTGAGCACGAGCCCCTCGCCATGCGGCGCGTCGTGGTTGCCGTGAATTTCATACACGGGAAATTTCAGGCGGCCGTCTTTCCCGTTCAGCCCGTAATCCGCTTCGTAGCCCGCCCACTCGGTCTGCTGCATGCGGCCGGTCACGCCGCCGCCCTTGTCGCCAGTGTCGATCAAATCCCCGGCATGAATCACGCCGCTGGGCCGGGCCACGCGCCCGCCGCGTGCGTTCGCCGGAATTTCCGAGCCGGGAAGACGATTCATCGTGTCCACCAACCGCCCGCAGACCTCAGCTGACTTCGCGTCCAAATGCTCCGGCGATTCTTTACTGGCCAGATAATGCGTGTCTCCCACGACAAAGAAACTCAGCGAGGGTTCGACGTCAGCGGCGGCCACGCGGCGCGATGCGAATGAACCAGCCGCGACTGCCGTCGTGGTGAAAAAATGCCGGCGCGTTAGCCGGGCTGCAGTGGCCTTGCTTCGTGTGGTCACGGCAACGATTTTCGCCAAGCGAGCGCCTGTTCGGCAAGCCGCTTCGCAACTTCAGGCTTCTCTGTAGCGAGGTTGCGCGTCTCGTTGCGATCCGCCGCGAGATCGTAAAGTTGCGCGTCGCTGCCGTCGGCGTTGAGGAGCAGTTTCCAATTGCCCTCGCGAATCGCGACGTTCGGCGACTTCGCTTCCGGCTCGCTCGGATACGGAAATGTGCGAATGCTTTTCGCGCCCTTGGGCTGCGGTTTGCGACCGTATTCCCATAGCAACGGCTTCGTGCGCGCTGCGGTGCCGCCTTTCCACACGGTCGACAAATCCTCACCGTCGAAGGTCGCGCCCGTCGGCGCCGGAACCTTCGCGAGCGCGCAGAGCGTCGGAAGAAAATCCACGCCAGCGACAACCGTGGTTTCATTCACCACACCCGCCGGCACCACTCCGGGCAGGCGCACGATAAGCGGTGTGCGAATGCCGCCTTCGTAAAGGCTCCATTTCATCCCGCGCATTCCGCCGGAGCGCGCGCGGTTGAACGACGGTTCGGGGCCGTTGTCGCCGGCGATGATGACGAGCGTATTCGTGTCGAGCTTGAGTCCGCGCAGACCATCGAGCAGGCGCCCGATCTCGCGATCGGTCTCGCGCAGCACGGCGCGGAATTGCTCGGTGCCAACGCCCTCACCGGCTTTGGCACGCTGTTCGTCCGACGGACGATGCGGCGTGTGGACATCGTCGAGCCACAGGTTCACCAGCCAGGGTTTCGCCGCGTGTTGCTTCGCGAACGTGAGCGTTTGGTCGACCATCCAGCGCGTGCGGTCGTAACGAGCGACTTGTTGCGGTTCGAGCTCCGTGCCCCACGGCATGCTTTTGAGCCCGAGCGATGCGGCCGGCTCGGGACTTTCGTACGTGCCGGAGCCGACATCGTAGCCATAGGCGGCGAACTTCGGTGCATCCGTCACATCGCGACCGCCGCCGAGGTGCCATTTGCCAACGTGCGCCGTCGCGTAACCAGCCTCCTTGAACGCGCGCACCAGTGACGGTGCCTTGGGATCGAGAAAGTCAGCCTGCTCGCACTCGCGATTGCCCGCGCGCGTCTGGAGATAACTCGTGATGCGCCAGCGCGCGGGAAATTGTCCCGTGATAAATCCACAGCGCGACGCCGAACAAATCGGCGACGCCACGTAGAATTGCGTGAAACGCGTCCCCTCGCGCGCGAGCCGATCCATGCTCGGCGTGGGCACGCCTGCGCCACCGAAGCACGCCGGATCGCCCCAGCCCATGTCGTCGACCAGGATGAAAAGGATGTTGGGGCGCGGCGCGGCGTTCGCCGGGAAAAACCAGGAACTAAGGACCAAGGCCCAAAGAAGAGCGAAGGACCACATCCCAAAGCGCAACACGGTAGGGATGCGGCACCGATGCGCGGGGAAGACGACACGCGGTGGAGTTTTCAGCTGCAAGTTTCGTGGAATCGTGTTCATGGTGCGGTCTTCTCCTTTGTGGCGGCTCCGTCTGACAATTTTTTCCGAATCTGTTTGGCGATCTCCCGCACTTGTTCGAGCGGATCGCGTTCCAACAGGGGAACCAGCTTGCGCTCGGTTGCTTCGTCGGGCAGTTCGATCCGGTAAAACACCCCTTCGTGCTTTGGATTCTCTTCAAAGAGGAAGCGACGACGACGTTGCAGTGCCTCCAAGTCCAAATCTTCCAATCGGCCCAAGTGCACATAGATGAATCCGGGACTGGAGAGCACGTGGTAGTCCGCCTCGCTGCGCACGCAGTAGGGACCGAGGAAACGCAGGTTGTCCGCCGGCAATTGATCACGATATGCGGCAAGGTCGGCCTGGCAGTCGGAGCAGAAGTCGCGCTGGTGAATCACCGGACCGGGCCAGAACAAGCGCAGCGGTCGGATTTGCAACGACCAGTTCATAAGGCACGCTTGGTTGGTGCAATGGGACCAGTCGCCGTGAGTTTGATTTTCGCAAAGCCCCAGAACGTGACCGGCTTCATGGAGCAGCATCCGGCGTGGAGCGTCGCCCGTGCCCGGGAACCGTGACCATTTCGTCAGCCAGCGGCGGTCAACGAACACCGCGCCGGGAAACGGAAGGCGCATGGTCCAAGGCTGCGTCGGCGAAGTTCCGGCCAGCCGGCTGTCGTAAAACAAAAAATAAATAAACGCCGCGTCGGCACTTTCCGGCCCGTCGAGATGTTGTTCAGCGAGAGCTTTGAAGGATTTGTCTCGCGCGTCGGTGCGCGGAATCGCCTTGTCCATGCGCACCTTCACGCCGTCGGGCTTGCGACATTGCTGCTGGAAGAAGCTGGTGAGGGATTGGAGTTCGGTCGCCGTCGGGCCGGTGCCCTCGACGTGGTCGATCTCGATTTCCAACTTTCGATATCGCGCGTCGGAGGTCAGCAGCAGTTTGGGTTTCCAAAAGCGGAACTTCTCCACCTCCGCCCGGATCTCCGCTGTCGTCAAAGGCGGATTGCTGCGGCAACCGCCGGCGAACGCCACGACACACATGACTGCCACGAGCTTGCCGAACGGGACGCGATTGCGGGTGGGCGAAAGACTCATGGGCGAAACGTTATTTGGCTGATTTGTTGGCGCCTTTCTTTTTCTGCGCCGGTTTCGGTTGATCGCCAATCTCCGCCTGCGGACCGAAGCTCTTCGGGTCGCTCAACAGCCGCGGCTCAGCGAGAACCTTCTGCGTGTCACCTTGCGCTTTCATCCACGTATCGAGTTCGTTGCGGAGCGCGGCCAGTTGCTCGGCGTATTTGGATTCCGCCGCGAGATTGCTTTGTTCGTGGGGATCATTGCGGAGGTCGTAAAGCTCCTCAGCCGGGCGTTCGTGATAGCGCTTCAAGATCGCCGCCGCCTGCGGGTCGGTCTTCGCGGCAGCCTCCCAGGTGGAGAAGAACGCGCGTTGGCCGAGTCGCCCAGCTACAAGATCGATGTGCGTGGTGAAAGCGAATTCCGGATGCAGGTTGCGGATGTATTTCCAACGCTCGTCGCGCACCGCGCGCGCGGGATAGACGTTCATGCGATTGTCGTTCGCGTGCGTGGTGAAGATGCGCTCGCGGTGGTGCGCGGTCGCGTCGCGGAGGACCGGAAGAAAGGAGCGGCCATCGATGTCGGTCGGCGCCTTGCCTCCGGCGGCTTCAACAAGCGTGGGGAGAAAATCAATCCACTGCACCATGGCGTCAGAGCGCGAACCGGGCTTCACCACGCCGGGCCACGACACAATCAGCGGCACGCAGACGCCCGATTCGTAGAGGTTCCATTTGCCGAACGGCCACTGCGCTCCGTGATCGGCGCTGAAGAGGAACAGCGTTTCCTTCGGCAGATGCGCGCGCGTCGCCTCGAGGATCAAGCCGAGATCATCATCGGCTTTCGCAACGGCAGCGGCGTATTTCGCCCGCCATTCGCGGGTCGCCGGCGTGTCGATGGTGCCGGCGGGCAGTGGCAACTTCGCCGGATCGTTGCTGGTCTTGTCTTCCGGCCACGGGACGTGCGGCCAATTGCTACCGACGAAGAGACAAAGCGGCTTGGCTCCGTCGCGTTTGCGATTCTTCAACCACGCCGCGGCATTCGTGATCGCCACGTGCTCGTGGAAACTGTCATTCGCAAAATGATCGAAGCCGTAGTCCGCCGTGTGCTTGTAGTGCGACACCTTGCCGAACGCGACGACCTCGTAGCCGAGGTCGTGGAAATACGCGGGCCACTTCTTCAACTCCGCGCGCGGCTTCGAGTGATTCGCTTCTGCGCCGTTGCGCGCCGGCATCAGCCCCGTGAGCAGGGCCGCGCGACTCGGCGCACAACTCGGCGACGCCACGTAAGCGCGCGTGAAGGTCATGCCCGCGTCCGCGAGCTTTTGCATGTTCGGCGTGCGCATGCCCGCGCCGCCGTAAGGTGTGCAATCGAGCTGGCTTTGATCATCCGTGAGGAAGACGACGATGTCCGGCCGGGAACGCGCGGCGGTCACCACGAGCGCACCGTGCGTTTCAATCACCGTCAGGCAAAGCGCGAGGACCAGGATCAGCCGGGATTTCATGGGCCTAAGTATGCCGCAACGCGCGCGATTGCCCATTCTCGAAACGCACACGTTGCTATTCGTTCCGCACCTGCAATCGACGAGCGTCAGCTACGCGCTCGCAAGCGGACAAATCCGTTACTTGCCGCCGAGGTAAAGCACCGCGTTCTCGACGATCTTCAACGGCGCGGGTTCGAAGAAAATTTTGTAAGTCTCGTGACCGGGCCGGAAGTAAAACACCTTGCCCTTGCCGACGCTCCACAACGCGCCGCTGCGGAAATGCTCACCCGCATCCCAGCGCTCGTCGAAAATCACCGCGTCCGGTTCCGGCACGCCGAACGGATCGGAATACATCTCGGTCTGCGGCAGCGTGAATTCCTTCGGCACCCCGCGCGCGATCGGATGCTCGGGCAGCAACGTGCGCAAGTGGCCGGGCTTGCCGTCGTTGCGCCACGCGGGAAACACACACGACGGACGCGTGAGCAGAATTCGCGTGGAACCGTCCGCCTGTTTCTCGAACTTCGCCGAGGGCGTCGTGGGATCGCCCGCCTTGGGCGCCTTGCGCTGGAACGGCCCGTTCCATTCGACTTTCGCGCGCTTGCGTTCGGCCTCGGGCAATTGCTTCAACGCGTCCTGCACCGTGCGCGCTTCCATCGCCAGCATGAACGGTGTCGAGAAGTGCGCCGAGTGCAACGCGATTAGCGATAGCTTGCCCGCCTCGATGCGCCGCACGATGTCCTCCGCTTTTTCAACCTTCACCTCCGCGTGGCGGCGATGGCCCCACCAGATCAACACATCGCAGTCGTCGAGCGAGCCCGCGGGCAGACCTTGCTCCGGGTCATCCATGCGAACGGACTTCACTGTGACGCCCGGCAGCGTGCGCAAATGATCGGCGAGATGGTTCCCGAGAAAATTGGGGTAAGCCTCCTTCTGCTTGTCCTGTTGCTCATCCCAAACGACCACGCGAATGGGCGCGGCGGCGACGTTCGAAACCGTGTAGAGCAGCGCGAGTGGCAGCGCGGAAGCGAGCAAGAGAATGGATTTGGTGATCATCCGACCAGCATGGCCAGACCGATCGCCGATCGCAAGTCCAGGTCAGGTCGGCGCGCTGGGCCGACCGGTCATCGCAGCGCAATGCCCCTACCACCGCGGTTCGTACTCACGCGAAGCGCAACCGCGCGTGAGTTTCCAATTCCCAGCGCACCGTTCCGCCTCGTTCACGTTTTGTGACTGTCGCTCTGGCCCGCGTATTTCTTGTTCACCCAGAGGATCGATATCACGCACGGGACAACAACGCTAATGCCCGGAATCACGAGTAAGAGTTGCGCTTTGTTGGACAGCGGCAGAAACCAAAATGCTGGAATCGCCACCGATACCGTGAGCATCCCCCAACAGATCAACGCCTTGGCCGCAAATCGATTCGCCGGATACCAGATCTCATCCGACGAAAGTGTCCGCTTGGTCCGAAAACCATAAAGGTCATTTCGGGGAACTTTGTTCAACAGCATTGGAATCGCGAGGCCGATTCCAACAACGCCAACAACCAACAGACTGATGGGAACAATGATCGAGGGATGCATGATTTTAATGTTAAGTGGCTTGGTTGCGTTATTGGTTGGGCGAACGACCTATGCTCAGCGATAGTGGCCGTGCGCCAGCACCGCGCGGCGCGACCATCAGTTCACCAATATGCTTACGTGGCCGATGTCCGTCAGGGCGCCATCCGAGACGGTATAGTCAAATCCGGCGATGCCGGTGAAATCCGTGTCCGGCACGAAAATGACCGTGCTGCCAGACAGAAAAACGATGCCATTAACCGGGTTGGATACCGCGCTGATGCTTAAGCTGCTGTCCACGTCGGTGTCGTTGGCGAGGTAGACGCTGGCGTTCTGACTGAGCGTGGTGTTCGCGCTCGTGCTGGCATTGTCGTCCACGGCGATCGGCGGGTCGTTCACCGCGGTTACCGTTACGGTCACGTGCCCGACGTCCGTCAAGGTTCCATCCGATACCGTGTAGTCATAACCGGCGGAACCGGAAAAATTCGCCGCCGGCGTGAAGGTAATATTCGTTCCCGTCAACGTCACCGTCCCGTTGATCGCCCCGGAGACCGCGGTGATGGTAAGCGTGTCGCCGTCGGGATCAGAATCATTCGCGCGATACACGCTTGTGGCCCGAATCAACGGAGTATCCTCCGGCGTGCTGTCGAGGTCATCCACCGCCACCGGCGCGTGGTTGCTCGCGACGGATCGCACGCGATAAAACATCGGCACGCTGACTTGGATGACTCCGTTTGAACTGGCGGTAACGGCATCGAGTCCCGTCCAGTTGGTCCGCCACGGACCGGATGGCGACGCCGACCATTCGACCACCGCCGTGCCGCCGGGCGGCAGGTTGGAACACACCAATTGTCCGTTCTGACCGAACGCGATGATCGCCGGCGACTCAGCCAGAGCTGTCAGCCCGGTCAGAAACCATAGTGTGACCCATCCCAGTTTCAGTTTTGTCATCAGCGTTTTCATGATCGGATCGTTTCAAGGTTGCGCTCTGCCCGCCCAACCCGCCCCAAACACGGGCACGCGCACAACCGGCCGTTAAATAAATCGCAGAATTTTCCGCCGATGCCAATCCTGCATCTGCGGCTCCGCGCCGTTGAGTGGTGGTTATGTCGGCCCACGGAAGCGCGGCGGGCAGGGCGCCGTGCGATGACATTGCCGCCGTGAGCGCCTTCAGGATGCGGGACCGCTCGCGGGTCGCAACCCTATCCACCGGGTGGCTGGGCCGCGGGCGAAGTCTTGCGAATCAGAATCAGCGCGGCCAGGTAGGCGGCCGCAACGACGTCGTATGCCAGGCACCAACCCGGCCACCAAACTGGCACGCCGGGATTGGTGATCACTGCGTGATGAATGAAATCAAAAACTCCGTGAAGCGCCAGGCCGGCGACCACCAGCCATGGAGTCTTGCGGAACCCAATCGCCGCCATCGCCACAAACACGAACGCCGGAATGGCCTCCGCGACCAACGTATCAGGAGAACCGGCCATCGCCGCGAACAGCAGGTATAACGTCCCGATGACGATCAGCGCGACCGGGTAGAAGCTGCGGTCCTTGTCAAAGCCGATCACCGTGCCGAACAGCCCGACTCCGACTGCCGCGGCGACTCCGATTACGAATTCCATGATGATTTAAATTTTGCGATCCTACCGATTTGATACGTCACCTACAGCCAGCGCCGAACGCGCGCCATATACTGCGCAAACTCGGGGCCGAACTTCGCGAGCAACGCCCGCTCCTCGGGCTTGATTTGGTACTGCGTCAGATACGCCCAAAAGGCCGGCAACAGCAAGGCCGCGCCCGCATTCGACAGGTAGAGCGCCCAGCCCGCGAGCACCAGAAAGAACCCGAGATACATGGGATTGCGCGAGACGCGATAGACCCCGTTCGACACGACCGCCGCGGACGCACCCGGCGTGAGCGGGTTGACCGTGGTGCGCTTCCGGCGAAAGGCAATTACTCCGGCGAGCGCCACCGATCCCCCGAGCCCCACCAGCACCAGCGCCAGCGCCAACCTCGCGGGCAGGGGATACGCGAGACCGGGGGTGGCGTAGGCCACACCGAACATTGCGGCGGCAAAGACAAGCCCCACCATGACCGGTGGAACCTTTAGCTCCAGCCATTGCATAAAGTATGTCCCGCCCCACGATCAACGCTCGCCCGCCCGCGTGTCGTTCCGATTCCCCGCGCCGGGGCAGGCCGTGGATGAAAACGCATGATCATTGCGCGAGCTCCTGACGCGGCGGCAAACGCAACTCCCACTCCCGCCGCAATAGGGCAAACACAAACTCACTGTCCCAATAGCCCTTGTACCACCGATGCTCGACGTGATGAGCCTCCTGCCGGAAGCCCAGCCGCTTGAACAACGCGGCGGCCGCGTGATTCTCCGCGTCCGTGACCGCGGAAACTCGATGCTTGCCCAAAGTGCCAAACACAAAACCCAGCACGGCATCGAGCGCCTCCGTCGCGTAGCCGCGGCCTTGATGGCTCGGGGCGAGCGTGATGCCCACCTCCATCTGACGCGGATCATCCTGCCGGCAGTGCAGGCCGCAATCCCCCACCAGGCGCTGAGTCGCCTTATCGACAATCGCCAATTGAAACCACGTCCCGGGAACACCCGGCTCGCTCTGGCTCTGGCTGGCGATGAGGCGCGCCGCGTCGTCCGGACCGAACGAATCCCAGGACTGATACCGCGCCACCTCGGGCAACGAACGATAGCGGCACAGCGATGCCCCGTCGTCACTCTGCAACCGGCGCAGGATCAGACGAGGCGAGGACAAAGGACCGGGAAAAAGTGAACTCATGGCTGGTTATACCGACCGATTGCAACCGCGAAGCGAAATAGATCGCGTGTTGTTCCCATTTCCAGCGCATGGCTAGGCCACGGCCCGTGATACAAGCTCAGCTGGATACTCATGCAAAAATCTCTCCGAGTAAAAAACTCCTTCAAACATCAATCCGAACTCATCCAAATCCCATGCCTGCATCTTCTCCGTCGTGTCAATAACCTCGCGCACAACTCCGCGCTGCTTCTCGTCGATCAGCACGGTATCACCGACCTGCGCCTCTGTTCCATCTAAGTATCGGATCACCACGCGCTCTCGGGAATTACTCATGGGTGTGCGAAGCGGTCTAACGACCCAAGCTCAGTGACCCAGCATCCGCGAAGCGGTGCAGCTGATGTGTTGCTCTAATTGCCCGCGGGACGCCACGATTGCAACCGCGACGCTCAAGCCGAGTTCGCGCTTTCGCGAAGCGAAATGGCTCGCGGGTTGTTCCAATTTCCAGCGCCGGGTTCGGCCACGTCGTTGTCATAGACTCAAATCTCTCTGCCGTCTCACTCGGGCTGCGCGTCGCAGCCCAAAAATCCAAATAGCTACGCTTACCGCCAAACAAATCATCGCAGCCGTGCAGAACGGAATCGTCCTCGGTCGCTGCTCACTGTCCAAGCCGAGGAACAGCAAGACCTGCGAGGCAACAAAAAGAACGCCCGCTGCAATGTTTATGGTCTTTGATGTCATGGCCTGTAGTAGTGGCCTAATAGGCAATGGACGAGGCCATTTGCAGTCTATCCTTTGGCATGCCGGAGCTAGCCGCAATTCTTCCTTTTCCGGATCGGCATACGGGTTGTCGAGCGTGGGGATGGCGTTGCTGTTGGCGCTGGTGCCGGCGGTGCGGTGCGGGCGGTGGGTTTGACTCCGAACGCAGCCCCGGCAGGGGCGGAATCTTGGTAGCGTCAAGGTTCAGCGTGGCGAACGCGACGCGTCCCGCCGGGACGGCTGAACGGTTCCGTTGAGTTTTGCCGGGTGGGGCGAGGCTACCGACGAGCCGGCTCAGGGAAGTTTTACCACGGAGACGCGAAGGCGCGGAGGAAGTGAGCGAACCAACGAACCGCCGTACTCGTGCCCGATGCACGCAACCCCGTCTTGCCGTCTGCGGCATCCCAACGGGATGACAATCATCCAGCCCAGGGTTGCCGAGCACGGCGAGGCTACCCTGGGGAAAATGAGAAACCTCCTCCAACCCCAACGGGGTTGCATCGGTCTTGCCGGAAGGCTGCAACCCTTTCAGGGTTGATGATCCAATGGTGGATGTTCCCAGGGTAGTCGCTGCGCTCCAACCCTGGGCTGAGTGATGCAATCCCGTGGGGATTGCCGGGGCGATTCACCGCAGTCCAAAATCACTGGACGGGTTCGCGCTTTCGCGGAGCGAAACAGATCGCGGGTTGTTCCACATTCCAGCGCATGATTAGGCAGCTTTCGTAAATGTCTGATGTGAATCATGGCAGGGAGGTCAACGTATCGTGACAATGTAAAACTGTAAGCCGACGATTGCAGCTACGATGAGAGAACCAAATAGAGGGGAAATCGAACACAAAGCTGAAAAGTCCATCCCAGCCTTCCGAGTGCGCAGAAAGATGGCCGCATCGAACACGAGATAAAGCAAGGTCATGCCGAGTGCGAGACGGGAGGTGGCGTTGTAGAAAGGGAGTCGGAGCACCGCCCACAACAGCAGCGATGCCGTTTCCAAAAGGAAGCCTCCGGCCACGAAGATCAAGGCTGAAGCCGTCGTGGGCATGAGCGGCTCTGCGAGCTTGAGGTAACGATCCGTCTGGACAGGACTGATCCACTCGTCGCCATCCTTCAGCGCCACGTGCTGGGGAAAGGTGAATAACCGGATGCGCATCCTGCGCCAGGGAACACCAATCGCAAGTCCTGCGAGATAATGACCAACCTCATGCACGGCGACGATGGCGAAATACGCCACTGCCCAAATCGCAATCATCTTCGGCCATTGGCTGAGGTCAAACATCACAAGTGGCGCGGTCAGTGGTCTAACGACCCAAGCTCAGTGATCCAGCATCCGCGAAGCGAAATGGCCCGCGGGTTGTTCCAATTTTCAGCGCAGGTTTAGACCGCACCTCGGTTTTTATTGCGGTCAAACATCGCGGGATCTGAACAAATGCTTTCAATCAGCGCGGGCCTGCGAGCCTCTAATCTCTCTGTGGAAAAGCCGAGCTTCGCGAGCACTGATAGAACCGCGCCAAATAAAGACTCAACCGCAGTCCGTTGCGGGTCCTCGGCAGCTCGAATAATCGTGAACGGCAGGAATATCGAATACTCCACATCCTTGTCCTTTCTGAAGGCCGACGGCCCTCGAATCTCGGTGTCCCGGATAGCGGCCTTGGCACTGATGCGAAACATCAAGTCCCAGTCCTGACCATATTTCTTCACGAACAGAGGCGATGGCACAGTCAGCGCCGTGAACTCTTCCGACAGCCGATGCTGAAAGAGATGCGAGAAGGGAAATGAAACTCCTGGTTCGATGTAAATCTGGCCAAAGTAAATTCGCATCACTGGGAGGTGTGGCGCTGCCGTCTACAAGTCTGGTTGAACAACTGAATTATCGTTTATCACTTCCACGGGTTGGAGCCTAAAACTCCACGTCAGCCTTGGCCAGCCGGATTTTTCCTTCGCGCCCTCCCTCGTCTCGGAGAGACGCTTTGAAACTAGCCCCGGCTTTCGGCCGGGGTTCCGGTCCGCGGGTTGCCCGAGTCCCGCAGGGACGGCTGAACGGTTCCGTTGAGTTTTGCTGGTTGGGGTGAGGCTACCGACGAGCCGCCTCATGGGAGGTTTACCACGGAGAGGCGAAGGCGCGGAGGAAGTGAGGATTTCAACCAACCAAGCCGGTCCCAAGCCGTCCGCCGCAGTCTATCCTGTGATTAGGCGGCGTTGTGTGTGATGTGCTCATGATGCCCACTGAAGCCCCTGCAATATCTTCCAGCCTGACGGGGCTCGGCGAATCTCCCAAACGTGGCCGTAGAGTCGGCCTGTCCGCACCCGCGGTCCAAACTCCCCGTCGGTGACTGACACAATCTGCTCATCGGTGCGCGAACGGACCACGGCGAGAATTTTCTCGACCTCCTCTGGTGGCAATGTCGTGGAAATCTCCATGCGCGAACAACGCCTAACGACCCAAGCTCAGCGACCCGGCCCGCGGGACGCCACGATTGCAAACCATGAGGCTATGCCGGGTTCGCGCTTTCGCGGAGCGAAACAGCTCGGGTGTTGTTCCAATTTTCAGCGTATGGTTAGGCCGCGTCATTTGAGTTTGCTTGAGGCCAAGACCGACTGTGCATCGGCAAGACTCTCTGCCGGTGAATAATAGAGGTCGTCTGGCTCGTAGTAAATGACCGCGTCTGCGGCAGCGGCGAGAGCGGCGCACACCGAACTGACAAGCGCATACTCCGTCATGTCCGCACCAAGCAAGAAATTGATGGCGAGGTCTCTGTCGCCAATCCTGCTGCGCAAATCTGGAATCTCATCGAGCATGTATGAGGCGTCCTCAAAGCAAATGTCGCGAGAGAGACTTCGGTCGGTGATGGTGGCTGTGAACGAACCGGGCAACGACCGTAGCGATGCTGTCGCGGCGACCGCGCAAGGAAGCCCAAGCTGCGCAAATTGGGCGTTGATGTCGCCTGCGGTGAGCAGCTTCTCCTTCTTTGTAATCGCTGTGAGTTGGTGTGACATAAATTCGCGGCGTGGTCGAGCGGCCTAACGACCCAAGCTCAGCGACCCAGCATCCGCGGAGCGGTGCAGCTGATCTGTTGTTCTAATTGCCCACGGGACGCAACGATTGCCAACCACGACGCCATGCCGGATTCGCGCTTTCGCGAAGCGAAATGGCTCGCGTGTCGTTCCAATCTTCAGCGCATGGTTAGCCGTCAAAATCCTCATACTCCAAGCTCAGGTGAAAAGATGCTCGCTCGAATCTCGCTGTCGAGCAACTCCAACTCCTGCTGAAAGCGAATGTCATCACGCTGACGGTCAAGCAAGGTATAGGAGAAAGTGGCAACGCGTGCGTGACTCGGCGGAATAACATGCGCAACCGTCCAATATGTGATGAAAAGCTTCTGGCCGCGGTCAACCGACGACTGTGTGTAACGAACGAGAGCGCAACCGCTCGGGAGACGCTCAATAATGCCGTCGTCAGACTCGCGGAGTGCCTCTAACACGTCAGGCGCGCTATCGGCTGTGACTGGCGATGGAGATTTGGCTGTGATAATCGCCAACCGAAAGGTGGGAGAATCTGGTGTGTCCTCGTAAAAGCATGCACCGCCATCATCGTCATACTCCTCCTGCCAGTGATCGGGAATGCGGAAGGAAACGACGCCTCCGCGATACGAGATGGTCTTTGGCTTAGGATTCACAGTGCGCGATGACGGCTAACGACCCAAGCTCAGCGACCCGGCCCACAGGACGCGATGATTGCAACAGTGACGCGATGGCCGGGTTCGCTGCAGCGCATGGTTAGGCATCGTCATCGTCTGCTCCTTCCAACTCTTCGGGCTCGAATCTGTCAGTGCCCGGAACTCGCCCAAACGCCGAGCCAACGGGTGCGTCAAGAAATGGAATGATAGCCCGGTCATAATTGCAGATCGTGTTCACCTCGTAAATCGCGAGATTATCGGGATCATCGGCATGCTCCTGCGACTCATCTCCTGCAAAGAACCGCCAGCCACTATCTACGTCCTTGTCTGGCTGCTCGCGATACATATAACCAACGGGCGCTCCGTCCACAGTGATGCGGTCGGATGCGTAGCAACCTCCCATGTTCGGAATCAGCGTCCGAATCTGGTCACCCGGAATCCTGAACTTCTTATCGAGCGGATTCATGCGAAGATGCCTAACATTGGTATTGAGCGACAGAATTGTCGGATATCGCTTCCATTGAGTTCGAAGGTAAAACCGCCTTTTTACCATGTCTAGCAGGGATTTCGCGCAGCGGCTGCGGTGGATATTGAACCGGCAAAAGCGACCATGCACAGATTCATCCCCCAAAACTCCGCGAGCCGTGGCGCGAGAGAAGCCGCGCTGCGGCGTCCCCGTCGCCGAGCGCAGCGCCGCAACCCGGCGCGGTCATCGCCGCGCGATGACCCTACCTCGTTTCAATTTTCCGGTAGGGCCGGCGCTGCCGCGCCGCCCATTGGTTCATTCATCGCGTTGCGCGATGAATGGGAGGTTTGGGCCGCGCAGCAGCTCGGCCCTACCCCACATTGACCAGCGCGATGACCCTACCGGGCTTTGGTGGTTACCGGACCGTCCGGGTGCCGGTGACTCGCACGCAAAGCGTGGGCGCTCCGGCCGGCATCCGCTCACGCTTCACAGGTCAAGCGTCCACTCCTCACGGGTCAAGCGTGGGCGCTCGTCGCGTGAAGTGTGAGCGCTTCAGGGTCAAAGCGTGAGCGCTCCTCGGGTGAAGCGTGAGCGCTCTTCGCGTGAGGCGTGGACGCTTCGCGGTCAAAGCGTGAGCGCTCTTCGGGTGAAGCGTGGGCGCTTCGAGGTCAAAGCGTGAGCGCTTCACCCCAATGTCAACGCGGGGCGTGTTTGGGTTTTTGACAGGGCTTGTCTCCGGTTTCGACACCACGGCCGGCGGTCGTTTCGTTGCGCGTCGCCGCCGCATTTTGCATCATGGCCGGTATCCCTCACTTGCCCGTAAGGCGTAAATACTTTTCCATAAAACAGTTCTACTACTTCTCCGTATTAGCAGAAGGAGACAGGCTGTCCCGCGGGCGGTTTGGGGCACGGGTCAGAGCGGCTCAGTGATCCGTTTGGCAAGGCGTTTGCAATAGGAGGTTCCGCTGGTCCGCCGTGCGAGTGCACGGGCCGGACGCAACGGAAGCAGTGAATCATACAGGCACGTTATGGCATCCGAATACGACGGCGATGAGGAATACGATTCCGGCGCAACGTACGACGACGACAGCAGCGGGCCGGAAAGAAAGCATATGGCAAAAGTAAAAGTACGCAGAGGTCGCACCAAGCGACTCAGCCGTTCCGAGAAGGGTAACACGGGTGACTTGATCATCACCAAGTTGACCAACAACGCCCACTACCCCGACGCGGACGAGGTATTGGCGGACTTCACCACCGCGAACACGGACCTGAAGGCGAAGCAGGCCGCGCTGGACATCGCCGAGCAGACGGTGGAGGAAAAGCGCGCCGCCGCGGAAGCCGCGGAGGCCGCGTGGGACGACGCCTTTGACAAGGTGGCCGATCACGCGCAGACCGTGGCGGCGGGCAATCTGGAGATGCTCCAGAGCACGGGCCTCGAAGTGCAAAACACTCCGGCGCCGATCAGCGAGATGCTCGCGCCCGCCAAGATCACCGCCCGCACCAATGGCGTGGCCGGAGCGACGAAGATCAACTGGCTGCGTTCGCGCGGGGCAACGCACTACGTGGTGCAACGGGCCTCAGCCAACCCCAACGATCCCGGAAGCTGGGAATCGCTGGATACGGTGTCGGCGGCGTCCTTCGCGGACACCGGGCTGACGAGCGGCACGAAGTATTGGTATCGCGTGGCGGCCAAAGGCTTCGCCGGCCTCAGCGGCTGGAGCCAGGCCGTGTGTGTGATGGCACCGTGAAATCAGCAAGGAGTCAGGAGCCAGAATTCAGAATCCAGAAGGGTTCATTCTGGCTCCGCTTCTAACTTCTGAATCCCGAATCCCGAATCCTGAATCCTTTCTTTATGTTTGACCCCACTCTTCCCAAGGCGAACGCGAAGATTCGTTCGAGTGAATTGCGCGATCAGTTCAACGGGCTCAAGGCGGATTACGAGGCGCAGATCGCCGCGATTCCCGCCGGCCCGCAGGGTCCGCCGGGTGATCCGGGGCCGCCGTTCGCCAATGCGGTGGTGGATGGCGTGAATACGTTGGGCCCGGACAGCGGGGCCACGGTGGCGGTGTCGTATGACGGGACGGATGTGCATTTTACGTTCGGCCTCCCGCGTGGTCACGACGGCGCCGACGGTGCGGACGGCGACACCGGCCCGCAGGGTCCGCAGGGTCCGCAGGGCGAGAAAGGGGACAAGGGTGATCCCGGCGATCCGGGCGGCCCGCAAGGTCCCAAAGGGGATCCGGGTGATCCCGGCCAGACGGGCGCGCAAGGAGATCAAGGCCCGCCGGGCGAGGTGAGCGCGGCGCAATTGAATGACGCGATCGACGGCACGGCGCGGAACATCAACGGCGTGATCGAAGCGTTTACCGGCACGTTCAGCAACCCGCCGACGCAATCGGAGATGGAAGATTTCGCCGCGTATGTGGAGACGATGCGGCAGGGGCTCTTACGGTAGGATTCAGGATTCAGGATTCAGGAGATGGGAGAAATGGTAGGGACCGCGCGACGTCCCTACCAGGTCGTGCGTTGTCTACTCGGGGCGTTTGGTCGGGGTGGGCGCGGGCCAGAGTTCCTTCATGGCTTCCAGCGTGTGTTCGACCAAGACCTGACCGCCGTTCGGGCCGACGCGGCTGCTCTGGATGATCGCACTGTAACTGCCGGCGAGCACAGCGCGTTCGGTCGGCAGGTAACCGCCGGAGCCGGTGAGCTGAATGACGAAGGTTTGCACGGCGGGACTGCGCGCCTTCATCTGGACGCCGTAATCGGTGTAGAGCTCGAATTCATTCGACGCGATCGCCACATCGCCGAGGCGCAGGACGTGGAGCTCCATTTTCTGCGTGCCGACGCCGCTGGCCTGCTGCAGTTCGTATCGCGTCACGACGGATTGGTTCCAGTTGTAGTTCCAGCGTTGCGACGCGTCCTTGGAAAACTTCGCGGCTTCCGTGCGCGCCTTGGTGACTTCGGCCTCGGTGACTTTGCGCAACGGCAAATCGAGGTCCCTCACTTGATGGCCGAGCACCACGTCGGTGCGTTGATCTTTCTGCGCGGCTTCGCGGGCTTCCTCCCAGCCGTTGACGATGCGCCGGGCGATCTCCTCCAGGCGCGTGAGGCCGCGGAGCTTCCGCATGCGCTCGTCGGCGGGCTTGCCGTAAATGAGATGGGGCGATTGATCGCCGCCCGCGCCGGCCCACGCGAGCACGTGCAGTTCTTGACCGTAACGCGCACGCAATTGCACGCGCACGGGATGCCAGAAATCGGCGTTGATGACCGACAGTCCTTCGACCTCCTGCGCGGGACAGGCGACGTTGATCGCCGTCGCGACGAGCTTGTCCTGCGCGTCCCAGAAGAAGAGCGTCTCGACGTTGTGATCCTCGTAGCCTTCGAGTCCGCGAAACTTCTCCGTCGCGGTGGGTCCGTACATCTGCGCGCTGCCATCGGCGTAGAGCGGACGCCGGTTCTGTGCGACGACGGCCTGACCTTGACCCCAGGCGACCTTGCCCGGCGCGCGCTTCTGCCAGCTCTCGACGATCGCGTCGGCGAGCCGCGTCGTCAGCCAGTCGGCGTAACTGCTCGGCTTCATCACGCCCTTGTCCGGCAAGGTGTAGCGGCCGTCCTGCGTAACCGGCGCAGTGTGCGTGTGGGTGGCGGAGAGAAATAGTTTGCGCACGTCGAAGTCCGGCAGGCGCGGCTTCACCTTGGCGCGCACTATCGGGAGCACGCCATCGCGAATGGCGACGAGATCGCACGAGACGAGGATGGCCTGGTCGATGACCTTGGCTCCGTCGCGGGATTCAAGTGCGAGGGCGGTAGCGCTTATGGGCGTCTCGGCTTTTTTGGAAATGCGGGTGTTGCGTTGTCCGTCGAGCGGGACGGCTTGATCGGGCGTGATGTCGACCGTAGCGGCGCCAAAGCGGAATTCAGCGGCGCTCAGCGAAAGCGCAGCGGTGGCAATGACGAGAGCAAGCAAGGACTTCATGGGGTGAATTGTGCCGCGAGAAGACGGCCCGGCGAGGATTTTCATTTCGAGTTGGGGGCGACGGTTGCCTCCGCGCCGAGCACCTGATTCCGGCGCGCTTTCCAGTAAGCGGCGAGATGATAGATGATGCCGCAGCTGGAGTTGTGCAGGTAGTCGAAGCGTCCAGGAAAATTGCGCAGAGCGATGCGTTGGGCTTCGGAAACTGAGCCGGGATCGACCATGAGCAAGATGAGCGCGGATTCGCCCGCTTCGCGGGTGAGCTGCCAGATTTCACGATACGGCCCCCACTGCGGGTTCGGGTAACCCTTCTGATCCTTCCACACGGCCACATGGCGCCAGTCGGGACCAAGCATCTTCATCTGCTCGGGGCTTTTTTTCGCAATGCTCGCCAGCACGCTCTGGAAGCGTTTCGCGGCGAGGTCGCGGACGTGCGTCATCCGCGTGTGGATGGTCTTCTTCAGCCGGGGATCAGGTTCCAACGCGTGAAGCACTTCCAGCGAGCATTGCATTTGCAACAGCGCATACGCGGGCTTCTGCGCGCCGGGTTCGGCGGATTGCGCGATGGCGTCGGCGGCGTAGCGCCGCCAAAGCGCGCGGTAGCGTTCACTGCCGGTGACGTCCCACGCAGCGGCGTAAATCATCGGCAGGCGCGCGGCTTCGTGCGGCTGCACGTTCCACATGCGGCAGATGCCCAGCGGGCAGCGCTTCCCGTCGGCGCGGCAGAAATCGTAATCGTTCTCCGGCGTGACAAACGCGATCATGCGCTCGGCAACGTCGGCCAAGACGGCGCGGATTTCTTTGCGCGTGGCTTCGTTGGACAATGGGCTGTGATAGTACTGCCAGAGGCCGTGGACGAAATGGGTGACCTGGTCGCGGGAGGAGTTGATGTAGGTGCTGGTGGCATCTTCCGGGCACACGTTCCGCGCGACGAAACCGCGCACGCCATGCACCGTGGCGCAACGCCGCAGCCCTTGGAAGATGCGGGCGGCGTTTTCGCGCAGCGACTCCTCGCCGGTCGTTGAAAAACGATCACACAGCACGCTCAACATCGCACCGCCCAGGATTGCTCCGTCTTCCATGCCGGTGCTGTAGCCGCAGGGGTTGGGATACTGGCGTTTCACTTCGTCCGCCGTCGGCAGATGCGCCTGCTCCCTTCCCTTTTCGTAGCTGCTCAAGTAATCGCCGAAGGTTTCCACGTTCGGCAAATAAAAGCGGCTCCAAGTCACCTCCCACGCGCGATTCATTTGCGTGGAAAGCGCGTCGGCCGCGATGCCGGACGAGGCAAGACTAACGGACAGTGCGAGCACAAGGCCGAGCAGTGGGATGAGCGGTGCAGCAAGGGGTTTCATGGACGAATACACGCGAACAGGCTGCTCACGGGAGCATTAACGGCTTCGACGGCATCTGCGCCGCATCCACATCGCCGAGCTTCACCTTCAGGACTTCGACGGATTGTTTGCCGCCAGCAAACGCGATGAAAAGATGGCCATCGTGTTCGATCACGTGCGGGTAATCCACGTGCCGCCCGCCGACGAGATAGAGCATCTTCGTGAACACCATGCCGTCATCGCTGATCGAGAGCGTCAGCGGATCGCGCTTTCGCGGCTGCGGATTCGACACGAGCACGTAGCGCCCGTCGCTCAAGCGCAGGCCGCTGATCTTGGAGGTGGCATCGGGGAAGTTGGATTTCACCGGCTCACTCCACGTGCGGCCATCGTCGGGGGAAAACGAGCGATGCAGAAAACCGCTGCCGCCATTGTCGCGAAATACGGCCATCAGATTTTGGTCCGGCAGAATCCACCAATCAGGCTCCTCGGCCTTGAGCTTCGAGCTGGAGCCGAGCACGGGAAACGACGTCCATCGATCCAGCGCCGTGGCGCCGCCGACGAGGAAATGCACGCCGGTCGTTTTGTAATCGTGCGCGCGCCGCGACATCATCCAGTCGCCGGTGCGCAGCTTGAGCGGCGGGAAGTTATTGATCGCATCCTTGAACACCACGCCCGCATCTTCCCACGACTCGTCGGGCTTCAAACGAAACGCGCGCAGTTCAAGGCTCGGTCCGAAGAAACCCGCGGCCTCGTCGAGCGACGCGAGCGCGAGCAATTCACCGTCGCGTTTCCAAAAGCCGCGCGAGATGTAGCGGAAGCCCTTGTCCGTGCGTGTGCCGTAATGCGGCGAATCCGGGCCGGAACCGGGCGGGACCGGCGTGAGAAACTTCGGCGGGCTCCACTTCAATCCATCCGGACTCGTGGCGAACTTCACGCGCTGGCCCACGCGGTCTTCGATGCCGGGTCCGTCGCTCCACATTGCCCAGAACTTGCCGCTGTGATGCGCGAGGTAGTTGTGTTGATTGACGCCGCCCTTCTTCTTGTCGAGGCCCGTTGCCGAACCGCCCGAGGCGTGGACATCGCTCACGACGGCGTGCTGGCTCGGCACGCGCGGCAAATTTTCGAAATCAATCCGCTTTGAATCCTCCGGCACCCACGCGCCCGCGAGCATGAGCGGCGATGCGGGATTCTTTTTCGGATGCGGAGGCTCCGCCGCGGAAGCGCTGAGCGCGAACGCGAGCGTGCTCGCAACAGCCAGCCGAAGCGTCGAAGTGGCGATAGGTCGTTTCATAGTTCTAATCGTTGCCCGAGGCGAAACCGGCTCACAACTCCGCGGGGTTGATCTCATTCCAAAGCGGCCGACCGGCGATGAAGTTCACAATGTTGTGTTCCATGATCTCGCCCATGCGATCGAGAAAGTGCGGACCTTTGTCCGAGCCGGAGATGTGCGGCGTCATGATGACGTTGGGCGTTTGCCAGAGCGGATGTTCGGGCGGCATCGGGTAATGGAAATGCGTATCGAGCGCGGCGCCGGCGATCCACTTTTCGTTGAGAGCGCGGAGCAGCGCTTCCTCCTGAACCAGCGGGCCGCGCGCGGGATTCAGGAGATACGCCGTGGGTTTCATGGCGCGGAGTTCGCGTTCCCCGAGCAGGCCGGTGTTGGCGGTGTTGAGCGGCATCGCGAGCACAAGGAAATCGAGGTGACGAAGGAATTCCAGTTCCTGCCCCGCGGTGAACACGCGGTCGGGCAGCGTGCCGTCAGGATCGCCGGTTCCGGCGACGGCATACGAATCATCGCGCGGTCCGATGCCGCGGCGCACCATGACGTGAACGGTCAAACCCAATATCTTCGCGAGCCGCGCGGTCTCGCGTCCGATGCCGCCGTAGCCCCAGATGCCCAGGGTGCGGCCGCGAATCTCGGCGCAGAAACGATCGCCGCGGTCCCAGGTGCCGTGGTCCTGATTGCGGATCATGCCGCGCAGGTCGCGCGCGAGATTGACGAGCATGGCGATGGTCCATTCGGCGATGGCGGTGTCGTAGACGCCGCGGGCGTTGCAGGCGCGCGCGCCGCGCTGCGGGAGTTGCATCGGGTTGAGCTGCGTAAAGCCGACGGAGGAAATTTGCACCAGCTTCAGCGACCGCATGTCGGCGTGATTTATGGGCGGCAGTTTGCAAACAAGGATGTCGGCATCGGCGACGAGTTCCCGTGGCAAGGCGACCGCCTCATCGCGCGCCTCGGTGACGGTGACGCTCACGTCGGGCAGAGCTTCGAGGCGTTTCCGGACATCGGCTTTGACGGGAATGGTGACGAGGATCTTGGTCATGGCTTAGTCGACGAGCACCTTGCCGGGCACGCTGTTGAACTCGCCGCTGCCGGGGACAAACGGGTAGCGGTTCTTGATCGCGTCGCTGAGCGTGATGCCGAGCCCGGGCTGGGTGGGCGGAAGCACGTCGCCGTTTTCGAAACGAAACGAATCGCCCGCGATATCGAGATGAATGCCGCCGAGTGCCGGAAGAATTTCGCAAATCACGTTGTTCTCGCACGCGAAGGCGCAGTGAATGTTCTGCATCAAAGCCCCGCCAGCGCCAGCCGCGTGCGTGGCGACTTTACGCCCGCGTTTCGCCATCATCGCGGCAACCCGCATGAACTCGCCCAGCCCGCCGGTGTAAGCGGCGTCCGGCTGGCCGATGTCGAACGCGTCAGCTTCGACGAAGACTTTCCATTCATACGCGGCCGTGAGCACTTCGCCACCGGCGATCGGGACCGACGTTGCTTTGCACAACTCGGAGTAGCCCCACGGATCGGTGTAGTGCAACGGTTCCTCGAAGAAGAACAAATTGAACGGCTCCACGGCTTTCATCACCGCGAGCGCGGTGTCGAGACTCCACGTCGCATCGGGATTGTTGCCCATGTGGCCATCGAGCATGAGGCGCACATCCTTGCCCACGTGCTGACGCGCGAAGGCGAGTTTGTCCGCTTCGAAATCAGCGGCGGCATTGGGGTCGAGCGGCATGTGCCAGCCGCGTTCCTTCGAAAATGAACCGGTGGCAATCTTCACGCCGTGGAAACCGAGGCCGAGATAGAAATCGAGCTTCGCGGCGAGCTGGTCTTTCGGATAGTTGCTCGGCCCGCCCGACGCGTAACTCGGCAGGCGCGCGTGCTTCAGTCCGCCGAGCAATTGATACACCGGCACTCCATGGAGCTTGCCGCGCAAGTCCCACAAGGCGGCCTCGATGCCGTTGATCACGGCCACGCCCAGGCCGACGCGGCACCAGTAGTTGCCGCTGCGATACATGCGCTGCCACAGCACTTCCACATCGTCGGGTGACTGATCGATGAGGATGGGTTTGAAGAACTCGACGATGCCGGGCACGGACTCCGGGAAAAAATATCCGGCGTAGGTTTCGCCGAGGCCGATGACGCCCTGGTCCGTGTGAATTTCGATGAACGCGGCGCTGCGGCGCGGACGACACGCGAGGATGTACGGGTCGGCGCTGTAAGGGCCGGTGAGCAACACGGTTTTAACGTCGGTGATTTTCATCGTGTGGGAAGCCAGTGCGGATGTCTGGCGCGCAACGTGTCGGTGTATTGCTGAAAGCTCGCGTCGCTGATTGATGCATACGGTGGCAGCAGTCGCAGCGGGAACTCGGGGTCGTGGATACGACAGAACATTTTGTCGAACGCACCATCCATGTGCACGGCATCACCGGCGGCTGCCTTGAGCGCGGGGACAACGCCCGCGAGGTCTTCCTGCATGGCGTCGAGCTCGGCGAAGTTTCGCTCGTGGCCGAGGCGGAAGTATTTTTGGCCGAGCGCGAGATTGGAGGAGGCGAACGAAATCAGGAAACCGCACTCGCCGAGCCGAGCGGCTTTGGCGAAGCCAGCCTCCGTGATGAAGTGCTGCAATTGCGGCGCGTCCCGCATAAGACTCTGCAAGCGGACTTCATCCGCAGTGCTGTTCTTCGTGGCGACGAAATTCGGATGACGCTCGGCGAGCCGGCCGTACTCGGCTCCGGTGATGATGCGACCGGTGCGCATGAGATTGTAGTGCAGAAATTCGCAGTCAGGAAAACGACCGCAGGTCTCGCGAAAGAAGGCATCCATCTCGCCATCACGGAGCATGCCCCAACTCGGCAGGCTGAGTTGAAAGCGACGCGCGCCCATCGCGCGGGCGCGTTCGATGCGCTCGATGATGGAGGGAAGTGAGACGCTGATCAGCCCGATCATGCTTTGGATATTTTCACCGCGGGTTTCCGCGAGGAACGCCCGGGTGATCGCATCGAACTGCGACTCCGTCACCGCGTAACCTTCGCCAGCCGTGCCGAAGATGTAGAGATCGCGAATGCCGCTTGCGATGAGATGACGGACCGACTTGCGAAAGATGTCCTCGGCGAAGCTGAAGTCCTCGCGCCACGGAATGCAGCACGTGGCGAGGACGCAAGAGCGATAGCGTTTCGTGCTCATGGTTTGAGTTTGAGATGTTGGAGAACGAACTCCTCAGGCGTCGGCGCGCCGGACTCGGGCGTGGCCTCGAGGCGCAGGATGCATTTTGCGCCAACGGTCTTGGCTCGTTCCTGAAACTTCACACCAAGCATCGCGTGGTGAATCGCGCTGCCAGCGTTCGCCGCCGGAAGCGGATCCATCCGCGGGTTCGAAATCAAAATGGGCGGATCGTCTTTTGAAAGGTGCGTGATCGGTGAAAACTCATGCCACAGCTTCGTCCACTCCGGCCTGGGCTTCCGCACGCTTTCGCCTTTTGCCACGCCGACGGCGCGGGCGATCATCGCGTGATTCAAAATCTGTTCGCCCACCCAGCCAACGACGATGTCCGGCTCCAGACAAGTCTGCGGCGACATGCCGACGGCCACTTGAAGTCGCGTTGATTCCCGCGCCACCGGATCGCCGCTGTTCGCGTCGGCGAGATCGTCATGGCAGGCGAGCCACAGGGTGGTGCATCCGCCCGCAGAGATGCCGTAGGCTCCGAAGCGCTGCGCATCGAGATGCCATTCGCCCGCTTTGCTCCGCAGAAACTGCACGGCGCGCGCGGCGTCATGCACCGGCGAGGGCAGCGGCGAGATAGTGGAGTAGCGATAGTTGATGGACGCGACGGAGACGTTCTTCGCCAACATCGCCGCAACGAGTTTCATCGGCATGTCCGCCTTATCCCCGCCGGCCCAGCCACCGCCGTGAATGAAGATGAGCAACGGAGTGGATTGACCGGACTTGGCCAGCCACACGTCCAGCTGGTTGCGTTCGTGCGGGCCGTAGCTCACGTCGCGATGCGTCCGCTCCGGTTTGGAATCCGGCTGCGCGACCGCCGACGTGACGATGAGCAGAAAGAGGAAAAGGCGTTTCACAATCGACGATGGGTGTTCGGACTCATGGCTTCAACGTGATCGCGAACAACTCCGCCTTTTCCAAGTGCACGCGCAGCATATAACGCCCTGCTGGAAGATCGCTGAATTGTTTTTCCTTCCAGCGCGCCGCGTGCGCGAGGTTATCCGTGGTCAAGGGTGTCGCGTCATCTTTGGTGAAGCCGCGGAGGCGGTAGCCGTCCTCGCTGAGCACTTCCAGCCGCACGGCGCCATTCGAGGCGTCGGCGTTGAGCGTAATGTTTTTCACGCCGCTGAGATCGCGCGGCTTCAGCGTGATCTGGCCAATGGTGTTGACGGGGGGCTCGGGTTTCCTTTTGGGATCGTTGGGATTCCAGTTGTGCAACGCCGCGCGTGGATCGGGCGTAATGCCGACGAAGCGATCGCGTTTGATTTTCGCGAGGCCGATGCCGCTGGCAAATTCCGTGGCGCGCTTGGGCATGTCTTTCTCGTCGGGATTGGGAAAGCGCACGATGCCACGATTGCCGCCGTAGTAGAACCACAGTTCATCGCCCATCTCGATGGGGTTGCCGTTCGTCAGGAGGAAACTGGCGTCGAAGAATTTCTTCCCGCCGCGAACGAGCATGGGCTGGCGTGCGAACCGCCGGTCCCAGCGCAAACCGTCGCGGCTGAACATGAGCTCATTATCAATCGTGCCGTTCTCGCGGGTGAAGAGCTGGTTGATGGAAAAATAAACACCTTCGTGGATGAACACGGGCGAGGTGTGGAATTCGAGGTTGGCGGGATCTTGTTCGCCGGGATAGGCGATCAGTTGCGGGCGGGACCAGTGGATGAAGTCCGCGCTCTCGCTGCGTCCCATGCCGTGCTTCCAGTTGATGCCGCCATCGGGACCGCCGATCCACATCTTGCCGTGGACGACGTAGCGTTTGATCCGCGCATCCCACAGCACGTCCACCGCGTCGCTAAGCGACATCGGATAACGCCACTGCCGCCACTCGCGTCCATCGGGATTTTTGAGGTGGACGTAAACACCTTCATCTTCGAAGGGTGGCGGCTGGGTCTTGGCGCCGAAGCTGGTTCTCATCAGCACGCCGCCTTGCTTCGTCCAATGAATGCCGTCGGGAGAAAACGCCGCGCAAAGTCCGGGCACGCCGTCCGCGCCTTCGCCACCGTTCCAATCGTAGTAGGCCATCTTGTATTTCTTCGCGGGATCGGTCTCCTCGGGATTCACCACGACGGAATTGGCGTAACGATCGCCGTAGCCGTTGTCCGCACCGATGAGCACGATGTTGCTCTCCTTCACGTCGAACCCGCGCGTTTTGTAGGGGAACAATTTCAGCTTCGGTTTGACCCACGTGATGCCGTCCGCGGACTCGGCGTACGCGACGACGGATTTGAGGCGCTTGTCCTCCGCGCCCTTGCCGGAATACGCCTGATACCACAGTTGCATCTTCCCGCTCTGCGGATCGCGATACACGCTGACCCATTGGATGGATTTTTCCCACGGACGCTCCGGATTATCGGGCGTGATGACGGGATTGCCTTGGAACTTCTCCAACGGATGGACGACTTGCCGCGTGCCCGAGCGGTAGAGAACTTCGTGATCGTCGACAAACAGGAGCGTCTCCGCTCCCGCGAGTCGCGCAGCGATCGCGAGCAATCCGATAAAAATGGCGATCCGCGAAATCATCGGAGCGTGACGGCGAAAAGTTTCGCGTTATCGAGGTGAATTCGCAGCAGGTAACGGCCCGGCTTCAATTGCTCCAGCTTCCGGTCTTTCCACGCGACCGCCGCCGCGAGCAAATCGCCCGTCACGGGAAGGGCATCTTCCTTGGCAAACCCGCGCACCCGAAAACCATCCTCGTTCAGTAGCTCGACGGCAACTTTGCCTTTCGTCGCCGCGATATTCAGCGTGATCGTCGTCACGCCCGTCAGATCGAGCGGACGCAGCGTGACCTGGCCGATCGTGTTCGGCTTCGCCGTCTTGGGTGCGGCCTTGCCAACGGTGTCGCGCGACACTTTGAGGCTGTTGCGCAAGCCGATATTGGGATCGGGAACAATGGCGACGAAACGATCCCGTTTCATGATCGCGAGCCCGACGCCGCTGAAATAATCCTTCGCGCCAATCACCTGCCGGTCGAGGCCCACGCCGCCGATGGCCGTGCCGCGATAGCCGCCGTAGAAGAACCACATCTCATCGCCGACCAGCAAAGGTGTGCCGTTGGACAACAGCGTTGCCGCGTCAAACGTTGCGCCCTTCCCGCGCTCCAGAAAGTGAACTCCGGCGTACGATCGATTCCAAGCGAAGCCATCGCGGCTGCTCATCAACTCGATGTCCATGATGCCTGCGGAGCGATTGAGGATTTGGTTCAACGAAAAATACTGACCGTTGTAGAGGAACACCGGCGAGGTGTGGAATTCGGCCTGCGGTGGATCGTTGTCGTTCGGACCGAGAATGAATTGCGGCTTTGACCAGTGGATGAAATCACGGCTCTCGATCCGCCCCATGCCGTGCTTCCAGTGCGTGCCACCGTCCGGGCCCTGCATCCACATCTTGCCGTAGCTCACGTAACAACCCTTCAGGTGATCGTAAAAAACGTCCTGCGCGTCCGACATGGACAACGGCGCCAGCCAGCTCTTGCTCTTGGTCCCGTTCTTCACCGGGCCTTCGACATAGACGCCTTCATCCGCAAACGGCACTTGCCTGCCTTTGGCGCCGAAGGAGGTCTTGTGCACCATCCCCTGGTGCTTGGCCCAATGAACTCCGTCCGGTGAAAACGCCACCCGCATGCCCGCGCCCAAATTCCTTTCATCGTCGGGTTCCCAATCGTAGTAGACCATCTTGTAACGTCGCGCCGGATCGGGGTCGCGCGGATCGACAAGAACGGAATTGCAGTAACGGTCGCCGTAGCCGTTGGGCGCGCCGATGAGCACGATGTTCGACTCGCGGACTTCGTAATAGGGAAACAGCCCGAGGTTCGGTTTCACCCAGTTTTTGCCGTCGGCGGACTCCGCATAGGCCACCACGCACTTGAACCGCTTGTCGCCGGTGCGCTTGTCGTTGTAGGCCTGATACCACATCTGGCATTTCCCGGTCACGGGATCGCGATACACGCTGACCCAGCCGATCATCCCTTCCCAAGGCTTGTCCGGCGCGATGACCGGATTGCCCGCAAACTTCCGCAACGGCTCAACTTCCTTCCGCGTGCCCGAGCGATAGAGCACGTCCTCGTCGTCCACGAAAAGGAACGTGCGTTCTGCGAACGCCGCGATGGAGGAACTCACAATCACAGCCAGAAGGGCGATTGAGAGTTTCGTCATAAAGATCGCGCAGGAGAATTTACTCAGTCCCGCGCGGTTCGCGGATGAAGCTGGCGGTGATCATGGTGGCGACCCGGATTGAAGGCAGCCATCGGTTCAAATGCGAGCGCAAAGACATCGAACGTGAGCGCTGCGCAGTAAGATCCTGCCTTTACTGGTCACTTAGTCGGCGGCGGCAATTTGCACGACTGCCACGCGAGGAAACGCCACTGGCCGTGTTCCTCGCGCCAGACGGCGAGGAAGCCGAGCACGCTGTCCATGGTGCCGGTGGTGGTTTCGGCTTTGATGTGGGCGCGACCAGTCATGAGCGCGATGCCGGGCGCGGGAAAGGTGAAGTTCTGCTCCTCGTAATCGTAGCCCACATACTTCGTCTTGCCCGTGGCGAGCACCTCGATGAAGGATTTCTTCGAATCCACCACGCCGTTCGAGTGCGCGTAGCGCAGGTCGTCGGAGAAAATCGCTCCCAGCTTCTCGCGGTTGGCGGACTGCATGGCGGCAACGCGTGCCTTGTCGGCCGTCCTGACCGCGGCAAGGCGCGCGGCGTCATCTGCAAAGGCATGAACGGCGAACAAGAGAACGAGTGAGGCGAGCAGGCTTTTCATAATGTAATGGGGATGAGAGTTGAGGTCTAAAATAAATCACCGGGCGTGTTTCGAAACGAACTCCACTAGCTCCGGGCACTCGAAGAACGCCGCCGTGGCCTTGTGGCCCTCGCCCGGGATGATCTTCACCGTGATCGGGCCGCCGGCAGCCTCGTAGCGTTCTTTGAGCAGCTTCGTGTTGTCGTTGTAGGGCACCAGCGTGTCGGAGTCGCCGTGCACGGCGAACATGGGCACCTTGTTCGCGGCGAGGCCGGCGAGGTTATCGATGGGATTGAACTCCTTAACCCGCGCTACGAATTCGGCCTCGGGCAACGCGAAGTCTGCGAGCGTCACCGACTTGTTCTTCATCGGGTAGCTCAGAAGATTGCACACCGGATAAATTCCCACCCACGCCTTCACTTTGTCAGGATGCCGGAACGCCCATGCGAGCGTCATGATGCCGCCGCGGCTCTGGCCGAGCAGGATCGGCTTGGGCGAATAACCGCGCTTCACCATCGCGTCGTAGAACAGCGTGAACTTCTCCGAGCTCGCGGGCGCGCCCCGCACTTCGCCGAGATCGAATCCCGCGAGGCTGATGCCCGCCTTCATAAACGCCTCGAAATACATTTTCCGTCCCGCGAGCGAAACGCCCTTCAACGTTGGCGCATACCACACCCACGGTTTGGTCTCGGCAGGTTTCGGCGCGGCGTAGAGGAACGCGGTGTGCCCAGCGACCTCGAACGTTTCCGCTTTGCGGGGAAGATTTTCCTGAGCGGCAACCGGAAGCGCGAGCAGCGACAGGGCCGTCAGCAATTTCAAAAGGAGCTTGGGTTTCATCGGGTGCCACAATAACCACAATGCAGTGGCAAGGAAACTACGGATGCGCGAGCAGTTGAATCGCGCCAGCGGCTAACTTGGCTTGAGTCCAGTCGCTTAATCCCGTGCCGATTGAAGAAATTCTGCCACGATCGATCGGCTCGGGATTTGTGGCCGATTCCCGAGCGGGGAGTGCGGCGGGCGGAAGAACGAGGAGATCACGAATAGAGCGCGAACGGCTCGATGTTGAAGTCGGGGAAAATCAGTTTCGAATCGTCGCCTCCGCCGTGGCGTTGGAGAACCCTCGCGAGGACGTTGCGGTAGTTCGTCGTCACGGGCAGATCGCCGGGGCCTTCGAGAAGATCGCTTTTCAAGCCGGGCCAGCGGCCGAGCACGCGACCACCTTTGGTGCCGCCGCCAAGGACGAACATCACCCCGCCGCGACCGTGGTCGGTGCCGAACGCGGAGTTCTCCGCCACGCGCCGACCGAACTCCGTCATCACGACGACCGTGGTGGTTTCCATCGCCTTGCCCATGTCGCGGCAAAACGCGGCGAGCCCTTTGGAAAGTTGCACCATGCGCGGGTCCATGATCGTGCCCTGATTGAAGTGCGAGTCCCAGCCGTTCAAGTCCACCGAGGCGGCTTCCATGCCGACGCGCGCTTTGATGAGGCGGGCGACTTGCTTGAGGCCCTGCGCGAATTCATCGCGTCCGTAGTCGGCGTCCGCGGTGGGTTGATACGGCGTGCTGCGCAAATTCTCGATGCGGCGAAGCGCGTCGAACGTGTCGCGCCCAGCGTCGCCGAGGAAATCTTTTTCCAGTGCGTAAAGCTTGTTGAGTTCCCGACTCAACGCGGCCGATTTCGCGCCGAGGGAGAAATCATCCAACGATTGCATCACCGTCGCCGCAGGTGCGCCGCGCAGGCATTCGGGAATCACGCGGCCGAAGGCGATGGCCGAGAGCGGACCGGCCGCGGCCTTCGGACGGAAGCGCAGGAAACGCCCGAGCCAGCCGCCCGCGACTTCCCCGCCGTGCTCCATCAGGTCCTGCGCCTCGAAGTGCGAGCGCGTCGCATCCTCGGAGCCCACGGCATGAACGATCGCGAGTGCGCCGTCCTTGTAGATGGGTTCGAGATCTTTCAGCAGCGGGTTGAGGCCGTAGAAACCGTCGAGTGGCACCGCGTTCTTCTTGGCGATGGCGATGCGCGGGCGCGCGCGATAATAACCATCGTCTTCGAGTGGGGCGACGAGGTTGAGGCCGTCGGCCCCACCGCGCAAAAACACCACGACCAGCGCGCGCGGATTGTCGCCGTTGCCGGTTAGAAATGTTTGCACGTTGCTCATGTCAGCACTTTTGAAACGCCGGCGATGCGAGCAACAGCGCGAGTCCGTTGCCGGATTGACGATACGCCTCGGTTTCCTCCGCGGTGGGAGTGCGCCTAAACAGATGAGCGATCAAGCCCGCTTCCCCACCGGCGTTCTTGAGCAACTCCTCGCGATTGACGCGCGTGCCGCCGATGCGGTGCTCGCTGAGCGACACGGCAAAATTCCAGCGCCAAAGCAGCGTGGCCATCCACGGCGCGGCGACTTCGGGGTAACCGTCCGGTGTCGGGTAATGAAACGGCGCGTGACCCATGCGCAGCAGATAATCAATCAGCGGCTTGCCGCCGTCTGTGTCAGCACCAGTCGCGCGCAGTGCAGAGACGATGTAATTGAACGGGCGCTTGAATTTGTTGCCGCGCGTGTTGCTAAATTCCTCGGTCGAGAACAGCGATCGGAGCGTTTCGGGAATGTCGCCCTGGTTTTTTGTAAACGCCTCCGCGACGGTTTTTACGGCCGCGGCAGGCGGTTCGTCGGCGATGAAGCGTCGGCAAAGTTTTGTCGCGATATGCTGCGCGGTGGACGGATGCAGCGCGACGATTTCGAGCACACGATCGAGATCTTTTTCACCGAGGCCGGCCGGAATGGTTTCACCGAGAACTTCCTTTGCTCCGTTGTCGTGCTGCTTGGGGTTGAACTCAACGGCGCCGATGTCGGTGAGTTCCTTCGAGCGCACGTGCCAGCCGGTGAGGCAGCGGGCGACTTCCATGACGTCACGTTGCGTGTAGCCGCCGTGGACGCCGAGAGTGTGGAGTTCGAGCAGCTCGCGCGCGTAGTTTTCGTTCGGCTTGTCGTCATGGGTGCGCTTGCGGTTCACGCGACCGTCGAGATACCAGAGCATTGCGGGGCTGAGCGCGGAGGCGCGGAGCAAGTTGGGAAAAAATCCGAGTGCGTGCCGGCGGATCACTTCGCGGTCATCGGCCGTCTTGAGCCAGCGACAATCGCCCTTGGAGGGATCGATGTTGAAATGGTCCGACCAAAACTGAACCATCACCTCGTAAAGCTGCCGTTCCGACAGCACGACGCGTAACAGGGTGCCGCGGGTGAGTTGTTCGAGGAGAAACTTCTCTTTGTATTCGAAGAGTTCGCCGATCGGCTCGGTGAGCGTTTCGAAACGGCGCACGGCATAGTCCGCGACGGCGTCGTTGATTTTGTCCGGAGCGAGTTGTTGATCGATGAACGCGTGAATGGCCGCTTCGGGAGTCGCACCCAGTTTTTGGACGCGCTCGTAATCACCCGGCGCCGCACCGAACGTCAGGCGATTCAGCGCATGGCTGATGAGATCAATCGAAGGGGACGAAGGAGACGTGAATGGACCAACAACCTTCGCGGGCGGACCGAACGGAAGGAGATCTTTCGGGATTTGATCGCAACCCGCCGTCGCGAGCAGTGTCGCACCGCCGCTGGTCTGGAGAAAGTTGCGCCGTGAAAAATTCATCCGGCCATTTCTTTCATCGATGCCAAAGGTGGCGGCACCGCAGTCTCGGACTTTTTCGCACCGGAACAGGAAAGTACGGCGGCAGCGAATCCCGTGATGAGCGTCCACGGGAGCAATACGAACCACCCGATCACCGGCAGAAGAAACATCAGCGCCAATACGATTGCGCCGCGAAGCACGCGCCGCCACGGCTGCTTTTCATCGAGCGGGGAGGGGAGACCGGTGCCGATGCGTAGATTGAGCCCGGTCGAACCGACGAGGCCGATTACGACGGGCAACAGGATCAACCCGCCGCCGATGATTTTGAAAATGGGATTGTTCCGCTGGAACGTGAAAATGCCGACCGCGATGATCGGTGTGCTCATCAAGAGGCCGAGCAGTGTGAGCTTCCACGGGCGGGCGTATTGGCCGCGAGCGCGCTCGACGGCTTGCGGGAAGAGGGCTTGCGCTGCGAGCCAGTAGCTGACGAAGACGATTTGGGTTCCGACAATTAGGAGGGCCCATTTAAGGACATCGGCCATTATCATATTGTTGAAGCGGTCAGACGGTCGTTAACAGCTCGTGTCAGGACGGCAGCCATTGGCGCATCCACCGGTTGATCCAGCGCGCTCGCCTGAGGCGATCTGAGCTTTGCAGGTAATAACGCAAGAAACGGGTGGAAGTTACAAACTATTCCTCCCAAGGTCCGATTCTTGGATTGGGATCTTTGTTTCGGGCGCGAATGTGAACAAGTCGTCGGGTTTTTGGCTTGTCCGGCGAAGAAGAGATTTGCTACCAACAAAGCAACCCAGAGTCAGGAACAGGAGAAATACTATGAAATCGCGAGGCTTTCTTAAAGCGTGTTTCGTGTTGTTGGTGTCGATTCCTCTGTCGACCATGGCCCACAAGGAGCCTGATCGAGCGCAACTTCTGAATTTCGATGTCCGCCTTCAGGCCGCGCAAAGGGCACGAGCGAACGCTCTGGGCGCTTCGAGCGCTAATGCCGCCTCGACGAATGCGGTGCGTGCCGCGGCTGAGAAAGCTCTGGCTGGGCGCGTTGCCGGTTTGCGCGTGGAGCGTCATGAGGCATTGGGAACGGTGAGCTTGATTTCATCGCCGAAAGGATTTCTCACCGGACCCAACGGGCAGGGCGGGGCAGTGTCGGCGAAGTTTCTCCAGAAGCACGCGGACGGCGACGAGCATCGTGTGGTCAAAGCGTTCCTCGACGAACACGCGTCCGTTCTCGGACACGATGCGTCTGTGTTGACCGCAGCGCGGGTGAAGCGGAACTACGTTTCTGCGCACAACGGTCTGCGGACGGTCATTTGGCATCAGGAACTCGACGGCATTGAAATTTACGAAGCGACGCTGGTCGCGCATGTGACCAAGAACGAGGAGTTGGTGAACGTTGCCAGCCACATGCTCCCGAATCCTGCGCAAGCGGCGAATGCGGGCACGGCGAATCGCCTCGTAAAACAGACGAGTCCTACCATCACCGCGGCGGAAGCGATCGCGCGTGCGGCGCAGAACGTCGGCGAAGAACTTTCCGCGAGTCAGGTGATGCCGTCGCAAGCCGTACCCGAAGGGGCAGAGTTAAAACAAAAGTTCCGCGCGGCGCCGGTGTTGAACGGCGACACGGATGCGCGTCTGGTGTGGCTTCCGATGGAGACGCAGACGCTGAAGCTCTGCTGGGAAATCGTGCTCACCAGCCGCGCGCGGGGCGAGATGTTCAAAGTGCTGATTGATGCGGAAACTGGCGATGCCTTTTTGCGCCACGGCCTCACCGAATACATTTCGGCCGCCACTTATAATGTGTACACGAGCGATAGCCCGTCGCCATTTTCGCCCGGCCATCCCACGCCGTTGACCAATCAGCCGCCTTACGTATTGCCTACGATGCTGACGTTCGCGGCGCTCAATACGAACGCTTCGCCAGATGGGTGGATTCCTGACGGTGGAAACGAAACGTTGGGCAACAACGTGGATGCCCACTTGGATCGCGACAACAACAACATCGCCGACTTGCCGCGCCCGCAGGGTTCTCCGTTGCGCGTTTTCAATGTTACCAATGACCTGTCGATCGAGCCGACGAACACGGTCAACGCGCAGTTTGCGGTGGTGCAGTTATTTTATTGGAACAATTTCATCCACGATAAGCTGTACGCGCTTGGCTTCACTGAGGCGGCGGGAAATTTCCAGAGCAACAACTTCGGTCGTGGCGGTGTCGGTAACGACGCCGTGCAGGCCGATGCGCAGGACGGCGGAGGGTTCAACAATGCGAACATGTCCACGCCCGCTGACGGCTCGGCGCCGCGGATGCAGATGTATTTGTTCAGCGGACCCACGCCGGATCGCGATGGGGATCTGGATGCGGAGATTGTTTTGCACGAATACACGCATGGCTTAAGCAATCGTCGTGTCGGCGGCGGTGTGGGGATCAGCGCGTTTCAGACTCGTGGGATGGGCGAAGGTTGGTCTGATTTTTACGGCCTCTCGTTGCTCAGCGAACCCGCGGACAATCCCAATGGCAATTACGCCGCTGGCGCCTACGCGACGTATCTGCTCGGGGGAGACACCGCCAATTATTACAACGGCATCCGTCGCTATCCGTATTCCACGGACATGACGAAGAATCCGCTGACGTTCAAGGATATCGACCCGGCGCAACAGGATCCGCATACGGGGATTTACAAGAGCAACCACGGCAGCAGCGACGGCTCGGAGGTTCATAATCAGGGCGAGGTCTGGTGCATGACTCTTTGGGAGGCGCGCGCAAACCTCGTCGCCAAGTACGGCTTTGCCGGCAATCAGATCATGTTGCAACTCGTCACCGACGGGATGGCGCTTGCTCCGGCCAATCCAACTTTCCTTCAGGCGCGTGATGCGATCATTCAAGCTGATCTGGTCAACAATGGGGGCGCGAACCGTTTTGAATTATGGGCTGGCTTCGCCAAGCGCGGCATGGGTTACAGCGCCACCTCCCCGGCGAGTTCAACCACCACAGGTGTCGTGGAAGCGTTCGACATCCCGGATGATCTCGGCATTACACCCAATGCAGGCATCAGCTTTAGCGGCTTTCAAGGAGGCCAGCTGAACCCTGCGTGTCAGACCTACGTGCTCACCAACTCGGGCAGCAACACGCTGAGTTGGAGCCTGGCCAACACCTCCGTGTGGCTCACGGTCTCGCCCGTTTCCGGCACGCTTGCGCCCGGTCAAGGGGCCAGTGTGACGGCTTGCCTCAATGGCAATGCCAGCTCACTTACAGCAGGAACCTATGCGGACTCGATCGCGTTCTCGAACATCACGAGCACCGCATTGCAACGTCGTGCGGTTACATTGCGCGTGTTCCCCGTGGCGACGATGCCGTTCAACGACACGTTCGAGTCCGGCGGCTTGCAGTCGTTTTACAACGTTACGGGAACGGGCGCATTTCGTGCGCAAGTGGTCACGAACAACACCGCACACGACGGCTCCTTCCACCTCACCATGGACGACAGCGATACGAGCACAAACAACTTCGCCCGCAATGAAGTGACCCTCGGGATCAACCTCGCCGGCTACACCAACGCCGTGCTGCGTTTCTGGGCAAAGGGATTTAGCGACGAGGCGCACGGTCCACCGCCGTCGCCGTTCACCAACGGCTTCGACTTCGACGGCGTGGCGATCAGCACGGATGGCGTGCTGTGGTACGAAGTGCAGGGGTTGCGCACCCTGACCTCGACCTACACCGAGTTCGCGGTCGATCTCAATGCCGCGACGGCGGCGCGCGGACTCAGCTTGAACTCCGCATTCCTGATCCGCTTCAACCAATACGATGATCAGTCCATTACCTTCGACGGCATCGCCATCGATGACATCACGATCACCGCCGAGCAACCGCCGATGCCGGCGATTTATATTTTCGACACGTCTCTGACCGAAGGCGCGGCGGGAACCACGAACAACATGAGCTTCACCGTGCGTCTCTCGAAACCGTCGTTGGTTCCCGTGACCGTGAACTTTGCGACGCAGGATACCTTCGCCATCGCGGGTGTGGATTATGTCGCGACCAACGGCCTGGTCACCTTTGCGCCCGGAGTTACCAACCAGACCATTGTCGTAAAAATCATTGGCGACGCCCTCGACGAGAACAATGAAACGTTCCGCGTCCTCCTTTCGAACGCGGTCAATGCCACGCTCGCCGACGCGCAGGCCGTGGGCACGATCACCGATGATGACGCGACGCCGACGCTGGTGTTTGCACATCCGTCGATCGTTGAGGGTAACGTCGGCGCCAACAATTACACGTTGCCGGTTAGCCTTTCGGCCGTGAGCGGAAGGTCTGTCTCCGTCTTTTACACGACAGCCACCAACGTTGGTGGCGCGGTGTCGGGCGTTGATTTTCTACCCACCTCCGGCACGATTAATTTTCCGCCCGGGATGACGGTTACGAACATCCCGCTTACGATCCTGAGCGATACTACGATTGAGAGTAATGAGGTGTTCCGCGTGGCATTCTCCTCAGCGGTCAACGTCACCCTTACCAACACGTCTTGCACCAACACCATCGTCAACGATGATGGTTTGCCCGGTCAGCTTTATAACTTTTCCTGGAGTCCGATCGGTTCGCCGCAGGCCGCGGGCGTGCCCTTCTTGGTCAATCTGGCGGCCCTCGATGGCTCCAACAATCCGGCGGTCAGTTTTTCGGGACCGGCTTTCCTGAGCGGATTCGTCACCTCTTCCGTGCCTCCCGCGACGACGATCCTGATCAGCGAGCTCCAGCCCAACACGCCGGACTTCATCGAGTTCGTCAATATGAGCAACGGTCCGGTGAGTATCAGCGGTTGGCAAATTACCCTTTATGATTTTGGCAGTTACCCCGGGCCGATGACCAATTTTGTTGTGCCCGCAGGCTCAATCGTCCCGGCCGGTGGCGTGTTCCGGTTGAATGAATTTGGTGCCGCACCGGGCGCGTATCCGAATTTCAACACCGGTGCGAATATTGACTGGAGCCCCAGCGGCCTTTCTGCGATCGCCGTGCTGCTGCGCGATGCGGCGAGCAACATTGTGGACTTCGTTTGCGTCAGCCCTGCGGTGGCCACGGCCATTACCAATCCGGTGGTCATTCCCACCAGCCAGTGGAGCGGCGCCTCCGTGGCCGGCACGGCGAGTTCTGCGACGAGCTATCAACGCATCGGCAGCGCGGACAACAACAACAGCGGCGACTGGACAGTGGCCGTGCCCAGCGGCGGCACCAACAACGTGGGCCTCACGGCGCCTTTAGTTCCGGGTCTGACGGCAGTGAGCATCACGCCGACGACGGCGGCCGTGTTCACCAACGGCGTTTGGGCTGGAATGCTAGCGGTCTCGCAACCGGCTACCAACATGGTGTTGCGCGCCAGCGACAACAACGGTCACACCAATTTAAGCAACCCATTCGATGTGGCGGTGTCGAACAGCCTGGCGATAGCCAGTGGTGCGGCGCTGGAGGGTAACTCGGGAACTACGAACATACTCTTTAACGTGACGCTTTCACCGTCGCGGGCGCTGCCCGTTACCGTGAATTTCGCGACCGTGGATGGAAGCGCGACGGCTGGCAGCGATTACACGGCGACCAATGGCACGCTGAATTTCGCGCCGGGCGAAACCAATAAAACGATATTGGTCACGGTGTCTGGCGATACGGAGTTGGAGCCGAACGAATCGTTTTTGGTGCGACTTTCCAACGCCAGCGGTGCGTATGTTGGCGACGGGGTGGGCGTTGGGACGATCTTGAACGACGACGCGGCGCTGCCTTTGAGCAACCAGCCGCGCAATGATTTCTGGATGCCGAATAACACCGTCAACGCCGTGCTCGAAACCAACGGCACGATCTATCTCGGCGGTGCTTTTACGGAAATCGGCCTGACGAACCTCGGCCGCCTCGTGCCCTTCGATCCCGACACGGGCGACGTACTGCCGGATTTTCCAATCGCTGATCAGCAGGTGAATGCCGTGCTTGACGATGGCAACGGCGGTTGGTTCATCGGCGGCAACTTCACGAGCGTCGGCGGCGTGCCGCGCTTCCGCCTGGCGCACCTCAACGCCGATCGTTCAGTGGACACAAACTTTACCGCGAATTGCGGCAGCATCGTCAACGCGCTCGTGCGTGATGCGACCAACCTTTACGTTGGCGGCTCATTCGTCGCCGTGACCAACGGCGGCACAAATTACCCGCGATCGTTCCTGGCCATCCTAGATCCGGTGACGGGTGTGCCGCGAAACTTCCCGACCAACCCGGCGTTTAACACCGTCGTCAATACGCTGGCATTGCAGCCGCCGCTGCTTTACGCGGGCGGCTTATTTACGAATATCGCAGTGGGCGCCAGTAATTATCCCCGCGCTCGGCTCGCTGCGATTGACACGGCAAACGCCACACCAACTGCTTTTCAAGCCGATGTGAACGCTACGGTGAACACCGTCGCGGTGAATTCCAACTCGGTCTTTTTCGGCGGGCTATTCACCAATGTCGCCGGCCAGACGCGGGGCAACTTCGCCGCAGTTGATCCCGGTTCGGGTGCAGTCCTGCCGCTCGCAACGGTATTTAACTCCACGGTGCAATCGCTGTTTGTCAACGGATCGAACCTTTACGTCGGCGGCTTCTTCTCGACGGTGAGCAACGCGGGTGTGCTCTCGCTGCGCACCAATCTTGTTGCCATTGATGCGACCACGGGCGTTGTCCAGCCGTGGCAGCCCGCCGCGAATGGCGTGGTGCGCTCGATGGCTCTCAGCGGCTCCAACCTGGTCGTCGGCGGTGACTTCACCGCCATCGGCGGTCAGTCCGATCGACGTCGCCTCGCGATGGTGAGCACGGAGACGGGCGTTGCCACCGCGTTTGATCCAGACGTGGGCAATAGCGTGTTCGCTGTTTCCGTCCGCAGCAATGTTATCTACGCCGGTGGCTCGTTTAGTTTCGTAAAGGGAACGCCCCGCAATCGTCTCGCCGCCGTGGATGCGGTGAACGGTGCCTTGTTGCCGTGGAATCCGAATGCAAACAGCACCGTGCAGGCACTTGCTGCGGATGGCACTAATATTTTCGCCGCAGGCTTCTTCACTACGATGGGAGGAGTCACGCGCACCCGATTGGCGGCGGTGGACACTTTGAATGGGAATGTCGTTACCGCGTTTTCCAACAGCTTCAACAACACGACACGCGCGCTCGTGGTCGGCGGCGGCAATCTCTATGTTGGCGGTGATTTCACCAGCGTAACTACGGGCGCGGGAGCTTTCACGCGTCAGGGCATGGCCGCAGTTGATCCCACCAATGGCGCGATCCGCACCAACTTCGTCGCTGATCTCACACCGGCTGCGAGTTTGTCCGTGAACGTGCTTGCGCTGGCGTACAGCGAAGCAGCGCTTTATCTCGGCGGCGCGTTCACCAATGTCGCCAACCAGCCGCGCTTCCGCATCGCTGCCGTCGACCCCGTCACGGGCGCGTTGAGTTCCTGGAATCCGAACCTTAGCGGCACGGTCAACTCTCTCTTCGCCAACGGCAGCACAGTGATCGCGGGCGGTGCGTTCACCGCCGTCACCAACGGCATCGTAACCACCACGCGAAATCGTCTCGCCGCGCTGGACATCGACACCGGCGTGCCGACGGCGTGGAACCCAAACATGAGTTCCACGGTCAACGCGCTGGCCGCGCGGGGAACCAACCTCTACGCTGGCGGCGCGTTCATAACGGCGGGAGGTCTAACCCGAAGCGCCGTGGCCGAACTCGACGACACGCTGGCCACCAGCCTCCCCACGGCGTGGTTTCCAAACCTACCCACGATCGTCAATTCGCTGTACGCCAATACAAATCGTCTCGTGGTTGGCGGTTCGTTCGCGGCCGTTGGCACGCAGGCGCGGCCGTTCTTCGCGGTGTTCCAACCGAATATCGGCCCAGTGATCACCGGCTCCGGCGGAGCGATCACCTACACCGAAAACGATCCGCCGGTGATCGTCGACAGCGGGATCACATTGAATGATTCCGACTCGACGACGATGGCCAGCGCGACTGTGCGAATCGCGACGAACTTGGTTTCCGCCGAGGACGTTCTGGAGTTTGCGGCGACGAACGGCATCAGTGCCAATTTTTCGCCGGGCGGTGGCATGCTGACGTTGAGCGGGCAGTCCGCGAAGTCCAACTACCTCGCGGCTTTGCGCGCAGTGACCTATCGCAACAGTTCGGGAACTCCGTCGCCTTCTCCGCGCACGCTGGTATTCAGTGTCAATGACGGGGTGACCAACAGTCCGCCCGTGACGCGAGTGATCAACGTGGTTCCCGTGAACGATCCGCCCGTCTTGTCGGCGATTCCGTCTGCCACCACGGTGGAGAACTGGATCAGTGCGGCGGTGCCCTTCACCGTGGGCGACGAGGAAACGGCCGCGACCGACCTTTTCCTTTCGGCGATTCCGGCCAACCCCGTGTTAGCTCCTTCGACCAACATTATATTTGGTGGCAGCGGCAGCAACCGAACGGTACGTCTTCTGCCGGGCACCAATCAGTCGGGTTCCACCACGATTACCATTTTCCTTTCGGATGGTACGAACGTAGTCAGCACTCCCTTGTTGCTTACTGTGCTTGCCGACACCGACCACGACGGTATTCCGGACGTGTACGAATCGAACAACGGGATGAACCCCAACGACCCGGCGGACGCGTCGCTGGACTTCGACGGCGACGGCATGACCAACTTGCAGGAATACCTTGCGGGCACGAACCCGAACGATCCGAACAATTATCTCCGCGTCATTATTGTCGCCGTCGCGGGTACGGATGCGCAGATCACCTTCACGTCGATCATCGGCAAGAGCTACCGTGTTGAGAAATCGGACGATGTCAGTGCGGGCGTGTGGACGTTGGTGGCCGACAACGTGCCGGGCACGGGTGGCAACGTAATCGCGACCGATCCCGGCGGTGCCTCTCTGCCGCAACGGGCGTATCGCGTTCGGCTGCTGCCGTAAAGCTTCCGCGCGGTGGCGCGCACCGTCGCTGGATTCACGGAACGCTTCGCCGGGAAAAGTTCCGCTGGCTTTGTGGGTATGTACGCGCTCTGGCGTGGACAGTCTGCCGTCGCGGCTGTCCTCGATGTTTGAGTGAAGCTGGTTCGTCGATGCGAGGAGGAAGATGCTTAGTTTTCCTTCGGTTTGGGCGTTTTTTCTTGATTTTGAAAAGTGACTTTGTTAGTCACTCGGCAACCTAAAAGTCAGGAGTCCACCATGAGTAGCTCAGAAACGAACGGACCTGTGTTCCTTTCCCTTGTGATCGCTGCATGCTCGCGTCCGAACTCCAACCCCACCGAATTCCAATGAAAACTATTTTGCCATCCTTCCCTTCGAAGCACAAAGCGCTTCGAATATCTTTGTTTACGTTGACTTGGATGGCTGCGGCACTTCTCGTCAGCAGTGCTTCCGCGCAGGATGGCTTGGAGCCGAGGAGAATTTTGGCACCCGAGGCTGAACCGCCGGAACCGGCGGAACCGCCGGTTGCTCCCTCCAAAGTTGTCACCCCGCAATTGGCGGCTCCGGCGGGCATGGTCGGTGGCACTTGGTCGAACTTGGGGCCAGCCTCCACGATCAACGCCCAGGTGACGGTGCCGCCCAGCAACAAAGTCTCCGGCGCCATCCAGGCGCTCGTCGCGCATCCGACCAATCCGAACATTCTCTACATTGGAGCGGTCAACGGCGGCATTTGGAAAACCACCAACGCGACGGCGGCGGACCCGACTTGGATACCACTGTCGGATGCGTTGCCCTCGCAGGCCATCGGCGCGCTGGAGTTTGATCCCACCGATGCGACGCGGCAGACGCTCGTCGCGGGCAGCGGGCGGGTGAGCAGTTTCGCGGCGCGCGGGGGCATCTTCATGGGCGTCCCGTATTCCACCAACGGCGGAGCCACCTGGACGCTGCTCGGGACAAATACCTTTGCCAATGAAAGCCTCACCAGCGTGGCCGCGCGCGGGAATATCCTGATGGCGTGCTCGGACAACGCTTCGTCTGGATCGGGCAGCGGACTGTTTCGGAGCACCAACACGGGCGCTTCGTTCGCGCTGGTTTCAGGCGGCAGCGGCTTGAGCGCGGGGCCGGTCAGCGACCTCGTGGCCGATCCGGGAAACATTAATCGTTTTTACGCCGCGGTCCGCACCGTGGGCGTTTTCCGCAGTGATGATGCCGGGGCCACGTGGGTCAACGTGACGGCCGGGATCACCGGCATTTCCGCCACCACCAGCAAGATCGAGATGGCCGCGCACAGCAGTGGCGGCACGAACGTTGTTTATGTGGGCGTGCTCAACAGCGCCGTGCTCGCCAGCGTGTGGCGCTCCACCGATCTGGGCGCATCGTGGACCCAGATGGACACGCCCAACTTGGGTGGTCAGGGCAGCATTCATTTTTCGATCGTGGCTGATCCCACAAATTCATCCCTCGTTTACCTTGGCGGCCAGACGGCCTACTTCCGCGGCGACGCCTCGCTCGGGTTGGGCACGCAATTCACCTCCATTCAGGGGGCCAATGCCAACAACACCACACCCCACGCGGACTCACGCGAGATGGTGTTCGACGCGAATGGAAACATCATTGAAGGCAGCGACGGTGGCGTGTATCGGCGCGAGACGCCGCAGTCCAGTTCCGGTCGGTGGGTCTCGGTGAACGGCAACCTCGGCGTCATCGAAGCGCACGATGTGGCTTGGGACAGCGTCACCCACACGGCGATGATCGGCACGCAGGACAACGGCACGCATATCTCGCAGATCAATGCGGGCCTGACCTGGCTGTGGATCAGCGGCGGCGACGGCGGCGACGTGGCCATTGATGACCGCAGTTTGCCCGGCAAGTCGATCCGCTATAGCAGTTCGCAGAACCTCGGCAGTTTCCGCCGGCGCACGTACGACGCATCGAATGTTCAACTCAGCAATGTAACCCCCGCCCTGACCCTGTTGGGCGGCAGTCCGGCGATCTCCGGGCAGTTCGTCACGCCGGTCGAGATCAACAAGATCGATCCCGCGCGCATCGCCATCGGCGGCGGCAACTCCGTTTACGAATCGCTCGATCGTGGTAACAGCGTCACGGCGCTGGCGACGAACTTCATCGTCAACCGTGTCGCTTTGGCCTACGGCGGCTATCTGGCCGGCGCGCCGAATCCCGACGTGATTTATTACGGCTCCAGCGCGACTGTGCGGTTGCGCACCACGTTGGGCGGAACTGTCGCGGCGACCGCTGCGGCGTATCCCGGAACCACCGTGCGCGATGTGGTGATGAACACCAACGACTGGCGCCAGGTCTTCGCGCTCGATATCTCGGGGGTTTACGCCAGCTCCAACGCCGGCACCAACTGGGCGAACATCACTGGCAATCTCACCGGCGTGGGCGAGTTGCGCGCGCTGGAATTCTTCCGCCTGGGCGGCACCGATTGCGTGGCGGCCGGCACGGACATGGGCGTGTTCGTTTCCTTCACCAACAACCTTGGAGTCTGGACGCAGCTCGGCACTGGGCTGCCCAAGACCTCGGCGTTCGATCTGGTTTACAATCCGCAGGACAACCTGCTGCTGGTCGGCACGCTTGGTCGCGGGGTTTACAAGCTCGACCTTGCGGGGTCCAATCCTATCCTGACTGGCAGTGGTTCCGCGCTCCTGTCTGAGTCGTGCTCGCCGACCAATGGCGTAATCGATCCCGGTGAAACCGTCACCGTGAGCCTGACCTTGACGAACAGTGGCGACGCGGCGACGAGCAGTCTGGTGGCGACGTTGGCCGCGGGCAGCGGCGTGCTGGCACCCAGCGGCCCGCAAAATTACGGCACGGTGGCTCCCAACGGTGGGGTGGTGTCACGCTCGTTCAGCTTCCGGGCCGACGGTCCGTGCGGTGGCAGCATCACTGCGTCGCTCCAGTTGCAGGACGGCAGCAACAATCTCGGCGTGGCTACGTTTGTCTTCCCGCTGGGCATCCCGGCGGTCACCAACACGACCATGGTGTCGAACACCGCATCGATTTCCATTCCCTCGTCCGGCAATGCCACGCCGTATCCGTCGGCCATCGCCGTCTCGAACGTCGCGGGCGCGATCACCAAGGTCACGGTCACGTTGAGCAACCTCACGCACCAGTTCGCGGCGGACATCGATGCGTTGCTCGTGTCTCCCGGCGGCCAGAAGGTCATGATCATGTCGGATGCGGGCGGAAATTTCTATCCAGCGACGACCCTGACGGTGGCCGCCTCTGACACGGGCCATTACGACTCCACCGGCCTCCACCAGCCGGCCACGCAGAACTACATCGCCGGAGACAATGGAGGGGGAGCCAGCAGCTTGCACCGCAATTTTTTCGCGTTCAACATTCCGGCGCTGCCCGGCCCCCTGGTCGGCGCGCAACTGCGGGTGTACGCCGCCAACGTGGTCACGGGCGACGCGAGCGAAACGTATTCGGTGTTCCCTGTCACCAACTCGGTCGCCGCGCTGACGGCCGGCGGATCAGGGCTCACCAATATTTACAACGATCTGGGGGATGGAACTTCTTATGGTGCCCGCGTGTTTACCACCAACGACAGCGGGCAATTCGTTACGATCTCGCTTGGCACGTCCGCCGTGACCGCCATCAGCAACGCGGCCGGGTCGAGCTTTGCCGTGGGGGGGGCGGTGACCACCCTTGACACCAGCACAAACAACACCGTGGAAACCGTGTTCTCCGGCTCCACCGGAGGCGGCGCGGATGTTCAACTGGTGCTCTTCATCGGCACGCCCGTAACCCTGACCTTCGATGATGCGGCGGCTAACATCCTTCCGATAACCAATCTGACCAGCGGCACTTACTTGCCCACCGATTACTCGCCCGGCGAAACCATGACGGCACCGGCACCGGTCGGTCCCTACGCCACCAATCTCTCGGTCTTCAACGGCGGCAATCCGAATGGGACGTGGCAGCTCTACGTGCTGGATGATTTGGGCGGAGGCACTGGAGTGATCAGCAACGGCTGGAGTCTCAAAATCACCACGCAGACGACCAACAGTTGCTGCCTCGATCCCACCGCCGCTGACGTGGGCGTGTCCGTCACCGCCGCGCCGGATCCCGTGCTGGTGGGCAGCAACCTGACCTACACCGTCAGCGTGAGCAACACCGGTCCCGCCACCGCTACGGGCGTCATCGTCACCAACGATCTGCCCGCGGGCGTTATGTTCATTTCCGCCAGTACTTCTCAGGGAACGATCAATACGAATCTCGCCGGTGACGTGATCGCTTCGGTCGGCACACTGGCGTCGGGCGCATCGGCGAGCCTGTCGATCATCGTCAAGCCGACGTCGGCGGGAGCCTTGCCGACTCTGGTGAACGTGGTGGCCAACCAGTTTGATTTCAATTCGCTGAACAACTCCGTCACCGCGAGCCCGGCGGCGTTCTTTCCGATCATCACGATTGACGACGTCAGTGTCACGGAAGGCAACGCCGGCACCGTCAACGCCATCTTCACCGCCACGCTCAGCGTTCCGTATGGCGTGGCGGTGACCGCAGAATTTTTTACCATCGACGTCACTGCGTTGGCCGGTCTCGACTATCTGGCCACCAACGGCGTGGTGACCTTCCCGCCTGGGGTGACCAACCAGACGATCATCGTGCGCGTCCTCGGCGACACGCTCTTTGAAGACGACGAAACTTTCACGCTGAAGATGAACAACGCGATCAACGGCCAGTTTGTCATCGAGCCCGGCCACGAAGAAGGCGAGCGGGTAGGTCTTGAGACGACGAGCGCCGGCACGATCCTGAATGACGATTTGCCGCCGGTGGTCAGCATCGCGAACACGAGTGTGACCGAGCGCAATGTGACCACGACCAACGCGGTGTTCACCGTCTCCCTCTCCGCCGCCAGTTCGTTGCCGGTCACCGTCACCGCGTTTACCGCCGACGGGACGGCCAACGCCGGGACGGATTACGTTGCGAAATCCAACACGGTCACCATCAATGCGGGCGCTCTCTCCAACACCTTCAGCGTCGTGGTGCTCGGGGACACGACGATTGAACCGAATGAATCGTTCTTGGTGACACTCGACAGCCCGATAAACGCCACCATTGGCGTTAGTCCGGCCACGGGCACGATCGTCAACGACGACGGTTTGCCGGGGAACCTTGATCACTTCCAGTGGAGCACCATCGGCAACCCGCAGTTGTTGAACATTCCCTTCCTCACGACGTTGACCGCGCGCGATGCCAGCAACAATCTCGCGACGAATTTCAATGGCCCCGCCGCCCTGAGCGGTTGGGTGGTGATGAAAGGGAGCGATTCGATCGAAGACTTTGACACCAATATTTGGCCGCACACGCCGTGGCTGCCCGGGATCGGGACGAATGTCACGGGAACCTTGTCCAACGCCTTCGCCCATGACGGCACCAACGGACTGCGTGATCCGGAATGGATGTATCGCACCGATGTGAAAATCGGTTATCCCGGCGACCGCATCTCGGTGTGGGTAAGGCCAGGCTCCTCCAATGCCGGCCGGGCTTATCTCGGCTTCGGGGCTTCCAGCAACGGTTGTTGGTCCTTCGTCGCCGCGCCCAACGCTGGTGACTTGCGCATCCAGCAGAATGTCGCGTACGGATTCACCGAGAAGGCGACCAACACCCAGGTCTGGCAGTCCAACAAATGGTACCGGATGTCCGTGGAGTTCGTGTCCACCAACTCGGTGGTCTGCAATCTTTATGATTCGGACGGCGTGACGCCGCTGAATTCGATGAGCATGAACGGCATCACCGGCCTGCCGGGCGGCGTGGCGTTGCGGTCGTTCTCCAGTTTCTCGATCGACACGCTCAACAACGACGCGGGATTCCTGCAAGCGAACTTTGAACCCGGCCTGCAAGGCTTCACCGTCAACAACGCCTTCGGCGCCGGCGCCGGCCTGTGGCACCTCAGCTCGGGTCGCGCCGATAACGCAGGACATACCGCTTCCAACAGTCTTTACTACGGCACCAATGAGACGGCCACCGGCGGCGGCAATTACGACACGGGCAACAACGAAGGTGTCATCACGTCCTCGACGATCGACCTGTCCGCCGCCACCGCGCCGTTGCAACTGAGCTTCAGTTATCTGTTGCAGACCGAGGGCGGGACGACGTTCGACCAGGCGTTGGTCGAGATTTCCACCAATGGCGGCGCGTCGTTCAACTTTGTGGCCGGGACCAGCAATTCCACCCTCGCCCAATCCGTGGGGGTCTGGACGCGGACGAACATCAACTTGTCCGCCTACGCCGGGTCGCAGGCCCAGTTGCGCTTTCATTTCCGCACGGGGGACGGTCAGGTCAACAACTTCGAAGGTTGGTATGTGGACGACATTGCCATCACGAAACCGGATGTAGCGGTGCCGATCACGCCCACCAACGCGCCCACGTTCACCAACGGCGTCTGGAGCGGTCCGCTCACCGTCCTGCAACTGGTCACCAACATGATCGTCCGCGCCGGCGACAACGACGGTCACACCAACGACAGCAATCCCTTCAACGTCGCGCCGCTCGTGAATGACATTTCGCTCACCTTCAGCGATGCGCCTGACCCGGTGATGATCGGCAGCAATTTGACTTACACGTTGATCGCGTCCAACAGCGGCCCGAGCACCGCCACGAGCGTGACCGTTACGAACCCGCTGCCGTTCGTGGTCAATTTTGTTTCCGCCAGCACCGGCGTGGGCTCGTTTGTATTCACCAACAACCGCGTGATCTTCAGCCTCGGCAGTCTCGCCGCCGGCGCCACAGTCACGATGAACGTCGTCGTCGTACCCCAAGTTGCCGGAACGATCACCAGCACCGCCAATATTGCCCGCGGCGAAGCGGATCAGACGCTCGTGAACAACACCGCGAGTGTTTCCACGACCGTTGTGTTGCCGACCTTGTCCATCAGTGACGCGGCGGTCATTGAAGGCAATGCCAACGCCATGTTCACTGTCACGCTCAAGCCGTCGATCACGTTCACTTCCAGGGTGTCCTTCGCCACCGCCGACGGCTCGGCATTGGCGGGCAGCGACTATGTGGCGACTAGCGGCCTGCTCACATTCCTGCCGGGCGAAACGAGCAAGTTGATTAACGTGCCGGTCCTTGATGATTCAACGCCGGAGATCAACGAGACGTTCAAGGTAACGTTGAGCAGCCCGATTCTTGCCACCATCGCCGACGGCACTGGCGTGGGCACGATCCTCAACGACGACGCGCTGCCGCCGCTGGGCAATCCCACGCGCAACGATTTCGCGATGCCCAACGGCACGGTCAACGCGATCCTCGAAACCAATGGCGTGATCTATCTCGGCGGGTCGTTCACCGAAATGGGCACCAACACCGGGAAAGCCACGCCGTTCGATGCCGTCACGGGCGCGGCGTTGGCGAATTACCCGAACATCGACCGCGTGGTGAATTCAATCATCAGCGATGGCGCGGGCGGCTGGTACCTCGCGGGCGACATCCAGTCGGCCAACGGAGTGCCGCAGCCGCGCCTCCTCCACTTGCTGACTAATCGCACGATTGACCCGGCGTTCAGCGCCGCGCCCAACAGCGTGGTCAATGCGCTGGTGTTGAATGGCACCAACCTTTATGTCGGCGGCGTGTTCACCACGATCACTAATGGCGGCACGAATTACTCCCGGAACCGGTTCGCGGTGCTGGATTCCGCCACGGGCGTCCCGCGGTCGCTTCCGTCCAACCCGGCATTTAACAACACCGTTTCTTCGCTGGCTTTCAGCGGCGGCACGTTGTACGTGGGCGGTCTCTTCACCAACGTTGCCAACGGCGTCACCAACACGCCGCGTTCGCATCTGGCTGCGCTGAACGCCGCGACCGGGGTGCCCACTCCATTCCAGGCTGATGTGGACTTGTTTACCGGGGCAAACACTGTCAGCGCCCTCGCCCTCAACAGCGGCACGCTGTATCTCGGCGGTTCGTTCACCAACGTCGGTGGCTCGCCGCGTTTCCGCATCGCGGCTGTGGATGCGACCACCGGCGCGTTGTCCGCTTGGAACCCGAACATGAACAGCACTGTGTCGGCCCTCGCCACTGATGGCACAAACCTCTACGCCGGCGGGATATTTACCGTCGTGACCAATGGCGGTACGACTGTCCGTTCCAACTTGGCGGCACTCAGTCTCGCCAGCGGCGCGCCGACGACCTGGGCCCCCAATCCTAATGGGTCCGTGCAAGCGATGGAGATCGACGGTGCCAACCTGTACGTCGGCGGCAACTTCACGGCCATCGGCGGGACCACCGACCGTCGCCGTCTCGCCTGCGTCAGTCTGGCGACGGGATTGGCCAACGGCTTTGACCCGGATGTTGGCGGTCAGGTCAGCGCACTGGCGGTGGACGGTGGCGTCGTTTATGCCGGCGGACTCATGAGTTTTTACAAGGGTGCGATCCGCAATCGCCTCGCGGCCATCGACGCCACCTCGGGCGAGTTGACGCCGTGGGACCCAAACGCGAACAACACAGTCAACGCGCTCACCGCCGCGGGCAACACCATCTACGCTGGGGGAATTTTCACGAACGTCGGCGGCTTCACGGCCACCCGTATCGTGGCATTGGATGACGTGGTCGGTGACCCGGTGCCCGGTTTCAACGCGGCGATCAACAGCACCGTCAACGCACTGGCGGTCTCCGGCTCCAATCTCTACGTGGGCGGAATCTTCACTGCCGTCTCGAACAACGCGGTCAACTTCGTCCGCACCAATCTTGCGGCTCTCAACGTGACCAGCGGCGCATTGAACCCGGCCTTCACCGCCCAGGTCTTGAGTGCGAATCCGCTCGTCTCCAGCGTGCTGGCGATCACGCCGGCGGGCACGAACCTGTACGTGGGTGGCAACTTCACCAACGTCGGTGGTCAATTGCGCCAGCATGTGGCCGCTTTGAATCCCGACACCGGTGTGCCGCATGCGTGGAATCCCGGGACCGACACCAACGTGCAGGCGATCCTCGTCCGCAGCACGAACGTTTACGTGGGCGGCACGTTCACCAACATGACCAACAGCACCGGCGCGTCCGTGCCGCGCAATCGCCTCGCCGCCATCAGCTCGGTCACCGGCGACGTTACGGTGTGGAATCCCAATGCCAACAGCACCGTCACCGCGCTGGAAGGTTCCGCCACCAACGTTTATGCCGGCGGCAATTTCGGAATCATCGGCGGGCGAACCAACGCGGACCTCATCGAATTGAACGCGGCGGCGGTCACCAACATGGCCACGCCGTTCACTCCGGGCATGAATGCCGCCGTCAACGCTCTCTTGCTCAGTGGTACCCGCCTGTACGTCGGTGGATCCTTTAACGCCGTCGGCCTGCAATCGCGCGTGGGCTTCGCCGTCTTCGAGTCCGGCCTGGCGCCGATGGTGACGCTGGCAAACACGAACCTCACCTTCACGGAAGGCGATCCGGCCACTTTGCTGGATCCCGCGTTGACGGTAGCGACCTTCACCGACTTGATGCCAACCGGCGCGGTGGTGAGCATCACCGGAAATTTCGCCAGCGGTCAGGACGTGCTGACCTTCACGCCGCCGGGTGGAATCACCGGATCGTACAATGCCGGGACTGGCGTGCTCACGTTGAGCGGCGCCGCGCCGGCGGCTTCGTATCAAGCCGCGTTGCGCACGGTGACTTATCAGAACGCCAGCGAAAACCCTTCCGGGGCGCAGCGGAGCGTGCAGTTTGTGGTGCGCGATTCCAGCGGCCCGAGCAGTCCGGGCAGTTTCACTATCAACGTGGTTCCGGTGAACGATCCGCCGACCCTTTCCCCGATTGGCGCGCAGAGCATCGTTCAGAACCAGCTCAGCTTCCCGATTCCGTTCATCGTGGGCGATGCCGAGTCGGCGACGAGCAACCTCTTCCCGTCGGCGTTCGCAGCGAACCCCGTTCTGCTGCCGTCGGCTGGTTTCTTCTTCAGCGGCACCGCCAGCAATCGCACGTTGCGCATTCTGCCCGGCAGCAATCAATTTGGCTCGACCACCGTCACCCTCTTCCTGAGCGACGGCACCAACGTGGTCAACACCATGTTCCCGGTCACCGTGCTGGTGGACACCGATGGCGACGGCGTTCCCGACGTTTACGAAATGGCCAACGGGATGAACAAGAATGACCCGACTGACGCAGGGAAGGATTTCGACGGCGACGGAATGAGCAACTTGCAGGAATACCTTGCGGGCACGAACCCGAACGATCCGAACAACTATCTCCGCGTCGTCTTCGTGGCGACGGTGGGTGCGGATGCGCAGATCACCTTCACCTCGATCACCGGGAAGACCTATCGCGTCGAGAAATCCGACGATGTTGTCGCTGGCGTGTGGACGTTGGTGGCCGACAACGTGCCGGGCACGGGCGGCAATGTAACGGCCGCCGACGCCGCCGGGGCGAGCCAGCCGCAGCGTGTATATCGTGTGCGATTGCTGCCGTAGGGCCTATTTCAAATACGGCGTAATTATCTCCGTCCAGATCGCGTAGCCCTTGTCATTCATGTGGAGGCGGTCGGCGACGTAGATGTCGGGCTTGGGAAGGCCGTCCGGTCCGAGCATGTGCGGGAAGACGTTGATGAAGGTGAGCCGCTGGTCGCCACGAATGTAATCTTCAACCAGTTGATTGAGACGTTTCACTTTTTCGACCTGCTCCCAGCGCTTTGGATTGGGTGCGGAGGAAATGAATGCAATCTTCGTGGTGGGCAGCGCGGCTCCGACTTTTTTAGCGAACGCCTTGAAGTCGTTGAAGACTGCTTCGGGGGTCTTGCCGGCGTTGATGTCGTTGCCGCCGGCATAGAGCACCACCAGCCGCGGGTGTTGCGGAATCACGATGCGATCGGCATACGCGACCGAATCGCAAATTTGTGACCCGCCGAAGCCGTGATTAAACACGGGCTTTCCCGGGAACGCCTGCGCGAGATTCGTCCAACGGCGGATGCTGGAGCTGCCGACGAAAATGATGCAATCGCGTTGCGGCGGATTCGCGAGGTCGCGCGCTTCGATGCCGGCAATTTCCTTCTCCCACTTCAGCGATGCGGCTGGAATCGGTGCCGGGGTGGTGGCCGTTTTGCAAGCGGTGATCCCAGCGGTCAACGTGAGAAGGGTAAACAGAAGGCAACGGAGTGGAGATGTGTGCATGAACGTTACTCAAAGAGGAATTGAGCCTGAAGAAAAGTCGAAATGTGGAATTGGACGGCGTTTTCGGATCCTGATCCGACTTGCCAGCGGCGCGGGCTGATCGGACGTTGAGGTGAATGACATCGTTGCAACCACCGCTTTCCTGGCTGGAGGCTGATCTTGCGCCGGGTGACGCACGTTCGCTGGCGCTCGACATGTCCGCCTTCGACGCGCTGCGACTCCACGCTGATCATCCTTGGTTCGCGGACACATATGCGCGCCTGTGGCAGGAATTCGGGGCAAAACACGAGATCGAAACTCGCGAGGTGCTGTCGCAGCGGTTGGCGTGGCAGCCAGCAGTTCCGATCAATGGATGTTCGCTGCTCTACGAATTGGTCGCGGTGCACAAGGATGGAAAGTTTGCTGCCGCCCGCGATCATACGGCGATCGTAGTGCGAGGCGCGATGCCGGCCGCGGCGGTGGTGCATTTATCGCATGTTCTAGTTTCACCGGAACATCGCCGCAGCGGACTGGCGGGTTGGTTGCGTGCCTTGCCGATTCAAGCCGCGCGGTCGTGTCTTGCGGCGGCGAATGTTGCCGCAGATTCACCGATTACCATGGTCGCCGAAATGGAGCCTTTGGACGAATCGCAGGGGGACCGATTGATCCGACTCCGCGCGTACGAAAAGGCAGGGTTCAAGAAGATCGACCCCGCGGTTGTTTCGTATCTCCAGCCGGATTTTCGTTCGCCGATTGAGATCGACTCAGACGGTGGACCGCGCCCGCTTCCGTTTTGGTTGATCGTGCGTCGTGTCGGACGTGAATGCGAATCGGAGATTTCCGCTGGTGAAGTATACGCTCTGGTCAACGCTCTCTATCACCTGTACGCGGCGACCTTTCGCGAGCGGGACATGGAGTGCATGTGGCGTCATCTGGACAAATTTCCCGCTGGCAATGCGATCGTGCGCTTGCTGCCGCCCACCTCGTGATCACGGCTTTCTATCATCCTGGTTATGCGGCGCCCCGCGTGAACTCGATCATGCCGATCCAGAAATTCGCCTTGATCGCCGACGCCTTGCGGGGTGAAGCGCGGGTCCGTTTGGTTAAACCGGAGCCGGTCACGGTCAAGGATCTGGCCCGCGTGCACACGGCGGAATACATCGACGCCGTTCGCGCCGGTGAGCCGCGCGCGCTGGCGGAGGCACAGAAATTTCCTTGGAGTGAGGGGTTGTACCCTTCGGTGTGTCTGACGAGTGGCGGATGTTTGGCGGCGGCGCGTGAGGCGTTGCGCTCTGGAATCGCGGCGGCGCTAGTGAGTGGATTTCACCACGCGCACGCCGAACGTGGGGAGGGCTTCTGCACGTTTAATGGCTTGGTAATCGCCGCCGATGCTTTGAAGGCCGCGGGGACCGTTCAACGTCTGGCCGTATTGGATCTCGATTTGCACTACGGCAATGGCACCGCGCTTCTGGCGCCGACGCGTTCGCACCTGTTTGCGTTGTCGATTTATGGAAGTGACTACTGGAACAACTGTGCGTTCCGCGATGTGACGTTGAAACGTCACGACGACGGACCGAACCACCGCAGTGCGACACTGCCGGCGGGCTGCACGGGCGCGCGACTGCTGGAAATTCTCGAGCGCCAGCTGCCCCTGTTGCTTGAGGCGGGGAGACCGGATGTCTTGTTGTATCAGGCGGGAGCCGATCCCTACTTTGAGGATCCGTACTCGCCACTGAATTTAAACCACTCCGATCTCGCGGCTCGTGATCGATTCGTTTTTGAGTTCGCCCGGCGACACGGCTTGCCTGTCGCTTGGGTGCTGGCGGGTGGTTATACGAAGGACGTCACCAAAGTAGTGCAGGTCCACTTGAACACGTTCTCGGCTGCGCTTGAAGTGTGCGGCTAGCTCGGGTGGCGTGAACGGTTACCGTTGGTTCGCCAGCCAGACCGCGGCGCCGATTACTGCGAGCGCGGCGAGAATAGCGAGCGTGATCTTGATCCAGCTGTAGGGGCGTTTGCCGGCGATTTCGCCTGTGAAGCCGTTGATCAATACCTGGAAGACTTTTGCGCCGTAGGTGTAGGTCAGGAGCCAGACCGGGAGGAGCGTGTGCTTAAACGTGCGGTCACGGTAATCGGCGTAGACTTGAAGATTGCGATGCGTATCGCCGGGCACTTGCCGCGCGCAGAGCGCGCGGAGTTCCTCGTCCATCATGGCCTGAGACCGTTCGGCGGCGCGGGCGAGATCGACTTGATAACGCTCCACAATCCAGCCGCGAATGTAGCCGGGATCGTAGGGTAAGAGTTCCTTGGTCGGAAACGGTTCGATCTGTCCAAGCAAACCGCTGTCGACGCCGACGGTGCCGGGCACGAGCGTATCGTCGAAGAAATGGTGGAGTTGACCGGAGCTCGGCACCCAGCGGATTTTTTGCACCCGACGGGTTTGACGATTGCCGTTGGAGTCGGTGTAGGTTTCCGTTTCGTAGTAATAGTAACCCGACTCCGCGGTCCATTGGGCGTCGGCCTGCGCGTCGAACGTCCAGTAAGGGAGATAGACGCCTTTAAGAGTGTCGGTAAGCGCGGCTTTCTTCAGCTTGTTCGGCGCAAACCACCGCGTGCCGTACCAACGCCGGATGCTGTCGCGGACGGCGGTCTCGGCGAGCTTGAAGGGCAGCACGCTTTCGGGGCGGATCGGGTCTTTGGTTTCCTCGTAGGGCGCGACTGCGGGTGAACCGCAGAAGTCGCAGCGTTGCGCGACGCGTCCGGAGTCGAAAATGGAAATCGCCTGGCAACTCTGGCATTTGACTGAGATTTTTTTCTCCTGCCAGCCGCGTTGATCGGCGGGGACATTGCGCAACGCGTCGGCAAGGTCGTGCTCAACCACACCGCTGCCGTCGTTCTTGAGTTCGCCGGGAACGACGGTTCCGCAATAGGGACACACGAGCGATTGTTTCGCGGGATTCCACTCGGCGTCACCGCCGCACTCGGGGCACGGGTGCTTGTTGAGCGCGGAAACTTCAGCCATGGGCTACAACGTTCAACCGGGGTCTTGCCGTACGGGTGCAGATTCGCTGGTGGTCATGAACGAACGAGCCTGAATCAACTCTTCAAAAACTCATCCAAGGCCGCGCGCGTGATCCGCCAGGTCGAGCCGATCTTCTTCGCTTTTAAATCCCCGCCTTCAATCGCGGCGATGACGTCCCCTTCGCTGACGCGAAGTTGGTTCGCGACATCGCCGGGCGAAAACAATTCCGGCAACGCTGCAGCAGCAGCGGCGCCGGATGCCGGAGCGGCCGCCGGCGTGGATTGCGGTCCGAGAATTCCGCCGGGCTGATTCATCAATTGTTGCGCCATGCCGAACCCCATTGCGATCTCCGCCGCCGCGCCACCAGGACCGCCGCCCTGACCCTTGCCCAAGCCTTCGGCCATCTGGAACTTTACATAGTCGTTCAGATTGCCAATCGCGCCCATGCTCGAGCGCTTGTCGATCGCGGTTTCGACTTCCGGCGGGACGGAAACGTTTTCGATGATGAAGCTGGAAAATTCGAGGCCGTATTTATCCTTCACGACCGGGTTGATAAGCGGCAGGAGTGCCTCACCGATTTCCGTGTAACGCGAAGCCACGTCGAGCGCGGGAATTTTCGCCGATGCGAGGGCGTCGCTGAACACGCTCACCAGCCGCGAACGCATCGTGTCTGCGAATTCATCGAGGCGGAAATGCTGGTCGCTGCCGGATACCTCCTTGATGAATTTCTTCACGTCCACGATTTTGAAGTCGTAGGTGCCGAAGGCGCGCAGGCGGATAATGCCGAAATCTGCGTCGCGCATCATCACCGGGTTGGAGGTGCCCCATTTGTTCCCGGTGAACAGGCGCGTGTTGACGTAGTAAACGTCCGCCTTGAAAGGGGATTCGAAGCCGTACTTCCAGCCCTGCAGGCGGCAGAGGACGGGAATGTTATCGGTGATCAGCGTGTGCTTGCCCGGTCCAAACGTGTCACCGAACTGCCCGAGGTAGATAAATTGCGCCGTCTGGGATTCGCGCACGATCAGTTGCGCGCCGCGTTTGATTTCCTTGTCCTCGTCCGGGAAGCGGTAAACCAACGTGTCGCGGGAGTCGTCTGTCCACTCAATGATTTCGAGCAACTGGCTTTTGATGAAGTCCATCAGACCCATAGCATTTTCCTTCTGTTAATTGTTGCTGCAATCATCGGCGAAAATCTCGCGCGGCAAAGTAAAATTTCGGGGCGCATTTGTAATGGGCATGCGCCGCGGGATCGGACCGTGCGCGTTGGTCGCGAGTCGGAAATTGGGGTGGCTACGCCGCCGGCGAGAGCGCTGCTTACGCGAGCACGCCCATCACCGGCTTCGCGCCTTCGACGCCGGTGAGCCGTTGATCGAGGCCCAGGAACTTGTAGGTGAATCGCTGGCTGTCGATGCCGAGGCAGTGAAGGATCGTTGCGTTGAGTTCGTTCAAGTGAACGGGATTTTCCGCAATGTTGTAGCTGAAATCATCCGTCTCGCCGTAGCTGGTGCCGCCTTTGGCGCCGCCACCGGCTAACCACATGCAAAAATTCTTCGGGTGATGGTCGCGGCCGTAGTTGTCTTCGGTGAGCTTGCCTTGCGAATAGACGGTGCGACCGAATTCGCCGCCCCACACCACGAGCGTGTCGTCCAGCAGGCCGCGTTGTTTGAGATCTTTGAGCAACGCGGCGCACGGCTGGTCGGAATCGGCGCACTGCGCGCGGATGTCCTTCGGCAAATTGTTGTGCTGGTCCCAGCCGCGGTGAAGCAGTTGGACGACGCGCACACCGCGCTCGACGAGCCGTCGTGCGAGCAGGCAACTCGCGGCGAAGGTGCCGGGCTTCGTTACGTCGGGCCCGTACATTTCCAACGTCTCTTTCGATTCCTTCGAGATGTCGGTCAACTCCGGCACGCTCGCCTGCATGCGGAACGCCATCTCGTATTGCGTGATGCGCGTGAGCGTCTCGGGATCGCCGAGGCGCGCGTGGGTCTGGCCGTTGAGCTGGTTGAGTGCGTCGAGCATGTCGCGTCGCGCGCTGCGATCCACGCCCGGCGGATTTTTTACGTAGAGCACGGGATCGCCTTGAGAGCGGAGTGCCACGCCGGAATGTTTGCCCGCGAGAAATCCGTTGTGCCACATGCGCGTGAAGAGCGCCTGCGCAGCCGCGCCGGAAGACCACGTCGGTGTCAGCACTACGAACGCGGGGAGATCTTCATTTTCGCTGCCGAGACCGTAGCTGAGCCATGAGCCGAGGCTCGCCTTGCCTGGCACTTCGCTGCCGGTCATGACGAACGTACACGCAGGGTCGTGATTGATGGCGTTGGTGTAAACGGTCTTGATGAGCGCGAGATCGTCCACGCAAGTCGCGGTGTGCGGGAGCAACTCGCTGACCCAGCGACCGGATTTTCCGTGCTGCGCGAATTTGAAAAGCGATGGCGCGACGGGCAAGCGCGCCTGCCCGCTGGTCATGGTGGTGATGCGCTGACCTTTGCGAATGGAATCGGGCAGGTCTTTGTCGAATTGCGATTTGAGACCGGGCTTGTAATCCCACATGTCGAGCTGCGACGGCGCGCCGTTCATGTGGAGATAAATCAGCCGCTTGGCCGTGGGCTTGTGATGCGGCAATTCCGGAATCGAGGGATGAACTTTTGAACCGTAGTTGTTCGTCGCGATGGCGTGGGCAAGCCGCGGCGCGGTCATGCCGGCGAGTGCAATGGCGCCGGCGCGAATGCCGGCGCTTGCGAAGAATTGGCGGCGGGTCTGTTGAGCTAAGAATTCTTGGAACGGGTTCATGGCTTCAGTTCTTCGTCACCGTTTCGTCGAGGTTCAAAATGACATTCGCCACCATGGTGTAGGCGGCAAGTTCCACGGGCTTTAGTTCCGCTTTCGGCTTCGATTCGCCGAACGAGATCGCTTTCTTGGCCGCCTCGGCATCTTTTTCGAAACGCGTGAGCTGCAGCTTAAGGGTGTTTTTGAGGACGGAGAGTTCGGTCTTCTCTGGCAAGCGTGCAGTGGCGAGACGGAAGGCGAAGCGGATGCGATCGTCCGCGTTCCCACCGCCTTCGGTGAGCATGCGTTGCGCGAGGTTGCGGGCGGCTTCGAAGTATTGCACGTCATTCATCAACAGCAGCGCTTGCAGCGGCGTGTTGCTCCGTTCGCGACGCACACAAAACGCTTCGCGCGACGGCGCGTCAAACGTCGTCATGCCCGGGGCTGGGGCGGTGCGCTTGATGAACGTGTAGAGGCTGCGGCGATACAGCGCGTCACCTGAGTCCTGCTTATAGAAGCGCGTGTTGCTGCCGGAGTAGGCCACGGGCTCCCAAATGTTCTCCGGTTGGTAGGGCTTTACCGGCTTGCCGCCGATGGTGGGCACGAGCAGCCCGCTGACGGTGAGGGCATTGTCGCGCACGACCTCGGCATCGAGGCGGAAACGCGGGCCGCGCGCCAGCAAGCGGTTCTCCGGGTCCACCGCGAGGTGCTTGGACGTGACCTTCGAGTCCTGTCGATACGTCGCGGACATCACGATGAGCTTCATGAATTTCTTCACGTCCCAACCGTTATCGACGAACGTCGTCGCTAGCCAGTCGAGCAACTCGGGGTGCGAGGGCGTATCGCCTTGCGAACCGAAATCATTCGCTGTCTTCACCAAGCCCGTGCCGAAAAATTGCTGCCAGAAGCGATTCACGGTCACGCGCGCAGGCAGCGGTTGCTTCGGATCCACGAGCCAATCGGCGAGATCGAGACGCGTGGCGGATTTCGCCGGCGTTGTCTTCATGGCAGGCAACCAGCTCGGCGTGCGGCGCGTGACTTTGTCGCCGGGCTTGTCGTATTGGCCGCGGGTCATCACGAACGCGTCGCGCGGCTCCTTCAAATCCGCCATGACGAACGTGACCGGCACATCTTTCTCCACGTCCTCCTGTTTTGATTTCAACGTGTCGCGTTCCTTGCGGAGATCGGTGAGAAATTCATCCGGTGCACGGCTCACGAATTCAAAATAGTAGTCGCGCAACTTTTGGGCTTGCTCGGGCTTGCGATCCGCAGGTTTCACGCTGCGCAGGATGTCTTGGATTTCCTTCGGGGCGTCCTTGACGATTTTGCCTTGGTTCGCCTTGTCCCAAAGGCTGAAGGAATAAAGCGGATCGGTCGCCGGGTTCGCTTCGAAGACGAAGCCGGCTTTGTCCCAATACACCATGCCGCCGAACTGCGTGAAAGCGAGGCCGTCGACCTTCTCGCCGTTCTTGAGGCCGAGTGTCGAGGGATTCACCTCCAGGCGCACCCATTGCCCGGTTTTTGGCAGCGGGCCGATCTGCATCTTGGTGCGGGCGGCCTTGTCACCATACTTGATCACCTTTTCGTCGCCCCAGTTTGCGCGGTGTTCCCAGCCGTCCTTCGTGTGGTATTGGAGCATGATCGCCTGAGGCGGATCTTTCGGATCAATGAAAACGTAGGCGAATAGGCGCACCCCGGCGGCGATTTCAAACGGCTCAGCTCCGGTGAACACGTCCTGGCCGAGCGAATTGTTTTCCTTGCGGCGGAAGCAGCGCTTGCCGCTGAACGGTTTGACGTCATCCGCTTCCACGACGAAATCAAACTGCGTGCCTTTGCCGCTGGCCTTTGCTTTCGCTGGCAGACCGTCGTCTACCCACACCGTTTCTTTGCGAACCTTCGGTGGCGGCGGCGTGATCGTGGCGGGATCTTCGTAGACGAAGTCTTTCAACTTGGCCTTGATCCGTTTGTTGACTGCGGCGGATTGGCGCTCGATTTCGTCGATCTGCTTCTGCTGCGCCGGCGTGGTGAGTTTCAATATGGGCGGAGTGTCTTTCTTGTTGCCGTCCATCGCCGGATCGGCGGCGCTGTTGAAAAACGCGTAGAGCGAATAGAAATCCTTCGCCGTGATCGGGTCGAACTTGTGGTCGTGGCAGACCGCACATCCGGCCGTCAGTCCCATCCAAACCGCGAGCGTTGTCTCAGTGCGATCGACGGCGTAGCGGAAGATGAACTCTTCATTGATCGAGCCGCCTTCGCTGGTGGTGACGTTGCAACGATTGAATCCCGAGGCGATTTGCTGATCGCGCGTGGCGTTGGGCAGGAGGTCGCCCGCGATCTGCCAGCGCGTGAATTGATCGAAGGGCAGATTGGAATTAAATGCGCGCACCACCCAATCGCGGTAGGGCCACATGGAACGTTCGTTGTCGAGATGCAGACCATGCGTGTCGCCATAACGCGCGGCGTCGAGCCAGTAACGCGCCATGTGCTCGCCGTAACGCGGCGATTGCATCAAGCGATCAACCACTTTCTCGTACGCGTTCGGCGATTTGTCCGCGAGAAAGGCGTCAACGTCGGCCAACGTCGGCGGCAGGCCGGTGAGATCAAAGGTCACGCGGCGGATCAGAACTTCTCGTGCGGCCTCGGGATTTGGCGCGAGCTTCTTCTCCTCGAACTTGGCGGCAATGAAATTGTCGATGCCGTTGCGCACCCAGTTTTTATTCTTCACCGTCGGCAACGCCGGATGCGTTGGGGGAGTGAACGACCAGTGACCGCGATACTCTGCTCCCTCTTCGATCCAGCGTTTGATCAGATTGATTTGCTCGGGCTTCAGCGTTTTGTGCGCCTCGGGCGGCGGCATTAGATCGTCGGCATCCTTCGTGGTGATGCGCCTCCAAGCCTCGCTGTTCTTGAGATCGTGCGGTTTGAAGGCCGCGTAACCGCCGAGGTCCTTGTGCGCGCCTTCTTCGGTGTCGAGGCGAAGCTTGGCCTTGCGGGTTTTTTCGTCGAAACCGTGGCAATGAAAACACGTGTCCGAGAGAATCGGCCGAATATCGCGGGTGAAATCGACCTTCTTCGAGCTGCTGGCGGCCTGTACGTCGCCAGCGGTCAACCACAGCGACGCGATTCCCGCGGCGATTCCGAGACCGACAATCTTCATTCCGGACATATGATTAACTGACTGGTTTGGAGCGGTGATATTCGAGCCTAGACTAGGCGAGCTTACGCAACCCCGCAATGCACGATGCTGCCAAGCCCATGTAGAATCCTGCGCGCCAGAGCCATGGTGTCCCGAATCGCAACTGCGCTGAAGAAGGATGTCCGACCTTCGGGCGAGTTGCACGAGGCTTGTGGAAAGAAAAACGGCAGCCCTGAAAGCTGCCGTTGATGGTGATTGGATCGCTCAACTCCTTCCGAGCTTTGAGCGACCGGTCAGCGGGTGTTGAGATTGGGCAATTCGAAACTTTGCGTAATGCCTTTGGAAATAGCCGGTCGGTGCTGCGAATTGGCGCTGAAAACAATTGCGGCAACGACCGCTACCAAGGCGAGCGCGGCGAGTCCCAACAAAACGACGGCTTGTTTACGCGAGTTTTGTTCGTATTTGAACCTGGCGTGACTCCGGCGACGTCGACGAGGCTGCTGCTGGTTGGCGGAACTATTGCAGAAAAATGGGTCAAACTGATCTGAGGCTTTCACGGTACGGCTAAGGGTTGAACGGAACAACGGACGAATCGAAACAGTGAGTCCAAACTACTCGTTTGGTCGTAATTATCAAGTGTTTCGATGGCGAAAGTTGTTCAAGGTGGAATCCCACGACGTCGTCGAGGAACCGGATGAATTAGTTTCCTGCCTGCGCTGAGTTGGAAAGTTGCACGGGTGATAAAAAGGCGGCGATCCGAAGATCGCCGCCTTTGTTTGGCCTGTAGTTTTCCGGCGGATGACTGAGCTCCGGCGGACGGGTTGGCATTCGCGAGCGGGGCGAAAAGAGCAGCCACAGTTGGATCGACTGAAGGGTAACAAATGCCCCATTACTTGGGTGATTCCATTTGCCATCCGGCAAGGGAACCGACCTTCGATCTTCCCATCTGTGGCTGAAAACTTCATGACACTCTCAATTGGGGCGGTTGCAGATTTTCCGTTTGGTTTGTCGCGGTCGCGGAGGCGGGCGGTGCTCCCCAACCGGTAAACGGCGTCGGGGTGTTTCGGCCAATTTGAGTCCGGATCCCACAGATAAAACTGGCGGGAGCCGCGAAGCGGACAGCGATCGTTTTAAGAGTAGATGTTGCTGCTCGCTTGATGGACGCGGACGCGCCGCGCGGACGTGACGTCCGGATTGGATGCTTCGATTGCATGGGTGGTTCGTTTCGTTTTCGAAGAGTGCAATCATGGCTGTTTCAACCGGTAGAAGCCGCGGGGGCCGACCATTGGGGAGATGATCACCTGATTATTGCTCCCGGAAATGTTGATCGGGTTGGTGACGGTCGACCAATTGGTGGTGCCGAGGTCGGTGTTGAATTGCAGCACGCAGTTGCTGTAGTTGGTGGACCAACCGAAGGCCATTGCGTTTGCCTGCGGCGCGGTCACGGACAATTGCGGCACGGCGACAAAGTTCGCGACAAGTGACCGGTTGATCAGGTTGGTGAACGTGTGGACGCTTGCGGCATTGCTCACCACCGTGCCGTTGTCCGTCCAGTTCACAAACGCGTAACCCGGTGCTGGCGCCGCGATCACAGTCGCCGTGGTGCCGTTGGTGTAAACACCGTCGCCGAACGTGATTCCGCCCGCGGTGGGAGAAGCCATCGTGTCTACAGAGCTGTGGGGCGGTAGTACTTGGCCCGCGGCTGCTATGGTGAACAGATACTTCCGGGTCACGACTGGGTTGTTGCTTGCGCTGACCTGCACTTGGAAGGTGAACACGCCGCTGGTGGTCGGAGTGCCGTAAAGCACGCCGTTGGTCCGGTTGAAGACCATGCCGGTGGGCAGCGTGCCGGAATTGGTCGCGACGAAATTGGTCGTGCTCGATAACACCAGCGTGCGCGCGGTGTAGGGAGTGTTGATCGTTCCGTCTTGCAGGTGATCGATCAATCCGACGGGTTCTTTCACGGCGACGGCTGACATCTGTGCTCCGATGAACGCGCCGACCACGACGGTATTCGAGTAAATGCCCGTGCCGTTGGTCCCGTTCGGAGCCACGGTTTGAGCGAGTGCTTCGCCGGTTTCTGCGTCGACCGGGCCGACGTATTTGTAGAATTCGTAGCGGCGGGTGACGACTTCGTCGCCGTGATTCAGGTTTTCTGCGGCGGCGACCAATTCTCCGTTCGCGCCTCCATTGCTGGAATTATGGTCAACCTGGAGAACTTGCCACTCGACTTCCACTTCATCGGGTTCGCCGTTGCGCCAGTTCTTTTCATTCGGATTTACCGGATCGTCCGAAACGAGGTCACGCAGTTTCACCGGGTTGGCGTTGTGAGTTTCGGTGCGGATTTCCTTCACCCACGTGGCAACCCCGAACTCTAGCGGGTCCGGCACCGGCGGCGGCGGCGGAACAATGGCCGCTTGGACCTGTGCCGGCAGGTTGTTGGTCGCCGGATTGAAGGTGAAGGTCGGCGTGGCGACGTTGACGGGCGGCCCGTGAACCAGCGTGCCGCCACTGTCGATCAGCCAGTTGTATTTCACGGCCGTCGGTTGCTTGCGGTAGCCCACGCCGAAATGTTCACCGCCGAAGTTCACGTTGGGATTCGTGAACTGATGCCCTTGCGTTGGCGGAATGTTGTTGGTCGGTATGGCGGTGTAGGCGGACCACACGCCGTTGGTTTTCACGGCTGCGTAACGGACAAACACGTTCGTATGCCACGCTCCGCCGGTGAATACGGCGACCTCCGAGATCTTCGGCGTCCCGTAATGATTCCAACTGTAGCAGCCGGCGATGTCGGTGCTGTTGATGTCATCCAATTCGATTTCGAAACCGTGCGCCTGCACGCCAGTATCGTTCACGGTGTCGAAGTTATTGATGCTTCCGTAGGCGATGCTGGCGTGGGCTGCGTTGCTGCTCGAAGCAACAACGAGCGCCACGCCGAGCATGCCTGCTACGCTGCAGCGCAGCCTCGCCGTTAAGCGAGAACACCGCGGTCGGTTCGCCGGTGGGTTTGGGGTTAATGGTTGGTTCATACTGGTTCTATGGTTTTGGGTTTTTGCGGGAAATAAATTCGGCGCGACATCACGGCGCGTAGATCAGCCGATAGAAGGCCTTTTGCGGTTGGCCGCCGAGATCGAGGAAGTCGTCGTATGCGCCGATCCAGCCGTCGGGCGCGGCTTGCAAGGGCCACGTTTGCAATGTTCCCGTGAAGCCGGCGTTCGTGGAGCGTTGCAGCAAGTAGGGATACCACGGCACGCCCGCGCCGCTGGGAGACGCCGAGCCATCCGGATAAAAGTCGATCGACAGCACTCGCGCCATCGGGGTGTTGGTGATCGAGATTTGTGCTGAGCCGACGCACGTTCCGCCGCGGCCGTCGCTGATCGTGTAGGAGAACCAATCAGCCGTGGAGTTCGCCGGCACGACGATTTGCGTGGTGTTGGTAGTGAGGGAGAGGCCGTTGGTTGTTGTGGCGCTAACTCCGGCGAGTTTGATGGCGTCACCATCGGGGTCGTAATCGAACGCCATGAGATCGGCGACGTTGATGGCCAGCGGTGTGCCGGGCAGTTGGTAGAACGTTCCGCCGAACGCGAGCGGCGCGGCGTTGGTGATGAAGTTCGCGACGAGTGTGCGGTTCGCTGAGCAGGGGAACATGTAGCTCGCCGAGGCGCTTACCTGGGAGCCGCCTTCGGTCCAATTCAGGAACGAGAATCCAGCGTTGGGCGTCGCCGTGAGGGTGACGATCGCCCCGCTGTTGTAGTTGCCCGTGCCGGTGATTGTTCCCGAGTTCGCGGGTGAAACATTGGCTGCAATCGTGAATCCGGACGGGGCCGCAGCGACGAAGTTGGCCGTCACCGTGCGGTTCGACGTGCACGTGAACGAGAAGCTTGTCGACGTGCCGACCTGGTTGCCGTTGTCCGTCCAGTTCAGGAAGGCGTAACCCGGATTCGCCGTCGCGATCAGCGTCACGTTGGAGCCTGTCTGATAAACGCCGCCGCCGGACACGTAGCCCGCTTGTGCCGGCAGGGCGAGTCCGTCGATGCGTTTCCCGAGCGCGAAGTGCCCGATGAGCGAGCGGTTACCGGTGACGATGAATTGATAACGCGGGTCAGTGCTGACCTGTGTTCCGTTCTGCGTCCATTTTACGAAGCAATATCCGCTGTTGGGGTTGGCCTTCAGCTTGCAGAGATCGCCGGGCTCGTAGAACGGATCGACTTCGAGTTCCCCGCCCGACGCGGGCGTGGGCGTGACGCTGACGATGTAGACCGGTTTGAACTTCGCCACGAGCGCGTGATTGCCGGTGACCGTGAAGGTGTTCGTGCGCGAGGTGCTGACCGTTACGCCGTTTTGCGTCCACGCGGAAAATTTGAAGCCGGCGTTCGCGGTTGCCACCACCGTTGCGCTGGCGCCGAGCGGATAGACTCCGTCGCCGGTCGTTGTGCCACCTTCCGCCGGCAGCGCGCTTGTGGTCACCGCTTGATCGCCGCCGACCGCGGTGAAGTTCGCCACGAGAGTGCGATTGCTGTGGACGATGAAATTGTAATTCGGCGACGAGCTGACGTTGGCGCCGTTTTGCGTCCAGCCAGAGAAAACAAATCCGTCGTTCGCGGTGGCGATCAGTGTCGCGAGTGATCCATCGGCGAACGTTCCGTCGCCGACCACGGTACCGCCATCGATCGGCAACACGCTTGTGCTGACATTGAACGCGAGCCCGTTATCGACGCCGAGCGCGAAGGTCGAGAGGTTCGTTGTGGCCACCGTGATTGTGTGGCGCGTCGCGTCCACGGAGCTCGAAAGCTTTTTCCAGACTCCGCCATCGAACTGATAAACGCTGAGCGAGCTTTGATTGAAGCCTGCGGGGAGGACGGTTTGATCGTAGCCGAAGGTCAGGTGTGCGGCGCCGGAGAAAGTGCCGGTGAACTCCATTTTCCACAACTGCACCGGTCCGCCGGGAGTAAGAAAGTTAATCGGATCAAATTCACCTTGCGCCACGCGGAGGGAGACTTCGTTTGCATCGGCTTTCGAGTAACCGCCGAAGCACGAGCCCGAACTGGAAACGTCGTCGAACGAATAGTCCTCGCCGCCGGTTACGCCCGAGCCGCCGTTGCAACCGCCGGAACTGTTCGTGCCTACGGTGACGCGCGTGCCGGTGCGAAGACTGAGAATGACGTCGAGGCTCGCCGACTGGCCGGGTGCGAGACCACCGAGATTCCAACGTTCCGCGCCGCTCACCCAGCGCTGCGTCGGAGCAAAGTAATCGGTGCCCTGACGGGTGTTGTAGGGAGCGCTCTGCCAGTTGTTCTCAATGGAGAGATGCACGCCGTCCGAAGGCTTGCCGATCGAGTGATCATCGATGCCGTTGCCTTCAATTCCGTAGCGGCCGATTTCGAAAGCGCTGGGCGCGATGCTCGCGTGAAAGCCGAGATAGTCTTCCAGGCCGGCGCTGGAACTGTTTGTGCCCGTGGCCCAGATATCAACGCCCGCCAAGGTAACGTCAAAATTAAACTCGCTCAGCGGACCGGTGTAGGTGCGATTGTCGTAAACGCCGCGCTGGGCGTTGAGGCCGTGGAGGAATTGGAACAACTGCAAGTTGAGGATCGGAGCGCCGGAAATGTTTTTCACCGTGCAAGTTTGCTTGAGTACATAGCGGCTGCTGCTGATTGATGTGCCCGATCCGGCGGACGACGCGGCTTGAGTCCCCATCGGCGTGCCGACCACGGTGTCGATCATTTCGTGGCGCAGGGTGATTTCGAGGTGGGCGTTGGTGATGACCGATTGCGCGATCGGGAGGCTGTCGCTGTTGAGGCCAATCTGAGTCAGCGGGGTGAGGACGCCGAAGGTGGAGTCCGTGGTCCAATCCGGAAATATGAAGTGCGGCTCGAGCCATTGGGGCGCGACGGTGTTGCCGCCGGATTCGTAAGCGACTGCGGCGCCCCATTCGCCGGAAAGGTACTCGCGTCCTTCGAAGCCCGGCGTGTTATCGAGCAGGAAGTCGGAGTATCCGAAATCGGTGAGCGTGATGTTCCAATGTGGATTGGCGAGCGTGAGCTGCGCGTGAACGGGCGCAGGATTCGCGAGCATCATCACGATCGTGATCGCCAAGCAGGCAATAGTATATCGCCACGCGGAGCGACGACTGACGGTGGCTAATTGCGAATCGGGAAATGCAGACGGCAGGCAAATACGGACAGGTTCTTTTGATGGGATTTTCATACTTAACATGGGTTGTTTTGGGTTCTAAACGGACGGGTTCTGGATTTATCGGTGAACTGGGTTTCAGTGGCACAAGTCGCCACATGCGTATGCGAGAAACCCTGCGTCTCTCGAAAAGAGAATTACGCAGGGTCGAAACGGAATCAGATCACCAGAACGGTGGTCCGGAGGGAAAGTAGGTGGGCGTTGACCGGCGGCGGCGCATGCTCCGCCGGTAGCAGATCAACCTTAGCAATGGTCAGGAAGAATTGTTCAGGCGCGATTAGCGGAACGTCGAGAGCAACGTCGATCGGTTTCCAACCAATCGTATCCGACTTTAACGCCGCACGGCTTGCAGTGAATTTCAAGACGTGATCGGCCTCTTGCGTGTCCGTTTCCGCGAGTAGCACGACTAGTTTGGCGGTCAGGCAGTGCTGATGGTGGGGCGCGCGGCTGGTGCCGGCCTCGCCATCGTGCTGAAGCACGACTTCCATCGCGGAATCACCGTCATGAAAAAGCACTCGATGAGAGCCTTCGAAAAACGCTACTGCGGCAATACATCCGGGAATCACTCCGGGCATTCCCATCACCATCGCCACCAGACAAAGCAATCCGGCTGCCCGCTGCATTAGCGAGAGGCGGCGTGATTGTTGAAGGGGCATAGTTTTCTAATACTTCAGGCAAGGGATCTGAATCAACCGGGGAACGTAGACATTTTTTGTCCTGCTTGCGCCAAGGCTTTTCGATGGCGTCGTTCGACTCATCCGTATGGTCAGAAAGCTGGATTGCGTCCGCAGTGTCGGCTACAAACTCAGGCGTGAGCAAACTCGCCAACAAAGTTCTCGTTGTCATCGGTGGCACCAGCGGACTCGGGCTGTCGGCGGCGAAGGCGTTCGCCTTGGCTGGGGCGAAGGTTGTGATCGTCGGTCGCGATGCGACGAAAGTGTCGGCGGCAGAAAAGGAGTTGGGAAGCGCGGCCGTGGGTGTGGTGGCGGACGCAATGGAGCCTCAGACGGCGGTGGCGGCAATCCACACGGCGGTGAACAAATTTGGCAGCTTTGACGGGCTTTACCACGTCGCGGGCGGGAGCGGTCGGCGCAAGGGCGATGGACCGTTGCACGAACTCACCGATGAAGGCTGGCAGTTCACCCTCAACGAAAATCTCACGTCGATGTTCTATTCGAACCGCGCGGCCGTGCAGCAGTTTCTCAAGCAGCAAACCGGCGGCGCAGTTCTCAATATGGGTAGCGTGCTCGGATTTGCTCCGTCGCCCGCCTATTTCAGCACGCACGCCTACGCGACTGCGAAGGCTGCAATCATTGGTCTCACGCAATCCGCTGCGGCCTATTACGCGGGTGCGAACATTCGTTTCAACGTCCTCGCACCCGCGCTCGTCGCGACGCCGATGTCGCAACGCGCGCAAGGCGATGAGGAAATCCTCCGCTTCATCCGCACCAAGCAGCCACTCGACGGCGGGCGCATCGGTCAACCGAGCGACCTCGACGCCGCGGCGGTTTATTTTCTGAGCGATGATTCCAAGTTTGCGACCGGTCAGGTGCTCGCGGTTGATGGCGGCTGGAGCGTGAGCGAGGGACAGTTGCAAACGGGCGCGACTGGCGAGAAGGCCGAACAGTCCGGCGGTATTCTTCGTGCGGTGGGAAAGTTGGTCGGCCTGTTCACCAAACGTTGAACCATGAGCTACGCACTCGGCATCGATCTGGGCGGCTCGAGCATCAAAGCGGTCGCGGTGAGCTACACCGGCGACAAACTCATGGAGCGGGTGGTGCCGTTCGTCGATCAACAAATGGAATGGGCGGACAAGGTCCGCGTGCTCGTGCGCGACATTCAGCAGCAATTCGATCGCGCGGCTGACCATATTGGAATTTCCGCGCCTGGTCTGGCGGCGAAGGACGGCGCCAGCATCGCGTGCATGCCGGGACGTCTATTTGGTCTCGAGGGACTCGATTGGGAACAATATCTCGATGTGCCGCTGCCGGTGCCGGTGATGAATGACGCGCACGCCGCCTTGCTGGGCGAGGTGTGGTTGGGTGCTGCGCGCGGCTTGCAAAATGTTTTTCTGCTCACGCTCGGCACGGGCGTCGGCGGTGCGGCGATGGTGGACGGTCACTTGTTGCGCGGTGCGATTGGTCGCGCGGGACATCTCGGTCACACGGTTCTCGATTGGAACGGCCCGCCGGATTCCACGGGGTGTCCGGGCGCGCTTGAATTGGAAATCGGCAACAAAACCATTCAGCAACGTTCGAACGGTCGCTTCGCCACCACCCACGAACTCGTCGCGGCTCATCTCGCTGGCGACGCGGAGGCGACGCGCATCTGGCTGCGTTCAGTGAAAGCGCTTGCGTGTGGCATCGGTTCGCTGATCAACGTCCTCGATCCCGAGGCCGTCATCATTGGCGGTGGAATTGCCCGCGCAGGCACAGCGTTGTTTGAGCCATTGGAAAAGTTCCTCGCCGAAGTGGAATGGCGACCCGGCGGGCACTGTGTGCCGCTGCGGTCTGCGCAGTTGGGAGAATTTGCCGGCGCATACGGCGCCGCCCGCAATGCCTTGAACGGTTAGTGTGCAGGGCCGGGCGGACGGTTTCAGTGTCCTGATTCGCCCAAGGTTTTTAACTGTCGATCGGTGATCAGCCACACGCAGCCGTTTTCGTGCGCGAGCTTTTGGGAGAGCGCTTGCCGTTCGGCGGTCTTCGGATATTCGATGAGCAACGCGGGCTTCTTGGCGCCCGCCATTTTCTTGAGATGGTCGAGGACTTCCTGCGTGTGTGATTTGGGCTGAAGCTTATTGCCATTCGTGAACAAATCTTCGATGCCGATCGCGTCGATTGTCGAAAGGAAGTCGGCATGCGCGAGCAGTTGCGAGCCGTTCTGGGGAATAACGAGCGCGCGGGGATTCTTCGCGCGTGCACGCACGGCAATGGCTTTAACCCAATCAACCATGTCGCGGCGATACGTCTGCTTCGTTTCCGGATTTACGCGGTCGTCGATGAAATCCTTGCCGTCCTGTTCGAACGTTTCGAAGCCGTCCACGATGTCGAGGTAAACGCCATCGAAGCCGCGCGTCATCGCGTCGTCGATCGCGGCGAGCATGAGCTTCTGCCATTCGGCGTTCCAATACTGGACGCGATAGTTTCCCTTCCATTCGGGATTCTCCGCGCCCAACCACTTCGGCGCGGCGGGCGTGAGCTTGCCTTTGCTGCCCCATTCCTTGCGCCAGTACGGTCGGTAGTCCTCCGCTTCGCCGATGGAAATGTACGCGATGACTTTGCGGCCCGCGTGCGGGTGGCGAATGGCGTCAAGGCCTTCGCGTGTCCACGGCGTTTCAGAGTCGAACCGAGCGTCGAGCACGATCCAATCGCGATCACACGCGGCGAGTTTCGTGACCGCTGCCGCGCGCGTCTTGGCGAACGCATCGGCTTGGAGGACGTAGGCGAACGACGTTGGCGCTGGTGCCGCCGCTGCGAAGTTTAGGAACGCAGAGCAGATGAGGAGAAGTGCGAGGCGCTTCATGGTGGTGCTACCTTTTGCGGTGTTGAGCGAAGGCAGCTTCGCCTGCTGGACCCAGCCCGTCGAGAACTGCGACAACGTCTTTGGAGCACGACTCTTGGTTTAACAAAATGTTCAGTTGGGGAATCGCCGGTTTCGCCAAAGGGCCAAGCGCGGCGAAAGCCCGCTTCGCCTTCTCGCGATGTTCAGCGACGGGTTTGCCTTGGTAGCGGAGAAACGGGATCTGAGCTGAAAGTTTTCGGAAATTCTTATCGAATTCAGACTCTTCGCTGGCGATCAGATTCAGAAGGGCAGGGATCGAATTGGTGCCGATCTGCCGGATCGCTTCCTCGGCTTGATCGTGTTCCACTCCGTAGTGGCCCTTCATCAGATCATCGAGCCAAACGCTGAGCGGACGTCCTTGATAAGCTGGCTCGCGCGGGCGCACCAGGCTGAACCCGATTAATCCCATCGCGAGCAGCAGTAGCGCGACTGTGGCGATGGGTTCGAGGGATTTCACGGCCGCATTGTTGACGCAAAATCGCGTCGCTCGCAAGCGATGGAACTTTGTCGTGTTCGTGGCGCCTTGAACCAAAAGCTTGCCGCGCTGTGCGCTGGTTTGTTTAATCGCGGCCTGTGTCAACGCAACAAACACTTCGTCAAGCCGTCAGCTTCACCGGCATTGGCCTGCACAGCGGCAACAAGGTTAAGATGACCTTTCTGCCCGCGCCGGCCAATTCAGGCCTGCGCTTTCGTCGCGCCGATCTCGAAGGCAAGCCGGAGGTCGAAGCGCGCGTCGAGCACGTTACGGACACGAATCGCTCCACTACGATTTCCAAGGGCAACGTGAAGGTGCACACGGTTGAGCACGTGCTGGCCACCTTCGCCGGGTTCAACATCGACAATGCGGTAATCGAGATCGATGCGAACGAGCCCCCGATCGGTGACGGCAGTTCCCGGCCTTATTGCGCGATGATCGACGAAGCGGGCATTCAGGCCCAGCCGGAGAAACGCGAGCCCTATGCGGTGACGTCGCCGATTGAAGTGAATCTCGGCGAGACGATGATGACCGCGTTTCCGCACAATGGTTTCAAGATCACGTGCACCAGCGCGGACAAGCAAGGGCGCTACACGCAATTCTACAGCGTTGAGATCACTCCGGAGACGTGGCAGCGCGACATCTCGCACGCGCGGACGTTTTGCTTTTACGAGGAGATCGAATTTCTTTTCAAGAATGGCCTCATCAAAGGCGGCTCGTTGGAAAACGCGATTGTCATTCGCGACGACGCGGTGCTGACGAATGAACCGCTTCGTTACCCGGATGAATTTGTCCGGCACAAGATTCTCGACATCATTGGCGACTTGAACCTGATCGGGCGTCCGTTGCGTGCGCACATCATTGCGATCAAGCCCAGCCACGCTGCCAATTGCGAACTCGCGCGCCAGATCTCGGCGCAAATGCGCAAGCCGCTCGAAGCCGCGCAGACGTTTGCACCGCCGCCCCCAGCGGCGCCGAAGCCCGCGCCTGCAGTCGCGACGCCCGTTGCGGCGAACTCCGGCGACAAGAAGCCGGCGGAAAATCTTGAGTCGATGGTGCGCGACGGCGCGACGCTTGACGTGATGCAGGTGATGAAAATTCTCCCGCACCGGCATCCGTTCCTGATGATCGACAAAGTGACGAAGATCGAAGGCAATCACGTGACGGCGGTTAAGAACGTGAGCATCGGTGAGTTTTATTTCGAAGGGCACTTCCCGGGCCATCCCATCATGCCGGGCGTGTTGCAACTCGAAGCCATTGCCCAGGTGGCGGGAATATTGATGATGCGCCAGGCGGAGAACGCCGGAAAACTCGCCTACTTCATGTCGGCGGAAAGCGTGAAGTGGCGCAAGCCGGTGCGTCCCGGTGACGCGTTGGTGATCGATGTGGAATTGACCAAGAGCCGCGGCAAGATCGGCAAAGCCAAGGGCACGTGTCTCGTCGATGGCGAGATCGTGAGCGAGGCGGATGTGACGTTCATGCTGATGGATCGGATGTAAGGGAATGGCAAAAACAATTGATCCAACGGCGGTGATCCACGGCTCGGCGCGCATTGGCGAAGGCTGCGAGATCGGGCCTTACTGCGTCATCGAAGAGAACGCCGTGCTGGGCGAAGGTTGCAAACTTCGCAGCCACGTCGTCATCGGCAGTCACACCGTGCTCGGGGCGGAGAACGAAATCTTTCCCTTCGCGTGCATCGGGCAAAAGACGCAGGACTTGAAATGGAAGGGCGGCACCACGTGGCTGCACGTTGGCGACAAAAACACCTTTCGCGAATACGTCACGATTCATCGCGCCACGAACGATGGAGACGCTACTGTGGTGGGTTCGCACAACACGATTCTCGCGTATTGCCACGTGGCGCATGATTGCCGGCTCGGCGATCACATCATCATGTCGAACGTTGCCACGCTTGCGGGCCACGTGACGGTCGGGGACCACGCGGTGGTAGGTGGGCTCGCCGCGGTGCATCAGTTCTGCCGCATCGGAAAACAGTCGATGATCGGCGGTTGTTCAAAAGTGGTGCAGGACGTGCCGCCGTTCATGATGGCCGATGGTAATCCTGCTGAGACGCGTACGATCAACAAGATCGGCATGGAACGCCACGGCGTGAGCGAAGCCGCGCAGAACGCGATGAAGCAGGCTTACAAGATTTTGTTCCGCGAAGGCCTGACGATTTCCAATGCGGTGACGAAGATCGAAAAGGAGTTGCCCGCTTTACCGGAAATTCAGCATCTGATGGAGTTTGTTCGCACCAGCGAACGGGGAATCAGCAAGTAGTCCAACCGAGTAGACTGTTAACTCTCGCTCAGAACGAAACGAACTCGTAGCGGCGTTCCTTGAAGATCACTGTGCGGTTGTAGCCGGCGCTCCGCGCGAGCGCCATCGCCTCGGTGAAATTCATGCCCACTTCCTCGGGTTTGTGGGCGTCGGATGCGAACGTGATGGGCACATGCGCGGCGAACGCCATTTCGAGAAGTTTCTTGGCCGGATAAATCTCTTTGCAGTCCTTGCGCAAGCCGGCGGTATTAATCTCCATTGCCATGCCGTAACGGCGAAGCCCCTTGATGAACCTCTCGTAGAGCGGCGTGATGTCTTCCTTCGGGATGATCCCGAATTTCTTGGGCAGATCCGCGTGCGCGATGATGTCGAACAAGCCCGACTCTGCTGCGGCCGTCAGGCGGTCGAAGTAAGTTGTCCACACTTCCATCGGATCGCGCACCTTCCATTCGGAAAGCTTGGCGGGGTTGTCCACGTCCCAGGAATCGGACACGTAGTGCACGGCGCCGAGGAGAAAATCCCACGGATGCAAACTTTGCAGGTGCTCGATCCATTCCTCTTGTCCGGGAAGGTAATCGACCTCCAGCCCAAGCTTGATGGTGAGCTGCGGAAACTGCTCCTGAGCCAGGAGAACTTTCGAGACGTATTCGCTGAGTTGATCGGCGCGCATGCGCCAATCATCGAAGTCGTCGCGCTTCATCGGTGAGTGATCACTGAAGCCGATTTCCTTCAGGCCAATTTTCACGGCATGCGCGGCGTAATCCACTGGCTCGCCTGTTGCGTGGCGGCACAGCGGCGTGTGCATGTGATAATCGGCGGGCAAACTCATGTACTTATCATTAACGCATTTCGAAGTTTTGCCAAAAGCGGCACCATAACTGAATTGGTTGATGCAGAGGTCATTGCCCCCTCTGCGCGGCCAAGTTGCCGGTTAGACATAAAAGACACAAATGAATTCGTTAATTCGGCGGATCATTTTTTCTTGTATCTCGTCGTCATCATGCCCAAGTCGATTGTTGACACTCGGGGGATCGATCTCTAATTTCCGCCCGTAAATAGCGAGCGCTGGCCCCGAATTTACTTTTCGGGGTTTTTTATTGCCCGCAACTCACGCGAACTTATGGCGAATACAATTCTCGTCGGCGCCCAATGGGGTGACGAAGGCAAAGGCAAAATCATCGACGTTCTCACGGAAAACGCCGATGTCGTGGTCCGCTCGCAAGGCGGCAACAACGCCGGTCACACCGTGTATGTGAAGGGCCAGAAGTTCGTCCTCCACTTGATCCCGTCGGGCATCCTGCGCAAGAACAAGCGTTGCGTGATCGGCAACGGCGTGGTCGTTGACCCCATCAATCTCGTCGGTGAAATCGACGGCCTCGAGAAGCTCGGCATCAAGGTCACTCCCAAGAGTCTCGTGCTGAGCGAAACCGCGCACCTCGTTTTCCCCTATCATCGCATGCTCGACGAGCAGCGCGAAGCCGCGAAGGGCAAGAACAAGATCGGCACCACCAAGCGCGGCATCGGCCCGGCCTACGGCGACAAGGCGGCGCGCGTCGGCCTGCGCGTCTGCGACTTGATTCACCCCGGGCGCTTCGAAGAGAAGCTCAAGCGCCGCATCGAGGAAAACAACGCCGTCTTGAAGGCGTTCGGTGCCAAGCCGCTTTCGTTCAAGGAGGTTCACGCCGCGTATCGCAAGGCTGGCGATCGTCTCGCGCCGTTCGTCCGCAATACTGTCGTCCTGCTGCACGAAGCGATGGGCCGCGGTGAAAATATTCTTTTCGAAGGCGCACAAGGCACGTTCCTCGACATCGACCACGGCACGTATCCGTTCGTCACGTCGTCGAATACGACAGCCGGTGGCGCCTGCACGGGCTCCGGCGTGGCTCCGCATCGCATGGATCGCGTGGTTGGCGTGATGAAGGCTTACACCACACGCGTCGGCGAAGGTCCGTTCCCGAGCGAGAACGCCGAGATTTCCGACATGTTGCACGGCATGGGCCGCGAGTTCGGGGCCACGACCGGTCGCGCGCGCCGTTGCGGTTGGTTTGATTCCGTCGTGACCCGTCAGGCCGCGATGGTCAACGGCATTGACGACCTCGCCATCACGAACACCGACGGTCTCGACACGGTGGAAACCATCAAGGTCTGCATCGGTTACCGCGTGGGCGGCAAGCGTTGCGATTATCTCCCGAACGACCTCGAAGATCTCGCGCAATGCGTGCCGATCTACGCGGAGTTCGCGGGTTGGCAGACGCCGACGCACGAAGCGAAGGAATGGAAGCAACTTCCCGCCAAGTGCCGCGCGTACCTCAAAGCCATCGCGGAACTGACCAACGCGAAGCTGACCATCGCGTCGGTCGGACCGGGACGTGAGCAAACGATCTTCGTGTAATTTGGCGAGGGCCGGCGCACGGGGCCTTTCTGCACTCGGGAAAGATTGAACAGAGCCTCCTAACTTGGGCTCCTACAATGCGAACATGAGTCCTCCGACTCCTCATCTCAGCGCGCAGGCGAAGGCCAACCTTCCCACGCACGTCGCCATCATCATGGATGGCAACGGTCGTTGGGCGAAGGCTCGTCACCTTCCGCGCGTCGAAGGCCACCGCAACGGCGTCGAGTCCGTGCGCGCGATCGTGCGCGCTTGTGGCGAAGTGGGCGTGAAATATCTCACGCTCTACGCGTTCTCCGTCGAGAACTGGAACCGCCCCAAGGACGAGGTCGACACGTTGATGAAATATCTCGCGCGATTTCTGAAGAACGAAATCGGCGAACTGAACCGCAACAACGTCCGTCTCGAAACGATCGGGCAGATTTATCGTCTGCCGGAGTTCGTGCAGGAGCAGTTGAAGAAAACCAAGGCCGCACTCGAAAAAAACAACGGCCTCACGCTCGTGCTCGCGCTGAGCTACGGAGGCCGTCAAGAGATCGTGGAAGCTGTGCGCGACATCGCCGCCAAGGCCAAGCGTGGCAGCATTGAACCCGCGGAGATCACCGAGAAAGTGATCGCCGAGCACCTTTACACGCGGCACTTTCCCGATCCCGATCTCCTCATTCGCACCAGCGGCGAAATGCGCGTGAGCAATTTTCTCCTCTGGCAGATTTCCTACGCCGAGTTCGTGGTGACGCCCACGCTGTGGCCGGATTTCCGCAAGGCGCAACTCTTTGAAGCCATTGAGGAATACGCCCGACGCCATCGCCGTTTCGGCGGCGTCTGATTCGAACCTCGACACTTTCTCGGTCTTCGATTATTCCGAACGCGATGTCCAACGAGACCACGCCTGTCGCGCCCGCGCCGCCGTCACCCTCGAAGGCGGCGATTTTTTTGCGCCGCCTCGGGAGCTCTTTGGTCCTGTGGACCGTCGTCATCGCCGCGTTGTTCTCTGGCAACAAGCTGGTGTCCGACTACGTCTTCCTGATCATCATGGTGATCCTGTCCGTGACGGGCCTGCTCGAGTTTTACGGGCTCGTCGAGAAACGCGGGCTGGTGTGTTTCCGCAGCTGGGGAATCTTCAGCGGGCTCGTGTTGATGGTCAGCACGTTTCTCTATCTGTCCGGCGCACTTGGGGTGCACGTGTCGGCGTCGAAGGCGAATGACTTCGAGACGAGCCTCATCATTTTCTTTGTGCTCGGCCTGTGCCTGCGGCAATTCGTCGCGAAGCACAACACCGCCGGCATCCTCGCCATTTCCACCACGCTCTTCGGCCTGATGTATGTGCCGTGGCTACTGAACTTCATCCAGAAGATCAATTTCTTCCCAGCGGAGAAAGCGCAAGGCACGTGGTACGTACTCTATTTCATCCTCGTTACGAAATTCAGCGACATAGGCGCGTATTGCGTCGGCTCGTTGATCGGCAAACACAAGATGATCCCGCGCATCAGCCCCGGCAAAACGTGGGAAGGGTTCGGTGGCGCAATCGTGGTTTCGACCGGCGCGAGTCTGACCTTCGCGCATTTCGCCGGCGCACATCTCGCTGGAATGACGCCGGTGCACGCGGTGATTCTGGGAATGATCCTGAGTTGCTCGGCGGTCGTTGGGGACTTGATCGAGTCGCTGTTCAAGCGCGAGGCGGGCGTGAAGGATTCCGGGAAATACTTCCCCGGCATCGGCGGGATTCTCGACTTGCTCGACAGCCTCCTGTTTAATGCCCCGCTGATGTACTTGTATCTGCGCCACATCTTGACGCATTGATGATTACCCGCGAATCACGCGACCGACGCGAATGAACACCGAAACCAGTTTCCCTTTTCGATTGGTTCGCATGTTTGGCGGGAAAAGTTTTAGCAAATTGAAATGAAGAACGTTGTCCTCCTCGGTAGCACCGGCTCGATCGGCACCAGCACATTGAAGGTCGCTGATGATTTGCCAGATCGCCTGCGCATCATCGGCCTCGCCGCAGGCAACAACACGAAGCTATTGCTCGAACAGACGCTCAAGTATCAGCCCGCCGCGATCTCGATCAACGATCCCGCCAAGGCGCAGGAACTCCAATCCGCGCTCGGCACCAAGGCCGACGTCTTCTCCGGCGACGAAGGCTTGATCAAGCTCGCCACCATGCCCGCGGCGGACATCGTGCTCATCGCGATCGTTGGCACCGCGGGCTTGCAGCCGGCGCTCGCGGCCATTCGCGCCGGCAAAGACATCGCCGTCGCCTCGAAGGAAATTCTCGTCATGGCCGGTGAAACCGTCATGAGCGAAGCGCGCAAACACGGCGTGCGCGTGCTCGCCGTCGACAGCGAACACTCCGCGATCTTCCAATGCCTCGAAGACAAGCCGCGCGATTCCGTGCGGCAGTTGCTCCTCACCGCGTCCGGCGGACCGTTCCGCGATAAGAAACTTTGGCCGAAGGAAAGCTTCGCTGAAATCACCGTCGAGAAAGCGCTCAAGCATCCGTCATGGGTGATGGGCCAGAAGATCACCATCGATTCCGCGACGCTCTTTAACAAAGGCTTGGAGATGATCGAAGCGCGCTGGCTTTTCGACATCGAGATGCCACGTGTCAACGTCGTCGTGCATCCGCAGAGCGTCGTGCATTCGATGGTTGAGTTCGTCGACGGTTCCATCATCGCGCAACTTTCCACGCCGGACATGTGCCTCCCGATTCAATACGCACTGCTGTATCCCGAGCGCGTCAACAGCGACCGCGTGCAAACCAACTTCGCCAAGATCGGCTCGCTCACCTTCGAGGAACCGGACCCTGAGCGCTTCCCAGCGCTGGTGCTGGCGCGTCGCGCTGGCGAAGTCGGCGGCACCTTGCCGGCCGTGTTGAACGCGGCGAATGAAGTGGCCGTCGCCGCCTTCTGCGCGCGCAAACTTTCCTTCCCGGGAATCACCGCGCTCGTGCAACGCACCATGGACGCCCATCGCATCGTCGAACACCCGACTCTTGATCAGATCCTGGCCGCCGATGCGTGGGCGCGGCAAGAAGCGGCGAAGAGTTGAGGTTCGATTTGGGTCGGCGGGTTGGTTTTGACGCAAAGGCGCGAAGGCGAAGTTCGACCATCCGTTTCGGTCACACTGAAGGGCCACGTCGTTTGAATGTCGCTCCGGCTTTTGTCTTCCAACTACCCACAGCAAACCAAATGAAACCGCTTCGCTTCCTCCTCGCCCTCATCCTTCCGTGTCTCGTGTGTTTTCCGTGGTCTGCATCGGCCGCCGTTCGCCCGCCGAACATCGTGATCATCTTCATCGATGACCAGGGGTATGCGGACATCGGGCCGTTTGGCGCGAAGGGTTACTCGACGCCGAACCTCGACCGCATGGCGAAGGAGGGTCGCATCTTCACCAACTTCCACGTGCCGCAGCCGGTGTGTTCGGCGTCGCGCGCGGGATTGCTCACGGGCTGTTATCCGAATCGCATCGGCATCCACGGCGCGCTCGGACCGTCGGCGAAGCACGGCATTGCCGACTCGGAAATGACCATCGCACAGCTTGTGAAGCAGAAGGGTTACGCGACCGGCATGGCGGGCAAATGGCACCTCGGCACACCGAAACAATTTCTCCCGACGCATCACGGCTTCGATGAATACCTCGGCCTGCCTTACTCGAACGACATGTGGCCGCTGCATCCCGAGGCGAAGAAGGGCGCGTATCCGCCGCTGCCGTTGATCGAAGGTGATCAAGTGATCAAGACCGACCTCGGTCACGAGGATCAGAATTTTCTCACCGCGCAGTACACCGAACGCGCCGTGAAATTCATCGAGAAGAACAAGGATCGCCCGTTCTTCTTCTACCTCGCGCACTCGATGGTTCACGTGCCGTTGCATGTGAGCGACCGGTTCCGCGGCAAGTCCCAGCAAGGTCTTTATGGCGATGCGTGCATGGAAGTGGACTGGAGCGTCGGCGAAGTGCTCGCGGCATTGAAGCGCACCGGCGTCGATGACCACACGCTCGTCATTTACACCAGCGACAACGGCCCGTGGCTCAGCTACGGCAATCACGCGGGCAGCGCGGGACCGTTGCGCGAAGGCAAGGGCACGTGCTGGGAAGGCGGCACGCGCGTACCGTGCGTGATGCGTTGGCCGGGAAAAATCCCCGCTGCCACCCAGAGCGGTGAAATGTTGATGACGATTGATCTCCTGCCGACCATCGCGAAGCTCACCGGCACCGAGCCGGCGAAGCACACGATCGACGGCTTGAACGTCTGGCCGTTGATCGCTGGGGAAAAGGGCGCGAAGAATCCTCACGACGGCTACGCCTTTTACTACGAGCAAAACGCGCTACAGGCGGTGTCGAGCAGCGACGGTCGCTGGAAACTGCAACTCCCGCATAGTTACCGCACGCTTGGCGGTCGCCCCGGCGGCACCAACGGCATTCCGGCGAAGTATGAGAATCGCAAGCTCGCGGCCGCGGAGCTTTACGACCTGCAGAACGACGTGGGCGAAACCAAAAACGTTGCCGCGGCGAATCCAAAGATCGTAAAGCAGCTCGAAGCCTTCGCGGAGAAGATGCGCGCGGAACTCGGCGATGCGTTGACCGAGCGCAAAGGGAGTGGCGTGCGCGAGCCCGGCAAAGTGGCCCGGATCGATTAATGAAATATTTTCGGACCACACGCCGAAGACAGCGCCTACGCTCCTTTCTCGGAGTCTGGAGTCTGGCTTTTGTTTTGTGCTTCTCCGTCAAGGCCGCGCCTCTTCCCAACATCATCGTCATCCTCTGCGATGACATGGGCTATGCCGACGTCGGTTGCTTCGGTGCGGAAGGTTTCACCACGCCGAACCTCGACCGCATGGCGGCCGAGGGACGCAAGTTCACGAACTTTCACGTGCCACAGCCGGTTTGCTCCGCGTCGCGCGCGGGATTGCTCACGGGCTGTTATCCGAATCGTGTTGGCATCCACATGGCGCTGGGGCCGGCAGCGAAACACGGGCTCAACGATAGCGAGATGACGCTCGCGGAGCTCGTGAAGCAAATGGGTTACGCAACCAGCATCGTCGGCAAATGGCATCTCGGCAGCCGCCCGCAGTTTCTCCCGACGCGTCACGGCTTCGATGAATACTTCGGCCTGCCTTACTCGAATGACATGTGGCCGTTCAACCCCGAGGCCAAGACGACCAATGCCTGGCCGCCGCTGCCGTTGATGGAAGGCGAGAAACGCGTAAAGGTCGGTCTCACCCACGAAGATCAGGAGCAATTGACCACGCGGTATACCGAGCGCGCGGTGAAGTTCATCGCGGCGAATCGCGAGCGCCCCTTCTTCCTTTACCTCGCGCACAGCATGCCGCACGTGCCGTTGCACGTGAGCGACAAGTTCCGCGGCAAGTCCGCGCGCGGCCTTTACGGCGACGTCATCATGGAAATCGATTGGTCCGTCGGAGAAGTTCTCGCCGCGTTGAAGAAGCAGGGCATCGACGAAAACACCCTCGTCATCTTCACTTCGGACAACGGCCCATGGCTGCGCTTCGGCAATCACGGCGGTTCAGCGAAGCCGCTGCGCGAGGGCAAAGGCACGTGCTGGGAAGGCGGCACGCGCGTGCCGTGCATCATGCGTTGGCCGGGAAAGATTCCCGCCGGCACCACGAGCGGTGACATGTTGATGACGATCGATCTGCTGCCAACCGTCGCGAAACTCCTCGGCGCAGACTTGCCCCAGCACAAGATCGACGGACTCGACGTGTGGCCACTGATCATCGGCGAGCGCGGCGCGAAGAATCCGCACGACGCCTACGCGTTCTATTTCGAAAACAACGAGCTCCAAGCCGTGACCGATGGCGACGGCCGCTGGAAGCTTCAACTGCCGCACACCTATCGCGGCCTCGGCAACCGCCCCGGCGGCACCAATGGTATTCCCGTCAATTACGACATGGTGAAGCTGAGGGGCGCAGAGCTTTTCGATTTGCAGAAGGACATCAGCGAGCGGGCGAACGTGGCCGCGGAACATCCCGATATCTTGAAGCGGCTCGAGGCCTTCGCGGAAACCATGCGCGAGGAGCTCGGCGACGCCTTGACCAAGCGCGAAGGCAAAGGCATTCGTGCGCCGGGAATGGTTGCAGACGGGAAGAAGTAGCGGTTCGCGCGGCCGGTTAAGGATTGTTTACCCCGATCTTCTGGGACAATCTCGCGCGAATGAACCCCATTCGACTTGTCGTCGCGATCATCGCGGTCTTCGTCGGAATTGCCGCCACGGATTTTCTGATTCATCAGGTGTGGCTGGCGGACACTTACGCGGCGACGAAAAGCTTGTGGCGACCGGAAGGGGACATGGAAAAGCACATGGGCTGGATTATGGGCGGAGAATTTCTCGCGGCGGTGACGTTCGTGACGCTCTGGGCGCGCGGCTTCGCCTCGCCAGCGTGCCCGACGCGCGCGACCATTTACGGGCTCATCGTGGGGCTGTTGGTTCAGACGAACACCATCATGATGTTCGCCGTGCAACCCTTGCCCGCAAGCCTCGCGATCAAATGGTTCGTCGCCGGTGTGGTGCAATCAATCTTGATGGGGCTGCTTGTGTGGGCGGTTTACAAACCGAAGCCCGCGCCAGCGAATCCGTCGTAACCACTCACCCGTCGATCAACGTCCGTATCGCAGACAGCTTTGATTTCAAAACCACCACCCATACTTATGAATATTTCCCGATTCGTTGTTTCGCTAGCTCTCACATTCATGTTGGCCGCCCGCGTTGGTGCCGCCGACGGCAAACCAATCCGCGTGGCATTGTTTGACGACAAGGGCGCGTTCGGGCAGGGCGTCCCGCGCGTGACCGAGCAACTCGGCAAGACGAAGGACATCAAGCTCACGCTGGTCAAGGGCAAGGACATCACCGACGGCTGCCTCAAGGATTACGACGTGGTGATCTTCAGCGGCGGCAGCGGCAGCAAAGAGGCCGAGGCCATCGGCGAGAAGGGCCGCGAGAACGTGCGCCAGTTCGTGCGCAACGGCGGCGGTTACATCGGCATTTGTGCCGGCGCGTATCTCGCGTGCTCCGGATTCAGCTGGGGCGTCGGAGTGATCAACGCGAAGACCGTTTCCTCAAAATGGATGCGTGGCAAAGGCAACGTGGAGATCGAAGTCACGCCCGACGGCTCGAAGATCGTGGGCCTGGCGGCGAAGAAACAAGAGATCCGTTACGCCAACGGCCCCATCATCAAGCCCGACACGCGCGCGGACCTTCCGGCCTACGAACCGATCGCTTTCTTCCGCACGGAACTGGCCGAACACGATTCGCCGAAGGGCGCGATGGTGAACACGCCGGCGATCGTGCGGGCAAACTTTGGCAAAGGCCGAGTGATCACCAGCAGTCCGCATCCCGAACAGACTGCGGGCATGGAGAACTTCGTGGAGGGCGCGGTGCGCTGGGTTGCGGGAGCGGCGAAATAATTTGTCTACGAGGTTCATTTGCCTCTCCTGAAGGTCGCTGATCATCATAATGAAAATCCAATTACCCCGTCGCCTTGTCCGCTTTCTCCTTCCGTGTCTTCTGTGCCTTCCGTGGTTCACACGCGCGGCAGAGAAACCCAACATCCTTTTCATTCTCGCTGATCAATGGCGCGCGCAGGCGTTCGGTTTCGCCGGCGACCCGAACGTCAAAACGCCGAACCTCGATCGTCTGGAACGCGAGTGCGTCAATTTCACCCAAGCCGTCGCGGGCATGCCGGTTTGCTCGCCAACGCGTGCGACTCTCCTCACCGGCCAACGTCCGCAGACGCACGGAATTTTCCTCAACGACGTTCAACTCAACACGAACGCCGTCACGATTGCCAAGGAACTCAAGGCGCACGGTTACGACACGGGCTGCATCGGCAAATGGCACGTGGATGGGCGCGGTCGCTCGAACTTCATCCCGCGCGAGCGGCGGCAGGGCTTTGATTACTGGAAGGTTCTCGAGTGCACGCACAGTTACAACAACTCACCCTACTTCGCCGATGGCCCGGAGAAGTTGAAGTGGGAAGGCTACGATGCGATTGCGCAGACGCGTGACGCGCAGCAATACATCGCCGCACATGCCAAGGCGGGCAGCAAGCCGTTCCTTCTCTGGCTTGCGTGGGGGCCGCCGCACAATCCTTACGAAACCGCGCCGGCGAAATATCAAGCGATGTATTCACCGGACAAAATCCAGTTGCGCGCGAATGTCCCGCCGGCGATCGAAAAAATCGCGCGCGGTTGGCTCGCGGGTTACTACGCGCATTGCACCGCGCTCGATGATTGCATCGCTGATCTCTTGCGCACGCTGAAGGAAACCGGCCTCGATAAGAACACGATCATCGTCTTCACCGCCGATCACGGTGACATGCTCGGCTCGCACGCGCAGATACGGAAGCAACGTCCTTGGGACGAATCCGCGCGGGTGCCGATGCTATTTCGCGTGCCGGAATCGCTCGGTGTGAAACCGCGCCGCGTCGAGGGCACGATCAACACTGAGGACGTGATGCCCACACTGTTGAGCCTGTGCGGACGTGCGATTCCGAAGAGTGTGGAGGGCTACGATTTTAGTGGTTACCTGCGCGGTGGCGCCGATCCGTCCGGCGGCGCCACGATTATCCGCTGCACTTCACCGTTCGGTGAATTCACGCGCGATCGCGGCGGCAAAGAGTATCGCGAAGTCCGCACCGCGCGTTATTCCTACGCCCGCGATCTCGAAGGACCATGGCTCCTTTACGACAACCAGAAGGATCCGCTGCAAATGGAAAACCTCGTTGGCAAACCCGAGCACGCAGAACTACAGGCGCAGATGGACGCGTTACTCAAGAAGAAGCTCGCCGAACACCACGACGAGTTTCGTCCCGGCGCGGAATACATTTCGAAGTGGGGCTACAAAGTAAGCGCCAACGGCACGGTGCCGTATACAAATTGACGATTGCCCGAGGCGTGAAATTTCTCAGCGTTGTCCTCGTCTGATAGCCGACTCGAACTCTTATCTCATGAAAACACATCGTTCTGCGTTGCGGAAAATTGTATGCTCGTTGGCCTTGATTGTCACTGTGGCGGCTGGTGCCGCGGAACGCCGCCCCAATATCGTTTTCATCCTTGCCGATGATCTCGGGCAGATGGACGTCGGCGCATTCAATCCGAAGACATTTTACGAGACGCCGAACATTGATTCGCTCGCGAAGCGCGGAATGAAATTCACTCAGGGCTACGCGGCGTGCTGTGTTTGCTCCCCGACGCGCGGAAGCATCATGACGGGCAAGTATCCGCCGCGGTTTGGCATCACGGATTTCATTCCCGGAATGAGGTCCGGCAAGTTGAAGTCCGCGCAGAATGCGGATCATCTGCCGCTGGCGGAAGTGACCATCGCCGAGTCGCTGCGCGAAGGCGGCTACGCGACGTTCTTCGCGGGCAAGTGGCATCTCGGCGGCGGTGAATTTTATCCCGGCGCACAGGGCTTCCCGAAGGAGTTGACGAATGGTGAAGGCGCCAAGGGCAACGTGCAGTTCTGGTATCCGAAATCCGATCTGCCCGTGCCGGATCACAAGGACGACCCGAAGACGACGGAGCGCATCGTAAACGAAGCGGTGAAGTTCATCGGCGAGCACAAGGATCAGCCTTTCTACGCCTACCTGCCGTTCCTCGCGGTTCACACACCGATCGGCGCGCGCGCGGAACTCGTCGCGAAATACAAAAAGAAGGCCGAGAGCGCTCCGGTGGATGCGTGGGGTCAAGAAGGTGATCGCCAGGTTCGCCTCGTGCAGAACAACCCCGTTTACGCCGCGATGCTCGAGCAACTCGACACGGGCATCGGCCGCGTGATCGCGGCGCTGGAGAAAAGCGGACTCACGGACAAGACGATCGTCGTCTTTATGTCCGACAACGGCGGGCTCTCGACGAGCGAAGGAACTCCCACGTCGAATCTCCCGTTGCGCGCGGGCAAAGGCTGGCCCTACGAAGGCGGCGTGCGCGAACCGATGATCGTCGTGGCGCCCGGGGTGACCAAGCCCGGCAGTATTTGCGAGTCACCGGTCATCAGTGTCGATTTTTACCCCACGTTGCTGCAACTCGCGGGTCTTCCGTTGAAGACCGAACAGCATCTCGATGGCGTCAGCTTTGTCCCGTTGCTCAAAGGCGAGTCGATGCAGCGCGGCAAGCCGCTCTTCTGGCACTATCCGCACTACGGAAATCAAGGTGGCCGGCCGTATGGCGCGATCCGCGAAGGCGATTGGAAATTGATCGAGTGGTTCGAGGACGGCCGTCTCGAGCTCTACAATATCCCGCAGGACCTGAGCGAAAAAAACGACCTCGCCGGCCAGCAATCCGACCGCGTGAAGCAAATGCACGCAAAGTTGATCGCGTGGCGGAAGGAAGTTGGCGCGCTGATGCCGACGCCGAATCCCGACTTCAATCCGGATTCTCAAAAAGTGAAAGGTAAGAAGAAAAAGAAGTAAACGCGTGGAACGGTCGTCAGTTCAGCGTTGTCGCGCTCATCTCCTTTAGCCAATCTCCACGGCACTCAACCATTATGAAACGGATACTTGTCCTGTTGTTGACCCTTTCGCTGGCTCCCTCGCTTTTCGCCGCGAGCGCGGGTCGTCCGAACATCCTCATCATCCTCGCGGACGATCTGGGTTACTCTGATCTCGGTTGCTACGGCGGCGACGTCAAGACGCCGAACCTCGACGGCCTCGCGAAGAACGGACTGCGTTTCACGCAATTCTACAACACCGCTCGCTGTTGGCCGTCGCGCGCGGCAATTCTCACGGGCTACTACGCGCAGGCCGTGCGACGCGACGCAATTCCCGGTGGTGGTGGCGGTGGCAAAGGCGTGCGTCCCGAGTGGGCGCGCCTGTTGCCTGAAATGCTCAAGCCCCTCGGCTATCGCTCCTACCTCTCCGGCAAGTGGCACGTTGACGGTGAGCCGATGAACTGCGGCTTCGACCACGCTTACGTGCTCGAAGATCACAATCGCAATTTTAATCCGCAGAAGATTGTCGAGGACGGTAAAAATCTTCCGCCGATCAAGCCGGGCACGGGTTACTACACGAGCACCGCCTTCGCCGATCACGCGATCAAGTGCCTCAAGGAACACGCGGAGAAATATCCGAAGCAGCCGTTCTTCGAATACCTCGCGTTCACCGTGCCGCACTTTCCGTTGCAGGCGCCCGCCGAGGACATTGCGCGTTATCGCGGCAAGTATGACAAGGGCTGGGATGTGGTGCGCGGTGAACGTTACGCGCGCCAGAAGACCATGGGCATCGTGAACACGAGCCTCTCCGGGTTGGAACGCGAGGTCGGTCCGCCGTATGACTTCGCGGAAGAGTTGAAGAAGCTCGGGCCCGGCGAAATCAACCGCCCCATCCCGTGGCTCGAACTCACTACCGAGCAACGCGAATTTCAGGCCACAAAAATGGCCGTCCACGCGGCGATGGTCGACCGCATGGACCAGGAAATCGGCCGTGTGCTCGCTCAGGTGAAAAAGATGGGCGCCGCCGAAGACACGCTCGTGCTGTTCCTCTCCGACAACGGCGCGAGCGCCGAGCTCATGGTGCGCGGCGACGGCCACGACACCAAGGCGGCGTCCGGTTCTGCGGAAAGTTTCCTGTGCCTCGGCCCCGGTTTCTCCAGTGCAGCCAACACGCCGTTCCGTCGCCACAAAACCTGGGTGCACGAAGGCGGCATTGCCACGGCGTTGATCGCGCATTGGCCCAAGGGCATCGAAGCGCGCGGCGAACTCCGTCACAACCCCGGGCACTTGGTTGATCTTGTGCCGACGATTCTCGAAGCCGCCGGCGGCAAACCGCTCGACACGTGGGCCGGCAAGCCTGTCCCGCCCGCCCCTGGCAAAAGCCTTTTGCCCGCCTTCAAAAAAGACGGCACTGTCTCGCACGAATACCTCTGGTGGCTCCACGAAGGCAACCGCGCCCTGCGTGTCGGCGACCTGAAGATCGTTGCCGCCGGTAAAGACGCACCGTGGGAACTTTACGACCTCAGCACCGATCGCGCTGAATCGCACAACCTCGCCGCGCAACAGCCGGCAAAGGTGAGCGAGCTCGCCGCAATCTGGACCAAGCACACGGAAGAATTCCGCGCCCTCGCCGCGAAAGACGCGCCTCCTGAACCCGCCAACAAAGCGAAGAAAAAAGGTAAGAAAAAGGCGACGGAATGATTTTATGAAACTCAAATGGCGAAGCTCGAAGTCTCCGCGGCGAACGTGGAGAATTGGATTTGTTCTGACACTCGTTTTAGTCAGCTTCGCCGCAAGCGCAGCCTCTTCGCGTCCGAATATCGTCTTCATTCTCGCCGATGATCTCGGCTGGGCGGACGTGGCGTTTCATCGTGGCAATGCGCCGACGCCCAATCTCGACAAGCTCGCGGCCAACGGAGTGGAGTTGACGCAACATTACGTCGCGCCGGTGTGCAGCCCGACGCGCACGGGCTTGATGACCGGTCGCTGCTGGAGCCGATTTAACGTGACCACGCCCCAGAACGAACGCGCGCTGCGTTGGGACACGGTCACGCTGCCGCGCGCGCTCAAGTCCGTGGGCTACGAAACTTGCCTCACCGGCAAATGGCATCTCGGCTCGTTGCCCGAGCAGGGCCCGAATCATTTCGGCTTTGATCATTCCTACGGCTCGCTCGCGGGCGGGGTGAGTCCGTGGAATCACCGCTACAAGCAGGGCAACTTCTCGCAAACGTGGCATCGCGATGAAAAATTGATCGAAGAGGAGGGGCACGTTACCGATCTCATCGCGGCTGAGGCGGTGAAATGGATCGAGTCGCGCGGGCCGGCGCCGTTTTTTCTTTATGCTCCCTTCACCGCGGTGCATCTCCCGGTGAAGGAACCCGCCGAGTGGGTCGCGCGCGTGCCCGCCGCGATCACGGGCGACGTCGCACGGCATTACGCGGCTTCGATCATGCACCTTGACGACGCAGTGGGGCGCATCCTCCGCGCGCTTGAAGAGAAAGGCGTGCGCGAGAACACCGTCGTCGTTTTCTCCAGCGACAACGGCGGCAGCACGGCGGAGAACAACGATCTTCATTACCCCGACGACAACTGTCCGACCGGCAAGCTCACGGCAAATAACGACCCGCTGCGCGGACAGAAGGGCACGGTTTACGAAGGCGGCACGCGCGTGCCGACGATCATCTCGTGGCCGGGCAAATTGAAGGCGGGCAAATTTAACGGCGTCGCGCAGATCACCGATTGGATGCCGACGTTTTGCTCGTTGGTGGGCTACACGCCGGAGAAGAATTTGAAGTGGGACGGGAAAAACATCTGGCCGCAACTCACCGGCGTCGAACCGGCGAAGCCGCGGACGATTTACACGGTGGGCCCAAACTTCGGCGCGCGCGCGGTGCGAGATGGTGATTGGAAGCTAGTCGTCACCGGTGGTGGAGCGAAGAAAGGGAAGAAGGCCGCTGCGGATAAATCCGAGCTGTTTGATCTCGCGAAAGATCCCAATGAAACCACCGATCTTGCGGAGAAGATGCCGGAGAAGGTCGCAGCAATGCGCGCGAAGCTCGTCGAGATTTCTCAGGCAGATCGCGACGCGGTTGCAAAGGACTAGCATGAAACAATTCCTCGCGATTCTTCTTCCGTGTCTTTTGAGTCTTCCGTGGTTCGCCACCGCGGCCGATCGATCCAAACCGAACATCGTCTTCATCCTCGCCGACGATCTCGGCTACGGCGACGTGGGCGCCTACAAGAAGAAGCCCTCCAAGATTCCCACGCCAAACCTCGACCGCCTCGCGAGCGAGGGAATGCGCTTCACCGATGCACATGCGCCAACTTCTGTCTGCACGCCGACGCGCTACGCGATTCTCACCGGCCGCTACTCGTGGCGCACGCGGCTTCAACGAAACGTGCTCGGCCCATATTCTCCGCCGCTCATCGCTCCCGAGCGGCTCACGGTCGCGTCGTTGCTGAAGCAGAACGGCTACGCCACCGCGTGCATCGGCAAGTGGCACCTCGGGTGGACCTGGCCGACGAAAGACGGCGAGCCGCCTTCGGGCCGGACGAATCCGATGAGCAATGTGGATTTCTCCAAGCCTGTGACCGACGGCCCGACGACGCGCGGCTTCGATCATTACTTCGGCACGGATGTGCCGAATTATCCGCCGTATTGCTTCATTGAGAATGACCACACCGTCGGCATCCCGTCGGTGCGCGAGGGCGGGCGCGATGAGCATTTCAACATCCCCGGCCCGATGGTGCCCGGCTGGAAGCTCGTGAACATTTTGCCCGAACTCACGCGCCACGCGGTGAAGTGGGTCGAGGACTCGGCGAAAACGGGCAAGCCGTTCTTCCTCTACTTCCCGCTCACGTCGCCGCACTTTCCGGTCGTGCCCGCGCCGGAGTTCAAAGGGAAATCGCAGGCGGGCGACTTCGGAGATTTCGTCGTGCAGACTGACTGGACGGTGGGCCAGGTGCTTGAGGCATTGAAGCGCGCGGGCGTGGCGGAAAACACGCTTGTCATTTTTACCAGCGACAACGGCCCCGAAATCACCGGCGAAGTGAATCCTGGCGCCTACGACCGCATCCAGCAGTATCAGCATCACAGCATGGACGGCTTGCGCGGCGCGAAACGCGATGTATGGGAAGGCGGCCATCGCGTGCCGTTCCTCGCGCGCTGGCCCGGCAAGATCAAACCCGGCTCGGTGAGCGACGAGACAATGTGCCACGTGGATTTCATGGCGACGGTCGCGGCGATTCTCAGCGCGAAACTTCCCGCGGACGCCGCGCCGGACAGCGTGAATGTGCTGCCCGTGTTGCTCGGCGAAAAACTTTCCTCACCCGCGCGTGAGGCGACCGTGCATCACAGCGGCAACGGCAAGTTTGCCATCCGCAAGGGCGATTGGGTGCTCATTGACGCGCCGAGCGGCGACGACAACGGCGCGCGCGGCGAGCCGGCGTGGTTCAAGAAGGAGCGCGGCTACGAGGCGCACACGCTGCCGGGCGAGCTCTTCAATGTGCGCGAAGACCCGATCGAGAGGCACAATTTTTACGCCGAACATCCCGAGATCGTGCGCGAGCTAAAGGCGCTCCTCGAGAAATACAAACGCGACGGTCGCAGCACGCCCGGCGCGGCGCAGCAGAACGACGTGCCGATCGGTAGCGGCATTCCCGCAACGAAAGGTGGAAGGAAGGCGGCGCAGAAGAAGACCGTGCTCAACGAGTGAAACCTTTCGGCTGGGCGCGCGGTCTAGGTGCGCACGCTTATGCAACGACACCTCGCCCTTCTGTTCGTCGCGGCGATTTCCATTCTCGCGGGTCCGTTGACCGCGGCGGAGTCTCGTCCGCCCAACGTGGTCTTCATCTTTGCCGATGACTGGGGTTGGGGTGACTTGTCGTGTCACGGGCACGCGTGGTTGAAGACGCCGAATCTCGATCGCCTCGCCAGTGAAGGGACGGACTTTCAGCAGTTCAATGTGCTGAATCCCGTGTGCTCGCCGAGTCGCAGTGCGACGATGACCGGGCATTTCCCCGCGCGTTACAGCATTCACCAGCACTTCGCTTCGCCCGCGCAGAACGTCGAACGCAACATGCCCGACTGGCTCGATCCGAAGGCGCCGATTGTCGCGCGCCTCTTCAAGCAGTCGGGCTATCGCACGGCGCATTTCGGCAAATGGCATCTGACCAGTGCGAACATCCACGGCGCGCCCGCGCCCACGGAATACGGCTTCGACGAGTTCGCCATTTTCAACGGTGGGGCGGGAGTGCCGTCGGTCGGTTTGCACGATACGCCGGACAACGCGGCGAAGTTCATCCTCGCGAACAAAGATCGTCCGTTCTTCGTGAACGTGTGGTTGCACGAGAGTCATCTGCCGCACGTGCCGACGAAGGCGTCGATGGAGAAGTGGAAACACCTCGATGAACAGAAACAGGTTTACTCGGCCGTCATCTCGGACGGTGACAATGCCGTGGGCAAAGTGCTCGACGCATTGAAGTCCGCGGGAGTGGAGCAGAACACGATCGTGCTTTTCTCCAGCGACAACGGCCCGGAGTCCACCGGCACGGAGAAAACGAAACGGATGGGCGCTGGCGAAGACGGCGGGCCCGGCTTCGGCGCGTATTTCAGCATTGGCAGCACCGGTGGAATGCGCGGTCGCAAGCGCAGCCTCTTCGAAGGCGGCGTGCGCGTGCCGTTCATCGTGCGTTGGCCGGGGCATACGCCCGCGGGCGCGAAGAACGAGACGACGGTTTTCACGGCGGTGGATTTGTTGCCCACGCTTTGCGCCGCGGCAGGCGTTACGGTGCCGGCCGATTATCGAGGCGATGGCGAGAATCTGCTCGCGGCGTTCAACGGCAAGCCGGTCTTGCGCACGCGCCCGATTTTTTGGGAGTGGACCGGCAAGAACGCGGAGCCCGATTGGTGGCCGCGCCTCGCCGTGCGCGAGGGCGAATGGAAGCTCGCGTTGACCGATGACGCGAAGCGCGTGGAGTTGCATCGCCTCAATGCCGATCGCGCGGAGAGCGCGGACCTCGCGAAGGAGAATCCGGAAACCGTCGCGCGCCTCACGAAGCTCGTGCTTGAATGGAAGGCGACCTTGCCGGCGAAACCCGACCCGGCGTGCATCAGCGTCGCCGATCGCACCGATGCCAAGCCCCGACCGAAACAGCGCGGCAAGGTGGCGGAAACGCCCGTGAAGAAGCCCGCAGTTGATCGCGCCAAGGCATTCGAGCGGATGGACACGAACAAAGACGGCGTCCTTTCCGTTGAAGAATACCAAGCGGGCCTGAAGGGGGCGGCTAATCTCGAACAACGTTTTAAGAACTTCGACAAGAACGGAGACGGCAAATTATCGCGCGAGGAGTTTGTGACTCCGGCGGGAAAATGACCGGCCAACGAAACGTAATGACGTGAAACGCTTCTTCATTCTCGCCCTTCTGCTGCTCGTTCCTTTGGCTGCGCTCCATGCTGGCGAGAAGCCGAACTTTGTCGTCATCAACATTGATGATCTGGGTTACGCGGATATCGGGCCGTTTGGATCCAAGCTGAATCGCACGCCGAACCTTGATCGCATGGCGGCGGAAGGTCGCAAGCTGACGTCCTTTTATGCAGCGCCCGTTTGTTCGCCATCGCGCGCGGCGCTGATGACGGGCTGTTATCCGAAACGCGTGCTTCCCATCGGTGGTGTGCTGTTTCCGTCTTCTGCCGTTGGACTCAATCCCGCCGAGCGCACCGTGGCCACCGTGCTCAAGAGCGTCGGCTACGCGACGGCGTGCATCGGCAAATGGCACCTCGGTGATCAGCCCGAATTTCTGCCGACAAATCACGGCTTCGATTACTTCCTCGGTCTTCCCTACTCGCACGACATGGGGCCCGCGGAGGACGGGATCAAGAGCAGCTTGGGCGAGAAGTTGCGCAAGCCCAAGGCCGAGGCCAAGACGGACGACGACGACGCGGAAGTGGGGATTCGCGGAACGATGCTCCAGCCGCCATTGCCACTCGTGGAGAACGGCAAGGTGATCGCGCGCATGCGGCCGGACGAACTGCAGGGGATGACGAAACGTTACACGGAGGCCGCGGTGAAATTCATTCGCGCGAACAAGGACAAACCGTTCTTCCTCTACCTACCGCACAATGCCGTGCACGGTCCTCTTTATCCGGGGTCCAATTTCCACAAAAAATCCGCCAACGGACTTCAGGGCGATTGGATCGAGGAAGTTGACTGGAGCGTGGGGCAGGTGCTCGACACGTTGCGCGAGTTGAAACTCGATGCGACGACGTGTGTGCTCTTTACCTCGGACAACGGCGGCACCGCGCGCTCCGTCAACGCCCCGTTGCGTGGTCTCAAAGGCAGCACCTACGAAGGAGGGATGCGCGAGCCGACCATCGCGTGGTGGCCGGGGAAAATTCCCGCCGGCACCGCGACGGCGGAGATCACGGGAATGATCGATGTTCTGCCGACGTTCGCAAAACTCGCCGGTGCGTCTGCGCCTTCGGATAGAAAGATCGATGGTCGCGACATCTGGCCGCTGCTTGCGGGCGAGATTGGTGCGAAGTCGCCGCACGACGTGTTCTATTACTTCCGCGGCTTGATTCTCGAAGGCGTTCGCTCGGGTCCGTGGAAGCTGCACGTCAAACGGAATGAGCTCTACAATCTCGATACTGACATCGGTGAAGCAACCAACATCATCGCGGCGCATCCCGATGTGGTGAAACGTCTCCAAGCGTTCGTCGAGCCGATGGATGCGGACCTTGGTCGCGCCAAAGTTCTCGGGCCAGGCGTCCGACCGCTGGGGCGCGTCAAGAATCCCCAGCCGATCATGAGCCGCGAGGGAAAAATTCGTGATGGCTTTGAACCGTGAAATCGAGAACGTGTTCAGATCACGATCATCACTGAATAAATGAACTTACGTGCTCTCGTTTTTTTTCTCAGCGTTGTCGCCTTTGGTGGCTTCGGCTTTGCCGCAGAGGAAGGGGCGAAGTCAAAGTCCGCGTCGGCTGGGGAAGAGGTCATCAGCGCATTTGAGAGTAAGAGTTGGGAAGGTTGGAGCACGACGGGTGAGGCGTTTGGCCCGGGTCCGTTCGTGTCTGGGGAGAAGTCGCGTTTTACCGAATTTGTGGGTGCAGGTTTGGCGTGGAGCGGTCGTGGCGGTGTTGAAGGCAAGGGCACCTTGGTGTCCACGGAGTTTCCGATTCAACGCAAGTTCATCAACTTTCTCATCGCGGGCGCGCGCGATCTGCCGTCGGTCCTCGGCGCCGAATTGCTGGTGGACGGTTGTGTCGTCCGGGCCGTTAGCGCAAGCGAAGTCAAGGATCCTTCCCGCGCGTTGTATTGGCGAACGTGGAATGTGCGCGAATTGATCGGGCGCACGGCGCGCATTCGCGTCAACGACCGGTCGGCGACTGGGTCGGTGGCCGTGGATCAGTTCACGCAGAGCGATGAACCAAAAGGCGTGCCATCGGATGCGACGAACCTCGGCGCGGAATCCCATCGGCCGCAGTTTCATTTCACGGCCGAGATCGGCTGGCTTAACGACGCGAACGGCCTTCTTCACTACAAGAGTCAGTGGCATCTTTTTCATCAGCATCGGCCACCGGGTGGTGCGGTCGTTTGGGGCCATGCGACCAGCGGCGATTTGCTCCATTGGAAGCGCCGGCCAATTGCCGTCGCCTCCGGTGACGAGGATGGCGCCTTCTCCGGCTCAGGTTTGGTTGATTGGGACAACGCTTCGGGACTCAAGCGCGGCGATGATTCTCCCATTCTGTTGTTTTATACGCGCATGCCGCCGAGCAATTCCGATCGCAAGGGCACGCAATGTTTTGCTTTCAGCACCGACGGTGGAAAGACTTTCGAGCAATTCCCCGGCAATCCAATTCTGCGCACACCAGCCACGCGCGACCGCGATCCGAAAGTGTTTTTTCATAAGCCGACGCGCGCGTGGATCATGGCGCTCTCGCTTTCGCGCGATAACACCGACCGCGATCACGCGACCTACGGATTGTTTCGCTCGAAGGATTTAAAGACGTGGGAACTGTTCCAGGAACTCGGCCCCGGCTCGTGGTATTGGGAGTGCCCGGACATGTTCGAACTGCCGGTGGATGGCGATGCCGCGCGGACGAAATGGGTGTTCATGAAAGGCAGCGGCGATTACATCCTCGGAACTTTCGACGGTCAGCACTTCACGCCCGAGACGGAGCCTATACGTACGCATTGGGGCGGCAACTTTTACGGCAGCCAGACCTTCAACGACGCGCCCAGCGGACGGCGCGTTCATATTGGTTGGATGAGTACGGGCAAAGATGCGGCCAACAGTTGGCCCGGCATGCCGTTTAATCAGCAGATGAGTTTTCCGCGCGAGCTGAGCTTGCGCACGACGCCACAAGGCCCGCGCCTGTTCCGTGAACCCATCGCCGAGATCGCGCAACTTTACACCAAGACGCACGAGCTGAAGAGAAGAGAGCTGAAACCGGGCGAGAACGCGCTTGCCGACATTCACGGTGAACTGCTCGACCTCGAAATCACGATCGAACTGAAAACGGCGAAACAAGTAACACTCAACCTGCGAGGCACGGAAATGGTTTACGACGTGAAGAACGGGAAGCTGAAAGCCTTCGGGCGCTCGCTGACACTCGCCCCGATCAACGGCCAACTCGTCCTGCGCGGGTTGCTCGACCGCACGAGCATCGAGTTGTTTGGCAATCAGGGCGACTTTACTCTCTCCGGCGTTTTCTTTGCTGATCCGGCAAATCAGAATCTTGCCCTCACTGTCGATGGCGGATCGGCGCACGTGCATCGCCTCGTCGCGCGCGAACTGAAATCCATCTGGCCACCGATTGCCCGCGTGAAAGAAAGGAATCAGTGAAGGCTTTGATCGCGCGAATGCAAATTCGACAACTCCCGGAACTATTATGAAAAAACTGATCACGCTCTTCGCCTTATTGTTTGCGCCTTGGGCCGTGCTGAATGCCGCCGCACCGACGAAACCCAACATTCTCGTCTTCCTTCTGGACGACATGGGCTGGGCGCAGCCCGGTTGTTACGGCGGCAAAATGGCGGCGACGCCAAACATCGATGCGCTCGCGGCTGGCGGCTTACGGTTCACCGATGGCTACTCGTCCGGTTGCATTTGCTCGCCGGGCCGCGTGGGCTTGATGACGGGGCGTTATCAAGCGCGCACCGGCCACGACGGCAATCCTACGAGAGCTGGGCGGGAGTTGCTCCTCAACGAAACGACCATGGCGCAGCGGCTCAAATCCGCCGGCTACACGACCGGTATCGTTGGCAAGTGGCACCTCGGCGATTCATCGAAAGAGTTCATGCCGCTCGCACGAGGGTTTGATTTCGCGGTGGGCACGGTCGGCAATCTCGGGGAAGGGAAGGGGCCGTCGTTCTATCGTGGCGCGGAGAAGATCGTGAACATTCCGGGCGCGCCCGTGACGTCGCCAGTGTACGCCCGCGAGTCGATCAATTTCATGGAGGCGAACAAGGACAAGCCGTGGTTCCTGTATCTCTCGTTCAATGCTGTGCACTCGCCGCACGTGGCGTCCGACAAGTGGCTTGAGAAATTCAAGCACCTGTCGAAGCACGATCAGCTCTACGCGGGTTTGGTTGCCGAAGCCGACGAAGCCATCGGCGCGGTGATGACGAAGTTGCGCGAGTTAAAGCAAGAGGAGAACACGCTCATTTTCCTCATGAGCGACAACGGCGGCGCCTACGCCAACGCCGAAATGGGCGGCCTGCGCGGTCACAAATGGTTCTGTTGGGAAGGTGGCATCCGCGTCTCGTGGATGGCCGCGTGGAAAGGTCACGTGCCCGCTGGTCGCTTGTCCGCCGAGCCGGTGATCGGTCTCGATATTCTGCCGACCGCGCTCGCTGCGGCGGGTGCTGAGGTGAAACCCGAGTGGCAGCTTGACGGCGTGAACTTGTTGCCGTTGCTCGTAGGGAAGACGGACAAGCTCGCACCGCGCGAACTCTACTTCCGGTTCGGCGTGCAGCACGCCGTGCGGCAGGGCGATTGGAAACTCGTGAAGGCGTCGCAGAAAATGGAGCCGATGCTCGTTAACCTCGCGCAGGATCTCGGTGAACAGAAAGATTTGTCCGCGCAGTTTCCTGACAAGAAAAAGGAACTGCAGTCGCTCTTTGACAAATGGAACGCATCCATGCACCCGCCCCGCTGGGAAGATCTGCGTTGGAATGGCGACGAGAATCGCAAGGAAGGGAAGCAGGAGAAAAAAGCGAACCGCAAGGGCAAGAAAAAGGCGGCGGCGGCCGAGTGAAGCCCTGCTTGGCGGTGGCATATCGCAAGTTCGTTTGTCCCAAACCCGCCCCTTGCTGCTATTACCTGAGTAATGAAATCGCGTCTGAACTTTCTCCTTGGTGTTTTGCTTGCCGCTTTCGCGTGCCAGAGCTTCGGTGCGAATGCGAGCAAGCCCAACATCGTTGTCATCGTTGCTGACGATCTCGGCTATGCGGATGTGTTGTTCAATCCGCAGCATCCCAAGGAAGTCACCACGCCGAATTTGGACGCGCTCGCGAAGCAGAGCGTGATCTGCCGGCAAGGCTACGTGAGTGGTCACGTGTGTTCGCCGACGCGAGCGGGATTGATGACGGGGCGCTATCAGCAACGGCTCGGGCTCTACACGGGCGGCGAGGCTGGGAGCGGCTTGCCGATGAGTGAGAAGATTTTCCCGCAGCACTTTAAACCCGCTGGCTACGCGACGGCGCAGTTTGGGAAATGGCATCTCGGGCCGGATCTCGCATGGAGTCCGGCGCTGCGCGGCTTCGATGAAGTGTTTGGTTTCCTTGGACGCGGCGCTCACGACTATTTCAAACTCAACGATCCCAACGATCCGATTTATCGCGGCACGAATATCGTCCATGAAACTGGTTACCTCACCGACCGGCTTGGCGACGAGGCGTCAGCTTTCATCACGCAGCACGCGACAAAACCGTTCTTCGTCTATCTCGCGTTCAATGCGGTTCACGCGCCGTTGCAGGCGCCCGCGGATGAAATCGCGAAATTCAACACTGGCAACACCGACCGCAATACGCTCCTCGCGATGGGCAAGCGCATGGACGACGCCGTTGGCAAAGTCGTCGCCACGCTCAAGCAAACAGGCGCGTGGGAAAATACGTTGCTCTTTTTCATCAGCGACAATGGCGGACCGCTCGCGCAATCGGCGGTGAACACGCCATTGCGCGGCGGTAAGCATCAGGATTACGAGGGCGGTATTCGCGTGCCGTTCCTTGTGTGCTGGCCTGCACAGTTGAAGCCGGGCGAAAATCTGGCGCCCGTCATCTCGCTGGATATTCTGCCGACCGCGCTTGCGGCGGCGGGTGTTTCCGCGGTCGATGGGAAACCGTTCGACGGAAGGAACCTTTTGCCCTTGCTGCGCGGTGAGGCGACACCCGAATCACGGAACCTCTTCTGGTCGTCCGGCAGCGTTGAGGGATGGTGGGCAGTGCGCTCGGGAGATTTGAAACTGGTCGGCGAAAAGGGGCGTGTGGGTCTGTTTGATCTGAGCAAGGACGTTTCTGAGAAAAACGACCTTGCGAAGACTATGCCCGAGAAAGTTACCGAGCTCACGAAGCTCCACGATGCGTGGCTCGCTGAGATGGCCAACCCGAAGACCGCGGGCGCGAAGCGTTTCGGCATGGAGCCTCCTGCGGGTTTCAAACCGAAGAAGCCGAAAAGCGAGCGCAAGAAAGTCAAAGGTGTGCCGCTGCCAAAAACGGCGGACACATCTGCGGCGAACGGTGTCGTCCGCGAATCATTCGCGAAGTTGCCCGGCAAGCCTTGGAAAGCCCAGCGCGGAACTTGGGAGGCCAGAGACGGCGCGCTCTGGGCGTCATTGAATTCTGTCAACAAAGACGCGTTGCTGCGCGGCCCGGCGGAGTTTCGCAACGGTGCACTTGGTTGGGATTTAAACCTTGCGGGCGATAGTCGCGTCACGTTTCGCTTCCGCGATCCGGCGGGCGACGTGATGATCCGCACGGACATCGCGCTCGATCACATCACGTTGAGCGACGTGACCGGTGAGAAGAATGAAATTCTCAAGAAGGTTCCCTTGAACCTCGCCCCAGCGGCGTGGCACCGCCTTACGTTGAAATTTGACGGCGTTAATTTCGACGGGGAAATCGACGGTACGAAGTTCAGCGCGACGGATAAGATCTTCGAGCGCGAAAAAGGAGGCGTGGATTTTCTCCTCACGGGAGGCAAAGCCGGCTTCCGCGATTTTTCCCTCACCCCAGCCGCGAACGGTAAAGCTCCACGTCCGGTGACTGAGAGTCAGCGAAACGGCCCAAAGGCTCCGTAAAGAGGTTTTGCAAGCAAAGACTTTGATTAAGGAATGAAACCTCTCGCTGCTACGTTCAGGGGATGACAACTTAGCTCTCCTTTCGCGTTCGGCGTGGATGTTTGAGCCGGTCGTGGAAGATTTTTTGTCCCAAACCCGGTCGGATTCGCTATTAACTTCTTGTGAAAGCCCGTTTGAACTTCATTTTGTGCGCCGTTCTTCTCGCGCTCATTAATCGATGCTTCGCGGCGGCTGCGGGCAAACCCAACATCATTTTCATTCTTGCTGACGACGCCGGTTTCGCGGATTTCGGATGCCAGGGGCATCCTTATGCGCGCACCCCGAACATAGACCGGTTGGCGAGCGACGGCACGCGCTTCACACAATTCTACGCGACGGGCGTGACCTGCTGTCCGGCGCGCACGGGACTGATGACGAGCAAGTGGCCAGCGTCGTATGCGACCTATCCGGCGAACGGCGGATTCGGTGACAAACCGACGATCACCGAACTTCTGCACAAGACCGGCTACGCGACGGGGCACTTCGGCAAATGGCACATCGGGCCGGACGAGAAGGCGGGTGTGTACGGCTTTGACGTCGTCCGGTCGGTGGACGAGGCGGGGAGAAAAATGATCGAAACGACGCGCGGTCGTGACGCACGAATTTATGACGAGGCCATCCGCTTCATTGAACTGCACAAGGGCGGGCCGTTTTATATCAATGTGTGGAGTCACATCTCGCATCACAAGGTCGCGCCTCCCGCGCGTTACGTGGAGAAGTTCAAGGATCTGGTGGTGGACGAGTCGAAGTTCGCCGCTCCAATGCAGGAAAAGTTCGCCACCTGTAAGGCGCGCGGAGGCAACGTAAGCGAGCACATGCGCCGTTACCTCGCGGACATCTACTCGATGGACGAAGATATCGGCCGCCTGCTCAAGCGCGTGGATGAGCTCGGCCTGCGCGAGAACACCATCGTCGTTTTTTCCAGCGATCAAGGCCCTGCGCCGATGCTGTCCGCCGCCAAAGATGCCAAAACCCGCCAGCAGCGGGGCAAGGCGTCCGAGGGTTCTGCTGCAGAAGATGAATACTCCCGGCTCGACGCAATGGGGTACGTGGGCGAATTTCGGGGCGGCAAGCTTGGCATGTATGAGGGCGGCGTGCGGGTGCCGTGGATCGTGCGTTGGCCCTCGCGCGTGCCCGCCGGACGAGTAGACGCGCAGTCTGTCCTAAGCGGCATTGATTGGCTGCCCACGCTTTGCGCCATCGCCGGGGTGAAGATTAACGACCTAGATTTCGATGGTGAAGACACGAGCGGGGCGTGGTTTGGCAAAAATGTGCACGTCCGCACCAAACCGCTCCTTTGGAAACCAAGTTCCCCAGGGAGTACTGCTGGTATCCGGGAAGCGCAATGGAAACTCGTCCATCCAACGCGAAAGAACGGTGGTGACCTTGAGCTCTTCGATATCGCCACTGACCCTGGTGAAAAGCGCAATGTTGTTGCGCAACATCCGGACGTTACAAAGAAGCTTTCCGCCAAGGTCGAAGCTTGGATTGCTTCGCTGCCCAAAGAATACCTCAAAACCAAAGACGCAGATAAATAGCGTTCAGAATATCATGAAACTGAAAGATTCGCTGCTCGCCACTCTGTTGTTCGCCGCCTTGGTCGGCGGCCCGGCATACGGAGCTGCTCCCGCCAAACCCAACATCATCTTCATTCTCGCCGATGACCTTGGGATCGACGGCGTGAGTTGTTACGGCGCCGATGCGCACCAGACTCCGCAGATCGACAAACTCGCGGCGTCGGGCACGCGCTTCGAAACGTGTTACGCAGCGCCGTTGTGCGGGCCGTCGCGTTGCGTGCTGATGACGGGGCGCTACGCGTTCCGCACAGGTGGTTTGCAGAACGGTTCGTGGCGCGCGGGCGGTCCGGGCGCGCTCTCGAAGAACGAACAGCCCGTGGCGAAGCTAATGAAACAAGCCGGCTATGCGACTGGCGAATCCGGCAAGTGGCGGCAGGTCGGCGAGACCCCGCGCGATTGGGGCTTCGACGAATACTGCACCGACCCTACGGCGGGTGGCTGGTTTTGGAGGAACAGCTACATCAAGAACGGCGAAACGTTCACCACCGCCAAGGAACATTACAACCCCGACCTGATTCAGGCCTTCAGCCTCGATTTCATCCGCCGGCACAAGGACGGCCCGTTCTTCCTCTATTATGCGATGCACCTCGTCCACAAGCCGACGTTGCACACACCAATTTCTCCGCCGAAGGATGGCCCCGAACGTTACCAGGACAACATCGCGTACATGGACAAGCAGGTCGGCGAAATCGTCGCTGAGTTAGAGAAACTCGGCATTCGCGAGAAGACGCTCGTCATGTTCAGCGGCGACAACGGCACCGCGGCCGGTTATCCGTCGCCTGTGCGCGGCCGTATGATCAACGGCTGGAAAGCAACGATGCACGAGGGTGGTTCCCGCGTGCCGCTCATTGCGAGCTGGCCCGGCACCACGCCTGCGGGCGTGGTGAACAAGGACATCGTGAATTTCACTGACATGCTCTCGACGTTCGTCGAACTCGGCGGCGGGCAGCTGCCCAAGGATTTCAAATACGATAGCCGCAGCATAGCGCCGCAGCTCCGCGGCGAGAAAGGCACCCCCCGCGAGTGGGCCTATGTGCAGCTCGGTGCGAAATGGTTCGTGCGCGAGCCGGGCTTCAAGATGAACGAAAGTGGCGAACTATTCGACATGAGCGACGCGCCGTTCGTCGAGAAACCCGTCGCCACCAGTGCCGACACAGAAGTGAGCAAAGCCGCCCGCGCCCGCCTTTCGGCTGTTCTCGCCGAACTCAATCCTGCTGGCGGCAAGGCGGACGGCGATGGCAAGGCCGGAAAGAAAAAGAAGCGTGAGCGGAAGAAGAATAAAGCCGCCAAGTGAATCGCCCGCCACTATCTGCACCCGCCGCATTGTGAAACTTGCGCGACTATTTTTTTCGTCGGTGTGCGCTATCGCCGCCTTCATGTGCTTTGCCCGGGCTACGGAAGCGGCAATCGTGGCGAAATCGCCACCGAACATCTTGATAATCGTCCTCGATGACGAGAACGCCTTCGCGGGGCGCACGGATCTCGCTCCGCAGCCGATCACGCCCAATCTCGATCGCCTTGGGAAGCGCGGCGTCACCTTTGCTAATGCGCAATGCCCCGCGCCCGTCTGCAATCCCTCGCGCTGCTCGATCTTCTCCGGCTTGCGCCCGTCCACCTCGGGAATCTACGAAGACGCACAGGGTCGCCCGACCGGAAACCATATCCTGACGCACACGACGTCGTTGCCGGATTACTTTCGCGAACGCGGCTACAAGACTGCGGGTGGCGGAAAACTTTTTGCGGCCAGCTACGGCTCGCTTTACAAGAATCATCTCTGGGAGGAAACGATGGACGCTGATCGCAAGGGCCGCCTTCAGGATCCGAGGCCGCCGGAGAGCAAACTCCCGCTCAGCGGTTTGTCGGGAAAGCACGACTTTGGTGGATTCCCGGCGAGCCGCGAGGTGATGGGCGACTGGCAGCTTGCCGGCTGGGCGGCGGAGTTTCTGAAGAAGCCGCAGTCAAAGCCGTTCTTCCTTGCCGTCGGCATCGTGAAGCCGCACACGCCGTGGTATGTGCCGAAGGAATATTTCGACTTATTCCCACCCGATAAAATCAACGCTCCTCCACTCGCTGCAGACGAGAATGTCGGCCTGCCCGAGGCAATGCAGGCGAAGCGCAAGCAGATCAAGCAACAGGAACCTTTGATCGCTCGGCGCAAGGAACTGATCGCGGCTTATCTCGCTGCATCGCGTTACGCCGACGATTGCACAGGCCGGGTTCTCGATGGCTTGGAAAAAGGGCCGCATCGCGACAACACCATCGTCGTCGTGTTCGGCGACAACGGCTATCAGTTCGGCGAGAAATACCATTGGTCGAAGGGCCGATTGTGGGAAGGCTCGGCGCACATCCCGCTGGTGATGGCTGGACCGGGAATTGCGCAGGGCCAAGTTTCGAAGCGCCCCGTGAGCCTCGTGGATCTGTATCCCACGTTGCTGGAACTTGCCGGGCTTCCCCTGCGCACGAACCTGGACGGCGTGAGCATTGTACCGTTGTTGAAAGATCCGGCGGCGACATGGGATCGGCCCGCGCTCACGACCGCTGGCGTCAAGAACCACGCGTTGCGCAGCGAACGTTGGCGCTACATTCGCTATGCCGATGGCTCGGAGGAACTCTACGATCATGATGCGGATCCGCTCGAACGCACGAACGTCGCGGCGAAACCTGAATTCGCCAGTGTGAAGGCGGACTTCCAGAAATGGCTGCCGAAGTATGACTCGCCACGGAATCCAAATTCTACCGGCGGGAAATCCGACGATTGAGTTGCGTCAACACGGGCGTTCGACTTGCTGAATGAAATTGCGTAATTGCGTTTTGCACCACTCCCCGAACTTCCAGGCTTCGTCGCCGACGTCGAGAGCGAGCGAGTTGGCACGAAGTTGTCGCAGAATCTGAGGATCCAAACGTATTTTCAACACACCATGAAAACCAAATCGGCTCTGCTGGTGACAATTTTCCTGGCTTCGCTTGCCTCGCTGCCAGCCGTCGATGCACCGAGTTCGCCCGACGCATCGAAGGCGTTCAAAGCAAAATTGCAGACAACCATGAGCCGGCATCTGAGCCAGCTGATCGGGAAGGATGGTTCGGTCCCATCGCTCAACGGCAAGTCGGCCGATGGCAGCGGGGCGCTGGCTTTCTATTTGATGTTCGAGTCCACGGGTGAACAGAAGTTTCGCCGGGCCGCGGTCGGGATGGCGGATCAAATTTTGAAGGACATGCGGGCGACGAAATTCGGAGTGCTCGCGATCAAGGAGAAGGACAAGCCGGACGGCAAGACGATCATCGGCGGCGGCCCGCCCGCGCTCGGCGCATACACTTCAGCGGCCGCGTACATTCTGTGCAAGGAAGGCGGGCGCAACGACGATCTGAAATACATCGCGACGGTGCTCGATCGTTTTCCGTGGAATGAGCAGGGCTGGTGGGCCTCGACGATTGACGTGGCGACGGGTGAATCCAAGTTGCCGATGACCAAGCCGGGGATCATCAACAAGACCGCCGCGATTGCCATGGCCGCCGGGGCGTTGAGCGGCTATGTGCGCGACATTGATCCGGAACTTTCTGCGCGGTTGAAGCACAAGGCCGACAAATGTATTTACGGCCAAATCCTCCCCGCGCAGGGAGCCGACGGCTACTGGCATTACAGCCTCACGGAGAACGACCCGAAGAACAAAGACGTCCTCGGCTACTTCATGCTGACGACCGAGGAGTTGATGCATCTGCAAAAGTTCAATTCTGCGTATCGCGAGGAGAAGTTGAACGCCGCCGTAAAGAAGGCGCAGGCGTTTGCGCTGAAGTGCATCGCGCCGATGACGGATCCGAATCGCGGCGCCGCTTGCTCGGAACACCGTACGCCGTCGACGCCCTCACACTACTCGGTCAGCGATGACTTGAAACGCAGCTTCCAACTCGGCTGCGTCTTGATGGGGGGCGGCTACGCGGACGAAGGCATGAAGATCGTGAACACCGCGCTCGACCATTTCCCCGTCGGCAATGCTGGCATGGATGGCGTGCACGCGGCTGGACCGTCGGCGTTTATTCTTTCCGGATTTTGAATTCGTAAAACAAATCATGAAACAATTCCTCTCCCTCACCGCACTCTTGCTCGTGCCGTTTGCCGCACTCCGCGCCGCGGACGCTCCAAAGCCGAACATCCTCGTCATCGTCGGCGACGACATGGGCTACGGCGACGTCGGCATACACGGTTGCAATGACATTCCCACCCCGAACATCGATGCACTTGCGGCTTCGGGCGTGCGCTTCACGAGCGGATACGTGAGCGGGCCGTATTGTTCGCCCACGCGCGCCGGCTTGTTGACGGGCCGCTATCAGACGCGCTTCGGACATGAGTTCAATCCTGGTGGCGCGGAAAGCGGACTGCCGCTCACGGAAACTACGCTCGCGAATCGGCTCAAGGCCGCGGGCTACGTCACCGGTGCCGTGGGCAAATGGCATCTCGGCGCGCAGGAGGCGATGCATCCGCAGAAGCGCGGCTTCGATGAATTCTTCGGTTTCCTCGGCGGCGCGCACAGTTACTTTCAATCCGCCGGCATCTTGCGCGGCACGGAGCAGGTGAAGGAACTCGACTACACGACGGATGCGTTCGGTCGCGAAGCCGTCGCGTTTATCGAGCGGCACAAGAGCGAGCCGTGGTTTCTCTACCTAGCTTTCAACGCCGTTCACACGCCGATGCACGCGACGGATGATCGGCTCGCGAAGTTTCCGAACATTGCGGACAAACAACGCCGCACCTACGACGCCATGATGTTCGCGATGGATGAAGCCATCGGCAAGGTGCGCAAGAAGCTGGCCGATTGCGGCCTCGATCAGAACACGCTCGTCACGTTTATCAGCGACAACGGCGGGCCCACGATGAAAGGCGTCACGGTGAATGGTTCGCGCAACGAACCGCTTCGCGGATCCAAGCGCACTACGCTTGAAGGCGGCGTGCGCGTGCCGTTCATCGTTTCCTGGCCGGCAAAGGTGAAGCCCGGCGTATTCGATCAGCCTGCGATTCAACTCGACCTCCACGCCACCGCGCTCGCGGCCGCCGGCGCGGACTTGCAGGCGCAACCCAAAGTCGAAGGCGTGAATTTGCTCCCGTTCCTTTCCGGCGAAAAATCCGGGGCGCCGCACGATGCGCTCTACTGGCGTTTCGGTGAGCAGATGGCAATTCGTTCCGGCGACTTCAAACTCGTTCGCTACGACAGCAACGCCGACACGAACCTTGGCAAAGGCCAGCGTCAGCCGGTTACATCCGCGAGGCTCTACAATCTCGCGGCGGACATTCACGAAGACAAAGACCTCGCCGCATCGATGCCGGACAAGGTGAAGGAGCTTCAGATGAAGTGGAACGAATGGAACAAGTCCAACGTGAAACCGCTTTGGGGAAATAAAGGTGGAGACAGCGACGGTGCCGAGCCGGGCGCTCCGGAGAAAAAGAAGAAACGCAGGAAAGCCAACTCGGCGAACTAACTTGCGCGCGCCGCGTCCGCAGACGCGGCGTTTGCCAACGGGGCGAGCCTAGGGCTGTTGCCCGGGCTCGATGTACTTCGGTTCTTGGTCGTCTTTGGGCGCGGGAGCAAAATCCCCTTCCTCGAGCAGCTCGAGTTGGGCGCGATGTTCGCGGGCGAGAGAGCGGAACATTACCTTGAAACCCAGCGGGTCGACTGATTCGGGTCGCCAGGTTAACCGATCTGTTGCGCCTTGGTAGTCAATGGGTCGTTCATCCTTGGGCGTATCCGCCTGCATGATGGCGATCACACACTGGCCGTCTGAAAACCGTAATGTGCCGATCAATTTCATAGTGCTTGTAGAGTGGTCAGTTATGACTGGTAGCAGGCACACTGATTGATGACAAGTGGCAACTTGTTGGCAATGGGACACTGCACTTTGAGCATGAAGCCGACATTTATCACTGCCATCGGCTGTTTACCGTGACCTCTGAAAGAAATTATTCCGATGTTGAGACTATTTGCGTACCGGGGGCGGGAGTTGTTTCAACCACGCAAGATTGAATACGTAGTGGTTCTTGCTGGAGATGAGTTGCACGCGGCCATCGCGAGTTTGCGTGGCGGCGAGGTAGCCGTTGTGTTCAGCGGACGTCGCGCTCAGCGTGAATTGATTGCGATCGATGCCGTTCACCGTGCGCGCCGCGCCCCCGGGCGTGATCAACCGCCGATGCGACCATGTCTTGCCGTCGTCGAACGAGAGGGCTGCGAAAAGGCCCGCACCGTGGAGCGTGCCGCCTTCGCAGGGGAAATCCATGCCATTGGGATTCTTCGCGTTGGCGGAGAGGTCCGTGAAGGAGCACAGCAACAGCGGGCCCTCGCGCAAGCGCATCAGCACCGCACGCTGCACGCTGCTGATCGCGGGGAATGGCGTCGCCTCGTGGGTCCACGTCACGCCGCCGTCGCTGGAGTAACTGGCGGGCGTTTTGAAATTGAACTTCGCCTGCTCGGCTTCGGTGTTGAGCCGGCCGATGGTCATGAGGCGGCCATCGTTCAATTGCACAATGGGCGCGTGAATGCCGGCGTGGCGCGACGGACTGCCACTGCGATAGGCGAGTTTCTTGTCGGTGATCGGAGTAAACGTCCACGTCTTACCGCCATCGCGGCTCACGGTAAGGCTCGTGGTGGTGGCGTCTTGCGTCATCAGGATGACGCCTTCGCGCGTGCGCACGACGGCATTGCCGATTTCGCTGACGGGTTGAAAAATCTGCGCCTTGGTCCACGTCACGCCGTTGTCGGTGCTCGTGCGGACAATGTCCTCATACTGCCCGCGCGCGAAATGGAACAACGTCTGGTCGCCATCCCACCAGAGCTTAGGAGCGTGGTCGTTGATGTCCGGACCGTCCCAGAAGAGCGAGGCCGGCTCCCACTCGGTCGCGCCCAGGCGCAGACGGCTGGCGAGGTTGTTCAACTCCGTGCCCGCCTCGTCCACGCACGAATACCATACGGCGAGCAGATCACCGTTCGGGCACTCCGCGATGGCGGGGCTGTGATTGTGCCACGAGAACAGCGGGCCCGACGATTTGGGCGGAATGATCACGAACGGCATTGGGCCGGAAAAGAACGGGATCTCCGGCGACGGCAGCTGAAACTTCGGCACCGTCTGCGAAACGTTCTGCGCGTTGAGCGCGAGCGACGCAGGCGGAAGCATTTTGCCGCGCGGCGATGCACCGAGCACGACGCGGAAGCCCGTCTTCTCGCTGCTCGTTTGCGGCAACCACGCCGTGCGGTTCGCCGAGCGCAGCGATCGCGTTTGCTGCGAGTGGCCGCCGCCGCGGATCACGCGGAAATCGCCATCGCTGCGACCGAGCGGGTCGGTCTGTTCTCCCGCTTCATACGGACCATACCAATCCGCGCACCACTCGGAGACGTTGCCGTGCATGTCGAAGAGGCCCCAAGGATTCGCGGGCGTCTGCGCTACTTTCAGCGAAAGCTTCGTGTTCTTCGGGCGATACTCCGGCGGCAATGCGTCGACGGGGAAAAACCGGTCACGCAAACCGGCGTCCGTCGGCCACGAGTGAAAACCCGCCGGCAACGCATCGCCAGTGTGGAAGAGCGTCGTCGTGCCGGCGCGACAAGCGTATTCCCACTCGGCTTCGGTCGGCAGGCGATAGGTGCGATTCTCTTTTTTCGAAAGCCACTCGCAGAAACTCGCTGCGTCATTCCAACTCACGCCCGTCACCGCGTCGCCATCCGCGCCTCGACCGCCAGCGTGCTTCGGCTTGAACTGCCGATATTGCGCGAGCGTCACTTCCATCGCGCCGATGTGAAACGCCGTGCTGATGGTGACTTTGTGCGCCGGCTTCTCGTCCCAGTCCGCGTCATCGAATTTCTCCGCGTGCACCTTCACGTTGTAATCCGCCGCCGGCCCGTCCTGTCCCATGACGAAACTTCCCGGCGCGATGGGCAGGAGTTTCATGCCGATGGAATTGGTCAGTGCGGCCGGTTCGGCAAACGCAGCCGAGCCGGCGAACAGACACAAGGCAACCGTGATTCGGACGAGTGAACGATTCATAGTGACTAGGTATTGCCCTTACTTGGATTGGACCCGGCGCAAATATTCCGACGGCGTCATGAACACGACGTTCTTCGACTTGAGGAACTCAATAATCGCAACGAAACCCGCCCACCGTTTGTCGTCCCATTGGTCGGGGTGACCTTGCAGCACGAGCACCTCGCGCATCGCGGCGGCCTTTTCGTAAAAGGTTTTGAACTTTTCCGGATCGGGCACGAACGTCGGATTCTCCAGCGCCATCACGCGCTCGATGCTGAGCCGCGAGAAATGCTTCGGCTTCGCGGGACCGTAGAGCCAGATCTTCACCTCGGGCACGGCCTCCAAAGCCTCATCGGTCGCGGTCGTCGTGCCGCTCCAGTGCGGGCCGAACGCCGGCAAGGTGAAACCCAACTTTCCCTTCGCCAGCTTCTCGCCCTTCGCGAGGATGGCGCGCTGCTCCTCCGCGGTGCCTTGCTCGAACTCGCCCTGATCCTTCGGTCCGCGCATCTTGTAGCCGTGCATCCACAATTCGATCAGCCCGGCGGCTTGCACGTCCTTGAGCCATTGGAAATAAGCCGCATCGTCCTTCTCCAGCGACTCGGTGATGACGCCGAACGAGCCCTTGATGTTGTTCGTCTTGAGATAGTCGTGGACGCGCTGCCAACGCGCTGACACGGGACTCTTGCCCGTTTGGCGCGCGATGACGTCATCGAGTTTTAGGAGAATGACTTGAGGTTCAGCGCCGAAGGATTGCTGAACGAACACGGCGAGTAGCGCGGCGATGAGGAAGGGTTTCATAAACGAGTCCGAAACGTTCTCAGAGCTTGGTGCCGCTCACCTTTGTCCACGGCGTGAACGCGCCCATCGCGTGTTGTTGGATTTTGCGTTTCCAGATTTTGTTGCCGGTGAAGGCGAAGAGCGTGTCCTTGTCTTTGCCTCCGATGCACACGCCAATGACGCGGCTGCGATCGGGCGTGGGCAGAATCACCTGCGTGGGACCATCGTCGGCACTGATCTGAACGCCGATGCGCGTGGCGACGAACTGACGGCCTTCGAGCGAATAGCAGGCGGATTCCGCGCCCGCGTCGTCGTCCCAGTCGGCGACGTGCAGCCAGAAGAAACGCTCCTTGTTCGTGAGCGTGCCGTCGGCATTCATCTGATAGCTGTAAACCCATTTCGAATGACCATCGACGACGGAGAGCAACCATTGATCGGGTCGATACGCCATGCCCGTGGCGAACTTCAATCCGGAATCCACGACCGTTTTCTTGCCGTCCTTGATGAACCAAACCTTCGCGGGCTCGTTCGCTTTGTCGCCGTTGCTGGTGACGTAAAGCCCGCCGCCGGGCGTAGCGAGAATCGAGTGACCGCGAAGTCCCTCAATCACCACGCTGCCGGCGCCGCTCGCGTCATAGCTCATGATCTTGTCGGACTTTTCCGAGACGGTGTAGAGCTTGCCATCCGCTCCGATGGTGACGCCGTGGGCGTTGCCTGAGTTGCCGACAAATTCCTTCACGCCGCCCTCGAGACCAATGCGGTGGATCTTGTTGTTCGACGTGTCGGCGAAGAACACCTCACCGCTTGCATTGCACGCGGGACCGCGCGTGCTCTTGAAACCTTCGGCGACGAGCTGCCAGCCTTCGCCCGGAATGATGATCTCCTGCGCTCGCGGCGCACTCGGACCGGCCTGCACTTTCTCCGGCCAACCACGCCACAAATACGCCATGCCTTCCTGATAGTTCTCCGCGTAGCCCGCGACGTGCCGGCCGTCGATGATGCGAAACTGATAATCGTAGCCGGAAAATTTCAGCGCCTTGTCCATTTCCTGATCGAGCAGGAACCAATCGCCCGCGCAGTTCTCCATGTCGTGCGTCGCCGTGGTGAGGAAGGCACGGATCGGCTTCGCTTCGAACTTGCGCACCATTGTAGGGAACTCATGCCCGCCGCGAAACGCCACCCAGCTTCCGCTCGCCGCATACACGCGGCTGAACGCGTCGGGCCGATGCCACGCCGCCGTGAACGCCGCAATGCCGCCGCTACTGCCGCCCGAAATGCAACGGTCGTTGCCGTCAGTGGAGAGGTTGAGCTGATATTCCTTCGCGACGAACGGCAGCAACTCCTCGGTGAAGAAACGCACGTTATTGTCGCTCACGCCGTCGTATTCGAAGCAGCGATTGCGGCGGTCCAGCGTGCCCTTCATCGGCGCCGGCAAGGAGCCGGGCCGCACGAACACGCCGACGGTCACCGGCATTTCTTTCGTCGCGATCATCGTCTCCATCATCGTTTTCTCGCGCGGATTGAAACCGTCCGTCTTCACGTAAACACACGCGGGCTTCGAGGCGTCGTGCTGCGCGGGAATGAACACCGTTACGTCGCGCACGGTGCCGGGGAAGATTTTACTTTGATTGAACTGAAACTGCTTCGTCGTGCCCAGTTTGATATCCGCTGGCGCATTCGCCGGTGGAACATATTTTTTGGCGTCGGGTTCCTTTGCAGCCGCGGCGATGCCGCTGCCGGCGAGCGGCTTGATGAACCATTGCAGATGCTGATCGTTCGCATTGTAGGTCCAGAGATCGATCTTCGCGCCGGGTTCGCGCTTGCCGCCGAAATCATCGATGCCCATCGCGGGCGCGTGCTTCGGCGTAAGGCTGTAGCTGCCGTTCTCGTGCTTCGTCATCGCCCACAATTGCCACGCCTTCCCGCTGTCCTTCTCGAGCACGATGCTCGTGCCGTTCTTCGCACCGCCTTTCGCGGCAGCGAGCACGAACGAATCGTCGTGTGTGGGCTTGATGGAGAAGAAACCCGCTTCCTTCGGGAAGATTCGCCATTTCTGATTCGGCGTGCCCGCGGGCAAGTTGATCGAAACGATCGCGCCCTCAGTTTTCGCTGAATCGACGACCTCGAGCACCGTTGCCGGTGCGCTGACGGGCACGAGCGTGTAAGCGCCCCAGTCCTCGGCATTGGCGGAAATGCTCGCGAGGCCGAGCGTCAAAGCGATGAACTGGTGGATGAAACGGTTTTTCATGGAGAAGTTAGTGCGGCAAAATTGATCGAGCGGATGGACGCGTGAAAGCACGCGTTGCTTCACGATTAATTTTGAAGTCACCACTTCGGCGCGGACCACAACGTTCCTTCAATCGCGCGGTCTTCGCCGCGCGGGCCGTTGTAGTAGTAGGCGGTGAAAATTTTGCCGTCGGGGCGCACGAGGCTGCGCGGGTAGCCGAGGTCGCCGTCGCAGCCGTCGTCGCGGACAATCACTTCCGGCAGCCACGTTTTGCCCTCGTCGGCGCTGATGCGCGCGCGGATGCCGTAGGGCTTGCGACGGTAGCCGTAGGTGACGCACAGGCGGCCATCGGGCAGCACCACGGTCGCGGGCGGATTGCCGCCGATGTTGCCGCTCACGTCGCTAACGCGCATCCACGTTTTGGCGAGGTCATCGCTGCGCCACAGCTCGATGTTGTAGCCGGGCTTGCCGCGCCGAATCGTCGTGAGCAACGCGCCGCTCTTCGTGCGCACGGTGCTCGGCATGATGGCGAAATCGCCCGCGGGCGGCTCGTCACCAATGAAGGACTCGAGCTTCCACGTGAGCCCGCCATCGGTCGTGCGCGCACAGAAAACGCGACCTTCCTTGCCGTCGTTCTTCTTCCCGCAACTGCCAAACATCAGGCAATCGCGCGGCCCGAGCACGATGAGGTCGGTGCGCGTGCAGATGCCAGCCGCGCCATCAATCGCGAACGCATACGGCCCGCGCCACGTCTTGCAGCGGTCCGTGCTCGTGTAAAACCACGACGGCCCCGCGTGCAGTCCGCCGAAACGGAACATGAGCGCGAAGTTCGGCGCGGTGAAATCGAGAGGCTCTTTCAGCGTGGTCGGCTTCGCCTCCTTCGTGCGATCGGCAAAAGGCAGGCTCTCCTCGGTCTTCCAAGTCTTACCGCCGTCGAGGCTACGCGCCTGGATTTCATAGCTCGGCTTCGTGCGGTCGATGCGGTGGTCGGTCGTCGTCTCGCGATACCACGTGGAGGTGAAGCCGACGACGAGTTCATCGCCCCACTGCCACAGCCCGTGATTCGCCGGCCAGCCGCCGTAACGAGCGGGTTCCGTGTAAACAACCACATTCTCTTTGGTCGCCGGCTGGAGCTTCGGCGTCGCACTGTTCGGCTGCTTGTCAGGTGCGATTTCCAGCTTCGCATCAGCGGCTCGGACTTGCGAGCTCACCAACACCAACGTCAACGCGGCCGACTGAGCAAGTGTCGATTTCATCAGAATCCTCCGTGGCAGATTCTCTCTGTGCGATCCAACCTCAGAATCACTGCGGCCAGTTGCCGTCTGCGATCGGTTTTAGCGTGAGCTTCGCGGGATCAATCACTGCGTGACGCACCTTCTTCCGCTTCCACGTGTAAGTGATGTGCACGAGTCCGTCGCTGGTTTGGATGATTGCGGGATAGCTGAACTCCATCTTCGGCTCGTCTTCGAGCACGAGCGCAGCTTCCCATGATTTTCCGTCCTTCGACACGGCGAGGTTCAGCGGCGAACGCCCGCGCGCGGTGTGGTTGTAGATGAGCAAATGGCGACCGTCCTTCAAAGTCGCAGCGTCGGTTCCTGAGTTGGGATTCGGCAATTCCGTGAGGGACATCTCGCCCCAGGTTTTCCCGCCGTCGGCGGAACTGATTTGAAATACGTGCTTCTGCTGGGTGCGCCCGATGGCCAGGAGTTTTTCACCGCCCAGAAACAGGATGCTCGGTTGGATGGCGCCAATCGTAAGACCGTCGTTGAGGTAAGCTGATTTCGTCCACGTCGTACCGAGGTCGGCGGTGCGCTCGAACTTCACCTGCCACCGGCTCGGCTTCTCGGTGGTCTCGTTGCTGGTGGGGCAAAGAATGTCTCCATTCGCGAGTTGCACCGGTTTGTTTTTGATGGGACCGAAAATGCCTTCGGGCAGACGACGCGCGTCGCTCCAGGTGTTTCCGCCATCGGTCGACGTGCGAAGCATGCCCCACCACGTGCTCGGGCTCGGGCCCACCTTGTAGAACAGCAGCAACGGACCGGTCTTTGGTTGAAAGAGAACCGGGTTCCAGCACGGATGCCGCGAGCCGTCTGTCTGCACGCCGTTGGCGACCTCGACGGGAGTTGTCCATTTGCCTTTCACGTTTCGCGAAACCCAGATGCCGACGTCTGGATTCTTCTCCGCCGTCCCGCCGAACCACGCCGCTACGAGTCCGCCAGCAGCGGGCTCCACGATGGTCGTCGCGTGACAGCTCGGGAACGGCGCGGTCTCGTAGATGAACTCCGACTTAAGCAACCCGGACGCGGCGTTCGCAGCACGCGCGAGCGGGGACAGATTGAACGACGCAACGGCAAGGGCGACGGTGGAGATAGCTTTCCAGTTCATAGGTTTTTCACGAGTGGATTAAGTTCATCAAGAATCTGACGCACGCGCTTGCGCTCGGGTTCGCGGAAACGCTGGAACGGCTCGGCCATGAAGTCATCGCAAATCCCTGAGAGCGCGAGCGCGCCCTTGATGCCTTTGATGATGGCGGAGCTGTGCTTGCCGATGCGGTAAAGGTTTTCACTCACACGCATCACGAGCGCGTGCAGTTCGCGGGCGCGGGCGATGTCGCCGGCTCGCGCGGCCTCGAAGAGTTTCACGTAGAGCTTCGGGAAAAGGTTGGCCCCGCCATTCACGCCGCCGTGTGCGCCGGCGAAGACCGCGTCGGACAACATTTCCTCCGGACCGACGAGCACGGGCCAGTCGGGACGATGCGGCAGCAGCGCGAGGATGCGGTGCAGATAGATCATGCTGCACGAGCTGTCCTTGAGGCCGATGATGCGCGGCTCTGCCATCGCGCGACGCACGGTCTCCGGCTCCATCGCGACCTTGGTGAGCGCGGGCATGTTGTAGAGGAACAGCGGGAGCGGCAGTTCGGGCACGAGATGGTCGAGATATTCCTGCAACTCCGGCTGGCCTTCGGGCAGGTAATACGGAGGCGCGACGACGAGCGCATCGGCGCCCGCATCGGCGGACCACTTGGCGACGTTGAGCGACTCCTGAAAAGCCGTGTCGGTGATGCCCACGAGCACGGGCACACGGCGGTTCACTTGTCGGCAAGTGCGCTCGATGAGTTCTTTGCGCAGGCGGTAACTGAGGCTCGGGCCTTCGCCGGTCGTGCCGAGGATGAAGAGTCCGTGCACGCCGCCGGCGAGGATGTGTTCGATGAGACGTTCGAGGCCGGGCACGTCGAGCGAGTCGCGGTCGCGCAACGGCGTGACCATCGGAGGAATGATGCCGTGGTATTTCGGTAGGTTCATTTTGAAGAATTTGCTTCGCGCGGCTTGATGAGCAGCACGATGAAAACGGAAAGCAGCGCCACCCCGGCGAAGACCCCGAAGATGACGTTGAGCGCCACGTGACGGTCGCGCAGCGCGCCAAAGGCCCAATCACCGAAGCCGCCGCACGAGATGCTCACGAGGTTCATGATGCCATACCCCGTGGCGCGCCACTCGGGCCGCGCGATCTGGCAGAGAATGGGCATGTTGTTGCAGTCGAAAAATCCCCAGCCAAAGCCAAACACGATGAGTCCGGCGATCGCCACGCCGAGCGTGTTGGCGTTGCCGACGCTGAAGAGCGCAGGCAGGAAAAGCACCATGCCGATTGCGCTGGTGAAGATGCGTCCGCGCGGCGTCGCGCGCATCCAGCGGTCAGCCAGGGTGCCGCCGATGACGACGCCGATGAGCGAGGCGATTTGCACATAGAGAATCGCGCTCATGCCGGCCTTGCCCTGACCGAGGGAGAATTTTTCCCGCAAAATTTCCGGCATCCAGTCGCGCACGACCCAGCCCGCGATGGCTGGCAGCGTGAAGTAGAGCACGAGCAGGAGGAAGTTGCGGTTGCCGAGCAGGCCGCGGAAAACATTCTCGCGCGGTGCGGCGATTTGATTCGTTGTGGGTTCAGCTTTCGCCCGCACTGGATCACGCAGCAGCGCCAACAACGGCAGTGCGTAAATGACGCCGATCATGCCGCACGTGCTGAACGCCCAACGCCAGCCGTGCTCCGGCGAATCTGCGATATAGCCAGCGAAGCCGCCGAGGATTTGCCCGACGTAAATCCCCGCTTGATGCACGCCCACCGCGCGCGAGCGTGTGAACCCAGCGTGGTATTCCGCGATCAATGCCAGCGCCGTCGGAATGTAGAACGCCTCGCTCACGCCCATGAGCGCGCGCGCGGCGATGAGTTCATGGAACGTCGTCACGTGCCCAGTCCACCACGTCACCGCCGACCACACGAACAGGCTCAAACCAATGACGAGCCGTTTGCTCACGCGATCCGCGATGAAGCCGCCAAACGGACTCAGCACCGCGTAGGTCCACTTGAAACACGCGAGCACCATGCCCCAGTCCGCTTTGTTCGCGATGCTCGGGATGTCACTGACCATCGAGGCCTTCATCGTCGCGAGCATCTGCCGGTCGAGGTAGTTCAGCAGCGCGACCGGGAAGAGCAGCGCGACGACGAACCACGCGTAACGCAGCGGATTGGATGAAGTGGTGGTCATGAGATAATCGCGGCGAACCGATTTAGCTCCAGCCCTGTTCGCGGTTGCGATCGCCGCAGACATTCACGCGAATGCCCAGCGCGCGGGCGAAGGCGGCCTTGGTGAAGAGACATGCGTCGGCGGACTTCGCATCCTTCGCGTAGGCGACCTGAATGTGATTCGCCTGATGCTTTGCCATGAGTTGGTCGCGCGACACGCCGTAAGTCACCGCGTGCATGATGGGCCATTGCGGCGTGGTGGCCTGCCAGCGCCGCTCCGTCTCCTCGCGCGGCAGCGTGACGACTCCGCCGCGACCGATGTCCATGTGCAGCGCCTCGTCCCGCACGTATATGCGCGACCAGACGATTTCGCCGGGCTTGCTGACGCCGCGCAGCGTGGAGCCGCCATTCGGGAAATACATCGCGGGCTGGCGGAAACCTTCCGAGCCTTTCCATCCGCCGATGAAGTGCGCCGCCGGCGCCGCGCCGCTGATGAGGAAGACCCACACATATTCACCGCCAAACTCCGCGCCCCAGCGCACGTCGTGCAGCGTGTTTTCCACCGGCTGGCCGAGCGCAGCGTGGACGCGCTGCGTGAGCAAACCGTCGAGGCCAGCGCATTCGTCCACTTCGTTGAAATGCGTCACGGGCTGTCCGGCGCAGAGCACGCGCTTGCCGTCGCGCGAACGCACCGGCGGACGGTCGGCGTTGTTGAGCGTGCCTTCGACGAGGTCACTCGCGGGCAACAGGTCCTTGAGCCCCTGCTGATATTGGATGCCGATAGCGTCGCAGCCGAAGTCATCCGCGAGGCGCACGGCGGCGACATACATTTTGCACTGCAATCGAATCTGCGCGTCGGTGAGGTCGCGCTCGTGCTTCGGGCCGGTGTGGAATTTCATCCCCTTCTTCTCCAGCCACGCGCGCACCGTATCGGCCTCGGCGTCGGGCACGCGCATCGTCTCGGCGTAGAGCGCGGACTGGCTGAGGCGCTCCTTGAACACGCCACACGCGTGCAGCGCGTGGTCGGGAATGATGGCGTTGAACATGCCCATGCAGCCTTCGTCGAACACGCCGAGGATGGCTTTGCTGCTGCGGAGTTCCGCCGCGAGCTTTTCGCCGAGCTTCGTCGCGCGGGAAAATTGCGCGGGCACTTTCACTTTCTCCAGCGGCCGCGCGTGCGACGTGTCGTGCGTGATGCGGCCGGCCTTCAGCCACTGCCGCAGCTTCGCGAGGAAAAAGTCATCGGTGAAATTTTCGCTCCACAGCGTCGAGTAGCGCACGCCGGCCTTCGTGAGCGAGCCGTTGAGATTCAGCATGCCGACCAGCCCCGGCCACTGGCCGCTCCAATTCGCCACGGTGAGAATCGGCCCGCGATGCGTCGTGAGCCCGGCGAGGACGTGATGCGAATATTGCCACACCGCCTCAGCGACGATGAGCGGGGCGTCCGGGTCTACATTGCGGAAGACCTCGAGCCCCATCTTTTGCGAATCAATGAAGCCATGCTTCGCCTTCGCATCGAACGGATGCGCGCGTGCGACCTTGAAGCCCTCGGCAGCGAGTGCATCGCCGAGCGCCTTTTCCATCGCGGCCTGCGCGGGCCAGCAGACTTGGTTCGCGGAGAGACGGAGGTCGCCGCTGGCGACGAGTTGAATGGTTTTCTTCGAGAGACGTTTCGTGGGCATGGTCAGGAGTGGTTTTTAGCAGAGAGGAAATCGCCGAGGCGCCGATACTCGGCGTAGATTGCGTCGTAGGCGGCGCGGTGGGAGCGGTTCGGTTTGAAAACGGCGGCGCCCTTTCGCACAGCCATCGCGCGGATGGCGTCGCCGGGGGATTTGAATGCACCCGCGGCGAGCGCGCCGAGAATCGCGGCGCCGAGCGCGGGGCCCTGTTTGCTCGGATGGACAGTGATGTTTTCGCCAAGCACGTCGGCATAGACCTGCACGACGAGCGGGTTGTGATGCGGCAGGCCGCCGGTCGCGACGAACTTCTTCACCGGCACGCCTCCGTCGCGGAGCACTTCGACAATCCAGCGCACACCGAACGCCGACGCTTCGAGCAACGCGCGATAGAGATGTGCGGGACGATGGTGCAGCGCGAGTCCGGCGAACGCACCGTGCAGCGTGCCGTCCATGAGCGGCGTGCGGCAGCCGTTGAACCAATCCACGCACATCACGCCTTCCGCGCCAGGCGGCAGCGCGGCGGCTTCGCGGCCGAGCGTTGAAAAATCGCGCTGGCCGGTGAGCTTGCGCAGCCAGTCGAACGCGTCGCCCACGGCAGCCTGGCCGGTCTCGTAGCCGAAGAAGCCGGGCAATATCCCGTCTTTCACCACACCTGCGACACCAGAGACGCTGCGCTCCACTTCGCTGTTGAGCATGTGGCACGAGCTCGTGCCCATCACGAGGACGAGCGTGCCGGGTTCCGCAGCACCCGCGCCGGGCACACCTGCGTGAGCATCGATGATGGCGGCGCTGACTGGTATGCCTTCTCGGAGCCCGAATTTCTTCGCCATCGCCGCGGTGAGTCCGCCCGCCGACACGCCGGGCGCGAGCAGACGACCGGGCATCTTGTCCTTCACGACGCGCGCGAAATTCGGATTCACCGCGCGCAGAAAATTCTCCGACGGATAGCCGTCTGTCGCGCTCCACATACCCTTGTAGCCGGCCTGACACGTCGAGCGCGGCAGCGATTCCGCCGCGCCGCCGACGAGTTGCCACACGAACCAATCGCCGGCTTCGAGCCACACTTCCGCCGCGTCGTAGGCGCGCGGGGCAACTTCGAGGGTCTCGAGCATCTTCGGGAAAAACCATTCGAGCCCGATGATGCCGCCGTAGCGTTGGAGAAAACTTTCACCGCGCTCGCGGGCGACGGCATTGATGCGGTCCGTCTGCGCTTGCGCGCCGTGGTGCTTCCAGAGCTTCGGCCACGCGAGCGGCTCGCCGGCAAACTCCTTCAGCAAGCAAAGCGGCGTGCCGTCGCGTTTCGTCGGCAGCATCGTGCAACTCGTGAAATCCACGCCGATGCCGAGCACATCGCTCGCGCCCGCCTTCGCCTGACGCAGCGCCGCGCGCGTGGCCTTCGCGGCGGAGTCGAGCCAGTCGAGCGGATGCTGGAGCGCGTAAAACGGCGGGAGCTTCTTCTTCGAATCGGGCAGCGACTCGGTGATTTGCCCATGCGGATACTTCGCGACGGCAGTGGCGAGCTCGCGCCCGCGCAAATCCACGAGCACCGCGCGCACGCTTTCCGTTCCGAAGTCGAGACCGAGGGCGAGCGAAGGTTTCATGCGGCCAGTTGAAGAGATGGTTTCAATCAACTCTCTCTCTAACGAACACACATCCGGAAATTGGCATCGTTTGCGGCGGCAAGATGCCGCGCAGCGGACTCGAACAGGGCGCAGTTGTCATTCCGGGTGAAACTATCGACGGCGTCCAAATCCGTCTTTCCGAATTGTCCATTGGATGATATTGCACGCGGTGATGTTGGCACAAAAGTCAGTGGAAAACGAACGCCTGGTTCGTGGCGATGAAATCGATCTGCCGCTGGTCGAGACGCTCGGCGCCGTCCGCAGCCATAACGCCTCCCGGATCACGTGGCATTCGCACCGTGTGTTCGAACTCCTCTTCGTCCTCGAAGGCGGCACGGCTTACGAGTTCGCTGATCGGCGCTCCATTGAATTGCCGGGCGGCCATTTTCTGGTGGTGCCGCCGCGCACGGTGCATCGCGGTCTGCACAATGTCCGCATGCCGGCGACGATCTGCGGCATCGTGTTCGATCCCAGCCACGCCGGCGCGTGTCGGCAGACGCCGTTCACGCCGAAGGATCTCGCGTGGGCGACCGCGCAGTTCCGTGAGAACGCGCTCGCTGTGCGACCGCTGGGACGCGAGTTGCCGAGGATCATCGCCGGATTGGGCCAACAGATTCGCGCGTTCGAACAGCGGCCCGATGACGCGGTCGCTCGCATGCGGCTGCGGCTTTCGACGTGTGCGGCGATTCTCGAAGCGGCCCGGCAACTCACCCAAGCCAATCGCGCGGATTCGAAGCAAATCGCCGACGCAGTGGTGGCGCACATGCAGACGCGATTGCATGAACCTTTGCGGATCGAGGAGCTCGCTGATCACGTGGGCTACGGTCGGGCGCGGCTGTTCCAACTCTTCAAGGCGGCGACGGGAATGACGCCGAACGATTATCTCCAACGACTGCGGGTGAAAACTGCGCGCGAGTTGCTGGTGACGTCGGAACGTCCCGTGACGGACATCGCGCAGTCGCTGGGGTTCTCGACGAGCCAATATTTCAGCAACGTGTTCCGCAAATACACGGGCGCCACGCCGACGGAATATCGCCAGCAACCGCGACCGACGCGTGCGCGCAGTTCGGTTCGAAAGCCCGGCCCGGGGGCTTGATGCCGTTCAGCCGTTCGAGGCAGCGGAAAGGCGCTTGCGCCACGGCCACCAGATCACAATTCCGCTCACGACTTGCAAGGTCAGCGCGACGCAGACAAGGAGCGCGAGCACTTGGGTGGGCCAGCCGAAGATGTCGCCCGTGTGCAGTGAGCGTTGCATCCAGATGTAAGTATTGCCGAAGTCCGCGCCGCGGGTGCTGAACACCTGCAACACTTCGCCGCTGTAGGGATCGAGATGCACCTGGCTGCGCCCGCCGGGGGTGGTGTCGTTGGGGAATCGGAGTTGCAGGCGAAACGTTGCGCCGGGCTGCAGCGGCATGCTCCCGAGCACCGGCTTCGCGCCCGGCAACGCTTCGCTCGCGCGTCGAACGGCCATACCAATGCTGATCTTCGGGGCATTGGGACGCGGCGTGACGTGTGGTGGACGTGGACGTGGTGCCGCGCCGGTGAGCTTGATTATCCATGGATCGAGCGTCTCGTGAAACGCCATCGTTACACCGGTAACGCAAACGAGAATCAGGAACAGCGACGAGTAAAGACCAGCAACGCTGTGCAAATCGAAGTTCAACCGGCGCCAGGAAGGTCGACCCTTGAACCATACGATTCGCAAGGGCCACCAAAGCCACAATCCGGTCAGCGCCAGCCCCAACGTGAGTAATGTCGCGAAGCCCACGATGGTCCCGCCCGTGGGACCGGCCATAAGGCGAACGTGGAGTTGGTTAATCGCCTTGATGAACGGATGAGGCTCACTCTGCACGCCCAACTTCCGGCCGTCATGCGGATCGAGAAAGACGCGGGCGCGATTGCCAAAGCCGATGGAAATGGGATCGCCCGGTCGCTGCGGCAGGCGCAATCCCATGACGGGCATTCTTGGAAAGTGCTCCCGTGCAATGTCGACCAGCGCATCGACGCCGAGCCTTTCCTCAGTCTTTGCGGCTTGGTATTGCGCCGGGTGCAGCGCGCGATCGAGTTCCTCCTCAAACGCCAGGAAACAGCCGGTCACCGCGACCACGAAGACAATCCCGCTGACCCCAAGGCCGATCCATCGATGCAACCAGAGCAGGGCGGGGCGAATCTTCATGGCAGGAACGGCGGTCGCTGTTTCGAGCCGGTAGCGTCGAATGATTGGCCAAGGTGCATACTACTCCATAGCGGCACGAGAGATTTCGTTACAACTGAGCGGATTATTTCTTTTTCGCTTTGCCCTTCTTGGCTTCGCCTTGGTTCAACGGCCATGGCAGCACGCCGACACGCTTGGCCCAGGCATCCCATTGCGCCGCCATCGTCTTGACGCGATTGGGCTGCTGCGCGGCGAGGTCGTTCAACTCGGCACGATTGGCTTCCATGTCGTAGAGCTCCCATTTGCCGGGATGTTTCGAAACAAGCTTCCATTGGCCATCGCGGACGGCGCGGTTGCCTTCGTGCTCCCAGAAGATCGGTTGCGGACGATTGAGCGCTTTGCCCTCAAACGCGGCGCGCAAGCTGACGCCTTCCATCGGTTGAATTTTTTCATTGGCCAACTCCGCCGGATACTTCGATCCAGCGAGATCAACACACGTCGCCATGAGATCAATCAAATGGCCGGGCTGCTTCTCGAGCGCTTTGCGGCGCGGCGCGGGAATGCCCGCCGGCCAATGCGCGATCAGCGGAGTGGAGATGCCGCCTTCGTGCTCGAAATGTTTGTAGAGACGGAACGGTGTGTTGCTGACGTTGGCCCACGCTTCGCCATACGCGATGTAAGTATCCTCGGCGCCCGGCATCACGCCCGGGCCCTGGCGCACGGCACGACCGTCGCGGAGTTGCTTGGGGATCACGTCTTGTCGCAACGCATCTCTGGCAATGACCGGATATGTTTTGGAATTGTTGTCGCCGGATTTCGGAGCGCGCCCCACGGTCTCGGCGCAACCGCCGTTGTCTTGCAGGAAAAGGATCAGCGTGTTGTCGAATTGACCACTCCGTTTCAACTCGCCCACGATCCGGCCAATCCCTTGATCCATGCAATCGACCATCGCGGCGTAAACTTCCATGCAGCGCGCTTCCCATTCCTTGTTCTCCACCTTGCTCCAATCTCCCACGGTGTCCGTCAACTGGCAGTTCGCGTCGATGAGTCCGAGTTGCTTCGATTTGGCGAAACGCGCGCGGCGGATCACATCGTAGCCGGCGTCGTACTTGCCTTTGTATTTCGCAATGTCGGCGGGCTTCGCATGCATCGGCCAATGCGCCGCCGTGTAGGCCACATACATGAAGAACGGCTCGCCTGCGTGCGCCTTCTGGTGTTCGCCCACGAAACGCACCGCGTGATCGGTGATCGCATCGGTGTAGTAATAGCTCGCGGGTTGGTATTCCGGATCAGCGAGCGGTGAGATCGACGTGTTGTTGCGCGTCAGCGTGCCGGGATCGTAGAAGCTCCCCGCACCGGTGATTGTGCCGTAGAATTTTTCAAAGCCGCGCTGCAACGGCCAGTTGTGCTTCGGACCGTCGGGCAAAATATCCTTCGCTACATGCCACTTGCCGACCGCATAGCTGTGATAGCCCGCCGGCTTGAGTGCCTGCGCAATCGTGACGGCGCGTTTGCTCAGATCGCCCGCGTAGGAATCCCCGACCTTCGCGCTGAAACCGTCCGTCATGTGGCCGATGCCGGCTTGATGCGAGTAAAGCCCCGTGAGCAGAGCCGCGCGCGTCGGACAGCACCGGGCGGTGTTGTAGAACTGCGTGAAGCGAAGGCCGTTCGCGGCGAGTTGATCCAGATTCGGCGTCTGAATTTCCCCACCGTAACAACCGAGATCGGAGAACCCCATGTCGTCGCACAACACGATGATGATGTTGGGACGGGGTGCGCTCCAGGCGGAGACGGTGAGAGCGCAAAGAGTCAGGACAATCGCAAACCGGGATTTCATGACCGTCAGTATGGAGATCGTCGGCGTCGCTGGCCATTCTGGAAATGCACACGTGGCTATCCGAATTGCACCGCGGGATGACTCGGGTGTGGAACTTTGTGCGCCGTTGCACCGGATTGGGGCTGCGGTGAGGTTCGGGTTACACCCCATAGGCGGTGATTGGTTGGGAGCGTAACTTCGCCCCGTTAGAAAAAACGACCCAATCATACAAAATGAAAAAACTGATCCTTCCCGCACTTGCCGCCGTCGCCCTGGCTTTCCTTTCCGCCTGCGCCTCCGAGGAAAAGAAGTCGTCCAGCACGACCACCACGTCCGAAGAGACCACGATTCGCAGCCCGATCACCACGACCACCACGGAAACTGTCACCAAACCGTAAATAAAACTTTCGCGCGACCCCTAACGGAAGCCGAGTGATCCCGCCAAGATCCAGACTTTCGTGAGGGTTCGCGCAAGCGGGCTCAAAGGCCGGTTCCTCGCGAACGACCTGTCAGTCACGCAACCAAACCTCGCCGCAAATCAAAAGCCGCGACCCTCAGGAAATAAAAACATGAAACATCTTTTGCTCGGAATTCTTGCCGTGTCCGTTCTCGTGGGCTGCGACAAACAAAAAGCCGCCATCGAAGACAACAAGGAAGCCACCAAGAACGCGCTCGATAACGAAAAGAAAGCCGTCGCCGCGGCCGCCGCGGAAGCCAAGAAACAGGCTGACATCGACGCGACAATCGAAAAGGCGAAGGTCGAGGCGAACAAGGTCGCTGCCCAAGCTCAGTTGGACGCGGAGAAGAAGAAAGCCGACGCCAAAGCCGCCTTCGAAAAAGCCAAAGTGGACGCGGAAAAGAAGTGATCCAATTTCTGCCGGCGCTGGTGCGGTGAAAACCGTAAACCACGGCCGGTTAGCCAGAGGGGCGACGAAAAGCGTCGCCCCTGACTTTTTATCGACGATCTCCGATGCCGCGAACGCGGCGGACGGCGGTTCCCGGTCAGGGAATGATGACAACTGGCTTAAAACCCGATTGTCCCCTCGGATTTATCTGATTTTGAACCTGTTCGTGTAAAAACGTGATGGCAGATCCCCAAAAAGCGTCTTGCGGGCGACGATTTCATGTCGGCTGACGTTGAAAACACGTCTGCAGTCGGCAAAAACACATTGCCGCACGGCAAAAACGGATTGCTGGACGGGAAAAGGTGATGGCAAAACGCCAAAAACACGTCGGCGGACGAAAAATGCCGATTGCAGAACGGAAAAAAGCAATCAGCCGACGCGGAAAACTGATTGCCTGACGACGAAAGGCAATTGCATAACGGAAAAAGCAGATTGCAACGCGGGAAAAGGCGATTGCCTTTCGGGAAAAGGCAATTGCAAATCGGCATTTGCAAAAGCCATTGGCTGAAAAAGCGTGGAAAAGTGCCTTAATACACCAAAACCAGCACCGCTGCCTGTTCCGCCGACTTCACCACGTCTTCAAACTTCGGGGTGGCCGACTGCGATGAGGCGGGTTCTTTAGGTTTGGTAGAAACTTCAGGCACGGATTTCAAGAAGTTGAGGAGGTAGCGGCATTTTCACGGTGTCGTTCACCTTCTCAGCCAACCCTCATCCAGTTGCATTAACTTAGTAAGAGGACTTTGCAATGCTTCTGGGTTCCACTAAACTCGGGTTGGAATGTGGGTCGGCTTTTCCCGTTTTGTTTTTGTTGCTCCTCCGGGGCGCGCATGGAGATGCGGGCTCACGTTGTCTGTCGGGTGCCTAATGATCGGAGTGCTCAAGATTCACGCCCAGCCGAGCAATGATAATTTTACTAATGCCGCGAGCTTGACCGGTAGCCCGCTAAGTTTTGGCGGTATTTTGGACCTCGCGACCAAGGAAACTGGCGAACCGGGGCTTGGTGGCGATGCGCACACTGGCCGGGCCCTCGGGAAATCGCTGTGGTGGTCTTGGGTGGCGCCGGTATCGGGCACGGTAACGCTGTCGTCCTCCGGGAGCACTTTCAACCCATTAATGGGCGTCTTCACCGGCTCCGCGCTGACCAATCTGTCCGTGGTGGCGAGCAACGGCGTAACAGTGCCCCCCAACGGAGGCTTGTTTACCACATGGGTGCCGCCCTCGACACTGACGTTTCACGCCGACGCAGGAGTCATGTACGCGTTGATGGTGGATCAGGCTTCTTCTCAAGTCGTAGTGCCGCCTCCGGTTCTCCAGGCGAACATCAGCCTGAAATTGAATTCCCTCCGAATCATCAGTCCGGATGAAAACGCAACCTTTCTAAGTGTGAGCAATGTCCTGCTCGCCGCTACGTTTGCACCCGGAAGCTACGACGGCGCGGTCACGAAGGTCGATTTCATCGTAAGTGGGCAATCGTATCCGAGTAATGTCCTCGCCGCGACAAATCTGGGCTTCGTCACGCAGCCGCCTTACCAAATAGTCTGGACCAATCCTCCCAGCGGTGACTATTCCGTTGCTGTCAAAGCGATGCTGGCGGACGGGACCACCAACATGTCCAGCGCCCGCAGTTTTCGCGTGTTCCCATCCTTCCTGACGAATGACAGCTTCAGCGGACGCCAGCTTTTGACCGGCACGAATCCGACTGTTCTGGCTACAAATGTTTTCGCCAGCGCCGAACTAGGCGAGCCTCTGCTCTCCGACGGCTGGGGGCGGACACTTTGGTATTCATGGATAGCGCCGACTAATGGCACGGTGTTCGTGTCAGTGGGAAGCACTAACTACACTCCCATTGTCGGGGTGTTTACCGGAACCAATCTTCAAAGTCTATCGCTTGTTTGCAGCAACCTGTTCCGGTGGTCCTACGGCTCTGCTTGCCCCGGTCAATGGAGAGAGCGCGGTGCATTTGCGTTCGATGCCTCCGCAGGGGTGGAGTATCAAATCGCGGTCGATGGATATCTCCGCACCAACTATGGCCCCTATGTTCTCGTCCTCGGTGGCGCTAACTCCGGATCCACCAGCTTTCCTTGCTCAGTCGTCTCCAATACCGCTGAGTTCCCTCTGCAACTGGAGTTTCATGCGAGTCCGGCGAACGACAATTTGGCCGATGCAGAGGTTCTCATCGGTTCCCAACTGGTCCTGACCAATTCCAACATCGGCGCCACCAAGGAACCCGCCGAACCCAACCATGCCGGCGATGTTGGAGGTCGTTCGGTGTGGTTCACCTGGACTGCTCCCGCTGCTGGAAATGTCATCATTGGCACGAACATTCCGGTTTACCACCAGCCACCGACAAATGGTGTGATCCCACTCACAGGCGGAGTGAGGAGTACGAATTTTTCCGGCTCTACCGGCGGGCAAGGCTACAACTGCAATCAATGTGGAACTGGGGTTGATGCGAATCCGCCGCCCGATTTTCTTCCGTTGTTTGCGGTCTATAGTGGTTCGGTCATCAGCAATTTCACGTCGGTGGCCTCTGGAACCGAGGCTCGTTTCGATGTGGCTGCCGGGCAGACTTTCAAGATTGCAATGGACGGAAACATGGGATCCTCAGGCGACGTGGTCTTCTTCCTCACCCTTACGCCAATCCCTCCAAACGACGACTTCAGCAACGCCCGTGTCCTGACAGGAAACGCGGTACTAGCCACCGGATACAATGTTGCCGCTTCGACCGAGGCTGGTGAGCCGGCTCACGCAGGAGATACGAGTGGGCAGTCGGTCTGGTGGTCATGGACCGCTCCGACCTATGGGACGGTTAGCTTGTCGCTGAGCAACAGCGACTTTGTCTTCCCCCTCGCCGTTTACACCGGCTCTGATGTAGGAAGCTTGCATCCCATCGCCGCTGGTTATGGAAGTGCCTCGTACTTTGCGCATGCTGGCCAAGTGTATCAGATCGCCGTTGGGTCCGAACTGGGAAACAGCGGCGAAATTCGGTTGAATTTATTCGGACCGCCGTTGCGGACGAACGCGTTCGTCTACGCCCAACCGGTAAGCAATCGTTTTCTCTTGGGCTTTGCCGGCACGAGCGGACAGACGGCCATTCTCCAATTGGGACAGGGGAACGCATGGACCAACCTCGCGACCGGCATGGTTTCCAACAGCGTCGTGGAGTTTCTGGTCGAACGTGATCCGACTCTCCCACCACCTTCCTATCGCGTGATGTTGATAGATGAGGGATTGCCACCCGCGTCTCCGGCCCATAATCAATCCGCAATCGGCCCGGGTGGAACCTTCCAAACGCGTATCACCGGAATTGCCGGCCAACAGTTCGTCATCCAAGCTTCTACTAACCTCGTCGATTGGACCTCGCTTGGAACCAATACCCTCACCGCAGATTGGCTGGACTACGTCGACCTGAGTTCAACCAACTTTCCAGTTCGCTTCTACCGCGTCCTATCCGCACCCTGACGTCGTCGCGACTCGCTGCCGCGATGCCAGCGAAAACGTCTTCATTGCAATTACGGTTTTGCCTTAATCGCGTAAAGCTGTGTCATTGTGGAAACGTAGAGCACGCTATTGGCGGCGACGGCGGTGGCGCTGATCGGTGCGCCGAGTTCGAGGGTGCTCAGGATTTTCTTTTCCTTGTCGGCGGCGAAGATCCAGAAATCCCCGCGGCGCGTGCCAATGAAGACCTTGCCGTCGACCACGTAGGGCGAGGCCCAGAACGTACCCTTGCACTCGTGCGTCCAGTAGGGCTTGCCGGTGCGCGCGTCCACGCAATGCACGTTGCGCGCGTTGTCGGCGATGAACACGAGACCGTCGTGCACCGCGGCAGTGGACATCACGTGTTGGTTGAGCGGATAGGACCACAATTCCGCGGTGTGAGTGAGGTCGCCGGTCTTGGTGGCGTCGAAACATTTCAGCCACGCCTCGTTCTTGCCCCAGAAGACGTCGCCGCCGCCGCCGATGTAGATCTTCCCATCCACAAACACGGGCATGCCGTAGATATTGCTCGGGCCTTCCTTTTTGTTCTGCGTGAAACGGTGCACGGCTTCCTTCGGCCCGTTCGGATCGATGTCGAATTGGAAAACTTTCTTCAGCTTCAACACTTCGCCCATTGGGGGCGTCTTGGCGATCGGTTCAAAGCCGTAAACCAGTCCATTGCCGCCGGCAAAGAAGATCAACGGCTTCCCATTCACGACGCCCATCGAGGGTGCGGACCAGGTGTTGTGAAAGATAAGCGGCGCGATGTGTTCGTCGTCGCGCGCGAGCAGGCGGCCGGTTTTCTTGTCGAGCACGATAAGGCTCGGCGCGTCGGGCGCGCGGATCTTGCGATGCGTGTTGTCCACGCCGGTGCCGGTGTTGAGGTAGAGATGGTCGCCGTGAATGAGGATCGAACTATGCGCGCCGTCATGCGGCCAGATACCGGCGTCGCGCACCATGTCGAAGATCCAGACGACGTCGGCGTCGAGCGGGCCGGGTTCGAGCGCCTTCCCTTCGAGAGGTGGGCGGACGAGCGTGGGCATGATTTCCAAGCCAGCGACGGGCTTGCGCGGCGGGCCGTTGGAGGCTGGCGCCGTCATGTGCACGCCTTCGTCGCGAAACGGTCCGTCGTTGCCATTGGCCATTCCTTTTGCGTCGAGGCACATGACTTCGCCGCGATTGTTCACGATGTAAACGCGGTCACCTTCGACCGTAGCTGGCGACGCAATGCCGCTCTTGGGCCAGTCGAAATACGGATCCTCCTCGCGCTTCGGCACGACGAGTTGCCAGAGCAAATTGCCGTCGCGTTCGTCGAAACACATCAACACGCCGCGGTCGCCCTGGTGTTTGGGATCGCGCGGTTCGCCGTTGTTGGTGCCGATATAGACGCGCCCGCCGGAAATCACCGGCGTGGAGTGCGATTCGGTGCCGAGCTTCGCTACCCACTTGATGTTCTTGCCGGACGCGGGATCGAACGAATCAGGCAAGCCGCGCTCGGTGGAAACCATGTTGCGCGACCAAGCTTGTCCCCACTGCGGTTGATCGCCGGCCAGAGCGGCTGCGCAGTTTATTGCGACCAAGAGGGCGCCGGTCGCGAGTGAATGAGTTGTCATTGAAGTGGCGCGATCCTACTACCATCAAGTGCCGGGTCACAACCATGACGCGGCGCGATTGAATCAATTCACGCCGGCGTCCGCGATCGAAGCGCGATTGCCGCTACGTTCTGCCGGCGCCTCCCAAAACAAAATTCAGCCGTGGTGCGCCGTGACGACGATAGGCGAACCTGAACGCGTTCGATCACGCCCCAAGTGCGGCATCCGAAACAGAACTCCTTCTGGAAATAAAGCTGAATGCAGGGGAGACTCTAACCATCTATTTGATCCGGCGATGAAATGGGGCGGCCAGCGAGCTGTCGAAGTGATATGGAATCTCTATGCGTGTGAATCGGTCTGCCAAAATTCTGCTCAGCGCGGGCGTGTTCGTTTGCCTGTCCGTCGCGGCTTGGGCGGCCGACGCGACCAAGTCGTCGCCAGCTCCAGCCGGTGCCGAACCAGCGGGCGCTGCAGAATACAACAGCAAGGTGAAGCCGCTGCTGGAGAAGTATTGCTTCGATTGCCACGCCGATGGCACCGAGAAGGGCGGGGTGGCGCTCGACAAGTATTCCAGTCTCACCAAGCACTTTTCCAATTACGAACTCTGGCTGTCGGTCTGGAAGAATGTGGACTCGCAGTTGATGCCGCCGGCCAAGAAGGCGCAGCCGAGCGAAGCCGAGCGTCGTGAGATTTTTCAATGGATCGAGCGCGCCGTGTTCAAAGTGGATCCGGCGAGCCCTGATCCCGGACGCGTGACCATTCGCCGATTGAACCGCGAGGAATATCGCAACACGATTTACGATCTGCTGGGTGTGGAGTTCGATACGACCGAGGCGTTCCCGGCGGACGACACGGGCTACGGCTTCGACACGATCGGCGACGTGTTGAACCTTTCGCCGATCCTTTTGGAAAAGTATCTCGACGCGGCGCAGGAAATCGTCGGCGACGCGCTCGAGGCAGCCAACGGCAAGATTCCGACGATCAAGCTCAGCCCGGAGCAATTCAAAGTTCGCGGTAGCACCAACAAGACGGCCAAGTATCTGGCCTTCGCCAAGACCGCGACCGCCGAGACGAGTCAGAAGATCGCGCACGCGGGCCGCTATCAGATCACGGTCGACATGCGCGTCACCGGCTCGGACGAGGCCACGGTGCACACGGCGGACGTCGGCTTGCGCGTCAACGGCAAGGAAATCGGCAGCCGCAATGTTGGCTGGGATTACCGCAAGAACATCTTGCTCACGTCGGAGATCGATCTGAAACCCGGCGCTGCGGTGCTCGGTTTGAGCATCAAAGAAAAGCGTTCGCCGGGCAGCGGTGAAAACCAGCTCTCACTCGCCATCAACAGCGTGAAGATTCACGGTCCGCTCGACGGCAGCGTGCTCGAATATCCGAAGGATTACTATCGCCTGTTCCCTGACGGCCCGCCGCCCGCTGACGCCGCCGCGCGCCACGCGTATGCGCAGAAGATCATTCGCCGGCTCGCCGACCACGCGTTCCGTCGTCCGGTCGACGAACCGACATTGAACCGGCTTGTCACCTTGGCCGAAACCACGGCGAAGCATCCGGGCATGTCATTCGAGAAAGGCATTGGCCAAGCGCTCACCGCGGTGCTCGCGTCGCCGCGATTTCTCTTCCGCGCGGAGATTCAACCCGAGCCAAACAATCCCGGACGCATCGTGCCCGTGGACGAATTCGCGCTCGCGTCGCGACTCTCGTATTTGCTGTGGAGTTCGCTCCCCGACGACGAGTTGTTCGCCCTCGCGCACGCCGGGAACCTGCGGACGAATTTGCGCGCGCAGGTGGATCGCATGTTGAAAGACCGGCGTAGCGACCGGTTCATCCGCAATTTCGTTGGTCAGTGGTTGCAGACCCGCGACGCCGCCACGATCAATGTGAACGCCAGTCGAATTCTTGGCATCAAGAACGAACAAGTCAGCAAGGTGTTCGGTCAGCGCGTCCGCGTCGCGATGCGCGACGAAACGGAATCGCTCGTCGCCTACATCCTCCGTGAAAATCGTAGCGCGCTCGAATTGTTCACCGCCGATTACACGTTCCTGAACGAATCGCTCGCGAAGTTCTATGGGATCGATGGCGTGAAGGGGACGGAGATGCGGAAAGTTTCTCTCAAACCAGGCAGTCACCGTGGTGGCGTGTTGACCCACGCCAGCTTGCTCGTGGTGACGTCCAATCCGACACGCACCTCGCCGGTGAAACGCGGCCTCTTTGTTTTGGAAAATCTCCTCGGCACGCCTGCACCGCCCGCGCCGCCGAACGTCCCGCCGCTCGAGGACGCCAAGAAAGGCTCGAAGAAACAGCTCACGATGCGCGAGACGATGGAGATTCATCGCGAGAAGCCGCTCTGCGCCTCGTGCCACGCCCGCATGGATCCGATCGGGCTGGGCCTCGAAAATTTTAATGCGCTCGGCCAATGGCGCGACAAGGAAAGCGGCAAGACGATCGACACCGCCGGGCAATTGATCACGGGCGAGAAGTTCAACAACGTGGCTGAGTTATCGAAGATCATGGCCACCACGCGACGGATGGATTTCTACCGTTGCCTGGCCGAGAAGCTACTGACCTACGCGATCGGGCGCGGGCCGGAGTATTACGATTCGCCGACGATCGACCGCTTGGCCGAACAGTTGGATCGCGAGGGTGGCAAACTCAAGACCCTCGTTTATGGTATCGTAGAAAGCGCGCCGTTTCAGAAGCGTCGCGGCGATGGCGAGAAGCTTGCCGATGCCGCGGGCCGTGAACCGGGCAAATGACCGTGAATCCGCGCGTGGTGGCCGGCATCTAACCCTGCGGCGCGATTTAAGACTGACATGAACAAACCATTTCAATTCGACCGACGACAATTCCTCCGTGGCCTCGGCGTGGCCGTCGCGCTGCCGACGATGGAATCCATCTTGCCGCGCGCGACAGCCGCCGGTGCTGCTGCGGCGCCCGTGCGTCTGGGATTTCTATATGTGCCCAACGGTGTGATTCTCCCTCATTGGCGGCCCAAGGGCGAAGGTGCGGCGTATGAATTGAATCGCACGATGCAGCCGCTTGCGGAGTTCAAACAGGACTTCCAGATCTTTACTGGCTTCGAGCAAAAGAACGGTTGGGCGGGTCAGGACGGCGGCGGTGATCACGCGCGCGCGAACTCCACCATTCTCACCGGCGCGCGTCCCAAGAAAACCGCCGGCTCCGATATTCGTCTCGGTGTTTCCGTGGATCAACTCGCGGCGCAACAGCTCGGACAGCAGACGCGTTTCGCCTCGCTCGAACTTTCCTGCGACGGCGTGCGCAAGGCGGGCGTGTGCGACTCGGGTTATTCGTGCGCGTATCAGTTCAATCTTTCATGGCGTTCGGAAACGCAGCCAGTCGCGCCCGAGTCGAATCCGCGCCTCGTTTTTGAGCGCTTCTTCGGCTCCGGTAAAGGCGACGAGCGGCAGAAGAGTTTTGCGCTGCGCCAGCAACGGCAGAAGTCGATCCTCGATTTCGTGATCGAAGATGCGAACACGCTCCAGCGCCAGCTCGGTCGCAATGATCAGCAGAAGCTCGACGAATATCTGACGGGTGTTCGTGAAATCGAACAGCGCATCCAGAAGGCGGAGAAGTTTGGTCCGTTGCCTGATCCCGGCATGGACGCGCCCTCGGGCGTGCCGACCAGTTATCAGGATCACATTCGCCTGATGATGGACATGCTCGTGCTCGCGTATCAGACCGATTCCACGCGCATCTCGACGTTCCTGCTCGCGCACGATGGCAGCAACCGCAGCTTCAAGGAACTCAGCGTGCCGGAAGGGCATCACTCCATTTCGCATCACCAGAACGACTCGTCCAAGATCGAGAAACTCGCGAAGATCGATCACTTCTACGTGCAACAACTCGCTTACTTCCTCAAGCGGATGCGCGAGACGAAGGATCGCGACGGCAAAACGCTCCTCGATAATTCGATGCTCGTTTATTGCAGCGGCCTCTCCGATGGCAACCGCCACAAGCACGATGATTTGCCGGTGATCGTCGCCGGTCACGGCGGCGGCGCGTTGCGGCCCGGTCGCCACGTGAACCTCGGCAGCAACACGCCGATGACGAATCTCTACGTCAGCCTGCTCAACAAGATGGGCGTGAAGACGGATCGCTTCGGCGATTCCACCGGCGCGTTGTCAAACGTCTGAGCTGCGCGACAAAAGCTGTTTAAACTGAAAGGGCGCCCGTGTGGGCGCCCTTTTTGATTTTGTAGAAGCTAAACCTGGGTGGCTGGTCGCAATTTTCGTTAGTAATCGGACAAGAAAAGTTTGTTGGGCGTACGCGGATTTCGTCTACGTATTCGGTAGCGGAAAGAAGAGAACGGAACTTGTATGAAGCGCTTCACGATACTTCTTGCGACGGACGATTCTGCGGTGGAGGGGGCGGTCAAGGCGGTGGTCACGACGGCTGACTGCGATCTCAATTGCGCCAACACCACCCGGGATGCCATGTGTGTTTTGAGCGAAGCCATGACGGATCGCTCTTTGAAACGAGATCTGGCGGTCGTGGATCTCGACTTGCGTTCGGGCGGGCGAACGCTTTTGCGAACGGCGGGCGGAATTCTCCCGGTCATCGCCATTACCAGTGAAGCGAGGCCTTGGCTTTCGTCCATGTTGCGACGGCATCGTGTTGGAGCCACCCTCGCAAAACCCGTGACTCCGGAAAAATTGCGGGACGCGTTCCGCCGCGTGGGGAGAAATGCGTGTGTGAGCCGGCCGCGCGGGCGGTGGTGGCACCTGCGCGCTGCTTTGCAGCGGGTGGGAATTAATCTGGGCCGACCGTTGCTCTGCGAACGTTAGCGAACTTGGTGAACCGGCGGGAAATCGCAGTTTCATTTTAGGCGGAGCGACGTTCGTGAGGCGCCGATATGGCGTCGCGATTGAGAAGGTTTCTTGGAAGCTGGAAAAGACTGGTCAAGTCGAAGTAACGTCGGTCTTATTTGATTGTAGGCACTGCGCAGTGCAAAACCCCAAAGCCGCGCTCATTTATTGGCGCGGCTTTCTGCATTTTCTGCCGCTGGGAGTCATGACAAGGCGCGCCGCGGCGGACGATCGACCAAAATTATGAACTGGATTCTGGAACTGCAGACGATTCAGCCCGTGGCGCACGCAGTCCTTGTGCTCTCCGCTGTCACTGTCCTGGGGCTCGCGATCGGTCACATCCGCGTCCGGGAAATCGGTCTGGGGATTTCCGGAGTTTTGCTCGCTGGGATTTTGTTGGGGCACTTCGGTTTGAACATCGCACCGGAGACGCTCGCGTTCATCCGGGAATTCGGATTGATCCTGTTTGTGTTCACGATCGGGATGCAGGTGGGGCCGGGGTTTTTCAGTTCGCTGCGATCGAACGGTCTCCGCTTGAACCTGCTCGCGGCGTTGGTGGTGTTCCTCGGCGCGGGCATCACGCTTGCGGTCAGCCTCGGGCTGGGGATTGACATGGCGGCAGCGGTCGGCCTGTTCGCCGGCGCCTCGACCAATACGCCCGCGTTGGGCGCAGCGCAGCAGGCGCTCAAAGCCCTGCCGGATCTCGCGGCCGCCCGGTTTGATCTTCCGGCGCTGGGTTATGCGGCCACGTATCCGTTTGGAATTTTGGGGATCATCCTCGCAATGCTTTTTCTGCGCACGGTTTTCCGCATCAATCCGACCAAAGAGGCGAAGCTATTTCGTGACGAAGAGATGGCTGGGCACGAGCCGCTGGCCCGGATGAATCTTGTGGTCGAAAACGCCAACCTCAACGGTGTGCTGGTGCGTGATCTGCCGGGACGCCGGGAAATGGAGATCGTCGTCTCACGCATCCGCTTCGCCGGCGAAACCGAGGTCAACACGGCGCAAGGCGACACGGTGGTGCGCGCAGGAGATTCGATCCTGGCAGTCGGCACCAAGGCGAACCTTGAGCGATTCCGTCAGATCATTGGCCGCGAAAGCGCGGATGATCTCCGCGAATTGCCCGGGCTGGTCACGTCGCGCCGCGTGGTTGTCACTCACAAAGGCGTCCTGGGAAAACAGATTCGCGAACTGGGATTCAATGAACTCTTCGGGGTCTCGGTGACGCGGTTGACACGCGGTGATCTGGAGATGACCGCAGCTCCGAACCTGGAGTTGAAGTTCGGCGACATGTTGCAACTGGTCGGTGACGAGGCGGCGATTCTCAAGGCTTCGCAGGTGGTGGGCAACTCGGTCAAGGAACTCAATCACACAGACGTGCTGCCCATGTTTCTCGGCATTGGTCTGGGCGTGCTCGTGGGGTTGTATCCGATCACGATGGCGAGTATGCCTGTTCCCCTGCGGTTGGGATTAGCGGGCGGGCCGCTGATCGTGGCGATTCTGCTGAGTCGGATCGGCAAAATTGGTCCGATCGTTTGGTATATGCCGATCAACGCGAATGTGGCGTTGCGCCATCTGGGCATCGTGTTGTTCCTCGGTTGTGTGGGGTTGAAAGCCGGGCAGCACTTCTTCCACACGTTGCTGAGCCAGCAAGGGCTCGTGTGGATGGGGTGCGGCGCGCTGATTACGCTGGTGCCGTTGTTGACGGTGGGGTTGATCGCACGGCGCGTGTTAAAGATGAACTTCATGAACGTGTGCGGTCTGCTGTCTGGCAGCATGACCGATCCGCCCGCGCTCGCTTTCGCTAACACGATCAGCAACTCGGAATCGCCGTCCGTTGCTTACGCCACGGTTTATCCGTTGACCATGCTGCTGCGCATCGTGGTCGCGCAGGTTTTGATTCTCTTCTTTTGCCGCTGACGTCTGGCGCGAAGTCAGAAGGAAAGAGTTGTTCCGAGAATGTGCGCCTGATCCCAGTCTCCGTTCGTCTTCTTCGTGGATTGGATCATGTAGAAAAGAGCGAGATGGGCGTGGCTGTAGAGGTGAAAGTTGAGTCCGATCGGAATTGCGCGATTCACCGTGTAGTCCCACCGGTAGACTTCATACCAGAACTCGTTGTTGAAATAGATCGATTCGAGCGGGTGAAGACCTTTCAGCGGAAAGGTGAACTGGAGCCGATTGCGTGACCGGTAACGCTCGCTCTTGACGCCGTCAGCCCAGTAGATTTCCAGTCGGTTGCGGTTGTGAATTTCCAGCCACTCGGTGAGCTTGAAGTGCGGGTTGAATTCCGTTTCCAAACGGTGCGTGTCGGCGAACTCATCCGGTTTGACCCGATTGGCGAACCACGTGTAGTTCAGCCCGAGATCAAGATACCGCGCGACTTTCCAAGTGAACTTCGGGCTGGCGAGTGATTGGAACAGTTGGGAAGAGTTTTCCCGGAACCGGACTTCGCCGTAGAGCGACGCATCAAAGTTTGTCGTCTGATACACGTGCCAGTTGAACCCGTGCCAGTTTTGGAACTCCTCGGCTGCATCGCTGATTTTTGGCGCGGTCAGGAACGCAGCCGCAACACAGATTGAAGCGTTTAGGATGCGGCACCCTGCTGGGGACAGCCACGAGAGTTGGGATTTGGTCATGTCAACGTTCGCCGGAACAGCGTCAGCAGACTTGATACCGCGATTTGAATGCAAGGACTTCTGGTCCGACCGCACCCACATGGGCGGCTAGAATGATTCACCGTGGTTGAATCGATTCTCCCTCGGATCGCAGTTTGTATAGCCCCGCGCCGTGAGACGTCGGGCCGGCTTAGCCCGAGTCCACGGTAAGGCGGCTGCTTTTCCAACTGCTAACTAGTGCCCGAGCATCCACGGCCGGCGGTTTTTCTTCAGAGACATTTCGAGCGCGGGCCGACCGTCCTTTTGCTTCGGCTTCGGTTTCGTTGAGCGATGATTGTGTGAGCAGCCGGACGAGCACACGTGGGGCGCGTGCTTGCTGGTCTCATTGCGTTCCCACGCGATGCGATTCGTTGGCGACATGCTGCGCAAGTTCACGACGGGGAATATTTTCTTCGCCTGCTCGTGGCAATCGGGGCAATCCACGGGACTGCTGCATTCGCTGAGCGGCCGCAGCAGCATGAACGGACCGCACGTGTCGCATTGATATTCGTAGTAAGGCATGGCGGTTTTTTATTTGGCGACCGAGAGGTCGGTTTTTCCTTTGATCATTTTCTTCGGCCCGACGGCGCAGGGATTGATGTCGAATTTGAAGATCTCGGTGGGCAGGAACAACGTCGCGCACGCGTTCGGAATATCCACGATGCCGCTGATGTGTCCTTCAACCGGCGCGGTGCCGAGAATCGCGTAGGCCTGCTCGCCGGTGTAACCAAACTTCTTCAAGTATTCGATGGCGTTGAGGCATGCGCGGCGATACGCGACGTGCGCGTCGAGGTAATATTGCTTGCCGTCTTCGTCCACTGAGATGCCTTCGAAGATCAAGTGGCGCAGATAGCGCGGCTCAACGGGGCTCGGCTGGAAGATCGGATTCACGATTGCATACTTCGCCATGCCGCCCTTGATGAGGTTCACACGAAGATCAATCCAGCCAGCCATTTCGATAGCGCCGCAGAACGTGATCTCACCGTCGCCTTGTGAGAAGTGAATGTCGCCCATGGAGAGCCCGGCGCCCTTTACGTAGACGGGGAAGAAGACTTTGGAACCGCGACTAAGATTCTTGATGTCGCAGTTGCCACCGTGTTCGCGCGGCGGGACGGTGCGCGCGGCTTCCTTGGCGGCAACCTTCGCTTTGTCCTTCGTCATCTTGCCGAGGTGAGCCGTCTCGGCGTAGGGCAACGCCGCGAGCGGGGGCACGCGCTTCGGATCGGTGGATACGAGCGCGGCTTCGCGTTTGTTCCAGGTGTCGAGGAGCTTCTTGGACGGCAAGCAGCCGATCAAACCGGGATGCATGATGCCGGCGAACTCCACGCTCGGAATTTGCGGCGACGACGTGTAGACGCCGTGGAAGTCCCAGACGGCCTTGCGCGCTTTCGGGAAATGTTCGGTGAGAAAACCGCCGCCGTTTTCTTTCGCGAAGATGCCGGTGAAACCCCACTCGGAGCTCGGCAGCGAGCCGATGTCGAGAATGTCCACCACCAACAAGTCGCCGGGCTCGGCACCCGCGACTGCGATAGGTCCGCTGAGGTAGTGAACCTTGGTCAGATCGACGTCGCGCACGTCGGCGGCGTTGTTGTTGTATTTGATCTGACCGCCGGTCCAGTCGACGCACTCGACGCGAAACTCATCGCCGGGCTTGACGGTGGCCACCATCGGAATGTCCGGGTGCCAGCGGTTGTGAATCATTTCCTGTTGGTCGGCGGGGATGCTCAGGTCAACTTTGATGAGGGGTTTTGCCATAGTTAGTTTTCGAGTTATGAGGTTTCAGTTCGGCGGGAAAGTGAGCGGATCAAACGGCGAGGAGTTGTTTCACGCGCGCAGCGTCGACCTGATCGCGGAGGTCTTCGTGAATAATGCGACCACGGTCGATGACCATCAGGCGGTCGCACGCGTCGAGCACGAAGCTCAAGACCTGTTCGGTGACGATGATGCTAATCTGGCGCATCTTGCGGATCTCGCGCAGGACCTTGGCGATCTCCTTAATGATCGAGGGTTGGATGCCTTCGGTCGGTTCATCGAGGATCAACACTTTGGGCTTGGTCAGTAACGCGCGGCCGATGGCGAGCTGCTGTTGCTGGCCGCCGGAAAGGTTGCCGCCTTTGCGATGACGCATCTCGCGCAGCACGGGAAACAGCGAATAGATCTCGTTGAGATCGGACTCTTCGATTTTTCCCTTCACCGCGGTCATCAAGTTTTCGAAAACGGTGAGGTTCGGAAAAATCATCCGCCCCTGCGGCACGAAGGCGAGGCCTTGGCTGACGCGTTGATGGGTTTCGAGTTGGGAAATCTCCTGTTCGCCGAGACGAATGGATCCGCCCTTGTGCGGGAGAATGCCCATGAGCGTTTTGAGCAGCGTGGTTTTGCCCATGCCATTGCGCCCGACGACCGCGAGAATTTCGGCGGGCGCGACCTTGAAGGACATTTCGCGGATGACCTGGCTCTGATTGTAACCGGCGTTGAGATTGGTGATTTCGATCATAGGTGAGGGATTAGTGGCCGAGGTAAACGTCCTGCACGAGATGGTTGTCGCGGATCTCGTCCATGCTGCCCTCGGCGATGATCTTGCCGAGGTGCAGCACGGTGACCTTCTTGGCGATGCGGGAAACAAACTCCATGTCGTGCTCGATGATGATGATCGAGCGATCCTTGCTGATGCGCTTGAGCAACTCTGCGGTCTGCTCGCGTTCCGCCGGACTCATGCCGGCGACGGGTTCGTCGAGCATCAACAACTCCGGCTCCTGCATCAGCAACATGCCGATCTCGAGCCATTGTTTCTGTCCGTGACTGAGAAACGCACCTTCGATGGTCAGGTAATCTTGAAGGAATGTTGCCTCGGCAACTTTTTGAATCCGCTCTTCGACGTCGGGCGTGCACTTGAACGCGAGCGCGCCGAATACACCGCGACCGCGCGGGAATGAGACCTCAAGGTTTTCGTAAACAGTCAGGTTCTCGTAGATCGATGGTGTTTGGAATTTGCGGCCGATTCCCGCGCGCACAATGGCGTGTTCGGGCAAGCCAAGCATTTCACGATTGTGAAACTTGATGCTGCCGCCGGTGGCGCGGGTCTTGCCGCAGATCAAGTCGAGTACAGTCGTCTTGCCGGCGCCGTTGGGGCCGATGATCACGCGCAACTCGTTTTTATCGACGTAGAGATTGAGCGCATCGACGGCTTTGAAGCCATCGAAGGACACGGTGAGATCCTCCACAGCCAGGACGTAATCGGTATTGGAACTCATGAGTGAAAAGAGTTTGGAAGTTGTTGATCAAGATTGTGAGCCGGCGGGTTTGGGTTCGCCGACAGGAGGACGGGCGCGCAGGCGTTTAAACGCACCTTGCAACCAAGTCTTCCCGTAACTGGCCCACAGGCCGGCGAGTCCGTTGGGCATGAGCACGACGACGAGGATGAACAGCCCGCCCATGGCGAAGAGCCAGAGTTGCGGGAAGTTCTCTGAGAAGAGACTCTTGCCGGTGTTCACCAGCAGCGCGCCGTAGACTGCGCCGAGAAGAGAACGTTTCCCGCCGACGGCGGCGAAGATCACCATCTCGATGGACGGCACGATTCCGACCAGCGACGGCGAGATAAAGCCAACTTGCAACACGAACATCGCGCCGCCGATGGCGCTGATCGCGGCCGCGAGACAGAAGATGAAGATCTTGAAGTTCGAAACATCGTAGCCCGAGAACCGCACTCGATCCTCCTTCTCGCTCATCGCATTCAAGATGCGGCCCATCTTCGAGGTGAGCACCCAGCGCGAGAGGAAAATGCAGGCGAAGAGGAGTGCGCAACTGACGAAGTAGAGCACGTATTGCGCGTGTTGGGAGCGGATGTCCCAGCCGAGCATCGAGCGAAGGTCGGTGATGCCGTTGCGGCCGCCGGTGACGCCTTGATTGCCATCAATACCGAGCGAGACAATCAGCGCAATCGCCTGCGTGATCACCGCGAAGTAGACGCCACCGACGCGACGCTTGAACATCGCGCAGCCGAGGATGAACGCGATGACCGTCGGCACGACGAGAATGGCGCACAACGCGAAGGGGAAACTTTTGAACGGCACCCAGAACGCCGGCAGTTCCTTGAGTTGATTCCAGTCCATAAAATCCGGAATGCCCGGCGTGGATTGAATCTTCGTGCTGATGGGGTCGGAGGATTCCAGCTTCAGAAACATCGCCATGCAATAGCCGCCGAGTCCGAAGAAGACGCCTTGTCCGAGACTGAGCACGCCGGCGTTGCCCCAGAGCAGCACGAGGCCGACGGCGACGAATGCGTAGGTGATGTATTTGCTGACGAGGTTGAGCCGGAAGATGTCGAGCGTGCTGGGCAGCACCACGACGAGCAGCGCGGCGAGGAGGAGGTGCGCGATCAGGCCCTCCTTGCCGCCAAACAAACGTTTAGTGAACGAGTTCATGATAGTTGGCAACTGACGAAACGAGATTGGGTTGAGAAAACCGCGGTTATGCGCGACGGACTTTGCTCGCGAAGAGCCCTTGCGGGCGGATCATGAGGATGACGACGATCGTGAAGAGCGTGGCCACCTTGCCCATCGTGCCTTGCAGGAAAAACTCCGAGATCGATTGTGTCTGCGCGATGCCGAACGCCGAGGCGAGCGTGCCCAGCATGCTAGCCGCGCCGCCGAACACGACCACGAGAAACGTGTCCACGATGTAACGCGAACCACTGTCCGGCCCCGTGGAACCAATCGTGGTGAACGCGGCGCCAGCGACTCCGGCGATGCCGCAGCCCATCGCGAACGTGAACCGGTCGACGAGTTTGGTGTTGATGCCGACGGCGGAACTCATCACGCGGTTTTGCACCGTGGCGCGCATGCGCAATCCGGCTCGGCTGCGGAAGGTGAACACCAACACCGCGCCGGTGATGAACAATGTGAGTCCCATTACGAACACGCCGTTGATCGGGATGTCGATGTTCGGCGTCGGTTTGAAGGAACCCATCAACCATTCCGGCAGCGTTGGCGTGACTTCACGCGCGCCGAACGTCGACCGAAAAGTTTGCTGCATGATCAGGCTCAATCCCCACGTCGCCAGCAGTGTGTCGAGCGGTCGTTTGTAGAGAAACCGGATCAAGCTCCATTCCACCAGCAGCCCCAAGAGCCCTGACACGAAGAATGCCGCCACGATTGCGATGAGGAAGTAGTAGGGCTGGAACGCCGGAGAGTACTTGGTCGTCAAGGTGGAGCACAGATAGACGGTGTAAGCGCCCGCCGCCATGAATTCACCGTGCGCCATGTTGATGACGCCCATCTGTCCGAAGATGATCGCCAGGCCGAGCGCCATCAGCACCAGCACGCTGAAGAGGCTTAAGCCCGCGAAGCTTTGCATGGTGAAAATCGAGAACAGTTCGCCAGAGGTGTAAGCCAGCATGGGATTAGAGATTCATTGGGTTGGGAGTGCGGTTGGAGATCACTTGCTGGCGGGCAACGTCCCGTTTGGGAACGTGACGTTGCCCGCTCAGCGTGAGAATCATTGATAACCCTTGGGGAACGGGTTCGGTTCGATCAGGTCGGACTCGTAGACCATCTTGGCCTGGCCATCGAGCCCCCACTGACCGATGCGCAGCTTGCTCCAGAGATGGTGATTGTCGTGCACCTTCACGTAACCTTCCGGCGCGGTGGTGAGTTCAATTCCCGGTGAAGCTGCGGCGATCTTGTCGACATCGAAGCTGCCGGCTTTCTCAACTGCGGCCTTCCACAACCACGGTCCGAGGTACGCCGCTTGCGTCACGTCGCCGATGACAGATTTGGGTCCGTACTTCGCCTTGAACGCTTTCACGAAGGCTTCGTTGTTCGGGTTCGAGAGGCTTTGAAAATACTTCATCGCGGAGTAGAACCCGACGAGGTTTTCGCCGCCGATGCCGAGCACTTCATCCTCCGTGGTGGAGATCGTCAGCAAGGTCTGTTTGTCCGACGTGATGCCCGCCGCCTTCATTTGTTTGTAAAAGGCAACGTTGCTGCCACCGACAATGATCGCGTAGATGACGTCGGGCTTCTTGAGTTTGATCTTGTTCAACAGCGAGCCGAAACTCGTGCTGCCAAGTGCGTAATATTCTTCACCGACCACGGTGCCCTTGAGCACGTTCTCAATGTGTTTGCGGGCGATCTTGTTCGACGTGCGCGGCCAGATGTAATCGGAACCGATGAGATAGAACGTCTTCGCCTTCTTCTCCTTCGCGATCCAGTCGAGGCCCGCGATGATCTGCTGTGTCGCTTCCTGGCCGGTGTAGATGACGTTCTTGGATTGCTCCAGGCCTTCGTAGAAGGTTGGGTAGTAGAGCATCCCGTTCTCTTTTTCGAAGACCGGCAACACCGCTTTGCGTGACGCGGAAGTCCAGCAGCCGAACACCGAGGCCACCTTGTCGTTCACGAGCAGTTTCTTCGCTTTCTCGGCGAAGGTCGGCCAATCGCTGGCGCCGTCTTCGACGATGATCTTGATTTTCCGACCGAGCACGCCGCCCATGGCGTTGATTTGTTCAATGGCGAGTTGCTCGGCTTGGATGGAGCCGGTTTCGCTGATCGCCATCGTTCCCGTGGCGGAGTGCAGTTGGCCCACTGTGACCGTGTCGTCGGTCACGGCGAGTCCGGTGGTGTTCACCGCTGACGTCGCCGGGAAACCTGAGGCGAAGGCGGGTGGCGAACCGAGGATCATGCTGAGACATACGGAGGCTACTGCGGTTAACAGGCGGGCGGGGCGTTTCATCGTTTTCATGTTCGGGTTTTCGTTTGGATTTTCGGACTCAGTTATTTTTCAGAACAGTTGTGCAGCGAGTGCTGGCAACGAAACGTCCCTAGCACTGGGTATGCCGCAGGTTGCGATGTCGCGGTGTGCAGAAAAGAACACTCGCGATCACGAGTGAGTGAAACGGATGAAAAGTGGAGGCGGGCGAAGAGCTCTAAAAAGCTTTATCCATCGCGCTGAAACGCTGTTCGCTCAATCGCGCGAAGCACCCTCAACCGCGATGAAGCAAATTCATTGAGATGGAAATAGCGCGGACGATTTTTCCATTCGTGACGAAAATTGTTTTAATTCCCACGCCGCGAGTGAGGAGAATTGTCGTGAGGGGGTTCTTGTCGTGCGCAAACTGTTTTCTTTTGCGCAGAGAATTTATGTTGCTGCGCCCGCACTCGCTCAGGAGAGCGCAGCGTTCGTAATGAGGACGCTGTTGAGTTGTCTTCAACGAATCGTGTTGAAGAATTTTAGAATCGCGTGCGACTAGGAGTTTCTGGAGCCGGATTTTCCGCCGGCTTCCCCTGATGGCTGTTGCGCGACTTTCAGCACGAGGCCGAAGGTTCACTCCACAATCATCACGCCGCGCATCACGAGATAGTGGCCGGGGAATGAGCAAATGTAGGGATATTGCCCCGGCGTCTTCGGCGCGTGAATGCGCAGCGTCTCGCTTTGGTTCTGCGCGAGCATCTTGGTCGCGTGGAGAATCTTTTCCGACTTGGGGATGAAATCCAGTTTCTCGAATGCGTCTGGCAGCTTGGCCATTTCGTTCGCCGCCTCGCCGATCGTGTCGGCGGAACCGGGTTGGCAGATGAGCAGGTTGTGCGGGGTGGCGTCGGGATTGTCGAAGACGATCTTTACCGGTGCGCCGGCTCTCACCTTGAATTCGGTGACGGTGAACTGCATTCGCTCCGGAATCGTGGAGATGGTCACGAGCGTCGGATTCAATTTGTCGAACGGATCGGGCGCTTCCTTCTTGGCGCGCTTCGGTTTCGGATTCGTTTCTTCGATGAACTTCGCCAGTTGCGGATGTGCGACGAGGAAATCGCTCGTGCCTTTCCAGAAGGGTTTCAGCGAATCGATCGACGTCCGCAGCGCGTAGCTGAGGTAGTTGTCCATTGGATGCTGGAGCAAATCGAGCGCGACCTCGGCGGCTTCCTTCGAGCGGAAATAACTCGCGGCAATCGCAGCTTCGAGACGAACAAGCCCATTCGTGTCGTTGGCGGACTGACGGAGAAGCGTGAGCGCGTTCGGGAAATACTCGTGCCAGTAACGCAATTGCTCCGTCGCGGCGGCGCGCACGTGGTGATCTGACGCCTTTAGCAATCCGAGCAGTAAATCCGTATTCACTTCGCGAATGCTGCGATAGAGCCACACCGCTTCGAGTTGGTGGTGCAGGAACTTCGGATCCTTCGGATCGAGTTGCTTCACCCACTTATCGAGCGCGGTTTTCACGTCGGCTGGAATGCGTTCGCGTAACTCGATCTTCGCCGTGTAGCGCGTGCGATATTCGTAAGCTTTCAGCAAGTCGAGCAGCGCGGGAATCGGTTGCCCGGCGATCTTCGGCGCTTCGCTGAGCGGGCGACCCTTGGCGGTCACACGCCAGATTCGGCCGGAGGTTTTGTCGCGCCGGGTGTCGCGCAACGAATACTGCATGTGGCCCTTCACGGGATTGTACCAATCACAGACGAACAAATCGCCGCGCGGACCGAAGCGCGCGTCCACCGGGATGAAGGAGAGGTTCGACGATTGCAGAATGTGGCCGACTTTTTCCTCCTCGTAGTGCGTGTCGAACTCGACCCACTTATGAAGCTCGATCGTGTTCACCGGTTTGTAGCGCACGCGGATGAAGCTGCCTTGCAGGTCGTCCGGGAAACTCTTGCTGTAAATAAAATCCTGTCCGCACGTCCCGCTGTAGGCGGGGAACGTGACCGGCACGTGGATGTCCGGATACGGCGCGTTCAACGCGTGCACTGCGCTGGCGAACACCGGATGGCTGCCAAGATGCCAGCCCCATTCGTCGAACGTCAGTCCCCACGGGTTCGTGCTGAGGTAGGAACCGAACGCGAGGAGCTTCCGTGTCGCCGGACGGTAACGGAAGAAACTGCTCTCCCGCGCCCGCACTGGTCCATAAGGCGTCTCGACCGAGCTATGGTGAAAAATACTTTCGCGGAAAATCAAATCACCATCGGGGCTCCACGTGAAATCGTGTAGCGCGTGGTGCGAATCCTCCGTGCCGAAACCCGTCATCACGAGTTGATGCACGTCGGCCTTGCCGTCGCCGTCCGTGTCCTTGAGGAATGTCATCTGCGGTTGTTCGGAGCAGTAGATGCCGCCGTCGCCGAACTCGAACGAGAGCGGAATGTGCAGGCCCGTCGCGAACACGCTGCATTTGTCGGCCTTCCCATCACCGTCGGTGTCTTCGAGAATGATGATCTTGTCGTTCGGTTCCTCACCGGGCTGGACCTGCGGATAGGTCGTCGAGCAGGAAACCCAGAGCCGCCCGCGCGTGTCGAAGCGCATCTGAATCGGCTTGGCGAGATCGGGGAACTGCTCCTCCGACGCGAACAAACTCACCTCGAAACGTGGATCGACATTGAACGCCTTTAACTCATCCGCAGGCTTAAGCCATTCGTTGATCGGCCGGTCGCCAGTGATCTTCGGCAGCGCGAGCGTGTTGCTGTCGTCGATTTCTTGGGACAACGGGGCCTGCTGTGCGATGTCCCACGCGCGGCGGTCGCGGTTCGCGACCATTTGATCGAACTTCTGCAATTCGCCGGGAAAATTCACCACGCCGTACGGCTTCGAGCGCCCGCCGAAAATGTAGAACGCGTTCAACGCGCGGTAACGTCGTAGGAACTGCTTGTTCCTCTCCTCCACCGCGCCCTTCAGTTTGAGATCAACCGCCGCCGGCGTCTCGCTGAGCAATCCGCGATACAACGTCTCGGCGAAATCGCGATAGCCCGTGTCCGTGAGGTGAATGCCGTTGAAGGTGAGCGGCTCCTTCTTCGCCTTCGATTGCATCGCCGCGAGCGTGGGCGTGAACGCATCGATGAACGCCACGCGACAAGCTTTCGCCACGCGCGCCATCGCGTCGGTGTAGAGTTTGAGGCGCACGTTGTTTTCGCTGCCGTCGGGTAGTGGTGCGCCGAGGTTCTCGTGCGCGATGGGCGACACCAGAACGATCTGCGGTGCGCTCTTGCCGTTGTAGCGATGCAGCTTCAACCCGCCGATGAAGCTCGCGAGGCTGCGCTCGAAATCGGGAATCGCCTCCGCGCCTTTGAACGACTCGTTGAAACCGTACGCCGCTAGGATCACGTCGGCCTTCTGCGCCGCGAGGTGTTTGTGGATGTCGCCGAATTCGTCGGGTCGCGATTGCACGCTCACTTCGTCGCCCGGCCAGGCGAGATTGCGTATCACGAGCTGCTCCTTCGGAAATCGCTGCAGCAACATCGCCTCGAACCAGCCGTGATCCTGCATCCGCTCGAAGAGATTGTTGCCAATGAAGACGACGTGCGCGTTCGCCTGCAATTTCAGCGGGAGGGTGGTCGGCGCGAGATTGGCAATCGGCCCGCAGATCGCATCGAGACTCGGTTTGTCGAGCTGCGGCGCGGCGGGAGTTTTGGTTTCAGCGGCGACAGCGACGCTCGCGAACGCAAGCAATGCGAAGGTGGCTTTCAAAAATCTCTGCATGGGAATGGGGAGTTAACGTTTAGCGGGAAAGTTCAAGGGTTCATCGAGTCGGTTCAAGGTGAGAAACAGCGGTCCGGTCGCGGGCGCGCCCGAGGCGAAGTGCAGGTTGAACTTCACCTCCATTTGCATCACAGGTTTCAGCTCCGGTGTTTCGAGAAACACCGTGCGACCATCAGCGAGCAATTTCGCCGAGCGCACTTCTACTTCGTCGTGGCCTTCCTGCTGGGGATTCGCCACGGAATAATCCCGCGAGCCGTATTCTTTTGAGTAGCGATAATTCCACTGATGCACGGCGAAGCTGCCCGCGTCCTCCGCAGTCTCGCGATCCAGCGGCTCGGCGAACGTGATCACCAATCCGTTGCGATGCGCGCGCCACGCGATGGGCAGGCGGATCGGCGTCCCGGTGTAACGCACGCGTTGCAACGCGCCGTCCTTTGTGGCGCTCGTTTGCCAACCGGTGCTGCACGCGACGTAGAGTTGTCCGTCCTGCGGACGGAACGTTCCGCGCATCGGTCCGGAAGTAAATCGTACGGGCATGCCCACCGCCGCGCCTTGCACGGGAGCGGCCGCCGTGTCGCGCAGCACGAGCATCATCGCGCACCGGCCCCACGCGAAGTGCAACATCTGCCCGCCGAGCGCGCCCCATTTTCCTTCCGGCACCCAGACCTGGCTCGAGCTGGAATTGTCGAATGTGTGCGGCAACCAGCAGAGCATCGGGTCGTAGCCGAGCGGGCGCTCCGGCGTTTCCTTCGGCCCGCCGAATCCGTAGAAGCCGCCGCGTTTCGCTTCGACGATCGCTGACGACGGCGTCCACGTGCCTTGCTGCGGCGTCACGGTGACGGTGCCACTCGGACTCACGCCGAGGCCGTTGGGATTGCGGAAACCCGTCGCGAGCGTTTCGGATGAGCGGCCATCGGCGGACACGAGATGCACGCCGCGCGGATCGACGAAGTAAAAGTTCCCCGCCGCGTCGCGTTCGAGACAAGTCACGTAATCGTGGCCTGGCGTGGTCGTGATGGCGTTGAAGAAATTCTCGTAACGATCCGCCTCACCGTCGCCGTTGTCGTCGTGGAGGCGAGTGATTTGGTCGCGACCGAGCACATAGACTTTGTCGTCCACGACGCGCAGGCCGAGCGGTTGAAACAATCCGGTGGCGTAGCGCTTCCACGTCAGCTGACCCGCTTTGTCATCAATGCCGCTCACGCGCCAGACATCGCCGTGAATTGTGCAAACCGCCGCCGAGCCGTCGCGGAAGAAATCCACGCCGGAGAAAAAGAGCAGCGCCTTCCACGGGTTCGCATAAGGCGCGGTGAGCGTGTCCACAGCGAAGCCATCCTTCGGAAAACCTTGCTGCGCCTTCGTTGTCAGGGCCGGCAACCAATGCGCGGCGCCAGGACGCGAAAGCTCCGCGAGATTTTCCGGCGCGGCGGAAGCGGCGATGAGTTTCTCGAACCTGGCAAGGTCCGCAGCGGGACCGGACCAGATGAATAACTTGATCCGTTGCGTCGCGGTGCGCCGAGCGAAGCAGACGTCGACACTGCTCTCGGTGGCCGACAGCTTCGCGCCCGTTCCGGCGCGGTGGGCGATGACGGTGAGGTTTTCCTTTTGCTTGCACGTCGCCAATTCGAAGCCGTTCCGCGTTTCGATGCTCGCGGCGATTTTCTTTTCGTCGACAAGACGGAGCATGAGCGCGCTCTTGCCGGGCGCAATTTCCAATGTGCGCGTGAATGCGCGTGCGCCGTTGGCGGTTTCGAACCACGGCGTTTCGCGCACCAGTGTTTCACCGACGCGTGTATTGAGCACAACGCGAACGCCGTTCAGATGCAGCGCTTCGTGATGCGCACTCGCGCCCTGCCAGCCGGCGTTGCTGGACGTGGTGAAGACCCAATCGCCGGCCGCCGAGGGTGGACGCACGAGGCCGAAGCGCGCCTGATCGAATTTCAGAAAGCCGCCGACCCACGCGGCGCGCAGCGACGGTTCGCCCGTGTCGTAGGACACCGCCGCTTCACCGTGATCGCCGACACGGATCGAGAGTCCCTTGGCGACGCTGCCTCCGGGCGTTTTCAAATAGGCCGCGAGGAACGGTCCGACGTCCGTCTGATTCCACCTCCCGTCGATCCAGTCATTTTCCTGTTGCTCGGCGACTTCCTTGCCGGCAGCGGCGTGTTCGCCCGATTTGGTGGGCGACTGCGCGGGCGCGAATGGAGCCGTGGCGCAGCCGACGAGCGTGGCCAGTAAAGTGATTTGGATCGAACGGAGCGACAAAGGAGGAAAGTTCATCGGCGTGATTGCGTGTAAGTGGTCAGTTCAAGGAAGGCTGACGTGAGGTGTGGGAGAATATTCGCGCAAGAAGCAGGACACGGGTCTTCACTTGAGCCGGCGCAACATTTCCGTCGGCTCGGCTTCGGGTACGATGGCGAAGTTGTCGGCGGCATCGGTGACGTCGTAAACCTTGCGGGTGAAACTGAACTGCTCGCGCAGCGAACCGGTGTTGAGCGGTTGCCCGGCGCCATTGACGCCGCCCGCGACGACGAACCGGCGCGGCGCGATCAACGCGGCGAGATGCGCGATGTCGCCAGCGTCGCGCAAGATGCCCGGCGCCAGGATGCCGAGGCGCTGCTCTTCGTAGGGAACTTCGGTGACGTAGCTCGCGAGCGTGCCGAGCGTGGCGACATCGGTGATGCGCGCATCGAGCGCCGCCGCGCACACCGCGACGACTCCAGCGGGACCGACGCCGATGACCGCGACGCGATCGGGCAAACGTCCCTCGCGCTCACTCAAAGCATCGAGCGTGCGACGGACATCGACGGTCCATTGGCCCAGCAACGGCCGGCCGATCCACAGCGCCCACTCGGCGGTGTTGTGATCGGGGGCGCGACCGACCTTATCGCGGGAGTAGGCGAAACGACCCGTCGCGCGCAGTTCGGGAAATGCCACGCTCCAGCCGTCGCGACGCAACACGTCCGCGAGATCGCTGCCCACCGATTGTTCCGCGCCGTCGAGATCGAGCACCACCGCGAGCGGCGCGGAGGATTTGGTCGCCTTGCGATGGAGCGCGCTGATCGTGAGGCCGGGTTCGGTTTCGAACGTAAGCGTGTTGCCTTTGGGATCAACGGCGCTGGCCAACTTCAATGGCGACGCCGCGGGAATGCCGCCGAGAAATTTGGTCAAGGCCGCGACTCGTTGGTTCGCTTCCGTTTTCCAATTTGCCGCGTTTGCGGGTGGGTGACGCTGTTGCAAAAGCTTCCGCGCTTCCGCCGCCGCGAACTTCGGGATCGTGACGAAATCATCCGGGCGCGTCGTGCCGGGGAAACAGCGGAGTGCCTCGGGTTCTTCGGTTTTGATTTCGGGCTCGGGGATCGGCGCGCCGTTGCCGGACTGCTTTAAATGACGCGTCATCCAGCCGTACATTTCTTCACGCATCGGCTGGTTGTAGGCGTGCACCGATTCGAAGGTCGCGTGCTTGAGATGATCGTGCTTGCCGTAGAGATCGAAGACCGGCTGCGCGAGTGCGAGCGATTTCTTTGCCTCGCCGATGGAGAAGTTGAAACTATCCTTCGTCGCGTTGATCACCATGAGGCCGCGCGGTGCGGTGAGCGCGAGCACGCCCCATTCGCCGGCGAAGCGCAACGCGCCCGGCACCACCTCGCACATGCAACACGCCGAGCCGAGATACGCCGTGTAACTGCCGACCGAACACACCGGCACGCTCGCGGAGAAACGCTCCTCCCACGCGCCGCCGTACATCGTTTGATTGCCGCCGCCGCTCGCGCCCGTGATGCCGAGCCGTTGCGGATCGACCTCGGGCCGCGTGAGCAGGTAATCCACCGCGCGCGTGTTTTCGTACACCTGCAGGCCGGAGAGCGGCAGGCCCACGGGCCACAACGTCCCCGCCGTCATCTCGCCGTGATATTCGCCGAGCGCCTTGCCGACCGCGCGTTCGCCCGCGCCGAACGCATCGACGACGAGCACGAAGAAGCCGAGCTTCGCCAGGCCGATGCAGCGCGATTGCACCACGGGATCCTGCTTCGCGCCCTTCCAATGCCCATGCACGCACAACACGGCGGGCAGCTTGCCGGCGCGATCGGGCACGTAGGTGTTCGCGGTCATCCACACGCCGGGGCGGGTTTGGAAAAGGATCTTCTCCACGCGATAACCCTCGCGTTGCAATTCGCCCAGCTTGCGCGGTTCGAGCGGGCAGGGCGTGGCGGGAAAACCACCCCAGGCGATTTCGAAATTCTTCCGCAACGCGGTGCGTTCCCGCTCCCACTCCGGCAACGTGGCGGGCGCGTGCTCCCCGGCGCGCAACGCGGCGCCCTGCGCCTGCACGAACTTCAGATACGCCTGCCCGGCGTCGTTGGTGGGCGCGGCGGCGAAGGTGGACAAGGTGAACCACAGAGGCACGGAGGCACCGAGAGGGAGGAGACGCATGACGGGATTGAATCGGACGGACGGAGAATCAGCGAGCGGATTTTTGGGGAATGGAGGAGAACGAGATGAATCCAACTTTGCTGAGTTTTCCTTGATTCACGCTGCTTGCGTAGGCTTCAGAGTCGAACTTGAGGCATCTGGAAAACCATCCCAGCGCCACCGCAACTCGGTGAAGCCTGACATTGAAAGAATGTCATGCACAGTTGTCGCTAACTCGTAGCAGTCATTCGCCTCGGCGCTCGCCATTCGGCCACGCAACCGACCGATCACGCCGGGAAAGTACGTTGGCGCAATCTGTAGCAGCCACTCTGCAGATGGAATCCCAGTCAAAATGAGGTTGAGTCTGACGGCATCTCGCACGCACATAGTGCTCCATCCGCAGTCGCGCCAATCCTCCGGATCGGTTGCCATCCATTCGTATAATTGTAGCTTGTCACGCAACAACGCGACGATTGATCTGCCGGCTCGCCAATCCTCCTCTTTGCGAGGTGCCGCGCCGCTAAACACTAGGTTTTGTGAAAATACCACGATATCGGCGTTAACGGGGCATGACCTTCAGACCTTGCCGCCCACCCCAGTTCACACCGGAAACGCTATCGAGGCCGGAATGGGTTGTCCAGCGACCCGCGTTATTGCGGCGAGGCTTCTGACGAGCCGGCTCGCGTTCGCCCCGCGGAGAAAAGAAAACGAAGTCGTCACTCAGTTTTCCGTCAGCTTGGTTTCGCGTGATTCGCGGGCTCAACTTCCGGCGCCGCCGCCAAAAGCAAACGGGCCTCGCCGACGAATCGACGAGGCCCGCGCGTAATCGTGGTGTTTTAGCTGATCAGTTCTTTGATCGGTTCGCCGTAGCGGACGATCATCACCGGGCGGCCACTGGGGGTGTGGTATTCCTTATGGTGATCGATGCCGAGCGAGCGATAGAACGTTGCGGCCACATCATCGGGCGAGATGCCCTTGTCTTTCGGACCTTCGGCCTTGGCGTCGGATGCACCGACGACCTGTCCGCCTTGGATGCCGCCACCCGCGAGGAGGCAGAACATGGCGCGGGGATAATGGTCGCGTCCGCCGCGCGTGCTGATCTTCGGCGTGCGACCGAATTCGCCGGTGACGAACACGGTGGTGGAATCGAGCAGTCCCTTTTGGGAGAGCGCGAGGAAGAGGCCGCTCAAGCCGGCGTCGAGCTGCGGACAGAGACGGTCTTTCAGCGTGCTCCAGTTGTTGCTGTGCGTGTCCCAACCACCGAGGTTGACGGTGACGAGGCGCACGCCATTCTCGACGAGGCGCGAGGCGAGCAGGCAGCTCTGCGAGAACTGATCCTTGCCGAACAGCGTGCTGATGCTCATCGATTCCTTGCTGAGATCGAAGGCTTCGCGCGCCTTGCTGGAACGCATCATCTGGTAGGCCTTTTGGCCGAACTTATCCATGCCGGCGAGAATCTTGTCCTCGTTGGCGAAGTCGCCGAACGCCGTGTCGTAGCGCGCGAGCAAGTTTTGGCGGCGGTCAACGTCCTCGAGCGTCACGCCGTTTTTCAGCGCGAGGCCGCGGATTTCCATCGCCTTGCCGGGCTGCGGCGTGCTGCCGGTTTCGAACGGGCCGTATTCCACGCCCATGTAACCGGTCGGGTTCGCACCCGCCTGCGGAATGGCGACGAACGGCGGGAGTTCCGGCACGCCGGATTTTTCACGCGCAAGCACGGCGCCGTAAGTGGGGAAGGAGAGCGAGGGCAGCGGGCGGTTGCCAGTGCCCATGTATAGGGTGCCGAGTTCGTGCGCAGCAAGCGTGTGACTGACGCCGCGGAGAATCGCATACTTGTCGGCGCACTTGGCGAGCTTGGGCAGATGTTCGCTGATGCGGATGCCGGGGACGTTGGTGGCGATTTCGTTGAACTCGCCGCGATGCGTGCTGGGCGCGTCGGGCTTGAGATCGAAGGTATCCATGTGGCTCGGACCACCGCCGAGGCGCACGAAGATGGCCGACTTGCCCTTGGCGTTGGCAGCGACGCCGCCGTTGCTGGCCAACGAGAGGTAACTCGGAAGGCTCATTCCAATACCCGCCAGCGCGCCGATGCGGAGAAAGTCGCGCCGGGGGATTCCGTCACAGTTGATGTATTTCATAGGAGTGTGTGTTGGTGGTTGAGAGCGGGAAAGTGATCAGTGATTTACCATGAACTCACGGGTGTTGAGCATCGCCCAGAGCAATTCGCGAACGCCTTCGACGGGCGTGCGGGCGCCAGCGAGATCTTGCTTCGCCTTGGCAAATTCTTCCTTGGTCGGCATACGGCTGACGGTGCGGAGGAAGGTCTCCTCGATGATCTTGTCGAAATCAACAGCGATGCTCTTGCCCGCCGTGGCGAGGTTGGTGCGGCAACGATCGAGGCGCTGTTCGATTTCCTTCATCTGCGAATCGTATTTTTGGCGTTCCTTTTCAGCCACGACGCGACCTTTCTCGCGCTGGGCGCGCTGCTCGATGAGGCGACGCTTGTTTTCTTCGAGTTTTTTCATCTCGGCTTGGATGCGTTCCGGAGTGTTTTCGGGATTCGTCGAACGCCGCAGATCATCAATCCAACCGCTCTGACCGTCGCGCTTGTAACCTTCGAGGAGCGCGAGCAATTGTGGATCATTACGCGTGTAAATCGTCTGGAGCAGCGTCGGATCGCTGGTGCGTTCGCAATCGCAGTTCATGTTGCGCGCGGGTTTGCCGAAAATGCCGAGCGTGTAGTTGTCACCGCCGCGGGCTTTGCCGCTAATGGAGGCATTCGGCCCGATGGCGCGGTTGTCGAGATCGGCCATGATCTTCGGCGCGCTCGCGGAGGAAGCTGTCGCCATGGCGATGGAATCGAACACGACTTCCGCGGGGAGACGGCGGATGAGCGAGTGGCTGAAATTTTTCTCATCGAGCTTGTTGCTCGGTGTGGTTTTCCAACTGCGCTGATAGGTATCGCTGTTGATGATTTCGCGATGGAGCCATTGCACGTCGAAGTTGTGCGCGGCGAAACCCTTGGCGAGGTGATCCATCAACTCGGCGTTGGTGGGCGGGTTCGCGAGGTTCATGTCGTCCGCCGGTTCCACGATGCCGCGCCCGAAATAAACGGCCCAGACGCGGTTGACGAAGGCGCGGGCGAAATACGGATTGTCCTTGGCGCGCATCCATTCCATGAGGGGTTTGCGCGGGTCAGGGAATTCGTTGAGCATCACCTCCTCGCCACCGAGGATCTTAGGCGTGATCACGCGGCCGTTGAAGTTCGGATCGCGTTGCTTCATGCGCGCGATTTCCTTCTCGCTCATCTGGCGAGGCGCACGCGGTTGGGTGACATAAACTTCCTGGAACGGGACGATCTCTCCTTCGCGTAGACGGCGAGCGAGTTCCTTGCGGACTTCGTTACGCCCCTTGTCCGTCTTCTGATCGTAGCCAACTTTTTCACGGATGGATTTCGTCAACGATGCGTAGGTGAGTCCGTCGGTGGATTTGCTCTGGTTGCCGAAACTGACCGGTTCAAAGAAAGCTTGGAACTGCTTGAAGTCAGTTTGCGTCCACTGGTCGAACGGGTGCTTGTGGCATTGGGCACATTCAATACGCACGCCGAGGAAAGTGTGTGCGAATGCGAGCGATTTTTCCTCCGCCTTGCGCAGGTTTCCGCGCTGCCAGAAGTACGGCATGTCCGGACGGTCGGCGAAGTCTTTGCGGTTCTCATCGCGGAAATACGCAGACATTTCCTTCGCGTAATCCTCATAGGTCTGGTCGGCTTTGCTGCGGCCCTTCGCGAGCACGATGCCAGCAACAAGTTCGTCGTAGTGCGTGTTGTTGGCGACGCGCTTGTAAATCCAGTCGTACCACTGGCGCGAAAACTTGTCGTTGAGCTGAAGGTCGCCGCCGGTGTTCAACTGTTGCCGGTTGTTTCCGGTGAAGTCGCAGAGAAGCGTCGTCCACCAGCCCGCGTAGCCGGGCGTCTTGAACAGTTCTTCTACCTTCTTCGCACGCTTGTCGGGCGACTTGTCGGCTACGAAGGCGCGCACTTCTCCCGGTGTTGGCAGAGTGGCGCTCAAATCGAGATGCACGCGGCGCAAGAATTCCGCATCCGTACAAACTTCGGATGGCACGATGCCGACTTTGCGAAGTTTGGCGACGACGAGTTCGTCAACCTTCGTTTTAGTGGGAACCTTGGGGAATTTGTTACCGGTGAATTGGCTGACCGCGAGCATCGCAGGAATCGGCAGCACTCCATTATCGTAAAACGCGACCACGTGAGTATCGCCTTTGCCTTTGCACTCCACCTTGCCGGTGTCACTCACCGCCGAAACGGATTCGTCATTCGAACGAAAGCGCGTGATCTGCGTCACGTCTTCGACCGTGCCGTCCTTCCAATGCGCCAGCACCTTGAGTTGCACAACATCGCCTTCCTTTTGGAAAACAACTTCCTTGGGCAACACTTCCAAACGATCGAAGTCACCGGTCTGTTCCACGTCGAGCTTCGCACCGCCAGCAATCCACTTGAGCAGGAGATTATACTCCCACGAGTCCTTCTTGAAGCGTTCTTTCCCCTTGTGGTTGGCGATCGCCGCACCCTTTTTGATAATCAGACTTTCGGCGGGCTCCTTCAGGTTGACGCGCACTTCAGCTTCGTCACCGTTGGCGTCCTGCGTGATGGCCTTGTGGTCTTTCTCAAAATCGTAACCGAAAAGAGACAACTGAAAGCCGCCGCGGCCTTGAAATGATCCGTGGCATTCACGACCGCTGCAGCCAAGCCGGCTCATTAGCGGAACTACGTGCCGGCGAAAACTCGGATCCTCGGCCTTCGCATAGTCGGCGAAGCGTTCACTGGCGGACGGGAACTTGGCGGTCGAATCCTTCGCGCCAACGGCCGTCGCGAAAGCGAGCACGCCGGGAATGATGAGCAACCAGTTTTTCATGGCGGTGTAGCGTATCTGCAATTTCTGTGCCTGCGAATCGTTGGTGAGTGCCTTCCGCATGGCCGATCCATTCGAAACTATCGGAATCGCACTGAACCGCGTTTCTACCCCGCTAGGAACAGTGAATTGCGAGGAGATTCACTAGAACCTGACGAGTGCCTAATAGACAGAATTCAGAATTATTTTGGTGACCGCTGGGCAATTTTGGATTGATGCCGGGTGGAAAATTCCGCTGTGGTCCTGTGGTTGTTTGATCGTTGGCTGCGTGCAGCGTACCGTTGCGTTGTCGGATATCCTGTCGATGATTTTCGATTAAGCCCCCGGCGATTAATCGCATCCGGGCTGGTGGTGCTGGAGCTTTGGTGCATCTCGACGATCGGGTTACGTGTGGTGCATGGGGTGGGCAAGCCCGGCGAGCCATCCGAAAATTCTAATTCGGAGGCACGTGATCGCGGGCAATGAGCGTATAAGATAAGGCGATCGGCCGGTCCAATTGCAACTTTGTCGTGGTATTCTCAGCGGTGGCAAAGTAAAGTTCATACGCTATTACCCGATCTCGAAGTTGGTAACATTCCGTTTTGGCCCTATAGGGGTAGGCGGTAGCATATGCAAGTATTCGCAAGGTATTTTCGATGGGCTGCGGTCGCGACGGTGGCTGGTTACGCTGCTGGTCTCGGGGTCGGCGCGGCCATCTCGGATAATATCAGTTTCAATCGCGACATCCGCCCAATTCTGGCCAGTAAATGCTTTGGCTGTCACGGGGCAACCGCCAAAACTCACCTTACCAAGCTACGCCTCAGCTCGCGCGAAGAGGCGACCAAAGATATCGGGGGACGGTCGGCAGTGGTCGCTGGACAGCCAGATAAGAGCGAATTGATTAGGAGGATCCTGTCACCTGATCCCGACACGGTGATGCCGCCGCCGGGAGAAGGGCGGCCGCTCTCATCACGGGAAAAGGCTTTACTGAAAGGATGGATCGAACAGGGAGGAAAATGGGAAACCCATTGGGCTTTTATTCCACCGAAACACTCGCCGATGCCTGCCGTTACGAATGCGTCGTGGCCGTTTAACCCGATCGATTACTTCATACTTGCTCGATTGGAAGCCGAGGGGATTGTTCCTTCGCCCGATACCGACCGTAGAACGTTGTTGCGCCGAGTGAGTTTCGATCTCACTGGGCTCCCTCCGACCGCCGCAGAAGTGGACGCGTTTATGTCGGATTCTGACTCCCATGCGTACGCCAAGCAGGTCGTTCGCTTGATTCAATCGCCGCAGTTTGGCGAGCGGATGGCGGTGCTCTGGCTCGACTTGGTGCGCTACGCCGATAGTGACGGTTACCACGCGGATAATGCGCGTAGTATCTGGCCGTATCGCGACTACGTTGTGAATTCGTTCAACGGCAATACTCCGTTCGACGATTTTACGCGCCATCAGCTTGCGGGCGATCTTCTGCCGAACGCGACGCCGGACACCCAGATTGCCTCGGGTTACAATATGCTGATCGAAACCACCGAGGAGAACGGCGCGAATGAAAAGGAATACCGAGCCAAATACGCGGCGGACCGCGTCCGTACCACTGCCGCAGTGTGGCTGGGCTTGACGCTGGGCTGCGCCGAGTGCCACGACCACAAAAGCGATCCGCTTACCCAGCGGGATTTTTATCGCTTCGCCGCCTTCTTCGCCGACCTCGTAGAACCCGGCGTGGGCAAGCGCGAAACCACCCGCCTCGCTTCGGTTGAACAAAATGCCGAGCTGGAAGTGGCGACCAAGGAGGCGGACGCTGCGGTGGATCGCCTCACAGCGCTGACTGAGTCGTTGATTCCCCAACGGAACGCTTGGGTGCGCCAGATGCAGTTGGCTTATGGCGCGGGGCGGCTGGGATGGAAGCCGGTGCGGTACGAAGGTTTTTCGGCGCGTGACAAACGCCGCTTTGAGCCGCGTGCTGATGGGAGCGTGTTCGTTAGAGGGCCGGAACTACCGGATGACTATTCTGTGGAGATCTCCACCCCTCTCGAGGAAGTCCGCTCGCTGCGGCTGGAAGTTTTGCGCGACCCGGAGGTTGCGCAGGATCTTCAACGGCGCGGAATTCCATTCTCATACGCTCTGTCAGAAGTGGAAGTCGAAATTCACGCGCCCGCTCAAGCGCCGCGGCGCATATCGATTTCCTCCGGTTTTGCCGAGATTGACGCGGTTGGCCATCGCATCGAACAAGCATTCGACGGCGATCCCAATACTTACTGGGCTGTGGGCGACCGGATTAAAAGTCCGGTCGTGCGGGCCACATTTCAATTCGGCGAGACGGTGGTGATGGGGTTGGGCACGCGCCTGGTAGTCCGGTTGCGCAACTCGTTGCCAGCGACCGCCGAGCTTGGCAACATTCGGCACTTTCGAGTTGCTCTGGCTCGGCAGGAATGCTGGGACCCGGGCGAACACGGCATGGTGAGTCAGATGGTGACGGCGCTTTCGCGTACCGAATCCGCGCGGACGGAAGCGGACCAATCTGCTTTGACCCAGGCGTTTTTTTACTCGCGTGCCGAGGTGCGCCAGGCAAATGGGGTCGCCAAGCGTTTGATTGACCGGACCAAGGAACTCGCGAATGCTATCCCTTCAACGATTATTTCGCGAGCCGGCCCCCCGCGGGTCACACGAATCCTGCCGCGTGGAAATTGGATGGATGGATCCGGCCCCGTCGTCCAGCCGGCCTTACCCGCGGAATTCCACAACGTGCAGGAATCCACCAACCGCCTCACTCGCTTGGACCTCGCAAACTGGCTTGTTTCCCGCGACAACCCGCTGACTGCGCGGGTCTTTGTCAACCGCCTGTGGAAGCAGTTTTTCGGCACAGGGCTCGTCACCACTCTGGCGGACTTCGGCGTCACCGGCGATTCTCCGTCGCATCCGGAACTCCTTGATCAGCTTGCGATTGAATTCGTGAGCAGCCATTGGAACGTCAAGCATCTCGTCATCTTGATGGTCATGTCGCACACTTATCAGCAGGCATCCTCCGACCGCACTGACCTGAAGGCCCGCGACCCGCTGAACCGGCTTTTGGCGCGCCAGGGTCGCTGGCGATTGGATGCGGAAATGATCCGCGATAACGCGCTCTTCTCTGCCGGCATCCTCGTGACCAACATCGGCGGCCCACCAAATTTTCCGTATCAACCCGCCGGCTATTTGGACCACTTGGATTTTCCGCAGCGCGGATACGGGGCTAGCAGCGATCTCAACCAGTTCCGCCGAGGGCTCTACGCCTTCTGGCAGCGTACTTTCTTGCACCCCGCGCTGATGTTGTTCGACGCACCGCCGCGCGAGGAATGTGTCGCCGAGCGGCCGGTGTCAAACTCGCCCCTCCAGGCTCTCGCGCTGTTGAATAATCCCACCCACGTTGAGGCCGCCCGCCATATGGCCATTTCGGCCCTGCGAAGCGGCGGTGCCTCGGCGTTGGAGCGCGCGGGGTGGATTTTCCGCCAGACTCTTGGCCGCCCGCCCGACGCGGGGGAATCCGCCGCCCTCGTCGGCCTTTACGAACGGCAGCGGGAACGACTCCGGGGACGGAGTGAAGATGCACGGGCCCTGAACAACGTCGGGTTGATGCGCATTCCCGACGAAATGGCGCATGAGGATGTCGCTGCTTGGACTGCCGTGACACGTGCCGTGTTGAATCTCCACGAAACAATCACTCGCTATTGAACCCATGCGCGCGCCGCTGCCAGAATTTCATCCACTCGCCCGGCGAACTTTCCTTGGGCGCGGACTAGCGGGGCTGGGATCCCTCGCGCTGACGTCGCTCGCTGGACGTGCGACCGACACTGGTGTGCCGCCATTGCCGCATCACGCCCCCAGCGCGCGGCGGGTGATTTTTCTCTACATGTCTGGCGGACCTTCGCAGTTAGAGACTTTTGATCACAAGCCCGAGTTGATTCGGCGTCATGGCCAGCCGATGCCGGCCTCCTTTACGGAAGGGCAACCGGTCGCGCAATTGCAGGGGCAGGAACTCAACATCATGGGACCGCGGTATCCCTTCCGTCGAGTGGGTCGCTCCGGTCAGGAAATGACCACGCTTTTTCCTCACATGGCGCGTATTGCTGATGACCTGTGCATCGTTCGCTCGATGCAGACCGATCAGATTAACCATGATCCCGCGCACACTTTTATGAACACCGGCACTGGCATTCCCGGTCGGCCAAGCGTCGGCTCGTGGACTTTGTACGGCCTTGGTAGTGAAGCGCGCGATTTGCCGGGCTTCGTGGTTTTGCTCTCTGCTGGTGAAGGTTTGATGATGCAACCCATCGCCTCACGTCTGTGGCACAGCGGCTTTTTGCCAGGGCATTTACAAGGCGTACAATTCAATGCCCGCAGCGAGCCGATCCATTACCTGCGCAGGCCGGATGGTGTCACGGACGAGGATCAACGTGACTTAGTGGCCACGGTCAACGGGTTGAACCGTCGTTTCGCCGAAACGACGTCCGATCCGGAGATCGCCACGCGCGTTGCGCAGTACGAGCTTGCTTTTCGGATGCAGATGAGCGCGCCTTCGCTGTTGGATTTCTCCAACGAACCGCAGTCAATCCTCGATCTGTACGGCACGCACCCGAAAGAGCGGTCTTTTGCCGCGAACTGCTTGCTTGCGCGACGTTTAGCCGAACGCAACGTACGCTTTATCCAGCTTTATCATCGTGATTGGGATCATCACAGCAATGTGAACGACATCGAGCAGAAAGCTCGGGAGGTCGATCGCGCCTCTGCGGCGCTGGTGCTGGACCTCAAACAACGCGGTTTGCTGGACGATACATTGGTGATTTGGGGTGGAGAATTCGGTCGCTCTCCTATGGCTCAGGGTAAAGGGCGCGATCATCACATGCGCGGTTTCTCGATCTGGCTCGCGGGCGGCGGCATTAAGCCGGGCATCACTTACGGTGCGACGGACGAACTTGGTTACCACGCCGTTGAGAATCCCGTCCACGTACATGATTTTCACGCGACATTGTTGCATCTTCTTGGCCTAGATCACTTGAAACTGAGCGTGCCATTTCAGGGACGCGCGATGCGCCTCACCGATGTAGCGGGAAAAGTCGTGTCCGGAATTCTCGCTTGAAACTGCGTCATCGCAGCCTCGCTAGTTGGAGTTGACGGGAATGCTCACTTCGTGAACAACTCCTTCAATGCCCGTCCGTCCGCATCTTTGATCTTTAATCCCAGCAAAGCCGCCATCGTTGGTGCGACGTCGGTGTTGTTCATGACGGGAATTTTCGCGCCCGGTTTGATTCCGGCGCCCCAAGCGACGAAGGCGGCGTGGAGCATGGGTTGGTTGGGGTCGTAGCCGTGCGTGCCTTTAACCGCGTCCGTCTTGGGTGTGACCACGATGTCGCCCGCCACCATGTCCGAGAAGGAGTAGCCTTTCTTGGCCGACAACATGAGGTCCGCCATGTCGGCGTTTTTCTTCGGATCGGCGAGGCCGAATTTTTTGAAATCTTTCGGGGCGATCACCACATCTACGCCTTCCACATCTTTGAAAAGCTTCGCCACTTGAGCGATGAGGGCTTCGCGGTTTGCTTGATCGAGAACGTAGACGAAACAGCCCCCGCCCTGGCCGAGCGCGCGAACTTTTGCGGAGCCGATCTTGGTGCCTTCGAGCTTGATCAAGCCTTCCTTTCGCAGCAGGACGTTGGGTTGGATGGTTTGCTGATAGGGAAAGAAGCCGTGGTCAGCGGACACGATGAGTGTCGCCTTGCCGGGGAAACTTTTCTTCAACTCGTCCCAAACTTCGCGAACGCGGTCATCGGCGAATTTTACCGCCGCGTAAGCTTCCGGAGATTGCGGCCCTTTGGAATGCTCAACGTGATCGACCTCGACGAGGTGTAGCAGCGCGACATTTGGCCGATGCGTACGGACGACGTGGTTGAGCATCTGGACGTACATCCTGTCGCGATCCTCGCCTTTGCCAGTCTTGCACCATTCTTCCTGCTTCTCGTAAGGGATTCCCGCCTGCTTGAACTCCGCGAGCATTGAAGCCGTGCCGTATGTCTGCCAAAGCGAGTTGCTGAAACAATCCGGCACGGTCCAATCGAGCGTCTTGGCGCCGCGGCTCGCGGGCCAGATGATCGCGGCAGTCTTGAGGCCGGCCGCCTTGGCCACGTCATAAATCGTCGGCGACTTCACGATCTCCTCTTTGTTGAAGTACGGATCGGGAATCAGCGGCACCACTTCGTTCTTCGCGCGACTAAAGTAATTGTTCCCGATCACACCATGCTTCGCTGGATTCACTCCCGTGACCAGCGTCGTATGATTGGGCCACGTGACCGAAGGCATCGAGACCTTCATCATCTCGGCGCGCGCACCTTCTGCGGCCAGCGCACGAATCGTCGGCATCTCCGCCTTGGGATCATCAAAGTAATAATGGGCGAGCCCATCGACGCTGATCAGCACGACGATGCGATCGGCGGCGGGTATGCCCCCGGGAGGCAAGGCGGCGTTTGCGAGCGCAGCGTTGATTGCGAGAGCGACGAGAACGAATAGGCGTTTCATGCAATATTTGTGTTAACGGTGATGGACTGGAAAAGATTCCTTCAAATTCACGACTCGAGGCAACTCAATCTCGCGCGGGTCGCGCTTGGCAAAAGTGTGGAATGCCGTTAACTCATCCGGCGATGAGCGACTTTGAAACACGTTTCGGCGGCATAGCGCGGTTGTTTTCCGAGGAGGGATTGCAACGGCTGCGTCGCGCGCACGTGGGTGTCGTTGGCATCGGCGGAGTCGGCTCGTGGGTGGTGGAGGCGTTGGCGCGCACAGGCGTGGGGCGGCTGACGTTGATCGATCTCGACGAGGTGTGCGTGAGCAATGTGAACCGCCAGCTCCACGCGCTCGACGGCACGGTGGGGCAGATGAAAGGCGAGGTCATGGCCGCGCGCGTTCGCCTGATCAATCCCGATTGCCAGGTCACCGCCGTGACGGAATTTTTCACCGAGGATAACGCCGAGCGACTTTTGGCCGCGGGCTTCGATCACGTGGTCGACGCCATCGACGGCGTGACGAACAAATGCCGGCTCATCGCGCATTGTCACGCGCGCAAGATTCCCATCGTGAGCTGCGGCGCGGCCGGCGGGCGAACGGATGCGACGGCGGTGCGCGTTGCCGATCTCGTCAAGGTGACGGACGACCGACTGCTGTTCGAGGTGCGAAGGAAGCTGCGGAAGTATCACGGCTTTCCGCGCGGCGGAAAAAAGTTCGGCGTCGAGTGCGTGTATTCGCCCGAGCCGCCGGTGTATCCGCGGAAGGACGGCACGGTTTGCGGCGCACCCGACGCGGCGCCGCGCGAAGACTTGAAATTGAACTGCGATTGGGGTTTCGGCTCGGCGGTGTTCGTCACTGGCACCTTTGGTTTCGCTGCCGCGGGAGTCGTGGTGAAGCAGATCGCGGCGGGAGTTTGAGACAATTTCAGCGCGCGAGAAAGAGCCGTTGAAAATTCTGCTCCACACGGGTGGCGAGTGATTCGATCGGCTCGCCGAGAACTTCCGCCAAGCCGCGATAAATCACCGGAAGATTCGCCGGATGATTCAGTGCTTTGCCAGTCTTCGTGTCGGTGAGCGGATGTTCGTTGTGCGAATCCGGCGGCAACTGATCCGGCGCATCCGTCTCAATCAACAATCGATCCGTGGGAACGTGGCGAAATGTTTCGCGTTGGCGCGCCTTGCGTTCGTGGAGGTAGTAGCCGGGAAAACTGAAATAAGCCCCGAGCTTCGCCAGCGGTGCGATCATTTCCTCGGGGCCGCCGTACGAGTGCAGCAAGAAGCCGCGGGCGGGACGAGGCGTGGCGCGCAGTAGATCGTGCAAGCGTCCCCACGCCCGCAGGCAATGAATGCTCGCGGGTAGATTCCGTTCGGCGGCGAGGCGGAGTTGCGCGATGAAAACTTCTTCCTGACCGTCGTAGGCGAGATCGGGCTTCCAACGATCGAGGCCGATTTCTCCGATGACCGCGCCGGGTGTTTCATCGAGGGCGTGCGTGAGGTTTACGAGCCAATTGGTCGTGCGTTCGCCGAGATACCACGGGTGATAGCCGAAGCTCGGGATGATGAGATCGGGAAATTGTCGCGCGAGCGCGACGACTTGCGGCCAGTCCGATTCGCACGCGCCGTTGACCACCATTTTCGCAATGCCGACCCGCGCGGCTTCTGCGGCCAGTTCAGCGGCGCGCTCGCCGAAGCGATCGTCCTGCACGTGATTGTGCGCGTCGAAGAATTTCACGATGACTGCGTGGCGTGGCCCGCGGGCAGGTGGCTTTGCGCGAACTTGCGGATCGTTTCCCACACGCGCGCGAGGGCATTGCGACGGTTCGGCGTGAGGTGCTGCGTGATGCCGACCGGCCCAAGGAACGCTGGATCAATCGCGATGATTTCCTCGGGACGATGGTGGCTGTAGAACTCGCACAGGATCGTGGCGATGCCTTTGACAATGGCCGAATCGGAATCGCAGCGGAACGTGCATTTGCCGTCCGCGAAGGCGCTCACGAGCCAGAGGTTTGAAAGGCAGCCGGCAACGCGGTGGTGATCGGTTTTGAATTCGGCTTCGAGCGGCACAGCGCGTCGACCATGCTCGATCACGCGGGCCATGCGCTCGGGTGCGCCGTAGATTTTCGAAAACTCGGCCACGAGCGCGTCACGCTTTTCAGGAAGCGTCATCTCGGAAGATTGATTTGCGCGGCGTTGCATTTACGGCCGGTGGCCAGCGCGATTGTAGCACAGCTGCGGCGCAATGCTCTATCCGCTTCCGTCTGCCGACCGTTCGTTTAGCGCTTACCCTTTTTGCCGCCTTTGCCGGCCTTGCCGCCGCCGCCCTTGGGATCGGGATTCACTGGGAGCGGCAGGAAATCGCGCTGGAGAATCATCCACTCCTGCATCGCGGCTTTGAGTTCCTTCTCGATGGCGGCGACTTTGGGTTTGCCCGCGAGATTGTCGAACTCCGACGGATCGTTGCTCAAGTCATACAGCTCGAACATCGGTCGCGTCGGCGAGAAATACATTTTCTCTGTCTGCGAATCGAGCCGGCCTGCTTCGTGCATCTGCACGAGTTCCTTCCAGAACGCGTCGCCCGCGAAGTCTACCGGATGATAGGGGAGCTGACCGAGTGCGTTGTAGATCAGCTTGTGCGTCTTGCCCACGACCACGCGACCGAGATCGAAGGCGGAACTGGTGCCCGGCAAGGAGCTGCCGTGCGCGCCACGTTCGGCGAAGGTGAACTTGCGTCCCTCGAATGGTTCGCCGCGCAGGAGCTTCACGAAGCTTTTCCCGGTCATCTCGGGTAACGGCTGGAGTCCGGCGGCTTCGAGGAAAGTGGGCGCGAGATCTTCGCCGCTGATGAGTTCGCTGCTGCTGGAGCCGGGCTTCACGTTGCCGGGCCAACGGACGAGCAGCGGCACGTGAATGCCGAATTCGTTCAGCGTGCCCTTGCCGCGAAACTGCGAGCAGCCGTTGTCGCCCATGAAACCGACGATCGTGTTCTCCGCGAGCCCGCGCTTCTCCAACTCCGCCATCACCTCGCCGAAGAAAATGTCGAAGTGCGCGATCTCGTCGTAGTAGCGCGCGAAGTCTTCGCGCACGAGCTTCGTATCGGGATAATGCGCGGGAAGTTTGATCTTGGCGGGATCATGCTTCACCGCTCCGTGCGTGGTGAGCGGGCGATGCGGATCATTCGAGCAAAGCTGGAGGAAGAACGGTTTCTCCTTCGGCTTGGCGTCGAGGAACTCCTTGAACTGCGAGAACGACACTTCGTTCTCGCCAGCGGTTTTAACGTAGTCGAGCCGGTCGGGAAACGTGGCGAGTTTGTATTTCGCGAACACCTCGCGCGACTCGGCCGACGTGGGCGCGCCATCCATGTGATACGTGCGACCCGCGACGCCCGCGAACCATCCCGCCGCGCGCAGCACTTCGGGATACGTCTTCACGTCGCGTGGCAACGGCGCGGAGAAGCGGCTCATGGTGATGGCGACCGGCGAACGTCCGGTGAAGATGCTCGCGCGCGACGGCACGCATTGCGGGCACGTGACGTAGGCGCGGTCGAAGCGCATCCCCTGCGCGGCGAACTTGTCGAGGTTCGGCGTCATGATGTCCTTGTTCCCGTAGCAGCCGACGTGCGGATAGCTGTGATCGTCGGACAGAATGAGGAGGACGTTCAGTTTCTCGGCGGCGTGGGTGACAGTCGCGGTGCCGAGGATGAGGGCGAGGAGCAAGGTGCGCAGTTTCATGGAAATGTTGCGGCGACTCTAGCGACCCTCGCCGCGAACCTCACGGGAATTCTCGTTCTTGCCGCCGCGCCGCAGCCCGCCCAAGCTGTCGCCGAATCTATGAAACTCACCCGCACGCTCGCCTGCGCTTTGTTCACGTTGGTTGCCGTTGTTTCGTTTTCGACAAACGCGAACGCGGCGGCCAAGGGGAAATCGAAAGCCAAACAATTCAACACGCCGGACATGTGGGTCGTGAATCCCGCGCCCGGTTCGTTGCCTACGGGCGTGACTCATCACACCTATCGCAGCGAATCAATGAAGCGCGACGTGGGTTATTGCATCTACCTGCCGCCGGCCTACGCGAAGGAGCCGACGCGGCGTTTCCCGGTGATCTATCATCTGCACGGCGCGGGCGGAAACGAGACGCGCGCCACTTATTCGGCCCAAGTGCTCGACGAAGGCATCCGCGCTGGAAAGTGGCCGGACATGATCATCGTCTTCCCGAATGGCGGCCGCTCCACGCTCTACAAGGACTCCGGCGACGGCCGCTACATGGCCGAGACCACGGTCATCAAGGAACTCATCCCGCACATCGACGCCACCTACCGCACGATCGCCGCGCGGCACGGGCGTTGCATCGAGGGCTTCTCCATGGGCGGGCGCGGCTCGACCAAGCTCGCGCTGAAATATCCGGAGCTGTTCTGCTCACTCTTCAACCAGGCCGGCAACGTCATGCACGTCTCCGAGCAATACGATCCGGCGAAGAAAGATCACTACCTCGGCACCGACAAGGCGAACTACCTCAACAACGACTCGTATCTGCTGCTCCAAAAGAACTTCGACCAGATCAAAGGCCGCTTGCGCATCCGCATCATCTGCGGCACGGCGGACAACGATCACATCGTGACCGTGCGGGAGTTTCATCAGACGCTGCTGAAAGCCGGCGTGCCGCACCAATACGGCGAAGTGGAAGGCGTCGCGCACGACCAGCGCAAGGTCATCGATCTAAATCTGAAGGACTGGTTCGACTTCCATGTCGAGTCGCTGCGACTGGCGGCGAAGGCGGCGAACTAAGCAAGCCGCTATTTTGGCAGCGCGGATGGTGGAAGAGGCGTTAGCGCGACGGGCTTGCCACTAATATACTGCGGAGGCACGAATACAATATCGCCCGGTTTCAAAGGTGGATCACCAATCGAACCTTTTTCGACAGGAGCTACGAAAATGTAAAATCCGAAGGATTCGTTTGACCGTCGAAGCTTAATCTCCCTCCGGTCTGCAAACTCTCCAAACCCGCCCGCCAGAGCAATCGCGTCAGTCATATTCATTCCGTTGGTCCAGGCGACGCTCCCGTGCTGTTTCACATGGCCCAACACCTGAACATTGAGGTTAGTTTGGCTTTCGGGCGCTCCGGTTAAAGCAGAGGGCGGACGGGGAGTTGGCACGACTGGCTTGCCGCGCAAATACCGGGGCGGCACCCACAATCTATCTCCTGGTTTCAGTGGTGGATCATCGGTTGATCCCTTCTTAACGGGCGAGATAAAGCTGAAGTATCCAAACCATTCATTTGAGCGTCCGAGTTGAACCTCCCTCTGGTCGGCAAACTCTGTAAATCCCCCCGACAATGCAATTGCGTCAGTCAGAGTTATTCCGTTGGTCCAAGCAACGCTTATTCCGCTCTGTTTGACCATGCCAAAGACCTGAATACTGACAGGGGTCTGGAATCCAGGCGAAGCACCAGCTGATGGCGAAATCGGAACCGGGTTGGTAGCCTTCGGTTGTGGTTGTTGACCGCTGCTATTGACGCAACATGTAAGAACAACCATCGCTATGAAGAGGACGAAAGTGTTCATGGCTTGCGTCCAGATTCGGGCTCTACGCCCTTTCAATCCGGAATCGGCTCGTTCTTCCCGACCGGCTTGCCTTCCCAGTTGATCTCACCTGTCTCGGGGTTGTAGAGCAGGATGCGCGCGGCGCTGTTGGGCACGGGTTTCTTGTTCACCTTAGGTAGCCACTTCGCGAGATCGCGTTTCACGTCGGCGAACTTCTTTTCGCCCGCGAGGTTCTTCCATTCATTCGGGTCGGCCTGCATGTCGTAAAGCTCCTCCGAGCCGTCGGCGTAGTGGATGTAGCGCCAGCGCTCGGTGCGGATGCCGTGATTGTCATGATTGTGCGTGGTGATCGCGGGGAACTCGCGCGGAGCGTTCGCGTTCTTCAACTGCGGCACGAGACTGTGACCTTCCAAATCTGCACGCGCGGGGAAGCCGGCCATTTCAAGCAGCGTCGGGAAAATATCGAGCAACTCTGCGGGCTTCGTGCACTTCGCCGCCTTCGCCACGCCGGGGCCGGCAAAGATGAGCGGCACGCGTGTGGAACGATCCCACAAAGTGTTCTTTCCGGTGATGGCCTTCTCGCCGAGGTGCCAGCCATGATCGCCCCAAACGACGACGATTGTGTTGTCCGCGCGACCGGTGGCTTCGAGCGCGTCGAGCACGCGGCCAAGTTGCGCGTCCATGAAGCTTGTGCTGGCAAGATACGCGCGCACCAGCGGACGCCATTCGTTGCGTTCACGGAGCGTGTGCAAGCGCGGCTCGGGAAGTTTCCAGTGCAGATACCAGGAGAAACGCGGCGTGTCGTCGCGATCGTTTTCGAGCACCGGCGGCATCTGGAGCGTCGCGTCGGGATAAAGGTCGAACCATTTCTGCGGCGCGTAACACGGCACGTGCGGTAGACGAAAACCGGCGGCGACGAAAAACGGTTTGTCCTTCGGCGCATTCTTCAACGCTTCGATGGCGGCATCGGCGGTCTTGTAATCGGTCGCGTCTTCGTCGCGCTCCGGCCACGGACCCCAGTCCATCGCGGGATGACGCGGCTCGGGGAGATTGGCGAACGGTTTCTCGGGTTTCGCTTTGCCGCCGGTCTTGGCCCACGTGTTGAACTCGCGCGGCTGATCCTTCGGCTTGATCGAACCGTCGTGATAAATCTTGCCGCTTGTGAAAGTGTGGTAGCCCGCGCTGGTGAAAGTTTGCGGCAGCGTGATGTGGTTCTTGGTTTGTTCGACGTCGCGAATGCCCGGCATGAGCCCGTAGATGCCCGTGCTGCTCGGGCGCAAGCCGGTGAGCAGGCTGGAGCGCGAGGGATTGCAGAGCGGCGCCTGGCAATGCGCGTTGAGGAAGAGCGTGCCGCGCTTGGCGAGCCGGTCGATGTTCGGCGTCTTCACCTGCGGATGTCCGCCCATGCAACCGATCCAATCGTTCTGATCGTCGATGGCGAAGAAGAGGACGTTGGGCTTGTCGGCGGCGGAGAGTTGGCCGCAAAGCAAAGCAAGCGTCGCGAAGAGAGAGAGCAGGGCGAAACGTTTCATGGGTTGTTCGACGTGGAAGCTAGGAAAAGGTTCATCGGTTTGACAGAGGAAATTGCTGACCGTGATGCCGCGTCACTTCACGAGCACGAGCGCGATCGCCGCCATCATCAATGCCGCGCCGATGAGCCGCCAGCGGAGGACGCCTGCGCCAAGGTGTTGCTCGCGATTGGAGAACCAATGGCCGACGGCCCACACCGCGATCACACTCCACAAGCCGCGCGAGCTGTAGATGATGTTGGAAGAAGTCGCGTCGCGAAACTTCACGATCGACATCACGAAGACGAGCGATTGGAAGCCGATGAATACACACCCGCTCGCGAGCCATGGCAGCGCGGGACGTGGGATCGCCGTCAACGGCGCATGGAAAAACGGAATGAGCACCACGCTGAAAAGCGCGACGAAGCCAACCATCACCGGCAGAAAGCGTCCGGGGCCCCACGCGGGCGACCATTTCTGCACGAGCACATCGAACAGCGCGAACATGGCCGCCGAGGTGCCGGCGTAAAGAATCGTGCTGCCGACGTGATGATGCTTCGCGCCGCGGGTGCGGTTGAGCAGCGCGATGGCGAGCGAACTGAGCACGGCGGCCGCCCACAATTTCGCCGAGACACCTTGCGTGAGCAGCAGCGTCGTGAAGAACGCGACGAGGATGATTTTCAATCCGAGCACCGGCGTCGCGACTGATACGTCCCCGCGTTGCAGCGCGAGGTAGTTGAGCAATTGTCCGAGCAGGAACAGCACGCCAACGAGCGCGGGCTGCCAGAGCAGTTCGAGATGGAACGTTCCGCCGAGTGGGAGCAGTAGTTGAAAAATGGCGGCGCTGGTCAGGTTCGAGATGAAAGCCGTGCGCCACACGCCGACGCCGAAGTCGCCGGAGCGCTTCACCAGCAACGCGCCGAGAACGTAGAGCAGCGCCGCGCTGAGCGGCAGGAACAGGTGGGCGGGAAAATTCACGAGGCGAATTTAAGGATGCGCCGCGGCCTTCAACCAGCCGTTGCGCGACATCCATTCTTCGCAGCGTTTCGCCCAATGCGTGTTCGGAGCATTCTCCACTGGACGCATTCCGAAGCCGTGACCGCCGGCGTCATACACGTGCAACTCGCTCGGGACGCCGGCTTGTTTCAACGCGAGAAACAATTGCACGCTGTTCTCGGGGCGAATGCCGTCATCGAACGCATGGGCAAAAAACATCGGCGGCGTTTGCTTCGTCACCTTGAGCTCGGGCAGCAACTGCTGAGTCTTGTTGTCTACGAGGTAGGCCGGATACGCGAGCACGCCGAAATCGGGGCGGCAGGAAAGTTTGTCTGCATCGTCCGCCGCGTCGTAAAGCCGCTCCCCGTTTTTCAACGTCGTGTATCCGGCCGTGGCGCCGCCGGCGGAAAAGCCGAGCACGCCAACCCGCCCGGTGTTGAGTCCCCATTCGGACGCCTTGCTGCGCGTGAGGCTGAGGGCACGTTGCGCGTCCTGCACGGGCTGGAGCCATTTCGGATTCTGGTTGCCCGTGGGCACGCGATATTTGAGCACGATGCCCGTGACGCCGATTGAGTTGAGCCATTCCGCGACCTCGGTGCCTTCGAGATCCCACGCGAGAATGTTGAAGCCGCCGCCCGGACAGATGACGACCGCGGCGCCGTTGCGTTTTTCCTTCGGCGGAAGAAACACGTGCATCTCGGGCGTCGCCACGTTCGCAAGCTTGATGATGCGACGGCCGGCGATGAGCTTGTCCGTTGGCTTCGTGATGTCCTGCTCGGGTCCGTTGGTCTTCACGGCCTCACCGGGCGGGTTGCCTGGCCAGAGATTGAGCGCGGCGTTCGGTTCTGCCGCGTGAGTTTGAAAAATCAGGGTGCTGGCGAATACGAGTGCGAACCAGGGACGACGAAGAAAGTTCATGCCGGAGTTCTTAGCTGGTCCACGTGCGGAATGAAAGCGGGCGCTTTGCCACATGGAAAAACCATTTCCCCAAACGACCGCGCTGCGCCACATTGCGGCCATTCCGAAATTCTATGAAACGACATGCTGTGTTGGTTTTCGTCGCGTTGCTCTCATTGGTTGGCGTTCTGTCGGCCGCGGAGTCCGCCTCGCGTCCGCCGAACATTCTCTTCGCCATCGCCGATGACTGGGGCGCCCACGCGAGTGCTTACGGCACGAAGTGGATCAAGACGCCGAACTTCGACCGCGTCGCGCATGAAGGTATTCTGTTCAACCACGTGTTCACCCCCAACGCGAAGTGCGCGCCGTCGCGGGCGTGCATTCTGACCGGTCGCAATTCCTGGCAGCTCAAGGAAGCCGCGAACCACATCTGCTATTTCCCGATGGAGTTCAAAGGTTGGGGCGAGGCGCTCGCGGAGAACGGCTGGTTCGTCGGCCACACCACGAAAGGCTGGGGGCCGGGCGTGGCGACCAACGCCGCCGGCGAACGTCGTGAAATGACGGGCAAGGCCTTCAACGCGCGCAAACTCAAACCACCCACGACGGGCATTCACACCGCTGATTATGCCGCGAACTTCGAAGACTTCCTCGCCGCCGCGCCGTCAGGCAAACCGTGGTGCTTCTGGTATGGCGCCATTGAGCCGCATCGCGGATACGAGTTTGGATCCGGCGTGGCCAAGGGCGGGAAGAAACTCAGCGACATCGATCGCGTGCCCGCGTTCTGGCCTGACAACGACACGGTGCGCAACGACATGCTCGACTACGCATTTGAGGCGGAACACTTCGATCGGCACTTGGGTCGCATGCTAGCGTCACTCGAAAAGCGGGGCTTGCTGGAGAACACGCTGGTGATCGTCACGTCCGATCACGGCATGCCGTTTCCGCGCGGGAAGGGGAATGCGTATGAGTTTTCCAACCACGTGCCGTTCGCGGCGATGTGGAAGCGCGGCATTGCGAAACCTGGCCGCACAGTCGACGACTACGTGAGCTTCATCGATCTCGCGCCGACGCTGATCGAAGTGGCCGGATTGAAATGGTCGCAGACCGGCATGGCGGAATCGCCCGGTCGCAGTCTAACGGATATTTTCAATTCGCCGAAAGCTGGCCGCGTGAATCCCGCGCGCGACCACGTGCTCATCGGCATGGAACGCCACGACATTGGTCGACCGAATGACGTCGGCTATCCGATCCGCGGCATTTTGAAGAACGACGCGCTCTACTTGCAAAACTTTGAGCCCACCCGCTGGCCGGCGTGCAATCCTGAAACCGGCTACCTCAATTGCGACGCTGGCGCGACGAAGTCCTTCATTCTCGACGCGCACCGGCAGAGTCCCGGTGACCAGCCGTGGGCATTGTGTTTCGGCAAGCGGGCGGGCGAGGAATTCTACGATTTGAAGAAAGACCCCGATTGCATGAACAATCTCGCGCTGGGCAAAGCGGCAACGCAACAGGTCGAGGCCCTGAAATCACAGCTCTACGCCGAACTGAAACAGCAAGGCGATCCGCGCATGGACGGGCACGGCGAAGTGTTCGACAAATATCCGCACGCGAGTCCGGGGCACGTGCACTTCTATGAACGCTTCATGAGCGGCGAAAAGCTTCGGGCGCCGTGGGTCAACGAGACCGACTTCGAAAAGCAGCCGCTGGATTGATCCGGCCGCCGTGGATTGATCAAAAACAGAAGGGCGACGTTCGCACGGCGCCCTGTTTGATTTTAGAGGAGGCTCGCTATTTCGTCCCCGCAGGTAGCGGCACTTGCGATTTGGTCATCAGGTAGGCGATGAGATCGCGCGTCTGCTCGGGCGAGAGCGCTTCGAACAAACCTTCCGGCATCAGCGAGAGCGGCGATTCCTGCATGCTCTCGATCTCGCTCCGTTCGACGGTCACGATTTCGGTCATCGTTTTGAGCGTGAGTGTGCGCGCGGTTTTCGCGGAGGTGATGCCGTTGATGGTGCGTCCATCTTTGAGGTTTACTACGGACATGCGGAAGTCGGCGTTCACGACTGCGCTCGGGTCGGCAATGTTGTCGAGGAGGTAGTCGAGATTGTCGCGGCCCGCGCCGGTAAGATCGGGGCCCACGGCGCCGCCGTGACCGTAAAGCGTGTGGCACGCGGCGCACGCGAGATTGAAGACCACGCGTCCATTACCCGCGTCCGCCTTCGCGAGTGTAGTGGGCGTGAGTTGCGTCTTCAGCTTGGCGATGAGCGCCTGTTTGTCAGCGGCAGCTTCGCGCATTTCGCCCCACGCTTGGGAGAGTTGCTTGGTCAACGCAGCGTCATTGAAACTGCGGATTTGCCGCGCGTGAAACGGCGTCACATCGGTGCGCGCAATCTTTCCGGCAGCGACTTCGTTGAGCAACGCTTTCGCAAATGCGGGGCGAGACACGAGAGTTTCCATCACCGGTCCGCGTTCGGAAGCGTGGAAGTTGCGATAGCTCTTCGCGAGCTTCTCGCCAAGGGCGGGGTCGCTGAACTGCGCGAGGCCGCGGACCGCGACGGCGTTGAGAAAACGCGTGCCGAGCAATTGCTCGCAGATCTGCCGCAGATCGGGCGGCTTGCTCTCGATCAACGTTTGCAGCGCCGCCTTGCGCGCGGTGAGATCGGCTTCTTTGTCGAGCGCGACGCGCTTCACTTCGTCGAGCGCGCGACCGTCGCCGAAGAGCACGCTGAGATCGCGAACGCGGTCGGCGATGGATTTGTTGGCGCTGCCGGCGAGTTTCTTCGCGAGCGAATCCCAGGCGGAAGGTTTCTTCGCCTTGCGCCAGCCTGTCAGGCCGTCGGAGAGACCGGTCAGGATGTCGGCTTGGAAGGCTTCGGATTTTGCCGCGGCCACCTTGAGCAGATCATTCACGGGCGCCGGCGTCTTCTCGATGTCTTCGGCGAGACGGCGGGCGATGAACTTGCGCGTGATAGGCTGTTCGCATTTCGCCGCCAGCTTGGCGAGCGCGCTCGGATCGCTGTCGGCAACTGGGATGAGTCCATACCAGATCATCAACGGGAGGTTGTGATCGTTGGCGTCTTCGGCATGAGCGACGAGCGCCGTGGCGAGCGAGGCGCGCTGCGAAACGGGCAGCCGCTGCAACGTGGAAGCGAGCGCGAGCCGCACGAGGCCCGAGGAATCTTTCGCGGCAGTGCGCGCGAGGAGTGGGGCGATCTTTGCGATCGAACCTCTATCAATTCCCGCAGGCAAGACGCTGATTTGCTGGCTCAACGTGGTGTCGAGCGGCCAGAGATCGGTCAGCAGACGAACCGCCCACGCGCGAACATGTTCGTTGGTGTGATTCAACTGAGCGCTGAGAAACTTTTCATCCGCTGCGCCGACGACGTAGAGCGACCAGAGCGCGTGGAGCTTTTGAACCACGTCGGTGTCTTGCTCGAACATTTCGCGCAGGAGGACTTTTGCGGAATCGAGTCCGCGGCCCGAAGTGGCGCGGGCGGCGAGTTCGAGACGTGCTTGTCGCACCCACCATTCGTTGGCGTGCGTGTGGAGTTTCACCAGCTCGCGCGAGTTGAACTTGGTTAGATCGCCGACGTCGGCGCGCTTGGGATCGCCGTAGGTGATTTTGAAAATGCGGCCGCTGTTGCGATGGACGCCCGTGCTGTCGTGACATTCGCCGGTGTCGCTCCAGTCGAGCGCGAACACTCCGCCATCGGGCCCGTAGCTGAGTTCCATGCCGCGGAACCAATTGTCTTCCGCGAGCAAAATATCCGTGCCGTGACGGCCGACGTAACCCGAGCCGGAGCGCTCGAGAATCTCCTGATTCGCGCGACGCCCGTGCATGTTCCAGGTGAAAAGGTGACCGCGATATTCGGCGGGCCAGTTGTCGCCGAGGTAAACCATCATGCCGATGTGCGCGTGGCCGCCGCCGAGCGCGTTCGCTGCGCCGCCGCGTGACTTGGTCCAATCCTGCGCGGTATCGAAGTGCCAGTGGTCCGCGTGCTGATCGATCATCGCGTAGGCGCGTGGATTCGGATCGATCGTGTGCGGGCGAACGTAGTGCGCGCCGGCGATGCCGTGCCAGAGCTGGCCATTGACGGTGTTGATGAAGAACAGTTCGCCGAATTCGTTCCAGTCGTGTCCCCATGGATTCGTCGTGCCGCCGCTCAGGGCTTCGAAAATTTTCCGCTGCGGATGATAGCGCCACATCGTGCCGCGCATCGGAATGCGCTGCCCCGCGGGCGTTCCGGGAATGCCGATCTCGCCGGGACTCGACGCGCCGCAGCGACCGTAGAGCCAGCCGTCGGGGCCGAAGCGCAGGCCGTTGGCGAAGTTATGGTAGTTCTCCGGCGGTGGCGTGAAACCATCGAGCACGACTTCGGCAGGAGCGTCGGGGACGTCATCGCCGTTTTTATCCGCTATGAAGAGCACTTGCGGCGGGCACATCAACCACACGCCGCCATGACCAACCTCGACGCTCGTCGCCATCTGCACGTCGTCGGTGAACACCTTGCGCGAACTGAAATGACCATCACCATTCTTGTCCTCGAAGATCAGCACGCGATCGCGCAGATGGAGATCGAACTTCTTCGCGCGTTCGGCGTAAGTGTAGTTCTCCACGACCCACAAGCGTCCGCGCGCATCCCACGTCATCGCGATCGGATTCTGGACGTCCGGCTCGGCGGCGAAGGCGGTGACTTTGAATCCCGGTGGCGCCTTGAACTTCGCCGCGGCTTCGGTGGCCGGCATCGGCGAGGAATTGGTGTCAGGCTCGGAATTGTAGGGAACGGGAAATTCACTCGCGACTCCGGCGCAAACCGAGCCGAGCAACATTGCCGCGGAAGCAGTGCCCGCGAAAAACGCGAATGGACGCGAAAGAATGCCCCAGTTGGTTGCACGGCGTATTCCCCTCCTGCTTTCCTGATCCCCGGTCGCGCGCTTTTCCTCTTTCGAGTATTTCGCGTGGTTCGCGGGCTGCGCTTCGATTTTCAAATTCAAACGTTTCATGTTCGCTCGTTATTTCTTCAAGAGATCCATCGCGCGCAGCCAATCCTCGCAGCGTTGCGGCCAATGCGAGACGGGATTGTCGGAAGGGCGCAAGCCGTAACCGTGGCCGCCCTTGGTGAAGATGTGCAACTCGGCGGGAACTTTCGCCTTCTTGAGTTCGACGTAGAAGAGGGCTGCGTTCATTCCGCGCAACTGATCGTCGTGCGTGACGGCGCAGAAGGTCGGCGGTGTGTCCTTCGTCACGCGAACGAGCGGGCTCAGCGGGCCGGGATTTCTTTCATCGCCGAGATACGCGGGGTAAATCGGGATCAAAAAATCGGGACGGCAGCTCAGTTCATCCGCGGCGTCCTGTTTGGGATAAGTCGTCTCGTCCCAATGCGTGCCGGCCATCACCGTCAAGTGACCACCCGCCGAGAATCCAAGAATGCCGACGCGCTTGGTGTCGATGCCCCATTCGCTCGCGTGTTGACGGAGCATTCGCAATCCGCGCTGCGCATCCTGCAACGGCGCCACGTGCGGCGTGTCCTTGTCGCGACGTGGCACGCGATATTTGAGCACGCCCGCAGTGACACCGAGCGTGTTGAGCCATTGTGCGATCTCGGTGCCTTCCTTGTCGAACGCGAGAATGTTGTAGCCGCCGCCGGGGCAAACCAGCACGGCCGCGCCGTTGGCTTTGTCGGCCGGCGCGCGGAAAAGCGTGAGCGTAGGTTCGGTCACCAGCGCGAGGCGCAACGTGCCGTCGCTCTTTGGCGCTTTGGCTTTTGGATTGGGAGCGGGCGCTTTGAACGTCGCGTCGCCGGGAACTTCGCGCGGCCACAGCTTGAGTTCGGGTTCCTTATTGTCGGCGGCGAAAGTTGCAAACGTGGACAACGAAAGCGCGACGAGGGCAAACGTGCGCGCGGCGGAAAAGAATTTCATGCGGAGTGAATGCAAGCAGCGCGGATGGCTGCTCGTCAACGTTTCTGCTAACCGACTGAATGACGTCGGCTGGCAGCTCAGGCGGTGAATCCCGGAATGCTCGTCGCTTTCGCGGATCCGAACGCGCTGGTGTCGAGGCCAAGCTGACGCAGCATCTGCACGTAAAGGTTGCAGAGCGGTGGCGGATTGTTCGCTTCGAAGGCGAGATGTTGACCGTGCTTGAAGCCGCCGCCCGCCATCACGATCGGCAGGTTGCGGTTATCGTGACTGGATGAGTTGCCGAGGTTGGAACCGTAGAGAACCATGGTGCGATCGAGGAGAGTCTCGCCGTCCTCCTTCGAGGCTTTGAGGTTTTTGAAAAAGCTGTTGAGCTCCTTCAGCTCCGCCTTCTCGATGATGGCGAGCTCTTCCAGCTTCGCCGGATCCTTGCCGTGGTGCGAGAGGTTGTGCCAGTCCTGGGTAATCCCGTCGATGGGCGGAATTTGATTGTGGCCCTGCAGGCGAAGCGTGACGAACCGCGTGGAGTCCGTCTGCAGTGCGAGGTGAATCAAATCAAACATGGGCCGCGCGTAGCCGATGATATCGGCGCGATTCGCGGGATCGACCGGCTGCTTCATCGTGACCCTTGGCTTGGGACGTTTCGCCCATGCTTCAGCCTTTACGAGCCGCTGCTCCAACTCGCGCACCGAGGTGAAATATTGGTCGAGCTTCTCTCGGTCCTGCGCTCCAACGCTTCCTTGGAGCGACTTCGCCTGCTCGCCCACCGTGTCCATGATCGACTGGCCGTCTTTGAGTTTGCGCACCTGCCGGTCCACTTCATCCGCCGAGCCGTCCAAGAAAAGCTTGGCGAACATTTTCGACGGTTTTTCTTCGGCGGGAATGTTCACGCCGCTGCGCGTCCAAGACATGCCGAAAGACGTGGCTGTGGCGAGCACGAGCGAGCTGTAACGCGTGTCGGGCGCGAGCCGTTCGATGGCGAACTGATCGAGCGAAACGCTGTTGCGGAAGCCATTCGCGCCCGGATGCGGCGCGGCGGTGAGAAAACTCGACTCCGCCGAATGCCCGCCATCGACCTCGGGATGCGACAGGCCGGAGAAGATCGTGAAATCGTCGCGATGTTCATCGATGACCGCGGAGTAAGGTGACGGCTTGTAGCTGCGGCCGGTTTGCTCGGGGAACAGATTTGGGCCGTGGATGCCGAGCGTGGTGCAGATCGCGACCATGCGGCGCCTCGGCAATGGCGTGCTCGCGCCGAACGCCGGCCGCATCGCATCGAGCAACGGGAGGGCAAGCGCGACGCCTGTGCCGCGAAGAAACGCCCGGCGGTTGATGGCGTGTTTCAATGCGATGTTCATGGCGCGGTGGTGTTGAATTGTGTGACTTGGTGAGAAGGATACGCCTCCTCGGACGCGGTGACAACCCGACGGATTTGCAAGTTCTCGGCAGCTGTCATGGCCAATGAGTGCAGAGAAACTGCTCCACGATCGTCAAGCGCTCGGCGTCATAGAATTCTTTCCCGCCGTGAACGCTGCCAGGCATCACGATCAACTCCACGGGGCGTTTGGCCTTCTGGTAGGCGGACTGCAATTCACGCGATTGCTCGATGGGCATCTGCGGGTCGGCGTCGCCGTGAATCAGCAGCAACGGTGGCGCGTGCGCGTCCACGTGAGCGACCGGGCTGGCGAGTTTGGTGAGTGCGGGTTTCTCGTCGGGTTGGCCGCCGAGGAGAAGTTGGAGGGCGGGCACGCGAACGCTGAGGCCGTGCGGCGTGGACTGGCCGAGAATCGTGTGAAGATTCGCCGCTCCGAAAAAACTCACGATGGCCTGCACGTCGGACGAGACGCCGCGATGCTCGCCGACTTTGCCTTCGAGTTCTTTGTGGCCGTTGCTCACGCCGACGAGTGCTGCGAGATGTCCGCCGGCCGACGAGCCGACGATGGCGAAACGTTTCGGATCGCAATTGAACTCGCCGGCCTTTGCTCGGAGAAAACGGATCGCGGCTTTGATGTCGTGCACGTTGGCGGGGAAGGGTGCGACCGTTGTGAGGCGGTAATCGACGCTGGCAACGGCAAAGCCTTTCTCCGTCATCGCCTTGATGGGCGGATTCTCTTTTGAACCTGCGCGCCAAGCACCGCCATGGACGTAGATAAACAGCGGCGCGGGCTTCTCAGGCTTTGCCGGCAGATACAAATCCAACTTCAGCGAGTGCCCGTCGACTTGGGCGAATTCGATGTCGCGCCGAATGGTAGTTTCATCGGCGGCGACTGCGGCGAATGCGCCGAGGCAGAGCGCGAGGACGAGTGTTTTCATCGTTCGTTCGTTTCTATTTCCACAACGGCTCGATCTGTTCCGCATTCCAGCGATCCCACAGCTCTGACAACTCCCGGACGCGATCGCCTTGGCCAGCCGCGAGATCACTGCTCTCGCTGACATCGTGCGCGAGATTGAAAAGCTGCCACGCGTTGCCATCGCGGATCAGTTTCCAATCGCCGTGACGCAACGCGTTCTTTTTTCCGACGCGCCAGAAAAGTGTTTCGTGCGGGGCGCGGTCCGATTTCCCGGAGAGCAACGGCAGCAGGCTCACGCCGTCGAACTTCGCTTTCGCGGCAGCGGCGCCGGCGAGTTCCATGGCGGTTGCGCCGAGATCCATCGAGACGACGGGCACATCGACCACTCGTCTGCTGGTGATGTGACCTTTCCACGACACGATGAACGGCACGCGGATTCCGCCTTCGCGCAATTCGCCTTTACCGCCACGCAGCGGGGCGTTGCTGGAGGTGAGTTCCTTTGTGGGACCGCCGTTGTCACTGATGAAAGCAATCAGCGTGTTTTCCTCGAGGCCGTTGTCGCGAAGCGTGGCGATCAGTTGGCCGACGCTGTCGTCGAGTTGGGCGAGCATCGCAGCGAAGATGCGCCGGTGGATGTCCTCGATGTGACGGAACTTTTTCAGGTAAGCATCTGTCGCCTGCATGGGGCTGTGAACGGCGTTGTAGGCAAGGTAGAGGAAAAACGGTTGTGCGCGATGGCGCCTGATGAAGTCGCTCGCCTCGCGGGTGAACGCGGTGGTCAGATCGGACTTTTCTTCGACCGGTTGGCTGCTGCGGAGGAGCGGATTGTCCGTGTCGTATTCGTGCTCGTTGTTCCCCATGTGCGTGCTCCAGACGATGCGTCCGTCCGGCGAAGTCCAGCGGCCTTGGCCGCCGTCGGGAAGCGTCTTGCGGCGGAGCCACGTCGTCACGCCTTTCCATGGCGGCGGCACGTAGTAGTGGCCTTCGTGGAGAAAGCCGAAGAACTCATCGAAGCCGCGGCGTTGCGGATGAAATTCTGCGGTGCCGCCGAGATGCCACTTGCCCACGAGCCCGGTCGCGTAGCCGGCGTCGCGCAGGCGATCTGCAATTGTCTTTTCGCCACCGGGCAAACCGATTCCGGGCGCGGCGTTTTTCGCGCCGATGGGATTGAATTCGAAACCAAACCGCGTCTGGTAACGGCCCGCCAGCAATGCGGCGCGTGACGCTGCGCAAAACGGAGCCGTCATGTAACCGCTGGTGAAGCGCACGCCCCGCGCCGCGAGCGCGTCGAGATGCGGCGTGGGAATCTCCTTCCCGCCGTAGCAACCGAGTTCGCCGTAGCCAAGATCGTCGGCGACGATGAGGAGAATGTTGGGGCGGTTGGTGGCGGACTGGAGTGGTTCGGAAACCGTCGCGACGACGCACAGCACGACCAATCGGAGCAGGGTTTTCATCGTTACTTGAGAAGGGCCGGCGGCTTGACTGCTCGGGTTGGGTTCACTTGTTCAAGAACGTCCGGCTTTGCACGACTTCATGCACGAGTGAACGAAGTCCGTAGCTCTTCGACTTCGCCCGGCCGATGACCTCTTCCACCACCGCGCGGTCGGCGAACTGGATGCCCGCGCCCGTTGCGTAGGTCAGCAGCTTTTCGGTAACGCAGCGGGCGATCTGTTCCTTGTCGCGGAGGAGGATGGTTTTGAACTCGTCCACGTCCTTAAATGGCTGGCCGTCGGCGGTGGTGAAACTTGCGTCCACCTTCTGGCCGAGCGCAACGCGCAAGGGGCGCGGGCCATCCTTGATCGTTACGAAATCCGCACGTTGCCCGCGATCGGGCACGATGCGGTAACGCTCGCGCCAGCCGCCGATCACGTCGAAATTCTCCAGAGCGAAACCCGGGGGATCAATCTTCCGGTGGCACGTGGCGCACGCCTCGATGTTGCGATGAGCGTCGAGCTGTTCACGGATGGTCTTCGTCCCGCGGATGTCCGGTTCCACGGCGGCGACGCTTTTGGGCGGCGGATCAGGTGGCACGCCCATGATGCGATCGAGCACCCACTTGCCGCGCAGCACCGGCGACGTCGTCGTGCCGTTGGCGGTGACCTTGAGCACGCTCGCGTGCGTCATTACCCCGCCGCGATGCGAGTTCGCGGGGAGGGAGACTTTCCGAAACTCCTGCCCCGTCACGCCCGCGACGCCATAGTGCTCGGCGAGTCGTTCGTTCAACATGGTGAAATCGGACTGAACAAAGTTCTGCACGCTCAGGTCGCGGGTGAGCAACTCGTCGAAGAACAACTCGGTCTCCCGGACCATCGAGCGTTTCAACAGTTCATCGAATTCCGGATACAGTTTCTTGTCCGGCGAGGTGAAATCAATCTGTCGCAGCTCGAGCCATTGGCCGAGGAAGTTTTTGGTGAACTCACGCGCTTTCGGACTGCCGAGCATCCGTTCCGTCTGCGTGCGCAACGTGGCGGGTTTGTTCAACTCACCTTGTTTTGCAAGCGCGAGCAGTTCCGCGTCGGGCGGAGCGCTCCACAGGAAATAGCTCAAGCGTGAGGCGATGGCGTAGTCGTCGAGTTTCCCGGGCTTTTCGTTCAGGAACAGGAACTCCGGCGACGTGAGCACCGCCTTGTAGCCGACGCGCATCGCCTCATCGAACGAGTAGCCGTTTTGCAGACGGGCTTTGACGACGGCGAGAAAAGGTTTCAACTCCGTGTCGTCGACCGGACGACGGAAGGCTCGGGGAGTGAAGGCGCGCAACAATTTCTCCGCGTCGGCGTCGGGTTGCGGCGATTTCACGCTCCACTTCATGTTCCGCAGCACGTAGTCGGCGCGGGAGAAATCTTTCTTGGCGCGTTCGAGTTCGCGTGCTGATTGCGCATCGGCTGGCTCGACGGGCAAATCACCGAAGAGCCGCCGGCGGCTTTCGGGCGGCCAGGTTTCGCCGAGCGGTCCTTCCACTTCGACCCACTGCACGGCGATGCCGGGCCCCTGGTAATTTGCGGCTCCCGCCTGACGCGCCATCTCGCCGGCCTCGAGACGAAACGGCATGACTTTAAAAGTGTGTCCGCGCGCAAGTCGGTCCGTGAATTCAATCACCGTCGGCTTGCCCGGCGGCACATCGAAGAATCCCGCAAAGTGTGTTTCGCCGCGGCCGGTGTTCACTTCACCGCCGACGGCCACCAGCACCAGTGGCTTCTCCGACTGGTAGGCGTAGGTTGAAATACGCACGCGGTAACTGCCATCGGTCGGCGCGCGAAATTTCCGCAATTGCGTTGGCATGTAGCCGGAGCTGAACATCACGATACCGTCGTCACGCTTGAGCACCGTTTTGCCGGAAAGCTGGTTGAGGAGTTGATCGTCGTCGAGATAGCTATAGCGCTCTCTTTTCGATTCCCACTTGATGCCGCGGGCCATTGCGGCATCGATCGCCACGTCCGCCGCGTCGAGATAGCGCTCCATCAACACGCTCGAAACGTCGAGCGCGGCACCGACGTTGTCGAAGCCGTGCGCGGCGTTGTCCTCGGGGAGCAACTCCTTCAATGGCGTGTCGATCGCCAATAAGTCGCGGATCGTGTTCTCATATTCGACGCGGTTGAGACGACGGAAAACGACGCGGCCTTCCGCCGTTTGCTTGGCGGCGGAAGTCTGGTGCAGTTGGCCGCGCAGCCACTCCATCGCGGGCTTCAATTCGTTCTGCGCCGGTCGCGCCTTCTTTTTCGGTGGCATTTCTCCCCGCGCCACCTTGTCAAAGACGCGTTCCCAGATGGCGAATTTCTTCGCGTCGCCCAACTCGGGCGTCAGTGTGTCCAGGCGCAGATCGCCCTTGGTGGTCTCCGCGTCGTGACATTCTGTGCAGTGTTTCGCGAGAAAAGGTTTGAGCGTCTTGGAAAACTCCGCTGAGTCGGCGGCGGTCGCGTGAGTCGCAAACGTGGCTAACAAAAGGCCGGTCGTCAGGCAATGCGCGGGAAACCAGTGATTCAAGTGGCGCGACACAATCATTGTGGGTGTTGGGCGATAGCTTAGTCCGGTTGATCAGGACGGGGAATACTTTTTCGCTTTATGCCCGTCGCGGTTTGGCTTTGTCGACGTCCCGCAGAAAAGCGTTTCCTGCGACGGGTAGTTTTGCTTTGCTTGCCGTCAGCCTATGAACTCCATCTCCCGCCGAGACTTTGTTAAACTTTCCACCGCTGCCGCTGCCGTGGCTGCGAGCGCGCCGTTGCTCGCGCCGAAGCCAGCCTTGGCCGGAGAGGCCTTCAAGCGCACGGGCAAGCCGCGTTTGCTGCTGAGCCTTGCAGCGTATTCCTTTCGCGAATATTTCCCCGTCATGCGCGGCAAGCCGAACACTAAGGCCGTTCCCGCCGGCAAGGAGATGGACATGTTCAAGTTCGTGGATTTTTGTGCGGCACATGGCTGCGTGGGCACGGAGCTGACCAGTTACTTTTTTCCCGCGGACTTCGACCACGCCTACCTGATGCGGCTCCGTCGCCATTGTTTCCTCAGCGGGGTGGGCATCAGTGGCACGGCCATAGGCAACAACTTCTCGCATCCGAAGGGGCCGAAGCGTGACGCGGAAATCGAGGAGACGAAGAAGTGGATCGACCGCGCTGCATTGCTCGGCGCACCGCACATCCGCGTCTTCGCCGGCGTGACCAAGGAACTTCCGCGTGCGGATGCCGACAAACTCGTCATCAGCGCATTGGAGGAAACGTGTGACTACGCGGGGAAGAAGGGCGTCTTCCTCGGTCTGGAGAACCATGACTCCATTGGCAGCGCGGACACCTTGCTCCCCATGGTCAAGGCGGTGAACAGTCCGTGGCTTGGGATCAATCTTGATTCCGGCAACTTCCGTACGGACGATCCCTACAAGGACTTCGAGCGCTGCGTTCCGTACTCCGTGAACGTGCAGTTCAAGACCGAGATTCATCCGTCCAATGTGAAGGGCAACGTGCCTGCTGACATGAAACGCTTCACCCAGATTCTCCGCGATCAAGGCTATCAAGGCTGGGTCGCGTTGGAATATGAGGCCAAGGAAGACCCATGGACCGCGGTACCGCGCATCCTGGGCGAAATGCGGGCGCTCTTTGCGTAACCTTCCTCGTGCGGCTCCACTCCATACCGGAGTGAAAGCCGCGTGCGTTTTGCTGATGTTGCTGGCGACCGCTTTGGTCGCCGCCACCCCACCGGATGAATCAGCGCTGGTAAGTTTCAAGAGCGGCGAACAGACGCTCAAAGGCTGGCTTTGGAGACCTCCGGGCACAGGGCCGTTTCCCGCTGTCATTTACAATCACGGCAGCGAGAAGACGCCCGGATGGTTCCCGACCCTCGGCCAGTTCTGGACCAGCAACGGATTCATTTTCTTCGTCCCGCATCGCTCCGGTCACGGGCGTTCGCCCGGCGAATACGTTGTGGACCTGCAAGACAAGTTTCGTGCGGGGGAAAAGGACACCAACACGATTCAGCGCTACATCGTCAGCCTCCACGAGCGGTTTAACGCCGACGTCGTCGCTGCGGTGAACTGGCTCAAGACACAGCCCGACGTGGACACCAACCGCCTCGTTGTCTCCGGCATTTCGTACGGCGGCATCCAGACCGTGCTGACAGCGGAAAAGCAACTCGGCGTGAAAGCATTCGTGACCTTTTCACCGGGCGCGATGTCGTGGCGCGGTAATCCGTTGCTTCGCGAGCGCTTGCTCGAAGCCGTGAAGCACGCCAAGGCGCCGATGTTTCTGCTGCAGGCCAAGAACGACTACAACCTCGGTCCCTACGAGTTGCTTGGCGGCGAACTCAACCACAAGACCGCGCCGAATCGCGCGAAATTGTATCCGGTGTTTGGCGCCGCGGATAATCCGCACGATGGCCACGGCGGCTTCGCCGTGCGCGGGAGTGATGTGTGGGGCAAAGATGTGCTGCAGTTTCTGAACGAAGCGATGAAGCGATGATCGCTTCGGTCAGGCCATCACTTCCGCGAGTGTCACCTCGCGACCGAGCTTGAGGGAACGCTTGCCCGCTTCAAGCGCGGCGATGAGTTCGACTTCCTCCTCGATGGGCACGGATTCCTTTCCGGTCTTCAGGTAGTCGAGGAACGCTTCCAGCAGATACGAGTAAAGATTCGCGAGGTCGGGTTTGATCGAACGCCAGCCTTTCTGGCCGTAGAGATTGATCTGGTAGCCCGCGCTCATCCATTCCTTCTCGCCGACGAGCACAACGACGTCGCGATGATCAGCGAAGCGCACGCGTGCGACGTTGAGGCCGGGTTGGCCGACGTTCATCGCCGAAACCGCGCCGGGTCCGAGGACGGCGTAAGCCATCGAGAGCGCGTGGATTCCGTAGTAAACGAGTTCGTTACCGCACGCGACGCTCGCGAGATGCACCTGACCGATCTGCGGCAACTCCGTGCGCAACTTCACGACGTCGGGCACGAAGCGCAGCGAACTGCACGACATGAATTTCGTTTTATGCGCGCGCGCGATCTTGGCGATGCGCTGCGCCTCCTTCGCCGTCATCGCGAGCGGCTTGTCGCAGAAGACGGGAACACCTTTTTTGAGCGGATGCTCGGCGTATTTCCACTGCGCGCCGGAACCGTCATCGATGATCAGCACGGCATCCACGCCGTCGCAGGCTTCCTCGGGCGAGTCGCAAACTTTCTCGATGCCGCAAATGTCCGCGAGCTTCTGCGCCCATTCCTTCTGCGGATCCCACACGCGCACGACCTTTGCGCCGTCGAGCTTGCGCTGCGACCGGACGAACGTGCCCTGCCACAGCGCCTTCACTTTCACGTCGTCGAAACCGTTGAACGTCGTGGAAAACGCGGTGCCGTGATGCGAACCGGGCGTGCGGGGAGCGTCGAGGTAACCGTACGTGGCAGCGGAGATGAGGCCGAGCTTGAGCATGGAAAAAGGCTACCGAGCGGCGGCCTTGCCGGCAATAGGGAGAATCCTACATGCGATGCGGGAGGATTCTCTATGGCCGGTGCGAAGGCGGGGCGATAGCGTGGCCGTCGAATAAGCCACGTCGCGAATACGTTTACTCTTCAACTCAACTCCATCATGCAACACTCCGAATACCTTTTCCCCCATCGCCTCGGCCGCCGCGACTTTTTGAAGATGGCCGGCACCACCGCCGCTGCGCTCGCCGTTCCGCTCGTGAACACCGCCTCGGCCGCGGCGCCCGCGCGCATCGGCAGCGGTAAGTGGACGTACACGCTCGACGAGAATTGGGGCAAGCTGCCCGAGGGCATGAGCTACGGTTTCGGCTGCGGCATTGTCGCGGACTCGAAGGATCGCATCTATGTCACGTCGCGCTCGGCGAGTCCGTGCGTGGCGGTGTTTGATCGACATGGGAAATTGCTCGAGACGTGGAGCAAGGACTTCGGCGACAAAGTGGGTTACACCACCGAGCAAATCGTCGCGACGGCGCACGGTGTTTATTGGAGCAAGGAAGGCAAGGACGAGTTCCTCTATTTCACCGAGAACGTCGGCAAGGCGGACGCGACTCTCGGCAAGCGCGTTTACAAGACCGACCTGAAGGGCAGGGTGCTCTACACGATCGGCAACGTGGAAAAAGAAACCTCCACCTCGCATAAATTCACCTGGACGAGCCCGACGGATGTTGCCGTCGCGCCCAATGGCGACATCTACGTCGTGGACGGCTACGGCAGCCAGATCGTCAGCCGGTTCGACAAGAATTTCAAACACCTCAAGACCATCGGCGGGCGCAGCACCAAGAAAGGGGTCGATGCCGAGCACGGCTTGTTCAACACCTGCCACGGTATTTGGGTCAACACGCTGCGCCAGGAGCCGGAGATCTACATCGCCGACCGCGCGAACAGCCGCTACGAAGTCTACGATCTCGAATTGAATTACAAGCGCACGATCAGCGGCGACTTCGTCCGCACGCCGTGCTGCTTCTACCAGCACAAGGATCACCTCTACATTCCCGACCTCGGCGGAATCGTGGCCATCATCGACGCGAAGGATCAAGTGGTGGCGAAACTCGGCGACGGTCGCGGCAAGCCGGACAACAAGACGAACCCCGCGCTCTTCGCCACGCCGCACGCGCTCACCGTCGATTCCCACGGCGATCTCTACGTGGTGGAATGGCTGCCCTTCGGCCGCCCGCGCAAGTTCAAGCACACGCCGATGGCGTGAGCGCGCTGTGGGAGAGAATTTCCGGTGACTACTTGGAGTCCGGCACGATGTCGTCCGCATTGACCTTGATCAACTTGCCGTCCCCCGTGGTAATCCAGACCGTATCGCTCATCCGTCCGGAAATCTTGCCCTGAATCGTGCTTCCGTCTTTCAGGCGGATGGTTTTTAGATCAGCCACCACCGTCGGCGGCTTCTTCTGCTTGGGATTGTCGGATTCCGTCCACGCTTCGGGGATGAACTTTTTGCCGTCACAAACGGTGCAATTGAGAACGCCGGTGCCGGCGCACACGGCGCATTTGACCTTGGTCGTGCCGCTGCAAACGGTGCATTTGCCGATGTTCACCGGCTCACCGTTTTGGATGGTGACCACCTCTCCGACGTGGCCTTGGTTCCACGAAACAAAGCCGCCGTTGCGCGTGGGAAATTTCCGCCAGAGTTCATTCGGGTTGTGGCCGGCCACGTTCTGGCGCTCCCAACTGCCTTGCGACAGTTTCAGGCAAGGACCGGGACAAACTACTTCGCCCTTATGGCAGCGCGCCCGACACGCGATCTGACCGGTGGCGCTACACGCGAAACAATTCTTTTCTCCGGGCCCTGGCTTAGCGGGCGCGGCCGCCGCCCCGGCGGCACCGCCAGGCAATGCCCCCTGCGACGTTGCGCCGGTGTTGGGTTGGGCGAACCAAGTTTTGTAGGCAAGGAATCCTCCAACTCCGACCACGAGGAGAAATAAAAAGGATTTGGAATCCATAATACGCGGTGAATCCGGCTCGGCTTTCTTGACGGGAGCTTTCCACCTTTTGGAACGCGGCGCAACACGAGAGTGCCGGCTTGAATATCGCGCGTCGCCCGTGGCGTGAAGACGCATTGTTCTGGCGAGCCTCCGTGCCTGCGTCGGCTGGTCGCCGCTCCGAGCAGGCTGCTGTGGCGTGGTCGTCAATGCAGCAGCGGGTGAGTTGCTAAACCGACCATTGATTTCGAAGGCCCATCCGGTGACGCACCATCGCCGTCAGATGATGAGCGTAAGCGCTGCGTGACGGACGGTTCGGCGCACGTGGTTTCGAACTCGCGTCAGGTGAGGCGGGCGGGCTTGCCTGGCACCAACACGGGCTGGTGCATTGAACGAACCAAGCTTATCGGCATGGTTGACCTGATGGGGAGGCTGCGGGTCAGAGACAACGCTCCGGAGCCCGCCTCTGCGAGGCACCGCACCTACCTTGGCCGCACGTTCACGGCAGTTCTTCGATTGTGATGTCTTTGTACCACGCTTCGCTCGGCGGGCCGCCGTGGATTTGTACGGCGATGATGCCGTGGTCGGGGATTCCGGGCTCGGTCTCGACGTAGTCCACAGTCTGGACGCCGTTGATCGCGAGAACGATTCGTTTGCGCTCGCAGCGGATGACATATTCGTTCCACTCATCACGCTTGAGGACTTTGTTCACCTGTTCCATGTCTGAGTTCGCGAGGACTTTCTTGCGGCGCGATTCGTCGTAGAGGCAGCCCCACCATTTCGGATCGCCCATGTCGGCCTGGTAGCCGCTGACTTCGTGATGATTGGGGATGCGTTCGGTGCGGATCTGAATGCCGGCGTTGGCCTTCTCGCCACCGAGCAGTTTGAATTTCACCCGCAGCACGAAGTTGGTGTAGCGGCGCGTGGTGCAGAGAAACTCGTTGCGCGGCACCTTCTCGTTCAAGTTGCCACCGACGAGCGCGCCGTCCTTGATTCGCCAAGTCTTGGCGATGTCGCCTTCCCAGCCGTTGAAAGTCTTGCCATCGAAGAGGGAAACGGGTCCGCGCTTTTCCGCGGCGGTGCTGGTGAGGGCAAGGCCGGCGAGGAGGCAGGTGAAGAGGAATGTTTTCATGCGTGAGGGACGAATAGCGCGCTGGCTTCGCGCTGGCGAGCGGGAAAAGTGTGAAGCAATTCCGTGCGTACAGAAATACAGCCACGGACGAATCCGTGGCTGTGTGAAGTCGTGCGAGCGGAATGCCGCCTGGAGATTATTCTTCGATGAACTTGATCGAGCGCGCTTTTTCGGAGCGCTTGCGCTTGTTCTCGTCGAGTTCCTTCTTGCGAAGGCGGAGATTCTTCGGCGTGGCTTCGACGTATTCGTCGACGTCGATGTATTCGAGCGCGCGTTCGAGTGAGAGGCGGAGCGGCGGCGCGAGCTGGATGCCCTTACCGTCACCTTGCGAACGCATGTTGGTGAGGCGCTTTTCCTTCACCGGATTGACGGGGATGTCGTTCTCGCGGGCGTTTTCGCCGACGATCATGCCGACGTAAATCTGGTCGCCGGGTTCGACCATCAAGCGGCCGCGTTCCTGCACCATGTTCAGCGCGTAGGAGGTGGCTTCGCCGTTGTCCATTGAGACGAGCGAACCGTTCTTGCGCGCGGCAATTTCGCCGCGGTCTTCGCCGTATTCGTGGAAGAGATGGCTCATGACGCCCATGCCCTTGGTCGAGTTGACGAGGTCGGTTTCGAAACCGATGAGGCCGCGCATCGGCACCAAGGCTTCGACGGAAACCTGGTTGCCGACGTGATTCATGTTCGTGATCTGCGCTTTCCGGCCGGAAAGGTTTTCCATGATCGTGCCGAGGTTTTCGCTCGGAACTTCCACGAACAACTTTTCAATCGGTTCGAGCGATTCGCCGTTCGGGCCTTTTTTCCAGAGCACTTCCGGGCGGGATACAAGCACTTCGTGGCCTTCGCGGCGCATCTGTTCGACGAGAATCGCGATCTGCATTTCGCCACGACCGGAGACGGCGAAGATTTTCGGATCGCTGGTCTGCGCGATGCGCAGGGCGACGTTCGTGCGGATTTCCTTCACGAGCCGGTCCCAGATGTGACGCGCGGTGACGAGTTTGCCGTCCTGACCGGCGAGCGGGCCGTCGTTGACGGCGAATTGCATCTGAATCGTTGGCGGGTCGATCGGGATATAGGGCAGGGCGGGGCGCGCTTCGCTGTCGCAAATTGTTTCGCCAATGAACACGTCTTCGAAGCCCGTGAGGCCCACGATGTCGCCGGCGTGCGCTTCCTGCACTTCGATACGCTTCATGCCTTCGAAGTGATAGATCGCGGTGATTTTGTTCTTCGAGATCTTGCCGTTACCGTGGCGGCAGATGGCGGGATCACCCACCTTGACCTTGCCTTCGTAAATCTTGCCGAACGCGATACGGCCGAGGTAGTCGGAGTAATCGAGGTTGGCGACGAGCACCTGGAAGCCGACGCCGGCTTTCGCACGCGGCGGCGGGATGTGCTTCACGATGGCGTCGAAGAGCGGTTCCATCGTGCCCGTGACGTGTTCGAGTTCGGTCTTGGCGTAACCCTGCTTGGCCGAGCAATAGATGAAAGGGAAGTCGAGCTGTTCGTCCGTCGCGTTGAGCGACATGAACAATTCAAACACCTGATCGAGCACCTTCTTGGGCTGGGCGTTGTCGCGGTCGATCTTGTTGATGACCACGATCGGCTTGGCGCCGGCTTCGAGAGCCTTGCGGAGCACGAAGCGGGTTTGTGCCTGCGGACCTTCCGCGGAATCCACGACGAGCAGCACGCCGTCGATCATGTTCATGATACGCTCCACCTCTCCGCCGAAGTCGGCGTGTCCGGGAGTGTCCACGATGTTGATGTGGTAATTCTTGTATTTGAATGCGGCGTTCTTCGCGCGGATGGTGATGCCCTTTTCCTTTTCGAGGTCCATCGAATCCATGAGGCGTTCCTCTTGGGACTCGTGCTGGTTGGCGCGGAAAGTTCCGGATTGTTTCAGGAGGCAATCGACGAGCGTGGTCTTGCCGTGGTCAACGTGTGCGATGATCGCGATATTTCGAATGTGCTGCATATCAAATTCCATATTCCGGCGGACCGGAGCCGCGTAGTGTCGCTGCTGGGGCAAAAAGGTCAAGAACTCATCCAGAGAAATGCGCGGGCGGGGGAGGTGGCTATTTGGCAACCTGCTGGTGAAGTGCTTGTGAATATCCTCCGAACAACTCCCGCTATCCAAATGGCGCCGCTTCGCCATACTCGCGCGGGCTTGTGTCCTCATGTCGCAGCTGTACACGAAATATTCTTTGCAGAAGACCCGGCGAAAAACGCCGACGATCGGCTATGTCGTGCTGTCGGTTGCGCTGCTGACAGGCATCGGCTGGATTTGGTGGAGCTCCGTGCAGCAGGCGAAGGATGAACCCGTCGACAAGTTCCCTTCGGCGAGCAAATCCACCAACCTCCTTGCGCATCCCGTCAACCGCGCCGCCGCGGCGTCGAAGAACATCCCGCAGAAAAGTGCGGCAACCACGCGCGTCGCGTCGCTGCCCAAATCCGCCTACACCACGTCTGCGCCGCCACAGATCGCCGTTAAACCGACGAACTTGGCGTTGCGTCCAGTTGCCACAAGTTCCCCGACACCCGCGGCTCCGGTCGCGCGTGTGCAGACTGTTTACGAAGCCCAGCTGGCGCTCGATCGGCTGGGCATTTCCTCCGGCTCGATCGATGGTGCGATCGGCAGTCAGACCCGCGCGGCGTTGATCGCCTTTCAACAATGGAAGCGCCTCCCCGTCACCGGTCAGCTCGACGCCGCCACGAAGGCCGCGCTCTCGCTTGGCGAAGCTGCGCAAAGGACTTACACTGTGACGGACGATGACCTCGCGCGCTTGCGGCCGACGGCCAGCACGTGGCTCGGCAAGTCGCAGCAGGACCGGCTCGACTTCGAGAACCTCCTCGAACTCGTTGCGGAGAAATCCCACGCGCATCCGGGTTTCATCCGGCGGATCAATCCCGAGGTCAATTGGACCAACGTCACCGCCGGCACCACCATCGTCGTGCCCAACGCGGAGCGCGCCGCTCCGCGCATCAAGGCCGCGTTCATCCGGATTCATCTCGCCGGCAAATCGCTCGACGCCTTCGATGCGAACACCAACCTCCTCGCGCACTTCCCGTGCAGCATCGCGCAACGCGTGGAGAAACGGCCCGTGGGCGAACTGCACGTGAAAGTCATCGCTCCGAATCCGAACTACACGTTCGATCCCGCCATCTTCCCCGAGTCCGCCGAAGCGCGCGGCATCAAGACCAAGCTCATCCTCCCGCCGGGGCCGAACAATCCCGTGGGCGTGGCATGGATCGGACTCGACCTCCCGGGCTACGGCATCCACGGCACGCCGTCGCCGGAAGCAGTGGGCCGCACCGAATCGCACGGGTGCTTCCGCTTGGCGAACTGGAACGCGGAGTATCTGCTGAAGCTGGTGTGGGTCGAAATGCCGGTGATCGTGGAGCCATGAGGACCGCGCTCCATTCTGGGCGATTGCGCATCGGGTATTAATTTGCCTGAGATATTCCTGGGTCGGATTTCTTCCGCCTCCGCATATGGATGATGGCGACAATTACCCCAATCAGTCCACCGAGGTAGCCGGCATTGTGGATATACGCGACCCGCACGAACGCGCGCGAGTCAGTTATTCCCAAGTTGGTGCATGTATCGTCCCAGTTTGAAAAATCCGCCGACGGAATAATTCCCAGGACGTAGCCCGCGACGGCAGCAGCCAGCGCAAAGCCAAGGATGATCGCGAATCCGATCAGGCTCCGCCGTAGGGCTACCGCCAGCGGCCAGATGGGGACGGCGATACGCGCGAGAAACCAGCCCGAGAAAAATCCCACCCACCACGTCGCCAGAAACCCGACCTCAGCGACGAACCCGCGAACCGGAAGGCCGAAGTTCGCGTAGTCGAACTGATGGAACTTCAGCTTCGTGAAGTACTCTGCGGATATCGAATAGGTGATCTGGTCGTGAAGAATTCCGTAGAGGCCTGCGACGATGGCTCCGAGGAAAGAGATCCCGAGCATGCGCGGCAATTCGCGGAGCTTTAATTTCGGGAAGAAGAGGTTCGTCACGCCGGACGAAACCTAGATAACGCTGACGTTGAAAGCGAGAGCGACAAAGCCACCCCACGGCGCCGCGTGGCGCTCAGGGTTTCTTGGGCGGAAGGAACGGCCCCAGCGAATTGCTCGTCGCCAACTGCGGGCTCGGTGTCAGAAATTGCGGAGTCGGCGTGACGAATTGGGGCGTGGGCGTGGCGAAGGGCGCGTTCGACGTCGCGAACCGCGGATTGGGCGTGGCGAAGATCGGATTGGGTCCGGTGAATTGCACGCGGTTCGTCGTGATCGGCAAGGGGCGCAGACCGGAGACGGCCCAGTTCGCATTGGAATTTCCAAAAGCCGGGTTCGGCAGCGCGAGGGTCGGTTGAACGAGGACGGGTCCGGGTTGCGGCACCGCGACCTGATCGATGGTCACCTGATTGGCCGGCACTGCGGATCGCACGTTCGGCTGGCCCGCAAGGACCCTCCCGCCCGCCACCAATAAGGTCAGCCCGATCGACGCCCCGATGACAAGCGGGCGAATCCGGCACCGGCGCAGTTCCCAAATGGGCTTGGGTACGCCGGCTTGCAGGTGGCAGTGCGGGAGAGTTGCGGTTCTCACGTGGAATAATTTATACGCGCCCCGTTTCGCTGCCTATGGGGTGATCTCCGTAGGCGCCATGGGCGCGATGAATCGCTGAAGCGGTGGCCCATGCGATCCGAGGTTCGGCCGGAAACTCGCGGAAAACCGGCGAAAGTCGCGAAATCTCCGCGCGACACTCCGGGATTCCGCCCAAACATCGCGTTGAAAGAAGGACTTACTGCTCTGCGCGAGGGAAATATCGCGAGTGCCCCCCAAGGGCTCATCGTGCGCCGATGAATCGAGAGCTCCCCGTTTCTGTGAAGGACGATTCAGATCATTGGAGGTTCAACGGTATCGCGCTCTCATCGCTGGCGGGAGTTTAGATTTCGGATGCGCAGGCGTCTTGGGGGCGATGGCGTTGGTCCGGTGGTTCGGGAGGTATTGAACGGTTTGCGCGTTTAATTTTCCTTCCCATCACCGACGCGCTCCGTTACTCCACCACTTCACTCGGCCATGAGCGCGAAGTACAATTTCAGTTTCACCAGCCAGGAGGCGCGGCGGCCTTTGCCGTCGAAGTTCATCCTTGCCCAGCATGAAACGGAGACGATTGTGCACGTGGGGCTGAAGTTGCTCTCGTTCCTCCTCTTCGCGCGCGAGCGGTTGCAGGTGGAGACGAATCTGCACGATGACAACATCCCGTTCACGCCGGACTTGATCCAACTGGACTACGAGTTGCGTCCGGCGCTGTGGGTCGAATGCGGTGAGTGCAGCGTGGCGAAGCTCGACAAGCTCGCGGTGAAGGCGCCCAACGCGGAGCTCTGGATCGTGAAAAAGTCGCTCGCGGACGCGGAGCACCTGATGCAGGCAATGGCGAAGGACGACCTGCGACGGGATCGCTACGGTCTGGTGGCGCTGGACACGGAGATGTTTGACGAAGTGTGCCAGTCGATCCATCCGCGCAACGACGTGACGTGGTTCGGTGGGAGCTTTGAGGAACCGGCGGGAATGCAGTTCGATTTGAACGGCCTATGGTTCGAGCTGCCGATCACGGTGTTAAGGTTTTAGGCGTGGGCTTTGCATCGAAACGATAAGGCTTCCTCTCGGTTTCAGTCGCCGCCGCTTTCTCCCGATATGGGAAACAGCTTGCGCTTAGATAGGTGCGGGCTAAATTTCTACCGTTGAACTCGCCGAAGAAATCGCTGCGCGTCGCGTCTGCGGGCCAAAGCCTGGTGGCCTTGGTGGCAGCGTTCGCGTTCTATTTCTCGGCCCTCCTCGCCTCCAGTTCGGAACTCCATCATCTCTGGCATTCCGACGCCGGCGACGCCGCGCATCAATGCGCCGTCAAACATTTCTCCCGCGACCAGTTCGTGACGCCGGACTCGGCAACGTCGATTGCGGCTGTTGAAAACGGTTTCGTCCTCCAACTTCTTCCCTCGGATTCGTTCATTCCCGCCGCTTCTGATCTCCGGCTCGCTCCGGGCCGTGCTCCTCCTGCCTCCGCCTGAATTCACTCGCTTCGTGTTCGTGAACAGGTTTAACCCGGTGGCCGTCACCGCGTGATTGGCCCCATTCAAAAGAGAATGCAGGATATTTATGAAATTTGGAAAAGTGGTCGGAGTCATGACCGCGCTCAGTCTGTGCGCGGGAACCCTCGCCGCGCAGGACGCGAGCGAAGTGGAGAAGTTGAAACAGGCATTGCAGCAGTTTCAGGAAAACTTCCGCAAGGAGCAGGAGGCGCATCGTAAGTCGGAACAGGAACACCAGCGCCAGATCGAGGCGTTGCAAAAACAGGTCGACGCGTTGACGCGCCAGCAAGCGGTCGCCGTCCCGGCCAAGCCCGCGGCGGACTCCTCCGCAGTCGCAACAGCGCCCGCAAACGCCGAGAAAAAATGGTCCCCCGCCGATCCGATCCGCGTTCAGCGCGGCAACGCCTACATGGACATCGGAATGGTGGGAACCTTTGCCGGCGGCGGTTCGACCGCGCGGGATATCGAAGGTGGTTTGCAACTCGGCGGTCACGATCCGAACCAGCGCGGTTTCACCGTGCAAGGTGTCGAGGCCAGTTTCCTCGGCGCGGTGGATCCATACTTCCGTGCGAACGCGAACATTTTGTTCCAGATCGATTCCGGCGGTGAATCGCGCGTGGAACTCGAAGAGGCCTATCTGGAATCGACATCATTGCCGGGCAACTTTCAATTGCGCGGCGGGCAGTTCTTCACGGAGTTCGGACGCCTCAACGCGACCCATCCGCACTCGTGGGGCTTTGTGGACTCGCCCCTCGTGAACGGTCGCTTCCTCGGACCGGATGGCTTGCGCAATCCCGGCGCGCGGCTCTCGTGGCTCGTGCCGACGCCGTTTTACTCCGAGCTGTTTTTCGGCGTGCAGAACAGTCACGGCGAAACGGCGACGAGTTTTCGCAGCGGCGGTTTCGAAGGGCCGCACCCGTTGCCCTTCGGTTTCCGCAATTCACAGAATGATCGCGGAGTGAAACGCTTCGACGACTTGCTGTTGTCAGGCCGCTACGCGGTCTCGTTTGACCTGACCGACACGCAAGTGTTGTTCGGTGGAGCGTCTGCGGCATTCGGTCCGAATGCGTCGGGTTCCGCTGATGATTCACGCACGCAGATTTACGGCGTGGACCTGCTCTGGAAATGGAAACCGGCGAACAGCCACGGCGGGTTTCCGTTTGTTACGTGGCAGACCGAAGCGATGCTGCGCAAATACAAGCTCGGCGCGGCGACCGGTGACCTGAATGGCGATGGTTTGCTGTCGGCGGGCGACCTCGCGGACTCCACGGGCGCGGCCTTGGCTACTTTGCCCGGCGAAACGCTTACCGACTACGGCTTTTACTCGCAGGTGCAGTACGGCTTCCACCAAGGCTGGGTGGCCGGAATGCGTTTCGATTACGTGGCGGGTGATCGCGGCAACTACGAACAGAGCGGATTGCTCGTCTCCGACGGCGCCGGCGGCGGCACGGCGGCGGGGAGCGATCTGTTCCGCGCGCGGCGCTGGCGGGTCTCGCCGAACCTGACGTGGTTTCCCTCGGAGTTCTCCAAAATCCGTCTCCAATTCAACTACGACGATCGGACCGGCATTGGCGTCGATCATTCGGTCTGGTTGCAATTCGAGTTCGTGCTCGGCGCTCACGCGGCACACAAATTTTAACCGGAGACATTTTCATGAAACTATTCCCCCGTCTGTTCCTCACGCTGCTCGTCGGCTGCGCGGCGTTGACCGCACAAGCCAAGCTCAATGTCATCGCCACCACGCCCGATCTCGGCTCCCTTGCCCGCGAAGTGGGCGGCAACCTCGTCGAGGTTCTCACCCTCGCGCGCCCCACTGAGGACGCGCACTTTGTCGATGCCAAGCCCAGCTTCATCGTGAAGCTGAATCGCGCCGATGCACTCATCGAGGGCGGTGCGGAATTGGAGATTGGCTGGTTGCCGCCGCTGCTCGACGGCGCGCGTAATCCGAAACTTGCCGCTGGTGCGCCGGGCCGCATTCGTTGCAGCCAGGGCGTGCAAATGCTCGAAGTGCCCTCGACGCTCGATCGCTCAAAGGGCGACATCCACGCAGCGGGCAATCCGCACTATCTCATCGATCCGCTCAACGCGAAGATTGCCGCCGAGACCATCGCCAAAGCATTCGCGCAACTGGACCCGAAGTCCTCCGACACGTATCAGGCGAACTTCCGGAAGTTCGCCGCCGCGTTGGATGCGAAGTTGGTCGAGTGGCAGAAGGCGCTCGAGCCATTCAAGGGCCAGCGCATCGTGAGCTATCACAACTCGTGGCCGTATTTCTCGCAGCGTTTCGGTGTGAAGGTGGATTTGTTCCTCGAACCGAAGCCCGGCATTCCGCCCTCGGCGGCGCACCTGGCGGAAGTGATCGCGCAAATGAAGGCTGGGAAAATCCGCGCGATCTTCGTCGAGCCGCACTTGAATCGTAAAACCGCCGATACCGTCGCCCGCAACAGCGGCGCGGCGGTTGTGGAAGTCAGCCAGTTCCCCGGTGGCATCAAGGGAACCGAAGGCGGGTACCTTCCATTGCTCGACGCGATCGTGCGCGGACTGACCAAGGCGCTCGCAACCAAGTAACCGAAGGAACCTTTGTGGACATCGCCTGGGACATCATGAAGTGGCCGCTGCTGGCCTGCCTCCTCCTGCCGGGAATCCTCGTTTACTTCGGCCTGCACATCGTGCGGCGCGAGGTGATCTTCGTGGATCTCGCGCTCGCTCAAATCGCCACGCTCGGCACCAGTTGGTGCCTGATGCGCGGACACGACGTGCACGACCTGCACACGCACCTGTGGTCAATCGGTTTCACGCTCGTGGGCGCGCTGGTGTTCGCGTTGACCCGCGCCAAGGAACATCATCGCGTGCCGCAGGAGGCGTTGATCGGGATTGTTTACGTTGTGGCTGCGGCGTCGGGGTTGCTGCTGCTCAGCCGCTCGACGGAGGGCAATGAAGAGCTGAAGAAAATGCTCATCGGCGACGTGCTCACTGTCTCGTGGCCGGAAATCTGGAAGACCTTCGGGCTCTACTGCGGCATCGCCGTGGTGCACGTGATCTTCCGGCGACAGTTCTGCGCGGTGTCGTTCGAGCCGGAACGCGCTCGCAAGGAGGGAATGTCCATTCGTTGGTGGGATTTCCTCTTCTATTCGTTGTTTGGCCTCGTCGTTGTCAGCTTCGTGCAAATCGGCGGAGTGTTGCTCGTGTTCTCCTATCTGATCGTGCCCGCCGTCTGCGCCAACTTCCTGGCGCAACGCCTCGGGGCAATGCTGGCCATCGGCTGGGTGGTCGCCACGCTGGCCAGCGGCGGCGGTCTTTTCGCCTCGTATCAGCTCGATCTGCCCACGGGCGCAGCCATCGTCTGCTCGTTGGGTGTGGCGCTGATCCTCGTGGCGATTATCGCGCGGTTCCGCAAGCCAGCTTGATCAATACTGGTCAAGCAACGCGACAAATGCCCGTGGTGCTGCGGACCGCGGGTGGCCGCACTTTGGGATCAACCCCAAGGTGCGCTCGCCGCGTGGTTTACGCAGGCGCGCAACTTTGAAGAAAGGCTCGCATAGGGGGCGGCGAACAGGTCAATGCTCTCGATAGTTGTGCGAGCGTTCCATGGGCTGGCGGGCCCATTCGAACGGGATGTGTTCCCGCACAGCGAACTAGATTAGGCGGCGGATCGGAGCTGACGCCCAATCCGTTCAGATGAACAAATCCTGCTGAATAAAACAACCTGATCTGCTGGCGACCGAAGGATATCGGTAGATTAAATGGGGTTTATCACCCATTTCCAAAAACAGGGTGACGTGGATTTGGGAGATTTTGCCCACCTGCCAAGTCTTAGGTTTGACGATCAGAACACGTTCAAACGGTCTATTTTATTGGCGATTCCTTGCCTTACGGCTTGCTGGCACATCGTTCGCTGACCGCTAAGCGGTATGAACCAACCTATACTGTTAGTGACGGTTGCCGGGTTGCTCGCCACTTGTGGCGTCGCTGCGGCAAGAGAACTAGAGTCGGGCGGTGGATCCAGCCGGCCAAAAATCCGGGAAGGCTACTATCTTTCCGGGCGCGGCGGAGAAGCTGAACGCAAGGAACGCCGCGAACGCCCTGAGCGTCCGGAGCGCCTTGAGCGTCCCGAGGTGGAGAAGGAAGTGCACGACCTCGTGAAAGAAGTTGAGGTCGAGCGCGAGCGCCACATCGAACGCGAACGCGAAAACGAAGCGCGCGACGCTGGCGAAGCGGCCCGTGAGTTGATTCGTGAACAGAAGCACGAAGCGGCACATGAGCAGCGCGATCGTCAACGCGACCTTCGTGATCACGCTCGGGAACGCGGTCGGGAGATCAAAAACGACTTGAACGAAGACCTCAACAAAGTCGTGGACTCGACGCGCGAGTCAGGACGCGGCCGCCGTTAAACGCTGGAACCCAGCCAAACCGATCAAAACGAAGCGCACCGGGGCATCGACATTCCACTCGTTCGGGCCCCGGTGCTGCTGAAACTGTAACTGTCTCCGCATGTTCACAGGAAAACTAACTCGCAAGCTCCGGTGCCGCTTTTCCGGATTGGTTCGTGGACAGAACATCGCGACATGGTCGGTAGAAGTTGCGCCGACTTCCGAGACGACCGCACCGATGACCGGCCCGCACTTTGAGGAGCAACGAATTCTGATCGCCGTAGCCGACGGCGGTTTCCCAGAATTCCCGTCCACCCAAAGGGAGGATGATTTCCTTGTCATTCGCCGCAGGGGATCCAGCTGATGCAACTTCACAACGGTTTGAGTATCGCCGCGAGCCTACTGCTGGCGACCGCGGGTGTTTCCGGAGGTGTTCCCATCGCCCAGCCCACAACCTCAGAGTCACCTTGGGATTTTACTGCCGAAGCATCCGTTGCCGGCGGCTATAAGGACAATCTTCTCCATTCCCATATCAACCGTGAAGCAAGCGCCTTCATCGAGACGGGATTGAGCAGTACCATCAGCCGCTCCGCCGCTGACGGAACGGAACTCAGCCTTCTGATCACCGGCGAGGATACCCGCTATCCAGGCGGACGAAACGTTCGCAAGGAACAGTCGGTGATTGTGCTCGCCAACGGGCGCCAATCGTTGGCTGAAAATTGGAGCATCGGCTTGAAGCCTCGATACCTCTACTTCGACCAAGTTTACGACAGTTCAATAACCGAGACGAATCTCCTATCGCAGCCCACCAAGAGCCAGCAGTTTTCCATCAGCCCTGACGTCCGTTGGGAATTCGTCCAGCACTGGTTCCTTGGTCTGGAGATTCCGGTTATGCGACAGACATTCAACCGGGCGGATCTCGATCACTACTGGGAAGGTGGTCCCAAGTTTTCACTGAGTTACAGTTACGGACCGCGATCCGAAATCACGCTCTCCGCTTGGGCCTACGAACGTTTCTATGACTCACGCAATCAGTTTGATCAAACCGGAGCCGGTGTTCCCGGAACCCACCTGCGTTACCGGATGGAAGCGATCGAACTCGAGAACGTTCACTACTTTGATCGGGCCCGGCATTGGCGCTCGCGGACCCGATTGGAGTACCTTCGCAACACCGACAACGGCTCCGACTGGTTCAGCTACCATCAATTCCTCGCTGCGGCCCAAGTGCGCTATCGTTCCAAACATTGGACCGCCGAACTCGCAGCGAAAGGCATTTACTATCAATACGACCGCCAGCTAGCCGGGCCAGCATTCGTTCAAAAGCGCCACCGCACGAACCTGGAGCTCCACGCACGGTTCGAACGTTACTTCTCCCAATCGTGGAAGATTTTTGCGGAATACAGTCATGAACAGTCGTTCTCGAATGAAATTCTGGACGACTACGGCGTGAACCGAGGGCTCGCGGGAGTGAGTTGGGAGTATTAAATCCAGTCCCGGAAGGCAGCCCGGCCAAACCTCCAAAGTCACAAGCTGACAATTTTATCCATGAAGCCAAACGTTCCAAAACTACTCAACCGTTGGTTGCCACTCGCGCTGTTCACCTGTCTTACGTGGGCGCACTCAGTAACGGCAGTTAACTTTCCTCTCCGCTGGCGTTGGTCGAATCCCAGCCCTCACGGCAACAACATTGCGGACATGGTTTCGGGACTGGGAATTACCGTCCAAGTAACCGAACGCGGCCAACTATACGCCAGCAGCGACTTGTTGTTCTGGGAGCCGCTCATCAGCGGTGTCACCAACGGACTGCGGGCCACGGCGTTCCTTGGAGATCGCCTTCTGGTCACCGGAGACAATGGACTAATCCTATGGGCCGATTCGCTGGAATTCTTCCAGCCCGCCGCCATCTCACCAGCAACCACCGATTGGTTTGAAGGCATCGCTACCTCGGACATCCTCGCTGTCGCGGTGGGTGACAATTCGTCAATTTATACAAGTTCAACGGGCACGAATTGGACCAAGGTCAACGTCACCTTTCCCGGCACGCCATGGCTGACCGGCATCACGTGGGGCCCGGTTAACGGCTTTGTTGCCGTCGGTGAAAAAGGCTTCGTCGCGCGCAGTTCCAATGGCACCAGTTGGAACCAGCGCAACAGCGGCACGACCAATTTCTTAAACCGCGTGCGCTTCGTAAATGGCCGTTACTACGCCTTCGGTGACAACGGAACAATGATCAGTAGTCTCGACGGAAGCACCTGGTCAGCCCTCGCCTCGGGAATGACGAACGGCCTTTACGATGCAACGGGTGACGGAACCAACGCCGTTTTCGCCGGCGACCCGGAAGTTCGAGTCGGACCGGGATTCCCCCCAGCGCTCGTCGATGAAATCGCTGCCGTAGCCAACTCCAATCGCCCGCCACGGTGGACTTACTTCGCGGCAAATTGGTTGACGAATCAATTTCTGATCGCCGGACGCACCGGCATGACGGTGCAGGGATTTAAAACCAACGCAGCCGACGCCAACTTCACTTGGCTCACGCATAGTGACCCGGTTCGCAATTGGCTATGGGACGTCGTGCGCCTGCCCGAGTTCTACGTCGCGGTCGGCGATTTCGGGACCATCCTCACCAGTGACGGCGGATTGAACTGGGATTTGGAAGTTACACCCCCGTCCGCCACGAACTCCGTTCTTCTCGGTATTGGCGGAACAACGAACACACTCGTCGCGGTAGGCAACAAGGGCACAATTCTTTACAGCCAGCGCGGGTTCACCAACATCGTGGTCACGAACCTAGTCGGTTCCAACAGTTTCGTGCTCACCAACACCGTGAACACCCTCGGCTCCGTCTGGCAGTCCGTGCAGTCATCCCCCACGACCAACGACCTTCACGGCATTGCCGTTTATGGAAATCTATTCGTCGCCTGCGGGGCCAATGGCACAATACTCACGAGCAGTGACAGCGGAACCAACTGGACTCTCCGAGCTTCTGGCACGAACGCGTACCTCTCGAGCATCGCATCAACTAGTAACGGAGTTGTTGCCGTAGGCGCGCGCGGAACCATTCTCACCAGCACCGACGGCATCACCGGTTGGATACCTATTCCAACCGGCTCGACGAATTGGATTTACCGAGTCCGCCAATTGGAAGACAAGCTGGTCGCCGTCGGCGAAAACGGCACCATCTTCACCAGCCCCAATCGCACGACTTGGGCACCTCAAGCTTCAGGCACGACTTCATGGCTGAATGACGTGACGCGCATTACCGACACCAACACATTTTTCTTTGCCATCGGTACCCAAGGCACTGCATTGGCCAGCAGCAACGGCATCACGTGGACAAACATCGGCACGATCACGGGCAAAGCACTGTACGGCGCAGCTAACAATGGCGCGGGACAACTCCTCGCCGTGGGTGTCGAGGGCGCCATCTTACGCGCACAAACCACCTTGATTACCAACCAACCCAGGATCCTCAGCTACTCCCGTGGCGGATCGAACAATGCATTTTTGTTCGTTGGCAAACCGGATCAAAAGTTAAGTCTTGATCGAAGCGTTGATTTATCCAGCCCGACCAATTGGATTGCGGGGCCGCTGATCGAAGTGCTCGACCCCTCCGGGACTTCAGTCACTGTTGAACCCGCCGGCACCAACGAACCCCCGGCGAAATTCTTCCGGGTGCGCCTGGTTCAGTAGGCAGAGGACAAAACGAAGAATTTGAGCTATTGCCCCTCGGCTTTCGTCCCCTTGTTGCCCAGAGCCGTCCGGTGGTCCGAGGACTTAGGCAAGAGTTTTGCCAACTGTGCGTCCAGCGCTGCAAACTTCGTTCCGTCGTGCTTCTTGCTGAACTGCTCGGCCAACCGCGTGATCTCGTTCGCGGCATTGGCGATTTCTTCGCTGTGGCCGGTGGTCAGCTTGAGTCCGGACGCGATGGTGACGGACTGACCGAACTCAGGAATTTTGAGGATCGCCTGGAGGTCGCGGATTTCCTCGATCAAATTCCGCACGCTTTGCGCGTGTTGCACCGCATAAGTGTAGCGTCCGTCGGGCAGGCGGAGGAAATTCCCGTTCTTATCAACCGGTGCGTCAGTACTGCGTGAAATGGCTTCCAGACTGTGCGAGAGGTGCAGGAGCTTGCCCGTAAGAAACAGCATCCGCTTGCGCGCCGCCGGAATCGGCTGAGGATCGTTGCTGTTGCTCTTCACCGGCTTGCCTTCACGGGCGACGAGGAAGTTGTGCTTCACTTCGCCGGAATACCAGGAGAGCAGTTCGAAGTTGTCCGAGAGCGCCGCGTGCCCCGCTTTGTTTACGAGCGCTTCGTCGTCGACCACGTGGCATTCGTAACAACTGTGGGCCATGTTGAAGACCGATTCCGGGTGCCGCATTCCCAACGAGAGAGCTTTTTCCACGCGTTCAGTCCGAGTCAGCGATTTGTTATTGTGAATCTCGATCCAACGTTCGCCGCCACCATGACAGGATTCACAACTGACGCCCGCGGTTGCTTGCACACCGCCGGACTGCTTTTCCTGGGTGAAGTGACAACGAATGCAACTTTCGCTGGTCGCAATGTCCTCGGATTTGATGCCAATCGCTTTCGCCATTCTCTGCGCGGCTTCCGTGGTGGCTAAACGGGCAAATGACGTGGCGTGGGCGCTTTGCTCCCAGCTCTTGCCGATGGACCCATGACAGTCGCGGCAGGTCTCAACCCCGACGATTCGTTCGGGTTCAATCGGCGCACGCTGGGCGCGACACCAGGCGCCAGTCGTTAGCAAAGCGGATGCGATGAATACAATAGCGGTCGGGCGGAGCAATCTTGGGTTGGTCACGGGCAATCAAGGGTTGGAAGTTGGTTCTGAGATTGGTTTTCAATTGAGCATTGCAAGATGACTTGGAAATATTCAATTTATTTTATTAAATCTTGCTTGAACCACAACCAACCAACCACCGATTGCACTGATTGAACCATTTTTTGAGTTTCGTCTCCCCTCCACTTAAACCCAACCGCAAATCCCAAATCCGAATCGCGACGCTTATCATAGCGCTCTCGTTGGCCGCGGGTTTGCGTTCGGTCGCGGCGGAAAAATCTGACTCGGCAACGGCGCCCGACGCCGCCGCCAAGGCTCACACGACTTACCTTCAGGTGCTCCGCGAGAGCAAACGGTTTCCCACTGCTGCCACCTGCGCGCAGTGCCATCCCGATCACTACTCCGAGTGGTCGGTGTCAGCACACGCGTATGCCATGCTGGATCCGGTGTTCAGCTCACTGCACACGCTGCTGGCCGACCGGACTTCCGGCTCCAACGGCGACTTTTGCATTCGCTGCCACAGCGAGGTCGGGATGTATCGCGAGGAGAAACTGCTCGGGAGCAGTTTGCTGCGTTCGCCCATCATGATCGAGGGCGTGAGTTGCGTGGCGTGCCATCGCGTCGACCGGGATTTCGGCAAGGCTAATGGCCGCATTTCGATGACCATGGGTTCGGTCACCGAACCGGTCTATGGCACGGGCGGCAACACCAACCTGAAGGCCGCCATCGATCGCAAGGATTTCGGTCTCGTCACCGACCCGGGCGAAATCGGCAAGCAGGTCCACAAGGACGCGATCAGGTTTCCATTCCTCGGAACCTCGGCAGCGTGCGCAACTTGCCACGAACTGGTCTCTCCCGGTGGCTTGCGCGTGGATAACACGTTTACCGAATACAAAAACTCACCGGCGAGCGCGCAAGGCACGACCTGTCAGGACTGTCACATGAGCCAGACGCCCGGATGGGCGATGCCGGCGGAGAAACGTCTCGCTGCGGATGGACGTGATTTGAATTTCGCTTTCGGTCCCGCCGCCAAGGTGCGCAATTCGCCACGCGATCCGAAGGCTGGATTACCCACGCCACCACGCAAACGCACGAGCCACATGTTTGTCGGCCCCGACTACAGCATCGTCCATCCAGGCATATATCCGCACTCGCTGGAGGCGCGCGAATTCACGTTCGCGAATCGATTCCGCAAGACCGTTACCGATCAAAACTCGTCTGCGCCCGCGAATGCCAAGGTTGGCACCGCTGCCGAACAAAATACCGCCCGCGAAGCCGCGCTGATCAACGCCGGGGAAGATGCTCGTCGGCACGCGCTCTCGGACTGGATCAGCTTCCGCTGGTGGGAAGGTTGGGGCACACCGGCTTTCGAGAAGAAACTCTCCGCCGACGAACGTCAACGCCGCCTTGCCGGCGTGGGCTTTCCTTGGGCCGATCCGCAGGACGAAACCGGTTCGCGGCAACGTCGTGAAGCCGGGCGCGTCATTCTCAGTCGCCAATTCAATCTGTTGAACCGAGCCCACGTCGAACGCACGCGTCTCCTGCGCCGCGCGATTCAGCTGAAGGAATTTCAGATCGCCCGCGATGACGATTCGGGCCTGCGCTTCTCCGTCGACGTGCACAACGTGATGAACGGTCACTCGGTGCCGTCGGGCGTGGACGCGGATCGCGAAATGTTTCTTGAGGTCACGGTGCTGGATGCGCAGGGGCGCGTCCTCTTCCGCTCCGGTGACCGCGATCCCAACGGCGACATCCGCGACCTTCACTCCTCATACGTTCACGCCCACGCGCCGAAAACCGATGCGTGGCTCGAAGCGTCCGCGTGGAGAACGAAGGCCGGCCTGCCGCTGCGCAGCGAAGACCGCCGCTGGGAACTCGACTCGCAATTGTTCCTGCTCCAATCGCGTTTCATTACTCACAACCTAGTCAGCGGCGAACGTGAGCAGGAATTGCCGCTCAACTTCTCGCACGATCCCTTGCCGTTTATACGTCCGTCCGGAAAAGCGGAGATTCACACGGGCGGCGCCGGCGCGGTGCGGAAACAGAACCGCACGCTGCCACCGCTTGGCCATCGAGTCGCCGAGTATCGCGTGGAAAAGGATCAACTCACCGGCGCGCGGCCTTATCGCATTGAACTGCGTTTCATTGTGCAGGCGATGACGGCGAACTTCGTCAAAGCGATGTCTCCCGTGGGCTTTGATTATAATCTCTCGGCTCGCGAAGTCGCCACGCGCCTGGTCTATGGCCATCAGGTCAACGATTCACCCGAGCCGACCCAACGTCGCGGCGGCGCCGTCACCGTCTGGCGCCAATCCATCCCCGTCACCGACGCCAGCCGCCGACTCGATCTGACGCCCACGCCCGCCGAGGTGCTCGACGTTCCGGAATCCGAGTATCCGTTTCCGCACACGACTGAGGCGGAAATTCACGCACGCGAAACCAAGGTCGGCACCGGCGCGGAAGCCCGCCAGTTTTTGCTCAAGCATCTGGGCCCCCTAATGCCGGAGCTCTGGCCCAACGGCGTACCGGAAGGTTTGCCATTTCTTCCGCCCAAAGACGCGAAGGCAACTTCTTCACCCAAGGCTACGGAGGGCAAGCCGTGAGCCGCATTACCTGCGACATTCGTCGCCGTAGAATTGGAAAAAAGCGCGCCACCAAGTTGCGCCGCGTTTTTAGTGTAAAATCAATTGCGGTGCTCGCGTTGATTGCTTCCGGCGTGTGCACGCAGTCGCAAGCCGAGACCAGTCCGTATGGGTTAAGCGAGCAGATCGTTCCCTACGAGCAATTCGGCAAGGGCCTTCTCGATCGCCAGCGGACCCTCACCGAGCGCCTCGACGACGCTTTCTTCTCCCAGAATCGCGAGCGCGAACAATTGATCGAGCAGCGTGCGCTGAAAGACACCTACACAATACTACCCGACCGTCGCAGCTTCTTCGGCGGCGATCGTTTCCTCAGTCCGGGCCCGCTCACGCCGGGCGTGAAGCTTCCGACCGGCGCTACTTGGCGGCCGTCGTTCTTCGTGTTCGGCACGATGCGCACCGCGGTGCAGACGTATCATCAAGGCCCCGCCGATATCAGCGAATGGGCGAACCGTCTCGACATTTACGGCAACCTCAGCCTTTCCGGCACCGAGCGCTTGCTGGTCGGATTCCGCCCCTTCGATCACAACGGCAACTACTCGGGATACACGTTCGAAGGCGCGGCGCCCAAGAAAGGTTGGAACAACGGACTCAATCTCGATCCCACCACCTTGTTCTTCGAGGGCGACTTCGGCGAAATCTTCCCGCGCCTCGATCCGAAGGATAAACACAACCTTGATTACGGCTTCTCGATCGGTCGGCAGCCCTTGCTTCTGCAGGACGGCATCATGCTCGACGACACGGTCGACGCGATCGGGATCACGCGCCAGCATTTGTATATTTTAGGCGCCTCTTCCGCGCGCGTCTCGGCGTTGGTCGGCCTTCACGATGTTCATCGCGGCGATCGTATCCGCGACAACCACGCCCACTTTTACGCCCTGTCGAGCGCCTTCGATTATGACGTCAACACGTTCGAGGTGGACGCCGCCTATGTAGACGGCACCGACAACAGCGGCGGCGACGGCATGTATATCGGCTTGGGGCAAACCCGCCGCTACGGTCACTGGAATTCCACCCTTCGCGCGAACGGTTCGTGGGCGATGCAGCGAAACACGCCGGCGGTCAACAGCGGCTGGCTGTTCACGCACGAACTCTCGCGCACGATGTCCTACAATGCGGACATCGCGTATCTGAACACGTACGTAGGAGTCGATAACTACACTTCCGTCGGGCGCGACCCAACGACGGGCGGGCCGCTCGGACGAATCGGGCTTCTCAACCGCACCGTGGGCATCGGTACCTACGGCACCGCGCTGAGCAACGGGTCCGGACGTTCTGGCGGCGCCTCTCTCGGCTACCAACACTTTTTCGACCCGCTTTTCTATCACCAGCTGCTCGTGGAAGTCGGCGTGCGCGTTCCCTACCGAGCCAGTGCAGGAGACACCACCGCAGCTTTGGGAGCCCAATACCAGTGGGGCTTCGGTCGCGGCTTTATCTGGGCTCTCGGCGGTTTCGGCTCCGTCGCCGAACGTGGCGCGACTGGATTCGGCGCGCGCACGGAGTTGCTGCGGAAGTTCTGACCTCGTGTCCGGAATAAAGCTCGGCACTTCGCAGCCGCCCATTTAGCCGGCCCGTCGCCAAACAGCCCGCAAAACGGAAAATCACCCTCGTTCACCAACTTGCGTTCCGAGCAACGCAACAAATGCCCGTGCCGCCGCGGACCACGGGTGGCCGCGGCGTGCGATCAATCCCAACGTGCGCTCGACGCGCGGTTCGCGCAGGCGCACGACCGTCAGCCCCTTCTGCGGTGTGCGCGCAGCCAACTCGGGCACGATAGCGAGACCGAGCCCGGCACCAACGAGCGCGCGTACGGTTTCCAACTCGCCACTCTCGCACGCGATGCGCGGCTCGAATCCCGCTGCGCGACAGGCCGCCAGCGCCGTATCGCGAGCGCGGCCCTTGTAGAAAACAAAGGACTCCGCCGCGAGCTGCGCTAGCCGGATGGATTTCTGCCGCGCGATCGGATGCTTCGTGGAAACCAGCGCGACAAATGCCTCGGTCACCAAGTCCCGCACGTCGTAGAGTTCCTTGCTGACGGGTAATTGGAGAAAGCCCAGCTCCGCACGACCGGATTCGACGAGCTCGGCGACTCGTTCGGAACTCTCTTCTACGAGCAACAGTTCCACCTTCGGATGTTGCTGGCGAAATCCCCGGATGACCTCCGGCAACCAGCACGCACTCACGCTGGGAATCGTCGCCACGACGAGACGCCCGCCGCGGAGTTGCGCGACCTCGGCGACGGTTTGCTTAGCGCCCTCTGCTTGCGCGAGCAGCGCTTCGGCGCGCGGTAATAAGGCCTCGCCGGCGGCGGTTAGATGCGTTTGCTTGCGTCCGCGCACGAACAGTGGCGTGCCGAGTTCGGCTTCGAGATTTTTCATCTGCTGACTGAGCGCCGGCTGCGCGATGCGCAAACGCTCCGCGGCGCGGGTGAAATTCTTCTGCCGTGCGATCTCGATGAAGTAGGCGAGTTGGTAAAGTTCCATATGGGCGTTTCTTGAGCTACGGATGAAACACGGATTGCACAAAGAGTTGATGCGGTGCCATGCCGTAGCTCTGTTTCAGACGTGTTCAATCCGTGGCTGGTCTGAAACATCCGATTTTCCAATCATTAGCATCCGAAAATAATCTTTTTCCTATCGTCTAGCCGCCGCTAGCCTCGGCGTCAATGAATCAGCCGACGATCGATCCGATCAAGATGTTGCGCCCGCGTCGGCGCATCGAAGGTTTCTCCGCCATCCTCCTGCCGTTCCTCGCCAATGGCGACGTGGACTGGGTCGGGTTCACCGCTCACTGCCGTCGCACCGTGCAAGCAGGCCTCGGCCCCGCGGTGAACATGGACACCGGCTTCGGCAATCTCATTGACGACGCCACCAAACGCCGCGCGCTCGAAATCACGCAAGCCGAATGCGCCGGCCGCAGCTACGTCGCGGGCGCGTTCGTCGGCGATCAACCTGGCGAGGCCTTCAACTTCGACGCCTACGCGCGGCAGATGGAGATGATTCAGAAGCACAGCGGCACGCCCGTCATTTTCCAAAGCTACGGCCTCACGCAACAGAGCGACGATGCCATTGTGGCCGCCTACGCGAAGCTCGGGACTGTCGCGGAGAGCTTCGTGGGTTTCGAGTTGGGCACTATGTTTGCGCCGTTTGGGAAAATTTATTCGCTCGAAGTCTATCGCGGCTTGATGGGCGTGAAGCAGTGCATCGGCGCGAAGCACTCCTCGCTGCGCCGCGACCTCGAATGGCAGCGCCTCCAGCTTCGCGACGCCACGCGCCCTGACTTCCGCGTTTACACCGGCAACGACCTCGCCATCGACATGGTGATGTATGGCAGCGATTACCTGCTCGGCCTGTCGACCTTCGCGCCCGACGTGTTCGCGAAGCGCGACGCGGCGTGGCTCGCGGGCGACCCGGCGTTCTACGAACTCAACGACCTACTGCAATACCTCGGCTTCCTCGCCTTCCGCCCGCCGGTGCCCGCCTACAAGCACAGTGCCGCGATGTTCCTCAAACTCCGCGGCTGGCTCGGCTGTGACGACACGCATCCGAAGTCCGCGAAGCGGCCCGAGTCCGATCGGGAAATTCTGGCGGACATTGTGAAGCGGCTCCCTTCGTGACTAGTAGCAGCCGACCTGAGGAGGCTCCAATCAACTGACCTTCAAAGTGAGTCTCGCCTTCTCGCCCGCTCCCAAATGAAAATGAAACCGCGCTCCATCGGACTTATCGGCCTCGGTCTCGTGGGCAGCGCGTTGGCGGAGCGGCTACGACGCGCGGGTTTTCGAGTCGTCGGCTTTGATGTGGATGCGTCACGGCGGCGGACGTTCAATAAACTCGGCGGCCACGCGGTCGAGTCCGCTGCCGAAGTCTTCGCTGCGTGCGACCGTGTGATTCTCTCATTGCCGAACTCCGACGTGGTCCAGTCCGTCCTGCGCGAAGTCGCGCCGCAGCTTCGTCGCGGGCTGCGAATCATTGACACTACCACCGGTGAACCAGATGCCACTGCGCGACTCGGGGCAAAGCTCGCGCGCCGCGGCGTGCGTTACCTCGATGCCACCATCGTAGGCTCCAGCGCGCAAATTAGCGCTGGCGACGTGCTCGTTCTCGCCGGTGGCAAGCGTGCGGACTTCGCGGGGTCGCGGGATGTTTTCGCCACGTTCGCGAAGCAGTCGTTCCACGTCGGCCCTTGCGGCAGTGGCGCACGGATGAAGCTCGTCGTGAATCTCGTGCTCGGCCTCAACCGCGCCGTGCTCGCGGAAGGGCTGGCCTTTGCCAAGCACCTCGGCGTTCCGCAGAAGGACGCGCTCCGAATCCTGAAGGCCGGCGCAGCTTACTCGCGCATCATGGACACCAAGGGTGAGAAGATGATCGCGCAGGACTTCACGCCACAGGCGAAACTCTCGCAGCATCTGAAAGACGTGCGGCTGATGCTGGCCGCCAGTTCGATTCCACTGCCGCTGACCACGACGCACCGCAAGCTGCTCGAAAAGGCCGAGATGCTCGGCTTCGGCGAGGCGGACAACAGCGCGATCATCAAGGCGTTTTTCAAATGATGAGCGCTGCCCAACGATACCTCGTTCTCGTCACGGCGTTCCTCGCGCTTGTATTCGACGGCGTGGAACTCGGCCTGATGCCCGTGGCGTCGCTATCGGTCTCGAAGAGTCTGCTGGGCGCCGCGTTCACGCCGGAGCTCGGTGGCGAGTGGTTCGCGCGCTTTACGGCGGCGCTCATGCTTGGTGCGGCCATCGGCGGCATCGCGCTCGGAAATCTCGGCGACCGCATCGGACGTTCGCGGGCGATGGGCGTGTGCATTCTCTTCTACTCTGTCTTCGCCGCGCTCGGCGCCTACGCGAAGAGCCAGGAGCAAATGCTCGCGCTGCGCTTCCTCGTCGGCCTCGGCGTGGGCGGCTTGTGGCCGAACGGCATAGCACTCGTCTCGGAGTGCTGGTCCAGCGCTTCGCGGCCGCTCGTCTCCGGTGCAATGATGGCCGGGCTGAACGCGGGCATTCTGCTGCTTTCGCAACTCGCGCGGCACTGGTCCATCACGCCGGAATCGTGGCGTTGGATTTTTCAATTCGCCGGAGCGCCCGCACTGCTCGGCGTGTTCGTGTTGGTGGCGTTGCCTGAATCGCCGAAGTGGCTGGCCTCGCGTGGGACGAAGAAGTCCGTGATGCCGTTGCGCGAATTGTTCCAGCCGCAGCTCATTCGCTACACGCTCGTGGGAATTGTGATCAGTTCGATTCCGATGGTCGGCGCGTGGTCGGCGAGCAAGTGGATGATTCCGTGGTCCGACAAAGTCGCGGGATCTGCGAACGTCGGCTACAAGGCCGCCACGCAAGGCTGGTGGGCGCTCGGCGCGGTGCTCGGCAGTTTCGCCGGAGCGCAACTCGCCAGCCGACTCGGTCGGCGTCTGAGTTATGCGCTCATCAGTCTCGTCACCGTGACGATCACCGTCGCCATGTTCCAACTCACCGCGCCGATGCAGCCCGGGTTTCACGCCGTCGTCTTTGCTCAGGGCTTTGTGGCGACGTTGTTCTTCGGCTGGTTGGCGTTGTATTTGCCGGAACTTTTCCCGACCCACGTTCGCGCGACCGGCAGCGGTCTCGCCTACAATTCGGGCCGCTTCGCCACGGCGTTTGGGGTGCTGGGCGCGGGCTTTCTTTTCAGTGGGCTCGGCGGGAGCTATCCACGCGTGGGGACGATCTGCGCGCTGATCTACGCGCTCGGCGTCGTCGCGATCTGGTGGGCGCCAGACACAGGCGGGAAACCTTTGGAGGACTGACCGATGGCGAAACCTCGATCAGCACTTCGAATCTCCCGGCGTAGCTTCGCCCGGCATTTAGCCCTCGTTTCGGCGACAGCGGGCATTGCTCCATCTGCTTTCGCTGCCGAGAAATCTTCCTCTGATCGCGAACTCCTCGCGCGCCTCGCTGCCACACGGCCGAGCCAGCTCGCGAAGTTGCCCGCTGATTTCAACGACCGCTTCGGGTCGGCGCACGTGAGCGGGAAGTATTGCCTCACGCAGAAACCGTTCCTCCTCGAAGGCGCGGAGAAACTGCTCTCGCTCGGCACGCGGGTCGGCAAGTTTTGGTTCGAACCCGCCCGAGTCCGGCAATCGTATCCGTTCCACGGCGAATGGGGTAGCTACCGCACGTTGGTCGAGTTGGCGAAGTCGGAATACTTTGCGCAGCTTTGGCAGATGCGGTTCACGACGTTCGTGCTCGAAGCGATGGCGCCGTCGGAGGAAGGCTGGCGCAAGGCGGGTTTGCCCGATGATTTTTACGCGGCAGTCACCCGCGAATACTTCGATGTGACGGCTCACTTCTATCGCCTCTTTCGCGACCGCGCGGTGACGGTGGTGCTGCAAAACTGGGAGGGCGACTGGCTTTTGCGTGGTAGCGATAAGAAGTGGAATCCGCCGCCGGCCGATTGGAAGCAACGTTGCCAACAGATGCAACGCTGGCTCGCCGCACGGCAGGCGGGCGTCACGAAGGCGCGCGCGGAATTTGGTGCCGGAGCCAAATGCGTCGTCGCGCACGCGGCCGAGGTAAATCGCGTGGACGACGCTTTCAAGGGCATCCCGACGATGACGCGCCACGTCCTGCCCGGCGTGGAGATGGATCTGGTTTCCTACAGCGCTTACGACGGGATGTATGGCGGCCCGCTGCATTTCTGGAAGTGCCTCGAGGAAATCCGCGCGCACGCCCGCACCGGTCCGCTCTTCGGTCCGGGCGCGCTGGCTATTGGAGAATTCGGCATTCCGGAAAATGCTTCGCCCAAGCGCATCGCTGAACGCTACGACGAGGCGCTCGGGGTCATGCTCGCTGCCAATGTTCGCTACGCCGCGCACTGGGAACTCTACTGCAACGAATTCGCCACCGACGGCGGATCGCCCACGCCGGGGAGCGACCCGAATCTCATGCGCGGCTTCTGGCTCGTGAAGCCCGACGGTTCGTTGAGCGAGGGCGGCAAATATCTTTCCGCGCTGTGGCAGCGAGCTAAGTGAAACCATCGAACAAAACTTTATGAGTGAACCCTTCAAACTGACCCGCATCCCGTCGCTGAATATCTTTGCCTGTCTTGCCGAGCTCATCACTGCGAAATTGAAGGTGGTCTGTCTCTTGAGCCCCTTCCTCCTCGGTTGGGTCCGTTGTATCGCCACGGCAGCGGAGATCGAAGTCGTTGCCGGAGGCGGCACCGCTGTCGAGGGTGCGCCGGCGCGTCAGTGCAAGATCAGCCAGCCGTTTGGCGTCGCCTTCGATGCACAGGACAATATGTTCATTTGCGAGGAAACCCATCGATTGCTGCGCGTGGATGCGAAGGCCGGCGTTCTCTCGGTGGTCTCGGGTGCGAAGAAAAAGGACGCCCCGCTCGGCGATGGCGGACCGGTCCAGCAGGCGAGTTTTGCTGCGCCACACAACCTCGTCGCTGACGCGCAGGGGAATCTTTTCGTTGCCGACACGTTTCACTACCGGGTGCGCCGCGTGGATGGCAAGACCGGAGTCGTGACCACGTTCGCCGGCAACGGCACCAAGGAACTTAGCGGCGATGGCGGTCCGGCGAAGAACGCGGGCCTCGATGGCCTCGCCTGCCTGTGCTTCAACCAAGACTTCACGAAGCTCTACCTCGGCGGTTTCAGCAAGGTCATCCGCGTGGTGGACATGCGCACCGGTGTCATCAACACCGTGAAGGGCATCGGCGGCAGTCGGGCGATGGCGGTGGATTCCAAGGGTAACGTGTTCACACCGTCGCGACTCGGCGTGCGCCGCCTCAGCCCTGATGGCAAGGCCGCGACGCTCGAAGACCCGACCGCCTCGCCCCCGCTCAATGGCGTGAAACACATCTGGGCCGATCGCGATGATAACCTGCTCATTGCCGATGCGAGCAACCATCTCATCCGCAAGTTCGTGGTCGCGCAAAAGAAGCTGATCACTCTGGCCGGCACCGGCACGAAGGGTGCGGCAGGCGTTCCCGGCCCCGCATTGCAAGCCCAGTTGGGCGAACCACACGGAGTCACGACCCACCCGCGCACGGGTGACATTTACATTGCCGATTCACGCAATCATCGCGTGCTGCGTATCAAATCCAACGAGTAAAACTTTATGAGTGAACCCTTCAAACTGACCCGCATCCCGTCGCTGAAGACGGTCGATGATTTTCGTAAACACTGCGCCGCGCTCCGCATCGAACTGCCGTGCGAGGACGCGATTGAAAAAGGCGAAGCGTCGCCGCTCGCGCAACCGGTGGCGAACGTCACCATCAACGGCAAGCGCATCGGCAACCGCGTGGCCATTCATCCGATGGAAGGTTGGGATGGCACGACGACCGGCGGCTTGAGCGAGGAGATGCGCCGGCGCTGGCAGCGCTTTGGCGAGAGCGGCGCGAAGTTGATCTGCGGCGCGGAGGCGATGGCCGTGCGTCCCGACGGGCGCGCAAATCCGAATCAGCTCATCATCATTGAGCAGAACAAAACCGGGCTCGCGGAGTTGATGGTCATTTTGAAGAAGGCGCACGCGGAGCGTTACGGCACGACGGACGATCTCGTGATCGGCTTTCAGCTCACGCACTCGGGGCGTTTCTGCAAACCGAACGGTAAGACGACCTACGAGCCGCGCGTGGCGTTCCGGCATCCGATCCTCGATCCAAAGTTCAAGGTCACGAGCGACGCGCAGGTCTTCACCGACGTGGAGATCGAACAACTCATCCAGGACTACATCAAGGCAGCGAAGATCGCGTGGGACGTGGGCGCGGACTTTGTGGACCTCAAGCATTGCCACGGCTACCTGCTGCACGAATTCCTCGGCGCGCACACGCGACCCGGCAAGTTCGGCGGCAGTTTCGAAAACCGCACGCGCATCCTGCGCGAGATTGTCGCGGGCATCCGCGCGAGCGGCAACAAGATCGAGTTCGGCGTGCGCCTGAGCACATTCGACAAGGTGCCGCATCGTCCCGATCCTGCGCTCAGCGTGCCCGGCAAGCTCGGCCCCGGCATCCCGGAGGATTTCAGCAAGTGCCTGCCGTATCGCTACGGCTTCGGCGTGAACCAAAACGACCCGACGCAGATCGACATCGCAGAGACGTTTCAGTTCGTCGAACTCTGCGCGCAACTTGGCGTGAAGATTCTGAACACGACCGCGGGCTCGCCTTACTACACACCGCATCTGCAACGTCCCGCCGCGTATCCGCCGAGCGACGGCTATCAGCCGGCGTATGATCCGCTGATCGACTTGGAGCGGCAGGTGCAGGTCGTTCGCCAACTGCGGGCGAGAGCGCCGAAGGACATGGTCATCGTCGGCTCCGGCCTGAGCTACCTGCAGGAGTTTCTCCCGCACGTTTCGCAGTATCTCTTGCGGAACAATTGGGCCGACATGGTTGGCATCGGCCGCGCGGTGTTGAGCTATCCAAACATGCTGGCCGACGCCGCGACGAAAGGTGAAATCGAGAAGCGCTTCATCTGCCGTACCTTCAGCGACTGCACCACCGCGCCGCGCAACGGCCTCATCAGCGGCTGTTACCCGCTCGACAAATACTACACCGCGAAGCCCGAGGCAGCGCAGTTGAAGGAAATCAAGAAGCGCGTCGGGGCGTGAACCGTTTCCGAGGCTGTCCTTCGTGAATGGTTTCGGGCAGAATCTGTCTGTTCTCGAATTTGTAACATGACGCATCTGCTTCCACGAGCCCTCCGGTCCTTTTGCCTGGTCACGATTGCCGCGGGCGTTGGAGCGGTCGCGAGTAGCAGGGCTCAGGCTGCCGCTCCCAAAACGACGGCTGAGCTCGATAGCTTGGTGAAGCCATTCTTCAAGGAGCACTGCGCGAGTTGTCACGGCGTTAAGAAGCAGAAGGGCGATCTGCGCGTCGATACGTTGGCGGTCGATTACGGCTCGCCAAAAATCATGGGGCATTGGGAGGAGATTATGAACCGCATCAACTCCGGCGACATGCCCCCGGAGACGGAGCCGCGTCCGAAACCGGCCGAGATCGCACGCGTGGCGGAATGGATCGTCGGGCAACTGCGGGAAGCGGAAACGGCAAAACAATCGTCCGCGGGTGAGAAGGTGGCGTTCCGCAAACTCTCACGCGAAGAATATGCGAACACCGTTCGAGATCTGCTCGGTGTGCATTTCGACGTGAAGAGTCCCACCGGATTGCCAGAGGATCCGGACTGGAAGGGTTTTGAGCGCATCGGTTCGGTGCTGACTCTGTCCCCGGCTCACGTGGAAAAATATTTGTCCGCTGCGGAAGCAATTCTCGACGAGGCGTTGTCCATTCGTCGCGAACCGAAGCGCGAAGTGGTTCGTTGGGGCGCCTTCGACATGCGTTGGAAAAGCTACAAGGAAGAATACGAGGCGCGCGGCATCGCGGATCAGGTGCGCATCGAGATCGTGCCAAACAATTACACCACCGACACGTGGAACATCGATGTGAAGACCACTGGTGAATATATGCTCCGTCTCAAGCTCAGCGGGTTGCGCCCCGCAGGCGGGCGGGCGCCACGGCTGAAGGTTTATCTCTCGAGCGTCGACAAGACTTTGATCGAGTGCGACGTGGACACGGCTGAGGACAAACCGGTCACGGTCGAAGCGCGCGTGCATCTGATGGCCGGGAAATATCCCGTGCGCATCATCAACTCGGTGCCGGGGCCAAATCCCGAAGGCCGTCGTTCGCGACATTCGGGAACGCCCAACGCGTTCACGACTACGCGCAGCCGCGTGCCGTGGCAGTTGAAACTTACGGACGACGATTTCAAGCCGATCCAGCCAACGCTCATCATCGACTCCGTGGAATGGGACGGGCCGATTGTTGATTCGTGGCCGACGGCGGCACATCAGCGCATTTTCTTTGGCGGAGAGAAGGCGACCAAGGACGCCGCCTATGCGCGCGAGATCGTGACGCGCTTTGCGGAGCGCGCGTGGCGTCGTCCGGTGCAGGCCAAGGAAATTGATCACGTTCTCAAGCCGTTCGAGCAGGCGCAGAAACTTGGGGACAGTTTCGAATTGTCGGTGAAGAACTCGCTGGTGGCCGTGTTGTGCGCGAAGAGCTTTCTTTATTTGGAAGAAGGCAACGTGGCCAAAGCCGCACCGAAGTTGACGGACGCGGAGTTGGCCTCGCGGCTGTCGTATTTTCTTTGGAGCACCACGCCCGATCAACGCCTGTTGGATCTCGCGCGCGGCGGCAAGCTGGACCAGCCCGCGACGTTACGCGCCGAAGTCCAGCGCATGTTGAAGGATGCCAGGGCCGCGGAGTTCGCCAGTAGCTTCCCGCGCCAATGGCTGCAACTGCGCCGTGTGGGAATGTTTCCGCCCGACAAGGTGCTGTATCCTGAATACGACGAGAACTTGGAGCAAAGCATGGTCGCAGAGACGCTGGGATTCTTTGGTGACGTGCTCACGCGCAATGGCAGCCTGCGCGAATTCCTGGACTCCGATTGGACGTTGCTGAACGAACGTCTCGCCACGCACTACGGCATCGATGGCATTCGCGGTGACCAGTTGCAGCGCGTGTCGCTCAAGCCGGAGGATCATCGGGGCGGGTTGCTCACGCAGGGCGCGGTGCTCAGCCTTACCTCCGACGGCACGCGCCATCGGCCGGTTCATCGTGGTGTTTGGGTGCTCGAATCGATCATTGGAAAACCGCCGCCGCCGCCACCGGCGAACGTGCCGGCACTCAGCACGCCCGAAGCGAAAGCCAAGAAGACAACCGTTCGCGAGAAGCTGGAACAGCACCGTGCGGATCCGAATTGCACTGCCTGCCACAACAAGATCGACCCGCTCGGTGTCGCCTTCGACAACTATGACGCCATTGGCCGCTGGCGCACGGTCGAGAGCGTGCGCGATGGCGTTGGAGAAGATCCGAAATTGGAGCCCAGCGGTGTGCTTGCTGACGGACGGAAGTTCAATGACTCGGTCGAGTTGAAGAAGCTTCTGCTCGCGGACACTGACAAGTTTGCCGTCGCGTTCACCGAGAAGCTGGCGACCTATGCGTTGCGGCGCGGCATGACATTTTCCGATCGAGAAGAGTTGAAGCGCATCGCCGAACAATCCAAACGCGGCGGCTACAAGCTTGCTGCGCTGATCGAATCGCTTGTCACCAGTCCGCTGTTTCTTAAACGCTAAACCCGCACCGCCATGAGCAATCTCCTCACTCAACGTTGGCTTTTGAACCGCCGCCATTTCCTGCGCGGCCTCGGCACGATGATGGCGCTGCCGCTACTCGACGCCATGATGCCTTTGCGCGCGAACGCCGCCGCGACGACCAAGCCGCGGCGCAGTGTGTTCGTTTACATTCCGAACGGCGTGAACGGCATGACGTGGCAGGTCACGAAACCGGGGCGTGAGTTCGAATTGTCGCCGTCGCTCAAGCCGCTCGCGAAACATCGGAACGATTTCACCGTGTTCAGCGGACTGCATCATCCAAACGGTCTCGGGCAGGCGCATGTGTGCGCGGACACGTGGCTGACCGGCGCCAAGATCGATGCGCAGGGAGGACGAAAGTATGAGAACACGATTTCGTGCGATCAAATGATGGCGGAGGTGGTGGGGCAACAGACTCGCTTTCCGTCGCTGGAACTTTCCATCTCGTCCGGCACGGGACACCCCTTCGGCACCAACACGCTGGCGTTCTCGCGCGATGGTGTGCCGCTTCCCGCGGAGGATAATCCGAAACTCATCTTCAACCGTCTCTTCGGCGAAGAAACCGGCGGGATTGCCGCGCAACGCGCGCGGTTGACGAAACGTCGCAGTGTGCTCGATGCCGTCCTGGAGGACGCGAAATCGCTGCGGCGCGGTCTCGGAAAGGACGATCGCACCAAGCTCGACGAGTATTTGCACTCCGTGCGCGATGTGGAGCAGCGCACGGAACGGCTGGATTCGTGGCTCGATGTGCCGAAGCCGGCCCTCGAGAAAAAACTGGCCGAGCCGTTTCAGCGCGATGTGCCGAAGGCGAAAGCCGGCGAATACTGGCGCACGATGTTTGACCTGATCGTGCTCGCGTTGCGCACGGACATGACGCGCGTGGTGACTTACATGAACGGCAGCGAGGGCAATGGCCTCGCTATTCCCGAGATCGGCATCACGCAGGCGCGGCACAATCTATCGCATCACAACGGCGACCCCGTGGTGCTCGAGCGCCTCGCGAAGAGTGATGCCTTCATCATGGAACAGTTCGCGCACTTCCTCGACGAGCTGCGTGCAATTAAAGACGGCGCTGAACCGTTGCTTGACCGTACCATGGTGCTTTTCGGCAGCGGCATGAGTTACGGCCACAGTCATTGCAACAGCAACCTGCCCATCCTGCTCGCAGGCGGACGGAGTCTTGGCTTCAAGCACGGCCAGCACATTGACTACAACAAGCCGCATTTGAAGGAAGACTACACACTCAGCTACGACGAGTGGCGTTCGTTGTGCGGCAAGCCCAAGGACGAAAAGGCGCGGTTGAGCAACCTCATGCTCACGATGCTGCAAAAGATGGAGGTCAACACGGAGAAGTTCGTCGACAGCCTCGGGCCCGTCAGCGAGGTGGTTTGATTCAGGGATAACGCGTTCATGTTCTCAGCCTTCTTCCAATGCGCGCCGCTGCTCTTGACGCTCTTCGCTGTCAGCGCGCTCGCCGCCGATATTGAGATCAGCGAAACACTCCAGCTTCCCGAGTGTCACAGCATCGGCTGGGTGCGGGCGAATGCCGGCGTGAAAGCGCAAGGCGCGGGTAATCTAATCCTTGATGAAGCGAAATGGGGCACGCCTTCGCCCGGACAGATCGTCGAGCAACATTGGGACTGGAACCTTAGCGATGCGCAATGGGCCGACGCGGTGAAGCAGAAGGGCGAGGGCAAGCGCGAGGACGTGAAGTTCGACCTCTGGCTGCCCGAGGGTGTTCGCACCGTGCGGGGCATCGTCGTCATCTCGGGCCACGGCAGCGGCGAAGCGCTCTACAAGAATGCCGAACTGAGGAAGATCGCGCGTGAGTTGCATCTGGCGTTGTTCAAATTCATTGGCAATCCCATGCAGCGTGGTTTTTGGCCACGCAGTCTGCTCGATCAGCGCATCGCCGCCTTCGCGGAGAAATCCCAGCATCCCGAGCTCAATCGCGCGCCGCTTTTTCTCTACGGTCACTCGAACGGCACCGGATTCTCGGCCATTTATCCCGCCGTTGAGGGTTCACGCGTCTGGGCGTGGATCTCCATGCGTCCGGGAACGACTTTTCAAGTGTATCAGCCGAAAGGCGCGCAAGCTCCCGGCATGATCATTTTCGGCGAGGACGACGCCTTCTTCGCGCGGCCGTCGAAGGAGCAAAACATGGGCGTCGTCGAGACGATGCGGAAGAAGCACAACGCCCTCTGGAATTTCGCCGTTGAGCCGAAGACCGGTCATGGCCCCGGAGAGAAAACTTGGCCGCTGGTCTTTTCTTTTCTGCGCCACAGCTTCGCTGCGCGGGTGCCTGCCGATGCCGATCCAGCAAGCGGCGCCGTGAAACTTATCACTCTCAAGGCGGATGCCGGTCATCTCGGCCAAAACTGGAACGCAGCGAAAGGCGGTTACCAGACGCTACCCACTGCCTCCTTCGCCAAGTTCGCTGGCGACAAGACCATCGCCTCGTGGCTGGTCAACGCTGGCTTCGCCGCCGATTGGCAAACCTTTCAACGTGACGGACGGCTCGCCCGATGATTTCCCAATTTTTCATGCGCCTTCTTTCCTGCCTTGTTCTCTTCGCGCTGCCGCTGCAAGCCGTCGAGCTGACATTTCCCAAGCTGGCCGAGGCCAAACGTATCCACGGTGAACTCGTGAACATCGATTTCATTCATCGCAGCGGCCAGTTCCGTGCGGAGAAGGGCGAGTTGATGGATTTTACGATGCCGCCCTACGCCATCATGAAGTATCGCGGCAGCGAATCCGATCTGCGCGACGTCCCGCTTGGCGCGAAGCTCGACTTCCTGCTCCTTCCCGACGCCGATGGCAAACCCACGCGCCTCCTGACGACGCGTGACGAGCAAGCGCCCGATCCCGAGCAGCAGAAAAAATTCCGCAGCTTCACCGAACGGCGGGGCGTGGCCGGATGGATCGACAAGACCGAAGGCCGCTTCGTCACGGTCACTTTGTTCAGCGGTGATCCGAAGACTTATCGGGCCGTGTATGGCGAGCTTCTCGCCAAAGACAAGAGCGCCACCCTATGCGTGGCCAACGACGAGTTGCGCACATGGAACCCCGGCGTCGATGGCGAGCGCGGTGCCATTCAGGAAGTGCGGCAAGTTCCCAACCACCACTTCGGCTGCAGCGGTTATCAGATCGTGATCCGTGTGCCCAACATGCTGGAGGGCTTTCGTCGCGGCCGTGTTGTGCGCGTCTTTCTGAGCGGCTGGAAACTGCAGGACCAGTTCTATGGCGAGAGCTTGATGGGCTACGGCTACGCGCGTTTGCTGAATCAGGAACTCACGGAGAATCCGGCGAAGGAATATTCCGAGCAGTTTCCGTTTCGCACCGACTACGGTAATGCACACCTGCCCTGGTATCAGTTGAAGCCCGGTGTGAAGCCGCCGCCATTCTCTGAACACCTCGTTCTCGGTGAGCTGGTGAAAGCAGACGCGGCGACACGCGGCGGACAGTTTCGCGTCGAGCGCACCGGCGAGTTGGTTCCGTTCACGTTGATTCCGAGTGGCGTCGTCAAGTATCTCGGCAGCGAGGCCGGGTTGGAGATGATTCCCGTCGGCACGCGCTGTCGGTTTCACCTGTATCAGGATGTGCGGGGTGCGTTCACCCAGGCGAGCGTCGTCAGCGATGAAGTCAGCTTTTTCGTAGCGAATACCATCAGTTACCGAATTGATTCCCTCATACTGGGCGAAGGCAAATTGCTCGTCGCGCGTCAGCTCCCTGAAGTGAAGAACTACAATGGCGACATGGAACGCCCGCCGGACATTGCGCGCGCGGAGCTCCGTGTCTCCGCCGAAACCCGTGTCTGGAAGGGGACGCAACAGTTGAAGCTTGCCGAACTCGCGATCGGTGATGTCTTGCTCGTCAATCTCACCAGCGAGCAGCCCGGCAAGCCTTCCCGTTGCACCGACATTTGGGTGGGCGCGGAAACGCACAAACTCCTCGTTGAAAAATATGGCAAAGCATCGAAAGGTGCGAAGCGGTAACTTCCAAGGGTGAACTAAGTCAAAAGATGGTTGGTGATGGACCGCGAGGTTCGGTTTGATTTGATCAAGCTCACCGCGCGTTCGTCCTCATTTGGGCCCGCGTTGAGCAGGTCCAGCTTCGATGCAAACACGACGCAACTTTCTCGCAAGCTCAAGTGCCCTGCTGTCGGGCGGCGCGTTGATTTCATTATTCGCTGGCCAAGCTGCCGGGTCACGGTCCGGGGTGAAAGACCGTGACTATTGGTTTCAAATGTTGCGACGCGTCGCCGAGCCGGTGCTCGTCAATCTCGCGGAAAACAAGTTGAAGGAGCGCATGCCGATCGAGGCGCCGGCGAACACGGTGGAGAATCGCCGACAGGTCACGCACTTGGAAGCGCTGGGGCGAACACTTATGGGCATCGCGCCATGGCTCGAGCTTGCTGACAAGCCGCGGAGGGAAGCCGAAGTGGGGCAACGGTTCGGCGAACTCGCGCGCCGGTCGATTTCAAATGCGACGAATCCGGCAGCGGCGGATTTCCTCAACTTCACCTCGGGCTCGCAGCCCCTCGTCGACGCAGCTTTTCTCTCGCACGCGATCGTGCGTGCGCCGCGCGAGCTGTGGCAGAGGCTCGATCCCGTTGCTCAGCTGCGCGTGGTGGATTGCCTCAAGCAGACGCGTGCGATTAAGGCGGGGAACAACAATTGGCTGCTCTTCGCGGCGATGGTTGAGACGGCGCTCGCGAGTGTTGGTGCCGAATGGCTCGAAGCGCCGATCGAAAAGGCGCTCACGTCGCACGAGGAGTGGTATAAAGGCGACGGCACTTATGGCGATGGCGCGGAGTTGCACTGGGATTACTACAACAGCTTCGTGATCCAACCGATGCTGCTCGATGTTTTGGAGCACATGGGGAAGTTCACCGACAAGTGGGCGTCGATGCTGCCGCGCGTTTGTGCGCGGGCGAAACGCTACGCCGCCGTGCAAGAGCGGTTAATCGCCCCCGACGGAACGTATCCGCCGACGGGCCGCTCGCTGGCGTATCGCTGCGGTGCGTTTCAACTACTCGCGCAAATGGCGTTACGCCAGGAACTCCCCGACGGTGTCGCGCCCGCGCAGGTTCGCGGCGCGCTCACGGCGGTGATTCGCCAGACGCTTGGCGCCAAGGGAACTTTCGACGAGCGCGGCTGGCTGCGCGTGGGCGTGGCGGGACATCAGCCCGGCCTCGCGGAAAGTTACATCAGCACCGGAAGTCTTTACCTTTGCAGCGCGGTCTTTCTTCCGCTCGGGCTGCCAGACAACGACGCCTTTTGGTCGGATCCGCCCGCCGACTGGACGCAGAGGAAGCTTTGGTCCGGAAAAGACCTGCCAACGGATCATGCTTTGAAGAGCCCTCGCTGAATTATCACCTGCGAATAGATTTATGTTGCGCCGAACGCATTTCATTTTCGTTCTCGTCGCTTTTGCGGTTTCAAGGTTTTGCCTCGCGGCGCCTCTGCCGACGGACGATGGCTACCGTGGCATCTGGTATTTCAACCAGCCCACGAAGGACGAGTATCGCTACAAATACAGCGGCGGCTTCGCTACGTATCCGCAGCAGCACGCGCCGATCGTCATTTACTGCAAAGAGGTGGATAAAACGTTCTTCGTTTACGGCGGCACGACGGCGCGCGGTGCGAACGACCAGCAGGAATTGCTGCACATGGTTTCATTCTTTGATCACAAGACCGGCACAGTGCCGCGCCCGCGCATCTTGTTGAACAAGCACACGGACGATGCGCACGATAATCCGACGTTGCAGGTGGATGACGCCGGACATTTGTGGGTTTTCTCGTCGTCGCACGGCACGGGGCGTCCATCCTACATTCACCGCAGTGTGAAACCGTGGGCGATTGACGAGTTCGAGCGCATCGCGGTGACGAACTTCTCCTACACGCAGCCGTGGCATGTTCCCGGCAAGGGCTTCCTCTTCCTCCATACGCGCTACAACGGTGGAAAAAGTCTCGGCATCCCGGCGGTCCGTTGCCTGTTCACCATGACGAGCGTGGACGGGCGGGATTGGAGCGAGCCGCAGATGCTCGCGGGCATCGAGCAGGGTGACTATCAGATCAGCTGGCGCAGTGGCTCGCGCGTGGCAACGGCCTTTGATTTTCATCCGAAAATTCTCGGTCTGAATGCGCGGGCCAACATTCACTATTTGGAAACCTCTGATCAGGGAAAATCCTGGCGCACGGTGCGCGGCGAGTTGGTGAAGACGCCGATTAGTTCAACCAACAATCCTCCGCTCGCGTATGATTCCCGTGCTGACGGACGGCTGGTTTATCTCAAGGATCTGAACTTCGATCGCGATGGTCGCCCGGTGATTTTGTTCCTGACGAGCAAAGGCTTCGAGCCCGGCCCCGAGAACGGTCCGCGCGAATGGCAGACACTTCGTTGGAGTGGCAAAGAATGGATTCGTCGCCCGTTCACCACCTCGGCGAACAACTACGACCACGGCTCGCTCTACATCGAACCCGACGGCATGTGGCGCGTGATCGCTCCGACCGAGCTCGGTCCGCAGCCCTACAATCCCGGCGGCGAGATGATAATGTGGTCGAGCCGTGACGAAGGCGCCACGTGGACGAAGTTGAAGCAACTCACGCACAACAGCCCGCGCAATCACTCTTATGCCCGCCGTCCGCTGAATGCCCATCCGGACTTCTACGCGCTCTGGGCCGACGGTCACGGGCGCCAACCCTCCGAATCGTGCCTCTACTTCACGAACCAACGTGGTGATCACGTGTGGCGTTTGCCGTCGAAGATTGAGGGTGATTTCGCGAAGTCTGAAATTGCTTGGTGAACAATCGCTTCGCGCACCGTCAGTTCGATCGATAATTTCTGTCCAGAATCGGCGAACGCTGGCCTTAATTGGGTATACATGAAATCTCTCTCCGCATTGTTTGCGACATTTGTCGCCGCATCGGTGTTAGACGCAGCGTCCGGTGTTGCGCCCGGCGCGCCACTTAGTGTGTCCGGAATTTATCCGCACCTCGCGTATTTCAACAACGAGGGCGAATGCGGCACCGGTGGCGTGGTGCCGTGGGCGGGGCGCCTCTGGGTGATCACCTACGGGCCGCACTTGCCGAAAGGTTCATCGGACAAACTCTACGAAATCGACGAGCAATTGAGCGTCACCGTGCGTCCCGAGAGCATCGGTGGAACGCCGGCGAACCGTATGATTCATCGCGAGTCGCAGCAACTGTTCCTTGGACCATACGCGATCGATGCACAACGCAACGTCCGCGCGATTCCCTACACAACGATGTTCGGTCGGCACACGGGCAATGCTCGTCATCTGACGGACCCGGCGGGGAAAATTTATTACGCCACGATGGAAGAGGGCCTCTACGAAGTGGACGTGAAGTCACTCGCGGTGAATCGCCTCTGGACTGACGAGCAGCAGAAAGAGGGTCGTCACGCCGATCTGCCGGGCTATCACGGTAAGGGGCTTTATTCCGGTCAGGGCCGCGTGATCTATGCGAACAACGGCGAGCACGGCAAAGAAGCGCTTGTGAATCCAGCGATCCCTTCCGGGGTTCTCGCGGAGTGGGACGGCAAGGCCAACGCGTGGACCGTCGTGCGACGGAATCAATTCACCGAAGTCACCGGACCCGGTGGAATTTATGGCAACGCCAATCCCGCCACCGATCCCGTGTGGAGCATCGGCTGGGATCATCGCTCACTTATCCTGATGGTGCTCGATGGCGGCACTTGGCACGCGTATCGGTTGCCGAAGGCGAGTCATTGCTACGACGGCGCGCACGGCTGGAACACCGAATGGCCGCGCATCCGCGACATTGGTCGCGAAGGGAAACCCGACTACCTGATGACCATGCACGGGATGTTCTGGCGCTTTCCCGGAACCTTCTCGGCGAAGAATTCCGCCGGCCTCACGCCGCGCTCGACGTATTTGAAAGTCATCGGTGACTTCTGCCGTTGGAATGACCGGCTCGTCTTCGGCTGCGACGATTCTGCGAAGAGCGAGTTCCTCAACAAGCGCAAGACGAAGGGCAATCTCGAAGGTCCCGGGCAGTCGCAATCCAACCTGTGGTTCACGGATCCGGATGACATCGACGACCTTGGCGCACCGCTTGGTCGCGGCGCGGTGTGGTTCGACGAAGTGGTGAAGGCGGACAAGCCGTCGGACGCGTTTCTCTTCAGCGGCTTCGCGCGGCGCGGTGTTCACCTGACGCACGATTCGCCGGGGCTGGCGACGTTCACTTTCGAAGCGGATATCAAGGGCAACGGGCAGTGGACGAAGCTGCGCGAGGTCACGGTGGCGGCGGGCGGTTATGAGTGGGTGGAGTTCACGTCGCGGGAAAAGGGCGCTTGGGTGCGTGTCCGCGCGAATCGTGATTGCGCGAAGGCGACGGCGTTTTTCCAGTTCAGCAACGAAGACAATCGGCGTGAGCGTGCGGCTTCGATGTTCGCGAGCCTTGCCAAACCCGGCGACAAAACCGTGACGGGCGGCATCGTCCGCGCACGTGGGGAGAACAAGCGCACGCTGGCCTTTGCCGCAATGCGGAGTGACGCGGGGCAGGTGGCGGATACGGGCTACTATGAACTCGACGGCGGGTTGAAACTGGCCCGCGTCGAGGACGTGAAGGCGCAAAAATTTGTGAAGGACAAGGCGGCGATTCCGCACGCAGTGGTCAGCGCGGATGCGGCTTCGGTGCTGGTCGTGGATGACAAGGGCAAGCGCTGGCGATTGCCGAAGGGCGATGCCGCGTTCGACGCGCCCGGCCAGCTTGGCGACGAGCGCGTGGATCGCGAAGTTTGCACCGAGCGCGATTTGTTCAATGCCCACGGTTCTCTTTACGAACTGCCCGCAGAGAACGCCGGCGGCTTCGCGAAGATTCGACCGATCGCCACGCACAACCGCCGCATCCACGACTACTGCTCGTATCGTGGGTTGCTCGTGCTGACGGGCCTCGCCGCCGACGCGAAAGGTGAGCACGTCATCCGATCTAACGACGGCAAGGCCTCGCTGTGGGTGGGTGCCGTCGACGACTTGTGGAAGATCGGCAAGGCGCGTGGTCACGGCGGCCCTTGGAAGAACTCGGCCGTGCGCGCAAGTGAACCGAGCGATCCGTATCTGTTCGCGGGATACGACCATAAGTCGATTCGGCTGGAACATTCTCACTCGGCTGCCGTGAACTTCCGCGTGGAAGTGGACATTACGGGAACTGGCCTGTGGCGCGCGTGGAAGACGATCACGGTGGCGCCCAACAAAGTGGTTGAGCAGAAGTTTCCCGACGCGTTCTCCGCGTATTGGGTTCGCGTCGTGGCGGACGCCGACTGCACGGCGACGACTCAACTGGAATATCGCTAGCGACGGGCGTGGGCTTACTGCAGTTCTGGAGCGAGGGCGAGAATGCGCTGTCGGAGCCCTTCGAAAACCGGTCCGGTCTTCAGATTGGCGAGCGGTTGCCCGATCGGCAGTGCGGCGTCGAGGCGGATGTTGTTGATGATGGCGCAGAACTCACGATTGACCATCATGCCGAGTAATTCGCCGGACTTGGTGAAGACGAGATCGCCGGTCTTCGGAGCAAATTCTCCAAACATGCGGCTGAAAATTTTGGTCTTCATTTTCACGTAGAGCGGCTTGTTCGGATCCAGTTGGAATTCCGTTTCGCCATAATACTTGCCGTCTTTGCTGATCAGCACTGCTTCCTTGAATTTCAGCGCGTTGGTGGCGATGGGATAAACTTTCGTCTTTAGCGTCGCGATTTCCTGCGGTGTCACGGGCACGACGACCACGCGCGGATCGAAGGCGTGAAAGGCGAGTTTGTGGAAGTTGACCGTGGCGTTCGGGCGCAGGAGGAAGCCGTCCACCTTGGCCCAATCGGCGCCGAATTCATTGAAGCTGAACGGCGTGTCCTGGACGTGCAGTAGTGCGTAAGTTTGGGCGCCGTCCTGCACCAAAATGGTTCCTGATTCTTTGTTGCGATTGACGTCGTTGATCAGGCCGGAGCGCATTGCCGAAATGGAAGTCTGAACCCGGTTGGAAATATATTCTCCGAAAAGTGTGTTCGGATTCTGCGCGCGGTTCTCGCGAAGTTCTTTAGTGAGCTCGCTGGAGGTCGTGGCGATCTTGCCGAGGCTCTTCGCGAGAGTTTCGGCGTGTTCGACGGCTTTGGCTTTCTCGACGCGGGCGATTTCCACTTCGCTCCGCATTTGCGTCAGATTGCTCGAGAGCAACTTCTTTTCCGCCTCGGCGACTTTGTAGGCCACGTTCAACTCATCGAGCAGACGCATCGCTTCCTGCTGCTGCCGCTCCAAGGCGCCCAGCTTGGCCGCTTGAGCCTGAGCTTCCGCGCGTTTGGCCTCCAGCGCTTGCGCTGTGACGTCGAGTTGCTCCTTCGTCAAAACAGCTACGCGAGCGGTCTCGGAAACCTTTTGGTTCAGCTCGTCGATGTTCTTTTTATTCTGCGCAACGGTGCCTTCGAGTTGCACGCGGTCCGCGCGCAGTTGTGCGAGCAGCATGTCCTGATTGGTCGCGCCTTTGTTGGCGATGAGGAGTTGCTGCGCCAATTGCTCGCGGGCGGCACGTTCATCGGAGAGTGAGAGCTTCAAGACATCGAGCAAATCCTGGCGCTTAGCCGCCGTGGCGTTGGCGGAAACTTCGCGAGCCGGACCGCCCACGACTGGTATCTGGTCAACCTTGTCCCATCGCGTTACCGCGAGCAGGTTGAGCAACAGGAAGTCGCAGATGATCAGCAGGAGCGTCTTGTTCATGCGTTCAAGTCAGCGAACTCAAATTCATTTGGCGGCGATCAACACCGGCGCGGCGGCGCCTTCGGGGTCGAGTTGCATGAGCAACTTTTGCTTGTACGGGCGGACGTGTTTAATTTTTACCATCGCGACGCAGGTGATGCCGAAAAGGTTCGAGGAATACGCCGCGAGCAGGTCGGGATCAATGACGCCGAGCACCTGCAACACCAGCGCTGTGGCGGTGCCGCCAATGCCAACGTAGAGGCCCATGTCGAAGAGGTTTTCTTCGTTTTCCGTGAGGCGGAGTTTGAGCGTCGGCGCAATGTCCTGCCGTTCGATGTCGCGGAGCTTTTTCAGACACACGACGTAAACGAGCAGTTGCAGCAACGCAAAGACCGCGATCGAAAGAATGGTCGAATTTTGCATACGGGCTTTAGGAGGTGTTGGTTTCTGGGACGCTAATTGTTTGGAAGATTTTGAAGTGGCGATGGAGACTCGATACTGGCTGCCGCCGAGCTTGAGTCCGCTCATCAGAAACGGCTCGCTGACGGTGACCACGCCCAAAGTGAACAGTAGTGCCAGCAGCGCAGTCTGCAACTTTGGCAGTGTTCCGCGCATCGTGCTCGCGCCGATGGGGGCGTTGAAAAAGGCCACGCCTTGGAACACGAGGAATCCGCCCAAGAAGAATGCGAGATACTTCAACGCGAGCGCCACGCGCGGAACCATGAGGCAGAAATTCACGACAGCGGGATGTTCCAGACTTCGTGCGTGATTGACCGGCACTTGACGGCTGATCAATTCGTTCAACGCGCCCTGGCCGTATTGCAGTCCCAGCGTGAGATCTGCCAGGCCTTCCTTCTCGAACTTCACGAGGTAGTTGGCGACGCCTTCGGGATTCGGCAAGCCGTTCGCTTTGCGCGAGAGCAGGGCGGCGGTGTAAATAATCGGGAGTTTCTCCGATTCTACTTGGGCGACTTGGGCGATCTGCGAAAGCGTTTTGATTTCGGCGCATTGCCGGAGCAAATCCCCGAGTTGGCAAAGGTCGAGGCGTTTTCCCAGCGAGAGCATGTCGAGGTAGAAATCTTCCAGCTTACCCATCTGCTTGGATTGAATCGCCGACTCGGCGAGCGATTGCACTTCCTTTGCCATCGAATCGGAAAACCGGCTCCCTTGGAATAGCAATGCCGTTAGCAGAATTGTCGCGTCGAGCGGTTGTCCGCCGGGTTCGAGGGCTGGAGTGAAGCTCGCAGTGCGGGTGACCTCGCGTGTTTGCATCAGAGCGAGGACCCCTGGAACGCGCGTGTTGGCCAGCAGACCGCGCACGGTGGAGCGCGCGCGTTCCGAGAGGAAGATCGGAAGCACTGGTTCGCTGCGCGGCGGCACGGCGGGTTCGCGCCATTTGAAAATTGCTTCGAGATACGGTTCACGCGAACCCCACGGGATCAGTTCGGGATGTTGCGTTGAAATTTCCGACAATCCGCTGGCGAGCCTCGGCGCGTCGGGTGCGCGCAATAGCTTGGCGGCGTCGAGCGCGAGTCGCGCGGGACCTGGACGTTCCTGTTTGAGAAGATGGAGTCCGAAATCGGTTACGGAACTTGAGTTGCGTCCCGCCTCTTTCAGGATCAGCGGATTGATCGACTTGAGATTAACCGGCAGCAACCACGCCGCGGCAAAAAGCACCACGCCGCCGAGAATCAACGCGACGGCGAGCACCGGCGAGGACTGCCGGCTAGTGCTGTTGTTCAGAGCCATGCGGGCAAAGTATGGTATTCAATCGGGTAGAGCAAAAACAAATCCAACTCCGTTTAACGCGACCTCAAACGGAAATTGGGCAGCGAAGTTGACTCAACCCGTTGCGGCTTAATTCAAATGAAACCGCACGGACATTTGTCTCTCGGCAAAATTGTCCACATTCGGGCAATCTCTGCCGCGCGATCGCGCACCTGAAGCGAGACTCCACCAATCTTCCGACACCGCGCGTCGAGAAGCATTCAATCTTCCTTCGTTGAGCGAGGAAACGGAAAAGTGGAAAAGCGCGTCGCGAGGGAACACAGCTCACGCAGTATCGGAAATCACTTTTTCGATTTGAAGGCGGGATTGGGCGTGGGCAACAACGCGCCCGTTTCCTTGCGCCACGCCGCCAAGCGCGTGTGAAGTTCGTCCACACGGGCGGGTTCACGCTGGGCGAGATTGGTTTGCTCGGACGGATCCGACTTGAGGTTGAACAATTCGCGCCGACCGTCCTCGAAATACTCCAGCAGCTTCCACTCGCCCGCACGCACGGCGCTGACTGGTGTGGTCGTCTCGTAATAATGCGGGTAGTGAAAGAAGAGCGCGTCGCGATTGAGGCACGCGGCGGGATTTTTCAGCAACGGCGCGAGATCCATTCCATCCGCGTTCGCGTTCGCCGGTGCGAACGGCGCTCCGGCTGCTTTTAGCGTGTGAAACAAATCCATCACGACAACCGGCTCCGTGCATTCCGCACCCGCCGGCGTGACGCCGGGCCAGCGTACGATGAGCGGGACTCGCATGCCGCCTTCGTGGAGTGCGCCCTTGCCCGAGCGCAGCGGTGAGTTGTTGGTCACGGGTGTTTTCTGGCCGGATCGCTTGTCCGTGCCGATGTAACCGCCGTTGTCGCTGAGGAAAATGACAACGGTATTTTTGTCCAGGCCGCGTTTTTTCAAATGCTCCAGCATGCGACCGACGTTTTCGTCGAGGCTCTTCACCATCGCGGCGTAGACGGCGTTCTGGTGGTTCATGCCGGGGCGAAGTTTCTTTTCGAAATACTTCACGTCTTCCGCCTTCGCTTCAATCGGCGTGTGCGGCGCGTGATGGGCGAGGTAGAGAAAGAATGGTTGCTTGCCGGTGTGATCAATGACGTTGAGCGCCTCGTCGGTGAGCCGGTCGGTGAGGTATTCGCCCGGTTTACCGAATTCCAAGTGCGGTACGTAGCGGAACTCCTCGCCGAATCGACCGGTCCCGCTGTACGGCCACCAGAAGGTTTGCGGTGCGCCCCAGTGCGTGCCGCCGATGTTCACGTCGAAGCCATGCGTCTCGGGAAAATGGTCCGCGTCACCCAGGTGCCATTTGCCAACCAGCGCCGTCAAATAACCGGCGTCGTGCAGATGCTTCGCGAGCGTCGTCTCCGTGTGCGGCAAATTGTGGAGTGAGTCTGCCTGCAACAGCTTGCGGCCTTTGGGCCCGGCGAGCGAACCTTCCGCCCAGATCGTGATGTGCACCCGCGCCGCGTGCTTGCCGGTCATGAGCGCCGCGCGCGTCGGCGAACACACGGACATCGCGTAAGCTTGGGTGAAACGCACGCTCTCTTTAGCAAGCCGATCGATGTTCGGCGTCTCGTGCAAATCTGCGCCGTAGCAGCCCAGATCGGACCAGCCGAGGTCGTCGGCCAAGATGAGCACAATGTTCGGCGGTCCCGCGCCGAAGCAGGGAGTTGTGAACGCCACGGTGAGAAGAAGGATCAGGTAGCTCAGTGCAAATCGAAGACGCAACTTTGCTTGGTCGAATCGGTCGTTCGCCAAATTTGTCGTGAGCATTCTCGTCGAAGGCTTGGTCGGAGTTTACTTCACCGTCTGTTCAACGCTGAGGCGATCGAGAACTTCCTTGGGCGGACCGTCGAATTGCGTGAGCGGCACGTTCCCCGTGTAACCAAGCGCGTTCCATCCCTCCGGCGTCGCGTAGTATGCGCCCGCGGCGAGGCTGCGGAATTTTCCGAAGAACGACGCGGCTTTCTTGAACTGCGTCTTCGCCGTGGTCGTTGAGCAAATATCGTCGCAGATCGCGTGCTTTTGTTCGTTGCTCAGATCGGTGAATATTCTTTTGAAACGCTTCTTCGCTTCGTCATCGAGCCACTTTAGGCCCGGCAGAATGGTATCGCGATCTTTCCGCTGCTCCGGGTAGGGAGCGCTGATCCATTCGTCGATGAAATCCTGAACGCGCACTTCGCTCGCCGCAGGTCCGAGAGGATCGGCGGGAAGAACGACATCGGCGAGTGTGGTCGCCGCCTTGCGCTGTGCCGCGGTGAAGGTGAGCGGCCAAAAATCGCCCGGCTTGTAATAAGCAGAAACGTTGGGATCGGTGCCGTAGCCTTTCGTCGCGGGCACGGGCGACGCGGCGCTGAATCCCACTTCGGGCATTTGTGACGCGACGGCCGCCGCGGCGAACCATTTGAACACCGTGCGGCGCGGAAGGCGTTCGCCACTGATTGCGGAACGCTGATTACCGATGGCTTCTTCTTTCACAGATTTCCTTTCCGCGCTTGTTCGACGATGTAATCGCCCGTGCGCCACGCCAGCGCCATGATGGTGAGCGTGGGATTTTTGTCGGCGTTCGATGCGAACGGTGCCGCGTCGTTAATGAAGAGATTTTTCACATCCCAGGTTTGATTCCAGCTGTTGCACACGGACTTTTTGGCGTCCGCGCCGATCAATGCGCCGCCGACCTCGTGAATGATTTTTCCGCCGGCTTCAATCGCATCGCGGCCCGTGCGTCCTTTGCGCGTGCGTACCGTGCCGCCCATCGCTTCGATGATGGACGTGTAAGTCTGAATGGAGTGCTCGACCATTTTCAGTTCCTGCTCGCTCCATTTCCAATGCCAGCGCAGCACGGGAATGCCCCACTTGTCCTTCACGGTCGGGTCTAGTTCCGCGAATGAGCCTTCGTTCGGAATCATTTCACCGCGGCACGTGTAGCCAACGATCGATCCGTAGTAACGCCGCGCGGCTTCCTTAAACTTCGTGCCATACGCGCCGCGCCCGAGATCGTCCGACAACGGATTCTTGCCCGAGGGCATGTGACGCGAGCCGTTGAACTCCGTGTGGTAACCGCGTGCGAAGTTCAGCTTGCCCGCGTGCTGTTCCTTGTAGAGCCACCAAGGAATATACATGTGCGGGCCGCCCGCGCCGTCTTCGTTGTGCGGCGGAATGTTTTCCAGTGCGGGAATCTGTCCCGACACCGATGCGCCGACGGAGTCCATGATGTATTTGCCGACGAGTCCGCTGGAATTCGCGAGGCCGTGCTTGAAGTGAGCGCTCTTTGAGTTGAGCAAAATGCGGACGGTCTCGCCGCTGCTGGCGGCGAGCACCACGGCCTTGGCTTTCACGCGTTCCTCGCGACCGGTCGTCTTGTCGATGTAGAGCACGCCGTTGGCTTTGCCGTCTTTGCCGAGCGTGACTTCGCGTGCGTGGGCGTTCGGAATGATGTCGAGGTTGCCCGTCGCGAGCGCGGGCGGGAGGTGCACCGTGGTGCTCTGGTAATTCGCGCGAATGTTGCAGCCGCGATGGCAGTCTGTGGCCCAGAAACACGCGGCGCGCGCACGCATCGACTCGGCGACGATCTTCTGCGCCAGCGCATTTCCCGGATGCAACTTCGCCGGGATCGTGTCGGCATCGAGTTGTTTTGTGAGCACGGCGCGGTGGATGGAAATCACGGGAACGCCGAGCTTCTTCGCGTGCTTCTGCGTGAGCAGTTCGGACGCGCGCGCTTTCGGTGCGGGCAAGAGCACTCCCGGCGGCGAATCCGGCGTGTTCTCCATGCCTTCGTTCGTACCGTAAACGCCGACAAGCATTTCAACCTTCGTGTAATACGGCTCTACGTCCTCGTAGCTGATCGGCCAGTCGAACCCGAGCCCGTCGCGACTGCGCGGTTTGAAATCATACGGCCCGTTGCGCAGCGACATGCGGCCCCAGTGATTCGTGCGGCCGCCAAGCATGCGCGGACGCCACCAGTAAAATTGTTCCTCCGGCTTCGTGCTCGCTTGGGTGTAGGGCTCGTCGGGAATCTGCCAGCCACCGTCAATCGTTGCGTCGGAGAAGCCGCCTTGCTTGTCGGGAGTCGCGACGCCGAGTAGCGGCATTTGATCCGGTCGTTGAAACATCGATGTCTCGGAGCCGGGATCGTACGCGCGTCCCGCTTCGAGCATCACGCACTTCAAACCGGCGAGCGTGAGCGTGTAAGCCATCTGTCCGCCGCCCGCGCCCGAGCCAACGATGGCGACGTCGTATTCGGTTTTCGATTTGGAACTGGTGATGATCGGCATGGTGAATGGAGCGCGACGATATCAACCGTTCGAGGGCGATTCACGAAAAACTTACTGCACTAAACGTAGACTGCAGCAGAGAAGCCCGCGAATGGGAATTCGAGCTCCGTGGGAATAAACTGCTGCGGTTTCGAGGTCCGCCGACTTCCGCGAATGCGGCCAGAATTACGATCTCGTCAAAACGGGTTGCCGTTTTCTTTGAAGAGTATTTTGAAATCGAGGTTGAAAGCGTCGCTGCCGGTGTTGCCATTCGGACCGAAGCAAACGTAGATGGTATCGCCGCTGGTGAGGTAGCCGACATTAAGCATAAAATTAAGCGTGCTGGCCTGCGGATAGAATTGTTCGTACTGCTTGGTGAAATTCGTGCCGCCATTGGTGTCCGTGAAGATGAGCAACTGTCCTCCGTTGCCGTTGGTGCTGGGGACGGTAACGAAGCCGTTGGTGATCGCGTAGTAACCGGGCCATTTTGCCTGATACGCGGCGATTGCGTAACGGTCGAAGCCGCCAGCTTGAGCGGCGCCATTGCCGGGGTTTCCGGAGGTCGAAGTGAGTCGGCCCCAACCGAAGTCGCTGGAGTTGTCCGGACGGGCGGGGGTGCCGTTGGCGGAATATAGGTTCAGCGCGGGGCTCCAGTTCAGGAGGTGATAATTGGCACGGTTCGAGACACTCCCGGCGGCGTTCCATTCGTAAGTCCAACCGGGCGTGGGTGAAAATGGGCGGAAGTCGTCGCGGTAACCGGCGACGACGCGTGCTGTGTTGGCGGTGACCATGTTGAAGGCCTGCGTCACCGCGAGTCCGAACGACGGCGTCGCCACGACCGAATGTAACCCGGCGCTGAAAGTGGTGCCGACATAGGGAGAATTGGTGGTGCCCAACAAGGTGAATGGTGGTCGGCTCTTATTGTTGGTGGCGCCGGCATCAAGTTTCATGACCACGCTGCCTTGAGCCGAGTCCAGGTTCGCGCGGATCGTAAAGTTGGTTGTCCCGAGCCGGGCCGGATCGACGAGTGTGCCGTTGGTGATAGAAAGAAGATCTTGCTGGGTGCCCGCATTGAGCAACGTAAATGTCCGAACGGCGACTGAATTGCTGAAGGTGGGCAAGGTCCACACGTCAATCACTTGACCTGTGTAGGGAAGATTCGTAGCGACGGTGGGGAGGCCGGTGGCGGGCACCAGACCGGCGGGGATTTTTCCAAACACGCGCCGGAAGGGTTGCATTGGCTGGCGGCGATCATCCTGGGAGGCGATGGGCGTGTCGAGCGTGATGGCCGTGAGATCAAGCCCGCCGTCGGCGCCGCCGACGTGGCAGGTGAGGCAGAAGGAATTGGCCGCCGAATGTGGACGCGGGGCGTTGTGGAAGAGTGGTCCCTCGGGGAAGTGCACGCTCTTGCGTAACGAGATGGTGCCCGCGGGCAAGTTGCCCAGATGCGCTCCTTTGTCCGCACGGTAATCGTGAAAGCTCGCATACCGCGGAAAGTTGGTTTCACCCTGGTTCCGGAGAAAAGTGCTGATTTCGTCGTGTGCCCATTGAGGATAGCGATCCGCGAAACGTGTCTTCCACTCGTTGGTGTAGGTGGAGGGAAGGCCGATAAGTGTGCCCCCGGCGTGGTTGCAAGCAGTCTCGAAATCCACCGCGTGCGCGAAGATTTTGAAGTCGTCTACCCAGCCGCGAAAACCGTTGGTGAGGCTGACGTTTGTCTGGCCCAATGTCAGTGTGCCTGGCGTCAAATGAAACAAGGACGAGTATTGGTCACTCCATCGGTTGTAAAGCAGCCCGTCGAGATGGAGGTCAACTTCGCTTCCGCTTTTACGAATCTGAAAACCCAAGTGAGCCCAGTCGCGGTCGGGGAACAAATCATCGAGCGCCGAGGGGGGGGCGTTGGTTACCAGCGTCGGCAAAACAACGCGGTTCAGCACCGTGCCGTTGGCGTCGCGATAAAGGACCTGATTGCGACCGCGCAGCCAGATGCTGCTCGTATCGGGAAAGGTCAATAGGGTTCGTTCTGTGGCGTCGTCGACGAAACGACAGTCCACAAACACGCCGACGTACCAGTCCTTGGCGAGAACGTTCTGGGGCTGGTTCGTGATGGAGAATTGCAATCCGTTGGAGCCGGTCAGCCAAAGTCCTTTGCCGTAGAATCCGCCGGTCGCTGCAGGTTCCAGTCGCCCGCCGCCGGTGAGCAATCCGTGCGCGGGAATGATCCAACGATTGGTCGTGGCGGTGGCGGCGTTTTGCAACCAAACCGGCAGGTTGAACTGCTTGTTGGTTGTGTTCCAGCCGCTGCGATAGGCGAACGATTTTTTGGCCGTCGTGTTGGTGATGGAGAAGTCATAGCTCGCCACTCCCGCCATGTTGGCAACAATGAAGCCGTCCGGATCCACGTAGTCGTCGAACGCCAGATCATCCGTCTGCTTGCCGTTGCTCATCGTCCAAACCACGTCGCGAATGGTGAGGGGCACGGCGAAGGTTTGATAATTAAATATGTTTTCCAACGAATCGATGATCGTGGTGTTGATGTTGTCGCCGCTGGGAAGCCGGTTGTTGGCGCGGCCAGCGCCGAGACGAATCCAGCCGGATTCGTTGTTGAAGGGGCCGCTGTTGGTCTCGAACAAGTGGACCATCCGTTCAGAGCCGGATGGAAACGAGGCGTCTCCCACCGCGTAGTCCATGTCATTGTTGAGATTGTCGATCATCACCATTTTTCCGTGGCTCCAGAGGCCGAGGAAGCAAACGCCCCGTGTGTTGCCGCCGTCCTCGCCGGCGGTGTAGTTGGGCGTTTCTCCCGGGGTGCCGGTTTGTTCGTATCGGCTGTTGGTCCAGTTCGTCACCCCATTTGTAACTACGGAGTAGTGCAAAGTGTCGCCTACGGAAGTGAAGAACAAATTCTTGGCGTGCCGATCCATCCACGGATATGTGCCCTCCAAATCCTCGCCATCTGGAATTAGTTTTCCGTCCGCATCTCGAAACGGCGCCATGGCGAACCCGAACTTTTGGTTGATGCGCGAATCGAACGGCGCGTGGGTTATGGGGATCAAATTCGTCCACATGAGAGGATTGGCAGGGGCGGTATTGGTTGTGCCATCGTCCACGTAGTAGGAGTACGCAATGTCGGTGCTTTGCGCCTGCCTGTTGGTGTTCAGGTCGGGATCGTACCAGGGCAAGCTCGCACCGGATACGCGCAATATCAGCAAGCGCCCGTCACCAACAATCACGGGTTCGAACATTTCTGCGCCAAAGGTGAAGACGGGGCCGCCCACGGTTGGACCCGACTTGGTAATCGAACTAATGAACGCGCTGGAGGTTTTGGCGTTCGTCACTGCCACGCGCACGGGTGTGACAAACAATTGCACCCGATTCGGTAATGCCGAGTAACTGAAGATAGCGAGCACCTTCAGGTTATAGACATCCTCGCCATTGACGACGGTGGGGTTGTTCGTTACGCCCGCGACATTGATTGCAGGTGTGGGGTCGTATAGCGCGCAGTGGCTGATGTTCCCGTCGCCTGGCGCGGCGTTGTAAAAGTTTGTCGCGTGAGCCGAAATCGTCCCGAGCGAATATCCGTCGAGGTATTCATAGTTCGTCGCGCTCATGGTGCGGGAGCTGGCGGGGTTGAGGAGTGTGAAGTTGGTCAACTTCTCCGGCATCATCAGGCAAAACTCCGCGGAGCCCTTTACTCTCAGCCCTACGCGACCGTCCGCGGTGGTGCGAAACGCCGGAATATGTGGGCGCGTGTGCACGGGGTTGCTGCCTACACCGTTTGTCAGGACACTATTGGTGACCCCGGTAACCTCGCGCCAAATTGCGGGAGATTCAGGAAGCGCCGTCTGTGAAAACACGCTGGAGGGGATGGCGATCAGAATAGCACCGACGAACAGGATATAGTTCATGATGAGTGTGCGGTTGGGATTGCGCGCTCATATATAAGCCGTCCGGCCTTCGATTTCTTGAAGGCTTCGTCTTATTTTTTGAATATTTCGCCCGGCTCCACCCACGCGTCGTGATGCTTGCGGTACGCGAGCGGGGATATCTGATGCTTCTGTTTGAACAAGCGCTGAAGGTGGCTCTGGTCCGAAAAGCCCGTCCGGTGTGCAATCTCCGCCACGCTGTCGTCGCTTTCACGCAGGAGCCGCGCGGCCCGTTCGAGCCGAAGATCTCTCAGGTAATCACCAAATCCCCAGCCGGTTGTTTCTTTGAAAAAAACGCGGAACCGGCCGGTGCTCATTCCGACCGCTTTGGCGACCTCGGGCTGAGGAAGAGTGCGGTGACAGTGAACAGAAACATATTCCAAAGCCCGCTGAAGTCTCGCCTCGCGGTGGGTTCGAGCGGACGAACCTTCCCTGGGTGGCGATGCCTCTTTCGAGACTGCGTTTCCCAAATGAAAGAGAAGCTCCAACAGGTGAAGTTTGAGCCCCGCGAGTCTCGTAGCCGATGGAGGTTGTTCAAACCAGGCGCGGCAGAAATGCAGCAGCGCACAATGTATTCGGCCTGCGGCGGGATGCTCGGCAGCCAGTCGAGGCAATGCCCTTTCCGGACGTCCCTGCCACGCGTCCAAAAACTTTCGATCCACCGGCGACTCCGTCGGCGCGATAGCTGCGGCTGGAAAGTGGACCACTAGTGCCGTGTGAGAAGTTTCCATCCGCGTGACCCCATGGATTTTCAGAGGATCAACGATGACCAGATCGCCGGAGCTGAACGGGAAAACTGAACTTCCAACCCGCACTTCACCGCGACCGCTGAGAGCGACGAAAAATTCGTAGTAGTCGTGCCAGTGCATCCAATTATCCCCAACCAATCGCCGGTGGTCAGGATACTCTTGAATGCCGACGCGCAGGGGCAGGTCAGTGGGGAACTCTCGTGCGAGGTAGCGACGGCCATCGATGCGCCCTTCCCAGATAAAGCGCTCCCGCTTTTGCTTTGCCAAAAAGGCCAGCATTTCCCGCGTGTCGTGGTTCATGGGGCACCGAATTCAAACACGACGCTATCAGGTCCCGCAAGATTTGATGGAATTCGCGGACTTCCGCGCAGCTCAATACGGCGATCGAACAATCATCGAGCGCTCGATGATTTCCGAATGCCTTTGAGGCCGGCTCGGTTACTTGATGCCGTGAGAAATCTTTGGGCCGATGGTATGGCCACCGTCGCACACGAGCGTGTGACCGGTGATCATGTCGGCGGAGATCAGGGCGAGGATTGCGGCGGCGATATCGTCAGGCGTTGAGACTTTTCCGAGCAAGGCTTGTGCGGCTTTGGCTTGCTTGGCGGCTTCGTAATCCGCGCCGAGCCCGTTGCGCAACCATTCACCTTCGATGAATCCGGGTGCGACGGCATTGACGCGAATCTTCGGTCCCAGCGTGCGTGCGAGTGAAAGCGTGAGATTGATTACGCCCGCTTTCGAAGCGCAGTAAGGAATGGAACTTCCCGCGCCGGTGATGCCAGCCACGCTTGCGACACTCACAATGACTCCGTCGCCGCTCGCCTCGAGGTAAGGTCGCGCGGCGCGTGCGCATTGGAATGGGCCCTTGAGATTCGTGGCAAAGATGCTCGACCAATCGGCATCCGTGACCGCGTCGAGATCCGGGAAGTTGATGAAGCGCGTTGTGCCGGCGTTGTTGACGAGAATGTCGAGTCGTCCGAATTCATTCGCGGCGCGTTCCATCATGCCGCGGCACACGTTGTCGTCGGCCACACTGCCTTGGAAGCTGATCGCACGTCCGCCGAGCGCGGCGATCTCGTCGGCCGTTTCCTCAGCGGCGCGATGCGACGTGTTGTAATTGATCAGGACCGAGCAGCCACCGCGTGCGAGCGCGAGTGCGGTGGCGCGACCGACGCCACGTGCGGCACCGGTAACTACAGCAGCTTTTCCTTGGAGGTTCATGCGAGATGGTTGGCGGTGAACTTGAAAACGAGGTTGAGCTGCGTTTTCACGCGTCGTTTCAGTTGCGGCGAAAGCGCTCCGGTGTGCCGGTGAGCAACGGAGAGGTCAACTTGAGATACTCCTTCGCCGCGACGGCGAAGGATTCCTCGGTGCTGGCGCTGATGTCTTGCAACAGATCCATGATGTCACGCTGTTCGTGCGGCGGCATTTCGAGTGCGAACATCGCGTTGCGCGCCCATTCAAGAACGTCCGCGTAACTCAGCCGACCGTCGAGGTACGCTGCAATCTGCGCCGAGCAATCGCTCATGGTGATGCGGTTCAACATTATCGAATGCGCGGGCGGATCGCTCGCATGGTGACTTACAGTTCTTTGATCCGGATGTTGCGCCAGCGGACTTCTTCGCCGGGCGTCTTCTTGCCGATGCCGTGGACTTGTAGCGCGATGATACCCTTTGGCGTCATGCCGTCTTTGAAGTCGGCGGCTTTCACTCCGTTGATCCAAGTTTGAATGTGTTCGCCTTTGCACTCGATGCGCGCCTTGTTCCACTCACCGTTCTTGAACGCCTTGCGCGCTTCTTCGTTGTTCTTCAGATCGAAGAGCCAGCCGCGGCGTGCTTCGTCGTAGACACCGGCGGTGTAGGCGCGCGCCGAGGGATCGATCTCATATTGGTAGCCAAACACGCGGTCGGCTTCGAACTTCTTCTTCTTGCCGTTGATCTCCGTCGTGAATTCCTTCTCGGAAAACTCGCTGCGGAATTGCACGCCGGAGTTCATTTCCTTGGCGACGTTGAACTCGAACTCGAGGATGAAGTCGCCGTATTTCTTCTTCGTGCAGAGGAATGAATTGCCCGTGCCGGACACGGTCTTGCCGACGACGCAGCCGTCCTCGACACGATACTCAGCCTTGCCGCTGTGTTGTTCCCAGCCGTCGAGGTTTTTGCCGTTGAAGAGGGGTTTGAATCCGTCGCCCTTGTCGGCGGCGAGGGCGATTGAAGCCGTCGCGAATGCGAGTGCGGCGAGCGCGATGAATGTGCGTTTCATATTTTGTATAAAAATTGTTTCGAGAGAATAGCCGGCGCGGTTTGGTTTTACAGTCCTTTCACTTCCCAGCCCTTGCGGTACGTGCGGCGGACGAATTGGTTCGCGTCGCTCACGTTGGTGAACTTCAACTTTGCTGCATCCCAGTCCAGTGTCGTCTTTGGGAAACGCGTTGCCACGCCGCCGAGCAACACGGCTTCGGTGAGCGGGCCGGCGTAATCGAAGCTCGCGGAAGTCTTGCCATTGCCGCGACAGGCTTCGGCAAATTGCGTCCAGTGATTCTGCGGCGGCAGCTCGGGCATCTTGAAATCTGCGAATTGCGCGTGCGGCAAGAGGATCGGCTTCGCGACGTGCGGTAGGACCATTACGCCTTTGGTGCCAATGAAGATTGAGCCCTGGCTGGGAAGTTTCTCCTCGCCGATGAGCGCCTTGATTTCCGCGGGCGGACGTTGATCGCCGTCGTACCAGACGACTTTCACCGTCTCGCCTTCAGTCACGCGCGTGCCGGGGAAGATGTAATGGATCACCGCGTCGGTGGCCCAGTTCGTTGCGCTCGGCGACGGACCTTCAGAGCGCACGGACAACGGCGCGGTGAGCGCGAGCGCTTTGAAAACGGGATCGTAAATGTGGCAACCCATGTCGCCGAATGTGCCGGTGCCGAAGTCGAGGCGTTTGCGCCAGTTGCCCGGATGATAGTAACCGCCGCCGATGAACGGACGCGTCGCGGTGACGCCGAGCCAGAGATCCCAATTGAATCCGGCGGGCACGGGATCGTGCTTGTCGGGCAAAGGCAGGGAGTCGCCCCATTTCTTGCTGCTCCACGTGTGGACTTCCTTCACTTTGCCGATGACGAGGTCCTGAATGAGTTTCACCGCGAGGCGATACTCGAGGCTGGAGTGAACTTGAATGCCCATTTGCGTGACGAGTTTTTGCTCATGCGCGAAGAGGCGCATCTGGCGGGACTCATAGATGTCATGGGTGAGCGGCTTCTGTCCGTAAACATTCAGCCCGAGTTGCATTGCCGACATGCCGATTGGGGCGTGCATGTGATCGGGCGTGGAGACGTTCACGGAGTCGAGGTTCTTGTGCTCCTTGTCGAGCAACTCGCGCCAGTCCTGATAAATCTTCACGTCGGGAAACTTCTTCTTCAGGTCGACCGCGCGGCTCTCGTCCACCTCCGCGGCGGCGACAAGTCTTACGAAAGGATTCGCGGTCAAACCATTGATGTCCGAGCGCGCCATGCCGGCGGCGCCGAAGCTGGCGTGGCGAAGAGTTCCGCTGGGCGAAGCCGCGAGCAATCCGCGCGTGACGAACGGTGCGGTGATGCCGGCGACGCCGAGTTGTTTGAGGAAAGAACGACGATTAACGATGAGTTGGTTTTTCATGTGAGTGTTTTTCAGGACGGTGTCTGAGGAATGAACGCGCGGGTGCTCGATGCTCGGAGACAAGTGATGAGAAACGAGCCAATGATCGACTAGTTCAATTCCTTGATCGAAATGTTGCGGAACTGCATGAGGCTCGAGGCGGGGCTGAGTTCGCCGGTCTTGGGATTCTTTCCGCCGTGATGTTGCAAGGCGAGCGCGCCCTTCTCCGGCACGCCGGGAAGTTGCGCGTGATCAATCACCGTCTTGCCGTTGAGCACGACCGTGAGGCGATCGCCCTTCATCGTGATTTCAAACGTGTTCCATTCGCCGACCGGTTTGTCGGCTTTCATCTTGGGCGTCACGCCGGCGCGAACTTCGGGCGGCATCGTCTTGTCCATGCGGTAGCCGTAAACTTCGCCGGAGCCGATCGGCCAGCACCAGATGTTGAGCTGGGATTTCGATGAGCCACGGAGGTAGATGCCGGAATCGGCGTTCGGCGTTGGCGTGATGATGTCCTTGTCGTCGGGGCCTTTCTTGTGCGTGCCGTCGGGGAGCACGGTGGGCACGGGATAAAGGCCGGTCGTCTGCTTGATGCGCCAATCGATGCGCAGGACGAAGTCCTTGTATTCCTTCTCCGTCCACAGGTGCTTTTCGCCTTTGGCCTCGCTAAGCGAATCGTAATCGATCACGCCATCGAGAACTTTCCAGTGGCCATTGTCGCCCGTGGGAACTTTCCAGCCGCTGAGATCCTTGCCGTTGAAAAGGGAGGTAAAACCCTTGGCGGATTCAGCGAAGCCGAGCTGTGGCAACAAATAGACAGCAGCGACGAGGAGACAGTTGAACGGCTTTCTCAGTATGCGGGGCATAGCTGATGGACGGAGAAAGCCCGAGGCTATTCAGGTTGCGGGAGGACAACCTGCCGGACGCGGCGACTGCTGTAAGGTGGACGACGGGTTTTGCGTACTAGTCCTTGTCCTTTTCTTTGCCTTTGCCCTTTTCTTTGTCGTCGTCCTTCTCTTTGCACTCTCCCAAGGTGTCGCCGTGCTTTAGGTGCGCGCTGACGGCCGCCAAGCTCACCGTGATGGTGTGGCCGTTGTGGCATATTTTCACTTTGGGTTCGATGGGGGTCATTTCCTCTTGCTTGTGTTCCTTCTTGTCGTCTCCCTCTTGTTTCTTGTCGTCGGCGCGCGAATCAGGCGTCGATAAGGGAGAGGTGAGGAAGAGCGCACTGAAAACAAGTGCAGCGAGTCGAATGGCTGGTGGTGTGGTGGTGGTTGGGTTCATAACTATGCTTACCGAGTGGTTTCTTGAGTCAAGAACCTGCTTACGCTCATCGAATTCGAAAAGCAATCGGAATCAGCGGGTGATTTACCCTGCCGAATGCTTAATCAACCGCAACAATGACGGCCTTTTTTATGCCGAATACACCTTCAGCTTCCACGGCTTCCGATACGGGCGTTCGTAACTCACGCAATGACGCACGTCGTCGCGGTTCACTACGTCCTGTTTCTTCGCGTCCCAATTCACCGTCTTGCCGCATTGATACGAAATGTTCGCGAGATGGCAGCACATCGTCGTCTTCGCCATCGATTCAATGTCGCTGCGCGGTTTGGCGCGGGACTTCACGCAGTCGATGAAGTTCTGCCAGTGATCGTGCTGCGGGGATTTCTCGAACGCCTTCGGGCCGGGATCGCCTTCCTTCTCCGGGAACCACTGATAATCCGTGCGATCCACGACCAGCGTGCCCTTCGTGCCGATGAACTCCGCGCCGTGCGTGCGCCCGCCGTCGAGCCCGCGACCATTCGTGAAGCGCGTCTCCCAATTCATCAGGAACTTCGGGAACCGATAGATCGCCTGCATCGTGTCCGGCGTGTCGCGGTCGTCCTTGAGCGCGTAAATGCCGCCCGTGCACGCCACGCTCGTCGGATCGCTCGATTGCATGCCGAGGAACACGATGTCCATCATGTGCACACCCCAATCCGTCACGAGACCGCCGCCGTAATCGTAGAACCACCGCCAGTTCCAGTGCGAACGGTTCGGGTTGTAAGCACGCTTCGGTGCCGGACCGAGCCACATGTCGTAATCAAACCCCTCCGGCGCCGGGCAGTCCGCCTTCTTCTCCATCGGCGCGGGCCAGCCGCCGAACTTGCTCACGAACCACGCGCGGCACACCGCGATCTCGCCCATCTGCCCCGACTGCACAAAATCGATCGCCTTTTGGAAATGCTTCACGCTCCGCTGCCACGTGCCGATCTGCACCACGCGCTTGAAATGCTTCGCCGCGCCGAGCATCGCCTTCGCCTCGATGAGATCGTGCGAAATCGGCTTCTCGCAATAAATGTCCTTGCCCGCCTCGCACGCCGCGATGAACGGCAGCGCATGCCAGTGATCCGGCGTGGCGATGAGCACCGCGTCGATATCCTTCCGGTCGAGCAATGCGCGGAAATCCTTCAACACCGCGGGAGCGGGCCGGCCGGCCTTGGTGACGATGCCCACGCCCTCGCGCGCCTGCTTGTCATCCACATCGCACACCGCGGCAAACTCCACGCCGGGCACCTTGAGCAGGCCACCCATATTCGAGCGGCCCATGCCGCCGGAGCCGATCACGCCCATGACCACGCGGTCATTGGCGCCCTTGATCTGGGAATAGGAACGCGCGCTCATGGCGAGGCCGAGCGCGGCGGTGGAAGTGCGGGTGAGAAAATCGCGACGAGTCGTCTTCATGGTTGAACAATATTTTGCCACGTGCGCGGCGGTTATGGTGAACGGGAACAGGAGAACGCAAAGCGCGCTCGGGGGCAAATCCTTTTCAACAGGGAAGGGCGGAGGAACTGTGGTTCTAGCTCAATTCCCCGCAGTCTATCCTTTGATTAGGCGGCGTTCTTGTATCTAAGTTCATCGCGACCATCGGTATAATTCTTGAGGGTAGGCAAACGGCGGCTTGCCCTCCACCACCTGCTCAATGTCCTGCATCAGTCGTGAGCCGAGTTTGATGTGCTCCGACCCGGGAGCTCCAGGCGCAGGGCGAACTCCAGGTCCAGGCCCCAGCGCGTAGCCATCGGAATAATGCGCCTTGGCCTGAGCAACCATCTCTACCAACTGCTGGTATCGCACCTCACTCAACTTACTGTGTAGATGGTCGAGGCTTTGGCTTAAGCTTTTCCATCCCTCGTCGTATGTCTGGAACTCGGTTGGATAGTCACTGCCATTGCAGTTCGTTCTAAGATAAACAACACTTCCAGCAAGATCCCGCAAATTTTGTTCGATGATGATCATCGCCGCCTAACAGAGAATGGACAAGGCTCGTTGCAGTCTATCCTTTGGCATGCCCAGACCGTATCGGGGACTGAATGCTATGTCCAGCACGCGGTTGCGTCCCATACGGCCCCGCATCGGCACTCAACCAAGGCGGCGGCGGAATGCCCAGTTGATGCGGTCGTCCCACAGGGACGCCTGAAAATAGCCCCGGCTTTCAAGCCGGGGTTCCGGTCCCCGGGTTTCCCGAGTCCCAACGGGACGGCTGAACGGTTCAGTCGTCCCTCCGGGACTTGACCGCTTCACCTTCCGCGTCCGGCGTTGAAACGCCGGGCTACCTTCAAGCGTCCCTCGCGGGACTGGGACCAAGTTTAAAGAATCAGGAGGGTTCGGTGTCCTCACCGCGCCGCCGTCGAATTAGTGCTAGTCCTTTTGCCTGTTCGCGGACGGCTGGGGACAGCCGTCCCCACCTTGGATCGGTGGGAAATGGCTCTTTTTAGACACTGCCGGGAGCGGAAATGCCCCAAAAACCATTGGTTTGCCAGTTTCCCGTTCGGAGAGTGCCTTTCCCAACGTTCCGAAGGCCATTCGGCATTCTCGGAATGGCTTTCTGGCCGTCCGGAAAGGCATTCCGCGTTTTCGGAATAGCCTTCCGGCCACCAGGAATGGCGTTCGGCATTTGCGGAACGGCTTTCCTGTCGCCCCGAAGAACCTTCGGCGTTTGCGGAATGGCTTTCCGGACGTCCGGAAGGTCACTGGCGGTTTCGCCTATGGCTTTCCAAGCGTCTGGCAGGTCACTGGCGGTTTTACTTACGGCCTCCGGGACGTCCGGAAGGCCTCTGGCGATTTTGCCTACGGCTTCCCAAGCGTCCGGAAGGTCGTTGTGCGTTTTCACAATGGCTTTCCGGCTGTCCAGAAGGCCACTGGCAGTTTTGCCTATGGCTTTCGGAACCATCGGGAGGCCGTTATCTACGTGGTAAAAGGCTGATTTAGCCACAGAGGCACCGAGTGCACCGAGAAAGGCCTCTAAAATATCCTCTTGGTGTCCTCTGTGACTCGGTGGCGGGTTGAATATTTGGGATTTGCCGGGGAATTGCCGGAATGGCGGCGAGAGGCGGTGCCGTCTCGGCACGTTCATGTTTTCGGTGGCCGGGGGTTTGGTTGGCCGCCGGGATGAGCTCGATTTACCGGCTTAGCAAGGTGTTGCCTGTCGCGGCGCATTCGAAACCCGGCCTTTTGGCTTGCGTTTTTCGGCCATCTCCCAATGATTCCGCCTCTTTATGAATCCTGAAGCGACTCAACCGCCGGCCTCGACTGATCCGACCCAGACTGACCAGGTGGTCTTATTGATGACGTGGTTTGAGACCAACAAGAAGCGGCTGGCCATGTTGGCCGGAATCGCGATTGCGGTTGGTGGCGTGTATTACGTCGTGAATTATTTCAAGGCGCAGCGCGAGGCGGAAGCCAGCCAGGCATTGTCGGCTTTGCGCGCGGGTTCGGTTTTCGCGGAACGCACCGGTGGCGGCACCAAGGCGAGCGAGTTGCAGCAGATCGCCCAGAAGTATTCCGGCACGGCCGCAGCAGACGAAGCGGCGTTGCTCGCGGCGGGCGCAATGTTCGCGGAAGGCCAGTATGAAGCGGCGCGCGCGGAGTTCGCCAAGTTCCTCCAATCCCATGATCGCGGCGATATCGGCGCGGCGGCGGCCTACGGCGTGGCGGCGAGTCTCGAGTCATTGAAGAAGACGGACGAGGCGATCGCGGCGTATCAAAATGTCAGCCAACGTTTCCCGGGCACCGGTCAGGCGGCGCAGGCGAAACTGGCGGTGGCGCGTTTGTTTGAGGCGAAGAGTCAGCCCGAGAAGGCGTATGAAATTTATCAGGAATTGGTCCGGCCCACGGCGATGACCTTGTGGAGCCAGGAAGCGAATCAGCGTCGTGAAGAGTTGGTGCGGAAGTTCCCGCAACTCGCCGCGACGAATGCACCGTCGGCCAGCACGCCCAATGTGCCGGCTCCGGCGGCGACGAAGCCGTAATGGGCTTCTCCGGCCGGTGCGGAGACCGGCTGGTGGACAGTGAAAAATGCGCCCGCGCTTTGAGGGAAGCGGCTGGCGGCAAAACGTTTTCACTAAAGATTCGTCCCTTCAGGGACGATGAGGAAGCTGGCGACCCTGTGTAATCCAGTACAGGTGCGTCCATCGCACAGTAACTTAATTAGCGCATGAAACTAACGATCATCGGCACCGGCTACGTGGGATTGGTGACGGGCACCTGCTTTGCAGAAGTGGGCCATACCGTCATTTGCGTGGATAACAACGAAGCGAAAGTGAAGATGCTTCGCGGCGGTGGCATTCCGATTTACGAACCGGGGCTGGAGGAGATGATCAAGCGCAACGTCGCTGCAGGCCGCCTGCATTTCACCAGCAGCACCAAGGAAGGCGTCGAGAAGTCCGACATTATTTTTATCGCCGTGCCCACGCCGCCGCAACCCGATGGCTCGGTGGATTTGAGTTTCATCGAAACGGTCGCCCGCGAAATCGCGAGCTCGATCACCAGTTACAAGATCGTCGTCGACAAGAGCACCGTGCCCGTCAAGACCGGCGACAAGGTCGCTGAAACGATCAAACGTTACTGCAAGGCGAAGGTCGATTGCGACGTCGTGAGCAATCCGGAATTCCTGCGCGAAGGTTTCGCCGTGGAAGATTTGATGAAGCCTGACCGCGTCGTCATCGGCGTGCGTTCCCAGCGCCCGGTGCAGGCGATGAAGGACGTTTACACGCCGTTCAACGCGCCGATCATCGTCACCGACATCAACTCGGCGGAATTGATCAAGCACGCGGCGAACTCGTTCCTCGCGCTGAAGATTTCCTACATCAACGCGGTGGCGAACATCTGCGAAGCTTCCGGCGCGAACGTCGAAGAAGTCGCCACGGGCATGGGCATGGACGTGCGCATTGGCCGGCGATTCCTCAACGCTGGCATTGGCTTTGGCGGCTCCTGCTTCCCGAAAGACTTGAGCGCCTTCATCAAGATTTCCGAAACGCTCGGCTATGATTTCGCACTGCTGAAGGAAGTTCAGCGGATCAACGCGAATCAGATGGAACGTTTCGTGAAGAAGATCACGGACACGTTGTGGGTCTTGAAGGAAAAGAAAATCGGCGTGCTCGGTCTGGCGTTCAAACAGAACACCGACGACGTCCGCATGTCTCCGGCGATCGAGCTTTGCCAGCACTTACTCAAAGGCGGCGCGTCCCTCCGCGTGTTTGATCCCAAGGCGATGGAGAAGGCGAAAGAACTTTTGAAGGACACCGTCACCTACGTGCCCGACATGAATGCCGTGGCTGATGGCTGCGACGCGCTCGTGATCGCGACCGAATGGCCGGAGTTCAAGCAGCTCGATCTCGAACGCGTCCGCAAGTCGCTCACGCATCCGATTCTTTTCGACGGCCGGAATCTCTTTGATCCGGGCTACATGGAAAAGCTCGGCTTCATCTACAAGAGCGTCGGGCGTTAATCGCTCGTTTGCCGAATCTGTCCGGGAATGGCTCGACTCTGTCGGGCCATTTCCATTTTACTCGGGCCCGCATGGGAAAGTTGATCGAAGTCTCCGCGGGGCTCGTGTTCCGCAAGGGTTCGTTGCTGATCACGCAACGTCGCGCGGGCGATCACCTCGGTGGCTTGTGGGAGTTTCCCGGTGGCAAACGCGAGCCGCACGAAACCTTCGAGCAATGTCTCTCTCGCGAACTCCACGAAGAACTCGGCATCGACGTGACGGTCGGCGAGTTGGTCGAATCCATCGATCACCATTACCCGGAGAAATCCGTTCATCTGCGCTTCTTTCGCTGCAGGTGGCTTCGTCACGAACCGCAACCGCTCGGCTGCCACGCGCTCGCATGGGTCAACGCTGCGCAATTGGCCGACTACGAATTCCCCGCCGCCGACGCGCGGTTACTGGAAAAACTCCGCCACAGCACCGAGTGGTGGCAGTGAGCGACCGTCGTGGGCAAAAGAAAAGCGGCACTCCGGAGAGCGCCGCTTTCGTGGTGGAGATTGGTTAGAGGCTTACAACTTCCCGTAAGCTGCTTCGACGACCTGCTTGAAGGTGTTTTCACCCACGCGGACGATGCCGAGTTCGCGTTGCGCATTTTCGGGCGCGTCGCTGGCGTGCGCGGCGTTGACCATGATGTTTGAGCCGAATTCGCGGCGAATGGATCCGGGCGGCGCCTTGGAGGGATCCGTCGGTCCGAGGACGTCGCGGATCTTGTTTACAGCGTTGACGCCTTCGTAAACGAGCGCGATGCACTTCTCGGTGCCCGGCTCTTTGAGTTGCTCAGGTGTGCATTCGCCGCCGGAACGACCGGACATGAAGCGCACGATGTTGTCGAACTGGTTGTCGCCGAAATAAGGTCCGAGGACGTCGCCGAGTTGCTTTTGCGCGTCGCCGACGATGGGGAAGCCGAGTTCCTTTTCGAGGATCTTCGCCGCCTTGCCGGCTACGACGTCCTTGAGCTTGGTGCGGAGAACTTCGCGGACGGGGCCGTAGAACTCCATCGCCTCGGTCGTGCTCATGCAATGAACTTTGATGCCCACGATGAAAAGGCCGGTGCGGGAGAAGAAGTCGATGACGTTGCCGGGACGGCCGGTCGCGAAGCGGAAGTTATCCGGCTTGATCAGCACCAGCGTGCGTTGCGGCTTTTCGCCTGGCGCGTAAGCAATGGTGTTTTCCAGCACGCCGCCGTCGGTGTCCGAGTAACGAGCCCACAGCTTGAGCTTCATTTCGGCTTCCTCGGCATTCGGCGCGGCGAGAACGGCGGGTTCGAAGTAACGAACCTGATCCTTTTCATCGAGGATCAAGTCGCCATACGTGTCGCGAATGGTTTCGCCGCCGGCGCGATCGGAGCGGATGTTGCCGATGACGGAGCGGGTCTTGCGAACCGCGTCTTCACCCTTGAAAATCAGCATCATGACGCGGCGCCGGGCGCCGGTCTTCGGATCGGGCGAGAGATTCTGGAGGATGTAATCGCGGATCAGTTCCTGAATGCGGCGATCTTGCGGATCATTGGCCGAAATGATGGCTTCGGAATACTTCTTAACCAGCTCGGTGCTCGGGGCGAACATGCGGGCGGCCACGAGTTCGAGTCCGGTGCGGGTGATCAACCGTGCCAGAATACCGCCGGTGCGGGATTTCGACAGGGTGTACGGGGTGATGATGACGTAGGCGAGTTGTTGCGACATGATTAAATCAGGCTTGTGGCGTCGACGGTGCTGCGGGCGGCGGCGTGCCAGCGGGCGGGTCCGCTTTGACGCCGAGCGTCTTGAACATTCCGACGCCGCACGTGGGGCACTTGCCCTTGATGGCTTTGCGACCGTTCTTGGTCACAACTTCCACTGCGTCAGCAATTTCCTTTTTGGCTTTGCATTTAACGCAATAACCTTCGGCCATAAGATCTTTCTGGGCAGGCGCCACATGCGCCTGTGTTAGTTCCGCATAGCTTACGGGCCGTGTATCGGGAGCGTCAACTGGTAAAGGGACACGCAGAAGCCCCTGCAAATAGGGGCAAATTCTCGCAATCAGGCTGAGTTTGCGGTCGCCAACACACTCCCTTCCGCCTCCAAGACTGGGTCGTGGAGCCGGCTGAATTCCCGCGTTCTGGGCGTTGTGACGGTCTTCAGCTCTTTGCGGCCAGTGCACGGAGCGCTGTCTTCAAAATCTTCCCCGTCGGATTGCGGGGCAGGGCGGGCATCACCTGGACGTGCTTGGGGACTTTATAGTCGGCGAGCTTTTCGCGGACGAAATGCAGCAGATCCTTCTCGACGAGCGTTGCCCCCTCCGTCAGTGCCACGAAGGCGATTGGTTGTTCGCCTTTGCGCGCGTCAGGCACGCCGATGACCGCGGCTTCCTTGATGCCGGGAAATTTGTAGATCACTTCCTCGATCTCGCGCGGGTAAACGTTGATGCCGTTGACGAGCAACATATCCTTCTTACGATCGGTGATGTAGTAGAACCCTTCTGCGTCACGATGGCCCACGTCGCCGGTGTAAAGCCAGCCATCGCGGATCGTCTTCGCGGTTTCTTCAGGTTGGTTCCAATAACCGCGCATCACGTTGCCGCCGCGGATGCAAATCTCGCCCTTCGCCTCGGTCGGCAATTCGGCGCCGTCATCATCGCGAATACTCATCTCCACGCCGGGCACCGGCACGCCCACGGAGCCGGCCTTTTGCGTGCCGTGAATCGGATTTACCGAGGCGACCGGACTGCTTTCCGTCGGTCCGTAGCCTTCGATCAAGTGTGTGGGAAACTTCGCGTTGAAATCGCGCAACACCTCGACGGGCAACGGCGCGCCGCCGCTGATGCACAGGCGGAGCGGCCATTGCGGCGGCGTGGGCATCTGCGTGATCGTTCGCCAGAATTGCGGAACCGCCGGCAGGATCGTGCCATTGCGACGGACGATTTCCTCGAGCACGTGCTTGAGCGGATGCAGCGACTTGAGCAGCACGATTCCCGCGCCCGCGATCATCGGCACTAGTGTGCCCACCGTGAACATGAAGCTGTGAAATTGCGGGAGCAATACGACCATCCGATCGCGATCCGTAACCTCCAGACACTTGAGGCAACTGCCCACGTTGTGCAGAAAATTTCCGTGCGTGAGCATCGCGCCCTTCGGATGACCGGTGGTCCCCGACGTGTAGAGCAACGCAGCGAGATCGTTCTCCGTTTGCGTCGGCGCGGGAAAATTCGCCGGCACGTCACTCGGCGCGGGAAAGTTTTCCGCGAGCAGGAAACGCACGCCTGGCACCAGCGTCGCAAGTTTCGCCTGCGTTTCGGCGAGGCCGGTTTCGGAAATGACGACCTTCGCGCCGGAGTCGTTGAGCAAGTAAGCGACTTCGTCCGGTTTGAGGAAATTATTCACCATCACCACCGCGCCGCCGGCGTTCCACACGCCGAAGATCGCGGGGATGAACTCGGGCCGGTTCTTCAGCCACACCGCCACGCGGTCGCCCGGCTGCACGTTGAACTCGCTGTGCAGCCGCGCCGCCACCGCGCGTGCCTGATCGGCGAGTTGCCCGTAGGTAAACTCCTCGTCACCCCAAAAAAGGGCGGGATGCTGCCGTTGGCGGTCGGCGGAATTCTGGAACGCGAGCGCGAGATTCATGTGATGCTTGGCGGCGATTCAATGCGTGCCGTGCGTCGACTGCAATCCAAATTCCGCAGGGACTTGCGCTTTCCGCTTCCGCTGACGCCTCCATTTGAGTTTAACTGTCCGAAGTGATCACAACCGATACCAGCCTCGCTGAGTGGCTCCCGCGTTTGCGCGGTGCTGAATGGCTGGCTGTGGACACCGAGGCCGACAGCCTTCATTCGTATCCGGAGAAGATTTGCCTGATCCAGATCAGCATTCCCGACCACGACTTGCTCGTCGATCCGCTCGCTGGCATCGATCTCCAGCCGCTGCTGGCGGTTTTCCGCGAACGTGAGTTGTTGATGCACGGCTCGGATTACGATTTGCGCCTGTTGCAACGCGGCCATCGCTTCGTCGCGGGAAAAATCTTCGACACCATGCTGGCCGCGCGATTGCTGGGGCTGGAGCAGTTCGGTTTGTCGAACCTCGTGGAGAAGTTTCTCGGCATCAAACTCGACAAAGGTTCGCAGAAAGCCGACTGGTCGCGCCGCCCGCTTTCTCCCCGCATGGAGGCCTATGCGCGCAACGACACGCACCATCTCAACGCTATCGTCACGATCCTCCGCGCGGAGTTGATCGCGAAAGGCCGTCTCGGATGGCAGGAGGAATCCTGCGCCCAACTCGTCGCCGAGTGCGCCGTGCCGCGCGTCGACGATCCCGATGAAATCTGGCGCGTCAAAGGCAGCTTCCGGCTCGGTCGCCGATCGCTCGCGGTTCTGCGCGACATGTGGCATTGGCGTGATGCCGAGGCGCGCGCGGCCAATCGCCCGCCGTTCTTCATCCTCAGTCACGAAGTGATGGTTCACCTCGCCAGCCTCGCGACGCATGAACCGTTTGAATCGCATCTGCCGCGGCATCTTTCGCCGGGCCGCCGCGCCGGGTTGATCCGCGCCATTGAAAAAGGCCTCGCGTGCCCGGAAGCGGAATGGCCGTATCCGCCGGAACACAAGGGACGTCGTCCGACCGAAGCGGAGAATCGCCGCATGGATCAGTTGAAAAACATCCGCGACCGCCACGCGAAGGAACTGGGCATCGATCCCACGCTGATCGCCAGCCGCGCAATGCTCCTGGCGCTCGCGCAAGATTGGGAGAAGCACTCGGCCGAGCTCATGAAGTGGCAGCGCGAGTTGTTGAAGTAGCATCGGTGGAACGGCGCCGCGTGAGCGGTATTTTATTCCGTGACGGTTGCATCGGCGGAGGCATAGAGTTCGATTCAAGCGAGAGATTGCATGAAACACGCCCGACGACTCGTAAGGAAAATTCTACTCGCGGTGCTCACCGCGATCGCCCTGCTGCTGCTCGTGTCCCTTTTTCTTCCCGGCCGCTATCGCGTCCAGCGCTCGATCGTGATCAACGCGAAAACCGAGGCAATATTCCCGCTCATCTCCACGCCGCGTCGCTGGCCCGAGTGGAGCGCGTGGTCGGCGGAGCAATTTCCCAACTTAAAATACTCCTACGACGGCCCCGAGTCCGGCGTGGGCGCCATCAGCCGTTGGACCGATCCCAAGATCGGCGATGGCGAGATGCGAATCCGGCGCGCGGATCCAGCGAAGGGCGTGTGGTACGATCTCACGACACAGCACGGTGCCTATACCTCGAGCGGCGCTGTGGAATTCGAACCCGCCGGCGAGGGCACGCGCGTCTTCTGGAGTGACGAAGGCGAGCTTGGTCGTAGCCCGCTCCGCCGTTTTTTCGGGCTCATGGTGGACCGTATGGTCGGCCCGGGCTTCGAAGCCGGTTTGGTGAAGCTGAAGCAAAAGGTGGAACAGCCGGGCAAATAACGGAAGCGGTGCACTGCAGACCGGCGTAGCGGTAACTTTTCCTCTCCGTTGCGTCTTTGCACCTCGGCGTCTTTGCGATAATAACTCCGCCGCATGAAGTCATCCGCCGCGTCATCAACTTCGCCGACCTTCCTCGGCATCGAAGGCGGCGGAACACGCACCGTCGCGCTGCTGGCGGATGCTGAAGGGAATTCGCTCAAGCGATTGGAACTCGGCCCGGCGAACCTCCGGCTGCTGACCGACGCGCAATTACTGAAACACTTTCGTTCCATTTACGCCGCTTTCCCTGCGCCGGCTGCGATCGGCATCGGCCTCGCCGGTGCGCGCACGGAAAAGGAATGGCGGCGCGTCCGAATGGTCGCCGCAAAACTCTGGCCCCGCGTTCCGTGCTACGCGACCAACGATCTCGAAACCGCGCTCGCTGCCTCGCCCCTCGCCCCTTGCCCCTCGCCTCGACCTCAGGTTCTCGTTCTCAGCGGCACCGGCTCCTGTTGCTTCGGACGCGCCGTCGATGGACGCACGCTGCAATTCGGCGGTTGGGGCCACATTCTCGGCGACAAAGGCAGCGGTTACGAAATCGGCCTGCGCGCGTTGAAGGCCGCGGTGTATTACCTCGACCGCGATGGCGAGTGGTCGCAACTCGGCCAGCGCCTGCTCCGCGTTCTCCATCTCAACGAGCCGAACGAACTCATCCCGTGGGTTCATTCGGCGGGCAAGACCGAGATCGCCGCGCTCGCGCCGGAAGTTTTCGCCGCCGCCGCGCGTCGCGACGAAATCGCGCGCGATATTCTCGAAGGCGCGGCGCACAGCCTCGCGAAAGATGCGGCGAGTTGTGCGAAGAGATTGCTAGAGAAGGGCGAAGCGCGCGGTGCAGAGAGCGGAGGAAAACGAACATTGTTGCCGCCGGTTCAATTTGTTCTCGCGGGAAGCGTCTTGCTGCGGCAACCCGTCTTCGCGCGAAAGGTCAGCGCGCTGATTCAAGAACGTTGGCCCGGCGCGATCGTCACCCCGCTGAAGCGCGAAAGTGCGTGGGGAGCCGTCGCGCTGGCGCGCGAAAGTCTCAAAGCCCAAAGTTCGAAGCTCGATGTCGGACCCACTCGGGTGTCCTTGATTCCGTGGGCCGCACTCCGTATTCCGCATTCGAAACAGCTTTCGCCGACCGAACAGCGTCATCCGCTCTCGATGAATCTCGACAAGTTGTCGGCGGAGCAATCCATCGCGCTCATGTTGCGCGAGGACGAAAAGATTCCCTCGGCGGTTTTGGGCGAACGTAAATCGATCGAGCGTGCGCTTGGATTGATCGTTAGTTCCTTCAAACGCGGCGGAAGACTATTCTACGTCGGCGCGGGCACCAGTGGACGGCTCGGCATCCTCGACGCGAGCGAATGTCCGCCGACGTTCCGCACCGATCCCGAAATGGTGCAAGGCATCATCGCTGGTGGCGCACGTGCGATCACCACTGCCGTTGAAGGCGCAGAGGATGATTCGGACGCCGGCGCGCGGGCGATCCGGTTTCGCGGCGTGACTCAACGCGATGTCGTCGTTGGAATCGCGGCGAGCGGACGAACGCCGTTCGTGTGGGGCGCGCTCGGCGCGGCGAAAAAGCTCGGGGCGAAAACGGTCTTGGTCTGCTTCAACCCGCACTTGGAAATTTTCCGCGAGCAAAATCCGAGCGTGGTGATCGCGCCCGACCTCGGCCCGGAACTGCTCACCGGCTCCACGCGGCTGAAATCCGGCACGGCGACCAAACTCATTCTCAACATCTTCACGACGCTCGCGATGGTGCGGCTCGGCAAGGTGATTGGGAACCTGATGGTCGATCTGAATCCCTCGAACGTGAAGCTGCGCGACCGCGCTGTCCGCATCGTGAGGGAACTGACGGGGGCGAGCGAGGACTCAGCGAAAGCTGCGCTGGAAAAAACGGGTTGGGTGGTGAAAGCCGCGGTGGCGCGTTGCCGCAAGCTCACTTCGTCTTGAACGTCCCCACGTGCCCGTTTGACGGGATGCTCACCGTGTAGGTCTTCCCGTCGGCGGCGACGCTCAACTTGATGAAGTGCGCGGCGCATTTCTCGGCGAGGTTCGCGATGTGGTCGTCGCTCGTGTTGTTTTCGCCGTCGGGGCGGACGTTTTTGTGAACCTGATACATCGCCTTGATGGAGGGCGTTCCTTTCAAGGTGGCGAACGTCGCGGGCATGCAGCCTTTGCGCGAACCATTGTTCATCACGCTGACGGTGGGCGCGAGGGCGCCGATCAAGAGCGGGTTGTTGCTCACGTCGAGGCCGTGGTGGTTGACCTGATAAACATCCACGGTGCCGACGAGGTTCACCGGGCAAACGAGTTTCGCCTCGGTGTTCCACGTCATGTCGCCGCCATCGAAAAACTTGAAGCGCCCGAACGTGAGCAGCCACGCGGTGCTGTTGGCGTTGTCGCTCTTGTCGATCGGTTGCTCCTTGGAATCGGCGCAGCGGGCGTTCGCCTTGGCACCATCCGGTGCGGGAATGAATTTTTGATCCGCGGCGAGGCAACGCATTGAGAGCGGAAGGCCGGAAGTGGGTTGGCGCAGCTTGACCGCGTCGCCGGCTTTGATGACTTCGCGCGCGTCCACTTTCATTTCGCGATACGGTTTGATGAGAATCGGGAAGCGCGTGTCGTTGGGATTGTTGTCGGGATTTTTCTCGGGCACGCCTTTGTCGTGGACGGTGCCGATAGGAAGCAGTTGCGAGAGTTCGGCCGCGCCGCCGAAGTGATCGATGTGAAAGTGCGTGGTGAGCAGGTGATCGATGCGTGTGAGCCCGGCAGCTTCCGTGGCGACCTTGTGAATGCGCGCGGCGTCGCGACCGGGGTTGCCGCTGTCGATGAGGAGGGATTCGCCCGTGGGCGTGACGATGAGCGTGGAGCCGCCGCCCTCGGAATCGATCCAATAGAGGTCGAGCGTGCCGTTCTTTTGGCCGGCGTGCAGCGTGAGACTAAGGGCAACGAGCGAGGCGAGCGTCAGCGCGGATTTCATGCGCCGATGCAAACGGAAATCCGCCTCGCGTTCAAGCCCGCAGGCGGGACGGATTACTTCCCGAGTCCGGGAATTTCCATGAACGCGTAGCAGAGCATGTGGCAGATGCCCATCTGTGCGTCCTCGGCGCGACCGTAGTGCGTGTCGTTGATGACGAGCGCGTGGTCGGCGATGTCGGCGAGCTTGCCGCGTTTGGCCCCCACGAGCGCGACGGTGATCAGCCCGTTCTTCTTCGCCCACTCGATGGCTTTCACGCAGTTCGGTGAGTTGCCACTCACGCTCAGGGTGAGCGCGATGTCGCCCTTGCGACCGTAGTTTTCCAACTGACGCACGAAGACGTCCTCATAGGAGTAGTCGTTGCCGATGGCGGTCATCCAACTGACGTTGTCGTTGAGCGAGAGCACGCGGAAGCGCTTGCCGAGCTTGTCGGAGGAACCTTTGCCGAGATCCGTCGCGAAGTGCGAGCAGTTCGCGGCGCTGCCGCCGTTGCCAAAGCAGAAAATCTGTCGGTCATCCTTCAGCGCGGTGCGAAACGCTTCGACGACGCGTTCAACTTTATCGAGCGGGATGGAATCGAGAGCGGCCTTCTGAGCCGACACGTAGTCGGAATACCAGTTGTTCATGGGGTGCTAGTATCGCTGCAAACGGCCGATTGTTCCAAGTCAAAATCACTGAACGTCAGTTGTCGTCGCGGGGACTCACTTGGGGACGCGCCGGTTTTTCCTGTTCGGAAAGGAACCCGTCAATACACTCCTGCCATGCTCAGGCTCAGTTTTCTTGGCGTCGCCACCACACTCTCCCTTTTCATCGCCGGCATCGGTGCCAGCTCGCGCGCGGATTCAAATGAAGCGCTTGAGTTGAGATGCGCGCACGCTGCTTTTGCCGCCGCGCCGGATTCGCCGGACTACCGCCAATACGCGCCCGATCGGAAGATCAACATCACTCATCTGGCGCTCGACGTGACGCCTGACTTCGACAAGCGAACCGTCGCCGGCGAAGTGACGATCAGCTTTCAACCCATTGCGAAGCCCCTTGATGAACTGCGCCTCGACGGCGTCGATCTCACGGTGCTCGAAGTGAAGAGTAGCGCGCGCATCGCGTCGCATCACGCGACGGACAAGGAGATCACGGTAAACTTCGCGAAGGCTTTGCCAGCGGGCAATGACGCGACGGTTACGATTCGTTACACGGCGCAGCCGAAAAAGGGATTGTATTTCCGCACGCCGGCTTCGGGTTATGCGGCCGGTGACGCGCATATTTGGACGCAGGGCGAGACGTACGAAGCGCGGCATTGGTTCCCGTGCTTTGATTCGCCCAACGAGAAGTTCACCAGCGAGATGACTTGCCGCGTGCCCGAGGGAATGACGGTGTTGTCCAACGGTCGGCAGGTGTCTTCGACGAAGGATGCGAAGACGGGTCTCAACTCCGTGCGTTGGGTTCAAGAGAAGCCACACGCGAGTTACCTGATGGCGTTGTGCGCCGGGAATTTCAAAAAGCTCGAAGACAAACACGGCAATGTGGCCCTTGAGTTCTACACGCCGCCGTCGGACTTCGCTGAGGCGAGCAACTCATTCAAAGGCACGCGTGAGATGATGGCGTTTTTCGAAAAGGAAATCGGCGTGCCGTATCCGTGGGCGGAATACAAACAGGCGGTCGTGCATGATTTCACGGCGGGCGGAATGGAGAACACGACGCTTACCATCTTGACCGATCGCACGTTGCATCGCGCTGAAACCGAGACGCTGACTACCAGCGCGCCGCTGGTGGCGCACGAACTGGCGCATCAATGGTTCGGCGATCTCGTCACGTGCAAGGACTGGAGCCACCTCTGGCTCAATGAAGGTTTCGCCACCTTCTACGCGCTGCTGTATCTCGAATCGGCTCAGGGCCGCGATGCGAAGCTGCACGCGCTGCTGGGCGACCTGCGGAACATCACCAGCCAGTCAAACGACACGCGCGGGATCGTGTGGCGCAAATACAGCGACACGCGCGAGATGTTCAACTACCTCGCCTATCCGAAAGGCGCTTGGGTGTTGCACATGTTGCGCAACCAGCTCGGCGAGGAAATCTATCGGCGTTGCATCAAAACGTATCTGGAACGAAATCAGTTCGGCTCCGTGACCACGGATGATCTGGCGAAGGTCATCGAGGAAATCTCTGGTCGTTCGTACGACCAGTTCTTCGATCAATGGGTTTACCACGCGCACCATCCGGAACTTGACGTGACCTATGCGTGGGATGCGAAGGCGAAGCAGGCGAAGGTCACCGTCAAGCAGGTGCAAAAGATTTCGGAGGAGATCTCGCTGTTTCGCTTCCCCCTCACGCTGCGTTTCAAAGGCAAGGGTGGCGTCGTGGATCGCACGTTCGAAGTGCGCGAGAAGGAGCACGACTTCTTTGTCCCGCTCAAGGACGCGCCCGAGATCGTCCGTGTCGATCCAGAGTTCGCGTTGCTGGCGAAGGTGAATTTCACGCCGCCCACGGCGATGCTTTACGCACAGATCGCTGACGCGAAGGACATGATCGGCCGAGTGCTCGCAGCTGAACAACTCGGGAAAAAGAGCGACGCGCAAACCATCGCCAAGCTCAAACAAGCGTTGCAGAAAGACGCCTTCCACGGCGTGCGCTCGGAAGCGGCGCTGGCGTTGAAGAAGATTCACACGAAGGAAGCGTTGGATGCATTGCTCGATTCACTTCAACAGCCTGATGCCCGCGCGCGCAATGCCGTAGTCGAGGCCATCGCGGGATTCCACTCACCATTGGTGGCAGAGGTATTTGAGCGAATTGCGACCAAAGAAAAAAACCCGTTCATTGTGGCAACCGCCGTTCGCGGTTTGGGAAACTACGATCGTGTCTTAGTGGGCGGAGCGCTCTCCAACGCGCTCAGTTCATTTTCCTATCGCCAGACGATTGCGTTGGCGGCTGCGGAGGCGATGCGAATCCAGAGCAGTGACCAATGGTCGGAAATGCTCGGGGAAACGATTTGGCGGAGCGGCGGGAACTTTACGAAAAGCGGCTTCGCCGCGTTACTTGATGCGTACGCCTCGGTTTCCCGTTCCATCGAGGGTGTCAGAAAGGAAACGGTGCGCGAGTTCATCAAGTCTTTCCTTTGGAGGAGTGGGAACGAGCGCGTCCGCCTTGGCGCGATCAAAGCGCTCGGCACACTGGGTGACGACGCTGCGATTCCTGTACTCGAACCCTTCGCGCAGGTGTCGGTTCAGGCACCTGAGCGGCGCGAAGCGGAAGCGGCGATTTCCAAACTGCGCGGCGTGCAGAAGCCCGGTGATAACTTGAAGGATCTCCGCAAGGAACTGCTCGATGCGGAAGAAGAACAGCGCAAACTCCGCAAGGAGTTTAATGAATTGAAAAAGAAGCTCGAGGCGAAGTGAACACCGTCAGCGTGCTTCCGGCATCTTGCCGGAAGTTCCGTTGGGATTTTCTGCTCCGAAAGAAGCTAGAACTGCCGGCAAGATGGCGGCAGCACGCTGTGCACTAACCGAGGAACGCCTTGTGGATCGCGCGCACGGCTTGCTCGCCTTTGGCGAGTTCGATCACGACGGAGATCTTAATTTCGCTCGTCGAGATCATGCCGATGTTGATGCTTTCCTTCGCGAGCGTTTCAAACATCTTCGCTGCCACGCCGGAGTGGCTCTTCATGCCGACGCCCACGATAGAAAGTTTGCCGATGCTTTCGTCAACGCTCAGGTCTTTGTAAGCGACTTCGGATTTGAGACCGTCGATGACTTTGCGCGCCTTGAGCAGGTCGGGCTTGTCGACGGTAAAGGAAAGATCGGTCGCGGCGGTGCCGTGGCTGACGTTCTGCACGATCATGTCCACGCTGATCGCGCCGTCGGCGAGGGCGTTGAACACGCGTGCGGCCATGCCGGGTTTGTCGGGCACGCCCACGAGCGTGAGCTTGGCCTGGTTCTTGTCGAGCGCGACGCCGCGCACAACGATGTCTTCCATGCTGCGAGTTTCTTCTTTCACAATCGTTCCTGGGTTGTCGTTCAAACTGGAGCGGACTTCAAATACGACGCCGAATTTCTTGGCGAATTCCACCGAACGCAACTGCATCACCTTCGCGCCGGAGCCGGCGAGTTCGAGCAATTCGTCGTAGGCGATTTCCTCGAGCTTGCGCGCGTTTGGCACAATGCGCGGGTCGGTGGTGTAAATGCCGTCAACGTCGGTGTAAATCTGGCAAAGGTCCGCCTTCAATGCGGCCGCGAGCGCGATGGCCGTGAGATCGGAACCGCCGCGACCGAGCGTGGTGATGTGACCGTCCGCGGTTTGGCCTTGGAAGCCGGCGACAATGACGACGTTGCCGTCATCGAGAAGTTTGTGCACGGCCTTGGGCGTGATGTTTTGAATCTTCGCCTTGGTGTGGACGCCATCGGTGACGATGCCGGCCTGGGCACCGGTGAGTGACGCGGCGGGGACGCCCATCGACTCGAGCGCCATCGCGGTGAGGGCAATGGTGGTTTGTTCGCCGGTGGCGAGCAGCATGTCCATCTCGCGCTCCGGCGGGAGCGGCATGATTTCTTTCGCGAGCTTGATGAGATTGTCGGTGACGCCGCTCATCGCGGAGACGACCACGACGATCTGATCACCGCGCTTGCGGTATTCCGCCACGCGGCGTGCGACGTTCTTGATGCGCTCGGGGTTGCCCACCGAGGTGCCGCCATATTTTTGAACGATCAATGCCATGAGTTGAATCAGGAGTTTAAACTGCGCGACTCACACGCCAATTACTTTCGCGGTCGCGCCTTTGTCCGCCGCCGGCTTGGGCGCGTGCTGCGCGATAAGATACGCGCGGAACTTTTCATAATCCGCGCCCATCGAGTCATAGTCTTCGGGCAACTCGATCGCGTTGGTCATGGAGGCGGGGACGTCAGGCGGCCAGCCGACGACCTTTTCTACTTCCTCCGGGAACTTCGCCGGGTTCGCCGTTTCCACGATCACAGCCGGAGCATCGCTGCCGGGTTCGGCCGTCTTCTGCCAATCGAGGAAGCCCTGCCACGCAACGACGCCGTGCGGTTCCAACAGGATTTGGTATTGGCTCCAAAACTCCCGCAGTGAGGCGCGCGTGCGCTCGTCAGAAATCGAGCTCGAAAAAATATCCCGCCGCATCGCCGCGAGGTCGGGTTGCTTGTGGATCTTGCCGGTCTCGTCCATTTGCCCGCCGTAAACCGCTACGAGCCTCGCGAGGTTGCTTGGGTGGCCGACGTTCATCGCGTTGGAGACGGAGTTCCGCGACGGAACGACTTTTTGATACACCCCGGTGTTGAGGTAGCGCGGAAACGCGTCGTTGTCGTTGACGGAGGCGATGAGTTTCTTCACCGGCAATCCCATCTCGCGCGCCACGATTGCGCCCATCATGTTGCCGAAGTTGCCGCTGGGCACGGAGAACACGACCGGTTCGCCCGGCTTCGCCACGCGCGACGCGGCGTAGAAATAATAAACGCTTTGCGGCAGCAGTCTGCCGATGTTGATCGAGTTGGCGGAGGAAAGATTGATGTGCTGCAGCGCCGGATCGGCGAACGCACGTTTCACCATCGCCTGGCAGTCGTCGAACTTTCCGTCGATGGCCACGGTGCGGACGTTGTCCTTGAGCGTGGTCATGAGCTTGCGCTGGCTCAGGCTCACTTCGGTGGTCGGAAACAGCACGATGACGCGCACGCCGGGGACCTTGTGAAATGCATGCGCGACCGCCGCGCCCGTGTCGCCACTCGTCGCGGTGAGAATGGTGACTTGCCGGCCGTCTTCTTGCAGGAAGCGCCCGAACATTTGCGCCATCATCTGCGCGGCGAAATCCTTGAACGACGCCGTCGGCCCTTGATCCAGCCGCATTAGAAACACGCGATGATGGATGACCTCGACGGGAACTCCGAAGTCGTAGGCTTTGCGGCACATCGCGCGCAGGGCCTCTTCGGGAATAATGCCCTCGGTGAACTTGCGGAGCACGCGGAAGGCGACTTCGCGGTACGGCAATTGGGCAAACTCGGCGATCTCATCGGGCGTGAGCCGCGGAAATTTCTCCGGGAAATAAAGGCCGCGATCCGGCGCCTGACCGGTGAGCAACGCTTCGCGCAGAGTGACTGCGGGCGACTGGCCATTGGTGGAGCGAAGCGTCAACATAGTCAGGCTGGTTGAGTGTCGCGCGAAGGCCGCGAAGGTTGCGAAGTGGAGAAGAAAGTCTTTCCTTCGAGGCCGTTGGTCACGCGTGTGATTCCGTCTTTCAAATGCGCTTCGTTAAAGTTGATGAGATAACCGAGTTTCAACGGAATAAGTTTGAGATAATTGGTGGTGATCTTCTTGAACAACGGCGTTACCGCTTCAACGGATTTAAGTTCGACCAAAACCCTACGTTCGACGATCAGGTCCGCTCGGAAACCAACTTCCAATCGCTCGCCTTCGTAGATGACGGCAATCGGAACCTGTTTCTCAACGTTCAGTCCGCGCTTCTTAAGTTCGACCGCCAACGCTGCTTCATAAACCGACTCCAATAGCCCCGGCCCGAGGGCAGAATGAACCTTGAAAGCCGAATCGAGAATTACCTTCCCGATTTCTTCTTCGTTCAATTTGGAGTTGGTTTGATTCAAATTATTCCTTCGCCACCTTCGCGGCCTTCGCGCGACATTCTATTCAAAACTCTCCACGCGCAACATGGTCGGCGCACCTTTGACGACGCCGAGTTGGGCAATCTGCTTGAGCGCCTTGGTCATCGCGGCGTTGGGCGCGTCGTGAATCATCAGGATCACGGGAACGGTTTCGCCTTCGTGACCTTCAGGCTGGATGATCGACGAGATGCCGATCTTCGCTTTGGCGAGAACGGTTGCGATCTTCGCGAACACGCCGGGCTTGTCCACGACATTGAGCCGGACGTAATAGCGGGAGACGACTTCCGCGATCGGCAAAACCGCGCCTTCGCGTTCGTGCGGGACAAAGGGAGGAATGCGACTCTTCGTGCCGCACTTCAGATCGAGCGCCGCGTCCGCGAGATCGCTCAGCACCGCGCTGGCCGTTGCGTCCTGGCCGGCACCGCGACCGTAGTAAAGTGTGTCACCGACGACATCGCCGCGAACGAAAACGGCATTGAAGACGCCATTCACGCTCGCGAGCACGTGCGAGTTGGGCACGAGAGCGGGATAGACGGAAACTTGCACCGGCGCGCAGCCGTTTTGTTTCGCCGATGCTTCCGACTTCTTCACGCAACCGAGTAACTTGATCGTATAGCCAAGTTGCGAGGCGAACTGCATGTCGAGCTTCGTGATCGAACGAATGCCTTCGACGTAGATTTGCTTCGGGTTCACCCAGAAACCGTGGGCGAGCGAGGCGAGAATGCCGGTCTTGTGCGCGGCATCGTGGCCGTCGATGTCGAGATCCGGCGGCGTCTCGGCGTAACCGAGCTTCTGCGCGTCGGCGAGGACTTCGCCGAAGTCCGCGCCCTCGTTCTTCATCCGGGTGAGGATGTAATTGCAGGTGCCGTTGACGATGCCGTAGAGGCGCGTGATGCGATTGCCGATTAGGCCTTCGCGCAAAACTTTGATGATCGGGATACCGCCCGCGACGCTCGCTTCGTAGTAAAGATTCGCGTGATATTTCTCGGCCGCCGCGAATAGTTCTTCACCGTGAGCGGAAAGGAGCGCCTTGTTCGCCGTGACGACGGGCTTGCCCTGTTTGAGCGCCGCCAGCACGACTTCGCGCGCGGTCGTGGTGCCGCCCATCAATTCGACGACGACGTTCACCGCGGGATTGTTGACGACTGTCCGCCAGTCCGTGGTCAGCTGCGTGGCGGGAATCTTGACGTTGCGCGCCTTGCGGAGGTCGCGCACGGCCACCTGGACGATGTTCAGGCGCACGCCGAGACGCGATGCCATGAGGGCGCCGTTGCGCTGGATGGCTGAGAAAACTCCGCCGCCCACCGTGCCGCCGCCGATAATGCCCAGATTGACCTGCTGCATGAGCCGCGAAGGCTGCCGGATTTTTCGGCACAGGACAATTCAATTTTGCGCTGAAAGGGCCGCTTGACTCGCTCCCAGCCGCTTTTATGATGCGCCCCCGTTGATTTGAATCTACTGAACTAAACTGACTATGAGCACGATCATTGATATCCAAGCCCGCGAAATACTCGACTCACGCGGCAACCCCACCGTCGAGGCCGATGTTTTTCTGGCTGGCGGCGCTGTTGGCCGCGCGGCGGTGCCCTCGGGCGCCAGCACCGGCGAACACGAAGCCATCGAACTCCGCGACGGCGACAAGAAGCGTTTCCTTGGCAAAGGCGTGCAGCAGGCCGTCAAGAACGTTACGGCCAAGATTCTCCCGGCGCTCGAAGGATTCGATGCGCTGGACCAAGTCTCCGTTGACCAACGGATGATCGAACTCGACGGCACGGAAACCAAGTCCAAGCTCGGCGCCAATGCCATCCTAGCCGTGTCGCTCGCGACCGCGAAGGCCGCGTCCGAAGCCCTTGGCCAGCCGCTCTTCAAATACATCGGCGGACCGAACGCCAAGGTTCTCCCCGTGCCCATGGCCAACGTCATCAACGGCGGCGCGCACTCCGACGCACCCATCGATTTCCAGGAATTCATGATCATGCCGCACGGCCTCGGCTCCTTCAGCGAAGGTTTGCGCGCGATCACGGAGATTTTCCACGCGCTCAAGTCCGTGTTGAAGAAAAAAGGCCTGAGCACCGCTGTCGGTGACGAAGGTGGCTTCGCACCGAAGCTTGAAAGCGCCGAGGCCGCCCTCGAAGCGATTCTCTCCGCTGTCAAAGACGCCGGCTACAAGGCCGGTAAGGACATCTTCCTTGCCCTCGACGTCGCGGCGTCTGAGTTCTACGACAAGGCCAGCGAGAAGTACATCTTCAAGAAGAGCAGCGGCCAGCGACTCACTGGTGATGAGCTCGTCGATTTCTACGTTAAGCTTTGCAATAAATACCCCATCGTCAGCATCGAAGATGGCTGCGCCGAAGGCGATTGGAAGACCTGGAAGACGCTCACCGAGAAGCTGGGCTCCACCACGCAACTCGTCGGCGACGATCTCTTCGTCACCAACGTGAAGTTCCTCAAGAAGGGTATCGACACCGGCACGGCCAACGCGATTCTCGTGAAGGTCAACCAGATCGGTTCCCTCACCGAGACGCTCGACGCTGTGGAACTCGCGCAGAAGAATTCCTACCGCGCCGTTCTCTCGCACCGCTCCGGCGAAACCGAAGACTCGACCATCTCCGACATCGCTGTCGCGACCAACTGCGGCCAGATCAAGACCGGTTCCTTGAGCCGCACCGACCGCACCGCGAAGTACAACCAACTCCTGCGCATCGAGCAGATCCTTGGCAAGCACGCGGTCTATGCGGGCCGCAACGCGCTGCCAAAAGGCCGCTAACCTATAGCGGCGGTCAGAGATCGCCGTTGCGCACAGTCAGGCATTCGAAACCGGAAGTCAGGAAACTGGCTTCCGGTTTTTCTTTCGCTCTTGGTTGCTAGGCGGAGTTGAGTTATCCGTGAGGCATGACTGAGACGGAGCAAGCCATCCTGAAAACGCTGCTCGAATTCGAAGCGACGGTGAGCGCGATGCGCACCACGATTCCTAAGCCGAGCGTCGTGCCCGTGCTCAGCCGGTTGGACGAATTGGTTCGCCTGTTGCCCAAAACCACCGATCCGAATCTGTTGCACTATCTCCACAAGCGCAGCTACGAGAAGGCGCGCCTCTGGCTCGAAGGTCAGGACCCGGAGAAGGGGACGTGTCCTCGATAGAGTTTCAAGTTGCAGGTTCAAGGTTCCAGGTTTTCAGATTCGGAACGATTGCGAGAACTTGAAACCGTGAACCTGCAACTCAGCACCAACTGCCATGTTTGACGACACCATTGCCGCTATCGCAACTCCGCTCGGGGAAGGCGGGCTCGCGGTCATTCGCGTGTCGGGTCCGCATGCGCTGGCGGTCGCGGACAAGTGTTTTCAACCCGTCGGCAAAACCTCGCTGAAACCTTCGGCGGCGGCGACGCACACGATTCAGTTCGGCAGGATCGTCCGGCGCGAACAGGTCGTGGATGAGGTGCTCGTGGCGGTGCTCCGCGCGCCGCGCACGTTTACGCGCGAGGACACGGTGGAGATTACGTGTCACGGCGGTTTGCTCGCGGCGAAGCTCGTGCTCGACACGGTGCTCGAAAACGGCGCGCGCATGGCCGAGCCGGGCGAGTTCACGAAGCGCGCGTTTCTCAATGGTCGCATCGATCTCGCACAGGCCGAGGCGGTGGCGGACCTGATTCACGCGCGCACCGAGCTCGCGCTCAACGCCGCGAATGAACAGCTCGCCGGCAAACTCTCGCAGCGCATTAATCGTCTCCGCGACGACTTGATCAAGACGCTCGCGCACATCGAGGCGCACATCGATTTTCCCGACGAAGATATTTCGCCCGATACGCGTGAGACCTTGTTACGACGGCTCGGGGATGGCGTGGTGTTCATGAGCGAGCTGCTCCGGACGGCGAATGAAGGACAGATTTTGCGTCGCGGCATTCGCGCGGCGATTGTCGGCCGGCCGAACGCGGGCAAGTCGAGTTTGTTGAATCAGTTGCTCGGGCACGAACGCGCGATCGTTTCACCGATCGCCGGCACAACGCGCGACACGATCGCGGAAACGGCGAACATCCGCGGCATTCCCGTGGTGTTCATCGACACGGCGGGCTTGCGCGAAGCGGGCGACGCGATCGAGGCCGAGGGCATTCGCCGCAGCCGCGCTACGCTCGCGGGCGCGGAGCTGATCCTGCACGTGTTCGATCACGGCGAGCCGTTGACGGACGAGGACGAGGCGTATCTGCGCGGGTTCGCGTCGAAGAAGCGGATCGTCGTGGTCAACAAGGTGGATCTGCCGGGGCGATTGGAGTTGCCGCCGAATATAGGCGCGCCGGTGGTGAAGGTGAACTGTCTCACGGCTGAGGGCTTGGAGGCGTTGAAGGACGCGATCAAAGAACTCGTGTGGGCTGGCGAGATCAAGAGCGAGATGTTGCAAGTGATGATCAACTCGCGGCATCAGGCGGCGTTGCAGCGCGCGCGGGAATCGACGGAGCGGACGATCGAAGCATTGCGCGCGGATTTGAGCTTGGATCTGGTCGCGGTCGACTTGCGGGAGGCGGTCAACGCGGTCGGCGAGGTGGTCGGCAAAACGAGCACGGAAGATTTGCTCGACTCGATTTTCAGCCAGTTCTGTTTGGGGAAGTGAAGAGGGTTACGGCTTCTTGCCGAACACGCTGAAGAAGACGGCGTCTTTGATTTTCCACGTTAGCGCCATCGTCATCGCGACGGGCAGCAGCAGGAGAAACGTCACGATCCAGCGGCGCTCTTGTTCGAGGATATCGAGGATTCCCAGAATTGGATCGGGGAGGAAAGAGATTCGCAACAAGGTGGACAAGCCGACGATGAACATGACGATGGTCACGAGCATGGCGCGGTTGAGGTTGGTGAAGAATTTGGTTTCCTCGCGGAGTCCTTCGTCGGGGAGCATGGCGGTGAGGCGATGGAGAACGTGATTCAAGGCGTAGAGAAACAGCAGGCTCGTCCCGAAAAAAATCAGCGCGGCGGCGAAAAAGACGCGTTCGCCCGGGACGCGGTGCCACCAGAAGAGAAAAGGCGCGAGGCCGATATTGGTGATCGCCAGAAATTTTGCGCGATCCAGCGCGGCGACCCAGATGCGTTCCTGTTTTTGGAAATGGCCGAGCTGGAGGAGTCCGTAAAGTAACACGCTCGTCATCACGAGCGGCCCGATGATTCCCAACGGGCGCAGCCAGTCGCTGAGCACGCTTTGCGCGCAGACGATCAAGGTGAGCGGCAGTCCCCAGAAGATTGCGGAGAGGCCGCGGATCAGGTGGCCCAGAGACTGAAGCAGCTCGCTGTTGGGAGCGGGTTCAGGCATGGCGAGAAGGAAGAAAGGAGAATGATGAATGCAGAACCAGCGCCACCGGCGTCCCGCAATGCTGCTTCTTCATTCGGACTTCTGCATGCTACCTCGTCAGAAAGAAAGGTAGGTGTATTCGCGCAGACCGCGTTCGTACTCGTCGAGCAGGCGCATCGCTTCGGACGGCTTGAGGCGGTCGCTCTTGATGGCTTCGTCCATCTGCGCCTTCATCTGGCGTTTGAGTTCGTTCTCGTCGTATTGCACGGCGGCGAGCGATTGGACGACCGTGTTCCCCTCGATGATCTCCTCGATATAGTAACCGGCGGCTTCGTCGGGATCGAGGAACACGTGAACTTCATTCACGCGGCCGAACAAATTGTGCAGGTCACCCATGATGTCCTGGTAGGCGCCCATGAGGAAGAACCCAATGTAATAAGGCTCCGCGGGCTGGCCATTGCCGAGCTTGAGGGCGTGGACGGGCAGGGTGTCGCGCACGTCGCGCAGGTCGATGAACTTGTTGATCTGGCCGTCGGAATCGCACGTGATGTCGACGAGCGTGGCTTCGCGATTCGGGCGCTCGCTGAGACGCGCGATGGGCATGATCGGGAACAATTGCCCTAGCGCCCAGTGGTCGAGCAAAGACTGGAAGACGGAAAAGTTGCAGAGGTATTGATCGCCGAGACTGTCCTCGAGCTTGCGGATTTCTTCGGGGATGTAGGCCTGACCGCGGAAGCTTTGCACGACTTCGTCGGCGATTTCCCAGTAGAGGCTTTCGATCTTCGCCTTCTCGGGCAAATCCATGAGACCGAGCGTGAACATGTTGTGCGCATCTTCCTTGCGCTCGAGCGCGTCGTGGTAGGCCTCGAGTTTGTTCAGCTTGGTGATGTTCTTTCGGATATCGAGCAACTCGCGGACGAGGGCGTGCTCGTTGTCACCGTAGACGAGCGTACTGTCGGTGCGCGTCTTGGCGATGGCCCCGAACACTTCCACGATCAGCACGCTGTGGTGCGCAACGATCGCGCGGCCGCTCTCGCTGACGATGTCAGGATGCGGAACCTTCTCCGCGTTGCAGACGTCGGCGATGTAATAAACGATGTCGTTCGTGTATTCCTGCAACGTGTAGTTCGTGGAGGAATCGAACGCGCTGCGCGAGCCGTCGTAATCCACGCCCAGGCCGCCGCCGACGTCGACGTATTGAATCTCGAAGCCCATCTTGCGGAGCTTGGCGTAGAAACGCGCGGCTTCCTGGACGGCTTTCTTCACGGTCAAAATATCCGGCACCTGCGAACCGATATGGAAGTGGAGCAGTTTGAAACAATGCCCGAGCCCTTCCTTCTTCAACAGCTCCGTTGCCGCGAGCAACTCCACCGTGCTCAAACCGAACTTCGCATTTTCACCGCCGCTCTCGGCCCACTTGCCGGCGCCTTTGCTGAGCAGGCGCGCGCGGATGCCGATAATGGGCTCGACGTTGATCTGCTTGGAGATCGTGATGATGTGTTTGAGCTCCTCGAGCTTCTCCACGACCATGATGACCTTCTTGCCGAGCTTGATGCCCATGAGCGCCATCTTGATGAAGCTCGTGTCCTTGTAGCCGTTGCAAATGATGAGGCTGCCCATCTGGTTTTGCAGCGCGAGACCGGCGAAGAGCTCGGGCTTGCTGCCGACTTCGAGGCCGAAGTTGAACGGCTTGCCGGCGTCGAGAATCTCTTCCACGACTTCGCGCAGCTGATTCACCTTGATCGGAAACACGCCGCGGAACTGGCCCTGATAATTAAACTCGGCGATGGAACTGCGGAACGCGAGGTTGATGGCCTCCACGCGGTGCCGGAGGATGTCCTGAAAGCGGATCAACAGCGGGAACTTGAGCCCGCGCCCCTTGGCTTCCTCGATGATGTCGGTCAGCTCGACGCTCGCGCCGGCTTCCTGCAACGGTTTGGCGATGACGTTGCCGGCTTCGTTGATGTCGAAGTATTTCGCGCCCCATCCTTCAATACTATAAAGGCTGCGGGCCGCTGGGATGGACCACGCGGGGTCGGAGTTATGCGAATGACTCATCGTCGGTTCTTAAAAATCCAGCGCACTATAGGGACGCGTTGCGGGAATTCAACAAGAGGAATGGGATATTTTCATGAGGACCGCCGAGTGCTTCGCAAAGTGTGCGAGGCGAAAACTGCTGACAAGGCGCAGCTGAGTTTGGACAATCACCGCATGGCCAAAATTTCTCTCGCGAAAATTGTCGAGTATTGCGACCGCACGTTGCGCACGGCGGAGATTCAGGATTACGACGGGGCGGTGAACGGTTTGCAGGTGGAGAACAACGGAACCGTGACGCGCATCGCCGCGGCGGTGGACGGTTCGCTCGCGACCGTGAAGCTCGCGATTGCCGCAAAGGCCGACCTGTTAATCGTCCATCACGGATTGTTTTGGGGCCCGACACATCCTTGGACCGGCAAGCGCTATGAGCTGCTGCAGTTGCTCCTCGAAAACAATCTCGCCGTTTACAGCTCACACCTGCCGCTCGACGCACATCGCCGCCTTGGCAACAGCGCGCTGCTCGCCGGAGCGTTGGGGCTCAAAAATCTGCGCCCGTTCTTTTTTGCCAAGGGGCAGATGATCGGGTTTCAAGCGTCGGCGAACGTCTCTCGCGATGAGTTGGCGAAACGTCTGCAGAGCGCGGTGGGCACGAAACCGGTAATCTTGCCCGGCGGACCGAAAATGTGTCGTCGCATCGGTGTGGTTACGGGCGGCGCGGGCGCGGAATTAAAACTTGCGGCCAAGGAAGGCGTGGACACGTTCATCACCGGCGAAGGTCCGCACTGGACTTTCGCGCTGGCGGAAGACGCGGGCATCAACGTCCTCTACGGCGGGCATTACGCGACGGAGACGTTCGGGGTCAAGGCGCTGGCGGAGGAACTGGCGAAGAAGTTTGGGGTCCCGTGGTCGTTCTTGGATCACCCGAGCGGATTGTAGGTCGGATCGGCGGGTTTCAAGGTAGGCGAACTGTGGAAAATGACCGTCCCGCTGACCAAAATCGGGGAGAAAGTATCGTGAATAATCGTTTTTGGTTAACCGACGATTGCTATGGGGTATAAAATGACCCCTTTCGGTTACTGAATGATGCCTAAAGGATAATTGAATACGTGTTTCGGGTCATTTTAGAAGCCTATCGTCTATTTCACGACGCAATTTGCGTCTTTCATGACGCCTATTGTCGATAAAATGAGGCGATTTGCGTGTTGGAAGAGGCGTTTTACTGAATCGATGACGCATTCGGTCAATTGAATGACACGAATCGTGTAATCGCCAGCACGCGGGCACTTTTTGCGGATCAGGCGTTTTTGGCGGGGGTGGACTTTACCTCAATGACGCGGTAGGCGTGGACGGCCTCGTCGATACCTTTGAGTTTCATCTCGGGCAGCGTCTCGACGCGGATGCGGTCCCCGAGACGGGTGCGAGTGTTATCGTCGATGATGAGTTCCATCCGGTCAGCTTGCTGACAAAGGCGTGAGCCGAGATTCACCCGATCGCCAAGGACGGTGTAGTTGACGCGGTCGAGGGATCCCATGCAGCCGGCGACAACTTCACCCGTAACGACCGAGACGCCAATGGTGACCTGGTGCACGGAAGTTTCGTTAAGTTTGGCGCGCACGTTGATCATCTGCGCCGCGCAGCGGACCGCATTGAAGGTGTCGTCGCCATAACTCTTGGGCGCACCAAAGAGGGCCATGACCATGTCGCCAACGTACTTGTCCACGACGCCATCGTGCTCGTAGACGACGCGGGTGAGTGCGGTCATGTGTTCGTTGAGCAGGGCGACGATTTGTTGCGGCGGCATGTTTTGGGTCAACGCCGAGAAACCGCGGATATCGCAGAAGAGCACGCTGACTTCGCGGGTTTCGCCGCCGAGCGCGACGGGGCTGCGGACGAGTTGCTCGGCGACTTCCTTGTCGGCCATCATGTTGAGCAGATTGTGATACTTCTCTTTTAGTGCGAGACCCTCTGCCATCTTGTTGAACGAGTCGGCGAGCTGGCCCAATTCATCGCGACTGCGGACGGGGACGCGGACGGAGAAATTGCTCTTTTGAATTTCGGCGGTGCCGGCGACGAGTTGCCGCAGGGGAATCGAAAAGTTGTGCGCGATGACGAGGCTCAACGCGAGCGCCCCCAGCAAGGTGAGGCTGCCGAAGAGGAGGACGTTGTTGCGCAGATCCTGCTGGGCGATGATGGCGGTGTTCCAGGAATACAGGCCGACTTTGTAGGCGACTGGGAGTGCGGAATCGGGGTTGAGCTTCGCATAGAAAACGCGGTGCGGCGCTTGATGGTGTTGGGAATCCTGGACGGTCACCAGAAAATCGGGGCGTGATTCGTCGTTGTTCTTGATCTCCTCAGGGAGGCGTTGGGTCAGTTCGCGACTCACGGCTTCACTGATGGTTCGCGAGTACAGCGTATTGTCCAGCCACACGCCGTTTTCGATGTCGCTAACCGCGCTGATCGCTTCCTCTCCGAAATCCTGAAACGGGAAGGCGATGACGAAAGCGCCCAAGGTTTGCTTGGAGTCCGGATCCAGCATGGGCGTGAGGACAATTTCGAGGAGGCGCTTTTCTCCCTGCGTGTTCTTTAGGCCGATGTAGCCAATTTGCTGGCTGTCGATGCCGTGGAGATCGGGAATGGAGTTGGTCAGCTGTTCCTCGAAATGTTTACGAAACTCACTTTGCAAAAACGGCTTCCAGCGAGGAGACGAAGGTTCGAGCGGGTGCCCGTTCGCGTTCAGAAAGATCACAAACGTTGCTTCGCGCTGCCGGGGCGACGTGGCTTTCTTGTTCGCTTTGGCGGAAAAGTCTTTGTGCTTCTTGTCATCGGCGAGGGCAGGTTTGAAGAGCGGACCGCTGAGCTTACTCTTGGCTTTTCCCGCTTCGAGTGGGGCTGGATGCGTGTTGGTTCGAGGACTCGTGCTGGGTGTTGCGGCCGGTGGTGTGGGTTGGTTGAGGTCCACATCCGGGCCGAAGGTTTTTTTCAGCTCTTCGCGCCCGAGTTGTTCCCGGGCGATTTGATAGAGTTGCTCGACGTTACCTTCCGTTAAGGCGGCTAGGAGGGCTTTGTTTCGCGCCAAGTCGTGCGAATGCTGCCTGACATCGCGCAAGCGCTTCTCCATGTCTTCAGGGACGTAGCGGATTTGGGCTTCGATTTTTTCTTTAAAAAGCCGTTCATAGGCCGCTTGCACCTTGTTCTGAGTTATCAACAGGGTGATGCCTGATACCGTGACCACTACCAGCATCATGGCCAGCAGCAACCGGATACGAAAACTCAGGACGAGCATATTTTGCGATTTCGGCGGCTTTAAGAGGGATCGTGAAATCCACGTAAGCAAATAGTGATTGAAGATAAAGCCTTTCGCCAGTGGGAAATCACGCGATTGTTCATTTGAAACTGATTTGCTCCCCGATTAGCAGGGGAAGTTTAGTTGATTGGCTCGCTCGGCTAGGCGTTTTTGGCTGGGACGGGAGCTCGAAGGCGATGTTGTGTAATTCTCAGCGTTTTACTTATGCTTGAGCGGCAAGGGCCTTGAGGGCGGTAGGATTTCTCGTTATTGAGATTCGGCGAGCGCTGTTTGGGTCGAAACTTTCCCAGAAAAACCTTGACCCGCAGTGCAGAAATGATAAAAGGGCACCGTGAGTTTTCGACACCAATCGTGATGGAGTAACCAAATATGCAAGCAACCCTTTCTACCCGCCGTATTCTCGCAGTATCAGCAATCGCCTTGACCGGATTTTTTGGCGTGACTGTCTCTGATGTGACGGCTGCGACCAGCATCTTCTTGGACGACGGTAATAACACCTCGCTTCCTGTATCGATCCCAGGACCGGATCCTAGGTTTGGTTCCGTCAATGTGCGAGTCGATGGCTACGGATCGTTCGGCGCAAATCCGTTTGGGATTAATCCGCAACTGGCAGTCTATCAAGATATTGGAAGTGCTGGTTCGGTGACGTTTGCTTCGGGTGTTGCCATCGGTTTCGCGGGCAACCCAACCCGTCAGTTTTTGAGTTCTGGGTCGATTGGTGGCGCTGCGGCAAATCCCGCTGGTGCTGTGAATGTAACTGGTTCTGGTGCTGGTTACCTGGGCAATTCGCTCAGTGGCGCGAGTGCCTTTTCTCTTGGCGGTTTGAGCTTCACTGTGAACCAAACGTTGGCGCCGTTTGCGAAGAACCCGCCGTTTTCTGGAGTTGGTGTGGTTGGCTCCGAATTGCGTCAGACTTACACAATTCAGAACACCACGGGCAGCACGATTAGCTTCGACCTCTTTCGGTATATTGATCCCGATATCGTCGTCAATAGCGGCACCGGTTTGAATAGTGGCGGTGGTCGTATCGTTACTCCAATCAATAACAACGTGCAGCATGAGTTCCTCTTCGCAACTGAAACCGCCGTTGGTGGGCCTCATACCCAGAGCGTTTTCGAAGCGATTACCGCCGAAGGTGGTGTCATTCCGACATCGGGACGGTATTCAATCGTTCAAGTAACTGGGTCTGATGCTCCTTTGGGCCAGAATATTGTGAACGGTTTGGCACTGAATAACGCGATCGCTGGCGACGGCAACTTCGACGGCTGGGTTGACGCCGGTCCTGGTTATGATATTGCGATGGCGTTGCGTAACTCATTTACCTTGGCTCCCGGTCAGTCGATTGATTATGTGACCAGCACGTACTTTGGCAGCGGATCGCCTGACGAACTTCGTTTGGCTTTGGTTCCTGAAACGAGCACTGTGGTTTCGTGCGCGGTTTTGGTTGGGTTGGCTGGCTTGACCTTCCTCCGTAGGAAACAGGCTGTTGTCCAAGCGTAAGCTTATTTTTGATTCTCAAACCCGCTTTGGATATTCCAAAGCGGGTTTTTGTTTTGTGGGCCAGTATCCAGACATCTGCCCGAAGGGTAGTGATGACCATGTGGGTGTGCATGAGTGAACAAGCTTCCAACGATTTTGTCTTTGTGTTACGCTGCTTGCATTCGCAATTGAAACACCCATGAGTGCCAATCAATCTCATTCGTCGGCTGGAAAACGTCACCGCCCGACGCGTCCGGCAGTTCCAGTAATTCTCTGGAGTTTGTTGGGCGTGTTCATGATTGGGGCTGTGTTGGGTGCCAAGCCGGCATATTCTGCTTTTAAAACCTACCGCGCTCACCGCTACGCGGATGAGGCGGAGGAGTTTCTCCGTAACAAAGATGACAAGTCTGCGTTCTTCAAGCTCCGGTCGGCTTTACTACTCGCACCGGGAGACGTCAGGGTGAATCGAATCGTTGCGGATCTTTTCTCGCGATCTGGACAAGAGCTCGCGTTGAATCACTGGGCTATCGTGCTGAATAGTCCTTCGGCGACGATTGCCGATCGGGAGCAGTTCGTCGCAATGGCTATGCGCGTTGGCAGGGAGGAGATTGCGTTCAAGGAATTGTCCACGTTGCTGAGCTTGCAACCGCGCTCGGCCGAAACGCTGGTCTTGGCGTCAAAGGCCAGTCTGATTCGCCGTGACTACACTTCGGCAACGCAATACGTCCGCGAAGCGATCACGTTGAGCCCTACGAATGACAGTGCCCAGCTTCAGTACGCTTACGTGATGCTGGAATCCGGTGCTCCGGATCCGTCCAAGGAAGTGCGTCAGATACTTTGGAACCTCACAAAGTCTGAAGGGCCTTCGCGCGCTGGTGCTCTAGCGCTGCTGGTGGGCTTGCGTGATCTGTCGGACCAGGAGAGAGAGACCCTTCAAAAAATTTGCACCGCGCCGACCGAAGGGGTGGAAGTGCGCTTGCTCGGCGCCGATTTAGAAATTCGTTTCAATTTGCGTCCGCGTGACTCGGTGATTCGCGCGATGACTAGTCGTTTTAGTTCGGATGATCCGGGCGAGGTCGCGGCATTGGTCAAATGGTTCAACCGCCACCACTTGTTCCAGTCAACTTTGACGGCGATTCCCGTGGGCAAGCAGACTTCGCGACCGGACCTATTTCTCGCCAAGCTGGAAGCTTATGTGGGTTTGCGGCGATGGACCGACGCGTATGACTTGCTGTCGGAAGATCGCATTCCGCTCGATCCGATGACTCTGGAATTTCATCGGGTCCGTGTTGCCCGGAACGTTCGCAACGGCGAGTCGGTTGCCTCTCACTGGCAGAAACTCTTCGCGATTGCCGGTCGTGATCCGCTGAAATTGAAACGCGTGGCCGCTTCTGCCGAAGCCATTGGCGCGCGCGAGCAAGCCATTCTGGCGTACCAGAAACTTGCGACCACTGGGCGCGATGCAACTGAAGCCTATGTTCAACTCATTCGTATCACCGAGCAAATGGGGGATACGAAACGTTTGCGGGACCAGGTTGCAAAAATCTCTGCTTTGAAAAAGGACAACTACGCAATTCAGAATCAACTCAATTATCTGAACCTCCTGTTGAACGATGATGTGCCAGGGTCAAAAACTGCAGCGCTTCAGCTGGTAAATCAATATCCGACCAACTTCGCGTACCGCATCACTCTGGCGTTGGCTCTGTTGCGGGAAAGCAACCCTGCGGTGGCGAAGGACACGCTTGTGCCGGTCACCACGGAATGGCTTAACAGTCATCCGTATGCGTGGGCCGTCTGCGCGGCGGTTTCGGGGGCGAACAAGATGGACGCAATGGCCCGCCAGATGACCGATCGGATTGTCCTCGCGACCTTGAAGCCTGAGGAGCGCGATTTGATCAAACCTTGGTTGCGCCCGCCCGCAGTGGCGTCGCCGCCGTCGGGCGGTTCGGCAAAAGCGGGCAAGTGATCCTCGTTCCTTGACGCGTTGAATTGCTCAGGCAAGCTGGCGCACATGACCACCACCTCAATGTCGCGCTCGTGCGTCGCGGCGCTGCTACTTCTCGGCAGTTGGAGTTTATCGCAGGCGGCTGACTATCTCCCCGGCAAAACCTATTTCGGCCGGAACAATTACGTTGAGTATATCGCTGGTGATCTCCCGTTTGTTATTTCCGCGCCGCATGGTGGGCGGGAGAAGCCCTCTGAAATTCCCGATCGTGAAAAGGGGACGTTCGCTTTTGACACGAATACCCAGGAACTCATCCGCGCGATTGATGCTGAATTTGCTGCGCGCACCGGCCATCACCCGCACGTCGTCATCTGCCGCATTCAGCGCCGCAAGATCGATGTGAACCGCGAGATCGTCGAAGCATGCGCTGGCAACAAGCTGGCCGAGGTGACGTGGAACGAGTATCACCGCTTTATCGATTCCGCTCGGGCCTCGGTTTCCGCCAAATACGGCAAGGGACTCTTCATCGATCTGCATGGCCACGGTCACAAGGATCAGCGTCTCGAACTTGGCTACCTGCATTCGCGGGACACACTGGCCAAGTCCGACGCTGAGCTGAACAAACCCGAAATCATCGCGGAAAGCGGCCTTCGCGCGCTGGTGCCGCACGTGAAGATGCCTTACGCGGAACTCCTTCGCGGTCCACGCAGCTTTGGCGCGTTGATGGAAGCCAATGGATTCGCTTCCACGCCGAGTCCCAAGAAGCCCGTTCCCGGAGACCCTTATTTCAACGGCGGCTACACCGTGCGTCGCCACACCAGCACCGGCGCGCCATTCGTCGGCTTCCAAATTGAAAGCAACTCGCATGGCGTGCGCGACAATGCGGCGAGCCGCGCCAAGTTTGCCAAAGCACTTTTCAACTCCGTGCGCGATTACCTTGGCGCGCAGTTTGAACTGAAACTCCCGGTTGCCCCCGGCAGCAACTGAAGAATTCCACGGGCTTGACCGTCGGAGATGGGTGACCAATCCTCTTTTTATGACCTCGAAGTTCCTAACTGTATTTGCTGCTTTATCCCTCGCCCTGACCGCATCTGCGTCAGCTGCCGGATCGCCGGTGACCTTCAAGAAGACCAAGCTGACCGACCAATTCCTTTCCGAAGGCGCGGCGGTGGGTGATTTCAACCACGACGGAAAGAAAGACATCGTCGCTGGCTGGCAATGGTTCGCCGGACCGGATTTCAAAACAGCGCACGAGTTTAATCCGCCGCCCGCGAAACCTTACGACGGCGCGAAGAGCTATTCCGACTATTTCCTTACCTACGTCTACGATTTCAACGGCGACGGTTGGGACGACATTCTCGTCTACAGCTGGCCCGGCAAGGAAGCCGCTTGGTATGAAAATCCGAAAGGTGGTTCCGGTCATTGGACCAAGCACACCATGCTTGCCGAAGCGGACAACGAATCGCCCACGATCGGTGATATGAACGGCGACGGAAAACCTGAGTTGATCTGCCACACCGGCGGACGCTTCGGTTTCGCCGAAGCCGACTGGTCGCATCCCGATCAGCCATGGAAATTCGTCCCCATTTCGCCTGAGGATAAGAAGAATATTTTCCGTTACACCCACGGCTACGGCTTTGGCGACATCAACGGCGACGGCAAGCCCGACATCCTTGAGAAGAACGGCTGGTGGGAACAACCCAAGGACTACCACACGGGTGAACTCTGGAAGTTCCACAAAGCGCCGTTCGTTCAGACCCCCGAGGCGATGCGGGGCGGCGCGCACATGCTCGTATACGATGTGAACGGTGATGGCCTCAACGATGTGATCACTAGCTGGGAAGCCCACGGCTATGGTCTCGCTTGGTATGAGCAGGTCCGCACCGGTGGCGAAATATCCTTCAAGGAACACGTCCTCGTGAACACCAAGCCGGAGGACAACAAATACGGTGTGAAGTTCTCGCAGATTCACGCCCTCGCGCTCGCCGACATCAATGGCGACGGCGTGATGGACTTCGTTACCGGCAAGCGCTTCTGGGCGCACGGTCCGACGAAGGACGCTGAACCCGGCGCGCCTGCGGTGCTCTACTGGTTCGAACTCAAGCGCGGCAAAAATCACACAGCCGAATTCATCCCGCACCAGATCGACGACGACTCTGGTGTCGGCACCGAGATCACCGTTGCGGACCTCAATGGCGACGGTAAGCTCGACGTGATTTCTTCGAACAAAAAAGGTCTCAGCATCTTCATTCAGCAGAAGAAGTAGTTTTCGCGCCCGGGAACCAATTCCTGTCAACGCGCCGAGCCGGGGGATATTCCTCCGGCTCGTTTGTTTTGGTATGTGCCTGATCCCGGGACGCGGTAAATTCTCTCAAATCAAATGCGCAAGTTCTCACGTGGATTTGTGAAGCGGCTTCGCTAAGATCGCGTCAGCTCATCCAGCCCAATTCACTTTGCGTATGAAGAAAATCTGCCCCGGCTTTGTGGCGTTCACTCTTGGCGTAATGGTCAGCGTCAGTGCTAGCGCCGCCGATTACACGCTCCACACGTTCAAGAAGACCCAGCTCACCGACAAGTTTTGGAGCGAGGGCGCGACGTTCGCCGATCTGAACCGCGACGGGCACAATGACATCATCTCCGGCCCGTATTGGTGGGAGGGGCCGGACTTCAAAGTGCGCCACGAATTCTATCCAGCGACGAACACGTTCACCGTCAAGCAGGCCGATGGCACTGAGAAGACGATCGAGGGTTTCGAGGGCGGGCTCGGCGTGAACAACAAATACTCCGACAACTTTTTCGCCTTCACCTACGACTTCAACGGCGACGGCTTCCTCGACATCCTGATCTACGGTTTTCCCGGCAAGGACGCGTCGTGGTTCGAGAATCCCGGCAAGGCCAGCCTCAACTCCACCAACCACTGGAAACGCCACATTGTTTTCGACACGGTGGACAACGAATCCCCCACGTGGGCTGATCTGCTCGGCACTGGCAAGCCCGTGATCGTCTGCAACTCCGGCGGCTACTACGGCTACGTGCTGCCTGATTGGAAGAATCCGGCAAACAAGTGGACGTTTCATCCCATTTCACCCAAGGGAAACTGGCAGCGCTTCACCCACGGCCTTGGAGTCGGCGACATCAACGGCGACGGACGCGCGGACATTCTCGAAGCGGGCGGTTGGTGGGAGCAGCCCTCCTCGCTCGCGGGCGATCCCGAGTGGAAGCGCCACCGCTACCCGTTCGCCGCTGCTGGCTCGCAGATGTATGCCTACGACGTGAACGGCGATGGACTCGCTGACGTCATCACCGCCGTGGCCGCGCACGGCTTCGGTCTCGTGTGGCACGAGCAACTCAAGGAGCGCGATGCTAAGGGCGAGATTCAATTCCGCTCGCACACGATCATGAACAAGGAGCCGAACGAGAATCGTTACGGCCTCAAGTTCGCGCAGCTTCACGCGATCGACCTCGTTGACATGGACGGCGACGGCATCAAGGACATCGTCACCGGCAAACGCTTCTGGGCGCATGGACCGAAGGGCGACATCGAAGCGAACGCCGATCCGGTGACGTATTTCTTTAGCATCGTCCGCAAGGCCGACAAGACGGTGGACTTCGTTCCGCATCTCATCGCGCCGGACGTGGGCGTGGGAGTGCAAGTCGTCGCTGGCGACATCAACGGCGACAAACTTCCCGATGTCGTCGTGGGCAACAAGAAAGGCACGTTCGTCTTGATGCACGAGACGAAGAAAGTGTCGAAGGACGAATGGGATAAAGCGCAGCCGAAGGTTTTGTTCCCGGACGCTGGCCTCGCTTCTTTGACGCCCGACAAAATCATCGCCCACACGAATCCCGATCGGGCTGCCGCGCAGAAGCCTGCTCCCGCTTTGGGCACACTGCCACCCGACGGTGTCCTCCCGCTCGGCAAGGACGGCAAGCCGCTGAACCTCGATTTCGAAACTGGCACGCTGAAAGACTGGACCGCCGAAGGCCCGGCTTTTGGAGGCCAGCCCGTCAAAGGCGAGATCAATCAGAACCGCCCGTTTGGCCAGGGCAAGCGCGCCGGGTATCAGGGCGAGTTTTGGATCGGCGGTTACGAAATCAAAAAGGACCAACCGAAGGGAACGCTCACCTCCGCGCCGTTCAAGGTTACCCATCCCTTCGCGGCATTCTTGCTCGGCGGCGGCGCGCACGCCGGGACGCGCGCGGAACTTGTGCGGCAGGACAACGGCGAAGTGTTCTTCAAAACCTCCGCGTGGAGTTCGGAAACGATGCGTCCCGTGGTCGTTGATTTGCAGCCGCAGATGGGGAAGGAAATTTTCATCCGCCTCGTCGATGAAGTGACTGTCGGCTGGGGCCACGTGAACTTCGACAACTTCCGCTTCTACGAAAAGAAGCCCTTGCTCGCTGCTGCGCCCGCACCGAAAGCCGGCGCTGCAAAAGACAAAGCTAATCCTCCCGATGTGAATCTGCCGCCCGTGGACGAATTCAAATTCACCGGCCTCAAGCCCGAGCAAGCCGCGCGCGAGATGACGTTGCCGCCCGGTTTTAAGGCGCACCTCTTCGCCGGCGAACCCGACGTGCGCAATCCGATCGCGTTCTGTCTCGATGACCGCGGGCGCGTGTGGGTCGTCGAAGGTCTGACCTATCCGCAACGTGCGCCCGAAGGGCAGGGCAAGGATCGCATCCTCGTCTTCGAGGACACGAACGGCGATCACAAGTTCGACAAGCGCACCGTGTTCATGGAAGGGCTGAACCTCGTCAGCGGCATCGAATATGGTTTCGGCGGCGTATGGGTCGGCGCCGCGCCGTATCTGTATTTCATTCCGGTTGCTGACGGCGATTCACCGAAGCCCGCCGGCAAGCCGCAGGTCGTGCTCGAAGGCTGGGGTTATCAGGACACGCACGAGACGTTGAACACCTTTCGCTGGGGGCCCGATGGCTGGCTCTACGGCTGCCACGGCGTCTTCACGCATTCACACGTGAAGCCCGCGGGCGCGCCCGACACGGAGCGGCAGTTCATCAACGCCGGCATCTGGCGCTATCATCCCACGAAGAAGAAGTTCGAGGTCTTCGCTGAGGGCACGAGCAATCCGTGGGGCATGGACTTCGACGAGCACGGACAGATCGTCATGGAAGGCTGCGTGATTCCGCACCTCTGGCATATGATCCAGGGCGCGCGCTATCATCGGCAGGGCGGCCAGCATTACCTCCCGTCGCGTGACGAAATCCAGCGCAACGACCCGGACTACTTCAAACAGGACTTCAGCGTGAAGACGCCGCGCCAACCGCTCGCGCAATACGTTTACGACGACATTAAAACCATCGCTGACCACTTTCACTACGCGGGCGCGCGTCCGCACGGCGGCAACAACCGCTCCGCTTCGCTCGGCGGCGGCCACGCGCACGCGGGCCTGATGGTTTATCTCGGCGGAAGCTGGCCTGAGCAATATCGCGGGAAGGTTTTCATGAACAACATCCACGGCGGGCGGATGAACATGGATATTCCTGAGCGCGCCGGTTCCGGCTTCGTGGGCAAACACGGCGCCGACTTCCTCATCGCCAACGACAAGGCGTCGCAAATGATGGACATGCGCTACGACCAGGATGGCTCGGTTTACGTGATCGACTGGTATGACCTCAACCAATGCCACCGCCCCGACCGCGCCGTGCACGACTACGACACGGGGCGCATTTTCAAAATCGTGTATGGCGACACGAAGGTGACGAAGGTGGATTTGCAGAAGCTTAAAGACGACGAGCTCGTGAAATCGCTCGCGAAGAACAATTCCTGGCATTCACGGCACGCGGCCAGAATCTTGCAGGAGCGATACTCGGAAATTGTCGCGCAGAACAGCGCTGTAGGCACCGGCCTTGAAACTGTTCAGCGCTCTCTGGATAGCTTTGGAAAACCTTCCCCAGTCGCACGCGCAGGGATATTGCGTTCGGAACTCGAACAAATGGGAAATGCGAAGACAACGTCACAACGACTCAGCCGGTTGTGGTGTTTGCATTCAACTCTGGGGCTATCGGAACCTTTCGCGAGTAAGAGCCTTGGCAGTTCGGACGATGTCGTCCGTGCGTGGACGATTCAGTTGTATTGTGAGAGCAGGAAACCGTCGACCGAGGTGTTGAAGCAACTCACCGCGATGGCCAAGTCGGATCCATCCCCCGTCGTCCGCCTCTACCTCGCCTCCGCCGCGCAACGCCTGCCCGTCGAGCGGCGCTGGGACATCGTCGCCGGCCTCACCTCGCACGCTGAGGATGCTGCGGACCACAACCTGCCGTTGATGGCATGGTATGCCGGCGAGCCGCTCGTGGCCTCTGATGTGAATCGCGCGCTCGATCTGGCGCTCAACGCCAAGTTGCCCAACTACCTCGCCTACACTGCGCGCCGCGCCGCGAGCATTGGAACGCCGGACGCCATGTCCGCGCTCGTGAAGGCGCTCAGCCGCGCTACCGAGGATTCGAAACAACTCGCGATCCTTCGCGGCTTGAGCGAAGCGTTGCGCGGGCAGCGGACTTCTCCGGCGCCGGCTGGTTGGGATGCCGTCGGGTCGAAGCTGAGTTCGAATCCCGCGCTTCGGGCGGAAGTGAATTCGCTCTCTGCCAAGTTCGGAAGCGCCAGCGCGCTCGTGGCCTTGCGCGGAACGCTTCACGATCCGAAAGCCGACGCGGCGACGCGTGCCGGTGCGCTCGATGCGTTGCTCAATTCCAAAGATCCCTCCCTCGCACCCAGCTTGCAGGGATTGCTCGGCGACGTCGCCTTGCGCGGCCAAGCCGTACGCGCGTTGGCAAATTACGATGACGCGAAGACGCCCTCGCTGGTGCTGGCGGCCTATCCGAAGTTCACGCCGGCCGAGAAGCGCGATGCGTTGGCCACGCTCGCGTCGCGTCCGGCGTTCGCCCGCGCACTCGTCAGTGCGCTGGAGCAGAAGACGCTCGCTACGCGCGATCTCACGGCGGAAACCGTCCGGCAGATTCGCAGCCTCAATCAGAAGGACATCAACGCGAAGCTCGACGAGTTTTGGGGCACGATGCGCGAGACGGCTGCGGACAAGCTGAAGGAGATCGAACGTTACAAGAAGATCTACGCGGTCGGCTACTCGACGCCCGGCGATGCGGGTCGTGGTCGCGTGTTGTTCAACAAGACCTGCGGCCAGTGCCACACGCTGTTCGAAGTCGGTGGAAAGGTCGGCCCCGATCTCACCGGCAGCGCGCGTGCGGACCTCGATTACATTCTGCACAACATCATTGATCCGAACGCAGAAATCCCGAACGACTACCGCGCTTCGACGGTCGAGATGAAGGACGACCGCTCGATCATGGGCATCATTAAGCAGCAGGACGACAAGAGCGTAACCATCGTGACCGCGACCGAAACGAGCACGCTCCCGCGCGGCGAAATCAAATCCATCCGCCAGAGCGAAATCTCGATGATGCCGGAAGGATTGCTCACTACGTTGACCGATCAGGAAGTGCGCGATCTGATCTTCTACCTCCGCAGTCCCGCCCAGGTGCCGTTGCCCAAAGGCGCGAATTAGGAAGCAGGCATTATGGGTGCGAACATTCCTCACTCCACTCCGGTTGATGCGCACGTCCACATCGTGGGCACGGGCGCGGGCGGAACTGGTTGCTGGCTCGATTCGTCGAGCTTCCTTCGCCGGCTTCAGGCGCGATTTCTTCTCGCGGCGATCGGCATGGAAGCACGCGCGCTGCAGGACGATTTCGATCGCCTGTATGTTGAACATCTTCTGGCCAAGCTTCGCGAGTCGTCGCTCGGTGCCGCGGTGATTCTCGCGCAGGAGCAGGTCTACGACGCGCAGGGCAGACTTGTCGAGGGAGCGGGCCTGTTCCACGTGCCCAACGAATACGTGCTCCAGCTTGCGCGCAAGCACCCGGAGTTTCTTCCCGCCGTTTCCATTCATCCTGGTCGCCCCGATGCGCTCGAGGAACTGGACCGCTGTGTCGCCGGTGGTGCGGTCATGATGAAGATTCTGCCGAATGTGCAGAACATCGATTGCAACGATCGACGGCACACAAAATTTTGGGAGCGCATGGCGGGGGCGAAGTTGCCGTTGCTGGCGCACACCGGTGGCGAGAAGACTTTGCCCGTGGTGAATCCCGACCTCGCCAATCCGCGCCGACTGGAACTGGCGTTGCAGGTCGGGGTCACTGTGGTGGCTGCGCATTGCGCGACGAAGAGCGCGTTGTTCGATGCGAATTGGTTTTCCGATTTCGTCGAATTGACGCGGCGTTATCCGAATCTCTATGGCGACAACAGTGCGTTCTGCGTTTTGAACAATCGCATTCGCGGCAACACGGTTCCCGAGACGCTCGCTGAGCCGCTCGCGTCGCGCATCGTCCATGGGAGCGATTGGCCGGTGCCGGTGAGCGGGCTGTGGCCGCGCTTGAAGGGCTACGTGGACGCCGCCACGCATCGGAAATTGAAGAGCCATCCGAATCTTTTGGAGCGTGACTATCAGCTCAAGCGTGCGATGGGTTATGCGCCAGAATCCTTCACGCGGATTTGGAAGATCCTGCGTCCGCGTGCTGAACAATAAAGCCGGTTCCGAGGCAGAGCCGCGACGTTCAGCCGGCTTTGGTCATTGATTTTTTCATGGCCGGTTAACGAAATTTGAATTACCGCCGTGGCTGGGTGCGTGTTACCACTGCGGGAGTCAAATGACACAACCGAGCCTGAATTTGCGGACGTTGCAAATGCCTCTGGCCCTGCGCACCATGCGCGTGCCGCGATGACCACCACCATTCCAGCCCGGCGCAACTATCCGCTGCTGCTCGCCAGCCAGTTTCTCGCCGCGTTTGGCGACAACGTCATTCTCGCGCTGATCATCGGTCAGCTCACGAAATTGCTCCAAGCGGGAACCATCACCGGCGACCAGAACCGCGTGTGGAACGCCACGTTCACCATGTTGCCGTTCATCCCTGGCGTGTTTCTCGCCGTGGTCGCCGGGTTCCTTAACGACCGCTTTCCGAAGACTCGCTGGTTGCTCGGCGGAAATCTCATCCGCCTCACGGGCAGCATGGTCGCGATGGCGAGTTTGTGGATCGACGCGGGCGTGACGAGCCGCCTTTGGTTGCAAGGCGTCGGCTATTTCATCGTCGGCTTCGGGATGTGTGTTTACGGTCCGGCGAAGTACGGAATCCTTCCGGAAATTCTCCCGCATGAACGATTGGTAAAAGCCAATGGCACCGTGGAGTTGCTCACCATCCTCGCAATTCTGCTCGGGCCCGTGACCGGCGCGATCCTCATCGACCGACTGCCGCTGGCGATTTGCTATGGCATTCTGCTGTCGATCTTCGTCGCCTCGGCGGTGCTCAATGCGTTCATGACGCGAACGCCAAATGATCCCACGGTGCGATTGGGCGCGAGCTTCGGGGAATTCTTCACAAACTTCCGCGAGCTTCTCGTCTCGCCGCGGCTGCGTCGCGTGATGATCGGGACAAGCATGTTCTGGATTTGCGGGGCCACGTTGAAGATCAATTTCCAACCGTGGGGGCTGAACACGCTGCACCTCGAGAACAACACGCAGATTTCGTTGCTCGGCCTGTGGCTCGGCATCGGCGTGATGATCGGCAGCGTGCTCGCCGGGCAATTCCACCGCGTGGGCGACCTCAGCTGGGCGCGTCGTTACGGCTGTCTGCTGGCAGTGCTCGTGGCGGGATTGAGCCAGGTCGTGACGCATTCCTTGATCATCGCGATCCTCATTGGCGTTGGCGCGGTGGCGGGATTATTTCTGATTCCGCTCAACGCCGCGCTGCAACACGAGAGCCATCCCGACAAGTTGGGCAAAACCATCGCTGCACAAAATCTGACGGACTACTTCGGCATGATCGTGGCGAGTGTCTACGTCGGCAGCGCGGTGAAGCTGGGTTTGACTGAAGGCGGCGTCTTCATCGGCCTCGCCACGCTCTTGGGTTTGGCGCTGCTGCTGTTGCGGGTGCCGGTTGCGAACGCTGACAAAAAGCATGAGTGACGAGGTGAACCAACTTCCGTTCACTCCGCTTACGCTTGGCGGCAAGGTGACGTGGGCTTTTCTCGCGGTCGCTTCGTTTCATCTCGCGTATCAGTTCGAGATTTGCGCTCCGCTCATTGTCGTTTTTCTCCTGAGTATTTTTCAGTTGGCGCGCGTGGCTACTCGCCCGCAAGCGACCGCGATCGGCATTGGCTTGGGAATGGCGATCTACGCGCCGCAACTTAGTTTTTTTTGGACAATCTTCGGGCCTGCCGCCATCGCCCTTTGGTTCGTATTGGCGTTCTGGCTCGCGCTATACCTAATGCTGCAACGTTTCGCGTTGCTGCGTTGCGGATCTTTCTGGGGCGCTCTTTGTGCCCCGTTTCTTTGGACCGGATTGGAGTACTTCCGGAGTGAACTCTATTACCTGCGATTCTCGTGGCTCAATATTGGATACGTTTTCGCGAGTTCGCCGGACTTCGCTCTTCTCGGGTGGCTTGGAATGTATGGCGTCGGTTTCGTGCTCATGTTCATTGCCACTGTGATGGCTCGCTGGCGAATCGCGGGCTGGGCGGTGACCGTTAGCTTGGTCGTGATCTACGCGTTGCTTCTCCCGACCATTCGCAAGGAGTTCCCACTCCCGCGTCTGGCCATCGCCGGAGTTCAGTTGGAATTCCCTGACGAAAAGGATGTGCCCAAGGCGCTTGACGATGTGGTGGCACGACATCCCGACGCTGAACTCATAGTTCTGAGTGAATACACGTTCGATGGTCCTGTTCCCAAAGCGGTGAAAGATTGGTGTGCGAAGAGTCGTCGCCACCTCATCGCCGGCGGTAAAGATTTCCTCAACGCCGCTCAGACCGACTATTTCAATACCGCTTTCGTCATTGGTCCGGATGGGGGCGAACTTTTCAAGCAGGTGAAATCGGTGCCCATCCAGTTCTTCACGGACGGTCGACCGGCGGTGGAGCAGAAGCTCTGGAACTCGCCGTGGGGCAAGCTGGGCATCTGCATCTGTTACGACTTGAGCTACACCCAAGTGACCGATGAGCTGATCCGTCAGGGGGCGCAGGCGATCATCGTGCCGACGATGGACATTCAAGAGTGGGGTGAGCGACAGCACCGTTTGCACGCGCGGGTCGCGCCGGTGCGGGCCGCGGAATACGGAGTTCCTATTTTGCGACTGTGCAGTTCGGGTATGTCCCAGGTGATCGACCGTTACGGAAACGTTGTCGCGACCGCATCATTTCCCGGGCAGGGAGAATCGCTGGGTGCCGCGTTGGAATTACCGCGCCGAGGTGGGCGCTTGCCGTGGGATCGGGTGGCGGTTTGGCCATGTGTCTTCGTTACGGCGTTTGCACTAGTTTGGCATCTGGTCGATGCGTGGAATCGTCGACGGTGGCCACGTTCTGTCCCCGTTACTCAAACAACTGATTCGAAATGAATGCTCTGCTTCGCTTGTTGCTCCGTCTTCTCTTTCGTTTTCGCGGTTACAACGTCGAGGTGCTGACCACGCCCGGGCCGGTGTTGCTGATTCCGAATCACGCGAGCTGGCTCGATTGGTTGTTTCTCGGTGCGTTGCTGGACGGGGACTGGCGCTTCGTGTCGTCGAGTGTCGTGGCGCAGTTGTCGCCGCTGCACAAGTTCATCATGGATAACCGGCGCACGTTTCCCATCGATAACACGTCGCCGTACGCGGTGAAGCGCATGGCCGAGTATCTTTCCAAAGGCGGGAGATTGGTGCTCTTCGCTGAGGGCCGCATCACGCACACGGGCTCGCTGATGAAACTGTTCGATGGTGTGGGATTCCTGATTCTCAAGACGCGGACGAAGGTCATCACGTGCCATTTGCGCGGCGCGAATCGCCTGCGCTGGTCCCGGCAACCGGGATGGCGTCGCTGGTTTCCAACCGTGACGGCGCATTTCAGCGACGCGTTGACCGCTCCGCATCCGGAACATGTTTCGGCCGTGCAAGGGCGCACGATCCTGACGAACTGGCTCCGTGACCGGATGGTGGAACAGCAATTCAACGTGGAGATGGAATTCGGTCCGCGGACGTTGCCCGAGGCAGTGTTTGAAACGGCGCGCAAGATTCCAGGTCACGTGGTGCTTGAGGATTTCACGCAGCAGGAATTGACGTATCGACGGCTGGCAGTGGGGACGAACTTGATGTCCGGAGAACTCGCGAAACGTTTAGGCGGGGCGAATGCCGCGGCGCCGGAACACGTCGGCTTGCTGCTACCCAACGCCAACGCGTTTCCGATCACTTTGTTGGCGCTGTGGTCGCTCGGAAAGATTCCGGCGATTTTGAATTACACTACCGGCTCGCCGACGATGCTCGCGTGCGCGCAACTCGCCGGACTCAAACGCATCGTCACCTCGCGCTTGTTCCTCGAGAAGGCAAAGCTGAACCTTCAACTGCTTACCGACGCGGGCATCGAACTGATTTATCTCGAAGACGTCCGCGCGGGTATCGGCAAAGTCGCCAAGCTCACCACGCTGCTGCGGTTCCGTTTGTTCGGCATTCGGACGCGTGCGCCCTTCGCCACGCAATCTGAGACGACCGCGGTCATTCTGTTCACCAGCGGATCTGAAGGTGTTCCGAAGGGCGTCGAACTTACGCACCGCAACCTGCTCGCGAACATCCGCCAGATGCTCGCAATCACGGACATCGAAGACTCGGATCGGATTTTCAACGCGCTGCCGCTCTTCCACAGCTTTGGCGTGACCGTGGGCATGTTGCTCGGAATGGTGCGCGGGCTCTTCGTGTTCCTGTATCCGTCGCCGCTGCATTACCGCGTCGTGCCGACGGTGGTGTATGACCGGCGTTGCACAATTCTGCTCGGCACGAACACGTTTTTGAACGGCTACGCGCGCAAGGCGCACGCGTATGATTTTCGCGAAGTGCGTTATCTGTTCGCCGGCGCGGAGAAGGTGCAGACCGCGACGTTCGAGACATGGGCGCAGCGTTTCGGCATCCGCATTCTCGAAGGCTACGGCGCGACGGAGGTCAGTCCGTGCATCAGCGTGTGCACGCCGTTGGAGCCGAAGCACGGCAGCGCCGGTCGACTCATGCCAGGCATGGAATACAAGCTCGAGCCGATCGAGGGCGTGAGCGAAGGCGGGCGCCTGCTCGTGCGCGGGCCGAATGTGATGAAGGGTTACCTCAATGCTGATGCGAACGCGAAGTTCCAATCGCTCGATGGCTGGTACGATACCGGCGACATCGTGCGCGTTGATGATCAACGCTACGTGTTCATTTTGGGCCGCTTGAAGCGTTTCGCAAAAGTCAGTGGCGAGATGGTGAGCCTCACCGCCGTCGAGGACGCGCTGGCCGGAGCATTTCCGCAATACGGTTTGCGTTGCCAGACCGCGGTAATTGCGGTGCCGGACGAGGACAAGGGTGAGAAGCTGATCGTCGTGACGAATGAATCGAAACTTTCGCTCAACGAAATCCGTGAAGCGGTGAAAGCGAAAGGCCTGAGCAACCTCTGTGCGCCGCGCGAGATCAAGGTGGTGAAGGAGATTCCGAAACTCGGCACGGGGAAAGTGAATCATCGGGAACTGATGAAGGTGATGGCAGAAGCGGCACCTGAGGCTCCGAAGTGAAATGAGGCCGAAGACCGATGAGTGTCAGGGAACCAAATCCTTTGCCCGGAGAGGGCGGCATCAATCGGCTGTTGGTCGGGGTGCTGAGAGTTTTAGCCGGTCTGTTTTTCGTGCTCGGTGGTTTAGCTCTGTTCAACGGAATAGCCATGATACAGGCGGCAAGAGAGCTAACTGAAGTGCCAGTCAGACTGGTGTTCGGAGAGAAGGTCAGCATTGAATTTGAAACTCGCGCTCGGTTTCCGCTTACGTTCGACATCGAATTCGTCGAGAGCGCCCGTTTCTCGAAAGCAGCATTGAACGACGTCGTTAACAACCACAAAACCCAGCTTCGAATACTTTGGAAGGTATTTCGGAACAATGACGAGGTTGCGAGTGGCTCCTCGGAAAATGCTCGCTTTGGTGCGGGGCGTAACGAAGCAAACCTCGGATCCTTTGAATTGAAGAAGGTTGGAACGTATCGATTGGAGGCAAGTGTTGAAAAGGTGCCCGATACGTTGAGGTCGGAGAGTGCGACGTTCTTAGTGAAAACAGCTTTTGGAGACGCGAACAGAGGGAACCGTGGTGGAAGCGTCATGAAAGGATGCGGGATTGCTCTGTCGATAATCGGCGCGATGTTCGCAGTTGTTTCGGTGATAGCGAAGGGAAGGTGGTAATGCGAGAACAACTCCAAATTCGCGTTCACGGCCACACAGCATTGCCCACGTTGATTTATCTGCCGGGCTTGCACGGTGATTGGACGCTCGTGACCAGCTTTCGCAAATGCGTCGAGGGAAAGGTGCGTTTCGTCGAGTTCACTTATCCGCGCACGTTGACGTGGTCGATTCAGGAATATGCGCAAGCGATCGAAGACGCGTTGGCACAACACGGGATCTCTCACGGGTGGTTGCTCGGGGAATCTTTTGGATCGCAAGTTCTCTGGGCGTTGGTGGGACTCGAGGCGTCGCGATTTCGGCCGGAGGGATTGATTCTCGCCGGTGGTTTTGTCCGGCATCCGATGCAATGGGGCGTGCGTTTAGCTCGGCGTTGGGGTGGGCGCGTTTCGCTGACTTGGCTGACGCGCGTGTTGTTCTGGTACGCGAAGTTCGCGCGCGTGCGTCATCGCAATGCGCAGGAAAGCTTGGCGAGCATTGATGAATTCATCGCGCGGCGCACGGAACTGGATCGGGACGCAGCCGTGCATCGGATGAATTTAATTGTGGAGCATGACCTCCGACCGATCGCGCAGGCGACCACCTTGCCGGTGTTTGCGTTGATGGGGTTCTGGGAGCCAGTGGTGCCGTGGCCGCCGGTGTTTCGCTGGTTGCGGCGTCGTTGTCCCGGCTTACGAGGGACGCGGGTGATTTTCCGTGCCGATCACAATGTTCTGGGCACCGCGCCGCGCGAAGCCGCCGAACAAATATTAGATTGGATGGAGTCGGCTGGGGCGAAAAGAAAATGATCCGGGCAACCGGCGCCAAGGAGGTGGGGATGAGGAATCCCGCTGAGGAAACGTCCGGTTTCCCGAATCAAAACGAACAACAACTAGTGGACCGTAGTCGCACCCCTCCGCATTGCCCATACGTAGAATCCCGTATAACTGAGCTTAACGTCGGCGGATTACTCGTTTAGACGGATTCCAGTTTCTCAAAGCTTTCTTCGATGAACGTGGTGTTTTGGATGCGTGCGAGCTTTGCGTAGAGCCCGTCGCGGCCGACCAATTCCGCGTGCGTGCCGCGCTCAACAATTTCTCCGTGGCGTAACACGAGAATCTGATCCGCTTCGCGAATCGTGCTCAACCGGTGTGCGATCACGAACGTCGTGCGGCCGGTCATCAGGCGTTCGAGCGCCTCTTGGATCAGTCGCTCCGTGTGCGTGTCGACGCTCGCGGTGGCTTCGTCGAGAATGAGGATCGGCGCGTTCTTGAGCAGCGCGCGGGCGATGCTGACGCGTTGCTTCTCGCCGACACTGAGTTTCACACCGCGTTCGCCGACGCGCGCATCGTAGCCTTCCGGCAGGCGCGCGATGAACTCGTGGCAATTGGCCGCCTTCGCCGCGGCGATGAGTTCTTCGTCGGTCGCGCCGAGTTTGCCGTAGAGAATGTTTTCGCGAACGGTGCCGTTGAAGAGGAATGGCTCCTGGGCGACGACGCTGATCTGCTCGCGCAAGGACGGTAGCGCGACACCGGAAATGTCCTGTCCGTCGATGCTGATGCGGCCGCCGGTGAGTTCGTAGAAAGCGGGAAGCAGGTTCACGAGTGTGGATTTGCCCGCGCCGGTCGGGCCGACGAGCGCGATCATCTCGCCGGGTTTGGCGACGAGCGAAATGTTTTTCAGCACCGTGCGATCGGCGCCGTAGCGGAAGGAGACGTTCTCGTAAACAATCTCGCCGCGAATCGGCGTCTGCAATTGCGCGCGGCGTTGCTCGTGTGATTTCTCCATCGGCGCGTCGAGGATGTCGAACACGCGTTCGCCCGCGGCCCGGGCGGATTGGAGCATTTGGTTCAATCCGTGCAAGCGGCCGACGGGCTCGTAGAACAGCGCGAGGAAGAACAGGAACGCGATCAGATCGCCGAGCGACATTTTGCCGGCGATCACTTGATGGCCGCCGACCCAGAGCACGAGCCCGGAGCCGAGCGCGGTGCAAAATGCCATCGCGGGCGAGTAGAGCGCCCACGCGCGCATGACGATCAGCGTGCCTTTGCGCAACTCATCGGCGCGCTGTGCGAAGCGCGTGTCCTCGTGGGATTCGCGGCTGAAGGCCTTAATCGCGCGCACACCTTGAAGGTTGTCCATCAGCAGCGCGTTCATGGCGCTCGAAGCCTGCCGTTGCGCGCGATAACGCTGGTGCGCGGTGAGCGTATACCAGAGCGCGCCGGCGGCGAGCAGGGGCAGGGGAATCAACGCCACGAACGTGAGCGTGGAGTTCATGGAGAACAACATGACTAGCACCCCGATCACGCTCAGGATGGCGACGACGCCCTGCTCGGTGCCGTCGATCAGCAAACGTTCGACAGCGTTCACGTCTTCGATCACGCGCGTCATGAGGTCGCCGGAAGCGCGTTGGTCGAAGTAATTCACGGGCAGGCGTTGCAAGCGTCCGTAGACGTCGCGGCGCATGTCGAAGATGACATTTTGCTCGAAGGTGTTGTTGATGCGGATGCGAAGGCTGTTGAAGAAATCACGCGCGAAAAAGGCGCCGATCAACGCCAGAATCGCCGGCGTGAGCGCTTCCGGTCGATGATGCCCGATCACGTCGTCGATGATGAAACGTGTCGCCTGCGGAAACACGAACGAGAACCCAAGCGACAAGATCGCGCAGCCGATCGTGCCGATGGCCATGAGCGGATACGGTTTTAGGTAGACCGCGACGCGGGTGATGACTTCCCACGACGTCCGGGATTTTGCATTAAGCGTGGGGTCGTTGTTGGCTATGAGGTGCGGATGGCGCGACATTGACGGTCTTCAGTGTTGGTTTACCGAGCGGACAGTCTTCACTCAACCTGGTTGTCCGTCAAAGGGTTCGCGCGGCTAAAAAAGCTCGTGCAAACTCTGGCGACTCGCATTAAATAATACCTATCAATGCAGCCTGCGGTCGCAACTAAAGATCCGAAAGCGGTCGAGCGCGAAGTCGTTTCGATATTTCGGTCCATGTTTCCGCATGAGGACGCGGCGGGAGTTATCCGCGCGTTCGAGTGGGCTACCGATTGTTTCACCGGCAAATATGCCGACTATCAGGCGGTCGATGCCTACTACCACGACTTCGAGCATACGCTGCAAGGCACGCTTTGCCTGATGCGATTGCTGCGCGGTCGGCATGCGGCGGCTGTCTCTCCCCGGCTCACGAGCCAGATGTTCGAACTGGCGTTGCTCGCGATTCTTTTTCACGACACGGGCTATCTCAAGCGCCGTCACGATAACGAAGGCACCGGCGCGAAGTTCACGCTGTATCATGTGTCGCGCAGCGCGGATTTCGCGGGCGTGCTGTTGACCGAACGCGGCTTCACTGCGGCCGACATTCTGTCGGTGCAGAACATGATCCGTTGCACCGGCGTGAACGTCGATCTGCGGGCGATTCCTTTCCAAAGCGAACTCGAACGCATCTTGGGCGGTGCGCTTAGCACGGCGGATCTGTTGGGGCAGATGGCCGCGGATGATTACGTCGACAAGCTGCCGGTGTTGTATGAGGAATTTGCCGAGTCCGCGCGCTATCACGGGCAAGCTGCAGCGACGGGTGGATTTACCAGCGCCGCCGACCTCATCTCCAAGACGCCGGGCTTCTGGGAAAAATACGTGCTGCCGAAAATCGAAAAAGATTTTCACGGTCTCTACAAGTTTCTGAACGAACCGTATCCCGACGGGCCGAATCCCTACCTCAAACACATCCAGGCGAATCTCGAGCGTTTGCGCCAGCAACTGGCGGCGAAGGCTTGAAGTCCGGTCGGGTTGATTCTCCTTTTCCGCCGCGCGTGATCGCTTAAGTTGGTGGCATGTCGCGCGAGTATCATCTGCAACCGTTCCACGCTCCGGTGGAATTGCAGATCGACTACGCCAAAGAACTGAACCCGCAGCAGCATGCCGCCGTGACGGCATTGCCCGGCCCGGCGTTGGTCATCGCTGGCGCGGGCTCCGGGAAAACCCGCACGCTCACGTATCGCGTCGCCTACTTGCTCGAACAAGGCGTGCCGCAGCAACGGATTCTGCTCCTCACCTTCACCAACAAGGCCGCGAAAGAAATGATGCGGCGCGTGGAGGAGTTGCTGGGCAGTGATATTTCCGATCTGTGGGGCGGAACGTTTCACTCCATTGGCAATCGTGTGTTGCGTCGGCACGCGCAACTGCTCGGGTATCAGCCAGACTTCACGATCCTCGACCGCGACGACGCGAAGGAACTCGTCGACGCGTGTCTGGCGGAAGCCGACATCGACGTGAAGGCGACGCGTTTTCCGAAGGCCGACGTGCTCGGCGATATTTTTTCCTACGCGCTCAACACGAACAAAACCATCCCGGAAGTCTTGGGCGAGAACTACGATTACTTCAGCCACCTCGCGCCGCAGATCATTGCCTTGCGCGACAGTTATCGGGCTCGCAAACGCGCCGTCAATGGAATGGACTTCGATGATTTGCTCGCGCTGTGGCTCCAGCTCTTGCGCGATCATCCCGACGTGCTCGAGGAATATCAGCGGCGTTTTCAGTTCGTCCTCGTCGATGAGTATCAGGACACGAACAAGCTGCAGAGCGACCTCATCGATCTGTTGGCCGCGCGGAACAAGAACGTGATGGTCGTCGGCGATGATTCGCAGAGCATCTACTCGTGGCGCGGCGCGAACTTTGCGAATATCCTCGAGTTTCCGAAGCGTTACGCCGGCGCGAAGGTTTACAAGATCGAAACCAACTACCGCAGCACGCCGGAGATTCTGTCGCTGGCCAACGCTGCCATCGCGGCGAACGTCCGCCAATTTGCGAAGGAACTTCAGCCGGCGCGGAAGCCCGGCACCAAGCCCGCGCTGATCCCGTGCAGCGACGCGCGCGAACAAGCGACGTTCGTGGCCCAGCGCGCGCTCGAGCTTCGCGAGGAAGGCGTGAGCTTGAATGAGATGGCGGTGCTCTATCGTTCGCACTTTCACGCGCTTGAATTGCAGCTCGAACTCACGCGGCGCAACATTCCGTTCAGCATCACAAGCGGGATTCGCTTCTTTGAACAAGCGCACATCAAGGACGTCACCGCGTATCTCAAGTGGATTCACAACCCGCGCGATGAGATTGCCTTCAAGCGACTCGTCAAGATGCTGCCGGGCGTGGGTGGCAAGAGCGCGGACAAGTTGTGGCTCTCGGTGAGCGCGGAAGTCGAACGTCAAGCGAGTGCTGGCCGCGCAGTTTCCCTCGCCACGGGCGAGAGGGCGAAACTAAGTCCGCCGAGTGCGAATCTTACGCCCAGCGATGCTGCGGCAGATGTTGAGGAAAGTACGGCTCCGTCCGCCGGTGCGCTGCCGAACATTCCCCCTCTTCCAGCGGGAGAGGGCCGGGGTGAGGGAGAAGTTACCGTAAATGGTCCTGGCGATGTTCCGACGGAAGCAACGGTTCCCGCCGTCGTCTGCCAGCTTGCGATCGCTCTGCAGAAGTGCGTGAAGAACGTCCCGAAGAAAGCCGGCACTGCGTGGGCGCAGTTCTCCGCCACGGTCTCGCAGTTGGAGGCGCCGGACGTTCGCAACAGTGCCGAGAAGATGATCCGGTTGTCCGTGGAAGCAGGTTACGAAGATTACCTGAAGGAAACGTTCCCCAACTACCGCGCGCGGATGGAGGACATTGATCAGCTTGCGAGTTTTGCACTTCAGTTTCCGAGTCTGGGCGACTTTCTTTCGCAGCTCGCGTTGCTGTCGAACATCGAAGCCGAAGATGATCGCGTGGCGAACGACGACACGGAGCAGATCAAACTCTCGTCGATCCATCAGGCCAAAGGGCTCGAGTTCGAAGTCGTGTTCGTGATCATGCTGTGCGACGGCCTTTTTCCTTCGTCGCGCTCGACCGAATCGACGGATGGCGAGGAAGAGGAGCGGCGACTCTTCTACGTGGCGATCACACGCGCGCGAAATGAACTTTACCTCTCGTATCCGCTGATTCGCATGACGCCCGGCGGCACTGGCGACTTCATGCAAGTGCCCTCGCGTTTTCTGAAGGAACTTCCTCCCGACTTGATTGACGAATGGGATTTGAAGCCGTTCAATCCGTACGGCTAAACCCTCGAACAAATTATGCGCGCTTTCATTGCAGCCCCGGTTTCGCCAGAGATTCGCAAGGGGCTCCACAGCGTCATGCAGCGCCTGCGCAATACGTTTCGGATGGCGCCGATCAAATGGGTGACGCCCGATCAATTCCATCTGACGTTCCGGTTTCTCGGCAACGTTCCCGACGAGTCAGCGGCTGAAATCGCTTCGCGGGTGCGTGCCGTGTGCGGGAGATTCCGACCAATCGACGCTTTCGTCTCTGGTCTGGGCTGCTTTCCAAGCGTAAAGGAGCCGCGGGTGATCTGGGTTGGAATGAACGGCGGTCCGGGGCTGCTGGATCTGCAGCGGGCGATTGCGGCGGGCACGTCTGACCTTGGCGACCGGCCCACACACGAGGCGTTTCATCCGCATCTAACTCTCGGGCGCGTGCGGGATGTTTCGACGAGCGAACGCTGGGAAATCGGTGAAGCGATTCAACACTTGCACGCTGACAACGTGGGCGACTGGCGCATCGATCGGGTGGTGTTGCTAAAAAGTGAGCTGGCGTCAGCGGGGTCGCACTACACGACGCTGGCGGAGATCCCTCTCGCGGCGACGGAGAAGCCAACTGCTGAATCATCGGGCGAAGCGACAAGTGTGCGTGCGCCTTGAAGCGCCGCGATGGTTTCCATTCCGCGCGGACCAAGGGTAAGCAGCGCGGTCGACAAGGCGTCCGCGCCGGTCGCCGACGGGAGCACGACGGCGGAAAGGATCGAACCTTGTGCGGGCGCACCGGTGCGCGGATCGAGGATGTGGCCGAAAATTTTTCCGTTGGCTTCAAACGCTTTTCCCCACGCGGCGGACACGGAGAGGGATTCATTTTCCAACGTGATGACGGCGAGAGCTTCCTGGCTCGGCGTTGACGCTTGGCTGCTCGCGGAGCCTTTTAGCTTCGCTGCTGCGAGCGCGCGTTGAGGATGCTCGATGGCGATTCTCCACGGCTGATCCGAGCTGTCGCGGCCGATGGCGCACACGGAGCTCGTGCCGCCGTGGAGCAGGGCGCTGGTGATGCCGGCTTCGCGCAGCGTGCGTTCTGCGCGTTCGAGCGCGTAGCCTTTTCCGATCGCGCCGAGGTCGAGTATCACGCCCGGGCGAACGAAGCTGACGGTTAAGTCGCGCTCGTCGAGGCGAACAAGGCTCATGCCGACGCAATTGCGCGCAGCGATAAGTTCGGCAGGGTCGGGCAGCTTGCCCGTGTTGCGCACAAATCCCCACGCTCGCATCAACGGCGCGATGGTGATGTCAAAGGCGCCGCCGGTGTCGCGATGAATTTGCTGGGCGCGTTGAAGCAGGTGGAAGAGGCGCGGTTCAACGCGCACGGGCTCGCGGGCCGCGCGGGCGTTGATTTGCGATAGCTCGCTCGTGGCGGTGTAAAGACTGAGCTGCGCGTGGAGTTTTTCGATTTCCTCAAGCGCTTCCTCGGCCGCTGCACGCAGGCTGACTTCGTTTTCACCGTTGAGGAGGATTTCGAAACGCGAGTTCATCGCGTTGCGGGCGAGGGCGAGTGTGGGCATCGGAGGTGGAAATGGAAACGGGGCTTCGCACGCGCGAAGCCCCGTTGCGGGATCTCAAATAGATCAGACCTTCGAGAGGTGCAACTTCGCCGGCGTCGCGTAGTTGATGCGGTATTCTTTGCCGGAGGAGTCGGTGATGCGGCGATTCTTGGCGTCCCAATATGCGGCGATACCGTAGCGCTCGGCGACTTCCGCCATGCTGATGATGGTTTGCACGCGGATGCCGAGGTCGATGTTGGCGTTCGGGAGCTTGTTCGAGCGGATGCAGCTGAACCAGTTCTTCTCGTGCTCGGAGATCGCTTCGCCGGGCGTGAGCTTGTCGAACGTCTGCGCGTCGATTTCGTCGGAGTAGGGACGTTCCGGAGTGAGTTCGACTTTGTTGGCGCCGACGGTGGTCTTGAGGACCGCCTTGTTGCCGCGGATCACGTCGTCGAGGCCCTGGCCGTTGACGGTTGTGCTCACGATGAACAGCGTGTAGCCGCTCGGGAATTCCGCGAGCATGTGCGTGGTGTCGTTCACGTCACGGTCCGTGGAAATCTTCTTCGTGCCGGTGCAGACGACGCGGGTCGGGAATTCTGGATTGCCGGTCATGAGGAGCAAGGGATGCAAGCGGTGCGGGAAGAGGTCGCCGAGCAAGCCCGCGCAATACGGCAGATATTTGCGCCAACGATGATAGTGGTCCGGGTTGAACTCGCGGTCGCCGCTCTGGCCGAGCCAGCGCTTCCAATCGATTTCGTTGGCCTTCTGGATTTCGATGTCGTAGTTCCATTCGCCCTTGGGGTTGTTGCGGCAATAGGTGCCCTGACCCCAGACGAGTTCGCCGATCTTGCCGGCTTTGATGAGTTCAGCGGCTTTGTGATAGGTCTGCGCGGAGCAACCTTGGGAACCGACTTGGAAAACTTTCCCCGTCTTCTTGACGGTGTCGTGAACGGCCCACGCTTCGTCGATGTAACGGGTCATCGGCTTTTCGCAGTAGACGTGCTTGCCGGCGTTCAACGAGTCGATGGAAATGGGCGCGTGCCAGACGTCGTGCGTGGCGATGACGACGGCGTCGATATCTTTTCGTTCAAGCAGCTTGCGATGATCGTCGTAGGCGTCCTTGCCTTCGAGGCCGCAGAAGGTGCGGGCGCTCTCGCGGCGTTGGGACCAGAGTTCGCAGACGGCGCCGATGCTGACGTTATTTTCGGCACCATGTTCCTTGATGCTCTTCATGTGCGCCTTGCCGATGCCGTGGCCGATACCGATGAGGCCGACGTTGATGCGGTCATTGGCGCCAATGACTTTGCCGGTGGAGGGCGCCTGGTTCTGACCGTAAACCGGCGTCTTAAATACGTTCGCGGCGGTTGCGGCCGCGGCAACGGTGGAAGTTTTTTGGATGAATGCGCGACGAGATTCGCCGCCCAGAGAAGAGGGCTTTGGAGTTTTCATAAACGGTGTGTGTTTGATGCCCCCTTTGCGGGCGTTATTCAAGGATAGAATTGTGAAGAAGCCGAGTGCTCATCGGGTTTGCTGCGTTTCCACCCAGCGCACGGCGTAGCGAATCAGTTCCGTGGCGGTGTTCACGCCAAGCTTGCGCTTAATGTTCACGCGATGGGCTTCGACCGTTTTAATGCTGACGTGAAGGCGCGCGGCCATGTCACGGGCGGACGTGCCGCGACCGATGAGTTGGAACACCTCAAATTCGCGATCGGTCAGTTGGTCCACCGCCGTGTTGTTGGCGGCGGGAGCTTGGCCCGAAGCGGTGGCGAGCAATTGATCCGACATTTTTTCGCTGACGTAAATTCGCCCCGATAAGATCTGGCGGATGGCCGTCATGATATTCTTGCCGCCGGCTTCCTTCATCAGGTAACCGCGGGCACCGGCGCGCAACACGCGATCGGCGTAGAGAGATTCGTCATGCATCGACAGCACGAGCATGGGTAGTTTGGGCCAGCGAATCTTCAGGTCCTTGATCAATTCGAGGCCGTTGCTGTCTTTGAGCGAGATATCCACGATCGCCAGATCAGGAATGCATTTCTCCACCGCAGCCAGCGCGGCGACGGCGCTTTCGGCTTCGCCACAAATCGTTAGATCGGGTTCGTTGTTGATCAGCTGCGACAAGCCCTCGCGCATCATCGGGTGGTCGTCGATGATGAGGATCTTTTTCTTCGCGGTGAGCGCGGGCTTTTCCTTCGGCGATTTCATTTCGTCGAGTTGGAGGCTGCCGATTGGTGCACGGTGCAGGCTACCGTAGTGCCGCCGTTCGTTTCACGCTGAATCGCGAGCGAACCGCCGATCATGCCGGCGCGATAACTCATGATGCGAAGGCCCATTCCCTTTGAAGGCTTTCGGTGCTCGGGAATCCCGCGCCCATCGTCGTGCACCGCGAGCATGATGCGTTCGGGCAAGGCAGCCAGCGCGATCTCGATGTTGCGCGCTTTGCCGTGCTTCAAGGCGTTGCTGACGGCTTCCTGTGCGATGCGGAACAAGTGCGTGGCGACGGCGTTGTCGCGAACGAGCACGGGGCGTTCGTTGCGGAACGTGCACTTGATGCGGAACAGGTCGGAAATGTTGCCGGCCAACTCGTGCAAAGCGGACATCAGGCCGGCGGAGTCGAGTTGAACCGGCGAGAGACCGCGCGCGAGACTCCGGGTTTGCGTGATGGCGTCGCGGACGTGTTGGGTGATCTTGGCGGCTTGCGCGGCGTCTTTGCGCGAACGTTTGGCGAGATTTTGCTCCAACGCCTGACTCATCAATTCGATGCCGGCGAGATGCTGGCACAATCCGTCGTGAAGATCCTCGCCGAGACGGCGACGTTCGCGTTCGGTGATGGTGAGAATTTCCTGCTCCAGTTTCTTGCGTGCGGAAATGTCGCGCAAGATTCCTGTGAACATCCGGCGATTGGCGAGCCGCACCTCACCGACGGAAAGATCCATCGGAAACAGGGAGCCATTTTTCCGCTTCCCCATCACTTCGCGCCCAATGCCAATAATCTTGGCGTGACCGGTGTGAACGTAGTTCGAAATGTAACTGTCGTGATCGTGCGCGTGGGGCGCGGGCATCAGGACGTTGACGCGCTGGCCGACTAACTCGCCCGGGCCATAGCCAAACATCTTCTCCGCGGCGGGATTGACTGATTCGATCACGCCACGTTCGTCGATGGTGATGATCCCTTCGACGGCCGTGTGGACGAGAGCGCGCAAGCGTTCCTCGCTGTCACGCAAGGCGGACGCTGCAGACTTGGCGGCAACCGCCTTGGCCTGGCCAGAACGCTTCTTCAAGCTCTTGATCCTTCGGATCAGGTCGGCTTTCGTCAGGTGCGCTTCACGGGTCATCGCGGCGACAGTAGCGCCGGCGATGCACAATTCACGCTCAAATCACGCCGTCGGCAACTGCTGGCGATACGACGTCGGCGATTGACCGACGATCTTTTTGAACACCCGGTTGAAATGAGTCAGCGATTGGAAGCCGACCTCGTAAGCGATTTCGCTGATGCGCAGGTTGCGGTTGAGCAAAAGATTCTTGGCCTTCTCAATGCGAATCCGCGAGAGGTAGTCGGTGAAATTGATTCCGGTGACCTTCTTGAACAACTTGCAGAAATAGAAGGTGGACGTGTTGACTGCTTTGGCCACCGCGCCGAGCGAAAGGGGTTCGCTTTGATTGGCACGAATGAATTCCTTCGCGCGCGTGATGACAGGAGGTTCGGCATTCTCTTTTTGCACCACGATCTGATTGCTCACCATCGAGAGATGTTGGGCAAAGATGTGGAGCAACTTGATCATCGAGTCGTATTCTTTGGCGGAGATGACGCGGGTGGCGAAGAACGCGTCGCGCAGTTGCCTCTGATCCATCTTCAGGCCCCATTCCTCAAGTTGTTTGAGGGCCTTCTCGAACTGCGCCTCGGTGGGCTTGGAACGCAGGATCTGTCCGGTCTGGAGGAAGCCAATTAGTTCATTGCCCATGCGGACGGGCACGGAGGTGTCGGTCAGGCCGAGTTTGCAATTCATCGATTGCGGCTCTTCCTGCGCGCATTGGGAAAGCTTTTCTTGCATCTGGAGGCACGCGGCGCAGGCGCGGCTCTTGTCCGCCATCAACGCGCAGAACGGGCTTTCCTTGCGCTTGCCGTGCAGTGGCAATTGCCAGGTCTCTACGGGGCGCAGGGAAACCGGCAGGCCGGTCGCATCGCTGAAAGCGCGTTCGTAGTCCTGATACATTTTGGAGGCGGTGAGGGTTTCGACGAGGTCTTTGCGATTAGTTGTGGTGGTCATAATCGTGGGAGTTTGTGTTGTTGTGGTGGTGGAGCAGGGCGTTCCGGAGCACCGTGTTTCCACGGGAGCCACGGATTTCTTGACGCGGCGTTTTCCCGCGTTTCCGACCTGTGCAGCGATTGCTTGCATGGCGACAATATCGGAGAGAGAGGGCCTCGGCGGCAATCGGGCCTAGCCTAATTTTGTCTAAGGGAAAACCTGAGGCGCCAATTTCGGTTGTGCTTTGAGCAATGACGCCGAAGCTTGCGCGGTGAATCCATTTTGGCGTGAGGGAATCAGCTTGGTCGATTCTTCGCCGAATTCGTTTTCTGACTTGCTGCAAAAGCGACATCGACGCAGATTCTTCCCAACCTCAATTCACCAAATGCACGCTCAACATCGCGCAATCTCGTCTTGGATTCTTCTCCTTGTGACATCCTTGGCCGCAGTCGTTTCGATGTGCGCGGCCGATTGGTCGGCGCAGCAGCAATTTCCTCAAGGAGAAAAGCCGATGCCGTTGTTCGACGGAAAATCTTTCGCCGGTTGGGTGGGGCAAACTGAAAAATATTGGTCGATCAAGGACGGTGTGATCATTGGCCGCAACTCGGTGGAGAACGCGCCGAAGGCCAGCACGTACCTGGCGACAAAAAAAGCTTACCGCAATTTCCGGTTGGTGTTCGAAGGCAAGCTCGCCGCCTCCGAGATGCACACCGGAATTGCCATGTGGGGCAAGCTGGAGGAGAAGGAGAGTGACCCTCACAGCTATCAAGGCCACCTGGTGATGTTCCCCTCGAACTGGGGCTTTTGGGATCTGTATCGCCGCAACAGCATTTACAAGGATGACGGGCGCGCAAAAAAAGCCGGCCGCCAGCACGACTGGAATCAAATGGAGATTCTCGCCATCGGAGACCGCATTCGCTTTGCGGTGAACGGCCAATTGGTCGCAGATTGGCGCGATCCCAAGCCGGAGCTTTGCGAAGCCGGTCCGATTGGTTTGCAGCTTCACTCCAACAAAGTGGCGCAGGAAGTACAGTTTCGCGGCCTGATCGTTTCCGAAGACCCGCAAGACAAAATGATCACTGTGAAATGACAGGCGCCCGATAGATTTCCGTTAACGCATTCGACTAACCAAACACATGAAACTCATTAAAGCATTCTCCCAAATCGCAGCGGCCCTTGCCGCCGCCGCCCTCGTCGCGTCCGTCGCTCGCGCCGACGATTTCAAAATGGAACCCGGCTTCTTCAGCCTGACCAATGGAAAAGATTTGACTGGCTGGGGCTACAAAGATGCCGATGGCAAGGTTGTCGCGTTCGACGGAAAGACGGAGGCGTCCGACGGTCGCTACACGGCCAAGGACGGAATGATTGTGGTGAACCCGCTGGATCCGGCCAAGGGCCCGCGCTTGCGCCAGCTCTGGACCACGCGCGAGTTCCCGAAGAACTTTCATCTGAAGATCGAGTTCCGTGCCGCGGTGAATGCCGACAGTGGCATCTTCCTCCGCAAGCCGCAACTCCAATGCCGCGATTACCTCGTCGCCGGCCCCTACAAGGAACTGAAGAAATACAAGGCGCAGGACTGGAACCAGATTGAAGTGATCGTGAAGGACAACGTCGCGCACTGCACGTGCAACGGCGAAGTGTTGGAAGCTGCGCTGAAGTTGCCGGACACCGGCAGCATCGGTCTCGAAGCGGATCGCGGTCAGATGGAATACCGCCGCATTCGCGTCAAAGAACTTCCGTGACGCCGTCGTACGGTGGCGGCGACTAGAACCTGATCGTCTCGCGCGGTCGCGCGATGGCGCACTTCGTATTTGGCAACGCCTTGGCAGCGGCGGCCAGAATGCGGGATTTCTTTTTCCATCCTTCTCCGGTCAGGTGGACAAAGAGGATTTTCTTAATCGAACGTCCCTCCAGATATTTGAGCAGGCTTTCGATTTTGAAGTGCGCCAGTTCGCACACGAGCAAGTCGAGCGGTTGAGCGAGCAGCGGCGCGAGATCGGCTGGTTCGCCCAAGTCAGCACTGTGGCCAATTCGAAGTTTGCCCGCCTCGATCAAGAAACAATACGCGTCGAATGACTGCCGGTATTTGGCCTGAAATCGCGGGATGAATGCGTCAAGGTGGGTCGTTCGATACGGCGTAACGCGAACTTTCCCAACCGAAATGGGCTTGCCCGTCCTCAGCGGTGAAAAGCTCGGACGGAAATCCAGCAACTCTTCGAAAAGGTAGGCAGCGTTCAATATGGCCTTGAGCGGAGCGATGCCGTCCGCGGGCGCGCTGATAGGCAGTTTTTTTCTCCGCCCTTTCAACCACAGCCCCTGCATCAACATCAGGAATCCGCCGACGTGATCCGCGTGCAGATGCGAGAGCAACATCAGATCGATCAGATCGTAACTCAACCCAGACGCCTCGTAGTGACTCGTGAGCGGTTCGCCGCAATCGATCAGGATCGACTTGCCCGCGAGCTGGTAAAGGAAGGAGGAGTGCCCGCGTGTGGCGTCGGGAAAACCGTCTCCGACGCCGAAGCATTTCAGTGAAGCGTTTTGCATGTGGTCGCCCAAGGCCGGTTCAGCGCGGCCAGAGATAATGGAATACTGGGGCGGGCGCAAGGATTCGCTGGAGTCTTGCGAGGGGCACGCACCAACTCACTGCACGCGGCCGAACTTTTTATCGAGCTCCTTCAGGCTCATCTCAATGAGCGTCGGGCGACCATGCGGGCATGTGTAGGGCATCGAACAATTCCGCAAGTCGTTCACGAGATTCTCCAATTCCGGTCCGGCGAGCGGATCGTTGGCCTTTACGGCGTGGCGGCAGACCGTTTTGGCCACGACGTTTTCACCGAGCCGCCACGCATTGACGGCCTGCCCGGCGGCCTTGAGTTCGTCCACCATTTCCAAAACGAATCGTCGCGCGTCGCCGACCTTCACGAACGGCGGAAGCGCATCGAGCAGGAAGGTGCGTTCGCCAAATTCGCTTAACCCAACACCGAGCTTCGTGAGCATCGGCAAATTTTCCCGGAGAAAATTAGCATCGCGCGGCGGCAGTTCGACCGTTTCGGCCAGGAGCAAACGTTGCGATGGCGCGTCACCGCGCTCCATCCGTTGCAGCATTTGCTCGTAAAGAATGCGTTCATGCGCGGCGTGTTGATCGAGCAACACGAGGCCGCGATCTGATTCGAGCACGACGTAGAGTTTTCCGATCACGCCAACGAGCCGCAGCGGAACAGCGAGCAGGGGCACGGGACCGGAAGGGGACGGGGCGAGGGGCGAAGGGCGTGGGGCGGGCGTGGAAATTGGAAGCGCTGCGCTTTTAGTTTCGGCTGCCGGCGCTTGCGCGAATCCCATTTTTAGCGGCGCCTCCTCTGCGGATGTCGGAAGCGTCGGCGGACGTGTCGGTGGAGGTGCCGAGAAATTTGGCAGTTCGATTGGCTGCGGGCCGCGTTCAGCTTGAGGCGGGCTCGCCGTCGCCGGTGGAGCCGCCGGTTCGCCCTTCGCACCTCGCACCTCGGCCTTCGTATGAAACCCGATCAGGGCATCGCGCACGGCTTGCGCGACCAATTGCCGGACGGCGCGTTCGTGATGAAACTTCACCTCGCGCTTGGCCGGATGGATGTTCACGTCCACCTCGGCTGGATCGATTTCCAGAAACAAACAGCACACTGGATAACGCCCCTTCATCAGCGCGTTGTGATAGCCCTCGAGCAACGCGAAGTTGAGACCGCGATTCTCCACGGGCCGACGATTGACGAAAACATTCTGTTGATCGCGGGTGCTGCGCGAAACGCCGGGGGCTCCGATGAATCCCCATACGCGGAGTTTTTGCTTGTCCGTTTCCGGCCGCAGACTGTCGGCCTCCGCGTCGAGATCAGCGAGCGGTTCGAACTCGGAGGAAAACTCCACGGGCAGAAGTTTCTGTTCGCCTCCGTGGAGCGCGCGCATCCGTTCGGCGAGCGCGTTCATCGCGTTTGGCTGATTGCACGCGGCGAGGTTCCACATCGTGCGTCCGCCGTTCAAGAAGGTGAACGCGACCGCGGGATGCGCGAGCGCAGCGAGGGTCAGGTAGTGCTGAATGTGCGCGAGCTCGGTTTCTTCGCTGCGAAGAAATTTCCGCCGCGCGGGCAAGTTGAAGAAAAGTTGGCGGACCTCGATCGTCGTGCCGGTCGGCGCGCCGGCGGCTTTCACTTCGACGATCTTGCCGCCGTTGATTATGATTTGCGTGGCTTCGAGCGCATTGCCGTCGCGTTCGCGTGTGGTGAGCGTGAAACGGCTAACGCTGGCGATACTTGGCAACGCTTCACCGCGGAAGCCCATTGTAGCAATGGCGGCGAGGTCTTCGGCTTTCTGAATTTTGCTCGTGGCGTGACGCTCGAGGCAAAGCAGGGCGTCGTCGCGATTCATCCCGAAGCCGTCGTCGGTAACGCGAATGAGACTGCGCCCACCGGCCTGCACTTCGATAGTCACTCGCGTCGCGCCCGCGTCGAGGGAGTTTTCGACAAGTTCCTTTACGACGCTCGCGGGCCGCTCGACCACTTCGCCGGCGGCGATTTGGTTGGCGACTTGCTCGGGCAGCAGGCGGACGCGATTCATCGGGAAATTTCAGTTTGCGAATTTCGGATGATGAATAGAAGCGAGCGGCAGCGGGAACGCAATGCCGAACGCATTCGGCGGCGGGGATTTTATTTGTGAGGCAGGGTGACGGCGAAAATTGCGCCGGAGCCGGGGCGGCTCAGGGCCTCAATATTCCCACCGTGGTCTTCGATGATTTTTTTGCAGATCGAAAGCCCAAGGCCAGTGCCGGTTGTCTTCCCGTAGGTGGCGAAAGGTTGAAACAGTCGATCTCGAATTTCCGGCGCGAAGCCCGGGCCGGTGTCTTCGATTTCCATGGTGAGCTTTTTGGGCGTCAGGCTGAAACGAAACGTGATCTGGCCGCCGCTGGGCATCGCGTCAACGGCGTTGTGGACGAGGTTAAAAACAACGTTCGCGAGACGACGCGGGTCGATGGAGACCATGAGTCCTGCGGGTGGCGGATTCACGACGACTTTGACCGAGGACATCTCGACCTCCATTTGGAGTTCATCGAGCAATTGCGTGATGTAAGGCGCGAACTCCATCTCGGTGAGCGTGAGATTGCTCTGGCCTCCGCGCGAGAATTCCATGAGCTCGTTGATCATGGTGGTGACGCGTTCGATCTGCTTGCGAATGCGCGTCCCGGCGGTCTTGCGAGTTTCTGGCGAGGCGTTCGGAGCAAATCCCATTTCGGCACCGAGCGCGATCACGGTGAGTGGCGTTTTGAGGTCGTGCAGAATGGAGCGGGTGAAGCGGCCGACGAGGCCGAGTCGTTCCGCCTGCAACAACTCCTGAACGTATTGGCGGTCGAAATCGCGCAAGCGTTGGCTCACTTCGCGCAGCAGACTGCTGGCGAGTTTGGGCGAGTGATCCAACATTTTGAGGAGTTCTGCGCTTGCCACGAACCACGCGCGCGTCGGCGTTTCAGCGACGGCGGTTGCGGAGCGGGGCCGCTGCTCGAGCACTGCCATTTCGCCAAAAAAATCACCGGCGCCGATCCGTGCGAGGGTGCGACGTTCGCCGTCGCCGACCACGGCCGAGATTTGTACCAGCCCTTCATTGATTAGATACAGACCGTCCCCGGCGTCACCTTCCTGAAAAATCGTTTGTCCTGCCGCGAAGCGCTGGAGCCGCGAGGTTTGTTCCAGCATGTGCAACTCGGCCGCCAGAAGGCCGGAGAAAATCTTGTTCTGGTGAAATGCTTGCACAACGGAAGCTTATTCCAATCGATTCGCGGGTAAAGGCGAGAGATGGCTTCCGATTGCGGCACGAGGGGCTTGACGTGTCGCGCAAAGAAATCTAATTTTCCCGCTCTCGGTCGGTGGCCATAGCTCAATGGTAGAGCCCCAGATTGTGATTCTGGATGTTGCGGGTTCGAGTCCCGTTGGTCACCCCATCTTCTTTCCCGCGGTGCGTTGATCGGACTGCACCGTTTACATTTTCGCGTTTTGGTTTCTAATTCCACGGTGATTGCTTTGCTCGATTACGGTTCCGGCAACCTTCGCAGTGTGCAAAAAGCCCTGCTCAAGGTCGGCGCGGACGTGCATTTGGTGCAACGCCCGGCCGAAATGGCCGACGCGCGCGCCGTCGTGTTGCCTGGCGTCGGCGCGTTCGACGATTGCCTCAACGCCATGCAAAAGCAGGAATTGCTCGGTGCCGTGCGGGAGTTCATCCGCACGGGACGACCGTTCCTCGGCATCTGCGTCGGCTATCAGGCGCTGTTTGAGAAGAGCGAGGAATTTAATAGCTGCGCTGCCGGCCTGCGGGTGTTCAATGGCAAAGTTGTCCGTTTTACCGAGCGACCGGGATTGAAGATTCCGCAGATCGGCTGGAACCAGATCGAACTCACGCGCAACGATTGCCCGCTGTATCGGGGCATCGCGAGCGGCAGCTACGTTTATTTCGTGCACAGCTTTTACCCGCAGCCGGCCGACCCAAGCATCGTGGCCACGCGAACTAACTATGGCGATGTCTTCGCGTCTTCCGTATGGAAGGACAACGTGTTCGCCACGCAGTTTCACCCGGAGAAAAGTCAGGACGTGGGACTGCGCCTGTTGAAAAACTTCGTGGAGCTTGCCCGATAGTCGCAACCGTTGGGTGGTACCGGCCCTTGTGCATCGCGGGTCAGGCTGCTAGTTTCACTTTGCAAATCGGTAATAACCTAAACTGAAAAATTTATGGCACACGAACTCCCACCGCTTCCCTACGCTCACGACGCTCTTGAACCGCACATCGACAAGGCGACGATGGAAATCCATCACGGCCGCCATCACAAGGCCTACGTGGACAACTTGAACAAGGCGCTCGCCGGATCCCCGGTTGAATCCAAGTCACTCGACGAACTCGTGCGCGGCATTGCTTCCGTTCCCGAAAATATTCGCGGCCCCGTTCGCAACAATGGCGGCGGTCACTGGAACCATTCCTTCTTCTGGAAACTCATGGCTCCGAAGGCGGGCGGCGCTCCTTCTGGCAAACTCGGCGACGCGATCAACGCGGCGTTCGGTTCCTTCGCCGACTTTCAGGCGAAGTTTGAAGCGGCGGGCATCGGCCGATTTGGCAGCGGCTGGGCTTGGCTCGTCGTCAATGGCGGCAAACTCGAAATCGTCTCGACTGCCAACCAGGACAATCCGCTGATGGGCAAAGCTGTGGCCGGTTGCGAAGGCACGCCGATCCTTGGCTGCGACGTTTGGGAACACGCTTACTATTTGAAATACCAGAACAAGCGCGCCGACTACCTCAAAGCGTTCTGGAGCGTCGTCAACTGGGCGGAAGTCGCCAAGGCGTTTGACGCTGCGAAGTAATCTTCCTTAGAACCCGCACTCTGTTTTCGAACCGCACGCTGGCGAAAGTCAGCGTGCGGTTTTGAATTTATCGGGGATGAATGCAAAATTTGACGTCTTGGTAAGTGTTTGCTAACTTACCGACGTGAAGATAACGCGTTTGAGCGGAGAAGAGCGTCGGAATGCCATTGTGAAGGCGGCGTTGCCGTTGTTTGCCCGCAGCGGTTTTGCAAAGACCACCACGCGCGATCTCGCGAAGGCTGCGGGTGTCTCCGAGGCGTTGATTTTCAAACATTTTCCGAACAAGGAAAAGCTCTACGAGGAAATCCAATCAGTCGGCTGCCGTGGCGGCGATCCGGTCCTCGATCGTTTGGCCGAACTGGAGCCGTCCACTTCCACCCTAGTCCACATCATCTATTACTTGGTCCGGGTCATCGCTTTCGGCCGGCAAGCTGATTGTGATTCATGGGAGTGCAAGCATCGTCTCTTGGTCAATAGTTGCCTAGAAGACGGTGCATTTGCGCGGATTTCTTACCAAAATGGCTGCGCGTGTTACTTCGAGAAGATTGAAGCGAGCCTCCATGCAGCCGCGGCATCGGGCGACATGGTCAAGAGCCCCGTGGAGGAGCATAATCGGTTGCGTTTCGCCCATCACGTGGCGGCGTTCATTGCGTTGGTGCGTTTGCCGGAGAAGCCGGCCATCGACTATCACGCCTCCGGGGAGAAATTGCTCCACGAAGCGGTCTGGTTTGTTTTGCGCGGTATTGGTCTGACGGACAAGGCCATCGATACCTATTACAACCCGAAGGCTTTGTCGTTGTTCTTCGGGGCTGGTAAAGCTTCGTAAACTTTTTTTGAACGAGGTGAGTAAGCACACACTCAAAGCGATAGAAACTGGAATACATTGAACTGAAATTGCCGACGGTTGAACGACGCACAACCACCACTGAATATGAAAACCCGGAACAAGAAACCCTTAGTCACAGCACCGATTTCGTTGCCGCCAGCAGGGCGGGGGAAAGAAGCGATGTCGGCCCACCGTGGCCACCACCCGCTGGGGCCAGCGGTAGCACCGGAACTCCCGCGGCTTCACGGCGAGCCCTCCCCCGAGGCGATTGAACGTCAACCTTATGACGGCAACACGGCTTACCACCTCTATCTGTCCGAGATCGGCCGCACGCCGTTGATCACGCCGGAAGAAGAGATCACTCTCTCTAAGCGGATCAAACGTGGCGACAAAGACGCTCGCGAGCAGATGATCAAGGCGAACCTCCGGCTGGTGGTGAAGATCGCGCGCGATTACGAAGGCTACGGCCTTCCGCTGCTCGACCTCGTGAACGAAGGCAACATCGGCTTGATGAAAGCCGTGGAACGCTTCGATCCGAGCAAAGGCGCGAAGCTCTCCACCTACGCCGCGTGGTGGATCAAGCAGGCGATCAAGCGCGCCCTCGCCAACCAGACGAAGACGATCCGTTTGCCGATTCACATCGTCGACAAATTGTTTCACCTGCGCAAAGCCGAGGCGAAGCTGCACGACATCCTTGGCCGTGAGCCCAGTGATGAGGAATTGGGTGATGAACTTGGCTTCACCGCTCGACGCGTGCGTCAATTGCGGACGGCTTCGATTCGTCCTGCGTCGCTCGAAGCGCCGATGGGTGATGATGACTCCAATACGATCTCGGAAGTTGTTTCAGACGAAAACGCCGACACACCGTACGAGGAACTCGAAGGCAAGGCGAATGCCGGGCTGATTCAGGAACTCGTCGCGCACCTTGATCCGCGCGAGCAGAAAATCCTCCGCCGCCGGTTCGGCTTGGATGGGGATGACGAACTCACGCTTGAGGAAGTTGGCGAGGAGTTCGGCGTGACCCGCGAACGAATCCGCCAGATTCAGGAAGTCGCGCTGAAGAAACTGCGCAAGAAAATTGAAGCGCTTGAAACGGTCAGCGTAGTCGAGTGACATTCCCGTAATGCATTCAACCGGCCCAAGCCAGCCGCCGTCCAACGACGGCGGCTGTGCTATTTGCAGGTCGGACTCCGCACTTCCGCGCGGCACTTTTCGGCAACGCGTCTTTGCTTTCGCCCTGGGCCGTGGCGTGCGTCGTTACGAGCGGCTCGCCGCCGAGCGAAAGCAGGGGTTGCTCGCGGACCTGCGCGGAGATGTTCTCGAAATCGGTCCGGGTGCAGGCGCCAACCTTCCGTATTTTCCGAAAACGGTTCACTGGACGGGAATCGAGCCCAATCCCGCGATGCACCCGTATCTTCGCGAGAAAGCTCATACGCTTGGCCTCGCGGTGGATTTACGTCTCGGCTCGGCCGAGTCGATTGCCGCCGAGAACGCGACCGTCGATGCCGTCGTGAGCACATTGGTCCTGTGCTCGGTGAAAAATGTCGCGACGGTTTTGCGTGAAGTACGGCGGGTGCTGCGACCGGGTGGGCAGTTCGTGTTTCTAGAACATGTGGCTGCGCCCAGCGGTTCGTGGCGACGGCGCTGCCAGCACGCGATCCGACCATTGACGCGTTGCTTCGGTGACGGCTGTGAACCGGATCGCGAAACGTGGGTGGCAATCGAACAAGCGGGTTTTGCCACTGTGCAGATCGAACGTTTCGATCTTCCGCTTGGATTCATGGCGCCACACATCTCGGGCCGGGCGTGGAAAGCCTGAGAGACGGGGGAAGATAGGTTGGTGAATTTCCGTCTTGGTGATTGACCATGCTTTCATCGCCCGCTACCAAGCCTTTATGCACCATGGATCGGTCACTCCCGAAATCGCCCAAGGACTCCTCGCGCTCAAAAAGCGAATCGCCGCGGCAAAAATCCCGCCTTCCAAACTCGATGAAACCATCAATGTCGCCGTTTGGAACATCCGTGAATTCGGGAAGTCGCCCCGCACTGATGCCGCCATTCACTACATCGCCGAGATTCTCGGGCAGTTCGACCTCATTGCTCTCGTTGAGTTGCGCAATGATCTTTCCGATCTGGGCCGAGTTCTCAAATACCTCGGGACGAGTTGGAACATCGTTTACTCTGATTGGATCGAAGACGATGGTGGCAACCAGGAGCGAACGGGATTTCTCTACGACGCCCGAGCGGTGACGTTTAACGGATTGGCCGCCGAGGTTGATGCGCCGCGCGAAAAGAAAGCTACTGAATACCTCGCCAGCCAGTCGTTCTGGCGCGCACCGTACCTCTGCTCTTTCCGTGCCGGCAATTTTGACTTCCTCGCCCTTGCCACACACACACGATGGGGTGACAGCATCAAAGGCCGTCAGGCCGAGCTTCAGATGCTTGCCGACTGGATCAAGAAACGGTCCGAGGCCAAAGCGTTTGAGGACAAGGATCTCATTGTGATGGGGGACTTCAACATCCCGAAGATCAACGACACGCTCTTCAATGCCCTGACCAGCCGTGGACTGCGCATTCCTCAGGCGCTGGTCAACCTCAAGGCTGGGGATCAAGCGATGCCGGGCAGCAATCTCGGCAAGGACGCTCGCTACGATCAGATTCTCCACCTGCCCACGAACGAAAAGCGGTTCAGCAACGGTGGCGGAACTCTCGATTTTTACGATAGCGACGCGTTCATCAAAAAACTTTTCCCCAAAGACAACTACACGCAGGAGCAGTTTAGTTTTCAGATTTCCGACCATTTCCCCGTGTGGGTTCAAATCAACACGGACATCGATGGCGATCGACTCTCCCAGATCGTGCAGAACCGCCGGAGTACGTAAATAAGTGCCGACGAGCGGAATTCTCGGCGTTAACCCGTGGACATGATCAACAGGTTGTCGCGCTTTACCCAGCCCAGCTTCAGCCAGAATTCCTGGCCGTGCTGATTGTTGGCGTAAACGACGATATGGGTCTTTTGCAATCCGCGCCTGCGGAGTTGTTCGAGGCAGGCGTGGACTAGTTTTCTGCCGTGACCTTTTTGTCGATGAATGGAATCGACGGCGAGGTGATAAATAAATCCGCGTCGTCCATCATGACCGCTGAGGGCGGTACCGATGACTTGCCCTTGCGTCTCGATGACGAAGCTCAAACCGGGATTCCGTGCGAGAAACTGGGCGATTCCTTCGCGGGTATCTCCGGCTCCAATGCCGATGCCTTCACAGCGTTTCCACAAAGCGAGTGCAGCGTCGTAATCGTCCAATGTCAGTTCGCGGAGGATGGGTTGCATGCTCAAAAGCAAACGGGGCAGGCTTGCGCCTGCCCCGTTTGCGAGTTGGTAAGAATCAGTCCTTCGCGCTCTCTTCCGGGATGCGCATGGCGTAGAAGGAGCGCCAAACGAAGACCAACGCCACGGCAACGCAGATGGCGCCAATGACCGTTGGAAGGCTTGAAGTGGGGCTGCCTTTCTTCATGTGGACGGCGATTTCGACGGCGAGCAGGCCGAACAGCGTGGTGAATTTGATCACCGGGTTCAGCGACACGCTGCTCGTGTCTTTGAACGGGTCGCCCACGGTGTCGCCGACGACGGTGGCGTCATGGAGCGGGGTGCCTTTTTGACGAAGGTCCACTTCGACGATCTTCTTCGCGTTATCCCAAGCGCCGCCGGCATTCGCCATGAAGATGGCTTGGAACAATCCGAAGAATGCGAGAGCCACGAGGTAACCGATGAAGAAATACGGATCGAAGAACGGTAGGCCGAGCGAGAAGGCAAACACCACGATGAAGATGTTCCACATGCCTTTTTGCGCGTAGACGGTGCAGATCTCGACGACCTTCTTCGAGTCGGCAATGGAGGCGGTTTCCTTGTCGAGCTTGATGTTGTTTTTGATGAACACCACCGCGCGGTAAGCGCCGGTGACGACGGCTTGGGTGCTGGCGCCCGTGAACCAGTAAATCACCGAACCGCCCATGAGCAGACCGAGGAGAACCTGCGGTTGCACCAAGCTGAGGCTTGCCACTGCGCCGCCGTAAGTGCGCTCGAGCATCATGATGATGCCGAACACCATCGTAGTGGCGCCGACGACCGCCGTGCCGATGAGCACTGGCTTGGCGGTGGCCTTAAAGGTATTGCCGGCACCGTCGCCTTTTTCCAACTGGTGTTTGGCGTTTTCAAAGTCGGGTTTGAAGCCGAAGTTCTCTTCGATTTCCTTGCGGATGCCGGGGTGGTGTTCAATACGGCTTAGTTCGTAAACCGACTGCGCGTTGTCGGTGACGGGTCCGAAGCTATCGACGGCGATCGTCACGGGGCCCATGCCGAGGAAGCCGAACGCCACAAGGCCGAAGGCAAAAATCGGCGCGGCGAATTTGTACGCGTCCGGCATGATGGCCATCAGAGCCGGATTTTGTGAGAATTTGTAACTCACGAACATGAGCGAAAGGATCACGAGGCCGGTCCAGAACGCGCTAAAATTGCCCGCCACGAATCCCGAAAGAACGTTAAGCGAGGCGCCGCCGTGACGGGATGCGTTGGTGACTTCGGCGACGTGCTTCGAGTTCGTGCTGGTGAAAACCTTGGTGAACTCCGGGATCAATGCGCCGGCAAGGGTGCCGCACGAGATGATGATCGAGAGCACCCACCACAAGTCCGTTTGAACTTTGCCCGTGGCGTCCGCGAAATCGCCGAGGAGCATTTTGCTCGCGACGAAAGTGACGACAATGGAGACGACGGACGTGAGCCACACGAGGTTGGTCAGCGGATGTTCCCAATTGAAGCCTTTGTCTTTCGAGAAAAGCGCGGTGCTGGCGACTTTGTTCGCTTCGTAAGAAACAATCGAAGTGAGCACCATCAGAATGCGCATCGCGAAGATCCAGATGATGAGCTGGCCGCAAATAGCCGAGGTGCCGAGCGCGAGAGCGAGGAACGCGATCAGCGCCACACCAGTCACGCCGTAGGTTTCGAAACCGTCCGCCGTCGGTCCGACCGAGTCGCCGGCGTTGTCGCCCGTGCAATCCGCGATCACGCCGGGATTCTTCGGATCATCTTCGGGCAACTTGAACACGATCTTCATCAAATCCGCGCCGATGTCGGCAATCTTGGTAAAGATACCGCCGCAGATCCGCAGCGCCGAGGCGCCGAGGGACTCGCCGATTGCAAAACCGATGAAGCAAGGTCCAACCAACTCCTTCGGCAGGAAGGCGAGGATGCAAATCATGAAGAATAGTTCGACGCAGACGAGCAGCAGGCCGACGCTCATCCCTGACTGCAACGGGATCATCAAGGTCTTGAGCGGGTTGCCTTGGAGCGCGGAGAAAGCCGCGCGGGAGTTGGCCACAGTGTTGATGCGGATGCCGAACCACGCCACACCGTAACTGCCGAGAATGCCGAGCACCGAGGCGGCGAGGATGACGGCGATTTCAAATGCCGAGTAGTGCATCGGCTTGCCATCTGGGCCGGATTTTTCCGCAAGACTCCCGAAATAATAGAGGATGCAGCCGCCGATCAAAATCCAGAGCACGAAGAGAAACTTCCCTTGTTGCCACAAATACGTTTTGCAGGTCTCCCAGATGATGTTCGACACGTCGCTCATCGAGGAGTGCACCGGCAGTTTCTTTGTGGCCGAGTATTGGTACAGGCCGAAAAGGGCGCCGATCGCGCACACCACTAACCCTGAATACAGAATCGTGTAGCCGGTGATGCCGCCGAAGGCGGAGAATTTCACGAGATGCAGGTCTGGAAGGTTGATGTCCGCTTCGCCAGCGGAACAGGTGAAAGCGCAGAGAGAGACAAACAGAACGAGCAATAGCGATCGGAGACGAGATGAGATGAATAGCATAGTGCGTTGTTTTTGCTGCGTGTTTACGAATTGGGTCGCCCTTCCCGTAAATGAAAGGCGTGGCATATGCAAGCCCTTTCACCCCATGGGCTGGGGAATGTTGGCGAGCGGCTGCCTTGCCTGGCGAGCGAGTCGCGGCGCGCGGGTCAATTCAGCAAGTGCGAGAACGCGAGCGTAGATGCCCGGCGTGCTTAACTCTTCGCGGGGGCGTGGAAAACGGAATCCTTCGGCCGCTCCACGAGATGGAGCAGGTTGCCTTCGGGGTCGCTGAAGAAGAGGACGCGTCCGCCACCACCGGCGGGTTTCGCGGGGTCGGGAAACCGCACGCCACGCGCGGCGAGAACTTTCTTCGCAGCTTCAATGGACCCGACGCGTAGAGCGGCATGGCGCCAGCCGGCGACCGAGTTGTCGCTCGTGCCTTTGAGGGCGGCATTGCTTTTATAGATTTCCAGCATCACGCCGCCGGGAAGTTCGATGAAGAAGGCGGGCGGAACCTGACCGTTATCGAAGCGAAGCTTGGCGCCGAGCGTGTGAATATACCAGTCTTTGAGCTTGACCGGATCCAGCGCCGGCAGGCCGATGTGTTCAAGCGTAAAATCCAATTGCTTCATCGAAGCAACACTGTGCAAGGAAGCGAAATGCGTTTCAATCCGGAACGGAAAATTTGTTGCGTTGATCCTCTATGAGCGTGAAGTGAGGGGGCATTTATCCGCAACCTTCGCCCCCGCCGCTGCTGCAGCCTCCGCCACTATCAGCCCCGCTGCCTCCCGAATCTCCGCTGGAAAACGAGGCGCCACCATTGGCGCCCGCATCGGAACTGCTCAACATGCTGGCTGAGGAAATAGATTCGGTGTGACTGTGGGTGTTCGGGTTGGAATCGATTCCTGATGAACCCAAGATCCACGGAGTGTGCCAATCGTTTGAACGGTGGTCGCCCGTCCACCGGCGTCCTGAGGACTTCCGTTTCATTGCGATCAGGAAGATTACTACGATTACTACGAAAAAGGTAATTGCCAGAGTAAACAGGGCTAGAAAGGTTGCAGGCATAGGTTCTTAGGAGTTCAGTTGCGCAATCTTGCAAATCGCTCACTGGCCCGGTGATCCCCGACGCCGAAAGGATAGGTCGCGGCCGCATGTTTGTCGAGCGGTCCGGAGTTTGGGAAGTGGGGGCCTGCCCCGCTTGATTCAGGCCTTGGTTTCGGCGATGCCTAGGAGGCGTTTGAACTGCGTGTCGGTTAGCGGAGTGACGGAAAGGCGGGATTGTTTAACGAGAGCGATATCTTTCAGGACAGAATCGGACTTGATGTCCTCGAGCGAGACGGGCTTAGCGAGAGGTTTGACGGGTTCGAGGTCGATACACGACCAGTCGCCCTCCTTGGCTGTCGGGTCGGCATAGGCTTCGCGCCGGACACGCGCGAGGCCGACGACTGATTTGTCCGTGACGCTGTGATAAAAAAGCACCGGATCACCCAGTTTCATCGCACGGAGATGGTTTCGCGCTTGGAAGTTTCGCACGCCGGTCCACGCAGTCCCGCCGTCTTTGAGGAACTGCTGCCAAGAGTAAGCGTCTGGTTCTGACTTCACGAGCCAATGGTTTTTCGCCATGGCCTAATCTTGAGGCAGACCTTGGCATCGTCGCAACTTCGAAGCGGCGAGTTCAAATGGGCCGCGTTCTCCTGCATCTAACCTCTCATATCCGCGAAACTGCTTGCGTAGCCCACTCCTTTTTGGGACAACCAGACCGCATTCACTTGAACCCAAAAGCGAAAGATTCTGCGAACGTGAACACGATTCAGGAGACTCGCCGGTGCCTTTCCAGAATAATTATTTTGGATCGTTTTGGGAATGCTTTCGGTGCTTCGCTCATGCGCGTTGGCTGCTGGCGCGGAGCGATGGGAATGACGGCAAGCCTCGGAAATTCCGGGATCAACCTGGAAAACGCCCTTCACGCAGCTAACTGAACCCTATCATGCACAAATCGCGTTGGTTCCTTCTCAGTTCAATCGTCGTCGCCGGGCTGGTGCTCGGACTCGCGGTGGTTCGCCGGCCCGTCGGTAAGCCGGGGACGACCGCTCCAAGTGAAACGCTTGCTCCGGCAGCAACTCAGGCCGCTAAGAACGCTGCTCCTGCGCCGTCCACCGCGACTTCGGCCATTGCCAAGTTCGAACCCAAAACGTCCGTTGGTAAATTTGACGCTTGGCTGGAGCGCTATCGCGCTGCAAACGATTCGGAAAAAGCCGCACTTGCAGCGGAGGGGGTCGTGTTGGCGAAGGCGCGTTTGGAGGAGTTGCGCGAATTGATTAAGATGGATCCCAAGGCGGCATTGGAGCAAGCGATCCCTTATGGCACGCGCAAAGTGCTTCCCGCCGAAATTCGCGCCCAACTTGAACAGCCGGTCAGCGGCAAAGGATCGTTTACGGTGGCGATTTTCTGTCCCTTGCCGGGGCACGAAGGCGAAGAGCCGGCACCCAAACGCGAGGTAAAGATCGGTAGCCAACGCTACGACACGTATGTGTACGGCTGGCGGTCGGACCTCGTCTCGCAAAAAAGCATCGCCGTTCACGGCATGAGCATTGGCGACACGCTGGCCGTCAGCGAAGCTGGCGCGCGAGTGGTTTCGAGCGAAGAAGCGACGGATTTGATGGCCGAAGGTCGGGCGAAGTTCGACACTGTCTGCAGTGTGTGTAGTCGCGCTGCTGCCGCGACGGGTGGACAGGTGTTGCTGGACCTCGGCACGGGAAGTTATCAAACAGTTTGCCCCGAGCACTCTGCGACCGTTAACGACAGCATTCAGTTCGCGCTGGCATTGGAAAACAAAACTACGACTTCCGCGATGCATCGGTTGGCGGCCATGAAGAGCTTGTCCGGTCGCCAGCAGGCGCAGTTTTGGATGCCCGAGCAGGCGTTTGGAGGAGGCGGCGGTGGCAGTACGATTCCGCCGGGGCCAGCGCCCGGATTCCTGGGGCAACGCACGCTGCTATTGGTTCCAGCGCAATTCCTCGATGAAGCTGCGCCGCCACTGACGCAGGCAGCTGCCCAATCGGCTGGTCAGACCATCAACACTTTTTATAACCGCGCGTCCTTTGGGTACGAGCAAATGCTTACAACGGTGACTCCGACTGTGATACTGCCGAACCGTAAGCAGGTCTATGATGAGGAGGGCTTCGGCGGAATCATTGGCGATGCCGTTGGCCAGGCTGAACTTCTTGGATACGACACCAGCCAGTTTGATTTTCTGTACGTGATCACCACCTCCATCCCGGCGGCGAAGTACGGTGGGATATCGGCTGGCCTTGTTTTCGGAACGGGTGCACTGACCCATGAAATCGGTCACAATAACGGCTTGGGTCACGCGAACTTTTTCGACAATGGCCGTCCTGCCGGGCCAACGCAACCGAACCCTGCGCTGCCGATTGATCCCGATAGCAGCAGCACGGCCAATCACAGTATCGGCCATGCCGACATCAACGGACCCTACATCGCAGGACTTGCCAGCCCGGTGGGTGGCGGTTCGGGGTCGACGATCGAATATGGTGACCCTTACGATACCATGGGCGGCGGCGGCAGTGACTTTAGTGCCTCGATGAAAGCATCCCTCGGCTGGTTGCCGCCCCAAACGGTGCGTACGGTCACAGCATCGGAAACCAACCGCCTTTTCGCGTTCGACAGTGGTTCCGTTACCAACGGTCGGTTGTATGCCCTCCGAACTGGCCGCACGCAGACGTGGGGAGATTATTGGATTTCTCATCGTCGGGCGGTCGGAAACAATCCTTGGTTGTTGAACGGAGTTGAAATCCAGCACGGCGGCAGCACGACGCTCCTGCTGGACACCACGCCGGGCACGCCCGATGGCCGTCAGGATGGCATGGTCGTGGTGGGCCGGACATTCAGTGACCGCGAAGCGAAGGTGCATGTCACGCCGATCGCGCGTGCCGGTACGGGTGCGGATGCGTGGATTGACGTTGTTATTCATCGCGGAGACTTTCCCGGGAACAATGCGCCGGTGATCTCGTCTTTGGCGGCGACGAGCGTGGATGTTCCTGTGGGCACGCCGGTAACGTTTACCGCAACGGCGAATGACGCTGATGGTGACTTGCTGACCTACTACTTCAATTTTGGCGACCAGACTTTTGGTACGAACTCGGCGGTGAACACTCACACTTTCTCGGCAGTGGGGCAATACGTGGTGCGCTGCGAAGTGTCCGACATGAAGGGTGGGGTCGCCTCCGCTAATTTGTTGGTAAACGTCGGTTCGCCGAGCACGTTTGCGGTTCGAGGCCGCGTGGTTGACACGGACGGTCTGCCGGTTGCTGGCGTGCGCGTTCACAACGGCGTGGCCCCGGGGGCTGACGGTGGCAATGTGCCGGTCGCTCCGGGCGGCTACCGCTATGGCTTCACTGACACCGATGGCTACTACATCATCCCTGATCTTGCACCCGGCACCTACACGTTGGGCGCGTTCCTGCATCACTACCGCACTTTGCCGCAGAATTTCAACGGGCTGGTGACCGTTACGAGTGCTGAGGTGACGAGCGTTGATTTCACGGCGACGCCGATTCCGGCGGTGAGTGTGAATGTTGTGTCTTCGGCGATTGAAGGCGGTGCCCCGGGCGTGTTTCGGGTGAGTCGCACGGGCTCGACCGCGGATGACTTGTCGGTAAAGATTCTCCTGTCTTCCCCTGATAGCGCCGTTTATTCGGCCAGTACCAATGGGTCCGTTACCATCCCGGCTGGAAGCTCTTTTGCGGATGTCGATATCACTGGCTTTTCGGACGGTGTCGGCGACGGTGGTCGTCACGTCAGGTTCACCCTGCAATTGGTCACGAATTATTTCGTGGTCACCAGTGTGTTAACCAACAACCAGTTCGTTCTTCGGACGAACAACATCCTCTCGCCGGGATGGGAAGTGTTGCCGCGTTTGTCCGATGGTGCCGCGGTTTGGTATCAAACCTATCCCAACTACGTCTTGGCCAATTCGGAATCGACAATGGGTATCGTGGATACGGATCCGGTGGGAACCCCGACAGTCTCGGTCAGCGCGGGCAATACGGGCGTCGTCGAAGGCAGCCATGATATCGCGAACTTCGTGTTCCGGCGTACAGGCGCGCCGCTGACCAGCGATTTGACCATTTCCTATAACTTGGGCGGAACGGCAACGAATGGTGTGGATTATTTGCCGCTTACGGGCAGCGTGGTAATTCCCGCGGGGCAATCGCAGGTGGCGATTCCCATCGTTCCCATCAACAATTACTTCGTGGAAGGTGATCGCAGCGTATCGGTGAACGTTCTTCCGGGCGCGGGTTACAACAACTCTGGGGCGACTGCGGCGATTACAATTGTCGATGATGATTTGCCCAGCATCGGCGTCTTCGCATCGGATCCTCGTGCGGGCCGCGCGGGCGGTAACACTGGTGTTTTCACCCTTACCCGCAATGGCGACACTACGCGCGATGTCTTGGTGAATTATTTAGTTACTGGCAACGCAGTCGCGGGCGTGGATTACACCACCCTGTCGGGATCGGTCTTGATTCCTGCAGGTTCTGTCTCCGCGACAGTGACCGTGACACCGCTCGCTACGCCGAGCTCTCCCGGACCCAAGTCGGTGATTCTCGTGCTGTCAGATAGTCCGGCCTACAACACGCACGGACAAGGCCGGGCCACCGTCAAAATTGCTGACGTTGTTCCCACGGTCACCTTGGCAGGGGCTGGCGGTGCGGCGGAAGGTGGCGGCGCGGGCGGATTCACCGTCACCCGCAACGGGGCGACGACGAACGCGCTCACGGTTTATTTTACGGTCGGTGGATCGGCGAATCCGAATACGGATTACAGCGGCATCGGCACCAATGTCGTAATCCCAGTTGGTCAGTCCAGTGTTGCCATTCCGGTCGCCGCCATCGATGACGTGTTTCGTGAATTTACCGCGACCGGGCAGAACAATGCGCGTTTGAATGAGCACGAAACGGTTCAGATCGCCTTGGTCGAAAGCGATACCTACGATATCGGCGGTTCGGGTAGCGCGACCATCACGATCACGGACAATGATGCCGGGGCATTGTCGCCGGGCATTTCATTCCTGACGCCGACGACGGTGGTGCGCGAGGACAGCGGCTCAGTTTCGATCCCGGTTCGCATCAGTGGCAATCCCACGAACAACCCCGGCCTTCCAGTTGTCGTCAGTTACGCGATCACGGGAGGCACGGCGGTGCAACCCGTTAATTACAATGCCTTCTTCCCGACGCCGGGAACGCTGCAGTTCATCAGCAATCGGGTGGACACCGCTGGCTTTGAGGATCAGACCCAACAGATTCAATTCCTCGACTTCGGAATCAATGATGACGGAGCCGTGACGGGCGACAGGACCATCATCATCAACTTGGCCTATTACACCAATTACATCACGAACGTCGCCGCTGGGGTTACCAACATCATTCCGTATCCGACGAACTTTGTCCTCGGCGATTACCGTACTCACACGATTATCATTAAGGACGTGGATTCCGCGACGGTGTCCATTCAGGCGATTCAGCCGCTTGCGTATGAAGCGGGTCAACAACCTGGCTTGTTCCGAGTTACTCGCAGCGGTGCGAGTCCGACGCTGACCAACTCGGCCCTCACGGTGAACCTTCTCGTCTCGGGAACTGCCGTGAACGGTGCGGACTACGCGACGATTCCCTCGACGGTTACGATTCCGGCGGGAGCCACCAGTGTGGATATTTCCGTGGTGCCGACCGATGACGTGGAGCAAGAACTCGCCGAAACCGTCGTCGTCACACTCGCGCAGACACCGGGCGTGAAGTTCGGTCAGGACACCGCTCAGGTTGTCATCGTGGACAACGATGGCACGGTGCAGTTCACTTTCGCCACCTACACGGTGGATGAATCGGGGGGTAGCGCGAACATCGAAGTTCTCCGGACTGGTGCGACCAATCAAATCTCGAAACTGGATTACGTCTTTGCTGACGGAACGGCCAGCAATGGTGTGGATTATCTCGGCACGAACGGAACCCTGACTTTCGCACCCGGCCAAACGGTTCAGCAGATCACGGTGCCGATCGTGAACGACCTCTTGGTCGAGCCAACTGAGACTTTCACCATCACGTTGACCAACGTCACCGGCGGTGCGCCGTTGGGCGGGCAAAACGTGGCGACAATCAGTATTGTCGATGACGATGTGGGATTTGCGTTCAGCGCGACCAACTTCTCTGCGTATGAGAATGCCACCAACGCGATTATCACGATCAACCGTCTGGGGGTTACCAACGCGGCCGTATCCGTGGATTTTTTCACCGCCGACGGTTCCGCGACCGCCGGGGTTGACTATGGGGTGGTGTCCAACACGATCACCTTTAATCCGGGCGAAACCAGCGTCACGGTGCCGATTTCGTTGGCGAACGATACGATTCTGGAAGGTGATGAAACCGTGCTGCTTTCGCTCGCGAATCCGAGCATGGGGACCACGGTCGTGGGCGCTGCGGCGGTGCTGAACATCGTGGACGATGACGTGCGTGTGGAGTTTGGCTCGGCCAATTACTCGGTGATCGAGTATGCCGGTTTCGTCCGGGTAGAATTGCGGCGCTTTGGTGGCACGGAACATCCATTGACCGTTGGTTTAAGTGCGCTCGATGGCACCGCCACCAATGGTTCCGATTATGGCTTCACTGACGGCCCGGTTACGTTGGCAGGTGATACAACAACCGTTTTGACCAATGGCTCCGGCCAGATTGTGTTTTTGGCGGGTGAAACCAACAAGATTGTGAACGTTCCCATTCTCGATGACATTCTCGGCGAGGGGAACGAGACATTCCAATTGGTCATCACCAATGTTACCGGCCCGGGTGGTTTGCCGGTAGGTACGTTCACCATGGGAACCCAGACCAATACGACAGTTCTCATCATCGACGACGAGCAGCCGGGATTTGTGGACTACCAGTATCGCCCGATGGTTGCGGGCGGTGGTGTGGCGGGCGGCGGACCAACGACCTTGATTGCTGGCACCGTGAGAAGCGCGACCACCGGTATCGGATTGCCGGGCGTCGTGGTTTCCGTGGGCACCTCGTCGACGGTCTCGGGAGCGGGCGGTTTGTTTACCTTGAGCAACGCACCGGTGGGAAGTGTGCAAATCGACGGCAACCTCGTTGGCTATTTCCCGTTCAACAACACGTTCACGTTGTTGAACCAGCCGTCCAATGTTCTGGAGTTCGCGATGTCGCCGTTGATTTCCGGTACGTCCACCATCCGCCTTGTGTTGAGTTGGGGTGCGAATCCGGCGGATTTGGACTCGCACTTGGAGACCCCGCCGATTAGCGGTGTGCCGTATCACGTCTTCTTCGCGAACCCAGGCAGTCAGAGCAATGCTCCTTTCGCTGAACTCGATGTGGATGACGTTACTGGTTTTGGACCGGAGACGATTACGATCACCAACACCTTCCCCGGAACCTATGTGTATTATATTCACCGGTTCTCGGGTACCGGAACCATTGCCGGTTCGGGCGCCACGGTGCAGGTTTATACCGAGGCTGGTTTGGTCAACACCGTGACGGCGCCCGCCACAGGTGTCGGGGATTATTGGGACGTGTTTCAGATTGATGGTGCCACCCGGACCGTTTCGCTCATCAATGCGTTCAGCGCGAATCCGCCGGGCGTGGTGACCAATCTGGCCCCGGCGATCGCTTCGCAGCCGCGAAGCATTACCGTCGATGCTGGCGCTCAAGCAGCTTTCAGCGTTGTCGCCGGAGGCAGCCCGCCCCTGTTTTATCAGTGGCGAAAAGGTGGGGCACCCTTGCTGGGGCAGACCAACGCCGTGCTAATTCTGAATAATGTTTCGAATACGGATGCGGGCGTTTATAGCGTGGTCGTCAGCAACGCGATCAACAGCGTGACCAGCTCGAATGCGACGTTGGCGGTGAACATCACGTGTGGTAGCGGGATCAATGGCGGGTTGGTTTATGCCCTGGCTGCGTTCACCAACGAGAACAAGATTGTCGTTGGTGGTGCCTTCACGACCGTGGATGGCCTTGGCTTGCGACGTGTGGCCCGGCTTGCTCCCGATGGGTTGGTGGATTCCAGCTTCAACCCGGGTATCGGTGCCAACAGCAACGTCCTCGCCCTCGCCGTTCAACCGGATGGCAAGGTGTTCATGGGCGGCGCTTTCACCAACGTGGATGGATCGAATCGCGTTCGCGTAGCCCGTCTCAATGTGGACGGCAACGTGGATGCAACGTTTAATCCTGGACTGGGTGCCAACAGCAACGTTTTGGCTCTCGCCGTCCAGCCGGATGGTATGGTTCTCGTCGGTGGCGAATTCACAACTTTCGCCGGCGATGCCAGCCACCCGTTCTTGGCGCGGCTCGACACCAATGGCGTGCTCGATACGAATTTCAGCGCCAGCGTCGGGGCACGGGTGTTGTCCATTGCCGTTCAAACCAACGGCTCGATTCTCATCGGCGGTTGCTTCAGTTCGGTCAATGGCGTTCCCAACAACGGCATCGCACGGTTGCTTGCCGATGGCACGCTGGATCCCTCCTTCAATGCCGGTACGGGCACTGACAGTGCGGTGCGGGCGCTGGCGTTACAGGCCGACGGGAAGATCCTCGCTGGCGGATCGTTCAGTTCCTATAACGGGACGCCGGTCGGATTCCTTGTGCGCCTGAATCCCGACGGTACGTTCGATTCCAGCTTCTTGGATGGCACCGGCGCTGATGCTCCCGTTAATGCCATTGCGGTTACACCGAAGGGAAAGATCTACGTTGCTGGGGCGTTCAATTCCTTCAACGGTCAAGTGCGCCGCGGGTTCACCCGCCTGTTGCCCACCGGGGCAACGGATAATGTGTTCAACCCGGGTTCGGGAACGGATGGCCCGGTGTTCGCTGCGGTTGCGCAGTTGGATTCCGCGCTCGTCATCGGTGGCAATTTCACCCAGGTGAACTCGGTTCCCCGCACGGGTCTCGCCCGCATTCACGGTGACGAGAAATCTGTCGTCGTGGAAGTGGAACTCGATCAAGCTTCCTATTCGGTGTTCGAAAATGCCGGCCCTGCGCAGGTGCGCGTCTTGCGGAGCGGTATCACCACCGGTTCGCTGTCTTTCGATCTAGTCACGCGTGACGGGACGGCCCACAACGGCACAGATTTTACCGGTGGCATTTTCCCGGTGTTCTTTGCTCCTGGCGAAACGAACGTGACGGTCAACATTCCGATCAACAATGACGGTGTGGTCAACGCAGATCGCACATTCACCGTCAGTCTCACCAATGTTCCGCCGGCGGTGTTGCAGTTCGATCCGACCAATGCAGTCGTCAATATTCTCGATGATGATGGCGGTCCGGGATCGCTCAGTTTCACCGCGGCCTCGTACAGCGTGGTTGAAAGCGTGGGGCTTGCGACAATTTCCGTCAGGCGTACGCCCGGCTCGTCCGGTAGCGTCTCCGTCCAGTTTGAAACCTTGGATGGAACGGCGTTGCAAAACTCGGATTACGTTTACACCAATGGCAGCGTTTCCTTCGCCCGCGGCGAGACCAACAAAACCTTTGCCGTTCGGATTTTAAATGACCGGCTGATCGAAGCGAACAAGTCTCTCCAACTGCGTCTCTTTAGCGCAACAGGTGGTGCGACCTTGGGCCTTTCCAATGCGTCGTTGACGATTGTGGATGACGATTTCGCCGGCACCTTTGCCTTCACGAGCACCAACTACACCGGTAATGAAGGAAACGGCGCGGCGGTCATCACGGTGTCGCGCCTAGTTGATAATGTGGGTGACGTAACTGTCAATTTCGCCACGGGCGGAGGAACTGCGGCGCCTGGCTTTGATTATTCTGCGACCAACGGCACGCTGAGTTGGTTGAACGGTGACTCGAGCAACAAGACATTTACAGTTCAATTGGTGAACGATTCCATCGGAAGGGCCAGTCGCACTGTGGGCTTGGCTTTATCCACGCCGACTGGGGGAGCCTTCGTGGGTTCTCCGAATCAGAGCACACTGACCATCGTGGATGATGACGTGAGCTTGAGCTTCGCGAGCGCGAATTTCTCGGTCATTGAATCCAACGGTACCGCCGCCATCACGGTGGTCCGAACGGGCAGTACCAACGGCGCTGTTTCCGTCAGCTATTTCACTACGAATGGAACGGCGACGGCGGGCGTTGATTACACGAATGTGGCCGGAACGTTGTTCTGGGCCGACGGTGACTCCGCTCCTCAAACCTTCAACGTTCCTCTGGTTAACGACAGCACTGTCGAGGGTGACAAGACGGTTCAATTGTTCGTCTTCAATCCGGTGGGGGCCACGCTAACAACGCCGAACGCGGCGCTGCTGACCATTGTTGACGACGACGCCAGTCTCTTCTTTGAGTCGTCAGGAACCAGGTTGGTGACGGAATCTGGCCCGGTCAACGGCGTAATTGATCCTAGCGAGACTGTTACGGTGGAGTTCGCGTTGCGAAACATCGGGTCAACCAACAGTTCGAGTCTCGTTGCTACTTTGGTTGCCACAAATGGAATCACGCCATTGAGTGGTTCGCAGAATTACGGCTCGGTGCTGGCGGGTGGGCCGGCGGTTGCTCGGTCATTCATGTTTACAGCCACTGGAACCAACGGCGCTTCCCTCACCGCGGTTGTTCATCTTCAAGATGGTGCTACCGACTACGGTTACGTGCCGTTCGTCTTCGACTTGGGAACGCGGACAACGCGGTTCTCCACTAACAGCGCCATCGTAATCAATGACAACGCAGTGGCGACCCCGTATCCGTCCAGACTCAATGTGGCCGGCGTGCTTGGCTCGGTGCGGAAGGTTTCCGCCACGCTATCCAATCTGACCCACACGTTCCCCGCGGACATCCGTGTTCTGCTGGTCAGTCCGACGGGCGAGAACGCTATCCTCATGGCCAACGTGGGCAGCACCACCGATTCCCCGGGCCCGGTGAGCAACGTAACGCTGACTTTCGATGATGCGGCCGCCAGTTCGCTTACGACCAATCAAATCGTTTCCGGCGCCTACAAGCCGAGCAATCGGGCGATTGGCAACTTCTTCCCGTCGCCCGCGCCCTCGGGCAGCTACGGCACCGCGTTGTCGGCGTTTAACGGAATCAATCCGAACGGTACGTGGTTGCTCTATGTGCTCGATGTTGATCCTCTCAACGTCGGCTCGTTGGGTAGCTGGGGACTGACGTTTGTTGACGGTGCGGAAGTGAATCCGCGGGGTGACCTTGCCGTGTCGGTGGTCGTTTCGCCCAGTCCGGTCGTGGCTGGTGCTAATGCCACCTTCAGCCTCACGGTGACGAATCGTGGTTCGAATCCTGCAAACTATGTGGCTCTCACCAATACGCTGCCAGCCGGATTCACCTTCGTTAGCGCCGCCAATACCAACGGCGGATATTATCAATCCGGTGCTACCGTCATCTTTGACTTGGGCTCAATCGCAGCGCGCACCAGTGTCCAAGCCAGCATTGTTGCTCTCGCTGGTTCGGGTACGGGAACCTTGACCAATGGAGTGACTGTGGCTTCGTCACTGACGGAAACCAACAGTGGAAATAATTCGGCAGTGTTTACGTCATCGGTAATTGCGCCGCCAAATTTGACCATCAGCGTTGTGGGCGCGAACCTCGTTGTTTCGTGGCCGGTGGCGGCCGGCAATCTGATATTGCAGTCGGCTGATTCATTGACCACTCCGTTGGTGTGGCTGCCGGTGGGTATCAGTCCCGTCGTGGTCGGTAGTAATTGGACGGTCACGATTCCGATTACGCCGGCCTCCGCTGGTCGTTTCTACAGTCTCACGGCTCCCTGACGTCAACTTGGCGGGGCTTCGGCCCCGCCGATTTTTCTTCAGCGACTAGGGCAACGGTTAAAACTCCGACTCACCTTCGTGTCCGCAGGAGAGTCTTGTCTTCACGAGCGCGTGCCGTAATTTGTCGGCATGGCTCTTGCCGAAAATCTCGAACACTTGCGGTCGCGAATCGCGATCGCCTGCGAGCGTGCTCATCGTGACCTGAACTCGGTCACGTTAGTCGCTGTAAGCAAAGGCCAGCCGCCGGAAGTCGTGAGCGAGGCAGCCGCCCTGGGCTTAAGTTTATTTGGTGAGAATCGCGTCCAGGAAGCCAAGCCCAAGAAACTTCAATGCTCGAGCAAACTGCGTTGGCACATGATCGGCCATCTGCAATCCAACAAGGTTCGCGATGCCGTGCAGTTGTTCGACATGATCGAAAGTGTCGACAGCCTCGCAATTGCGGAGGAGATACATCGCCGCGCCGAACAGTCAGCCAAGACGCTTCCGATTCTTTTGCAGGTGAATGTCGCCGGCGAATCCACAAAATCCGGATATTCGACGGAGCAGGCATTATCCGAGCTGGCGGCAATCAACAAACTGAAGAACATTGAGATCCACGGGCTCATGACGATTGCTCCCTGGTCACAGGATCCGGAAAAAGTCCGGCCGGTCTTCCGACGCCTTCGCGAGTTGAAGGAACAGTGCGAATACACGCTCGGTGCGCCGTTGCCGCATCTGAGTATGGGCATGAGCGGCGACTTCGAAGTGGCGATTGAGGAAGGCGCGACCTTGATCCGGGTCGGCACGGCGTTGTTTGGGGCGCGTCCCAAACTTAAGAAAGATCCGACGCTTGACGATTAATGAACTAGGTTAGTTCGGGTTTAGCCTTTGAAGTTTTTGAATACCAACCTTAAATTTAAGCCGGTGACTCCGGAAACTTTTAGAAAAGAAATCGCCGAAGCGGTGAAGGCGTACGATCGTTTTGTCGTGTGCATCGACAAAACGCCGGATCAGTTTGAAGCGTCGCTCCACAGCCTCATGGAAAAGGCGATCAAAGCCTACCTGAACCGGGGACCAAATCTTCGCCACGGCATCGCGCTCGATCGTCAGATAACGGTGATCCTCAGCCAGACCGAAACGGATCGGCCACTGTGCGCGATTTATTTCAATTTGAGTTCCCCTTACCACCGCAAGCCAACTGCGACGACGGCCAAGTCCGCTGACTAATTGTCAGTCGGCGCGGACGGTGTCTCCCGGTTGCGTTTGGCCGAGAATCAAATCGGCTGCGATATTTCCCCCATCGGAAGGCCCTGAGATCTTCAGCTCTCCCACTTTTTGCCCGTTACGATAGATGTTCATCTTGTTGCCGATCGGCGGCAACGGCTTGAGGGAAAAGTCCACGACCACGAAGCGAAGTTCAGTGTTCACGCGCGCCACTTTGCCGACAACAGCGTTCGATGGGGCAGAAGTGGGGACGACGGGTCCGGCTTTGTTAACGGCGCCTGGTTTTGCATCGCCGGGCTTGGTGGAGCTGCAACCGGCCAGAATGAAACAGATGCCAAGTGCGAGTAAGGAATGTTGTTTCACGCTTTCGAATTAAACGACCCTGCAGTCGAAACGTCAATGGGTGGAAATTATTTTGAATGGATTTTCCGATTTCGCGGTATAATGGATGTAGGTAAGCGTATCACTGATTATGAATTTGAAGATGTTGCTGAGCGTGGTTCTGGCAGTTTCCTTGGTCGCGGTTGTGACGGCGTGCGCTGAGGCGAAGGGAAAGCCATATCCATTGAAAACCTGTGTGGTCTCCGACGAAAAGCTCGGCGGCGACATGGGCGAGCCATACGTCTTCGTTCATCAGGGGCAGGAAGTTAAATTGTGCTGCAAGTCCTGCCTTAAGGATTTCAACAAAGATTCCGCTAAGTACCTTAAGAAGATCGCTGCCGCGCAAGCCGCGCCGGCGAAATGACGAAGGCGGTAGGTGCCGCCGATAATTTGGAATTTGTGAAAGCAGTTTGGGCCATATTGTTCGCGCTGACGCTCCTTGTCGGGCAGTCGCCGTTGCCGCTCAAGGCTGATGCTCCAGCGACGTGTTGCGCGCAGAAGTCCTGCTGCTGCGTTACGCAAGCGGATCAAGATTCCCCGGTTCGACCCTTGGCCACTGCGCCGAGCGTGTCCTCACAAATCCAATTGGAATTCGTCCCGCACCTTGTTCGGTTGCTCCAGCCCCTTACGGAGCAGGCGATTTCAGTTTCCGATCACTCCTCCCTCCTCATTAAAGTGAGCGCGGCTCCGCTGTTTCAGCGGGACTGCGCTTACCTGATCTGAGTTTTCTCCCTTCACGCCCGTAGTGTGCCCTGATGGGGTGAACTGCGGACTCCTCCTCTCTCGACGCGACCGTTTTGTCGTGTGCCGGTGTGTGAACTCGTCCGTGAAAACTCTTTGATCGTATGAAAACTAGTTTGAAAATTTTGTCCATCGCTCTGCTGGTCTCCGCGTGGAGTGCGCAACATTCCGTATGCGCTGCAGAAACTTCAGGTGCGACAACGAATCTCCTCACGTTGCAATCCGTAATCGGCGAAGTCCTCAGCAATCATCCCGCGCTCAAGGCCGCGCGCGCCGGTGTGAATGCGATGGAGGCTCGAGTGCCGCAAGAGCGCGCGTGGGCCGATCCGCGTGTCGGCGTGGATGCAGAGCGCGCCGACTCTGTCAATTTTACCGGCTTTAATGACTTGGAATGGATGGTTTCTCAGGAAATTCCAATCTCCGGCAAGAACCGTCAGCGCGCCCGTGCGGCGACGGCTGAGGCGGGCGCGGCGTCCGCGGAATTGCGCCGCCGTGCAGTCGAATTGGTTTCCCGTGCACGCGTGGCGTACTTCCGATACGGGAACGCGCGCGTGCAACTGGATTTGAATTCACGCACAGACGCGCTGCTCACCCAGTTCCGCGACGTGAGTCTGGAGAAATTCCGTGCCGGCACGCGCATGCAGGCTGACGTGTTGCTGGCGGAGACGGAGCTGGCGAAAAATTCTGAAGCGCGTCGCGATTTGGAGCGGCAGTTGTCCGAGGCGCAATCACAGCTCAACGTGGTGATGAATCGTTCGCCGCAATCTCCGCTTGGTACACCGGAACAATTTTCGCCCCGTCCTCCTCAGTTCGATCTTCTGAAAATGCAGTCGATGGCGCTCGCGCATCGACCGGAGTTGGAGGCGGCGAAGAAGCGGATCGAAGCGAGTCAGATTCGCGTCGACCTCGCGAAACGTGCGTGGATTCCTGATCCGGAGATTCGGGTCGAGGCCCGGCAATTCAGCCGAGGGGGATTTCAGGAATACGACACTGGGATTTTCTTCAGCTTTCCGTGGTTCAATCGTGGCAAGTATCGCGGTGCGATTAACGAGGCTCGCAGCACGCTCGAAGGCACGCAGCACGAACTCGAGGCGCTTGAGACCGAGACGCTCGGCATGGTCCGCGATCAGTTGAAGAAGATCGAAACGTTCCACCATCACCACCAACTTTTCTCAGAACGAATCCTCCCGCTCGCGCGGCAGACCGTGGAAGCCACGCGTCTTGCCTACGCGAACGAGAAGGGAAGTTTCCTCGAACTCATCAATGCCCTGCGAACCGTGCAGGACTCCGAGGCCACGCTTCACAATCACCTGACCGACTATTTCATCGCCGTGGCCGAACTCAGCGTGATGCTGGGTTCTCCCGCGGACGATAAGGCCGCGTTCGCCTCTCAAACTTCAACTCCCTGAGCGTATGAAACCGAAAATTATTCTTCTGATTCTCTTAGTGGCGGCAATCGCCGGCGGCGTTGGTTGGTTGACCGCGCGTCATTGGCCAACCGTCAGTTCATCCGTCGCTGCGCAGTCAACGGCGCGGCGAATCCTCTACTACCAAAGTTCAATGCACCCGTGGATCAAGTCCGACAAGCCCGGCAAGTGCACGATTTGTGGGATGGATCTCGTGGCCGTCTACGAAGGCGAGAAAGGCTTCGAGGTCGCGAATGGCATGGTGATGCTCAGCTCGAATCAGGTGAACGTGGTTAACGTTCAGTCCGCGCCCGTTCAACGTCGCGCGCTGCGTCGCGCGCTGCGAGTTGCGGGAACCATCGAGGACGACGACACGCGGCACCGGATTCTTTCCGCGTATGTCGATGGCCGCATCGAGAAACTGTTCGTGAACTACATCGGGGCGGAAGTGGTGAAAGGCCAGCCATTGGCCGCGTTCTACAGTCCAAACTTGCTCAATGCTGAACGCGAATACCTGCTGCTCGCCACACCCAAAGCGGCGCCCAGCCTCGCTGCGGAACAGGAGCGGGTCTTCGATGCGGCGGAGCAACGCCTGCGGCGTCTCGGTCTTTCTTCCGACCAGATCGGCGACCTGCTGAAGAAGCCGGCGAACGAAACCACCTCGCAATTGCTCGCGCCGATGACCGGCACCGTCGTGGCACGCAACGTCTACGAAGGCCAATACGTGAAGGAAGGCGATCGCTTGTTCGAGATCGCCGACTTTTCCAAGATGTGGTTCCTCTTCGATGCGTATGAGCGCGATCTGCCGTGGCTGCGAGTTGGCCAGACTGTGGAAGTGACGTCGCCTTCCGTTTCCGGGAAAACCTTCGCCGGCAAAATCAACTTCATCGATCCCAACCTGAAAGATATGACGCGTAGCGCCAAGGTTCGTGTTGAGATCGCGAATCCGCTCATCGAGCAAAGCGGTCAAAAGCGCCGCGAAATTCTCCACCGCGTTTACGCCGACGGTCTGGTGAACGTTGAGACGCCGATCGTGCTGGCAGTGCCGCGGCAATCGGTGCTCTCGCCGAGCGGGCAGCCTGTCGTCTATGTGGAGACGAGCCGCGGCGCTTACGAGCAGCGCCGCGTGAAGCTCGGTCGCTCCGGCGAGGACGCTTGGGAAGTGCTCGACGGCCTGAGCGAAGGCGAGCGCGTGGTGAGCGCCGGCAATTTGCTGATCGACGCTCAAGCGCAACTCAACCAAACCATCTCCACCGCGGCGGAACCGAGGTCCACCAACGCCGCTCCAATGACTTTGAACGAAACGCAGCAGAAGGCGTTGCGCGACCTGTTCGCTGCGGCGAATGCGGTCGGTGCCGCGTTGGCGCGCGATCAGGTGGCTGATTTCAACAAGCAATCTGACCAGCTTCACGGCTTGCTGCCGGTGCTGGAGAAAAGTTTTGCAGAGTCCTCTCCGATGCAGGCGTTGGTCGGTCGCGTGATTGGCAACGGGCACTTTGATGCCGCGAAGGATCTCGCGGAGGCGCGGAAAGATTTCCAACCTTTCAGCGCTGCGGTTGCTGAACTGGCAATGCAGATACGGACCAATGGCTCGGCGTTTGCCTCGCTGAAAGTTTTCGAGTGCCCAATGAGCGACCGCGCGTTCGTCGGTGCGCCGAAACGGAGCCGCTGGGTGCAAACGGAGGGCGCGATTCACAATCCGTTCTTTGGTGTCGACATGCTGGATTGCGGCACGGAGGTGAAGCCATGATCAACAAGCTTATCGAGTGGTCGCTGCGCAACCGTTTCCTGGTCGCGTGCGGGGTATTCCTGATCGTCGCGCTGGGCGTGCACGCGGTCTATCGCACGCCCGTCGATGCAATCCCCGACCTCAGCGAGAATCAGGTCATCGTCTTCGCCGACTGGGCCGGCCGTTCGCCGCAAGAGGTCGAGGATCAAGTCACGTATCCGCTGTCCGTGAACCTTCAAGGCCTCGCGGGAGTGAAAGCGGTGCGTGCGAATTCGATGTTCGGCTTCTCGCTCATCACGATCGTTTTCGAGGACAAGGTGGACAACTACTTTGCGCGCTCGCGCGTGCTGGAGCGGTTGAATCTCATTACCAGCCAGATGCCTGTCGGTGTGGTGCCGCAGCTCGGGCCCGATGCGACCGGTCTCGGCTGGGTTTATCAATACTACCTCGACGTGGATAAGTCGGCGTCGACCAACGGCGGTTACGATCTTGGTCAATTGCGCGCGCTGCAGGATTGGTTCATCCGTTACCAACTCAACGCGGTGCAGGGTGTCGCTGAAGTCGGTAGCATTGGCGGCTTCGTTCGGCAGTATCAGATCGAAGTCAGCTCGTTGAAAATGCGTTCGGCGAAAGTCTCACTCGCCGACGTGATGAAGGCCGTGGCCGACAGCAACCTCAACGTGGGCGGCAAGGTCATCGAAGAAAACGGAATGGAGTTCATCGTGCGCGGTATCGGCCTCGTGAAGTCGGTCGAGGATTTGGAGAAAATTGTTCTAATGGAGCGCGAAGGCGTGCCGATCTATTTGCGCGACGTGGCGACAATTCAGGTTGGCGGCGATTTTCGTCGCGGCGCGCTCGACATCGCCGGTCGCGAAGTGGTCGGTGGCACCGTGGTGATGCGCACGGGCGAAAACGCGATGGAAGTCATCCAGCGCGTGAAGGCCAAGGTTGCGCAGATCCAGCCCAGCCTCCCGCCGGGCGTGACGATCAAACCGTTTTACGATCGCAGCGAACTGATCGAGCGTACCATCGACACGCTCAAGCACGCGCTGACCGAGGAAATCATTCTAGTCACGCTCGCGCACATCATCTTCCTGTTTCACTTCCGCAGCATCTTGATCGTCACGTTCCCGCTGCCGGTTTCGATTCTCATTTCGTTCGTGCTGATGAAGCAGTTCGGCATCACCTCGAACATCATGTCGCTCTCCGGTATCGCCATCGCCATCGGCGTGCTCGTGGACGCCGCGATCGTGATGACGGAAAATGTGATCCGGCATTGCGAGAAAGCCGAGGAGGCCAAGCCGCCGGGCGTGCGGCTGACGGCGCAGGAAACCTGGGACGTCGTTCTCGCCGCCTCGCAGCAAGTTGGCCGGCCGATCTTCTTCGCCATGGTGATCATCATTCTCGCGTTCGTGCCGGTGTTCGCGTTGAGCGGACAGGAAGGAAAACTGTTCCATCCGCTGGCGTTCACAAAGACGTTCGCGATGGTCGGTTCGACTTTGCTGGCCGTGACGATTGTTCCCGTGCTGTGTTCGTTGCTTGTGCGCGGGCCATTCCACAGCGAAGACCGGAACTGGGTGATGCGCATCGCGCTTGCGATTTACAATCCCGTGCTCGATTGGGCGCTGCATTGGCGCAAGACGGTGATGGGCTTCGCCGTGGTGTTGCTCGCCTCGGCGCTCGTGATTGCGTTCGGATTGCCGCGCTCATGGCTGCATGAACTGGAGCAAAAAGGGTGGCCGAAGCTCGCGAACACCGCGAAAGGTTTTGGCCGCGAGTTCATGCCACCGCTCAATGAAGGCTCGCTCCTGTTCATGCCGGTGTTGCTGCCGAGCACCTCGCTGACGGAAGTGAAACGCGTCATGGCGTGGCAGGACCAGGTCATTAGTCAGACGCCCGAAGTCGCGTCTGTCGCGGGCAAACTTGGACGGGCGGAAACCGCTACCGATCCTGCGCCCGTCGAGATGATCGAGACGACGATCATGCTGAAGCCGGAGTTCATCCCCACGAACCGCACCTTCCTCGGCTTCATCAAAATCCCGACGACCGTGCGCAATCCCGAATGGCGCGACGGCATGACGAAGGAAAAAATCATCGGCGAGTTGACGGAAAAACTCACGCAGGTTCCAGGTTATGTGCCCGGCTTTCTCCAGCCGATCGAGAATCGCATTCTGATGATCTCGACGGGTATCCGCGCGCAGGTGGGGGTGAAAATTCTCGGCGACAATCTCGACGATTTGCAAAAACAGGCGTTCGAAGTCGAGAAGGTCGTGCGCACGGTGCCCGGCGCCATCGGCGTCGCGCCGAGTCGCGTGCAGGGCAAGCCGTATCTCGAAATCGAAGTGGATCGCGTGGCCATGGCGCGCTTCGGCCTGCGCGCGCAGGACGTGCTCGATGTCGTGGAGACCGGCCTCGGTGGCAAGAACGTGACGACCTCGATTGAGCGTCGCGAACGTTTCCCGATTCAAGTGCGGCTCGAACGCAACGAACGCGAGGACATCGAGAAGCTCGGCGAAGTGCTCGTGGCGACGCCGACGGGGAAGATGATTCCGCTGGGACAGTTGGCGAAGATTCGCCGCGTTGTCGGACCAAGCGAAATCGCGAGCGAGAACGGTCGCTTGCGTGTGTTCGTTCAGGCGAATGTTTCGGAGCGCGATCTCGGCAGCTTCGTGAACGAGTTGCGTCGGCGAATCGATGCCGAGGTGGTGCCGAAATTGCCGAAGGGCATGACGATCGAATACTCCGGCGAATACGAGAACATGCTCCGCGCCGCGCGCACGCTGAACTACATCCTGCCGGCGACGATGCTGATCATCTTCCTGTTGCTCTACATGGTGTATCACTCGGTGAAGGAAGCGCTACACGTGATCCTTGCGGTGCCATTCGCGCTGACGGGCGGAATCTTTTTGCAACACTGGCTTGGCTACAATTTCAGCGTCGCCGTGTGGGTCGGCTACATCGCGCTGTTCGGGACGGCGATTCAAACCGGCGTCGTGATGGTGGTTTACCTTGAGGAAATGGTGGCAAAGAAGCGGGCGGAACGCGGTGGCAGCTTCTCGCGCGAGGATTTGATCAACGCGATCAAAGACGGGGCTCGTTTACGTCTGCGCCCGAAGGTAATGACAGTTGCCACCATTGTCGCGAGCCTGCTGCCGATCATGTGGAGCGATCGCACGGGTGCCGAGGTGATGAAGCCTTTGGCAACGCCCGTGATCGGCGGAATGGTGAGCAGTCTCATCCACATTCTCGTGGTGACGCCGGTAATCTTCGCAATCCTGCGCGAACGGGAACTGAAGAAGGAAATGAAGGACCGGGCAGTGTCGGAAAATCCGATCAGTGCTTAAGCGGCGACGATCCGGAAGATTTCCATTTCGCCTTTGCCTTTGATCTGCAGCAGACCTTGGGATTCGCCGTGGCAGGAATCTTTCACCTGTTTCCACGTCTCGGCGTTTACGCAGACTGAGCCGGCGGTCGCGGCTTGTTCCATGCGGGCGGCGGTGTTCACGGTGTCGCCCCACACGTCGTATTGATACTTCTTCCTTCCAACCACACCGGCGATGACGGGGCCGACGTGAACGCCGAGGCGCACCTGCCAGTGCGGAGGCAGCGACTTCGCGGCGGCGATCATGTCGAGGCCGCAACGCACGGAGTTGAGTGCGGGATTCTCCAGCGGAGCGAGCAATCCGGCGGTGGCCATGAAGGCGTCGCCGATGGTTTTGATTTTTTCCAAGCCGTGTCGCGCGGCGAGTTGTTCGAAAGCTTCCACGAGCGATTGCAGGTACGTGAGAATTTGCTCGGGGTGATGCCGGTCGGAAAATGCCGTGAATCCGACGATGTCGCAGAAGAGCACGGCTACGTGCTCGAAGCGGCGCGGTTGAACCGCGTTGGTCGCCTTGAGTTCCGCCGCTACGTCGCGCGGCAGGATGATATGGAGCAATTCATCGGAGCGTTGCTTCTCCTCTTGGATCTGGCGCAGGTACGAAACCTCGCGGTCGCGGAAGCGCTTCTTTTCGAGGCAGGCATTGATGCGCGCCTGCAGCAGCACGGGATCGAACGGCTTGCGCAAGTGATCCTCGGCGCCCATCTGGATGCAGCGGATCACGCTTTGTGATTCGTCGGACGCGGAGAGCACGATCACGGGCAGCGCGCGCAATGCGCCGTCGGCCTTCAAGTGTTCGAGCACTTCGTAGCCGTTCATCACGGGCATCTGAATGTCGAGCAGCACGAGGTCGAACTCGACGGCGCGGATTTTTTCCAGCGCATCGCGACCGTGTTCAGCGCGCGTGACGCGGTGACCGAGACGTTCAAGGCGGCGGGCGAGCATGTCGCGATTTGCTTCGTTGTCATCCACGACGAGCAACGAGCCGGGTTCGGTCGGCAATAGAATCTCGCCGATCGACGCGGGCGCTTGGGCGGCGAGCAACGCGTCGCGACGAACGAAAACCGTGGCTTCCGCATCCTGCGCGCCGCTAACTTGTTGAGCGCTGACGAACTTGGTGAACACGAGTTCCAGCAACTGCCGCGCGGCGTGGTGGATCTTTTGGAAGTCGGGAATGAATGCGTTTTGCCCGCGATCACTCGCTTCCTCTTGAAGCATCTCGGCGTAGCCGATGATCTGGTTGAGCGGCGTGCGAACCTCGTGATGCAGCGCGGTCTCGTCGAGCTTGCCTCCCGCCTTTTTGGGATCGAGCAGATCGTCGATCACCGTGAGGAGTTGCTGGCCGGCGGAGTGGATGCGTTGAAGATCGGGAATGAACGTTGTCTGGCCCTGGTCCTGCGCTTCTTCGAGAGACATCTCGCAGTAGCCGATGATGTGATTCAACGGCGTGCGGAGCTCGTGCTTCAAACTCGCCGGACGCGGGGACTCATCGCTCATGATGGCGGACGGTTGAGGAGCGCTTCGATTTTGCCGAGCAAACGGGGTAGCTCGATGGGCTTGGTGTCGTAATCGTCGCAACCTGCCTCGAGTGTCTTCTCACGATCGCCGGCCATCGCATGAGCGGTGAGGGCGATGATCGGGATGGCTTTCGTTTCCGGTTTCGCCTTGATCTGGCGCGTCGCTTCCCAGCCATCGATCACCGGCAGGCTCATGTCCATCAAGATGAGGGCAGGGGACTCGGTGCCGGCCATGGCGACGGCTTGCGCTCCGTCGACGGCCATCACGATCTGGTAACCTTTACGTTCGAGTCGGCGCGAAAGCATGTCGCGGTTCATTTCGTTGTCTTCCACCAAAAGTATTTTTGCCATGGCTCAACTTTCTCTTTCGCGTCGCCGAGTTTCAGACCACCCAATCATTTTTTCCGCCGTGCTGACGGATGCTGCGTTGCACCAAATCGCGCACTTCGACCAAGAGGTCGTCGCGAGTGAATGCCTCCTTCTGCAAAATCTTTTCCACGTAGCCGCTCAGTTGCATGCGGTCCTCCGGCGTCAGTGTCTTGGCGGTGACCACCACGATGGGAATCGCGCGCCACTCGGGACGCTTGTGCAACTCGGCGACAAAGGCGAAGCCGTCCATGCGTGGCATCATGAGATCGAGCAGGATCAGCTCGGGCTTGTGCTGCGTTAGTTGTTCGAGACCCGCTACGCCGTCCACGGCCTGCAATGCAGTCCAGCCCTCTTTCTCCAGCATACGCGCCATCAGCGTGCGCGTGGGCTCGTCGTCCTCTACGATCAATACCGTTCGCGGAGCGGGAATGTTGCGGAACTTTTGCAGCGCGGCGGAGAGTCGGTCGCGATCCACCGGCTTCGTGACGTAATCGGCGGCACCGAGCGCATAGCCGAGATTCTTGTCGTCCACGATGGTGAGCATGATCACCGGAATGTCCATCGTCTCGGGATCGGCCTTGAGCGAAGTCAGCACGGCCCAGCCGTCCATCCCGGGCATCATCACGTCGAGCGTGATGGCGGCGGGGCGGATTTGTTTGGCGAGTTGCAACCCTTCGGGGCCGCCGCCGGCGCACTCGACGTGGAAGCCTTCCTTGTTGAGGAAGCGTTGCAGCAACTCGCGGGCGGACGGTTCGTCGTCGATGACGAGCACGGTGTTTCCTTCCTTCGGCAGCGAATCGAGATTCGCGGGCGCGCGGCGTTCCGTTTCTTTCACCAGTTCGCGCACTTCAGCGGGGAGGCGAATGGTGAAGGTCGAGCCTTTGCCAGCTTCGCTCGTGGCGGTGACGTCGCCGCCCATGAGCCGGCAGAAGTGGCGCGTGATCGCAAGGCCGAGACCGGTGCCGCCGAACTTGCGGATCGTGGAAGCGTCGGCTTGGGAGAACGCTTGGAACAAACGGCCGATCTGCTCGGTCGTCATGCCGATGCCGGAGTCGCTGACCTTGTAGACAATCCAATCGCCAGCAGGGGAAGCTTCGCGCGCGACCTCGAGGGTCACGGTGCCGTTCTCGGTGAACTTGCTGGCGTTGCTCAGGAGGTTGAAGAGCGATTGGCGAACCTTCGTGAGATCGGCGCGGACGGTGCCAACATTGTCGGCGCGAATCACTTTCAGGCGGTTGTTCTTTTTCTTCACCAACAGCTCGGTCGTGGCGACGACGTCGTCGAGCAGCGTGTTGAGGTCGAACGTTTCGAGATACAACTCCATCTTGCCGGCTTCGATCTTCGAGAGATCGAGAATGTCGTTGATGAGCGCGAGGAGGTGTTTGCCCGCGGTGTGAATCTTTTTGAGATCCGGAACGAAGGTGGTTTCGCCGGCGTCCTCGGCCTCTTCCTGCAACATCTCGCTATAGCCGATGATGGCGTTGAGCGGCGTGCGGAGTTCGTGGCTCATGTTCGCGAGGAACTGGCTCTTCGCCTGCGTGGCGGCCATGGCCTGTTGCTGAGATTGGAGCAATTGCTCGTTGAGGCCCTTGAGTTCCTTGCCGTGCGCTTCGATGCGATCGAGCATTTCGTTGAAGCGATCGATGAGGAAACCGATTTCGTCTTCGGTGCGCTTCACGGCGCGGGCGGAGTAATTCTTCTTCTCGGAAACTTCCCGGGCGGTTTGCGCAAGGTCGAGGATGGGCTGGGAGATCACGCGCTGGAGTTTCGTGGCGATCACAAAGGCCACGAGCAGTGACCCGATGAGAATCACGCCGCCGATGGCGCCGTAGAAGACGAGCAGTGCGCGGAGCTCGGCCATGTCGAGCCGCAGGTAGACGGTGCCGATCTGGTCGTTGCCGCGGGTGATCGGTTCGAACAGCACGAGTTCGCCATCCTTGAAGCGGTGGGTTTCGTTTCCGGGCGTCGGCCACGTGACGTTCGTGGGTTGATCGCGCCGGAGGTAGCGCGCGAGGACTTTATTTTCTTTGACGTAGATCGCGGCCGCAAGGATGTGCGAACGATGCTGCAGCGTGGCCAGTGTTTTGGTGGCGGCCTCGGCATCGTCAAAGTCGATCGCCGAGCTGGCGTTGGCGCCGATGATCGCGGCGAGCGTGTGGAGTTCGCGGACGGTGCCTTCGCGAAACGCCCAGACGTTGCTCATGCCGATGAGCGTCACGGAGATCACGAGCGCCACGCTGCTCGTGAGCATGAGCAGAATCATCAACTTCGACTTGATGGTGCGCTTGCGGAGGGCCGGAATCATGCGGAGGCAGCTAAGTCACGGCGGTCGGAGATTGCAAGGCCGACCGTTCTCATTGGTTCGCGGCTAGGACTTGACCAGCTTGGCGAGCTTGAGCAGTTCAGAGCTGATCGTCAGGCCTTTGCTGCGGGCCGCCTCGGGATTGATCTCGAAGCGGACCTTGTTGCGCTCAGAAATGAAATTGATGATGCCGCCGCGTTCGGCGAAGCCGTCGATTTCGCTCACGGTGAGAATTTTCGAATCCTTGAGGCTCTCGAGAATCTCCGGGAAACGTTGTTTCTCCGAAGGGCTAATGAACACGATCTGGCACTTCTGCAAATCCTCGGGCTTCGAAACCGCCTTTACGGTGATCGTGCGGCCTTTGATCTGTTTGCCATTGAGTGGAACCAATGCGGGACCGAACGGGCTTTCGCCGACGACGCCGATGGTGATCGTTTGAACCGACGCGGGCAGACCTTGTTCCGACCACTGGATGTAGTTGATGAAGTTGTAGAGATACGCGGCCTTGATCTCGTATTCGCGCGACATGCCGCCGGCAAACGCGGCGCCCGCGGTGGCGAGGAAGAGCAGGGCGGCGGCGAGTGTGGATCTCACGTTCGAAACGTGTTGGAGAGATTTAGAATCCATACGTCCATCCTATGTTGAAGCTCCAGGCCATCCCGAGTTGCGGCCCGGTCAGGTGTTCGTAAACGGGAATGCCGCCTTCAACCGTGAGTCGATTTCCCTTCAGCACTCCGCGCGGCGCGTAGAGGTTGAAGCCGAAGAGCATGTTGATCCGCTCGCCGGCTTGTAGATTTGGGCTCGCTTCGGCGCTGGTGGGAACGGCGCCGTAGGCTGGGTCAGCTCCGGTAATGTTGTCCCAAATTCGACCGTCCAATCGGACATACGGTGCGAACCAATCCGTCACGCCGTAGGCGCCCCAAGCGGTGAGTTGATATTGATTGCCGAAACGGTAGCCGCTGGAATTGCGACCGAGGCGGACGGTGTTCATGTTCTGCGCGCCCCATGACCAGCGGCCAATGTCGCCGAGATAGGTGAGGCCCGGAAGGACATCATACGTGCCTGAACCGAGTTGCATCGGATACTCCAGCTTTTGCAATGGGTTGGCGGGATTGCCCAAGCGATGATCCTGCTTGTTGATCGAGCCGGTGGGGAAGCTCACGCCGGCATCCAGCACGAGACGGTGGCCGCCTTTCAGAATGTCGCCGATCAACGTGTACATGCCCATCACATGCAGATCGCCGATGCCGTCGGCGTGTTGGGTGAAGAAAGTGTTCGCCGGTGTCTGGTGCAGCATCGACATCTGTTTGTAGGGCAACATCGCCATCAGCGTCAGGCGGTTGTCCGGCGCATACATGAAGTCGAACATGTGCTCTTCCATTTCCATCCGCACGTGCGCGACGGTGAAGGCGGGATTGCGAGCGAAGACTTCGGTGGGCGTGATCTCGCGGCTGCCGTCGCGGATGCCCTCCATCTTCATGAACATGTATTGGTAGCCGAACATGATCTCGCCCTTGGGATGCATGTGCGCGCCCAACACGTTCATCTGGATCGTGTCGAGATTGTAGAGTTCCTGCAGACTGAGGTTCGTGAGGTCAACGACCTGATCTTCGTTCGACATCATGCCGGACATTCCGCCGATTGAACCGTGATCGGTTGCCTGTGTGGAATCTGCGCAATGAAGAAGGGCCGCGCAGACCAATGGACACAGCGCGCGAAGGCGTTTTCGATCGGCGTAGAAGGGATTCATGGTGGTGCTCATATCCTGCGTCCGGCCTTTCAGCTTGCTGTCCTCATCATTCGACCGGAGACGATGCCCTTGTTAGACGATCGTCAGCATCGGGTCGAGTAAAAATGTCGGCTTATTTCCGGGCCAAAGGCTGGGCATTAAAGCCGAAGGGAGAGGCGTTCGCGACGTCCGCTCAAGAAAACTGCAACTGCGTCGTGGTCGCCTCGGCATCCCAGCCGCGCGTGGGCTTGCTGGTGACGGAACTGATGTCCTTGATCGAGAGTTGCCGGCCGCGGGTGCGCGGGCTTTTCACTTCGACCTCCGACGGCTTGCACGTCTGCTGGTTGATCTTCTGGTGCGGTGCGGGCTTGTAGCGAATGTAAAGTTCCGCGGGCGTGTCCGGTTCGAAGAACAGCACGCGCGATTTCTCGGGGATGCAGAAATATTCCTTGTTCAGAATCGTTCCGCCGAAAGTAAAGCGTTTGAGGTAGCTCGCGTCGCGGTCCGTGTAGGCGCACGTGAACACGCGCTCGCGTTCCGGCAAGCCCGCGTAAACGAGGTCCGGACCCACGAAGAATTTCTCCTGCAACTCGACGACCTTGTAGTGGCCGTCTTTGAAGACGAGCAGCAACTTGTCGAACTTCGTGCACTCGAGTTTGAATTCCTCGCCGGAAACCTTGTAGCCGATGTAACCGCTCTCGCGATCGTAGGCGACTTTGAAGGCCTTAAACGCGACTTCCTTCGCGTCCACTTCATCGTAGCGGCTCGACTTGGTCAGGCGCGGATATTGCGGGCCGTACTTCGCGAGCAACGCTTCGAGGTGACCGATGACGTACTTCGTGAGGTTCTTGAGATTCTTGCGCGTCTCGTTCAGATCCGCCTTTGTCTTCTCCATCTCCTCGCGGTGCTTGTTGATGTCGAACAGCGAAATGCGGCGAATGCGAACCTGCAGCAGGCGATCCACGTCTTCAGTGGAAACGTCGCGCACGAGTTCCTTGCGGAACGGCTTGAAGCCTTCGAACACCGCGGCAATTACGGCCTCGTTCGTTTTGCACTGCTCGATCTTTTTGTAGATGCGCTCTTCGATGAAGATGCGTTCGAGCGTGCGGAAATGCAGTTCGTCCTGGAGTTGCTTCTCCTTCAACTCCAACTCGCGCTTCAGGATGTCCACCAATTGCTCGGTGTTCTCCCGCAGCACTTCCGTCACGGTCATTTCGACCGGCCGGTTGTTCTTGATGACGATGATGCGGCTGGCAATGGAGGTCTCGCAATCGGTGAACGCGTAGAGCGCGTCGATCAACTTCTCCGCGCTGACGCCGGCGGGCGCGCGCACTTCGATCTCCACTTCCTCGGAAGTGAAATCGTTCACGCTCTTCACCTTCAACTTGCCCTTGCGCGTGGCGTCTTCGATCGACGCGATCAACGATTCCGTGGTGGTCGTCGGCGGGATCTCTTTGATCACCACCGTGGACTCGTCCTTCACCTTGATCTTCGCGCGCACCTTCACGGTGCCCTTGCCGTCCTGATAATCGCGCGCGTCCATCAGGCCGCCCGTCTGGAAGTCGGGCAGGCACTTGAACGACTGCTTCTTCAGGATCGCGATCTGTGCTTCGAGCAGCTCGGGGAAGTTGTGCGGCAGGATGCGCGACGACATGCCGACGGCGATGCCTTCGTTGCCGAGCATCAAGGTCAACGGCAGCTTGCAAGGGAACGCCACGGGTTCCTTATTACGGCCGTCGTAGCTGGGAACGAACTCGGTGATCGAGTCGTTGAACAGTTCCGTGCGCGCGAGTTCCGTCAGACGAATCTCGATGTAACGCGATGCGGCGGCGGGATCGCCCGTGAAGATGTTGCCGAAATTTCCCTGGCCTTCGATGAGGTAGCGCTTGTTCGTCAGCACCACGATCGCGTCGTCGATCGACGCATTGCCGTGCGGATGGAACTTCATCGTGTCGCCGGTGACGTTGGCGACCTTGACGAAGCGGCCGTCGTCGATGCGATGGAGCGCCCAGAGAATGCGGCGTTGCACGGGCTTGAGGCCGTCGGCGAGCGCGGGAATGGCGCGGTCACGGATGACGTAGGAAGCGTATTCGAGGAAGCCGGTGTTCACCCGGCGATGCAACGGAAGCTCAATCTTCCCCGGCGCGAACGGATGATGCGCGATCGTCGGCACTTCCTCGGCGAGGACGTGATTGCCGCCGTTGGCGTCGCCGTTTCCATTCCCGTTGCCGTTGGCGGCGGGCGCGGGCTTGGCGGCTTCGCCGGTCTTGGCCGCGTCAATCGGCTGATCGGTTTGCTTCGGCGTGTTCTTTTTCTTCTCTGCGCTCATGTTGCTGGCGTGGGATTAAGCCAGAACGCGCGGGCTGAACGCAAGGGATTGCACGAAGAAAACAGAGACGGGCAACGAAAGCATTTTCACCCCTCATCTCGCCGCGTTCCAACGTCCAACTGAACAAGTCGCCGCTGCTCCTTCGTCTGGCTGCCCGACAGCATTATGCATAACGTCAGCAGAAAACTCTATGGCTTGAAAGGTGGGCGGCGTCTACGATCCGGCAACTCCCGAGACATGACGAAGATGAAAATGATCCGACTGAGAAAATCTTTTCTGATGAACGCGCTAACGGCGGCACTTGTGGGGCTGACGTTTTCCGGCGTCGCCGCGTTTGCTGCCGCAAAGGACGAGGTGAAGTTCAACCGCGACATTCGCCCGCTCATGTCCGACACGTGCTTCCACTGTCACGGTCCGGACGCCAAGGCACGCAAAGGAAAACTGCGGCTCGACATCCGCGACGAAGCGCTCAAGCCCGCGAAGTCCGGCGCCATTCCGATTGTCCCCGGCAAGCCGGAGAAATCAGAGATCATCAAACGCATCTTCACCAAGGACGCCGATGATCTCATGCCGCCGCCGGATGCGCACAAGACGTTTACGTCGGCGCAGAAGGAATTGTTCAAGCGCTGGGTCGCTCAGGGCGCGAAGTATGAGGCGCACTGGTCCTACACGCCGCTGGTGAAACCGTCCGTGCCCGCCGGCGCGAATGGCATCGACTTCCTCGTCCAGCAACGGCTCAAGGAAATTAAACTCAAGCCGTCGCCCGAGGCGGATCGCATCACGCTCGCTCGCCGTTTGGCATTCGATCTCACCGGCCTGCCGCCGAAGCCGGAGGACGTGGACGCGTTCGTCGCCGACAAATCTCCCGACGCGTACGCGAAGCTCGCCGACCGGCTGATCGCGTCGCCGCATTATGGGGAGCGCATGGCGATTGGCTGGCTCGACGTCGTGCGCTTTGCGGACACGATCGGTTATCACTCCGATACACCGCGCAATGTCTGGCCGTATCGCGATTACGTGATCCGCGCGTTCAACGACAACAAACCCTTCGACAAGTTCACCATCGAACAGCTTGCCGGCGATCTTTTGCCGAACAGCGGCCAGGAGCAGAAAGTCGGTTCGGCGTTCAACCGCCTGTTGCTCACCACGGAAGAGGGCGGCGCACAGGCGAAGGATTACGAAGCGCGTTATCTCACCGACCGCGTGCGCGCGGTTGGCAGCGTGTGGCTGGGCCAGACGATTGGCTGCTGTCAGTGCCACGATCACAAGTTCGACCCGATCACGTCGCGCGACTTCTACTCGATGGGCGCGATCTTCGCGGACATCAAGGAAGGCATCATCGGACGGCGCGAGGACGGGATGATGGTTCTTTCCGATGAACAGCAGAAGAAGCTGGGCGGCATCGAGACGCGCCTCGCCGCGTTGCAGAAGGAATTCAATCTGCCGCGTCCCGAATTGAAGGCGCCGCAATCGAAATGGGAAGCCGCCGCGGCGGAAGCAATCGCGAGCGAGGGGCAGTGGACCGTTTTGAAGCCGGCGAAAGCCACCTCGGCGACTGGCAACGTCAAGCTCACCATCGATAAGGCCAGTGGCGTCATTCAGGCCAAAGTGGACGACAAGCGCAACGCGCGCGGGCAAAACGACGGCACGGACTTTTATCGGGTTACCTTGAACTCGCCGCTCAAAGGTGTGACTGGCTTTCGCATTCAGGCGGTGAAGGAGAAGGATTCATCCGTTGGACTCGCGGCGAGCGGTAATTTTGTGCTGAGCGAATTCACCGTCCATGCTGACAAGAAGCCGGTGAAATTGGTGAATGCGACGGCGACCTTCGAGCAGGCGGGGTTCGCCGCGACGGCGGCGATTGACGGCATCGCCGACAAGAAAGACAACGGTTGGGCCGTGCTCGGCGCGACGGGCGCGGATCAGGCGTTGTATGTGGAAACCGCGGAGGACCTCACCGTCGATGCCAAGACGCCGGTGGTCTTGATGTTCAAATTCGTGCGCGGCGAAAACCACGAGATTCGCAACCTGCGCATTAGCGCCACCAGCGCGCCGCAGCCCGTCCGCGCTCCCGCTGCGACGGTGCCACCGAAGGATATCGCGGACATTTTGAAAGTGGCGCCGGCCAAGCGCACCGCCCCGCAAAAGACGAAGCTGGAGCAGCAGTTCAAGCAGATCGCGCCACAGCTTGCCGGACTACGTGCGAAGCTCGCGAGCGCCGAGAAGGAGAAGAAGGATTTTGAAACCGCCGCGCCGAAGTGCATCGTTTCGATCATAGCCGAAACCAATCGCACCGTTCGTCTTCTCCCCCGTGGCAACTGGATGGACGACAGCGGTCCGGTGATGCAGGCCGCGTTGCCAGCGTTCTTGCCGCAACCTGCTCGCACTTCTACCAATGCGCCGACGCGTCTCGATCTTGCGGAGTGGATCGTGTGGCGCGAGAACCCGCTCACCGCGCGCGTCTTCGTGAACCGCGTTTGGAAACAATTCTTCGGCACCGGCCTCTCGAAGGTGCTCGATGATCTCGGCGCGCAGGGCGAACCGCCCGCGAATCCCGCGTTGCTCGACTGGCTTGCGGCCGATTTCCGCGACAACGGTTGGGATGTGAAGCGACTCGTCCGCACGATTGTGAACAGCCAGACTTACAAACAGGTTTCCACGGCGACAAAGGAGCTAGCGCAGCGCGATCCGTACAATCGCGAACTCGCCCGCCAAAGTCGCTGGCGCCTCGATGCCGAACTCGTCCGCGACAACGCGCTCGCGATCTCCGGCCTGCTCGTTCCGAAGATCGGCGGGCCCAGCGTGAAGCCGTATCAGCCCGATGGTTATTGGGAGAACCTCAATTTCCCTGTGCGCACCTACGACGCGAGCAAGGGCGAGGAACAGTATCGCCGCGGCCTTTACACGTGGTGGCAGCGCAGCTTCCTGCACCCAAGCATGGTCGCCTTCGACGCGCCTAGCCGCGAGGAATGCGCCGCCGATCGCAACCGCTCGAACATTCCGCAACAGGCGCTCGTGCTGCTGAACGACCCGAGCTACGTCGAGGCCGCGCGCGCCTTCGCCACGCGCATCGTTCGCGAAGGCGGCAATGACGCCGATGCGCGCATCACGTGGGCCTGGCGCCAAGCTGTCGCCCGTGCGCCGCGTGCCGATGAACTCAAGACCGTGCGCGACCTGCTCAGCAAGCACCTCGCCGAATACGCGAAGGACGCAAAGTCAGCGGAGGCGTTGCTCAAGGTGGGCTTGTTGGCGCCGCCGCCGGATTTGAACCAAGCTGAACTCGCCGCGTGGACCAGTGTGGCGCGCGTCATTATCAATCTGCACGAAACCATCACCCGTTCCTAAGTCATGAACCTTTCTTCCGAACTCCGCCAACTCGTCGCGCAACAGCAGACTCGTCGCGTGTTCCTCGGCCGCGCTTCGCAAGGCGTGGGCACGCTCGCGCTCGCATCGTTGATTCAGCCGAATTTATTGCACGGCGCGGCGAAGAAAGTCGGCAAGCCCGGGCTCGCCGGCATCATCAACCCGTTGCATTTCCTGCCGAAGGCCAAGCGCGTCATCTGGCTCACGATGGCGGGCGGGCCTTCGCATCTCGAGACGTTCGACTACAAGCCGAAGCTCGCCGAGATGCACGGGCAGCCGATGCCGGAGTCGTTCACGAAGGGCAGGCAGATCGCGCAGTTGCAGGGCAAGGAGCTCAAGTGCTTCGGGCCGCAGCATCCGTTCAAGAAGTTTGGGAAGAATGGCACGGAGATTTGCTCGCTGTTTCCGCATATCGGGTCGGTCATCGACGAGCTATGCGTCGTGCGTTCAATGACGAGCGAGGCGATCAATCACGATCCGGCGCACATGTTCATGAACACGGGCTCGCAGATCGCCGGCCGCCCGAGCATGGGCGCGTGGACCGTTTACGGTCTCGGCACCGAGGCGACGGACCTGCCGGGCTTCGTGGTGCTGACGTCGTTGGGGAAGGGCGGTCAGAACCAGCCTATCGCCGCGCGCCAGTGGTCCGCGGGATTTTTGCCGAGCCGTTTTCAGGGCGTGCAATTGCGCAGCAAAGGCGACCCCGTGCTGTATCTCGGCACGCCGCCCGGTGTCACGCGCGACCAGCAGGGCGACGTGGTGAAGGCCGTGAACTCGCTTAACGCGAAGCACGATCGGCTCGTGGATGATCCGGAGATTTCCGCGCGCATCGCACAGTACGAGATGGCGTTTCAGATGCAGATGAGCGTGCCGGAGTTGATGGACACCGCGAAGGAATCTGCAAGCACGATGGATCTCTACGGCTGCAAACCGGGCGACGGTTCGTTCGCCTCGAATTGCCTCCTCGCGCGTCGGCTTGCCGAACGTGGTGTGCGGTTCATCCAGCTTTATCACAAAGACTGGGACCATCACGGCGGCGTGAAGGAAGGCATCGCCTACAAGGCCGAGGAAATCGACCGCGCGTGCATGGCGCTTATTACCGACCTCAAGCAACGCGGGATGCTCGACGACACTTTGATCGTGTGGGCCGGCGAATTCGGCCGTACGCCGATGAGTCAGGGCGGCAGCGGACGCGACCATCACAACGCCGGCTTCACCATCTGGCTCGCGGGTGGCGGCATCAAGGGCGGACTCGTCTACGGCGCGACCGATGAACTCGGCTACGCGGCGGTGGAAAACAAGATCGACGTCCACGCGCTCCACGCGACGATGCTGCAACTGCTCGGCATCGACCACAACCGCTTCACCTTCAAATTCCAAGGTCTCGACGCCCGCCTCAGCGGCGTCGAAGGCGCACAACCCATCAAGGAAATCCTCGCGTGAGTTGAACGACGCGAGCTTCGCCGTTTCTGCGTCAGCAGCGGAAAGTTCGTGCAAATCGCGCGTCGATTTCTGAAATTCGAATTCATCTATGACTGGCGAAATCAAAAACAAGCAGGGCGAACGGATCGATTACACGTTCCACGCGGGCAGCAAATTTCCAAAAAGCATCGTCGTGCTCGCGCACGGCGTGACGGGCAACAAGGATCGACCGTTCGTGATCGCGCTCGCCGAAGCCCTCGCGGCGGCGGGTGTGCCGGCGCTACGGATTTCCTTTTCGGGCAATGGTGCGTCCGGTGGGCGTTTCGTCGATTCGAACATCAGCAAGGAAGTCGATGATCTCGGAGCCGTGTTGGATGTGGTTCAGAAAAACTTCACGACCATCGGCGTCATCGGGCACAGCATGGGCGGCGCGGTGGGCGTGTTGCGCACGAGCAGTGATGCGCGGATCAAGTTCCTCGTGTCGCTCGCCGGCATGGTGAACACGAAGGCTTTCGCCGAGCGCGAATTCGGCACGGTGAAACCCGGCGCGGGCTTCATGTGGGACGATGAGAAATGCCCGTTGTCGCAGGCTTACATGGATGACCTCGCGAAGATCGGCAGCGTCGTCGGTCGCGCGAAGGAGATCAAAGTCCCGTGGCTGCTCGTGCATGGCAGCGAGGACGATGTGGTGGCGATTGGCGATTCGCGGGAGATTTTCGCGCAGGCGAATCAGCCCAAGCAACTCGTCGAAATTCCTGGATCAAACCACGTGTTCGCCGGTGAATTTACCGCGAAGATGATCGGCACCGTGGTGCCGTGGGTGACGGCGCGGCTCGCTTGAGGCGCTGACGGGCTTTGCCCTTGCTAAAGGGCAGGGCGGTTTCTATCGTGATCGCGGTATGACAGATCAGTTGTCGCAATACGTGCCTGTGCTGCTCCTCGGTTTGGTGGCGGTGGCGTTCGCTTTTGGAACGCTCATCGCGTCCGTGGCGTTCGGGAAGCTCGGTCGCCGTTCGAAGATCAAGGACACCGCGTACGAATGCGGCATGTTGCCCACGGGTGAAGGCAACTCACGCCTCTCCGTGAAGTTCTACCTCGTGGCGATGCTATTCATCCTCTTCGATATCGAAGTCGTTTTCATGTATCCGTGGGCGGTCGTTTACAAGGACATGCTCGCGACGAATGCGACGCTCATCTTCGGCTCGATGGTTTCGTTCCTCGGCATCCTCTTCATCGGATACCTGTACGCGCTGAAAAAAGGCGCGTTCAACTGGAAGAGCTAGGAAACGCCTCGCGGTTGCAGGTTTCAAAGTTGCAGGTTGAAAGTTCTCCCAACGGCTCCCGTTGGAAAAACCTGCAACCGGCAACCGATCAACTTGCCACCATCATTTCTTCTTCAACCCCACGCTGCTGGAGCGTTTGGCGATCTTTCGGCTCGTCTTGATTTTGTCCACGGTGCCGGTCTTCAGATACTTGGAGCGCACCTTGGCGAGGATCGCGTCGCGGCGGCCGTAAAGGCGCTTCAGCTTGCGCGGCTTCACGCGGCTTAGGCAATACGCCGTCAGCAACGGCAGCGAAATCGTCGAGTCCACGTAGGCCACCACGCAATCCGGCAGCGTGTTGGGATCGATCTTGCCCCAGCTAACGGCCTCGGCCGGCGTGGCGCCGGAAAGCCCGCCCGTGTCGGGACGCGCGTCGGTGCACTGGAGGAAATAATCGTGACCGCGTTCCTGAATGCCCATGACTTCCTGAATTTGCGGCTCCGTTTGCAGCATGAAATTCTTCGGCGAACCGCCGCCGAGGATGAACACGCTGGATTTGTGCCCGCTGGACTTCGCGTCGTAGACGATGCCTGCGGTCTGGTTCACGTCGCGATTCACGTCGAACATCAGCTTGGAATCGCGCAGCGCCATCGCGGCCACGTTCATGCCGATCGAACTGTCGCCAGGGCTGCTGGTGAAAATGGGAATGCCACACTCATAAGCCGTCGCGAGCACGCTGGAATCCTTCAACCCGAGTTTCTTGCCGCGAGCGTGCGCGTATTGGCCGAGCAGATAATGAAATTCGTCCGTGCCCATCGGGCGTTGGAATTCCGGTCCCTGGATCACTTCACGCACGAACGCGTCGGTGTCGAGCAGGACGTTGTAATCGAAGAGGACGTCGTAGATGCGGATCACGCCGTCGCGATGCAGGTCCACGTCGTTGAGGAACGGCGAGCCGGAATATAGCTGCATGTCCAAACCGTAGTGGAGATCGTGATAAAGATTCGCGCCGGTCGAAACGATCCAGTCCACGAAGCCCGCCTTCATCAATGGAATGAGGCACGACTTGCCGAGACCCGCGGGTGTGAGCGCGCCGGTGAGCGACATGCCGATGAAACCGTCCTCGGGGAGCATCTTCTCCGTGAGCAACTTCGCGGCTTCGCGCAACCGTCCGCCGTTGTAGGCGAGGAACGATTGGTCGATCAGGTCGGCGGCGGAAATGTTTTTGCCCACGCCGAAAGGATTGAGGCGCGGATAGGCGGCGAACTTCTTACTGGATTTGGCGGTCGATTTCATGCGCGCCGAGTTTCCTGAAAACGAGTTCAAACGCAAATGTAAAACCGTTTCAGTTACGCTTCGCTTGCTCCAGCCGCTGAACCTCGGCACACTGCGCGGGAATGCGGGAAACACTTCGCGCCTGGACTGAGGCGACGGAAACATTCGTCCTCGAAGTCATCTTCGAACAACGCCACGGCAAACGCGCGGCGATGGTTCGTACTGCGCTTTTCCTGCTTTCCAAGGTCTTCCAGGTCATCATCAAGCTCCGCCGCTTCCTTTACGATGTGCGCATTCTCCGCGACACGACGCTCGGCGTGCAGGTCATCGCCGTCGGCAATCTCACCGTCGGCGGCACGGGCAAGACTCCCGTGGTCGAAAAATTTGCGCGCGAGCTCAAAGATCAAGGACGCACGGTTGCAATTCTCTCCCGTGGTTACCGCTCCAAGCCGCCGCCGCTGTCGAAACGATTGATCGATCGCTTGCTCTTGCGTCACGACAACACGCCTCCGCGCGTTGTGTCCGATGGCAAATCGCTCTTGCTCGATTCCGAAACGGCCGGTGACGAACCGCACATGCTTGCGTCGAATCTGAAGGACGTGATCGTGCTCGTGGACAAGGACCGCGTGAAAGCGGGCCGCTACGCGATCGAGAAGTTCGGCTGCGACACGCTGCTGCTCGATGATGGCTATCAGTATTGGAAGCTCGCGGGTCGTCGTCGTGACATCGTGCTGATCGATTGCCAGCAGCCGTTCGGCAACGAGCACTTGCTTCCACGCGGCACATTGCGCGAGCCGGCGCCGCATCTTTCGCGCGCGAGCACGATCTTCATCACCAAGAGCGACGGCAACACGGCGCACTTGCGCGCTCGGATTGCCAAGCACAATCCCAAGGCCGGCATCATTGAGTGCGTTCACCATCCGCTTTATTTTGAGAACGTGTTCACCGGTGAGCAGCACGGGCTGGAGTTGATCCGTGACCTCCGCGTTGCTTCATTGAGCGGAATCGCGCAGCCGGAGAGCTTTGAGCAGAGCCTCCAGAAAATGGGCGCGGAATTGGTGTACTCGAAGCGCTTCGCCGATCATCACCGCTTCACGCAGCAGGAAATCTTGAACGCGATCAATCGCGGCAAGAAGCGGCAGGCGGAGGCGATCATCACCACGCAAAAGGACGCCGTGCGTTTTCCGAAGCTCGACCGGCGCGACCTCCCGATCTATTTCGTGCGCGTAGAAATTAAAATCCTGAGCGGGGCCAAAGACTTCAACGACTGCGTGCGGCAGATTTGTTTCCGCTGAATCATGGATAGCCTTCTCTACTTTCTCGCTCTCGGCCTGGTGAAGTTTCTCCAGGCGTTGCCGCTCCGTGTGGTGGCGCGCATCGGTCGTGTGGGCGGGGCGATCGGTTACTTTATCGACGGGCGACATCGCCGCGTGGCGTTGAAAAATCTCACGATGTGTTTCGGCAAAGAAAAGTCCGCAACGGAACTCTGCGACATCGCGCGCGAGAATTTCCGTCGGCTCGGCGAGAATTACGCCTGCGCGATCAAGACGGCGACGATGACGTGGCCGGAGCTGAAACCGCATTGTGAGTTTGTTGGCGAAAAGAACCTGCTGCCCGAGCCGACGATGAATCCTGAGAGTGTCGTGGTGGCCATCGGACACTTTGGCAACTTCGAGCTCTACGCGCGCTTTGGTCAATTTCTGCCGGCCTTCAAGTGCGCCACGACCTATCGCGGATTGCGCCAACCGGGTCTGAATCGCCTGATGCAGTCGTTGCGCGAGCGCTCGGGCTGTCTCTATTTCGAACGCCGCAAAGATGGTGACGCCCTCAAGGCGGCGATGCATCAACGCGGTCTCGTGCTCGGATTGCTGGCCGACCAAGCCGCGGGAAACAGCGGCCTGCGGCTTCCTTTCCTCGGACACGATTGTTCCACCTCGGCGGCACCCGCAATTTTTGCGTTGCGCTATCGGTGCCGGTTGCACTCAGCGATCTGTTATCGCGTGGGCTTGGCACAGTGGCGGGTGGAAGCGGGTCCGGAAATTCCCACCCGCGATGCGAACGGAAAACCGCGCGCGACCGAGGACATTACCCGCGACATGAACCTGACCCTCGAAGCGGCGGTCCGCCGTGATCCCGCGAATTGGTTTTGGGTGCACAATCGGTGGAAGCCGACGTCGCGGCCGGTGATCGCGGCAAAGCCCGCGAGTGCCGACGAATCAACCACGACTGCGTCTTCCCATTGAACACGCCGAATCAAAACGTGAAACGGATTCTGGTGCGCGGAGTCAACTGGCTCGGCGACGCGGTGATGACTACGCCGGCGTTGCTGCGTTTGCGCGAGGCCTACCCGCGTTCGACGATCGTGATGTTGACGCAGGAGAAGTTCGCCGATTTGTGGAAACACCATCCCGCCGTCAACGAAGTGCTGGCGCTCAAGGCGGACGAAGGGCCAATGCTGGTCGCGCGTGAATTGCGCCAACACAAGTTCGATCTCGCGGTAGTGTTGCCGAACTCTTTTCGCTCCGCGTTGGAAGTGTGGCTCGCGCGGATTCCCATTCGCGTGGGCTATGGCGCGGGAGGTCGCCGTGTTTTGCTCACCGATCCCGTCTGTGCGCGGCCGGGAGCGGTCAAGATGCATAAGCGCACCAAGCGTGAGGTGAAACGTCTTACCGCTCCGAGTCTGAAGCCGGTTTCGAGCGGCGCTGCCTACGAACTGGCGGCGCACCATACGCATCATTATTTGCATCTGATGACTGAACTCGGCGCGAGTGCGAAACCGCTCCCGCCCTTGTTGAATGTGATCCCAGCCGAACGCGACGCGGCCGTGGAACGCGTGACCAATGCCTTTCGGGAAAAGAAAGATGGAGCGGGGCAATCTGCGCCGACCACGTGGATCGGCCTGAATCCCGGTGCGGAATATGGGCCCGCCAAACGTTGGCCGGCGGAGAAGTTTGCAGCGGTTGCGCGCGAGATTTCCAAGCAAGTGGGCAATTGCGGATGGCTCCTGTTCGGTGGGGTGAAGGACTTCCGCACATGCAATGAAATCGCGCGCATGATTGGTGGGAACGCGCGGAATCTCGCGGGCCACACGACGCTGCGTGAATTGATGGCGCTGCTCAAAATCTGTCGCGTGGTGGTGACCAATGACACCGGTCCGATGCACGTTGCCGCTGCGCTGGGCACGCCGGTCGTGGTGCCGTTTGGCAGCACGTCGCCGGAGTTGACGGGGCCGGGTTTGCCCGGAGATTCGACACATCAGTTGATCAAATCGGCGGCGCCGTGTTCGCCGTGTTTCTTGCGCGAGTGCCCGATTGATTTTCGCTGCATGATGGGAATTCGCTCCCATCAAATCGTGACCGCCGTGATGGAGGCATTCCGTGCGGAAGCCAAGCGCTTCGGGTGAAGTATCGTCCGCTGCTGGTCGGGCGGAGTGTAGCCTGAGTCAATTGCAAGTCTTTCCCGCTTCCACCGACGGCAAACCCGCGTAAGCTGGAGGCATGTTGCCTGATATCAGATCGCTGACGCGCGATGACTTGGCGGCCCGCTTCAAGGAGTGGGGCCAACCGACGTATCGCGTCGACCAATTGCTCGAGTGGCTTTATCCCCGTCGAGCGGCCAATTGGGACGCGATGACGAACCTGCCGAAAGCGCTCCGCGAAAAGTTGCGGGAAGGTTTTTCTCTGAACGTGCTGGAACTCGTCCGCAAGCAGGGCTCGCGTGACACGACGCAGAAATTTCTCTGGCGCCTGGCGGATGGAGCGATGATCGAAAGCGTTTTGATCCCTGCGAATCCGGCGCTCTACGGCGAGGCGAGTGACCGCCACACGCTCTGCGTTTCCACGCAGGTGGGCTGCGCGTATGGCTGCAAGTTCTGCGCGAGCGGTCTCGAAGGTTGGAAACGCAACCTGCATGCGCACGAGATCATTGAGCAAGTGTTGGCGGTGGAGCGGGCGTGCAGTGCGGAAACTCCGGCTGCGAGTTCACCCGAAGCGGCCGCGGGTAAGCCCGAAGCCCGAACTTCGAAACCGGACACGCGTTTGATTAACAATCTCGTCATCATGGGCATGGGCGAGCCATTGGCGAATTACGACAATCTGCTGAAGGCGCTGCGAACGTTGAATGCGCCGTGGGGCGGGGGAATTGGCGCGCGCAAGATCACCGTGTCCACAAGCGGGCTCGCGCCGCAGATTCGTCAACTGGCCGACGAACCTTTGCAGTTCCGTTTGGCGATTTCCCTCCACGGGGCCACGGATGAGACGCGCCTTAAAATCATGCCGGTGAACAAAAAGTATCCGCTCCGCGAACTCACCGCCGCGCTGGAGTATTACCAAGCGAAGAAGGATCGGATGATCACCTTCGAGTACATTCTCATCGCTGGTGTGAACGACTCGCTTGGTCAAGTTAAGCCGTTGGCGGATTTAGCCCGGCGTTTGAATGCGAAGGTAAATCTCATTCCCTACAATCAGGTCGAGGATTTGCCATGGGTGCGCCCAACCGAGGATGCCCAAGAGGCGTTCTTGGCCGCGCTCGAGAAACAAGATGTTACCGCCACGCTGCGTCGTGAGAAGGGTCATGATATCGATGCCGCGTGCGGGCAGTTGCGGTTGAAGACGGAACGGGAGTTGGGCGGCACACCCGAAAAATGAGGACTTACCTTCGTTGCGGGGCTGCTTGGTAACGCGATAGAATTTGATTCTCCTTCCTGCTGCCGACTATGCTGAAGCCCATGCCTGCTTGGCCAAAAATCTCCGTGATCACGCCCTGTTTCAACAGCGTGCATACGATCCGTGAGACGATCGAGAGCGTTCACCAGCAGAATTATCCGAACCTCGAACACATCATCATGGACGGCGGCTCCAAGGATGGGACGCTGGCGATCTTGCAGGCTTACCCGCATCTCAACTGGGTGTCGGAAAAGGACAGCGGCCATTTCGACGCGATGAACAAGGGAATCGCGAAGGCCACCGGCGAGTTCATTGTCGTGCTCAACGCGGACGATTGCTTTCGGCCCGGCGTGCTGGAAAAAGTCGCCACCGCGTTCGCTGCGCATCCCGAGTGGGACGCGTTGTTTGCGGACGTGATTTATGTGGATGCGGACGGGCGTGAGATTTACCGGCGCGAGGAGGCGGTTTACGACTATGACGTCATGCGGTTCGCGCTGGATTACGTTTGTCACCACACGTTGTTCGTGAAGCGTGCGGTGTACGAGCGCATCGGCAATTACCGGCAAAAGGATTTTTTGAACGCTGCGGATTACGAGTTCAAGTTGCGAATGGGGAAGACGGGTTGCCGTATCGGCCATTTGCCGGAGTACGTGGTGAATTATCGTTACCACTCCCGGGGGATGTCGGCCGACAAGCGGGTGCTCCGTAACATCGTGCGTGAATGGGCGGTGATACGCGCCGAGCATGGCAATCGCGGGGGCTGGCGCGGAAAAGTTCTGAGCATCTGCTTCAAGGTTAAGCGGCAGGGGCAGAAGTTATTCCGCCGGGGAAAGGTCGACTTGATTCCGGGAACCTGGATTTTACGAAGGCATTTTGTTGAGAAAGCCGAGATTTCGTCGAATTCCGGAGTGGATAAACTTGGTGCGGAATGACGTGGCGGCGATTTAACGTCGTCGGCGAATCTGAACGGCCTCGAGAATTAACCCGCGCGCCCGAGTTATTTGCTTGCCTGACGATGTGCAATTCAACGAATTTAGGTGCAACAATTGGTGAGATTTTGAGTAGTCGCGGTTGATAACGTCATGCAGTTGGAAAAAATCATCGGACTGATCGCGGGAGCGATTTTGATCTTCTATCTGGCGCTCCAAGTGGGCTCCGGCGATTTCTTCATCCCGATCATTGTGGCTTTGCTGGTGCTTGGAGGAATTGCCTTCTTTTGGTTGAAGCACAACATCTGGCTGATGATTCCAGTAGCGATCATCAATCCCATTCCCTTGGGATTCTTGCCGATTCCGTTCAAGATGTCCGAGTTGGCTTTGATCTTTTTGTTCGCTTATTTGTTTTTCGTCCACGCGGCAATGCGGCATTACAGTTTTGACTTGGGACCGGCGAATATGTGGGTTCCTTTGGCGATTGTTTGCCTAATCATCGCTTTTCACCAATTCCAGGGCGGATTGGGCTTACGGACATTCGGGAGTGAAGCCTCGGGGGCTCGTCGGCATTTATCCTTTCTAATCGCGGCGGTTTTTCTGGTTACGATGATTTCGGTGCGTCCGAAGAATTGGAGTTTGTTTCGCCGACTGCCGGGAATCTACTTAATCATCGTGTTGGCTGGGGCTATTCCAGTTTTGTTCTGTATTTACTTTCCGTCAGTGGCGATGGCGATGGGGATTTTTGGTATTTTCGCGAGTGTTGGAGAGTTGATGAACTTCTACGGTGAAGACATCCAACGCGTGGGGCTTTGGGGGGCCATCGGACTGGCGCTGCAGTTTTGGTTGGTTTCTCGATTCCCGATGAACACGTGGTTCAACGTGCGAAAGGTTTGGTTGCCGGGCCTGTCTTTAGTGGCGTTGGTGTTGTGCGTATTTAGCGGCTTTCGGAATCAGATTTTTCACTATGTGATCATTACAATGGTCGCTGCGATGTTGTCGCTCCGGTGGCGTGCGTTGCTTATCTTGATTCCTGTGGTGGCGACGCTCGCCTTTCTCGTGGTGGGCAATGGGCATTGGTTCGACCTGCCAGATTCAATGCAACGCTCGATGAGCTTCTTGCCGGGGAATTGGGATGCGCGGGCAAAAATGAGTGCCGAGTCGTCCAGCACCTTTCGGGATGACATTCGCGACATCTACATGGAAAAGTACGCGCGGAATAGCCCGTGGTTCGGCAACGGTTACAAGTTCGCTACCAAGGAATCTGGAACGGACCTCGATCCCGCGTTTGGTGTAATGGGTTCCGTCGTGATTGAGATGTTCATTCGCAACAAGGATTTTCATATTGGTTGGATCAGTCTTTATGATTCGGTGGGTGCTGTGGGATTCGTGGCGTTCCTTTGGCTTTGGTATTACATACTACTTTATCTTCGACGGCATGCCGCACGCATAGGTTGGGACCACCTTGAACCGGTGCAGGTGTGGGCTATTTGTTTCCTCCTCGATGGTATCATCGGGTATTTTTCCGTGTTCGGCGGATTGGACGCGTTCATGGTTCAAATGATGTTCGGCGCTGGGCTGGCGGTTGTGGTCTTCGAACAGATGCCGCCGTTGCGGGCGTCGGAAAAAGTGCCGGTTTCTTCGCCGGCTGTGGCAGCGTTGCCGCGGGGATTGGAAGCCGGATATTCGGGGCCGTTTAGTGGGCAACGGTTTCCGGGACGCTCGTCTCTTTGATCCGCATGCATTGGCGATGAATTCCTCCGCATGCTGCGAGCGAGGTGCGACGCGGGTCTGTAGCCACTGATGAACTTCGCCCAACTCCGTTTCTGGTGGTTGTTGTTTTGCGGGTTGCTCGCCCTTGGATTCGTGCGTGTGTTGGTCGCGTGGCTTCGGCGTGAATGGCTTACCGTGGTGGACAAATTGGGGCTGCTGTTCCTCGGACTGTTCCTGCTGTTTTTTGTCAGTTGGATCACGCTGATCGTTTTTTTGGTCGTCGCCGTGGGGAGTTACGTGGGCTTGCAGTGGATCTTGAGATACCACCCGCGCCATGCTTTTCGTTACGTTCCGATTCTGATCACGCTTCAGTTGGCTCCTTTGGTGTATTACAAATATGCCGACTTTATTGGCAATCGCGTGTTGGGATTGCAGTTCGATTGCCTGCGCGATCTGATCATCCCGGTTGGCATTTCCTTCTACACCTTCCAAAAGGTTGCCTTTGTGATCGACACCTTGGTGTTAAAGGAACCTTTGCCGGGATTTTTGAACTATCTGAACTTCGCCGGATTCTTTCCGCAAATCGTGGCGGGCCCGATTGAGCGGCGAAAGGATCTTCTGCCGCAAATGGAGAATTTTCAGTGGCGTTGGGATGTGGCCGGACTCAATGAGGGCGCGGCTTGGATCGCTCTGGGGTTCTTCTTTAAGTGCGGTGTTGCCGACAATCTGGCCAACTATTTCGACGGGTCCGTCACGGGCAACGCTTATCTGGTCTGGCTGGCCAATTTGGTTTTCGGACTGCGGATCTATTATGACTTCGCGGGCTACAGCTTGATCGCGCTGGGGATCGCCTCCTGTCTGGGGGTACGTTTGACGTTGAATTTTGCCAGTCCGTATTGTGCCACCAGTTTTGCAGAGTTTTGGCGACGCTGGCACATCACCCTCAGTCAATGGTTTCGAGATTATTTATACATCCCGCTCGGTGGTGGGAGGGTTGCGTGGTGGGCAGCCAACGTTCTTCTGGTGTTCGTGGTATCGGGAATTTGGCACGGGGCCGGGTGGAATTTTCTCCTCTGGGGTGCGGTTCACGGACTGGGGCTGATCTTCAATCGCCTGGTGGGCGGGAAAAACTTCTGGTTAAGCTTCGGCGGCTGGCTCGTCACCATGGCAGGAGTATTTTTTTCCTGGCTATGCTTCTATGAGATTCGGGTGGATGCACTGTTGGCCAAGATGCTTTGTCTCGTCACCCCCGCGAGTTATGGAGCCGCGGCCTTCCACGAAGTGGTTGGGCACTGGCCGGTGAATCAATGGATCGTTCTGTTTGGCTTCTTTAGCTTGGCCGCAGCCACGCTGTTTTTGGAATGGCTTTCGGTAAGGTGGCGACAGGAACCATATTATTATCTGCGTCGTCCGTGGATGGCCGTGATCCTGATTCTGCTGACCGTATGGCTGGCGCCCGGAGAAAATAACGGTTTCATTTACTTTGCGTTCTAGCTCAAAAATTCCCGTTGTTGCGTTCGGACTCATCGCCGCTGCCTTGCTGGCGTGGGGAACTGCGGCCAGCTACACGTTGCGCGTGAATCCGGAGGTCAAAGTGTACCGGACAGCGTTCGAAACCAAGGAACGGTGGGCGCGAAAGCTTGAGGCCCAATATCCTCACAAGTTTGTCGTTGCAGGCGGGTCGAGTTGTGCGACGTCCATCATGGGGCGGCGGATGCTCGATCAACATCAGTTACCCGTTCTGAATTTCGGCTTTCACGCGGGAATGGGAGCTGAAGTGATCTTGCGAGGGGCTTTGGCGCAGACGCGATCCGGCGACACCTTGGTGGTCGCGGTCGAGCCGGATCTTTTGGAGATGCCCGCAGAGGTGCCATCGCTTGGCAAGCAGTTCGTTCTGGCAATCGGACATCCGGAGTTATTGGGAAGCGGCACTTTGTCCGATCGCGTGTCGACCGGGCTCGCGCTGCGCCCCGGGGGCTATCATTTCTTCACGTTGCTCGGAAAACTCGCCTTGCGTCAGCCGCTCTACCGCTACCGAGTGGAAGATTTTGATGTCAGTGGATATCAACGAGTCGACGTGCGGCGTGACTTTACTCCGGCGGTGAGCCGGGTGCGCAACCTTACGAACCCAGCGCGGGAATTGTTGCGGTGGTTGCGTAGCGAGGGCGACCGGCGAAACGTCCGGATCGGTTATGCGCTGCCGTGGAGTTACGCTACTGCGGAGAACGCCGCCGGTTTTCAGAAAGCCAATGTGGGGCTGCTACTCCAGATCTGTGAATTCCTCCCGATATTGGCCGACGAAAAGCTGGGCGTCTATTCACGGCGTGAACACTTTGCCGATACGGAACTACACCTTACTGAGGAAGGCGCTGCATTGCGGACGGATGTGCTCGCGGCGCAATTGAAGTCGTGGCGAACGTGGTCAGCCAACGAATTATTGCAACTTTCGTCGGCCGCTCGCTGAGCGTGCCTAAGACGGAACACTGGCGAGGGCGTTTGCCAATTTGGCGATGTGCTGCTGCACGCTGAATTCCCGTTCGTAAATCAACCGGAATCTTTCCCCGTCTTCGGCTGGCGCAACTGCGAGCAGAGCTTGGGCGAGCGCGGGTACGTCGTGCGTGGCGACAAGTCCCGGATAATCGCCGGGAAGGAATTCGGGAATTGAACGCCATCGCGTGGTCACGATCGGGAGGCCAAATGCCATCGCTTCGATGAGATTAACTGGTTGGCCTTCGTTGGCGTAAAAAGTCGGGAAAAGAAAAATCTCCGCCTCTTCCAAGCGCTTGGTTTTGGTTGAGCCGGAAACGAAGCCCACGTGCTCACAATGAGTTGCCCCGTCCAACAATTTCACCCGTTCGAAGAATGTGGCACGCTCATCTTCCGTGACGAAGTTGCCTGCGACGGTCAGACGAAACCGCCCCTTGGAATTCTTGCGGCGCAACGTTTCGTTGGCGAGCGCCACCGCTTCGAGCGCGTCGAACAAGCCTTTTTCCCGCGTGCAATGGGCGAGAAACAGAACGTTGATCGGCTCCGCGGTGGGATCGGTCGATTGCGCGGCTGCGGCAGGGGTGTCGAGTAACCGTTGGCGTTCCGCCCGGCGCTGTCGTCGCCGTTGCAGCAACGTGGTGTGAAAGTGTGGGCAGGGGTCAGGGATCCCATTGCTCACGACTTCAATTCGCCTTGGGTTCAATCTGGCCGCGTCGGCTTCGTTGAACTTCGAGAGCACAATGCTCAAATCCGCGTTGCCCAGCAGTCGCCGTGTCAGCCAGCTCGTCAGGCGGCCCGCCTTCGTTTGCGACCACTCACCCAACCCCACGGCGTGCCAATGAAAAATGACACGAGAGAAGAACGGCCGGCAAATCAGCAGGGCGATCCAGTCCCGGAAAAGCGGGGTTTTTCGCGCCGGCGCGGGAATGTAGTAGAGCGTTTTTACTCCGTGCTTGAACCGGTGACGGAGCGCCTGCGCGGAATAGCGAAACACCAGCCACAATTTCTCAAACCGAAATCCACCCACGTCCTCCAAGTCGCGTGAGTAGCGGGCATTGACGTGGAAGCATTCGATCGTCGGGCGGTTGATCGCTCCGGAATCCTCCGCTTTCAAACCGTCCAACATAACCTGAACCATGAAACTCTGGCCGTGATGCGGCGGAGGCGTGTGCGCAAAAACCAGCAGTTTCATGGCGGGCGAGTGTGCCGTCGTGGCGGGGTGCTTGGCCAGTTTCTTTTGCCGAAGTTGAACTTCCCGATACCGGAGTCGATGTTGACGCGCGGCGCACTTTTTTGCGACGCTTTGAAAATAAGCGTCGGTCCATTTAGTGAATCTGTATACGGGTAAAGCATTCGGGTCAGAAAATTGGAAATGAAAATCCTTGTCACTGGTTTCAGGGAATCAATTGGGGCTGAAGCGGTGGCCCGTCGGAATCGCGATGATTATGAGTTTCGCGCCAATGCCAGCGAGCGATGCCGCGAGCCATTTGGCCCGGTAGCCGTTTTTCGCCGGGCTGCAAGCGGCTGCGAAGCCAAGGTCATTACCACTTTTGCCACGTGAGCGACCGGACTGAGGCCATCACGCCGGAGCAGCTCACTTTTTTGGGCACCCCGTTGGTGTTGACGACGTACGCAGGATGGACGGCGTATCTCCAGCGCTGTGTGCGCGAGGCGGGCGTGCTCTCGGTTGATTTTTCCAACACACAAATTGTGACGATGCGACGGGGTGAACCGCGCTTCCGCGAACAAACCAGCCGCGTGGATTATTTCGTGCCGGATGGCATGCCGTTGATCTGGTGCCTCAATTGGAAAGGGGCCGGACTGCGTGATCGGGTATACGGGCCAACGTTTATGCGGTACTGCGTCGTCGCTTCGCCCGCGCCGTTCACCCACTATTTTCTCGGTGCCTCGGAAGAATGCCTTTCGAAGTTGATGGAGTTCTTTCGACGCGAGCAGCCGAACCTGTGCATTGCCGGTTCGCACAACGGCTATTTTTCAGCCGATCAGGACGCGGAAATCATCGCGGAAATAAACCGCCTTTCTCCGGACTTTATTTGGGTCGGCTTGGGCACGCCGAAGCAGCAGGCATGGATTCATCAGCACAAGCATGAGTTTCGTCGCGGCGTCATCCTTGCGGTGGGGCAGGCGTTCGACGTGAACGCTGGTACAAAAAAGGACGCTCCGCCGTGGATGCAACGAATGGGGCTGACGTGGCTGTTCCGGATGGCGGTTGAGCCCAAGCGATTGATCAAACGCTACGTGCGCTACAACAGCCTCTTCTTGTTTTACCTTTTGTGGGATGGTCTGCGCGGACGGGCGTTCGCTGTCCCGGACGCGGCGAAGTCACACCGACCGTAACTGGTCAGTCGCGGAAATTCACGTACTGCAGCGAAACGGGAAAGTCGTGTCCGCGGCAAGCGGCGATCACCGCTTGCAGATCATCGCGGTTCTTTCCGCTGACGCGCACTTTGTCGCCTTCGATGGCGGCGGTCACTTTCAGCTTTGAGTCACGGACGAATTGGGAAACCTCTTTGGCGACGGCGGATTCGAGACCTTCCTTGATCTTGATCGACTGGCGCGCGTGTCCCAACGGTGAAATGTCGGGGTCGCCAATTTCGACGTTCTTCATGCTGATCTGACGCTTCGCCAGCTTGCTGGTCACCATTTCTTCGAGCGCCTTGATCTTAAACTGGTCCTGGGCGGTGAGGGTGATTTCGTTTTTGAGGAGAATGATCTCGGCCTTGCTGCCTTTGAAATCGAAGCGATTGGCGAGTTCCTTGTTGGCTTGGTTTACGGCGTTCTCGATCTCCATCGAGTTGACCTGCGAGACAATATCGAATGATGGCATGGAGCGATGATAGGCCAATCCCTCGAACCGCAAAATCAAATTTACCTGACTCGGGATGCGGAGGAGTGGTTTTCTCCCGACGGGGCTAACGCAGGGATTCCCACAACGTTTTTAAGCCATCGCGCCAGGAGATTCGCGGCTGGTAGCCGAGATGAGCCTGGATTTTTCCAATGGACGCGCGCGAGTGCCGGATGTCACCAGCGCGCGGCGCGGCAAACTTGGGCTCCAGGGTGGAGCCGGCGATTTGGCGGAGTCGCTCCCAAACTTCGAGGAGAGTTACGCTTTCGCCGGTACCGACGTTGAAAGCTTCGCCTCGCAGCGGCTTGGTGGCGTTCATGGCGAGGAGGTTTGCGTCAACCACGTTGGCGACGTCCACGAAATCACGGGTCTGCAACCCATCACCGAAAACTGTGGGCGGAGTTCCCTGTTGCAGGCATTTGATAAAAATCGAAATGACGCCGGAGTAGGGGTTGGTTGGATCCTGGCGAGGGCCGAACACGTTGAAGTAACGCAGCGAGGCGGTATCGATCTCGGGATAGAGCTTGGAAAAGATGCGGCCGTAGTGCTCTCCGGTAAGCTTGCTGAGCGCGTAGAAACTCAACGGCTTTGGCGTAAGTGATTCGTCATTGGCGGCCATTTCGGTATCACCGTACACGGACGCCGAGCTGGTCAGTATTACCCGGCTCACTCCAGCGCGTCGCGCTGCATCGAGGACCGTGAGTGTTGCCACTTCACCGGCTTGTTGGTTGCGCAGCGGATTTTGGAGCGAAACAGTTACGGACGAAATGGCGGCAAGGTGGAACACGCCGCGCACGCCCTTTATTGCGCGTTCCACATCGCCCGCGTTCGCCGCGCAACCTTTCACGAGGTCGATGCGGTTGGCCACCGAATTGAGATTGGCGGAGTGGCCGGTACTTAAATCGTCCAGCACCCGTACGCGATGGCCGCTACTGACAAGTCGCTCGACGAGGTGTGACCCGATAAAGCCGGCCCCGCCGGTGACTAGAAAATCCGCCGCAGTGTTGGAATTCACTGGGGAAGAAGCAAACACACCATGATTTTTGGGGCGAGCAAAAACTCTTCGATCGGCTTGTTATAGATCGTTCGTTCGAGTGGCCGGTTTTTCAAATGACTGCTTTAGTCTTGGAAGCGGGCGCGCGATTGCACAGATTACGCGCGCGTTTAATGGTGTGTCCCATCCGCCACGATTATGCCTGCAAATTTCCAGACCCGATGCGACCGCATTCAGCCCTGCGCGAACGCGCTTAGCCAGACGTATGTCCACGCAAATCGCCGATAATCCACAGCCACACCGGCGCGAGTCGTTCGGAGCTTTGTTGCGGTTGGCGAATCGGATTTTCCTGATGGGGGCGGCGTTGGCGATGTTGATGTGTGTTCTCAACGGCTACCTGGAATTGCTGGATGGACGCGCGGTGCTCCGGTCCAGAATCTGTTGGGGCACTCTAATTCTCGGGTTGGCTTTTCTGGGCGCGCGATTCTTTTCCAACTCAAAGCTGAAGTTGAACTTGTTCGCATTGTTGGCGGGGGTGGTCGTCATCGAGTTGCTGCTGCAAATTGCTGCTTGGTCGGGTTGGCTGCGGGGTGTGAACACCAAAGATCGCTACCCGTGGGCGCGGGTATACTGGTCGAGCGAAGGAAAGGGTAACTCGATCCGAAATCGGTACGGCTGGTACTATCCGGAGTTCCATTTGCAGGCAACGAATCGGATTGCGATGATCGGAGACAGTTTTGTTGAAGGCGTGGAAATACCGCGCAGTCGCAACATGGGAGTGCGTCTCGAGGAACTGTTTCATTCGGAGCGGCGGGATATGTCCGTGCTGTCGTTGGGCAATCACGGTACGGGGCCGGCGCATTATCTCGAAGTGTTGCAGTATGCGTACCGACGATTTCAAATCCGGGAGGCGGTGCTGGTAATTTATTTGGGAAATGACATCACCGATTGCGCGCCCGCTATGGGAATGCACGCGCGCGACCAGTTCCTCTATTACGACCGGAGTGCGGATGGAACGATCTCGCTATCGCCGGCGGGTGAACGATTGCGGTCGGAATACGTTTCGTCCATTGAAACCTCCCATAGGTCTCCGTGGTTGTTCTTACCGCGCCTCTTTAGCAGCCATTGCATGTGCATTCAGGTGCCCGCGAGCATTCGCAGCACTCTGCGTTTGCGGCAGCGGTTGGCGCAGGACTCGGCGAGAAATGCCGACATGGATGCCGGATTGGCGCGGCTCGGACTGAAAGCGGAATCCTTCGCGGTGGAACCCGGGCCCGCAGTGCGCGAGGGAATAGCGATTGCTCAAGCGTTGCTACGGCGGTGCGCGGAGTTTTGCGCGAAGAATTCAATCCAGCTGCGTTTGGTCACGGTGCCTTTCTTTCCTCCCGACTTCTATGCGACACATCACGGTTCCGATTGGAACGGCTGCGTAGGTAACTACGATTTCCTGGCTCCGGAGCGGGAGATTGCTGCATTTACCGGCCAACTCGGCGTGCCGATATTGCCCTTGGGCGAAACTATGATGCACAAGCGATTCGACACCGAGATGGTTCGGAGTTTTTATCTCCTCAACGGCTCTGGTCATTTTTCGGAGGCGGGTCACCGCTTCGTTGCCGGAGCGATGTACGAGGTCTTCTACAACAAGGCGGCGGTAGCGCCCAAATGAACGCTTCCGCGAACTTCTTGTCTTTCCTAGGAGTGAAGATTGGGATGGCTCTGCGGGATACGTGTTTGAACCTCGTCCACTGAAATGTCGCGGCTCAAGAAATTTGCTCATTCCCTGTTCTCCGGCTACCTGCAGTTGGTCGCCAATATTGTATTTACGCTGGCCTCGGTGCCGTTGGCGCTGGCTTATCTTTCGAAGCCGGAGTTTGGCTTGTGGGCGTTGACCACTCAGTTGGCCACGTTTGTCGGCTTGTTGGATTTTGGAATGTCGGCCTCGGTTTCGCGCGTGCTGGTGGACTTCAAGGACCGGCGGGACGACGGCGACTATGGGAGTGTCATCCAGACCGGCGTTCTGGTGAGTGCGGTTCAAGGCGCGATCATCCTGATTGGCGGCGGTGTGTTGGCGATCGTTTTAGGACCGATGTTGAATGTGCCATCGGAACTGGATCGTGATTTTCGCTGGCTCACAATGGGCCAATGCGCATTGCTCGCGGGGACATTTGCGGCGCGGGTGTTCTCTCTCGTGCTGGCGGCCCACCAGCGTTATGACATCACCAACTATTCTCAGGCGGGAATTTTCTTCATCAACCTTGCGCTGATGTGGTGGGGATTTTCTGCGGGGCTGGGAGTGTTCAGCTTGCTCTGGGCACAATTGGGTAGCTTGGTTCTATCGACAATGGTGAATTGGATGGCGTGTGTGAGGCTGGGGTTGTTCCCGCACAAGGGACGCTGGGGACGTCCGAACCGGCGACGGTTTCAGGAGCTGTTTGCTTTCGGCCGCGACATCTTTCTGTTCGTGCTCGGGGCACAATTGGTTGTCTCCAGCCAAACCATCCTGATCACTCGCGTTCTGGGACTCGAAGCGGGTGCGGTGTGGGCGGTCTGCACGCGAGGATTTCAAGTCGTCACGCAGATCATTTACCGGATATTCGACTACTCGGCTGCCGCCTTTGCCGAAATGATTGTGCGTGAGGAACGGCAACTCCTCTTGCGGCGTATCAAATCGATCACCGTGATGTCATGTTCGTTGAGCGTGGTGGCGGGTGCCATTTTCGTCGTCTGCAACCAACCGTTTGTTGAATTGTGGACGCGTGGGAAAGTGGGTTGGGCGCCCGTCAACGACGTGTTGCTCGGCATCTGGTTGCTGGTGGAAGTCGTAAGCCACGTTCACGTGGGGCTGGTTGGCCAGACCAAGGCCTTTCGTTTCATGCGCTTCCTTTACTTTTTCCAAGGTCTTTTCTTTGCTGGGATCTCTCTCGTGCTGCTCCGGTGGGGCGGGATTACGGCCATGCTCGTGGTTTCAATTGTCGCGAGTCTCCTCTTCAGTTTTCCGTATGGCATCTACCGGTCGAGCGAATACTTTCGCGAAAGTTGGTCCGGCGTCGCTTTTGGTTGGATTCGTCCGTCGCTACGTTTAGCGACGGTTATTTTCCCGTCTGCCGTGGTGTTCTGGTGGTTGACCAGGACGCTTCCGCCGGTGGCTCGGATGATTATTTGCACGGGCGGTTTAGGCGTGCTCGGGGGATTGTTACTGTTGCGGCTGGGTTTGGATGAAAGGCTGCAGAGCGAGTTGTGCGAACGCGGGCCGATGTGGATGCGAGGTGCAATGCGATACGTTTGCGGACGTAAGCTGGCCGCAAGCGGACAATGATCCTTGGATTATGGGAGAAATTGCTTTCGCAGGGCGCGAGGCTCTAGTACCAATTCGGCCCGAATGAATTCCTTACAGAAGGCGCTGGTACTGGGTGGTCGCCTGATCAAGATTGGATTGTCGAATCCGGCGCGTTTGTCGCACGTGCTCGGTAGCGCCTTGTCCGCGAGTGCGGAGGTGGCTGATCGCAGTTTGGACTTGCTGCGATTGCCGCGCGTGGCGGTCGAGGAGTTGTTGCCCGAAAAAAATGAGGGAGCAAGGCTGGCGCTCGCCTTGTTTCCGCGAACGAGTTGTTCCGTCTCGGTGTTGGAGTATTTGTGCCTCGCGCTGCTTTTGAAAAAAGTGCGGGCAAGTCGCGTTTTTGAGTTTGGCACCTACAAGGGAGTTTCCGTTACCCAGCTGGCGTTGAACGTGCCCGAGCAAAGTCGCATCTGCACCTTGGATCTTCCGGAAGGGCAGACGGACGTGGCTCTTTCCATTCCTGACCCCGACGAATTGCGAATCGCCCGTGAAGCTGGCAAAGGGGATTTGGTCCCGTCGGACATTCGTCCGCGAATCGAGTTTCTTAAGCAAGATTCGGCGAAATTCGACGACACCCCTTTCCGCGGACAGATGGACTTTATTTTTGTCGATGGCGCTCATAGTGCCGACTACGTGAAAAATGACTCCGAAAAAGGCTGGCGGATGTTGCGCTCCGGAGGAGTCATTGCGTGGCATGACTATCGGGTGGAAGACGCGGACGTTGTGCGTTACCTGCTTCAGTTTCCAACGCAGCCCAAACACATCGCGGGGACCTCGGTGGCCTTCGCCGTGAAACCTTGAGTTACGCTTCCGAGGCAACGAGACCCAGCCGCTGCAGGTGGCCGATGACCGTCTCCTCGAAGGTCGCGAAGCTGAGTTGCTTTTTCGTGGCCTCGAATTCACCCACGCGTCGTCCTTGTTGAATTCCTGCCCACCATTGCAGAACGGCCTTCGCAATCGCTTCGGGATCGCGGATGGGAACAATTTCTCCGTTCTCTCCCGGCTTTACCAAATCTGACGCGCCGGTGTTTCGCGTGGTGATCACGGGCAACCCGCAGGCCAGCGCTTCAGCGACCACGAATCCAAAGCCATCTTCAATCGAGGGGAACACGAAAATGTCCGACGTTTGGAAGCGACGAGCATATTGCTCGCGGTCGGCGGGTGAGCTGAGGTTGTAGTAGGGTGCCCAATCGATCGGCAGGTCGGAGTAACGGCGCATGACTTCGGCGGCGTCGTTGCGGATCGTATTGGTCAATCGAAGAACTGCCCTTGGTTCGGACTTAAGGATCAACCGGAACGCTTCGAGCAAGTAGGGCGTGCCTTTCCTGAGGCACAATGAACCCGTGTTGATCACCGTGAGCGGGCGGTCCTTCGGACGGGTTTCAGTGGTCGGTCGGAACCAGTCGAGATTTAAGGGCAGCGGGTATAGGAGCAGTTGTTCCGGCTTGAAGCCGTATTTGAGAAATGAATCGCGCACAAATGTGCTCGGCGCAAAGACGTAGTCGGCGCAGGTCGTCGTCGCCAGCGATCTCCGGTAGTAGTGGTTGGCGACCGGCGGGTAAGGTGAATTGAACTTTCGTCGTTCGACTTCGAGTAGCTCCATGAACTCGGTCGGGTGCGAGTTTTGGGCATCGATAAAAGTCTTGCCTCCAAGTCTTCGCGCCTTGTGCATCGCTGAGTTCGCGAAACTGTAAGAGGTAATCAGGTGTTGCTTGGGGCGGAGCAAGGATTTGACCCATTGATCGAACAGCGGATACAGACGGAAGCGGAATGATTCACACTGAAACGGTGGGAGCAATTTCGCCCCCGCATAATTCAATAAACCGAATATGGGTTGCAGCCGGGTGTGCTCGGGCGTGACCCCTTGGGTTCCCTTGCGCGTGCCCAGGGCATAGAAGTCCAGCAATCCGCGTTTCTCGAGCGCGCGTGCGAAGTTGTCGTGACCACAGCGGCCAAATGACGCGACGGCGAAACGATCAGAGGGAGGCGTCATCAGGCGTGAAGGGGTGTCGTATGGATATTCATTTTCGGACGCGAAATTAAGTAGCGGCGTTGCGATCGCGAGATGACGGTCGCGAGAGAACCTCGGCGTAAAGATCGGCGTAGCGTTGAACCATTTGTGCGCCGGTCATTGATTTGGCGGAGATACGCGCCGGCCCCGCCGCGCCGAAGTGGCGGCGCAATTCCGGATCGCGAATCAAGCGTTCCAGTGCATTTGCGAGTGCTTGAGGGTCTTTGGATTCCACCAGGAGTCCGGTCTTTTCTTCGTCGATGATCTCGGGAATGCCTGAGACACGAGTGCCGACGGCGGGCTTGCTGTTCCACAACGCTTCCATCAGCGCCATGGGCGCCCCTTCGTAATGGGAAGGCTGAACGTAGATGTCCACCTTCGGCCAGAACTCGCGCAAGTCTGTGAGGCCGCCTGGTAAGTGAACTCGGTTCTGCAATCCCGTGCGCGCAACTTCGGTGCGGATCCAAGAGGCGCACTCCGGTTCCAGGTCAGGCCCGGCTAGCAAAAGTTGCAATTGCGGAAACTTGTCGCTCAAAAGGCAAAATGCCTTGAGCAGATCCGCCTGACCTTTCCGCCAGGCGAGGTGTCCTAGGTTTGCAATGGTAATGACCGGATCGCGGAATATGGGAGCGGGCGCCTCGCCTTCGAGACGCGCGGAGTAGATCGTCGTGAGTTTTCGTTTCGCCCAGGGAAACCAACTCGCGATGCGACGGGAGTTTTCGTCCGAAACCATCACTTCGCGTCTGCACTTGGCGAGAAGGCGAGTTTTCGAAAGCAGCGCGAGCGCGAACTTGGGCGCTTTCAAATAGAACGGGTAGTTCTCGGGAAACAAGCCGGCTGCCAACGCGGGCGCGCAGTGGTTCGTATTGATCCACGGAATGCGCGCGGCAGAAATTGGATAAAGCGGGCTGCGCCAGGGCAGGTGCGCATCGAAGGAAAACGTTCCGCCGTGAAAGTTAATCAAGTCGTAATCGGCTTGGCGAATGTGATCGAGGAAGGCGGCTTTATCGTCCGCGGACCATTTTTGCGGTGGAATGCGACTGGCGTTCACGACTCTGGCTTTGAGCGCGGCGGGCAAGTGTTCCCGATCGGCATCGGGACTGGCGAGGCTAACGCGATAATGAGAAGGGAGCCCAAGAATCAATCGCTGGACGACCATTCCGACCCCGCCGAGATTGAGAATCGGCTCCGCCGATGCGAGGAGCAGGCGAACTTCACCCGAAGGATTCAAAGTCGCGTTGCGAGTCCGCCCGGATGTTTCGTGAATGGAATGACTCACGCCCGATTTCCTCGAACGACGTTGGCCATTGAACGGTGTTGCATGCAAACAGTGCGGCGCGACTTGGCGGAACAGCGGTATCACGCGAATTTGTAGCATGGTGACAGAATGCCAGCGTGGCGGGGAGGAAATTTTTAGCACAAGCCTGCGTGTTATGCCGCTTATTTTGCTTGGAAATGGGGCGCAATTTTAAGCAGGATGAAACGATTCGCGATGACGACACAGATCCTCAAAGACCGGGCCAGTCAGGAAGCGTGGGAAGCTGCTCAACGTTGGGAGCAGGAGCACTGGGTCAACGCCCAGCGACTGCGTGCGCGCTTCGGTAAGAACTATATCTGGCGCCTGTTGTCGGCTTTCGGGCTGGTTTCCAAATACCGTGGGGACGATTGGAATCAATGGTGGAAGAAGGAGTTCAACGATTACAGCTTCCTCCCGCCCAAGGTTAAAAACGCGATCGAAGTGGGTTGCGGGCCCTATACCAACATCCGCCTCGTTTTGGACAAGTGCCGGCCCGATCACATTGTTCTTTCCGATCCCTTGATCCGCACCTATGCGCGATTCAAGCTCACGTTTGTTGCCGAGATGTACCGCGAAGTGTTGTGCGCGTTGGACGATCATCCGCTTGAGGAGTTGCCGTTCGCGGACAATAACTTTGATCTTTCGATCATGATCAACGTGCTCGATCACGTGAGGGATGCGCATCAGTGCATGGCCAATCTGCTGCGCGTGACGCGGCCGGGCGGGTACGTGATCATCGGTCAGGATTTAAGTAACGACGAAGATCGGGCTGCTTTGACCGCGGACACCGGCGCGGTGGGGCATCCCATCAAACTCGATTACGATTGGTTCAAGCCCTACCTCACCCAAGGTTTCGAACCCGTGATTCACAAGTTCCTCAACCGCCAGCAAGGTCGCGCTCCTGACGCGCATTACGGAACGCTCGTTTTCGCCGGCCGCAAACTTTGACCTTTCCAGCCACCTTTCGATTTCATCTGCAATGAACCGGCGTTCGAGGATCAAAGTCGCCATGTTGCAGACGGACGCCCGGGAGGCGTGGCGCGAATACGACAAACCCGCGCCCTATTTTGGCACCGCGCCGGAAGCTCTGTTACAGGGGTTGGTTGCGTTGCCTGAGTTGGAGGTTCACGTCATTTCGTGCATTCAACAACCGATGCGCAGTCCGGAGAAGCTGGCACCCAACGTATGGTTTCACCCTTTGCACGTTCCTAAGTTTGGCTGGTTGCGAACGGGCTATCAGGGATGCATTCGCGCGGTCCGCCGAAAAGTGCGAGAACTCCAGCCGGACATTGTGCACGGGCAGGGGACCGAGCGCGATTGCGCGATCAGCGCCGCGTTTTCCGGGTTCCCGAACGTCGTTACCATCCATGGAAATATGGCCGAGATCGCGCGCATGTTTCGCGCTCGGCCGTTCACCTATCTGTGGCTCGCCGGACGATTGGAGAATTTCACCCTTCGCCGAACGGCGGGAGTGTTCTGCAATTCCGAGTACACCGAGGGATTGGTGAAGCCGCGCACGCCGAAGACCTGGCGAGTGCCCAATGCGATTCGCGAGGAGTTTTTCGGCCCGCCGCGCCGCCCGCGGGGCGCGGAGCGTTGCGTGATTCTGAATATCGGTGCGGTCATTCCGCGTAAGCGCCAGGTAGAATTGCTGGCGGTGGCTAAACGCCTGCACGAACGCGGTTGCCGGTTCGAACTTCACTTTATCGGCGCGGCGGATCCGCAGGATGGATACGCTGCCCAATTTCTGCGCGAGATTCGGGCCGCGGAGCAACAGGGCTACGCGCGTTACCTTGGCCTCAAGAGCACTTCCCAACTGATCGAATGCCTTGATGAAGCACACGGCATGGTTCACTTCCCGTCGGAGGAAGCGTTCGGATTGGTCGTCGTGGAAGCCATGGCCCGGGGCGTGAAGTTCTTCGGGTCTTGCGTGGGCGGAATTGTCGATCTCGCCGGCGAAAGTCCGGGAGCGGAGTTGTTGGGGACGGATGATTTCGCCGGACTAACGGATGCGATGGCCCGATGGATTGGTGAGGGACATCAGGTGGTATCCGGTTCGGGTGAATCTATTCGTCGGTTGTTTCACCCGCGCGCGGTGGCGCAACGCCATCTCGAAATCTACCAGGAAGTTTTGAGCACCGCGCGGTAGATGCTGATGAGCTGTTGCGCGATGTCCGGCCACGACGCTGGTTTGGGCGGTGGATTCAACCGCGGCGCTTGATCGTAAAATCGCCGCAATGCCTGCGCGGTTTGTTGGGTGTTGGCGTCCACTCGGCAGTAGGACACGGCTTCGCCGAAAACGCTGTGTGCCCACGGAAGATCACCGAGTAGCAGCGGGCATTCACACGCCGCTGCCTCGAGTGCCGAAAGACTCAAACTTTCCCACATGCTCAACAGGACGAACCCGCGAGCCTCCCGGTACGCCTGCGCCATTTTTTCGCGGCTGTCGATCGGCCCCTCGTAGCGGATGAATCGCGGATTCTTCCGCGCGGTTTCCATGAAACGTTGCGTGTAGGGATCGTGCTCGGCGTAAGGCTTTCCCACGAACCAGATCGGCGTCTGGGCGGCGATGGCGGCTTCGGCCACTTCGAGCAGGCGCTTCTGCGCGTTGATGGTGGCGGTGCAAATCAACCAGTCGCCGCGAGGGGCGGGGGCGGCATTGAAGAAAGCCGGTTCAACGCCGTTGCCCACGACGTGGACGCGCTCGCGCGGCGCGGAGAATGTTTCCTGCATCAAGTGCGCTTCCCACGGCGTGAGCGCGATCGACGCGTCCGCGAGTTCGTAAGATTCCCAACCCATGCGCGTCGTGAAATCCCCCGGCAATACTTTGCGCACCACGCGGATGATCATCCGCTGCACCGCGCGCTGGGCGTTGGAACGCGCGCCCAGCCCGCCGAGCAACTCCGAGATCACCACGCGTTTGTGTTTTTCTTGGGCCTTCTTGATGTAAAGGGGCGAAGGACGGCCGAAGTAATGGATCACATCGCACTCCTGGCGATCGTCCCACCAGCGCAACGGCTCCACGGCCACGCCGCACTGTTCCAGCGCGCGCTGCGTTTGCTCGATCTGGATTTGCGCGCCGCCGTGAGTCAGTAGGAACGGGTGGAAATGATCGAAGAGGATTTTCATTCAGTAACACCGCTCGGCGGCGCAGCGACGCGCTCTTCCATAGCCGTCAGGAGGCCATTTCCTCCAGCAAAAAGTGGATTCGTAATCGGAGAACGTTCGCTCCGGCGGAAGCCAGCTTGTCACTTGACCCGTGGATAGGGCACGTGACAGCCTTCCAAAATGCCTTTCAAAAGTCTGGCCAACGTTGCGGAGAATATCCTCACCAAATTGGACGTGGCCGTCCGGCGCAAATCCTCTTTGGGCCAGCATCGTTGGCTGCGCAAAGCCCTTCTCGGACCGTACCGCAAGCTCATCAACCTCCACGGACGCGGCGTACAGATGAACATCTCCGGTTGCATCCCGGCGCGGATGCCGCCCGCGAATGCCTGGAAAATCATCGAAGCCTACGAAATCGAAAGCATGACGGTTTTGAAGCGGTGGCTGGATTCCGTGCAGAATCCCCTGGTGGTCGATGTGGGGTGCGCGTTGGGCTTTGTCAGTTGCGCGGGATTATTTGGCAATGGCACCTCGCGCGTCATTGCCATCGATTCGAATTTGAACAGCGTGAAGGCGACGCAAAACATCTGCATGTATGCGCCGCAGGTCGGCGAGCGGTTGTTCCTGGTCTGGGGCTTTGCCTCCAATGCTCCCACCGAGCGGAAAAATTTTCGCGAAGCGCATCGGGTGACGCTGGACGCGTTCCAGCGGACCGGAGTCTCGGGAAATCCCGATGATGCTCATTATATCTGTCTGGATTCGGCGGGCGGCGGCGAGGCGTCGATTCCCCGCTACGCGCTGGATGATTTATTGCCGCTCGACCTGCCGCCGGCGATGCCTGTCCTGATCAAATGCGATGTCGAAGGTGCGGAATTGCTGGTGTTGAACAGTGCCACGCGCGTGTTGAAGGAGCTGAACGTTTCCCTGTTGCTGAGCGTGCATCCCACTGAGCTGCCGAAATACGGCGCCAGCAAGGAAGTCCTCAAAGAATTTCTCGCGAGCTACGGCTTCCGCATTGAAATCGTGGCCATCGACCACGAGGAACACTGGTGGTGCGTGAAGGGGGCGGTGGATTAACCTCTGCCGTCGAGTCGTCAGGATTGTGAGCCCGCCTTGGCCGCGATGATTTGCTCGGTGTCCGTGAAGGCGAGGGCGTTCAACGCGCCGTTTTCATTGTAATCCATCTGCATGCCGCAGGCGGTGCAGTTTTTCTCGCCGAACGTCCATGGCCCATGGCATTTCGGGCACTGGAAGGGATTCTCGAAATTCAGCGGGGCGGAAGATTTACGCTGGTTTCTGCCGGCAAAGAACAGGACGTGTCCGCCGTGCGGGTATAATACTTTAGCCACCGCATCCACGCAGCGATTGATCGGGCGCATGATGCCGACGGGAATCGGGAGGATCTTGGTGACGTGATGGAAGCCGTAGAGGAACCCAATGGTGCACCGTTTTTCGATCGCGAAGTTTTCCTGCTCGAGCAGTTCCCGCACGCCTTGGTACGTGAAGAAGGCGAGGTGGCCTTCGTGCTGCGCGTTTAGGTGCAGGAGCTTCTTGAGCTTCACCGGCAGCTTCTCCTCGTTCTCCATTGAGATGATCATCAATCCGCCCGGGGCGAGGACGCGCAGGCAGTTGTTGAAGGTGCGACGCCAGTCCACGCAATGGTCCAGCACGCTGTTGAGCAAGATCACGTTGCGGGAGTTGTCGCGCAGGTAGGAAAGATTCTCGCCCACGCCGTTGATGACGTGCCGGGCGGGGCGTTGGCGAAACTGACGCAGTTCGCTGACGGACGGCTCCACGCCGATGTAGTTCGTGAGGTAGGGATCGAGCTTGTTGGAGAAGTCGCCCCAGCCGCAGCCGATATCGAGGAAGTAAATCTTGCGCGACTCGCTGTCCCGCCGCACGGCGTCGATGATGAGACGGTGCTGGTTCTGGTGAACGGCGAGCGTATTGGGCGGTGGCGTGTGGTCGTCGTGATCGTATTTCAGCTGTTCCTGAAAATACTCACGGACGACAGTTGGATCGGGCGGATGGTCTTCCGGTTTGCTCATGCCGAGATAATTGCGGTGGATGGTCGTTCAGATTACCCCGTGGCATCAAGGGCAAAAACGGTTTCGCGTTATGCTTTTCGCGGGGGGATGGGCGAAGGTTGCAGATTTGTGAATCCGGGATGGGCTTGTCACTCGATCGTAACAGCGCGCGAACGAGCGGTTGAAGACTCCCTCGCAGGCTTCGGGGTAGGGGGAGTTGCTTCTCGCGGTCGCTAAATGCTTTGCTGCGCTTTCTCTGAAGCTGCTCACGTGATGATTCCTGATCGCTCTAGTCGCGGTGTGAACCAAAAGAGGCGTGAAAAGGTGTGCAATCCGTCCGCGATTCAGGTGTAATAGTAGATTATGCGGAAACTGCGAATGACGCTTGCGCGGATGGTTTTGGCCGCCGTTTTCCACGCGATTGTGGCGGTTGTTCCGGTGATGGCGGCGTCGCCCGGATCGGCGGGCATCACGAATTTGATTTATATCGCTGTTCGCCCCGATGCTGTCGACGGAAACGGCACGCAGGCTGATCCGCGCGATGCGGGCACAGCGGAAAAATTGACGGCCATTCTTTCCAATGCCCCGCCGAACAGCCGGCTGGTGTTTGCCCCCGGCGTTTACCTGCTTCGCGGGGCATTCAACGTGGCGGATGGCGATATCGCGACGATTACCAACGGGGTGCAAATCGTGGGCAGCGGCATCGACAACACGATCTTTCGTTTGACGGGAGCTTCGAATTACACGGTGGCGTTCGCCAATCGTGATTACAAAGGGTCGAACTACTATTACGCGGATTTCACCCTCGACATGGACATGGCGAACAATGGTGGAACGAATAACAACTGCACGGGAATCAATGTCAGCGGTCCCTGGTCCACGGTCGAGCGCGTGAAAGTCGTGAATCTCGGCGGGCGCGCGGCGACCCATCCGCTCGGATACGCCGAGAGTTTTGCCATCTCAACGATTTCCTACGCGTCCAAGGTGATCAATTGTCAGGTTGACCGGGTCTACTCCGGCGCGATCAGTGGCATTTATTCGGCGTCGAATGGAGTCGTTCAAGGCTGCATCCAGCGTCTGACTCCCGCAGTGGATAACGGCGGGAACCGCAACGGAATCACGATCGTCAACACCGGGGTCATCAGCGGGAACACAATTGATAATCCCACCGATGGTATTTACACCGAACTTTCCTGTACGAATTTCATCATCGCCAACAACGTGATCACTCTTCGAGCGCCGAACAGTTTTGGCATCAACTACGCGCTGTGCAGCCACTGTGGTTACAACGGTGCGAACGGTATGATCGCGAACAATCAGGTAGTGTGCGTCGCCGGATCGACGGCTATCCGCCTTGCTTCAGAATACGGTTACCGGGGATTGACCAATTTCTATGTTTTCGGCAATTCGGCTACGTATGCGCCAGGCGCGGCGAAGTCGCCGTCGGACTGGTTTCTGTATGCCGACGGTTTGGATGGATTGTTTGTGATGAACAATGTCTGCGACCCGAACCTGAAATTTCTGTCCGCGATTCCTTGCAGCAACGCGGTGTTCTTCAATAACCGCACCACCGACGGTGGGAACCTTGCCGCGCCGACGAATTCCGCTCTTCAACCGGTCAACATGATCGAAGGTTGGGTGATCACGAATTCCCCATCGGTATCCATGTCGAACGCCTATTGGCTCGGGGCCGGAAGCATCGGGCAAGTTCTCACGATCGGGACGAACGGCTTGCTCTATGGTGCAACCGCGGCTGCGGGTTCTAATTCAAACAATGGCTCGTTCACCAACGCGGTTCTTGCGGGGGCGACGAACGTCGGAGATTTTTCCCTGCCGACCGGTAGCCTGCGGGTGGCGTCAGGTGGAGGAGTGAAATGGGGAACGGGCTCCGGTCCCGCAATCGTCAACGAGTCCGCCGGCGCTTTTGGATATGGGAACTCGATTGACGTTTATTCGGGAAATCCGGCGTTCGCTTGGGGGTTCCACACCAACGGGGCGTTGAGTCCGAAGCTCGCGTCGCAAACGCTGGGCGACGCGCAATACAAAGTCGGCGGACTATATCTGATCAGCGGCGCGACGAACGTGGGATACGTCTTGACCCAAGGCACGAATAATCAGTGGTACGCTGCGCCGGCATCCGCGAGTTCCGTCATGGCCTCGCCCAATGTGATCAATTGGCTGGATGGCGATGTGCAATGGCGGACCAACACCGCGAGCTCCGTCGTCATTGGATTCACCAATTGGAATTCTCCCGCCGCGGCAGGTCGAACCGCGGTGACTGTTTTGTTCAGCAACGCAAACTCTTCGGTGACGTTCGCGAATTGTTTCCCCGCGGGACTCAGCCTGCCGAGCAACGGGGTTTTCTCCGCAACGTTTGTCCGGGCCGGAACGAATATCTATGGCGTGGTTAATCCGAACAATTTTGGCGGTCCTCCTTTCTAGCGTGGCCGTCGAAGCGATGTTGCCGGTGAATTTCTTCCGGCAGCAGGAATCCGGGAGCATCCCCGCCGCGCTCGACGTTTACGCGATTGCTTTGGGCAGTAACGGCGCGGCCGCGCTGGAAGGAAATGCCATTGCGCAGGGGCTTGCCTCGACAGCGTGGTTTGAATGGGGGACGGATACCAACTATGGGAACCGCACCGATTCAATTCCGTTGGGTAACGGTTGGGCGGTTGTTTCGGCGCGAGCGATTTTGACCGGATTACTTCCCGACGAGGTCTACCATTTGCGATTGGTCGTGAGCAACAGTACGGGCGTCGCCCGGAGCGGCGACTTCGGATATTGGGCGAAGGATCTTCCCCTGAACGGACCCAATCCGATGCTCGTCGAGTGTCATACGCCGTTTACGGATCCGGGCGTGGGGAGCGTAAATCTGACGATCACCACGGGGGGGAATGTGGACGCAAATTCGCCGGGATCTTACACTTTAATCTACTCCGCCACCAACGCATCCGGAGCGCGGGCGGCGACCCAGCGGACCGTCGTGGTCACCGATACGACGGCGCCGGTTCTCACGTTGGCCGGTGCGAATCCGCTTTTGATTCCGACGGACTCCGTTTTTCAAGACCCCGGAGCGAGTGCCGTGGATGCGTGTGCCGGTCCGGCGGCCAATATAGTCGTGAGTGGCGTGGTAAACACGAGCGCGCCGGGATTGTATTGGCTCACCTATGTGGCGAGCGATGGCAATGGCAACCAATCCACCAATCTGCGTTCGGTATCGGTTTATCCGCGACCGACAATCAACCAGTTGAGCATGCCTACGTCCGACGCGATCCGGCTGACTTTCAATGACACATCGGGATTTGTCTTCGATGCTTATGTGTCTACCAACCTTAGCAATTGGGTGCGCCTGGGAGCGGCCTCAAATGTTGGCGGAAGTCTTTTCGAATTTCGTGATCCGGAGTCGACCAATTTTCGAGCGCGCTTTTACCAATTGCGGGGCCCGTAATCCGTAACAGCCAAATCAATTCGAGCACGAAAGACGGCGTGGGCGATCGCTCGTGATATCGCGAAAACATTTCCGCACTATCGATTCGTCGACGTCGTAAGTTCCTTCAGCTTTTGGAAGCGATCTTCCCCGAGGAGTTGCCGCAGCGACGCGGTCTGTTCCTTGCGCACGGCTTCGAGTGCGGCTTCCTTGTCTTCGCTCGAGAGCGACTGATCTTCCGCGATGCGTTTTAATTCGGCGTCGGTGGCGCGATTAATCTGATAAAGGTTCAAGATGCTTTCGGGCGGCGCCTCAATCTTTTGGGCGGTTTCGCGGGCTTGGGCAAACGCGGGGTCCTGGCTGTATTGCAGGATTTGAAACCGGTCGGCGCCGAGGGCCTGTCGCATGGCGTTGTCGCGTTGCTTCTCCAATTCTTCGCGCTGGCGGGTGCTGAACGCATCGTCCTTGCCGGCGAGCAATTGTAGCTGTTGATCGTAACCATCGCGGGCGCGGAAGAGGGCGCGGAACTCGTCGGCATTGACTTCAAAATTCTTCAGGCTGTCGCGCAGGAGCCCGGCGTTGTGTGACCAGCGGAGCAAGTATTCTTCGAGTTGCTCCGGAGAAAGGATTTTTCCCAATTCTTCGCGGGTTTGGAGGCGAATCTTGGCCAGTTCGGCGGGATCGATGGGTTTGCTGGAGTCGTCGGCGTTGAGCGCCTCTGCCCGGCTCGTGGCGCGCTCGAGGATGGCGTAAACGGCTTGTTTGGTCGCTTCGGAAAGATTGCCCAAGATCGGTCCCGTAAGGGCGACGTCGCTTTTAGATGGTGCGTCATCGGGCGTTGATTCCCACCCGGCTCCAAGCAGGCGGGTAAGCAGGCTGCGCCGCTCTTCATCGAGTTTCGCGCGCTGGTCTTGGATAGATTTGGCGATTTGGCTGCGCAAGTCTGGTTTCCACCACTGCGGATCCTCGGGAACGATTTCCTTGGCGCGGCGGCGGGCAAAAAGGGCATTAATGTCCGCGACAACGATGTCCCGAATGGTCTGCTCGGGGCACCCGATATCCCTAAGGTTGGCGATGTATTTGTTGTAATCGTCGGACTCAACTTCCGCCCAGGTAAAGAACTGGCGACGGACGACGACTTGCGTTTTTATGGTGTTGGTAGCAGTGGTAGCGAGGCGGGTTTGCCGTGGGGGGACCGGTGGCTCTGCGGCGCTTCGCTGCCGAGCCCGTAAGAGCAGGCCGGCTAGCGCGACATTTAACGCGACCGAAAGGAGGATAAAAAGGCGACCGCGCACGGGGGGAAGATGGCTGTGCGCATGGGGTATTTGAAGCGTAAAGTTCACGACCTTTGAAGGCCATTGAATGCTGGGAGGGCAACCACCCCTGAATTCGTCAGGGTCAATTGACAGTTTCGGCGGTGGACGTGTATAGTTCGGTCGAGTTCCACATGCTTATTTGACTGGGTAAACCGGCCGCCGCGAAAGCTCCAATCTCTTACCGCTATGAATCACCTTCGACTGGGCCGATGGCAGAACGATGGTTGGCGTTCAACTATACTGAGCGCCAGTTTGTTGATCACGGTGGTGGTGCTATTCCCGCGAATAATTAACGCGCAGGTTGTCAGTCCGTCGGCGATCACGTTGGACGTGGAGTCGAAGATTTGCGCCGGCAAGTGTGTGACGAACCTCTTGAGTATCACCTTGCCTGCTGGCGGGAGCGTGGTTGTGACCAATGGATCAATGCCGCCGACCGGCGTGTCCGTCGCATACAACCCGGCGACGGTCAGCAATGTTGCTCCGGGCGGTACGGCCAACTTCTCGGCGGTAATTTGCGGCTCCGGTCCCGTTGCGAACGGAACATTCACTGTCCGTTTTGCAGCCGCGTCGGGTGGGGCGACTTTGGGCACGATTCCAGTGACGATTGCTGTGAATCCCGCCTACGTGGTGACGGAATCCGGTGCCGTTGTTGTGACCAGCGGCGTGGTGGAAGTGCGGTACAGTTCCCTGGGCAATGTCGCGTTGCCCGGTGCTTCGGTGGCGGTGGCGATGGAAGGTATGACCTACGTGGCGCCACAAAGCCGGCTTCATCCGACAATGGCGGGCGATACAAATCACCCCATTGCGACAGTGAGCACCACCATTGGCAACGTTCGCACGTTCACATTGGCGCGTGGCGCTAAGGTGCAGGTCAAGGGTGTTTGTCCGCCGTGACGTTTTCCTCTGTCGGCCGCGACGTCACTTCGGGTTTCGCCGACACGCTCGAGGTTCAATCTCGTTGACTTCTCCGCGGTCGATGCGGATACTGCGAGAAATCACCCGATCAACGAACGCGCGCAAAGCTGCGCCGACACAGCAGGAGTGCCTATGAAAATTGGTGGAACGATCAGTGAAATCCTTCGCGAAAAAGGATCGCGAGTGTGGTCCATTTCTCCCGAAGCCAAAGTCTTCGATGCGCTTCAACTCATGACCGACCGGAATATCGGGGCGTTGCCCGTTCTGGAAGGAACTCGCCTCGTAGGCATTCTCACTGAACGGGATTACGCCCGCAAAGTCGCGCTGCTGGGCCGATCTTCCAAGCAGACGTCCGTGCGGGATATTATGAACACGGAACTGGTTTTCGTGAGCCCGCACGAGTCCGTCGAGGAATGCATGCGGATGATGACGGAGACGCGCGTGCGTCACATCCCGATCATGGCGGGTGACCAGCTGCAAGGAATTGTTTCCATCGGCGACCTGGTGAAGTGGATCATCTCCGCGCAACGTGCGGCGTTGCATCAAATGGAGCACTACATCGCTGGCGGTTATCCCGGTTGAGCCCCGGCCGCGGTTCGTTTTCGACGAGCCTGCCGTGCAAAGTTTAGTTCCCCCTGAATAATCTGGTGGCTCAAACCATCGGATCAGTTGCCCATCACGTGGCAAACTTTCTTGTTTCGGATTCGTGGTGACCAACCCAGAATCAACCCATGAATGTTTTCAAAACCTTTGGTGTCGCCGCTGCGCTGGGCTCACTTTGTCTGTCGTGTGCGACGATCGATCCCTCGCGTGATGAGACCGGTTTCGTCCGCATCTTCGATGGCAAGACGCTTAATGGCTGGGAGCTCCACGGAAAGAAGGGTGACGGTTACGGCGTGAAACACGGCGCAATTTATTGCGCCAAGGGCGGCGGCGGAAATCTCCTCACGACGAAAACCTACGACAATTTCATATTGCGCTTCGACTTTCTTCTCGAGCGCGAATCGAACAACGGTATCGCCATCCGCTCTCCGCTTGGTGGGAAATCGCTCGCTTACGAGGGCATTGAAATTCAGGTGCTGGACGCGGCCTACAGCAAGCCCCTCAAGCCCGCGCAGTATCACGGCTCGATTTACGACGTCGTGCCTGCCTTGCGTGGCGCATTGCGGTCCGCCGGTCAGTGGAACTCCGAGGAGATCATCGCCGATGGCCGCCACATTAAAGTTACCGTGAACGGGAAAGTGATCGTTGACGCCGACCTCAACGACGTGACGGATCCCGAGACATTGAAGAAGCACCCAGGCCTCTTACGCGAGAGCGGGCACATCGGTTTTCTTGGCCACAACGATTACTGTGAGTTCGCCAATCTCCGTATCAAAGAGCTCCCGAATACGCGCAGACTGGGAAGTCCGTTTACGCGCGACAACAATCCGCCGCCGGGATTCTCGGCGTTGTTCAATGGTCGTGATTTGACCGGCTGGCAAGGCGTGCTCGCGCGGACCAATGACAATCCCGCCGCGCGCGCGATGCTTTCGCCAGCCGCCCGTGCCGCCGCGCAAGCGAAAGCCAACCAACTCATGCGCGATCACTGGAGCATTCAGCGTGGTGTGCTCACGTATGATGGCAAGGGATACAGCCTCGGCTCCGCGAAGGATTACGGCGATTTCGAACTGATCGTTGACTGGAAGATCACCGAAGGTGGCGACAGCGGAATTTATCTCCGGGGTGCTCCGCAGGTGCAGATCTGGGATCGCGCCGAAGGTTCCGGCGGCTTGTACAACAACAAGATTCACACGAACAAACCGCCCGTGCGGGCCGACCGTTTTGTGGGTGAATGGAATCGTTTCCAGATCCTGATGATCGGCGACAAGGTAACGGTCCATCTTAACGACGAATTGGTCGCGAACGCCGTGACGATGGAAAACTATTGGGAACGCAACAAGCCGATTTATCCCTTCGGCCCGATTGAACTCCAGCACCACGGCAGCTCGCTTTATTTCAAAAACATTTTCGTCCGCGAACTGCCGCGCAAGGAAAACAAAACCACCAATCCCTTTTTTCCATGAACCGCGCTTTGAATCGCCGGCAATTCCTCGCCTCCACTGCTGCCGCCGCCGCCAGCACGGTCATCTGGGGCGGTTGCCAGACCGCCAAGAGTGGACGTCGCATCATCGGCGCGAACGAACGCCTGAACATCGGCTGCATCGGCACCGCCAATCGCGCGGCGTCGGATATTGCCGGAGTGAAGAACGAAAACATCGTTGCGCTGTGCGACGTCGATGAAACTTTTCTCGCCGCGAAGCTCAAGGAGTTTCCTGGTGCGAAGACGTATCGCGATTTCCGGCGAATGCTGGAGCAAAACGACATCGACGCCGTCGTCGTCGGCACGCCCGATCACACGCACGCAGTGGCGACCGTCGGAGCTTTGAACAGCGGTCGCCATGCCTATTGCGAGAAGCCGCTGACGCGCACCGTTTCCGAGGCGCGCATCGTTCGCAACCTCGCGCGCAAGACCGGCCTCGCAACGCAGATGGGCAATCAAATTCACGCGAGCGCGAATTATCGCCGCGTCGTCGAACTCGTGCAGGCCGGCGCGATCGGTCCCGTGAAGGAAGTTCACGTGTGGGCAGCTTCAATGTACGGGCACATCGAGTATCCGAAGGAATTTCCGCCCGTGCCCGCGAGTCTCGATTGGGACCTTTGGCTCGGGCCGGTCACGCCCAAGCCGTATCACCCGGACTTCGCGCCATTCAAATGGCGCAATTGGTGGCATTTCGGCGGCGGCTCGCTCGCCGACTTCGGCTGTCACTACATGGACCTGCCGCATTGGGCGCTTGGATTGAGCGGGCCCTTATCTGTCGAGCCCGTGGAGACTTCTCCGCCTGACAAAGAGCGTCCGCCCGTTGCGCTTGTTCTGAAATACCGTCATCCGGCGCGTGGCGCGCAACCGCCGGTGAATTTGTTCTGGTATCAAGGCGGCGGCCATCCAGCGCAACTGCCCGCGAAATTTGAAAAAGATTTCCGATCCGGCGTCCTCTTCATCGGTGAGAAGGGAATGCTGCTCTCGAGTTACTCGAAACATTATCTCCTGCCTGAAGACAAGTTCGTCGGCTTCGCGCCACCCGCACCGACGATTCCTGATTCTGTCGGCCATCACGAAGAATGGATTCGGGCTTGTAAGAGTGGCAGTCCGACCTTGAGCAACTTCGAATACGCCGGCGCGCTCAGCGAGGCCGTATTGCTCGGCAACGTCGCGCACCGCGTCGGTCAGAAGATCGAATGGGATGCGCCGAATGCCCGTGTGACCAACTGCCCGGCAGCCGAGCAGTTCGTGCAGCACCACTATCGGCGTGGTTGGAAAATTTGACGGAGGCGACCGCTAACCGCTGCATTTGCGGAATCCAACTTCCCTCCGCCGGTTGCCATACCCTATAAGGACGGGGTCATGCCGAATTCGCCGGAACTTTCGCTCGCTTTGCCGCTCACGGCGATTGGCGTCGGTCCCGAGCGCGCGCGGATGCTGGCGCGGATCAAACTCCACACCATTGGCGATCTCCTGTTGCACGCGCCGCGGCGTTACGAGGATCGGCGGAAGTTCGTCGCCATTCGCGATCTAAAACTCGGCGAACCCGCCACGGTGCGTGGCAAGGTGATGGCCGCCGGGATGAAGCGCTTTCGCAAAGGCGCGCGTTCCATGTTCGAGTGCGTGCTCGACGACGGCTCGGCGCGCTTGCACTTGCGTTGGTGGCGCGCGGAACCGTGGATGGAGGATCGTTACGCTGTTGGTCGCGAGTTTCTTGTTTACGGCAAGGCCGAGTCGCTGCGTCCGCGTATGATCGATCATCCGGAGACGGAGCTCATCGAAGACGGCGAGGACGAGTTTGTGCACTTGAACCGCATCGTGCCGATTCATCCGCTGACGGAAGGCGTGTCGGCGCGCGTGATGCGCGGCTTGGTGTGGCGCGCATTGGACAAGTTCGAGAACTGCATCACCGATCCGCATCCGGAGATTCCGCTCGCCGATCTGCCGGCGCGCGCGAATGCCGTGCGGATGCTGCATTTCCCGAACGAGGCGACGGATGTCGAACTCGCGCGCCAACGTCTCGCGATGGATGAGTTCATCGAGTTGCAGCTCGCGATTCAGACGCGACGGCAGAACCTCCACGCGAAAGCGAAGGGGCTCCCGTGCGCGGGCGACAATCGGTTGATCAAACCGTTTCTCGCGCGGCTCGGATTCACGCTCACCGGCGCGCAAACGAATGTGCTCCGCGAACTGCGCCACGAACTCGGCGGCGCGCATCCGATGCGGCGCCTGCTGCAAGGCGATGTGGGCTCCGGCAAAACCGTCGTCGCGGCCTGCTGCGCCTTGATGGCGATGGAGAGCGGATATCAAGTGGCGTTGATGGCGCCGACGGAGATTCTCGCGGAGCAACATTATCGCACCTTCCGTGAATGGCTCGAGCCGCTCGGGATCACGGTGGAGTTGCGGACGGGCTCGGTGAAAACTTCCAATTCGCTGCAACCCGCGCTCGGGTTCAAGGCGGGTGCGCGGCAGTCCGCGCCGGGTTTTCAAAGTGCGGCCACCCTGACCATCGGTACACACGCGTTGATCGAATCCGGATTTGCACCGGACAAACTCGGCCTCGTGATCATCGACGAACAGCATAAGTTCGGGGTCACGCAGCGCGAGAAACTCGTCCGCAAGGGCGCGTATCCGCACTTGCTCGTGATGACCGCCACGCCGATCCCGCGCACGCTCGGCCTCACGCTCTACGGCGATCTCGACATCTCGACCATCAACGAAATGCCTGCTGGGCGCGGTCGTTTGAAAACGTTCGTGCGCACGCCGGATGCGTTGCCGAAGGTGTGGAAGTTCATTCGCGAGCAACTTGAGCAGGGTCGGCAGGCGTATGTCGTTTATCCGCGAGTCGAAGAATCGGACAACGGCGACGTGAAAGCCGTTACGCGGGAGTGGGAGAAGTTGCGAAGCGAAATTGCTCCGTTCGCGGTGGGCCTGTTGCACGGACGATTGGCCAGCGACCAGAAGGATCGCGTGATGCGGGCGTTCGGAGCGAACGAGATCCACGTGTTGCTGGCGACGTCGGTGGTCGAAGTTGGCGTTAACGTGCCTAATGCCACGGTGATGTTGATCGAGAACGCGGAGCAGTTTGGCCTCGCGCAACTGCACCAACTTCGCGGACGCATCGGGCGTGGCGCGCATGACTCGTATTGCATCCTCGTGGCTTCGGCGAAAACGGCCGAGGCGAAGGATCGCTTGAGCGTGCTGGAGCAGACCTTGGATGGGTTTGAAATTGCCGAGGCGGATCTGCGTCTTCGTGGTCCCGGCGACCTTTTGGGGCAGTCACAGAGCGGATTACCACCGCTGCATTTCGGCGATCTGGCCCAGGATCGGGCGCTCGTTGAGCGGGCGAGGAAGCTTGCCGCGGAGTTTCTTACGGGTCGAAAACCGGCCTAAAGATTTTTCTTGGCGAGTTGGTTGGTTTGACTAAGCTGCCGCCCATGAAGAAGTCACTCAATTACATCCTCATTGCCATGGTGAGCACGTTCGTGCTCGTCGGCTGCGAAAAGAAACAAGAAGCGCCGAAGGTTCCTGACGCCCCGAAGGCTCCGGAAGTTCCGGCCGCTCCGAAGGCTCCGTAAGGTTCGCCTGATTTAGAATCACACCGGAAGAGTCGCGAGGCTCTTCCGGTTCTTTTTTGCCCAAACGCCGCTTGGATTCGTAGGTCGGCTCATCTATTTTCGCGACATGAAATCACTGCTCGTCCCCGCCTTGCTTGCGTTCGTGATCACTGGCTGCGGTCAGAAGCAAGAATCGCCGGCACCAGCGAAACCCGCCGCGGCTCCGGCGTCGAGTGGCAATCCGCTCACTGCGCCGACGGATTATCTCGGTGCGGTGGCCAAGGCGAAGAAGCTCTCCGAAGGCACGATCGAGACCGCTTCGGTGGGGAACGCGATCCAGCTTTTTCAGGCGCAGGAAGGACGTTTCCCGAAGGATTTGAACGAACTGGTTACCCAGAAGTATCTCGCCGCGCTGCCGAAGCCGCCGTATCAGATGAAGTTCGACTACAACGCGAAGACCGGTGAGTTCAAGGTCGTGCCGCAGTGAGCGGTCGTTGTTGTATCACCGATTTGACGGCTTTCCACGTCGCAGGCTAAACCACAACCCAATGGTAGCGACTCCAACTAGAGCCACTGAGGACGGCTCCGGTACCGCAACAGGTCCGAGATTGAAGTAAGCTGCTTCTCCGACGTGGATCGTGACGTTGGTATCCCAACCGCCGAGCGAGTCATACGTGGCGGTCATATAGGTTTGAGTCGCTGAATCCAGAACCCTCACCCATTCACCGTCGTTCGGCAGCCGCCCAGTGACATTGGAGAACATGACACTGATCGTGCCAGACACTGGGACAGGGCAGGCGAGCAAATGGAGCCCGTTGGAATAATTGGGATGCCAGATGGGGCCACCCAATTCCGCGATTATGTTCGTGTACGGAACGACATTGCCGACGTAAGTGTTGATAACTGGAGACGCGTTTACGGGCAAATGCAGCACGCCGCCCCGCCCGTTAGCCGTCGTGTTGAGAGTATAGTTGATGCTCCAGTTGGTTGTCGCCGAGTTAAAGATCGAGACCGGCAGAAAATTGTTGGCGACGGGATCCCACTCCGTGAATGTGGTCATATCCGGGACGACCGTAAACAGTGTGTTGAGGGTATTGCCTAAACTGTTATCCAGTTGGTTGGCAACCAAGTTGTCTCCGGGTCGCAAGGTGTAGTTAATGTAGCCGACGACAGCTGGTGAAGTTGCCGCCATTCCGAGCGTGAGAAGAACCGCCGAGAGTAAGGTTTTGAATGTTTTCATGAGAGGTCCCGTTTGCTGCTGCTTTTAGGATTTGCCGTCGATGCCCGACAAGGTGCCGCTTGCTAAGCTCCCGCCGCTTCTGGATTTGGGTGCGGAGGAAGTGTTATGAGGTGGCCAGATTTTCTACGAATTGTCAACGCTGGGTTACCTTCCGCGAGCGTTTTCGAAATTGCCTACTGCGATTGTCAATCGGTCCAGCGCCACCGGCTGCGCGAGGTTTGTCCCATCGCTGTAAATCTTGCGAATCTGAACCCTCAAATTCCCTCGCACTTTTCCCTCGCCAAAATTCCAGCGGCGGTGCAAACACTCTCCCTTCATTTTCATGAATGAGCTGATTGTCATCCTCGATTTCGGGTCCCAATACACGCAGGTCATCGCGCGCCGCATTCGCGAGTGCAGCGTTTACTCGACCATCCTGCACTACAACACGCCCGCGGCCGAAATCGCGAAGCTCAATCCCAAAGGCATCATCCTCTCGGGCGGACCGTCCAGCGTGTACGCGAAGAATGCGCCGCTGCCGGACAAAAACATTTTCCAACTCGGCTTGCCGATTCTGGGTATTTGCTACGGCGTGCAACTCCTCGCGCATTTCATGGGCGGGAAAGTCGAGAAGGGGCTAAAACGCGAATACGGCAAGGGCACGCTGACGATCAAGGACGCATCGTGCATGTTGTTCCGGAAATTGCCGGACGCTTTGCAGGTGTGGAATTCCCACGGCGATAAGCTGACGAAATTGCCCAAGGGCTTTTCGCCCGTGGCGACGACGGAAAATTCCGACTTCGCTGCGATTGAAAATCACGAGCGGAGAATGTTCGGGCTCCAATTTCACCCCGAGGTCGTTCACACGCCGCGCGGGAAGGAAATCATCGCAAACTTCGTCCACGGCATTTGCGAATGCGGCAAGAACTGGACGATGCGCAACTACGTCGATCAGGCGGTCGAAGAAATTCGCGCGCAGGTCGGCAAGGAACGCGTCATTCTCGGTCTGAGCGGCGGCGTGGATTCGAGCGTGGCCGCAGCGCTGTTGCACAAGGCGATCGGTGACCAGCTCACTTGCATTTTCGTCAACAATGGCCTGCTCCGCGGCAATGAAGCCGAGACGGTGCGCGAGGTTTTTGGGCGGAACTTCAAGATGAAACTGCAGTATGAGCAGGCGTCTGGATTGTTCCTGAAGAAGCTGAAGGGAGTCACCGACCCCGAGCGCAAGCGCAAGATCATCGGCAAAACATTCATCGACGTTTTCCAAGCAGCGACGAAGCGCGCGGGCAAAGCAAAGTTCCTCGCGCAGGGAACGCTTTATCCCGACGTCATCGAGTCCGTGCCCATCGCTGGCAATCCTGCGGCGATGATCAAGAGCCACCACAACGTGGGCGGTTTGCCCAAGAACATGAAGTTCGCGCTCGTCGAGCCGTTAAAGTGTTTGTTCAAAGACGAAGTGCGCCAGCTTGGTCTCGAACTCGGTTTGCCGAAGGAAATTGTTTATCGTCAGCCCTTCCCCGGCCCCGGCCTCGCGGTGCGTATTCTTGGCGAAGTCAGTCCGTCACGTTGCGAGATTCTTCGCAATGCCGACACGATCGTCGTCGAGGAGATGAAGCAGACCGGCTGGTATTACAAGATCTGGCAGAGCTTCGCCGTGCTGTTGCCCGTGCGCAGCGTCGGCGTGATGGGCGACGAACGCACCTACGATTACACCATCGCGATCCGCGCCGTGGAATCGCAGGACGGGATGACCGCCGACTGGGTGAAACTCCCCTATGACCTGATGGAAAAGCTATCGAGCCGGATCATCAACGAGGTCAAAGGCGTGAACCGCTGCGTTTTTGACATCACGAGCAAGCCGCCGGGAACGATCGAGTGGGAGTAGCCGCCTGCGGACGTTTCGAGCGCGTCCGGCGCTGGGAGAAGTCACGCTACAGTTGAACGAGATGATCTGTTCGCTGGAAACAGAACAAGAGGCGTCCCCTCGATTGGGAATGATGGGGCTGGATTTGAATATTCTGACCGCCAGCTGAGGTTGCTGTCGAAGTGGCCGGACTCGTCGCCTTAGGTTGCGGGGTTCGATACGGATTGCCTGAAGGACTGTGTCTTGCGATCGCTCAGGCGGAGTGGGTGTTGAACTGTTCTTCCTTGGTCAAATCTGGGATCAAATGTGAGCAGCCGTATTGTTTTGCCCACTTGATCGTATCCTGCCACCGAACCATTTTTTCAATCTGTGTCGTGGGACGCCACAGTGCGAGGAGCGGCGGCGTGGGTGGTTCGACTTGTCCGGATGTGTCCATTTTTTCAACGAACCGGCAAAGGTGCCGATGAATCTCCATCCATTTGTCGTGTTTGGGACAAATGTAATTGCAACCCAAGTTTTCTTTTCCTTTTTCTTCAGTCATAGTTTGTTCGTTGCTTTTTCGATTTCGGCCTCTCGACTTTGCTTCCCCGTTCGTCGAACCGCCGCGGCTGCCAGCTTTGCCAGAACATTGAGAACATCGGCATGGAAGAAGGGAAACTGAGTGTAGGAAATGTCTTACACACGGCGGCTAACCGATACTCGTGGTTTCCGTTGCGACACCAGCAGTCACCAATATTGTGACGGGTCGAAACGGGTCCAGGTTCTATCTCAAATCTCGATCGCTTGGACCCGAGCGAGATGGCGACCGCCGGCGAACGGCGTCGCCAGCCAACTGGAGACAATCTCCAGCGCCAGATTTGGCGAAATGGTCCTTTGACCGAGCGCCAGCACGTTTGCGTTATTGTGTTCGCGCGACCACCGAGCGGTATCGAGGCTCCAACAAAGGGCGCAGCGGACGCCGCGCACTTTATTCGCCACGATCGCTTCGCCGTTACCGGATCCGCCGAGCACGATGCCTCGATCGAATTCGCCGCGGGCTACAGCCTCGGCTGCGGGTCGGATGAATGTGGGATAATCCACCGGTTCTGTGGTGGTCGTTCCGAAGTCGCACACCTCGTGCCCCAACGCTTGCAGATGTGTTTTGATCTTCTCTTTGTAATCGAATCCGGCGTGATCGGCGGCGATGGCAATCTTCATAGTGCGCAATCACCTTCGCACGAGATGGAGTTGCCGCAATCAGGTGAACGGTGAATGGCGGAGGCACACTCGCTTGTCGGTAGCCGGCGCGGAGGCGAGTTCAAGGCATCGACCGCTTCCATGGGCCAAACTTAAATTCGTAGGGCAGACCCTCTGCGACAGTATGATCACCGTTCGCGAGTTGAGGGCGCGGCGGGAGCTATGAATATTTTTCGAGGAACTGCTTGGATGCGAAATTTTGGAATTTGCCTCGGCACGGTGTCCAATTTTTGGTCGTGCCTGACCCTGAACAGGTCACTTCAGGATCCACCTCGGACTGACGGACACCTTTTAGGCGAGTTGTCCGTTTTCGACCCAATACCGTGCCGCCTGAAGAAGATGGTTGGCGTTTTTCAGATTGAGCTTCTGTTTAATTTGCTCGCGATAGTATTCCACCGTTTTGATGCTCAGGTGCAGCTCTTGGGCAATGATGCGCGTTCCTTTCCATTGTCCGATGAGCTGGAACACCTGGAGTTCGCGGGCGCTGAGCCGCTCGGTGGGCGAGGCGGAACTGGCACCCTGACGCCCCACGCGCTTCATGAGCATGGCGCTGGAAAGATTGTCGCTGAGATAAACGCCGCCTTGAAGAACCTTTCGAATCGCTCCCAAAATGGAGTCTGCCGGCGCGTTTTTATTCACATAGCCCATCGCTCCCGCGTGCAGGGCCAGCTCGCCATAGAGGGCCTCATCGTGCATGGACAGAACCAGAATGGGCAGGCTGGGAACCTGCGCGTGGAGATTCTTGACGAGCTCCAGACCGTCGCCGCCATCGAGCGAAATATCTGAGATCACCAGATCTGGTTTATCTTTGGCGATAGCGGCGAGTGCGGCTGGACCTTCCGACGCTTGGCCGCAAACGGACAGATCCTTTTGCCGGTTAATCAATTGGGAAATGCCCAGACGGATGACTTCATGGTCATCGACGAGGAATACTTTCGCCCTTGCTTCGGTGCTGAGGCGTTGTCCGATGGTGTTCATTTGCAGTTTGATGCTGACTCCAATTAGCAATCAGGTTGCCAACCTGCATCGAACTGCCGGCAAATTCTCCGTCGTCCGGCTGGAAGTTACTTGTTTGTCGGACGAATCGTGCCGCTGAGCTGGTGAAACAGCCGCTTGCGCTCGCGGAATACGAGCATGCCAGATAGCGAGAGGAATGCGATCCACGTAGCGGGTTCTGGCACTGGGACGACTTCACCGTTGCCGAGGATCCCGGCGGCATATGTGCCCGGTGCGTGGCCGGCGGGATTCAGGAAGGAAATCTGCGCGAGCTGTCCCGCCGTAAGACCTGAAGTCGAATTTCCGAAGAAGAGCTGGTCGGTTCCACCACCATTGTCCGAGCCGCTCCAACCTTGGATGGTCAGGGTGGTGCCACCGGTCCATGATGCGCTCGCACTGTTGGCGAAGTTGACGATGCTCGCGCCGGCTCCAAGATCGATCGTGGAGTCGGCCGACAAGGTGAGGACGCCCACGGTTTCGCTTAGTCCGGCGGTGTTAAGGGTTCCGCCGTTAAGGGCGACAGCGGCTGCGTTGTTGATTCGGTCTCCGGAACCCGCCAAGAGCAATGTTCCGCCTGTGTTAACGGTGATTCCCGAGGTGTTTTGCAACGCGCCAGCAACACTTGCCACCAGTGTTCCGTCGTCAATCGTGGTTGCACCAGTAAACGTATTTATCCCCGTTAGAGACAAAGTGCCGCCTCCGGTCTTGGTTAATCCGCTGGAACCAGCTCCAGTTAATGCACCACTAAGAATGGCGTCGATGGCTGCATTGCCGTTGTTTACTCGAACGGTGCGCACGGCGCCGTCCAGATTGATCGGGTTTTGGAAATCCACCGTTTTGTCCGCGTTGGTCGCGCCTAGAATCAAAGAAGCACCCGTCGGAAGAAAGTTTCCGCTGTTCCACGTTACGGTAGCGGCTGGGGTGCCGCCGCCGAGGTTGACTGAGCGATCCGCGCCGAAGGCTGCGAAACCGCCGCTGCCGGTGAACTGCACCTGATCGGCGCCGGTGCCCAGATCACGGGTGAAGTTTCCGTTGCCCAAGCCAATGACGCCGCCGTTGATCGTCAAGGCGCTGGTGCCACCCGACGCCAAAATGCCGCCGGGCAATGCGGTGGCGTTGCTGAGGACGAGTGTTCCGTCCGTCACGGTGGTTTTGCCGGAGTAGGTATTTGCCGCGGTCAGCGAGGTCGTGCCTGCGCCCGTCTTGTTGAGAGCGCCGACACCGCTAATCACGCCGGACACGGTGAGGTTGTTTCCTTCGGTAACATTGAATGTGCCGCCATTGTCGCTCAGCACCACGGCGCGGCGATTAGATCCGGCGTTGTCTAGGGCGAAGGTGCTTGTGGCTTGCAGTGTGCCGCCGTCAAAATTGATTTGCGCGCCAGTCCCGACTGCGCCGAGGCCGGAATTTTTGGAAATGCTCAGAACACCGTCGTTCAGGTAGGACTGGCCGGTGAAGGTGTTGGTGCCGTTCAGGGTAACGGTGCCGGGACCGGAATTGACTAGCGTAAGAACGCCTGAGCCGTTGTTGGCGATGGTAGAGTTGACGATGATACCGTTTGTGGAGTTATTGAAGAAGATCAGTTCGCCAGCGACATTGGTAGTGCTGCCGCCGACAAATAGCGTTCCCGAGCCGGCGTTGGTGCCAATGGTCAACGAACCTTTGCCGCTCGGCAACAGGATGCCACCGTTCGTTCCCAACCGCAGGGATCTGCCAGCCAAGTCAATCGTCGCGTTGGACGCATGATTTTGCAGAAGCGTGTTGATGAAGGTGGTGGTTGAGCCTAGAGCGATGTTGCCCGTGGTGCCGCCTATAATCCGCACGTTGGATGGGGCGGCGTTCGCGATTGAACCTCCGAGAGCCACGTCCGTGTAGGAAGTATAGGCCGTGATTGGTCCGTCGTTTCCGTTGAGTGAATTTACGGCCCAATCGGCGCCACCGATCGTGGCCCAGCCGCCGAGGATTCCGTTCACGTTGGCGTTGTCCACTTGGGCAATGCTGGTTGCGCCGAAGTTTACCGTGCCGCCGGTGTTGTGGGTAATGGTATTCATCCGCAAGATACTGCTGCCACTGCTGCGCGAAATGGAGGTTGCGCCCGTGTCAATCGTAGTAGAGCCGACTGCGTCAGTATGTGCTCCGCCGATCAAATCCAAACTAACTCCGCTCAAAGTCAGCGCGGCGGTGTCTGAGAGTTTGCTGCTATTTGCGTTCGTGTAGATCAAGTTGAGCCCGCCGCCGCTGATCGTGGAGGTCCCGTCGTAAGTATTGGTGCCGGCAAGTGTCAACGTCCCGGCTCCGTCTTTGGTGAGCAGCATGTCGCCACCGGAATCTAGGATGGAACCTGTCACGTTGATATTCCCGGCCCCACCAAAAGTGATGTTTTTGCCGCCGCTATTTCCGGTTTCGTTGATTCCACCGGTGAGATTCAACAGGCCGGCATCGGAATTGATACGATAGCTCGCCGCGGCGTCAGCTAGGGTGATTACCCCGGACCAAGTGTTTGTGTTGCCAAGATTACGTAGTGCCCCAACACTGCCACCCGTTGCGCTCAGGGTGTTTATCGCTTCAGGAATATTGAGTCCGTTGCCATCGATCTGGACGGATCCGGCACTGCTAATCGCCGTGCTGCCTGCGGTCGTGCCCAATGCGTTGTTGTGGCGGGCCACCACGGTGCCCGAGCTAATTGTTGATGCGCCGGTGTACGTATTGTTGCCGGCAAGAATCAGCGATCCGGTTCCTGACTTGGTTAAACCGCCCGAGCCGCTGATCACGCCATTCACGATCGTATCACCTGCTCCAGTGAAGGTGGGGACGAACGTGGCATTCGTCAGATTTCCATTGAGCGTTAGTGTGCCTGCCGAACTGCCGATGGTTGCGGCTGATCCTAGAACGACATTGCCCGCCCAAGTGTTGCTGCCGCCGACGTTGAGCAAAGCGCCGCTCGTTCCGGTTCCGGTTCCGTTGACCGTGAGGAATTCGAGCCCGACCGAAACATTGTTGGTCAGTTCCAGCGCTGCGCCGGCGGTGACAGTCGTGCCAGCATTGGTCGATCCCAGTGCACCGCCGTCGGTCAAACGCAAAGAACCAGCCGCGACCGTCGTGACACCAGAATAAGAGTTGGAGCCTGACAATTGCATGGTGCCGGTGCCCTGCTTGGAGAGTGTGTTCGCACCGGAAATCGAAGCGGAGATATCGAGGTCGATCGTTGAAGAACCGTTGTTAACAGTGAAAGTGCGATTCCCACCAAGGTTAAGATTTCCCGAGATCGTTGCCGGTGTGCCGTTGCTGCTGAGTGCCACCAAATCGCCGGCCATCGTGAGGGTTCCTGTTCCCGTTGCTACTGCGCCACCGTTGTTGGCGCTCAGGTTAATCGTATCCGAGAAGCCGTTGAGATCGAGCAAGCCAGAGCTGTTGACGGTAACCGCAGAGGCGTTGGGAATTTGATTGCTCGCCGATAGGCGGACGACGTCGGCGTTGCTGCCGCCCGTGCCATCGCCAACCGTGAGTGCTCCCGCGACAGCGTTAACCCCTGCAGTTTTGTTCAACAGCACCGTGCCGGAATTCACTATCAGCGCACCACTCATTGTGTTGGCGGTGGTTCCGTTGATGGAGACCGTGCCTGTGCTGTTATTGGTAAGATTTCCTGCGCCACTAATTGCGCCGCCGAGAATGATGTCGCCAGCGCCGATCAACGCACTGTGGAAGCCGCCGTTGTTGATGTTGTTGGAAAGGTTCAAAACGCCGGCGTCGACGCCGATCGTGGAAGCGGATCCGAAGGTGAGCGCGCCGCCGTAGACGTTGCTGCCGCTGATATTGCGGAGCGAGCCGTTGGTCGTGACGCCGTCGCTGTTGATGGTGAGCGCCTCGGCACCCACGGCGATGCCACCCTGCAATTGCAGTTCGCCACCACTTAGGACGGTGGTGCCCGCGGCGGTCGTGCCGAGTGCGTTGGTGCTGCGGATATTCACGACGCCGTTGCTGATGGTCGTGGCGCCGGTGTAGCTGTTGCTGCCCGTGAGAATGAGCTTGCCGGTGTTGGTCTTGATCAAGGCGCCAGAACCGCTGATCGAACCGTCCACTTGCGCGTCACCGGCGCCGGTGAAGGTGAGGGTGAAACCGCCGTTGTTGACGTTGCTGTCGAGCATCAACATGCCCGCGGTGCTGCCGATCGTTGAATTCGCGCCCAGTGTGATCGGGCCCACCCAGGTGTTTGTTCCGCTCACGTTTAACAGTGCGCCTGTGCCGCTGACGCCAGTACCGCTGATGCCCAAAGCTTCGCCGGTGATCGTGATGTCGCCAGCCAGTTCCATGGCGGCGCCGCTGACGACCAGATTCGTGCCCGCGGTGGTGCCGAGCGCATTGTTGTCGGTCAATCGCAACTGACCGGCGGACACGGTGGTTAAACCGCTATAGGCGTTCGAACCGGATAACTGCATGCGACCGGTGCCCTGCTTGGTGAGTGTGTTTGCGCCTGACACTGTCGCCGAAATATCCAGGTCCACGGTGGATGATCCAGTGTTGACGGTGAAGCTGCGGGTGCCGCCGAGGTCAAGATTGCCGGAAATGGTTGCCGAAGTACCGTTGCTGCTCTTGGCCACGAGGTCGCCGGCCATTGTCAGCGTGCCCGCGCCCGTGGTGACCGCACCGCCGTTGTTGGTGGCAAGATTGATTGTGTCCGAGAAGTCGTTCAAGTCGAGCAAACCAGAGCTGTTGACAGTGACTGCGGAGGCGTTGGGGATCTGATTGCTCGCCGATAGACGAACAACGTCAGCGTTGCTGCCACCCGTGCCGTCACCCACGGTGAGCGCACCCGCGAAGGCATTGACACCGGCGGTCTTGTTCAACAACACGGTGCCTGCGTTCACGATGAGTGCACCGCTGATCGTGTTAGCTGAGGTTCCCTCGAGGGAAACTGTACCCGTGCTGTTGTTAGTCAGATTTCCAGTGCCGCTAACAATACCGCCAAAAATAATATTTCCGCCACCCACCAACGCCGTGTTGAAACCGCCGTTCGTTAGATTTCCGCTTAAGGTAAGTGTTCCGGCTGCACTGCCGATCGTCGCGTTAGCCGACTGAACGGTGTGGCCTGACCAAGCGTTGCTTCCGCTTACGTTGCGAAGCGCCCCGTTTCCGCCGTTCCCGTTGCCGCTAATCAACAGGGACTCGCTATCTACATTGACTCCACCCTGCAGTTCCAATGTCGCTCCGCTGCTCACCGTGGTTCCAAAGTTGGTGGTCCCCAGTGCGTTGCTGTTTTGAATGTTGAGCGTACCTGCGCTCACAGTGATCGCGTTGGCCAGGGTGTTCGAGCCTGAGAGAACCAACGTGCCGGTGCCGGCTTTGGTAAACGTCGGGGTGCCCGTGGTCTGGCCGAGCGAACCGGAAATGGTGGTAAGGCCGCTGTTGGAAACCGTCATGACGCGGTTGCCGGTGAGGTTGAAATTGGACGCGAAAGTTAGATCTTGCGAACCGCCAATCCCAAAATCACCCGTCGCGTTTACGAGATTGGTGATCGTTCGTGCTGCGCCGCTGGCGAGGAGAGATCCGCCGTTGAGCGTCAAGCCGCCGGTGCCGAGAGCGTAGTTGTTTCCAATGGCGATCGTGCCCGCGCCCGCAGTCACGGTTCCTGACAGATTATTGCTCCCGGACAGTAGCAGCGTTCCGGTCCCGACCATGGTTAGACCACCGGTTCCGCTGATGGCGCCGCTCAAGGTGGTGTCGTTCGCGCCATCGATGGTCAATGTATTTCCGCCGTTGGTGATCGTGCTGCTGATGACAAGGTCGTTAGTCAACGCATTCCAAGTCTGCGCTGCGCTTAGCACGATGTTTCCAATATTAATCGTCTGAAGATTGGCGCTCTTGTTCGTGATACCGCCGGCGCCAATAGTCAGAATGGTTCCTGCGCTGGAAGTCAGCGCAAAGCCGCTGGCTCCATTCGTGAAGATGATGCGGTTGATGCTGTAACTGATGTCGAGATTTGGGTTTGTTCGCGTACTCCCGGCGAAGTTTATGATAGCCGTGCTGTTATTCACGGGCGCGCCGCTTGGATTCCAGTTGCCGCTCGTGCTCCAGTTGTTGTTGCCGCCACCACCGTCCCAGGTCTGCGCGTTGACGCTTTTGAGCGCCGATGTCTGGAAAAGAGTGGCCACGGCGACCATGGCGAAAGGAAGCAATCGCTGACGATTCATAGAAAGAAATATCCTATCTGCTAGGAACTGTCTGATTTTCGGACTCAAAATGCGACGCACGGTATTAGTTTGGTACATCTATGGGTTATCAACAATCGGTGTAGCCACAGTGCAATCTCCCGGGGAAACCATTGGAAATATGCAGCAAGATTAATTTGTTGCGACCTGTTAGCGGTGTTCAATTGTCAGGTAAAATGCATTCAAAACATTCGTAATTCGGGCATGGCAATGCTTAACTGTGTAACTATCCGTTACGGTATGCCTTGGTTCCCGGCGCTGGTAATAAGATCACTTTTTCATCCTGTTTTCAATTTTAACTGTATGGTTTTCAGGCAGTTTTTTGTCGCAATTATCAGAATCAATAAGTGGCGTGAGTTGAGCGAATTGATGGAGTTACTACTGAAAGAGCGGTAATGAGACCTCCAGTGATACAGGTTCAATGTAGCGGATTGGGAGAATGGTGTCGGTGCGGACGTCTGCTCGCCCGGGGTGAAAGAGCGCGTATCGGGCGTGTCGATGAAGAAACAAGCTTTTAATGGCAACTGGCAGACTGGCTATAGCTGGCCGACTCGCGACGTATCAGGTCACGTCGGTTTCTGGCTTTGATTAATCAACCGGCGTTTAGACGCGTTTTCAGGGCCGGAGCCTGTTGTTCGCCGGGAGCCTGCTAACGGCGGTGCCATCCTCGTTGGCAGATTTTGACCCGCTTTGGTCGAGATAGCCGTAAAACTGTGTAAACCATGTGTAATCAATGACTTGCCGCTCTAATGCCATGTCGGCTTCACGAAAAGGGATGTCGGTTTTGCCGAAACTGACATCAGATTAGGCCAGCCTGACATCGTCTGCATTGGACCTGACATCAGGTTGGAGCCGGATGACATCAACCTCAGCCGAACTGACGTTGTCTCCCGCGCCCGCCTGATATCAGGTACAGCTCGTCCAGCATCAGGCTCGCAACGCTTGACATTGTTTGGCGTTGATCTGACATCGTCCCGAGCGGGGTTGGTATTATTCGCGCTGGGCGAAACATCAGGCGCGTCGAGCACAACATCGGATCGCTCCGGCGTGCCCTCGTGGCCATGCGGAATTGCCTGTCCGCGACTGGGTCTGAAGTGAAATGGGCCGTTCGCAACCAGCTCAAACTATTTGTGAACTACCACTTGAGTCGAAGTGCCTCTGGCCACACCCACGACGACCTAGGCTAACTCCGCGATCGGCTCGAGGATTTCCTATTGGCAGTCGCGGCAGTCGCTCTAGGTGCGGTCTCATGTCGGGCTTTCTCCCGCATCGCCACGCCTTGGAATCGCGGGCGTTCGATTCATGGCGTTTAGTTTATGCGACTCCGCTCAGTCTATGACTTATCGATGGATGTTATAGGAAACGACGGTAGTCATAGAGATCGTTCATGGACACATGAACAAATCGGATCGGAAAGATGTTTCTCAAGGTTGAACATTTCTAAGAAATGAGAAGAAAAAATGGCTCATTGTTGGGCGTTGCGCGTTGAAATTGAGGCAAAAATCCGCTCTAATCGCATTGTCAAAGGTCGGTTTGTGCCGGCTGGGTTTAAAATTCCTTAAGTCAAAAACTGCAACATTATGAAGATCAAAAACAGTATTTACCGGCGCACACGTGCGGCCTTCACTCTTATCGAAATGATCGGCGTCCTCGCCGTGATTGCCATCTTGGCCTCCCTGCTAGTGCCCAAGATCTTCACCGCAATCAACGACGCGCGTATCAACAGTACGGCGGTTAGTTATAACACCGTGAAGACAGCGATCATGGATCACTATGCGAAGTATGGGTCGCTGGCGAACAATGCCGGTACACCTATTTCGATTCCATTGACCAACGGGTTTGATAAGGTGCTGGTGACTGAGGGATTCCTCGACAAGCCATTTGCGGTTAAACTAGGCGATGGCACTACTAACACGACTATTCAGTTGGTTGCTGGGCTTTTAGCCACAAACTCGGTCACCGCTGCAAATAGCGCGTACGATCTCGATGGTAGTGGAACAACGGGTAACGATGCAGGCGGTTCTGCGGTGGTGCAGGCGATCATTGCGAATGTGTCTGAGGCGGATGCTCGTGAATTGAGCCTGTTGATTGACGGGCCCACGATGTCTACCGCTGCTGTTGGTGCGGATGATACTGCTGGCCGAGTCAAATATGCTTCGGCTGCGACTACGACGGTTTACGTCTACGTTACTCATCGCTAATGCACATAGGCGACACTTGCGTGTGCCGATGAAGCAGCTTGTATTGACGGCCGGCCCGACTGTGGCCGGCCGTTTCTTCTTGGAAGCATGATTGCGAAACTACCAGAGCGGGAGGCGGTCCGGCGTCCGCATGTGCTCACGTTGAGTGAGCGGTTGGTTGCGGCGGGATTACTAACCCAGGAGCAGGCCGACTTGGCGCAGCGGGAGCAAAAGCGTAAGGGCGGGACGCTAAGTCAGATTCTGGTTCATTTGGGGGTGGTTGATCCGAAGGCGTTGTCGGAGTTTCTTGCCCGTGAAGCTGGGACAAAGCTTGTTAATTTAAATGGCGTCGCTATCGATCAGGCGGTGCTGCGTTTAATTCCGGTCGAGATTGCAAAGCGGACCCGCTCTTTGGCGATTTCCCGTAATGATCAAACGTTAACAGTGGCTTTAGCCGATCCGTTCAACGTGCTAACGATCGATACGTTGCATCAGGTTACCGGGTTGAGCATCGAGGTGGTCACTGCTCCGGAGCGGGATATTCTCAACTGTCTGGAGATCTACTATAAAAAGGGAGATTCCATCGACGTTTCGATCGAGAAGATTCTTGATCAAAAAGACAAGGAAACCGCTCTCGATCTCGACCGCGTGGTGACGGAACTGGGAGCCAAGCAGGATGAAGATGTTCCGGTGATTCGTTTGGTGAGCGAGATTATATCCAAGGCGGTCAATATCGGTGCGAGCGACGTTCATTTTGAACCCGAGGAAAGTATGATGCGCATTCGCACGCGCATAGACGGTATTCTTCATCCAGAATTGCTCGTTCCAAAAGCAATGCAGTCGGCCATGACCATGCGGCTGAAAATTCTCGCTGATCTGGACGTTGCCGAAGCGCGAGTGCCGCAGGACGGGCGCGCATCGGTCGTGGTGGGGGGCCGTCAGGTGAATCTGCGCGTGTCGAGTTTGCCCACGGCGTTCGGTGAGAATGTGGTGATTCGAATTTTGGATCCTTCGGCGCAGATCTCAAACCTTTCGTCGTTGGGATTCGCTCCGGAAGTTTTAACCCAGTTTCGTGAGGCGATCAATCGTCCGCACGGAGTCATTCTGGTGACTGGTCCTACGGGCAGTGGGAAGACGACGACGCTCTACGCGGCGTTACACGAAGCGGCGACGATGGAAGTTAGTACGTTCACTTTGGAAGATCCAATTGAGTACCGCATGCCGTTGGTGCGCCAGACGCAGGTGAAGGAGGAAATTGGACTTACCTTCAGCACTGGATTGCGAGCGCTGTTGCGGCAAGACCCTGACATCATTTTGGTCGGCGAGACGCGCGATACGGAGACGGCTCAGTTAATGGTGCGAGCGGCGTTGACCGGACATCTTGTGTTATCGACCCTTCATACCAATGATGCCGCGGGTGCGCTGCCACGCTTGATGGACATGGGAGTGGAGCCTTACCTATTGCCTGCAAGTCTAATTGGCATCATGGCACAGCGCCTAGTGCGCACTCTCTGCAATCATTGCAAAGAGGAAATCGGGGATCCGGAAAAGGTATTGTCCGCGTTGCGGATAGCTACCCCGGCAAACCTGCCATTGAAGCTATGGCGTGGCGTCGGTTGCGCAGATTGTAAAGGCACCGGCTATCGAGGGCGGCAGGGTATTTTTGAATTGATGCTGATCGACGAACGTTTTCATGACCCGATTGTGCGAAGGGCTGGTGCGCCTGAGTATCAACGGCTCGCCCGCGAAGCGGGCATGAAAACCATGCTCGAGGACGGTCTCCGCAAAGCGGTGACGGGAGTTACGACGGTTGAAGAGTTGTTGCGGGTGATCCGGATGAGTTCGAATTAAGCACGAGATTTCATGCCGATATTTCATTACCAAGCTGTTGACAGTGGTGGTCGCAACGTGAACGGAACGATGCCGGCCCACGATGAGTCGAACCTTGAAGATAAACTGAAAGCGGTTGGCTTTTGGCTGGTCGCCGCCAAGGAAGCCGTGAAGCCTGCCGCATCCACGGACATCAAGGAGTCTAAGCTCAGTTGGGTCACCGGCTTGGGAAAGCATCGGCGGCGGGAGTTGATTGATTTCTGCACGTTGATGGGTTTTCAGGTGCGCGTCGGTATTCCCTTGGTACAGGCGCTGGAAATCGCCGGGGTAGAATGCGAACACGTTGGGTTTCGCAATGTCATCCTCGGTGTGAAGCGTCACGTTGAATCAGGCCTTCTATTTTGGGAGGCTTTGGAAAAGTATCCCACGACGTTTTCGCCCCAGTTCATCGCGATTATGCGGGCCGGTGAGCAGAGCAGCAAGCTGCCCGAGACCTTCGCCGACCTTAAGAAGTACCTGGAGTGGGTGGAACAGATCATCGCGGACGTTCGGCAGGCGAGCTTGTATCCCGCCATCGTGCTGAGTGTCGTGTGCTCGTTCGTTCTCTTCCTGTTCACCTACATCATCCCTAAATTTGTAGCGCTTTTGGATTCGGTTCACGCTCCGTTGCCGATGATCACGGTCATTGTTTTTGGCGTCAGCGATTTCCTGAAATCGACTTGGTGGCTTTGGTTGCCGGGAATCGTCTGCGTAGTCATGGGGACTTTGATCGGCCGAAGGATGTTCAAGCCGTTCGCCTTGTTCCTCGATGGGTTGAAGTTGCAAATGCCGATCTTTGGGGATGTGAATCTGATGCTTGCCGTATCGCGCTACGCACACAATCTGGCGATCCTGTATCGATCGGGTATTCCAATCCTGCAAGCGCTGCAATTATGTCAGAAAATGGTGGGCAACGCCGTCGTGGAGAAAGCCGTGCACGAGGTGGAACAAAGTGTCAAGGGGGGCGATACGATCAGCGAAGCGATGCGTCAGCAGAAGATTTTTCCCGCTATGATTCTGCGGATGGTGATTATGGGCGAAACGACCGGCAATTTGGACGCGGCACTCGAGAACGTTGCTGACTACTACAATCAGGTCATTCCCCGCCGGGTCAAGAAGGTCATCACTATTTTGGAACCATTGATGATTGTGTTTCTGATTTTCGTAGTCGGTGCTGTGGCTTTGTCCATTTTCCTGCCGATCCTTTCGTTGATGGGAAAGCTTCGTTGAGATGAAAATGAAAACATCAATAGTCCGGTTGGTGCGCGCCGGTAACCATTCCGCAGGCGGTCGCGCATTTTCAGTTCTCGAGATGGTGGGCGTTCTGGCGATCTTGGCGATTCTTGGATCGATGTTGGTACCGGCGGTGGTCAAGCGCGTTGACCAAGCCGCCTTGACTCAGGAAACCGCCAATCTTAGTGCCATCGCAGATGGCTACTCTCAGTATGTTCTCGCCAGTAAATCTATTCCCAGCCACACAAACTGGGCGTCCCTCATTGCGGTAAGCCAGTTGGCGATGTCGCCGAATGCGGTAGCGACAAATGCCAGAGGGTGGGCCAGGGCGTTTGTTGTCGATCCGACTTTGAGCATTAGAGGCAGTGCATTACCCTACGTCCAGACGGCTAACGGAACCGGCACTAGCAAGCCGCTCAATGCACGGGTGATGATCGTCTCCTCTTTGAGCCGGGCATTGCCGATTGGGAGCGGACCTGCAAGCTCGCTCAGTGAATTCAACGCGATCTGGAATACGGCGGATGGCGCCAAGCCAACAAATGCAACTTGGAGCGCTTGGGCTGGAAAAGGTGAGGATCTTCGTGTTAAAAAGATCAATCTCGAACCGCTCTTTCATCGTTTGATTTTGGTCAATCGCGATGCTGCAGGTGCGGGCGTGTTTACGATCGACAATCTTACCAATCAGGTGCCGGTGGGAGGCACGGGGACGAACACCTACTACCTTGATGGAACAGTGCTAGGAATGCAGAGCAACGCTACGTTGATGGTCAAAGAAATCATCAACGACGACATGAGCCGGGTTTTCGAAGGAGGTTATTGGCGAGACGAAATCGGCCCCATCTATATCGCAACAAACTATCTTTCGAGTTTTGCGACCAACGCCGCGCAATTCGTCACGAATTCGGCCAAGAGCGGGCTTCAGTGGGGAGGCACCCCTCAGCAACTTGCGACCGCGATGTCGGCTTACATGTATGCCTATACCTTGTGGTCTTCCAACAGTCCGTGCTTTTCCTATACCGGGACTGGAAACCCAAACTCTGCCGACTTGGTGACTTATGAATTGATTCACGAAGTGGTGGAGAGTTTTGCGAAATCGGGGAGTTTGGTTCCATGAGTGAACTTCGTTCCAAGAGTTGTTGTTTGTTTTTGCGGCGCGCATGCCGACGTTCGCCTTCTGACTATCAGTCGTCTCTAACGAGCGCACGCTTGCTGCGAGCGGTCGAATCGGGATCTCAACGTGCCTTTACGTTAATTGAAGTCACCGGCGTACTGGTTGTGTTGGCGATTTTAGCGGTGGCGGTGCTTTCAGCGACTGTAAAGCGCATGGATATTCAGGCCGGGAGTCGGGAGGCTGCCACTTTGCAATCGCTAGGAAACGCGTTTCAACAAAGCGTATTGCGCAACCGCTACATTCCGAGCCACAACAGTGCGACAAATTGGGCCACCGCTATCGCTGCCGAGCTCGGCACTGATGCCGCTACAGTGACGACGAATGGACGTTTTTTGCCACGCTATTTTTTAATTGATCCGGCGTTACAGATCGGGACGAATGTGGCTGGGCAGGCTTACTCGCAGAGTAACACGGGTTCGACCAACACTCCGACTAACCCGCGGTTCTTGATTGTTTCGAGTATCGGTGGGCCGACACTGCCGCTCACCAACGGAGTTCCGAGTTCTGCAGTTTTCAATGGAATGTGGAATTGGAATGAAACGGCCGGCGGATTGCCGTCGGGGCTCAGCTGGACTGGGAGCGGTCCGGATTTGAAGGTCCAACGCGTTAATCTTGCCTCCTCATTTGTCCGAGTCGTTTTGAACAACTACCTCTCTTCCGGTAGCGGGCAGTATATGATCGATCCGAGTCGGCTGCAGACCAATAGTGTCCCCAATCCGAATGGGGTCAGCGCCTATTTCCTTAAAGGGAGTGTTCTGCGATTGCTGGAAGCCAACAACACAGTGGATGCGGATCAAGTTTTGGAGCGAAACACTAGCTTCAATTACATTCAAAACGTTTGGCGTGGGGAAATCAACCCAGGGCTGGCCCTCAGCAATAGTGTGGGAACCGGCTTGAAGTTAGCCACGCCGTTGGCCGATATCGCGGGCACCTTCGCCACTAGCATCAATAACGCAAATGCCTTGAACCACACGACGCCGTCGATGGTGCTGAACAATATGAACAGCTTCATGACAGCCTATAACGCATGGGCCAATGCGGGGTTTCCCACCTCTGGCGCGATCTATACGGCGGCCAAAAATGCGCAGACGGCAATGCAGAATTCAATGTCTGATATGGTGAACAACCTTACCGCTGGAGGTTGCACCACCAACACGCCTTAAAGCTGCGCTTTTCGCCTAAGGCTTAAACTTCTCCCAACCAAATCGGGTCCTTGCTGTAGTTCCCTGAACTCGGTTTCTCGCCGCGGAGTCAGTAATTTTCCCGATTGATCCATCCGGTGAACTCGATTGCCGGTTTCACGCCCCGGGGAATCCCTTGGGGTAACTTAGCGGCTCCCCCTTGGAGACGATAGTTTGAGGATTTGTTACTAAATGGGAATGACGATTCAAATTTCCCAGCGACACTTGTTGGGATCTCCTTCCGCGAGGAGGTGGGGTGTATCTGAATCGTTGCGCTGTAGGTTTTCGAATCGCGGCAATTAGAATCATGGAGAAAAACGCGATCTGCATCAGTTTGCTGAGTGGCCAGTTTAAGGCGGCGTCAATGCTCCGTGGCTCCGTGGTTGGAACGTTTGAACGTCCCGAGCCGTTGGACGATTTGCTCGGCTTCCCATCGGCTCTGGCTGAGGCTGTCGAATTCACAAAATGTAAAGCGAAGCGCGCCGTGATGGTCATGGCTCACGCGCGTTTGAGCAATCAAATCGTCGAGGTGCCACCGGCGGAAAGTGGAACGCTCGACCGCTATTTAGCACGGCGAGTTCAGGTGCTCAAGTCTTTCGAAGACGACGCGGCGTGGAGCCGTCGTCCGGCGATGCGCAACAAGAACGCGGACGCAGTTTTGCTGCATCTTTTGCCGCGAACCGTCCTCGATCAATTGGCTTCGGGTTGCGAATCGGAGGGAATTCAGTTGGTGCGGGTGATCCCCACGACCTCGGTCTTAGCCACCCAGTTGGCAAAACTCCCCATTGAGGAAAATGAAGTTGCGTTGCTTGTTGCCGAAACCGGCCGCACGACAACGGTTGTGATCGGGACTCGGGACGGTCGCGTGTGTCTGGCGCGTGTTCTGCCGAACACCTGGAATCGAAAGCCCGAGAGCATCGCAATGGACCTCGAGCGGACGATTGGATTCATCAATCAGGAGTCAGGCGTGGTTGTAAACAGCGTGTGGCTCTTCGGTGCCGGGGCGGAAGCACAGGTTCCGAAGCTATCCTCGTCTTTGAGTTTGCCGGTGAAAATCAGCCCGGTGCCAGTTACGCCTTGTTACTGGGCGGAGCAAGCTGCTACGCTGCCAGAGGCTGATGATGGAAACCTTGTCAGCCTCGAGGCCCGGCAAGCACCACAACGTCGCCGCATGCTGGCGGTGACGATGACGTTGTCGATTTTGTTTTGCGTAGCAGCGCTTCTGGCTGCGGGATGGTTCGAATATACCCGTCGCCAAAACCTCGTTGCTGTTGATCGAGCTTCCACCGAAACCTTGCGTTTGCAAACGCGGATACACGACGCGGAGCAGCGGGAGGCGCAATTGAAACGCAAACGAGGCTTGAGCGAATTCGTCGAGGCCGAATCGTTGCGGCCCGTGCCTGAATGGTTTCTCGGTTATCTGGGCGAAGTTTTTCCGGAGAGTTTTCTCCTCACGCAGCTTCGTGTGGCCCGAACGAATAGCCACTGGGAAATGAAGTTGAGCGGCGTGCTTCAACCGGCGAACGATCAAGCAAAAGTTGATGCGGTGCGTGCAGATTACGCCTCACTGACGAACACCTTGGTCAACGGTCCCTTCCGGGTGAAGGTCACTCGCAGCGTCCTCAATGATTCCATGTCGGAGGCGCCACGCGCGGGCGTTGCTCGAGCCGATCGTGCGGTGCAGTTTGATTTGGAAGGAGTGATGCAATGAGCTCATTCAAGCCATCTGATGTTTACGCGATTCCGGCATGGATGGTCCGCTTGATCGTTGTCGCGATGTTTGCCGGGGCGATTGCCCTCGCGGTGTGGCGCTGGAACGAGCTTCAGCTCGTCAATCGGCGGATGAACTCGGCAATCGCCCAGGAGTCCCGGTTGGTAAATGAATTGCAGCAACTCGAAATGCGCTGGGAACCTGCCGTTGCCGCGGAGGTCGAGGCGAGCTTTCAGCGAACACTCGCTCAATTGTTCACGGGCCCTGAAGAGATAGCCAACTGGCAGGCTGCGGCCCAACGCCACGCACGTGCGAATGCACTTGAGCATAGCGCGCGTCTTGGAGCTGCCGAAAGTCGGGTGAAGGACGACCAAAAGCTTTCTGTAATTCGCGCTACGTTGGACGTGGAGCCCTTGTCTGCGGTAACTGCGTCAAATTCCACTTTTCGTGGCCTGCTTAACTTTACTCGAGTGATCCGGGATTTGCCCAAGCGGCTCGATCTGGTTGAAATCGCAGTTACGGGTGGTTCCAACTCAATTGCTCAAGCTCAAGCCGTTGTGCAGCTCTGGGCACGGGAGGAAAATCGTTAACCATGAAGCTGCTTCGTAATCCAGTTGTCGTCGGAGTCTTAGCAGTCGTGGCTGTTGTCGTGGTCTTTATGCAGTTCGCGCCGTTAATGCGAAGTGGTAGCGCAAACCCTGCAAGTTCGACTGCCACGTCGGTCGATCCTTCTGTGCAAGCGCCGGCTGCGATTTCGAATCCGGTGCGAGTGCTCACAAATGTCGCAGCCGAGCCGTCGATGGATCTTGCCGCGTTGGAGATTCAGGCTGCTCGCTGGAGTGACGCGACCGACAAGGATCCGTTTCGGTTGAAAAAGAAGACAAACGTGGCTCAACCCGCTCCCAAAGCGTCATTTCCGCCCGCTCGCGACCTGCTCCTGCTCAGTGCGGTTTGGCGCCAGACCAAGGGCGATCTTGCTGTCGTAAACGGGCGGGTCATGACCTTGGGTGATGAAATCCTGGGCTTCAAAATTACAGGTATCGAGTCCGATCGCATCTGGGTGGATGGGCCGAACGGTCGCGAACAAGTTTTGTTTGGTGGAAACAGTTCGAAGTTGGTTAGCCCGACCAATCGCCCACCGACCACGGCTGGTGCCCAAAACATAAAGCATCGCCCTTGACCGTTGGATTGACTTAACCACGCCATAACTCCTATGAAACTACACCTCCCTACTTCCAGCGCGCTAGTGTTCGCCTTGGGGCTTACTACGGGCGTCGTCGCCAACGTCAATGCCGGTCAATCGGCCGCGACCATCACTGAGATTTCGGCAGCGCAACCCGCGGCCGATCTTTCGTTCGCGACCAATCGTGTTAACGACCATCCGTGGGTTGTACCTGCGCCGAAGTTTGATTCGTGGCCCGAGGTGCCGCCGCGTCCAACGAATGCGGGCAGCGCCTATCTCACGTCGACGACGATTGCTGGCGACGCGGGCCACGTTGCATCATCCACCAAGGAGCGACAGCTCTATTCTTTCCATGCGGAAAATGTAGATATCAAATCGGCGCTCGCGTTGTTCGCCAAGGCGAACCGTTTAAACATTGTGCCGGATCAAGACATCGCCGGCTTGGTCACCTTGGATATCGACGACCTTCCGCTGGAACGCGTCATGCAGGCGTTGCTCGAAGCGCACGATATCTCGTGGACCGAGGAGGATGGCCTTATCCGTGTGCGTGGTGCTCAGACGCGGAGTTTTGTCGTGGACTATTTGCGTCTGACGAGATCGGGGCACGGGTCTAGTTCTGTGACGCTCTCATCCGCCGCTATTGCGAATAGCAGTGGCAATGGAAATGCGGGATCAGGGCCGAGCGGGAGTAGCGCGGGGGCGGGAGGCGGCGGACCGTCAACTGGTGCAGGCACGACAGGCTCACAAATGAATCTCAACTTGGAAAATCCTGTCGAGTTTTGGCGGGAGCTGGATGAGCAGATGAGGAGAATGTTGACTCCAGCGGGTCGAGAGTCGCTGGCGATCAACGCGACTGCGGGGATTATCCAAGTCACTGACAGACCCTCGGCCCTTAAGAGAGTAGAGAATTTCCTTCAGCAGATGAATCAGTCGGTGTCCCGTCAGGTGGATCTGGAAGCGAAGCTTTATGATGTAACTTTGGGCGACCAGTTTCAGTTCGGGGTTGATTGGCAGAAAGTGGCAGCGGTCGGCGGAGGCCAGTACCAAACCATCGCTTCTCCATTTGGCGATCCTTCCCAGCTCAACTTGACCCGCGACTCTTTCGTTAGCCCCGGCGGCGGATTTCTGGCTAAGCAGTCCGCTATCACAATGCTTTTCAGCAACAACAACGCAAAGGCTGTACTGAACGCTCTCAAGGAGCAGGGGAATGTTAGCGTAATCTCCCAACCGCGTCTCCGGACTCTCAACAATCAGACGGCGATAATGAAAGTGGGCACCGATCAGCCGTTCTTTACCCAGCAAACACAGACGACTTCCAGCGCATCGGCGCAGACTACTACAAGTGGCGATCAGCTATCCATAATTACGGTGGGTACGGTGCTCTCTGTCACTCCTCAGATCGCAGGCGATGGCTGGATTACTCTCGACATTACTCCGGCGATCACCAGTTTTGTTGACGAGAAAACTTCTCCTAGCGGTAAGAGCTCGGCGCCGGTTCTCGACATTAAACAGTCGTCCACCATCGTCCGATTGCACGATGGCGAAACCATCATTATGGGCGGCTTGATTCAGAATAGTTCAACTCATTCTACGCGAAAAGTGCCGTTGATCGGGGACATCCCGCTATTGGGAAAACTCTTCCAAGGTAAAATTGATGCCAAACAGAAGAAGGAATTGGTTGTTTTTCTGACGCCGAGAATTGTGCAGTGAAATTAACGGCAGAGTCGGCGTTTGATCACAACGACTCGCCTTTGGTAGCGACTTCTGTGAATGAACCGAGGCTGGCGACGTGAGTTGCCAGCCTCGGACACTTTCAAATATTTGCGGTCGGAGTTTTAAGCCGCTTGCCGATGAAGCGGCGCGCGAAGAGTTACGCTGTGCGAATTTTTCCCTGAGCCTGCCTTCGTTTTTCCGCGGCCGCGGATTTTTCGCGGCGGAAGATGAAGCTTTCGGCGAGTTGGGAGAACAGGACCAGTGGCGTGCGAATAATAATGCTCAGATCTTGTCGGAGGCTGGCGGTTTTCGCATAGCGGATATCCAGTGCGATCATCCGGCTGAAGGTAGTATGGTTTTTACCGCTGACCTGCCATAGCCCGGTCAATCCTGGGAGCGTGTTGGCACGTTCGCGCTGGGTAGGCGAGTAGGCTTCAAATTCCTGTGGCGTACATGGGCGAGGTCCGACGATGCTCATTTCTCCGCGCAACACATTGAGCAATTGGGGGAGTTCGTCCAATCCGGTCGAGCGAAGTACCCAAGCAAAGGGAATCAATCGATGGTCATGCCCATCGAGTTTAATCATCGGACGGTCCGATTGAATTAGTTCAGCGAAGTATTTTTCGTGACCGTTCGTGGCGCACCCTGACCTCATTGTGCGGAATTTGAGGCAGGTGAATGCCTTTCCTCCGAGGCCAATACGCTCCTGTCGGAACAGGATGGGGCCGGATGATACGAGCTTGATTGCCGCAGCGGTGACAACCATGACGGGCAACCACGCGGGTGCCGCAAGGGCGACTAAAGTGACGTCGAGACACCGTTTCCAATAGGGTGCGTGAAGCGGCAGCGCGACGGGATCATGCCGATTTTCCGACGAGCTGATGGCAGCCCCAGCTCTCCCCGTTTCGAGATCGGATTTCTTCATAGTTCCAAGGCCGAATTTATGGCACACTTCCACCCAGTTTGGCCAATGTTTTCAGAAGAATTATTCCCGTGTAGGCAAACGCATGAGGCGGGAAAATTGACTGCCGTTCGATGGTGGATTTTGGGTGAAAAACCATGCAGCCCACTTCACATGACCGAGTTGTCTGCGTGACGTTGGTGTCCGTTAATTTTTACAAAATTCTCTTCGTCGAGTTGGACGGAACCGAGGTTCCGATCATTCGTGAAATCTACGAGTTTTTCGCTGCCTATGCGAGGCGCGGCGGCATGGGATCCTTCGCTGCCCTGATTGCCGCGCAGTTGTCGCCAGTGGCATTATCTCGTCGACGGGAGGATTGTTTCGAGCCACTTTCGCTCAGGATTCGAAAGACACACATGAATACCAAAGACACTGCGGAAGCGTTGTTGCGTTTCAGTAAAATCCTTGTTGCGTGGCCAGTCGTCGGGACGGCGCTCTGGATGATCCTTCGCAAACCCAATTACCGCTTTCCTACCATCTCTGAGCGAGAGTTTGACGGAGCGCCCGGGGTGGTTCGTGCCTTCATCCTGTGCTGACTAAGCTGCGCAAGGCAGCATGTTGGTTTGCCTGAACAAGAGCTTCGAAGCAAAAATGGACCATTTTGCGCACATCGGTCTGTCGACTGGAGTTGCGTACGGTATTCCGGCGAATCAACTGCTCACCGGTGGTCCAATTGGACCACACCTCAAGGAAGAGTCGATTGATGTTCGGATTTCCATTCACGTCGTCGTATAAACTCGAACCTCTCAATGACATTTTGGCCAGCTATTGTTGCGTTCGCGATCGTCCTGAGTTTGTCGTGGCTTCTCTGCAAATGCTTCGGAGCACCTGATAGCATTGGCCGCTTCGCTTCGTTGGATGGATTGCGTGGGTATTTGGCGTTCGGCGTTTTCATCCACCACGGCGCAGTGTGGTATCAATTTCTTCGTACCGGTGAATGGGAGCGGCCAACTTCGCCCCTCTATTCCAATCTTGGACAGGCGAGCGTTGCGCTTTTCTTCATGATCACCGGCTTTCTCTTTTGGTCGAAGCTGTTGCGGGGCCGTTCCGAACCCATCGACTGGAGCAAATTGTATCTCTCGAGGATTTTGCGCCTCACCCCGCTTTACGCAATAGCGGTGATACTCGTTGTCGTTACCGTTGGCATCCTTACGGATTTTCACCTGACCGAACCGCTGTTATTGTTCGCAAAGAATGTCATGAAGTGGGTGACGTTCACTTTCAAAGGTCCGCCAAATCTCAACGGTGTTGACCGAACTTTTGTAATCATAGCAGGTGTGACATGGACGCTTCCTTATGAATGGCTTTTCTACTTTGCCCTGCCGCTCATGGGGATTCTGGTAGGAGCGGTGGCGACGAAGCGATTGCTGATCGGCAGCGTGCTGACTGTCTCCTGGGTGGCTTATCAAATTCGGCCGGAATGGATTCATCTCGCGGCGTTTGGTGGTGGCATCGCCGCCGCACTTCTTGTGCATTTTAATTGTATTCACCCTTGCGTTCGCGGGGGCTGGAGCTCGCTCGTGGCTTCGGCGGCGCTGTTGGTGGCGGTGACCTGCTTTCCCAACGCATCAGAACCTCTGCCCTTGCTGCTGCTGACAATGGCTTTTGTGATCATTGTTGGAGGCAATACAATCTTTGGTGTATTGGCGTGGCCAGCATCTCATTTTCTGGGGCAGCTTACGTACAGCGTATACCTACTCCACGGAATCATCTTGTTTTGGGTGTTCCGTTTTGGCGTTGGCTTCACCAATGCCGCCTCGTTTTCCCTCCTGACACACTGGGCGACGGTGTGGGCGTGCATTCCCATCGTGCTGTGCACTTGCTACGTCACGTTCCGATGGATCGAACTTCCAGGGATGCGAAGCGTTTCCAAGATCAGCGAGCGCACGAATAAATGGTTTCGCGGCTGAAGCGACGGTGAAATGGATCTCTGCGGATTCATCTAGTCGTGGTAACCTCTACTATCGATTTCCCCGCGAACAGATCCGTCGGATTCAACCGTCAACCCGCGTGACTTTGACGTCCACCGACATGGTCTTATCGCGCGTGCCGCGGTAACTGCCCTTGATCGGGACGATGTCCGCGTAGTCCCGCCCGATCGCAACCTTGATGTAGTGTTCGTCGGCTTGTTGATTGTTGGTTGGATCCAGTCCCCGCCAGCCGAGTTCCGGTAGATAGACTTCACACCACGCATGGGATGCTTGCGCACCGAGCAAGTGATCGGCGGGGCCGTTGTAGATGTAGCCGCTGACGTAGCGCGCGGGGATTTTCATCGAGCGACACATGCCGACCATCACGTGCGCGAAATCCTGACAAACGCCGCGGCGTTGTAGCAGCACCTCGAGCATGTGCGTGTTCACGCTGGTCGAATTCGGTACGTAGGAAAAATGCTGATGCACGAATCGCATGATGGCGACTGCCGCCTGCCACATGTCCGGCTGATCGGCGCCGGCGTCGATGGCGAGTTTCCAGATCTCCGGATCAAGTGACACATATTCGCTCGATTGCAGGTAATCGTAACAGCGTTCCATCCGTACGCATTCCGTCACGCGCGCCATAGGAAACGTGCTCACGTCGAGCGGCAGGATTCGCGACACCGTGGAGACGGTTGAGGTGCTCTCAATTGTGAGCGTCGTGTGCGGCTCGGGCAGTTCGAAGAACTGCGCGATGTTCCGGTTGAAATCGTAGAAGTGCGAGAGGCGCGTCGGCGGAAGCACGCGCAGGATGAACGATTCACATACCTGACCATCCACGGAAAGCGGTTGCAGCCGGACCTCGTTGTAACTGTCCGTCACGGGCGTCGCGTAGACGTATTGGGTGCGGTGAAAGACGTGCAGTTTCATTCGGATCTAGTGCGAGTTGGGAACTTTTTCCTCGCGCGGCAGCAGGGTGGGGGAATGCGGTGCGCCCGTCAAATGGGTTCCACATCCACTCCCACGATAACTTCGTGGCGGCCGCCCCCGGTGATAATTCCGCTCACCGGGCTGACATCGCTGTAATCGCGGCCGAACGCAACCACGATGTGTTCCGGACCGGGAATCAAATTGTTGGTCGGATCGAACTCCACCCAGCCATAGCCGGGCGAATACACTGAGAACCACGCGTGCGAATAGTCCGCACCGACGAGCCGTTGCTTGCCCTCCGGCGGACGCGTGCGGAGATAACCGCTCACGTAGCGGGCTGCGAGCCCTAGCGAACGCAGGCACGCGATGCCGAGGTGCGCGAAGTCCTGACAGACGCCGCGCCGCTTAGCCCAAACCTCTTCCAGCGGCGTTGAGACGGTTGTCGCGCGCGGATCAAATTTAAAATCCTCGTGGATGCGGCGATTCAAATCTTCCGCGCCGACAAGGATGGGCGTGCCGTCGGGAAAGCTTTCGCGCGTGTAATCCGCCAGCTCCTTGGAGGCGGTGAGCAGTGGTGAATCAAAAACGAATTGATACGGATCCGTCATTTCCGGAGACACCGGATCGGTGAACAGATCGCGCACCTCCTGCCAGTCTGGCGATAGCCCGGGCGCCGGCGGCGTCGATTCTTTCACGGTCACTTCGCTGGTCGCGACGACCTCCAGACGGCTGTGGATTTCCTGCACGCTGAAAAAGCAGACGCGGTTACCGAAATAGTCCGTCCGCATCTTGCGCACGTTCGGTGCGGGTTCGATATGGAGCGAAAAATCCTCGCGGTCTTGCGCGTCCGTGCAGCGCGGATGAAGGCGCGCCGCGTGGTGCGAAACGGTCACGGGGTGCGCGTACTTGTAAACCGTGCGATGGGTGACGCGATATTTCATTGGGCGTTGGTTGCGCCGGCGCGCGAGATGGCGGAATGGGCGAAGTAACTCACCGCGATGGCGTCGGACAAGCGCGGCAATTCGTGCGCGACATGTTGAATGACCTTGGCCACCGCACTTTCGGCGGCCTTCACGTCGCGGTGCGCCAGTTCGGTCGGATCGGTGAGGCGCAGGCGTGTTACGCAATCGAGCACGATGCGTTGCGCCGGGCTGGGCAACGCCGAAAGTTTCTCGCGGGGCAGTTGTTCAAAATGCTCCTCGATCTGTTGCAACTGGAAGAGCAATGAGCGCGGATTCGTGTCGTCGAGCAAGACGAGATCGTAAACCGCGGCGATGTTCGGCAAGACGTTGTAGCGCGAACGGTAGGTGATCGAGCTATCCGCAACCTCGAGCACGGCCTCGAGCACGCTCGTGTTGTCCGCCTCGGACGAACGTAGCGTGCTGCCGAGAAAGGCGCACAAATACAGGGCGCGTTCGATGCGGCGGCCCATATCGAGGAAGCGCCAGCCCTGCGCGCGGGTCATATTTTCCGTGGCAAGACCGTGGAACGCCGCGAGACCGAGCAAGGTGAGATTCAGCACCCCGACCGCATCGCCCGCGAGCATCGCCAGGCTCGACGCCGGTCGCGCGAGGCGATCGTCGAGCTGGCTGACAACGCGCCAGAGATCATTTGACGTGCGGTCGCGCACCATGATCGTGAGGCGTTCCAGTCGATCGGCGATGTAACGCAGACTTCCGATGCGAGCAGGATCGAAAATGGCCGCGAGCAACTCGGCTTCGAGCGCTTCCGCGTTCTTGTGCAGATCGCGCTTCTTGTCGATCGACTCGATCTGCCCGGCGACTTCAAGCGTCTTGAGAATCGGCGCCAGCACGGGCATCGCGCTGCCGGTGCTCTCGGGATTGAAACGCAGCAACGCGCTGCGGAGCAGTCGTGCCGTCGCATCGGCGCGTTCGGCGTAACGGCCAAGCCAGAAAAAATTGTCCGCCATGCGGCTCGGCAGGTTGTTGCCGACGCGGCGAAGTTCCACTGAACGTGCGCCATTGTGCAGCAGCGTGTCTTCGTTGACCGGATCATCGCTGAGCACCCACGTGTCCTTGCTCGCGCCGCCGCGTTGCATCGAGATGAACCGCGCGGCGTCGTCCGGAGCAATGCGCGCAAGACCACCTGGCATGACCTTGTAACCTTCCGCGGTGGCGACGAGATAAACGCGCACGCCGACGGGGCGCGGCGCGAGATTGTCCGCGACCCACGAGGGCGCGGTGGAAAGTTGGATCCGTTCCTGGGCGACGAACAAGTGCGGTTGGAAAGCCATTCGCCGTTTTAACAACGCCAGTTCCGCTTCGCTCAAGGTCTCGCCGGGCTTCATGCCGGTGACGCGCGAGCGGAACGCGGGCTTCACGAACAGTTCGTCGAGATGTTCGAGCACGTAACGTTCGGCGGTTTTCTGTCCGCACCACCACGACGCTACGGAAGGAAGTTTCAGTTCTTCACCGAGCACGTGGCGGCAGAGGCCGGGAAGAAAAGCCATGAACGCCGGGCTTTGCAGCAGGCCGCTGCCGAGCCCGTTGGCGACGGTGACATTGCCCGCGCGCAACGCTTCCACCAGTCCGGGAACGCCGAGCATTGAGTCATTGCGTAACTCCAGCGGGTCGCAGAAATCGTCATCGACGCGGCGCAGGATCACGTCGACTTGTTCGAGGCCGCTGAGCGTTTTGAGGAACACGCGGTCGTCGCGGACGGTGAGATCCTGACCTTCCACGAGGCTGTAGCCGAGATAGCGCGCGAGATAGGCCTGTTCGAAATACGTTTCGTTGTACGGCCCCGGCGTGAGGATTACGACCCGCGGATTGTCCGTGTGACGCTGCACCAATTGCGACAACGATGTCTGCACGTCGCGGAAGAAGCCCGCGAGCCGGTGAACATTGCAGTCACGAAACGCCTCCGGCAAAATACGCGATGCAACGAGGCGATTGGCCAGTGCGTAGCCGGCTCCCGTGGGAATCTGCGTGCGGTCGGAAGTGACCCACCATTGCCCATCGGGCGAACGCGCGAGATCGGCGGCGTAAAAATGAAGGAAGCGTCCCTGGGCCGGCGGAATGCCGTGGCACGGGCGGAGAAAATCCGGCTGTGCGAAAACGAGCGCGGGGGGAACGCGGCCGGCGCGAATCAAATCCTGCGGGCCGTAGCAGTCGGCGAGGATGCGATTGATGAGGTTCGCCCGTTGAATCAGCGCGACCTCGAGCTTCGCCCATTCCTTCGCCGAAATCACCAGCGGGATCGGGTCCAGTTGCCACGGGCGTTCCATTCCCTGCGGATCGCCGTAGACGTTGTAGGTGATGCCCTGTTCGTGGACGTAGCGGCGACCGGTCTCCCAGCGGCGCTTGATTTCCATCGGCCCCAGCGCGTCGAGTTCGCGCGTGAAGGTCGTGTAATGTCCGCGCGGTTGGCCCGCGGGATCGACGGCTTCGTCGAAAATATCGTCGAGCGGCCGATAGCCTGACAACAGGCTCGGCTGGGACTTTCCCGGTTCTTTGGCCACGCTTCCGCTCATCACGTCACTGGTTTGTAACCCAGCGACCGCGAGTTTGCGAGCTTCCTTCTGGCCGCGCTCAGACATTTCTCAAATCGAGCGTGAACGGAAAGTCCGGGTTCAACTTCAACGGAGCGACGTTAATTTTCCCAGGCGTATGGCCATGGCGGAAGAACCGCGCCAGTCGACGCGATTCAGCCTCGTAGCTGTTCACCGGGAACTTGTCGTTGCTCCGTCCGCCGGGATGCGCGACGTGATAACTGCAGCCGCCGATCGAACGTCCGTTCCACGTATCCACGACGTCAAAAATGAGCGGCCCGTGAACGCCGATGGTCGGTTGCAGGCACTCGGGCGGCTGCCAGGCGCGGTAACGAACGCCCGCAACGAATTCGCCGTTCGTGCCCGTAGGATGCAGCGGCAGGCGATGCCCGCCGACGGTGACGGCGAAGCGATCGCCTGTGAGTCCGCGGGCTTTGACTTGGAGACGTTCAACCGAGCTGTCCACGTAGCGAACGGTGCCGCCGCCGCCCGGTTCCTCGCCGAGGACGTGCCACGGTTCGAGCGCGGTGCGCAGTTCAATTTGGATGTCGCGCTGTTCTAGATCGCCGACGCGTGGGAAGCGGAATTCGAAATGCGGCGCGAACCAGTCGAACTCAAACGGATATCCTGCTTCGCGCAGATCGCGAATGACGTCCTTGAAATCCGTCTCGCAGAAGTGTGGGAGCATCCAACGGTCGTGAATGTCCGTGCCCCAGCGCACGAGTTTGTTTTTGTAGGGCTCGTTCCAGAATTTCGCCACGAGCCCACGCAGGAGCAGGTGTTGCGCGAGGCTCATCCGCGCGTGCGGCGGCATTTCGAAGGCGCGCATTTCAACGAGGCCGAGGCGGCCCGCGCTGCTTTCGGGCGCGTAGAGTTTATCGATGGAAAACTCGGAGCGATGCGTGTTGCCGCTGGCGTCGATCAGCAGGTTGCGGAACAACCGATCGCAGAGCCACGGTGGCGTGTAGCCAAAGTTTTGCGTGTTGCGCTCGAGTTCTTTGAACGCGACTTCGAGTTCGTAGAGCGAGTCGTTGCGCGCTTCGTCAATGCGCGGTGCCTGCGATGTCGGGCCGATGAACAGTCCGCTGAACAACCAGCTCAGCGACGGATGATTCTGCCAATACGACAGGAGCGAGCGCAGCAGATCGGGCCGCCGCAAGACCGGTGAGTCGCCCGGCGTTTCGCCGCCGATGATAATGTGATTGCCGCCGCCGGTGCCGGTGTGGCGACCGTCGAGCATGAACTTCTCCGTGCCCAAACGCGTCTGGCGGGCTTCTTCGTAAAGCACGGTGGTGCGCTCGACGAGTTCGTCCCACGTTTTGCTCGGGTGAAGATTGACTTCGATCACGCCGGGATCGGGCGTGACGGCGAGTTTGTTGAGGCGCGGATCGCGCGGCGGCGTTTCGCCTTCGATGATGACCGGCAGGCCGAGTTCGGTGACGGCGGTTTCAATGCCGGCAACCAAATCGAGATAATCTTCCGTGGTGGCGACCGGCGGCATGAAGACGTGCAAGCGTCCGTCGCGCGGCTCGACGCACAACGCCGTGCGGATGACCCACGGTGCGGATTGACCTTGGACGGGTCGGCGATTCGGATCGAAATCCGGCGGCAGCGGAGGCAACTCGACGCGTTCTTCTTCAATCTCGCCGCGTTGCTGCGCGCGCTGTCCCGGGCCGTAACCAACGGGAGTAGGCGCACCACCGGAGCGCCGCAGGAAACGTTGACCGGAAGTTTCCGGATTTCGCGGCTGATACGGAAACTCCTTCGGCAGCGGCGGCAGTTGCGGATTGGACGGGTCTTGCTGCCAGACCCACGGATAATCTTTCTCGGCTACCCACGGAATGGAATCGATCGGCAGGCGCAGGCCCATCGCGGAGTCGCCGGGGATCAGCCACAACGTTTCGTCATCGCGCATGAACCACGCGCCGGACATCCAGCCCTGCTGATTGCCGTACCACGCCCGCTTGATTGGGAGCGTGTAGCCGACCACTTCGCCGAGCCCGTGTTGAAACAGCCTCGCGATGCGGTCGCGCTCCAACTTGTTTTTGAGGTTGGATTTTTCGGGCGTGACGTTGGAGGGGAATCGCCGCTCTTTCCACGTGTAGTAGAACGCGTCTTCGTAGGCCGGAAGCATGTACTTCGGATCTGCGCCCGTCACCTTGGCGATGCGGGTGAGCAGTTCCTTCGCGTCCTTCGCGCCGTGGCCGTAATCCTTCGATTCATCGGCGATGAGCGAATCGTCTTTCCAGATCGGTACGCCGTCTTTGCGCCAATACGCGGCGAGGGCCCAGCGCGGAAGCTCTTCACCGGGATACCATTTGCCCTGCCCGTAATGCAGCAGTGAGCCGGGCGCGAACTGCTTGCGCAGGCGTTTGATGAGTTCGCCGGAGAGAATGCGTTTCTTTTGTGAGACCGCGGTGAAGTTCCACTCCGCACCATCGGGATCGTCAACCGACACAAACGTCGGCTCGCCGCCCATGGTCAGGCGCACGTCGCCCTTTTTGAGATCGGCATCGATGGCGTGGCCGAGCGATTCGATCTGGGTCCATTGCTCGTCGGTATAGGGGAGTGTGACGCGCGGCGATTCGTAAACCCGCGTCACTTTCATCTCGTGGGCAAACTCGCATTCGCATTCGTCGATCAAGCCGCTGATCGGTGCGGCGCTGGTGGGATCTGGTGCGCAGGCGAGTGGAATGTGGCCCTCGCCGGCTAGCAGGCCGCTCGTCGGATCGAGACCGACCCAGCCAGCGCCGGGCAGATAAACTTCCGTCCACGCGTGGAGATCGGTGAAGTCCACTTCTGTTCCGCTGGGGCCATCGAGCGACTTCTGATCCGCCTTGAGCTGGATCAAGTAACCGCTCACGAAACGCGACGCGAGGCCGAAGTGGCGGAGCAATTGACACAGCAACCACGCGGAGTCGCGGCACGAACCGCTGCCGAGCGTGAGCGTTTCTTCGGGCGTCTGTACGCCGGGTTCGAGGCGGATTAGATACTTGACGTGCTTCCACAGCATCTGATTGATGCCGACGAGGAAGTCGATCGTGCGCGGGCGCTTGTCGTCCTTTGGTGCCGCGGGAAGCTGGCCGGCCTCTGGCAGGCGGCCGTGGCTGTGCGGACTGACGGGAACTTCGGAATGCGGAACCGGCGCGTGTTCGGTGTGCACGCCGCTGAGCAGCTCGCGTTGGGCGGCCTTCAGATACGAGGTGAACTTCGGCGTGTTCGCGCAACGCAAGCGAAACGGCTCCAGTTCGTGGTCGAGCTGTGAATCGTATTTGAACGGAAATTTTTCCGCGTCGGGTTCGAGGAAAAAATCAAACGGATTGAACACCGCCATCTCGGCGACGAGATCGACCTCGACGAGAAATTCCTTCGTCTTCTCCGGGAACACGAGCCGGGCGAGGTAGTTGGATTGCGGATCCTGCTGCCAATTGATGAAGTGCTCCTTCGGCAGCACGTTCAGCGAGTAGCTGAGGATGCGCGTGCGCGCGTGGGGCGCGGGACGCAGGCGGACGACCTGCGGCCCTAGGTTGACGAGCCGGTCGTATTTGTAGTGAGTGCGATGATGGAGGGCGACGTGGATGGACATTGCGAAATGGTTTCTGCGTCAGTCTTGGAGATAGCGGATACGTTTGTTCACGTCGGTGTTGATCGAGTGATACGGCTGGGTGAGGTTGCCGGCGGCAAAGAGTGTCTGGCGCATGTGCTCCATGTCGTCGTTGCCGATGGCGTCGGTGAAGATCGGTGTGAGATAATCGATGCCCATCCGCGACGGCTTCATGAGCTTGGGATCGTAGAGCGACGGATGCATCGGGCGCGCGTGGATCAAACCCCAGCGATCGCGGAAGCGGTTCGCATCGTAACCCTCGACGTGGAATCCCTTGCTGGTGCTGTATTGCAACACCGACACGGCGTTGTTGCGGCCCTCGATGAGCAACTCGACCGCCTTGCCGCCGAGTTGGGCGGCGTAGAAACGATCGAACAAGATCGGGCGTCCGCCGCGTTGCGTGTGCCCGACTTTACGCGTGAAGATCGCTTCCTTCGCCGATTCGCCGCGACGGTAGAGCTGGAAGTAGCGATCGCCGATCATCTGAATCAGCTTCGCTCGCAACGCTTCAGCGGCGCCGCTCAACGCCACATTGCCTGCGGGATCGGTGGTCTTCGATTCGGCGCCGAGTTCGCGGCCTTGTTCATCGACGATGCCTTCGCCGCAAACGATCACGACGTTCTTCTGCAGGTCGTAAATGTGTTTCACCCGCTCGACGAGGCGTTCGAGATCGAGCGAATGCTCCGGCACCAAAATGATGTCGGGCCGCCCGTAAGCGGAACCGAGCGCGATGTAGCCGGAGTGCCGCCCCATCACTTCGATGATCGCGATGCGCCGATGACTCTCGGCGGTCGTGCGAATGCGCTCCACGCCGCCAGCGGAAACAAACACGGACGTGGCGTAGCCGGGCGTGACGTAGTTGACGATTTGTTCGAGATCGAACTCGGCTCGCGATTCAGAGCGCTTGTAGCGATAGCCGCCTTTGACTGCGGCGTCGTTAACGCGCACCCATTCGTCGGGCTCGCTTGGATAATTCAGGCCGAGATCATTATCGATCGTCTTCGGCGCGAGCACTGTGGGCAAGCGGTCGGCGAGCGGTTGCAGGCCGTTGAGCGTGCCGTCGCCGCCGACGCAGATCAGTCCCTCGATCTTTAATTGCTTCAAGCGATCGACGATCTGGTCGAGCTTGGCGTGTTCGTTCGGGTCGACGAAATCGCGCGAAGAGCCGATCAACGTGCCGCCCTTGGTCGGATCGAGTTCGGGGATTTCCTGGAAGAGGGGATTGAGCAGGACGTGCGGAACGCGCGGATTGAAAAGGCTGTTGAAGCCCTTGATCAGCCCGACGATCTCGACCTTGAGCTGATTCGCGCGCGTGACCGCGCCGGCTATGGTGGCGTTCAGGGCAGGGGTGTCCCCGCCCGCGGTGAGAATACCGATGCGTTTCATAGGTTGGACCGACCGACCGCCGCAACCGCAGGTTTACTGCTGCTGTTGCTGCTGTTGAATTTCATCCTCCAGCGGGTTGATCTGCTGGAAGATGTAGGCGCGGAAAAGTGCCTCGCCGATGGCGTTGAACTTCTGCTGCAAAACGTCGAGGTAATCGTGCAGGCCGTACGCGAAGACTTCCTCGATGGAGCTGAACTGCAATTCCGCGAGCAACCGGCCCGCGAGCTTTTCCCCGTCGTTGCAGAAGCGGCCTTCTGGCGTGCCGGAAATGCGACGGAGCGCGCTGTTGACCTGCGCGATGCAGAATTCCACCGAGCGGGGGAAATCTTCACTCAAGAGCAAAAACTCCGCGACCTTCACAGGATTCACGTCCGCAGAATGAATGCTCTTGTACGCGTCCCACGCGCTGCACGAGCGGAGAATGGCCGACCACTCGAGCGCCTCGGTCTGGCTGATTGCGGTCGGCATGCCCTTCGCGGGGAGTGATTCGTAGCGCACATCGAGGATACGCGTCGTCTTGTCGGCGCGTTCGAGATATTTCCCGACCTGAAGGAACTGCCAGCCCTCGTTGCGAACAACGGTGGCGTCGATCAAGCCTTGCAGGTGCAGCGAACTCGATTTGACCTCTTCAAAGAAATCATGGGGATCTCCCTTCCAAACCGTGCGGGCGCGCGGTGAGTGGAGGAAGAGATACAGGCGATTCAACTCTTCCCACAGTTCAATCGTGATCTGGTCGCGCACCATGCGGGCGTTTTCGCGCGCGGAGGAAACGGAACTCACGATCGAGTTCGGGTTTTCCTGTTGAAACACCATGAACTCCGTGACGGTCTGTCCAGTGGCTTTCTTGTGCAGTTCGAAGAACGCCTTCTCATCGCCAGCGCTTTGCACGATCGGCACCCAATGCTTCGCCAGCGTTTGATCGTTGAGATCGCGGAAGTCGAGCAGGAGTTGGAGATTCACGTCCACGATGCGGGCGATGTTGTCGGCCCGCTCGATGTAGCGGCTCATCCAGTAGAGAGAATTGGCAACTCGGCTTAGCATTTATTCATCTCCATACAAAACCCACGTGTCCTTGCTGCCGCCGCCCTGCGAAGAGTTCACCACGAGGGAACCCTTGCGCAACGCGACGCGCGTGAGTCCGCCGGGAACGATCACGGTCTTTTCACCGTACAGAATGAACGGCCGCAGATCGATGTGTCGGCCTTCGAAGCCGTCGCCTTCGCAGTAGGTCGGATGGCGCGACAGCGAAATCATCGGTTGCGCGATGAAGTTGCGCGGGTCTTGCTCGATCTTTTTGCGGAAATCTTCAATCTCCTTCTTGGGCGCCTTCGGTCCCATCAACATGCCGTAGCCGCCGGATTCGTTGGCGGCTTTCACGACGAGCTTTTCCAAGTTCTCGAGAATGTATTTCTTGTCTGGTTCCTCGCTGGCGAGGTAGGTAGGCACGTTGTCCAGCAACGGCTCCTGATCCAGATAATACTTAATCATCTTCGGCACGAAGTAATACATCACCTTGTCGTCAGCGATGCCGGTGCCGATGGAGTTCGCGAGCGAGACGTTGCCGGCGCGATAGGCATTGATCAGCCCGGGCACGCCCAGCGCGGAGTCGCGGCGGAACACTGTCGGATCGAGAAAGTCATCGTCGATGCGGCGATAAATCACGTGCACCGGCTGGAGGCCCTTGGTCGTGCGCATGTAGACGCGCGCGTCGCGCACGAGCAGATCGCGGCCTTCTACGATCTGGATACCCATCTGCCGCGCGAGGTACGTGTGCTCGAAGTAAGCGCTGTTGTAAGCGCCCGGCGTTAGCAACACGACGGTCGGATTCGCCACGCCCTTGGGCGCGATGTAATCGAGCACTTTCAGCAACTCCGCCGAGTAATGATCCACCGGCCGCACGCCGACGCTTTCGAACAGTTCGGGGAACGTGCGCTTCAAGGCGCGGCGGTTTTCGAGGACGTAGGAAACGCCCGAGGGCGTGCGTCCGTTGTCTTCGAGGACGAGGTATTTGCCCTTGTCATCGCGGATCAGGTCCGTGCCGCAGATGTGGATATAAATATCCTTTGGCACCTGAAATCCCACGAACTCGCGCCGGAAATGTTTCGCGGAAAGAATGTAATAGGGCGGAATCACGCCGTCCTTCACGATGTGCTGCTCGTGATAAATGTCGTGGAGGAACAGGTTCAACGCCGTGATGCGTTGCACGAGGCCGGCCTCGAGCTTCTCCCACTCCGCGGCGGGTATGATGCGCGGAATCAAGTCGAACGGGAAAATGCGCTCGGTGCCCTTGGAATCGCCGTAGACATTGAACGTGATGCCCTGGCGCAGAAACGCGAGATCCACCGCGCGACGTTTCTCATCAAACTCCTCGTTGCTCAGGCCCGCCATGCGCTCCCGAAACTTCCGGTAATGCCCGCGCACATCCGTCCCGCTGGTGAACATTTCATCGAAGAAGCCTTCGACGTTATATTTATCCTTCAACACGCAATCAGATTAGATGCGAACGCCCCGACGGTGGACAAGTCAAATTCCCGACCCTCGCCTCCAAAACTTTCATGGTTCGCGTGAATGAAATGAAACGCGCTAAAAACCGGTCTTTTCTTGCCAATCTGTGCCGATTTGCGCTCGATTTTCCCCGGCCGACTTCTAACCTGCGGGCGCTTTGACGATGGAACTGGCATTTCTTTGTGGCTTCGCGTTCCTCGCGGGGTTCATCGATTCCGTGGTGGGCGGCGGCGGTTTGATCCAATTGCCGGCCCTTCTGCTGTTCCTGCCAAAGGAACTCGCGGGCGACCTCGCCACGGTTTACGGCACGAATAAACTCGCGTCCATCTGCGGCACGAGCATCGCCGTCGTGCAGTACTCCCGGCGCGTCCGTATCAACTGGGCGTCCCTCCTGCCCGCAGCCGTGACCGCGTTCGTGTTTTCCTTTCTCGGTTCGATGGCGGTGACCCACGTGAACAAGGATCTGTTGAAACCGATCATCCTTGTGCTGCTGATCGCGGTGGCGATCTACACGTTCGTGAAAAAGGATTTCGGCAATCTGCACGCGCCCGCGTTCACCGCGCACAAGGAACGATCCTTCGGCATCATCGTTGGCGTGGTGCTGGGATTCTATGACGGCATCTTCGGTCCGGGCATGGGCAGCTTCCTCATCTTCACGTTCATCGGCCTGTTCGGCTTCGATTTCCTGAGCGCCTCGGCGAGCGCCAAGGTGATCAACTTCGCCACCAACCTCGCCTCCGTGATCCTCTTCGCCTCGACTGGTCACATCCTTTATCAATACGCGCTCCCGATGGCCGCGTGCCAGATCGCCGGTTCCGTGACCGGCACGCGCGTCGCCATGACGAAAGGCAACCGCTTCGTCCGCGTGTTATTCCTCGTCGTGGTCAGCGCGCTGATTCTGCGCTTCGGCTGGCAGATTGTTTTTGAGTGATCGACGGCTGGGGACAAGCAAAAGGCGGCCACGGGGCCGCCTTCGCGCGAAAATTTGTGGAGGTAGATTATTTCGGGAATCCGCCCGCGCCGCCCATGCGCTTCATGATCGCCTGTTGCATCATCGTGCCAACGTTGTCGTAGCGGGTGAACTTCTCGGGCGGGTCGAACTGCGCGGCCGCCGGTTTCTCGAGCTTGATGTTCTTGAACAGCATCTCCATTGAACGCCCGTCTTCATTGCCCACGATTTTGACGGGGAACTTTTTCAGATCGGTGGCGTTCCATGTCGTGAACTCGTGCTTCGTGTCCTTGTCGTCGGAAATGATCACCTTGTTTTTCACGCAGGGATGGCCATCGATGGTTTCCTTGCCGAGTTCGGTGGTCTCCACTTTGAACTTGGTGGCGTCGGACGGCAGCTCCTTTTCGGTCAGCGCCATCTCCGCGTACGATTCGAGGCCGGGATAGACGAGGAACATCTTCTTCTGGTCGGGGCGGGTGATGCTCACCATTTCGCCCATGCCCATGGCCTTCATCTGCTCGGCGGCGCCGGGCGGCATGCGACCGCTTTGAATCTTCGTCAGGTCCATCGCGAAGCGCGACTTGCCTTCAAGGAACGAGAGTTCGCCGGGCACGGAAACGTTTTGTCCAGAGCCGTCGTCGGCCTGCATGTCCATGGTGGCGCTGAAGCCGGTGTGTTCACCGAAGAGTTTGGTGGCCGCCGCGCCGAGACGCGGTCCGCGCGGTGGTCCGCCCATGCCGCGACCGCCGGGTTGCGCGTGCGCGGGAAGCAAGGTGACGAGGAGCGCCAGGATGAGGAGGGAAGTTTTCTTCATAAATCTTTGGGTTGATACAACGAGTTCGTGTGGGGATTACAGGCCCGCCGTGCCGCAGTGGCAAGCGCAAAGGGTTCACTTGGCCCGTCGATAGATCTCCGCGCCGGGCGCACTCGCGACACGGGCGCCGAGGCTCTTGAGATTCTTTTCGGCAACGAACACCTGGAAGTGGCCTTTCACGCCGATCTTGCTGACGACGCGATTGACGAGTTGTTGATTGGCGGCGGTCGAACGCGGCTTCCACCACGGGACTTTGACCTTGAGGCTGAACAGATAGAGCGGGCTTTGCGGAAAAACGTGCAAGAGCTTGCGGGCCGCGTTTACAGATTCGAGGTCCCGTTCGGTGGAGAAAACTTCGCGCAACTTGGTCAATTCATCGGCGGTCAATTCGTGTGCAATGAACGTGTCGGCGACGGTGACGCGATTTCGCTCGGTGGCGGCTTGCGTTTGCAATTCGCTGTGAGCGTCGGCGCGCTTCTCGAGCTCGCGCATCTTCTCGCGTTGACCGGAGCGAGCGTAGAAAGCGTAGAGGACGTTGCACGCGTCCATGGTCAACGTGGCGTCCGCGGCGATGGCGCGCTCTATGAACTCCACGCCGGCGGGATTATCGGCGACCAGCGAGTGCCGGCCGCGGACGAAATTCGCGAGCGCGTGGTCGGGCTTGAGCCCGAGAATTTGCAACACGACAGGCAAAGCGCCGGCGTCGCCTTCGAGATCGAGCAACGTGCGCGCCTTGGCCCACAGCGTCTCGACATCGGCGGCGGTTGCCGTCGCCTGTTCGAGTTTCGCCAGCTTCTGGCTGAGTTCGGTGGCTTGTTGATTGCGCTGCTTCCAACCGGCTTCGATCGCCTTGCGCCAGCGCTCGCTCAAACGCTGCGTGAAGGTGGCCTCGGCTGAGCCGAGGAAATTTTGCGCCGCGGTCGTTTCGGGGCAGGGCGGCGGTTCCGCGGGAATCGCGGCGGGCGCGGTGTCCGGCAGTTCGCCCAGTGCACGCAGGCGATCCTTCAAGCTCGGATGCGTGTCGAGATTGTTGGTCTCGAGCAGAAACGCGGTGCGCAGCCAACGCGCGGAGTCGTCGGGCGGCAGTGGTTGATGAAACGCCGACGACATGTCCGCGAAAACATTTTGCGGCGGTTCGGTTGATTGATTGGCCTGCTTGAGGACGCCCGGCCAGAATTTCTCGTCGAGCAATGCGGCGTGAACTTTCACCCGCTTAAGTGCATTCGCGGCGGTGGCCGCGCCGGCGAACCGCGCGGAGCAGGCGTCGGCCTCGTATTCGTTGGCGCGCGCGAGCACAAACGCGTGCGCGTTGAACTTCGGCCAGAACCAATCGATGAACTTGGCGAGGGGCGCGGCGGCTTTCTGACGTTGCTTGAACATCTCCTCGAACACGCGTTCCCACGTGCGGCGGACGCGATAGATCCACGCGCCAAACTTCGAGTGATTGCCTGAAAGGTGCGCGAACTCGTGCGCCATTACCGCACGGAACTCGTCGGGGCTCAGGCTCTGCATTAAAGGCAGACCGAGGATCAGATAATTCCGTTGCCAGCCGAACACACCGAGCCGGGGAATCTGCGACACGGCGGCGTTGTATTCGCCGACCATGACGACGTGGTGAAACCGCGGCGCGTGCAGTTTCGTGCTCAATTCATCCAGCAACGCAAACAACGCTGGCGCCTCTGCGCGCGTCACGGGCTCGCCTTGCGGCGGCGGGAGACGGATCCACAACGCTTTCAAAATCGCCAGCGATATGCTGCCCGTGACGATGCCGAATACGATGCCGAGTTTGATTGTTGCCGCGTTGGGAAAGAAAATCATCAACGCCAGCAGGCCGACGGTGAGGGCGATCGAGACAAAAAGGACGAGAAAGATGTAGGCGTAGCCGAGCGCGGCGAGTGCGGCGACTTGGAACAAATACCCGCGCGGACGGCGGCGGGAGGATTCCTCCAACCGCTTGATCAATCCATCAAACTCTTCGCGCTTCATGTTTCCCCAAACAAGCGAGCCGCGAAATGGTCCGTCGGCTCAGTGATATTCTTGCACCGTTTTCACCGCGTAGCCGCTCTTCTTGAGCGCGGCAATGCCGAGCGCCGCCGCCTTCGCGCCGCTGACGGTGGTCATGATCGGCGTGTTGGTGTAAACGGCGGTCGTGCGGATCTTCACCTCGTCCGCGCGCGGCGTCTGGCCGGCGGGCGTGTTGATGACGAGTTGAATTTCGCGGTTCTTGAGCAAGTCGAGCGCGTTGGGACGGCCTTCGCTCAGCTTGTAAATGCGCTGCACCTTGAGGCCCGCTTTTTCCAAAACATCCGCGGTGCCGCCGGTGGCAACGAGTTCAAAGCCGAGGTCGGCAAAAGATTTTCCAACGCCCGCCACGTCCTTCTTGTGCGCATCGCTGACGCTGATGAACACGCGTCCACCGGTGGGCAGCGGCGAGTTCGCGGCCATCTGCGACTTCGCGTAAGCCACGCCGAGATCGGCGTCGAGGCCCATGACTTCGCCGGTGGAGCGCATCTCGGGCGAGAGCAAAATGTCCTGACCGTGAAAGCGGTTGAACGGGAAAACGGATTCCTTCACCGCCCAGTAGTCGGTCCAGATTTCCTTCGTGAAGCCGAGTTGCTTGAGTGTTTTGCCCGCCATGACCTTCGCGGCGAGTTTCGCCAGCGGCTTGCCGATGGCTTTGCTCACGAACGGCACGGTGCGTGACGCGCGCGGATTGACTTCGAGCACGTAAACGGTCTCGCCCTTCACGGCGTATTGCACGTTCATCAAGCCGATGACTTTCAGCTCGCGCGCCATCGCGTGGGTGTATTGGCGGATGGTCTCGATGACGCTCTTGGTGAGCGTGTGCGGCGGCAATACCATCGCGGCGTCGCCGGAATGCACGCCGGCGAACTCGATGTGCTCAAGCATGCCGCCGATGACGATCGTGCCTTCGTCGGGATTCTTGAAATGGCCCACGTCGGCAATGCAATCCACGTCCACTTCGGTCGCGTCTTCGAGGAACTTGTCCACGAGCACCGGGCGCTCCGGAGACGCTTCGACGGCGAAGCGCATGTAGTGCGAGAGCTCGGCGTCGGAGTAAACAATCTGCATCGCGCGGCCGCCGAGCACGAAGCTCGGGCGCACCAACACGGGATAACCCAGCCGCTTCGACGCCACGAGCGCTTCGGCTTCGTTCGTCGCGAGACCGTTGGGCGGTTGCGGAATGTTGAGCTTGTTCAGCATCGCCGCGAAGAGCTTGCGGTCTTCCGCGATTTCAATGCTCTGCGGCGAGGTGCCGATGATGTTGACGCCGTTCTTTTGCAGACCGAGCGCGAGGTTCAGCGGCGTCTGCCCGCCGAATTGCGCGATCGCGCCCCAGCACTTCTCGCGTTCGTAAATGTGCAGCACGTCTTCAAGCGTGAGCGGTTCGAAGAACAGCTTGTCACTCGTGTCGTAGTCGGTCGAAACCGTTTCCGGATTCGAGTTCACCATCAACGTCTCGAAATCATCTTCCTTGAGCGCGAACGCCGCGTGCACGCAGCAGTAGTCGAATTCAATGCCTTGACCGATGCGATTCGGTCCGCCGCCGAGGATCATGACCTTCTTGCGGTCGCTCGGCTTCACCTCGTCATCGCCGCGGTCGTAGGTGGAATAAAAATAGGGCGTGTAGGCCTCGAACTCCGCCGCGCAGGTGTCCACGAGCCGGTAGCTCGGGATGAGGCCGAGCTTCTTGCGCTCGGCGCGCACGGCGTCCTCGGTGGTGCCCGTGAGATGGGCGATTTGGCGGTCGGAAAACCCGAGGGTTTTGGCTTTGGTTAAAAGTTCTACGTTCATCGATTCACGGCGCGAAAATAAAATCCCGCAAAGTAAGCCCCACCGTTCCCGTGGTTGCAAGTCTCCGTTTCGATTTTGAAGAGGCGACCCGCGGTTTCGGGGTGGCACCCGCCTCCGGCGGGTCGTTTCGGGCGTCCCGCTCGAAACTCGCGGCCATTGGATGTCGAAATATGTTTAAGGAGAGGGGAGCTAAATGCGTCCTCCCACGTCCGCGATTCGGCGAGACGCCGAATCGAACCCGCCGGAGGCGGGTGCGGCCCAGATCTCACTTCTGCCATCGCTGCCACGCGGCGCCGGGGCGATCCACGCGGAACTGCACCAAACGCGTGTTTTCGACTTCCGTCACATACACCGTCCGCCCGTCCGGCCCGCCGAAGCAGAGATTGCTTGGTTTCGAGCCGAGCACGTCGATCTCGCGCAACACTTCACCTTGGGGCGAAAGCTTCGCCACCGTGCCTTTGCCATGACGCGTCACGTAGAGGTTGCCGTCGACATCACATCGCATGCCGTCGAAACCGTGGTCGTCGAATTTCTTCAGGAGGCGTTTGTCTTTCAACGAGCCATCCGCCGTAATGGTGAACGCCCAGACGTTGCGCTGGACGCTTTCGTTGACGTAGAGCGTCTTGCCATCGGGACTCACTTCGATGCCGTTGCTCGTGCCCAAGCCCGACGCGACCCGCGTGATTTTGCCTTTCACGTCGACGTGCCAGATCTGGCCCGTGCTGTCCTTCCAGTTGGGATCACTTGCGTAAATCGTTCCGTTGGGCGCGATGGCGAGATCGTTCGGTTGGCTCATGGCGTCGCTGTGTGCGAAGACAGAAACCTTTTTCGTCTTCGGCTCGATGAGCAGGACATTGTGGCCAGCGTAATCAGCGACATACATCAGACCCTTGCGATCAAACACGATTCCATTGCCCGCGCTGCCCGCCGCCAACTCGACGAACACCTCCGTCTTCCCGTTCGGTGTGGTGCGGCCGATATTCTGTTTCTTGCCGAAGCTGACGGCGTAAATATTCCCCTCGCGATCACACGCCGGCCCTTCAATGCCCGCGGTGTATTCGCCCTTCTTGGTCAGCGGCGTAGCGACAAACAGTTCTTCGCCGTTGAGCAGCGAACTGCCGAACGCAGCGATGACGAAGCCGGCGAGCAGGCGGTGAATCAAACGTGGAGTCATAAGCAAGCTGACAAGGAAACCGGTGAACAAATTCACAGAATCTTGCGCTGCTGGACGGCGGTTGGGGGCGATGCCGCGTTTGACACTTCCTGCCCGCGCGGCTAACTCTCCACCATGCTGACGCGACTTTTCTTTGTTGGTGTCCTCTCGCTCTCCACGCCGCTCTTCGCTGCGGATTGGCCGTGGTTCCGCGGTCCCGACCACAACGGCATTTCTCGGGAGACAGGTTGGTTCGCGAAACTTCCGGCCGAAGGCCCGAAACAATTGTGGCGCGCGTCGTTGGGACTCGGCTTTTCCACGATCGTCGTCGCCGATGGCAAAGCGATCTCGACCGGGCACGACGGAAAAAAGGACGGCACCGACACAATCTGGTGTTTCGATGCGGGGAGCGGTGCGGTGTTGTGGAAGCATTCTTACAAGGCGCCGCTCGGCGATATGTATTTCGAGGGCGGGACCACGGGTACGCCAACAATCGATCACGGCAAGGTGTATCACTTGAGTCGTGAGGGGGATTTTCTCTGCCTCGATCTCGCGACCGGAAAAGTTCTCTGGCAAAAACAACTCGTCAAGGAACTCGAAGTCACCAAGCCCGACTGGGGTTTCGCGTCGTCGGCCCTGGTGGAAGGCGATCGATTGATCCTCAACGTCGGCGGCGCGGGAACGGCGTTCGATCGTGCGACGGGCGCGATCTCTTGGAAATCTGACGACCACATGGCGGCTTACTCCACGGCCGCGCCGTTTGATCTCGATGGAAAACGTTGCATCGCCTTGCTCGCGCACAAGCAGTGCATCGCGATCGAAGCTGCGACTGGCAAGGTCCTGTGGCGGCAGAAGTTTGAATCCAATTACAACACCAACGCCGGCGCGCCGATCGTTCACGACGGCATGATTTTCATCTCCGCCTACAACGTGCCGGGCATCATGCTTCGCGCGCGCGACGGCGAAGTGATCAAGAATTGGAAAACCGACACGCGTGTTCACTTCAACGCCGGCGTCTTGATCGACGACGCGCTCTACACGTTCCATGGGCAGGCGGGCAAGAAGGACGCGGAGTTGCGTTGCCTCGATTGGAAAACGGGAGCGACCAAGTGGAAACAGACTGGTCTGGGCGTAGGTTCGCTCGTCGCGGCGGATGGGAAATTGATCGTGTTGAGTGAGACTGGCGAGCTCGTCATCGCGGAAGTTTCTCCAGAAAAATTCAAACCGCTCGCCCGCGCGCAGATCCTCGGCGGCAAATGCTGGTCCACGCCCACGCTCGCCAACGGCCGCATTTACGCGCGCAACGCGAAAGGCGATCTCGTGTGCGTCAGTTTGATGGGAAAGATGGAGTGACGCGTCTGGAGGTGGACTACTTCCATGCGCATCGTTATTGCACTCTTGTTGGCCGCGTCGTCGTTGATGGCGCAAACCCTCCCTGATCTCCAACGTCCGCCGGCGAAGTTGCCTGCCGATTTTCCTAAGCTCGCGAACCTGCTCACGGACGCCGCGGGCGGCGTTGTCGCGGACAAAGCTGCGTGGACGAAGCAGCGTGAGCGTATTCGCGCGGAGTGGGAAAAATTTCTCGGCGAGTTTCCGAAAACGAAAGTCCCGCTGGCGCCCGAGTTTCTGGCAAAGGAGGAATTGCCCACGTTCACGCGGCAGAGGGTGACGTATCAAATCGAACCGGGCGTGCGGACCGACGCGATGCTGCTCGTGCCGAAAACCGCCAGCGGCGTTGTGGCGAAATTTCCCGGCATCGTGCTGTTCCATCCGACCTACTCGAATCACTACGCGCGTGCCGTTGGTCTCGAAGGGCTTGACGAGCCGGAACGCCACCAAGCCGTGCAACTCGTCGAGGCCGGCTACGTGGTGCTCGCGCCAAGGTGTTTTATTTGGGCCGACTTGCCGCCGGGCTATCAGAAGAAAGGTGAAAGCATCTACGTGGCGAATGTCCGTTTCATGCAGGAACGCCATCCGAAGTGGCGCGGCATGACGCGCATGACGTGGGACGGATTACGCGCGCTGGATTTCATTGAAACGCTGCCGAACGTGGACGCGAAGCGCCTCGGAATCTTCGGTCACTCACTGGGCGCAAAGGAAGTGATCTACGTGGCCGCGTTGGATGAACGCGTGAAGTGCACGGTCTCGAGCGAAGGCGGAGTCGGGCTGAAGTTCAGCAACTGGCAGGACGTTTGGTATCTCGGCAAAGACATCCAGCAACCGGGCTTCGCGCGCGACAATCACGAACTGCTCGCGCTCATCGCGCCGCGTCCGATCCTGCTGCTCGCGGGTAACTCTGCGGACACGGACAAAAGCTGGGCGTTCATTGACGCCGTGCGCCCGGTGTATCAGTTGCTCGGCGCGCCAGAGAACATCGGCTGGTTCAATCACGCCCTCGGCCATCGATACGGCGGCGAAGCGCGCCCCGTTGCGGAGGCTTTCTTGAAGCGGTATTTGAAATGACTGACGTCAGCGCGCCGTTCGCATCGCTTCGGCGTGCGTGAGGATCGCCTTGTTCATCGCGGCAGCGGCTTCGGGCGAAACGCGATGGCCGCTCGGCGGATCGTTGAAGATTTCTTTCTTGGTCGTCAGCGCGTTGTAAGCCGCATACACGCTCGACGGCGGGCATGTCGTATCGATGAAGCCCACGGTCATAATTCCCGGAGCCTTGGTGCGCGTGGCGAAATTCACCACGTCGTAGTAGCGCACGGCGTCGACAATGTTGGCGGACGGGTTTTCACCGGTTGCGACGAATTTCGGCCAGCCATTGATGCGGCCGACTTTGAAACCCGTGTGATCGCAACCCGCGGACACGCCGGCGGCGAAGAACGTGACGCGCGGATCGAGTCCGGCCGCTACGACGGATTGATAGCCGCCCTGGCTGCTGCCGTGGACGATCACCGTGCGGCCGTCCCATTCGGGCTGTGCGGTCAGAAAATCAATCGCCCGCACAAGCCGCAGGAACATGCCGTGGAAATAAACCGTGTCGCGTGATTCGCGGCCGCGCGCGCGGTAGTCCTTCAATTCGCCGTTCGCGAGGTCGGTGTAGAACTTGTCGGGCTGGCCGTTCGGAATGCCGTGCGCGTTGATGTCCATCCCTAGAAAATTCTTCGACGCCCAACTGATCGGTCCGCCGAGGCTGGCGCTGCGCACACCGGCTCCGTGGACCAGGAGAATGATCGGCAGGCTCTTCGGTTTCGCGCCGATCGGCCGGGCGAAGTAACCGCTCACCGGTTTGCCGATGCAGTCGGCCTGAACGTCAAACGCTTCGACTCCCTTCGTGGTCGACTTCGCCGGAGTCAGGCGCGCGTTGATCGGCACGGCGGCGAGTTTCTTTTTCTGTGCGGCCCAGAATTCGTCGAAGTCATCCGGCACGGGCAGGCTGGGCTTGATTTTCAACGGGTCAATCGCGGCACCACCCATCGCGGTGAGATTGGATTTGGCCGAGACGGGGAAGGACGCGCGGCACTGGAGGAAGCCTGGTTCGTCGAGTGTGCCCGTGACGGTCGCCGTGCCGTGCGCGAGTTTCACTTTTCCAGATTTCGGCGTCGGGAGACCGTCTTTGACAATGCTCCATGTGACCTCGGCGTCGTCGGACGGCTGTTTGTCCTTCGAGAGCTTGATAGTGAAAGTCACGGGCTCGCCCTGTTTGTAAATGGCGTCGGCGTGATCGGTCGTGACGGTGAGCGCGTAGCCGGCGGCGCGAATCGTGTTAGCCGCGAGGCAGCAGGTCGCAAGCGTCGCGACGAAAAACCACTGGCGAAAAGGGAACGTTGTCATGCCGAATTGGAGTTCGTTTCCGGCGCTGAACGCAAGCACGTTTCTGCGTAGGCGAATGAGAGCCGGCTTGCGGTGCGTTCGGTAGCCCCGCTAGTCTTCGCCGCATGAAATCCCTTCGTGTTCTGGGCTCGCTGATTGGCGCAGTTCTCTTCTCGTTTGCGCCGCTGATCAATGCGGCGGACAAACCCAATTTCATCGTCATCAACATCGATGACATGGGCTACGCGGACATCGGGCCATTCGGCTCGAAGCTCAATCGCACGCCGAACCTCGACCGCATGGCGAAAGAAGGGCGCAAGCTCACGTGCTTCTACGCCGCGCCCGTTTGCTCGCCGTCGCGCTCGGCGTTGATGACCGGTTGCTATCCGAAGCGCGTGCTGCCGATTCCGGGCGTGCTCTTTCCGGGCGCGGCGGTCGGGCTGAATCCCAGCGAGCGCACTGTGGCGGAGCTGTTGAAGGAAGTTGGGTACGCGACCGCCTGCATCGGCAAGTGGCACCTCGGCGATCAACCGGAGTTTCTCCCCACGGCGCGGGGCTTCGACTACTACCTTGGCATCCCTTACTCGAACGACATGGGCACGCGCGCGGAAGGTTCCAAGAGCGATCTCGGTGTGCCGATTCCCGCTACCGTGCCTACTGCGGCAGCGGCTGCTACGAAAGCCGCGCAAGGCGACGACGAAACCGGCCTCAAAGGCAACAACCAACCTCCATTGCCGCTCGTCGAGAATCACAAAGTTATTGCGCGCGTGAAGCAGGACGAGCAGCAGGCCATCGTGGAGACCTACACGACCGCGGCGCTCAAGTTTATCAAGACCAACGCGGGCAAGCCCTTTTTCCTCTACCTGCCGCACAACGCAGTGCATTTTCCGCTCTATCCCGGCAAGAAGTGGGCCGGCAAATCCCCCAATGGCCTCTACAGTGACTGGGTGGAGGAAGTGGATTGGAGCGTCGGCCAGGTGCTCGACACGTTGCGCGAGCTCAAGCTCGATTCGAAGACGCTTGTGATCTTCACCACCGACAACGGCGGCACGCAGCGCGCGGTGAACGCGCCTTTGCGTGGCTTCAAAGGCAGCACGTGGGAAGGTGGCATGCGCGTGCCGACGATTGCCTGGTGGCCGGGGAAGATTCCCGCCGGCACGTCGAGCGATGCGATCACCGGGATGTTCGATGTGTTGCCAACGCTGGTGAAACTTGCCGGCGGCAAAGTGCCGAGCGATCGCAAGATCGACGGCGGCGACATCTGGCCGGTGCTCGTTGGCGACGCGGGTGCGAAATCGCCGCACGACGTGTTCTATTTCTTCCGTGGCTTCAAACTCGAAGCCGTCCGCAGCGGTCCGTGGAAACTGCATCTCAGCGCGGCCGATCGTGCGCCGGCGAAAAACGCAAAGAATAAGGGCGGCGCCAAAGGCGCAACTGACGGTGTGCAACTCTACAACCTCGACTCGGACATCGGTGAATCGCAGAACGTCGCCGAAGCTAATCCAGATGTGGTCAAACGCCTGCGTGCCGTTGCTGATGCCATGAAGGACGATCTTGGTTTGGACGGTGTCGGACTCGGCGTGCGTCCGCTGGGACGCGTGGCGAATCCGCAACCGCTTATCAGCAAGGATGGAAAAATCCGTGCTGGCTTTGCGCCGAATTGATCGGCGAATAACCTTTCTGCGCGGCAGTCGCGCACGGGTGTGTCATCTGGACTCGCCGAGTGAGAACTTTTTTCTCAAGCCACGTCTCACCTTCACTGGGCCGGCGGTAATTCATCGTTAAATTCGCGGGTTTTTCGCGCTCGCGGCGCTTTCCCACCCTCGCTCTGTGCTGGCACGGATCTTGTAGATGCATTGATAGAATTAAATCCGCGGAGCGGGCGAACTGGCAGAGCCGCTCAGCGGGCGAACTAAGACTGCCAAAACCAGAAAAGAAGTTATGAATGCAATTACCCGTTGGGATCCGTTCAAAGAAATGGAAGAAATGAACCGTCGTCTGTCCTCGATCTTCGGCCTCGCGCCGGCACGGACGGCGAATGGCCAGGAAGAGACCATGACCGTGGCGCAATGGTCGCCGCTCGTGGACATCACCGAAGACGATCACGAATACCTCATCAAGGCCGAGTTGCCTGAAGTGAAGAAGGAAGACGTCAAAGTCACCGTCGAAAACGGCACGCTCGCCATCACCGGCGAGCGCAAGTTCGAGAAGGAAGAGAAGAGCAAAAAGTATCATCGCATCGAACGCTCCTATGGCAGCTTCGTACGCAGCTTCTCGGTCCCGGATGACGCCGACGACTCGAAAGTGAACGCAGAGTTCAAGGATGGCGTGCTCAAGGTCCGCCTCGTGAAGAGCGAGAAGGCCAAGCCTAAATCCATCGAAGTCAAAGTCGCGTAAACCACTGTCTCCAACGGGTTCGGGTGTCGGCATCGGGCCGGCACCCGAATCGTCGGTTGCAGGGTTGTTCAACCGGGTTTCTATTCGCAAAGAGAGGAAAATTATATGAAAGCTAGTTCGAACCTGTTTGTGCGTTTCAGTCTGGCGACGGTGTTGGGAGTTATTTTCTATTTCGTCGCCAATCATCGGAGCGAAAGCGCGAACGCCGCTCCGAAACTTCATCTGCAGGAAACTGCAATCACCAAGGACACGAAGTCGGCAACCAGCTTTGCGCCCGTCATCAAGAAGGCCGCGCCGAGCGTGGTCAACATTTACACCACCAAGGTCGTGAAACAGCGACAGATGATGTCGCCATTCGAGATGGATCCCTTCTTCCGACGGTTTTTCGGCGACGATGCTGAGGGCCAGCGCGACGGTCGTACGCAGACGCGCAAAGAGCAGAGTCTCGGCTCTGGCGTCATTGTCTCGGACGACGGTTACATTCTCACGGCCAGCCACGTGGTTGACGGCGCGGACGAAGTGAAAGTCGCGTTGGCGAACGATCATCAGGAGTTCAACGCAAAGGTCGTCGGTAACGATCCGCAAACTGACATCGCTGTGATCAAGGTCGACGCCAAATCTCTTCCTGCGATCACCGTTACGGACAGCGACAAACTCGAAGTGGGCGATCGCGTGCTCGCGATTGGCAATCCGTTCGGCGTTGGTCAAACCGTGACGAGTGGCATTATCAGCGCCACCGGCCGCGGTGGTTTTGGCATTGTTGATTACGAGGATTTCCTCCAGACCGACGCGTCGATTAATCCGGGCAACTCTGGCGGCGCACTCGTGGATGCCGAAGGTCGTTTGGTCGGAATCAACACGGCCATTCTCAGCCGCAGCGGCGGTTCGCAAGGCGTCGGCTTTGCGGTGCCGGTGAATCTCGCGCGCAACATTATGGATCGCTTGATCACCGATGGAAAAATTACGCGCGGTTATCTCGGCGTGATGATTCAGCCGGTCACGCCCGATCTCGCGAAAGAGTTCAAACTCGGCGACCGCACCGGTGCGCTCGTCGGCGAAGTCACGGCGAAATCTCCTGCGGCGTCAGCGGGCTTGAAGGAAGGCGACGTGATCATTGAGTTCAACGGCAAGAAAGTTCGCGACAGCCGAAATCTCCGTCTCATGGTTTCGCAGACCGCGCCCAAGACCACTGCCAACGTGAAGCTCATCCGCGACGGCAAGGAGAAGAGTCTCTCCGTGACGTTGGGTGAGCTTCCGAGCGAGAAGCTCATGAGTTCGCGCGGCCGTTCTGAACGCGATCTCGGCGCCAAGGGTGAAGCGCTCGACGGCGTGGAGGTTACGGATCTGAACACGCGCTGGCGGCGTCAGTTTAATCTGCCATCTGGAATCCACGGTGCCTTGGTGACTGATGTTGATCCGGAATCCGCAGCCGCCTCGGCGGGATTGCGGCAAGGCGACGTGATTTTGGAAATCAATCGCCGGCCCGTGAAAAGCGCCGACGATGCGATCGATCTTAGTCGCGACGCGAAGGGCGGGCGCGTATTGCTGCGTGTTTACAGTCAGGGCGGAAGCCGCTACGTGATCATTGGTCCGCAACAATCACGACGCTGAGTGCGCGAGAACAATTCGGGAAAAAGCGGCGCGGAGTGCGTGTTTGAGCTCCGCGCCGCCAGGCTTTTTGGACGAACGACGAGACTACGCAGAGTAGTCCAGGTAGACGGTCTTGATCTTCGAATAGAAATCGATCGCGCCGGCGCCTTGTTCCTTGAAGGAATCGGTGCTGGATTTTTTCACGCCGCCAAACGGCGCCTGCAGCGCGAGGCCGGTTGAAATCTGATTCACCTTCACCACGCCCGCTTCGATGCGTTCGGTGTAGCGCATGGCCTTCGTGAAATCGCGCGTGACGATGCTCGCGCTGAGGCCGACGTCCACGCTGTTCGCCACGGTGATCGCTTCGTCGAAGTTCTCCACGGGAATGATGCCGACCACGGGGCCGAACACTTCCTCACACGCGATGCGCGCGGTGGGCTTCACGTTGCCGAGCACCGTGGGCTGCATGAAATATCCGTGGGCGAGATCGCCGTCGGTGAGACGCGCGCCGCCGAAGAGGAGGGATGCGCCTTCCTTTTGCGCGATTTGTACGTAGTTCAAATTGCCGTCGAGCTGAGCCTTGCTCACCGCCGGGCCCATTGTGACGCCGGCCTTCAGACCATTACCCACAACAATCGCCTTGGCCTTCTCAATGAGCTTGGTTGCGAACGCATCGGCGACGCCGCGTTCAACGATGACACGACTCGTCGCGGTGCAAGCCTGACCCGTGAGGCCGAAGCCGGCGATGGCCACGAGCTTCGCGGCGAGATCGAGGTCGGCATCAGCGAGGACGATGGTCGGATTCTTTCCGCCCATTTCCATCTGCGCACGAGCCATGCGCGGTGCGAGCTGTTGATAAATCTGTGAACCGACGCCGTACGACCCGGTGAACGAAAGCGCGACGACGTCGGGATTGGTCGCCAGTTCGCCGCCGACCGCGCGGCCGTCGCCGGTGACCACGTTGAGCACGCCTTTTGGCAGGCCGGCATCGGTGAGGATCTTCGCGAGTTCGCAGGTGAGCGCGGGCGCTTGCGAAGCTGGTTTGATGATGACGGCGTTGCCGCTCAGGAGCGCGGGCGCCATCTTCCAGGCAGGAATCGCGATCGGGAAATTCCACGGCGTAATGAGCGCGACTACGCCGAGCGGTTCGCGACGTGTGTAGAGCAACTGGCTCGGCAAATCGTGCGGGATGGTTTGCCCGCCGAGTTGGTAACCGAGACCGCCGAAGAAACGGAAAATGTCCGCGGTGCGTTGCACTTCACCGGTGGCTTCGGCGAGGGTTTTGCCTTCCTCGCGCGTGAGCAGTTCGGCGAGCTCGGACTTTCGGCTCTCGATGAGCTGCGACGTCTTGCTCAGCACGCGTCCGCGCGCGACCGACGTTTGCGCCGCCCAACCGGGGAACGCCGCCGTGGCCGCTGCAATGGCCGCCAGCGCGTCTTCGCGTCCGCCCTGCGGATATTGTGAAACGATCTCGCGCGTGTCGGCTGGGTTGTGGTTTTGGAACGTTTGTCCGGACTTCGCGGTCAACCATTCGCCGCCGATGAAATTTTGGTACGTCTTCATTTGTTCAAAGTGGCCGACAGCATGACGCCAATCCGTCGGGAGAGAAATCCTTTTTCACGAGCTCGGCGGAACGACAACGCATCGTTCGTGGACAATTTGCTTGAGGCGCGGGGAAGCGGCCACTTTAATTTCCGCCATGAGCGCCCCAGAACCGATCTTGATCGCGAAATCCGCGACCGACCTCTTCCTGCTTCCGCAAATGGCGAATCGCCACGGCCTGATCGCGGGCGCAACCGGCACGGGCAAGACGGTCACGCTGCAGGTGCTCGCGGAAAGTTTCAGCAACCTTGGCGTGCCCGTGTTCATGGCCGATGTGAAGGGCGACCTCTCCGGCATCAGTCAGCCGGGTGGTGCGTCGCCGAAAATTCAGGAGCGCATCAAACAACTCAAGATCGACGGCTTCAGCTTCGCGGCCAGCCCAGTGACGTTCTGGGACGTGTTCGGCGAGAACGGTCATCCGGTGCGCGCGACGATCTCCGAGATGGGCCCCGTGTTGCTCGGACGACTGCTGCAATTGAATGACACGCAGGAAGGCGTGTTGAACCTCGTGTTCAAGATTGCGGACGATCAAGGGATGCTCTTGCTCGACGTGAAGGATCTGCGGGCGATGCTGCAATTCGTCGGCGAGAGCGCTGCGCAGTTCACGACCGAGTATGGAAATATTTCCGCAGCGAGCATCGGCGCGATCCAACGCAACCTGCTCGCGCTCGAACAACAGGGTGCGGACAAGTTCTTTGCCGAGCCGGCGTTGAACTTTGATGATTTCCTCCAGACTGATCCGCAGGGACGCGGCGTGATTAATATCCTCGCGGCGGACAAGCTGATGATGGCGCCGAAAGTTTATGCGACATTCCTCCTCTGGATGCTTTCGGAACTTTACGAGCGCTTTCCGGAAATCGGCGACCAGCCCAAGCCCAAGCTCGTCTTTTTCTTCGATGAGGCGCACTTGCTTTTCAACGACATCCCGCCCGCGTTGCTCGAGAAGATCGAGCAGGTCATCCGTCTCGTGCGCTCCAAGGGCGTGGGCGTTTATTTCGTGACGCAGAATCCACGCGATCTGCCGGACAATGTGCTGGGCCAGCTCGGCAACCGCATTCAACACGCGTTGCGCGCCTTCACGCCGCGCGATCAAAGGGCCGTCAAAGCCGCCGCGGAAACGTTTCGCGTCAATCCGAAGCTGGATACCGAAGCGGTGCTCACCGAACTGGGCGTGGGCGAGGCGCTCGTCTCGTTGCTTGATGAACGTGGCCAGCCAGGCGTGGTGGAACGGGCGTTCATCTGCCCGCCGCGCGCACAAGTCGGCGCCATTCGGCCCGAGCAACGGAAGCAAGTCATCGAGAGCTCGCTGGTGTTCGGCACGTACGAAAAAATCGTCGACCGCGAATCGGCGTATGAGCGATTGAAGGGTGTGCATGCCCAGGCCGCGCCTCAGGCAGCGGCGGCTCGTCCGACGGCAGCACCGGATCGTTTCACTCCGCCGGCACCGCAACCGGCGGCTGAGAGCAAGTCGTCATTCTTCGGTTCGATTTTCTCGAGTTCCAGTCGCAGCGACAGCATCGCCACCGCGATGGCGAAGAGTGCCGTGCGCACCATCGGTAGCACCGTTGGCCGCGAGATCGTGCGCGGTTTGATGGGCTCCATCTTCGGTGGCGGCGGCCGGCGGCGGTGAGTCGGTAAATCTTCAATCACTTTTCAACGCATGGCTACCATCGCTGTTCTTGGCACACTCGATACCAAAGGCGACGAGCACGCGTTCGTCGCGGAACTGATTCGTCAACGCGGTCATCGCACGCTCGTCATCGACGTCGGCGCGTTGACCGAGCCGAAATTCAAACCGGACGTCACCCGTTACGAGGTTGCGGCAGCCGGCGGTGTTGATCTCGCCGCTTTGGTCGCGCGCAAGGATCGCGGTGAATCCGTCGCGGCAATGGCGAAAGCCGCCACGGCGATGCTGATGAAACTGCATGCTGAGAAACGCATCGATGGCGTGATCTCCCTCGGCGGCGGTGGCGGCACAGCCATCGGCACGGCGGCGATGCGCGCGTTGCCCATTGGTTTTCCGAAGGTCATGGTTTCCACGCTGGCGAGCGGCAACGTCGCTCAATACGTCGGCGTGAAGGACATCGTGATGTTCCCGAGCATCGTGGATGTGGCGGGACTCAATCGTATCTCTCGCGTGATCCTCACCCGCGCGGCCGGCGCGATCTGCGGGATGGTCGAAGCTGTGCCGCCGCCCGCGGAGGATAAACCGATCATCGTTGCGAGCATGTTTGGCAATACGACCGATTGCGTGCAGCGCGCGAAGAAGATTCTCGAGGACGCGGGCTACGAAGTGCTCGTGTTCCACGCGACGGGCATCGGCGGTCGCACGATGGAGTCGCTCATCGAAACCGGTCTGGTTGCCGGCGTGCTCGACATCACCACGACGGAATGGGCCGATGAACTCGTCGGTGGATTTCTCGGCGCGGGTCCGACGCGCCTGGAGGCGGCCGCGCGTCACGGTGTGCCCGCGATTGTCACGCCCGGCTGTCTCGACATGGTGAACTTCCACGGGCCTGAAAGCGTGCCGGCGAAATTTGCGGGCCGAAATTTCTACCCGCACAATCCGCAGGTAACGCTGATGCGCACGACGCCCGAAGAAAATGCGCAGCTCGGAAAAATCATCGCAGAGAAACTGAATCTCTCAACCGCGCCTGTAACCATGCTGCTCCCGACCAAAGGTGTCAGCGTGATCAGCGCGCCGGGCGGAAAGTTTCACGATGCCGCAGCGGACGCCGCATTGTTCCGCGCTCTCAAGGCCAACCTGCGCCGCGACATCGAAGTGATCGAGATGAATTGCCTGATCAACGATGCGCCATTCGCTGAACGCTGCGCGCAGGCACTGTTGAAGAACATTGCTTCGCGCAAGGCGAAGTGACCGAAAGCTCGCTTAGAGTTTCCTTCGCATCTGACGCGCGCGGGCTTTGATGCGATGGCGGACTTTGGTCGCGAGACCCGTGAGTTTTCTCGGTTCCGCTTCTCGTTCCAGCACGTAGGTTTTGTGCGGCACCGCGGTGCGGGCGATGTCTTCGGGCGTGGTGTGTTTCACGACTAGACCGGGCGCGAGATCGAGTCCCGCCTTGCGGTAGAGGTGTTGAACAAAAGCGGAGCAGTAGAATGAGTGGTCGCGTTCGAGCAGGTTGGCGCGCTCGCGAAGCGACGGGTGCCGGAGCGCGAGCATCGTGCCGATGATTTCCCGCAACGAGTAGCGGGCGCGATTGGCCACCAGTTCGAGCGCCTCGCGCAGGAGCAGCCTGGTGCGCTCGTCATCGAGTCCGAAGTCGAGGATGGCGAGCGAGCTGTAGGATTCCTCGTCGTGATATTTCGCCACGCGGTTCTCCTGCACGCCAAGCTGGATGTGCTTGCGATGAATCTGGAGGTCGGACTCGATGACCCACAGATGCCCGTCGAGACGGCGTTCACCGAAAAGAAACGCGTGCGACCAATTTCCCCAGCGGCCCTCTTCGTGGAGGTGGCGTTCCGCGCGGCAAATCGCCTTGTCCACGAAAGTCGTTCCGCCGGCGAGGCCAATGCAACCGGGCTTCGCGTAACCCGCGAGAAACTCGCGATTCGTCAGGCCGGCGAGGCGAATGACTTCGTTGGGCGCGCTCACGTGACGATTCAGTTGCGATGGAAGACGGATTTGCCTTCGACGTAGGTCGCGACCGGCTTGATGCGGGCGATTTCGTCGTCGGGGCAGGTGAGAATGTCGCGATCGAGGATCACGAAGTCGGCGCGCTTGCCGGCTTCGAGTGAACCAGTTTCCTTCTCGAGGAAGAGCAGCTTTGCGTTGTTGATCGTGTAGAAGCGAATCGCCTGCTCGCGGGTGAGCGCTTCCTCCGCGTGCATCTGGCCGTCGAACCATTTCGCACGACGCGTCACCGCGGTGGCGATGCCGAGGAAGGGATTGTAAGGATTCACGCTGCGATCGGGGCCGATCTTCTGCATGTGGTCAGAACCGCCGCCGGTGGTGACGCCCGCGGCGAAGAGGCTTTTGAGCGGTTGGAACCAACGCGTGCGTGCTTCGCCGAATTGTTTGTGCAACGTGCGCGAGTCGAGATAAAGCCACGCGGGCTGGATGTCGCAGCCGATCCCGAGCTTCGCCATCTTCGCAATCGCTTCGGGTGTCATGAAATTGCAATGCGTGACATTGGGGCGCGTGGCGGCGATCGGGAGCGTGCGATTGATTTCTTCGTAAACATCCACGAGCGCCGACACCGCGCCGTCGCCGACTGAATGTGCGGTGAATTGGAGTCCGTTCTCCACTGCGGTGCGGACCACGGGGAGCAATTTTTCCGGCGGAATGAAGCGCACGCCGCGATACGCGGGATCGCTGATGCCGTACATCGCGCTGACGCCCCACGGCTCGCGCATGTAGGCGCTGCCGGTGAGCATCCCGCCGTCGAGATACATCTTGATGCCGATGATGCGCAGCCAGGGATCGTGTTGGGTGAAGAGCGGGTTCTTCGCCACGCTGCGAATTTGCTCCTGAATTTTGGGCGTCCCGGTGAGGTAGCCGACGCCGTAGCTTGCCGCGATGCGCACGGTGAGTTCGTTGCTGGCGCGCAACTTTTCGTAAAGCGCCAACGCCCCCACACTGCTGTCGCGATCACAAATGGCGGTGAGTCCGATCGCATTGTAATCGGCGAAGAGTTCTTTGAGGCGCGCGAGCTTCTGCTCTTCGTTCGGCGATTTCGTCGAGGACTTCGACTTCACGAAGCGCGTGGAGTTGCGCAGCACGCCCGTGGGCTCGCCCGTTTTGGGATCAAGCTCCACGAAGCCGCCGGAGCCGTCGGTGATTTTGAAATTGCGATCAATGCCGCTCAACTTCAGCGCGAGTGAATTGCACATCGCGTCCGGACCGGTGCGGTAGAGGACGGGATTCTTCGGCGCGGCTTCGTCGAGCTCGGCGCGTGTCGGATAGCGCGACTCTTTGAGGCGGGTGATGAAAATCTGCGAGAGGTTGATCCATTCGCCGGGCTTCACCTTGGTCGCGCGATCGCGCACATAAGCAAGCACGTCGGCGATGCTTTCCATCGCGGGAATCTCGTGATCGAACTCCGTCACGCTCGCGCCGGTCGGGTGCGTGTGCGAGTCGATCAAGCCGGGCGTCACGGTGCGGCCGGCGAGATCGATGAGTTTGGTCTGCGCGCTTTTCAGTTTGAGAACGGCGTCGTTGTCGCCGACTTGCACGATGCGGCCCTCGCGGATCGCCACCGCTTGAGCGATGGAGAATTGCTGGTCCACGGTCAGCACTTTGCCGTGATGGAGAATCAGGTCGGCGTCGGCGGCGAGTAATTGCGTAACCGCGAACGCCGCGGCGATCAGTGAAGTTGTCGCGAGGAGAATTCTTTTCATGAAAGTTCCGTCCGCCGTGAGTCGGGTAAGGACGTTTGCTAGAGGTTATTTCGACGGTGTAGGCGCCTTGAGGAGCTGGCGAACTTCTTCCTGGAAGGCATAGAACGCGTAGCCCAAGCCGGAGCCCAGACCGAGCCCGAAACAAAGTCCCCAGACAAGCTTCGCGGTCGTGTTGCGTCCGGGTGTGTCGAACATCACGCCGACGAATTCCAGCAGCGAATGCGCGCGGTAGTAATCGTAGAACGCCGCGCCGGCGAAATAGCCCGCGGTGTTGGCCGCGAACAAAACGCCGATGACTTTCTGGGTCACGCCGTGAGACGCGAACGCCTTGGCGAAAATCCAACCAAGAACCGCCGTTCCAGCGAGCGTTCCCACGAGCCCGCCGAGAGGGCCCCGAAGCGCGAACCAGCCCGCACACCACGCGATCGAATACGCGGCGAATGCTATCGAGAACAGCTTGTAGAACCGCCCCAGTGAGTTCGGCCCGATGATCAGCGAATTCATCGCGATTCCGGTCAGCCCGATGAACGCAACGGCGCACACCGCGTAGAAGCCGCCTTCGCCGAATTTCCGGGTCAACGCGCCGCCGTAGTAAGCCCAGATGGCGAACACGATCAGGCTGACGATGGTGAAGCCGATCGTTCCGCGCAGGATGGATTGACGGCGGGTGGGTGGGTTCGTCGGCCGCCCTGACGCGTTGATGCGGGCGATGACACTTTCCGGATCCAGGCCGAAGAAGTTCATGGGTTGCACGAGGAAGATTAGGGCGTTGATCTGGCTTCAACCAGCGAAATTCTTCGGCGCGATTTGAGGGCCGATCCCTGCCGAGGGTTATTGCCCGAGAAAGTGTTGTAATCCTTCGGCCGCGTTTGCAGGATTTTGGCGGCATGAGCATTTCCATCCGCGTCTATCAGCCGTCCGATCTCGCCGAACTCAAACGCATCACGATCGATTCCTTCAATGGCCTCGCGCTGGATCAGGTGGTCGAACAACACATCGGCCAACTCCCCGGGCCCGATTGGCGCTGGCGCAAGGCGCGGCACATCGACGATGACGTCACGGCGAATCCGGCGGGCGTGTTCGTGGCGGAAGAGGACGGAAAAATTCTCGGCTACATCACCACCCGCATCGATCGCGAGATCAGCAAAGGACGAATTCCGAACCTCGCCGTGATTCCCGAGACCCGCGGTCGCGGACTTGGACGCAAACTCATTGAGCACGCGTTGGAATACTTCCGTCGCGAAGGCATGGCGTTCGCGATGATTGAAACGATGGCTTACAACGAAGTGGGCAATCACTTGTATCCGTCGTGTGGCTTCGTCGAGGTCGCGCGTCAGGTGCACTTCGCGAAGAAACTGTAATGCGCTTGCGTGGCCGGCGAGGGCGCCGGTGAATAAGCGGCGCGCAGTTCGCATCTGAACAACCGTTCCCATTCCTTGTAGCCATGAACTCAATTCGCATGAAAATCTCTCCAACAACTGAGCGTCGCCATTTTGTTTGCATGGTCGTTTTCGTGGCGATCGTGATTCTGTTCGCTTCGGCGCCTGCAATTTTCGCGGCGGAATCTTCCCAAATCGTCGGTGTTGCGAAGATTGATATTACGCCGGACTACGCCGTGCGCTTGAGCGGTTACGGGAATCGCCGCACGGAACACGAGGGCGTGGAGCAACACATCTTCGCCAAGGCACTGGCCTTTGGCAGTGATGCCGACGGTCCCGCCGTTTTGCTGACGGTGGATAACTGCGGCGTGCCGGCGTGGATCCGCGACGAACTGGTAGAGCGCCTCGCGGCGAAAACCAAGGTGACCAATGAGCGCGTCGCGTTGAGTTCGAGCCACACGCATTGCGCGCCGATGCTCACCGGTGTGCTGGCGAACCTGTTCAGCACCGAAGTTCCGGCGGAACACTGGACCCGGATCGAACGCTACTCGCGTGAGTTGGTGGACAAGCTGGAGCAGGTTGCACTTGCGGCGCTCGCTGATCGTCGTCCGGGCAAACTTGCGTGGGGCTCGGGGCACGTAAGCTTCGCGCACAATCGCCGCAACTACGCTTTCCGTCCCGAGGATCATTCGCTGCCCGTTTTGCGCGTGACCGGTGCGGATGGGAAAGTTCGCGCAGTGCTCACGAGCTACGCGTGTCATTGCACGACGCAAGGATTCAACAAGGTTCACGGCGACTGGGCCGGCTGCGCGCAGGAAGAGTTGGAGAAACAATTCCCCGGCGCCATTGCTCTCACGGCGATCGGTTGCGGCGCGGATCAGAATCCGAATCCGCGCGGCACGTATGATTACGCCAAGCAATACGGCGCGGAGCTCGCCGCGGAGGCGAAGCGCTTGGTGTCCGGCTCGCTCAAGCCACTCACGGGCAAACTCGAATGCCGGACCAAGCAAATCGAACTGCCGTTCGACAAGCTGCCGACGCGCGCCGAGTGGGAAGTGCGAGCGAAGGACAAAGCGGCCAACGTCGCCTACCATGCGAAGGTGAATCTCGCGAAGCTCGATCGCGGTGAGAAGCTGCCCACGCGTTTGCCTTACATGGTGCAGGTTTGGAACTTTGGCACCAACCTCGCGATGGTGTTTCTGCCCGGCGAAGTGGTCGTGGATTACTCGCTGCGATTGAAGCGCGAGTTCGATTCCGAGCGCACATGGGTCAACGGCTACTCGAATGACGTGCCGTGTTACATTCCGTCCGAGCGGGTGTTGCGCGAACGCGGTTACGAGGGCGAGACGGCGATGCTTTACTACGATCGCCCGACGCGTTTCGCGCCGGGATTGGAAAACGCCATCGTCGGCGCGGTGACGAAGCTGATGCCGAAAGAGTTTTTAGTCCGCTAACGCGCGGACCCTTCGACGAATCACGAGTCGCGGATCACGGCGTGGATCCACTGCTTGAATTCGCCCACGAGTTTCTCCTGCGCTGAATTCACTTCCACGTCGGTCAACGTCCGCTCCGCGTTCCGGTAGGTGAACGCGTAGGCGAGACTCTTCTGGCCTTCCGGCACGTTCTTCCCGCGGAACACGTCGAAGAGCTCCACCGTCTCGAGATTCTGCGGCTTCGTTTGCTTCACCACGTTGAGCACGGCTTCGTGCGTGATGTTTTCGGGCACGAGCATCGCGACGTCGCGGCGGATGCTGGGGAAGGTGGGCAACGCCTTGAATGAGCGCGCGGCATTGCGACGCTGGAGCAAGGTATCGAGATTCAACTCGGCGAGCAGCACGGCGTCGCGCAGATCGTAACGTCGGGCGATGACCGGCAGCAACTGGCCGATCTCACCGAGCGGCAGTTTCGCGCCCAGCATCACCGCGGCGGATTCCAGGAACAACGCGGTGCTCGCGTCGCGCTTCGTGTAAGTAACGCCTCGCAGGCCGAACTGTTCGAGGAATTCTTCCAGCGCGCCTTTCAAATCGAACACGTCGCACTTCGCATCGCGTTCGTTGCCACTCCAGAAGGTCACGGCGCGCGCGCCGGTGAGCGCGAAGGCGACGCGGCGTTCTTCCTTCGGCTGGCCGTTGACGTTGGTGAACACGCGGCCGATTTCGAACAGCGCCACGTCGTTGTTCTTGCGAGAAAGATTGTGCCGGAGCGAATCGAGCAAGCCGGGCAGCAGGCTCGGACGCAGCACGTTCATATCGCTGCTCAACGGATTGGCGAGCGCGACTAGACTGGTATCCGCGACGATGAATTTCGCAGCTGTGTCCGAGATGAGCGTCTGGCCTTGCGCTTCGCTTAAGCCGAGTCCGGTCAGGATGCGACGTGCTTCGGCGATCTGATCGTAAACGGCGTCGAACGGATGCGAGCCCAAGGCGCCACGCGGAGGCGTGCTGGGAATTTTGTCCACGCCGTGCAAGCGCGCGATCTCTTCGATCAAATCCACCTCGCGCTTCAGGTCCACGCGGTACGTGGGCACGTTCACGAAACAAGAATCGTTGCTCTGGCCGGTGACTTCGAGACCGAGCGAACTCAAGTGACGGATGTTGTCCGTCGGGCGCAGTTCGAGGCCGAGAAGTTCGTTTACCTTCGCGTGACGCAGGCCGATCTGCTTGGTGGTGATCGGCGCGGGATGCGCGTCGATGACGCCGGCGAGGAGTTGGCCGCCGGCGGTTTCAAGGATGAGCTGCGTCGCGCGCTGGCTCGCCCATTCGCAGATGCCGATGTCCGCGCCGCGTTCGAAGCGGTAGCTCGATTCGCTGCGCAGTCCGAGCGTCTTGCTCGTGCGGCGAATGTTCGTCGGTTTGAAATACGCGCTCTCGATCAGGACGTCTTTCGTCGTTTCCTTGATCTCAGTGTTCTGTCCACCCATCACGCCCGCGAGCGCGATGCCCTTCGATTCGTCCGCGATCAACAGCATCTCCGGCGTGAGCGTGCGTTCCTGTGCGTCGAGCGTGGTAAATTTTTCTCCTGTGTTCGCGCGGCGCACGACGATGGTGGGCTTGCCGTCCGCGCCCTTGGAAATGAGATGATAATCAAACGCGTGCAACGGCTGGCCGCTTTCGAGCATGACGAAATTCGTCACGTCCACGACGTTGTTGATGCTGCGGATGCCGACCTTTTCCAGCGTGCTGCGCAACCAATCCGGGCTCGGGCCGATCTTCACGCCGTTCACGATGCGCGCGACGTAGCGCCCGCATTGCTCGGGTTCGTCGACGCGCACGGCGAGGAAGCGATCGATAGTCGTGCCGGTCGCGGCGCCGACAATGGAGAGCGCACCCGAGGCGATGTTCGGTGCGGGAACGCGCAGAGGCTTGCCGGTCACGGCGGCGATTTCGCGCGCGATGCCGATGACGCTGTTGAGGTCGGGCCGGTTCGGCGTGACTTCGAGATCGAACACGACATCGCTGCCGCTGCGGCCGAGATATTCAGAAAACGGTTGGCCGACCTTTGCGTCGGCGCGGAGCAGGAGTAATCCGTCCACCTTCTCGGGCAAGCCGAGTTCTTCGGGCGAACACATCATGCCCTGCGATTCGACACCGCGGATTTTGCCGACCTTGATGGTGAACGGTTCCTTGTCGCCGGGCTTCATCGGCAGCGACGCGCCGGGAAGAATGAGCGGCACCTTGTCGCCGGCTTGGAAATTCTGCGCGCCGCAAACGATCTGGCGTTCGCCCGTGCCGTCGTTGACGCGGCAGACGGAGAGTTTGTCGGCGTTGGGATGTTTGTCACGCGTGATGACCTGCGCGACGACGATCCCTTCGAAGTCGCCACCGATCTTTTGCACGCCCTCGACTTCGAGGCCGAGCATGGTGAGCCGCTCGGTGAGTTCCTCGGGCGACCAGTTGAAATCAACGTATTGTTTGAGCCAGTTGAGCGTGACTTTCATTTAATTTGCAGCGGGCAGTAGAACACACGAAACGGAATCGTCCCAAGGAAATTTTGCGTGGGCAACCCGCGCTCCTTTAGACTTGGTCAGCGCGCTATCACGTCCGTGATCGGTGGCGCGGCCTGCGGGACGGCGGCACGGAAATCTTCACCGAGCAAGGCTGCGATGGTCGCTGCGATCTGGCTCTGCGTCACCGTAGCGCAATTCGTCCGTTCGCCGAGCGGTTGAGTGTCCGGGCCGAGCACAGCGATCCAGATGTTACCGGAGCCGGCGATGGCCTGGCCGTGGCTCTTCCATGAGACGTTGTCCGTGCCGCGACCGTGGTCGGTGGTGATCACGAATGTCGTCTGGTCGCGATACTCGGGCAGCGATTGCGCCGTGTCCCAAAGCCGCTTGATGAAGCCGTCCACGTGATGCGCGGCTTCGAGGTAATGCTCATAGCGCCCTTCATGCGCCCATTCGTCCGTCTCGCCGAAGGCGATGTAGAACGCCCGCGGCTTGGCGTTCCGGACATAGTCGATGGCGGCGTGAAAGGTGAAGGAGTCGAACGTCATGCCACTCCACAACGGCGTCGTGTCACGCACAATCTCTTCCAAATGGGTGGAAACCATTTTCACGACTGGCGCCTTGTCTTGCAGCGCGAAGCCGCTCCACACCGGCAGGCGACTGCGTTCGGTGTTGAGGATCCACGGGATCACGTCCCAGTTCACCACGGCGGCGACCTTGCCGGCGAACGCGGGCTGCGTGTTGAGCCATTCGAAGACGTTGGTGTTGGGGTTGGGCCGCTTCTTGTTGCTGTCGATGCGCGCATCGGCGGCGCCGGTGAGGAACTCGCTGTAGCCGGGGCAGGAAAAATTCTTTCCGTTCGTCACGTGGGCGATGCTGCCCTTGGTTTGGTTGCCGAAGATCTGCCCGCGCTTGGCGATCGTGCGCCAGAAGAACGGGAGCAACGCCTCGCGCCGCTCTTCCGCGGTTGCGCGCCAGAACTGCTCGCGGAGTGCGTTCGTGTTTGCCACGCCGCCGTGAGCCTTGCTGATCAATTGCTCTTCCGCGCCCGTGAACATTTCCTGCCAGCGAAAACCGTCGGTCGTGATGAGAAAGACATGACGGGTCTTCGGGGCTGCGAGAACATTGGTGACGAAAAGAACCAATGCCGCAAAAACTAGGGCCGCTCGCGTGAGAGTTTTCTTCATGCAGCCGGCGGTTTTCGGCGCCAAATCAGAACTGTTTCAAGAACCGAACGTCGTTCTCGTAGAACAGACGGATGTCGTTGATGCCATAGCGGATCATCGCGATGCGTTCGATGCCGAAGCCAAACGCCCAGCCGGTCCAGACTTCCGGATCGTAGCCGACGGTTTCGAAAACTTGCGGATGAACCATGCCGCAGCCGGCGATCTCCAGCCAATCCTTGCCCATCTTCTTCACGAGCGCGCTGCTGAAATCGATCTCGAAGCTCGGCTCGGTGTAACTGAAGTAATGCGGACGGAAACGAATCTTCACGTCGGTACCGAGTAATTCCTTGAAGACAAATTCCACTGTGCCCTTGAGGTCGCCCACCGTGACTCGTTTGTCCACGTAGAGACCCTCGATCTGATGGAAAGTCGGATTGTGCGTGGCATCGGCATTGTCACGGCGATACACGCGGCCAGGAACGATGATGCGGATGGGTGGCGGTTGCTTCGCCATGACGCGGATTTGCACGGAGCTCGTGTGTGTGCGGAGCAGGGGACGCTTGTCGGTCGCGAGGTAGAATGTGTCCTGCGCATCGCGCGCGGGATGGTCGGCGGGCGTGTTCAACGCATCGAAGCAATGATACTCGTCCTCGATCTCCGGACCGTCGGCGACGGCGAAGCCGAGCTTGCGGAACGCGCGCACGATGTCATCCGTGACTTGCGTGAGCGGATGCAGCTTGCCGAGCGAACGCCGACGACCGGGGAGCGTGAAATCGGTCGGCTCTTTCGGCAGCGCGGCTTTCATTTCGAGCTGCGTGCGCAGGAGCGAGAGCGCCGTTTCGATCTCGACCTTGGCGGCATTGACGGCCTTGCCGGCGGCGGGCTTTTCTTCCTTGGGTAGCGTGCCGAGTTGCTTCATCAGCGCGGTGAACTTGCCGCTGGCGCCGAGATAGGCGCCCTTGGTTTGTTCGAGCGTGGCAAGATCGGGCGCGGCGCGGAGGTCGTTCAACGCGGCCTGTTTCAGCGGTTCAATGTCGGAAAGCAAACTCATAAGCAATCGGTGCGTGAAGGTAGGGAAACGGGCCCGTAGACAAAAGGAAAAACGGGCGGAGGAATGGTGGTCGTTCCGCGCGGGCGAAAAGTTTAGCCGGGATTCAACTGCCGCCAGCCGTGCCACGCCATGTAAGTCGCGAGGATTACCAGCAACACACAGGAGACGTAGGGCGCGCGGCGCATCGCCTCGCCAAAGCCGCGGAAACGCTTCTGGGCGTGATGCACGCTCCACGCGGCGAGCGCGCCGGTCGCGACCATTGTAAGCGCTAGCCCGAAGCTGAATGCGCCCACCATCGCGAAGCCGAGCGTCGCGCGTTTCAATTGCAGGCAGACGAGCAACACCGTGAACGCGGCGGGGCAGGGCATCAGCCCGCCGGTCACGCCGAAGAAAATGATCTGAGGCGTGGTCACTGTGCGCCCGGCGAAGCGCTTCTCGATATCCTCCGCGTGCGCGCGCTCGTGCGCGTCCTGAAATTCTTGGCTGCCATCGTCGGGGCCGAGGTCGTGATGATGGTGATGGGCATCTTCATGAAATTCGACGCGGCACGTGTGCTGGTGTCCGCCGTGATTGATGGTTGCAACGACGTCGAACTCGTGCGGCTCGGGAATGTCGTCGCGCGATTCGAGAAAACCTGCTTTCGCCACGAAGAGGAATTTCCGCCGCGCGCCATCGGGGCGGATGGTTTCCAAAGTGACCGCGTCGGCGGTGGGCAAAATTTCACCCGCAGGCGCACGCAGGCGGAACACGGGCGGCACACCTTCTTCGAAGACGCTCAATTCCAATTTCCCGTGACCGGTATCGAGGAGGTACGTTTCGTCATGCGCGTGATCGTGATCATGGTCGTGGTGATGATCATGCCCGTGACCTCGGTGGTGATGATGATTGGCGGCTTCGTGCAGTTCGCGGCGAGTGCGGAGAAACATCCACAACGCCAGTCCGAGGATCGCGACGGCAGAACCAATTTGCAGATACGGCTCGATGTGTTCGGAATCCCATTGGCTTCCATAGTGCAACGCCGCGGCCGCGAGCGCCCAAATGATCATCGAATGCGAGATGGCGGCGGACAGCCCGAGCAACACCGCCTGACCGATCGTGCCGCGGATGGCCACGATGAAAGCTGCCATCATCGTCTTCGAATGGCCGGGCTCCAATCCGTGCAGGGCGCCGAGGAGGATCGCAGTCGGGATGAAAACCCAGAGGTTTGTCGAGCCGTTCTGCAGCGCTTGGAGAAAGTCGGGCACGGCGGAAACATAGGGACGAACCGTTGCGGGGCAAAGGATTTCGCACGCGGACCCAAGGTGAATTCGCGCAATTGACAAGGGAACGATTCCTTACGCGAGTCTGCTTGAATTTTGAGCGAAGGAGAAGTTGTCGGCGGAGAGAGGTTTGATATGGTTGTCGCATGCCGCAGCCGGCACAGCCAATGACACAACCAATGGTCCTGCCCGATCAGGACGTTCAGACCCGCCCCAAAGAGGATTTGGATCCCGGGTATCTGGTCATTTGCTGGGACGATCCGATCAATTTGATGGACTACGTCACGCACGTGTTTCAGACCGTGTTCGGTTGGAAGAAGGAAAAGGCGGAGCACCACATGCTGGAAGTTCACACCAAGGGCAAGAGTCTGCTCGTGCGCGCGAGTCTCGAGAAGGCCGAACACTACGTTCACCAGCTGCACAAATACGGCCTGCACGCCACGATGGAGTCGGCGGAATGAAGTATCTCAAGAGCCACGGCGAGACGCTGGTTTTCCAGGTGGGCGAACGCGAACGGAAATTGTTCGTGCACACGCTCCGGATGTATCCGCAGCTCAATCCCGATTATCACCGCATCGTCAACAAATCGAGCGACGCCAAGAAATTGCTCTCGCACCAGACGGAATTGCGCGAAGCGATGAGCGAGCAACATAAAGCGAACCGCAAGCTGGCGGAGGATTTCATTGCGCGAAAACTTACGCCGGCCGTGCCGGAACCTGGTTCGTCCGTTGCTCATGTTGTCACCGTGACGCGTGCGCAGGTGGATTGGTTGCTCGAAGTGCTCAACGACGTGCGCGTGGGCAGTTGGGTGAAACTGGGGCGACCGGATCAGAACGCGACGCGCAGCTTGCAGGTGAAGTCCGAAAACGTCGTGGCGATTTCTGGAATGGAGTTCAGCGGTTACCTCCAGATGATCCTGCTCGAAGCGCTCCGTGGGGCGGGTTAAGGCCTCTGGGTTCCATCGCGTCCGTTACTTTTTAGGCAGTGGGACTTTGCTCGCCTGATCCCGCGCCAACTTGAGTTGGTGAAACGTCTCCCGTACTTCGCTGACGGAGCCGATTGCCAGGAACACGTCGTATTCGAAAACCATTCCCGGAGTGATCGCCATGTTCTTCACCGGCGCGAGGTAAGAACAGCCGTCGCCATTTGGTCCCGGCGGACCCGCGTAGCGGTAACACGTGAGATTCGTCATGCCGGGAACGAACACCGCGAGGCCCCGATCGCGTTCATCGAAATAGCCGGCCCAGTTCTCCGTCATGAGCGCGCTTTCATTCGGCCAACCCGGCACGCGCCGATGCAACGCTCCGCCGGTCCACGGTTGCGCGCCGCTGTAGGCGACTAAATTGGTCAGCGCGTAGTCCATGAAGACGGCGGGCAGTTCCTGACTTGCCACCGGGTGCGATTTCGTTCCCGTGTAGCTCATGCGATAACGCACGTGCGCCACGCGACCGATCAAGGTGATGGTTTCCTCAAACACGACCTCCGGCAATTCCGCGCCCGTCGCCCAATGTTTGCCGACGGATCGCCCGTGAATGGCGCGGCCGTCGTTTGTGAACGCGAGCAACGTGGCGGGCTTGCCCTGCCAGTTGCCGCCCTGCACGGGATTCCAGCGCCACGGTTGCTTGTCCCAGATGGAGCCATCGCGCTCGCCATAATAAGACTGCTGCACGAAGCGCCCGTGATCGTGGTGGTTCAACAGATTCCGCTCTGGCGAATGCAGTGAGAAGAATCCGATGCAGGCGCCAGAGTTGGTCCGCACACCAATGCGAACCTGACCATTATCGAGAAACGACCAATCGTCTGCTGCGTGGCCGCGGGGCGCGGCGATCATCGCGAGTTGTGCCAGGAATATAAAAAGGACAATGCGCATGTCAGTGCGCCTCCGAGGTTGCGGATAGGGAAACTTGCCTGCAAGTCCGAAGCGCGTTGGAATGGTTTGCGTTCTCAGCAAAATGTTTGAAACCCGCGTGACGGTGCGGCTATCGTCTCGCAGCTCCCAAATTATGAAAACGCTTCTCTCCCTCCTGCTCGTGGCTTCGTCGAGTTCGTTGATCGCCGCCGAATTGACGATGCCGAAATTCCGCGTCGTCGACATCGATACGAACATCGAGATCGGTTACGGCCTCCAGATCGCCGACGTCGATGGCGACGGCAAACCCGACATTCTCCTCGCCGACAAGAAACAGATCGTCTGGTACCGCAATCCCAAGTGGGAGAAGTTCGTCATGGCCGAGAACCTTACGGAGAAGGACAACGTCTGCATCGCTGCGCGCGACATTGACGGCGATGGCAAATGCGAGGTGGCCGTCGGCGCGGGCTGGAATCCCAGCGATACCGAGAACAGCGGCGCCGTCTTCTATCTCGTCGCGCCGAAGGATCGCACGCAGCGTTGGGAGCCCGTGAAGCTGCATCACGAACCGACTGTCCATCGCATGCACTGGGTTTTGAACCCCGCCGGCAAATGGGATCTCATCGTGAAGCCGCTCCACGGGCGCGGTAACAAAAACAACGAAGGCGTCGGCGGTCGTGTGCTCGAATACTCCATGCCCGCCGATCCGCATGGCGAATGGAAGACCACCGTGGTCAGCGACTTCATGCACGCGTCGCACAATTTCCAACCGATCAATTGGGATGCTGATCCCGAGAATGAACTCCTGATCGGCGGCAAGGAAGGCGTGTGGTTTTTCGGTCACAGCACCGGCGCGTGGAAGCATCGGCAATTTACCGATCAACCGACGGGCGAAGTCCGCGATGGGAAGCTGGCTAATGGCCAACGTTTCATTGCCACCATTGAGCCGATGCACGGTACAACCGTGTGCGTTTACACCGAACCAACGGCGAAGAAAGCCCTGTGGCAACGTCACGTGCTCGACGAAACCCTGAAGGACGGCCATGCGCTGGCGATCGGCGATTTGCTCGGCAATGGCTCAGCCCAAGTCGTGGTGGCGTGGCGCGGCATGACGCCAAAGGGCGTGCCGGGAATCAAAGTGTTCGTCCCGTCCGGCAACGACGGCGCTCAGTGGAAAACTTTTCAGATCAGCGGACCGGAGGTCGCGGTGGAGGATTTGAAACTCGCCGATCTTAATGGCGACGGGAAACTCGACATCATTGCCGCCGGCCGTCAGACCAAAAACGTGAAGATCTTTTTCAACGGGGGCCGATAACGGTTCTCTCCGAGGTGAAGCGAAGGCAGCGGCGCGTGTTCATTGCTTGATGCACGTCAATGTTTGGCGCCTCGGCTTGGTCGATACTTTCGTTCGTTGACCAGACGAACTCACGCATGAACTCGACACGCTTGCTGATCGGCCTTCTCGGAATTGCGGTTCTCACCTGCAGTGATTTTGCGCGCACGGCGGCGGCTGAGCCTTCTCCACGAATTGTCGCCGCCATGGCGGCCGTGCGCGATGACGCGCGTCCGGAAAAAGAGCGCCTGATCGCAATTCGACGACTGGGAGCAGGCGAATACGACGTGGTTGCCGAGTCGTTGTTTCAGCTTCTGGATCCGGCGCAGCGCGATTCGCTGCGCGTGGCAGTGGTTCAGGCCTTTCAGGAACTCGCGCAACCGCGTTCGGTGACGCCGCTTTTGACCAATTGGAGCCGTTATTCAGCCGTGGTGAAGCAGCAAGTGTTTCGCACACTGACGGGACGCCGCGAACTGGCTGGCGAATTCGTCGCGCAATTGGAAACCGGGCGGCTCGCATTGTCCGAGTTGGACACGGCGACGCGGGAACGGTTGATCAATTTCCCGGATGACGCGCTGGCGGAACGCGCGAAGAAACTTCTGGCTCGTGAACCGTTGTTGGACGCGCGCAAAGCGTACGAGCGTTTCGCATCGGCGCTGGCTTTCAAGGGGGACGCGAAGCGCGGCCTGTCGGTCTTCAAGGAGCGTACGTGCGTGAATTGCCATCGGCTTAGTGGGGAGGGCGTTTTCGTGGGCGCCGATTTGTATACGGTGAAGGACATGCCACGGGACGAACTGTTACGAAACATCGTCGCCCCGAATCTCTTCTTCATGCCGAATTTTCAAGCCTTCGTCGCGGAGACGGAAGACGGAGAATTGGTCGAAGGCGTCATGGCTGGCTCCACGGAAACAACGGTAACGCTGCGCCGCGCTCTGGGTGAAGATTCCGTGCTCAAGAAAAGCAGTCTCAAGAAGCTCAAAGGGTTGAACGTGTCCTTGATGCCGGAGGGATTGCTCGAAGGACTGACTCCGCAGCAGGTCGCCGATCTCTTAGAGTTCATTCGCAGCGCGGAATAAAGCTCACCTTGAATTGACGCGAATCCGTCGCCTTTCGCGTGCGTTTTGGACTCAACGCTTGCGCGACCTCAGCGCATCTTCTACAACACAGTGCATGTCTAAGACCGCCACGCGCGTCGGCGCGCGTCATTCATCGAGTTTTGATCTGCAAGCGTTTCTCACAAGCCGCACCGAAGCGGTGAATCGCGCGCTCGACAGTTTTCTCCCCAAGGAATCGGTCAAGCCGGCCACGATTCACAAAGCGATGCGCTATTCCATTTTCGCGGGCGGCAAGCGGATGCGCCCGGCGCTCACACTTGCGGCAGCTGAAGCTTGTGGAGGCACCGATGCCGCCGCGATGCCGCTGGCGTGCGCGGTCGAATGCGTTCACACGTATTCGTTGATCCACGACGATCTGCCGGCGATGGACAATGACGATTTTCGCCGCGGCAAACCGACTAATCACAAAGTGTTCGGCGAAGGGATCGCGGTTCTCGCGGGCGACGCATTGCTGACGCAGGCCTTCGAGATCGCGGCGAAAGCCAAAGGCTGGCCGCGTTATTCGCATCAGGATTTGATTCTGGAAGTCGCGAAGGCGTCGGGCTCGCTCCAACTCATCGCCGGGCAAGTCGCCGATTTGGAAGGTGAAGGGAAGAAGATCTCCGCTGGTGAGTTGAAATACATTCACGAACGCAAGACCTCGGCGCTGCTGTGCTGCTCGGTCCGTCTGGGCGGGATGAGTGCGAATTGCTCCGCTGCGCAACTGAAAGCCCTGACCGATTTCGGTTACAACGTCGGGCTCGCCTTCCAGATCATCGACGACATTCTCGACATTACGCAAACGAGCGAGCAGCTCGGCAAGACTGCTGGGAAGGACACAAAGGCGCAGAAGGCCACGTATCCGTCGATCGTCGGCATGGAGGAATCCCGGCGAATCGCCCAGAGGCTAACGAACAAGGCGTTCGGCGCGTTGAAAGTTTTTCGTGGGAAGGCCGACGCGCTCGAAGCTCTGGCGACGTTTCTATTGCAACGTGACAAATGAATTTGGGGCGGGCGTTCTTCTCAGGTTTCGAGTGAAATCACCGATACAGGATTGATCATCACTTGACCCGTCTGCAGGGAGCAGCTATAGAGTTTGCTGCGCTTGGTTAAGCCAATGTAGCTCAGTGGTAGAGCAACGGTTTCGTAAACCGTAGGTCGTCGGTTCAATCCCGACCATTGGCTCCACTTTGATAGTCAAGGGTTTAGCTCCTGTTAAAGGTTGTTGGTTTTCACTTCGGACTTGCTAAAATGCAACAGTAGTGCAACAGTTCGCGCATGGAAACGCCCGCGACGCGCACTGAGCCGAAAGCCCCGAAACAGCCAAAGAAACCCCGCCGCGAAGCCCACCACACCGCAACGGTTGGCCGGGCACGTGTCCCCGTTTACAAGCGGACTGCCCCGAATGGCTCGCCGTGCTTCATGGTTGCCAACTACTCGACCGGCAAGCGGCGATTCGACAGCTACGCGGACGAGGGGGAAGCCGTCGAAGCGGCTTTGAAGCTCGCCCGGCAAATGAGCCAGCGCGAAGTTTTGGCGGCTGCAATGACGAACGGGCAGGCGAGCGAATACGCGGCATCCGTTCAAAAGCTGGCGCCGTTCAACGTCGGGCTGCTTTCCACCGCCGATGCCGTTGCAGAGTGTTTGAAGCTCGTCGGCGGGTTGGCAGACATGCAGACCGCCTGCCGCTCCTTCGCGGCCCGCAATCGTCGCACGGAACGGAAAGCCGTCGCCGTGATCGTGGCCGAACTCTTGACGGTTAAGGAAGGGCGGGGGGCGTCGATTCGCTACATCGAAGACTTGCGCGGGCGTCTGAATCGTTTTGCTGCCGACTGCCGCAAGGATTGCTGCGACGTGACGACGGCGGACGTGCAAGCATGGCTCGACGGCGAAAAACTCGGCGCGCAGAGCTACGCGAATTTCCGGCGAGTGTTGCACTTGCTGTTTGAGTTCGCCGTTTCGCGCGGGTTCGCTGCGGACAATCCCGTTGCCGGGGTGGAACGGGTGAAGGTGCGCGGCGGTGAAACAGAGATTTTCACGCCGGGCGAAATGGTGCGCCTGCTTGGGGCTGCTTCGCCGGAATTCCTGCCTAGTCTTGCCATTGGTGCGTTTGCCGGCTTGCGCTCCGCCGAAATTGAGCGGCTGGAATGGAGCGACATTCACCTAACGGAGCGACATATCGTCGTCAGCGCGGGCAAGAGCAAGACGGCTAGCCGCCGCATCGTTCCCGTGAGTGACAATCTCGCCGCATGGCTTGCATCCTACGCGCAATGTCAGGGCAACGTCTGGAATGGGACGCACCAAGGATTCTACGACGCGCAACAAGACACTGCCGCCGCAACTGGAACGGAAGAAAAGCCCCCTGTGAAATGGAAGTCGAACGCGCTGCGACATAGCTACGCGTCTTATCGGTTCGCGCAGCTTGGCGACGCCGGGCGGGTAGCGGGCGAGCTAGGCAACAGCGCCGCCGTCGTGCATCGGCATTACCGCGAGTTGGTGAAGCCTGCCGACGCAGAAAAATGGTTCGCTTTACGGCCCGCCACTGCAACGAATGTGTTGCCGATGCCCGCTGCCGTGACTGCTTAGTATTAGTTCGCGCATGGATGCGCTTGACAGATAGAGAAAAATTTATAGGTTGGAATTCGTTCGGGCACCATCGGTGCGCAACGGCGAACGATAACAGGAGGGGTTAGGTTCCTAAAAGAAAAGTAAAGGAAATCGGTCAAAACGGGAAAAGCTGAGACGAGGCGCGTTGCCCGTCTGAGTCATCCCACAACCCTTTGCGTCGGTTGATCCGGCGCGAAAAATGAAAGGTCAGTTGTGAACGGTTCCATTACTAATTCGCCCGAATCTGCCACGGGCACTTCAAAGCCGGCAGACGAAATCCTTACCAAAGAGGAATTTGCCGCCCGTTGGAAATTCTCGCGTCGCTATGTCGATACGTTGCTTGCCTTGGGGCTGCCTCACGCGAAAGTTGGTGCTCGGCGTGTTCGTATTGTCGTCTCTCAAGGCGACCGTTGGATGCACGAACAGTTCCATTGCCAACGGCGCCGCCCGGCATCCACCTCCGCAATGTCCGCCTAACTCTTCACACAGTAATTTTCAAAACTCCAAAAATACGAACGATATGACACGAACAGACCTTTTAGCGCAGATGCAGACCGGACTTTCCCACGCCGAAAAACTACAAACCGAAGTTAAGGACTTGCGCCCGCTCGACGAGCAAGCACTTACTGGAGTGGCGGCAATCGCCATTATCCTATTTGCCGATTTGGGAGGCGGCACCATCAGCAGGGTAGGGGAAGCGATGAGTCAAATGAAACCCTGTATGCCGGGTCTATTTCTCCAGCGTCCGACGCTGCCGAGCGAAATCAAATGGCCCATCGATCGGCTGACGGGCAAGCCGATTGACAACCCTTGGAGTGAAGACGCGAAGGGCTCACAGGATGACATTAGCAAGGCGCAAAGCCTCATTGATGAACTTTACCCTCAATTGGGTTCAATGATGCGCGCACGGGCCAAAGTGGGAACTAGTTTCGCGACGATTCACGGGGAAGAGCTCGAACGCCAACGCATCGAAGCTGTTGCGACCTTGGTATATGACCCTTTTGCTCACGCGAAGAATCCGTGGGTTCACCGCGACCGGGAGGCGCAAATTGTTATCGAGAACTCGAACAGCTACATGGCGGCTTTCCTTAAAAATAGTGCCCTTCCTGCGGTTGCGAATGTTTATGGGCCGGGATCGTGGGTCAATCGGTCAGGGCAAGCGCGGGTCGAATCGTTGTCCCCTGCGTTCGCTGGGATACTTCAACGAGCGGCGATGCGGCACGCTGCGTGGGCAACAGCCGCTTTGACTGCAATTGACGACGATATTCAACGGGCACAGCAGGCTCGCGAAAAGGCGTTGAAAGCGTTGGGCGATATGTAACAAAGCCGCCGCGTTTCCCGGGAAGGTTCGGCGCGGCAGTCAACGTTATCTGACATGAATGCGTCGTTATTTGCTCCCTCGCCGGCAACGCGCCACACGGCGAGAATTCGGCCTCGAAATCGGCGCTCTGCTAAACGCCAAAACGAGTCGAAAAAAGGTTTCCAATTATTAGCTCCTGCTAAACCGTTGGGCTTAGCAGGAGCTAATTCGAAGGCATTAGCCAGAGCTAAACGTAGATATAGAAGTACTCTTAGAGAGTATATAGAGAGTACACAGCACCACGCCGAGGGCGTGTTTTGTGCGGGTGATGGCATCCGACTTTCAGGGAAGAATTACGAAGGAAATACCGCCCTGTTGAGAGGTGCGCCGCGCTCGCGGAAATTTGACGTGCAAACCGCTTCTCCTGCATCGTCCCAATCGTGCGTCGGAAGTCTCCTTGCCGAGAAGCAAATAAGTCGGGCGGATAACGCCAACCGGGAATTCTGACGATGACGACGAGACAACGTGCCGCCTACGACGCGGAGCAAGATCGGCTTGTGTCCGAATACCGTGCAGCCCGTTCGCGCGGCGATGAACTCGGCGCCCGCGCAACGCTCATTCAGATGCGAGACAAATGTCGGGCCGCAAAGAAGCTTTCACGCGAGCAACGTGCGCGTGAGAAGCATTCACCCCGAATGCAATGAGCAACGCCAACAAGCCAACAGCACGCCGGAAAAAGGCAACCCGCGCGGAGCAACAACACCGGGTAAACGAAGTCATGCGGCTGATTGTCGCGGGCGATCGCCGGGCCGTGATACTGCGGCACGCTGCGGACAGTTGGGGAGTGTGCGAGCGGCAATGTGAAAGCTACATGGCGCTTGCCCGAGCTGAATTGCAGCGGGCGGGCAAGGAACAAGCCCCGCTTGCGCTGGCAACGGCGCATCATCGGCTAGAAACGATTTACCGCGAGGCGATGGCGCGGAATCACTATCGGACGGCGCTTGCCGCTGCGGTCGAATTGGCGAAGTTGCACGGTTGCTACAATCCGCAAACGTTATTCGCGGAAGTGACTGTTGAAAGGGGGAGCGAAGCGAACTGGATTGCCAAGTTGCCTGAAGCAGAAGCAGTGAAGCTCTACGAAGCCATGGTCGCGGCGCAGAGCACCTTGCCGGCAGTTGAATGGACAGAACCCGCCCCGGTCAACGGCGCGCGGTTTGATCCGCTCGAAGGCGGCCCAGCATGACTTGGCCGGCTGAACCTCTTGCGCAAATCTCGTTCGGGCTCTTGCGTGATTAGGGGAAAACACTTCACAGAGTCGTTAAATCTTGCTCTGATTATAGCTTAATGAACTTTGGAGCCCTATTAGGGAAGTGCTGAACAGGAAGCTGCGAGCACATAGTACGGCGAGGAGTCGATAATTGGAAAACTCATGAATGATTCCAACGAATCAAATAAAGGATTTACCAAAGCGCGACATTGCAATGCGGACGCGTTCGTTGACGAGTTCGGCAAGCACTCCCGCGAGATGGACAACAAGCGCTTCTGTTTTGTTCTTGGGGCTGGAGCTTCCAAGTCTTCTGGAATTTCACTCGGTGGCGAGCTGGCGATTGAGTGGTTAAAAGAGCTCCACCAACAGGAAGGGGCTAGCGGCCAGAGCCTCGGCGAATGGGCGACGTCCGCAAACCTTGGTATTCCTGGCTTCACCCTCGCGCGCGCGGCTGATCATTACACACGAATCTTCGAGCGGCGCTTTGAAGGCCGGATGGACGATGGTCAGTTTTGGATCGAGCAAAAGTTTGGTGCAGCGCTACCCAGCACCGGCTACTACTTCCTTGCGCAAATTCTCGGCGGTTCGAAACACAAGGTCGTCATTACTACCAATTTTGACAACCTTGTTTCCGACGCCGTTCTCCAGCTCACGGGCAATCTCCCGCGCATCATTAGCGATGCCCGTATCGCCCGCTTTCTCAGTCCGCAACCTCGCCTGCCAATCATCGCGAAGGTACATGGCGACATCGGATTCGCTACTACTGTCAATACCACTGAAGGCGTCGCCGAATTGGACAAAGAGTGGAAAGAACCGCTCCGGCGAATTCTAGAGCTTTATGTGCCTATCGTCATCGGTTGGGAGGGCAACGACGGCAGCCTCATGGACTTCTTCACCAAAGTCATGGTCGATGATCGGGGGCAGAGCATGCTCCCAGCTGGCATTTTCTGGTGCTATCGAGGTGAGAAATCATGGCAAGATCGCCTGTCCCAGAATCCCAAACTTGCCGCGCTTTCACGTGTTCACACTGTGCGTTTTATCGAGATTGCGGGTTTCGACGACTGGATGTTTCGTTTGGCTCGCAGCCTTATTAAGGAGAATCCGCTTGAAAAGTTGCAGTCTCAGCAAAAGCGCAGGATGGATGTTTTTGAAGGAAAGCTTCGTAATGAATTGAAACAGGGAGAAAAGGCAGCAGCGGCCCATCACAACCTTGCATCTAGGGAAAACTCTGAACGCGTCGCCTTGAGTGTGATGATTGCAATTCACGACGCAATGCAGAGGCCGAGTGATGTCGAACGAACAAAAAGACTTCGCGAAATTGTTGAAACGTACCCTGACAGCGCAGACGCTCTTGCTGCGCTTGCTGTCGAGCTTCATAAAAGCAAGGGTTCCGCCAAAGAGGTGGACGATTTGTATATTAAGGCAATTGCAGCGAGCCCCGGCAATGCGGACATCTTGTGCAATTACGCGATCTTCCTTCACAAGGTTCAAAAAGATAATGAGAAAGCAGATCAGTATTTCCGTGCAGCCATTAGCGCTGATCCACGCAATGCCGTAGCGTTGGGAAATTACGGGGCTTTTCTGAAAAGCGTGAAGAAAGATTTTGGCCGTGCAGAGGAGATGTTCCAGAGGGCGATGGCTGTCGAGCCGGGCAATAGCTATGTATTGGGTAACTATGCGAATGTTCTTACCGAGCTGAAAGATCGCGACCGGGCCGAGGAGTATTACCGACGGGCGCTCATTATTGACCCGCTAAACGCTAGCATTATCGGAAACTACTCTAGCTTTCTGCTAACGGAGAGAAAGGACAGCGAACGGTGTGAAGAGCTCCTGCAGAAAGCTCTCGCTATCGACCCGAACCACGATGTCAATCTCGGCAACTACGCAAACTTTCTATTTAGCGAACGTAGGGACTTCACGAGAGCGGAAGAGTATTTCCAGAAATCGCTTGCTGTTAATCCCGACCAACCAATCGTAAATGGCAACTATGCTAGTTTTCTATTCAATGTGCGGAAGGACATGAATCGTGCGGAAGAGTTTTTTAAGAAGGCCATTGCTATGGGCCCGGATCAGCCCAGCATCCTTGGTAACTACGCTAGCTTCTTGAGTCGTTTTAATGATAGACTTGACCAATCGGAGGGGTACTTTCAAAAAGCTCTTGTTTTAGACCCTAACAACGCGGCAGTCCTTGGAAATTATGCGGTCTTTCTTCAAAACAAGCTGAAGCAAAACGATAAAGCGGAAGAGTATTTCCAAAAAGCGCTTGGTGCTGATTCCGAACACCCTATCAACCTCGCCAACTATGCGAGTTTTCTTCACACGGAGCGACGAAATATCGACCGAGCGGAGAAGTATTATGTAAAAGCACATGCTGCGGACCCGAACAACGCGACTACCCTCGGCAATTACGCGAACTTCCTCTACCGCGAACGGAACGACAGCACCAAAGCTGAAGAATGCTACCTTAAGGCACTCGAAATTGATCCGAAGGATGCTGCGATTCTTAGTAACTACGCCCGATTTCTGCAGGCGCAGGGGAAGGGCAAACGCTCCGAAGAATTTCACCTTAAGGCGATGGAGATTGACCCGAACGATGCCGACATTCTCTCTAGCTATGCCAGCTTCCTGAATAATGTTGGGAAGGACCGTGATCGTGCGGAAGAGCATTGGAAGAAGGCGCTTGCTGTTGACCCGACTCACCTGATGACTCTTTCCAACTATGCGCTCTTCCTCATGGAGGAGCGAAAGGATATTAATCAGGCGGAAGAGTATTATTTGAAAGCTCTCTCTATTAGCCCGAACGAGCTTAATGTTTTGGCAAACTTTTCAGAGTTACTTTTGATTTATCGACCGTTAAAAGACGCAATCGCGCTATTGGCACGAACCGCTCGCTGCGAGGCTTTGCGAAATCCCTCCGAGTCTTGCACTGCCGCTGCGGTTCTTTGGATGAGTGCGGTCGCTGCGAGCAAGGCGGGAAGACCCAGCGAAACCATGCTGGGGGGAATCAAGGCGCTCATTTCGATACCTAATTACGCCGCATCCTTCAGCTATAGCGAGTTGATTGGGTGGGTACAGAAGAATCTGCAGCCGCTTGATGAAGTCGCCTTTTGGGTGGCAGTTGCCGGTGTGTGCGGAGGCACGGCGAAGCTTGAGTCGCTTGCCGAATTCCCGCGCTGGCATGATTCTGCCCCTGTGCCGTTGGAGGAAAGCTTGACTGCAGTCGAAAATCTGTAGCGGCGTGCAACACGGTGCAACACCACATTGGCGCAAATGTGCGTTTCTGACGCGGGAACACGGATTTTTCAAAAGTGCGACAATCGCACTTGTTCGCGGGGCTGTCGCGCATGTTTGTGTCGGAGTCACGTTAATCTAGACGTGGATTCGTAAACCGTAGGTCGTCGGTTCAATCCCGACCATTGGCTCCAGTTTCCTTCCTGTTGTTGGATTTGCCGGCTTTTCAGGCCAACGTTTGGCTTGCCAAACGTTTCGCGATCCCTAAATTAGCACGCTCTTGTTGAATTACCTATGAGTCTATATCAATTGAGCGCCCTGCTCGCCATGGCTCCGCCGCCGTCCGCCAACGGACAGCAGCCGAACCCGACCGCACAAATGATCCAGATGCTCGTGATGTTCGGGATCATGGGCGTGATGTTTTACTTTGTATTGCTCCGTCCTCAGCAGAAGAAAGCCAAGCAGCACGCGGAATTGCTCAAAGGCTTGAAAGCTGGTGACAAAGTGCTTAGCAGCAGCGGCATCGTGGGCGTGGTGGTTTCCGTGAAGGAAAAGACCGTCACCATTCGTTCTGCGGATACCAAACTCGAACTTCTCAAGAGTGCCGTGACGGAAATCTCCGAAGTGGCTGGCAGTTCCTCCGAATCTTAATCGTCTTTTCGCATGAAGCGTAATCTCGCCTGGAAATTCATCTTCGTCGTTTTCGTCCTCATCTGGTCGTGGTACGAAATGTCCCCGCCCAACGCCCGTGACCTCGTGAGGGAGTTCGCGAGCCGTGGATCGAACAAGGACGCCACGTTCAACGCCATCGTTGAGCAGGCGCAAAAGCTTCAGAAGGAGAATCCCGACCGCGCGTTCATCAATCTCCGGGACGCAATCGGCACCAATGCCATCACGCAGTATTTCCCCAAGTTCAACGTCTCGGGCGACATTGATCAAACCAAGGCGATCCTGAACCGTTTGCAGCGCGAGAGCGCCGGCCGGATCAAGCGCGGCATTGATATTCAGGGTGGTCAATCCTTCCTCGTCGAAATGGAAACGAACCGCCTCGCCGGCGCGAGCGACTCCGAGAAAGCGTTGGCTCAAGCGGTCGAAGTGTTGCGCAAGCGCGTTGACAAGTTCGGCGTGGCGGAACCGCTCATCCAGCCGGTCGGCAACAACCGCATCTTGATTCAGTTGCCCGGTTTGTCCGACGCGGACCAGGAAGCGGCGCGTAAGCAGATTCAGGCTGCGGCGTTCCTCGAATTCCGCATGGTGCATGCCCAGAGCCGCGAGTTGATCGCGCAAGGACTTTCCGAACCCGGTTACGAAGTGCTGAAAGAGGAGAAGCATCACCCCGACGGCACCAAATCGATCAACGCTTACATGGTGCGCAAGAAACCCGAGGGCGGTCTCACCGGCAAGAACATCAAGAGCGCGCGCCCGGTTCCGAATCCGATGACCGGCCAGCCGCAGATCAATTTCGAACTCGATAAGGAAGGTGCGAAAATCTTCGCGCAGATCACCCGTGAAAACATTGGCCGCCAGATGGCCATCGTGCTCGACGGCGTGCTGTATTCGGCTCCGGTCATTCGCAGTGAGATTCCGAATGGCACCGGTGAAATTTCGGGCGACTACGACATCAAGGAAGCCTATCAGCTCGCGAATGTGTTGGAGAATCCGCTCGAAGCGCCGGTCCATATCATCGCAGAACAGAAGGTCGGCGCCTCGGTCGGTGCCGATGCGATTCAAAGCGGTATCCGCGCCTCGATCTACGGCACCATCGCGGTTGCCGGATTCATGGCCATTTATTACCTGTTCGCCGGTGTTGTGGCCAACGTGGCATTGCTATCCAACATCGTCATTCTCCTCGGCGTCATGTGCTCGGTGGGCACCACGCTCACGCTGCCGGGCATCGCGGGTATCGTGTTGACTGTCGGTATGGCGGTCGATGCGAACGTGCTGATCTTCGAGCGTATCCGTGAAGAATCTGCCAAGGGCAAGTCGCTCCGTGGGGCGTTGGCGGCGGGGTACGATCGCGCGTTTGGTACGATCTTCGACTCGCACGTCACGACGTTGATCTCGTCGATCATTCTGATTTTCATGGGCACGGGCACGATCAAGGGCTTCGGTGTGGCGCTGACGATCGGTGTGGCCGCGAGCTTGTTCACCGCGCTGGTGGTGACGCGCTTGATTTTCGACTTCCTGTTGATGAAGGGCTGGCTCACCTCGCTGCCGATGCTGCACTTGGTGCGGTCGACCAGCATCGACTTCATGAAGCTGGCCAAGCCGGCGTTCATTCTTTCCTGGACGATCATTCTGGTCGGCCTTGGCTACGGCATCTTCGTTCGCGGTGACAAGATGTTCGGCATCGACTTCGCCGGTGGCGACGACTTGCTGATGAGCTTCGAACAAAAAGTGGAATCCGACAAAGTGCGCGAGGCCCTCACGCGCGCCGGAATGGTGGATCCAATGATCCAGTACCAAAAAGACATTGGCACGGGCAAGGAACTGCTCCGCGTTACGTCCGCGTTCGGCACGGGCGACAAAGTTGCCTCGGCGATCACGACCGCTTTCCCGCAGGCGAAATACGTGACCAAGTCCCTCGACAAAGTCGGTCCGACCATCGGTAAGGAAATCCAAAAGACCGCGATCGTCGCGTCACTACTCTCGCTGTTCGGCATTCTAATCTACGTCGCGTTCCGCTATGAATTCTCCTTCGCCGTCGGCGCTGTGGTGGCCGTTCTCCACGACGTGCTGATGACGATTGGCGCGTACTGCCTCACCGGATTGTTCGGCCATGGACGCGAGTTCAACGCGACGATGGTGGCGGCCGTCCTCACAATCATCGGTTTCTCGATCAACGACACCATCGTTATCTTTGACCGCATCCGCGAAGACCTGAAGCTCGGCGCGCGCGGTTCGTTCAAGGACTTGATCAATCAGGCGCTCAACCAAACCCTGAGCCGCACGATCATTACTTCCGGCACAGTGTTCCTCGCCACCACCTCGCTGTATATCTTCGGCGGCGGCGCGATCAACGACTTCGCCTATACCTTCCTCGTCGGCATCATCACTGGCACCTACTCGTCGATCTACATCGCGAGCGCGCTGGTGCTCTGGTGGCACAAAGGCGAACGCCCCAAGACCAATGTGTCCACGGTTACGATGGACACGAAGGTCGAAGCGCGGGTTTAATCCCCCTGCATGATCGGCTTGATCGAAATCACCCAATGGCATTGGGTGGGTTTCGTCACGCTCATCCTCTTCTTCCTCGCGCTGGATCTTGGCGTGTTTCATCGTGCCGCACATGTGGTGCGGTTCAAGGAAGCGCTGTTCTGGAGCGGCATCTGGTTCACTGTGGCGATGGCGTTTGCCGCCGGCCTGGTGCCGTTGCGCGGCAAGACGGAGGCGATCGAATTTCTCACCGGCTACATTCTCGAACTCTCGTTGTCCATGGACAACGTGTTCGTGATTGCGCTCCTCTTTGCCTATTTCCGCGTGCCGGACGGGTTGCAGCATCGCGTTTTGTTCTGGGGCATCTTCGGCGCGCTGGCGATGCGCGGTCTGATGATTTGGTTGGGCGTGGAATTGATCACGCATTTCCACTGGACGCTGTACGCCTTCGGTTCGTTTCTGTTGATCACCGGCATCAAGATGCTCTTCACCGGCGAGGAAGAAGTGCATCCCGAGTCCAACCTCGTCGTGCGGTTCGCACGCAAATGCTTTCCCGTCACGGCGTCGTTTGAAGGGCAGAAATTCTTCTCGCGCGTCAATGGTCGCTTTGCCCTGACACCGCTGGCGCTCGTGCTGTTAATGGTGGAGACCACCGACCTGATCTTCGCCGCGGACTCCATCCCGGCGATCTTCTCCGTCACGCAGAAGCCGTTCATTGTTTTCACCTCGAACGTCTTTGCGATCCTCGGCCTGCGCTCCCTTTACTTTCTGCTGGCGGGCGCGATTGGATACTTTCGTTATTTGAAAATTGGACTTTCCGTCGTCCTGATCTATATCGGGTTAAAGATGCTCGTCGCGCCGTGGCTAGAAATTCCAATCGTGTGGTCGCTCCTGATCGTGGCGGGAATCCTCGGCGTGTCCATGCTCGCGTCGGTCGTGGCCGGATGGCGCGAGAAGCGCACCAAGCCGACGAATGGCAGCGCCGGTTGAGGAACGTCGCGCATGGCCTCGCTCGAACCGTCCCTCGTCTCCGCGCCGCACAAGCCCTTGTCCGACGATCTGGAGAACATCCTCGCCGACTGCGATCCCGTCCGCGGCCTCTCGCTCAATGAGCTCATGGTGCGCACGGAAGGGCGCGGGTTTTATTTCATCCTGATCGTTCTCAGCCTGCCATTCATTGTGCCGCTGCCGCTGCCCGGATTGAGCAACATCCTCGGCGTGGTGATCATCATTCTCGCGGTGCGACTCGGCTTCGGGCTGCCGGCGCGCCTCCCACGATTCATCGGCAAGCGCATGTTGGAGCCGGCGAAACTCCAGACGATCATTCGCAATGGTCTCAAGTTCGTCCGCTGGCTGGAGAAATGGATTCGTCCGCGCAAAGGCTCATGGCTCGCTTGGCCGGCCGCGCGTTGTGCGAATGCCGCCGTCATCGGTGTGATGGGCTTGCTGCTTGCGCTGCCGTTTCCGCCGATCATTCCCCTGTCCAATTCGCTGCCGAGTTACGGGATCATTCTGCTTGCGTTGAGCATGATGGAGGAGGACTCGACGCTCATCTGGTTCGGCTACGCGATGGCCGCGTTCGCTTTTGTTTACTTGTTCGGCGTGCTCGCCGTCGCGGGCGATCTCGTTTTGGAACTCCTTGTCAAACGCTTCGATCACATCGTGGAATTCTTCCGCGGGCTGCTATGAAGTGCCGCTGGGCCAACGCGCCGGCGCAGCCGTTGATCGTCGAGCGCTTGGTGAAGGAACTCGGCCTGCCACCCTTGCTCGTGCAATGCCTGCTCAATCGCGGCTTCTCCGACGCGTCCGCCATCGTCACGTTCCTGCAACCGCGCCTGAAGAACCTCGCCGATCCGTTCCTCATTCCAAACATGGACGCCGCCGTCGCGCGCCTGCTCCGAGCGCTCGACGCGAAGGAGCCGCTCGTGATCTTCGGCGATTACGACGTCGATGGCGTAACCTCAACCGCGCTGCTGACGGAAGTGTTTCAGGCGCTCGGTCTCCAGGTCTCGCAATATCTTCCGCGGCGATTCGATGAAGGCTACGGCCTCACGCGCGATGGCGTGGAGAATTGCCTCGAGAAGTTTCCCGTGAAACTCGTGCTCGCGGTCGACTGCGGTTCGACCGCCGTCGAGACCATCGCGTGGCTGCGCGAACGCGGCGTTGACGTGCTCGTGCTCGACCATCACCAAGTCTCCTCGCCCGCGCCTGCTGCGGTGGCGTTGGTCAATCCCCAGCTCGGCGAAGTGGGTGTGCCTTCGTTTCGCGAACTCTGCTCCGTCGGTCTTGCGTTCAAGCTCGCCCACGCGTTGCTCAAACGCGGACGCGAACTTGGCCTTGCCGCGGCGGAAAAGTTCGACCTCCGTCCGCTGCTCGACCTCGTCGCGCTCGGGACCGTGGCGGACTTGGTTCCGCTCACGGGCGAGAATCGCATTCTCGTCACCGCGGGTTTGGAACGCTTGCGCATCACCACGCGGCCGGGATTGGTCGCGTTGAAACAAGTCGCGCAAGTGTCCGGCGCGGTGGGCGTTTACGAAGTCGGCTTCCAACTCGGCCCGCGCCTCAATGCCGCCGGACGATTGGAGAACGCCGAGCAATCCCTTCGCCTCCTCCTCGCGCGCACGTTGCGCGAAGCCGAGCCGCTCGCGCACGAACTCGACGCGCACAATCGCGAGCGCCAGAACATCGAGCGCAGCATCGTCGATGAAGTCACCGCCACGCTGCGCGCGAAGTTCGATCCGGAAAAAGATTTCGTCATCGTCGAGGGACAATTGCTCTGGCACATCGGCGTCGTGGGCATTGTCGCGTCGCGGGTGCTGCGCGAGTTCTACCGGCCCACGCTCATCATCGGCGGGGAAGGGGACGAGTGGCGCGGCTCCGGTCGCAGCATCGAGGGCTTCGATCTCGCGGCCGCGTTGCGCGGGTGCGACGACCTGCTCCTCCGCCACGGCGGCCACGCGATGGCCGCGGGCATTACCATTCGCCCCGGTCAGGTGGACGCCTTGCGCGCGCGCCTCAACGACCTCGTGAAGAATTCGCTCTCCGCCGAACAACTCAAGCCGATCCTGCGGATCGATGCGGAATTGAAGCCCGGCGAGCTGACGCTGGAATTGCTCGAGCAGCTCGACGCCCTCGAACCGTTCGGCCAGGGCAACCCCTCCGTGCAATTCGTCCTGCGCGGCCTGCGCCCGCAGCGACCCGCGCAACGCATGGGCGCGGAGAAACAGCACGTGAAACTCTTCGCGACCGACGGACGCCTCGCCTACGAAATCGTCTGGTGGCGTGCCGGCAACACGGCCCTGCCCAGCGGCCCCTTCGACCTCGCGTGCGTGCCGGAGGTCAACGAATTCAACGGGCGCCGCAGCGTGCAACTCAAGCTGCTCGACTGGCGTCCGGCGGCGTAAGCCCGCTCCGTCTACCGTGCCGTGATAGTGTAAAAATCCGTGAGCCGGTCGCGGATGTAGATGAAGTCCGTGTTCGGATCACCGGAGGGTTGCCAGTTCGGATCGAAGTTCACGAACTGTCCGTTGGGATGGCGTGCGGTATCGGAAATTGCCGTTCTCAGGGGGATGAGCGAGGGAATGTTGGTCCGCCAGAGGGCCGAAAACGTGGAATTGGGTGGAAATGGGTGTAATTCCATGGAAACCAATGTCTTGCCGCGCGGAAACCATGTCAGTTTCGTCCAAACTGATGTCAGTTTTTCCAAAACCGACATGGTTTTCAGCGAATCTGACATTGTTTTTGGGCAACCTGACATTGTCCCGAGCCAACCTGACATGGTTTTCGATGAACCTGACATCAGGTTGGAGCTGGCTGACATCGTCCCGGCCACGGCTGACATCAGGTTGGAGCCGGCTGACATCATCCCGCTCACGACTGACATCAGGTGGGAGCTGGCTGACATCATCCCGCTCACGGCTGACATCAGTCTGGACGCTCCTGACATTGGATGCGGCGGACCTGATATCATGCCGCAGCGAACTGACATCAGGTGAGCGGCGGCTGACATCACCCGCCGCGGGTCTGACATCGGTTTCACCCGGAACAACCTCATCGACGCTGGGCCAGACATCATCTCTGGCCAAAGGGGCATCGTCCCAGCGGCGGAAGACATCTTTCGGCGGGCGGAGAGTGGATGACGGTGGGACGGTTGTCTCAGCCGTCCGCCGGAGGGGTGGAAAACGGGGAATTGCCGGTAAGCGGTGCCGTGAGTCCCGGGCGGGACGCCTGACCCTAGCCCGGCGTTTCAACGCCGGGTGCGGGGGGTGAAGTGGTCTAGTCCCGAAGGGACGGTTGAAAGTTCAGCCGTCCCTGCGGGACTCGGGCAACCCGCGGACCGGAACCCCGGCTTAAAAGCCGGGGCTAGTTTCAAAGCGTCTCTCCGAGACGCGCGAGGATGCGCAGGGAAAATCCGGCTGGCCAAGGCTGACGTGAAGTTTTAGGCTCCGACCAGTGGAAGTGATATACGACAATCCTGTCGCTCAATCTTACTGTTAGACCACTTCGCGCCCATGAGTTCCGACACGACACATCCAGTTGTGAAACGCGGCACGTTTACTTATGCTGGTTCTGTGCAGTGTGGCGTTGAGATTGTTCAGACCGATTCTCGCCCGGGGACTGGCGATGCAGAAGACCCCGCGGATATTGGCGTGGACGTTCCCGGCAGGTTCTATGAGATTCGTTATCAGTCAGCCGGTGGAGACGGGCGTTTTTCATCCGGCGTTTTTGGTTTTGAGAGCGTTGAGGCTGCCATGCGGCACGTTGAGTCGGCTGCGCCGGGTGTGCGATGGGAGTGATTATGGAGTTACGATTAACGTGGTCTAATCACAGGATAGACTGCGGCGGATGGCTTGGGGCTGGCTTGATTGGTTGAAATCCTCACTTCCTCCGCGCCTTCGCGTCTCCGTGGTAAAACTTCCCTGAGCCGGCTCGTCGGTAGCCTCGCCCCACCCGGCAAAACCCAACGGAACCGTTCAGCCGTCCCCATGGGACTTCTGAAGTAACGGCGATGCCCGAGTGGCGCGCGCATCGGCTTTGCCCGGCCAAGAATCAACGGAGATGGGGGAGAAAGATACGGCTGGATCGAGCCCCTTCACCGTTTTAGAGTCTCGATCCGTGGAAGCGATCATCAACAATTCCAAAGCTAATACTTCCGTTAGCAAAAGAGACGATGTCCAAACGCACGAAGTATAGCGAAAGTGACCTGCCCTGTCCTGGTAGTGTATTCCTCGCGCCTCTTGAGGATGGCAGGTTTGGTGTGCTGCGTGTTGTAAGAACATCATCGCAGAGCGGTTATTCCTTTGTCTTTGTCGTTCCGTCATCTTGGATTGGCAGTACCCCAACCCGACCGTCAGATGCCAACATTCGTTTACCACTAATCCTCACGCATCACTCTTGGGCAAACCACAGAGAAGCGCTTTGGGTTAGTGCGCCCCCTCCTCCTTCATTTATTCCGGTCGGCGCCATCGAGATTACGGCAGCAGATCATGCGATTCAGTGTGAAGCCTACTCTTCGTGGGAGACGGTTCGTATGCAGATATTGCTGCAGTGGAGATGGGATCACGATCGGGAGGCGCTTTTGATTGAGGAAACCGCAAGAAAAGCCAAAGAGGCGAATGAGCGGAAGATTGCGGATGAACGCCGTGCCGAGATGTTGCGAACGCTTACGCTCGATGTTGTATCGGAACGAACTTGGTTTGAAACGTGGGATGAAGACACAGAGGAGCCAAACCTTTCAACATCGAGGCGACTTGTATCTACGCTTATTGAAAACCTTCGGGGTGCTCCGAAGCTAACAAAAGCTGTCGCTCGTCAAATGCTTCGTACGACCGTAAAAAGTTTTAATCGGCTCGACGCAGCGAGTCGGTTTATTGAGACGGTGCATCGGGAGGATATTTGCGACGCTTTCGAAATTATTATGGCTGCGGCTCGTTACCCGGATCTGGCTGACGAGGTGGAAAAATGGCGAGAGTGGTAACCCATGCTGAAGGGTCAACGAATTCACAACGGTGTATTGGGCCTCCCGGGACTATTTGGATAGCTAAGGATAATTTCAACAAGACGCTGGCAGCGCGTTGAACCGCCAGACTTGAAACTCCCCTTGGGAAACCAGAGACTCGGAAAATGGTTTCCGCCATCATCGTCGCCGCCGGCAAAGGCACCCGCATGGGGCCGAACATTGACAAGCTGTTCCTCGAAGTCGCCGGCCAGCCCGTCATCGCTCACACGTGGGCGCGGTTTGATTCCGTGCCGGGCCTGGCCGAGATCGTGGTGGTGGCGCGGGAGGATTTGCAGCCGGCATTCGCCGAACTGGCGGCGCGGTATGGGTTCAAGAAACCTTTCCGTCTCGTGGCCGGCGGGCGCGAACGTCAGGACTCGGTGATCAACGGGCTCGCGGCCTTGTCCGCGGCGACGGAGGTGGTGGCCATTCAGGACGGCGCGCGGCCGTGCACGGCGGTGAAGTTGATCGAGGCCACCATTGCCGAGGCGCGGCGCGCGGGCGCGGCGGTCGCGGCGCAACGCGTCACGGACACGATCAAGGAATCCGATGACGGACGGACGATTGCGCGGCATCCCGACCGCAGCCGGCTCTGGGCGGTGCAAACGCCGCAAACCTTTCGCGTGGACGTGATTCGCCGTGCCTTGGCGGCGGTCCGCGAGAAGGGGCTGGTGCTGACGGATGACACGGCGGCGTGTGAGTTGATCGGCCAGCCGGTGAGTCTCGTCGAGGCCGCATCGCCGAATCCGAAGGTGACGGTTCCCGCGGATTTGCCTTACGTCGAGCTGCTGCTCCGCGCGGTTGGCGGCGCTCAATCGTAGCGGCGGTTGCGTCGATAGTTCGGGAGAATACCGACGGTGGGCGCGACCGTGGGATGACGGGAAAACCATTTCGCGGGGTCGCTTGCCAAGCGGTGAGCGCTCGTCTACGTTCCCACCGTCTGCACGTGATGCGTATGAAAAAACGTCTTCTCTACGGAGTCCTCGTTACGGGGCTTCTCCTCAACCTCGTCGTCGGTGCGCAGATCTATCTCCACTCCGCGGAAGCCGCCGGGAAGGACGACGCGTATTCGAATTACGCGCTCTTCACCCGCGTGTTGGAAATGGTTCTCCAAGATTACGTCGATGGCGACAAGGTCACGCGTCAGGACCTCGTGCAAGGCGCGCTCAAGGGCATGATTAGCACGCTCGATCCGCACAGCGAGTTCATGGATTCGCGGAAGTACAAAGATTTGAAGGACGACACGGAAGGCGCGTTCGGCGGAGTGGGCTTGGTGATTTCCATGAAGGACGGCCACATCACGGTGGTTTCGCCGATGGATGAAAGCCCCGGCGCCAAAGCGGGCATTCAACCCGGCGATCGTATTACGAAGATCGAAGGCAAGAGCACCGAGAAGATGAGCGTGGGCGATACCGTCAAGCGCTTGCGTGGCGTGCCGGACACCGAGGTGACGATCACGGTGCTGCGCCCGAGCAATGGCGAATCCAAGGATCACAAACTCATGCGCGCGCTCATCCCCGTGGACACGGTCAAGGACGTGAACGGCAAGCGCGAGTTTCCGTTGTTGCCCGGCAAGATTGGTTACGTGCGGCTGATGCAGTTCGGCGAGAAGACGAGCTCAGAGTTGGATGCGGCGTTGAAGAAGCTCGACGAAAAAGGCATGCAATCGCTCGTGCTCGATTTGCGCGGCAACCCGGGCGGGCTGCTCGATCAGGCAGTGAAGGTGTGCGAGAAGTTTCTCCCGCGTGGCAAGCTCGTGGTCTCCACGGAAGGTCGGAACTCGGCGCAGAAATCCGAGTATCATGCCGGCGGTCGTGAGCATCGTCTGAAATTGCCGATGGCTCTCCTGGTCAACACCGGGAGCGCGAGCGCGTCGGAGATCGTCGCGGGCTGCTTGCAGGATTTGCAGCGGGCGATCGTGGTCGGCGAGCAGACGTTCGGCAAAGGATCCGTGCAAAGCATCCTGCCGTTACCCGACAACAATGCGCTGCGCCTCACGACGGCCAAGTATTATACGCCGAGTCACAAGGTCATTCACGAGAAGGGCATCACACCCGACATTATCGTGCCGATGTCCGACGAGGATGAACGCGACCTCGCGTTGCGTCGCTCGCCGGGCGGGCTTGAGTCGCTCGAGGAAAAAGATCGTACGCGTGTGGAGAAGGTTCGCGATGTGCAATTGGAACGCGCGACCGACGTGCTCAAAGGCATTTCCCTCTACAGCCAGCGCCAGAATTCTTCCGACAAAGTCGCCGCGAATGCGAAGTGATCGCGCTCCGCGCGGCGATTGATTCCTCAATGTTGCTGGCGCTCGAAACTTCCTGCGACGAGACGAGTGTCGCCGTCATTCGCGACGGTTGCGTGCTTGCCAACGTCGTCTCTTCCCAGATCAAACTCCACGCGGAATACGGCGGTGTTGTTCCCGAGCTCGCCACGCGGATGCACTTGCAGAATCTCCTCCCGGTCGCGCGTGCCGCTCTGCGCGAAGCGGGCGCGGAAGTGCGGGACGTCACGGCCGTCGCGGCAACGCAGGGGCCGGGTTTGCCGGCGGCGTTGATGGTGGGTTTCAAGGTGGGGCAGGCATTCGCGTTCGTGCTGAACAAACCTTTCATCGGCATCAATCATCACGAGGCCCATTTGTATTCACCGTGGATCGTCGGTCAACCGCCGCGCGCGGACTTTGCCGCGTTCGCGCCGAACGTTTCGCTGATCGTCAGCGGAGGTCACACGATGCTGGTTCACGTGCAAGCGGAGTTGCAACATCGCGTGCTCGGCTCGACCGTCGATGACGCGGCGGGCGAGTGCTTCGACAAGGTAGGCAAACTGATTGGACTGCCGTATCCCGGTGGGCCGGAGCTCGACAAACTCGCCGCGCAAGGCAACCCGAGCGCGTATGAATTTCCTCGCCCGATGCTGCACGACCCGAACCACGATTTTAGCTTCAGCGGTTTGAAAACGTCGGTGCGGTATTTTCTCCAACGCAATCCCACGTTGCTCGACGACGGGAAGAAGCTCCGCGATCTGTGCGCGAGCGTGCAGGCGGCGATTGTTGATGTGCTGGTCTCGAAGACGGTTCGCGCGGCACTGCGTCTTGGCGTCGGCGTGATCACGGCGTCGGGTGGCGTGACGTGCAATCGCGGGTTGCGCGAGCAACTTGCCGCCGCGTGTCGACGTGAAGGCTTGGTGCTGCGTCTCGCGGAAAAGAGTCTGTGCACTGACAACGCGGCGATGATCGGCATTCTCGCCGAGCGGAAGTTGCAGTCGCAGAGTGTCGCGGCGCAGTGGGATGCGGATGTCCAGCCCGGTTGGGCGCTCGCGTGATGCGGTCGTCGCGCGTCATTCACGCCGCTTCGTGATTTGAACGGTCGTATTCCCTGCACGCGGATGCCGCCTTAAGGCCTCGCGCCGGTCGGAAAACACTGGCGATAGGTGAAATTAATCTGACATCATGGGCGTCTGAATGACCTGTATGCGCCGTCGAAGTTTCGCGATCCTGATCCTCGTGCTTGCGGGCTTTCTGCCCGCGTGCTCGAAGAAGCCGGCGGAGTCGTCGCCCGCGGCGAAAGCGAAGAGCGAGCAAGCTGTGGCGAAAGCGGATCCGTCCGCGGTTTTCGAGAAGGAGATCAAACCGGTTCTCAACCAGTTCTGCTTCGACTGTCATCGCCCGGACAAGAAGAAGGGTGACCTCGTGCTGACCGAATACAAGGACGCAGCGGCGGTGCAGAAGGATCGCAAGACGTGGGAGAAGGTGCTCCTCAATATTCGCGGCCGCGACATGCCGCCGGATGGCAAGCCCCAGCCCACGCAGGCGCAGCGCGATCTCCTCACGGCGTGGATCGAGGGTGAAATTTTCAAAGTCGATTGCACGAATCCCGATCCCGGTCGCGTGACGATTCGCCGGCTGAATCGCTCGGAGTATAACAACACGATTCGCGATCTGCTCGGCGTGGATTTTCAACCAGCCGCGGATTTTCCGGCCGACGATTCCGGTTACGGCTTCGACAACATCGGCGACGTGCTCACGATCCCACCGGTGTTGTTGGAAAAATATCTCGCCGCCGCGGAGAAGATTCTCGACACCGCTTTGATGGTCGATGCGAAGCCGGAGCGCAAAGTAACCAAGATCGAAGGCAAGGCATTGGAAGGGAAGGGCAGCACCTACGTGCTCGCGTCCACCATGCGTGCGGTGACGAAAACCGGCGAAGCCTCCACCAAAATCAAGGCCGACAAGGCCGGCGAATTCATCTTCCGCGCGAACACCTCCACCAAGCAGGTGGGCGGCGAACCGGCGCGCATGGACATACGCCTCGATGGAAAATCAGTAAGGACCAGTGTCGTGACCGGCGCCCCTGATTCTCCAGTAGCCATCGAAGTCAAAGCGACCCTCGCGGCCGGCGAACACACGTTGTCGTTCCATTTGCTCAATCCCTTCACCGGACCGCCAGACAAGAAAGGCAAGCGACCCGAGCGGGGATTCGCCTTGGAATCATTGGAGATTCACAGCCCACCCGAGCCGGTGGTGTTGTCGGAAACGCACAAGCGCATCTTCGCTCGGATGCCCACTCCGGCCACCAAGGCTGACGTGGCGAAGGAAATCATCGGCAACTTCGCGCGTCGTGCTTTTCGCCGCCCCGTCAAAGATGAAGAAGTGGCGCGGTTGACAAAGTTCGTGGCGATGGCCGAGAAGGAAGGGGAGAGTTTCCAGAAGGGAATCAAACTGGCGATGCAAGCAGTGCTCGTCTCGCCGCACTTTCTCTTCCGCGGTGAAATTCAGCCGGAGCCGAACAATCCCAAGTCCGTTCACCCGATCAATGAATACGCCTTGGCGTCGCGACTCTCGTATTATCTGTGGAGCAGTCTGCCGGACGAGGCGCTTTTCACCGAGGCGGCGAACGGAACGTTGCGAAAAAATATCGACGTGCAAGTGCGCCGGATGTTGAAAGACCCGAAAGCTGAATCCCTCGTGGAAAATTTCGCGGGGCAGTGGTTGCAGATTCGGAACCTCAAGAACTTCAATCCCGATCCGACGGAGTTTCCCGCGTTCGACGAAGCCTTGCGCGTCGCGATGGAACGCGAGACGGAGGTCTATTTCGAGCACGTGATGCGCGAGGACCGGAGCATTCTGGATTTCCTCAATTCGAACTACACCTACGTCAACGAACGTCTCGCGAAGCACTACGGCATTCCAAACATCAAGGGCGAAGAGTATCAGCAGGTGACGTTCACCGACCCGCGTCGCGGCGGTGTGTTGACGCACGCAAGCGTGTTGACGCTGACTTCGAATCCGACACGCACCTCGCCAGTGAAGCGTGGCAAGTGGGTGTTGGAAAATCTGCTCGGCACCCCGCCGCCACCGCCGCCACCCGAAGTGCCTGACCTCGACAAACCCGAAGGTGGCAAGCAACTCACCGGCACGTTGCGCCAGCGGATGGAACAGCATCGCGAAGATCCGAACTGCGCCACGTGCCACGCGCGCATGGACCCGATCGGATTCGGTTTGGAGAACTTCAACGCCATCGGCGCGTGGCGCACCGAGGATGCGAAGGCGCCGATTGATCCGGCGGGCAAGCTGGTTTCCGGCGAGAGTTTCAGTGGCCCGGCGGATTTGCGCGCGATCTTGTTGCTGAAAAAGAACGCGGACTTCGTGCGATGCCTGTCTGAGAAAATGCTCACCTACGCGCTGGGGCGCGGTTTGGAATATTACGACAAGTGCGCCGTCGAGCAGATCACCAAGGGCGTGACGATGAAGGGTTACAAGTTTTCCGTCCTCGTCTCCGAAGTGGTTAAGAGCGTGCCCTTCCAGATGCGCCGTGGCGAAGGCGATAGCGTGAGCGTGGCGAGCCAGTAATGACCGAACGCCGCTTGCTGCAAGCGGCCTGACAGCTTAGTTTCAGACGACACCGATAAAATTATGGAAAAGAAATGGCATATTCCTCGGCGGACCTTCTTGCGAGGTTTGGGTGTGAGCGTCGCGCTGCCGATGTTCGAAGCGATGTTGCCGGCCACTTCCTCAGCGGCGGGCGCGATGGCTGCGCCGCGTCGCATGGCATTCATCTACGTGCCCAACGGGAAAAACATGGAGGACTGGACCCCGCGTGCGGTCGGCGCGAACTACGACATGCCGTCGATCCTCGAGCCGTTGAAGCCGTATCAGAAAGATCTGTCGGTGCTGAGCGGCCTCGCGCAGGTTCACGCACGCAGCAATGGCGACGGTCCGGGGGATCACGCGAGGGCGAACGCGACGTTTCTTACCGGCGTGCAAGCGCGCAAGACCGCTGGTGCGGACGTGCGTCTCGGGATTTCTGTGGACCAAATGGCCGCGTCCAAGATCGGTCGGCAGACCCGCTACGCATCGCTGGAACTTGGTTGCGACAAGTCGCGCAACGCCGGTTCATGCGACTCTGGTTACAGCTGCATCTATCAACACAACATTTCGTGGAAGACCGATACGACCCCGATGCCGCCCGAGGCCAATCCGCGCGTGGTGTTCGAGCGTTTGTTCGGTGCGAACGGCCGCGATGCGGTTGAGAACCGCGCGCGTCGCGAGCGTTACAACAAAAGCATTCTGGACTTCGTCCTGGAAGACGCGCAGCAGTTGAAGGCCAATCTCGGCACGACGGATCAACGCAAGCTCGACGAATACATGACGGCTGTTCGCGAGATGGAGCAGCAGATCGAGCAAGCGGAACGCTTCGCCGCATCGCAACCCAAGCCCACGATCAACAAGCCCGAGGGGATCCCGTCGGATTACGCGCAGCACGTGCGCTTGATGTATGATCTGCTGGCGCTCGCGTTTCAGACCGACAGCACGCGCGTTGCGACGTTCATGGTGGCGCACGACGGCAGCAACCGCAGCTATCCGCAGATCGGCGTGCCCGAGGGCCACCATGATCTTTCGCACCACGGCAACGATCCGGGGAAGAAGGCGAAGATCGCGAGGATCAACAAATTTCACACGACCAACTTTGCGTATTTCCTGAACAAGCTGAAATCCATCCGCGAAGCGAGCGGGACATTGCTCGACAATTCGATGATCGTTTACGGCAGCGGCATTGCCGACGGCAATCGCCACGCGCATCACGATCTGCCGGTGCTCCTCGCTGGCGGTGGCGGCGGCACGATTCGGCCGGGACGCCATATCAAATACGAGAGCCTCACGCCGATGACGAATCTCTACCTCTCGTTGCTCGAACGCGTTGGTGCGCCGGTGGAACGTCTGGGTGACAGCACGGGCAAGCTCGGACAGCTCACTTAAAGTATTCGTCGAGAAACGCGGGAATCCGTTTCTCCAGCCAATACTCTGGTTTGCCAGCGCTGCTGCTGGACACAAATCCTACGTGACCCCCGTCGTCGCTCACTTCGAGCGAGACGCTTTTGGAAACCTCCCGTTGCTCCGGAATCACGGTCGGGCTCATAAATGGATCATTGCGGGCGTGCAGCACAAGCGTCTTCGTTGCGATGTTTTTCAGGAAGGATCTGCAGCTCGCACGTGCGTAGTAATCGTCAGCGTCACGGAACCCGTGCAGCGGCGCGGTGATGCGATCATCGAACTGACGAAACGTTCGAATCGCGGAGAGCTCGCTTCTTTTTAACCCGATCCCGAGATCAACTCTCTGCATTTTGGTGGCGATCGCGCCCTTGAGACTTTCGACCAAGTGCCGGCGATAGAGTCGGGCGACGCCGCGTTCGAGCGTCTCGGCCACGGAGCCCAGTTCGAACGGCACCGAGACGGCGACCGCGACCGTGAGTGGATTGTTCGAGCCCGTTTCTCCGAGCCATTTCAGCAGCACGTTTCCACCGAGCGAATAGCCGACCACGGCCAGTGGGGTGGTGGGTTCGCGGCGCAACAATTCCGCAACAACGTAGGCGAGGTCGGTGGTTTCGCCGGAATGGTAGCCGCGGGCCAGGCGATTTGGTTCTCCGGAACAGCCACGAAAATGGAGGACCGCCCCACGCCAGCCGCGTTGCGCCACGGCTTCCAACAAGCCGCGGGCATACTTGGATCGAATGGAGCCTTGGAGCCCGTGGAGTATCAGGACGATCGGCCCGCTTTGGCCAACGCAATCCAGATCGAGGAAATCACCGTCGGGGAGGTCGATCCGCTCGCGACGGATCGACAGGTGAAAAGAACGCGGAACGAGCGAAGCAAAAAGCGTCTGGGCGTGTGGTCCCGTCAGCCACCAAGCTGGTCGAAATGCCGCGTATCCCAGAGGACTTGCCATGTGCCCATCGTAGCAGCGAGGCCGCTAAGCGACAGGCTGAATAGGCGACGCGCGCACTCTGATGGGACGCCGTTTTACGCGTCCTTCAGATAGTGCCGCATGATCAGCACGTAGGCCGTCGGGAGCGACGATGCGAAGAGAAAGATTAGAAATGTGACCGTGTCCATGATGTTAGTTCGTTTTGATTGCCACCTTTCGCAAGGCGGCATGTTTGCTAGTGGATTGATCGTATTTTTTGAAAGAGATGGCTTTTCTATTTTTGCCAAACCTTTGCCGCGAATTGGCCCGGTTGTTTTCGCTTTTCCCGGCGCGCCCGAACGTTTCTAATTCACTGGTGACGATGTCCCTTGACCATCTGACTTTCCGCTCGTCGTCAATCCACGGGACGGGCGCTTTCGCGACGCGCTCGCTGCCGAAGGGCGCGCGGGTGGTGGAATACACCGGCGAGAAGATCGACAAGCAGGAGTCCCTGCGCCGCCTGGAGGCGAACAATCCGTTCATCTTTTCACTCGACGATCATTGGGACCTCGACGGCAGCGTGGAATGGAATCTCGCGCGGCATCTCAATCACAGTTGCGCGCCGAACTGCGAAGCGATGCACGAAGAAGGTCGCATCTGGATCTTCACCAACCGTGCGATCCTGCGAGGCGAGGAGTTGACGTTCAATTACGGCTACGGCCTCGAGGAATACCGCGAGCATCCGTGTCGCTGCGGCACTTCGGAGTGTGTCGGCTTCATGGTAGCCGAGGAATTTTTCCCGAAACTGCGCGCGGCCCGTGAGTATCAAATCGATCCCGGTTCGTTGTCCGCATGAACCTTGCGTTGTGCGTGACGGGATGATGTTGTGGCTTTACGTCCATCCAAAGAAACCATTCCTGCGCAACTTACGGAGCGTTTGTGGTTTCCCGACCCGCGTCGCGCACTGAGTGGCGCACACAATGGCCTGCTCGCCTTCGACGGTGATCTCTCGGTCGAGCGTTTGTTGCTCGCGTATCGGAGTGGAATTTTTCCGTGGACCGTTAATCCAGTCACGTGGTGGTCGCCTGATCCGCGCGGGATTTTCGAACTGGGTGAATTCCACGTGTCGCGCAGTCTCGCGCGGACGTTGCGCCGCGCGCCGTTTGAAGTGACGCGGGATCGCGATTTTCGCGGCGTCATTACGGCGTGCGCGACGCAACCCAGGCGCGGCAGTTGGATCAGCGCGGAATTCATCGACGCCTACACGCGGCTTCACGAAGCTGGTCACGCGCACAGCGTCGAATGCTGGCAAAACGGCATGCTCGTTGGCGGGGTTTACGGCGTCTCTGTGGGCGGATTATTCGCGGGGGAATCGATGTTCCATCAAGCGACCGACGCGTCGAAGGTGGCGTTGCATCATCTGGTCGAACACCTGCGCGAACGCGGCTTCCTGCTCTTCGACACGCAGATGGTAACGCCGGTAACACTCGCGCTCGGCGCGAAGGAGATTTCGCGCGAGGACTACTTGCTGAGATTGGCGGAAGCAGTCCGCCAATCGAGTAAGTTCTGAATCGTCTTCCTCGGTTTAGTCTCCGAAGGCGAGATAGAGGAGCAGCCCTATGTTGACGAGCGGCACTATCATGAGCAATCCGAGCGCGCCCGATTTGCCACGGGCTTCGCAGATTTTCCACCACATCATGATGGCGATGACAAAGTTTACGATAGGAATGAAGAACAGCACGATCATCCAGATCGGCATCTTCGCCACAGTAAGCATGGGCACGAGGTTGGCGATGGGGATCCAAATCAGCGCCCCGGGTTCATGTCCGGCCTTTTCGCAAATCTTCTTCGTGCAGAAACAGAAGAAGAGGTAGAACGCGAGTCCGATCACTAACGCAAAGAGGAACCCGATTGCGCCCAGCGCAGAGGATCCCGAGTTTCCTGCCGCAAACGTGACTGATTGCATGTGTGTCCTTTGGTTTAGGTTGAAGTTGTCCCGCTCAACGACGGGAGTCTGCTCCAGACGAAAAAGCCCGTCCAGCGGTTTTCGCCGGACGGGCTGAAGGTGGGTGGGTGGCTGACTATTTCGCCAGACCGCGCACGAAGTTCTCCATGCGATTCAAGCCCTTCTCGATGTTCGCCATGCTCGTCGCATAGCTGATGCGCAAATACTCATCCGCGCCGAAGGCGATGCCGGGGACGGCGGCGACCTTTTCCTGTTCGAGCAAGCGCGCGCAGAAGTCGGCAGATTTCAATCCGAGCTTCGAGATGTTCGGGAAGAGGTAGAAGGCACCTTTCGCATTCACGCACGTGATGCCAGGCATCGCGTTGAGACGTTGATGCGCGTAGCTGCGGCGCTTGGAATATTCCGCGAGCCACTTGGGCAAGTGTTCCTGCGAACCGTTCAACGCCGCCACCGCGCCCTTTTGCGCGAAGCTCGTCGGGTTGCTCGTGCTGTGCGATTGAATCGCGTCGATGGCCTTCGCGATCGGTTCCGGTGCCGCGAGGAAACCCAAACGCCAACCGGTCATGCTCCACGCCTTCGCGAAGCCGTGCACGACGATCGTGTGGTCATAGTGCGCCTGCGAGAAGCTCGCCACGGACTTGTGCTTCGCTCCATCGTAGAGGAGGTGTTCGTAGATTTCGTCGCTCATGATGAGCACGTTCTTCTCAACGCAAATATCACCCAGCGCCTTTACCTCGTCCGGTGTGTAAACCGATCCGGTCGGATTGCTCGGCGAATTCAAAATGAACAAGCGTGTGCGCGGCGTAATCGCGGCGCGAAGTTGTTCCGGCGTCACCTTGAACTCCGTCTTGTCGCTCGTCGGCAGAATGACCGGCGTGGCGCCGGCGAGCTTCACCATCTCGGGATAACTCAGCCAATACGGCGCGGGAATGATCACTTCGTCGCCCTCTTCGCACGTGGCGAGAATGACGTTGTAGCACGAGTGTTTGCCGCCGCAGGAGACGATCACTTGCGAGGGCTTGTAGGTGAGCCCGTTCTCGCGCTTGAACTTGTCGGCGATGGCCTGGCGCAACTCCGGGATGCCCGCGGCTGGCGTGTATTTTGTGAAACCATCGGCCAGCGCCTTGGCGCAGGCGTCCTTGATGTGCTGCGGCGTATCGAAATCCGGTTCGCCGGCGCCGAAGCCCACGACGTCGATGCCGTCGGCCTTCATTTGCTTGGCCTTCGAGTCAATGGCGAGGGTCAGCGAAGGCGACAGTGAAGCGGCGCGGCGCGAGATCTTATAGTTCATAAAAAAGCCGCAAAGGAATAGCGACCGTGGCAACGGAGCGCAAGAATTAAGTCCGAGGGTTTGGTTGTCTGCGAGGCACCCGAATACTCTCAATCCGCGCTTGCTTGAATTCCTGAACCTCCGCACCATCGCGGGCTCGATATGTTAACCATTTCGGATGTCGCGAAATCCTTTGGCGGACGGACGCTGTTTGAAGGCGTCACGTTGCAGGTCAACCGTGAGGATCGCATCGGGCTCGTCGGACCGAACGGTGCCGGTAAATCCACGCTCTTCAAACTCATCCTTCAAGACGAGTCGCCCGACGAGGGAAAGATCACTTTCGAGCGGGGTATCGTGGTCGGTTTTTTGCCTCAGGAAAGTGCGCCCGCCGGGAATGAAACCGTGCTTGAGCTGGCCACGCAATCAACAGTTGCCGACGGCCAGACGGTTGCGAAGGCGAAACGGATTCTGTCGGGGCTGAGTTTTCGCGAATCGGATTTCGATCGGCCTGCGCGGGAGATGAGCGGCGGCTGGGTGATGCGCGCCCACCTTGCACGATTGCTCGTTCAGGAGCCCGATCTCTTGATGCTCGACGAACCGACGAACCACCTCGATCTCGAGGCGCTGCTCTGGTTTCAGGAATATCTGAAGGAATATCCGGGTGCGATCCTGATGATCTCCCACGATCGTGAGTTTTTGAATCAGCTGGTTAGCAGCATTGTGGAGATCCGGCAGTCGCAGGTGTTTCGTTACGTCGGAAACTACGACAATTACCTCATTCAGCGCGATGCGGCCGAAGCGCAGCAACTCGCCGCCTATAAAAATCAGCAGAAAGAGATCGCACGCCTGCAGGAATTCGCCGACCGCTTTCGCGCGAAGGCCAGCAAGGCGTCGCAGGCGCAGAGCAAACTCAAGCAGATCGAGCGCATGGAGAAAATCGAAGCGCCGACGAGTGATGAAAAGAAGGTCAAGTTTGCCTTTCCGCAACCGCAACGCAGTGGACAGCGGGTCATCGCGCTGAAGAACATTCACCACGCCTACGGTGAGAATGTGGTTTATCGCGGCATTGATTTCGAGGTGGAGCGGGGTTCGCGCATCGTGCTCGTCGGACCGAATGGTGCGGGCAAGTCAACGTTGCTGAAGATCCTTGGTGGCGCGCTGCCCGTTCAAAGCGGGGAGCGCACGCTCGGCCATAATGCCAAGGCCGGATATTATTCCCAGTATCGCGTCGAAATGCTGCAGCCCGATCGCACGGTGCTCGACGAGGGATTGGATACGCCGCAGCGCGTTACGGAACAATTCGTCCGCACGGTGCTGGGCAGTTTCCTTTTTCGCGGCGACGACGTCTTCAAAAAGGTTGGTGTCCTAAGCGGTGGTGAGAAGAGCCGGTTGGCGCTGGTGAAATTGTTGCTCGATCCGCCGAACTTCCTGTTGATGGATGAACCGACGACGCACCTCGACATGCCGAGCATCGACGCGCTGGTCGGCGCTTTGCAGCAGTTCGAAGGAACGGTTGTCTTCATCAGCCACGATGTTTATTTCATTCGCTCCATTGCCAAGAGCGTGGTTCATGTCAACGCGGGCAAGTTAACCCATTACGCCGGGGACTATCAGTATTATCTCGACCGTACCTCCGCGACCTCTGCGCGCGCGGCGCTTACTTCTGCCGGAAGCAATGGGCAGGCGAATTCGAAAGGCGGCGGTGGCGCACCTCGTTTGACGGGCGTGGATCGGAAGGAACAGAAGCGTCTGGAAGCCGAGGAGCGGCAGGCAAAATCCAAGGCCCGGCGCGATGCTCAACAACGCGTGACACAATTGGAGAAGGACATTGCCGCTTTGGAACTGCAGCAGCAGCAACTCACCGACGAGTTGGAAAAGCCGTCGACCTATGAGAAGGCTGGTGCCGCAATGCACATCAACCGGGAGCTGTCTACGGCGATGACCAAGTTGGAGGAGTTGAATGCCGCATGGGAAGTTGCGTCGGCGAAATTGGTGGAGTTGGGTGGAGCGCCTGGTAGCGAGTAGGTCCGGTCATTGGCCCGCCGGGACAGCCGCGCGGTCGCCGCGGAGAACGGCGGACGCTTTTTCGATGTCTGCTTTCACGTCGCGACTGATCACCACGCGACGGAGGTGATTTAACAATTGTTGCCCCGACTCGCCGCGGCCTTCGTCGCGAAGTTGCAGCGCTCGCGCAATGATTTGTTTCGTGGCCGACGAATCCATTTCCAGCGCCGTCAAAAATGATTTCCACGCGTCTTCCTCGGCGCCCAGTTCGAAGGAGCGAAAGCCCTGATGAAGGAATCCTCTCACGTCTTTGGGCATTGTTTCCTCGGCGAGTTTCTTGCGCTGCGCCCAGTTTTCTAACCATTCCACGCGGCGCCTTCCGTTCGTAAAGTAGGTGGCGTCGAGGCGTTGCAGGTGTCGGTGATATTCGCTCCGTCGTTTCTCGGCGGGCAACGGCGACGCGTCGGGCAGCAGCCGCATTTCGAGCGTTCGAGCGGCGACAGCTTGAGCAATTTGTTGGTTGCCTCCGATCGTCGGATGCACGTGATCGACGTAGAGATCGTTCCCGGGAAGGCGATCGGGTGACAGCGCTTCGAGGATGCTGCGAGCATCGACGAGCGGCGTGGAAGTCTCCGCTGCGATCTTGTGTTGCAACTGATAAACCTCGTCGAGCATCCGCAATGGGCAAATGTCTTGATCTTTGGCGCGGAGGTAATGCTCGCGAGCCGGCTCAACTCGTCCGAGGCGATCAAGCAGGCGTGCGATGCGAAAATTGAGCAACGCGTGCTCGCTGTCGATTGCCGCGGCTTTTTCGTAGAGTGCCAGAGCGGCTTGCGGATCTTTTGATTCGGCCGCGGCCGCAGCGTCGAAATCCGATTGCCAGCGAGCCTCTGCCTCCGGACCGAGGTCGCTTTTGTGCTCGGACTTGTATGGCGGGCAATCGCGAAGATTGGAACCGAGGGTGACCAGAATTAACGGTGTTTTCGCGCCGCGACAATCGGCGATCATGGCGCGCAGGGAGTCCTCGAATTGATTGACAACCTGGCGGTGCCACTCGTCATCGCGGTGATACGACGCATAGCCGGAACGGGCGTCGTCGAGTCGCGCATTCACTTCGGTCGAGAGCGTGGAGGTGACCGGTGGTGGAGCGGTAAGAGAGTTGTGTTGTTCGCGATTGAGCCAATTGCGAACGATCATCGCAGAGCGGAGTGAAAAAAATTTCTCCTCCAAGGATCGCCGGAAGCCCGACTGAACCTTGATGCGCTGATATGTCCGGTCTTCCAAGAACTCGTTCTCACCCGTCGCGACGACGATGAGGTCGGGTTGATACTTCATTACCTCACGGACGATGGGGGCGAGGCGGTAGCTGGCGTAGGAAATGCCCCCGCAATTCACTGCTTCAATGGCCCGTCCGGGTGCGCTGGCTGCGAGTTCGAGTTCCAGCCATTTGGGAAACGCCGTGTCGCTCAAATACGGGTGACCAAAGACCGTTGAACCGCCGAAGCAAAAAACGCGAAAGCCGTTGGTTGGTTTGATTGCTGCAAAATGTTGCGGATTAAAAAACGGCTCGCGTGCGCGTGCTGTTTGGAAAACGTCACCGGATTTCTCGAACAAGGTTTGTTGCCGATTAAAACCGGCGAGGGGATCCGCTTGGTCGGTGGGTTTGGCCAGATTGAAGACGCGAAGGCTGATTTCCAAGGCCACAAGCGGAAGCAGTCCAAAGAGAACGGCGGCGAGGCGAAACCCGAGCTTGCGAGTGCTTGAGGCGGTTTCGCGCGGGCGCGGATTTGACGTTTTTTCGTTCACGGATTCGCCTGCAAGTTGCCACTGCGATGAAAGAATTGCGATGCTTCTATTGTGCTGAAGCGTTAAGATCGCGCTTGCATGAGTGAGAACTCAAACTTGTCAGACCGGGTTGCCAATTTGGAGAGGATCGTTGCGGAGAAATCGCCCAGCCGCGGGCGGCGGGCGGCTCCCTGGGCGATTTTGCTCTTACTCGCTTTGGTGACGGCGAACTTATTCCTTCTCTGGCGCGCGCCAAGTTCCGGGCGGCAATCAGGGATGGAACATGATTTTTGGGTGATCGGGCACGCTTCGTATCCGGCGCGGGATCGCGGGGCCGCGTTTGCAAATCTGGTGAGTGTGGGAAACCGGGAGTGGCGCGGCGCCCATCTTGAAGGTTTGAATTTGGATGGCGGCAATCTGGCGAATGCCGATTTGTCCGGAGCAGATTTTCAGCGGAGCAGCTTCGTCCACGCGGTACTCGTGAGCGCCAAGTTTTCTCGGAGTAAACTGCAGCAGGCAGACTTTACTGACGCGGATTTGTCAGGTGCTGATTTGGCGGCCGCTCAGTTGCTGAAAGCTCGATTGGCGTGCGCTCAATTGCGTCGAGCGAACTTGCGCGGCGCGGTGCTGGAACAAGTGGAGGCTCAACGGGCGTTATTGCCGGCCGCAAATCTGAGTGAGGCGGTCTTGCTGATGGCCAATTTAAGTGAAGCCAATCTCTCTGGGGCAGATCTCACTGGCGCGAGTTTGGAGGCGGCTGTTTTGAAGGGGGCTAACCTTTCTTTGGCACGTCTCTCCGGTGCTAATATCAAAGACGCTGATTTCAGTGACTGCAATTGGTGGCGCGCTCGTGGCTTGAGCGCCGTTCAACTTGCCCAATTGATCAAAGCTTATGCTCCGACGGAAACCGCTCCGCATGCTCTGCGGCAGGATTTCGACGCGTGGGTTAAATCAGTCGGAGCGCCGAAGTAGAAATCAGTCGGAGCGCCGAAGTAGCACAGCGATGTTATGATCAAGAGTCTGGACTTTGACGTGCCGTCACACGCTCAAAGCTTATTTTGAATTGGCGCGGGATGTTTTTCGTTTTGCCCGAACAACATGCGCCGTTCCAAGGCCGATACCCATCAGGAAAAGGGTTGTTGTCGGCTCAGGCACCGGTGCGGTTAGAGAGGCTCCGAAGCTCGTGTTGCCGGCATCGGTGTGGGTAATCGTGATGACTTGAGAGAGTGAATAGGTTGAAATTTGCCCTGGCGGTGGCGGGTTGGTGCCAACCGCAAAATAACCTAGAATAGACGCAGAGAACGGTGTTCCGAATATCAAGCCCGTGTTGGCAATTTGGCTGCCGCCTTGCAGGGTGATGTAATTGATTGTGGGATTGCTTCCATCTTGTGTTCCGCCGATTTCGGAAATCGCGAACACGGGGAGAGCGGCAAAGTCGGTGTCGGTGAATGTGATCGTTAGTACTCCTGCGCCGACGGAGTGATTGACTCCGCTTAGGCTCATGCGCGGGTCTGTCGTAGTGCCTAGAGACGGCTGCGTAAAGCCACTTGCTACATTCACGTCCCAGACTCCAATTGAGCCGTTCCATGTGACGATACCTGCCCCTGGGGTGCTGTCGTTGGGGTCATCATCGACGACTGTCAACGTGGTGGATCCGTCGAAGATGCTGAGTGTGGTAATTGCGTTGGAGCTTTGTGTGGCGAGGAGGCTTAAAGCAAACAACGTTGAAATGGTGGTGAGTCTAGTCACGCAGTTTTTCATAGGAAAATCTTTCGATAACGAACGGTACTTGCATGCTACCTGATTTAATCTTAACCAGAACCTAAATCGTGTTAGTCCAGTGTTGTCACTATGCAAAAAAACCAAGGCAGGACATTGGTGTCCTGCCTTGGCATATTTAAGGAACGTGATTCTTGATTAGGCCATGAACTTACGGCGGAGGCCTTCGACCCCGAGCAGGCCCATGCCGAGCAGGGCGGCGGTCATGCCACCATCCGGAACAGTGAGCGTCGCATCGAAGCTGGTATTGCCAGCGCCGGTATGAACGATCGTGATCTGCTGGGACAGCGAGTAGTTAGCCGAAGGCGTGGTCGGTGCGCTCGCGACGCCAGCGAATGGCGTTGTATTGGCGCTAATCGAAGTCAGCAAGTTGGTGTTCTGGAACGTCTTGTAGGTAATCGAGCTGCCAGCAGGACCGCCAAGAGTGCCGCCGATCGTCGCATAAGCCGAACCGCCAGCAGGGGTATTGAAGCCAGTGTCCGTGAACGTGATGATCAGGGTTCCAGCAGCGGAGGAATTGTCAATGGAGTTCAAATCCATCGACGGGCTCGTTGAAGATCCAAGGATAGGCTTGGTGAGACCGGTAGAGACGTTAACGGTCCAAACGCCAAGACTTCCAATGAATGTCACAGCACCAGCTGCAGCATTTGCGTCACCGAGGCCACCATCAACTACGGTCACTGATGTCGACGAAGCAACGTCGAACAGGGTAATGCTGGGAACAGCGCTGGAGCGTTCAGCCGCGAGGGCCAGAGCGCAAGCAGTTGCTGCCACCATTGCGAATTTTTTTGAGTTTTTCATATTAGGTTTTTCGTTTTTTCTGTCGTCACGTTCCTTAACCGAATCGTTATCCGACTTCTGTGACCTTTAAGCAATGGGTGTGCCAATTAGGAGTTTGTCAATTTGAGTAAAATTATGTGTGTTTGTAAAATGTTGAAATGTAGCGCTTTGTGAACATATTATTTATTAATTCTGTTTTACCTGTACGTTGTAAAGGCTGCCGCTTCTGTAAGGCCGATTGACTATTGCGCGGCTTTTGTTCTGATGCATTTTGTTGTAAGTTGTTGTGGGAAAATTACATGTGAATAAATTATCTTGATTGTAAATTTAGTTTACGTTTCAATGATAATTATTCGGTATCTTTTTCGAATTGCTTGCGGCGTTTCGACGGGGGATTGTCGAGTTCTTGGGGTTATTTTGATTGCGGTGGTTTTGGCGCGAACAAATCTTCTGGCGAGTTGTTCAGCGACGATTGGTTTAGACCGCGGTGGAGGTGCAATCCAAGATTAGTACGAGATGGTTTGGACGCCAGTTGGGAGGGTTAAGCTGAGTAAGCTAATTCTTTTGTCAAATTTGCATTGATGCGCCATCGTTGGTCGACGCGAGCGTGGCAAGTCCAAGAATTGTGAGAAGGAATCAATTCATTGTGGGGGCTGAACAGGAGTCAAAATCTCCAAAAACGTCAATCGATATTGGCGGTGGCGCGGCGCTGGGTTTGCCGGCGGCGGAACATCGAAGGCACGTGATGTTTCGATTGATGGCCCGATTTTCCGAGGCAGTCTCCAAGTTAGCTGCGGCGCGATTGATTGGCGACGCAACCGATGCGCTGTTTTCATGGGACGCTTTCAGCTTCGAGTATTACGATTCCGTCTCCGGAGTAGTCGAACCCGTGTTGAATGTCGATGTTGTTGACGGTCGGCGTGCGGAGGTTCCTTCGACCAATCGTGGACCGCACCCGAGTCCGATGGCTCGTCTAGTGATTGAGAAGGGGGCACAACTCGTTCTGCGCAACGGCGGTCTCGATAATTCTCCTGATGCGACGACACCGTTTGGGGATACGTCGCGACGATCGGCTTCGTTGATGTTCGTTCCGATCCGCAGCGGAGCAGTCGTTCTCGGGCTCCTTTCGGTGCAGAGTTATCGTCCGAATGCTTTTTCTTCGGCCGATCTCGAATTGTTGCAGGCAATCGCTGACTTGTGTGCCGGGGCGCTCCGCCGAATCACTGCGGAACAGGCGCTTCAGGAAAACGAAACAAGGCTCGCTCATGCCCAGGCTGTCGCGGGAGTAGGAAGTTATGAAGTCGATCTCAGGTCAGGGCGGGTTGTGTGGTCGGAGGAATTGTATCGGATTTGGGCCCGAGATCCCGAGCGTGGTCCGATGACGAGGGACGAGGTGTTCGGCGCTATGCACCCGGATGACGGCGCTCGATTGCGACCCGTTTTCGAAAGATTTGTTGCGGAAGGGGGAACATACGACGAAATGTATCGGGTTCCCGCCCGTGATGGTTCGTTCCGCCATTTTGTTTCGAAGGCCACGATCGTACGCGACGAACAAGGGCGCCCGATTCGAATCATTGGCGCAATTCAAGACGCCACTGAACGGGTGGAAACTGAGCAGGCATTGCGAGACAGCGAGAAACAGTTGGCTCACGCGCAAGCGATTGCGGAGGTGGGAAGTTACTCGTTCAATATCTTGACCGGAGTGCGCCATTGGTCTGCGGAAACCTATCGACTATGGGCTCGAAACCCCGCATTGGGGCCGATGCAACCGGATGAAGTTTTGGAAATGGTGCATCCTGACGACCGCGATCGATTTGCCCATGCCACAAGCCGGATGCGAACGGATAGTGTGCCTTTGGAAGAGGAGTTCCGGATTCGTTGGCCCGATGGCTCAGTGCGATATCTTTTTGCCAAGTCGTCGGTAGCTTGCGATTCCACCGGCCGCCCGGCATTGATTACGGGGACGGTTCAGGACATTACGCGACGCAAATTGGACGAGCAGGCGCTGCGTGAGAACGAAGCGCGTCTCGCGGAAGCTCAGCAAATCGCGGGTGTCGGAAGTTTCGAGTTCAACCTTCAAACGGGGCAACATCATTGGTCAGCGCAGACGTACCGAATCTGGAACCGTGATCCGGCTTTGGGCCCGATTTCCGCTGAAAAGATGTTTGAACACGTGCATGCCGACGACCGCGAGCGGTTCGCTGCTGCGGTCCAGCGTGCGATTGCGTCTGGAGAGTCGTACACGCATCAATATCGCATCCAGGGCGCTGACGGGACCGTTCGTCATTTGCTTTCTCATGGACGTGTTTCGATCGACGAACTTGGCCGGCCGACGATGCTCACTGGGACTGTGCAGGACGTCACGGAGCGACAGCGCGCGGAGAATGCGCTCCGCTTGTTTCGTACGCAAATGGACCGGATCAATGACGCCATCGAGGTGATTGATCCGGATACGGGCAAGTTCCTCGACATGAACGAGCGCGGCTGCCGGGACTTGGGTTACACCCGAGAGGAAGTTCTTACGCTAACGGTTTCCGACGTCGACCCCCGCGTTGATTTAGCTTCATTCCTGCGGAATATGGCGAAAGTTCGGGAAGTCGGCGCGATGAGTCTGGAGAGCGAGCATCGGCGCAAAGATGGTAGCATCTTTCCGGTGGAGATCACGGTGAGCTTGGTAGTATTGGATCGCGAATACTTGCTCACTGTCGTCCGTGATATCACCGAGCGTCGGCGAGCTGAAAACGTGCTGCGGGAAAGTGAGCGGATCCATTCGCTTATTTTCAACATGGCCCATGACCCGATGTGGCTGATCGAGGTGGCAGGTGTCGATCGTTACATTTTCCGGTCCATTAACGACGCGTTCGAAACGGTTACCGGCCTGACGCGTCAGCAAGTGCTCGACCGGCCGATGGACGAATGGTTTCCACCCGGATCGTTCGAGTTGGTGAAGTCGAAGTACCGTGAGGTGATCGTCACGGGCAAGCCGGTCAAGTATGAGGAAACCACCCAGCTGCCGGCGGGGCTCCGTGTGGGAGAGATTTCGATCGTTCCCGTTTTGGATGCGGCCGGTAGGTGTATTCAACTTCTAGGCAACGCCCACGATATCACCGAGCGGAAAAGGGCGAACGAAGCGCTGCGTGAAAGCGAAGAACGCTACCGCCTGCTCGCAGACAATTCGGATGACTTCGTTACCTTGCTAGACGTGCGGAACAAAAATGCTTACGTCAACGCCTACGTCAGTCCGGCTTACTTGCGCGTGACGGGTTGGACGATGGAAGACTTGCGGACCAAAGACTGGCGGACACGCGTTCATCCCGACGACGTTCCGGTCATCGAAAAATCCCGCGAGGCGAATCTGGCCGGTCAGTCAACAACGATTGAACAACGGGTTATCTGCCGCAATGGCTCCGTGTTTTGGGTCGAATTGCGCTGCAAGCCTTTGCTTGGCGCCGATGGTCGGGTGGAAAGATTGCTACTGATGTCGCGCGACGTGACCCGCCGCAAAGAGCTCGAAGAAGTTCTCCGCGCCAGCGAAAAGCAATATCGACTGCTGGCCGATAACACGGACGATTTCGTCTCGTTGGTCGATACGAAGGGACGTCGCCTCTACGTCAGCCCGTCGTATTTCCGCGCCACAGGATGGACGCCCGAAGATCTTGAACGCGCCGATTGGCGCACGCGGGTGCACCCAGACGACGTTTCGCGGGTCGAGCAGATCAATGAGGAGAGTTTTGCCGGGAAGACGACTACGATCGAGCATCGGGTTCTGTGTCGCGACGGTTCGTGTATTTGGGTAGAGAGAAAGTACAAGCCGATCGTAGGACCAGACGGGCAAATCCGGGAAATCCTTGGTTGGTCGCGGAACATTACTCGGCGCAAGGAAATCGAAGGTGCGTTGCGGTCCAGCGAAGAGCGCTATCGGGGCGTGGTTGAGGACCAGACTGAAATCATTTCCCGGTTCTTGGAAGACGGCACTGTCTTGTTCGCTAACGAGCCTTTTTGCCGGTTTTTTGGCAAATCTGCGGATGAAATCATTGGGCACAAATGGCACCCGCGTGCGGTGCAGGAAGACTTGCCCATTATCGAAGCGAAGCTGCGCACGTTAAGCGCGAGAGACCCGGTCGTCGTGGTGGAAAACCGCGTTTACGCGGCAGACGGGATGATTCATTGGATGCAGTTCGTGAATCGCGGATTCTTTGACGGGCAAGGGTGTCTCCGCGAAGTGCAATCCGTGGGGCGCGATATTACCGAACGTAAGCGCTTGGAAGAAGCGTTGCTCCTGGAGTCCAATCGGCTGCTGTTGGCCACCCGTGCTGCCAAAGTGGGCATATGGGAGTGGGATCCCATTAGCAACGCCATCGTCTGGGACGAAGCGATGTATCAATTGTATGGAATTACCTCCGGGCAATTCAAAGGAGCCTATTCGACTTGGGAATCGAGTTTGCACCCGGATGATTTCACCCGCGCGACGACGGAGTTGAAAGCCGCTGTTGCCGGAGAGCGGGAGTTCAATTCGGAATTTCGCGTCATTTGGCCTGACGGGTCGGTGCATCACATTCAGGCGAACGGAGTCGTCCTGCGTGATGCCTCGGGCAAACCTGTTCGCATGATCGGCACGAACTGGGACGTCACCGAGCGAAATCGGAACGAAGAAGCTTTGCGTTTACAGGCCGCGATTGTGCAGCACATGTCCGACGCCATGTTGTTGACCGATCCGCACGGCAGGATTGTGGACTGCAATCCGGCCGCCGAGCAATTGTTCGGCTATCGCCGGACGGAATTGACGGGGCAGCTTCTTTCGATCGTTTATCGTCCGGCGGAACAGGCGGCTTTGATGGATGCGGTTCGTCTCGGTGTGTTGAAGCACGGCTATTGGCGCGGCGAATTTTCCTTCGTCCATCAGGATGGATCCGAAGGAACGTGTGAATCCATTTGCGTTCCGCTGCGCGATGCGAAAGGGAGCCACTTGGGAACGATCAGTGTCAACCGTGACGTGACTGAGCGGCAGCGGTTGAAGCGGGAGATTTTGGAAATTGGCGATCGCGAGCGTGATCGTATTGGGCAGGACCTGCACGATGGACTTTGCCAGCAGCTCATCAGTGTGGCGTTTGCGGCAAATCAACTCACTCGACATGTGAAGGATCGGCCTGCCCAAGTGCGGGCTGTTGCCAAGGACATCGCGGAATCTCTAGATGATGCCATTACCCATGCGCGTCAGATTGCGCGCGGGCTCTATCCGGTTAGTTTGCAGGCGGGTGGGTTGCCCACGGCACTGCAGGAGCTGGCTGCCCAGATCAGTCAGAGAACCAGTATGGTGTGCGATGTCGAAGCTGACGAAACGATTGCAATTAAAGATGCAACCGCCGCGACCCATTTGTTTCGTGTGGCCCAGGAATCCGTTAACAACGCCTTGAAACACGCCCGTGCGACGCGAATTGTGATTCGCCTCCGTCGTACGGATGAAAAACTTCAACTTTCCATCGGTGACAATGGTGTTGGCCTTCCGCACCCAGATCGAGGTGTTGTTGGAATGGGGATGCAAATTCTCAACTACCGCGCGGGAGCTATTGGAGCTGAACTCCGCTTTGAATCGTCTCCAGAAACAGGCACCACGGTCATCTGTTCTGCCCCAGTCACTCTGATTACATGAAAAAGCAAACCACGGTCAAACGCCCGGCAAAAACTACTACGATCAGCACCGTTCGAATCATTTTGGTGGACGACCATCCCATGGTGAGGGAGCGGCTCGCCCAGGTGATCGAAGCGGAAGACGACTTGCGAGTTTGCGGAGAGGCCGAGGATCGCAAGGACGCCCTCCAACTCATTGATACTGCCAAGCCGGATCTCGCCATCATCGACCTGACTTTGAAAAACTCACATGGGCTTGAACTAATCAAAGACATCGCCGTGATGCATCCGAAGTTGAAAATGCTCGTCGTATCGTTGCATGACGAGGATCTCTACGCCGAGCGTGTTGTCCGCGCGGGCGCGAGCGGTTACATCACGAAACAGGAGGCCACGCGGAACATCCTCTTTGCAATCCGTCGTGTCTTGGCTGGCGAAATTTACCTCGGCGAAAAAGTAACGATGAAAATCGTTTCCAAAGTCGCGGGACGTCAATCCGGTGGCACCCTTTTTCTTGACCGGTTGACCGATCGCGAGCTGGAAGTGTTTGAAAAGATCGGCGGCGGGCTGCGCACCGGGCAAATCGCGCTCGATCTGGGTGTCAGCACGCACACCGTGGAAACGTACCGAGCCCGCATCAAAGAGAAACTTCAGATCAAAGATGGCAACGAGCTTCTTCGGCAGGCAATCCATTGGAAACGCGCCCGCACGACAGGTGTTGCCGAATAAAAGGTCAATCAGCTCATTTGTTTGAGCGTGGTTGCACGTCGTCTGGCAGTTTTCGAAGCGAAGGTGAACGGAGAGTTTTCCATCGAGTTTTCAGTTCGCAGTTCAAAAAATGAGGCTGGCTCTGCAACTACTCAGATAACCAACAAACCAGATTTGCAGAGCCAGCCACTGTTCCTGCGCCCCGGGGATGGGCGACTTTGTAGCTGGGGACATTAAACCTCGAGTCGTGGCGCTGCGCAATCGCGTCGCCCGCCACATCGTTGTAGTGATTTTCCACTACAAGAGCTTAATAACTCTGATGATTGCGGCCGACGACTGGAGCTATCAGCATTCGTCCATGGACATAATCCATCAACCTTTTGGCGAGTTTGGTCTGTTGGGATTGTCGACCGCACAACTCTGGGTTGTCATCATATTGGCCCAGGTTGGTGTGTTGTTGTGGTTTTCGCGGCGTATCTCCTCATATGCCGGAATCGATCAGGCTTTTACCGCTGGCACAATCGACGCAGAACTGTCACCGGGCGACTGGGAATCTCGCACCACGGCCCAGCGCCTCCGACAACTCAAAGCGGAATCGTTCGAGCGGCTTTCCAAGTTGCCTCCGGTCTCAACCGAGCGCGTGACCCGTCACAACGGCTGGCGCACGGCGTTGACTGTTTCCAGAGAAAACACGCCAGATGGAGCTTTGTTGATTCGCGTTGCGCCGATTGCAAAATGGGATTCGAGCAAAGGATCAAAGGGATACGCGTTTATCGTTCGCCCGGACGGCACCATCGAAGAAGCGAACGCGTAACTCGGTTCTTCGAGCACGCGGCAGTTACAACTTGTTTTTGTAAAGGTTCCCCACCTGATCCGCGTAACCGTTGAGGTATTTCGTCTTCACGCGGTCGCCTGTATCGATGATCCGCTCGGTCGCCTGGGACCAACGTGGGTGAGGAATGCTCGGGTCGACGTTCGATTCGAATGGATACTCCTGCGGTTGCAATGCCTCCCAAAAAGTCTTCGGTTGCTTGTCGGTGAACTCGATCTTCACGATCGACTTGATGCTCTTGTAGCCGTACTTCCATGGCACCACGATGCGGATTGGCGCACCGTGCTGTTTCGGCAGGGGCTTTCCGTAGATGCCCGTGGCGACCAGCGTGAGCGGGTGCATCGCTTCGTCCATGCGTAACCCTTCAAAGTACGGCCAAGGATAGCGCGTGTCGGCCATGCCCGGTGCTTGCTCCGGTCGGTTGAACGTTTCGAAGCGGATGAACTTCGCCTCCGCTTTTGGCTTCGCCTTTTCGATCAACTTGCTGAGCGGAAAACCCGTCCACGGCACCGTCATTGCCCACGCTTCCACGCAACGGAAGCGGTATACGCGTTCTTCCAGTGGCATCGATGCTGTGAGTTCGTGCGCGTCGATCGTGAATGGTTTCTCGACCAGACCACTGATCTGAATCGGCCACGGATCAATGACAAATTTGCCAACGAGATCCTTCACGCGCTGTTTCACCAGCGTGAACTCGTAGAAATTATTGTAGCTGCCCGCGACTTCTTCCGAGGTGAGCCGTGCGCCCTTGGCGAGTTCGAACGTAGGATTCCGCTTGGCCGGATACTTTGCAGCCTCCGCAGCATTGACGGCCCAGGGCGCTGCGAGCAAGCCGGCGCCGGTGATGCCCATTTGTTTCAGGAAGCCGCGGCGATTTTGGAACACGCTCTCAGGCGTCACGAGACGTTCGGGAATGAACCAATCCGGTCGCAGAATAATATTGGCCATGGCGTTAAGATGCGTAATTCGCTCCAGAAATTCACCGAAAAAATGTCAGCGAAACGGAGCGCCGGTCACGCAGACGCACGAACACTGTCAGAGCACCTTTGTCTTTCCTGGCACGGGAATCTCGTAAAGCCCGGTCGCTCCCGGTTTCACTGGAGCCGCATCATTGAAACTGTTGATGTCCGGGGCAAGTGACAAAGTTGACTTCATCGCCGCGTCCCACTCGATGGATTGCCCGGAGTAGCCGGCCATCCGTCCCATGATCGCGGTGAGCGTGCTCTTCGCGCCGTAGTCCGCTTCGTTGTAAGGCAGGTTCAACCGGATCGCGCGGAAGAAATCGTCGTGCTCCTGTTGATAGGGGTTCTGCACGCGATTCGGCGGCATCTTCCACGGGCGCTTGCCGGTGATCGTGAAGATATCGCGCCCATCGATGAAGTCCGCCTCGCCCTCGGTCCCGGTAGCGTGATTGGTCACGCTCACCCACGCGCCAACGAAGCGATGACATTCCGCATGCAGCCGCGCACCGCTGGCGTATTCGTATTCCACGGTGAAATGATCGAAGAGGTTGCCGTATTCCTTCGTGTGCTGCGTGAGGCCGCCGAAGCCTTGCACGCGGATCGGGTAACTGCCGTGAACCCAGTTCGAGATGTCGATGCCGTGAATCAAGTTGTCCACGAGGAAATCGCCCGAGAGCCAGCTGAAGTAATACCAGTTGCGGCATTGATACTCCAATTCGCTCCACTCGGGCTTGCGATCGAGTCCTGTGCGCAGCGGCGTATCGGCGTAGGAACGCGTGTAGAGCAACTTTCCGATTTGCCCGTCGTGAATCCGCTTTACTAGTTCCTTAAAACCTTCTTTGTGCCGGCGCTGAAATCCGACAGCGACCTTCAACCCTTTCTTCTTCGCTTCCTCGCCGGCGGCGAGAACGCGCCGCACGCCGGGCGCATCGACGGCCACGGGTTTTTCGAGAAACACGTGTTTGCCCTGGCGCACGGCCTCTTCGAAATGCATCGGGCGAAACGCGCACGGCGTCGCGCAAATTACCACGTCAGATGCGGCGATTGCGTGCTTGTACGCATCGAAACCAACGAACTGCCGTTCCTCGGGAACGTCAACGCGCTCTTTCTGCTGCGCCTTCAAACTCTTCAAACCCACCGCGAGCTTGTCGGCGAACAAATCCGCCATCGCGACGAGTTTCATGTTGCTGTCCGCCGTCAACGCCTGCGCGGCGGCCCCGGCTCCGCGGCCACCGCAACCGATCAACGCGAGCTTGATCTGATCGCTCCCCGCAGCGTGGGCGAAACGTTCCGCAGAAAGGGCGGCAGCACTCGTGATCGCGGCGGTAGCGGATTTGTTCATGATTCGGTCAGGTTAGCGGAGTGGATTCGGAGGTCTCGGCTTTGCGCGCGAGTTTCTTCACCGTCTCGACGCTTTTGGTTAACTCGTAGACGGCCTTCAGCAGTTCGTCCTTCATCGCCTTGTCGGCGATGCCGTTGACGGCGGGCGTGAGCTTGAGCATCTCGGCGGAAATGGTGCCGCAGGTTTTCTTGATCGCATCGATGGCTTCGGTGGTGGTCATGCGCGAAGAATACGTGACGAAGAATTACAGCGCCACCGTTTTGCCGGGAATCGCGACGGGATAATTTCCGTCCGCGTCCGGGAGCACCGGCGGCGTCATGTCCCACGAAACTTTTTCGGGCATGAGCTGGAGCTTGGAATTAATTGCTTCGTCCCACTCGACCATCTTGCCGGAATAAACCGCCATGCGGCCGAGGATCGCCGTCATCGTGCTCATCGCCGCGTGTTCGAGTTCGTTGTAGGGTTTGTTGTTCCGGATCGCTTCGATCAATGGATAATGCTCCAACTGATGTCCGTCTTCGGCCTTCTTCAGGCGATTCTCCCATGCGTTCGGTCCGGTAATGCGGAACAGTTTCCCTTGCACACCGAGGTCCGCACGGCCTTTGTTGCCGATGACGTGTTCGCTGGTGTCTTGATGCGTGCCGGCCTGCCCTTGACGGCATTGGCTGTACAACTTGCAGCCGTCTTCATACTCGTACTCGACGAAGAAGTGATCGAAGATCTGGCCGTGCATTTCCTTTTTGTTGCGCACCTGCCGGCCGCCCATGCCTTGGGCGCGGACAGGATGGCCGCGCTTGATCCAGTTCATGATATCGATGTTGTGGATGTGCTGGTCGACGATGAAATCGCCGGAAATCCACGTGAAGTAATACCAATTGCGAATCTGGTATTGCAGTTCGCCTTCGCCGGGTAACCGTTCCAGACCCTCGCGCGCGTTGCCCAGCCAATAGCAACTCATCGACGTGATGTCACCCACGGCTCCGTCGTGAAGGCGTTTGACGATCTCTTGGTACGAAGACTGATGATGCCGCTGCAGGCCGACGCCGATCTTAAGATTCTTTTTCTTAGCTTCCTCTGCAGCAGCGAGCACGGTGCGAATGCCGGGGGCATCCACGGCGAGCGGTTTTTCCACGAACACATTTTTCCCCTGACGCACGGCTTCCTTCAAATGATACGGATGAAATCCCTGCGGCGTAGTGACGAGGACGAGGTCGGCGAGCGCGATCGCTTCTCTGTAAGCGTCGAAACCGATGAACTGGTTCGCGAGTGAAACATCCACCTGATCGGGATGCTGGACTTTGAGAATGTTGAGACTCTTCTCCAAACGATCCTTCGCCACGTCGGCCATCGCGACGAGCTTGGTACCAGGGCTCACGTTGAGATTCTGATTCGCCGCGCCGGTCCCGCGACCTCCGCAACCCACGAGCGCAAGCTTGATCGTGTCACTGCCCGCCGCGTGGGCAAAACGTTCGATCGGCAGGGTGCTGAGCAGCGCGCCGCTGGCGGCTGCGGTCGAAGCAGTGTGCAGAAACGAGCGGCGGTTCAATTGGGTTTCGTTGGGCTTCGATGATTTAGAATTCATGGTGCGGTATTACGTTGGTGAAGCGAGGGGAGTTTGCGTCGAAGCGGGCGGGTGTCCAAGTGGAAAACAAAAGCGGCGGTCGACGACCGCCGCTCGCGATTGCGGAGAGGCGGTCGTGCTTACTTCTTGGGCAAGGCGGCCTCGATGCTGCGCGCGACCTGTTGTGCGAGATACGCGGAACCTTCGGGAGTGAAATGCACGTTGGCGGGACGTTGAATTTTTGCGATGTCTTTCGCGGCCCACGCGTTCAGGTCGTCAATTGCCACGCCGTTTTCGTCCATGACCTTTTTCGCGGCGGCGTTGTAAGTGAGCACGTCTTCTGTCTTGCGCGGCGGATTCATATCCGCGGTGGGAACGGGAGTGGTGGTGCACCAAATCAGTTTCGCGCCGGTCGTCTTCAATTGCTTCACGAGCTCGCGAAGATTCTTTTCGTAGGCTTCCACTTCCACCTGATGTTTGCCGTCGGGCATGAACTTCAAGTCGTGCAGTCCCCAGTTAAAATGGATCACGTCCCATTTGCCGTCGCCGAGCCACTTCGACAAGTTCGCTGTGCCGTTGGTAGTGGGGCCGCCGTTGGTGGGAATGCGGTGCACGTTGGCTTTTCCAGCGAGCAGTTTGCGCGTGTCGAGCGTGTAACCGATCGAGATTGAGTCGCCAATCAACAGGACGCGCGGCAGGCCGGGAACATCGTCGATTTTCGCGAACGCCGGATCGACGGCGCGTTTGACGGGGGCCTTTGTCGCGGCCGTCTTTTTCTTGGGAGCTTCTTGGGCGGAAGCGAGGGACGTGCAAATTAGGAGGCTGGCGGCGAGCGCGAGCGCGGCAGGGATTTTCATAGTCCTTGGCTGACGGCGAAGCTGACGATGGAATTCAAGGGTAGACTCTGAGTTTCGGCATGTGGGAATTGTCCGACACGTCGTTCCCCTAGGTCCTACAAGCGAATCATCGTTCCCCCGATGTCGAAAACTGTGCCCGTCGCCGATGCTTCATGCGCGAATGGAATCGCGTATTGATAACCGCACCTCGAATGGTGCCCCAGTCGGTCCGGCGGGAAAAACGTTTTCTCGCCGGCTGGCTGGGTTCGGTATTTTCTGGGCGCTGGCCTTGGTCTTCGGCAGCGCGCTGATGCTCCGCTATGCCTACACTCCGGGAGCGATGACGACTCCGCCGGTGTGTTGGCCGGCGGAGAGTCGCGCGGTTCTCTCGCCGGCGCCGTACACTCTCTTGATCTTCGTGCACCCGCATTGTCCCTGTACTCGGGCGACGATCGCGGAACTTGACCGTCTCATGACGCTGGGCCACCACCGCCTGCAGGCGCAAGTGTGGTTCGCCATCCCGGAAGGCCAGGACGAACGTTGGGGTAAAACCGAGCTTTGGCGTTCCGCGGAAAGAATTCCCGGGGTAACTGTGATCGCCGATCGGGCGGGCGTTGAAGCCGAGCGTTTCCACGCGGCGACCTCCGGCGAAGCCATTCTTTATGATTCAAAAGGAGCGCTGGCGTTCTATGGCGGAATTACGAGAGCACGCGGTCATGCCGGCGACAATGCCGGGAGTGACATCATTCGTGCGCGGGTGCGCAACGAACCGATCGAGCAGCGAACGGTGCCAGTCTTTGGCTGCTCGCTCGCGAACCCAGCGCTCCCCACGAACATTTCGTCCTCACCCGCTGAACCGTGACCACTGCGATTCATCCCAATTCGAAAGTTATCGCGCGCACGGAGGCATTGCTGGAGGCGCGGCGGACCAGCATTCACGGCCGAACGGATCGCCTGTTTGCCCTGCTGTTGGCTCTCCAGTGGCTCGGCGGGATCGCGATGGCGCTGTGGCTCTCTCCGCGAACGTGGAGCGGCGATCGCAGCGAGGTGCATGTGCACGTGTGGGCCGCCGTATTGATGGGCGGGGTGGTTTCGAGTTTTCCGATCATGCTCGCGGTGTTGCATCCGGGACGGCCGCTGACTCGCCACGCGATTGCCGTGACGCAAATGCTTACCTCCGGCCTGTTGATTCATTTGTCGGGCGGTCGGATCGAGACCCACTTTCACGTTTTCGGATCGCTGGCGTTCCTCTCGTTTTATCGCGACTGGCGTGTGCTGGTGACGGCGTCGGCCGTGGTGGCGGTGGACCATTTCGTGCGCGGCGTTTTCTGGCCGCAGTCGGTCTTCGGGGTGTTGACGGCGAGTTACTGGCGCTGGTTGGAACACGTCGGCTGGGTGCTTTTCGAGGATTCATTTCTCTTCGCGTCGATCGCGCAGAGCAACGCGCAGATGCGCGACGTCGCAGCGCAGCAAGCGCGTCTGGAAAACGTCAATGAAGGAATCGAACAGCAGATCACCGCGCGCGTTTCAGATCTTGAGGCGGAGATTGCCGAGCGGCGGCGGGTGGAACAGGAGCGCGACCGCTTCTTCGACGCGTCGTTGGATCTGATGTGCGTTTGCCACGTGGACGGTTCGTTTCGGCGGGTCAACCGCGCATTCGAGCGCACCCTTGGTTGGACGGTGGAGGAATTGCTGGATCAACCGTTCATCCGGTTGTTTCATCCGGATGATCGTTCGGAGACCATGGTGCGGGTCGATCTGCTTACGGAGGGTGTTCCGGTGGTGGATTTCGAGAATCGCTGCCTTTGCAAGGATGGTTCGTATCGCTGGATTTCGTGGACCGCCACCACTGTCGAACCCAATGGGCTTTTCTTCCCGTGCGGTCGTGACGTCACGGAGCGCAAGCGTTCCGAGGAAGAATTGCATCGCTCGCTGAAAGAGTTGGCGAACTTGCAATACGCTTTGGACAAGCACTCGATCGTGGGCATCACGGATTCGCACGGCGCCATCGTTTACGCGAACGACAAGTTCTGCGAGCTCTCCAAATACCCGCGTGAGGAACTGTTGGGACAGAATCATCGCATCCTCAATTCCGGCCTTCATCCCAGGGAGTTTATGACGAACCTCTGGCAAACAATCGCTCGGGGGAATGTGTGGCACGGGGAGATTCGCAATCGCGCCAAGGACGGTTCCTTGTATTGGGTGAACACCACCATTGTTCCCATTCTGAACAATGTCGGAAAGCCCTACCAATACGTCTCCATCCGCACCGATCTGACGCAGCGTAAGACGGCGGAGGAGGCCCTGAAGGAATCGCAGAGGTTTCTACAATCGAGCCTCGACGCGTTGTCCGCTCACATTGCGATTCTCGACGAGACCGGCCGCATCGTCGCCGTGAATGCGGCGTGGGAGCAATTCGCCGACGCGAATGAAGCGAAGGCGGGTTTTTGCGGCATTGGCGCAAACTACGTGGACGTTTGCGAGCGAGCGGTCGGCGAATGTTCCCCGGCGGCGCACGCTGTAGCGCGCGGAATTCGGGAACTTATCGCCCGCGAGCGGGACGACTTTCATCTCGAGTACGCCTGTCACAGCCCCACCGAGCAGCGCTGGTTTATGCTGCGGGTGACGCGGTTCCGTGGCGATGGCGCGGTGCGCGTGGTGGTGGCTCATGAAAACGTTACGGATCGGAAGCTGCAGGAGCAACAAACAGCGGACTTGCAGCAGCAGTTGGTGGATGCGTCCCGCCAGGCGGGCATGGCGGAAGTGGCGACCGGAGTTCTGCACAATGTCGGCAACGTGCTCAACAGCGTGAACGTCTCCGCGACGGTGATTGCGGAAGCCGTGACACAGGGATCATTTGGCCACCTCGACAATGTCGTCGCCATGTTGCGCGAGCACCCGGAGGACTTGGGAACTTTTCTGGCGGCGGATTCGCGCGGTAAGCGGTTGCTTGGATTCATGGAGCAACTGGCCGAGCACCAGGACAGCGAGCTAACCTCGATGCTGCAAGAACTCGAGTTGCTTCGGAAGAATATCGAACACATCAAAGACATCGTCGCGATGCAGCAGAGCTACGCGATGGCCTCGGGCGTCACGGAGCGTATCAAGATGAGCGACCTCATCGAGGACGCGTTGCAGATTAACGAAGCTGCGTTGCGACGCCACGAGGTGACAGTCTCTCGCGAGATTGCTGACCTGGCGCCTGTCGTTGTCGACAAGCACAAGGTTTTGCAGATTCTCATCAACCTCCTGCGCAATGCCAAATATGCCTGCGATGAAGCGGGCCGCCCCGACAAGCGCATCGCGGTCCGGCTGAGCAATGGAGGAGATCGTCTGCGCGTGGAGGTTTCCGACAACGGTGTTGGCATTCCGTCGGAAAATCTCACGCGAATTTTCAATCACGGTTTCACCACCCGCAAGGACGGTCACGGTTTTGGACTGCACAGTGGCGCGCTCGCCGCCAAGGAAATGGGCGGCTCCCTGGCCGGTCATAGTGACGGCCCGGGACTCGGTGCAACCTTCATCCTTGAGTTACCACACCATCCACCCACCACATGGTCATGACAACTAAGCCCTCAGCGGCATCGAACCGGCGCGTGCTGGTCGTAGACGATAATCGTGCGATTCACGATGACTTCCGGAAAATTCTCGGCGGCGGCAGCGCGGGGGCGAAAGCGCTCGAAGCGGCGGCAGCGGATTTATTCGGTGGTCGAGCGTCCGCCCTCGCACAACCGACGTTCGAGTTGCAATCCGTGATGCAAGGGCAGGAAGCGCTGGCAATGGTCCAGCAGGCCGTCAGATCCGGTCAGCGCTTCGCCGTGGCGTTCGTGGATGTGCGCATGCCGCCGGGCTGGGATGGCATCGAGACCACCGCGAAATTGTGGGAGGCCGATCCGGATCTGCAGATCGTCATTTGCACCGCGTATTCCGATTACTCGTTGGACGACATTCTCCGCAAGCTCGGGCAAACGGATCGTTTGGTGATTCTCAAAAAGCCCTTCGACAACGTCGAGGTGCGACAGCTCGCCAATGCACTGACCGAGAAGTGGTGTCTGCTGCAGGGAGCGAAGGGGAAGATCGAAGATCTCGAACGGATGGTTGGCGAGCGCACCATCGCTTTGACCAAGAGCGAAGCCCGTTTCCGGATCATCGCGGAAAATGCGGCCGACTTGATCGCGGTTGTCGATCCGGAGGGCAATCGCATTTACAACAGCCCTTCTTACAAAAAGGTTCTCGACCTGTCGCCGGAGGAGTTGGCGCGAACATCGGCGTTCGATCAAGTTCATCCGGACGATCGGCCGAAAGTGATCGCCGCGACGCAGTCCTGCGCGCAGACCGGTGTGGGACAGATGTTGGATTATCGGATGCAGCATCGCGATGGCTCGTGGAGGGTGATCGAGTCGCAGAGCACGCCGGTGTTTCGTTCGGACGGGACCGTTGAACATCTCGTGATCGTTGCGCGTGACATCACCGCGCGAAAGCATGCCGAGGATGAGCGCGCCAGCATGGAGATCGAATTGCGCCATGCGCAAAAGATGGAATCCATTGGCCAGCTCGCCGCCGGCATCGCGCATGAGATCAACACCCCGACCCAATACATCGGTGACAACATTCGGTTTCTTCAAGACGCCTTCAGCGATCTGTGCCTGCTGCTCGGGGCCTACGGCCGGTTTTTGGAGAAGGCCAGGGAAGGTTTCGTCGATGCCGCTTTGATCGATGAGGCCGACCGCGCGGCGTCCACAGCGGACGTGACTTACCTTGCCCGGGAAATTCCCAAGGCCATCGAACAGTCTCTCCAAGGCATCGGTCGCGTCTCGAAAATCGTCCGTGCTATGAAGGAGTTTTCCCATCCGGGCGTGGAGGAAAAGGTGCCCGTCGATTTGAATCACGCGATCGAAAGCACGCTGACGGTGGCGACCAATGCGCTGAAGTATGTGGCCAACGTCGTCACTGAATTCGATCCCAGCTTGCCTCAAGTCCCGTGTCTTCCCGGTGAGTTTAATCAGGTGATCCTGAACGTTGCCATCAATGCCGCTCATGCGATCGGGGATGTTGTCGGTGACGGCAGCAAGGGCAAAGGCACCATCACCGTGACCACGCGTCGCTTGCCGGACGCGGCGGAAATTCGAATTCGTGACACGGGCGCGGGGATTCCGGTGGCGATTCGTCGGCGTATCTTTGATCCGTTCTTCACCACTAAACCGGTCGGTCAGGGAACGGGGCAGGGGCTGGCGATCGTTCATTCCGTCGTGGTCGAGAAACATGGCGGAACCATCGACTTTGAATCCGAGGTCGGTGTCGGTACGACTTTCATCATTCGGCTGCCGTTGGTTGCCAGCGGCAAAAAAACGGCGCCGCCAACCGGCCCAAGGAGTTCTCCGTGAAACGCATTATTTTCGTCGATGATCAGCCGCTGGTGTTGCAGGGCCTGCAACGGATGCTTCGCTCCATGCGCCAGGAGTGGGAAATGGAATTCGTCGACAGTGGCGCGAAGGCGTTGGAGCGAATGGCCGCGCAATCGTTTGATGTCGTCGTGTCCGATATGCGCATGCCCAGCATGAACGGCGTCCAGTTGCTCGAACGCGTGGCGAAATTGTATCCAAAAATGGTCCGCCTTATTCTGTCGGGCTACGCGGATCGCGATTTGACGCTCCAGTGTGTCGGCACCGCGCACCAGTTCATCGCCAAGCCGTGCGATCCGGCGGCGCTGAAGTCCACCATCGAGCGCGCGTCGCATCTGGACGACTCGTTGAAGAGCGAGCGTCTGAAGGAATTTGTCGGGCGCATGGAGTTCCTTCCGAGCGTCCCGGCGATTTACGTGAGCATCGTGGAGAAGTTGAATTCGCCCGACGCCACGATCGAGGATGTCGGCAACATCATCATCAAGGACGTGGGCATGACCGCGAAGATTCTGAAGCTGGTCAACTCGGCGTTCTTCGGAATGGGGCACCCGGTTTCGAGTCCGTTGGAAGCGTCGTTCTTCATCGGCGTGGACACGATCAAGGCGCTGGTCCTGTGCATTCATGCGTTCGCGCAATTTGATCAACGCAAGCTCGGAGGATTGGACATCACGGCGTTGATGGACCACAGCATGCGGACGGGCGCCCGGGCGAAGTTCATCGCCCAACAGGTTGAAGCCTCGCCCAAGGTCGCCGACGACTGCTTCGTGTCGGGCTTGCTGCATGACACGGGCAAACTCGTGCTCGCGGCGAACCATCCGGAGGACTATGCCCGCGTGATTGGCTTGGTGGCCAATGACGGCGTTCCCTGGCATCAAGCCGAGCAACAAATATTCGGCGCTGATCACGGCACTGTCGGCGGATACTTACTGGGTTTGTGGGGGCTGCCCGTTCCCGTGGTGGAAGCGATCGCGCTTCATCACACGCCTGGAGTGATCTTGAATCCAGTCTTCAGCCCGTTGGCGGCGGTTCATGTGGCGAACGCGCTGGAACGCACTGACCAAGGCGACGCGCAACTCGACAACGAATACGTGCGGGCGGTCGGACTCGAAGGCTTCGTGGAGGAATGGCGCACCAATCTGGGCTCCGCTGCCGCGTAAACGACGACTCAATAGAACAATTATGAATTCACGTATCCTCTTCGTCGATGACGATGAAAACCTTTTGGCCGGCATTCAGCGCAAATTGCGCAAGGTCCTGCCCATCGATATCGCCTTGGGCGGCGAGCAAGCGCTGGTCATGATGGCGGAACACGGGCCGTATGCTGTCGTGGTCGCCGACATGCAGATGCCGTGCATGAACGGCGTCCAGTTCCTCGTCAAAGCGACTGAGCGTTCACCCGACACCGTCCGGATGATGCTGACGGGAAATGCCGATCAAAAGACGGCCATGGACGCGGTCAACCAAGGGCATATCTTTCGGTTTCTCACCAAGCCGTGCGACACCGAGACCTTGGTTCTCGTGCTGCAAGCCGGCTTGCGCCAATACCAGCTCGTCACCGCCGAGCGCGACCTTCTCGAGAGCACTCTCAACGGCAGCATTACGATCCTCACCGATATGCTGGCCGTCTTGGACCCGCATTCGTTCGCGCTGGGGCAGCGCCTGTGCCAGTACATGATGGATTTTTCGCAGACCTACCCGATGGAGAAGGTGTGGGAACTCGAGCTGACGGCCATGCTCGCGCAGATCGGTTGCGTCACGGTTCCGGCTCCTTTGCTACGGAAAGCGCGCGAGGGACAACAGCTCACGGAGGCGGAAGCGGCTGTCCTCAATCGCATTCCCGAAATCGGCTACCAACTGCTGTGCAATATTCCTCGCATGGAGTCCGTGGCCAACGCCATTCGCTATCAATCAAAAAACTTCGATGGCACGGGTTTCCCTGCTGACGCTGTAGCTGGGGAGGAAATTCCGATCGGCGCGCGCCTCGTGCGCGTCCTGCGCGACCTCCTGATCATGGAGAGCAATCACATTTCTCCGCTCAAAGCCCTGACGAAAATGCGCGCGTGCGCGGGCCGTTACGACCTGCGAGTGCTGGAATCAGTCGCGCGCGCTTTCGATGTGGAGTTGCCGGCGGCCGAATCAACTGACGCCGCCGGCCGGTCGGTGAGCGTTCGTGAATTGGAAGTGGGACAGATATTGAAGCAGGACATTCGCACCGCGGACGGCGTGCTGCTGATCTCTGCTGGAATGGCGATCAGTTCCGTATTGCTCGTCAAACTTCAGAACTGGGCTGCGCTCGGACATATCGGTGAGCAAGTCTCCCTCGCTTAGAGTCTATCGGAAATCGAAGCCTGTTTGAGTGACGGGCAGGAAGAGTCGCGGTCGGTCGGAATTCTCCGTTGAAGTTCCGATCCGCTCGCCGTTATTCTCTGCGCACTCAATATGAATCTCCATCTGCCCCTCGTCGTTGGACTGTTCTCCATTTTAGCCCTCACCGCTGCTGCGCAACCCAAGGTGGGTAAGCCCGCGAGTTCTGCTCCGCCGCGCGAAGCGTTTCCGCTCTGGCCCAACGGCGCGCCCGGCGCTCTCGGCACTACGGACAAGGACATTCCCACGCTCACACCGTTCTTCGCGCCGGCGACGAAGTCAACTGGTGCCTCGATCGTGGTGTGCCCCGGTGGCGGCTACGGCGGCCTTGCTCCGCACGAAGGCGCTCATTACGCGCTGTGGTTGAACGAGCAGGGTATCTCGGCGTTCGTGTTGAAGTATCGCCTCGGCTCGGGCGGTTATCATCACCCGATCATGCTCGGTGATGTCGCGCGCGCGATTCGCACGGTTCGCGCCAACGCGGAGAAATGGAAACTCGATCCCAAGCACATCGGCGTGATGGGTTCGTCCGCCGGTGGCCATCTCGCGTCAACGATCCTGACGCACTTCGATGCTGGCGATGCCAATGCCGCGGACCCGATCGACAAGGTGAGTTCCCGTCCCGACCTCGGCATTCTTTGTTACCCGGTGATCACGATGGGCGCGAACACGCACGCAGGTTCGAAGAAAAATCTCCTCGGCGAAAATCCCTCGCCGGAGTTGGTGGAACTTCTGTCGAACGAGAAACAGGTCACCAAGGACACGCCGCCGACTTTTATCTTCCACACGTTCGCCGACGCCGGCGTGAAGGTGGAGAACGCCATGGACTTCGCCGCGGCGCTCCGCAAGAACGGCGTGCCGTTTTCGCTGCACATCTACCCGAACGGCCCGCACGGCATCGGCCTGGGCAGCTCGCAGTGGGACCCCGACCATCGCCATCCGTGGACGACACAGTGCGCGTTCTGGCTGAAGGAGCAGGGCTTCGCGAAGTGACGCGGAGCCGCCTCCTGCGAGACTGCCGTGAAGGCTTACTTCGCGGCCTTGAGTCCGGGCGCTAATTTCAAGTGCTTGTCGAACCAGTCGAGCTCGAGCTGGGTCGCTTCCTCGAAGCCTGCCCCGTAAACGCCGTAGTGCATCATACCTTTGAGCACGTGATAGTGCACCGGTGTGCCCTTCTTTTTCAAAATCTCGTAAACTGCTTCGCCGTTCTGGTGGCGATCCATTAACTCCTCGTTCTCCGCATCGATGATCAAAGTGGGCGCGGTGATTTTCTCCGCGGACTCGATGGCGTTGTAGCCGATTCCCTTTGCGGGATTGGCGCGCATGTTGTCATAGCGCGAGAGTTTGCCGCCGAGCTTGCCGGTCTCAAACGGCACCGGCTCGATCTCACCGCGCGCCTGCTTCGTGAGGAGATCAAACGCCCGCTGCGTGGCGGCGGGAGGGCGACCGCCGCCCATGCCGGGAACTTGCGCCGCGACGCACTTGATGCGCGGATCATTGCCGGCGGTCCACACCGCCAAGCCGCCGCCGTAGCTCGAGCCCATCACGCCCAGACGCGTGGCGTCCACCAGCGGATCACCGGCGAGAAAACTGATCGCGGCGCGAATGTCCAAAGCTTGATCGGCGAAATCCATCTGCCAGCGGACCGCCCGCGCGTGGACGTTCACTTCGCCCTTCGCGTCGAGCTTGGGCATCTTGTCGAGCATCATCAACTTGCTGTCGCTCTCGCCCCAGCCGCGATAATCGAAAACAAGGTAAGCGAAACCGTTCTGCGCGAAGCGCGGGCCGATCCGCTGACCACCGCCGCCGGCCTTGGTGCCGCCTGTTCCGTTGCAAAACACTACGGCAGGAAGCTTTTCGTCCGGCTTGCGATTCTTCGGGAGATACAAATCACCGGCCATTCGCGTGCCGTCGCTCCAGATGACCACAGCTTTCTTTTCAACGTTGTCCGGCAGCGCGGCGCGACCTTTAGCTCCAGCGGCCGCGTGGCTGGTGAGCGTTGTATTGCTGAAGCACGCCAAGATGCCGGACGCGAGGACAGCGCGCAGAAAGGGTGCGAAGTGCGGGTGATGAAGCATGCCGCTTATGATGCCGTTGGCGCGAATTGGTTACAATCACTCGGCGAATAACTGTTGATAACCGGTGAGAAACTTCCGCCGCAATCTAGTTGCTGGCGTGAGAAAATTCCCCAGAGTGAAACACTGTCGGGGTTGGCAACACCACCGCGACCGATTCGGCAAAAGGCCGCGTCGAACAATTTATCCGGAGAACCGTTGGAGCCGCGGAAGCGGCGGAATTCAAGGCAGCTTTTCCTGTTCGTGTTATGCACTTTCATTTTCATTTCAAGGCAACGTCGCGGACCGCGCGGCTGATCGCAGCGACAATGGTGTGGCTGGTCGGCGTTATCGCCACCTCGGCGCGTCCCGGTGATTTCGCGGAGGGTTTGCAGGTGATCCCGCGCGGGCCGGCACTCCGTCCGGACGCCGGGCTCGAGCTTCGCTTCGATGAAGCGGTGATCTCCGACGAGCAACTCGGCACGGGCACGGCGCCGTCGCCGCTCGTGATCGCGCCGGAAATCGTGGGGCGCTTCGAGTGGGTCAGTCCGCGCAGCGGCGTTTTCACGCCGAGCAACTCCCTGCCGTTGGCGACGGCGTATCGGTTTCGATTGAAGCGCGGTTGGACCAATGCCGCCGGGACCGTGCTGCGCGCACGTTTGGATTACGAGTGGAAGACAGAGCCCTTCTCGGCGGCGATGGAAAAGGCGTGGTGGCATTCGGGCACGAACGACATCTCGGTCCTGCCGACGCTCAATGTGCAATTCAACGCGCCCGTCGACGCCGGAGCGCTCACGGCCGGTTTGCGCTTTCAGGATCACGCCGGCAGGCGGGTCGGGGCAAGGGTGGCGCCAATTCAACCCGTGAAGGCAGAGCCACCGACTGCGTTGCGCTGGAGCGTCACGCCGGAGAATCCCTTGCCCGCAGGCACCAACTGGCAATTCATCATCGCAAAAGGTTTGCCGAGCGCGGATGGCAAACATCGCGTCGCGGCGGAGGTTCGCGAGGCGTTGGGCAACGTGACGCCGTTTGAAGTGCTGTCGATCACGACGCACAACACCGTCGACAACGGGAAACGGATTCGACTGCGGTTTTCGAAACAACTTGGACAGCGTATCGCGGCGTCGAATCTCTCCGAGTTCATCACCGTTCTGCCGGCGCCGACGAACGTCGTTCTCGACGGTTGGTACGATACCGTGTCGTTGCGTGGAGATTTTCGCCTGGGCACGCCGTATCGCGTGGTGGTGTTGCCCGGCTTGCCGGCGCAAGAGCCGATCAAGCTGGCGAATCAGGTCGTCGAGACCGTGCAGTTCGAACCAATGCCGCCGAGGCTTTATTTTCCGGCGTTCGCCACACACCAATGGAGCGCCGGCGCGCGACGGTTCTCGCTCCTGCAGGTGAACACGCCGCGGGTTTCCGTGCGCGTGAAGGAACTCGACCCCGCGAATCTCGTCCACGGTTTGCGCGGGTTCCGCAGTTATTTTCGCTCCGGCAACATTTTCTCCGGCGACAACTACGAACCGCATCAACGCATCGATTTCAATCTTGTTCCCGGGCGCACTGTGTTCTCGCAGCAGTTCGACACCGGCGCGGTCATCGATGAAGCCGGCGCGTTTGATCTTTCGTGGGACGAACTCGCGGGCGGCCGGAAGCGTGGAATGTTTTTCGTCTGCGCTGAGGCGGTGGTTGATCGCGATCGCACGCCGCACGCTCCGGGCGTCGAGTCGCTCGTGCAATTGTCCGATCTCGGCGTAGCGTGGAAACGCGCGACCGACGAAAATTTTCTCTACGTCTTCTCTTACGCGACGGGCAAGCCGGTGCCGAATGCTCGCGTGCGGTTTGCGGACGACGACGGCCTGCCGTTACAAACGGCCACCACGGATGCGAGCGGCATCGCGCGCCTGCCGGTAGCGAAGCCCGTGCAGCCCGACATAACGGAAGCCTCCGGCTCGACTCCGCCCGCACCATCTGTCCCGGCGCGCCGGCCAACTCGAAGCGGCCTGACTCCGGTGGTCGTGCCGGTCGAAGAGAAGAAGCCCGACTGGCTCGTGGTGGAAACGAAGAGCGATCGTCATGTGCTGGAGTGGAACCGTCCCGGAGATGACATTCCGTTGTATCGCTTCAACCTGAATCAAGACTGGAGCGAGCGTCCTCGCCCCAATCTCCGTTGGGTGGTGTTCACGGATCGCGGCTTGTATCGACCGGGCGAAACCGTTCACGTGAAGGCCATCGTGCGCGAGTGGGCCGATCACCGTCTCGCCGCGCCGAAGCTTCCGCCGGTTACGCTTTCGTTGCGTGATCCACGCGGGCGCGAATGTTTTTCCACGAATGCGGCCGTCAGTGAGCTGGGCTCATTCGATGTCTCGTTCGCGTTGCCCGTCGCCACGCTCGGCACTTACGAATTAAAGCTTCAGTCGTCGGGTCTCGTGCATCAGCAGGGGATTCTGGTGCAAGAATTCAAGACGGACGCCTTCGAAGTGAAGCTGCGCGCGCGTCGCAGCTACGGCGCGAGCGAGCCGATCTCGATTCCCCTCACGGCGAATTATTACTTCGGCAAAAAGCTCGAGCAGGCTTCGGTCGCCTGGTCCATCAGCGCTGAGGAAACGCCTTTCGCGCCGGCGGATTTCCCCGGATTCCATTTCGATCCTTCGGGGGACGCGCTCATGCCGGGAATGGAAACGGTGACGCTGGCTTCGGGCGGCACCAACGCGCTCGATGCTTCCGGGGCGACGCAGATCCAGCCGGTGGTCAGTTTCAATCGCGCTGCGCCGCGTCCGCGTTTGGTGCAGTTGCTTGCGGAAGTAACTGACGTGAATCAGCAGACCATCTCGCAATCGGCTTCGTTTACTTGCCACAGCTCCGACTTCTATCTCGGGCTCGCACAGCAGCAGTATGTAATTGCCGCCGGCAAGGAGTTGTCGCTGCGCGCGGTGGCTGTCGATGCCAGCGGGCGCCCGTATGCGAAGCCGGTCGAAGCGACGTTGAGCGTGCAGAAGGAGCTGTGGAACACCGTGCGCGTTCATGGCGCGGGAACGGCGATGACCTTCAACAATCAGCGCAGGTATACCCGCGTGTCGGAACAACCATTCACCATCCCGGCGAATCGCGGCGCGACGAACGCGAGTGAGGTGAAAGTAAAACTCACCGAGCCGGGCCAGTATGTTTTGCTGGTTCGCTCGCAGGACGAGCACAGCAATCTCGTCGTTAACGCCACTTCAGTGGACGTTTCGCAGGCGGGAGCGGAAGTCGCATGGGAGGCGCACAACGATGAGCAATTTCAACTCGAGCCGGATCGCGCCGTTTATGAGCCCGGTGCAACAGCGGTGATCCTCGTCAAGACACCCGTGAGCGGCGAAGCGCTCGTGACTATCGAAGGTGATCGCGTGATGCGTTCTTTCGTCACGAACCTGACCGGCAACGCGCCGAGCATCGAGGTCCCGCTCACCGACCGTGATCTGCCCAATGTATACGTGTCCGTGTTGTTGATCCGCGGTGGCAAGCAAAGCACGCACAAGATCAAGATGCCTGAGCATCGGATCGGCTACTGCGAGCTGAAGGTTCAAACGCCGCACACGCGACTCAACGTGAAGGTCAACGCGTCGAAGACGGAGTTTCAACCCGGGCAGACCGTGCGTTTGAGCGGCGACGTTCGTGATCTTGCTGGTCAAGTTGCGGCGAATTCTGAGGTCACGCTCTTCGCCGTCGATGACGCCGTGCTCTCGATGACCGGTTACGAGGCGCCCGAGCCGCACAGGGTTTTCTACGCCCCGTTGCCGCTGCGGGTTTTTACCGGACTCACTTTGCCGAGGCTATTCACCGAAGATCCCTCGCGGCGTCCGTTTTCAAACAAGGGCTACCTCGTCGGCGGTGGTGGCGAGCCAGCTTTTGGTTTGCGGAAAAAATTTCTCCCGTGTCCGTTTTGGAATGGTCGTTTGATGACGGATGCGCAAGGGCATTTTGAGGCCAGCTTCACTGCGCCCGACAGCCTCACGCGGTATCGCATCTTGGCGATGGCGCATAATGCCGCGCAACAGTTCGGTCTCGGTGAGAGCACGTTCACGATTCGCAAACCGGTGATGATCGAGCCTGCGACGCCAGACTTTGCGCGCATCGGCGACGAGGTAATCGCGCGCGCGGTCGTATACAACGAGAGTGACGAGCCGCGCGATGTCCGCGTGACGTTGAAGCTCGACGAGCACGCCCAAGCGGTCGCGCGCACGAATGCCTTGCGCCGCGACGTGAAGTTGCCACCGCACACGACCGTGGCGGTCGAGTTCCCGATCGCCTTTCGGCGGGTGGGCGCGGCCAAGTTGATCTGGAAGGCGATGCTGGTGAGCGGAGGAAAAGAAACGTTCGCCGATGGCGTCGAGAACATGTTGAACGTGGACTATCGCACGCCCGCGCTGCGCGAAGTGTTCAACGCCCGCATCACCACGCCGCAGACCAATCTCCTCGCGGGCGCGAATCCGCAACTGCTCGCGGGCGATGGCGCGGTCACCGTGTCGGTGTCCAACACGCGCTTGAGCTGGCTTGGCGAGGCGATGTCGCAGTTGTTGCATTATCCGTACGGCTGCGTGGAGCAAACCAGTTCGAGCCTGCTTCCGTGGATCGCGTTGCACGATTTGCCGATGGCCTCGATCGGGCGGTCGAAGGCCGAAGTAGATGCCGCCGTTCGCGCGGGCATCCAGCGATTGTTCACGATGCAGACGTCGTCGGGCGGACTCTCTTATTGGCCCGGCGGTGCTGATCCCGATCGCTGGGGAAGCGCGTATGGCGGCTTGGTGCTGGCGCTGGCGCGCCGTGCTGGTTGGGCGGTGCCGGAAACGGAGTTCGACACGTTGCTTGAATATTTGAGCGGGCGGCTGCGCAATACCGTGCGCTGGGACAAGGGCGCGGCGCTAACGGAGAACTGCCTCGCGATGTATGCGCTGGCGATCAGTGGTCGCGCGGAAGCCGGCTATCACGAACAAGCCTTCGCGAAACGCGCGCTGCTCACTCGCGAAAACCGCGCCGTGCTGGCGCTCGCCATCACCGCGAGTAAAGGCCCATCGACGATGGTCGCCGAGTTGTTGAAGGACGAGCCCGTGCAGCCTGCGAAGCATGAGGATTGGTTCGCGTGCGCTGCGCGAGAAAAGGCGTTGCGCCTGCTCGCGTTGTGCGAATTTCAGGCGAACGATCCGCGCGTCGAAGCGGCCACGCGCGAATTGATTGATCTGCAAATCGGCGGACACTGGACCACGACCCAAGGCAATGCGTGGTCGCTACTCGCTTTGGCGGCGTGGTCGGCGAACGTCGAGCGCGGTGGACAGGCAGTTCACGGGAACATTTCCTGGGGAACGAATCGTGTTACGTTTGAGTTGCCGGCCGGCCTGACGTCCCGCGAGATTCGTCTTCCTTTGGTGAAAGAGACGGCGACGTTGCCGTTGATCTTGGAATTTCCCGGAACGAATCAACTTTACGCGCAGACGCGGGTCGAAAGCCATCCGCGGGCGGCTGAACGTGGCGCCGTCACGCACACGCATGCGATCCGGCGGGAATATCAGCGCGTGAAGGAAGACGGAAAATTGGAACCCGCGGATCATTTGCGCGTTGGTGATCGCGTGCGCGTGACGCTGCGACTGGATGTGCCGACGGAAGCCCGTTATGTCGCCGTCGAAGATCCGCTGCCGGCGTTCTTCGAACCGGTGATCGATGGAATGGTGACGCGGCGGACCCGCGCGCCGATCGGCGATACGCCGTCGGCGTGGTGGTGCGATTTCCAGGAATTCCGTACTGACCGCGCGTTGTTCTTCCGCGATTACCTGCCGAAGGGGAAGTACGAGATTCATTACCTCGCGCGTGTTCGCGCCGCGGGACAGGCGAGCGCGCCCGCCGCGAGGATCGAGGAAATGTATCACCCGGAGAAATACGGTTTGTCCGCGCCCGCGGTGATCGGCGCTCGTGCGGCTGAGTGATCGAGCAATCTTTTCCCGTGCGATGAAATTGTCTGATCGAAAAATTCTGCGCGGAGTTCTGATCGCTGCGATTCTTGTCTGGGTGGCGCTCGCGGTGGTGGTCCGCGTGGTTCCGTTGCCGCGAAACCTCTATGCGCCGCCGCCGTTGAGTCTCGATTTGCGCGACCGCAATGATCTGCCGTTGCGGCAAGTGTTGCAGGGCGACAAGGCACAGCCGGAGCGGGTCGCGTTCCACGAGATTCCCGAAGCCTTGGTCCTCGCGACGTTGGCCGCCGAGGACAAGCGGTTCTGGCAGCATCGCGGGATCGACTGGCTCGCCTCCGCGCGCGCGGTGTGGAGTTGGGCGAGGAATCAACGCGTCACTTCGGGTGCGTCGACGATTTCGCAACAGTTGATCAAGCTCACCGAGCGGCGTCCGCGCACCCTGCGCACGAAGATCATCGAGAACTTTCAAGCGCTCCGCTTGGAACGCGAATGGGGCAAGCAGCGCATCCTCACGGAGTATTTAAACCGGCTCGACTACGGCAACCTTTGCCACGGCTGCGCGAGCGCGGCGGAGTTTTATTTTGCCAAGCCATTGCGCGATCTGACGCCGGCGGAGTGCGCGTTCCTCGCGGGGCTCCCGCAATCGCCGACGCGTTTGAATCCACGGCAACATCTCGATCGCGCCGTCGCGCGTCAGCAGTGGGTGCTCGGTCGGATGCTCGCGAATGGCCGAATCACGCCGGCGGAATTCACGCGGGCGAAGGATGAGCCGCTGCGATTCGGCTCGCTTCATCGCACGTTTCGCGCGCCGCACTTCGTGGACTTTTTGTTGCAACGCGAGCAGCGGGGCGAAATGGATCTGCCGGCGGGCCGCGTCGTCACGACGCTGGATCTGGCGCTCAATCAAGTTGCCGCGAGCGCCTTGCGCGAGCATCTCGCGGGACTGCGCGCGCACAATGTTCGCAATGGCGCGGTGGTCGTGCTCGACAATCGCTCCGGCGAAGTGCTCGCGCTCGTGGGGTCGGATGACTATTTCTCGCCGTTCTCCGGGCAAGTAAACGGCGCTTGGGCCCCGCGCTCGGCGGGTTCAGCGATCAAGCCCTTCACGTATCTGCTAGCGTTCGAGCGCGGCGCCACGCCTGCGACGGTGGTTGCGGATGTGCCCACAGAGTTCGCTACGTCGACGGGCGGGTATCGGCCGGCGAACTACGATCATCGTTGCAACGGCCCGGTGCGGTATCGCGAAGCGCTGGCGAACTCGCTCAATATTCCCGCGGTGAAGGTGCTCGATTCGATTGGCGGCCCAGCAGTTTTGCAGCGACGCCTGCAGGAACTCGGTCTGACGACGCTCTCGAAATCGGCGGATCATTACGGGCTCGGCCTGACCATCGGCAACGCCGAGGCGCGGTTGCTCGAACTCGCGAACGCGTATGCGTGTCTCGCGCGACTGGGTGAATTTAAACCTTGGTCCGTGTTGCGTGAATCCGGCGGCTCCGTGATGAAGCCGCAGCGGTTGGCGGATTCCAACTCTGCGTATCTCGTCGCGGATATCCTCAGCGATAATCGCGCGCGTGCTTTGTGTTTCGGGCTGACGTCGCCGCTCCGGTTTGAATTTCCAGTTGCATGCAAGACCGGGACGAGCACGGACTTTCGCGACAACTGGGCGTTTGGTTTCACGCCCGAGTTCACCGTCGGCGTGTGGGTGGGGAACTTCGATGGTTCGCCGATGCAGCATGTGTCGGGCGTTGCCGGCGCGGGGCCGATTCTTCATGAACTGTTCGTGCACTTGCATGAGCGGTTTGGCACGTCGTGGTATCCCGCTCCCGCAGAGATCGTGAGTCGAACGGTTCATCCGTTGACGGGGAAACGACTCGCGCGATCGCGTCCGGACGCCGTCACCGAGAAGTTTCCCGCGAGCAATCTCCCGGCGTTTGAGGAAGCGGGCGACTACGACGCGGGGGGACGTGTGCGCCTCGGAGTGGAATACGGGGAGTGGTTCGCCAGCGGTCAGAACACCTTGGGGGACCGCGCGGTGATCGACGCTGGCGCTTCCGAGCAGCGTGCGCTCCGACTGGCGTCGCCTTTGCCAGGCACTACCTATTTCATCGATCCCGATCGTCCGCGGTCGCGGCAGCGCATTCCCTTGAGGGCCTTGGGCACCGGCGTGCAATGGCAAAGCGAGACGCTGCGGTGCTACGAAGAGGGCGGTAGCCATTTCGCCGATATGACCGAGGGTCGGCATCGGTTGGTGCTGGTTCGCACCGGTACCGGAGAGCGTTTGGAGACGTGGATTCAGGTCAAGGCATTGTGAAACGCCCGATTTTCCGGTGGTAATGGGCTTGCGAATGAACCCAAACCTGCCGTTGACAACGTCCGGTTATCCGTTACGATGCGCGGCTCTAATTTAGAAACGATTATGCCGAATACGAAATCTGCCGAACGCCGCGTGCGCAACAGCGCCCGGAAGCACAACATCAACCGCACGACCACGTCGCGCCTTAAGACCATCGAGGACAAGTATGTTGAGTTGTTGGGCAAGGGTCCGAAGGACGCCGCCACAACGGCGTATCGTTCCGTCTGCGCTGCGCTCGACAAAGCCGCCAAGACCGGTGCGATTCACCGCTCGACGGCCAATCGCAAGAAGTCCCGTCTGGGCTTGCGTTTGAACGCGATGAAGTAATTTCGGTCGGCTCGCGGTTATCCGCGGCCACCTCGGTTTCCGCCAGTGGCACTCCTCGCGAGTGCCACTGGCTTTTTTGTGTTGATGCTTTGGCTGGTGAATTTCATCTGGAGAATTCGGGTCGATTCATTCACGGTAAACCTGATCCGTGACGCACCACCACAAATTGGCAGCGACCTGGCTTTTGAACTCCTCGCTGAGTTCATTCGGCAAGCTGTTTCCATGGGTGGTGTTATCGCTCGCGGCGTTTCTGGTTCGTGGAGATTTGCGAGCGGCAGACCTTCTCGATGCGTTGACGTTGCTCGAAAATCACTGCGTCAAATGCCACGGCGGCGAGAAGACTAAAGGTGGGTTGGATCTGGTGACCCGTGAGGCGCTGATGCGCGGAGGCGAAAGCGGCGCGGCGATCGTGGCGGGTAAGCCCGATGAAAGCCTGCTCGTGCAATCGATCCGTCACGACAAGGACCCGCACATGCCGCACAAGGAACCGAAGCTTCCCGATGCGACGATCGCGCAACTCGTGGAATGGGTGAAAGCGGGCGCGCCGTATTCCCGCCCGTTGAATAAAGCTGCAGGTGGTTCCTCGAAAGCGGCGACGGAATTCACGGTCACAGAAGCCGACCGTAACCACTGGGCTTTTCAGCCGATCAAGCGCCCCGTGCCGCCGACGGTGAGTGGTGAGTCCGCGGCTGTCGCGAATCCCATCGATCAGTTCATTCTCGCCAAGCTTCAGGCCGGCAAGCTCGCGCTGTCGCCGCGCGCATCGAAGGAGCAATTGATCCGCCGCGTGGCGTTTGATCTCGTTGGCCTGCCGCCGACGCCGAAGGAGATTGATGCCTTCGTGAATGACGCTTCACCGAAGGCGTATGAGAATCTCATTGATCGCTTGCTCGCTTCGCCGCACTACGGCGAGCGTTGGGGGCGGCACTGGCTTGATCTGGCGCGTTACGCGGAGACCGACGGCTTCGAGCACGATGCTGTTCGTCCGCACTCGTGGCGTTATCGCGACTACGTGATCAAATCGTTCAATGCGGACAAGCCTTACGACCGTTTCATCCGCGAGCAACTCGCCGGCGACGAGCTATGGCCTGACGATCCCGATTCGGTCACGGCCACTGGCTTCAACTTGCTCGGCCCCGACATGGTGGACAGTTCCGACCAGGTGCAGCGTCGTCACAACACGCTGAACGACATGACCGACACGACCGCGCTGGCGTTCCTCGGCCTTACGATGGGGTGCGCGCGTTGTCACGATCACAAGTTCGAGCCGTTGTCGCAGCGCGATTACTACAGCCTGCAGGCGTTCTTCACGCCGGCGAAATTTGTTCACGAGAAGCCGATCCCGTCGCCAGACGCCCGCGTCGAATACGAAGCCGCTCGCAAGAAATACAACGAGCATCCCAAAGTCCGTGAGCTTGCCGCGTTGGAGGCGCCTGTGCGTGAAAAGCTATTTCTACGCAAAGTCGCAAAGCTGTCTCCTGAAGCGCAGGTCGCCCACAAGACGCCTGCGGAAAAGCGTGATGCGGAACAGGCGAACCTCGTGCTCGAAACGGAGGACAAGGTGAAAATCTCCGACAAGGAGCTCACCAGCGCTTTCAGCGGTGCGGAAAAGGAACGTCGCCGCGCGCTGCTGGATGAGTTGAAGCATGTTCCCAAGCCGCCGTCGTTGCCGAAGGCGATGGCACTTGCGGGAGGCGATCCATCGGTCAAAACCTTCGTGTTGAACCGCGGCGAATACAGCCAGCCCGGTGACGAAGTGAGCCCGAGATTTCCTTCAGTGCTTCCTGTAGCGGCGTCTCGCCTGCGGGGTAATTCATCCACTGCCGTTCCTGCGTCGCGTTCGAGCCGAGCCGCTCTGGCGGATTGGATTGCGTCGGCCGATAATCCGCTCACCGCGCGCGTGATGGTGAATCGCATCTGGCAGCATCACTTTGGTCGCGGACTCGTCGCGTCGCCGAGTGATTTTGGCACGCACGGACAAGCCCCGTCGCATCCCGAGTTGCTCGACTGGCTGGCGAGCGAGTTCATCGCGCGCGGTTGGAGCCTGAAACAGATGCACAAGTTGATGTTGATGTCGGCCACGTATCAGCAGACGTCGGTCGCTTCACCCGCGGCGCGCGCAGTTGATCCCGACAACAAGCTATATTCGCGCATGAACCGCCTCCGCCTCGAAGGCGAAGTGATCCGCGACAGTTTGCTCGCGATCAGCGGGCAGTTGAATCCACAGATGAGCGGGCCGGGCGTGTTCCCGCCGGTTCCGAAGGAATTGTTCGCCGGCGCTAAAGGCGGCTGGCCGCAGAATGATCGCGTGAGCGAATACTCGCGGCGGAGTGTTTACATTTTCGCGCGCCGCAATCTGCGCTTCCCGTTCCTCGAAGTCTTTGATGCACCCGACAACAACCTGAGCTGCCCCGCTCGCGAGCGCAGCACCACGGCGCCGCAATCGCTCACGTTGCTCAACGCGGACGAAGTGACGACCGCCTCGAAGGCGACTGCGAAGTTGCTGGCGAGGCCGGGGCGATCGGTCGACGAGCAGGTTGCATTGGCGTATCGCCTCGCGCTCGGCCGCGCGCCGACCGCGAAAGAACAGGCTCTGGCGCGTGATTTTTTGGCGCAGTCGCCGATGAGCGAGTTCTGTCGCGCGCTCTTTAATCTCAACGATTTTATTTATGTCGATTGAACCGCGACGACATCTGAGAATGTGCCTGAAGACACCATGAACGCTTGCCCCGGACCCAGCGGAATCAACACGCGCCCGACTTCGCGCCGCGGTTTCTTGCATCACGCTGGCGGTGGTTTGGGCATGCTGGCGCTCACCTCGTTGCTGGAACACCAGGGATTGCTGGCTGCCGACGCTTCCGTCGTTGCGAATCCTTTAACTCCGAAACTTCCCCACTTCGCCGCGAAGGCGCAGCGCGTCATTTTCCTCTTCATGTCGGGTGGACCGAGTCATGTGGATTTGTTCGATCCGAAGCCGGAGTTGGTTCGCCTCGCGGGCCAACCAATTCCCGAATCGTTCGGCTCGTTCAAGACGCGGCGTGCGGTGGCGAAAAACAAACTGCTTCCGCCGTGTCGTCCGTTCAAAGCGCGCGGCCGATCCGGAATGGAGATCTCCGATTTCCTCCCGCACATCGCGGAGCATGCCGATGAAATGTGCCTGCTGCGGGGTTGCTATGGCGACAGCGTCACGCATCCTGAATCGGTTTACCTGATGAACACGGGGACGATTCTCATGGGGAAGCCCAGCTTGGGCGCGTGGGCGACCTACGGGCTCGGCACGGAGAATCAAAACATGCCGGCGTTCGTCGTGATGCCCGATCCGTCCGGTTGGGTGAAAGGTGGCGCGCCTGCGTGGGGTAACGGTTTCCTGCCCGCCACGTATCAAGGCACCATCTTGCGCGGCGGCGAACAACCGATTCTGAATCTCAACACACCGAAGGACGTGAGCGCGCGGCAACAGCTCGCGACGGTAAACCTGATCAACCAGTTGAATCGCGCGAGCCTTCCATCGGGCGAGGAGAATTCTGAACTCACCGCGCGCATTTCTGCGTACGAGCTGGCGTTCCGGATGCAATCGCACGCGCCCGAGGTCGTGGATATCGCGAAGGAATCCGCGGTGACGAAGAAACTCTACGGCCTCGATAACAAGACCACGGCGGAGTTCGGGCTGCGTTGTCTTTTCGCGCGGCGGATGATCGAGCGCGGCGTGCGTTTCGTGCAGCTCTATTGCGGCGACACGAACGGCTGGGACGGCCACAGCGATGTGGACGGCAACCATACGAAGCTTTGCGCGCAGAGTGATCTGCCGGTAGCGGGACTGCTGAAGGATTTGAAAGCGCGCGGGTTGCTCGATTCGACGCTGGTGATTTGGGCCGGCGAGTTCGGTCGCATGCCGATGAGCGAAGGTTCAAACGGGCGCGATCACAATCCGCATGGCTTCAGCATGTGGATGGCGGGTGCTGGGGTGAAAGGTGGACAGGTCATTGGCGCCACCGACGCGGTGGGCTTGCGCGCCGTCGAGGAACGCACGCACGTTCACGACATTCACGCGACGATTTTACATCTCCTCGGCATGGATCACACGCGATTGACCTTCCGTCACAATGGCCGCAACGAACGGCTCACCGACGTTGCCGGTAACGTGATTCAAAAGGCGCTCGCGTGAGCCGGCTGGTGATTCCCTAGCACGACGAGGGGATTCCCGCTTTTCGCCGTTTTCCAGTCTCGCGTAAAATCTTTTCGATCGTTTCCAGCGGTAGATCGGCGAAATGGCGGAAGCGGATGCAACCTTTGCCGCAATTGAGTTTGCCGAGTTCCGCCCGAAAAGAATTCACGACGTCCGGATCAGCATAGAACGCCATGTATTGTTTCTGCGACGCGAAGGCGCATAAATCCGTGTAGCACGGCAAACCGTAGTTCATCCCTTCCGCGAAGTTTGGAGCGACTTTCTTGATCAACGTCCGCAACTTGCTGAGATCAGCGCGTCGTGCGGGTGGCAACTCCTTCAAATATCCGGCGACGGTGGTGGCCTTGGAGGTCATGCGTCACTGTTTGGCTTTGAGCTCCGCTCGAATCTTGAATCCCGAGAGGCTGCGGAGCGGAAACGGCGGCGTGGCATCGGCGGGCAAAGCTCGCAACGCATTCTCCAAACGCTTGTAGGCTGCGACGAGTTCTTGATCGGCGCTGGCAGCGAGATCGTGCTGTTCCTCCGGATCGGTGTTCGCGTCGAAAAATCGCCCGTCGGAATAGAGCTTGAAGCGTTCATCGCGGATGATGCGCGTCGTGTGATACTGGTTGAAAATCCATTCGCGCGGCGGTTTCGCGTTCGGCAAGCCGCGAAGAAATGGTGCCAACGAGCGGCCGTCGAGTAACAGACCCTTCGGCAATGAAATCTTGGCCAGTTCGCACATCGTAGGAAAGACGTCAGAAAAATCTGCCAATGGAGCGGTGCGACCGCCGGGGACAAGCTTTGGGCTGTTGGCGAGCAGGACCACGTCGCTGCCGGCTTCCGCGAGCGTGTAAAGACCACCGCGGACATCGCGTCCATTGCGGCGGGCGGTCATTTCCTTTTCCGTGCCGTTGTCACTCGCGACAAAGACGACCGTGTTGTCTCGCAAGTTCAATTGGTCGAGCGTGGCCACGAATTCGCCAATTTGCTTGTCGGCATAGCGCAACATGTCGGCGAACATTTCATGGTGCGAGCGGTTGGTGTTGAGATTCTGTGGTGTTGGTACCACGGGCTGAACGAACGATTGCCCGTGGGTTAGCACCATGGGGTAGTAGAGCAGGAAAGGGCGGTCGCGGTGGCGGCGCAGAAAATCGAGTGCGTACTCTTGTAGGAGATCCGGGCCGAACATGTCGGGATTCGTCTCGCGCCTTCCGTTGCGGATGAGCACCGGATTCCAATACCGGCTCTCGATGTTGCGGTTGAACGATGCGAGTTCCTCGTGGGCTTCGGCGCGGACGAGCGCGCGGAATTTTTCCATGCCAGCGGCACCAACGCGATTGCTATCAATGCTTCCCGGCCAGACAAGATGGTCTTCGAAGCCGTGCCGTTTGAGCGCATCGGGCTCGTCATAGAGATTGTTGATTTGCCATTTGCCGACAATGCCGGTGGCGTATCCGGCGTCCCTGAAGGGTCGGGCGAAGACAAGTTCACGTCGTGGATCGAGACCACCACCGCTGTAGAGCGCGGCGTCGTGGTGAAGCGTAAAGCCGCTGCGCAGAAGGTAGCGGCCCGTCAGTAGGACGGTGCGGCTCGGGCCGCAAACGGGCGGGGTGTAACAATGTTCGATTCGCACTCCGGTTTTGGCGAGTTTGTCGATGTTCGGTGTGCAGTGTTCCTCGCTGCCGTAACAGCCGAACCATTCCTGACCGACGTTATCGAGGAGGATGAAAACGATATTCGGTCGCGCGGGTGGAGCGGCGGCAACCGGCGCGACCAGCGCGGTTGCTAAGAATAGCAGCGCGAGAAGTTTTCCACCGAAAGCTCTCATCGGGAAGCGGCCGGACGATGCCGCGGAATCTCCGCTTTGAAATCGCCGAGACTCGACCAGTGGAGGCGTTGATTCAAATCGACCTCCGCGACGACCACGGTGCCCCAGTCTTTTGCTTGCGCGAGGCGTTGGCCGTCCTGGCCGAAAATCGCTGAGACCATCCAGTTTTGTTTTACGTCCGTGTGCGTGCTGCTGACAACGTAGACGTGATTCTCGCACGCGCGCGCCGCGCCGAGCATCGGGTTGCAACCCATCACGGGCCACGCGATGACCTCCGCGCCGCGATTGCTCAACTCCCGGGCGACCTCGGGGAAAAATCCGTCATAGCAAACCATCATCCCCACTTTGCCGAAGCGCGTGTCGAACACGGGATAATCGTGCCCCGGCGTGACGCCGCCCTCGATCTCCCCGCGCGGGAGGCAGACCTTCCGATACTTGCCGGCGATCTGTCCGTCGGGACCGATGAGCACGGCGACGTTGTAAATGAGATGCCCATCGCGTTCAACGAGGCCGGGCACGATGTAGAGGTTGTGCTTCTTGGCGAGCGCGCCGAAGAATTCTGTCGAGGGGCCGGGTATCCGTTCCGCGACGCTCAGGTAGGTGGAGCCGCTGCCGTAGGTGACCACTTCCGGCAAGACGACGATGTCCGCCTTTTGTTTCGCGGCGACTTCGATGTGTTCCACGAACGCCTGGCGGCGTTCCGCGGGCGTCTTCACGTTGCGCGGGACGAAATGCACGGCGGCGAGTCGGACTTTGCGCGCGGCGGGTGCGGGAACTTCGCTCAGTGAAATGTCGGCCCACTCGAGCTTCGCATTCGGTGCCCAGCGGAACTCGAGTTCCACAATCGCGCGTGTCGCTTTCGACGGTGCGCGATAGACGTCGGAAACTTCCGTCCAACCGCGCTTGTCGGTGGCTTTGTCCATCGGATACTCCGGCTCCGCACGCGGAATTGAACCTGTGGAATACGAAGCGGTTGACGGCTCGTCGCGGAGGACGGGTTTGCCTTTGTCGTCCTGCCAAAGGATGCGCGCGACACACGCGCGGCGCGGCGAGTCGGCGTGGTCGATCTTGCGCAGCGCGAAGAACCGATAGTGTTCACCGCCTTTCACGGGAAAAGTTTTCACCCAACGCCCCATCAGCCCCTCGCGGCGATCCGATTGGATGATGAAACTCCCGCGACCAGCGGGACCGCCCTTGGGGTTGAACGAAAACTCTGGCGCAATTTCGTCCCGGGGCACGGCGGTGGCCCAGCCTTCGGGTGGCGACGACTTGGCGAAGACATTCGTGGCGGAACCGAGGACGACGGCGACGTAAAGTGCGAGAAAGGTTCTGGTGCTCATGGTGGACGAGTTGTTGGACGCCGGCGGATGAATCTGAATTGAAACAACTTCGCGTGCGGCTGAGCGACTGCGCACCATGGACCGGCGTTGCCGTGATTGTTTGGCTAACGCTTCTGCAGCGTCTTCATCACTGTGGCGTAACGCTTGCCAAACTCGCGCAACGACGGCGTGTCAAAATGCACGACGTCGCCTTTGTGTTTGAGACCGGTGGATTCGACGACGGCGCTGTGTGGCAGGAGTTTCGGCAACGAAGCGAGTTGCTCGTTGACGGTCGGCCAGAAGGACGGTTTGCCGTCCTTCGATTGACGTGCGAGGTATTCGCCGAGTTTGCCGGCGACGAACGGCGTGTCGGTGACGGCGAGATCGGCGCGAAGGTCTTTGACCATTTGAGCGAGGCGCGCGGCGTAGTTGGTCGCGAGCTGCTCAGTGGCGGAATCATTTTCGCCCTGATGCCACAGAATCCCTTTCAACTCGCCGTCCTTCAACGCGGCCTTCGCGCGTTCGAGCGCTTGCGCGTAGAGATCGCCTCCCTTTACCCAGCGCGAAAGGGGCGTGCCGCCGACGGCGCAGGGGATGAGTCCGATCGTCACGTCTGGATTCGCTTCCGCCATGGCGCGTGCGAATGACGAGCCTAAGCCGACGCCGGCGATCGTTTTGTCGAAGTGCAGCGGCTCCACGGCGGGCGCCCACGTTTTCTCTTTGGTGAACTTCAGGACTCGAGCGTGAGGCGACTTCGCCTCGTCATCCAATGCGCCCCGTCCGGCCATGTTGGATTGGCCGATCAGGAGGTAGAGATGAAATTTCTTCTTCGCCGGCAACGTTGCTGGCGCCGATTTGTCGTCAGCGAACGCGGAGAGTGAGCAGGCAGCAACGCTAAAGAGGCACGCCGCGACCAATAGGGACAGGGGTTTTAACGAGGGAATCATCGTGGTTGGATAACAGCTCGACGCTGGGTATTCAAAGCGTTTCTCGCGGCGATGATTGTGGAGAAGGTGTTCTTGGAGTTGCGGAAAACGGGAGCCTGAAGCTTCAAAACGACCGCCCGGGCAACAACTCGCGCTTGCCAATGTTCGGCCGGTGGTCAAACATTTGATCATGCAATCTGTTTTTAAGGGTCCGGTTTATGTGGTGCGCGACAACATCGACACGGATCAGATCATTCCGGCGCAATACTTGAACCTCGTCCCGACCATCGCGGAAGAATATGAGAAGCTCGGCAGCTTCGCGATGGCTGGCCTCCCGGAATCGCTCTACGCGACGCGTTTCGTGAAGGAAGGAAAGCTGGATTCGGATTATCCGATCATGGTCGCCGGCCGGAATTTTGGCTGCGGCAGTTCACGTGAACACGCGCCGATCGCGCTGGGTTCTGCGGGTTGCAAAATCGTTTTGGCTGAAGGTTTCGCGCGGATTTTCTTCCGCAACTGTGTGGCGACCGGCGAACTCTATCCCTGCGAAAGCGTGGACCGGCTCTGCGACATCTTGAAAACCGGCGACGTCGTGACTGTGGATTTGGACGCCGCCACGGTGAAGGTGGAAGCGACCGGTAAGGTCTATTCCTTCAAGCCGCTTGGAGACGTGCGCCCGGTGGTGGATGCTGGTGGGCTATTCAATTTCGCGCGTCAGTCCGGAATGATCGCCGCCAAAGCTTGATGGCTTGCCTTTTTCCTCGAGCGCCCATCCCATGCGGGGTGGGCGTTTTCTTTTGCCTTGGGCGGTTCCTTATCGCCTGTTCATTGGTGCCGTGGCACGGTTAACTGGCGGTGGCTTGAACCGATATCTCTTTATCCGATGAAGTGGCTCCACGGTTTGCTTCTCCTCTATCTGTGGGGATTGGTGATCAACCAACTGCGGCCGGATTGGGCGGGAAGTCCCCAATATGGCTACGGTTGGTCGGTTCCATTCCTCGCAGGCTATCTCATTTGGAAACGCTGGTTGGATCGGCCGGCACCCACCGCGCCGTCGAATCGGCTGCTGAGTTTCGTATTGCTTGCGCTGCTAGGGCTCGCATTTCTGCCGACGCGGCTGGTGATGGAGGCGAATGCGGACTGGCGCTTGATGAGTTGGTTGCTCACTGCGATGGTTTGCAGCTTCACGATGGTGATGGTCTTCCTCGCGGGCGGATGGGGATGGGTTAAGCATTTTCTTTTTCCGATTGTGTTTGTTTTCGCGGCCGTGCCGTGGCCGCACGAAATGGAGCAGGCCCTCGTGCAATCCCTAATGCGGGCCGTGGCTTCGTGCACCGTGGAACTGCTCACTGCGATGGGCGTGCCGGCCTTGCAATCGGGTAACCTGATCGAGGTCGGCTCTGGATTTGTGGGCATCGACGAGGCGTGCAGTGGCGTGCGCTCGTTTCAATCGACGCTGATGGCCTCTTTGTTCCTTGGCGAAATGTATCGATTCAAATGGGGGCGGCGAATCACGTTGGTCGTGGCCGGTTTGGCCCTCGCATTCGCCCTCAACGTGACGCGGAGTTTCACGCTGGCGTATCTCGGGGCGCGGAGCGGTTTGGAAACGTTAGAACGATTTCATGATCAGGCGGGATTCACGATCCTGTTCGCGTGTTTCTTTTTGTTGTGGGGACTGGCGGTATTGATGGCGAGGAAGCAGTCGAAGGGTTTGGCTCAGCCGGTGATCGCGGTTCCGGCGGCATCACCCTGGCCGGCGACTCTGATCGTTGCCACTGCGGTGGTTTTGGTCGCGGCGGAAATCTTGGTTGCGGTGTGGTATCGCTCGCTGGAAGGCAAGTTTATCCAAAACCCTACTTGGACGGTGAGTTGGCCGAAGACGAAGGGCGCCTATTCGACCATTATGCTGGACGAGACGACCCGCAAATCTGTGAGTGCGGACGAGGGCGGAGGAGCGATGTGGATCGAGCCGGATGGAAGCCAGTGGCGGATGTTTTATTTCCGCTGGTTGCCGGGTTCGGTGTTGTCGCGAATTCTCGCGCGGACCCATCGTCCGGAGCACTGCTTGCCCGCCTCGGGCCGGACAATGAAGGAAGATCGTGGACTGCGGACGCTTTCCGTGAACGGCCTCAGCATTCCGTTCCGCGCGCTGGTTTTCGACGATCGCGGCCGGCCGTTGCACGTGTTCTTTTGTTTATGGGAGGACCGAGTTTCTACCGTGACGCCCGCGTTCCTGCACGGCTTCACGCCGACGTCTGGCCGTCTCAAAGCCGTGATGGAAGGCCAGCGCCGCGTTCTCGGCCAACAGACCCTGGAATTCGTGGTGACAGGTTATTCGGATCCGGGACAGGCTGAAGACGTCTTGAGGCAAATCGTTTCCGAAGTGGTCGTTCGAACTCCCTAATCGATGTTTCGGCTTCTTCGAAAGATTTTCCAAACAAAAAAGCCGCTCCAAGTTCGGAGCGGCTAGGAAATTACAGATACTGTTTAAGAAACCGGAACCGTAGCGAGCTTGCGCTGACGAACCTGCCGGGTAACTACGAATGATGAAATCCCCAGCATCGCGGCGCCAAATAGCCAATGCGACACTTCCGGGACGACGATCGCTTCCAAACTATCCATTACGAATTCGTCGTTGGGGCCCTCGCCGTGAAAGATGACGGTTTTGATGCCAGTATCGGATAGCCAGCCGTGCCATTCCAGAGTGCCCGTCGCGTTGGAATACGGAACATCCACCAAGTCGATTAAGTCCCCGTTGTTATCGAGGAAAGTCACGTGAATGTTGGCACTCGGGTTATTGAAGCCGCCGAAGAAACCACCAAACGTCAAGACCGGCGATGCGAAAACGATCGCGGGGGCGCCGAGAGTGGACCCGAACCCTTTGGTGCCATCGTTTACTTTGGCATTCGAAGCGCCGAGGTTGAATGTGTTTGGGCTCGATTGAGTGTAAATGACCGTGTCGTTATCGCCCGTTCCGTAGAGGTTTGCAGTTCCACCGAGTATGGCAGACCCGTCGGCGAACAGACCCGGTGAAAACGATTCGAAATTCTCGGAGTAGTATCCTTGGAATTGGCCCAACGGTGTGACTGTGGCCTCAACGGACGGAACGATCGCAATGAGACTCAGAAAGGCTGTGCTCAAAAGGCTGCAAACCTTCAAAGATTGTCTGACGGGCAGAGTTTTCACGCGTATTTTGGGCTTCTAGTGAACAGTGTCCAAATAATGGGCGGTTTTTGTCTCAAAAGTCAACGCTAATCTATAGGTAAATGCAGCCTTTCGCATGATTGGGGTAGGGTTTCCGTTTGCCCAAGAATCATGCGTCCTTAGTGCATTTCCACATCGCAGGACCCAATCCCGGGGCGATAGAAATTAAATTGCACGTTCGGATGATCCGCTAGCAGCGACATCGGCACGGCGCTGTCTGCCAAGCCTTTAGCTATCATCAACGTCGTCAGGCGTTGGCCGAAAGGATTGTCATGCTTGCCCGCCTGCCAGATTGAGACTTTCTCGGACTGCCACGTCTCCGCCGGACCCACCGTGAGCGCCTGCGTGGGCACGAGCGTGATATTGCCGCCGCCTGACGTGCGGGCATTTTGCGCGACTGTAATTGGGTGCAAGTCCACTACTCGTGTAGCCAAGGCGCGATACTCCTTGGGCGTGGGCGGCTGATTCTTAAACTTGCCGACGCGTTTCACCGGATCATTGAACGCCCAATGTTTGATGTCGCCCTGTCCGCCTTGCATCACGGCGCAGCGAACTCCCTCCCAGCTTTTCCGATACGCGCGCGTGTCGGCTTTGGGGAAGTGCAGATTCGCGTCGGGCATTACGAGCTTCTTGTCGATGCGGTTGAAACACATTTCCCGATCTGCCTTTTCGAAGGAAAGGGGGTGTGTCGCCGGCGCCTCGCGTCCGTCGAGGAACCATTCGTCCATTCCCCAAAAATGTGCGGAGTGCAGTTTCAAACCCAGCGCGTTGACGATGCGCGCGACAAGCGGGAGTTGCTCCGTCGGGCCGATCGGTCCGCAGATGCCGACGGGATTATCCGGAGTCGATTGCTTCCAAGTCTCGATGTATTCGAGCGCCTCCGCCGTGTAAAATTCCTCCAGCGAATCGTAGAACACCACTTTGAAGCCAGGGCGCGAGAGCTTGAGCATTTTTTCCGGCGTCAACTTGGCGGCGTCGCGAATGATGTCAGCGTCGAGCGTCGTGTAATCCCACCAGTCGGGGGCGATTGAACTGATTTTGCGTGGCATAGGAGTTTTGTTTTGGCGTTGTGTGAAGCTACGCCCGGATGCGGGTGGCGGCGTAACGTTTGTTAATCAGAAAATCTTTCCCCAGCGCGTCGCGTAGCGGGTCGATTTCTCCGGCGGAAAAACCGTAATGCAAATGCCGCCGCCAACCTTCGGCGAGTTTGAACTTCTTCGAAAGCTTGCCGACCTTTTGCGACGCGGCCTCCATCGATTTCAAATACGAATTCATGCCTTGGCTCACGTCGAGCCAGCCTTGTTGGCTGCGATGCGCGCCCAGCGCTTTCAATTTGGTCGCTTGCACGTTGGTCGTATTCACAAACGCTTCGGGAACGATCGGCATGCGCAACGGATCGCATAGCCCGTGCGGCATGGCGTGATACACCGTCACGTCATGGAAGAACGCCGGACGCGGCGGGGTGCTGACGAAATTGGGAATCCCGTGCGCGAACGCCGCCGTCACCGCGAGCCGGCAGGTGTTCATGTGATCCTCCATGTAGTCCTGCGGCGAGTGCGTCAACACGATCGACGGCTTCACCTCGCGGATGAGCGCGGCGACTTTTCGCAGCAGCTTGATTTCATAGAATATCTCCAGATCGTCCGCCAGCGGTGCGTGGAAATAGGCGCCGAGAATTTTCGCCGCGTTCTTTGCCTCCTGAAACCGCACCTTACGCGTCTTGGCGGCATTGAACTCCGCGCTGCCGCAGTTTCCCGTCGAGACGTTCAGATAATGCGTTTCCCAGCCGCGCTGCTTGAGCAACAGCAGGGTGCCGGCGGCGACAAACTCGATGTCGTCGGGGTGCGCGAAAATGGCGAAGGCGACGGGCATGGGGGAGTTAATAGGGACGAAGGACGCGGGAGGAAAGTCGGAAATGCGTGCGTCCCGGATTTTCCGGCCGACCGGAAATGCTCACGCGAAGAATCGCGGACGTTTGCACGCTCTCGACACCTCGTTATGAGCGGTTCACCGATTTGCGACCGGCTTGGCGAGCCCTTGCTCGCTGGCTTTGAGTTTTCGGGGGCGTTTTTGCAGGCATTGCTTAATTTCTCCACGATTTCGGTCCGAAATCATCCCCAACGGACGTGCGCGCCGTTTTTTGGCTCGCGTTTCAGGCTGCGGACGTTCGCGCGACATCTTTTTGGAGTCCAAAGCGGGTCGCATGAGTTCGTTGTTCTCAAAATGGGTCCGGAAACATGCGCAATGAATTCGTTCTCCATGAAACGGGACGGAAAACAGGTATAACGAATCCATTTGGCCCGATTACGGCGTCAGTTTCATCCCCATCGAATTCGTTTGGCTCAAAATGGAGTCCACTTTATGCCTCGTGAATCAAATGGGCCCAAAACAGCTTCCGAAATACGGTCATTTGCTTCGAAATCCCTGCCGGCGACGCCAAAAAGCGATGTCGAGCGTAAAGACGGTCTCGTCGGATGCCCGATTTACTTCTTCTTCGGCGGCTCGGGCAATTTCAGCTCCGTGAATTCCATCCAGCGCTGATTCAGTTCCTCCACCGACGGCAAACCGCGGTGGACATAAAGGCCATAGCGAAGTTGCAGCGGTTTGCCCGGCTCGATCACGCGCGCCGCATCGAAGGTAAGGGACGATCCCATCCAGCCATCATCCCGCACGTGGAACACCGTTGGATGATTCGGATTCATCGGATGATCCATCAGCGTGATGCCCTCCACGACATTGCTTACGATGACGCCGGAATAATCGCACCACTTCGCGGGCTTCCAGAATACTTCCTTCTCGTTCACGCCGCCGGAGGAATTACGAATGCGCCCGCCGCCATCGCGGACGCCGATACTCTTGGCCATGCGCACGGCGGTTGTGCCGAACGGCGTTTTCCCGAGCGTCACGGGTTTGCTCTTCGCGGCGAGTTCCAGATGCAGCACGACAAAATATTCGTTGTCCGGGAGCAATTGAATCGCCGTCTGCCGCCGTTCGACCAGGAGCACTTGATTCGATTCATTCACCCACGCGCTCTGCGTGATGATCGACGCCAGTTCGCCCGCGTCGTCGAATAATCCCTCCGTTCGTTGATGCACGATGCGTCCAAGCTTCTTCCCGTGATCCGGCCAGAACGCAGCGCCTTCGACGTCATTGTGCGCAACCCAGAATGAGTTGTGGTGACTGTGGCTTTCGGGATCGCGCGGGTGCCCCATGCGCGTCAATGAAATGCCCGACGGACCGATGAGGGGAAACACGAACGGGCGATTGAGATTTGTGCCGAAGTGGTAGCGCGCGATCTCCTGCCGGTCGCGCTGAAAGGAATACTGTTGATCCGGCTGCGGGATGAGTTGCAGGCGCGGGATGGGCTTGGCTTCGGGCAAGGCGGACTGTCCGAAAAGATCCACCGATCCTGATAACGCGACGAGGATGAGAGCGCTGAATAGTTTTTTCATGCAAACGCAGTGGGTTCGGAAACAAAGACTCGAATCGTCCCGTGTGAATTCAGCCGGAATGCCCGCGCGTCAGGCGATCCGGAGCCACGCGGTTTTCAAATAGCCCGGCTCTTCGCGGCTGATCGGGAAATCCGGTGGCTGCGGCACGTAGTGTTGCTGCGTGATCTTGCGGCCGCTGCCCATGGACGCGGTGATCTGCGCGAGGAAATCTTCGGGTGCGAGTCGCGCGGCGTTGGTGGAGGCGAGCAGCACGCCGCCGCGTTTGAGCAACGGAAGCGCGGCCTGCACCAGCTTGCCGAAATCCCGCTCGGCTTGAAACTTGCCCTGTTCCTTCGATTGCGAGAACGTCGGCGGATCGAGCACGATCACATTGAACGCGCGTCCCTTCTTGGCCAGCCGTCGCATCCATTCGAACGCGTCGCCAAAGATGAAATCGTGCGCCGCGGGATCGAGTCCGTTCAGGGCGAAATTGCGCCGACCCCATTCGAGATATTTTTTCGAGAGATCAAGACTGGTCGCGCGCGCGCCGGCGAGTGCGGCGCAGACCGAGAACCCGCACGTGTAGGCGAAGGTGTTGAGCACTTCGGGTTTCTCCGATCGTGCAGCGCCCGCCAACAGGGAAAAACCGCCGGCAATGTGCTGGGTGAGAAACCGGCGGCGGTTGTCGCGTTGATCGAGGAACAAGCCGACGGAGTATCCCTCGCTGAAGCTGAGCTCAAACTTCACGCCGTTCTCCTGAATCGCGAAACGATCCGGTGCCGCGTCGCCCAAAACGAGTTGCGGGCTGGCTTGGGTCGGAGCCGATTGGCGCACGCGGCGCAAAAGGGTCTTGTGATAAGCCCCGCGCAACTGCCAGCGCTTCATCAGCGCGGCGAGATGTGTGCGCTGCGCGTCTGTGAGAGGTTGCTCCGATTGCGACAACAGGAATTCGCCGAGCCGTTCCACGTACCAGCCCGGCCAGCCGTCACTTGCGCCGTGGACCAGTCGAAACGAGTCGGTGGTCGCGGAATCAATCACCGCTTCACGTAATGCGATCCGCGCGTCGGCCGTGAAATCGCACGGCGATTCAAAGCGCAGTGGCTCCCCGGTCGTGGGATGTTTCAGCTTCAGGGAGTGCGCGTGCAAACAGAGCCGCTGCGCGGGTGAGCCTCCGTAGAGCGTATCCCCGAGAATCGAAAAACCGCTCGATGCCGCGTGAACCCGGATCTGATGCGTGCGTCCGGTCACCGGATTTGCCGCAATGAGAGATCGGCCCGCGATTTCTTTGACGAATTGGAAATGCGTCTCCGCACGGTCCGCGCCCGCGTGCATCGGGCGGCTCAAATATTTTTCCCCGGAACGCACGAGGGCGGATTCGACCTTGAGCGGCGACTTGGGCGCGGGGCGGTCGGTCAGCAAGTGATACGTCTTTTCGATCGTGTGCGCGGTGAACTGTTCGGTGAGCGAGCGATTGGCGGCAGGCGATTTCGCGAACACGAGCACGCCCGAGGTTTCCTTGTCGAGCCGGTGCATGATCGCGAACTTTTCCCAGCGCGGTTCGCGGTGACGCAGCCAGTCGTAGATGCCTTCGCCCGCGTAGGGACTGGGCGCGTGCGTGTTCCAGCCGGCGGGCTTGTTCACCACCAGCAGGTGCTCGTCTTCAAACAACACGCACGGAATCACGGGCCGATGGAATCACGGAAGCGCGGCGTTGCGGAAGCGCGGAGTTACCAAAAATTCCACGCGTCTTTCGACACCACCCACAGGCCGAGGAGGAAGTTCGTGATGGCGTGCGCGGTCATCGCGTCGCCGAGGCGCTTTTTCCAGCAGACGAGTCCTTGATAAACGAACGCGCAGAGAATTCCCGCGAGCCATTCAAAGTGGGAGAAACCGAAGATCACCGAGCTGATCAGAATTGGCCCCAAGCAGAACTGCCCGAGGGCGACGGCTTGAAAGTCGGATTTTGCGAGGTAGCGGTAGAGAAAGGAGCGATAGAACACTTCCTCCAGCGGTGGTACGACTATGGTCGAGCCCGCGATGCGAACGATGATGAAGAACCACGCGAGCACGCTGTTGTGGCCGAATTGCGTGTGCGGATTCCACATCGTGACCGGCTTCGCGGTGGCGTTGCTGCCGAGGCCGATTTTTCGCATGAGTTCGTCGAGCGAAGGGTAAAGTCCGTCGAGCCCGATCCAAATTGCCAGCACGGCGACGCCGGCGACGACCGCTTCCCAACTCAACTTCCAGCGCATCTCCGCCACGTGCTTCCATGTCACGATCAACATGCCGGCACCGGCGATCGTCTTGCCGAAATAGAACCAGTAACGACCCGCTTCGCCGAATTGTCCCTGGCAGTAAGTGAGGACGCAAAAGACTGCGAAAGGAATCACCCGCACGAGTTGCGGGGACGAATTTAATTTGTCGAGGAGTGCCGTCACGCGCGGATGAAAGCCGAGGCGGGCGACGGGTGGCAAGTCCGCGGTTTAGCGGAGACGAAGAACTTTTTGCTGGCCGGAGAACTCGAGCGTGACGGATTGCGATTCGATCTTGGCGATCGTTACGCCTTCGACTTCGTCACCTTCACCGACGATACGGCCATTGATTAGCGCGCTGGAGCCGCCGGTTTTCCGATACGAAACACCTTGTAGTTTCAACGACGGGAATGGGCGGTTTGCGACTTTCGTTTGTGGGGCGGAGTTGGCTGCAGGGGTCGTTGACGCAGTGGCCGTTTCGACTTTCGCTGAACCGGCGTCGACAGCGGCGGTGGATGATTTGATTGGCGTGGCCGGTACGTGATCGCTGGAGGAGGCTGGGCCGTTTCGCACAGCCGCTGCCGGCGCCGCTGCGGGAGGAGCTTTGGCCGAATTCAATTTGACCGAGGTAATTTTCTGGACCATCTCGGTGAGCATCTGCTTTTGCGAGACGCTCCACCATTGGCTGAAGCACCACGCCGCGAGGGCAAGGACGATCACCAGAGCGATGGGAAGAAGAACGCGCGATTGCCGTCCGGATGTCCGTCCTTCGACGGGGCGCATGGGAATGCTGGGCGCACCGGCGGCGGTGGAGGGTTGGAGGCGATTGCCAGCGCGGCTGGCTTCTTTCAAAGCGTCATTGATGAGACTCATGCGTCGATGTTTCCTTCGAGTTCGCGGATGGCAATGTTCACCATACGGTAGTCGATTACGTCACGCTGATGCACAAACCCTGCCAACATGCATTTGTCGCACACCGCGTTGACGAGGCGGGGAATGCCCTGACTGTAGCTGAAAATACGCCATAAAGCGGGGTAGGTAAAAAACGGACCGCCTTTGGAACCGGAAACCTGCAAACGATGTTGGACATATTGTCCAATTTCGGGACGCGTCAGCGGGCGCAGGTGATAGCGAACGGTGATGCGTTGGCGCAATTGCCGCAGCTCGTGAGCGTTGAGGCGGTCGCGCAATTCCGGCTGCCCCATGAGAACAATTTGCAGGAGTTTGCGATCATCCGTCTCGAGATTGGATAGTAGACGGACCTGCTCGAGCAATTCGTTCGTGAGATTCTGGGCCTCGTCGATGATCAGCACCGTGTCGCGTCCCTCCTGCATCTGATCGAGCAGGAATTGATTGATGGTCGCGAGGATGTCGAGGCGGTCCTTGCCCTGAACGTTCAAGCCGAATTCCATCGCTACGGCTTTGACGAGGTGATCCGCGTCGAGGATGGGATTGAGGATGAGGGCGGTCGAAAAATTGGGGCCGAGTTGTTCGAGCAACGCGCGACAAAGCGTGGTCTTGCCGGCGCCTACTTCGCCGGTTAATTGCACGAATCCCTTTCGCTCCCGGATGCCGTAGAGCAAATGGTTGAACGCCTCCCGGTGCTTCGCGCTGAAAAACAGGAAGCGCGGGTTGGGCGTGATATTAAACGGTGGCTCAGAGAGCCCGTAATATTCCAGGTACACAGCGTTTATTTCAAAAGACAGTCCAGTCATAGCAAACCTCACGCCAACGCGTCGCATATTTGCGACATCGCCGTTGAACTGAGCTGCCAACCCCGACTCTCCTCCCCGATCAACCCTTCAGGATCGTCCGGCTGGCGCGCACCAGCGCCCGGGCCTCGCCCTGTGTTCCAATAGTGATTCGCAGGTAATTATTGATTCCCGGCTGCCCAAACCACCGCACCAGTATCTTCTGCGTCCGCAGTCTTTCCAACCAAAGCTTCGCCGGATACTTCGGCGGCTCGACCAGCAGAAAATTCGTCTGACTGGGCAAAACTTTGAATCCAAGACCGGTCAGTTCACTTCTGAGCCAATTCCGCGTGCCGATGACTCGCTGAAAATTTTGCCGATAGTACGGCAGATCCTGCAGGGTGGCGGTGGCGGCAATTTGCCCCAGACCATTCACATTGTAACTGTCGCGGATCTTATCGAGCGCAGTGATCAGCTCCGGATGCGCAATGAAGTATCCCACACGTTGGAAGCATAGCGAGTAGGCTTTTGAAAATGTTCGCGACACGATGACGTGCGGAAATTTCTGCGCCAAGGCCGCGGCGTTTTCCTTCGCGAAATCCACGTAAGCCTCGTCGAGAATCAATACGCCACGATGCGCACCGCAGAGCTTCTCCAATTCCGCGGTCGAATAACCGCGTCCGCTTGGAGCGTTCGGCGTGGTGACGAAAGTTAACGCCGCCGAGAAATCCCACGCGCCGCCGCGTTTCAAATCGGTTACGGAGGGCAGGCTAAAATCGTCGTTCAACGGAACTGGATTCTTTCGCGCCCCGTGAATGTCCGACAGGACGGGATAGAGCGAATAGCTCGGCGTGAAATACTGAATCGTGCTGCGCGATTCTTTCTTCGCCGTGGCGGGCTCGGCAAACGCGCGCGTGGCCAACGCCAGCAATTCATCCGAGCCATTGCCGATGATGATGTTTTCCGGCGCGCACTTGTGCAGCTTCGCCAGCGCTTCGCGCAGTGCCTGTGCGGTTGGGTTCGGATAAAGCCGCAGGCGACCATCCACGGCCGCCTTTACGGCGCGCAGCACTTTCGGCGAGGGCGGATACGGATTCTCGTTCGTGTTGAGTTTAATCAACCCTTTGATCTTCGGCTGCTCGCCAGGGACGTAGGCGTGCAGCTTTTCGACGAGTGAGCGCACCAATTTCATTTGGCCTCCGTTCGAATGGTGGCCGAGCGTCCGTGCGCGTCGAGACCTTCCAGTTCCGCAAACTTTTCCACGGCGGCGACCGCTTTCTTCAACGGACCGCGTGAATACTCGACCACGCTCGTGCGCCGTTGGAATTGATCTACCGTCAGGCCGGCAAAGGAGACGCCCGCGCCACCGGTCGGCAAGGTGTGGCTCGGTCCAGCCACGTAATCGCCTAGCACGGTCGGCGACCAGTTCCCGAGGAAGATCGCGCCAGCGGTGACGATCGATTGGCTCAACTCACGCGCGTCCTTGGTCATGACTTCGCAATGTTCCGGCGCGAGTTCGTTCGCCAGTGCCGCACCGTCCGCGAGAGTTTTCACTTGGATCAAATAGCCGTTCGCGTTGAGCGCGCGTTGGATGAATTCGCGTCGGGAAAGCTTGGGTAATTGCCGCGCGATTTCTTTTTCGACGGTGCTGATGATTTTCGCCGACGGCGTCAGGAGCCAGACCCGTTCGTGACCGGAGCCGTGTTCCGCCTGTGCGAGCAGGTCGGCGGCGATGAACTTCGGATCCGCGGTATCGTCCGCGAGCACGAGCACTTCGCTCGGTCCGGGCAACAGATCCAACGCCACGTGACCGAAGAGGAGGCGCTTCGCGGCGACAACGTAGGCATTGCCGGGGCCGAAAATCTTTTGCACGCGACGAATCGTCGGCGTGCCGTAGGCCATCGCGGCGATCGCTTGTGCGCCGCCGATTCGATAAATCTCCGTTGCGCCGGCGGTCCGTGCGGCGAATAGCAGCGCGGCGTTGATCGAGGCGTCTTTGCCACACGGCGTGCAGACGACGATTTCTTTGCAACCCGCGACTTTCGCGAGCGTGATTGTCATCAGGGCCGTGGAAGCGAGCGGAGCGGTACCGCCGGGAATGTAAATGCCGACGCGTTGAAACGCATCGAACTTTTCCCCGACTGCCGCGCCGTGGGAGTTCTTCATCGACCAGTTTTTCCGACGGGACTTCTTGGCAAAGTCGGCGATGTTCTTTCCGGCTTCATCGACGGCATTTCGTAGCGCTTCATCCGCTTTGAGCGATGCGGCGAAAATCTCGGGCTGCGTGACGGCGAATTGATCAGGAGTAAGCATCGCGCCATCGAAGCGAGCAGTGAATTCGGCCAGGGCGGCGTCACCACGTTCATACACGGCCTGCACGATCTCTCGCGCGCGATCCTCGATCGTTCGATCAAAGAGGCTCGAGTGCGAGGTCAGGTCGCGAATCTGCGCGGCATAAGTTGGGTCGCCGTATCTGATGACTTTCATGAGGGTGGCACGCTAGAAGAACGGCGCGCAAAAGTCAAAAGCCGCGCCAGTGGGGCGCGGCCGTGTTGTGGAAGTGTGGCTGCGATTTCGTGCGCAGCTGCGAATGAAATTAGGCCCGTGATTCTGTCATCACGCGCTCCAGAACCAGATCGACAGCTTTGGTCAGCGAGACTTGTTCCTTGGTGGAGATCGTCGTCGTGAAACCGGCGTTGCTGCTGCCGCGGGGATCGGGCACTTCGGCCGAGAGGCGGCGGAACGAGGTGCTGCTGGCGACGGCCGCGTCGAATTCCTTCGCCGAGGCGAGGCAGAAGCTGACGGCTTCAATTTTTCCGAGCGAGGAGAATTCATCCGCATAGTCGAGCATGCGCCGTGCGGCGGATTCGCGGACTTCGGAAGTTTCGGTTTCGCTCAAGCGCACGTTGCGCAACACCGCGTTGATTAGCCACGGATAGCGCAAGCGCATGCCGACGAGCGGGGAGTTGCCGTCGTGGCGGCGGTAGCGCACCAGTGGATCGCGCAGGCAGAGCAGGGGATGGTTGTGCGCGAGACGTGTCCACAATTCCCAGTCTTCCACACCGAGCAACCGGCGATCCTCGTCGAAGGTGCCGTTGGCTGAAATGACGTTGCGCCGCAGCAGCACCGCGGAGGGTGAACCGATCACGTTCGAACGGAGAAGTTGTTGGAACGCGCCTTCGAGAATGCCGTCCGTTCCGCCACCGGGGAAAAAGTTCTGTACCACTTCGTTGCCATAGATGATATCGCAACCGACCGCAACGAGCGCCGCCTCCGGATGTTTGCCCAACGCGGCGAGCATTCGCTTTAGTGCTTTCGGATGCCAGCAATCATCGGAATCGAGGAAGGCTACGAAATCACCTTTGGCGAGTGATAAACCGTGATTGCGCGCAACGGAACGCTCGGCGTTGTGCTGCCGTACGTAGCGCACGCGGTCGGCGAATTGCGCCACGACCTGCTCGGTATGATCCGTCGAGCCGTCGTCGATGACGATGATCTCCAGTGCGCGGTGAGTTTGCGCGAGGACGCTGCGAATGGTCTCGGCAATGTAATCGGCCCGATTGTAGGTAGGAATGACAACGGTAACCATAGTCGTGACCGTTGACCGCACGAGCAGTCGGGGTCACGAGGCAATCATCGTCCCGTTACGGCCTGAACTTGAGAAAGGTTTGGCGTGCCGGTAACCTCGCGACATGTTTTCACGGGAAGATTGGGAATTGTTCAGCTTCATCGGCATTGCGCTCGGACTGCCGCTTTCCATTTTGGTGTTCAGCTGGGAGCAACGCCTCCGCCGCATCAGTGAGCAAGAGGAGGTCTACAGCCGGTTGGCCGACGAGTACATCAACTTCCAAAAACTCGTGCTGCAAAACGTGGACTTGCATCTCGGTACAATGCGTCCGGCTAATTCCCTGACCGTCGAACAGCAGGAACGCCGTCATATCATCTTCGACATCCTCACGGCATTGTTCGAGCGCGCTTACATTCTGGTATACGACCGGCGCATGAACCGGCAGCAACGCCGCTTGTGGCAGACGTGGGAGGACTACATGCGGTACTGGTGCCGTCGCGAAGATTACCGCGCTGTGTTGCCGGAGTTACTGGAGGGCGAGGACCCCGATTTCGTCGAACACATCCAACGCCTCGCGGCCGAAGAGTCCGCTAAGGTTGCCGGTCGGAACGGCGCTTCGATTTAATTGTCACGCACTGATACGCGGGAGCATGCGAACGTAACTCGGAGGCGCCTTAATCCAGGCGTGACGTTTCTCTCGAGGTGGATCCGTTCAATTTGATTCAACTTCAGAACCCACATCTGGGGCCGGGCGCGGAAGGATTACGACCCAGATCGGATCACTTCACACCCATGAGGTGCTTCAGCACCGCAAGTTCGAGTGCCTCGTAATCGCGCGCGTCGATCATCTGTTGCTCCACTTTGCGATCCCACGTGCGCACTTTGTTCACGAGGTGGAGGAAAAGTTCACGGCTGCCTTTCAGGTGAGCGGTCACGCAATTGCCCTTTTGGGTGCGCATCGCCTTCACATCGAGTCCGATGAACTCGCCTTTGCGACCGTAGCCCGCTTCTTCGAGAACGCGGACTTGATTGAAGGCCACGCGCAAATTGGCGGCGCCAAAATTTTTATCCTGATCGTACTTCAGGCCGTTCTGGTCGTTAAGGTGAACGCTGCCGAGTTTGTCGTGCGCGAGTGCGAACGCCATTTCGTCGCTCGGATCGAGTCCGGCCAGCAAGGCGTGCGCGGTTTCAATGAGCCCCTTCACGCGCTTGGAATCATTCGAGGCGTAGGCGAGCGCGATCGCGTGTCCAATGGTCGGGACGTAGGCCTGATCGGTCGGTTCGTTGGGCTTGGGCTCGATCCAGATTTCGATCTCTTTGTCGTGGGCGAGCATGCGGTTCACGGTCTCCAGCAAACGCTGATACGCCACACGCGCATTCTTGCTCTCGCGGATGTAAGTGCCTTCGCGCGCCAGCCAGAGCACCATCGCTTTGCAGCCAAGCTCGCGGGCGATGTCGATGGAACGCAGCGTGCGATCCAGCGCATACTTGCGATCCTTCGCGCTGTTCGACGTGTAACAACCATCCACCGTCTGCGGCGCGAACCACAAACGCGGCGCGACGAACTCGGGCGTGAGCCCCTGGTTGTCGAGCATCCGCTTCACCTTGGCGGTCTGCTTGGAGATTTGCGCGGGCGTCAGCTCGTCGACGCCGGGTACAACATCGTCGTCATGAAATTGCACGCCGTCGAAACCGAGCGGTTTGTAGAGCGCGAACTTCTTCTCGTGCGGGAAAGCCTTGCGGACTTCGGGGCCGAAAGGATCGGCGCCTTCGCTGATGTTCCAAGGGCCAAAAGAGAAACGGTAACGCGTCGGTGTGCTCATGTGTTTGTTTGAGTTGTGGCGTCATCTTCGACGTCGCTCGCGCCGTCCGCTACGCCTCTTGGCTCAAACACTGACACTATCGTCTCACCGTCTGGATTGTCATTTAAGGCTGCGGCAGCCATGCTTTCGCCGATGCAATCCTCGCGCGAAGATATTCGCCTCGGCGACGGGCAGACGTTTCGTCTGCTGCGTTGGAGCCGGAGCGTCTCGCGAGTCGAGGAGGTGCTCACGCCGAATCGCACGACGCCCGTTCGCGGTCATGGCGATCACTGGCATTACCATCGCGCGACGGAGCTCACGCTCATCCAACGCGGTGCCGGCACGCGTTTCGTGGCGGATCACATTGAGTTATTCGAACCGGGCGACGTCGTGTTGATCGGTGCGAACGTTCCGCATTACTGGCATCTTCGCGGTTCATCAGCAGGTCTCTCGCTCCAGTGGGATTTTCCTTTGGAACACGGCGTCTGGGGATTTGCCGAAGCCGTCCCGCTGCGTGCGTTGGCCGAATCCGCACGTCGCGGACTGCATCTGCACAGTGCAACCGCCGAGACCATCCGAAAGCGAATGGAAGCGCTCGGCGAACTCTCTGGCCTCGCACGCCTCGCCGCGTTTTTTAATTTGCTCGCATGTCTCGCATCGGCTCCGTCGCGCGAAGTTCGCTCGCTGTCAGCCGAATCGTTTTCGCTCTCAGGAACGGTCGAGCATCAAGAAGCCGTGCGTCGTGCCGTGAGTTTTGTATTCGCCAACTACCGGGAGGCCGTTCGCTTACCCGTCCTTCTGCAACTCAGCGGCATGAGCCGGGCAACATTCGCGCGGCAGTTCCGTCGGCATGCGGGTAAATCGTTCTCCACTTTTCTCAACCAGGTTCGCCTGCAGGCCGTCTGTCGGGCTTTGCGCGATACGTCAGATCCGGTAAGCAGCATCGCGTTGAGTCACGGGTTCAATCAGCTGTCATTTTTCAACCGGCTTTTCCGCCGCGAATTCGGCGTCAGTCCAACCGACTATCGCTCCGGGAAAAATGACGTGACGGCGAAACGCGTGTCGCCCGCGCGCAAGGTTACTTCGCGTTGAACTCCCAACGCTGTGGCTTGGCGCCCTTGGCGGCGAGTTCCACCCAATCTAACTCGACCGGCTGCGCGCTCGCCGGCAAATAGAGGCGAGTGGTTCCAAGCAAGCCCTTCGAGGGTACGTCGACGCTGATCTCCTGCCAGTCACCCGCCGCGAGTTTGAAATCGATGGACTTCGGTTTCGCGCCGGTCGTTTGATCGCCGAGCCACTCCACTTTGCCTGCTCCGCCAGCGGCGCTGCGCACGCGGAGTTTGACCAGGACGGGACCAGCCTGCTTGCCCATCGCGTGGCCGAGAAACGCGGCGCTGGCTTTGCCCTTGCTCGTCATCGTGAGCAGGCCGTCTTTTACCACGGCGTCGCACTGGCGCGCTTTCCAACCCTCCAGCGGATCGCCGGCCAGCGCGGCGGCTTTGGCATTCGCGGGCTTCGCGGTGCCCGGCTTGTAGGCAGGATTCGGCCGCGGATACGTCGCGCCGGTGTCGGCGAGGAAGCCGTCGATGAGCGCGTCGAGTTCCTTCACGCGCGCGGGTTGCGCGGCGGCGAGATTTTTCGTTTCGCTCAAATCGTCGTGGAGATTGTAGAGCTCGAAGCGCGCGTCAGCGGGCAGTTCGCCGAACCAGCGGATGAGTTTCCAATCGGCGGAACGCGCCCACACGCCGCCGGCCTTCGCGGGGCTTTTGCCGTGCGGGAAATAATTGAAGAAGGCCTTTCGCTCGAGCACGCCCTCGGACCGCAACACGCGCGCGTAACTCACACCGTCAATTTTCTGCTGCGCCGGCCGCGGCAGCCCGATCATGTCGAGCAGCGTCGGATACAAATCAATGTGCCCGACCACGGCGTCGCTCGTGGTGCCGGGTTTAATGTGGCCTGGCCACGCCCACATGAGCGGGACGCGTGTGCCGCCTTCGAAGAGCGTGCCCTTGCCGTCACGGAGCGGTGTGTTGATCGTGGGCGGCTGATTGCCGGCCCACTTGCGCCAGTCGGTGATGAACGGATCATTCTTACTGCGTCGTTCGGTCTTGCCGTCCTCGGCCGTGTTGCTGTGCGAGTTGCCGCCATTGTCTGAGTTGAAGACGATGATCGTATTGTCCGCGAGCCCCTGCTTCTCCAACGCGTCGAGGATGCGTGCGAAACATTCGTCCACGCTCTTGAGCATCGAGGCCATGATCGGATTGCCCTGCACGCCGCGCGGATCCTTCTTCAATGAGAACGCCTTCGTGTAATCCTGTTTGTGTCCCCACGGACCGTGAACGCCATAGTTCCACAGGTTCAGGAAGAATGGCCGCCCCTTGCTCTCAGTGATGAACTTCACCGCTTCGTCCGCGAGGCGATCCACGATGTATTCGCCGGCCGGGCCGTCGGTGATGGTGCCAACTTTGTTCTGCCCGCGCGGCTCGCCGCTGGGTTTCACGCCGTAGGGTGAAAAGTAATTTCCCGGCGGACCCGGGTCGGGATGGCAATGAAACGCGACGTCGAAACCCTGCTGCTCCGGCCAGTGCGGTTGCGTGAGTCCGAGATGCCACTTGCCGATGTGCGCCGTGCGATAGCCCGCGTCGCGCAATGCCTCCGCCAGCGTGTATTCGGACGGCTCCATGTAGTTTTTGCTCTCGGGTGCGAGCGTCGGAACGTTTGGACCCGCGGTGGCAGGGAGAAATTTGTGGCCGGGCGGTTGCGGCGGTTGATGCCCCGTTGCGCTCGTGATCCCGTGGCGCGCGGAATATTTACCGGTGAGCAAACTGCACCGCGTGGGCGAACAGAGCGGTTGCGCGTAAGCATCGGTGAAACGCATCGCGCGCTTGGCGAAGCGGTCGATGTTCGGCGTTTCGTAATACTTCGAGCCATACGCGCCGCAATCCATCCACCCCATGTCGTCCACGAGAAAGACGATGACGTTGGGTTTGCGTTCCGCCGCCGCGAGCGAGCCGCAAAGAATGCCAAGGGACGCAAAAAGCAAAATGCCGAACAATCGTTTCATAAGCAGTGCGCTCCTAGACTGCGCGCAGGTCGGGAAGGTTTCAATCTCTGGCCGAAAGGATGACGCGGGGAGAAACGCGTGGCATCCCGAGTGCCGGCGACGTTTGAAATGAGTAACGCCGCGATCAGACAACAAGGAGTCGCAATCTGCGACCGGCGGAGGCGCGGACTTTCTGCAGGCCAGTTAGTTGTTCTCCGCCGCGACTGTTTTGAGGTGCGCGGCGAGCCGGGCCTTCATGCGGGCGATGCGCTCGGATTGCAACGGCTTGCCGGCAAGATTGATTAACTCATGCGGGTCGCTCTCGTGATCGTAGAGTTGCTGGCCACCGTTGCCGCCGTCCCACTCGATGTAGCGAAAGCGATCTGTGCTCACGCTGTGGCCGACGAGTTTGGTGTGCGTGGAGACCATGGTGCTGAACACGACGATTTTACCTTTCCCAGTCGGGTCGGCGAGAAGTGGTTGCAGCGAGGTGCCTTGCACGTGTTTGGGGATTTTGAGGCCGGCCAATCCGGCGAGCGTGGGATAGATGTCCACCTGTTCGACGAGGCCCGCGCAAGCGGCTGGCTTCACACCGGGCGCGGCGACGATGAGCGGAACGTGCGTGCCCTCTTCGAAGAGCGTCTGCTTCGCCCAAAGGCCGTGTTCGCCGAGTTGGTAGCCGTGATCGCCGGTGAGCAGGACGATCGTGTTGTCGTCGAGGTGAAGGTCCTTGAGCTTCGCGAGGACGCGGCCGACCTGCGAATCCACCCACGATGCCGCCGCGAGATACGCGCGCCGGGCCTGGCGCGCTTCGTCGGGCGACGGTGCGGTGACGCGGAAGACATTGTTGTTCGGACGCAGCGCTGCTTTGGGAATGCCGGAGATATTTTCGCCCTCGGGCTGATAGAACGCCGGCATCGCAATTCGCTTCGGATCAATCGCGTCGAAGAACGCATGCGGCGCGACATACGGCGTGTGTGGGCGGATGAATCCCACGGCGAGGAAGAACGGCTTCGGTTCGCCCGCATCAGTCTTCGCACTGCTGAATGAATCCATTGTCCGTATCGCGTCGTCCGCGATTTGGTAATCGGTGAAATCGGGATCCGGGTGCTTCGAGGAAGCCCACGTGCGGTTGTAAAGATTGCCCTCTTTCGCCGTCTTGTGCGGTGGATCGGAGAGATCACCTTCGGTGCGCTCGGCGAGCTTCGCCTCATCAAGAATCGCGCCGTCCTTTTGCAGCGCCGCGCCGATTGCCACGTCGAGCGTCGTCTTCGGATCCGCCGTGTGAAACACCTTGCCGATGCGGCCCGCCGAATAGCCCGCGTTTTTGAAAAGCTGCGGCAGCGTCACGACCTTCGGCAGTGCGGGGCGAAAACTTGTGATAAGGTCGAACACTTTTGTCCGCTCGGGATAGCAGCCCGTGAGGAACGAGCAGCGAGACGGATTGCACAGTGCGAACTGCGTGTAGGCGCGGTCGAATCTCACTCCACGCGCCGCGAGCGAATCGATGTGGGGCGTGCGCGCGTCGCGGTCTCCGTAGCAACCGAGCGTCGTGGTGAGATCGTCCACGATGATGAAGAGGATGTTGGGCCTGCCCTCGGCGGCTTGAACCGCGGCGAAGTTCCGGCAGAAGAGAGCGATCAGCAGAAGACGGAGAAATAATTTCATGTGTGACTTGGTGGGCGGCATTTAGCCGCTCTCGGGAAGGAAGGTTGGCAACGTTATGCCGCGGATCGGCGGGGCGTCGCCGCGGACACTGAGAATGTTCGTTTCGCGATTGCGCGCGCCCCAGGCATACGCCTGTTGCACCAGCGACGAACACCTTGACGGGAGAATGAACGCGACGGTCTGCCCGCGAAAGTGCTGGTTGATCGTGCCGCGCAGCAGTTCCAGTATTGTTGCCTCATTTTCGGCGATGCCTTGCCCAAGTAGGTTGTCGGTGGGAAATGCCGATGCTGCGAGGAAGCCGGCGAGCGAGCCGTCCGCCTTCTCGATCACAGAGAGGCGCCAGCAGCCCGATTTGTTTTCGATGAAGTAATGGTAGTCCTTTTCCTTACGAATGCCGTTCAGGCGGAATTCAAAGTCTGCGATGCGCGGGACGTCCGCCGTCGTCGCCGCCCGCATGCGCGTGCTTGCGCCAGGGAATCCAGCGGCCGGGACGTTGAGCGTCATGGATTGCAGCATCAGCTGCGGCACGAAGCCAAGCCGCGTGTAGAGCGAAAATGAATCGAGATTCATCGCGCTCGAAACGAGTCGCAGGGGCTTGCCGGCGGCGACGCGAACGATCTCCTCCATTAACGCCCGTCCGACACCGCGACCGAATGCTTTTGGGTGAACGGTGACGACGCCGACGCCGACGTGCGTCTCACGCGGATGGAAAAATGCTGAACCGCAGATCGCGCCTGAATCATCGATCGCCACGACACAACAACCGGGGTCGAGCTCCTCATAGACGTCGACGGTCAACCGAAACGGCTCCCACGCGGTGCCGAAGCGATCCACGTTCAATCGCGTGCGATGCCACACATCGAGTGATGCATGCAACAGCTTCGCGAGCTCGTCGTATTGGTGGGGTTGGAGACGTTGGAGTTTCATTGGCTTAGATTGCATGGAAACTACTTCGCGCCCTCTGCGCTTCCGCTGATGCCGGTCCACCAGCGCTTCTCGTTGAAGTCGGGGTTTTTCACGGGAAATTTGGCGCCGGTGTCTTTCCACCACTTTTCGAGACGATGCGTGAGTATTTGAACTTTCATGGGCCGGGCGGTGGCGAGGTCGCGAGTTTCGCCGATATCGTCGCGGACGTTATAGAGCTCGGTGCGCGGACCGACGACTAGTTTGCCGTATGGCTTGTCGTCGGGCGTGAAGCCAGTCGTGTCCATGTAATCGCCGAACCAATGGATGAGCTTCCAATCGCCTTCGCGAATGACGGCGCAAGGCGTGCGACCGAAGTTCGTCGTGTAGGTGGGCATGTGCCAATGAAGCGCGGTGCGCTTGAGCACACCGGTCTGTTGCCAGAGTGGGAGCAGGCTCTCACCGTCGAGTTTATGCCCCCTTGGTGGAGCAGTTTTCGCGAGCGCTGCGAACGTCGGATAGAAATCCACGAAATGTACCGGCACGTCGCAGGTGCTCGCGGGTTTGATGTTTCCGGGCCAGCGCACGATGAGTGGAACGCGGATGCCGCCTTCGTAAGGGGAACCTTTGCCTTCGCGGAGCGGTGCATTGTTTGCCACGCGCGATAGGCCGCCGTTGTCGCTCGCGAAAATGACGACGGTGCTTTCGCTGAGGCCGAGTTCATCCAACTTGCCGAGCAAGCGGCCCACTTCGCTGTCGAGGTGGTCCAGCATGGCGAGGTAATTGGCCGTGGGGCGCTCGCTGGAGATGCCCTCGTTGTTCTTCGAGCTTTTGTAACCGCGCGCGACATGTTTGGCGATGAGGGCCTCGGGCGCCTCCATCGGCGTGTGCGGGCTGAAGTGCGCGACGAACGCAAACCACGGCTTGTCCTTGCTCGCCGTGACGAAGCCGATGATGTCGTCGGTGATGGCCGAGACGGTTTTGTCGTCGTGATGCTCCCCGCCATTGGCGGAACCGGCGAAATCGAATCCGTAGCCGTCGAAGTATTTTCCGACGCCACGTTTCCGCAGCGGCGCGACGGACGAGTTGTTGGCAATATGCCATTTGCCGCTGATGCCCGTCGTGTAGCCGGCTTTTCGCAACGTCGTTGCGAGGGTGGCGACTTCCGGAGAGAGCGCTGCATTCGCTTCCGGGGAACGGAGAAAAGATCGCGACGGCTCTATTTCATTCAGCACCTTGAACACGCCGGTGCGTGCGCCGTATTGCCCGGAGAGAAACGCCGCGCGCGTGGGCGAGCATTGCGCATCGGCATACGCCTGTGTGAAGCGCATTCCTTGAGCGGCGAGTCGGTCCAGGTTTGGCGTCGCCACGTCCTTGTTGCCGTAGCAACTCGGGGCGTTCCAGCCCATGTCATCGGCGAGGATGAAAAGGATGTTCGGGCGTTTGGTTTCCGCGGCGTTGGCCGTCGTAAGGCAAAGCGTCAGGAGCGCGACGACGGCGAGAACGGCTTTCATGGAAAAAGACTACGGCTTGAGTTCCTGATTGGCGACGCCCGCCGTTCCAGGCGGAAACAGGTTGTTCGAAAATCGCAGGCCGCGCGGCGCTCCGGGTTCGGTGGAGATGATGACGGCATATTTGTAGCGCGGTTCGCCCGTGTTCTGGATGAGATTGCCCTGAATGAGCACGTCGGTGAGCGGCGGGTCGTCGCCCTGCTGCGGTCCGTCGAATTTGAACGGAGACCGCTTCGCGCCCCAGATCCAATGCGCGTCGCCGTGTCCGAAATCGGAGATGATATTGTGGGCGATCACCGAGCCACCGTCCGCATTTGCGGTTTCGGGTTTGCCATCGACGGCAGGATGCGCCGCGGCACCCGGCATTAGTCCGATGGCCCAAAGGTCGTTGCGCGCGAACTGATTTCCTGTGATGAGCACGTTGCGTGAACCGTGCATTGCCTTCATGCCGATGTGCGCGTTCTTCACGATGTTGTTCGCGAGAATCACGCGATCGCAATGCAGGTCGACGCCTTGCGCGGCGTTCTCGATGTGATTGCCAATGATGCGCGTGAATTCGCTCACTTCCGGTGCCGTGACGACGATGCCGGAGCCTTGGCGCCAGTTGTCGGTGTAGCCCGCGTCCCAGGCCTGCTGGCTGATGAACGGATCCTTTTGCGGATTCTTTTTCACGAAATCTCCAAGTTTATGCCGTGCCTTGATTTCTGGTGTCGGGCGGAAAATGTCTTCAACGATGCGGTTGCCTTCGATCAACGTGCCGGTGGAGTAGGCCGCGATGATGCCCGTGCCATCGGTGCAGTTGAAGGCGTAGCCCGACTCGGTCCCGCGGGTCCGGTCATCTATGCTCACGCACATGTAATTGCGAACGAGGCAATGGCTGATCCGCGAATCGCGGCACTCCCGCAACGCGATGGCGCCGGCCGGGGAGTGGTTGTCGATGACGCGAACGTTGTCGATTACGAGATCGCGGCATTGGATGGCGATCACTGCTTCGTTACGTGTCTCCATCTTTCCCTCGGGGCGGGTGAGCGTCACATCACGAATCTCAACTCCTGTGGCGCGTTCGATCTCGACGATGGGTGCTTTGGAATTCGCCTGAATGATCCGGCCAGGTCCGAAAAGTCCTGAGCGGTCGGAGTGGAATTGGAGCTTGTTGGTAATGACGTGGTCCCCCGAGGGCACGTAGATCATGCGACCGGGGTTCGCTTTCACGGCTTCATGGATCGACGGATAGTCGGCGATGGAAATCTCACCGCGCGGTGACGCCGAGCGAAGTCCGGTGGTGAACGCGGCGAAATAGCAAATCAGGACTGGGAGAGTTTTCATGCGGGTCATTCGGGGAAATCGTTCAATGATCCTTCGTTGCGCCGGTTTCGCGGTGAATCGGCGGCGGGAGTTGGTCCGCCCACGTTTGCCAGTGGTGCTGTAACGTCTGCTGCATTGGCGACCTCTCTTTGCTGAGATCGTGCTCCTCACTCATGTCTGCGGGCAGGTTGAACAGGCCTCGTTCCTTCGGCGATTGTCGGACCCATTTCCATGCGCCCTGACGAATCGCCGGGCGACCGTAGAATCGCCACACGAGTTGATCGTGCACAGGAGCGTCGCTCTCCCCGGTGAGCAACGGCAGCAGATTGCGGCCATCGAGTTTCCAGTCAGCGCTCGCCGGCAGACTTGCGGCCGCAAGCGCGGTCGGCAGAAGATCAAGCGAGATCACGGGCTGACTCACGACGCGACCGGCGGGGATACGGCCTTTCCATTGTGCGAGGAACGGCACGCGGATGCCGCCTTCCCAGAGTTGGAGTTTGCTGCCGCGCAAGGGTGCGTTGACGGCGCCATTTGCAGAACTGCCGGCGATCAACGGCCCGCCGTTGTCGCTGAGAAAGAAGATCAACGTGCGTTCTTCCTGTGCGCTTGCGCGGAGCGTTGCCAGCACGCGTCCGACCGCATCGTCGAGGGAAGAAACCATTCCGGCGTAAGTGCGGCGTTTCTCGTCTGCGATGCTGGCGAACACCTTCAACTTCTCCGGCGTCGCGTGCATCGGTGTGTGCACGCCGTTGAAGGCGAGATAGAGAAACCATGGCGAATCGCTTTTGCGCCGGATGAAATCGCATGCCTCATCGCCGAGCGCGTCCGTGAGGTAACCGTTGAGCTTCGCGCGCTCGCGTCCGCGTAGCAGCGGTCCCCACGTCTTGTCCTCCGCGTCGAAGTAGGAATGCATGCCGGAAAGAAAGCCGAAAAACTTGTCGAAGCCGCGGCTCAGCGGGTGCAGCGCTTCGGTTTCGCCGAGGTGCCACTTGCCGAGACATGCCGTGTGATAGCCGCCGGCTTTCAAGCGCTCGGCGAACGTTGTCTCCGTTCGTGGCAATCCCCAGTCAGCGTCGGGCGCGGGGTTGCCTTGAAAACCAAAGCGATCCTGATAACGTCCGGTCATCAATCCCGCCCGCGACGGCGCGCACACCGGCGCGCTGACGTAGCCATCGGTGAATCGCACACCGTCGCGCGCGATGGAGTCGATGTGCGGCGTGGGAATATCTTTGCAACCGTGAACGCCCACATCGCCGTAACCTAGATCGTCGGCGACGATCAGCAGGATGTTGGGCTTCGAGGCGGTCGCCAACGCGGGTCGAACAGAAATCCCAACGAAGCACAATGAGACCGCGACGAGCGATGTTCTTAGAAATCGCGCGATCATGGATTCTTGGGCGTAGCTGATTGCTTTTGCTTTTCCTCTAACTTCTTCTGCCGTTTTCCGCGCTCCTGCCGGGCCTTTACAGCCTCCGGGCTCACGTCCGTCGACCACAGCGGTTCAGGTAAGTTTTTCTCCCACGTGTCGTAAGCGTTCTTGAGCGCCGCGAACTGCTCCGGATACTTCGCGCTCACGTCCTGCAATTCGCCCGGATCGCTCGCGAGATTGATGAAACGTGGCTTGGTGACACTCGATGGAATACTCCGCCAGCCGTGCGCGGCCACGAGTTTCCAATCGCCCATCCGCACCGCCCAGATGCGGCGCGCTTTCATTCGCCAGAAAAGTACTTCGTGAGGGTCCTCGGATTTCGTGCCGGTGAAATACGGCACCAGATTCACTCCGTCGAGCGGCTTGTCTTTGGCGGGCTCAACGCCGGCGAGTGCAAGCGCGGTGGCGGAAATATCGAGGCTGCTAACGGGGCGGTCGAAAACTTTTCCGGCGGGCAAGCCGGCTTTCCACTGAACCAGATACGGCACGCGGATGCCGCCTTCGTGGGTGTGCCCTTTCTCGCCCGTGAGCGGGGTGTTGAGCGAACCATTGCGTTCGAGCGGACCGCCGTTGTCGCTGAGGAAAAAGATGAGCGTGTTGTCTTCGAGCTCATCAGCGCGGAGTTGCGCAAGCACTTCGCCGACCGCGTCGTCGAGCGCGCTGACCATCGCGCAATAGGTGCGTCGCGGTTCCTCTTTGATGTGCGCGAAGCGATCCAGATACTTTTTGGTCGCCTGTACCGGGCCGTGCGGCGCGTTGAACGCAAGGTAGAGGAACCATTGCGAATCCTTGCTGCGATGAATGAACTCGCGAGCGGCCTTGGCATTGATCTCCGTGAGGTAATTGTTCTCGAACTCAAACGGCTTGCCGTCCCAGCCCTCGAGGGCGTAGGTCGCGCCCTTGTTTCCCCTCGCAGTGAAGTAATCGTGGCTGCCGCCGATGTGGCCGAAGTATTCGTCGAAGCCGCGTTGCTTCGGATGAAACTTCGACACATCGCCGAGATGCCACTTGCCGATGCAACCCGTGCGGTAGCCCGCGGTCTTGAGATGATCCGCGAGCGTGCGCTCGGTCAGTGGCAAGCCGCGCCGGCCCGAATCATCGCGGCCTTCCCAATTGATCTCGTGGCCGAAGCGCGACTGCGAGCGCCCGGTGAGCAGCCCCGCGCGACTCGGCGAACACATGCACGACGACACGTAGCCTTGAGTGCAGCGCACGCCGTTCTTCGCGATCGAATCAATGTTCGGCGTCGGGATATCTTTGCTGCCCTGACAGCCGAGATCGTTGTAGCCCTGATCGTCCGAAAGAATAACGAGGACGTTGGGCTTGGTTGCAGCCGACGCGACCTGATTGACGAGAACGCAGAGCGATGAGAGCAGGATAACGAGACGTTTCATTTTGAAAGTGACGCCGATTGGACGGCTGTTTGATAAAGCTGATTCGTGGGACGCATTGCTATCGACGCGTATGGTTCGTGCAGGTGTCAGGAATCGATCGCTTGCACGCGGTTTAATCCTGGACCCGCCGTGCTCGATCCGCCTTGGTGGGGCGTTTGTCGCCGGGCCAGAACCAGGTACGTTGGCCAGCGTCGATGTCGTTGGGCCCGGGCGGCAGGGTCTTTTTCCAGGCGAGCACTTGTGCGCTGAGTCGCGCGACGATCTCGGGATGGGCGGCGGCTTCGTCCTTCAATTCGGTGGGATCGCGCGGAATGTCGAAAAGTTCGGCGCGCGTCCGGTCGGTGTTAATGAGTAATTTCCAATCGCCATCGCGGATCGCGAGGGTGGGGCTTTGATGGAATGGCTCCGCGCCGCCGATGCTGAAGCGCCATTCCCACAGGAGTGGTTTTGTCCGCGCGCGAGTGCCTCCGCGCAGAATGTCGCTGATGTCCTCGCCATCAACGCCAGCAGGTGCGGCAATGCCGGCTAGTTTGCACGCCGTCGGCAGCAGATCTGCGCCGCAAAGCACCGTTTCTTTTTCGATGCGCCCGGCGGGAACTTTTCCGGGCCAACTGACGATGAACGGGACGCGGATGCCGCCTTCGTAGAGACTGCATTTGCGTCCCCGAAACGGACCGGCGCTGCCGGCGGCTGCGTGCCCGGCGGACGTGCTGCTGATCACTTCGGGACCGTTGTCGCTGGAGAAAATGATTATCGTGCGGTCGCGTAATCCGAGCTTGTCCACTTCGCGTATGATGCGGCCCACTTGCGTGTCGAGGTCGGTGATGGACGCAAAGTAAATCGTCTGCGCGTTGCGATGCGGAATGCCACGGCCCCAGTCGAGGTGCGCATACGTTTTCATCTGCTCCTCCGTGGGGTTCAGCGGTGCGTGGGGAATGAGGGACCATGCGTTTACAAAGAACGGCTTGTCCTTGTTCGCTCGCATGAAGCGAATCGTCTCGTCGGCGATGAGTTCGTTCGACTTCGGCCAGAACGCCGCAGGGTCCATCTTCCAATCGGGGGCGCCCGCGACGCCGTGCCAGGTGCGGTGATCGTCGATGCCATACGCGTCGGGATTGGGAGCTTTCGCGCCGACTCCGAGATGCCATTTGCCAAAGTGCGCGGTCGCGTAGCCCGCTTGTTTCAAAGTGCCGGTCAGGGTAGGCGTCTTCGGGTCGAGCCAGTCGGCGATCGCCTTCGCCTTATTGCTGTCCGGCGCGCCGATGGCCGAGTGAATCGCGAGCCGCGCCGGAAATTGCCCGGTCATGAAGGCCGCGCGCGATGGCGAGCATACCGAGCCGCAGACGTAAAATTGCTCGAACAAAGTACCCTGTTTGGCGAGTCGGTCGAGGTTCGGCGTGTGAATGCGCGAGTTGCCGTAGCAGTTCAAATCACCCCAGCCCATGTCATCGGCGAGGATGAAGATGATGTTGGGCTTGCTGGTTGCGGCGAGGGTCGGGCCGCTAAGAACGAAAAGCAATGCGGGGAGGATGCTGAAAATTCTGGTCGCCCCGGTTGAACGAGCAAGGAGGATCGCCAGCCAAGAGCCGGCGCTGCTCCAACTCGATGGCGAAACCTGATAGTGCATCGGTCGTCGTCGGCTAATCCAGCGGTGCTACGTCGTAAACCACCACGCGATCCCAGAACGTTTTGCACTTCGAGACGAACCGCGCGTGGTCCTTGCATTCCTTCTGGTAGAACTCGTGGTCGGCCATGTTTTTGAAAAGGAGCGACGTGGAGTAATCGAAGGAATGGTCGGTCACGGGCCGCGCTTCCGTGGGCGCGGGCTTTCCGACCGAGCCGCTGGCGAGATAGGAAAGCTGCGTCAGGCGCTTCGCTTCGCTCTCGAACGTGGCGCGGTCTTCCACAGAGAGATTTTTCTTCAGCCAAAAATAGACGTTATGGATCATCATAGAAATGTGATTGAGTTTAAGTGCCCAGCAGATGACCTGAACGCCGCAAGTTCGTCAACTCTCGCAGGGCGTCGGCGCCGCGATAGCGCTTATTGCTTCGCTTTCCACACCTCGAACGCTTTTCTGAAATTCGCCGTCTGCGGGTCGTCGGTCTTTTCCATGTGCGCAAGCAACAGCGCTCCGAGACGCTTGATCTCGGGTGCGTAATTTGCGTCGGTCACGAGATTGTTCCGTTCTCCCGTGTCGGTGAGTTCGTTGAAGAACATCAGCGGTTCGCCCACGCGCAACTGATTCAAGCGTCCCGCGATGCGTGAATCATTTTCCCCCGCGGCGGCGAGCGCGTTGTAGGTGATGCCGCTCATCGCCTCGACCTTGAACTTCGCCTTGCCGTCCGGCCAAGCGTGGAACATTAGCGCCCAGTCCTTCGTGCGGATGCAGCGCTGCGGCAAGCTCATGCCGCTGCTCACGGTGTTGACGTGCGTGATGACGTAATCGCGCCCGTCTTGCTTCTCGCCGCGAATGAGTGGCATCCAAGAGCGTCCGTCCATACCGGGCGGATGTTTCACGCCGAGCACGTCGAGCAACGTCGGCATGATGTCCACGCTGCTGACAAATTCCTCGTGCGCCGCCGCGGCAGGCATTCCCGGCCAGTTCAAAATCACCGGTGAACGCGTGCCGTTGAAATACACCGTCGCCTTCGAGAACGGGAACGACATGCCATGATCGGACATGAACAGCACGACGGTGTCCTCCGCGTGACCGCTTTCCTTGAGCGCCGCGAGGATGTTGCTGAAGGTCAGATTGAGCCTCGCCACGGCGGTGTAGTATTGCGCCACCTCCCGGCGCACGGGCGGGATGTCTTCGAGGAAATCGGGCACCGTGATTTCTTCTGGTTTGTAGACGCCCGGGAGGTTCTTTCCGGCGGCTTCCGGCTTCACGGCTTTTTTGCCGCCTTTTTTCTTCGGTGCTTCGCCTTCCTCCTCACCGCCCGCGCCGTTGGGAAAGGGCCGGTGCGGGTCGGTGATATTGGCGTTGATGAAGAACGGCTTCTTCGCGGCTGCGGCCTCCTTGAGGAGTTGATCCATGTGCTCGCGCATGAGCGGCGGATTCTTACCGCTGCCGCTGAGCTTGGTGTCCCAGGGAAACTCCACGTCCGGCTTCATGTGCGGATGCTTGTCGATCACGCCGGTGAAATAGCCCTGCGCCTTGAGCACGCTGGTGAGCGTGGGCGTGCCGGGCTTGATGGGATTAAAGCCGAGCGCGCCGCTGCGATGCGGCACGCGTCCCGTCATCATTGCCTCGCGCGACGGCTGGCAGATCGGCGCGGTGACGTGGTTGTTGACGAAGCGATGGCAGGTGGCCGCGAACGCATCGAGCACCGGCGTGGCCCCGAGCTTGTTGCCCATCCAACCGGGCGAGTCCGCGTTCATGTCGTCCGCGGTGATGTAGAGCAGATTCAGTTTTCTCGGCTCGGCAGCGCGAACGCTGAGCAGGAAACCAACGACGATTAGCAGGGTAAGGGTGAGCTTCATTTCTTTTTGCGTTTCTTCGGAGTTTCAACCACCGAACCTTTCGGGTAGTCCTCTCCGGCCAGACTTTTCTCCACCGATGCCTTCCACGCAACAAGAGCGGCGGTCATTTTTTTTACGCGCTCCGGTTCTTGTTTCGCGAGATCTTTGGTTTCTTTTGGGTCTTGGGACACGTTATAGAGAAGCACTGATGCGACTTCGGCGTCGCTGTTCCTGTTCTTTTTGCCCTTCTTAGCTCCGCCGGAAGCGTCTGTGTGCAGTTTGTAGGGCCAATCGAGCAAAGCGGCGTGACTGTTCTGAGAACCTGCCCGCGCCCAGAATGGGATGGGGTTCGAACGCGCGTCGGTCTTGCGGTCGAAGAGCGGGATTAGGCTAACTCCATCAAGTGGCTGGATGGGGTTCCGAGCAACAGTACCCGTCGCCTCCAGCACAGTCGGGAAAATATCGAGTGTGGAGCACGGAGTGTCGCTGATGAAAGGCGTTGGGATTCTAGAGGGCCACTCGACGATGCCGGGCACGCGCAGGCCGCCTTCCCAAAGAGTGCCTTTCTGGCCGCGCAGATTACCGGTAGATTTTGGCCCTTCGTGACCGCCGTTGTCGCTATTGTACCAGAGCAACGTGTCCTCAGCGATTTTCAATTCGCGCAAGGCAGCCCGAAGCCGCCCCACGCTGCGGTCCACGGCCGTGATTTCACCATAATAGTTTTGCTCCTTCGCCGGCAGAGATGCGTAGAGCGCCTTGTCCGCTGGCAGCGCTTCGTGCGGCACGTGCGGCGAGCCGAACCAGACGACAGCGAGGAATGGCTTTTTCGCCCCGGCCTGCTTGCGGATGAAGCTCAGCGCCAGGTCCGTGGTGACGTCCGAGCTGTCACCGTGAAATTTTTCGGGAACTCCGTTACGGCCGAGCACGGGGTCCAGGTCGAAGAAATTGTCGGCGGAAACCCATTCATCGAATCCCATCCTGCCTGGCGATAGCGGATCGCTGGCAAGAATGGCCCGGCCTGGCAGAGTCTTCGTATCTTTGTCGCCGTTTTTTCCGTTGAGGTGCCATTTACCGAAGTGCCCAGTGGCGTAACCGGCGGATTGCAGGACTTTCGCGACGGTCAGTTCCTGCGCGCGGATTGGTGAGCCGGGGGCGAACGTTGCCATACGCCCCGGATGCCGGCCCGTCATGACGCTGGCTCGGGTCGGCGAGCAGTTGAAGTGTCCGGTGTAGAAACGATTCATCCGAATCCCGCTTGCTGCCAGTGCGTCGAGGTTGGGCGTCTTGAGTTCGGGATGGCCATTGTAGCTGGTATCGCCCCAGCCTTGATCGTCGGCCATGACCAGGATGATGTTTGGTCGCTTCGCTTCAGCACCGTGGATGCCTTGGGTGCAAACGAAGCAGATTAAAGTGACGAGGATACGGAAGGCATTTTTCATGGGCATTGAATGGCTGTCAGTTGCTTCGTGTTCGGAGGTGGATTCCAAGATCGGTTCAATTCGTGTTCTTCTTCTTCTTGGCCTTCTTTTGATCACCTGAGGGCGCGCCGACTGCTCCGGCTTCGTTGCCGATCTGGCCCGGAGCTACCGCGTCCTTGAGTAGTTCCGCCAGCTTCGCCTTCATCGCGATCACTCGCTCCGGCTGTTTGTCGGCGAGGTTGTTTCGCTCGCTAATGTCGTCCGCGAGGTTGTAGAGCGCGAACTTCTCCGTGCCGGCAGCCGCCTTCGCTTTGCCCTTGGCTTTGCCTTTTGCCTTTGCGCCTTCGGCGGGGGCTTCTTCGGCGTCGGCTTCGCTCGGATTCATCAACAGTTTCCAATCGCCCATGCGCACCGCCGCGCGCTCGGGTGATTGCACCGAGAGGATGGCGTCGTGCGGTGACTTGGCGCCTTGCGTGAGCATTGGCCAGACGTCGCGACCGTCGAGCGTCGTCTTCTGTTCGAGCGAACCGCCGGCGAGCTTAACGAGGGTCGGATACCAGTCCACGGTGTGCATCATCTCCTTCACGTGCGCGCCAGCGGGGACGCGGCCGGGCCAGTTGACGAACCCGCAACCACGCACGCCGCCTTCGTAGATGGTGCCTTTCCACGCGCGCAACGGCGTGTTGTCGCCGGGCTTGGGGCCGCCATTGTCGGTGGAGAAAATGATGAGCGTGTGGTCACGAATGCCGGCCTTTTCCAGCGAGCCGACGATCTGCCCAATCGCTTCGTCCACGGCGGCGAGCATCCCGGCGAGCTTCTGGCGCGCCCCTTTGAGCGAGCCGTAGGGCTGGAGGTAACTATCTGGCACTTGGTGCGGCGAATGAACGCCGTTGAAAGGCACGTAGAGGAATAATGGTTTCGCCTTGTCCTTCTGCTCGATGATTCGGCACGCCTCGCGCGTGATGAGGTGCGTGCTGTAACCCTCTTCCTTCACTTCCTTGTCGTTGCGATACCAGTCGTGCGACGTGCCGCGCATGTGCGTGAAGTAGTCAATCATCCCGAAGTAATGCCCATACTGGTGGTCGAAGCCGCGCGAGGTCGGCAGGTAGGCGCGCTCGAACTCGCCGAGGTGCCACTTGCCGGTGATGGCGGTTTCGTAGCCCGCGTCCTTGAGTGCGTTGGCGAGTGTGCGTTCGGTCAACGGCAGGCCCCACGTCGCGTGCGGGCGCACAATGGTGTAAACGCCCGTGTGCGTGGCGTAGCGCCCGGTCATCAAAGCCGAGCGCGTCGGCGAGCAGACCGGTTGCACGTACAGCGAATCGAGAATCGTTCCCTCGCGCGCGAGCTTGTCGATGACCGGCGTTTTGATCTCCGTGCCGCCGCTGAAACCGCAATCGGCGTAACCGAGATCATCGATGAGCAGGAAAACAATGTTGGGCCGCGGCGCGTCGGCGGCGGTGAGCGGGCCGAAAGAAACGAAAAGAACCGCAAGGATCAGAAGGATTTGTTTCATAAGTGGTTTTAGTTGGCAGGCGCAGCGTCCCAGATGCGCACGTCGTCGAACAGCGCGTCTTTTCCGCTGACGGAAAAATAAAAGTCGGACTTCATCGGATGGGCGATGCCGGAGGATTTCAGCGAACCGACTTCCTTGCCATCCAAGTTCACGCGCAATTCTTCGCCGACGATCGTGATCATGATTTGATACCAACGCGTCGGATCGAGTTTCGTCGGAAAACCAATGCTGCGACTGGCGGTGAGTTTGTTCACCTCGGCTTTGCGTTTCGGGTCTTTGCGCATTTCCTCGATCTCATGACGCAGGCGCTCCTTGTCATCGGCGAGGAAGATTTGTCGCGGCGACAGCGACACGCGGCAGAGGTGCCCGCCGTGGCCTTCCTTGTAGTCGCGGTCATTGCAGACGGCATTGATGCTCGTCGCGCCGCCGAGCTGGAACCTGAACTCGATCACTACATCTTTGCGGCCCACTTTCACCATGCCCACGGCGCTGTGCGGATGCGTCTGTGTTGCGTTGAGCACGCCATCGGCGATCACGAACGTCGGCGTGCTGATGCGCCACGCGCTGCCGAGTTCTGCGCGGTTGAAGTCATCGGAGAAAACGAGCGCACCTTTCTTCACGAGCGCCGTGGACGGTTCGGCGGAAATCGCCGCCAGCGGCAGCAACAGGCAGGCGAAGATTCGAAATCTCGTGGTCATTGCGTGAACTGGAGTCAGACTATTTCTCTCCGCTAGCCGCAGAAACGCCGGTCATGGGATTGTGAATGACGGCGTCCCACGCGAGTTCCTGCAGCAGTTTGTTGAGCACGGGATTGGCGAACTCCTTGTTTTGTTCGAATTCCTGCGGCATCGGCAAACCGACGGGACTGCGCCGGTAAATCACTGCGTAGTGGCAATAGCCCGCGAGTACCCTCAGCGGCGGCGCAGGGTGACCCCACATGTCGCTGAACAGCCGCCACTGCACTTTCAGCGTCGGCACACGCGAGGAGACAATCTTCTCGCGCAGCGCGACGCTCGCCGCGCCGACAGGCACGACCACAAGCACGTCCTTGCCGAGCTTCTTATTGATCCCGCGCACGTGCTCCTCGATGTCGTGCTCGTAACGCGCGTTGGCTTTCTTCAACTCCGCGAGATCCGTCGCGTTGTGATCCACCTTCTTCTTCGTATCGAGCGGATAGACGGGATTGTATTCGTCGTTTGGCAGCCAGTATTCCTGAACGGTGATACGGATTTTCGGGTTGTGCTCGAAGGCGAGCTTCGCGAAGTTTTCGATTCCCTCGTCAGGCAACCAGATGGGCGAAAGCGTGAGCACGTCCACCTCGCCGGCGGTGAGAAGTTTCTTCGAATGGAATTTATCATCCGGAACTTCCCAGTGCTGAATTACGCGCGAGCCGCCGATGGATGAAATGCCCGCGATCTTGTGATCTTTGATGCCCGCACTCTCCGCCATATCGGCGATGATGCGCGCGGCCCAGACGTGGAAACTGTGTCCGCACGTGAACACGCGGAGGCCTTTCGGCACAGGCTGCGCCGCGGCTGGATTCTTCGGTGCAGCGAAAGCATTGCCGGCAAAGGCAACCGCAGAGAGCCCGCCGGCGGCGGTCAAAAAGCCCCGCCGTGAAATTGGAGAGACGAATTTCGGATTCATATATCGACGAGAGTCAGGAAGGGGTCGTTGCTGCTATTTCCCGTGCTTCAGGAATTCCTCGCGCGTAATAAAGCCGTCCTTGTTGGAGTCGAACATTTCGAACCGCGCTTTCGCGCCATCTTTGCCGGATGCGGTCTCCAGGAACTCATCCCAGTTCAATTTGCCGTCGTGATTGAGATCTCGTTGCTCGAAGCGGGCCGCCATCGGGCTGGCATTTGCCGCCCCTGGCGCGGCCGCTTTGGCTCCCTTTTTCTTCGTGCCTTTGGTGGTCTTGTTCGCCTCGGAATCTTCGCCGGCTTCGCCGCCGAAGGCTTTGCCTTGTTTCGCGAAGAATTCCTCGCGAGGGCCCTTGTGCTGATCGAGCAGCGCCTGAAGTTTTGCCTTTGCGCTCTTCGCGGTTTCGTCGAGCGCGCCCGCCGCGAGCGGAGATTTTTCCAGGTCGTCCTTGGCGACGTTGTAGAACTTTCCATCGGCGTAGAGCTTGTAATTCTGGTCGTGCGCGAACTCGAACTTCGCCGTCGGCCCACCGCTGGGATTGTACCAAACGTATAGGCCATCGCGCGGATTGCCTTTTTCGCCGCGCAATTGTGGAAGGAAACTACGGCCGTCGATCTTCAACTCGGCTGGCACCTTCACGCCCGCCGCTTCGCAGATCGTCGGGAGGAAATCCGTGACGTCGATCATGTCGCCGCAGATCTTGCCGCTCGCGAAATGCCCGGGCCAGTTACCGATGCCAGGGACGTGCGTGCCCCACATTGTGCTGGTGCCCTTGCCGCCGAACACGTCCCGACCCTTGAAGCGCGACGGTGTGCCTTTTCCGGTACCGTTGTCACCGAGGATGAGCAGCACAGTATTGTCGCGAAGCTTCAACTCTTCGAGCTTCGCGACGACCTTGCCGATGAGCTTGTCGGTGTAGGCGACCATGTCGGGAAAATGTCCGGAGCCGCCTTTGCCTTTGCCCTTGCTGGCCTTTGACTCGATGTAGTCCGGGCTGTCCGGAGTCGCATCATAGGGTGAATGGGTGAGCATCATCGGGTAATAGAGAAAGAATGGTCCGTCCTTCTTGCGCGTGATGAAATCGAGCGCGTAGTCGTTTACCAGATCGGGGCCGTATTCGTTCTTTGAGTAATCGAACTGCTTGCCGTTGATTTCGAGACCGGGATTTTTGTAGCGACCCGGGCGACGATTGAGCTGCCACAGCGCATACTCATCGAAGCCGAAGTGTCCGGGTCCCGGATAATCCCCCTGCAACTGCCACTTGCCCGTGATACACGTCGCGTAGCCGGCATCGTGGAAGAAGTTGCCGAACGTGCGCTGGGAAAAGTCGAGGTTTCCGAAGTGCGTGTAGTTTCGCTTGTTGATAATCCCGGTCATCAACGCCGCGCGCGTCGGTGTGCAGAGCGGCTGCACATGAACCTGCTCAAAGCGGACGCCCGTCGCGGCGAGTCGATCCATCACGGGCGTCTTGTAACTTTCGCCTCCGTTGGCGGTGACGCATTCGTAGCCGAAATCGTCGATAAGGATGAGTACGACGTTGGGCTTGCGGTCAGCGGCGGCAATCAGGTCGCCACAGAGTGCGACGAACGCGAAGAGGCTGGTGATGAAGCGGATGGTTTTCATTTTTTGGGTGAAGGCTTGCCGGCACGGATGAACTCTTCTTCAGTCAGTGAGCCGTCGTTGTTCGTGTCGAAATTCTTGAATCGTTGCTCGGCGTCGTTGGCATCCTTATTCAGGCCGGTTTTGTATTCTGCGAAGGAAAGTTTGCCGTCGTGATCGGTGTCCCACTTCTTGAAGATCGCGGCGCGCTGTTCGGGCGTGATGGTCGCCTTGCCTTTGGCAGCTGCCTTTTTCGCGGCCTTGGGCGCGGGGCCGCGATCCTGCGGTTGGCCGGTCGCGAGGACATGATCGCGGGCGGGACTCGGTGGCAGTGATTTGGCCCACGCGAGCGCTTTGGCCGTGAGTGATTTCACCACATCGGGATTCTGCGCTGCGACGTCGTGTTCTTCGCTCACGTCTTTCGGGATATTGAAAAGCTGCGCGCCGGTGCCGTCGTGATTCACGAAAAGCTTCCAATCACCATCCCGGATCGTGAGCATCGGGGGCATATAGCCGCCCTCCTTGCCGCCTTGCACGTTGAAGAGCCATTCCCAGTGCAACGGCTTGGTGCGAGCGCGCGATTTACCCAGCCAGATGTCGCTCACGTCCTCTCCGTCGGGTTTGAGGTCCGCCGGTAACGTGACTCCGGCGAGTTTGCAGATGGTCGGCAGAAAATCGACGCCTCCGATGAGGCTGGTCTCGTCGCGTTTGCCGGCGGCGACATGGCCGGGCCAGCGGAGCAGGCCAAACGTACGGATGCCGCCCTCATACATGCTGCGCTTGCGAGCGCGCAACGGTCCGGTATTGCCTACGCCACCGTTCGAGGCATTGCTGATGCGGTAATCTTCCGCGCCGTTGTCGCTCGAATAGAAAATGATCGTGTCGTTCGCGAGTTTCATCTCGTCGAGCGCGGCGAAGAGGCGGCCAAGCTGCGTATCGAGATCGGTGAGCGACGCGCAAAAGACCTGCATCTGACTCTTCAGGTTCTTTGATTTGGCGAGGTAGTCCTGCATCCAGCGTCCGAAGCCGGGAGCGTTCGCGCTCGGGGCCAGATCTGCATACACGGCGAGTTGCTCGGGTGTCGGGTTTAACTTGGCGTGCGGCAACAGCGTCCACACGTTTGCATAGAAAGGCCGGTCCTTGTTGGCCTTAATAAAGGCGATCGTCTCGTCCACAATCAGGCCCGTGGATTTTGCCCAGAAGTAGGGATTCGTCGCCTCCGCAAACTGTTTGCCGTTCGAGACTGTCGTGCGCGAGACATCAATGCCGTAAGCCTCCGGCGGCGGTGCGTCCGCGCCATTGCCAAGGTGCCATTTGCCAAAATGCGCAGTGGCGTAGCCGGCCCCTTTGAGTAAGCCGGTGAGCGTCGATGCTTTTGGATCAAGCCAGTCGGGCATCGAGCGTGCGGCGTTTTGTTCGTGCGAAGAAAAATGTCCGTGGACCAGATGCCGCGACGGATAATGCGATGTCATGAACGCGCAGCGGCTTGGTGAACACACGGTGGCCGCGACGTAGAATTGCCGAAACCACGTGCTCTGGCTCGCGAACTTGTCGAGGTTCGGCGTCTTCACATACGGATGACCGGCGAAGTGCGCGTCGTTCCAGCCTTGGTCGTCGGTAAGGATGAAGATGACGTTGGGCTTGCGTTGGGCGGCATTCAGTACGGTGAGCGTTGAAAGTGTGAGGGTGACGATCAGGACGATGATGGCTTTCATAAGTCTGTTCCGTCTTCGACGATGCTTAATGGGATCTTTTCTGCGCAACTGGCACCGATTCAAGCAATCCTTTCGGTCCAAGTTTTTGCCGTTGTTTGCCGACGGATTGCTCCAGATTTTTCAGTTCGACCTCCAGATCCTTCTGATCCTCCGGCGCGGCAGATTCGTCGTGCGTGTCCTTTAGCCAAGAACCGAGCACGTTGCGAAATCGCTCCAGTGTCGTCAGGCTCTGCGGCGCCGCGGCGAGGTTGTGAAGTTCGAAGGGATCGTTCTGCAGATCGTAGAGTTCCTCGGGCGGGCGATGCGCCGCCATGAACTTGCTCTGGTCGGCGTTGAGTTTTCCTTCCGCGTGAAGCTGGCGCATGCGGTTGTAGGTCGGGCTGCTGACCTCGGCGTAGATCATCCGTTGAAGGTAGGGCCGCTCGGGTTCGAAGTTGCGGATGTATTTGAAACGCTGGTCGCGCACGCTGCGCACGCGGTCGGGAGTGTCATCGATGCGATCGCGCGCGCCGAAAACGTATTCGCGAGGTTTCGCGCCGGGACCGAACATGGGCCAGCCATCAAGCCCTTCGGCCTTCACTCCGGCGAGTGCGAGCGTCGTGGCATGGACGTCGAGCAAGCTCACCAGTTGATCGCTGGTGCTGCCGGGCTTCAGCAAGGCCGGCCATCGCACGATCAAGGGAACGCTGAAGCCCTGTTCGTAGCTGTAGTATTTGCCACGAAAATCCTCGCGCCCGTGATCGGCGAAAAAGAAAACAACGGTGTTGTCCGCGAGCCCCTCGCGCTTCAACAAATCCAGCACGGCGCCCACCTTCGCATCGAGCGCGGCAATTTCATCGAGATACGCCGCCCAGTCGTCGCGAATCACCGGATCGTCCGCGAGGTAAGGCGGCAGCGTCACTGTCGCGGGATCGGTCGGGTTCGTGGCAGCCTTGTGATACACGCGGTGCGTCTCGTGGAAATTGATCTGGGCGTAGAACGGCGCGTGCTTTTTCAGTTCGCTCCACTTCGCCGTGTCGAACGGCTTGCCGGTTTGGGAGAAGTTCCAGTCCGTCTTTCCGGCGCCGTTGAAGCCGAGTTCCGGCGGAAGGTCGCGGATGTTCGCGGTGAAGTAACCGGCGTCGTGCAACCGCTCCATGAGCAGCTTCACGTTGGCCGGGCGCGGATACGCTTCCGAGCGATGGCTTCGATGATTGGATGCGCCGAAGCGTGTTTGGAAAACTCCGGTCATGAACGCCGAGCGCGAGGCCGAGCAAACCGGCGCGGTCGAAAACGCGTTCCGATAAAGCCGCGATTCTGCGGCGAGTCGATCGATGTTCGGCGTGCGCGCGGCAGCGTTGCCGTAACAGCCGAAGTCCCCGCACGCATCCTCCGCGATGAGCCAGAGAATGTTTGGCTTCGGCGACGAGGCCGCCGCTTCAGCAGCGGGAACGCTCGCCCATGGAGCGAGCAACAAAACTGCGAGGGTGGTGCCAAGGCAATTCATGGGGCTCACTTGAATGGAGGCAACGTCTTCAAACGGGCCGCAAGTTCGGCGACCACGGCAGGGTTCGCCGTGGCGACGTTGTGATTTTCCTCAGCGTCGCTGTTGTGATCGTAGAGCTCGTGCGCGCCGTCGCTCCACTGCGTGAAGCGCCACCGCTCGGTGCGGACGCTCTGGCCGTATTGGCCAGGTCCGCGGGTGACGAGCGTAAAGGCTGCGTCCTTGATCGTGGTCTTCGGATTGGCGAGCAGCGGACGCAGACTTTTCCCGGCGATGCCGGCGGGGGCTTTGAGTCCGCACGATTCCGCAAGGGTCGGAAACAGATCCACGAACTCGACGAGCGAACGGCACGTCGCACCTGCCTTCGCGCCGGGCGCGACGATGATCATCGGCGCGCGGCAACTGCGTTCGAAGAGCGTGTTCTTGTTCCACCACTGGCGTTCGCCAGTGTGGTAACCGTGGTCACCGACGAACACGATGATCGTTTTATCCCAGAGCTTGCCTTTGTCGAGCGCGTCGAGCACGCGGCCGAGTTGCGCGTCCATGAAGCTTGCGGCGGCGCAGTAGGCACGGAGGAATTCAAGCCGTTCTTTGTCAGTGAACTTCGCGAAATCCTTCGCCATCGCGGTAAGCGCAAGCGGCGGCGCGGGCGTCAGGTCAGCCGGGTCGCGCCAGAGCTTCATCTCGGCGGGCGGGTAGAGGTCGAAATACTTTTTCGGCGCGATGAATGGATCGTGCGGCTTGAGAAAGCCGCAGCCGATGAACCACGGATTCGCGCCTTGTTGCTCGATGAGTTTCACGACCGCCGCTGCGGTCTGGCCGTCGGGTTGATCTTCGTCGCCGCCTTCGGCCATGCCCCAGTGGCACCATGCCAGCGCGCCGCCGGTGAGATTGCGGCCTTCGACTTTCTTTCCGGTCTTCGTTGGCGCGAACGCCTTCGCGGCGTGCCATGATTTCGGCAAGTCCATCCACTTCGCGCCGGCCGCGTTGCCTTCGCCCTTGCCGCCGCCGAGGTGGAAAATCTTTCCGAACCCTTCCGCGTGCCAGCCGTTCTCCTTGAACAACTGCGGCAATGTCACCACATCCGGCAAGCGCGAGCGCAGCAGCGTGGTGTTGTTAACGACGCCCGTCTGCTCGGCGCGGAGGCCGCTGAGGAACGAGCTACGGCTCGGGTTGCACACGGTGTATTGCACATACGCTCGCTCGAATCGCACACCACGCGCCGCGAGGCGGTCGAGATTCGGCAACTTCACCTGCGCACGCGTGAACACGCCGCCTTCATCGCGGAAATCGTCGGAGACGATGAAGAGGACGTTCAGCTTTTCTGCCGCACGAGCTTGACCGAAGACGACGCAAAGTAGCGTGAGAAAGGCGGAGAGCTTTTTCATGAGAGTTCTCGATGCTGCTGAACGGTTATTCGTTCTTGGCTGCGGCTTTCTTTTTGCCTTTGCCCTTCTTCTTGCCATCACCTTCGTTGGGATAAGGCTTCACGTGAGCGCGCTCGGCCCACGCTTCCCACTTCGCGGCGAGCTCTTTCACTTTATCGGGTTGCGCTGCGGCGAGGTCGTGGAGTTCGGTGCGGTCGGTCTTCATGTCGTAGAGCTCCCATTTGCCGTTGCGACCGAAACGCACGAGCTTCGAATCGCCCACGCGGATCGCGGCGTTGCCTTCGTGTTCCCAATAAAGCGCGTCGCGCTGGATCGGCTGGTTCGCGAATGCAGGCACGAGGCTGCGGCCTTCCATCGGGGTGATGGCGTGGCCTTTGAACTCCTGCGGATACTTGGCGCCCGAGACGTCCACGCACGTGGCCATCACGTCGATCAAGTGACCGGGTTGACGGCGCAGTTCGTTCTTCGCCGTGATCCCTTGTGGCCAATGCGCGATCAGTGGCGTGGCGATGCCGCCCTCGTGGTTGTAGTGCTTGAACATTCGGAATGGCGTGTTCTCGACGAAGGCCCAGCTCTCGCCACAGAACCAATCGGACTTGCCCTGCGACGGATCGCCGATGGTCTTGCCGTTCGGACCGGACTCCGCGTTGCCGCCGTTGTCGGACATGAAAAGAATGAGCGTGTTGTCGAGCACGCCGCGCTGCTTCAGGCCGGCGACGAGATCGCCGACGGCTTTGTCCATGCGATGCACCACTGCGGCATACACGGCCATGATGTTGTCGAAACGATCCTGTTCGGCAGTCGGCACGTCGGCCCACGCTTTCACGTCCTTGGGTCGCGGTGATTTGGCCCAGGCCGGGTCGATGATGCCGAGTTCCTTCTGCTTAGCGTAACGGGCGTCACGGGTTGCGCCCCAGCCGGCTTTGTATTTGCCGCGGAACTTCGCGATGTCTTCCGCTGGCGCCTGCAACGAGAAGTGCGGCGCGTTGTAGCAAAGGTGCAGGTAGAACGGCTTCTTCTCCGCGAGCGCGTCATCGATGAACTTCAAGCCGAAAGTCGTCCACAGGTCCGTGGAATACCAATTCGGCGGCAATCGTTTGTCGTCGTTGGCAACCTTCTCGCCGTTCAAATAAAGCTCCGCGCGCGGGTGCGTGGGGAAATAGAACCCGCCGGCCGCCGCGTTCAAGCTGCGATCAAATCCGCGTGTCCACGGCGCGACGCCGAAATTCTGGCCGACGTGCCATTTGCCGGACATCGCGGTGAAGTAGCCCGCCGGCTTCAGCACTTCGGCGATGGTTACGCACGAGTCGTTGAGGCGGCCGCGATAGCCCGGTTGGTTGTTGTCGGTGGTCATGTGGCCGATGCCGGCCTGATGCGAATAAAGTCCGGTGAGCAACGCCGCGCGCGTGGGGCAGCAGCGTGCCGTGTTGTAGAATTGCGTGAAGCGAAGACCATTCGCTGCGAGGGCGTCGAGGTTCGGCGTGGGAATCTCCGAGCCGTAGCACCCGAGATCCGAGAAGCCCATGTCATCAACGAGGATGACGACGATGTTGGGTTTAATCGCTGCGTGCAGCGAAGTGCAGAGTGCGATGAAGACGCAAGCGAGGAGGGGATAACGTTTCATGGTTGTTCTTAAATCTATTCTTTGGCGTTCTTTGACTTGGCTGGGGAATCCATTTCTTCCTTGGTCCAGAACCCGTTGCCATTTCGATCCAACTCTTTGAAGCGGCGCGTGAGTGTTGGTACGGTCGAGCCGGTGCGGCCGGCGAGGAACTCTTCCAAGGTCACGCGACCGTCTTTGTCCTTGTCGCGTAGTTCGAACAGCGTCAGCGATTTTTCGCGCTGCCCGTCGCCGTCCGCCGCCTTCGCTGCGCTTTTGGCGCTGTTCTTTCCTTTGCCTTTGCGATTGGCCTTGTCCTTGGGCGACTTCGATGGACCGGGTTTGCCTTCCAAGTAGTAGTCGAAGTAGTCGGAGGCTTGCTTGCTTGAATTCATATAGTCGAGTCCCGCGGGGATCAAGGTTTTGCTCCATTGCTCCAACTTCGGTCGCAAGCTCTGCACGAGTTCAGGCCGCTGCGCCAGCTGATCGTGATGCTCTTCGGGATCGGTCGCGAGATTGAACAAGTATTGGCGCTTGCCGGCGACTAAGAGTTTCCAATCGCCCTGACGAACGGCGAACTGTCCACCCCAACGCCAGAAGAGAACGTCGTGAGGCGCGGCGGAATCTTTGCCGGTCAGATATGGCATCAAGTTCGTGCCGTCGAGCGCAGGATCGTTTGGCAGGCCCGCGAGCGCATTCGCCGTGGCGGCTACATCGAGCGAGATCACTGGCTTCGAAAAGACCTGTCCGCCGGGAATCACTCCCTTCCAGTGCACCAGGAAGGGGACGCGGATACCGCCCTCGGTCAACATGCCTTTCTCGCCGTTCATCGGATCGTTGAGCGAACCGTCCCAGCTGTTCCAGCCGCTTGGCGTCCCGGGCTTCAGCGTTTTCAGACCGCTGCTATCGGTCACAAATTCGTGCGGCATCATTTTTAAAGGCGCGCCGTTGTCGGCGATGACAAAGATCAAGGTGTTCTCCTCCAGCCCGTTTTTCCGCAGCGTGTCCATGATCTTGCCGATGCCGTCATCGATGCATGAAATGGCGCCCAACGCCTTGCGTCGCTCAACCGGCATCGGGCCGGGAAAACGATCGAGATATTTTTGCGGCGCATCCAGTGGCACATGGGGACCGCGAAACGCGAGGTAGAAAAAGAACGGCTGCGTCTTGAAGCGATTGATGAACGTGCAGGCAAAGTCCGCGATCATCTCGAGATGATAGGTGCCGCCCTTTTGCACCTGCGGCTCGAGGTCGTTGCCCGTGAGGTCCATGTTCCAGTGGCCGGCGGCAGCGCTGTGTTTGTGGAAGGACTTGTCGAATCCCAGCTTTGCCAACGCGGCACTGTCGTCGCTGCCAAGATGCGTTTTGCCCGCCATGCCGGTGGCGTAACCCGCCGCTTTCATCCGCTTCGGCAGATTGTTCAATGCGCGAAAGCGTTCGAGCAATGCAGGGTCCGACTCCAGCATGCCGTTGTGATCCATGCCATACTTCCCCTGATACTGCCCGCCGATCACTCCGCAGCGCGAAGGCGAGCATTGCGGTGCGGTTACGTAACCGCTCGTCATGCGCACTCCGCCGGTTGCGAGCGCGTCCAAGTTCGGCGTCTTCACGTCCGCCATGATGCCCATGCAGCCCAGATCGGCGTAACCGTGGTCGTCAGTGTAGATGACAATAATGTTCGGCTTCCGCCCTTGTGTTTCAGCGGCGACGAGCGGTTGGCTGATTGGCGCGATCGAGAGGAACAAGAGGCCCAGCGTTGCAATCGTTTGATATTTCATGGGTTCAAAGGGCCAACTCAGTTTTCGCGCACCGCGTATTTTGCGTCCAAGGTCTCGCCGTTCTGCGGATACCATTCCTTCAAGAGCCGTCGGTGTTCGGTGAGCACTGGAGCAAAAGCGGGATCGAGGGCGAGATTCTTCATTTCACCGGGATCGCTGACCATGTCCGTCAACATTTCGCGTCGTGCGCCGGTGGCGTAGACGACGTATTTGTAGCGTGCGGAACGAAGCATCCGGCTCTGGCCGTTCTCGACGACGAGCGTGTCGCGCCATGAAGACGACGTGCTCCCTTCGGCCAGCGCGCGCACGCTGCGGCCACGCGCCGTCGCGGGCACGGGGACGCCGGCAAAGTCGCACATCGTGGGAATGAGATCGATGCCGGTCGAAACGAGATGCTCCTTGTTCACGAGTCCTGGCTTGGTAACGCCTTTCCAACTGACGATGAACGGCACGCGCGTCGCCTCGTCGTAGAGAACCGACTTGTGTTCGAGGCGGTGCGAAGCGTCCATGTCGCCGTGATCGCTCGTGAACATGATGAGCGTGTTTTTCTCCAGACCCGATTCGCGCAGTGCGGTGAGCACGACGCCAATCTGACTGTCCACGAGTTCCGTCAACCGCGCGTAAGTCCAGCGATGCATCCGCCATTGCTCATCGGTCCAGTGCGTACGGACGAACGTGCGAAAGGCGCGTTCATCCGCAGCCAGGATGGACTCCGGCTCTCCGGCAGGGACGGCGTAATTCGCCGGCAGCGGCGGGCAGACCTTCGCGAAGAATTCTTCGCGCGACATTCCCGGCGGCAACTCCATCGCCTTTTTCATCGGAGCTGGTCCGGCAGCCTTTCGTTTGCTGGCAGCGGTGATGGCCATGTAACAGATGTCGTGCGGGTTGATGAACGAGGCGACCATCAAGAACGGTCGGTCGTGCGGTTGCCTCAGGAAGGTGGCACAGGTTTCCGCCAGTTTCGGCCCGCTGTCCTTCGCGATTTCCTTGAAGCCCGCGGCCTCGATCGTCATGGGGACATGCTGCTTGCCGCCATAGACCGTTTCGTAACCGGCCTTGGCGAAAATCTGTCCCATCGCGTTTTGCACCAACTCCGCCGGCACTTTGGACTTCCGCATGTCCTCGTTGGTTTCCATTCCGATCCGGCTCGGCAAGGCGCCCGTCAACATGCTGAAGCGCGACGGCACGCAGACCGGATCAGCGCAGTAGGAAAGGGAAAACCGCGCGCCCGATGCCGCGAGGCTGTCCATCATTGGCGTCTTCAAATACGGATTCCCCGCACAACTCATCATCTCCGCGAACTGCTGATCGACGATGATTAGAAGAATGTTCGGCTTGGAAGCAGGTGCTGCCAACGACGAATGCAGAACGATGAGCGACGAGAGAAATGTGAAGATCAGCTTCATCGATCGCTTTTGCGTTGGGCCTTCTTCTTTTTCTTCTCGGGCGGGTTATTGGCTGAGGCGTCGGGCTTCACGGGTTGCGTGGACGCCGGATCGGTGAGCAGGCGCGGTTCGCTGAAAAGGGTTTGCTTGTCGCCTTGCTCGCGCATCCAGGCCTCCAAGCGGACGCGCATGGAACTCACGCGCTCGGCTTGCGCGGGGTCGGTGGCGAGGTTGTGCAACTCGGCCGGGTCGGAGCGGAGGTCGTAGAGTTCAACCGCCGGACGTTGGTGGTAGCTCTTCACGATAGCGGCGGCGGCGGCGTTGGTCTTTGCTTTCTCATACCAAGAAGTCCAATAGGGGAGTCCGCTCCGCACGTTGGGCGATTTGTCGATGTGCGTGGTGTGCGCGAACTCGGGGTGCAAGTTGAGAATGAATTTCCAATCGCCGTCGCGTAGTGCACGGATGGGATAAACGTTCATCGAGCCGTCGCCGCTGTGCGTGGTGAAGATAACGTCGCGGTGCGTGGACTTCTCGCCGCGCAGCACCGGGAGGAACGAGCGTCCATCGATGTCCGCGGGCACCGTCCCGCCGACCACCTCGATCAACGTGGGCCAGAGATCGATCCACTGCACCTGTGCGCCGGTGCGTGTGCCAGGCTTGATGACGCCGGGCCACGCTGCGAGGAACGGCACGCGGATGCCGGTGTCGTAGAGGTTCCACTTGCCGAACGGCCACTGCGCGCCGTGATCGCTGGTGTAAATGAAGAGCGTGTTCGCCGGATCGAAATGCTTTTTCGCGAGCTCGAGCACGGCACCGAGTTCGGTGTCGGCCTTGGTGACGCTGGTGTAGTAACGGGCGCGGCTTTCCCGCGTCTCGCGGGTATCCACGAAATTCACGGGCAAGGTCACCTTCGCGGGGTCGTAACCCGCGACGTCGCTCCAGGGCACGTGTGGATTGTGCGAACCGACGAACAAGCAGAGCGGTTTCGAGGCGTCGCGCTCTTTCAGAAATTTGCCGACCACTGCCGCATCATTCTCGGCGTCGAATACGTCGAAACCATGGCGGGCCACATCTTTTCCGCCGTGCGCAACCTTGCCGAACGCCGCGGTCTGATAACCAAGCTTGCGCATCACGTCGGGTAAAGACGCCACGCCGTCGTGCTTGAACGTGTGGTTGTTCTCCGCACCGTTGCGTGCGGGCATCAGGCCGGTAAGCATCGCCGCGCGGCTCGGCGCACAAGATGGCGACGCAATGAATGCGTGCGTGAAGGTCATCCCCGTATCCGCGAGTCGCTGCATGTTGGGCGTGCGGACATCGGTCGAGCCGTAGGGCGTAGAATCGAGCATCCCGTGGTCGTCGGAGAGGAAGACGACGATGGTGGGCTTCCCCGCTGCAAGCACGTGGCCGCACAGAGCGCAAAGCAGCGCGATGACAAACGCGAAGGTCTTCACGGCAGAATGCGAGCGGTTCACTGCGCAACCTTCACGTTGCGGAAGCCCGCGGTGTCGCCGAACACGAGGAAGGTGGCGCTGGTTTTCTTTTCAGCGAGCACGGCGTGGGTTCCCTTCGCGATGATGTCGTTCACCTGCGCAGTGGCTTCGTTTCCCTTGAAGGTGATGCGGACGGGATACCACTGGTTCGCAGCGAGCTTGAGTGGTTTCTTCGCGAGCGGTTCAACGGCCTCTTTCGCTTCGCCATGTGAAGGGTTCTTCGCGATTTCAATCGACGTGCGCGAAATCACGAAGCGGAAGCTGCCTTTCTTGTCACCCCAATCGACGCGCACCGAGGTGCGGTTGGCGCCTTTGAAATTGATTTCGAAATCAATCGTTCCGTCGGTGATCGCCAGCGGTGTGCGCAAACTGGCGGCTTGCTCTTGTTTGCCCTTCTGCGTGCCCCACAGACCGCCTTGTTTCGGTTGCCACTCGCCGCTCGACGCTATCCACGGTTTGCCGGGGATGGCGGAGAGAGATTCGTTCAAAACCACTGTGCCTCCAAGTGGAGTGAGGGAAGCGACCTGGACGACCGCGGGCTTCACGTCAGCGGGCGGGAGTTCGCGACTGTAGCCGCCATCGCGGTAACGGTTCAGCAACGCACGGAGTTCAGCGACGATCTCGGGATGCTGCGCGCTCACGTCTTTCGTTTCGGACGGATCTTCCTTCGTGTTGTAGAGCTGCGAACGATATTGGTCCGCGTGGGCCTTGCGCGCGCCGGCTTTGATTTCATCGACCGGTTCGCCTTCGATCCACTTCCATTGTCCTTTGCGCAATGCGAACACGCCGTCGGCGCTGTGGACGATCATGTCGTCGCGGATCGGTTTCGACGGCTCGCCGAGAATGGCGGGGAGGAAACTGCGACTGTCCTCGGCAGCCTTTGCGGCGGCAGGTAATTCTTCGCCCACGATCGCTGCCGTGGTTGCGAGAATGTCCGCGAGGCTGACCATCTCCTTGGACGTCGAGCCAGGCGCGGCCTTGCCGGGCCAGCGCACGATGAGTGGCACTTTGAAGCCGCCTTCCCACACGTCGTGTTTGCCGCCGCGCAGTTCGCCGTTCACGCGCAGGCCGGCCTTGAACGCGGTGGTCTGCAGCAGTCTCTCCGTATCGGGCTTGAAGACGCCGCCGTTGTCGCTGGAGAAAATCACGAGTGTGTCCTTGGCGACGCCGAGCTTGTCGAGTGTGTCGAGCACGCGGCCAACGCTGCGATCGAGTTCGTGAATCCAGTCGCCGTAGAGTCCGGCTTTGCTCTGGCCCGCGATGTCCTTGTCCGGTGTGACGGGGTTGTGCACCGCGACGGGCGTGAAGTAGAGGAAGAACGGTTTGTCCTTCGGCTGCTGTGCGATCCACGTCGTCGCTTTGTCGGTGAGCACCTTCATCACGCGCTCGTTTTTGCGACGCGGAGCGTCGAGGGCGAGGATCTGCTTTCCCTTGCCGTTGCCATTCTCCATGTCCTCGGGGCCGTAGGTCGCTTTGAAATCATCCGAGTCCGGCACGGGCCCGGCGATTTTCATGTTCGCGGGAATCTTTCCGTTGCGGAGTCCGTAAACGAAACGGTTCTCGACGAACACGCCCGTGAGATCGCCGTGATTGCTCGGCACGCCGAAGTGATATTCGAAACCAATGTCGAGCGGGCCGGGGGAAAGTTCGGCGGAGTAATCGGGACGCCACTTCGGCGAGTCGTCCGCGGTGCCGTAGCCGAGGTGCCATTTGCCCACGGCCGCCGTCGCGTAGCCGTGCTTCTTGAGCATCGACGCCATGTTCAAGCGGTTCGTCTCGATGTGCAGCGGCGCGAACGTGCTCAGCACCTCGTGCTTCAACGACGTGCGCCAGCAATAGCGCCCCGTCATGACCGAGTAGCGCGTGGGCGAACACACCGACGACGTGGTGTTGCCATCCGTGAAGCGGCGGCCTTCCTTCGCGAGACGATCGATGTTCGGCGTCTTCACCAGCGCGGGATTCGCTCCGTAGCAACCGGCGCTGCCGTAGCCGTAGTCGTCGGAGAGAATGACGATGATGTTGGGCAGGCGACTGGCGGCCGAGGCCTGGCTGCAAAGTATGCCAAGGGACGCGATGAGGACGACGAGGTGTTTCATAAATCAGCTGACTTTTCGGAGTTGGGTGACGCGGCCGGTCTGAACCCACTCGGCAACGAAGATGTTGCCGGCGGCATCGAAGCACGCGTCGTGCGGATGGAGGAATTTGCCGGAGACCCAGCCTTCGCCTTTTTCGTCGCGTCGCAGTTTCATGCCGTCCTTCAGCACGGCCGCGCGCCATTCGGGATCTTCGCCGAGGTGCGTGATGACTTCGTTGTTCTTGTCGAGCAACGTCACGCGCGCGCTCAGGTCGGGCACGAGCATGACGTCGCCGCGCGTGTCGATGTTTGCAGGCAAAATGAAACCGTCGAGCGTCTTGAGATGCTTGCCCTCGAGTGTGAACCACTGCAGCCGTTTGTTCGCGCGATCGCACACGACAACCGAAGGCGTGCGACCCGGGCGATTGTCGATCCAGATGCCGTGCGGGGTGTTGAATTGCCCGTCGCCTTTGCCTGGCTCACCGAACATCGAAAGCCATTTGCCATCCTTGTCGTAGCGATGGATGCGATACGAACCGTAGCCGTCGGCGACGTAGAATCCGCCGTCAGGCAGAAACGCGTAGTTCGTGGGCATGAACGCGTCGCGGCCCCAGCGCTTGGCGGGCCTGGTGTCCTCGTCCTTCAAGTAGACGCCGGATTCCATTGGCGCGTGTTTTTCCCAAACGGGTTCACCCTTGAGCGTGAGCTTGGCGAAACTCTTGACCTGCTGATACGCGGTGACCCAGAGGAATTGCTCCTTGCCCTCGGTGCGCACTTCGAGTCCGTGGCCGCCGCCTTGAAACTGCTGGCCGAACGCGCGGATGAACTTTCCCTTCGCATCGAACACGAAGATGGACGGATGATCCTTCAGATTCTCGCGGCCCTCGTGGATGACGTAGAGATTCTGGTCGCGATCCACGGCAACGTTGTGCGTGGTCTGCCAGGAATATTTCGCGGGAAGTTGCGCCCAGTTGTGCAGCACTTCGTAGCGATGCTCGCCTGCGCCGATGACGAGCTGCTTCTCCGATTTTTGCGCGGTGAGCACGTTCGGCGCGGCGATTGCGGCCGCGGTGGTGGCGAGGAAATGACGGCGGGAGAGTTGCGATGTGGACTTCATAAATGCGTTGGAGATGAGTTCAGGTGCTGAGTTGAGACGAGTCTAGGACGCCGAGTCATTCACGCAATGCCGAGAGTGGGTGGGATGGCCGCGCTCGGCATGGTTACTTCAGCGCCACTGCAATGTCTTTCAATCGATTGCGCACGAGCGCATGGAAGGTGGGCTCCTTGGTCAGGGCCGCGCTGGTCGGCGCGGGCATCTGGGTGAAGAGCACCCAGACGAGCTGTTTTTTGAAATCAATGTTGCACGCCGTGCCGCTGGAGCCGGTGTGGCCGACGGTCATTCGGCTTCCGTCCTTATCGATCGAGCCAAGCGACCAGCCCAAGCCGTAACCGGTGCGTGACCACTCAGGACGCTTGTGCATCATGCGGATGGCGTCGCTGGGAATGATCTGGCGGCCTTGCCACTTGCCGCCCTGCAAGTGCAGCAGGAGAAACTTCGCAAGATCTTCGGCGGTGCTGATGAGGTTGCCACCATAGGTGACGTAAGTCGTCGCGTTGCGTTCGCGCGGCGCGCGCGTGTTCGCGACGAGGCCTTTCGTGGTGAAGTTATAGCCAGTGGGAATCATGGCCCGCACGGCGTCGGTCGGTCGAAAGGTTGTCTCCGCCATCCCCAGCGGCTGGAATACGCGTTCGGCCAGTTGTTGTTCGAAGTTCTGTCCGGTCGCCACCTCCACGGCGCGTACCGCGGTGTCGAAGCCGGAGCCGCTGTAGCCAAACTTCGCGCGCGGTTCCCAAGCCAGGCCCGTTTCACTGAGGCGTTTGACGACGTCGGCGAGAGTTATTTTCGGATCGTTGCTCCAGTCCCGCAGCCACGGGCGGCCCTGTGGCGACTCGTCCACCGGCGCACCGCCCGTATGCGACAGCAATTCGCGAATCGTCGGAGCGCGCATGGCGCGTTGGCCATCGAATAGTTTCACGTCGCGAAACTCGGGCAGCCACTTGCTGACCGGCTCATCAAGGGAAACTTTCCCGTCTGCGGCCAGTGCGACGATACCCGTCGCTACAATCGGTTTGGTGATCGAGGCGATCTTAACCGGATCGGTGATTTTGAAGGGCCGTTTCGTGGCGACGTTCGCATAACCGAAACCTTCCGCGAAAATCACTTCGCCTTTGTGGAGAATCAGCAGCGAGCCGCCGGGGATCCGCTGATGTTCCACCTGTTCGCGGAGCAGCGTCCGAAGGTCCTCGCGCAGTGAGGCAGGCAGTCCGTGCTTTTCCCAATCGCCACGCGGAAGGGCGGTGCTGGCGGCCAATCCAGAAGTGCACCGCCCGATTCCCAAAAGGACAAGGAGTGATACACCGAGCGCCAACATTCGATGCGCGCAGAGTGTGCCTGACCTCCCGTACGGAGCGGGTCCCGACGAGTTGATGGCGAGCCAGCAGGTTGAGGCCGGGAGTTTGGGTGCTGAGGTGGTGTTCATGGCGCAACCGAGAAGTCCTTCACTGAAAGCGTGCCGTAGCTGAAGCCGAGCCCGATGTTCTTCTTCGCGCGTGCGAGTGACGGGTGTTCGACCGTTGTCGTGTAGTCCTTGCCGATGCGCACCGTGGCTTTCGCTCCGCGCAATTCCACCGTCACGTCCGTCCAATTATCGTCCTTCAATCCAGGACCACCATTCTTGAGAGCAATGGATTTGTGGTCCTGGTTTTCCGGTGGAAAACCGCGCAGGCCTGTTCCCTCCTTGGTCGTGACGAACCGGAAGACGTGGCCTGCTTCGCCGTTTGCGGTGAAGACAAACGTCTTCGCGCCTTCGGGCTTGTAGGCGAAATGAATCACGCCGTCCTGAAGCGGCACGTCATACCAGACCACGGGACCGTGATCCTTATACTTTTTGAAGAGGGCATCGTCCTGGGTGCAACGAGCAACGCCATCGGCAACCTTCCATTCACCGCGCTCCATTCGACGCTTATCAAGCTTCGAGGCGGTTAAATCGTCTCGGAATGAAGTCGTCTTCTCGGCGGCAAAGGAAAAGTTGGCAAGAATGTAGATCGACGCAAAAACGAAGCTGAGGCGGACAATGGGTTTCATGTTAGCTATGCTGCCCTCAACGGACGGAATCAGTCGCGCCGGAGTTACGAGAATCGATTCAATGCGTTTAGGCCTCAGTGAATGGCCCTGCGCCCATTGCCGACAAGGCTTCGCGCACCTTCACTCCGCTGATTTCCTGCGGGCCTTTCTTCGCGTTTACGGCCATCGCAGCGGCCATTCCGGCAGCTTCGCCCATCGCCATCGCCGTTGCGGTCACGCGCGTGGAGGCGTGCGCGCCGCGGGTGGCTGAATGGCAGCGTCCGGCCACGAGCAGGTTCTCGATCTTTTGCGGCAGCAGCGAGCGATACGGGATGTCATACGGATTGGGCTGAACTTTCTTCGGATCGAAATCGTTCGCGCCATTGAGCGTGGTTTTGTTCGGGTGCAGATCGAGATACCAGCACCCGGTCGCGATGGCGTCGTCGAAGCGGCGACTTTTCATCAGGTCGTCCTCGCTCAGCACGTGGCGGCCGATGAGCCGGCGCGATTCGCGCACGCCAATCCACGGATACGCCTCGATGAAATACGAATCCGCAAACGCCGGCACATCCTTCTTCCACGCCTGGAACATCGCCCACGCGTCCGCGCGGCCCTGCATCTCGGCGCGCGTGAGATCGGCGGCGTCGGTCGGATCGGCCGGCACGCGCACGCCGTGGATATACACCTCGTCGTCGCCGTAGAGGAACATCACGCCGGGGCCATAGTAGAACGGCAGTTCGCCGCGCGCCTGCGCTTTGGCAGTGGATTCTTTGCAGGCCTTGCCGATGTTCGACATCTTCTTCACATGCCCGATGCGGAAATGCAGCGTGAGCGGCTGCACCTCGGTGTTCTGCTCGAAGGGTGCCCCCGACCACGCCGCCACGTCCGCGTCGCCGGTGCAATCCACCACCACGCGCGGCTCCACATTCACGAGGCCGTCCTTGTTCGCCACCAGCACGCTGGTGATGCGCCCGCCGGAAGTCTTCGCGCCGCAGGCGACGGAATTGAACAGCACGCTGAGCCGGTTCTTTTCCTTGGTGAGCAACTGGTCGAGCAGCAGCTTGAACTGAAAACTGTTTCGGATGACGGGATTGTGCTTCTCCGTGTGTGTGGCGTCGGGCGCGCACACGCCGGACTTGGACAACAACTCCAGCGCGATGCCGCGCACGACGATGCGGTGGTCCTTGATGTCCGCGATGCCGTCGAAGAACGGCAGGCCGACGTTGGTAATGATGCCGCCGGCGAATGGCGCCTTCTCGACGAGCAACACCTTCGCCCCGCGCCGCGCTGCCGCGAGCGCCGCCGCCGTGCCTGCGCAACCGCCGCCGCACACGAGCACGTCCGTCTTGAGCGTTCTGGTGCCTGTGGCCTTGCGCGACGGCTTGGTCGCGATGCTCACAGTGTTGACTTGGCTCACGGACGCCGCGGCTGCAACCGCAACGGTCGTTTTAACAAACTGGCGACGAGTAGCGGCGGATGCGGATTTCATGGGAAAATATTGGCATGAAATATTTGAGGCGAACACCGAGAAGTGTCTCCGCGAAACAAGCAAACCGTGCGAATGGCGCGCACTTGTCGTTACAAGGAACCTATTGGTGTCCTGTGCGTAATTCGCGGGCTACACAAACGGCGTCTTGCCCGGCTCCGAGAACGGCGGCACGTCGAGTTTCATGTCCCAAGCGAGATTTTTCGGCATCGTGTCGAGCTGGGAGTTGAGCGCCATTTCCCACGTGACTTCCTTGCCGGTGTAGGCGGACATGCGGCCCATGATGCCGGCGAGCGTGCTGTTGGCCATGGATTCGCCGTCGTTGGGAGTTTTTCCCGCGCGCAGATCGGCGAACAGTTCGTCGTGTTCCACCTGATGCATGGCGGGACGCGGTCCCGAATACTTCCACGGATTGGCGCCGGTGATTTCCGCCATCGGCGCGCGCAGGTAGCAGCGGCCCTTCGTGCCGATGATGAGGTCATCGTGCTGGTTGTGGCACTTGTCCATGTAACGCGTCTTCAGCACGGCGAACGTGCCGTTCTCCCAGGTGTAGGTCACATCGAACTGGTCCCACACATTGCCGACGGTCTGTTGCCAGCGCGCGCCGCTGGCGTGGCACTTCACCGGCGGGACGTTTTTCATCGCCCAAAGAATTTTGTCCACGCTGTGCACACTCACCTCCATGATCCAGTCGCCGGAGAGCCAGAGGAACAAGTGCCAGTTGCGCAACTGCCATTCGAGGTCGCCCCACTCGGGCTTGCGCGAACCGTCGAAGCGCGAGAGTCGGTTGCTCATGCGCGTGGAATAGATCGCCACCACGTCGCCGATCTGGCCGTCATGGATGCGCTTCATCGCCTCGCGATAGGGGAGGTCGTAACGCATCGCGAACCCTTGTCGCACAGCCAGCCCCTTGCGCTTCGCAATCTCGGCGGACTCGCGCACGGAGCGCACGCCGGTGGGATCGATGCCCGTCGGCTTCTCGACGAACATGTGCTTGCCCGCATCCGCTGCGGCGCGCATGTGAAGCGGACGGAAACCGCCGGGCGCCGCGAGCAACACCATGTCCACGCCGCTGTTGATGACTTTCTGATAGGCATCGAGCCCGATGAACTTGCGATCGTCCGCGACGTTGATGCGCCCGGGCTTGTCCTTGAACTGCGTCTCGAGCGACTTCTGGCTTTTGTCCAAACTATCCGTGAACACATCACCCATCGCCCACAACTCGGTGTTGCTGTCCGCCGTGAGCGCCTGCGCCGCCGCGCCGGAACCGCGACCGCCGCAGCCGATGAGGCCGAGCTTGAGCTTGTCGGTCTTCACATTCGCCGCGTGGACGATGTTGGGAAAACTAAGCGCCGATCCAAGCGCGAGGCCGGCGGCGGTGGTGGACGATTGTTGGAGAAATTCACGGCGGGTCGAAGGATTGGGTTCGGATTGCATGGATGGATGGACGTATCAGCGGGCGTTTACTTCATCGCGATGGAGTCGCGGAACTCTTCAGCAGGTAGGCGAGCAGGTCGTGGAAATCTTTTTCGGAAATCGTCTGCGCGAAAACGGGCGGCATGAGCGACATCGGCGTCACGTTGTCTTCGACTACGTCGGCCTTGGCAACGCGCTGCTCCTGTCCGTTCGCGTCTGCGATGAGCAGTACCGCGCCCGCCTCACCGCGGACGAAGCCGCCGAGCGTGGAGCCGTCGCGCAGTTTGAAAAGGTGCAGGAAAAAGTGACTGTCTACATTGCGGTTCGGATCGAGGATGTCCTCGCACAAGCGCGCCGCGCCGCGATTACCGATGCCATCGAGCTGCGGGCCGATCAATCCGCCGTTGCCGTTGAGTCGGTGGCATCCCGCGCAATTCTCAGTGAACACCGTCGCGCCGCGCGCTGCATCACGGGGAGCTTTATGGAACGCGGCAGCGCGAGCGTGAATGATGGCATCGAGTCGGGCGGTTTCCTCGGGGGATGCCGGCGTTGGCGTTGCCGCGTTGCTGGCGGGAAGATATTTGGCGAGCTGATCACGCAGGCCAACCGGCGCAGTGAATCGGAGAATCCCGGCAAGAGTGCGGAGCGCTTTTTGCGGACGGTCGTCACCGGCGAATTTTTCAACATTTACGACCGGCGGTTCGATGCGCGTGACGCCGAGCCACGCGTAAGCTTTGCCGTCATCGCCATCGACGATTTCAAGGCGGACCGTCTTGCCTGCATGCGCCGCGAGATCCCAGTCGATGCGTTTGCACGTGTTGTTGCGTGGGGGAAACGCCTTCTGCAACGTGGCTTCGCTGGTGACGTCCACGAGGCGGACAAAGTTTTTGTCGTGCGCTTCGGTTCCGGGGAAGCCGCGATGGCCGCAGAGCCAGAAGGAAATTTTCGCCGGCGCGACAAACGTCTTCGAACGCAGGATGCCAGTGCGTTGTTCCGCCTTCGGCACGCTGAGGTTGAGGCTCGAGATCACGGTCGCGTCCCGGCCGTCGGCGCACTTGCGACTCTGCAAAGTCCACGGACTCTCGCTCGCGGGAGAATTCGGGATCGGCACATTGGTCCAGTCGGGCGTGGAGACGGAAGCGACCTGGTCGAGGAGTCGTTGTGCGAGCGACTGCGCCCAGGAGAGCAGGGGAGCGTTCTGCGTAACGCCGCGCTCGGCGAGACCATTGCGTAACGCCTGAACGGCTTCGACCTGTGCGAAAACATCGGCACTGAAATGGGTCTGGGCAAACTCAACCGCTTCGTTGAGCACATTGGTTTCACCGTAGCGCCCTACGTGCGCGAGGCTCGCCATCTGCGACTCAGTGTCGTGCGTGTTTGCGTCACGCATGAGGTGAAACGCAAAAGCCGCCGCTTCCGGCGAAGGCGTCGCGCGCGCTACGGTGAAGAATTCAGTCTCGAAGGTTGCGGAAGGTTTCTTCGAGCGCTTCCAGTTTTCGTAATTCGCAAACGCGCCCGGGAGTTTCAGGTGTTCACGCAAAGCCATGCGGCAGACGTGGCGCAAGTGCGTGTCGTCATCCGGCGCGTTGGCAAATAAATCGAGTAAGGGAGCGAGCGCTTCGGGCGTGGGATGTTGCTGGAGTGCGGCAGCGGCGGCGCGTTGCACAAACGGGTCGCGATCACCCAGTGCGGCGATCACGGTGGGCGTGGTCGCGGCATTCAGTCCCCGTTCGTCTGCCAGGCGCACCGCTTGGATGCGTGCTCGGGCGTCGTGGTTGGTGAGTGCGCGCGTGAGCGTGAATTCATCCAGCTTGCCCGCTTGGTGGAGCAATGAAAGCGTGCTGCTCGGATCGGCCGCTCCATCGTCCGAGCGGAGAAACGATTTGCTGCGAGCGTTATCGTGCAGAAAAGAGAGCGTCACCGAATCGGAATGTTGAACCAGATCACTTATTGCCAGCGTCCGGCGCGCGGTGTTCTTGGCTCCGAGTGCGGCCATGAGCTCATTCTGGGGCGCGCCAGCTGAGGGAGGTTGCGATTTGTAGGTCGAAAGGATCTTGAGCTGGCTGATGTCCGCGCCTCCGGGCGGGACAATTCGCCAGATGCGCCCGCGCTCGCGATCGCGACCGGGATGCGTGAGCGGCACTTCGTAGTGGCCGATGATGCGGTTGTAAAAATCCGCGACCCACAGCGCGCCGTCCGGTCCAAGTTGAATATCCACGGGACGGAACCACGGATCGTCAGTGCTGAGGAAGTCGGGCATTTCGATTCCTTTCGAAGTCGAGCCGTGCCACTCGATGCGATCGCGGTTGATGCGACTAGTGACCACGTTGCCGATGAAGATGTTTCCCTGAAACTCGGCCGGCCAGGTCGGCTCGTCGATGATCACGATGCCGGCGATGGCAGTGGAGCCGTGGCTGTGCTGAATGGTCGTGGGTGCGAAACCAAGTCCGTCGTGTGGCTTGCCGAAGCTCGGGTAATACGCGTCGCGCAAGAGTTGGTAGATGGGCGAGCTGTGGCAGTCGGCAGAGTAAAGATTTCCGCGCGCGTCAAAAGTCAGTCCGAAAGGATTCACCTGACCGTGCGTCCACTGTTCGATGCGCGAGCCGTCGAGGCGGAAGCGGTAGGTGTTGCCGGATTGAAAATGCACTTCGTGACCGTCGCGACCACCCACGCGCGAATCGTTGTTGAACCCGTGCGTGGCGTAGATCCAACCGTCCGTGCCGCGACGGAAGCTGGCCTGGTTGCCATGCGTGTCGCGCGAGACATCGAAGGGGCCGTAGAGAACTTCCTTCTTGTCCGCCACGCCGTCGCCGTCCGTGTCCTCGAGGAGCCAGATATTCGGAATCGACCACACGACGCATTTCCACGTCGGTGTCGCACCGGGCGCGTTCGCGCTGCGAAACGGATACAAGCCGATGGGAATGTTGAGGTTCGTCGCGAACGTGGTGACCTTCTGCGCGCGACCCGTGGCGTCGAAGTCCGAGAAGATGCGGATCGTGTCACGGGCGCTGGCTACGTTCGTAGCCGCGAACGGATACTCGCGCGACTCGGTGATCCACAGCCGGCCCGTCGCGTCGAACGCCATGTTCATCGGCTTGCGCAACTCGGGTTCGGCGGCGACGAGCTGAATTTCGAAACCAGGCGGCAGATGAAACGCGCGGCGTTCCTTCTCCGGCGTGAGCGGTTCTGTGGTGCGGACGTTCTCCGCGAAGGGATCTTTTTCCGCGGCGAAACAGAAAGCCCGGGCGAGGACTTCGCACGCGACAACGAGCCAGAGCAAACGGGGTTTCACGGTGTTGCTTGTAGCAATGCGCCGTGCGGTGGAGAAGTCCGAAGGCGGATCACTTCAAATACATCTGCAGAAACTTGCGGTCGTCCTCCGTGAGGGGCTGCCAGTCGATCTTCGCATTGGGCAATTCCGCGCGCAGCTTATCCACGTCGGCGGGCGGGATGTCGGCCTTCGGAAGCGTGAGCTGTTTGAGCTTTGGAAGATCTTTGAGTTGGCGCAACGCGGCGAGGGTGAAGCGCGCTTCGCCGAGGTTCAGCGATTCGAGCGACTTCATCGTGGCGATGGTTGGGAGCGATGCGTTACTGAGGCTGGGCGCCTTGCGGTCGCCGCCGGGCAGGCGCTGGCCGAGTTTGAGCGACTTGAGATTCTTGAGCTTGGCGATGTGCACGTTGCCGGTCTCGGTCTGATACGTGTGCCACGTCGAGAAATCGCGAAGCTGCGTGATCGTGGCGATAGCGGCGAAACCTGCGTCGCTCATCGAGATGCCGGCGACGGTGAGCTTTTCAAGTTTCGGGCATGCCTTCAAAGCGCCGAACCCCACGCCGGTGAATCCTTTCATTCCAAATGACGTGTGAAAGAACGACGCGCGGCGCAATTCGGAAAGTGCGGCGAGATGTTTGAGACCGGCGTCGGTGAATTGCGCGCCGTCGGTGGCGAGCTCCTCCAGTTCTTTTAGGCCCGCGAGGTGCGGCGCGGTCGCGTCCGTGAGCCCGTGGCATTTCCCGAAAAGCGTGAGCGACTTCAAATGAGCGAGCTGGCCGATCGCGCGAAACTCCGCATCGCCTAGCTTCGAGCAATCCTTGAAGGACAATTTGCTCACGACGCCATTCGCCTCGGTGACCTGGGCGCCGAGTGCCCGAAGTTGTTTGGCAATCGCGGCGTCGTCGGCGCGGGCGGCGGTGAGTGAGAGCAGAACGATAAAGGCGATGGAGAGCGGGCGAACTGTTTTCATGCGAGGAGATCTTTTACCACGCTGCCATGAACATCGGTCAGGCGGAAGTCGCGTCCGGAGTGGCGGTAGACGAGACGTTCGTGATCGAACCCGAGCAGATGGAGAAGCGTCGCCTGCAGGTCGTGGACGTGGACGCGTTTATCCACGGCACGGAAGCCGAAGTCGTCCGTCGCGCCGTAAGCGAGGCCGCCCTTCACGCCGCCACCGGCGAGCCACATGGAGAAGCCGTGGTTGTTGTGGTCGCGACCAGCGGTGGGCTTGAGGTCGTTGTTCTGGGTCAATTCAACGGTCGGCGTGCGACCGAACTCGCCGCCCCAGATGACCAGCGTGTCGTCGAGCAGACCACGCGACTTCAAATCGGTGAGCAACGCGGTGATGCCCTGGCAGCTTTCCTTGGCGAGCTTGCGGTGGTCCTGCGCGATGTTGTTGTGGCTGTCCCACGGTTGGAGCGTGCCGTGCCAGACCTGCACGTAACGCACGCCGCGCTCGACGAGACGTCGCGCGATGAGCATCTGCTTCGCCTGCGCGGTGTCGCCGTAAAGTTTGCGGATGTGTTCCGGCTCGCGCCCGATGTCGAACGCATCCGTCGCCGCGGTCTGCATGCGGAACGCGAGTTCGAATGTGTGAATCCGCGCCTCCAGAGCCGCTTCCTTTCGCGCGGCGAGATGCTTGCGATTGAGTTGTTCGATGAAGTCGAGTTGCGCGCGCTGTTCGGTCGCGTTGAGAAAAGGATTGCGCAAGTTCTCGATCAACTCGTGCGGCTGCTTGCCCTCGGTCTCGATGTAGGTGCCCTGATACGCGCCGGGCAGAAACGACGACTGCCAGTTGTCAGCGCCCGCGACGGGCATGCCCTTAGGCACAAGCACCACGAAGCCGGGGAGGTTTTGATTCTCCGTGCCCAATCCGTAAGTGACCCACGCGCCGATGCTCGGCCTCGCCATGATGCTCGCACCGCAATTCATCAACCGCAGCGAATTCTCATGAATCGGTGTGTCGGTGTGCATCGAGCGGATGACGCACAGATCATCCGCGTGTTTCTCGGCGAGCTGCGCGAACAGCTCGCTCACTTCGAGGCCGCTTTGACCGTAGCGTTTGAATGAGAACGGGGAGCCGAGCGCCGCGCCCGTCGGTCGCTCAGTTGCGAAATGAATTGGCAGGCGCTGTCCGTGATACTTCGTGAGCATCGGTTTCGGATCGAACGTGTCCATCTGCCCCGGTCCGCCGTTGGCGAGAATTTGGATGACGCGCTTGGCCCGTGCCGGGAAATGCGGCGGCCGCGGCGCGAGCGGGTCCACGTTCGGCGTTTCCGCCAGCAACCGCGCCTCGCCCATCACCGCCGCCAAGCCCAGCCAGCCGAAGCCCGCACCACAGCGCTGCAACATTTCGCGACGCGAGAACGGGGCGGGGTTTTTGAAAAACGGGTTCATCAGCTGGGCATCAATCGACAAAGATAAACTCGTTCGAAACCAACAGACCTTGGACGAAGCTCGCCCAGCGTTGTGCGCCCGATTCATCCAGTGACGCATCACCGACGTAATTCAGGGCAAGTTTCATCTCGTCCTTCGACGGCTGGCGCGAGAGGACGCTTCGGAAAGTTGCGGCGACGCGTTCGCGGGCGCTCTTTGCCTTCTCGATCGCGGGGCGATGCAGCACCGCCTCAGCCTGCGTCCGGACGAAGGAGCTGTTCATCAGATACAGCGCCTGCAACGGCACGAGCGTCTCGGCGCGACGCGAGATGGACGTGTCGGGATTCGCCACGTCGAAATTGCGGAGCAGCGCGGGAATGCGGAAACGATCGGTGTAACCGTAGAGCGCGCGGCGGGTGTTTTTGTCATCGAGCATCGCGCCACGTCCGCCGAGCCGCGTGTCGAGCCGGCCCGCGACGTGGAGCATTGAATCACGCAGCGGTTCGAACTCCAGTCGCCGCGGAGACACGCGCCACAGCAGGTGGTTCGATGGGGCCTTGGTCTGGGCGCGTGATTGGACCGCGCTGCTCTGCTGCCACGTGGCGGAGTTCAGGATGTAACGATGCAGCGCCTTGAGCGACCAGCCGTGCTCCGTGAACCACGTTGCGAGATGGTCGAGCAATTCAGGATGCGACGGCCTCTGGCCCATCGTGCCGAAGTCATCCGGCGTGGCGACAAGGCCGGTGCCGAAGTGCTGTTGCCACACGCGATTCACGATGACGCGCGCCGTGAGCGGATTCTTCGTGCTGGCGATAGCCTGCGCGAGTTGCAGTCGGCCGTCGTCGGCGTAGCTGCGGCTGTCCACACCGCCGAGCACGCTCAGGAACTTCCGCGGCACCGCAGCTCCAGGTTGCTTCATATCGCCACGGATGAACACGCGCGGATCAACCGGCTTGGGCGTTGGCTTCACCGCCATCGCGCGGTCCACGGGACCGCTGATGTCGATCACGTGGATGTCGGTCAAAAGTTTTCCGGCCTTCTCGCCGTCGCTGCGGTTGACGAGTTCCTTTTCGTTGAGGAAGCGATGCAAGTCGGCGCGAATCTCGTCACGACTCGCTGGCGGCACTGGCGAACCTTTGCCGAAGATCAACTCCACGATGGCTCGTGACTCGGGCGTGTCCGACTTGAGCGCCTGCGCGATGATGCCGCCGTAAGTCGTGGCCGCGTCGAGCATGGTTTGCGGCGGGGATTCTTTGAAGGCGGCGACGACCGCGGGGTGATGGTTCGCGAGTCCCAAGTCGATGATCCGTTTCGCCGCTGCTGCGAAATCCTTCTTCGGCAGCGCCATGAGCGGATGCCACAGGCGGAAGAATGGTTCGTCGCGTTGCTGGCATTGTTTGAGCAACGCGGCCCAGCGATCCGGCGCATGATAGACCAGCCAGCCGCGCGGCGTGTCGAGCGGGATGTCGCCATCGGTCGTGCGATGATTCGGCGAGGCGCGGACGAGGTATTGCAGATATTCCATGGCGAAGTCGCGCAGGTGTTTGCTCGACGAGGCGAAGGTCGCATCCACGTGCGCTTCGTAATCGGCGATGGCCTTGGAGCGCTTCTTCTCAAATTCGGCCAGCGCCTTCGCGTCGCCGCTGCGCCGCACTTCGGGGAGATCGATCGGCGCTTCGAGACTGTCGAGGATGCCGTAGAGCGAGTAGTAGTCCGCTGTGGGAATCGGATCGAATTTGTGATCGTGGCAACGTGCGCAGGCGAGAGTAAGTCCGAGGAAGCCGCGCGAGATGGTGTCGATGCGGTCGTCCACGCGCAACGCCGGGCCGTCGGCATTCGCGAAGAACTGCCGGCCGATCCCGAAAATGCCGAGCGCGCGCAAGTCTGCTGGCGTGGCGTCAGGCAAGCGATCCGCGGCGATCTGCTCGAGCACAAAACGGTCGAAGGGCTTGTCGGAATTGAGCGCGTCCACGACGTAATCGCGATAAGTATGCGCGAACGGGATGCGCCGCTCGCCATCCACGGATTGCTCGATGGTATCGGCGTAGCGCGCCACATCGAGCCAATGGCGCGCCCAGCGTTGGCCATATTCTGGACGCGCGAGGAGATCGTCCACGAGGCGGGCGAAATTCTCCCGCGTCGGTTTCGCGGCGAACTTCTCCACCTCCTCGAACGACGGCGGCAATCCGATCAGATCGAAGTAGACGCGACGAATCAGCGCGCGAGGTTCGGCCGGTGGATTCGGTTTCAGCTGCTCGTGCTCCAATCGCGCGAGCACGAAGCGGTCGAGGTCTTGGCGCGGCCACGAGGCTTTGCGGACGGTTGGCGGAACAGGGTTGGAGATCGACTGAAAGGACCAGTGTGTCCTTGCGAGGTCAAGCGAAGCCGCTTTCATCGCCGCCTCCACGCGGGCGATAGCGAGAACGGCGATGCAGAAGGCTGCAACAACCGAGATCACGGGCTTCATGAGCATTAGATTGCCACGGTCGGCGACCGATGGACACGCGGAAATTCACCATCGGGTGCAGGCCACGGGCGCGCTAAGTCGTGGGCTTTATGGAGGATTACTTACGGGCTCGTTCGCGGCAACACCTCGACGCCGTTACGGTCGGCCTTCAGCCACAGGCCGCGAATGTCAGAGCCTTTGCCTTCCGTGTAATAGGCCACGAAGATGCGTCCGTCAGGCAGTTCCACCATGCTCGGATAAGCTCCCAGAACTTTGTCCAACACGACGGGACCGCGCCACGACCGTCCAAGATCGGTGCTGTAAATCACGCAGGTGCTCTTCGTGGAACGGTGACGGATACCACAGAGTAGAATCTTCTTCGACGTGAGGAGGAGGTAGGGGCAGTCGCCCTCGATGCCCAGGTCCACGGGCTCGCTCCACGTCCGACCATTGTCCGACGACTCGGTCCAGACCATCTGCGGACGCGCGAGCAGGAGCAAGCGGTTGTCGGGCAACGCGACAAGGTCGGGTTCGAGCAACGTATGCCGGGTCGATTTGATTTCCGTGACGTTGTTCCACGTGTGGCCGTTGTCGCGCGACTCGATGAGCGCCGCGTGCTTGTAGCTGCGTGGGTTTCCGGTGTGGTTGCCGTAGGGCGTCATCAAAAGCCGGCCATCCGGCATGAGTCGCGGCGGTGTGCTGATGGCTTCGAGTTGTGTGAACGGAGTCGGCGTCGGCTCCGGCGTGCTCCATGTTTTGCCGTTGTCGGTCGAACGCACGGTAAAGACCTGATGCGTGCCTTGGCTGCGCTTCGCATCGTAGGTCATGAACGTGACGAGCAAATCTCCATTCGGCAGCGCGATGATTGAGGCGTCGCGGTCGTCAATCGGCGTATCCACGACGACTTCGGCTGGCGACCATGTGAGACCGTCGTCGCGCGAGCGGGTCAGGGCAATGCGCGAGCCCTTCGGCAAGCTCGGCCGCGGATCACTCACGTGTGCGTAACCAGCGTAGAGTACGCAGAGCAATTCGCCTTTGGCTGTGCGACACACGTCAGGAAACGCCTCATAGCCGCCTGCTCCCGCATCGGAGCAGACAACGACGTAGGGCGCCGGTCGGCTCGGTGCATCAGCGGCAAGGGATGCAGAGCAAGTCAAGCCGAGCGCCCCCAAAGTAATTGCGAAGAATTCTATGCGCATATGCTGGCTTACCTTTGCCAACTAAAATTCCCACCGCTTGGTTTTGTCGCCGGATTTGATCTCGATCCAATCGACATCCACTGGCTGTTTCTGCGCGGGGAGATAGAGGCGCAAGATGCCGAGCGGGCCCGTGGCGGGAATGTTCACGGTGACTTCCTGCCACTCGCCAGAAGTGAGGGTGAGCGGCGAAGCCTTCGCGTCGGCTTGCTTGGTAACGGAAGGCATCCATTCGACTTTGCCACTGCCGCCGCCGGCGGTGCGGGCGCGGAGTTTTACGACGGCGGGACCGGAGATTCCCGGTGCGACGCCGAGGAACGGCGCGGCCCCTTTGCCCGTGACCGTCACGATGCCGTCCTTCACCGTCGCGGCGCAACTGCGCGCCTTCCAACCTTGCAGCGCGGGATCGTTGTCGTCTTGGGCTGATGCTTTGGAAGCGGCTGTCTTCGCCGCCTGCTTCGACTTGGCTTTCGGCTTGTCCTTCTTGTTGCTCTGCTTGCCTTCCAGTTCGGGATGATATTTCGCGGGGTCGAATTTGGGATTCGGAATCGGCACGACGGCTTTCGTGTCGGCGAGGAACTTCTCGATGAGGGAGTCGAGCTGCTTCACGCGCGCCGGCTCCTTCGCGGCGAGATTGTTCTTTTCACTGAGATCCTCGCGGAGATTGAACAACTGATAGCGATGTGCGCCGTTCTCGCCGTTGTGGAAGATGCGGATCAATTTCCAATCGCCGCTGTGCGCGACGACGGCGGGTGGAAGCCAGTCCGGCACGCCGGGCTCGTGCGGGAAATAGGTGAACGTGGCCTCGCGCGTGAGCGGCTGGCCGCGCAACGCTGGAAGGATGCTCGCGCCATCCAAGCGCTGGCTGGGCGGTGGCTTGAGCCCGAGGCCGTCGAGCAACGTGGGATAATAATCGCTGCTCTGCACGATGGTGTCACTGCGCGAGCCGGCGGCGGTGATGCCTGGCCAGCTTACGATGCAGGGAACCCGGATGCCGCCTTCGAACACCGTTGCCTTGCCGCCGCGCAACGGAACGTTGCTCGTAGGCGTGGTGCCATCGATCTCGTTGTACATGTTTCCTCCGTTGTCCGACGTGAAGACGATGATGGTGCGGTCGGCGAGCTTCAGCCGGTCAAGCGTGTCGAGCAGCGTGCCGATCGCGTCGTCCATGCTTTCAACCATCGCCGCGTAGGTGGGGCTGCGCTGCGGATCGGCGGGGTTGACGCGCGCGCGATATTTTTCGATGAGAGCCTTCTTCGCATCGAACGGCGCGTGGACGCTGAACATCCAGTAGTTGAGGTAGAAGGGTTCGTTCTTATGCTTCTCGATGAACGCGACGGCTTCCTTCGCCATGCGGTCCTCGATGTGTTGATTCGGCTCACCGGGATCGGCATCGAAGTCTTTGAACTTCCATGGCGCGACGTAACTGCCCGCCGGTCCAGGGCCTGGCCAATGTGGCACATCGACGTCGAAGCCCTGTTGCAACGGTGAATACGGTTCGGGTCCGAGATGCCATTTCCCAAAGTGCCCGGTCGCGTAACCGGCGGCTTTCAGCGACTTCGCGAGCGTTGGATAATCCGTCTTCAGGCGCGTCGGCGGCTTCGGCTGGATGGCCTTGCTGCCGGGTGGCGCGGTCGTCCCAGGCGTTGCTTCGAGGACAACTTGCGGCACGTGGCAATTCGGCGTCGTAATCCCCGTGCGTGCGGGACTCAATCCGGTGAGAATCGACGAGCGCGTGGGGGAACACAGCGGACTTGCCGAATATCCGCGGCTGAACAGCATGCCACGCTTCGCGAGCCGCTCGACGTTGGGCGTTCGGTAAAATTTGGTGTGACCGTAAAGCGTCGTGTCCGCCCAGCCGAGGTCGTCGGCAAGAATGAAGAGGACGTTGGGGCGTTGGGGCTCGGCGGCGAAAGCGGCACAACCAAGACAGAGGGACGTCAGGACGACAAAGAGATTTTTCAAGGTTTGGTGATTTTAAGTTTCCGAAATTCCAGCGCGCCGGCTTTCTCGCCTTCCGCGCCGCCCGAATCGCCGCCGAGGCCGAAGGTGAGTTTCTCCTCGGCGATACAAGGATTGTTCGCCGTGATGGTCCTGCGGTCCACGGCAGCGGTGAGCGTTTGCCCCTTGATCTGCATTTTGACTCGGTGCCACTCACCGACCGCGAGGGACGCTGGCTCCTTGGCCAAGTCGGCCGACTCGCCCTTCTTTGGATGTGCGATGATGCGCAGCTGATCTTTCGCCATCACGAGATGGACGAGGTGCCCGCGTTCCTGCGAGCCGTTGAAAATGATGCCGGCGAACGCGGCCTTTCCTTCGAGGCGGAATTCAAACTCAATGGCCGCGTCCTTTAGCGGCAGCTTGCGCATCTTCACCGGCCCATGACGGCGCGCGCCCGACTCGAAGCCGCGCAACACACCGTCCTTGGCCTTCCAGGTGCCGAGGCCCCAGAACCAATCCTTGGAAAGTTCCGTGTCGAACTTTTCCTCCAACAGAATCGCAGGCTCCGCCGCAACGTTGGCAGCAGCTACGGCGAGCGCGGTGAGTAGGATGAGAACTGACTTCATGACGCGGACTAGAATCACGGCTTCGTCGCCGTTGCTTCGCCGCTGATCTTGAGATTGCGAACCTTCACGGTCTTGCCGGCGGCGAGCCAGCTCCGTCCCTTGGGCGTGGCGAGGAAGGCGTGTTGTGCGCGGAGCTCCTTTCCATCGAGACGTGCGGCCATCTGGTCGCCTTTCCATTCGACGCGGAGGCGATGCCATTCGCCCGGTTTCACGGGAAGCGCCAGTTTGGCGATCGTGTGCGACGGCTTCACGGAATCCTCGGCGATGCTCATGCCGGTTGCGTTGATCACCACGCGGCCGACGTGCTTGTCCGAATCACAGCCGACGAGAAAGGAGCCCGGTCCATCGAAGCGGAACTCGCATTCGATGACGGCGTCCTTCAAGCCGACTTTGTGATGCAGCACCGGGATGTGTTTCTCTTCGGCGATTTCGACGATGCTGAGCACGCCGTCCTTGGGAACCCATTTGCCCTTGGCAGTGCTGAACGGCGCCGCGAGCGGTTCCGCAAAGCTCGGCGTGGCGACGACTGGCAACGCGTGATCGTGCAGAAGCGGCTTGTCCGCCTGTGCGAAGACGGTGGCGGCAGCAGTGAGGCTGAGAATTGCGAGGAGTTTGGAGATGGGTTTCATGATTCAGGTGTCAGTGATTCGTTGCTGAAGCTTGGACGTGAATGTCGTCGATCTCGATGCCTTTTTCGCCACCGTTTTGCATCCAGAGCAGTTTGCGTTTGCCGTCGTTGAAACACGGGCGGGTCAAAGTTTTCGTCCATAACTTGCCGTCAACGCTCACGGTCGCGCGCTCGCCTTGGAACACGAGCCGCACCTCGCGCCAAGTATTCGCGGAGAGATCCACTTTCTCGACCGGCAAGAATTCGTTCAAACGGTAGGCGCCGCCAACCTTGTCGGCAGGTCGATTGTTCTGACGCCGCGGGTGATTGGGATCTTTGGAATGCGCATCCACTTCGAGTTGCACGCCGTCGCGCAGCAACTTCACGCGTAGCATGTGATCCACGCTGCCGAAACCATCGTCGCCATCGACGAAGAACCACAGCATGCCGCCGTTGGCGAGATGGCGATAACGAAAGGAGATCGTGAGATCCTTGCCCTGCACAGGGAGATAAACCATCGGGGGATACTTTCCGCCGCTCGAACCGTGCGTCCACAGCGCGCCGTTGCGCACTTCGGTGTTCTTGTTCGGGATCGGTGTGGTGAAACGCTTCGCGTCGAAATTGGCGTCGAAGGTTTCGTGAATTTCAATGGGCGGGAGCTCGGCGGCGTGCAGCGCGGCCGGCGAAGCCAGCAATAGCGTGAAGATGGCGAGAATGGATCGCTGCATGGTGTTTACTTTCCGTAGTCCTTTCCAATGAGACTTTGCAGAACGGAACTCTGCCACGTGCGGAGTTTTGTTTGCAGCTTCGCCATGGTTTCGGGTTGCTGCTTGCTCAAGTCGTTTGTCTCGGCTGGATCAGCTTCAAGATCGAACAGTTCGTGCTTCGGCTCTCCTTGCTTCGACTCGTTGATGACGAGTTTGAACCGTCCGTCGATGATCGCGCGCGGACCGCGGTAGTCGGCGTCGGTGATCTCCGGAGCATGGTGATAGTTAATAAAATCACGCGTGGCCTTGCCGGCGGCGAGTTTGGCGAGCGGTGTCGTGCCCTTCTGAAGATCGGGATTGAGGTAAGGCTTGGACTTCGAGCCTTTCAGCCCGCTGGTATTGTACTCCCAGATCTGAATCGGCACCGGGCGTTCGTTCATTTTGCCATCGAGCAACGGCGTAAGATCGATGCCGTCGAGCGGACGGTGGGGGAGCGGTTGACCGGTAAGCGCGCAAATCGTGGGTAACAGATCGCTCGTCGAGGCCGGGACTGTGGTGGCGCGCGGTTGCTTGATGCGCGCGGGCCATTCGATGAGTCCAGGAACCAGCGTGCCGCCTTCGTAGACCTGGCCTTTCACGCCGCGGTGGGGGAAGACGAGCGCGCCATCGGCGGAGGTGCCGTTGTCGCCACAGTAAAAGAGCAGCGTGTTGTCGCGCAGGCCTTGAGCCGCGAGATGTTTCCGCATCATGCCAATCGCACGATCCATGGCGGTGATTTCGGCATAACGCTCGCGGAGCACTTCGCCTTGCGGCCGCGTGACCTGAGCGCCCGTTTCATTGGAAGTGAGCTTCACTTTCTTCGTCGCATACTTTTTCGGCAAATCGTCGTAGAGCGCGAGGTCGGCGGGCAATCCGCTGTAAGGCTCGTGCGGTGAACCGAACCAGATGACGGTGAAGAATGGTTTCTTTTCTGCGGTCGCGCGGTCGATGAACTGGATCGCGTCACGCACGATTACCTCAGAACCTTCGCCCTTGAAAACTTCGGGCGGACCGCCGTTGCGCGAGAGCGAGGGGTTCAGTTCAAAAAAGTTGTCGTGCGAGAGCCATTCGTGGAAACCCATCGCGCCGGGGCTGACGGGCGATTCCTTCTTCACCGCGCCGAGGTGCCATTTGCCGAAGTGCCCGCAGCGGTAGCCTGTTTTAGCGAGAATGTGCGCGATGGTGATTTCCTCGGGACGAAACGACCAACCCGGTGCGAACGTGCCCATGCGATTCGGATGCCGTCCGGTGAGAAAGCTCGCGCGGGTCGGTGAACAACTAGGGTGCGCGGAGTGGAAGCGGTCCAGCCGAAAACCGGTCGCTGCAATTTCGTCGAGCACCGGCGTCTTTACGTGAGGATGACCGTGGTAGCCGGTTTCCTCCCAGCCGTGATCGTCGCCCATGAGCAGGACGATGTTCGGCGTGGCAGCTCGATTGTTGGCAACCAAGGCACACAATAACAGGAGGAGGACGGAGAATGTTTTCATGGGCATGAAGGAAAATATTACGGTTTTACGGGAGCGGCGAGTGGTCTGATCGGCGGCGCGAGCGAGATGTCCGGTCGCTTGGGGCGAATGTCATGCCAGCGTTCGCGCGGCGCGGGTGACTGCGAATCGAGCCAGTGACCGAGTTGGAGTCGCAGGTTGGTGAAGGCGCGGTGCGTGTCCGGACCGAACTGCGATTTGCCGGCATCCTCTTCTGAGCGCTTCACGAGTTTGGCGGAAAACCCCGGAAGACCGCGAACCGCAGCCATGACGTTTGCGCGCGGCTGGCCGGAGACCGCAGCGTATTGCGTGAGATACTCGACGAGTTGCTGACCGGCGCGGAATGTTTTCAGACGCAGGCTGGGAACGGGACCGTGCGACGTCGGGTAGATCACCGCGAGTTCATCCGGCGTGCTCCACGCGGATTTTTTGCCGATGGTGTTCCACGGCACGACGCCGTCCGCCCCGAGGCTCCATGACTCCACGCACCACGCGGCGTTGGCGATGTTCGGCGTGCCGATGGCGTTCGCGCTGCCATACATGTAGAAGAGATTTCCGAACTGTTCCGCGCGTCGGTTCACGCGCGGCCACCAGGTGCGGAGCGAGCCGCTAACGATTTCCACGTTAACGCAACGGTCGAGCAGGTCGCGCTGCCAGTGCGGCCGGGAGATGTCGGCCCGATAGTTCAGCGAAATTTTCTTCCACGGCTCGACGGCTTGCCAGAATTCCATCCCGTAGCGGCGCAGCGCCCAGAAGTCTTGCGTGTTCACCGGTTCATCAAACACCCACGCGGCGGTGCATTTGCGCCAGTCGTCCTTTTTGAAATAGACCTTGTTGTTCAAGTAGAACTCGAGCATCGGCTCGGTCCAGCCCTTGGATTCGAAATGCTTCGCAACCTCAGCGGCAGCGTGGCGGAACTCTTTCCAGTAGTCATCGTCGAACGCGTTCTCGATCCAATAGCCGCCGCGAAAGTGCGCGTCGTGCTTCATCGGCCAGTTCTCGTTCAACATCAGGTAATACGCCTCGACCGGCGTGCCCGCGCGCGGCAGCCCGGCGAACGCATTTCCGTCCAGCAAAGGTCCGAACGCCGCGTCGTAAGCCGTCCAGTCCCACGTGCCGTCGGCGCGAATGACCGGCGGCGGATCGTCGAGCTTGCCGGTCCATCCGTAAGGTAACTGGTTCAACGTGGTGCGATGCTCGTGCGCGAGCCGGTAGTAGTCGCGCACGTGGCCGGGCAGGCCGTAGGCGTTCATCTGCGCGAGGAACGATAATTTGTCCGGAAGCGTGAAGTTCCACACGGTGAGTTCGAGCGGCACGGACTTGCCGCCGACGAACAATTCGCCCTGCCGTAGCCCCGGCGAAGTGGTCTTCGGAATGTGTAACTCGACAAACGTGTCCGTGTTCGCAAGGTCAACGTCGAGGCCACCCGCATCGAAACCCGCCGGCACCAGCGGGTCGTGATGTCCGCCGACCTTCGGCATGGCGAAGAGCTTCACCGCGGCGCCGGGCACGCTCGCGCGCACGTCAGCCATCTTCGCGGCGACGATGAAACCGATGGTCTCACCCTTCGCGGCATAGAACTGGAGCGACTTCAACGGCTCGCCAAATTCATCGCGACACGGCGCGGCCGGAGGCGCTGGGCTTTTGCGAACATCGGGAAGTTGCGTCGGCATTTTCGCCGCGCTGACCAGGGCCGTCGCAAGAAGCGCGGGCGTTGATTTCTTTACTGGTCCATCTTCGAACCAAATCGTGAAAAACGGGCGATGCTCCCTGCGGTCTTCGCGGCTCGACACGTAGCGGTTCACAAAATTCTGGTAAGCGAATGCTTTGCCATCGCGCGTGTATTCGCTGCCCACATCGTCCATCACGGCGAAGCCGAACGATGTGCCATCGAGCCGCGCCTGCGCAACTTCGGGCGCGATGGGAATGACTTGCCAGCCTTGCGCATCCGGCGACGACACGTTGCCGAAGCCCCAGATGGAACCGCCCTCGCTGTTGATGACCGCCGTGATGTCCGGTTGGTCCTTGAGCCAGCGAGCCTCTCCTGTCCGCGCCCAGGCAAACGAACTCGCGCCCGGCACCTTTTGATAGCCGGTGCCTGTGCCCTCCACCCAGTTCTGCGTCACCGTTGAAACCGTGGTGCGTTGCAGCGGATGCTCGCGGGAAGTGAGATGCACATGCAACCAAGCCTGCCGGACACGTTTGCCGCGCAGCGGCGCCGGGTCGAAATCGATGAGGAAGAATTCCTGAATGCCCTTGAGCTTGAGTTTGGGCGACGCGCCGTTGTTGCCCTCTACTTCCTTGTGATAGGAGGAAATCCACAAGTCGCGCGAGACTTCCACGCGCTGTTGGCCCTGCAACGCAGGGCACAACATCGCCGCCGCGACGAACGTGAAAAACAACTTCATGGTTCAACACGGAGGCTCTTGATCGGCAGGATCGCCAGCTCGGCGCTGTTCAAATTGCCTTTGCGGCCGCCATTGTTGGAGAAGCCGACATAGAGTTTGCCGTCGTGCTCGGTGGCGCAGGGATAGGACAAACTCACCCGCTCCGCCGATTCACCGGGCTGACCCGGATGCAGCGAGCGGCGGATGACGAAAACTTTTGCGAACGTGTTCTCGCCGGGCCGCGATACTGCAATCGTGAGCGGGCTGCGCCGACCGCCGGTGTCCTTCGTGGTCGTGCAGACGAGATAGCGCTGACCGGTGCTCAAGACGCCCGCGGCAGGTTTCGACGTGGCCATCGGGAGATTGCTGATTTTTGAAGCCGTCCATATGCGTCCGTAATCCTTGCTCACCGCGACGAGCGCGAACGCACCGCCGCCGTAGCGGGCGATGTTGTAAACCGTCGCTCCATCGACGAAGACCGAGGATTCGCCCCACATTCTTCCGATCTCTTCGCTCGCGGGAATTCCGACGAAATCCCACTTGGTAAAATCATCGCCGTGGCTGATCGCGACCGCTGCGGGAAAAATTCCGGTGTCGGAATACGGTCCCGCGCCGATGCCCGGCATGATCCAATTGCCGTCGGCCATGCGCACGGGTTGGTTCAACGCCCAGAAACCGTTCGTGATCACGACGCCGTGCTTCGTCCACGCGCCAGTCGATTCGTCGAGCGAGTAGGCGCGCGTGTGAATGCGCTGCATCTTGCCGAAGTAAGCGCCGTGAAAGGCCCACAGCTTTCCTTGATGCGAAAGGAACACGCCATGGCTGACGGCGAGATTTTCCTCCTCGCCCGCGTCGATGACGCGCAACTCGCTCCACGTTTTGCCGCCGTCCGCGCTCACACGATACTGCGCTTCCTCGGTGACCGTGTTTTCTTCGCCTTTGTTATGGCCGATGGACGCGTAGAGCTTGCCCTTGTGCCACGCGAGCCCGACGCCGTGGAGAAAAGTGTAACCGTCGGCGGGCTTGTCCCATTTCTTGATGACGTGAAACTCCGCGCCGTCGACCACTGGCAGTTCGTCGGCTTTCGCGAGCGGACGCGACTCGTCCCAAAGCACAAACGGCTTCACCTGCTTCGGCGGTTCGTGCGTGGCGCTGACGGGCGTGTAAAGCGCTGCGATGGCGTCGCTGCTCAGCGCGTGGTCGAACCACACCGCTTCGTCCAGTGCGCCGTGGAATGCCTGGCGAACACCGCCGCCCTCGCCGATCCCTCCAAGTGTGAGGGGCGCCTTGGTCTGCGGCACGGGTTCATTGAGCGGGACGAGGCCGGCGAGCTTCCCGTTGATCCACAACTCGGCACGCTTCGGTTGAATCACCACGACGACGTGATGCCAGTGTCCAAGCTTCGGCGTCGCTTTCGCAGCTACGGTTTTCCAGCCGCCCTGTTGAACATAGAGACGGAACAATCCATCGCGATCGATCATCACGCCCCACTCGCGTTCGCTGAGCGAGTAGCGGTTCTTGCCTGCGATCATTTGCTGGTCGCGATCGAGCGCGTAGGGATTGGCCCAGATTGCGAACGTGAAGCCGCGGTCGCCCGCCACCAAGCCCGCGCTGTTTTTGAGCTCCAGCAACGAATGCCCGTCGAGCTTCAGGCTGCTGTCCCGCACGCCGCTCGCGACGGTCGCTTTGCCATGCGCAACGAAGTCAGGCGAAGTTGGCGCGTCGAGCGTCCAGTGCCTGCTCGGCAATTCAGCCGCATGTGCCGTCAGAGATAGCTGGAGCGCGATGAGAAGCAGGAGCGTCAATTTCATGGATTAAATTCAGAGTGCACAAAGCCGATGCGGATTCCTCAATCGATCAGTTCACTGATGGACGGAAAACTGACTCGGCTGATTGAAAGGGTCTGCCGGAATCGTTTCGCCTCACGGCAACTTCGGCTTAAGCGGCGTGTTGCTGCCTTGTTCCACGGGATACACCGCGCCTTGTTTTTCAAGGCCGGCGATGAGCCCTTGCATCATGCGTTTGAGCGCGGCGGGTTCGGTGGTCGCGAGATTCTTCTGCTCGAACGGATCGTTCTTCAGGTTGAAGAGCTGGTAGTGCGAGTTCTCCGACACCTCGGACGGGAAGTAGTGATAGATGACCTTCCAATCGCCGTTGCGATAAGTGGTGAAGTAGTCGGAGCGATGCGGCGAGTGCGGATAGTGCATGAGGAACGTTTCCTCACGACTCGCATCGCGCTTGCCCGTGAGCAACGTGTCGAGGCGCGCGCCGTCGATCACGTAATTCGCCGGGGCGGTTTTGCCCGTGAGAGCAAGAATGGTGGGGAACATGTCGTAAACCGCGGCTTGCTGAGTCTGGACGACGCCGATGGAAATCGGCAGGCGCTTTTGAAAGGCGTTGTTCGCACTCGGCTTCGCCCACGCGGCGATGAACGGCACGCGCATGCCACCTTCGTAGTGCGAACCCTTTTTGCCGCGCAACGGCGCCGAGCTCGAGACAATATGCGCGCCGAGCTTCTGGCCGTCGCCGGCGTTCTTCGCTCCGGGGGCGACCATCGGCGCGTCGGAGCCGTTGTCGCCGAGGAAAAAGATGAGCGTGTTTTCCGCCACGCCGAGTTTCTCGAGATGGTCGAGCAGATCGCCGAGCGCTTTGTCCATGCCTTCGACGAGCGTGGCGAAAGCCTGCGCCTGGGCGGGTTTGTCGGACTCCTTGTAGTGATCAGCGAAGCGCGGATCGGAATTAAACGGCGCGTGAACGGCATAGGAAGCGAAGTAGAGGAAGAACGGCTTCTCCGCCTTCACCGCGTCGGCGACGTGCGACGTCGCTTCGAGCGCGAGCGCATCGGTGAGGAAGGTGTCGGTGCCGTGGTATTTCTCCAGACCGGGGACCGCCGCGGGCGATTGCTTCTTCACCGGGCCGCCGACATTGCCGTAATTCTGCATTCCGTAATAGCTCGCGGGCGCACCGATGGATCCGCCGGCCACGTTGATGTCGAAACCAATCGCGCGCGGATCGGCGACTTCAAATTCGCGCGGAGCGAAATGGCCTTTGCCGACGTGGATGGTGCGATAGCCGTTCGCTTGCAGGAGACGTGGCAGCGCGACGTCCGTCTTCTTGAGGCCGCGCCAGTTCCAGTCTGGAGGGCCGTTCGGACCGGCGTTGTCCTTGTCGGGATTGATCCAGTTCGTCGTGCGGTGCCGCGCGGCGTTCTGGCCGGTCATGATCGAAACGCGCGTCGGCGAGCACACGCTCATCGCGCAGAAATTGTTGAAACGAATCCCGCGTGCAGCGAGACGTTCCATGTTCGGCGTGCGGTAGTAATCGTTGAGCGGATAACGCTTCGGCTTGCCCGCGGCATCAGTGAGGAACGGCACCGACGTGTCCATCACACCCATGTCGTCGACGAGGAAGATGACGACGTTGGGGTTGGCCGGTGCGGCGTTTGCAGAAACGCACACGACACCGAGCAGCAGAGAGAGAAGGATGTTTCGCATGAGGTGAGTTATTTCGGGGAGTTAAATTGCCAGACCTGGGGCTCGCCGTCACGCCCGCGTAATTCGATGGATTGGATTTCGAGACCGGCGCTGGCCTTCGCAGGCGTGATGCGCAGGTGCAGGAGGCGACCTTTGGCCGGAATGGTGGCTTTGACTTCTTGCCAGTCGGTGGACATCGGCCATTCGAAGTTCGCGTTATTCTCGGCGGTGAAATCTTTCTCCGACGTCGTGCGCCAACTGAATGTGCCCTGGCCACCTTGCTTCGCGCGCACACGTAAATTCGCTGTCACCGGGCCGGCGACATCCAGTCCGCTGTGCGTGAGGAAGAGTCGCGCGTTCTTTGCGGCGTTCGGATCCGGCGTGATTACGAGGGCGCCGTCTTTCAACGCGAGTGTGCCGTTGCGGGTGAGCCAGCCGTTGATGCTGCCTTCGGGATCTCCTTTTTTGCCGGCCTTCGCGGTGGTGCTTTTCGCGAGCTTCGGAATCAGGTCGTGCTCGGCGAACAAATCTTCGTGATGCGGATCGAGCGATGTGGGCAAGCCAGGCGGCTGCAACGTGTCACTCCAACTCTTGAGCTTCGCTTCGAGCCGCTTCGCGATGTCGGGATGCTTGCTGACGAGATTGCGCGCGATGTTTTCGCCGTCGGGCTTCGTGATGTCGAAGAGCAATCGCTCGCGTTCGCCGATCATGATAAGCTTGTAGGGCATTTCCTGAATGGCCGCCTGCGAACCCCAGCGCCAGTAAAGCGTGTCGTGCGGTGAACCCTTTTTCTCACCGGTCACGAAGGGGAGAATGTTCACGCCGTCGAGCTTCGCATCATGCGGCAGTCCCGCGAGCGCAACTGCGGTGGCCGCAACGTCGAGGCTGATCACGGGCTGATCGTAAACGGCGCCTGCGGGCAGTTTCCCCGGCCACGCCGCGATGAACGGCGTGCGAATGCCTCCTTCGGCGAGCATCCCTTTCTGACCGATCAACGGAAAATTGATCGAACCATTCCACGCGTTGCCGAGCGGGGCTCCGTTGTCGCCGATGAAAAAGATGAGCGTGTCCTTCTCCGCGCCGATCTCGCGCAGCTTGGCGCGGATGCGCCCGAGCCCGTCGTCCATGCCGGCGATCATCGAGAGCGCCTGCCGACGCGGCAGTGCGAGATTCGTCGGCGTTTTGCTGAACCACGGCTCTGCGGACTCCAACGGAACGTGCGGTGCATACCACGCGAGGTAGAGAAACCACGGCTGCTCGGGCTTCGCCGCGCGCCGGTCAAGGAACGACAGCGCCGCCTCCGTTTGCACGACGACGCGGAAACGTTCGTCGGTCACGAGATGCGGCGCGTCGGTGAACGGTTTCCCTTTCAAATCGTGTGAGGCGTAAAACTGCCGCAGTTCGCCACGCCAGTATTCGTCGAAGCCTTGTCCATGCGGCATGTGCTCGGGCATCACACGCATCAGGCGCTTGCCTGCGCCGGAGCCGGCTTTCGCGCCGATGTCGAGATGCCACTTGCCAACTTGCCCGGTGAGATAGCCCGCCGGCTTGAGCCGCTCCGCAATCGTCAACTCCGCGAGCGGCAGCGGACCTTTGCCGTTGTCCTCCACGCCGAAGCGCTGTTGGTAACGCCCGGTAATCACGCCCGCGCGCGATGGCACGCACTGCGGTGCGGAAACGTAACCGCGCGCAAAACGCACGCCGTCGCGCGTGAGTTGATCGAGGTTCGGTGTGCGAATTTCCGCGTTGACGCCTTGCGCGCCGAGGTCCGCCCAGCCGTGATCGTCCGAATAGATGAGGAGGATGTTTGGCTTGCGTGCGTCGGCGGCAAACGCGGAGTGCAGCGCGACGAACGAAGAGAGCAACAGGATGAAAACGTGTTTCATAAAATCAAACGGCGTGCGGATGGCTTACTCGGTCTCGACACGCACGAGCGGGCTGGAGACGGAAAGAGCAAGATTCTTGGCAGTGTGCGTGTGTGTCGTCAGCAGTTCGACCGAGTGAGCGCCGACGTCGATTTTGAAACTTCCCGTGAACGTGGCCGAGCCCGCGCGGGAAAGTTTTGTCGATTGCCACCGGTCGTATTCGAACGCCAGCGTGTAAGGAGCGTGACGATTCACTGACCATGACAGCTCGTTCTTTTGCGGTTCGGTGCCGTCGGGGAATTTGACCGTGACGTGCAGCGTGCGCGTTTGCTTGTCCCATTTCGTAATCAACTTCGGCGCGGCGATCATCGGGCGCGCGCCGAAGAAGTGACGCTGTGCGAAGGTGTAAAGATTGTCTTCGACCTCGGGCTGCGAAGGCACCTGACGAGTGAAGCCCGCGTCCTTTGGTCCGCCGTGCTGTCCGGCGGGCACGATGTAGATCGGGAAATCGGGAAAACGCTTGCCGAGTTCGAGCAGATCGGGGCTGACGCTGTCGTTGGCGCCCACGTTGTAAAAGATTTCCAAGCCGCGCTTCTTTAGCGCTGGAAGATAGCTCGTCGTGCGGCAAACATCCCATGCGCGATCGTTCATCGCCGCGATCTCGGCGGCGCTCCAACCGGCGGCGCGCGCCTGCTCCAGCGTAATGCGTTCGTTGACGCGACGATCTTGCCGATCAGTCAACGCCGCGCGGGCACTCGTAGGCAGGCTTTGCATTTTTCCCGCAGCGAGATCGGCGAGGAACTGTTCGTTCGCCTTGGTGATTTCCGGCGCGTCGGTTCCGGCGACGTAAGCCCCGCCGGGATTTCCGAGCGGCGGAGCGACCACGGGCAGGATCGCGGTGAAACGTTCGTCGTGAATCCCGGCCGTTGCTGCACCTACGCCACGCTTCGAGCCGCCGGTGGAGAGCACTTTCGTTGGTTGAAAAACTTCTTTCTCCGCTACCGCCGCCGTAAGCGCGCGCATATCGCTCAGTCCCCAGATCCATGCCGGCGTGAATCGCGCATCCTTGGTCTTGAGCAATTGCTCCTGCATGCCGAGATGAAGTCTCCCGACGGGCTGCATCGTTTCGATCGTGCTCATGCCGATGAGCACCACGCCGACGCCGTTTTCCTTGAGCAGGCGCAACATCGCACCGGTCGGCAGTGCGGGCTTCAACGCGAGGCCCATGTTTCCAATGATCACGTTGCGGCACGGACCGCCGGACGCAGGCGCGTTGAAGGTGACGGGCAGGCGCACCTTCTGGCCCGGCCACCATTCGCACACGGTGATCTCGACGAACTTCTGACGGATCGATGGATCGCGCGGCGCGGGTTTCCAATCCTGCACCACGCGCGTCTCCAACGTGGATGCATCGCGAATCGCGGCGAGGTCGAACGTCGCGGGCTTTACCTCGGCATTCACATGCGAAGTGGCGACGATGGCGCACGCGAGCGCGATCAAGGAAAGGGAACGCATGGAGTGAAACATACCCGAGTGCAGACGCTCGCGGGAAGCGGGGAGGTTAACAACTATTTGGCCCGGCCACCGCGCGTCTCGCGATATCAGTCTCCGATCACGGCCAATTCGGCGACGGTGGCGAAGCTGTTTGCACTGTGCTCTGAGAGTGCGCGGAGCATGACGTAGCGGCCTTTGGTCGCGGGGCATTTTAATTCCTGAGGATCCTTTGCCTTCGCGAGTTGTGCTTTCACGACGGGCGCGCCGAACTGCTCCGGCGAGGCGCTTATGCAGAACTCAATGTCCTTCACCGCACCATTCCAGCCCGCGTCCTGACGACCGAGGTAAACGAAGCCGCGGATGTTGTGTTCAGCGCTGAGGTCAATGACGAGTTCGTGTGGCGGCGGGACAGCGCCGCCGCTGAATTTGGTGTGCCACAGCGTGGCGGGGTCGCCGTCGATGGCGTTGCGCGCGAACTTCTGGTTGCCGGTGTTTTCGCTGCTAACACGGACGATCTTCCAGTCCTTGTTCGCCAACAGACCTTTCACGTTGAGCGCTGTGTCGGACTTGGAAGCAGCCTTCGCGGCGGCTTTCGCTTTGCCTTTGCCCTTCGCCTTCTTCGGTGCGGGCGAGTCGGTTTCATCTTCCTTGCCGAACTTCGCGCGGCGGTCGCGCTCGTGACGGTCGGTGCGGGAGAACGAGCCTTCGCGGACGGGTTCGTGCGCTTTGGTCGCGAGCGCGGTTAGCTTCGCGAGAATGTCGGGCTTCGCGGCGGCGAGGTTCTTGGCTTCACTCGGATCGGTGGCGAGGTCGTAGAGTTCCCACTGGTCACTCTTTGCCGGCTTCACCGCGCGCCAGTTGCCCTGACGAATCGCTATCCAGCCGCCAATTTCCCAATAGAGAAATTCGTGCTGCGCTTGTTTGTGACCGGCCGCAGCTTCGCCGATCAACTCGGGCACAATCGAGATGCCATCGATGTCCGCCGGAGCCTTCGCACCGGTGACTTCGGCAATCGTGGGCATGAGATCCGGGAAGTAACCGAGATGATCGGTCACGCGACCCGGCGCGATCTTGCCCGGCCAGCGCGCGATGAACGGGATCCGCACGCCGCCTTCGTAGAGCGTGCCTTTCGTTCCGCGAAACTCGACGCCCGTTTGCGGGTTCTTGTTTCCGAAGTGAACGCCGCGCGGGTATTCGGCAGACTTGAAGTAGTCGTTGGCGCCGTTGTCGCCGCTGAAAAAGACGAGCGTATTGTTGTCGATGCCGAGTTCTTTGAGCAGCGCGAGGATTTCGCCGACGTGGCGATCAATCATCGTGACCATCGCGGCGTAACGGCGCGCTTGTTCGGTCCACGGCTTGTCCTTGTAAAGCGCCCACGCAGGGTCGCTGTCGGGAATGTCGAAGTTCCCGTGCGGCGGCGTGTAGGGCAGGTAGGCGAAGAACGGCTGCTTCGCGTTGTCGCGGATGAATTTCATCGCCGCTTCGTGAATGACGTAGTGCGAGTAAGTCTTGCCGCCCGTGCCGTGATTGCCATCCAGCTTCACCTCCTCGCTGTTGCGGATGAGATACGGCGGATAATAACTGTGCGCGTGGACCTGATCGTAGTAGCCGAGGAAAACGTCGAAGCCGTGTTTCTCCGGAACGCCGGTCGAGTCGCGCCCGCCGCATCCCCATTTGCCGAAGCCGCCTGTGGCATAGCCGAGCGGCTTGAGCATGGAGGCGATCGTCACTTCATCCGCACGCAACGGTGTGCCGCCGCCGTTCGCGCGAACGGACGTGTGGCCGCTGTGTTTGCCCGTGAGGAAACAGCAACGCGTCGGTGCGCACACCGCGGAGCCCGCGAACAGATTTTTAAAGCGAACGCCCTCTGCCGCCATTCGGTCGAGGTTCGGCGTCTTGATGTTGAGCCCGCCCATGAAGCCCGGCTCGAAGTAACCGAGCTCGTCGTCCATAATGTAGATGACATTGGGTTTCGCGGCGGCGGCGTGGGCGGCGAAGTTCGGTAAACCGAATCCGAAGCTGAACGCGACGACCAGTAGCCACAGGCAATGGGCCAGTCGCTTTGGTGCGTTGTGGTGGAGGTGTTGAGTCGATTTTGAATTCTTCATGTTGCCTTCACTTGTTTGATTTCGGCGCGTTGCTTGACGCCGCTTCCGATCCGCCCAACTCTTTGACGAAAATGTTGCGGAACTCCACCGCGTCCTTGTGATTCTGCAACGTGATCGGGCCCTCCGCTGGAATCTCCTTCACTCTCGCGCCCTTGATCACTTCGACTCCGTTGAGTGACACGTCCACGCGGTCGCCGCGCAGTGTGATGATGAAATGATTCCATTCGCCGGGGCCCTTGTCGGCGCGGACGCTCGGCATGGTTTTCATCCGTTCTTCCTTCGTCGCCTGCAGGTCCTTGAACTTCGTCCCGACTTCGCCACTGCCGCACGGCTGGCACCAGATGTTGACCTGAGCCGCACGTGCGCCGCGCAAATACACGCCGCTGTCGCCCCACGTCAGGTTGTCCTTCATGATCACCTTGCCGGCGGCGTCTGTGTGAAACTGGCCGTCGTCCGTGAGCCATTGGTGCGGCTTCACATGCGGCGTGCACGTGAGGCGCCAGTCGAGCATCAGCGTGAAGTCGCGAAACTTCCGCCGAGTCGAGAGGTTGTAATCTTTGCCCTTCGCGCGTGCGGGCTCATCCGTGCGCAACCGGATCGCGCCGTCGGCAATCTCCCAAACGCCATCGAGATGAGCGCGGTGGTCCCAACTCGCCCACGTCCGGCCATCGAAAAGGGGAGTGAACCCTGCCGGCGCCGGCTCAACTGCCATCGCCACGCGGGCCAATAGAACGGCAGCGGCAGCGGTGCTTATCAACTGGTGAGTCGTTCGCGACGTTCGGAAGTTCATATTAATCCTGATCAGCTTGCTTCTTCTTACCTTTCTTCTTTGGCGCCGCGCCGTCCGCCTTCGCCTTGCCCCCGTTCGGAGTCAGGCGCTTCCACCAGTCGGGGCCTTCGGCGTCGATGCCGGCATTGTGCTTGATGAGTTGCTCGCGGAGTGCGGCGAAGCGTTGGGGCTCTTTGTCCTTGAGGTCCGTGGTTTCCTTGACGTCGGTCTTGAGGTTGTAGAGTTCGAACTCCGTCAGCTCGGCGTTCGCGAGAATCTTCCAATCGTCCACGCGCATCGCGATCTTCGCGTTCGGAGCCATGAGCAATTTCCAATAAAGCGGCTGCGGGCGCTCCACCTTCGTGGCGACGCCGGTGAGCACGGGTAGAACATTCACGCCGTCGAGCACGCGGTCTTTCGGAGCGGCGACGCCGGCGATCGCGAGCATGGTGGGAAGGATGTCGCTGCCGATGACGGGCACGTCGCTTGTCGTGCCGGGCTTGATGTGGCCGGGCCAGCGGGCGATGCCGGGTTCGCGAATGCCGCCTTCGTGCACGTCGCGCTTGCGACCGCGTAAGCCGCCGCTGGAACCGCGACCGGCGCCCTTGATGCCGTCGCCTTCGGGGCCGTTGTCCGACGTGAAGAAGACGAACGTGTTGTCCGCGAGCTTCTGTTCGTCGAGCGCCTTCATGAGCATGCCGAACGCGTGATCCATCTGCGTGACGTTCGCATGATGCTCGCGCTGCACGTCGTCGTGGAGTTCGGGGTAGAGCGCCTTGAATTTCGGGTCCGACTTGATCGGGTAATGCGGCTCATGCGTCCACACTGCGAGGAAGAACGGCTTTGATTGGTCGCGCTTTTCCTTCAACCACATGATCGCCTCCCCAACAACAAGCGGCGCCGAGTAGCCGTGCATCCGTCCGACGGGCTGGCCGTTGCGAACGAAGTTGCTTGGGTTCTCGTGCGACGGTCCGGCGTTGTTCTGCGTGGCCATCCACCAATCGTAACCGTGGTCGTTCGGCTGCGGCTGCGCGGGGTTATTGAAGAGCCCGTTCAAGTGCCACTTGCCGCTGTGACAGGTCGTGTAGCCTGCGCCCTTGAGCAATTTCGGCAAAGTGATCTCGCTCGTCCGCAGATGCACCTCGCCACCTTCGGCGATCCAAGTGAAAACGCCGTTGCGATGCGGCGTGCGCCCGGTGAGCAACGCCGAGCGCGACGGACTGCACACGGCACTTGCGGCGTAACATTGCGTCAACCGCACGCCTTGCTTAGCGAACGCGTCGAGGTTCGGCGTCTTGATGATCGGATGTCCGTAGCACGCGAGGTCGCCGTAACCGAGGTCATCGGCGAGGAAGAGGATGAGGTTTGGTTGCGAAGGCGTTGCCGCAAAACATGCTCCGGCGAACAGCAATGTCGACAGGGAGAGCGTAAGTAGTTTCTTCATAATTTGGAGATCAGTTGGACGGTATCGACTCGACGAATCGGAAATCAATTCACCCGATTGCGCAACGGCTCGCCTTTGAGCGCGCGCAGAATTTCCTTCGCGGCCTTGGTGCGGAATTCGTCGCAACCTTCCTCGCTGTAATACGCCGTGTGCGGATTCAGCAGCAACCGGTCGTGCGCCGGATGATTGGGATCGCGCCACGCGCGAATGACGGGCGAGTCCGTGGCGGGCGGCTCTTGTTCCAGGACGTCGATGCCGGCGCCTGCAAGATGCCCGCCAGCCAACGCTTCAACGACCGCCGCCGTATCCACGATGCCGCCACGCGCGGTGTTTACGAGGAATGAGCCACGCGGCATCTGGGCGATCTCCCGCGCGCCGATCAAGCTGCGCGTCTTGGGCGTCATCGGGCAATGGAGGCTGACGATGTGACTTTGCGCGAGCAATTCGCCAAGCGTATCGACGCGCCGCACCCCGAGCGCCTTGTCCACGCCGTCGGGGATGAACGGATCGTAGATGACGACGTCGAAGCCGAACGATTTCGCACGCATCGCCGCCGCGGAACCGATGCGTCCGCAGCCGATGATGCCGAACGCGCGTCCGCGCAGGCGATGAATTGGCGCCGCTTGTTCGATGTTCCACGCGCCAATGCCGCGACGGAGCCGGCTGTTGAGAAAGTGCATGCCGCGCGCGAGCGTCAGCGCCATGCCGAGCGCGGAGTCGGCAACTTCCTCGGTGCCGTAGTCAGGCACGTTGACCACGGGAATGCCGCGTTCGCGCGCCGCGACGATGTCGATGTTGTCGTAGCCCACGCCGGGCCGCGCGATGATGCGACATTTCTTCAAGCGCTCGATCTGCGGTCGGTCAAGCCGGAGGTAGTGATAAAGCATGATCGCGTCGGCGTCGTCGATCTGCGCACCGAGTTCGGCCTGACTGCGGGCGTTGAGCGCCCGAACTTCGGCGAAGCCGCCGAGCACGCGTCGTTCGCAATCCAGCGGCTCGGTGATGAGGTCGGTGACGATGACTTGGGGCAATTGGCTCATGGTGCTTTAGGAAAATCTATGTCGATCGCCACTCAGCCTGCAACGCGTAACCGGTTTTCCTCAGGCAACAATTTTTTGAATCACGTGCCCGTGGACGTCGGTCAGGCGTCGATTGATGCCGTTGTTGTAAAAGCTCAGTTTTTCGTGATTCAACCCGAGCAGATGAAGCGCGGTGGCGTGGAGGTCGTAGCAGTAGGCGGGATCCACCACGGCTTTGAAGCCGAGCGCGTCGGTCTCGCCGAAGGCCGTGCCGCCTTTGATCCCCCCGCCTGCCATCCACGCGGTGAATGCGCCGGGATTGTGGTCGCGGCCCTTGCCCGTGCCTTGCGCGGCTGGTTGGCGGCCGAACTCCGTCGTGCAAATGATGAGCGTGCTGTCGAGCAGTCCGCGCGATTTTAAGTCGGTGAGCAACGCGGCGGCGCCGGTGTCTAGGATCGGTCCCCAATAGCCGTGGTCGCGCACGATGTCCTCGTGGCTGTCCCAGTTCGGACGGACTTTCTTCGCCGTGGTGTTTTCCGCGCCGCAGAAAATCTGCACGAAGCGCACGCCGCGTTCGACGAGCCGCCGCGCGAGCAGACACTGGCGTCCAAACGGTCCGATGTCCTCGTGTTCCAGATTGTAAAGGCGTTTCGTCGCGTCAGTTTCGCCGCGCAGATCCGTGGCTTCGGGCGCGCTGAGTTGCAGACGCGCCGCGAGTTCGTAGGCGGCGATGCGCGCTTCGAGCTCGCTGTTGCCTTTGCGCTCCGCGGCGTGCGCGCGGTTCAGTGTTTGCAGAAAATCGCGGCTCGACTGTTCGGAGTTCCCTCTCAGGTGGGCAAAATCTTTCCCGGGAAACAAATCCGCGATGGGCGGCCGGTCGGGATCAGTCTGAAGCGTCGTGCCTTGATGAATCGCGGGCAAGAAACCTGCACCCCAGTTAATGACACCGCCCGGCGGAAGCCCGCGTGGGTCAGGCAGCACAACAAACGAGGGCAGGTCGGCACTTTCGCTGCCGAGTCCGTAGGTGATCCACGCGCCCATGCTCGGAAAGCCGGGCAGAATGAATCCGCTGTTGGCCATGAACATCGCCGGGCCGTGCAGCGCGGATTTGCTCTGCATGGAGTGGATAAAAGCGATGTCGTCCACGCGAGCTGCCAATCGCGGGAACAAATCGCTCATCCAACGACCGCACTGTCCATGCTGTCGGAAGGGCCAATAGCTGCCCTGGCAGTTGCCCGGCTTCGACGCGAAGAACTGCAGCTTGCCATCGGGATCAAACGGCTGGCCCTGACGCTTCGCCAACTCGGGTTTGTAATCCCATGAGTCCACGTGGCTCAAACCACCGGGGCAGAAAATCTGGATGACGGCCTTGGCCTTGGCTGGGTGATGCCCGGGCTTGGGGGCGAGCGGATTCGTCGCGGCCTGCGCGTCATTCATCATCGCGGCCAGCGCGACACCACCGAGCCCGCCGCCGAGTTCCCAAAGAAAGTCACGGCGAGTGACGAAGCGCCTTTGCTGATGGCAGGGGAAGGGTGAGTTCATGGTTTTGAAATTGGGGTTACCGATTCTTCGCCATCGCATCCACCTCGCTCATCTTGAAGCGCACGCTGACTATGGAGCAGCCAACATCTTCCTTGCGGTAGTTCGCATACGTCGTGGCGACGATGGTGCCGTCGGGCAGCAGGTGAAGGCCGGGGTAGAAGCCGTCTTTGAAGGTCTTCAGCAGGCTGACGCGATACTGGCCAGGCTTGCCTTGCTTGATGTCGTCGTAGGTGCCAACCCAGGCGATGAAGCCGCCTTTGTCCTTCGACTGCGGCGAGGCGTTGCGGAAGACGATGACGAGGCGGCCATCGGGCAATGAGATCCCGTGATGACGGTCGCCCGTGAGTCCCCACGGCGCGTCCACGGCCTGCGACCATGTTTTGCCGTCGTCACGGCTGAGCATGACCAGGCTGGTGCCACTGCGTTTGTTCTCGCGCATGAGGCAGCAGAGTTCCTCCCCATCAGGCGAGCGGAAGACATAGGGCTCGCAGGGATGCTTGCCTTCGAGCTTGGTGCCGTCGCAGGCCAGCGTTGGCTCGGACCAGGTGAAGCCGCCGTCGCGGGTGATGGATTGCAGCACTTGCAGCGTGCCTTCCTCGCCGATGCCGCTGCCGCGATGGAACAATCCGAGCGATGAGCCGTCCTTGAGCCGAACGATGCTGGAGAAGGTCATGATGCAGCGAAATGGATCATCCTTCGCAATGCGTCCGCCGATCGGCGGCAGCTCGCGCCAGGTCTTGCCATCGTCCTCGCTCACGATGCGCGGCATGTAGCCTTCGTGACGGCCTTCGATGGGCGTTGGGTTCTCCTTGTCGGTCAAGGTGCGTGCGGCAAAGACCCACAGACGCTCTTTTCCCTGCGGATCGGTGATTCGGTAGATGCTGGGGCAATTCTTGAAGTTGACGTAGTTCGGCGGCAGCGCGTCGTCCATTCGCTTCCACGTCAGTCCCGCGTCATCGCTGCGAGCCATCGGCCCCGCGTGTCCGCCGTGGCCGATGTTCCAGACGCAGAACATCGTCTTGTTGTCCGCCAGCATCGCTGTCGTCGGATGCGCGTGATACTCGCCCGGCTTCGGCGAACCACGAGCGATGACGATCTGCCGCTGCGTGTCTTCGGAGAGGTCGATGTTGATCAATGCATCGCGTTGCTGCTGCCACAGCGCCTTCTTTTCAGCGGGTGCGGATTCCCAGGCGCGCTTCGCGGCTTTCGTGGCGTTCGCGACTTCTGGCTTGGCTTGGGCGAATGCGGCAAGTGGCGTGAGCAGCAAAGCGGTGAGGAGTGTGAGGTTGTATTTCATGGGAAGAAAATCGGCGCGGCCCATTTGCCGATGAGGATGGTTTCCCCGGCGGCGCAGTCCTTCTGGAAAAGGGTGCAGAAGTTCGCGGACGATGTGGGATTGAAGAGCGGGACTTCCGGCAGGGCGACTTTCTCGAAGCCTTGGTCCATCAACGGCTGCGCGGTGGTGTCGCGGTTGCGGTCGAGCACGGGTGTGAGGAAGAACACGGTGCCAGCGCGTTCGCACTTGAGGGTCTTCTGGCCGTTCATCGCGATGGGGAGGAAGTGCGCGTCTTTGAGCGCGGCGGGAAGCTCGGCGGCGATGTAGGCGCGGTCGGTGAAGAGTTTCGCTCCGGGGAGGAGCGGTTGAGGTTTGGCATCGGCGCTGGTGAGTGTGCCGGGCTTTGTCGTGCGCATCGGTTTGCCGTCGGCATTGTCGTGGACGGGCGCAGCGGAGGGCTTGGGTTTCTCCTGGCCGCCAGTGGCTTTGCTGACGAGCTGGCGCAGACGCACAGCGTGGCTCACGTTTTTGCCCGCGAGCACGTCTTCCTCGCGAAAGGCGGCCATGAGGATGTTTCGGTCGGACACGCGATTGTAGTCGTAGATGATGCGGATGAGACCATCGGGTGTCTGCTGGCCGTCGGGATAGGAAACGCCGAGGCGTTCATCGAGCAGGAGTCCGCCACCCCATGTCTTGCCGTCGTCTTTGGAAAGGTAGGCCGTGAGATGCGAGCGGCTGGTGCGTGTGTCGAGCGGACCGTGTTTGACGAGGAGCAGATTTCCCGAGGCAAGCTGCCGGATGAAGAAACGCGACGGCGTATGCAGGATGCCGGACGGCTTCAACTCCGGCCACGTCTGTCCGCGGTCGGTGGAGACGCTTTCGCCAATGCCGTAGGTGGTGCGGACGAGCAGCCAGAGCGAACCGTCTTTGCGCTCGACAAACATGTGCTCGTCGAACTGGCGCACATCCTTCGGCACGTTGCAGCCGCCGCGCCGCGTCCATGCCTTGCCGGCATCGGTGGAGACGATCATCTGCGCGCTCTCGTCGTGCTCTTTCCATCGCGAAATCGGCAACACCCATTCGCCGGAGGAAAGCGCGAGCGGCTTGCACATCATCACTCCATCCGCGATGCGGCGCGGCGCTGACCACTTCGGCTGCGCGGCATCAGGCTCGCTCGTCTCCACGCACCACACGCCGAGTGCTGCATCGCGCCGGCCCTTCTCCATCTGCGCCCAAAAGAAAAACAGGCGTCCATCCGGCGACACCCAAAGCTCAGGATCAAAGCTGCGCACGGGGCCGCCCGCATCGGGATCGACGGTCAACACTTCCGTCCACGTCGCGCCGTCATCGCCGCTCGTGCTGAACACGACGTAGTTGTTGAGGTCTTCTGCCGGCGTGACGCCCGCATACCATGTGGCCCAAAGCCGTCCCTTCGGCGCGACCGCCATGCTCGGGATGCCAGTGAAAGCGCGGTTCGTCACCGCGTGCTCGGCCTTCGGTGCGGCGAGGTGCTGGGGTGGTTGCAGCGAGGAAGCATCGGCGGCGTGCAACGCGGCCAGCGGCGCGAGCAGCAGGGCGGTGAGGAGCGCGAGGATAGATTTCATGGTTGTTGCGCTCCCTATCAATTGATTACTCAATCCAGCAACTGACCTTCCTGTAGCAGCACTTGGCGCAGCTTTTGGTAATCGACATCCTGGACCGGAATTGATGCGTCGATGGCGAGAGAGGCGGCGGCGCCTGCGCTTTGTCCGAGGATCATGAAGACGGGTTCCATTCGCATCGAGCCGAACGCGACGTGCGTGGAGGAGATGACTGTGGGCACGAGGAGATTGACACAATCGATCTCCTTCGGTCGCAGGCATCGGTAGCTGATGCGGTAGGGCTTCGGGACGGCGTAGTCGAACTGGCCTTCGACTCCGACCATGTCGCCCTTCCAGTTGCGTTGTGCCTCGGTGATTTCGTCGGGCGTGGAAGTGCGCAGGTGCGTGATGTGAGCGTCTTTGTCCGTCTTGTAGATGATTCGGCGCACAATATGCGAGTCCATGATGAAGCTCCCCAGCCCCACCGAATCCTCGACGGTGACCTTGCCGAGGCAGTCGTGCTCCGTAAGCACGTAGTCGCCGCGGAGCCGACGCCCTTCACGAACATACAGCTCGTGCGGCCAGCCGCCGGTTTCGGGGAACTCCTTCTTCGGCAAGCCAAACTGACTCACGCGCTGGCGCAGTTCCGCCGGGATGCTGGGATCATTCGCGAGGAAGTGGAGGTAGCCTTGCTGGTAGTTCACATGGTCTTGGAAAATCTGCTCGCGTTCCTCGTAGCTGGCATTCACCCAGCCGATGCTGCCGCCGACGAAATCGAGCGACACAGGACCAGCGGCGTTGCAGTCGCCCTCGTTCAGTTTCAGCGGCCCGCGTGAGTAGATGAGGTTCCACCACTCGGAGCTTGGAGCCGCGTTCACGTAGCGCTTGAGCAGTTCGTAGCGCGCCACCTTGTAGTCCGCCGGTTTTGGCCAGGGCATGGGATCGCGCTTGGTGGCAAACACGCGGAAGCAGAAGGGCTGGTAGCGTTTGTCAGCCTTGCCGTGGTCCTCCAGCGTGTAAGGCGTGGCGTCCACGCCTTCGATGACACCGCTCGCCGGATTCCCGGGCTCCATGTAAGGGTCCACGCGCCATTGGAAATTGTGCGGCGAGGAGCGGGCGCCGATCTGGATGCCGTTCAGCTTCTCCCCAAACTCGGCGTTGGATTCACGACCCGCGACATGCTCGACACCCGCCCGTGCCATCAGATCGCCCTCATAGGTGGTGTCCATGAAGATCTTGGCGCGGGCCGCGTTGCCGTTCTCGAAAACGACCTTCGTGATCCGGTTGCCGTCTCGCTCGACCTTCTGCAGCCGATGCTCAAAAAAGACCGGGATGTCCAAATCGGTCAGCATGGTGAGGAAGAGCGTTTCCACCTCGGCCGGGCTCTGCACCTGTTTCTTGAAGAAGTCCAAGAACACCTTCTTCGCCATGCCACCGATGGATTCCTTCTTGCCGTAATCCACATCGCTCAGGCCCGAGGACGACATGCCGCCGACGTGCCTTCTGAAAACAAAGACGCCGACAGTTTTACCCATCTTCCTGGCCTGACAGGCGGCGGAAACGGACGCCGGGCTCGCGCCATAGATCACGATGTCAAAATCGTGCGTCCTCGGCGCGGCCTCCTTGGGCACCGGATAGTAGTAGCGCAGTCCCGGATTCGGGGTGCTGGGCCTGGGCAGCTCCTTTGCCATCGCGGTAGGCGTGATAGCGGCGGCCAGCAGCACGGCGATGAGGAGTGTGAGGGTGCGTTTCATGTTTCGTATGGGAGTGTGTTTAACGGTTCTCGCTCTGGATTTCATTTCTTTGCCTCTTTCTTCTCCCGCTCCTGCTGGAGCCATTCGTCACGGGTGTTGAAGAGCGGCCTGGTCGCATCGTAGGCGGGGTTCGGCGAGAGGGCCTTCGCGCCGTTTTGTTTCATCCAGGTTTCGAGGAGCGATTTCAGCTCGCTCACCTTTTCGGGATATTTGTCTGCGAGGTTCTCGTGCTCGCTGGGATCGGACTCCATGTCGAACAACTCCGTGCGCGGCTGAGGAACATAGCGGATCGTGGACTCGGTGACGCGAGCGCCTGCGATCTCGATATGGTCGTGGGGATGCCAGACGAGCTTGTAGCGGCTCTGGATGGCGGCGCGCACGGGCGTGGTGCCGTGTTCGGCGAGGTAGTGCGGATAGCTGACGAACAAGGTGCGCTCCGGCAGCCTGCCGCCGGTGAAGAGCGGGCGGAGATTGATGCCATCGAGCTTGTGGGAGGGATCAGGCTTCACGCCGGCGGCATCGCAGAGCGTGGGGAGCATGTCGGCGAAATGCACGGGCACGTCGCAACGGCTGCCGGGCTGGATTTGGCCGGGCCAGCGGATGAAGAGCGGCACGCGCACGCCGCCTTCGTAGAGCGTGCCTTTGCCGAGACGGAAGGGGGCGTTCTCCACCGAATAGAGGTCCTTGCCCACGCCGCCGTTGTCGCTGGCGAAGATGACGATCGTGTTGTCGGCCAGCTTCAACTCGTCGAGTGCATCGAGGATGCGGCCCACGGAGCGGTCAACGAACTCCAGCGAAGCGAGCATCTCGGGAGCGATGATGTCTTTCTTGCCCTTCAGCCGTTCCTGCCACCGCGCCTGATCCTCAGGCGGCACGACATGACCGCCATGCACGGCGACGTAGGGCACATACAGGAAGAAGCTCTGCGCGCGGTTGTCGCGGATGAACTGGATCGCGTCGTCAGTGAAGTGCTTCGTGTCGCGATAAGGCTGGCTGCGGTCCGGCTTGTCGGTGCAGAAGTCGAAGCCATAGCGCGGGGCGAGCTTAGGCGTGAGGTGCTGGAGCGGCAGATGCCACTTCCCGCAAAGGGCGGCGCGGTAACCGCCCGCCTTCAGCGCCTGCACGAGCGAATAGCCACCGGGTTGCACGGGATCGGGCAGCCGCGCACCTGCCGCCGCCTCCCCGGCGAATCCATTGCCCGGCGTTCCCTCCGGCAGTGGCGCGAGCGGTTCCAGCATGAGCGCGTAGGGATGCACGCCGGGCACATTGTCCGTGCGCCCGTGCCGTTCGGCGAACTGCCCCGTCATGAGCGTGGCCCGGCTCGGCCCGCACAACGGCTCGGTGTAAGCGCGCGAGAAGAGCATGCCCTCCTTCGCGATGCGGTCCATGTGCGGCGTCTGCAACAGCTTGTTCCCCGTCACGCTTGGCCCCGCGTAAGGCATGTCATCGACGAGGATGAAAACGATGTTGGGCTTCGGTGCGGCGGCGGCGTGCAGCGCGGCGAGCGGCGCGAGGAACAGGGCGGCGAGGAGAGTGAGGGTGGGTTTCATGCGTGGGTTGGATTTCACTTCTTCGGCGCGGGCGGCAGGGCCTTGATCCACGCGAGGTTGAAAACGTAGTGGTCCTTGCTGGTGATGAGCTGGATGCGGCCATCGCGGGTCTGCGTGATGGCGAGGTAGCCGTTGATGTCGGCGGTGGTTTTGCCTTCGGGGGCGATGAGGCGGCTGTCGGGCCAGGTTTTGCCTTCGTCGTAGCTCACGGCGGCATAGAGGCCAGTGCCGGTGTAGTTGCCGCCGGTGGACTTGAAGGTGAGGCCGTGGCGCTGGTCTTTCGGCGTGCGGGCCTGATCGGTGAAGGAGCAAAGCACGATGGGGCCTTCTTTGAGACGCAGCATGGCTGGGCGCTGCGTGTTGCTGACGATGGGGAACTCGCTGATGGCCCACTGCCAGGTCTCGCCGAGGTCGCTGGAGTAGCTGACGGGCATTTTGAGGTCGAAACGCTTCTGCGCGGGCTCCTCGGGTGAGAGACGACCGAAGGCCATGAGGCGTCCGTCGGTGAGTTCGACGATGGGTGAGTGGATGCCGGCTATGAAAGGTCCTTTGCCTCCGGGTTGAATGTCATCCGATCCTCGACGATCCCGCCCGGTTTCGCTCCAGGTCTTGCCGTTGTCGCGACTGATCGAGAGTCCGGAAAAGTCGAACGGGATCGCGATCACGCCTTCCTTCGTGCGGATGGGATTGCTGGCCGACTCGCCGTGTGCCCGCATCACTTCGGCCTTCGACCAAGTCAAGCCGTTGTCGATGGAGCGGCGGATCACGATGTCGCCGTGCTGCCGTCCCTCGACGAGGTGGTAGAGCGTTTTGTCGCCGTCCCACCAGATTTTCGGCGCGTGATCATTCACATCCTGCGCGTCCCAAAACGACGAAGCTGGCTCCCATTCCTTCGCGCCATAGCGCAGTCGGGAGGCGGCGTTCGCGGTGGTGAGATCCGTTTCGCCGAGGGTGGAGAACCATACAGCGAGCAAATCGCCATTCGGGCACTCAGTGATCGACGGGCTATGATTCTGGCTGATGAAAACGGGGCCGACCGCGCCTTCGGGGATGCGCACATAGGGCTTCGGACCTTCGTAGAACGGCGCGTCTGCCGCGACACGGACACTCTTGTCCGTGAAGTTGCTGCGGACAGGATTGTCCGCATCACGCTGACTCACGTTCTGCGCATTCAGCGGCGGCGCAGCCAGCGGCAGCGGTTTTCCCTTCGGCAACTCACCCTGCACGACGCGGAAGCCGATGCGATTGCTCGCGGAGTTCGTCACCCACGAACCGCGATTCGCGGAGCGCAGGAAGCGGATCATCGAAGAATGAAAGCCGCCACGGAACACGCGGCAGTCACCATCCGCACGGCCCAACGGATCGGTCTGAGCACCGCTCTCATACGGCCCATACCAATCGCTGCACCACTCGGCCACATTGCCGTGCATGTCGTGGAGGCCCCAGGCATTCGGCGTCTTCTGCGCCACCCGCAGCGACCCCGCGCCTCCGGCTCTCGATTCCTCCTCGGGGTGATCCAGACCGAGGATCTGCCCTTGCTTCAGCTTCGCCGATGCCTTACCGGCATTCCGCCAGTCATACTCACGCGGCATCGGTCCCGGCGGGAAATACACCGCGCGGTAGTTGTCGTCGCCAAACCACTTCTGATGCTTGTCCGGCAACGTGTCGCCGGTGTTGAACAGGGTCGTCGTCCCCGCGCGGCAGGCATACTCCCACTCCGCCTCGGTCGGCAGGCGATAGGTCCTGCCTTCCTTCTTCGAGAGCCACTCGCAAAACGCCACCGCCCGCTCCCACGTCACACCGCTTGCCGCGTCATCATCCGTTGGCTTCGACTTTGGGTCACTCGTTTTGAACTGCGGATCGAACTGCCGAAACTGCGCCACCGTGACCTCGGTGACGCCCATCAGGAAAGGCTGCGTGATCGTGACCTGATGCGCGGGCTTCTCATCAAAATCGATCCGGTCGAAGTCCTTGTGCATCTCGCCGAAGCGCTTTTGACGGAGGTAATCCTCCATCGGTGGTCCGTCCTGTCCCATCATGAATGTGCCCGCCTCGATGCGCACGAGTTTCATGCCGATGGAGTTCGTGATGGGCTCGGCGGCGTAGAGTGCAGCCAGCGGCGCGAGCAGCAGGGCGGTGAGTGCGAGAATTCGCCTCATATCTCAGTCGAGGTAAACAAATTCATTCGCGTTGATGAGCATACGGCAGAGGGCGAAGAGACCCTGCTCAGTGATGAGCGGCGTGGCGGCGCGCAGTTCGGAGGCGGTGGGAACGCGTTGGAATGCGAGCGCGAAGGCGCGGCGAACCGAGGCTTCGTGCGAGCTGGCTTCGCCTTCGATGCGCGCGGCGAGGTAACGCGCCTGCTGGAGCATGAATTCGTTGTTGCTCAGCGTGAGCGCCTGCAGGGCCGTCGTGGTGTTCACGCGTGCGGGCGTGAGGTTCGCCGGGTCGGGGCAGTCGAGCGTGGACATGAACTGGTGCGGCGTGGTGCGCACGACAAATCGGTAGATGCTGCGCCGCCAAAGTTCCGGTTTGTCCGGCGTGATGTAGTCGTAGATGGGCGCGTAGGCCTCGGTGTAGTTGAAGTCGCGGAAGCCGGGGCCGCCGCGTTCGAGGTTCAATTTGCCGCTCACCGCGAGCACGGTGTCGTGGAGGGATTCGGCATCGAGGCGTCGCGGGTTCTGTCGCCAGAGGAGGCGGTTTTGCGCGTCGAGCGCGGATGCTTTCCCATTCGCGCTCGTAGACGCCTGCCGATACACAGCGCTTGTCACGATGAGACGGTGCATCGTCTTGAGCGACCAGCCGCTTTTGAGGAACTCGCCTGCGAGCCAGTCGAGCAGCTCCGGGTGCGATGGCTTGTCGCCGCCGAGGCCGAAGTCGCTTGGTGTGCTGACAAGGCCCTGGCCGAAATGATGATGCCAGAGACGGTTCACGAGCACGCGACGTGTGAGCGGATTGTCGGGATGCACGATCCACTCCGCGAGCGCACGGCGGCGTTCGCCTTCGGGCGTCGCGTTGTCGCCGAACTTCGCTGCGGCGTGCTTTGCCCAGGTGAATGCCCCGGGCGCGACTTCCGCTCCTTCGCTTTCGGGGTCGCCGCGCCGCTGTACGCGGACCACGGGCGCGTTGGTCGCAGCTACGACGGCGTAGACCTTCAGCGCATCCGGTAACGCTTTCAGCTCACCTTCGAGCATCGCGACTTGAGCACGGAGTTCCTTCAGGCGCCGCTGCTCGGCGTTGGTGAGCGTCGCCGCGCCGGCATCGGGGCCGAGCCGGGCATCGCCAATGAAAAGCAGGTCGCTGCCGATGCCGTCGCCGCCGTCGGTGGCCACGAGCGTGAGTGTCTTCGCCGTCGCGGGCACGGCGACGTCGAGCGCTGCTGTCTCGTCTTTGCGCAGCTTGAGTTTCTGGAACTTCTGCTCCGCATCCACGAACACCGTGAAATCCGCACGCGTCGCTGCCGCGTTTTGTGCCGCGCCAAAACCGACGACGCCCGTGAGCCGCATCGCCGCCAGCCCGCTCGCCGCGCGAATCTTCGCGAGGTCAAACGTCACGCCGCTGTTCGCGTGCATGCCTAGGATGCTGTGGCCCTTCGTCGCGTAATCCACACCGTTGAGCTTTGCGCTGCGCTGCGCATTGAGCGGTCCGTTGCGGATGATGTCCCAAAAGTGCCCGCTCGTTGCCGGCACGCCCTTCACCTCCTGCTTGAAGGCGACGTTCACTGTGCCGCGGCCGTCCGGGACGAACACCCACTGCACAAACTCCGGCTTCTCCTTCGCGTCGGCGGGCCACTCGATTTTCTGCAAACGGTTCGCCGCGATGTCGCGACGGTAGCCGAGCTTCTCCTTTGTGAACGTGCCGTAGCGCAGGTCAACGCCGCGGTCCTTCACACCCGTGCCGCGACCGTTGCCGCCGCCGATCATATCGGCGAGGTCGAGTCCCTCGCCCGCGAGTCGGGCGAGTTCACCGCGCACGGAGGTGAGGCTCTTGTTGATGCGCGCCTTTTCCTCGGCGACGCGCTTTGTCTCCGTCGCGCTTACTTCGCGCTCGCCGCGCTTCACGCCGGCGAAGACCGACCAGAGGCTGTAATATTCTTGTTGCGTGATGGGGTCGAGCTTGTGGTCGTGGCAGCGCGCGCAATTGATGGTAATGCCCATCGTCGCGGTGATGACCTGCGTGACCATGTCGTCGAGGTCGCCCGCGCGCGCGGCGCGTTTGAGCATGTCGCTCTTCGTTTCGACCTGACCGACAAAATCCCACGGCCCCGCCGCGAGAAAGCCGGTCGCGGTCACCGCCGTTGCATCATCCGGCGCAATGACATCACCGGCAATCTGTTCGCGGATGAACTGGTTGTAGGGCTTGTCTGCGTTCAGCGAGTCGATGACGTAATCGCGATACCGCCATGCATTCGGACGCAACTGGTCGCGCTCGAAGCCATGCGTGTCAGCGTAGTGCGCAATGTCCAGCCAATGCCGCGCCCAGCGCTCGCCGTAGTGTGGCGACGCGAGCAACTCATCCACGAGCTTTTCGTAGGCACGTGGATCGCGGTCTTTCACAAACTGCTCCACGCGCTCCGGCGTCGGTGGCAAACCGAGTAAATCAAAACTCAACCTGCGAATGAGCGTGCGTCGGTCTGCCTCGGGCGCCATGGCGAGGCCGTTGGTTTTCAGCGTGGCGCGGATGAACGCATCAATTGAAGCGTCCTTCGCAAAATCCTTTCGCACCGGCTGCACAGACCAATGCTGCAAGCGCTTGTCCACGGATACCGCGCGATCCGCGTCATTTTCCGGCCACGGCGCGCCGGTCTCAATCCACGCCCTCACCGCCGCGACCTGCTGCGCCGTCAGCCGTTCACCTTTCGGTGGCATGCGCTCATCCTCATTGTCGCTCGAGATGCGGCGGAACAGTGCGCTCTTTGCCGCGTTGCCCGCTACAATCACCGGTCCGTCATGCCCGCCCTTGACAGCGAAAACTTTCGCATCCAGACGCAACTCGCCCTTCTGCTTTTTCTCACCGTGGCATTCAACGCAGTGCTTCTGCAGCAGCGGGCGAATCTCGCGGTCAAAGTCCGCGGCGAGCAGTGCGTAGGGAGCGAGAAGTATGGAAATCAAGTGCTTCATGGCTCACTTGGCGCGTTTCTTCTTCAGAGGCGCAAGATTCTCGGCTGCGGTCAGCACGTGGTTGCGCGAGAGTCGGCCCGCCTGCTTGGTGTTCGGCTCAATGGAGAGCCGTGCTGCGATGAGCGCCCGCAAATGGTCAGCAAAATTCGGAATTGGCAGCGAAGGAGAATCATCTACGGGACCATACCATCGCCCCACAGCACCAACGTCAGCGCCGTGCGGAATTTCGACTAGCCAAGGCGATCGGGCAAAAGCGTCAAGAGTCATGTGTAATCATTGTCAGGTGGTCTGATCACTGTAGAAACGCGCGTATTCAAAACGAAACTCTTTTCCGTCTTTGAATCACTTGAGTCGCCAGCGGCGCGTTAATTCATCCCAGCCTACGTTGTCGCCCGAGGGAAGTTTCGCAAGGCGGGGCGAGCGGTGAACGGTAGCCTCAAACATCTGCACGATGGATTCGCCGATTTGCCACACGGCGTGGCGGAAGTTTGCCTTGTCGGCGAGTTCGATCATCTGGGCGTAGTTCAAACCGACGGCCTTTCGCGTGGATTCGTTACAGTCGAGGCGCCCTTCCGCGGTGCGCATGAGTTCGACGTTTTTCAGAACGTCCTTTGCATGGAAGGCACACCAGCGGCGGTTCTCGGCGAGGACTGCGTTCAGCAGGGATTGTTTTGCCGGTTCCCAGCCATCGGGAAATTTGTGCGCGAGGAGTCCGCGCGGTTCGGCGATGCGCATGTAGTGAAGTTGCACCGGTTCGACTGGCGTCGCAGCGAGATCGGCAAAGAGCGCGGGCCAGTCGAGGCGAAGTTCCTTCATGCCGATTTCGTGGAACGTGATGAGGTCTTGGATGGGGCGGTTGCGCCGTGTGTACTTGCCGTCGAGCAAATTCAGATCGACGCCCTCGTGGATGGATTTGATGAGGCTGTCGCTGACGACGTGGACGATCCAACCGAAGACGTAAGCGAGCGCGCGTTCACTTGGTCCAAAGAACTCGAACGTGTCCTCGATCACATCGGCGAAATAGTCCGGCAGATGATCCCACGGCACGGTGTGTTCGCGGTCGGCCTTGCTCCAGCCGAAGACGAGGTGCGCGCGGCCATAGAATAGTTCGTGAATCTCGCGTGGCGTGTATTCGTGGCCGTCGTGCTTGAGCTTCCACGGTCGCACGGCTCCGCCGGTGATCGGACTTTTTTCCAATGGCACCGTGCCGTAGCCGACTTCGCGACCGGTGTCCACGCAGACCGCCTCGGGCATCGTTTGAATGTCGCTCCCGAGATAAGCACCGGCGAGGAAGCTCGCGAAATGGCGTGTGGCAATCGGCGCGATGGGCAGCATGCGTTGCGCGGCGGCCTTCGCGCCGAGCACCGCATACATGGAATGACCGATGATGCCGCTCATTAAAATAATTTCGATTAAAAGTAGCTCGTGACGCGGGTCTCAACTCAGACGACGCGGTGAAATGTCACATACTTTGTTTTGAACCGGTTGTCTCATGGCCCAAGCAGCACGCGATAGAACCGCTTCAAGAAACTTCCCGCGTTCGTATCGGTCCAGTTGAACGGCAGAGTGGGGGAGTTGGTGACGAGGAGGTTGGTCCACGAGCTGAAGTTGGTAGTGACTTGCACCGTGTAGTCAGGGCCGGGCGCGCCGCTAATGAGAAGTCGGAGCGAGTTATTCGTGACGGCGAGTTGTGTCAGAGTCGCCTTGGTGAGCGGATTCACGAACACGGAGAATGCCTGCGTCGCACTGAGAGTGTTGGTGCCATTGTCTACGACGCGCACTTGAAACGAGTGGTTTGAGTTCGCCTGTGCAACCAAGGGACGCCACAAGAGGATGCCGGTGTTGGAGCCGATGATTGCGTTGCTGGGAGCGAGCAGGAGGCTGAAGGTTTGCACGTCCGGGAGGTCGGCGTCGGTAACCGAATTGGTGATGACGAGGTTCTCGCCGGCGTTGATCGTACGGTTCGAAACCGCCGCGAGAATTGGCGGGTCGTTCACAGGATTGACGGTGACTTGAAAGGAATTGCTCGTCGTGCCGCCGTTGGCATCCGTCACCGCGAGGCTGATCTGCACGATGCCGAATTTATTCGTGGACGGAAAAACTTTTACTGTGCGATTGCTCCCTGAGCCGCCGAGAACAATGCCGGAGAGGGGGACGAGATTGGTGTCGGACGAATACTTCGTGAGGACAAGATTCGTCGCGGCAGTCTCTGTGTCGCCGATTGTGAAGTTGATTGTGCTGGTGGAGCCGTCTTCGTTAATGATGCGATTGATGAATGCGGAGATCGTCGGAAGGTCGTCGCTGAGGTTCATCCCGAAATGATTGCTGAAGAAGACTTCGAGCGCGGCGGTGAGATTCGTCGCGAACATGAGCCGGCTGACGCTGGTGTCGCGCACGTTGGTTGAGTTGCACTCAATCTGCAGGCCGCTGATGGTGCCACCGTTGACCGAGCCGTGCTGGTCGGTGTTGTAACCGCCATTGAAATACGAGTTGGTGCCGGGGTCCGGATCCGACGGGCTCGGAACCGATGGGTAACCGTTTGCGGCGAGCAAGCCGCCGAGGCTGTTGGTGCCGCGCAGCAGCTGGGCAAAGTTGAAGGGCGAGCGCGTGTTCAACTCGCGGATGCTCGATTGGCTGGCGTAGGTCGAGTTCCCGTTCAACGTTGTGTCCGACAAGCCGAGCTGTCCGGCGCTCAAGAGGTAGCCGATTTCCAGGCGTTGAAGGGGATGACCGTGGCCGTGGAGGTCGATGTAAAATCCGCGGCCGAACTGATTCGAGACAGTCTGCTTCGCGATCCCGATGAAATTCTGAAAATCGTTCCATGAAATCTCCGCGAGGGCGTTGCTCTGCGCGCCTTCGATGATCTCGCGGTTGCAATCCACCTTGATGCGATCGAGGTGGCAGATGATCACGTGCGGAAAGTGCCCGAGCCGATTGGTCATCGCCTTGCGGATATCCAGGGCGAGCAGATCAGTATTGCTGTCTGTGGAGAAGGTGCCGTAGGTGCGATTGGGAAGTTCCGACGGATTGAGCGTTCCTCCATGAGGTGCGGACAGAATGAACGGCAAATCTCCCGCGATGTATTCGATGTAATTGTTGCGCCCGAAGTAGCTTTGCCCCGGCACATAGGTCTGCGCGCCGCAAATGCTGATAAACAGCAAGCTGATTATCAACGCAAAGGCGTTGAACGCGCGTTTCGTGGAAGGGAGCATTTTTGGCATTCTATATCGGATTGCGACGCAGCCGGCCAGTCGATTCGAGTTGCGGCGCAGAGATTGGGCTCGATGGTGTGTTTTTTTTTTGAGGGGGTGAAAAAACTGCCACTTCTAAGAAGGCCGCTACAGGGATGCCCTATCGGGACAATGCAAAGTCATCTGATGTTGGAATTAAACGCCAAGCATTTTTTGGCGTCCGCGTTCCAATTGCAATGCGCCTTAGGAAGATGTTGTGTAAAATTTGGCCGCCGAGATATCCAACGTTGGACACAGTGCCGTCTGTTTGTGCTGAAATCGAGCTGATCATCGTAGGTTTTCCCTTGCCACCTCGCTGGCACGCTATCTGCGAAGGCATACACCTGTAGTCATGCACACATTTTGGAAAACTTCGGCAGCAACGGCGCGAACGACGGATTTGCGGTCGAATTCTCAATATCGCCAATTCAATCGCGTCCGCGCGTCAGTGGTGCTTGCCCTATTGCTGCGGCTGTTGAATCCGCAGAAAACACCGGCGGAGAATCGTTTTGAGTTCAAACACGAAATCTACGCGGAAGATCATGGGCGGATATCGGTGGAGACAACTTCGGGCTCGGCTGAACTGGGTCTGGCCCCTGCACTCACGGCCCACGCGAATGTGGTGCTCGACAGTATTTCGGGCGCAACACCGACCGGGGGGCCGCCGCCGTTTGGGACAACGAGCACGGAGGTTCCGTTGGCTAGTTTGAGTGATCGCCGTCGCGCGGTCAGCGTGGACGTGAGCCAGCGGATTGGATTGTGGACGCTCACGCCGCAGCTCGCGCACAGTCAGGAGAGCGATTATGAATCGTGGGGCGCGGCGCTCAATCAATCCTTCGATTTCAACCAGAAGAACACGACTCTTACCATTGGTGTCTCGCACGATTTCGATACGGTGATGCCCGGGCATTCCCGTCTGACGGAAACCCGGCACAAGGACACGACGGACGTGCTGATCGGCGTCACACAGTTGCTGGGACCAAAAACGATTTTGACGGCGAATCTCACGGGCGGATACACGACGGGTTACCTCGCCGATCCGTATAAAGGTTTCAATTTTAATGGTGCCGCCGATCCGGATGCGCTGTTCGACGAAGTTCGTCCCTCGCACAAGGGCCGCGTCGTGGGGTTGGTTTCGCTGACGCAATATATCACCCCGGCCAATGCCAGCGTGGAATTGTCTTACCGCATTCATACGGACACGTATGGCATTTGGTCACATACCGTGGCGGCGAGTTGGTTCCAGAAAATCGGCAAGCGCGTCATCGTTGAGCCATTTGTTCGCTACTATCGCCAGTCGGCGGCGGACTTTTACTACGTCACTCTGCCCGGCGATCCGTCACTCGATCCGACCGTTGCGCCGGCGTATTACTCGGCGGACTACCGCCTCTCGGATTTAACCTCGTGGACGTACGGCATCAAGCTGACGATCCGGATTCTCGAGAATCTTGCCGTTGACCTCGGTTACAAACGCTACGAGATGAGTGGCGAAGACGGCGTCACCATGGCGAGCGCATATCCAAAGGCGCATGTTTTTAGCGCCGGCGCATCGCTCACCTTCTGATTCGCACTGGAAACCAACCAACACAACAACCATGACCAAATCACTCCTTAGAAAATCGATGCTGCCGGCCGTTGCCTTAGCAGCAATTTTGAACACGTTGACTCCAATCCACGCGGCGCAGCCGAAAGTGGGTGACGAATTTCCGGCGCTCCAGCAATTCAAACTCGAGGGACCGGTTCCGGAATCGCTCAAAGGCAAGGTGGTGCTCTTGGATTTTTGGGCCTCGTGGTGTTCTCCGTGCAAGGCCTCGTTCCCCGCTCTCAATGAACTTCAGGAAAAGTATGGAGCCCGGGGCTTTGCCGTTGTGGCCGTAAATGTGGATGAACAGCGTGGGGACATGGAGAAGTTCCTCAAGAAGAACAACGCGACGTTCACCATTGTGCGCGATGCGGCGCAAAAGCTCGTAGCTGCCGCCAGCGTTGAAACGATGCCAACCAGTTTTCTTCTCGATGCCGAGGGTCGCGTGCGCTTCATCCACAGCGGCTTCCACGGCGATCAGACCAAAGCCAAGTATGTGAGCGAAATTGAGAGTTTGTTGACCACGAAATCCGCAAGCCGATGAAAACAAAATTTTGCCTTCTCTTTGCCGTGGCCGCGACTTTGCTGGCCAGCGGTTGCGCCAATGTGAAACCGTGGCAGCGCGGCACACTTGCCGACTACACGATGCGTTCCGATCGCGATCCAATCGCCGTCGCATTTTCCGAGCACATGTGGTTTTCCCGCGAAGCCGCCAGTGGTGGGCGCGGCGTAGGTGGCGGTGGCTGCGGCTGCAATTGATCTTAAACGGGCTGACGGCGCGACTTGAACCAGAATCGCCGTCGGCTCAGACCCCTGAGTTGTCTCATGAAACCGAACCAGACCATTTCCTTATTGTTCAAACTTCCGCCGATTGCGCTGGCGTTGATGCTCCAATTCGCACCGCTGGCGAAAGTCGTTCAGAGCACAGCGTTCGTTTCACGCGGACCTCTGGCGATTGTGCTGCAATGGACCGTCGGCGCCGCTGCGTTGTTGGGTTCGTGCCATGCTGTTTCGGGGGCTTCGGCTTCGATTACGGGCCTGCGGCAGTACGTGGGTAATACCGCCGTCGGCGTGGTGACGACCAATGTGATGGGGACTAACGGTGTAACTTTCCGTTGGCGGTTCGCCCTGAGCGGGGTGTCCATCGGCTCAGGTGATTATTTCAGCGCGACGGGACTTCCTCCTGGGTTGATGATTGACACCAACTTGAACGGCCTTGGCTTCATTACGAACTCGCCTTCCGCGATTCCCTCGAACTCTGTACCGCCGGGTGTCTATGCTGTTCGATTGCGGGCCGATCATCAGGGGTGCAACTGTCCCGTTTACAAGGACGTGACCATTACGATTGCGGCAGGGAGTGGTGGTGGAGCTACACCGCCGACGATTACAGCCGCGCCGACGAACTACACCGCAATCACCGGCGGTAACGCCGCATTCAGTGTCACTGCAAGTGGGACGGCGCCCTTGACGTATCAATGGCGATTCAACAGTTCGCCATTGGGCGGGCAGACCAACGCATCGCTTTCGTTGGTGGGACTGACGTCCGGCAATGCTGGTCCTTATGACGTCGTGGTGGCTAACAGCGCGGGCAGTGTCACCAGCGCAGTCGCCACTTTGACTGTTTTGGTTCCACCGAGCATCAGCGCTTCTCCGCAGAACAGCACGGTTACGCAGGGCGCGACGGCGAACTTTTCAGTAATGGCGACTGGAACGGCTCCTTTCAACTACCAGTGGCGGTTTAACACAACGAACCTCGTTGGCCAGACCAACAGCACCCTCTCGCTCGCAAACGTAGTTCCCGCAAGGGCCGGCCAGTACGATGTTGTGGTGACCAATGTCGCTGGTTCGGTAATCAGTGCCGCCGCGATACTGACGGTTCAAGTTCCTCCTGGAATTACGGCGCAACCGCAAAGCGTTTCTGCCCTTGCCGGTGGGAGCGTGAATTTTTCCGTCACAGCTTCGGGTACGGCGCCGTATGCATACCAGTGGCGTTTTAACGGCACCAACCTCGTTGGCCAGACCGGCTCGACCCTGAGTCTGTCGGGAATTGGTGCGGGCCATGGTGGACCCTATACGGTGGTCATCACGAACGTCGCTGGCAGCGTAACCAGTTCACCCGCGACACTGACGGTGTTGATTCCGCCAAGCTTGGCAACGCAGCCCCAGAGCGCAACGGTGATTCAAGGCGGGGCGACGAATTTTACGGTCTTGGCGAACGGCACGGCCCCATTGTCGTATCAGTGGCTGCGGAACGGTACTGCGCTCGGCGGTCAAACCGCTGCAACGCTCGCCATGTCGAGCATTGTGAGTAATCAGTCGGGCGGTTACTCGGTGCTCGTGTCGAACGTCGCCGGCAGCGTGACGAGTGTCGTCGCGACTTTAACTGTCTTAGTCCCGCCGACGATCACAAGCGGTCCGGTGAACCAGTCCGTCGTCGCGGGCAGCAACGCGACTTTTGCCGTCGCCGTCGCCGGCACTGCGCCGTTCACCTATCAGTGGTTCTTGAACGGCGGCAAGATTCCAGGCGCAGGCTCGACTTTGATCCTGTCGAATGTCATCGCCAACCAGGCGGGTAATTACAGCGTCACGGTCAGCAACGTTGCCGGTGTCGTCACAAGTGCTGCTGCGACACTCACGGTAGGGTCGGGCGCGGCTGGTTTTAGCATCTCCACACCACCGCAAAGCCGGACGGTTCCCGCAGGGACCAATGTGACGTTCTCGGTTGGCGTTACCGGCACGGGGCCTTTCACCTATCAGTGGAACAAGAACGGCGGCGCGATTGGTTCCGCGACGAGTTCGACATTGTCGCTGACCAATGTTTCTACCAACGACACGGCCAACTACACGGTTACCGTGAGCGATGGCACTACGCCGTTGACCAGTACTCCAGCGACGCTTGCCGTCCTGACGCGACCGCAAATTATCTCCGCAAGCCGTCAGTCCGACGGCACCTATCGCGTGGTGTTGAATGGAATGAATGGTCGCACGAACACGTTGCAGGCTTCCACCAACCTGACGACTTGGGTGAACGTGACGAACGTGGTGAGCAGCGGCGGCGCCGCGACGTTGATTGATGGGCAGGCGCCTCAGTTCAGTTACCGCTACTACCGCGTCTGGATGGAAGTGCTGTATGCCACCAACGTTGTGGGATACTCCGTGGCGACGTTGCCCCCGGGTTATTCGATTGTGGCGAATCAGTTTGTCGGGGTGCAGAACACGGTCGGCGCTGTGTTCAGCAATGTTCCCAACGGAACGGCCGTGATGAGGTTTCAAAATGGAACGGGGGATTACGCGATCAACACCTACGATGGAGATTTTCAATTGTGGGATGCGCCCAGCCAGCCTTTCGGATGGGGCGTGGCCGCGTTTGTTTACAATCCAACCGCCACCAATCTCATGATCCCGTTCCAAGGCGAAGTCCCGCAGGGCGACCTGGGTGTAACCACTCCCACGGGCTATTCCATGATGGGTAACTTGCTCCCAGTTCCCGGGCTGCTGCAAACCGACCTCGGTTTCGTTCCCCGGAACGGTGACGCCATCTTGGCGTTTCGCCGCGGCGGATACATTATCAGCCAGTTCGATCCTGATTTTCAGGAATGGGATGCCGAGCCGCGCGTTGGCGTCAGTGAAGGCTTCTTCCTTTGGCGCAACGTCGCGACGAACTGGACCAAAACTTTCATCGCCACGCCGTGATGATCGGGCGATACGCTGGGCGATACGCTTACTGAACGGCGCTTGGCGTTTTGCCGGTGTCGGCAAGGTTGAAGCAGCGAATCCGATCTTTCGTGCGGAGAATCAATTTTCCATCCGCGATCGTCGGCGAAGGAACCCAGGCGCCGCGAACGTTGGCCTTGCCCAGCTCGACGCGCTCGTTGGTGTCGGCTTTCAAAATCTGCAGGTTGTTGCCGTTGTTGATGAGCGTGAAAATCTTGCCGTCAGCGAGGGCAGGGGAGGCAATCGATGAGGGCACCGGTGCCGACCATGCGAGCTTCCCGCTCGCCAGATCCCAGCAGTAGTGAACGTTGTCGTCCATCAGGTAAACGCGGCCGTTGTAGATGATCGGGCTGGATTGCGTGCGCAAGGCGTCGATCGGATGGTTCCACAATTTCTCCGCGCCGGTGGGGCTGAGTTTGTAAACGACGAAACCGAGCTTCGCGCTGCGCGATTGCACTGCGAGCGTGTCACCGAAAATGGCGGGAGTGGAGTCGCCGCCAGCAGGGGCGGTCCACGCGAGTTGTCCGGATTCCAGGTCCGCAGCCATCAAATCGCGCCCGTTGCAAATGACGAAAGTCTTGTCGCCGGAGGTCCACGCTGCGGGGGACGCGTTGCCGCCACCGGCTTTGGTTTGCGTCCAGAGCGACTTGCCGGTCGCGGCATCGAACGCCATCAGCGAGCCGGCGTTCACGATCAATTTTCCTTTCACGACCAACGGTGACGAACCGGGCGCTTTGCCGGGCAGTTGAGCTGACCAGAGAATTTTGCCGGTGTTGGCATCGACGCAATACGCGTGTGTGCTGCCGAGTGAGTACACTTTGCCATCGACGACGGCGGGCGTGCTTGAGCAATTGCGACCTTTCGGTTCACCGGGTGACTTGGCTTTCCACAATGTCTTTCCGGTCGCGAGATCCATGCACACGATCGTGTCTTCGGCGACGCGTTTGGTCGGCGGCACGGCTTCGATAACCTGCGCGGTCACGTGGTCGGCGAAACCCTGAGCGCGCACCCACTTCTCGAACTCCGCTTGATTCGCGAACGGTTTCTCCACCATCGCTTGGAGCTTTTCATAATCGGGAAACGGAATCGCGAGGTTGCCTTTCTTGAGTCGGCCGCTGACGAGTCCGCTGTAAAGTTGCTTCTGCTTTTTATCGAGATGATCGGCGATCCATTTCTCGGTGAACTCCTCAAGCTTCTTACCGCGCATCGTGGGCGGAAGTGTGGTGCGCGCCTTCTCGAGCGCTTCAACATTCTCTTTGCCGAGGCCGTTGGGCGATTGGTAGCCGATCTGGCGCATGATCAAATCCGTGATCGTGCGGGTCTCGCTCGGCACATCCGAATGCCACACGACGGAGAGATAAACCTTGCCGCCCGCGACCGCCGCGCTGCCAAGTCCGCCGTCGTCCTGGCTCGGGATCATTTCGCTGTTCCACAATTCCTTCAATCCGTCGGCGGGCACGGAATTCACCAGCGGCGGGCTATCGGGCAATACCCCGTTGCGATTGGGCCCGCGCCATTGATTCCAATCCGCGCCGGCAAAAGCCGCGGCGGACGTAAGCGAGGCGACGAGCAACGTGGAAAACGATTTCATATTGGTCAGCATGGCAAAATGTCGAGTCGTCAGACGAGACGAAAGCGAACGAGATTCACTCGCGCCCTAGTGGTGGAGTTGTTCAGGGAAATCTCGGGAATAACGTTCAAGCAACTTGGGCACGTCGTTTGGGACGATGTAAATCTTCCCGCGAATTTTCTTGGTCTCGCCAGGTTGCAACCCGCCGAGGCGGAAATCCGCGTGCAGACAGCGCGCGACGCCCTGAAACAATTCCTGATACGGCTCCCACGCGGTGGCCCAGATGAGCTTGTCGTCGCCGCTGAAGCAACCGAGCAAACCGTTGCTCGGCACGAGCGGCGAGAGTGGACGCGGATTCACGTCCGTGCGCGGGACATTCGTAGGACACCACACCTGGCCGGGAATATAACGCGCCGTCTTCGCCCAATCGCGCGTCGGCATCCGCTCGAGCTTGCCGTCGAGGAACAGAAAACATTTCGGCAGATAATCATCGAGGTCTTTGCTCTTCGGATCGTTGAAGCCCGTGAAGTCGCCAAGCCGCGGACACGCCTGCGCCCAATGCGCCTCGGAGCGTGTGGCCGTGGGATTGTGGGCGACGACTTGAAAATATACTTCGTCGGTCTTCGTGGTGATCGCGTGTTCAACGATGACGCCGTCGGCGAGTGTGTCCTTGAGCTTTATCACCGTCTTGTCCGCGCTCACCGAAACCAACTCCGACGTGTGCTTGATGACGGTGTGCTTCACCCAATCGGCGTCGGTGGAGCCGGCGCGACAATACGCTTCGAGGTAGTTGATCTTGAACGCGCCGCCGGGAATCCGCGGCCCGTGGACGATGAGGAAGTGATTGCTGCGTTCGAGTGTGAGTGGCGTCGGGCGGTCGGCGGCGGAAACCGAAAATGCGGTCGCGCCGAAAAGCAGAGCCGCGAATGCCGAAAATGTTTTCATGGTTCGGAGAATGGACGCGCAGCGCGCTCGAGTTGTTCCGGGAAAATCACCGCGCGCTCAACGCCGCCCAGATCTGGTCTTGCAGGGCGTTGTTCCCGGCATTGATGCCGCTGCACCGACTGAGCGGCGTATCGAATACGGAGCGCGGCACCCACTGTGCGCCGCCATTGCCGGAGAGAATGTTGACGCCGTCTTTGTGTCGCGAATCCACGCGATCGGGCAGGCCGACGCCGTCGGCGAGGATCGCGTTCGTGACGAGATCGTCGAGGCGCGGCCAGTTTGTCGGAGAATCGCCCGTGCCCCAGTCCACGACCGGCGCGCTCGCGTACCCGCCCTGCACGTTGACGCCCGGCGTGCCTGGCGGCCAGGGATTCGCCGTTGTGTTGAACGCCTGCGCCGCCGCCGTCTCCGCAGGGCAATACAGGATCTGCGGCGCATCGAGCAGGCGATCGGTGAAAAGTTTTCCGAAGATCACGAACTTATCTGCGGTGCCGGAATAAACCATCGTGTTGAATTGCTTCGCGCCGGTGCGGTAGCCGAGCGGCACGTCGCCGTCGTGATCGTTGGCGTAAACGGCGAGCAACAGGTGCGTCTGGCGAAGATTGTTCAAGCACTTCGTCCGCTGCGCCCGCGCGCGGCTCTTGGCGAGGGCAGGCAGCAACAGTGACGCAAGAATTGCGATGATGGCGATCACCACCAGCAACTCGATCAATGTGAATGCGCGGCGCTGGTTCATTTCTTCGGCAACGCGAACGCAACGTAGGCATCGCCCGTCGGTCCGCCGAGTTTGCCGCCACCGGTTGCGGGAATGACAACAAATTGACGGCCGTTCACCTCGTAAGTCGCCGGCGGAGCATAGCCACCCCAAGGGAGTTTTGCGGACCAAAGCTCCGCGCCCGTCTCCGCGTCGAACGCGCGGAACTTTTCATCGCGCGTGCCGCCGGCGAAGACGAGCCCGCCTGCGGTTACGATCGCGCCGCCGAAATTCTCCGTGCCTGTCTTCGGCACGCCTTGCTTCTTTAACTCGTCGTATTCGCCGAGCGGAACTTTCCACACGAGTTTGCCGGTGTTGAGATCAATGCAGTTGAGCGTGCCCCACGGTGGTTTGACGGCTGGATAACCTTCCGCATCGAGGAAGCGGTTCCAGCCCGTCTGCACGAACTGCGGACGCTCTGGCTTTGCGGGCGGCGTCTTCGGGGCGGGGCGATCGCGCAGGAAAAGGAAATCGAGCAACGCCTTCTGATCGGCGTCGCTCATCGGTGGCGCGACGGGCATCAAGCCGCGCCCGGTTTTGAGCAACGCGATCACGTCCGCGTCTTTGAGCCGGTGGCGCAACCCGCGCAACGGCGGCGCCACACCGACGCCCATGCGATCGATGCCGTGGCATTGAACGCAGGTCACGCGGAAGATTTCTTCGCCGTGGGTCGGCTTCGCTTTCGGATCGAAACGTGGCTCGTCGTTCACTAGCAGCGACATCAGCCAAGGCACTTCGTTTGCCGTGACGTAGAGCCGGCCACGCGTCGGGTCCGCGCATGCGCCCGTCCATTCCGCGCCGCCGTGGACGTTGTAGAACAACGTCTTTTTGCCTTCCGTGAGCGGCAGGAACCATCCGAAGCGCGCGCTCTTCAACTGATTGGTCACCCATTCATGCACCTCCTCGTTCCGCTCGCTCGCGTCGGCGAGTTTGAACTCCTGTCGCGCGAATGGTTGCGGCAATTCTACATCGGGCTGATACGGAGCGGTGATTTCGCCGGGCAACGTTGAGGTCGGTGCGCGGCGCATGCGGAAAGGGAAAATTGGTTTGCCCGTTACGCGATCAAGCAGCAGCGTGTTGCCGATCTTTGTCACCGCCGCGACCACATCGACCTGCTTACCGTCGCGTTTGATCGTCGTCAGAATCGGCGGCGCGGGGACGTCGAGATCCCAGATGTCGTGGCGAATTTCCTGAAAGTGCCAGAGCCGCTTGCCGGTGCGCGCGTCGATGGCCACGACGCAGTTGGCGAACAAGTTATCTCCGCGGTGAAGCATCCCGAGAAAGTTTGGCTTGGGCGAACCTGTCGTGATGTAGGCGATGCCGCGCTGCGCATCCATTGCCATGCCGCCCCAGCAATTTGCTGCGTTGTTTTCGTCGTGGTCCCAAGTGTCCGCGCCGAACTCGGCGCCGATCGGCACCGTGTGAAACGTCCAGCGATGCTCGCCGGTCACCGCGTCAAACGCCTCGACGTCTTTGAGGTAGCCGGCAATCACGAGCGTGCGTTCGAAAATACCCGGGGCCACGCGTGCGCCGTTCGACAACTTCACGCGGCCTTTTTCGCCGAAACTTTCCACCGGCTTGCCGGTCTTCGGATCGAGCGCGTAAAGCCAGTTGCCCTCCGTTGGAAAATACAACCGCTCGCCCGCGCCGCTGTTTCCCGGCCACCACGTGATGCCGCGAAACGCGGGACGGCCATCGGGTTTGAAGCGCCAGAGCTCCTTGCCCGTCGCGGCGTCGATCGCCACGAAGTTCTCGCCGACCGTCGGCGCGAACATCACGCCGTTCACGATCGCGGGATTGCACTGGATGTTTCCCTTGCCGTCGCTGGAGTGAAAGGTCCACGCGACTTCGAGCTGCTTCACGTTGCTGCGATTGATTTGCGTGAGCGCGGAGAATCGTTCGTTCGCGTCGCCGCCGTGCGAGCGTGTCCACGTGCGATACGACTCGGCAGCGGGCCAAGCATTGTGTGGCGTAAGCTCCTTGGCGGTGGCCGCGGGGATGACTTGATAGCGGGGCAATTGTTCGCGCGCCTTCGCGTCTTCGATGGCCCAGTAGTCCACTCCAGGCTTGTTAGCAGCCGACGTGAGGAGGCCCTGTTTTTCCTTCGGAGATTTTTCGCCGAAAGAAGTTAGAGCCTCGTCACGTCGGCTGCCGCCCGCGTCGGCGAGTTCATCAAAACTCCACAACCCAATCGTCCGTTCATCCTTTTTTAACGGCGCCTCGGGCACTGCACTAATTTCGCGGACGCCCTTCGAGATGCGCACATCGTCCACCAGACCATCGCAGCCGAGATTCCCTTCGACCAGCCGACCAAACGCCATGCCACCGGGCTTGGCCGATCCTTTGAGCGCGGTGGCGGGTGCGTCTTTCACCAATTGGCCGTCCACGAACAGCCGCACGCGCGCGGGCTCTAGAATCGCCGCAAGATAATGCCATTGGCCGTCGCAGATGTTCACGTCGCTGACGACGTTGCCGCCACGCCCGGGTTGATAGACTGCGAACAGGCCCTTGCCGGTCATGGAGTAAAGTTCCCAATGCTCGGCTGACGCCTTCGGGTCGGACGCGACGAAGATGTTGAAGCGAGAAGAGGAATTGAGTTTCACGCGGCACTCTACGGTGAGCGGCAACGTGCGATACTCCGGCTTCCCCTCAACCAGCATGCCGCCGCTAAGCGCCTTGCCGAATGCCGGCGAGAGTGAGGCCAGTCCGGAAGATTTCGGTGCTGCTGGCGTTGGCTCAACAGCAGCGGCAGTTTTCAGTGTCCGGTAATTCGGCTTCGGCCCGGCCGGCTTTCCATCAAGTTGCGGCACGAGCCAATCGAGGCCGTCGAGGTTGTCCTTCAACTGCTCCTCCGCGTCGTTGGGCGTGTGGCCCAGAATGCCGATCGGGCCGTGATAGCCGGAGTCGCGGATGATTTTGAGGAGGCCGAGGTCGAGTTCGCCGGAACCTAGCGGAAGAATCTTCTTCCCGTGCTTGTCGCCGTCGCGCGTCATGCCATTGAGGTTCACGCAGAGGAGATACGGCTTCATCGCCGCAAGCGCTTTCGGCAAACGATCCACATGGTCGTGGCCGTGGTGGAGGTTGTAGATGATGCCAACGTTTGTCGCGCCGTGCTTTGCGCGCAGTTCGCGGCAAATGGCAACCATGTTCTCCGGCTCGCCGCCCCAGCCGCCGTGATTGTAGAGGCCGAGTTGCGAGCCGAGTTGTTGCGCGCGCTTGGCGAGCGGCAGGAGTTTTTCAGCGGCGAGCTTCACGCGCTCCTCGGGCGTGGCCGCGTTCGGGCTCGGCGCGGTCTGCCAGATTTGCGGATGCATTTTATACTTCTCAAAGAGCTTAAAGGCGTTTTCGTGCGAGCCCCAGAAGGCGAAGTAGCCGAGGCCGTTTTTTTGATATTCGAGAATCTCCTGCTCGAAGGTCGGCACGTGCTCGGCGCGCCAGTCGTAGGCGATGGCGGGAATGCCGAGACGCTTCACCATCTCCGCGCGCTCGGGCGGCGTGCGCTTCTTCGAGTCGAACGGCACGATGCACCACGCGACAAGGTTGGAGCGGGCGAAGAGGTTGAACTCGGCCGCGGTGCCGATGATGGTGCGAAACGAGACCGAAGCAAGAAGCGCGAAGAGCGCTAAGCGTTGAAGCGCGATGCTGTAAACCGAGCGATGCATGGCGAGCATTGAAGCATGACCGCGTTCGCTTGAACACGGCCAAAACGTTCGAACCTGCCGCCGGCGCGTTTCGCTAGCGAATCTTCTGATCCGGCAATTCCTTCTTGATGCCCTCGTCGAGCGGCATCTTGTCGGTGGCGGGCGTGATGCCGGTTTGCTTCATCACCTTGAGCAGTTCCTTCTGCATGGACTTCACGACGCTCGCGTATTTCGGATTGTCGATGAGGTTGTGACGTTCCTCGGGATCGAACTCCAGATTGTAGAGCTCGGCCATGTGGCGGTCGGGTTTTCCGTCGCCGTGCGGGTAGTGAATATATTTCCACGAATCAGTGCGGACGGCGCGGACGTTCGGCGTGTAGGGGAACTGCTTCTCGTAGTTGTAATGGTAGAGCCACGAAGTGCGCCACGAAGAATCGCCGCGCTGGACAAGCTTCACGAATGATTTTCCGTGAATGTTCTTCAATGGTGCTGCACCGCACAGATCGAGGATGCTCGGCGCGACGTCTTCGGTGAGAACTTGTTGTTCGATTGTTTTGCCGCGGCTTGGTGGGCTGGAGATCCGGATTCCACCGGTGAGGGCGGGATAACGCACGATCAGCGGAATGCGCAGGCTCGCTTCATGTGCGGTGCGCTTGTCCACCATGCCGTGCTCGCCGTTGAGCAGGCCGTTGTCGCCCATGAAAACAATGAGTGTGTTGTCGAGTTCACCGCGGCGTTTCAATTCACCGACGAGCTTGGCGACGCTGTCGTCCACGGAGAGAATCGTACCCCAATACGCGCGCGTCATGTTCGCAAAATCCTTCACGGCTTCCGGACGATCATCGGGGAATTTTTTGCGCCACTCGAAGAGCGGGCCGTAAATGCCGTGCCACGTGTAGAGGCGATCGGTCATCCACGCGGGCTTGTCCTTCAACATGAACGCCGTCTCGGGGTAGGGGATCCAAACGTTGTTGAACGTGTTCGAATACTTGGGCTCGGGAATGTAGAAACTGTGCGGCGCCTTGTGGCCGATCATCAGGAGCCACGGCTTGTCGTTGTTCTGACCGTGCGGGCGGTTCAGCCACTCCGTCGCCATGTCGGTCACGATGTGCGTGTAATAACCGGGGATGAGCTTGCTGCCGGAGCCGTTCACGTTCCATTCCGTGTCGAAATATTTCCCCTGACCCTTGTGCGTGACGAACCAGTTGAAGCCGGGGCGCGGCTGGTCGTTGTCCTCGCCCATGTGCCACTTGCCGAAATACGCCGTGTCATAACCCTCCTTCTGCAACTGCATCGGGAAGCTCACGAAGTTCGTGGGATACTCCGTGAAATTATTTTGCACTCCGTGCGCGTGCGCATACATGCCGCTGAGAATGCTCGCGCGGCTTGGGGAACAGAGCGACGTGGTGCAGAACATGTTTTTGAAATGGATGCCCTCGTGCGCGAGGCGGTCGATGTTCGGCGTCTTGACGTGCGGATTGCCCGCGCAACCGAGCGCGTCCCAGCGGATGTCGTCGCAGAGAATGAAGAGAACATTCGGACGCTTGGCGGGCGCGGCTTGCGCGGAAATGGTTCCAAGCGTCACGCCGGAGAAGACGGCGATTAGAAAGAGTCGGACTAGAGATTGCATGGCGGGAGTGTGCGGGAGACGGAGAGCCGATTCAAGAGGAGGAAAACGTCCGACGATTAAAGTGCCATTCAGCGGCTGGGAGTTTTGGTCAGTTTCCCTTCCAGAAAGGAAAACGCCGCTGGCAGTGATTGCTCGACCATTGGGAAAGTGTGGCCACCCGACAGGCTCATGGTTTCCACCGCCATCTTTAACTCCTTCGCGTCCGCCAGAAAGGCTTCGTTCATCTGGCGTTCGGGCGCATGGGTGGCGTAGGCGACGAACAGTGGGACCTCGCGCAAGCGCGGGAGCAGGAGTCGCGGGTCAACCTCGCGCCAGAATTTTGGATCGGTACCAAACCGCGCGGGCACGGTGTAGTTCTGGCCGTGCTCTTCAATCGCCGGGCGCGGAAAATCGAGAATGCCAATGATCGAAGCGACTGCGGCGAAGTCACTCGGACGACGGCACGCGGTGTACATCGCTCCGTAACCGCCCATCGACCAGCCTCCGATAGCGCGCTCCTTCGCGGAGTGGCTGACGGGGAAACTCTTTTCCGCCAGCGCCATGACTTCGTCGACATAGTCCGCGTAACGGTCCTTGGGCGTCACCGGCGAATTCACGTACCAGCCCTCACGTCCGCGTGGCAGCACCACCGCGCACGGGGACGCCAGGACGCGGTCCCGCGTGAGCGGATTTTCCAACAGCGTGCGCTCGTGTCGGCCACGGCCGTGCAGAAAATAGATCACCGGCAGTGGGGTTGACTTGAGTTCTACGCCCGGGGGCAAAACGACGAGAAAACGCATCGCCACACCGCCGAGCGCTGTGCTTTTAAAATCACACGACCAGATGCGCGGTTCGACCTGCGCGATCTGCGGTGCCGCGACGGGTTTCTCGGCGCCCTCACAGATGGCGGCAACCCCCAGTGCCCACGCTCCGATCAGGCCGAGGACCGTTCTTTTCCACTTGGCCAGCGCTGGTGAAATGGGCGCGCCGTGGCGCGGAAATGCGGTCGCTGTGTGCCCGAGATTATCCGTGGTAGGCCGAGTGAGGGCGGCTTTTGAAACTGGGGAGATCATCGTGGTGGTTGCCCGAGAAGAATGAGTGGCATTTGTCAGACGGCGTGGTTGTTCATGTGCCGGAGTCGAGAGTCTTCGCGCCGGAGATGAAGCGCGCGTTGGCAATTTTTCCTTCGCGCACCTCGTAATTCGCAATCAGCTCAATTCTTCCAGCACCTTCGGGAAACGTACGAGTCACTTCCTCGTGATCAATTACCGAGGCGCCCATCACGATGCGCCGGATCAGTCGTGCGCGGAGATTGGGCTCGCGAAAGCGCGCCGCGATGCGTTCGCGCAACTGCGCCGCGCCGTTGACGAGCAACGTCGCGGGATACTCGAATTGCTGCGCATCGTCCGCATACGTCGCCATGAAAGCATCGACATCGCGCGCGTTATAGGCGTCGAGTTGGCGTTGCACGACGGTTTCGGGAGTGATGGAAAGATTCATAACGTGGAGGCCTGTCTGCGCCTTAAGTTCCGTCAACGGAGAGGCGCGTTGCGTCCATTTCAAAGCAGAGCGCGATGTCCGGTTTCACAGGAGCGGGCTGGGTCAGTTGCCGCGACGGTTGTCGTCCTGTTCGACCGACGAGTTCTTTGTCGGCGGATTCGCGAGGCGGTAGCAAATTGCGATCAAGCCAAGCGCCAACAGGAGCTTGACGGCAAAACGCGCATCGCCACCGGCGCCGGAGGAGCGGACCAGCTCCAGCACGCCATACACGAACGCCAAGAGGAAGAGGAGAAACGGCACGGCGAGAGGGCGTGCGAAGTTGAGGGTCCAGCCGAGGGCGCGGACGCGCTTGGGGACGATTATACGCCGATCGGCGCGGCAGAAGTAAAAGATGCCGAGCTTCCAGTTGGCCGGGTCGGTGCGGAAGTGGTCGAACAACGGTGGGTTCATCGAGTTTCTTGTGTCAAGTTCCAGCGCAGGTTTAGGTCAGGTTGCTGACTTGTTGAAGCAAAATGGTGCGCGGATAAAATCCCAAGCGTTTATAAAATGTCAGTGCCTCCGCGTTGGCGTGGGCTACTGCCACGACGTTTGAGGAAGCGCCCACGCTCTCCATCCACTCCAACGCACGGCGGACGAGTTCGCTTCCGATGCCGCGACCACGAAAACTTTCTTCGACAAACATCGAATCGACTTCCCCGCGGCCATCCGCTGATACCGTGCTCACGCAGTAAGCGATGTCGGTAGCGTCCGAGCCAGCGCGGACCAGCTCAACCCGAATCTTTCCCGCATCCGCCTTGGCAAGCAGTTCGCGTTTCCGTGGCTCAAAATCAAAAGGCGGCAACGCTTCGGAGAAGCGCGATAGAAGCGGTGTGTGATGGGCTCGGAGTTTTTCCCATAAGGCGCGGACGGCTTCGAGGTTGTTCTCGTCCACCAACCGGTAGGCAATTGTAAGGGGAATATTACTCATGCTTTGAGTTGCTCCTTGATGAACCGACTCCATACCTCGTCGGGTTGCCAGATCGCGTGCAAATCAGACTCCGCGACAGCAACGGGAACTTTCTGAGCCAGCACTCGGTAAAGAAACACGAAGGCCGATACCCGCATGTTGGCGGCGCAATGCACGAATACCGGCCGATCATCGAACGCATCCATCACTCGGCGGAACGCACGAAAATCCTGCGACGCCGGCGCCTTGAAGTCCACGGGGATATGCACATAAGCCATCCCGAGCCGGGTCACGATACTTCCTTCGTTGGCGATGGCGTTGTCCGATGTCGGCAACGCGAGATTGATGACGGCCTTGAAACCGCGTTCGCGAATCCACTCGAATTGCGCATCGGTGGGCTGGCCAGCTGTGCCGAGCCGATCGCCGATGGCGCGGAAGTTGTAAATCTCGTCGAGCGGCTTCATCGGAGTTTGATTAGCACGAGGCTCGTCGTTTGCAACCACGACGATTTGTCTTCGTGCGCGGTTGGAGCGCGGCTCGACAAGCGACGATCGTCGTCGGTAAAGTTGCGGCATGATCCGTTGTTTACATGTGCTCTTGCTCGTTGCCTTCGCGATGCTCAACACCGTGGCGGCGGTGGAGACCAAACGTCCGCCGAACATCATCTTCATTCTCGCGGACGATCTGGGCTACGGTGATCTGGGCTGCTACGGTCAGCAGAAGATCAAGACGCCGAACCTCGATCGCATGGCGGCGGAGGGGATGAAGTTTACCAGCGGTTACGCGGGCTGCACGGTCTGCGCGCCGTCGCGTTGCACGCTGATGACCGGCAAGCACACGGGACACGCGACGATTCGCGGGAACCGGAATCCCGAGGTCGTGTTGCGCGCGGAGGATTTGACGGTGGCGGAACTGCTGCAACGCGCGCATTACACCAACGCCTGCGTGGGCAAGTGGGGCCTCGGTTTTCCCGGCACGACAGGATTGCCGACAAAAAAGGGATTCAAGGAATTCTTCGGCTACTACACGCAGTTGGAGGCGCACAATTACTATCCGGCGCGTTTGGGGCGCAACGAGGACTTGTTTGAAATGCCGCACAATCAAAACGGTCAGCGCGGTGATTATTCACCCGACTGGTTTACGCGCGGCGCGACCAACTACATTCGCGACGCCCAAAAAGGGCCGTTCTTTCTTTATCTCTGTTACCCGACGCCGCACGCGAACAACGAGGAGACCCGCGCCACGGGCAACGGCATGCAGGTGCCGAGTGACGCGCCGTACACCGGCGAGACTTGGCCGCAGCCCGAGAAGAACAAGGCGGCGATGATCACGCGCATGGACGCGGACATTGGGAAAATTCTCGAGCACTTGAAATTCTTTCACCTCGACGAAAACACGATCGTGTTCTTCTCGAGCGACAACGGTCCGCACAAGGAAGGTGGCAACACGCCGGACTTCTTTGCGAGTCGCGGTCCGTTGCGCGGCATCAAGCGCGATCTCTACGAAGGTGGCGTTCGCGTGCCGTTCATCGTGCGCTGGCCGGGGCACATCAAGCCCGGCACGGTGAGCGATCTGCCGGTGGCGTTCTGGGATTTTCTGGCGACGGCGGCGGAGTTGTCGGGACAGAAAGCGCCTAGTGACACGGATGGAATTTCATTTCTCCCCACGTTGCTGGGCCAGACGCAGACGCAGCAGCACGAATTTCTCTATTGGGAATTCCACGAAGGCGCGACGAAGCAAGCGGTGCGGATGGGGGATTGGAAAGCTGTGCGCCTCGGACCCGGTAAGCCGCTGGAACTTTACAACCTCAAGGTGGACATCGGCGAAACGATGAATGTGGCCGACGCGAACCCAACGATCGTTGCGAAAATTGAGGCCTATTTGAAGACAGCCCGGACGGAATCAGAGTATTGGCCGATTCAATCCGGGCCGGCGAAGAAAAAGAAGTGAACCGAAGTCGGGCGGGCGTCAGTGCGACGACAGGCAGCCGAACTTGGAGAACAACAGGAAGAACGCGGCGCTACCGACACCGAGCAGAACGAAGCTGCCTTTGGACGCGGCGACGATTCCGCAACCGATAACCACTGCCATAATCAACACCGTCGCCATGATCGAAATCAATTTCATGGCCGCGACTGTAGCAATGTTGCCGAGAGTTGCAAGAAATGGCGTTGGTGCTTTTTAGTTTTATTCCGGAGGGCCTATTTCCGAAAGGATTTCACCGTGGCGATGAGCGCGGTGATTTGCTCGCCGGTGAGTTTTTCGCCATAGGCGGGCATCAGCGGTTTGCCCGCCTTGTCGAGTCGGCCTTCGATGATCTGGCGCCTAATTTCGGCGTCGGGTAGCTGGCTTTGGGTCAAATCTTTCACGCCGAGTTTGCGTGCGGCGGGCGTCCGGGCGCGGCCATCCGGGCCGTGACACGACGCGCAATTGGCGAGGAATACACTCTTGTCGGTCTCCGCAGCGATGGCTTGCGTGTCTCCAATCTCGGCGCACGAAAACGCGACCAGCAAGCATGTGAGAAGGCGAAGACGCTGTTCCGGTCGCGGTTGCTGGAAGAGCTTGCCGCGGCTTGGGACACGATGGATTGACCAAGTGGGCGGGACTAAAGACGCGGCGAATGTCCGATACATGTTTAGTTTGTAGTGCATCGAATCTTCGCGTGGCAACCCTGCTCGCGATAAAGCCGCCACGCTCGTCTGGTTTCAAAATGCTGACGGGTGATGCAGTTTGCGCCATTGCGTCGGAGGCTGTTTGCGTTAATCCTTACCGGCGTTCATGAAACGATTCGATTACCTCGTGCTCGGCAGCGGCATTGCCGGCTTGACCTTCGCCTTGAAGGTGGCCCGCCACGGGCGCGTGGCGATCATCACCAAGAAGAATCGCGCGGACTCCAACACGAACTGGGCGCAGGGCGGCATCGCCGCGGTCACGAGCAAGGAAGACTCGGTGGAGATGCACGTGCGCGACACGCTCACGGCGGGCGCCGGATTGTGCCGGGAAGCGGTTGTGCGGCAGATCATCGCCGAGGGGCCGGCGCGGATTCAGGAATTGATCGAACTCGGCACGAAATTCACCGAACGCGAAGTGCCGAATACGCCGGGCACGCACGAACTCGATCTTACGAAAGAAGGCGGTCACTCCAAGCGGCGCGTGTTGCACGCGAAGGACGCGACGGGCCGCGAGATCGAGCGCGCATTGCTCGATGCCGTTGCGCGCCAGCCGAACATCGAAGTCTTCGAAAACCATTTTGCGATCGATCTCATCACGACGAAGAAGCTCGGCATCGCGGGGCCGAATCGGTGCCTTGGGGTTTATGTGTTGTCGGACGGACCGGGGCACGTGAATACGTTTGCCGCGCCGGTGACGCTGCTGGCGACTGGTGGTTGCGGAAAGGTTTATCTCTACACGACGAACCCGGACATCGCGACGGGTGACGGCGTGGCGATGGCATTCCGCGCCGGAGCTGGCGTGGCGAACATGGAGTTCGTGCAATTTCATCCGACGTGCTTGTTCCACCCGAAGGCGCGCACGTTATTGATCACCGAAGCCGTGCGCGGGGAAGGCGGTTACCTGCTGGGCGCGGATGGCCAGCGCTTCATGCACCGCTACGATTCGCGCTTGGAACTTGCCCCGCGGGATATCGTCGCGCGCGCGATCGACAGCGAGATGAAGCGCACCGGTGCCGATCACCTCTGGCTCGACATCACGCACAAGCCCGCGCCGTTCATCATTTCGCACTTCCCGAACATCTACGAACGCCTCCTGCGACTCGGCATCGACATTACGAAGGAACCGATTCCCGTCGTGCCCGCGGCCCATTACCAATGCGGCGGCGTGCTCACGAACGTGAATGGCGAAACGGAAATTGCCGGGCTGTACGCGGTGGGCGAAGTTGCGTGCACGGGCTTGCACGGGGCGAACCGACTCGCGAGCAATTCGCTGCTCGAAGCCCTCGTGTGCGCGCACCGCGCCGCGGAGCAAGTCCTCGCCAATCCCTTGCCGAAAGTGGAGGCGAACATTCCTTTCTGGCAATCCGGCAAGGCGACGAACGCGGATGAGATGGTCGTCATCTCGCACAACTGGGACGAGATCCGCCGGTTGATGTGGGACTACGTCGGCATCGTGCGCACGAACAAGCGGTTGCTGCGAGCGTTCGCCCGCATCGCGAATTTGCAGGACGAGATTCGCGAATACTATTGGGACTTCATCGTGACCAGCGATCTCTTGGAGTTGCGTAACATCGCGACCGTTGCGGAACTGATCATCTCCAGCGCGTTGCAGCGGCCGGAGAGCCGCGGCTTGCATTACAACCTCGACTATCCGAACGCGGATCCCGCATGGGCGCAGCGCGACACAATCGTGCGGAGAAAATCCGAAACGTCCGCGACTTAGAAACTCTTTGAACATGAAAACGACTCTTACACTTTTCGCGTGTCTTCTCCTCTGGTGCGGTTGCAGTAGCGTCGAGGGGCCGTCGGTGAGCCTCGTCAACGTGCAGTTCACCCAGGCGACGGCGCTCGAAACGACGACCATCTTTACGATGCGCCTGAACAACGAGCAGCCCGCCCCGGTGAAGTTCTCCGGCGGCGTGCATAAGATTTACCTTAACGGACTCTACGTTGGCGAAGGGCTCGTTGATCAAGCGGTGGAAGTGCCACGGCTCGGATCGATCACGCACGACGTGACCGTTCACTTGAGCAACCTCGCGCTCGTCACGCGCATCAAATCGATCATCGAGGCGAAGAGTTTCGAATATAAGATCAAAAGCGTGTTCCACGGCGTGTCGCCTTCAGGTCGGTGGCATTCGACCAGCGAAGGCCGCTTGGACATAAAAGATTTTCAACCAACTCCACCGCCCGCATCGGTGCCGGCAACCGATGCGAAATGAGTGCCGTCGGCGCCTGAAGAAATTCTTGAACTATTTCAGCGAGCCGCTAACTTTTCGGCTCGCGGTCGGACGCTTAGCTCAGTGGTAGAGCATTACCTTCACACGGTAGGGGTCGCAGGTTCGAAACCTGCAGCGTCCACCATCCCTCCTCTTGGTCCCTCATCTGCGTAGAATTTGCTTGGCCGTTCATCGATTAGGGCTCGGCACTCGACGCGTCCCACTTCATCCGCTAAGTTCGCTTTCATGAGCGCCATCGCTACTGAATCGCTGCCCGATGCCCACGGCCATTTTGGCCAATACGGCGGACGTTACGTGCCTGAGACTTTGATGCATCCGTTGCAAGAACTGGAGGCAGAATACTTTCGCGCGCAGCAAGATCCGGAATTCCAACGCGAGTTGAGTTATTACCTGACGGAATTCGTCGGTCGTCCCACGCCGCTTTATTTTGCTGAACGGCTCACTAAGGAACTCGGCGGCGCGAAGATTTATCTCAAGCGCGAAGACCTCAACCACACCGGCGCGCATAAGATCAACAATGCGATGGGGCAAATCCTCCTCGCCAAGCGCATGGGGAAGACGCGGATCATTGCTGAAACCGGCGCGGGCCAGCACGGCGTTGCGACCGCCACAGTTGCCGCGATGTTCGGCTTGAAGTGCGTGATCTACATGGGCGCAGTGGATTGCCGGCGTCAGGAGTTGAACGTGTATCGCATGAAGATGCTCGGTTCGGAGGTTGTGCCCGTTCACGCTGGACAAAAGACGCTCAAAGAAGCCGTCAACGAAGCCATGCGCGACTGGGTTACGAATGTCCGCAGCACACATTACATTCTCGGCACCGCTTATGGAGCGCATCCGTACCCGGTGATGGTGCGGAATTTTCAACGGGTCATCGGCGACGAAGCGCGCCGACAGATTCTCGAAAAGGAAGAGCGCCTGCCGGACTTGCTCGTCGCGTGTGTCGGCGGCGGTTCGAATGCGATCGGTCTCTTCTATCCGTTCCTCGGCGACAAAACCGTGAAGATGGTCGGCGTGGAAGCCGGAGGTTTGGGGATCAAGCCGGAGCAACACGCGGCGCGTTTTCAGGGCGGCTCGCTCGGCGTATTGCAAGGCACGCGCAGCTACATTCTCCAGGACGAGTTCGGTCAGATCCAATCCACCCACAGCGTCAGCGCTGGTTTGGATTACGCAGCGGTCGGGCCGGAGCACGCGTGGTTGCGCGACCAAAACCGCGTGGAATACAGCTACGCGACCGACGACAAGGCGCTCGAAGCGTTCATGAAACTGGCGCGTCTCGAAGGCATCATCCCCGCGTTGGAGAGCTCGCATGCCGTTGCCGAAGTCATCCAACGCGCGCCGAAGATGTCCAAGGATTCCCTCGTCATCGTAAACCTCTCGGGCCGCGGTGATAAGGACGTGGCCCAAGTGGCATCCAAGGTCGGTTTGAAGATGCCGGAGTAAGGCTTCGCACGGTTGGTTTTGTGCCTGAATTGACGGCTCTGGGAGCTATTTCTGCCTAGCGCCGAGGGCGTTTTCTGGCATTATGGTTGGCATCCATGGTTTGAAGTGTGCAACCGCTTCACGCTGGGAAAACTATAATGAACCGACGCGCCCTGTTCCTATCGCTTCTGATTTTATTCGTGGTGGTTGTTGGTTTGCGTTTTTCCCAGGAGAAGCCAGCTCTACAACTCACCGCGACGGCGACGGAGGAAACATCACGAACTCAACCTGTTTCTAAAATCTCCCAGACGAAACGCGCAGAAAAGCCATCGGCAAAAGCCGCAACTGCGGTGCGTCCGGTGCCGGTCATTGCTAAGCCCACTTCCGCTGATCCCACGTTGGCGCGGTTTCAGGAATGGTATGGCCGATACCTCGCCGCGTCGTCGGCTGAGCGGGAGGCGATGGAAGGTGAAGGCGCGAAGTTGGCGCAGGAACGTCGCCCGGTTTTCAAAAAACTAATCACGGAAAATCCGCGCGAGGCTCTTCAACAAGCCGTGCCGATGGTGGTGCGCCAGGAATTGCCCGCGAGTATTCTGAGTGAACTGGAGCAACCGTTGAATGGCGTGGCGACGTTGCGGGTTTATCAGGGCGCGCCTCTGCCGGGTGAGCCGCGACCGGTTCGCTCGCTGACTGTGCGCAAGGCGGAGTTCAAAGACGGCAGCACGTACCAAGCATACGTTTACGGTCGTCGCGCGGAAACGCTGACGTGGACCGCAGGCGCGTCGCTCAACGGCGTGGCTGTGGATTCCGCGTTCGCGGTGAATGAGGATCCGCTGCGCCGTTTGGAAGTGGGTGAGTTGCCGCCATCGACCAAGCCGTCCGTGACGATCTGCCCGGTTTCCGGCAACAAAACCGAGGGCGGCAATCTGCAAACGGGCGAGACGATTTCCGACCAGACGCCCGCGGTGGAAACGGCGACAGAGATTGTCTACTTCTGCGGCGGCGCCCACATCGACCTCTACAAGCAGACGCTCATCATGGGCGAGGGAGTTTCCGGCGGAACATTCGGCTTTACCGGCATCTTGCCCGCGGCTCCAACGCCGTCGCTGGGTATCGTGAAGGTGCTGGCGATCCCAATGTCGTATGCGGACCAAAACGCCGTGCCAAGCACGGAGGCGGCGCTCTACACGACGTTGCGCGACGTGGGTGATTTCTACGCCAAGGCATCATTCGGCCGGCTCACATTGGTTGGCGTCGTGACGCCTCCGATCAAGCTTCCGCACAACGAGGCGTGGTACGTGAACCGTGATACTTCGAACGGTGGTGACATTGATGGCGAAGGTCTCGAGCACGCGCACGCCCGCGAAGAGGCGCGTAAGTTGGGCTTCGATTCGACCGACTACGATTGCGTCGTGGTGCGGCACAACGGCGGGCCTGGCAGCTACGGCGGCTTGGGCGGCGGCAGCAGTGTCTGGGCGCGCAGCGACAGCATGACGTTGTGGGCGCACGAGATCGGGCACTGCTTCGCGCTCGCCCACGCAAATTTTTGGGACACCGCGGGCACCAGCGCAATCGGAGCCGGCGCGAACCAGGAATACGGCGACAGTTACGACATCATGGGTGGCGGCGGTGCGAATGGCCACTACAACGCGCAAGCCAAGTTTCAGATTAAGTGGATGCCGTCGAACTACGTTCAGAACGTCACGCAGAGCGGGGTGTATCGCATCTACGCGATGGACCAGGCCGTCCTTGATCCGTCGCGGCGCTACGCGATGACGGTATTGAAGGATTCGCAAAAAACCTATTGGGGCGAGGTCCGCTCGCTGTTCGATTCCAACCCGTGGGTGAAAAACGGAATGCTGCTCGGCTGGCGTTATCCGAACGGCTCCGGCGGCAACCTCCAACTCATCGACACCACGCCGGGTTCGCCGTTTGCCAAGGAAGACGCCCCGATTTCGTTGGGCAACACATTCTCCGATTTCGAGAGCGGCATTCACATGACCACTGTCGCAACGAACGACTCGCCCCGTTACGTGGATGTGGTGGTGAACTTCGGGCAATTCCCCACCAATCACCGTCCGACGCTGTTGCTGTCCGCCTCGGCGGACGTGGTTCCGGTCGGAGCCACGGTGACGTTCACCGCCACGGCGAGCGATGCTGATGGCGACGCGCTGGCGTACGCTTGGCAACATTTTGGCGATTCAACGGTGAAGATTGTTTCGCCCAACTCGCCGGTCATCACTCGCACGTTCTCGTCGGCGGGCACCTACGTCGTGACCTGCACGGTAAGTGATATGAAAGGCGGCACGACGACTCGTAATCAACTCATCACCGTGGGCAGTGGGAACAGCCGCTACACGATCAGTGGTCGGGTGACTCAACTGGGACAGGGGTTGCAGGATGTGGCCGTTACGGCGAATGGTGCGAACGGCGTCGTCTCGGATGCCGACGGTTATTTCACCATCCCGAATCTGGCGGCCAATACCTACGTGATGACGCCGCTGCTCTACGGCTACACGTTTGGCGAAGTTTTTGAAAATTCCGTGAACGTCGGCCCCAGCTTTGACGGGGCGAACTTTGAGGCCACGCCATTGCCGGTGGTTACGATCTCCGCGACGGTCTCCAACGCAAGCGAGCTGGCGCCGGTGACGCCCGGCCGCTTTACCCTCACACGCACGGGCGACCTCAGCCAAGACCTCGTGGTGAACGTGAACACCGCACTCGGCGGCGCGACCAAAGGCACCGACTACACTTTCACGCCGGATTACGTCGCCGGTTCGCAGGGCTTCAGCACGTTCACGATTCCGGCGGACACCAACGCCCTCGACATCGTCGTGACGCCGCTCGTTGATACTATTCAAGAGGGGCCGGAAACGGTGATCCTGCAGCTCGGTCCCGGCAACGGCTACCTCGTCGGCACGCAATCCTCCGCCACCGTGGTAATTGACGACGACGACACTGCGCTTCCGAAAGTCTCCCTGGCAGCGACGGCCTCTGAGACGACGGAGAACAGCGGAGTGCCCGCGGTGTTGACGTTCACTCGCACCGGAGCGACGACTTCGAATCTGACCGTGAACTATTCGGTGAGCGGCACCGCGACGAGCGGAAGCGATTACGTTCCGCTGAGTGGCAGCGTGATAATTCCGGCCGGCTCCGTATCCGCGGCGGTCAACGTTATTCCAGTGGACGATGCGATTTCTGAATCGCTCGAATTCGTGCGGCTGACCACGTTGACGAACGCGGCCTACATCATCGATCCTTTGGCGAGCAACGCAACTGTGACCATCATCGATGACGACGTGCAAACCGTCACGGTGGTGGCGAGCGATTCCAATGCGCGCGAAGTGGATCTCACGCAGCCTGGTGCGGTGGCGGATACGGGGACGTTCCTCATCACCCGCAGCGGTGATCTGTCGAGTCCACTCACGGTTTATTACGCGATGACCGGTACACCGAACAGCGGAGTGACGGCCCTGCACGGCGTAGATTACGAGGCGCTACCCGGCGTGTTGGTGATTCCCGCTGGCGCGTCGAATGCCGCGGTAACGATTCTGCCGCGCTACGATGGCATTGGCGAAGGGCCTGAGACCGCCGTGCTTTCACTCGGAGCCGGTTCGACGTCCTACGTGCTCGGTTCGCCGAGTTCCGCGACGGTTACGATCAACGACAGTCCCAGCGATGTGCCCTACATCGACGTGGTAAATATTTCCAGCGCGGCTGAACCCGCGACCACCGGCACGTTCCGCATCACCGCGCGCGGCGGCACCAATGCGGGCACGCTCACGTACTTCTACAGCGTGAGCGGCACGGCAACAGCGGGCGTTGATTACATGATGACGGGGCTCGACACCAACACGCTTCTAGGAACCAACACGATCACGCTCAATAGCGGCGCTACCGTCACTGCGAACATTACCGTGACGCCCATTAACGACGCGTTGCCTGAGGATTTGGAAACGATCACCCTCACGCTCACTGCGAGCACGAACTACTCGACCTATCCGGCCACCGCTGCGGCCACGATGTGGCTGCGCGACGATGATCAGCCCACTGTGTTTGTGGACACACAAGTCGGCACCGCGGGCAGCGCGACCATCGTTGAGGGCGCGGCCACAACGCCGGTGAAGTTTTACGTTTCACGCACTGGTTCGACGGCGAGCGCTTTGGACGTGAACTTCACGCTCACGGGTACGGCGACGCCGGGAGCGGATTACAACGTCAACATCACCAACGTCGCCACGCTCACGTTCACGAACGCCACGAGCAGCGGCGTGCTCACGATTCCTGCCGGGGCACTCGGCGCGGACGTGCCAATCGCGGTGCTGAGCGACGCGTTGTTTGAAGGCACCGAGACGATCAACTTTAGCTTTGCCCCCGGGGGGTATTCGCGCGGGCCGGGCACGGTGATGTATATCGCGGACACCAATGCGGCGCCGCTGATCGCGAGCTTTCCCACGCCTAGTTCTTCGGGTAGCGAAAGCAACACGACGGTCAATATTCCGGTCATGCTCTCCGCGACTTCCGCTGTGCCGGTGACGGTTGGCTATGTCGTAGGCGCGTCGACGGCATCGGGCACGGCGACCAGCGTGAATACGCAGTCGATTCCTTACTGGGTGCGCGTGGTGCGGAGCGGTCCCACCGTGACCTTCTTTGAATCGACGGACGGCGCGGTTTGGTTGCAGCGCGGCGGTCCAAGCAATGTCGTGAATTTGCCCACGAACACCTATTACGCCGGCCTCGTTTTCGCACCCGGCTCGGCAACGACCAACACGGCGAGGCTCGATAACTTTTCCATCGCCGGGCTCACCGCTGGCGGCACGATCGGCTCGGAGCGGGTGGTCAATCTCGGCAACGCCTCCGGCGGGACCAACGTGGTTGCCGGCGGCGTGTATTCGTTCACCAACGCCGGCAACGGTGTGCTCAGTGCCTCGACCGCCGACAACTTCCGTTTCGTCTACAAACCGGTGACCAATGCGAGCGATTGCACCGTGACGGCGCGCATCGTGGCTTTGGGAACCAATCTGGCTAACGCGCGCGTGGGCGTAATGTTCCGCGCGGACACGAACAATCAGGGCGCAATCTACGCGGCGGCGATGGCAAACGGCACGGGCGGTTTCATCGCGGCCGTTCGCACCAACTTGAATAGCACGTCCAGCACGCAGTCGCCGGTGACGACGCCGATCTTGCCAGTGTGGTTCAAGCTCGAACGCACGGGTGATTTGTTCCGCACTTACACCTCCAAAGACGGCGTGACGTGGACCAACCTCGGCGCGACCAATCAGAACATCGCGCTGGGACCGACGGTGATCGCGGGTCTCGCGGTATCAGCGAAATCCGATGGCAGCATCGCCACCGCGACGTACGACAACGTGAGCATCACACCGTCGCCGGCCGGTCCGCTGCTCGGGCGAGAAGTGGGTTTCTTGAATGTGGACGGCTCCGAAACTTTCTCCAACGGCGTGTGGACCGTGAATGGGTCCGGCAACGGCATCGGCGGCGGTAACGACGAAGCGCATCTCACCGGCACCGAAGTGAGTGGTGACTTCACACTCGTGGCGCGGCTGGTTTCACTCAGCGGCGGCGCGGCCAATGCGCAGGCTGGCGTGATGATGCGGCAGGATCGCACGCATTATTCGCGGCAGATGTACGCGGGCTGGATCAACAACAACAATCTCGAGCAACAGTATCGTGCTCAGTCCGCCACGACGGCATTTGGCACCGGTGTGGATTACGTGCTGACACCCGGAACGGTGACCTTCGCCCCCGGCGAGTCGAACAAGAACATCATGTTTACCGTGATCAATGACACGACGCATGAGCCGAACAACTTGATCACGATCCTGCTCACGAACGCTCAGGGCGCGGGCATTTCCTCCACGGCGAACATTCACGGTTACACCATCATCGACGACGACGCGCCAGCCGCGAATCCGATAGTCGGCTTCGCTGCGGCGGGAAGTTCGGTGCTCGAGAGTGTGGGCACGACGGCAATTTTTGTGACTCTGAGCGCGCCTGCGCCGAGCCCGGTCGCAGTGGATTACGCGGTGATCGGCGGAACGGCGACGAGCGGTGTTGATTTCGATCCGGCTGCGGGAACGTTGAATTTCGCTGTTGGCGAAAGCGTGAAAACCATTTCGGTGGCCATCACCAATGACGCGCTGATCGAGAGCAACGAGACGGTGATCGTCGCGTTGTCCAATCCCGTGGGTGTGACGTTTGGCAGTTTGACGAATCACACGTTGACGATCGTGGATGATGACACGCCGGTCGTCACCATTGTGGCCAGCGATCCCAACGCGGCCGAAGCCGGGCTCGACCTAGGGCAGTTCACGATCAGCCGCACCGGTCCGGTTACCAATAGCCTCTTGGTGGTGCTCACGCGGACCGGCACGGCCACGAGCGGCACCGATTACACGGCGATCAGCACGAACATCACGATCCCCGCGGGCGTTTCGAGCGTCAGCACGAACGTCGTCCCCATTCAGGATGCGAGCAATGAAGGCAGCGAGACGGTGATCCTGGGCATTTTCACCAACGCGGCTTACGTCGTCGGCACACCGAGCAATGCGACCGTTACGATTGCTGACGACGATCGCAGCACCGTGAACATCGTGGCGGACATTCCGAACGCGTCCGAAACGCCGGGCAATCCCGGCCAGTTCACCGTCACGCGTTCACTGCCCACGAACGCCAGCCTTACGGTGAACTTGACGATCTCGGGCACCGCAGTGAACGGCACTGACTACACGAACATCGCTTCCACGGTCGTCTTCGCTGCGGGTCAATCTTCCAAGACGATCGTCATTACTCCCATCGACGACGGCATCACCGAAGGGCCGGAGCAGGTCACGATTTCGATCGCGAGCGGCAGTTATTTCATCGGAACCAATTCCTTCGACAACGTCACCATTGCCGACAACGACAACCCGCCGGTTCTTTTCATCTCCAGTCCAACCGCGCAAGGACCACTCGTCGCGTCGAGTAACGGGATCATCGTTACCGCGACCGTTACGGATGACGGCGTGCCTCAGCCAGTGACGTTGCAATGGAGTCAGGTCGGCGGACCGGGAGTCGCGACGTTCGAAACGCCCACTGCGGCAAGCAGCGCAGTCACCTTCAGCACCAATGGCACGTATGTCCTGCGAGCCTCCGCGACGGACGGGCAGTTCACCGTCAGCGATCAGGTGACCGTGATTGTGGGGCCGACCATCGCGGCGGCGGATTGGGTGACGCAAGACATGGCTCCGGCTTCTTCGCGTCGCGGCCAGGGATTGGTTATGTGTGGTGTCTTCACGTTGAATGGCACCGGTGCCGGCTACTCAGGTGTTACGGCGGACACGGCGCATGTGATGGTGCGGCAGGTTGAAGGCGATTCGAGTCTGGTCGCGCGCTTGACGAGTGTCACGAACGCCGCTGCGCCATTGGGTGGGCTGACACTGCGCAGCTCGCTTCAACGCGGTGCGCCGCGGGTCGTGCTTGGCTATGTTCCTGGCGTGGGCTTGCAATGGCGCACTCGCACGGCGAACAACGCTGTCGATGTTGCGGTGACCAACGCGGGCCTGACGTTGCCGGCGTGGCTGAAGATCGAGCGCAACGTGGCGAGCAGTCTTGTCACCGCGTCGTTTGCTCCCGATGTTGCCGGTACACCCGGGACGTGGACGGTCATGGGTTCCTCCACGATGACCAATCTGGGCACGCGTCCGAATCTTGGTTTCACCGCGACCGCGAACTCCGCGACCAACACGGCGACGGCGGTCTTCGATAACGTGACGCTGACGCCGTCGATCAACGGACCGGCGTTGATTGCGGAGGAGGCGAGTTTTACTCCGACGCAGTCTGGATCATTCGCTGAGAGCAACGGTGTCTATACGATCGCGGGAAGCGCTTCGGGAATATTTTACGGCTGGCAGTTTCAGGGCGACATGATGGTCACGGTGAAACACGCCAACGCCACGTCCGGCGCCGGCTCGGCGACTTCCGGCATCCGCATTCGTGAAAGCATGGACAGCGGCGCTTACGTGCAGGTTGGTCGTATCCCCACCGGTGCCTACAACGGCTACTTCTGGCAATCCATCGTGGGCGGCGGCAACGGCGGTGTTCCGAGTTTCACGGGCGCCACGCGATGGATTCGGCTCATTCGTCGCGGCAACTCCGTGACGGCGTTTCACGCGCCTGATGTCGCCGGCGCGCCGGGAACGTGGGCGCAACTCGGCCAACCGCAGACGATCATCATGACCACGCCCGTGATCGTGGGCTTCCACGTGAACAACGCTTCGGGCGTGGGCCTGAACACCGTCACGTTCAGCAACCTGAGCATCGTGCCGTTGAACAAAGCGCCCATCATCGACGCGGGCACGATCGCCACCAACGTCATCGCCTCCACCTCGCTCAACGGCACGGTGACGGACGACGATTTCCCGACGCCGAATTTGACCACGCTCTGGAGCGCCATCGTCGCGCCTGCGCCCGTGGTTTTCGGCAACGCGACTAACCCCAGCACGACCGCGAGCTTCAGCGGCGACGGCGCGTATCGCCTGCGTTTGCAGGCCTCCGATAGCAGCGTGGTCTCGTTCGATGATTTGAGCTTCAATGCCTTCACGAGTCCGTTCGGCGTGTGGCAATGGACGAATTTCGTCGGTGGTAGTTCGAACGCCTTGGCCGCCGCCAACGCCGATCCCGACGGCGACGGTCGCAGGAACCTCAGCGAATACGGCACTGGAACCGACCCCAAGGCCTATGATCTCTCTCCCGTCGTGACGACGATGGCGACCATTGGGACCAATGATTACTATCGCGTGATCGTGACGAAGAATCCCGCGGCGACGGATGTGAGCTTCGTGGTCGAATGCACCAGCACGGTGACGAATGCGGCGAGTTGGACGAGCGCAGGATTGATCACGGAAACGAACACGCCAACCAATCTCACCGTGCGTGACAGCACGCCGATCTCGATTCTCGGCACGCGCCTGTATCGGGTGAAGGTGACGAAGCCGTGATATAAGTTTCCGGAAGTCTTCAACTTCCGGAAACTATTTCACAAGCCGCTTGAGGTCGTTGCTTGCCTGCTCAATCCACTCCTGACTTGGCAGCGCGTAGGGGCGGAACAATTCGAGGTAGCCTTCCTTTTCGTTGTAGAAGAGCGCGCGGTGGAGGCCGAGCGTGCTGGCTTTCGGATTATCGATGAGGCTCGCGGAGTCGTTCGCGCTCATCTGGAAGAGGACGCGCATTTCAAATTCCGTCAGCGCCTTGCGGCTGAGCGAACGGCCGACGTTGTTGTAAGTGTCGCACGTGGCGATCACGTGGAAGCCGAGGCTGGCGCCTTCCGTGATAAGATTCGTCAACTGCGCGCCGGGATTCGCAGTCTCGCCGTCGCCGCCGCCAAAGCTGAACTCGTCCTCGGCGCGGAGCTTTTTGAACTTCTGCAAGCCGTGGATGAACAGGAACGTCGTCGGTGCACTCGCGGCTTGGGGATCCTCGGCGCGCGCTTTCATCTCGTTCGCGAGGTTGTTCACGATTTCGCCGAGGTCATGATTCTTCGCGACGATGACTTCGTGCGGGATCGCTTGAATGACGCGTTCGAGATAATCGCGCTCGGGCGACCCTGGCGGATTGGCGTCGAGCACGACTAAACGCACCGCGCCGCGCGGATGTTGCGCGGCCAGTGACACGAGGGCGATCGACAGAATCGCGAGCGTGGCTTCGTCGCGCTGGCCGACGAAGAGAACGTTGTTGCCGCTCTGCCGGTGGAACACAGCCTCCGTCGGGCCTTTGATCGAATTGGGCGCGCCCAGCCACATGCGGGCGGCGTGTGTTGGTTTGATGGCCTCTGCGTTGAGGACCTCTTGCAGATCGGCGTTCTCGCGCACGTCGGCCGGAGCGTCACCTTCAAAGACGATCGGGCCGGGATAAATTTTGCCCGTCGCATCCGCGCGCGCGCGAACTTTGGCGAGACATTCATCGCGTACGTCATCGGAAATCCAAACGGCTTGAAAGGGGCTGTTCGCTTCCTTCGCGCCCGCGGCGTCGTTGTAGATGCCTTCACCGGGACGCGAGAGCAGACGCGGCGCGGGATTGTTTTCATCCATGATCAGGTAAGCGTCGGCTTCGTTGCACTGAAGCGCGATGCGGATGACCATTTGCCCGAGCGTCGTGCGCGCCACGGTGTAAGCGCCGCCGAGCGTTTGCGAACCGAGGATCACGTGAATGCCGAACGCGCGGCCCTGACGGACAATGCGGTCGAGCAACACGGAAGCGTTCTGCGAAATCGTGTCCTCCTCGGTGAAGTACTCCTGAAACTCGTCGATCATTAGCAGCGTGCGTGGCATCGGCTCCGTGCCGCCAGCGCGCTTGTAGCCGGCGATGTCCTGCGCGCCGAGTTTGCGGAACATGTCGCCGCGGCGTTTGAGTTCGTCATCGACGCGTTGCAGCACGCTCAGTCCGAATTCACGATCGCTTTCGATCGCGACGACGCGCGCGTGCGGCAGGCGTTGCGTGCCGTAGCACTTGAACTCGACGCCCTTCTTAAAATCGATCAGGTAGAACTCCACTTGTTCCGGGCTGCACCACAACGCGAGGTTGGTAATCGCCACGTGGAACAGGGTCGATTTTCCGGAACCCGTTTTGCCCGCGATGAGCGCGTGCTGCCGCGTGCCTTTGCCAATCGCGAGATATTGCAATTTGGTCGCGCCAGTGCGCCCGATGGGCACGCGCAATTCGTTCGTGGTCTCCACGCTCCAAATCTGCGCGTCCGGCGGAGCAACGTGATTGAACGGGACTTCAACACGGTTCGTGTCCTTGCTCGCGCGGCCGACTTTGTGCGTGAACTCGGTGGCGTATTCCGGTGAAGGCGGCGCGTCGAGTTGCAGCGCCGCGCCGGGTATGAAATTTCCGGTGAGGATGAAGTCATTCCCGCGCGCGCTGACGCTGATGCTGTTCTTGCGCAGGTCATCGGCCACAAGATCCTGGGGCACGGGTTGACGTTGATCCCAGTGAATGAGTGTGAAGACACCGCAGCGCGCGCCGCTGGCGGCGATGCTCATGAGCCGCTTGGCCGCGAGGTCGCTGAAGCCCGCGGGGAAATCCGCGATGACTAGGAAGTGATATTTCTCCGCGATGTTGCCGGCTTGCTCGTTGTATTCCGCGATCGTCGCGTACTCGTTGCGGAGATACATCTGGATGACTTTCTCCATGTGTTCGTTCAGATCGGCGAGGCGTTGCTCGATCTGATTCGTCTGCGTCCAGATACGGCTGTTGATCAAATGCTCTTCGTAATCCGCGAGGTGCATGACGCCAGCGAAGTTCTGCCCGAGTTCCACTGGATCAATCACCGTGAAGCTCACGCGACCGGGAGGCGCGGTGGAGAGCAGACGGAGAATGATGTTGTTCAACGCGCCGATCATCTGATCGCTACCCGCGTCCTTCGATTCGAACAGGACCGAACCGTGCGCGGGATAGGTGAGCAGCAAGGGCAGGGCGAACTTCGCCGGACCGGGTAGGACGAGCCGCGATTCCTTCGAGCCGGTTCCCGCGAGCTTCTCGACATCGACGGCGAGATGGGCGAACTGCGCGGCTTGGGAGAATTCTTTCGGCGGCGTCCATTGCGTCAACACCTGCGGCTCCCAAGCGGGGAACAGCCGGTTCGCCGTGTCGATGGTCGCACCGATGGCGTCGTAGATGGGCGGCATCGTCGTCTGCCATTCCGATTCGAGCGTCTGCCAGAGGGCTTGATACTCCGCGTTGATCTGCGCCTCGCGCGCTTCGCCCACAGCGGTGACTTCGGCAAGGCGCGTCTCCGCTTGCTGCTTCAGTTGCGCGGCGGATTCGCCGTACGCGTTCTGATAATATTCCACCGTCGCTTGATAAACCTGATCGTTGCGGAGCGAGATGCGGCGCTCTTTCTTGTCGATCTCGAGCGGATACGTGTCGCGCAATTGCGCGCCTTGCTCCATCGCCGCGCCGAAATCCTGATCGATCTGTTCGGTGCGCTTTTGAAACTCGCGCTCGACGCGTTCGCGTTCCTTTTGATGCGTGGCTGCGGCTTTCTTGGAGCAAGCGTCCCTCAGCTGGCGCGCCTGACCCAGCGCGAGGCAGATTTCCGTCGCCGCGGGCGCGGCTTGGCCCTTGCCGATCAAGTGCAGGATGAAACCGAACACGAGCAATCCGCCAGCAGCAGCGCCAGCGTTCACGAAGGTCAACCACGGGACTTCTAATGGCGGACCGAACTGCCGGAGAAACGGCGCGAGCGGAACCAGCAACACCAGCACGAGCAGCACCGCCCAATAGCGGAAGACCAGCGGCAGAAACATTTTCCGAAACCGCACCAGATCGTCCTGCGCTCGATTGAGCACCGCGCGAAGATCCACGAGCAATTGATTCTCGTCGGGCGTGAGATTCGCCGTCGCGGTGTCGGGCGCCGCGGCCAGTTGCTGGATGAACTTGCGGTAGCCTTTGAAGGAATCCTCCGCGAGCTTTTCCAGTGCGACCATGGTCGTTGTTTCGGCGGCAAGCTGTCCCTGAAATTCGGCGAGCGTGGCGTCGGCGGTGGCGAGCCCGGTCTCGTGGTTGCGCCGAGCCGTCAACATCTCGGTCTGCAATTTGTATTTGCGGCGACCTTCGATGGCGGTGATGGCGGCTTGCGCGTTCTTCTGGCTCGCCTTGTGCGCCTCGGCGATGCGCGTTTTGCGGGACTCGTAGTGCAACGCGGTGTTGGCCTTGGCGGATTGAAAATCGAATTCAGCTTTCGCGATGTCGTCGGCGAGTTGCCGCGTCAACGTTTCGACCGCTTCGTTGCGGCGGCCGCGCTCGACGTTGAGGCGGCTGCGGAATTCCTGATTCAGCTTGTCCTCGCGCGCGGTGAAGTCGCGTACGGAACTTTTCAGGCGTTCCAGAAGTTCCAGTGTTTTCCCAACCCCAAGATGGCTACTCACAATCGTTCCTGACTTTTGCAATTAGTTTGTCGAGATCATCGATCACCGTGAGCGCCGTGCCCACGCTGTTGAACAAGTCATCGAGAAATTTCTTCTCGAACTCGGCGCTCTTCGCATCGCGCCAGTAAACCTTCGTCTGCTCCCACTGGTGGGAAAGCTCGCGGGTGATCCCGCCCAAGCGCGCGCGGTTTGACGCGAGGCTCATGTCGCTTCTCCTTTGCTGCCGGTGTCCGCGCTGGCTGGTGGAGCTTCGGTGGCGGCGGTTGCGGGCGCAGATTCAACCGTGCCGACCTGGATGTTGGCGTACGCGTCGAGCGCGTTAATCCGCTCGTTCAGATAAGCGATCGCCTTGGGCATCTCGTTGACGAGGACCGTGTGGAGTTTCTCTAACTGGCGCACCAACGGTTCCACGCGGCTGTCGAGATTGCGGTTCCATTGTTTGAGCGTGCCCAACTTGTCTGTCGCTTCATCCATCGCCCGCTTGGCGCGCTGGACGGCCATGACTTCAACCGAGCCGGCTTCCTTCAGCGAGGACAAACGTGAACTGAGCAACGTGGCGCGGGCGTCTTCCAGTTCGCGCATGCGGCGTTGTAGGGCTCGTTCCAAAATGGTGCGCTGATCTGTCTGCACCCATTGACGCAGGCGAATAAGCTGGTCGGAGATTTCTTCCAGCGTGGGCCGCGCCTTGCTCACATAAACGATGAGGTTCGCCCGGAAAGCCTCGATGGCTTCGACGGAAGTGACGTTCGCGCGCTGCGACATGACTAGCGCTGGTTCAAATATTCCTCGATGCGCTGCGCTTTGCGGAGGAGATACGGCGCGTGCATGTTGGAAACTTCCATGAAGTGCTTCAGCGCCTTGAGCGTCGCCTTGAATTCCTCGGAGAACTTGGTGTGCTCCTGATCCTGCCAAGAGTCGCCGAGCGCAGCGAAACGAGCTTGCAGCGAGGCCATGCGGTTTTGGAGGTCGGCGTTGAAGCGTTTGAGTTCCTCCGCGAAGCGCCGCACCTCTTCGGGGTTCATGATTGCCTGGGCCATGATGGTTCTTTCGTTTTAGGTTCGCGGTTTCGGTGGTGCTATTAACGCTACGTTGCCCGTTTTTCGCCCCGGAGGCAAACGGGTTCGCGCATTTCTTTGTTCCGTCCGATTCCCGGCGGAAGTTTCAACCCTTGGACCGCCGTTGTCCTTGTGAATAAGGCACGCTGGCTTCGCAAAAATGTTTGGTTAAATTGTCGATTGCCCGTCCGCCGAAATCTTGCGCCATGTCGACGCCCGCCAAAATTATCGAGCTCCGCGAACTGCTCTCGCAGCGGTTTCCGCGCGCCCGCGCGGGGCTGGGGCGACCGGCGGAAACGAACGGCTGGCCCACCGGTGTGCCCGCGCTGGATGCCTTGCTCGGCGGTGGCTTGCCGCGCGGGGAAATGACCGAACTCGTCGGCGCCGGTCCCGGATCCGGCAGCGCGCAAGTGCTCCACGCGCTGCTGCGTCGCGCGGCCGCCGATGGACGCTTCCTCGCGCTCGTGGATGGCGCGGACAGTTTCGATGTCGACGCCGTCGAACCCGACGTGCTCGCGCGCCTGCTCTGGGTGCGCTGCGATGATGCCGGCCAATCGCTCAAAGCCGCCGATCTGCTGCTGCGCGATCGTAACTTTCCGCTCGTGGTTGTTGATTTGAAACTCAACCCGCCCGCGCAGCTCCGCAAAATTTCCGCGAGCGTCTGGCATCGGTTCCGGCGGCTGCTCGAACACAACGGTACCACCGCGCTCATCATCACGCCCACGCCGTTCGTCGGCGGCGTGGCCGCGCGCGTGCGCGTAGAAAGCCAGTTGGCCACCGACGCGCTCGCCGAAGCGCCCGTCGATGTGCTGGCGAGTCTCCGCTTTGAACTGCTTCGCGCCACTGAAGCGCGCGATGCCAGCCACGCCGCGCGAACGGCCTGAACGATCACCATGTTTACCGTTCTCCATCTCGCCCAGTTCCCGCTGCAAGCCGCGCTCCGGCACGAGCCGGAATTGTGGCAACGTCCCGTGGCCCTCGTCGATCCGGCGGCCACCACGCCGCGCGTCGTCGAGTTCAATGCCGGCGCCAGCGCCGCCGGTATCACGCGCGGTCTCACGCCCACGCAAGCGCTCGCGCGTTGCCGCGCCGTGCTCATCCGCCATCGTTCGCCCGCGCAGGAACGCTCGACCACCGACGCCGTGTTGCAGGCCGCCTACGCATTTTCGCCGAACCTCGAAAACACCGCACCCGGCATGGTGACGATTGATCTGCGCGGTTTGCCGGTCTTGCCCGTGGGCGAAACTATTTTTGCGTCCGCTGAGGAAGCGCTGCGAACGTGGGCCGCGCGCCTGCAATCTGCGGTCGCTGCGTTGAACCTCACCGCGCGCATCGGCATCGGGCCGACGCCGAATCTCGCGCAACACGCCGCGCGTTGGGGCGGCGGCATCGACATCGTGCGCGAGCCGCGCGCGTTCGTGGACGCCTTGCCCGTCGCGGCGCTCGAACCCTCCACCGACGTCACGTTGATCCTGCAAAAGTGGGGCATCCGCACCGTCGGCGAATTGCTCGCGCTCGGTCAGGACGCTGTGGCGGACCGGCTCGGGCTTGAGGCGATGGCGCTGTTTGCTGCCGCGTCCGTCACGGGCACGCGACCGCTGAATCTCGTCCGCCCTTCCGAGCACTACGAGGAAGCCTTCGACTTCGAACAAACGGTCGAGACGATGGAGCCGTTGCTGTTCATCCTGCGTCGTTTCGTCGATCACTTGAGCCAGCGTCTCGAACTCGCGGGCCTCGCTGCCGAGCGTCTTGCGTTGAGCCTGCGGCTTGAATCGGGCGAATTGCTCGAACGCTCTCTCCGCGTGCCGCAACCGACGCGTCAGGCCGATGTGTTGTTCCGGATGCTGCACACGCATCTCGAATCGCTCCGCACCGAGTCACCCATCGCGAGCGTCGCGCTCAAGGCCGTGCCCACGCAGCCGGAACAGAAACAGTTCACGCTGTTCGAAGCCGCGCTCCGCGATCCGCATCAGTTTCAGGAAACTCTCGCGCGACTCAGCGCGCTAGTCGGCTCCGAACGTGTCGGCACGCCAATCCGCGAGAACAGCCACCGCGTCGATGCCTTCAAACTTGTGCCCCCGGATTTTGAAAACGCGCCGAGCCAGCTCAGCCAACGCGTGCCCGAAATTCTGCGCGCCACGCCGCTGCGGAAATTTCGCCCGATGAAGAAAGCTCAGGTGGAAATGGAGTCGGAGACAACTGGCGCGCGCGTTGCGCGTCGTGATGAGAAATTATTCGTCCCGTTTCCCCTCACTCCCGCGCTCTCCCGCGGGGAAAGGGAGATGTCTTCGTCGTCCTCTCGAAAACCAAAACGCAGTGACAACGGAACGACCGATCAAACTCCAGGTGACGAACGCTTCCTGTTTCCTCTCCCCTCGGGAGAGGCTCGGGGTGAGGGGAATCCCGATACTCCCATTCAGAGTGAGTCTCATTCTCCTACCGTCGAAAACGCCCGCCCGCTCTCTCTCCAGTGCGCCGTGAGCAAGGGCCAGTTGAAAATCTCCGTCGGCCCTTGGCGCACGTCGGGGCACTGGTGGGAGCCCGCTGCGTGGCAACGCGAGGAGTGGGACGTGCAAACGCGCGACGGTCAGGTGCTGCGCCTCGTGCGCGTCGCGGATGATTGGTTCGTGGAAGGCGTGCTCGATTGAAAACCATGCACGTGTGCGAACATCAATTGCTCCTGTTGCCGCCGCCGCGCCCCCTCGCCGAACGGCTCGGTCGGGAATTCTTCCGGCAGGTTCCCGAGTGTCCCGGTGTTTATCTCCTCTGCGGCGCGGGCGATGGCGTGCTCTACATCGGCAAGGCGAAGAATCTCCGCCGCCGGCTCGGCTCATATCGCTCGGCTAATCCCGATCGCCTCTCGCGCAAGCTCCGTCGTCTCCTCGCCACCGTCGAACGAATCCACTGGGACGAATGCGCCGATGAAAACGCCGCGCTGGAACGCGAAGCCGAACTGCTGCGCTCGCTACGTCCGCGCTTCAACAGCGCGGGAGTTTTCCCCGCGCCCTCGGAATATCTCTCGTGGGAATGTCGCGAAACAGAGTTCGTGCTGCGCGTCACCACGGCGCGTGTGGCGACGAGTGGCATTGGCCCCTTGCCGCGACTCGGCCACGCGGCCGTCGCCCTCGCGCGGATGAGTTGGCGTCTGTTGCACCGCGACGTCGCATGGCACGAGATGCCGCGCCAGTTGTTGCACGGGAGTCGCTGCGAGATACGCCGGATTCCGTTTGATGCGGCGGAGCAGGGGAAGGCGCGTCGATTGAACGAGCAGTTGGAAATGTTTCGCGATGGCGGTCTCGCGGACTTTCCCGAACGACTGCTTGCGGAGATCGGCGCGGTGAACCCGTTCGAAACTCAGTGGGCCGCCGCTGATGCGGAAACACTAGCCGACCTCGCGCAACGCATTGCTCGTCAGCGCCGTCGCGGAGGGAACCTGGCCTCAACGAGCATCTCATAATGCCTTCGTCCGATTACATCGAACTTCACGCGCGCAGTGCGTTCAGCTTTCTGCGCGGTGGATCGTTGCCCGAGAAGCTCGCGGAGACGGCGGGGCAGTTGGGACTCGGCGCGCTCGGCCTGTGCGATCGCATGGGCGTTTACGGCGCGCCGCGTTTGATGAGCACGGCGAAAGAAGTCGGCGTGCGCCCGATCTTCGGCACCGAACTCGCGATGGACGATGGCTCCGTGGTGCCCGTGCTCGTCGCAAATCGCACCGGCTACAACCACCTGTGCGAGCTGCTCACGCGCGCGCACCTGCGTGCGCCCAAGGGCGAAGGCGTCGTGCGCTGGCATGAGTTGCCGGAGTTCGCCGAGGGATTGGTCGCGTTGACAGGTGATAAGGAAGGACCGCTCGCACGGGGTTTGTGCGGGGTGGCACCCGCGTCTCGCGGGTCGTTCGCGGCGTCGCGCCGCGAACTCGATGGGATAACGGGCGTTCATCACCTTCACGATCTTCGGCGAGACGCCGAAGGTGACCCGCGAGACGCGGGTGCTACCGGGATTTTGGCGAATCTCGTTCGCGTCTTCGGTCCCAAAAATGTCTTCGTCGAAATCCAACGCCACTATCAACGTGGTGAGGAGCGGTTGAACCGAGCGCTTATCGATCTCGCTCGGGCGCACGGGCTGCCGTTGCTCGCGACGAATGGCGTCATGCACGCGACGCCGGAAGGCCGTCAGATCGCCGACGTGTTCACGTGCTTGCGCAATCACACCACGCTTGATGGCGCGGGGACGTTGCTTTCCGTCAATGCGGAGCGGCATCTCAAAACGGCCGCGCAGATGCAGTCGTTGTTTGCGGATCTTCCCGACGCGATCACGAACACCGCGCGGCTCGCGGATCGTTTGCGTTTCGAACTCACCGATCTCGGTTACGAGTTTCCGAAATTTCCCGTCGGTCCCGGCGAGACGATGGAAGGCGTGCTGCGCGAGCGCGCGTATGCGGGCGCGCGTGATCGTTACCACGGCGAAGTGCCGGAGAAAATCCGCGCGCTGCTGGAAAAGGAACTCGCACTCATCAACGAACTCGGGTTCGCCGGTTACTTCCTGCTCGTGTGGGACATCGTGCGGTTCTGTCGCAGCGAAGGAATCATGGTGCAAGGCCGTGGCAGCGCGGCGAACAGCGCGGTGTGTTTCTGCCTCGGCATAACGGCGGTTGATCCGGTGAAGTTCAACGTGCTGTTCGAACGCTTCCTCACGCGTGCGCGCAAGGCGTGGCCCGACATCGATCTCGATCTGCCGAGCGGCGACCGGCGCGAACGCGTGATTCAGGAAGTGTTCCGTCGCTACGGTCCACACGGCGCAGCGATGACCGGCACGGTGATTACATATCGCGGACGCAGCGTGGCGCGTGAATTGGGCAAGGTGCTCGGCTTGCCCGTCGACATCCTCGATCGCTTTTCGTCGCTATTCGCGAGCGGGGATTTTCCGCACACGGTGCAACTCTTTGATCAAATGGAGCAGGCCGGTTTGTCGCGGGCGCATCCGCGCGCTCCGGCGTTCGCCACGCTTTATCAGCAGATGGCGCGGTTGCCGCGGCATCTCGGCCAGCACTCGGGTGGAATGATTATTTGCCAGGGCAAGTTGAACCGCTTCGTACCGCTGGAAAACGCGGCGATGCCCGGACGCGTCGTGGCGCAATGGGACAAGGACGATTGCGAAGATCTCGGCATCATCAAGGTGGATCTGCTCGGGCTCGGCATGATGTCGGCGTTGCAGGACACGGTGACGCTCTGTGCGCAACGCGGCCGGCCGGTGGACCTCGCGCAATTGCCGCAGGACGACGCGTCGACCTTCGCGATGATGCAACGCGCCGACACGATCGGCGTGTTTCAAATTGAGAGCCGTGCGCAGATGGCGACGTTGCCGCGCATGAAGCCGACTTGCTTTTACGATGTGGTCATCGAGGTCGCGATCATCCGGCCGGGGCCGATTCAAGGCGACCTCGCGCATCCGTTTCTGCGTCGGCGCTGCGGCGAGGAGGAGATCACTTACTACGCGCCGCAGCTGAAACCGGTGCTCGAACGCACGTTGGGCGTGCCGTTGTTTCAGGAACAGATGCTGGAGATCGCACAGGTGATGGCAAAGTTTTCTGGTGAAGAAGCGGAGGACTTGCGGCGCGCGATGAGTTTCCATCGCTCCGATGAGCGCATGAACAGCGCCGTGGCGAAACTCCGTGGGGCGATGGACGGATGCAACGTCGCGCCCGGAGTCGCGGAGGCGATCGTTCGCGCGGTGGGCTCGTTCGCGCTCTACGGATTTCCCGAGTCGCACGCGATCAGCTTCGCGCACCTCGCCTATGCGAGCACGTATCTCAAGGTGCACCGCGCGGTGGAGTTTTATTGCGCGCTGCTGAACAATCAGCCGATGGGCTTTTACTCGCCGGCTACGCTGGTGAAGGATGCGAAACGTCACGGCGTGCAGGTGCGGCCGGTGTGCGTGTTGCGTTCGGATTGGGACTGCGTGATTGAAGCGGACGGATCAATCCGGCTCGGGCTGCGACAAGTGCAAGGACTGCGACGCGATCACGCGGAGAAGTTACTGCAAGCGCGCGCGGCGTCGGCTTTCCGCTCGCTCGAAGATTTCAAAACGCGCACACGATTCACTGCGGATGAATTGCGCACGCTCGCGGAGATCGGTGCGTTGAACCAGCTCTCCACGCATCGTCGCGCGGCCTTGTGGGAAGTGGAACGTGCAGTGCGCGAGGATGAATTTTCCTTTGGTGACGCGGGCGCTGCGGTTAGTTCGCCGTTACGACCGATGGATGACTTCGAGCGCGTGCAGGCGGATTTTTCATCGCTCGCTTTGACGACCGGTCCGCATCCGATGGCGCTGGTGCGGCCGAAACTCACGGATCATTGGACCGCGGCGGCGCTGTCGGGCGCCCGTGATGGTGAGCGCGTGCGCGTGGCGGGCATGGTGATTTGCCGGCAACGCCCCGGCACCGCGAAGGGCGTGGTGTTCGTGAGCCTCGAGGATGAGACCGGCATCGCGAACGTGATCGTCGCGGCGAAATTCTTCGAAGCGCACCGCCTCGTGATCACGAGCGAAGGCTTCCTGAGTTTCGCCGGTCCTGTTCAATACCGGCACGGGACGATTCACGTTCGCGCGGAGAAAGTGGACTGGCTCGACGTCACCGAACTGCAAGCCGGCGTCTCACACGATTTCCATTGAGTAATGCATTCACTGCGCTTGGCGCAGGCGGAAGAATTGTTGTTGGGCGTCGCTCGGGACATTCAACATCAGGCGATCACCGATCACGGAAACGTTGTTCGTGCTCGGGAACCATTGCGTCGGTTTCTTGAGTTGGTCCGCTTGTTCAAGCACGGCGGTGGCCGGCGTGTTGAGCCAGGAGACTTGAAGGAGATCACCCGTGTTTTCCGGGCTGAGTTGCAATCGTGGAGTGATCGTGATGGTGCCGGTGTTCGTGACGGTCAGTTGCGTCGCGCCATCGGTGACCGACGAAATAACCGTCCACGGATACGTGCCGGGTGTCGCGAACGTGTGCATCGTAAACGCAGCGGGACTGTGCGCCGAGCCGTCGCCGAAGTCCCAGTCGTAGGTGACGTTCGCCAATGTGTTGCTGGTGCGGGCGACCACGGAGAACGCGACGACCCATTCGGCGGGATAACTCGGAGGAACCATCGCGCTGGCTGTTAGTGTGAACGGGCCTTGCGCCACAGCAACGGCGCCTGTGCCGAGGTTGGAGTTCTTGGAGCCGTCATAGGCGGCGAATGTAAACTTGTCCGTGCCGACGAAACCGGGATTGGGAAAGTAAGTGGCCTGACCTCCGACCAGACCAACCGCGCCGTTCGTAGGCTGTGAGACAATGCGCAACGTCGCGCCGACCCCGATCACGGGCAATGTCATCGAGACGGATTGATCGTTGCTCGTATTGGTCGAAACGTTGGTCACGCTGGGCGGGGCGTTCGTGTTGGCGTTGTCGTCTGTGGGGCTGCTGTGGCAGGTGTAACAGCCGATTTGTGCGCCGCGGAAGAACTTTTTGCTGCCGAACGCGCTCAAGCTGCGATCGGTTTGCGTTCTCGATAAAACCGTGCCCCGCGAATCTGAGCCGTGGCAGGTCTTGCACTGAGCGGTTGATACGTAGTTGCTCTTGATCAAATCCGGATGCCCGTTAATCCAAGGTTGTCCGATTGGATGCATGCCGTGCGGACCGTTGGTCGCCGTGTTGGCATTGACCGGCATCGAAACGTGGCAGGCGGTGCATTCGATCATCATGCCGCCGTGTCCTTGAATGCGTTCGTTGCGGACGTTGTCGTTGCGATGCGTCGCGGGAAATTCGGCGTGGGTCGAACCGTGACACGCAGAACATTGCAGCCCGCCGTGGCCGCTCGAGAAGCGATACAATGAAATGCCCGGCGCCGGGGTGTTGTCCAGCGTAGCAAAGGTTTTGTTGATGGCGACGCGCGGGAGGCCGTTGGTTTCGAGCGCGCTAGTGTAGCGAATCTGCCCGTTGTTGTTAGTGGCGGTTCCGGTGTGACAACTCTGGCAATTGGGTTCCATGAACCAGCCGACGCGCGCGGACGATCCGACCTGACTCATGTTGCCATGGCAGCTCTGGCATTGCATCGACATCGTGCCGTCATTCGCGATCGCTCCGCCCATGGCACCGCGCAGGCAGCGCGTGGCGGAACCGGGATGGCAACGGTAGCACGCGGCACGATGCGCTGAACTGTCGAGCGTGATGTGCAAATCGGGATCCATGACTGTCGCGTGCTTGCTGTGCACCGATGCGGTGAGGGGAGGAATGGTGCTGTAACTGTCGGTGCCCAACGCTTCGGAAGCGTGGCACGTAGCGCAGAGCACAGGTTTCCCGTCCGCGATCACGCCGTGAAACAATCCTTTCGCATTGAACCCGCGCGCGGCGAGGGCGGCTTGATAAAGGTCCGTGTGATTGGCGAACTGGTGCTCGTCATGAAGACGCAAGATGTTCAGACGAAAATCGCGCTCGCGATTGCTGCTCCACACCCAGCCGCCAGCGGGCTTCGCGTCATTGCCGGCACCTGAGGCGTGACAAACGCGGCAATCCATTTCGTCAGAGACCGGCAGCACGATGTCGTTCGTGGCAATGGGCTGATTGGCAGCGTTGCGGGCGATCACGCGCATCATCGGGTAAGGATTCTTCAACCCGGCGTCGTCGAATGGCGCGATGGGGATGCCTTCGGCACGAAACCAATTCACCAGGGCCGCCGCGATCGGAGCGGGACGGTTCGTCTGTTCGAACAACATTGTTTGCGGCGTGTTGCTCGGGCCGGGCATGGACCAGCCCGCGAGTCCCGCTTCCGGCGCAAGGGTGGGACCGTATAGCGCCGTAGCAAAAGAGTAGTAGTTCCCTTTGCCCATCGCAGTTGAGTTGAAGGAGCCGCTGGGATCGGCAACCGCTTGATACGTCACCGTGTAGCCGTCGCCGTTGGTGATCAGGAGACCACCGACGATGAGTTGGGCTTCAATCGTGTTGTAGGGCGGCAGGACGCTGAACACCGAGTAATCGCTGTCCATGCAATGCATGCCGAGGTTGTTCCATCCGAGGAGTTGTGCGGTGGCGGCCTGGCCAACGATCGCCGTGGCACAAAGGAGGGCGCCCACCAATGGGGTTCTTAGGGTTTTCATGGAGCTGGTTCTTCATGGGTTTTGGTGGGTTAAGATTGTGGCACGGTTCGGTTCATCCCGCTTTCTGGTCGCGAACAGTGATGCCCTGTGGCGCTGGGTTTGGTCTTGTGAAAGCAATCGAGTTGTTGTATTCTTAAATTACCATATCGCTATGTGGTAATATGTCAACGCCAAAGAAGAAAATGCTTTCGTCCGGCCAGCTGACGGCCGTCTCGCGCTTGTTTTCCGTTCTTTCAGAGCCGAGCCGGCTGGCTTTGCTTCAGGCATTGCACGATGGGCCGTTGTCGGTGAACGAACTTGTGGAAGAATGTGAAATGAAGCAGGCCAACGTCTCGAAGCATCTGGGCGTGTTGCACAGCCACCATTTGGTGAAGCGGGAGCGTGACGGAATCACGGTGCGGTATGAGATTGCGGATCCGATGATTTTCTCCCTGTGCAATTTAGTTTGCGGAAAAATGGAGCGCGATGCCAAGCGCATGGCCGCGATATTCCATCCGGAGATTTAAGTTCAGCTTGGACGGAGGTGTTTCGCCGGGTGGAACGGGCTCCAAAAGGGGTGGTCAGAAATCCAATGGGTCATTCAACCAGTGGAATGCAGGCTCCTGGAGAATAGAAAGTGATGCTCTCAGGCTGACAGCGATGTCCGATGCGACGTGCGACGAGGATTGTCTCTTCTCCCAGGCCGAACTCAATAAAGCCGCATTCACCGCAAGCGATACATTGCCACTTGCGCCTGACGACGCGCGGCTTGGAATCGACAGCGTGCCGATCCGCCCAAAACGAATCGCGCCCGCATATATTGACTGGGGCACTGCGACTGTTGGTGGTGGGGCGCTCTGGATTCATCGAATGCTTGAGCTAAGCTCCACCATGTCGGTGGGGTCGTAAAGGGGTGCAGAGCACTTTTCCGCTATGGAGTTCGGTTTTCGGAAAAATCCGTGTTCATCGGCGACTATCCATGGTTAAACTTTCCGCGCTCTTATGGAATACGAAGCCGTGATCGGTCTGGAGACGCACGTCCAGCTCAAGACCAAATCGAAGATGTGGTGTGGTTGCGCGAATGAATTTGGCGCGCCGCCGAACTCCAACGTCTGCCCCATCTGCCTCGGGATGCCCGGCGTGTTGCCGGTGCCGAACGAGGAAGCGCTGCGTAAGACCGTGCTCACGGGCTACCTGCTCAACTGCTCCATTCCGCGCTTCGCGAAGTTCGACCGGAAAAACTATTTCTACCCGGACGCTTCGAAGAATTATCAACTTACGCAATACGACAAACCGTCCACGCTCGGCGGTTTCGTAGATTTCGAGTTCACCGGTGCAGGTTCAGTTGACGGTCTTGCGCGCGTGCGTATCACGCGGGCGCATCTCGAAGAGGACGTGGGGAAGAATTCTCACTTCGATCGCCATAGCGGCGTGGACTTCAATCGCGCCGGCGTGCCCTTGCTTGAAATCGTTTCCGAGCCGGACATCACCAGTGCCGACATGGCCTACGAGTATCTCAACGCGCTGAAGGACATTCTGATCTACGGGGGCGTGAGCGATTGTGACATGGAAAAGGGAATGGTTCGTTGCGACGTGAACATCAGCGTGCGGCCGAAGGGCACGAAGGAACTTGGCGCGAAGATCGAAATCAAAAACATGAACAGCTTCTCCGGCGTGCGTCGCGCGGCGGAATACGAGATCGCACGGCAGATCGAGGTTGTCTCCAAGGGCGGTAAATTGATCCAGTCCACGCGCCGTTGGGACGATGTCGCGGGCATTACGGAGGAAATGCGCACGAAGGAACACGCGCACGACTACCGGTATTTCCCGGAGCCTGACCTGATGCCGATGGAGCCGACAGATGAATGGATCGCCGAGGTGAAGTCGCGCGTCGTGGAACTTCCGCTCGCGCGGAAACTGCGGTTCATGCGCGATTATCAATTGCCCGTGAGCGATGCCGAAACGTTTAAGAACGATGTGCCCCTCGGAAATTATTTCGAAGGCCTCGCGAAGCAGTCGAAGAATCCCAAAGGCGTGGCGAACTGGGTCATCAATAATCTGCGCGCCAAGCTCACCGAGGCGAATGAAAAAGCTGCCGCCGAACAACAAGCGATGGGCATCGAAGCGGCGGATATTCAACTCCTCACCGTCGCGGATTTGAAATTCAAACCGGAGGCGATTCTTGAACTCGTCGCCCTCGTCGACAGTGGCAAGATCAGCAGCAAGATCGCGCAGGACGTGTTCGCTGACATGTTTGCCACGGGCGAAGCACCCGGGGCTATCGTTGAGAAAAAGGGCCTCGCGCAAGTCAGCGACACGGGCGCGCTGGAGAAATTCTGCGAAGAAGTGATTGCGGCCAATCCGGGGCCCGCTGCTGATTTCAAAGCCGGTAAAGTCGCGGCGCTGAACTTCCTCAAAGGTCAGGTGATGAAGCTGAGCAAAGGTAAAGCGAACCCGGCGGTGATTGGCGAACTTCTCGAGAAGAAGCTGAAGAGCTGAGGGAGTGGCCGGTTACGGAACCACGCGCACGCGGTAAAATTGTTGGGCCGGCTGATTCGTATTGATCGTTTCCACGCTGACAGCGGTGCCGGAAGGATCGAGGACATCGAAAGAGGGCCCGGGCACCCAGTTGGTGGCGCTGATCAAGTTGGTGCTGCGTTCGATGCTGACGCGCTGATCAGGAAAGGCGGAGAGAAGAAATGCGTTCTTCGTGTCGCCGCGACTGTAGGTGATGATGCTGGGCTGATTGGTGATCAAGCTGGTCTGGCTTCGTAGAATGGCTCCTTCGAATCCAACGGCGAGGAGCTGGCCATTGCCATTGTGAGTCACACCATAGAGAGATTTTCCGGTGATAGAGCCGCGATTCTGCCAACTGCTGAAACTGGTGGCGGATAGCACGGTGCCTTGATTGCCCACGATAAAATACGTCGAGTCCGCGTCATTGAGCAGAGTCGCGTCGTTGAGCCAGGCCGTGACGCCCGTGTTGCGAGCGGTCCAAGCGGTGCGGTTTACACTGGTCAACAAGGTTCCATTTTCACCCACGGCAAGGAACGTGTCTTTGAGATAACGAGCACGGAAGATCCAGTTCGTCGTTCCGCTGGCGATACTCGTCCAACCATTCGTTGCGGTTGCGCTCGTCAGAATCGTTCCCCGAGACCCGACGGCCACGATGCCGGTATCGTTGGTGGCGAGGCCGGAAAGATACGAGGTGACGCCAGAAGTGCGGATCGTCCAGTTGGTGCCATTGTCAGCGCTCGTGAGGATCGTTCCGTTGGCGCCGCTGGCGACCCAGAGATTGCCGAAGCGGGTGATGCCGTGCAGGTCGTTGGTGGTGGGCGGCGGTTGCACAGCGTTCCATACGGCGCCGAGGGTGTTGATCGTGTTGGTCACGACATTAGTGACCGCTAAAACAACGTTTGTCGCCACGACGTTTGTGAAGCCGCGTTCGCTGCGGAGGATGGTTCCCTTGTTGCCGACGGCGATGATGGTGTTGGTGTCACCCGCTATGCCGAGGAGAATGGAATTGGTCGCGGCAGCTGGAGTCAATTCGAGTGACCAACCAATCCCCCCGTCACTGGTGAGCAGCGTGCCGAAGTCACCGATGGCGACGTAAAAATCGGGCAAGCGCAACACGTCCCAGAGCCAGTTGCGCACGGGATCGCTGTGCGTCAGCCACGTGTAGTTGGGCGCAGCGTTGGTGTTGAAGCCCTGCACGGTCATGCCGGAATGGCCGGCGATGAGGAACTGGTTTGAGAGCCAATTGGCGGAGAAATAAGTCCAGCGCGGCGGGCGATTCGAGTTCGCCGTGGCCGCGATTTCATCGACGAATACGGGCGGAAAACCAGGCGCGATGCGCACTTGAGGATCACCAACGATCAATGTGTTCGTGCCATCTCCCGCTCCATCAAAAACGGAATTCGTGCTGACGAATGTGTGGCTGACCCAAGTCTGTCCGTCCGGACTGGAAATCACCGTGCCGTTGTCACCGAAGGCGAAGAAGCGACCGTTGAAGAATCCGACAAAGTTCAAAAAATTGGTCGTGCCGCTCGTCGACGGGTTCCAACTGCTGCCGCTGCTGCTGCGGGCAACGAACCCATTTTCGCCGACGCAGACGTATCTACTGTTTCCGAAGGCAACTCCAGTGAGCCAAGGCGTATTCGGGAAGGACACCGTCTCGCGTGTCCAGTTGGTTCCCGTGGAACTTGTATAGATCGCCGAGTTGTCACCCACTGCAACGGCGAGGGTGTCGGACGCGGTGACGGCTTCCAGCCAATCGGTCGTCGCCGGGGAGACGGTTGCCGGTTGGATCAATTCAAGCGAATCGGCAAATCTTATGAGCCCGTTTTCACCCGTGATGATCAGGCGATCGCCGAGGAAGGTGGCGGCGCGGAGGGCGTTCGTTACACCGCTGTCGAGCGGTTGCCAGAAAATCAAATCGCTGCTCGCGTAAATTTGGCCGCGATCGCCGACCTGCACTGTCAGGTCGAGATGCGACGTCATGTCGTAGACGTTATTTCCGTGTGGAGTGGGATTGGACCAGCGCCAACGCAGGGGATACGTGAGCGTGAATGCCGTCGCGAAATTTTCGCCCGCCACCGTCAGCAGCAACAATAGCCAAAACCATCGGCTGGTTATGGTGGGGCCAGATTTAGACATCGTGCAAACTACAGTCGTTTAGGAACAGTTTCAGACGGCGCGTCCAGCACGGCACTGCGGCAGACGCCGGCCGGAATACGTAAAGCGAATATAGTGCCCGATTCGGAAGTGTTTTCCAGAAATAATGTGCAGTTTAGAGCGAGGGCGAGCTGCCGGCTAATCGCAAGTCCGAGACCGGTTCCACCGGGTTTCGTGGAATTCACCGGCATGAACAGATTGGCCTGCGCTTCCGGGGGAATGCCCCGACCTTCGTCGATGACGCGGCAGAGAACGTCTTCATTCTCACGGGTGATACTCAGCGTGACGATGCCGCCGTCGGGTGACGCTTGGATGGCATTCTGAGTCAAGTTGACCAGCACGAGCGAAATCAAATTGCCGGCGTGATTGTTGACCGTCGTGACGACGTTGACTTGCGACTTCAGTTCGACCCCGGTTTGCGCGGCGAGCGGACGAGCGCGGGCGCAAACGGTCACCGCCAGTTCCTCGACGGAAATTTCGTAAGTCGTGCCTGATTGGTCTTCGCGCAGCACGCGTACGACTTCGTTGACCATTTCCTGCATCCGGCGTGTCGTTTCGGCTGCCGCAAGCCAGGCGGAATCGTTACCGGGCCGGCCGGCATTTTCGGACGCGAGCGCTTGCAGTCCGAATAGGGGATTCTTGAGGCCATGAATCAAATGTGCGGACACCGCGCCCAATGCGGCAGACTTGGCGGAGAGCGCGAGTTCTTGATTCGCCCGAGTGAGGCTCGCGGAGCGTTTCGCCAGTTCTGTATGGGCGCGTTCAAGGCGGCCAAAGGCCCAGCGCAGTCCCATAGCGATGAGAAATGTTCCGGCCACGCCCACGGCAATTGCTAGGATCAACAAGTTCCGATCGAGGCGCGCGAATTCCGCGGCGACGCTTTCTCCGGAGATGATGAATTGCGCGAACGCCTGTACTTGAGCCTGATGGCGGATTTGCAACGGGACATTCGCTTCGAGCAAAGGGATGAATCGCGCAGGCGGGGAGTCTTTGGAATCGCGATACAAGACGTTTTCCAGATCCCCGTGCTCGATGAAATGCGATATCGGCTGAGCGGAACGGAGCGTTGCCGCATCGGCTTCCGGCAGGCGCCCGTCGCGAGCGTTGATTGGAAATGAGGCGACGAATTGTCCGGTTGAATCAAACAAGCGCGCGGCGATGATGCCTTTGAGGCGTGACGCTTTGAGCAGCGCTTGAAATTGCCCGGCCTCGCCGAGTTCAGGACTCTTGGTGTCTTCGGCGATCTCCGCGCAGATCATGGTCGCCACCGCGTGAAGGCTTTCGCCGTCGCGGTTGAGAATCTGGAGGCGGATTTGTTGGCGGAGATAATACGAAACCAGCCCCAGCGCGGCGGCGAGCACGATCAAGGTCAACGCAGCGACGAGCCATGGCAACGCCGCGACGAGCAGCGGCTTTTTGGTCGGGTTGCGAGGTTTCATGTTCAATTAATACTCCCAGCCGACGCCGGCGAGAACTTTGTTCGCGGTGTATTCGTCGAGTTTTTGGTTGGAAATGGATTGTTCCCGGCCGAATTCCAGAAACACCCGCCACTGTTTGGAAAGATGGCGAGTCACCTGAATGTCGATGTCACTTCCGATGCGATGTCGGCGGTTGGTGAATAGCGGCGCCGCGGTCTGCAGGTCGAAATTGTAATAGGATACGCGGCCTTCGATCGAGATTTCCCAATCCGCGCTGCGGTAGCGCAACTGCTCGCGGAGCTGCGAGCGCTTGTAGCTGAAGTATCCGCTGCCGTTGTCTTCGTTGCGTTCGAATTGCAGGCGGGTGCGACTGCGCCAGCGGCGGCGCTCGTCCCAGTAGTGGTTGTTTTCCACTTCGAAGCCCTGCATGTGATACCGAAGGTGAGTGTCGGGAACTCCGACTCCCGCAGCAGTGAATTGCCGGCGGTGATCGTAACGGCGGTCGTGAAACCAGATGCTGAACGCCAGATCGGACTTGGGGTGATATTTGAAATCGAGCGTGAGTTTCGGCCCCGTTTCCCAGTAGTCGTCGAGATCATCCGAAGTGAAAACCTGACGCTGAACGAGAAACTCGAGCTGCACCGAAGTGTTCGCCGCAAAATCCCAGCGCAGTTCCGGAGTGCTGGCGAATTGATGTCCTCGCGCCAGCAGGGTCGTGAGGTTGGTCTCCGTGATGGACGCGTCAAATACTTCGTCGAGATAGAGGTATTGGGCGTTCAGGTTGACGTGGAAGTCCTCGGCAAAGCTCGCTTTTATCTGGGCAATGGCAACGAGGGTTTGCTCTTTGTGAATACCTCGCCCGTCTGGATATCGAGTGTCCTCGCCGTTCAGGAAGAAGTTGAACTGGGGGCCATCCAGCGGCAGTCGCGAAACCCCGGCATCGAGAGTGGTTCGGATCACGTAGCTGTGTTCGCGATTCACGTCCGAAAGCAACAAGTTGTCTTTGTAGCCCGCGCCGGCCGAGATTTCAGTTGTGAATACCCAAGGGGAAACTGGCGGAGCAAATCGGCTGTCGGCCGCGGCGGCGATCTGCGCGAGGAAGCCCAGACCGCTGACCAGTGCAATTGGGATGAGTCCCTGAGCCACGCTGGAAACGGGTATCCGGGCGCTGGAGCACCGGCAGGAACTGGGGTTTTCCACCGTTGCGTCGGGTTACTGGCGATTGCGACCACGGCCGCTGGATTTATCTTTTGCGTCGTCGACCGCCCGCTTCAAATCATCGCTGAGCTCGTTCTTGATCGTTTCGCTCCGCTCGCGGAGTTGATCGCGGAACTTCTTTTGTTGCTCTTTCCACTGCTCGAGATTTTCTTTCTGCTGCTCGCGAATCTGCTCGCGCTGAGCTTCGGCGGCGTCCTTCAACTGCTTTTGAAGTTCCTTTTCTTTCTGCAAAAAGGACTCGCGTTCATTCTCAAATTTTTTGACGAGGCTCTTGACCTCTTGATCGCTGCCGGACCGCTCGGGGCGATTGTCGTTCCCGCCGCCTTTTCCGTGGCGACCAGAAATGGTGGGATGGCTCGAAATCTTTGGGCGGTCTTCGCGACGATCGTCGCTGCCCTCATTTTCGTTCTCCGCGGCGCTAACGACATTCGCCAGCGCCATGAGCGCGGTCATCAGAAGAAGGCGAATTGAAGTTGTCATGGCGGAATTTATAAAGCCAGCATCGTGCCATGGATGTCAACCGCACAAAGTCGCCGAAAGTAGGCGAATTTCACTTGGTTTGGTCGGCTTCACGGTGCTTTGTTTAAAGTGGGCGGGGAATAGCTCCCAATCTTGCTGGTTCGTGCAATGGTTTCTGGGTGCTATTCCCCACTGGTTTGCGCGGGGTTCTGTTGGTTTATCGAGTCGGTTTCGTTACTTGGGAAGTTGGTTTACCGGCGGCGGCGACCTGAGTCGGAGCTGGAGTCCACCACGCGGCGAATCTCCTCGTTCAGCTCATTCTTGATTTCATTTTGCCGTTCGCGGTTGTGATCTCGTAGTTCGCGCTGACGATCGTTCTGTTCCTTCACCAGCTCTTTCGCCTGCTCACGCAATTGTTCGCGCTGGGACTCGGCGGTGTCGCGTAACTCCTTGTGCCGCTCGACTTCGCGTTTGATGACGGTTTCGCGGTGGGTCTCGGTTTCTTTCGTCAGTTTATCGAGCTCGCTGTCGTTTTCGATGCGGCTGGGACGGTTGTCACCGTGGCGGCGACCCGAGAGATGTTGGTGGTTGCGAATCAAAGGGCGATCTTCGCGGCGATCGTCAGTTCCGGGCGGATCATCCAGCCCAGCGGCTACCAACGAAGTAGCGCTGGCGATCAGGGCGGCGATCAAAATTGTTTTAGATGCGAGGCGCATACGCTTGTCCCTTTAGCGAGCGCCGTGCCATCAGGGAATGATCGAGTAAACCTCAATGAATATGGGCTTCCGCTGGCGAAGATCCCTGATAAGGCTCGGAAAATACCCCGTCCGCTTGGGGGTAAACACCCAGCGATCCGTCGGTATGGCGTTTTGGGTTGGGGGCTATTCCCCAGCGGATTTGGCGGACTTTCCGCCGTCCAGCCGGTAGCGGACATAGTCACGCGAGACGCCGAGCAATCTGGCTGCAGCCGAGACGTTTTCATTGGTCTGCTTTAACGCGTGATTGATCAGGCGGTTGATCGCCTCCTCGAGTTGAAAACCTTCGGGGGCGAAGCGGAAATGTTCGTTGAACCAGTCGTTCAGGTTCACGATTCCGCCCCCTGGTGCGTCGGTCAATGGCGCCAGATGCGCCAGCTCCAACTGGGAGCCGTCCTCGAAGACCAACGCGCGTTCCAGTTCATGCGCGAGTTCGCGGACGTTGCCCGGCCAGGGAAACGCCAGCAACCGCGCTTGCCCTGCCGGCGTGAGTTTCTTCGGCGCCAAACGGTGTCGGCGGCAGATCCGTTCAATCAGTTTTTCGGCGAGGGGAATCAAATCATCGCGTCGTTCCCGCAGCGGCAGCATGGCCACGCGAAATAGATCGAGCCGGTGGTAAAGGTCGTCCCGGAATTGCCCGGCGGCGATGGCTTCCTTGAGATTGCGATTGGTCGCGGCGATGACGCGCGTGTCGATCGTGATGGCTTTGTTCGAACCGACGCGGCGGATTTGGTGGTCCTCGATCGCTTTGAGAATCTTCGCCTGCAACGGCAGCGACAGGCTCGGCAACTCGTCGAGGAACAGCGTCCCGCCATTGGCCGCTTCAAACAATCCCATCCGCGCGGTGCGTGCATCGGTGAACGCGCCGCGTTCGTGACCAAAGAGCTCGGACTCGGCGAGCGACTCGGGCAACGCCGAGCAGTTCACCTCGATCCAGGGCTGGCCGGAGCGCGGGCCGTGTTCATGCAACCAGCGCGCGATCGTCGTCTTGCCGGTGCCGGTCTCGCCTTCGATGAGAACGGGCGGGAGGTTCTGCTCCATCCGCGTGTCGGCCGTGATGATCTTCTTCAGGAGCGTTTCCATCCCGGCGAGTGATTTCCCGAAGAAGAATCCCTCCTCCTCATGAGATTCGCGTTTGTGCTCTTCTGCCCGGGCGGCCTGTTTAACCTTTCGGGCGCGAGCAATCACCAGCGTCAACGCCACGGGATCGACCGGCTTCTGCAGGTAGTCGAGCGCCCCCAGTTGAATCGCTTCAATGGCGCCGGCCACGCCCCCATCAGCGGTCATCACGATGACGGCGGTGCTGCTGGGAAAAGCCTTCTCCTTCAGCAAATCGGTCCCGCGTCCGTCGGGCAGGTTCACGTCGAGCAAGGCGACGGCGAAATCTTGTTCCGCGATGACTTTGCGGGCGAGTTTGAGATTTTCCGCGGCAATGACGTCGGCTTCGGCGCGCTGAAGGTGCGCCGTCATTTGCCGCCGCAACAGCGGCTCGTCTTCGACTACCAGTATCGAAACGCCCGTCAAAGTCCCATCGTGCATCGGCGCATTCTAGTGGGCGGGCATTTTCGGGACGATGAAAAAAACATCCGACCCAGCCGGCGTGCGGCAATTCCCGTGATTTCCTGCTTTTCATCGCCCGCCAAATTCCCATGATCCGTCGCAATGTTTTCCGAAATCAAATCCGTCCATTTCGTCGGCATCTGCGGCACCGCCATGGCTTCGGCCGCGGCGGCGATGCACGAGCGTGGTTACCGCGTCACCGGCTCCGATCAAAATGTCTACCCGCCGATGTCGACCTTCCTCGCCGAGCGGAAGATCGAGGTGATGACCGGTTTCACGGAATCGAACCTCGCGCACAAACCCGACCTCGTGGTTATCGGCAACGCCCTCTCGCGCGGTAACGCCGAGGTCGAAGCGATTCTCGACAAGAAACTCCGCTACTGCTCGCTGCCGGAACTGTTGAAGGAATTTTTCATTCGCGGCAAACGCTCGCTCGTCGTCACCGGCACGCACGGGAAGACGACGACCACTTCATTGCTCGCTTGGGTCTTCGAGCATAACGGACTCAACCCCAGCTTCCTGATCGGCGGCATTCCGACGAACCTCGGCCAGGGCGCGCGTTTCACCGACAGCGAATGGTTCATCATCGAGGGCGACGAATACGACACGGCGTTCTTCGACAAGCGCAGCAAGTTCGTCCACTACCTCCCGGAAGTCGCGATCATCAACAACCTCGAATTCGATCACGCAGACATATTCGAAAACCTTGCGGCGATTCAGACGTCGTTCAAGCGCTTCATCAATTTGATTCCGCGCAACGGCCTCCTGCTCGCCAATGGTGACGAGCCAAACCTCGCGCCGTTGCTTGCCGCTGCGCCGTGCCCGGTGAAGCGCTTCGGTCTTGGTGAAGACAATGCGTTCCGCGCCGTGAACCTCAACCTCGCGGCGACGGCCTCGGTTTTCGAAACGCCGAATCACAAGTTTCAACTCAATCTCGTGGGCGAACTGAACGTGCGCAACGCGCTCGCGGTCGTCGCGTGCGCGCGGCATTGCGGTTTGAACAACCGCCAGATCCAGTCCGCCTTCGATACGTTCAAAGGCATCAAGCGCCGCATGGAAGTGCGCGGCGTGGCGGGTGGCGTGACGATTGTCGATGACTTCGGCCATCACCCGACGGCGATTCGCGAAACGCTGCGCGCACTGCGCATCAAGTATCCGCGGCAGAAAATCTGGGCCGTCTTCGAACCGCGTTCGAACACGACGCGGCGAAATGTCTTCCAGCAGGAACTCGTCACCGCCTTCGCGGATGCGGATCGCGTGGTCGTCGCCGAAGTGGCGCGACTCGATCAATTGCCCGAGGCGGAGCGATTGAATCCCGCGAAGCTCATGGAGGAAATCAAAGCCTCCGGCAAGCCCTCAGCCTATTTGCCCGATGCCGACAGCATCGTCGCGCATCTCGCGAAGGAAGCGGAGGGCGGCGATGTCGTCTGCGTGTTCAGCAACGGCGGCTTCGGCGGAATCCACAGCAAACTGATGGACCGCCTGACCCACCGGAAGAAGTAGGGCGTGCCGGCAGTTCGCGGGAGATTCCTGTGAAGCGAAGGAGCGCAGGTGTCTCACCTGCGGGCCGTGCAGTTGTGGTGATTCTCGAAAGGTAGGGCTGCCGCGCTGCGGCGGCCCCGCGCCGTCGAGGCGCGGAACAGCCCGCTGAAACGCGGGCTGGGTCATCGCGGCGCGATGACCCTACCTCAAAACAATTCTCGAGAGTCAGGATTGGCAGCCGGAAGAGTTTGAGCCTCGTTACCTCGGCTCCTACCGAGATTAACGCGGAACGGTTTTCAGCGGAGCAGAGAAGGGGATCGCTTCCACCGGTGGCGCGTTGGTGGTGGCGGTTTGGCGATGTTGCATCGTCCGCAGGATGTTCGTTTTGATTCCCGCGTAGATCTGGTTGGTGACCTGGCCGAGGAATTTCTCCGTCGCGGCGTAGTTCGTCCCCAGCATGTTCAATCGCGCGAAGTGGATGTAGATGCCTTCGCGCTCCACGTCGTCCGAGGCGAGCTTCAGTGCGTATTCATAGGCGCCGAGCGCTTCCTTGAGACGCAGCGGTTTGATGCCGTAGTAGGTTTTCGCCACGTCGGTCGCGAGCGGGAAATTGTTCGGATCCAGCTCGAGCGCCCGGGCGTAAAGCTTCAGCGCCTTATCGAAAACCTGCTGCTCGTCGATCTGGTACCGCGCCATCGCGTCCTTGCGGAACAGATACACCGTGGTGCCGAAGTTGTGGAAATAAACGGACTCGGTGGGGCGCAACTCGATCGCCTTCTCGTAGCACTCGAACGCCTTTTCCACCGGGCCATTGTGCCCGTAATAATTCGCCAGATTGTTCAACGCCGCCGCGTTCTTCGGATCGAGCTCCAGGGCGCGCTCGAGGTTTTCCTTGCCGCCGGTTTCATCGCCGAGATCGGACAACATCGAGGCGTAGGCGACGCGCGCGCGGGTGTAGTCGGGATGCTGGCGGATGAATTCCTCGTAATGCTTGCGCACGGGTTCGAAGCGCTGGCGGATGCGCGCGTTCATGGCGCCTTCCGGCAGGCCGATGCCCTTGGCGGCGAACGCCTGATTTTCCAACAGCCACTTGTCCACCTCGGCCTGCGCGGCGTTGTCCTCGGCCATGATCTTGGCGAGCTCCAGCTCGAGCGGATCATTCGGGTTGGGCGCGGCGGGGATGCTGACGGCGACGCCGGTATGCTTCTCGACCAGGTTGCTCAAGGCCGCGGGTTGGTTCGTGGCCAGCAACGCGCCGAGAGCGCCAATCAACAAATCGTTCACACCCTCACGCTAACACCGCGCCGGGTGAGGGCCAATCTCAACTTGGGGCCGCAACGCTGCGCGAATGGGCAACCCCTCGACGGGCTCGGCTTCTCCCGCGACGCGTCCCGCCGGGACGGCTGAACGGTTCCGTTGGGTTTTGCCGGGTGGGGCGAGGCTACCGCCGAGCCGGCTCAGGGAAGTTTTACCACGGAGACGCGATGGCGCGGAGGAAGTGAGGATTTCAACCAACCCAGACGGCCCCAAGCCATCCGCCGCAGTCTATCCTGTGATTAGGCCGCGTTCTGATGCTTTCCATAGTTCCAGAATCTGTACCAGAGCAAACCGTTGACGACGAGAAAAACGCCAAGGATGAGCAATGCAATCCGGCCTTTGTGTCTCTTCCGTAGCGACAATTCCTCCTGCCATGTGCGCTCGGTCTCGACAGAGGGTTTCTCGTTCCAAGCTATGAAAGCTGTAGCGAACTCCCTCGCGCGAAACTTCTCCGGGCCAATGCGTGGCAGGAGCAATACCGTGAGCTGGGCGAGCGCGAAGATAATGAGAACCGCTCTGATGGTTGTCGTATTCACGAGACGTGTGAAGCGGCCTAATAGTAAGATTGAGCGACAGGATTGTCGTATATCACTTCCATGCGTTGGAGTCTAAAACTTCACTGAAACCTTGGCCAGCCGGATTTTCCTTTCGCGCCTGCCCGTGTCTCGGATAGCCGCTCTGAAGCTGGCCCCGACTTTCAAACCGGGGTTCCGGTCCGTGGGTTGCCCGAGTCCCAACGGGACGGTTCAATTCATTTCCACCGGCGGCGTGCGCCGCAGCCGGTCCAGTGATTAAGGCACGCCTTATCAATCACAACCCCACCACTCACCTTTGACAAAGCCAAGGCTATGGTAGGTAAACGGCCACCAACGGGGCTCTGTGTAATCTGTTCTTGGGTGCTGTCCCAACCGACGAACAAGCAAGTACTCCTGTCCTCGCGCGTACACCTCCACGGCGGATACACAAATGAACGCCAAAAGGGCAATCACCATCCCTTTGCGACGCCAAGGCAGCCCAATCAGAGGAATAAACGCCAAAGGCAAAGCAATGATGGAGAAAGCGGCGAGAGAAATAAATAAACTCCCGACCAGATCGTGATAGCCCCAACCCGACGTGCGGAACATCGCGCCAAGATACCACCCGCACGCCCCCACTCCGAAAAGGAGCGCGTATCGTGCTCGCAATTGAATGACGGTCTTCTTGTTCACAAAGCTTAGCGGTGCCTATGAGGCAAGGGACATTGCCCTTGGCAGTCTGTCCTTTGGCATGCCGGAAACGTATGGGTGACTCAACGGCTTGTCCAGCGTCGGTTGGTGCGGAAGTGTGGGCGCGGGGCGGTTCTCCCTTACCCGGCCGGCGGCCACCCTCTCCCGCTGGGCGAGTGATTCGCGTGATTAGGCGACCGTCTCATTTGTTCGTAACTGTCACGGCAATGCGTTTGTCATCAAGTGGCGCGAATTCAAGGTTCGCCTGCTCACGCATGGCAGTCTCTAAGATTTTGACCACCTCAGCGTTTGAGGATGGCGAAGCCGGCTTCACTGTAATCCGATTCGTCAGGGTTGTAATGCCCGGTCCAAACACCAATTCCTTGGCAACCACCCGTCCGTATAGTTGCAAAGCCACTTGAACGGGCATTGCCTTTAGCTCCAAGCGGATTTGAGCAAGCGCTGTCAATGCGAGAAGCAGTCCCGAACAGAATATGATGCATTTTTTCATAAGCGGAATGTGGGGTAACAGACATCAACAATGCCCTGGGCAGTCGGTCCTTTGGCATGCCGGGACCGTATTTGTAACTCAATGGATTGTCCAGCGTCGTTTGGTGAGGGCGGGAGGATTGGGGCGGTTCTCCCTCACCCGCCCGGCGGCCACCCTCTCCCGCTGGGTGAGGGCTTCCACCGCGCGAATCCATGAATCTAGCCCGGCCCTTGAGTGCCGGGTCAGCGTGGCGAACGAGACGAGTCCCGGAGGAACGGCTGAACTCATTTCCATGGGTAGCGATCGCTGCAGTCTGGCCCTTAATTAGCCATCATATCACCAAATCTTCCACCACGGTCTTTCGATTTCGCGCATCATCTCGTCAACATTGCGCATGCCCCGCATACAGGTTATCTCGGCACCATTAGCTCGGCCAATCAGGTGAATGGCAACCCCGATGTCAGCCGCAGCCCATACCCGGTGAGGATAACCGCTCGCATTAGATTCCTTGGAAAGTTTGGGTGCACCGAACGCCTGTTTCATCGTCCCATCAATGCTCGTAAATGTGGCTCCTGAAATCGAAGCCTGAAATCCGTTTCGATCTCTTCTAATAGTCCATTCCGCTTCCACTCTTGGAAGTGGGGCATTGGTCAGGGCGCGGCCGCCACACCGTCCTACTTCGTTGACTACGAACGCGCCGAAATCATGCGACCGCGAACAACTTGCCAAGGCTAGACATGCTACCACAAACATCAGAAGCAAAGTGGGCGTGACAACCCGGGAAGGGGGCGCAGCACCTGAGAGGGCGGGGCTCATATGAATGAACGACTTGTGCACGACATTATTATTCAGCGGCGCGGTTCTCATTGATCACTTCCATGGGCTGAAGTTTACGACTCGGCTCGGGACATTTCAAATGGCATTTTTGGTAACGTCCCAACGGGACGTTGGAAAATAGCCCCGGCTTTTAAGCCGGGGTTCCGGTCCGCGGGTTGCCCGAGTCCCGCAGGGACGGCTGAACGGTTCCGTTGGGTTTTGCCGGGTGGGGCGAGGCTACCGACGAGCCGGCTCAGGGAACTTTTACCACGGAGACGCGAAGGCGCGGAGGCAGTGAGGGAACCAAGAACCGCCGTACTCGTACCCGATGCACGCACCCCCATCTTGCCGTCCCGGTCATCCCGACGGGATGACAATCATTCAGCCCAGGGTTGCCGAGCACGGCGAGGCTACCCTGGGGAAAATGAGAAACCTCCCCCAACCCCAACGGGGTTGCATCGATCTTTCCGGAAGGCTGCAACCCTTTCAGGGTTGATGATCCAATGGCGGATGGTCCCAGGGTAGTCGCTGCGCTCCAACCCTGGGCTGAGTGATGCAATCCCGTGGGGATTGCTGCGGCGATTCACCGCGGCCCAAATCACCGGCCGGGTTTTGTTGGGGTTGGCGCAACGGTGCGGTGCGGTGCGGTGGGTTTGATTCCGAACGCAGCCCCGTCAGGGGCGGAATCTTTGTAGCGGCAAGGCACCTCTGTCCCGCCCGCTTCATCTCACCAGATAGTAAGTAACCGTGACCGTATACGGGCCTTTGGGGAAATCATTTGCCAATGCCAGCACGCGGGTCTTGTTTCCGATGATCTTTTCGGAAAACCAACCGCTTACATAACTGGCAACCTCCGAACGAATTTCCTTTCTTGAATAATCATGTGAAGAACCATTGGTGACCGTGTGGAAAAGCGTTGCGTGTATCATCGTTTTCTTAGTCACCGGATGCTTTTCATAATCTTCCACTGACACATTGACAAACATGCGGATTTCGGAAAAGCCGGCCGTGTCGATAGTTTCCTCGAACACTTGAGGAGCGCCGTAAGGCGATGAAAAGGAATCAACCTTCTTGGCAGAAATCAGCTCAACATACTTATTCGTCAACTCGCCCCCAACCGCACTGAACGACACGATGGCCAGGAGTGCTGCGAAGATTCTCTTTTTCATACGATACCTCAAATGAGTAATAATCACTGCCCGCTCCAGCGTTACTTGCCGAATTTATATCCGGGTTCTCCGCTGCTCAACTTCGTTTACATCGTTGCCCCAACAGGACGGCGGCACCGATTCTTACGGGTAGCGTCTGCCGCAGTCTATCCGGTGATTCGGCCACAATCTCATACACCCTCCTCCAAAACACTAGGCGAGCAGGTGAGCTCACGAACCCCATGATCCGTGTGCATGCGGATGGTGACCAAGTGAGGATCGATCTCCAAAATCTCGACGTGCCGAATGAATGGCTCGCCGGCACCGCGTCCTTCATCGACAAGATACCGGCGACACATCTGAAAGATGAATCTACGTCGTGGAAAATCGGAACCGCCCTCGGGTATTGGGTAACTGAAATCAAAAGCAATCCTATCGCTATCCGCATCCTCAATCACGCGAACGATTCGTGCGCCTTCTAACCGGATATTGGATATGGTGACGCTCATTTGGCTTAATAGTCTGACTGGGCGATTGGATTCTCGTTTATCACTTCCACGTTTCGCAGTCTAAAACTTCACGTCAACCTTGGCGAGCCGGATTTTCCTTTCTCGCCTGTCCGCGTCTCGGAGAGACGCTTTGAAGCTAGCCCCGGCTTTCAAGCCGGGGTTACGGTCCGCGGGTTGCCCGAGTCCCAACGGGACGGCTGAACTCATTTCCAAGGGTAGGGTTCGCCGCAGGCTATCCTGTGTTTAGGCCACGGCTCTCTAGCGACTTGATTCAACATAGAGAGTTGTCTCAAAACTGTAGGGGAGGCAAGACCTCAACGCCCAAGTTTGTGCCTCGGAGGTCTGTTGCCACACGAAGCCCCAATCAAGCCGCCCACGCCCGCCACAATTAACCCAGATGGCATTCGTGGAAACAAGGATCCGATCCGGACGCAATGCTCGGATGCTTGCCGGCAACGCCTCGCCATTCACGGGAAGTTCGAACCAATTCGAAGCTCTGGAATAGCGCTCCAATGCCGCAGACCCGATCGGATATCGCTTCAGTATCGAATCACAGTCACTCGTAACCTGTTTGAAATACGCCTTGTCTTGCGCCCGAAACCAATTATAGCGCGAGTCGTATCGCCACCAGAAATACAACGAGCCTGCGATGACGATCGCGACCGCTCCCGCCAGCAAATTGAATCTTGGTCGGCGCATGGTTGTGGTGAGTGGTCTAACAGACTGATTGAGCGACCGGATTGTCGTTTATCACTTCCATGGGTTGGAGTCTAAGACATCACGGCGGTCTTTTCCATTGGCATTTTTCAATCGTCCCTGCGGTGGGGCGAGGCTACCGACGAGCCGGCTCGCGGGGACTCTCGCCCCACCAAGCACCCGGCGTTGAAACGCCGGGCTAGGGTCAGGCGTCCCGCGCGGGACTACCGGCGCAGCGAGAGGACGAGCGCGTTGTAAGCTAGCCGCAATTCTTCCTTTTCCGGATCGGCATACGGGTTGTCGAGCGTGGGGATGGCGTTGCTGTTGGCGCTGGTGCCGGCGGTGCGGTGCGGGCGGTGGGTTTGACTCCGAACGCAGCCCCGGCAGGGGCGGAATCGTTGTAGCGTCAAGGTTCAGCGTGGCGAATGAGACGCGTCCCGCAGGGACGGCTGAACGGTTCCGTTGAGTTTTGCCGGGTGGGGCGAGGCTACCGACGAGCCGGCTCAGGGAAGTTTCACCACGGAGACGCGAAGGCGCGGAGGAAACTCCGGTCTCATTCGATCACAAATGGCTCGGCCTTTTTCACCGCGTCTTTGATGGCGAAGAAGGCTGCCATGATAAATGGCAGGTCCGACGAATCAGTTTCATGAAACGAACCATCGACGATACGCACAACCACGTCGACGATGCGAACGTCAGCCGATGGCTGTCCTATGGCAATACCGCCTTCAAGTGCCTCGAAAACTCCTTTAATCGCTGGCTTGATATACTGTGCCGGAATCGCGCCGGCATCCTCGGTGGTGATCTCGATTCCTTTGCCTTTTCCGTTCGGCTCAATCCGGACGATCACGTGGCCGTATCGGCCCCTGCCGCCTGATTGACGAATGAACTTTCCTTCGCCAGTGGCGGCCTTGGTAATTGTGGCTCGACGTTTATTTGGGTCACCGCCCTCAGGAGAGAGACCGACAGCGGTGCCGCGTGGCGGTCGCGGTGGCGGTTTGTTCCCTGCCGGTTCGGTCTTTGGTTGTTGGTCGTCTTTTTCCATAACGCTCGAAGTGGCGTCCTAGTTTTAAACGGGTCGCCGACTTAAAACTCTCTCCTGAGGCATGGCGTGAACGTATTTCTCTGTTTCCAACTCGTCAACACGGTTTGCGTCATTCGTCCCTTCTGGACTCGACCACTTCACCCCTCGCACCCGGCGTTGAAACGCCGGGCTAGGGTCAGGCGTCCCTCGCGGGACTTGTCACGGCCCTTCCCCATGCAATAGCCAATGGCCCGCACTAGAAAAACCACCGGACAATGACTTCACGAAGAAAAAAGATTCCTCTCGAAAGGAGGGTGTAAAGGAAGGGCACCAGGAGATAGCCAATTCCCGGTCCCGCATTGTTGCTGGTGACCGCATCAAAATAGAACATCCGCCACATCCCCCAAACGAACCATTCGAGAAACAACAACGCGGCAAGTTTTCGAAATGGAGAATCCAAGTCAGCAATGAATGGCAAACCTAGCGTCGAGAGTACCAGTCCCCCTTGGGCGACATAATCGCACGGGACAATGATACTCCGCAGAAATAAGCCGAGGAGCATCGGGGCGTAAACTAACGCGCTGAACCCGAGGATTACGAAACGTCGACGTCGATCATTCACGCTCAGTTGGAAACGATAGTTTTGTTCCTGTGACGTCAGTTAAGCACCGCGCCCACGATTTGTCATCGTTGAATCATCGCTCCATTGAAAAACCAAAGGCCCGGACGAATCCGGGCCTTGGTGGGTTCTAAGTTGGTTGGCTTCAGCTTGCCGCCATGCCCAGCCGGATTTTTCCTGCGCGTGATCCCGCGTCTCGGAGAGACGCTTTGAAACTAGCCCCGGCTTTCAAGCCGGGGTTCCGGTCCGCCCGTTGCCCGAGTCCCGGAGGGACGGCTGAACTTTCAATCGTCCCTGCGGTGGCGGTGGCAACTGTGCCCGCCGCTTGTTATCGCGCATAATCAAGAGCGTGAATGCCATCCACCACAAGACCAGCAAAAACAAAATGATTGCGAGGATGTGCATGACGCCTAACAGTAAGATTGAGCGACTGAATTGTCGTTATCACTTCCATGAGATGGAGTCTAAAACTAAACGTCAGCCTTGGCCGGTCAGATTATCCTGCGGCAGCCCCGGTGAGGATGGGCCGGGCAAGGACGACTCGGGGGACCTCCAGCGCCACGGTACGGTGCGGGCGTTGGCCGAAACATAGATCCAATGCGCCCCGAAGAGCATCTCAATCACCACGACGAGAACGGAGATTTTAACCGACGGGGTAGGAGATAATCACGGAGATGTAAATGAAAATAAGTGACGCGAATTACGCTTGGGTATTGGATGAAATGGCGGGTGTAAAAACACCAAAGTTTTTTACGCTCGCCGATCCCTGCGACGTGACTGCATTGGCCGCCAATCAGAGGCAGTTTCCACATCTTCCCATTGATTACACATGTTTTATTAAGCAATTTGGTGGGGCAAGATTGTTTCGGCACCCGAGAGAGTTGGGCTACCTTATTACCTTCTTTTCGAGCCCGGAGATCGTTAGAGAATGCCGTTATGCTCCGCTAGTGCATATCGGAAATTTGCATGGCCAGGGCATGATCTGCTTTCGACCGGAAATAGACCGCGATTCTCGGTGGAATATCTATGAACAAAGGGGAGCCAATCTATTTAACACCAAGCTCGGATTTTCTGAATGGTTCGCGTCGAGATGGTCCCGCTCAAAGAATTTCTACTCTAAGAAAGCGTGGGCAAAGTATGTCGCCGGCCCAAAACCGTTTACCCCAGAAGAACAATTAATTGTCGAAGCTCGATTGCTGTATTCGATCAACCTTTTAGGACACGACGACTCCGGACTGGCGATCGTCGAGGTCACTAACGGCTCGTCGCTTGTTTTGCCGACTCTCACAGTTAGAGTAGACGCCGGAAAGCGGGAAAGAGGCGCAATCTGGCTAAATGTTTCCGACGTCTTCCCGGGAAGTAAAAAAATATTGCACGAGGATATCTATAAAACTTGCTTTGACCAACGGATGCTCAAGTTATCGATCGAACAAGTTGGGCCTGAGGATCGCGCATATTTTAAGGAATTGAACATAGGCTCTCTCAGTGCGAGAGGACCGGGTTGAGGGCGGCTAGGGTCAGGCGTCCCTCGCGGGACTACCGGCGCAGCGAGAGGACGAGTGCGTTGTAAGCGAGACGCAATTCTTCTTTTTCCGGGTCGGCATACGGGTTGTCGAGCGTGGGGATGGCATTGCTGTTGGCGCTGGTGCCGGCAATCGCGGCGTCGAGTTGCACGGTGCTCACGTCGCCGGGATCGCCCTTGTCGCCTGGATCACCTTTGTCTCCCTTGTCGCCCTTCTCCCCTTGCGGGCCTTGGTCGCCTTGCGCGCCGGTCGGACCGGGATCGCCTTTCGGTCCGGGTGGGCCGCCCGGATCGCCGGGGTCGCCTTTGTCGCCTTTTTCACCGGGATCACCTTGGTCACCTTTCGGGCCGGGCGGACCTCCGGGGTCGCCTGGATCGCCTTTCTCGCCTTGGGGTCCGGGTGGACCTGGCGGACCCGGATCGCCTTGCGGACCTTGCGGACCGCCGGGATCTCCGGGATCGCCCTTGTCTCCTTTCTCGCCGGGATCACCTTTGTCGCCTTTGGGGATGGCGGTGATCTCGTCGTGGAGGCCGTTGAATTGGGTGCGGAAATCGGCGGCAATCAATTCTGCGTGGTCGGCGGGCCAATTGGAGTTGAAGGACATAAATAAATGGGCGGTAAAACGGTCAATTCTGGAGGATTTGTTGCAAGTGATTGATTTTACGGACTTTAGGCTTTGGTCGGACAGCGTCAGGCCTTGGCCTCGCGGCGTGAGACCGTGGCCTGATGGCGCCAGACCGTGGTTTTTGGCCCAAGACCGTGGTCTGACGGGACCAGACCGTGGCCTCGCGCGGCCAGACCGCGGTCTCGCGGTAGCAGACCGTGGTTCCGTGGGCTCAGACCGTGGTCTGACGGGACGGAACCGTGGTCTCGTGGGACGAGGCCGAAGTCTGACGCCACGAGGCCGTGGCCTGACGGGATGAGGCCAAGGTCCGGCGGGATGGGGCCAAGGTCTTGCGGGCTCAGGCCGAGGTCTGAGCTGATCCGGCCGTGGCCGGAGATGATGGGGCCGTGGTCGGGGCAATTCATGACGCGGTTCGGTGGAAGGATTCAGCCGCCGCGCCCTCGCCGGCTTGGGGTGGAGCGGCGAGGGGCGACGGCTTCCAGGGGCGGGCCTTAGCCCGCGAAGGTGATGCTGATGATGTCGCTATCGACGCCGATTTCCTCATCGCCGATGATCCCGCGCGCCATGTATTCGCGCACTTCGGCCACGCCATTCTGGCCGAGCGGCGCGGTGTCGAAGTAAGGCGAGCTGGTGTCCACGCCGATGCGGCGCCACGCATTGGTGCCGCGCAAACGGCAGTAAACGGAAACGCCATCCACGCCCTTTTTGACGAATTCGATTTTGATTCTCCCGGCTTCGATGGACACCTTGATGACGGGTTTGTAGGTGGCGGGATCGAGGGCCACTTCGGCGCCTTTGAGTTTGAGGACGGCTTCGCTGCCGGAGGCGGGGAAGGAAGGTACGGTTTTCCAGTTGGCAATCTTGGCGCGGAGTTGGGTGAGATTGGTGGCCTCGGTGGTGCGTTCGACCTGACGCACGCCATCGAGCGCGGCTTCGGCGGCATCGGTGGCGTCCATCTTGGCGAGGTTCGCATCGGCGAGGGCCTTGGCGGCGGTGGCTTCGCCGGCGGTGAGGCCGAACTTCGGGCCTTCGGTGGCGATATTGTCGCTGAGGTTTTTGTACCAGAGGTAGCGGTCGCTGCGTTTCTTCGGGATGTAGTCCATGTGTTTTCCTTTCTTGGCCGTGACGGTCGGGACTGGTGTGGGCGGGGACGGAACGTTGGGAGGCTGATCGAAATGATGACCGTCATCGAGCCGCCAGCCTTCATCAAGTTTGATGATTCCGTTCGCCATGATTCCTTTATTCCACAGTCTTTCTCACGGGATCTGCGGTTGTGTTAGCAAATCCCGTGGGCGTCGTCTGTCGGGGCAACCTTGCAGTTTTTGTAAGGGAAAACCCTACAGACGAGTGGCGGTCCTCGCGGAGAGTTGCCACGAGCGCTGGCGGACAGGCGCACGCCGGGCGTTTTGGTTACACCAATCCCGGCTGGGACTTCTCTGGACGCGGCGCCGTCGCCTTTGCTACGGTGCGCGCGCATGAATTTGGAAGATCATTTGGGCGATATCATTCGCAAGGCGCGGCTCATGTCGAATGTCGCGCCGGAAGCCGCCGCGAAGGCCGCCGGACTCAGCGTCGATGAACTCAACGCGCTCGAGGAATCCGGCCAGGTCAAGCAGCAGCCGAACTTCGCCGCGCTGGCTCCGTTGATCGGATTGAATGCCGCCAAGCTCGCAGGCATCGCGAAGGGGTGGTTGCCCGCGGCGGTCGACCTGAGCGTGTGCCGGGAGATCCGGCAGATCACGACGGCGGGTCCGAGTTATGCGGTGCATTGTTATTTGGTGTGGGACGAGGTGACGCGGGAGGCGGCGTTGTTTGACACGGGCTTTGATCCGGCGCCGGTTTTCCAAATCGTCGAGGCGGAGGGGCTCAACCTCGCGCATTTGTTCATCACGCATTCGCATCACGATCACATCGAGGGGTTGGCGGCGGTGCGCGAGAAGTTTCCGAAGATCCGCATTCACACGGACATGAAGGGTGCGCTGCCGCAGCACAAGAACCGGCGGAATGATTGCGTGCATCTCGGGAGCTTGCGGATCACGAATCGCGAGACGGTGGGCCACGCGGAGGACGGGGTCACGTATATGGTGGGCAATTGGTCGGAGGACGCGCCGTACGTGGCGATCGTCGGGGACGCGATTTTCGCCGGCTCCATGGGCGGCGCGAAAGATCACGGCGACATCGCGAAGAAGCAGGTGCGCGAAAATATTCTCACGCTGCCGGACGAGACGTTCATTTGTCCGGGCCACGGCCCGCTGACGACGGTGGCGCAGGAGAAGGCGCACAATCCGTTTTTTTGATTTGCGATTTCGGATTTGCGAATGGCGAATCCAACCGCTCAGCGGTTGACGTGCTCGTAAATCGTCCTTCGTAAATCGCAAATTGCAGCATTGACCCACCCCCGGGGGATTGCTACTTTGCGCCCCTTTCGGCGGGCTGGCTTCAGTGCCGAAGGAATTGATTTATGCGACATACGATCTCAGTTTTGGTCGAGAACAAGTTCGGCGCGCTCACGCGCATTGCCGGACTTTTCAGCGGACGTGGCTACAACATTGACACGCTGAACGTAGCTCCGACCCAGGACGCCAAGACGTCGCACATGACCATCGTCACCCGCGGCGATGACTCGACGGTCGAACAAATCGTCAAGCAACTCAACAAACTCGTGGACGTCCTCAAGGTGACGGACTTCCGCGACGGCGAATACGTGGATCGCGAGCTCGTGCTGGTCAAGATAAGCGTCGACGCCAAGACCCGCGCCGAGGTGATGCAGATCACCGATATTTTCCGCGCGAAGATCGTGGACGTGCAGCCGAAGAGCTTGACCATCGAAATCACCGGCAACGAAAGCAAGGTGGAGAAGTTCATCGGGCTGATGCAGACCTTTGGCATTCTCGATCTCACCCGCACCGGCAAGGTCGCCTTGCCGCGGAAGTGATTCGCCAACCTCGTTAAAAGTTTTCCCTCAACTATCAACAAACAACCATAACTGACTCATGCCTGCCAAAGTTTATACTGATAAAGACGCCGACCTGAATGTGCTGAAGGGCAAAACCCTCGCCGTGCTCGGCTTCGGTTCCCAAGGCCACGCCCACGCGCTCAACCTCAAGGATTCCGGACTCAAGGTCATCATCGGCCTCTACGAAGGCAGCAAGTCCATCGCGGTTGCGCAGGACAAGGGTTTCGAAGTGTTCCCGACGGCCGAAGCCGTGCGCCGCGCCGACGTGATCATGGTGGCGTTGCCGGACACGAAGCAGCAGGCCGCTTACAAGAAGGACATCGAGCCGAATCTCTCCAAGGGCAAGACGCTCCTGTTCTCGCACGGCTTTGCGATTCATTTCAAAACCGTCGTTCCGCCGAAGAACGTCAACGTGATCATGGTCGCGCCGAAGGGCCCCGGCCACATCGTGCGCCGCCAGTACACCGAAGGCAAAGGCGTGCCGAGCTTGATCGCCGTTTACCAAAACCCCGGCAAGGATGCGAAGAAGATCGCGCTCGCTTGGGCCAAGGGCATCGGCGGCACGCGCGCCGGCGTCATCGAAACGAACTTCAAGGAAGAGACTGAAACCGACTTGTTCGGCGAACAAACCGTCCTCTGCGGCGGCGCGAGCGCGCTCGTCCAGGCGGGTTTCGAAGTGTTGACCGAAGCTGGCTACTCGCCGGAGATGGCTTACTTCGAGTGCTTGCACGAGTTGAAGCTGATCGTGGACTTGATGAACGAAGCTGGCATCAGCGGCATGCGTTTCTCGATTTCCGAAACCGCCAAGTGGGGCGACGTGAGCGTCGGCCCGAAGATCATCGACGCGAGCGTGAAGAAACGCATGAAGGCGGCGTTGAAAGACATTCAGTCCGGCAAGTTCGCCCGCGAATGGGTGAAGGAATACCAGACCGGCTACAAAAAGTACAACGCGCTCCTCAAGAAGGGTGAGAATCATCCCATCGAGAAGACGGGTGCCAAGCTCCGGGCGATGATGCCGTGGATGCAGAAGCGTTCGATCAAGGGCGCGCAAGCGGCCTACTAAAAGCGTTACGCTGATTTCAACCGCCGGGTGTCGCGAGACCCCGGCGGTGTTTTTTTGCGCAACGAATCTTTTCGGATGGTGTTGAACCGTTCGTTGGTTTAAGTTTTTTCTATGTTCAGGCGTGTGTGCATGTTGAAGCTGATTCTCGCCGGCCTCCTGCTGGCGCTGGATGCGCGCGCCGTGACCAAGGATTTGGGTGATTCGCCGTACAAGGTGATTGTCGAACGCAACGCGTTTGACTTGAAGCCGGCACCGGTGGTGAATCTTGAAACCAACGCGCCACCGCCGCCGCCGTCGAACCTCAAGATGACGGGGATTAGCACAGTTACGGCTACGCCGCAGTTGATGCTCATCGTCACCGAACCGGGCGGCAAGCAGGTGAATAAGATTCTGAAAGAAGGCGAGCGTGAGGGGGCGATTGAAGTGGTATCGATTGATGCCAAGGCTGGCTCCGCAAAAGTCCGCAACGGGGGGACTGAACAAGTCATGACGTTCGAGAAGGACGGCATCAAGTTGCAGCCGGGGCCAACGCCGCCACCGACGCCTTTCATCCGTCCACTTGGCAGTGCGGTTCCGCAGCCGGCGGGTTTGCAGAACAATCCTGCGTTCACCCCCTCAGCTGTGCCGACTGGAATCGGCGGCAACATGGCTCCGACGGGCTTGACTGATTCATCGACCGGCGGAGTTGCAATTCCGACTCGCTCGGTGCGGACGCCGCCGGTGACCACGCAGGCGCAGCCCGGGGCGGCGGGGCAATTGTCGGCTGAAGAACAGGCGCTGATGATCGAATTGAACCGGCACCTGCAGCAATCCGGTCAGACTCCGACGACCACGCGCGGTCGCAGTGTTCCGCTTCCTCCGCTGCCACCAACTCCACTGACCCCACAGTAGGTTTAAGGGGATTAGCTGGCGGACGTGGAACGCCGCAGCCAAAGACTCTCTCCCTTACGGTTACTCTTGCTTCGGAGTGATGAGCCGGCTACTCGCGGCGCGCCCGCGGTCCGCAATTTGTCCGTAAACGCACCACGGCGAGGCCTGATAAAGAAACCAAACCGACTATTTCGGCTTTGCAGTGCTGTTGGTCGTGCTTTCGCCTTCGATTGCGATGCCGACTTTTCGTTTGAGAGTTTTTTCGTTCTCGTTGAATTGCTTTTCGGCTTGGAAAATTCCGGGCATTTGCGTGCGCTCATGTTGCGCGGCATCGGAAGCATCCTTGGGTGTCTTCAGTACGGTGGGACGCAGGAGCACCATCAACTCCGTGCGTTTGGTGGAATCATTTTTGGAACGAAACAGGGAGCCCAAAATGGGGATATCCTTGAGATAGGGGACGCCTGACTTCGACGTGCTTTTGGTGCTGCTGATGAAGCCGCCCAGAATGACAGGGTTGCCGTCCTTCACGGCTACTTTTGCGGATGCCGATCGCTCGGTGGTTGTGGGGACGGGATTGCCGTCGATCGTGACGGAGTTGCCCAGTTGTTGAATGCTCTCGGAGATATCCATGACGACCAAGCCTTCGGAGTTCACCAGCGGCAGGACGTTTAAAGTGATACCCACACGCAATTGCTGATACTGCGAGCGTGAACCGCTGATGTCGGAGATCGTGCCGGTAACGTACGGAACCGTGTCGCCGATAAAGAGGCTGGCCTCGATGGCATGGGAGGTTTGCACGCGCGGGCGGGAGAGGACGTTGATGGTGCTGTCACTCGCGATGGCTTGCAAGGCCACGTCCCACGTCGGTCCGATCTGACCGAAGTAACCGAAGCCGCTCCCTTGCGGGAATGAGGAGAGATTGTTGGAGAGAGCGGAATTCTGGAGGAAGCGGCTGCCGATCCCGAGAATATCGCTGTTGTTGTTGAGCACTCCGCCAATGATGTTGTTTGTTCCACCGCTGGAACCAACTTTCTTGGGAGCTTGGCCGGCGGAAATGCCGAGGTTGCGTTGATCGTCCAGGGAAACTTCCATCACAATTCCTTCGATGATTACTTGCGCGAGCACGACGTCCATTTGCTCGATGATCTTCTTGATCATGTTCATGTCCTGATCGTTTGCGAAGATCAGCAGCGAGTTGGTGCGTTCATCGGGAATAATCTTCACGTCGCCCAAGATCTGGAAGCCTCCACCCGCGCCGCCGCTCGCGGCTCGATTGACGATCTGCTGCAAACGATCTGAGAATGCGCTGCGCGTGCCGGACACACCGGTCCCAAACGTGGACGTATTGCCGAGCGTACCAACGCCGCCTGAAGCGCCGGCTCCGGTCGGACTATACGCTCCGCCACCTTGAAGGCCGCCGACGCCGCCTCCAACACCGCCTCCGGTGCCGAAACCACCCGACGTCCCACGGCTGCCGGTGGAGCGTCCGCCACTCGAACGGCCGCCCGTCGTGCCTCCGGTCGTCCCGGTCAAAACGCCGGTACCGCCGCCACTCAGACCGCTCAGCACTCCGGCGATTTCGGAAGCGAGCGCATACTTGATCGGTATCAGTTCGGATTTGATGTCGAGCGGCAGGGCGATGTCCACTTTTTCAATGAGCTCCAACATGCGTTTCACGTTGATGGCAAAGTCGCGGAGCACCACAACGCCGGCGGCTTCGATCGCGACCAGTCCGCCGGGCGTTTTGGAAAACGGCTGGATTACCGGAATGACTTCGCTCGGCTTGACGTGCTGAAGCTGCACGATCTGCGTGATGTATTGCGAGGCCTCGGGGAGTTGATCTCCGGGAAGCTGGTTGAACGCGGCGCCTTCTTGCAAGGCCTGAGCGTTGGGCACAGCGGTGACGAATTTTTCACCGATGGGCACCATCGTAATGCCGTTCAGCACGAGCACGCTGTCGAGCATCTGGATCAGCTCACTCCGAGTGAGCGATGTTTGGGTGCGCACTGTGATTGTCGCACCGGGAAGGGTGGAGGGCCGGAGAATTGTTCGTCCGACGGTATCCCCGTAGAAATCCAGGAATGTTTCCAGGGGCATTGCCTGAAAACGAATCGCCGTCGGTTCATAGACTTTTTCATCGCCCGGTTTCACGGCCGGCGTGCTGGATGCCGACGTCGGTCCAGTGATTTTGCCCGCTACGGGCGCCTTGGCAGGCACGACCGGAGCGTTGGGCGCCACCGGGGCAGGTACTGCCGTGGGAGCCGGAATCTGGGGCAGTGAGGGAATAATGTTGGGTCGAACCGGCGCGGCAGCCGTGTTGGTTTCGCCGGAACGCAGCGGCCGCACGATCCCCGGGGGAACGCTCATGGGCACGCCCGTCGCGGGCGCCGCAGTGGAGGATCCGGCTGGGGCGGCCTTGGCGGCCTCGGGATCAGTGGCGCGGCGGAGCAATTCGCGCAGGATGGCGTCCGAGTTGGTCGCCTTGGGATCGATGGTGATGACGCTGCCGGCGGGCACCGGGGCGGCGTCTTGCGCCGGGAGGGCGACCACTCCGAGCGCGAGCGCCAACAGGAGGAGGAGAGTTTTAGTTTTCACGATCATTTCAAAGTTGAGGATGAATTTGCGCCCGATTTATTTGGCCGCGACTTTCCCCGCGCGCGTGGGCGTGGCCTTCTGATAACTGGCCGTCAGGGTGATGGTGCCGTTGAGTTTGATCTGCGTCTGGTCTGGGCCGAGGGTCAGATCGCGGACACGGATCAGGGAGTTGCCGGAACCGAGCTTGTAGAGGAAATCCACGAGCTCAGCATCGCCCGTGTTGACGGTCACGCTCACGGTCTGCTCTTCGAAGAAATCGGTCGGTTTAGACGGACCGGACTTGCCGCGCGAATCAATGGAAAGCACCGCGACGCCGCTGGACTGCGCCTGAGTTTGCACGGAACGCTGGAGTTGCAGCGCCTGTTCCGCGGTGGCGACCGCTGAGCCCGCACCTTCCAAATCACGGAGGCGACGGCGGTATTCCTTTTCCTTGGCAATTTCTCGTTCGTAATTCGCGAGCGTGGTGCGGGCGCCAGCCAGTTTGTTTTGCGCGATGCCGAGGTCGCCGTTGAGGAGATGCGGAATGACGAGCCAGATATTTAAGACCACAATCACCGCGACAAGGACGGCCACGAGGAGACGGCGTTCGCCCGGGCGCAGATTTAATTTGTCGAAGGCTGAGCTCATTCAATGTCTGAGCGGTTGATCTCGCAGGAGAAGCTCCAGGTGAACGTGCCGCCCGCGGGTCCGCCTTGCGTCTGCGAGCGGGGCGGATTCACCGTGGCGAAATAAGGCGAACCATTTGTGGTGAGTGACGCCTTGGCGAGCGCTTCGTTGAAGTCAGTCAGCTTGGTGATCGCGTCGGCCGGTCCTTGACCGTAGAGCGTGACAGTTTTGCCTTTGGAGAAGGAAAACGACGTCAGTTTGAGTTCGGCGGGCAAGAGTGAGGAGGCCAGCTTCCAACTGTCCAACGCGGCGTACTTCAGGTTCGCCTGCTCGGCGAGGATTTGTCCGCGGGCTTTCAGTTGCAGCGCATTCGTGTACGTGCCGCTCAACGCTGCGATCTGGTCGGTGACGCCTTGCTTCTGATAGTTGACGAAAAACAGCCAGCCGAAATAGATCGCGAGGAACAGCGCGTAACCCATGCCGACGGCCAACAGGCTGCGCATCCAGAGGCGGTCGACGTATTGCTGGCGATACCGCGCGGCGAACTCGGCCGGAAGCAAATCGGTCGTGCTTGTGCCACCGGCAACTTTCTGAACCGCGATTTCCGCGACCGCTCGCGCGGGCAGGCGCTCGGCGAGAACAACGGACTCGCCTTTGTTTTCCAGCAACGCCGCCCACGAGGCGTCGCTTTCGGAGTCCGCTACGAGATGCCACTGCGGCGGCGAGGTGAGCCAGCCTTCGAGCTCGCCATTCCACGCCATTTTGCACAGTTGCTCGTAAAGAAGATCGGCGGATTTTTCGCTCGATGGCAAATGCACCATCCCGAGCTCGCGCAACACGCCGCCATACCACCACGCGACGACACAGCAGAGCCCGGTTTGTGTGGCCCGCGGATAAATCCACGCACCGTCGGATTCCACCGTGGTGGCCGCGAGTTGATGGACGAACGGCAGTTCGAGTCGATCGGCGAGGTAGCCCATCGTTTCGAGCTTGCCGAGATATTCTTCCACGACGCTGCGGGCGACCACGACGAGGATAACCGTCTGCTGTTCGTTTTCCTTGCGCGGCAACAAGGCGAACGTCCATACGATCTGTGCGACCGGCATGGGCGAAAGCTTTTCCAACTGCAACTCGACCATCGAGGGAAACTCCGCGGCATCGGCTGGCGGAAGCTGGACAACCCGCAGGAAAACACTCTCCGGCGGCAGCCACGCAATGTTCAGCCGCGGCGTGAAAAGGTTGCGCCAGTCTTTTGCCGCGACCTTGGCGGGCAGGGGAGTGGACGTCGATGAAGCGTCTTCGGTCGCGAGGGAAATCTTCTGACTGCTCGTGTTGAATTGCCAGAGGTGACGCGTGTCACCGTCAAGGCTCAGGACGTTGCAGGTGTTGGGGCGCGGGTTCTTCTTCATTCGCGCCTCAAGCTTCCGAACGATCTCCTACGAGCGCGTTCATGTGTTCCTCGGTCTGCGTCACGCGCAACACTTCCTCGATGGTCGTGATGCCCGCGCGGACCTTGTTCCAGCCGTCGGCGCGCAAGGTGCGCATGCCGTTTTCAATCGCGTTCTGCGCGATCGTCGAGGCGGGCGCACGATTCATGATCAGCGGGCGCAAGGCCTCGTTCACTTGCAAAAATTCGTAGATCGCCAGACGTCCCTGATAGCCGAGCTGACGGCATTCTTCGCACCCGGCGCCCTGCCAGAATTTCGCCGTGTCGATCTCCGCCTCGGGGAAGCCGACTTTGCGTAGGTAACTCTTCTCCACCTTTTGTTCGACCTTGCAGTGCTTGCAAATCGTGCGGACGAGACGTTGAGCAAGCACGGCCTCGACAGATGACGCGACGAGGAAAGGTTCGATGCCCATGTCGATCAAACGTGTGAACGCGCTCGCCGAGTCGTTCGTGTGAAGCGTGCTGAAAACCAAGTGACCGGTGAGCGCGGCGCGAATGGCGATCTCGGCCGTTTCCAAGTCGCGAATTTCGCCGACCATGATCACGTTCGGGTCCTGGCGCAGAATGTGGCGCAAGCCCATCGCGAACGTGAGCCCGATGTCCGAGCGCACCGCGATCTGGTTGATGCCCTTCAACTCGTATTCGACCGGTTCCTCGATCGTGATGATGCGCTTCTGAATCGAGTTGATCGTGCTCAGGCACGCGTAAAGCGTGGTGGATTTACCGGAACCCGTCGGTCCGGTGACGAGCATGATGCCGTGCGGCTTGGTGATGATTTCGCGCACCGCCGCCTCGTCCTGTGGCATGAAGCCGAGCTTGTCGAGACTGAGGAAAATTTTCCCGCGCGTCAGCAAACGCAGCGAGACTGATTCTCCGTAAACTGTCGGGACCGTCGACACGCGGATGTCGATTTCCTCGCCTTTGATGCGGACGTTAATGCGGCCGTCTTGCGGGAGGCGCTTCTCGGAAATGTTCATTCCCGACATGACCTTAACGCGAGAGATCAACGCGGCTTGATAGCGCTTCAACTGCGGCGGCATCGGAGTCTGGTGCAGAATGCCGTCGATGCGATAGCGGATGCGCAGCTCGTCTTCCGATGGTTCGAAGTGAATGTCCGTCGCGCGATCCTTGTGCGCTTCCCAGATGACCTGGTTGATGAACTTGATGACGCTCGCTTCCTGATCACCTTCGGTGATTTCCTTGTCCTCGAGCAACAAGTCGAGCGGTTCGTCGTCGCCCATCTCATCGAGCGTCTCGGCGCCGACGCCGTAATATTTCTTCAGCGCCTTTTCGATTTCACCGCGCGTCGCGAGCGCGAACTTCACCGGACATTTCGCATCGAACTCCACGGCGTTGATTAGTCCGGTGTTGAACGGGTTGTCGACGGCAACGGTGAGCACGTCGTTCTCGAACGTCACCGGGAGGGTGTTGTACTGAAACGCGACCTTGGTGGAAATCTTCGAGCGCACTTCGGGCGCTACCGTGAGTTTGGGCAGGTCCAAGTAGGACCAGCCGAGCTCTTTGGCGAGCGCTTGCAGGAAAACTTCCTCGGAAATTCCGCGTTCCCGGCTGAAAAAGGTGAGCAACGTCTCCTGCGAACCGGTTTCCTGCGCCACGCGCCAGGCTTTGCTCCATTCATCAAACTGCAACGGCGCGGCCAGACCGGCTCGTTCCAGAACTTTTTTGATGGACGGTAATGCCATGAATTTGTGCGCGACGCTAACCAACTCAAACAACGAAAACCAGAGAAAGTTGCGCAACTTGTTACGGGTTCTGCTCTTTCGTACTTCGGCAGCGTGAACTTTTTCTGTAACGTCAGCCGATCCTTTCCTCAGGAAGAGGCATGAGCAACCAGTCTCAACAATGTCCCCGGTGCGGCGCCCCCATCACCGCCGAATCGCCGCAAGGGCTGTGTCCGAAATGCCTCCTCGAGGCCGTGGCGCTCGGAACCGAGCCCGGCGAGCCAGCCGGTCCCCACGGAACGAAGATCTTCCAGTCGCCGCCTTCGCTTGCGGATGTTGCCGCAGCCTTTCCTCAATTTGAGGTGCTCGGATTGATCGGTCGCGGCGGGATGGGAGTGGTTTACAAGGCGCGGCAAAAGTCGCTCAACCGTATCGTTGCGCTGAAGTTGCTCGCGCCGGAGCGCGTGACCGATGCGCACTTTGCTGAGCGCTTTACCCGGGAAGCGCAGGCGCTGGCCCGACTCAATCATTCGAACATCGTTACGATCCACGACTTCGGCATCGCCAGCGCGCCCCAGACGCCAGACGCAAAACCCCATTCCCCATTCTATTTCCTGCTGATGGAGTTCGTGGATGGCGTGAACTTACGCCAGGCGATGAAGGCGGGTCGCTTCACGCCGGAGCAAGCGCTCGCGGTGGTGCCTCCCGTGTGCGAGGCGCTGCAATACGCGCACGAGCACGGCATCGTCCACCGCGACATCAAGCCGGAGAACCTGCTGCTCGACAAAGACGGCCGCGTGAAAATTGCGGACTTTGGCATCGCTAAGATGTTGGGAGCGGACGGAGCGCAGCCGTGGTCGGAGACCCAGCCGCAGCACGCGGAGCAGCCTGGGGGCGCGCTGCCAAGCGAATCTACGCTCGCCTCTGCCGCGGGCACACCGCAATACATGGCGCCGGAGCAGAAGGCCCATCGTGTCACCGATCACCGCGCGGACATTTACTCACTCGGCGTCGTGCTCTACGAACTCCTTACAGGGGAACTCCCCGCCGACAAACTCCAACCGCCCTCGCGCAAGGTGCAGATTGATGTGCGGCTAGATGAAATTGTATTGCGCGCATTGGAGGTGAAACCCGAGCTTCGCTACCAGACGGCGGGCGAATTTCGGACGCAGGTGGTAACGATGACCAGCAGCGCGGGCGTGCCGCCAGTTGCACCTAATGCTGCGACGGTCCTCTCGCGATTCTCGCGCACGGCGATCGTGGGCGCTTGCTGGGTGATCTTCTCCTTTATCGTGGTCCCGCCGTTTATTGCCCACGAAATTGAAACGCATGAGTTCTGGCGCCACGGCCCTTTTGCATCGGCGCTGATGTGTTTCGTGTGGTTCGTCTTCATCATTCCGGCATTCATCGCACCGCTGGGAGTCACACTTCTCGGCTATATCGCCGTCACCCAAATCCGCCGTTCGGCGGGAAAACTCCACGGGCTCGGTCTCGCGGTTTTCGATTGCTTGCTGTTCCCACTGCTCGCGCTGAATGCCTTCATCATCGGCGTGGCAGCCGTGGGGTTGCGAAATGTTCTGCATTTGGGAGCACCAGTGCCGAACTGGGTGATATCGCTGCTCTTGCTCGCGGGGTTGGGAATTTTGGCCGCTTTGATTGCAGTAAACGTCCTCATCATCCGCCGCGTCTGGCGGGCGGTGAACCAATCGGCGACCCGTTCCAGCACCGCCGCAGCGGCGGCCGACCCGCAGCAGCAGCTCTATCATGCGATGGGCTACCGCACGAAGTGGGGCCAGCGCCTGCTGATCCTTTCGGTGGTCGGCTTCGCTGGATTTATCGGATTCGTTTCCGGCTTGCAGCCCCTGCAGATGCTGTTCGCGTTCTTCGGCTTCCTCGGCGTGGCAACGTTGATTGAATTGTTTCATCGCATCCGTCACGCCGGGCCTGACGTTCCCGCAGATTCGTGGCCCCGTCGCATCGTTCTGCTGCTGGCCGCCATCGTGGGACTGATCGGGGCGGTCATGGTGTTCTTCCTCATAGTTTATCAGTTTTCTCGAACCAGTGTTCCGCCTAGTTCCACGCGCCATATTGTGAGTGACGGGGCCGCTATCACCGAATCCGAATTGCCGATGTTTGTGCCGAGCGCAAAGCCGGACTTGCAGCAAATCCGCACCGAAGCGCAGCGGTTGATGCAAAGCGGGCGTTACGAGGAATCGCTCCAGCGCATCCTGTGGTATCACCACCATGCCGTGGAGCACGGCGAGAACAACGCCGTGCGGCTTTCCTTCGGATTGAGCGACTGGACGGAACTCGCCCGCCGTTATCCGAAAGCGAAGCAGGCCATGATCGAAGTCCGTGACCGCGACCTGCGGGCCTTCGCCGAAGGCCACGGCTACTTCGACTTGTTTCTGGAAGTGGCGCGACTCAACCAGGCGTTGCGCGACGACGCGGCCACGCTGACCCTGTTAAAGTCCATCGAGCAGCGCGACCCGGCTCTAGCGAAACAGTGCGCCATCATCATCGAAGAAGACTTGAAGCGGCGCGCGTTGAAATAACCCTGTGACCAATTCCAGCACGCCCGGTCCGTCATCCGCCACCTTCCGCACCACGCGGTGGACGCAGGTGCTCGCCTCGCGCGGCGACTCGGTCGCGGCGAAGACGGCGTTGAGTGATTTGTGCGCGGCTTACTACGCGCCCGTGGTGGCGTTCCTGCGCGCGGAGGGGCGCGATGAGGATGGGGCTCGCGAACTGGCCCACGCCTTCTTCGCGCGCGTGCTGGAGCGGCAATCCCTCGGCGGCGCGGACCCGGCGCGTGGACGCTTCCGCTCCTACCTGCTCGGCGCGTTGAAACATTTCCTCGCCGATGCGCGCGATCGCGCCGGCGCGGCCAAACGCGGTGGTGGAGAATCGCCGTTGCCGCTCGATCTGGGGACGGATACTTCCGCCAGCGCCGAATTTGCCGATGTGAATGCGCCCACGCCGGATCGGGAGTTCGATCGAAAGTGGGCGTTCACCGTACTCGACCGCGCGCTCATCGCGCTGGCCGCCGAACATGCGGACACGGGCGAACGGAAACATTTCGAGACGCTCAAGCCGTGGCTTACGGGCGAGACGGAGAAGATTTCGCAGGCCGACGCCGCCCGCGCGCTGAGCATGAACGAAGGTGCGGTGAAAGTGGCGATTCACCGTTTGCGCAAGCGCTTCCGCGAACTGGTGAAAGCGGAAATTGCCCAGACCCTCACCGACCCGGAGCAGGTGGCCGATGAATTGCGCCACCTCATTGAGGTCGTCCGCTGAATGGTTCGCACTCCCGGGGTGCGGCCGGTTGCGTAAGAAGAGAGCGGTTGAGGTTGAAGCCGTGCGCCGCTTATTCGCGGGGGAGGCGGGCGAAGTGTTTTGCCGTGATGCCAGAGGCAAGTTCCCGCACGCGGATTTCCCACACGCCCGCCGGATCGTTCTTCGCGAAGTCCAACTGGAGGTCGAGCTTGCCATCCCGCGCGCCGTAGAAGCCGCTGAATTCTCCCGCCCGCCCCGCCGGATCAACGATATCAACCCTCACGGGCACTACTGCGGGAATCGCAGCCCCGTCAGCATCGTTTATGTTGACCGTGATCTTGAAGGGATCGCAAGTGCACGCCGTAGCGCCGGCGTTGATGACAACGGAGTGGATCGCGTTCGACGTCGCGAGGAAGATTCCGCCGTCGCACGGGCCGAGATTGACCGGCCAGCGCAGCTTGCCTTCGCGCGCGGTCACCGGAACTTCGCGGCTGGCGCGCAGGTCGTAAACGTGGCCGCTTTTTCGTGTGAGGGAGATTTCGCCTGCGCTCGGCAGGCCATTCTCCATGACGAGCCCGTGCTGGCCGATGTACGTCCCGAACTCGCGCCGATCGTTCACGACAAATACATAATCGCTTTCACCGCTGCCGCGAAGGTGGGTGGAGATTTCCGGATTCGTGCTGTCGATGGGGCGAGCGTACTTCGCGTCCAATGCGGCGCGAAGTTTCGTCGCGTTCGCGAGCAAGGTGGCTTTGTCCACGTCGCCCTTTTTCGTGCGCGTGACTTTGGGCACCACGATGTCGGCTTTGATTGCGGGCGCAAGATTATCGTCGCCAATGACCACGCCGCCGCGCTTCTGAAATTCCTGAACGCGCTTCACCACGCCGGCGGGCAGGACGTCGCAATCGGAAAGCACCAGCACGTGGTAAGGATCGAGCCCTTGTTTCATCAGGGTCTCCTCGAACAACACTTCCGGCTGAAGTTGCGCGTAGAGCAGCGTGAGGTAAGTCTCATCGCTGGAGTAACCGTAGCTGCCGCGTCGTGCGAACATCTGGGCGGTGAAGCTGTCGAGATACGCCACGTCGGTGCGGCGTTCGCCGATTTGGCACAACGTTGGGCCGAGCGGTTTCACCACGCCGTGCAGGAGTTCGCGGAGGACGCTTTGCGTGTCGGGATTCGTGTAGCGGTAGCCACCGATGCTGTCGGTCGGCACGAGCGACTGCCAGCCGTGATACATGATGCCCGCGATGGGGCGGGCGATCTCCGTCCAGAACGCCTCGCGCACGTGCATCGGCGCCGTGGTGATATAGGCCGCGTCGGGATCGTGATCGTCAAACGGCGAGGCGATGTGACTCGTACCCGATTTTTTCGGCGCGGTTTGCGAACGGTACATGATGAGCTGCGTCATCTTCATCACGCGTGGTTTCTGTGGAGAGTTCGCGGCCATTGCGAGCAGTTCATCTGTGAAGTAACCGATGCGCAAGGGATCGGGATAGGTGTAAGTCCATTGCCCGAGCACATCGACTTCGCCGCCGCTGCCGCCAATGCTCGGCGCTCGGATTGCCGGATCAAACCAGGTCCACATGTCCCGGCGACCGGTGGAGTGAAGGCCGCGATGCACCGCGGTGTTCAGTCCGTTCCAACCATCTCCCGTCGTCCAGTACCAGCGATAAAACTTCAGCAGCGGATGATCGTCGGGAACAACGCGATCCTTCGAGAAGTTCTTCAACTTGCCCCACTCGACGCCGTTTTTGATCGCGACCTCCGCGGGAATGTCTTCACCTGAAAATTTCCGGTACGCGTCGCGATCAAACTGTGAAAAGCTGACCTGCGCGGAGTCGCGGGTTTCAGTATTGATCAGTGCAGCCTGCCAAGCAGGAAACTTGTCATACGCTTGCGCAATTGACGCACCGACGTTGAAGCAAAAGTCGGTGAGACCGGGCAACGCCGCATTGACGTCGGGCCGGGCCGCGTTCGGTTTTCCGTTGCGATCCACACGTTGAAGCTCCTTCCGCTCTTTCAACCAGTGCCCGGGCGAGAGGCTGAACGCGATGCCGAAATCGTTCGCGAGCGCGAGGTCGAGCATTTCCTTCTCGGCGTCGAGGTGTTCGTCCTTGTGCGGGCTGGTCGGCTTCTTCGCGTCCCAGATGGCGCCGTAATCCGCGCCGCCACCGAGACAATGCGTGAATCCAATGTCCTTCATCCGGGCGAGCTCGCGCTTGAAATTCGCCGGGCTGCCGCCGCCCCACATGACCACGGGCATTTGATTCGGCGTGGGCCGCGGCGCGACCACTAGGTCAACACTCTCCTCGCTGACGAACGGCGGTTCGCCGGGCATCTCCAACCGCGCTTTCACCCGATACGTATCCGGCCGCAGCGAAGTGTCGAAGCGATACGCCACTTCGTGGGTCGCGCCCGCGGCGAGCGAGGGCACGTCAAAACTTTTCTCGCCGAGACCTTCGGTCGAAACGCGCAGCGTGAGTTTATTCGCCGCCGCTTTACTCAAGTTGCGCACAACCACCGTGACTGGCTCAGCGCGCTCCATGCGCAACCACGTCTTGCGCTCGGTGCGGAACTCCACCGCCACGGGACGAAACTCGAGCGCGCCGTCGCAAATGCGCACCTCATCGATCAGCCCCGGGAAGCCGCCGTAATAGCTGCCCCCGCGATCACCGATCGACAACGCCACTTTGCCGGGCGCGACCGGTCCGCGACCAGGTTTGCGCACAACGCCAAGCGGCGCTCCGTTGAGAAAGAATCGCACCTCGCCCGCGCCATCGTAGGTGAAGGCGACGTGCTGCCAGTTGGTGCTGAGTTTGAATCCGTCCGAAGTAAACGTCTCTGACGCATCACCGAAACCGAGGATCGCCTGTAGATGACGACTGCCGCCTTTGTCTGCGGCTGCGAAACGAAATTGGTAGTCGGTGTGGGCGACGTATTTTTTATCGAGAAGGAACGGCGCGAGCTTATCCGTTAACTCTGCGCCCGGCTTGAGCCACATCTCTGCAGTGAATGCGCCCTTCGGCGACAGCGCCGCCTTCGTCGAAGCGAGGGCCGCGTGACGTTTGTCCGCGACGGGCCAGCCGGCGAACGACTCCAGCGCGCCATCGAACTTGCCCTGCGATGCGGCCTGCGCACCGGCAAGCGTGAGGTGATTGCCCTTCGCGGAAGAATCATTGGTCACCGCGCTTGGTTTGAACTGCCAGTAACCAAGCACGTGCGGCCCATTCGCGTCGCGGCCAGAGTAGCCGGATTGCCAGGTTTCGCTGAGGCGGGCGGTGGGCTTTTGCGAGAAGGCTGATGGAACGAAACCAACGAGCGATAGTGCGAGAACCAAAAAGATTCCGGCGGCGTTTGAACGGTGCGGAGTGAACATGCGGCGGTTGGACGGAGGGGGCGGGAGAAATATTCCCCGCCACGCAGGTGCTAGTTTCTCCTGAGGCGAAAGAACCCCGCCGGCCCCGATAACGAGAAGCTAGTGTAGTTCGTTTTGTCGATGACTGTCGGGGTGAAGTTTCTATTCCACACCCCTACAACGTTCAAGTCGTCCGTTGACTCGATGGCAAAACCGAGTGGAAAAGTCGGCCAAGAGAGCGTCACAAGTTCACCAGCTCGTTCTACCCTCAGATTCGGCGGGGCATACTGAATCATACTCAAAAAGCGGGATGGGCTAACCGTGTTAGTGAAGCTAAGCGTGCCAAATTTCGCTGGTCCCAAAATAACTCCTGACACCAGAACACCATAAGGCCCCGCAGCGATGGATCGACCAACTTCGACGTTGTTGAGGAAGCCCGCTCCATTTGAGCTACCAATAGCTTTAGCCCAACGCAGGTTTCCCTCTGAATCGTAGTGAGTCATCAGGACGTCGCCCAGGCCGGCGCTACTGAGTTGTAGCCCGTCCACATCGGCGCTTCCGGTGATATCGCCAGTGGTGTAAATCCGATCTGCTCCATCAACCGCTACGCCAAAACCGGCGGTCTCCCGTGAAGGTCCGGTTCCAGATGATGGATGCGAGTTCACCGTCCTTATCCAAAGATTGCTTCCTTGAGGGGACAGTTTCAAAACGAAATGCCGAGCCAATCCGGGCGGATTATTTGAAGCGATCGTCACCCCGAAAATTACCGAGGCATCACTCGCTCCCGTGACGACGACATTCGTTTGAGAATCGAGCGCTAGATCACCCACGTAAGAGGAAATGTACATTGCAGAGTTGTTGGAAGTCGATCGTGCCCACAGCAGATTGCCGCCTGGGTCGAACTTCATTACGATGCCCTCGCCGGAGGAATTGTTATTCGTTAGCGTCAAACCGTCGATTATCAATGGCGGATAGTATTTACCGCAGAAATAGCTGTTACCGTCATTGTCGACCTTCACCGTGCGGAACAAAGGAGACCCCGATCCAGGCAAGACTCCCCGCCGCCAAACTGGGTTGCCTGCTGGATCGAGCTTCATCAGAAAGAAATCGTTGGTGGTCAAAGGAAATGCGCCAATGTACATGTTGTTGGAACGATCTACGTCAATTCCATGCAAGGACGCGCCATCAAATCCGCCGGTCCCGCGAGCCCATAGGCACGTACCGTCATTGCCATATTTGGCAACGAAGATTTCGCTGCCTGGATTGCCCGTTGCCACCGCGAAATTGGTGGTGCCGAACTGAATTGTCGCACCTCCCAGCGAATCGACCCAGCCCGTTACCGCAAAATCACCCGTTTCGAACACAGCGAGGCCAGTGCCAATGGTTGCGGTAGCGTTGGTGGGATTGGTGCTGCTGATTTGATGAACCCAGAGCCAGTTTCCGAAGCGATCCATCTTCCCGACGTACATGTCGGTATTGTTACTGACAGTGTTGAATGTGTTGGAACCAAAGGTCGCCGCGCCTTTAAAACTACCGGTTAAGAAAAAATTTCCGTTGGTGTCGGCCGAGACGATCCGATTGGCGACGACGGGCATTTCGTTGACCCACGCGAACTCCGGCTCGCTTTCTGCGGAAGATACGGCCGAAGCGCCAAACCAGATTACTGGCAACACTGGTAACCAGATGAGTTTTCGTAAATGAGTCATCAATATTCTCCAAGCGGACTTTTGGACTCTTGATGATCCTATTGCAACTCCATTTCATTATGAGCGTCGCGGAGAACGCATTCCGCGGTTCGCGCTCAGACTTGCCACTGTCGGCGACCTTTCGGCACACTGTTGGCATGATTCACCGCTTATTTGGCGCGTTTGCTATTCTCGTGGCATTCTCGACTGTTCCTCTTCCGGCCGCCGAATCCAAGCGGCCGAATATTCTCTGGCTGATCGGCGAGGATCTCGGCCCGGAGCTTGGCTGCTACGGGACCAAGGAAGTGTGGACGCCGAATCTGGACAAGCTCGCCGCCAGCGGAATGCGTTACACGCGCGCTTACACTACGGCGCCGGTCTGCTCCGCGAGCCGCTCGGGTTTCATCACCGGCATGTATCAAACGACGATCGGCGCGCATAATCATCGCTCGCATCGCGACGATGGCTACAAAGTGCCCGAAGGTGTAAAACCGGTAACGGATTGGATGCGCGCGGCAGGTTACTTCACGGCGAACCTAGTCAACCTGCCTGCGAGCTGCGGCTTCAAAGGAACGGGCAAGACGGATTGGAATTTTACTTACGAGGGCAAGCCCTACGACTCCGGTGATTGGAACGAATTGAAATCCCACCAACCGTTTTTCGCGCACTTGAATTTCAACGAAACCCACCGGACTTATCACGGCCCGAAGCGCGCGGATCCGGCGAAGGTCGTATTCCCGCCGTATTATCCCGATCACCCGGTCACGCGAAAGGACTGGGCGGAGTATCTCGACAGCGCGTCGGAACTCGACGTGAAGGTTGGCAAGGTTCTCGAAGCGCTCAAGGCGGACGGACTCGCGGACGACACGGTGATCATCTTCATCGGCGATCACGGGCAATCGCACGTGCGCGGCAAACAGTTCGTCTATGAGGAAGGTTTGCACATTCCGCTGTTGATCCGGTGGCCGAAGAACTTCCCGGCGCCGAAGAATTTCAAACCCGGCACGGTGAGCGATCAGATCATCGAGGCGATCGATCTCACCGCTACGGCCATCTCCCTCGCGGGCGCGCCCAAACCGGCGAAGATGCAAGGCCGCGTGTTCCTCGGTGACCACGCCGAGGCCGCTCGCGACTACGCGCACGGCGCGCGTGATCGTTGCGACGAAACGGTCTTCCGCCTGCGCACGGTGCGCGATGCGCGATATCGCTACATTCGCAACTTCACGCCGGATCGTCCGTTCCTTCAGAAGAACGACTACAAGGAGCGGCAGTATCCCGTGTGGAACTTGCTCAAGGAACTTCACGCACAAGGCAAACTCACGCCCGTGCAGGAAGTGCTTTGCGCGCCCACGATGCCGCCCGAGGAATTCTTCGATCTCGAAACGGATCCTTACGAAATCAAAAACCTGGTGAACTCCACGCAGCCCGAGCATCAGGCGGCGCTCAAGCGTCTCCGCACGGAGATGGATCAATGGCTCACGGCCTCGGATGATCAAGGCCGCTTCATGGAATCGCCGGAAGTCGTCGCCCGCAAAGGCGCGACCAAAGCCGGGGGCGACGGCGACGCCAAGCCGAAGAAGAAAAAGAAGAAGGCGAACAACTAACTCGGGCGAGGAATCGCCGCGCGCTACTGGGTGAGCAAGTCCAGCGCGCTGATGCCGCCGCTGGCAAGCTCCCAACGACCGCTGCGTTTGCTCACCAACTTGCGGCACGGGCAGCGGTTGTATTCGGCTTCGTTGACGGAGAGCAGGTGATACTTCGATTTGCTCTTCAGCTCTGAGGCGGCGCGCGGGACGATTTTGAAGGGCAGCCCGAAATAAGTGAGGGAAATTTCATACGCCGCCACGCCTTCTTTGTCCGCAATCGGATTTCGCCACACGAGCGGTGCGTACCGTTTCAGAAACGAAAAATCGGTGCGCCGGACCATCACCCGGCACATTTCCGTTTGCCCACGCAGATAATTTACGAGGCTGAATTTGTCGCCCTGATCCTTCTGGGCGAGGAACACTTCGCGAGGATCACAGCCGATCAGGTTGTGGCCGTTGAACAGGCCATGATCATTGCGATCTTTGGGAAAGTTGGATTTGTACCACGTGGCGAAGCGGTCGCTGACGAAGAAGTTCAGTTCGAAGTGAACGTGGGCGCGGTCACGGGAGATGCCTTCACGCGTGTTGGTTGAGCGTCCGAGCGTGGCAATGTTTTCGCCGGCGCGAACTTCCTGGCCGACTTTCAAATCCGCACGGATCTCACGGAGGTGCGCGTAGAGGGAGTAAATTTCCAGGCCCTCGATGTGGTGGCGAATGACGAGATAGTTGCCGTAATTCGAGAGGGCGGATTTTTTGCTGAAGTAAACAACCGTACCGTCCGCGGTGGCTTGGACGGGATCGATCGGTTCGCCGCGCTTGTCGCGTTGCTGGCACTTGATGTCGAGACCTTCGTGAAATTGGCGACCGTCGGAGCGGACGCATCCAAACGTTCCGCTGGTCCACGGTTTGCCGATGGTGCCGACGAAGAATTTCTCCTCTGCGCCGGAGGCAAAGAGGTTGCGGTTCGCTGTGGGCAGTTGAAACGGTTGCGCCAGCAGACTCGTCGCGGCATAGACTCCCGAGATCGCGAGCAGGATTGACGTGCGACGATTCACGACAAATTAAAGGCTGGAGCTGTTCTTCAACTTTTTGATCACGTTGGCGAGGCCCCGCACGAGGCGCTCGCATTCTTCGCGGGACGCATCGGGCGTGAAGATGATTACGCCATCGCTGATGCGCTTGGTGATCTTGGGCGCGCCGAGCCAGCGCGGGTCCGGAAATTGGCTGAACACGGCGTAGTGCCGGCCTTTGTTGGCGGTGGTGACCATTTCGAGAACGCGGCGACCGTGATCATTGAGTTCGATCCTGAGCGAGAAGCTTCCCGGCGCGTCTTCAATGGTCGCTTTTTCGATGTCGCGTTCGTCAATGAATCCCAGATCCTCGACATTGATCACGACGGGATTGGAGCGGATGACCTGAATCGGGTGACTCTTTCCAGTGGCATCGGCGTTGGTCTCGAGGTGGAGGCGCAGGCTGCTTTCTTCTTTTTTTCGTTTGCGCTCTTCGGGGGTGCCGCAACCGATCGCGAACAGCATGGCTGCAAGCAGTAAATAGGTATTGAACGCCTGCGGGCGAATCTTCATAGTCAAATTCAACATCAACACGGGTTGAGATAAGTAACAAATCTATGGGCAAGCAATACAACAAAATCGAAAAGCGTCGTCGTCGCGTGAGCTACCTCAAGCGCAAAAAGACCTTGGCTAAAACCAAGACCAAGTCGAAGGCTAAGAAAGCCTGAGTCCCAGCGAACCTTTTTGAGCCACCCATTCACGGGTGGCTTTTTTGTTGGGTCGATTGCGAAATTCGCCCCGAGGAACTTGTTCACACTCGGAAAACTTCCAACGATTCGGCGGTGAACAACTTCGTTGAGGTCGTGCGAAAGCCCCAATCCTGCTTGGGGCTTTTGCATTTTAAGAGAAAGGCATCACACGCGTTTTCCCGTGCACAAGGTGTGGACAAGTGTTCGTTTAAGGAAATCCGGAAAATGTTAATATGACTCCAGTTCATTGAAAGAACTGGAGTGGTTGGAGACGGTCGAAAGATAGTCTGCAAAGCTTCAGGGATAATCCCAGGTGACTGGGGAATGGTGCGACCAGGCTGGTTGGTCGGGCCCCTCGGGAAGTTCCGCCGCAAGGCAGGACGGATGAGGCAGTATTCACCAGTTCCTCTGGCGACGTTCGCGCGTCGTCGGTAAACGCGAAAAAGGAACTTGGCGACAAGGAACGATGAGAAACCGTTCCGAGTTGAGTGAAGTAGTTCCGGGACGTTTCGGTCCGGAACGAATCGCAGTTACCCAGAGGGTAATCGGTTGCTACTGTGTTTCAGCACGGGGCGCGTGACTCTGGCGTTCTCTTCGGAGATCAGCCAAACGAAAGCCGCCGAAAGGCGGACAAAGTGAGCAAGCGCACCGGGAAGGGCACGAGTTCTCGGCAGGAGCCGTGAAAACCTTCCAAAACGCCGGCGAGGTTGCAAACAACGCCGCTGGCTGGTGAGCAAAAAGCAACCTGAGAGATAAGAGGTCAGACCCGTGGCACGGGGCCAACGCATCGGCAAAACCGGTGGCCGACCCCGCGCTAACTGGACAAGACGCGGAGCAGAAATCATCAACGTGTCTTGCCCTGGTCCGCAGGCCGGTGGCGCAACCATCAGCCGAAGCGGGCTAAGAGGCCTCGCTCAAAAATTCAGCGTGCGCAAGCCGCTGGACGGCCCTGCTATGAGGCCGATGACTCCGCTTGCTGTGGAGAATGGCGTCGGGAAGCCGGCAGCCTTTGAAAAATGGCGCCCAATGTCGGCCCGGGAAAGAGAGAGTGGCGAACTCCCATCCCCCATTTCGTCCCCGTTCGGTCGCAAGACCGGGCGGGGACATTTGTTTTCAACCGTGGTAAGCCTGTTGCCACTCGGCGGGGAGATTCAAAATCGCCAGCGCGCCACCGCCGCGACTCGTCACCACATTCGGGTCGTGCGAGAAACGCGGCAACACCGTGGAAAGTTTCCCAAACGAATCGAGGCCTACGTATTTCCGCGCCGCACTCTGGGCATACTTCATCGGATCCTGCACGTTGAGCGGAACGTTGACGCGCACTCCATCGAACGCCGCCTCACCGAGCAGGTGCAATTCGGTAGTCACCTTCCGAGCCGATTTCAAATCGCTCAGGTTTTGAAAGTCCATGTCCCAATTCAATTTCGGATCAATGAAGTTCGCTTCCAGTTCAAGCGTATAGTAGATGCCGTTGCGCTGATGAAATTTCAGCCGCGCGTCATTCGTGCGCAGCTTCGGGAAATCCTCTTCCGATTTGAAAGTCGACCACACCTCTACTTCGAGCCGTGTCGAGCCGCTCTCGGAGTCAAATGTCGATTCGGACATGGAACGCCAGTCGAATGGCAGCGGTTGATTGATGCCGAGGACCGAGACGTGAATCTCATCGGTGTCGGCTGCGCTGCCGGATTGTTTGCCGGGAGGCAGGCAGGTAAACGAAACGGCGCCGAGAGCGCGATCGCGCCACGCGGCGTTGAGATCCAGGTAAAAAGAGAACTCGCTACAGCGGTTCAGGACTACGCACGACTGTTCATTCAAACGGAGCATGTCTTCAATTCGTTGCTCCGCGTCTAGCAGGAACTTCGCCGTGGTCAAAAGCCTCCCAGAGTGTCTAAGGACAGGACAGATAAACGAGACATCATGTCATTTTTGCGACGCATACATCGCAATTTCGCGAGTCCCCGGCGTGACAGAATATTGTCATATTGGGGCGAAAGTCGCAGCAATTGCGCACACGCTCCGCAGGAGGAAAACAAAGAGGCCTGCCGATCCGCGATTAACGGAGGCAGGCCTTCGGTAGTTCCAATTGAGTTCCAGCGCGGGTTGGTCCCGCGCTCAGGCGAGAGACGGTTACGCGATCTTCACCTTCAACTTGTTCCCTTTGATCCGTGTGCGGTTGAGCTTGGCAATGATCGAGTTCGCGTGTTCGCTCGCGACGTCCACAAAAAGATGCCGCTCGCGAATATCCACGACGCCCACTGTAGGACCGGGCAAACCCGTCTCGCCGAGAATCGCGCCGACCACGTCGCCGGGTTGCACGCCCATCTCCGCGCCAACGTTCATGTAGAGGCGGGTTTGTTGCGTGGGCGTGCGGCGACTCGGTTTGGCCGCTGCGGCGCCGGGTTGATCGGCGTAAGGCTTTTTCGGGGCGTAAGGGCCGGGCGCTCGCTCGCGTGAAAAATCTTTCAGCACCTTCGGACGTTGTTTGTCTTCGAACGAACGCGGCGCGCGATCCTGATCAAATTCCCGCCGGACTGGACGCTCGGCTGGCTCAAACGTTTTCTTGAAGGCCGGCTTGGAAGCCGGTGCGGGAGGAGGCGTGGGCTTGGGCGCATCCGTTGCCGCAGGTGCCGACGAGTCTGCCGTTCCCTGGGGCGGTGCCGCCGGAATCGGCGCCGGACGTTCGGCGCGCACTTCACTACGTTCAGCCGGCCGGGCCGGCGGGCGGTCATCGCGAACATCACGCGGGGCCGGGCGCGGGCCGCGCGCTTCGTTGGAGAAATTTGCCGCAGCTTTCGGTGCGGTTACGGTCGGAGTTTCGCCGCCGGCGAGATGGTGTAGGACCGCCGCCGCGATATCCGTCGAAACGAAACCTTCTTCCAGCAAGCGTTCCACCACGGGCAGGTGCGAGCGAAACTCTTCGCCCGCAAGAGTAGTCCGAAGTTTTCCAAGAAACACATCCGTGCGCGCCGTGGTGACTTCGTTCTGCGAAGGTACGCGGCCGCGTTGAATGCGCGTGTTGGTGTAGCGTTCGATGTTGCGGATTTGAAACAATTCGCGTCCGGCGACGAACGAGATCGCGCGCCCGCTGCGGCCGGCGCGGCCAGTGCGGCCGATGCGATGCACGTAGTCTTCCACGTCGTAAGGGAGGTCGTAGTTAAAGACGACTTGGATGTCGTCGACGTCGATTCCGCGCGCGGCGACGTCGGTGGCAACGAGAAATTCGAGGCCTGACTTGCGGAACTTGCCCATCACGCGATCGCGCATCATCTGCGTCATATCGCCGTGGAGACGGTCGGCAGAGTAGCCCTGCGCGTTCAGATGATCGGCGAGTTCGTCCACCATGCGCTTGGTGTTGCAGAAAATAATCCCGAGCTTGAGATCGTGAATGTCGATGAGCCGGGTGAGCGCCTCGATTTTGTAGCGACGATCCACTTCGTAATAAACCTGATCTACCGTCGCGACCGTCATCGCCTTTTGCTCGATGCGGACGTTCACCGGCTCGCGGGAATACTTCTCGATCAAGTCGCGGATCGGGCGCGGCATTGTGGCCGAGAAGAAAACCGTCTGGCGCTCTTTCGGAACCGATTCAAGGATCAGCTCGATGTCCTCGCGGAAGCCCATGTTCAACATCACGTCCGCTTCGTCGAGGATCACCATCTTCAACGAGTCGAGCCGCAACGTCCCGCGACGCATGTGATCCATGACGCGACCCGGCGTGCCAATAACGATCTGCGCGCCTTGCTTCAGGCCCATGAATTGCCGTTCGTACGACTGGCCGCCGTAGATCGGCAGCGCGTGAATGCCGCGCTTGAAGAACGCGAGCTTGTGAATCTCTTCCGAAACCTGCACCGCGAGTTCGCGCGTTGGGCAAAGGATCAACACCTGCGTGGTGCGCTGCGTCGGGTCGACTTTTTCGACGGCGGGAATGCCGAACGCGGCGGTCTTGCCGGAACCTGTCTGCGATTGCCCGACGACGTCCTTGCCCGTCATCAAAACCGGGATGGCCTCAGCTTGAATGGGGGACGCTTGCTCGAAGCCGAGCTTATCAACGGCCTTGAGCACCTCAGGCGAGAGGCTTAGTTCAGAAAACAATTTCGCAGTCATACCGCGCCAGTCTCGCAGTGAATGCTGCGGGAAGCGAGGATAGTTGCGGAAATTATCCAGCCGCGTGAAATGGCTCCGTTAGCCCGCTACGAAAGGAAGTTGTTACTCCAGCGCCTGGTAATAACCCGTCGCCCACTTCGCAAAGAGGTTGTGCTCGTTGAAGGGGAAATGTTGCGCGAGGACAATCGCCACGGTGCGCTCTTTCGGATCGATGCGGCAGTAAGTTGTCGCCGCGCCGTACCAGCCGAAAGCGCCGGGTGAGCCAGGCATCGAGACGCGGCCGAGATCGAGCTGAACTTCCACGCCGAGCCCGAAGCCTTGTGGACGGCTCGCGATCTTTGCCGACTCCGGCAACGTGACGAGATGGTTCGCCGTCATGAGTTCGATCGTCTTCCGTCCAAGGATGCGTTTGCCGTCCAGAGTGCCGCCGTTGAGGAGCATTTGCGCGAAGCGCGCGTAGTCGTCCACGGTGGAAAACAAACCACCGCCACCGCTTTGAATGCCGCGCCCGCGCTCGCCGTGAACGCCGATGAGGGGCTCCGCTTCGATGAGCTTGCCGTCGGCGCCATGCTTGTACGTTTTGGCGAGGCGCGCGCGCTTTTCCGCCGGGACATCGAAGGCAGTATCCTTCATTTGAAGCGGAGTGAAAATTCTCTCCTGCAGAAAATCGCCGAACGATTTTCCTGACACGCGTTCGATGAGAGCGCCGAGGACATCCACGTTGATTCCGTAGGTGTAATTGTCGCCCGGCTGGTGGACGAGCGGCAGCTTGCTTACCTTTTCCGTGAACTCCTTCAGCGACGAGGAGTTCCACAAATCCGCGCGCATGTAGAGCTTCTGAACTTCCGTGGCGGCAAAGAAATCATAGGTCAATCCCGACGTGTGCGTGAGCAAGTGTTTGATCGTAATCGGGCGGGCCTTGAACAACACCGGCGCGTCCGCGGTGCCGTTCGTCATCACCTTCATTTCGGCGAGTTCGGGCAGATACTTCGAAATCGGATCGTCGAGATTGAAGCGGCCATCTTCTAACAACGCGAGCACGGCCACGCTCGTGATGATCTTCGACATCGAGTAAACGCGGCAGATCGTATTGCGCTCCATCGGGAGTTTCTTCTCGAGGTCGCGATAACCGTAGGTGCGGAAGTCCGCAATCTTCCCATTGCGCGCGAGCAACGCGATCACGCCCGCGTGCTCCCCTTCGTCGACGCTGCGCTGGATGGTGGCGTGCATCACTTCCAGGCGCTGGGCCGAAACACCGACCCGCGCCGGCGAGGTCGACGGAAGTTGAGCCCGTGCGGAAACCGCGACGATGAAAGTGATCGCGACGAAAAGGGACAGATGTTTCATAGGTGGGATTTTGTGGTGGTGAATTGCCGGCGGCAAGCGCGTGTTCGTTGACGATGAATTTAGTCCGCCATGGCTTGCATGACTTCGACCACGGTTTTGTCGTCGGGTAGAAGTTGCATCGCTTTGCGCAGAATGGCGCGCGCCTCCGTGCGACGCCCGGTCAAAGCGTAGTAGATGCCCGTGTCGACGAACAGCCGACCGAACTGCTCGCGTTCATCGGGGTTCACCTGCTTTTGGAAAAGCTTTCCGCACTTGTCGAGCTGCGGATCGAGTTCGACCAACGCCGCTTCCGTCTTCGCCTGTTTGAGCATGACCGCGAACAACGCAAAATTCGCGAGCGGCTCATCCTTCGCGCGGGCGAAAAAAGCTTGGGCTTGAGCGAGCGCTTGGTCTGCTTTGTCGGCGTGATCGAGCGCCTTGATCATCAAGAGACGATTTCGCGAAGTGTCTTTGAATTGCAAACGCTCCCGACAGATTTCCACGAGCTCCTCCTTGGATTTTCCCGAATAGGCAATTCCGATCAATCCCTCCCAAGCGCCGTAGCGACCTGGATCGAGTTTCACGGCGCGCCGCAGCGTTTGAAACGCGCTGTCGCTATCCACGCGCAGCAACATTTGCAGGTAGCCGCGCACCTCGAGCACTCGCGCGCTGAACTCCTTGTTGGGCGTCTGGCTCAAATTCTCCAAATGGGCGAGCGCTTCGGATACGGCGCGCTGCGTCGCCTCCGGCAAACGACTGAACTCGACGGCACCCGGAGCGAAGTCGGCCCCGCTCTTGATCGCCGGCACCATCACTTCCAGCCATGCGAGATACGCCGTGGCGAGGTAATTGGTCGCGCCGAGATGCAGAGCCGTGCGGAAATCGTCCATTGCGCCTTCGCCTGCGATCAACAGCCTCAGCGTGTCAGGACGAGTTTCACCGCCGCCGCGGAGTTGCTTAATCACCAAGTCGACAGCCGTGAGGAATCCATTTTGGCGTCCGCGAGTGAAGTAAACTTCCGGTTCCTTGGGCGCCAGCGCGATCGCTTTGTCAAAACATTGGCGCGCCTCGGTGTTCAGTTTCTCCAACTCTTCGATGTCCGCAGGGGAGGGTTTGCGCCGCTGCAGAGCCTCCAGCAGCTGCAGAAATTCGAAATGCTTCGCGCCCTCTCCGCAAAGTGCGATCAATTTGTCAACGACCCGACCGGAATGAAAATCGCCACGCGCGTCCCACGTTCGCCAGTCGCTGGCGCCGAGTTGGACCGCCTGACGAAGCACCCGCTCCGCTTCCCCCGGCTGTTCCGCAATGGAAAGGGCTTCGCCCAATTTCGCGAGCAGCGCCGCGTCCTGTGGGTGCGCTTCCACTTGTTGACGGTAGAGCTCCACGGCGCGCGCCTTCGCCCGCGTGGCTTCTGCCGTTACGGCAGGATCGTTGTCCAGCTTTCCCAATTTCCGCGCTAACTGAAGATGAAGCGCCGGATCGGTGGGACGAGACTTCAAGGCGGCGCGTAGTTGGGTAATTTCCCTCGGCAGATCGTCCGGATCGCCCTTCACGTGGAAACCATCGGTCGAGGAATACCCGAAATGAATCTCCATCTTGATCATCGGCAGCATCACCAACTGCCGGAGCTTCTCGCCACCGGACGCGGGTGCGACGGCGCGGGTGAGGGTGGGGGCGAGAGTGGTCGCGATGAAAAGACAGATCGTTATGGCGAGGCGCATCGAGTTTTCCTTTCGGGTCTCGGTGGCGAATTTAGCGGGTCGCGTTCGCCCGTCGACCAAAACTTGCACCCCGTCGGGCATTCTGGCGCATTGAAAGTCGGCGGGGTGTTTGCCAGTCTGCGCGTGAAACATTCCCATTATGAAACTCGGCATCATCAATTCCGCCTTCCAACAAGCCGGCGTCGACACCGCCACCGGCCTGAAACACATTTCCCGCATCGGCTTTGACTGCGTGGACGTTTTCACCGAAGCCGTCGGCATTTCGAAAAAGGAAGTCAGCCTCGTGGCGAACACCTGCGCGAAGTTGAACCTGCCGATCATTTCGCTGCCGGTGGTGTCGGTCGGACTAGTCGACTTCAATGATCCCGTGCGCGCGTTTCACGTCGAGCGCACGAAGAAATTCATCGACCTCGCGAAGACTTGGGGCGCGAAGAATATCCTGCTCGTCCTCGGCGAATACATCTGGCAGCAGGAAGTTATTCCGCCGTCGGAGCAATGGCGCTTCGGTCTCGAGACCTGCCGCGAGCTCGGTGATTACGCGGGCAAAAAAGGAATCGACATCGCGCTCGAACTCGAGCCGTTCCGCCTCAGCCTGCTCAATAGCGTCGGCGAAATGCTCCGCTTCGTGAACGAATGCGACCACCCGCGTGTGCGCGCCAATATTGACGTGAGTCATCTCGTGTTGTCCGACACAAGCCCGGCGGAATTGAAGAAGCTCAAGGGCAAGGCGATTCACGTCCACCTCAGCGACTGCGACGGTAAAGTTCACGGCGATCTCCCGCCCGGCCGCGGCGTCGTGAAGTTCGCGCCGTACTTGCAAGCGATCAAAGAGCTCGCGATTCCCGACGGCGTCGTCAGTATCGAGCTGGAATACTCGCCCGATCCGAAGCGCATCGTCGAATGGGTCGAGGAAGCGTATCGCGAGACGGATAGGCGCATGCAGATGGTCGGTTTGCGCGGTTGAAGCGGCCATCTCGGGAAAAGCTCCCCGCCGATGGGCTTCCAATTAGTTTGAAACAAAGTCTTCCGTCCGTTGTCATACCCGGAACGAAATGGCCACCAACAAATCAGGTTCACGCAAAGCACGCTGGATCATCATCGTTCTCGTGCTGCTCGCGGCGGGTGCCGGCGGAGCGTATTGGAAAATCAGCGCCAACGCGGCGAAGCCCATCGCTGTCCAGACCGACAAGGTTTCGTGCCGCAATCTCACCGAGACCGTCGTCGCGAACGGTAAGATTCAACCCATCGTGCAAGTCGTCATCAGTCCCGAAGTGAGCGGGGAAATTGTCGAGCTACCGGTGAAGGACGGTCAGCGCGTGAAGAAGGGCGATCTGCTCGTGCGCATCAAGCCCGACAATTACATCGCGCTGCGTAATTCCGCCGAGGCCAGTTTGAACTCCGCCCTCGCGGCCGGAAATCTCGCCCGCGCTAATCGCGACAAGGCCGATTTGGAATTCAAGCGCTTTAAGGAGTTGTTCCAAAACAAGCTCGTGTCGGACTCGCAGTTCCTCGAAGCGAAGACCTCACTCGACGTCGCCGCCGCGCAACTCGACAGCTCGACCCATCAAGCCAGCATGGCCCGGGCATCGCTCGCCAAAGCCGACGATGACCTCGCGAAAACGACGATCTATTCGCCCGCCGACGGCACGGTGACGAAGTTGAAGTCCCAGCTCGGCGAACGCGTGCTCGGCACGTCGATGATGGCGGGCACGGAAATTCTCACCATCGCCGATCTCTCGGACATGGAAGCTCGCGTGGACGTCGGCGAGATCGACGTGGTGCTGATTCAAGTGGGGCAGAAGGCGAAGCTCGAAGTGGATTCGTTTCGCGACCGCAAGTTCAACGGCGTCGTCACCGAGATCGCCAACGCCGCGAAGAACGCAGCCGGTGGCTCCGCGCAACAGGACGCGACGCGTTTCGAAGTGAAGATTCACATCGAAGAAAAAGAGTCGTTCCGACCGGGCATGTCGGTGACCGCGGAAATCGAAACGCGTTACCGGACGAACGTGTTGACCGTGCCGATCCAGAGCGTCACCACGCGCGTTCCGAAAAGCTCTTCAACCAATTCTGTTCCGGAAAAGAAGAAGAGTGATCTCGGCAAACCCGTGGAGGTGGTGTTCGTCACGGAAGCCGACAAGGCGAAGATGGTCGCCGTGAAACGCGGGGTGAGCGACGATTCGCACGTGGAAATTTTGGAGGGGCTTACCGAAGGCCAAGCCGTGGTCTCGGGCGGATATAAGGCCATCAATCGCGAATTGGAAGACGGCAAGCCGATCAAGATCGGAGCCGCCCCAGCGGACAGCGACAAGGAGCCGAAGTAAACTCCCTCACCTCACCGTGAGCCTCATTCGCATCCAGAATCTTTCGCGCCGCTATCAAATGGGCGCTGAAACCGTGCATGCATTGCGCGATGTTTCGCTGGAGATCGAGCGCGGCGAATACGTTGCGATCATGGGACCGTCGGGTTCGGGCAAATCCACGCTGATGAATCTCGTCGGTTGTCTCGACGTTCCGACGTCAGGCACTTACGAACTCAACGGCACCGACGTTAGCCAGATGGACGACAACGCGCTCGCCGAAGTCCGCAATCGCGAGATCGGTTTCATTTTCCAAAGCTTCAACCTCCTCGCCCGCTCAACCGCGCTGCGCAACGTCGAGCTCCCGATGATCTACGCGGGCGTTCCCTCCGCCGAACGGCGCGAATTGGCGTTGAAATCTCTCGCACAAGTCGGCCTCGCGGATCGCGTGAAGCATCAACCCAACGAACTCTCCGGCGGCCAGCGCCAACGCGTCGCGATTGCGCGCGCTCTCGTGAACAATCCCTCGATCCTGCTGGCGGATGAACCGACGGGAAACCTCGACTCGAAAACCGGCGTGGAGATTCTCGCGCTGTTCGACGAACTCGCGCAGAAGGGGAACACGATCATTGTCGTCACGCACGAAGAGGCTGTCGCGCGCCACGCACGCCGCATCATCCGCATCCTCGATGGCTTGATCGCGAGCGATGAGCGGTTGCCTCAGCGGCACACACCGGGCGCGTCATGAACTTCTTCACCGAGTTGAAGGAGGGCTTCGCAATTTCGCTGGATGCGATCTTTGCGCACAAACTCCGCTCCGCGCTCACCACGCTCGGCATCGTCATCGGCATCGTGACCGTCAGCCTCATGGCGATGGCGATCGACGGGCTCAACACGGCCTTCCTCAACAGCATCTCGGCGATCGGCACGGACGTATTCTTCATCCAGCGCACGCCGTGGTTCACCGAAGATCCGTGGTGGAAGTTTCGCAAGCGCCGGCAGATTTATTTCGCGGACGCAAAAGCCTTCGCCCGCCTCGCCGATCCGCGTTGGAACGTGAATCCCGAGGCGATGATGGTTTCCAACGTGAAATACAACGACCGCACAGCGACGGGTGTGCTCGTGTTCGGCTGTCAGGAGACGGCGAGCATTGTCGATGGCTTGAGCGTGCGCGAGGGGCGTTTCCTTTCTGCGGGAGAATCCAGCGGCGCGCGCCCCGTCTGCGTGATCGGCGCATCGCTGGCCGACAAGTTTTTCCCTTTCGAGACCCCAATCGGCAAACGCGTGCGCGTCGGCGAGGCGACTTATGAAGTCGTCGGCGTGCTCGAGAAGCGCGGGAAGTTTCTCGGGTTGGCGGACCTCGACAATCAACTATTCCTTCCGGCGACGCGTTTCATCACCAGCGTCGCTTACAACCCGGGCTTCACCATCAAAGTGAAGGTTGGCGACGTGACGAAGATGGACGATGCGCGCGAGGAATTGCGTGGCATCATGCGACGCGTGCGCCGGCTTGCTCCGGGCGACGTCGATGATTTCGCGATCGAAACGCAAGAGGCGTTCATCCGCACGTTCAACCGCATGAACGCCGTCATCGCGAGCGCGGGCCTCGGCATCACGGGCCTTTCTCTTTTCGTCGGCGGCATCGGCATCATGAACATCATGTTCGTCTCGGTGGCGCAGCGGACGAAAGAGATCGGGCTGCGCAAAGCCATCGGTGCGAAACGCCGCACGATCTTGATTCAATTCCTCATCGAGGCGGCGACGATCTGTCTATTCGGCGGATTGCTCGGCATCGGCATCGCGTGGTCGATGAGTACGTTGATGGCGCGATTTTTACCGGCGGCGATGTCGTGGAACGTGCTCGCGCTCGCGCTGGGCGTGTCGTTGTTGACGGGGTTGGTGGCAGGATTTTTTCCGGCGTGGCGCGCGGCGCGGATGAACCCAGTGGACGCTCTGCGAGTGGAATGAATGCGCCAACACCATCTCGTTCACGTCGCCGCGGCTGGACCGCGTTCCGCGCAGAGGCGCTCGACAGTTTGCTCATGGCGTTGCAATCGCTCGCCGCGCACAAGCTTCGCGCCGTGCTGACGTTGCTTGGGGTCGTGGTCGGCGTGTTCTCGATCATCATGGTGATGACGGCGATTCGCGCGATGCAGAGCAATATCGAGACGGAGTTAAGCGGTTTGGGTGCTTACACCTTCACGATCGAGCGCTGGCCGGGCATTACTTTCGAAGGACCGGCGGGCTGGGAAAAATTTCGACGCCGGAAAATGATTACGCTGCAAAACGCGCTCGATTTGCGCGAACAAGCCTCGCTCGCCATCAGCGTGGCGGCGGAAACCGGCTTCGGCTCCGGCGAGGTGGCGTCCCGCTTTGAGAAAACTGAGCCCGACGTTGCGCTGACGGGCGTCACTCCCGAGGCGTTCGGCGCGCGCAATTGGATTGTGGAGACGGGTCGCGCGATCATGCCGGGCGATGCCGACGCCTCGCGCAACGTGTGCGTGCTCGCGAGCGCGCTGGCGAAGAAACTTTTCCCCCAAGGCGGCTCGCCGTTGAACGAACGCGTGAAGTTCAACGGCATCACCTACACGGTCGTGGGCGTGCTCGAAGCGAAGGGCGGCTTCGGCGGTCAGGCGCAGGACAACTTCATGATCATCCCGATCACCACGGGCTTGAATCGTTACGGCTCCATTTTCCGCAGCGTGTCGATCTACGTGCAAACGCGCGGCGAGGCGTGGTTCGATGACACCGCGGAACAGGTGCGCGGAATTCTCCGCAAAGTGCGCAAGGTTCCGCCTGGGGCAGAAGATGACTTTGAGATTTTTTCCAACGACTCACTGATCGAACAATTCCGCGGGCTGACCTTCGCGGTGCGCATCGGCGCGGCGGCGGTGAGCTCCATCGCATTGCTCGCGGCGGGCATTGGCATCATGAACATCATGCTGGTGTCCGTCACCGAACGAACACGCGAGATCGGCGTGCGTCGCGCGATCGGCGCGAAGAAACGCAATGTGCTGACGCAATTCATCCTCGAAGCCGTCGTGCTGTGCGAACTCGGCGGCGTGATCGGCGTCGTGCTGGGCGTCGCAGCGGGTAACCTCGCCGCGCATTTTCTCAAGGTCCCGCCGGTACTGCCTTTGGACTGGGTGGTGATCGGGTTGGTGATCTGCTCGTTGATCGGGATCGTTTTCGGCACGTATCCGGCAGTGAAGGCCGCGAATCTCAATCCGATCGACTCGTTGCGCTACGAATAACCATTTCTCCGCGAAGCTTCCATTGACCCATCGCGCTGATTTGCCTACAGTGCGCGTTCTATTTTTATGAACGTTTTGATCTGCGACCCCATCTCTCCGAAAGGCATCGCGCTCTTCAAGCAGCGGCCCGAATTCAAAGTCACCGTGCTCGAAAAACGCCTGACCGAAGCGGAGTTAATCCCGCTCGTCGCCGACGTGGAAGCAATGGTGGTGCGTTCTGAAACAAAGGTGACGCGCAAGGTTATGGAAGCGGCGCCGAAGTTGAAAGTCGTCGGTCGCGCCGGCGTCGGCGTGGACAACGTCGACGTGGAAGCTGCCACGGCGCGCGGCGTCGTCGTGATGAACACGCCCGGCGGCAACACGATCACCACGGCGGAATTGACCTTCTTCATGCTCGGCGCCCTCGCGCGCAAGATCCCCCAGGCGCACGGCACAATGGCTGCCGGCAAGTGGGATCGCAAAGCGTTTCAAGGTTCGGAAGTATTCGGGAAAACACTCGGCGTGCTCGGCGCGGGCCGCATCGGCACCGAAGTGGCCAAGCGCGCGCTCGTGTTCGGCATGCGAGTGATCGCGTATGATCCGTTCCTCACCGAAGCCCGCGCAAAGCAGCTCGGTCTCGAAGCGGTTTCGGATCCCGATGAAATATATCGTGAAGCGGACTTCATCACCGTGCACATGCCGGTGACGAAGGAAACGCGCGGCATGATCAACGCCTCGAGCATCGCAAAGATGAAGCCCGGCGTGCGGATCATTAACTGCGCCCGCGGCGAAATCGTCAACGAAGAGGATCTCGTGGCCGCGTTGCAAAGCGGCAAGGTCGGCGGTGCTGCGCTCGACGTGTTCTCCGTTGAACCGCTGCCTGCAGAGCATCCGTTCCGCAAGTTGCCGAACGTCGTGCTCACACCGCACCTCGGCGCGAGTTCCGAAGAAGCTCAGGAAAAGTGCGGCATTGAAGTTGCCGAGATCATCACCGGCTTTCTCCTGACCGGCGAAGTGCGCAATGCCGTCAACCTGCCCGGCGTGGACGCGAAGACTTACGAACTGGTGAAGCCGTATATCACGCTCGGCGACAAGTTGGGCAAGTTGCTCAGCCAGCTTTCGCCCGTCGGCGTGGATCGCATGCACATTACTTTTGGCGGCAACGCGAAGGATCTTCCGGCCACCGATCCGATCACGCGCGCCATCGTCACCAGCTTCATGGCGGGTCAAGGCGCCAAGGGCGTCAACACCGTCAACGTGCGCAGCCTCGCGCAAGCGCAAGGTCTCACGATCGAAGAAAAGAAATCGTCGGAACCGGTGACGTTCAACGAATGGCTCCACGTGCAGCTGTTCAGCGGCGATAAGAAGGTCAATTCCGCAGGCGGCACGTTCTTCGGTTCGCCGAACAATCCGCGCATCGTTCGCCTCTTCAGCCTGCCGGTGGAAATTGTTCCCGATGGGGTGTTGTTCCTCATGAACAACAAGGATCGCCCCGGAATCGTCGGTCACATCGGCACGCTCATGGGCAAACATCACGTCAACATCGCGAACATGAGCCTCAGCCGCGACGCCGCGGGCGGGAAGGCTTTGACGGTCTTGAACCTCGACAGCGAACCGCCGGCGCAGTTGTTGGCCGAGCTAGCGAAGGACACCGATATCAGCAACGTCCACGTGGTGAAGTTATGAAATCGATTCGAGTTTGCGGGTTGGTTGTCTGGGTGAGTTTGGTGGCGGCTTGGCCACTAATGGCTGCAGATGCCGACAAATCGTCCGACGGTGCGGCGACGGGCACCGGCACGCTCTTCGCTGACGAAACACTCGCGCGCGGAAAAGGATTCGAGATCAAGCGCAGTCAGTTGGAGGAGGCTTACATCCTGTTCAAGGCGAACGCCGCCGCACGCGGCCAAGCCGTTCAAGAAGCGCCTGAACGCATCGAACAACAACTGCTGGATCGCCTCGTCACCGTGGAAGTTCTCAAAGCCAAATCCACGGCGGAGGATCGGACGAAAGCAACCAACCGCGCCGACAAGGTGGCGTCGGAGATTAAATCCAAGAGCGGCGCGACCGGTAATTGGGAGCGCCAATTGAAGGCTGCCGGACTCACGCCCGAGAAGTTCATGAAGGAGTTGTTAGAACGCGCTATCGTGGAAGAAGTGATGGAGCGCGAGGTGAAGGCCTTCGTGACGATCACTGCGGAACAGGCCAAGAAGTTTTACAATGAGAATAGCGATCGCTTCATGGCGCCCGAAATGGTGCGTATCAGTCACATTTTGATCACGACGCAGGACACCACGACCGGGCAGCCTTACACGGAGTCGCAGAAGCAGGCGGCTCGAGCCAAAGCCGACAAGGTTTATGAACGCGCCAAAGCAGGTGAGGATTTCACGAAGCTAGTAAAAGAGATTTCGGACGACGTTGTCTCCCGCGAGAAAGACGGCGAATACAAATTCCCTCGCGGCGGCATGGTCCCCGAAGTCGAGGCAGCCTCCTTCAGTCTTCAGGCGAATCAAATCAGTGATGTCGTAACCAGCCCCTACGGCTATCATATTATCAAGCTGTTGGAGAAAATCCCGGCGCAGAAGGTTGACTACGCGAAGGTGGAAGAGCGCATCAAAGAGAGCCTGATGATGATGGAGTTGGAGAAGCAAATGCCCGCATATCTGAAGAAGGTGAAGACAGAAGCGGGTGTTGAGATTCTACTCAACAAGGACAAAAAATAGCCCGGCTCAGGCCGAGACGGCAGGACCAACGACTACTTCACCGAGTTCACGATAAACGAAATCGGCCGCCACATTAGTGGCGGCCGTTGTTCTTAAGAACCAAATCGTCGAGGCTTACAGCCCTTTCTTACCGGAGGCTTTGGCCTTAGCCCAACGGGCTTTTACCGCGGCGGCAATCTTGGCCCGAGCGGCGGCACTCAGTGAAGATTTGGCGGCTGGCTTGGCGCTCGAGGCCTTGGCAGCGGCTGGTTTCGCTCCTTGAGCCGCTTTGATCTTGGCCCAACGCGCCTTCTGGGCCGCAACGATCCGCGCGCGACCAGCGGCGCTGATAACACCCTTCTTCTGAGGAGCGACCCCGCTCACCAATTGTTTGCCGGCTTTAAAATTTGCCGAGCCCGCAGCGGCGGTTCCCAAAACGGCTTCGATTTCGGCGAGGCGGGCCTGAAGTTTGGTTCGTTCGGCACTCAGCGAGTTACGAAGCGAGGTGAATTGTTTGAGGATATCGGTCTTCATGTGTTCTTGGAATTGGTCGGTTAGTTGATCTGTATGGAGCGGACTATGTCTTGATAGTAGATTCGATAGCAGCTCAGTCAAAGGATAAATAATCCGCCTTGTGGCAATCGGTTTCTGGATCAATGAGCGAGCTGCCTCGTTTAGTCCTACGAACCTAGGTCACTGCCCTGGGAATCAACGTCCTCACCACCGGTGTGACGCGGCACAGAGATCATTGTCGATAAGATAGCAGTTATCTGCGCTGTTTGTCCGTGGTATCGCGTCGAAAATGCATCTCGTATAGGTGCAGGTTACAATTCGAACGGACCAATTGCGTGGTGATCGTGATTGGCGTCCTTGAGTTCACGGTGATGGCGCAGTGCGGATAATCGATCTGTGGCACACAATCCGTGAGAAATTTTGGAATTGGTTGTTACGCAAAGTCTGCATTTAGCGCTGCGGAGGCGGCTTATCAGACCCATGAGGCAATCTGAGTAGCCATTCTTGGATAGTGATGAGCAAGAATTGGTAAGTCAGTTTTGCCGCGGTGCCGCTTTCTTACGTGTGTCGGTACACGAATGAAAACGGCAACCACATTTATCGCGAATGGCAGCGAAACGCTGAAGCGTGAAAACGCGCTTCGGTGCTTCCATTGCGGCACGCCGTGTCGCGGCGCGGCGTTTGAGCGAGGCGAGAAGTCCTTTTGTTGCCAAGGCTGCCTCACCGTTTTTGAATTGCTCAGCGAGAACGGCCTCTCGGGCTTCTATCAATTGAGTGAAACTGCCGGCGTCAGAATCACAGCCGCGGCCGCTGGCGATCAGTTCCGGTATCTGGACGAACCAAATGTTCGCGAGCAATTGGTCGACTTCGCCGATGCCCGCACCACGCGAGTAACCCTTCGTCTGCCGTCCATCCATTGCATCGCCTGCGTCTGGTTGTTGGAGAATCTCTTCCGCCTCAAGCCCGGCATTGGCCAAACCCAAGTGAACTTCCCGCGCAAAGAGGTCTGTATCGCGTTTGAGACCGGGAAGGTGAAGCTCAGCGAGATCGCCGCGCTGCTCACGTCCTTGGGTTATGAGCCGGAGTTGAAGTTCTCGGACTTGGAAAACCGCCCAACTATCCGCGTGCCGCGGCGGCTGTGGATGCAGCTTGGACTCGCCGGCTTCGCTTTTGGGAATGCGATGCTCTTCAGCATTGCGACCTACCTCGGGCTCGACGTGTTTTCCGGTCCGGCTTTTCAGAAATTGGTTGGCTTCATCAGCCTCGTTCTCGCCGTGCCAGTGGTGACTTACAGTGCAGCTGAGTACTACCGCTCCGCGTGGATCAGCCTGCGGCAAAAGCTGCTAAACATCGACGTGCCCATCGCCGCGGGCATCGTCGCCATCTTTGTCCAAAGCGCGTTCGAAGTTTTAACGGGCCGTGGCGAAGGCTACTTCGATTCGCTCTGCGGGCTGATCTTCTTCCTGCTCTGCGGAAAACTTTTCCAACAGAAGACCTACGACCGACTCGCTTTTGATCGCGATTACAAGTCGTTCTTTCCACTGTCCGTCACGCGCAAGCAGGGCAAGGTCGAGCAATCCGTCTCGCTGGCGCAGTTGGCCGTGGGTGACCATCTGCTCCTTCGCAACGGCGAACTTATTCCCGCCGACGCGAAGCTTGTCGCTGGTCCGGCGGTGATTGACTACAGCTTCGTAACTGGGGAATCCGAACCGGTGGAGAAGAAGGCCGACGATTATCTCTACGCCGGCGGCCGCCAGATCGGCGGCGCGATCGAAGTCGAAATGGTCAAGGACGTCTCCCAGAGCTACCTGACATCGCTCTGGAATCAGGACGCGTTCCGCAAAGACAAGACCGCCTCGCTCAACGCGCTCACCAACACCTACAGCCAGCGCTTCACCAAAATCGTCATCGCCATCGCCTTGGGCGCGGCAGTGTTCTGGGCGTTCGTCGATCCGGCCAAGTCGCTGAAGTCCTTCACGTCGGTGCTCATCGTGGCGTGCCCGTGCGCGCTGGCGCTGGCGGCCCCGTTCGCGCTGGGCACCGCGCAACGCGTGCTCTCACGGCGGAATGTTTTTCTGAAGAACCCCTATGTTCTCGAATCGCTCGCGAACGTGAACGCGGTTGTGTTCGACAAGACGGGAACGCTCACGGCGGCCGGTGCCGGTTCGGTGACTTGGACAGGCAAACCGCTCAGTGAGGCGGAGGAAAGCTGGCTTTACTCGATGACGCGCCACTCGACGCATCCCTTGCCTGTGCGCATCGGCGATGCGATTGCGCGCAACCACTTCCCCGAGCCGGTACGTTCGTTCCTCGAAACCGCCGGCTGTGGCATGGAGGGCGCCGTCGCGGGTAATGAGATTTGGATGGGCTCGGCCGCGTGGCTGGAGTCGCGCAATGTTCGCCCAGCGATCGCGAAGGCGCCCACGCAAGGCAGCACGGTGCATGTCGCCATCAACGGCAAGTATCGCGGTTGCTATGTGCTCGAAAGTGCGCTCCGTCCGGACGCGGATGGTCTCATCACCAAGCTCGCGGAGAATTACGAACTCGCCCTCTTGAGCGGAGATCACGAGCGAGAACGCACGCGGTTCACCGGACTGTTCGGCGAATCGTCGCACCTGCATTTCAACCAGAGCCCGCTCAACAAACTCGGCTTCATTCGCGACCTCCAACGCGAAGGCAAAACGGTGATGATGGTCGGCGATGGTCTCAATGACGCGGGCGCATTGAAACAAAGCGATGTCGGCGTGGCGGTGGTGGAGAACGTCAACGCGTTCTCTCCGGCGAGCGACGTTATCCTCGCGGCGGGCATGGTGCCGCGGATCGGCGATGTGCTGCGCTACTCGAAACAGTCCGTGCGCACGGTGCGCGCGGCGTTCGTCATCTCCAGCCTCTACAACGTCGTCGGCGTCGCCATCGCCGCGAGCGGCAATCTTTCGCCGATCGTTTGCGCGATCTTGATGCCGTTGAGCTCCGTAACCGTCGTGGCGTTCGCTTGTGGAGCCACGACGTGGATGGGAAGAAAGTTAAACGTAGAGAGCCAACGTGCTTCCGTTCCTCAACTTGCAACCGCCAACGCTCAACTTAACGGAGGTGCCGCATGAGCATCATCCTGGTTCTCATTCCGCTGAGCATCCTCTTCGCCGTGGCTTTTCTCGGCGCGTTCATTTGGGCCGTTCGTGGCGGGCAGTTCGAGGACACCACCACGCCGTCGATGCGCCTGTTGCTCGACGAAAAACAGATTTCCGACCGCAGTGCTGATACCGAATCCAAACACAAATGATAAAACCATGAACGTAGAAACATTCCGATACGACAACCGCATCGTTCGCGCGTTTGCGATTGCCACAGTCGTCTGGGGCCTAGTGGGCTTCTCAGCCGGCTTGCTCATCGCCTGCCAGTTATTCTGGCCGGAGTTAAACCTAAACCTGCAGTTCACCTCGTTCGGCCGGCTGCGGCCGCTCCACACGAACGCCGTCATCTTCGCCTTCGTGGGCAACGGCATGTTCATGGGCATCTACTACTCGCTCCAACGACTCTGCAAGGCGCGCATGTTCAATGACACGCTGAGCTGGATCAACTTCTGGGGCTGGCAGACGATCATCGTGAGCGCCGCCGTCACGCTGCCGCTCGGTCTGACCAGCAGCAAGGAATACGCGGAACTCGAATGGCCGATCGACATCGCCATCGCGCTGATCTGGGTGGTCTTTGCGATTAACGTCTTCGGCACGATCATCAAGCGCCGCGAGAAACACATCTACGTCGCGATCTGGTTCTACATCTCCACCGTGCTGACTGTGGCGATGCTGCACATCGTCAACTCGATGGAAATGCCGGCGAGCTTTTTCAAGAGCTATTCCGTCTACGCCGGCGTGCAGGACGCGTTAGTGCAATGGTGGTATGGCCACAACGCCGTCGCGTTCTATCTGACGACCTCTTACCTCGGCTTGATGTATTACTTCCTGCCGAAGGCGGCGGAACGCCCGGTGTTCTCATATCGGCTTTCGATCATCCACTTCTGGGCCCTGATCTTCATCTATATCTGGGCGGGTCCGCATCACCTCCTTTACTCCGCGCTGCCGGACTGGGCGCAATCACTCGGCATGGTGTTCTCGATCATGCTCGTGGCTCCGAGTTGGGGCGGCATGTTGAACGGTTTGCTCACCCTCCGCGGCGCGTGGCACAAGGTTCGCGAAGAACCCATGCTGAAGTTCATGGTCGTGGCCGTCACGGCTTACGGCATGGCCACGCTCGAAGGCCCGATGCTTTCGATCAAGTCGGTGAACTCGCTCTCGCACTACACCGACTGGACCATCGCTCACGTGCACACCGGTGCGCTGGGTTGGAACGGCTTTCTTACGTTCTCCATGCTCTACTGGTTGTTCCCGCGCCTCTACAACACCAAGCTCTTCTCAGTGAAGCTCGCCAACTGGCACTTCTGGCTCGGGTTGCTCGGCATGATGTTCTACGTCATCCCGATGTATTGGGCCGGCATCACGCAGGGCCTGATGTGGAAACAGTTCACCAGCGAAGGCTTCATGCAGTATCCGAACTTCCTGGAGACCGTGCTGCAACTGTTCCCGATGTTCAAACTGCGCGCCATTGGTGGCACGTTCTACATCCTCGGAGCGTGCTTGATGGCTTATAACCTCTACAAGACGGCCAAAGCCGGACAGTTCGTGCCCGAAGTGGAAGTGCAGGCGCCTTCGTTGCGCAGTGCGCCAGATCACGAAGCCGACGCGAAGATCGGCTGGGGTCACCGATTCATCGAAAGCAAGCCGATGCTCCTCGCTGCGCTCGCTCTCGTGGCCGTCGTTATTGGTGGTTTGGTCGAGTTCATCCCGATGTGGGTGATCAAAGAAAACGTTCCGACGATCGCGGCGGTGAAGCCTTATTCCCCGCTCGAGGTGCTCGGTCGCGATCTCTACATCCGCGAAGGATGCGTGAGCTGCCACTCGCAGATGATTCGTCCGTTCCGCAGCGAGACCGAGCGTTACGGCGAATACTCCAAAGCCGGCGAGTATGTTTACGATCATCCGTTCCTCTGGGGCTCCAAGCGCACCGGACCCGATCTGCACCGCGAGGGTGGCAAGTATCCTGACGCGTGGCATTACAATCACATGGACGACCCGCGGCTCACGTCGCCCGGTTCACTCATGCCGCGTTACTCGTGGCTGCTCACGCAGAAGCTCGATGTCACCGCGTTGCCATCTCGGCTCAACGCCTTGCGCAAAGTCGGCGTTCCGTATCCGGCCGGTTACGAAAACGGCCAGGCGCAAAAAGACCTCGAGGCGCAGCAAAAGAAAATCGTCATGAATCTGGCGGCGGGCACGATCACCAACGCCCCTGCGGATCGTGAAATCGTCGCGCTCATCGCGTATCTCCAACGTCTCGGCACGGACATCAAGGCGACCGCCGCACCGGCCGCACCCAAGCCCGCCGGAGCGAACTGAAATCTGAACCCTTAAACCTGAACGACTATGATCAAGAATGTGCTCAGTGATATCGGAGGCGTCGGAGTCTATGGCATGATTTCGATCTGCCTGTTCTTCGCCGTGTTCTCGGGGGCGATTTTGGTTTCGCTCCTGATGACCAAACGGACTGTTCAAACCATGAGCGCGTTGCCGCTCGAAGACGGGGAAGTGATTCCCGCGCAGAAAGGAGTTGCCCATGAATAACGATCCTAAAGAACCGAAATTGCTCGACCACGATGCCGATGGCATCCGCGAGCTCGACAACAACCTCCCGCGCTGGTGGGTGTGGATGTTCTACCTCTGCATCATCTATGCGGTGTGCTACATGGGTTATTATCACGTGCTGAAGATCGGTAAACTTCAGGCCGCCGAGTACGAGGAAGAATGGAAGGCTGGCGAGGCATTGAAGTCCGCCGCCATCGCCAAGTTCGAAGCGACCATTGGCACCATGCAACCCTCGAAGGACAAGACCGAATTGGGCCAGGGATTGCAGATCTATACCACCTACTGCTCGCCCTGCCATCGTCCGGACGGCGGCGGTTTGGTCGGTCCGAACCTTTGCGACGACTACTGGATCCACGGCTCCAACTTCGTGGACAACGTGAAGGTCATCATCAACGGCGTGCCCGACAAAGGCATGTTGACGTGGCGGGGTGTGCTGAAGCCGGCGGAGATTCGCGCTGTCGCGAGTTACATCTACACGCTGCGTGGCACCTCGCCCCCGAATCCGAAACCGCGCGAAGATCAAGCGCCCAAGCAGACTGGTCCGAGTCCGTTTGAGTAAGCAATGGGTCAATGGCGCGGCGGGAAACGCCGCGCCAACCTAAACCGTATGAGCACGACACCTACCACCACACCGTCGTCAGAAGAATCGCAGCCGGAGCACCACGGAGTCGCGCAGGAAATCAAATGGGAGGATTACCGCGACCACCTTGCCACGGCGGATAAGGACGGCAATCGCCGCTGGATCTATGCGAAGAAACCCGGCGGCAAATGGCACACGCGCCGGGCGTGGTTCAGCGCGCTGCTCATCGGTATCATGTTCGCGGGTCCGTGGATTCGCATCAACGGCAACCCGCTCTTGCTGATCAACATCATCGAGCGCCGCTTCTCGATCCTTGGCCAAATTTTCTGGCCGCAAGATACGATCATCTTCGCGGTCGCGATGCTCGTCTTCTTCGCGGGCATCATGATTTTCACCACCGCGTTCGGCCGGCTCTGGTGTGGATGGACCTGTCCGCAAACGGTGATGATGGAGATGGTTTTCCGGAAAATCGAATACCTCATCGAAGGCGATTTTCAGCAACAACGCATCCTCGATGCCGCGCCGTGGACCACTAGGAAGATCGTCAAGAAGGCTTTCAAGCACATCGTTTTCTTTGGCGCCTCTTTCATTGTCGGCAATACCTTGCTGGCTTACATCATCGGCAGCGAACAACTTTTGGCCATTCAGTTCGATGACCCGCGCAACCACTTGGTCGGGTTGACGCTGATGACTCTGTTCACGTTGCTGTTCTACGCCATCTTCGCGCGCTTCCGGGAGCAGGCGTGCACGTTCATCTGCCCATACGGACGCTTTCAATCCGCGCTGCTCGATGAAAACACGATGGTGGTCGCTTACGACAACAAGCGCGGCGAGAAACGCGCACCGGTCAAGCGCAGCCAGACGCACGAGCAGCGAACCGCCGCCGGCAATGGAGACTGCGTCAACTGCGGTGCCTGTGTGGTCGTTTGCCCCACCGGAATCGACATCCGCAACGGCGTGCAAATGGAGTGCGTGAATTGCACTGCGTGCATCGATGCGTGCGATCACATCATGGACAAGGTCCAGCGCCCGCGCGGCCTGATCCGCTACGCTTCGTTGAACAACATCGCAAAGGGTGAGCCGCAGCGTTTTACCCCGCGCATGAAGCTTTATTCCGGCGTGTTGACCGGACTGATCTCGCTGTTTCTCTACCTCGTGTTCACTCGCTGCGATGTGGAGACGTCCTTCCTGCGCGCGCCCGGCTCGATGTTCCAAACCACTGCCGACGGCAAACTCGAGAATCTCTACACGGTGAAAGTCGTGAACAAAACCATGCACGACATTCCCGTCGAACTGCGTCTCCAGAACATCCAAGGCAACGTGAAGGTGATGGGTGCCGCGGACCTCACCGCTCCCGCCGCGAAGCTTGTGCAAACTTCCGTGCTCGTGGAACTGGATCCTCAAATCGTGAAGGGCGCCAACACGCAGCTCAAGATTGGCGTCTACTCGAAAGGTAAGCTGCTCGAAACCGTGAACACGTCCTTCGTCGGACCACGCAAATAACCACCATGAAAAAGATCCTCAATAATCCTTGGCCTTATGCCATCACCGCTTGGTTTGTCGTCTTCATCACGGGAGTCGTGACCTGGGTCACCTTCGCGATGCGGCAACAAACCGATCTCGTCGGCAACGACTACTATGAGCAGGAGATCAATTATCAGCAGCAACTGGATCGCTTGAATCGCACTCGGCTGATCAACGCTCAACTGGCCGTCGGCTACGACACCGCACAAGACGCGATCACCATCACGTTGCCCGCCGCGCAGGCGAGTCGCGCCACGACCGGCAGCATCCAGCTCTATCGCCCGTCGGATGCAAAGCTGGATCACAAGTTCAAGCTCGCCGCCAATGCCGATGGATCGCAACGCCTCGACGCGCGCAAGCTCCGCCCCGGCCTGTGGAAAGTCCGCGTCGAATGGACCGTGGACGGTCAGGGCTATTTCTTCGATCAACCCGTCGTTGTCGGATCGCACCAGTCGTAACCGATTCTTCGCATGGCACTCTGGACCGCATTTTTGCTCGGCTTTGTCGGCAGTTTGCACTGCGCCGGCATGTGCGGTCCGTTGGCGCTCGCGCTGCCGGTCGTCGGCAAGACGCGCGCGATGTTTATCCTCAGCCGGCTGACTTACAACTTCGGACGGATCGTAACCTACGGCTCCCTTGGTGTGGTGTTCGGCCTGCTCGGCGCGACGTTCGCGCTCGCCGGTTTGCAGCGTTGGCTCTCACTCGGCGCGGGCGTCGTGATCCTGATCGGGCTTCTCGCCTCGTCGCGATTCGCCGTCGGCACGCCTGCGGTGAAGCTCGTGGTCTGGGTGAAATCGGGTTTGGGAAAAATGCTCCAACGCCGTTCGTTCTCTTCGCTATTCACGCTCGGCTTGCTGAACGGGCTCCTGCCGTGCGGACTTGTCTACGTCGCCTGCGCTGGCGCGACCGCAACGGGAAGCTTGCTCACGGGCGCGGAATACATGCTCGGCTTCGGGCTGGGAACGTTGCCGATGATGCTGGGCATCGGTCTCGCGGGACGCTCGCTCCAATCGATGTTCCGCTTCCATACTCAGCGCGTCATTACCGCGAGCCTGTTGATGGTTGCGGTGCTGTTGATCCTCCGCGGAATGGCGCTCGGAATTCCCTATGTGAGTCCGGATCTCGCGAGCGGCGCTCCGTGCTGCCACCACTGAAGAACTACTTCGCCCGTTCTTTCACGTACACCGAATACTGCTCGCCCACGTGGCCCTGCTTTTCGTCGCCTTCGTGGAAATAAAAACGGTAACGAAAGGTCACGCTCTTGCCTGCGGGAACAGTGAAGTTGCCGGCGTTCTTGTCCGGATTCTTTTCAAAGCTCGAAATGCCGAACGGGTTGGCCGTGAACAATCCGTAAGTGCGAACGTGCCACCACGTCGGATGACGCGGGTTGGCGGGATGGTCGAAGATGGCGACGCCAACTGTCTTGCCTTCCACGGGACCGTAGTAATCGCACCACTTGCCGCGCTTGCCCCATGCGTCTAGGTCACGTGCGCCTTCGCTGGTGACGATGTGACCGAATCCAGGCGCGGCTTTCTTCTCTCCCTTTTTCTTGGGTCCAACGACGCGCATACTCTCCGCCAGACGGATGCCCATGCCGCCGTCTTTCTGGTCACCGAGAACGACTTCGCCGTGCGTGGCGCGCAGCTCGACCTCGTAATCAAGCGTGCGCTCCGGACCGCGATCGTAGAAACGGATTGTCAGGAGTTCATCACAGACGGGTTGTCCTTCGGGGGAGAGGATTTGATTCTCGCTGCGGAGCACGCCGACCGCCGGATCGCTTTTCAGTTCGAGGAATTTTCGATGAACGGTCGTGCCCACTTTGCTGCCCGGTCGCGGAGACGGATCAGCCCAGGTGCTGATTTCGTTGATTCGCATGTGCGACCACGCCAGACCGCGATGATGGGGATGATCATGCTCTTCGCCCGGGACTTCCTTCATCGGAAAGTTCCGCGTCATGCCCGCGCCTGTCGGACCGATGATGGGATAGAGCACGGGGCGGGGCGTATTCGTGCCGTAGAGATACTCGGTGAACAGTTGCCCGCCGATCTCAACACGCACGCGGTCGCCGAGGTCGGCGAGTTTCACTCCACTAGCTGCGTGTGCTGACAGGGCCAACAATGACATCACTGAGGCCGCAACGAATCGTGGCAGTGTTTTCATAAGTGAGTCGCGGAACGGCAATTTATTTCAACGCCGCCACCGCTTCATCCGTCGCCTCGGCGAGGACGGCGAGTCCATCTTCCAACGCCTCGCGCGGAATGGTGAGCGGCGGCGAAATCTTCACGGTCTGGCCCCACGCACCGACGGGCGCGAAGAACAACAGTCCTTTGTGGAAGCAGCGTTCGATGATGCTGTGAGCGAGATCGTGATCGGGTTCCTTCGTTCCGCGTTTCACCGTCTGCATGCCGCCCACGAGGCCGCGCGCGGTCACGTGGCCAATGAGCGTCGGGTGCTTGGCTTGAATTTTCTTCAAACCGTCGAACAACGTTTTCTCCAGACGCGCGGCATTGCCGGCGAGATCTTCCGTGATGAGTTTCGTCACGCTGGCAAGCGCGGCGGCGCAGCAAACCGGATTGCCCGTGTGCGTGCTCGTCATCGAGCCGGGACCGAATTGATCCATGATCGACTCACGGCCGATCACCGCCGAAAGCGGCAGGGAACTGCTGATGCCTTTGCCGCAGCAAATCACGTCGGGCGTGACGCCATAGTGTTCGAACGCCCAGAACTTGCCGGTGCGACCGAAGCCCGCCTGGACTTCGTCGAACACGAGCACGACGTCGTTTTGTTTGCACCACTCGGCGAGCTTGCGAACGTACTCGACCGGCGCGAAGTCGGGACCGACGCCCTGGTAAGTCTCCATCATCACGCCGGCGATGTTCTCCGGCTTCAATCCGCGCGCAGCGATGGCGTCGAGGAACGTGTCGAAGCTCGTATCGGTCTGCCAGTAACCGTCGGGGAACGGCACGTTCAGAATCGCGGGATCTTCATTCACGATCCACGACTTCTGTCCCGCCATGCCACCGGCTTGCTGCGAGCCGAGCGTGCGCCCGTGAAAGCCGCGCGCGAAGCCGACGATGCCGATTTTTTTCTTTCCGCCCACCTTAATGCCGTGCGAGCGGCACAATTTGATCGCGCATTCCGTCGCCTCCGAACCGGTCGTGAGCAGAAAGACTTTGCTCAAACCTTCAGGCGCGACGCTGGCGAGCTTCTCAACGAGTGCGGCGCGTTCTTCATTCGGAAAAACGTAGCTGTGCAGCAGGCCGCTGTTCACTTGGTCGATGATGGCTTTGCGGACCTCGGGCGCTCCGTGGCCAGCGTTGGTGACGAGCACGCCCGACGACCAGTCGAGCCAGCGATTGCCGTATTTGTCGTAGACGAAAATATCCTCGGCACGTTCCCACACGAGCGGCGGTTGACCGCGCATCGAGATCGGCTCGAACTTGCGCAGCTTCTCCAGCGTGGGCAGGGAGTCCGGGTGCGGCAACTGCGTGGCGATGCGACGATACTTGGTGTCGACGTGTTTCACGTCGCGCGGAACGATGCTGAATTCTTTGCCCATAAAATGATTTGTTAGACTGACCTCTTTGTAAGTCATCTACCACCGCGCAGCTACGCGGTTTGTCACCGCCTTAGATACTTTGATGCTGAACGATACGCGCCGCGCGAAACCATCACTCGGCAATGACCACGAGCGATTGCGACGGGCAGCCAACGTGATAGTCCGCCTGACCGTTCATCAGCGAAACAATCACCATCGAACCGCGGCGGGCGCCGACGAGCGGCTTGATGCGCAATTCTGCGGAAGCTTTGCCCGCAGCTAGAGTGATCGTGCCGGGAATGCGATCGAAGTCTTTCATCACTTCCGCATCACCACTCGCGACCAAGCTCACCGTTAGAGGCTGTGAAAGATCGCCGGTGCGAGTGATGCGAAAGACACCCGGTTCCTCGGGCTTAGCGTGCGCGCGCGAAACACTGGCTGCGACAAACACGATCGGAGTCGAGCCACCGGTCGGATCAGTGTTGTTGAAGTAATGCTCAACGTTCGCGTAGCCGCCGACGGAAATCTTCGCGCCGTCGCTTGCATCCTGGGGAACGAGTCCGAATTGTTTTTCCCAGAAATCCGGAATCCCATCGCGATCCGAATCCTTCGGCGACGGCAGCGAACGGTAGTCCGGCCAGCGATCCGCGATCGGGAGATCGGTTTCTTTTTCGATGATGCGGCCCGTGCCGTTGCGCACGTGGTTTATGATCCGAGCGTCCACGGCGTCGCGCGATGGCAGCGTCGCTCCAACATCAGCCAGCACCGCTTCGAAAGCTTCCGCGGCGGATTGCGGGTTTGGGGGAAAACCGGCGAATGGGGCGTCGACCTTCATGGCTTCACGTTCCGCATCGTTAAGCTTCTTAAACTTCTGATTGTGGGACACGGCGAGCCTATTGTCCTTCGTGCCGGAAGGAAAACCTTCGATCACGTTGCCATGCGCATAAATGCGCGCTCCGGGGTCGCCGTGGAACTCGAACATCTTGGTGCGCACGTCCGCGGGCGTACTCGGGCCGGGTTTGTAGTAATTGTTCAACCAGTTTAAGAACACTCGCTCGGTGCCGGTGTGCGACGCGTACTCGGACCAATCATAGACGACGATGTTGTAACAATTGAGTACGGGAGGAACGTCCTCGCCACCCGTCGTGCGCGGGCTCCGGAGGCGATTATGTGCGTAGAGCATGTGGTGCTTGGTGGATCGGCCGTCCGGCGCGCCACTGCCCCAAAGCGAACCTTCGGAATGATTCGGCGGCGTCTGTTTGGGATTGTGATAGTCGCAACCTTCCGCGGCGATGTTCCATGAAACGGTGGTGCGATCCGCGTGGGTGACTGTCAGGTTTTCGTCCGTGGCCCACGACGTCGAGCAATGATCGATGACGATGTTTGTGAGTTGCGCGAACTCGTGCAGGTATTTCCCGCGGCTTTCTTTTTTGATTTTCCGTTTGTCAAACGCATCGGCAGTTTGCCCGGCTGCGTTGGTTTTTTCACCGATGCTGAGAGGTTTCACTTCAATCGCATCGCCCGTATCCCCTTCGCGATTCCACCCGCGACGAGAGCGGAGGTGTCGTAATATGACGTTCGGGGCGGAGATCTCGAGCGTGCCGCCTTTCAGGCAGATGCCTTCGCCGGGCGCGGTTTGTCCAGCGATGGTGATGTTCGGCTGGTCAATCGCTATCTTCCCACCGGCCTTCTTGCCTTCCGTCTTGCCTGTTCTGGCCGCGCTTAAGTCGATGATGCCGGACACATCAAAAACGACGATCCGGTTCGATTGGCTCACCGCGTCCGCGAGCGAGCCGGCACCGTCGAGGTTGAGATTGGTAACGTGATAAACCGTTCCGCCGCGTCCGCCGCTGGCCAACATCCCTGCGCCCTCGGCTCCGGGGAATGCCGGAGTCGCGGCAAGCGCAGCAGTCGCGGTCGATACGGCTGTGATAAGTGCCGCGCGGATCAGATCAGGAAAACGCTTCATGTGTTTGAAAAACCCAGACGTGCTCAGCGGTTCGGTAGTTACGAGGCCTGTGATCAAGTAGCAATGCCGAAAACGGTCTTGCCTCGCGCGCCGTTCCATTTAACGTCGCGGCGTTCCAAACAACTTTGCTCAAAGCTCTATGAAGAAGTTACTTCGTGCTCAGTTCTTGTCGCTGGTAGTCCTTGCCTTGGCGCCGATAGCCGGTTTCGCGTGGGATTACGCGGGCCATCGAACTGTGAATGAGCTCGCGCTGAAATCGTTGCCGGAGAATTTTCCGAAGTTTGTTCGCGCGCCGGCGGCGGCGGAGCGGATCGCGTTTCTCGCGGGCGAGGCGGATCGCTGGCGCAATTCTCCTGATCACACCCTCCGCCACGCGAGCGCGCCCGATCACTATTTCGACATGGATTATCTGGCGAACTACCAGATGAAGCCCGAGCAGGTGAGCCCGTATCGCTTCGAGTTTGTCGCGCAGTTGACTCGCTATCGGGTAGCGCACCCAGAGGTTTTGCCGAAGGTCGATCCCGCGAAAGACTCCGATCACGGACAGGCGTTCTTCGGTTTCCTGCCTTGGGCGATCAACGAGCATTACTCGAAACTCAAATCGGCATTTTCGTATCTTAAGACGTTTGAAGATTACGGTGGGACGCCGGACGAAATCCGCAACGCCCAGGAGAACGTAATTTACCTGATGGGCGTGATGGGGCACTTCGTCGGCGATTGCACGCAGCCGCTGCACACGACGAAGCATTACAACGGTTGGATCGACGATAAGAACCCGAAGAATTATTCCACCAAGAAAACGTTTCACTCGTGGGTCGATGGCGGATACCTCGCGAAGATTGGCATGACCACGGCCGAGTTGTTGCCTAAGGTACGTCCCGCACAGGCGGTGACGAACGCGAACTCCGGTAACGAAGGTGTATTCGGCGAATTGATGCGCTTCATCAACGAGCAGCACAAGTTGGTCGAACCGCTCTACACGCTGGACCGTGACGGCAAGCTCAGCGGCAACGGTGACGTTGGCATGATTGGGAAACCTTTCCTCTACGGACAACTTCTCAAAGGCGGTCAGATGCTCGGCGACCTATGGTTCACTGCTTGGCAAACCGCGCCGAAAGATGGTTTCCTGCAATCGCAACTCGCCAAGCGCAAGCTGCGCGAGTCGGGTGTGGAGCCAACCAAGAAAAAGAAGAAGTAGTGGTGGGCCCGCTCGGATTTGAACCGAGGACCAAGCGATTATGAGTCGCCTGCTCTAACCGCTGAGCTACAGGCCCGACCGTTCGGATTGTGCCCGTGAGGGAAGTCGCCGCAAGTGAATTCGCCTCAAGGCTGCGTCTTGAGCGCGGTCGCGGGGCGCGGCGGCCGAGGCGCGATCGAGCGAAACTCGGTTCGGAAAACTTCGTTAGTGAATCCATGTGCTGAGAGGAATTCATTCAGCGAGGCGCGGATTCCAACCTCACGGCGCGTGAATGGATCGCGGTAAGCCAATCCCACGGCGCGGAGGGCGAGGGGTGCTTTGTCGGTGCGTCCGTAGAGTTCGTCACCGGTGATCGGACTGTCGGATTCGGCGAGGTGAACGCGGATCTGGTGGGTTCGTCCGGTGAACGGGCGCGCTTCGATCAGGTGTTTTCCTCCGGCATTGGCTACGAGGCGAAATTCGGTTTCCGATTCCTTTCCGTCCTCGGCGACGCGCATGCGGCCAATTTGCTTGGGATCGGGCGCGAGGCTGAGCCGGCAGGTCCACTTAGGAACCTTCGGTGCTTGCGTGGTGACCGCGACATAAACCTTCTCCATCTGCCGGGATTCGAACAAGTCGCCGAACGTTTGCAGCGCCCCAACGCTTTTCGCAAAAAGCAGAATCCCGCTTGTATCGCCGTCGAGCCGGTGGATGTGCTTGAGGAATTTTAGGTGGCGTGAGCGTGCCCAATAATGACCCGCCGCGATGGAGGATTGGATGGCGGCCTGCAGGTTGCGCTGCGTTTTCTGCCATGAATACGGCACAAGCATCCACCCGGGCGGTTTGTCGATGGCGAGCACTGAACGATCCTCGTAAAGGATCGGAATGGGCGGTTCTCGAAATAATTCGATGCAATCGGGGCGGGCCATCGTCAGTCAGCTGTTACTGGAAAGTTTCGCAACTGAAAAGAAATAAACGATTTTGCTCCGCATTCCGCCAAACTTCAGCTATACTGCCCCCCGTGAAGAAGACCATTACTAAGTCCGCGAAGAAGATCGCCACCAAACCCAAAGCGCCGAATACCCCAGTGGAAACCGGCCAGGTTTGGAAAATGGAAGACTCACGCCTCGAGATCAGCCTCGTGGGCAAGACCCTCGTGCACTACAAGCACTTCAAGGGACTTACCAAACGCGCGCCGATTTCGCTGTCCGCCAAGGACGCTCTGGAGAAGTACCTCAAGACGAACAAGGCCATCCTCGTTCAGGAATAGCGTTCGTTAGTGGCCCCGTCCATTTTGGGAAGCACGCGGTTTTATCTGCGCGTTTCGTTCCACTTCCCCCGCATCGAATCGTCTGAAGTCGTCTCACATCACCGAGACGATTCGGTAGGTGTCTTTTCGTCCTCCGAGGTCCAACTTCAGTCGTTCGCCGGCTTTTCTTCCGGCGAGCTGGCTCCCCAGCGGTGATTGCAGTGTGATCACGAGAATTTCCTTTCGGTCGTGGGTCACTTCCATTCCGCCAGCGCGTGGGGCGAGAAAATACCACGAACTCTCTGTAGCGCTTTCGAGTTCTACTAGGGCGCCGACGTCGATGCCATCGTTCGGTCCAAATGACCGTGGTGTCAGCTTGGAAAACTCTTCGAGCGCAGTTTGAGCCTCGGCGGCTTGTCGCGACTGGCCGCGTGCGAGGTACGACGCCTCGAGCCCGCGGGTGTCGTATTTGTTTTCGGCTTTGCTCTGTTCGTGTGTGGCCTCGGCGTGCGCAGCCCGGGCGGCCTTGGCGTACAATTCCAATTCGCCTTCGATCTGGGTGATGATTTTTTTGATGAGTGCGCGTTTGTTCATGAGCAGGGCGGGCGAGATGGAAACCGATGTTGGACGTTCGTGCAAGCTGGTTCAAAGGTCGGTTGTTCAGCGCTGCATAGTTGTTGTCACGCGAATTGGATGAGGTGCCTGACCCACGCTAAAATTTTCTGCGGCGCAGAGGGGCGGCGAGCGGCGCGCTCAGGAATTTGGCCCATTCGCGGGCCAAACGCGTCGTGAAAGAGGTCGTTTTTTCCGAACTAAGCCTAGAGAAGCTGCATCCTCCGAGTGACCTTTTCGCGGGCGGCAGAGTTTATTCTAAGGCCGTATTTATTGGGTTTCGTTTGTATTGAGATTGGCGGGGGTAGAAATTTTTGAGTCTGTAAAGACCGTTGCGCTAAAGAGTTTGCAAGACCTTCCGATATCCTAGCTGTCGCAAGACACGGCGGTTGGCAGCCGGAAAGGGCCAACGGGGAAAACGGTGTTTGCCTCTGTAAAAGAAAACACTCGCAACATGGATGTTGCGCAAAACAAAGCCTCTCACGGGGCTAACTCACGGAATAGAGTATATGGTCATCAATACAAACGTCTCCGCTCTCACGAGCTCACGCCTCCTCACTGAATCCTCCAACATGCTGTCCCGGTCGCTTTCGCGACTCTCCTCTGGTTCCAAGATTGTGAACCCGGAAGACGATGCTGCTGGTATGGCTGTGTCGATGCGTTTTGACGCCCAGATTCACCGCAATGATGCGGCCAACAGCAACATCGGCAACGCTCTCTCGTTCAACTCCACCCGCGACGCGTTTCTCTCGAAGGTCGGCAAGGCGCTGGATCGTATGAGCGAATTGGCGATCCTCGCTCAGGACGTCACCAAGTCCAGTGCTGACCTCGCCCTGTATAACAACGAATTCTCGCAGCTCTCCTCGTTTATCACGAACTCCGCGACGAAGGACTTCAACGGCATCAGTCTCTTCACCGCCTCAGCGTTGAACGTCACGATTGATAGCGAAGGCGCGTCCTTCTCCATGAGCGGCGTCAACCTCAGCAGCGGCACCTACACGGCGGCGACTGCAGCGAACGTCGCATCGGCGACCTTCGCGGTGGCCGCGCTCACGGCGGTGAAAGCTGCAATCACGCAGTTGGCCAGCGACCGCTCGGTGGTCGGTGCCTCTAACACGCGCCTCAGCTACACCTCGGAACAGTTGAATGTGCTGAGCGACAACCTCGCTTCGTCGAACAGCCGCATCAAGGACGTTGATGTGGCCGACGAAAGTACCAAGTATGCCCGCTACAACATCTTGGTTCAGGCAGGCACCGCGATGTTGGCGCAGGCGAATTCGCAGCCGCAAGCCGCGCTGAAGCTGCTGCAATAATCAGCAAGCCCGCTTCGCAAACGCGAATCCAACTCGGACGAGGTTTCCTCGTCCGAGTTTTTGCTTTTCGGGATGAGCGGAAAAAGGGGGCGTTGACGGCGTGCCGACGCCTGGCCAGTCGAGAAGTTAAATCTCAGCCTTCTCTTTATACTCGGGCACGCGAACCTCGGCGTTTGGTTTCATCTCCCGCAGCGATTCGGCAAAGGCGAGCGATTGGGATTCCTCGCCGTGGATGACGAAGATTTTTTTTATGTTCCCGGTCAGTTGGCGGACATAGCGACGGAGTTCCGCTTTATCGGCGTGACCGGAGAAGGCGTCGACCGCCGCGATGCGCGCGCGGACGGCGTGCGGTTCCCCGAAGATATTGACGGGACTTTTCCCGGACAAAATCTGCGCGCCCAAAGTGTGCTCGGCGCAGTAGCCGATGAAGAGCACCAGATTGGCGGACTGGCCGAGGTTGTTCTTCAAGTGATGGCGAATGCGGCCGGCTTCGGCCATGCCTGACGCGCTGATGATGATCGCGGGCTCGGTGAGCTCGTTGAGCTTCATCGAGTGCGCGACGTCGCGGATGTAGGTGAGATTCTCCATGCCGAAGGGGTTGGCTTTCTCGCGGAGAAATTTGTAGATCGTCTCGTTGAAGCATTCGGGATGAAGCCGGTAAACCTCCGTGGCATTCGTGCTGAGCGGACTATCCACAAAGATCGGCAGCCGCGGAATCTCGCCTGCTTCGGTGAGTTGATTCAGCGTGTAAACGATCTGCTGAGTGCGACCGACGCTGAACGCGGGAATGATGATTTTGCCCTGCTTCGCGATGGTGTCGCGTACGAGCCGCCCGACTTCCTCCTTCGAAGTTTGCTTCTCGTTGTGCAAGCGCCCGCCGTAGGTGCTTTCGATCTGAAGAAAATCCACGTCTTCGACGGCGACAGGATCGCGGAGGATATCGTCGCCGCCGCGGCCGATGTCGCCGCTGAACAGGTAGCGAAACTTGCGATCCCCTTCGCGAACATCGAGCACAACCTGCGCAGAACCGAGGATGTGTCCCGCGTCGCGAAACGTCACCGTCACGCCATCAGTGACGGGAATAGGCCGGTCATAATTAATCGAAACGAATTGCTTGATCGCTTTTGAAACATCATCAGCGGTGTAGAGCGGCTCAACCGGCGGTTGACCTTTGGCCGCGCGTTTCTTGGAAACAAAGATAGCGTCGTCGCGTTGAATCTCCGCCGAGTCCTCGAGCATGATCGCGCATAGATCCCGCGTCGCGAAGGTGGAATAAATGCTGCCATCGAAGCCCTGTTTGCAAAGGTTTGGCAGATTGCCGCAGTGATCAATGTGCGCGTGGCTGAGGATAACGGCGTCGAGTTCGGCAGGGTTGAAGGGAAAGCAACAGTTGCGTTCGATCGATTCCCCGCGGTGGCCTTGGAAGAGGCCGCATTCCAACAGGAACTTTCTACCATTCGCCTGCAGGAGATACATCGAGCCGGTGGTGGTTCTCGTGGCGCCCAGGAACTGGATTTGCATGGTTGAAGATTCGAGCTGTGGAACTAAAGTTCAAGGTTCAAAGTGCAGCAAAACGGTGCGCGAGATTGTCGCTTGAACTTTCGCGCGCACGGAGCGTTCATACGCCCATGATCGGGTTACGGCTTTCCATCGCATGAGCAACTCGGGTGACTATCTCGAGCCGGAAGGATTTCACGTCACCGTGGATCGCGTGGATTATCAGCCCGACGCGGCCACGCCACCGGATCGCCCGCACTGCTTCGTGTACTTCATCACGATTCACAACGAGACCAATCTTCCCATTACCATCAAAGGCCGCAAATGGGTCGTGACGAATGCGAATGGTGAGATCACCGCGGTGGAAGGGGACGGCGTGGTGGGTCAGTTTCCGACGATCTCGCCCGGCGACAGTTTCAGTTACAACAGCTACCACTTGCTCGACTCTCGTCGCGCGGTCGCGATGGGCAGTTACCTTGGCGTGGACGGAGTTGGGCGCAAGGTGATCGCGCGAATTCCGCGGTTCGAAATGATCGTGCCGGTGAAGGCCTGAGGGACGGGAACCAAGCTGACGCCGTTTAACCGACGCTCAGCGTTCGCGGTAGGTGATGCGGGCTTTGTTCAGGTCGTAAGGGGACATCTCGACGTTGACCTTGTCGCCCACGCTGATGCGGATGAAATGCTTGCGCATCTTGCCGGAAATATGGGCGAGGACTTCGTGCCCGTTGGGGAGGCTCACACGGAACATGGTGCCCGGCAGAACCTGGGTCACTGTTCCCGCAATCTCGATTGGCTCTTCTTTGGCCACGACTTAACTTTCGTTTAGTAGTGTCTCCCGGGCGGCGCACCACTTGATGCGCAAGACTCAGCGCCCCAGACAAAGACGGGTGCATCCTAGGTAAAAACGGGGTCCGGAGGCAAGCGGCGAAATTGCGACAGAATTGGAACAAAAAATTGCCTCAATCCGTCACTTCCTCAACCAGCGCTGAACCCGGTTTCCCACGGCGGCCTTGGCGAAGTTCTGGCAGCAATAGGAGCGTAGCGATCAGGATTAGGGCGGCAGCGATCCAGCCGAGCGCGCCCATGCTCAAGTGCGCCACGAGATAGAAACCCGCCAGCGGTGCGAGCACGCCGCGCACGCCCGTGAAGAAGGTGTGCACCGCCATGTATTCGGCGACGCGATCATGCGGCGAAAACTTCGTTACCCACAAACTCCACGCCACATCGCCGCCGGCGTTGGAAATGCCGAATATAATCGCGCCGGTGATCAGTCCGGGCAGATCGTTGCTCGTGAAGAACGACACGATGCCGATCATGAAGCCCACGTTGAGCGTCATGCGTAGCGCGAAGAAATTCATCTTATCGAAAAGCCAGCCCCACACCGGGCTTAGGATCAACCGCGCGACATTCGGGATCACGCCGGTCAGCAGCGCCACCATGCTCAAGCTCAGTCCGAGTTCGTACTTGGCGTTGCCTAGATACTCGACGCGCATCGGCAACATCATCAGGTTCGCGAAGCCCATGAACATCCAGCAAACGAGCGTGCGGCGAAACAGTTTGTCCGTGTGCGCGAACCGCAGCGCACGGAATGGATGCGAGCCGGCGGAGTTGCTTAGCGGACGCGTGGGAATGCGCGATAAGCAGAACCCGCCGAATGCCAGTGCGACGGCGAAGATCACCAGCATCACGCGATAAAGCTCGAGGTGATACGACAGCATCCGGCCGCCGAGCTCGCTGAACGCGGCGGCGACTGCGATGCGGATCATCACCGTGCGCGAGAAAAGCTGGCCGCGTTCGACCTCGGGATAATTCTCCTGATACATCTGTGTCAGCAGCGGAATCGCGCACGAAGTTGCCGTCAACGCGAGGACGCTTCCCACGATGTAAACGGGCAGCCAAGGCACGAACGCCATGATGAGATAACAGACCGCGCCAATTGCGGAAATTCGCGAGGCCGCTTTGCTGGGCGACCAGCCCGCCTTGCCGACGAACGCCACCGTCATGGGCGAAAGCATCAAACCCAATCCGCCGCCGCCCGCGATGATTCCCTTGGCAATCGGTCCCGCGTCGAATGCCCGCAATGCGATTAGCAACAGAAACGTGATGCCCGCGGTTTCCAGGATTCCCGCCGTGATCGCGCGAAACCGTTCGTAACGGTAGGTGATCTTTTTATGGTGCGCGGACGACATCGCGCGACTTTACAAGGCGGCGAAGCGATTCGGCAACCGCCATCGACGTGGTAACGGTTTGGTTGAAAATTTTCCTGCCTGTCGCTGCGATCCCCGCTAATCTGAGGTGCGAATGTCGCAGATAATTTCCGTCATCGTTCCCGCGTTCAATGAGGAGAAACTCATTGTGCGATCGTTGCGAGCGATTCAGGCAGCAAGCCAGGAATTCACGCGCGCCGGGTTTGAGTGCGAGTTGATCGTCTGCGACAACAATTCCTCGGATCGCACGGCAGAACTGGCCCGTGGTGAAGGCGCCATCGTGGTTTTCGAACCGGTGAATCAGATCGCTCGCGCCCGGAACACCGGCGCTGCGGACGCGACCGGAGATTGGCTCGTGTTCGTGGACGCGGATTCCTTTCCATCGCCGGCGTTGTTCGCTGCAGCGGCGGAGACGATGCGAACAGGAACGTGCATGGCGGGCGGTTGCACGGTGAAGATGGATCATCCCACACCGCCAGCCGCGTTGGTGACAAGTTTGTGGAATCTCGTCAGCCGTTGGAAGAAATGGGCGGCGGGTTCGTTCATCTTCTGCGAAACCGAAACGTTTCGCGCGCTCGGCGGTTTCAGCGAAAACCTTTACGCGTCGGAGGAGATCGAATTCTTCCGTCGGCTCAACAAACGTGCGCGTATCGCGAAGAAGAAGATCGTGATTCTTCATCGCACTCCGTTGATTACTTCGGCGCGCAAGCTTCACCTCTACTCACCGTGGGAGCATCTACGGTTGATGGGCCGCGCGTTGCTGCGCCCGCGCGCGACGTTGGGCAGCCGCGAGGAGTGTCACATCTGGTACGACGGACGAAGGTAGCGGCGCCGTTTCCGTCGAGAAAGCAAAAGGCCCGCGAGGGTCGCTCGCGGGCCGTGGAGAAATTGCTAGCTCAGCTTACTTGCCCATCTTGCCAGCGAGGCCGGCCTTTTGGAGCGCGGCGAAGACTTCCTTCGCGTTGAAGTCGCCGGTGACTTCGAATTCCTTCGAACCTTTTTCAGCGTTCGAGGACTTCACGCCGGCAACGGAAGTCGCCGCCTTATTCGCCGCCGTCGCGCACTTGCCGCAGCAGAGGTGAACGCCGGTGACCTTGATGGATTGAACCTTGCCGTCTTTCGCGTGGCTGGTGTCCTTGACCTTGATGGCGGCATCGCTGGACGTGCCGAAATAGCCGGCGTTGACGATCGCATCAACGGCTTTTTGAACCGTGGCGGCATCGGCCGCGGAAATCGTGGCGGATTCGCTGTCTTTGTCGACGTTGATCTTCGCGCCGGAAACTTTCGCGCCGGCCTTTTCCACGCCGGTGACGCAGCTCTTGCAGCACAGGTGGAGATTGCTGAGTTTGACGCTGGATTCCGCGCGAGCCGAGAAGGTCAGCGCGAGAACGAGCAGGGAGGTGAGGGAGAGGATTTTGGTGGTTTTCATTTCGTTAGTGTCGATTTGGATTGTTGTCGCGCTGCTTTTATTCAACGCGGTCGATAAGCGGAGACGCGGTGGGCAATGGATTTGTTACGACTTCTTCCGCGTGAGGATCATGTGGAACTGCACTTGCGGTGTGGTGTGAAAATCTGTGGGACGTGGAATGCCGGGGTTGCTCACGCACCATTCGAGCGTCTCGCCGTTCCAACGGTAGATGCCGGGATGGTTGCGTCCGGCTTCCTTGCCACTGGTGCCGACCGCATCGAGCGTCCGGGGATTGGTGCCGAGGTTAAGCGTGTAAGTGCCGCCGCCGAAAACGCTGTCGCGGTCGCCCTTGGCGGTGATCTTGCCGTCCTTGATGACGAGTTCAGTGATGTTGACCATCATGCCACCGGCACCACCGCCGCCGGGACCTTTGCCTTTACCTTTGCCCTTGCCGGGGCCGCCACCGGATCCGCCTTTGACCCCGCCGACCCAAGTGCCTTCGAGCTTCTTCTTTTCCGCAGCGGCATCGGGTGAGTCAGCGGAGAGGGCCGAGTAGGTAAACAGAGCGGTGAAGAGCAACAGTGCTGACGCTGTGAGTCGTTTCATAACATTGTGGTTGGGTTGGTAACGTGGAAGACGGTTGTCTGATACTCGGAGTTACGTGAGATTTCAAGGCTGATAGTACGGTCCCATGACCGCGAGGACCTTGGCGCGCAATTCGTCGCCATCGACCGGACCGTTGTGCCGCCAGATGATTTCGCCATTGGGCGCGACCAAGAGTGAATGCGGAATGGCGCCCGGCCATTCGGGATCGAGCACGTTCATCAGATCGTTGGGTTGCTTGCCCGAGTAGACGTAGCTGTTCGATTTGCGACCTTCGGTTTTCAAGGACGCTTTGAGTTTGTCCGGCAAACCAGCACCCTTCTTTTCGAGGAACTCCTTCACTTCGGCGATCTCCTTCGGGTCGTTAATGCTGATGGTGATCAATTCAAAATCGCGCAAGCCGAACTTCCGCGCCGTAGTCACCAACTCAGGGAATTCTGCCACGCACGGACCGCACCAGGTTGCCCAGATGTTGAACAAGCGCACTTTCTTCGTACCGTTCTGACGAAGCGCGGCGGCTCCTTTGGCGTCGATCAACTCCACGTCCACCGGCGTCTTGGCCCACTTCTCCATTTTCTCGGCGACCAACGACTTCTTCGTCATCCATTTGGTCGAGCAACCATGCGGCTTCGTTACTTCGACCGGCACGGACTTGCCCGCGAGCAGCGCGTCCACGGCGTTGCGCGCATCGTGGGATTGCACCGTCGCCGCATCGGCGTAACGCGAATCATCGAACTGGCCCTTGTAACGCAACTTCCGCTCCGCATCGAAAAGGAACACGTGCGGTGTGGCGAGACAACCGTAGGCCTTGGCGATCGCCTGCGTTTCGCCGTCGTAGAGATACGGGAAATTGAAGCCGCCTTCGGCCGCGTATTTCTTCATATCCTCGTAGCCGTCGTTGTATTTGGAATAGCCGAGCTCATCGATGCTCAAGCCGTCGGGATTGTTCGGGTTGATAGCGACGAGTGCGAAACTTTTTCCCTTCATGTCCTCGACCAGTTTCTTGATACGCCCTTCCGCCGCGTGGGAGTCGGGGCAATGATTCGAGATGAACGCGATCATTAACAGCTTCGCGTCCTTGTAATCCGACAATCGGTGCGTCTTGCCGTCGATGCCGAGCAGCGCGAAGTCCGGCGCCGCCTCGCCGATCTTCAAATCGCGCACGCCCTCCGGCTGCGCGTGGCTGTCGGATTTCTTCGAAGACTTCTTGGCGTCCGCGGCGAATCCGGTGCTGAACGCGGCAAGTAAAACGGCGAACGAAATGGCGAGGGCTTTCATGGCATTCAATGATTGTCGACTGGATCGTGTGTAACGGCGGAAAGTTTAACAAGCCACCTGTCGCGAGGGGAGTCTTTTCGAATGCGGCGAGGCAACTTTGAGCCCAGTTTCCCGCGAAATTGGCTGACTTGGCCACCCGCTTGGAGTATCCCATAAGCAAAACATCCAGCGCGCCAGCCCATGCTCGACACTGTCATCCAAGAAAAACTCTCCGCCATCGGCCGTCGCTGGCGTCGGTTGATCTGGCTGCGCGGCATCTGCGGAGCGCTGGCCACGTTGCTCTTCGGCTTTCTGCTTCATGCGGCCCTCGATTGGTTCTTCATCCTGCCCGACAAAGTTCGCTTCCTCCTGACCGGCGCCACGTATCTCGGAACCGCGCTGGTGTTCTGGTTCTACGCCGGTCGCCAATTGTTCCGCGCGCCGGATCTTCGCGAACTCGCCCGCAAGGTCGAGAACGCCGCGCCGAGCCTCCGCGAAGACCTGCTCTCCGCGATTGAACTCGGCGAATCCGAAGCGATCTGGGACTCCGCCGTTTTCCGCGAACTGCTCCAGCGCACCGTAGCCGAGCGCATTCGCGATTTAACCCCGAAGAAAATTCTCCCGCCCGGCCTCATCAAGTGGTGGATTCGCGGCGCGATCGTCGCCGTTGCGCTCTGCGTGGTTTTATTCGCCGTGCCCCGGTTGCGTTTCGATCGACTTGTCCTTCGCGCGGCTGCGCCGTTCTCGAATATTGATCGCGTCTCGCGCTTTCAAGTCATGTTGCTCGAACCCGCGAACGAACACGCGGTCGTCCCGCGTGGCGATCTCGTTCCCATCGTGGTCGATGTTTCCGGCGGCGAACCGCACGAAGTCGTCCTCCAAACTTTCCGCCCGGGCAAAGCCGTGGAGACCTTGCTTATGACCGCGCAGGAGGCGAACAGCCGTTTCTCCGCCGGCATTCAAATGGATGATGACGCCGTCGAGTATCGCATTCGCGCCGGCGACGCCTTGACGCACAAGTTCAAGCTCACCGCCCGCCCGCGTCCGCACGTCGTGAAGTTTGAAAAAGTTTACAACTTCCCCGCCTACACCAAGCTCGCGCCCAAGCGCGTGATCGAAGAAAGCGGTGACCTGATCGCGCTGCAGGGAACCCAGGTCGATTTGAAATTGCACGTCGATCAACCCGTCAAGGAAGCGGAACTCCAGATCACGTTCGGAAGAAATCCGGCACGGCTCAAACTCGCGCCGTCGGGCACGAACGAACTCACCGGTCGGATGCCGATGAATCTCGCGGGCATGTTTCAAGTGCGCCTCGTCGCGGCGGGCACCGCATTCGAAAACAAATTCAGCCCCCAATACGAACTCCGGCCCACGCCCGATCTCGTGCCGAGCGTGGAGCTGTTGCAGCCACAGAAAGATCAACTCGCGCCGCCCGATGAGGTGATCGCCGTGCGCGGCCGCGCGAAGGATGACTACGGCCTCGCCAAGGTTTCGCAGTTGGTTCGCGTCAACAACGGCAACTGGACCGAGGCCACGCTCGCGCAGCCGACCAACGCCGAGGCGAATGTTTCCAGCCGTTGGGATTTGTTCCCGCTCAAGCTCAAGCCCGGTGATCGCGTGGCGATCAAACTCGTCGCCATCGATTCGCACGCGAATAAAGGCGAGAGCGCACCGGTGCAGATCACGATCACCTCGCCGAACCTCGACATCGCGCGGCTGAAAGCACTCGAAACACGGCAGGCCGCGCAAGACACACTCGCGGTATTCCACAAGAGCCTTCAAGAGTTGGAGCGCACCACAAGCCAGGCTCTCGGCAAGATCACGCAGGGCCTGGGCGAACTTCAGGCGAAGCAAGGGCAGGTCAACGTCATCGCGGGTTTCGAACAGATTGAGCAAACGTCCGCCAAAGCATGGAGTCAGTTGAAAGCAGCCGCGAAAGTTGCGCGACCGGGACGTGAAGCCGACGACCTCGCGCTCGCTGCCATCGTGTTGAGCCGCGTGAAGGATGGATTGCTCGACGAGGCCAAGCACCAGATTCAAACGCTCGATCTCGGCACCAAGAACGCCGAAGCGAAGAACGAACTTCAAGAGGCCGCCGGTGTGTTGCATCGCGCCGCGGAACTCGCAAGCCAGTTGGAACACAGCGCGAGCGACCTTCTTGCTGCCGAACGCGCCGATGTGTCGGTGGAAAATGCCGCGCAACTTCTGAGCGAACAGAAACGCATGAACGCCCGGGCGGCGACGATGCCCGCCAACGACAAGTCCGCGTGGGAGGAATTGGGACGCCGCCAGATGGGCGCCGCGCAGGAGAGTCAGTTGCTTGAAGGCTTGCTGAAAAATCTCGGTCAGCAAACGACCGCGTCCATTGGCGAACGCGTCAATCGCGTGCAGGACAATTTGATTCGCAAACGCGCGGCGTTGGAGAAGTTGATTGCTGCGGGCGACACCGGCAAACCCGTCGTGACCTCCGCACAAAATCTGCAGACCAGCCTCGAGAACGCTTTGGCGGAGTTGGTCGCGGTGAAAGCCGAGTTGCACAAAAGCGCGAATCAAGCGCGCGCCTTGCTCACGGAACGCGCCGGCGGCGCGACACACACGCAGATCTCCGCGCTGCAACAATCGGTGAAAGCGCTGACAGATCTGCGCAAACAGAAAACTCCCGACCTGCGCCAAATCAAATTGCTCGAACACCAGACCGATGTCGGCTGGTCGACGCTGGTCGAGCAGTTGAAATCGCGCGCCGACTTCGAAGAAACGCGCGGCGATGTGGATTCGTTCTTCGTGGCCGATCTCGGCAAAGCAGCGGAGGCTTTGGGAGCCTTGCGCGCGGCGTTCAGCAGTGACGCCAAGGTAAAACAAGCCGTCGGTCCGCTCGGTCGACTGGCGAAAGCGTTCCGCCCGCTTGAAGCGTCGCATGATTTCGCCCGCACCACCGCGGCGCTGCGGGAACTTGCCGGACAGGAACGCTACGAACCGCTCGCCGCGCCCGCGTCGACCGCGCGTCCGCGCGACTGGCGTTGGCTCGCTGACGCGTGGAAAACTCTCCCGCAGGAAGTTCGCGACGCCGGCTTGCCCGGTGCGACCGCGCAGAACATTGCCACGGCTGCGGCGGGTCCAGTGGCCGGCCAGATTGACGCGGAAATGAACGCGCGTTTTGCCCGCGAGCGCGGCGTGCTACCCGTGTCCGACAAGCTGGAGAAATTGCTCATCCTGCTGATGCAGGCCCAACGTGAGCTGGCCGCGGCGGCCCAGGAACATCGTGATGAAGTCGCGAAGTTATCGCCGAAGCTGAGCGAGCAAATGGAAGGTCTCGCCAAGACCAACGACAAACTGGAGCAAAAGACCTCCGCGCAAGCGGAAGCAGCAGCCAAACACGACGCTGCCAAGTCGAAGGAAGAGGCGCGGAAGTTATTCGAAGCACAGAAGGATTTGGCGAAGCAGATCGAGGATTTGCGCGATGCGCTCCGCCGCGAGGCGAATGTGCAGGACGCGATGGCTGCCGAGGGTCGCGAGAAAGCGCGCGACGCGGACGATGCATCAGCCATGTTGCGTGAACCGCCGGTCAAGGCGCGCGACGCGCTACGCAAAGCCGCGTCCAATCAGGCCGACGCCTCGCCGGAGAAGAATTTGCGCGACGCCGTGGAGCAACAGAAACAGACCGGCGAAGCGCTCAAACAATTGGCGAAACATTTTAAGAACGCCGAGGCCGGCAAATCCGATCTGTCGCGCTCCGCTTTGCGCCAAGCGGAGGAAAAGCTCGGCTTGAAGGAATTGTTCGACGAGCAGAACAAGAAGAATGAAATGCTCGCCGAACTTTCGAAGTTGCCCACTGATCAGCAGATGAAGCAGCTGGAGCAGGAGCTGAAGAAGAATCAGCCGATGCAAAAGGAATTGAGCGCCATCGCCAAGAACGCGCTCAAGGACGCCGCTGCGATGCTTACCGACGCCGCGCAGAACGAGAAGAATCTCGCCAACGATCTGACGAGCGCAGCGAAGAACGAAGGCCGCCAGCAATCCAATCTCGCCGATTCCGCCGACCGTCTCCGCGCGGATGCAAAGCGCATCGCCGAACGCGACGTCCCCGCCGCGACGCAGAAATCCGCCGAGGCGAAAGTGGACAACGCGGACGCTTTGGCGCAGGGCGCGGAGTCGCTCGCGAAAGTGGCGTTGCAATCGCCTTCAGAAAAACCCACGCCGGCTGAAGTGGCGAAGAAAGTGGCCGAGATGATTCCCGCGTTGAAATCCGCCGACACCAGTTTGCGAATGGCCGTCGATACGGCAGCGAAAGCGTCAAAAGATGCGGCGCCCAATTCCGCCGCGCAAGCCGCGCGGGCGCAGTCCGCGAAAGCCGCCGATGCCGCGTCGCAGCTGTTGAAGGACGCGAAAGATCTACTCGACCGCCTGCAATCTGCTCAGGACGGCGGTGGCATCAAGCTCGCGCAGGCCGCGAAGCAGCAGGAAGACATTGGCCAAACGGTGAAGAGCGCGTCGGACACTCTCGACCGCGGCATGCGCCACGAGGAGCGCTTGAATTCGCCGAAGGGCGAAATGTTGGAACAGGTTTCCACCGGCACCAAGAAGCTCGCCGAGCAATCGTTGCCGCCGGTGCCTGACGCCGTTGCGAAATCGAAAGACACCGCGAGCGCATCCGCGCCGGTTCAAAAAGCGGAAAAGGAAGTTGCGGCTGCCGCGGCGGCGTTGCAGGCGGCGTTGGAACAGGCCGCGCCCGAAATGAAGCCGGACAAGGGTCAGGAAAATAAAGAGGGACAGAATTCCAACAGCAGTCAATCGGGCGGCGATCAAAAATCCGAGGACGCGAAGGCGATGGCGCGCGCGTTGGACCGGCTCGACGAGCAGATGAATGGCAAGCCCGGCCAGCAGGGCGACAACCAGAATCAGCCTGGGAATGAAATGGCCAAGAGCATGATGCAACAGGCACAGGCCAAGGCCGGACGCGAGGCGCGCGACAAAGCCAAATCCAGCAACGGCAGCGGCGCGAGCGGTTTTTACGACGCCCAGGCGAAGGCGGAAGGCGGGCAACTCGCGGAGCTCGGCGAAAAAAGCGGCGGCAAGTGGGGCAAGCTGCGCGCGCAGGTCGCCGAGGACTTGGTGGAAGGCAAACGGGAAAACGTCTCCGGTGAATATCGCACGATGATCGACACGTATTTCAAAGTGATCGCCGAGAAGGCGAGAGGAGCTAACCCGTGATCCGGTTCGCCGTTCTCGCACTGTTGTTGTCACTGCTCGCGCTGACGGCGAATGCTCAGACTCAACGGCCAGCGAAATCCGGACCGCGCGATCGCGTGGATGAAGCCATCGCGCGCGGCATCACTTTTCTCCTGAGCAACCAGAAGACAAACGGGTCGTTCGCTGATTCGCAGGAGACGGCCATCACTTCGCTCGCGGTATTGTCGCTCGCCGCCTCGGGCCACCAGCCGACCGATCGCACGCGCGAAGGCGACGGGATGCGCCGCGCGATTCAGTTTCTCCTCCGACTCGACCGGCAGACGAAGGAAGGTTTCTTCGGTGAGAACGACAACTCCCGCATGTACGGCCACGGCATCACGACGCTGACGCTGACGGAGTTGCTTGGGATGGGTTCGGACAAGATTCAGGACGGATTGATCCGTGATCGCGTGCGCAAGGCCATCGACCTGATCCTCCGCGCGCAACGCGTTCGCAAGCGCGACGCGAGCCACAACGGTGGCTGGCGTTACATGCCGGATTCCACCGACTCGGATTTGTCCGTGACCGTGTGGCAGTTGCTCGCGTTGCGTTCCGCGAAGAACGCCGGCTTGGAAGTGCCGAAAGATGCGATCGAAAGTGCAGTGAAGTATTTGAAGGAAAGTTATAAACCGGTGGTGGAACCGAAGCCCGGCGTGCCGTTGCTCGGTGGCTTCGCGTATCAGCCCGGGCAGAATCCCACCTACGCCATGGCCTCGGCGGGCATGCTCGCGCTCGTGGTGTCCGGTGAATATGACGCGCCCGAAGTTGAAGGCACGGCGAACTGGCTGCGCGACAATCCGCCCGATCCCGGTAACTACTGGTTTTACTACGGCACGTATTATTACGCGCAGGCGATGTTCCAGCGCGGCGGCGAACACGCGATCGAAGGACGCAAGTTGACTGAGCAAAACATCCTCAACCATCAGCAGGAAGATGGTTCGTGGCAGGGCACGCAAGGTCAGGAACTCGGCGTGGGAAAAATTTACTCCACGTCGCTCGCCATCCTCAGCCTCGCGGTGAAGTTTCACTACTTGCCGATTTATCAGCGATGATCGTTGGCTAGGCGCAGTGGAGCTGGCCAAGTGAACGATCCGTCGGATGCCCCTTCGACGCTCCCGAAACCGAAGGTTGCCGATTAACGTATGCGGGTCGCTTTGAACTTCGGATCCACCCGCCAGAGGGTTCGCGTCCGCACCAATCTCGCCAGCGCGACGCCTGTCGGACGATTGTCGGTGACAGGGCGTAACTTGGTCGCCGTTAGGGGCCCTTCGTCCATCAGCACAAGTTCGCAAGTTTCTTCGATCCGGCTGGGTTGGGAGATTCCGTCTGAATCGCTCGTTGTCGCTACGACATCGTCCGAGGGACGTTCCGCGTAGCGAAGATAAAGCATCACCGCGACGGCTGTTGATTTGATACTTAGCGAGCTTGTCTCACAGAGGTTCAGCAATTCCCCTGACGGATCCAGGGCGGTCCCTGGCGTGACCGTAACGTTCCAGCCCTTGCCGCTTGGCATTGTAGAGACCTTCAATCCCGTCGCGACACCGCAGCCGACCAAAAGACGATTCTGCAACCGTTGCCTCTCGCGGTGATATTCCTGCTCCAGCTGAAAATCCGCCGCGCTGAGCAGTCGGCCATCGAAATAGTTTACCCGCTTGAGTGTTGTCATGGCGCACACTAGTGCCGTTGGTGCGGACAATGCAAACCCGCCTCACGAATTGCGGCGCAGAAATCTTTTTGCAAAGAAGAGATAGCACAGCAGTGGCAGCACCGAGCCCGCCGTCAACCACGGCATGCGTATGCCAGCCAGCACGCCTGACTTTTGGAGATGATCGATTTGCGCGGGGGAATGCCCCATCAACTGATACATTTCGAGCACGTCATGCTTGGTGAAAGTCATGATGTTCGAAACCAAAAACAAGCAGAGGACGACGAGCATTAGCCACCAGCCGCGGTGTTCGAGTCGATACAAGGCCCACGCCGAGTAGCCGCACATAATGGCGATTCCGATCCAGAGCAGCGTGCCTGACGTGCCGGAAAGGAACTTGCCGAAAAACGGTATCACCCCGTGATTTGTGATCGGCATGATCAACAGGATCGGCACGAATACCGCAAGCCACACACTTAACCCCAATACCGGCAGAGGACAATTGTCGGTCCAGCTTCTGACGGGATCGCGTGCGTGGCAGGTGGCCTTTACGTGGCGGCTTTGATAAAAGAATGTCCACACAACGGGCAGCGCGATGAAGATGACTCCCAATGCGAGGAATATTACCGACATTACTAAGGCGACCTTTTCTGGCGGTACGGTCGGATGGCCAGGTCTGCTCGTGGTTGTAAAGATTGGCAGCGTTTTCGGAACGATATAGGCCATGAATCCCAAAACGATTGCTCCCATGCTCAACCAACTCCACGAAAAGATGAGTAATAAGGCTCTGGCCCAACGTCGCGCCTGGATCGAACCGATCCCCAGCCAGACCAGACCCATTGCGATGCCAGAATAGAAGATCAAACCCGGGAGCAAAGACGGTTCGTGGCGCGCATAACCCAAGGCTTTTACGGAAGTCTTGCCAATCAGCAGCAGCGGGACGGATAGGCCGGCCAAACAGCCCACGACGAGAGTCAGAGTGCCGAATACAATCAGACCCGCCGAACGGTCTTTGTAGGGAAGGGGAGAGGAAAGTGAAGCGGCCCGCGCGTCGCCGGACAAATCGTCATCCATAGGTTTCGTTGCGATGCTCCCTGACGCGGGCGAGTTTGTCCACGTTGGAACCCTTGCCGGCAAAAAGATTGATGAGTCGCCGTCCGGAAAGCCAACGCAGGAGAGACCATCGCATCCCGCCCTGTTCGTAAATCGAACCAACGGGCTCTATTAATCTCCGATAAAGGCGGCGTCGATTACAACGCGTTCTTATCGACCTTTGGAGCGTCGCTGGGTTTCGGCTCTTCCTTTTTCTCGGCCATCAACTCTTGGCGCGACTTGAGGAGAGCTTCGACCGTCCACTTGTTGACGTTGAAGATCCAGCCTTCGAAGGCCTTTTCCTGGGCGAGCTTTTCTTCGAGCTTCTTGGCCTTGTCGGCAAACTCTTTGTCGAGCTTGGTTTTGTCGTCGGGCTTCTCATCTTTGCCGGGCGTGCGTTCTTTGGGGAGCTTCGCGTCGACGGTCAATTGCAGGTTGTAATTCTCGCCGTCGCCCTTGCCGAGTTTGAATTGGTATTTGAAATCATCGAAAGTCTCCACGCTGGCGGTCACCGGCTTGTCTAAACCAACTGTCTTGGGGTCGGTGCTTGCGGGCAACACGTCGTTGAAACTCGCAGACGCGAGGACGCTTCCCAGCGGGCTGACTTTGTTGTTATCGACTTCCTCGCCGGCCTTGAGATTGGCGAGCTTGAATTCACCCGTCGCATTCGTGCGGGAGGCGCTCCAATCGTTCGTCACGGTGCCGGTGGCGACTGAGACGGCGCGGACGTTTTCAACTTTCAGGAAGTCCTTGTTGATCCACGTTTCAGGTTTCGGTTCGAGATTGCTGAACGGGTTGGCGACCACGCCCACTTGATTCAGGTCGGTGCCGACCATCACGTAACGTCCGTCGGGCCATCCTTCGTCGCCGCCCATCGGCGAAGGCGAAGCGGGCTTCTTCATGTGCTTTTTGCCGAGCAGAAGTGACTTCATGACCTTGCCATCTTTGTCTTTGAACTCGACGAGCGTGCCGGCATTCGCACCGGTGCCAGGCGGGGTGAGTTCGAGGCGGGGGAGGAGGGATTGGCCGATCTTTTCGCGCTGCGCGAATTTGAAGTCGGGCGCCTGACGGAGAAACTCGCGGATCTGCTCGAAGTTCGCCGGGTAATTATTCCGCTCCTTGACGCGCCAGAGGTCGCCTTGCTTGGCGAGGTTCAGCTCGTTGGTCCCTTGCTTGATGGTAAGCTGGGCGACGTCGTTGACGGCGAGGTTGCCGAGCAGTTTGGTGCTGAGGGATTCGTCGGAGCGTTTGTAGGAGGCGTTCTGGTTGCGGTAGGCAATCAATCCCAGACCGCCAATGACGACGAGCGCGAGGGCGATGAGAACGAATTGTTTGCGATTCATTTGGCTGCGGTGCGTTGGCGTTTGACGAAAGCGAGTCCGACTCCGGCGAAGGTGACGACGAGCGGCATGCCGGCGATGTTGATCCACTTGAGGCGGTTTTCCAAAGCGTCGATGTCCTGGCGCAGGTTCTTGCGGACCTGCTTCAGCTCAGCCTTGGCGGAGGCTTCCTTCTTCTTGAAGTTCTCCACCTCCTTCTGCTGCTCGGGCGAGAGAATGAAGCGCTGGCCCTTCTCTTTGTTCTTCTGGAGTTCGCCCAGGCGCATCTGTGTTTCTTGGAGGCTCTTTTCAATCTCGCCGATCTTGGCGCGATAATTCTCCTCGGCCTGCGCTTGGATCTTCTTCACGAGCGTGAACGGGCGGCTCATGGTTGCGCGACTACGGACGGCGATGAGGCTGCTGTCGCCGGACAATTGCTCGATCATGCTTTGCACGAGCGTGAGGTTCGCGTTGCGCGGAATCACGATTTGCTGACCGAAGAGGTTCTGAATGGCGACGCAATAGCGGTCGTAGATCATGTCGGTGTCGCCGACAAGGATGACGGCGGTTTCCGTTTTCGATTCGGTGAGCGCGGCGTCGGCTTTTTTCTCGTCCTTCTTATCCTTATCTTTGTCCGCGTCGGGCGTGGAGGGCTTGTCTTCCGGCGCGCCTTTCGGAAAGGCGGTCTTGAACTTGCCGGTCAGGCGGACGGCGAGCGCGAGCGGTTTGCCGCCGGACTTCAGATCCTTCGCGGATTGCTCGGCGGACATCTGCGCCATGAAACCATCGACGAGCCCGGATTGATCGGTGGTTTTGAGCAACACCGTTTGCTTCAAGCCATCGGCGGGCGTGCCGGTGAATGCGCCGGCGAACCACATCATCAAGTTGTCCATCTGTCCGGTGACGACGTCGTCGGCGTTAATTCCTTCGGGCGTGAGGGACAGGACAGTGGGCGCTTCTTCGGGACGGCCTTGTTCGCCGCGCGAAATTCGGGTGCGGAAATTCAAGTCACCGACGACCTTCGTGGTGTCGAACTTGAGACCCCATGCTTCGAGCAATTTCGGGAGCGACGAGGAACTCGGTCCTTGCATGCCCATCATGGGGTTCTGTTGCTGGCTGTCGGTCGTCGCAAGCGGATCGAGGAACGCGAGCAACTTGCCGCCGCGCATCACGAACTGATCGATCGCGAACTGCGCCTTCTCGCTGATGTTCTTCGGGTGAACGACCACGAGCACTTTCACGTCGTCGTCGATCTTGTCCGCGGTGAGTTGCAATTCTTTGACGGTGAAGTCGCGCTTGAGTTCGTTTATGAAGATCCACGGCGGGCTGCCGCCGCCCTGGCCCATGCGCATCATCATCGGATTCATTTGCTGGCCGAATACCGGCAGACCGCTCATCACGCCGATGACGGGCTTGGTGGGATTGGCGACGCTCGCGATGGCGCGCGAGAGATCATATTCCAGCAACTTCTCGCGATCGGGCGAGAGGAAGGGGATCGCCACCTTTTGATCGAGGCAACTGACGGCAAGGCCGAGATAAATTTTCTCGCCGGTCGGCAATTGCTCGCCTTCCACGCCGTCGAGATTTGCGGAGTCTTCAGCGTCGGAGTCAGGTTGCGGATCGTATTTCTCGATCTCGATGTTCGTCTTCGCGGCGGCTTTGTATTCCTTGAGCAAGTCCTCCACGCGCTGCGCGTAAGTTTTCAGGCCGACGGGCATCTGCTGCTCGCGTTGCGTGTAGTAGAGGCGAATTTTGACCGGCGTATCGAGCTTGGCGAGGATGGCCTTGGTGCCGCTGGAGAGCGTGTAGAGCTTCTCGGCTGTGAGGTCTACGCGGGCCTTGCCGAGGCCGAGGATGAAGTTCGCCGCGACGAGGATCAGGAAAACGGCCGCGACCCCGGCGAACGAATAGAGGAAGGTTTCGAGTTTGCGATTGTTCATGCGAAATCCGTCAGTTCGTGCGAAGGCTGCGAATCACCACGCCGGTGGTGAACAGCGAGAAACCAATGACCGAGAGGAAGAACAGGACATTGCGCGAATCGATCAACCCGCGCTGGAAGCCCTCGAAATGCGTCATGACGCTGAACGAGGAGACGAGTGTCACCACCCAGTCCGAGTCCGGGAACATTTTCATCAGGAGATTCGTCACCGGCGGCCAGCCCGCGAGAATCAGGAATAGGCAGACAACCACCGAGATGATGAAGCTGACGACTTGATTGCGCGTCATCGCCGAGGTGACGCAACTCACGGCTAGATATGCACCGGCGAGCAGCAGGCTGCCGACGTAGCCGCACAGGATCACGCCGAGGTCGGGGCTGCCGAGATAACTTACGGTCAACACGACGGGGAAGGAGAGCACCAGCGCCAGCGCGAGGAAGATCCACGACGCGAGGAATTTTCCCACGATTGCCTGCCACGGTGTGATCGGCAGCGTGAGGAGGAACTCCAGCGTGCCTTGGCGACGTTCCTCGGACCAAAGTCGCATGCCGACGGACGGCACGAGGAACAGATACAACCACGGATGCCAGACGAAGAACGATTCGCGCAGCGAAGCTTCGCCGCGTTCGAAGAATCCGCCGATCATGAAGGTGAAGAACCCCGAGAGCAGCAGGAAGATGACGATGAACACGTATGCGACGGGCGACGCGAAGTAACTCGCGAGCTCGCGCTTGGTGATGGTCTTAATGTGGGCCCAGGCGTTGTTCATTTCACTGTCTCCTTCGCGGAATTCTGCTTCGCCGTGTCCGGCTGCGTGATGCTGCGGAACACTTCATCCAAACGTCCTTCTTCGGTATGCAATTCTTCCGTTTTCCAACCCGCCTGCGCGGCTGTCAGGGCGATGTCGCGGGCCAGAGCACCGTTCGCTTCGCCTTTCGGGAAGGCGCGGATCGCCACGCCCGAGGCGTCGTCCTTGAGCACGTTGGTGCGCTTGACGGTGCTGAGCTGGCTGAACTTGCTCGTCACGTCCGCTGCTTTCACGCCGCTCAAACGAACCACCACGGCGCCGGCGTATTCCGACTTGGCTTTCAATTCCGCCGGCGTGCCGTTGGCTACGATGTTGCCGCGGTCGATGATGATCGCGCGTGAGCACACGGCCTCGACTTCTTCGAGGATGTGCGTGGAGAAAATGATCGCCTTCTTTTCGCCCATCCGCTTGATGAGCGTGCGAATCTCGTGCTTCTGATTCGGGTCCAGACCGTCGGTGGGCTCGTCGAGGATCAACACATCCGGGTCATGAATGATCGATTGGGCGAAGCACGTGCGGTGACGGTAACCCTTGGAGAGCGTGTCCACGCTTTGGTGAATCACGTTTTCGAGGAAGCACATTTCAATCGCGCGGTTCACCGCCTTCGCCACGTCGTCGCCGCGGAGTCCGCGCATTTCGGCGGCGAACTTGAGGAAGCCATGTACCGTCATGTCGGCATAGAGCGGGGCGTTTTCCGGCAGATAGCCGATCAGCCGCTTGGCTTGAATCGGCTCTTCGAGCATGTCGTAAGGGCCGACGTGGATCACGCCGGCGGTGGGCGGGATGAACCCGGTGATCATCCGCATCGAGGTGGACTTGCCCGCGCCGTTTGGCCCGAGGAAGCCCAGGACTTCGCCGCGTTCGACGGCGAATGACACGCCGTTGACCGCGATCTTCGTTCCAAAATGTTTTGCCAGGTTCTGGACTCTTATCATTTAGTGCTCCATTACCGATGAATTAATGCGGCAGCGCAATTTAATACGGCGAAAAACGCCGTCGCTGCCGACACGTTCTCCGTTCGGGTAGGAACGGATTCGTCGATTTAGACAAAGCGGCAAAAAAATGTTCAAGAAAAAGTTTTGGCCCGCGAAGGGTCGTCCGACGGGATAAAATGCGCCGCGATGATTGCGTGGCGGAGCGCCTACGCCCGCCATATATAGGCTTGCACGAACATCCGATTCCGCCCAACCGCTTCGAATTGGGAGTCCGCCGCTTCCAATCCGCAAAAGGGCCCGAGGAACGACTCGAACGAAACCCGATATCCCGCATGCTCCAGTTTCAGGAATATCTCCAGCATCTGCGGAAAGGTTTTGCGCGTCGGATGAAACTCGACTGCCAGATTGCGGATCGTGTTGATCGTGCCGGAGCTCAGCAAACGATCCAGCACGTCGAACTCGGCTCCTTCGATGTCGATTTTCAAAAGGTCGACCTCGTTGGGCAGGCTGGCGGCGAGATCCACGGCCTTCACTTTGCCGCTGCCAAGCGGATCGATCTTGCCCGTATCCACACCCGTGGACGAAAACGCGATTTCCCCGTCGGCGGTCCAGACCGCGCGATTAAGGACGTGCGCATCGGGGTAACCGGCGTTCGCGAGGTTCGCCTTCAGGATCCCGGCCAATTCCGCATCGGCCTCATACACGGTCAGCCGGCACTGCGGATAACTCTGGAGAAACCAGATCGCACTCATGCCCACGTTCCCGCCGCAGTCGATGATCGTGGGGTTGGCCGATGACGTTTTGAAGGCGTACTGCCGATTGACCACGATCTCTTCGAACTGGGCGCGGGCCACGCCGATGTTGGTGCAGGTAAAGATTCCCCACGGCATTTTCAACGGGAGCGGACCCACGTCCTGCGCCTTGGTGACGGCGATGCGGCGCAAATAGTCGGAAGTTTCTTCGTTGGTTCGCGGCGCGCCGCCGCACGCAAAGCGGAGGCGCCTCAAGGTGGTTTTAATTCGGGCGGTGATTCTCATGGGAGGCCGTGGTTCGTGCGGCGCAGGGTTGTTTTGGTTCGGTGGGTTTAACGGCGTCGAAGGCGCGGCTGGGGCGGGTTTGGCTGAAGCTCGGCGGAATCATGAGGTTCGCCAGTGAAGTTTCCTCTCTCGGACCGCGCGTCGCCAGTCCACTTTGGTGAATAGATAAATCATGCCCAACAACACGCATTGGGAGACGACAAAATAAACTCCGAAATACGCCGCCATGCCGTCGAGTTCGTGATTGAGAATCTCCGCCGCCTTTTTCGCCGCCGCCGCCCAGAACGCATAACTCAGGAATCGTCCGCAGAAAAACGGGATGGCGATGCGGCCCAGTCCGAGCGGCGTCAGGCCATAGGCGATGAACAGTTGATTCGAGGGCAGGGGACTAAACGCATACAGAAACAGGACGCTAAACGTCAGCGTCCGTCGCTCCTCCAGCAGTGCCTTGATCGCGTCGAGATTCTCGCGCGTCGCCGGGCGGAGGAGATTGTTGCGCAGGATCACCCGCGACAACTTGGCGAGCGCCACCCGGCCCCCGGTGGCCGCGCACGCGCCGACCAGCGCGAGGACGAACGGGTTGGTGTCGGGATGTTCGAAACCGATGTACGACATCGCCATCCAGGTCGGTGGCGCGAAGGCGGGGATGAGATTCAACGCGAAGACAATCGCGAAAATAATCAGCAGCCCGAGCATGACGTTGGGAAAAGGAACAGTCGCTTCACGAGTCGGCCCCATCATGAACGACGCGGGGCAGCAATCCCAGCCCTTTCGTCGAATCTCCAGTCGGCGGGCCGTGAGTGGGTGCGAAACCGCCGCGTGCCGTCACCTCGCGATCGTGCCCGTTGCAAATCCTCGGATTCTTCCGTTGCGAAATGGCTACGGCTTGGCACATTCGCGGCGCACAACACATTCAACCATTACCCAACTCTGTGATGAACATCTCCCGTCTTCGCCTTGGTTCGCTCCTCGCCATCGTCTGTGTCGCCGGTTCCGCCGCGCCCCTTAGCGCCGCCGTCGGACTGGGCGCGCGGCCGTTGCCCGGCGCGGAAGTGATCATCGATGGCTCGCGGAAGCTGCTCGATGAAAAATGGATCTACTGGGAAGGGCCGCGCTTCGCCTCCGCCATGCCCATCAAATGGAAGATCGTCGAAGACCCCGTCGACAAGGGCACCGTCCTGATGACCGACGACCGCGCCGCCGACGGCGGCAAATACGGTGCGGCGGACATCGTCACCAAGAAGACCTATCGCGACTTCCGCCTCCACATTGAATTCTGCGTGATGAACCCGCGCGGCAACAGCGGCGTGTATCTCCAGAACCGCTACGAAATCCAGATTCAGGAAGGCGACAAAACCAAGCACGGCATGGGCGCCGTCATCAACGAGACCGACTCCCCCTATCACTGCTTCAAGGGCCTCCGCCAGTGGAACGCCTACGACATCAACTTCCGCGCCGCGCGGTTCAAGGACGGCAAGCTCACCGAGAAGGCGCGCGTCTCCATGTATTTCAACGGCGAGAAAGTCCACACCAACGTCGAGATCCAAAAAGTCTGGGGCGGCAAGAACTCCGGCATCGATGGCGGCAACGACGGCGGCAAAGGCATCACCGACGTGCCCGGCGGCCTCAAGCTCCAGTGCGAAGGCCACGACGTCCGCTACCGCAACGCGTGGATCAAGGAACTCGACCTCAAAGAACCCAACACCGACTTCACGGAATAAGTTCCGCTCCGTCAATTCCGAGTTGGTAGGGTTGCGCTGCGGCGCAACCGTGACTTATGGCCGTCAGCGAGCGGAGCGAAGCGAGCGCCTAAGGTATCGATTCAAATCCCACCAAGCAGATCCAACGCACGGGCGTGCTGCTCCGCCCGTTATTTCCGGCGGCGGCTTCAGCCGCCACCGAAACGAATCTCATGCACGCGTCCGAAGTAAGGCCAATCCTCCGGACGTTCCACCAAACCGGCGCGCACGGGATTTTCCCGCACGTATTGCCATTTCTCCGCGTAGCTCTCCCCGTCACGCAGGCGATGATGGTATCCGCCGTCCTGAAATCGTCCGGCCGCGGGCAATGATTTCGCCAGCCGGTCTTTCCAGAAGGCGATCCACCGTTCGATGGTGAACTCCAAATCACGCGGGGCACAAAAGAGGTGCAGGTGATCGGGCATGAGCAGGTAGTCACTCACGAGCCATGCAGTGGCGGTATGTTCCCAGATATGATTAAGCGTGCGCTGAACCGAAGCCTGCGCGAGCCAGCGTTCTCGGTTGTCTGTGCAGACGGTGAGGAAAACCCAATTAGGACCGTCGAGCGTGACATGGACACCCTTGGCCGGAGTGCGCCGACCCGGTTCGCGAAACGGGATGTCGGACATCGGAAGATTCGTAACGAAGGAGAGCGGGTGGCGGAAGTCTATTTTTCATCTGCCGTTCGTCGCGCGTGACACGCGACGGAATAATGGGCGGAGCGGCAGCTCCGCCCTACCAAATGGATTGCGCTGACGCGTCACCCATTCTTCGCGCGGTGGTGGCCAGCGAGCGCCGCCTTTTAATCCCTCACCGTCACGACGACCGGATGCGCGTAGTCGTTCCACAGGCGGTCCAGTTCCGCGGCGTCGGGGCGGCCGTCGGCGACGATGAAGCGGTAGCGCGAGACGTAGGGTTTGCCGGGCGTGATTTCCCAATCGCCGTCTTGTGACGGGGCAATGCAGAGTTGGGGGTTCTTCGGGTTCAAACGCAGCGGTTGCGGGAAGCGGAAGTTCTCCGGGTGAATCAACACGGCCATGCCGGTGCGCTTGCCGCTCACGTCGCCGCCCATGTGGACCCATTTGCCCTTGGTGCTGTCGCCTTTCTCGCGGTCATCGCCGTTGCTGGTGAGCATGAAGACGGCGTCGGTCGGGTCCCACGCCGCATTGCCGCGCACGCCGAGTCCGCCGTAGTGATACTTGGGCAGTTTGAGCGGGGATTGACTGGCGCAGTTCTGCGTGGAGGTGAGGTCGAAGAGGTAGAATTGTTTCTCGCCGCCGAAGGGGCGGAACACGGTAAGTTCCCACGTCTCGCGCAGGACGTCCTTGGCCGCACCGCTGGTGTGATCGATGAAGCGGTGTTGCGAAACGAAGCCGGCATGGACGAGGCCGCTCCAGCTTTGGTCGAGCTTGTCGAAGCGGACTTCGCCGGTGAGCGCGCCGGATTTTTCCTTGCCCATGTTCCAGAAGTCCGGGTGGCGGCCCTCGAAGTCGGTGTCGGTCCAGCCGAACCAGATGCCGCGATGCCAGCGGTGGTCGGGCGGGTGATTGCCGGTGACGAGTTTCCCGCTCGGGCTGAACACGGGGTGGAGGTGGGCGCCGTGCTTGAAGTGCGCGGGCACATCGGCCGGCACGGGGCCGGGCGTGGCCTGGTATTGGAGAATGGGATGGCTGAAATAACTGATCCGCACCACGCCGGAGTCGTATTTCAAATTCACCAGGGGCGGATCGAGCTTGGGATCGGCGGCCGCGTTCGCGAGTTGGAGGCGGTATGTTTTCTTCGATCCCTTGGGCATGAGCGGTTCCACGTAGGTGGCGCGACCGGCGGCGTCGACTTGCAGGGGCAACAGTTGGTCGTTGGGTGCGATGAGATGGTGCGTGCCGGCCTTCACACCCGGCAGGGCAAACGTGACGACGGATTCCTGTCGATCAAGATCGCCGGCATCGACGCGAATCGAGCGGGCTTTCTCCGCGGCGAAGAGGGGCGTAACGAGCGCGAGAGCAAGCAGCGGCGAGGCAAGTCGTGGGGGAAGTTGCATGCGGATCTTTTGCGTCCGCAGCGGGCGGAGGTCAAGCGTTCCTGTGACCGAGGAAATCGCTTGCACCGGTGGCACGTGTCGTCTAATTTTTCCGCCCCTTCGGTGGGTCGGTAGCTCAGTTGGTAGAGCAGTGCCCTTTTAAGGCATTTGTCCCGGGTTCGAGTCCCGGCCGACCCACCATTTGTTTTTTCCCGTTGGCGGGCAACTTTACGCTTCCCTGTCGGTCGACAAGTCCCCATCTTCACGTCCGTTCAACCGCAACTCCTTTGATACGATGAAATGCTTTGCCCCCATCTCCCGTCGCCACTGTTTCGCCGCGCTCCTTTTGCTCGCGGTGCTCCCGCGGGCATCCGCCGCGCCCGCGGTGGATTCGGTGGTTTACATTGGCAGCTACACCGGGCCGAAGAGCAAAGGGATTTACACCTTCCGCCTCAACGGCACAACGGGCGAGGTGTCCGCGCCGGAACTGGCGGCTGAAGCGAAGAATGCCAGCTTCGTGGCCATTCATCCGAATCGCCGTCTGCTTTACTCCGTGGGCGAAACCGCGGACTTCAACGGCAAGCCATCCGGTTCCGTGACGGCGTTTTCCATCGATCTGCCCACGGGCAAGCTGACGCGGCTCAATCAACAATCCTCCGTCGGCGCGGGCGCCACGCATCTGTCGGTCGATGCGATCGGCAAGAACGTGCTCGTGGCGAACTACGGTGGCGGCAGCATCGCGAGCCTGCCGATCAAAGCGGACGGTCGTCTCGGTGAAGCCACCGCTTTCATCCAGCATGAGGGCGGGAGCGTGGATAAGGCGCGGCAAAAGGGACCGCACGCGCATGGCATCTACGTCGATCCGGCGAATGCCTTCGTGTTTGTGCCCGACCTCGGAATGGACAAGGTGATGATCTACCGTTTCGACGCGGAGAAGGGGAAGCTTGCGGCGAACGATCCCGCTTTCGCCGCCGTCGCGCCGGGTTCCGGCCCGCGGCATTTTGCATTTCATCCGAGCGGCAACTTCGCGTACGTCATCAACGAAATGTTCTGCACAGTGACGGCGTTCAGCTATGACGCGAAGCGCGGCGCGCTAAAAGAGTTTCAAACCATCTCCACGTTGCCCGGCGCGGTGGAAAAGGGATTCAGCACGGCGGAAATCGAAGTGCATCCGTCCGGGAAGTTTCTGTATGGCTCCAATCGCGGGCATCACTCGATCGTCGTTTACGCGATCGACGAGCACACTGGCCGGCTCACGCTGGTGCAGCATCAATCAACCGAAGGCCAGACCCCGCGCGGCTTCGGCATCGATCCTTCGGGCAACTGGCTGCTCGCCGGCAACCAAGGCACACATAACGTCGCGGTGTTCAAGATCGATACGGCCACGGGTAAATTACAATCCACCGGTCGGCGTCTGGAAGTTGGGTCGCCGGTTTGCGTGCGCTTCGTGCCCCTGACGAAGTAATTGGCGGTCTCGCTGGGGCGGGCGCCGAACCGCGTGCGTTCATCCGTCGCCGCGTTGAATAACGGGCGGCGAAATCCATCTGACATTCTGCAGCCCATCTCATCTTATGAACCGGAACTCTCTTCTTGTCTCCACGTCGCTCGCGCTGATTGCTTCCCTTGGTTTCACTCTGTGCCCCGCCTCCGGTGCGGATGCGGCAAAGCCGGTCGCACTCAAGTCGGTCTTCAAAGCCGGCTTCGCCGAGCGCGACATCACGCCCGACATCGGCATGGAAGCGCCCGGTGGCTACGGGAAAAGTTTTCACAGGACTTTTCACGATCCGTGCAAGGTCCGCGCGGTCGTGTTTGACGACGGAAAGAAACGCGTCGCGCTCGTCGGACTCGATCTCCTCTTCGTCACCCGCGCCATCGTGCTCGAAACGCGTGCGGAAATTCAGAAGCGCTGTGGCATTCGCCCGGACAGCGTGCTCATTGGTGCGTCGCATTCCCACTCCTCTGGGCCCATCGGCATGGGTGAGCCGGGCGACTACGACAACGCCTCACCGCTCGTGAAGGAACTCGTCAACGACAAGTCGATCGTCTCCAACCCTGGCTACACCCTGTTGCTCAAGAAGCAGATCGTTGACGCCGTCGTCGCCGCTGACGCCGCGCGCGTCGACGCGAAGCTCGCCGTGGGCTATGGGCACGAGGACAAGGTGTCGTTCAATCGCCGCCTTCGCATGAAAGGAGGCATGACTTTCTCCCATCCCGGAGCAGGCAATCCCGACATCGTCGGCTACGCGGCGCCGATCGATCCGCAAGTCGGCACCGTGGGCGTGTGGGATATGAAGACGAACCTGCTCGGCGTGGTGGTCAATTTCTCCTGCCATGCGACGACAAGTCCCGGCGGCATCTCGGCGAGCTGGATTGGTTCGATGGAACAAGCGTTGCGCGGCGCGACCGGCCACGCTGCATTGCCGGTCGTGTTCATGCAGGGCGCGTGCGGTGACGTGACACAGGTGGACAACCTCGCGAAGTTTGCGAACCCCGCACCCGAGGAATGGTGGTCCATCGTTGGCGGGCGCGTCGGTGCGGAAGCATTCAAAACGCTGCTGCTTATCCGTCGCGGCGCAAACAGCGACATCCCCGTGGATGCGCGGCAAAAGGTTTGGAAAGTTCAGCGCCGGATCCCGACATCCGAGAAGGTTGCGCGCGCGCGTGAAGTCGTCGAACAGGGCCCGACGAAAGCTGGCGCGACCGAGTGGACGTTCGCGAAGGAGACGTTGATGCTTGATGCGGTGGCCAAGGCGCGGCCCGAGGTCGAGGTGGAAGTGCAGGCGATTCAAGTGGGCCCGGCGGTGTTCGTGTCGAATCCGGCGGAGTATTTCGTGCAGTACGGACTCGATATCAAAAAGGGCAGCAAGTTCCCGTTCACCTTTCCGGTGGAACTCGCCAACGGAATCGTCGGCTACGTGCCGACCGAGGAAGCGATGGGGCCGAACGGCGGCGGCTACGAAACGCGCCTCACCTCGTATAGCAATCTCGAAGTTTCCGCCGGGCGGCAGTTCGCCAACACCGGCATTGCCCTCGCCAACGAGATGACGCCCGGTGTTGTGCCGCAACCGCCACCCGCGCCGCCTTTCCGCGCGCCGTGGGCTTATGGAAATCTGCCGCCGGAGTTGAAGTAAGTTCCCGTCGCGCTTACTTGCGTTTCACCGCCACGCATTCGACTTCATAGCGAAGCGTGGGCGGGAGGCAGTTGGTGATGGTCGTGCGCGCGGGGAAGGGGGCCTTGAAATATTCGCGGTAGAGTTGGTTGTAGAGCGGCACGTCGGCGGCGTCGCGAACGTAGTTACGCGTTTGCACGACGTGCGCAAGGTCGCTGCCGGCGGCTTCAAGAATCTTGCGGAGGTTTTCCACGGAGCGGCGGAACTCGCCTTCGAAAGTGTCACTCACAATCTTGCCAGTCGCATCGACCGATGCCTGGCCCGAGACAAAAATCAAATCGCCGACAACGACGGCAGGGCTGAAGGGCAGGTGTGAGGTGGGCGTGTTGGCGTCTTTGGGATAACTAACGAGCGGATGATTCATGGCGGGTAATGGAGCGCGGCGTTCACGTTGCGGCAAGTCTCGAATGGTGGGCGCAGCACAGGCACTCGTCAGATATTGCGGTCAGACGATCCTGAACACATCCCTCACCCGGCCTGCGGCCACCCTCTCCCCTCAACCGATGAGGGAAGAGGGAAGGGTGAGGGGTGCCGCTCGTCTAAAGTGCGTCCAGCGGATAGATGGGGCGCTGAATGTGGCGATAGGGAAGCTGCCGGAGATTGCTGGTGCACGGGCCGGGCGTGTCCACCCACAGCATGCGCGCGGCGATCTTGTCATAGGCGCGGCGATGCGCGACGGCAGCCTTCACGGCGATGACGGAAAGGTTGGTTGGCTCGATGCCTTGGCTGCGCCATTGGCCGAGATCGAACGGGGGCGTCTTGTGCGTCGTGAGGAGAATCGTGAGCCCGCCATGTCGCACGACGGCGCACGGCCCCATGTCGAAGCGGTCACCAGCCATCGACGCAAGGTGGCTTTGCTTGTCCTCGAGTTCAAACTTCCCGTCGCTGCGCGAGAGTAACTCCACTTCCAGCGGGAGCGGACCGGCGTCGATGCGGCTGCCCTTGCCTCCGATCGGCACGGTTGATTTCGCGCCGTTCGACATGGTGGCCAGTCTCCGAACTGCTGCGGGATCATTGATCGCGATGGCGGCGTTCGGAATGCGATGCTGAACCAGTGCGCGCAACAGGCCGGTGCCATCGCCGGGTGCGCCGCCGCCAATATTGTCGGACGGTTCGACCAGCACGGTGAGGCCGGACGGGAGCGGCGAGAGTTTCTTGAACACCTCGTTGATCGGGGGATCGGTGACGTTCCCTTGTTTCTTCAACGCAAGCGCAAGATTGCACAACTCGGTCAGCTTCGTGCGGGCATCGGTTTCGTTGCCGGTCGTTGCGAGGCTGAAGCTCACGCCGGTTTCGGGAATGTCCGCGAAGGAGAACCCGGCGGCGACATTGACGGTCCAGAGGTCCGGTGAACTCGCCTCCAGCGTCCGCGCGGCGCGTTCGAGTGCGAGCATTGGATTGTTCGCGGTGCCAGTGCCGGTCGGGGGCCACATCACTGGCGGATGCTGCCAAAACATTCGCGGCAGCGCTCTGGTGGTAAGGGAGCGTTGCAACAAGGCGGCGGCATCCTGCGCGGCTTGGCGTCCGTCGGTGTGCGGGTTCTCGCGATACGCGACGAGGCAGTTGGCGTGCGTGGCCATGCGCTGCGTGAAGTTCGCGTGGAGGTCGAACACGCCGAAGATCGGAAGCACGGCGGCGCCGGGCAGAGCGCGAATTCGGGCGAGCAATTCGCCTTCGACGTCGGGCAGGGATTGTGTGGCCATCGCGCCATGCAGCACCAGGTAGATGGCGTCGACGCCGCGGGTAAGTTGCGGTGTGGCGCGTTCGGCGAACTCGCGCCAGAAGGTTTCAATGACTTCGTCCTCCACGATTGCGCTCGGCGACGCGCGGAAGTCCACCGTTGGCAGAACTTCCCAGCCGAACTTCTTCGCTGACTCCAACACGCCGCCCAGCGGTGAGCTGTCGCCGGCGGTGGCGAGGAGTTGATCACCGAGCAGAATCTGGAAGTCGCGCAGGCCGGTGGTGCCTTCGAGAAACGTGTGCGTCTCGTGAAACAAACCGGCGATGAGGACGCGCTTGGCCATGCGGCTCTCGTTACAACACGCCGTATTTGCGGAACGCCTCGCCCATCGGCATGCCGGCGGCTAGACGGGCGCGGACGACATTTTCGCTCGAAGCTTTTTTGCGGGCGAGGCGCAACGTGTCGCTGATCGCGTCTTGCGGAATGATCACGATGCCGTCTTCGTCACCGAGCAAGAGGTCGCCGCGTTTGATCTTCACGCTGCCGATCTTGATCGGTTCTCCGATGGATACGATGTCCGCGCGGCCCTTGCTGTCGGCGGGATTGAAGCCAATGCCGAAAATGGGGAAATCGAGTTCTTTGAGTTTCCAAACGTCGCGCGTGCAGGCGGTCATCACGACGCCGCGCACGCCTTTATACATGCACGCCGTGGTAAGGAGCTCGCCCCAGAATCCGCAAGACTGATCGTTGTCAGCATCGACGACGAGGATATCTCCGCGGGTCATCGCTTCGACGGCGGCGATTTCGAGTTTGTAAGGATTCGCCGGAATGCTCTTCACCGCCTCGGCGCGCGCGGGAAATACGCGGCCCGAAATTCGGCATGTCGGTGTCAGCGGTCGGATGAACGGAGGCAGCGTTTGGCGGCGGTAGCCCAATTCATCGAGAACGTCCGCCACGACGGCCGGATAAAGCTTGTCGAGAATCTGAAGTTGAATGGCGTGGTCGGGATTCGGAGGAGGAGGGGCTTTCATGATCTGAGTTTCGGACGGTGTAGGAACGACTTGGTTTCAAATTGGATTTCAGAGCTTGCTGATTTTCTCCAGCAATCCGGTGGTCGATTTGCCGGGGACAAAGGGAATGAACACGATGCGTCCGCCAGCGCTTTCGACGGCAGCACGCTCTTCTTGATTGATCGTTTCGAGCGTGTAATCGCCGCCCTTCACATAGATGTCCGGTTGCGCGAGCGAAAGGAAACGCACTGCGCGCGTCTCGGGAAAAATGGAAATGGCGTCGACCGATTGCAACGCGGCGAGCACGGAAGCGCGATCCGTCTCGGAGTTCAGTGGGCGTGTGGGACCTTTCAATTCGCGCACACCAGCATCGCCATTGACGCCCACGAGCAAGGCGTCGCCCTGGTTGCGGGCGGATTCGAGATACGTGACGTGGCCGAGATGGAGGAGATCGAAACAGCCGTTGGTAACCACCAGTTTCTTTCCGGAGGCGCGAAAAGCTTTGCGCCATTCAACCAGTTGCTCGCTGGGGATGATCTTGTCCCGGAAATTCACTTGCGAAGTGTGGCGGAGAGACGGCGGGGGAATCAATTCGCAAAATGGCGAACGGTTTCGGGCAAATTTTTCCTGAGGGCTTGTCTTTTATGGGGGCAATTCTACAGTGACTTCATGAAGAAAGACGTGGTGCCCGTAGAAATTCGCGGGATTCTTCCCGCCAACAGCGGGTGTGCCATCTTTGTCGGCAATGACGAAAAGGTTTTCGTCATCCAGGTCGAGAACAGCATGGGGGCGATCATCGGCATGTTCCTCAAGGAGATGCCGAAGGAACGTCCGCTAACGCATGATTTAATTTCCAGCATCCTCAAAGGGTTCAGCATCTCGGTTGAACGGGTCGTGATCACGGAGTTGAAGAACTCCACGTATTTCGCGCGCCTGATTCTTCACCAGAAAAACGACCTTGGCGAAAACCTCGTCGAGATCGATGCGCGGCCAAGCGATTGCCTCGCCATTGCGACGGCGCAGAAGCGTCCCATCTTCGTCGCGGCCACGTTGTTCGAGCAGGTGGAGGACATGACCGAAGTCCTTCAGCGAATCAACGAGAACTCCGGCGAAAATCCCACCGAAAACGAATAAGCTCGATGCCTCCTGCCGCCGCCACTTCGGTTGCGCCGCTCGTCTTTGTCTTCGGCGACGATGATTTCGCCGTGAAGCAACGCGCGCGGCAGATCTTCCAGAAATGGTCCGAGGAACTCGGCGGCATGGATCACGAGATCATCAACGCCGCCGTGGGCAGCAGCGGTGAAGCGCTCACCGCCATCGGGAAACTTCGCGAGGCGTTGCAAACACTTCCTTTCTTCGGCACGGGCAAGGCCGTTTGGTTTCAGGACTGCAATTTTCTGGGCGACGATCGCACGTCGGGTTCCGCCGGGGTGACCGAGGCATTGTTGGAACTGGCGCAGGAGTTGAAGAAGTTTTCGTGGGACAAAGTCCGGCTGGTTTTGAGCGCAGGCAAGGTCGACAAGCGGAAGACGTTTTACAAAACCATCGAGAAAGCGGGCGCGGTCGAAAACTTCTCGGCGTGGTCGACCGACGATAAGGATTGGGCGATGCAGGCGGAGAGTGCCGCGCTCAAACAACTCCGCGGACTCAAAAAGGAAATTTCTGACGAAGCGCTTGCGTTGCTCGTGACCTACGTGGGACCGAACGCGCGACAACTCGCCAACGAGACCGAGAAGGTCGCGCTCTATGTTGGTGATCGTCCGGAAATTGTGCCGGATGACGTTGATGCCGTGGTGACGCGGCAAAAGCAGGCGCGGGCTTTTGCGCTGGGCGACGCGCTGGGGGATCGGGATCTGCCGCGCGTGCTGCGCACGCTCGACGCTGAGTTGTGGGAGATGAAACTCGATCCACAAAAGTCTGAGATCGGTTTGCTTTACGGATTGATCACCAAAGTCCGCGCGATGATTTTCTTGAAAGAAATGACGCGAGCCGGTTGGATTTCCGCCGACTTGAGTGATCGCGATTACAATCGGTTCAAAGCGCAGCTTGAACGGGTGCCGGCGGACAAATTGCCGGCCGATAAACGCTTCAATCCGCTGGCCGTGAATCCCTACGTGCTTTTCCGTGCGATGCCGCAGTCCAAGAAATACTCCCTCGCCGAATTGGTCCGCGCGATGAACCTTTTGCTCGAGTGCAATCGTAAGTTGGTCTCCAGCAGCCTCGACGAGGCTCTGGTATTGCAGCAAACTCTGGTGCAGATTGTCGGTGGCGCAGCGACAACCCCGCGGCGTTAAGTAAACAACCGTATGAACCCCATCAACCCACAGATGTCCGTTTGTTTCGTGGACCCCGTGGTGGTGATCAAGCTGCGGGGCCGCGCGACCGTCACGCTGAGCGTGCCGTTCAAGGCGCTGGTAAACGAAACCCTTCAACGCGGTCGCTCGTGTTTTGCGTTGGAATTGAGCGAGTGTCTGATCATGGACAGCACGTTTCTCGGCGTGCTCGCGAACTTTGGCGTGCGCCTCGAACAAGAGCATCCGGAAAAGCCGCAGCGGATCACTTTGATTTCGCCGAGTCAGAAGATTCTCGACCTGCTGGATAATCTTGGTGCGATGCGGTTTTTCCGGGTGGTGGAGAATTCCGCGCCTGCGGCGGAGAAATTTCAGCCGGTGGCAGCTCCCGAAGCGCCAGTGTCGCGCGTGGAAGTTTCCCGAACCTGCCTGGAAGCGCATCGTTTGCTGATGGAAATCGATCCGCGCAATGTTTCGAAGTTCAAGGATGTCACGCAGTTTTTGGCCGAGGACCTGAAGAAGCTCGAAGGCGGAAACTGAGGGTTTTTCATCTTCGGCAGCGACCCGCCCGATTCCGTTGTGAGCTTTGCTTTCGTTGGTTTCGCATCATTTTTCTCCCTTCTCCTTGCCACGGTTTCGGTGACGACTACACTCCGCGCGCGATGTTGAATTTGCACACGCTTAATCCGCAGCAACGCGAGGCTGTCGTGACCACCAAAGGTCCCGTTTTGATCCTTGCGGGCGCCGGCACGGGCAAGACGCGGGTCATTACTTTTCGCATTGCGCACCTCGTGGAACGCGGTGTCCGTCCCGGCAATATTCTCGCGGTCACTTTCACCAACAAAGCCGCGCGCGAGATGCAGGAGCGTGTGCGTGAACTGCTTCCCAAGCCCGTGAAACGCGAGGGTGAGGAAAAGCCCGATCGCCCGACCATCTGCACGTTTCACTCGCTCTGCGTTCGGATTCTGCGGCAGCACATCGACAAGCTTGGCTACAAAAAGAACTTCGTCATCTACGACGAAGCGGAGCAGCTCGGGGCGATCAAAAAAATTCTCAGTCATCTTTCCGCCAAGGGCGAAAAGACCGATCCCAAAGCGATCCTGAGCCTTTTGAGTCGCTTCAAGAACGGCGGTTCCCAGGCAGCCGTGTTTTCGGACCCGAGCGTGCGTGCTTTGGCCGAGCACGTTCGTTCGCGTTACGAGTCCGCGTTGCACGCGTGCAACGCCGTTGATTTCGATGACTTAATTTTGCTGACCATCAAATTGTTTCGCGAACATCCCGATGCGCTTGAGGCGTGCCGCGCGAAGTTTCGTTACGTGATGGTGGATGAGTATCAGGACACGAACGCCTCGCAATTTGAGTTGGTGCACTCGCTGACAAAGGAACACCGCAATCTCTGCGTTGTCGGTGATGACGATCAATCCATCTACGGCTGGCGTGGTGCCGAGATCGCGAATCTGCTCGATCTCGAGAAACATTTTCCCGAGGTGAAAATCGTGAAGCTCGAGCAAAACTACCGTTCGACCACGACCATTCTCGGCGCGGCCAATGCGGTGATCAAAAACAATGCGCGTCGTCGTGGCAAACAGCTGTGGTCGCAGAAAGGCAACGGCACCAAGATCACGCTGCACGCTTTTCAGGACGACGAAGAGGAAGCGCGCACGATTGTTGAGGAGATCGAATACAACCGCATGGGCAAGCGCATCCCGTGGGGCGATCAGGCGATTCTGTTTCGCACGAACCTACAGTCGCGACCGATTGAAATGGCGCTGCGTCAGGCGCATGTGCGCTACCACCTCATTGGCGGGCAGAGCTTTTTCGATCGCCGTGAGATCCGCGATTTTCTCGCCTACGTGAAGATGTTCATCAATCCGCATGATGACATGAGTCTCTTGCGCATCGCGAACGTTCCCGCGCGCGGCCTCAGCGATGTGACGATGGAGCGCCTGCTTGCGGCAAGTCAGGAGCGGCATTGTTCCGTCTTCAACGCGATGAAGCACACCGATGTTCAGGCGTCGTTGCAATCCCGCACGGCTGAGGCCATCCGCGAATTCGTTGGCTACATCGAGCAAGTCCGCTCGGAGTTGGAAGCGGATCCGCATCTTTCATTGCAATTGTGGGCAGAAAAATTTCTCAACGAGACGGGTTATCTAACCGACTTGCGACGCTCCGAGAAAGATCCGGAAGTTGCGGAGGGGCGCGTGCGCAATTTGAAGGAGCTCGTCGCTTCGCTGGACAATTCGGGAATCAGCGTGCCGGCGACCGATCGTCTCGACACCTTTCTTGAAGACCTGACGCTCGACAGCGAACGCGAAGAGGACAAGGAAGCTGGCGATGCTGTGACGTTGATCACGATGCATAGCTGCAAGGGGTTGGAGTATCCCCACGTTTACATCGTCGGAGTCGAAGACGGGCTGCTGCCGCACTCTCGTTCAAAAGTCGAAGGGACGTTGGACGAGGAGCGCCGCCTTTTCTACGTTGCGATTACCCGCGCGATGCAGACGCTGAGTATCAGCCATTGCTCGGCGCGAAAGAAATACGGACAACTCCTCCCGTGCCACCCCTCGGGCTTCTTGAAAGAACTGCCGGAGGAATTCATCGAGCACGCGAGCGAGCGCGCGAAACTCCCTGTCACGGTGGAGACCGGTAAGAGCCTCTTCGCCGCCATGCGCGCAGCGATTGAGTAGGATAGTGGCGGGTGATTTGTGCCCGGATGGTGCTGAAAGAACGCTGGGGGCTGTGTTCCGTGTCAGTGTTCGAAATCGGCGATCGGTGAGTGTCTTTTGTTGTCGTTGCTCGATTCTTCGCGTACCGAGGTGCCATCAAGCTCAACGCGATGATTTGACGTATTTCTCCAAGTAACAATCGAAGCCGCGAAAGTCGACCATCTGGCGGGACTGCAACCTCAAGGACGGATTGGGGCTCTCCATTTGAAAGGGATTGGCGAAGACCAGTCGTCCACCGGGCTTGAGCACCGTCGCTGCGACGGAGAAAAGTTCGGCGAATAATTGCGGGAGGTTGGCGATGGGCACGCGCTTGCCCATGGGCGGATTGGTGATGATTAACGTGGCCGTGTTCGGGCCGAGGCCGGCGATCTTGGCGAAATCGCGGAAGTCGCAGCAGGTAAACTTCGCTTCTACGGACTTCACGTTCGCGGCGGTGAAGTTGTCCTGCGAGATATCGACGGCTTCGGCGCTGAGGTCCGTTCCGAACACCGCGCGCACGCCGCCGAGGAGTGAGCGCTCGACGAGTTCCAAGCCGGAACCGCAGAACGGGTCCCAGACGATTTCATTCGCCATCGGTCCGGCAACGCGGGCCATGCACGCGGCCAAGGGCGGGTGAGACGCAGCGGGGACGTCGTGTTGGCGATACGCGAAACGGGGATCCGGCGTGAGCTTGGGCGAAAGCTCCACGATGCTGCCGCGCTGGGTTGGATGAATAGACGCGATCCACGGAGCGCGCCGCGGGTCGTTCAGAATCTCGGGACACAGCGCATACGCGCGATTGGTCAGGAGCCGTACCGCACCGCGTTGATGGCCTTGCGAAACGAAGTCCAATCGGTAACGGATCGATCCTTCGGTGAAAGTTTTCAGGAGACGCCGAGACAAAGGGGAGGTGATCGCGGCTGCCCATGCTTCGATGGACTTCGCTTCGTCCGAGCTGGGAACGGAGCCGAGAACAAATCCCACGGTCCCGAAACAACGGAGCGAATAAATGTCAGCGAGCGTGAACGGCGCGAGCGGCGTGAGCGTCACCAAGCCGCTGCTGACTTCGGCGACGCGGAATTTTCCCTTCGTCCGTCTGGAAGATTCGACCTCTTCGCGGACAATTTCCTCCAAGCCTTTCCGGCCGCGCAACTGGATGCGGACCCCGGCGAAATCGGAGAGCTGGCGATTCATTCGGACGAGGCTCGGGCTCTCGTGCCGCGCAAGACTTGCTTTGACCTTCTGCTCCGTTTGCGGATGCAAACCCGCGGCCCCCTTTTTAATGACTTCGAGCGTGGCCGCTCCGCCGATCTTTTCGAGCGTCTGTCCCAGGAACTTCTTTTCGCGTTCGACTTCGGTCGTTTGCAGCAGGGCGAGCAGCTCCGCTTCTTCGCTGCGACCGGCGCCAATCTTGGGCAACGCGGCCATGGCGTAACGGCGGATTTTTTCATTGGGATCACGCAGCAAATTCTGGAGCCACGGGCGCACGGCGTCGCGTTGATCCATCGTGCCGGACTCGGAAAAGACCACGCCCACGGCGCGAACGAGGGCGACTCCCTCGCTCCGTTCCTGAGGTGTGGCGCGATCGAAGCGCGGCATTTCTTCCGCCCACAGCCGTTCGCACGACAAGGTGCGCAACTGCCGGTAAAGTTCTTTGGTGGGATTAGTGTCTCCAGTTTTCATTCGGCAGCGAGATGTTTGTCCGCCTTCTTGGGGAATGTAGCAAGCGCCAAGTCGCCGCAGGGGCGAGTCGGCCCATGAATTTTGCGCGTGGGGAAAAAGAAACCGGCGGCCTGTTTCCAGGCCGCCGGGCAACAACTCAATTTGGAAGACGCTAAGTAGAACTCAGCGCATGGGGCGGATTGGGGATGGGGTTTTCGCTTCCGCCGTGATAGCGGTCGCGGTGGGCAACACACTCAACCCTCGCGGATTTTTGTATGTCGTTCTCATGCCATCCAATTAGCAAGGCCCATACCACCCTCGATTATGGGGCATTTTGTGAGTGAGGGGCAAAAACCATGGACGCGATTCAACACTCTGTTTCTTTTTGTTCACCGTCGGTGGCAAAGAAAGTTCGTGGATCAAAACGCGAGCTGAACCATCCGCTCCTGTAACTGTTGGCGATACCGGTTCGCGTAGCTGTAGCTGCGGTAAATTTCTTCCAAACGCGCCAACGGCAAAATCGTACGACGTTTATCCGCATCAGCGCCGTCGGCGGATGGCCAAGCGGCGTTGAGTTGTTGCAATTCGGTTTCGAGGTTCGCGAGAAAGGCGCCGAGCTTTTGCTGCGCCTCGGTGATCTTGTCGGTCCACGCCATGCCGCGTTCGAAAAATTGAACTTGGAGCAACGGCGAGGTGGCTTTCGCTTTTTCCGCGAGGAACGCGGTGACTTCGCGGCAAAGTCCCTCAGCGGGGATGATCAAGTCGGCGAGCGCGGGAGGAATCTGGCGAACGGCGCGCGGTTCGGCTCCGAGTTCCAGAACGAGCAGGTGAAGCAGCCGATCTTTGGGCTCGCGCAGGCATTGATAGGCGGAGTTCAACGCGGTGAAGCGTTGATGGGCGGCTTCCTTTTCCGCGGGAGTCGTGGTGACGACCTTATCGGGGTGCAGTTCGCCGGAGAGCGCGAGGAACTTGGTCTTGAGGGCCTCGGCGTCGAGCCAAGGCCGGCGCGGTTCGTCGAGAAGGGCGAAGAAATCGGTCATCAGAGGGGCGATGGTCGGTAATCAGGAGGCCGCGTGGTCGTGTTTGGCATCCTTTTTCTGTCCAAAGAAGTAACTTGTCGCAAGCAACATCAGCCCAACCGCACATGGAACGATGGCCTGCGGCCATCCAGGATATGGCCCGCCCGAACGCATCACTCGTTTACGTAACTGCATAATCTCCGTCAACGTGTTGGTAGAATCAACGGGATGAGTCACCAAATACTGGTTGAAATGCTTCTCCTGATTCGACAGAACATCGGGCACTATCTGCCATCTGGCCAAGCCATAGGTGACGGACGCTACACCCAGAATCAAAAGTAGTTTTGAGAGGACGATCACGTGCGGAAGCGGCTTAATTCAGAATTCTGAAACGATCTTGTGCTCGGCTTATCGTTCGATGTTCCTCCGCTCACGCACTGAAACTCTCACCGCACGAGCAACTCGTCGCGGCGTTGGGGTTCTTGACCTTGAAACCGCCTTCGGTGAGCGAGTCGAGGTAGTCTAGTTCCGAGCCAGTGACGTACAGCGCGCTCTTGGGATCGACCACGACTTTGATGCCGCCAGTTTCCACGAGAAAGTCCCGGTTCGCGGGGCCGTCCTGCAAATCCATCTTATATTGCAACCCGGAACAACCGCCGCCGATCACGGCCACGCGCAGCACGCCTTGAGGGCGCCCTTGCTTCTGGAGGAGGGAACCGACTTTTCGCGCGGCGTTCTCGGTCACCTTGATCAGGCGTTCGTCGCCCACGCGGAAATTGGGAGTGGTGGAGGCTGGTTTGTTGGTGGCGGCGATCATCGGTCGGGTCGAACGTATCGTTGGTTGGCGTCAGCGTCAACGTCCGCCGTGTTCGTTGCGGAGAAGGTTTCGCGAGTTGGCGCGCGTGGAAAGCGGATTGTTCCAAAAAAAAATCGTCCGCGTTTGACTTTGCACGGTGGTGGCCGCTAGTGTTTTACAAAAGCCCGTTTAATCAGCGACCTGCGAATCCAAAAAACTACTGTGGCTGGCAAAGACGATTACCTGATCGATACGCTTCTGGAAATGGGCCTCGTAACGCAGTCCCAAGTGGACGCGGTGCGCGAGGAAGCCGATTCCCGTGGTGAAGGCGTGGTGGAACTGTTGGTGTCGCGAAAGCACATCAAGTCTTCTGACGTTTCCCAGGCGAAGGCAGCACAATTTGGTGTCGAGGTTGTGAACCTCGGCATGATGAAAGTCCCCGACGACGTCATCGCCGCAGTGCCGCGTCACATCGCCAAGAAGTATAAGGTGATGCCGGTTTACCTCCACGGCACAAAGTTGACCGTGGCACTGAGCGATCCGTCGGATCTCGGTACGCTGGACAGTTTGCACCACTTGCTTCGCGTGGAAATTGATCCGTGCGTGGCGAGTGAGGAAGAGATCGACGCGGCCATCGCCAAATACTACGGCGCGGCCGACGACTCGGTCGGCAAGATGATTCAGGACATCACCGAGGGTGAAGTTGAAATTGGCCAGCTGGGCAAGATCGACGAAACCGACGGTGCCGAAGTCGAAGCGGATGCGCCGATCATCAAGCTGGTGAATTCCATCGTGGTCGAAGCTTTCAAGGCGCGCGCCTCGGACATTCACCTTGAACCGCTTTCCAAGACCTTTCGCGTGCGCTATCGCATCGACGGCGTTTTGCAGGAGATGAAGGGGCCGCCGAAGCGCTTGCAATCAGCGATCATCAGCCGCTTGAAGATTCAGGCGAACATGTCCATTGCCGAGCATCGCATCCCGCAGGACGGCCGCATCAACATGCAGGTCGGCGGAAAATCGATCGACTTGCGTGTTTCCTGTCTCCCGACCAATCACGGCGAAAGCATCGTGATGCGTATTTTGGACAAGGAAGGTTTGAAGCTCGGTTTGCCCGAACTCGGTTTCTTCACGGACGACCAGCAAACCTTCGAGCGGCTCATCGGCATGCCGGACGGCATTTTGCTGGTCACCGGGCCTACGGGTTCCGGCAAAACCACGACGCTCTATTCGTGCCTCAATTACATCAATCGTCCCGACCGCAAAATCATCACCGTTGAAGACCCGGTGGAATATCAGCTGGCCGGCATCAACCAGGTGCAGGTGAGCGAAGTGATCGGCTTGAGTTTCGCCGGTGCATTGCGCGCGATGCTCCGTCAGGCGCCCAACGTGATCATGCTGGGTGAAATTCGTGACTTGGAAACGGCGAGCATCGCGATCAACGCTTCCCTCACCGGGCACTTGGTGTTCTCGACCCTTCACACTAATGACGCGCCGGGAGCGGTTACCCGTCTCATCGACATCGGCGTGAAACCGTTCTTGGTTGCCTCGTCCACGCGCGCGCTGATGGCGCAGCGGTTGGTGCGGAAAGTCTGCCGTCGTTGCGCCGCGCCGCATACGCCGACAGACGTGGAATTGCGCGCGTTGAACTTGGATCCGGCGACCATCGGCTCGGCGACAATTATGAAGGGCAAGGGTTGCCCTGACTGCTCGCAGACCGGTCATCGCGGGCGCTTCGGAATTTTCGAAATCTTCGTCATCGACGACGAGGCTCGCAAGTTGATCTACGACAAAGTCGGTTCGTCCGTGCTGCGCGCGCGCGCCCGCGAGATGGGCATGCGAACCTTGCGCGAAGACGGTACGCGCAAAGTGCTCGCCGGTTTGACGACCGCCGAGGAAGTGATTCGCGCAACGACCGGAGAAGTGGATTAGGCGGTTCTCGAAATTATCGCGGATCGGTGTTTGGCTGATGTGAACTTGTAATTTTTATATGTCCTATTCGATGTCAGATCTGTTGCAGTTGGTGGTTTCGGAAGGGTCTTCCGATTTGCACCTGCGCGTGAATTGCGCCCCGGTGATCCGGTTGCACGGAGTCCTGCAGCGGGTGGAAGGCCCGCAATTGCGTCCGGAAGACACTGAGGAATTGATGCGTAGCATCACCTCGGAAGATCACATTCAACAGGTGCGCGAGAAGGGTGGGGCGGACTTTGGATTTGCTTTCGGTGAACTCGCGCGTTTCCGCGTCAGCGTGTTCAAGGAAAAGGGCAACTTCGGAATGGTGCTCCGTTTGATCCCGAGCAAGCTGCTCACGATGGAGCAAATTGGCATTCCGGGCACCGTTCGCGAATTGCTCTACAAGCCGCGCGGTTTGATTCTGGTAACCGGTCCGACCGGTTCGGGTAAATCGACGACGCTCGCCTCGATGATCAACATCATCAATGAGGAGCGCGAGGACGCTCACATCATCACGATCGAAGACCCGATCGAATACTATCACAAGCACAAGAAAGCGGTCGTCACGCAGCGTGAAGTGCACGTCGATGTGCCGAGTTTCGCCGAGGCCCTGCGCCGCGCGCTCCGTCAGGATCCCGACATTATTCTGGTCGGCGAAATGCGCGACTTGGAAACGATCGAAGCGGCGATCACGGCGGCTGAAACGGGTCACTTGGTCTTCGGCACACTGCACACGACCGGCGCGGCGAAGACGATTGATCGTATAACGAACGCGTTTCCGACCAATCAGCAGGAGATGATTCGCATCCAGCTTTCGACCGTATTGCAGGCCGTGATTTCGCAGTTGCTGATCCCGCGTATCGACAAGCCCGGACGCGTGGCGGCTTTCGAAATCATGATCAACACGCCGTCCATTGCTGCGTTGATTCGCGATAACAAGACGTTCCGTATTCAATCGGACATTCAGACCGGCGCGAAGTTCGGCATGGTGACCCTCGACTCGTACTTGGTTGATAAGTACCAACTCGGAATGATCTCGAAAGAAGAAGTCATCACGAAGTCGCAGGATCCGACGACCATCATTCAGAAGCTTCAGGAACTCGAAAGCGCACAGATCGCGGCCGAAACAGCCAAACGCTAAACCGCCATGTCCTCCGCATTTTCCCATCCGCTGCTTTCGATCATCAAAGACAACAACATGATCGATGATCTCCAGCTTGAGGAGGTCATTGAAGAGCACAATCGCAGCGGCAAACCGATCAATCAGATTCTGGCGGATTTCGGTTTGATGGATTTGGAGACGCAGCTGGAATTGATCGCGGCAAATCTCGGCACGCAGGTCGTCAATTTGCGCACGCAGGAAATTGCTCCCGATGCGCTCAAGCTCATGTCGGGTGCGAACGCCCGCATGTATCAGGCGTTGCCCGTGGCTGCCTACGGTTCATCGGTTCAAGTGGCACTCGTCGATCCCCTGAACCCGGCGATTGTCGATGAACTGAACTATTTGCTCGGTAAGGAAGTTCAAGTCGTGGTCGCCGATCCCGCGTTGATCGAACAGTTGATCACGAAACATTACGGCGAAGAAGACGCGAGCGTCTCCGACGTGCTCAGGGATCTGGGCTCCGACGAGAAGATTGCCAGCGAAGTGGCTGAGGCGAGTTCGGGCGGTTTGGCGGAGCTTTCCACGCTCGCAAACGAAACGCCGATCGTGAAGTTCGTGAACCTTGTGCTGTTCCAAGCGGTGCAGGATCGCGCGAGCGATATTCACTTCGAACCGTTCGAAGATGAATTCAAAATTCGTTATCGGGTCGACGGTGCGCTTTACGAAATGGCGCCGCCGCCCAAGCATCTGGCGTTGCCGGTGACCTCGCGCTTGAAGGTCATGGCCAACCTGAACATTGCCGAGCGGCGTCTTCCGCAGGACGGACGCATCGCGATGAACCTCGGCGGCAAGCAAATCGACATGCGTGTTTCCACGCTGCCGACGCAGTTCGGTGAGTCGGTCGTGCTCCGCGTTCTCGATCGTTCGGCCGTGAATCTCGAGTTGGAAACGATGGGTTTCCCGAAGTTCATCTTCGATTACATCACCGACGCAATCACGCAGCCCAACGGCATTTTCATCGTCACGGGTCCGACCGGCTCCGGTAAAACCACGACACTCTATTCGGCGCTTCGCCGGGTTAATACCATCGATTCAAAATTACTCACGGCGGAAGATCCGGTGGAATTTGATATCGAAGGGATCATGCAGGTCGCGATCAATGACGCCCAAGGAATGACTTTCGGGAAAGCGTTGCGCTCGTTCCTTCGTCAAGATCCCGATGTGATTATGTTGGGCGAAATGCGTGACTTGGAAACGGCGCAGATTGCAATCCAAGCGTCACTCACCGGTCACTTGGTGCTCAGTACGCTTCACACGAACGACGCGCCCGGTGCGGTGACGCGGTTGGTCGACATGGGCGTCGAACCGTTCCTCATCTCGTCGACCTTGATGGCGGTGTTGGGGCAGCGCTTGGTGCGTACGATTTGCAAAAAATGCCGAACACCCTTCGAGCCGACAGAAAGCCAGCTGTCTTTGCTCAACCTTTCCCCGCACGACGTGGGCGACAAGATGTTTTATTACGGTCGCGGCTGCAGCAATTGCAACGACACCGGTTACAAGGGGCGCAAAGGCATTTATGAGTTGCTGATCATTGCCGAGGCAGTGCGAGCGCTTATCAATGAGCGGGCGCCTACGGTGGTGCTCCGGCAGAAGGCGGTTGAGCTCGGAATGGTCACGCTTCGCGAAGATGGCTTGCGTGGAATTTTTGACGGTGCTACAACCATCGAAGAAGTTCTCAAGTATACCTAATTGCGACCTGCCCTATGCCGAAGTTCAACTACGTCGCCATGGATTCCCGTGGCAAAGAGACCAAAGGTACGCTCGACGTAGCGACTCAGAACGAGGCTATCACCCGCATCAAAGAGATGGGTTTCTTCCCGACCAAGGTCGTGGAAATGGACAAATCTCGTGGCGAGAAGGCGGATAAGAAGAAGGGAAAAGCCGCCCCTGCGGCGGGGGGAACTCCAGCCAAGAAGGGTGGCGTCCTCAACCTTCAGATCAAGATTCCAGGCCTTAGCGGTAAGGTGAAGGCGAAGGTTTTGACCGCGTTTACCCGCCAATTGGCGACGCTGGTGGATGCTGGTTTGCCGCTCCTGCGGGGACTACGCGTGTTGGAACGGCAGGAACGCAATTTGACTCTGAAGACGATTGTTGGTCAGTTGGGCGCGTCGATTGAAGGTGGCAGTACGTTCTCTGAAGGGTTGGCGCAGCATCCCAAGGTTTTCAATCGCCTTTATGTCAACATGGTGAAGGCGGGCGAACTGGGCGGCGTACTCGAAGTGGTCTTGAACCGCCTCGCCGAGTTCATGGAGAAGGCCCAAAAGATCAAAGGCAAGGTTGTGGCGGCGATGTTTTATCCCAGCGCCGTAATGTTCGTGGCGGTGGTCATCCTCACAGTGCTGATGGTGGTGGTGGTGCCCCAGTTCAAAAAGATTTTTGCCGACATGTTGGAAGGGCAGGGCTTGCCTGCATTTACAGAATTTGTTCTGAAAATCAGCGACACCCTCGCTAACCACTTTTTCGTTGCTCTCCTCGTAATAATCGCGATTTTCATCGCTTTTCGATTGTTCATCAAGACGAAGGTGGGGAGAAAACTGTTTGACCGTTTTAAGTTAAACATGCCGGTAATGGGGCCGGTCATCAGCAAGGTGGCGATTTCTCGCTTTACCCGTACTTTGGGAACATTGGTCAGCAGCGGTGTCCCGATTCTTCAAGCACTGACCATCGTGAAGGAAACTTCCGGTAACGTGATCGTCGGGGATGCTGTTTCTGCAGTGCATGAAAGCGTCAAAGAAGGTGAAACCATCACGGCGCCATTGGAAGCTTCCGGAGTGTTTCCGCCAATGGTGGTCAGCATGGTGGACGTCGGTGAGCAGACCGGTGCTTTGCCCGAGATGCTCATGAAAATTGCCGACAATTACGACGAAGAGGTGGACAACGCGGTCACAGCAATGACTTCACTCTTGGAGCCGATCATGATCGTGTTTCTGGCGGTTATCGTCGGAAGCATTGTCATCGCATTGTTCCTACCGCTCATCAAACTGATCGAAGGTATCGGCGAGGATAATCCGGGCGGTGCTCGGCCGACTGAGTAACTACTTGGTTTAGTTGTCTTAATCGTCACCGACAGCCTCTTCAGCGGGCAGCAATTTCATATTTCTGAGAAATTCCGCTTGATTTTCTTTGTTGGGTGCCGTAAATACATTGTAAACACAATGCCATTGCTTTTGAGTTACAAAGTAGCTGCATTTTATGGAATTTGACTGGAACCATCCTCCGTTTGAATTTCCCGACTCGTTAACACCTCGTGATGTAGAGGAGTCATTTGAGGATCCTTTTGCGGTCAAATTGATGCCGGATTCCCCTCGTTTTTCGGTTCAGGCCCGTTATTTCAACTTGGGCAAGACAACTGGCGGGGTGGGGTTGTTCACGGTTTACCGCACCAACGGCAAACACATCCGCGTGATTTACGCGCGCGCATTTCAGCCGGAGGAACAGTTCTTTTATCAACGGAAGATGAACCAGAGCTTGGCTGCATAGTGCTATGGAAACCCTTGCCAAATGGGAAGATGTTCCAATCTTCGATAGTGAAGAAGCTGAGGCGGCATATTGGGAAGAGCACGGCGTATCGATGCGGTTGATGGAATCGTCGGTTGCTGAGGGATCGGAGTCGTCCGAGTCAGTAACCATTACTTTGCGGATCGATCCGCGAATGCTTGCGCGGATTAAGCGGCTCGCGCGGTCGCGATATCTCAATTATCAAAGCATGATCAAGCAGTGGCTCAGTGAGCGGATGGAGCAAGAAGCGCGAGAACGGTGACACGATTTGATTTGTTACTCATGAAACTAATCTCGAACCAGCAGCGCCGGCGATTGTCGGCAACTTTAGCCTTCACGTTGATTGAACTGCTGATGGTCATTGCGATCATCGGCATCTTGGCGGCTCTGCTCATTGGGTCATCGGGCTACGTGGCGAGGGCCATGAAGGAAGCGCGGGTTCGAGCGGAATTGACGCAATTGGAAACGGCGATTGGCGCGTATAAGGCCGCGCTGGGATCCTACCCGCCTGACAATCCGGCGAATCCGGCGCTGCCTCCGCTGTTGTATGAATTATTGGGAACCCGAGTTCCCTCGACGTCTGTTAACGCACCCGTTTACACCAACGGGCAGATCGGTGTGACAGCCGCCCAAGCTAGTTTGCGTCTCGGGGTTCCGGGGATCCAAAACTCCGTTGTTAGCGACAATGATTCGGAGATCCGATCATTTCTCCCCCAGCTCAAGGCCAAACAATTCACGAATCTGGTTACCTTGCCGGTCGGCGTGAAGTTCCTCCTGGTGCCGGTCGAGGGCCCGGTTTCGGCGGTAAATCCATCTGGAAGCCTGAATACTTGGCGCTACGTGTCGACTTCGCCCACTAACAATCCGAAGTCTTACGACCTATGGGCGGAGGTGGTCATCGGTGGGAAAACCAATGTCATCAGTAACTGGAAGAAGTGAATCTAAATTTGAAAATCGTATGAAGAGAAATTCCGCCTCCCAATTTCGTTTCCACGCATTCACGCTGATCGAGTTGTTGGTTGTCATTGCCATTATTGCGATCTTGGCAAGTATGCTTTTGCCGGCGATCAGCAAGGCGAAAACCAAAGCAAGAATTGCTCAAGCGCGGACCGACATGAAAGGAATCGAAGGAGCAATTACGGCTTACAAGGCGGAGTACAGCCGCTTTCCGACCACGAATATTACCAGCGGGATTTTTGATTCCAGCTTTGGTTTCAATGTCAGCAGCAACCTGCCATCGACCAACGGCGAAGTGTTGGTGATCTTGCGCGACGTTTTGGCCGGTGTGAACGCGAACCACGCCCGCAATCCGCGCCAGCATAATTTTCTGACGGGTGTGCGCGACAAGCAAAACAATACTTCTGCTGGCGTGGGCCCAGACAACACCTATCGCGATCCGTGGGCAAATGCGTATGTGATTACGATGGACACCGGATTTGATGGGCTTTCCCGGGATTCGGTTTATTGCAACTCAGTAGTCTCGCAGCTGTCCGGTAACAACGGACGTAACGGCACGTTTCGGCCGCCAGGCGGCGGGCCGAACGATTTCGTCGTTCGGGGCGAAGTTGCGATTTGGTCGCTGGGTCCGGATGGTGCAGCCAGTTCCACGACGTCTGCAAACACTGGTAGCAACCCGGACAACATCCTGAATTGGTTTCCTTGAACATGAGCCGGCTTGATCAATTAGAATCGGATGTGGATGGACAAACGCGCGCCTTGCGGGTGCGTGTGCATCTGGTGCTGGGCTTTACGTTGTTGGAACTGCTGATCGTCATCAGCATTATCGCCATCCTGGCGGGGTTTAGCCTGCCGGCGATCAAGTCGCTCAACAAATCCAATCTCATGGTCGCCGCCAGCCGGCAGTTGCTCGACGATCTCGGTCTCGCGCGCCTGACCGCGATCAACGAACGAACCACGGTGTATGTGGTGTTCGTCCCGGAGAATTTCTGGGCCGGTGGCGATCCGGGTGGCCAACTGTTCACCAACCTGGCGGCCGGGCAGATCACGGATTACGCGATCTACGCCCCGCGCAGCGTCGGTGACCAGCCTGGGCAGGATTTCGCGCGCTATGTGACGGAGTGGAAATCGCTGCCGGATGGCGTGGTTATCGCGCCCGCCAAATTCACCACGACCGGCTATCCGAACCCAAGCAAGCAAGGGCCTGCTACGATCAATCGTTTTCCGTTCCTGAATTCACCCGGCAATCGCATTCCCTTTCCATCGGTGGAAAGCCCGAACGTCAACACGATCAATCTGCCGTACGTTGCCTTCAATTCGTTGGGGCAACTGGTGACGGTGAACAGCAGTGGAGTGCCTACACCGGCGGGCGTGGATGAAATCATTCCGCTGGCCCGTGGCAGCTATTTCGCTCCGCGTGACACGGCCGGAAATATCACTTTGGGAGCCCTTGATTTTGTTGAGACGCCCGCGGGAACCTACCAGAATGCCGCAGGTTTCAATCACATCCAGATTAATTGGTTGACGGGTCGCGCCAAGCTGGTGCGACCGGAATTCTAGAAATGCGCACACGTATTCAACTCCACAGACGTAAGCCCGCTCACATCGCTGCATTCACGATGGTGGAAATAGCGCTGAGTTTGGGCGTGATCGCCTTTGCGTTGGTCGCGATCATTGGCGTGTTGCCCACGGGGATGAAAGTGCAACGAGACAATCGCGAGGAAACCATCATTAATCAGGACGCCGTCTATTGGATTGAGGCGATCCGCAGCGGCGCGAAAAACCAGAATCGTAATCTTTATACCTACATCGACATGCTTGTCAGTCCGTCAGCGCCGTATGCGTTCTCGAACGACTACGACGTCGTCGGCATTCTTAGCGCTCCGGGGATTAAGACCAATTGGATTCGCTCGATGAGCGGTTCGTTCGCGGAGAAGGGCAACACCAACCTGACGTTTAGCTATCGATTGATTGTGGACGTGGTTACCAACCAGCCGACTGCTGGGTCGACCGAACTGCGTTTGGTTTTCCAGTGGCCTCTGCTCCCTGGCGGCAACACCGGCAGTGGATTAAGAACTTTTCGCACGATCGTTGGGGGCAAATTAGACGACACAGGTGGCGGTTATTTCTTTTTTCAACCGAATCAATTTTGAACTCCGCCATGCGCAACCTCCGCCAATTTTCTGACCGACGTCGCTCCCGAGCCGCGGGTTTCACGTTGTTGGAAATGCTCGTGGCGGTCACCATCCTCACGCTGATCATCTACGGATTGTTCGCCATGTTCAATCAGACCCAGCGCGCTTTTCACCGCAGCGTGACTCAGGTGGACGTAATGGAATCTGGTCGCGCGGCGGTCGATCTGTTGGCGCGTGAGTTGGAGCAGGTGACGGCGACGCACGTCTCAGGGTTCAATAACCTCTATTTTACTGTAAACACCAATATTGGGAGCGGTCCGCTGGCGCTGAACAATTCATATGGCGCTACCAATCTTTTTGGTACGAACGGTGCGCCCGTGATTCAGGATCTTTTTTTTGTGACCCGAACCGGCAATCAGTGGAGCGGCTTTGGTTATTTTGTGGATCGCGCGAGCACCAATTATTCAGAGGATGCGAGCGCCTTTAACGCCGGCGTCGGGACCCTGTATCGTTTCAACACCAATACGGTGAGGCTGTCGACCGGCAATAATACTAACAATCTGGCCTTCATGTTCGCCACGTCCAAGCCGGCGGACTATCAGCGGATCACGGATGGCATCGTTCACCTGCGAGTGCGGGGATTCGACCGAAACGGAAATGAGCGTGCGGCGAACGTTTTCACGGGCGACGACTTGCCGGCTTATATCGATCTGGAGGTCGGCATTCTCGAACCCAAGGTGCTGGCTGAGGCGAAGGCGCGGGGAACGGCCGCCAACATTCAGAATTTTCTTTCGACCGGCCGCGCGGCCGGGGCAGTTCACTTGTTCCGCCATCGGATCGCGATCCGTACCGCTTTGCAATGAAACGTAATTCCCAATCCGGTGTCGCCTTGGTGATCACCTTGATCATGCTCTCGGTGATCACGCTGCTGGCGGTCGCCTTTCTCGGCACTACCCGCCGTGAGCGCACCTCGGTGACCGTCACCTCCGCGCAAATCGATGCCAAACTCATGGCGGATGCCGCTCTAAGCCGGGCCATCGCTGAAGAAATCAACCTGATGCTCAGCGGCGGATCTGTTCTGAATTATGATCTGATCGTCTCCACCAACCGTGATGGGGCCGGCGACGTGCAATTTCCCATGGCGCTCTCGAATGTGGCCTCGGCCATGTTTGATCCGCGGGTCCCGGTTTATACGACGAATACTCTGGGCGGTGCGCCGGTGACGAATTTTCCGTTCTGGTTGGATTTCAACCGGAACACGGTTTTTGACGTCGCGACCAACGGATCGAATGTGGTGGCCGGAGACCCTCAATGGATCGGTGTTCTGGCGGACCCGTCCACGAATCATTTCCGCACCAATCGCTTCGTGGGCCGCTATGCATTTCTGGTGATGCCCACGGGCAAGAGTCTGGACATCAATTACGTTCACAACTACGCCAAGCATCTGGTGAACAACATGCCCTCGGACGGATATTTTCGAAACCAAGGGGTGGGAACCTGGGAATATAATCTTGCGGCATTCTTCAACGAACTCACCCCGGATGTCCCCGGTTTGCATGGCTGGAATTACAACGCGGGGAATCTTACCAATCTAAGTAGTGGAACTGGCAGCGGCCTGACGAATGACTCCTTCCTTAGTGCTCACGAAATTATCCGTTTCCGCTACGGCGGCACGAATAACAACTTGGCGTCCTTCACGAATCTTTACTCCGCGGTGGGCGCTGGCCTGTTTGGGTCGGACGATATAGATGGCTACACCGATGGTCCGTTAATGACCGGGTTGTCGCTGCTGACGAACGAGACTCTGGCCACGCCTTTCAATCCAGACGATCCGTCACGTCCGTGGCCGGGCGCGGCAAATCCCAACGTGATCAGTGACCTGCAGGACTTAGTGGATACCAAGCTCCGCAGCCGTTATCCCACCTTTCAAGATCAGTTGCGCAGTGCGATGGCACCGGTTAACACGAATCGCCTCGATCGAAATACTTTCTACCGTATGGCGGCCCAGATGGGCACCGAATCGACGGCCACACCTTCGCTGCAGACAGTTCGTTCACTGGTGAGCACGAACACCGAAGCGACGGGGCGGTCGGTGGCGCACGGTTTGGGAAACGGGGATTATGTTGAGATCCGGGGGGCCACGCCAGCGGCCTACAATGGGGTCTACCCAGTGCGGATACTCAACGGGAATACGTTTCAGTATGATTTCGCCGGAACCGGGAATATCTCTGCCTCCGGCGTGATGACGATGCGCCGGTTGAAGATCAATTTGAACTTCGACAACATCGTGCGAACCAATCTGGCGACCGGTTTGGCTAGCGAGACCAATTTCTTTGCCTGGGCTCCGACGAATTTCTTCCGCGTCGTGGCCGATCGGCTAATTCAACTCAACAAGACGGTGGCAGGGGGGCGGACATTTCTGGGCACCAATGAGGTTCGGCCCAATTTATCGATCACCAACATCATGCTGTACCCGACCAACGAGTACACCGCCACGTTGCATCGGATTCTTCAACAAGCGGTCAACTTGTGGGATGCTACGACCAACACGGCGCGTGGAACGGTGCCTCCCTCAGATCCCGGTTATCCGACGGTGTTCCGGCCGGTGTTCACGAGGGCGGGAGCGGGTGGGGAAGTGAGGATTGTGGATTACGCGGAGGTTGTAGATTTGGCACCGATTGGGCAGACCAAATATGACATCGCGGCATACGCAGCGCTGCCGGCGGCGGCAAATGTGGACACCGATATTCTTTATGGAGTGCCGCTGGTAATCGGCGCTCGACGCGGCTACCCGAATTTTAACGAATTCTCGGTGCTGATGGCTGCCAAGGCGCACCGCAAGTTGCAGGTGCGACGCGGGCCGCTGGCGACCGACCGGCCGTATCAGACGAACCAGATGTTTTTCCTCTCGATCACCAATCACTACGGTCTTGAGGTTTGGAACTCATATAGCAATGCGTTCCCTCGGCCGCTCGCGATGTATTGGCAGCTAACCAACACGGTTCGCCTGTCCAACGAATTTGGGTATTTGATGCAGTCCAACTCGGGTCTCCCGCTTTCGTTGCTCGCCGTTCCGGCGAACACGTGGGCTGGTTTTCCCGGCCGGGAATCCTCTCCGTTGGTTTCGAACTCGTTCAAGATTCCATTCAATACACGGCTGTCATTCATGACCAATTCCATCTACCGCGCAGTGCCGGCGCCGGGAACGTTTGTCCCTACGAGTCCGTTCAGTACGAATTCGGCTTTTGAGACAAATTCGGCCTTCGTCACGCCGACGTGGATGCTGACGGTGAGCAATCAGATGTTTTACGCGCTGGCGGATACAAATGTGTCCCCTGGCCGCATTGTCGATTTTGTGGCGTTGAACGATGTAAGTTTCACGACGAACCTCACCGCGGCGTTTGCTGAGCCTTCGGGGGCGGTTGGTGGAGGCGACCCGGGCGCTCAACTCTGGAACACCAATCGCGCGGCCGCGGGAGCTCCGACGGCGGGGGTGCTCGAGCAAATACGGGTTTCTCGAACACCGGGCGTCCAACTGCAGGCACCCTACGATTGGAACAGCTACCGGCTTGTTGCGGCAAACCAACCGGATGCAGCGAGAAATTTTGAATCCTTTTTGACCACGAACAATTGGCCGGTGACCAATGCGCAGATCATGAACGCGCCGTATATGGCGCCGGGATTTGCGTTCCGCCTCTTCCGATGGCAGGCGAATGACCCGCTCGTTCACTACATGGTGGAGGACTTGAACAGTCCGGAGATTCCGAACCCGGTGAAATTTGCTCCCAATGGAAGCGCGCCGGTTTCGTTGGTTGGAGGTCAGGGCAACATCGGCGCCATCAACGGCCGCTATCACCCGTGGGGCCGCACAGGTTCGCCGGACGACATGGGATTGCAGGACCCGTTGATTACCCGGTCCGATGACTGGAAATTTCCGACAAACAAATTTGGCAATCTGGGCTGGATCGGGCGGGTGCACCGCGGCACTCCTTGGCAAACGGTGTTTCTCAAATCCGCACCCACGGACGGCAATTTCGATCTGGCATGGCAAAAGTTTGTCGGACGGCAGGAGCCTTATGCCACGAACGACTGGCGCATGGCTGAACTGTTCACAACGGCGATCGACCCGAATTCTCTGCGCGGGTTGCTCTCCATCAATCAGACCAACCGCGCCGCGTGGGCTGCGGCTCTGGGTGGCGTGGACGTGCTGGAAATGGGTAACACGGATTCGCAGATCGATGCCACGACTCCGAAGTTCACGGATATCTACAACGGAATCCAAAACACACGGTTGGCAGAGCCCAACAGGGTGTTCACCAACCTGTCCCGAATATTGGCCGTGCCGCAGTTGAGCATAAATTCGCCCTATGTTACGGGCAGCACGTTGGATGACGCGGCGGTGGAGCGCATCCCGCAGCAGCTCCTGTCGTTGCTGACCGTGGAGGAAGTGCCGCGAATCACCGTTTATGCGTGGGGGCAGTCGCTGAAGCCAGCGCGGCAATCGCTATTCCCAGGTGGGGGAACGAATTTCCAACTGTGCACGAACTACCAGATCACCGGCGAGGTGGTAACCAAGACTGTTTTGCGGATCGAAGGCACCACCAACGCGCCGCGCGCAGTTGTTGAAAGCTATAACGTGTTGTCAAACCCATGAAGCCGAGCGCTTTGAATTTTGCCGGCGTGCTTTGCGGGGAACGTCTCGTTTGCACGAAAAATTTTCGGACTTTTGCACACAAGAGTTTAGTGTGGACGGTGGATTCTAATTGTCTGGTGGCCTGTCTTAGGACGTTGGCTGACTGGGCGTCATAATATGCGCTTGCAAGCGAAAACTTGGACGTTTATCAGCCTGCTGCTCCTAGGAGCAGCAGGAGTGATGTGGCACTTGGGCAATGAACGCCGGGACCGCCAGAAGCCAGAGCCGCCGGTCAGCGTCGTCACTAATCGTCCATCCGCCGCCAGTCAGACTGCGCTTCCTCATCCGCTGTTGATTCCTCCGACCCCACACAAGGCCGCGACTGTTGCGACTCCCTCGAATGTTCTGGCGCAAGCGGTCGCTAAACGATTTCCGTTTCAACTGAGCAACACTTCGAAGCCATTGGTCGAGTTGATGCACAGCGACACGGCGTTGCTCTTGCAGAATGCGTTGATCGACACCGCGAACGGCGCTCGTGTGCCGGTCCCCGCAGAACTGCGTTCGTCCGGTGATCCGGGCAGCTATCTGGTGCAGGCGCGAGGGCCGACCACTGAGAGCTTTCGCACCGCGATTCGTGACGCGGGTGGCAAAATCATCTCCTATATCCCGAACAACGCATACCTAGTCCAAGCTACGGAAGACGTTGCGCAGATCCTGCGGACGATGCCGCGGACGCAATCCGTCCAGCCGTACGAGCCGTATTACAAACTGTCTCAGGAACTCTTTCAACCCTTGCCGGAAGGTTCTTGGTTGCGAGTCACGGTGTTCCCCGGGGAACAGGAGACGGCGCGTCAGGCGCTGGTTGCGCTGGGAGCAGAAATCAAGGGGCAGTCCCGCACGCCATTTGGTCCGCAGTGGGTGGTGAGTGGTTTGAAGGAGACCACACCGGTCGCGCGCCTCGCTCAGGTCCAACTGGTCGAGCGGTTTTATGAGCGCCGGGCCGCTAATGATCTTGCGCGTGTCCGCGTGCGTGTCTCTACCAACACCGTAGATTTGGCGCCGGCGGGCAATCACCTTGGTCTGACTGGAGCGGGTGTCCGTGTGAACGTCAACGATACGGGAATTGACGCATCGCATCCCGACCTTGCGGGTCGTGTGTTTCCGGCGGGAATAACGGATACGGATGGCCACGGTACCCATGTCGCGGGAATTATTGCCAGTAGCGGAGCAAATTCCCCCAGCGTGAGCGTGGGCACCAATGGTATTTCCAACGTGCCTGGCTCGACCAACGGCGCGAATTTCCGCGGAATGGCGCCCGCTGCAGAATTGTTCTGGCAGTCGATCGGCAATCTGTTTGTCGGTAACCTGCTGGGCGATGACACTCTGCAGGAGGGCGCGGCATTAAACGGCGCGCGCATTTCCAACAACAGTTGGGGATATCCTTATTTTGCCTATGACTCGGCGGCTGCAAGTTTTGACGAGGCGGTGCGCGATTCTGCCCGCGGCACCACCGGCGATCAGTCGGTAATGTATATTTTCGCCGCCGGCAACTCCGGTTTTGGTGATTCCACCGGTCAGGGTGGTTTTCCCGGTTCAATCAATTCACCCGGCAGCGCCAAGAATGTGGTGACCGTTGGGGCTATTGATCAATTGCGCCGCATTACGAATCTGGTGACGTTTCCTGACGGGGCGGGCGGGTTCATTACTAACGCCATCTTTTTGGGCGAGACCGATAGCGACAACGAGGTCGCGCCCTTCTCCAGTCGCGGCAATGTGGGGATTGGTCTGGAGGGGCCGTTTGGCCGGTTTAAGCCCGACATGGTCGCGCCAGGGGCTTTTGTGGCGTCGACGCGATCAAGTCAGATGGTGCAGAATACGAATTTCTTCACTGCGCCGGTAATTGTGCTGACGCCTAATGAGATCGTTCAACCGAATCAACTGAACCAATACCAGATCGATATTCCTCCGGGCGGCGTGTTCCTGTTGGTCCGTGTGTTGCCCAACGCAAACTCTCCGGTGCCCTTGCCGAACCTGCCGATCTACGGGCGAGCCGGAGCGCCGCCGACGACGGCCGATTTCCAAAGTTTGGCGTTTGCCGTCATTCCGGTGACGCCGGGACCTTATTTCTACGCCGTGGGAAACATGACGGCCCAGCCCGTTTCCTATGACGTACAGGCGGTCGTAGTGGCGAGCAATCCTGTGGGTAATTATTTTCAAGTGTTGAATACGTTGAATTCCCCGCTGGCGCCGTTCTACCGTTATGAATCCGGAACCAGCATGGCGTCGCCGGTGGTAGCGGGTTTGGCGGCATTGATCGAAGAATACCTCGTGACTCAAGGCATCACGAACAGCAGTCCCGCATTGAAGAAAGCGCTGTTGATCAATGGTGCACGGGCTTTTAATTCATCGTATAATATTCAAGCAGACAACCTCGTTAACGACCAAGGATGGGGATTGGTCAACTTGAGTAACAGCCTGCCTTCCGCTTTAGGGGGCGGCTATTCAAGCACGTCGCCGATCCAGTTTTTTGACCAGACCATTACCGAATCCTTGGCCACGGGCGACAGCGTCACACGGGTGCTGACCCTCAACTCCAACGCTCAAAATGCTGCGCTGCGGATTACGTTAGTGTGGACGGATCCGCCCGGTAATCCTGCGGCGAGCCTGAAACTGGTCAACGACCTCGACCTGATCGTCACGAACCTCGTGACCGGCGAAGTGTTTGTCGGTAATGCGGTCGGGGGTGTTGACGGATTCAGTTTACCGGCGCCGACCAACGCGCCGCCGACTTTTGACGTCGTTAACAACGTGGAAAATGTAAACCTCGATCTGCCGCTCTCGGTGAGCTACTCGGTGACTGTGCGCGCGCGTCGCGTGAATGTGAATTCGCGCGATGATTACTTCAACACCACGGGCACGCTTAACGATGTGGTCCAGGATTTCGCTCTGGTCATTTCCAGCGACGTGAGTTCCAGCAACGCGATCGGGCCATTCAGCGTCTCGGCACCCATCATGGCGAATGACCCAACACCGTTTGTTACTGGCGTGACCAACGTCAGTTCGACCAATGCTCAGCCATTGTTTAACCAGCGTGTCGGCGCCAATTCATCGCTATTGTTTGCCACTACTACCAACGGTATGGCGAACCAATGGGCGTTCTATGTAGTCACGAATAACGTGCCGGGCGGTACGAACGTGGCGTTCGCGACATTCTTCCCGCCAAACCTGTCCCGCACGCGCAACCAGCAGGCGGACATTGATCTCTTCGTGTCGACGGATCCGACTCTAACGAACCTGTCTACAGCAGCGGTGGATGGCGCGCTCAAGTCTGTCCAGCGCGGAGGCACTGAATTGATCGTCTTAAATAACTCCACGCCTGGCGCCGTTTATTACGTTGGCGTCAAGTCGGAGGACGCACAGGGGGCTGACTTCGGATTCTTCAGTCTCGCTAGTGCGAATCCGTTCAGTCAGCGCGATACTAACGGGAACCTGATCGTCACCGCGCAGAACGTGCCGGCATTTGTTCGCGACGGAACACCTTCGATGCCGGAGGCAACAATGGTGTTCGGTATCGCCGTCGACGACGGCTTGCCGGGGGTGATTCGTCGGATGATCGTAACCAATACGCTAACCCACGAGTTGATGGGAGATTTGCAGGGGCGCTTGAAAGGACCGCCTCAACTCGGCACCGGGGCGGGAGTTGCTGGCAACCCGGCCGGGACAGAAATCGTACTCAACAGCCACAACTTTGTCGGTCCGGGTGATTTCACCGGGACGCGGGTGATGGTCTATGACGATGCGGGCGATAGCAATCTGGTTGTCCAACCGGGCGAGTTCATCACCAAGTCAATCGGGCCTGGATCATTGCAGGACTTCGTTGGCGAATCCGCGTTCGGTCTGTGGGAACTGACGATGATTGACAATCAAAACGACCACGTCGGCAGCGTCGACAGCTTCAGTTTCCGAGTCGAGCCTGCATTGGGCACCAATACTGTGATTTCAAATCGCGTGATTGTGCCGGGGGGCTCCATTCTTGAAGTAGTGGACGTGCCTGCGGGGGCAACAAATTTCACCGTTGCCGTCACGGCCATCAACGGTGGGCCTGTGGAAGTGTACATCCGTCGGGGACTTCCCCCGATTCAAGGCGTGTACAATCTCGACAAGTATGCGTTGCTGAGCCCGGCATCCGGTGCCATTTCGATCGGCCCCAACGACAATCCGCCGCTGGCACCAGGGCGGTATTTCATCTTGTTTGCCAATCCAAGTCCGGTGAATCCGATCACAATCACATACCAGTTCATCATCGAGCTTGGTCCGGTGCCGGCCACTCCGGTTACGTATCGATCAACCGGACCGGTTACGCTCATTGATGATGCGGTGACCAACTCCGTCATCACGGTGCTGACCAACCGGCAGGTAGTCGATGTTCAGGTGGGCGTTCGTATAGATCACGCCCGCGTGTCAGACTTGGTGTTGCACTTGGTCAGCCCGCAAGGCACACGGGTGTTGCTTGTGGAGAATCGCGGCGGTCCTGCTGGCGCGGATTTCGGCTCGGGTACTGGCACGAACACAATCTTCACCGTATTTACGGAAGACCCCGGCCTCTCGACGCTGCCGATAAAATACGGCACTGCGCCCTTCATCAATAACAACGCCCTTTCGAACATAAACTTTTATCTTCCTGAGGAGGTTATGTCGGTTCTTCGCGGGCAGGATGCGCAGGGCGACTGGCGATTGGAACTGTGGGACAACCGTCTTGGGGCGCCGGCTGGACAATTGCTGGAATGGAACCTGACCTTGTACTTTGCCAGTCCGCAGGTATTGTTCAATGTTCTGGCCAACGGCAACTGCGCTACCAACATTCTCGTCGGAAATGCGATTCACTTTTACGCTGTCGTCACTCCATTGGTCGCACAGATCGCGACCAATACACTGGCGAACTTTGGCGCTTCCGGAATTGAACTTCTCTTCAACCAGAATTTTCTCCCCAGTGGCTTCTCTCCTGGCGATTTCACCTTGCTTTCGCTGCCGGCTGCCGGATTGGCGGACGCCGTTCTCACCACCAACTCAACACCTCCGTTCGTGCCCACCCGTACCTATTATCTGGCGGTGCGCAATACACTGGGGACGGGAACTAATCCGTACTCGCTGTGCTTGAACTTCGACGTGCGCGCGCTCAATTCGGGCAACATGAACATGCTCGATGGCGGCATCCTCGCCGGTTCGACGAATTTGGATTATTACCAATACAACGTGCCATTTGGTGCCGTGACCAGTTTGTTCGAGTTGATCAACATCGTTGGGGGTGACGCCAATCTCGTGATTCGTCGGGGCGTTTTGTTCCCGGATCAATCACTCTGGGACTACCAGAGCATCAGTCCCGGTACTGCGAGCGAGCAAATCATTGTCACCCCGTTCTCCACGCCCGTTCCGCTTACTCCCGGCAATTGGAACATTGGGGTCTATAATGTGACGACGAATCAAAATGTGACTTATAAAGTTCAAGTCAGCTCGTTTGATGCGACCGGACTACCTTTGAGTCTCGGATACCAGCCGGTTTCCTTCGCGCCACCTGGTAGTGTTGCCAATACGGCTACCAACAACCTCAATCAGCTGAGATGGCACACGCTCGTTGGCCACCAGTATCTGGTCCAGTATAGCAGCAACATGGTTCAATGGCTGACGTTGACCAACTTCACCGCGAACGACGTGATCTCTGTCGTAACGGACCCGACGTCTTATAGTACGCTTTCCCAACGATTCTACCGGCTCGTGCCGCAGTAATCCGCGAAACACTGGATCGGCCGAACCGTTTGTTTATCGAATTGGCCGCGCCGCAGATGAGACTTTTCATCGCCATGGTGTGCGATTAGCTTCGCAGATTGCCTGACGGCAAGATTCACGAACCATGGCGAAGGAATTCATCCGCATCGGCGGCGCACGCGAGCATAATCTTAAGAACCTCACGCTGGACATCCCGCGCGACCAGTTGGTTATTTTCACGGGCCTTTCTGGATCAGGAAAATCTTCGCTCGCGTTCGACACAATATACGCCGAAGGCCAGCGCAAGTACGTCGAATCGCTCTCTGCGTACGCGCGGCAGTTTCTCGATCAGTTGCAGAAGCCGGACGTGGACTACATCGAAGGACTTTCGCCCACGATCGCCATCGAGCAGCGCAGCTCGGGTTCGAGCCCGCGTTCGATCATTGCGACGACGACGGAGATTTATGATTACCTCCGCCTGCTGTTCGCGCACGTGGGTCAGCCGCATTGTCCGGTCAGTGGCGATCCCATCCAGCACCAGTCCACGAGCGAGATCGTGGACAAGATCCTTGCGCTGCCGCCGAAGACGCGTGTGATGCTCCTCGCCCCGGTCGTGCAGGACCAAAAGGGCGAGTTCCGCGACGTGATTGAGCGCCTCGCTCGCGAAGGTTTTGTCCGTGCGCGGGTCGACGGCAAATTGATCGAGCTCGAAACCAACGTTCGGGTGAAGCTCGAGCCGAAGGAAAAGCATACGATTGAAGCGGTGGTTGACCGGCTCGTGATCGACGACAAGATTCGCGTGCGCTTGAGCGACTCGGTCGAGACCGCGCTCAAGTGGGGCGAGGCGAGGCTGCTGGTCCTGCACCAACCGCCCGATTCGAAATCTCCTGATCATTGGGCTGAGACGCTGCACTCGACGCGCAATTACAGTCCGTCCACGGGGCTGAGCTACGAGACGCCGACGCCGAAACATTTTTCCTTCAACTCGCCGTTTGGCGCGTGCCCTGTTTGCCATGGGCTGGGACAGAAACTGGTTTTCGACGAAGGACTCATCGTTCCCGATCCGGAAAAATCGTTGGAGCAGGGGGCTGTGCTTCCGTGGCGGCGCGGCGGCAAGCGGATGATTGTTTACTACAAGGCGATGCTTCGCGCCGTCGCTCAGCACTGCGGTCAGAGCCTTGAAGTTCCCTACGCGAAGTTGCCGGACGATTTCAAAAAAACTCTGCTCCACGGAACCGATGATGCGGAGGTCGAATTTCATTTCATGCGCGCAGGGAAAGTTTCGAAGCTCAAGCGCCCGTTCGAAGGGGTGATTCCGAATCTTGAACGGCTGTACGTCGAAAGTGAAAGCGAGTTCACCAAGAACCGGCTCAAAGGCTTCATGAGTCCGCAGCATTGCGACGCGTGCGGCGGTCGCCGGCTCAAGCCGGAGATTTTGTCGGTGACTTTGGGCGGAGGCGCGCCGGTCGAAGGGCGGAAGGTTCCCGGCCTCTCGATCATGGATGCCTGTGGTTTATCCGTGGACGCTGCGGATAAATTTTTCGCCGAACTGAAGTTGAGTGAATTCCAAAAGAAAATCGCGGCCGACTTAATCAAAGAGATTCGCGCCCGTCTCGGCTTCTTGAAAAATGTCGGGCTAGGCTATCTCACGCTCAATCGCGAAAGCGGCACACTGAGTGGCGGCGAGGCGCAGCGCATCCGGCTGGCAACGCAGATCGGCGCTGGCTTGGTCGGTGTGCTCTACATTCTCGATGAGCCGAGCATCGGCCTGCATCAGCGTGATAACGAGCGTTTGCTCGAGACGCTGAAAGGCCTGCGCGATCTGGGCAACAGCGTGCTCGTTGTAGAGCACGACGAGGACACGATTCGTGCGGCAGATTACATCGTCGACCTTGGTCCGGGCGCCGGCGTTCGCGGGGGCGAACTCGTTGCGGCGGGCAAATTGGCGGACATTTTGGCGAGCCCAAGTTCGCTCACGGGTCAGTATTTGAAGGGCGAGCTCACGATTCCCGTGCCGAAGAAACGGGTGACACCCGTGGGCGCCAGCGGATGGATCGAGGTCATGGGTGCGCGTGAAAATAACCTGCGGAACATCGATGCACGTATTCCGCTTGGCACGTTGACGTGTGTGACCGGCGTGAGCGGTTCGGGCAAGAGCACGCTGGTAGACGATATCTTGCGACGCGCGTTGTTTCGCAAACTCTACGGTTCGAAGGAACGCCCCGGGGCGCATCGTGCCATTCACGGTCTTGAGCATCTCGACAAGGTCATCGTGATTGATCAGACGCCGATTGGCCGAACGCCGCGGAGCAATCCCGCCACGTATACGGGCATGTTCAACGCGATCCGCGATCTCTTCGCGAAGCTGCCGGCGGCGCGCGTGCGCGGCTATGATGCCGGTCGCTTCAGCTTCAACGTGAAGGGCGGGCGCTGCGAGAAATGCCAGGGCGATGGACTCATCAAGATCGAGATGCATTTTCTCCCGGCCGTCTATGTGACCTGCGAAGGTTGCAACGGTCGGCGTTACAATCGCGAGACGCTCGAGATCAACTACAAGGGGATGAACATCGCGGACGTGCTCAATATGACGGTTGATGAAGCGGTGAATTTCTTCCGCGCTGTCCCGAAGATTTACGATCCGTGCCTCACGCTGGCGGAGGTGGGGCTGGGTTACATTGGTCTCGGACAATCCGCCACGACGCTCTCGGGCGGCGAGGCGCAGCGCATCAAGTTGGCGTCCGAACTTTCGCGCAAGCAGACGGGGCACACGCTTTACATCCTCGACGAACCGACGACTGGGCTGCATTTTCACGATGTGGCGAAGCTGCTCGAAGTGCTGTTCAAACTGCGCGCGTCGGGCAATACGTTGCTCGTGATTGAGCACAACCTCGACGTGATCAAGACGGCGGATTGGATTATCGATCTTGGTCCCGAGGGCGGCACGGGCGGCGGACAGATTGTTGCCGAGGGCAACCCCGAAACGGTCGCCAAGTGCGACGCAAGTCATACGGGAAGATTTTTGAAACGAATTCTAGGCTGAAACATGGCGAGACCGAGCGGACAAATGCGAAATGTGAGCGGCACTGTGCGTCGATGGACGGCGTTGCTGCTGGCCTTGTCGTGGTTTGTTGCGGCTGCATCCGCGGCTCCGGGCGCAGCGGAGCAGCGTGCCTTCGATGCGGCGGCTCGTGCGTTCAACGACGGTTTTCACGAACGCGCCGAAAAGGAGTTCGGGGAATTCGTGATGTTGTATCCGCAGTCGTCATTGCTGCCGAGGGCGACCTTGCTTCAAGCGCAATCAAAGTTCCAACAGAAGCAATATAAGCCGGCCATTGCGCTTTTGAATGCGGCGCTTGATACGGCGGGAGCGCTCGCTGACCAATATGTTTTCTGGATCGCCGAAGCGGAGTTCGAGTTGGGGAATTTTTCCGCGGCCGCAGATGGATTCTCCCGCGTCGTCGCGAAGTTTCCGGAGTCGCCGCGAAGGTTGGAAGCGGCGTACCGCGAAGCTTTGGCTCGCTTCAAATTAACCGACGTCAAACGCGCCATTGACTTGTTGCGCGACGGGCAGGGCGCGTTCCAGCAGGCCGCCAGCTCGCAGGTCAATGAAGAATACGCCGTGCGTGGTGAGTTGTTGCTTGCTGAAGCGTTGCTCCAGCAGAAAGATTATCGGGCCGCGGAAAATGTGCTCACCGCTCTCGGGCAGCGGAAGCTGAACGCCGAACTGGCGTGGCAACGGCAGTATTGGGCGACGCGCGGACAGTTCGAGTCCGGCGATGCGGAACTCGCGCTGGCCGGTTCAACGGCGTTGGCGGCGTTGGCTTCCGCGAGTGGCTCGCGTGATTTTCAAGCCGAGACGATGGCGCTTCAAGGGACCATCCTTCAGCGGTTGAATCAGTTCGAGGCGGCAATTCAATCCTACGAACGAAATCTCGACGCGGCGTTGCCGGCGGAGCGGCGGCGTCAGGCGATGTTGCGGATCATTGAGCTTTCGATTGCGAAGAATGAACCGACCAAAACCGTGGGATGGCTTGAACGTTTCTTGAAGGAATTTCCACAGGACTCTTCGGCGGATTTCGTGCGGCTGACTCTGGGTGAAATGCAGTTGAAGGACTATTTCGCTTTGGCGGACGCGAAGTTGCCGGCGACCGAGAAGCTGGCCGCACGGAGTAATCTGCTCTCGCTTGCGCGTGCGCAACTCGACAAGGTTGTGACCGACTTCCCCCAAAGCGCGTTTGTGGGGAAGGCGCAGTTCGATCGAGGCCTGACATTTTGGGAAGAGGACAAATTTGTGGAAAGTCAGGAGGCGTTTCAGAAGGCGGTCGAGCAGTTGCCGGTTTCGGAAGATCAGGCGATGGCGCGCTTCAAACTTGCGGACTCACTCTTTCAACAACGATCGTTGGCTGCGGCGGTGAGCAATTACCAGGCGGTGATCGAGCGTTACGAAACCTTGCCGAGGGTGAAGGCGGCGCTGATGGATCAGGCGCTGTATCAAATTGTGCGAGCCAGCACGGAGCTTGGGGATCTTGCGACCGCGAGCGCGGCTATTGCGAAAATTATCGTTATGTATCCGGACAGCTTCTTCAGCGACCGGAGCCTGTTGTTGTTCGGGCAATCGCTCAGCCGCATCGGCAAGCCGGCGGAGGCGCGAGTGGTGTTCGTCGACTTTTTGAAGCGCTTCCCGGAATCGTTGCTCGCGCCGGAAGTTCACCTCGCCATCGCGAGAACCTACGTGCAGGACCAGAATTGGACGGCGGGCATGGGCAAGTATGATGACTGGCTCCGTAAATATCCCAGCCACGGGTCCCGGCCGCAAGCGGAGTTCGATCTGGCGTGGATTAATTATCAAGCTGGCCGGCAGACGAACGCGCTTCAGTTGTTCAGTCGTTTTCTGGAAACTTTTCCGACGAATCAACTCGCCCCGATCGCTCAGGATTGGGTGGCGAATCATTACTGGACCGCCGGCGATTTTCCGAACGCGGAGAAGAATTACCAGTTGCTCTACCAGAATACGAACTGGCCGCCATCGGAGTTGACGTATCACGCGCGCTTGATGGCGGGTCGTGCAGCGGTGGCCCGTCAGGTTTACAAGGATGCGCAGGATTATTTCGCGGGCGTTTTTAATGACGAAAAGGCGCCGCCGGATATCGTGGCGAAAGCGTTATTGTTTTGGGGCGATACTAAAACCGAGGAACGTAGTACCGATCCCGCTAAGGCGTTGGACAAGTTCGCCGAAGCGATCAATGCCTACTCGCGCATCGTGCAGCGGTATCCGACCAATTCGCTCGTGCCGCGTGCGTTGGGCAACATAGGCAAGTGCCACTTCCAACTCGCCGTGCAGGATCCCAAGCGTTACGACCTCGCCTTGGAATCCTTCCGCAAAGTGTTGGAGCATCCCGCGGCGGATGTGGAAACACGCAGCCAGGCCGAGGTCGGCATCGGTTTGGTCTTTGAGAAACAAGCCGCACTTAAAATTGGTCCTGAGCAAGTGCCGGTTATCAAGCAGGCGCTGACGCATTACTTGAATGTCTTCTATGGCAAGAATCTGAAGGACAGCGAAACTGCGGATCCGTTCTGGCGGAAGGAGGCGGGCCTTTACGCCGCCGCGCTCGCAGAGGGCCAGTTGCAATGGTCACAGGCGGTCAAACTGTATCGCGACCTGATCAAGGAATTTCCGCCGCTGCAGACTTCGTTGGAGAAGAAACTCAAAGCTGCGGCGGATCATTTGAGCAACGGTGGCAATTGATCCGTTCAGGTATTTCCCCGCGTTGACACGATTTGGGACGTGGCTTAGCCTCACTTCAGATTGAAAAGATGAACTCGACTACTGCTACTGAAATCATTGTCGGAATCACGGAAAACGCAGCCACTGAGATTAAGTCGATGCTCGCCAAAGAAGCTGCTGCGCCCAAGAAAGGCCTCCGCGTTTACGTGGAAGCGGGCGGTTGTTCGGGCATGCAATACGGGATGGTTTTCGACGAGCAGCGCCCCGACGATCTAGCGACTGATCAGCACGGCGTGGCGGTTTTGATCGATCCTTTCAGTGCGAATTACCTCCGCGGCGCGCAGATTGATTTTTCGGATGCGTTGACCGGTGGTGGTTTCAAAATTTCCAACCCCAACGCGAAGCAGAGTTGCGGTTGCGGTAAATCTTTCGAGGCCTGAGCGACTCCTGGTTGCGCCGGCCGAACTGCGCCGTTCCGTGCGATGCGGAACGGCCTTTTGTTTTTGGATAATTGCTTCTTGGCAGCGCGTGCGGATCGCGATTTGATCGCGTGCAATGATCGGCAACCTTCTCCAGCCGGAAATCGCGGAGTTGATTCATAAACGGAATTTCAACGAACTCCGCGAGCTGTTGAGTGAATTTCCGCCCCAAGAAGTGGCGGAGATTCTGACCGATATTCCCGACGAAGACATGGCCGTGCTCCTGCGCGTGTTGCCGCACGCGTTCGCGACGGAAGTGTTCGAATACCTGAGTGTTGAGCAGCAGGAGAAGCTGGTTCAAGCGCTCGGGACGGAACAGGTCGCCAAAATTCTGAACGACCTTCCGGCTGACGATCGCACCGCGTTGCTTGAGGAGTTGCCCGCCGCGGCGACGCAAAAGTTGCTCGACCTCCTTTCGCCGGAGCAGCGCAAAATCGCGGTTGATCTTCTCGGTTATCCGAAAGGCTCCATTGGCCGACGCATGACGCCGCAATACGTGGCGGTCAAACAGAACTGGACCGTGGGCGAGGTGCTGGAACATTTGCGCGGAGAGCAGCGAAAGCGCGATTCGATTAATCAGCTCTACGTCGTCGATGATAAAGGTCGCCTCGTGGATTTCGTGCGCTTGCGGAATCTCGTGGTCGCTCCGCCCGCGACACCTGTTAGCGAACTGTTGGAAAACCGGCGCCTTTTTTTGCGTGGCACGGACGACGAAGAATCTGCCGTCGCTGCGTTCAAGAAATACGACGCTACGATACTTCCGGTCGTGGACTCGCGCGACGTCATGATCGGCGTCGTCACCGTCGATGATGTGCTCGACATCGCGGAAAAAGAAGCGACTGAAGACATTCAAAAATTGGGCGGTTCCGAAGCGTTGGATGCGCCGTATCTTAAGATCAGTTTGTTCGACATGGTGAAGAAGCGCGCGCCTTGGCTGTCGATTTTGTTCGTCAGCGAAATGTTCACCTCGACGGCGATGCAGTATTTTGAAAACGAAATCGAGAAGGCCGCCGTCCTCGCGATTTTTCTGCCGCTCATCCTCTCCAGCGGCGGCAACTCCGGTTCGCAGGCGACCACGCTCATCATTCGTGCGATGGCGCTCCGCGACGTGGCGCTGACCGATTGGTGGAAGGTGTTTCGCCGCGAGCTCACGTCCGGTTTCCTTCTCGGTTGCATCCTCGCCGCGCTGGGCGTCATCCGCATCTTCGCGTGGCAGGCCATCGGGTTTGCGGATTACGGGCCGCACGTGGCGGCGCTCGCATTCACCATCGGTGGCAGCCTTGTCGGCGTGGTGCTATGGGGAAGCTTGATCGGTGCAATGCTCCCGATCTTGTTAAGGTTTCTGAAGCTCGACCCGGCCACTTGTTCCGCGCCCTTCGTCGCCACGCTCGTGGATGTGACGGGAATCGTGATCTATTTCACGGTCGCCTACTACGTGCTGCTCGGAAAATTGATCGGCAGCGGAGGCTAGCTTATGGCGACCGCGGCAGGCGTATGGCGCGATAATAGCGCTGCGGGAAGCTGGTCAGGTTGGTGTCGATGAACTGCCAAAGGCCGTTGGTGGGGGACATCTGGCCGATCACGTTCCAACTCGGCGTTTCCACACTTGGACTGGCTTCAAGATCGTAATCTTTGCCTGGTTCACCCTCCATGCACAGTTTCACCGAGTTGGTGCTGAATCGATACACGCCAATGGAGTTGGTTCCGCCCTTGCCGGTGAAAAGGACGGTAACGGGATCTGCAATTCTCTCACCACCCATGTTATCCTGGGCGCGTGCAGTAAAGGTGAAGTAGCCGGCTAGATCATTGGTATGAACCAAAACCTGCGTGCCGCCGTTGGTGAATGAGGCAACTACATTCGTCCCGACGAGTAGTGAGAGATTGGTGATCGAACCATCAATGTCGCCTGCGGTGGCGCGGAAGAGGAAGGGTTCGCAGATGCAGAGTCGGGTGTCGTTGGTGGGTGCAGTCACGGTGACTGACGGCAAGGCATTGTCCGCGATGAGTAGGTAGGTGTTATTCGTGTAAACTTCCTTGAGGCCGAGCAACTGCGCGTTGCTGTTGGAAAACACTCCGGACTTGGCGGTGTAAGTCATCACTGTGTGAACGGTGCCGGGCGCGGGGATGTAGCCGTTGGTAAAGGAAATGGAAACCGTGCCGGCGAGAACGGCCGTGCCTCCAACGCGCAGCAGGTCGTGGGTCACGCCCGCGTTCGATCCGCCGAGCTGGACGAAGAATGTTCCAGTGGCGGTGTTGCTGAAGTTGTTCGCGTTGGTTACAGCGAGAGTACTGAACGGTGCGCCCGGACGGACATTGCCATTGTTGCGCACTGGTCCGTTGATGACGCCACCGCCTTGCAATGAGCCGCCGTTGATGTCGACGAGCAACGCTTGGTAGTTGCCGCCTGAGAGCAATGTCTGGCCGCTGTTCTGGCGGTAGGCGTTTTGAAAGTTGATCGTGGGCGTTGTTGATGACGGGGAGTGCGCCGCCGGAGAAAGGCATGTTCTGATCGCCGGTGATGGTGAAGGAGGCGCCGGAGAAGATGTTCCAGGTGATGCCGTTGCCGCCGTAGAGGAAGTTGCCGGCGTCGTAGGTGCCGGCGCCGAAGAGGTCGAGGTGGCGGTTGAGAATCTTCTGGAAGGAAGCGCCGGTGACGTTGAGCGCAGCGCCGTTGGTGATGACGGTCTTGCCGGTGCCGCTCATGGTGCCGCCGGTCCAGTTGAAGGTGGAGGTGAAGTTGGCGGTTTGGTTGCCGGCGAGCGAGCCGTTGGCGGTGAGTTGGAAGGTGGGGTTGAAGGAGAAGGGGACGTCGAAGTTGAGGTTGCCGTTGTCGCAACGGAAGAAGCCGCCGCCGGAGGCGGTGAAGCTGGCGCCGTTGGTCACACTGTGCGTGCCGCCGCCGAAGTTGATGACGGTGCCGGCGCCGGCGGCGTCGTAGGTGCCGGCGGCGGTGCCGCCGAGGCCAAAGCTGGCGTTGTTGATGACGGGGAGTGCGCCGCCGGAGAAAGGCATGTTCTGATCGCCGGTGATGGTGAAGGAGGCGCCGGAGAAGATGTTCCAGGTGATGCCGTTGCCGCCGTAGAGGAAGTTGCCGGCGTCGTAGGTGCCGGTGCCGAAGAGGTCGAGGTGGCGGTTGAGAATCTTCTGGAAGGAAGCGCCGGTGACGTTGAGCGCGGCGCCGTTGGTGATGACGGTCTTGCCGGTGCCGCTCATGGTGCCGCCGGTCCAGTTGAAGGTGCCGGCAACGTTCAGGTTTCCCACGCCGGTGAGAGTTGCGCCACCGTCCAATTTAAAGATGCCGTTAGTGCCAACGAAGCTATCCCCATTGAGCGTGAAGGTGGGACTGGAGATGATGAACGTCTGTGTGCCGTTGGTCGCGCCGAGAGTGAGGTTGGTTACGCTGGCTGCGACGTTCAAAGTCACGGTGTAGGTGCCGGAGTTGGTGATGAAAGCGTTGTCCGTTGCACCTGGGATCAAGTTGGGCGACCAGTTCGTCGGATTGTTCCAATTGCCGCCGGCGAGGTTGGTCCAGACGATATCGGCGGCTTGAGAAAGATCCGCTGTAAGCATTGGTAAGGTGGCGGCGACATAAACGAACGGGAGGATGGCACGTTTCATGGCTGAACAAGAATTGGGTTTTTCCGAAGGCCTGCCGAATACTGACATGCGAAATGTCTTATCCAATTTTAAGTTAGTTGGCAAACGAGGACGCATCTGTGGTGACGCTGATTCGGTGCGTTGTTCTCAAATCTGAAAATAAAGCGACGCGCCGCTACCTCGACGCGATCCTATCAACGAACGGGAACCAACGCAGACAGATCAACCTTGCGTGTGGCGGAGTCCTCTAGCTGGCGGAGGCTAGCTTACGGCGACCGCGGCAGGCGAACTGCACGATAGAATCGGTCCGGAGTAAAGTTCGTCGCGTTGGTGTCGTAGTAGATCCACTGGTTATTTGTTAGCGTGATCTGCCCGATGACGTTCCAGTTGGACGCGATTAAATCGGTGGCGGCCTCGATGTCGTAGTTGCGCCCTGGTTCACCCTCCATGCACAGTTTGATGGATTTCTTCGGAATGACCGGATTATTCGTGAGGATGTCCACCGCGATGAGATAGGGAGTGAGAACATTCGTTCCGCCGCGACCGTAAAAGCGCACGTTGATGTTGGTGGTGGTTTCGCCGCCGCGGTTGTCGCGAGCGATGGCGCTAAACGTCTGCACGCCGGGTTGATCGCTCACCAATACGAGGCGATAGGGCGCGTTGGTGACCACGCTCAAAAGGTTGGAGTTCCAAAGGAACGTGACGTTCGTGATGCTCCCGTCGGCGTCGGCTGCGTTCGCCTGCAATATGAAGGGTTCGCAGATGCAGTTGCTGTTAAAGTTGTCGCCTGGGGAGGTGATGGCGACGGTGGGCAGGAGGTTGTCCGCGAGGAGAAGGATGTTCGTGCTGGAATATTGGATGGTCATTCCCCGTGCCGCGACGTTGTCTGAGCTGAACACGCCAGAGCGGGCGCTGAAGGTCATGACTGTAAAAATATTACCCGGCATCGGCGTGAAACCGTTGACGAAGGAAACATCGAGTGTGCCGTTTAGCTGTGCGCTCGAGCCGACGTTGACCCGTGAGTAAAGATTCGTGCCGCCGATCGCGATGCGGTGAATGCCGGAGGCGGTGTTCGTGTGGCTACCGCTGATGCTCAACAAACCGGTCGGGTTGCCGGGGTTGAATTGCGCGGCGTTGTAGACGGATCCGTTGATTGCGTTCACGCCGGTCAACTGGCCGCCTAGGATGCGGAGATCGCCGCTGGCCTGTCCGGGGCCAACGACGGTGAGTCCGCTTTCTTGCACGTAGCTGCCGAGTGCGAGGAAACGGTTCAATGAATCGTCGGCTAGAATGGTGTTGCGATTGGTTACGGCGATGGTCATGCCGCCGTAGCCATTGATGGATCCGTCGTTCAGGACGGACGCTGGACCGCTGCCGAAGCTGCCGCCGCCGAAGACGGTACTCGCGGCGGAACGATTCCAGTAGAAGGTGCCTCCAGTGAAGGTCATGCCGCCGCTGACGGAGTTGACGCCAAGGTTGTTTACGAACTGTGACTCGACGGTGCCGCCGGCGAAGTTTGCGGTGGCGGTGTTGGTGATGACGAGGCTGCCTCCGCCGTAGGTGTAGGAAGATCCGGTGAGCGACAAATTGCTCTTCACAAGAATGGTTCCCGTGTTGGCAAGGTTGCGGACGTTATGGCTCAGCGAGTTCGCGACGATCGTGCCTGCATTTGAAATGGTAAAGGTATGGAACCCGTTCACGAGGCCGTCGTTCATCACGTTGAGATTTGCGATCAAGTTGGAATTGGCCATAGTCCAGCGGCCTTTGTTGACGGTGGTGGTGCCGGTCTGAGTGTAGTTTTTCAGCACCCGGAACTCCGGGTTGGCGAAGCTCGCGCCGCCGGAACCGGATATGACGCGCACATTGCCGGGATGCGGTGCGGTGGTATTCCATTGAGCGTAACCGCCGACGGCCAGCTGTGGCAGCGTCCCTACGAAGGTCGTCCCGTCCTCGAAGCTGAAATACTCGCCAGCCGTTTCATCGCCGAACACGCTGATCTCGCACAACGTATTGCCCCAACTGAACGTGCCATAGTTGGTTCCGCGCGAGATGTAAGCGTAACCGTTGTCCTGCAACGTGCCGTAGTTGATGAAATCAATCGAGATGTAGGAGGGTGAAAACACCACCGAGCTGTTCGCGTTGATGGTTCCATAATTGACGAGGTAAGACCGGGGCGTCTGCGAACCGGCATATTCCAGCGCTGCCGTGCCGATGTTGATGACGCCGGTGGGATGATTGGTCAGTTGCGCGCCCCCGGCGAAACGGAGCATCTGCGCGTTGCCGAACGAATCATTGCCGTAGTTGAAAGATCCGTGGTTTTCGAGCACGTGACCGGAAATGTTTTTCTGATTCAGGCTTCCGATGAACGTGATGCTGGCACCGTTGGTGATGATGGTGCGGCCGGGCCCTGAGAGGGTGCCCAGCTGCCAGTCAATGCGACCACGAATGTCGTTGGTTCCCCCGGTCATCTGCAAGGTGCCGTTGAGTGCCAACACCGCGTTGGTTTCGAACACCGAGTTGCCGCTCAAGGCGAGATTGTTGGGTGACACCAGGTGCAGGGTCGGCGTTCCGACCGCGTTGGAGATACCCACGACCAGATTACTCACCGCGGCGGCGGCATTGATGTTCACGGTGTAAGTGCCGTTGGTGATGATCACCGCGGTATTCGTCGGGCCGGGCACGCGCGGAGGCTCCCAGTTGGAAGCGGTGTGCCAGTCGCCACCGTTCGTGTTCACCCAATAGATCGTGCCGGTGAATGGCAGGACAGTGAGCGTGGCCGAGGCGTTAGTCGTGGCGGCGAGTCCGTCGGTGACCACGACTTTGTAAGTTCCGGAATTCGTCACCACGGTGTTGGTTACGGTGAAGGTGGTGTTGGTCGCGCCGATAATGTCCACGTTGTTGAACTGCCATTGGTAAGTGACCGGCGTCACGCCGGACGCGACGACAGAGAAGGTGGCAGAATCCGGTTCCCAAACCGTGACGTTGGTTGGTGCGTTGACGATCTCCAGGGGCGCGTTACTGAGCGCGGTGACGTTGAGCACGAGATTGGTTGTCGAGTAAACCGCCGTCAGGCCCACGCCGGGCGGCGGCACAACGCTCGCGTAGGTGCCGCTGCGGCTGGCGAAGCGCATCACTTCGAACGAATTGCTCAGCTGTGGTGTAAATCCGTTCACCAGTAAAACCTTGAGCGAGCCGTCGAGCGAGGCGGCGCCGATCAGCCGCACCGCGTCGAAGTTCGTGACCGCATTGGTTCCGCCAAGTTCGAAGTTCACCGTGGCGGAGCTCGTATTGGTAAAGATGGTGCCCGATATAAGGCCCGGTGAGGCGCCGGGGTTCACGATGCCATTGTTAAAAAAGGCGCCGGCAATTGTGCCGCGGCCGGTGAAGGTGCCCGCCTCGACGCGAACCGTCGAACTCGCCGTGAAGTTGGTGCCGAGATGTGTCGTGCCGCTCGTCTGGGTAAAAGCTCCGCCCACTGAGAAACTGCCACTGCTGACCGTCATCGTTCCGCTGTTGGTGATTGTGGTGCCGCTGAAGGTGGCGGTGCCGGTGCTGTTGGTTTTGAGGTAGGTGCCGGTGTTGTGGAAAACCGTCGCGGCGCCGGAACCGTAGACCAAAGCTACATCGTTCGTGACGGCGAGCGTGCCATTATTCCGGAAGGTGGCCGCACCTGCTCCTGAAATGTTCACGCCGCCCCACGTTCCGGTGCCGTTGTTTATGAGCGTTCGGCCGGGCAGGGCGTAATAGCTCATGGACTTGGGGTTGGCTCCGCTGATGTTGAGCGCGCTCGAAACGGTGACCGTGTTGCTGCCGGGACCGTCGGAGTTCAATGCGCCGCCCTGCCAGTTGAACGTGTTCAGTGTCAGGTTCGCCCCGCGCAATTCGCCGTTGGTGAAATTGTAGGTTGTGGCCGTGGTCGGCAGATTCAACCACCAGACGCCAGAGCCTTGATTAATCGTAGCGACAACGTTGTTGGTATTCTGGTTTAGCGTGCCGCCGTTGATCCACAGCGACGGCGCGGTTACGCTCGTAGTGCGCAAAGTCACGGTGCCACTGTTGACGCGAAAAGCGTTGGTCGAAACGCATCCTATGCTGGAGCCGGGTTCAAACACCGAGGCGCTGCCACCGTCGTTGGCGAACACCGCCCCGGATTGGGTCAGCAGATTGCCGCCGGCGAGATTGGTGAACGTGGATCCGGAAACGGACAGCGTTCCGGTTTGAATGTCCATGAGGCCGGAGTTGTTCAGCACTACGCTGTTGAAGGAAAAAAGTCCGGTGCCACTGGACCGTGTAATCGAACCCGTGTTTTGGAAGATTGCTTGTGGTCCATATGGATTACCAACCCACGCGTATGCCAGATCCGATGATACTGTCAGCGTACCTTCATTACGGAACAGGGAACCGTAGTAAGCGTTGATGGTACCGCCGGTCCAGGTGGCGGTGCCTTGGTTGAGGAGGGTCCGGCCCTGGCCGAGATTGGAGAAGAGCGCCTTGGCCCCGGCGGTGGAGATATTGAGGGTGCCGCCGGAGGGAATGGTGACGACGTTGGAACCGACGCCGTCGGAGGTGAGATTGCCGGCGAGCCAGTTGAGGTTGGTGATGGTGGAGTTGGCGCCGCGAATGGTGCCATTGGTGAGGTTGTAGGTGGCGACGGAAACGGGGAGCGTCGGACGCCATTCGCTGGAGCCGCTTTGATTGTAGGTCGGGACGACGACGTTGGTGTTCTGGTTGATGAGTCCGCCTTGGAACCACAAGGTGGGCGTATTGAGGTTGGTGGTGTTGATGTCCACGGTAGTGGAGTTGAGGCGGACGCTGTTGGCCGTGGGTGCGATGAGTGAGCCAACGAGTTTGAGGTAGCTGCACGAGGCGTCGAAGGTGGTGGCGGCAGTGAAGTTGAAGAATCCCGAGTTGGTGGCGGAGGTGCTGCCGTTGAGGAACAGGGTGCCGGTTTGAACGTCGACCAGTCCGGAGTTGTTCCAGAAGACCGAGCTGAAGGTAAAGTTACCGGTGCCCGAGATCCGGTTGACGGTGCCGGCGTTGTCGAAGGAAGAGGCCGGGCCGTACGGATTGCCGGGCCACGAGAAAGTGAGGTCGCCGGCAACGTTGAGCGTGCCTTCGTTGCGGAAGATCGCTCCGTAGTGACCGCTGATGGTGCCGCCGGTCCAGGTGGCGGTGCCTTGGTTCAAGAGGGTCCGGCCCTGGCCGAGATTGGAGAAGAGCGCCTTGGCCCCGGTGGTGGAGAGGTTGAGAGTGCCGCCGGAGGGAATGGTGACGACGTTGGAACCGACGCCGTCGGAGGTGAGATTGCCGGCGAGCCAGTTGAGGTTGGTGATGGTGGAGTTGGCGCCGCGAATGGCGCCATTGGTGAGGTTGTAGGTGGCGACAGAGACGGGGAGCGTCGGGCGCCATTCGCTGGAGCCGCTTTGATTGTAGGTCGGGACGACGACGTTGGTGTTCTGGTTGATGAGTCCGCCTTGGAACCACAAGGTGGGCGTGTTGAGGTTAGTGGTGTTGATGTCCACGGTGGTGGAGTTAAGGCGGACGCTGTTGGCCGTGGGTGCGATGAGTGAGCCGCCGAGTTTGAGGTAGCTGCACGAGGCGTCGAGAATTCCGGAAGCGCTGAGTGTGATCGAGCCCGCGTTGGTGGCCGAACTGGCGGCGTTGAAAACGAGGTTGCCAGCTTGGACGTTGAGAGAGCTGCTGTTGTTAAAGAGGCAGCCCGCGATCTGGAGGCTGCCGGATTGAATGTCCATCGGACCGGTGCTGTCGACGTAGGTGCTGGAGAAAGAGAAGAACCCCGTGCCACTGGTCCGTGTGACGCTTCCGGTGTTTTGGAAAACTGCTGCCGGGCCGTACGGATTGCCGGGCCACGAGAAAGTGAGGTCGCCGGCAACGTTGAGCGTGCCCTCGTTGCGGAAGATCGCTCCATAGTAACCGCTGATGGTGCCACCGGTCCAATTGGCGGTGCCTTGGTTCAGGAGAGTTCGGCCCTGACCGAGATTGGAGAAGAGCGCCTTGGCCCCGGCGGTGGAGATATTGAGGGTGCCGCCGGAGGGAATGGTGACGACGTTGGAACCGACGCCGTCGGAGGTGAGATTGCCGGCGAACCAGTTGAGGTTGGTGATGGTGGAGTTGGCGCCGCGAATGGCGCCATTGGTGAGGTTGTAGGTGGCGACGGAAACGGGGAGCGTCGGACGCCATTCGCTGGAGCCGCTTTGGTTGATGACAGGAACGACAACGTTGGTGTTCTGGTTCACCAGTCCGGCCTGAATCCACAGACTAGGTGTAGATATGTTGGTGGTGTTGATGTCCACGGTGGTGGAGTTGAAACGAACACGATCAACCGCAACGCTGGTGAGGGAGCCGCCAAGTCGGAAGTAGGAGCACGAAACGTCCAAGGTCGAATTTGTTCCGATATTGATGGCGCCGGAGTTGGTAGCTGAGGTGGTGCCATTGAATTGGAGCGTTCCACTTTGTATGTCGATCGTGCCCGTGTTGTTAAAGAAAACCGTGCTCAGTGCGAAATTGCCCGATCCGCCCGATTTGGTGATCGTGCCGGAGTTTTCAAAGAAGGCTGCAGGCCCATAAGGGTTGCCCACCCAAACGAATGAGACGTCGCTCGCAATGGTCAGCACGCCAGCATTGCGGAAAGGCGCACCATAGTAACCAGTAATTCCGGCGCCGCTCCAAGTGCCCGTCCCTTGGTTTAACAGTGTACGACCGCTGCCAACGTAGGCGCTGAGATTTTTGGCCGTGGCGCTGGAAATCGTGAGCGTACCGCCTACGGGAATGGTCGTCGTATTGCCGAGCGCATCGGAATTGAGCGAGCCGCCCACCCAGTTCAAATTCGTGATAACGCAATTGGCCCCCCGCAGTTCACCGTTGGTCAACCCATAGTTGTTGATATTGGCGGGGACATTCAACTGCCACGTCCCGCTTGCTTGATTGAACGTTCCGGCGATGTCGGTGGGCCCTGCCGTCACGACTGTTCCGGCGCTCAGGACGAACACGCCGTTGGATGCCACCGTGGTATTCGTCGTGGTGAAAGTTCCCGCGGTGATGATCAGTTTCGGCGTGCCGGGTGAATTCGTGTCACCGAGCGTCAGGCCGGTGATGGTCGTCGTTGCGTTGTTCGTGATGGTGTACGAGCCGGCGTTGGTGATCACCGCCGTGTCGGCGCCGGCGGGAACTTGGTTTGGGGACCAGTTCGTTGCCGCGCTCCAGAGACCGCCGTTCAGATTTGTCCAGACGATGGTGGCCGCGCTTGCAGGCTGCGAATTTAATCCGATCAAGGACGCAACGAGACTGAACGCAAAAATGATTCGACGCATAGTATCTGATTAACTTTTCGACGTGGTGGTCGCCCAACGAGGAATTCCCGAAGACGGCTGTGAGCCGTATGGCCGGAAGTTTTTAGCAAAAGTCTCTTGTGCAGGCAATTGAAGTCAGACCCAAGAAGTAATTTTTACGGGATCTGCCATCGGTTTTTCTCAATTACTGGAACCACAGTCAGTCGCACGCGGCCAAAGGCTGGCTTGACCGCGAGAGGATGAGCTCCTATTGATAGCGGAGTGGGGAGCCAACCGGGTCCATCAAATGGACTGAAGGCTGAGAGGGTGATGCGGGAGCGTCACCGACCCTTGAACCTGATCCAGGTAATGCTGGCGTAGGAACTCCTCGCGGAGGGCCACCATGGTCAAAAACCATCGGCCAACTTTCCTTCGAAGCATTTCCCAAATCTAGACCAGTAGCGGCAGTCTGTGACCGCCGAAACCGCGACGCCGATAGCGCGCCGCTACGAAAGCAAATTTATGATCGCCACCAAAGAAATGCTCGAACCGCACAGCAGCGAACAACTCCCCGCCTCCAAGAAAGTTTTCGTGGTCGGCACAATTCATCCCGATGTCCGCGTGCCGATGCGCGAGATCGAAGTGTCACCCACCAAATCCTACACCGGCGCGGTCACGCCGAATGATCCGGTGCGCGTCTATGATTGCTCCGGGCCGTGGAGCGATCCGGCGTTCACCGGCACGTCCGAGCAAGGGTTGCCTGCGCTGCGGCGCGACTGGATTCTCCAGCGCGGCGATGTGGAGGAAATTGACGGTCGCGAGGTGAAGCCGCAGGACGACGGCTATCTCTCCGGCAAACACGCTGAATACGCCAGTAAGGCGGAGAAAAATCGCCTCGTGGAATTTCCCGGGCTGACCAGCCAGCGCCGCCGTCCGCTGCGCGCGAAGGCCGGTAAAGTCGTCACGCAACTTGCCTATGCCCGCGCTGGCGTCATTACGCCGGAGATGGAATTCATCGCGATCCGCGAGAACATGGGCCGCGCGAAGATCGCCGAGATGTCGAAGGACATCGTTCGCAACGACCTCAACAAACAGCACGCCGGTTCTTCGCAACTCGGCCAGAGCCCTTACACGCCCAGCATTTTCAGCCGTTTCCCCCAACGCATCCCCGCGCAGATCACCCCCGAGTTCGTCCGCGATGAAGTCGCCGCCGGCCGCGCCATCATCCCGAACAACATCAACCACCCCGAGTCCGAGCCGATGATCATCGGGCGCAACTTCCTCGTGAAGATCAACGCCAACATCGGCAACAGCGCCGTTGCGTCGAGCATCGAGGAGGAAGTTGAAAAAATGCGCTGGGCCACCAAGTGGGGCGCGGACACCGTCATGGACCTCTCCACCGGCAAGAACATCCACGCCACGCGCGAATGGATTCTCCGTAACTCCCCCGTGCCCATCGGCACAGTGCCGATTTATCAGGCGCTCGAAAAAGTGAACGGCAAAGCCGAGGACCTCACGTGGGAACTTTTCCGCGACACCCTCATCGAACAGGCCGAGCAAGGTGTGGATTACTTCACCATTCACGCCGGCGTGTTGCTGCGTTTCGTGCCGCTCACGGCGAGCCGCATGACCGGCATCGTCTCGCGCGGCGGCAGCATCATGGCCAAATGGTGTCTCGCGCATCACAAAGAGAATTTCCTCTACACCCACTGGGACGACATCTGCGACATCATGGCCGCCTACGACGTCGCGTTCAGCATCGGCGACGGCCTGCGCCCCGGCTCGATTGCCGACGCCAACGACCAGGCACAATTCGGCGAACTCCAGGTGCAGGGCGAACTCACCCGGCGCGCGTGGGCCAAAGGCGTGCAAGTGATGAACGAAGGCCCGGGCCACGTGCCCATGCACATGATCGAGGAAAACATGGCCAAGCAACTCGAATGGTGCGGCGAAGCGCCGTTCTACACGCTCGGACCGCTGACCACCGACATCGCGCCCGGCTACGACCACATCACCAGTGGCATCGGCGCGGCGATGATCGGTTGGTATGGCTGTGCGATGCTCTGCTACGTCACGCCCAAGGAACACCTCGGTCTGCCGAACAAGAAGGACGTGAAAGACGGCGTCATCGCCTACAAGATCGCCGCGCACGCCGCCGACCTCGCCAAAGGCCATCCCGGCGCGCAATACCGCGACAACGCGTTGAGCAAGGCGCGCTTTGAATTCCGCTGGGAAGATCAATTCAACCTCAGCCTCGACCCCGTCACCGCGCGCGAATTCCACGACGAGACGCTGCCGCAGGAAGGCGCAAAGACCGCGCACTTCTGCTCCATGTGCGGCCCGCACTTCTGCTCGATGAAGATTACCGAAGACGTCCGCAAATATGCCGCCGAACAAGGCATCGCCGAGGAGGAGGCGCTGAAGAAGGGGATGGAAGCGAAGTCGAAGGAATTTGTGGAAAAGGGTGCGGAGGTTTACGCGAAGGCGTGAGTCTGACACAATCCGCACCATGCCAACTGGCCAACCATGTCTCGAAATCTTCGCTCAATGTGTCGAAGCCATTCGCGCGAACAAGTTAATTAGTCGCGAGAGCCGTCAGGACAAAGAATTCCATTTCCAGAACTGGTTCAAAGATCGGCTCGGCAAGACGAGTTTTCATTTTGAGGCCGGTGGGCGAAACACGTATCCAGATTTCCGGTTGGTTGCTTCGACTGACGGCTTTGAAGTGAAGGGGTTGGCTTATCCAGGGCGTGAGGCCAACTACGACTGCAACAGCCAAGTTCCGTCCGGCAGTCACAACGGTCGAGCCATCTTCTACATCTTCGGTCGCTATCCCGCTGAGCCTGACGGCGATTCGTATCCGGTTCTGGACCTTGTAATCTGCCACGGCAACTTCCTCAACGCCGACCACGACTACGTCCACAGGAACAAAAGTGTGAAGGGATTTGGTAGCTACGGCGACATCATGATTCGCGACCGCAAGATGTATGTTGCTCCCACACCGTTCGGTCTGACGACTGGCACGGCGCATAATCAAACGCTAATTCTGCCTGCGGACTTTCGTGTGGATTCCCGTTTCCACGCAGTTGGGAAGCTTGTGCGGCGAGAGGCGCAGAAGCTGATTGTCGGATACACGTTTGATTTGCGGACGAACACTTTGAAGCCCGAATCGGTGGATAATCCGGCAGCGGGCACAGAGCACAACTTCGTTGCGTATCGGCTCAAAGGTTCGGCGACTGACGCAGTCGCAATGCGTCCACCGCGCGAGGTCATTGCGGAAGTCGCGGAGGCTGCGGAAGAAGATGAATAATCACCTTCAATCCAACGGACATTCGCACGGACGTCGGCTAATCGAGTCGGACTCATTTCCCTTTGAGTTCATCTCGCAACTCGCGGAGATGGAGAGTTGGCGCAAGGAGGTCTATCGGCCCATTTACCACATTCACAAATGGTGGGCGAAGCGTCTCGGGTCTGTCTTTCGAGGCATCTTGCTCGGTTCAGCGTTGCCAGACTCTGAAAACCTCGTCGAAGCATTTTACCGGCAGCATGATTTCACTCGTTTGACGGTTTTTGATCCATTCATGGGGAGTGGGACTACCATTGGTGAAGCGCACAAACTCGGCTTCACCGCGTTGGGCCGCGACATCAATCCCGTCGCGTGCGAATCCGTTCGGGTATCGCTAGGCCCACTCGATCGCGATGCGCTGATGAAAGCCTTTGGCCAGCTTTCAGCCGGCGTTGGCGAACGCATCCGGGCGCTCTACCAGACTGCGGATGCCGAGGGGCACGTTTGCGATGCGCTCTATTTTTTTTGGGTCAAGACGCTTCCCTGTCCTTCTTGCTCTACGAACGTAGATTTGTTTCCGACCTACATTTTCGTTCGTAACGCCTATCCCGACCGCAAGCCGGAAGTCCGCGTTGTCTGCCCACAATGCGCCGGAATATTTGCCGCGGATGTAAACGACAAGCAAAGCCGATGTCCTCACTGCCAACACGGTTTTGATTTGCACGCAGGTCCAGCAAGCGGCGCGTCTGCGACGTGCCAGAAATGCTGCCACGTTTTTCCCATTGCCAAGACCGCAAAAGCTATCGGTCATCCGCCAGCGCATCGGATGTTCGCCAAGCTCGTCCTGAACAGTTCCGGCGAAAAACTTTACCTGCCCGTCACCCGCAAAGATGAACTGGCCTATCAGCGATGTTCAGAGGAGTTACGTCAGAGTAAACTACCTCTCCCGACCTTGGAGTTGAAGGATGGCTATAACACACGCCAAGTGTTGAACTACGCTTACCAGTCGTGGCGTGAGTTTTTCAATGACCGCCAACTGCTCGCGCTCGGCTGGTTGCATGCCGCTATCCTCGAACTGCCCGACGACGCAACGCGAGCCGCTTTGAGAACTGTTTTCTCTGGCGTCCTAGAGTTCAACAACATGTTCGCTTCCTACAAAGGCGAGGGCACGGGGGCAATCCGGCACATGTTTGCGCATCACATCCTGAAGCCTGAACGAGTCCCGATTGAAGGCAATGTCTGGGGCACGTCGAAAAGCTCAGGCTCGTTTTCCACTCTGTTCAAGTCACGACTGATGCGTGCCATTGAGTATCATGCAGCCCCCTTCGAGTTGGAGATTGAGCGCACGAACGGTAGCAGCAACGGTAAGCGTGTTTTTGGTGGAAGCGCTCCGTTCAGTGGACGCGTCGAGACAAAGTGGCCTCCATCTTCAAAAACAGTTCCTCGAACCATCCATCTCTCCTGTGGTAGTTCGTCGTCAACCGGTTTGGCTGATTCTAGCGTGGACTTGGTCGTGACTGACCCGCCGTTCTTCGACAACGTGCATTACTCGGAACTAGCTGACTTTTTCTTTGCCTGGCAGCAACTCGGCTCGTCGCCGTTTGTTGGCAAGAGAACCACGACGCGCCAGGTTGAAGAAGTGCAGGACACCAGCGCAGAACAGTTCGCTGCGAAGCTGCGCGCTGTTTTTGCTGAATCGTGCCGTGTGCTGCGGGAAGATGGTTTGCTCGTTTTCACATACCACCATTCCCGGATGGACGGATGGACATCATTGGCTGATGCCGTGGTTGGGGCTGGCTTCTCACTTGTGAACTGTCATCCCATGAAGTCCGAGATGTCCGTCGCCGCGCCCAAATCTCAAGCCAAAGAGCCAATCCAACTCGACATTGTTCTGGTCTGCCGGAAGCAAGTTGCCGACATCCGGAAAAGGTCTGATACCAAGATCGCGTTTCAACGGGCAGTCGAGCGCGCCACATCGAAGGCGAGCCGATTGAAGGAGTGTGGCCTTGCGCTTTCAGTTAACGACCGGCGCGTCATTCTAATCAGCCAATTCCTCGTTGAGGCATGTGCTGGACGTTCTGCTGAACAACTTTCTGACGCTCTGTTGAGCGGTCTAACGGATTTGGATTTAGCAGCGATGCGACTGCTCGAATCACAAGCAACGCAACTGGTGAAACGAGGCAACGGAGACGAAAAGCAGCTTGCGTTGTTTGAAAAGTGGAAAGCCAACCATGTTCGGACTCGTGATGCGAAAACAGTAAGTTACAAACGAGTTAAACGTCATTCCGCAAAGAGAGAAGCGTGACCGGATTTACCCAGAACTTTTGTTCTGGTAGTTGGCCAATGCGCTTGGATTAACAGCATGAACAAAAGCACCAGCACCAAAAAAGAATTGTCCCCCAAACAACGCGACGAGTTGCTGGCCGCGTTGAAAGCCCGGTTTGAAAAACACATGGCCCGTCACCAAGGTTTGGTGTGGGTCAAGGTGCAGGCGCGGTTGGAGGCCAAGCCGGACAAGCTGTGGTCGCTCGCGGAAATGGAACGCACCGGCGGCGCGCCGGATGTGGTGAGTCAGGATAAAAAGTCGGGCGAAGTCATTTTCTTCGATTGCTCCGAGCAAACGCCGTCCGGCCGCGTCAGCCTTTGCTACGACGACGACGCGCTGGCTGCGCGCAAGGAGCACAAGCCCAAGGGCAGTGCTGTGGGCATGGCCGTAGCGATGGGCATCGAGCTGTTGACCGAGGAGGAATATCTCGCGTTGCAGAAGCTGGGCGAGTTCGATGCGAAGCGCTCGAGTTGGCTCGCGACGCCGGCGGATTTTCGCGAGCAGGGCGGCGCGCTCTGGGGCGGGCGCAGTTACGGGCGCGTCTTCATCGGCTGCAACGGCGCGGAGTCGTATTACGCCGTGCGCGGCTTTCGTGGATCACTGAAGGTTTAAACGCCGACACGATCGCATGAATCCAGTCCTGATCAGCTTGCTCGTGACGGTGGTGTTTTTTGTGGTCGCCATCGTTTTAGGATTCCGGCTGGGACATTCCGCGAAGCCCTATCCGAAACTTTTGTTGTCCGCCCATATCCTGATGTTCTTCGTGATCGCCTACGGCATCGGCGAATGTCTCACGCGAATGCAGGCGGCGACGGATACTTCGCTGGCAAAGGTTGCGTTGTATGTCGCCTTGGGATCGCTGTGGGCGAGCTTGGCGAGCGGGCTCGTGATGATCTTCATCAAGCTGAAGAATCGCGGATGGATTCTGGCGCACAAGCTGACGATGTTCCTCACGGCATTTGCGTTTGTGGCCGCGGGCGTTTTCCTCGTCCTGAAACGTTGAGGCTGGAAATCAGCAATTCGATGAAGCCCATCCAAGGTTACACTCTCATCAAGCCGGATGATCTCTACTGGCGGCCGTCCAACCTGATGAAGATCCCCAACGCGGATTTTCTCGAGCGCACGGGAAGCGAGAATCTCAGCGCGCGCCTCTGGCGCATGCCGCCGAAGAGCGCAAACACGCTGCACAAGCACATCCGTCAGGAGGAATTTTATTTTGTGCTCGAAGGCACGGGCCGGATGCGCGTGGGCGAGGAAACGTTGACCGTTCCCAAATACGGAGGCGTGATGGTCGGCCCGGATCAGATTCGGCAAGTGTTCAACGACACCGACACCGAGGTGCTTTGGCTCATCGTCGGTGCGCCGGAGGAGTTGGAATTTCTTCAGGGCTCCAAGTCCAAGATGGACCTCTCGCTCATTTACCCGACTGACCCGACGCAATTGCCCAAGGAACTCGCCGACGTGGAATGGCCCCCGAAAGATGGTCCAACAGGATGAGCTCGAGCCCGTCAAAGCCGATGGGCGCTTGCGAATTCCGGTTAATGAATAGCGACGCGTCGGTTCGTCGTGCTACAACCAAACCATGATCTCTCGCTTCCTTAACCGCGTCACTCTTGTCGCTAGTTTCATGGCGGTGGCCGCGGCAACTTCGACTTCATTCGCCGTCGATTTGCCGGCCGACGGCTTCGCCTCCTTGATTGCGAAGGGCGATCTCACCGGTTGGCAAGAGGCTGCGAAATCGGCGGAGCATTGGAAGGTGGCGAACGGGGAATTGATCAACGACGGGAAGGGCGCGGACCTCGTGACGACGAAGACGTACCGGAATTTCGAACTGCGACTGGAATGGAAAATCCCCGCGCGAGGCGATAGCGGGGTTTATCTACCTGGCGGTCAGCAGGTGCAGATCTGGGCGAAGGACAGCGGTTCAGGCGGCTTCGTCTTCAACCACAAATACACCGTGAGCCCCGCCGTCGTGGCGGACAAACCGCTCGGAGAATGGAATGCGTTTCAAATCAAACTGTTCGACGGAAAAGTCACTGTGACGCTGAACGGCAAGGTGGTCATGCAGGACGTGCCGGTGGAGAAAGGGTTCGAACCACCGATGCGCGGCTCCGTGGAAGGACCGCTGCGTTTGCAGAAGTCGCCGCACAACGTGATGACGACGTTCCGCAACGTGTTCATCCGTGAGCTGTAGGCTGAATCGGCTCGGGCGTCAGCCCTTGCGGTAGATCTTCACGTCGTCGACCACGGCGTTGCGCGGGACGGAGAAGCGCAGCATGCGCTTGGTCGGATGCGCGATGCCGGGTGAATGAAAGCTCCCGACTTGTTGGCCGTCGATGGACACGCTGAGTTCGTCCCCGTCGATCTTCACCAGCAACTCGTGCCACTTGCCGACTGCGGTGGCGTGCGAGATGTTCTTGCTCTTGCCGACAATGGCCTTCTTCTGCTCGTCGGTCAGAGCCTTCTTAGCGGTCCGGGCGTCGTGGATATCCACGCGCATTCCGCCGGTCTTGTGATCGATCAACTGAACCTGCTTCGGGGTCACCTTCGCGGCGCACAGGTGGCCGGCGTGGACTTCCTTGCATTGCGCGTCGGCGAAATCGAGGCCGAGGCTGTCCTTCTCGTCCTCGAGCATAAAGCGGAGCGTCACGGCGCCATCGGTGAACTCGGCCGCGTGAGTGACGGAGACCGCGTGATCCGCGCGGGCGCTGATGTAAATGCGCATCGCGCCGTCCTTCAGGTCCACCTGCTTGTCGCCCTTTGCGCGGCTCTTGCTGTTGGTGCCCCAACCGTTGCCGGGTTCGTCGCTAGTTGCCTTGGGCTGAGTTCGGTTGAAGTCATCTTGGAAGATGATCTTTCCGAGATCGGCGGCGAAAGCGGATGCGGTCAGGGCGGGAATCAGCGTGAACAGTGCAAGAGATTTCATGGTCGTCATTTAATCGACGTTTGAAATGATTTGAAAGCGGCAAACTCCGGGGAGTGCGCACGGCTGGCAGCGTCGTTCATTTCCCTTCCCACAGTTTGATGTGGTCGATCTGGCAGGTTCCAAAATCGACGGCTTTGAAATCAATCTGGTGCTGGCCGGTGCCATCGATGTTCTTGCTCTCGAAACGGTGCTTCTTCCCGTCGATCGTGAGAAGGATCGTGCCCTTCTTCAGCTCGATGGCGACGTCGTGCCATTGGTTGAGCGCGAAGAGCGGTTGCGGAATGGCGAGCGTCTCGACGTTTTTCTTTATGGTGAGCGTGGTCGCTTTCTCGCTGAAAGTGAGCGTGTGAATGTGGTGACCAAGATCGACGAGCGGAAAGCCTTTTTGGTAGGCTTTCGCGTCGTAACGCACCCGCATCGTGCAGACAAAATTTTCCGGCACCTGCTTAAGCCAGATCACGGGCTTCAATCCGGCATGCGATGGGTCGGCGCTTGCTTTCTTCTTGGCCTGAAATTCGGCGGAGGATGGACCGCCGGCCAGCACGCCATTCTTGATCGCCCAAGTGCTGCTCTGGCGAACTTCCCAGAAGTTGGTATTGATCGTCGCCCCGTCGAAGGTGTCCTCGTAAATGAGCTTGGTGCTCTGAAACAAATCCGATTTGTAGTCAGGGCTGGCAGCCTGAAGCGTTGGGACGGCGCAGGCGGTCAGTGAGAGAGTGGCCAAGCAAACAAGGCGGCAAAGAGTTTTCATGATTAGGTCTGTAGTTGTGTGGCGGTTTATTACGGTGTGGGGAGGGGATTGGCAATCCCGGCTTTTTTTTGATGCAGAGAACAAGGTTGCTGAGATCAATTCCAGTCCGGTTGGATGTGCAGCAAGGGCTGAAATCTCTTCGGCGAATAATCTCATCGAATGCTCAAGAAATGGCTCCCGGAAAAATTTGCTGCTTTACATGCAACCAAAAGGTTGCATAATGTTCAGCGTGATGGATGCAGTGTTTAAGGCCTTGGCGGACGAAAGCCGACGAAAGTTGCTCGATCAGTTGCACGAGAGCAACGGGCAGACGCTGGGTGAACTGTGTGAACACCTCGACATGACGCGGCAGGCGGTCACAAAACATTTGCTGCTGCTCGAAGCGGCAAACCTGGTGACCGTCGTCTGGCGTGGGCGCGAAAAGCTGCATTACCTCAATCCGGTGCCGATCCACGACATCTCCGAGCGCTGGATCGGCAAATACGAACGCCATCGCCTCCAGGCGTTGAGTGATTTGAAAAAAGGTCTCGAAGAAAAGAAAAACAAAAAAGGATAACGACATGCAAAAGCCAAAGTTAGTTTATACGACCTACATCCGCTCGACGCCCAAAAAGGTGTGGGAAGCGATCACGAAGCCCGAATTCACCGCGCAATACTGGGGCAAGATGACCAACGTTTCCGATTGGAAGAAGGGCTCGAAGTGGGAGCACCACAACCCTGAGCACGAAGTCTGGGTTACCGGCAAAGTTTTGGAATCCACGCCGACAAAACATCTCGTGTTGTCCTGGGCTGATCCGGACGATCTCGCTGACAAATCGCGCGTCACGTTTGAGATCGAAGCGATTGGAGACATGACTTGCCTCGTCGTTACCCACGGAAGTTTCAAAACCGGTTCGACAATGGTTAAGAAAGTTTCCGGCGGTTGGCCGCGCGTGCTCTCCAGCCTGAAAACGTTCCTGGAAACCGGCAAGGGACTCAACATCTTCTGCAAATAGCGCAAGTTGCGAATTGCCGCGCGAGTTCTGCGGCTGGCAAAAGGGTTGTGGGAGGCAGCGCGATAGTTGCCTCGAAAACAAAACGGTTTGCAGAATTCGACTCGTCGAAGATGTCATGCCCCGCGCTACGGCTGGTGGTGGCCGGGGCATGGTTGCGAAGTTGGTTCGTGCTGCGTTGCGGTGCGCCTCGGGATGCTCACGCGCTTCGGCCAGGTTGCCTCGAAGCAAATTTCCGTGGAGTTCCGTCGGTGCGAGTGGACCGCCAAGCTCACTTGCGGGCGCGGATCGGAAATGTTTTGTTGAGCCATGGCGCAATCTTATCCGACTCTCATTCCCGGGCTCCGCAGTCCCTTCGATCAGGTCAACGGGTTGGTTTATTTCGGTCGCATGCTCGACAAGATCCGACTCGCAGCGGCGGGAAAATTGCCCGCAGGCTGGCAGCCGATGCGGGGCGCAGTGAAAGGCAGCTTCGATTGGCGCTGCTGCCAGTTTCTGAAGATTGAATACTCGGCGCTCGAGGCGGAAACCCTGAAGGGCGACAAGACTGACGCGGAGCTGCTCGATTGGGCTTTTCTTCACGGCCGCCGTCCGGACGATCAGGAAATCGAGGTGTGGAACGCCTTTATGACCAAACGCGGTTGGCGCGATGCCGGCACGCCCTTCGTGACGCAGCGCCTCGCCGAGATCGGCCTGCCACCCGGCACCGTGCAGACGATGTTCGAATTCATCGACCTGGATGAAGGGCGCCTGAAGGTGGCCCAAGGTTGATCCGGCTGAGAAACTGCGCGGAGCGTCGTTGCCTCCGCTTCGGGGCGCTGAGAATTTATTTTCCGAGAATGTCCTTTTTGCGAACGTTCGTTCGTTGAAGTAAGGAAACGACGAACCGAGCTAAACCGAAATCGAAACAGATACCGTTATGATCATAAAAGTCCTGATTGGTCTGCTGGCCCTACTGGTTGTCCTCTTGATCGTGGCCGCGTTGCGGCCCGCGGACTTCCGCGTCGAACGCAGTGCGGCTCTTTCCGCTTCGCCGACCGCGCTTTTCGAGCATGTAAACAATCACCGCAAGTTCGCGGTTTGGAACCCATTTCTAAAGCTCGATCCCAACGTGAAGAACATTTACAGCGGTCCGGAGTCCGGCGTTGGTGCGGTGTGCAGTTGGGACGGCAACAAGGACGTGGGCGCGGGAACATGCACCATTATTGAGAGCAAGCCGGGCGAGTTGGTGCGCTGCCGGATGGATTGGAAACGGCCGATGGAAGGCACCGCCACCGTGGATTTCACGTTCAAGCCGGAGGGCGGGAAGACCGTCGTGACCTGGGCGATGTACGGCAAAAACAAGTTCATGGGCAAGCTCGTAAGCCTGTTCATGGACTGCGACAAGATCTGTGGTCCGCAGTTTGAAAAAGGCCTCGCCGATCTCGGCGCGGTGGCTGCAGTTTCCTCCGCGAAGTAAATTCGCAATCCTTTCTTCCTATGGCGAAAATGAACGAACAACCCGGTTCCGATTATTTGGTGTTATCGCGCGGGCAGTGGGACAAAGACGCATCGAAGGAAGACATCGAGGCCGCCATTCACAAGTTTTACGACTGGCTGCAACGAAACATTGATGAGGGCAAAATGAAAATGGGCAGCCGCCTCAGCCGCGAGCGCGCCGTGGTTTCCAAGTCGGGCATCGTCACGGACGGTCCCTTTGGTGAAGGGAAGGAAGTCGTCGGCGGTTATTGGTTTATCGTGGCGCGGTGCCTTCGCGACGCGGCGGAGCTCGCGGCTCAGAATCCCTGCGCGCAATACGGGCTGACTTTCGAAATCCGGCCCCTTGAGGCGGAGCGCGCGTCGGCGTACAAACCTGCGAACGAAACGCCGACGGCAACTTGATCTCCGCCGGCGCCCTTGGCCGGGTTAACCCTGGTCAGGAATTTCCGCCTCGACCAGTTTGCCGAGGAGCGTCAGTGACTCCTGCCAGCCGAGATAGCACGCCTCGGCGGGAATGGCCGCGGGGATCCCTTCCTGCGTAACGTTCAATTCCGTTCCGCAAAACACCGGCTTCAGCGTGATCGTCGTCGTCATTTCACCCGGAAGTCCGCTGTCGAACTTGTTCGTGTATCGGATGCGCTCGTGCGGCTGGAGTTCGAGATACGTCCCGCCGAAGGAGTGACTCGTGCCGGTGGTGAAATTGGTGAACGACATCTTGTAGGTGCCGCCGACCTTTGCATCCATCTGATGAACTTTGCCGGTGAATCCATTTGGTGGAAGCCATTTGGCCATCGCGTCGGCGTCGAGGAACGCGCGGTAAACCCGCTCCGGCGTGGCGCGGAGCACTCGGTGAAGTCGAACGGTATTGGTGGTGGTCATAGTCGTTTGATTTTCGTTGTCACCATTACGACGAATGGACCGGACGTGTCAGGACAATTGTCGCGCAAATTGTTTGTCGGTTCGGTGGGAGGGAGTCATTCCTCGCCGTCGTAGTAATCCAAGGCCTCGCCGCGCAACACCCGATGCTCCGGTGAACGCACGCCCCACTTCTGGCTGTCGGGATAGTAAACGGATTCGCCGATCGGATTGTCGGCCACGACATAGAGAATCAAATCCTGCGCGCCGTCATTGCTGAGTTGATGCGGTTCGTTGGGCTTGAAAAGAAAGGCATCACCCGGTCCGATGGGCGTCGTTCCATCCTTGTCCCGCACCTGACCCGTTCCGGAGATGACGTGATAGAATTCCCATTGCGCGCTGTGCAGATGATACGGATACGGCGTCTTGCCGGGTGCGATGCGCACGATCTCCACGTCGAACGGATGCCGCTCCATGAGGTCGGTGGATTGCGGAATGCGTCCCAGCGCTTCCGAGATTTCCTTGCCCGCGCCCGCGAAATTTCCCTTGGGCGACGACCAAGTATCCTCGGCCAGTTCGTTCGAGTTGATCTTCTTCATGGGGGTGAATTCTGCGCTCGCGCCCCGGAGCGTCAACGGCGTTCCGCAGCCTGCCGGCGTGATCGGACCAAGTCCGAATTCATCGATCTGGACGAAGCGCGACGAAAAGTTGATAACTCGCGGAAAGCCATGTCGCGTCGACGCCTTAATCTCCTTCTCCTCGCCGCGCTTCTGCTCGCGGCCTGCGTGAACGGCGCTCCTGTCCCGTGGCCGCCGGAATACATGCAGCATCTGCCCGCCGACTATCTCGAGCGTCTCCACGACTGTTTGGTCGCCGGGACTGGACGATTGGGCCGGCTTCAATTCAGCGACAGCACGCGCAAGGATTCCATCGGCTGGGTGCGGTATGGGCAACCGGCCTTGCTGCTCGGTCAGCGCGTCGAGGAGATCAATCGCTTCTTCGAGTCCGACAAGTTCGAGTGGACGGCCAATCCGAAATTTGGGTTCAGCCTTTTTACCGTCAGCTACCTGCGGCTTTACGCGCTGATGAATTATGGCACCGGTCCGTTGAAAGGGCCGCTCTCGCCGGCTGCCATGGAAAATTTCGAGCGCGGCATGTGGCTTGTGGCGAAGGCGAACAGCAAGCTCGCCGAGGCGCAGCGCGGTGTCTGGGACGCGGAAGGTTCCGAGAACCATCACCTCGCGAGCAAGTCGTGCGATTTCCTGGCGGCGCAATTCCTCCGCAAGCTTCCCGCGTATGCCGGCCAGAAATACGACGACGGCTCCACACCCGCGCAGCACTATGAAGCTCGCCTTGCCTACTGGTTAAAATGGTTCGACGAACGGGCGAAGCGCGGCCAGTTCGTCGAAGCCGGTTCGCCGAGCTATCAGGGCGACAGCATCAACGCGCTCTTCAACCTGCGCGATTTCGCCGAGGACAAAATTCTGCGTCGCAAGGCCGACATGTATCTCGATCTCGCGTTCGCCGTCATGGCCGAGGAAACGTTGCTCACCACTCGCGGCGGGCCGAAAAGCCGCGTGAAGGTCGGCCACGAATACGACGGCGGCATGGCGAATGACCGCAGTTACAACACGCTCTTCAACGCGCCCGGCCGCACCTTCACGCCGCTCGGCGAGAACACGCTCACGACGAGCAGTTACTTCCCGCCGCCCGCCGTCGTGAGTCTCGCGAAGGACACGAGAGGCCGCGGCACTTACTCCTTCACCACGCGCTGGCCCGGGCCGGTCGCGGAAGGAAAAGGCAAACGCTCGGGCGATCCCGATGGCGCGCTCTGGCGCACGCTCGATCCGGAGCGGAGTGTTTTGCGTTACGGATTTTGCACACCGAGTTACGTCCTCGGCTCGGCGGGACTCGATCCGTCTTGGCTCGATGATCAGAGCATGGGCTTTCGCTGGCAGGGCGTGGTGTTCGACGGCGATTCGCTCGCGCGCATCGGCTTCGAGGTTGCGCCGGCGAAGTCGAAGGACTGGCACGGCTTCAATACGTTCTTCAGCACGCAGGACCGCAACATTCTGATCACGCAGAAGTGGGTTCCGGTGCCGCCGAATCCCGCTTCGGCGAATCCCGCGCACCTGCGGGTTTATTTCAGCCCGACGCTCGATGCGGTGCAGGAAGAAGACGGCTGGATTTTCGTCCGGGACGGCGGTGCGTTCGCGGCGGTCAAAGTCGTGGCGGGTGGTTACGCGTGGACGCCCGCGTGGCAGCACGCTGACGAGGTGACGAAGAATAACCGCGCATTCATCACGCTGAAGGCGGAGAACGCGCCCGTGATCCTCATCGCAAATCAAGCCGCCGACTACGACGGAAACTTTGCCGCGTTCAAAGCCGCCGTGAAGGCGCGGCCCGTGCATTACGCGGACGGCGTTCTGCGTTTTGAAACCATCACCTTCTGCGGCCCGAGCAAGCTCGGCGAGATCAACGGCAAGCCCGTCAATCTCGCGCCGGCGCGCGGCTACGATTCTCCCTTCATCCGCTCCGAGTGGGGCAGTGGACTCATCCACATTCGCAAGGGAAGCGAGACCGTGACGCTCGACTTCCGCGATCCGCAGAATCCCAAGAAAACTATCGGTGCTCCCCTCACTGCGGATTTTCCGCCGGGCGTCGGCAGCGCACTGCCGTTCATTTTTAGCAAGCCAGCGCGATGAATCCGATGGTTCACGTGCACGGTTGTCTTGTGCCGGTGCGGCGGGCTTGGTATCCATCGGGCTCACGATTCAATTTCAATCACTCATGAACCTTCGCCTCGCACTCGTTGCTCTCACTGTTGTCACCGCGTCCGCCTTTGCTGCGGAGGCGCCCAAGCTGCCCGCAATTCCCGCCGCGCCGATTGCGCAGAAGAAGGAGTTGCTGTTCGCGGATGAATTCGAACGCGCGGAATTGGGCAAGGCGTGGGCGATCGTGGTGCCGACTTTTTCCCTCGAGAAGGGCGCGCTGAAGGGAACGCAGCTGCGGTTCGACGCGCCGGCGGCAAATGGCAAGCCCGCCGTGAAAGGGCATCAGGCCGTCATCGGCAACGACATCCCGACGAAGGACAGCGTGATCGAGTTCCGCTTCAAGCTCGGCGGCGCGCAATCGGTTACGGCGGAGTTTGATGATCGCAAGTTCAACGGTTCGCACTACGGGCACATTTGCATGGCGCGCATCGCCGCGGACAAAATCACGCTCGTGGATCAAAAAGGACTCGCCGTCGCCCGGCCCGCTGGCGCGACCGGCGAGCCGCCGACACCCGCCGGGCGAAAGAACATCGCCTTTCCGCTCAGCCTCGATCCGCAGACCTGGCACACGTTCATGCTGGAAACGGTCGGTGATACGATGCGCGCTTCGATCGACGGCAAGGCGGTGGCCTTCCTGCAATCTCCCGGCATCGCCCACCCGACGAAGTCGAAGGTGGAGTTCGGTTGCATGGGCAAAGACGGCTTTTTCGACGACCTGAAAATTTGGAACGCAGAACCGGCGAAGCGTTAGCCGGCTTGTGCTCGGGGGAGCCGCTTGGTATTTCTCGGGTCGCTCAATTCAATTTTACATTTAATGAAAACACGCCTCGCTCTCATTGCTCTTACCTTCATCACCGCGTCAGCCTTCGCCGCCGAGGTGCCCAAGCTGCCCGCGATTCCGGCGGGACCAATCGCCAAGAAAAAGGAGCTGTTGTTCTCCGATGACATGAACGGCGCCGACCACGACAAGCGCTGGCATCGCGTGGTGGACACGTTCGCGTTTGAAAACGGTGCGTTGAAAGGCACGCAGACCCGAGTGAAGGACACGCCCTCGAAGGATGGCAAGTCTGTCATCACCGCGCACGCGGCGGTGTACGGGCTCGAGGTGCCGACGAAGGACAGCGTCGTGGAATGCAAGATCCGCTTCGACGGCGCGACGATGATCGACGTGGAGTTTGACGATCGCAAATACACCGGTTCGCATTACGGGCATCTCTGCCGCGCGCAGGTGCGTCTCGACAAGGTGACGATCATGGACGAGCGCGAAGGCAGCCAGAACGAGGCGATCAAGGCGATGAAGGCGGACCCGAGCAAGAAGGCGGAAGTCGCCAAGCGGATGGCCGGCAAGAGCGCCACCTATCCGGTGAAGCTGGAAAATAACAAGACGTACACCTTCACGGTCGAAACCGTCGGCGACGAAATGCGCGCGAGCATCGATGGCAAGCCGGTGGCGTATCTCAAGTCCGCCGGCATCGGCCATCCGACCAAGTCGAAGATCGAACTCGGCGTCGCCGGCCAGAGCGGGTGGTTCGACGAAATCAAAGTGTGGAACGCGGAACCGGTGAAACATTAAGCAGCCGACCACCCCAATCACTCAACTTTATGAAGCACACCTATACTCGGCGGGATTTCACGAAACTGTCATTCGCTGCGCTCGCCGGGGCCGGCGCATTGTCCGTCGTCGACCGGCTCGGCGCCGCCGACGCCAAACCGAATTCGAAAATCGCCGGCGTGCAGCTCGGCCTCAACGTGCCCTATAGCTTCGGTAATCCGTTGATGACCGGTGATGAAGTGCTCGCCGCGTGTGTCAAGCTGGGCCTCAGCGGCGTCGAACTGCGCACGCAGCCGGTGGAGCAGTTCCTCGGCGTGCCGCCCGAGCTCATCAGCCCCAAGAAGGGCGTGGCCAAGGGTTCCGCCGCCGCCACGGCCGACGCCTTGCGCAACTGGCGCAAATCCGTCTCGCTGGATCGCGTGAAGGAATTCCGCGCCAAGTGGGAAGCCGCCGGCGTGCTCATCGAGATCGTCAAGGTGGACGGCATTTTGAAAATGTCGGAAGACGAGGTGAATTACGCCTTCAAGCTCGCCAAGGCGCTCGGTGGCCGCGCGATCTCCACGGAGATTGCCCACGGCGCCACCGCGGACGCGGAGCACGAGCGGCTCGGCCATTTCGCCGACCAGCACAAGTTCATGGTCGGCTACCACGGCCACGCCACGACGAAGCCCGAGGATTGGGAGAAGACTTTTTCGTTCGCGAAATACAATGGCGCGAACGTGGACCTCGGCCACTTCGTTGCCGGCAACAACACGTCGCCGGTGCCCTTTCTGACTAAACATCACGATCGCGTGACGCACGTTCACTTGAAGGACCGCAAGAAGAACAACGGAGGCAACACGCCCTTCGGCGAAGGTGACACGCCCATTGGGGAAGTGCTGCGATTGATTCGCGATAACAAGTGGAACATTCAGGGCACGATCGAATTCGAATACAAGGTGCCGGCGGACTCCGATCGCATGAAGGAACTGGCCCGCTGCATTAATTTCTGCCGCGCCGCGCTTGCCTGAGCGCAACGCCCCGGCCGAAAAATCCGCTCACCTTCGCGCGCAATCGGTGTAGGCTGGGCGCATGATTACACGTCGCGATTTGCTGGTGATGTTGGCCACAGCGGGCACGGTGTTGGGCACTTTGGCCGTGGCGCAGGAGACGGCGCCGAAGGTCATGGGTTCATCGGTGTTTGACTGGACGCAGATCGCGGTGAAGAAGACAGCCAAGGGCGAGTCGCGAAAATTTTTCCAATCCCCGACCTCGACGCTCGACGAGTTGGAGTGTCACGTCACGACGTTGAATTCTGGCGAGATGGCGCACCCGCCGCACCAGCATGCCGACGAGGAACTCATCATCGTGAAGGAAGGCACGGTGGAATCGCTGGTGAACGGCGAGCTAAAGCGCATCGGTCCCGGCTCGGTCGTGTTCCAGGCGGCGAATCAATTGCACAGCATCAAGAACGTCGGCGACGGTCCGGCGACGTATCACGTCATCAAGTGGAATTCGCCGGGGATGTTGAAGAAGAAGTAGGGGAGCGATTTCACGCCGTGGCAATCACGGCGCTTTCTGAAGTGGGCGGCAAGGGATGCAATTGCGCGTCGCGAAAACCAGCGTCGGTCAGCATTCGTTGATACTCCGCGAACGTGTAGGCGTCGCCGTGCGGAGTCGTGCCGAGCATGACGAGGCTGAAGCTCGCCGCGGCCGGCGGTGAGATGCGGTCTTCGTTCGGCACGAACTCGACAATCACCACGCGTCCACCCGGACGCAGCGCGGCGTGGAGGCGACGCAGGAAACGCGTGCACTCGGCGAGGCTGAAGTGATGGAGGAAATTCGGCACGAGCACGACGTCGTAGTCGCGACTGAGATCCACCGTGAAGGCGTCGCCGACGATTTTGCTGAAGCGGTTCGCGATTCCCGCGGCGACGGCGTTTTCCTCGGCGATGGCGAGCACCGCTTCCCAATCGAGGGCGACGAGATGTGCGCGCGGATTCCTTTTCGCGAAGGCGATGCCGTAGGTGCCGTGGCTGGCGGAAATATCGAGAACGCGAGTCGCGCGCGTTTGATCGAGCGGCACGAGTTCCGCGGCGCCATTCGCAGCGGGAGTCATCATTGGTCCCATCGCGCGTGCGAACTCGACCCACGCCGGATGATCCGGTGCTGTGGTGCCGTGTTCCGAGGTGTGAATGCGTCCGCTGCGAATGGTCGCGGCGAGATCGCTGTAGGCTTCGGTGAGCCCGGGAGCGAGGAGGAATTTCACGGCATCGCCGAAATACGCCGGCGAGCTTTTGTCGAGGAACACCGCGGACGAGGGCGTGAGCGCGTAACGCGAAGCTTCCTTCGTGAGGAAGCCGAGGATGGCGAGGTTGTCGCTAAGAATGCGAATGCCCCGCTCCGGACATTGGCAACGCGTCGCGATTTCCGCCGCGGTCGATGGCGTCTTGCCGATCGCGGTGAACAACCCCAGATCAATCGCGGCCTTCAGCGCGGCGGTGCGATGAAAGGCATTGATCGTTTCGAAGAACAGCTGGGGCGACGGAGGAGAAGTCTGATCAGCCATAATGCGACGGGGTTGAAACTGTTTTCTACGCGACGACTTTCTTAACGAAGCACGCTTTCAGACCGACGGCGATGCCGTCCACCTTGCAGGAGATTTCGTGGTCGCCATCGACGAGGCGGATGGGTTTGGACTTCGATCCGCCCTTGAGCACTTGCGTGCCGCCCAGTTTCAAATCTTTGATCAGCACGACGCAATCGCCGTCGGCGAGCACGGTGCCGTGGGCGTCCTTAACGACGCGGGGCGCATCGGCGGCTTCGGGTTCGGGCGTGCGTTCCCACTCGTGCCCACAGGTGACGCACTCATAGCGTTCGGGGTGTTCCAGCACATCAGTCATTTCGCACATCGGGCACGCAGGTTTGCTCATAAAGGCAGCAGAGTAGCCGCATTTGTCGCCGGGACTCAATCGAACACTTCGACTTGGCGCGCGGTTCAAATCAAAGGATGAAGCAACAGAGATCAACTCATCGATTCTTTTCATCCAACTCCACTGCTTTTGGTTGGTAATGGATTCACGCGATCAATCACCATCCCAGTTCGCGATTTTTAAAATCCGCACGCAGGCGCTCAACCGGCCCCGGCGTTGTTGAATGCAGAATCAATAAATCATTTATGGCTAATGTTCATTTTATCGGTGGTGAAAAAGGCGGCGTGGGCAAGTCGGTGGTCGCCCGCGTGGTCGCGCAATACCTGATCGACAACAACCTGCCGTTCGTCGGCTTCGACACGGACCGTTCGCATGGATCGTTGCTGCGCTTTTACGCGGACTACGCGTCGCCGGTGATCGTGGATCGATACGAGAGCATGGACGCGATTGTGGAAGCGGCCATTGAGCAGCCCGACAAGCGCGTTCTCGTCGATCTCGCCGCGCAAACGCACGACGCGTTGGTTCAATGGATGGATGAATCGGGCGTGATCGATATGGTCGGTGAAACCGGTGTCACGTTGAACTACTGGCACGTGATGGATTCCGGCAAAGACTCGGTCGACCTGCTGAAGAAGTTGTTCGATCGTTTCGGTGCGCGACTCAACTACGTGCTCGTGTTGAATCAACTGCGCGGCGACAACTTTGAAATCTTCGAGAAGTCGCCGGAAAAAGCGCGCGCGGCGGAATTGAACGCACGCTTCGTTTCCCTCAAGCGCCTGCACGAACCGGTGATCGCCAAGATCGACGCGGGCAGCACGAGCTTCTGGGCGGCCAAGAACAGGAGCACGACCGACGTGAAAGGCTTGGGCCTGCTCGAACGTCAGCGCGTCAAAGTCTGGCTCAAGCACGCCTACGAAGAAATCGGTCGCGCGGGCATTTGAGTCACGCTGGGTGCGGGCGGTGCGGAGACCGTTTCGTAGAAGGTTTGCGGTGCAATGTTCTTGTTCGCTGACTGAGATGGCGCAGTGTGTGATCGGAAATTCACACGAAACCAAATGACTAATGTCGCTGCACCAACTACGCCGCCGACGGCGAAGTCTGGTCTGCGCAGTGCGAGCGCGTTGATCGGTTGGGTCGCGCTGTGTTTCTTAGCGGCTACGGGCGGCGCGTTCTTCTTGCCGGGCCAATGGTATGCGTCGCTGAACAAGCCGTCGTGGAATCCGCCGGGTTGGATATTTGGCCCGGTGTGGTCGGCGCTTTATGCGATGATGGCAATCGCCGCCTGGCTCGTTTGGCGGCGGGGAGGCTTCGCGGCGCAACGTTCGCCTTTGCGATGGTTCGTCGTTCAGCTTGCGCTCAATGCTATTTGGACGCCGCTATTCTTTGGCTTGCACGCGCCGGGTTGGGCGTTCGCTGAAATCCTGATGTTGTGGCTGGCGATCGCGGCGACCGTCGTGGCCTTTTGGCGGGTGAGCCGTCCGGCGGCGGGGCTGCTGGTTCCGTATCTATTGTGGGTCGGCTTCGCGAGTTGGTTGAACTATACGCTCTGGCGATTGAATTCCTAGGCAGGCCGGGCGACGCTTGAAATCGGTGCCTTTGCAGGCGCGCCGGCAGGGTTTTATCGGGGCAGTGTTTTCAACGGTTTATACGCCCAGCGACGAAGGATGTGATTTTCAAAACGCCTTGATCTGTCGGCGGTGGACAAACTGACGACGATTGCTTTAATGTTTTGCGATGGATAGCGAATTGGTCGATCCGGGTGGTGTTCGCGAATTTTTGCACGATTTAATTTAATGCCGATTTCTAACCCAACTCTGAAGCGGTGGCTCCTTAAACCAGCGACGCCAAGCATGATAGCGGTGGCGGTACTCGGTCTTGATTTAGTTACCGGGCCCCGGATTGTTTTTCCAATCACGTTTGTTATCCCCGTCGCGCTGGCCGCCTGGCAAGGGGCGCGCTTTCAGGCCTGCGTGTTCGCTGTCGTCTTGCCGATGATGCGCTTTGGGATTTGCTACCTGTTGAATGAGGAGTTGGATTCCGCGGTATACGAAGCGATCAACACGGCGATTCGAATTGGAATGCTGTTGATGGTAGCTCTGCTGGTCAGGCGGGTGGCTACCAAGCAAGAAGCTCTGGAAAAAGAGGTGCGCGTGCTGGAGGGAATGCTTCCGGTATGTGCCTACTGTAAGAAAATCCGGGATGAGAAAGGGCAGTGGCACCCGATTGAGTTGTATGTCACGCAACATTCCGAAGCGACATTTTCAAAAACTTTCTGCGCAGATTGTTGCAAGGAGCATTGGGGAGACGCCACCCCCGAGTCGAAGCCTTAAGGTCGAGCGCGGGCGGAATATGCCGGCTGCGAAATAGTGGTCAGCTTGTATCGCAAATCACCTTCGACATTCGGCGAATGATTCGACGACGTTTTGGGGGGGCGGCTTCGAGATTCGCTAACTGAATGGCTGAAAGTTCCCCGGTAGTCGGCGTCATCCGCGCCCTTCGCTTATTACGCGTTCGATGCGGCGATCCGGAACCAGCCAAATTAAGGCGACGAGTATGTATAAGCCGCTGGCAATCCACGGGCTCACGAACGCGAGCGGGATTGCGGCGAGGTACAGCACGGGCGAAAGTTTACCTTTGCGATCGTCGCCAATGGCAGCGGCCAAAAGGGAATTGGGGCCCTGTTGATTGATAATAGCGCGTTGCAGAATGTAGTACGCGATTGCGGCCATCAGGAGGACGAAGCCATAGACAGCGGTGGGCGTTGGCGCAAGATGATTCTCGCCCATCCAGCCCGTGGTGAACGGAAATAGCGAAAGCCAAAACAGCAGGTGGAGGTTCGCCCATAGAATGCCCCCGCTGACGTGTTTAGTGGAATGGAACATGTGGTGATGGTTGTTCCAGTAGATCCCGACGTAGATGAAACTCAGCACGTAGCTGAGCAGCACGGGCAGGAGTGGCTTTAACTCGGCGAGCTCAGCCGTGTGGGGGACTTTCAACTCCAGCACCATGATGGTGATGATGATCGCGATCACTCCGTCGCTGAACGCTTCGAGGCGGTTCTTTTCCATGCGGTGAGCTTAGCGGGAGAATGTGTGGCGCCGCAATCGCCACCGAAAGTTAGCGACGCGCGCTACGGGTGAAGCGAACCTCGACACGGTAAGTGATGCGGACGAGCAAATCACCGCGGCCGCCTCGTGTCTTGGGGAGGCCTTCGCCGGGGATGCGCACGATCTCGTTGCGTCCGACGCCGCGGGGAATGGCGACGCGAAGCATTGCGCCGGTCGCGCTGCGAATCATTTCGGTGCCACCTTGAGCGGCGCGCTCGGCTTTGATTTTCAAATCACAGCGGAGATCGGAGCCGCGCGCTTTGAAGCGAAAGTCCGGTCGCACACGCGCCTTCACGAGAACGAACCCGCCACTGGACGATTGTTCGCGGGCAATGCGGAAGCGAGTGCCGGGCGCGGTTTCGGGCGTGACGGTCAGGCTGTACGTTTCCGGTCCTTGCGGATTGTTGGGATCGTTCACACGGATTTCCAAAGTTGTGCCGCGAAGGAATTCTTCGATTCGCAGGTGAACGTCTTGGGAAATGTTCTGCTGAGTTTTCGCCGCGCGTTTCGTGGGCGCTGATCGCGACGCGGAGTCGAGTTCTTGATCGTAGGCGCGGCGGCTCTCGGGGTTGCTCAGGATTTCATGCGCTGCGTTGATTTCCTGCGTGCGCTCCATGGCAGCGGGCGAATTGGGATTGAGGTCGGGATGGTGCTGCTTGGCGAGCACGCGATACGCCGCGCGAATCTGGTCGAGGGTGCAGCGTCGGTCGAGTCCGAGCGTGGCGTAATGATTGGGACGAGCGCGTTGCATGACGCGATGCTAGCGAAAGGCGGTCGGGACGTCAGCGTTCAACACGTAGAAAACTAACGGGAAAAATTCGAGAAATAGGACGCGGACTCGCCGATCTCGCTCGCTCGAGAAAGCGCTGCCGGCGATCGGCGGGGAGGGAAAGGGAATCTGTCTCTCCCGATTTGCGCCAGGAGAGACAGCAGGGGCGGGGTTACTTCTTCTTACCGACGGCCTGCTTGGCGGCGACGGCCTGTTTCTTCTTCGCCGCGCTGGCGTTGGACTTGGATTGTTTTTGGCCGGACTTCTTCTGGTTCGACTTAGGGGATTTATCGCCCATAGTTTTTGCTTTCTTCTGCGGATTTGCTTTCCTGCGGCATGGAAGTTTCGCCGATGGACAACGGATTCTGCTTGTCGACTGAAGTGAAGTAAATGACCGATGCGAAATGATTTCTGGAGGCGCGAAACCAGGCGGGAAAATAATTCGTGATAGTTGTTGCTATCCGGCCGGAAACAGGCAGGTTACCCGCGTCTGTTAGATGGCTTGTCTCTTTCAAGGCATGGTAAATCTTCAGGTGAACTTGGTTCAGTGATGATTTGAAATCCGACGAACGGAAACAGTCTGGTCAAAGCAAAGAAAAGTCTCGGACAATTAGCATCACATGAGCAATAAACTGTTTGTAGGAAATCTTTCCTTCAATACCACCGAAAACGACCTCCAAGACGCGTTCGCCGCACACGGCACCGTCGTTGAGGCCAACCTGATGATGGATCGCATGACCAACCGCCCCCGCGGTTTCGGTTTCGTGACCATGAGCACCCCTGAAGAAGCACAGAAAGCCATCTCCGCCTTGAACGGCGCGCAGTTGGATGGACGCGCTCTTACCGTCAACGTCGCTCGTCCTCGTGAAGAGCGTCCGTCCGGCGGTGGCGGCGGCGGCGGTCGTCGTGAATACGGCGGCGGCAGCGGTGGTGGCGGCGGCGGCGGTCGCGGCCGTTATTAATCCAACGCAAGGGTTTCACGGCGGGGCCCGGTGCGAACCGGGCTCCGCCTTTTAATTTTCCGAATTCAGTTTCCGTCTCCCTGCATGAAAGAAGAACACATAGAAGTTGAAGGGCTCGTCCAGACGGTGCTGCCCGGCACCATGTTTCGCGTCCAGCTCGACAACAAGCATCTCGTCCTCGCGACCATTTGCGGGAAGATGCGCAAGCGTTTCGTCCGCCTGACGGTCGGAGATCGCGTGAAAATGGAAATGTCGCCCTACGATTTGAACAAGGCGCGCATCACGTGGCGGTTGCGCTAGGCGCCGCAAGATAAACTCCCGCGAGAAGATTGTTTCTCGTCGGTTAATTCCGGATTTGAACCTGATCGCAGCGTGCGCGCTGCGATTTTTTTTCTGCCCGAGCAGATTTGCAGCCTGGCCGGACTAAGCCTTCACCCCTTCCGCGTTCTTTGGAACTTCCTTCAGCACCTGATCGATCACGTGGTCGGTCGTGATACCTTCGGCTTCCGCTTCAAAGTTGGGAATCAGGCGATGGCGCAGCGCTGCTGGTGCGGCGGCTTGAATATCCTCGAAGCTCACGTTGAAGCGGCCTTGCGTGAGGGCGCGGACTTTTCCCGCAAGAATCAGCGTCTGAGCTCCGCGTGGACTGCTGCCGAAACGAAGATATTGATTGGTGATCGGCAATGCGGTGTCCGTTTTGGGATGCGTGGCGAGGACGAGGCGCACGGCGTAATCCTTCACGTGCGAAGCCACGGGAACCTGTCGCACCAGATCCATCAGGGCGAGCAAGCTCGCACCGTCGAGGACCTTGTTCACCTTCGTCTTGACGCCCTCGGTTGTGCGCGTGAGCACCTCGGTCAATTCTCCCGCGCTGGGATAGCCAACTAGGAGTTTAAAGAAAAAGCGGTCCAGCTGCGCCTCGGGCAGGGGATAGGTTCCTTCCTGATCGATTGGGTTCTGCGTTGCGAGGACGAAGAAAGGTTCAACGAGTCGCCGCACTTCGCCACCGGCCGTCACCTGCTTTTCCTGCATCGCTTCGAGCAACGCAGACTGCGTCTTCGGTGTGGCGCGATTGATTTCATCGGCCAGCACGAGATGCGCGAAAATCGGTCCGCGTTGAAACTCAAATGCGCGCCGGCCCTCGGCATTTTCCATGACGAGATTGGTGCCGAGAATATCTGCCGGCATCAGGTCGGGCGTGAATTGGATGCGGCTGAAGGAAAGTTCCAACACCTCGCTCAGCGTGCGGACCAACAGCGTCTTGCCGAGCCCCGGCACGCCTTCGAGCAGAATGTGCCCGCCGGAAAATAGCGCGATCAACGTGCCATCCACGATCGCGTCGTGGCCGACGATGACCTTGCCGATCTCGGCGCGGAGCTTGGTGAACGTTTCGCGAAAGGTGCTGATTTGGGTTTCCGTACTCATAAATTCTTAATCACGGATAGACACGGATGGTTGACACGAATAGAGCAAATTCGCGCAACGTGCGTCTCCTTTCCCCATCCGTATTGATCCGTTTCCATCCGTGGTTACTTCTTTAGGTCATCAAAATAATCCTTCACCGCGTTTTGATACGCTCGCGGAACTTGATCCTGGTTCAACGCGCTCTGCGCATCGGCTTGCGCGGCGGCGGCGGCCTCTTGGAACTTCACGTTGCTTGTGCCTTTGATGCTCACGCCTTTCAGCGTGATGCTGGGCATTGATCCGCCGGGCGACATTTGGCCGCGGAGCTTGGTCGCGGCGAGATTGTCGGGAAGATTCGGATCGCCGCGATCGGTGAGCCCGCGCGGATCCACGTCGGGCCGGACCATTCCGGAATTATCCCAACGCTCGGTGAATTCGGGTTTGGTGAGCCAGCCTTCTTCCTCCGCCCACGTTCCGACTCCGCGTCCGGGTTTGCCGCCTTTGCCCATGCCGGGATTGCGACAAGCCCCCATCGATTGCCCGGTGGCGATGGCGAGCTGGGCGCGCTGCAAGGCTTCGAGCGTGGCCTGAAGCGACTGAGCGTCGCCGAGCTGATCGAGGAGATTCTTCAATTCCTTCGCTGCGTCGGCGAGCGATTGCGCCGCACCGGGCTTGTCGCCTTGCTGCATTTGGCCGGCGCCTTTTTTCAACAACTCGCCGACCTTTCCGTATTCCTTCGCCGGATCAACCGCCTTGCTGACTTCTTCGAGCAACGTCTTCATTTGCTCGGGCGACAGGTTCGCCGACTTCAACTGCTCGATCATCTTCTGCAATGTCTCCTGCGCGGCTTCCGCTTGTCCGTTCTTGAGTTGCTCGGCGAGATCTTTTCCGAGACGCGTGGCCTGTTGCTGGAGTTGCTGCAAAGCCTTGGCCATGTCGCGCAGCTTATCGAGATCGTTCATCGCCGCTTGAAGATCCTTCAACATGAGCTCCGTTTTGTCGGCGGCGAGCGCGGCGATAGCTTCTTCTAAGCCGGCGAGCGATTGGCCCATGTCTTTCGACTCGCGCGCGAGATCGGAAAGCGCCTGGGCGAGTTGCTCGCGCGCGGCGTCGCCGGCGGGCGATCCTTTTGACGGCATCCCGGCGGCCTGTTCCTGCGCCTTCGCGAGCTTCTCTTTCAATTTGTCGAGTGGGTCGGATTTCGTCGCCTTTTCGCCGAGCGATTTCTGGAGCGAATCCATCTGCTTCTGCAATTCACCGGGACTGGTGCCATTGCCTCCGGACTGGCGCGCGGCTTGTTCAAGGCGTTTGAGCGCGGGATTTTGCCCGAGCTGCTTCGCTTCGGTTTTCAATTTCTCCGTGACGCTCGTGAGATCTTTTAACGCGTCCGATTTCGTGAGTGCCTGCTGCGCGAGGTGCTGGCCGAGTTCGGTGACGGCGTCGAGCGACTGCTTCACGGGTTCCAATGCCGGTGGGCGCTGGGCGAGTTGCCGGCGCGTCAGATCGGCGAGTTGTTTGCCGGTTTCGCGAATGTTCTCCGCGTCGCGTTTCTTCTGCACATACGCCGTGTTGCGGTATTCAGGAACAAATCCCAACGCGACGGTTAACGCCAGCACCAGCGCAACCCAGCGACTGATCAACGGCAGTTTCAACGGCAGCAATCGCCGCGGATCAAGCTTCTGCGCGGCCTGTGCGGCATCGTGCAGGAGGAGTTGCTGCCACGAAGAGTCGATGGGTTTGCCGGCGAATTCCAACGCCGTGCTGAGACGCTCGCGGAGTTGCTCGCGATCATCGAGCCAGCGTGCGACATCGGCGAGCGCCGGCTTGCGCCACCAGCCGATCACGAATCCGCCCAACGTGACGACCGTAACAGCGATTGGCGCGACCATCAGGGTCACATCGGGCAATGGGAAAATCTTGTAAGCAACCAGCGCCAAAAACCAAAGTGCGCTGCCAAGCAAAAGGCCCTGCCAAAGGCCGCGCCAGCCGTGGTGCCAGCGTTGCCGGCGCGCGGCATTTTCCAAAGTCGTTTGAATGACCTGGAGTTCGCTCATTGCCGAGTAAGATGCGGCGGGTTGGGTGGTATTGCCAGCGTAGAATTGAAACTACGTTCGGGACTGTCACTGCCGTTCGTACTCGCCCTTGCCGATCTTTTTCAAAATGGTGAAACCTGCTTTCTTCGCATCCGAAACCGAGAGCGGCTTTAGCTTAATCGGCGAGCTGAAGTTCGAGATCATCTTGCGGACGGCTTTCTTGCATAGCGGGCATTTGACGAGCGGCTCGGCGCTGAGCGGGCGGTTCAACGTGAACTTGCCGCCGCAGATTTTGCAGTCGCCATCGCACAATTCGTATTCGTAGAGCGGCATACCGATGAGAGAACGTTTAGGCTGGCCGTTCTAAAGTCAAGCCGAGCGCCGCCAACGCCAGGCGAACCAGCCGTGCAAGAGCAGCAACGCAATGGCGAGCCATTGTTCCGCGCGCACGGCCAGAAAGGCCGCGATCACGCCGTTCGCGTGGACCCATTGCGCGTCGTGCGACAGAATCCAGATCGCGCCGAGCGAAGGGAAGGACCACAAGATCGTCAGCGTGCGGAAGAGGATGGGGCGGGGTGTCGGAGTTGCAGGTTCCGAGTTGCAAGGTTGCAAGTTATGCGGATCGGCGCTCATCGGGAGAACTTGAAACCTTGAACCTGAAACTTGAAACCCATCACTCCGCCAAACACGCATTGAAGCCGGCGCGGATTTTTTCCTCGTCGAGTTCCTTGCCGATGAAGACGAGCTGGCTCTGGCGTTTCTCGTCGGCGTTCCAGAAGCGGTCCGGCGTGGCGTCGAACATCATCTGCACGCCTTGGAAAACGACGCGCTTGGGCTGGCCTTTGATGTGGAGGATGCCTTTGCTCCGATAAATGTTCGCGCCCAGTTCATTGATGATTTCGCCGAGCCACGCTTCGACCTTTTTTAAGTCCAGCGGGCGATCGTCGCTGAAGAAGAACGATTTCACAGCCTCGTCGTGATGACCATGCGAGTGTTCGCCAGCGGCGAGCGTCAACGGTGCGCTCAGGTCGCGTGCTTTCACGTTGAGGAGCTTGCTCACTTCGATCTGCGATTTCTGCGTGCGATGAATCTTGGCGAGCCGGTTCATCTGGCGGATGCGGTTCTCGATACGGCTCAAGTCGGCGGGCGAAACGAGGTCGGTTTTGTTGAGCACGATGACGTCGGCGAAAGCGATTTGTGCGGAGGGCTCGGGCCCGTCGGCGAGTTCCTTTTCGATGTGGGCGGCGTCGATGACGGTGACGATGCCGTCGAGGCGCATGGTCTTCGTCATGTTCGGCATCATGAACGTGTGGGCGACGGGGCTGGGATCGGCGAGACCGGTCGTCTCGATGAGCACGTAGTCGAAGCGTTTTTGCTTTTGGAGCAGCGTGTTGAGGCTCTTCACGAGATCGCCGCGGACGCGGCAGCAAATGCAGCCGTTGTTGAGCTCCACGATTTCCTCGTCCGCACCGACGACGAGCTGGTTGTCGATGCTGACGGCGCCGAACTCGTTGATGATGATGGCAATTTTGTAACCGTGGTTCTGCGTGAGCAAATGGTTCAGCAACGTGGTCTTCCCCGCACCGAGGAAGCCGGTCAGGACCGTCACTGGAATGGGAGCTTTGACTTTCATCCGGATATTTTTCGCACAACGCGCGTGGTTTAGGAAACGATTTTGAACACGGGGAGGCCCCTGAGGCCAACTGCGGATCGGAGGCGCGGTTTTCAAAAGGATTGCCGCTGGATGGGGCTTGTCGTAGCCTGCCGTCGGCTCGTGAGGAAAAGAATGCTTGGGACGCGAGCTGGCGGGTAGTGAAAACGGTGGATGAAATTGTCGATGTGGCACTAGTGCGGATATTGGTCGATGGCTACAGCTTGCTCCATGGATGGCCAGAATTGGCTCCCGGGAGACCGCGCCATTCGGCGGCTGCGCGCGAAGAGTTAATCCGCCAACTGACGCTGTATCGCGATTCCATCGGCACCCCGATCACGGTTTTTTTCGACGGTGGCGGAGCCCCATCAGGCACGCCGAAGAATGAAAGCACGCCCGAAATGGAAGTGCTGTATTCCAAACGCGGCCAGACCGCGGACGACATGATTGAACGCACGACTCATCGATTGCTCAGCTACGGCGAAGTGCTCGTCGTCACTGACGATTACGCGGAACGCGACCTCGTCATCGGCATGGGTGGGATGGCTCAGAGTTGCGATCAATTCATTCGCGCGATCGGCGGTGCCCATGGCGACGCGAAGCGGGATTTGGAGAATTACAACCGTCGCGAGCGCAAACGCTACAACCAGCCACGTTAGCATGAAGAACCGATTCGTTTTGTCCGGCCTGCTTTTGCTCTGCGTCGCGATTTCCTCCGTCGCGGCGCAGTCCGCGACCACGCCCTTGCCGGTGAAGCCCCTGCCAGAGGGGCGGCGTTATCTCTTCATGGTGGATGTTTCCGGCGGCACCAAACATTGCCGCGACGCGATCGCCAAAACCGTTCACGATCTGGTGGCCTCGGGCATGAACGGTGAAATGAAAGCTGGCGATGCTTTTGCAATCTGGCCGTATCGCACGAAGGTGATGACCGACTTGTTCATGCCGCAGACGTGGATGCCGGCTGTCAAAAACGAACTCGCCAATCTTGCGAGCGAGTTCATTCTCCAGCAAAATTTCACCAACACGGCGTTGGCCCTCGTGGCGACTATGGAAGCAATGAAAGTGGTCGAGGCTTCGCGCGTGGCGACCATCCTGATCGTCAATGACGGGAGCGAGTATTTGCAAGGAACGCCCTACGATGCCTACGTAAATCAGATATACAAAGAGCACGCCATGGCGCTTTGGCGGGAGAAAAAGCCGTTCGTCACCACCTTGCTGGGCGTGAAGGGCAATGTCGTCGGGTGCACTGTCAGTACGGGCAAGGAGATTGTCCTGCCGCAGATGCCCGAGGCGCTCCGGTCAGCATCCGTCGCTGAATCCGGCGGGAAAACCGCGCCCACATCGGCGGTCGTTCCAACTGCACCGCCTCCGACTCCGATCGTTCCGCCGACGCCCGCTGCCAGTGTGCCTCCAGAAATGGCCCGCACGCAGCCTCCGCGCGCGAACACTTTGCCGGCGGATACCGGTCCGGCTGTGGCGCTGCCGCTTCCGCCAGTCGCTGCAGCGTCTGCGCCCGTTCCTGCGTCGGCTCCCGCGCCGAAGGCTCCGACGGAGTTTGCGCCGCCTGCGCCCGCTGCCTATCAAGGAAATCCAGCCGCCGTTGCGGCACCCGCGCCGGCACCCATGCCGACTGCTGCACCTGAGGCCCCTTTGGCGGCAGCACCTTCGTCCGTGGTCGTGGCGGCGGCATCTTCAGTTCTCGTGCCGCCGATTTCGGCACCCCGTGCGGAAGTCGCACCGCAACCAGCGCCGTCGCCCGCGGCACAAATTATCGGCGGTATTGTGCCTCCGATTTCGGGGTTTGAAGCTTCGCATCTCCTTTATCTCGCGATCGCTTTGGTCGTGGTGGCGGCACTGATTATCTGGATCATGGTTCGCGGTCGACGCGATCCCAAGAGCGCCAGCTTGATCACGCGCTCCATGCGCCGCTAAACCATTCGCTAAGCCAGCGACGGCATTCTCTTCAATCGAACAGCGACAGCTGCGGTCCAGTTGGTCGTCGAAACGCCGCGATGGACAAATCCTTCGGCCTCACTTTGTCGAAGCCTGCTTTTCTCGACGCCACAGCGAACATCTTCTTGAATTGCTCTGCGAAAATTCCCTCGCCCCTCATCCGTGAGCCGAAGTTGGGATCGTTCAACTTGCCGCCGCGCAGTGAGCGAATTTGGTTCAACACCTTTTCTTTTCGATCTGGAAAATGCCTGGTGAGCCAATCCTCGAATAACGCGCTGACGGCGAAGGGCAGTCGCAGCGGCACGTAGCCCGCCGTGACCGCGCCCGCCTTGCGCGCGGCGGCGAGAATCGCCGGCATCTCGTGATCGGTAATCGCGGGAATCACTGGCGCGACGAGCACGCCCACCGGCACGCCAGCCGCGGTGAGCTCTTCGATTGCGCGCAGGCGCATCGCGGGCAAAGCGGCGCGCGGTTCGAGCTTCGGCGTCAAAGTGGGATCGAGCGTCGTGACGGAAATGAAAACGATCACCGCGTTGAACTTCGCTAGTTCGCCCAGCACATCGGCGTCGCGCGTGACGAGATGGTTCTTGGTGACAATGCCGACGGGGTTGCGGAACTCTGCGAGCACTTCGAGGCAGCCGCGAGTGATGCGGAAGCGTCGCTCCGCCGGCTGATAACAATCCGTCACGCCGCTCAGCGCGATTACCTGCGGCTGCCATTTCGGTTTGGAAAGTTCACGCCGCAAAAGTTCGGGCGCGTTCTCTTTCACCATGATCTTCGTTTCGAAATCGAGCCCCGCGGAAAAGCCGAGATATTCGTGGAACGGCCGCGCGTAGCAGTAGACGCAGCCGTGTTCGCAGCCGCGATACGGATTGATGCTCGCTTCGAAGCCAATGTCCGGGCTGTCGTTGTAATTGATGATCGTCTGCGTGGAGTCGCGAAGGAAGACGGTGCGCGGCGCGGGATCGTCCTCGGGATTCCAGTCGATGTCGCGTTCGAGCCGGATCTCCTCGAAGCGGTTCACGGGATTGCTCGCCGTGCCGCGCCCGCGAATGGATCGCTGCTCATCGCTCACGGGAAGACGATACCACAGCTGAGAGCACCGCCAATGGATCGCGGCAATTAAACGACGACGTCGCCTTGTGGCGAGACCTTAAGGTGGAATCGACCACTGCTGCGGTGCAGTCTCACTTCTGCAGCGAAGGCTTCGGACAACAACCGCGAATTCAAGATCGTGCGACGCGGTCCCGACGCGAGCACCGCGCCAGCTTTGAGCATCAAGACGTGCGTGAAGATCGGAGTGATTTCCTCCACGTGATGCGTGACGAGCACGAGGGTGGGGGAGTTCTTCTGGCGCGCGAGGCGGTTGAGGAATTGCAGGAAGTGTTCACGCGCGGCGGGATCGAGCCCGGCACAAGGCTCGTCGAGAATGAGGAGCGACGGTCGCGCCATCAGCGCACGCGCGATGAGGACGCGTTGGCGCTCGCCTTGCGAAAGCACGGACCACGGTCGCGCTGCGACATAGCTGCACTCGACGCGTTGCAACAATCGCGCCGCTTGCGCGCGATCGGCGGCGCTGGGCGTGCCCCAGAAATCGATCATCGCGTATTTGCCGCTGGCGACGGTGTCGAGCGCGGGTTCCGTCTCCGCCATCATCTGGCGGATCGACGAACTCACAATGCCGATGTGCGTTCGCAAGTCGCGCCAGTCGGATTCACCGTAACGTTGCCCGAGAAGATCAATGTCCCCGGAGGTGGGCATGAAATAACCGGTTAGCGCGGCGAGCAGCGAAGTCTTCCCGGAACCGTTCGCGCCGAGAATTACCCAATGCTGTCCGCGTTCGACGCGCCAGTTGACCTCGCGAAGGATCTTCGTGCCATCACGAGTGATGCTGAGTTGCGAGATGTTGAGGACAGGTGCCGGGCTCTTCTTCATTTTGCTGGCTTCGATTCTGCCAGTAACTGGCGCGCGCGTTCCAGCGCTGTGTCGACATTTTCGCAGAGGTTATCTTCCCCCAGCCATTCGATGAATCCACTGCGGGACATTGCCATGAGCGGTTGCGAGTGCGGGCCGGCGAGGATCATTTGCTTGCCATGATGGCGCATCCGGTGCGCGATGTCTTCGAGCGCTTCGAGGCCGGTGGCGTCGATCGCGAGTACTTGGCGCATCTTGATGACGAGGATTTTGGTTTCTTGATTCGAGCGACGCAACGCGGTCTCGAGTTTGTCCGCCGCGCCGAAGAGAAACGCGCCGTAGACGCTGTAAACCATCACGCCTTTGGGAATCGCTTTTCCGGTAATCGAATCGCCCGGCGCCTCGTCGAACCGGCGTTCCTCACCGGCCGTGATCTGAGTCGTTTCGGAGATGCGTTTGATGAACAGAAAAGCCGCCATCATCATGCCCACTTCCACGGCGATGGTGATGTCGAACACGACGGTGAGAAAAAATGTGCCGAGGAAAACGGCGGAGTCGCTTTTCGGCCATTTGGTGATGCGCGCGAAGTTATGCCATTCGCCCATGTTGATCGCCACGTTGACGAGCACCGCGCTGAGAACGGGCAGGGGAATGAACTTCGCGAGCGGCGCAGCGGCGAGGATAATCGCGAGGATCGTCAACGCGTGAATCATTCCGGCGACCGGCGTGCGGCCGCCGCTGCGGATGTTGATCGCTGTGCGAGCGATCGCGCCCGTGGCGGGCAAGCCACCGAATAGTGAACTGCCGATATTCGCCAGGCCTTGTGCCATCAATTCCTGATTCGAGTCGTGCCGGTCATCGATCATGCCGTCGGCAACTACGGCGCAGAGCAAAGATTCAATCGCGGCCAGCAACGCGATCGTGAACGCAGGCCGGATCAAGTTCTGCAAGTTCGCCCAATCCACTGACGGCCAAGACAACGCAGGCAGACCTTGCGGAATTGCGTTCGCACCATATCGGCTTCCAATGGTCTCTACGTTCAGTTGAAACATCGCGACCGCGAGCGTGCCCAGCACCACGACGACGATTGATGCGGGCACGCGTCGCCCCCAACTTATCGGCCAGAATTTGATGAGCGCGAACGTGACGCCAGCGAGCGCGGTGCTCTGCCAGTTGAATGTGTCGAGACTTTCCGCGAGCGCCTTCATGCGTTCGATGAATTCGCCGGGATTTTTCTCCATGGTCAGCCCGAGGAAATCCTTCACCTGCGTGGTGAAGATCACGACGGCGATTCCTGCCGTGAAGCCCGCTGTGACAGGGAAGGGGATGAACTTGATCATCGTGCCCGCGCGCATCGCGCCCATGACCACGAGCATCACGCCCGCCATCAAAGTGCAGAGTATCAGATTCGCCGCGCCGTAATTACCCGCCACCGCAACTACGATTGGGATGAACGCTGCCGTCGGCCCGCCAATCTGCACGCGTGAACCGCCGAGGGCGGAAATGAGAAATCCCGCAATGACGGCGGTAAAGATTCCCGCGGCCGGTGTGGAGTTGGAAGCAATGCCCAGCGCCATCGCGAGCGACAGCGCCACGATTCCGACGGTGGTTCCGGCGGCGAGATCCGCAAAGAAATCTCCGCGTCGATAGCTTTTCAGGCAGTCGATCAGCTTGGGGCGGAATTGGAAAACAGCTTTTTTGGTTTCTTCCATCTGAGCAGCGAATTTCCGGCGGAACGCAGGCGCCCCGCAAAAGCATCGCTTGTGTGTCGAGAGAAAGGCTAATCTCCGGCATGGGCAAGCCCAAAAACATTGAGTTCGTAAACGGCCTCGTCATTCCGATCCTCTACGAGGACCGCAGCGTGATGGCCATCGACAAGCCGCCGGGCTGGCTCCTCGCTCCGGACTCGTGGGAGAACACCGCGCGCAATCTCCAGCTCGCGCTCAACTCTTCCATTCAGGCGCGCGAGTATTGGGCGCAATCGCGCAACATCAAATTCCTCCGTTACGTTCACCGGCTCGACGCCGACACGAGCGGTGTGCTGTTGCTCGCCAAAAGCATGGGCGCGGTGACCGCTTACACCGAGTTGTTTGAAACGCGCAGCGTGGAAAAAGTGTACCTCTCCGTCGTGCAAGGTGTCCCGCGGCAAAAGGAATGGACTTCCCGCGCCATGCTCGCGCCACAACCAGGCGCCGTCGGTCGCATGATCGTGGACAATCAGAATGGCAAGGACGCCGAAACGCATTTCAAGGTCCTCGCCACGCGGGAAAACTCCGCGCTGGTTGAAGCGCATCCAACCACGGGCCGCACGCACCAGATTCGCGTGCATCTTGCCGACTCCGGCTATCCCGTCGTCAACGACCCGCTCTACGGTCCAAACGCCGCGAAGCCGGCAAAAGGTTTCGTGCGCCTCGCGCTGCGTGCCGTGAAGATCAATTACCCCGATCCTTTCCTGAAGCGCCGGATTTACATCAACGCGCCGGCGGAAGAATTCGTTCGCGAGTTTGGTTACAAGCCGAGCGACCTGCCCGCGCGACCGGTGAAGCCTGCGAGTGAGCGCGAGGCGAAGCCGTCGAAACCAACGGCACCGAAGAAATGAGTTTCCTTCGCGGCGTTGCGCGTGATTGCCCCGCAGGAAGTTGCTGCCCAACTTTTGATTGCTTCACGTGCGGACAGTGCCCAAAGATTCGCCCGTGAAACTTTCCGTCAAGAGTGACTACGCCGCCCGCGCCGTGCTGACGCTCGCGCGCAATCATCAGGCTGGCGAGGTCACGCGCGCCGACGATCTCGCGAAGGAGCATGGCATCCCGGGCAATTACCTCGTGCAGATTTTGATCGAGCTCAAATCTAAGCAGATCGTCAAAAGCCAGCGCGGCAAGGAAGGCGGCTACCTCCTTGGGCGACCGCCGGCGGCCATCACGCTCGGCGATATCCTGCGCGCCGTGCATGGATCCGTATTTGATAGTCCCGCGTTGAGCGATGCCAAGTGTCCGCCGGAAATTCGCGCTGCATGGAAACGCCTTCAGGCCGCCGCCGACGCTGCCGCCGACGCGATCAACTTTCAGCAGCTTCTCGATCAAAGCACCGAGAAGGAAAAGATGTATTATATCTGAGGGGCGGTCGCTCAACTTCACAGTTTCCATCGCTTGCGGGCTTCGCTAGTTTTCGCGCCATGAATTTCCGATGGATCGTGGGCTTCGTGTTGCTAGCCGCCGGGTTTGCGCGGGCCGAGGATGAGTTTCGGCCGACGCCGGATCACGAGGTGCAGCCCGGCGTGCCGCACGGGACGCTCACGCAACTCACCAACTGGCATTCGAAGATTTTCACCAACACGGTCCGCGATTGGTGGGTGTATGTGCCGGCGCAGTATCGCAAGGAGAAGCCCGCTGCGGTGATGGTGTTTCAGGACGGGCACGATTACGTGAACCCGAAAGGTTCGTGGCGCGTGCCCACGGTGTTTGACAATCTCATCGCCAAGGGCGAGATGCCGGTGACGATCGCCATTTTGATCAACCCCGGACACAACGGCAGCTTCAAGCCGCAGAATCCATGGCGCGTGAGCAATCGCAGCTTCGAGTACGATTCACTCGGGGATCGGTACGCGCGGATGCTGATCGAAGAAATCCTGCCCGAGGTGAAGAAGAATTACGCGATCACGGATGATCCGAATGGCCGCGCGATTTGCGGCGCGAGCAGTGGAGGCATTTGTTCTTTCACCGTGGCGTGGGAACGGCCGGATCAATTCCGCAAGGTGCTCAGCACGATTGGGAGCTTCGTCGATTTGCGCGGCGGGCACGTTTATCCCTATTTGATCCGCAAGACAGAGCGGAAACCGATCCGCGTCTTTCTGCAAGACACGAGCGGCGATCTGGATAATCCGTTCGGCAACTGGCCGCTGGCGAATCAAATGATGGCGTCGTCGCTTAATTACATGAAGTACGACGTGAAGTTCGATTACGTGGAAGGTTACGGCCACAACAGCAAGCGCGGCGGGTCGATTTTCCCCGAGGCGTTGAAGTGGCTGTGGCGCGATTATCCGAAGTGAATTTTGTGTCGGGGCTTGCTTCCTTGGCGGAGCTGAACCAATTTCAGGTCGTCGGTGGACCGCAGAAAGATTCAAGTTCATGCAAATTACCAAACAACTGGCTCTCTTCCTTGATAACCGTCCCGGTACGCTCGCACGCGTGAGCGAAGCCCTGGCCAAAGCGAAAATCAACATCTACGCCTTCTCCATCAGCGACACGGTGGATCACAGCGTTGTCCGCATGGTGGTGAGTGACCCGACTCGTGCCTTGCGATTGTTCGAGGAGCACAACGTGCTCGTGGTGGACGATGACGTGGTGATGATCGAAGGAGATAATCGCCCGGGATCGCTCTCGAAAATCTGTCAGAAGCTCGCCGATGCGAAGGTGAACATCGAGTACGCGTATTGCGCCACGCCGCCGAACGCCAAGCGCGGGCTGCTTATCCTGCGGGTTTCGAATGCGGCTAAGGCGTTGAAGGTGTTGAACAGCTAGACGTCCATCCATCCCGGGCGATTGGCAATTGAATTGGGATTGCCGATGAACCATCCGCTGCTCTACGAAATCAACACGCGTTGCTGGCTGCGTGAGCTGTCCGCGCAGGCCGGTCGAACCGTGGATCTGGCGTCCGTTCCCGAGACCGAGTTTGAGCGTTGGCAGGAGCTTGGCTTCACCCATATCTGGTTGATGGGGGTGTGGACCACGGGGCCGCGAGCGCGTCAGGAATCGCTCGATAGTCTGGAACTACGCAAGCAACACGACGCATTCTTTCCCGGTGCCCCGACCACCGATCTGCTCGCTTCGCCATTTGCCATTGCGGAGTATACGGTGCCTCATGCGCTTGGCGGCGAAGCGGGATTGAAGAAGTTCCGCGGCAAACTGCACAAACGCGGGCTCAAACTGATCCTCGACTTCGTGCCGAATCATGTGGGGCTCGATCATCCGTGGATTTCGGAGCATCCCGAGTATTTCGTGCGCAGTGCGGACGAAATACCCGAGGCGTTTCTGCACGAGACGCGTGACGGCCCGCGTTGGATCGCGCACGGAAAGGACCCGAACTTCTACGCATGGACCGACACGGCGCAGCTGGATTATCGACGCGCCGACGTGCGTGGGGCGATTCAGGGCGTGCTCATGAACTTGGCCAAACGCTGCGACGGCGTGCGTTGTGATATGGCGATGCTTTTGCTCAACAATGTCTTCGCGCACACCTGGCGCAAAGTGCCGTCGGTGAACACCGCTCCCGATACGGAATTCTGGGCGGATGCGATTGAGGCTATCCGCGTTGGGCAACCGGGCTTTTTGTTTCTTGGCGAGGTGTATTGGGATCTGGAAGCGCGAATGCAGGCGTTGGGGTTTGATTTCACATACGACAAGCAGCTTTACGATTTCGTGATTTACCAGCACCTCGCCGAAGTGCGTCCTTATCTTTTACGACGTTCTCCGGAATTTCTCGCCGCAAGCGCGCACTTCCTCGAAAACCACGACGAGGACCGTGTGGCGGCGAAATTGACTCTGGCGGAACACCGCGCGGCGGCGTTGCTCATGTTCGGTTTGCCGGGAATGCGCCTGCTTCACGACGGTCAACTGACCGGTGCGCGGATCAAAACGCCGGTGCAATTCGGGCAATGGCCCGCTGAAGCGCCGCAGTCAGAGATTGAAGCGCTATATGAATATCTGTTGGCGGCGTTGATCATCTCGTCGGTGGGGAAAGGCGATTTCAAGATTGTTGATCCGGCGCCTGCCTGGCCGGACAATTCGACACACGAGAATTTTGTCCTCGTTCAATGGCGCTCTGGAGCGGGGGAGTTCGATCTGGTGGTGGTGAATCTTTCGCCGGAGCCGAGCCAATGCCACGTGCCGTTGGCGGGCGAGGATGTCCGGGACTACAATTGGGAGATGAAAGATCTTCTCGGTGAAGAACAGTATCTGCGACGTGGCGACGAAATTGGAAACCGCGGCTTGTACTTGGATCTGCCGCCCTACGGTGCCCAGTTGTTCCACTTCCGGCCGCTGACTTACTCCGAAAGCTTTCTGGAAGCCCGCGCGGCGAAGTTTTAGCGGCCGATGGGCTGACGATCCGGTGTATTGGCCGTCGGAGGGGGCCTGAAGCTTTTGCCTTGTTCATCCAGAAGTCCACAGCGGTGAATAATTTTCCCGAATCCGCTATTGCACTCCTCGCTCGGTATTGTAAAAACTAGCCTAATTTAGTGATTGGTCCGCGACGATAAGGCGGGCCGATTAACACCTGACATGAAAGAGAACGATAGTTTGAACGACACGAAAATCCTCGCGAACCCGCTGGGCTTGCCGCCCAAGCAGGGATTATATGACCCGCAATTCGAGCACGACGCCTGCGGGGTCGGTTTCGTCGTCAACATTAAGGGTAAGAAATCTCACGAGATCGTTCGTCAGGGCATTCAGATTCTGCTGAATCTCGACCATCGCGGCGCCTGCGGCTTTGAAGCGAACTCGGGTGACGGCGCGGGCATTCTCATTCAGATGCCGCATGAGTTCCTCAAAAAGGCGGCCAAGAAGGAAGGCTTTGAACTTCCTGCGCTCGGTGAATACGGCGTCGGCATGGTCTTTCTCCCGCCGAATGCGCGTGAACGCAAGAAGTGCGAACGCCTTTTCGAGGTCATTGTGGCCGAAGAAGGGCAGACGGTGCTCGGTTGGCGCGATGTGCCGACGGACAATTCCTCGCTCGGTTCGACCGCGAAGGCGTCCGAGCCGTTCATGCGCCAGGTCTTCATCGGCCGCAATCCGAAGCTCACCGACCCGATGGCTTTCGAGCGCAAGCTCTACGTCATCCGCAAGCGCGCGGTGACCAATATCCGCAACTCCGGCCTCAAGGGCAGCCACTATTGGTATATGGCGAGCATTTCGTACAAGACGATTTGCTACAAAGGCATGCTCATGCCCGCCCAAGTGGACCAATATTATACTGACCTTCGCGATCCTTCGATGGACACGGCGCTGGCGCTGGTTCACTCCCGTTTTTCGACCAACACCTTCCCGAGTTGGGAACGTGCGCATCCGTATCGTTACGTCGCCCACAACGGCGAAATCAACACGCTCCGCGGTAACATCAACTGGATGCACGCCCGTCAGGCGATGTTCGAGTCTGAGCTGTTTGGCGATGACATGAAGAAGGTCCTTCCGATCATCGATACGAACGGATCTGACTCGGCGATGTTCGACAACTGCCTCGAACTCCTCGTCCTCGCCGGCCGTTCGTTGCCGCACGCGATGATGATGATGATTCCGGAACCGTGGTCCGGCCACGAGTCCATGAGCGACGACAAAAAGGCGTTCTACGAATATCACTCCTGCTTGATGGAACCGTGGGATGGTCCTGCGTCTGTCGCGTTCACCGATGGTACTCAGATCGGTGCGTGTTTGGATCGTAATGGTCTCCGCCCGTCGCGCTACTACGTCACGAAGGACGATCTCGTCATCATGGCGTCGGAAGTCGGCGTGCTCGATATTCCTGCCGACCGCGTGCTTACGAAGGGCCGCCTCCAGCCGGGACGCATGTTCCTAATCGACACCAAGGAAGGCCGCATCATCGCGGACGAAGAGATCAAGGGCAACATTGCCCGCGCTCATCCGTATCGCGAATGGCTCGACAAATATTTGCTCGAACTCGATCACCTGCCGGAGGTCAATCACCTCCCCGAGCCGAGTCACGAAACTGTCATGCAACGCCAGCAGGCGTTCGGTTACACCTTCGAAGACTTGCGCATGTTGATGGTGCCGATGGCGCGCGACGGCGTCGAAGCGGTCGGTTCCATGGGCACGGACACGCCGATTGCCGTGCTCTCGGACAAGCCGCAGCTGCTCTACAATTACTTCAAACAACTTTTCGCGCAGGTCACGAACCCGCCGATTGATTGTATTCGTGAAGAACTTATCACGTCGTCCATTTCGGTGATTGGTTCCGAGCGCAACTTGTTGAAGCCTGAACCGCAGAGCTGCCACCTCATCGAGTTGAAGACGCCGATCCTCACCAACGAGGAATTCGCGAAGCTCAAGCACGTCAACGAAGCGGGATTCAAGTCCGCGACGTTGCCGATCCTGTTCAAAGCTTCGGAAGGCGAACTCGGTCTCGCCAAGGCGATGGAAGAACTCTATGCCTCGGCCAGCAAAGCCGTGAAGCAGGGGGTCAACATCCTCATCCTCTCGGATCGTGGCATCAACAAAGAGCACGCGCCGATTCCCGCGCTCCTCGCGGTTTCCGGTCTGCATCACTTCCTGATTCGCGAAGGCACGCGGACGCGTGTGGACTTGATCCTCGAGTCCGGCGAACCGCGCGAAGTGCATCACTTCTCGTTGCTCATCGGTTACGGCTGCGGCGCAATCAATCCGTATGTGGCGTTCGAAACGCTCGACGACATGATCCGCCAAGGCTTGCTGAAGGGCGTCGATCACAAGACCGCTTGCAAAAACTTTGCGAAGGCCGCCGTGAAGGGTGTCGTGAAGGTCATGTCCAAGATGGGCATCTCCACGATCCAATCGTATCGCGGCGCGCAGATCTTCGAGGCTGTCGGCCTGCATCATTCCGTCATCGACAAGTATTTCACTTGGACGCCGTCGCGCATTGAAGGCGTGAGCATGGACGTGATCACCAGGGAAGTGTTGATGCGGCACGCGCATGCTTTCCCGGATCGCCAGGTGAACGGTCATACGCTCGAGGTCGGTGGCCAGTATCAATGGCGCCGCGAGGGTGAGTTGCATCTGTTCAACCCCGAGACCGTGCACAAGCTCCAGAAGGCCGTTCGCAATGCGGACTACAAAACCTTTAAGGAATACACGCAGCTTGTCGACAAGCAGCTCAAGGATTTCTACACGCTGCGCGGCTTGCTTGATTTCAAGGCGTCGAAAGCCATCCCCATCGAAGAGGTGGAGCCGGTGGAGAATATTCTCAAGCGCTTCAAGACGGGCGCGATGAGTTACGGTTCGATTTCTGGCGAAGCTCACGAAGCACTCGCGATCGCGATGAACCGCATCGGCGGCAAGAGCAACACCGGCGAAGGCGGCGAAGATCCCGCGCGTTACACCTGGACCAACGAACAGGGCGACTCGAAGAACTCCGCGATCAAGCAGGTCGCGTCCGGTCGCTTCGGCGTGACGAGCCTTTACCTGACGAAGGCGAAGGAACTCCAGATCAAGATGGCGCAGGGCGCGAAGCCCGGTGAAGGCGGTCAGTTGCCCGGCGCGAAAGTTTATCCGTGGGTTGCCAAGGTGCGTCACTCGACGCCCGGTGTCGGTCTGATTTCGCCGCCGCCGCATCACGACATTTACTCGATCGAAGATCTCGCCGAGTTGATTCACGACCTCAAGAACTCGAACCGCGCCGCGCGCATCAGCGTGAAGCTCGTGTCCGAAGTCGGCGTCGGCACGGTTGCTGCGGGCGTGGCGAAAGCGCACGCGGACGTGGTGTTGATCGCTGGTTTCGACGGCGGCACCGGTGCGTCTCCGCAAACTTCCATCAAGCACGCGGGCATTCCGTGGGAACTCGGCCTGGCCGAAACTCATCAAACGCTCGTGTTGAACAACCTTCGCTCGCGTATCGCGGTGGAGACGGACGGCCAGCTGAAGAGCGGTCGCGACGTCGTCATTGCCGCTTTGCTCGGCGCTGAAGAATTTGGTTTCGCCACTGCGCCGCTGGTATCGCTCGGTTGCATCATGATGCGGGTCTGCCATCTGAACACCTGCCCGGTGGGTGTGGCGACGCAGGATCCGGTGCTCCGCAAAAACTTCACGGGCGATCCCGCGCATGCGGTGAACTTCATGAAGTTTATTGCGCAGGAAGTTCGCGAGCTCATGGCGCAGCTCGGCTTCCGCACGATCAACGACATGGTCGGGCGCACCGATCGTCTCGAAGCGCGTAAGGCGGTCGAGCATTGGAAGGCCAAGGGACTCGACTTCTCGAACATTCTGTATCAGCCGGAAGTGGGCCCCGAAGTCGGCCGCTATTGCCAGATGGAACAGGATCACGGCCTCGACAAGTCGATGGACATCACCAAGCTCCTCGACGCGTGCAAACCCGCGCTCGAGTCGGGCAAGAAGGTCAACGTCGATCTTCCGATCCGCAACGTGAACCGCGTCGTCGGCACGATTCTCGGCAACGAAGTCACGAAAAAATACGGCGCGGCGGGCCTGCCCGATGGCACGATCAAGTTGAACCTCAAAGGTTCGGCTGGTCAAAGTCTCGGCGCGTTCGTTCCGCCGGGCATCACGATCACGCTCGAAGGTGACGCGAACGACTACGTCGGCAAAGGACTCTCCGGCGGCAAGATCGTGGTCTATCCGCCGTTGCTCTCCACGTTTGTTCCGGAAGAGAACATCATCATCGGCAACGTGGCGCTTTACGGTGCGACGAGTGGTGAACTCTACATCCGGGGCATGGCGGGCGAGCGTTTCGCCGTGCGTAACTCCGGCGTCGACGCGGTTGTCGAAGGCGTCGGCGATCACGGTTGCGAATACATGACTGGCGGACGAGTCGTGGTGCTCGGGCAGACCGGACGGAACTTCGCGGCCGGCATGTCCGGTGGCGTCGCTTACGTGCTGGATGAAGCCGGTGATTTCAAGACCCGTTGCAATTCTCAGATGGTCGGCCTCGAGAAGCTCGAGGACGCGGAAGAAATTGAAGCGTTGCGGAAATTGATTCAGAAACATGCGGACTGCACGAAGAGCCAGCGCGCGTTCAAGGTGCTGGCGATGTGGGAGAAATTCGTGCCCAAGTTCGTCAAAGTCATGCCGAAGGATTACAAGCGCGTGCTGCAGGCGTTGAAGAAAGCCCAGGCGGATGGCCTGAGCGGTGACGACGCCCTCAACGCAGCCTTCGAGGCCAACGCCCGCGACGTCGCGCGTGTCGGAGGTGGTTGATTCGCAACTTGGAACATTGTTAACGAGAAGAAAGTAAAATGGGAAAACCGACCGGATTCATCGAATATTTGCGCGAGCTCCCGCACGATCGCGAGGCCGTCAAGCGCATCCAGGACTGGAACGAATTTCACCTCCACATGGAGGAGAAAAAGCTGCAAGAGCAGGGCGCGCGTTGCATGGATTGCGGCGTTCCGTTCTGTCACAACGGCACGTTGATCAGCGGCATGGCCTCGGGCTGCCCGATCAACAACCTGATTCCTGAGTGGAACGACCTCGTCTATCGCGGCCTCTGGAAGGAAGCGCTCGAGCGTCTTCACAAGACTAACAACTTTCCGGAATTCACCGGACGTGTCTGCCCCGCGCCGTGCGAAGGTTCGTGCGTGCTCGGCATCAACGCGCCGCCGGTCACGATCAAGAACATCGAGTGCTCGATCATTGACCACGGTTGGGAACACGGCTGGGTTGTGCCCGAGCCGCCGGTGCGCCGCACGGGCAAGAAGGTCGCCGTGATCGGTTCTGGTCCCGCTGGCTTGAGCGCCGCTGCCCAGTTGAACAAGGCTGGCCATCTCGTCACTGTGTTCGAACGTGCCGACCGCGTTGGTGGATTGCTCATGTATGGCATTCCCAACATGAAGCTCGACAAGGAAAAGGTCGTGCTTCGCCGCGTCGAATTGCTGGCGAAGGAAGGCGTCACATTCCAGACCAACACCGAGGTCGGCAAAGACATCACCGCGCAGCAGTTGATGAAAGACTTCGACGCCATTGTGCTCTGCACTGGCGCCACGAAGCCGCGCGATCTGCCGATCGAAGGCCGTCAGCTCAAGGGCATCCATTTCGCGATGGAGTTTCTGCACAACAACACGAAGGCGTTGCTCGACCGCAACAAGAACGGCAATTACATTTCGGCCGCTGGCAAAGATGTGATCGTCATCGGCGGTGGCGACACCGGCACCGACTGCGTCGGCACCTCGATGCGCCACGGTTGCAAGAGTCTCGTGCAAGTGGAAATCCTCCCGAAGCCGCCGATGGATCGCGCGAAGGACAATCCGTGGCCCGAATGGCCGAAGGTTTACAAGCTCGACTACGGTCAGGAAGAAGCGGCCGCGAAGTTCGGCGCTGATCCGCGTGTGTATTTGACCACGGCGACGAAATTCGAAGGCGACGAAAACGGCCACGTGAAGAACGTGCATCTCGTCAACATTCAATGGGAACGCAACGACAAGGGGCAGTTCATTCCGAAGAACGTTGCTGGCACCGAACGCGTGGTTCCCGCGCAGCTCGTCTTGCTTGCGATGGGCTTCCTCGGACCGGAACAGCCTTTGCTCGACGGGCTCGGTGTCGAACGCGATCCGCGTACGAACATCAAGGCCGATCACGGCAAGTATCAGACCAGCATTCCGAAGGTGTTTGCCGCTGGCGATTGCCGTCGCGGACAAAGCCTCGTCGTGTGGGCCTTCAACGAAGGTCGTGGCGCTGCGCGTGAGTGCGATCGCTACCTTATGGGGGCAACGGATCTGCCGTAAACATCGGCACAGAACGATTCAAATGAAACAGCGCGGAACTAAGTTCCGCGCTGTTTCGCTTTTAGAGATGTTCTTCGAGAACGTTTACGCCATGGCAAACGACGTGCCGACCGTCATGCGGTGCGTGTCGTGCCAGTGCTGGATGGCCTCGCGCAGGTGCGCTGCGGCTTGATCGAATTCGCGGCGGAGTTCCGCGAGCTTTTCCTTCGAGGCTTCGATCTTCTTTTCCGTCGCGAGGGCGTAGTCCGCTTTGCGCTTCTCCCAGTTCTGCGCGGCCGTGTGCAGACGTTCCTGCGCGGATTGGAGCAGAGCGTGAGCGGATTCCGACAGCGTCAGCTTTTTGTTCGCGAGGTTAAGTTCCAATTGACGTTGCTTCTCGGTGATTTCGGCGAGTTGAATTCGCTCGGCCGGCACGCGGCGCAGATGGCTGGCCAGTCCGACCTGTTGCAACAGCCAGATCGTCCACTTGGTCGGATCGAATTGCCACGGTTTCACGCCGTTGCGGTAGTCGTTCTGAAAAGCGTGATGATAGTTGTGATAACCTTCGCCGAAGGTGAAGAACGCCATGATCCAGCTGTCGCGCGCGGTGTTCTTGGTGGAGTAGGGGCGGCTGCCGAGGTAATGGCAGAGGGAATTGATGAAGAAGGTCGAGTGCTGCACGCACATCGTGCGCAAGACGCCGGAGATCAGGAACGCGCCCAAGGCCGCGTAGGCGCCGCCCCAAGCCCAACCGATCAACGTCGGCAGAATGAAGCCGGTGAACAACCCGATCAGCGCCCAGTGCCGTTCCTGCCAGACGACGAGCGGATCCTTGCGAAGGTCGTTGACGTTGTCGAATGGAGGCTCGGGCTTGAGCTTGAACAGCATCCAGCCCATGTGTGCGTAAAAGAAGCCGTTGGAAATGTTATACGGATCATCGTCGTGATCGACGTGCTTGTGATGGCGACGATGGTCCGAAGCCCATTCAATGACCGAGCCTTCGAAGGCCGCGGCGCCGAACAGCAGCGTTCCGAGGCGAACCGGCCAGCGTGCCTTGAACGCGTTGTGCGCCATCAGCCGGTGATAGCCGAGCGTGATGCTCAAGCCCGACAAAGTGAACCACACGACGAACAGGCTGGCTTGAAACCAGTCGATGCCGAAATGCCAGAGGTAAACGGGCAGCGCGGTGATGGAAATCAGGAACGTCGTGGACAGAAATAGGAACGATGACCAGTTAACGCGTGCGAAGGGAATATTGCGGAACATGTTATTGCTTAATGAGTGCCAAGAAGACTCGTTACGAAGGTTAATTGCAATTGGAAAAATTTTGGTTTTGTAAATTTTTATTGGTGCGGACGAATCAATTTCGCGCGGGTCTTCACTAGAATCATCGGCGAGTTGCGGCGCGTTCTTTACACACTACACGACGAAGTCTAATCTGACCAATCGTGACGGTTCAGAACAAAACTCGCGTGGTTGTCGGCATGAGCGGAGGAGTCGATTCCTCCGCCGCTGCGGCATTGCTGCTGGAACAGGGCTACGACGTGATCGGTATCACGCTCAAGCTCTGGCCGCAGGATTGTGTTTCGCGGGCTGAGGACAAGTGCTGCGGTCCCCAAGCGGTGATGGACGCGCGTTCTGTTTCGCACAAGTTGAACATTCCCTATTACCTCGTCGATGAGGCGGCGGATTTCCAAAAGCAGGTGATCAACTATTTCGCTGAGGAATACAAAGCCGGGCGCACGCCGAATCCTTGTGTGATGTGCAACGAGAAGCTGAAGTTCGGCACGTTGATCAACCGGGCGCAGCAACTCGGCGCGGAGAAGATCGCCACCGGTCATTTCGCTCGCGTTGAGCGGCGAGACGACGGGCGATATCTCCTCAAGCGCGGCCGCGATCCGCGGAAGGACCAGAGCTATTTTCTCTTCACGCTGAAGCAGGACCAGTTGGCCCGCTCCATTTTTCCGCTTGGCGAATTAACGAAGCAGGACACGCGTGAGATCGCGCGAGACTGTGAATTGAAGACCGCCGACAAGGAGGAGAGCATGGAAATCTGCTTCGTGCCGGACAAGGACTACGGGCGCTTTCTTCAGCAGGCGAATCTCGTGCAGAAGCATCAGGGCGACATCGTGGACGTTCACGGTCGCGTGTTGGGGAAGCACGAAGGCATCGAGTTTTACACGATCGGCCAGCGCAAGGGGCTGGGGCTCACGTCCGCCAAGCCGCTGTATGTCATCGAACTCGATGCGAAGAACAACCGCGTCATCGTGGGCGATGAGACAATGCTTGATCGTGATGAGTTGATCGTTGAACGCTGCAACTGGATTCCTTTCGACGAGCCGCCCGCGAGCATCGAGGTGATGGCGAAGATTCGTTACAACCACACCGGCACCAACGCGACGATTACACCGTTGCCCAACGGCGCCGCGAAGGTGAAGCTTCACGTCCCGCAACGCGCTATCACGCCCGGTCAGGCGTGCGTGTTTTATCAGGACGATCTCGTGGTGGGGGGCGGATGGATTACGCGCGGCTGAGATTGAACGGGATTGGTGAATGAAATCGGCCCGACAATTCTCGCTCGTGCTCGTGACCGCGCCGGATTTGAAGACGGCTCGCAAGCTGGCGCGCGCTGCACTAAAGGCCAAACTCATTGCGTGCGCGAACCTCGTGCCGAAAATCGAATCGCACTATTGGTGGCAAGGGAAGATTGAATCCAGCTCTGAAGTCCTGCTTCTGCTCAAGACCACGGGAGCTAAACTTGGCAAGCTTGAGCGCCTCATTCTGGCGGAGCATCCTTACGACACTCCGGAATTCGTCGTCGTTCCTTTGAAGGCTGGTTCTCAGCGCTACCTTGCGTGGCTAATGGCGGCAGTGGCTCACTGAGCGGCGCCATCGCCTTTTTCGACTCGACACAGTCCGCCCGCAGTGTTTCGTTTCCTACAACCAGACTGGGCTGGTTGCCGAGGTGTGCCTTTCCCTGACACTCAATGTTTATGATGAATCGTTGTGGTCGAATGCGATGCTTTCTTCCAGTGATCTTCAGTTTCTGCGGGGTGATCGGTGGTTTGGCCCAGCAGAACAATTGGATCAGCCCGGCGAGTGGATCGTGGGAGACCGCGGGCAACTGGTCGTTGGGGGCGCGGCCAACGAATACGCAAACCGCCATTTTCATCAGCAGCATTGGCACGAAAACGGTGACGATCAGTTCGAACACCGCCAGTCTGTTTCCGCAGTCACTGACGATCAGCAACCTTTCCATTTCAGCGCCGGTGGGGTCGGTGAACACCTTGTATCTGTCCAATGTGGGGCTGAGCTCGCCTTTGCATATCACTGGTGGCGTGGGAATGCTGTCAGGCGGTGCGTTGAAAGTAGTGAATTCCGCGCTGCTCGTCGATCTGGATACAGTGAATGGAGTGCCGCAGGCAGGTTTCAATGTCGGCGGCGTGATCAGTTTGACCAATAGCTTGTTGGAAACTCCGGCAATTTCCATTGGGGTCAACGGTGCTTCGGGCGTGGTGAATCAATCTGGGGGAACCAGTTCGTTTAGCATCGCAGTCGGCGTGGGAATGCAGGCGGGTGTCCAAGGGACGTACCAGTTGTATGACGGCGGCGTGGTAAACACTCCGGTGTTGAGCATGAGCCCGGTTGTAGGCGGGACGGGCTTTTTCAATCTGCTCGATGGCCAATTGACGACGTCGCTTTCGAGGATTGGATTTCTTGGGTCGGCGCAATTCAATCAGTCCGGTGGCATTCACACTGCCACGGAAGGACTGATTTTGGGGGAGCGTACGAACTCTGCGGTGGGTAGTTACAACCTTTCTGCCGGCGCGGTTAATTCGAAGATTTCCGTGATCGGCGGATTCGGATCCGGCACGTTTGTCCAAACGGGCGGTAGCCACGATGCGACGCAGTACGTGTCCGTGGGCGATCAAACCAACGGGACGGGCACTTACACGCTGGCTGGTGGTGTTCTCAGTTCCAGCAACCTCTTTGTCGGACTAGCTGGGCGCGGGACGTTCAATCAGGCTGGTGGGACCAATTCCACAATCGGGGTGGCGACAGTCGGCACGGCGCCTGGCAGTCGCGGTCAATATAATCTGACCAATGGAATCTTGAACGCAGCGATATTTGTGGTTGGCCGTTTTGGCACCGGAGTTGTGAGCCAGGTTGGTGGGACCGTGACGGTGGACACTTTTCTTAGCGTCGGTAACGACACCAACAGCGTTGGCACCTACGTACTGTCCAATGGTGTCGTGAAAAGCGGGCAGTTGGACGTTGGCAATTTGGGCTTCGGACAATTCACCCAGTTCGGAGGAACGAACTCCGTGGTGAGCAACTTTTTTGTCGGCGGGACGAATGGTTCCGGCGGGATTTACACGTTGGGCGGCGGATTTCTCTCGATCAGCAATGGCGAGGTTGGGACGTACGTCAAAGGAACTTTCAATCAGACGGGAGGCATGCTTTCCGTGTCGAATATTTTCGCGCTGGGCACTTCGAATTCGGGTAACGGAAGTTTTAACCTGACGAACGGAATTTTCAGCGGCATCCAGTTTCGTGCGGGTGACGCGGGTACGGGCGCGGTTAAACAGCTAGCCGGCGTCCTGAGCAACAGCTTCTTCGAGGTGGGAGTGTCCTCCAACGGTGTGGGAGCCGTTTCTCTTGGGGGTGGTAGTTTCTTCGCTCAAACCAATGGATTGGGAATATCGGGCACCGGAATCTTCAACCAATCGGGAGGAACGAATATCAGCGACGTGACCTTGATGGCGGGATTCTCCGGAAGCCGCGGAACCTACAATCTTTCCAACGGCACTTTTATCGTACAGAACGAAATCGTCGGAATCGCGGGCGCTGCGGTTTTCAATCAATTCGGAGGTGTTCACATGGTGAGCAATACTCTCACGCTCGCTTCCAACTCGAGTTCATCGGCGACATACAATCTGTCTGGAGGTCGGTTGTTGTCCGGACTGATCGGAGTAGGCGTGCGTGGGGCCGCAGTTTTTAACCAATCTGGAGGCACCAATACGGTCACGAATCTTCTCTATCTCGGCGTTGAAGCCGAAGGCAGCGGTACCTACAACCTGACCAATGGGTTGCTGACCGCTGAGTCGATTCTAGACGGTGGCTTTGGTGTGGGACGGTTCAATCAATTCAACGGCACGAACCAAGTGGGCGCTTTGACCTTGGGCGCCAATGCCTCCGGCACGGGCGCGTACTATATGGTTACCGGACGATTGAGCGCCGGCACGGTCGCCGTGGGTTTTGCGGGAGCAGGAGAAATGAACCAGTCGGGTGGCACGGTGAGCGCGACAAATCTTTGGGTTCTGGGTGACTTGGCGACCGGCTTTGGCACGTATCGCCTCACGAACGGCTTCTTGCTGGCCAGCAACGCCTACCTCGGAAATCTCGGCTTCGGTATTTTTGATCAACTGGGCGGAACCAACGTTGTCACCAATCTTCTCTCCATCGCGGAAGCCCCTACTGGCGCGGCGATTTATCATCTTTCGAACGGGCTTGTCAGTGCCGGCAGCATGATCGTCGGGCGGTTGGGGCAGGGATTTTTCAGTCAGGTCGGCGGTTCGGTGACCACGACGGGCTTTGTCAGTGTCGGTTCGCTGGCGGGTAGTGTCGGTGACTATCTCCTGAGTACGGGACGCCTTTCGACACCGAACCTCTATGTGGGTTTTTCGGGTGACGGGTTCTTCGGTCAATCCGGCGGCACGAATAGCGTCAGTCAGTTTGTCAGCGTGGGCGATCAAGTTGGCGGTCTCGGAACATACGATCTAACCAACGGCCTCTTGACGGTCAGCAATGCTTACGTTGGCTACGAAGGTTCGGGTTTATTTAGGCAATATGGCGGAACCAACATCGTCACGAACGAGTTGTGGCTCGCGGCGTTGCCCGGAAGTGACGGCACCTACCTTTTGCGCAGCGGTCTGCTTTCCGCGGCTCGGCTGATGGTCAATCCGGATGGCGTGCTTCGGATCAGCAATGGCGTCGTCAGCGCGACTGCTGCCCTGACCAACAACGGAGTGGTCGAACTGCAGGCAACCAACTCTGTGCTCAAAGGAGGGCTTTTGGACAACGGCGGTACGTTGCTCGGCTTCGGCACCGTGAGCAACAGCCTTTTCAACTCAGGCGATATTTTTGCCTTCGACGGTGTTCTCAATTTGAACGGCAGCGTCACCAATCTCAGCACCGGTCTGCTGGGAATCGATAGCAACGCGACGCTGCGTATCGTGAACGGACTGGCAACCAACTCCGGCGTCATCGCGGGATACGGTGGCTCCTTCGACAATAACAACCGCGCCGTGGTAAACGACGGAGTAATCGGAGGGCAGGGCACGTTCCGGGCCGGTAGTTGGGTCAACAATGGTGAGATGGGCTTTGAGGATGGGGCGAGTTTCATTCACGGAAACCTGACCAATCTTGCTGGCCGGATGCTCTCCGTTTCCAACGGGTCCGCCACGTTCTTCGGACAAGTTTTGAATCAAGGCACGCTTCGTGCAAGCGCCTCCAGCCTCGCGTTCGTCAGCAACTACACGGAAAACTCAGCGCTGATCAGCGACGCTTCGGATTTTTATTTTACAAATCTCACTTTGAGCGCCACGGGATATTTGTTCTCGGAGTCTGCTAGCCGATTTTATCTGAGCGGCAACCTGACGAATGCGAGCACGAACAATAGTTTGTGGAATACGCTCCCGCTGCGATTGGCTTTCACCAACGGGGGCTCACACCGATTGCTGCTGGGCGGTATCGACGCTGGCGCCAGCTACCTTGGGTATTTGAATAATTTTGCTTTTGGTGCGCTGGAGCTCGGCTCCGGTCAGTCGTTGATCCTCGGTGATGGCAATTCGATTCCCGGTGGCGCGTTGTACGTCGGTGCCCTGACGTTGGCTGGTGGGACGAATCAAATTGGTGCAATCACTGGCGGCGGCTTTGACATCTACTACGATGCCAAGTCGTCCGCGAACAGTTATCTTCAGGGGAAGACTTACTCTCTGACTGGTGGAGGCTTGCTCGAACCCGTTCCAGACTTGGTAAAGATCCTCAATCATACCCTGATGCCAGCCGGCCGTTTCCGGATTCAATTCCGTTATCTGCCGGGCAAAGTCTATCGCGTCTGGTTTTCGACCAACTTGCAGGCGTGGACTGAGGCGGTTGGCGCCGGTAGCGCACTCACATTTTCTAGCTCGGACGCGGTGGAATGGACTGACGACGGATCGTTAACCGGCGGTTTGACCTCGCCGCGTTTTTACAAAGTCTCCGCCGAGTAACGCTTTTTATTTCAGCGTTTTCTTCAACCACGCAATCAACTGCTCTTGATAATCAGAGTTCAGCTTCACCCAACCGCCCATGCCGTGTCCTCCGTCCTTGATCGTGATGAAATCGCAGCGCGCGCCGACCGCCTTCATCTTCTGGTTAAAAATCACGGACTGCTCGTAGGGAACCTGCGCGTCTTTGTCGCCGTGGATCAATAGGTACGGGGGGAGATCTTTGCGCAGATAGCTCGTCGAGGACGCGTCGCGAAGCGTTTTCCAAGCGGCGTCGTTCAATTCGGTAATTCCGAACAATGCCTCCATCGATTTACCTGCAGCATTGCGATTCTTCACTTGAAACTCCAGATCGTGCGGTGCGTAAAACGGTACCACGGCGGCAACGCTGGTGTCGCCGTTCCCGCGCACGCCGACTAGGGAAACGATGTGTCCGCCGGCGGATTCGCCGATGATCGCGATGCGCTTGGTGTCCACCTTGTATTCCTTTGCGTGCGCTTTCACCCACCGAATCGCCGCCTCGGTGTCTTCAATGCATGCCGGGAAACGGTTCGTTGGCGCGAGGCGGTAGTTGATCGTGAACCACGTGAAGCCGGCTTTGCCGAGTGGTTCGAAGAGCGGTTTGATGAAGCTCGTTTTGTCGCCCTTGGTGAAGCCGCCGCCGTGAACGAGGATGCAGGTGGGGAAGGGACCTTTGCCTTCGGGCACGAACGCATCGAGCGTCAAACTGAACCCGCCGGGCTTTGCGAATTCAATGTCGGTCTTCATTTCCGCACGCGCGGTGAAGGCAAGGAGGAACAGGCACAAAAGGTAACGCATGAGTGTGATGATGCCGTGACGAGCGTTCTCGTCGACTGAATTTCGCGCGGTGGGTGCGCGGCCTCGATGCGCAAGTGGCACCAGCCAATAAACGAGAATCGTTCGGCAAGATAGGTGGATTATCGCGCAAGGCTTTCCCCTCTAATGAACGTGTCAGACGCAATCTGAACAATCATAGAAACTAACCATGAAAAAAATCACCTCCATCGCACTGTGGCTCGCTGCGGCGTGCCAACTCTCAAACCTCCAAGCCGCGGCACCTGCTGCGGACGATTGGAAAACCAACGCGATCTCGCCCGTGGCGAATCCGCTGTTTTTCGAATCCCCGTTGATCCAAAGCGAAGTGCGTCCGCTCTACGTTTATCACAAGATCGCGAACGATTTTGTTGGTGGGTATGCGCGGGTTTACGCAGTTCAGTTGCGTTACGCTGTAAATGACCGGCTGGCGATCATCGCGACGAAGGATGGCTATATCCAATTGCGCACCCACGTTCCGGCGTTGAACCGTGACGGCTGGGCCGACATTGGCGGCGGCATCAAATACGCGTTGATCGACGACAAGGCGAATCAGTTCATCCTCACGCCGGGGCTTAAGTACGAAGCGGCCACCGGCAATCAGCGGGTGTTCCAAGGCAACGGTAAAGGCGAGTTCAACATCTTCGTGTCGGCTGAAAAGGGATGGGACCAATTTCACCTGACCGGAACTTTTGGTGGCCGCGTTCCGGTGGAAATGAGCCGTGAAACTGCTTCACTGCACTACAGCCTGCAAGCGGACTACTACACTTGCCAATGGTTCATTCCGTTCTTCGTCGCGAGCGGCATGACTGTCGTCAGCGAAGCCAACAACGGCACCCTCGGTAAAGTAACCAACGGCGTTGAAGGCTATGACCTGATCAACTTCGGTTCGGGCGATGCCGGTGGCCGCACCCAGATCGTTCTCGGTGCTGGTTTCCGCACCCGCCTGTGCTCGTGGGCGGATCTCGGTTTCGCCTATGAAAAGAGCGTAACCACGCCGCGCGGATTGTTTGATAGCCGGTTCACCGTCGACGCAATCGTTCGCTTCTGACCTGGTCCATAACCGGCGGGCCGCCGGTGTTCCTCCCGGCGGCCCGCCACTTCATCACACCCACCACTATGATCAACCTCACCAAGCTCTACTGCGGTCTCTCCCAATCGGCTGATTCCCTCCGTTACGGTCAAGGCCACGGCGCGCCCAAAGCTGCCTCTGAGCGCAAGCCGATCGTTGTCTGGAACATTACGCGCCGTTGCAATTTAAAGTGCATTCACTGCTACTCGGATTCCGAGGCGCGTGAATATCCCGGCGAACTGAGTTGGGACCAATGCCGGGGCGTCATTGACGATCTCGCGCAATTCGGCGTGCCCGGCGTGTTGCTTTCCGGTGGTGAACCGTTGATCCACCCGCGCTTCTTCGACATCGCCGGATACGCGCGCAGCAAAAATCTCCGCCTCACACTTTCTACAAACGGCACCTTGATCGACCGCGACCACGCGCAACGCTTGAAGGACCTGGGCTTCGCGTACGTTGGCATTTCGCTCGATGGCATCGGCGCGACGCACGATCACTTCCGCGGTCGTGAAGGCTGCTTCGACAAAACGGTGCAAGCGTTTCGCAACTGCAAGGCTGTCGGACAAAAGGTCGGACTCCGACTTACGCTTTCGCGGAACAACATCGACGACCTCGATCAGATTTTGAATTTCATCGAGAAGGAAGACATCGATCGCGTCTGTTTCTATCACCTCGTGTACAGCGGCCGCGGCAGCAAGATGGTTGATGTTACCCACGACGACAGCCGCATGGCGGTGGATAAGATCATCGATCGCACCGCGCAATGGGCTGCCTCGGGGCGCCCGCGTGAAGTGCTCACGGTCGATCAGCCAGCCGACGGTGCGTATTTGTATCTGCGCTTGCTTCGTGAAAATCCCGCGCGCGCCGAAGAAGTAATGGAACTGTTGAAGTGGAATGGCGGCGGTGCTCACGGTTCCGGCACAGGGATTGGCAACATCGACACTCAAGGCAATGTTCACCCGGATCAGTTTTGGCAGACGCTGACGTTGGGCAACGTGAAGCAACGTCCGTTCAGCGAAATCTGGCGCGATCAAAACAACGAGACGCTGACTGCGTTGCGCAATCGGGCCGGTCGCCTGGAAGGCAAGTGCGCCAGCTGCCGCTTCCTGAATGTTTGTGGAGGTGGTTTCCGCGTTCGCGCGGTGCAGGTTTACAACAACCTCTGGGCTCCTGATCCCGCGTGCTATCTGCGCGATGAGGAAATCGCTCCTGTCGCTGTGGCAGCGGCCTAAATCGAGAACTACTGTTTGTCCGTGGTGGGGGGCAGCTCGCAGGAGCTGCCCCAAATTTTTACCTCCGGCAGGCGCTTGTAGAGCACTTGGTGGTACAAACGTCGCGGCACGATCCGGCGTAACATGCCGAACAGATTCGCGTCCCATGTGCCGGCGACCCGCAAGGGCGGATTGCGTTGGTGCATGGTCTTCACGATGACCGTAGCGACGTGATCGGGCGTGTGTTTCGTGCGGTTCATCAGCTTCGCAATCATCCGCGCCATCGTGTCGTAGTGAGCGTAGTAGGGATTGTTGACGTCCTCCTTCCCGCGTCGGCTCGCTTCGGTGTAACGCGTCTTGAGAAAGGAGTCCGAGTGAATGAAACCCGGCTGCACGAGGCTCACGTGAATGTTCCACGGGCGCACTTCGTACCACAGCGCTTCGGTCGCGCCTTCGAGCGCGAATTTGGACGCGCTGTAGAGCGCCATCGTAGGCATCGCCATCATGCCGCCCACCGACGAGACGTTGATAATGCGGCCTGCCCGCTTGGCGCGCATGCCGGGCAGCACAAGCCGGATTAATTCCATCGGCGCGCGGAAATTGATGTTCATCTGATCCCAGCGCCCGTCGTCGCTGAAATGTTCGACCACCGCGCGATAGGCGACACCCGCGTTGTTGATCAAAACGTCCACGCCGCCCCAGCGTTGGTTAGCTTCGTCGATGACCCGCTGGCGTTCGGTGTTGGAAGTCACATCCAGCGCGCGGATGGCGACGCGTGGCGATTCTTTGATTCCCTCGGTAGCGAAGCGGGGCAGGGAAGTCTCGCGGGCCGTGAGGATCAATTGATGATTCGTGGAGAGAAGTTTTTTCGCCACGGCGAGGCCGAGGCCGGTGCTCGCTCCCGTCAGCAACACTGTCGATCGTTCCGCGTCACGCTCCACGTGCATACCCATTGATGATCCGTAGTCTTAAACTGCCGTGGGTATTTGGCTCCTGCAAGTCCGCCGCGCCAAGGAGAATCTCAACGGGGCTTGGCTTCGCTGCGCGCCGGTGACGCCGGCGGAATCAACGATTTCGACAATGCTTGCACGGTGTCGGTCGGCTTTTGATTCAAGCCAATCTGCTGATGAAAAATTTCCCCCGCGGCGTTGAGCACGGTGATGATGTTCGAGTGCGCGAACTGACCGCGCGAATCTTTCTGGTAATTCACGCCGAGCAACGCCGCGAGTTCGCGCACATCGTCGGCCGTGCTGCAAAGCAATGTCCAGTTCGTGGTCGAGAGATGCTGCTTCTCGCGGTAGGAGTGGAGGGTTTCCGCCGTGTCGCGCTCGGTGTCGAGACTTACGAGGAGGAAATCCACTTCGCCGCGCAACGCCGCCGGCAGCGCATCTTCGATTGCCTTCATGTCGTTGACGATGATCGGGCAGGCGAACTCGCACTTGGTGAAGAACAACGCGAGCACTTGCGGCCGTCCGCGCAGGACGCCGAGCTTCACTCGCTTGCCAACATCCGAGGTCCACACGGATTCGAGTTGGTAAAGAGATTTGTCCGTGAGTGGTGAGCTGGGAGCGACGGCGCGGCAGCAAGGCGGTTTGGTCTCTGCCGCAGTGACAGCGCTGACGATCAGCAGCGAGAGCAAGGTGCAGAGCCGTTTCATAAATCCTTCGCGCATCGGAAACCGAGATTGTGCACTGTGTAACTCGCCTTGAGGCTGCTGCGGAAACCGAAACGCATGAACGCAGGATAATTCGCGTTGTCGCTGGCGCCGAGTGAACCGCTGCCGCAGAAGAGTTGCCGCTCGAGGCCGGTGTCGCCGCGCGCGTCGCCGGTGACGATGGCTGAGTTGAAATCGCTGGTCCATTCCCACACGAGAGCGTGGAGGTCGTGAATTCCCCACAAGTTTGCCCGGCTTGCGGAGACGGGGGGCAGCGATGCGGGCGTCGGTGTGGAATACCAGCGGTTCACTGCGCGCAGAAACTCCGCGTCCTTGCGGCCATCGACCTTGGTGAAGCCGGCCCCGGCGGCGAGTTCCCATTCCTCCGTCGTCGGCAAACGCTTGTCTTTCCAAGCAGCAAAAGCTTTCGCTGCAAACCACGAGACGTGAGTTACGGGCTGTGCGGTCGTGCGCGGATCGGTCCCGAGTATAAGATCGCCCGACCAATGTTTGAGATACGCCTCGTCGGCGAACAGGCGTTTCACCTGGGAGCGTTGCCAGCGGGGATTGGCGCGAACGAAGTCGAGGAACTCGCCGTTAGTGACGGGATGCACGTCGAGCAGAAACGCTTTGACGGAAATCTCCTTCGCGTCGCGCTCGCCGCGGAACAGCGGGCGATACATTCCCGCCGGAACTTTCGCCATTCCCGGTGGGGTTGCCGAGAGCGCGCTTTCCGCACCGGCGCGTGACGTTACTAACGCAAACGCCAGAGCGATCATGGTGGGCGTGATCGCTCTGGTTTTGCGGCGGGTGTTCATGTTGGTTTGGCGCTGCCTAGTTCACTCGAATGTGCTCGAAGCCGGAGCGGCCGCGGGCGCCGGTGTTTCGGAACGAATGCGACGAACCTCGTCGATCTTCACCGCGTCGCCCGAGTTGCCGAAGCTGTTGCGAACATAGGTCAGCACGTTGGCGATCTGTTCGTCGTTGAGATAGTTCAGCGGAATCATGACGCCGTTGTATTTCTTGCCGTTCACTTCCATCTCGCCGGACTGGCCATTCAGTACGCCGCGAATCGCACGCTCTTTGTCGGCCATGAGGTAGTCCGACTTCTCCAGTGGCGGAATCTGGCCGGGAATGCCCGTGCCATCGACTTGATGGCAGACGAAGCAGGTTTGCATGAAGACCTGCTTGCCCTTCTCGATTTGGATCTCCTTTGACAACGTGGCGATCTTTGGATCGGCGCTGATGACGGCTTTCATTTGTGCTTGGAGCGAGGATACACGCTTCTCGGCCTCCGAGCCCGCTTCGGCCTGCGAACCGAGATACACGGCGTCCACTTCTTTGCCAGAATAGGTGAGCAAGTCCGGCGGGCCATCCACTTTCAACATGCCGAGCGCGCCTTTGTTGAAGGCACGAAACAACGAGTGATCCACGAGAATGTAAGTGCCGGGAACTTCAACTTTGAAATCCACGATGGCGGAACCGCCCGCGGGAATCATCGTGGTTTGCACGTGCTTCTGCGAAGGAACCATCCCGCCTTCCTGATAGACGGTGTCGAAAATCTCGCCAATGACGTGGAACGAGGACGTGAGATTCGGGCCGCCGTTGCCGACGTAGAGGCGAACTTTTTCTCCGACGTGTGCGGTGATCGCCTTGTCACCCACAAGCGAGCCGACGCCTCCGTTGAAGACGACGTAGCTGGGCCGTTCGTCGATTGCCTTATTTTGATCGAACGGCTGCAGTCCTGCCTCGCCGTATTTGCCGGCGGTGTAGAAGTCGCCTTGCATCACGTAATACTCGCGATCAACAGGCGGCAAACCTTCCTTCGGTTCGACGAGAATCAGTCCATACATGCCGTTCGCAACGTGCATACCGACGGGTGCCGTGGCGCAGTGATACACGTAGAGGCCGGGGTTCAATGCTTTGAATGAAAACTGCGAGGTGTGTCCCGGCGCCGTGAACGACGACGCCGCGCCACCGCCGGGCCCAGTGACGGCATGAAGGTCAATGTTGTGCGGCATCTTGCTGCTCGGGTGATTGTTCAAATGAAACTCGACGAGATCACCCTCGCGAATGCGGATGAAGCTTCCCGGGACGTCGCCACCGAAAGTCCAAAACAAATACTCCACGCCGTCGGCGAGTTTCTTCACCACTTCCTTCACCTCGAGGGTAACAATGACTTTCGTGGCGTTCTTGCGCTTGATGGGCGGAGGAACGTTGGGCGCTTGCGCGAGGATCGCCCGCTCCTCGCCAACGATGTTGGGGTCGCTGGTTTTGGCGGCACTCGCGGGAGCTTGTGCATACGCCGTGAACAGGCTGCTGGCGAACACGAGCGTCGCCGCGAGGCTGGCGCGCGGTGGTTGGCCGGAATGTTGATGAGGGTGAGTTTTGTTCATATCCTGTGGTGCCGTTGTTTGTGGGCGACCCAATCGCCCGTTTCTTGGTAGCAGCATCGACAACTTCGCACTATAGGGCTTTGACCTGAGTCATGATTTGGAAGGATTGACGGGATGCTGAAGAAGTGGGTTTTTGTCGCGAATCCTGTTGCCGTCGCGCCCGTCAAAGGCGAAACCATTTCCTGACATGACACTAAAATCCACGAGCCTTCTGCTATTGGCGGTCTTGATGATCGCGGCAAAGTTCACGGCCGCCGCTGCCGCGCCACTTGCTGCCAAAGACCGCATCACCATTCTGATTAGCATCGATGGCTTTCCGGCGTGGCTGTGGGCGGATCCCACGTTGCCGATTCCAACCCTGCGCAAACTCGCGGCCGAAGGTGCGCAGGCGAAGGCGATGAAGGTTTCCAACCCGTCCATCACGTGGATCAACCACACCACGCTCGTCACCGGCGTCGAACCGGCCAAACACGGCGTGCTCTTCAACGGTCTCTGTGTGCGTCAGGGCCCGGGCCAGCCGCCGAAAATCGAGCAATGGGCGAGCAAACAGAAGTTGGTGCGCGTGCCGACGCTCTACGATGCCGCGCACGAAGCGGGGCTCACGACCGCGCAGGTGGACTGGGTGGCGATTACGAATGCGACGACGATCACTTGGGATTTTCACGAAGTGCCGGACACCCATGGCGCGATCCCCCGCGAGCTTGTCGCATCCGGTGCGATGACCGAAAAGGAACTCGTGGAGTTTATGAAGGGCACTAGCATTACGTGGCGCGACATGATCTGGACCAAGGCCGCGGCGCACCTCATCAAGACGCACAAGCCAAACCTGTTGCTCTTTCACCCTCTCACGGTGGACTCGATCAATCATCGCTACGGGCCTGGCTCGCTCGCCAGCTTCACCGCATACGCCTACGCGGACAAAATGGTCGCCGATCTTCTCGCTGCCCTCACTGAAGCCGGCATGCGCGATAAGGCGACCATCGTCATCGCCACCGACCACGGCTTCAAAGACGTGAAGAAAGCAATTCTCCCGAACATCGCGCTGCGTAAAGCAGGCTTGGTGCGAGCCGCCGGCGCGACCGTTACGGGAGCCGATGCGTATGCGATGGCGCAGGGCGGAATGGCATTCGTTTATGTCACTGACAAGGCGCGTCGCGACGAGCTGATTCCCAAGCTGAAGGAAATGCTCGGCGCGCTGGAAGGCGTGGCGGGCGTGGTGGAGCCAAAGGATTACGCGTCGCTCGGCATGCCCACGCCCGACGTGAATGAAGGCGCCGGTGACCTTGCACTTTTCGCGAAGCCGACCTACGCCTTTCAGGCTGCCGCTGCAGGCGAAAGTGTGATTCAGGATTCCGGCACCTATCAGGGCACGCACGGCTATTTGAATTCCGATCCGCAGCTCGATGGCGTGTTCGTCGCGTGGGGCGTCGGCATCAAGCCCGGCACCGTCATCGACCGCATGGCGAATTTGGACGTCGCTCCGACTATCGCAAAAATTCTCGGAATCAAATTGGGCCTCAAGCCCGACGGTCGCGTGTTGGAGGACATTTTGCGCTGAGCCGCGCGAACATTTGAATGTTCGCTGGTCTTCCGAGAGTCGAAAGCTTACAACCAATTCGATCCACTCAGATTATGGGCCAGCGAAAAACTCCGCTCACGTTCACCCGCCGCGATTTTCTCAAGACGAGTTCAACCTTCGCGCTCGCCGGCGCTGCGGGCGGTTGCGCCTCGAATCCGATCAAAGCGACCAGCGCAAAGCCCACCTTGATCTCTCGCGAGAATTCCCGCGAGGGTGCGCTCGATTGGCAGCTAACCCGGGTGAAACTCGACAAATCCGCCGGGTTCCGCGCACCCGCCATTGAAGGCTATTGCTCGAAACAATCCGTGCTCGTGGGCGATTCAATCGACATCATGGTGAGCACGAGTCCGGCGGCGAAGTTCACGATCGAGATTTTCCGCACGGGCTATTACGGCGGACGCGGCGCGCGATTGATGTCCGTGCTCGGTCCGTTCACCGGAAAGAAGCAGCCCGATCCGGAAATTGGTCCCAAACGGTTGCGCGAATGTAAATGGGAGAAGTGCGCGTCGCTCAAGATTCCAGCTGACTGGCCGAGCGGGGTGTATCTCGGTCGGCTCACGACGATTCCCGAGGCCAGCGACAAACCCTACTGGCAGAACTACGTCGTCTTCATCGTTCGCGACACGCGCAAGGCGGACATTCTCTTCCAGTGCAGCGACAACACCTGGCAAGCCTACAACCGCTGGCCCGATAATTACTCGCTCTACACCGATCCGCGCGGCTCGCACGCGCGCGAGGTGGCCGTGAGCTTCGATCGCCCTTACGCGAAGTATGCGCAGATTTACGAGAACCCGCAGTCGCTTGGCAGCGGCGAGTGGCTGTGCTTCGAATTCCCCGCCGCCTACTGGCTGGAACAGCAGGGCTACGACGTGACGTATTGCTCGAACAGCGATTGCCTTGATTCATCACAGATCACGCGGTGCAAAACCTTCCTCAGCGTTGGCCACGACGAGTATTGGGACGTGCGGCAATACCACGCTGTCAAAGGCGCGATTGAATCCGGGGTGAATGTGCTCTGGCTCTCGGGCAATTCAGTCTTCGCCGTCAGCAACTTCTTGAACTCCTCCAACGGCGCGGCCAACCGCATCATCTCGCGCGACGGCCATTTCGCCGGCATGACGGAAGACGAGGTGAAGACGCAGACGAAACTCTTCGCGTCACAGTACCTCTGCGCCGGCCCCGATGAATCGCTCATCATTGGTGCGCGCACGGTGATTCCATTCAACGGCGGCGGCGACTGGACGTGCACCAAGCCGAACCATTGGCTCTTCGAGGGCACCGGCATGAAGAAAGGCGATTCCATTCCGGGCCTGGTCGGCTGGGAACATCACGGCGCTCCCGCGAAGATTCCGGGAAACGAAGTGGTGGCTGATGGTCTCGTGTGGGCCGGCGGCACTTCGCCCTCGCGTTATACCGCCACGATCTTTCCCGGGCCGAAGAAGAATTTTGTGTTCAACGCTGCAACCATCTTCTGGGCACAAGGTCTTGGCGATCCGCCGGGGCACATGCTCCCGTGGTCGCACTGGTCCCGCCCGCACGGGCCGGATGAACGGGTGCAGCGCATTACGGCTAACCTGCTGAAACGCGCTCTCGGCTGAGCGTGATCACCGTAAACGTTGCCTTTAACTTGTTGACCGTCGCGGCGGATTAGGGTTTGGGATCGTTGGTGATCGATTTCGCGTTTCTCTCTCGATACCGGCGCACCGTTTCCTGAACCAATTGATCGAAGCGATTGCGTTGCTCCGGGTGCAACAAGGCTCGCACTTTTCCCACGCTCTGCCGGAAGGGTTCGATGCGTTCGGGCGAGCCCACGGGCAGTTGCGACATTTGATCCGTGGCTGCTTCGAGTAGTGGTTTGATCTGCGCGCTCTGGCTGGCGTCCAACTGCAGTTCCTTCGTCAACAGCTCGAGCATGCCGGCAGCCGTGACTTGTCGGCCATCGGCGGTTTTGATCGCGACCGGAAGCGGAGCGGTCAAGCGGCCGGTGAGAATGCCGGCCGAGAATATCGCGATGAGCAATAGGGCGATCCGAGTGGCTTGGCTGCGGTTCATAATCAGAAAAGCGTGGTTGGCCGAGACGGGACGGCGAGCAGGAGGTCCAATGAACTTGCGGGCGGCGTCAGCGGACGGAGAGTGGCGGCCAGCAGGCACACCACCACCGACGCGCCAACTCCGAACCAGCAGATGCGCTCCCACAGCTCAGCCACACTCAATGATGGTTTTTCTCCTGCCCATTGGGCGGCGATTCGCGTGGCAAAACCTGGTGGCGCCGACTCCATTGGCGACTGTGGCGGCGCGGGCGCACGGCGGGCGAGATTGAAGAGCGCGGCGGATTTTTTGCGTTGCGGATTCATGATTCAGAGTTTTCGAGCTCGCGCATGAGTTTCTGCAGCCGGCGGCGCGCGCGAAATAACCGGACTCGTGTGGCTCCGGAATTCCAGCCGGTTTCGGCGCAGACCTCGGCAAGAGATTGTTGTTCTAGCTCGATTCTCCGGAGGAGAAAGGCGTCGTCGGGCGATAAACCGGCGAAAAGCTTCTCCACCAGCGAGCGTGCGGTGCCCGCATCGGCGTCGGTGGGTTCCCGGTTGTCGGGAACCTCGGCGAAGATCGCTTGCTCCTCCTCGGAAAAATCGGCCCAGCGTAGCTCGGGGCGAACTTTCTGGCGGCGCAATCGATCGAGGCAGGTGTTGAGCGTGATGCGCGACACCCAGCGTTCGAAGGGCACGTCCCCGCGGTATTGTTCGAGTCGGCTGAACATTTTCATGAATACTTCCTGCGTTAAATCCTCCGGCTCATCGCGCCGCGGCAGGTTCGCGTGGACGATCTGCGCGACGAGCGGATAAAGCCTCGCGATCAGTTCACGTGACGCGATTTCGTCGTGCGCGCGAACTCTCTCGAGCAACACCGGCAGCGGCGTCGCATCAATCGGATTGAGCGTGCCGTCGCCGGCCGCCGGTATGGAGGCGTTCATGACTCCTGACGCAGTAGTCGGTGAAGTGTTACAAGTGCGGCGCTGACGGGGAAGTAAAACCGTGATGCCGGAAAATATTTCGATGCGCCCGGTAACACCTCTCGTTTTGCTGCGTCGGTGAGTCTGAATGAACGCGTCTCTCGCTCGATCAGAAACAAAGGTTGCAGCCCGCCTTGAAAATGTTTTGAGGCTGCGCGCCCTATTCGCTTGCGTTCTCGGCGTCGCGTTGTTCCTTGCTGCGAACGTCGCCGTCGCGGCCAAGCCCAACATCATCGTGATTCTGGCGGACGATTTGGGTTGGCGGGACCTGGGCGTCATGGGAGCGACAGATTTGAAAACGCCGAACATTGACGCGCTTGCGACCAATGGCGTGCTTTTCACCAGCGGTTACGTGACCGCGCCCGTGTGCAGTCCATCGCGGGCAGGGTTGATGACGGGGCGCTATCAACAGCGCTTCGGCCACGAGACAAATCCGGGAACAACGCTGGAGACCAACGCGATCTTTGGCCTGCCGCTAACCGAATCCACGATCGCCAACCGCCTCAAGCCATTCGATTATGCGACGGGCTGGATCGGCAAGTCGCACCTCGGTGGCGATCCGAAATTCTGGCCGTTGCAGCGCGGCTTCGATGAATTCTTTGGCTTCATCCAAAGCCATCATCATTATCTCAACCCCAGCCTCCAAACGGTGCCGGACGATCCGATTCGACGCGGCGCGAACGAGGTTTTCGAGACCAACTACCTCACCACCGCCTTCGCGCGCGAGTGCCTCGACTTCATCGACCGTCACACGAACGGCCCGTTCTTCCTTTACGCGCCATTCAACGCCACGCATTTCCCGCTCGAAGCCACGAGCAATTTGTTCTCGCGGTTCAACACGAACGATTTTGGAACCAATTTGAGTCGCTACACCAACGCCGCCGTGCTCGCCGGTCTTGACGACGCTGTCGGGGCCATCGTTGCGCGACTTCAGAATCTGAACCTTCACACCAACACGCTCATCTTCTTCACCAGCGACAACGGTGGGGCAACAAACTTCGGTTCGATCAATCGGCCGTTGCGCGGCGAGAAAACCGACGTGTACGAAGGCGGCATTCGCGTGCCGTTCATCATGAACTGGCCGGGGCAGGTGCTTTCCAACGTCGTCAAGGACGGCCTCGTGAGCACGCTCGATATTTTGCCGACGGCGATTGCGGCGGCGGGTGGCACGTTGCCGGCGGCGTGGCAAATCGATGGCGTCAACCTGCTGCCCTACGCCTCCGGCCAGACCACGAACTCACCGCACTCGTCACTCTTCTGGCGCATCGAAACGGACGGCATCGGCGATGACGATGTAAAGGACGGGATTCGTGCGATGCGGCAAGGTGATTGGAAGCTCGTTAAACCGGCGTTGCAAAGCACGTGGGAGCTTTACCATCTTGCGAGCGACATCGGGGAGGCGACGAACCTTGCCGCGGCGTTTCCTGGCATCATGCAGCAGATGGTCGCAAGCTACGACGCGTGGAATGCGCAGCTCGCGCGGCCGTTGTGGGGCCGGGACAAGTTGAAGTTCGCCTCGCCTGAGTTCGTGCTCGAAGATATTCGCATTGGTACTAGCACCGCGTCTTATCTCGCACCGGAGTTTTTGCCCGGCGGGTCGCGCGTTGCGTTCCTCGATGGCGTAAACACGCTGTGGCTTGGCGAGCTCGATCCCGTCACGGGTTTGTTTGTCTCTGGTCACGGGCGGGATCTGTCTGTGGATTCGGGACTCGCGTCGTTGGCGAGCGCGGCTGACGGGCCCGAATGGGGATTCAACTCCAGTGGCCCCGCGCTTTTCTACACGAAACCCGGCGCGTTCGGGCATTTGCAGATTTGGAGCACGCATTTCTTAAGCAACGGCCCGCTGACGTTTGCGCTCACGACCGGCCAGAGCAACGAAAGTTTCGGCGTGCGACCGAGTCAGGAGCCGACCGCCTCGTCGGTAAAAATTGCGTTCAGTGTTGGTGCTCCCGCATTGTCATCGATGGTTTGGGCCGATGAGAATACGCCGTCGATCGCCGCCGCGTTGCCCCAACAGGCTGGTGGTACACTCAACGCCCGTTGGATTCCGGGCACGACGGATATTGCCTACCGCGCCAGTCCTGTTGGCCAGCCGACTCCGACGCAGATCGCGCGTTACCGCACGACGAATGGCGCGGTGTCCATCCTCACGACCAACGCCGGTGACAAGACGGACGTGTGGGCGTTTGTCGCGCCGGAGTTTGGTAACGAACTCTGCTACGCCGCTGTGGTGGATCACGATTATATCGCCATCTACCGCGACTTGCGCGACAACACGAACGGATACTTCACGCAGGTCGCTGCACTCACGCTGCCGACGAATGCCACGCAGCGTTTCATCTACTCGATGGAGCCCGTGCAGGGCTTGCGCGGATTCGATGGCACGAGTTACTTCACCTGCGCGGCATATCAGAACGACAATCCTGTCACTCCCGGCGACGGCGCGATCTGGTTGCTCGCTCTCGGCCCGGACACCAATCATTTCCTGGCGCGTCGTGTGGACGACGGCGCGGGATCGAACGTCGCCGCCGATCGTCGCGAACCGAAGACGTTTGTCGGTGCCAACGAGGTGTTCCTCTACTACACGCGTTACGACGGAGCGAACCCGGTGCAGCTTCACCGCGCCCGGACTGGCCTGAAGCGGGCAGAGCATGTCGGTCCTGCGAGCGGTTTCACGAGCATGAGTTTCAATTGGAGCTTCGTTGCCGGAACGACGCAGTCGAACGGCGTCTTCCGTGGCGGTACCGAGACAATGAACGTGGTCGCGCACAATGGCCGCCTGTTCGCCGGTCAAAGTAGCCGTTGGAACACTCCGTATCCGAACATCGCCGACACCAACAGTCTCACGACGAACTGGACCGGCGCACAGATTCTCGTGAAGGACTCGGCGGCCTCGTCGTGGCGTGTGGATCCGAATTTGCCGCCCATTTTTCGACTGCACCTTGCGGTTGAGGCGCTGGAGGAAATTTCTTTCACCACCACGTTGCTGGGAGCGCCGCTCAGTCCTCCGACGAACTTGCTCGTCTGCGGCCTGAGCGACATCACGAACATCGGCGCACTCGTCGCCAGCGCCCGCGTGCGCAACGACGCCACCGGAGATTGGGCTGACTCGCACATTGATACGACGACTCCCGCTGCGATGATCAGCTTCGGTTCGCACGTGGATCGCACGACAAACATCCACCGCATTTTCGCGGGCCTGTCGAATGGGGAAATTTATCGCGGCGGTTATCTCGTGGCGGCGACGAATTTCCTCATCTGGGCTTCGAACAATGTCGAACACTCTGGAACTGGTCCGGTCACGGCGTTTGCCGAGTGCAACAAAATCCTCTACGCCGCGTGCGGGCTGACCCAGGCCAATTCGAACTCGCCGGTCGTTGGTGGCCTCTATCACCGCAAAGACACGAACGCGACGTGGCAACTTGATTATCAATGGCCATATCCTGCCGACCTCATGTCCGCTCCGGAGGAGGATCGCCTGATGCGCGGCCTTACTGCCGTGCCCGAATCGCATGGCGCGAGCAATCAGGTGCTCGTCGGCGCGCGTGCGTGGCCGGGAGTAATTGAGCGCATTGATCCGGCGCAGGATCACGCCGTTACGGTGGAGCTGGATGTCCGTGATTTTCTTGCCCGCCGCTGGGGCAACGATCTCGTACGTCAGAGCAACGTGCGCATCGCTTACAACGGATTCACCGCCGCAACCAATCCGGTGACGGGCGAAGCTGTTCACCTTGTTGGCGTGTGGATCGACCATCCGGATGCGAGCATGGCTCCGCACAACGGTTCCCACTTTCTTGTGCGTCATCTCGATGGCACCTACGAGGTGGCGGATTTGGAAAACTTCGCGCCACAGGTTCCGGCGGGGCAGACGTTGCGCGGGACCCGCTGCATCGCCGTATCGCCATTCGCCGAGGATGGCGGGAACGTTTTCTATTTTGGTGGTTACGACACCGCGACGGACGAGTCGCACAACACGGCGTGGATCATGCGCGGCGATTGGCTTACCTGGCCTGCGCTTACGATCTCGCGACCTGAACCATCTGCCTATCAGCTCAAGTGGCCGGTCACCACGACGAATTGGGTGCTCGAATCCACGACCGAGCTCGCGCCCATCACCACGTGGGCTCCCGTTTCGGACCTGCCCACGCGTTCGCTATACGAGGAGGCTCTGAGTGTGACCGCTGGTTCCAATACATTTTTCCGTTTGCGCAAACCTTGAGCGCCAAGGAAGGGGGCGCGTGAGAATCTCTCGCGCGATGTCGGCCGGGCTGCGTGGTCGCGCAGCTCGGCTGTTTTTTTGGTGAACGTTCGTCCGGCTTGTGGATTTCTCTGAACTTCTGCCTTTTTAGTCCGCGCGGACTTTGTTACTCATGCGCAACCACCACCTAAACGGCACCGACGACCCAACGACATTGCGCACCTCCATTCGATCTTTCCCAGCGAAGCCCCAGGCGAATGCGCGGAGAATCAAATTCGTCCCTTAAGGGACCTGCGATGACCGTGAAACGAACACCCAAACTCTCCACCCGACTTACGCGCCGCGAGTTCCTGAAGCGAACCGGTGTCGGCGTCGCCGCGGCAGCCGCGGTCAAGTTCTCGCCGCGGGCGACTGCTGCCCCAAGTTCATCTGGCATTCCGCCGCACCGGGCGCTCGACGTTCCGGGCGTTCACGCTTACCCGCTTGAACACAGCGTGGCCGCTGGTGACACGCTGGAGTTGTGCGTGAGCAACAGCGTTCCGTATCGTCTTTCGATCTGCCGGCTTGGTTTGCAGGTGGATGATCCGGCAGGTGACACGGTGATGAAGCGATTCGAGGAATTCCCGGCGAACCCGCAACCGATTCATCCTGGTTCTTACGTCCACATCGAGAAGCGCCTCAACGGCAAGATGCGCGCCATCACACTCGAATGCTGGGTGCGCCCGTGGGACATCACGAGGTTGCAGGGCCTTATCAGTCAGGAAGACAAGGACTCCGACGAAGGCCTCGCGCTCGGCATCGGCAAGGACGGCTACGTCGGTTTTTATCTTGGCGACGGCGTCGGTCCGGATGAAAAGACGGTGCATCGCACCAAACCGGGCACAGTGAAGCGCAACCGCTGGCACCATGTCGTCGCGACTTGGGATGGAAAAACCAAACGCGTCTACGTGGATGCGAAGGAAGTGGGCACTTGGGATTTCACCGGCCCGCTGCTGCCTGGCAAACACGCGCTCCGCCTTGGTGCAATGGCGCAGAAAGGCATTGCGCAGCATTTCCTCGACGGCGATCTCGCGATGCCGGCGGTTTACGACCGTGCGCTGAGTGCGGATGAAATCATAGAGCGCTTCAAGCAGGAAGGCCTTCAGTCCGCACGCGGCAATGGGGTGCTCGCTTGCTGGCCTTTTAGCGAGGAACGCGGCGAGCGTGTTGCTGATGCGTCCGGTGACAGCCGCGACGGGCGCATCATCAACCACGCCACTTGGATGATTGGTGGGCCGAGCTTCAATGCCGATGTGCCGCGCTTCGGCAATTACGATCCGAAGAAGGACGCCACGCGCGGCCATGGACTGCGTCTCGCGTCGGATGATCTCTACGATTGCCGCTGGAGCGTGACGCACCGCTGGAAAGTGCCGGCTGAGGCGCGTTCCGGCATTTACGTGGCGCGAATGGAGTTTAATTATGAGGGCAAGTCGCGACTTTACCATTGCACGTTCATCGTGCGCCGCGCTCCGCGCCGGAAGAAGGCTCCCATCCTTTTGGTCTGCGCGACGAACACGTGGCGCGCCTACAGCGGCACGCCTTTCGCGATCACCCCCGAGCAATTGCACCAAGCATGGGGCACGCACGGCATCGAGAAGGATTCGCGCGGATTGCCGGCCTACTGTTTCTACCGCACGCACGAGGCAGGGCAGGGCACGTATCAACTTGGCCTGCGCATGCCGTGGCCCGCGGCCGGACCCTACGTGCTCTACGGTGCGTCGACGAAATACAGCCACCTCGCGCGCGCGGACCGTTTCCCGCAGGCATGGCTCGAAGCGCAGGGTTACGACTACGATGTGATCAGCGATCTCGACCTCCACCGTGATCCCGGTGTGCTGCGTGGCTACAAGGTTTTCATGGTCGTTGGCCACAACGAGTATTGGTCGCAACCGATGTATCGGGGTGTAGAGAATTTCCTCCGCAACAGCGGCAACCTCGTCGTGCTTAGCGGCAACAGCATGGGCTGGCGCGTTAGTTTCAACGCCGACGCCTCCGTAATCGAGTGTCGCAAGGTGGACTGCCCCGGATTCCAGATGAAACCGACCGCGCGGGGCGAGGCGTACCACAGCCACGATGGCTTGCGCGGCGGCGCGCAACGCGAGTGCGGAATGCCTGGCTACAAAGTCATCGGCTTGGACATCATCGGCTGGAACAACCAGTCGAACGCTAAAAACTTCGGCCCCTACGTCGTCGATGACGCAACGCATTTTCTCTTCAACAAACCGGAGCCGAGCGGCCTGAAGAACGGTGACAAATTCGGATGGGCCGGCGATGGCCAGATGCCGATGGCGAACGGGCACGAGATGGACATACGTCCCTCGACGTTCGCGGCGCTGCAAGAGGAGCCCACACCCGAAGGCGCGGTGATGCCGAAGGATCCGGTGGGTATGGTGCGTATCGCCAACGGCATCCTCCCATGGGCGCAGGGCGGCAAAGCGATGGATTATTTCTTTCGCCCCATCAAGCCTAAGACCGATCAAGGTGCAGAGATGATTTACTGGGAACGTCCTGACGGCGGTCGAGTCTTCAATGCTGGCGCAATTGGTTCCGGGTGGCTGCTGCACTACGATCCGCGCTGGGCGACGGTGATGCGCAATATCCTCGCGCACTTCGGGGTAACGAAAAGCAAAGCATGAAGGCAATTCGATCAACTCAATCTCTGATCTCCCGCCGGGCGATGTTCACGCGTAGCGCCGCTGCGCTCACGGGAACTTTTTTTGTTCCGAACATTCTCATTGGGGCACTGCGGCCCGAGAGCGCGAATGGCTACGTCGTGGGCGAGCCGAGTGTGGAGAGCATCGGTGCGAAGATTCTCGCGGACGGTGGAAATGCGTTCGATGCACTCGTCGCCACCGCGCTGGCCGGGGCTGTTACACAACCGCATCAGACTGGCATCGGCGGCTACGCGGCGCATGCGATGATCGCCCACGACGGTGGTCGCAAGATCACCGCGCTCGACGCCAACTCCACCGCACCCGCTGCGATGCGCGAGGACATCTTCAGGCCCGGCGCGGATGGCAAAGTGCCGGGCCGCGTCAACGACCACGGCTGGCTGGCCGCGGGCGTGCCGGGACTCATTGCAGGAATGCATCTGGTGGCGAAACGATTTGGCACGCGCCCTTTCAGCGAAGCCCTGCAACCTTCGATTAAACTGCTCCGCGACGGCTTTCCCTTCGCGCCGGGTTCCGCTTCGGCAATCAAGGCGGCCGCCGCGCAGATGAGCAAGGATCCGGGCTCGCGAAAAATCTATTACCCGGACGGTCAACCGCTCGCCGCTGGCGCCACCTATCGGAATTCCGAGCTGGCTGAGTTGCTCGAAACGCTGGCGACGGCGAATTCTGTCGAGCCATTCTACCGTGGCGACATCGCGCAACGCATCGCGGAGGCTTTTCAGAAAAACGGCGGACTGGTTACGACGAAGGACCTCGCGGCGTATCAGGCAAAGCTCGTGGATCCGATCGCGCTGAAGTGGGACGAGCAAACGACCATCCATACCGTGCCGCTCACGTGCGGCGGGCTGACGACGTTGCAGATGCTCGCGACGCTGCGCGCATTAGAGTGGGGCAAGATGCCTATCGGCTTGGCGCGGACGCATACGCGCATCGAAGCCATGCGGCTCGCGTGGCGCGACCGGCTAACACTGCTCGGCGATCCGGAGTTTGTGAAAGTGCCGCAGGAGAAATTGCTCTCAGAGGATTACGCGCGCGAGTGCGCAGAGAAAATTCAGGCCACGGTGAAAGCGGGGAAATTGCTCGCGCACGCCGTCACCGCGCAGGACCACGGCGGGACGCTTAGTTTCAGCGCCATGGATAAGCAGGGCAACTTCATCGCGCTCACGCTCACGCACGGCAACGGCTTCGGTGCGCAAGTCACCGTGGACGGACTTGGTCTCACGCTCGGTCACGGGATGTCGCGCTTCGATCCGCATCCGGGCCATTCGAACGCGCCCGGGCCCGGCAAGAAGCCCTTGCACAACATGGTGCCGACGCTTATCACGCGCGGCGGGAAACCAACCATCGCAGTGGGCGGACGCGGCGGGCGCAAGATTCCGAACACGATGCTGCAGTTCCTCGCGCAGTCGGTCGTGCTCGGCAATTCGCTCGAGAAATCAATGAACGTGCCGCGCATTCACACGGAAGGCACGAAGGCAGTCGAGTTCGAGCCGAAATGGATCGCGAGCGATTTGGCGGGGTTGAAGAAAATTGGCTATACCGTCAAGACCGCGAACGCGGCGACCTTGAGTGCGGTCGCCATCGAAGATGGCGTGATGCGTGCAGCGATGCGCTGATTTCCCATGAGCACCAAACCCAACCTCATTGAACGCGAGAACCGCCGCGCGGGCGCACGCGACTGGCAGCTCACGCGTGTGCGCCTCGACAAGACCACCGGCTATCGTTCGCCGCTCGTTGAGGGGTATTGCTCAAAGCAATCCGTCGCTGCGGGCGAGTCGATCGACATCATGGTGAGCACGAGCGTGCCCGCGCGGTTTACGATCGAGATTTTTCGCAGCGGCTACTACGGCGGACGGGGCGCGCGGCTGATGACGAAGCTCGGGCCATTTCAAGGCGTGAAGCAGCCTGATCCACCCGTTGGCAAGAAACGCCTGCGTGAGTGCAAATGGACGCCCTGCACGACGCTCAAGATTCCGAGCGATTGGCCGAGCGGCGTTTACCTCGGACGCCTGAGCACCGTGTGGGAAAAGCGCACGGAGAAGGACACGTATTGGCAGAGCTACGTTGTGTTCATTGTGCGGGACGACCGGCCGGCGGACATTTTGTTTCAATGCAGTGACAATACGTGGCAGGCCTACAACCGCTGGCCGGACGAGTATTCGCTCTACGACGCTGACAGCGCGCCCGGTTGGGTGAGCGGCCCGAACACGGACGTGACCTTCGACCGGCCTTACGGGAAGTATCGCCAGATATACGACAACCCGCAGAGCATCGGCAGCGGCGAGTGGTTGTGCTGGGAATTTCCGCTCGCCTACTGGCTCGAGCAACACGGCTATGACGTGAGCTATTGCTCGCAGTCCGACATGCTCACGCCTGAGCGCGCGCTGAAGTGCAAAACTTTCCTCAGCGTTGGTCACGATGAATATTGGGACCTGCGCTCGTTTCACGCGGCAATGAAGCTGCGCGACGCGGGCGTGAACCTGATGTTCCTCTCGGGAAATTCCGTGTGTTGGGTCACGCCTTTCAGCGCGTCGAGCGATGGTCGCGCAAACCGCATCATCACCCGCGCCGCGCCCTATGGCGGCCTCGACCGGCATCGCGGCAAGGACGGCGACAAAACCAAATTCCCGTTCACTGGTCCCGACGAAGGTTTGCTTATGGGCGCGGTGAATGTGATTCCCGTCAACGGCGGCGGCGACTGGTATTGCACAAAGCCCGAGCACTGGATGTTTGCCGGCACGGGCATGAAGAAGGGTGACCGTATCCCTGGGCTCGTCGGTTGGGAATATCACGGCGATCCGGCAAAGATTCCCGGACTCGAAGTCGTCGCGGAAGGAACCGCCTGGGTGAGCGGCACGCGGCCGCAACACTGGACGGCGACGATTTATCCGGGACCAAAGAAGAATTTCGTCTTCAATGCTGCGACCATCTTCTGGTCACAAGGCTTAAGCAAACCTCCCGGTCACATGCTTCCATGGTCGCATTGGTCGCGCCCGCACGGACCCGATCCGCGCGTGCAAAAGATCACGGAGAATTTGCTGAAGCGAGCGCTCGCGTGACGACGTTACGGACGTGGCACGATGTTGATGCCGATGCGGGTGGCTCCGGAAGAGAGCAGGCGTTCGGCATCGGCGAGCATGGCGGTGAGCGCGAAGACTTTGATTCCGAATTTTGGGCCGACTGCCTCGCGCGTGGCCGTGAGTAATTCCGGCGAGAGTTCGCGCGTTCCGAATACGGCCGAGAGCGTGACAAACTTCGCTTCCGCTTCGACGGCGAGTTTGGTGGCGAGGACGATCTGATCTCGCGAAAGCAGACTCGTTTCGAGCAACACTTTCACGGGACGTTCATCGGCAGCTTCGACGACGTCGCGCAATTCGCGGAGCACGGCTTCGTTGGCGCCGTCTTTCAGCAGGCCGGGATTGAGCACGACTTCAATTTCGTGCGCGCCGTTGTCGATCGCGACTTCGGTTTCGTACCGCTTCACATCCGCATCCGCGACGCCGAGCGGAAAGCCGATCGTGCTGGTGATTTTCAGATCGCTGTCTTCCAGCAGGTGAGCGGTGCGGGTGATCAGGGAGCTGTTAATGCAAATGCCGTAACAGTTCTGCGCACGGGCGTCGGAACAAAGTTTCTCCAGTTCCGCACGCGTTACGTCGGCCTTGAGGAGCGTGAGTTCAAGCTTGGGCGCAAGTTCAGTGAGCAGCATGGCAGTGGTTCTAAAAAGTAATCCGTAAGAACGGCGTGATTCCGTCTTACGGATTACCCGTGATTGTTGATGGACCGATTTACTTCGGGAGGAGTTCCGCAACGAGGGACTTCTCTTCTTTCAATTCGTTTTCCGTGGCAGTGATCTTGGCGCGGCTGAATTCATTCACGGGAAGGCCTTGGACGATCTCCCACTTCTTGCCGTCGGTGCGGATCGGGTAGCTAAACATCAAACCCTTCTCGATGCCGTAGCTGCCGTCGGAGCAAACCGCGACGCTGAACCAATCACCCGCGGGCGTCGGCGTGGTGAGGCGGCGGACGGTGTCGACGACTGCGTTGGCTGCGCTGGCGGCGGAACTGAGGCCGCGCGCTTCGATGATCGCCGCGCCGCGTTTCTGCACGGTGACGATGAAATCTTTTTCCAACCATTCGCGATGGCCGATGACGTCGGTGACGGGGCGATTCTGAATCTTCGCGTTGAAGAAATCAGGATACATCGTCGAGCTGTGGTTACCCCAGATGCAGAGGTTGGTGATCGCTTCGACGCCGACGCCGGCTTTCTTGGCGAGCTGGGTGCGCGCGCGGTTTTCATCGAGCGCGGTCATGGCGAAGAATTGTTCGCGCGGCACGCCGGCGGCGCTGTTCATCGCGATAAAGGAATTGGTGTTGCAAGGGTTGCCGACGACGAGCGTGCGGACATCCTTGGCGGCGTTGCGCGCGATGGCGGCACCTTGACCGGTGAAGATCTTGCCGTTGGCGGTGAGCAGGTCCTTGCGTTCCATGCCCGGACCGCGGGGACGCGCGCCGACGAGCAACGCCCAGTTCACGCCCTTGAAACCTTCATTGAGATCGCTCGTGGGAACGCAGCCCTTGAGCAACGGGAACGCGCAGTCTTCGAGTTCCATGATCACGCCGCCGAGCGCCTTGAGAGCTTTCTCGTCGGGGATTTCGATGAGGTGAAGAATGACCGGTTGGTTGGGGCCGAACATCGCGCCGGAGGCGATGCGGAAGAGTAGGGAGTAACCAATCTGGCCGGCGGCGCCGGTGACTGCGACACGAATGGGTGCGTTGTTCATAGATTCAATTTCAAAAATGTCCGGTGAGTATGCGAATCACTGCGCGCGGGTGCAAGCGCGACGTTGCCGGGGCAACGAGGAATTTACTGTGGGATGGAGGCTGGCGGAGGCACCGTGAGCCAGTGCTTGATCAACTCGCGTTCCTCGGGTTTCAGCCGTCCGAGCACAATTTGTTCGGCCTGATTTCGCGCCGCGCTTTCGAGCTTGTTGGCGCCCCAAACGGCAACGCAGACGACCTGCGCACGATAGTTCTCTTTGATAAATGCCGCGGTCAGCGGTTCCAAAATGGTTTGTGCGTCGGCAGGTTTGTTCTCGCGCACTAGCGCCAGGGCGAGTGTAAGGCGGAAATTTGGGTTCTCGGGGTCGTCAGCGGCGAGTTCTAGCGCGGCGGCTTTGGACGAGACCAAGTTGGTATTGAGCAGGAGATTGATGTAGGTGAGTTCATTTTTGACCTGCGGCGAGTCCCTCTTGATCTCGGCGAGATTCAACAGATGTTCGCGAAGCAGACGCGTGTTGCCGGTGGGTTCCGTGATGCGAATTAACTGCGAATAGGCGTAGGCGTTGTCTTGTCCCGTAGCGGCGAGTTTCTCATAGGCAGTGGCCGCTTCCTCCATGGCGCCGATAGACTCCGCCCAGCGAGCGAAGGTCTTCAACCGCTGTGGATCCGTGCCCGCCATCGCGAAAAGTTTCCGCCAATGTGAGGCGACGGAATCCGTATTGCGCGTGCCTTTGGAGACGCGTGCCCGCTGGAACTCGAGTTCGAAACTGTTGAGCGGCGTTACTTCTTCACGAACGAGTTCGTAAGCTTCCTGCCACTGGCCAAGACCGCCGAGCGCTTCGATCTTGGTGAGGAACAAATCGCGCCTTTGATTCTGTTTCTCCAGCGGAATCAGCTGAATGGCGTGGGCATAGGCATGATGTTTCACAAGCCACGCCGCTACGGTAGCCACGCTTTCGACGTCGGCTTCGCCGTAGGTCGTAACCAGTTCACGAACGATTGTATCCGGTGGGGCGAGATTATAGCGGATGTCGAGATCGGCTCCGATGAGTCTCAGTAGCAACGGGGCGTCGGGCGCTTTCACGATTTTGAGGAGGCGCGACTTCTCTTCGTCCGAAAGATCTTTCAGTTGCGATAACTCGACCAAGGCAAGGTATCCAGTTTGATGGTCGTTTCCGCTGAGTCCCCACAGAAGTCGGCGTGCTTCGCCCGAGGGATCGGGCATGTTGAAGCGAATTATCAGGAGCGCCAGCGTGTATTGCGCCGTTTCATTTTCCGGTGAAACAAACAAAGCTTCACGGGCGAACTGAATCGCCTCTTGGATCTTGTCCTCGAACATGCGGACCTTGGCGGCGATTAGCAGTGTCGAGGTCGTGCGAGGTTGGATGGTCAGCACGTTCGCGAGTTCCTCGCGGGCAGCGGCGAGTTCATCAAGCCGCAGGGCGAGCAGGATGAATTGGTGGCGGTCCTCCAGTGTGGCTGATTTGCTCAGTAACACGGTGCGCATGAACGGCACGGCTTCGCGTTGATTGTGCCGGGAAAGGAGTTGAGCCATCGTCCGATTTAGCTTCGGATCGAAAGGCGAAAGGGTAAGCGCGCTTTGCAGTTTGAAGTAAGCGTTCTTGTCGTCTTTGCGCCGGATAAATTCATCCGCCTGGAGTGCGAACTTGCCGGCCCGCCATTCCTTGAATTCCCGGTAGATCGGTTTTGCCTGAAGCGCCGCGAAGAGCACGGCGAAACCGATGATTGTCCAGCGGAGACGACGAGACCGTCGGCGCGAAGCGTGGCGCCTTTCTTTCCGCGATGGTTTCCCATGGGGGTAATTCATGAACGGTTGAACGCCGGAAATACTAGACTGAAATTATATTTCGTCACGTCAAGGATTTCGACTGGCTGGCGCGGAGTTGATCGGTGAATTCTGACGGGCAAAGTAGGGCGTGTAAACGAATACGTCGCGCAGCAGTTCCATCGCTTGTTTCACCGGCGGTTCGGTCCCACGGTAATAAAGAATACACGAAACGACCTCGACTGAAGGCCGATGCTTCCCGGGAATACCAGACCAATTTGCCTTTGGTGCTGCGGTACCGAGATTGCGTGGGAATTCTATCGGTAGTGGCTGCCCATTTCCCCAGATTGCCCAAAGTTGCATGGCGCGGGATCCGTCTGCTTCGAAGTCGAACAGGTGCCAAGTGAGTTTTGAGGGACTTTGGTCGTCAACCACAGTTTTGACAATGTTCGCCATTTTCCACCCTGCAGCGGGCATGCACACGTCAGGTCGGTGGCTGGATGTGTAGCGGTTCTCTCGCTGGGGTGCCCAAAAAAAGTGGTAGCACACTGCTTTCCCGTCGGGAAAATCGGGCGATGCGACCATCACTGAATCCGCGTGCGTCGGGTGGAGTTGCTGTTGGATTTCCGGCGCGAGCGGCATTGGTTCCTGAGGTAGCCGTGACTTCGAATTGAGGGCAAAATTCTGGTTTGCGTATGGCGGATCGGTGTAGTCCAGAGTAATCACCCATGTTTGCACGCCAAAAAACGATACGAACGCAATCGCTGCCGCAGGGCGAAAGTCCGGGAGTTTCGTCCAGTCTACGCGCAGCATATTGCGGAGGATTGGAACAACCTTTGTCGTCACCGCCGGAGCCTTCGTCGGTGTTGAATGAGCGGCATCCGTTGATGGGGAATTATTGGCGATCCCGACTGAACCAGAGTCGAGTAATTTGCCGACAGCCCAAATGGCGATGGGTAAGAAAAACAAGACCGTGTTGCCAACGAGGTCGTGATAGCGGTGAAACCCTTCGACACCGAGGCTATCGACGGTCAGGCAGAGGATTAGTGTTCTGACGAGATTGGTCAGCATTGCGAGAGCGAGAGCGGCTGCCACCAAACCGATGCGACGAATGGTTGGCAGTAGGAATAGTTCTCCAACGGCGAGGCCAATCATCAAACTGGCTTGTAGCGATTTCACTCCACTACATGCTTCGCTCACCCCGACTGGGCCGGTCTGAAGGCTGATTACTGTTCCCTGAGCGACCGCGGCTACCCCTCCCGCACGAAGGAGTTCGGCCGTAAGATCGCTCACCACGGTCATCAGGGAAATCGTGATTTGCGATTCCCACCTATACGGCCATGGCATTGAAGAGAGGAAGAACATCACGGGAAATGTTAACGCTTTTCGAACGCCGGGGCCTCCCATCCAACCTGCCACTAAAAGAGTCAGGAATATCGATGTAATAGCGAGAACCCACGCATCCATTCGATTGAAGAAAAAGTCGTGACGAAGGATTTCAAAAGGAAAGATGAAGGCAGCGGCAATTCCCAGCGCAATCGTGACGAGCCGCGGATTTGAAGGTGGTTCGCTCGCAATGGATGGGCTAGTCGAAGCGAGGAGCACCTGTAGCCTTCGAGCGGCAAATCCCAAGCAAATGAATGGTACGAACCAGCCGTAAGCATATACCGGATCGCTCGTCCACCGTCCGCCGCAAACGAGGATGGTCAACGCCCAAATTCCACCGCACAGAAGTATGAACGCGAGTGCCCGTGAATTCATGGCGGAGATGGTCTTGTTAGCGCTTTACGTTACGGGAGTCTGCGCCAGCGTTGGCGCCACCAAGGTATTGCTTGAAAGTGGCAAAAAAAATCCCACTTTGGAATCTCCAAAGTGGGATTGAAAAATTCAATCGAAACGCGGGAAACAACTAAGCTGGCGAAAGCCTCCGGCGAAGAGTGAAAGCTCCAGCGACCGTTGCCAAGCCTAGGATTGCAAAAACTGTTTCGCCTTCTGGCACCAAGGTCACGCTTAACGAGGCATCCCAACTGGTCGTGCCCGCTGCTGTGTGATTAATAATAACTTCTTCAGTAAGAGAGTAAGGCGCGGCTGCGGTCAGCGGTCCAGAAACCGTCGAAGTAAATGGAGTTGTGGTCAATGTCCCGCTGTCGGTTAATTGGTTGAGGTTCTGGTATACAGAAAACTGTGTAGTTCCATTTGCTTGTGTTCCACCGATGGCGGCGGTCACCGTGCCGGCAGTGGCGATGAATCCATCGTCAACAAATGTGATTTTTAGAAATCCTGGCCCCGTTGAGTGATCAACCGAGTTTAGGTCCATTTGCGGATCGGACGGAGATCCGATTATGGGTTTGGTCAAACCAGTAGAAACGTTGATGTCCCAAATTCCAATAACCCCGTTATAAACAATCACACCCGGGACCGGGCTGCCATCGAGACCTGAATTATCTAGAACGCTAATGGTAGTAAAGCCATCGAAGAGCGTCAGCGATCCAACGGCGTTGGCACGTGGCGCAGTGAAGACTAACGCACATGCACCTGTCGTCAGAATTGTAAGGAGTTTCTTAGTAGCGTGCATGGTTAAAATATTGTGCTCTCGCAATTTGATCGTTATCTGCCTTAGTTTTGCTCCGATTTGCAACGAACTGATCATACGGGCAACTAAGGCCGATTTCTTCGTTTCCACTGCAGTGGCAGAGTTACCGATTCCGGTCTGAAACGCAAGTTATTTACACGACTTTGTGGTTCATTTCGAGACGAGAGTGTCTCAGAATTGATTTTAGACATAATGCGCTCGAAAACAATTGTTTATGTTAGATTCGCTGGCTCGTAATCGAGCGTTTCGGGTTACGGCTATGCGAGTCACAAGGCTCTGGTGCCCATCTAGTTCTTATCGGTTTTTTTCAGAAATGGTTGAACTCGGATCAATTGCGATTGTTGGAATGCCTCAAGTTTGCGAATGGGAAGATAAGGATTTGTTCGGAGCAAATTGATGTTCCGTTACCCGCGAGCCGAAGTTCGATGTTCCGCTGCCTCGAATTCATAGTTCAAGATGGAGAGGCAGTAAATCGCCGCGGTTTCGCTGCGAAGCACCAGGGAACCTAGGGAAATCGGCACGGCGCCCAATTCGCGAGCCGACAAGTACTCTGAAGGCGAGAAATCCCCTTCCGGTCCGATCCAAACACAGGTCGTATTGGGAATATGATTGTGGTTTCGGACGAAGTCGGAAATAGCTTTGCGTGGGTGCACGCTATCGGACTCCAGTGAAGCGATCAGATTGAGATCGAACTTCTCCTTGCGATCAAGCAGCGACTTCAGTGTAACCGGTTCTGCTACGGTTGTAATCCATGGCGAGCCGCATTGCTTGACCGCTTCGATAGCGGTTAATTGCCATTTTTCTTGTTTGGCTGCTGCCGTGTCCTCGCCCAGGAGAACATTGGTACGTTCGGAAATCAGCGGTACAATTCGATGCGCTCCCAACTCTGTCGCCTTTTGCACAATACCCTCCATTGCTTTCCCTTTTGGAATGGCTTGAACAAGGGTGATTTGGTCGGGGAGTTTTTCGCGAAAAGTTTTCTTCAATACCTTGACCGTCAAGCAGCGTTTCCCAATTTCTGCAACTTCACAGTCGAACACAGTCCCGGCGCCATCGAGAACGATCGCCTCGTCACCACGTTTCATGCGCAGAACGTGAATCGCGTGGTGTGACTCTCGTTCGGAGAGTCGCAGCAAGTCACCCTCGCATTCCTCTGGGGGAAGGTAGAATCGATGCATGGCTGCGGACGCCGAAGGAGTCAGCGGAAGAAGTTACGCGCTTTGGCAAAAAAACTTTTGCTGAGAGGGTTCACTCCTTCGTCGCAGAGGTTCGCGAATTCCTGAAGTTTCTCGCGTTGCGTTGCATTTAGGTGTGTTGGAACCTCCACGATGACGCGCACGTGCAAATCTCCGGTCCCGTGTCCTTGCACATTTCTCACGCCTTTTCCTTTAAGGCGAAAGACGGTGCTCGGTTGGGTGCCTGCCGGAACTTTTATCGTCGCTTTGCCGGAGAGCGTTGGCACTTCGAGTTCTGCTCCTAGGGCGGCTTGAACGAAACTGACTGGCATGTCGCAAATCAAATCATCCCCGTCTCGAACAAACAATTCGTGCGGTTGGACGTGCAATACCACGTAAAGATCGCCCGATGGTCCGCCGCGCAGTCCGCCTTCGCCGTTGCCGCTGGAGCGAAGGCGGGATCCCATGTCCACGCCGGCAGGAATCTTGATTTTGATCTTTGACGTTTTCTCTTTGCGCCCTTCGCCGTGGCAGGTTTTGCAGGGCTTGTCGATCATCTGACCGGCGCCTTCGCAGCGCGGGCAGGTCTGTTGAATGCTGAAAATGCCGCGCGAACTCACCACGCGTCCGCGCCCCGCGCACATGGTGCAGGTCTTCGTGCCGGACCCGGCTTCCGCGCGTGTGCCTTTGCAGGCGTCGCAAGTTTCCGCTTTTGTGACGCTGATTTCTTTTTCGCAACCGAGCACGGCTTCCTCAAAGGAAAGTTCCAAGTCGTAACGGAGATCAGCGCCTCGTTGTGGGCCATTGGGATCCTGGCGGCCCCCACCAAAGAATTCTTCAAAGATGCTGCCACTCCCGCCGCCGCCGCCACCACCGCCAAAAACTTCGCGGAAAATATCGAACGGATCGTGGAATCCTGCGCCGCCACCGCCGCGGTTCGCGCGTTGACGCGCGTCGAACGCCGCGTGGCCGTATTGATCGTAGGCAGCGCGCTTTTGCGAATCGCTCAACGCTTCGTATGCCTCACCAAGTTCCTTGAATTTTTCCTCGGCGGCCTTGTCGCCCGGATTCTTGTCCGGGTGAAACTTCACCGCGAGCTTGCGGTAAGCTTTCTTGAGTTCCTCATCGCTCGCGCCTTTTTCGACGCCCAGAACTTCGTAGTAATCGCGTTTGGCCATCGTCAGATCGGAGTGGAGTGATGAAGAAGAGGAATTGTGGCGGGATGCGGCGCGCTCATGATGCGACCGCGCCAGCGGGTTTCTTCGCGACAATGACGGTCGCGGGGCGGATCAATCGTTCACGCAGGCGATAGCCTTTGCGCAACTGTTGGACGACCTGACCTTCCGGAGCATCGGCAGTTTCCTTTTCGGAAATTGCTTCGTGCAAATTGGGGTCGAACTTCTTTCCCGTCGCGTCGATTTCTTCAAGGCCAAACTCGTTAAGCGCAGCTTTCAACTGGCTATAGATCATGTTCACGCCCGTCTTTAGCGAATCCGCAGCGGTTTCCTGCGTTTGATTCGCTGCGAGCAACGCCATGTCGAAGTTGTCGATCACGGGGATGAGCTTCTGTAGCATGCTCTCGTTCGCGAACTTGATCGCGTCCTGGCGCTCGCGCGTGGCGCGTTTTTTGAAATTCTCGAAATCCGCCACGGTGCGCAGATAGCGGTCGTAGTGCTCGGCGCCTTTTGCGGCGGCGTTCTTCAACTCGTCGATTTGCTCAAGTGTCAGCGGCGCCGATTCCGCGGCGGTGGCAGTAGCACCGGACGTTTCGGGCGCCGAAGTATCTTTGGTTTCTTCAGTGCTCATGGTTTGTTTCCAGAACTTTTTCAGGACGGGCAAGATACACAATGTGTCGGTGATCGCAAAGGGGATATATTATCCAGAACTGTGCCCTCGTGGGCCGATAGCGCGTCGGAACCGTGATTTGTCGTCGCGCGAAGGAACCGAAGGTTGCCCTTGATGGGGCCAGACGTTACGCTGGTTTCATGAGTGAAGTGATTCAAGCGCCCGCGCGCGGTGCGGGCAACGGCGTTGATCGATTTGAAACGCGCAAGGCAACTCCGCCGACGCAGCTCGACGCTTTGTCGCGCGACATCCTCGCGCTGAAGAAGAAACTCAACGCCGTCATTCTCGCGCACAATTATCAAGTCCCCGAAATCCAAGACGTCGCGGATTACGTGGGCGATTCGCTTGGCTTGTCTCAGCAGGCTGCGAAAACTGACGCCGAAGTGATTGTGTTCTGCGGCGTCCACTTCATGGCCGAGACCGCGAAGATTTTGAACCCGAAGAAGGTCGTAATTCTTCCCGACGTCGACGCCGGTTGTTCGCTCGAGGAGAGCTGCCCGGCCGAGAAACTTGCCGCGTTACAGAAGACGAATCCGAATTTCTGGACTATCGCATATATCAATTGCAGCGCGGCGGTGAAGGCGCTTTGCGACGTAATCTGCACGAGCGGCAACGCGGTGAAAATCGTGAACGCTGCGCCTAAGGACAAGGACATCCTCTTCGTGCCCGATGAAAATCTCGGCTCGTGGGTGATGGAACAGACCGGTCGCCCAATGAAGCTGTGGCAGGGGAATTGTTACGTCCACGTCGAGTGGACGCACAACGCGATCACCCGCATTCGCCGCGAATATGCGGACGCGCCGCTCGTTGCGCATCCCGAATGCACCAAAGCCGTGCGCATGCTTGCCGACGAGGTTTGTTCGACGGAGAAAATGGTCGAGTGGTGCAAACGATCCAAGTCCAAGCAGATCATCATCGCCACCGAAGCGGGAATGCTGCACCGGCTTAAAAAAGAATGTCCGGACAAGGAATTCATCGCCGCGCCCACGGAGAACTGCCGCTGCAACGAGTGCCGGTTCATGAAGATGAACACGCTCGAAAAACTTCACGACTGCATGTTGAACCTCTCTCCGCGGCTCGAATTACCGAAGGAAGTCATCGAGCGCGCCCGTTTGCCGATTGAGCGGATGCTGGATATCTCCGCGCGCCCAATCGAAAATGCGGGTTGATCGCGGTTTGTCGACGCCGTTGCGGATCAAGTGCCCCGGAATCGGCGATTAGGCGCTGCATTCAGTTCGGAATCTTGGGCGCGGCGCGATTTATTCGGAACTACCTCGCGTATTCCAACCACAGAATCTTCCGGCGCATGTCGATCGTGGTTTTGTATTTCCGAAAGAGCCCGCTGCCCAGCAGGACGTCGAAATCGCCCGGACCGCTCATCGCCGCGACGTTTTTGAACGTGACGTATCCCATTTCCATTCTTGGCAACGTAAAGGTCGCGAATGTTTTCTCGCCCCCGAGGGCGACGACGTCTCCGGCACTTCCGGCTTTGGATTTGGTGGTCAATCCGAGTTCGGCGAGACGACGCGAGTTGATCATCAGACCGGCGCTATTGCCTGTGTCGACGAGCGCGCGGATTTCATTGGTCGAGTTGACCCGCACGCGTGCGAAGAGTTGTCGTCCGGTAAACTCGAGCGGCACGCGTGCGGCGAGTTTTTTCGACGAAGGCTCCGGGTAATCTTCAGCGCTGGCGAAGGTCACGTTACGCGTGTCGGGATTGATGGTGAAATAGGACAGTCGCGAGAGCGTCGACATGCCGAGAAGATTGAATCCCATTTGTGAGATCGGCACGAAACCGAAGAGTCGCTGCTCATAGGATTGCAGTCGAATGGCGGTGAAAAGATTGGTGCCCGTCAACTTGCCGCATTCGACGTGCGCGATGCGGCCGAGGTAAAGCGTTTCGCGTCCCGCGATCCCGTTGAACGTGGGGTTAAGTTTCGTGGGATCCGCGATGTCGACGTCGTTTTTCAGTGCGACGGACGCTTGGATCACGTTCACCATCGCGCCAGTGTCGATGATAAACTTTTCGAGCCGCTTGCCGTTGAGTCGAACACCTACAGCAGGAAGATCCGAGGTGAGGCGCCAGAGGGGGACTGTCACGGGCGGAGCGGCGATGATCTTTTCTCCAATATCAATAGTGTCCTGACCGCTGGCCCCGGTGGGCGACAATCCGATCGTCTCGGGAGCCACAGCGCGTTGGCGGATCTGTTCTGCGTCGGCATTGGTCAATTGCTTTTGAGCAGCGGACGCATTGAGGAAACCCCAGCAAACAGAGGCCAGAAACGTCAGCCATCTTGACGCACGACGATTCATGGGGAGCTGGCGAGTCGTGCTGCAACGGTTTCCAATTTCACGCCGCGGATGAGGATCGTTTTGTGCCGAGAAGTCTGACCGCGGAGGAGTTGCACGGAGCCGCGGGGGCAATCGAGTGTCTCGGCGAGAAATTTTACGAGCGCTTCGTTCGCTGCGGCATCGACGGGCGGCGCGGTGACTTTGACTTTCAGCTCGGCGCCGAGGGCTTCGCCGATTTCATTGCGACTCGCGCGCGGCTGCACTTTGACCGCGAGTTGCACGCCCTCGGTCGTGGCACGGAGGTAAGGCGGGTTCACAGCGGGAGCGCCTTGTAAAAGCGCGTCACTGCTTCCATCCAGCCCCACGCCGCGAGCAGGACAAGGAGGATGCCGATCAACGGAGCGAAATCGATGCGGCCGGCGCGAAGTGGGAGTTTTTCCAACGGCCCGAGAGCGTTGCGGGCAGTGAGGCTGATGAAGTTCCAGAACGCGTGGTTGCCGAAATAGATGTAGCTGTTGAGCAAGTGCAACGTGAGCAGAGTGATGATGACCCATTCCCAGGTAAACAGGCTGCTGGCTGCGACCACGGCGGCGAGTTCCACGACGTGAGCGAAGGAGCGCGATGCTGGAACCAGCGTGAGGTAATTCATCAGCGGATGTATTGCGAGCCATAGCAGTCCGACGAGCAACGGCGGCAGGATCAGTTTCAATGCGACGGGAAGGTGATTGAACCAGCCGAGTTGTAGTCGCACCCATTGGTGGACGGGGTCGGATTCGGTCATCCGGCGATTGAGGACGGCGATGATTGCCAGGCCTAGATACAATCCCACAAGCGCGCGCAGAAAACTCAGAAACGAATAGAGAAACATCAGCCCGAGGTAATCGCTGCGGAATTTGATCGGCATGATTCCGGCCGCGAGCGTGGGGGTCCAACGCAATGGTGCACCGATCTGCCAGTAGAAAATCGCTCGCACGAGCAGCAGGCCCAAAAGAAACAGCAGCACGCGAGGTTGCCCACGCGGCTTTTCCGTGGGGCGCAGTACGGCGAGGAGGGATTTGCCGGGAAGCGGTGGGCTTGAAGCTCGCACGGTGCGCCACTTCAACCAAAGCAGCAGACCGGCCAGATTCAGAATGGCTTCGAGAAAGCTCACGGCGACGTAATGAGTAATTCGTAAAGCGTAAGCGAACGGACGCGAAGCCGATTCTTACGCATTACGCGCCACTCCTTACGCGTCACATCATTTTCAACAGCGTATCCGCCATTTCGCTCGGCGTGGCGGCGACGCCAATGCCCGCGGCGCGGAATGCTTCGAACTTCGCGGCGGCGGTGCCTTTGCCACCGCTGACGATCGCGCCGGCGTGGCCCATGCGGCGTCCGGGAGGAGCTGTGGCGCCCGCGATGAAACCAGCGACGGGCTTCTTGTTGCCGTTCGCCTTGATCCATTCGGCGGCTTCTTCTTCGGCGCTGCCGCCGATTTCGCCGATCATGATGATGCCGTGCGTTTCCGGATCGGCCATGAACATCTTGATGACGTCGAGGTGCGAGGTGCCGTTGACAGGATCGCCACCGATGCCGACGCAGGTGGATTGGCCGACGCCGCGGCAGGTGAGTTGCCACACTGCTTCGTAGGTCAACGTGCCGGAACGCGAGACGACGCCGATGTTGCCTTTCTTGTGAATGTAGCCGGGCGCAATGCCGATGCGGCAACCGCCGTGGGAATCCTTGCCTTCACCGGGCGTGACGATGCCGGGGCAGTTCGGTCCGATGAGCCGCGTCTTCGCGCCCTGCATGGCGCGCTTCACCTTGATCATGTCGTTGACCGGAATGCCTTCGGTGATCGCGACGACGAGATCGAGTCCCGCGTCAACGCCTTCGAGAATGGCGTCGCCCGCGAAGGGCGGGGGAACGAACACTGCGCTGGCGGTGGCGCCGGTTTGCTTCACGGCGTCGGCAACGGTGTCGAAGATCGGAACCTTCTTGCCCGCGTGCTCGAACGTCTGGCCGCCTTTACCAGGCGTGACGCCCGCGACGACGGCGGTGCCGTATTCGATGGAGAGTTGCGCGTGACGCGCGCCGAAGCTGCCGGTGATTCCTTGAACAAGGACCTTGGTTTGGGGGGTGACGAGTATGGCCATGGGAAATGAGTAATCAGTTTTTAGTAATCAGTGGTGGCCGGCGTTGCGCTTGTGGATGCAAATTAAATTGCCTTCGGTGTCGTAGACAAATGCCATCCGGCAGACCGGCGTGGGAAATGGTTCCATCTTGAATTTCACGCCGTTGGATTTCAGATGCGCGATAGATGCGTCGAAGTCTTCGACCTCGAGCCCGACAGAACAACCGGTGGCGGTCGGCTTCCAGTCTGGCGCTCCGGCACCGAGGGAAAGCGTGCCGTTGGCAATATCATACTCCACCCATTCCATGCCGCCGGGTGTGCCTGAATGGTAAGTCGGTTTGAGCCCCAGTACGCCTTCGTAAAACTTCCGCGCCCTTGTCATGTCGGTGACCGGGTAACAACTGAAGGCGATTTCCTGAACGTTAATCATCGTGGCAGAAGCTGTCGCGTTACGCTGCCGTCGATCGGTTCGCGCGGTGCACAAGGTTTGCCGGCCAATCGGTGTTTTTGCGGAGCGCTTTGGGCAAGCTTTTCAGCTGAGCGCGCAAGACGTTCAACAAGCTTTTGTGCGCTTTCTGTTTGGCCGGGACGGCGATGGCCACGGGTGCGTGAGTTCTCTGTTGCCGGCGAATCAATGCGACTTCGTGACGCAATTGGGCGACGGACTTCTCCGTTTCCGCATTGCGCCGCGAGAGTTCGACGACCTGGCTTTGCAATTCGATCAACTGCTTCAACACGTCCACGTCCCCGCCCGATGGGGCAGGGGTGCGGACTTCGTTGACGGCGAATCGAGCGCTCACGGTGCGGGATGAATTACTTGGCGACGGCTTTGACAACCTTCTGGGCGGCGTCGGCCATTGTGTCGCCGCTGATGATCGTGAGTCCGGATTCCGCGAGCGTCTTCTTGCCGGCTAGAACGTTGTTGCCTTCGAGACGAACCACGAGCGGAAGTTTCAATCCGGTTTCCTTCACCGCCGCGACGATGCCCGTGGCGATGACGTTGCAATCCATGATTCCGCCGAAAATATTCACGAAGATGCCCTTCACGGCTGGGTCTTGGAGAATGATTTTAAAAGCGGCCGTCACCTGTTCCTTGCTCGCGCCACCGCCGACGTCGAGGAAGTTCGCCGGCATGCCGCCGAAGTGCTGAATGATGTCCATCGTGGACATCGCGAGGCCGGCGCCATTGACGAGGCAGGCGATCGAGCCATCGAGTTTGATGTAGTTGAGCGAAAACTTGCTCGCTTCGATTTCCAGCGGTGCTTCCTCGGCGAGGTCGCGCATCTCCTGAATGTCCTTGTGGCGATACAGGGCGTTGTCATCGAGGGAAACTTTTGCATCGACGGCGACGACCGTATCTTTTCCGTCTACGCCGGTAATAATGCAGAGCGGGTTGATTTCAACCATCGCGGCGTCGCATTCCCACCACGTCTTGTAAACGCCGAGGAGAAGCTTCACGCCGGCATTGAACGCGTCGCCCTTGAGGCCGAGCGCTGAGGCGATCTTCCGAGCCTGATAAGGCATCATGCCGACGGCAGGGTCGATGTGTTCTTTGAAAATCTTCTCCGGCGATTTCTCGGCGACCTCTTCAATGTCCACGCCGCCTTCGGTGCTGGCCATGATCAACGGGCGGGAGTTCGCGCGGTCGAGCAACACGGCGAGATACAATTCCTTCTTGATGTCGGGCGCGGCGGCGATGAGCAGCGTGCTGACGAGGCGGCCTTCGGGGCCGGTCTGTTTCGTCACGAGCACGTTGCCGAGCATCGCGGTGGCGAACGTCACGACGTCCTCGACGGACTTGGCGAGTTTCACGCCGCCCTTGAAGCCGCTTTTGAAAGTGCCCTTGCCGCGACCGCCGGCATGGATTTGGGATTTCACCACGGCGAGTTTGTTTCCGGCGCCGAAGATTTTTTCGGCGATCGCCTTGGCTTGTTCAACGGTGGTGCAAGGATCGCCCTGCGGCACCGCGACGCCGTATTGAGCGAGCAACTTCTTGGCTTGGTATTCGTGAATGTTCATTTCGGGAAAACTTCGATGTTCGAGGTTGGATGTTCAGTGTTCGATGTTTTGGTTCCCGAAGTTGAGCACCGAACATTCAACCTCGAACACCGAACATCGAACCGCGGTTCGTCACCGCTGTTCGACGGGCGTGACCTTCAATCCAGTGGGTCCGATGTAAACGCTTTGCGGACGGATAAGGCGGTTGTCGGCCAGTTGTTCGAGCACGTGGGCGGTCCAGCCGCTGGTGCGCGCGATCGCGAAGATTGGCGTGAAAAGATCGGTCGGAATTCCGAGCGAGTAATAAACCGTGGCGGAATAGAAATCGACGTTCGCGTGGAGATGCTTTTCGTTGAGCATAATCTCGGCGATGCGTTCGCTCATCTGGATCCACTTCGCCTGGCCGAGCTTGGTGCTGAGAATCTGCGCCATGCGCTTGAGGTGCGGCGCGCGCGGGTCGAGCACTTTGTAAATGCGGTGTCCGATGCCCATGATCTTCTTCTTCTGCGCGAGTGCGTCCGCGACCCACGCGTCGACTTTTTCGAGCGAGCCGATCTCCTGGAGCATTTTAATCACGCCTTCATTCGCGCCGCCGTGCAGCGGGCCTTTGAGCGTGCCGATGGCGGAAGTGATCGCCGAATACATGTCGCTCAAGGTGGCGATCGTGACCCGCGCGCTGAACGTGGAAGCGTTCATGCCGTGGTCGGCGTGCAGCACGTAGCACATGTCCATCGTGCTTTCCTTTTCTGCGGACGGTTTCTCGCCGTCGATCATGTAGAGGAAGTTTGCCGCTTCGCCGAGGCTGAGGTCGGGATGAACCGGGCGTTTGCCCTGACGCGCGCGGTGGAAATAGGCGGTGATGACGGGGATTTGCGCGATGAGCCTGAGTGCCTTGCGGCGCTGCGCGTGCATCGTGTCGTCGTCGCACGCGGTGTCGAAGCAGCCCAGCGCGGAAATGCCGGTGCGAACCGCGTGCATCGGCGGCGTCGTCTTCGGGAGCGACGTCATAATGTCGATGACGCCTTGAGGAAGTTCGCGGAAGCCGGCGAGGGTCGCCTTCAACTCGGCGAGTTCCTTCTTGTTCGGCAGGTGGCCGTGATGAAGGAGGTGGACGACTTCTTCGTAGGAAACTTTTCCGGCGAGTTCGTTGATGTCGTAACCGCAGTAAATCAATTGGCCGATGTCGCCGCGGACGTCACTGAGACGGGTGCTGGCAGCGACGATTCCTTCGAGGCCTTTGGTGGGTGATGCAGCAGGGGTGGTCATGAATGTTTCTGAAAATTCAAAATCGCGTCAAATTCGACACGGCAATCTAGGTGACGCTTCTTTGATGCGTCAACGGTTTTCACGGAAAAGCGCGCTCATTTACCAAACAAACACAGCTAATCCTTCCCGTCGTAAAGCCAGTGCACGATCGTGGCTGCGCAACGTTGACGGAAAGTCTCCAACTCACGGCGGAAAATTGCCGCGTCGTTTGCCGCCCACTCGCTCAGTCGGTGCGCCGGGCTTCGGTAGTCGAGGGGAACCACCGCCAGTAACTCGCCGTCGCGCCGCCGATGCGCAGTCACCATCAGCGAACCGTGGAGCACCACGGGAGGGTTCGTGCCCTCGGCACGGAGCAACCCGTGGGAAAATTGTTTCACCGAAATGAGCGTATCGGACTGCGACGTTTGGCCCGTTGTTTGAATTGTCATTTGATGATCCCGCAGCGCGAGTTCGGCGATCAGTTTGTTGAAACCCGGCTGGAGCGGTGATGCCGCCACGACGCTCCTCAAGGCGTTCGTCACGCGTGCGATCTCTTTCGGCGAAACCCCGGTGAGAGGCAAGACGACGACGCTGGGTTTGCTTGCGGTCTGATTAGTCGCGTGCGAGGCGCCTGAGAACATGCCGTTCAGTATGGCGTCCGCTGCTTCGTATTTGGAATGGTGGGTGAAGAACGTGAACGCGGGCGTGGGTTGGGGCGCGGATACCAGGGCGATTGTGCCGAATGATTTCAAGGTCGCGCGCGAAACGGGCAGTGTCTCGCTAACGTGGTGAGACGAATCGTCCTTGGTGGTCGCGCAGCCGGTGACGACCGCCACGAGAATAATAAATGGAAGTGCGTTTTTCACTTGAGTAAAGCCCTTGGTATCGGACCCGCGCGGTATCCCAGCAAATGCCGGCGCCACGGTCAACCGGCATTTCCCTTGAACTGGTTCGCGCTGGACGGCAGATTTCGCGCCGATCATGAAACTGCTCACGCTGTGGTTTTGTTTCGCGGTTGCCCTCGCGGCATCCGCGCAAAGCCCGTTGAGCAAACTGCCCCGCGTGGAGATGTACGGGCGCACTTATGTGCGGCTCCAGGATTGGGCCGATGCGAATGGTTTCAAGGTGACGAACCTCGACAAGCATCACGCGCAGGCCGTCAGCAAATGGGCGAAGCTCAAGTTTGAGATCGACTCGCGTCGCGCGGAGATCGACGGCGTGGCCGTGCATTTATCCGTGATTGTCGCGGCGCGCAACGGCGAGCTTTACCTTTCACCGCTCGATCTTCAGCACACTATCCACCCGGTGCTCTATCCGGTGCGCAGTACGCCGCCGCAGAAGATTCGCACGATCTGTCTTGATCCCGGCCACGGCGGCAATGATTCCGGGAAACAAGCGAGCGGGCATCTCGAAAAAAAATACACGCTGAAACTCGCCGAGGAACTCCGCGAAAAACTCGTCGATGTGGGATTCAAAGTGGTGTTCACCCGAACCACCGACAAAGCCGTCGAGCTTGCCGACCGCCCCGATTTCGCGCGTCGCAAAGGCGCCGATTTGTTTGTCAGCCTCCACTTCAACAGCTTCGCCTCCGCGGATGCGCAGGGCGTGGAAGTTTATTGCCTCACGCCCGCCGGAGCGAGTTCCACCAACGCGCGCGGCGAAGGTGCGGAAAGCACTTCGTATCCGGGCAACAAGATGAACTCGAAAAACATGTTGCTCGCGTATCAGCTACAAAAAAATCTCACGCGCAATCTTGGCCTCGATGATCGCGGTGTCCGGCGCGCCCGTTTCGTGGTGCTCAAAACCGCGACGATGCCCGCCGTATTAATTGAAGGCGGATTCATGACCAACGCCGAGGAGTTGAAACGAATCACGGACACGGAACGGCGGAAGGAAATGGCCGCCGCCATCGTTGACGGGATTCTTGCCTTCAAACGGCTGGCGGAGAGGTGAGATCTATTTGTCGGACTTGCCCGACTTCGAACCGCGTTTGCCGCCGGCGGTCAGAATGGTTCCGGTAAGCACGCCGACGGCGAAGAACGAGAAGTACATCAGCGCGGCGGGTTGGCTGATGGATTTCTCCAGCAAAGGCGGGAGCGCGAACGTGACCGAGCCGCGGTTGTTCATGCCCATCAGGACGAGCAGCAACAACACCACGATCAGAAACAGAGTTTTGAAAAAAAGTTTCGCGTTCATCGGCAAATTCGTCGCGGACGATAGGGGAGGTGTAGCGGGGCGTCAACTAGGCCCCGCGAAAAGGTGACAAGTGGGCGTTTCGATTGCCATTCCCCGAGCTCGAATCACCGGCGGCGCGTTGCATTTCGCTGCACCGTGATGGTCACTCCTTGGCGGAATCGGTTTTGTTTTCCGCAAAGCGATAGCCCACTCCGGATTCCGTCATGAAGAGTTCCGGCGACGCGGGGTTGCGCTCGAGCTTCTCGCGGAGGCGAGCGAGGTAGACCCTGAGATAATGGGTTTGGTTCTCCGCGTTCGGTCCCCAAACCTCCCCCAGAATCTGACGATGAGTGAGCACTTTGCCCGCATGGTGCACGAACAAGCGCAGCAAGTTGTATTCGGTCACAGTCAGGGCGACATCCTTTCCATCGACCGTGACCCGGCGGCTCACGAGATCAACGACCAAATGGCCCCAGTGAAACGTCGTCGCCTCCGTCGTCTTCTCTGCGTGACGACGCGCTACTCGCAGCCGCGCGAGCAACTCACCGGTGGCGAACGGTTTCGTCACGTAGTCGTCGGCGCCGGCATCGAGCGCGGCAATTTTGTCGTCCTCACTGTCGCGCACGGTCAGGACGACGACCGGCACCTTGGTCCACTCGCGCAAGCGCTTGAGGACGGACAGGCCGTCGAGATCCGGCAAGCCCAGATCGAGCAGCACAATCTCGGGCTTGCGTTGCGCGGCTTCGAGCAAACCCTCTTTTCCCGTGGTCGCTTCGAAAATACGGTAGCCGTTCGCTTCGAGTATCAGGCGGAGCAGTCGGCGAATCTGCACCTCGTCGTCGATGACGAGCGCGTTGATGGGCTGGGTTGAAGACGTGCTCATGCTTTGGCTTCGACGGGTGCGGACGGAGATTCGCCCAAAGGCAATCGAATGGTGAATTCCGCGCCGCCGCTGGGACGGTTCTGCACCGAGACTTTGCCGGCGTGGGCGTCGACGAATCCGCGCACGATGGAAAGTCCGAGTCCGCTACCACCGGCGGGCGCGTTGGGGCCGCGATAGAACTTGTCGAAAATGTGCGGCAACGCATCGCTGGGAATGCCCGGTCCATTGTCGGCGATCACGAGCGCGAGTTCCTTGCCCTCAACCGCGGCGCGCACCTGGACTTCTGAGCCGGGCGGCGTGTGCATCGCCGCGTTGAGCAGCAGATTGGCGAGCACTTGTTCCATCAAAACGAAGTCCATTTGCACCAACGGCAGTTTTTCCGGCAACGTCACCGTGACGTGATGGGCGGCGAGTTCCTTTTCAACGTGCTTCAACGTGACGTTCACGAGATCGGAAATGTCGCACCATTCGAGGCGCGGTTTCAGGTGTCCGGACTCGAGGCGCGTCATGTCGAGCAAGTTGCCGACGAGCCGGTTGAGCCGCTGGCTGGCCTCGCGAATTTCCCCCACGAGCGCACGGTGCAGCGTCGCATCGGCTTTCCCGCCTTCTTCGACGAGTCCGCTCGCCGCGCTTGCGATGGCGGCGATCGGCGTGCGCAGTTCGTGCGAGATGGAGTTCAACAATGTTTTCCCTAGGCGCTCCGATTCAGCAATGAGCCGGGCGCTGTGTTCGGCATCGCTCAGGCGTTGGCGATCAAGCACCAGTGCGACTTGTCGAATGAAGTTGTCAAGAAGCGTTCGTTGCTGGACCGACAACGAGCGGGCGTCGCGCAAACGCAGCCCAATCACGCCAAGGCATCCTGTGGGCGTGACGAGCGGCAGATACAAACCTTCCGCCGACGGCAACGTGTCGGTGGTTCGACCGGCCGGCTTACCGTTCCGAAAACTCCAAGCGGCGACACTCGCTTCTTTCTCGGAGACTTCGAGCGTGCCGAAAGGATAAGGAACCAGATCGAGCGGATTGTCGGTGTCGGGCAGGAGCACGGCGACGTCGGCCTGAAACACTTTGTCGAGCTGGCGGATGACTGCGCCCAGCAGCTCGGCGAAGTCTTTTCCTTCCGCCAGTTCGCGCGTGAGCAAATACAACGCGGTGGCGCGCTCCTCGCGTTCGCGCTCTGCGGATTGCTGCGCGCGGATGCGAGCCGTGAGCTGCCCCATCGCGAGTGCGATGGCGAAAAACATTCCGAACGCCAGCGCATCCTGGAAGCTCCCAATGATGAACGTGTACAGCGGCGGCAGAAAAAAGAAATTCCACACCAGCGCACTCAACGTCGCTGCGAGCAGCATTGGCCCACGTCCGACGAACTGCGCCAGCGCCATCACCATCAGCAGATACACCATGGAGACCGCGTAGTGCCCGGTCCATTTGCTCAACAGAAAATTGCCGGCGGTCGTCGCGGCCACTGCCACCAGCGCCGTGAGATACTGGCGGGCGGACGAGCGCGTCATCGCTTTGAATCCCGGAGGCTTCGGTGGGGCTTCGTTCGTCTCGGCGCGCACGCAGTGAACGTCGATGTTCCCGCTCTCGCGGATCAGCCGGCTCAGCACCGAACCTCCGCGGAACCAATCGAGCACGCGGACTCCAAGCGGTTTGCCCACCACGATCTGCGTTACGTTGTGCTGTCGCGCAATTCGGAGCAACGCCGCTACCACGTCCTCGTCGTTGGTGGTCATGACCTCGGCGCCGAGTTCGCGCGCGAGTGTGAGATTTTTTTGGAGCCGTGTCTGCTCTGCGTCCGAAAGCACGCGGCCAGTGTCCACATACACCGCAAGCCACGGTGCCTGCAAACTGTCCGCGAATCGCCGCGTCCAGCGCGCCATCGACTCCGAGAGCGGACTCGGGCTGATCGCCACGAGCAGTCGTTGACCGGTTTTCCACACGCCCGCCCCTTGGTGGGCTTGAAGGAAATCGCGAACGTTCTGGCCGACGTGTTCCGCCGCCAGCCGCAAGGCCAGCTCGCGAAGCGCGGTGATGTTTCCCGATCGAAAGAAATTGTCAGCCGCTGCTTGGGCGCGGTCGCCGAGATAAACTTTGCCCTCTTTGAGACGTTGCAGAAGTTCGCCCGGCGGCAGGTCGACGAGTTCGATCTCCGCTTGATCGAGCACGGAATCGGGCACCGTTTCGTGAATCGTTGCGCCGGTGATCTCGCGTACGATTTCAGCGCGGCTCTCAACATGCTGAACGTTGAGCGTTGTGAAAACATCGATACCCGCGTCGAGCAACTCGAGCACGTCTTGATAACGTTTCGGATGCCGCGAGCCGGGCGCGTTGGTGTGCGCGAGTTCGTCGACGAGCGCGAGCTGCGGTTTGCGCGTCAGCACGGCATCGATATCCAATTCGGTGAGCGTGATTCCTCGATATTCCACGGAGCGGCGCGGAATGCTGGGCAGGCCTTCGGTCAACGCATCCGTCTCCTTGCGCTCGTGCGTTTCAACGTAACCGACGACGACATCGCGACTCGCGGCGAGTTCGCGCTTTGCCGCCTCGAGCATGGCGAAGGTCTTGCCCACACCGGGCGACATCCCGAGAAAAATTTTCAGACGACCGCGCTTTTGCTGCGCGTCATCCTTTTGGATGGCGGCCAGCAACGCGTCCGGGTTCGGGCGGTCGTCGGTCACGCAGTTACTTTAGGGCATCGAGTGCCAGATTCAGCTTCAAAACATTCACGCCCGGTTCACCGAGGATTCCGAGATCGGCCGCATCGGTGTTCGCATGGACAAGTTCGAGAATTTTTTCGGCGCTCACGTTCCGGGCTTTGGCTACGCGCGGTGTTTGCAGTTCGGCGTTGCGCGGGCTGATGTGCGGATCGAGGCCGCTTGCCGACGCGGTGACGGCATCGGCGGGAACAGGCGCGTTAGTAGTGATTCCATTTTGCGAGCGGTAGTCCGCAATGTTCTGCGCGATGGAGTCGCGGAGTTTCTGTGAGGTCGGACCCAAATTACTGCCGCCAGAACTCGTCGCATCGTAGCCGCTGCCCGCCGCCGAGGGGCGTGGGTGAAAATATTTTTCGCCGGAAAATTGCTGGCCGAGCAGACTTGAACCGCGCACGTCGCCGTTCGCGTCCACGATCAGACTGCCGTTAGCTTTGTCGTGGAAACACACCTGGGCGATGCCGAACACGACGAGCGGATAAAGCCCGCAACAAACGACCGCGAAGGCCAGCGTGACCATCAGGGCGCTGCGGAATTCGGAGAATAGATTTTTCATAAGCTTAAACCAGTTTGAGGGCGGTGATGAGGACATCGATGGCCTTGATGCCGAGGAACGGAATGATTACTCCGCCGACACCGTAGATGAGCAGGTTGCGTTGCAGAATCTGGAGCGCTCCGATCGGCTGGAATTTTACGCCGCGCAAGGCGAGCGGGATCAGGGCGATGATGACGAGCGCGTTGAAGATGATCGCGCTGAGGATGGCGCTGTTCGGGCTGTGCAGGCCCATGATGTTCAGCGGTGCGATGGCAGGAAATGTGGCCATGAGCATTGCGGGAATGATTGCGAAGTATTTCGCCACGTCGTTTGCGATGCTGAACGTCGTGAGCGAACCGCGTGTGATTAGCAGTTGCTTTCCGATTTCGATGATCTCGATGAGTTTTGTCGGATTCGAATCGAGATCCACCATGTTGCCGGCTTCCTTCGCGGCTTGCGTGCCCGTGTTCATCGCGACGCCGACATCGGCTTGAGCGAGCGCGGGCGCGTCGTTGGTGCCATCGCCGATCATCGCGACCATGCGTCCGCCGCTTTGTTCCTTGCGGATGAGCGCGAGCTTGTCCTCGGGTTTCGCCTCCGCGAGGAAATCGTCCACCCCTGCTTCGGCAGCGATGGCCGCCGCGGTGAGCTTGTTATCACCCGTGATCATGACGGTGCGGATGCCCATCTTGCGTAGTTGCGCAAAGCGTTCTTTGATGCCGCCTTTCACGATGTCTTTCAGATGAACCACGCCGAGCACTTCGCGGCCATCGGCGACGACAAGCGGCGTGCCGCCGGCGCGCGAAATACTTTCCACCGCCTGATCGACGGCGGGCGCGAACTTGCCGCCTTGTTGATCCACCCAAACGCGAATTGCTTGTGCTGCGCCCTTGCGCACGCTGCGCGCGGCATGGCCGTCCAGCGCGGGAAAGTCGGCTCCGCTCATGCGCGTCTGCGCGGTGAATGGAATGAATTGCGCGTGTTGCTGCGCCACGTCGCGTCCGCGCAGATTGAACTTCGACTTGGCGAGCACGGCGATGCTGCGGCCTTCCGGTGTTTCGTCGGCGAGAGAGGCGAGTTGCGCGGCATCCGCGAGACGTTCGGCAGTCACGCCCGGCGCCGCGATGAACTCCGTGGCTTGCCGATTGCCGAGCGTGATTGTGCCCGTCTTGTCCAGCAGCAGCACGTCAACGTCGCCCGATGCCTCGACGGCGCGCCCGCTCATCGCGAGGACGTTGTGCTGGAGCAAGCGATCCATGCCCGCGATGCCGATGGCGCTGAGCAACCCGCCAATCGTGGTCGGAATCAAACACACCAAGAGCGCGATGAGCACCGGCACTGAGAACGCCACACCAGAATAGATGCCGAACGGTTTCAAGGTGATGCAGACGAGCAGAAAGATGAGCGTCAACGCGGAGAGCAGAATCGTGAGCGCGATTTCATTCGGCGTCTTCTGGCGTTTCGCGCCTTCGACAAGCGCGATCATGCGGTCGAGGAAACCTTCGCCGGGATTGATCGAGATGCGGATCTTCACCTGGTCCGACAACACGCGCGTGCCGCCGGTCACCGCACTGCGGTCGCCACCGCTCTCGCGGATGACGGGCGCCGACTCGCCGGTGATGGTGGATTCGTCCACGGTGGCTGCGCCTTCGATCACATCGCCGTCGGCGGGAATGATTTCACCGGCACGCACGATTACCACATCGCCTTTACGAAGATCGTTGGCGCTGACGTCTTCGGGTTCGCCGCCTTTTCCAATGCGGTGCGCTACGGTTTTCACGCGAGTTCTGCGCAACGCTTTCGCCTGTGCCTTACCGCGGCCTTCAGCAATGGCTTCGGCGAAATTGGCGAAGAGCACAGTGAACCAGAGCCACACGGCGAGCTGTGTAATGAAGCTGCGGTCCGTGGGCGGACCCGCGAAAATTTCTACCGTGGTCAATCCGGCGCCGACCATCGTGACGAACATGACGGGGTTCCGCACCATTAGGCGCGGATCGAGCTTTTTGAAAGCGTCGCCAATCGCCGGTCCGGCAATGTTCCAGTCGAAGAGAGATGGAGCTTTGTGTGTCATGGTATTCTCCGGTGATGCTTAAAAGAGTTTGCCCTGCGCGGTGAGGAAATGCTCGACGACGGGGCCGAGCGCGAGCGCGGGCAGGAAGTTCAGCGCGCCGATCAGCACCACGGTGCCAATCAGCAGAAAGACAAACGTGCCGCCCGAAACCGGGAACGTGCCGCCGCTGGCGGGCACGAGTTTCTTCTGCGCGAGCGAACCGGCCATCGCCATGATCGGCACGATCATGAGGAAGCGGCCGATGAGCATCGCGATGCCGAGTGTGGTGTTGAGCCAGGGCGTGTTGGCGCTGAGGCCGGCGAAGGCGCTGCCATTGTTGCCTGTGGCTGAGGTGAAGGCGTAGAGAATCTCGCTCAAGCCGTGCGCGCCGGAGTTGTTCAATCCGGCTCTGCCCCACTCGCTCACCACGCCCCACGCGGAGAAGCCGAGGATGTCGATGGCCAGCACGAGCAACGCCAGCATCGCCATCTTCACCTCGAAGGATTGGATCTTTTTGCCGAGATATTCCGGCGTGCGCCCAACCATCAGTCCCGCGATGAAGACCGCGAGCACGACGAACACGAGCATTCCATAGAGCCCCGCGCCAACGCCGCCGATGACGACCTCGCCGAGTTGAATGTTGAACAGCGGAACGAAACCACCCAGCGCAGTAAACGAGTCGTGCATCGAATTGACCGCACCGCACGAGGCAGCCGTCGTTATGGTGGCGAACAGAGCGGAATTGAAGATGCCGAAGCGGACTTCCTTGCCTTCCATGTTGCCATCGGCGAGCGCGACGCCGAGCTGTTGGTGAATCGGATTGCCTTTCGCCTCGGCCAACCAGCACAGAAGTGCGCCCGCAAGGAACAGTGTCATCATCGCGCCCCACACGCTCCATCCGTGCGCGCGATTTTTTGTCATGAGGCCGAGGTAATAAGTCAGCCCGCTGCCGATGCTGAAGATTGAGAGCATCTGGAGAAAGTTCGAAAGTGGAGTCGGATTTTCGAATGGAAACGCGGCGTTCGCGTTCGCGTAACCGCCGCCGTTCGTGCCGAGCATTTTGATCGCGATCTGCGAGGCCATCGGGCCCTGCGGAATGAGTTGCTCGTTGATGAGTTGTTCTTCCAACACCGCTTTTCCGTCCGCGCCTTTTACGGTTTCGCCTTTGGCGTTCTTTTTCTCGACCTGGATTTTGTAGGGTTCGATCAATTTGGCCTTCGTGTAGGGATTGAAATTCTGAATCATCCCTTGCGACACGAGCACGGTGGCAACGACGACGCAGATTGGCAGCAGCAGGTAGTAGGTGACGCGCACGAGGTCCACCCAGAAGTTGCCGAGCAGTTTGGTTGAATGCCGCGCGATGCCCCGCACGAGTGCCGCGGCGATGGCGATGCCGGTGGCCGCCGAGGCGAAGTTGTGAATGGTCAACGCGACCATCTGCGAGAGATACGACATCGTGGATTCGCCGCTGTAGCTCTGCCAGTTGGTGTTCGTGGTGAAGCTGACGGCGGTGTTGAACGCAAGATGCGGCGTGAGCGCCCCGAAGCCTTGAGGATTGAGTGGCAGCAACTGTTGTAGCCGAAGAATCGCGTAGGTGAACAGGCAACTCACCAGACTGAAGAGCAGCATGGCCCAAGTGTATTGCCGCCAGTTCTGCTCTTCATCGGCGCGCGCGCCCATGAGTTTGTAAGTGAGCCGCTCGATTGGGCGCAACACGGGGTCGAGCCACGTGCGGCCGTTGGTGTCGAGCACCTGCATGAGATAAAGCCCCATTGGCTTCGTGATCACCGCGAGCGCGGCGACGAACAGGGCGAGTTGAATCCAGCCAGAAGTTTCCATAAACGGGTGCGGTTAAAATTTCTCCGGTCGCACCATCGCGACGAAGAGGTAGGCGAACAACACAAGGGCGATCAGCCCGACGATGAAATTTTCCATAGAATTCCTTAGAGCTTCTCGCACCAGCCGGCGTAAAGGTGGCTGACGACAAAGAACACCACCACAACACCGACGTAGATCAGGTCATTCATAAATGATCTCCTACAGGGCATCAGTTTCTCTGCAAACCAGCCGAGTTGTTCGACACACGCTTTGACCGATACCGGTTTCCGTTGCCTCCTCCGTCGCCGTGCCGAGTTACGCATTGGAGGGCCGTCGTCGGCTGCGTTCTCGGTGTTCCCTCCGCGCCCTTCTTCCGACGTCTGGCTAGTCGATCCCACGCCCACCCTATCAGCGGGGGCGACATCAGGATCAGCAAGGTCAATAGAATGGTGATCGTGTTGGTGTTCATGCCGGATTTTGTTTGATGCTGCTTGTTTCTTGCGGTTCGCGGATCACGAGCACCGGGCATGGGGCTGAAGTCACCAGAGTTTCAACCGTCCGGCGGGAGAATATTCGGCAGAAGCGATTTGTTTTCCCTTTGCCAATAACAATCAGGTCGTGCGTGCGCGCTACGTCCGCGATCTCCTCGGCAGGGAGGCCTTCGCGGATCAAGGTGCGCACGCCGACCTGTTCTCTGGCTAAATCGATCGCCAGTTGGCCCAGCTTTGCCAGACCTTCAGTGCGAAGCTCCGATCGCAGCTTGTCGGCGTTCGCCGGGCCAACCGCCGGCGTGTGCATGTCCAAATCAACGACGTAGACCAGAGTGATCGTTGCGTTGTGCTGCTTGGCGAGTCGTGCAGCCTCTTGGAGCGCGCGGGTCGTGCAGGGGGAGAAATCTGTCGGAACGAGGATGTTCCGAATCTGAAGCGGTTGAACTTCGAGCGATGACGGCGCCTGCTCTCCCTCCATAAGGACGCGGGGAAAGTCGTGTTTAACTTGGCGTGCACCGCAGCGCACCGGACATGACCCGTCGCGTCGCGAATCCCATTGACGATGTTCATAATCGATCTTCACGTCGCCAACCTGCAGCGACTTCGTCACCTGGGGTAATCAATTGATGGGCGAAAGGTATCAAAAAATTATCAACACGCGTCTTTAGAACAGGGGCCAACTGAACGGCCTACAGGAGTGAGCAGGGAGACTCGGGATGGTTGGAAAAGTCTCCCCGCAGCAAAAGCGCTTTCTGCGCCTCTACCTCACGGGCAGAATCTAGCTCTGACAATTCACCTACCGCTATGGCGAGTAATCGACCTTGCCGCCCGCTTTGCGATAGTTCTCGTTCACGAGATCGAAACCTTTAAGCAAGAGATCTAGCTGCGACTGTGCTTTGGTGCAGGCTTCATCTGCTGCGGCGTAACGTGCCATGACGCCTTGGTAAGTTGAGTTTTTCAGATCGACACCCTTGTAAGTGCTGTGCAGTTGCGTTCTGGCGGATTCCACGGTGCTGAGTTGGGCACGGGCCGAACGGACTGCCTGCAATTGCAATTTCACCAACTCTTCGGCTTTAGCAAGCGCCGCGCTGTCAACCTTCACTGGAACCGGCGCCGAATCGGGCGCGGCGACCGCGGTGAGGTCTTCCTTTCTCTTTGCTAACGCGATCGTGCTCGAATTGCTGCCAATCCTCGGTGGAATAGGTGGGGGCGCTGGCTTTGAATTGTTCGCTGCGGCCGCCTGATTTTTTCGGTATAGATGATAGGTAGTGCCTCCATAAACCGAGGCTGCGAGTATCAATAAACCAAGTCCAATCAGATTATGTAGTTTGCGGTTTTGATGATGCCCTTGCTTGCGTACGAGACGTAACTTGCTCATGTGATCCTCCTGTGTGTTTGTTGTCGATTATCCCCATAAACAACAGGGCTACCCTATGGGGCGGGTTGGGTTCGCGCAATCGTTATTTTCTTCAAGTTTCCGTTGGGGGGCTCCGCCTCTACTTGGTAGCGTCCCGCGCATGAGTATCGTCACGAAAAGCGGAGACAAAGGAACCACGGGGTTAATGTACAACCGCCGTGTGGCCAAAACGCATCCGCGCGTTGAGGCTTACGGCAGTGTGGACGAATTAAACACCGCGATTGGCATGGCGCGCGCAACTTCCCGTCACGGCTTTGTGAAGGATAACCTGCTCGCGATTCAGAAGGATCTTGTCGTGTTGATGGGTGAACTCGCCACGGGCGTGGAGGATTTACCGCGCTACGTGAAGGATGGTTTCTCTCTGGTGACCTCCGGCCTGACCGCGAAGCTCGATCATCTCGTGCGCGAAATCGAAGCGCAGAAGGTTTCGTTCAAGGGTTGGGCAACGCCGGGCGATTCGCTCGCTTCAGCTGCGCTCGACGTGGCGCGTACGACTTGCCGACGTGCGGAACGCCGCGTGGTCGCGCTGCAGGACGCCGATCAGCTGCACAACACCGAGATCGTCGTTTATTTGAATCGCCTCGCTGATCTGCTCTGGTTGTTTGCGCGTTGGGTGGAGACGGAGGAGCTTAAAGCTAATGGTGGGGTGATTGATTAACGTGAGTCGAGGGTGACTTGGCAACGCCTTCATGCGTTCCCCGAGCGGGACGTTCGGGAATTCATTCGCTACGGCGGAACGTGAGAAACATTTCGTCGCCGACGCGCTTCTGCCGGTGCAGTTGAAACTGTCTGGCGTCCTTGAGGCGCGGTGCCGCTACGCCATCGGCGATTGTTGGTGCCGTGCGACCGCCCACGATCACTGGACAGATCGTGAGGTGCAGTTCATCGACGAGGCCTTTACGAAAAAGGGCACTGTTCAATTCACTCCCGCCCTCGCACAAAAGCCGGCGCACGTCCCATTTCTTTCGCAGCCACCGCAAAGTCGCGGGCCAGTTGATCTCGGCTTTGCCGCAGACGCGCACTTCGTCGGCAAGTTCACGTAAGCGCGCGAGTTTTCCCGTGCTGATCCGTTCGGTGGTCAAGATGATGACGGGCGAGAAACGTTCCTTGAAAATCTGTGCGTCTGGATTGATCGAGCCGGAACCGCTCACAACGATTCGGAGGTTGTATTCCGCGAGGCCGCGTCGCAATCGGGCGCGGCGAAATCTCGCGGGACCCGGACCGAGCGTGATTGGTCCACTGTTCACTGTTCGTGCGCCGGACATGACGGCGTCGGCAGTCGCGCGAAGTTCCAGGAGGTGATCATGATCGCGTTCCGTGCCGAAAGTGTTTACCGCACGATTGGCTGTGGCGATCTTTCCGTCGGCGGTCATGCCCATGTTCACGAAGACGAATGGTCGCGAAGAGGTTTTGGGTTTCCGGGTTTGGCTGGGAGTTCTCACGTTTGTCGGCGGTGAGGTTGATTCGATCATAGAATCTCGGAACTCAAATGATTAGCATCGCATCCCCGTAGCTGAAGAAACGATAGCGCTCGCGGATCGCTTCGGCGTAGGCGCGCAGCATCAACTCTCGTCCGCCCATTTCGCCGGGCGCCGCGAAGGCGCTTACGAGCATCAGCAACGTCGATTCGGGGAGGTGAAAATTCGTCAGCAGCGCATCGACGACGCGAAAATGATACGGCGGGTAAATGAAAATATTTGTCCGTCCCATCATGGCGCAAATTCCGTCCGCTGCACGCGCCACGCTTTCCAAAACGCGCAGCGTCGTCGTTCCGACGGCAATCACTCGGCCGCCGCGTTCGCGCGTATCGCGGATTAATTGCGCTGTGGCTTCGCTCAACTCGAACCGCTCCTCGTGCATGCGATGTTCCTCGAGCGTCTCGGCTTTGACGGGCGCGAACGTGCCCAATCCGACGTGCAACGTGACGAATGCAGTCTTCGTCCCTCGATTGCGAAGTTCCTCCAGCACCTCCGGGGTGAAATGCAAACCCGCGGTCGGCGCGGCAACTGACCCGGCGTTTTGCGCGTAAACCGTCTGATAGCGATCTGAGTCTTCTGCCTGATTGAAGCCGCTCGCGCGCGTGATGTATGGCGGGAGGGGGATTTCGCCGAGGCGATGCAGTTCGTTGAAAATATTTTCCGTGCCCGAGAATCGCAGCCGGCAATGACCCTCGGCATTTTTCTCCAGAACCGTGGCGGAGATGCCGCACGGCTGTTGCTGGAGATCGTGGAAATCGATCGCGCTGCCGGTGCGAACGCGTTTTCCTGGGCGCAGCATCACCCACCAATCGTTCACGCTGTTCTCTTCGACGAGCAACACTTCCACGGCGCCACCGCTGGTCGGGCGGACCGCTCGCAGGCGGGCGGGGATGACTTTCGAATCATTGAAGACCAGCAAATCTTCTGGGCGCAGGTAGTCCAAGACATCGCGAAACTTCCGATGGGTGAGTTGTCCTGCCGGTCGCTGAAAAACGAGTAGCCGCGATTGGTCGCGTTGCGCTGCGGGCGCTTGGGCGATCAACTCGGAAGGCAGTTCGTAATGGAAATCGGCGGTCCGCACGCCGTGGTTCTACCGGATTACGCGCCTAGGCGAAGCTTCAATTTCTCGACTCGAGGGGACGCGGGGCGAACTAAGCTTTGAACTGGCTCGCGGTTCGGGCACTGCCGCTCGGGGGGAGACTCGCCCACAGAACCTGATCTGTACTTCAGGGATGGCGTTGACGCGGCCCACCCGGCAATGCGGGACGAAGTCGGAACGTGATGAGCGGTCTTTCGGATGGTGCTGCATGCGCATTGCTGCCGCTACGATTTGTTGCGATTCAGCTGCGTTCGTTTCAAACGCTCTGATAGGCTGTCGTTGTTGAAAACATTAAAAGCGAAAAGCCGGATTCCCTTGGCAGCGTTTGAGACCGGGCAGATTTGGAAGTTGGGAGACTCGAATTTGCACATCGGAATGATCGGAAAAACGTTGGTTCACTACAAACACTTCAAAGTTGCGGCGAAGCGGGCACCCGTTTCGCTTTGCAATAAATTGGTGTTGGAGCGTTACCTCGCCGACAACAACGCAGTGTTAGTTTCCGCCTGATCGGTGTATATGCCTCCGGTGACGTAGGGGTGTTTCGTTGCCATCGAGGCCCCTAAAGTTGGAGCGGCTTCATATTACTCGTAGCCATTTCCAACGGGAGCTGGGTGGCGCGCGGCAGCGGCCGGTCAGAGAATGAGCGATGTAGCAATGTGTCCCGCGCTACTGCGCGTTGGGTCGTGGCGAGAATTGGCCAGCAGACTTCGCTGCCACAGAGGTTTAGGTTGCTCCTCTTTGGATCCTCCTGAATACCCCTCCAAATGCCATATATAAACTGCTGGCGAGCTCGCGGTTTACTTGGTTCGCGCGCCGATTCGAATTGTTGAGAAACCCAGCTCGAGCTGGTGCCGAAATCCCGGCCTTTCCCTTGACAGTTTCTGGTGCTCCCTTTTGATTACCGAGTGTCAAATCGCCGCTACCTGCAGCCAACTGGCTTGTTTGTGTATTTAAGTTGCAGGCCATTCGGGCCGATCAACCTCGAAAGTATCTGATGCGTAATCTCACCGCCAGCCGTTGGTTGTGGCTCGCGACTTGGCTGGTGGTCGTTCCAGCCGCCTTAGGCTTTAGGGAGCCTGAGTATGAAGCGATTGGCAACTTCGATGCGAGAACCAAGGGGAAACCCTCTGTCATTGCAAGCGAGCAGCGTGCTGCGGCGGACATTCTTCGCCGGCAAGTGCCTGGCGTGCAGGTTCATTTCGATGACGTGAGGGGCTTGGCCCGGCACGTTCACTCCACCACCAGTTTTCTCACTGGGCCGCGTAGCTCCGGCAAGTCGGTAAAAGCTGCGGCAGCTGCGGCGATCAACCAGGATGATCCCCATCGACCGACCAAGGTGTTTCTCGATTCGCATCCTGAGATATTCGGGCACGGGTCTGAGGTGTTGCGCGGCACGCGACTCGAACGGGATTACACCACCCGACACAACGGACTTCGTACTGCAGTCTGGCAACAGCACATCGATGGCATTCCGGTCTTCGAAGGGGTGATGGTTAGTCACACGACGACCAACGGCGAACTGGTGGCAATCTCCAGCCAGGTGGTTCCTGATGCGGTCGATATCGCTGATCGAAGTCTGCCCAATCGAGCCGCCTTCTTGACGACTCCGACGATTTCGCTGTCGCGCGCTGTGGAACTTGCCGGGGCCAACATCGGCGATCTGGTGGATAAGTCCACGCTCGTATTAAAGGAGCGTGTGGGTAAAGGGCCGGCGGCACGGCACACCATGCGCGGCGGGAATATGCGGGGGCCGAGCGATGCGAAGTTGGTTTGGCTCCCGACCGGGAAAGGGGCCTTGCGGCTCTGCTGGGAGGTGGTCATGACCAAACGCAGTAGTGGCGAAGCGTTTCGTATCCTGGTCGACGCTGCTTCGGGCGAAGTTTGGGTGCGTCACTGCATGACGGCATATCTTACCGACGCGACATTTCGCGTTTACACCGGAGAGAGCCCATCGCCGTTTTCGCCGGGAAGTGCGACGCCGAGTTCCTATCAACCGCCCGTCACCAATCGCGAACTTGTTTCCATGTTGGCAGTGATTAATACCAACGCTTCTCCGAACGGTTGGATTGACGATGGGGTCTTCGAAACGGTCGGCAACAATGTGGATGCGCATCTGGACCGCGACGGTAACGACGCTCCTGATTTGCCCCGACCAACCGCCACCAATCGAGTGTTCGATTTCCCGCAGAATTTTTCGTTGTCTCCAACCGAGACAAACAACCAGTCATCGGCGGTCGTCCAGTTGTTCTACTGGTGCAACTGGGTCCATGATCGACTGTACGAATTGGGTTTCACGGAAACCGCCGGTAATTTCCAGTCGAATAATTTTGGCCGCGGCGGATTCGGAAACGACGCGTTGCAAGCTGACGCGCAGGATTATCCCGGCTTCAACAACGCGAATTTCACCACCTTCGCTGATGGCACGGCGCCGCGAATGCAGATGTATTTGTTCAGCGGGCCATTTCCGCCGCGTGATGGGGACATCGATGCGGAAATTGTGATCCATGAATACATCCACGGATTGACTGGGCGTCGGGTCGGGAATGGTGTGTCAATCAGCGCGAAGCAGACGCAAGGGCTGGGGGAGGGGTGGTCTGATTTTTACGCGCTGGCACTGCTCGCACAACCCGACGCTTCTGTGGGTGGAAACTATCCCATGGCGGCGTATATCTCCTATCTCTTCGGCGGAACTCTTACCCAGAACTATTATTACGGGATTCGTCGCTATCCGTATTCGACTAACCTTCTGGTCAATCCTTTGACTCTAAAAGACATTGACCCGATTCACGCGGATTCGCACGTCGGGGTTCCTCGCAGTCCGGCTCTGGGAAACAGCGCCACAGAAGTTCATAACATGGGCGAGGTGTGGTGTGTGACGCTTTGGGATGCCCGTGCGAATTTGATCAACAAGCTCGGTCACAGCGCCGGCAACCAACTCATTCTTCAACTGGTAACCGACGCCTTGAGCCTTTCGCCGGCGAATCCGACGTACTTGGAGGCTCGCGACGCGATCATCGAGGCCGATCTAATCAACAATGCCGGTGCGAATTACAAGGAACTCTGGTCTGCCTTTGCCAAGCGTGGCATGGGCGCCAGCGCGACCATTCCTCCGAACAGTACGACTATTGGCGTGCAGGAGGCGTTTGATATGCCGGATGACCTGCGAATTACTCCGAACAGCGGGTTGACGTCCAGCGGAGTCGTCGGTGGTCCATTTTATCCAGGCGCGAAGAGTTACATGCTCACCAATTTTGGGACGAACACGATTTCGTGGACCGTCGGTAAAACGGACAACTGGCTAGCAATCGTTTTAACCAACGGCGTTTTGCCGCCGGCGGCTACCACCAATGTTTTGATATCATTGAAACCCGACACGTTGGCTCTCCCTGCTGGCGTGTACACGAATGTTGTCGTGTTCACCAACATCTCCAACGGCGCAACGCAAAGTCGGGAATTTATTCTTGCGGTGGGACAGCCAGATTACTTCACGGAATTCTTTGATGCGTTGGACAATGACCTTTCTTTTCAGTCATTTACCTTCACGCCGGATGGCTCGGGTAGTTTTTACAATGCGTGTAGACAGGTCGCCAGTTCCTTCCCGGTCGATCCGACGGGAGCTATTCCGCTTTCGCTTACCGATGATTCGTACACCTTCATCACTGTGACTAACGGTTCGCACGTTTCCCTGTACGGAACGAATTACGGCGGATTTTATATTGGCAGCAATGGCTATCTAACGTTCGACACAGGGGACAATCAATATTACGAGACCCTTGCGAATCACTTCAATCGAGTGCGCGTATCCGGGCTTTTTCTTGATCAATTTCCGGATGCGGTCTCGATCATTTCGTGGAAACAATTGTCCGATCGAGTTGCCGTGACTTGGCAGAATATCCCCGAATTTAACACGACCAACCGGAATAATTTTCAAATCGAGCTGTTTTTTGATGGCCGGATTCGAATGACGTATTTGTCAGTTATGAGCCATCATGGAATTGCCGGCTTGTCTCAAGGCAAGGGGGTTCCTTCGGGATTTGTTGAAAGTGATTTGAGTCAGTACTCGATGTGTCTGCCGCCGTTGATCGTAACGCTACCGGACGCAGCGAATGAAGGTGTCGGCGTTTTGACGAATCAAGGATTGGTTTCGATCGGGTTAACAATGACGAACGACGTGGTTGTTCAACTCGCTTCCAGCGATGCAACCGAAGTTACGGTGACGAACTCCGTGACTATTTTGGCGGGACAGACAAACGCATTTTTCGATTTGAACGTCGTGGACGACAATATCCTCGACGGTTCGCAAAAGGTATACGTGATGGCAACGGCTCTTGGCTTTCCAAGCGGTGCAGGATGCATGGTGGTAAACGACAATGAGTCGGCGATACTTTCAGTTGTTTTGCCCGACGGGGTCCTGGAGAACGGTGGGGTCTTTACCAATTTAGGAGTAGTCACTATTAACACCCCGCCGCCAAATGATGTTTCAGTTGCTCTCGCATCGTCGAATCCGAAACTCCAGATTCCCGCGAACGTGACTGTGTCGGCTGGCCAGACTTCCGCGGTGTTCAATTTGGTGATTGTTGATAACAACCTCGTCGACGGAACTCAGTCTGCGACGGTGACGGCGCACGTTGCCAACTGGATCGATGGGGTGGCATCGATGGCAATTTTCGACAACGAGACAAGCTATGATTTTCTTGATCACTTTCAACTTGGACCAGTTGCGCCTACTCAATATGTGGGCGCGCCGTTTGCATTAACAATCGCTGCAAAGACTCCGCCTGATGCCGTATTTACCAATTTCTCAGGGCCGGTTAAATTGATCGGCTTGCGCAATCTTGCTACGAACGAGTCCGTTCGCGTGATGGCTTACGTCGGACATGCAGATTTGAACGGGGCGTTTTCGAATACGCTCGCCGCAATATCCTCTGTTTTCACCAACTACACGGTGACGACGACAACCAATACCAACTCAGCTTCCTTACAAGCGGACCTCGTTTCGCAGCAGGTTTTCCTGATGCCTCAACAGACGAACGCACCAACCAACTTCTTTAACCAGTTGGGCGGGGCTTGGTCGAACGTGCTTCGTGACTTCACCGCGCGAGGTGGTTTTGTAATCGTTTGTTCTTCGGCATTCGATGAGTATCAAATTCTCACGCAGAGTGGGTTGATGGATTTGCAGAGAGTAGTGACCGGTAGCAACGCGACTTTGCAGGTGCTGCTTACAAACGCGCTGACGTTGAATCTCTCAAATAGCTTTAACGTGACGAACGTTAGTCTGTATTCATCGAGCAATGCGACCGCGGTCATTGGAGTTCCACCGGGAAGCAACTCTGCAGTATACGTGGCGAATTACGGATTGGGTCACGCGGTTTTATTGGGCGCAGATTTCGTTCAGTTGGGATCGCCTCTGGATCGTGTCATGGGCAACGCCGTGAAATGGGCGCAGTCATCTGGTTACCAAACAATTGCAGTAACACCTTCCAGCGTTTCCAATTTCTTCGGTGGAACATCCATGCCGTCGGTCGTCAGTGTTGCGCAGACGGTAACGAATATGTTCCTCGCTGTATGTGATGGAAACGGGCACTCAGGAACAGGAAATTTGTTCAGCGTCGTTTTCAACCAAGCACCGGTGGCGAGTAATCTCTCATTCACGATCAACGCGGACTCCGCGACGAATTTGCCTCTTGTCGCTTTCGATCAAGACGGGCAGTCGCTGACATACTCGATAGCTTCTCAACCTACGAACGGTTTGTTGTCCGCGCTATTCTCGACCAATGGCGTATTCGTATACACGCCTGCTCACGCTTTTGTTGGAACGGACTTGTTCACGTTTACAGTGAATGACGGAATTACCAACAGTCTGCCGGCCCTCGTGAACGTCACGGTGCTTTCCCTTGCCGACACTAACGCAAACGGGATTCCAGATTCATGGGAGGTTTCTTATGGCATGAGTTTGAGTACGAATTCCGCGAATGCAGACCCGGACGGCGATGGGTTGACGAATTTTCAGGAATACCTTGCCAACTCGAATCCAAACAACCCGCAATCCGGCTTTTTGAAGCCTCAAATTGCGAAGCTTGCCAACGGACATTATCTAATTACTTGGTGCTCCGTCGGCGGTACGAGGTATCGCGTGCAGTTTGGAGATGGGGACGTTTCTGGCAACTATAATGGTTCCTACATCGATATCGTTCGGCCAGCTTGGTTGGAAATCGACCCTGCGACGGTGGGGGTTGCTGCTACAAACTCGTTCGTGGATGATTTCTCCCTCACTGCAGGCGCTCCGCTTCACGGACACCGGTACTATCGGATCAAACTGGTTCGCTGATTCTTTTGTGGGGCGTAGTGGGGGATTCCTCAATTCGTCGAGGCTTCTCGGTGTCTGTCTCCGGATTTCTGTGGATTCGGCGTTTGCGATGAGTATCCTTAGCGCCTCATTTGTTGCGTAACTTCCTCGTGATCAGCGTGCTCGTGTCTGGGCCTGCGATCACAGCCTTGTAAGCCCGTTTCATTTGCAACTTTTTCGAAAATATCTGCCAGAAAATGGTTGACCGGGTGGGTTAAAGTGGATCAAAGTCGGTCGGTGTGGGACGGCGAGGGTCAAAAGCCTCTTTCACCGTATGAGTAATGGCGCCCGACGAATCCAAAGCAGAATTGATCATCTACAACGGAAAATTCCGTCATGGGGTGGACAAGAAGCGTCGTGTGCAGGTGCCGGCTCGCTGGCGCCCGAGCAATCCCGCTACGGAGTTGACCGTGTTGGTTTGGAACAAGCACGAAGCTGGGATTTGCCTGCGCGTTTTGCCGCCCGAGCAGATGGCGAATTTGATTCGATCGATCAACAGTTTGCCGCCAGGGCATCCGGACAAGGCGGCTCTCAAACGCGATTTGGGAAGCGATTCAATTCAGGTCGCCGTGGACAAGGCGGGTCGCTTTTGCTTGCCGGAAGAAACAGCTGCCGCCGCTGGTATTACCGAGGAAGCCATGTTTGTGGGCACGCTCGACTCTTTCGAAATCTGGGAACCAACTCGCTTCGAGCGCGCGCGAGCGGTCGATCAAACCCGGTTGGTAAGTGCGCGCGATCACTTGGATTAAGTCTATGAGCCTGATCCGACTATTGAGCATGGGGCGTAGCTTCAACGGCCAGAAGGGCCCGTTGAGTCGCTACAAAGTTTCTGAACTGAATCTGGTGCCGAAATTCGGCCAACCACGATCGGTTGGCCCGACAGGTACGCAGCGCCTGCCGTATGTCAGTGCAGAATCCTCTTCGGCTGCGCCGGTGGAAGTGACGCCGCGCCCGTTGATGCAGCTCAAAGTGGCTGCGAAGAAATCTCTATGGCGCAGTGCGGTTGCGACGATTGCGGTGAAGGTAATCGGCTCGAATCCGTTTTCTTCCGAGCGCGCGGCGCAAAATAGCCGGCGGATGGTGCAGTCGGAGTTGCTGCTGCAGAACGTAAAAGTCGTTCGTAATGATTTGCACGACGCGGATTTGGAGATTCGGCCACTTCCGACCTTGCAAGCCCAGTCGAGTAGCTTTGCTGCTCCGGCAGTGCGGGGCGGTTCAGGCGCCTGGCAAAAGGTCGTGCGCCGCGCCGGTGAGTTCGCGCGATCGGTGGTCTTTTTGCACTAAAATGCAACGTGCTCAATTACGCCCACAACCCGGTGATGGTGGCGGAAGTGTTGACGGCTCTTCAACTGAGACCGGGCGGACGCAACGCCGACGGCACGGTCGGTGGAGCTGGTCACGCGGCGGCTATACTGCGGACCACTGCTCCGAATGGATGGCTGTATGGCTGCGATCGCGATGGCGCCGCGATTGAAGCGGCAAGCGCGCGGTTAGCAGAGTTTGCGGGGCGCTTTGAGATTCGGCGCGGAAATTTCGACGAGTTGGCAGAATGGGTTCCGGCGGGAAGTTGTGACGGGGTTCTGTTGGATCTGGGTGTGAGTTCGCCGCAGTTGGACGATCCGGATCGAGGGTTCAGCTTCCAGCACGATGGCCCTTTGGATATGCGCATGGATTCGCGGCAGTCGCTCACCGCAGCGCAGTTGGTCAATGAACTCAGTGCCGCGGAACTGGCGAAGATTTTTTGGGAATACGGTGATGAGCCGAAGAGTCGGCATATCGCGAAAGCGATCGAAATGGATCGCAAATTGTGCCGGTTCGAAACGACGAGGCAGCTGGCGGAATTGATCGAGCGAATCAATCCGCGGCGGGGCAGCAAGTCGCATCCGGCCACGCGCGTATTTCAGGCTTTGCGGATCGCGGTGAACGACGAGATCGGCATGGTTCGTCGGGGTCTGGCCGGTGCGTTGAAGATTTTAAAACCCGGCGGGCGGATGGCAGTTATTTCCTTCCATTCTCTTGAGGATCGTGTGGTGAAGGAATTCGGTCGGGAACACGCACGGGATTATACGGTGCCTGGCGAAGTGGACGTGCCGGAGTTGCGCATCCCACGCCAGCCTGAGTTGCGGCTTGTGAGTCGCAAGCCGGTAATGCCGACCGACGCCGAAGTGGCAGAAAATCCGCGCGCGCGCAGTGCGCAATTGCGGGTGTTCGAAAAAATTTAGCATGTCAAAGAATCGACGAAACCAGTCTGCAGCCGTGCGCTTTGGGCCCATGCTCAAAGTCGTTCTGCTCTGCGTTTTCATTGGTGGATCGGGCGTGGGTTATGTCTGGCAGAAGAATCAAATCCATCAGCTCGGCGAACAGATTACGCGTTCGGAAAAGCGCCTGCAGGAGCTGGTGCAACAAAACAAACTGCGCGCCAACAACCTCGCGCAATTGCGTTCGCCCGCGGCACTCGATGTGCGCGTGCGCCAGTTGAATTTGGGTTTGGTCATGCCGAACCCTCAGCAAATTTTGATTTTGTCCGAGACGCAGCTGAAGCCGGCACTGGACACGAATCGCAGCTTCGCGGCCGCGATTCCGATGCGATGAACCCAAACAACCTGGACATGACAATTTAGTCACCGCCGCCCGTGCCAATCCGTTCTCCAGAGGAACCGAGCCGGCACGGGCGGACGGTGACTCTGCGAAATGAATCGAAACGGCCAAATCAAACGCGTCTTCCTGCTGGGATTTCTCCTGGTCACGGCGATGGCGTGTCTGATTTACCGGTTGGTGGATCTCCAGGTTCTGCGGCACGAAGAGCTCGCGTCCAAAGCTCGCAATAACACTCAGCGCACTTTCGTTCGCGAACCGCGTCGTGGTGACATCCTCGACGTCCGTGGAAATCAACTTGCCACTAGCATCTTCGTCAAAACCGTCTGCGCTGATCCGTCGTTGATCGGATCAAATTCCCTTCTTGTCGCGCGTGCGGTTGCGCCCGCGTTGGAACTTCCGGAAGCCACTCTTCTCAAGTTGTTGCAACGCCAGTTCAGCACCAACGTTGCTGGCAAGCTCGTCACCAACCGCTACGTGGTGATTAAACGCAAGGTCGCCGTCGAGAAATGGCAGCTCGCGGCCGAGGCGATGAAGAGCCTCAAGTTCGACGTCGACGAAACGAAGCTGACCAAAAAGGAAAAGGCCTACTATCGCGATCTGCGTGCGAAGGCGGTCTTCACTGAACAGGCTGACGATCAGTTGCGGATTTACCCGAATCAAAGCCTCGCGTCTCACGTGCTCGGCTACGTTGGGATGAGCGAACGTGAGACTGCGGCAGGCGAACCCCTCACGATTACCGCCGGTAAAGACGGCGTTGAAGCCACTCTCAACCAATTGCTCACCGGTGTGCGTGGTTGGCGCCAAACGGAAACCGACCGTCGTCACAAGGAAATTTACGCGTACTTGGATCAGGATGTTTTGGCGCGCTCGGGTAACAACGTTTTCCTCACGATTGATTCCGGCGTGCAATACATCGTCGAGACCGAGCTTGCGGAGGCCGCGAAGAAACACACGCCAGTCAGCATTTCCTGCGTCGTTGTGCGTCCGCGCACGGGCGAAATCCTGGCGATGGCCACCTTGCCAAACTTTAATCCGAACAACGTCCTTGCCGCTTCGGAAGATGCCCGGCGGAACCGCGTGATCTCTGACATGTCGGAGCCGGGATCGACGTTCAAGATCGTTGTCGTTTCCGGCGCGCTCAACGACAACCTCGTCACGTTGCGCGATTCATTTGATTGCGAGAACGGCCGTTTTGCGTTCGCTGGCAAAATTCTGCGCGATCACGAGCATTACGGCGTGCTTTCCGTCGAGGACATCATCATGAAGTCCTCGAACATTGGCTCTGCGAAAATTGGTATCAAGATGGGGCCGGAGACTCTTTTCCGGCACATTACGGAATTCGGTTTTGGCCGCCGGAGTGGCATTCCGTTGCCTGGCGAAATTGGTGGCTGGGTTTATCCGCCGAGCAAGTGGAGCAAAGTCGACATCAGCCGCATTCCGATGGGGCAGTCGATGACCGCAACTCCGCTGCAAATGGTCATGGCGATGAGTGCGATCGCCAATCACGGAATGCTCATGCGCCCGATGCTCATTCATCATGTGGAGGACGCTGCGGGCAACTTGGTCGCGAAATATGATCCGCAAATTGCGCGTCGTGTGGCGAGTGAAACCGCAGCACGGGACATGGTCACCGCGTTGAAGAAAGTCGTCTCCAAAGAAGGTACCGCGGAACGCGCGAGGATGGAGCACTACACGGTGGCGGGCAAAACCGGCACCGCTCAAAAAGTAGTCAACAAAGTCTACGCGGCGGGAAAATACTTCTCGTCATTCATTGGATTCTTTCCGGCTGATGAACCCGAGCTCTGCATCTCCGTGGTCATGGACGAACCCAAGCAGGGCTACTATGGCGGTCAGACTGCGGCGCCGGTGTTCAAGCGCATCGCTGAGCGCTCCGCAAGCTATATCAAGATCAAACCCGATTTACTGCCGGTCGACGCTCCGCAAACCGCGTCGGCGACTGTGCCATCAACACCCAAATCTTTGCGCCCCTCACCCGGGAACTGAAAGCGAGGTTGCATATGCAACTCAAACAAATTGTTTCTGAACTAAAAGAAGTGCTTCGAACGGAAGGCTCGCTGGACCGCGAGGTCGCCGGCATTACGTACGACTCCCGCCGCGTCACGCCGGGCATGGTCTTCGTCGCCATCAACGGACAAAACGTCGACGGCCACGATTACATCAACAACGCCATCGACCGTGGCGCTGCCGCGGTCATCTGCGAACGCAACGGTTTCATCACCCAGCGTTCGACCAAGATCAAGGTGTCGGATTCTCGCGAAGCATTGGCCCGCGCTGCCGCTGCATATTATCGCCATCCTTCCACCAAGCTGAAGATGATCGGTGTCACGGGCACGAACGGAAAAACCACCGTGGCGTTCATGGTGAAACAGATCCTCGAAGGCGCGGGCATTCGCACCGGCTTGCTCGGTACCGTGCGCTACGAAGTCGGTGACCGCATGATTCCTGCGCAGCGCACGACGCCCGAGGCGCTCGATGTTCATCAGATGCTCGCGCAAATGGTGCAGGCCGATTGCCAAGCGTGTGTGATGGAAGTCAGCTCGCACGCGCTCGAACAGAAGCGCGTGTCCGGCATCGCCTTCGACGCTGCGATCTTCACGAACCTTACGCAGGATCATCTCGATTACCACGGGACGATGGAAAACTACTTCCGCGCGAAGCAGAAGCTCTTCACGTCGTTCTATCTCGGCGAGAAGCGCGGCACTGCGGTCGTCAACACCGACGATCCCTTTGGTGCTCGTCTCCTCGGCCAGGCGGAATGTGAAGTGAAACTATCCTACGGCATGTCGCGCACCGCCAGGTTGCGTGCAACGAACATCCGGCTCGGCCGCGAGGAGTCGAAGTTCAACATCGAATCGCCCGATCTCAATTTCTCCTGCACGCTGCCGCTCATCGGTCGCCACAATATTTACAACGCGCTTGCCGCCGTTGGTGCGACGATGGCGCTGAAGATCGATCCCGCAGCGATTCAGCGCGCGTTGAATTCCATGAAGCCCGTTCCGGGTCGGCTCGAAAATGTCACGGTGGGCCAGCCGTTCAGCGTGTTCGTGGATTACGCGCATACCGATGACGCGTTGCGGAACGTGCTCCAAACCTTGCGCGAAATCACCAAGGGCAGGGTGCTGCTCGCGTTCGGTTGCGGCGGTAGTCGCGATACTGGCAAGCGCGCCAAGATGGGAAAAGTCGCTGCCGAGCTGGCGGACTTCACGTTCATCACCAGCGATAATCCGCGCAAGGAATTGCCCGAAACAATCGCCGAGCAGATCGAGGAAGGCTTCCGTTCCGTGCGCACGGATCGTTACCGCGTCGAGTTGGATCGGCGTCGGGCGATCGACGAAATTATTCACGTGGCTCAGCCTGGCGACATCGTTTTGATCGCCGGCAAAGGACACGAAACGTATCAGGAATTTGAAAGCACCGTGGTGCCGTTCGATGATCGCGTGTTTGCGCGCGAATCGCTCGAAGCGTTGCAGGCACGGGTGAAAGCGAATCACTAAAATCAACCCAGCGATTCTTTGAAAGTGGAAGCGCGCTCATTGAGATACGTGGCCGAAGGCTGCGGGGGGCGAATCCATTCCGGTGCGCCGGATTTGGAGGTCCGCCGCGTCTGTACGGATTCCCGCGCCGTGCAACCCGGCGATCTCTTCATTGCTTTGTCTGGCGAAAATTTTGACGGACACCAATTCCTGTCGACCGCGGCAGGGCGAGGGGCGGCGGCCTTGGTTTATGGGTTTTCCAAGGCCGCCGCTTTGCCCTCCGATTTTCCGGCGATCGAAGTGGACGACACGCGCGCCGCGCTGGGGCGTCTGGCCGCGCGGTATCGCACGGACTTCGATCTCCCGGTTGTCGCCGTCGGCGGCTCCAACGGCAAGACCACCACGAAGGAAGTGCTGGCCACGTTGCTGCGTCAGAAGTTTTCCACGCTGTGGAGCGAGGCGAGTTTCAACAACGACATTGGCGTGCCGCTCACGCTGCTGCGTCTGGAAGCGTCGCATCGCGCGGCGGTGCTGGAGATCGGGACTAATCATCCGGGTGAACTCGCTCCGTTGATTCGCATGATCCAGCCGCGTTACGGGATCATCACCAGCATCGGGCGCGAGCACTTGGAATTTTTTGGCGACCTTGCAGGCGTCGCGCGCGAAGAAGGAACGCTCGCGGAGATGTTGCCGGCGGACGGAAAGCTTTTCATCAACGGCGACACGTTGATGGTCGACGCAATCACGCGGCGAAGTCACGCGACAATCGTGCGTGTTGGTTTCGCCGCGACGAACAACTGGCGAGTCAAAGACGTGAAGCTCGACGGGAAGGGGACTTCGTTCACGGTGGAATCGCCGGTGAACGGTTTCTCCGGCGCCTATCGCATTGGCTTGTTTGGACGGCATCACGTCACGAACGCCGTTCTCGCGCTTGCGGTCGCGGTGGAATTGGGCGTGTCCCGCGCGGAGATCGAAGCGGGATTTGCGGTGTGCGCGCCCGCGAAGATGCGGCTTCAACTGCGCGAGGGGGACGGTTTTCAAGTGCTCGATGATTCCTACAACGCCAACGCGGACTCGATGGTTGCGGCGCTGGAAACGTTGCGCGATCTGCCCTGCACGGGACGTCGTATCGCGGTTCTCGGCGACATGGCGGAGCTCGGCGATCAAGCGTGGTCGGCGCACATGGAAGTGGGTTCGGTGGCGGCGCGCTGCGGGTTGTCGCGGTTGTTCGCCGTAGGAAAGCACGCGCCGGTTTTCTCCGCGGCGGCTCGTGCAGCGGGCTTGAATTTTGTCGAAGAATTTTCTGAAGCCGAGGCGGCAGCGAAAGCGTTGAAGGCGATCGTAGCGCCTGGTGATTTGATCTTGGTGAAAGCGTCCCGTTCCGCGCGGTTGGAACGAATTGTCGAAGCGTTACAACCACGAACTTAAAGACGCGCGATCATGTTGTTTTATCTCAGCCAGATGATTTTGGATCTGACCGAAGGAACGGTCTGGTCAGACCGGCTTTCGTGGCTGCGCGTGTTTCGCTACATCAGCTTTCGCACGGCGGGCGCGGCGATTACGGCGCTCGCGTTGAGTTGGTGGATCGGGCCAAAGATGATCGCGTGGCTGCGGGACATCCGGTTGCGGCAGGAATATCGCGACAAAGCGCAAGTTAGTGGAGTCGTCCGCGACGACAGCAAGAAAGGCACGCCGACGATGGGTGGCCTGCTCATCGTCACGGTGATGGATTTGTCGGTTTTGCTATGGGCGCAGTGGAACACGTTGATCGTTCTCACGCTGGTATCGTTGCTCGTGCTCGCTTGCCTCGGCGGCTACGACGACTACATGAAGATCACTAAACAAAACACCGACGGTGCGGCGGAGCACGTGAAGCTGGTCGTGCAATTCGGTTTGGGACTGTTCCTCGCCATCTACATGCTGCAAGTGCCGGCGACGAACAAGTTGATCACGGACATCATGGTGCCGTTCTTCAAGCACCCGGTGATGACGGGCGCGAGCGTGGTGGGAGTTTTGCTCACGGTCGTCACGGTCGTGGGAAGTTCCAACGCGGTAAATCTCACCGACGGTCTCGACGGACTTGCGATCGGTTGCACGATCATCGTGTCGTTTGTGTTTCTCGTGCTGACGTATCTGGCGGGCAATCATATTTTCGCCAGCTACCTGCAGATTCCCTACGTCGCGGGCGCGGGCGAACTGACGGTCTTTTGCGCGTCGATGATCGGGGCGGGCATGGGTTTCCTCTGGTTCAATTGTCATCCGGCGAAAGTTTTCATGGGCGATACGGGATCGCTTGCACTTGGCGGTGTGCTCGGCATCATCGCGGTGTTGATCCATCAACCGTTCGTGTTGTTCATCGCGGGGGGAGTCTTCGTGGCAGAAGCGATGTCGGTGATGATCCAGCGTGGCTGGTTCAAATACACCAAGCGCAAGTTCGGCGCGGGGCGTCGGGTCTTTTTGATGGCGCCGGTGCATCATCATTTTCAGAAACTGGGTTGGACCGAAACGCAAGTTGTCATGCGTTTCTACATTTTGTGCGTCCTGTGCGCGCTCGTCGCGTTCAGCACGTTGAAACTTCGTTAGCATGTTTGTTCTCAAAGAAAAAAATGTTCTGGTAGTCGGATTGGGCACGAGCGGCCAGGCCGCGTGCGATCTGTTGTTGAAGCGCGGCGCGAAAGTGACCGCGGTGGACAGCGGCGATTCCGAGCCATTGCGTCGAGTAGCGAATCAGCTTCACGCGCGCGGCATCGCGATTGAACTTGGCGCTGCGAAAGCGCCGAGCAGTTCATTCGATCTTGTGGTCGTCAGTCCCGGTGTTCCTCCGACGTTGCCGTTGATGAGGGAATTGCGCGAGCGGAAGGCGCCGATCATCGGGGAACTGGAACTGGGATACCAACAGTCCTCCTGCCTCAACGTCGCGATCACTGGCACGAATGGAAAGACCACCACTACCGAGCTGATCGAATTGTTGCTGAAGGAGAATCAGCGCAAGACAGTTGCCGCGGGAAATATCGGCACGCCGGTTTGCGCGGTTGTCGATCAGACGAAGGAACTGGACTGGCTCACGCTCGAAGTGAGTTCGTTTCAGTTGGAGACGATTGAATTTTTTCGGCCGGCGATTGCCGTGTTCTTGAACTTCACGCCGGATCATCTCGATCGGTACGCCGACATGGGCGAGTATCTGAAGGCCAAGGCCCGCATCTTCGAAAATCAACAAGCGTTCGACACGGCGATCATTCAACGCGAGGCGCTGACGCAGTTGGAAAAACACAATCTGCGCGTGCCGGCAAAAATCATTACGTTCAGCGCGACGGATCAGAGCGCGGATTTGTATCTCGATCGCGGTTTGCTCGTGAGCCGGTTGGACGGTTGGTCGGGTGTGTTGCTCGACATGTCGACTTGTAAGTTGCGCGGTCCGCACAACGCGGAGAATCTCATGGCGGCGCTCGCGGTCGGGCGCGTGATGCGGTTGCCGCTCGAAGGTGTCGTGCAGGCGTTGCGGAGTTATCGCCCCAAGCCGCATCGCTGTGAACTTGTCGCCGAGATCAACGGTGTGCAGTTCATCAACGATTCCAAGGCCACGAATCCCGACGCGGTCCAGAAGGCGCTGCTCTCTGTGCCGACGGCTTTCGCGGGGGCTCCGAACGTTTGGCTTATCGCGGGCGGGAAGGACAAAGGCTTTGATTATCACGATCTTGGACCGCTGCTTTCCAAGCGCGTGAAGGGAGCATTTTTGCTCGGCGAAACGCGCGAAAAAATTCGTTCATCTTGGGGACTGTTTACTCCTTGCGCGGTTGTGGATTCATTGTTAGAAGCAGTCTCGAAATCAGCAGCAAGCGCTGTGTCCGGTGATGTAGTCTTGCTTTCGCCCGCGTGTTCGAGCTTTGACATGTTTCAGAATTATCAACACCGGGGTGATGTGTTTCGACAAGCGGTCGAGGGGTTGGTGCGAACCGCCAATAGCGGTGCACCGGCAGGCGACACAACGAATAGTGGTGCCAGACAGGCTCCAGTCGCGGATCGGTGATGGTTAAATTTGAACAAAATAATTTCGTTGCGGCTTTTTGAGGGAAAGCGGCAGCGAAAAACGAAAAAAGAAAAACCTCAGAAAGAACGCCGCGTGCGTTGAAAGATAAATGAATACTCCGAACCCACTCGTCCCGCAGGGCGCGCTTCCGCAGGCTCCCCGTGTTAAGTCCAACGTCCGCTTCGCCGTCGTCGGCATCCTTGCGCTGCACGCAGTGCTGTTTTCCGGATTGCTGATGCAGGGCTGCAAGCGCGAGGACGCACCGAAACCCGCCGGTGAAGCGAACAACGCGTTGCCGCCGTTCGATCCGAGTTTGTTCGCGAGCAATCAGGCCGCTCAAGCTGCGGCTGCCGCGCCCGCTCCCGCGGATTCCAATCAACCGACTCCGCCGCCGCAACCCGGTGCGCAGCCTCAAGGTGCCGCGCAGGTCGCCGGCCAGCCGATGCCTCCGCAAGGCCAGCCACAACCGGCCGGTCAGCCTCAGCCGCCCGTCGCGCAGCCGACCCCGCCGCCGCAACCCGTCGCCGTTCCTGAACCGCAGCCGGCTCCGGTCGGTGGTCCGTCGGAATACGTCGTGGTGAAAGGCGACTCGTTCTCGTCCATTGCGAAAGCTCACGGCATCTCGAGCAAGGCCATCGCCGCGGCGAATCCTGGTGTTGACTCCACCCGTTTGAAGCTCGGTCAGAAACTCGTGTTGCCCGCTCCGTCCGCGACCGCGCCTGCCGCTGCTAACGCAGTCGCTGCCGTTGCCGAAGCTGGTGAAGGCTCCACTTACGTCGTGAAGTCGGGTGATTCGCTCATCAAGATTTCCAAGCACGTTGGTGTCAGCGTGAAGGCATTGAAGGCCGCGAACAACTTGAAGACCGATGCGATCAAGGTGGGCCAGAAATTGAAAGTGCCCGCTGCTGGTGGTGCCGCCGCTGCGGCCGCGCCGGCGCAACCGACGGTGATCTTGAATCCGCCGGTCGCTCCGCAGCAGTAAGACTTGTGAGAACGGCGGCGGACTACCTCGGTCCGCCGCCGAACTATTTCGGTAAACTATACGGCGAATCGTTGAAGCAGAAGAGAATCGCGAATCGATGAAACTGGCGACCACGCTACTGGGCTTTTGCGTTGCATCGCTCCTCATGATGGGGACGGTGATGCTGTATAGCTCGAGCATGGTGCAGGTTGGTTCACGTTACCTCGTGATGCAGTTGGTTTGGGGTGGCTTGGGTATCGTGTCGTGCGTGGCCATGGCGTCGCTAGATTACCGGCATCTCAAGAAAATCTCCTGGGTGCTGTTCGGTGTTGCCGTGCTGCTGCTGGTTGCCGTGTTGATTCCCGGTATCGGCCGCAACGTGAACGGTGCGCGCCGGTGGATCGGTTTTTCAGGGGTGAATTTCCAGCCGTCGGAATTGGGCAAGATCGCCTTGATCATCGCGCTGGCGCACTACGCGGAACTCAATCAGCGGAACATGGGCAAGTTCGTCCAAGGCTTGATCATTCCTGGAGCGGGTATTGCGGTCGTGCTCGGTTTAATATTCAAAGAACCCGACTACGGAACGACGATGCTCCTCGCCTCGGTCAGCGCGGTGATGCTGTTCATCGCTGGCTTGCGCTGGCGCTATATCATTCCGCCGATCATCGCGGGCACGGTGGCGATCTCGCTGGCGATTTTCAACAACCCCGTCCGCATGAAGCGGATTCTCGCGTGGCTTGATCCGGAGGCGAACAAGGAAGGCGTGGGCTTTCAATCGTATCAGGCGATGGTGGCTCTCGGAGCCGGCGGCGTTGACGGTTTGGGCCTCGCGAATGGCCGGCAAAAAATGGGATTCGTTCCCGAGCATCACACGGATTTTATTTTCTCCATCATCGGGGAAGAGCTGGGTTTGATCGCCACGATTGCGGTCGTGCTGTTGTTCGTCCTCTTGGTGATCTGCGGCCTTTACGTCGCCTGGCACGCCTGCGACGGTTTTGGAACTTATCTTGGCTGCGGCATCACGTGTTTGATCGGCCTGCAGGCGTTTATCAACATCGGCGTCGTCACGAGCGCGCTCCCGAACAAGGGACTTCCACTGCCGTTCATCAGCTATGGCGGTTCGAATCTACTGATGATGCTCACCGCCGTCGGCTTGCTTCTAAGCATTGCACGACGCGCCACCGTGCGCGAACGCACGCGCGAAAATCCTTTCAGCAACCGAGAACTGACCGCGACGCAAGTCTTCTGATGGAGACCGCGAACTCAAAACCTCTCGTGGCCATCGCATGTGGCGGCACGGGCGGCCATCTCTTTCCGGGATTGGCTGTCGGTGAAGTGCTGCGCGCGCGCGGCCTCGATGTGACGCTGCTGATCTCGCCGAAGGAAGTGGATCAACAAGGTGTGAAGTCTGCGCACGGGATGACCGTCGCCACGCTTCCGGCCGTGGGTTTGTCCGCAGGCCGGCGGATTGAATTTGTGACCGGCGCGTGGCGTTCGTATCGCGCGGCGAAAAAACTTTTCCACTCTCGTCCGCCGCACGCCGTTCTTGCTATGGGCGGATTCACCAGCGCACCGCCTGTGATGGCCGGACGACGCCTCGGTGCGGTGACGTTTCTCCACGAATCGAACACCATTCCCGGTCGCGCCAATCGGTGGCTGGCGCGGTTTGTCGATCTGGCATTCGTCGGGTTTCCATCGGCGGCGAATCGTCTGCGCAACGAGAACTTTATTTGCACGGGAACTCCGGTGCGGCCGCAATTCCGCCCGTCGAATCCCGCCGAGGCGCGCGTGCAACTGGGTTTGGATGCTTCGCGTCCCACGCTGCTAATCATGGGCGGAAGCCAGGGCGCGAGTGGCGTCAACGACCTCGCGCTCAAAGCGGTTCCATTGCTGACCGCGAAATTTCCGACGCTGCAGTTCATTCACCTCACGGGCGCGCGCGATATCGAGAAGGTTCGCGCAGTGTATGAGTCGATGAAGCTTCCGGCTTTTGTGGCGCCATTCTTCGCGGACATGCCGGTTGTGCTCGCGGCGGCGACGGCGGCGATCAGTCGCGCCGGTTCATCGTCGCTTGCCGAGTTTGCCGCGATGCAAGTGCCCGCGGTGCTGATTCCGCTTCCGACCGCGGCGGACAATCATCAGTTCTACAACGCCCACGCAGTTGCCGATGCTGGCGCGGCGCTCTTACTCGAACAATCAACTGCGACGCCGGAGCAACTCACCCGCTTGGTTGGCGAGATTTTGTCGGAAGGTTCCATTCGCGACAAGATGCGCGCTGCGCTCGTTCGCTGGCACGCACCGAAAGCCGCTGAAAAGATCGCCGACAGCATGCTGGCTTTGCTTGCAGCGCGCCGGCCGGCCTCACCGGAACTGCGTGCTGTCGCCGCACCGGGCAACACGGTTTCCCGTAATCCTCAATCTGTCCTCGCATGAATCCACTTACCGCTAGCGAGATCAATCAACTCCTTGAAGCCGCCGGCTCGGGTTCGGTCGTTTACCTCATTGGCATCGGCGGTTGCGGGATGAGCGGGCTCGGACATTTGCTGCTCGACCTTGGTCATCGCGTCGTCGGCTCGGACTTGCTGATGAATCAGGACATTCAGCAACTGCGTCAACGCGGCGCTCAGATTCAAATCGGACACGCACCGGAACTGTTGCACGAAACGCGCCCTGCGCTGGTCGTTTATTCCTCGGCCATCCGACTGAACAATCCGGAAATGATGGCCGCGCAGGAGTTGAACATTCCCATGGTCCGCCGCGCGGCATTGCTCGCCGCGTTGATGAGCCGGCAGCTCGGCATTTGCGTCGCGGGCATGCACGGGAAAACCACCACGACGGCGCTGCTCGCCTTCGCGTTGGAACATTTGCACGGAACGCCGAGCTACGCCGTCGGTGCGCAGGTGCCGCAGTTAGAACCTCACGCGCGTTTCCAGACGATGCACGGCCAAACGGTCGATAACCTTCCGTATTTCATCGTCGAGGCGGATGAAAGCGATGGCACGTTGCGCGAGTTTAATCCGCATCACGCCATCGTGCTGAACGTGGACGAGGAACACCTCGATTATTACGCGAACCTCGAAGCGGTTTGTCGCGAGTTCAAAACTTTTGCCGCTCAAACATCGGGTCACCTTGTCTTTTGCGCTGACGATCCGCAGCTGGCGCGGCTCTATTCGGATCAACCGGGCGCGATCTCGGTCGGCTTCCATCCGCTTGCCACGTATCACATCCGGAATTTTAAGGATGGCGGCTCCACCATGGCCGGATCGCTATTTGAAATCTGGCGCGGTGGCGAGTTGCTCGGTGAATTCGCGCTCTCGCTGATCGGTGAAAAGAATGCATCCAACGCCGCTGCGGTGATTGCGCTGCTCCATCTTCTTGGATATCCGCCTAGCGATATCGCGCGTGCGATCGGGCCGTTCAAAGGGGCTTCGCGCCGCCAACAGGAACTCTTCCGCGACCGTCGCTTCCGCGTGTTCGATGACTACGGCCATCACCCGCAGGAAATTCGCGCCACGCTTCGTGCGTTGAAGGCGCTCGGCTCACGCCGATTGCTGGTCGCGTTTCAGCCGCATCGCTACACGCGCACGCAGCACTTGCTGCACGAGTTTACGAGTTGCTTCGACGACGCGGACAAGCTCTGGATCACCGAAGTCTACGCGGCCAACGAACCGGAGATTCCTGGTGTCAATGGCACGCGCCTCGCCGAATCGATTCGCGTGCGCGGACGCAACGTCACTTTCGTCCCGGTGTTAAATGAACTTCGCGGCGTCGTGCGCGCGGAGATGCAGCCGGGCGATCTCGTTTTGTTTATTGGCGCGGGCGATATCACGCTCGTTTCTCACGAACTGGCCGATCAATTGGGCTACGAAAAATCTGAAGTGCGCGAAGAAATCTACACGCAGCTGACCACGCTCCTGTCGCCGACCACCGTGGTGAAGCGCGACGAATCACTTGCTCGCCGCACCACGCTGAAAGTGGGCGGCAAGGCGGACTACTACGTGGAACCGGCGTCGGAGTTGGAGTTGTCCCAGCTGCTGAAATTTTGTGCGGCGAATCATTTGCCGTTCTTCCTGTTGGGCCGCGGATCAAATTTGTTGATTCGCGATGGTGGGATTCGTGGCGTGGCGATCTGCCTGAAGCATGCGGCGTTTTCCCACCTCGATGTGCAGGGTGACAAGTTGTTCTGTGGCGCGGGAACGCGATTGAAGGATATCGCTGTCGAGGCGCGTCGTCGTGGACTTGCCGGTTTGGAGTTTCTCGAAGGCATTCCCGGAAGCCTTGGCGGTGCGTTGCGCATGAACGCCGGCGCGATGGGAAGCTGGATGTTTGAGTGGGTGGAGAGCGTGCGCTTTATGGATCACGCGGGATTGATCTTCGAGCTGCCCGCGGGAGATTTGGTGGTGGAGTATCGCGGCTGTCCGTTTTTCAAAACGCACATCGCGCTCGCGGCCGTGCTCAAGGCGCAGCCTGCCCCGCGTGAAGTCATTGATCAACGGGCGAAGGAGTTGAATCACAAGCGATGGGAATCTCAGCCTGCTCAGCCGAGCGCCGGATGCATTTTCAAAAATCCGCAGACGATTCCGGCGGGCAAGTTGATTGACGAACTTGGCCTGAAGAAAACGAAGATCGGCGGCGCGATGGTGTCGGACATTCACGGCAACTTCATTGTCAACGACGGTCAGGCGACCGCGAAAGACGTGCTCGAGTTGATCGAACACATCAAGCAGACGGCCAAGGCCCAGCGGGGAATCGATCTGCACACCGAAGTGGAAATCATCGGCGAAAATGCCTGAACCATGGGCGCGAAACTTCATATCACCGTGATGCTGGGCGGCCCGTCGGCCGAACGCGATGTGTCGCTGCGCACTGGTGCGGCGGTGGCTCGCGCGCTGGCGTCGCTGGGGCATGAAGTCACTCAACTTGATCCGCGATCGCCCGGTTGGAAACTGCCGGCGGTGACCGACGTCGTGTTTCTCGCTTTGCACGGAACCTACGGCGAGGACGGAACGGTGCAGCGGGAGTTGGATGCGCTCGGCGTGCCGTACACCGGCTGCGATGCGGAGGCGAGTCGGCTCGCGTTCGATAAGGTGCTCACGAAGCAGCGTTGCCTGGCGGCGAATGTGCCGACCGCGCGCTTTGAAGTTTTCAAATCCGCCAGCGCGCCATGGCCGATGAGTTGGCAACCGCCCGTTGTGCTGAAGCCGGTGCGACAAGGTTCGAGCGTCGGCCTGCAATTTCTCGATCGCGTTGAGGAATGGCCGACGAAGCTTGCCGAGGCGGCGCGATTTGATTCGGAAGTTTTGATGGAAGAGCGCATCGTCGGCCGCGAAACAACCGTCGGCATCCTCGATGGCGTGGCGTTGCCGGTAGTCGAAGTGCGGCCCAAAGAGGGCACCTACGACTACCAGAACAAGTACACGGCGGGTCGGACGGAGTATTTTTGCCCCGCGGAATTTCCTGCGGAAACCACGCAGGCGATTCAGACTGCGGCGCTTGGTGCCTTCCGCGCCATTGGGGGACGCGACTACGCGCGCGTGGATGTGATGGTGCGTGCGAATGGCGATCCGGTGGTTCTCGAAGTGAACACGCTTCCCGGCATGACCGAAACGAGCCTATTGCCGAAAGCGGCAGCGGCGGCGGGATTGGATTACGCGGCGTTGTGTCAGCGGATGGTGGACTTGGCCTTGCGTCGCGCTCCGACGCCGCGCCGTTGAGTGAAGAATTTTTATGTGGTTCCAGCGGAAAGCAAAAAATCGCCGGTTGAAACGGCATGTGGTTCTCGATGTGAAGCTGCGCTCCGATCAAGTGCGCGCGGCGCGCCTGCGCATGGTCTCCCTTTCCATGGGCATCCTGTTTGGTGTGATGGCGCTGCTCTTCGTCTGCTGGCGAGCAGGGCAGTGGGGGATGACGCAGCTGTTCTTCGACAACCCCGCATTCGCGATTCGCAATGTGGACGTCGAGACGGACGGGGTTCTTCGCGTCGATCAACTCCGTCGCTGGGCTGGTATCAAGCCCGGTGACAACTTGCTCGCGCTCGACTTGCTCCGCGTGAAGCGCGACATCGAACTTTCGCCGCTCGTTCAATCCGTCGCCGTGCAACGCATCATGCCGGATACCGTGCGCATCCGGGTGGCCGAACGTGAACCGCTTGCTCGCGTGAACTGCTTCATGCCCGACGCCAAAGGCGGCATCCGCTCCACGACGTTTCAGTTCGATGAAACCGGCTTCGTCATGGTGCCGTTGGAAAAGTGGCAGCTCAACGCGCCCTCCAATGAAGTTGCGGAACTGCCGTTGCTCAGCGGCGTCAACGCGCTCCAATTGCGTCCAGGCCACGGCATCGCTTCGCCGGAAGTGAGCAAGGAATTGAAAGGTTCGCGCGACACTTCACCCGAAGTTCTCGCCGCGCTGAAGTTGATCCGGATGTTCGACCAGTCTCCGATGGTGGGCTTGGTGGACATCAAGCAGATCGACGTCTCGTCGCCAGGTATTTTGCACGTCTACACGGGGCAGGGCGGTGACATCACGCTGGGCACCACGAAACTGGATGTGCAGTTGCGTCGCTGGCGGGCCATTTACGATTACGGCTTGCGAACCCGGCGCGCGATCGCCTCCGTGGATCTTTCCATCTCCGACAACATTCCGGCGCGCTGGATCGAGGCGGCTGCGGTTCCGCTGCCCAACGCCAAGTCCAAAACGCCGGCGCGAACTAAGAAGAAAAATGCCTGAGAAAACTTCCATCGTGGTCGGTCTTGAGACCGGCACTTCGAAAATCTGCGCCGTTGTCGGTGAGGTGAGCGCCGCGGGAAACGTCAACATCATCGGCATCGGACAGGCGCGTTCGCGCGGCGTCCGCAAAGGTGAAGTCGTCGATCCTACACTCGCGGAAGAGGACATTCGCAACGCAATCGTCGAGGCGGAGAACTCCGCGGACATCGAAATTCGCAGCTTGTTCCTTGGCGTTACCGGTGGTCACGTGCGCGGGCTAACGAATCGCGGCGTGCATCCCGTCGCCTCGGCCGATCGTGAGATCACCGACGCCGATGTGTTGGACGTCGTGAAGAATGCGAAGGCGATCAATCTTCCCACCGACCACACGGACATTCACGCGGTGCGGCAGCATTTCATCATCGACGGCCAGCACGGGATTGTGAGTCCGGTCACGATGCTCGGCGCGCGTCTCGAAGTGGACGTGCATGTCGTTCACGGCAACACCAACCGCCTAAGCAACTCGGTTCGCCTCGTGAAAGGGCTGCAGTTGAACGTGGAGCAAATTGTTTTCAACGGCCTCGCCGCTTCGCTGGCGTTGCTCAATCACGAGCAAAAAGAACTCGGCGCGCTCGTCATCGATCTCGGCGGTGGTACGGCGGACTATGCGGTCTATGCGAACGGAGTTATCCGCCACACCGGCGTGCTCGCCTTGGGTGGCGATCACGTCACGAGCGACCTCGCCATCGGTTTGAAGGTTTCCATCGGTCGCGCGGAGGAACTCAAGGTCGCCCACGGCTCCGCAATCGTGGACGAAAGCGCAAAAGGACAGACCATTTCCTTGCCGAGTGATCACGGGTTGCCGGCGCGGTCGATCAATCTCGAACACCTGCGCCGCATCATGTCGTTGCGCCTCGAGGAAATCTTCGAACTCATCGCCCAGGACTTGGAACAAGCTGGCTTGCTGGATTATCTGCGCGCGGGCGTTTTCATCTGCGGCGGTGGTGCGCGCATTCCGCATGTTGAAAAACTGGCCGAGCGAATTTTTGGTCTGCCGGGTTCGTTGGGTTCGGCGAATTCCATCAGCGGCCTGAAGTCGGCGCTTGATCAACCGGAATTCGCGACCGCGATCGGTCTCGCCAAGTTTGCGTCCTTTCAGATTAAACGCCCCTCGGAGCGGGGAACGATCAGCGCTACGATCGCCACGGTCCGCGATTCGATCGCCAGCATTATCCGCCGTTGAACCAGAGAACTTTCATGAACACCGAAAATCCTTCGTCATCGATGCCACTGGGTGCGGAGAAGCGATTGAACATCCACATCTGCGGGGTGGGCGGGGCGGGGTGCCGCATCGTTGCGCGAGCGTCACAGAGCGGCCTAGACGAAGCGACGTTCAGCGCGATGCATACCGATGCCCAGACGCTCGCCACGCAATCAGTGGCGAAGCAAACCTTGCTCGGTCGCAAGGTCACGCGCGGTTTGAGCACGGGCGGCGATCCCGAACGTGGTCGTCTTGCCGCCGAGGAAAATGCTTCGAGCGTTGGTGATCACTTTCGTGGCGCCGATCTCGTTTTCATTGTCGCTGGTCTAGGTGGCGGCACCGGCACGGGCGCGGCCCCGGTGATTGCGCGTGCTGCCCGTGAAGCTGGCGCGTTGGTGCTCGCGTTGGTTACCGAGCCGTATGATTTCGAAGGTGCGCGTCGTCAGCGTCAGGCGCAATTCGGCGTGGAACGTTTGAAGGCCGAAGCGGACGCCGTGCTCTGCCTCCCGAACCAGAAGCTATTCCAGATTGTCGACGAGCACACGACGCTCGTGGATGCATTCAAGATTTCCAACGACCTGCTCGTACAGGCGATGCGCGCGATTCAGCGCATGTTGACCCGACGCGGCTTGATGCCCGTGGACTTTGCCGATCTGTGCAACGTGGTTCGCGGTCGCCACGCGGAGAGTTCCTTCGCTACCGCGGAGGCCGTGGGCGCCGAGCGCGTTCGCGAAGTAATGGAGAAGTTGCTCGCCAGCCCGATGCTCGATTCCGGCCGTGCATTGGATGATGCGGATTCGGTTCTCGTCAGCATCGTCGCCGGCACTGAACTGACGCTGGCGGAAACCGGTCGTGTGATGGAGCAGATCAACCAGCATTGCGACAACGCGCGCGTCGTCATGGCGGCGTCGATCGATGAAGCGCTCGGTGGGCGCCTGCAAGTCACGCTCATCGCATCGACCAATTCCCATGCGCCCGAAAGTGAACCCGCAGAGACGTCGCGACGTTCGTCACCGGCGGAAGCATCATTGGGAATTGAGTCCAGCTTTATCCAACAGCCAGTGGCTCCGGCTCGTCCGGCGTCCCGACTGGTCCCTGCGCCGCCGGAATTGAGCGCGGAAAGCAAGGAGCAGCTAATCGCGCGGCAGAAGGGGGGCACCCCTCGTGCGCGACGGAAAGGCCCTGCTCCGAAGCAACAGCAGTTCGACTTCGAAGTTGTTTCCAAAGGCCGCTTCGAGAAAAGTCAGCCGACGATCCATCGCGGCGAAGACCTCGACGTGCCGACCTTTATCCGCCGCGGTATCGCTCTGAACTGACGAACCGAGCCGTTGCCTCGGTGTCGTGCGGCGGACCGGAGCCGCTGCGAGAAGCTGTTGAACATTCTGCCGTTCCCATTCACGGGAAAGCTCGCTACCTTGATCGCCGATGACCCCACGCGTTCCTGACGTGTTGCCTTATACCGACACCAAGCCCGTCGGTGCGGCGGATTTTTACATGGCTCACAATGCGACGTTTCGTTTCGTGTTGAAGAAATTCGGAATTGAAGGGCTGCGAAAGTTTTGGACTGAACTGGGAGAGAAATACTTTGCACCCGTGACCGCACGTTGGAGTGGCGGAGATTTGCCTGCGGTGGCGACCTATTGGCGGGCGTTCTTCGCCGCGGAACCCGGGGCGGAAGTCGTCGTGAAAGAAACTCCGGAGACCGTCGCGCTTGACGTGAAGGTTTGTCCCGCGATCAAGCATCTCCGCGCGAACGGTCGCGAAATCGTCCCTTGCTTTTGTCAGCACTGCTATTTCATCAGCGAGGCGATGGCCGCGCCGGCGGGGTTAACCGTGCGCGTCGACGGTGGCAACGGTTCGTGTCGGCAAACCTTTTTCCGCCGCACCGGCGCCGCGGCGAGCACGCCTCAGGACCTCGCGCTGATCAAGGAGGCACGATGCTAGGTTGCTACGATTTTTGCGGTCACTACGAGTGGACCTTCGAGTGGTTTCGCCAGCGTGGCGGCGAGCCGCTCGTGCGCGAGTATTGGGACGAGGCCATTGCCAAGGATTCACAAACGCACGCCGCCGCGCTCATTGCTGCGAAGGGCATCCCGGGCATGAAGGAATACTGGGGCCACACGCTCGATCACGAGGCCGCCGGCTACCATTGCACTGCGACCGACAAGGTTTATCGCATCGACATGCACGAGTGCCCGTCGAAGGGCTTTCTGATCCGCAACGGCCTCGAGCAATATCACGACTACTGCGATCACTGCATGGGCTGGATTGGCCCGATGCTCAAGCGCGCCGGCTTCGTCGTAGATCACCAGCACAACCACTGCGGCCAGTGCTGGTGGGAAATCCGCGCCGCATCTGATACCACGCCGCCGAGCAAACCCGGCGAACTCAGCGGGGGCCAAGACGTTCGCTTGCGACCGGATTGGAAGCAACCCACACCGCTCGATACCTACCAACGTGCGAACAATCCCGATGACAAAACCGTTTCCTGAAATGACCGGAAAAATCTCCAACTGGGCGGTGGCGCTATTGAATCTCGCGGCCGTTTCCGTGTTCGCCGCGCATGCGCCGATTGATCTCGGTGACAACCACGCCTCCACGCCCGGCGCGCCCAATTACGCGAATGCCGCTGTCACTTTGCCCGACGGCACCATCGAGTCTTATCACCGCCGGGCGGTCGGCGGACACATTCCGATTCTCGTCATGCGCTCGACCAACGATGGTCGTTCGTGGACTTCGCCGTCGACGCTCGTGAATCTTTCCGTCGAGCAATGGGGCGGGCCGATGCCGCTGCTCGACCGTGAAGGCGAATTGCACTTCGTCATTCCCAAAGTGCGCGGCAAAGGCCGCAAGCGGGGCGTGGACCGATTCATTGACCTCTACCACCTGCGCTCGACGGAAGGCCGCACGAAATGGAGCGAGCCTCAGCGCATTTACGCGGGCTACTGCGGCGCGTTGCAAGGCGTATTCCAGCTCAAGAGCGGCCGCATCATTGCGCCTTTCGCCGACTGGTTGCCCGGCGTGCCGACTGCACCACCGACGGGGCCGGAAGTGGTCACGTGCGTTTACTCCGATGACAACGGGAAGACCTGGCAGCGTTCGCCGGCGAAACTCACCGCACCATGCCATGACGGCTACAACGGTGCCAACTACGGCGCGTGCGAGCCGACGCTGATCGAACTTAAAGATGGTCGCGTGTGGATGCTGATGCGCACGCAGGATGGTTTTCTTTACGAATCATTTTCTTCCGATGGTGTGAACTGGTCGCCCGCGCAGCGCTCGCGTTTTTATTCTTCGAACTCGCCGGCGTTTCCAATCCGGCTGCCCGACGGTCGCATCGTTTTGTTCTGGAACAACGCGGAAAATTGCCCGCGCGTCGGCAAGGATGGCGTGTATTCCGGGCGCGATGCCTTGCACGCCGCCATCAGCAGCGACGAGGGGAAAACGTGGAGCGGTTTCCGAGAAGTCTATCGCGATGCCACGCGCAACGGTTCACCGCCGAAGGACGGAGATCGCGGCACGGCTTATCCGCACGCGACGGTGACGAAGAGTGGAGAGATTCTGCTCGTCTCCGGTCAAGGCACGGATCGTCGCCGCCGCTTCCTCGTTGATCCGGATTGGCTGCTGGAGAAACGGCAGTCCGACAATTTCGCCACCCTCGACGCGTGGCATCTCTTCAAAGGCTTCGGCAAACCCGCTCGCTTCTGGCGCGATCGCGTGCAAGGCCCAGAACTGATCGCGCATCCGGACAAGCCCGGCGCGAAGGTCTTGCACGTCCGTCGCCCTGATGAGCGCGATTCGGATGGCGCCGTGTGGAATTTTCCTGCCGGGCGGCGCGGCAAGCTCACGCTGCGTCTGCGCCTCGAAAAGAATTTCGCGGGCGGACAGATCAGCTTCACCGACCGCATGTTTGAACCTTCGGATGACAACGGCGAAAAGCTCGCCGCCTTCACTCTGAAGCTGGATGGCGTCGCTCCGCTCGAGACGGGGCGTTGGCATGAAGTTGAATTCGAATGGGACACGACCCGATCCACCTGCGCCGTGCGAGTGGACGGCATGCAGGTCCAGACCTTGAAGGCCGCGCGTTCCGCCCAGGATGGCGTGAGCTATCTGCGCCTGCGCTCGACCGCCTCGGCGGTGGACAAGGCGGGCTTCCTCGTCGAGTCGGTCTCAGTCGTCGTCCAATGAAAGTATCATTCGCCGTTACCGTCGCTACCTTTGCCCTGACCATGAATTCCATCGCTGCCAATTGGGAGCCTCTCGCGCCGCTGCCGGAACCGAACGGAGGCTCGGTGTGCGGCGCGGTTGGCGATCAGATCGTGCTGGCTGGCGGCACGATGTGGAAGAATGACGTGAAGCACTGGCTCAGCCGCATCTACGCCTACGATCCGAAGTCGAACGCGTGGCGCGAGGCCGGATCGCTACAGGCGCCGCTGGCCTATGCTGCAGCCGGCGAAGACGCGGGCACACTGTGGTTTGCGAGCGGCAGCAGCGGCACCAACACGCACACGGCGGTCTGGAAGTTGGAGCGCAACCTCGCGCCTACGAGTGCGTTCACTCTCGGCAGCGGATTCGTGCTGGCGGGCAGCGCGGTGGTGGACTCGACCCTCTATGTGCTTGGTGGCACCGAGGACATGAATCACATCGAGCGCGCCACGAATAGTTTCCTTGCCATTGATCTTCGCAGTGGCCGCACGACGAAGCTGCCGGATTATCCCGAGCCCTCGTTTATCACGGGCGCCACCGCTGCGTGTGGCAACCGCCTTTTCGCCTTCGCTGGCGCGCGATGGGACATGACTTCGAATACCGTCGCCAATCTTTCTTCTGCTCACGCGTTCGACACTGTGGCGAAGCGCTGGGAAAAGCTCGCTTCCTTCCCTTACGAGGTCCGCGGCCTCACGGCACTCGCGCTCGACGGTAGCCGAATCTTGCTCGCTGGCGGCTACAAAAATGACGCGGAGGAATTCACCGACGAAGCGTTTATTTACGATACCGACACCGGCAGTTACACCCCGACGCGACCTTTGCCGTACAAGGCGATGGTCAGCCTCGTGAAGTCCGGCGACTGGGTTTATTGCCTTGGCGGTGAGGATCGGAAGAAGCACCGCTCGGACGCGATATTTCGGATTCGTGTCGCGGATCTGTTGAAGAGATGATTCCGGGCGCCAACGCGCTCCGCATCACTTCGCCGTGTAGCCGCCGTCCACGGGGAGGTTCGCGCCGGTGATGTATTTCGCTGCGTCGCTCAGGAGAAAGATCACCGCGCCGCCAAGGTCTCGTTCATCCGCCATCCTACCGAGCATCGTGTGCTCGTTGTAGCGCGTCAGGAACGGCTCGGGCTGATTGTTGAAGAATCCGCCGGGCGCAAGGCAGTTCACGCGGACATTGTGCGGGCCGAGGATTCCGGCGTAGTAGCGCGTGAGATTCTCCATGCCACCTTTGTGGAAAAAATAATCCGGTGGTGGCGTGCCCATGTTGGTGCCCACGTAGAGTTCCAGCGTCGGACCAATCATGCCTTGAATGGATCCGATGTTCACGATGCTGCCGGACTTGCTCTTGCTCATCGCTTCGCCGAACGCGCGGGTCATCAGGAACAAACCGGTGGCGTTCACGCGCATGGATTCCTCCCACGCGCTAACCGGCGCGTCGGGCGACTTCATCGGGCGGGCGACGGAATTGTTCACGAGGCCATCGATTCGGCCGAACTTCGCGAGCACGCGATCGCGCAGGGCGAGCACGGACTTTTCGTCGGATTGATCGAGTTGCTCCGCGTGAACGGAATGGCCGCGCGCGGTTTCTTCCGCGGCGACCTTCTGCAGTTTTTCCAGGCCACGTGAAGCGATAACGAGCGTCGCGCCTGCTTCGGCGAGCATCGCGGCGAGCCCGCGTCCGTAAAGGCCGCTGCCGCCGGTCAGCACGATGATCTTGCCACGGATGGAAAACATTTCGAGCGCGCTCATGGTATCAGCGATACACCGACTTGGTCTGCGTGAGCGGCAGCTTGTTGAAGTCCGCCACCTTGCTGCGGAAGTAGTCGCCGAGTCCGATCACATCCGCGCCGAGGCTGAAGACGTTGTAGCCCTCCGCCGCCTGTTCTTCCCAAGGCGCGATCATTCCCGGCGTCATGGCGAACTTGCCATTCGCACGCGCTGCGGCCGCGACGCGCTTGCGGGCGGCGACCGTTTCCGCGCAACCGATTTGCCCTGGCTTGCCGCTCAGGTGGCTGAAATCGCCCGCGCCGAAGAGCAAGCCGTTGAAGCCGGGCACAGCGGCGATCGCTTCCACGTTCGCGAGTGCCTCGGGTGATTCAATCTGGAGAATGAGGAACTGCTCCTGATTGCACTGCGCAATGTAATCGGCGGTGGAAATCTGACAGAAGAGGCCGTCAATGTTGCCGCCGTCGATCGGTCGGCGGCCGAGCGGTTGGTAGCGGGTCATCTCAACAATCTTCCGCGCCTCATCAGCCGTGGTGACGTGCGGCACCATGATGCCCGTCGCGCCTGCTTCGAACGGCTTCACGTAATCGCTGTAGCTGCCTTTGCTCACCCGGACGATGCAATCCACATCATGCACGCGCGCGGCGCGGATCATGTTCTCCACGTTGAGCCAGTCGTTCGGCACGTGCTCGTTGCAGAGCCACACGGAGTCGGCGCCGGAGAGGCAGGCGAGTTCGACCACGCGTGCATCAGCGAGATTGAGCTTGAGACAGGTCGGAATCTGGCCGGCGCGAAGTTTCTCGAGAAGTCGGCTATGGCGAACGTGCATGAGCGAAATCGTAGAGAGGTGTTTCGGTTGGTGAAAGGGATTTTCCGTGAGCGAGGAATCGGCGACGCGAGGCTATTTGGCCGGCGGTTCCCAAAGGGCGACGCCCATGTGATAGTTTTCGTGGTTCTCCACACCCTTCGCATAGTAGGCCGTCACGATTTTACCATCGGCGCGTTGAACGCTGCTGGGGTAGCCGCAATCCGTGTTGAGCGTGCGAGCAAGGCGGATGGGTTCACTCCAAGTCTTCCCTTCGTCGCTGCTCAACTTTGCGAGCACGCCGAACTGATCTTTCACGCGGTTGCCGTAGCTTAGCAACAGGCGGCCGTCCTTGAGGCGAGCGAGGTGGGCATTGATTTCGTTGCGCGCGGTTACACGTTGCGGTCCTTGCCACGTCGCGCCGTCGTCGTCCGAGCGGAAGAGTTCCACCGCATCGATGCGCGCGGCCGCGAGCCAGCTTTTCCCGCCGAGATGGAAGAGCGAAGTTTCATTGTGCTTCATACCAATGACAGAGGTGGGTCTCCACGTTTTACCGTCGTCGTCACTGCGGAAATGCCATGAGCGATAACTCTTGGTCTTGGTGCTCTTCGTCGGGTCGGTGAACTCGCCGGCGTAACACGAGGTGTGGAGCGCGCCGTCAACGCCGACAAAAATGGGGCCGAAGGGAATGAACTCGGTCCAACCTTTTTCCGGCGCGAAGAAATCCTTGTGCTGCGTCCATGTGCGGCCGCCATCGCCGGAGCGGCAAACCCAACTGCGCAGGATGTCATCACGGAAGGGCGCCTGCTTCGGGCGTTGAGGTTGCTTCTCATTCGTCCAGCCGGAGCAGAGAACGAGCAGGTCGCCATTCTTCGCCAGGCCGGCGGCGTGATTCATGCGAATCGTGTTGGGCTCGTGTTTCGTGGGCGTGCCGGCCTTGGTCCATTTTTCTCCATTGGCACTGGTCCAGCACTCGACGTCGCCTTCGCGGAGACCGTGAGCGGGTTGATTGTGGATGATGGCGGCGATGGTGCCGTCGCGGAGCACCGTGAGTTGCGGCCACGCGCAGACGTTGTCGACGGCGACGTAGCGTTCGATGCCCTTCGGTTCGGGAGCGTCGGCCGCGAACGATGGCAGCGCGAGAACCGCCAGCGTGGCGGTAATGAGGTGAAGAGTATTTTTCATGAATGTGTTGGAGGGTTTTCCCGATGCAACAGGTCGACGATGGAGCCGTCGAGATCGTTGTAAACTTCGCGTAGCTTCACGACGCGTCCGGCCTGCTCGCGACTGCGCACGCCCGCAATGATGATGCCCATGAGTTCGACCGTTTGGCTGAACGGCAGGGGCCGTTGGCCGGTGTGAAGCAGGTCGATGAACGCAACGAGCTGCGCGCGGAACGCAGTGTAGGTGTCGCTGAGTTTCAGCGAGAGTTCACCTTTGGTGCCGTAGGCGTGAACGGCGCCGAAGCTTCCGTAGGCATCGTGAATCGCGCCGAGCGTCAGCTGCACCCCGCTGCGATGGGTGAGGTGAACGATGTCGGAACCGTTCTGGTGATTCGTCTGGGCGCTCACGAAGCCCGGTCCGAGAACCGGATACGCCGCTTCCAGTGCATGGATGCCGTAGCGTTCCCACGTCTTGCACGTGAAGCTGGTGAGCCAACGCAGATCGCCGAGTTGCTCGCGGCGGGCGGCGATTTGTTTCATCTCCGGCATGTAGCGCATGCCGCTCGTGGAAAGAATGGTTTTGCCCTCGAGATGCCAGCGGAGAAATTGATTCAAATCAGTGACATTGATCGCCATCGGCTTGTCGATAAACACGGGCAAGCCAGCTTCGATGAACGGACGCGCGCGACGGATGTGATCGTTGCCGTCGTCGGTGGCGATGATGGCGGCGTCCACTTGGCCGATGACGTCTTCGGGTTTGCTCACGACGTGGTCGATCTTGGAAGCCTTCGCGACTTTGGGCGCGTCCGCGGGGTCGTCGGTCCAAATGTGAGTGACGCGCGCGCCCGGGATGCGGACGGAATCGAGCGATTGTGCGCCGAGATATTTTGGGATCGAAACGTAGGGGCACTTCGCCATTTCGACCGGGTCGTAGCCGTTCACGATTGCCGACCAAGAATACGGATGGCCATTGCCCTCGATCATACCGAGCATGGCGAGACGGAGTTCTATGGGAGTGCTCATGAAATGGTGACCGCCTTTCCGCTGCGAGCCGAGTCGAGTGCGGCGAGGTTGAATTTCAACGTCTGGACGCCTTCATCGAAAGTGCAGAGATCGGTAGGCTTACCTTCCAAACCATCGAGGAAAGCGTTCGCTTGAGCGACGAACATGTCATCGCGCTCCATTGCCGGAGGCTTGTGCCATTCCCACGAATTCGTGGTGCGACGGAAAATGCCGCAGCGTTGTTCGTGGCTCTCAACTTTCAAACTGCCGCCCTCACAGTGAATTTGGAGCGTCATTTCGTTGGGCGCTTGGAACTGATTCAACGCGTAGTTCACCAACGCGTCGCCATTGCGTGTGCTGACGCTCACGGTGTCCTCGACCGTCACGCCGGGGAGTGATTGATGCGCAGCGTCGCAGAACAGTCGCGTGGTGGGGCCGACGAGCCACTCGACCGCGTTGGCGACGTGCGTGAGCGCATCTTGAATCGCACCGCCGCCGGTCTCGTGTCGCGTGTAATAAATCTCGCGATAAGCCGGACGGAACGTGGGGAAGTGTTGGCCGGCGGCGACGCTGACGTGCAACACGCGGCCGAGTTCGCCACTCGTGAGAATCTTTCGCGCGGCGAGAATCCACGGCATGAAATGATAGATGTAGGCGATGCCGACGAACGTGCCGGTCTTGGCGATCTCATCGCGAACCGGAGCGACCTTGTCCACGCCGGTGCTCAGAGGTTTTTCGATCAGCAGGCCAGCGCCGTGTTTGAGCCCATGCATCGCGATGTCGAGGTGGGTGTGCGCTGGCGTGCAGATGACGAGGCCGTCGTAACGGCGTGCGCTCAACGCAGCGTTGAAGTCGGTGAAGCCAGTCACTTTATACTGCTGGGTGATGCGTTGGAGCAGGGGAGCGTTCGCATCGCATGCGGAAACCTCCGCGCGGCCGGTGCGTTGAAAGCAGCGCAAGTGGCGCTCGCCGATGCTGCCGCAGCCGACAACTAAGATTTGATGGGTCATGGGCCGAAGTTGGGTCTGAGTGATGTGATACTTCCACCGCAAAACGAACCAGCGGTCAATACGGCAGTTTTTTGAAAACGTTTTGCACAGATTGCGCGCTCAGGATTTTGCAGTCTTGATTTTGGCGAACGCTTCGAGGGCGACTTCGCGCGCGATGGCGTGGCTGACAATGGCTGCGGGATACGTGCGGCCAATCTCGACTCCGGCGCGCGCGAGGATTTCAGCGGGCGCCTGGTCGGGCGCGTGAATGTAATCGTTGGGGAGTTTCGCGAGCTCCGGGCACCATTTGCGAACGTAGGTTCCCTGCGGATCGAATTTCTCGCCCTGACTGAGCGGATTGAAGATGCGGAAATACGGAGCGGCATCGGCGCCGCAGCCCGCGGTCCATTGCCAGCCGAGAGTGTTTTGCGCGAGGTCAGCATCGACGAGCGTGTCCCAAAACCAATGCGCGCCTTCGCTCCAGGAGAGCAATAGATCTTTCACCAGAAATGAGGCGACGATCATGCGCACGCGGTTGTGCATCCAGCCGGTCGTCCAAAGTTCGCGCATGCCGGCGTCGACGATCGGATAGCCGGTGAGGCCACGCTGCCATGCCTTGAGCCACGCAGGTTCGTTGCGCCACGGGAACCGCGCGAAGTCCGCGCGCAAAGGCTGCTCGGGCGTGTGTGGAAAGTGAAAGAGCAAATGATGCGCGAACTCACGCCAGCCTACCTCGGTGAGAAACTGGGACGTGCGCCAGTCGGTGATCTTCTTGGAAGTCGCCTGAGCTTTCCAAGCATGCCAGATCTGGCGCGGGCTGATTTCCCCGAAATGAAGATGCGGCGACAGACGCGAGGTGCCGATGAGGTCGGGGCGATTGCGGTTCTCGCTGTAGTTGAGAACGGCGTCGTTGAGGAATCGCTTTAATTGCGCGTAGGCACCGTGTTCCCCTGGTTGCCATGAGGCGCGGATGCCTTCGGCCCATTTGATTTTTGGTTCCAATTCGAGCGCCGCGATCGGGAGCGATTTCGGCCATTGTTCGGGTGCGCTGATGCGACTTGGCTTGGGCGATGGTTCGGTCGGCTCGGGCTTGGTGAGGCAGTTTTTCCAAAACGGGGTGAAAACTTGAAAAGGTTTTCCGCTTTGATTCTGAACGGTCCACGGCTCGTGCAGGAGCGCAGCGTTGAAACTTTCCGCTTCGATTCCGTCGGCACGGAGCGCCTCTTTGATTTGTTTGTCACGCGCGATCACCGCGGGTTCGTAGCGGCGGTTCCAGAACACGGCGTCGGCGCCGGTTTCGCGGATAAGTTCGCGTAGCAACTGGAGCGATGCACCGCGGCGGATGACAAGTTGAGAGCGGCTTTCTTGCAGCGATGCGTCGAGGGCGGTGAGTGATTGGTGGAGCCACCACCGAGATGCGCCACCGGGCGACCACGGCAATTCTTCGTCGGATGCCCAGATAAAAACGGGAATAATCGGCGCCCCGCGTTTCAATGCGGCCTGCAATGCCGGATTGTCCGCTAGCCGGAGGTCGCTTCGAAACCAGACGATGGATGCGCGGTGGCTCATCGTGTCGAGATTGCCTGCATTGGAGCGAGTGCGGCAAGCTTGCTGAATTTCCTCTGGCAAATTGCGATTTGCACAGTAGGTTGTGCGAAAATTTAACTGGGAAAACGCCAATGGAGGCTTCGGATCATCAATACGATTATAAAAAATTCGCGGTGCTTTTTGTTGCGAGTGGTCCGACGTCGGTTGCCGAGTTTGGCCGGCAGTTTGGTGGTATCTTTCGAGTGATCACCGCCGCGAACTTGGATGCGGGGCTCCAACTGTTGCAGGCTCAGAAGGAGGAGGTCGGTCTAATCATCGCAGAGCAACAGCTCTCCGGCGAATCTGGAGTGCGGTTTTTGGGCCGTGCGCGGGACATTTGTCCGAGGGTTGGTCGTATTCTTGTCAGTGAAGATTCCGATGCGGAAACGCTGATTGAAGCGGTCAACAGCGGCGCGATTCTCAAGTTCGTTCGTAAGCCATGGGATCCGAAACAGCTCGAAGCCGTGATTCGCCGCGGGCTGGAGTTGTTCGTCGTTGAAAATGCGCGGGACCAGTTACTGCGTGAAAAATTGGCGGCGCTGCACAGCCTGATGATTCGCGACCGGATAGTCAGTCTCGGCTTGTTGGCGGCGGGAATGAGTCACCATATCCGGAATGCGTTGGTGGCTGTTAAAACGTTTCTGGATCTCACCCCGGCGAAATTGCGGGAAGAGAATCTCGATCTCGATAGTCTGCGAAATCCTGATTTCTGGAACGAGTATTACGTTCATGTCCAGGGGCAGCTCGAGAAGATCAATAGCATGCTGAAGGACCTTTGGTCGGTGTCTGGCACCCCCCATTTTGAGTTCAATGAACGCGTTCGGCCTCACGCATTGCTTGGAGAGGTCTTGGAAAAAATGCGGTCGAGTTTTGCCGCGAAGAATCTCACCGTCGAAAACCGGGTGCCGGATTCATTGCCGAAGTTGATCGCGGACGAGGCGAAGCTTTCGCGGCTGTTCGAATTGCTGTTGAAAGATGAGATTGTGAGTCTTCCCTTTGGCAGTCGGGTGACGATTACGGGAAGAATGGGAACCTCGCCGATGACCCAGCAGGCGTTGGTTGAAATTGAATTGCACGACAACGGTCCGGGACTTCCCGAGGAAGCGTTGCGAATGATCTTTGATCCGTTTGTCACCCGTTCGGCTAGTCCGGTGGAGTATGGCGTCAATCTGATGGCGAGCTACCTGATTGCCCATCATCACGGCGGGAGCATTCAAGCGCAGAGTGAAGAGGGAAAAGGGACGACGTTCACGCTGCGCTTGCCCATAGATCCCAATCGTCCGGTATCGATCGAGCAGAATGGAGATTTTCTCGGGAAGGTCTTGGCAAACGAATCCTTGTGGAATCGTTTGCTGCAGGCGCCCTGAGTGCGATGCGGATAATTCCGCTCGACAATTAAAGGAGCGGTTGAATTAAACCTCGTTCTTCCGGCTTGAGTTGTTTGGTCGGAATCTGATGCGCGAATTGGCGGGCGGCGTCCATCTCGCCATTGGCAGCGAGTATGGCGGCATAAACCGCCAGCCAGCCCGGTTGCGAAATGGTGTTCCAATCGATTTTGATATCCTTGTAAAGCGCGGCTGCGGCCGCCGGATCCTTGAGGCGCAGGTGGGCTAGCGAAAGCGTGACGCGATGGGCAAGCATGTTGGGGCTTTGTGTGTACAATTGTTCGCCCGTGGCTTTTGAGGCGGCGACGTTTTCGTTCAGTAACAGATTGAGGTAGGCGAGGTCATTCTTGGCGGCGGTTTCGTTCGGCAAGCGTTGCACCATTTCTTGCAGCACTGCGCGGACATCGCGCGTGTGCCCGGTCAACTGCGTGACGCGAACCAACGCGATCCAGCCGTCACGCGCACTGGCGGGAATCTCCGTGAGTCGCCGATAAGCCTTAATCGCTTCGTCATGCGAACCGATCTTCTCGGCGTACTGCCCGAGGTGTAAAAGCTGTTGCGGGCTGTTTGCTGCCGTGCGATGTACTTGCGACCACAGCAACGGGACAAGCTGTTCGCGGCCTTGTTCTTTTACGGCGCGCAGGCGGTAGAGATCGGAGAAGTATTTTTCCAGCGGTGCATTCTTTGAATTGATGGCCGCTTCGACATCTGCCCATCGTCCCAGCGCGGCAAGACTGTCGAGGTATACCCCAAAAAGATCGCGGTTCTTGAGGGCGGCACTCAGGGTGAAAGTCTCGGCTACGGTAATGTATTCCTGATTGCGATTGAGCCAGCGTCCCAACTCCACCGAAGCTTCATCACCCAAAGCTGTGAATCGTTTCACTGCGTTGACAATGATCTCCTTTCGCTTCTTCGAATCGACGCGCAAGAGGATGTCCAGCGCCAGAAACTCGTGAACTAGGCGGCGATTTGGATGTGCCGCCAACAACTGGGCACACTCGGAAAATTCCACTTCTGACTCGGGAACCTGGGTGGACAGCAAATAAAGTGCGTCTAGCGCGATGGCGTCTTTCGTGCGCGCCACTTGCCAGAAAAGAGACTTGGCCTCGGTTATGACATTGGTTTGGTTTAGTGAGAGCAGGCGGCGGGCAAGAAACATCTTGTTAGTCGAATTTGCGTTGTCGCGCGCATAGGCTTGTCGCGCGTATTGAACGCTTTGCTCGGCGTCGCCCTGCACGGCAAAAAAGTCAGACGTCAGTTGTAATGTCGCGACGGAAGGTGGCGTCTGCTTGAGGGCAACCTCGAGTTGCTCTCGGGCGGCAGGGAATTGGCGGGTCCTGAGAGCCAGCATAACCATCTCAAAGCGATCCGCGTCCGTACTATCGGAGTTGGCCAATAGCTGCTTCCAAAATCCGAGTGCGTGATCATGCCCGATTTGGGTGTAAAGTCGCGCCATCAGGCGAATCGTTCGCGTATCCTGCGGGCTGAGCTGATACGCCAGTTGAGCCTGAACGATTGCCTGTTGAAGGCTATTCTGTGCCGCCAGTTTTTCCCCTTCCGCATCGAAGCGATGAGCCCTCCAGCGTTTGATTTCGCGATAGATTGGCCGGGACGCGAAGTAGCCGCCGCCGATAATGATCAGCGCAATCGCAGTCCACGTAATGCGCCGTCGCCATACCAGTTTTGGGTCGAGATGGTCTTCGTTTGTCATCGGCTGTATCCGTCTGAGAGTAGGGATAGATATTCTGTTTTACAATTGGCGGTATCAGGTGTCATTGGGTGCGACGAGGATAAGTTTTTGGAGTCCTTGCTCGAGGTTTTGTCGCGCCGCCTCGGGAGTAGGAAAACCCGCGATTGCGATTTCGAGTACCTGCTGTCCTAAGTGACGGCGGCCTTCCAGGACTGCGCGAATCCGGCTCGCGTGACTGAAATCTTCAACGCCGACTGCGGTGTCTGTCCGCTTGCGATCCTCCCAGATGCAGAAAAAGACGTACAAAGGTTGGCCGCGCAAATCGAATTGGTAACTGTGAAATGGTATCTCCAGGCTTTGCACTCTGATCGTTTGCATCCCTAAATCCTTTGCCATTCGCAGACCTGCCGCTGGGAGGCAGATTTCCGGTGAATGATTCTTGGCGAGTTGCGCTGAAGCGCGTCCGGGTTCCCAGCGGAAAAAGAAGAGAAGCCATTCACTGCCGTCTGATTGCGTCCAGTTGGCGGAAGTGGCGCTACTATATCGAAGGATCTTTTGCACATTTTCGGAGAACGGCGTTAACCGAAACTGTTGCGTCGAGTCTGGCCACTGAATTCGCCAGCTTGTGGTGCTTTTCGCCGCGCGTTCGTGCAGCCGATACCATATTTCTGTGGTGGACTGGATCATCACCAGCCAGACCGCGACACTTAACAGGAATTTTAGGGGAAATGGGCGCGGTGGGCTCTCCGATTGTCCGCAGGCAGTATTCTCGCTTGCCGAGCTTTTGGCCCGGTTTAGGAAGAGGCACAAACTGAGTACGGACGCGAAGGAAAGGCCGAAGACCAGGTAGCCTGCGGGATCGTGGAGCGCCGATGCGGCTTCGGTGCCATTGCGTGCGCAATGAAGTGTGAGAAAAAATGCCCGTGAGATGTTGAAGAAGAATGCTATGAACGCACCGGCGAAGAATAGGATTACCCGCCGAGGCAGGGAAAAACGATAAAGTTCCCCGAGAAATACTGATATCATCAATGTCGATTGGAATGATCGAACGCCACTGCAGGCATCGTTGATGCCGACTGTTCCGATTGGCAGTTCAATTAGATTGCCCCGCTGGCGCGCTAGGATGCCGATCCAATTGAGAATCTCTACCGAGATCGCGGCGACGGATTTTGTGAGAGATTGGATGAGTAGATTTTCCAATCCGGTCGGCCATGGCACCGCGAGGAGTAGAAAGCTGATAGGGACTGCGAAGTGTTGAAGCCACGGTTTTCCTCCGACAAACAGCAGGGCTGAGAAGGTCAACGTCGCTGCCGCGGCAAAGTATGCCCAACTCACCATTCTCCAATCCGGATTGGCTTCGAGAAAAAGATGAACCGGCAGCAACATTGCCATCGCGGTCCCTCCAATGATGGCTGCGCCGAGAATTCTGTTACCTGGAGCGGGTGCCGGTCGATCGGCCCAGCGCTTTATTAAAAGATAAGCGGCCAGGAACGGCATGCCCCACCCATAGCTGTATTGCGGATTGACGGTCCATTCGACGCGCAGATTATTTATTACGCCGATCCAAATTGCGGCGACGATAATGCCAGCCAAAGCCCAATGGAACCGGGGGATTGGTGTGGCGAGTTGGCTTTCGGTCGCGTTCAACGGGCTGAGGTTAGCATCGGCGATGTTATTTGAGGACTTTAGAAATCAATTGACGTTTTGTCCAATGCTCTGCTGGGCGCAGATTCTTAGTAGCGGCGAATTCCAGAGTATCCCGACTTTCCGGATCGGGTCACTGCCGCCAGCGGTAAAAGCGGCGATTGAAGTTTGTGGCGTCTGGATCGGTGAAGAAGAAGGTGTTGGATGGCGCAACGTTAGTGGCGATCGGGACCCAAATCGTGTTGGGGCTGCCAAGATTTGTGGTGGCATCGACGATATACGTCTGCCCGGCAATGCCTTGTATGGAATATTGAGCATCGCCTCCGCTAAGCAGGGGGGAGGAAAACTCAACCACCTTGGGTTCTGTAAGAACATAAACGGCAACCGGCGCGGACGTGGTCAGAAGGCCAATACTGTTAGATGCCACAGCTGTAAAACTATAGTTTCCGGGAGCCAGAGTGGCTGAGTTTAGCGAGTACGGAAGGACGTTGGTTGTGCCCAGTTGCGACGTGCCAGAGAAAAAATCGACTGAATTAATTGATCCAACCGACGTTGCAGCAGTCGCCAACAATAGGATGTTTGTCGGTCCGAGGATCGAGAAGGTGTTCGTTGGAGAAATCAGGCTGACCGTTGGGGGGCCCGCGACGAGTACGGTGTTTGTTGTCGAGCTTGTGACAGCGCCCAAATCATCTATCGCCCGCGCGTTTATCGTATGGCTACCTGGGGGGATGTTCGACCAAGTTACAGAATAGACAGGGCCTGTCGAACTCCCTATTAAGGTATTACCGTCCAAATAGAATTGAACTTGCGCAATTGATCCGTTGTTGTCGCTGGCAGTAGCGTTGAGCGCTAGGGTATTCGGCGGGAATACTACCGTATTATTTGACGGGGATCCCAAACTACATTTCGGGGGCGAATTGACCCATGCATTCGACGACGGATTGTAGCGTCCGATTGTGTTTTGGTAAAATGCCTTAGTGCCTGAACCGCCAAAAATGATCATTTCCGTTCCTGTCCAAACGGCCGTATGTGCGGTGCGGGCTTTTGGTACGCCTGCAGTGGTCGGCGTCGGTGCCCACGAATTGGCGTTTGGGTTATACCGCCCACCAGTGTTGACGAAAGTAGAGTTGATTCCTCCCCAAATTATCATTTCCGTACCTGTCCAAACTGCGACGTGCTGATACCTCGGTTGCGGTGCGTTTAGTTGAGTGGTCGGAGTCCAAGTGAGTGAAATTGGATTCAGGCGTGCGCCATCATTGGTAGAATAATTCGGCGGCCCTAGATTATTATTGCCGCCCCACACAATCATTTCCGATCCGGTCCATATTGCCGAGTGACTGTTGCGGCCAGACGGGGCACCGAGCGTTGGAGTTGCATTCCAAGTGTCGTTTGCGAACGCGTAAACTCCCCCGCTATTTAGGCCGCTGTCGGAAAAACCAATACCGCCCCAGACGATCATTGAAGTCAAGTTGTCTGCCCAAACTGCAGAATGAGAAGCCCGCGCCAGCGGGGCGGTATTCGACGCCATTCCAGTCCAACTGGAGGTCGAAGGGACAAGAATCCCGCCGGAATTGAGCCAAGTGTTAGTAACCGTATTGGTCTCGTATCTTCCGCCCCAAACGCTCATTTGGGTTCCAGTCCAGATTGCAGTGTGGCCGTGTCGTCGAAGGGGCACTCCAGCCATTGGTAACGACGTCCAAGAATCTGTCTGAGGGTCGTAGATCCCGCCAGTCTCGTAGTCGATATTGTTGGGCGACGAATTCGTTTGACCACCCCACACAATCATGTTGCTACCCGTCCAGACGGCACGATGGTCAAAGCGGGCTATTGGAGCGCCGTTGGTGGAAATCGGTATCCACGCGTCGTTTGCCGGGTTGTATTTTGCCCCGGTTTGCGTTGCACCACTGGGTACAACACCGCCCCAAACGATCATCTCACTGCCGGTCCACACTGCGGAATGTCCCCAGCGACCTTCTGGGATCTGTGCAAAAACAGAAACGTTTAGGAGAAGTATTCCTATCGCTGCTATCTGTTGAAAGAAGCGGCTTTGTCTGCGTCCCGATGGCCCATTAGCGAAGCTGTTGTTTTGCATTGTCGAAGCTGGCATGTGTTGCATGCGGCAGCCCGCCAGGAAACGCAATTGGCTGGAATGAATTAAACCAATGCAGTGGTCAACCGGCGCAGTTCAAAAACCAGAGAACGGAGTGACTCTAACGTGACGACCGCGCGTCGTCAAATGGGCCTCACGGCGAAATAGGTGTGACTTGCACCTTCGCACCCTTGGACAGAGTGAAGGTGCGAACATTGCCGATTGTCGTGTCGATGGTAGCGATCAAACTTGTCACATCCGACAGCAATGTCACATGCTGAGTATTGGAGGTTGGATCATACGTGTAACCCGGGAGAACGTGAACAATCCCTCCGAGGCCAGCATTTCCGAGTGGGCTGTAACGTACATCTACACCGACCGACGAGTTTTCGTCGACAGTTACGAATCCGTTGAATTTGACGTAGTACTTCGCGTCATTGATCACGGTCGACATGATTGCTCCTCCGTTGGCTGAACTTACAGATGCGGTCGCACCTCCGACCGGTTGTCGAACGTTCGTTGGCGAAAGGGGAGTTGGGACCAAGCCGTTGCCAGTCGGCGAGCTCGCCGAGGCAGCCATTGCTTTGTTTAATTGGGAGACGGTAGCTGCATCCAGAATCGTATTCACAACGAATTTGGAACTAGTTGACGTCGCTTTGGCATAACCTGCAATACTACCATCCCGCACGGTGACTAACGTGTCGGTAACCAATTCGGTGCCCTTTTCTTCGCGATCCAATTTGTCGATTACGAGGTGAGAATCCTCATTGATTCGCATAGCGGGACCATTGTGATTCAGGTACAAATCCACCCAAGAACGCTTGGCTGTGCGAACATGTGTGCCGGCGCGCAAAGCTTGTCCACTTCGTACGGGATACCACTCCCGACCATTATGAGAATAGTCAGCGGCGCCCGCCAATGCTACTACAACAGCTTGCCCCGAGATCGTAACAGCGTTTGATTCGGCTACTGTTGAGCAAAAAATCAAGCCGATCAGCAAGCTGGCAGAGATCAGTTTAAAAGCGTTTTTCAATTCTTTCATGTGATTTAACAGGTTGATATGAGAGTTGCGGCAATGCTGATTGGTGTCCAAATCTTCTGGAACTTGGGCAAAATAATGCCGCTTTGAGCCTGAAAAGTCAATGAATTTGTCATTCGTTTTTGCTTTCAAGAAGATGGATAACGGACCCTCTTAATGGGCGTTTGCCGCAAACTTCATTTGCGCGACCTTTGGATAGGCTGGCGTGATTTCGGCCCATAGGAATTACTGAAATGTGGGTGATTCTGTTGGCGGGAATATTACAGATTTAGTATTTATTTGATTTCCGGCCCTCTCCATCGTCTTTTACGTGGAATTCTGCGGGCCGAGTTTTCAAGTTTGCGAATTCCCCCTAAATTTCCGCTCGCTACGCCACGTCCATTGGTGCGTTCATGTCTGGCATGCACTCGTTTATGACGCGCAGGCTCCGTTTTGGTGGGGTGATGGCTTTGTCTGTCGGCGCTTCGATGTTTGTGTCTTGTTCTAAGAACGGAATTGAGGGGACCAAATCCATCGAAGTCTCTTCGGTTCCCGTAACGGTGGCACAAGTCAAGGTCGTACATGCCGACCGAACTGTTCCCGTCGTCGGAACGCTATTTCCGAAGGACGAGGCGACTATCGCAGCGGAGGTTGAGGGCAAGGTTGAGAAAACGACGGTTGATTTCGGTGACCGAGTGAGCGCTGGGCAGGAGCTGGCCCATATCGATACCACCACTTATTCCGCCTTGGCCAATCAGGCGACCGCGAATCTCGAGAAGACTCGCGCCACTGCGACTAACGCTGCAAGAAATCTTTCACGCTTTCAGGAACTCCGTAAAGGCGGCATTGCGTCCACAAGCGACCTGGATCAGGCCAGCGCGCAAGCGCAGGAGACCGCCGCTGAGGTTCGCGCGGCAGTTGCGGCCGAAGTCGTGGCTCGACTCAACGTGGATCGCTCCCGAGTGAAAGCCCCATTCGCTGCCGCCATCGCTGATCGTATCGTCGGCGCCGGTGATTTCGTGAAGACGGGGACGCCCTTGTTTCGCGTGGTGAATGATCTTCAACTGAAGTTTATCACTTCAGTTCCCGAGCGTTATTCCTCTCAGATTCAGAAGGGACAACCCGCTCATTTCACCGTAGACGCTTGGCCGGGAGAAACCTTCCACGGCAACGTTTTGCTAATCAGTCCCGCAGTGAACACCAAGACTCGATCTCTTACATTTGGCATTCTCGTTCAGAATCCCGATCGGAAGCTCAAGGCGAATTCGTATGCTCGGGGCGAGTTGATTCTCGAAAAGAACGCGCCCACGTTACAGGTGCCGCTCGAAGCGGTTGTGAGCTTCTCCGGCTTGACGAAGGTATTCGTGGTCGACGGCGGCGTCGCGCGGGTGCGTGAGGTGCAGGTCGGCAAAATCGCTAATGGTCGGCAGGAAATTCTGTCAGGTTTGAAAGCCGGTGAAACCGTCGTGCTATCAGGCAACAGCAAGTTGCATGATGGCGCGAAAGTGACAGTGAAGTCGGTCGATCTCACTCATAGCCCGCAAACCTCCTCGAAATAATCCGTGTCTGATTCTCATAAAACTCCTGGCGGACAGTTGATTCAGGGCGGAGTCGGCTTGGCAGATCTTTGTATTCGTCGTCCTGTATTTGCGACGATGATCAACCTGTTGCTCGTCGTGCTTGGTTTGGTGTCCTTTCTGAGTATCGGCGTCGATCAGTTCCCCAATGTGGAACTTCCCATTGTTACCGTGACGACGACTCTAAGGGGCGCATCGCCGGAGGAGATTGAAACCAGCGTTACCAAGCCGCTCGAAGAGATCATCAACACCGTTCAAGGTATCGATGAATTGACGAGTATCTCCCGCGAAGGTGTGTCGTCGATCACGATTCAGTTTCTCTACGAGCGCAACCGTGACATCGCCGCGCAAGACGTGCGTGACAAAGTAAACTCAATCCTATCCCGTCTGCCCGATGGCACGGACGCTCCGATCATCGACAAGTTCGACGTGAGCGCCACGCCGGTAATGACCCTCGCCGTCAGTGCGCCGCGCGACATGCGCGAGGTCACGTACATGGCTGACAAGTTCGTGAAGCAGAATTTGGAGACCGTCCTCGACGTCGGCTCGATCACGATGGTTGGTGGACGCACGCGCGCCGTTCAGGTTGCGGTGGATATTGATCGCCTTCGCGCACGCGGTCTGACGATCGAGGACGTGCGGTCTGCTTTGCAGCAACAGAACATCGAAATTCCCGGTGGTCGGGTGGAGCAGGGGAAACGGGAACTCGTGGTCCGCACGATGGGCCGTATGACCAAGGTGCCGGATTTTCCGCGCATCATTATCGCCAATGAAGGTGGTCAGCCGATTTATCTTCGCGATGTCGCCACTGTGACCGACGCCGTCGAGGATCCGCGCTCCCTTGCGCGGCTCAACGGAAACAACTCCGTCACACTGGTGGTGCTGAAGCAAACCGGCGCTAACACCATCGCGGTCATCGATGGCGTCAAGAAGCGGCTCGAGCAATTGCACTCAATTCTCCCGCCCGATTTCAAAATGGAAGTCATCCGCGACCAATCGCGTTTCATTCGCCGCTCGCTCGATGAAGTCAGCTTTCACCTTATCCTTGGCGCGATTCTCGTCGCGATCACCGTCTTCTTTTTCCTTCACGATTGGCGCGGAACAGTCATCGCCTCCATCGCCATTCCTGCATCGATCATTGCGACGTTTGCGCTGATGCGCGTGATGAATTATTCGCTAAACAACTTCACCATGCTGGGCCTCGTATTTGCCGTTGGCATCGTGATCGATGATGCGATTGTCGTGCTCGAAAACATCCATCGCACAATGGAGGAAAAGCAAATGGACGGTTTCCGTGCCGCGAGCTTGGGCACCCGAGAAATCGCACTGGCTGTGCTGGCGACGACCCTTTCGCTCGTCGTAATTTTCCTCCCGCTGGCGTTCATGGAAGGCCGCGTGGGGCGATTCTTTTCGAGCTACGGTGTGACGGTGGCGTTCGCGATTATGGTGTCGCTCTTTATTTCGTTCACGCTCACGCCAATGCTAGCGTCGCGTTTCCTGCGCCACACCCACGATGAAAAGATTCGTGAAAAGAAAGCCCACGGCGGGTGGTTGATGCGCTGGTTGGCGGACAACTACGTCGTGGTTCTTCGTTGGAGCCTCCATCATCGCTGGGTGATCGTGCTCGCGTCCGTCGCTTGTATCGCGTCGTTGTGGTGGTTGGGGCCGAAGACGAAGTTCAATTATCTGCCGTACGACGATACGAGTGAATTCGAAATTTCCGTGCGCTTGCCCGAAGGCTCCAGTCTTTCCCGCACCACTGAACTGACCGCTGAAATCGAACAGGAACTTCGCCAGTTTCAAATCGCTGCCTCGCCGGCCATTCTCGATACACTTGTTACCATTGGTGAAACTTCTGGTCGCGTTGGAAAAGGCGAGGGCGATGTGACTCAGGCGACGATCTATTGTCGGTTGCCCGAGTTGGGCGGTCGCTGGGCGCAGTGGACTGGCGCTTCGCGGCGGTGGGGGATTTTTGACGCGATGGGGGCCGCGCGGAAAATCATGGCCCGTTATCCCGACCTCCGCAGCAGCGTTCAGCTCATTTCGCCGATGGGTTCGAGCGGCCGAAATACGGACTTCAGTTTCAACCTCATCGGACCTGATCTGGAAAAACTGACTGCCATCTCTGAGCGCATCGTCGAGCAAATGCGCCAGGTGGAAGGCATGGTGGACGTCGACACGACGCTCTCCAATCGCAAGCCTGAACTGCAGGCGCATATCGACCGGGAGAAGGCTAGTCAGTTTGGTCTGCGTGTGGCGGACGTGGCGAACACGCTGCGCACGCTGGTCGGTGGCGAGATCGTTTCGAACTACAAGGAGAACGACGATCAATACGACGTCTGGCTCCGCGCCAAGCCTGAGGGCCGCAGCACGCAGGAAGCACTCGATCAAATCATGCTGCGCGTGGGTGGCACTGCTGGTGCCGCGACGACCAACGAGGTTGCGCTGGCGCAACTTGGCAACTTCGTTCGGCTTACCGAAGCGCGAGGGCCAAACCAGATCGATCGCTTCCAGCGGCAGCGCAAAGTCACGATCGTCGGCAACCTCATGGACCTTTCGTTGAACGAGGCAATGGGCGAGGTGCGCCGCTTGGTGGACGAGATGAATCTGCCGCCGGAGTACCAGATCTATTTCACTGGCAAGGCGAAGACGCTCCAGGAGACGGCGCGGAATTTCCTCATCGCCTTCGGTCTCGCGATGATTTTCATGTACATGATTCTCGCGGCGCAGTTCGAGCACTTCGTTCATCCTGTTTCGATCCTGTTGGCCGTGCCGCTATCGCTTCCCTTCGCGCTTGTGACGATGATCGCGCTCAACGAACCGTTCAACATCTACGCCATTTTCGGTCTCTTCATGCTGTTCGGCATCGTGAAGAAAAACGGCATCTTGCAGATCGATTACACGAACACCCTGCGTGCGCGCGGCATGAATCGCGAAGAGGCAATCCTCCTGGCCAATCGCGTGCGTCTGCGTCCGATCATGATGACGACTTTGATGCTCGTGATGTCGATGATCCCGATTGCGCTGGGCACGGGGCCGGGTTCGGGTGGGCGTGCGTCGATGGCCAAGGTTATCATCGGCGGACAAATGCTCTGCTTGTTGCTGACCTTGTTGGTGACGCCGGTGAGCTATTCGATTTTCGACGACTGGGGGGCGGGAAAATACTTCAGCCTGCGTCGCCGCCGCGCGGCGCCACCCGCCGCCGATGCTCCCACTGCCGTGCCGGCACCCGTGGGAAAGTGAAATTGGGCTAAGCCACGAAAGTCTTCTTCAGATACTCGATGCTCTTGGTCGCGATGACTTCTGGGCCTTCTTCGAACTTGAAAACTTCCACGGACGCGACGCCGTTGTAGCCCGCTGATTTCAATGCGATCGCGATCGGTTTGAAATCGACGTCCCCGAAGCCGGGGCCTTTGAGGTTTGCGTCGTTCGCGTGGAAGTAGGAAAAGTTGCCGCGCGATTCGCGGATGATTTGTGGGATGGACTTGCTCTCGGAGGACATGGCTTTGACATCGAGAATGATGCTCATGCCCTTGCTGTTAAACTGCTGTGCGAACTTGATGCCCTCGGCGGCGGTGTTGACGAAATTGGTCTCCGATGGCGCGAGCGGTTCGAAACAAATCGTGATCGCGCGTTCCTCGGCCCGTTTCACTGCGGGGCGAAACACTTCCGTTGCCCAATCCCACGCCTGCTGATAGCTAACGCCGTCCATGACGTTGCGCTGCTTGGGCGATCCGACGACGATGATTTTTCCGCCAATGTCCGCGCAGAAGTCGACGAGCGCGACAAAGTAGTTGGCCGTGCGCTGGCGAATCGCAGCGTCGGGGTGGGTGAGATACATGCCGTCCGCCTGCACGAGCACCCAGTGAATGCCGGAAATCTCTATGCCCACGCGTGCTGCTGACTCGCGGATTTTTTGGCGCTCGGTGGCGGGAATGTCCGTCACGTATTTGTTCGCGTCGCCCGGCAACAGCGTGAATGGCGCGATCTCAATGCAGTCGTAGCCCGCCTTCTTCGCGTAGCTCATCGCGTCTTCCAGCTTCCAGTTTTGGAAAATCTCGTTGCAGATGCCGAATTTCATGTGCGGGGAGTTTATGGTCGGCAACGCGAACTTCAAATCGGAAGTTCACACATTCGATGACCCGAAACTCCGGGAAGGTGAGAAGAGAAGGTGGTCGCGACGGCGAGGTTTTAACTCGCGAAATGGATTTCGTTCCGTGCGTAGGTGTTTACTGGCGGTGTCGCAACCGCGCTTCCGCCAAATCGATGTCTTGTTGAATGCGACGCAGCACTTCGTCGCTGATGACATTCTGATTGCGAAGGGTGACGATTGTCCGGCGCTCAACGTGAAGGGCCTCGTGTGACAGCCGCTCGTATTCCGAGGAAAAGAGTCGCAGCGGGCTGCCGGCGCTATCGGGCTCCGCGCCTTCGACTTGACGGATGTGATCTTCGTATTCAACTCGCAAACGTGCCCGCGCGTCCGCTTTGGAAGGTTCGTCTTCGGCGATCTCATTGAGCCGGGCGAGCGCAGCTTGATTGGCTTTCAATCGCGCTTCGCGCTCTTCTTTTTCCATCGAGCCGTCGTCCTTGACGCCGAGCCAGCGGATCAGCGGCGGTAGACTCAAGCCCTGCAAAACCAGCGTGACCAGAATCACGATGAACGTAAGGAATAGGATTAAATTGCGACCGGGAAACGGCGAACCATTGCTCATCGTTTCCGGCAAGGCTAAGGCCGCGGCCAGCGAAACGACTCCGCGCATGCCGGTCCAAGCGACCACCATCACGTGCTGCCACCGTGGATATGGATCGTGTTTGCAGAGTTTTTTGAACACCAGACGCGGCAGGTACGTCGCCGGAAAAACCCACAGGATACGGATGAGAATCACCGCGAGACTAATGAGCAGTGCGTACCAGACGAGTTGCGAAATCGGAAAAGCATCATCCGCTAACGCGCTCAAAACTTCCGGCAGCTGCAGTCCGATGAGGATGAAAACGAAACCGTTCAGTAAAAACTCCACCATTTCCCAAACTGGCCCGCCTCGAAGTCGGGTTTTGAAAGTGAGCAACTCCGGCAAACGCCAGCCGAGATACAAACCGGCAGTGACGACTGCCAGCACGCCAGAGACGCCCAAACGTTCCGCCGCCAGATAAGCGACAAACGGAGTCAGCAGCGACACGGTGATTTCAATCGGCGCGTCATCCACGCGTTTGTGAAACTGTTCCGCCAGCCAGCCCACCACCATGCCCAGCAAAATTCCGCCGACTCCGACAATGACAAATTGCCCTCCTGCGCTGGCTAGGGAAAATGAGCCGCTCACCACGGCCACCACGGCGAAGCGATAGGCCACCAGAGCCGTGGCGTCGTTGACGAGGCTTTCGCCTTCTAAAATTGTTACGATGCGGCGGGGGATTTTGAGCCGATCCGCAATCGCCGTGGCGGCGATTGCGTCCGGGGGAGATACAATCGCGCCTAGGACGAATCCGGCGGACATCGGCAGGCCCATAAAATAGTGCGCGAGCCAGGCAACCGCGACCGTCGTGAACAGCACCAGTCCGATGGCGAGCAGTGAGATCGGGCGAAGATTGACGCGAAAATCCCGCCACGAAGTGAACAACGCCGCGGGAAAAAGGAGTGGCGGCAGAAAGAATAGAAATACCAGTTCGGGATCGAGCCGGACTTTTGGCAGTTTGGGAATCAAACCGAGCAACAGGCCTCCGATTACAAACAGAATAGGATACGGAATCGTGAGTTTGCGAGCTACCAGCGCGAGTACGGCCACGGCCAGCAATAGTCCGACAAAGATTTCAGCAATTCCCGTCATGTCCCGCGACGTTACCTGTGGAAGGCCGAGTTGCAAAGCGACAGCAACCGACATCCGCGAATTGGCTCAACGTCTTTGGATTGAATTGCGCCGAAGTGGTGAAGAAGAAGATGGTCGGGGCGGTGAGATTTGAACTCACGACCTTCTGAACCCCATTCAGACGCGCTACCAAGCTACGCTACGCCCCGACCGAACACGCGACAGCCGAAGCCGAAGCGCCCGCGTAGTGTAGGCGTCCCGGTTTTGATTTCAATAACTTTCAAGAAATCATTGAGACGATCACAGCGGAGCTTGGTCGGGCTTGCCGCCGACCTGGCGTTACGCGTGGGCCGTTTTCACGGCTTCGACGCAACGACCGCACAGCGTGGGATGCTCAGGACTCGCACCCACGTCGGTTTCGGAATGCCAGCAACGTTCGCACTTCTGGCCGGCGGCGGCAGTCACGGTGGTGACGACGTTCGAGTCGCCGTTCGCGTGAATTTCGAGCTGCGAGACGTTGAGCAACTCGCGCAGATATTCCTGATGCGTCTTGCCATCGACGAACAGCGGACCGGAGCCGTTGAGCGTGAGCTTGGCTTCGAGCGCCTTGCCGATCTCCTTCGCTTGCCGCGCCTTTTCCAATTCGGGCAGCACCTGTTCGCGCAGCGCGAAGAGCCCGTCCCACGCGGAGACTTCGGCGGCGGAGCGGTCGAATGCTTTTGGAGTCCACTTTGCGGCGTGAACGTGCCCCGCTGCTTTTCCGGGAATGAATTCCCACGCTTCGTCCGCGGTGAAGGCGATCATGGGTGCCAGCATTTGGCAAAGGCCCGTGATGAGGCGATGCAACGCCGTCTGCGTCGAGCGGCGACGCGGAGAATTCGCGGCATCGGTGTAGAGGCGGTCCTTCACGACGTCGTGATAGATCGAACTCAACTCCACGGCGATGAACTGGCTGACCTTTTGATATACGACATGGAACTCATAGGCGTCGTACGCCGCGACGACTTCCGTTTCGAGCTTCGCGAACGCGCCGAGAATCCAGCGATCGAGTCCGGTCAACTTGTCGTCCGCAACGGTGTGCTTCGCGGGATCGAAGTCGTAGAGGTTCGAGAGTTGGTAACGAAGCGTGTTGCGAATGCCGCGATACGTCTCGCTGACCTTCTTCAAGCGCTCTTCGCTGACGACGATGTCGTTGCGGTAGTCCTGCGAGGCGACCCAAAGGCGCACCACGTCGCAGCCCCAAGTCTTGATGTAAGCTTCGGCGGTCTGCGGTTTCACGTAGCCGCTTTGTTTGCTCTTGGAAATTTTTTCACGATCCTCGTCCACCATGAAACCATGCGTGAGCACGGTCTTGAACGGCGGCGCTCCATTGCCGGCGAGCGAAAGCAGGAGTGAAGATTGAAACCAACCGCGATGTTGGTCAGAGCCTTCGAGGTAAACGTCGGCTTGCCAAGCGTCTTGCGGTTTCGCGGGCGACGCGTGTTGAAGTTCCGTGCGTCGCATCAGGACCGCGCGCGATGAACTTCCGGAATCGATCCACACGTCGAGCGTGTCATTCGATTTCGCGACCGCGTCGGCACCTTTCCAGTTCGCAGGCTTTACGAGTGACCAAAGTTCGGTCGCTGATTTTTCGAACCAGATATTCGAACCGTGCTTCTCCACGAGCGCGGCGACGTTGCGGACAACCTGCGCGTCGAGGATGGCGTTGCTGTCCTTGTCGTAGAACGCGGGAATGGGCACGCCCCACGTGCGTTGACGCGAAATGCACCAGTCGGGACGCGACTCGACGGCGCCCTTGATGCGGTTGATGCCCCAATCAGGAATCCATTTCACTGAGTCGATCGCTTCTAGGGCGGACTTACGGAACGTTTTCCCGCTGGCTTCGTGATCGATCTTGACGAACCACTGGTCCATCGCGCGGAAGATGATCGGCGTCTTGCTGCGCCAGCAATGCGGGTAGCTGTGGTGATAATTCTCTTGGTGCGCGAGCGCGTTGCGGACGCGGAGTTCGTGCAGGACAGCTTCGTTCGCGTCGCTCTTGCCGTGTTTTTCCAGCGTGGTTTTGCCAAGCAATTCCGCCGGCATCTGCTGCTCGACGGGGAGGTCGTTGGTGTGCGCGAGGCAGCCGTTGTCATCGACCGGCGAGTAGATCGGTAAGCCAACGCTGCGGCCGAGATTGTAGTCGTCCGTGCCGTGGCCGGGCGCGATGTGCACGAACCCGGTGCCCGTGTCGCTCGTGACGAAGTTCGCGGGGAACAATTTGCCAGTGCGATTGCAGAACGGATGCTGATATTCGAGGCGCGCGAGCTCGTCGCCTTCGACGGTGCGCACGATGTCGTAGCTCTCCCATTTGCACTTGGTGGCGACTGTGGCGAGCAGCGAATTGCAAACGAGATACGCGTCACCGTTCGCTTGGACGAGCGAGTAAAAGAGATTGGGATTAAACGCGACCGCGAGATTCGCCGGCAACGTCCACGGGGTCGTCGTCCAGATTAGGAGAAATGTGTTGGGCGCGCTCGTGAGTTTGAACTTCACGTAAACGCTCTGGCTCACGTGATCGGCGTATTCCACTTCGGCTTCGGCGAGCGCGGTCTTGAAGGGAATGCTCCAATACACGGGCTTCTTGCCGCGATAAACGAAACCCTTGTCGACGATGTCTGCGAACATGCGCAGTTCGTCGGCTTCGTATTCCTTGTTCAACGTAAGGTAGGGATTCGCCCAATCACCGAAGACGCCGAGACGTTTGAACTGCTCGCGTTGGATGCCGATGTATTTGCGCGCGTAAGCGTCGCACGCGGTGCGGATCGTGGCGGCGTCGGCGCTGGTGTTGCCTTTCTCGCGCAACTCTTGCGTGACCTTCGATTCGATTGGCAGGCCGTGGCAGTCCCAACCGGGAATGTAAGGCGCGTCAAACCCGCGGAGGGTTTTGTATTTGACGATGATGTCCTTAAGAATCTTGTTCAGCGCGGTGCCGACGTGGACGTCGCCATTGGCGAAGGGCGGGCCATCGTGCAGCACGAACTTCGGCGCACCCGCGCGGGCGGTCTGAATGTTCGCGTAAAGATTTCCCTGTTCCCATTTCGCAAGACGTGCAGGTTCGCGCGTCACGAGGTCGGCCTTCATCGCGAAGTCCGTGCGCGGGAGATTTAATGTGTTCTTGTAGTCCATCGTCGCAATCGTAAAGAGGCGGAACATTACAAGGCGCGCCCCGGAAGAAAAGTTCCAAATCCGCGTTTGTCAGTCTCGCGTTTGGCGTGGGGAATTTTACTTGGTGTGCGGGATGACCCGCTCCTCGGTGAAGTTCGCCTGCTGCGCGGTCAGCGCGAGGAAGGATTGCTCAAGTGCTCCGTTGGCGCCGCTTTGTTTGCGCAGTTCCTCGCTGTTGCCGACGGCGACCAGCCGGCCTTGGTGAATGATGCCGATGCGGTCGGCCATTTCCTCGGCGACGCTGAGTTGGTGCGTCGAAAGAAACACCGTCATGCCGGCGCGGGAGCGCTCCTTTAGAACGTCTTTCACGACGCGCGCATGGTGCGGATCCAGGCCGACCATCGGTTCGTCGATCACGAAGACTTCGGGGTCGTGCAACAGCGCTGCGGCGATGGCCACGCGCTGACGGGTGCCGTGGGAAAGGCCTTCGATTGGCTTGGCGATGTAATCGCCAAGGTTGAAGCGTTCGACCAACGCGCGAGCGGAGCTTTCAATGCGGCGGTTCTTCAGACTAAAAATCTGGCCGATGAAACGGAAGAACTCCCAGGGCGTGAGCTTGTCGTAGAGGAACGGGAAGTCGGGCACGTACGCCATGCGCTTGCGCGCTTCGAGCGGATCGGTCTGCACATCGAAGCCGGCCACGCGCGCGGTACCGGAGGTCGGTTTAATCAAGCCGGTCAGAATCTTGATCGTGGTCGTTTTGCCTGCGGCATTCGGACCCAGCACGGCGAAGAACTCGCCCTGATTGACCTTGAGACTGAGGTCGTTAACGGCCACAAGTTCGCCGAAGCGCTTGACGAGGTGGGAAAGTTCGATCATGGGGCGCAGGTCAGTTCGTCAGAAACGCTTCGTTGACGAGGGTGAGGTCGTTCGGAAGTTCCATCCGGAGAATTTCGCCGGCGCGGCTGAGGTAGACTACGACTTTGAAGCGATTGAGCAAACGTGCCGACACGCGATACGCCCGTAGGCGGGCGCGTCCGAACTGGAACCAATCGTAATGTGCGTCCCACGCGAGGCCGAGGGAAAGCTTGTCGCTGTCCGGCTTGGGTAGTCCGAAACCGCCGAGCATCCCGATCGCCCACGGAGCGCCGAACTCGGCGAGAAGCCTTTCCGGATGGCGCAACTCCTCGAAAGTCACCGTGCGATCCCAACCGCCGTCGTCGCCGGCGATCTTTAGGTGGAGATTCTGCCGGGTGGCGGACGCTCCGAGTTCCCAGGTGTTCGGTCGTTGCTGAACGCGTAATTGAAACTCGCGCCAGTCGCTGTTGGTCGCGAAACGCAGCATGCCGTCGAACCGATAGGGAACTTGCTCGGGCAGCTGATTGATCGTGCCGTCGATTTCGATCGTGTAGCCGCCGATGCGCGTCACGGCACCTTCGAGCGGTTCGTCAGCCGACGCTGGCTGTTTTGCCGGCAGGGCGGCCTGGGTGACTGCGGGGTTCCAGTGGCATGTGCCGATGCGCTTGCCCTTGAGTTGAATCTCGAGTTGTGAACTGTTCGGTGCGAGCAGGACGCGCTGCCAGACCGTTTCGATCGGGACACTGCCGCCCCCGTTTCCTTGTTGGCCGAACTCCGACCGCCAGAGAAGAATCATCATCGCCCCCCAGAACAGGAGCAGCGAACCCAGGATGATGCGGTTCAACACAGGCGCGATGGGGCTTTCAAGTCGACGGAATCTTCACGGTCTGACCAACCTTCATCTTCTTTGGATTCAATGTTGGATTCGCCGCTTCAAGGCTGCGCTGGCTGACTCCGTATTTCTTCGCGATCGAGTAAATCGTCTCGCCAGACTTGATGGTATGAGTCTTGGCCGCACTGGAAGACGAAGGCGGCAGAGGAGTCACGTGTTCCGTGGGGTTGCGATGCGATGGTGGTGAAACCGAGGGCGGACGTTCCGTCGAGCTCGGGGTGGGAGGCGTTGCGTCGGCAACGCGGGCCGCTGGTGGCGCAACGAAATTGGTCTGCACTGCACGGCGATCAAGGGTCGCTTGCAGTTGCTCGACGCGCGTTTGCAATTGCTGATTCTGCGAGGTGAGCTGCTGGTTCTTGGCGGTGAGCGTCTCAAGTTCCTTTTGCATCGATTGCGTGACCGGGCCGAGGAACACGGCACGGGCGAGGTCTTGTTTGCAGGTATTGATGCGTTGCCGGACGTTGTCGGCGTGTTCGGAGTCGGGGCGCAATTTCAGAAATTTTTCGTAATGAAAAATCGCCGTCGCATGGTCGTTAAAGCGCTGCTCATTTAACAGTCCGAGTTCGAAATGCGCGGTTGCCGAGCGGGGATTGACCTCGAGAGCCTGTTCGAACGCCTCGGCGGCGCCCGGGTAATCGAAGCGCTGCAAAAGCGATTTGCCATTCAAGAAATGCGGTTCGCGTTCCTCGTCTTGATTGTGTTCCCCGAGGGGATTGCAACCCGTGAGGCCGAGGATCACGCCCACAAGGCAGAGAAGGCGGACCGGCACCGGCGAAAATTTCATGGCGCGAAATTAGACGAGCCGTTCGCGGCACGCAATTGCACAATCATCCGGATGCTCAATTAGGTGAAAACGGGGAATTGCCTTTGGCTTTGGGTGCCGGTGAACCGGGCGGGGCTGTGGAGAACGGATTGGCCGTTTTGAGTGCGGTCGGCGTGACCCACGGCAAGCAAAGCACCCCGCCGATGGCGTAAACCAGCCCCACTACCAGGTGAACCGGCCAGGCGACCAGCAGATCCGTGAGTTCAATTTCTTCTGCGCCGTAGAGCGCGATCGCGAATGCCATCAGCACCGCGCCGGGCATCAACGCGGCGAAGGCCAGCCGCCAGCAGCCCAAAGGCGTCGCTTCGCGGTCGTTGAGATATGCGAGAAGGCGAAGCGGCAGCATGGCCGCGAGCGACAAGCCGAACCAGCTAGCGAACATGCCCACGATGACTGCCAGCCCGAGCCCCGCGAAGAGCGCCGGTTTCCAAGCGCCCCAAGCGGGGGCCGCCTCCAGATGGTTGAAACCGATGATGTAATTGCTGGGATACGCCACAGAGTAGATGCCAAAGGGCGAACAGATTTTCAGATCGTTGCGGTGAAATTCCAATTGCACGTCCGCGACGCGACTGGCGCCTTCCGTCGCCTCCGCGTCGACCAATATGGCAAAGCGCGGTCCCTCACCGAGGAAAGCCGGGCTCGCATTGCTCCACTCGAGCTGGCCGTGTTGGATCTGACCCTGTTGGGGCAATTGCCCGATGGCGTTCTCTATGACGGGCGCCCAGACATGGTGGGCAAACCACATGACACTGACGGCGACGATGCAGGCCACGGCAAACGCGATTCCCAGCAGGTGACTCGCGGGGCGTCCCGAGAATGCCGCCACGCCACGCAGCGTGAAAGGCATCCGGCTTGAAAGCTTTTTGAGACTTTCCGTGTTCATTTGACCCAGACGGATGAAAGCCCAGATCAACGGAAAAGAGAAGGAGCGAACGCGGTGGAAGAATTCTCCCATCGCCCGGGCAGCGCGGCATCAGCTCGCGCGGAGTTTTACACCTTTGAGCTTTTCCACGAAATCGACGAATCCGCTCGCTTGCTTTTGGAGGCGTTCAAGCAGCTCCGCGTCTTTGAGACGGCCCGCGTCGTCGAGGAGATTGCCGACGCCGGATAGAAAAACGCGCTCGGGATAGTTGAACGCATTGCGGTAGCCGAAGATTTGTTGCAGCTGCTCAATGGGACGCAGCGCACCCCAGATGCCGGCCGCGACGCCGACGAAGCAGACCGGACGGCGTTCAAAACTCTCCGGGAACTTCAGCATGTCGATGAAATATTTCAGCACCCCGGGAATGCCGCCGTTGTATTCGGGCGTGACGACAATGAGGCCCGTCGATTGCAGAATCGCGTCGGAGAATGGCTTGAACGACGCCGGCTTTTCGCCGTAGGAGGCTGAGGAAAATATTTCGGGCGGCAGTTGCGCGAGGTCAACGACGCGCAACGGCACCTTGAGTGCGGCGTAGATCTCTTCCACGTGACGGGCGATCTTGCGGCTGTTACTTCCCGGGCGGTTTGTCCCAACGATCAATGTCATCATACGCCCGCATCAATAGCACATCACGCGGTTCGGGCAAGGGACGAAGACGGGAAATCCAATCCGCTGCGATCAGCGTGGGCGAGGGCTGCGACGCAAACCGTTTTGAAACCAAAGGCGCCACACCATCCACAATGCCTCGCGCACAATTTTGCCGGACATTTTGGACGTGCCGAGAAAGCGATCAGTGAACGTGATCGGCACTTCGGTGACGCGCATGCCTTGACGCCAGATCTTGTGCGTGAGTTCGATCTGAAAGCTGTAACCGTTGGAACGCACGGCATCGAGTTCGATGGATTCGAGGGCGCGGCGACGGAAGCATTTGAAGCCGCCCGTCGGATCGGTGAACGGCATGCCCGTGATGATCTTCACGTACTTTGCCGCACTCATGCTGAGCATCAAGCGGCGCAGCGGCCAGTTGATCACGCGGATGCCGTTGCAGTAGCGGGAGCCCAGCACGAGATCGGCATTCTGCGCGGCTTCGAGATAGCGCGGAATGTCAGCGGGGTTGTGTGAAAAGTCGCCATCCATTTCGAAGATGAATTCGTAGCCGCGCTCGAGCGCCCATTTGAATCCGGCGAGATACGCGCGACCGAGGCCGTTTTTTTCCTGCCGGTGCAGGACGTGGATGCGCGGTTCCTTCGCAACCAATTCGTCGGCAAGCTTGCCGGTTCCGTCGGGGGAATTGTCATCCACCACGAGCAGTTCCACGGCTACGGGCAGCTGCATGAGGGCGGCGGCAATGTTCGGGAGATTCTCCCGTTCATTGTAAGTGGGCACGATGACCAATGTTTTCCCGTTCATGCGGTGTAGTGACTCCGGCAGAGGAAACCTGTTTTTCCTGCGGACTGCAAGCGGAAGGTGCATAAGCTCACGCAAAGCTTGCGACGTGCGGTCGCCAGTGGCATGACTTGCGCCATGCCAGTTTCTTCGATCGTTCAACGTCTCGCGGTGTGCAGTTGGTCGCTGCAACCGGCCAATCCCGCCGAGCTTTTCGCGCATCTGGACGCCATCGGCATTCGCCGCATCCAGCTTGCGCTCGATCCGTTGCGCGAACACCCCGACATGTGGCGTGACTTCGCATCGCAATGCGCGGCGCGCGGGATTCAAATCGTGTCCGGTATGTTCGGCACCGTGGGCGAAGATTACACCACGATGGAATCCATCAAGCGCACTGGGGGCATCGTGCCCGACGCGACGTGGGAACAGAACCTGAAGAACATCCGCGCCACCGCGAACCTCGCGGAGCAACTGTATCTCAAGCTCGTGACCTTCCACGCTGGCTTCCTCCCGCACGATCCGAACGATCCGGCGTTCGCGAAAATTTTTGAGCGCATCAGCCTGGTGGCCGATTGCTTCGCGGAGGAGGGCATCGATCTTGCGTTTGAAACCGGTCAGGAATCCGCCGACACGCTGAACCAATTTCTCACCGAGCTCGGCCGACCGAATGTCGGCGTCAATTTCGATCCCGCGAACATGCTGCTTTATGACAAGGGCGATCCGATCGCCGCCTTGCGCACACTCGCGCCGTGGCTGAAACAGTGTCATCTCAAGGACGCGCGCAAAACCAAAGTCGCTGGCCAATGGGGCGAAGAAGTCGCCGTCGGCACGGGCGAAGTCGATTGGCGCGGATTCTTCCGCGCACTGAATGACGTGAATTTCACTGGCGACCTGTGCATCGAGCGTGAAGCGGGCACTCAACGCGTCGTCGATATCCGCGCCGCGAAGGATTTTGTGTCGAGCCTTCGAGTAGATTGATCGTCGAGAATTCGCGCCATCAATCTTCGGCGCAAACTTCGAACCTCAAACTTTGAACGTGAAACCCATCTCCATCGGTATCGTCGGCCTCGGCTTCATGGCCGCGACCCATTTGAAGGCGTACCGCCAAGTGCCCGGCGCGCGCATCGCGGCGCTCTGCAATCCGAGCGGACGCCACCTCGACGGCGATTTCTCCAACGTCGCCGGCAACATTGGCGACAACCAACCGCTGCGCATCGACATGTCCGGCGTGAAAGCGTATCGCGACTACGCGGCCATGCTGGCGGATCCAGAAATCGACGCGATCGACATTTGCGCTCCAACGGGAACCCACGAAGAACTGGCCGTTGCCGCGTTGCGTGCGGGTAAACATGTGCTGTGCGAGAAGCCGCTTGCGCGCAATTCTGCGCAGGCCCGCCGCATCGTCGAAGCCGCGCGTGTTGCGAAAGGATTTTTCATGCCCGCGATGTGCATTCGTTTCGCGCCCGAGTGGGCGTTCCTCAAGCAGGCGATTCACGATGGCCGCTTCGGCAAGGTGCTCGCCGCCACGTTTCGTCGAGTGGCGGAGCCGCCCGGCTGGGGGCAGCACAATTTTCTGAACGGCGAACGCTCCGGCGGCGCGTTGCTCGATCTGCACATTCACGATGCGGACTTCGTCCAGTATTGCTTTGGGGTTCCGCGCTCGGTGCTTGCCACGGGCTACACGCACTTGAGTGGCGCGATTGATCACGTGATCACGAACTACGAGGTCGCGTCGGGCGCTATGGTTTACGCCGAAGGCACGTGGGCGATGACGCCCGGCTTCGGCTTCAACATGAGTTACACCGCGAATTTCGAGCGCGCGACGCTCGACTACGATATGTCGCGAGGGAAGGATGCGTTGAAGCTGGCCGAGAAAGGCCAACCCGCGCGCGTGATCGCTGGGACGGGAACCGATTGTTACATTGAGGAGTTGCGCTACTTCGTCGACGCGATTGCGAACCAACGCCCGCCGAGTGTTGTGAATGCGGACGATGGATTGAAAGCGGTCGAGTTGTGCGAAGCGGAGGAGAAATCCATTCAGACCGGCGAGCGGGTGACACTCGACTAAGCGAGACGTCTCAACGCCGCAAGAGTGTTCGCGCCGCCGCTGCAATGCTCCGCGCCGTCGGACGATGTGCGGCCCACAAGTTCGGATGATACGGGATCGGCGTATCCTTCGCGTTCAGCCGCATCGGCGGGGCATCCAGCAAGCCAAATCCTTCGCTTGCCACGCGCGCGATGACTTCCGCAGTGACACCGCCCCACGGCCACGCTTCACCAACGCAGAGCAACCGTCCCGTGCGCGCGACCGACGCCATCACGGTGTCGGTGTCGAGTGGTTTCACAGTGCGCAGATCGACGACTTCCACTTCGTTTCCTTCGGTTGCGAGTTCCTCGGCAACGGCGAGCGCTTCGTGAACCATCGCGCTGTAAGCGACGATCGTCATGTCGCGACCTTCGCGCGCAATGCGCGCCTTGCCCGCGGGCGCCGCTTCGGTCGGAAGCTTGTCTGCCTTGAGATGGTAATAGAGCAGCTTGTGCTCGCAGAAAATTACCGGGTCATCAATCGCCACAGCTTCGAGCAACATGCTGTAAGCGTCCTCGACCGTCGCCGGCGTCATTACCACGAGCCCTGGATAATGCGCGTATATCGCCTCCATCGTCTGACTGTGGAACGGTCCGCTGCCCGACGTTCCACCGAACGGCAAACGCACCACGATGGGGCAGGGAACCTGCGTGCGCCAATAGAGGGTCGCCGCTTGATTCACAATCTGGTTGAAGCCCACCGTGGAGAAATCCGCGAACTGCATTTCCACGATCGGTCGCATCCCTTGCATCGTTGCGCCGATGGCGGAGCCAACCATCGCGTCTTCGCTGATCGGTGAATCGAGGACGCGCCCGGGAAATTCTTTTGCGAGATTCTTCGTCGCCTTAAACGCGCCGCCGAAGGCACCGACGTCCTGGCCGTAAACAAACACGCGCGGATCATCGGCCAATGCCTTGGCCTGGGCTTCGCGAATGGCTTCGAGGTAGGTAATACTCATGCGGTCAGGAAAATTTCCCAGCAATCACTGTCCCTCACCCGACTCGCGCATGCGGCTCGTGGAAAGCGCGGTCCATTCCTCGGCGTATGGATCGGGCGCCGGCTCGCGTTGCACCTTGGCAACGGCTTCCTCGACGTTTTGAATAGCTTCGTTGCGCCACACTTCGAGATCGGTGGCGGTGGCGAAGTTTTTCGCGATTAGAAGTTCCTCGGCAAGTTTCAGGCAGTCGCGCCCGAGCGGAGACGTTTTCAGCTTCGTATCGATGTAGCTCGCGTCGTCGTGTTCGCCGTGACCGCACAAGCGCAGCAGGCGTGCGACGACGAGCTGCGGTCCATGCCCGGCGCGAGCGCGTGAAACCGCGTCGTTGATGACATGGGCGCACTCGGAAAGATCGGTGCCGTCAACGCCGTGATCTTCAATGCCGTATCCGGCCGCGCGGTCGCGCAGCGATTCGCAGGCGAACTGCCGCGCCGTCGGCGTGGAGTAGGCGAATTGGTTGTTCGCAACGACGAGCACGAGCGGAAGTTTTTCCACAGCGGCTTGATTGATCGCTTCGTGAAAAGAGCCTGTGGACGTCGCGCCTTCGCCAATCGAGGCCATGCCGACGGTGCCGGTCACGCCTTTAAACCGATGAGCCATCAGGCAACCCGTCACAACGGAAATCATCGCGCCGAGATGGCTGATCATCGGGAGATAACCTTCACGCGGTTTGCCACGGTGAACGTTGCCGTCGCGGCCGCGCATCGGACCAAGGGCGGAGCCGAGGTAAGTGCGCGCGGCATCGAGGATGGTTTCACCAAAGGCGAGACGGCCCGCGGCATCGCGGATGAGCGGAGCGAAGATGTCGCCCTTCTTCAACGACAGTCCCATGCAGGCGCTGAGCGCTTCCTGCCCACGCCCAAGAAACACGCCGCCATGGATCTTGCCGCCGCGATAGAGGCTGGCGAATTTCTCGTCCAGTACGCGAGCCTGCAACATCACACGGTAGGCGCGAATCAACTCTTCTGCCTTTTGCGACGTTTCAACCGCAGCACCACGGCTGAGAACACTGTGAGCCATGCGCGGAGTTTGCCCTCTCGCGATGAACGGCGCAAAAGATTTCTTTGGCCGCGGTTTCGCCGCGTCTTCCGCGGAAGGTTGGGGCGAGCGGATCAGGTCGATACACCGAGCCACCCGCGTGTCATCTGGAAATCGACCAACCCATCCGCTTGCGCCCGGGGCGCATAGTCGCCGGCAATCGCCTTCGACAATAGATTGGCGATCGCACGCGCGGCGTCCTGCGGGCTGTCGGTCGGCAGACAAAGATCGATCTCCGAAAACGCGCTATCGACCGAGGTGACTTGCAACGTCGGCACGAGCGGATGCGCTTGCGCGAGATTGCCCGACACGTGAACGAGCAACGCTTCCGCACCACAGGCTCCGAGTCCCGTGAGGTTTTCGACCAGATGATCGGACGCCGATTCCATCACGTGAAAGCCGGGCTTCTGGATTGGCTGACCGTAAGCGAGTGTCGGCGTGTTCGGAACGGTGGAAAACAATGCGGTCGTGAAGGTGGATGATTTTAGAAGCGAGGAACTTTGTGGAACGACGACTGAACCGCCAGCCTCGCACAGAGCCCGCGCAACCAGTGCGAATGCGGCAGCGGCGCTCGGGGGCAATTCGCCGCGTGCAGTGATTCCAATGCAGATCCCAGAGCGTTGGTTTCCAGTGTTGCCCGACCTGCCCGCATCGGATGTGTCGCTTGCGAACCAATTGGCGACCTTGTCCGTAACCTTTTCGATTCCCCCGTCGAGTTGAATGCTCGCGAATCCGAGCTGCGAATAATCCACGCCGTGCGCGGCGAGGAAGTTGCGGATGGCGTCGTTGTGCGTTTTCTCGCAGCCGTGCTCAAGGAGCAGCGTGCGTTCGGCGAGCGGATGCACGGCGTAGCCGGCGATGGTCTGTTCGAGAATCTCAATCGCCTCGCCCGACACGCCGCAGCCTTCGGTGTGGGGCAGGGCGACGTAGCGAAGATTGGAATCGTGATTCTGCGCGTTGAGTTTGTCCGCGATCTGCTTTCCCACCTGTCCGGCGCAAAGGCTCGTCGGAATGATGAGACGAGTGCGAGGCGCAGCATGTGCAAAGTTCAGCATTTGTTTCATTGCGCCAAGGTCGTCGCTTTGTGTTTCGCGTAACCTCACAGGCTCTCCATTTGGCTTGGGCCGATTGGCGAGCTTGCTCAGTGCTTGAGTCGAAGTCTGCCGCCATTCACGCCAGAGTTGCGCCTGAGAGTGCCCCGCTTTTTCGCCGACGCTTCGCTGGCCGGACGCGATGTTAACCGTGTATTCAAACGCTTCCTCGCCGAGTTTCTCCAGCGGCTCGCCGTCGAGGTAGCGCCCGGCGTTCAAATCCATGTCGCGGCTCAGGAGATTGAAGCGACCACTGTTGGTCATGATCTTGATGGTGGGCACGAACGGATGATTCGTGACGGAGCCGTTGCCGGTGCTGAAGACGATGAGATTGCAACCCGCAGCGACTTGGCCGGCGATGCTTTCGAGATCGTTGCCCGGGCTATCCATGAAACAAAAGCCCGGCTCGCGCATCAACTCGCCGAAGCCGATCACGTAATCGAGGCGCGCCGACGGATCCTTCTTGCGCGCCGCGCCGATGGACTTGATCGCGATGTTGTAGAGGCCGCGAAAAATATTCCCGCCGCTCGGATTGCTTTGGCCGCTGACGCCGTGCCAGCCGAGGCGTTCTTCGAACTCGTCGAGCGTATGGAGAAATTTCCGCGCGGTGTCGAGATCGCGAACTTTCGCGAGTACGTAGGATTCCGCGCCGTGAAGTTCGTCGGTCTCCGCAAGATTGGCTGCGCCGCCGTGGCGGACGACTTCGCGCGTGATGATGCCAGCGAGGGGATTGCCAGAGACGCCGCTGAACGCATCGGAGCCGCCGCATTGCAGGCCGATCTTCAAATGTCGCATCGGCTGCGGCGTGCGCGGCGTCGCGTTGGCTTTCGCGAGCAATTCACTCACGAAGCGTTCGCCGGTCGCGAGGTCGTCGGAGAAACTTTTTCCCAGTCGGAGAAACTGATGTGGCAGATCGTCCAGCGGATAACCGTGAGCGCGCATCCATTCGCGGAGCGTATCATTATTTACCGACTCGCTGCCGTAATCAATTGCGAGTAGGGCGCCGACGTTGGGGTTCACCACGAAGCCCGCCAGCGTGCGCAAGGTGAGTTCGAGATTGTTCGGGCGGCCCGCTTCGCCGCCTTCGGTGTGGGCGATGGCGACGACGCCGTCGATGTTCGGAAACTGTTTCGCAGCCGATTGAAACTTGCTGGCGAGCACGCGGGCGAAGCTGCCGGTGAGCGAACTGGTGCCGAGGACGACGATGTGATTGCGCGTGCCCGCGCCGCGTCCGCCGCCACGCGCGAAGCCGAGGAACGTGCGCGGGTGCTCGTACAGCTTCACTTGCTCGGCGGGCGCGAACGTGCGCTCGTCGAGAACGTAGGGCTGGAAGTAATCCTCGAAGTTGGGCGCTGCGGGTAGCGGGAAGTCCACGTGACGCGATTGCAGCGCTTCGATCATCGTCGCGTTGCAAACGTAATCGCCGGGTGCGAGCGGACGCAACGCGCGGCCGAAAGGCAATCCCCACGAGGTGATCGCAGTTCCTGTAGCAACGGACCGCACGACGAAGCGATGGCCTTCCAGGACCGTGTGCGAGAGCGCGAAGGAGTTGCCTTCGAATGTGATCTCAGTTCCGGCGTCGATGCGTCGGATGGCGATGGCGCAATTGTCCGCGGCATCGGGCAAACGGCCCGCCTGCTGAAAAGTCATCTGCATTGGTTCACGGTAGTGCAATGGAGCAACGATCGGCAAGGCGCGGAACGCATTGTGCCTCGTTCAGAATTTTCGATTCCAATCAGCTTGACCGAACTTCTCCGCCACCAGAACAGCGACGCGTTGAAGGGGCGGGGCGGAGCCATCTGCTCGTGCATTCCACGCTGCCCGCAGGGAATCCTTCACCGCGGCGGTCGGCACGTTGAGATTTGTCAGAAATTCGCCATGGGAACGGCTCGCGCGATACGGGGGCTGATGCGTGGGCATGTGGAGAAACTTTTCGACGAGGGCGAGGTCGAAGTTCAGCAGGAAGGTTCCGTGAAAAACAAGGAAGTCGCGTTTACGGCGCTGGGCGTTGCCGGAGAACTTCACGCCATCGAGTGTGAGATCGGTATGCCCGTTCACTTCGACTCGGCCGCGCAGCAACTTGGCCAACGCGTCGCGCTGGCGGTTCATGATGAATTGGTTGGTCGCGTTGATGGCGTGGAAGGGAGGTGTCGCGGTAATGCGCAGTATAAGCGCGTAGCTGAAGCAGCCGCGCCCTTGCAACACCGTGCCGCCGCCGCTGCTGCGTCGAAGAACGGGCACGCCGGCGGCGTCGCACGCGGGAAGATTTGCTTCAGTCGCGGCGCGATTCGCATAGCCCAGCACGACGAACGGAACTGGCGATTCCCAGAAGCGGAGGGTTTCCCCGGATTCGCCGGCCTCGGCGGCGTCGAGCAGAGCTTCGTCGAGCGCGAGATTTTCTGCGGGTGTCGGGAGGGTGAGATCGAGGCAATTCATTGCGGCGCGCGACCGAATGTTAGCTGTTGCGCTGAAGCGAATGAAAGGTAGAATCCGCCGCGACAGGACGAGATTCCAGTTGCCTGTCCGGATATCCGCCAGATTGCAGTTGAAGTGACGTGGGCGAGAGCACTCTCGCCCGCTATTTGTTTAGAGGCTGAATTTTTCGCCGGGCTTCCGGCCACCACGACACCATGAGCACGAGTTCGAAGAGTAAGAAATCAGTTGAGTCGGTCGCTTTCGCGGCCGGTGAAGCAGCCGGTCACGCGGCAGCTACAAGCGCCACCGCGAAGTCGACCGAAGGCAATACCGCAATGTGGGCTGCCTCCATCGAAACCATGATGGAACTGATGCTGAAGACGCAGGGCGCCGAACGTGGCGGCCAGTTTCTCACCGACCTCGCCGTGTCGCTTCGTCGCAAGGGCGCGCAATTGCCGCCGCTGACGCGCACGCCATACGTCAATACGATTCCCGTCGAGGAACAGCCCGCGTATCCTGGCGACTGGCAGATCGAGCGTCGCATCAAGAGTCTCATCCGATGGAACGCGATGGCGATGGTGGTGAACGGCAACAAAGGCGACAAGGGCGTCGGCGGTCACATCTCTTCCTACGCTTCGAGCGCGACGCTTTACGAAGTGGGCTTCAACCATTTCTTCCGCGGCGGCGATGACGGCCAGCCGGCGGACATGATTTATTTTCAGGGCCACACGACGCCGGGCAATTACGCGCGGTCGTTCCTCGAAGGCCGCATCACGGAGAAGCATCTCTACAATTTCCGTCAGGAACTCGCCGAAGGCGGCGGCCTCTCGTCGTATCCGCATCCGTATTTGATGCCGGACTATTGGCAGTTCCCGACCGTGTCTATGGGCTTGGGACCGATTGGTTCGATCTATCAGGCGCGTTTCAATCGCTACCTGCAGGCTCGGGGTGCTGTTAAGTGGGAACGCGAGCCCAAGGTCTGGTGCTTCGTCGGGGACGGTGAATCGGACGAGCCCGAATCGCTAGGCGCTTGCTCGCTCGCCGGTCGCGAAAACCTCGACAACCTCATCTGGGTGGTGAATTGCAACCTCCAGCGCCTCGACGGTCCCGTGCGCGGCAACGGCAAGATCATTCAAGAACTCGAAGGCGTATTCCGCGGCGCTGGCTGGAATGTCATCAAAGTCATCTGGGGCACCGACTGGGATGAGTTGCTCAAGAAGGACACTAAGGGACTTCTGCGCAAGCGCATGGAAGACGTTCCTGATGGCGAGTTTCAGAATTACTGCGTTGAGCCGGGCAGCTACGTGCGCAAACATTTCTTCGGCGCACATCCGGAATTGCTCGCCATGGTTCACCACCTCAGCGACGAAGATCTCCGCAAGCTCATGCGCGGCGGTCACGATACGCGCAAGGTTTACGCCGCCTACAAAGCCGCGGTCGAACACAAGGGTCAGCCCACCGTGATTCTCGCGAAGACGATCAAGGGTTACGGTCTCGGCGAAGCCGGTGAGGGGCGCAACATTTCGCACCAGCAAAAGAAGCTGAATGAAAAAGAGCTCCGCGAATTCCGTGCGCGCTTCGACATCCCGATCAGCGACGACGAGATCGCGGAAACGCCGTTCTATAAGCCAACGCCCGACAGCCCGGAGATAAAGTATCTTCTCGACCGCCGTCAGGAATTGGGCGGCTTCCTCCCGAAGCGCAACGTCACTTCGGCGGCTCTCAATACGCCAACGCTCGCTGAATTTGCTGACTTCCTCAAAGGCTCAGGAAAAATGGAAGCTTCGACCACGATGGCGTTCGTCCGGTTGCTCAGCTTCCTGCTTCGCAATAAGGAAATCGGCAAGCGCGTGGTTCCGATTATTCCTGACGAAGCGCGCACGTTCGGCATGGACGCGCTCTTCCGCGAGATCGGAATCTACTCTCCCAAGGGGCAGCTCTACACGCCGGTCGATTCGAAGTCGCTGCTTTATTACAAAGAAGCGAAGGACGGACAAATTCTTGAAGAGGGCATCACCGAAGCCGGTTCCATGGCGTCGTTTGTCGCTGCGGGCACCTCGTATGCGAACCACGGCGTGCCGATGATTCCGTTCTTCGTTTACTACTCAATGTTCGGCTTCCAACGCGTCGGCGACCAGATCTGGCTCGCTGGCGATTCGCGCACGAAGGGCTTCCTGCTTGGCGCCACCGCGGGACGTACTACGCTGAACGGCGAAGGCCTCCAACACCAGGACGGTCACTCTCATCTCAACGCCGGCACCGTGGCGAACTTGCTCGCGTACGACCCCGCGTTTGCCTACGAGATCGCCGTCATTGTGCAGGACGGACTCAAGCGCATGTACGCTGAAGGCGAGGAAATCTTCTATTACCTCACGCTCTACAACGAAAACTACGAAATGCCCCCGATGCCTGCAGGCGTGGAGCAGGGGATCCTCAACGGTCTCTACAAATTCCGCACCGGCCCCGATGGCTTGAAGCATAAGGCGCAAATCCTCGGCAGCGGCCCGATCCTGGTGCAGGCCCTTCGCGCGCAAACAATCCTCGCCGAAAAATACGGGGTGAGCGCCGACGTGTGGAGTGCTACGAGTTACAAGCGCCTCCGCACCGAAGCGCTCAACGCTCAACGTTGGAACATGCTGCACCCGACCGAGACGCCGAAGACCTCTTACGTCGAAGACGTGCTCGCGAAAGAAACCGGCACATTCGTCGCCGTGAGTGACCACATGAAACTCGTGCCGGATCAAATCGCGCCGTGGGTTCCCGGTGGTTTATTCACGCTCGGCACCGATGGATTCGGCCGCAGCGACACCCGCGCGAATCTGCGCCGCTTCTTCGAGATCGACGCGGCAAGCATTGTCATCGGCACGCTCTACGCGCTCGCGCGCAAGGGTGAGGTCAAGCGCACGCTCGTCGCGCAAGCGATCAAGGATCTCGGAGTGAATCCGGAGAAAGCGTTCCCCGTGCTGGCGACATAGTCGTCAACCTTTGGTTTGATCTTAGAAGAAAGGGCCGACTTTTCAGTCGGCCCTTTTCATTCGAAACTGCGCGCCGCTCCTTCGATCAGGCCACGATCAGGTTCACCATCCGCTTAGGGACGACGATCACTTTCTTGATCGTTTTGCCATCGAGGAAGACCTTCACCTTCTCGCTGGCTTTCGCGAGGGCTTCGATTTGTTCCGGCGTCGCGTTGGCGGCGACGCGGATGACGTCGCGCAGCTTGCCGTTGACCGACACGGGAATTTCCATCGTGTCCTCAACGAGCAGCGCAGGATCGAACTTTGGCCACGCGGAGTAGGCAAGGTTCGCTGAAGGTTGAGCGGTGAGTGTTGCGAGTTTTGCCCACAACTCTTCGGCGATGTGTGGAGCGAACGGGGCGAGCAATTGGAGGAAAGGCTTCAGCACCGATGCCGGTTTCACTTCCCACGTCATCGCTTCGTTGGTGAACACCATCATCGCGGAGATGGCGGTGTTGAAACGCATTCCGTCGAGGTCTTCGGTGACTTTCTTGATGCAGGTGTGCAGCGTCTTGAGTTGTGCAGGCGTGGCGGGTGCGTCGGTGATGGAGGAATTCAATTTAATCAGCCCCAGCAATTCTCCGTGACGCTGCGCTTCGGTGGCCGTGGTCTCAGCTTGCTCGAAGGCGGTCTCGGAATTGTCATCGATGAACAAACGCCACACGCGGCCGAGGAAACGATAGACGCCCTCGACGCCCTTGGTGTTCCACGGCTTCACCATCTCGAGCGGGCCCATGAACATCTCGTAGAGGCGGAACGCGTCGGCGCCGTATTCCTTCAGGATGTCGTCGGGGTTCACCACGTTGCCGCGCGACTTTGACATCTTCTGGCCGTCTTCGCCGAGGATGAGGCCTTGATTGACGAGCTTAAAGAACGGCTCAGTCGTGGAGACGTGTCCGAGATCGAAGAGAACCTTGTGCCAGAAGCGCGCGTAGAGCAGGTGCAACACGGCGTGCTCGGTGCCGCCAACGTAGAGATCGACGCCGGGCGTTTTGCCGCCGGACTTCATCCAGTAATTTTCAACTTCCTTGCCAGCGAAACCATTTGTGTTCGCGGCATCGAGGTAGCGGAGGTAATACCAGCAACTGCCGGCCCATTGCGGCATCGTGTTCGTCTCGCGTACGGAACCGTCGGGCAACTGGAGCCAATCTTTCGCGCGGGCGAGCGGCGGCTGACCGTCGGAAGTGGGTTTGTAATCTTCGAGCACGGGCGGCAACAACGGCAACGCGGATTCGGGGAGCGCTTCGTGATAGAGATTTCCCTGCGCGTCCTTCTTCCAAACGATCGGGAACGGTTCGCCCCAATAACGCTGACGGCTGAAGAGCCAGTCGCGGAGCTTGTAGTTGATGGTCTTTTTGCCGAGTCCTTTTTCTTCGAGCCAGGCGGTGATCTGTTTCTTTGCTTCCGCTGTTGGCAGCGTATCCAACGAAATCTCATCGTTCCAAGAATTGGCTGCGAAGCCTTCGCCAACAAAGCAATTGTCAATACATCCAGCTAACGTCACCTCGGTTGTCTCCGTCCACGTGATCTGTACCCCATCGGCTGTTGGTGTGGTCTGCGGCGGTGTTTCCTCCAACAACGTCTCCTCGCGGGTTACCGCTACCACTTGCCTGATTGTCAAACCGAACTTCTTTGCAAACGCCCAGTCGCGCTCATCATGCGCAGGCACCGCCATGATCGCGCCCGTGCCGTAGCTCGCGAGCACGTAGTCGGCAATCCAGATGGGAATCTTCTCGCTGTTGACCGGATTGATCGCGAAGGCGCCGGTGAATACGCCGGTCTTGTCCTTCGCGAGTTCGGTGCGTTCGAGGTCGCTCTTGCCGGCGGCGAACTGCTGGTACCGCTTCACGGCGTCGAGCTGCGCGGGTGTGGTGATTTGTTCCACAAGTTTGTGCTCGGGAGAGAGAACCATGTACGTCGCGCCGAAGAGCGTGTCCGGACGCGTAGTGAACACGCGAATTACGTAGTTTTCTGGCCGTTGGGCGAAACCATTCTTGCTTCGCAGCTCATACCATTTTTGGATTTCCCACCAACTGTCAGCACGCACTCCGGGATTTTCCGGACCTGCTAAAATGAAATCGACTTCCGCGCCTTCGCTGCGGCCGATCCAGTTTCGCTGCATTTCCTTGAGCGAGTCGGACCAGTCGATCGTGTCGAGATCGTTGAGAAGTTTCTCGGCGTAAGAAGTAATGCGGAGCATCCATTGGCGCATCGGCTTGCGGATGACCGCGAAGCCGCCGACTTCACTCTTGCCGTCGATGACTTCCTCGTTGGCGAGCACGGTGCCGAGTTCGGGGCACCAGTTGACGGGCGCTTCGCTGACGTAGGCGAGACGCTTGGAATCGCGATAGGCGCGACGTTGATCTTCCGTCGCGCAATCGTCGGAATACTTCAAGGCCGAGATTGGCTCGGCTTTGTTGGTCGCCGGGTTGAACCACGAATTGTAGAGCTGGAGAAAAATCCACTGCGTCCACCGAAAATATTTCGGATCCGTCGTGTCGACTTCGCGGCTCCAATCGTAGCTGAAGCCGAGCGATTGAATCTGGCGCTTGAAGTTGGCGACGTTCGCCTCGGTGGTCGTGCGCGGATGTTGGCCGGTCTTGATGGCGTATTGTTCCGCTGGCAAACCGAACGCGTCCCAGCCCATCGGATGAAGGACGTTGAACCCGGCCATACGCTTGTAGCGCGCGAGGATGTCGGTGGCGGTGTAGCCTTCGGGATGACCGACGTGCAATCCCGCGCCGGACGGGTAGGGGAACATGTCGAGGATGTAATACTTCGGTGGCAGCGCAGCGGCCGGGGCCGACTTACCTTCGAGCGAATAGCGTTGCGCGAAGGGGTGTCCTTGCGGGAGCACTTCGCCGGGGTTCCACGCGCGAAACGTTTGCGTGGCTTCCCACTGTTGCTGCCACTTGGGCTCGATTAAATGAAACGGATATTGCCTGCGCGAACTCGACATAGGGCGGGGATAATGCGCGAAACGTCGTACGGGGAGCAATGGGGATTTTGGCGGAATTCAAAGTGTTGCATTGATGCGGCGGCTGGTTTCGCGAGCGAGATGTTACAAATTTGTGAACATCCTATTGACAAACGGACGGCTACTTCTAAACTTTCACCATAAGTTTGGTTGCTCTCTGGAAATTAGAATTTCGATTTGATTCGGGCGGCAGCACGTTTCTTCAGCGGGGTTCCCCACCCCCACCTCCTTGGCGTCTGTTGCCCGAATCTTTTTTTAAAAAATTCTAAATCCCCGTTGACTTCGCGTAATGGGTTTCCTACTTTCACTGCCCCCGGTCGGGGGTGTAGCTCAATTGGTTAGAGCGCTGCCCTGTCACGGCAGAGGTTACGGGTTCGAGCCCCGCCACTCCCGCCACTTTCCCGACTGGATTTGATAGGAGCGATAGTTCTTCCCGACGGCGAACCGCTTGTTCTTGAATCGAACACCGCCGACAAAGGCCTCTATCGTGCGGATGGGGACGCGGACGACGAACCAGTTTAAAGCTTCAATCGTTTAGCCACTTCTTCGGCGAGAACCTCGTAGGCAGCAGCACCAGCGGAATACTTATCGTAGTGAATAATCGGCTTGCCGAAGCTTGGGGCTTCCGCGAGGCGGGTGGTGCGAGGAATCACGGTTTCAAAGACAAGTTCTTTGAAATGCTCGCGAACTTCGGTGACGACCTGTTGCGAAAGATTCGTGCGACCATCGTACATGGTCATCACGACGCCGAGCAAAGCCAGTTCAGGATTTACACCGCCGGTTTTCAATTGGCCCAGAACGCGTTGAACCATCGAGATGCCTTCGAGCGCGTAATACTCGCACTGCAGCGGGACCAGCAGCCAATTTGCTGCGGTGAAAGTGTTCAACGTGAGAATTCCGAGTGACGGCGGGCAATCGACGAGCACGACATCGTGCTTCGCCGCTGCCAGAACCGGGGCGAGCGCCATGCGGAACCGTTGCAGGTGATTTTCCAGACGGGAGACTTCGATTTCCGCGCCGCACAGATCCACTTCGCTGGCGATGATCTCGAGATTCTTGAAGGACGTTTTCTGAATTTTCTCCAGCAGCGTGCCCTCGCCTAGAAGTGCGCGATATGCGCTGGCGCCTTCGACTTTTTCCACGCCCACGCCGCTGGTGGCGTTCGCTTGCGGGTCGAGATCGACCAGCAGGACGCGCCGTCCCATTGCGGCCAGGCAGGCGGCAAGGTTGACGGTCGTGGTGGTCTTTCCCACGCCGCCTTTCTGATTCGCTACGGCAATTACACTAGCTGGCATCCGCGAACTTTACGAGGACGCGCGGGGAAACTGCAAGTGAACGTTACGAATCTCGGCATGAGCGATTAACTGATTGCGCCGCCTTGCTCCTTCAGAGTATGAACGGCGCACCTTGTCGGTCTCCGACTGCCTAGGCAGAATGCCCGCAAGCACCGGTCAACACTGGCCGATCAATCGAAATCACATGAGCGAAATCTTTGTCATCGGCCACCGGAACCCCGACACCGACGCGATCTGTTCGGCGATCGGTTACGCCGAGTTCAAGCGGCGCACCGGCATGGACAACGCCGTGGCGGCGCGTTGTGGCGACACGAACGACCGCATTGATTTCGTTTTGAAAACCTTCGGCGTTCCGGCGCCGCGGTTCGTGGCCGATGTTTCGCCCAAGGTTCGCGACGTGATGGCGACCAACATCGTCAGCGTGCCGCCCGATACGTCGGTGGCTGACGCGTTGGCGATCATGGATGAAAGCAACATTCGCGTGCTGCCCGTGCTGGACGAAAACCGCAAGTGCAAGGGGCTCGTGTCGGTGTTCAAGATGACGAAGTTTTATCTTCCCGCGCCGAATCGCCTCTTCGAATCGCGTCGCGTGGTGGCTTCGATCAAAGGACTCGAACGCACGATCAACGGTCACATTCTTCACGCCATTGATCCCGATCGCGAAGACGATCTCGTGCTGATGATCGGCGCGATGGCTTTGGATTCGTTCAAAAACCGTTTGGGAAAATACGAGCGGTCGAAATTGATCGTCATCGTGGGCGATCGTTCGGACATTCAGCAATTGGCCATCGCCGAAAAGGTGCGCCTGTTGATCGTCACTGGCGGCTTGCAGCCGGATAAAAAGATTGTGGAGATGGCGAAGAAGAATGGCACCAGCCTCGTGTTGTCGCGCCACGATTCTGCCACGACCGCGATGCTGTGCCGCGCGGCGATCACCGTGCAGCACATGATTCACGAGCAGTTTCTTTCGTTCCGCGAAGACGAGCCTTTGAGCACCGCGCAACCGCTGGCGACGGCGTCCCAGTTTCAGGCGTTCCCGGTCGTTGATGAATCGGGCGAGACCGTGGGAATTCTTTCCAAGTCCGACTTCCTGAAAAAGGTCGAGCGGCAATTGATCCTGGTGGATCACAACGAACTTTCGCAGGCTGTGAGCGGCGCGGACAAGGTCGACATCATCGAGATCATCGACCACCACCGTATCGGTGCCCTGACAACGCAGCAGCCAATTCTCTTCCGCAACGAACCTGTCGGCTCGACGAGTTCGATCGTGGCCGATTGTTTCTTCCGTAACGACGTGGAGATGCCGAAGCCGATCGCCGGTTTGCTGCTGGCTGGACTCGTTTCCGACACGTTGAACCTGACCTCGCCGACGACGACCGAGCGCGACGAAAAAATTCTTCGCCGCTTGGAAGAGATTTCCGGTGTCAACGCCTCGGCGTTCACGGAAAAACTGTTCGCCTCCGGTTCAGTGCTCATTTCCAAAACGCCCGCGCGCGCCATCACGGCGGACTGCAAGGAATACGTTGAAGGCGAGCGCACCTTCAGCGTCGCGCAGATCGAGGAGATCGGCTTCGACCAGTTCTGGAAGCGGAAGATTGAAGTCATGGAGGCGCTCGATAATTACCGGCAGAAGAAGGAATATTATTTCTCTTCGTTGCTCGTGACCGATGTCGTCACGCAGAACTCCTTGCTCCTCGTGGTGGGTGCGGCGGATTTCCTGCTCAAGATCGATTACCCCGAACTCGAGCACGGCATTTTCCAGCTCGACGGCGTTGTCTCGCGCAAGAAGCAACTCCTGCCGTTCCTCACGCATTGTCTCGAACTGGTGAAGCCGTAAGCACCTTGCCCGCCTGCCAATTCACTTGCTGCCGCCGCATGCTCCGGTAACGTGTAGTCGATGAGTTTTGTACGAGAATTCAATGCGCTTCCGATCGACGCGCTGTTGCAGACCGCCGCCCGGGCCACGGCTGGCGCCGCCCGCGAAGCCATGTCGAAGCCGCAGCTTTCGTTGGCTGACTTTGCGCAATTGATTTCTCCCGCCGCCGGGGAATTGCTGGAGCCGCTCTGCCGCCGATCACAAACGGTCACGCGGCAACGCTTCGGAAAAACCATCCGCCTCTTCGCGCCGCTCTATCTCTCCAACGAGTGCATCAACAACTGCAAGTATTGCGGCTTCTCACGCGACAATCCGATCCTGCGCGTCACGCTCTCCGTCGAGGACGTGCTGCGGGAGGCGCGTTCCCTCAACGCGCAAGGTTTCCGCAATCTGCTGCTCGTCGCAGGTGAGCATCCGAAATTCATCAGCAATGGTTACCTTGCCGATTGCGTCCGCGCGCTGCATGCCGAGACGCCGAGCATCTCGCTCGAAATTGGTCCGATGGAAACGGCCGACTACGTTCCGCTGACTGCTGCGGGTGCCGATGGGCTCGTGGTTTATCAGGAAACCTACGACCGCGCGGTTTACACGGACATGCACACCGCCGGGCCGAAGCGCAACTTCGACTGGCGTCTCGAAACGCCCGAACGTGCCTACACGGCGGGCTTCCGCCGGCTTGGCATCGGCGCGTTGTTTGGCTTGAGCGACTGGCGTCGCGAGGCGCTGAGCGTCGCGGCCCACGCGGACTATTTGTTACGCCATTGCTGGAAATCCCAGCTGACAATTTCGCTGCCGCGACTTCGCCCGTGCGCCGGAGAGTTTCAACCGCTCACGCACATGACGGATCGCGAACTCGCGCAACTCATCTGCGCGTTTCGTCTCTTTCTGCCCGACGCGGGACTCGTTCTCTCCACCCGCGAACCCGCGCGCCTGCGTGACGGCTTGATCCCCATCGGCGTCACGATGGTCAGCGCCGGCAGTCACACGGAACCGGGCGGCTACACGGGAGCGGGTCGCGACAAGATTCATCACACCGAACGCGGTCGCATCGTGGAACTGGCTTCCGGTTCCAGCGAATGGGCGCCGGTGAACGGGCGTTCCACCAACGCGACGGGCCAATTTGAAATTGCCGACGACCGTTCGCCGGAAGAAATCGCGCGACTCATCACGCGCCTCGGCTACGAACCAGTGTGGAAGGATTGGGACGCGGCGCTGACGGCGTGAGTGCGACACCGCAAAAATTTGGTTGGTTACATGCCGTTTTAATCATTTTCTTTTTGCTTCTTGCTGCGTCTTTATTGATGCCAGCACAATCGAAACCCAGACGCAGCCCGATCCAACGCGCAAAAACGGAAATGCTAAATCTGAAGGGCGCTTGCGAAGCATATAAGGCCGAATATGGTGTTTACCCATCGGGGTCGAAGACAGAGGCTTTGCGGGAACTGCGAGGGCAGAATGTGAAGCAGCACAATTTTCTTGAGAGCGCGCGAGCGAATGCGTTCAACGCTCAGGGTGAATATATGGATCCTTGGAAAACGCCGTACGAAATCAAGATTCTTTCCAATTCACCGGTGCAAATCCGCTCGGCCGGCCCCAACAAGCGTTTTGGCGATGAAGACGATTTGATATTTGAAGGATCGACACCGGTGCCATTTCCACATTTGAAGTCTAACGCACCTTGAAAACGCGTCACATCATTGCCAACGGTCAGAAATTGCCGGTTCAATTGCCGTGCTCCATCGAAACCTTCCTCATCGCGCAGAATCTGTTCCCTCGCAGTGTAGTGGTGGAACACAACGGGGAAGCCGTCGCGCCTTCGGAATTCGCTAAGCGTCAACTCGCCGACGGAGATCGCCTCGAAATCGTGAAGATCGTGGCGGGCGGTTAATTCGCCGAAGCACCAATCTCGCGGGCTTTTGCCGATCGAAGTCTGATGCACTTCAGCAAAAGTAACGCGGCGATCGCGACGCAACTCCATCCAAACCAGTCGCCGTAGCGATGGTAAATCGTTTCCGTACGGGATTCGCCTTCGGTGAGAATCGGAACTTCGACCGTTTTGAATCCTTCGCCGTAGGCATCGGTGGTGTTCGGGAGAAACGGATCGTGCAGGCCCCCGCGAGAATCGATCCAGCACGTGAGTCCGTTGTTCGCGCAGCGCACGAGCGGGAGTCCGTTCTCGACAGTTCGGAAAACCGCGCTCGCGGCGTGCTGCCATTGCGCCGCGCTTTCACCGAACCATCCGTCGTTGGTGATGTTCACGAGAAAATCCGTGTCGGGTTCCACGTGGCTGCGGACCCAGTGAGGGAAAATATCCTCGAAACAAATCAGCACCGACGTCCGCACGCGTGGCGCGGTGAGTTGAAAAGGCACGGGACCGCTACCGGATTCGAAGCCGCTGGTGATCGGTGTGAGCCATTTCAAAAAAGGCAGCCAGCGGGCGAGGGGAACGTATTCGCCGAAGATGACGAGGTGCTGCTTGTTATATTTTCCGGCCAGCTTTCCCTCGGGCGTGATGAGAAAACTGCTGTTGAAATAATCCGCATCATCACCTGGCGTAGGATTCTTTTTCGGTTCGGCGTCGTCCGCTCCGACAATCATCCACACGTGATGCCGCCGCGCGAATCCGGTAATGGTGGCGAAGGTTGCTTCGTCGTAGCGGAGTAGATTCGGAACGGCGGCCTCGGGCCAGATGACCAGGTCGGGTTTGGTGGCGACCGCGCGTTCGGAAAGTTCGAGCAACTTTTGGAAGCGATTCGTTCCTTTGCCGGAATCCCAGATGAGCGTTTGGGGAATGCTCGGTTGCACGAGGGCGATTTTGAGCTGGCGCTCGGCTGACTGCGGGCGGGTGCACTTGGCCACGCCGTAGCTAATGACGAACGCGAGCGCGAGGAACGGAGTGATCAGATCCATCTTGCTGCTGCGAGCGCCGCCGGACGATTGCACGAAGACCGCGACCGCTCCAACCAGCGAAGCGGAAAACCATACGATCATAAATGAGACGCCGTAGATGCCGGTGGCGGCGGCGATTTGAATCACGGGGAGCTGGCGGTATTGCGAGGCGCCGAGAAAATTCCACGGGAAGCCGCTGAACAAACGGGCGAGGATCATTTCCATCGCGACCCAGCTCGCGGCGCAGCCGAGCGCCCACCCGATGCGGCGGAGGCGGGTGTTGGTTGAATGGGATTCCGTTTGAGCGTCAGTCTTCGAGCCTGTCGAACCGCCTTGCGCGAACGGCAACTCGAACGGACAAAGTCGGCAGCACAGCCACGTCCAAGCTGCGACGAACAGCGCGAGATACGCGCCGAGTGCAAACCAGCCGAGGATCGGAAAAAACGCGACGGGGATTTTCAGCAACCACGACAACGAGGCGAGGTAGTGAGCAAGCCCGGCGACGTAGCCGATGCGAAATGCCGACGCTCGTCGGGCGAGTCCGCAAAACAGAATTAACCCGGGAGCAAACCAAGCGGCGCCGGCGATTCCGATTTTTGGGAACGCACTCGCCAGAATCAATCCTGCCGCCACCGCCCATAGCAATGGGCTGCGTAGCGGGTTGATCGTCGGCGTTTTCAAGCGCGCGGAGCTTGCCACGGAGATTCGTGAGGCGACAAGCAACGAAGAAAAGCAAACGCGCCGGTGAAGTGCCGGCGCGTTGCGTTTGGTTTAAAAACCCGTTTGCTCAGTTCCGGTGCGGAGTCCGCAGCCGACGAGCGGCTATCAAGGCAATTGCCCCTACGCCGCATAGCATGACAGCATTCGGCTCCGGCACGGCGACGAAGTTCGCCTGAACGCCATCGAAGACGAAGCCATCGTCCAAGGCATCGGAACTGAACGCGAAACCGACCAACGGTACCGTGGACGACCAGCCCTGCCAGATGAGAGCGCCGTCGGTATTCGTGTAGTTGAAGGTGTTGAGGTAAAAGCCGCCCGCGACATCGGAGAACGCTACCGTGATGGTCGCGCTGCTGCCCGCTCCGAGATTGGCTCCCCAATACGCGCCCACCTGCGTCATGCCGAGATTCGTTGAAGCGACGATTCCGGAACTGCCATTGAAAGAGAAAAATCCTTTCACTCCATCGGCCACCTGGGCGCTGCCGCCGTTGCCGAGGCTGTAGTTGCTCACGCCTGGTTGGTAAATGCCGGCATTGTTCGCGATCGAGATGAAAGCTTGCCCGCCCATGATGGGAGTCTGGTCGGCGATGGCTCCGTTGGTGAAGACTTCCCACGTTTCGGAGGCGGTGCCGGTGAACGGCCCCGTGGTCGGCAATGGGCCGGGTCCGATACCGGCGTGGGCGGCGACGTTTGCCAAGAGCAGGGTGAGGCAGGGGAGCAACGACTTGATGAGCAACTTCATATTTTCAGTGTCTTGAATCGATACAACAATCTCAGTTCAACTCACTTTCCGAGCAGAGTAAGTGCCACAGCCAATCTCATTGGCAAGAAAAACCCTATCCGCCGCCGTCCGGAGAAAATTCTTCCCTGCCTCTCTGTGCATCCTTACTCTGCCGCCCGCGACGCTTTATGAAAAATATCTCTGTTGGTGGATCACGTTTGAGTTCGAGTCAATTGGCCTACGGTTGCTGGCGGATCGCAGAAGATCCTAAGCAACCGGAAAAGGTCGGTCGCCCCGCCGTGCTCGCGGCCTACGAAGCCGGCTACACGCTTTTCGATCATGCGGATATTTATTGCGACGGCCTCAGCGAAATCGTTTTTGGCAAAGTTCTCAAAGAAGTGAGCGGAATGCGGCGCAAGGTGTCGATTGCCTCAAAATGTGGCATTCGCAAGCCCAATGATCCAAAACTTGGAGCGCCTTGCCGCTACGATTTTTCCGCCGACCATATCGTGAAATCCTGCGAGGGCTCCTTGAAGCGCCTCGGCGTGGAGATGATCGACCTCTATCAATTGCATCGCCCCGATTGGCTGATGGATCCCGAGGAAGTTGCGGAGGCGTTCAGCAAATTGCTTCGGCAGGGAAAAGTTCGCCAGTTCGGCGTGAGCAATTTCCGTCCCTCGCAGGTCACCGCGCTGCAGAGTGCGTGCTCCATGAAGCTGGTCGTCAATCAAGTCGAGATCAGCCTCGCGCAATTGGCCGCTTTCAACGACGGCACGCTCGATCAATGCCTCGCCGAAGAAATCACCCCGCTCGCATGGAGCCCGCTCGGTGCCGGCTTGCTAGCCGACGGCGCGCGCTCTTTGCTACCCGGGCAGAAGGGTTACAAGGTTGCCAAGATCACCAAGGCGCTCGATCAGATTGCCAAGGCGCGTGGCGTGAGCCGCAGCGTCGTCGCGTTTGCGTGGCTGTTGCTTCATCCGTCAGGGATTGTACCGATCGTCGGCTCGACGAATCCGAAGAAGATCGTCGAAGCCGTACGCGCCACCGAGATCGACCTCACGCGCGAAGAATGGTATTCACTTCTCACCGCTGCGTTGCCCGCGCCGCTTCCGTGATCGGCGCTTCCTCTCGCCGCCAACCTGCAAACTGAAATTCTGCAACCTCCATCCCACACCGTGACTCCCGCACAACTCGGTTATTCGATGCCCGCCGAATGGGCGCCGCACGCTTCCACGTGGTTCAGTTGGCCGCGCCCCGAAGGCATCAGCTTTCCGGACAAGTATGAAACCGTCCCGCCCGTTTACGCGGAGTTGATCCGTCATCTCGTCGCGGTTGAGGAAGTGAACCTGAACGTCTGGAACGCCGAGATGGAGGCGAGTGTCCGCGCCGTTTTGCGCGAGCACAAGGTTCCCACCGACCGCGTTCGAATTCACCATTTTCCTTCTTACGAACCTTGGTGCCGCGATCACGGTCCGATCTTCCTTACCCGCCAACACGAAGGCCGCCACGAGCGCGCCATTGTCGACTGGGGCTACAACGCGTGGGGTGGCAAGTATCCGCCGTTCGATCTCGACGACGCGATTCCGCAACACGTCGCGAAACTTCGCGGCCTGCCCCTCTTCTCGCCCGGCATCGTGATGGAAGGCGGCTCGCTCGAAGTCAACGGCTGCGGCACCGTGCTCACCACCGAGGCGTGCCTGTTGAACCCCAACCGCAACCCGCACCTCACCAAGGCGCAGATCGAGCAATACCTTCGCGACTATCTCGGCGTGACCAACATCCTCTGGCTCGGCGACGGCATCGTCGGCGACGACACCGACGGTCACATCGACGACCTCACTCGCTTCGTCAATCCCACCACCGTCGTCACCGTCGTGGAGGAAGACCCGAAGGACGAGAACTACCAGTTGCTCCAGGAGAATCTTCACCGCCTGCGCGGAATGCGCGACCAGGACGGACGCCCCTTGCGTGTGGTGGAACTCCCGATGCCCGGCGTGGTGGAATTCAGCGGTCAACGTTTGCCCGCGAGCTACGCGAACTTCTACATCGCCAATCAGATCGTCCTCGTGCCCACGTATCGTCACGACAACGACGCGCGCGCCCTGAGCATCCTGCAACGCGAATTCCCTGACCGCCGCGTCATCGGCGTCGACTCCATGGAACTGATCTGGGGCTTAGGCTCCTTCCACTGTATCAGCCAGCAGGAGCCCGCGTAACCTGATGCCAGCAGCTTGCTGGCAATTCCAATACGTCTTCATTGGTAGGGCGGAGCTGCCGCTCCGCCCTGACATTCCGCTGACGCCGAAGGCGGCGCCGAATCGGGGGCTTTCATCCGCGCGAGACGCGCGCGGATGGTAGGGACATCGCGCTGCGATGTCCGAGGTGGCACTCCGCTAGGAGCGCAGCGCGCCGACCCTACCACTAATGCAAGAGCACGCGGTAGGTGCGGTTGGGAGAAAGGGCGCCGCCGTGGTCCGTGAAGGTGATGGGGCTGCCGGTGCCGAGGAGGCCGTTGGTCAGGCTTTGCCAGAGGCCGGAGGAAACGTTCGTGCTCGCCTGCACTTCGTGGAGGTAGTTGGACACCGTGTTGAATTGCAGCACGATGTCGTCGCCGCTGACGGAGACGTTCGCGACGTTGATACTCGCGGTGGTGATGAGGGTGCCAAGGTTGGTGAAGGTGGAACCGAAGCGCGGCGTGCCGGTCACGGCGATGATCACGCCTTTGTTCACCACCGGGCCGGTGAAGAGCATCTGGTCCGCGTTGGTGAGGAAGATCATCCCACAATTGGTCACGCTCCCGTTGATCGTGCCCGCTCCTTTGAGCACGCCGTTGGTTTCGATTTGAAAATAGTCGGCTTTGTTGGTGCCGCCATTGACGATGTAAGTGCCGTTCACCACGTCGAACAATGCAGTGTGGGTGCCGTTGCTCACGATGATGTTCCCGCCATCGTTGCGCACGAGGTTGTTGGTCGATTTGGGGTAGAGTCCCACAACAAGGGAATGGCAGAGAACAGTCCCGCCATTGCTGACCATCAATCTGCTCTGGCTCCCCAGCACTCCCACCGCTATGTCACCTCCGAAACTGCCCGATGCCGCCCAAACCGATCCTGGTCCCGTCACGACCGCCTCATTGTTGTTGCCCGAATAGCCGATCATACCCGCGCTGTCGGCCACTCCCACTCCCACTTTAGCGCCATTGGCGATAACCAGCCGGTTGTCACTGTTGCTCCCACTGTAGCCAACAACGATGGTTAAATAATCTGGGCTCGAAGTGAAGTAACTGGTGATTCCAGTCAGTGTCGTATTGGTTCCCGTGATGATTACTTCGTTGCTACTGCTGGAGCCGCCATAGAAACCACCGGCGGTGAAAACGCCTTCACCCAAGGCCAAGTACTGGCAGACAAAGGTCGCGCCGTTAGTTACGATCACACGATTTCCAGACCCGAGCACACCGACACTCAAGTTGGTTCGGCACACAAAGGAAGAGCCTGAGCCAGTCACCAGCACTTCGTTGTTGCTGCTGGTGACGGCGTTTCCCATCGCGCCGTGCGCTAAACGCACAATCCCGCCGTTGCTGATCACGAGCCGATTTCCACTTCCGGCATTTCCGATGTACCAATCGACGATATGAGCCAGGTTGGTGATTTTCGATCCAGAACCGGTGACCACAATTGAATTGTTGCTGCTTCCGACTTGGTAGCCGAGATGGACCTGTTGAAAACTTCCGCACCGAAACTCTCCGCCATTGCTGACGACCAATCGGTTAAACGCTCCTGCCTGCCCTACGTAAAGAGGATAGTTCGGATAATATGAACTCGAGAGTTCCCACCGGCTACCGTTACCCGTCAGCACCACCGAATTTGAATCGGCCCCCACCACGCCGCCAATGCTAGCCAAACCAGAGTTCGTCATTGCTCCACCGCCGGTGATCAAGAGTTGGTTGCCGAAACCGTTTGATCCAACAAAAAGGTTGCTGCTGATTAACAGCCGTGTTGCCGCGCCACCCACCGAAATCAGATTGCTGAAACTGCCTGTTTCGCGCCCGATCGTGGTGCTTCCTGTGACGTTCAGGATGCCAGCATTGGTCACGATCAGCGCGGAGAGACTCCCATTTGTTCCCACTGTAAGGACTCCGGCCACGAGTGTGGTGCCACCGCTAATCGTGTTGGTCTGCCCATCGGCGACGAGCTGAGCGTCCGCATTGGCAGTGAGCAGCGCGAGCGTCGCCGCGACGGTGAAGAGGAAGCAGACCACGACGGAGCCGGTGGTTCTCATGGCAATGGGTTTCACGCGGCTAATGCAAGAGCACGCGGTAGGTGCGATTGCCGTTGGTGGCGCCGCCGGGGTCGGTGAAGGTGATGGGGCTGCCGGTGCCGAGGAGGCCGTTGGTCAGGCTTTGCCAGAGGCCGGAGGAAACGTTCGTGCTGGCCTGCACTTCGTGGAGGTAGTTGGAGACGGAGTAGAATTGCAGCACGATGTCGTCGCCGCTGACGGAGACGTTCGCGACGTTGATGCTGGCGGTGGTGATGAGCGTGCCGAGGTTGGTGAAGGTGGAACCGAAACGCGGCGTGCCGGTCACGGCGATGATCACGCCCTTGTTGACCAACGGACCGGTGAAGAACATCTGGTCCGCGTTGGTGAGGAAGATCGTCCCGCAATTGGTCACGCTCCCGTTGATCGTGCCCGTACCGGTCAGCGTGGCATTGCTGGCGATGAGCAGGCCGTCGGAGAAGGAATTGAGATTCGTGGCCTTGCCGGTCAAACTGATCGTGGCTAGATTGGTACCGTCACCCACGAGAAACGGCCGGCCATTGCTGACGTTGATGACGCTTGCGGCGAGGGCACCCCCGTAATGGCTAAAGTATCCGGAATTGTTGGTGAGCAGTAAAATGCTCGCTTGGATTGTCCCTCCACTGAATATCAAGCTGCCGCGTCGAACATCCAGCGTCGCGCCGCTGAAGTTGGTCACGGAAATCTTTCCGTTGTTCACCGTGACTTGGTTATTCGATGAACCCGCCTCGTAACCAACGACCATACCACTAGACCTTAAGGAACCACTATTGGTCACGATCACACTGTTGTACGAACCGCTATTTCCGACCCATACCGGATCATCGGCAGTGAAGACGGAATTGCTACCCGTGATGACTACCTGATTGGAGTCCGAGCCAACAAGGTGGCCGATGTACGCGTACCCGCCGGTTCCACTCCATTTGCAATTAAACTTTCCACCCGCCGCGACCAAGATGGCGCCAGATGAGCCACTCACATACAGGTTCCCCCCAACGTTCCAGGTCGAATTCGTTCCGGTGACCGTAATTCGATTCCCCTGTGACATAGGGGCACTTCCCAAATAGCCATCAAAGCCAACGTAGACACCGAATATTCCGCTCACCAGTCCGCCTGCCGTCACTAGGGCTGAGTTTCCCGAGCCCTGGTTTCCGACAATCACTCCGCGTTGCGCGAGAAGCTTACTCTCAACGCCGCCTACAACGATTTGATTGTTTGAGGCCGAAGGGCTGTAGCCAAGACTAACCGGACCATAGACATCGACATACACGTTAGCCCGGTTGGTCAATACCAGCATGGAGTTACCGCCGGAAACACCGATCGTGAGGCCGCTGGAAAGATTGTTGGTAACGCCACTCAATACATTCGTCTGACCATCGGCGACGAGTTGCGCGCGGGCGGTGGCAGTGAGCAGCGCGAGCGCCGCGGCGAGGGTGAGGAGGTAGCGGACCATGACTGAGCGGGTGGTTCTCATGGCATTGGTTTGGGTTTCATGCGGTCAATGCAGGAGCACGCGGTAAGTGCGGTTGCTGGTCAACGCACCGCCGACGTCCGTGAAGGTGATGGGGCTGCCGGTGCCGAGGAGGCCGTTGGTCAGGGTTTGCCAGAGGCCGGAGGAAACGTTCGTGCTGGCCTGCACTTCGTGGAGGTAGTTGGACACCGAGTTGAATTGCAGGACGATGTCCGGGCCGCTGACGGAGACGTTCGCCACGTTGATGCTGGCGGTGGTGATGAGGTTGCCGAGGTTGGTGAAAGTGGAGCCGAAGCGCGGCGTGCCGGTCACGGCGATGATCAGGCCCTTGTTCACCACTGGGCCGGTGAAGATCATCTGGTCCGCGTTGGTGAGGAAGATCGTCCCGCAATTGGTCACGCTCCCGTTGATCGTGCCCGTGCCGGTGAGCGTCGCGTTGGTTTGGATCAGCAGGCCGTTCGCGAAGAGATGGGAGTCGCCGACCAGTTCAAGCGTCGCGTTACTTGATCCGTTTCCGACGGCGAAGACTTGGCCGTTGCTGTTGGTGGTCCCTTTGATGCGCAACGTTCCCCCGTTGAAGTCAAAAGCCCCCCCTGTGGTGGTCATTACCAGACGATCCACGTCGATCAATCCACCGTTGAATTCATTGGTGCCTTGCTGAATCTCGAAAATCCCAGTGCCTGCAGTGTTGGTAGCGCGTATGGTGCCGTTATCCACAACCAGCCGGTTGTTTGGTGCATTGTAGCCAATGTAAACGCCTTGGCTTGAAACAACCGCTCCGTTGTCTCTCACAGTCATGAGGTTTCCGGGGCTCCAATAGCCAACAACCAAGCTGGCACCGATGCGTATGATCGATCCATTGCCCGTCACAACTGCGCGATTGTTAATGCTGTTTGGATTACTTACGGGGCTGCCAAGCGCTATACCGCCCGTCCCGGAGACTACTTGTCCGCCGTTGCTTACCACTAGCCAGTTCTCGCTGCCTTGGTAGCCAACATAGAGTGCGGTCCCATTGCTCCAGACCGATCCGGCGCCGGTCACGGTGGCCACATTCCCAGAGCTCCCCCCCTGGTGGCCGATGCGGATCTGGGTGCCCCGGACGGTCACGCGCCCGCCGTCGCTCACCAGCAGTTGGTTTCCGACGCTATCGTATCCAAGGTAGAAGTTACCTTGGTTGGTCCAAATCGACCCCGCACTAGTCACGATCACTTGATTGCTGCCACCTGTGATGCCGAGGTATGCGATCGTACCATTCTTTGCGACCCCACCGTTGCTCACGACGAGTCGGTGACCGTAGCCACTATCGCCCAGCCGTAGGTCGACTCGGTTATTCCAGATCGATCCGGTGCCGGTCACAAGTATTTCGCTGTTGGTGCCGCGAATTGCCGCCCACCCGGTCATCAATGATCCGCCACCGTCCACGACCATTCGGCTCCCACCAACCCCACCGACTATGAGTTCGTGAGAGTTGCTCCACACCGACCCCGCACCGGTCACCAATATTTCGCTGTTCGTACCTCCTATTGACGCATCGCTGATTCCGCTTCCGCCCCACCGGAAGGTTCCGCCGTTGCTCACAATCAGTCGATTTCCACTGCTGTTGCTGCGGCCGACAGACACGACTCCGTTATAGTACCATGCCGACCCGGGATCCGTAATCAGAACCACGTTGTTCGAGGAGCTTGTGTTGTAACCAAGTCTTACACCGATGTTCCCGTCGCCACTGGTCATGATTCCACCGTTACTGACCAAGACTGAGTTGGAAGAACCAAACAAACCAATAAAGAGGCTCGCAGAATTGCTCCAGAGTGAACCCACTCCAGCGACGATCGCCAAGTTGCCTGATGAATCGATATCATTTCCCAATGTGCCCCCCGCACTGGCGACCCGGCCTCCGTTGGTGATGATCAATTGATTGCCCCAACCATTGGAACCTACGTATAACCTGCCCGTCACGGCGAGGACAGCGCCCGTGCTAGTGACGCTGACTGAGTTGCTGAAACTCCCCAGTTCGCGCCCAATCACTGCACGATCACCGACCTCGACCGCCGCGGCGTTGATGAGGCTCAGCAGTGTGAAACTACCATTGGTGCCCACGGTGAGATCGCCGCTGACGCTGTTGGTCACGCCGTCGAGCACATTCGTTCCGCCATCGGGCACGAGTTGAGCGCGGGCGGTGGCATTGAGCAGCGCGAGCGTCGCCGCGACGGTGAAGAGGAAGCAGACCACGACGGAGCGGGTGGTTCTCATGGCATTGGTTTGGGTTTCATGCGGTCAATGCAAGAGAACGCGGTAGGTGCGGTTGCCGTTGGTGGCGCCGCCGGGGTCGGTGAAGGTGATGGGGCTGCCGGTGCCGAGGAGGCCGTTGGTGAGGCTTTGCCAGAGGCCGGAGGAAACGTTCGTGCTGGCCTGCACTTCGTGGACGTAGTTGGACACGGAGTTGAATTGAAGCATGATGTCCGGGCCGCTGACGGAGACGTTCGCCACGTTGATGCTGGCGGTGGTGATGAGGGTGCCGAAGTTGGTGAAGGTGGAGCCGAAGCGCGGTGTGCCGGTCACGGCGATGATCACGCCCTTGTTCACCACATCGCCAGTGAAAATCATTTGGTCCGCGTTGGTGAGGAAGATCGTCCCGCAATTGGTCACGCTCCCGTTGATCGTGCCCGTGCCGGTGAGCGTCGCGTTGGTTTGGATGAGGAGGCCGTTGGAGAATGTATGGGTCCCCTTTCCGAACATGCTGAAGGTCGCCGCGCCGGTTCCGTTGCCGACAAAGAAGGTCTGCGCATTCGCCACAATGGAGGTTTGGACCATGAGCGTTCCCCCGTTGAACGTGAACCCGCCACCGCCATTTGCATTGGTCACGGCGTTGGTCAGCATGAGCGTGCTCGTCACAAGAGCCCCACCGCCCAAGCGGAGCTCACCACGGCGCACGTCGAGAATAGAGTTGGCCGTTGCGTTGGTCAGAATGAAGAAGCCATTTTCGATATCGAGCAAATTGCCGAAAGCGTTTGAAAAGAAACCTACGTAGGCGCTGGCGGCTTGCACAGTTCCCCCGTTGGTGACCAGCAGGGTGTTGAAACGTCCCGATTCACCTATTCGAAGGCCATCTCTGCAAATCCACGCGGAATTGCTACCGGACACAGTGACTTGATTATTCGAACCAGCCCCGATTGACCCAGAGGCTGATGCCACCCTCCCGCCATTGCTGATGAGGAGTGTGTTGAATGACCCCAAAACTCCCACCCGAAAGCTGTTGCTGACGGTCCACAGCGAATTGGCACCGGTCACTGTGGCATGGTTGCTCGGTGAACTGGGACTGAAGCCAATTGTACTAACGCCAGAAGTGCCAGAAATGACCGTCCCGCCGTCGGCAATTAAGAGCGAGTTGTAGCCACCACTGTAACCAACATAAAAATCTCCGTCGGAAGCCCACACGGAACCAGCACCCGTGATCGTCGCTTGGTTGCTTACTGCGCTGCGATTGTGGCCGATGGCGCCCGTAGCATCTTCCACCCGCCCACCGTCACGAATGACCAGGGTGTTGAAGGCACCCGAAGACCCGACTACGATCATCCCGTTGGGGAACCCTGATCCAATGCTTTGCCAGTAAGATCCCGTGCCGCCAACCACAGCAGTGTTACTCACACTGTTGGTGGTCAAGCCGATGATCCCGGTGACATTGGTCACGCCGCCACCGTTGGTGATGACGAGGAGGGAGAAGGGCGTGTTGGAACCGATGTAGTTGGTCACGCCGCCGTCGGCAAAGACTCCGTCTACGATGTTCGTCCCGCCATCGGGCACGAGTTGCGCGCGGGCGGGCGCGGCAAGGCAGGCTACGGCGAGCGCAAGGATACTCCGGATGATCCAGTGGTGGATGGTCTTCACGATGGCTCGTTGTTCAAAAACGCCCTTCAGCATGGCGTTGGTGTTTCCCTTCGGTTGTAGAATGAGTAGGCCACTTTAGCCGGTGGTTTTCAAGCCGAGAATTCCAGCCGGGGATGCGGGGATTGGGTGTGGCAGGGACATCGCGCTGCGATGTCCGGTCGGCGCAGCGCGCCGACCCTACCTAGCTCAACCCACGCTGCGGGAAAGGTCGTGGCGCGGTTGGGAACGGCCGGCGGTCGCGCGGACGAAGGCCAATCCGACGCCGGAACTACGGCCGCCAGCGTCGGAAGTGCTGTTTTTGGGGTGCTTCGCGGTTCCGGCGGCGTTTTTGATGGATTAATGGGTGCCCTCCGTCGCGCCAACGACGCCCTCCGCACCATGGAGGTCGACCTCCGCAGCACGGAGGTAGCCCTCCGTGCCATTGACGACGACCTCCGTGACGTGGAGGTAGACCTCCGCGCCACCGCCGACGCCCTCCGTCATACGGAGGGCGACCTCCGCGTTATCGCCGACGACCTCCGTCGTAAGGGGGGCGACCTCCGCGCGATGGAGGTCGACCTCCGCGTCACGGAGGGCCACCTCCACGCCACGAGGAACGTTCCCCGCGCCGCGGGGAAATACCACGGGGCCGAGAAAATCGCAGGTTTTGCCGGAGCGGGGATGCAGCTTGCAGTCCGAGCGGATGGGATTGCCGCAGTCGCATTGGTTAATTGTGTGGAAACCTCCGCGCTTCCTTCCGACGTCTTCTCCGCTATGATTCCGCTCATGCGCACCCTGTTGTTACTCCTCGTGTCCTTTGGCGTCTCGTGGTGGCCGCTCGCCGCGAAGGCCGCGAGCACCCCGAACATTGTCATTTTCCTCGCTGATGATTCCGGCTGGGGTGATTACAGCCTCAACGGCAACACCAACATCAAGACGCCCAACATCGACTCGATCGGCCGGCGCGGCGCGGTCCTCGATCGTTTCTTCGTTTGTCCCGTGTGCTCGCCGACGCGCGCGGAAATGCTCACGGGGCGCTATCATTCGCGCGCGGGCGTGCGCGGCGTCTCGACCGGGCAGGAGCGCTTGAACACGGACGAGAAAACCATCGCCGATGCGTTCAAGGCCGCGGGCTACGCGACCGGCGCTTTCGGCAAGTGGCACAATGGCAGCCAGTGGCCGTATCACCCGAACGCGCGCGGCTTCGAGGAATACTACGGTTTCACCTCCGGCCACTGGGGCGAATACTTCGACCCGCCGCTGGAACACAATGGTGAGATGGTTCGCGGCAAGGGGTTCATCTCCGACGATCTCACCGACCACGCGCTCGCGTTCATCGAGAAGAATCGCGCGAAGCCGTTTCTCTGTTACGTGCCCTTCAACACGCCGCACTCGCCGTTCTGTGTCCCTGACGAGTATTGGAACCGCTTCAAGGACGCGCCGATCAAGATGCGTTCGCAGGATGGCGAGAATGAAGATCTCCCCGTGACCCGGTGCGCGCTCGCGATGGTGGAGAACCTCGACTGGAACGTGGGCCGCGTGCTCAAGCGTCTCGACGAACTCAAACTCGCGGACAACACGATCGTGATTTATTTCTCCGACAACGGCCCGAACAGCTGGCGTTGGAACGGTGGCATGAAAGGCAAGAAGGGCTCGACCGACGAAGGTGGCGTGCGTTCGACGTTCTACATTCGCTGGCCCGGCGGCGGCATTCAGGCGGGAACGGTGGTGCGCGAAATCACTGGCGCAATTGATCTGCTGCCGACGTTGACCGCGATGGCCGGCGTTCCGCGCCTCGGTGACAAACCGCTCGACGGTCGTAATCTTTCGCCGCTGCTGATCGCCGGGCGGAAGCAGGAGTGGCCGGATCGCACGATCATTTCGCATTGGGCCGGCAGCGTCAGCGCGCGGTCGCAGCAATACCGCCTCGATAACAAGGGCGCGCTCTACGACATGGTGGCCGATCCTAATCAGACCACTGACGTCGCGGCGAAGCATCCGGAGACCGCGGCGAAGATGGCGGCGACGGTCGCCACCTGGCGGAAGGAAGTTTTCGGCGTGGCGAAGGCCGCGCCCGTTGCCGACGCCAAAGGAAAAGGGAAGGGGAAGGGCAAGGCGAAGAGCGAGGCGAAGGATGACGATGGCCGGCCATATCCCGTCGGCTACGCGGAGTTTCCGATGACGCCGCTGCCCGCGCGCGATGGCGTGGCGCACGGCAATGTGAAGCGCAGTGCGAACGCTCCGAATTGTTCCTACTTCATGAATTGGACGAGCCTCGATGATTCGATGACGTGGGACGTGGACGTGCACACCAGCGGCGATTACGACGCGGTGATTTATTACACGGCACCGCTCGCGGATGCCGGAGCGAAGATCGAGATGAGTCTGAAAGGGAGCAAAGCCGTCGGCAAAGTGGCTCCGGGTTGGGACCCGCCGCTCATCGACAATCAGGATCGCGTGCCGCGCAAGGGCGAGTCCTACTTGAAGGAGTTTCGCGCGTTGAATCTCGGCACGATGCATCTGGAGAAAGGTCGCGGACCGCTGACGCTGCGCGCGCTGGAGATTCCCGGCAAGAGCGTGATGGACGTGCGCCTGGTGACGCTGACGTTGAAGAAATAGTACGCGAGCGCACGCCGAGTTGGGTTCGCGCCGGCTTTCGCCTCGACAGCCGGGGCGTTCGCAGGGCTAACTCTCCGCGCACCACATCGACTCATGCCACCTACCACTGCGCGCAAACCCTGGTATCGCATCCTCTACCTGCAGGTGCTCATCGCCGTTGCGCTCGGCATTGTGGTCGGATTCTTTTACCCCGACTTCGGCAAGTCCCTGAAGCCGCTCGGCGACGGTTTCATCAAGCTGGTCAAGATGATGATCGCGCCGATCATCTTCTGCACCGTCGTCCACGGCATCGCCTCGATGGGCGACCTCAAGAAGCTCGGGCGCATCGGCGCGAAGACGCTGCTCTATTTCGAAATCGTTTCCACGCTTGCGCTCGTCATCGGCCTCGTCGTAGTCAACGTGCTCAAGCCGGGCGTCGGCTTCACGCCCGAAGGCACGACGTTCCACGCGGATGCCAAAGCGGTCGATACCAGTCATGGTTTTAGCGAGAAGGCGCATTCGCTGAGCACGACGGATTTCTTCCTCCACATCATTCCGGACACATTCCTCGGCGCGTTCGTCTCTGGAGATTTGCTGCAAGTGTTGCTCATCGCGATCCTCGTCGCGTTCGCGATCGCGTTCATGGGCGAGCGCGGAAAGCCCCTGCTGCACGTGATCGAATATGGCTCGCAGGTGTTCTTTGGCGTGATGCACATCCTTGTGAAGGTGGCGCCGATCGGTGCGTTTGGCGCGATGGGGTTCACCGTTGGCAGCTACGGGCTCGGCGCGCTCAACAAGTTGCTCGTGCTGATGGCGGGCTTTTATCTCACGGCGGGAATGTTCGTCGTGATCGTCCTCGGCGGCATCGCATGGTGGTCCGGATTCTCCATCTTCCGCTACCTCATCTACATCAAGGACGAGTTGCTGCTGGTCCTCGGCACGAGTTCCTCCGAGACCGCGTTGCCCGGGATGATCGAGAAAATGCAGCGCCTCGGTTGCGCGAAATCCACGGTCGGTTTGGTCGTTCCCACCGGCTACAGCTTCAACCTCGACGGCACAAATATTTACATGGCGATGGCCGCGGTGTTCCTCGCGCAAGCCACGAACACGCCGCTCGATCTCCAGCACCAGATCAGCTTGCTCATCATCGCGATGGTCACGTCCAAAGGCGCGAGCGGCGTGACGGGTGCGGGCTTTGTCACGTTGGCGGCGACGCTTGCGGCGGTGCCCGGCATTCCGGTGGAATCGCTGGCGATTCTCGTGGGCATCGATCGCTTCATGAGCGAATGCCGCGCTTTGACCAATCTCGTCGGCAACGGCGTGGCGACCGTCGTGATCAGCCGTTGGGAGAAGGAACTGACGAAGGAAACGCTGCAGGCCAACTTGCGCAATCCGCCGCCCGCTGCACCGTTGCGCGCGCCCGTGTTGGCCGAAACCGAGGAGTCGTGAGAGAGTGTCGGCGTGCGCGAGATGAACAGCGGGGCGTCCAGTTCGATCAAGATCCGTCGGGTGCAGGTGGGCAAGGCGCCTGTCGAAAGCGATGATCTAGTCGCTCGCGAAGAGCCGTTGGAGATTCGCGTTCGCGGACGCGGCATCGCCGTGACGATGCGCACGCCGGGCCACGACGACGAACTCGCCGCCGGTTTTCTCCTCGCCGAAGGATTGATCCGCGAGCGCCGCGAGATCGTCGACATCGCGCACTGCACGCAAGGGGAAGCCGCCCACCTTGGCAACACGCTCAACGTCTTCGTTGCGCCCTCTGTCGAGGTGGACTTCGATCAACTTACGCGCCACGTCTTCGCGTCTTCGAGCTGTGGCTTGTGCGGAAAAGCAACGATCGAAGCCGTCCAACAACACTTCGCGCCCGTGGAATCCAAGGTGACGGTGACGGCGGAGACGCTCGCGGCTTTGCCCGGGAAATTGCGCGCGGCGCAAGCGACCTTTGAAGAGACCGGCGGCCTTCACGCCGCGGCGATCTTCACGCGTCGCGGGAAATTGATCGTGTTGCGCGAAGATGTCGGGCGGCACAACGCCGTCGACAAGGTGCTCGGCTACGGATTGCTCCACCATCTGTTGCCCTTCGATCAACACGTGCTGCTCGTGAGTGGTCGCGCGTCGTTTGAGATTCTCCAGAAAGCGCTCGCCGCCCGGGTGGCCGTCATCGCGGCCGTGTCCGCGCCGTCGAGTTTGGCGGTGGAGTTTGCGCGCGAGAGCGGGCAGACGCTTGTGGGCTTTCTTCGCGGCGGCAAGATGAACGTCTACTCGCGACCCGAGCGGATCGTTGGCTGAACGATCGAGCGCGGTGGTTGGCAGTGTGTTGTTTTTGCTCGCGATAGGGCAGGGTGCGCTTCAAAATTTCCCGCGATGGAATCACAACTGCCACCGCTCACGCCGGGCACGCTTTATCTGGTCGCCACGCCAATCGGCAATCTGGAGGACATCACGCTGCGTGCGTTGCGCACGTTGAAAGAGTGCGATGTCATCGCGGCGGAGGACACCCGGCATACGGGGCAGTTGCTGAAACACTTCGGCATCAGCCGGCCGATGATCAGCTATTTTCAATTCAACGAAGCCAAGCGCAGCGAGGAAATCATCGAGCGTTTGAAACGCGGCGAGAAAGTATCGCTCGTGACTGATGCCGGCAGCCCGGGCATCAGCGATCCGGGTGAACGCGTGGTGAAGGCCGCGCTGGCTGCGGGTTGTCGCGTCGAGTCCGTGCCCGGCGCGTGCGCGCTCGTCGCGGGGTTGACGGCGAGTGGATTGCCGACGGATGAGTTTCATTTCATTGGCTTCCTGCCGCACAAATCCGGGCAACGCCGCAACCAGCTCGAGGCGCTCAAGCAATTCTCGGGGACGCTGGTGATGTATGAGTCGCCATATCGCATTGAGAAGTTGCTGACGGAGTTGAGCGAGGTTTTTCCCGAACGACAGGTCGTGCTCGCGCGGGAACTGACGAAAAAGTTCGAGGAGTTTCGTCGCGGCACCGCGGCGGAATTGCTCGTGTCCGTGCGGACGCGTCCGCCCAAGGGCGAGTTCGTGGTTTTGGTTGCCTGAACGTGGCTTTTCGATTTTGATCCCACGCATCGGGCCGGTCGGAATCGCCGTGGCAGCCGGACCGGTGGAGCAATAATGCAACAATTTCAACCGACACCTACGACCCAGGTCGCGGTCACCCTCCATAAGCCGGTGTTCTACACCTTTCTGGGAACGGCGATTCTCGTCTGGATCTTTGCGATCGCGGATCTGACGCTTTCGCCGTGGATGAAGTGGCTGGACGGCATGGTGTTCTTCATGGCGGCGATGACCATTCTTGTTTCATTGGGGCGGAGATTTCCCATTCAATACGTCGCGTTCACGGGAGTGATCATGATCGTTATCGCGGGAGCGGTGGAATTTTACGCGACGAAAAAGGGCCGGCCGTTTGGCTACGCGGTCTACACGGAGGAGTTGGGCCCGCGAATCTCGGGCCGACTACCGTGGGCGGTTCCGTTTTTGTGGATCGGTTTCGTGCTGGGGAGTCGCGGGCTGGCGCGACTTATCCTGCGGCCGTGGCGCGAACATCCGGAATACGGTTGGTGGGTGATCGGTCTGACCGCGGTGCTCGCGACAGCGCTCGACGCCTGTTACGAGCCATTCTCCGCGCACGTGCGGCACTATCGCGGATGGCAGACGTCGCCGAACAGTATTCACTGGTACGGCGTGCCGTGGGTGAACTTTGTCGGCTGGTTTGGAGTTTCACTCGCGCTATTGCTCCCTGTCTCGCCGCTGCTGATCAGCAAACAGCCGATTCGGCAGCCTTTCGACCGTCATCCCGCGATTGTCTGGTTGACCCTGCTGGCTTATTTCACGACCGCCAACGCGGCGCGCGGTTTGTGGACGGCGGTGGAACTGGGCGTTTTCCTGGGAGCGGTGGCGGGCTTCCTCGCGTGGAGAGGATCGCGGGTCGTTCTTCACGACTGAGGGCTGGCTGGTTGTGCTGCGGAACCTCTCCCCGACTACGCTTCTGATTCGGGCTTATCGCTCGGCTCCGTCGGCTTGGGAATTGCGGTCAATCGGAGCTGCGTCACGCGCAAGCCATCGCGCGCCTCGACTTTCAGCTCGAAGTTGCCCAACCGCAATACGTCGCCCTCCTTGGGAAATCCGCCGTGACGCTGCATTACGAGGCCGTTGACGGTGGTGACGCCTTCGTCAGTCAAGGGTTCGCCAATCAACTCGGCGAGTTCGTGCAGCGGTAGCGCACCGGACAATTCCCAGACTGTGTCCCCTTTCTTTTCGACGAGCGGCTTTTCCTGATCGAACTCGTCCTGAATCTGCCCGACCAATTCTTCGAGGATGTTTTCCAACGTCACCAACCCGACGGTGCCGCCGTATTCGTCGACGACGATGGCGAGGTGAAGTCGGCGATCAAGAAACAAGCTGAGCAGGCGTTCGAGTCGGGCGGTCTCCGGCACGTAGATGAGGCTTTTCGTCACTGGCCGCAGATCCGCCCCGGTGTGCGCTTTGATGCGGTGCGCGAATAGATCCTTCACGTGAACCACGCCGAGGGTCTTGTCGAGGTCGCCATTTTCACACAGCGGAAAACGGGAGTAACGCGTGCGCTCGGCGATATCGAGGCACTCGGAGATGGTCGCCATCGTGTTGAGCCCGGCGATTTCCTGTCGGGGGCGCATCACGTCCCGAACCCGCCGGTGCTGAAGGTCGAGCGCGTTGAGGACGAGGTCGCGCCCGAGCGTGGTGCCGCCGGAGTGTTTCTGCGAGGCGGTGAAGAACAGGCGCAGTTCCTCCTCGGAATGGCTCATCTCCGATTCGCTGACGGGTTGGATGCCCACGGAACGCAGCAGCCACAGTGAGGTGTGATTGAGCGCCCAGATGAAAGGATAAGAAGCGCGGTGAAACCAAGCCAGCGGGTAGGCGACCCAGAGCGAGGTGGGTAACGGCTGTTGAATCGCCAACATTTTTGGGGCTTGTTCGCCCGCCGTGATGTGCAGAAACGTGATGGCGGAGAAACCGAAAAGAAAACCCAGCGAGTGTTGCACTTGCTCGGACTCGATGCTCAGCCAGGACAACACTGGCGACAGTGCCTCGGTGAACACCGCTTCCCCGATCCAGCCCAGGCCCAGGCTGGCCAGTGTAATGCCCAGCTGGCAGGCGCTGAGTGAGGCGTCGAGGTTCTTGATGACCTGCCGCGCCATGCGGGCGCGCCGGTGTCCTTTTTCGGCGAGCGAGACGAGCTGCGTGTCGCGTACTTTGACCAGTGCGAACTCGGCCGCCACGAAGAAGCCGTTCAAGAACACCAGCAGGAAGACTGCGGCGAACTTCAATACGATGACGGTGGTTACGTCCATGGGCTAGAGGCTCACCTCGCCGAAGATGATTTTGAAAATATCCTGAATGCTCACGATGCCTACCTCGCGGCGGCTGGGACCGAGAACGAGCGCGAGCCGCTGCCCCGCCCGCCGCATCCGTTGCAGCGCGACTTCGAGCCGCATGTCTTCCTCGAGGAACAAGGCGGGCTTCACCAGTTCGCCGGCGGTGGTGGCGTTGTCGCCATCAGGGCGAAACAATACGGAGTCCAATGTGATCAAGCCGACGATGCGCTTGCGGTTGCCGGTGTCGTCCCACACTGGCAGACGAGCAAAATGTTTCTCGCGGCAGAGTATCTTCACCTCGTCGAGCGGAGTGGCGGTGGTCACGGTCACGGTTTTTTCGAGCGGGATGGTGACTTGGCGGACGGTGACGTTTTGCAGATCGAGCACCCGGTTGATCATCGCCCGTTCTTCGCTGGTGAGGTTTTGCGCGGACTCCTGCATCACCACGCGGAACTCCTCGCGGTTGCCGAAGAGATGGCCGGTGAACGCCTTGCCGCCGGTCCAGCGCAGGAGCCATTTCGAAAAGTGCGCGACCAGAGCGACGAGCGGCGCCAGCACAATGTGGATAAGGCGGAACGGGCGCGCCAGCAGCAGGCAGAGGCGGTTGGGGAACTGGCGGAACAGCAGCTTCGGCAACAACTCGCACAGAGTATAAAGCAAGAACGCCAGCACCAGCAGGCCGGCCACGAAGCGGAGCGGATGGGCGGCGACGATTTCGTGGAGTTTCATCACCAGCAACGCCACGGCGACGAGGTTCGCGAGCGTGTTGCCGACCAGAATCGTCCAGAGAAAGTTCTCGGGGTTTTCGAGGAAGCCGTGGAGCACCTTCGCATTGACGTGTCCTCGCCGCATCAACTGGCGGATGCGCAACCGGCTCAACGCGGAAACGCCGGCCTCCATTCCCGAGAAGAGGAACGACAGGAGCAGGGCGAGCGCCGTGATGGGAATAAATACGCCCGCGCTCATGCGTCGCGCCCTCCTCGCCCGGATATCTCGACGAGCACTTCACGCACGCGCCGTTCGTCGACGGCTTGCGCCGTGAGCTTCAGCCCGTGCACGTGAATGGATTGCCCCTGTGCGGGTACGACTTCGCATTGGTCGATGAGCAAGCCGCCCATCGTTTCCACTTCCGGCACGTCCGGCAGGGCCGGGTATTCGCGACGGAAATCGTCCAATCGCATTGTGCCGTTCACGCGCCAGCGACCTTCGCCAAGCTTCTTCATTACGAAACCCGTCGCTTCATCCGTGGTGCGGGCGCGACCGAAGACCTCGCCGAGGATGTCTTCCATCGTCACGATCCCGGCGGTGCCGCCAAACTCATCGAGCACCAGCGCCATGCCGCGGTGCTGGCGCTGCAAGCTCTTCAGGAGTTGCAGCAGGTTCATCGTTTCGGGAACGAACGAGGGGAACTCGATCGCGTCAGCAAGGTCGACGTTGGGATCGAGCAGCAAGCTGCGCGTGTCGAGGACACCGACGATCGTGTCGGGCGTTTCGTCATACATCGGCAACCGGCGGTGCCGGAACTTGCGCGCAGCCGTGAGCATGTCCTCAATCGACAGGTCATCCGGTATGCAGGCGAGCCGGGAGCGGGGTTGCATGACGTCGCGGACCATGCGCTGATCGAGGCTGATTATTTGAAGAATGATTTCCTTCTCGGACTTGGCCAGGGCGCCCTGCTGATGCGCGAGTTCAATCAGCTCGTGGTAATCTGCGTCGCTCAGGCCTGTCGCGGGCTTGATTGATTTGGGCACCATGACCGTCAGGATAAAGTGGGTGATGCTTTGGGCGGCGCGTTGCACCGGACGAGAAATATTCAACATCCACGCCATGGGCACCGCGATGCGGAGCGCCCACGCGTCCGGCGCGCGGACGGCGAGCGTCTTGGGAAGCACTTCGCCGCCCACGAGGACAATTAGCAACGTGCTCGGCAATGCCAGCCAGATGGACCATTGCCCCTCCAGCGCCATCCACAAAGCGACACCGACGATGGCGGCATTGGCGACGGTGTTACCGAGCACAATGGCGGCGAGGAGGTCCTGCGGTTGATCGAGCAACTGCTGCACGAGTGCGCCCCGTTTGGCGGAGCGTTCCGTCAATTGCCGCGTCTGCCATTTTCCGAGCGAGAACAGCGCCGTCTCTGCCAATGCGAAGAGAAAGCTCGCCCCCGCGGATAACGCGACGATGACAAGGGCGACAATCGGTATTAGCACCGAGAGGGAATTAGCAAGCCGTGGGGGAAAAGGAAACCGCAAAACCGCACCTTCCGGCAGAGGGGGGCGTAGTTCCCAATGCACGTTTCGTGTTCGCCAAGTTTCGTGCAGTCGAAACGCGGGTGTGTGGGTACCGGTGTTTTGTGAGTCGCTTCGGGACACTCGGCACGGAAGCGCGGCTGAGGGGCGCGGGTTGCGTCCGGGGCAGATTGCACCTTTGGGAAGCCGACTTCATTGCCGGAGCGGAGGGAGTCCTCCAGCGCGCCCGGGAAATCTTCAACGGAGGAACGTTATGAAAAGGAAACTCATCGCTGCATTTCTGTCGATCGTGTCGTTAGTGGCGAGCACCACAATCTTGATGGCGCAGGTAACGTCCTTCACGTACCAAGGGTTTCTTACGGATCGTGGCGCGCCGGCGAATGGGGCGTATGACCTGCAATTCAATCTCTACTCAGTGAACTCGGGCGGTAGTGCACTCACGTCGCCGATCGTGGTGAGTGACTTGAGGATCACCAACGGTCTGTTTTCCGTGAGTTTGAATTTTGGAAGTCAGTTCGCTGGTTCGGATCGGTGGTTGGAAATCGGCTTTCGTTCGGGTGCGAGCAGTGGCTTCTTCACCAACGTGGTTCCGCGGCAAGTGATCACAGCGGTTCCCTACGCCATGTTCGCTCCGAGCGCGGGGACGGCGGGACTCGCCTCCAGCGTACCTGCAAATACGATCACCGCGTCCATGATTGCCGACGGCGCGGTCACCGCCAGCAAGATTGCCGCTGGGGTTATACCGGGGAACCTTACCGACGGAGGGAGCGGCGCTTACTCGAGCTTTGTGGAATCGGCGCGTGCGTTCACGAAAGACGAAGCCTTGCCCTTTACGGCATTGCTGCCGGTAACAACCGTCGGCGGCACTCCTTCGTTGACGTTCTATCTCAATGGCTCGTCCTTCGGGACGATGGTGGGATGTTTCGGACGCGAGGCCATTTCCGAACCGTACAGCTTCGTCGTGGAAGTGATCGCGCCGTCGCCGAGTCTGGATCCCGACGCGCAATTCGGCCTGCCGGCTCGAGTCTCGTTCAATCGCTACGGACGCAATAGCAGTTTCGCCGGCATCGTCACGGGATGCGCGCTCGCGGGCTACGATGGAACCAACGTGCTTTACACGTTTCGGCTGGAGCCGCCATTGGCCAACCTGGCGCGATGGAGCGGCTATCGAATTTTTCAAGAGCTTGCCGTTCCCGACATTGTTCAGGCCCACTATTCGGACACACTGGGGCTCACGTTGGTGGAATCGCTATCGGGTTCCTATCCGACTCGGGCCTACGCGGTACAATATGCCGAGACCCATCTGAATTTCTTCAATCGCCTTCTGGAAGAGGAGGGGATCTTTTATTATTTCCGCCAGAGCAGCTCGAACGTTCCAACTCTTACCTTGGGGGACGCTGCCTCGTCGTATGTAGCCGCGCCTTATTCCAGCTTGCCTTACTACGGCAATGTGGCGGCCGACATCCCAGCGGGAACCGATTTCATTCGCAGTTTTCACAAGGCGCAACACCAGTCGACGTTCAAATACACCGTCGCGGGCTACGATTTTAATCATCCGAGCTTGTCTCTTTACGGTTCGAGGCATGGGGAAATTGGAATCGGGGAAAAGTACGAATTTGGAACTAGTTTGATTGAGCCGGGCGATCTGGAGAGCCGTGCTCAAGTCTATAATGAACGCGAAGATGTGGAGCACCAAACGTTTGTCGCCGACGGCAACGCTGCCGATCTCCGGCCGGGCTACAAGTTTACGCTCGAAGACAATTCCGGTGCTGGTTTCACCGGCGACTACGTGGTGACGGCGGTGCGACACGCTGCGTTTCGGCGCCTTACCAATGGAAACCCCAGTTACTTTTACGGCAACCAACTCGAAGTCGTCCCGTACACGACCATCTTCCGTCCCGAACGAAAAACTCCCAAACCGGTCGCGCGTCCCTGCACGGCGACGGTTGTGGGGCCGGCTGGCGAGGAAATCTACGTGGACTCACGCGGGCGGGTGAAAGTGCAATTCCGGTGGGATCGTGAAGGCTCGAGCGACGCCAACTCCAGTTGCTGGATCCGCACCACGACTCCCTGGTCGGGCATTGGTTGGGGAGCGTATTTCGTCCCCCGAATGGGGCAGGAAGTGCTCGTAGATTTTCTCTACGGGGATCCTGATCAACCGATCATCACGGGAAATCTCTACAATGCTACGCATCCTGTGCCCTACGCCTTACCTGCAGAAAAAACCAAGAGCGGAATCAAATCGCAATCCTCCAAAGGCGGAAGCGTCGCCGGCGGCAATGAACTCCGCTTCGAAGATAAGAAAGGCTCGGAGGAACTCTACCTCCACGGCGAAAAGAACATGAATATCGTGACCGAGTACGATTTCACGCATTTGACCGGTCACGATTTTACCCAGACCGTCGATCACGACTGGACCAGTCGCGCGCGGCACGACTTCGTTCTGCAGGCCGACAATTCCCTCACCTTGAGTTCGGCGAGCATTCGATTGAATTCCGGGGCAGGCCTCGCCATCGGCACCACGAATAATCCCGCATACTCCCTCAGCACCACTGGGGCGGTTGCTGCTGCGGCGTTTCGCGGTGACGGTTCGGCAGTAAGCAATCTCTCCGCTGCCGCCATTGCCACGGGAACGCTCAGTGACTCGCGGCTCTCGGCCAACGTTGCTTTGCGAACGGGAGGCAACGTTTTCACGGGCACACAAAACATCTTCAGCGGCAGCCTCCGCATGAACGATCAAGGCATCTTCTTTCGTGGCGGTTCCGACATTTACCACGGGCTGGGCTGGGTTTCCGCCGGGTCTTTCGGGGGCGCTAATCCCGATGGGCCGGTGCTGTTCGGCTGCGGTGGCGGTGGTTTGGGAACGCTGTGCAGTTCGCCGCAACTCGCGCTGGCGTGGAACAACCTCGGCAACGTGTGGATCGATCCCCACGGATCGAATAACGGCGCGCTGACTCCGGGACTTCTCTTCGGCTCCAGCAGCAGCACTGAAGGGATTGGATCCAAGCGCACCAGCGGCGGCAATCAATACGGTCTCGACTTCTACACGTCCGGATCCAATCGCGTCAGCATCGCCAATAGTGGCAATGTCGGCATCGGCACGTCCAATCCGACTCGCAGGTTGCACGTGGTCGAACCGGATGGCTTTGGTGGCGGTATCCAGGTGGGCGGCGTAGCGGCAGACGGAATTCCCAAGTTGATCAACTTTGGGGATGGCGATTACGTCCACATCGGAGAAAACGGGGCTGATGATCGCTTGGAGTTGAAGGCTGGGTCGTTCTATTTTTCCAGCGGCAGCGTGGGCATTGGCACCACTTCGCCTACGCAGAAACTTCACGTCGTCGGAGGAGTGGTGTTTACCAGCGGCTCAACCAATGCCAATCAATCCGTCTCGTGGTCCCCGGGTAATGCGAGTTGGAACTTCACCAGCGATCGTAACGCGAAGGCGAATTTCAAAACGGTCGACGATCGCGACGTGCTCGAGCGCGTTTCCCGCCTGCCGCTCTCCGAATGGAGCTACCTCGGTTATCCGCAGCGCCACATCGGTCCGATGGCTCAGGATTTCCACGAACTGTTTCCCCTGAGCCAGAGCGCGACTTCCATTGACGAAGCGGACCTCCACGGCGTCGCGCTCGCAGCTATTCGTGGGGTGAATCAAAAACTCGACGAACGCAGTCGGCAACTGGAAGCCGAGAACGCGGAGCTAAAACGGACCGTGAACGAACTCAAACGACTCGTGGATGCGCTGGTGAAAAAGACTGACGCCCGCTGAAGTCCGTCGCGCCTGCGAAGCAACACTCCCGTCGTCCAGCGCTACTTCTCCTTCGACAGTTTCGGTCTCCCGAAAAACTCGCGGTGAAGCTTGAGCAGGCGTGCGAGTTCGTCGATCGGCTCGGGGTGATCTTCCACGCGCAGATCGATGTAGCGGTCCGTTTGACCGGTGAAATTGCCGTGATCGCGCACGACCAGCAGCGCGGCGGATTGGCGGCCGCGTTTGTCGCCACCGGCTTGCTGGCCTGCCTGCATCGCGGCCATCAACCAATCGGCAAGTTCAGTCCCCTCGATGCGTTGACTTAAGCGATACGCCGTCGCCATTGCATCGACGACTTCAGGGCCGGTGAGAATATTGCCCTGAACGGAAAAGTTATCGCCCACGCGATGCCCGGCCCAATCCAGACAGTTCGTCCCCGTGTGCACAGCGACGCGGCCTTTGGCATCGATGATCGCGAATTGGCGCTCAGCAATGTTTGTGTCGGCGCGCGAAAATGTTTTCACGATCTCCGCCGGCGACTTGCCCGCTTCGAGCATGTCCAGGCCAACCGGTCCGAAGGCGACGTTGGCGCGGGCTTGCGTCGCGACGGCTCCGACCTTCGCCTTGGCCCACGGCACAACGCTGCCGACGCTGAAGAACTTGCTCTCCACCGCGACGCCGAGATCACCGGTAGCCGAATCAAATCCGACGACCGAGAACGTGGCGATGATGGGCGAGGGCGGGGCGGCGTGGGCGATTGAAGCCCAAGCAATCATGGCAATCGCCGAAAGCGCTCGCCACCACCGCAAAGAAATATCCTTCTTCGCGAACTTCGCCCCTTTGCGTGACTCAAACATCTGCCGCGGTCCTGCGTTGAATCAAGCCGTCGCCAGCCATTCGCGCAGGGTGGCGAGATCTTTCTTCATGTTCGCCATCATCTCCGCGTCCTTGCCGAGGTCTTTGTATTCGTGATGCTGGCAAAGCGGGCCGTTGAAGTTGGTCGACTTGAGCCAGGTGAGGAACGATTTGTTCACGCTGCCCGCGCCGAAATTGCACCAGCGCGGAGCCCAGCCTTTTTCACCCTTCTCGAAATAGAAATCCTTCAGGAACACGGCGACGAAATACTGCTCCATCAAGCGCGCCTGGATTGGCCACGAGAGGCCGCCTTCAAGCGTGGCGTGGCCGATGTCGTAGCACATGCCCATGTGTTTCGGATCGAGATCCTTCATCATCGTCCACAGATCCCAGATCGGCGCGCCGACGTAATCCGCGCCCGAGTGATTCTGCCAGCCGGCTTGGAGGCCGAGTTCCTTGTTGAACGCGGCGAGATCCTTCAATGCCGCGCCGACTTCGGCGATCGTTTTGGACGGATGTTCGCTCTTGGAATATTTCGCAAAGCCGAGGCGGTATTTCCGGATGCCGAGATTCGCGGCGGCGCGGAGAACTTTCTCAGCGGTCTTGTCCAGCTTGGTGATCTCGGTGGTGACGATCATCACCTGCTTGCCATTGCGTTGCATCGCCTCGACAAACTGCGGCAACAACTCATCCACCTTTTCCGGATCGATCTGTCCGGCCTTGCTGCGCACGGGCAACTCGATGCCGTCCCAGCCGATTTCCGCGACGAAGTCCGAAGTCTCGCGCGGTCCGAGGTGCGCGAACGGCTTGGAGAACGCGATGATCTGGTACTTCTTTTGAATCGGCGCGGGCGCGGCTTTCTTCGCTGCCTTCTTCTCGGCGCCAAACGCGGACGGCGCGGCGAGAGCGAGCGCGGAGCCCGTGAAGGCGGCGTTGGCAAGAAAGTCACGACGAGAGAGTGAGGGAGTTGACATAGAGTTTCGGTGTTCGCGTTGTTGGACGGCGGGACAGTTAACCGGCTTCACCCTCGCAAACGCAACGGGAAAAGCACTGCGAGCGTCGCGCTCGCGTGGCCAACAATCCTCCGATGCGACCCAGACGGGTGAATTACTTCGCCGCTACCGGCTCGAGCTTCTCGATACGCACCGCGGTGATCTTGTATTCCGGCGTCTTCGTATAACGGTCGCGGTGTGAGGTGGTGATCTGGTTGAGGAACACGCGCGTGGAGTGGAACGTGGTGTAAACTTCGCCGTCCTTCACGTGGTCGCTGATTTTCACCGGCAGATCCGCGAAGCCTTGCTCGCTGCGGAGGCGGACAATTTCGCCATCAGAGAGGCCGAGAGTCGCCGCATCGGTGGGCGAGAGTTGCAGGTAGTCGGTCGAGTGGATGCTGTCGTTGGGCGTACGCGCCGTTTGTGTGGCGGCGTTGTATTGATAGAGGTTGCGGCCGGTCGTGAGGAGGAAGGGATATTCCTTCGTCGTCAGTTTCGGCGGCGCGACGTATTCGATGCGACGCAGCGCGGTGGTCTTGCCGTGGGTGAAATGATCGGTGTGCAGCGTGGGTGTGCCGGGATCATTTTCGTCTCGGCACGGCCATTGCAGGCCGCCCTGCTTTTCCATACGCGCGTAGGTGATGCCGGCGGCTTCGGGCCAGAGCGAACGGACTTCGTCCCAGATTTCTTCGGCGCTCTTCCAAGCGAAGTGCTCGCCTTTGCCCATCAGCTTAGCGATGTCGCAAACGATCTCCCAATCGGAACGCGCGTCGCCCTGCGGTGGCACAGCCTGGCGCACGCGTTGAATGCGGCGCTCGCCGTTCATGAACGTGCCATCCTTCTCAAACGAGCTCGCGGCTGGCAGGAAGACGTCGCCGAATTCCTTCGCGGTCTCGTTGATGAAAATGTCCTGCACGATGACGAGGTCGAGTTGATCCATCGCCTTGCGCGTGTAGTGCATGTTCGGGTTCGTCATCACGATGTCGTAGCCGATCGACCAAAGCACCTTGAGCTTCCCCGCCACCGCGGCATCCATCATCTCCATCATGTTGATGCCGGGATTCGTTGGCAGCTTCACGTGCCACGCCTGCTCGAAGCGTTCGCGCGCTTCGATGAGCGGCACGTAGCCGGCGAGAAGCTTCGGTTCGGAACCCATGTGCGGCGCGCCCTGCACGTTGTTCTGGCCGCGCAACGGATTGATGCCCGTGCCGGGCTTGCCAATGTTGCCGGTGATGAGCGCGAGATTCACGAGCGCCATGATGCCCTCGGTGCCCTGGATGTGCTCGGTCATGCCGAGGCCGTGGACGGAGAGCGACGGCTTGTTCGTCGCGTAAATGCGCGCGGCCTCACGAATCTTCGCCGCCGGCACGCCGCAGATCTTCTCCACCTTCTCGGGCGCGAACTGCTTCACGAACTCGCGATATTCGTTGAACTCCGTGATTCGCGTGCGGATGAACTCCTCGTCGACGAGTCCTTCCTCGACGATGACTGCACCCATCGCGTTGAACAGAACGACGTTGGTGCCGGCGTGAAGCTGCAGATGAACCGTGGCGAATTCGCACAACTCGATTTCGCGCGGATCAACCACGATGAGCTTCGCGCCGTGCCGCGCCGCCTGCTTGATGCGCGCGCCGGTGACGGGATGGCCTTCGGTGGGATTGACGCCCGCGACGAGAATGGTGCGGGCGAGGGCGATGTCGTCGAGCGAGTTGGTCGCCGCACCGGTGCCGAGCGTCATCTTCATCGCGGCAGCCGTGGGCGAATGGCAGACGCGTGCGCAGCAATCGATATTGTTGCTACCCACCACGACGCGCGCGAACTTTTGCGCGACGTAATTTTCCTCGTTGGTACCACGGGCGGAACTGAGCAAGCCGATGCTGTCCGGGCCGTGCTTTGCCATCGCTTCGCGCAACTTGTCGGCGATGAATTGATTCACTTCCGTCCAACTGACCTTCTGCCATTGGCCATCGCGGCGGATCATCGGCGAGGTCGGGCGATCCTTGAAGGTGATGTAGTCGAACGCGTAGCGGCCCTTCACGCAGGTGTGGCCGTGATTACTCGGACCTTCCATCGACGGGCGGATGGTGGTGATTTGTCCGTTGCGCGTGCCGACGTTTACTTCGCAACCCGTGCCGCAGTAGGAGCAAATGGTTTTCGTCCAGTTCGTCGGCACACCGCGTTTGAGCAAGGTGAGATCTTCGAGCGCGCCAGAGGGACAGGTATCCACGCACGCGCCGCAACTCACGCAGCCGCCATCCTGCAATGTTTCGCCGCGCACCGGTCCGATGCGCGTTTGATCGCCGCGGTTCCAAGCCTTCCACACGAACTGGCCTTGCACTTCTTCGCAAATGCGCACGCAGCGGTAGCACGTCACGCACTGCGTCATGTCCACGTTGATGTAGGGATGCGTGGTGTCCTTCATGAAGGGCACGGCAGGCTGCGGCGCGTTGCGCGAACCGCGCGCCTTCACATCATATTCGCGGAGGTAACGGTGAAATTGTTTGTCGGGAAACTGCGTGACGGCTTCGATCGGGTAATCCTTTGCTAGCAAACCGAGCAACGTCTTGCGCACACCGGTCACGGTTTCGGAGTGCGTGAGAATTTCCATGCCTTCGCGGAGCTGCGTGTTGCACGCGGTGACGAGTCCGTTCACGCCTTTGACTTCGACGGTGCAGAGGCGGCACGAGCCGTAAGGTTGAATGCGGTCGTCGTGGCAAAGCGTCGGCACCTCGACGGCGAGTTGTTTGAGCGCCTGATTGATCGTGAGACCTTCGGCGAACTGGTGGCGTTGGCCGTTGATGGTTACTTGAAGCATGGCTCAATCTCCGTGGGGTAATAGCGCAGGATCGATTCGGCGAAGCGCGCGAGACCGGTGCCGTGCCCGCAAAGACTCGCGAGCTTGAGCGCGACGACGAGCTCGCGACATTCCTGCAAGTCCGCCTTTGTGGCGTCGCCGCCGAGGGCATTGGTGAAAATCTCCTCGATGCGTCCGCTGCCGCTGCGACACGGCGTGCATTTGCCGCACGACTCATACGCACCGAACGAGAAGACGTGTTCGACCAGCGCGGGGATCGACGTATTTTCATCGAACGCCACCACGCCGCCGTGGCCGACGCCGGCTCCGATCGCCGCGAGTTCTTCAAAACCGAGCGGATTGTCGAGCAAGTGCGGCGGAATCATTCCGATAATCGGGCCGCCGATGATCACGCCTTTCAACTTGCCGCCTCCGCGCAACCCGCCGCCGATTTCTTCGACGATGTGCCGGACAGTGACGCCGAACTCAACCTCGTAAAGGCCGGGGCGGTTGAAAAGTGAATTGAGCGAGAGCGCCTTCGTGCCGCGACTCTTCGAGAAGCCGAGCGCTGCATAAGCCTCTGCGCCGTGCGTGACGATCCACGGAACATTCACGAGCGTCTCGACGTTGTTGAGCAGCGTCGGTTTGTCGAACAGCCCGCGCTCGGTAGGATAGGGCGGACGCGCCATGACTTCGGGGCGCTTGCCTTCGATGGAACGAAGCAATGAAGTTTCCTCGCCGCAAACGTAGCTGCCGTGGCCCGTGTAGACTTCGAGTTCGAAGTTGAAATTTTTCCCGCCGATTTTCTGACCGAGCCAACCTGCGGCGCGCGCCTCAGCTAGCGCCGCGTTCAACACGACGCCCGCGAGCGGATACTCTATGCGCACGTAGATGTAACCCTTGCTGGCGCCGACCGCGTAGGCCGCGAGGATCATACCCTCGATCAGCGCGTGCGGATCGTCCTCCATGAGGTAGCGATCAATGTATGCGCCGGCATCGCCTTCGTCGGCGTTGGCGACGACGTATTTCTCGCCAGCGGGCTGTGTCGCGACGGCGCGCCACTTGCGGCCAGTCGGGAAACCCGCACCACCGCGTCCGCGCAAACCCGAGGCATCGACTGCGGCGAGAATTTTCTCGGGCTGATCCTCCAACGCTTTCGCAAGCGCTGCGTAGCCACCTTGCTTCACGTAATCACCCAGCTTCCGCGCGCCACCACTGGCCACGCGACCGAGAACGATTCCCTGCCGCGAGAAAACTTTGACCGGCGGACGTGGATGCGTCTGGCCCTTGGCCGGTGCGGCGAAACATTCACCGAGACAGTAAACGCGTGGATTTTGCGCGGACGCATCAGCCCAGAGTCCGGGATTAAAATGCCGAGCCGCGAAACACGCCGTGCCCTGACAGGCTTTCCCAACGTGCTCACCGTGCGGCAGGTGGTAGAACGACTCGACGTCGGGAGTCAGTGCGTGCGCGGAGCCAGCTGGGCCGGGGTGGGTGGGAGGTCGGCTCGTCATATTCTTTTATCCAAAAAATGGGACGAGGCGCGAACCCCGTCCCATTCATAGAAACCGATTTTATTACTTGTGCAAGTGCCGACCTTTGAAGGTCAGTTCCGCGATGCCCGATTTGTCGAGTTCGCCGAGGCCTTCGTTGGTCATCTTGGAGTATTGCTTGAACGTCGCCGCCGCGAGCGGGAGGTTCAGCTTCTGTTCCTTCGCAAGCTTCAGCGCGATGCCGGAATCCTTCGCAGCGTGTGCGGCGGAGAAGAAGCAGGAGTGGTCGCGATTGACCATGTCCTCGCCGTCGGTGACGAGCACGCGGGAGTTCGCGCCGGTTTGCGAGAAGACTTCCATCAACGTCTTCAGATCGAGCCCGAGCGCGTTGCCCAGGCCGAGGCCTTCGGCGAGACCGGCGGTGTTGATGTTCATCACCATGTTCACGAGCGCCTTCACCTGCGCGGCCTGGCCGGACTTGCCGATGTAACGCAGCAACTTGCCTTCGTCGCTGAGTTTATCGAGCAACGGCTTCAGGCGGTCGAACACTTCCTGCTTGCCGCCGCACATGAGATAGAGCGTTCCCTGACGCGCCTGATTGATCGACGACGCCATGCAGGCTTCGAGCGAATTCGCACCCTTCGACTCGCACTTTTGTTCCACCCACACGTGAGTGGCTGGGCTGACCGTCGCGCAGTTGATGAAGGTTTTTCCCTTTGCGCGGCTGAGCAGGCCCTTGGTGAAAATGGTCTTCATCGCCTTGTCGTCCGTGACGACGGTGATGATGACGTCGGAATTCTTCGTGACGTCTTTCAAGTCTGTGCAGGCGAGGCAACCGAGTTCTTTCGCGAGATCTGTGGCCGATTGCGCGCGCGAGTCGAAGACCGCCGACACCGTGTAACCGCATTCCTTGAGGCGACGCGCCATGTTGGCGCCCATGCGTCCGACTCCGACAAAGCCAATTCGTTCTGACATAATTTTGTTAGTTATTTGGTTTGGTAACAATTGTCCCGCGCGCGGCCGGGCCGCTGTTCCTACGGGAATCGTGGGCGAGCTTATTCACCCCACGGAACCTTCGGCAATACATTTGACACCGCCCGCCTGCTGATTCGTGAGGTGGACTCTAGGAAGTTCCCGCGGTCACCTCAATAGATGATCCTGCCGAAAGCATGTAGAATCCTCCGGCGCGCAGAGGGCGATTGTCAGCGTCGCCCGCAGTGCGCTAGCCTCGGCGCGTGAGCGAAAGTTACGATGTGATCGTGGTTGGCCTGGGTGCGATGGGCAGTGCGACGGCCTTCCAACTCGCGCGGCGCGGGCAGCGGGTTCTCGGCCTCGACCGCTTCACACCGCCGCACGAATTCGGTTCCTCCCACGGCGAGACGCGGATCATTCGCGAGGCTTACTTCGAACACCCGCTCTACGTGCCGCTGGTCCAGCGCGCCTACGAACTCTGGGCTCAGTTGGAAAAGCTCTCCGGACGTTCGCTCTTCAAACAAACCGGCGGCCTGATGATCGGTCTCGAGAATGGTGCGATCGTCTCTGGCGCCTTGCGCAGTGCGCGCGAACATCGGCTCGCTCACGAACAGCTTTCCGCGGCGGAAGTGCGACGGCGCTTTCCCGCGCTCAGGCCCACGGAAGAACAGGTGGCCGTGTGGGAATCGCGAGCGGGTGCGCTGTTTCCGGAGGCTTGCATCGAAGCGCATCTCGCGCAGTCCCGCGTCCACGGAGCCGAGCTGCGTTTCGGCGAAACAGTTCTGCGTTGGGAGCCCGCTGCTGCCGGAGTGCACGTCATCACGTCGGGCGGCGAATACGTTGCGAAGCGGCTCGTGCTGACTGCGGGTGCGTGGGTGTCGTCGTTGCTCGGTGAGTTCAAGTTTCCGTTCCGGGTCGAGCGGCAGGTTTTGTATTGGTTCGAACAACGCGCCCAGAGCCCGAACCTCGATCCGGCGAATTGCCCGATCTTCATCTGCCAAAATGAACGGCACGGTCACTTCTACGGTTTTCCCGATTTCGGAACGGGCGTGAAGGTGGCCCGTCATCACGCCGGCGAGACTGCGAATCCTGATGCGTTGCGTCGCGAGGTGAGCGCGGAGGAGATCGCGCTCATGCGGGAAATCGTTTCCGAGTTCTTGGCCGGTGCCGACGGCCCGCTGCGGGCGACCGCTGTCTGCATGTATACGAATACGCCGGACGAACATTTCCTCATCGATTGGCATCCGCAGAGTGATCGCGTGCTGATCGCAAGCCCGTGCTCCGGCCACGGCTTCAAATTCTCTGCGGCGATTGGCGAAGTGGTTAGTGATCTTGTGCTCGATGGTCGTTCGCGTTTCGATTTGAGTTTGTTCCGCTTGCGTTAACGGGGCGCGTTGTTTCGATCCGCACGGCTCGACATCGTTTCGCTCCTCTGCATAATTCCGCCCCATGTCTCACGACCACGCGCCAGCATTACCGCCGCAATTCATCGCGCAACTTCGCGCGATCCTCGGTGCGGATGCCGTCATTGCCACGGCGGACGAACTCGCCGTGTATGAATGCGACGCCTACACGCTGGAGAAAAGTTTACCCAACGCCGTCGTTCTTCCGCGCACGACAGAAGAAGTCGCAGCCATCGTGAAGCTGTGCGCGCAGGCAAAAGTCCCGATCATCCCACGCGGCGCCGGCACAAGCCTCAGCGGTTCCGTGCTCGCGGTCACGGGCGGCGTGATGATCGCGTTGACTCGGATGAACAAGATTCTCTCCATTGATTACCGCAATCGTCGCGCGCTCGTCGAAGCGGGTTGCGTCAATGCCTGGATCACGAACGCCGTGAAATCGCGCGGTCTCCTTTTTGCGCCCGATCCGTCAAGCCAGGGTGCCTGCACCGTCGGTGGCAACGTGGCGATGAACTCCGGCGGTCCGCACACGTTGAAGTATGGCGTCACCACGAACCACGTGCTGGGTTTCGAGTTCGTTCTCCCGGACGGCGAAATCGTCTGGCTCGGTGCGACGCCCGACGGCGGTGAGGATGTCGACGGCTACGATCTACGCGGCGCGGTGATCGGTTGCGAGGGAATGTTCGGCATCGTCACGCGCGCTCTCGTCCGGCTCGTGCCGGCTCCGCAGGCTTACAAGACAATGCTTGGCGTTTTCGAAAACGTCGCCGACGCGAGCCAGACTGTGAGTGACATCATCGCGGCGGGTATTGTTCCCGGCGCGTTGGAGATGATGGATCAACTCATCACGCAAGCCATCGAGGCCGCGTATCATTTTGGCTTCCCGCTCGACGCCGGTGCGGTGCTCATCGTGGAACTCGACGGCCTGCAAGCCGGTCTGGAAGCCCAAGCCGAGCGCATCGTGGCGATCTGCAAAAAGAACAATGCTCGCGAAGTCCGCATCGCTCACACGGAGGAAGAGCGCGCTTTGCTGTGGAAATGCCGCAAGCGCGCGTTCGGCGCGATCGGTCGGCTCAGCCCGAATTTTATCACGCAGGATGGTGTCGTGCCGCGCTCGCGGTTGCCGGAAATCGTGCAGTTCATCGGCGAGACCAGCCGCAATTACGGCCTGCGCATTCCAAATGTTTTCCACGCCGGCGACGGCAACATTCATCCACTCGTGCTGTACGATGAAAGTTTTCCCGATCAGGTCGAGCGAGCGGTTGCCGCGGGCAACGACATTCTCGAGAAGTGCATCGAACTCGGTGGCAGTGTGACGGGCGAGCACGGCATCGGCGTCGAGAAGATTGATTTCATGAAGAAGCAATTCACGCCGGACGATCTTGAGGCGATGCAGATCCTGCGGCGCGTCTTCGATCCCGATGGTCGCTGCAACCCGCACAAGATGTTCCCCGGCTCAAAGCGCTGCGGCGATTTCGCGCAACGCAAACAAATCGCGTGCTGACCTCATGACGCTCAAACCTCCCAACGTCAGCGAACTGCAAGCATCACTGCGCGCAGCGTTCCAGCGCGGTGAACGTGTCGATGCCGTGGAGCTCGCGGCCTTCAATCGCGTCCTCGCGCACGTTCCCGAAGACATGACCGTGACCGTCGAAGCCGGTGTGACGCTCGCCGCCTTGCAAAAACACGTCGCGCGCGCCGGTCAGTGGCTGCCCATCGATCCGCCGCACGCCGAGCGTCTGACCGTAGCGGAACTGTTAATGCAAAACCCGAGCGGTCCGCGTCGTTGCGGCTACGGCACGATTCGCGAACATCTGCTCGGTCTCAACGTCGTGCTGGCGGACGGGCGATTGGTCCACTCCGGTGGCAGAGTCGTAAAGAACGTTGCCGGTTACGATCTCTGCAAACTCTTCGTCGGAAGCCGCGGCACGCTCGGCGTCGCGGTAGAAGCGACCTTCAAGCTGCGTCCGCTGCCTGAAGTTGAGCGGTTCGTGCAGTTGCGCTGCGTGACTTTGGATGAGGCGGGTCGTGCCATTGAACGTGTGCTCGATTCTGATCTGACGCCGGTCGTGTTCGATCTTCATCGCCTCGCAACTTCCAACTCTCAAATCTCCACCGTCTTGGGTTTCGCTGGTACGCCTTCGGAAGTAGATTGGCTCCTCGCTCGCGCGGCCGGTCTCGGCTTCTCTGAGTCGGCGACGCTGGATTACGAAGCCGATTTCTGGCGCGGCGGAGCGGGGGACGTCCATTCGCAATCGGTCTTGCCCTCGAAGCTAATCGAAACCGTGCAAACACTCGGTGCAGTTCCTTTTGTCGCCCGCGTGGCCAATGGTTCCATTGTCTATCGCGGCGGCCCGTCTCCCACGAAGGCGAGCGTGCCGACCGATTTGATCCGCCGCATCAAGACCGCTTACGATCCGAAGGGAATTTTTCTGGAGCCGAAACTGTGAACGCCGTTACCACGCCCCCCGAACAGTTCATCGACCGCGCGAAGTCGCTCGCGTGTATTCACTGCGGGCTTTGCCTGTCGTCGTGCCCGACCTATCTCGAAACCGGCAACGAAAACAATTCCCCGCGCGGACGCATCTATCTCATGCGCGCGATTCAGGAAGGTCGTCTGCCGCTCGGTGACTCCGAGGTGCGAGCGCTCGATCTGTGTCTCGGCTGCCGCGCGTGCGAAGCCGTTTGCCCGAGCGGTGTGCAATATGGCGAACTTCTCGAAGGCACGCGCGATCATATCGAGCGAAAGTATCAACGCTCGACGTTTCAAACCTTCCTGCGCCGCGTCGCCATCGAACGCGTGTTTCCGTTTCCCGAGCGCATGGAAATCGCGCTGTTCCCCGCGCGCGCGGTCAAGGCGTTGGGCATCGAGAAATTCATGCCCAAGTTCATGCGCGACGCGCTCGCGTTGATCCCCAACAAGCTCGACGCGACGCCGCTCGCGGAGATTTCCCCGGCGAAAGGCGAACGCAAAGGCCGCGTTGGCTTCGTGCGCGGCTGCGTGATGAGCGTGATGTTTGGCGACACGAACGCGAACAGCGTGGAGCTATTGAATCGCGCCGGTTACGACGTGGTTACGCCGCCGACGCAAGGCTGCTGCGGCGCGCTCTACGCGCACAGCGGCAATCTGGAAGCCGCGCGCGGCTCCGTCCGGCACAACATTGAAACTTTCGAGCGCTACAATCTCGACACGATCGTCATCAACGCGGCCGGCTGCGGCTCCACGTTGAAGGAATACGGCCACTTGCTGCACGGCGATCCGAAGTGGGAGGAACGTGGAAAGAAATTCAGCGCGAAAGTAAAGGATTTGTCGGAGTTCCTGGTTTCCAATTGTCAGGCGAGCGCCGCGCAATCCGCCGGCTGCAGTTCGCAATCGTCCTGCAAGGTCACTTTCCACGACGCTTGCCATCTCGCGCACGCGCAGCGGATCACCAAGCAGCCGCGAGATATTTTGCGCGCGGTCGTGGGCGGCCAGCTCGTCGATTTGCCCGAAGCGGATGTCTGCTGCGGCAGCGCGGGGAGTTACAATTTGACGGAACCCGAAATGGCCGAGCGTCTCCAGAAGCGCAAGGTCGACAACATCCTCAAAACGGGCGCGGAAATCGTCGTCACGACGAATCCCGGCTGCATTTTGCAAATCCGGGCGGGTTTGGAAAAAGCCGGCGCCGGACACATTCGCGTGTTGCATCTCGCGGATTATCTCGTTGAGCAAAACAAAACGTGAGTCATCGCCCGCGCTTCGAGAACGAGATTCATTCGTGACGGCTTTTGTATTTAGCTTCGCGCAGTTCTCCGGCAAGTTGGTGATCCCATGAGCAACGTGGAATTGTCCGACGCCCTGTTCGCCAAGCTCGCCGGCTGGGAAGCCGTCAAGCAGGCGCGCAGCCTCATCGCGTCCGACCGCGTGCTCAGCTCCGATTGGCAGCCGCCGCTCCTCAAAGGCATGGTGCAGGAAGGCTCCACGACCTATCGCGCCGGGCTTGTCATCAAGCATGCCTCTGACGCCGACAATCTCTGCACGTGCCGTCAAGCCCGCCAATACGGTGTGATCTGCGCGCACTCGGTGGCGGTGGGATTGCACTGGCTGAAATCAAAAACGCCCGCGGTTGCGACTCCGCCTCCCGCCGGTGTCGGTGCGGCGAAGCCTGCGCTCGCGACTGCGCCTGCGAAGCCGATCAAACGTCTGCGTCGAGCGGCAGCGAATGAATCCGGTGAAGAGTTCGAGCTGTTCGTCATCCTCCCGCCGAACTTCGCGCAGGCTGCGGCGAAGGGCAGGGTGACCGTTTGCTTTGAGGCGAAATGCGCAAAGGGGCGGGTTCCGCTGAACACGCTTTCGCGTGAAACGGCGTTCGCGGTCGCGACCGAAGACGCTGCGGTGCTGGAAGAAATCGAAACGCTCGCAGAATCGGGGCCGCCGGCGATGCTAATGTTGACCGCGAATCAGTTTGTGGAGCTGTTGCCGAAGTTGATCGGTCATCCGCGAGTGACGCTTGGCAAGTCGCAAGCGCTCGCGGTCAACAACGAGCCGTGGCCGGTGCCGTTGAAGGCGAGCTTGCTGGAGACGGGTGAGATTGTGCTGAAGCTCAATGCGAGTGCGCCGCCGGGATTAATTCGCGGCGCGACGTCGTGGGTGTTCGTCGGCGCGCAACTTTGCCCGACCGCGATTCCGCAAAGCATCGGCGACATTTTCGCTGGCTCGGTAAAAATTCCCCGCAGCCGCGTGCCGCAGTTTCTCAGCTTGGACTGGCCGCGATTGATCGCGACCTGTGAGGTGCGGGCGGATTTCAGTCTCGAGGATTTTGAACTCGCTCCCGCGACGCCGCGCTTTCAACTCCATCTCGCCGGTGGTCTCGCGATGCTGTCGGCAAAGCTCGAGTGCTTCTACGGCGAGCGGCGCGTGATGCCTGGAGTTTCGACGCCCGAAGATGCGTTGTGGTTGCCCGACCCAGTTTCTGCGACGCGCTACAGCACGCGAAATCTCGCCGCGGAGCAAGAAGCGGTCGCGCGTTTCACGCGCTACGGATTCAGTGGCCCGGACAAGCTCGGCTGCTGGAACGTGAAGGATCAAAACGCCGTGCTGAGTTTCTTCTCGCGTGAGTTTCCGCGCATTGAAAAAGAATGGCAGGTGACGCTCGAAGAACGGCTCGAACGCAGCACGCAGCAAAATCTCGAACGCGTGGAGCCGCACTTCGCGGTGACGCCGTCGGGCGAGCAGTGGTTCGACTTGCGCGTGGACTACCAGACGAGCGGTGGTGGTCGACTTTCGGCGAGCGAGGTGCAGCAACTGTTGTTGTCGGGCCGCGGTCACGGGAAATCGGAGAGCGGAAAGTTTCTCCTCATCGACACGGGTGCGGTGGAAGAGTTGCAGGAGGTGTTGGTCGATGCGTCCCCGCAACAAACTGGCGCGGGCTATCGGCTGGGCAATGCGCAAGCGGGCTTCGTTGATGCGACTCTCCGCAAACAAGGCTGGACGCCGCAAGCGCCCGTCGCTTGGACGCAACGCGCCGCACAGCAACGCGGTGAGGTAAAGCCTGTGGTGCCACCGCTCGGTGAATTGGAGAAGGTTCTTCGTCCCTATCAGAAGGAAGGCGTGGCGTGGCTGCACTTTTTACGCACGAATGGTTTAGGTGGCATTCTCGCGGACGAAATGGGTCTTGGTAAAACGCTGCAAGTGCTCGGTTACCTGGCGACACGGAACGTTTCTAACGACCTTCGCGACGAGAAAAAAGGGGCTGCGGTAAGCATGGTGGTTTGCCCGACGTCGCTCGTTTTCAATTGGGTGGCCGAGGTGAAGAAGTTTACGCCGCAGTTGCGGGTGCTCGCCTTGCACGGACCGCGACGAGGCGATCTGTTCGCGCAGATTCCGCAGAGCGATTTGATCGTCACGAGTTACAGCACGTTGCGGAATGATTTGGAACGGTATCGCGGAATCGAGCTCGATACGGTGGTGCTGGATGAGGCGCAGCACATCAAGAATCGGCAGACACAAAATGCGCAGGCGGTGAAATCGATCCGCTCGCGGCATCGCCTCGTGCTCACCGGCACGCCGATCGAAAACTCGGTGCTCGATCTCTGGAGCATCTTCGACTTTCTGATGCCGGGTTATCTCGGTGCGACGAAAGATTTTCGCGAGCGTTACGAGACGCCGATCGCGAAACTGCGGGACGCGGCGACGCAGGAGCGGCTCGCGCGACGCGTGCGCCCGTTTATTCTGCGGCGGCTCAAGCGCGATGTGGCGGCTGACCTACCGGAGAAACTCGAGCAGGTGAGCTACTGCGAGCTGACCGAGGAACAGCGCGCGGTTTATCAGCAACTGCTCGACGCGGGGCGTCGCGAAGTGCTCAACGCGGTTGAGACCAACGGGCTGGGGAAGAGTCGGATGATCGTGCTCACGACGTTGCTGCGCTTGCGTCAGGTATGTTGCGATCTGCGTTTATTGGGCGTTGGTGAACAGGCTGACGAAGCGGCGCTTGTGAAGAAGTCGGACGCGTCCTGTAACTCGGGAAAAGTTGAACTCTTCGCGGAACTGCTCGAAGAGATTCTCGATGGCGGACATCGCGCGCTCGTCTTCAGCCAGTTCACGACGATGCTCGGTTTGCTCCGCGAACAACTCACTGCGGCGGGCGTTCCGTTCTGTTACCTTGACGGATCGACAACAGATCGGGCGTCGGTGGTGGAGAAGTTTCAGCGTGATTCGCGCATTCCGGTATTCCTCATCAGCCTCAAGGCCGGAGGCGTGGGTTTGAATCTCACCGGTGCGGACACGGTGATTCATTTCGATCCCTGGTGGAACCCGGCAGTCGAAGCACAGGCGACCGATCGCGCGCACCGTATCGGGCAGAAGAAAGTGGTGACGAGTTACAAGCTCATCACGCGCGACACCGTGGAGGAAAAGATCCTTAACCTCCAAGCGCGCAAACGGGCTCTGATCGAAGGCATGCTCGGCGACGAGCAGTTTACGTCAGGCCTAAGTTGGGAAGAAATCCAGGAGCTGCTGGCGGGATAAACTGCGGTTCCGGCTGCGTGACGGCGAGTGGTGTGGGCGTCGGACGCGCGGCGAGGTGCAATGTCGGCAAGGGCGTGTCCTGTGAGGTCACGGCAACTTGCACGTGATTGGCGCCGGTCTTAGCGAGGCTTTGTTTCACGGCGCGATCGGCGAGCTCGGGGCGGTTACAGTCGCGGCTGAGGTGGCCCAGATACATTTGTTGCAAGTCGGCGGAGACCACTTGCTCAGCCACTTGCGCGGCGGCGTCATTCGAGAGGTGGCCGTGACGGCTGAGAATGCGTTGCTTCAGACTCCACGGGCGACGTGTGTCTTCCTGTAACAGCTTCACGTCGTGATTTGCCTCGAGGACGAGGACATTCGCGCAACGAACGCGCTCAACGACAAGCTTCGTCGCGTGTCCGAGGTCGGTCAGAAAGCCAACGTTGCCCGCACTAGTCCGCAATAAAAAGCCGACGGGGTCCTGCGCATCGTGCGGGACGGAGAACGTGTTCACTTCGATCTCGCCGACTTCGAACGTTCCACCGGTTTCAAACAGACGGACTTCAAAGCGCGTTTGGAGAATCGATTCGACCGCTTCGCGGGTGAGGCGGTTGCAATAGATCGGGATGCTCAACTTTGCCGCGATCGCCGTGAGTCCTTGAATGTGGTCGCTGTGCTCGTGCGTGATGAGGATACCGGTGAGCGTTTCAGGCGTGCGCTGAATGCCCGCGAGGCGCTGGCGGATTTGCCGGCCACTGAACCCGGCGTCGATGAGGAGGCGCGTCTCTCCGGCTTCGAGATACGCGCAATTACCGGCGGAACCGCTGCCGAGAATCGTGAAGGAAACTGCCACGGCGCGACGTTAGAAGTATGGCCAAAACGCGGCAATGATTTTCTCGGAGAATGGTATTGGGAGTTGTTGAGATCGCCGCGGGCGGTCGGAGGCGCCATCTATTTTTCTGCGATTCGCGGCTGTTTGTGACCAAAAGCACGCTTCGTGCCGTTTAACTCTTGAGTTCGGGTTGCAGCTGCCGATATAAACTGCATCGATGGCTCAGGGCCTCTATTTATCGCAAAAGATGTCGCTGTCGCAGGTGCTCGCACCGCAGCTGCAGCAGTCGCTCGCGCTTCTCCAAGCCCCCACGCTGGAGTTGAAGGCGCTCGTCGAACAGGAACTTCAGCAGAATCCTGTCCTCGAGGAGATGGTCATTGAAGACATGGAGATGGACGAGAAGGGAGCGCGTGATAACAACGATGCGCCTGACGTCTCGGATCCTGCGGAGCCTCCCGCCGACGTGCAGTTCGATCCAGCGACGGAGAAGCCCTCCACGGATCCGGTGGATGATTTTCAAGCGGAGTTTGAGAAGCTCACCATGCTCGATCAGGAGTGGCGCGATCATTTCGCCCAGACCAACACGCAGAACCGCGCCACGCCCGAAGATGAGGAGCGTCGCCAGTTCATGTTCGACTCGCTCGTGTCCGGCACTTCGTTGCAGGAAGATTTGATCCAACAGTTGCGTCAGTCGGATGTGCCCGAGGATGAACGGCCCATCGCGGAGATGCTCATCGGGAATATCGACGACTACGGTTACTTGCAGGGTTCGGTGGAGGAATTGTCGGTCGCGAACAATATCCCCGCGGAAGATTTGTTGGAAATGTTGAAGGTCATCCAGGGCTTTCAACCGCCCGGCGTGGGTGCGCGTGATTTGCGCGAGTGCCTCATGCTTCAGCTTCAACGCGCCAATCGCACCGAGACTTTGGAGTACAAGATCATCGATCAATACATGGACGCGCTCGGCAAGCGGCGCTTCCCTGAGATCGCGAAAGCCTTCGACATCGATGTTGATGACGTGCAGGAAGCCGCCAAGCGCATCGGTCAACTTGAGCCGCGTCCCGGACGTGCGTTTCTCCCCGACAATCAGCAATACGTTTTGCCCGAGGTGTTCGTCGTCAAGGAAGGCGAAGACTACAACGTCACGACCAACAACGAACAGATTCCCCACCTGCGCATCAGCAACACCTACAAGGACCTCATGGCCCAGGCCCAGAGTTCCGCCGAGGTGCGCGAGTACATCCGCGACAAAATCCGCGCGGGAAAATTTCTCATCAAGAGCCTCCATCAGCGCCAGTCCACGATCCTGAACATCGCGAAGGAAATCGTAAAACGGCAGCGCGAGTTTTTTGATAAGGGCATCGCGCATCTCAAGCCGCTGACCATGGTACAGGTGGCCGAAGTCGTGGGTGTGCACGAGACCACGGTGAGCCGTGCTGTCTCGAACAAGTTCATGGAGACGCCGCAGGGAATTTTCGAGATGAAGTATTTCTTCACCTCGGGCGTGCAAACCGCTGACGGCACCGGCATGTCCAGCACCAGCATCAAGGACATGGTGTCCGAGATGTTGAAAGGCGAGAATCCGTCGCAACCGCTCTCCGATCAGGAGATCGTCAAGATGCTCTCCGAAAAAGGCGTGAACATCGCCCGCCGCACCGTGGCGAAATACCGATCGGAATTGAACATTCTCCCTTCCAACCTGCGCAAGGTTTACTAGCTTTTGTGAAATGGTGTTTTCCGACTGGCACAGTCGTGCTGGGTGGCGTCGGGCGGTTGGGTTTCCAAAGTGAATCGGTCCCCCTGCGGTTCTTATCCCTCAGTGAACAGACGTGGCGCGCCTGCTAGCGGCGCATTCCATCGTATACGACCTTCGCCAGTTCCTCGGCCATGAAATCTGCGCCGTCGCGCGAAACGTGAACGCCCGAGGCGCTGAAAAACTCCTTCCGGCGCGGGTGCGCTTCCATCACCGCCGCGAGATCGCACACCGTTACTCCTTCCTCACGTGCGACGCGTACGGCGTTCTCGCGCCACACCCGGATGCCTTCCCGCAACCACAGGTCATTGCCACCGCTGTCGCCGAATCGGATGAGGATCACGCGGCAGTTTTGCTCCTTCAGGAAGCGCAGATAAGCGCGCAAGGTGTGTTCCTGATTAGCAACTGTCCACGGGTGAAACGCCGGCCAGCCCTTTCGGAAATCTGCCGGCGCTTCGGTTTGGTGAAATTCCGCTGCCGCCTGTTGGCCGAATTTGGTCTTCACGTACGTATCCCATAATTTCACGAGCACGCTGTGCTGTTTGAAATAGCGGGCTTGGTCGAGATTCTTCGGCGTCGCGCCCCACCGTTGCTCGGCGAACAACCGGCCCACGTCGAGGCCGTCAGCTTTGGCGAGGAGGTCGGCTTCGAGTCCCTCGTTGACTCCGGTGTGGAGGAGCACCACGTCGGGCTTCAGCTTCGGAATGATACGTTTTGCGAGAATGAATTCATGCGCGACCGCCGCGCCAATCTGGCCGCCGTTCCAGACTTCGTCCTGCGCGTGGCCGGGCAACCGGCGCAACCTGCGTTCCAGCGCGCAGGGCCAGGCTTCCTCCGTGTTGAGGTTGTAGCAAAAGGTCGTCGAGCCGCCGGAACAATAGATCCGTAGCGCGCCCGCGGGCTTGGTGGCGGGCACATCGGCGACGTTACGGAAGCCCCAGTTGTTGACCTGGCTGTTGGAATTGTAGGAGTTGGGCCGGTGCGTCGCGCCGAGTTCTTGGTCGGCTTGAAAAATGCCGTAGCTGCGACCCGGTACGCCGTAACGATGATGAACTATGGCGCGGCAAAAAAGCTCGGCCAACCCCACTAGAAGGGCAAGCAACACCACGCACCCGCCGAGAGCAATAAGCGTGAATACCAATTTCTTTTGAAAGGTCAACTGGCGCGGGGCAGGAGACGGATTGGGTGCGGAATTGATCATGCGCAGACGTGTCGTGCGGCGGGACGTTAAAAGAAGTGCTCACCTGCGGCGATGCAAAAGTGCCGGGGTCGATTGCGTGAGGTGAAAAACTTCCTTTACGGTTCACTGCCTGCCCGACAATTGTGTCGTGTGCCTGACGCTCCCGAAACTCCGCCGCCAGTTCATAAACGTCGTCCGCGCTATAGCGGCCGGAACCCGCGGAAGTTTTCCGAGAAATACAAGGAGCTGAATCCCGAGCGCTATGCGGCGGACGTGCAGAAGGTTCTCGCGAGCGGGAAGACGCCCGCGGGCACGCATCGGCCGATCATGGTCCGCGAGATTCTCGAAGTCCTCGCGCCCAAACCGGGCGAGATCGCAGTGGACGGAACACTCGGTTACGGCGGTCACACGCGTGAAATTCTCCGCGCCATTCTGCCGGGCGGAAAACTATTCGGCCTCGATGTGGACCCGATTGAGCAACCCAAGACCGAGGCGCGGCTGCGCGCGGAAGGCTTCGACGAGGATGTATTCGTGGTGCGGCACATGAATTTCGCTGGGTTGCCGAAACTGCTCGCGGCGGAGAATCTCACTGGTGTCGATCTCGTCCTCGCTGATCTCGGCGTTTCCTCGATGCAGATCGACAATCCAGATCGTGGTTTCACGTTCAAGTCGGCGGGACCGCTCGATTTGCGAATGAATCCCACTCGGGGCCAACCGGCTTCGGCATTGGTGGCGTCGCTCGACGAAGCTGCGCTGGATCGAATGTTCGATGAGAATTCTGACGAGCCGCATTCGCAATTGCTTGCGCGGGTGATCGTCGAGGCGCGAGCTGTGGCGCCAATCACTACGACTATCGGGTTGGCCAAAGTTTTGCGCAACGCGCTCAAGTCGCTGTCGAAAGCGCAGCGAGAGACCGAGGGCGATGCGCCGGTTCGGCGCGTGTTCCAAGCCTTGCGCATCGCGGTGAATGATGAGTTCAGCGCGCTCGACACACTGCTGCGTCATCTGCCGGCGTGTCTCAAACCCGGCGGTCGCGTCGCGATTCTCACGTTCCATTCCGGAGAAGATCGGCGTGTGAAAAAGGCCTTTCAGTCGGGCGAACGCAGCGGGATTTACTCGGCCGTTGCCCAGGATGTGATTCGTCCCAGCGCTGAGGAAGTTCACGCCAACTCACGCGCATCGAGCGCGAAACTGCGTTGGGCCGTACGCAGCGAGCAATCCGCGTTCTCCTAAAATCATTTCGACATGAAACCCAACAACTCCCTTCGACTCATGGTTCGTCATCTCATCGCGATCGCCATTCTCCTCGCAACGTTCGTGCCGTTAATGGCTGCTGATTCGTCACCACTGCCCGGCGCGAAGCGCGTCGTTGTCCTTGGCGACAGCATCACCTACAGCGGCGCGTACGTGGAGTTCATCGAAGCTTGGTTTGCCACGCGGTTTCCCGAGCGCCAAATCGAATTCCTCAACATCGGATTGCCCAGCGAGACCGTCTCGGGGCTGTCCGAGGAAGGTCATGCTGGTGGAAAGTTTCCCCGACCGGATGTCCACGAGCGACTGGAGCGCGTGCTCGCGAAAGCGAAGCCCGATCTCGTCATCGCGTGCTACGGGATGAATTGCGGCATCTATTTGCCGTTCGCTGAGGAACGCTTTGCCAAATACCGCGACGGTCTGACGTGGTTGCGCGAACGCTGCGCCGCTGCAGGCGCGAAAGTTTTGCATGTCACACCGCCGACCTTTGATGAAGTGCAGGGGGGCAAGCCGGGCTACAGGAACACGCTCGATCGTTACGCGGATTGGCTTTTGTCACAGCGCAAACAGGGTTGGGACGTAGTGGACTTGCATCAGCCGATGAACCGTTATCTCGACGAACACCGCAAGGCGGATCCGAAATTCTTCCTCGCGAAGGACGGCGTGCATTGCAACGAAACCGGTCACTGGATCATCGCAAAGCAAATCCTTCTGCATATCGGCGCGAAGGACGTCGCGGATTTCGCGGAGTCGAAGGCGATGGTCGAGACGCACGTGAACGGCGCCGCGATTTTAAAACTCATTCAACAACGCCAACGGATGCTGAAGGACGCGTGGCTTACCGAGACGAAGCATTTACGTCCGGGCATGAAGACCGGCTTGCCTCTCGCGGAAGCGTCGGCGAAGGGGGCCGAGTTGGATGTGCAGATTCACCAACTTGCGCGCGCGCCGAAGACAGCGGCTGCGGGCACGGCGCTGTTTCCCGGCAAGCGTAGCGAGTGGAACGGTTACGAACGTTACGACTTCGACGTGAATGGCCGCACGGCGATCGTAGTCGCACCGAAAGCTGCCGCTCCGGGGAAGCCGTGGTTGTGGCGTGGAGAATTTTTTGGCCATCAACCGGGCGCGGACCTCGCGTTGCTCGCGAAGGGGTTTCACGTCGTTTACCTCGGTGTGCAGAACATGCTGGGTTGCCCGGACGCAGTGAAGGCGTGGGATGGTTTTTATCAGGAGCTGACGGGGAAATACGGTTTCGCGAAAAAAGTCGCGCTGGTCGGCATGAGCCGCGGCGGTTTGTATTGCTACAATTGGGCTATCGCGAACCCCGACAAAGTCGCCTGCATTTACGGTGACGCGCCCGTGTGCGATTTCAAAAGCTGGCCCGGCGGCAAAGGAAAAGGGAAGGGGAGCAAGAACGATTGGGCGCTCGTGATGAAGGTGTATCATTTCGCGAATGAAGCCGAGGCGCTCGCGTATAAAGGCAATCCCATCGACAACTTGAAGCCGCTCGCCGATGCGAAGGTGCCGTTGATTCACGTGTACGGCGACGCCGACGATGTCGTGCCGTGGGACGAGAATACGAAAGTGATCGCGGAGCGTTACGCGAAGTTGGGCGGGTCGATTCAACTCATTTCCAAACCCGGTGTCGGTCATCATCCGCATGGATTGGAGGATCCGACGCCGGTCGTGGAGTTCATTCTGAAGCATGCATCCGTGAAGTAATCGCGCGCGTTGCTGGCAATTTCATCTTCCCTCGCACGGCAACGAAAACTATTCTGATTTCGTGCCTGGTCAAAACAAACAACTGATCGACGCGAAGACACGCTACTGCGCGGTCTACGGCCATCCGGTCAAACATTCCGCGTCGCCGGCGTTTCAAAATGCGGGCATCGCCGCGATGGGTTTGAACTGGCGCTACCTCGCGTTCGATGTTCATCCGCATCACCTGAAGGCGGCCATCGAAGGCGCGCGCGCGATGAAATACGTCGGGCTCAATCTTACCGTCCCGCACAAATTATTTGCGGTGCCGATGGTGGACCACCTTGATCAAAGCGCGAAGAAATGGGGCGCAGTGAACACGATTCGCTTCGAGGCGCGCGATGAGGAGGGCAATTGGAAAAGCGTCGGCCTCTTTGGTGACGAAGTTCCCGAGCACGTTCGCACCGTGGGTTTCAATACCGACGCCGACGCGATTGAACGATCGCTCAAGGAAGATCTCGGCGTGCGATTGAAAGGCGCGAGTGTGCTCTTGCTCGGCGCAGGCGGCGCAGGCAGTGGTGCGGCTTTGAAATTCGCCGATGCCGGTGTGGATCGTTTGTTTCTGGTGAATCGCACGGCGAGCAAAGCGGAAAAGGTGGCGCGGGAAATCCAACATCGCCATCCGCAGGTGAACACCACCGTGGGTTACCCGACGGGTTCCGTGGATCTGATGGTGAACGCGACGTCGCTGGGCCTTCGCGAGGACGATCCGTTGCCGCTCGATCAAATGAAGTTTTCCCCCGGTGAGGCGCGGGCGGCGTATGACATGATTTATCGACCGGCGGAAACCCCTTTTCTGGCGCGCGCAAAGGCCGCCGGTTGCCGCACCGCGAACGGTTTGGGAATGTTGCTCTATCAAGGCGTCGATGCTTTGGAGCTTTGGACAGCACAGAAACCGCCGATAGACGTAATGCGTGCAGCGCTCAAACGCGAAGTATATGGCAAGTCCGAATCGTAACGCCCCAACTCCTCCGGCGGGCGCGATGGCGTTGCGTTGCGTGTCCACAACATTGCTGCGTCGGCGGTGTTTTAACTGACTGTAATGCTCGATCCCGACAAATACGCCGTCCTGCCTTTTCACTTTTGGTCAGTGGTGTTTTTCGTCTTTGGTTGCATGATCGGCAGCTTTCTCAACGTGTGTATTCATCGGATGCCGCGCGGTGAAAGCATCATCAATCCGCCCTCCCATTGTCCCCATTGCGGCTACTCGATTCCGTGGTATTTGAACGTGCCCCTGATTACCTGGCTATGGTTGCGCGGGTGCTGCGCCAACTGCCGCGCGCCGATCTCCATTCGTTACTTTGCGGTGGAACTTCTCACGGGTGTTGCGGGTTTGAGTGTCTGGCTTTGTTTCGGCGACGCCGCGCATCCGTTGAATTCACTTCCGCTCGCGCTCGCGTATTGCGTCGTGCTCGCGGGATTTATCGTGGCGACGTTTATTGACTTCGAGCACTTCATCATCCCTGACGAAATTACTCTGGGAGGGACTGCGGTCGGCTTTGTCACGTCGTTTCTGGTTCCGGCTCTGCACGCGACCACGGATCGAAAGCTCGCGTTGGAACGTAGCTTCGTTGGTATCCTCGTCGGTGCAGGAATGGTTTATGCCATTCTCCGGCTTGGAAAACTTTTGTTTGGTCGGCAAAAGTTCAGCTTCCCGCCGGACACGAAGATCACGTTCACGGAAACATGCGTGCAGATGCCCGAACAGGAACTGCCGTATGAAGACGTCTTCTACCGAAAATCGGATGCAATTCTGCTCGCGGCAAAAACGGCACAGCTACAATTGAAGACCGAGGAGCCCAATCCGCGGATTTTTGAAAATGCCTCCGTGCGGCTTGCTCCGACCACCCTGGAAATCGCCGGCGAAAAATTTGATCCAGAAACAGTCGCGCGGCTCGATGTAGTGACCGAGGAAATCGTGATCCCGCGCGAAGCGATGGGTTTGGGCGACGTGAAATTCATGGCGGCCATCGGCGCGTTTCTCGGCTGGGAGGGTGCGGTGTTTTCGCTGATGGCGAGCGCTATTATCGGCTCCATCGTGGGCTTAACGTTGGTTCTGCTTCGCCGGCGCGACATGTCGAGCCGTATTCCCTATGGACCTTACATCGCGTTGGCGGCGGTTCTGTGGCTTTTCAAACACGACGCAATTCTGCGATGGCTAGTGGGTTGAATTTTGTCTGCTGAATTGCCGGTGCAGTCGTCCCAGGTAGTCACTTCCATTGCTTTCCTCAATGCCCAGCCAAAGGTTTTTCGATTAACACGCCGGCGCCTCGTCGCGGTATTTCTTTACGCGTGCAAAGTGGAGAAGGAGGGACTTTGCGGTGCGCATTGGAAAAGTTTTGTGGGGACCAAGTCGAGCCCGTGCCACCATCCAGAGGAACCGCAGACCCCGCCGGCCGTCGTTATCGCGCGATGGCCGGCGGCATTTTCATGTTCAGCTCACGCAGCAGGAAAGCCCATTTGTCGGCAGCTTCTTCGATGAGCTTCGTCGTCGGCTTGCCCGCGCCGTGGCCGGCTTTGGTTTCGATGCGAATGAGCGTGGGCGCGGTGCCGGCCTGACATTCCTGCAGGCGCGCGGCGAACTTGAAGCTGTGCGCGGGCACGACGCGGTCGTCGTGGTCGGCGGTCGTGATTAGCGTGGCGGGATATTTCGTGCCGGGTTTCAAGTTGTGTAGCGGCGAGTAGGCGTAGAGCGCTTTGAATTCGTCGGCGTTTTCGCTCGAGCCGTAGTCGCTCGTCCACGCCCAGCCGATGGTGAATTTGTGGAACCGCAGCATGTCCATGACACCGACGGCGGGCACAGCGGCACCGAAGAGTTCTGGGCGTTGCGCGAGGCACGCGCCGACGAGCAAGCCGCCATTGCTGCCGCCGGCGATCGCCAGCTTCGGTGACGACGTGTAGCGGTTCGCGATGAGCCATTCCGCCGCGGCGATGAAGTCGTCGAAGACATTTTGTTTCTTCAATTTCGTGCCGGCCACGTGCCAGTCCTCGCCGTATTCGCCGCCGCCGCGCAAGTTGGGAATCGCGAGCACGCCGCCGAGTTCGAGCCACGTGATGAGGCTGGGCGAAAAACTGGGCGTGAGGCTGATGTTGAAACCACCGTAGCCGTAGAGATACGTGGGATTCGAGCCGTCGAACTTCATCCCGCGGCGATGCGTGATGAACATCGGAATTCGCGTCCCGTCTTTGCTCTTGTAGAAAATTTGCTTCGTCTCGAAATCCTCGGGACGGAAATCGACCTTCGGCGCGCGGAACACGGAGCTCCTGCCCGTGGTCAGATCGAGCCGGTAAATCGCGCCCGGCACGGTGAAGCTGGTGAACGAGTAAAACGTTTCGGTGTCCTTGCGCTTGCCGCCGAAGCCGCCGGCCGAGCCAATGCCCGGCAGTTCAATCTCGCGCGTGAATTTTCCGCTGAGATCGAACGCCTTCACCTGGCTGCGCGCGTCCTTCAGGTAATCGACGATGAATTGGTTGTTTACAAGGCTCACGCTCTGCAACGTTTCCGCGCTCTGCGGAATCACTTCGCGCCAGTTCGCGCGCGCGGGCTTGGTGATGTCCACGGCGATCACGCGGCCGCGCGAGGCTTCGAGGTTGGTCTTGAACCAGAAGACGGGGCCGTCGTTGTCGATGAACTCGTATTCGGCGTCGAAGTCGTTGAGCAGTTCCACCACGGGCGCGTTCACCGCGCGGAGGTTCTGGTAAAACACACGATTCTTCCGCTCCGTGCCGCGCCAGATGCTGATGATCAAGTAGTGTCCGTCCTCGGTGACCGAGCCGCTGAAGCCCCAGTCCTTTTGATCGGGGCGCTCATAGACCAGCCGGTCCGCGCTCTGCGGTGTGCCGATTTTGTGGAAGAAGAGTTTCTGAAAATAATTTGCCCCCTTCAGCTGCTCGCCGGGTTTCGGGTCGTCGTAGCGGCTGTAAAAAAATCCCGAGCCGTCCTTGAGCCACGACGCGCCGGAGAACTTGATCCACTTCAAGTGGTCCTCACGATCAGCGCCGGTGCGGATGTCGCGCACGTGCCATTCCTGCCAATCAGACCCGGATGCGGACGTGCCGTAAGCGATGAGGTTGCCATCTTCGCTGATTGAATAGCCGCCGAGCGCAACCGTGCCGTCGGTGGAAAGCTTGTTGGGATCGAGCAAAACGCGCGGCGTAGCATCGAGTGAATCGGCGACGTAAAGGACACTTTGATTTTGCAGGCCGTCGTTGCGCGTGAAGAAATAGTGGCCGCCCTGTTTGAAAGGGACGCCGTAGCGTTCGTAGTTCCAAAGTTTCGTGAGACGCGACTTCAGCGCGGCGCGCTCGGGGATTTTCTCGAGGTAACCGAACGTGACTTTGTTCTGCGCTTCGACCCACGCCTTGGTGTCGGCGGCGTTGTCGTCCTCCAGCCAGCGGAACGGATCGGCAACTTTCACGCCATGGTAATCCTCCACGACATTCGTTTTCGCGGTCGGCGGGTAGATCAATTTCTCGCGCGCGGGCGTCGCGTGGTCGGTTACGCAGCCGACCAAAAACAATGCGACGCCGGCAACGAAGACCGCCAACCAGATCAGGGATTCAGTTTTCATTTAGAAGCTTTCCATTCGTTCAACCCACGTTCGTCGGTGTCCTTGCTGGGCAACATTCGCAAGAGTTCCATTGCTTCACCGATGAAGTACAGCGAGCCGGTGATGATGACAAAGGCATCGTCGCTGGCGCGCGCGAGCGCCTCGGCGAGCGAAGTGAACGCGAGACATTCGGCGACGGGATTGGCCACGTGGCACGTCGCGCGGAGTTCCTCGGCCGACACGGTGCGCTCGCTGGCGACGGGCACGGCGAAGATGCGATGCGCCAGGGGTGCGAGCGAACAGCTCATGGCTTGCCAGTCCTTGTCGCGCAACATGCCGGTCAGCAGCGTGGGTTTCGAATTGGGAAAGTGTTGCCGCACGGCGGCGATCAGCGCGGCGACGCCAGCGGGATTGTGCGCGCCGTCGAGGAGCAGTGTCTGTGAACCGCGCCGCAAGACTTGCAAGCGACCGGGCCACGAAACGGTTTCGAGGCCGCGGCGAATTTGTTCGTCCGTGACGGGAAGTTGCGATTGCAGGGCGCGCGTGGTGGCGACAGCGAGCGCGGCGTTGAGTCGTTGATGTTCGCCGAGCAGCGAGGTGGAGTAGGGGAGGCGCTCGGCTGCCGATCGATCGACAACGGTGAGCGGGGAGTTAATTGCTTGAGCGGTCTGTTTGATTACCGCGAGTGCTTCGGGCGCGTCGGTGGACGTGAGCACGGGAATGCCCGACTTGATAATACCGGCTTTCTCCGTGGCGATTTGCGCGAGCGTGTGACCGAGCCAGTTTTCGTGATCGAACGAGATGTTCGTGATGACGCTGGCGAGCGGAGTGACGATGTTCGTCGCGTCGAGCCTTCCACCGAGGCCGGTTTCCCAAATCACCAGATCGCACTTCTGCTCGGCGAAATATTGGAGCGCCATTACGGTGACGGCTTCAAAAAACGTGGGATGGGTGTCGGGCAAACAGTCCTTGAGCCAGACGCGCATCTGCTCAACGAACTGGACTAGATCCGCTTCGCTGATGTGCTGCCGGTTGACTTGGATGCGTTCACCGAATGCAACGAGATGTGGCGAGGTGTAAAGCCCGACGCGGAGCCCGGTCGTGCGATAAATGCTTTCCAGCATCGCGCACGTGGAGCCCTTGCCATTCGTGCCGGCGACGTGAATAAAGCGGAGTTGGTTCTGCGGATTGCCAGCGAGCGCGGCAAGTCGTTGCGTATTCTCCAAGCCGAGCCGCGCCCCGAACATTTGCAGGCCGTGGAGATAGGCTATGGCTTCAGCGTAAGTCATCGTCCGACATTTCACGTCGGCCGCTCGGCCTCACAGCGGCTTGTGGTGCAGATGCTGGTGCACCGCGGCGATGAACCCGCGGAAGAGCGGGTGCGGCGCATTGGGCTTGCTTTGGAATTCCGGATGGAACTGGCTCGCGACGTAGAACGGGTGGTCCTTCAGTTCGATAATTTCCACGAGCTTGCCGTCGGGCGAGGTGCCGCTGAACACAAAGCCAGCTTCTTCGAACTTCGCGCGGTAGGCGTTGTTGAATTCGTAGCGATGACGGTGCCGTTCGTGGATCATGAACGCACCGTAAAGTTGCGCGGCGCGGGAGCCGACCGAGAGTTGGCAGGGCTGGGCGCCAAGGCGCATCGTGCCGCCTTTCTTGATCACTTTGCGTTGCTCGTCGAGCAGGGCGATGACGGGATGTGGCGACGCTGGATCGAACTCGGTGGAGTGCGCCTTGTCGAGTTTGAGCACGTGGCGCGCAAATTCGATGGTGGCGATTTGCATGCCGAGGCACAATCCGAGATAGGGAAGTTTGTGCTCGCGAGCGTATTTTGCGGCGAGAATTTTTCCTTCGATGCCGCGTTCGCCAAATCCGCCCGGAACGAGAATGCCGCCGAGGCCTTTGAGCACTTTTTCCGCGCCGAATTTTTCAATTTCCTCGGACTCGATCTTTTCGATTTCGACGCCGCAATCGTTGGCGACGCCGCCGTGGATGATTGCTTCGTAAACGGATTTGTAGGCGTCCTGCAGCTCGATGTATTTGCCGACAACGCCAATGCGAACGCGGTGCTGCGGGGCGATGAGCTTGCGGATGATTTCCTGCCAGTGCGACATATTCGCCGGCGGCGGATTGAGGCGGAGACGGTCGCAGACGATGTCGTCCATGCGCTCGCGTTGGAGCATGAGCGGGACTTCGTAGATGGAGTGCTCGACGTCCTTCTCTTCAATGACGGCTTCGTAGGGAACGTTGCAGAAGAGGGAGATTTTTTGGCGCAGTTCCTTGGAAAGCGGATGCTCGCAGCGGCACGCGAGAATCTGCGGCGTGATACCGATTTCGCGTAGCTTGGCGACGGACTGCTGCGTCGGCTTGGTCTTGAGTTCGCCAGCGGCTTTGATGAACGGAACGTAGGTGACGTGAATGAAGAGCGCGTTGCTCGGGCCGACTTCGAGCGCGAATTCTCGGATGGCTTCGAGGAATGGCAGTCCTTCGATGTCGCCGGTGGTGCCGCCGATTTCCGTGATGATCACGTCGGCCTTGGATTGCGCCGCGAGTTGGTGAATGCGATTCTTAATTTCGTCCGTGACGTGCGGGATTACCTGCACGGTGTTGCCGAGATATTTTCCTTCGCGTTCGTTGTTGAGAACGGTTTGGTAAACCTGACCGCTGGTGAGGTTGTTCGTCCGCGTGAGCTTGACGTTGGTGAAGCGTTCGTAGTGACCGAGGTCGAGGTCGGTTTCGGCGCCGTCGTCGAGCACGTAAACTTCGCCGTGTTGATACGGACTCATCGTGCCGGGGTCGACGTTAAGGTAGGGGTCGAATTTTTGGAGCGTGACCTTGAGGCCGCGGTTCTCGAGGAGAGTGCCGAGCGCCGCCGCCGTCAGGCCCTTGCCCAACGAACTCACCACACCACCGGTAACAAAAATATATTTCATTGCTTCTACGAATCAGGAAAAACGAACTCAGGGACGCTGTTCCGCCGCCGACCCGAGTTCCTATCTCAACAACTTCTCGACGCGCGCCACGTCTTCCGGGACATCCACCCCGATGCTTTCGTATTCTACTTGAACGACTGCGATCGCAATCCCGTTGTCCAGAGCGCGCAACTGCTCAAGCTTCTCGGCGTTTTCCAGTTTCGACACAGGAAATTTTACCAACTGCAACAAGGTCTCTCGCCGATAACCGTAAATACCCAAGTGTTTCAAAAAAGGAAACGCCGCCAACTGTTCTGGAACCGAACTACTGGCGGCATCCCGTACGAACGGAATCGTACGACGGGAAAAATATAGAGCCGTGCCAGCGACGTTGACAACGACTTTTACGACATTCGCGTTGGTGTAGTCGTCTGGGCTCTTGATCCGGGTCGCGGCGGTGGACATGCCGTGTTGATTCAACGCTTTCGCGACGTCGTCGATTACGGACGGATCGATTAAGGGTTCGTCGCCTTGAATGTTCACGACGGCGTCGCAGTTGCAGCGTTGGGCGACCTCAGCGATCCGATCGGTTCCACTGGGGTGGTCGGCGCGGGTCATTTCCACGCGACAGAACTTTCGGGCCGCCTCCGCGATTCGATCGTCATCGGTCGCAACGATGACATCGGAGAGTAACTTGGCCTTCTGGCACTGTTCAACGACCCGTTGCACGAGGGCTTTCCCGGCGATGGGGTGGAGCGGTTTGCCCGGGAATCGGGTTGAGGCGTAACGCGCTGGTATAATGCCGAGAATTTTCACGCGCGAATTGAGCCAAAGCTGGAGGGCTAATGCACGAAGGAAAATTAATTAGAATCGTCAAACCCTGTCGAGTTTTTTGGACGCCTGGTCCAAGAGCGATTCGAGGGTCTTTTTAATCGATGCCCGATTCAAACTGTGTCTAGGGCGTTTGGCGCCGTACAAAATCATTGTGGATAGGCATATTTGAAAGGTGTTTTTAGGCGGAAAAACAGTTGCGTATGGCCTTCATTCTGCTTAGCTTTGGTCTGGATAAGCCCGATTGAAGTGTCCGTCGCAAACACGCGTCGAAAACTATAGAAAACTTCGGTTGCCACTCAACAGAGCAATTAAAGCTAAATGCCTATGAATCCCAACGAGCATCTCACCCTCTCACCTCAAGAACTCGCCCTCTGGACTCGTCGCGACTTTCTCGCGCGCACAGGGATGGGTTTTGGCGCCATGAGTTTGGCCGGCATGATGGCCGAGCAATCGGGCTTCGCGGCGCAGACTCCGCTTTCTCCGAAGAATGCCCACTTTCCGGCGAAGGCGAAGCACGTGATTCACATTTTCGCTCAGGGCGCCCCGTCTCACGTCGACACTTGGGATCCGAAGCCCGAGTTGGTGAAGAATGATGACAAGCCATTGCCTGGTTTAAATGGCTTGGCGTTTGGATCGCCGTTCAAGTTCACCAAGAGCGGTAAGTCCGGCGTTGAAGTCTGCGAAGTGTTCCCTGAATTGGCCAAGCACATCGACGAGATGGCTGTCATCCGTTCGATGTGGACCGATATTCCGTCGCACGAAGTGGCGACCGTGATGATGAACACCGGTTCGCTTCGTTTGGCCAAGCCGAGCATGGGTTCGTGGGTAGTTTACGGACTCGGCAGCGAAAACCAAAACATGCCGGGGTTCATCTCGCTGCGTCCGGGTGGCTTGCCCATTGGCGGAACGCAGAACTGGCAGTCGGCTTTCTTGCCGGGTGTTTATCAAGGCACGAGCGTTAACACCTCGGTGAACGACGTAAATCAGATCATCCAGAACATTAAGAACCAGTTCGTCTCGCCGTCAGAGCAGCGGCGCCAGTTGGATCTCGTCAACAAACTGAATTCGATCCATAGCCAGAATCTTCAGAAAGACGCGCAACTCGAAGCGCGCTTGGAAGCCTATGAAATGGCGTTCAAGATGCAGACCGAAGCGACGGATGCTTTCGACGTGGCGAAGGAGCCGGCCAACGTTCGCGAAATGTATGGCAACACCACGCAGGGCAAGCAGTTGCTGATTGCTCGTCGGTTGGTCGAAAAAGGTGTCCGCTTCGTTCAGGTGTGGGACGGCGGTTGGGATCATCACCAGAATCTTGAGACCGCTCTTGCCAACAAGGCGCGCGGCATCGACGGACCTGCGGCTGCGTTGCTCACCGATCTCAAGCAACGCGGATTGCTTGATCAGACGCTTGTGATTTGGGGTGGTGAATTCGGTCGTACTGTTACCCGTGACCGCAATGGTGGCGGCGATCCTGGCCGCGATCATAATAACCGCGCCTTCGCAGCGTGGATGGCGGGTGGCGGCATCAAAGGTGGTATGACTTATGGTGCTACCGATGAATTCGGTGCCCGTGCGGTTGAGAACAAGGTGCATATTCACGACTTGCACGCGACGGTTCTCGCCCTGCTTGGCTTCGATCACGAAAAACTGACCTATCGCTACAACGGTCGCGACTTCCGCCTCACCGATAACTTCGGCGTGGTGGTCAAGAAAATCATCGCTTAACTCTGCGTGCTTATGCGCAATTCAACCTTCCTCACTCTGGCCTTGGTGACCGGTTTCAGCGGTGCGGTACAAGCTGCCGAACTGGCAAAAGCCCAGGTCGAATTCTTTGAAAACAAGATCCGACCTATTTTCTCGACTTCATGCTTGAAGTGCCACAGTGCGGCTGAAGGCAAGGTCAAGGGTGGTTTCGCCATGGATACTCGGGACGGTTTGCTAAAGGGTGGCGATACCGGTCCTGCTGTGGTTCCTGGTAATCCCGACAAAAGTCTGTTGATCAAAGCGATTTCCTACAAGGACGCTGATCTTCAGATGCCGCCAAAGGGTGAGAAACTTAGCGATGCGCAGATTGCGGACTTGATTGCGTGGGTTCGAATGGGCGCGCCAGATCCGCGTAGTACCATTAAAGCGAGCGCCAAGTATAAAGGTGGCAGTGCGGAAGCCAAACAGCATTGGGCTTACCAACCGGTAAAGAAACAAGCTCCGCCAACCGTTACGGAAGTAGACCGTATCCAATCACCTGTTGATAACTTCGTCGCTGCGAAGCTCGAAGAGAAGGGGATGACGCTCAACAAGCCTGCGGATCGCGCGACTTTAATTCGCCGCGCATATTTCGACTTGATCGGCATTCCTCCGACTCCTACCGAAGTTCAAGCGTTTGTGAATGACAAGTCCACTGATGCGTTCGCGAAGGTCGTGGACAAGCTCTTGGAATCCCCGCATTACGGTGAGCGGTGGGGACGCTACTGGCTTGATGTGGCGCGTTATTCAGATACCCGTGGTCAGGACAATCGACGCAACGACTCACGTTATCCCTACGCGTGGACTTATCGCGATTACGTCATCAAGTCATTCAACGAAGACAAGCCTTACAACCGCTTCATCATGGAGCAGGTTGCTGCGGACAAGATTCAAAATCCCGATCAAAGTTCACTAGCGGCGTTGGGGTTCTTGACCCTTGGTGAACGTTTCGCCGGTAACCAAAATGACATTATTAATGACCGCATCGACGTCGTCACGAAGGGCTTTTTAGCGATGACTGTGGCATGTGCGCGTTGCCATGATCACATGTTCGATCCAATTCCCACGAAGGACTATTACTCCTTGCACGGTGTATTTGCGAGTTGCACCGAGCCGAAGGAAATGCCGATTATTCAACGCGTTGACGCGAACAATGCGTCGTATCGCGATTACTTGCAGCAACGTGCGGTCGCGCTATACGAGCTGCATCGAGATTCCGACAAAGCCATTAATACCGACCTTTCAGAGTTTCGTAAGAAGGCGGGCGGTTATTTGATGTTTGCCTATGCTGATGGAAAGGCTCGCACAGAAATCTCTAAGAAATACGAGCTCAAGCAGCAGGTGAACCAGTTTGTTCAGGGCCGTGTTCGTCGCGGTGGGGATCGGGATCCGGTGCTTGGGCCGTGGAGCGAAATGATTACGGCGTGGAACAAGAACCAGACGACGTTTCCAGCAGAGGCGGCGAAGATTGCGTTCCGTGTCGGCGCGAATCAGGCTCCTGCGCCGAAGGCACCCTCAAACAAGAAAGGCGCTGCCCAACCCGTTGCGGCGAAGGCTCCGTATAATCCCATAGTCGCTGCAGCGTTTAAGAGTCGTCCTGCTCCGAAATCCATTGCCGATGTGGCGCAGATTTACACCACCTTGTTCACTCAAGTTGATGTGGCGTGGCAGCAACAGATTAAGGCAGCCGAAGCGACCAAAACCTTTCCTCGTCCGTTGGCGAATGCCTATATGGAACAGATTCGCCTGACGCCCGTGAATTTCACAACATCGGCAAACATGGATATCGATGAAGTGATCGCCATGGTGCCGAATGGATTGCAGGGCCGTATTCGTGGACTCGGAAATGCCCTCACTCTGTTGGAAATGCAACACCCCGGTGCTCCTGCGCGTGCTACGGTGCTGGCGGATAAAGAAAAGGCTTCTGATTCGCCCGTTTATTTGCGTGGCGAGCCGAGTAATCGCGGCGAAACTGTTCCTCGTCGTTTCTTGGAAGTGCTTTCAGGTCCGACTCGTCAGCCGTTTAAAGTGGGAAGCGGACGTTTGGAACTCGCGCAATCCATCGCGTCAGACCGAAACCCATTGACCGCTCGTGTGATGGCCAATCGCATCTGGATGCATCATTTTGGCGAAGGCATTGTCCCGACGCCCGATGACTTTGGAACGATGTCGGAAGCTCCAAGCCATCCTGAGTTGCTCGATTTCTTGGCTGCCAAGTTTGTCGAAAACGGTTGGTCCATCAAAAAGATGCACCGCTTGATCATGGTTTCGAGCACTTATCAGCAGTCTAGTGAGAATAATCCGCGTTTCGCCGTCCTTGATCCGAATAACCGCCTCCTATGGCGCGCAAACATCCGCAAGTTGGAGTTTGAAGCGATCCGCGATACGTTGCTGGCCATCAGCGGTAAATTGGATCGGACGATCGGCGGCAAACCGGTTAACATTACTGACGAGCCATATTCATTCCGCCGCTCTGTTTACGGTTACATTGATCGCTCTTCGATTCCCGAAGTGATGACTCACTTTGATTTCGCCACGCCCGATATGCCGATGGGGCGTCGTTACAATACGATCGTTCCTCAGCAGGCCTTGTTCATGATGAACAGCCCGCAGGTGATCGACGTGACTCGCCATTTGGTGAACTATCGTGCCGACGTGGCAAGTCGTCGCGATTATCCTTCCAAGATCGAGGCGCTCTACGAAATCATCTTCCAGCGCAAACCTCGTCCAGAGGAAGTGAAACTCGGTATTGAGTTCATCAACTCGTGGGCTCCTGCCGGCGGTGCCTCACCTGCTCGGGTGGCGTCCGCTGAACCGGTCGCGGCTAAGAAGGGTGGCAAGCCGGTTCAAGCTGCGGCAAATGCCAAACGGGGTCGCCCGACGGCGATTGTCAATCAAGGTGAAAAGGTTTCGCGTAGCGCGTTGGGGCCGTGGGAGGAATATGCTCAATCCTTGTTGCTTGCCAACGAGGCTTCCTACGTCAACTAAACTTCTCGGCTAAAATTAGAGCGCGCGTCGGAAGACGCGCGCTTTTTGTTTTTGCGCAGAACGAATTGAATTGAAGACGGGGCGAATCTTTTCCACAGTCCGGGACTACTAATTATGGGTGCACAATGGAAACAGGCCGGTCGCGAAGCGAACGCGCAGAAAAAAGGCCAGATGGTCGTCAAGCTGGTTCGCGAAATCATGGTGGCGGCCAAACTGGGGGGGGCGGAACCTGATCTAAATGCCCGACTCGCCGCAGCGGTCGAGAAGGCCAAGAAAGCGTCCGTGACCCGGGATACCATCGAGCGCGCAATCAAAAAGGGCGCTGGATTGCTCGACGAGAAAATCATTTTCGAGACCGTTATCTACGAAGGCTTCGCTCCGCACAAGGTGCCCGTGGTGGTCGAGTGCCTCACCGACAATCGCAACCGCACCGCGCCGGAAATTCGTAACCTGTTCAAGGCTGGAGCCCTCGGTCAGCCGGGCAGTGTCAGTTTCTTCTTCAATCATCGAGGCGTTGTTGAGGCGACCCATGCCGACCCGAAACGCGACGCCGAAGGCGATGCGATTGAAGCTGGAGCTCAGGAGTTCGAGCCGCTCGAAGCGGAGGAGATTCCGGAAGGTCAAACAGGCGCGCGATTCATCACCGAAATAAAAGATCTCGATACGGTTGCGAAGTTTCTCAAAGCCGCTGGCTGGAACGTGATCGCGTCCGAGATTCGCTACGTGGCGAAGAGTTTCACCGACGTTTCCGAGTCAGCCCGTAAGGATGTGATCGACTTTTTGAACTCGCTTGACGATCACGACGACGTTCACCGCGTCTACGCAGCGATGAAGTGACCGAAGGTCGGCGTTGGTCATTACGTTAAGCGTGGATTAGCGATTCAATACGGCCGCGACATCGCTCCTGCTCGGGATGCTTGCTTGCGCGCCCCGACGGGTGACTGAAATTGCCGCGGCAGCGCAGCCAAATAATGCGGCTTCCAGCGGTTTGGCGCCCTCAGCTAGTCGCGTCACAAAGGCACCGATGAATGTGTCCCCAGCTCCCACAGTATCCACGGCTTGAGCGACGAATGCCGGCACCAATCCCGTAAATGGCGGCGTGTCGAGCCACACACCTTGAGCGCCGAGCGTGATGGCGACGTTCGCGTTGCCGGAACGATTCCGAAGAATTCGCGCGGCGGCTGCGGCGCTGAGCGGATTGTTTACGGGAACGTTCGTGAGTTGTTGGGCTTCGATTTCGTTGGGGATGATCCAGTTTGCTAGCCGCAGCAGGGAATCGTTTACTATCATGAAAGGCGCGGGATTTAAAATCGCCAGTGCGCCGGATTCACGGGCGAGTCGCAGTGCGGTTTCCGTGGCGGCGAGCGTAGTTTCAAATTGCGTAATTACCGCATGCGATCGGTGGATCAACCCTGTTTGGGCGATCACGGCCTCTGCGGTGAGTGATTCGTTGGCACCGCTCGCTAGAATGATTTGGTTCTGTCCGGTATTGTCGACGAGGATCATGGCGGTGCCTGTCGCCACGTTTGCGTGAATGGAGATTTTGGAAGTGTCCACCTCGGCGGACTTCAACTCGGCCAATAACTCCGCTCCGAAAGGGTCATCGCCGACTGCGCCAATCATCGCGCACGCTTGTCCCATTCGGGCGACGGCAACGGCTTGATTGGCACCCTTGCCGCCTGCAGCACGACGAAGGTTCTGTCCGTGAATCGCTTCGCCCGCCTTGGGGAAACGTGGGACCTCAATTGTGAGATCCATATTCAGGCTGCCAACAACGGTGATCATGCTTCGTGGAAAGGCGTTAAAAAAGTGTGAAACTATTTGGCACTTAGGAAGCAACGATAACCGCTATTTTATGCCGTGTAGTATTTGTCGGCTCAAGTAGATGCGCAACAGCGTCGTTACACAACTTGGCCTCGTTTCGCATTCGGCAAATTTGCGGATCGAGGCCATGCATGCTGAATCGAAGAAAATACGTTTCCGAGTCCGAAAGAACTCATGAAATCCCTGACGATCTTGGCACTGATGCGCCGAAGACAGTTTTGATTCTCGAGGACGATGTTAGTCTTTCTCTGGTGCTTAAGGAGTATTTGGAATCGTTTTCCTTGGGTGTGACTGTCGTCAGCAGTGGAGTTGAAGGAGTGCAAAAGGTTCTCGCGAAGGATTTCGACGCGATTGTTTGCGACATGGTGATGCCGAATTTCCCCGGAGACATGTTCTATCGTGCGGTTGAGCGCGCCCGGCCGCATCTGGCGAAGCGCTTCATCTTCATGACCGGTCACCAGGGCGATCCCAAAATTGACGCCTTCATTCGTAGTGTCCGTGGCTTGATCTTGTGGAAGCCCTTCCAATTTCCCGACTTGCTTGAAGCGATCCAGTCGGTGATTCGAAAGAGTCCCCGGCGCGCGGCGTAGGCCGATCGGATCGTCTGAAATTCCCCCTTTTCTTTTCGTCGGTGGCCTCTAAAGTTGCGCGCTCGAATAGAGAAATTGAAATTATTCTTTTATGGCCGCTGATACCTCCGTTGTTAAACCCGTCGAAGCTCCGCCGCTGAAGCCGCTTCAAATCAAATCCAAACTCGCCGCCACTCCCGCTGGCGCTCCGAAATTCTCCGTGAAGGTCAAAAACCTCGCGGGACAGGACGTCGTCCTCGCTGATCCTCGTGCTACCCGCGCGCTGGTGGCGTTGATGGATGTGCACGCCGTCGTCGGTGGTGCGGCTTGTCACTGGGGTGGGCCTGCGGCGTTTGCAGAAATGATGGCTGCGATTCACGGCATCATGTTCGCGACCACGGGTCGTCCCTGGCACGAGGCCTACAATTTCGTCAACGACGCCGGCCACGCCGAGAACGGTATTTATGCCCTGCGCGCCAATTGTGGATTCGACGGCATGACGCCGGAGTCGGTGAAGGGTTTCCGCAGCATCAAGAGCAAGCTCACGGGCCACGGTGAATCACACCTCAATCCTGAAGGCGTTTTGTTGAGCAATGGCCCGCTTGGCTCGGCGCTGCCGCAAGCCCAAGGTCTGGCGATCGCGGACAAAGTTGCCAACCGCGACCGCGTCACCATCTGCGTCGTTTCTGACGGCGCCTCAATGGAAGGCGAAGCGAAGGAAGCGTTCGCGGCGATTCCTGGCTTGGCGGCGAAGGATCGCGTCAACCCGTTCTTGCTCGTGATCTCGGACAACGACACCAAGCTCTCGGGACGCATCACGAAAGATTCGTTCAGCATGAGCCCGTCGTTCGCGGCGATGCCTGCGTTGGGCTGGAACGTCGTGCTGGTTCCGAACGGAAACAATCTCGCGGAAGTCTATCTCGCGATTGAAAAGGGACTCGCTGCGGCCAAAGCGAATCCCAAGCAGCCCGTCTGCATCATCTGCAAAACCGTTAAGGGTTACGGCATCAAAGCCACGGAAGAAAACTCTGCTGGCGGCCACGGCTTCCCGTTGGCAAACGGCGAGAAGATCGTCGACTGGATGACGGAGATTTTCAAAGGTGACACCGTTCCGGCCGAATTGATGACATGGGCGCAGTCGCTCCGCGCGGATTGGGAAAAGAAGGAAGCCGACAAAAAGGCGAAAGCTGCCGCTGCTGCTGCGTCCGGCGCTCCAGCCCCGGCAAAGCCCAAGACCGATAAAGTTCAGGCCGGTCTCGCGAAGGCTGCGGTGCGCGCCGCTCAGGAAGGGCTGCCCGTATACTCGATCTCCTCGGACGTGCAAGGCTCCACCGGTATCAGCCTCTTTCAAAAGAGCTTCCCGGATCGCTTTATCGAGGTCGGCATTGCCGAAGCCAACATGATCAGCGTGGGCGCGGGCTTTTCGAAGGCCGGATTCATCCCGGTTGTTGATACGTTCGGTCAATTCGGTGTCACGAAAGGCAACTTGCCGCTGACGATGGCCGCGCTCTCACAGGCACCGGTGATCGCAATGTTCTCGCACGTTGGTTTCCAAGACGCCGCTGACGGCGCTTCGCATCAGGCGACGACTTATTTCGCAGCGACATCCGCGATTCCGCACACGGTCGTCATCGCTCCGAGTTGCTCGGATGAAGCCGAGGCGTTGATGTATGATGCGATCAAGCGCTTGGCTGCCGATCGCGCGGCGGGCAAGGACGGCGAAAGCTACATCTTTTTCGTCGGTCGCGAGAATTACCCGCTCACGTGGGTTGAGGGCGCGAAGTATCCGTGGGGCAAGGCGCAAGTTCTCGCGCAAGGCAGCGACGTCGTGCTTATCGGTTGCGGCGTGCTGGTGAACAAAGCAATCGAAGCCGGCAAAGCCCTCGCGGCTAAAGGCGTCAAAGCCACGGTGATCAGCAATCCGTTCATCAACCGCGTGGATCTCGAAACCATCGGCGCTGCGGTTAAGGCGTGCGGTGGCAAGGTTGTCACCATCGAAGACCATCAGGTCATCGGCGGCATGGGCGCGCAGGTTTCCCATGCGCTCGCGACCGCCGGCATCGCACACTCGATGAAGTCGCTCGGCATTCATGGTGAATTCGGCCAATCGGCCTATCTCGCCGAAGAGCTCTACGTGCAGCATGGTCTGACAGCGCCGAAGATGGTCGAGGCCGCGCTCTCGTTGCTGGGCAAGTAAACGGAACAAATTCAAAATCCCGCGTTGGCGAAAGCTGGCGCGGGATTTTTTCATCCCGCGACGGATGCATGTCGGTGGCCCTCGCGTTGCTTTGAAGAGTTGCGACAATGCGTTGGCTTCGGAAAACGATTTTAACTGTCCTGCTTCTGGTCAGCGGGGTGTCTGGAATTGTGCCGTTTGCGAATGCCCAAGCCGGCTACAAGTGCGACTTTTGCGGCAAAGTTTTCGGCACGGACGGCCGGAGCATTCGCGACAAGGTTCACGGTCGTGATCACATTTCCTGCCTTGCTTGTTCCAAGCTCGAAAGTGTTTGCGACGCGTGTCAGATGCCGGTGCCGGGAAAGCGACCTTTCAAGCTTCCGGATGGGCGTGTCTATTGCGCGGAGGATGCGCGTGGCATCGTCGTCGATCAGCACGAGGCGGAACGATTGTTCAACGAGGTGAAACGCGGCGTCGGGCGGATATTGTCCGAGTGGCCGCCGTTGCCGGAGGCGAACATCACTTTCACGCTCGTCGACCGCGACGAGTTTGCGCGGCAGTTCGCTCGTTTCCCGACGCCACACGATCCGCAGTTGATTCTGGGACTTACGCGCTCGTTTCGCGCACGTAGCGAAAAGCTCGATCACGCGATCTTCGTTTTGAACGGTCAATTGCCGTCCCAATTTATCGCCACCTGCGCCCACGAATACGCTCACGCCTGGCTCAACGAACGCGCCAAGAAGACGCGTCAACTGAATGGAGACACGGTGGAAGGCTTCTGCGAACTCGTCGCTTGGAAATTGATGGACGAACGGCGCGATGAGCCGGAGAAAAGTCGCATCACGGCGAACCGTTACTCGCGCGGACAGGTCAATGCGCTGATCGCCGCTGAGCAGGAGTATCGTTTTTTTCGCGTCATCGATTGGTTCGAAAAGGGCGTGGACAGCTGGCTCGATCCGCGGAAGTTGGATAGTTTGCTGACGCTGCGTGACGGTCGCCAGGAGTTCGCCACGAACGCCCGGGAAACGCACGCGGAACGGCCGATCGCTTACGTGACACCGGCTTCGTCAGCGCAGAAACCTCCGCCGGACGAATTGACTTTGCGGGGAATCATGACCACGCCGAAGAGCGGTCGCGTGGCCCTCATCAACGACGTGGCATTCAAAGTGGAAGACGCGATGCCGGTGCAGTTGGCGACGACCAATGTCATGGTGCGTTGCGTCAAGATTACGCCGCACTCGGTGGTCTTGGCGGTGGGCGATGCCGCAACGCAGCGGGAGCTTTTCCTCAAGCGTTGGTAAGCGAGAACTGCTGAAGTTCAGTTCGGCACCCAGCCTTTGCCGGGAATATACTCGCGGCTGCCGGAGTGCGTCTGGCAACCCGTTGCCAGAATCAATCCCACTGCGAGCAGCAACACTGCAACAAACGTCGTCTTCATGCTCGAAACCTAAACAAGATTGTCAGTTCAGCAAGCCTGTTGCACATTGGGAGCAACTCGATGAGCGACGAACCAAAGTGGTTGAAAGGGCAGTTGTTATTGGATGGCGGTGAATTGGCGGGATCATATTTTCACCGCAGCGTCGTGCTCATCTGCCATCACGATGCGGAAGGAGCCTTCGGTCTCGTCCTCAATCGCGGAAGCGGCAAGAAGGTTGGCGAGGCCATCGTGGCGCACCTCAGCGGCGGTTTGAAGGAGCAGGAATTGTTTTTGGGCGGGCCGGTCCAACAGGGCGCGCTCAGCTATCTCCATGCGGACGCTTTCCTCCCCACGGCCAACGTTTTGCCGAACTTGAACGTCGGCCACTCGCTAGATGATCTCGTTGAACTTGGCGAATCCTTTGCACCTTCTCGGCAGATTCGCATTTTCGCGGGTTATGCTGGTTGGAGCCCTGGGCAACTGGAAGACGAGATGAAACGAAAAGCGTGGGTGACGCATCCAGCCTCAATTGATCTGGTTTTTGACAATCAGCCGGAAGTGCTGTGGAAGAAGATTCTCTCGGAAAAAGGGTGGCGTTACAAACTCCTCACTGAAGGGCCGGATGATTTGTCTCTGAACTGAAAGAGCACTCAACGGGTGCCGAGGGGGAACGCAGCGCGGAAGCGTGGAGGGCGCCGCTGCGACAAGCAGCAAGACCGATAAACAATTGCCTGCGCTACACTACTTGCTGACGGCTGCCGCGTTTTCTTCGACGTCGTTGGTGTCGAGCGAAGGGGCCGTTTCCGATTGCACCCATTGTGCGGTGTCCGAATCGTGGCCGTGAATCGCATCCAACATCATGAAGACAGAACGGGCCTGACTTTCCTCACAACCGTTCAAGCGGGCGTAGCTGGAGATAAAGGAGCCTTCGTCGTGTGACATATATCTATAACATCGGCTGCACCCCAGCGGTCTTTAGTCGACACGTCAACTCGCAGACGTTGTCCCTTTTAGTAGAGGTAACGCAGCACCTGCTTGGCGGCGTTACTTCTGGGCTTCTTTCGTCCACGCGTCTTTGAGCGTGATCGTGCGATTGAATACCAGCTTTCCGGGCGCGCTGTCCTTATCGAGAGCAAAGTACGCGAGGCGTTCGAATTGATAACGCTGCTCGGCACGGGCGTCCTTCAGGCTGGGCTCCAATTTGGCCGTCACTACTTCGAGGCTGTGCGCGTTGAGGTGGGCTTTGAAGTCTCCTTCCGCGTCCGGTTCGGGAACCTTGAAAAGGCGATCGTAGAGGCGCACTTCGGCGTCGACGGCGTGCGCCGCACTCACCCAATGAATCGTGCCTTTGACTTTTTTTCCCGCATTCGGTCCTCCTGTGCGGCTGTCGAGATCGGCCGTGCAGCGAAGTTCTGAAATATTGCCGGCCCCATCTTTCACGACTTCGTCGCACTTGATGATACAAGCGTACTTGAGGCGAACTTCGCCGCCGGGACGTAGGCGGAAATACTTTGGCGGCGGCACCTCCATGAAGTCGTCGCGATCAATGAAGATCTCCCGTGTGAACGTAACCTTCCGCGTGCCCGCCGTTTCGTCTTCCGGATTGTTGATGGCATCGAGTTCGATCACGTCGCCGGCGGGAATGTTGGTCAACACGACCTTAATCGGGCGCAACACGCCTAGCCGACGCAGCGCGCGCTTGTTCAAGTCCTCGCGGATCGAATGTTCGAGCACGGCGACGTCCGTCATGCCGTTGTATTTCGTGATGCCAATGTTGTAGGCGAACGCGCGCAACGCGTGCGCCGTGACGCCGCGGCGACGAATGCCCGAGATTGTTGGCATGCGCGGATCGTCCCAACCGGTTACGACCTTTTCGTTCACGAGCTGGAGCAGTTTGCGTTTGCTCATCACCGTGTAGGTCAGGCTGAGGCGCGCGAATTCGTATTGATGGGGTAGGGGACGCGGCAGATCGAGGCTGCCCAGAATCCAATCGTAAAGCGGACGATGCACCTCGAACTCCAGCGTGCAAATACTGTGCGTGATGCCTTCGATATAATCGCTCAGGCAGTGCGCGAAGTCGTACATTGGATAGATGCGCCACTTCGCTCCCGTGTGATGATGCTCGGCGTGACGGATGCGGTAGATGAGCGGATCGCGCAGCCAGATGTTTGGCGACTTGTAATCAATCTTCGCTCGCAATGTCCGCGCGCCGTCGGGGAACTCGCCCGCCTTCATGCGCGTGAACAGGTCGAGGCTCTCGGCGATGGCGCGATCGCGGAACGGGCTCGGCTTTTCGTGCCGGCGATACTCGTCCGTTTCGTCCGGCGTCAAATCGCACACATACGCGAGCCCCTTCTTGATGAGCGTCACGGCGTATTCGTAGATCTGGTCGAAATAATCCGAAGCGTAGAAGGGTTCAACCGCACCGCCGGCCGCGCGCGAAGCCGGCGCGAGATAAAAGTCCGCCTTGCCGTTCGACGTGGTCGCTTCAGGCGTTTTGCCTTTTGGCTTTAATCCAAGCTTGTCGTCGGCCCACGCGCTGATCAGCCAGTTCACGTCTTCCTGGATCGATTCGACGTACTCGACGTCTTCCTTCGTCGGGTTCGTGTCGTCCATGCGGAGATTGCAAACGCCACCGAACTCGCGCGCGATGCCGAAGTTCAGGCAGATGCTCTTCGCGTGACCGATGTGCAGATAGCCGTTCGGTTCCGGAGGAAAACGCGTGTGAATCTGCGGATACTTTCCCTCAGCCACGTGCGCGGCGACGATGTCGCGAATGAAATCGGACGGTGCAGCAGGCGCGGGCGCGGCGCCGTTATCGGTCTTCGACGTAGTCATGTGCCGCGCAAGCTAACAAACGTTGTGAACAAGCGGTAGAGATTTTCCGGTCGCCGTGACTCTCGGGAATGGCGATATCTCGATAAAGCCTACTGAATCTTCCGCTAGTGCACCTTGGTGGTTATCTTCAAATTCGGGCGGGAAATCGTGTCTGCAATCTGAATGCGATCAGGGCGCACCTTGAACAACAATTGGAAAAACAAACGCGGTGCGCTGGCATTTGATGGTAAATTCGAGCTTTAAGCAGACCGCTCCGACCGAAGCTTTCCGGTACCGCGGTGGAGAGTTGCTGACGATGCCTCGCCAAACTTTACGTTGGAGCGGACACGGAAGCGCTAAAGTGGCCGCAATAAACGAATTGCTAAGATAACGAAGGACCTCTGGTGCCATGAAGACACGAGAAGTCGACGCTGCAGCGCGATCGCAGACGCAAAGTAGCTTTACCTTAGGGCTTCCCGCTTCTTCGTCAGTTCCTTCCGCAGCTTGGCCAGCGGTAGCGTGTTGATCACGTCCTTCTTTTCCAGCCAGCCTTTGCGTGCGACGCCTGCGCCGAGGCGGAGGAAGCCGACGTGCTCGTTGCGGTGCGCGTCCACGTTGAGGACGCATTTCACGCCCTTGCTCTTCGCATACGGCCAGAGCCGCCAGTCGAGGTCGAGGCGCCACGGGTTGGCGTTGAGTTCGATCCACGTGCCGGTTTCCGCGCAGGCATCGATCACGGCGTGTTGGTTCACCGGATAAGCCTCGCGTTCCAGCAGGAGCCGGCCGGTGAGATGGCCGAGCATGTGGACGTAAGGATTTTCCGCGGCGCGGATAAGCCGCTTGGTGTTGTCGGCCTCATCGCTGCCGGCCACGTGCAAGCTCGCCACGACGACCTCGAGTTCCGCGAGCACGTCGTCATCGAAGTCGAGCCGGTCCTTCAAGATGTCCACTTCGGTGCCGGTGAGGAGCTGGAAGTCGCTGCCTTCGTCGATGAACTGCTGGTTGATCTTCTTGACCGCCTTGAGCTGGTCGCGGAGGCGCGCGGGATCGAGGCCGTTGGCCTGAAAGCTCGCGCGGGAGTGATCGGTGATCGCCCAATAGTCGAGCCCCAGCTCGTGCATGTGCGCGGCGATATCTTCGAGCGGGTTGTGGCCGTCGCTCCACGTGGAGTGATTGTGCAAGGTGCCGCGAATATCGGTCCATTCGACGAGCCGAGGAAGTTCACCGGCCTCGGCGGCCTTGAACTCACCCTGGTCCTCACGCAGCTCCGGCGGAACACACGCGAGGTCGAGTTTCGCGTAGATTTCATCCTCCGTTTTGCAAGGGACGAGCAGCTTCGGATCGCGCGTTTCCTCCTTCGACTTGAAGAGGCCGTATTCATTCAAGCGCAAGCCGCGGGCGATCGCGCGCTGGCGCATGATGATGTTGTGCTCTTTGCTTCCGGTAAAATAATTCAGCGCGAAGGGAAACTCCGCATCGGTCACGACGCGCAAGTCGGCTTGAATGCCGCCAGTCAAGACGACGCTCGCCTTGGTCTCGCCCTTGGCGCTGACGCTCAAGATGCCGGGCTGCGTGGTGAAATACTCGATAACATTCGCGGGATGTTTCGAGGACGCGAGAAAATCGATATCGCCAATGGTCTCGCGCCAGCGACGCAGACTGCCGGCGTTACTGCAACGAATCACGTCGGGATGGCCGCGGAGGCTTTCGAGAATCGGTTCCGCCACGGCCCACGCGTCATTCAAGTGATGGCGCGACGCATAGGTGCGCTTGAATTGGATGCCTTCGAGAATCTTGCTCTGCGTCTTGTCGCCGAAACCATCGAGCGCGGCGACCTTGCCCGCATTGCAAGCGGCTTCGAGCGCTTCGATGGTTTCCACGCCCAGTTCGTCGTGGAGCTTCTTGACCTTCTTCGGTCCGAGCCCGGGTATGCCAAGCATCTCGACGAGACCGGCGGGGATCGAGGCCTTGAGCTCCTCGTAGTAGGGAAGCTTTCCGGTAGTGACGAGCGTGGTGATCTTTTCCTGCAAGGCTTCGCCGATACCTTTGATCTCGCCGAGCTTTCCGTCGGCGATGATTTTCTCGAGCGGCTCGGTGAGGCTTTCAATCGTGCGCGCGCCGTTCTGATAGGCGCGGGTCTTGAACGGGTTCTCGCCCTTCAACTCAAGCAGCGTGCCGATCTCGATCAAAATCTCGGCGACCTTTTCTTTCGTCATGCAGGAAATCTAAGTTCAAGGAGCAAAGATCAAAGTTCAAAGTTGCGTCGCGCTTGACTACAATACGCGCATGTCGAAACGAAATCGGGTTCCCATCGCACTGACCATCGCCGGCTCGGACAGCGGCGGTGGCGCGGGAATTCAGGCGGACTTGAGAACCTTCGCCGCGCTCGGCGTGCATGGCACGAGCGCGATCACTTGTCTCACCGCACAAAATCCCAAAGGCGTGCGCGGCATTCAGGCGGCAAATCCCGAGATCGTGCGGCAACAGATCGAAGCCGTTTTCGCGGAGCTTCCCCCCAAAGCCGTGAAGACTGGGATGTTGTTTTCCACCGAGATTATTCGCGAGGTCGCGAGCTTCTTCGCGCGCGGGAAACGCCCGTCGCTAATTGTTGATCCCGTCATGGTGGCGACGAGCGGCGCGCGTTTGCTGAAGCCCGCTGCGATGAAAGCGCTCACGGACGAACTCCTTCCGCTCGCCACGCTCGTAACGCCAAATCTCGATGAGGCGGAGATTTTGATCGGGAAAAAGCTGCGTGACGTGGATGGCTTGCGCGAGGCCGCGCGAGAGATCTGGTTGCGATACGGCTGCGCAGCGTTGGTAAAAGGCGGGCATTTGAAGGGCGCGACGGACGCCGTCGATGTCTTCTTCGATGGCGAGAATGAGTTTCTCCTCGGCGCGCCGTTCGTGAAGGGAGTCTCCACCCATGGCACCGGCTGCACCTACTCGGCGGCGATCGCGGGCTACCTGGCGCTCGGATGCGATCTGCCGTATGCCGTGAAGCTCGCGAAACGTTTCATCACTCTCGCAATCCGTCAGAGTGTACAAGCGGGGCGGCACACGGTGCTGAATCCGTTTTGGGAAGATTGAAAGACTGGGATTGCGCGCGAATCACGCAAATTGAAGCGAACGGGAAACGTGAAAACAAAAACACCGGAAGCGGTGAATCGCATCCGGTGTTATGAATTGGTTTCGCGTTAATTCGCGTGCTTCGCGGGTCAGTTACTTTTTCCCCGCTGCGTAGCCGCGCACGAAGCCGATGCACTGCGCGATGTCAGGTACGGAGTGATCCCAGTTGTTCTCGTATTCAATGGAGATGTGGCCTTTGAAACCTTGCGCCTTCAGTTCATCGAGCACGGCGGGAGTATCAGAAACGCCGGTGCCGTAAATGGTGTCGGGGAGATGCTTGCCGATCTCGGTGCGTTCTTTCAGGTGCAGGCTGATGATGCGGCCCTTGAGAATCTTGATGCAGTCGAGCGGTTTCAATCCCGAGGACTGCCAGTGACCGGTGTCGGCACAGGCGCCAATGCGCGGGTCGCGATCCTTCACGAGCGCGAGGATGAAGTTCGGGTCCCAGACTTTGTAGTTGGGATCTTTTTCTTTTTTCGCGTGTTCATGATAAGCGACGCGGATGTCGAACTCCTTCACGAGCTTCTCGAGAATATCGATGCTCTTCACGTCTTCCGTCGTGATGCCGTAGAGATCCATTTTCTTGGCGAACTCAAAAATGCGGCGCCACTCGGCGGCGTCCTTGCCGGCCACGACGCCATAGTTCACCGCGCGGATGTGATGTTTCTCGAGCTTCTCCTTCACCTTGGCGATGACAGCATCGGCTGCGTCGTGATTGAAGACGATGTTGGGTTCTTCCTTGCTGAGTTTCTGGCGCGGGAAGAATTCGATGATCTTGCCGCCGGTTTGCTCGCATTTCTCAATTGTCTCAAAAACCGTGAAACGGTTGAAGCTGTACGCCTGACACCCGATGGCGAAGCCGCCGATGCGGCAGTTGTCAGGGATTTCCGAGGCGCGCGATGAAGCGGTCGCGGTGAGCATTAGCGTGCCGGCGAACAGGCCGGTGAGGAGAATATGGGTGAATGGTTTCATAGATTTATTGCGGACGATAATCGTTAGACGAACAGCTATTCACGTGATTGATGGGTGGACGAATAGCAGCGCCGAACCTCGGATGTGTCAAAGGAAAAGTCGATTTCAGACGCTCCGTCTCGTGCCTCTACGGAACGATGATTCGCAGCGCCTTGGGGCGGATGCCGAATCGCGCGGGTAAGTGTCCGACATTGTCGCCTTCGAGTTCGAACGGCATGGGGACCGCGCTGGTGACCTCCACTTCGGTGGCCTTGAAACAAACAACATCGCGCGCGTGCGGCGCGCGGCACGTGAGCATTCCCCAACCCCAGCGGAGCAAGGTGCCGAAGCCCACTCGCGGAATGACGCACACTTCGAGGAAGCCATCGGCGGCATCGGCGTTCGGGAACACGGGCATTTTCCCGCCATAGAAGCGCCCGTTGCCCAGCAACACGAGTTCACCGCTCGCCGTATGCTTCCCGTCGCTCGCGGTGACGAGTGGTTGCGGGCCGCGCATCGCTTTCATACCGGCGATCACGTAGGCGGCAGGACCGAATTTCTTTTTCAATCTCCAATCCGTGGCGGCAATGGCGCGCGCGTCGAGTCCGGCGCCAGCCATCTGCGCGAAGTAACGTCGCTGAAGTTTTCCCTCAACTTTGAACTCTGCGAACGGTGCATCGATCAGCCGTTCGCGCCCTTGGCTGATGGTCGCCCACGCGGCGCGCAATTTCGTCGGAATATCGAACTCCTTCGCGAAGACGTTCACGGTGCCGAGTGGCACGACGCCGAAACGTGCGCGGGCAAATCCATCAGGCGCGTCGGCAATTCCATTGACGACTTCGTTCACCGTGCCGTCGCCACCGGCGGCGACGATCGTCGTGAAACCTTCGTTCACCGCTTCGGTCGCGAGCGGTCGCGCACCGCCGGGGCCGGTCGTGGGTTTGAAAGCGCATTCGCCGGCGTGAAGGTTCAATTCCGCGTGGAACTTGCGGGCCTTGTCGCCCTTCGCGGTGGGATTGAAAATAACGCAGACGGACATGCGGCGGAGTTTGTCGGTGGCGATGCGTGATCTGTCGAGGCGAATTTCAGCGGAGCGCGAGCAGCCAAGCGATGCCGGTCACGCCAACGACCATCAACAAAGCAAATCGTTGCGAGAACGAGGCGTGATCGGACTTCGGCTGCACGAACAAAGCGATGGCGCCGAAGATCGCGCCCGCGATGAACCCGCCGAGATGCGCGACGAGATCCGTGCCCGCCGAGGAACCGAGCAAAAGGAACAGGCAGAATCCCGCCGCGGCGCTGGAGAGAACCCAACGGGCGCTCCGCGGATCGCGATTCCATTCGGGGATCGTTTGCGCCGTCAGCATACCGACCGCGCCCATCATCATGCCGGAAGCGCCGAGTCCGCGAAACGGAGCGGGATAGATGATCAAGCCAGCGATGTTGCCGGCAATGCCGGCGAACCAGCAGCCGAGCAAACCAAGCCCCGCGCCGTAGCGTGCGAAAACAAGTCCAAGAAATACGGCGCCGAGGGTGGCGTTCGCCATGAGGTGGCCAACATCAGCGTGGAGCGTGGTGGCCGTGATGAGTCGCCACCATTCGCCTTTGTGAACGAGTTCGGAATCCATCGAGCCGACTTCGCGCAAGTTGAAACCGGTTTCCGAACTCAGGAAGAAAATCACGGCGAGCAACACGCACCAAAGCACGCCACCGCCGTGAACGGCAACACCTTGCACCGGCAGGCGCGGCTTCCAATGCCAGCGAGGATTCTCCTGATGATACAGTTTGATCGCTTGAATGGCGCGACCGAACTGGTCGGGCTCGACCACCAGACTCCAGCGACCGTCCTCCGGCGATTGCACGATCGTCGCCGCGATATCCTGACTCGCGAGCACCAGACTCCAATCCATCGCCTGTCGTTCCGATCGGACGGGGATGTTGGTGAGCGCGGATTCCATGCGTGGCAAATTTGTCCGCGGAACTTAGAGGTAAAGCGACTGGGACACAAATACTCGATGCAGTTGCTTGACGTTGGGCGGCGCTGGACAATTGACCGACTTAACCGAAGGTATCCGCGAGACGATGGTATGTGTATGAGTTTGGTTCAGGCTAACTGCCGGGTCCAGTTCACTGCGGAAGACCTCGACTTCATTGTCGCGACGCTCGGATCGAAGACGGGTGGCAAGGAGTGTCTGGTTCAACTGCTGACCGATGAGGCGTCGCGCGACACCATTCTGGATGATCCCAAGCTCTATCACGCCTTGCTCGAACACCGCGGCTGCGTGCGCGTCTCCACTCACTTCTATTTCTACGTTCTCGTCCGGCAGGTGCTGCGACGCTCAGATATCAACGATCGTTCGGTGGCGGATTACGTGGCGGAAATGCTCGTCAAGTTTGCGCATCCGCAGCAGGCGCAATGCGTCGTCACCGGGCGCGCGGAACCCTGTGAATACTTTTTCGAAATGCTCGCCGCGCTGCAAAATGCCGACGATCGCGGAAACTTTTTGATCCGCGCGCACATGGGGAATTACTCGTTGTTTCTCGCTGGCGTGTTCCCGGATAGAATTCGCTTTCGTGCGGAGTCGCGGGGCTTTCCAAGCCTTCGTTACTACGAGCAGCTTGGTCAGACGAGCTACCGCGTCGCCAGCGATCACCCGCTCGCGCGCCGTTACAAGATGGCGGAGATCTTCGCGACGTTGGGAGAACGCTTCCAAGCGGCTCGTCTTGCGCTGAATGATCTAGCGAACCGGATCATCTCGCTGGGCGAAGTGGAATGCGGGATCGATAAGCTGCTTCGTCCCGATGGCGGTGGCGGATTGACGCCGATGAGTTAAATCACCCCGCTGCGTTTCACGGCAGCGAGTGTCGGTTCCGGATCCAAGTGGTGGATGATTTGCCAGCCACGCTCTGCGCCCGCGGCGACGTTTTCCTCGCGATCATCGAGATACAACAGGCTCGCGCCGCGTAAGCCCGTCGCGCGTTCGACGGCATCGTAGATCGTCCCTTTCGGCTTCATTGCTCCTTCCTCGTATGACAACACGTAGGCGTTGAAGTTCTTGAAGAACGGATAGTGTCGGCGGATGAAGCCGATCGCGAGCGCGTTGGTGTTGGAAAAAATGTAGGTCGGGATTCCCCGCCGACGCAGCGTGCGCTGCAGGTCGATCATCGGATCGATGGTCGTGAAGATGTCGGCGAAGAGCACTTCGAATTGCGCGCGCGTGCCGCGGTAGCCAGTCGCCTTGGTGAACTCGGCGAAGAATCCATCCGTGGTGAGGAGGCCGGTTTCGTAGCGGTGGAGCAGGGGCGATTGATTCAACGTGACGAACACTTCCTGCTCCGGCGCGGCGCACAGCGGCGCGAGATTGCGCGCGGAGCGGGAGAAATCAAAATCGAGGAGGACCTTGCCAATATCAAAGACGACAGCTTGCGGAACCATGTGAGTGCAGTGGGAGTTTGGTGAACGGGATCAGCTCAACTCGCGCCGGCCTTCGATGGCGCGGCTGAGCGTGAGTTCATCGGCGAATTCCAGGCCGCTGCCCGCCGGCAGGCCGTGAGCGATGCGCGTCACGCGGACACCTCGCGCTGAAATTTGTTTTCCGAGATAGTGGCTCGTGGCGTCGCCCTCGACATCGGTCGGCAACGCGAGGATGACTTCGGTGACCGTCCCGGTTGCGAGCCGCTGTTCGAGCTCAGCGATGCGCAAATCCTCGGGACCGACGCCGCTCGTGGGCGAGAGTCGGCCGCCGAGCACGTGATAAACACCGCGGAAGCCGCCGGCTTTTTCGATGCTGATGACGTCCACGGCGCGTTCGACGACGCACACGATCGAGTGATCACGGCGCGGATCGTCGCAGATGCGGCAGGGTTGTTGTTCCGTCAATCCGCCGCAGATCGAGCACGCCTGAACTTGTTCGCACGCTTTGACGAGCGAATTGGCGAGCACCTTGATCTGATCGGGATCGCTTTGGACGAGATGTAACGCGAGCCGCTCGGCCGAGCGCGGGCCAATGCCGGGCAATCGTCGCAGTGCGGCGATCAACTCAACAATCGGCGGGGGCAGGGCGGTCATCGTGGGGAATGCAGAAGTCAGAATGCGGACGGTAGAAAACGGCAGAGCGTTTCTACATCCGTCATGCTGCGATCAGCCCATCAGTCCGGGCATGTTGAAGCCGGCAGTGGCTTTGCCCATTTCCTGATTGGAGATTTCCTTGGCTTGCGCGAGAGCGTTGTTCGAGGCCGTGAGGATCAAGTCCTCGAGCAATTGCGTGTCGCTCGGATTAACGGCCTGCGGATCGATCTTGATGCCGGCGAGCGTGCCGTCGCACTTGGCGGTGACTTTCACCACGCCGCCGCCGCTGGTGGCTTCCACGGTGCGTTGCGCGAGCTGCGCTTGAATCTGTTCGATCTGCTGCTGCATTCGCGCAGCTTGCTTCATGAGTTTGCCGATGCTGGACATATTTTCTAGATTTTTTGCGGTTCAATTATTTCAACTCGACAATGTTTGCACCGACCGGATTTTAGTTTAATGCGGTCGAATTGGGAATAGAGCGGCCGTTGGCATTTCGGGCAAAGCAATTTTAATCGGCGGCATAATTTTCGATGCAAGCGAAACTCGATGAATTCTGCGATCACAAAAAGTAAAAAAGCAGACCATCCGATCATTGCGCCCCAGTCGAAACCTTCTTCCGGTAGGCCTTTCTTAGCCGGAAAATAAATCGCCAGGATGGCTACAAAAATCAGCCCCAAGACAAAAATAATTGCCGGGATTAAAAAAATCCTCCGCCGGTATCGTCGGCGATAACGAAATCCGACCCGCGTGCTGGAGATAAAATTCTCCTGGGTCATAACAGCGAGTCTTCAGGACTGCACGTTGACGATCTGGCCTTTGAAAATTTCCAACGCCTGTTTGATCAGCGGGTCGTTCTTGAAGTCTTCTTTGTTGAAGACCGGCGGTGGCGTGGCCTTCGCGGGTTTCTTCGGGTCGCCGCCGTTGTTGCCTGCCGAGGCGGCGGCGGGCGCGGGTTCCGGAGCGAGCGGCGCGGCCACCTTCGGCACGCGACCGGCCGGAGCTTCGGAGACGATGAACTTCACGTGCAGCTTCGGATGGCCGAGCTCGGTGAGCTTCGTTTGAAGCAACGTTTGATTCTTGGAGTTGTCCACGAGTCCGACCTTGTCCGAGAACTCGGGGTCGAAGCCGACGGTGAAAATGCCTTTCGCCAGCGACACGGGATGTGCCTCGCTCAGATAGCTCCGCGTGAACGGACTCGCGCGACCGACGGCGTCGAGAACGTTTGCCCACAAGGTTTCCAACTCGTCGGCAGTCAACTGTGCCGATGACGCGGGCGCCGCCGCTGGTGCGGGCGCTGGAGTTGCAGCCGACGCAGCCGGCCGTGGCGCGGGTGCGGGCGGCGGAGTTGGGCGTTCGATCATCGGCGCCGTAGCTAACGAAAAAGCAGGAGTCGGCGCGACCGGTGCCGATGGTGCTACTGGCGCAGCGGCGGGTGCTGGGGCGGTTGTGGGAGCAGGAGTTGTCGGACGTTCACCGCGCAATTGCTGGAGTGTCCGCAGCACCGTTTCAATCGGCACCGCGTTGCGCGCTTCAATCGTTCGGAGCAGCGCTACTTCGATCAGAATCTTCTTCGACACTGCGTCACGCAGGCGGCTTTCGCAATCAGCGAGTACTTCCATGATGCGCGTGACAGCGTCCGTCGCGATCTTGGGCGCTTGCTCGGCGAACACCGCGGCTTCGTCTTCCGAAACTTCGAGCAGGTTCAGATCGCCTTTGGAGACCTGGAAGATGAGTAGGTTGCGGAAATGATTCAGGAGATCGGAGATGAGCCGGCCGAGATCCTTGCCGGTCTTTGCGAGGTCGTTCAACTCGCGCAACGCCGTCTCGGTATCGCCGGCGATCTGCGCATTCGTAATCGCGAGCACCTGACTGCGCGACGTGAGGCCAAACATCGAGAGAACATCCGGCTCCTCGATCTTGTCACCGCAAAAGCTGATGAGCTGGTCGAGCGTCGATTCCGCGTCGCGCATGCCGCCCTCAGCGCCGCGGGCGATCGCGTGGAGCGCGGCCTTGTCGATCTGAATGTTCTCTTGTTTCGAAATGCTCGCGAGCTGCTGAACGATCAGCTTGGTTGGAATGCGGCGCAGGTCGAAGCGCTGGCAACGCGAGAGAATCGTGGGGAGAACTTTCTCGGGATCGGTCGTCGCGAAGAGGAACTTCACGTGCGCCGGCGGCTCTTCGAGCGTCTTCAACAGCGCGTTGAACGCCGCCGTGGAAAGCATGTGGACTTCGTCGATGATGTAGATTTTGAACTTCGATGAGGCGGGCGCGAACTTGCACGTGTCGCGGAGTTCTCGGACCTGCTCGACGCCGTTGTTGCTCGCGCCGTCGATTTCCAGAACGTCGAGCGAACGGCCCTCGGCGATCTCAATGCAGCGCGGATCGTCATCGGGGAATTCCGCTTTGGGGCCGCCGGTGCAGTTGAGGCATTTGGCGAAGATGCGGGCGACGGTGGTCTTGCCCGTGCCGCGCGGGCCGCAGAAAAGATACGCATGGGCGATGCGGTTCTGGGCAATGGCGTTGGCGAGCGTCTGCGTGACGTGCTCCTGGCCGACGACGTCGCTGAAACGTTGCGGCCGGTATTTGCGGGCTATGACCTGATAACTCATTCAAAGGAAGAAGGCGGAAGGCTGAATGAAGAAAACGCGACAGCAAGTTCTTCATTCATCCTTCAACCTTCAGCATTACAAAGAAAAGCCAGGGTGACCACGGCGGATGCAGAGCAAACTACCGTTGCTGCCTTCCGGCCCTGGCGGGGTTCGTAAGTCCGCATTCCATGGGCCCTGGCAAAATTCAAAAAGATCGAGGCCGATTTAGCCGGACGGATTCCGGCGCATCAAGATTATTGCTAACTTAATTCGCCGCCGCCGGCATCACGACCGACACCACGTAAGCATCGGGGCGGAGATACTTGTTCGCAACCGCCTTCACCTGTTCGAGCGTCACGGCTTCGTAATGCGCGGCGTCGGAATCGCTGTTCGCGTAGCCCAGACCGTACAGCTCATCGAGCGCGGTGGTCATTGCGTAACCACCGAGTTCCTGTCGGGCGATTTTTTTGCTGCCGATGATCTTGGCCTTGGCGCGTTGCAATTCCTCGGCGGTCAAACCTTCCTTGCGCAACAGTTCGGCTTCCTTCAGCAACTCGGTCTCGACGACGGCGACCTTTTCCGGCGCCGTGCCGACGTAGAACGCGAAGTAGCCGGGTTCCAGTCCGGGGAAATTTTGCGCGCCGACGTAGTAGGCGAGGCCGAGATTTTCGCGGATGCGGAGGAACAATCGCGAGCCGAGATCACTGCAGGCTTCCTCAAGGCATTCGAGCGCGAAGCGATCTGCGCTGAACATCGTCGTGCCGGGAAAACCCAGGAGCAGCACGGCTTGTTTCTTGTCGCGGGTGTCGCTGACCCGCTGGATCGTGCTGAGGGCGAGCGACGACTTGCCGATGATCTTGCGCTTCACGGCGGGATCGGGCTTCCACTTCGACAACGCTTTCTCCACGGCGGCTTTCACTTCGCTCGCGTTGATGTCGCCATAGATGGCGAGCACGCCGTTGTTCGGCACCACGAACTGTTGATGGAACGAGCGCAGGTCAGACGTTTGCAACGTCGCGAGACTCTCTTCGGAGCCGAGCGCGTCCATGCCGTAGCCGGCGTTGCCGAACAACGCCTGGCGCATGAGCTGGCCGGCGCTCTGAAGCAATTGATCCTTCTTCGCCTTGAGACCGGCGAGTTGAATGTCGCGCTCGCGTTCCAACGGATCGCTGGGGAAGGTCGGGTTCAAAATCACGTCCGTCAGCAGGTCGAGCCCGGTGGCGAAATCTTCGCGCAACACTTCGACGGTCACGCCGAGACTGTTGTTGCCGCCGTAGGTGTCGATGCTGCCGCCGACCGATTCAATCTCGTTGGCGATCTGTTCCGCGCTGCGGGTGGTGGTGCCTTGGAGCAGCATCTTCGCGAGCAAGAGTGTAATGCCGTTGTTCGCGGGCGTTTCGGCGAGCACGCCCCCTTGGAACACGGCGCGCATTTCGACAAACGGCAGGCGATGATCTTCCTTCAGGAGCAGCCGCAGGCCGTTGGGTAGTTCAATTTTCTGAACGGGATTCTCGTTCCCTTTCGGCGCGGCGGTTGCGACCTTGGTTTCGGTGCCGGTGGGCAAGAGCGCGAACAGCGTGCGGTTTTCCGGCGTGAGGTAATGCCGCGCGACGCGTTGAAGATCGGCGGGCGTGATGCGCTTCACGGACTCGAGGAAGCGCGCGGAGAAATTCAGATCCATCGCCGCCATCCAATTGCTGCCGAGATCCTGCGCCTGACCTTGCATGGTCTTCTGCGCGGAGAGCGTGCCGGCGGTGAACTGCTTCACGGCCTTCGTGAGTTCGGCGGCCGAAACAGGCTCGCGTTTCATGCGCTCAATTTCCGCGAGCATGGCGGCGCGCGCGGCGTCGAACTGGTCCGGGTCCACGACCGCGCTCATGCCGAACAGGCCGGGATTGCCGGGATTGTAAGTCCACGCGTCGACGGAGTGAACGACCCCTTGCTTCTCGCGAACTTCGCGAAACAGGCGCGAACTGCGACCGCCGCCAAGCAACGTCGCGAGCACGTCGAGAATCGGCACGTCCGGGTGACGCAGGCTCGGGATGTGCCAGCTGAAATGGAGATGGCCGAGTTCGATCGTCGCGTGCTCGATCAATTCACGTTTGCCCAACTGGCGCGGCTCCTCGGGCAGCACGGTGGGCGGAAGCGATTTGAACTTCGCGTTCGCGTACGCCGCGCGGATTTGCGCTTCGACTTCCGCGGCGTTCACGTCGCCGACCACGACGTAGAAACAATTGCTCGCGATGTATTTCTCCGAGTAGTAGCTGAAAATTTGCTCGCGCTGGAGTTGGTTGAAAATGTCCGGGTAGCCAATGATCGTGAACCGATACGGGCTCGTCGTATAAGCCGTTTCGAACAAGCGTCGCCCGGCGCGGCGAGCGGGATCATCGACGTTCATGTCCATCTCGCGGCGGATCACGTCGAGCTCCTTCACCAGTTCGTCCGCGGGCAGCGTGGCGTGCTGCATGATGTCGCAAAGAATATCTACGGCCACCTTCGCGCCCGTGTTCGGCGCGTTGATATAATAGACCGTGCGATCGAACGAAGTGTAAGCGTTCATCTGACCGCCGACATCCTGCACTTCCTGATCGATGCGTCCCGCGCCGCGCGTCGTGGTTCCCTTAAACAGCATGTGTTCGAGCACGTGCGACAAACCAGCGCCGAGCCACGAACCTTCATTGATGCTGCCCGTCCGGCACCACGCTTGGGCGGAAACGACGGGCGCACTGTGGTCTTCCTTGATGATGACCGTCAGGCCGTTGTCGAGCGTGACCAGATGAACGCCGGCGGGAATGGCCGGCAGTTCGATGGTGGAAGATGAAGGAGAGTCGGCGTGCATGACGTCAGGTGCGAACAGGGTGAGCGACCGGGCTTAGGGTTGAGCCGGTTTGGGATCAGGCTCAGCGGGCGTGATTTTGGAAGGTGGCAGGAACGGATGCTTGAACGCGGACACGAAATCGTAACCGCCTTTGAAATCATCGCGACTGTCGTTGTCAGTTTTCCCGAGCAACCGGTTCTCTACCATGTTGAAAACAATTTCACCGAAATCCTCGCAACGCGTGACGCCCCATTCGTTGAGCAACGTGAGCGCCATCGGACCGAACTGCTGGAGGGCGAAGTCGCGGATGCCGCCGAGGAGTTCCTGACCGCTCACGTGACGGGGAGCGACGCTGGCGGGAGTCTTTTTGGAGCGGTTCGCGATTTTCTGGGTGTGATCGAGGGCTTCGCGAACAAAAAAGTAGGCGTCGCGGTGGTAGCGTTTGTCCACGGCGACAATCTTCTCCAGGACTTCGTCAAAATTAACCTGTTGCATTAAAAAGTTACTTGGCGGCTTCGACCTGCGCCCGCTCGGGCGGCATGGCCGTGCGGTAAACCTTCACCGCCAGACCGAGCAACAGCATTGCGATCACCACGATCAAAACCAGCTGCTCCTGTTTCGTCAGAAACCGCATCCGGCTAAGTTGCCAGAGGTTTGCCCTCAATTCACGACAATTCTTTGGCGATGACGCTGTCTCGAAGAATGATTGAAACCCGGCCCGGTGCCCGCCATTCTTCGCGCGCAATTTTCTGATTATGCGAACACTTCTACTTGGCATCGATAGCGGCACTCAATCCACCAAGGTCCTTGTTGTGGACGCGAAGACGGGTGCTGTGCACGGCGTTGCCTCGCAACCGCACGCGCTGATCCCGAACCTGCCGCCAGGCGCGAAAGAGCAGCATCCGCACGACTGGCGTAACGCGACGGCCAACGCTATCAAAGCGGCGCTCAAGGCGGCCAAAGCAACCGCGTCGGAAGTCAAAGCAATCGGCGTGAGCGGGCAGCAGCATGGCTTTGTGCCGTTGGATAAGGCGGGCGAAGTCATTCGTCCGGCCAAGCTCTGGTGCGACACCTCCACGTCGGCTGAATGTGCAGAAATTACGGCGAAGCTCGGCGGAGCGAAGGCGACGATCAAAGCCGTGGGCAACGCGATTCTTCCCGGCTTCACCGCTTCGAAAATTCTCTGGCTCAAAAAGCATGAACCGAAAAACTTCGCGCGCCTCGCGACCATCCTTCTGCCACATGACTATTTAAACTTCTGGCTCACGGGTCAGGCGGTGATGGAATACGGCGACGCGAGCGGCACGGCCTTGCTGGACGTGAAAACGCGCAAGTGGTCGACGGCGACGCTGAAAGCGATCGATGCGGATCTATCCGGCAAACTTCCGCGGCTCATTTCCAGCGATCAACCGGCCGGAACGTTGCAAGCGTCGACCGCGAAGCAACTCGGCCTGAACACCGACGTGCTCGTGAGCGCGGGCGGCGGCGACAACATGATGGGCGCGATCGGCACCGGCAACACGCGGCACGGCGTCATCACCGCGAGTTTCGGCACCAGCGGGACCATTTACGCTTGCGCGGATAAACCGGTGATCGATCCGCAGGGGGAAATCGCCGCGTTCTGCGATTCGACGAATCGCTGGCTGCCGTTGCTCTGTACCATGAACGTCACCGTCGCCACGGAAATGCTCCGGCGCGATTTCAAGTGGACGCATGAGAAGTTTGAGCGCGAGGCCGCGAAAGCGCCTGCGGGTTCCGAAGGTTTGCTGCTCGTCCCGTATCTCGAAGGTGAGCGGACGCCGAATATTCCCGATGGCACCGGCGTGTGGCTGGGTGTCCGCGAAAAAACTTTCACGGCGAAACATTACGCCCGCTCGACGATGGAAGGCGTGACGCTCGGCATGAATTACGGTTTGCGCCGGCTTGCACAACTTGGCGTGAAGCCGAAACAGATTCGCGCGACGGGCGGTGGCGCGAAGTCGAAACTCTGGCGGCAGATCATGGCGGACATTTTCAACGCGGAAGTGGTGACGCTCAAAGTGAGCGAGGGTGCGGCGTATGGAGCGGCGTTGCAGGCGCTGTGGTGCTGGCGTCAGCAGCGGGGAGAGAAGATTTCCATTAACGATCTCACGGACAAGTTCGTGACGCTCAACCGCGTGGAAACGGCCGACCCGAGCAAGGCCAATGTGGCCGTTTATCAGGAGCTTCAGGCTTTGCAGGATGAGACGTCGCGGGCGCTCCGTGGCGTATTTGCGCAGCATCGGAAGTTCGTCCTTCGCTGAGTTCTGGGAGCGCTGAAGTTCGGCGTGGAAAACGCAATGGGCAAGAATAGTTGAGGGTTCGCCATTTTCTTTCGCTGGATTTTCGCCGCGCAGATGTCCAATCTATAGGTATGAAACTGATTTTATCGACGCATAACGTGACTTTGACCAAGGCCATAGAGGATCACATCATGGTCCGGATCGAGAAGTTGGAGCACTTCGATCGCTGGGCTATCGATGCGCGTGTGACGTTGGAACATGACAACACCCGTTCGCCCGACAAGCAGTTCAAGTGCTCCATGCGCCTGGGCGTCCGTGGTCCGGATCTCTTCGCGGAAGATACGGAAAGCGATCTCTACGCGGCCATTGACGTCGTGACAAAGAAGATCGAGCAACAAATCCGCAAGCGCCACAACAAGAACAAGGCGAAGAAGCACACCGAGGCTTCGCGCAGCAAGCGCAAGCGTCAGGAATCGGATCTTTAATTCATCCAGGTTTGTCCGGGAACTGGAGCAGGGGAGTATGCGTCCGTGCGTTCACCCGTGCTCCAGTCCTTTGTACCCATGCTGCTCCGCGCTCGAACAGTGATTCCCATCACGCAGCCGCCCATTGAGGACGGCGCAGTGGTGGTCACTGGTAACCGGGTCACGCGGGTGGGCCGGTGGAGCGACTTGCGGTCGGAAGCGGACGACTCCGTGATTGATTTGGGCGAGGTTGCGTTGCTGCCGGGATTGATCAACGCGCACTGTCATCTCGACTACACGGACATGGCCGGCCAAATCCCGCCGGCGAAAACTTTCACGGACTGGATCACTGGCATCATTACGATCAAGGGCGGCTGGGGTTACTCCGAATACGCGGCGTCATGGTTGAACGGCGCGCGGCAATTGCTTCGCACCGGCACCACCACGGTGGCCGACATCGAGGCGGCGCCGGAACTTCTCCCTGAGATCTGGAGCGCGACGCCGTTGCGCGTGCACTCGTTTCTAGAATTGATCGGCATTCGCAGCCGGCTGTCGGCGACGGAACAAGTGGATCGTGCGGTGACCGCCGCGACGTCGTTGGGAACTTCGCGGTGTCGAGTCGGCCTTTCACCGCACGCGCCGTATACGACGTCGAGAGAGATGCTCACGGCGGCCGCGCAGCGCGCGCGCGCGGAGCGGCTGCTCGTCACCACGCATGTGGCTGAATCGGAAACCGAATACGAGATGTTCATGTATCGCCGCGGTGAGATGTTCAACTGGCTCAAAGGCCAGCGCGACATGGGCGATTGCGGCCACGGTTCACCGGTCGCGCATTTGGAAAAGAGCGGGTTGCTCGGCGAAAACTTTCTCGCCGTGCACGTGAATTATCTCTGGGATCACGACGCTGAGTTGCTTGGTCGCCACGGAGCGCACGTGGTTCACTGCCCGCGGAGCCATGATTATTTCCAACATCGCTGCTTTCCCCGTCGTCCGCTTCAGGATGCAGGCGTCAATATTTGCCTCGGCACCGACAGTCTCGCGTCCATGGAGGTGAAGCGCCGGAAACTGCCCGTGCTGGACATGTTCGCGGAAATGCACGCCTTGCTCGCGTCGGCGGTGGATGTTTCGCCAGAGGAAACGTTGGGCATGGCGACGGTGAACGGCGCGCGGGCTTTGGGCCGTGCGGGCGAATTGGGTGAGATCTCGCGCGGCGCGCTGGCGGATTTGATCGCGGTTCCGTTCACCGGAAAAGTGGAAGACTCCATCGAAGCGGTGGTGGCGCATTCCGGTGATGTCACGGCGTCGATGATCGATGGCCAGTGGGCGATGTTGCCGGTAACTTTGTCATGAGCGATTCCCTGCCACCCGTGGTTTTGATCACTGGCGCTGCCGGTGGACTGGGGCAGGGGCTCGTCAGCGAATTTGCCGCGCAAGGCTGGCGAGTGGTCGCGGCGTATCATCGGGCGACGACGCAGGTCGCAACGGAAACGATTCTCCCGATCGCGCTCGACGTAACCAATCGTTCTCGCGTCGCCGAGGTGATTGATCAGGTGATTTCGCGGTGGGGACGCATCGATGCGCTGATCAACAATGCGGGAACCACCGAGGATCAACTGAGCACACAATTGTCCGAGAGCGATTGGGACAAGGTGCTGGATGTGAATCTAAAAGGCGCGTTCCTCTGCTCGCAGGCGGTTATTCGCCCGATGATGAAACAACGCGACGGGCACATCATTAATCTCTCGAGCTTCGTCGCGCGCACGGGCCGCGCCGGTCAGGCGAATTACGCGGCGGCCAAGGCGGGCTTGATTGGACTCACCGAGTCGATTGCGCAGGAAGTCGGCTCACGAAACGTCCGCGTCAACGCCGTTCTCCCCGGTGTGTTGCCGACGGGCATGACGGCAAAACTTTCGCCGGAGCAGCTTCAAACTTTGGCGGGCGCGAATGTCTTGAATCGCTTGAACGACGTCGCGGAAGTGGCGCGGTTCATCGTTTATCTGACCGGCATGAAGAACGTGTCGGGACAGTTTTTCCAACTCGATAGCCGCATTACCCGCTGGGCGTGAAGCGCTCACGGCATTTGCCGTTCGACTTTTATTTTTCCGTTCCCCATAGTGCCGAGGCATGAAATCGATGACGGGGCATGGACGCGGCGAAGCGTCGCAGGATGGTTTCAAAATCGCGGTGGAAGTCAGCTCGGTGAATCGCAAGCAAAGCGAAATCGCCATCAATCTTCCGCGCGATCTTGAGCCGCTCGAGGCCCAGATTCGCGATGAAATCAACCGCTTGATCTCACGCGGGCGCTTGAACATTCGCGTCACGATGCACGCGGCCGACGCCGAAGCGGTGCGCGCTCACGTCAATTTTGAAGTGGCGAAATCCTACGCGCGCGAGTTGCGCCGTCTGGCGAAGGAATTGAGTATCACCGCAGACGTAACGCTCGACATGATCGTGCGCGGCCCGGGCGTGCTCGAGACGCCACAGGAAGTTTCCGATGCCGAGGTTTTCTGGCCCGCGGTGAAGAAGGCTTTGGACAAGGCGCTCGCTGGCTTGGTGAAGATGCGCGAGAAGGAAGGTGCGCATCTGGCGAAAGATTTGCGGCAGCGGTTGGATTCGATCCAAAAAGCCGTGGCCGAGATCGAGAAGCAGGCGCCGATCGTTTCCACGCGGTATCGCGAGCAGTTGATCGAACGTATCAAAACGGCGGGCCTCGATTCCATTACGCCGGACGACGAACGCATCAGCAAGGAAGTCGCCTTGTTTGCTGACCGCTCGGACATTTCCGAGGAGGTCACCCGATTGCACAGCCACTTCAAGCAGTTCGATGATTACCTGAAGTCCGCCGAACCGGTGGGACGCACGCTGGATTTTCTCACGCAGGAAATGAACCGGGAAATCAACACGATCGGATCGAAAGCGAACGACTCGATAATTTCCCGCCACGTGGTGATCATCAAGGCGGAGTTCGAAAAGGTCCGCGAACAAATCCAGAACCTCGAGTAACTGCACATGGGCGATTCAGCAGCAGGCAAACCGTTATTGATCGTGCTCTCCGCGCCGTCGGGTGGGGGCAAGACCACGTTGTGCGTGGGAATGTTGAAGGCAAACAAGTCGCTCACGCGCGCGGTGACGTGCACGACCCGTCCGCCTCGCGGTGGGGAGAAGGATGGAGTGGACTATCACTTCCTCGATCCCGCTGACTTTTTGAAGCGCGTGCAGGCGGGGAATTTTCTCGAGCACGCCACGGTTTACGGCAACAGCTACGGCACTTTGAAATCGGAAGTGTTGAGCAAATTACGTTCGGGCAAGGACGTCTTGCTCGCGGTGGATGTGCAGGGCGCGGCGTCGATCACGGCGGCGGCGGAGGCCGATCCGGAGTTGAAGCCGGCGTTGATCACGGTGTTTCTCACGCCGGCGTCGCTCGATATTCTGTCCGCACGACTGAAGAAACGCGGCGAAGATTCCACGGCGGATATCAAGAAGCGTCTGAACGATGCGCGGCAGGAAATCTCGCGCTGGAAGAATTTTGACTACCTGATCATCAGCACGTCGATCGAAGAAGATCAGCGCCGGATGCAGGCGATATTCGATGCGGAAAAGATGCGCCGTGCGCGCGCCACGCCGCCGGAGATATGAGCTCGAAGTCCAAAGTTCAAAGTCCAAAGTCCACGACGCGCAATGTCGTGCTTGGGGTCACGGGATCGATCGCGGCTTACAAGGCTGCGGATTTGACGAGCCGTTTGAACAAAGCCGGTTGTGATGTGCACGTGGTGATGACGAGCGATGCGCTGAAGTTCATTACTCCGCTGGCCTTCAAGACGCTGTCGCGAAACCCGGTGGTGACCGATCTCTACGACGAGGAGGAAGGCTGGAAGCCGACGCACATCAAGCTCGCGGACGAAGCTGATCTTTTGCTGATCGCGCCCGCCACGGCGAACAATCTGGCAAAGCTCGCGCACGGCTTGGCGGACGACGCATTGACGTGCATTGCTCTCGCCTTGAATCCCAAGGCGAAGCTCGTTATTGCGCCGGCGATGAACGGTAAAATGTGGCTGCATCCCGCCACGCAGCAGAATGTCGCCACGCTCAAATCTCGCGGCGCGGAATTTCTCGGCCCCGAGGAAGGCATGCTGTCGTGCGGTTACGAAGGAATTGGCCGCCTTTGGGAAGTGGAAAAAATCGCGGCGCGCGTTCTCGAACTGGTTTAATATTGGCCGCGGGGCAGTTGCGGCTGTCCGTTCATGAATCCTCTCAATTGGTCAGCGCTCAAAAGAATCCCCGCATTGCTCGCGGCGGACAAGCTGGACACGGAGCAGCAGCTCGCTCGTATCCAGTCGATGGAGCGCAATATCGGATTGCCCATTCGGGCCGGGATCATCGCCGTGCTCGTTTACTTTTTGTACATTTCCCGGTCGGCCTCGGAATCACTCAGCTTGCCGACGACTGTCCTGCAGGCGTTGTTGTTTTCCAAATCCCTGGCCAAAGCCACGAGCGAATCGGAAGCGATGATGGTGCTGATAAACTGGTTGGCGTCGGTGTACCTGCTGGTCAGCCTGGTGTCATCGATCCTTTTGTTCTACATGCGCAAAGTGGGGTGGGGCGTCATTCGCTGGGTTGTGTTTACGGTGAGTTTGAGCGACGGGCTGTTTTTGGCGGCAATGACTTTGATGACGGGTGGTTACGACAGCGGGCTGTATTGGCTGTTTCTCGGGCTCGTGATTCGCAACGCCGTCAGCGTGCCGGTGGCACCGCTCCAAATTGTCCTAAATTTATCGGTGTGCGTTTCGTATGTGTTGGGTTCGTTGTTAGAACCGGCTTTGTTGGAAATGGCTTCCGAGCTGGTGGATGCCGGCCCGAATGCGATTTCCGCGCGAACGGTTTTGAGTCCTGCGGGCGAACCTTTCCTTTTGAGGCTCGTGTTGCTGTTGCTGCTGTCGGCGTGTTGTTACGGCATCCAGGTCATCTTCGATCGCAACGTGCGGGTGCAGGAAGACGCGCGGCAGTTTCAGGCCCGTCAACAGCAGCTCCAATCGGCCGGGCGCCTTGCGGCGGAGATCGCCCATCAACTGAAGAACCCGCTTGCTATCATCAACAACGCGGCGTTTAACCTCCAGCAAACGACCGCCGGTAAGTCTCCGGAGGTGGCGCAGCAGGTACAGATGATCCGTGAAGAAGTTGACCGTTCCGATCAGATCATCACGCAGGTGATGGGATATGCACAGTTGATCGAAGGCAAAGTGGAGCGCGTCGATGTGGTCGCCGAAATGGAGCGCGCACTGGATCAGGTGTTTCCGCCCGCGCTAAGGCTGCCGGTGAAGGTAAATCGTAAATTTGCCGCGAAATTGCCAACACTTTTGATTCAGCGCAATCATCTATCGGAAGTGCTGGTGAACCTGTTGCTCAACGCGCGGGAGGCCATTCAGGGCGAGGGACAAATCGAAGTTTCAATCGCGGAGAAGGCGGAGCATCGGCTTGTGATCACGGTGGCGGACAATGGCCCGGGCATTCCGCCGGAACGACGTGAGCAAGTGTTCGAGCCGTACTTCACAACGAAGTCCAAAGGCACCGGACTGGGGCTTGCGATTGTGAAGCACAATACGGAGCTCTACGGTGGCAAAGCCCGCGTGGAATCGGAGCTTGGAAAAGGCGCGAGGTTCGTTCTAGAGTTCCCTACCAAAACACCTGCTGAAGCCGCTAAATGAGTTCTACCCTGCCACCTTTGCTCATCATCGATGACGAGAAGAACATGCGTCTCTCGCTCACCACGGCGATGGAGCGGCATGGATATCGTGTGAAAGGAGCGGAGTCGGCCGAGGAAGCATTGCGCACGTTGGACCAGGACGAGTTCTTCATGGTGATTACCGATGCGCGGCTCGGCGGCATGAGCGGTTACGAACTGCTCGGCAAAATCAAGTCGCGCTGGCCGGATCTGCCGATCTTGATGATCACGGCTTACGCGACACCCAAGCTTGCCGTGGAGGCCATTAAGGCGGGCGCCATTGATTATCTGGCGAAACCTTTCGATCCCGAGGAAATGCTTCACGCTGTCAGTCGCTGCGCCGAGCGATATAAACTGCTCCGGGAAAATGCCACGCTGCGCGCGCGAGTGATCGAGCCGTATCGATTGGAGCAAATCATCGGCGAATGCCCTCGGATGTGCGAGTTGCGGCAAATGATTCAGACCGTGGCGCCGACTAATGCGACAGTGTTGATTCTCGGCGAGAGCGGCACGGGCAAGGAACTCATCGCCGGCGCATTGCACACGTTGAGCCGTCGTCGCCAGCACAATTACGTGCGGATCAACTGTGCGGCCATCCCGGAAAGTCTGCTCGAAAGCGAGCTCTTCGGTCACGAGAAGGGCGCGTTCACCGGTGCTTTGAAACAAAAACTGGGGCGCGTGGAAGAAGCGCACCTCGGCACGATTTTTCTCGATGAAATCGGTGACATGAGCCGGCCGCTGCAGGCGAAGTTGCTGCGATTTTTGGAGGACGGATCGTTTACTCGCGTGGGTGGTAACGACGAATTACGAGTCGACGTGCGGTTGCTCGCCGCGACGAATCGCGACATTGTGGAAGCGATCAAGCAAGGCGATTTCCGCGAAGATCTTTTCCATCGCTTGAACGTGGTGCAGTTCTTCCCACCGCCGTTGCGTGATCGCGGAGCCGACGTCGCCTTGTTGGCAGATCACTTCTTGAAATTCTTTACGCAGTCGATGGCCAAGCGAATCAAGCGCATTAGCCGTGCAGCGCAGGAAAAGTTATCGCAACATCACTGGCCGGGAAACGTGCGCGAGCTACGCAACGTGATCGAGCGGGCGGTCATTCTCGAAACGACGGATGAGGTCCTGCCGGTGAGCCTTCCGGATTTTCAAGTGGAGACGCGGTTGCGGAAATCTCCGGAGCCGGACAGTGTTCCCGCGAACCTTCCGCTCGACGAATCGCTGGCGGTATTTGAGCGCAATCTAATCAATCGGGTTTTGGAACAGAACCGGTTCAGTTTGACCCGGACGGCGGACCAGTTAAAGATCAGTCGGCATGCGCTCCGGTATCGAATGCAGCGGTTGAATATCAACATCGACGACGACGAGCCGGCCGAATCCGGCGCGGCGGCAGCGAAGGTTCCGGAAGCGAAAGCCTGAAAACATTGCTGATGAATCATGAATAACTCTGCGGACAAAGGCTTCCCGTTGATCGAGCCGTTCATTGGCAAATCCAACGGGCTGTGGATCGACTTCCTCGTGATCATCGGCGCAGCGCTGGTTGTGGGTGTGCTGTGCATGGTGTGGGTAAAATTCGTGCGTGGTCGGCGCGGCGCCAGCGTCTCCCGCTCGGCATTTAACGAAGGTGCCGAGGCGGCGAAGCGTAGCGGGAAGAAGCGTCGTGTTGCGTATCAAAAGCGTAATCCGACTCGCGCCGAAACCGGCGGGCTTCCGCCTTTGCGCGGTGAAGACGAGGAGCCGGCACCACCTGAGCACCATCCCAACAAGCCGGAGATCACTTCTTAGGCAATGGAAGCGAGTCAGGCCATTACGCGCCGCAGCGCTTCCAATCTTGCGCTCGCGTTCATCATGCTACCGAAGCCCAAGCGGTTGGGCATGGCAGCGCTCTATGCGTTTTGCCGCGAGGTGGATGATGTTGCGGACGAAGAATCGATTCCCGTTGAGGAACGGCGGCGTCAATTGTCGGCCTGGCGTGAAGATGTTCGTGCGGCGTGCAACGGCGGTCAGCCCAAGTTCATCGTCAATCGTGAGCTGCAACCGGTCATCGTTGCGAACCGGCTTCCGTTTGAACTGTTCGATGACTTGATCCGTGGCGTGGAGATGGATCTCGATATCAAGCGCTACGAAACCTACGAGGAACTGGAGCAATACTGCTATCGCGTTGCGTCAGTTGTGGGGCTCTTGAGCATCGAGATTTTCGGCTACCAAAATCCGGCGTCGCGCGAGTACGCGGTGCATCTCGGCAAGGCGCTCCAACTCACAAATATTTTGCGAGACGTGCGCACCGATGCGGAGCGTGGGCGTATTTATTTGCCATCGGAGGAACTTCGGAAATTTGCGGTGCGGCCCGAGGATATTTTCCAATTCAATTACACGCCGCAGTTTCGGGAGCTGGCGCGGAGCGTGGCGCAACGCGCGCGACATCACTACCAGCGCGCTCGCGACGTGCTCCCGAGTGAGGACCGGAAAGCAATGGTGGCGGCGGAATTGATGGGCGCCGTTTACTGGCGTCTGCTGCGCAAACTGGAAGCGTGCGAATTCAACGTGCTTGGCCCCAAGCCGACGCGGCTGAACAAGGCGCAAAAAATTCTTCTTATTCTCCGCACGTGGGTCCGTTTTTCCACGGGAGCCGTCGTTCCCAGCTATGGCACGCCCTGAGGCGCCGCGCCGATTGATCGTCAATGCCGACGACTTCGGACGCAGCAGTCAAATCAACACCGCAATCATTCGCGCTCATCGGGAAGGCATCCTCACGACAGCCAGCCTGATGGTCAACGAAGTGGCCGCTCAAGAGGCGGTGGAACTTGCGCGAGCGAATCCTCGTTTGGGAGTTGGGCTTCACCTCGCTTTGGTCTGCGGGAAATCCGCTTTGAGCGTGGAGAAAAATCCCGGCCTCGTCGATGCCTCGGGGCAGTTCAATGATAATGCGGTGAGCGCTGGATGCCGTTTCTTTTTCCAGAAAAAATTGCGCGCGGAAATCGAATCTGAACTCAACGCGCAGTTTGAAAAGTTTCGCGCGACTGGCTTGCCGTTGGATCATGTGAATGGCCATTTAAACATTCACCTTCACCCGACGGTTTTCGCGATCCTGATGAAAAATGCGGAGCGCTGGGGGATTCGTCATCTGCGACTCACGTGTGATCCGTTTTGGTTCAACGCACGGCTGGCTTCGGGCCAGTGGTTGTACCGAATGAGTCACGCATTCATCTATCGCTGGCTCTCCTCGCGTGCGCGGGGAGTTCTGCGTGCGCGAGGGATTCGACACACGCAGAGGGTTTTCGGATTGCTGCAAAATGCGCGTGTGGACGAGCGGTATGTTACGCAATTGCTGCCCCACCTGCCCGAAGGTGATTCGGAGCTTTACTCCCATCCGTCGCTCCACGAGTTTAAACACGAGCTCGAAGCTCTAATCAGTCCGCGTGTTAAAGCGCTCGTGGGCGGGCAGGGGATTCGGTTGATTCGGTATCAGGATTTGTGACATGACCAAAGTTTTAATCATCTTGTTGATCGCGCTTGTTTTCGAAGCGGTAGGCGTGGTGTTGCTGAGCGGTGGTTTGAAGGAAATCGGCGAACCAGCGGCGATCAACGTCTCCGAGATCGGGCGTTTGGTGAAGCGCGGAGTGACTAATCGAAACATCCTCATAGGTACGTTGTTGGAAACGATCTTCTTCGGCGCGCTGCTTTATCTCTTATCTCAGCGCGATGTGAGTCTGATCTGGCCGCTGACTTCCTTGGGATTTTTAATCACTGCGGTGGCGGCTAAGATATTTTTGCACGAACAAATCTCCGGAATGCGTTGGCTCGGCGTGTGTTTGATCGTCATTGGCGCCGGAGTCATTTCGTGGAGCGAGCAAACGAAGAAAAATGAGGAGTCCAAACCAGCAGTTTCCTCCACGGTTACGCCTAATTCTGCGCGATAATCACGGCTTTATTCCGCTAGAATATTTTTGTTACTTTAAACTCGTTTAAAGGTGGTCGTTTTGCCCCGAATTGCTCCAAACCATTGTAAACAGGGCGTGATCTCAGTGTGAAATTTTTTGAAATACTTGTTGCACGACTCGACTTCCTTGTTATTATCCGCGCTCCTTTCACCCCATAAAGGTGAACGGCAGCATTGTTTGCGTGGCCGATAACTGACGCCTCACCGGCGCAGGAATGATGGTTGCGCTGCTCCAGGCTGTGAATTGGATTCGGAAACGATTTTGTATTTATGCCAGTTAAATCATTTAGGCCGCTGACGCCGTCGACGCGATATATCACGATCGCGGACTACAGCGATATCACGAAGCGCGAACCGGAAAAGTCCCTGATCTTCACCAAGAAGCGGACTGGCGGTCGCAATCACTTTGGTCGCGTCACCGCGCGCGGCATTGGTGGTGGTAACCGTGTCAAAATCCGCACGGTCGACTGGAAGCGCCAGAAGCACGGCGTGGAAGCGACGGTGGTTTCGATCGAATACGATCCGAATCGCTCTGCTCGTCTCGCGTTGTTGGAATACAAGGACGGCGAAAAGACCTACATCATTGCTCCCGTTGGCCTCGCGGTTGGCGCGAAATTGGTGAGCGGTCCGGACGCAGCTCCTGAATTGGGGAACTGCATCCCGTTGAAGTCCGTTCCTGTTGGCCTCGCGATTCACAACATCGAACTTGTGCCCGGTAAGGGTGGTCAGATGGTGCGCTCTGCTGGTGGCGCTGCGACTTTGATGTCCCGCGACGAGGGATACGCTCAGCTCCGTTTGCCTTCTGGTGAAATCCGCAAGGTTCACGAAACCTGCTACGCGACGATTGGTCAGGTGGGTAACCTTGAGCACGAAAATGTCATTCTCGGAAAAGCTGGTCGTTCCCGCCATCGCGGCATTCGCCCGATCACGCGCGGTATGGCTCGTAACCCGGTCGATCACCCGAACGGTGGCGGTCAGGGTAAATCCAAGGGTGGTGGCGGTTGGCAGCAGTTGGTGTCGCCGTGGGGCGTTGCGGCCAAGGGTTATCGCACCCGTCACAAGAAGAAAATGTCGGGCCGTTTTATTGTTGTTCGCCGCGACGGCCGGCCGATGAAATTCAAATAATTTTTTATGGGACGTTCGATTAAAAAAGGTCCGTTTGTTGACCAGCATTTGATGGACAAGGTTTTGAAGGCCAAGGAAGCGAAGTCCAAGGCGCCGATCAAAACTTGGTCACGTCGTTCGATGATCACGCCCGACTTTGTCGGCCTGACTCTCAGCGTTCACAATGGCAAGGTGTTCAGCCCGGTGTTCGTCACGGAAAACATGGTTGGCCATCGTCTCGGCGAATTCTCGCTGACCCGCACGTTCAAAAAGCACGGCGCGCACACGGCGAAGGCGGAAGCGAAATAGTTATTATGGAAGTTCAAGCGATCACCAAAAACTTTGGCATGTCCGCGCAGAAGATGCGCGAAGTCGTGCGCCAGATTCAGGGACTCAACGCCCTGCACGCCCAGGCGATTCTCGCCCACGTGCCGCGCAAGTCTGCCCGCGTTGTGGCCAAGACTCTGAAGTCGGCCATTGCGAACGCCGAAAACAATCACGGCCTCAAGCCGGAATCCTTGCGCGTCAAGCTGGCGGTTGCCGGCGCGGCTCGCTCGATGAAGACCTTTATTCCCAAGGCGCGCGGATCGGCCGGTCCGATTATCCGTCGTCATTGCCACATTAAAATCGTTGTTTCTGACCAGTAATTATGGGCCAAAAGACAAATCCAATTGGGCTCCGTATCGCCGTCAATAAGGACTGGCGTTCGAAGTGGTATGCCGACAAAAAAGAATTCGGCAAACTCCTCTCCGAAGACCGCAAGATCCGCGAGATTCTGAAGAAGAAGCTCGAATCGGCCGCTGTGCCGAAGATCCAGATTGAGCGCGCTGCCACCCGCTGCCGCATCACCATTTTCACCGCGCGTCCGGGCGTGGTCATTGGCCGCAAAGGCGCCGAGATCGACAAGATCAAGGAAGAGCTCAGCAAGATGACCGGCAAGGAAATCTACGTCGACATCCAGGAAATCAAGACTCCGGAACTCGACGCGCAGCTCGTCGCGGAAAACATCGCCCTCCAGTTGGAGCGCCGTATTTCGTTCCGCCGTGCGATGAAGAAAGCTTTGCAGACCGCCATGGACTTCGGTGCCGCTGGCATCAAGGTGCGTTGTGCAGGTCGTCTCGGTGGTGCTGAAATCGCCCGCGTGGAAATGTATCACGAAGGCAGCGTCCCGCTTCACACCCTCCGCGCGAACATTGATTACGGTTTTGCGGAAGCCAACACCATGTATGGCAAGCTCGGCATCAAGTGCTGGATTTGCAAAGGTGAAAACAAGCCCGAACGTGGCGCGCCCGCCGCGACTCCGATCGCCCCGACCCCGGCCGCGGAACCGGCCCAAGCTTAATTGACCGAGGAAGAGAATTATGTTGCAACCCGCAAGAGTTAAGTATCGCAAGATGCACCGCGGCACCCGCGCGGGCCTTGCCAGCCGGAACAACACGGTCGCGTTTGGCGAATACGGCTTGCAGTCGCTTGAGCGCTGCTGGCTGGACACCAAGCAGATCGAGGCGGCCCGTGTGGCTGTCAGCCGCTACATGAAGCGTCGCGGCAAGGTTTGGATCCGCATTTTTCCGGACAAGTCCTTCACCAAGAAGCCGCTCGAAACCCGAATGGGTAAGGGCAAAGGTCCGCTCGAATCCTGGGTCTCCGTGATTCGTCCGGCCACCGTGCTGTTCGAAGTGGACGGCGTCCCGGAACCCATCGCTCGTGAATCGATGCGCCTCGCGGCGTCGAAGCTCCCGATCAAGACCAAATTTATCTCCCGCCACAAGCACGCTTGAACGGGAAACTGAAGCCATGAAGATGACCGAATTGAAAGATTTGACGGCGACGGAATTGGCGGCCAAGAGCCGTGATCTGCGCCAGGAAATGTTCAACCTGCGCCTCCAGCAGGCCAGCAGCCAGCTCGAGAAGCCGGCGCGTTTGCGCGATTTGCGTCGCGACATCGCCCGGATCGAGACCCAGATTTCCGCCGTCCGTAACAAGAAGTAATCGCTTATGTCCGAGACTCAAAACCTCATTCGCTCTCATCGTAAGGAACGCACCGGCGAAGTCCTGTCCAGCAAGATGGCCAAGACGATCGTGGTCCGTGTCGAGCGCCGTTTTCAACACCCGACTTTCAAGAAGGTCGTGACCAGTTACAAGAAATTCTACGCCCACGACGAGAAGAACGAGGCCAAGCCCGGCGATCGCGTGCGCATTGAAGAAACCCGCCCGATGTCCAAGACCAAGTCTTGGCGTTTGGTGGAAATCGTCGAACGCGCTCCTGAGACCGCGGTCGTCAACGCTTAAAAAATTATGCTGCAAGTCCGTTCCATTTTAGACGTGGCCGACAACACCGGCGCCAAACGCGCCGCCGCGATTGGTGTCATCGGCAAGAACCAGGAATATGCGGGCATTGGTGACGTCATCAAAGCCCACATCAAGGAAGCTGCTCCGGATGGCACTGTGAAAAAGGGCGACGTGGTTGACGCCGTGATCGTGCGCACCCGCAATGCGATCCGCCGCAACGACGGTTCCTATCTGCGCTTCGACTCGAACGCGATTGTCATCATCGACAAGGAACAGAATCCGCGCGGAACGCGCATCTTCGGTCCGGTGGCCCGCGAGCTCCGCGACAAGAAGTTCATGAAGATCATTTCGCTCGCACCGGAGGTTGTCTGATATGGCATCGAAATTTCATGTAAAAAAAGGTGATGACATCGTCGTCATCGCCGGCACCGAAAAAGGCAAGCGTGGCAAGATCATCGGCGTCGATACCGGCAAGAGCCGCGTCATCGTCGAAGGTTTGAAGATGATCAAAAAGCACACGAAGAAGAGCCAGCAGAACCCGCAGGGCGCCATCATCGAGCGCGAAGGCACGCTCCACGTTTCCAACGTGATGAAGGCGGAAGACTTCGATGCTCGCGCAGCGAAGCGCGGCGTGAAACCGGCGGCGAGCTAGGAATAATTTTGAGCAAACTGTTACGGCAAAATCCGTGACTCAAAAAAATGCAATCGAGACTCTATAAAAAATACGTTGAATCTGTCAGGCCCGCTCTGATGGAGAAGAACAAGTACGTGAACGTCCATCAGGTTCCCCGGATGGAAAAGATCGTCATTAACATGGGTGTCAGTGCCTCGCTCGAAAAGGGCGCGGTGGAAGATGCCGTGAAGGAAATGACCCAGATCACCGGTCGCAAGCCGGTCATCAACAAGGCCCGCAAGAGCATCGCGAACTTCAAGTTGCGCGAAGGCATGCCGATCGGCTGTCACGTCACGCTCCGCAAGGATGCGATGTATGAGTTCTTCGATCGCCTGGTGGCGGCCGCTCTCCCGCGTATTCGTGACTTCCGTGGCGTGTCGCCCCGCAAGTTCGACGGTCGCGGCAACTACTCGATCGGCATTGCCGACCAGACCATTTTCCCGGAAATCGAACTGGAAAAAATCAAGCGCACCCAAGGCATGGATGTGACCATTGTGACGACAGCGCCGACAAACGAAGCGGCGTTGGAATTGTTGAAACTGATGGGCATGCCGTTCGCTGAGAAATAATTTTATGGCTAAGACATCTTGGTTGGAACGTAACAAGAAGAAGGCCGATACGGTCAAGAAGTACGCCGCTCTTCGCGCGGAACTGAAGGCGAAGAAGGATTACGTGGGGCTCACCAAGCTCCCGAAGAATGCGAGCCCGACCCGCGTCGTGAATCGCTGCCAGTACTCGGGCCGTCGCCACGGTTACATGCGCAAGTTCGCTTGCTCACGGTTGACCTTCCGCGAAGCGGCGTTGAATGGACTGATCCCCGGTGTGACGAAAGCGAGCTGGTAAGACTATGAGCGATCCTATTTCAAACATGCTGACGCAGATTCGCAATGCGAACATGGCGTTGCTTCCGACCATCGAATTGCCGCACTCCAAGATGAAGGAGAGCATTGCCCGCATCCTCCAAAAGGAAGGCTATATCTCCGACGTGGGCGTCGAAGGCAAAACCATCAAGAAGCTCAAGCTGAAACTCAAGTATCAGGGACGCAAAGGCGTCATCGAAGGCTTGCGCCGCGTGAGTTCGCCCGGTCTGCGCCGCTATGTCGGCTCGACCAAGATTCCGCGTGTCCTCAACGGCATGGGAACCTCCATTGTCTCCACCTCCCGCGGTCTGATGACCGGCGCCGAGGCACGCAAGCAGAACCTCGGTGGCGAGCTGCTTTGTTACATCTGGTAATTTAACCGCTAGAATTTATGTCACGAATTGGAAGAATGCCCGTCGCGATCCCGGCCAAAGTCAAGGTCGAGGTCAAGGGCCAGAAAGTTTTTGTCGAAGGCCCGAAGGGCAAGCTCGACTTCGCCATGCCCAAGCGCACCGTCGCGAAGGTTGAGAATAACCAGGTCGTGGTTACTCGCTCTGGCGAAGATGCCGAAGCGAAGGCGTTGCACGGCTTGAGCCGCGCGATCATCAACAACTTGATCAAAGGTGTGAGCGATGGTTTCTCCAAGAAACTTGAGATCAACGGCGTCGGCTTCAAAGCCGCCGTGCAGGGCAAGGTAGTGAACCTCGTCCTTGGTTACTCGCACCCCATCAATTATCCCATACCCGACCAGATCAAAGTGACGGTCGAAGAAAACACCAAGCTCACCATCGAAGGACCGAGCAAGGAAGTGGTTGGCCGTGTGGCCGCGGAAATCCGCAGCTTCTATCCGCCGGAACCCTACAAGGGCAAGGGTGTCAAGTACAGCGACGAGAAGATCGTTCGCAAGGAAGGCAAGACCGTCCAATAACGAATTAACTGGCTACGGCAAAATCCGTGGCCGAATAAAAGAACATGAGAGTCCAACAAAAACAAAAGCTCGCGCAGCTTCGCCGCTGGCGGATCCGCAAGAAAGTTTCCGGCACCAAGCTCCGCCCCCGTATGGCGGTTTGCTTCACCGGCGAGCACATCTATGTGCAATTCATCGACGACGAAGCTGGCGTGACCCTCGCGTCCGCGTCGACCCGTCACAAGACCACGCCGGATCGCGAAAAGCTCGCGGCCAATGTTTCCAGCGCGGTTACGATCGGCAAGATCGCTGCGGAAGCGGCGAAGGGTAAAGGCATCGAAGCGGTGGTGTTTGACCGCAGCGGCGCCCGTTATCATGGCAAGGTGAAGGCGTTGGCGGATGCCGCGCGCGAAGCCGGTTTGAAATTTTAAGTTAACCAGGAGCAATTACTGTGGCAGACGAACAAAAACCAATCGAAGGTGCTGGTGCCGGCGGAACGACGAGTCCCGCTCCGGCCAGTTCCGGTCAGGGCAGTTATCAGAGTGATCGCGGACCCCGGAGTTTCGGTGGCGGCGGTTTTGGCGGTCGCGGCCCCGGCCGTGGTCCTCGCCGTAGCCGTCCGAGCAGCGATACGCCCGAGCTCGGCGCCGATGGCAAGCCCATTGATGAACTGACCGAGAAGGTCGTGTTCATCAATCGCTCCGCGAAAGTCGTGAAGGGCGGTCGCCGCTTTAGCTTTAGCGCGCTCGTGGTTACCGGTGACAAGCAAGGCCGCGTCGGTATCGGCCTCGGCAAGTCCACGGAAGTTTCTGACGCCATCCGCAAGGGAGGCGAAGATGCGAAGCACCGCATGCTCAAGGTTTCCCTGAAGGACACCACCATTCCGCACGAAGTCATCTCCGACTTCGGTGGCGCCCGCGTCTTGCTTCGTCCGGCCTCGCCGGGAACGGGCATTATCGCCGGCAAGACGGTTCGTGCCGTCGTGGAATCTGCAGGCATCAAGGACATCCTGAGCAAGTCGCTCGGTTCCAAGAATGCCGCCAACGTGGCGAAGGCTACGCTCAATGCACTGCTCCAACTCCGGTTGCGCGAGCAGATTTATCAATCCCGCGGTCTTAGTTTGAAGCCGAAGCAAGCGGCTCCAGTTTCTGCCTGATTTAAGAAGTTATGCGTTTACATGATTTGAAGCCCCGTCCCGGCGCGAAGCATCGTCGGAAGCGTCTCGGCCAGGGTGAATCCAGCGGCCACGGAAAAACCAGCGGCCGCGGTGGCAAAGGCCAGACGGCGCGTTCTGGTAGCTCGATTCGTATCGGTTTCGAAGGCGGTCAGATGCCGCTCATCCGCCGTATCCCGAAGCGCGGATTCAACAACCGTCGCCATGGCACGGTGTATCTCGCGGTCAATTTGGAATCCTTGAACCAGTTCGAGGACGGCGCTCGTGTTGACGGAACAGCCCTGCGTGCAGTTGGTCTCGCGAATGGCGCGGGCGCGATTGCCGCGGTGAAGATTCTCGGCACTGGCGAACTGAAAAAGAAATTGACGGTGGTAGCACACGCGTTCAGCGCGACGGCAAAAGCAAAGATCGAGGGTTTGGGTGGCAAGTGCGAAGTGGTCGGCGCTGCCAAGGCTTAAGGGAACTCTTTCAGACGCATGTTTGCCGCGATCATCAATACCTTTGCCAACTGCTTTAAGATTCCGGAATTAAAGTCCCGGATTTTCTTCACGCTCCTCATTCTCGGAGTCTGCCGGTTGGCCGCGATGATCCCGATTCCGGGATTGGATGGCGCGGCATTGGCCGATTACTTCGACGAACAAGCCAAGCGCGGTGCGGGCGGGGCAGGTGGTGGATTGATCGGCATGTACAGCATGTTCACGGGCGGCGCGATGGAGCGTTGCGCGGTGGGCTCCTTGGGCATCATGCCGTATATTAGCGCGACGATCATCATTCAGTTGTTGTCCGCGGTGATTCCGACGCTGAGCAAACTCGCTCGCGAAGAAGGTGGTCGTACGAAGATCGTTCAATACGGTCGCTACCTCACGGTGCTGTTGTGCCTGGGGCAGGGGTTCGTGATGGCGCTCGGATGGCAGCATCCGCAGAACATTTTCCCGAACTTTGACAAGCCTCTCGTGCTGATCGAAACGCAGTGGTGGTATCTGTTGCAAACCACGTTGATTCTAACGAGTTCCACCTTGTTGCTAATGTGGTTGGGTGAACAGATCACCGATCGCGGTATCGGCAATGGTATTTCCCTCATCATCACGATCGGTATTCTCGCTCGTCTCCCCAGCGCGATGCGCTCGGTTTACTTCATGTTCGTTCCTCCGGCGGGGACGGAATCGGCTTTCAACTTCTTCCATGGAATTGCATTGGTGCTCTTGCTGCTCGGTGTGATCGCAGCGGTCATCGCGGTGACTCAGGCGCAACGTAAGATTCCCGTTCAATACGCTCAGCGCGCGGTGGGTCGCAAGGTCTACTCGGGCGGCAGTTCGTTCATGCCCTTGCGTGTTAACTACGCTGGCGTCATGCCGATCATTTTCGCGCAAGCGATCCTAATGTTCCCCCAAAAGATTTTTGAGACCTTGGGTAAATCTTTCAATCTCCAGTTCTTTACCGACATCGCGGGCGCGTTGAATCACGGTTCATTGGTCTACATCATGTTTGAAGCGCTGATGATCTTGTTCTTCTCCTACTTCTGGGTGGCGACGCAGTTCAACGAATTGCAGATCTCGGACGATTTGAAGAAATACGGCGGCTACATCCCGGGCGTGCGTCCGGGTCAAGCGACCAGCAACTTCCTGCACAACACAATGAGCCGGATTACGCTCGCCGGGGCGATCTTCCTCGCGGCGATCGCGATCATCCCGATGGCGCTGTATAAGTTTTTGGGCGTGGATTTCCAGGTGGCGTCCTTCTTCGGCGGAACGAGCATCTTGATCACGGTCGGCGTGGTTCTCGATACGATGCGCCAGATGGAATCTCACTTGTTGATGCGGCATTACGACGGGTTCTTGAAGAAGGGCCGGATCAAGGGCCGCTTCTAGGATGAGGCGGCGGGTGATACTCCTCGGCCCCCCGGGCTCAGGCAAGGGAACCATCGCCGCTCATTTGGTGTCGGAACACGGGTTCCGCCATCTCTCGACCGGAAACTGGTTCCGCTCCGAGGTGAAGCAGGGGACGCACATTGGCCAGGTGGCGAAAGTTTATCTGGATCGCGGTGAGTTGGTCCCGGACAAAATTGTCCTCGAGCTGATGGAAGAATGGCTCGGCTCGGTTCCCTCGCAGGACGGCTTCCTGCTCGATGGATTTCCGAGAACGACGGTGCAGGCTGAAGCGTTTGATGATTGGCTCGCCGAACATCAGATGCCCGTCGAAGCAGTAATTTTTTGCGACGCGAACGTCGAGTTGATCATTGAAAGAGCCGCGGGTCGTCGGGTGTGCGCCAAATGTGGCCGTGTGTATCACGTACGGAATAATCCGCCGAAGATTACCGGCGTTTGTGATGATTGCGGTATGCCGCTGATCATCCGCGACGACGACACCGAATCGGTGATGCGGAAGCGGTTTGGAATTTACGAACAGCAGACCCGACCGTTGGTTAATTACTACCGGAAGCAGGGCAAGCTGAGCACGGTGGACGCAGGCGTCCCCGCGAAGCAGCAGATCGAAGCGACGGTGCGAGCGTTGACTGCATGAGCAATCAGAAGACCGAACGCGATCTGGAATTGATGCGGCCAGCCTGCCGGATGGCGCGTCTCGTCCTTGATGAAGTCAGTGCTTACATCGCACCGGGGATGACGACGAAGCAGATTGATGATTACGCGGCGGCGCGGATCAAAGTGCACGGTGGCAAGAGTGCTTTTTTGGGTTACCGGAAATATCCGTGCCACGTTTGCATCTCGGTGAACGAGCAGGTCGTTCACGGGATTGCCAGTGATCGGCGGGTGCAGTTCGGTGACATTTTGAGTCTGGATGTCGGTGTGGTTTTCAACGGATTCATCGGCGACAATGCGCGCACGGTGGCTGTTGGCGGTTGTGATGTTCTTTGTCAGCGGTTGATGGATGTGACCGAACGGTCGCTGTATCTCGGCATTGCGCAGGCGCGGGCGGGAAATCGCGTTACCGATATTTCTCGGGCGATTCAGACCTTCGTTGAAAGCAATGGCTTCAGCGTGGTCCGCGAATTCGTCGGTCACGGCGTCGGTCGGACGATGCACGAAGAGCCTCAGGTGCCGAACTTTGTGGATCCGAAGTCGAACCAGAAGCTCAAGGCCGGAATGACGATCGCCATCGAGCCGATGGTGAACGCCGGCCGGCCGGAAGTTAAAATCCTAAAAGATGGCTGGACGGTTCTGACGGCAGATGGTAAACCATCCGCCCATTTTGAACATACGGTCCTGGTGACCGCCGGTGAGCCGGAGATATTGACGTGCGCGACGACGCCATCCGAATTTCGGGCACCGTAATGGAAGTTTTGCCGAACCAATTGGTTCGAGTGCGGTTTAAAAATGGCCATCAATTGATGGCGCACCTGTCAGTGCGTGACAGGAAATCGGGCAAAGTGTTTGCGCCCGGAGAAGTGGTGACGGTCGAGATGACACCGTTCGACTTTTCGCAGGGCCGGATAAGAATTTAGAAATTTAGAAAACGAAAATATGAAAGTGCGAGCCTCAGTCAAAAGACTTTGCGAGAACTGCAAGGTCGTGAAACGCAAAGGTGTCATTCGAGTTATCTGCTCGAATGCCCGCCATAAGCAACGTCAGGGTTAATTTTTACTACTATGCCACGCATCATTGGTGTTGATATTCCTGGAGAAAAGCGGATCGACATTTCCCTCCGTTACGTTTACGGCATCGGCCCGGTCAATGCGAAAGCCATCTTGGCCGCCGCAAAGATTGATCCGAGCATTCGTGCCAAGGATCTTGACGAGAATCAGCTCTCGCAAATCGTGCACGCCATTCAGGAAGGTAAGTATGTGATTGAAGGCGATCTTCGCCGCGAACTCGGTCTCAATCTCAAGCGCCTCCAGGGCATCAAGTGCTACCGCGGCGTCCGCCATCTGCGCGGGCTCCCGGTGCGCGGTCAACGTACCCAGACCAACGCCCGCACCCGCAAGGGTCCGCGTAAGACGGTCGGCGTGCAACGCAATCCGAACGCCAAGACCGGCATTCACTAAATAAATTTTTATGGCTGACGAAACGAAGAAAAAACCCGCCGCGAAAGAGGCGAAAGAAGCTAAGCCCGCTGCCGCCGAAGGCGCCGAGGCGAAACCCAAGGCTAAGAAGCCGGCTGCCGCTGAAGGCGCTGCTGCTCCTGGTGCCGAAGCCGCTGCTCCGAAGACCGGCGAACTCGTTGCTGGTTCCGCGCCGACTGCCGCCGAATTGCTCGGTGATGATCCTAATGCAAAGAAGATCATCAAGGCCAAGGGTGCCAAAAACATTGCGGTTGGTGTCGCCAACATTCTCGCGACGTTCAACAACACGCAGGTCGCCATCACCGACATGCAGGGGAACGTGATCGGTTGGTCCAGCGCTGGCCGGGTTGGTTTCAAAGGCTCCCGCAAGAGCACCGCGTTCGCCGCCCAGCAGGTCGCGCAAGACGCCGCCCGCCAGGCAATGGCGCACGGTTTGCGTGAAGTCGAAATCCGCGTCAAGGGTCCGGGATCAGGTCGTGAATCCGCCATCCGCGCGTTGCAAGCAATCGGTCTCGAAATCTCGAGCATCAAAGACGTGACGCCCGTTCCGCACAATGGCTGCCGTCCCCGCAAGAAGCGCCGCGTGTAACGCAAACAACTCTCAACTTTTTACCTCAACTAGAATATGGCTCGTTACACAGGTCCCCGCGTTCGCATCAGCCGCCGTTTTGGTGTCCCCATTTTCGGTGCGTCGAAGTATCTCGAACGGAAAAATTACGGTCCCGGCGTTCATGGCCCCAAGGCCCGCCGCAAAAACACCGACTACGCTCTCGGCCTCATTGAGAAGCAGAAGCTGCGCTATTACTACGGCCTCATGGAACGTCAGTTCCGTGGCGTCTACGAAAAAGCGCTCAAGCGTCGTGGTGTCACCGGCGAAACCATGCTCCAGATTCTGGAGACTCGCCTCGACAGCATCATTTATCACCTCGGCTTCGCGAACACCCGCGCCGCCGCGCGCCAGTTGATCTGCCACGGTCACGTGAAGGTCAATGGTCGCAAGGTCAATTGCGCCTCCTACGCGACGAAGGTCAACGACGTCGTGGAAATCAAGGACACCAGCGTGTCCCGTCAGATGGCGACCAAGAATCTCGACATCTCCACCAGTCGCGCGGTGCCGGAATGGGTTTCCCTCAACAAGGAAGCCTTCAAGGGTACGCTCATTCGCATCCCGTCCCGTGACGAGATCCAACCGATTGCCAACGAGCAAACGGTCGTTGAATTTTATTCCCGCTAATGAACCCGTTCCCCTCACGGGGAACACAATACAATTACACGGATCAACGTCGTGGCGGGAATCCAGCGACGTTGGTCAGATTAAAATTGTAAGAAAGAAAAAGTATGCCAGTTCGTTTAGGTCGTTTCGAAATGCCGAAGCGGTTGACCAAGGAAGACTCAACCGCAACCGATACGTATGCCAAGTTCGTTGCCGAACCGTTTGAAACCGGTTACGGCCACACGATTGGCAACTCCCTCCGCCGCGTGCTCCTTTCCTCCCTGGAAGGTGCGGCGATCACCTCGATCAAGATCGACGGTGCGATGCATGAATTCAGCACTGTGGAAGGCGTTGTGGAAGACGTCACCGACATTGTTCTGAACCTGAAGAAAGTTCTTTTCAAGTCCGCCACCCGCGACACGCATACCTTGTTGCTCTCCGCGAACAAGGAAGGCGAGATCACTGCTGGTGATATCCAGCTCGTGGCCGGCGTCGAGATCGTCAACCCGAAGCAGCTCATCTGCACGCTCGACAAGAAGAAGAAGTTCGAGATGGAACTCGAGGTTAAGATTGGCCGCGGTTTCTGCCCGGGCGACGAAAACAAGAAGCCCGACCAATCGATCGGCGTCATCGCCATCGACTCCTTGTTCTCCCCCGTGACCCGCGTCCGCTACGCTGTCGAAAGCGCCCGCGTCGGTCAACGCACCGACTACGATCGTTTGATTCTCGAAGTCTGGACCGATGGCCGTATCTCCCCGGATGACGCGCTCACCCAGGCCAGCGCCATTCTCCAGCATCACCTCGACGTGTTCGTCGGCTACGACAAGAACGCCGTTGAATTCGAAGAAGTCGAGACCAAGCAGGACGACGAGAAGGCGAAGATGAAGAAGCTGCTCAACATGAGCGTGAACGAAATCGAGCTCTCCGTCCGTGCCGCCAACTGCTTGAACAACGCGAACATCACTACCGTTGGCCAGCTCGCGATGAAGACCGAAGCCGAGATGCTCAAGTACCGCAACTTTGGCAAGAAGTCGCTGAACGAGATCAAGGAAAAGCTTTCCAGCCTCGGACTCACGCTCGGTATGAACATCGACGCGACGCTTCTCGAAGCCGGCAAGGAAGAACCCAAGCCTGCTTTGGCCTGATCGACCGCAACACTGATAGAAATTTATGCGACACCTTAGAAGAACAGCCAAGTTGGGCCGCACGGGCACGCATCGGAACATGATGCTCGCCAACCTGGTTTGTAGCCTAATCATTCACAAGCGCGTCACGACGACCCTCGCGAAAGCCAAAGCCGCCCGCAGCGTCGCCGAAAAGATGATGACCCTCGGCAAGAGTGGCACCATCCATGACCGCCGCATCGCGTCCTCGCGGTTGCTTCAGCAGGAAGACGTCGTGCGCATCCTCTTCAATGAGCTCGCGCCGGTCTTCAAAGAGCGCCATGGGGGTTACACCCGCATCATGCAGCTCGGCCAACGCCAGGGCGACGCCTCCCAGCAGGCCATCCTTGAATGGGTGGACCTCCCGGCGACCGCTCCGGAACCTGCCAAGACCGAAGGCGAAGGCAAGACCGCCGCAGCCGCGTCCTAATCGACGCCGCCCCTAGCTTCACGAAAGCCCGCTCGCAAGAGCGGGCTTTTTTTTCTGCCTCGATTCGGAAATTCCTCCCGCGAAACCTCCAACTCCGTCGTCCAAACTCGCCACCGAAATTCCCAACTCAGCTCCCGCGACCGGTCGAGCTCCCGTTGGGGACGGCCTCGCGCCAATTGTCGACGTGCGACTCGACGCCGATCTCCGCGAGATACGGCATGTCCATTTGCAGCACCGGCGTGTTCTTGGCCTGCGGAATCGGTTCGCCGATCAATACATCCGCCGCGTGCACCGCCGTGAGCGGCCCGAGTTGCTTCACGTTGCTCCGACCGGGCTCGTGATGCAGCGCGATCGCCTCGACGATCGTTGCGGGCAAACCCCAGAGACCGATCAAATACGCGCCGACCTCCGCGTGCGTCGTGCCAAAGACCACTTGCTCCGCGTCGCGCATGGAAATTCCCGCGTGGTGCGCCAGCTTCAACGCCTTCTCGTACTCCTCGGGTAGACACGCCGCCAGCGTCAGCTTGCCGATGTCATGCAGCAACCCGCTGACAAACGCCTCATCCACGCGGGCGTGATCGAAACTCTCCCGCTCCGCGATCCCTTTGGCCGTCAGCCCGCACTTGAGGCTGTGTTGCCAGAGCCGCTCGATGTTGAAATGTCCCGGCGTCGATTTCTCGAAGCTTGCGAACACATGATGCGCGAGCACGAGCGAACGCACCGTACCGTAGCCGAGAATCTGAACCGCCTCGGCCGGGTGCGTGATCGCGCGGGGAACGCCGAAGAACGCCGAATTCACGAACTGCAACAGCTTGGCCGTCATCGCCGGATCATTCGCCACGATGCTGCCCACGTCTTCCGCCGAGGTGTCCGGCGATTCCAGTGCCGCGTTCAGTTGAAAATAAATCGCCGGCAAACTTGGCAGCTTGCCCAGCCGTCCGATCACGCTCTTGAGCTGATCATCCTGCAGCCAGTTATCGAGCCCGCAGATGCGGACCAGCGCGCTCTTGAGCGCATTGAAATCACACGGCTTGGCGAGGAATTGATGCGTTGCGCCTACGCACTCGGCCACTGTCTCATCCTCGATTTCGCCGGAGAGAATGATGCGCGCCGTCCTCGGATGGCGCCGGAGCACCTCGTTGAACAGCTCCGGTCCGCTCATCCCCGGCATGTGCATGTCCGAGACGATCACGTCCATCGGATCCGCCTCCATTAACTGCAGCGCCGTTGGACCATCCTCTGCGAGAAAAAGCTCCCATTGATCCGTCATCGAATGGAACAGCATGCCGTAAAACTCCAGCAAGACGGGACTGTCATCCACAAAGAGGATCTTTTTCTTCATTCCATTTCCCAGCCGTTCAACTCGATATCAATTGTATGCGGTTAGAATAACCCACTTGAATATCGACGGACGGCGACGTGCGCTTTACCGCGTTTAGTCGGAAACCCTGTCGCCGTTACGTGACGCTTGTGTAGTGGATCGCGGGGACAAACGGGGGGCCGCGTTGAGGATCGTGGGGCTGATGACGATGTCTTGCGGCGTAGGCGCCAGGCGGCAATTCGAATGGGGAGCGTCTTGGGGCAAATTACGCTGCCGTTGGCGGACACTTTAGTCTTCCCGTGAGGGTGCTGACCGAAGCCTTGGATTCGAAATCTGGGGGGCGTTTTCGATCCTCCGCCCTTTTGGCGGAGGAACTGTCTGAGGTTAGAAACGTGTAAGCCAGATGCTGAGTGGATAAACGTGTTGCAGCGATGTCATCGCAGCGGGATCCCGCTGTGCGCCGCGATCAAGTTCAACGTATCTATTTGTTGATGACGTCGACTTGCTGGGCGCAAAGATCAAAAGTCGACCGAGCTAAACAAGCTCTTTTTTACCCACATGTGTTTTCACCCGACCTTCAAAATTCGCCCCTCGCCCCGGCTAACGGATCAGTGGTTCCGGTATGAATCGGCGACCTCGCTAATGGATCATCGAGATTGGTGCCGGTGGTGGGACTCGAACCCACACGACTTTTTATGGTCCCAGGATTTTAAGTCCTGTGCGTCTGCCATTTCGCCACACCGGCTCTCCGAGCGATAAGCTAGTTTTGAGCTTTGTTTTTCGATTCTAGTCGCCGCCGAAGGCGCCGAACCCAAGCGAGTACGCTGCCGTTAAACAGAGGAACGGTCGCCGACGTTCCGAAGACTCGCCGAATATTGCCACGCGCAATTCATCGCTCGCTTAGTAATCAAAGCTTAGCTTAACGATGTGCAGTTTTGGTCAAACACGGCTCGTCCGTCGAGAAATAAACCAATGATCAATACGTACCGCCTCAGAATTCCGTCACTTTGGATTGGAGCAGCCACACATTTTGCCGCGCGAGCGCTGCGATTTCTATGCGCATTGACACAATGCGCCGTGGCGCGATTCGAGCGAGGGCAGTTTAATCGGAATGACAAAACTGTAATGAAACCGCACGTGATTCTTTTACCATCGAGTGGTCTGTTGAAGTAAGCCTATGAAAAAACGTTTCTTCACTTTCACCTTGGTAATCGCGTGCTTGCTTGCGGCGTCGGCAATCGTTTCTGCTCAAGATCAACCGAAGGGTCCGGCAGACGGCCAAAAGAAGGGCCCCGGTGGTCCCGGTAGCGGCAAGAAAAAGGGCGGTGGCAAAGGCGGCGACAGCAAGGGGCTCGTCAAGCCCACCATGGCCGATACCATCAAGGTAAACGTGTACGCGGATAACTGGTTCGTCCTGTTCATCAACGGCGAGTTGGTCGCCGTGGACTCAATCAAGTTCACGCCACACAACGTCGTCTCTGTCGACATCTTGCCCGAATATCCGATGACCATCGCGGTGATGGCCAAGGACAATGCCGATCCCAAGACTGGTATGGAGTACGGCGACCATATCGGCGACGGCGGGTTTTGCATCAAATTCTCGGACGGAACGGTCTCAAACGCGAAGTGGAAGGCGAAAAGCTTTTTCAAAGGCCCGCTGAATAGTGACACCAAGAATCCGAAGGTCGAACATACGCCGATTCCCGACGGTTGGTGGAAAGCGGGTTTTGACGACAGCAAATGGGCGAACGCGGTCGAATTCACCGAGGAGCGCGTGAACCCCAAAGAGCCGTATTACAACGCCGACTTCAAAGGTGCGAAGTTCATCTGGACTAGCGACCTCGATCTCGACAACACGATCATCTTTCGCACGAAAGTGGAGAAGCCCGGGTGGACGAAGCGTTGGAACACCAAGCCCGACCTCGACGTGACGGGGGCGCCGTTTAAGTAATGAACCGAAACAACCAAAGGAGAGCATCATGAAAGCCTTTTATTCCTCTGCCGCGTGCGCGCTGGCGCTCTGCGGCTCCGCGCTGCTGGCGAGCGCACACATCATCGGCGACGACTCTCACGATCGAATCACGCCGAAATACGATTTCAGCGTTAAGCCTCCAATGGGCATCGTGCTGCGGAAAAACGACGACGCCCGCCGTGTCATACTTCTGGCTTCGGCCAACCCAAGCCAACCCTTGCTCGCTGCTGCCGGGACAGCCACCGGCGCAGCGGGCGCAGTTTCCGGTTCTGCAGCCCGCGTCGCCGCGTCGTTCGCGCCCTTCGCGCCGAAGGTTAAAACGCGATCGGATGCGAACTTCCTCTACGTTGAATCCGATGGCCGGCCGTCGCACAACATGATGGTCGGCATCACCGCTTGGCAGCAGCAGGTGCCATTGCCGCAACCGTATGTCGGTGACAACGCGTGGCGCATCCCGCTCCGTCCCGTGCCGGCCAAGAAGCCGCAAGTCGTGGAGAATCATTTCCTGCGTGGCGCCATCGCGCTCGCGGTGAACGGTATTCCCATTTTCAACCCGCAGAACAATCGTGGCGAGGTGTCGTATGAAATCGGCGAGCTCGACCAATGGGGCGGCCACTGTGGGCGCGCGGACGATTACCACTATCACGTCACGCCGTTTCATTTGCAGGATGCCGTGGGCAAAGGAATGCCCGTGGCCTACGCGCTCGATGGCTATCCGATTTACGGCCTGACCGAACCCGACGGTTCGGCGCTGCGGACGCTCGACGAATGCCACGGTCACGACGATCCGAAGTTTGGCTATCACTACCACGGCTCGACCAAGCGCCCGTATCTTCAGGCGGCGTTTCACGGCGAGGTCGTCGAGCGCGATGGTCAGGTGGATCCGCAACCCCGCGCCGGCGGCGTGCGCGAGGCGCTTACTGCGTTGCGCGGCGCGAAGATCACCGGCTTCACCGCGAAGAGCGAGAAGAGCTACAGCCTTCAATACACCGTCGGCAGCGAGACGCGTTACGTTAACTACACGCTCAACGACGACAAGTCGGTGAAGTTCGACTTCGTGGATGGTCGTGGCCAGGTTCGCTCGGAAACCTACTCTCCGCGACAACGCGGTCCGGGGGGCGGCGGCGGTGGTGATCCCAAAGGCAAGGGCGGCCAGAAGAAGGGCGACGGCAAAGGCAAGCGCGGTCCCGGCGGCCCGCGACCTGACGACGGTGGAGCCGGTGGCCCTCGCCCCGATGCCAATCGTGAAGGCGGACGTCCCAGTGATCGTGCCGATGCGCGGCCGGCTCGCAGTGAAAGCGGTTCTATTGCCGCCCCGATGATTTTGAATGCAAAGCGAAGCGGGAATCTGGTTCTGCAGAGCCCCGTGGTGAAAGACGGCGGCGCGTTGCCTCTGGAGTTCACCGGCGATGGCGCTGGTTCATCGCCGCCGATCGAGTGGAAAGGGGCGCCTGCGGGCACGAAGAGCTTCGCGATTGTCATGGATCACCTCGCGCCTGGCAACGAGATGAAGTGTTACTGGACGATGTGGGACATCCCTGCGACCGTCACGAGGCTCCCGAAGAATTCAAAAGACATCGGTAAGCTCGGCCCCGGCTTCAAAGGCGCGCTCGGCTACGAGCCTCCGCACTCGCAAGGCCCTGGCTTGAAGACTTACACGGTCCATGTCTATGCGCTCTCCACGGTGCCGAAGTTCGACAAGCCGCAGCGTGAAGTTACGCGCGAGGTCTTGCTGGCCACGATCAAGGATTCAATTCTCGACAGTGCTGACTTGAACGTCACCTACACCAAGCCCGGCGGTGTGAGTAGCCAAGGCAATGGCAAGGGCGGCCTCGGTGGACAAAAAAAGGGAGAACGGAAACAGTGAGAACATTTCTGGCGCTCGGCGCGCTTGTGTTAGTGGTGGTAAGCAACGTTTACGCTGCTTCGAGCTCCGCTCCCAACTTCCTCTTTATCCTCGTGGATGATCAGGGGTGGAGCGGCACGTCGGTGGCGATGATGCCGGGCAAGGATTTCAGCCGCACGGCTGGGTTTCGCATGCCGAACCTCGACCGACTCGCCGCGCAGGGAATGGTTTTCTCGCAGGGCTACGCCGGGCATCCGAAATGCGAGTGCTCGCGCGCATCGCTCCAGATGGGCCGCACCACGACCAGCCTCAACGCGGTGACCAAGCAGTCGCGCAACTGGAACGCGCCAGCGACCGATTCGCTCGCGAATACGCTCAAGCGGGCCAACCCCAGCTATCGCGCCGCGCATTTCGGCAAGTGGCAGTGGCCCACGTCGCCGGATGCCTTCGGCTACGATGCCCACGATGGCGTGACGATGAACGAGGACGGCGACTCGCGCGATCCGAACGACCCGAAGCTTTCGTTCAGCATGACGCGGCGCGGTGTGGCTTACATGGAAAAGCAGGTGAAGGAAGGACATCCGTTCTATCTGCAGATGTCCTATTACGCCGTCCACAACCAACCGCAGGCGCTCGCGGCCACCCTAAAGAAATACGCGAGCGCGAACGGTGTCCCAGCGGGCGCCGACAAGGGGGGGAAGGGCAAGGGCAAAGGCGGTGGTGGCGGCGGCGCGGTCATGGCTGCGATGACGGAAGACCTCGACACGTGCATCGGCGCGTTGCTGAAGAAACTCGACGAACTCGGCATTGCGAAGAACACCTACGTCATCTACACCTCGGACAACGGCGGTCGCACCGAAAACCTCAAGGGTGGCAAGACGGTGTGTGATGAGGGCGGCATCCGCGTGCCGCTCATCGTTCACGGCCCCGGCATTCGCGCCGGCACGGTTTGCAACGAACCCGCCGTGGGCTACGACATTTTTCCGACCGTGCTGGATTTCGTCGTGCCCGGTTTCGCGTTGCCGAAGGGCATTGAGGGCGGGAGCTGGAAGTCCGTTCTCCTCAACGGTGGCTCGGGCAAAATCGCGCGGCCGATTGACCGCATGGTCTGGCATCACGACGTGGAGATCGACCATCCGCAGACCGCCATGCGTCAGGGCAACCTCAAGCTCATGTATCACTGGGACACGAAGCAGGCCTACCTCTACGACCTCGTCGCCGACTTGGGCGAGCGTAACGACCTCGCGAAGCAGCAACCCGCGGTCGCCGCGAAAATGCTCGCTGAACTCAAGGCGCATGTGCGTGCCGGACTCGGCGAGCAGAAGTTCGCCGCCCTCGAAGCCGGCAAGTTCGAGCAGGGCGGCCGCGGCGGCGACGGCAAAGGCAAGGGCGGCAAGAAGGGGGAAGGAAAGAAAAAGGGGGAGCGGAAACCTTGAAACTCGTTCGCCACCTCACCTTGCTGGCATTTCTTGCGTCGGCATCGATTCACGCGGCGCACGCCTTGGATTATCCCTGCGCGACAGCAGAACCGCAGAAAAGCGGCTGGCCGCTGACGGACGTTGAGCGGAGGTATGTGCTGACCCCGGAACACGAGCGTCGGCCCGGCTCCGAGCAGAAGAAGCATCTTCCAGCCATGTGGCCAGTAACACCGTCGGCTGGATTTTGGAACGGGACTGCCTGGCTGGACACCCACGCGAAGCTGGTCGAACACGTGAAGGCCAATCAGGGCCCCATCGACATCCTGCTCGTTGGGGACAGCATCACTCAGCAGTGGGGAAGCGTGCTCGAAGGCAAGCCGTTCAACGCGGCGTGGCAAAAATCATTTGGCCGATACAAAACCGTCAACCTCGGCATCGGTGGCGACAAGACCCAGAACGTGCTTTGGCGGCTTGACCATGGCGGCGTCGAAGGACTGCAACCCCGGCTCGTCATCGTGATGATTGGCAACAACAACATGTTCTTCACGCCCGAGACCGGCACCGAGGCCGCGGCGAAGGGCGTGCAGATGGTTGTGGCCAATGTGCGCGATAAGTTCCCTAAAGCAGCGGTCATCGTGGTGAAGATATTGCCGGCACACGCGCCGGGGAATCGCTTCTACGAGGATATCAAGAAAACCAACACCGCGCTCGCCACGTTGCAGCTCGAGAGCGATGAGAAAGTTCAAGTGCTTGATTTATGGGGCGACTTCACGAATGCCGACGGTTCATTGAAGGCCGGCCTCTTTGCGCCGGACAACATCCACCTCACGCAGGATGCTGGCTACAAACTCTACTCGCAAAGGCTCAAGCCGCTGGTGGCGCGGCTGCTAAAGGCAAAATAACTCCATCACCCGAACACTCCCGTGAAACACTCCCTCTCATGTCTTACCGCCGTGGTCGTGATCTTCGTGCAACACGCCGCCTCAGCAGCGCAACCCAACTTCATCGTGGTGCTCGGCGAGGGCGCGGGCTGGACGAGTTCCTCGGTGCAGATGGATGACCGGAACCCCGCGTCGAAGAGCGAGGGTGTGAAGACGCCGAGTCTCGAGCGGCTAGCCGCGGCGGGAATGCGTTTCTCGGATGGTTACGCGGCGTCGCCGCGCTGCACGCCGTCGCGCGCGGCGCTGTTCACGGGGCGCAGCCCGGCGGCGTTGCACATGACGTTTGTCGGTGATGGCAAACGCGGCGGTGCCGTGACGACGAAGATTATTCCTCCCAACGCCTCGATGGAGCTGGCGATGGAGGAGACGACCATTTGTGAGTTGCTCAAGCAGGCCGGCTACGCGACTGCGCACTTCGGCAAATGGCACGTCGGCCGCGAAGACCCTTCCAAGCACGGCTTCGACGAGAGCGACGGACCGACCAGCAACGGCGGACCGGAGAACGTGGACAACCCCAATCCCAAGCAGGCCCTCGCGATGACGGCCAAGGGCATCGCGTTCATGGAAAAGAACGTGAAGGCGAAAAAGCCGTTCTACCTCCAAATGTCGCATTACCCTAGCCAGGATGAGAAGGGCGGCGGCCAGCGCGGCGGTGGTGGCAAGCACGCCGAGGAAGTCGCCGTCACTGACCAGACCTTCGGGCAGATTCTCGATGCCGTGGAGCGGCTTGGACTCAAGGGCAACACCTACATTGTTTACACCACCGACCACGGCACACCCGGCCGCAATGCACCGTTGAACGGCGGCAAGGGCGGCGTGTGGGAGGGCGGCATCCGCGTGCCGTTCATCGTCGCCGGACCGGGCATCAAGGCGGGTGTGTGCTCGCATGTGCGCGTGAGTGCGACGGATCTGTTTCCCACGTTTGCGGAACTCGCCGGGGTAAAACAGCTGCCGAAGAACATCGAGGGCGGCAGCCTTGCGGCGGTGTTGCTCGGCGGCGGCACCGGCACAGTGAAGCGTCCGCGCGAGGAGTTCGTCGTGCATTTCCCGCACTACGACAAGGACCGGCAGGGGCCGGCGTCGACCATTCTGCTCGGCAATTTCAAGCTCACGCGCGTCTACGAAACCGGCGAGCGCAAGTTGTTCGATCTCTCCAAGGACATCGTCGAGCGCAACGACCTCGCGAAGACGATGTGGCAAAAAGTCGCTGAACTCGACCAGCGCCTCACTGATTACCTCAAGGCCGTGAACGCGCAGTTGCCGACGGTGAATCCCAATCCCGACCCGAACCAATCGGCAAGCAACCTGCCCGGTGAAAAGAAAGGCAAGAAGGGCGGCAAAGGCGGTAAGGGCGGCGGCAAGAATGCTCCCCAGCAGAACTGAATTCCCATCGAACTATGAAAGGTAAATCTCTCCCGACACTGGCCAGCGTTTTGGCTTTGGGCATCGCCGTTGGCGCGAGCGTCCTGCTCGCGCAGCAAAACCCGGCAGCGCCGGGCAAAGACGAGCAACGTCCGCGCGGTCCCGGTGGCGGTGGTGGAGGCAAGGGCAAGGGTGGCGGCGGTCAGGGCAAGGGAGTCAAGATGCCCACGCCCGCGTTTCGCACTGAGGTGCCGGCGCATCCGGTGGATCTGATCTTGGGCCGGCCGACGAAGAACGCCATCACGTTGAGCGTGCTCGCGTATGCCGACACCGAGGGCTACGTCGCCTACGGCACACAACCGGGAAAGCTGACGAGCGAAACGCCGAAGCAAAGGTTCACCAAAGGCGAACCGGTGGAATTACTCCTCAGCGGATTGCAGCCGAACACGCGTTACTACTACCAGCTCCGCTCGCGTGCGCCGGGCGCGGCGAGTTTCGGCAACAGCGCGGAATACACCTTTATCACCGCGCGGGCACCGGGGAGCACATTCACTTTCACCGTGCAGGCCGACCCGCACCTCGACTTCGGCGTGGACACGGAAGCCTACAAGAAAGCCCTCGCCCTCGCGCTCGAGTCGAAGACGGATTTCCACATCGACCTCGGCGACACGTTCATGGTGGACAAATACACCGACTACAAGCTCGCTGCGCCGCAGTATCTCGCGCAGCGCTACTACTTCGGTCTTGTGGGTGTGAGCGCACCGGTATTTCTCGTGCTCGGCAACCACGACGGCGAGCAAGCCGCGCGCGGCGGTGGTACGGACTCAATGGCCGTCTGGTCGAACACGATGCGGAAAAAGTATTTTCCCAATCCGACCCCGAACGAGTTCTACACCGGCAACAAGACCCCGCATCCACAGCTCGGCCTGCTGGAGAACTACTACGCGTGGGAATGGGGTGATGCGCTGTTCATCGCGCTCGACCCGTTCTGGTATTCCGAACGCCAGCGTGGCCGTGGCGACGGCGGCACGGTGGACAACTGGTTCCGCACGCTCGGCGCGGAGCAGTATCAATGGCTCAAGCGCACGCTCGAAACGAGCCAGGCAAAGTTCAAATTCGTGTTCCTGCATCACCTCGTCGGCGGCGATTCGCGCGAGGGTCGCGGCGGCTCCGAGGCATCACACTTCTTCGAGTGGGGCGGCAAGGACATCGACGGGAAAAACTCCTTCGCGCAAAAGCGCCCCGGCTGGTCCGCGCCGATTCACGACCTGCTCGTGAAGCATGGCGGGAGCATTGTCTTCCATGGTCATGACCACATCTACATTCAGCAGGAGCGCGACGGGATCATCTACCAGCTCGTGCCGCAGCCTGGGCATTCACGTTTCGAAAGCTACCGTGCGGCCGAGGAGTACGGCTACAAGAGCGGCGTGAAGCAAGGCTCCTCCGGTGTCGTCCGCGTCACCGTCTCGCCGGACAAAGCAGTGGCCGAATACGTCCGCGCCTACCCGCCTTCCGCGGAGGACTCGAATCACAAGACCGGGTCGGTGACACACAGCTATACCGTGCGCCCTTCGGGAAAACTTGCGAAGTAGATCGTTTTTCGAGACGCGCGCTGGTGAGGTTTAAGCTGGCGTCCGGAGTGAATCGGAAGTGGAGATTCCTGCCGTCTTCATTAGCAAAAAGCCGCTCCGGTTTCCCGGAGCGGCTTGGTGATTTCTTTTGTCAGGGCTCGACGGAGTCGCGCCCCACCAAATTACTTCTTCTTGCCCTTGGAGGCAGCGGCTTTGCGCTTCTCTTCGATCGCCGCCTGCGCAGCGGCGAGGCGGGCAACCGGCACGCGATACGGCGAGCAGCTCACGTAGGTGAGGCCCACGCGATGGCAGAACTTGACGGAGTCAGGATCGCCACCGTGTTCACCGCAGATGCCGAGCTTGATGCCAGGGCGGGTCTTGTTGCCCTTCTCGGCCGCGATCTGCACGAGTTGGCCGACGCCGGTCTGGTCGATGGACGCGAACGGATTCTTCTTCACGATTTCGTTTTCGGTATAAGCACCGAGGAAGGAACCGGAGTCGTCGCGGCTCATGCCCAAGCAGGTTTGGGTGAGGTCGTTCGTGCCGAAGCTGAAGAATTCAGCCGTCTGCGCGATTTCGTCAGCGGTCAACGCGCCACGAGGAATTTCAATCATCGTGCCGACGCTGTAGGCGATCTTGACCTTCTTTTCCTTCTGCACCTGGGCAGCGACTTCGTGAACGATCGCGACCTGGAGGTCGAGTTCCTTCTTGAAGCCGACGAGCGGGATCATGATCTCGGGCTTGGCCTTGTAGCCTTCCTTCGTTGCATCCGCAGCCGCTTCGAGAACAGCACGCGCCTGCATGCGGGTGATTTCGGGATACTTGATGCCGAGGCGGCAGCCGCGGAAACCGAGCATCGGGTTGAACTCATGCAACTCGTGAACGCGAGCCATGATCTTCTCGACGCTGATGCCGAGCTTCTGCGCGAGGTCGACCTGCTGCTCTTTCGAGTGCGGGAGGAATTCATGCAGCGGCGGATCGAGGAAGCGGATCGTGGCCGGATAACCTTTCAGTGCCTTGAAGATTCCGTGGAAGTCTTCGCGCTGATAGGGGAGGAGTTTCGCGAGTGCGGCTTCGCGCGCCGGGAGACTGTCGGCGAGAATCATTTCGCGCATCGCGTCGATGCGATCGCCTTCGAAGAACATGTGCTCGGTACGAGTGAGGCCGATGCCCACGGCGCCAAACGCGATTGCTTGGCGGGTCTGCTCGGGCGTATCAGCGTTCGTGCGGACGGACAGGCGACTGGCCTTCGAGCACCAGTTCATGAGCTGCACGTAGTTCTTATACTTCTCGGTCTTCTGCGCGACTTTGTCGTCGTTCAACAGGCCGGTGATGATTTCGGACGGAGCCGTCTTGATCTGGCCGGCGTAAACTAGGCCGGACGTTCCATCGATGGAAAGGAAATCACCTTCGTTGAAGGTCTGGCCGTCGATCGTGGTGGTCTTCTTGTCGTAGTCGATCGCAACGCCAGCGGCGCCGCAAACGCAGACCTTGCCCATCTGGCGGGCGACGAGTGCTGCGTGCGAGCTCACACCACCGCGAGCGGTGAGAATGCCTTCCGCCGCGATCATGCCGCGCAAGTCTTCGGGTGAAGTCTCGACGCGAACGAGAAGAACTTTTTCCCCTTTGTCCGCAGCTTGAACGGCGCGCTCAGCGTTGAAATATACTTTGCCGGTGGCGGCGCCAGGACCAGCGGGAAGCCCGGTGGCGATAACTTTGGCCTTCTTCACTTCGTTGAGATCGAAGATCGGGGCGAGGAGTTGTTCGAGCTGATCGGCCGGGTTGCGCAAAATCGCGGTTTCCCAGTCGATGAGTTTCTCCTTCACCATGTCAGCGGCGAACTTGAGCGCGGCGGCGGCGGTGCGCTTGCCGTTACGCGTCTGGAGCATGAACAGCTTGCCTTCCTGAATCGTGAACTCGATGTCTTGCACGTCCTTGAAGTGCTTCTCGAGCGTCTTGCGGACCGTGAGCAACTCGGCGTAGCTCTTGGGCATGACATCTTTGAGCTTGAGAACGGGCTCAGGAGTGCGGACGCCAGCGACAACGTCTTCACCTTGGGCGTTGACGAGGAACTCACCGTAGAATTCGTTCGTGCCGTTGGCCGGGTTGCGAGTGAACGCGACGCCGGAGCCGGAAGTTTCGCCCGTGTTGCCGAACACCATCGCTTGAACGTTGACGGCCGTTCCCCATTCGGTGGGGATGTTGTATTTACGGCGATACACGATCGCGCGGTCATTCATCCAGGAGCTGAACACAGCGCCAGCGGCGCCGCGAAGTTGGTCCCAAGGATCGTTGGGGAACACCTTGCCGGTGCGTTCCTTCACGAGCGCCTTGAAGCGCTTCACGAGTTCCTGCTGGTCTTCGGCGGTGAGCTTCGAGTCCTCGATGTCGCCATGATACTTTTCGTGCTTGAAGCCTTCGATGACGGTTTCAAACGGTTCGTGATCTTCACCCTCGCGCTTCTGCACGCCGAGCACGACGTCGCCATACATCTGAATGAAACGGCGGTAGCAATCCCAGGCGAAACGTTCGTTGCCTGTAGCTTGCACCAAGGCGACGACAGTCTGGTCGTTCAAGCCGAGGTTCAAAATCGTATCCATCATGCCGGGCATGGAATCGCGTGCGCCCGAACGAACGGCAACGAGAAGCGGCATGCCGCTGGTCGCACCGAACTTCGTTCCCATGATCTTTTCCATGTTGGCAACGCCAGCTTCCATCTGCTTCTGCAGTTCCTTCGGGTAAGTCTTCTTGTGCGCGTAGTAATACGTGCAAACTTCGGTCGTGATCGTGAATCCGGGAGGAACCGGGAGGCCGATGCGGGTCATTTCGGCGAGGTTCGCGCCCTTGCCGCCGAGGAGTGCCTTCATTGAGCCGTCGCCATCGGCTTTTTTATTACCCCAAGTGTAAACGTATTTCGTGGATTTGGTTGCTTTAGCCATAAATCAAGATGTGCAATATGTTCAGTTCGTGTCGGTGAAAACGTCCGCAGAAACGAGGCGCGAAAACTACCAGAGGAGCATTTGGAGTCAATTACGATTGCGCATCAAGTGGTCGAGCGAAAATGCCGATGCTCTGCGCGGAAGCGGCCTAAAAAATCGTGGGAAAACCAGTTGACGTTCGGGTTGGTGATTCTGTAACGTGCCGCTCCGTTTCGGGTTCCAGAGTAGCTCAATGGTAGAGCACGCGGCTGTTAACCGTGGGGTTGTAGGTTCGAGCCCTACCTCTGGAGCCAGTTTTTTTGCCCTCAAGCCCTTCCTGAACTTCCGTTGCTTCCGTCGAGAGATTTCCGGGCGCTTGTTTCTTGGCACCGTTTGAATGCGGCCATGCCACACGGAAGAAAGGACACGGACGCGGTGAAAAAAGCGAAGACCCCCACGGTTCCGACCCACTCCCAGAACGCGAGTCGCCACAATGGTGTGTTGCGGAACGATTGCCGGAAATTCTCGGCCCACGCTTGATCCGCTTTCTTTCCCAGAAGGACCAGAATTCCCAGAAGAATGACAACGGTGATCGGCAGCACGGTCAATGTTGCCCAAGAAGCCACGAGCGAGCTTTTTAATTGTCGGCGTCCACCGAACGCGGGCAACCAATCGATTACGCTGGCAGCGCTGCAGCACAGCATTGCGGCGGCGAACGTTGCCGCCGCTGCGCGAGCAAGAAATTCGTGCAGTGAGTAGATGCCGATGAGCGGTTGAATGTGCGGCGCGCCGAGCGAAAGCAGGATCAGGACAAAGCTTAGTGAGAATGCCGATGAAGTGAAGCGGGCGATTCGTGGCATGACGTACTTGAGATGTAGCCCCACGTAGCCGGCGAACGGCCAGATGAAGATCACCGCAGCGGTCAGGCCGAGCGACGGTAGCCAATAGCCATTCGGGTTATCGCGGGGCGAAATTAGGATTGAGATGACGTCCGTCCTCCAGTCGTATTTCCCTTCGAACAGAAATGCCGCGCCGATCGTGGTGGCGAAAAACGACAGGAAGCTGAGCGGCAGCAGCGTCGTCAGGAACGTCGTCCGTGAGACGTTCCCGATCAAAACGTTGTGAATTGCCGGCGGCATCAATCTTTTGACGATGATGAGCTAATCACGGCCCGTCGAGTCCAAAGCCAATGCCGAGGGTTAAATTCGTGCGCCGAAAATTGTCCTGCCTGATTACCAAATATTCCCGTGCGACAGTTGAGGCGTGGGATTGCTGCGTTAAACCGGACCGCGTTGAATCAAGCGAATCGCGTCCAACCGAAGTCGAGCCGTTGCAAGATGCTGATCAAGCAGTTGCTTCTGTTTAATCAGGGCTTCGATTTCTTCCATGCGCACATTGCGATTCACCTTTTGGAGTTCCCTCAGCCGCGAAATCTCGCGATCGAGTTGTGTGGCCATTTCTTTGCGCGCTTGGGCGACCAGCGTGGGCGATTGGGTTTCCGCACGGATCAACGCTCCTTCGAGCATCTGCGGAACGACGTCGTCGCGAAGACCGGGCAGATCGAGCATTTGATGAACGACGCCATTTCGGAGATTGCGCGTGAATGCCGGTGAAGCGGTGACCACGCTGTGATCTTCGCCGTGGTGATCGACGAGGACGCGCACGGGCGTCGGCGGAAGGAATCGATCGAGGTGGAGTTCCGGCGGGGCGATGCATTCGAGAACAAAGATCGCTTCGAGATACAACCCGGCGACCTTATTGTCCGGCCAGCGGCCGAAAGCGCTGTTGCCTTTTTCCGAACCAAGCAACAAATCCATCGCGCCGGTGACGAGGGGATGATCCCAGCTGAGGAATTGAATGTCTTCACGGGACAGCGCACGTGGGCGATCACTCGTGACGGTCATTCCGTCGGCGGGAAGACCGGGAAATGAATCTGCGAATACGCCCGCCGAGCCGAGGCGGAACGTGCGTTTGGCGAGCTCTTCGACGTGAATGCCGAAGTGGTCGAAGACCGCGAGCATGAACGCATCGATCGATTGATCGTCATCCTGTGCGCGAATTTGCCGGACCATTTGGGCGGCGATTTCGGGGCGGAAAGAATTCAGTTCGAGCAGGCGATCGCGTCCTTGTTCCAGTTGCGCAGCGAGTTCTTCGCGTGCCGACTTGGTAGTGGCGATGAGTTGTTCGAGTTCAGCGCGAGCAGTTTCCTGCATCTCGTGAAAATCCTGTGCGAGATCGTGAACCTGCGAACCGAAACGTTCCAACAGTTCGCGTCCGCCCCGAAGGTTGCGTTCGAAAGCGTTCAAACCCTCGTGATACCAGCGCGTGAGGACTTCCTGCGAGCTGCCCTCGATGAACGGCACGTGAACATGGATCTCGGAGGTCTGCCCGATTCGGTCTAGCCGGCCGATGCGTTGTTCGAGGAGCTCGGGATCGAGCGGCAAATCGAAGAGCACTAAATGATGCGCGAACTGAAAGTTTCGTCCCTCGCTGCCGATCTCGGAGCAAATGAGCACACGCGCTCCGTCGTCTTCGGCGAACCATGCGGCGTTGCGATCGCGTTGGACCAACTGCAGACCTTCATGAAACAACGCCACGGGGACGTTGATCTGTTTGCGCAATTCGTCGTCGATTGCTTCGACTTTTCGCTGCGTGCGACAGATCAGGAGAATCTTCTCTTTCGGGAGCGCACGCAAAAGGTCGGCTAACCAGATCACGCGCGGGTCGTCGCCGAACGAGGGCGTGAATTTTGATTCGGTCGCGGAATTGGTGTCGGCGGCAAATTCATCGGCAAGGCGATCGAACAACTTTGGCGACGCATCCGCTGCGGTGAGCGGAATTAGATGCGGCGTTCGCTGGGGAAAGCCCGTCATTGTGGCGCGGGTGTTGCGGAACATCACGCGACCGGTTCCGTGTTGATCGAGCAACGCATTGATAAGCTCGGTGCGTAAGGTCGTGTCGCCCGACTTGATGCGATCGAGTTGCTGGCGAACGACGTTTTCGTCGCGGAGAAGAATCCCGGCCAGTTGGTGGGTCTCGGTCGCAGATAGCTCGTGCTGGGCGAGGAGTTTTTCGGCAATGCCGGCCACGTTTCGATAGTGTTCCGCTTCCTTGATGAATTCGCCCAAATCGAAATATCGATCCGCATCCAGAAGTCGCAGGCGGGCGAAGTGGCTGGCCACGCCGAGTTGTTCGGGCGTCGCGGTTAGTAGCAGGAGCCCCGGAGTTTTTCGGCCGAGCGCTTCGACGAGCGCATATTCCGGACTCACGGTGGTCGGCGACCAACCGAGGTGATGCGCTTCGTCGACGACGAGGATGTCCCAATTAGCCGCGATCGCTTGCTGCGTGCGACGTTCGTTACCCGCTAGCAAATTGATTCCGCAAAGAATCAATTGATCGTCGAGGAAAGGGTTCTCATCTGGATTCGCCGTCTCAATCGCGTCGCAACGTGCTTCGTCGAAGATGTGAAACCAAAGGTTGAAGCGGCGCAGGAGTTCGACGAACCACTGGTGAACGAGCGGTTCGGGAACGAGAATCAGCGCGCGTTGAACGCGGCCGGTCTGAATCAACCGATGAAGGATCAGGCATGCTTCGATGGTTTTTCCGAGACCGACTTCGTCGGCGAGCAGAACGCGCGGAATCAATCGACTAGCCACTTCGGGCGCGATGTAGAGTTGATGCGGGATGAGGTCGATACGACCGCCGACAAATCCGCGGACTTTGGATTTGCGCCGCCGGTGTTGATGCAGCAAAGCGGAGTAGCGGAGATCGAAGACCTCGGACGGCTCGACGTGGCCATTGAGCAAGCGTTCGTCGGGTTGATTGAAGCTGATTGTATCGCTTAGTTCAGTTTCGCAAAGCTGTGCACCGGCGCCGCGATAGGTGATCAGACCGTTCTGTTCGGCAACGGATTGCACCTTCAATGATGTGTTGGTGCGGCTCTTGATGGTATCGCCAACTCGGAAACGCACGCGGCGCAGTGGCGCGTTGTCGATCGCATACTGACGCGTCTCGCCGCTGGCTGCGAACGACACGGTCACCGCGCGTGGGGTGATTTGCGCGATGGCGCCCATCCCGAGTTCAGGTTCGGATTCGCTGATCCAGCGTTGGCCTATTTGGAGGCGGTTTGACATTAACAATTACTTTGTGCCGTTGCGTTGTTACCACGTCGTCGTAGTGCGACAACGTTTCTCGAGCATCAACGCTCTTGTGAAACGAGGCTACAAGATTTTCGCGGAGCAGAGGGGCGCAATTTACTTAGTGCAAGTTTGACCACGATCTATGCGCTTCACTACGATTGGGCAAAGAACTGGTATCGCCTCCGTCGCTGAATTTTCCGCGGATGGATTTGGCAACTCGATGATAAACAATATGAGCACGACTCCGGAAAACTCGAACAAGCTTTCTCGGGAAGCTCGACCCGTGGCGAACACTCCAGCGGAAGATAGTAGTGACAGCGCGAAGCGTTCGCTGGCGGATTATCACCTGCTGGAGGGGCCGCACTCGCGCACGGGCGAGTTCCTCACATTGCTCAATGTGCTGCGTGATTACCTGCGCGGATTGCGCGTGCTGCATTTCGTCGGACCTTGCGTGACGGTGTTCGGATCGGCGCGAACGAAAGAGACGGATCCGGCGTATCAGAAGGCGCGCGAGATTGGAGCGGCGATTGCGAAGCTCGGTTTTACCGTAATGACCGGCGGCGGTCCGGGCATCATGGAAGCCGCCAATCGCGGCGCGAAAGACGTTGGCGGTCGGTCCGTCGGCTGCAACATCGAACTGCCGACGGAGCAGGGGGCCAATCCGTATTTGGATCGTTGGGTAACGATTCGCTACTTCTCGGTGCGCAAAACACTTTTGATGAAATACTCGTATGCGTTCGTGGTGTGTCCTGGTGGATTAGGCACGCTCGACGAACTGTTCGAAGCGCTCACCCTCATTCAAACGGGCAAGGTGATGAATTTTCCCGTTGTCCTTTTGGGCCGGGATTACTGGAGGGAGTTGATCGTGTTACTGGAAAAGATGGTCGCGGCGGGCACCATCAGTCCGGGCGATATGAACATGATTTTCGTCACTGATTCAGTGGATGAAGCGGTCACGCACATCGAAGAGAAGTCGATCAAACCCTTCGGGCTCCGGCCGATCACGCGACGTCCGTTGCCGTGGTTGCTTGAACGCGGATTGCTTGAAGCGAGACGTTTCGCGGGTTCGTCACGCCGGTTGTTGAACGGCAGTGCCTCCGGTAAATAGCGTGTTTCGGGGCTGCAGGTTTGTGCCGGCTGAACTCGGACAGAAGCAAGATTTGCCGTGTTCTACCGTGCCTGTGCAGGGAACGAGGAATCGTGAGGGCTGAATCCGTCCAGCCGGGACAGGAATGGAACTGGCGGTGAAAACGACCAAGTAAACACCGCCAGCCCCACTTACCTGCCTGGTCACCGCAGACGTTCTCGCGGCTACAAGGACATCGACGCAACTGGTTTTGCAATGAAGGATTTGGCAGTCTCTTGAGCCGTGATCGGAGTGTAGTGGTAATCCACTACACGGAACTGAACATTCGCGTAGGAAGATCCCCCAAGTGGTCGGCGGCGGCACGGCGCGTGCTGAGCAAAGGGGCATGCCTCACGAAGCTAGCGTCCGGCATCAACCGCCGGTTGAATGGTGGGAACGACTTCTCACCTGTGGATTCCTTTTTCACGAATTCGAATGCGATGGCGAATCCGTTGACGCCGTGCGCAGCTTCCGTTGTAGGAAGTGCGGCTACGTTTCGGCTTACCGGCAGGCATCGTCGCTCGATGGGACGCCGCAGTGGAAAAAGATCGATGCGGCTGCTTACGAATTTAACAAATCGCACCAAACTGCGTCACCCCGCCAATCGCAAACTCACTGAGATGCCGCTCCTCCTGAATTGGAAATCATCGCTCGTCGGAATCGCATTGGCCGGCTGCGTCATTTTCAATGGCTGCACTTCCAATGAATACGATGGCGGAAAGGAATTGGTGGCGCGCCACTTTGATCGAATGGCCAATGAGGATTTCACCAGCGCGTTGGATGAATACGCTCCCGCGTTTTTCAAAAAGATTTCCCGCGACGAATGGGAAACCAAACTGCGCAACATGATTCAAAACATGGGCGAGCTGCAAAGCTACAAAGTCGGTAGCGCGTCCATTCGCAGAGAGTCGAGCGGGCCAGCTTCTGGAACCTATGTGTCGGTCGGTTGTCAGACGAAATACAAACGCTTCCGAGTTCAGGAGGAATTGATCTATTTCAAGAAGCGGCCGGACGACGAGTTTCAGATTCTCAAGCATCGTGTCACCTCGGTGAAGGAGTTGTGATTTAGGAATAGGGTGCGTCTGGGTGCTGACGTGGGAAATCCGCCAGCCTTTTTCCTATGTATCTCGCCGCGCAATCTCAATTTGAACGCAGGCAGATTCAGTTCGTGTTTAACCTGCATTAAGCAGGAAAATCATCGGGGCGCGATTCCCGTGAGATTGTGTTTCACTTAGCCGGAGGGCGCGGCCACTGGAGGTGTTTCTGAAGGAATTCAAAGGTTCCTTGCGCGTGGATGGTGTGCGGACCGTTGAAGTATTCGATCTCGGTGCGATCGGCGATCCCGAGTTGCGTATAAAAGCGGCGGACCTTCGCGAATTCATAGCTCACCCATTCATCGACGCCCACACCGTCGTTGTGGCCGCGTTCGACCATGAAAGGGCGGGGCGCGATCAGGGCGGCCATCTCGGCGTAGTTGTATGTATGGCCGAGATCCCATTCGAAGATCTCGTACTCGTGCGTGTAAAGGTAGCTGCTCGGATAATCTGTCGCCGCGTTCTTCCGCACCCACTCATTGAAATCGCCGGAGCAAATGCTCAAACAGTAGCGATCTTGCAGGGCAGGGAGGCGCATGGCGGATTTTCCACCGTAGCTCAGCCCGTAAAAACCAATCCGTTGCGGATCAACGAACGGTTGCGTCTCGAGCCAATCGAGGATGCGCGCGTGCTGCGAATTGATCGTGGAGAAAAGGTGTTTACCCAGCACCCACGACTTCCGCTGAAGCATGCGGAACGCATCCTGTCCGCGATACGGATTGTGCGGGGAGAAGGTGATGAAGCCGCGTTCGGCCAGTCGTGTCGCGAAGCCGCGGTAGTAATTTATGGCGCGACTCTTTGGGTCCGTAGTAATGCAATCTTCGGGCAATCCTTCGAGTCCGTGCTGGCAGACCACTACGGGACGGCGTTCTCCTGGCTTGATGTCTTTCGGGACGAGCAAGACGCCCCAAGCGAACACATCCGGAAAAACATCCAACTGCACATCCCATGCTGTGAACGGCGCGGAGACATCGACTAGCGGTTGGTTGCTTGAACTGAGCGCCCGTCGCGTGCGCGGATTCAACGGAAGAGGACTGTTCGTCCATTTGCCGATCACATCGGCGTCGAATTGCTGGCGGAGTTTCGGCACCGCTTCCTGCCACGCCGCGGCGTTGGGAGCTCGGTTCGCGTTCCAGAAATTGGTTGCCCGAGTGTGTTCGCAATCGCGCACGAGCCGTTGTGTGAAATCTTCGAGTTCCTTCACTGCGCGATGCTGGCGATCTTTCGGAATCAACATCGAACCACGTGCATCAATGCTGGGAGTTGGTTCGGGTAATTTCGTATCTTTAACGCCTAGCGCACGGAGAAATTCGCTTAGCGCTTTGGTCGAACCCGGGCTTACGGCCATTCCTTCTGATCCGTAAACGAGTTGGATGCTATCGCCGAATTTGCCCGCGAGCTGTTTCGCCCGATCCACTTCGCCTTCGACGCTGGCGAACTCTGGCATTGTAATCTTGCCAGGCGCCGCGATGGCTCGGCGCTTGTCCGTCGCCGCTGGCGCCCCTTCGACTTTCGGCACGCGACTATACTCAATGATTAGCGGTCGCGGCGCAACGAGGCTGGCGATTTCAGCATCACCGAATTCCTTGAGCAACGACCACACGGCGCGATCGCCGGGCTCGCTCCAAATTGATTGGCGCGAATCAAAATATCCGCTGACGAGGGTGGCGCGAATGCGCGGATCGAGTGCCGCCGCGTACAGCGCAAGCAGTCCACCCTCACCGTATCCAGCAACGCCAAGCGGAGCTCGGCCGATGTCGAGCTCTTTGCTTCCGATCGTGGTGATGCCTGTGCGCGAGCTGAAGAAATCTACGGCGGCGAGAATCTTCTGCACCTCGTAGCCTGCTGTGGTGCGGCCGACTTCGAACGCCATGCGCCAGATCCATTCGCGATGAGGGAGATTCGTCCAGCGATTCAGCGCCGCGCTGCCGGAGAATGTGTTTTCCCGACTTAGCAGCACCGGGATGAGCACGCGACAACCTACTTCCGCGAGGCGCGAAGCAAATCGGCTCGCCGGTTCGATGCCGTCCGTGAGTGAGCAAAGCGCCTCGGGAAATTGATCCGCGTCCGGCAAGGCGATCACATTCGCGATGGCGTTCGCGCGTGGTTCAAGGAGCAGTCCTTCGCCGTGAACGCCTTCGAACACCGGCCAGCGGACGCGATAGATCGTGAAGGTGGAAGTGCCCAGAAGAGCCGGAGTGGATGTGCCGCTGATGATGTCCAGTTCGCTTACGGGCAAGCGCGCGTCGACAGCACCGATGATTTTGCGGAAGTGTTCTCGATTTACGGCGATGGATTTTTCGTAAGCTGCGGCGGACGAAAAATCTCGTTTCCAAAACTGCGAGCGTGCGGCGACTGAGTCTTGAATTTCCCGGTCGAGAAACTTGTTGATGCCCGCGACCATCTGCGCTGACAAATCGCCCGTGAGCGTGAGGGGCTGCGTGTTGGGCAGGGGGCTGGTTTCCTGAGCGTGGCCGAACGATGTGAGGAGCGCGGTCAACAGGCAGGCGAGTCCGGAAAATTTTCGGGCATGCATGGCTCAGCCGATCAAACAGGAGGCGGGTGCCGGTGTCGAGTCGCTTGTCCGTCGTAACTAGTCGAAGTGCTCACGGCTGTGGAGGAGCAGTGAAAAGTGGCAGGGGAGAACCGATGAAAGCTCAAAAGTTATTTGACATATCAATAGTCTTCCATCAAGCTATCGGCATTCGTTGATTCAACGAATCTCATTGCGAGTGGTCGAGGGTCTGGCCCGATGACACCACGGCAACCGGTTGGAGAGCGTCTCCAATGTCCAGGTGCCAATTCCAGCTCGGACGCGGGTGCGGCCGGGGAAGATGAGAAGAGCGCAAGTATTTTACCTCTTCTCGTCCCGGGAAGGGGTTTTTTATTGCCCCAATGAGAACGCAGCTACGGAATGTTATGGAACAGACGACGAACTTCATGAAGGCGCTCAAGTGCCGCGAGTGCGGCCGTGAGTATCCACTCGAAGCCACCCACGTGTGCGAATTCGACTTCGGTCCCCTCGAAGTCGCTTACGATTACGACCGCATCAAAAAAGCGATGACGCGCTCAGCCATCGAGAGCCGTCCACAAACGATGTGGCGTTACCGCGAGTTGCTGCCGATCGTGGGCGAACCCACCGTCGGTCGAGAAGTCGGCTTCACTCCACTCATCAAAGCAGACCGGCTCGCGAAACGCCTCGGCATCCGCGAACTGTGGGTGAAAAACGACGCGGTGAATTATCCGACGCTGTCTTTCAAGGATCGCGTCGTCAGCGTCGCGTTGAGCCGCTCGCGTGAACTGGGTTTCAAAACCGTCGCGTGCGCTTCGACCGGCAACCTTGCGAACTCCGTCGCTGCGAACGCTGCGGCCGCCGGCCTCGAAGCTTACGTTTTCATTCCCGCCGATCTCGAACAGGGCAAAGTGCTCAACTCGCTCGTTTACGGTGCGAACGTCATCGGCATCAAAGGTCACTATGACGAAGTGAACCGTCTCTGCGCGGAAATCGCCGGCAAGTACGGCTGGGCTTTCGTGAATGTAAACATGCGCCCTTACTACGCCGAAGGCAGCAAGAGCATGGGCTTTGAAATCGCCGAACAACTCGGCTGGCGCGTGCCGCAACACACCGTCGTCCCGATGGCGTCCGGCTCATTGCTGACCAAGATTCACAAGTCGTATCAGGAATTCACCAAGCTTGGTCTGATTCCCGAGGCGAAATGGAAAGTTCACGGTGCGCAGGCGACCGGTTGCTCGCCGATCAGCGTCGCGCAAAAGGCGGGCTTGGACTTCTTCAAGCCGGTCAAGCCGAACACCATTGCCAAGTCACTCGCGATCGGCACTCCCGCCGACGGCTTCTACTCGCTTCGCGTGATGAAGGAAACGGGCGGCCACGCGGACGACGTCACCGATGACGAAATCCGCGAGGGCATCCGGTTGCTCGCCGAGTGCGAAGGCATCTTTGCCGAAACTGCTGGCGGCGTGACCGTGGGCGTGGCTAAGAAACTCATTGCTGCTGGAAAGATTCCGGCCGAAGATTCCGCCGTGCTTTGCATCACCGGCAATGGATTGAAAACACTCGACGCCGTCGTTGGCCACTGCGGCCAGACGCGCGAGATCAAGCCGAGCCTTCGCGAGTTTGAAGGTTTGTTGCATGACGATAAGAAACTAACTGCTCAACATTGATATGCCTGCCAAAGTCAGAATTCCCACGCCCTTGCGCAAGTTGACCAACAACGAAGAGTTGGTTGATGTGACCTCGAACACGATTGGTGGCGCGATCGCCGAATTGCAAAGCCGCTTCCCCGGCATCCAGGAACGCCTCGTTGACGAATCCGGCGCGGTGCGTCGCTTCGTGAACGTGTATGTGAACGAGGAAGACATCCGTTTTCTCGACAACCTCAAGACGCCGCTCAAAGACGGCGACGAGATCAGCATCATTCCCGCAATCGCGGGCGGTTAATATGGCGACCAAAAAGAAACCCGCGAAAAAAGTCGCAGCCAAAGGCGGAAAGCAGCAGACGCGTTTCTGGCTGATGTATCCGCCCAAGCTGATCACGCGGCCGGTCGTGTGGGAGCTGGGTCACAAGTTCAAAGTCATCACCAACGTCCGCCAGGCGAGCGTGACCGACGAGATCGGCATCGTTTGCCTTGAGCTGATTGGCGAGCGCGCCGAGATCAAAGCGGCGGTCAAATGGCTCGAAAGCGCCGGCGTGCGGGTCGAACCGGTTGAGATCAATGTGATCGAAAGCTGATCGGTTTTTCATCGCCCTATTTTGACGTTTTCACGAGACGGCCTCCGGGCCGTCTTTTTGTTTGTCACCAAACCACCCTCGTTAACGTCACCTTGTATGTGGCAATTGGGCAATTTTCATGGCTTGACCCCTTGGGCAGTGGGGTTTATACAAGGTTAAAGCGAAGCAGCAGCGGTGCGCCGGTTTATCTCCATCCACCTCTAACCAGGAGTTCATATGACGAAGCGTGAGTTGGTCATCCGCATTAGTAATGAAACAGGTATCGTTCAGCAGCAGGTTCTGGACGTTATTCAGAAAACTCTCGACTATATTTCCGAGGCCGTTACGAGCGGAGACACAGTTGAGTTGCGGAATTTTGGCGTTTTCGAAGTCGCCATTCGCAAAGCGCGTGTCGGTCGCAATCCCAACCGCCCCGAAACCGACGTGCACATTCCGCCGCGCGCTGTCGTGCGCTTCAAGCCCGGCAAGGAAATGCGCGCCGCCGTCATCAAGCTGACGCCGCCTGCTTCAGCGCCGAAGCCACCGACGCCTCCCGCGCCGCCAGCACCTTAATCGGTCCCGACTAATTTCAACGCGCCTGCTCGGATTTCCGGCGGGCGCGTTTCGTTTTGGTGAAGTGCTGCGTGGTGTGGCTCAAGATTGAGCGTTGCTTCCGTGGCGCATTTGCCGTTTTACTCTTCGCTTTCGTATGGAACGACTGCCTGGATTTCGGGACTTTTACCCTGAGCCGCTGCCCCATAAAGATCTGTGGAGCGCGGACGCACGTAACTACATCTTCGACAACTGGCGCGAGACTGCGCGCCGTTACGGCTTTCGCGAATACGACGGCCCGCCGCTCGAACCGCTGGAATTGTTCACCCTCAAGAGCGGCGATGAGATCGTCGGCCAGCTCTACAATTTCACCGACAAGGGCGATCGCGCGGTGGCTTTGCGGCCCGAGATGACGCCGACGCTTGCGCGCATGGTGTCCGCGCACGAGCGCAATTACAAAAAGCCCATCAAGTGGTTCGCGCTGCCGCAACTGTTCCGCTACGAACGTCAGCAGAAGGGCCGCCTGCGCGAACACTTCCAGTTCAACTGCGACATTTTCGGCGACAACGATCCGACTGCCGACGCCGAGTTGATTGCGTTGCTCATCGATACGCTGCGTTCGTTAAAATTGACGTCGGATGATTTTGTCATCCGTCTCAGCAGCCGCAACGCGTGGCAGGATTTTTTCAGCCAACGCTGCGCCGATGCGAGCAAGGCCTACGACTTCTATCAGGTGATCGACAAGATCGAGCGCGAAGATCCCGCCGTCAGTCAGGCCAAACTCGCCGCGCTGGGCTTCTCGCTCGACGAAGTGAAAAACTTCATCACGGAAGCGCGCCCCACTGTGGAACTTTCCACCGTCATCGATAACCTTTCCGCGCGTGGCCTCGCCGACTTCGTGAAGATCGACTACAACGTCATTCGCGGCCTTGCGTATTACACGGGCGTCGTCTTCGAAGCGTTCGACAAGAAGGGTGAGTTCCGCGCCATCGCGGGCGGGGGACGTTACAACAACCTCGTGAAACTCATCAGCGCCGGCAAAGTGGATCTGCCCGGGCTCGGTTTCGGCATGGGCGACGTCGTGCTGCTGGAACTCCTCAAGTCCCGCGGACTCCTCCCAAAGTTCGACAGCGGCGTTGATGTGTTCGTGCTGATCGAAGATGAGACCCTGCGTCCCGACTCGCTCAAGCTCGTGCAACAACTGCGCGACGCCGGCTCCGTCGTGGAATATTCTTGGTCGCCCATCAAGCCGGACAAACAGTTCAAGCGCGCCATGGAATTGTCCGCTCGTTGCACCGCGCGCGTGGAGAAATCCGCGACCGGCGAACTTTCCGTGCGCGTAAGGAACCTGAAATCTCGGGAAGAGAAGCTGGCCACGTTCGCCGACGCTGCGTCTGCGGTGACCGTGACTCGTCCTTAGCGCTTGGGTGAGGTCGGCTTAAATTCCCAGGTTCGATAGCGCCGTCGCAATCCGATTAACCACATCGACGAGCTTGGGATGAGATTGCTCGAAGCCGTCCACCGAAGATTTCAATCCAGCCAGTGACGCGTCGAGAAGTTGAGGTTGCTTCCGTTCGCGGGTGGCTTCGTGAGCGGAAACGTCGGTGAAGCCGGCGATGCTGCGTGCTTGTTCAGCATCGGACTGGGAGAGGCTGGCAACCTCAGCCTTCAGATCGGCGAGCAGGGTCAACAACTCGCGTCGGTTTGCGTCGGGCAGAGTCCCGGCATCGCGAATCTTGGCTTCGATCTGTCCCAACGTTTCTTTGATCATAAAATAATAGAGCCCCAACGGAGCAATTCCGCCGGGGCCACAGAAAAGGTCATTTCTTCTTGAACAGGTCGCCGATGCCTTTGGTGGCTTTGTTTAGACTGTCGGTCGCACCTTTGGCGGCGTCGCCAGCAGCTCCCGTTGCGCTCTTCGCAACAGCGCTGAGGGCTTCTGAAATTACTTCGTTGAACGCCTTCGTCATGAGATCTCCAGCGGTGATGCCTTCGGGGCCTTGGCCGAGATTGGTGAAATGAATGTCGGGAATCGGCACAGTGATGCTCTTGCCGAGAATGACAGCGTTCACCTTCGCGCCGCTGATGAGGAAGTCATCGACCTGGAGTTTTTTGCTCGCGCTCTTGTCGCCTTTGTCGGCGCTGCCTTCGCCTTTCTTCCCGCCACCTGCACCCGTGAATTCTTGAATGTTTTTCTGAATCTTCGTGAGATTGTTTTCGGACAGCCCTCCTTCGAGCGTGATCTCCGGGCTGCGAACTTCGACCGATTTGATCACGATCTTGTCCGAGAGCACGGAGCCGGGCACCACGGCAAGGCTGACTTTGCCGACCTTGATGGCCGAGTCGGTCTTGTAGCCTTCGGGATTGCCGACGACCAATCCGGACATGCCGCCTGATCCGCCCAACATGGAGAGACTGGCGCTGTCGAGCTTGATGGGCACTTTGGCGACCTTCGGTCCGACCGTTTCGACACCGGTCTTAATGATGGAGCCGATGAAAAACGACGCGACGAATACCGCGACGACGAGCAGGACGAGCAAAACTACGACTATCTTAATGAGTTTTTTCATAAACGTTGAACAGTTGCCTATTTGAGCTGCGCGGCCGCACTGCTGCGGCTTATTTGTAGCTTAGGCAGCCGGTCCGGCTTTGTAAAGTTGCACCTCTGATGTGAGAAACTGTTCGCTAGAGCGACTCCTTTTCCATTAGGCCCCAAGCGGTCTCACGTGACCGGGCTCAGCAGCTTGGCAAAACGGGTGCGATCAATGTTTCCGCCGGAGAGAATCACGGCGACGCGCTGGCCGCGCAGCGCCGGCAATTCCTTAAACAACGCCGCGAGCGCGAGCCCGCCGGCGCCTTCGGCGACGTTATGTGTGTCAGTGAAATACGCGCGGATGGCGGCTTCGATTTCGGGTTCGGCGATTTCTACGACGCGCTCTACGCCGCGCAGAATTACCGCGTGCGCTTCCTCCTGCGGCACGCGACACGCGACTCCGTCGGCAAAGGTGTCAACACGCTCGGTCGTTACAACACGTTTCGCTGCGAACGAATGGGCGTAAGCGGGCGCACCGGCCGCGACGACGCCGACGATGCGTGTCGGGAGACCGAGTTGATCGCGCATGGAGACCAGGCCGCAGATGCCCGAGCCGAGGCCAATAGGGCAGTAAACCGTGTCGAGTTCGGGCTGTGCCGTGAAGAGTTCGTGCGCGTAAGTCGCCACGCCCCGCACGAGCAGTGGATGAAACGACGGAACCATGGCGAGGCCGCGCTCGGTAGTGAGCTTCATCGCGTTTTCGCGCGCTGCTTGGAAATCGTGTCCGGCCTCGATCAGTTCCGCGCCGAAGCCGCACATCGCTGCGTTCTTTTCCACGCTGTTGCCATGCGGAACGCAGATCGTCACCGGAACACCGAGGCGCGCGCCGGCGAAAGCGATGCTCTGGCCGTGATTGCCGGTGGTGGCGGTGATGACGCCGCGGAGTCCGGGTTGCGTGCGCTTGAGATGGTCGAGATAGACCAAGCCGCCGCGCACTTTGAATGCGCCGGTGGGATTGTGATTCTCATGCTTTACCCACACTTCGCAACCGGCGCGCTGGCTCAGCAAAGGCCAGTGAATCTGCGCCGTGGGTGAGAGCGTGCGATAAACGAGTGAAGACGCTTCCTGAAATTCAGCAGGAGTAAACACGTGCGTGCTCCGTCTGCGCGGTGGCTATTTCTTCACCGGCGGTTTGGGCGCGGGCTTGGGATCGAGGTTCGCCGCGAGGTCAGCTTCGGTCACTTTCGATTCGATGCCGTTCTTCGGCACCTCCGCCTTCGCGAGCCAGACGAGCGCGTTGAGGATGACTTTGCGCTGTTGGTCGTTGCCCCAGTTTGAGTGGAAATGTCCGCCCGTGTAGCCGAAGCCGCGGCCGCCATCAGCGCGCTCTATGGCCCACATCATCGTTTCGTCGCGGCCCTTGGCGGCTTGGATGTGCGGATACGGACCTTTGGGATAAACGTAGGGACCGTCGCGCGTCGCGTCGCTCGGCTTGGCGACAAGGATAGGCACGATGCCGGTCATGTCGTCGCGGAAGCGCATGTTGAAATACCATTCGTCCTTCGTCGTGTAAGGCTTCACGCCGTTGGCGATCGGGTGCTGGGGAAATTTTTTGTATTCCGCGTCCCAGATGGGATTGCAGGAGAAACTATTCTCGTAGTGGCCGCCGATCCATTCCTTGAATTCCTTGCCCGCCTGATCGGCCACGACCTCGACACCGTAATGACCACAGCCGAGGCTCACGCCCTTCTTCATCAGCGCGCGCAACGTTTCGAGATGACCGTCCACCACGGCGGGATGTTTCGCGCCGCCGTCGGCGTAAATGAAAATGGCGTCGGCATCGGAGAACGTTTTTTCGTCGCTCACCCAGCCATTCGTGTGAACCTCCACCTTCAGTTGCGGGTAACCTTGCTTGAGGCATTTCTCCAGCAGCAACGAACCCGCGCGGAATTCGTGCATTCCCGGCGGATGGCTCGGCTTGCCGGCGATGATGACGAGCTTGCGTGGCTTGTCCGCGGCGATGGCTTGCAAAGAGATGAGCGTGACAGCGAAAAGGACGAAGAGGCGTTTCATGTTCTATGTTGAATCAGACTAGGCGAAGTGCCGCGGGCTTCAAAGTGGATTGTGGGAACGCGTAGCCCGCGAAAGCAAAACTGCCGGCGCGAGTGGCGCCGGCAGTTTGTGGACAAACTCGAAAAGGTGCGAAGTTCCTACTTTTTCTTCGGCGCAGCCTTGGGCTTCGGTGCGTTCTTCACGTCGAGGTTCTGCATGAGTTCCTCGTCGGTCACCTTGGACTCGACGCCGTTCTTGGGGACTTCGACTTTCGCGACCCAGAGGATGGCGTTGAGGACCAGCTTGCGCTGGTTCTCATCTTTCCAGCCGAGGTGATTGTGGCCGCCGGTGAATCCGAATCCGCGTCCACCGTCCGGACGTTCCATCGCCCAGCTGACAGTTTGCGATTCCTTCTTCGCGACGGATTCGCGCACGGCGGGATTGCCGCTGTGATGACCGTCGGGACGGCTCATCGTCTCGGGCGGCGCGATTGCGCTGAGGATTGGGGTGACGCCCTTCATCCCGTTGGCCCAGCGCAGGTGGAAATACCATTCGTCATTCGTCTTGAACGACTTCACGCCGCTCGTGATCGGGTGCTTGGGTAGCGTGGTGAAATCGGCATCCCAATGCGGATTCACCGACCAGTTCGGTGAGAACGCACCGCCGAGCCATTCGAGAAATTCCTTCTCGCCTTTGTCGGGCGTGGGCTCCGTCGCGTAATGCAGGCACGCGAGACCGACGCCTTTCTTCATCAGACCACCGATGATTTGCAATTTGTCGCCCTGTAACAGTGGATGTCCGCCACCGCCGTCGCTGTAAATGATCACGGCGGCGGCGCCTTCGAGCGCCTTCTCATCTTGCACCCAACCGTTGGTGTGAACTTCGGTGACGACGCCGGGGAAACCTTGCAGGCACTTCGCGAGCAGCAACGAGCCGGCGCGATGTTCGTGGGCGAGGGGAGGGTGGCTGGGCTTGCCGGCGATGAAGATGATTTTCTTGTCAGCGGCGCCGACGCTGAAAGTGACGGCGACGGCCGCCAGGGTGAGGATGAGTTTTTTCATGTTGGGTTGAATGATGGGCCGTAGCAGTTGAGGTATCTCGACTGTGACAGCAAGTAGCTATTTCAGTTCCTTGATGCGCAGGTTTTTGAACTGAACAGTCATGGGCGGCCCGGCGTGAATCTGCAGCGCGAGGATGCCGGACTTTGCCGCATTGGCAGGGTCTTCGTCGGTAACGTCGATTGTTTGCATGCCGTTGATGAAATGCTGAAGGTGGTTGCCTTTGGCGATGATCACGTAGTCGTTCCAGTCCTCATTCTTGATCTTGGCCTGGATGTCCTCAGTCTTGCCGAGTGAGCCGGTGACTTCGACTTTGGCTTTCTTGCCTTCGCCGGGTTTGATGACAGTCTTCTCGCCACGCTTGGCAAGAATGGCGCGTCCCCGTTCCTCATACAAAATGCCGCTGTAGGTCTTGCCCGCCTCGAAGTCTGCCTGATAACCGGCGACGATCGGTCCGAACTTTCCAGGTTCGATGGTCTTGCTGCGATACTGTACGCCGGAGTTGCCCGCGACAATGCGGTAGCTGAAGCGCATCTCGAAGTTCGCCACCGTGCCGGCCTTCCACACGAGGAAGGTGTTGTGCGTGAGCGGAGATTTCGCGGGGTTTGCGGGATCGGCGGGCGTCTTGCCGGTGATGGTGCCGTCCTGCACTGACCACAGTTCGGGGTTGCCTTCCCAGCCGGTCAGGTCTTTGCCGTTGAAGATGGGTTTGAAGCCCGCTTCATCGGCGGCGTGAAGTGAAAGAGCGAGCGCGAGCGACGCGAAGATTGAGCTGATAATTTTCATGATTGAGTTAACTGACGTGGTTCTGACGGGGTTTATTGAGGAGGCGGCAGGAAATCGAGACCGTACTTTTTCCCGAGCGCGATCACGCGGGGAATGTCGGATTGCTCGGCGGGAGTCATCGCACCGATTTCTTCCCAGAATCGTTCGAAGCCCGCGGGCGAAAGCATCACGAGGATTTTCGCGCGCTTGGTCCCGGTGACGCGCCAGGTGTGCGGAATGTCGCGTGGCAAGAATGCGGTCATGCCGGCTGACATCTTGAACTTCTGATCGCCGCAGAAACCTTCCACCTCGCCTTCGAGGCAATAGAAGCTTTCGTCCTCCCGATGGTGCACGTGCGGCGGCGGGCCGTGGCCGGGTTCCCCATCAGCAATCACCACCGAGAAAGTTCCGCCCGTGTCGCGGCCGTGAATTTTGATCGTGATGCCGTCACCCAGAACATTCAGTCGCGTGCCCGCATCGGCAGCGAGTAGCAGTGGCGAAAGGGGAATCGCACTCATTGTTGGCGGGCAGTTGATTATTTCTTCGCCGGCGCCGCTGCGGCGGTTTCCGTGACCCAACGGTCCGTGCGGAACGGCGAGGCAGGCAAGCCGTCTTTGTTCGAAAGATTCGGCTCGGCCTGTTGGTGCCACGCGAAGCGCACGGCGACGGGTTTGGCAACCGCGTCGCTCGACACGACGACTTTCTTGCCAACGATTTCCGCTTTAGCTTCGACGAAGTTCTTGTCCGCGCCAGCGATGGTGAAGTGCGTGAGCGGTTTGCCGTCGCGCGAAACGAGTCCGCCTCCGATGTGATCGAAGCTCAGTTCGATTTTGTTGCCGCGCACTTTCATGCCGTCGTAGAGCGGACCGGAATACTCGAAGCCCTTTTTGCCGTAGGTCTTCGCCAGCGCCCAGAGCGCGAGACGGCGGCCGGTTTCTTGTTTGTTGGTCGGGTGGATGTTCTTGATGTTGCCGATGTCCACGGTGACGGCCATGCCGGTGTGGGGAATTTCCAGCGCGGCGGTCTGCGCTTCCCAAATGCCCGCGAGTTTCGTCGGGTCGCCGCCGTAAGTGTAGGGAGCGAGCTGGACGTAGTAGAAGGGCAGCTTGGAATTGTCCCACACCTTGCGCCAACCGGCGATCAGCGCCTTCATCTTTTCGTAATAGAGCATGTCCTCGCCGTTGTTCGATTCGCCCTGGTACCAGATTGCGCCACGGATCGCGAACGGCACGAGCGGATGAACCATGCCGTTGTAGAGCGCGAGCGGGGACTGGTGGTTAACGGTCATCACGGGTTTGCCGTCGGTGCCCATGATGATTTTTTGTTTGGGTCGGCCATTCTTTTCGAGCACGGGCTTCAATACGGGCTTGCCGTCCTTGCCGACGATCGCTTTGCCGTTCTTATCCAGAGCGGGCTGCATGTCGGGACCGGTCGCGGGAATTTTCGCGGGGAAAGTGTCGAGCTTGTCAGCGAAATCTTTTTTCAACGCGGGCACGGCCTTAAACCCAACCGGCGGGGTCCACGGCTCAATCCGCGTTCCGCCCCAGTTGCAACCGAGCAAACCGATGGGGACGTCGAGATCCTTCATCAACGTGCGGCCGAAGTAATAGCCCACGGCGGTGAAGCTCGCGACGGTGTTGGAACTTGAAACCTGCCAGCCATCGGATTGCACTTCGCGCTCGGGCTTCTCCGACGGGCGATGTGGAATCTTGATGTGACGGATGCGGGGATGATTCGCGTTGGCGATTTCCTCCTTCGCATTGTCTGAAGCGGACACAGGCCACTCCATGTTCGATTGACCGGAGCAGAGCCAAACTTCCCCGACGAGCACGTCTTCGAGCGCGAGTTTGTTCTTCCCCGAGACGGTCATCGTCTGGGGCGTGGCGTTCGCTTTCATCGAGCGCAACTTCACGCTCCACGTTCCGTCCGCAGCGGCTTTCGTCGCGAGCTTCTGGCCGGCGAACTCGACCGTCACTGCTTCGCCGGGATCAGCCCAGCCCCAGATTGGGCACGATTGCTCGCGCTGGAGCACCATGTGGCTGCCGATGACGACCGGGAGTTTGACATCCGCGCGTGCCGCGAGGGCCGACGCAAAGACGAGCGAGGCGATGAGAGACGTAGTGAGCTTCATGGGTTGTTGGATGAAAAATGACCGGCGCCGATTCAAATCGACGCCGGCCGAGGTCAGAAACGGATTTGGGTGGATCGCACGATTACTTTCCGAAGAACCGGCGGAGGTTGCGCAGACCCTTGACCGCGATGTCGTCGCGGTTGGGTTCGATCTTGCGCCAGATGGCGGCGGCGCGGGCGATGACCTTCACGTCGGTCGTGAAGCTTTCAATGACGACGTCGCCGTTGTAGCCAATCTTTTTCAAAGCGCGAACGATGGGTTTCCAGTCGATGTGATCGCCGCCAGGAGTGCCGCGATCGCTGCCGCACGCGTGGAAGTGGCCGAGCGCCTTGCCGCACTTGATGATGGCGGCGGCTTGGTTCTTCTCCTCGATGTTCATGTGGAACGTGTCGAGGTGAAGCTTCACGTTTTTGGCGTTCACGGCCTTGAGGAGCTTCAGACCTTGGTCGCAGGTGTTGAGAAAGTCAGTCTCGAAACGATTCAACGGTTCGATGCAGAGCGTGATTTTCTTCGTGGCGGCATACTTCGCGAGTTCCTTGAGGTTCTTTACCACGAGTTTGAACTCGACCTTTTGCTGCTTCGGTTCCACGGCGTCCGCTTTTCCGACGACGGAGTAAATCGGCCCGATAATCCGCGGGCAGCCCATGATGGCAGCCTGATCCACGAGCTTCTTCACATATTTCATCGCCGTGCGTTGATCGGCAGCACTGCCGCGGAAGTCACGCCCGGGTCCCATGCATGCGCAGATCGAACCGATGGCGAGGCCGTTCGCTTTCGCAGCGGCTTTCACCTTGGCGGGATCGATGTGTTCGGGCGCTTCGACTGGAATTTCGACGGTCTCGAAGCCCCACTTCTTAATCATGGGGAAAAGTTTGACGCTGTCTGTGGTGAAAGGGGAGGCGTAGAGAAAGGTGTTTAATCCAATGCGCATAATTGTTGTTTGGTTTCGCGTGAGGCTAATCAAACCGGCCTAGCTGTCAAAAGATTTTCCCGACAGGACACCTGGTGGCTGTGGCCATTCAGAGTTTGGACTCGCCGCCGAAGCGCTTCTCTTTTACACAGTGCGCGCGTGGAATGGCCGTCCATCTTGCTGGCGTCGTTCGCGGTGCTGTTCATCGGCATCGCGAAGGCCGGCTTTGGGGGTGGTTTGGGAATGCTGACCACGCCGTTGTGCGTGCTGGCGTTTAACAAGCTTGGGAAAAACTCCACTTATGCGATTGGGGTGCTGTTGCCATTGCTCTGCGCCGGTGATGCCTTTTCGCTGTGGCACTATTGGGGTAAGTGGCGGAAAGAGAATTTGAAGTACCTGCTGCCGGGCGTCATCGCGGGAATCATTCTCGGGGTGAACTTGATCAGTTGGCTCGCCTCGCATCGCGAGGACTCGACGCGCATCATTAATATCGCCATCGGCATCATTGCGGTGTTGTTCGTGATCTTTCAGTTCACGCGCGACCTTATCTTTCGTGCCGAAGGCGCTTTCGAACCAAACCACAAGGTCGGCATTCCTTGCGGCGTCAGTATCGGCGTGGTTTCGACTTTCGCGCACGGCGCAGGTCCACTCGGTGCATTGTTCCTTGTGCCGCAACGAATGCCTAAAGAGCTCTTCGTTGGATCGACCGTTTTGGTATTCACATGGGTCAACTGGCTGAAGATGCCTTTTTTCATTATTGATCGGTCGATGGTCGACGTGCCGCTTTTTGTCACTCATTCAATCGTGAACGCCGACACGCTTTGGATGAGTTTAAAGCTCTTTCCTCTGGTGCCGGTGGGCGTGTGGTTTGGTGTTTGGTTAAACCGACGATTCTCCGAAAAAGGTTTCATTAAAGCTGTGCTGATCTTCCTGTTCCTCACGGGACTCCAATTGATCTTCAATTTCGACCTCGCACGGATGTTTCGCTGAATGTCGGCGATGGGCGGCGGGCGTCTGTCCCAAAGCGTCCAAAAAACCGCTTGCCATTGGATCTGCTTCCCATATTCTCACCCTCCGCCTGAGCACCGTGTGTGCGGATGTTCATTAAGGCTGAGAAAAGACAGTTAACCATCAACCTAACCCTCAACCTCCGTTGCCACCGCAGCGAATGGTCCGTTAGGCAATGGAGTCTTCGCCGGGAATTCATTTCCCCGACCAAGCCTCCCGCAGTTCGTCCCGAAAATAATAGTTATGCTCACCATGGAAGAAGCCATGAAGCAAAGCACTACGCGCTTTGCTGCTGGCGAAATCGTCAAAGGTACCATCATCGAAGTCCGCCCGAAGGAAGTCCTCGTGGACATCGGTTACAAGTCAGAAGGCGTCATTTCCGCGAACGAGTTCGTGGACATCAAAGTCGTCAAGGTCGGGGACGAAATCAACGTCCTCATCGAACGCCTTGAAGACAAAGAGGGCATGGTCGTCCTCTCCAAGGAAAAGGCCGAGTTCAAACAGAACTGGGACCGCATCCTCACTATTTGCAATGAAGGCGGCATCGTTCAAGGCAAGGTCAAGGCCATCGTCAAAGGCGGACTCATCGTCAACATTGGCGTCGAAGCCTTCCTGCCGGCCTCCCAGATCGACATCATTCCGCCGAAGAACCTCACTCCGTTCGTTGGCAACGTGTACGACTTCAAGGTCGTCAAGATCAACCAGGAGCGTCAGAACATCGTTCTCTCGCGCCGCGAATTGATCGAACAGGAACGCACCGACAAGCGCGTGAAGATCCTGGCTGAAATGACCCCGGGCGATATTCGCAAGGGCACGGTCAAGAACCTCACCGACTTCGGCGCCTTCATCGACCTCAACGGCATCGACGGTTTGCTCCACATTACCGACATGTCCTGGGGCCGCATCGGCCATCCGTCCGAACTGCTCAAGGTCGGACAGGACATCGACGTCGTCGTCCTCGACATCAACAAGGAAAAAGAACGCGTCAGCCTCGGCCTCAAGCAGAAGCTCGCCAATCCTTGGGACAGCATCGAGAACAAGTTCCCCGTCGGCGCGAAGGTCAAAGGCAAGGTTGTCAACCTCGTGCCCTACGGCGCGTTCGTCGAACTCGAACCCGGTGTCGAAGGCCTCGTGCACGTCACCGAACTCTCCTGGACCAAGCGCATCGCGAAGCCTTCCGATGTCCTCAAGCAGGGTCAGGAACTCGAAGCCGTCGTTCTCGGCATCAACCGCGACGAGCAGAAGATCTCCCTCGGCGTGCGCCAGCTCGAAACCAATCCGTGGGAAAAGGCCATGGAGAAGTATCCGCCCGGCACCAAGGTCAAGGGCAAGATCCGCAACCTCACCAGCTATGGCGCCTTCATCGAACTCGAAGAAGGTCTCGACGGCATGATCCACGTCTCCGATCTCTCGTGGACCCGCAAGATCAATCACCCGTCCGAGCTCATCAAGAAGGGCGACGACGTGGAAGCTGTGGTGCTCGAAATCGACAAGGCGAATCAACGCATTTCGATGGGTGTCAAACAGCTCGGCGAAGATCCGTGGCAGAATATCGACAAGTTCTACAAAGTCGGCGACCTCGTCACCGGCAAGGTCACCAAGCTCGCCAGCTTCGGCGCGTTTGTCGGCCTCGCTCACGACATCGACGGCCTCGTCCACATCAGCCAGATCAGCGAAGATCACGTGGACAAGATCAAGAACATCCTCAAGCCTGACCAGGACGTCAGCGCTCGCGTGATCAAGATCGACAAGGCGGAACGCCGCATCGGTCTGTCCATCAAGGCCGCGAATTACAGCCCCGAGCAGCTTGCTGCCGAGCAGAAGATTCTCGACAGCCTCAAGCCCGGCGAAGACATGGTCGCGCTGCAACACGCGTTCGATCAGGCCGATGCCGATCGCGACACGAAGTAAGACTCGCGATTCTGTAATACTCACGACGGGCGGACCGATTTCGATCGGTCCGCCCGTTTCATTTTGTCCGGCAAGCGTAAGCAGGACCCGGGAATCGTGCGAAAGAACTCGAAAGCCGAGTTGCCTGCAAACCTCGCCCACAGCCATTTCCATCATCTTCGCCCAATGACGAGAGAAACCGTTCCATACGTTCGCGTCATTTGCGCATGTCGAGGGCAAGCCTCGGCCGATCGCCTTTTAATCTGTCGCAAATTGCCCTTGTCCCGCGCGCCGTTGCCCGCGATAAACTCCCCGCCCGATGAATATCTTTGAAGACTTGCAATGGCGCGGCCTCGTGGCCGACTGCACTGACACGCCCGAACTTCTCAAGCGCCTCGGCGCGTCGCCAGTCACGCTCTATTGCGGCTTCGATCCCACGGCGGATTCACTTCACGTCGGGAGCCTCGTGCCGTTGCTCGCGTTGCGGCGCTTTCAGAATGCCGGGCATATTCCTATCGCGGTTGCTGGTGGCGCGACCGGCTCCATCGGCGATCCGAGCGGCAAGACTGCCGAGCGTCAGCTCCTCACTCGTGATCAGATTGCCGCCAATGTTGCTGCCGTGAAGCCGCAACTCGCGCGCCTCCTCGACTTCGAGACCAGGACGAATCCCGCGCGCTTGGTGGACAACGCCGACTGGACTGCGGGCATCAGCTACCTCGATTTCCTCCGCGATATTGGAAAGCATTTCACCGTCAACCAGATGGTGGCCAAGGAATCCGTTCGCGCGCGCATGGAAGACCGCGAGGTCGGCATCAGCTACACGGAGTTCAGCTACATGCTGCTCCAGGCTTTTGACTTCTATCACCTCAACAAGGACTGCAACTGCGAACTCCAGATCGGCGGCAGCGATCAATGGGGCAACATCACTGCGGGGATGGACCTCATCCGGAAGAAACTCAACCGCCACGCGTTTGGCCTCACCCTTCCGCTGATCACGAAGGCCGACGGCACCAAGTTCGGCAAGACCGAGAGCGGCACCATCTGGCTCGACTCGAAACGCACCAGCGTCTATCGCTTTTACCAATTCTGGATCAACACCGATGACCGCGACGTCATCCGTTATTTGAAATACTTTACGTTCCTTGGCCATGAGGAAATCACCGCGCTCGAACAACAGCACGCCGCAAACCCCGGCGCGCGTTGGGCACACAAGGCGCTCGCAAACGAAGTGACCAATTTAATTCACGGTGAGCAGGCTCTGATTCAGGCCCAAGTCTCAAGTGATGTTCTCTTTGGCGGGAGTGTAGAGAGCCTTACAGAGAACGATTTCGCTGACATCGTCGGCGAAGTTCCCACAAAGGATTTGGAGAAATCTAAACTCGATGGCGTGGGGACGCCGCTGGTTGAACTGCTCGTCCACGCTGGCTTGTGTCCGTCAAAAGGGCAGGCCCGCAAAGACGTCGAAGGCGGCGGCGTGAATGTGAACAACGTTCGCGTGGCCGATGCCGCGCGTGCCATATCTTCCGGCGACCTCCTCTTCGGCAAACACATCCTCCTCCGCAAAGGGAAGAAGAACTACGTCGTCCTGACGGTGAGGGGTTGAACGACTCATCACGACGGAATCGCGTGCGCTGGGAATGGAGTTCGCCGCGAACGCGTCAGGATTTCGATTGCCGAGACCTGGCAAATGCTGCTGACGGGAATCTTTCGGCATGCGTCGGAAAGAAGTGAAGCCTTGCCACGGACCGTCATCCGGTTAGTTTGGCAAGCGACTTGAGTGATGCAGATTCCAAGATTAATCATAGCCCTCGTGTTAATGGCGCTGTGGCTGCCGGGCAGCCTTGGCCATGGGCGTTGGACCGTCGCGGATCATGTGCCGACACCCGGCGGTACTGATCAACACGGAACCGTGGAGTTAATCAACGGTCGCGCGGATTCCGGCGACTGCGCAATACTGGTCAATCGTTTTCAAGGCCCGCATCGCCCACACTCGCTCCGGCTTCAAACGGGCCTAGTTCCATTGGAACGGTCTCTGCTTTCAGGATGGAAGCCGTTTGCGAATGGTGATTTCGAGGCATCCACGTCTATTCCTCCGGAGCTTTTTCCCTCCTGGCAGTTTTTGTCACGCGCGGCATTGCGCGGACAGTCGCCGCCAGTCGTTTCCTAATTCGATCCGCATTCGACGGAGATAGCTCTCCGTTCCGCTGGCGTAGAATTACGCCTTCCCGTCCCTAAAAGGTGCCGCGGCATTCGCGGGGACTCTCTTAACTTCAATAGAAAATCGTTTATGAATCATCGGCTTGCAGATATGGCGATGTTCGCGACGTTGTTTGGCATTGTCGCCGTCGTCTTTTGGTATTGTTCACGAAAGAGTAATTAAACCCGAAATCAGCTACGGTCACTTGGAAGTGGATGGTGAAGGTTCTAGCAGTGTGGCCATCATCGTCCACTTCAGTGGCTCTCGGATTCACCCGAGGACCTGAGAGTCCGGCGGGCACTTCGATAAAATGAAAACGAATTAACTCATGCACCAAGTCGCTTTTCTACAAGATCTTGCGGTGGTGATGATTGTCGCCGGGTTGGTGACCATTCTCTTCCATCGTTTCAAGCAACCCGTTGTTCTTGGTTACATTCTGGCCGGCTTTATCGTCGGTCCGCACACGCCGCCGTTTTCGCTCATCACCGGCGAGGAAAGCATCAACACACTGGCGGAGATCGGGGTCATTCTGCTGATGTTCTCGCTCGGGCTAGAGTTCAGTTTGGGGAAACTTAAAAAGGTTGGTGGTACGGCGGTCATTGCCGCGTCGCTGGAAATTGTGGGGATGGGCTGGGTCGGTTATCAACTCGGGCGGCTGTTTGGCTGGAGCAACACCGACAGCTTGTTTCTCGGCGCGATGCTTTCGATGTCATCCACGACGGTCATCATCAAAGTGCTGACCGAGATGGGCCGGACGAAGGACAAGTTCGCGCAATTGATCTTCGGCATCTTGATCATCGAGGACATCCTCGGCATCGCCATGATCGCGCTGCTGTCGGGCATCGCCATGACCGGCGCGCTGAGCGTGGGCGCGATAGGAGCCACGCTCGGCAAGCTGGCGATATTCCTCGTCGTGGTGCTGGTGGTTGGTTTGATCGCCGTGCCGCGGTTGCTGGGCTACGTCGCCCGGTTCAAGAGCAACGAAATGCTGCTGATCACCGTGTTGGGGCTTTGCTTCGGCGTTTCGTTGCTGGCGGCCAAGCTCAGTTACAGCGTGGCGCTTGGCGCCTTCATTATCGGAGCGGTCATTGCCGAAGCCCGCGAAATCCATCGGATTGAAGCCTTGATTGAACCGGTGCGCGACATGTTCAGCGCGGTGTTCTTTGTCGCGATCGGCTTGCTGATCGATCCTCAAATGCTGCTGACCCACTGGCTGCCGGTCGTGGTCATCACGCTCGCTGTCGTGGTCTGCAAAGTCATTGCCTGCGCGAGCGGAACGTTCCTGGGCGGCTACGATCGGGGCACTTCCTTGCGGGTCGGCATGAGCGTGGCCCAGATCGGGGAGTTCTCTTTCATTATCGCTTCGCTCGGTCTGAGCCTGAATGTAACGAGCAAGTTTCTGTACCCGATTGCTGTGGCCGTGTCCGTATTGACCACGCTGCTGACGCCTTACCTCATTCGCAGCACGGATGGCGTGGTCAACTGGTTTGATCGCGTGGCGCCCCGTCCTTTGGTCAGCGGTCTCGAGATTTACACGCAATGGGTCGGGCAACTCGGCAGCCAGCGACACGCGAGCTTTGCCGGAAAACTGGTGCGCCGCTGGACGTGGCAGATGATGCTGAACGTGGTCTTGATCACCGCGGTGTTCATCGGTGCCGCTTACGTTTCGCAACATCCGCCGGGCTGGTTAACGAATTTCGATTTGCACGAAGAGGGAATCAAGGCCGCGCTCTGGCTCACGGCGGCGATCGCGGCGCTGCCGTTGTTTATCGCCACCTTCCGCAAACTGCAGGCGCTCGGATTGCTCGTGGCGGAAATCAAAGTCACCCCGGAAAAGGCCGGCGACCGCACCACGGCCATTCGCGCCATCGTCGCGCAGGTCATTCCCTTCACCGGCCTGTTTGTGTTGTGCCTTTACGTTCTGCTGCTGAGCGCCGCCGTCCTGCCTAGTTTTAAGGTAATGTCGGTTCTCCTCGTGTTCGTGGCGTTGATTACGTGGTTGCTGTGGCGGTCATTCATTAAAGTTTATTCCAAGGCGCAAATTGCTCTCGAACAAACCCTCGCCCAACCACCCGCGCCCCGCCCGCCGGAGAACCCGTCCACCTCGCTTCCGTCCCTGCTGCGGGATGCGGATTTGGAAACCGTCACTATTGCAGAGAATTCTCCAGCGGCCGGCAGACTCATCCGCGAACTGCAGCTCCGTACGCAAACCGGCGCCAGCATCGTGGGTATCGAACGCAACGGGGCCAGCCTGATCAATCCCGGCCCGGACGAAGAAATCAAACCCGCCGACCGCGTGCTCTTGTTGGGACGCCGGGCCCAACTTGATTCCGCCACCGCCCTCTTGCTGAAGAAAGCGTAATGGAAGGCTGAGGCATCGTTGGGCCCTCGAAGCAAAGGCCCGGCGAAATATATTGCCCGCCTTCGTTAGCCCGCCTCGAAAAGAACCGGTCCAGCGCGACGACCGGGCTATGAGGGATTTGCCCCATGGTTGAGCGCGGCATCGGAAGGTAACGTGACTCGGATTTGGAAAAACAAAATCCGTAGTTCAGTCGTTATGAAAAAAAACCTGTATACCGGTTGTCGGTCTGATCGCCTTGCTGTGGGTATCTGCTATCGGCGCTCGAGCTGAAGAATCGAAACCCGCCGTTGGCGTTAATGTCAATGTGCGCCTCTTTGATGACTCGGAGACGCCCAATGCCGTCGTCATCTCCATTCATGGAAAGTGCGAGTATTCCGAAGACGGCCTCCGATTTTTCGAGTTGAAGTCCCAGCATGTTTTCACCATGGCACCGGTCCGGCTGAATCAAAAAGGCGCTGGCAAAACGAACTCTTCATTTGTCTTCAACCAAGGTGCGGTCATCCGAACCGGCAAGAATTCCACTGTCGATATCTTCTTGCGCCGCATGGGAACCACGATGCGACTCCAGCCGAGCTCCGAGGTGAAGCTGGAGAAAATGACGAGGCACATGAAGGACGTCATGCCCGTGATGGAAACCCTATTGGATCTGCGCACGGGGCGAATCTTTACCGTCGTGCGTTCCCTGGTGCCCGGCAGCACTCTTGAGATCAGAAACGCGGCCGGACGCTCCGTAGTGGAAGGTGGCGGCGGAAAGGGAAGGTATATCATCACCGCCGACGGCACTCAGGTGACGGAGAAGAATTCGGTCGTTCCGCTCAAGGTGATCAGGCAAACCGGAGTGACCGTGATTACTCCCGGAATGCAATTCAGCGCCAAAGAAGGGAAGCTGTTCGCCTTGGCCACACCTGAGTCGGTGAAATTGCTAATCGAATTCGATGAGCTGGACTCGTTAACCGAACAATGGGCCGAAGAAGAGAAGCGGCAGCCCCAAAAGTAAGTCCAAGGGACGAGGAGCCGCCGACGAGGAGTTCCTGCTTTCCTTTTCATGCAAAAGAAAATCGGGGATGCGCTTCGCGTTCCAGCAGGAGCCGGCCGCTCAGATGGCCGAGCATGTGGACGTAAGGATTCTCCGCGGCGCGGATAAGCCGCTTGGTGTTGTCGGCCTCATCGCTGCCGGCCACGTGCAAGCTCGCCACGACGACCTCGAGTTCCGCGAGCACGTCGTCATCGAAGTCGAGCCGGTCCTTCAAGATGTCCACTTCGGTGCCGGTGAGGAGCTGGAAGTCGCTGCCTTCGTCGATGAACTGCTGGTTGATCTTCTTGACCGCCTTGAGCTGGTCGCGGAGGCGCGCGGGATCGAGGCCGTTGGCCTGAAAGCTCGCGCGGGAGTGATCGGTGATCGCCCAATAGTCGAGGCCCAGCTCGTGCATATGCGCGGCCATATCTTCGAGCGGGTTGTGGCCGTCGCTCCACGTGGAGTGATTGTGCAAGGTGCCGCGAATATCGGTCCATTCGACGAGCCGAGGAAGTTCACCGGCCTCGGCGGCCTTGAACTCACCCTGGTCCTCACGCAGCTCCGGCGGAACACACGCGAGGTCGAGCTTCGCGTAGATTTCATCCTCCGTCTTGCAAGGGACGAGCAGCTTCGAATCGCGAGCGGTGATCTTGATTCGGGCCGGAAATCGCTAGTCCTTTCGTCCCATTCACAGGAAGCCATTCGTGTTTTACCAATGGTCTCATGGACAACTTGCTTACGGTCATTACCCGTTTCCCGCTGCCGGCTGGCGTTACCGCCGATCAGATTCGCGCGGAGTTTGCCGCGGTCGCACCCGCATTCCGCAACGTGCCCGGTTTGGTCCGGAAACAATTCCTGTGTTCGCCGGACTGCCGGACCGCGGGCGGCGTCTATTTGTGGAACGATGAACGGGTCGCGCGTGCGTTCATGAACGAGCGCGTTGCCCCGATGATTCGCGAGAAGTTTCACGTCGAGCCGGCCATTGAATTCTACGATTCGCCGGTGATCGTGGAGAATTGAATTCAACGCCGCGCCCTCACCGCTGACCCTTTTGCACAGACCCATAAACCGCACCACTGGAGTTCACCTATGAGCACTCAACCGCACCCACCGAAACAAAACACGATCAACGAAGCCAGCCTGCACGCCCTGGTGGGGGGCATTCTCCACGATCTCGGCGGCGCCTTCAGCGTCCCGCTGGTCCAGATTGGGGAAAGCCTCGAGCTTTATCAGACCCTGAGCGAACACGGTCCACTCACCTCGAACGAGCTGGCCGCGCGGACGGGATTGAAGGAGCGCTATCTCCGCGAGTGGCTCGCCGCCCAAGCCGCCTCGAATTACATTACCTTTGAGCCGACAACCGAAAAGTTTTCGCTGACGCCCGAGCAGTCGTTTGTTTTCGCCAACCAAGGCAGCCCGTTCTATCTCGCCCCGGCCTTCGGATCGGCGGCGGCGTTTCAGCAGAATATGCCGCAAGTGAAAGAGGCTTTCCGCACAGGTGCCGGTGTTGCGTGGGGCGATCAGTCTCAATGTCTGTCCTGCGCGGTCGCACGTTTCTTCCGTCCCGGCTACGAGAATCATCTGGTGCAGTCTTGGCTACCCGCTCTCAACGGTGTCGTCGGAAAACTCGAACAAGGTGGCGCGGTCGCCGACGTGGGATGTGGCCACGGCATCTCCACGATGATCATTGCCAAGGCATTTCCCAAATCCAAAGTGCATGGCTTTGACTTCCACGAGAAGTCCATTGCCGAAGCCCGCAAGCACGCCGAGGAGCACAAAGTGCCGAACATTGGTTTCCAGACCCGGGAAGCGAAGGACCTGCCAGGAAAATACGATCTCATCACGATGTTCGATTGTCTCCACGACATGGGCGATCCCGTCGGCACTTTGAAACACGTCCGCGCCGCGCTCAAACCAAACGGCTCGGTCATGATCGTCGAACCCATGGCCGGTGACAGTTTGCAGGACAACCTCAATCCCGTCGGACGAATGTATTACTCTGCCTCTACGATGGTGTGCGTTCCCACGTCGCTGGCCCAACCCACCGGCGCGGCCCTGGGGGCGCAGGCTGGCGAAAAACGGTTGCGCAATCTGATCATGGAAGAGGCTGGCTTCGGCAGTTGCCGCCGGGCCGCCGAGACGCCCTTCAATCTGATTCTGGAAGCACAGCCTTGAGCGCAATTGGCAAGTTTAGAGGCCATTCTCGATCCACCGTGATTGCGAAACACGCGTCGGCCAATGGAGCGACGCGGTGAGCATCAACGTCGCGGCGTGAGGGCGGGATAACCACCGAGGCACGGAGACACGGAGGGGAGGGACGGCTCGACAGGGCCGTTCTTCCTGTTTTAAGGTCTGCACAAATGGAAGCGGCCTGTAACAGTTCTTTCGACACGGTTGACCGCCTCGCATCGGTGCCGGGGCTTGTTTTATGAATGACGAGCTTAGTTGCGCTGCATTTGAACTCGCCATCGCGGCGTATGGCGCGGCTGGGCACTGTGAAGCCAAGGAACGATTGCGCGTGCGATTTCCAGACGCCGACTTGGACAGAATCGAAAAGGCATACATTGCCGCGTGTCGCCTCCATGAACTGGCTTACACCGTTGCCGATAAAAAACGTGACGGCATTTATTCCAAGCCGGAAGCTTTGAATCAATTACGAGTGAATTGTCCGGGATTTTCGGAGAAAACTTATTCAAGAGCATTGGCCCAAGGATTGTATGAGAGCCGCTAGTGGTGAACCGGCATGATTTCCTGCCTCCGTGGTAAACCCACCCCCGCCATTCCCCCCTCACTGCCCGAACAGCCGCTTGAACATCTCCGGGCCGTTTTCCCAGAACACCAGGATAACGCCCATCAACGAGCCGCCTGCGATGATGCCTGACGCCACGGGGAAGGTGAATTCTTCCGCAAGCTTCGGCGCCTTTTTCTGCAGGCCGTAGCTGATCATCGCGCCCATGAAGAAGAGGATGCCGTAATACCAGTGGAACACCCACGCTAGCCCGAAGCCGGATGCGGACGGCATATACTTCTCGTGCTTCGGAAAGAACACCGGCAACAGGGAGAACACGACACCCAGCACGCCGCCGATGACGATCGACCAGACCTTTATCGGTTCGAGCGCTTCGAGACCTTTGCTCAGTGCCGTGGCCACGGCGGACCACGTTTGCGCGGCGGGCGCGGGGAATTGATCGGACCCGAGGTCCTTGGGTTTCTGGATGAGAATGGAGAACGCGAAGACGCTCACGAGGGTGCCGCAAAAAATTCCCGCGAACTGCGCGAGGAATTGTTTGCGCGGATTCGCGCCGAGCAGGTAGCCGCTTTTGAGGTCGGTGAGCAAATCCGCCGAGGCGATGGCCGCGCCGGAGGTGATGTTCGCGCTCATGAGGTTGACGTTGACGTTGCCCGGATTGAGCGCGCCGAAGGTGAGTTGCGTCACCTTGCCCATCGCGCCGATCGGCGTGGTGTCGGTTTCGCCCGTGACGCGGCACGCAACGAGTGCGAGCGCGAAGGACATCACGACGGCGAGGATGCTTTGCCAGTAGGGCATGCCGAACGACGCGTGCGCGAGCCATGACAGCGCGATGAGCGAAATTACCTGACCGATGAGGAACCAGGACATGGGCGTTTCGATGGCTTCCATTTGATCGACGGGACCCTTGTCGCGTTTGAACATGGTGCCGAGGCTGCGGAACGCGCGCATCGCGCTCTTCCATTGCAGCGCGAAGCTCAACAGGCTCGCGGCCACCATGCACGAGGTGCCGCCCCAGAGCGTCCATTGCACGATGTCGCGAAATTTGGTGCCGGTGATGATGCCCTCGTGTTGCAGGATCGGAACGAAGACGGCCCAGCACAACGTGCCGCCCACGAGCGTGCTGATGCACACGCGCATGCCGGTGATCGCACCGGCGGCGACGAAGATGAAGTCCCACGAGAACATCACGGTGCGGGTGTTCCACACGGCGAAGGCTTCCTTGCCGAAGAGCCACGTTTGAAACTGGGTGATGAGCGCGGAGCTCGTGAAGTTCTCCCAGTGCTTGTTCACGAGCGTGAGTCCTTCGGCCCAGAACTTGTCGAGCGCCGCGACGATGCCGGCGATGCCCAGCGCCTTCGCCGCGCGCACGCCCTTGTCGCCGTGCGAGTGGAGCGCGCGCAAGGTTTCCGCCGCCGCGATGCCGCTGGGGAAACGGAGTTGTTCGGTGTTGATCATCTGCCGCTTCATCGGGATGGCCATGGTGACGCCGAGCAACGCGATGAAGAACACCCACGCGAAAGTGAGCCCGAGCGGGAGCGCCTGCCCGTTGAGAATGATGTACGCGGCGAACGCGGACACGAGCGTGCTGCCGGTGGAGTAACCCGCGGAGCTCGCGGTGGATTGCATGCAGTTGTTTTCCAAAATGCTCATCTGCGTGCGCGCGATGCCGACTTTGAAAAGTCCCGACCAGATGGCGTACGAAAGAATGCACGCGGTGATGGCGACGCCGAAACCCCAGCCGGCCTTGAGGCCGATGTAGAGGTTCGTGAGCGAGAGTACGCTGCCGAGCACGGAGCCCATGAGCACGGCGCGCCAGGTGAGTTGTTTCATGGAATCGCCGCGGCCCTTGTAAACGTGCTCGTACCATTGCCGTTCGATCTCCTCGGGCGTGCCTTTGAATCCTTCGATGGGCAGGACGATCTCAGCGTCGGCGGGTTTGCCGGAGGAAACGGGCGCGGTGCCTTGGTTGGAGCCGGAGTCGTGATTCATGCGCCGCATCCTTGTACAAGTCGGGCTCGCGAGGCGAGATTTTTTCGGGCCGGACGATTCGAGAACACGGAGATCTTCATTTGACCTTCGCGAGCATTCCATGACAATGCGGCGCGTGATCCGTTTATGGTTTCTCGTTGGTTGTCTGGCACTGATCGCAGCGACGGGCTGCGGTCATCGTCAGACTCCCGTGGAACTCGGCGCGCGCGATCAGGTGCTCCATCTTGGGAATGGCGCGGAACCGTCCGACCTCGATCCTCATATTGTGACCGGCATTCCCGAGCACGGCATCATGTCGGCGCTCCTCGAAGGTTTGTTATCTCCCGATCCGAAGGATTTGCACCCGATGCCCGGCGCGGCGGAGAGCTGGGAGATTTCTCCGGATGGAAAAGTTTACACCTTCCATCTGCGTAAGAACGGCAAGTGGTCCAATGGCGAACCGCTCACGGCGCTGGATTTCGTCGAGTCCTACAAAAGAATCTTCACGCCGGAGATCGCGTCGGAGTACGCGTACATGCTTTTCCCGATCGTCAACGCCGAGGACTATGCGACGGGCAAGTTGAAAGACTTTTCGGCCGTGGGTGTAAAGGCGCTGGATACTTTCACGCTGCAAATGACGCTGCGGGATCCGACGCCGTATTTCCTCTCGATGCTCGCGTGTCACTATTCGACGTGGCCGCTGAACGTGCGCACCTTGGCGCGCTACGGTCCGGTCTACGAGCGCGGCAACAAGTGGACGCGTCCGGGGAATTACGTCGGCAACGGTCCGTTCGTTCTCGACACGTGGAAGGTAAATCAGGTGGTCATCGTGAAAAAGAACACGAATTACTGGGACGCCGACCGCGTTAAGCTCAATGCGATTTATTTTTACCCAACGGAGGAACTGAATTCGGAGGAACGGATGTTCCGCACGGGCCTACTGCACAAAACGGAGTCGATTCCGCCGACCAAGATCGCGGTTTACAAGGAGAAGTGGCCTGAAGCTCTACAGCTCGATCTGTATCTGGGCAGTTATTTCTATCGTTTTAACACCACTAAACCGCCGTTGAACAACGCGAAGCTGCGACGCGCGTTGTCGATGGCCATCGATCGCGAGGCGATCGTGACCAAAGTGACGCGAGGCGGACAGTTGCCGGCGTATTGTTTCACCCCACCCAACACGGCCGGCTACACGTCGCGCGCGCGACATGTGGAGGATATTGGAGCCGCAAAAAAGCTGCTGGCCGAGGCGGGTTATCCGGAGGGCAAAGGTTTGCCGACGTTGGAAATTCATTTCAACACGCAGGAAGCCCACAAAGCCATCGCCGAGGCGATTCAGCAAATGTGGAAGAAAAATCTCGGGGTGGAAACGCGGCTCGTGAACCAGGAGTGGAAAGTTTACATGGATTCGCAGCACAGCATGAACTACCAGATTTCTCGATCAGCTTGGATCGGCGATTACGTCGATCCTAATACGTTTCTCGACATGTTTCTTACGGGCGGCGGCAACAACGACACTGGTTTCGCCAATGCGGAGTACGACCGGCTCATCAAGGAAGCCGCCCGCACCGCCGATCCCGCGCAACGATTGGAAGTGTTTCAACGCGCCGAGGAACTTCTGCTCGCCGAGGCGCCGATCATGCCGATCTACTTTTACACGAAGGCGCATTTGCTTCATCCCTGCGTGAAAGGCTGGTATCCCACGTTGATCGACCAGCACCCTTACAAATACGTTTATCTGGAATCCATCGAGCACGCAGGCGGCGTGAAATGGAAATTCAACTAGCTCGATGCTGCGCTTTATCCTCCATCGCTTGTTGCAGACGATCCCAGTGTTGCTGATCATCGCCACGGCGACGTTCTTCATGCTTCACCTCGCGCCCGGTGGTCCCTTCAGCGCGGAGAAAAAAACCACGCCCGAGGTGCTCAAAAGTCTCAACGCGCATTACGGCTTGGACAAATCGCTCCCGCGACAATACCTCGACTATCTCAGTAAACTCGTGCGCGGCGATCTCGGGCCGTCGTTCAAATATCCGAACCGCAGCGTCAACGAACTCATTGCGCAAGGTTTCCCCGTGTCCTTTGAACTCGGTCTTTACGCGATCATGATCGCCGTCGTCATTGGCGTGGCCGCGGGCCTGACCGCCTCGCTGCGCGCGAACACGCGCACGGATTACATTCCGATGTCACTCGCGATGGCCGGCATCTGTCTGCCGACTTTCGTGCTCGGGCCGTTGTTGATCCTTGTGTTCGGGCACTGGCTCGATTGGTTCAACGTCGCCGGTTGGTACACCGCGCGCGATCGCGTGCTGCCGGCATTGACGCTGGGAATTTTCTACGCGGCTTACATGGCACGGCTTACACGTGGCGGAATGTTAGAAGTGTTGAATCAGGACTACGTCCGCACCGCGCGTTCGAAGGGCGCCTCCGAACCGCGCGTGGTATTTCGTCACGCGGTGCGCGGCGGATTGCTGCCGGTCGTCTCGTTCCTTGGTCCGGCGATCGCAGGGCTCGTCACGGGTTCGTTCGTGGTTGAAACCATCTTCAGCATTCCCGGCTTGGGACGATTCTTCGTGATGTCGGCCTTCAACCGCGACTACACGCTCGTGCTCGGCACAGTGCTGTTCTACGCGACGCTGATCATTCTCTTGAACCTGCTGGTGGATGTGGTGCTGGTGTGGCTCAACCCGAAACTGCGCTTCGACTAACCGATGAGCCAACCCGCGCCAAACCTCCCGCCGATCTCGCTCGAAGAAGTGGAGCAGGGGACTTCGCTTTGGCGCGACGCGTTTCATCGCTTGATGAAAAATCGCCTCTCGGTGTTGAGCTTCATTTTTCTCTTCACGCTGACGTCGCTGGCAATCTTCGCGCCCATCGCGAGTAATCGCGTCTCGACGGAGCAAAATTTGAATCTCGGCGCAGTGCCGCCCAGCGCCGCGCATTGGTTCGGCACGGATACGTTCGGGCGCGACTTGTTCGTGCGAACGTTCGAAGGTGGACGCGTTTCGCTGGCCGTAGGACTTACCGCCACGCTTGTCGCCCTCACGATCGGTGTACTCTACGGTTCCATCTCCGGCTTCATCGGCGGCAAGCTGGATGCGTTGATGATGCGCGTAGTGGATATCCTCTACTCGCTGCCGTTCGTGGTGTTCGTGATTCTGCTGATGGTGATGTGCAAGGATCTGGGCGACTCGGTCGAGAAGTGGCTGTCCGTTCACCTCGGCCATTCGGTGCAACTCGGTGCGAAGTGGAATCTCTTCCTGCTCTTCGCGGCCATTGGCGCGGTTGAATGGCTCACGATGGCGCGCATCGTCCGCGGTCAGGTGCAATCGCTGCGCAAACAGGAATTCATCGAAGCCGCCCGCGCGCTCGGCTTGCGCAAACGCCGGATCATTCTGCGACACATCGTTCCGAATGTCCTCGGCGTGATCATCGTTTACGCGACGCTCACGGTGCCGAGCGTGATGTTGCTCGAAGCGTTTCTCAGTTACCTCGGCCTCGGCGTGCAAGCGCCCTTTGCCTCGTGGGGCAGCCTCATCGACGACGGTGCCAAGGTGATGGAGGAATATTGGTGGATGCTTTTGTTCCCCGCGACGCTCTTTTCAGCGACGTTGTTTTCGCTCAACTTCCTCGGCGACGGTTTGCGCGATGCGCTCGATCCGCGCGCCTCGAAAGATTAACTGATTATGCCACTGCTCGACGTTCAAAATCTCACGACGAACTTCCACACACGCAGCGGCGTCGTGCGCGCGGTGCAGGATGTGTCGTTCTCGTTGGAGAAAGGGGAAACGCTCGGCATCGTCGGCGAATCGGGCTCGGGCAAATCGGTGACCTGCTATTCGCTGCTGCGTTTGATCCCGCAACCGCCCGGTCGCATCGAGGGCGGGCGCGCGCTGTTCGATGGCGTCGATTTGTTGCGTTGCCGGAGCGAAGAACTGCGGCGCATTCGCGGCAAGCGCATCGCGATGATTTTTCAGGACCCGATGACGTCGCTGAATCCCTTCATGCGTATCGAGGATCAATTGATCGAGCCGCTGTTGATTCACGAGAATGTCGATCGTTCCACCGCCGTGCAACGCGCGGTGGCGATGTTGAAGGACGTCGGCGTGCCCGAGGCGGAGAAGCGCATTCGCAGCTACCCGCACGAGTTTTCCGGCGGCATGCGGCAGCGCGTGATGATCGCGATGGCGCTGATCACGAAGCCCGACATCTTGATCGCGGACGAACCGACCACCGCGCTCGATGTCACGGTGCAGGCGCAGATTCTTGAACTGATCAAACGCGAGCAGCAATCACTCGGCATGGCGGTGATTTTCATTTCGCATGACTTGAGCCTCGTCGCCGGGTTCTGCGATCGCGTGATGGTCATGTACGCCGGCAAGATCGTGGAGACGGCGCCGACGACGAATTTGTTTTACGAACCGAAGCATCCCTACAACCGCGCGCTGCAAAAGGCGCGGCCCGCGCTGCAGCAAAAGGGCGTTGAGCTCTACACGATTCCCGGCATGCCGCCCGACATGTCGCAACCCATCGAAGGTTGTTCGTTTACGCCGCGCTGCGAGTTCGCGGCGGATGTTTGCCGTCGCACGACACCGCGTTTGGAAACCATCGGCACGAATCACTGGTCCGCGTGTTTGCGCGTGCAGAAGGAGAATCTGGAACTGAAATGAGCAACGCTTTTCTCGAACTCAACAACGTCAAGACGCACTTCCCCGTGGAGCGTGGAGTTTTGTTCCGTCGGCAGGTCGGCACGGTGAAAGCCGTGGATGGCGTCACGCTGTCGCTTGAACAAGGCGAGGTCTTGGGCTTGGTCGGCGAATCGGGCTGCGGCAAGTCCACCCTGGGGCGCACGATTCTCCAACTCATTCCACCGACGGAGGGAACCGTTGTGCTCGGTGGAAAGAATCTGAATGCGCTCAACGCGGCGGAACTGCGCTCAGCCCGCGCAGATTTTCAGATGATTTTTCAGGATCCGTATGCATCGCTGAATCCGCGCATGACGGTGTTCGATGCGATCGCCGAGGCGATGCAGGCGCATCGAACGGTGCCGCCGGAGAGTTTGAACGAGGAAGTGTGCGCTTTGTTGAACCAGGTCGGCCTCGCGTCGCGTTTCGTGAAGAAATATCCACACGAGTTTTCCGGCGGGCAAAGGCAACGCATCGCCATCGCGCGTGCGCTGGCGGTGAAACCGAAACTCATCGTCGCGGACGAACCCGTGTCGGCGCTCGACGTTTCGATTCAAGCGCAGATTATCAACTTATTGGAACAGTTGCGGCGCGATCTGGGGCTGACGTTGATTTTCATTTCGCACGATCTCTCGGTGGTGAAACACATCTCGGATCGCATCGCGGTCATGTATCTGGGGAAGATTGTGGAAATCGGCGCGGCACTAGATGTCTTCGAGCGGCCGCTCCACCCGTATACGCGGGCGTTGGTGAGCGCTGTGCCACTTCCGGATCCGGAACTCGAACGGCAGCGCCAACGCATCATCCTGCAAGGCGATCCGCCGTCACCGCTCACGCCGCCGAGCGGGTGCGCATTCCATCCGCGTTGCCCGTACGCGATTCCCGCATGTGCGCAGCAGTTGCCGTCGATGGTCAGTGTGGGTGGAAGCCAGCTGGCCGCGTGCATTCGATTGCACGAGACTGGGTGAACGGGATTTCCAACTTTCCCGAGGCTCAGTAGAGCAGGTATTTCTGCCGCTGCTTGCGAAACTCCGCTTCGCCGGGCTTCCATCCTTTGACAACCGCGGCGGGACCGGCGGCTTGGAGAATTTTGCGAGTCGAAGTGGTACCGTTCACCTTGTCAAACATGTCGAAGCTGCGGCCAGCCTTGATGGCCTCGGCGAACAGGTCGTGGCCGGACTGTTTCTTGATGGCGTCGAGTGTAACGAAGCTGATCTCGAGCAACGGCGCGCGCGCGGGATCGGTGAATTCCAGTTTCACGCCCTGCTGGAGGTTTTGATTGTAGTTGGTGGTGTAGGGATTGAAGCGCACGCCTGGCAAACGGTAGCCGTTAAGTTCGCGGCTGAATTTCTCGGCGTCGAGCCAGGGCGCTGTGACGACTTCGAAGGGTAGTTGAAATCGGGTGCCGATTTGGATGCCGCCGATCTCGCCGAGCATTCCGATGGCTGTGTAATAGAGGGGAGAATCGGCTCGCGGAATATTCGGCGAAGTCGGCGTCCACGGGAGACCGGTATCGCGCCAAGTCATATGGCGTTGCCAACCATTCATGCGGACGACGGAAAGTTTGGCGGGCTTGGCGATCCAGCGCTCACCGTTGATCATGCCAGCCAGTTCACCGCAAGTGAGTCCGTAGACGTAGGGCACGTCCCAACGGCTGACGAGGGAATGGAGTTCCCGAAATTCTGCCGCCAGCCGGGGACCTTCCACGCGTAAGCCGCCGAGGGGATTCGGACGGTCGAGGACGATGAACTCCACGCCGTTGGTGGCACAGGATTCCATGGCCATGCCCATCGTCGCGATGTAGGTGTACGAACGGCAACCGGTGTCTTGAAGATCATAAACGAGCGCGTCGATCGTCTGCAGCGCCTTGCCGGTCGGTGCACGAGTCCGTCCGAAGCCGTAGCACGAGTAGACGGGGAGCCCGGTGCGAGTGTCCGTGAAATCCTTGAACTCCTTGCCGGCGGGAATATCGCCGTAAACTCCATGTTCACCGGCGAAGAGGGCGACGAGATTGACTCCCTTTGCCGCGCGGAGAACGTCGATCGTGGTTTGTCGCCTGGAGTTAACTCCGGATGGGTTCGTCAACAGGCCGATCCGCTTTCCCCGCAGTTGTTGGAAGCCGTCATTGGCGAGGACTTCGTTTCCCAGGCGAACCGGCGCAGCACTGTCGCGGAGGATGCTCGCGAGTAATAGGAAAATGATCGCCGTGACGCGCATGACGTTACCGGTAGGAGATTTCGTCCTGTAGTGCAAACCTTTCCGATGATCGTGTTAAAAGTTGTATTATGAGCTGGATTCATCGATGTCCGTGTTTCAAGTGAGACCGCTGAATTGCCGATATTTGGGCAGATGCAACGAAGAAATTCGCCGCGTGTTTTGCGGGTTTTGTCTACTGGTTCGCGCGGCGGCGGATTTGAACACTTGCTTGAATTGCCATTTGAATTTACAACCAATCTGTCCCTGCGGCCGTCGACGGGCGCGGTTCTCGCGTCGTTGCTGCTCCTAATTGTGTGAAAAAAGTTCTCGTCATCGATGATACAGCTGAAATACGCGAGCTGGTCGTGGCGGTATTGGAGACGCAGGGATTCGTGGTTTACACGGCGGGTGATGGCGCTGTTGGCGTGGAGGAAGCCCGCCGCTTGCTTCCTGATTTGATTTTGTGCGACGTCCGGATGCCCGGCGGCGATGGGTTTGAGGCGTTGTCAGCTTTGCGCAAGGATCACGCGACCGCTCACATTCCCTTTATCTTTTTGTCCGGCGCGGTGGACAAGGGCAACATGCGTCAGGGAATGGAACTCGGCGCTGATGATTACCTGACCAAGCCATTTTCGTTCGAAGAGTTGATCGGCGCCGTTAATTCGCAGCTCAAAAAGCAGGAGGTGGCCCGTGAACTATCCGAGAAGAAGCTGCGTAAACTCAGCGGCAACATCAGTCTCGCGCTGCCGCACGAGCTGCTCACGCCGCTGCATGGCATCCTCGGCCTGGCATCGTTGATGATGGAAGATTACGAACGGATGAAGCCGCACGAAATCTTCGACTACGCGCGTAGCATTCACGAATCGGGCCAGCGTTTGAACCGGCTTATCGAGAACTTCCTCGCTTACTCGCGTATCGAATTGGTCGCTTCCGATCCCGCGAAAGTCGAAGCGCTGCGGCTGTCTGGACAGGTGCAAGTCTACGATGCGGTTCAGGAAGTTTTCGCTCGGCTGGCCAAACGTTATGGCCGCGAAACGGACTTGGTCATGCTGGTCGAAGAGGTGACGATTCCAGTTGAGACCGATAATTTCAAAAAGATCTGCGAAGAACTCTTGGACAATGCATTCAAGTTTTCCCAGCCCGGCACCCAGGTGCGGGTCACGGGAACGCTGGACAACGGCTTGTTCACCATGAGCGTGACCAACCAGGGCCGTGGTATGACTTCGGAGCAAATCGCTCACATTGGTGCGCATATGCAATTCGAGCGGCAGCACTACGAACAACAGGGCTCGGGACTTGGATTGATCATCGCCAAGCGTCTCACCGAGCTCTACGGCGGTGGCTTCCACATTCAGAGCACGCCGGGCGAAAGCACGGTTGTCAGTTCCACCTTCGTTACGGTACCGCAGTCTCAGGGAGTTCCGGCTTGAGTTGGCGCCGGATTTTTGTCCCCATCTTCTAATGAACGTATTTGTCACCGGCGGCGCCGGTTACATCGGATCTGTATGTGTTGAGGAACTCCTCAATGCGGGACACCCCGTCGTTGTATTCGACAACCTGAGCGAAGGCCATCTTGCCGCGGTTGATCCGCGTGCGGTGTTTGTCCAAGGAAACCTTTCCGATCGCACCGCCGTTGAGAACGCTTTCCGCAAACATCACATTCAGGCCGTCGTTCACTTTGCCGCGCACGCGCTCGTCGGCGAATCGATGACGAACCCCGCGAAATATTTTCGCAACAACGTCGTCGATGCGCTCAATCTCCTCGAAGCCTGCGTCGCGTGTGGCGTGAAGAAATTTGTCTTCAGTTCCACGTGTGCGACGTACGGTCCACCGGAACGCGTTCCGATCACCGAGGACACGCCGCAGCGGCCGATCAATCCGTACGGCGAATCCAAGTTGATGTTTGAGAAGATGCTGTTGTGGTTTCAACAGATCCACGGTCTCGAGTTTGTGGCCTTCCGCTACTTCAACGCGGCTGGTGCAAGTGAGCGTTTCGGCGAACACCATCGGATCGAGACCCACATCATCCCGAACGTGCTGAAAGTAGCGCTCGGGCAGTCCGCGCAGTGCGAGATCTACGGAACCGATTATCCGACGCCGGATGGCACGTGCATCCGCGACTACATTCACATTGCCGACCTCGCGCAGGCGCACATTCTCGCGCTCGCTCCGGGCAAACAGGGCTTCTTCAATTTAGGCAACGGTGAGGGCTACTCTGTTCGTGAAGTCATTCGCGCGTGCGAAAAAATCTCCGGCAAGAAAATCACAGCCGTGGAAAAGCCCCGTCGTCCCGGCGATCCTCCCCGTCTTGTGGCTGCAGCTGACAAGGCGTTCAAGGAACTTGGTTGGAAACCGCGCTTTCCGAAGTTGGAGGAAATTGTCGGCACCGCATGGCGCTGGCACCAGCGCAACCCGCGCGGTTACTCGGACTAGCTCAAGCCGAAGCTTTGGCGGCGGCTTCCGCATTTGCCGCGCCCGACGGCAGCGACTTGTTGCGCACGAGCATCTGCCACGCGATCAATCCCGTCACAAACGCCACCGCTGCGCATGTCAAATACGGCCAGCTCGGATGCCGGTCGAAAAGGAATCCAGCGAACAATGGTCCCAAGATCCGTGCGAGGCTGCCCGCGCTTTGCGCGACGCCGATGGTTGCTCCTTGTTCGTTCGCGGGCGTGAGATTGGAAAGTAATCCGAACAAGGGCGGACGAGTCAGTCCTGAACCAATCGCCATCCACCCGAGGGCGAACAGCAAAATCCACCACGGCATGGCACCGGCTGAGAACATTCCTCCCCACGTCAACGGCGTCTTGCCATGAATGAAGGGCAGGGGAGCGAGGCTCGCTGCGAAGATTATTAGGCTCCACGAGATCAACTTGGGCTCGCCCATTTTTTTGACGAGACGTCCGATCGGTCCCGCTTGCACAAAGGCGCCGATGATTCCGCAGAAGGAAAACAGCACCGCGTTCGTTTTGGCTGAACTGTGTTCATCGAGGCCAAAGTTTTGTTGAATCAACAAGCTCAGCGTGCTTTCGAAACAGGTGAACCCGAACGTCGCGAGGAAGAACACAATCACCAGGAAGCCCGCCACGGGTTGCCCCAGCGTGTGTGCGTACTGTGCGAAGCGAGCGCGGCGACCGGCGGGATTCTCGCCGGGGTGCCAGCTCTCGGGCAGGCGAACGAACGCGAAGATGAAGTTGGCCGCACAAATCGAAGCTGCTACCCAGCCAGGTCCCTGCACGCCGAATGCGAGAGTTGAAACGACAGCCAGCGCCGGTCCCACGATGAATCCCAGCCCGAACGCCATACCGACGAGTCCCATTTTCTTGGAACGTTCTGCCGGCGCTGTGACGTCGGCGATGTAGGCTTGCGCCACCGTGATGTTCGCGCCGCAAATTCCCGCGAGCATGCGTGAGCCGAGAATCACCCAGAAGCCCGTTCGCCCCGTCATGCCCGATCCAACCGCGAAGATTGCGTAGGAGATAGCCGCCCCGGCAGTGCTGACGAGCAACACTGGTCGCCGCCCGATGCGGTCTGAAAGCGCTCCCCACATCGGCGCGAAAATGAACTGCATCGCCGAGAACGAAGCCATGATGATTCCGACCTCCAGTCCCGAGGCGCCGAAGTGCTTCGTGTAAGACGGCAGCAACGGCAGCACGATGCCAAAGCCAATGAGGTCGATGAAGACGGTCAGGAAAATAATCAACAGAGAGGGCTTTTTCATCTAATCGGATCAGGCCGCGGAAGCGGTGTGGTGAAGAATCAATTTGGCAAAGCAAAACACGCGGCGAAGTCTAATGGAGGTCACCCGTGAGTCAAGCGAGGCAAGGCGCGGCTATTTCTTCGCGGCGTTGCTGATTGGCGGCGTGGAATTGGTCGGCGGCGCGAATGCGCGGAGCAATTGGCCATTCGTTCCGTTCCACGCGCGCAAGACGCTGTCCTGTCCGGCGGCGATCACCACCCCGCCGTCAGCGGTGGTGGCCGCGCCGTAGACAAAATCGTTGAATCCCTCGAACGACCGCACGTCGCCGCCGTCGGCGCGAATGATGCGCACGCGATTATCACCGGCCGAGGTCAAAGTCTGATCGCTCACGCCGATGAACTGAATCGACGTCACTTCCTTGCCGTAGCCTTCGACGTTTTTCTTCCGCTCGCCGGTGAGCACGTCCCAAATTTTCACCACGTTATCCGCACCCGCGGTGGCAAGGATGCGACCGTCGGCGCGCAAGCTCACACCCAGTACGTGGTGCGTGTGGCCTTCAAACGTTTTCAACACCTTCCCTGAACTGATTTCCGTCACACGCGCAAACTTGTCTGATGCGCCGGAGGCCAGAAGCTTTCCATCGCGTGAAAAATCCAAGCTGAACACTGCATCGCTGTGGATGTTGGCGAACGTCTTTGACAACTTCCCGGTCGCAACTTCCCACAGCTTGATCTCGCCGCTCCGGGACGGTTCACCGCCGCCGGTCGCGAGAATTTTCCCGTCGGGACTGAAGCGCACAGCGTTGACGCGATCTACTAGCGGTGACGCCGCGTCACCGGTGCCCAGCGTGCGCTCCAGCGTCCACGCCGGATTTGTATCCCACACCACCGCGCTGCGATCTCCGGCGATGGACGCAAGACGGTTCGCGCCGGTGAAGACCACTCCAATCACCGCCCCTGTATGCCCTTTCAAAAAATCAAAGGCTGCACCGGTCTCTGCGCTCCACGTGTGAATCAACTGATCATCGCCCGCCGTCGCCAAGGTCAGATTGTCGGACGAAAACGCCAGCGTGCGAATGGGCTTCTCGGCATCCTTCGCGGCTTTCTTCGCTGACTGCAAATCTGCATCGGCTTGTTTTAAACCTTCCTCGGCGGCGGTCAGTTTCGCCTTTGCGGCCGCGGCCGTTTGGTCAGCTTTCGCCTTCGCGCTGCTGGATAGCTGGAGTTCGTGTTCGGCTTGTGATTTCGCTTCCTTCGCTTTTTTGAATTCCTTTTCCGTCTCTTCAAGTTTCTTTATCGCCGCAGCGAGTTTGTCCTCGGCGGGTTTACGCTTGTCCTTCGTTTCGGCGGTCGCCTTGTCGGCGATCGCTTTTGCTTCAGCGACGGCCTTGGCCTTTTCTGCAGCGACCGCCGCGAGCTTCTCCGCGACGGCTTTGTCCGGCTTCTCCTTCGCGGCCTTTGCGTCGGCTTCGGCTTGCTTCGCCAGTTTGTCCGCGGCCTCGAAGGCTTCCAGTGCCTTCTTCACGCCAGCGAATTCTTCGACAGCTTTCTCCGCCGCCACTTTGGCATCGCTCGCGTCTTTAATTGTTTTTTCTTTCTCGGTGAAAAACTTCACCGCTGCTTCGTTCGTCGCCGTGGCCTTCTTCACGCGTTCGACTAACCCATTGAGATTCGTCTCCGCCGCTTTCAGCGTGTCCTTGCAGAAGATCACCTCGTTCGTCGCCAGCGTCAGTCCGCGCTCGTGCTCGGCCACGAGTTCGTAGGCAACGCGATTGCCCTTCAATTCGGCGACTAACTTTCCATCGGCGTCCCAAAGCTTCGCCACATGATCCGCGCCCGCCGAGGCGAACCGCTTCGCGTCGGGGCGAATCGCAACTGCCGCTACCGCGCCACCGTGCTTCACCTCGCGAACCGTCTCACCCTTTTCGACGTTCCACAGGCGCAGCGAACCATCCGCACTGCCGGACAACAACTGATTCGTCACCGCCGTCACGGCGTCGAGCGAAGTTACTGCGCCGGCGTGGCCTTTTAGTTCCTTGCCAGCGGTCAAAGGGCCGTTCGTGGCGTCGGGCAACTTCCATAATCGAATGAAATTGTCAGCGCCGGCAGTGGCGACCTGGCGTCCGTCTGCAAGCCATGCTACGGCATTGATGGACGGAACGTTGGTTGTCTGCGTGAAAATCTTCCCGTCGGCAATTGTCCAAACGATGAGCGTTTTGTCCGCCGCCGCGGCCAGCTTCGCGCCATCGGGGGAAAACTTCGCGCTGCTGACGGAGCCCTTGAGCCCGGTAAGCGTCTTTGCGGATTTTCCGGAAGGTAGGCTCCAAAGTTTCACCGCGCCGTCGTCGCCGCCGGTGGCGAGCCATTTGCCGTCGGTGCTCGAGGCCAGCGCGGAGACGGGTTTCGGGGCGATGTTTTTCAGATTCGCCGTCTGCACGTTTTGCGGACGCCGCCAGAGTTTCACCTCGCGGTAGCTGCCGGAGGCGAGTCGCGTGCCGTCGGGAGTGAACGCCAGCGATTGCACGAGGTCGCGGTGCGCCACGCCGGGCTGCGTGTAGAGACCCGACTTGAGCAACGCCGGGTCCGTGAGCCGCGTGGCGAGCTGGCCGCTGGGCAGGTGGTAGACGAAAATTTGATTCGCGCGAGCACACGCGGCGAACTGCCCGTCGCCGGTGAGCGCGATGGCGTAAATGGGATTCATCCCCGGCGGCAACGGCTGCCAGTCGATGGCCTTCGCGACTTTTGTCGAGGCCTTCGCGCCCTGATCGATCCACAACTTGAGAATGCCCAGTTGCTCGGGCGTGAGGTCAGGCGCGTTGGCCTTATTGTCCTTGGGCGGCATCGGCGGATCCGCGAGATGCGCGGCAGAGAGGAGCAACAAGCTGTTCGTGCCTTGTTTGGGTTTGATGGCCGGACCGGTCTCGCCGCCTTTGAGCATCGTCGCGGGTGTTTCGAGATTGAGGTCAGCCTTCGCCGAAGTCTTGTTGTGACACGCGAGGCAACTTGTCTTGAGGATCGGCAACACGTCGCGATCGAAGTCCACCGAACCGCGCTTTACGGTCGCGATGGGAATGCCGGCGTTGGGCGTGGCCTTCCTCTCCGGCGTGGATTTCCTTTCGGCTCCCAACGCGGCGACGCAGAGGGACATCGCGCTAAATAGAATGAATCGGCTGGTCATCGCGAGTTACTTCTTAGGCTCGGTCTTCTTCTCTTCCGCTTTCACGACGACGGTGATCGGCGCGGAGTAAACCATGATGGTCGCTTCCTTCGCCTTGGATTTCTCGGCGAGCTTCTTCGCGGCTTCCTGCGCGGCGGTTTTCTTCTCGTCGGCGGACTTGGATTTTGCGGTGGCTTCGCTCGCTGATTTTTCCGCGGCGGCTCGTGCATCGGCGGCGGACTTCGCTTTGGCTGCAATGGTTTCCTTGTCTTTCTCCGAGGCGGACTTCGCTTGCTTGGCGGCCTCCTCATCCGCCTTCTTCGCGGCGGCGAGCGCGTCGTTCGTTTTCTTGGCGGCTTCGGCAGCGGACTTCGCTTCCTTCTCGGCGAGATTCGTTGCTTCGTCGGCCGATTTGGCCTCGGCTTCGTAACTGCGGAACTTTCCCTTCGTCTGCGCTTGGAGGAGAAACTTGTGCGTGCCGGCGGGCAGCTTGGTCTTGGTCAAATCAATCTCCAACGTCGCCGCGTTGGTCTTCGCGTTTACTTCCAGTTCGCCCAGTGAATCCAACGCGGGCACGCCGACGGCCTTGAGCTTGAGGTTGTCGTTGAACTCGCCGCGTCGCGTGAGCTTGAGCGGAATCTTCACCTTGCCGCCGACTGGCTCAAATGTCTTCTCCTCCGTCGTTACAATCGTGATGGGCGCGCTCTCGGCGCTACTGACGCCGAGCGCGAGATCGCGCGTTAGTCGCGAATCAATCGGGTCGTTGTTGAAATCGGCTACGTGCCACATCACGGAACCGCCTCTGGCCTCACGTAGGAGTTCGGTGTCGCCCGCCTTGGCCTTGCCAACGATTCTCAACGCGCCGCTCCACGCGGCGGCGTCCTGTTTCGCGGTGATTGCGAGCAGCGCGGAGGTTTTGCCTTCAGGGATTTTCGCGCCGACAGACGTAACGCCGGTTGGCAAGCCCTCGACAGAGAGTTGCATCTCGCCGTTGAAACCATCACGACGAAACGCCAGCACCTTCACGACCTGTGTCTCGCCGCGCCGCAGATTCGGTGCAGTGGGCGAAACTGCGCGTGCGTCGTCTTTTTGCTTCGGTGGTTGCGGGGTGAGCGCGACGAGGCGGAAGTCCGGCAATTCCTTCCGAAGCGCGAGGCGGAAGGGATGGTGTGGGTCGGTGGGATTGCGATTGAAAAGATCGCGCACCGAGATGCGATAGAGGCCGTCTTCCTTGGCCTCGAAGCGATACGACGGATCGCGCGACGTGGTGTTGAACTCGCGGTCGCCGAGGTTCGCGTCGGAGTCGGCGAGTTCGGCGATGGTCGCGGCGGATTCCTCGCCCTTGTCGTTCTTGGTCACGCGCTCGATGAGCACGAAGGGATCGGTCGGCGCGCCGAGACGTTGGGAGAAAACTTCGAGCCACCACACGTCGCCCTTCTTCGCGTCGAAGGTCAGCACGGTCGGTTCGCCGCGACGACGGAACTGGCCGGCGAATTCGCACGGTGGCGTGAGCTTCTGCAATTTCGGCGGCGCGTCGAGCGGCTCGGCGATGACAGGCGCGGTGGCGAAGCCGAGGCGCGCGGGATTCGAGACGCCTTGCGGACTCTTGAGGCGATACTCGATGCCGTCGAGCGCGGCGGCGCCGGGACGGACGAGCGCGCTGGATTGGAGGCGTTGCTTCGCGAGCGCGTCGCCGGGCAACTCGATCTCCACGACGAGTTGCTCCAGCGGTTTGCCGTCCACGGTCACGTCCTTCGCAGGCGCACCACCGGGGAGGTTGCGGCCGTAGAGCGTGTATTTCGCCTTCGTGCCGGGCAGGCCGGCGGAGGGATGGATGGAATCAATCCACGGACCGGTGCCCACGGCGAGGCGGAAAAAATACTCGTCGCCGCCGCGGAACGTGGAGTCGTGGAGCTTCACGCGGAACTCGCCGTCGGTGGGCGCGGTGAAATCGAGCGGGCCGCCGCGGCGGTTGCGGGTGAGTTCGCGGCCGTTCGTGTCGGAGAGCGAGAGCACGTCCTCCGCGCGCGAATCAATCTCCTTCGCCTCGCAATTCACGAGCACGCGCTGGCCCTTCTTGGCGGCGAACTTGAACCACGCCGGATTGTTCTGCGTGAGCCGTCCGTGGACGACGCTGCCCAGCGGCACGGCGAACGCGGCGGTGGCGGTCGTGTTCGTCGCGGGTGCGAGGCTCTCCGGCAGATCACCGATGACGAACGCGCGCGGATTGGAAATGCCGAAGCGTCCCGCCACGCGCGCGTCGCACACGCCGACCGGCGCGTCGGCGGGAATGGTGATGACGAACTTGTTCGCCTCGGGCTGACCTTTCGCGTCGAGCTTCGGCTTGGCGGTCAGGCCGAGTTGCGAGAAGTGGATTTGTCTCGACTCGTCGAGATTCTCGCCGGCGATGGTGACCTCGACCGTCGAGCCGGCTTTGCCGCCGGGCGGGAAAATCGTCGCGAGGCGTGGTGTGGGGAGTTGAGCAAAGAGTTGCGTCGCGAAAAGCAGTGCGACAAGGAGGCCGAAGCGTGTGCGGAGATTCGTTTGAGCCGCCCGAAGAGAAACACTCATTGGCAACGCAGCTCTAGTGATTGAACAAAAACTCCTTGGTGTTGATCAGCGCCCAAAGGATGTCTTCGTAAGCCTGCCGCTTGTTGATCGGCGTTTCCTTGCCGTCCTTGTCCTTCACTTTCTTTTCGAGATGGTTCTTCGCGAGGCTGAGTTCCTTCGTGTCGGGCGGGCGCGAGCAGGCCCAGGCGTAAAGTTCGCGGACCTTTTCGTCGTCGCTGCGCGGGTCGGCGGCGAGGAGCGCGGCGCGGCCGGTGTCGGCGGTGAGCTTGTCCTGAATGTCCTTCGCGTTGAGCAGGTGCAGGCTCTGAGCGAGGCTCGCGTCCTGCGAGCGCTCGCATTCGCACGAGCTGGACGACTCGGGGCGGCCGAAGACGGTGAGGAAATAGGAGCTGGCGTTGAAGCTGTTGTCGGGCAGCGCGACGGCGCGCGTGCCGGGCGGCAGGCGGTCGAAGCGGCTCTCGGACTTGAGCAGGGCGTTGACGGAATCGAAGAGCACCTCGGCGGTGAGGCGCTTCGGGTAGTAGCGCGAGAAATTCTGGCGGTCCACGGCGTTGTGCGCGTTGGGCACGGCGCTGAGCTGGTAGGTGCGCGAACTGGTGATGGTGCGGACGAGGTGCTTGAGATCGTAGCCGCTCTTCACGAAGTCGGCAGCGAGCGCGTCGAGGAGTTCGGGATTCGTCGCGGGATTCGTTTCGCGCATGTCGTCCTCGGGTTCGACGAGGCCGCGGTTGAAGAAATGTTTCCAGTAACGGTTCACAAGCGAGCGGGCGAAGAAGGGATTTTCCTTCCGGGCCATCCAGTCGGCGAGCAACTGCCGCGGATCCTCGTCGGGCGGAATCTCCATTGTGGCAGAGCCGAGGCCGGCGGGCTTCACGGGTTGGCCGGTCTTCTTGTTCGTGGCCGTCGCGGTGCCGCGTTTGTGGAAAATGACTTCCTCGCTCGGCACGCCGCTGGCCTTGCGGCCGACCTGGCTGAAGAACGCGGAGAAGCTGTAGTAGTCCTGCTGGCTCCACTTCTCGAAGGGATGATGATGGCATTGCGCGCACTGGAGCCGCATGCCGAGGAAAAGTTGCGCGGTGTCTTCCATCTGCGCGGTGGTGTCCTTCACCTGCCGATACCACGCGACGGGCGGATGCTCCGCGATCTCGCCCGACGCGGCGACGACTTCACGCACGAGCGTGTCATAGGGCTTGTTCTCCAGCAGGCTGTCGCGAATCCACGTCCAGAACGCGTAGGTGCCGCGCGTGTATTTGGCGTCGGTGCGTTTATTGCGCAGGAGCGCGGCCCATTTGTTGGCGAAATATTCGGCGTAATCGGCGCTGTCGAGGAGCGAGTCAATCCGCAACTCGCGCTTGCCCGTGCTCGGCTCGGCGAGGAAACGCTTCAACTCCTCGGGCGTCGGCAACCGGCCCGCGATGTCCACCGTCACACGACGGAGAAACGTGGCGTCGTCGCAATTCTCCGACGGCGGCATGCCGATGGTGCGGAGTTTTTTGAAGACGAGTTCGTCCACGAAATTTTTCGGCTCGGGCAATTTGTCCACCGGCGCGCCGAGCGGAATCGTGGCGCGGAACACGGCGACCTTCGCCTGATAACGCACCATCACCGCGACGTCGCCGGGCTGGTCGAAGAGTTTCACGCGGCCGTCCTCCTCGGTGCGCGCCATGTTTTTGTCGTTCGGTTCGTAGAGCGCGCTGCGCGTGACGTCCTGTACCGAGCCGTCGGTGTAATGCGCGAGCACGACGAGCTGCTGCTCGCCGGCAAAGGGCATCGTGCGCTCCTTGGGCAACACCTCGATGCGCGTGACGGATGGGTCCGTGGGCTTGCCATACGGCATGCCTTGCGCGATCCACCGGACGAGGAGCTTGTAATCGTCGGACGCGGGATCGAGTCGCTTGCCGCCGCCGTGCGGAAGCGTGGCCGCGCCTTTTTCGACGAGTAAACTCCGCTCGGGTGCGGCGGGGAACAGCCGGCGACCGCGCGCTTCCTTCACGAGATGCTCGAAATCTTCCGTCGGCTCGAAGCCGAGCAGCGAAAGCCTGAAGCCGTTTTGCCCGCTCGACTTGCCGTGGCAACCGCCGCCGTTGCAACCGTTCTTGGTGAAGATGGGGACGATCTGATTCGGAAAATTGATCGGCTCGGCGAACTTCGCCTTCGCGACCGTGACGCTCAACGTGGCCGTCGCGCCGTCCGCGCTCTTCGCAGTGATCGTTGCCGAGCCGTCGCCGAGCGGCGTGACCATGCCGTTCTTTTCCACCTTAACGATGCTTGCGGGCGCAGCCGTGAATGTAACCTGTCGCGTAAAGTCGCGAAGCGCGCCGCTGTCAAACTTCGCGGTGACGAGCAACTGCTGCTTCGCGTCCTTGCCCACGAGCTTGAGCGGCACGGCGGCTTTCGCGTCAACGTCGGTGGTGAAGTGGATTTGAAGCCCGGTGAGTTTGCCGGGGGAAGTGTCTCCTGCTTTGCCGAACGTAGCCAACGTCCCGAAAGTGAACGCGAGGGCGACGCTGAGGGACGCGATTTGTTTTCGCAGCGACATGTGGATTTCGAAAACGGGTTAAACCGAAACCAGCTCCGGCATCGGCTCCCAGCCATCGACGAGGTATTGCGGGCGGCCGGAAAGGTCGGGGAGCGTGACGCGGCTCGTGTCGATGCCGAGCTGATGATAGAGCGTGGCGAATACTTCGCCGAAATGCACCGGGCGTTCGGTCGGCTCGCCGCCGAGACGATCGGTGGCACCGATGACATGGCCCGTCTTCATGCCGCCGCCCGCAAGCATCGCGCAGCCGACGCGTGGCCAGTGATCGCGGCCGGCGTCCTTGTTGATCGTCGGCGTGCGACCGAACTCGCCCCAAGCGACGACCGCGACTTCCTTCTCCATTCCGCGCGCGTGAAGGTCTTCGACGAGCGCGCTCAGCGCCTGATCGAACAACGGCAGGTGCGTGAGGAGTTCGCTGTGGTTGTTGCTGTGAAAATCCCAGCGGCCGAAATTCAACGTCACGCAGCGCGCGCCCGCCTCGACGAGCCGGCGGGCGATGAGGAAGTGCTCGCAGTTGCGCGGGGCGCCGTCGCCGTAATTCTTCGTGTCACCCTTGCCGTAGCGCTCGCGGACCTTCGCGGGTTCGCGGCTGACGTCGAGCGCTTCCATGAGTTTGCTCGAGGTGAGGATGTTGAACGCCTGTTGATTGAACGCGTCGAGGCCTTCGACCATGCCGCTCTTGTCCACATCGCGGCGGAAATTATCGAAGCCGCTCAGCAACGCCTTGCGATCGGCCAGGCGGTCGAGCGTGACGCCATTCAATTTCAAATCATCCATGCCCGCGCCGTTCGGACGAAACGCCGCGTGCGTAGGGCCGAGAAAACCCGGATGCCCCGGCGAGCCGTAAGGCGGATGCCCGGCCTTCGGCGCGAGGCCGACGAATGCGGGTATCGCGGGATCGGTCTGGCCTTGGAGTTTCGAGAGCGCGGCGCCCATCGACGGCCACCCGCCGGGCGGTTGCTTCGGCACGGGCCGGCCGGTGTAGCAGATGAACGAGTCGTGATTGCCATCCGGCGAGCCATACATCGAGCGGATGGGCACGAGCTTGTCCATGATCTTCGCGCAATACGGCATGTGCTCGGAGATCTGGATGCCTGGGACGTTGGTGCGCATCGGGCGGTGAGGGCCGCGGATTTCCAACGGCGCATCCATCTTCAGGTCATACATGTCCTGATGCGGCGGCGCGCCGGCCATATAGATCATGATGACGGCCTTGTGCGAACGACGGATGCCGGAGAGTTGCTCGGCTTGGAGAATTTGCGGCAACGCTAACCCGCCCATTGCGAGTCCACCGATGCGTAGGAAGTCGCGACGCGAAACGCCATCACAGAAGGGGCCGGTGGTTTTTCCAAGAATCGTGAGCATTGAAAATTTATCCAACCAACTCGGGCATCGGCGCGCAGCCGCCGTCGACGAGATACTGCGGACGACCCGTGAGATCGGGAATGGTGACCTTGCTCACGTCGATGCCGAGGTTGTGATAGAGCGTGGCGAAAACGTCGCCGAATTGCACGGGGCGCTCGGTCGCTTCGCCGCCGAGACGATCGGTGGCGCCGATGACTTGGCCCATTTTCATGCCACCGCCCGCTAGCAATGCGCACGTGACGCGCGGCCAGTGATCGCGACCGGCGTCTTTGTTGATCGTCGGCGTGCGGCCGAATTCGCCCCACACCACGACACTCACATCTTTATCGAGGCCGCGTTGATGAAGATCTTCGATCAGGGCACTCAGACCTTGATCGAGCAGGGGAAGGTCTTGGCGGAGCGCGTCGAAATTTTTTCCGTGATGATCCCAGCGGCTGAACGCGAGCGTTACGCAGCGTGCGCCCGCCTCGACGAGCCGACGCGCCACGAGGAAATGTTCCATCAACTTCGGCCCGCCGTCGTCGCGGTTCTTCGGATCGCCTTTGCCGTAACGTTCCACGACGCGCGTGTTTTCCTTCGTGAGGTCGAGCGCGTCGAGCAGCTTGCTCGAAGTGAGGACGCCGAACGCCTGTTCGTTGAACGCGTCGAGCCCGCTCATCAAGCCGCTTGCGTCCACGTCGCGGCGGAAGTTATCGAAGCTCGTGAGCAACGCGCGACGATCGGCCAGGCGGTCAAGCGTGACGCCGTTGAGCGCCATGTCGTCCTTGCCGGAACCTTTGTTTGGTTGAAACGGCGCGAAGGGCACGCCGAGAAAGCCGGCCTGACCGTTGTCCGCCCAACGCATCTCTCCCATCTTCGGGGCAAGCCCGACGAACGGAGGCATCGCTCGATCGACCGCGCCTTGAAGCTTCGCGACCGTGGAGCCGAGACTCGGCCAGCCACCGGGCGCCTGTTGTTTGTGCGAGCGGCCGGTCTGACATTGAAACGCGTAGTGATCTCCCGTGGCACCGACGATCGACCGTATGAGCGCGCACTTGTCCATCAGCTTAGCGACGCGCGGCAAATGCTCGGTGATCTGGATGCCGGGAACGCTTGTGGAGATGGGCTTGAATTCGCCGCGCACTTCCGACGGCGCGTCCATCTTCAGATCGAAGATGTCCTGATGCGACGGTCCGCCCGGAAGGAAAATCATGATGACCGCCTTGTGCGATCGACGAATGCCCGACTGTGCCTCGGCGCGGAGAATGTCGGGCATGGCCAAGCCGCCCATCGCGAGGCCGCCGATCTTTAGAAAATTGCGGCGGGACACTCCGTCGCACAAGCGGCTGCTGTTCTGGTTGTAGATCGTCAGCATTATTTAAGTACGGCTAGCCAGAGAATGTGACGCCAGCAGGCGCGTGAATATTTAGGCTTTCGTTAAGACTGCGCTCACCGGTCGCGTTCTTCAAATGCATTCTGCGGAATGAATGAGGGGGTGTGGCGTCAACTCTTCACTTGCACAAAGCCGACTTATTCTTGGCATTAAGGGGAACAAATTCGTGAAATTTTTCACAAAGGGGCTTGCGCGTTCAGTCGGTATTGCGTTAAACGATTTTCAGGCGGTGGTGTGACTCGATGTGAGTCGCACATTCTCGGAAGCGGTTACTCGCTTCGAGAGGCCGGTGAAAAGTTCATTCGCCGGAGTTTCCTGAAGCATTTTTCAGGTGGACCATTTGCCCGCGCTCAGCGCTTGAAACCAACAAACATAAACTGACGATGTCGGACATTTTTCCCAAGTGGACGAACAAGCTGCCGCTGAAGCTCCTAATTGGAGCGGCGGTGACCGGCACCGCGTTGGTCGCGGGCGGGTGGTATTATTTCACGCCGAAGTACGCCAACGTCGGTTATCAGCCCATTCAGCCGGTGGCGTTTTCTCACGCGATACACGCGGACCAACTCGGCATCGACTGCCGCTATTGCCACAGTGCGGTGGAGAAGTCCTGGTATTCAAACGTCCCGGCGACGGCGACGTGCATGAACTGTCACAACCAGGTTCTCAAAGACAGTCCGAAGCTGGCACTCGTCCGCGAAAGCTACGAAACGGGCAAGGCGATTCCCTGGGTTCAGATTCACAAGGTTCCTGACTACGTTTATTTTAATCATTCGGTTCACGTGAACCGCGGCGTGAGTTGCGTGCATTGCCACGGACAGCTCAACAAGATGGACGAGGTTTATCAGAGCAAGTCGCTCACGATGGCGTTCTGCCTTGAGTGCCATCGTAACCCGGAGAAATTCGTCCGCGATCCGAAGCAAGTCTTCAATCTCGACTACCAAGTGGACGCCGCGACGCAGGAAGCCAACGGCAAGAAGATTGTCCACGATTGGAAGATCATGTCCTCGCAGAATTGCTCCGCCTGTCATCGATGAAAACCATCCCGCCACCCTGTCCCATTCCGGAAAGCGGCCCGAAATACTGGCGCAGCCTCGACCAAGTGGCCGAGACGCCGGAGTTCCAGCAATGGCTCCAGAACGAATTTCCCGCGGGCGCGAGCGAATTCACCGACGGCACCTCCCGCCGGCATTTCGTCAAGATCATGTCGGCTTCGTTTCTTCTCGGCGGGCTTGGCCTGACGGGTTGCCGCAAGCCGGTCGAAAACATTCTTCCGTTCTCGAAGCAGCCGGAAAATTACATCCACGGTAAGGCAAAGTTTTTTGCAACGTCCCGCCCGACGCGCGGTTCTTCGGTTCCGTTGCTGGTCAAATCGCACGAAGGTCGGCCGGTCAAAGTCGAATCGAATCCCGAGCATCCCGCGGGCAACGCTGGCACGGATCACTTTACTCAGGCATCGATCCTGAACTTGTTTGATCCGGATCGCGCGATGGCGATGTCGTCCGGCGATTCCGTCAAGACGATTGATTTTCTCACGCAAGCAGCCAAGCGCCATGCTGCCACCGGTGGCGAGGGGTTGGTGTTCTTGCTCGAACGCAGTAGCTCGCCGTCGCGCTTGCGCGTTCAGCAGCTGATCAGCGCCAAGTATCCCAAGGCGCGTTGGTTCCTCTACGAGCCGATTGATCTCTCGGCTGGCCAGCAAGCGGCCTCGACTGCCTTCGGTCAATCGATCGCTCCGCAATATCAGCTCGACAAGGCCAAGCGCATTTTCGCGCTCGATTGCGATTTCCTCGGTGCGGAAGAAGACTCTTACCGCTTCATTCGCGGCTTTGCCAAAGGGCGCAAACAGAAGACCGCCGCTGACGAGATCAATCGCCTCTACGCGGTCGAAGCAGTTTTCAGCATCACGGGTGCGAACGCGGATCATCGTCTGCGACTCCCAGCCAGCCAGGTTCTCCCGCTCGCAGCGAAGCTCGCGGTGGAAGTCCTGAAAGAAAAAGGCGGAGCAGGGGAACTTGGTGCGGCATTGGATGCACTCGCTGGTGAATTCAAAGGCGACGAGAAGTGGGTCACTGAAGCGGCGAAGGATTTGGCTCACAGCAGCGGCGAAAGCGTCGTGCTCGCGGGTCACTCTCAACCGGCAGCGGTTCATTTCATCGCAGCTGCGATCAATAACGCGCTGGGCAGTGTCGGCAAAGTTGTCGTGCTGAATCCCGCGCCGGAAGTTAAGACGGGTTCGCTCGCGGACCTCGTTGCGGCGTTGAACGCCGGCACAGTGGACACGCTCGTGTCGCTCGGTGGTAATCCGGTTTACGCCGCTCCGGTCGATCTCGATTTCGCGGCGGCTCAGAAGAAAGCCAAGTCGATCATCCGTTGGGGTTACTACCACGATGAATCGGCGGAAGGCGCCAGCTATTTCATTCCGGCGGCACACTATCTCGAATCGTGGGGCGACGGTCGCACCAGTGACGGCACCTACGTTTCCGTTCAGCCGCTCATCGAGCCGCTCTTTGGCGGTTTCACCGAGCTCGAAGTTCTCGCGCACCTCGGCGGTCTCGACGCCGTGCGTCCGCATGACATCGTTCGCGAAACGTTCGCGGGCATCGTCAAGCCGGCAAACCTCGAAGAAGCTTGGAAGAAATTTATCCACGACGGTTTCGCGGCGGGCACTGCGCCCGCACCTGTCGCTGGGAAGTTAAACGTTGGTGCAATCGCTGCGGCGTTGAAGTCCGCGACGGTTTTGCCCACGCCGAGCGCGGAGAAGCTCGAAGTGGTTTTCCACCGCGACTACAGCGTGGACGACGGTCGTTACAACAACAACGGCTGGTTGCAGGAAACGCCGAATCCCATCACGAAGGTCGTTTGGGAAAACATCATCGCGGTCAGCCCGAACACAGCGAAGGCGCTCAATCTCAAGGCCGCGGCCGGTCGTAAGAATGCCGATCCGGAAAAGGAAAACGCTGCGTTCAAGAGTAACGACGAAGGCACGAGCTACGAGTTCAGCGACGTCATCGAACTCGAACTCGGTGGTCGCAAAGTCACGGGCACGATTTGGATTCAGCCTGGTCTGGCGGACAACACCGTGGCGATCGCGCTCGGTTATGGTCGTCCGAAGCCTGGTCGCGTTGGCTACAAGGTTGGTTTCAATGCCTATGCGTTGCGCACGTCCACGGCTCCCTATTTTGCTGCTGGCGGCAAGTTGACGAACACGGGCAAGACCGCTCGCGTGGTCAGCACGCAGGAGCACGGCGCGATGGACGGACGTCCGATCATTCGCGAAGCGAACCTCGATCAGTATCGGAAGAAAACCGATTTCGCCAACAACATGGACCTGGAGGCGCACTCCGAGTTCATCCCGAAGGACAAAAAGGGCGAGCCGAAGAACATTTATCAGCATCCGTACGTCAAGAATCCGGAGACCAAGAGCGACGTGCACCAGTGGGGCATGGTCGTCGATCTCAGCTCGTGCGTGGGTTGCACCGCGTGCGTGACCGCGTGCCAGAGCGAGAACAACGTTCCGATCGTTGGCCGCGACCAGGTCAACAAAGGCCGCGAGATGCACTGGATGCGCATCGACCGTTACTTCACCGGCGACGCTGCGAATCCGCAGTCGGTCAATCAGCCGATGATGTGCCAGCACTGCGAAAGCGCGCCGTGCGAAAGCGTCTGCCCGGTCAACGCGACGGTTCACGACGAAGAGGGCGTGAACGTGATGGCTTACAACCGCTGCATTGGCACGCGGTATTGCTCGAACAACTGTCCGTTCAAAGTTCGGCGGTTCAATTTCTTCGATTTCAACAAGCGCCCGAACGATTACGCGGGTATGAACGGTCAGTCCGGCAACCTTTACAAAGGTCCGTTCGCGAAACGCGAGCCGCTGGAATACGACCTGATCAAGCTGGCGAAGAATCCGGAAGTGACCGTCCGCATGCGCGGCGTCATGGAGAAGTGCACGTTCTGCATTCAGCGCATCGAAGGCGCGAAGATTGCCCAGAAGGTCAAGGCTGGCGCCTCGCCCGATGTCGCGGTGCCCGATGGCACGTTCACGACGGCTTGCGCTCAGGCCTGCCCGGCCGACGCGATTGCGTTTGGCAACATTCTTGATCCGCACAGCAAGGTTAGCCAGTTGAAGGCGCTCGACCGCAATTACGCGGTGCTCGGCTTCCTCGACGTCAAGGCCCGCACGACCTACCTCGCGCGGATCCGCAATCCGAATCCTGCGATGCCGGATTACGAAGATCTGAAAATGCCCATGGGCATGAAGGAATATTCCGACAAGCACGGCAGCCCGTTTGAAGCACATCACGCCAGCAATGAAGGTCATGGTCATGAATCCGCTCCGGCTCACGCTGAGAAGAAAGGAGCGCACTGATGAGCGCTGAAACCGCTTTCCCAGTGAGCAAGCTCCAGCCGCCACCCGCGGAATTGGAACGCCAGCCGTTGGTGTTGAACAACCGCTCGATCGGTTGGATCTCCGACCACATCTGCGGAATCATTGAAGGCAAGACGCCCAAGTGGTGGTGGCCTGCGTTCCTGATCAGCATCGTCGGCATGACGATGATGTTCAGCCTGATCGCCTACCTCATCGCGACCGGTGTCGGTGTGTGGGGGTTGAACCAGCCCGCTGCGTGGGCGTGGGATATCACGAACTTCGTCTTCTGGATCGGTATCGGCCACGCCGGAACGCTGATCTCGGCGATTCTTTGCCTGCTTCGTCAACGCTGGCGCACCTCGATCAACCGCGCCGCCGAAGCGATGACGCTCTTCGCTGTGGCTTGCGCCGGTATTTTCCCGGTCGTTCACGTCGGTCGTATCTGGCTCGCGCCGATCTTCCTCGCGCCGATTCCGAATGCGAACGTCATCTGGCCGCAGTTCCGCTCGCCTTTGTTGTGGGACGTGTTCGCGGTCTCGACCTACGGCACGGTATCGCTGCTGTTCTGGTATACGGGTTTGATTCCCGATCTCGCGACGATGCGTGATCGGGCGACAACGAAGATTCGCAAGTTCGCCTATGGCTTGTTCGCGCTCGGTTGGACCGGCTCGAACCGTCACTGGAGCAACTACGAAAAAGCGTATTTGATTCTGGCTGGTCTCTCGACGCCGCTGGTGCTCTCCGTGCACTCCGTCGTCTCGTTCGACTTCGCTGTGTCGGTGGTGCCGGGGTGGCATACGACGATCTTCCCGCCGTATTTCGTTGCGGGTGCGATCTTCTCCGGCTTCGGCATGGTGCTCACGCTGCTGATTCCGCTGCGCACGTTGTGCAAGCTGGAAGACGTGATCACCGTCCGTCACGTGGAGTTGATGGGCAAAGTCATTCTCGGCACGGGATCGATCGTTGGTTACGCCTACGGGATGGAGTTCTTCATCGCGTGGTATGGCGGCAATCCCTACGAAAAGTATGCGTTCATGAACCGCGCGTTCGGCCCGTATTGGTGGGCTTATTGGAGCATGATTTCGTGCAACGTCATCTGCCCGCAGTTGTTCTGGTTCCGCAAGGTCCGCACGAATCTCGTCGTGGTGTTCATCATCTCGATCTTCGTGAACATCGGCATGTGGTTTGAACGTTTCGTGATCATCGTCACGTCGTTGCACCGCGATTACCTGCCGTCGAGCTGGGGTTATTTCCGGCCGACCTATGTGGACGTGTTGACGTTCGTGGGCAGCTTCGGATTGTTCTGCACCTTGTTCCTGTTGTTCATGCGCTTCCTGCCAATGATCGCCATCTCGGAAGTTAAGAACGTTACCCCTCAAGCCGACCCGCATCATCCGCAGGGCGGCGCGAAAGGAGGGCACCACTAATGGGCACGCCTTACGCCATCATGGCTGAGTTCGACAAGCCGGCCGACGCGCTGCATGCCGCGGAGCAAATCCGCGATGCCGGCTTCCGTCGCTGGGATGTGCACACGCCGTTTCCCATCCACGGGATGGACGACGCGATGGGCATGAAGCAATCCAAAGTCGGTTGGTTCACCTTCATCGGTGGTCTGACGGGCTTCACATCGGGCATGACCATGATCTGGTACATGAACGGTTTCGACTACGCGATCGTGGTGGGCGGCAAGCCGCTGTTTAGCCCGTTGTTCGCGTTTCCCGTGAGTTACGAGCTGACGATTCTGCTCGGTGCGTTCGGCACGCTCTTCGGCATGCTGTTCCTGAATCGTTTGCCGAAACTCTATCATCCGCTGCTCAAGTGCCGCCGCTTTGCCGGCGTCACGCATGACAAGTTCGTCATCGCGATTGAGACGAGCGATCCGAAATATTCCGCCACGGAAACCCGCAAACTGCTGGAATCAGCCGGCAGCAAGCACATCGAACTGGTGGAGGATTGATGCGCTACTATCTGCTAATTCTTGCGGCCTGCGTGCTCGCGACCATGTTGATCCTCGGCAAACGGGGAGATCACTCGCGCCGGACACCGATCGAAATCTTTCCCGACATGGACCGCCAGCTGAAGTTGCGCCCGCAAGCGGACGCGCACCTGACGCCCGATGGTCGCAGCTCGCGCCTCGCGCCGGTCGGCACCATCGCCCGTGGAGATCGCTTCGAAGACGTGCCGGTGAATACCGGTCGCGTTCCGGGAACCACGAACTTCGTCGAGAATCTTCCGGTGGAAGTCACCCCGAAGCTCATGGCTCGTGGCCAGGAACGTTTCAATATTTACTGCTCGCCCTGCCACGGACAATTGGGCGACGGCAACGGCATCACGAAGAAGATCGGCGCCATGGCGGTGGTCGCCAGCCTGCACGATCAACGTATCGTGAAACTCGCTGACGGCGAAGTGTTCAACACGATTACTTACGGCAAGAACCTGATGGGACCTTACGCGGCCAACGTCCCTGTCGAAGATCGTTGGGCCATCGTGGCTTATCTGCGCGCCCTGCAATTCAGCCGGCTCGCCACGCTCGATGACGTGGCTCCCGAACAACGTGAAGCGTTGAAAAAGAAACTATGAGTTCGTCTGCCATTCCTGCTCAATCCGTTCCCGCCTCGGCGTCGCAGCCGGGCTGGATCAAGTCGCTGCCGCTGGCGTGCCTCGTGGTGGGCGGCGTCGGCGTGGCCGTCGGCTTGATGAACAACGGCGAACTCGGCAAACAGTTCGCGTTCTCTTACCTGACGGCGTACATGTTCTTCCTGAGCCTCTGCTTGGGCGGATTCTTCCTGACGCTGGTGCATCACGTGTTCGATGCAAACTGGTCGGTGCCGACGCGCCGCATCACGGAACATCTCGCGTGCCTCCTGCCGTGGATGGGCGTGCTTTGGTTGCCGATCGGGATCAAGGCGAAGATGCTCTACGCGTGGATGAGCAGCGATCCGCAAACGGATCATGCGTTGCACGCGAAGTTGCCGTTGTTCACCATTTCGGCGTTCTACGCGATCTCCATCGCGCTGTTTCTGATCTGGTGGTTGTGGTCGTACAAGTTGCGTTCCTGGTCGCTGAAGCAGGATCAAACCGGCGGCGCGGATTGCACCATTGCGTTGCGCAAGTGGGCGGCGAGCGGCGTGATCATCTTCGCGTTGTCGCTGACGATGGGCGCGATCTTCTGGATGAAGGCACTCCAGCATCAATGGTTCTCGACGATGTATGGCGTGTATTATTTCGCCGGTAGCGTCTGGACGACTCTGGGAACTCTTTATCTGATCACGTTGTATTTGAAGCGTCAGGGCCCGTTGGCGCCCATTGTCACAAAGAACACGTTCCACAGCATTGGCATCTTGCTGCTCGCGTTCACAATTTTCTACGCCTACATCCACTTCTCCCAATACTTCCTGATCTGGAACGCGTCCGTGCCCGAAGAAACCTTCTGGTACGTGCTGCGTGAAAAGGGAACTTGGTGGGACATCGGCATGGTCATCGTGTTCGGTCACTTCCTCGTTCCGTTCCTCGCGCTGCTGCGCATTGATACGAAGCTCTCGCTCCCGGTCATCGTCCCGGTCTGCGTGTGGACGTGGTTAATGCACTACGCCGACATGGCGTTCAACGTTCAGCCGGTGTTGTATCCCGACGGCTTCCACTTCGGCTGGCTCGATATTGCGAGTCTCGCGTTCATCGGCGGCGTGTTGAGCACGATCTTCATCAAGTTTTTCAACGCGCATCCGCCGTATCCGCAGAAGGACCCGCGCACTGCGGAGAGCCTCGGTATTTACGTGGCGCCGGCTGCCGGTGCGAAGAACAAGGGAGGTGGCCATTGAACTGCAACGACTCCAATTCCTGCTGCAAATCGAGCTTCGTGATCTACGCCGCCGGCATCCTCGGCGCGCTGATGATCATGGCGTTTCTCGTCGGGCAGATGAAGAAATACACCACGCCAGCGCCCTTAGGTGCTGCTCGTGCGGAAGAGCGTAAGAAGAATCTCGTCGAACTTCGCGGCGCGGAAGATACCGCGCTGACGACCTACGACTGGCAGGACAAAGGCAAGGGCCTCGTTCGTCTGCCGATTGATCGCGCGATGGATCTGGCGATTGCCAAGTGGAAGAATCCGGTCGCTGCGCGTTCGAATCTGATTTCGCAGATCGACAAAGCCGCGGCTCCCGCGCCCAAAGCGCCCGAAAAACCCAGCGCGTTCGAGTGAGCCGCTTCGTTTCGTCCAGCATCTGTTCATGAGCGCACCGAGTTCAACTCCGACCACCAGGACTTCCGCCGCGCAGGCTGCGGACAGCTCGCTGGTCACTGAGATCGATCAATCTTGCCGTTGGTCGCTGCTCTATTTGTTTGGCGCTTCTGCGTTCTGGCTGCTGCTCGCCAGCGTCCTTTCATTGATCGCGTCGATCAAACTTCATTCGCCAACATTTTTGGGTGAATGTTCCGCGCTCAGCTACGGACGCGTGCAGGCGATGGCTTCGAGTGTTTATCTTTACGGATTCGCTTCGCAAGCCGGCCTCGGTCTGGCGCTGTGGATTCTGGCGCGGCTTGGTCGCGTGACGTTGCAGCTTCCGCTGTGGTCGATCATCGGTGGTGTCTTGTGGAATCTCGGACTCACGGTCGGTTTGATCGAAATCGCTTTCGGCCACAACACTGGCTTCACGTGGTTGGAAATTCCGGCGACCGGCAGCGGTATCATCTTCCTCGGTTACTGCCTTATCGCGATCAACGCGCTTCTGACCTTCCGCGCGCGCACCGTTCGCGAAACCTACGTCTCGCAATGGTATCTCGTCGCGGCGCTGCTGTGCTTCCCGTGGCTTTACACGACTGCCAACTGCCTCTTGGTCCACGGTCCGTTGCGCGGGGTCGCACAGAACATCGCGAACCAATGGTTCGTGAGCGGGTTCAGCCAGTTGTGGCTCGGTTCGCTGGCCTTGGCGGCGTTGTTCTACTTCGTGCCGATCGTCATCGGTAAGCCGCTCAACGATCGCAATCTGGCTCTGTTCGGTTTCTGGGTGTTGATGCTCACGGGAGCGTGGACTGGTTTCCATTCCGGCTCGCCGTTTCCCGCCTGGGTTCCGAGTGCGAGTAGTGCGATGACCTTGTTGCTTGCGGTTGCCGCGGCCGCCGTGGTGGCGAATTTCCATCTGACGATTCGTCGTGACCCGACGCGGTTGACGGCGGAACCGGCGTCGTGCTTTCTCGCTTTCGGCGTGGTTGCTTTCGGTGCGTGGAACGTTCTTGTGTTGCTCGCCGCGTGCCCGGTGTTCAGCACGGCGTATCAACTGACCCATTTCCTCGCTGGCATTTCCGAGCTCGGCCTGAAGGGATTCGTCGGCATGACCGTAATCGGCGCCGCGTTGATGATTCTTCCGCGTTTGGTGAACCTGCCTTGGCCGGCTCCTAAATTGATCCAACTCCAGTTGTGGGCGCTCGGTGGCGGTGTGGTTCTTTCCACGGTGTCGTTGTGCGTCGCCGGAGTGGAGCAGGGGTCGGCGATGAAGCACGCGGGCAGCTCGTTCCTGGAAATTCTCAAGACCACGCACACGATGCTGCTGTTGAACACGGCCGGCAGTTTGCTCTTCACGCTGGGTGCGGCGTTGTTCGCTCTGAATTTTGTCCTGTTGCTTGATCGTTATGCCCGGACGCTTTGCCCGCTGGCCTTCTGGCTTGGGGTCGGCATCAAGCCCGCAGATTCGAAGATCACCGCATGAACCACGGCCCGCTCATTTTCCTCGGCGTGTTTTTCAGCCTCGCGCTCTCTTGGGCGGGGTTGATTCTCGGGCCGCAGTTGCAACTCGGCGGTCAGCAGCCCGTCCCGACTGATGCGGGACTGTATCCGGCCGCGCGCTCCGGTTTGGCCAAGCAAGGCGCGGAAGTCTATCGCGCGAACGGTTGCTATCACTGCCACAGCCAGCAGGTGAAACAAGACTCCGTCCAATTCGGTGCCCAACTCACCGCGATCGGCGACAACACGAACGCTGTGATCGCCACGCTCGTTAAGCTTGGTTTCGCCGCTGATGCTGATGCGGCCAAGCAGGCGCTGACGAAGCTGCCTTTGACCTTGCGCGAAGATGTTTCCCTGCGCGTGGCTGGTTTCACGGTAAAGCAAGTCAGCGAACCCGGCGCGAAAGCCGAAGTAACTTTCAAGAACGTCGGCGCTGATCTCGCGCGCGGTTGGGGCGATCGCCTCAATGTTGCGCAGGACTATCTCTTTGATGAACCGGTGATGCTGGGCGCACAACGCATCGGACCGGACTTGGCGAATGTCGGTGTCCGGGCTCCGGAGAAATTCGCTGCCGCATGGAAGTTTTCTTCGACCAACACGGTCGCGGAAATTCGCGAGTGGCACTTCAAGCATCTCGCTGATCCCCGTTCGGTGGCACCCGAGTCCACGATGCCGGCTTACCCTTGGCTCTTCGTCAAGCACGGCGGTCAATTGCTCCCGACGCGCGACGCTGAAGCGCTCGTGGAATATCTGATGAGCCTTCGCTCCGATGTCTCCCTCACCAACGCGCCGGTGCCGAAGATCGCTTCGGTCGCACCCGTGGCTGCGGCAACCAACGCGCCTGCGAAATGAACGCGAAGCATACCCAGCGCATTGATGCCGTGGACGCCGCGCCGAAAGCCGGCACCCGGTGGTTGCCCACGTGGATCATGTTGGCCACGGCCATCCTCGCTTATCGCGGCTGCCTGTTCGTCGACGAAAACGGCGCCGCCTTCAATCCGAGCGTGCAGGGTCCGTGGACTGAAGCCGCGCTCGTTGCTGTGTCGTCAGGTGAGAAGGAAGATCCGCTCGGCAAGGAAACGTATCTCGCCAGTTGCGCTCCGTGCCATCAGGCCAACGGCCTTGGTACTCCGGGACAATTTCCGCCGCTCGTCGGTTCCGAATGGGTGCTCGCGCCCGGTCCTAATCGCATCATCCGCATCGTGCTGCACGGCGCTCAGGGTCCGTTCTCCGTCAAGGGTGTTGAATTCAACAACGTCATGGTTCCGTGGAAGGACAGCCTTGATGACAAAAAGATCGCCGCAGTGATTACGTATATCCGCCAGAATAAGGATTGGGGTCATGCGGCAACTCCCGTGAAGCCCGAGCAAGTGAAGAAGATCCGCGAAGCAACCAAGGATCAAGGCGCCGCGATGACTGCGGATGAGTTGAAGAAGGTCAACGAAGCGGACTAACGGCTTCCGTTACGGTTTCTTTTCCACCGCGGGCTTGCGCCCGCTTCCGCAGTCCCTACGATTCGTTCCAGATAGGAATTATCTATGAGCGACACCGGATGGATCGTAATCGGGATCATTGCGTTGGTCTCCATGTTTGTTTTCGTGCGCGAACTCCGGCGTTTGCTCGATCGGGCGACCAACGTGGAGATCGGTCCCGGTGGCGTGAAGATCAAGGCCGCTAAGACTCCGCTCGGCAAAATGATCATCGCGAATCAGCCCGCTCCGGACGCTGCGCCTGCGGCTCCGCGTTCACCGGCTCCAACTGCGCCCGCCGCTCCGGTTCAAGGAATGCCCGTTCCTGCGGCTCCTGCTTCTCTAGTCCCGCCGGCGCCTTCGTTTCATCTCGAGTGGCCGCAAAACGGGAACTGGATTCGCGACGACGTTTCCGCGGCGGGAATTGGCGCGGCGCTGTTGGTGCGCTTTCACAAATCATTCGAGAAGTTTAATCCGAACGTGAACGTCACCGTCGAAAACATCGGCGACATGGATGTGCATCAGTGGATGGATTACGGAAATCAGGCGTTCGCGAAACTCGGCTGGCAGGTGGACAACACTTGGTTCGATGACGCCACACAGTCGGGTGTGCGCGTGGTTCGGAACGCTGGCGTGGCGGGGACGCTCTATCAAATTCAGCGCGCCATTCTGCGCGGCGGCAAAGCGTACGTGGCAACGGCCAGCAAGCTGGACTCCGATGCGGGCGCCTTTCCCGGACTGTACGAGGAGATGCGCAACATCTTAAATTCGTTCCGCGTGGCTTGATCGGGATCAGGCTCGCGGTGAACGGGTGGTGATTTCGTTGATCGCCCACGCTGCGTGTTCGGCAATGAGGGGTTCGACATCCTGCGCGGCGCCCTCCAAATGGGGCAGGGCGGAGCGATCTCCGACGTTGCCGAGCGCGACACAAACGTTTCGTAGAATTCCCCGGCGCTTGGTCCGCAGCATTGGTGTGCCCGCGAATCTCCTTTTGAAGCCGGCGTCGTCGAGTGAGAGCAGTTCCAACAGGTCGGGCAGCTCGAGTTCGGGACGCGCTGCTTCGCGCATCAACTTTCCCTCCTGCGCAAACTTGTTCCACGGACATGCGGCCAGGCAATCGTCGCAGCCGTAGATGCGATTGCCGATGGCACGCCGAAATTCGATCGGGATCGAGCCTTTCAATTCAATCGTCAGGTAGGAAATGCAACAGCGGGCATCGAGTTGAAACGGTGCGGTGATCGCCTGCGTGGGACACGCAGTGATGCAGCGCGTGCAGGAACCACAGCGGTTTTTCTCCGACGGATCGGGCTCGAGCTCTAGCGTGGTGATGATCTCCGCGAGGAAAATCCAATTGCCCAGCTCGCGGCTGATGACGTTGGTGTGTTTGCCGACGAAGCCGATGCCGGCGCGTTGCGCGAGATCGCGTTCCAGCAATGGACCGGTGTCGACGTACCACAGCGAACGCACTCCAGTGCCGCCGAGTTTGTCGATGAACTCGGTGAGTTGCTTCAAACGGTCCGCGAGGACGTCGTGGTAGTCGGCGAATCGCGCGTAGCGGGCGATCACGCCCGTGGTCGGTGGATGCTGAGGTTCGACGCTTGGTGCTGTGTTGCCGGAATAACTCGCCGCGAGGCAGATGACACTTCTCGCACCGTCGAGCACGAGCTGCGGGTCGACGCGCTTGGCGGCGTTGCGTTGAAGCCACGCCATTTCGCCGTGAGCTCCCTGCGCAATCCATTCGTTGAATTGCGCTGCGTGATCAGGTGGTGTGGCCGTAGTGACGCGGCAAGCGTTGAATCCAAGCTCACGCGCCCGTTGCTGGATCGCGGTTTTCACGAGCTTACGTGGAGGCAGCGCGGCTGACTTGCAGCTCGTACTCGTGGACGATCTGCTGGGCAACCTGACGAATGGAGCGTTGCTCGGTGGCGATCAGCAAGTCGGCCTGGCGGTAGAAAGGTTCGCGAACGGCGAGCAGTGTGCGGATCTTGCCGAGCGGATCCGGATCGTGGAGGAGGGGGCGATGCGACTGATGTTTGACGCGCTCCCAGATTGCCTCCGGCGAGGCCCACAGGCAGACGGTGAACGCGCACGCCTTGAGCGAATCAAGATTGCCGGGTTGGACGGCGAGGCCACCGCCTGTCGCGATCACGGTGCGCGTCCATTTGGACATTTCGTTCACAAGCGCGCGTTCCAGTTCGCGAAACGCGGGCTCGCCATCGGTCTTGAAAATCTCGGTGATGCGACGCCCGGTGCGCTCTTCGATGAACTCGTCGGTGTCGACAAACTTGAACTGCAGCGAGGTGGCGACCAGCCGTCCGACGCTGGACTTGCCGGTGCCCATGAAACCGATCAGAGCAATATTGGATTGGTTGGTCGCAGGCCGCACGGTCTTCAATTATCCGATTGCGACGGCCGGCGCACGCGGATTTTAGTCCTCTGGCAAGAATTCCCTTTTCACGCCTCTTAGTTCCGGCAATGCTGCGGCATGGCCCAAGCAGCACGATTGGGAGAAAAGGTTTTTCACGGGATACCCGTTTCGGCGGGTGTTTGCCGGGGAAAAATTCTCGTGCTCGGAAAATCCTTGGACGCCATTCCCCGCCGCACGATCGAAGTTGCGGACGCGCCTGCGGAAATCGAAAGGCTTGAACAGGCTCTCGTTGCAACGCGGAAGGAAATTCTCCAGGTTCAACTAAAAGTCACCGAAGCGATGGGCGCGAAAAACGCGGGGATCTTTGATGCGCATCTGCTCGTTCTCGAAGATCCCACGTTGATTGATGAGGTGACGCGGTTGATTTCGGAGAAGCAGTTGAACGCCGAGGCCGCGTTTCACGACGTCGCAGAGAAATACGCCACCAGCCTTGCCGCTGCTGAAGACGAGTATTTGAGCGAACGGGCTGCGGACATGCGTGACGTTACGTCGCGTGTGTTGGGGAATCTTTCCGGTCGCTCGGCGGCCGGTTTGTTGGCCCATCTTAAAGAGCCTTGCATCATCATCGGTCACGATTTGCAGCCGTCGATGACGGCGACACTGGATAAAAAGAAGGTCTTGGGCTTCGCGACCGACGTGGGTAGCAAGACGTCGCATACGGCGATCCTCGCGCGATCGCTACAGATTCCCGCGGTGGTCGGATTGAAAAATCTCAGCCAGACGTTGGAGACCGGGCAATACGCTTTGCTCGATGGCTTCAATGGCGTGGTGATCGTCAATCCCACCGATCAGACGTTATTCGAATACGGCCAGATTGTTCGCAAGCAGGTCGAGCTGCAGGTGAAGCTGCAGGATGTTCGCGACAAGCCGGCGGTGACATTTGACGGCGTGCCGATCGTGCTCTCGGCCAACGTCGAGGGGGCGTCCGACATTGGCATCGTTCGAGAAAGCGGCGCAGAAGGCGTCGGGTTGTTTCGCACGGAATACCTTTTCATTAATCGCAAGACCCAGCCCACCGAGGACGAGCAGTTCGAGGAGTATCGCAAAGTTGCCGAGTCGCTAAAGCCGCAGCCGGTGATCATTCGCACGCTCGATTTGGGTGGCGACAAATTTCTCTCCAACCTTGATCTGCCGCAGGAAATGAATCCGTTCCTCGGCTGGCGCGCGATTCGTTACTGCTTGCAGGAACCGGAGGTCTTCCGTACGCAATTGCGCGCCATCTTGCGGGCGAGTTCCCACGGCAACCTCAAGATGATGTATCCGATGATCTCGGGCCTCGCCGAGTTGACGCAGGCGAACGCAATTCTGGACGAGTGCAAGGCTGAGTTGCGCCGCGAGCAGGTGCCGTTCAACGAAGAGATGGAGGTCGGGGTGATGATCGAGATCCCCTCGGCGGTGATGATTGCTGATGCACTCGCGAAACGCGTTGATTTTTTCAGCCTCGGCACCAACGACCTCATTCAATACACGCTGGCGGTCGATCGTTTGAACGAACGCATCGCGCATCTCTATCAGCCAACGCATCCGGCCATCCTGCGTTTGATCAAAACGACGGTCGACGCCGCGCACAATGCGGGCATCTGGGTTGGCGTCTGCGGCGAGATGGCCGGCGATCCCGCGCTCGTCCCACTGCTGCTCGGATTGGGGATCGACGAATTCAGCTGCGCCGCTCCGCTGATTCCGCAGGTAAAGTTCCTTCTCCGCCGGTTGAAGCTTAGCGAGGCTCAACGGTTGGCGAATGAGGCCCTCGAGTGCGAAGACGGCGTCGAGATTCTGACGCGGTCGCAAAAACTGGCAAAAGAAGTGGCGCCGAGTTTGTTTGAATAGCGTCGGCGCGTGTTCCTTCCGCGGAAACTTAGCCTTGCTTGCGGGCGTTTTTTTTCGTTATTTCCTCTCCCACGATGAAAGTTTTGATCCTCGCTGCCGGTTACGCCACCCGCCTGTATCCGATGACGCTCACTCAGCCCAAGCCGCTGCTCGATGTGGCGGGCAAGCCGATGATCGAATACGTCCTCGATAATCTCGCGCCCATCGGCGGCATCGATCGCGTTTACGTGGTGACCAACGCGAAGTTCGCGGGGCACTTCCAAAAGTGGGCCGACCATTATCGCGCGACCAAGGCGAAGCTCGACTTCACCATCGTCAACGACGGTTCGACCGACGACTCGAACAAGCTCGGCGCGATCGGCGATCTGAATCTCGTGCTCAAGAAAGAAAACGTGAACGACGACTTGATCGTCGTAGCGGGCGACAATCTTTTCAGCCAGAGCCTCGCGGAGTTTGGCAAGTTCTGTCGCGCGAAGAACGCGCCGGTGCTCGGCGTTTACGACGTGCGCAGTTTGACCGAGGCAAAAAAGTACGGCGTCGTCGCGCTCGATGCGGAAGGCAAGCTGTCGAAGTTCGAGGAGAAGCCGGCGAATCCCGCGAGCACGCTCATCGGCATCGCGCTCTATTATTATCCGAAGGGAACGCTCCCGATGATTGATCAATACATCGCCGAGAAGAACAACCCCGACCAACCCGGTCGTCTCGTGCAGTGGCTGTATCCGCGCACGCCGGTTTATACGTGGACCGTTCCGGGTTTGTGGTACGACATCGGCTCCAAGGAAACCCTCGAAGAGGCGAATCGAATCTACGCGAAGAAGTAAACGGGGAGCGGTCTCGATGCCGCAACGATTTCGGAAATCAAAAGGCGCGTTGGAGTGATCCAACGCGCCTTGTTCATTTTCAGAGTCAAGCGGACCGAAGCCCGCGTGCGCTTACTTCACCAGCCATTTCGGCAAGTGTTCGGAAGCCCAAAGCTCGGGCAGTTCCTGACGGTCGCGAACGAGCGCGGATTGGTTGCCGTTGACCAAAACCTCCGCTGCCATCGCGCGAGTGTTGTAGTTCGACGCCATCACGAAGCCGTAGGCACCTGCACTCAGCAGCGCGAGATGATCGCCTTCGCCCACTTTAGGCAGCGGGCGATCCTTCGCGAAGTAATCGCCGGATTCGCAAATTGGTCCAACCACGTCGGAGGAAACGAGCGCGCCGTTCTTCTTTTTCAGCGGCACGATCTGATGGAAGGAATCGTAGAACGCCGGGCGGATGAGGTCGTTCATCGCAGCGTCGACGATCACGAAGTTTTTCTTGCCTGTCTTCTTCACGTACTCCACGCGCGTGACGAGGATGCCGGCGTTGCCGCAAATGAAGCGGCCGGGTTCGATGAGGATGCGTAGTCCCAGCGGCTTGAGCAACGGCCCGAGCGTCGCTGCGTAGCTGGCCGGCGTGAGAATCTTCTTTGCCTTCGGCGACGCCCACCAATCCTGGCCGGCGCTTTCGAGTGCGGGGTTGTAAACGATGCCAAGGCCGCCGCCGACGCTGAAGAATTCAAAATTGTATTTCTTCGCAAGCTTCGTCACGAGCGGCAGAACTTTCTTCACCGCCAGTTCGAACGGCTTCACTTCGGTGAGCTGCGAACCAATGTGCATCTGGAGCCCGCGGAGGCGGAGGTTCTTGAGCTTGCTCGCGCGCGCGTAGACACCTTCGACCTGCTCGAAGGCGATGCCGAATTTGTTTTCGTACGTGCCAGTCGTGATCTTCGCGTGGGTGTGCGCGTCGATGTTCGGGTTCACGCGCACGGCCACGGGCGCTATCTTCTTCAGGCGCGCGGCGACCTTGTTGATGCGTTGCAACTCAGGTTCGCTCTCCACGTTGAAGCAGTAAATGCCGGCGCGGAGGGCGTATTCGATCTCGCGCTCGGTCTTGCCGACTCCCGCGAAGACGCACTTGCGGAGATCGCCACCCGCGGCTTTCACGCGACGGAGCTCGCCTTCACTGACGGTGTCGAAACCGCCGCCCGCGTTGGCGAGCGTGCGGAGGACGGCGATGTTCGAGTTGGCCTTCGCGGCAAAGCAGATCAGGTGATCCAGTGGCGCGAGGGCTTTATCAAGCTTTTGGAAATGATCGGCGAACGTGTGCTGCGAATACACATACAGCGGCGTGCCGAACTTCTTCACGAGCGAATCGACCGGCACGCGCTCGCAGAACAACTTGTCACCAACGAAATGAAAATCATGCATGGCGCGTAGTTATCTCAAAGCGATGCACAGCGGGCCAAGCGAAAAAAGCGGAGACGTCGCGTGGCTGACGATTAAACGGCGGCAGGAACGAGCACTGTTTTACTACTTCGCGGCGCGCGGCATGTCCCGGTAGGCCGCATACATGAAGAACGCGAGTCCTGCGTAACCACGATGGCCGGCAAACTTTTCGGAGACGTGTTTCAGTTCACTTTCCATTTCCGACTCGCTGCGGCCGAAGAAGGTTTCCACGCGAGGACCAATGTCGGCCATTTTCACGCCGACGTAGGCGCGGCCGTGAGCGGCGTCGGCGTAGGCGATGGTTTTCTCCGTGAGGTCGATGAGGCCATTCTTTCCTTGCGCGAAATTGCGGTAGCTCATGATCCCGACATTGTCGACGAGGTCGAGCAGATGCTTTGTAGGATCCTTAGTTTTGCCGCGATACGTGACGGGATAAACCGGCGAGCCGTTGGCGTTGGTCTTATCGAGCCAGAACGCGATGTCGGCGCCGTAGAGCAACCCCGGCGCGCGCGTGTGGATGCGGTCGACGACCTTGCCGTTGAGTTCGACAAATTGCGTGAGCCAGCGGCAACGTTCGGCATTGTCGGCGGTTTTCCACTTGGGGAGGGCGTGCGGCTCGATGTCGAAGTGAATACCTGCGAAACGTTCGCCTTGCGGCGCGGCGGCGTTGAATTCGATCGTGGCATCAGCGCGGGCGAGCGCGCGTTCGTGATTTTCCGGGAAAGTGTAGGAGGCGTCGCCGCTCAGCGCGTGGATGTGCAGGCCTTTTGAGTTGGCCGCGCGCAGAAAAGCGCGGAGCGAAGCCGGGTTGGTAATGGTGCAGGAGTAGGGGATGCCCGGCCGCCGATCTACCGCGTAGTGCATTTGCCAGAAGAGATCGGTGATGTGGCGCGCCTGGCAGAAGGCAAACAGATCGTTGCGTGGTTTTCCGTCCGGAAGCAATTCCTCGGTTTGATAAACCCACATCGCTCGCGTCGGCGCGGGAACGTTCGCCGCGCTCGAAGCGAAAGACGAAATGAGCAGCGCCGCGACAATGCTCCATCCGCGCCAAAGCAAAGGAACCCGTAGATTTTGGCGAGGGCTCACTTCTTCCGTTGGCGGACGGCTTCTTTTTTCTCTTCCAAGTCGGCGGTGAGTTTTTTCTTGTCGCGTTCGAGTTGCTGCTCGGCTTTGAGCATGACGTCGAAATCACTTTTCTCCGCGGCTTCGTCCATCTCGCGCTTGGTGGCCAATTCGCGCTCGGCGATCTTCGATTTGTAGAGGGATTCCAATTCGGCGATTTCCTTTTTCTGGGCGTCGCTGAGTTTGACGGTCGGGGCTTGTTTGTTCAGCCGCTCCATCGCGAGTTCGTAAGCGCTTTTCATAAAGTGTCAGTTGATCGTGGTCAGTTGTTCGGTGCGGATGAAGACTAGCGGGTTCCAACGCGGAAGGCTACTGGCAACGGACTATGATACCGAAGCGTGAAGGAAAACCAGTCCATCAATCACGCGGATGGGAACACGAATCGCAGGTCGATTCGGTTTGTCGGCGCAAACGCCGGTCTTGAGATCGAACGCCCAGCCGTGCAATGGACAGAGGACGCAACCATTCTCCACGACACCTTCCCCGAGCGGCCCGCCTTTGTGGGGGCAAGCGTTTTCGAGAGCGTAAACTTCGCCGTCGAGTTGAAAGAGCGCGAGGTCGTGCTCGCCAGTGGTCACGCGCAGCGCGCGATCGGTGGGAATATCACAAACGCGGGCGAGGGGCAGGTGGTCGCTCATTTAGAAAGGAGTCGCTTCAATGCGTCCCGTCGCCGCCCACCTTCTTATTTTTCTTCCACGGCATGTCGGGAAACTTGGTGGGCGGTTTGACTGTTGTTGGCGCAGGTTTCGGCTGGGCGATCTGGAGTTCGGGATCAGCGCCGGAAGCTGCGTTCGGATCGGGCGCGGTCATGTTGCCCTTCCACGAGGCGATGCGCGCTTGGAGGCCGTGATGCTCGGCGGTCTTCTTGTCGCCGGCTTTCATGTAGAAAAGCGAGAGGTTCGTGTGAACGAGTTGCTCGCTGGGGCGGAGTTTCTCGGCCTTGTGGCCCTCGCTGATGGCGCGCGAGAAATCGCCTTTCCGATAGTAAGCCATCCCGAGCGAAAGCTGCGCATCGAAGTTTTGCGGATCCGCGTCGAGCAGCGCTTGGAGCTTGGCGATTGCCCCGTCGTAGTCGGCGGAACTGAAATCGAACATCGCGTCGTCGTATTGCTCCTGAGGTGTGGGCATATTCGCTTTTAGCGTAAGTGGGTTTCGCTATGGCAGCAAGCGTTCGGAGGGGAATCTATTGCGGATCCACGGGCGGCTAGAGAATCGTTTGATTATCTGATGACTGATCGGGGATTCCTGAATACTTTCCCCGCGATGACTCTGCCGATCAAACTGATCTCCACCGATTTTGACGGGACACTTCACGCGGATTTCGAAGACCCGCCGGTGCCGTTGCGGCTCCAGGAACTAATCGGGGAATTGCAACGCCGTGGTGCGAAGTGGGTCATCAACACGGGGCGTGACCTGCCAAGTTTGATGGAGGCGCTGGCGCGTGCGCGGCTTTCGGTGCGACCGGATTTTCTGGCGCTCGTGGAGCGGGAGATCTACTGCCACGAGGGATCGCAATACGTTTCGCTGGCGGAATGGAACGACCGCTGCGAGAGCGATCACGCCGATTTGTTCGCGCAAGTGAAGTCCGACTTGCCGCGGCTGATCGACTGGCTCAATACAAATTTCGACGCGATGATTTATTCGGACGCGTATTCGCCCTTGTGCGTGATCGCGAAATCCAATCGCGACATGGACCGAATGCAGACGTATTTGGACGATTTTTGTCGCGAGCAGGGGACCCTTACCGCGGTGCGGAACGACGTCTACGTGCGGTTCAGTCATGTCGCTTACAACAAAGGCACCGCGTTGGTCGAAATTGCGCGGCGGATTGGCGCGCGGCGGGAGGAAACTTTTGCGGCGGGTGATCACCTGAACGATTTGCCGATGCTCTCCAAGGACGTCGCGGAATGGTTGGTTGCACCCGTCAATGCCGTCGCCGAAGTGAAATCTCTCGTGTTGGGGCAAAAGGGTTTCGTGAGCACTCGAGCTTGCGGTCACGGAGTAGCTGAAGGATTGGAAGCGTGCCTGCAAACGCTTGGGTTCAAATGAAGGCGGTTTTTCGAACTAGGGAGTTTTGAATTACGCATCCTAATTGTTCGTTTTTTGTGAAGTGGTGAGGGTTATGGCAGTGGGTTGTAAGTTGTTGGTATTCAGTAAAATCAGAGATTTTGTTTCACGTTTGACACGAGGGGTTGCAGTGTTAGTCTGACTGCGCAACGAACTTTTGCTTGATGCGTACTCGCACTTTAGTCGTGCGATCAGTCAATCATCAGGGTAATTAATTTTAGATAAACAATTAGAGAAATATGAGCGAAGCAACAGCAGTCCCATCCTCCGGTGGCGGAGCGAAGATCGCAAAGATCAACGAAGCCATCATCCGCATCGCCGGAAATTCCCAAGACGGCATCCAAGCCATCGGTGGTTTCTTGGCGCGTCTGGCCGGTCGCAGCGAACAGGAAGTCATGACGTTCATGACGATTCCCTCTACGATCTCTGGCGGTCCATCAATCTTCCAAGTACGCATTGGTTCGGGCGAAGTTCTCAGTTCCGGTGACGAAGCGGACATGTTGCTTTGCTTTTATCAGCACTCTTACGAGGACCATATTGCTTCGCTTAAGCTCGGCGGCATTGTTCTTTATGATGCCGATCACGTGACGCCGAAGCCGGAGTTTCAAGAAAACTACCGCCATGTGGGCGTGAACATTTCCAGCCTCACGGTTGAAGCGATCGGCGGCACGGGTCGTGACAAGGGTAAGAACATTTACGCGCTGGGATTGCTGGCGAAGATTTTCGATCTCAACGTTCCCAAGCTCACCAAGCTCATCGAAGAACGTTTCGGTGGAAAAGATCCGACGATCGTGCAAAACGCGCTCGCGTGTTTCAACTCGGGCTACGGTCACTCGCTCGAAAACATGCTGAAGACTTATCAGTTCTATGCGGCTGAGAAGAAAGATCGCCATCAGGTCGTCATGAACGGAAACGAAGCGCTGGGCTTCGGGCTTATTGCGGCAGGCGTGCGTTTTGGCGCCGGCTACCCGATTACTCCTTGGTCCGACATCATGGAATTGCTTCGCCGCGAATTGCCGAAATACGGCGGCTCGTTCATTCAAACCGAAGACGAAATCGCCGCCATTTCAATGGCCATTGGCGCGAGCTACGCCGGCCGCGTTGCCGTGACGGGCTCCAGTGGTCCTGGCATCTCGCTCAAAACGGAAGCGCTCGGATGGGCATCGATGGCGGAAATGCCACTCGTCATTGTGGACGTGCAGCGTGGTGGCCCTTCGACGGGCATGCCAACGAACGTTGAGCAGTCCGACCTGAACATCGCGTGCTTCGGCGGTCACGGTGATAGCCCGCGCGTGGTTTTGGCGCCGACCAGTGTGGAAGATTGCTTCTACACCGCTATTGAAGCGGTGAACATTGCCCGCAAGTACAGCACGCCTGTAATTATTCTCACCGATCAAGGCATCGCCACGCGCATCGAAGCGTTTGAAGAACCGAACCTGGAGCAAATTTGTCAGGACATCTCGCCCGACTTCACGCCGGTTGCGGATCACAAGCCCTACGACTTGAGCGCGCCCGATGGCATCACGCGTCACATTGCTCCCGGCACCCGCGTTGCCAGTGGCAAGTATCCGATCGCCACCGGCCTAGAACACGACGAGATGGGCCATCCGACCGGTTCCCCGAAGCTGCACGTGCAAATGACGGCGAAACGTCGCAACAAACTCAAGAAGCTCGCTGCGGAATTGCCCAAGCCCAAAACCTACGGACCGAACGAAGGCCAGATCCTCCTCGTCGGTTGGGGTTCCAGCCAGGGGCCGATTCGCGAAGCCGTTGACCGCGCGCGCGCGCAAGGTGATGCGATCTCCGGGCTGTCTATCAAGTCCCTCAATCCGCTGCCGGAAGGGCTCGATGAAATCTTCAAAGGTTTCCGCCACGTGTTCATCGTGGAACTCAATGACGAAGGCCTCTACGGTTACGGCCAGCTCGCGCAGGTTCTCCGCGCGCGTTACTGCGATCCGAAGATTCGCGGCATCAACAAAGCCGACGGCCTCACTTGGAAGGTGAAGGAAATTCTCGAACGCGCCCGCACCCTAGCCAGCGGCAAACAATCTTAATTTAACCATCACAACATTCTCGACCATGAGCTCACTGACTGTTCCGTTTGAACCATTGTCCCGCACCGGCAATTTGAATGCCACGCCGGTCATGCCCATCTCCGACGCTGACCGCAAAGGTCTGACCAAGAAAGAAGTCGCTGCCGACCACCCGACGTGGTGCCCCGGTTGCGGCGATTTCTCCGTGCTCGCGCTGTATTTCAAACTGATTGAGAAGCGCAAGATGTGGCAGGAAAAAATCACCACGATCGCCGGCATCGGCTGCTCGAGCCGTTTCCCTTACTTCGTGCAAGCCCACGGTGCGCACTTCATTCACGGCCGCGCGCTGGCATTCGCCAGCGGCGTTTCCCTGAGCCGACCGGACCTCCACGTGTTCTGCTTCGGTGGTGACGGTGATGCGTTCTCCATCGGTGGAAATCACTTTAACCACACCGCGCGCAAGAACGTTAAAATTACCTACGTGGTCATGGACAACTTCGTCTACGGCCTCACCAAGAAGCAGACGTCGCCGACCTCGCCGCTTGGTTTCAAGAGCAAGACCGACGCGTGGGGTTCGATGGATCAGCCGATCAATCCGATGAAGCAGGCGATCAGCGCCGGCGCGACGTTCGTGGCTCGCACCTCGGCGACGAATCCGAACCATCTTCTCCAGATGATGGAAGCGGCGATGGATCACGACGGCTTCAGCTTCATCGAATGCTTGAGCGAATGCGTCGAGTTCTACGAAGGCGCCTTCGATGCCGCCAATCCGCGCAAGGGCGGCGTGTTTAACCAGATTCCCGCTGATCACGACGTGACCAGCGAAGAAGCCGCGTATAAACTCGCCGGCACGCCGTTCCCCGGAATGTTCGGCATTTTCTACAAGACAAACCGCCCGACAAAGAATGCGAACGAAGCGAAGATCAACGCTGCGGCGCAGGAAAAGGTGAAGGGCCTCAAGGACTGGCAGATTCTTCAGTCCACCTTCAACAAAATGAAGTAATCGATCCGCGCTGTTCGCGGCACAACTAGCGAGGCCCCGGCGAAAGCCGGGGCTTTTGCTTTTCGCCCCGACCGCTTGACGCCTTGCCGTTCCCTGCCGCATCTTCATTGCACTATGCCGATATACGAATTCGCCTGTCCGAAGTGCCGGCGTATTTTCAACTTTCTGTCCAAGCGGGTAAATCCCGAGCACCTGCCTGTCTGTCCGAAGTGCGGGAACAAAAAGATGACCAAGCAGATGAGCCGCTTTGCGATGAGCAAGGGCTTGAAGGAACCTGCCGCATCAGCGCCGGGCGACGGCGACGAGGGCGGCCCGCCGATGCCTGACCTCGATGATCCGAAAGTCATGCGAGCCATGGGGCAACTCGAGCGCGACATGGAAAGTCTCGATGAGAACAATCCGAAGCACATGGCCATCATGATGCGGAAGATGAAGGATATGCTGCCGCCTGGTTCCATGCCCAAGGAAATGGACATCGCCATCAAGCGTCTCGAGGCCGGCGAAGACCCCGAGAAGATCGAGGAAGATATGGGCGACGTGCTGGGGGATTTCCTCGGTGACGAAAAGAAGCCGGGCGCCGGTGGCGATTACACCCACGACAGCGGTCTCTACGACTACTGAGCGCTTTGCCAGCGTGCGCTTTCAGGGTTGCGCCAACGTGGCCTTAAGATTTAGGGGCGGCGTCGAGAGTCTCCCGAACAGTTTGTGCGAGCTTGTGCGGATGGACGGGCTTCCCGAGATAGTTCACACCTTCCTGCATCGGTATCCCGCGCCCCGCCACCTCGGAACTGTAGCCGCTCGTGTAGATTACCGGCAGGCCGGGTTTCTCCCGGCGAAGTCGCGTCGCGAGGTCGATTCCGGTCATGCCATCGGGCATTACAAGATCGGTCAACAGCAGTTTGATTTCGTCACGATGCTCGCGCCAGATCTTGTACGCGTTGACCCCGGTCGCGGCCTCGAGGACGCGATAGCCTAGCCGTGTTAACACACTGCGGACGAGTGAGCGCAAGGAGGGTTCGTCTTCGACAACGAGGATCGTTTCATTGTTGCCGCGCGGCTGGGTGCTGATGTTGGGCTCGCTCGGGCTCTTGGCGAATTCCGTCAGCCTTGGCAGATAGATACGGAACGTCGTGCCGCGACCGACTTCGCTGGTGACGTGAATGAAACCGTTGTGGGTTTGCACAATGCCGAAGACGGTTGCCAATCCCAGCCCGGTGCCTTTGCCGACATCCTTGGTGGTGAAAAAGGGCTCAAAGATCTTCGTGATGTTCTCGGGTGAAATTCCCATGCCGGTGTCGGTGACAGAAATGCACGCGAAGGTTCCGGGACGCGCCTGAGGCATCTTGGTGAGGGCGGCTGCGTCCATTTCTACAACGGCGGTCTCGATGATGAGCTGACCGCCGTTCGGCATGGCGTCGCGGGAATTCACCGCGAGATTCATCAACACCTGATCCATCATTCCGGAATCGGCGCGGACGAACAGTTCCTGCGGAGCGAAGCTGAGCTGCATCCGGATGTTTTCGGTCAAAATGCGTTGAAGCATCTTGGCGACGTTCTGGACGATCTCATTCAGGTTGAGGTTGCGCATCTCCGTCGTTTGTCGACGGCTGAACAGGAGCAACTGACGGGTGAGATCTGCCGAACGTTTCGCCGCGTTCTCGATGTCGACGGCCATTTCGATCTGTTCGCGACCCAAGATCGGATCCTCTTTGAGGAGGCAGGCGTTCATTTGAATGACCGCGAGCAGGTTGTTGAAGTCATGCGCCACGCCGCCGGCCAATTGTCCGATGGCTTCCATTTTTTGTGCCTGGCGCAACTGCATTTCCAAGGCGTGCCGTTCGACTTCGGCGCGTTTCCGGTCAGTGATGTCTTCGGAGACTACGAGCACGCCGGATCGCCCGTCCGGCAGAATCATGGGCAGCTTGGTGGTGTGGTACCAGTGAATGCTGCCGTTGCTCCACGTTGACCGTTCTTCGACGATTTTGGTCTTTCCGGAATCGATGACTTCACGATCGTCGGCGAGCCATTGCTCGATTTCCGCCTGCGGCAGATTCATCCGGATCTGCAATTCGCGATGGGAAATGCCGATTACCTCCGCGACGGTGAGTCCGTAGAATTCGGCGAGAGCTTGATTGGCGAGGAGAATATTGGCATCGCGATCTTTGACGAAGATAATGTTCGGGTTGGCATTGAGGACGTTCTCGAGTTGGTACTCGCGGATGCGAAGTTTCGCCTCCGCCGCTTTGCGGTCGGTGATGTCCTGAAACGCGCCAAAGACGCGGGTAACCTTGCCATTTGTGATGGCGGCGCGACCCATCGTGCGGACCCATTTGGGAACACCTTTGGCGCTGATCAGTTCCAGTTCCAGATCGTAGGGCGTACCCTTGGTGACGATCTCGTTGACGGCGGCGGCGATGCGATCGCGGGACTCGCCCGGTTTGTAAAACTGGAGCCCGATTTCTTTCGAGGTGCTCGCTCGGGGATCGAGGTCATGAATTCGAGCGACTTCGTCGGTCCAATGTCCGGCGCCCGTAACGGGATCAAATTCCCAACCGCCAACTTTCGCCATCGCTCCTGTCTCGCGCAGAAGTTCCTGTTGGTTGTCAAATTCGCTCTGAATGGCTTTTTGGGCTGTGATATCGGTCGCGAAACCGAACCAAAGGATCGCGTCTTTATCCTCCGGGTCGCGCTTGGGCACGGCGCGAATCTCCACCCATATCAAGCCTTTGACGGGATGCTTTTGACGAAACTGCAGCAGCTGCATTTCCATTTTGGCTGAGCCCGTTCGAACTGCCGCGATGTAACCCGGCAGATCGTCGGGGTGAATCGATTCAATCAACGGCGTGGCGTCGTCGTACATGGACGCTGGCTTGAAGCCGGTCAACTCTTCGAAACGTTCGCTCACATAGATGAAACGCGACCGTCCGTCGGGCCAGGCCTTCAATGTGTAGATCGTGCCGGGAACGGTGGCTGCCAATTGGGCGAGTTGGTTCTTGAGCCGGAGCTGCTCCTGAATGGCGGCGACGGCTTGGTGGCGTTCGGTAAGGTCGTGGTGAGTACCGACCAGGCGAAGCGGCGTTCCGTCGGCCTCCCGTCGCAGCAGGGAAGCGCGCGAAAGAATATGCAACCACGTGCCGTTCTTGTGCCGCATGCGAAACTCGGTGTTGAGTTTGTCGGTTTTCCCGGCGATCAGGTCATTCACCAGTGCCAGCGTGCGTTCGGCATCGTCCGGATGCGTCAATTCCCGCCACGTATCGAGGTGATCGGTAAGTTCGTACTCTTCATAGCCGAGCATGGATTTCCAGCGCGGAGAAAAGTAGGTGTTGTTGGTCTTGAGGTCCCAGTCCCACAGGCCGTCATTCGCGCCGCGCATGGCGAGTTGGAATCGCTCCTCGCTGGCGCGGAGCGCGGCTTCGGCCTGACGGCGCGGCGTGATGTCGATGTGCGCGACGACTGCGCCGCCGCCTTCACTCGCCAGCGGGGTGACGTTCATCAGGAACCAACGCTGCTCGGTCGGGCTGTGGCATGGGTATTCGTGCTGGAAGCTGGTGCGCTCCTTACTGAGGATTTGATGGATCCCGCGCATGGCTGCGCTCGCGTCTTCGTCTCCCGCTTCGGACGACGGACGGCAGACTTCCAAATATTGCGCTCCCACATGTAACGACTCGAATGGGGTGCCTGCCGAGTTGTTGTTCTGCGCGAAGTCTTTCCACGCTTGGTTCACCGCGATGATGCGACCGTTTTGATCGAGGACGGCGATGTTTGAAGTCAGCGAGTCTAAGACGGCCTGATTGAGGCTCATGGCCTGACGCCGGGCATTCTCCGCTTCCTTGCGTTCGCTGATGTCTTGCATCGCACCGATCGTTCTCAAGGCCCGGCCGGTAGAATCGCGAAGCACGTAGCCGCGGTCGTGAATTTCAGCATAAGTTCCGTCGGTGCGGAGGAAGCGATACTCGCACTGCCAATACACATCTTTGCTCTCCATGAGCCCTTCCCAGCAACTTTTGACGCGCGGTGAGTCATCCGGGTGGAGCCGATCGAGCCACCAAGTGAAATCGGTGTAGTCTCCGTCGAGACGATAGCCAAACAGCGTCTCAACCTTTTCGCTCCACCAGATCCGATTGAGGGTAAGGTCGAAGTCCCAGATCACGTCGTTGGTGGCGTGTGCGACGATGCCGTAGCGTTCATTTGTCTCCCGGAGTTTTCTTTCTTCGTTACTCCGGCTGATGGCAATCGCCGCCATCGAGGTTGCGACATCGATCAAGTGTTGATGGCGTTCCGTCGGCAGGCCGGTCGAACGATGATAGGTGGCGAACGTGCCGAGGACACGCCGATCCTTATCGAAGATGGGGGTCGACCAGCAGGCGCGGAGCCCCAAGGGCAGCGCTAGCGCTTTGAAGTCCGCCCACAACGGATCGCTGGCGATGTCTTGAACGAACACCGGCTCGCCGCGGTAAGCCGCCGTACCGCAAGATCCAGCGCAAGCGCCAATGGACATGCCGTCGATCGCTTTAATGTAGCTTTCCGGCAGTCGGGGCGCTGCGCCGTGGCGTAAATGTTTTCGATCATTATCCAATAGTAAAATCGAGCCGATCATGTCGTCGGACTGGGTTTCGACGGTGCGCAATAGCAGGTCGAGCGTGTCCTTTAGCGGAGCGTCTTTGGCGATGCCTTCCAGAATCTGGCGTTGGCCATCCGCCATCGCTTCTGCGAGTTTCTGGTCGGTGACATCCACCATCATGCCGAGCATGAATTGTTCGGCGCCGATGGAGAATGTTTCCGCTGAGAGCAGCACGTCCCGGACGTCACCCTGTTTTCGGCGGATTTCGATGTTGGCGCCAAGGATCCGCTTTTCTCGTTTTAGTCTGGCGAAGATCGCTTCGCGTTCGCTTGGGTTTTTCCACAACCCTAGTTCGTTCGCGGTCTTGCCGATGATCTGCTCGCGGGAATTGCCGTAGATCTCCAAAAAGCAGTCATTGACGTCGACAAAGCGGTTGTCTGCCAGGTTGGTCAGCGCCATCGGGATCGGGCTCTTGAGGAAAACTGTCGCGAAACGTTGTTCACTCTCCCGCAACTTGGTTTCGGCCAGTTTTCGCTCGGTAATATCGGAAAGCACCACGATCACATGTGCTTTTCCAGAAATATCGATCCGTGGCTCGTATGCTACAAAATAGGTGCGCTCTCCGGAGCCATTTTTCGACGGCTTGACGAGTTCGTAATTGAAGCCTTCGCCGTCGGCAAACGCCCGGTCTAGTCGCGGTGAGATTTGATCATAAATCGGAGCCAAAACCTCGGCCACCCGCTTGCCAACAACCGGAGCGTCTCCCAACTCGAGGATCTGGGAGTAGGCCTCATTGGCGAAGACATAGCGGCGGTCGCTATCGATGAGCACGATGCCCACGCGGGCTTTGCTGGTGATGGTTCGGAGGAGTGTTTCGCTTGCGCGAAGCTTTTCTTCTGCTCTCTTTTGCTCCGTGGTGTCCACGTGGACGCCGACGAGGCGAATCACCTGACCGGCTGCATCGCGGACCAATCGGCTGTGGGAGAAAACCCAGGCGGTGGTTCCATCTGGGCGAACGATGCGAAACTCCATCGAATAGTCGGCGCCCTTGTCCGTCGCTTGTTTAATCGCCGCGAGAACCCGGTCACGATCTTCAGGGTGCAGGGCGTTGCGAAACGTTTCGAAGTTCAGCTTCTCCGGCTGGGGTTTTAACCCGAAGAACTTCCAGACATTGTCAGACCAGATGATTTTTCCGGTGCGAACGTCCCAATCCCAGGTGCCGAACGGCGCTGCTTCGGTCGCGAGGCGAAGACGTTCCTCGCTGGTCCTCAAGGCGTCTTCCATGCATTTGCGATCAGAGATGTCGCGCGCAACGCCGATGATTCCTGCGACGTTTCCACGTTCATCGCGTAATGGAGCTTTGTTAGCGAAAAACGTGCGGGCGATGCCACCGGCCGTCAAAAGTTCCTCCATGGTACTGGGCTGTTCGGTCTCTATGACGCGCCGGTCATGGTCAGCGATCACTTTCGCGCTTTGCGGATCAAAAAAATCCGCGTCCTTCTTCCCGAGCACTTCGGAAGGTTTTCGCCCGATGAACCGGGCGGCCGCTTCGTTCAACAGGAGAAAGCGACCCTCGCGGTCTTTGACGAAGACGGCATCCGTCGTGCCCTCGACTACGGCGTGGAGCATGGCTTCCTTCCGTCGGATTTCATCCTCGGCCAGTCTCCGAGCCGCCGCTTCCGCGCTGAAACGCTGCAATTGCGTGCGCAAGGTCAAATAGAGCAGGGAGGCCGTCACCGCTACGAAGATCCATCCTTTGGCGATGGCGATTTTACCAATGATGGCGGGGTCGGTGACGATGCTGATGAGCAGTTTATCGGAGAACAGTATCCAGAGAAAACCGATGAACGCGTAGATCAACGCGGTGCGGAGTGCGATCCGTGAGAGCGGACCCTTTATTGAATTGGGCATGGCAATATTACTTTATCCAGCACGGCGAAAATTTCATCAGGAACAGTTCGATCCGGCATTCCTATCGGCGCCGAACGAAAACGTGGTGGCACTATGCCGACTGCCGCGCTTTCGTTACGAACAGCGTTTGGCATTCACTAGCCGATTTTTGGTAGAGAACCAGAACGAAATGGGAAATCCCTTTTTATTCACGCTGCGGTCGACAGGGCGGGCCGTCGCGTAGTTCGTTGTTTTTGGGTATCTTTTGAGCAATTCACGCGTAGTCATTCGGCATAGATATTCCCATCTTGTGCAGTGTCGCGATCATCTTTGCCACACCACGCATGAACTGGAAACTCGACTACCACCAAGCACCGCTGCTCGTTATTTGGGAAATCACGCGCTCGTGCGCACTTGCCTGCCAACACTGCCGCGCATCGGCGATTGACCGCCGCGATCCGCGCGAGCTCACCGCCGCCCAAGGCAAGGCGCTCATCACCGACGTGGCCGCGATGGGCACGCCGTTGATGGTCTTCACCGGCGGCGATCCCTTGCAACGCGAAGATCTAGAAGAACTGATCCGCCACGCGCGCGCCGAGAAACTCACCATCGGCACGATTCCCGCCGCGACGCCCCGGTTGACGCGTGAACGCGTTTTATCGATGCGCGACGCCGGCGTGCATCAAATCGCCCTCAGCGTCGATGCGGAAAACGCGGCGAAGCACGACGCGTTTCGGCGCGTGCCGGGCACCTTTGATAAAGTCATCGAGGCGGCCGGATGGGTGCGCGAAGCGGGCGTGAACCTCCAGGCCAACACCGTCTTCGGTTCATGGAACGCAAACGACTTCGACGCCGTTGCGGCGCTGGTCGAAAGTCTCGGCGTAGTTTTTTGGGAAGTGTTCTTTCTGGTCCCGACGGGGCGCGGTTCGGCGTTGCAAGGTTGCACGCCGGAGCAGTTCGAAATGTTGTTCGAAAAAATCTATCAGCTGTCCAAGCGCGCGCCGTTCGTCATCAAGGTTACCGAAGGACAGCATCTCCGTCGCTTCGTCGCCCAGCGCGGCGCGGACGATCCGATGGTGGCAAAGTCCAAAGCGAAGCTCATGCTCGGCGGCCGGCCGGTGAATTCCGGCCACGGGTTCTGCTTCGTCGATCACTTGGGGAATGTTTGCCCGAGTGGTTTCCTGCCGTTGGAATGCGGCAACGTTCGCTCCCGCTCGATTGCGGACATTTACCGCAACAGTCCGGTCTTCCAGGAACTCCGCCGCTTTGAGGGGCTCAAAGGCAAATGCGGCGTGTGCGAATTCCGCGACGCCTGCAGCGGCGGTTCGCGCGCGCGGGCGTATGCGTTGACGGGCGATTACCTCGCGGAGGAACCGTTCTGCATTTATCAGCCGGGGCACGCGTTGCAGCCGGCGTAGGGCAGGCCGCGAAAGTGGCGGTTGAACTACGGATTCGCCGCTCGCTGGACTCGCCAGAATTGGCTGCTGTTGGTTCGCGGGACAATGAACTCCCCGTAGCCTGGCCGGCCCGCGAGGTTCGTGACGGTTATCCACGAGTTGCTGAGATTGGTCGAGGTCAGCAGGCTGAAGGTGGTGTTGTCCGCCGACGGCCAACTGAGGCGCCACGTGCCTGCGGCGTAATCGGAGAAATCAATTGTCAGCGGCTTGTCGGCCACTGTGGGATTCGTTTTCAACCGTTGCTCCCGCGCATTGTTGAAGCCGTCACGATCGGGATCGTCGCGCGGTCCTTGCGCAAGCGAACCGAAGAATTGCTGCTCCCAAGTGTCTTCCAGTCCGTCGTGATCCGTATCGTTGATCGGCACGCCGTTGATGATGAGCTGAGCTTCGGCCGCGGTGCCCGTGGCGCTGGAAAAAGGAAAGACGCTGAGAGTCGTGTTGCGCTCGTCGCTGACTTCGACACGCCATTGACCGTAGCTGCTTTCATAAAAGTGCTGCGCACTCCAGTAGGTCCAGTCTGCGGGGCCCGCGGCGGCGTCGAAATTGATCGCCTGCAACACCGAGCGGGTGCCCGCGGGCGAAACGAGCGTCACGCGGACATCGGAACGACTGGTGTGCGTGGTCTTGAGCCGCACGCCGACGTGTTCGCAGATGAGTGTGTTGGTCACGTTGAAAGGATAAACAACCGGCGAGAGTTGCAACTGCGCGGTGTTGTTCGCGTTCGACAGAACGTAATCGCGCAACGCCTCGCCGTCCGTTTGACCGATGCTCACTGCGGGAATCGGCACGTAGGTGGTGCCGCCCATGAACTGGATCGCCGTGCCGCCCGAGTGATTGAAGATGACGGCGAACGCCGCTCCGGCCTTGGCGGCGCGCGCAATTTTTTCGGAGAACAACGCGATGCCGCGTTGGATGAGCGCGCCCTTTCCGTGGAGATCGACGGTGAGATCGTTCGTGGCCAATCCGACGAAGACGAGCGGCAATGCCGGCGTCGGTGCGTCGGGATGGACGCCGAGCGAGGGCAGGCAACGAATGTTGGTGAGCGTGGACGAAATGCCGGCGCCGTTGCAGACGACGCGCAAGGAATCATCCGGGATCGGTTGGCTGCTAATGTTCGTGTAGCTCACGCGCGTGGCTGGGGGGACGTTGGACCAATTCTTCGCGAGCTCCACCGCGTAGCCGGCGTCGGGTACGCCGAAGCCGGTGTTGTGACTGAAACGGAAACCCGCGCCATTGGTGCGCAACCCGGGATCGGCGAGATCGAACTGCCGCGCGCTGTGAACGAGCAGATGCTGCACGTCGCGATAGGTCAGGTTCGTGTTCACGCTCAACATCAACGCCACGACGCCCGCCACCTCCGGAGCCGCGGCCGACGTGCCTTTGAAGCCCGCGTAGTCCGCCGCGTCGGCGAGGTTGGTGGTGTTGTAGCCCAGCGCTCCCGTCCGGTCCGTCGTCCACACATCCGGAGCGTTTGGATCCTGTGCATCGGCGATCCCGTCGAAATTCGAGTCAATGAAGTCGCCGCTGGGTCCGCTGACGAGCAACGACGCACCGGGACTGCTGTAGCCGCACGCGCGGCCGTCTTTGCGGATGGCCGCGACGGCGATGACGCGGGGATCATTGCCGTAGCCGTCGTCGTTGGCGTTGGTGAGGTTCTCGCGTTCGTTGCCGGCGGCGCGGATGATGATCACGCCTTTGCCATTGCGGCCATGCGTGACGGCGTTGGAAACGCCGATGTCGGAGAGCGTGCCGAGCGGCAACATCGCTGTGCTGGAACTGCCCCAACTGTGATTCTGCACCGCGACTGCGTTCGATTGAAACTGGAACGCGTCCATCAAGCGCTCATCCGTCGTGATGATTTCCTGGCCGGTCACGATCGAGCGCCCGAAGATCACCCAGCTTGCCACCTTGGCCAGCGGTGCGACTCCGGCGACGCCCCGTCCATTGTCCGCCTCCGCGCCGATCAAACCCGCCACAGCCGTGCCGTGGTTTGCGTTCGTCGCGTACGGCGCGCCGGTGACGACGTTGCTGAAAAAATTGTAGTTGAGTGCGACGGCGAGGCGGTTGGTCATGTCCGGGTGATCCTGCTGCACGCCCTCGTCGGCGACGGCCACCATGACGTTGGAACCCCGCGCCTGCGGCCACGCGGCGCGGACATTCAGATCCGGCCCGACGAGATTTCCGCCGGCACCGCGGTTGTCGAGGTGCCACTGATTGGTGAAATATGAATCGTTCGGTACGGGCGCCAGCGCGTTGTGCGGGCGCAACGCCCGGCGCGTGACTGGATGACAGGTCACCACTTCCGCGCGGGCCGCGAATTCCTCCGCGGCTGCGATCGCGGATTCGGTGTCCGGCGCTTGGAGAATGTAAACGTCCGGGGCGACGGTGCGGGCGAGCGCGAGCGTGCGGTTCGTGAGGAACGAGTCCAACGGCGTGCCCGGTGCCAGCTGCAGCACGACGCGGTTGCCGAATTCCACCACGTTGGTCGAGCCGTCGACGGGTTGCGCCACCGTCCATTCCGTGGCCGGGGCGATGGCTTGGTTGACGGGTTGCTTGGCGGGCACGGGCACGCGGTATTGCGGCGCGCCCGCTTCCCGAAAACGCACGACCCGGTGGGTGTTGGTCGCGGAACCGTCCTCCGCCCGCGTGGCGAAGGCGCTGCCGATGAGGAGCGCGGCGAGCAGCGCGAGTACGTAGCGGGGCGACGTGGCGGGCGCTTTGGCGGTCGATGGATTCACTGGACGCAAAGCCTATCGCGGCTCCGGGAAAAGGAAAGCAGGCGTAACGTGAGTCAAGGCGCCCCGCCTCCGGTAACACATCGTCGTCGTCCTCGTCGTCGTCCTCGTCGTCGATTTTTTCACCGACGTTTCGAGAACGACGACGAGGAAGAGTTATGCCTGGCAGTTTCCCAACCGGCTCTCCGAAACCGCCTGTGCCCAGATGCGCGCAACGAAAGCGCCCCGCGAAACTTCCCCTCGCCTCAGCGGCCGACTTTTCCTATTCTCTCGCGCTCTGAATATGACCAGTTCGCAAACTTGGCTTCTTTTTTGAATTGAGACGAACTTTGCAACCATAGCTCCAAACTACACTCTCTATGGAACATGCCCCTTTGCTAAAAACTCCTGCTGAAAAAAATGTCTTTGTAATGATGCGGTATCGCGACACCGACCAATTCAAAAGAATAGAAGATGCGATTCGCACTTCACTAAAAAATAAGGGGCTGAATGCGATGCTTGCGAAGGATTATCAACACGCGCCTCAACTTTGGGACAACATTTGTGAATACATGGATCATTGCCGTTATGGAATCGCGGTTTTTGATGCGTATCCGCTTGCCCAAGGCGAGCCTCGACTAAATCCGAATGTCTGCACAGAGCTTGGGTATATGCTAGCAAAGAACCGTCCTTGTTTGTTGCTTAAGGATAAATCCCTTGAACACCTCCAGACTGATGTGCGTGGTTTCATTTATGAGACGTTTGACGGAGACCGACTAGCTGGTTTGGAGGAGAAAGTTGCAATTTGGGTAGACCAAACCGTGCGAGTGTTTCCGTTGATTCAGGCTTTTGCACAGCTTTTACCTGACTCAAAGGTGGCCGATAGATTGAATGAGAACTCATACGAGAAACAGGCGATTGCCAAGTATCTCGCCTTAGAGTTTTTTCCTGAAGAACTTGGCCCGCGTAGCATTATTTTGGACTCGGGAACAACTATCGCTGCGGTCGCAGAAATCCTGTCAACCAACAGAGCGAAATACAAGCAACTGACAATTCACACCAACAACTTGCTCGCTTCATTACTTCTTAGCCCTGTCAATCACTTTGATTGTCAAGTCCTGCCTGGAAAGGTTGATGAAAACTTTGCGGGTGTATTCGGCCAGAAAACAATTGATGCGGTTAAAACCATCAATGCGGACTGCACTATACTCGCGTGCACTGCTTTCACGTCTGAACATGGTCCTTACGCAAATAGTTTAGAGAACCGTCAATTCAAGCGAGCGATCTTGGAATTGAATAAAAATACAATTATCGTTGTGACTGCTGATAGGCTTGGCAAGAAAACTGGTTTGCCGGTTTTTGATTCCCAAGAAGACTGGAAGCGTGTGTTGAACGAAAATATCTCAATGATTGTTACATGTCCTAAGCTTCAAACTCAGCAATTTAAGGCTCATAAAACCGCACTGAAGCGAAAATTGAAGGTGGTAGAAGTGTGATTTAAACACCCTTTTTCATGATGATAGCGAACCAAATCCGCCAGTCGTTCCTCGATTTCTTCAAGTCGAAGCAGCACACCATCGTGCCGTCTTCCAGCCTCATGCCCGATTCGCCGAACCTCCTGTTCACGAACGCCGGCATGAACCAGTTCGTGCCGATCTTTCTCGGCCAGGTGAAGTGCCCCTACACGCCCGGGCGCGCCGCGGACACGCAGAAGTGCATCCGGGCCGGTGGCAAGCACAACGACCTCGACGACGTCGGCCTCGACACCTACCACCACACGTTCTTCGAGATGCTCGGCAACTGGTCCTTCGGCGACTACTTCAAAAAGGAAGCCATCGCGTGGGCATGGGAACTCGTCATCGAAGTCTGGAAATTTCCGCCGCAACGCCTCTACGCCACGGTTTACAATCCCGACAAGTCGAAGGGCGACCCGAGCGAGTTCGACCAGGAAGCGTGGAACTTCTGGGCCGAGAAATTTCGCAGCGTCGGTCTCGATCCCGCGATCCACATCGTCAATGGCAACAAGAAAGACAACTTCTGGATGATGGGTGAGACCGGCCCGTGCGGTCCTTGCTCCGAACTCCACGTGGACCTCACTCCAGCCGGCGACACCAAGGGCGCGCTCGTCAACAAAGGTTCCGCCGAGTGCATCGAGATTTGGAACAACGTCTTCATCCAGTTCAACGCGAACCCTGACGGCACGTTCTCGCCGCTGCCTGCGAAGCATGTCGACACCGGCATGGGCTTCGAGCGCGTGACGAGCATCATGCAGGGGACCAAGGGCCTGACGGATTTCGCCAACGCCAAGATTTCCAACTACGAGACGGACATCTTCCGCCCGATTTTCGACGCGTTGGAAAAACTCTCCGGCAAGAAATATGGATCCACGCTTCCTAAGCCTGGCAGCGCCGGTGACACTGAGCAGGAGAAGATCGATGTCGCCTTCCGCGTCATTGGCGATCACATCCGCACCCTGAGCTTCGCAATTGCCGACGGCATCCAACCGGGCAATACCGATCGTAATTACGTTCTCCGCCGCATCCTGCGCCGTGCCGTGCGCTACGGCCGTACGCTCGGCTTCCACGAACCGTTCTTCTACAAGCTCGTGGACGTGCTCGCGGTGACGATGGGAGATGTGTTCCCCGAAATCCGCACCAAGCGCGACTATGTCGAGGAAGTCATCCAGCGCGAGGAAGAGGCGTTTAACAAGACGTTGGATCGGGGAATCGAATTGTTCGAAGAGCGTGCTGCATTGGCGAAGAAAGATTTCGAGATGGCTGTAGTAGCTACGCGAAACCTGCAGCTTCAGACTCAGTTTCCGGCGGAATTCGCGTTTCAGCTTTACGACACGTATGGCTTTCCTGTCGATCTAACGGAGCTGATGGCCCGCGAGCTTGGAATGGCTGTCGATGTTGCCGGCTTCAACAAGCTCATGGACGAGCAGAAGGCCCGTGCCCGCGCCGCGCAGAAGAAGGAAGTCATTTCCCTCTCGCAGATCGAAACCACCACGCCGACGAAGTTCGTCGGCTTCGAGAAATTGGAGACTTCCGCGAAAGTCGTCGAGGTCGTGAGTGTGAAAGACAAGACCGCTGTCATTCTCGATGCCTCCGCTTGTTACGCCGAGATGGGCGGCCAGCTCGGCGACACCGGAGAATTGACTGGCAGCGGCCAGCTCTGGCGCATCGTCAACACGCAGAAGAGTGGCAACACCTTCCTCCATTTCCTCGCCGACAAGGACGCGCCCGCCATCGGGCAGGACGTCACGCTCGCCGTCGAGAAGCCGCGCCGTGCAGCGATTCAGCGCCATCACACTGTCACGCATTTGCTCCACTGGGCCTTGCATGAAGTCGTGAGCAAGGAAGCGTCGCAGAAAGGTTCCTTCGTCGGCCCTGACAAGTTGACCTTCGATTTCAACAGCGCCGCGCTCACGCCCGAGCAAATCGCCGACATTGAGAAGCTCGTCAACGAACGCATCGTGGAAAACGCCGGCGTGAGCTGGACGGAAGTTCCCTACGCCGACGTGAAGTCGCGCAAGGACGTGATGCAATTCTTCGGCGACAAATACGGCGACACCGTGCGCGTCGTGCAAATCGGCGGCGCCGCGAACCAACTCAACGGTTACTCGATGGAACTCTGCGGCGGCACGCACACGCGCGCGACCGGCGAGATCGGTTTGTTCCGCATCGTCGGTGAGAACGCCATCGCCGCCGGCGTGCGCCGTATCGAAGCCGTGGCGGGCTTGACCGCGTTTGACGCGATGAAGGTTGATCGCGAATTGATCCGCACGCTCGCGGGCAAAGTCAGCAGCCCGATCCACGAACTCGACAAGAAGATCGAGTCACTGCTCGCGCATCAGAAGGAATTGGAAAAGCAGATCAAGGCCGCGCAACAACGCGAGGCCTCCAACGCCGCGAGCGAATTGCTCGAGCGCGTCCAGACGCTCAACGGCACGCCCGCGATCATTCACAACGTCGGCTCCGTGGACGGAGAGTTTCTGCAAGCGACGGTGGACTCGCTGAAGAGCCGCTTCAAAGGCGTGATCGTGCTCGGCGGCGCAGCCAACGGCGCAGTCGCGCTCGTGGCGGCGGTTTCTGCTGATTTCACCGCGAAGGTTCAAGCCGGTAAAATCATCCAAGCCATCGCGCCCATCGTCGGCGGCAAAGGCGGCGGCAAACCCGATAACGCCCGCGGCGGCGGCAAGGATGCGTCGCAACTCGACGCCGCACTCGCAAAGGCGAAGGAGTTAATCGTCTGAGCAATCGCCACCGCACGCCGAATCGTCGTCTCGCCGTCTCGTCGCGAAAGGCGAGGGCCATGGCGAACGATTCGTCCGTCGCGGTGCAGATTCATCCGAGTCAGTTTCCGGCGGCGATTGAAGCGGCGTTCTGCGCGTCGCTCGAGAGCCGGCGGATGAACCACAAGTTTCACTACGACACGCTCAAACAGTCGCTGCGCTGGCTGCGCGTGCACGAGGCGTTTTCCCCAGCGCGACAAGATGTGTCGTGCCAGACGGCTTACGACTTGGGCGCGGTCGCCGCGGCGAAGTTGGCCGGGCGAGGGGATGTTGATGTAGTGAGTCTCGGTTGCGGCGGTGGTCAGAAGGAGTTGGGTTTGCTTAAAGCCCTGCGGAAGATCAATCCAACGCGCCGCGTGCGCTACGTCCCCACCGATGTGAGCGTGAGTCTGACGTTAATCGCGCGCGAAGCGGCGATCGCTGCCGGAATGCCCGTGGCCAATTGCGCGCCGTTGGTCCTCGATCTCGCACTGACAGAGGATTGGGGCAGGGCATTGCAAACGGTGCTTACGCCGGGCGCGCAACGCGTGGTGACGTTCTTCGGCATGATGCCGAATTTTTCTCCGACGCAGGTGTTGCCGCGGCTCGCGAGTTTGCTCGAACCGAAGGACGTCTTGCTGGTGAGCGCTAATCTTGCTCCCGGGAATGACTACGCTGCCGGTGTGCGGAAGATTCTCCCGTCGTATGACAACGCGCTGACCGCCGACTGGCTCTTCTCCGTGCTCGCGGACCTGGGCGTCGAACGTGACGACGGTCGCATGGAGTTTCGCGTGGCGAAATGTCCAGAGGGAAGCGGCCTGCAGCGCGTCGAAGCGGACTTCGTTTTTCGTCGTGCGTGCACGCTGAACTATGCCGGCAAAGAATGGCGCTGCCGACGCGGCGAGCGGTTCGGTTTGTTCTTCTCGTATCGCCACACGCCAGAGTTGGTGAAAGGAATGTTTGCTCGGCACAAACTGCTGGTCCGGGAGCAATGGCTGAATGTTGCTGGAGACGAAGGAGTCTTTTTGGTCACCAGACCTTGAGAGAAGGTTGCCGCGAAAACCTTCGCCGCTCACAGCGACGGGCTTGCTTGGGCGCGAAATTTTCCACATTTTCTTGCCGAAGAAAAATTGAGCATGCCCACCATCACTTACCACACCGGCAATGATCTGGATCTCGATGCGGTCATTGAGCTCTATCGCGCTTCGACGCTGGGTGAGCGTCGTCCGGTGGCCGATCGCGCGCGAATGGCGGCGATGTTGCGCAACGCGAACCTGGTCGTGACGGCGCGCGATGGCGATCTGCTCGTGGGTATCGCGCGCAGCCTCACGGACCATGTCTACGTGACTTATCTTTCAGACCTCGCGGTGCGCGAATCGTATCAGCGGCAGGGCATCGGTCGCGAGTTGATCCGCCGCACGCAGGAAGCCGCGGGATCTGCGCAGATCGTTCTGCTCTCAGCGCCCAAGGCGGTGGAATATTATCCGCGCATCGGCTTCGACGCCCATCCAAGTGCGTGGGTGCTCAAGGCCGGCGGCGAGTTGAAGTAGATTTGCTCGCCATTATGGACTGCAATCGCGCGCGCACCAAAGACCCTGGCGAATGGCTGGAGACGTGTCCCGATTTCTCGCAACCGCTCGCCGAACAACTCGTCGAGTGGATCCTCACGTGCGAGCCGGATCTCGCCGAATCGATCAAGTGGAACATGCTGTGTTTCACTGGGCGCAAGCTGGTGTGCGGACTGAGCGCTTGCAAACAGCATCTCGGCGTGACGTTCTTCCGCGGCACGGAACTTTCGGATCCGGCTAAACTTTTCACACCGGGCGGCGAGGGAAACACCAACATTCGCTCCATTCGTCTCACCACGTTGGAAGGGATTAATCGCGCGGCATTGCGCGAGTTGCTGCACGCGGCAGTGGAGCTGGATGGGGAGCCGGCGATTCCGCCCGCGCCCAAACGGAAGCGGAAGCTGTGGCCGATGCCGGCGTTCTTCAAAGCTGCGTTGGCGCAACCGCGGAATCGCGCGGCAGCGGAGTCGTTCAAAAAGATGGCGCCAACGTGTCAGCGGGAATACCTCGTGTGGCTTTCGACAGCCAAGCGGCCCGAGACCCGTGCGCGGCGATTAAAGGAAACTTTGGCGGCGTTGGCGGGCGGACGGAAATGGGCGCAGCGAAAATCTGCGACCTAGGAACGGAGGGAACAATTAGGCGAGCCTGCGCTTGCTCACGCGTAAGCGTCGAGGTGCGGGCGCCCCTGGTCGGGAACGGATTTCTCCAACATGTCGATCAAAGCAGCGCCTTGTTGTTTCTCGAGATCCTGCGCTTTCTTCAACATGCTGACGCCGACATCCGCGCGTGTCTTCTGCGCCGTGAGTACGCTATCGAGCAAAGAAGTCGCGGGCTGGCTGGAGACGGTCATGCAGGGATATCGACACGCGCGAGGGCGACTTGAGGGGGCCGTGGAAGCAGGGCAGCGTTGCCGGATGGCCTTATGGCTGGCAACGTGCGACGTGTTTCAGTCGCGAATCCATTCGTCGTTGGTGAAGTTTTGCCGACGGCTTTTTGCCGTTGCCTTGGTGGTTGTTTTGGCTGGAGGAGTTGTCGCAACAACGGTCGCGGGCGCAGTCCCGCTTGTCGACGAAGTGCGGCGTCAGGGATTCGTCGAAATTGAACTGCGTCGCACGGCGGATCATCACCTGTTTGTCTTCGGCAAAGTAAATGGCCGGCAGCGCAGCGTCTTGATCGACACTGGATGGTCGCTGACTACCGTGGCCAAAAGCGCGGCGGCGGAATTGCGAACACCTGAAGCGCTCGGAATCAAGTGCACGGAGTCGGCGTTCGGCACGAATGAAATGCCCGCGTTGGTCTTCATGGAGTCGCTGAAACACGGACGCGTCGCGCTGACGAATCAACCGGCCGTGGTGCGGGATCTGACCTTCGGCGGGCAGAGCGCACCGTTCGATGTCGTGCTGGGTTGTGATTTTTTGCTGCGTCATGGGGCGGTGATCGATTGCGAGAACCGCCGTTTGTATTTGCGGTCGAGCGAGCCGTCTGTTTTCGAAGCGGAGCAGTTCGCCGCCACCTTGCGTCGCGATGGGTTTTCGCCTGTGGCGATGCAGATCATTCGTCGGCCGCTTGCGATGGTTTGCGACGCGAAGTTGAATCATGAACCGGTCAAGCTGTTGGTCGACTCGGCGGCGGTGTGGAGTTGCGTTGACCTGAGCTATTCGCAACGGCTCGGGCTCAAATTGTCTCCTACGCCGCGACGGATTTCCGGCGTGGGCAAAACGGGTGTTCGTGGATTCGCCGTGACCACGTTGCGTTCGTTGTCCGTCGGTGAGCTTGAAATCAGCGATCTGAATTGCGCCGTCTTCGATTTGCGCGCGTGGGGATTGGCGGAACCGAATACGGCCTTGGCTGAGGTGCGCGGGATTTTTGGCGGGCCCGAGCTTGCGGCGCGCGAGGCGATCATCGATTGCGGCGGGCGCACGCTGTGGTTGAAGATGAGCCGCGTGCGGAAGTAGACTGATGGCGTGACCAAAAGTCTTTACGAGCGGTTGGGCGGGCACAACGGCATCTTGGAATTGCTGCACTACTTCTACGCGGACGTGCGGCAGCACACGGTGATCGGGCCGATCTTCAACGCAAAGATTCACGACTGGCCGTCGCACATCGCGAAGATCGCGGAGTTCTGGGCGCGCCAGACGGGCGGGCCTTCAAGTTATCCGGGAGGCTTTGCCGGGGCGCACTTGCGGCTCGGAATTGGCCCGGAGCATTTTCAGCACTGGCTCGCGTTGTGGGAAGCGAACTGCCTGAGGAATCTTCCGGCCGGCGAAGCGAAGGAAATGACGGACCTCGCGCGGTTGCTCGGCGATCGGTTGTTGCAGATTTTGGGCGGCCGTTCGGGACTGATGCCGGGCCAACCGTGACTCCCCGTTAACCCTTCTGTCGATGGGCGACGATGAGGTCGCGGATCCTCTGCGGGTCAGGAATCCCTTGAATTTCTTCGGCGGCATCCACGGAAGCGGACGATGAGATCGTGAGATCGCCGATGTTCACCATGCGCGCCAGCACGCTCTGGTCGATGTCGATCGAGCGGATGTCACGCAGGAAAATTTCGCGCTGACACTTGGTGAACAGTCCGCGCTCAAGTGTGATGCGCGCGCCGTAAACTCGCATGATCGTGGACTTGCGCTTCAACCACGCGACGACCCAAGGAATGATCAGCCAGGCGAACACCAGCCACCAAAAGTAATTCCACCACGATGGTTGGACTTCCATGAGCAATTCGTCGGCAGCCGGCGCGGAAGTTTGCGCCAGTTTTTCGGCGACCGGGAATCCGCACGCCGGGCACGCGGTCGCGGCGGTGGAGACTTGCTGGCCGCATTCAGGGCAATTGACGAGTGGCATTGGTGTTTCCGGGAACGGGCGCGACATCGATCAAGACGGGCGCAAAGTTTTTTGCTTTGGCTTGATAGTAACGCGCCATGAGCCGGCGGTCGGTCACGATTTGCACGAGGACTTCAACCACGACGGCGATCACGCCCAGCACCGGCAACACCATCACGAGGCCAGCCGCGCCCGCGACGGCCGCGCCGAGGAAAAGCATCACGACGGTGAGCAGCGGATGCAGGTGGAGATTGCGACCGATGGTCAACGGCATCCACACGAAGTCATCGAGCAGACGCACGACGAGGAAGAGTCCGATGCAGCCGTAGGCCATGGACGGTTGAGTGGGAAAGTCTGTCGCCGCGACGATCGTGACGAGAATGCATCCGGCGACCGAACCGAGCACGGGGATCCATGCGAGCACCGCGGCGATTAATCCCAGCGCGATTGGCGAAGATACGCCGAGCACGAGCAAGCCGATGCCGAGGCACAACGTATCGAGTAGCGTGAGGGCGAGCAGTCCTTGGAAGAAACTTTGCAAACTCTCGTCCACGCGGCCAAAGAGCAGTAGAGTTTTTTCAAAGAACGCATTGGGCACGCTGCGGATCACCTGCTTCTTCAGGCGGTTGCCGTCCTTGATCAGGAAGTAGGTCAGATACGGAACGAGCAGCAACGAGGGAAGCCATGCGAGCAAATGCAGCGCGAAGGTCGCGAGATGCTTCTTCATGAACTCATCGACGAAGGTGATTTGTTGGCGGTCGAGTTCCTTGCTCAGTCCGTTCTTCTTCAGCACGGGCCAGCGTTCCTCCAGCGCCTCCGCGGTGGAGTGGACAAACTTCAACCCGCCTTTGACGTAACGTTCCGAAGCCGCCTGCCAGTCGGTGGAGCGCACGGTGATAACTTGGGCGCCGTAGAGAACCACGGCGAGCGTGAGCAGAAAGAGAATCCCCATCGTCAGCGGAACGGCAATTTTGCGTTCCATGCCGGAGCGCACGATGTAATTCACGATCGGCCGGATGATGTAATACAGCATCAGCGAAAGCAGCAAAGGCACGATCAACCACAGGAGTTTCTGGAACAGGAAAAGCGCGCCGCAGGTTGCGAGGATGATCAACACCCAGGAAAACGCTCCGGCTTGCGACGTGGTTTTCATATATCCGTGGCCGGATCGTTGGCGAGCAACTGTCGCGCGCGGCGGCTGATCGTGCGCGCGAGTTCGAAGAGAATTTTGGCGGCGATCTTCGGATTCTTCTGTAGGAGCGTGAAAAACTCCGCGCGAAACAACGCGACCACGCGGGTTTTTTCTGCGGCGGTGACACGAGCGGAACGGGTCGCCTGATCGAAGAGCGCGAATTCGCCGAAGAATTCGCCGGGTCCGATTTCGAGCAAAACCTTTTGCCGGTGCCCGCCCGGCGGCGTCACTTGAGCACGTCCTTTGACGACGAGAAACAGTCCGAGTCCGGGATCGCCTTCGTCGAAAATAATCTCGCCCGCTTCGTAATTGCGTTCGTGCAGGAGTTCCTCGACTTCGAGAAGTTCCTTGGTGCTCAATTCGCGGAACAGGCTCAAATTTTTGAGCCCTTTGATCCGTTCGTTCTCAGCTGGAGTGTGAAAAAATATCATCGTCTTCCCCATTCTCTGCGACGGGCCGGCTTTAACTATGCGCGCATTCTATGTGAAAGGGCAGGTCGGGGAAAGACAATATCGCCATGGCGGCGCGCCTGGTGGCGATTGGGATTTTTGGCCGCACGGGTTTTGTTGCTGGCAGTTTAACCTTCTACCGTTAGAGTTTCCGCGCACGAATGAAGCACGCATTTGATCCAATCGAAGCCGTCATCGCCGATTTGAAGAAGGGCAAGATGGTCATCGTGGTCGATGACGCCGACCGCGAGAATGAGGGCGACCTCATCATGGCGGCCGAGCACGCGACTCCGCAGGCGGTGAATTTCATGGCTAAACACGGGCGTGGTCTGATCTGCGTCCCGACCACGGGCGAGCGACTCAAGCAATTGGGTATTGAGCAAATGGTCGTGCAGAACCGCGATACGTTCAAAACGGATTTCCAGGTCAGCGTCGACGCTGCCCACGACATCAGCACCGGCATCAGCGCCGCCGACCGCGCGCGGACGATTCAAGTGATGGCGGAACCGACGGCGTTGCCCAATGATCTGGTCCAGCCCGGGCACATCTTTCCTTTGCGCGCGAAACCCGGCGGCGTGTTGCAGCGAGCCGGTCATACGGAAGCAGCGGTCGATTTGGTGAAGCTCGCCGGCGGCCGGCCCATCGGTGTCATCTGCGAGATCATGAACGACGACGGCACGATGGCGCGCCTGCCGGAGTTGAAGAAGTTCGCGCGCAAGCATCGCCTAAAGCTCTGCACCATTGAAGCGTTAATCAAGTTCCGCCGCACGCGCGAGAAGTTGGTCGAGCGCGTCGAGGTCGTGAAGATGCCGACCGATTACGGTGATTTCGATTTGTATCTCTACCGCTCGCACACCGACGGACAAAATCACGTCGCGCTGGTGAAAGGCGACGTTGCCCGCGCGAAGGATGTCCTCGTTCGCGTGCACAGCGAATGCCTCACCGGCGACGTGTTCGGTTCGCGCCGGTGCGACTGCGGGCCGCAATTGCACCAAGCCATGCGCCGCATTGCCGACGAAGGACTCGGCGTGATTCTGTACATGCGCCAGGAAGGGCGGGGGATCGGCCTCGGACCAAAGATCCAAGCGTACAAGCTTCAGGAAAAAGGCTACGACACCGTCGAAGCGAATCTGAAACTCGGTTTCGGAATGGACCTCCGCGAGTACGGACTCGGTGCGCAGATCCTTTGCGACCTCGGTTTGAAAACGATTCGTTTGCTGACGAACAACCCGAAGAAGGTTGTCGGCCTCGAAGGCTACGGTTTGGAGATCACCGAGCAACTCCCGATCAAGGTGAAGCCCAACCCGCACAACGCGCGTTATCTGAAAGTGAAGCGCGAGAAGCTCGGTCATCTTTTGTAAAACGCGGACCTCTATGTTGAAAAAGAATCAGAAGCTCAATCGCGGCAAGGCGACGGGCCACTTCGCCATCGTCGCCTCTAAGTATAATGCGCGCTATGTCGATGCGATGTTGAAGGCGGCGAAAGCTGAAATAGTCGGCGCGGGCGGCGAGGTTCAAGTTATCCGCGTGCCCGGAGCGTTTGAAATTCCGGTCGTCGCCGCCGCGCTCGCGCGTCAGGCGTCGCCGAAGATTTCCGCGATCGTGTGCCTCGGCGTCATCCTCCGCGGCGCGACGCATCATGCACAGACCATCTGCGATGGTGTGACCAACGCTCTTGTTAAGATTCAAGTCGAGCAACTAGTTCCCGTGATCCACGAAGTCTTGCTCCTTGAGTCCGCGGAGCAAGCGCGTGTGCGTTGTCTCGATCCCGAGCACAACCGAGGCATCGAAGCCGCCCGCACCGCGTTGTTTATGGCCCGGGTTATGAACGAAATTAGCCGCTAAACTGTCTGTTCGACTGATGAATAGCGCTGATCGGTTCGCGTCGAACCAACAGTTTGTGAAAAGTTTCACAAAATTATTGCGGTGAAAAATATCGAATGATAGCTTCGCCGCGTTTATTCGTCTGAAGTTAAACCAAACTATGAAACTCAAATCCTCTGTGTTGATCGCTTCCGCCGTGATGGCCTCGCTCCAGTTGGGAGTCGCAGGCGATATCACCGGCAAAATCTCCCTCAAGGGCACTCCGGCTCCGGAGAAGGACATTCAAATCGACCCCGGTTGCGGTAAGTTGCATGCTGGCGGCGGTCTCAAGACTCGTTTCTATGTTTCGCAAGGCGGCGGTCTCGGTGATGTCGTAGTGACGCTCAAGGGCGTGACCGGCAAGTCCACCGGTGCGAGTGCAGCGCCGTTGGCGATCGATCAAAAGGGTTGCGAATACACCCCGTACGTTTCGGTGGCGCAGACGGGTCAGAAGATCAACGTCAAGAATTCGGATCCTCTGTTGCACAACGTTCATCCGACGCCGACCGGCGCGGGTAACAAGGAAGCCAACAAAGCTCAACTGCCTGGCGGTGCGGACCTCGTGTTCGAGTTCCCGACGGCGGAATCGTTCCTGCGCTTCAAGTGCGACGTGCATCCGTGGATGTTCTCCTACATCACCGTATCGGATCATCCGTGGTCGGCGGTTTCCGCGGCGGATGGCTCCTTCAAGATCAGTGGTGTGCCGGATGGCAAATACACCTTGGTTGCGACGCACCGCAAAGCGGGATCGTCGGAGAAGGAAATCGAAGTGAAGGGCGGCGCCGTTACGGCTGACTTCGCTCTCGAAGCCAAGTAATCAATTGCGACTCTTGGACCGCTGTGGTAGGTCAACTGCCACAGCGGTTCTGTTTTTAAGCCCGATGCAAAAAACCTCCTCGTCTGCCGAATCCCCGTGGTTGAGCCGCTGGGCGTGGTTCACGGTCGCGGCGACATTTGGATTGATCGGCATTGGCGGTTTGGTGACGAGCAAGGAAGCGGGAATGTCCGTTCCCGATTGGCCCACGAGTTACGGCTACAACATGTTCTTCCTTCCCATTTCCCAGTGGGTGGGAGGGATTTTCTACGAACACACGCATCGTTTGTGGGCTTCGATGGTGGGGATGTTCACGGTGATGCTCGCGGTCTGGCTGTACGGAAAGAATTCGCGACCATTGCTACGATGGGGTGGGGTGGTGCTAGCGCTCGGTGGCTTGGCGACACTCGCAAGCTCCATGCCGAACAAATATCAACACGCGATCTCCTCGCTCGTTCCTGGTGCGTTGGCGTTTGGGGCGAGCTATTTTTGGCCGCGCTGCGAACCGTCGGCACCGTGGCTGCGGCGACTCGGAGTCTTAGCGTTTGTATTGGTGGCAATTCAAGGATTGCTCGGTGGACTGCGCGTGACGCAGATGGCTGACGCGTTGGGAATTTTTCATGGCACATTGGCCCAATTGTTTTTGGTCCTCCTTTCGATCATCGCGTTTTCGATGACTCGTTTCTGGCGTGAGCTGCCGGAGCGAACTGGAATTGCGGGCATCGCTCGTTTTCGTGGAATACTTTTTGTCGTCGCGGCGTTGGTGCTGGGGCAATTGATTCTTGGCGCCACGATGCGGCACCAGCATGCGGGCTTGGCGGTGAATGATTTTCCGCTCGCGCACGGCAAGCTTTGGCCGGCGACGGATCCAGTGTCGGTTGACAGTTACAACCGCGCGCGCAAAGACGTTGCGGATCCGAATCCAATTACGGCGGCGCAAATCTACGTTCACATGGCGCACCGACTTGGAGCAGTCACGCTTCTTGCAGTGGCGATTTTGCTCGTGGTTAAAACACGTCGTGAGCTGGGCGCGGCTAACTTGCTATCCCGCGGCGTGCTTTGCTGGATGGCTTTGATCCTGGTGCAGGCGACGCTGGGCGCGTTTACGGTGTTGAGCAACAAGGCGGCTGACATTGCTACCGCGCACGTTGTTGTCGGAGCCGCAAGCTTGGTTCTCATGTCATTGCTGACGGCGGCGAGTTTTCGGTTGGCGCTGGTTCGCGATGCGAAGGCGGTGCCGGCTAAGGGGAGTTTTTCTACCGGTTCGCGTTCGGTGGATGCGGTGACGGCGTAAATTTCATGAAAGCATCCGCGTCCTCCATCAACCCCACCCAGACTGACGAGCGCGGAATATTTGCCGTATTTTCGGATCTCTTCAAAGCGCGGCTGACGACGCTGGTATTGCTGACCACCTTGGTTGGTTTTTATTTGGGCACGCGCGGTAGCATGGATTACTGGCTGATGTTGCACGCGCTGCTCGGAACCGGAATGCTCGCAGCGGGCGCGGCGGCGTTGAATCAACTCATCGAGCGCGAGCACGATGCGAAAATGGAGCGCACTGAAACTCGACCGCTTCCTTCCGGTCGGTTGACGCCGGCGACGGTGCTGATTGTTGGCGGGGCAATATCCGCCGGCGGAATGATCTACCTTGCGTTCGCTGTCAATTACCTCACGAGTCTGCTAGGGGCGGTCACGTTGTTGAGCTATTTGTTTGTCTACACGCCGCTGAAACGCATCACGCCGTTCAACACGATCATTGGTGCGGTGCCTGGTGCGTTGCCGCCGTTGATGGGGTGGACCGCGGTGCGCGGCGAAATCAGTGCCGGTGGTTGGGCGCTGTTTGCGATCTTGTTTTTCTGGCAGCTGCCGCACTTTCTGGCGATCGCTTGGATCTACCGTGACGAATATGCCAAGGCTGGTTACGCGATGCTTCCGATGGTTGATGCGACGGGGCAGAAGACTGGTCGCCAAGCGGTGAGCCATACCTTGGGGTTGTTGACGATGAGCCTTTTCCCGGTCGTGCTGGGGTTGGTTGGTTCGATGTATTGCATCGCTAGCTTGGTGCTGGGTTTTGCATTTCTGGGGCTCGCGATTCACTTCGCCAGCAAGCTGACCGAACGTTCTGCGCGCCTGTTGTTTTTCGCTTCGATAATTTATCTGCCGCTTATGCTCGGGTTGATGGTGTTCGACAAGATCAAGCATTAGAGATTGCGCTACACGTATTTTGCCAACTCATACGTGCAATCCTGTGTTGACACTTTCCGGATCCGGCGGCTATTAAACGGGCGCTTCGACCAAACCGTTTGAAGCGTTCAAAGATTTCGGTCTCGATTTTTTAATCAGCCAAACAACATGCAGCCAACGAAAACTGACACACACGGTCACGCGGCTCACGCGGGTGATCATCACCACGAGCCAGGCTTCCTGACCAAATACATCTTTTCGTCCGACCACAAAGTCATCGGAATTCAGTACGGCATCACCTCGCTGCTGTTTCTGTTGTTCGGATTTTTCCTGATGCTTTGCATGCGTTGGCAGCTCGCGTATCCGGGCAAGCCGATGCCGATCGTGGGCGGCGTGTTGGAGAAGATTCTCGGTGACGTTGCTTCGAAGGGTATCATGTCGCCCGATCTCTACAACTCGTTCGGTGCGATGCACGGCACCATCATGGTGTTCTTGGCGATCGTTCCGTTGGCGTTCGCTGCTTTCGGTAACTACGTCGTTCCCTTGATGATTGGCGCGCCGGATATGGCGTTCCCGCGAGTGAACATGGCGAGCTACTGGTGCTTTTTCCTCGGTGGCGTGGTGATGTTCTTCAGTTTCTTTATTCCGGGTGGTGCGGCGCAGGCGGGCTGGACTTCCTATTCACCGCTCGCAACGACCATTCCGACACAAGGGCAAACCTTCTGGTTGTTGGGCATGGTTCTCTTGATCACCTCGTCCTTGCTTGGCGCGGTGAACTTCATCGTGACGATTGTTCAAATGCGCGCTCCGGGTATGACATGGATGCGGATGCCGTTCTTCGTTTGGGCGCAGTTCGTGACTGCATTCATCCTGTTGCTCGCCTTCCCGCCGCTGGAAGCGGCTGGCGTGATGCAGTTGATGGATAAAGTCGCAGGCACAAGTTTCTTCCTTCCGGAGGGATTGATGGTTGGCGGCAAGCCGGCTGACATCAGTGGCGGCGGCAGTCCGTTGCTGTGGCAGCATCTGTTCTGGTTCCTTGGGCACCCGGAGGTTTACGTCTTGATTCTCCCGGCGATGGGCATCGTTTCGGAAATCGTCGCCAACAACTCCCGCAAGCCGATTTGGGGTTACAAGTCGTTGGTTTACTCCGCGCTGGCGGTGGGTTTCATCAGCTTCATCGTGTGGGCTCACCACATGTATCTGACCGGCATGGGAACAAAGATCAGCACGTTCTTCCAGACGACGACGATGATCATTTCGATTCCGTCCGTCATCATTCTTACGTGTCTGTTTATCTCGCTGTGGGGCGGTTCGATTCGCTTTAACACGCCGATGCTCTTCGCGTTGGCGTTCCTCCCGATGTTCGGCATCGGTGGTTTGACTGGCCTTCCGCTGGGTTTCAACTCCGCGGTTCTCCAATTGCACGACACCTATTACGTCATCGCTCACTTCCACTACGTCGTGGCGCCGGGAACGATCTTCGCGTTGTTTGCAGGTGTCTATTTCTGGTTCCCGAAAATGACTGGCCGGTTCATGAATGAATTCTGGGGCCGGGTTCACTTCTGGCTGTCGCTGATTTGCATGAACGGAATTTTCCAGCCGATGTTCGCGCAAGGCATGGCTGGCATGCATCGCCGCATGTATGACGGCGCGGCAACTTACTCACTCTCGACGAGCCCTGATGTCGTTGGTGCGTTGGCGGAACCGGTTATCAAGATGAACGTCGGCATCACGATGGCGGCCTTCGGTTTGGCCATCGCCCAGATTCCTTTCATCATCAATTTCTTCTGGAGCATCTCTCACGGTAAGAAGATCGAGTCCGATAACCCGTGGAACTCCACCACGCTCGAATGGCAGACGCCCACGCCTCCGCCGCACGGAAATTTCACGACGGAACCGCACGTTTATCGTGGTCCGTATGATTACAGCTTGCCGGGTCAGGCGACCGACTTCGCACCGCAGAACAAGCCGGTTTGATTTAAACTCAAGTTTTTCAACTCATGGAAATTCCATACACAGTAAAATCGCGCGAGGACACGGGCCTCTATAATGCCAAGCTGGGCATCTGGCTGTTCTTGGCGTCGGAAGTCATGTTGTTCGGCGCGCTCTTCTCTTCCTACATTCTGCTGCGCGTTGGCGCTCCTGCTGGCACCTGGCCGCACGGATTGCTGAACATTCCCATCGGTACGTTTAACACGGCGGTGCTCATCACCTCGTCGGTAACGGTGGTGCTGTCGTGGGCCGCGCTCAAGATGAACAACTTCGCGAAGTATCGCGTGTTGCAAGCCATCACCGTGTTGTGCGCCTTGGCGTTCTTGGGCATCAAGAGCTACGAATATCGTGAAAAGTTCATGCACTATGAAGTGTGGTTGAAGAACCCGATCATGGTGAAGCATGGCGAGCACGAAACGAAAGTGGACCGCCTCTTGGGCCACATCGACTACAACGGCACCCACCCGATGTTCTGGAAAACCCAGACCCTCGCGGAGAAGAAGATCGACGTCCTGAAGTTCCAGCCGGATCCGTATCATTACACGATGACGCCGAAGGAAATGCACCACGCCATGGACGAGGCGGCAGGCAAGGAACACGCGACCATCGAGATCAAGGCGGACAATGTGAAGCGCCTCTCGGCTTTCGTTCCGTCGCACAGTTCGTTCTTCGCGATTTACTTCACCTTGACGGCGCTGCACGGCTTGCACGTTTTGGGCGGCGCGATTGTGATTTTCTACATCTGGGGACCGAACGCGAAGATGTGGAAGACGGATCCCGAGCGTTATACCAACCGTGTTGAAGTGTCCGGTCTGTTCTGGCACTTCGTCGACCTCGTCTGGATCTTCCTGTTCCCGATCATTTACCTCCTGTAACCCAATCTATGAGTCATTCCCCCGCACAAGCCCACGGCGCCAATGGCGCCCACGACGCCCACGACATCAGCAAGACGGTCAGGAAGTACCTGCTGGTCTTCGGTGCGTTGCTGGTCGGCACGGCAGTGACCGTCTCGATGTATTTCGTCTATCTGCCCAGCGTGGCGATGACGGTTGCTGTGGCGTTGTTCATCGCGTCGATTAAGGCGTTTCTCGTGGCCGGTTACTTCATGCACTTGATCGACGAGCGTAAGATGATTTACGGCATCTTGACCTGCACCGTCTTCTTCTTCATCGGGTTGATGGGTTTAACGCTGTGGTCGATGGGGGATCATCCCGATCAAACGGCGCGTCCGGCTTATTCGACGCCCGCTCACGCGGCTTCGGCCAAACCTGCTGCCCACTAATGTCGCTCAAGGCCATCCATATTGTTTTTATCACCGCGTCAATCCTGCTCTGCCTGTTCGTGGGTTGGTGGGCTTGGGGACAATATACCGAGAGTCACTCCCGCCAGGATTTGACCTATGCGGTAGCTGCTGCGGTGTGCTTCGTGGCATTGCTGACCTACGGCGTATTTTTCATCCGGAAACTTCGGAACGTTAGTTACCTGTGAAGTCCCTGATTCACAATCGCACCATTCAACTCGTCATCGCCGCCGTGCTGTGCGCGGTGCCGCAGGCGGCGCATGCCTGTGCCGCGTGCTTTGGCAAATCGGATTCCAAGATGGCCGAGGCGTATAACATGGGCATCTTCGCGATGCTTGGCTTCGTGGCGCTCATGTTTGTCGGAGTCATCAGCTTCTTTGTTTACATTACCCGCCGTGCGGCGTTGGTATCGAACTCGACCGCTCAGTTGCCCGCAACCTCCCAGAAAATTTAAAGATGAACAACCTCGTGGATAAATTGATGTCCCTGCCGCCGCTCGCTTCGAAGCATGGTGCGGACGTGGACCGCCTCCTTTACTTCGTACACGGCTTGATGGCGGTGCTCTTCGTCATCTGGATTGCCTATTTCTTCTATGTCCTCTGGCGCTTCCGCGCGGCGAAGAATCCGAAGGCGGACCACATCGGCGTGACCGGGCACACCTCCACCTGGCTCGAAGTGGGCGTTGCCGCCTTCGAAGGCTTCCTCCTGTTGGGCCTCGCTATTCCGCTCTGGGCCAAAGTGGTCAGCGACTTCCCGAAGGAAAGCGAAGCGACGGTCATCCGTGTCACGGCGCAACAGTTCGCCTGGAACACTCGATACCCCGGCAAAGACGGCGTGTTTGGCAAGCAGGACATCAATCTCGTCACGGCGGACAACAAGTTCGGCTTGGTCGCTGATGATCCTGCCGGCAAAGACGACGTGACCCCGGCGTTGAACGACTTTTCAGTCCCGGTCGACAAACCCGTCATTCTCCATCTCACCTCGATGGACGTTATTCACAGCTTCGCGTGCCATCCGTTGCGCGTGACGCAGGACGCGATTCCGGGCATCAGCATCCCGACTCACTTCATTCCTACCAAGGTTGGCAAGTATCAGGTGACCTGCGCGCAGTTGTGCGGCAACTCGCACTACTTCATGAAGGGCTTCTTCAACGTTCTGCCTCAGGCGGAATTCGACAAGTGGATCGCCGAGAAGTCGAAAGCCGGTGGCGCGACGTTCGAGTGACGTCGCCCGATTGCGAGCCGCGGTTGCTTTCAACAACGGCCCGCTGCGGTCCGCAGTGTTTGAGTCCGGTTCCCATTGCCATTGCGCTGCGGAGCGGTTTCAATCCCGCCTGAAATGAATTCTTGTTCCCGTCTCCTGCAATGGCTGGTTTGGGGAGTCTTGGGTTTGGTTGTCATCGGCATCACGGTGCTGTTCGTTCGCCAGGAGATCCGCCAGCGCGCGCTGCCGCAACTTCCCGTCATCAGTTCCGTCAAAGATTTCCAGTTAACCAACCAGTTCGGTGCGGTCTTCTCTGCGGAGAACCTGCGCGGCAAAGTGTGGGTTGCAGATATCATTTTCACGCGTTGCCCGGGACCGTGTGCGATGATGACGCGCCACATGCGTGCGCTGCAGGGCGAACTTCCCAAGACCGATCAACTCGGATTTCTCTCGCTGACTGCTGATCCGGCGTACGATGTGCCCGGGGTGCTTAAGAAGTACGGTGAGACTTTTGACGCAGATCAGAAGCGCTGGGTTTTTCTCACGGGGCTCAAGACGAACGTCTACCAGTTGGCGATAGAGAGTTTGAAATTGTCCGTTGCTGAGAATCCCGACGACACCGTCAAGAAGCTCGACGACATGTTCATTCATAGCACGCGGTTCGTGGTGTTGGATCGCATGGGACGCTTGCGTGCGTTTGTCGACGGCGCTGACCCCAAATGTCGAGAGCAATTACGCCCGATCGTCGAGTCGCTGCTTGCGGAGAAATAATTCTATGACGCTGTCTGACCTCCCCGTTGTGAATGCGTGTCTGAACGCTACGAGCGCCGTGTTTCTGACGTGCGGTTGGGTGTTCATCAAGAAGGGTAACCGGATCGCGCACCGCAACTGCATGATTGCGGCCTTCGTGACTTCCGCGGTGTTTTTGGCGTGTTACCTCTATTACCACTTTCACGCGGGCCGTACGGTGTTCAGCAATCCCGCGTGGTTTCGGCCGATTTACTTGGCCATTCTGCTGACGCACACCGTGCTGGCAGTGGCGATTGTTCCCATGATCCTAATGTCATTTAGCCGAGCTCTGAAGGAGAACTTCGAAGCACATAAAAAGATCGCCCGTTGGACTTTGCCGTTGTGGATGTACGTGTCCGTGACCGGCGTGGTGATTTACCTTTTGCTTTATCAAATTTTTCCCCAGCGATAGAAACGGTTAAAAGATTTTGGCGGTGGAATGATCGGGCAAAAAATCGGACAGCAGACGCTAAGGAGGTGGGGATGAGGAATCCCGCGGAGAAATCGTCCGCTGCCCGACAGCAAAATGATCGGCAGGGTTGAACAACACTTTAGTGAGTCGAATTCTATGAGATGAGCCGTTGGATGGCGGTTCGCTGCGCGTGGCATGAAACTCGGATTGGTTCAGAGTGCGTTAGCTGAAGTTCGAGCGGTCTATTTGGAATTAGACCGTCGACCCATCGAACGCAATTGTATCGCGCGAACCGAGTGTTGTCGCTTCCGGCTGACGGGCCTCACCCCACAACTGACCAAGGGCGAGGCATTGCTCGCTGCCAAGGCCTTTCGCGCTACCGGGCGCAAAACGTTCGTGGAACCTGCCGACGGAGCCTGTCCGTTTCTTAATACGACTACCGGCCGATGCCTGGTTTACGCGGATCGACCCTTCGGATGTCGCACGCACTACTGTGATGCCGCGGGCGGGCCCTATGCACGTCGGGACATCGTGGATTTAGTCCGACGATTGGAGGACGTCGATCGGCGGTTGGGTGGGGACGGGCCGAGGCGAATTCAATCGGCAATTGCCTCTGCGCTCGAGGAGCTTCGCTAAACCGCTGTGTTCAACTTATGGCTACAAGACTGTTGCTGCTGATGAACTCCTCCTTTTGAAGCGGATGTGGCGAAGAGGCGATTGTTCGTTCTTTGCGATGTCGCCTTGAAGAGCTCGAGGATTTCACGAATCATTCGTCTGTCGCTATCGCGGTGTTGCCGCGATGGCCGAAGATTTGAAGTGCGTTGCATTGAAGATATGCGACGCGAAGTCGTCGAACTGATTCCTAGCTTTCTCAAAGTGCTGTATATTTTGCGGGAAGTTTCGTTAATTGAACCGGCGTCCGTGTGGTGCATCGCCCGCGAACTCCGTCCCTTTGAACAGATGCGCTTCCGATTGCGGAAGCGGTTAGATTTTTGGCCGATTTGCTATCAGACGTGAAAACTGTTGTTACTGATCCCTTCAATGTCGCTTCAGACGAGCGGATGTCGTATTTGCGGTTCGCCATCGAGCCGTATCAAGCGCGCACCGATCTGCTGAAGTCGCTCCGGCGTTTCATCGGCGGAATTGAAAAGATCGACATCACCGCCATCACGGTCTTGCGGCACAAGCCCGGTCGTCGCGCGGTGATCGAGTACATTTTGGAAGCTGAAGGGCGAAAATTCCCCAAGACGCAATTCGCCCTGCTCGGCAAATCCAGCACCAAGGGAACCGACACGGCGACTTTCGAGCTTCACCAAGCGCTGTGGAAAAGTGGTATGGATGCGGCGGCTGCAGACGGGATTTCCGTCCCGCGGGCGATGGGGGTGATTTCCGAGACGCGGATGTGGTTGCAGGAACGCGTAGCGGGAGTTTCAGCGGTCGAGCTGCTTGCGGGTGCGGATGGGGTGGCCCTCGCGCGTCGCATGGCGGAAGCAGCGCATAAGCTTCATCAAGTCAAAGTGAAGCTTCGTCGCGAGCACACCATGAGCGATGAACTTCGCATGTTGGCGGAACGGATGGCCTTGCTCACGCAGGCGCGTCCGGAGTGGCAGGATCGCTTGGCGCGTGTCATGGCCGCTGGACGACGTATGGGCGAACGCGCGCCGAAAAACCGTCTTGGCCCCGTGCATCGGGATTTTTACCCCGCGCAAATGCTCGTGGATGGTGCGCGCTTGTGGGTGTTGGATTGCGAAATGTTTTGCCAAGGCGACCCGGCGTTGGACGTTGGCAACTGCATTGCCCACATCACGGAACAGAGCCTGCGGACGACTGGCAGTGCAACCACTTTTGCCGATCGCGAACAGGCGATGCGGGAGCGCTTCGTGGAACTCGCGAGCCCCAACGTGCGCGGCACCGTCGACGCCTACGCCATCCTCGGACTCGTTCGCCACGTGCATATCAGCACGCTCATCCCGGAACGTCAGACCTTCAGTGAGCCCTTGCTCTATCTCTGCGAAGAACGCCTCGCGCGTTGGATGGAATAAGAGCTGTTGTCCGGGGAAACCTCGGCGCGATAGTTCGGTCAGGAACGCAAATTCACTGCGTTCAGAATAGATTCTCAAACACCAGCCGCGCGAAGATATTGCCGCGTGCGCCGAAGGTCGGGCCGGATAACGTACGCATGTAGCCGAGTTCGAACTTGGCGATGACCACGGTCAACTGCACGCCGGCTCCGGCGGCGAGCCAGGTTTCGCTCAGGTGATTGCCGCTGTCGCGCAGGCCCGCGGCGTCGAACATCAGGAGCGGTTTGATCGAGAAGAGGTTTGCGTCGTTGACCATGTAATGGGTCGCAGGCGCGATTTCTTGGAAGGCGGCTTTCGCCTGTTCGGTCGCGTCGGCGTCGCTCGCGCCTTCATTCTTGAGGACGGCGGCGAGCATGCTCGGGCCGGTGCGTTCAATCTGGTTGTTCAACACTTGCTTGAGCGTCGTTGGGTTTCCGTTCTCGTCGGGGAGGTCGGTGTTCTCGTTTGGAATCAACGGGCGCGACCACGATGGAATCGGGATCGTGAGATTCACGTTCACGTGCCAGAAGGCGTCGCCGCCGGTCATGCGTCCGCCCGCAGTGCGGAACGCAGCTTCGCTGGAACCGAAGCTGCGCAGGAGCGGGCCACCGGGTGTCGCGAGCATCGCGGCGGAGGAGGGGCTGTCGTAGAGAAACTGGTTCGGCGAATTGCCCGCGAAGTAGCGTGCACTGGGCGGAAGATCGCCCCACGCCTTGCCTGCGCCGGCGATCAACTCGATGCCGATGGCTTGGTTCTCGGCGACCATGATTTCGCGCGCGTAGCCGATGCGGCCGACGAGGCGTTGGTAGGATTGGCCGGCGCCGGTTTGCCAGCCGTTGTCATTCCACACCGCGCCGCGCAGGAAGCCGTAGATCGGTCGCGGAATCGTATCGAGCAGGAGGCGGCCGAATTGTTCATTGGCCGAGGTGCGGCTGCGCGCGGCGACGATGGAGGGATCAACGCGATCGTCGTTGCGTCGGTAGCCGAGATCGGCGCTGAGGCGTGTGTTCGCGGCGAGGTTGAATTTGAAGCCGCCGCTGGCATTCACAGTGTTGCCAGTGTGCTGGCCATCGGCGAGAGGTTCGCGTTCGCCGGTGTAGTCGAGGCGCAGTCCGGCTTCCTGCAAGGCGCTGCCGGTTCGACGGAGGCTGTAGCGCATCCCCGCAGCGGCTCGATAGAAATCGTTTTGAAATGATTTCACGCCCTGTCCGTGCGCATCGAGATGGCGTGTGTCGTCGGGGCTCGCGCCCGCGCGCGCGGGGTCGCGCAAGTGCAGCAGATCCGTGTCGAACGAGCCAGCCGTAGCGGTGCCGAACGCGCGATCGTGCGACACCGTCACGGTGGGTTTCAACGCGAGCAACGGCTTCGGCACGTTTTCATAAAACGTCGGCAGCGGCGTGCGCGGGATCGGCAACGTATTGTCGCCGATCTGGACGAGCGAGAAGCCGACGTAAAACGGGCGGAAGATGACGCCGATTTGTTTGGGCGCCGCCGCGCTTTTGTTCGTGGTCGCGGGTTGTTCATCGAACTGAACGTCGATGTAGAGCACTCCGATTTCACCTTTGGAACGCAGGCCGTAACCGCTGATGGCATTGGTGGTAATGATCGCTTCGAGCGCTTCCATCGCGTCGAGAATCTTCGCCGACGTCAGCAAGTCGCCGGTTTTAATCGGCAAGGGAACGTTACCAACCCAGCGTCCTTCGATCTTCACGTACGCGACGCGAGTGCCGTACGCCGCGCTTTTCTTGGCGCGTTCGTGGGCGAGTTTGTTTTGCGGCTTGTTCGCGCGCGGATCGGAGCGATCCGGTCCGAACTCGAGCGAGGTTACGTCGGCCGCGTAGAGCAGCGCGGGCAAACCGAGCAGCGCGACAAACAGGAATGCTCCCCAAGTTTTCATCGTCGAGGATCGCCGCGGAGATGGGTTGGTTGGTCGAGACGTGCGGGCGAATTGCTCACACGTCGACGCTGACCACTTTGGCCATCGCGTCGTGAACCCGCTTCTTTTGCGCGGGCGTGGGCTTGCTGACGCCGGCGATGGCTTTGGCGGCGGGGTGAACTTCCTTCACGAGCACGTCGGCTTGCGCGGGCTTTACACCTTGGGACGCCATGAGCTGCACGGCCTTCTGTTCGACCGGTGTGCCGGTGGTGAAGGATACGTGGACGATCTGGACTTCGTTGGCGCCTTTGACCCGATAGAGGTCGAAGACAAGTTTCCAAATTTCGTCGGCGTCCGGTGTGCAGGAGCGTTCGACAATGACCTTGAATTTGTATCCGGCCTCGGGACTGAAGACCATTACCTCGACGAGGAACGGACGGCAGACTTTTTTTCCGACGGGGACGACGCTGGTGGATGATTTAGGCATAAGAATATTGAGTGAAGTTGACCTGTCGTTTCTCCGACGCTGCGGCGGACTGCGAATCTTTGTTCGAGACACTTCCGTCACTAGCTGCGGTTGCTATAAGTCGTAGCCGTGGGCTTGTCGATGGAATTTAACGTGGCAGCGGATCGGGCTTGCTCGTTGGGAACACGCCGGTGTGGAATAGGCGCATATTCGCAGACGCCGCCCTCGCATTCATTATGAGCAATTACGCCTCCGCTGACAGCTTCTCCGAGCCCTTCTTCAAAGGCTGGGCCAAGCCGGGCTCACTTCCACCTGGGGCGTTGGTAAAATCCTCCGAGCCGGCAGAGGGCGAAACGCTGGATGCGATCAGCGGGTACTTTCGCCTGTTTCAACTCAGCAGAGGACACCGTTTTTCCACCGATGACGTTCTCACAGCCTGGTATGGCACCACGTGGTGTCCGCGCGCCGATCGCGTGCTGGATCTGGGGAGCGGTATCGGGTCGGTGGGAATGATCGCGGCGTGGCGTTTGCCGGGCGCTCGATTCGTGACGATCGAGGCGCAGGACGAAAGCGTGCGGCTCGCGAGAAAGTCGGCGCGGTTCAACGGGCTGGAGGAGCGTTACGAAATCCGCCACGGAGATTTTCGTGATCCCGCGTTACTTGCGCCAACGGAGAAGTTCGATCTGGTGTTGGGCAGTCCGCCGTATTTTCCGGTGGGCACGGGCCCCGAAGGGGATCATCCGCAAAAAGTCGCGTGTCGGTTTGAGCTGCGCGGGAATATCGCGGACTACTGTGCCGTGGCGTCGGCGCACTTGGGCAACGGTGGTTGGTTCGCCTGCGTGTTTCCCACGGAGCAGCTCGAACGAGTTGAAGCGGCGGCGAAAAAGTCGGAACTCGCGATTGTGCGTCGGCGACCGATTGTTTTGCGCGAAGGCGAGCCGCCATTGCTGAGCTTGTTCGGCATGGTGCGCGCCGATCATCTACCGCCCGCGATGCGCTCTCGCACTTGGGTAGAGCCGCCATTGATTATTCGCCAGCGCGATGGCCATGTTCATCCCGAATATGCGGCGGTGAAGCTGTCGTTCGGTTTTCCGCCCTGAGGATGGCGGTGAGCAATATTGGTCAAAGGCCGGACAAGATTTGTTGAGAAGCTTTCCTGGAGCGAAAACATGCTGAGGCAACCGCTGAACCCTAATTTCTTTGCCGAATACATCTCTTGTCATGAACGAATCGAAAAACTCCACCACCACAGTTCGTCGTTGGTTCTTGCTCCTGATCGCTGGTGTCGGCCTCTGGGCGTTGCTTGATCCCATTGCGATGCTCGCGGCGGCTGCGGATGCCAAATCTGCTGTGCCTGCGTTGAAGCAGTTTGATTGGCGGAAGTTTCTCGCGCCGTTTCACTCGGTCGTTCTGCATTACCCCATCGGGTTCGTGACGCTGGCGTTCGTGTTGGAAATCTACTCACTTCGCAATGACTCACCGCAGCTGCGCAAGATCGTTACGCTCGTGACGTTGCTCACGGCGGTGAGTGCTTTCTTGGCGGCGGGCTTGGGTTGGTTGCGCGCAGCGGGTGGGGGATACGATCCGCGCACGTTGGAATTGCATCGCTGGTACGGTGTCGGCGTGGTGGCTATCACGTTCGTTGCGCTGTGGGTGCAACGCGAAGCGACGCGCAAGCAATCCGTCGGAGCGCTGCTCTACGTGTATCGGCTGTTGCTCGTGGTGAATCTGGCGGTGCTGGTGATCGCCGGGCATGAAGGCGGCAATCTGACGCACGGTTCCAACTACCTCACCAAGGACGCGCCGGACTTCATGAAGAACTTGATCGAAGACGATGCGCCGACTGATGCCGTCGCCGCCACTGCGGGAGCCGCGAATGAAAAGGACAAGATGTTCCTCGAACAGATCCAGCCGGTCTTCAAAGCCAAGTGCTACAGCTGCCACGGGCCGGAGAAACAGAAGGGCGGTTACCGCCTCGATCAAAAAGAAGCAGCGCTGAAGGCGGGTGAAAGCAACAAGTTGGCGATCAAGCCGGGCGATCCGTTGGACAGTAATCTGGTGAAGTTGATCCTCCTGCCCGTGGATCACGACGACGTCATGCCGCCTTCCGGCAAGGAAATGCTCACGGCCGACGAGACGATGAAGATCATCCGTTGGATTCAAGCGGGGGCGCATTTTCCAGACGTGGCGGCTGCTTCGCCTACCTCGAGCGCTCCACCGGCACCAGCGGCGGCAAAGTGATTCGCCGGCGCGGGATTTCGCGATTCAAACTTGTCCTCGGCTGCGCTCCTGTTACCGTGCCGCGCTCACGTGGACATCAAAGACGAAATAGCTGCAGAGATCGCCAAACGCCGGACCTTCGCGATCATTTCGCACCCAGACGCCGGCAAGACGACGCTCACCGAAAAGCTGCTGCTCTACGGCGGTGCCGTGCAACTCGCCGGATCCGTCACGGCGCGCAAGAATCAGCGTGCTTCCACGTCCGACTGGATGGAGCTCGAACGCAAGCGCGGCATCTCGATTAGCTCCACGGTGCTGCAGTTCGAATACAACGGGTACAAAATCAACCTCCTCGATACCCCGGGTCACAAAGATTTCTCTGAAGACACGTATCGCGTGCTCACCGCCGTCGATGCCGTTGTCATGGTGATTGACTCGGGTAAGGGTATCGAAGCGCAGACGCGCAAACTGTTCGAAGTTTGTCGTCAACGCGGCGTGCCCATCTTCACGTTTATGAACAAGTGCGATCGCCCCATGCGCGAGCCGCTTGCTCTGCTCGATGAGCTCGAACGCGTGCTCGGCATCGGTGCGTTTCCCGTTAACTGGCCCATCGGCACCGGTTTTGAATTCAAGGGCGTATTCGATCGCTTGTCTCGCGAGGTGCATCTCTTCGAACGCACCGTCGGCGGACAGTTCCGCGCGCCCGTTTCGATTGGCGACTTTTCCGATCCCGTCATCCGCGAGCGGCTCGACGAAGTGACGTACGCGAAGGTGAGTGAAGAGTTGGAAATGCTCACGCTGGCTGGTGAAGCGTTCGATGAGGCTGCGGTGCTCGCGGGAAAAACGACGCCGGTGTTCTTCGGCAGTGCAATGAACAACTTCGGCGTGCAGCTCCTTCTCGATGGCTTCCTGCGCAACTCCGCGGCGCCGCAACCGCGTCACGCCAATGGCAACGTCATCGCCCCGGACCAGAAGGACTTCTCCGGATTTATTTTCAAAATTCAGGCGAACATGGACCCTCGCCACCGCGATCGTATTGCGTTCATCCGCATTTGCTCCGGCAAGTTCGAGCGCGACATGACGGTCAGTCACTCGCGTTCGACGAAGAAGGTCCGCCTCTCCAGCTCGCATAAACTTTTCGGCCGCGAACGCGAAACTGTCGATGAAGGTTATCCCGGAGACATCATTGGCCTCGTGGGCCATTCAGAGTTCGGCATCGGTGACACGCTCACGACCGATCCCGCGATCACCTACAACGAAATCCCGCGCTTCACGCCCGAGACCTTCGCCTACCTGCACAATCCGAACACGGCGAAGTATAAGCAGTTCCGACAGGGCCTCGATCAGTTGTTGCAGGAAGGTGTCATTCAGATTCTGCACTTCCCGGATTCCGCGACGAAGATTCCGCTGCTCGCGGCGGTCGGTCCCTTGCAGTTTGAAGTGGTGCAATACCGCTTGGAGAGTGAATACGGCGCTGAATCCAGACTCGAACCCGCACCGTGGTCCGTCGTGCGCTGGCTGCCGCAGGGGATCAGCGAAAACGACCTTGCGTCGCTCTCGTTGCCCACGGGGTCGCGGCTTGCGCTCGATTTGGATAACAACTCCGTGGTCCTGTTCCCCAACGAGTGGTCGATGAACTACTTCGCGCAGACTCACTCGAAGTTCCCGTTGGCGGCGCTTGGACCGGCGAAATAGGGCGGGGTTCCCTGTTCGCGGCGAGTTGAATGGCTGGCGTTGGCGACGTCATGGCTTCTCGATCAACACGAACCGGCGTGCTACTGGGCCATGTTGAGGTGAAACTGGAAGAAGTTTCGGAAAGGATGGGCCTGTTTCGGAATCCGAACAGAACCCGTCGGCAGCGGCGCCAGCGAACGGGCGCGCTCTAGGAAGTTGGCGAAAGAGAATTAAGGTTGATTTTCACGCGGCAGGGACCAAGCGAAAACCCACGGAGGCGTCGGCGACGCGGGATGCCTATGCGTCCGCGTAGCGCTCGCGCAACATGGCGGAGAAGCGCGCGACCTTCATCTTGCGGCGACGTTTGGCGCTGGGCTTCTCGTAGGTGCGGCGGGCACGGACTTGGAGCATGGTGCCTTCGCGATCCAGTTTCTTTTTGAGGCGGCGGAGGGCTTTGTCCACGGGTTCGCCGCGCTTGAGTTTGATTTCAGTCATGATGTTTCTTTGCTTTCTGGCGGAGTAAATTCGTTAAGAACGGCGCGCGTTCTTGGGTAAAAAATGATTCAAATCGTTCTAGTCGGACAAAAGCATGATTGATCGTACCGCGGCGGAGTATGGCGCTTTCTATGGGGAGAACAATGGAAAACGGTAGGAAATCGTGCCGGGTGGTAAAGTTGGGTTGTCGTTGCGTGCCAAACTTCTTGGCGTGCGAGGCGTCCGGTCGTTATGCTGCGCGGCGATGATAAGTCCGGGCGCGCAATACCTCGATCGTAGCCGAGAGTTGATCACGGTGGTGGAACGGCAGTTGCCGTTGATCGCGCAAGCCGCGGATTGGTTCGCCAAATCCATCATCGCCGGGCGGATGGTTCACCTTTTTGGCTCGGGGCATAGCCGGATTCTCGTCGAGGAAATGTGGCCGCGCTATGGTTCGTTTCCTGGCTTCAATCCCATCGTCGAACTTTCACTGAGCTTTCACAACCTGGTCGTCGGCGCGAATGGCCAGCGTCAGGCGATGTTCCTCGAAAACGTCAGCGGCTTGGCGGAGCGCATCCTCCGGAACTTCGATCTCTCCGACGTCGACTCCGCGCTGGTGGCGTCCTCGAGCGGTTGCAATGTGGTGCCGATCGAAATGGCGGAGCTCTTCAAGAAACGCGACATCAAAGTCGTCGCGATTATCAGCCGTCGTCATGCCGACGCAAGCGAAAGCCGGCACCCGAACGGACTCAAGTTGCAGGAAGTCGCTGATCTCGTGCTGGACACCGGTGCGCCCGTCGGCGATGCGATGGTGCGCGTGGACAATCTCGCGACGCCGGTTTCGCCGGGATCAACTGTCGGCGGCTGTTTGCTGGTGAACGCCATCAAGGCTGAGGTGGCGGCCCGACTTGTGCGCGCAGGACACGTTCCTCCCGTGTTGACGGCGGGCGCGCTGGTCGGAGCGGAGCGTGCGACCGAGTTGTTCGAAGCCGCGTACGATGAGCACGCGCGGCGGCTTGCCAAACTTTACGAAAACCTGGGATCCCGGTGAGCACGCAAGTTCTCCTTGTTGAATGTGGCGATCGGCCCGGGCTGGTTCATGCCATCACCGGCGCGATGTTTCGTTGCGGATTGAACGTCGTTGGCAACGAGGAATTCGTGGATCGCGAATCCGCGCGGTTCTTCATGCGCACGGAGTTTGATGGCGCGGTGGATCAGTCGGCGCTGCTGGAGGAAGTTCGTGGATTGTTGCCCGACGAGGCGATCGTTCGCGTCTCCAATCTTGCGCCCAAACGCATCGTGTTGCTGGCGTCGAAGGAACATCACTGCCTTGCCGACCTGCTGGTGCGCCATGAGTTCGGCGAATTAAACGCGCAAATTCTCGCGGTGGTCAGCAATCACCAGACACTCGCGCCGCTCGTCCAAAAATTCGGCGTGCCGTTTCACCATGTGAGCCACGAAGCGCTCAGCCGCGAAGCGCACGAAGCTGCCTTGTTGGACGTGATTCAGCGCTGCGATCCGGAATTCCTCGTGCTGGCGAAATACATGCGCGTGTTGACCGGTGATTTTGTGGCGCGGTTTCAATCACGCATCGTCAACATTCATCACTCCTTCCTGCCGGCGTTCGCGGGCGCGCGGCCGTATCATCAGGCGTTTGAGCGCGGCGTGAAGGTCATCGGGGCGACGGCTCACTTTGTCACCGAGACGCTCGATGATGGTCCGATCATCGTTCAACAGGTAATCCCGGTGGACCACACGCACACCCCACAGGACCTTGCGCAATCGGGTCGCGACGGCGAGCAACTAGCCCTGTCGCGCGCGCTGAAGCTGGTGTTCGAGGACCGCGTCTTTCTTTGTGGACGCCGAAGCGTTATTTTCGACTGACCTCGGATCAATTGTATGAAAGACCACCCCTTACGCACAACGGTCATCGGCAGCTATCCGTTTCCCGGCTGGCTGGAGTTCGCTTGCCAGCATCTCGATCAGTTTGGTGAAGCGGACCGCGCGGAAATGATCGACGACGCGGTGAGTATCGCGCTCCGGGATCAACTGGATGCCGGGCTCGATGTCATAACTGATGGCGAGCAAACGCGTTTGGATTTCAACCTCTCGTTCTACGGTTTCATTCAGGGCATTGAATTGGAATCCGCGTCGCCGCGCCGCTTCGGCCCACCTGCCCACGATCAACGCGGCAAGCATAAGGTCACCGGCAAGCTGGCCGCACCACGGGGCTTGGGAACCGTGGAAGATTTTCAACGCCTGCAACGGCTCGCGCAATCGGTGACGAAAAACTTGAAACCCGTGCCGACGCTGAAAGCCAGCGTCCCAGGCCCGTACACGTTGAGCGGTCGCTTGCTGCCCGGCGCGCAGTACGCAGATCGTGCGGCGCTGACTGAGGGACTCTTGCCATTGGTGCGAGCCGAACTTGAGGCGCTCGTGAAAGCAGGATGCAGTGAGATCACCGTGGATGAGCCGTCGATGAGTTGTTACGCGCACCACGAAGATCCGCGCAAGTTCGTCGAAATCTTCAACCGCACCGTCGAGCCGATCGTGGGCAAGTGCCATCTCTCGACGCATCTCTGTTTTGGCAATTACAAAGCCCGAGCCGTTGGGCTGCGACACTACGCGCCGATGTTCCCGGCTTTCCTCGATATGAAGGTCGATGAAATTCACGTTGAGATGGCGAGCCGTGAATTCGCGGAATTGGAGCTCATCGCCGCGATCGCGAAGCGCAAGGATGTCGCCGTCGGGATCATCGACGTGAAGAGCTACTACATCGAAACTCCTGCCGACGTAGCGGCTCGTGTGCGGCAGTGTTTGAAATTCGCGCCGGCAGAGCGATTGTCATTCGCACCGGATTGCGGCTTGAGCCAGACGGCGCGTTGGGCGGCAAAGCAGAAGCTCCAGAACATGGTGACGGGTGTGAAGTTGGTGCGCAAGGAACTCGGACTCGCCAACGCATGATCCGCCCGATGCTGCAAGACGAGGCGTTCCTGGCCGATGTTCGGGAGGCTGGACGTGATCCGCGTCAACTCAGCATTTGGTGGCTTGGTCAGAGCGGCTTTCTGGTCCAATGGCAGGGGCGCCACTTGCTTCTCGATCCGTATCTTTCCGATTCTCTCACGACCAAATACGCGAACACGGACAAACCGCACGTGCGGATGACCGAGCGGGTGGTCGCGCCGGAGCAATTGGATTTCATCGACGTCGTCACCTTGAGCCACAATCACACGGATCACCTCGACGCCGAGACGCTCGGTCCGTTGTGGCTTGCCAATCCGCGCCTGCAACTCGTCATTCCGGAGGCAAACCGAAGTTTCGTGGTGGATCGATTGAAGTGTCCGCGGGATTACCCGCGCGGGCTCGTCGCTGGCGGAACCTTGAGCATCGCCGGATTTACCATCCATGGAATTCCCGCAGCTCACAATGAATTGGAGACCGACGCGGATGGTCGGCACAAGTTCATGGGTTACGTGGTGGAGTGCGGTCGCTGGCGCATTTACCACAGCGGCGACACTCTTCGGTATGCAGGGATGGAAGACTGGCTGCGGAAATTCCGCGTCGATGTCGCCTTGCTTCCGATCAATGGCGACCGTCCCGAGCGGCGTGTTGCCGGAAATCTCGATGGGCGGCAGGCGGCGGAACTGGCGCACGCGATCCGCGCCGACGTGGTGATTCCCTGTCACTACGACATGTTCGAGTTCAACACGGCAACGACGGACGAGTTCGTTTCCAACTGCGAGCGCTTGCGACAGCACTACATGGTGCTCCGCAACGGCGAGCGTTGGAGCGGTGCGACCATGACCGCCTAGCTCATCGCGAAGGTGCGTTTCGCGGTTGAGTCGGTGTCGAATTTTTCCGCCGCCGCGACTCCTTTGCGGTATGTGGAGTAAACAAAGATCGGAATGTTGACCCCGCCGAGGTGAGTTTTGATTAATGGAAGAACTTCGTCCCACGCGAGTCCGCCGACGCCGGTGGCGAGGCGGGGCAGGGCAATGCTGGTGATCTTTTCCTTGTCGATCACGTGATGCAGTTCGCGCAATGCATGATTCACGTGAGCGAGGGTTGCCTTGCCGGGATGCGCGTTGTGAGTGGCGGCGGGTTCTTGTGTGAAAAGGTTGATGATTCGCCGCGCGCCTACTCCGCCCCAAGTCCACGCGCCGCCAGGTTTGGGATGAGCGGTGTGGCTGAAATGCCGGAAGTCCTTATACATGGCCGGCCATTGCTCGCGAAGGATGAGCGCGAGTCCGGAATCAAAATGATCATTGGGCGAAACGCCGTGGGCGATCGCCTGCGCTTTGGTGAGGATAATGTCGCCGGAAACTTCGTATATCATAGTTGGTGAGAGGTTTGTCTGAGTTCAACGTCCGCGGGCGTACTGCGCCGGGCTGCTGTGATTTTGCCAATTAATGGACGGGATTTGCCGAGAGTGACGGAGTCCTTGCGACGATAAATAGCCTCGATCTGCCGATACCTTGTTTGATGCTCATGAACCGTGGCGATGATGCTGCTTTCTGTGAGCAATCGAATATGATGTTTAATCGAGTTTTCGAAGCTTTGCTCGTGTTGTGCGGACGGACGTTCCGATTTCGAATCACCGCTGGCGGCCTGTGCTGGTGGCTTTCGATTGCGTTCGTCTTTGGGAATGTCGCGTCTCGTGCGGCGGATCTGCACGTGCCTTCCGAGTTCAGCACGATTCAGGGCGCAATCGATGCCGCTGCGCCGGGGGATCGGGTCTTTCTTGCGTCGGGGCGGTATCGTGAAACGGTGACGATCGCCAAGTCGCTCAGTTTGCTGGGCTCCGGAACGAACGACTGCGTGATCTATTCGCTAACGAACATTCCGATCATCTCGATCACCGGACCTGTGACTTGCGTGCTCTCCAATTTCGAGATCGAGGGCGGCGAGTATATGGGCGCGGAATGGTACAGCGGTTTTTCCGGGCGAGGCATCGTGGCATCCAACGCCGCGCTCACGCTCGACACGATCGTGATGAACCAGTTCATCAATTACTTCGTCACCGTTGTGAATGGATCGCTGTTCGCCACGAACGTCGCCTTGTGGACGCGCAATGTGCTCGGCGGTTGTGACGTGGGATTCCAGTTGAAAGGTTGCACGGGAAGCATCAGCAACCTTCGCCAGGAGGCCGGTCACCTGGATCACACGATTAATATCAATGATCCGCCGGCGACGCATTCCGACATCACGATCGATGGCTGCACGATCCGCGCGTCGGGTTTGTCCTACGGGAATTGCATCCGCACCTATATTGATTCGAACGTGCGTATCAGCAACTGCTTCATGTATCGCGCCACGAACGATCCCGTGCCGCCGTACCCGGCGTTCAACCACAATGGCGTCAGCATTAGTGGCTACAGCAACACCGTTCGCATCGCCAACAACGTCATCACTAATCTGCCATGGGGGATCTATTGCATCGGTTCCCTCGGCGGCAATCAGGTCATCGTGGAGAACAACGCGATTCTGAACTGTCCATTGGGCGGGATCATTTGGGACGCGATGTCGTATCGCGGGATTGATCTCGGCGGCGGGAATCTCGGAAGCCTTGGTGGAAATATTTTCACCCAGACGCCTGCGCCGCTGACCAATTTCGTCGCCGATGTGCTCTACACCAATGCCAACGGCCCTTCGAGCGCGAGCATCTTCGCGCTGCACAATGCGTGGAGCAACCCGACGAACAAGGATTCGTGGATCTACGACAAGCTGGACAATCCTGCGATGGGCCGGCTCATCACCGATGACCTCACGATAAAAGCCTTCGCGATCAACGCGGCGGGTAAACCCGTCCTGACGTGGGCTGATCGCGGAGCAGGGGAACGCTTCACCGTGCAGGCGAAAACGGATCTGGCAAGTTCTGTATGGACCAACGCGCCGGGTTCCTGGCCGATCACCAATGGCAGTTTGAAGGATCTCGTGTGGACCAATTCCGCGGCGACGTTGTCGAATCTGTTTTACCGCATCAGTTCCGTGGTTCCGTAACTTGCGTGAACCTCGTTCCACGCGAACGATGCGGTGGTGAACAGAATCGCGTCGTTACTTCTTTCCAAACATAGCCGCCGCGCGTTTTTCCAGTTCGGCCGGCGGAACGTCTTCCACGTGTGTTGCGACTGCCCACTTGTGGCCGAACGGATCGACAAACATTCCCGAGCGATCGCCGTAGAATTGATTTTGCATGGGCCGGAGTACTTTGGCGCCCGCAGTCACAGCTTTGTCTAAGATGGCATCCGCGTCCTCGAAATAGAGCAGCACTGACACGGGCGAGCCCCCCACCGTCGTCGGACTGAGCGCGTCACATTGCGGGAATTCGTCGGCTAGCATCAGACGCGAATCGCCGATTTGAATTTCCGCGTGGCCGATTTTTCCATCTGGCCCGGGCATGCGTATCAATTCCTTCGCCCCGAAGACTTGTTTGTAGAAGTCGATTGCGCGAGCGGCATTCGCGATGATCAAATACGGCGTGGCAGTATGGTAACCGACCGGAATGTAGGAAGTTTTCATAATCGCGATGGGCGGCATTTCACTCAACTCAGCACGGTTGGTGACCCCAGTCGTTTTCTTTGAGGTCTTTTTCGAATAGCGCCATCTGCTCTTCGGGTGTCAACTTCTTGGGATCAATGGGAGCGTCCTCTGAAGTAGCGCCGCTCGGCACGAATGGAGCGGCTTGAGCTGCGTTCGATTTTGACCGGGGATCAAGTGGTGGATTTGGATCGGTCATGACAAGGTTACTGGTAGCCCGAAAATCTCTTTCTGTCACGCCACACCCCGTTGAGGTTCTAGTTGGCAAAGAAAAAAGGAACGGCGTGAGCCGTTCCTTTCATTCGTTAAATGAGTGCTGCCGCTACTCGAAGCTCTCTTTCTTCTTCTTCGGTTGCGCGGCGATGACCTTGGGCTTCGGCTGGTCTTCGAGGATGTCGAGTTCATGGATCGACCAGTAGGTGCCTTTGGCTTCGCCGGTCTGGCTGATGCGGATGAACTTTGCCTTCGCCGGCTTGAAGGAAATATCCGTTATGCCGGGCGTGCCTTTTCCGGTTGCCGCGGGCTTGCCCCAATTCTGTCCGTCGAGCGAGAGCTCCACCGTGTAGCCGCGCGGATAATCGCCGGCCGATTTACCCTGATCGAGCAGGAGCCCAACGATGCTCGCTTCTTTCGGGAGCTCGATCAGGAACCACATTCCCGGCTTCTGCGCGGTTTTCGTATCCCAGCGAGTGCCCTCATTGGCGTCCACGGAATTACCGACGTTTGCAGGGTTGTGGCTCGCGGTGAGTTTCCACTGTTTGCGATTGGTGAGCGGCGGATTCGGCAACGATGCGATGAGTTCTTCAGTCGTCCACGGCTCGGTGCGGTCCTTCAACGAAGCGCGAACGCGAGCGACGTCTTTGGGATCAATCGTGCGCGCGTGATTTCCGAAACTGTTCCGCACATACGACGCGATCGCGGCGATCCACTCGTCGTTGTTGCTCTCCATCGGGACCATTTGCGCTTCGTAGGTCTTGCCGCTGACCGGACCGGCGAGGCCCTTGAGCAGCACGCTGATCACGCCGTCCTTGTGACCGGTGACGGTGCGCGAACCGGCGAGCGGCGGCGCGAGCGTCTGCCCGGGCTTGCCGTCGACGGCCATCCCGCGACCATCGGTACCGTGGCAGGCGAAGCAGAGCTCTTTGAAAATGGCGTCGCCCTTCTCCAGTAACTTCTTTTCAGCGCCGGAGAATTCCTTGCCCCAACTCCGCGTGGGCATGAGCAATTGCGTGGAAATCTCCTTCACACCGAGCGGCGCGGAAGCGTTGGTAATCGAAGCGCGGATCAAGGTCGTCGCCTCAGGGAAGCTCAAGAGTTTCGCCGTGAGCAACGATTGGAGTGCGACGTTCGCGTCCTTGTCTTTCGCGAGTGCGAGCACGTCGGTGGCGAGCGATTTGTCGCCGGCCTTGTAGAGCGTTTCGCTGGCGCGGATCGCGGCGGAGCGAACCTGCGGATTTGCGTCTTTCATTTTCTCGCGGGCAAAGGCGGCGTCGAGCGTGCCGAGACCTTCGAGCGTCCAGAGTGCATGCATCCGCGCAAGGTGACTTTGGCTCGTGCGCGCCATTTGCTGGAGGGCAGGGGAAACAGACTTGTCGCCGCGCAGGATGATCAACTTTTGAGCGGTGTCGCGCCACCAGCCATTCGGGTGTTCGAGATGCGCGACGAGTTGCGCGGGTGTCTCCTTGTCCATGCTCGGCTGCGGACCGGGTTTGAAATCCTTGTGCGTGAGGCGCCAGATGCGGCCACGGCCGAAGTTCTTGTCGAGACTGTATTGCTTCACGGCCTTGCGGAGGTAGCTGCCTTCCTTGACCCAGTTGCCTTCCTGAATGATGCCGCGATACATGTCCACGAGATACAACGTGCCGTCCGGCGCGGTGTTCATGTTCACGACGCGGAAATTCGGATCGGTCGAACGGATGAATTCGGACTTCGGATAGGCGTTGTGCAAGTAGGTGAGGCCGTCCTTCACTTCAATCTTCGTGCGTCGAATTAGACGTCCGACCGGTTCGGAGAACAACAAGTCGCCGCGCAAGTCCGCCGGCAAACGATCGCCGCGGTAAACCTCCGCGCCACACGTGGCGGTGAAGTGATTGAGCGTCTTGTCCTCGGGACGATAACGATTCGGGCCGCCTTGCACGTCGGCGAGACCGACGAGCGGCCACACTTCGGCGAAGCCTTCTTCGAACTGATCCTTCGTGTTGAACGCGCCGTACGCGATATGCGTTTGGAAGTTCAAGGGCCCGCGTTCGCCGCCGGCGTTCACGTACCACGGTTTGCCATTGTCATCCTGCGTGAGTCCCCACTGGCCGCCGTTGCCCGCGGTGGATTCCTTCGGGATATTCGTCGTGCCGGTCCAACGCAGGCGGTAGGAGTTGTAGGTTTGGTAGAGCCAGTTATCGATGGTCCAGATGAGGCCGCTCTGTTGATGTTCGAGATTGCCGCCGCGTGGTCCGCCGGCATACCAGAGTTCCTTCTTGTCCGCGACACCGTCGCCGTTGGTGTCAGTGTAGAGGAAAATATCCTGCGTGTCCGTTTCGTTGACGAGCAATTGCCCCGGGCCGAGCGGGAGAATCATCCGCGGCAACAGCAGTTTGTCGATGAACACCGTGTGCTTGTCGTATTTGCCATCGTCTTTGCTCGACCAATGCAACGACACGCGGCTCGTGTTTGTGTGGGTGTTTGAGCCGTCGATATCCTGCATGTATGTGCGCATCTCGGCGACGAACATGCGCCCGTTGCCGTCGAATACCGCGATGACGGGTTCCTTGATGTCGGGTTCCGCGAGCACGAGTTCCAGCTTGTAGCCATCCGGCACGCGGAACGTCTTCAGAGTTTCTGCGGGCGAGAGGATCGGAATCGGCGGCTGTGGCGGGAACAATTCCGCGTCACTGAGCGCGGGCTTGGCGGCCGGCGCGGCGAACGCGGCCGCACCGCATAGGCCGATCGTGATCAACGCCAGTGCGGCGATACGAAGGAGCTTAACCTGGGCGTGAAGGGGCTTTTTCATGCAAAATGTCCAGTGCTAGACGCGGTTTCTCCGGAGGTTGTTCAAGCGGTAGATTTAGGAACCGGCGACTGACGAAGTCTTAAAACTTCACCGTTTCCAAGAACTTCAAGCTCTGCGGAATCTGTTCCACGGAACTGGGCGATTCGTCCTCGATGAAATAGTATTTCACGCCCGCCTTCTTGGCCGCGGCGAAGATTGACTGCCAATTCATCTGACCGGTGCCAAGCACGACGTCGTTGCTCACATCCGTTTTGCCTGCGAGCGAGCCGGTGGCCACGCCCTTCTTGAGATCCTTCAAATGAATCAGCTTCCAGCGATCTGGATACTTCGCGAGCAACTTCGCCGGATCCTGTCCCGGGAACACGACCCAGAGAATATCCATCTCGTAGCACACGAATTTCGGATTCGTTTCTTTGATGATCAGATCCATCAACGTGCCGTCGCCGTGCGGTTGAAACTCGAATCCGTGGCAGTGATAGAAAAATTTCAAACCATGCTTGGCGAGCACTTCACCCGCGTGATTGAAGACCGCCGCGATTTCCCGAGCCTGCTTTTCGTCGAGATCGCCTTTGTGAGCGGCATAGGCACAGCCGGCGTACTCGAGCCCGAGCGCCTTGGCTTCCTTGGCGATCGACTCCGGATCGTCCTTGAATTGCTTGTACGGGAAATGGCCGCTGACCGCTTTGATGCCACGTTCGGTGAGCATCGCCTTAAGTTTTTCGGGAGGGAGATTGTAGGTGCCAGCGAGTTCGGCGTATTTGATGCCAAACCCTTTCACCGTATCGAGCATCACCGGGAGATTTACCGTGGCTTGGGCGCGGAGGCTGTAAAGCTGGAGACCGACGGGCCCCTTAAAACTCGGGCCGACACCGACTTCCCCGGCGCCAAGGGCGAACGGGACAAATGCGCAAAGTGCGACGAACAGAGAGCGAGCGGATGATTTCATAAGAGCGGTGAAACTAGCAGCATTCGCTCGCCGTTGTGAAGCACGCAATCATCGTTGCGCGATCGTGTTTTTCAAACGCTTGTTGGAGCGGGATGGTTCAGCCAACTGTTCGTCATTTTCTCTTCGCCCGAGGCTCCCGTAACGCCGTGTGTTCGGTTCGACTGCAAGCTTGCGTGATGCATCGCGGGCGGGTTTTCAAAGGCCTCGCGGGACAGCAGATTGACGGAATCTCCGTTGCGCAATCGCCGGGAGCGTTTCTGCGCGCTCGCCATTCGAGAATTGCCCGTAGGAAGGGTGCCGCGTAAAATCGTGTCCTCTTAACGGACTGGTAAATCTTATGAAAGAACCGAGCGAAGAGGATAGCCAATCGAGGGCCAGACGTCGTTTTCCGATGACTGATGAGGAATACAAAGCGTGGTTGTTGGAGAATCCCCGGAGGGCTGAGGCGTTGATGGAGGTCGCCCGGGAACTCGTGGCTAAGCAATCGGCCAATCTGTCGCCGGAGAAACTCGAGGAGACGCAGCGATTGCTCAAAGAAATGGGGCAGCAACTCTCTGGCACGGTGGTGCCCGTCCAATTCAATGCTCTGGCTGATCGGATCAATGTTCTCTTCAAGAAGAAACGGCTCAGTGATGCGGATGTGGAAGAACTGAAACACGCAGAATTGAACGTGGACCGTTTGATTGATCAGGCGCTGGACATGCAAGAGCCTCACCGCAGTCGATCGATCAAGGTGATGTCGGATAGCAAGATGCAGATCAAAGCGTTGCTCGATGAGCTAGAACGCGATTGAAGGGTGAATCGGGTCTGCTGCTGGGGTGGTTCTTGTGTCCTCTTGCGTGCGGCAGCTATTCGGCAGATCAGACTTTTTAAGAGAAGGGAGCGGTGCGGTCGGCAAGATGCCAGAAGCACACCGACCGTCGCTTCTGGAAGCGTAACTCCGCGAAACTTATTCGTCGGACTTGAAATCCTCTCGCGTGCCGTGTGTGCTTTCGCCGGTGCAACGGGTAATCCCCAAGGCCGAAATCGCGGAGCTTTCCGCATTGTTCTTCCTCCACGCGATGGCGATGGGGGCTTGGTTCGTTCCGCTCGGCACCGTTCTCGATGCGCACGGCATGCAGGCGATCAAGCCGTATGCGTTCGCAACCTCGGCGGCGGCGGCGTTTGTCTCACCCCTGATCTTCGGCGCGTTGGCGGATCGGCACTACGCGCCCGTGCGGGTTTTGCGCTGGCTGGCTTTGGCTACGGCGGCTGCCATGGCTGCCGCAGCGACCGCGATTCAGCAAGGCGCGAGTCCGTGGGTGGTGTTGGCATTGATCCAAATTCACGCGCTGTGTTCTTCGCCCACGTGGGGCATCTCGAACACGATCGTCATGGGACGGCTGAGCGATTCCACGAAACAATTCGGTCCCATCCGCGCGGTGGCGACGCTGGGCTGGATGGCGGGTTGCTGGGTGGTGAGCGCATTAAACGCGGACACTTCGGTGATCGCTTGCTTCGTGGGTGTCACGGTGTGGCTGGTGGTGGCGGGGTTCACTTACTGGCTGCCGAGTCCGGCGCCGCCGAAGTCGGACGAACGTTTGACGCTGCGTCAGCGCATGGGTTGGGACGCGTTGAGTCTACTGAAGGTGCGTGACCATCGTGTGGTGTTTCTCACGGCGGCGTTGTTTTCCATTCCGCTCGCGGCCTTCTATCCGTTCACGCCGACGCATCTGCATCAACTCGGTCTGACGCGCACGTCAGCGTGGATGACGCTGGGACAGGTGACGGAGGTGATCTCGATGTTGAGCCTCGCTTTCGTGCTCGGGCGTTGGCGGATCAAGTGGACGATCGGCGCGGGGCTCGCTCTGGGCTTGCTGCGCTTCTTCATGTGCTCGCTGGATGGCAAGGCGTGGCTGCTCGCGGGCCTGACGTTGCACGGGTGTTCCTTCACGCTGTGCTACATCTCGGCGCAGATTTACGTGAATGAACGTATCGACTCCCGCTGGCGGGCCCGCGGGCAGGCGTTATTCGCGGTAATGACGGGCGGCGTGGGGAATCTGTTCGGATACCTCGGCACCGGTTGGTGGTTCCAGCTTTCGCAACGCGACGGCGCGCCAAACTGGCCGTTGTTCTGGGGCGGCCTCGCGGTGGTGATTACCGGAGTGCTGATTTATTTCTTCGCCGCCTACCGCGGCCGGGCGCATCACTGAGTAAAGCTCACGCGACCGCTGCGCCAATCGGCTCGCTTACAAACCAAGCTCCGACAAGCCCGGGTGATCATCAGGACGTCGCCCGAGCGGCCAGTGATATTTGCGATCGGTTTCCTTGATCGGCATGTCGTTGATGCTCGCGATACGGCGGCGCATGAATCCGTGTTCGTCGAACTCCCAGTTCTCATTGCCGTAGGAGCGGAACCAATTGCCAGAATCGTCGTGCCATTCGTAGGCGAAGCGCACGGCGATGCGGTTCTCGCGGAACGCCCACAGCTCTTTGATCAAGCGGTAATCGAGTTCCTTCGCCCACTTGCGCTGGAGAAATTGCACGATCGTCTCGCGGCCGGTGAGGAATTCCGCGCGGTTGCGCCACGCGCTGTCGACGGTGTAGGCGAGCGACACTCGTTGCGGATCGCGGGAGTTCCAGGCGTCCTCGGCGAGGCGCACTTTCTTCGTGGCGCCTTCCAGATCAAATGGCGGGAGAGGCGGGCGGGCGATTGATTCGCTATTCATGGGAGTATGTTGGATGAAAAATTCGCGGCGTCAAAATCCAACCGTCCGCGTTGCTCACAGTAACGAGTCCGCGAGACGAGCCACGCCTTGAATGGTGCGCTCGCCGAGCGAGCGTTGCGACCACTCGGACAATTCGAGGTGGTGACTGTTGCTGAGATAGCGGACCTGTTCGGTGCGGAGTTGCGCAACGATGTCGCGGTCGTAAACAAGCAGGTTGATCTCGGCGTTCAATGCGAACGAGCGGATGTCGATATTCGTCGAGCCGAAGAGCGCGATGTCGTCGTCGATGGTCAGATGTTTGGCGTGGAGGAAGCGCGATTTGTAGAGGTGAATGCACACGCCGGCTTCGAGCAATTGATCGTAGTAGGAACGTTGCGCGAGCTGGGTGACGAGTTGATTGGCGTGTTTCGATACGATGAGATGCACGGCCACGCCACGTCGCGCGGCGGAGGTGATTGCCTGGAGGAATGGATCGTCCGGCACGAAGTACGGCGTGGCGAGCACGACTCGTTCGCGCGCGTAGTAGAGCAGCGTGATGAAGAGCTCGTGCGCATTTTCCCGTTGATAACCCGGCCCGCTGGGAACGATTTGCGCGCAGACGCTGCCGATCGGTTCGAGCGGAGGAAAAATCACGGACTGCGAGAGGCGTTGATCAGTTTCGAAATAGTGATCGGCGAGGAACACCGCCTGCAGCTGTGCGACGATCGGCCCCATGACGCGGACGTTGAGTTCTTCGTTCGGATAGCCGGGAACAAAATTCGGATCGACAATGTTTTGCGAGCCGGTGTAGCCGATGCGCCCGTCGATCACGACGATCTTGCGATGGTTCCGCAGATCAAACCGCGCGGCGTTGCGACGGAACAGTCCCACGGGAAGCATGGCGAGCACTTCGATGCCTTGCGCGCGCATCGCGGCGGCGCACTTCTTCAGCGCAATCTTGGAACCGACCGCATCGAGCATCACGCGACACGTCACGCCGCGTTTGGCGGCTCTCACGAGCGCTTCGGTGACGCGATTCGCCGTGGCGTCGTTGCCATAAATGTAGATCAACAAGTGGACGTGGTGCTGCGCGTCGTCGATGTCGTTAATCAGGTTTTGAATGAAGCCATCGTAGTCGGTGAGCAGTTGAACTTGATTGCCGGCGAACGGTTCAAAGTCGCCGAGACTCGCCGCGAGCGGGACGATGGGCTCCAACGCGGGCGGGAGCGGTGGCTTGGTGGCGACGCGCGGGCCCATCTGCGCCTGTGCGGTGCGGATTTGTTCCGACGCCCGCTTCTGATGCTCGATGCGTTTGCGCGAAACGTAAATGCGCCCGAACAATGCGTAGAGGAGTATTCCCGGCCACGGCAGGAGGAAGATCAACAGGAGCCACGTGCGGGAAGCCGCTGCGCTGCGGCGTTGCGGTACGTAGATCAACATCCAGATCCGGATGATCCACTCGCTGACGAGATAGATGACGCTCCAGTGAATCACGGCGTTGAGGCGGTGCGCACGGGCAGTCCTTAGCATCGGTTACCGCCCGGTGGCAAGCCTCGCGCGCCTTGACGCGAGGGCGGGGCGGGATAGGCTTCGCGCCCATGCCTACGGGCCAAAACAAATCTGCCGCCGCCATTCCGGCGGGCCACGCGCCATCGCCGGAGCAATTGCGCGCCGCCGCCGAGCTGCTCGAAGCGGTGGCGAAGAATCGCGAGTTGCTCGCGGGAATCCCCGAGGCGGATCGCACGCGTTTGCTGCAAGCCGCGGGTCGCGTTTCGCGTCCCGACGCAGTGGACCGGCGGCGATTGGTCAAGGCGAGCAAGCGCCAGCGCAAGGCGGACAAGGCGCAGCGTGCCGAGAGCGTCTTGCAGGAAACAGGCATTCGCAAACTGCGTCGTCAGGCCGTGTTCACCACGCCGAATGTTTTCCCGCCGGAGAATTTCGAGCAGAAAGAAATCGCCGACAACCCGGAGTTCCGCGAGACGATCGAGGCGCAAAACTGTTACATCTGCAAACAGGACTATTCGACGATCCACCATTTTTACGATCAGCTGTGCCCGAAGTGCGCGGAGTTGAATTTCCGCAAGCGCACCGAGCTTGCGGACTTGCGCGGACGCGTCGCCTTGCTCACGGGCGGTCGCGTGAAGATCGGTTACCAAGCTGGGATCAAGCTGCTGCGCGCGGGCGCGCACCTCATCGTTACCACGCGCTTTCCGCGCGATTCGGCGATGCGTTATTCGCAGGAGCCGGACTTCGCTGAGTGGGGACATCGGCTGGAAATCTTCGGGCTGGATCTGCGCCACACGCCGAGCGTGGAGGCCTTTTGCCAGCACATGATGAAGAAATATTCGCGGCTGGATTTCATCATCAACAACGCCTGCCAGACGGTGCGTCGCCCGCCGGACTTTTACGCGCACATGATGGCCGATGAAAACAAGGCGTTGGAGACGATGCCGGAAAATGTTCGCCATCTGGTGGGAGCGTATGAAGGTTTGCGCGGTTATCACATGTTGCCGGAAGCGGATGCCGCGCTGGTGCAGAAGCGCATGTCGGAAGTCGCCGGACTGACGCACGCGGCCGAGTTGTCGCAAGTGCCGTTGCTGCCGGAGGAACTGGCCGCACAACAGGCGCTGTTTCCGCAGGGCAAACTCGACCAGGATTTGCAGCAGGTGGATTTGCGCGAGCACAATTCGTGGCGGATGCGCATGCACGAGGTTCCCGCGGTGGAGTTGCTCGAGGTGCAACTCGTCAACGCGATCGCGCCGTTCATTCTCAACGCGCGTCTTAAGCCCTTGATGCTCCGGACGCCGGAGCGCGACAAGCACATCGTCAACGTCTCTGCGGTCGAAGGACAATTCTATCGGAAATTCAAAACCACGCGGCATCCGCACACGAACATGGCTAAGGCCGCGCTCAACATGATGACGCGCACGTCCGCTGCGGATTATCACGCCGACGGCATCCACATGAACGCGGTGGACACCGGTTGGGTGACGGATGAAGACCCGGTGCAGATCGCCGCGCGCAAAGTGAAGGAGCATCGCTTCCATCCGCCGCTCGACATCGTCGACGGCGCGGCGCGCATTGTCGATCCGATCATCGCCGGCCTCAACACCGGCGAGCACGTGTGGGGAAAATTTCTCAAGGACTACGTGCCGGTGGACTGGTAGACCTGCGCGCACGTGCGAGTTGTCGTTGCTTGAAACCCGTCGATCAGTTCGCGCTCGTCTGGCTCGGATTCATGAGTGTGTTGGCGTTTCTCATGTTCGGTTGGGACAAGTGGCGCGCGACGAAACAGCGTGAACGAATGAGTGAATTTCGCCTTGTGCTCGTGGGGGCCGCGGGTGGTTGGCTCGGCGGAGTGTTGGGAATGCTGCTGTTTCGCCACAAGACGGTAAAGCTGGCGTTTCAAGTGAAGTATGCGCTGGGATTTTTGATCTGGGCGGGACTACTCTTCACGTGGCTTCGTTGGCGATGAAGTCCCATTGAATTCTGGGATTGGAATCGCCGTCGGTTGCTCGAACTCAAATGAACACAATGTTGCGGACTCTTGTTGGTATTGTTGTCGTCGCGCTCGGTTGCCTCGCGGGAATTGCCGCGCCACCGAATGTCGTCATGATCATCTCGGATGACCAAGCATGGACGGACTATTCGTTCATGGGCCATCCGGCGATTCAGACGCCGAACCTTGATCGTCTCGCGGCGCAGAGCCTCACCTTCACGCGCGGCTACGTGCCGGCGAGCCTGTGTTGTCCGAGTCTTGCGGCGATGATCACGGGCCAATATCCACACCAGAACAAAGTCACCAGCAACGATCCGCCGGTGCCGAAGCCGACGGCGGCCGCTAAGGGTGCTGCCAAAAAAGGCGCCGCGAAGAAAGCCGGAGGCCAGCAACAATCGAAGGAGTTCATCGAAGGTCGCGAAGTAATGAACAAGCACATGGACGCGGCGGCGACGATGCCGCGGCTGCTCGTGCAGAACGGCTACCTCGCCCTGCAAACGGGCAAGTGGTGGCAGGGAAATTATGCCCGCGGAGGCTTCACGCACGGCATGACTAAGGGCGCGCGTCATGGCGATGAGGGGCTCGACATCGGACGGAAGACGATGCAGCCGATCTACGATTTCATTGGCCAAGCGAAAAAAGCGAACAAGCCGTTCTTCGTATGGTATGCGCCGATGATGCCGCACGATCCGCACACGCCGCCCGAGCGCATCCTTGCGAAGTATCGCAGCAAAACGCCGTCCGAACACGTCGCGAAGTATTGGGCGATGTGCGAGTGGTTCGATGAAACCGTGGGCGATCTTTTGAAGCACCTCGACGAGCAAGGCGTCGCCGAGAACACCGTCGTGCTGTTCACGACCGACAACGGCTGGATTCAAGATCCCGAGAAGCCGCGCTACGCTGCGAAGTCCAAACAATCGCAATACGATGGCGGCTTGCGATCGCCGATCATGTTGCGTTGGCCGGCGAAGGTGAAACCCCAGAAATCCGATTCGCTCGCGATGACGATCGATTTTCTGCCGACCGTCCTCGCCGCTGCGGGCGTGAAGGCACCGGCGAATCTGCCGGGCGTCAATTTGCTCGACGCGAGTGCGGTTCAGTCTCGCAAGGCGATCTTCGGCGAATGCTTCACGCACAATTCAGTGGACCTCTACAATCCCGCCGCGAGCCTGCGCTGGCGCTGGATGATTGAGGGCGATTACAAGTTGATCGTTCCCGCGCCGCAGAATCAGCCGGACGACAAGATCGAACTCTACAATCTTTCCTCCGACAAATCCGAAGAGCGCAATCTGGCGGACGCCGACAAGGCGCGCGTTGAATCCATGCTGAAACAAATCGACGCGTGGTGGCCCGGAAAGATTTGAACCGCGCGCCACTTTGCGGCTTACTCCTTCTCTATTTATGAAGCACTCCATTCGCACCCTGATCGTTTCCCTGTTCGCCGTCGGCACCGTTGCGCTTTCAGCGGACGATGGTTTCAAGCCGTTGTTCAACGGCAAGGATCTCACCGGCTGGGACGGTAATCCGAAAAACTGGTCAGTGCAGGACGGCTGCCTTACGGGCATCACGACCGCCGAAGAAGTTCTCCCTTACAATCAATTCCTCATCTGGCGCGGCGGCACGGTGAAGAACTTCGAAATTCGCGCCAAGATCAAGCAAGCCGGCAACAACTCCGGCATCCAGTATCGCAGCAAGGAATTGAAGGAAGTCGGCCAATGGTCTGTGGGCGGGTACCAGTGCGACGTGCACCCCGCGCCGGCGAACAACGCGATGCTCTACGAGGAGAAGGGCCGCGGCATTCTCGTTCAAAACAGCCAGAGCGTGATCATCGATGCACAGGGTCAGAAGTGGATCACGGCCCAACGCGAACCGGTGAAGGTCAAGGTCGAGGAGTGGAACGAATACTCCGTCATCGCCCAGGGCAACAAGATCACCCACAAACTCAACGGCCAAGTCACGATGGAACTCATCGACCATCAGGCCGACAAACGTTCGTTGGAGGGAATCATCGCGCTCCAGATTCATCGCGGGCCGGCGATGAAGGTTCAGATCAAAGAGGTGATGTTGAAGGAACTTCCCGAAGGCGGCGTGCTCACGCCTGAACAAGCGCCAGTTCCTGCCGACGCTAAGAAGGTGGAAGCAGGCAAAGGCGCGGCCAAGAAGGACGCCAAGAAAAAGAAAGCTAACTGACGCCAGTTCAATTTGATTTGCGAGCGCGGAAAGTCGAATGGCTTTCCGCGTTTCTTCTTATAGTGGCCGAACTTTTCTTCGGCGAAGGATTAACCAACCGATACGGCGGTGCTGTTCGCGGCTGCCGGGAAGAGTTGATTCAATCGTTGCTGCCGGTATTTGAAGATGCCTTCCACGTCGCGCCGAACAAAGAGCCAGTTCATCAGCGCGCCGCCGCGCGGATGATAGCGGACGACGTCGCGGCAGAGCGTGCCGCCATCCCGCTCCTCGAAGCTGTGCGTGTGGTGCCAGAGCTTGTACGGGCCTCGCAGTTGGACATCCACAAATTGATGGGGAGGATTCCATGCCTCGATCTCCGTTCGCCATCGGATCGGAATGCCGTGGACGCGGATGCGATAATCGATGAGTGCGCCGGGGCGCAGTTCGATGGGCGCAGGCGTGAGGACTTCGAAGTTCAGCCAGGGCGGTGTGATCGGTTCTAGGTTCCGCGCGTCGGCGAAGAACGGAAACACCTCCGCAAGCGGGCGCGGGAGCCATTGCTCCGCTGCGAAGTTGAATTCTTTCATATCAGTGGCGACTAGAGCTTGGTCTTGATGCCGCAAGCGCGGAGCGCACACCAACCGCGCAACGCTTCGAATGCAACAAACCCCGCGGATGCGAGGAGCAGTATCCCGAGCCATGTCGCGACGCCGAATCCGAACCACGCACCGACAAGCAATCCCAGTGCGCCAATTCCGCGCACGAGTCGTCCTTGGTTACTGATGTTGGGAGAAAACAGCGTTTTCAACGGTTGCCTTTCTTTGCGGGTTTGCGGAGGTCTTCCAAAGCGGAGCAAAAGTGCGCGAGATCTTTAATCTGGAATGCGCCGGTCTTTTCCAATGCGCCGCGGTACGAAGAAATGGCCCGCCCGCCTGCCAGCAAGGGAACTTCTTGAGGGAGGAGTTCGCGCAGGCGCACCAGTTCGCTCTCGAGTCGTGAATCGTCCTCGGGATAAACGACGCTCAGTGCAACGGCGCGGGCTCGATTCTGCTTGGCCGCGCCGGCGATCTCGGCCGCGGGGAGGCTTGCGCCCAGATAGGTCACGTGCCAGCCGAGATTCGCTGCCGCTGCGGCAACTAACAAGGCGCCCAGCTCGTGCAACTGACCCGCAGGCGTAGCAACAAGCAGTGTCGGCGCATTCTCAGAACCGCCGAAGGGTTTTGAAGCATGGCCGAGGAAAATCTTGATCATCGCCGTGGCGAAGTGTTCATGCGCCGCCGTGATGGTTCCATTCCGCCAGAGTTCCCCGATCGTTTGCGCGAGGGGAGCGATGACGTGCTGGAGCAATCCAAATGCTCCCAGCGCGGTCTCTGCACGCTTTAGCGCGCTGTCCAGGCCGCGCGAATCGAGCGTCTTCACCGCTTCGATGCATTCTTCGAGGAGCGAAGGTGTTGTTTGTTTTCCGACAACCGCAGTGACGGGGGCGCCGTTTTTGGGCGTCGTTGTTGTCGCGAGCTTTCGCAATTTGTCAGTCGGAAGTTTCGCCACGTTGCCGATGCTGTGGCCGTCGGTCGTGATATGCCGCAGGAGGTTAAGCCGTTCGATTTGCTCTTCTGAGTAGAGCCGCCGGTTAGTTCCGGTGCGCTCCGGCACCACCGCGCCGTATCGCTTTTCCCAAATTCGAATGACGTGAGCGCTGAGCCCCGTGCGGCGGGCGACCATTTTGATTGCGTGAAGGGCTGCGGCCATAAAGTTAGACAACATTCAGACATTGAGATTGGTTTGGCAAGCTAGAATTTTGTTTTGGCTGGGTAAATAGGGCCAATCGCCGAGTGGGATGCCGTTTTGCGTGGTGTCTTTTTCTTGGGAAATAAATTGAGACAACAATTTGACAAGTGGTGAAAGGTTAGACATCTTCTAAACAAGATGCTTTTCGCGAACCACAGTTCTCAATCCCCAAACGCGGTGACCAGCATGTGTTGCAGCGTGAACAGTTGTTGCGGTTCTCGTTCTTATCCGCGCTCGTGGGTTTTCGTTGTTCTTCACCCGGTGAATCACGCTCCAGCTCTCAAAGAAATCTGATCGCCCAATCATCCCACCATGACATCAACTCAAAATACGACAACCGGCCGTAGGAATCGCGCTTCGCAATTGCCGACACCTCCGAACTCTAGTCGTGCACGACGAAAGGCTCGTAGTGGCTCCGTGCGCGGTCAGAGGCTAGTGCGCTCGTCGTCTAACCGTTCGACGAGTATTTCAATTATCCGAAACGAGGTGCGACCTCAGTCCTCAGCATATAAGTTGGCGGGGATTGTTCTGCCGGTTTCGTTAACCCCGGTTGAACCTCGGCAAGCGGGTGAGCCGGCCGATTCGCTGACGCTTTACCTTCGCGAGGCGATGCAAGTGGACCTGCTCACTCCGGATCAGGAGATCGTGCTCGCGAAACTGATTCAGGCCGGCGACGAGCAGGCTCGCGAGCACATGATCCGCGCGAACCTCCGCCTGGTGGTGAAGATCGCCCGCGAGTACGAGCACGTCGGGCTTCCGCTTTTGGACCTGATCAATGAGGGAAACCTCGGCCTGATGAAAGCTGTGGAGCGGTTCGATCCAAGTAAGGGGGCGAAGCTCTCGACCTACAGCGCATTTTGGATCAAGCAATCCATTCGCAGAGCTTTGGCCAATCAGTCAAAGCTCATTCGGCTTCCAGTTCACGTGGTGGATAAACTTTTCCACGTCAGTCGCGCTGCGGCCCGCTTTCAACAATTGCATGGCCGGGAGGCCAGCGAATCCGAGTTGGCCGCCGAACTCGGCATTTCCGCCAGCCGCATTTCCGAGCTCCGTTCTGTAAGCACGCGGCCGGCGTCTTTGGACGCGCAGTTGGGGGACGATGAGACGTCGCGATATTCTGACATTGTGCCCGATGAGTCCGCCGCGATGCCGTGGCAGGATATCGACACTGAAGCGACGCACGAAATGCTGCGTGAATTGATTGGCCGTTTGCCCGAGCGCGAGGCCGTGATCCTGCGGAACCGTTTTGGCTTGGGCGAGACGAAGGAACTCACGCTGGAAGAAATTGGCCGCAAGTTCGGCGTCACGCGGGAGCGCGTTCGACAATTGCAGAATGAGGCGTTGACCAAACTCCGCAAAATGGTCGAGGCGCGTCGCGCTACCAGCGTTGCCGCTTGAGTTGGCGGCATCACCCATCGCCCGACAGCTGAATCAACAACCCCAACGATAACGCCGTGAACGCTCCCACACAAAAGCCAAGCGTGCTGATCTTCGGTGCGACCGGAGGAATCGGCTCGGCGCTTGCGAGACAGCTGGCGTCATTGGGCTATCGGCTGACGCTGGCCGCCCGCGATTCCGCCAAGCTGGGCGTGCTCGCGGAGGAAATTCACGCCGATTTCGTTTCCCTCGATGTTTTAAATTCCTCGGCGGTGGATCAATGCGTCACTTCGGTCGTTGAAAAACACGGCAATCTGAACGGGGTAGTGAACTGTGTTGGCTCATTGCTTCTCAAGCCCGCGCACACGACCACCGACGAGGAGTGGCTCGAAGTGCTCGCGGCAAATCTCACGTCGTCGTTCTACGTACTCCGTTCGGCGTCGACTCGCATGATGCGCGGTGAAGGGGGATCGATCGTGCTGATGTCGTCCGCGGTCGCGGAGCGGGGTATGATCAACCACGAAGCGATTGCCGCTGCCAAAGCTGGCGTCGCGGGATTAGCGAAGTCCGCCGCGGCCAGTTACGCGCGATACAACATTCGCGTGAACTGTGTTGCCCCCGGTTTAACGCGCACGCCGCTGACCTCCGTGCTTACCAAGGTTGAATCGATGCTTCGCGCCTCCGCAGCGCTGCACCCGCTCGGTCGCATTGGCGAACCGGACGAAGTGGCGAGTGCCATTCGTTGGTTTCTGGACCCGCAACAATCCTGGGTCACGGGCCAGGTGCTTGCCGTGGACGGCGGCCTCAGCTCTGTCCAGGCGCGTTCGATCCAGCTCTCTTGATTTCGAAATCTATGACCAAACAAGTTCTCATCATCGGCGCCGGCCCCGGCGGACTTGCTTCAGCCATTCTCCTCGCCGCGGCGGGCGTGCGCGTGAAAATCATCGAACGCCTTCCGATCATCGGCGGGCGCACATCGAGCATCGAATCCAACGGATACAAATTCGACCTTGGGCCCACGTTCTTTCTCTATCCGCGCGTGCTCGAAGAAATTTTTCGCACCGCGGGCACGACCTTGCGCAATGAAGTCGAGATGGTGCGGCTCGATCCGCAATATCGCATTCAATTCGGTTCGGGTGGGCACATTGACGCCACCCCGAGCGTCGCGCAGATGGAGCGCGAGATTGCCAAGCTCTCGCCCGCCGACGCGCCGGGGTTTAGCCGCTTCCTTGCGGAAAACCGCACCAAGCTCACTCTGATGGAGCCGTGTCTGGAGAGTGCGTATCTTGGCTGGCAGGACCTCGTTCAGGCGCGCTTGATCAAGATGCTACCAATGCTGCGTCCGCATCAATCGGTCGACACTTATCTCAAGCGCTTCTTCAAGGACGAGCGCGTCCGGCTCGCGTTTTGTTTCCAATCAAAATATCTCGGCATGTCGCCGTTCCGTTGTCCGAGTTTGTTCAGCATTCTCAGCTTTCTGGAATACGAGTACGGCGTATTCCATCCGATCGGTGGCTGCGCGGCGATCACGGCCGCAATGGCGCGCGTCGCGGAGCGTCTCGGCGTGGAGATTTGTTTGAACGAACCCGTCGAAGAAATTCTCTTCTCCGGCAAACGCGCCGTTGGTGTCCGGACGGCGACCTCAACTCATCGCGCCGACGCTGTTGTGGTGAACGCCGATTTCGCGCGGGCGATGCAAAAGCTCGTTCCTGATGCGTTGCGCGATCGCTGGACCGACCGGAAACTCGCGAAGAAAAAGTACTCCTGCTCGACCTTCATGATGTATCTGGGCATCGAAGGTCGCTTCGAACTTCCGCATCACACCATTCATATTGCAGAGGATTACGCGAAGAATCTCGACGATATCGAGAACAAGCACGTCCTCAGCGAAGACCCGAGCTTCTATGTTCAAAACGCCTGCGTGACCGATCCCGCCCTCGCGCCGCGCGGTCACTCGACGCTCTACGTTCTCGCGCCGGTCACGCATCAACACGCGAACGTGGATTGGAACAAGGAGCGGGCGCGTTATCGCAATCTGATTCTTCGCCAGATGAAAAAAGCCGGCTACGACGGCGTGGAATCGCGTATCCGCTACGAACGCGTGGTCACGCCGGCGGATTGGGATTCGCGCTACGAGATTTATCGCGGCGCGACTTTCAATCTGGCGCACAGCCTCGACCAAATGTTGCACCTGCGCCCGCGCAATCGCTTTGAAGATCTCGACGGCGTCTACCTCGTCGGTGGTGGAACGCATCCCGGCAGCGGCCTGCCCGTGATTTTTGAAAGCGCCCGCATCAGCAGTCGTTTGCTGCTCGACGATCTCGGCATCAGCTATCCGCCCGTCGATTCTTTAGGAGCCGGCGGTGAAAACGAGGTTGCCGCGCAAGCGGGCGCGCGCTCTGGCAACGCGATGGTCGACGCGGTTCAATCATTTGCCCGACTCCTCAACCTTAAAACCGCTCCTATTGCCGACGAGCGCGCCCATCGTTCCCGCCGCGAATCATGAACCCTTCCGGTGAACCATCGCCCGTGCGCATTCCCATCCTTTTCAAGGAAGACGAGGCGGATGCGGCGGTAGATATCGCGAATGCATTTGTGATCGCTCGCGCGGCCCAAGTGCATTGGGCGCGCATTCCGATGGCTCGCCGTTTGGAGTTGATTCGCGAATTTCGCCGTCTCATCGCGGGGAACGCGATTTATCTCGCGGATGCCTCGGCTGCCGCGCGAAGTCGTCCCGCTGCCGAATCCCTCACGGCCGAAGTTCTCCCACTTGCCGAAGCATGTCGTTTCCTGGAACGCGAATCGACCGTGTTGCTCGCGCCGCGTCGTCTGGGCAAGCGCGGTTTGCCGCTGTGGCTCACGGGCGTGCGTTCAGAGGTCCATCGCGAGCCTCTGGGTGTCGTGCTCATCATCGGTCCGGGCAACTACCCGTTGCTGTTGCCCGGTGTGCAACTCATTCAAGCACTTGTGGCGGGTAATGCCGTCGTGCTTAAACCGGGCGTGGGCGGCAGCGCTGCGGCGCGGGCTTTGATCGAACTGGTAATTCGCGCCGGCTTCGATTCGCACCTCGTCACTTTGTTTCCCGAATCTTCCGCTGCTGCGCGTGCGGCCATCGCGGCGCGTCCCGACAAGGTGCTGTTCACCGGTTCGGCGGCGACCGGCGAAAAGATTTTATCGCAACTCGCGCCGCAACTCATTCCGGCGACCATGGAATTGAGTGGTTGCGACGCAGTCGTGGTTCGCGCGGACGCTGACCTTGATTTGACGATCAAGGCGCTCACGTTCGGTTTGAACCTCAACGCCGGCGCGACGTGCATGGCGCCGAAGCGTGTGTTTGTTGCGCGCTCAGTGGCGACGGAATTGGAAGGGCGATTGGCGAAGGCCTTCAAGTTGGGCGCGCGAAGCGAAGCCGTGCCAACTGCCGCAGCGGACAAGGAAAGCATCGTCGCCGCAATCGCGACGGAGCGTTTGCGACCGCTGCTCGACGACGCTTTATCACGCGGCGCTCACTTCATCGCTGGCGGGGTGACGCCTGATGGTTTGGTGCGCTTGCCCGTGATTCTCGGAGGCGTACATCCGGCATCGCGGTTGTTGCGCGAGGATGTCTTCTTTCCGGTGCTCTGCCTCGTAACGGTCGCCGACGATGCTGAAGCGGTGACACGCGCGAACGATTGTCCGTTTGCGCTCGCCGCGAGCATCTTCTCGCAAGACGAAGCCGCCGCACAAAAATTGGCCGCGCAGATAAACGCCGGCATCGTCACCATCAACGATCTCGTTGTCCCGTCGGCCGACGCGCGAGTGCCGTTTGGTGGCCGTGGTCGCAGTGGATTCGGGGTCACGCGCGGTGCGGAGGGTTTGCTTGAACTCACGACGCCGAAGGTGATCACGCGCAGTCGTGGCTCATTCCGCCCGGCGTTCGACGCGCCGCGGTCTGGTGATCTCGAAATGTTTCAGGCGTATCTCACGCTCACGCATGGTCGCGGGTTCAAGTTGCGCTTGCGCGCGCTCATCGCGCTCATTCGCACACTTTCACGCAGAGGAAAATCATCTCCACGAGATTAACTATGAAAACTCCACGCAACGAACGAATCGGTGTCATTGGCGGCGGGCTTGGCGGGCTCGCGGCGGCTTGCACGCTCGCCGCGCGCGGTTACGCCGTCACCCTTTTCGAACGCAACGACTGGCTCGGCGGCAAGGCCGCGCAACTCGAAGGCGCGGGCTTCCGTTTCGACATGGGGCCAACCATCGTGACGATTCCGTCCGTGCTGCGCCGTGTCTTCACCGAAGCCGGACGGCGCATGGAGGATTACCTCGACATGGTCCGGCTCGATCCGCAGTGGCGCTGTTTCTTCGAAGACGGCTCGGTGTTGAATCTCGCGCAAGATCCGCAGCGGATGACCACGGAGCTCGAACGCTTCTCGCCGGGAACCAAGTCGGGTCAACGTTATCTCGACTTCATCAAGTTGAGCGCGCGGCTGAACGACATCTCGCAGCGCTACTTCTTCTACAAACCGATTGGCGGCTTGCGGGACATGATCGATTTCAAAGCGAGCTTCGATCCCAAGGTGCTTGGCGACGTGATGGCCATGCGCATGGGGCGCAGCGTGGCGGGCACGGTGCGTTCGTTCACGCCCGACGCGCGCGTCGCGCAGATGATGGATCACTTCACCCAGTACGTCGGCTCGTCGCCGTATGGTTCGCCGGCGGTGCTCTGCGGAATTGCCCACATGCAAACCGACGAAGGCATTTGGTATCCGATGGGCGGAACGCGCGCGGTGCCGGTCGCGTTGGAGAAACTCGCACGCGAACTCGGCGTCGATATCCGTACCAATACGAAGATTGAAAAGGTTCTCACCGAGGATGGTGCTGTCACCGGTGTGTTGACGAATCGCGGACAGGAGTTCCGTCTTCGCGCGGTGGTGTCGAATTGCGATTCCGTGCGCACCCATCGCGAGCTGATCAATGGCAGCGCGGGCGCGAAGTTTGCGATGCGTCGCCATTACGAAGCCGCGTGTTCCGGCGTTGTGCTCTACCTTGGCTTGAACAAACGCTACGAACATCTGGCGCATCACGACTTCGTCTTCAGTCGCGACCCGCACGAGGAGTTCGATTGGATTTACAAGAAAGGCGAGCCCGCGCCCGACCCAACTTGCTATCTCGCGGCGACCACGTGTAGCGAACCCGGCACCGCGCCGAAAGGTGGCGAAGCGCTCTACGTCCTCGTGCACACGCCGTATCTGCGTCCGCATCACGATTGGAAGAAGATGCTGCCGGCCTATCGCCAGACGATCCTCGATAAACTCAAGCGCACCGGCGGCATGAAGGACATCGAGTCGCGCATCGTGTTTGAACGCACGCTCACCCCGCAGGACATCCACGATCGCTATCATGTTCTCGACGGCGCGATTTACGGGCTTGCGAGCCATGGGAAATTTCTCGGCGCGTTCAAGCCGGGAAATCGTTCGCCCGATCTGCGCGGACTTTACCTCGCGGGCGGTTCGGCACATCCGGGGCCGGGCATGCCGATGGTGCTCATGAGCGGATGGATCGCGGCCGACACCCTCGACAAAGACGGCGTCGCCGGACGACATGCGAACGAATCGCGTCCGTCTGAATCAGAGCCCGCCGAAATGCTCACGGCTTAGAGCGACTTCGCTTTGACCGATATGAAAACGGCGTCCATGCCTTCCACCACGGCCTTCAGTTCCCACATGGGCGAGAAGGCAGCATGGGCGCCGTCGTCGCTTGCGCGAGGGAAAACGGCTCCTGCGCCCGGCGCTCGGCTTCCGGCAATTTCGCGACCGCTGCTGAAGTGGTTCACTTGGTATTCGCGTCGCTACATCCGCCGGCATTTTCATTCACTGCGAATCTCCCGCACCGGATTGCCCGCGGACACGCGCGGACTCCCGCTCGTGCTGTATACCAATCACGCGTCGTGGTGGGACCCGTTGGTCTGCCTAGTTCTGAAAGCGGAGTTCTTTCCCGAGCGTGCGGGCTTTGCTCCGATCGATGCCGCGATGTTGGAGCATTACAAAATGTTTCGAAAGCTCGGTTTCTTCGGCGTCGAGCAGGGCACGCGACGCGGCGCGGTGCAATTGCTGCGGACCGCGGAAACAATTCTCCGTGATCCCAGTCACTTGCTAGCGATCACGCCGCAAGGTCGTTTCGCCGATGTCCGCGAGCGTCCGGTTCGGTTTCAGTCTGGACTGGGTCACGTCGCCGCGCGGGTGGAACGGGCGCTATTCGTTCCGTTGGCGATGGAATTTGTTTTCTGGGAAGAACGCCTGCCGGAGATCCTGGTGCGCTTTGGGAATCCGATTGAAGTGAAGCACGAGCACGCGAAGGCGTTCGATGCGAATGATTACACGACACTCTTTGAACAGGAGATTACGGCAACACAAGACGCCTTATCTGCGGAGTCGGAACGCCGTGATCCTGAGGCGTTCCAAGTCATCCTTAGCGGGGGCGCGGGACAAGGCGGCGTCTACGATTGGTGGCGCGCGCTCCGAGCCAAAGTTCGCGGCGAAGCATTCAAACAGGAGCATGGCCGCAAATGAGCTGGGACACACTCGCCATTAGCGCCCTCGTGCTGGCCGCAATTCCGTGCGGCTTGTTCCTCACGAATCTGTTCGTGTATCGCCCGCTCCCGAAACTTGCTTCCCGGACCGAGAGCTCGGTGAGTGTTTTGATTCCCGCAAGGAACGAAGAGCAAAACATTCGCGCGACGTTGGAAGCTGTGTTGGCCAATCGTGGGGTCGAATTCGAGGTCGTCGTGCTCGACGACCATTCCACTGATCGCACGGCGGAGATTGTCAGCGAGTTCGGCCGATGCGACTCGCGGGTCCGCCTGGAACGCGCGCCGCCACTTCCGGCCGGTTGGTGCGGCAAACAACACGCGTGTCATGTGCTGGCAAAACTTGCGCGGCATCCGTTGTTTGTCTTCATCGATGCCGATGTGCGGCTCGCGCCCGATGCGCTGGCGCGGATGGTGAACTTCATGGAGCGCAGCGGAGTGGCGTTGGCCAGTGGCGTGCCGCGCCAGGAGTTGGGGACGTTTTCTGAACGGCTGCTCATTCCGTTGATCCATTTTATTCTGCTCGGTTTCCTCCCGATGCACGCGATGCGGCGGACGCTGATGCCCGGACTCTCGGCGGGCTGCGGACAACTGTTTATCACGCGACGCGACGCCTACGAACACAGCGGCGGCCACGCACTGCTTCGCGAATCGCTTCACGACGGCATCAAGCTGCCCCGCGTTTTCCGCAGTGCCGGATGGCGCACCGATCTCTTCGACGCGACCGATGTCGCGGCATGTCGCATGTATCGAGCCGACGGGGAGGTTTGGCGCGGCTTGGGCAAAAACGCCACCGAAGGACTGGCTGCGCCGGGAACCATCGTGCCGATGACGTTGCTGCTGCTCGGGGGACAAGTTCTCCCGGTCGTGGTTCTCGTGATGGCTCCCAGTTTGTCGCTGGTCGGATTGATCGCAGCGGGGGTGGCGACGGTGTTCCTCTTATTGCCGCGGTTCGTAGCGAGTTGGCGTTTTCGCCAATCGATTGGCAGTGCGTTGCTCCATCCATTCGGAGTGATCGCGTTGCTCGCAATTCAATGGTTTGCCTTGGCGCGGTCGCTGGCGGGTCGCCCGTCAGTGTGGAAGGGGCGTTCTTACACTTCTAATTCACCGCAGTGGCCGCTGACGACTAATTCCTCCGTCGCTCCCAAGATTTGAAATGAGAACAGCCCGCCACGGTGCCCGACATTTGGCCTCTAGGATCGTTGTGTCCGTTTCGATCATGTTCCTGACGGGCAAGACGCTGGTGGTGGCAGAACAAGCGACGCGGACCGCGAATAAGGTTCAATCGATCGAACTGCGCGACCAATACGACGCGCCGCAGAAACTTGCGTTCCCGACGACGAACATCACCGTGTTCACGATCGCGGACAAAAAGGGATCCGAGCAGATGGACGAATGGATCGCGGCGCTGAAGAGCCGCTTCGCTGGACGGATCGATATTCATGGACTCGCTGATGTTCGCGGCGTGCCGAAGTTTTTTCAGGGAAGACTGCGCGCGAAGTTTCGGGAGTCCCGCAAATATCCGGTAATGATGGATTGGACCGGCGCGGTCTGCATACAACTGGGCTATGTCGCCGAGTCCGCAAACATTCTCATCCTCGGAGTCGACGGCACAATCCTCGATCGCTTCACTGGCGCGGCGACGCCATCAACTCTAGAGAAAGCTTCCTCCGCATTGGAACGCGCGCTCGCCAGTCGGGCAGACCCGTAAGAACTTCAAACGAGCGGACCGCTCGACCGGGTCCCGTGCCGCGGTGTTGCCAGCCTTTCGGTCGGCTGCCACGATTGCACCGTGCGTTTTGATTCGCTCCAAACACCTTTCACGCTGCCGCCCGGCTACGCTCGCATCAAGCGGGTAGAGAGTTTTCATGAACTGGTCGCCACGCCACTCGCTCGCGGCGTTAATGCGCTTTGCTGGCAACGCACGTTGTCAGGGAATTTCGGCGAAGTGGTGGAGCACTTGGTCGTCGGTGAAGGAATTACGACGCTGGATGAAGAGCTGCTGAAGAACCTTATCCTGAGCGACGCGGGCCGCGCCGCCATCGACGTCATGCTCGAAGATCAGCGTTTGCTTCGCGAGTACGAGCTTGATCCCGTTCTCAATTGCATCAATGGCTATCCTCGAGAAGAGAATCCGGGGCCGGTGCCCACGGATGTTTGCTCCTTCCACGTCGACAGTGCGACCTTGGAAACCGACACGTGGCTGTGCACCTATTTCGGGCCCGCGAGCGAGGGGTTGCGCAACGACGAAGCGCAACGGCGCGTGGACATTCCCGAGACTCGTGCTGAGCTTCTGAAACTCTTCGGCGGTGAGGACAACGACGACTTCCGCGAATACCTCCGCGAGAATTGCTACGATCACCACTACGCGCCGCTTCCGCACGCGCACCCATTTTCCTTCGGCGTGGGCAATCTGTGGCGCATCGCGGTGGACTGGCCCGGAAGCCCCGTGCCGCCCTGCATCCACCGCGCGCCGACCACGCTTCCCGGTGAACCGCCGCGGTTGCTGTTGATTAGTTGAATTGTTTCGGGGCCGGCGAATCCTCTGAGACGGGGCGGATGTGCGGATGGAGAAGTTTTCCCCATTGCCGCGATGGCGCTGCAAAGCTACTTTTCCGGCATGGATGAGTTTCTGGATTTCTGCGGGCAAAAGTGGAAACCGGTGCGTCACGGGGAACTTTCCTTTTCGCTGTGGCATGCGCCCATACGCCGGGAGTGGCTCTACTTTTCCATCGAACTAGAGTTCGTACCGCCGTGGCTGGATGACGAGGATTTCGAATCGGAGCATCGGAGCTTCCACGTGGATGTCCACGGTTGTTTACCCAAACTGGGCGACTGGCGTGCGCTGGCGGGCTTTGACCTTGAGTCGCGCGACGAGTTGGTGTTGGGCGATCAAAAAGTGTTGTCCGAGTTGAGCGGTCCCGAGGTGTCGATGTGGAGCCACGGTCTCGGCGGAATTCGTGATCACGCGCGCGATGCGTGGGATACGAGCCTGAAGTTTGGTCGATGGGAGGGCGATGGCTACGAGCTGACGTTCGATCTGGAGGCGTTTTACCCAGGCGCAGAAGCGAAGCAGGCGAGTTCCGAAATGATCCGGCAGGAAGTGGCGGAGTTGTTCGGTGAAGATCCCGGGCAGCCGATCGACGAATCGCTACTGAGCAAGGGATGGAAGTTTCATTATCACGGCCGAGTGCGGTTCGAAAAACTCACGTGTGTGGTGCCGGTGAATGCAGCTGATCCTATCGGCTGGGCGAAGAAACTTGCCGAACGAGAACTGAAAGCAAAGGAGTTCGGCTGGTGTCGGGTGAACGGGGGGCACATGTGGGACGGAACCTTTAAGCCCGAGCACGGCGTGAGTGAAGCGGGTCGGCTGGTTATTCTGGATATGCCGTCGGACTATTTCCGCGAGTGGCAGGCGCAGCAGGAGAAATCAAAGCGCCGCGGGAAGTCAGCGCAGGAGTGAGCGATTGGGCGCGGCATTTATTGACGGAGAAAGACGCCGCTGTTGATCAAGTCCCTTGCTGGGCTCGTAATCACATTTGTCGCCAACGTGGTGGGATAGGCGAGGTGAACTTTCTTGATTCGTGGATTTCCCGACTCTGTTTCGCCTTTCGTTTATTCTTTGATGAAATCGCTGCCCGATGCCGTCTGAAAATTTCCCACCCGAGATTGCAATGGTGTTGGGAATCGTTTTGAATCGAAAAAACCATATGAACTTTTGGAAACCGTTTTCGTCCGTCGTGCTTTTGAGTTTAGTCGCGACGTCGTTGTTGGCTGCGGATGGCGCGAAGAAAAAGAAAGGCGATGGCAAGTCAAAGCGCTCCGAGCCTGCCGGCCCTGCGGTCAATGAGAACAAGGCCACGCCGATCGGGCGCATCAAGGCGATCAAAGATTTCAAGGTCGAGATGCTTTACTCGGTGCCGAGCGATCAGCAGGGCTCTTGGGTGAATCTGTGCGTTGACGGCAAGGGCCGCATCATCGCGAGCGATCAATACGGCGGCCTCTTCCGCTTCCCGGCGCCAGCGCCCGGTCAGCCGCTCGATCCGAAAACGATCGAGAAGATTCCGGCCGCCATTCGTGCCGCGAACGGTTTGCTGTGGCTCAATAACGGCCTCTACGTCGCCGTCAACGATTACGAAAACAAAATCCCCAGCGGCGTTTATCGCATCACCAGCTCGAAGGGCGACGACACGCTCGACAAGGTGGAGTTGCTTCGTGAAATGCAGGCACGGGGCGATCACGGTGTGCACGCGATCGTGCCCACGCCGGACGGCAAGTCATTGTATCTCGTGACCGGCAACGGCACGAAGCCGACGGAGTTCAGCGGATCGAAAGTGCCGCTCAACTGGGGCGAAGATCATCTCCTCCCGCGCATGCCCGACGGTCGAGGCTTCATGCGCGACGTTCTTGGACCGGGCGGAATCATTTACCAAATGTCGCTCGATGGGAAAAAGTTCACGCCGTATTCGTCCGGCTTCCGCAACATCTTCGATGCGGCAGTCAATCGCGATGGCGAACTGTTCACCTACGACGCCGACATGGAATATGACTTCAACACGTCGTGGTATCGGCCTACACGCATCTGCCACGCGACGAGCGGCGCGGAATTTGGCTGGCGCAATGGTGCGGGCAAGCGCCCTGAATGGTATCCGGACAACCTCGGTCCCGTGCTCAACATCGGACCGGGTTCGCCCACGGGCGTGACGTTCGGCTACGGCGCGAAGTTCCCGGCCAAATATCAAGAGGCGATGTTCGCCCTCGATTGGAGCTGGGGCAAACTCTACGCAGTGCATTTGACTCCGTCGGGTTCCACTTACACCGCGACGAAGGAAGAATTCGTTTACGGTTCGCCGCTGCCGCTGACGGACGTCGTGATTCATCCGCAAGATGGCGCGATGTATTTCGCGATCGGTGGCCGCAAGGTGCAGTCAGGACTCTATCGCGTCACGTACACCGGCTCGGAATCAACCGCGCCCTCCAAACCCAAAGTCGACAGTGCGGCCGCCAAGGCGCGCGCGACACGTCACGAACTCGAAGCCTTCCACGGCCGCGTTGATGCGAAAGCGGTGGGCGCCGCGTGGCGTTATCTCGGCGACAAGGATCGCAATTTGCGCTGGGCTGCCCGCGTGGCACTCGAATGGCAGCCCGTCGCCACGTGGGCCGACAAGGCGTTGAAGGAAAAGAACACGGCGGTGCAATTGGAGGCGTTGCTCGGGCTCGCGCGTGCCGCGGGCATTGATCCGCAGCATCGGAAGCCGACGGATCCGCCGCTCGATCGCGCGATGGGCGCGAAAATTCTCGGCGCGTTGGAGAAATTCGATTGGAAGAAGCTGACCAACGAACAACGCATCTCGCTCGTGCGCACTTACGAGATTTGCTTCGTGCGCTTCGGCCAGCCGGATGATCAGGATCGTGCACGCATTTTGGCGCAGCTTGATGCGCAATTCCCGGCGGAAAACTTTCCATTGAACTGGGTGTTGTGCGAAACGCTGTCGTTCCTGCAGTCGCCGACGCTCGCCGCAAAAGGCATGGCGGCGATCAAGAATGCGCCCGGCCAGGAAGAGCAGATCGAATACGCGCGTTCACTGCGGATGTTGAAAGCTGGGTGGACCACGCAGCTACGCACCGAGCAATTTAACTGGTTCCTCAAAGCCTCGAACTATCGCGGTGGCGCGAGCTTCTCGAAGTTCATCGAATTCATCCGCAACGACACCGAAGCGAGTTTGACCGATACGGAAAAATTCGCGCTCAAGGACGTGATCGCGCAGAAGCCGGTGAAGAAATCGCCGCTCGAAGCGTTGGCCGAAGCGCTCGCCGGCCGCAAGCAGGTGAAGGAATGGACGCTGGAGGAATTGGCGACCGCTGCGGAGAAGGGCGGCCTCAAGAACCGTAGCTTCGCAAATGGCCGCAAGATGTTCGGCGCGGTCGGCTGCTTCGCCTGCCATCGTTTCGCCAACGAAGGCGGCATGACCGGTCCCGATCTCTCGACGGCGGGTGCGCGCTATTCGGCGCGCGATTTCCTCGATCAGATCATCAACCCGAGCAAGGTCATCAACGAACAGTTCGTGCCGGTGGTGCTCACGAAGTTGGACGGTGAAACGGTCACCGGCATCATCGTGAACCTCAGCAACGACTCGGTGCAGGTAAACACGGATCTCACGGATCCGAATCAGCGCGAGGGCGTCGATCGGAAGCAGGTGAAGAGCATCGAAGTCTCGAAAGTGTCACCGATGCCCGAAGGTTTGCTGAACATGCTCCAGAAAGAGGAGATCATGGATCTTGTTGCCTACGTGCTGAGCGGCGGCGACGCGAAGAACGCGATGTTCTCGAAGAAATAACTCACTAGGGCAGCCGGTCCGCCCAAGCGGAAATTATTAGCCCGCGAATCGTGTGAATGATTCGCGGGCTTTCTTTTTGAGTGATGCGCGTGGTAGGCGAGAGAATCTTTCTGGCCTGCCGCCGCGCTGCGATTTTACTTCTTCAAATGCTTGTCGAAGAAGCCTAGCACCAGCGGGCGCAGGTCGCGTTGTTTCGGCTGGAGATGAAACGAGTGCGGCGCGTCGGGAATGATCACGAGTTCATGTTCTGCACCGGCCTTTTTCAATGCCTCGGCGAATAGTTCGGATTGTTCCATCGCGACGGTTTTGTCCGCGGTGCCGTGGAGGATGAGAATTGGCGGGTTGCTCTTGTCCGCCCATGTTGATGGTGACGAGACGCGATACAATTCCGGATCCTGGTGGCGTGATCTCCGCCACGCGGAAATGTCTTTCCAATTTGGGAGATCGGCCGGGCCGTAGAGGTCCACGGCGCATTGCACGCGACAGGAAAATTCTCCGTAAGGTCCCGGCGGATCGAGTTTCGCTTCGGGACCGGTCACGGCAACCATCGCCGCGAGATGCCCGCCTGCCGACCCACCGATCACGCCGATGCGCTCGGGATTGATCTGGAGCCGGTCGGCATTCGCCCGGAGCCAACGCACGGCGGTCTTGCACTCGTGGAGATTTTGCGGCCAGACGACGTTCGTTTTGCCGGACTTGGCGAGGACGTAGTTGATGCTCATTCCGACATAGCCGTTGAGCGCGAGGTTGGTGCCGATGTTGATCTCGCGCGTGGCGCCTTTGTCGCCGCCCGACCAACCGCCGCCGTGGATGATCAGCACGGCGGGGCGGCGTTGGCCTTCCGGAGTTGTCGTCGGTAGGTAAAGATCCGCCTTTTCTGCGCGGCCTCCGCCGAGATAGTCGACGTCCTTCTCGATGCGCACGCCATCTGCAGCAGAGGAGAGCAGGGGAGCGAACAGGGCAATCAGTAGCGTGACGAAGTTTCTTTTCATAATCGTGCTCATTGCAGTTCCCAAACCTTGACGTTGTCCACGATCACTTCCTGTCCATCTTTTCCTGCGGCGCGGAAAACGAGTCCGGGCTTCTTAACGTGGAAATCCTTTGCTGTGGCGCGCAGCGGTTCCTTTCCGGTGACGCGCGCGATCACGTCGTTGCCCTTATTCTCCAACAGCAACGTGTACCACTGGCCGCGTTCGAATTTTGTTTCCGCTTTGGCGTGCACGATGTTCTTCGAATTAGGATTCGACTTGTCGTTGTGCTCCGTGATCGACCACGAATTGGGCGAGATGATCACCGAGTAGAGGTGACCCTTCTTTTTCAGCTCTCCCGCAGCGGGGTCGAAACCGAGGTGAAAGGATGTGCCGCCCTCGAACTTGAAATCGAGCTGGATCGCGACGTCTTGCACTGGAAGCGGTTTGCGAAACGCCCCGGCGTGGTGTTCCGCCGCCACTTCGCTCAGATGCAACGCGCCGTCCGCAACGCTGATCTTCCCGGTGTTCTTGTTCCATCCTTTCGGCACGGAGGCGCCGTCGAACTTTTCCTCGAGGAGCAACTTTCCCTTCTTGCCGAGCGTGGGGTCGATATCGGCGGCGGTTGCGTTTGCGGCAAGGATGAAACTGACGATTGCGAGAAGGGCGGATGTTTTCATGAATGGAGTCGTTACGTGATCGGAGGTGAGCATTTGGACAAATTGGACTCTGAGCAAGCCTTAGATATTGCGAAAGAGTTTGCCGCAGCCGGGGAACGTTTTGCACATTTCTGTAACGAGTGACTGCTGGTTGTCGTCACTTCGCCCGTAATGGATATGAAACGCCGATTCTCGCAGGTCAGTTTTGAAGGAATTCTTACGCTCGCGCTCGTGGCGGTGGCCTCGCCGCTGTTTGCCGCGCCAGTGACGTTCAACAAAGACATCGCCCCGCTGATGTTTAAGAACTGCTCCGACTGTCATCGGCCGGGTGAAGTAGCACCGTTTTCGCTGCTCAATTACGACGACGCTCGCAAGAAGGCCAAGACCATTGCGCACGCAACCGAGACGCGCCTCATGCCACCGTGGAAGGCGGAGATCGGCTTCGCGAAGTTCGAGGATGAGCGGCACTTGACGCCGGAACAGATCGCGCTGTTCAAGCGCTGGGTCGACGACGGCTTGATCGAAGGTGATGCGAAGGATCTTCCTGCGACGCCAAAATTTACCAGCGGTTGGCATCTCGGCGAACCCGACGCGGTGTTTCAACCTTCGGATCCGTATCATTTGAGCGCCGAGGGGCGGGACGTTTATCAATGCTTCGTAATCCCAGCGAACACGACTGAAGATCGCTATGTGTCGGCGGTAGAAATTCGTCCCGGCAATCGCAAGATCGTTCACCACGTCATCGTGTTTCTCGACAACTCGGGAACCGCGCGGTCGAAGGACGCCGCGACGGCAGAGCCGGGGTTTGTCTCCTTCGGTGGTCCCGGTTTTCTCCCGACTGGTTCGCTGGGCGGATGGACTCCGGGCAATGAACCGCGTCACTTGCCGCCCGGCGTCGCGATGTTGCTGCCGAAGGGCGCCGACATCGTTTTGCAGGTTCACTACCACAAGAGCGGCAAGCCGGAGACGGATCAAACCAAGCTCGGAATTTATTTCTCGAAAACGCCGGTGGAAAAACGCTTGCGCACCTTCCCGGTGGCGCAACGTCAGATCAACATTTCGCCCGGCGATTCGAACTACGTTTTGCGCGCGAGCTTGCCCATTCCGTTCGATGTGACCCTGCAGCAAATTCTTCCGCACATGCACCTCATCGGTCGCGAAATGACCGTGACGGCGACATTGCCCAACGGTTCGGTGAAGAATCTTGTGCGCATTCCGGACTGGGACTTTAACTGGCAGAACACGTATCGATTTGCTGATCCCGTCAAACTGCCGCGTGGTAGCCGCGTGAACATGGTGGCGCGTTACGACAACTCGGAGAACAACCTCAACAACCCGAGTCATCCGCCAAAGCCGGTCCGTCGCGGCGAACAAACGACGGACGAAATGTGCATGGCGTTCCTAGGCTTCACCGTTGATCTCGAGAGCATTTCCAAAGGGAAAACTATTCCGGGAATTCCCGACAACCTTTTGGGCATCGGCGGCTCGAAGAAGTCCGCCAAACGCTGAGTCTCTTCAGCGTTCGTTCTATTTCCGCTTGGGTGCGTCGATTTCGGCGCACCCATTTTTCTTTTGGTGGCCGAATCTGGAGTAGTCTTCCGCAGTTTTCTCGTTCATCGCCGTCGCGACCGCGTAGTTGATTTGCAGAAAGTGGTTGACAATTAAAACACGTGTTTGAATTGTGTATTTGAATTGTGAGAGCTAAAGTCAAAACTCGCCCTGAGGACGTGACCCTTGAGGCCACGCGTGAGCAGTTGCTCGCGGCGGCCAGTGAAGTATTCGCGGAAACCGGATTCCGCGATGCTACGGTCCGTCAGATTTGTGAGCGCGCCGGGGCCAACATCGCCGCCGTCAATTATCACTTTGGCGACAAGGAAACGCTCTACACCGAGGTGCTGAAGACGGCTTACGATCGTGCCTACGAGAAATACCCGGCCGATTTCGGGCTCGCTGCCAGTGCCACCGTCGAACGGCGTTTGTTCGCCTTCGTGCGTGCGTTCCTGCTGCGGATATTTGATGAAGGCCCGCATTCCCATCATGGAAAACTGATGGCGCGTGAGATGGTGGATCCGACCGCCGCTCTTGATGCAGTTGTTCGGGAGGGAATTAGCCAGCAGGCCGCGACGATTTCCCAAATTGTCCGCGAGTTGCTGGGTGGGAAAGCGAGTGAAGAGCTGGTTCGTCGATGCGGCATGAGCGTCGTGAGCCAGGTGCTCTTCTATCACAACTGCCGGCCTGTCATCGGCCGCATGTATCCGGACCTCAAGTTTGGCTCGAAGCAGATCGAACAGATCGCCGAGCACATCACCCAATTCTCACTAGCCGGAATCAATGCGATGGCTGGCAAAAAATGTTCTCGGAAAAAGTAAGCAACTTCGATCTCCACCATGTTTCGACTTGCGATCAAAATGCTCCTCGGCGACCGCGCCAAATACGGGATGCTCATCGGCGGGCTCGCATTCGCGACCTTGCTGATGGCGCAGCAGTCCGCGGTGTTTCTCGGCCTGCTCTCGTGGACGACAAGTCATTTGCGGAACATCCGCGCGCAGATCTGGGTCGTGGAGGCGAAGGTCGAGCAAGCCAACGAAGTCAAATCCATGCGCGACACAGACGTGAACCGCGTGCGCACGGCGAGCGGTGTCGATTGGGCGGTGCCGTTGTTCTTCAACATTCTCTCGGCGAAATTAGCCGACGGAAATTTCAAGCCGGTCATGATCATCGGCCTCGATAACTCCACGTTGGTCGGCCGCCCGGCGGTGATGCTGAAAGGGAAGCTCGAAGACATTCGCCTGCCCAACTCCGTCATCATCGACGACCTCGCGGTGCAACGCCTGAGTGTCGGGCGTAAGAAGCCGCTCGATGTCGGTGACACATTTGAGATTAACGACAAGGAAGCGCGTATCGTGGGCATCTGCAAAGCCGAGAGACACTTCTTTGGTTACCCGTATTTGTTCACGACGTTCGATCAGGCGCGGCTGTTCTCGCCGAAGGTGCGCAAAATGTTGAGCGTGGTGCTTGCGGCGCCGAAGCCTGGTTGGACGGCGGCGCAAGCCGCGGCGCAGATCGGCAAAGAGACGGGATTGCGCGCCTACACCGAAGACGATTTTGGGTGGTCGACGATCTGGTGGTATTTCCGCAACACCGGCATTCCCGCTTCGTTCGGCACGACGATTCTGCTCGGCTTCATCGTCGGCATCGCGGTGTCGGGCCAGACGTTTTATTTGTTCGTACTCGATAATCTCCGCCACCTCGGCGCGTTGAAGGCAATGGGCACAAGCAATCTCACCATCGCGGGAATGTTGCTCGTGCAGGCGTTGCTCGTGGGCGTGGTCGGTTACGGTATTGGTATCGGACTGACGGTTTTGTTCGGCATTGCCGTCCTCGGCAAGGGCATGCCGCCGTTCCTGCTGCCGTATCAGCTGCCGCTCGCGATTTTCGGCATCATCATGTTCATCTGCTGTTGCGCGGCGTTGCTTGGCATCCGGCGCATATACAAAGTGGAACCGGCGATGGTTTTCCGTGGCTAAAACTGCGAGCCCAGTCTGTATGAACTCGCCCATCGCAACGCAATCAACCAACGGCAATGGTCCGAACCTCGCGGTCCACGTGCGCGGTGTGACGAAGACGTTCGGCTTGGGCGAGGCGCGCACGCAAGCGCTCAAGGGCGTCGACTTCGATGCACGGCGCGGCGAGTTGCTGATGATTGTTGGGCCTTCGGGCTGCGGAAAGACAACGTTGCTGAGTGTGATCGCCGGAACGCTGGTGTTCGACGAGGGTGAGATCGACGTGTTCGACACGCCGCTTCACGACTTGAAGCCGCGGGGGATAACGGAATTTCGCAAGCGCAACGTGGGATTCATTTTTCAGCAGTTCAATCTGATTCCGACTCTTAGCTTGGTGGAAAATGTTTCCGTGCCTTTGCTCATTGGTGGAGTGAAGCGGGGTGATGCGGAAGAGCGCGCGGCGGCGATGCTGACCAAGCTCGGCCTCCACGGCCGCGAGAATGATCGCCCTACTAATCTTTCTGGCGGTCAGCAACAACGGGTCGCCATCGCGCGCGCGCTGGTTCACGAACCGCGCCTCGTCATCTGCGATGAACCGACCAGCGCGCTCGATAAGGACACCGGTGCGCAAATCATGGAACAGTTGCGTGAAGTCGCGCGGCATCCGGAACGGTGCGTGATCGTGGTAACGCACGACAATCGTGTCTTCAAATATTCCGATCGCATGACCGAGATGGAAGATGGCCGCGTCCAACGGGTCCACGAAGCTCCTGGCCAGAGTAGCTTGCCGGTCGATCACTGATTACGAATTCCTTATTAACTTCCTATGATCTTCAAACGAATCAGCTTCTACCTTGCGATCGCTGGGATTTGCGGCGCCGTTTATCTCGTGAAGGAAATGCAGAAGAAGCCGCCGGTCCCGCCGCCGCTGGTGGAACCGGCGCGGTCCCCGTTCACTGAGTCTGTTGCGGCGAGTGGATTGATTGAATCGACGCGCGAGAACGTAAAAGTCGGCACGACCAAAGCGGGAATCGTGACGAAGATCTTTGTCGCGGTCGGTTCGAAAGTGAAACAGGGTGATTCGCTTTTCCAGCTCGACGATCGCGAATCACGCGCACGTTTGGCGACAGCGGAGGCTCAGTTGGCCGGGTTGCGCGCGTCGTTGAAAGCGGAGCAGGTGATGGCGGCGGATGCGGCGGATCAATTTGCCCGCGCCGAGAAATTGGAGAAGTTGAACGTGGCTTCTGATGACGAACGCACAAGAAAGCGATTCACCTCGCAGAACTGGGAGGCGCGCGTGGCGAAGATCGAGGCGGACATCAAAGCTGCGGAGGCGCAGTTGCAGCAGGCGAGAGTCGATCTCGAAGTGCTGACGGTTCGTGCGTCTCGCGATGGAGCGATTCTGCAAGTGGGTATCCGCGAAGGTGAGCACGCTGGGCTGACGCCAACCGAGCCGCTCATGATTCTCGGCGATACGGACACGTTGCAAGTGCGCGCGGATGTCGACGAACAGAACGCGCCGCTCGTGCAAGCTGGACAGCCCGCCGTGGCGTATTTGAAGGGCGATACGAAGAACAAGATTCCGTTGCGCTTCGTGCGCATCGAGCCCTACGTAATTCCGAAGCGCTCGCTCACGGGTGACAGTGTTGAGCGCGTAGATACCCGCGTCTTGCAGATTATTTTTGAGATGGATCGTCCGCAAACACCGCTTTACGTCGGGCAGCAAGTGGACGTATTCATTCAGCGGGCACCCACCCAGACGGCGAAGAATCTCTAACTAACGACTTATGCTCCGATTCATTTTCAATCGATTGGTCTTGGTGACTTTCGGCGCCGTGCTGGTGACGGTTGGTCGGGCGCAGACGAACGCGCCCGAGTGGTTGACGAAGCCGCTGACCGTGACGGACGCGCTCGATACCGCGCTGCGGCGCAACGCGGCCATTTCGAAAGCGCGTGCGGATCTCGAGGCGGCGGCCGGGATTGCTGTGCAAACAAAGGCGATCGTCATTCCCAAAGTCAAGGTGACTGGCGGGTATCAGGTCGTTGACAAGGCATCGATCGATAACATTCAGGTGCCCGGATTCACGATCCCGCAGAGTGACCAGAACTGGAACATCGGTGTCAAACTCGTGCAATCGATCTACGAAGGCGGTCGTATGCGTTCGGCGCTGCGTTCGGCGAAACTGACGCGCGAACAAGCGATGCAGAACTACCAGACCGTTGTTGCGGACACGCTCACCGAGGTGCGGGCGATTTACTACGACATCTTGCTGGCGGCGCAATTGATCGTGGTTCAGGAGGCGTCAGTGAAACTCTTGCAACAGGAGCTCGACGATCAGAAGCGCCGGTTCGAGGCGGGAACGGTGCCGCGATTCAATGTGCTTCGTGCCGAGGTGGAAGTTGCAAACGCACGGCCGAAGTTGATTCGGGCGAAGAATTCGTACCGCGTTGCGAAGAACAATCTCGCGAATCTGCTCGGCTACGACCTGCCGCCCGGAGTGTGGGAAGATTTGCCGCTGCAACTTGCGGGCAAGCTTGAGGCAGAGCCTTACACGCTGGATCTGACGGCGGCTGTTCAGCAAGCTAGGGAACGGCGTCCGGAGTTGAGCACATTGCGCACGGCGGAAAAATTGCGTCGCGAAGAAATCGTTAATGCTCAGGCGGGAGCGTTGCCGAGTCTGCAGGCGTTCGTCGGATTCGGTTCGCAGAACACCCGCTTCAGCACCGATCTCACGCGGGACATTTCCGGCTGGAACGCCGGCGCGCAATTGAGTTGGGATCTTTTCGACGGCGAACTCACGAAGGGAAAAGTCAGCGAGGCGCGCGCGAGATTGCAACGGGCGGAAGTCGAACTCGATGACGTAGCTCGTCGCGTGGAAATCGAAGTGCGCACCGCGTATTCGAATTTCATCGAGGCGCAGGAAGTTTTGGAGTCGCAGAAGAAAGTTCAGGAGCAAGCTGAGGAAGCGCTGCGGCTCGCCAACGCGCGAAGCGAAGCCGGCACCGGTACGCAACTAGACGTGCTCAACGCCCAAACCGCTCTCACCGAAGCGCGCACTACGCAGATTCAGGCGCTGAGGGATTACTCGGTTGCCCGCGTCCGTTTGGAGCGCGCAGCGGGACAAATTGTGTTCGAAAAGACGGACGGGAAGTAAGCCTAGGGAAGAAAAGTTGTTCGATGCGCATTAGTAGTGGCTGGCGACGGTTGCGTCCGCAACAGGGAGCGTAAAACTCTTTAATTGGCGCTTTTTTCGCACGTTTGAGGAAGTTTTAGGCCGCCATTAGTGGTGCCTCGGCAAAAGATGCACCGCAGTATATGGTGGAATTTGACTTTACAGGTTGGCGACTTTCTTGTTTCCTCCTCGTGTCATGTATCTCAAGAGCCTTACAGCGCTCGGCTTCAAGTCCTTCGCGGACAAGACCACCCTTAATTTTCAGCCCGGCATCACTGCGATTGTCGGGCCGAACGGCTGCGGCAAGTCGAATGTAGCCGATGCCGTGCGGTGGGTTCTGGGCGAGCAATCTGCGAAAGCGCTTCGCGGTGGTGAGATGGCGGACGTTATTTTCAGCGGCACCGATGGCCGCAAGCCGCTCGGCATGGCGGAAGTTTCCCTGACGATTGGTGACATTGACGGCGAGCATCTCAAAGCAGCCGGTGTTGAAATCGAATACAACGAAGTCACCCTCACTCGACGTGTTTTCCGCGACGGTGGCAGCGAGTATTTCATCAACAAGGTTCCGTGCCGGCTGAAGGACATTCAGCAACTCTTCATGGGAACGGGTGTCGGGCGCACGAGCTACAGCATCATGGCGCAAGGCAACATCACGCAGATCATCTCCAGCAAACCGGATGATCGCCGCATGGTGTTCGAAGAAGCCGCCGGCATCACAAAATTCAAGGCGCAGAAAAAAGAATCGCTCCGCAAGCTCGAGCACACCGAGCAAAATCTTTTGCGCGTGCAGGACCTCATCCGCGAAGTAAAGCGGCAGATTGGCTCGTTGCAACGTCAGGCCGGCAAGGCGCGCCGCTACAAGCAATTGATGCAGGAGATGCAGCACCTCGACACGCAACTGGCGCGGCATCAGTTCGACGTCTTGCAGGGCGAGATTCGCGATCGGCAGGACACTATGGAGGCCTTGCGCGTTGAGATCGAGAACACATCCGAGAACGTTCTGCGCGGGGAAAACGAGATAACGCAATTGCGCGAGCGCTTGTCGGAGCTCGAAAATCAGATTCACGCCGAGCAGCAGCGCGGAATGGAATTGAAGGCGCAGATCGACCGCCACGAGAGTCGCGTTCACTTCAATCAGGAACGCCTTCAGGAACTTGAACAGCAGAATTTCAAAGCACTGAGCGATATCACTCAGGCTGAAGAGCGCAAGCTGGCCGCCGAGCAGGAGCTCACCGTCGTGGGCAACCGCCTCGCGGAAGTCATCCGTCAGGTTGAGCAACATCGCACCGCGCTCGAAGCCAAGCAGGCCGCACTGAAACAGGTGGACGACGATCTGCGCACCCGTCAGGAAGCATTGCGCAACGCGCAGGCCGATTCCTTCTCCGCAAACCAACAACTCACGCGTGTCCGCAACGAAATCAACGCGCTCGACCTGCAAAAGCAGGGGAACACGATTCGCCTCGAAAAACTTTCCGCGGAGAAGATTCAACTTGAGCAGGAACGCGGCGGCCTTGAAGTCCGCTTGCAGGAATTTTCCGCCAACGTAGAAGCTGAAAAGCTCAACGTGCAGACGAGCCGCGGCACGGTCGAAGAACGCCAGGCGCGTTTGAAGGAGCTCGCGCAGCAGCTTTCGCAGATCACTCACGAGCTCGACGAATTGCTCCGTGCACAAGCGGGCAAACGTTCGCAGTTGAACGTGCTTGAACAGTTGCAAGGTTCGCACGAAGGGTTTAGCGCGGGTGCGCTCGCGGCTTTGAAGCAGTCGCAATCGGTTCTTGGTTCGCTCGCTGACAAGATTCGCGTGCCGGATCAATATGTGACGGCCGTTGAAACCGCGCTCGGTTCTCAGTTGCAACTCGTGCTCACGGAGCAACCCGAGTCCGCTCAGCAGATTCTCACGGACCTCGCCACGAACAAAAAGGGCAGGGCGAGCATCGCCGCATTGGGGCTGGCTTCGTCGCGGACGATGGCGGCGCTGGAGTCCGTTCCGGCTGGTGGCACGGTGGCGTTGTCGGTGATTGAGGCCGATCCCTCAGTTCGTTCGCTGCTTGAGTCTTTGCTTTCCCGAACGATTGTCGTTCCCGATCTCGCGACGGCGACTGCTGCGTGGCGCGAATCCACCGGCGCGTTTGATTTCGTCACGTTGACGGGCGAGTTGCTGAATCGCCACGGCGTGTTCACCGGCGGCGCCGGCAATGGAAAACCGAACGCGTCCATTTTGGGCCGCAAAAACCAGATCGCCGAGTTGCAGACCGTGTTGGCGCAATTGCAGGAGCAGGTCAATGAGGGCAGCAAGCGCAAGGGCGCCTTGCTCAGCGAACAGACCGCTTTGCAGGCCAGCCTTCAGCAGGCGCAGACGGAATTGCGCACCCAGGAAGTTGCGATCGCCACGCGCCAGGGCGAGTTGACCGCACTTCACAATTCGCAGCGGGTGTTGCACCAGAAGATTGATACCGTTGTTTACGAAATTCAAAGCCTCGCGGCTACCGAGCAGGAAGGCTTGCAGAAGCGTGCCGCGTTGAGTGCGCAGTTGTCTGAATTTGAAACGCGCGAACGCAATTGCCAAGAGCAAGTGACGCTGTTGACCGCCGGCCTTGAAGAATTGCGTTTGAGCCGCGATCAAGCGAACACAGCTTTGACGGAATCCAAGGTGGCGCTTGCTGCTGACGAGCAACTTGTCGGGTCGTTCCGCAGCCAGCAGCGGCCTTTGGAGCAACGCATCCGCGAGCTGGGGCAGTTTGTTGAACAGCGTCGCAGTGAGTGTTCGGCGTTCCTCACGCGCAAGGCGCAGTACGAATCGGAAATCGTTGAGTCACGTCGCGCGTCGGAATCCCTTCAGCATCAGCGCGAGCAGGTGAACACGCAGGTGGCTGAGTTGCTGGATAATAAAGGCACGCAGGACGCCGCCGTGAGCGAACGCGAGGAATCCTTGCGGGAGCAGCGTCGCACGTTGGCGGAGCGCCAGCAGCAGCGTGGTGGTATCGAAGTGGAACTCGCGCAGAAAAACATGCAGGTGCAGAACCTTCGTGAGCGTGTTCAGCAGAAGTATCAGATTAACCTCGACGACGTCCGCAGTGAGTGCATCACGATCACCTATGCCGACGAAGGTCCGGCCAAGGTGCAGACTCTTAGCCCCGAGGAAATGGCTGCCGCCGGCGCGGCGACCGATTGGAACGCTGTGGCCGAGCAGGTGGCTGCATTGCAGAAGCGCGTTGACGAAATCGGACCGGTGAACTTGGTTGCTATCGAGGAATACGAAGAAACAGAACAGCGCTACAATTTCCTCACCCAGCAGAACGACGACTTGGTGAATGCGAAGGCGCAGTTGATGGAAGTCATCAACAAGATCAACACGCAGACCAAGGAGATGTTCACGGAGACCTTTATCAAGATTCGGGACAATTTCCGCACGATGTTCGTCGAAATCTTCGGCGGCGGCAAAGCGGACCTCATTCTCGTCAACGAAGGCGACGTGCTCGAGTCGGGCATCGACATTGTGGCGCGTCCGCCCGGTAAACAGCTTCAAACCATTTCCCTCCTCTCGGGCGGTGAGCAGACGATGACGGCTGTCGCGCTTCTCTTCGCCATCTATCAGGTCAAACCGAGTCCGTTCTGCGTGCTGGACGAACTCGACGCCCCTCTCGACGAGTCAAACATCAACCGTTTCATTCGCATCGTGCAACGGTTCCTCGAACATTCTCAGTTCATCATCATTACCCACAACAAGCGCACTATCGGTATCGCTGACGTGCTCTACGGCGTGACCATGCAAGAACACGGCGTAAGCAGAATCGTCAGCGTCAAGTTCCACAAGTCCGACGAAAAACCGGAAACACAACGCGAAGCTAAACCCCTCGTTCCGCCTCCCCAAGGTCCCACTGTGGATAAGGAGGAGGACGCTCCGCACAAAAAAGAAGAGACGATCGACGTCGTCATGGCGAAGTAACGGGCAGGCGTAAGCGGTGTTTTCGATTCGGCGACGAATCAGTCCGTTCATACGCGATTGATTTGGATTTGCCGCTAAATCCGAGTGGTTTGCTCGGGATGTTTTCAGGACTTGATTTCGCAGCAACGGGTCTTGCGCTCATCGGCATGTTGAGCGCTATTGCAAGACACAGCTATGAATTGCGCTCCTGCTCCACAACGGAAGCTAGCTCGCTTTCGGCGGGAGGAGTGTTTTCAGTCGACGAATAGCGTTGCGACGAGCACTCCGCGGAATGGTTGGAGGTCCCCAAATGGAGGCAGTAATTTCCCTGTTGATCGGCAATATTGTCCCACCTTTGGTCAGTCAGGGCGTCGTTTTTCCATTTTGTGGACAGGTTTTGAGTTGGATCAAGTGACGTTCTTCACTCGAAACTCGGCAGTTGTCGCAAATTTCCAAGGAGTTCGGCGTTGGAACGCCGGAATAGTGCAGCCAACAGTACGGATCCTTCGTTGGGGAACGGAGGATGCTAGACACCCAGTATGACAACACTACTCGTCATCGGCTGTGTGTGGTTCGCGGTAGCCTTCCTGTTCGTGTTGTGCCTCGGCCTTGCGGCTCGGCGTACCCCGATCATGGAAACCGCCGATTGCCCAGCGGATGGGGAAGCGATTGCCGCTGTAGAACTCGTCTCGCGCCTCGCCGCGCTTCAGGAATCCGTCTCCGCCCAGGAAACGAAACCTGCTCAGAACGAGACTGAAACGGCATACGTCCCGTCAACGATGCAAACAACGGCCAAAGCTGTTTGAGTTGACTCGCTCGAACGCGACCCGCTCGGTGTAATCGAGTTGAATGGTCGCTGCGAAAACCGGATGGAGCATCCGGTGGTTGAGGAAAACGCTCGGTTTCCAAGATTCCCCTCTACACCGTTCCCGCCTAAGGCCCGCGGTGGGTTTTCTGCAATATCGGTTTTGCGTTCGACTATTGAATGAAATGGGGAGGCATTAGCGTCTGAACACGCTGGATTCCTTTGCAAACAACAATCTCGAACTCAGAACAGGAGCCTCGTCGCCAGCGATACGGGCCCAGCAGAAAGCGTCGGCGGCGTGAGAAGTGGACGAGCCGTGGGGCCATTGTGGTCGCGATTATTCTGCTCGTTTACGTGGTGACCGTGATTTGGCGAGTGCTGGTTCGCATCGAGTAAAGGCGGTTTTAAGTCTGAGTCACAACCGAGAGTCGGGAACTTTCGCATCGACATAAGTCGCGTTTTTTGGAACGATTTCGCGTTAGTTTGATGGCTTATTTTACCGATACAACGGTCGCTGACGGGTGCGGGAATGAACGTGAATGTTTAGACCGAAATCTCGACCGGCGAAATGTGACCCAGTTGAGCTCGGTGTGAATTGTTACGATTAATGAGAGAATGCGATATCGCTACAACAACCTAAGAAGCATTTCGATTTTGTTGGCGTTGGTGGGCGTTCACCTGACGGGCGTCGCTCTGTTCGCCCCGCACGAAGGCTCCAACGAAGGAAAGTCTTTTCTAGAAGTCGCCTTGAATTCCCAATGGGCGAGCTTGGGTGACTGGGCGGCTGCCTGGTGCAGTTTGAAGATTATTCTGCTGAGTTTTGGTGCGTTCTTCCTGATCGTTGCAATCGAGGGCGGTTTGGAGTTGTTGCAGACCGAGACGCTCGCGAAGGCGATGTCCTTTCTGATTCCTTTGCCCGGAGTTTCCTTCTGCTTGGGATCGTATTTCTTCGCCAGAGCCTTGTTTTAATCTCCACAGAGTGCCTTTCGGCTCTCGTGACGATCCAATTAGGGAGTGGGTTCTCTCTTGTTCTGGTCGTCCCTGCCGGTAACTATTGGCTCCGGTAGTTGCCGTTCCTTGCGGCTGTCGATTTCGCAGGTTTATTCCGAAATACGATGTCCCAGTGGCGGAATCAGTGTCAGTGTAGAGTTAAGTTTTTATGTGCGCCAAATCTTACGCGGTTTCACACGGTGGCTGGCTCAAAAAGCTGGCGATTGTTTTCGTTATCCTGTTGGTCTTGTTGATCGCCGCGGTTTTCGTCGTTACCAGCGGCGGCTTTGTGAAGTCAGTAATCCTTCCACGGGTGGCGAAATCGCTCAACACCGATATCCAAGCCGGAGACGTGCAGATCAGTCCGTTTTCCTCAGTGCTGGTGCGCGATCTGAAGGTGCAGACACCTGGACAAGAGCCTGTTTTCACCGCTCAAGAGTTTCGCGCCCGTTACACGATGTTGGATATCGTTCGAGGTAAGATTGCCCTGGCCGAAGTGGCTTTGGTGAATCCCGTGGTTCAAGTGGTCAAAAACGCTGATGGGACCAGCAATCTCGATGCGTTGACGAAATCTGCGCCAAAGGACAAAGCCGCTCCGAAGGCTGAACAGAAGAGTTCATCGCCGCCGCAGGTGTTCCTCGAGAAACTCGCTATCAGCAATGGCACGCTGAGGATGATTAACCTTCTCAAAGACGGCGGCCGCGAGACGACTGAAGTTTCGAACTTCAATTTGGGCATCGACGGCGTCGGCAATTCGCGAAGTGGAAAGTTGAGTCTGGGAGCGGATCTTAAAATCCAAAAGGCCGGCGTATCATCGAATGACCTTCTTCAGGCCAAGCTCACGGGGGCATTCGATCTCGCGCTCGACGCGGCTTTACAGCCAGCCACGGCCAAGGGGAATGTTCGGGTTGATGTCGCCTCAGCCGAAGGCGCATTCAAGGATCTCGCGAAACTCGGAGTTGTCCTTGACTGCGATATGACGCCGGCGGAGATCAAAGATCTCGCGTTGCGTTTCACTCAAGGCAGCGTGTCGCTTGGCGCGCTCACGGTGAGTGGTCCGTTTGACGTCGCGAAACAAGAAGGAAAGCTTGCGGTCAAGTTGGCGGGGATCGATCGGCAGCTCCTGAATCTCGTTGGCGCGGCCCAGGGGATTAACTTCAACGACACTGCGATCAGTTCCTCGAACCAGATAGAGTTGAAACAGGGCGGCAAGCTCATCAACGCGAGCGGTTCTCTCACTGTGGCCTCGCTGAGCGTCACGCAAAAAGGTCAGACAACGCCGCCGTTGGATATCGCGGTCGCCTACGATGTCGCGTTGGATCAATCGGTTCAGTCGGCCGTCATAAAGGCGTTTTCCATCACCGGAACTCAGAACAAGAAGCCGCTGCTTCGCGGTCAACTCGCGCGTCCGATGAAAGTTGACTGGGGCAAAGCTGCCGGATCGGTGGATGAGTCCGATTTCGAACTTGTAGTAACAGGCTTCAACCTTGGCGACTGGCGTGCGTTCACCGGCGACGCTGCCCCGCTGGGCAATCTTGGTGCGCAATTGAAACTACACTCCGTGGCAGCCGGTCGGAAAATGGAAATCGAATTCGCTACCCGCCTCGACGATTTGAACGTCAAGTCCGGGACCAATCGCATTGATCAAGCGCGGGTCATCTTGTCGGCGACCGCGAAGATTGACGACTTCGATCAGGTCAAATTACAGGCGTTGAATCTTGCAGTTTCGCGGCGCGAGCAACCGGTGATGAATCTCAGCGCAAACGGACAACTCAGCGCCAAGACGCAGGATGCCAATCTGAATCTCAAGGTCGACGCTCAGTTGCCCGCTGCGGTGGCGATGCTCTCTTTGCCCGATGCCCGACTCACCGCGGGCGTCGTCAAGTTTGACGGCAAGGTGATTCAGACGACGACTGCTGCTGCCACTCCGAAAGACAAGCCGCAGACGACTCGCGCTGCTTTGGGCAAACTATCGATCGAAAACCTCACGGGCGCGCTGGGGGCGAACCGATTTGATCGCTTCGTAGTCGCGCTCGACTGTGATGTTGAGGCGCGTAACTTGCACGCGAACATCCGCAAACTCGCGGGAACAGTTGGTCAGGCGGGCTTGCCCGGTGGCAGCTTGGAGATGTCCGGCTATTATCACGCGGATCGGAACGCCGGGCAGATCACCCTCAAATTGGCCGACTTGAATCAAAACGCCCTGCGCTCATTCGTGGCGGGTGCGCTCGGTGACAAAACGCTTACCACCGTGAACATCAACGCCACCACCACCGCGCGATACGATGTGGAAGGGGAGTCGTCAGTGAAAGCGGATCTGAAAGTGAGCAACCTCCTCGTGAAGGATCCTGCCGGCAAGCTTCCGAAATCCGCGCTGGGCATTTCGTTGAACATCGACGGCTCGATGATGAAGCACGTGCTCGATCTCCGTAAAGCCGAGCTCACACTGGCTCCGACGGACCGCGCTAAGAACCAGCTTCAACTCTCCGGCAAGATCGACATGGCGAATTCCAATGCGATTTCCGGTCGCATCAAACTCGCCGCCGAATCGCTCGACGTGACTCCGTATTACGAATTGTTCGCGGGTGAAAAGAAGGCGACGAAACCCGGCGAGACACCGCCGCCAAGTCCGACGCCGGCCCCCGACCGTGGCAATGTTGAACCGCCTGCCATCAAGCTGCCGTTCTCGCAGTTCACCGCGGATGTGAATATCGGGCGCTTCTACATTCGTGAAGTGGCGGTCACGAATTTCGTGACCAGTGTCAAACTCGATGACCGCAAAATCAACGTGGATCCGCTCTCGTTGAACCTAAACGGCGCTCCTGTATCCGCGCGGGTTGCGGCCAACGTGGGCGTGCCGGGCTTCCAATACGACGTCACGTTTTCGGCCGACAAGATTCCCGTCGAACCGATCGCCAATAGCTTCGGCAGCGGCGGTCGCGGGCAGTTCAAAGGACTGCTCCTCGCGTCTGCGCAAGTGAAGGGGGCAGGGATCACCGGAACGAGCCTGCAGAAAACGCTCCAAGGTCAATTGGGCTTCACCTTGACGAACGCGAATATCCAACTCGTCGGCGAGAAAACCAAACGCTTCGTCGTTCCCATCGCCACGTTGTTGCGTTTGCCCGAGCTCACGCAGTCGCCGCTCAATTGGATGGACGCGAAAGTGGTCATGGGCGGCGGAAACATCAACCTGAGCGGCCTCGCATTGGAAAGCGCGGCGTTTCGCGCCGATGCGGCGGGGATCATTCCAATCGCCGACGTGTTGACCAACTCTCCGTTGAACCGGCTCCCGGTGAACGTCGCGCTGAGCCGAAATCTCGCCGCAAAGGCAAACCTCCTGCCGGCGAATACGCCGAGTAACGCGCCGTACGCGATGTTGCCGAATTTCGTGAAAGTCGGCGGCACCGTTGGTGCGGCCAAGGTTGAGACTGATAAAGCTGTGATCACGGCGCTGCTGGCGCAGTCTGTCTCTGGATTGGTTGGCGGCAAAGCGGGAGGGATGTTGCAGGGCGTTGGCTCGCTTCTCGGCGGTCGCGTCACGACGCCCGCGGTCACGACGACGAATCAAGTCGGCACCACCAATCAATCGCCGCCGGTTCCGGCCACGAACGCGCCGGCGAAGCTTTCGCCGTTTGATCTGCTGAACCTGCTGCCGAAAAAGTAGCGAACTCCGCCGCTGAATTTAATCGGCGAGATATTCGACCACCGCGCCGCTGGTCTGACGCAGGCGTTGGCTTAGGACTTTCGAAAACTTCGTCAGAATCTTCAGGGCGAGTCCGGGCTTTTCGTCCGAGAGACGTTTGAACTCCGCTCGCGTCAGGATGATGACCGATGCGTTACCTGCGGCGATCGCCGTAGCCGAACGCGTCTCCCCATCGACGAGCGCGATCTCACCAAAGATTTTGCCCGTGCCCAGTGAGTGGATCAGCTTTCGTTGGCGACGCGTGTTTTCTTTGTAGAGATCGACTTTGCCATCGAGCAGCAGACAGGCGAAATCGCCGCGATCACCTTCCATGAAGATCGCGGTGCCTTTTTCTGCATGGCTAGCGTGCAGATATTTTGCGAGCACGCGTACCTGGCTGTAGTTGAGCTCGCCAAACGCCTCCGTGTCTTCGATCAACTGGCACAGCCGTTCATCAAGTTCCTTGCCGCCGGGCAGCGGCATCAGGTGGGAAGGGTAGAGGGTGGGTTGGGGCATGGTGTTCGTAGTCTAATGCGAAATTGACGCGCGTGCCAACACGGCGTTGCGCTCGCACCTGGATCAAGGAGGACGAACGTGCGTCAACGCGTGTCGCACGGACTCCACCAGTTGCCTGAAAGTGCAATGAGGCAAAGCATTTTCAAGGTGCGCCCGAAGTAGCGATCGTATTTGGAATCCGAGGCGGCGATGTCGCTCCACAATGCGTTCAACCACTCCTGATGCGCGGCGTCGCTCATCGCGCCGACACCGAAGCACGCGGTGAACGCCATCGTGCGGTCGTCCTTGTTGATCAACTTGCCATCGAGTTTGTAGCCGGCGCGAATGGCGTCGGGCTTTCCGGCGGTTGCGGACTTGATCCAATTGTTGATGCGGTCGAGCGCCACCTTCGCGCGCGGTTCGCCGGTGAGGAGAAAATCCACGCCTAGCCGAAACGGAACGCGGCAGGAGTTGTAGGAGTAATGACCGTCGTGCGCGCCTTCGAGGAACTTCGCTTTCGCGGGCACGGGTGTCGTGTTCGCATCCGCGACGAAGTCCGGGATGAGGCCGGTGCTGGGACTGTGCTTCGTCTGCATCTCGGCAATGATCCGGTAGCACGTGTCCGTGACGCGCTTCCAATCGGCGTCGCCGGTGGCGGATTGGAAACAGCGGAAATGGTCGCCCATGAAATCCGATGGGCGCGTGCCGAAGTAGTGTTTGCCCTTGGGCGCAGACCAGTCGCCGAGCTTCACCGTCCAGGTCGTGGGATTGATCTCGTCCTTCTTGATGGCGGCGATCAACGCGAGCGCTTCGGCGCGGTAATTGATTTCGCCTTGGCTACCCCATTGCGCATCGGCGAGGAGCAGCGCCTGCGCGATGTCGAGATCGCCATCGGTCGCGGAGTCATTGCCGCCGTCGGGATTGTTAATGCAACTGGTGACTTGATTCCACGCCATGAGCCGCGGATTGATTGCGCTCGGGTGCGCGCGGTAGTAGCGAACAAGGCCGTCGAAAATTTCCCGAGCGCGCGGTTCGTGTCCGGCCATGAACGCCGTGATGAGCATGCCGTAACCGTGACCTTCCGAAACGGTGATCGTGCGCTGGCCCGCGTTGGCCGCGGTGGTCTCGTCGTCGAGCACGTAGAACTGGCGCGGTTCGCATCCGGCGACGAGATACTTCTTCCGCCACGAGTCGTAGAATGCCGAGGTTACGCCGTCGAGTTGGGCCTGCGTGACGTGGCTCGGTTTGATTGAGCCAGTCGCATAATGCGTGTGCTGCGGGAAGGGACGCAGCGGCCCGGGTTCAGCGGCGAAGCTCGCGAGACTAAAAGAAAGCGCCGCGAGGAGAATTATCGCGGCGCTTGGTTTGCGAAAAATTCGCACAGGATTATTCGGTCCCGCCGGCCCACTTGGGCTGCTTCTTCAAGTGGTAAAGCATCTCACCGGCTTTCGGCACGTAAAGCACGCCTTGGTCTTCGCGGTTCGCGTAGTCTTCCACACGGATGCTCTTCGGGTCGCGGTAGCCGAGGTTGATCTTGCGGCAGACGGATTCGGGAATCTGCGTGGCGAGCGTGACTTGAATGCGGCATTTCTCCACGCCGTTCTCGAACGCGCCGATGCCGCGCACGTGCGTCGAGTGCGCGAGCACGCCCCACGGATAGTTTTTGAACTTGTCCCACTGCTTCAGGAAGTAATCGCGGCAATGGTAACCGACTTCCTCGATGATCTTGCCGTGCGTGACGGAAATCTCGTGAACGTGCGGCGCGTAGATGATGAGTTCGCCGCCGTCGGCCACGACAGGCTCCAGTTTATACATGCCCTTGCCGGCGACCCACACGTCGTCATACATCGGCGGCATGTTCGAGAGCACGGTCTTGAAAGGCTTGTCCTTGTAAACGATGTGGACCTGCTTGCTGAGTTCGCTCGCGACATCCCACGCGGATTCCGGCGTGCCCGCGGCAAGTCCCGCGAGGGATTTGTCCGGCGCGACCACGAGGCAGAAGCACAGTTTGTCCACCTTCACCAAAGCGCCCGCGCGATCGACGACTTTGCGGACGGGCGTCCACTTGTTGCCGATGATCATGGGGTTGGTGCAGACGGCACCGAGCCAATGGAAGAAATTCAGAATCTTCGGACCGCCCACGCCGGGGAACAGATATTTGTTACCGCCGGAGAAGCCGACGACTTCGTGCGGGAACACGGGGCCGACGATGATGACTTGGTCGTAGTTGAAAACGATTTTGTTGATCTCGACGGGGACGTCCATCGAGAAGAGGCCGTTGGTGAGTTCGCTCACGTCCTTCGAAGTGAGCGTGCCGACTTCTTTCAGCGCGGCGGGATTGTCCCACTCGTGATTGAAGAAGCGGACCTTGCGATACGCGCCGCGGCGGTCGTCGAGGGAGATTTCCAATCGCGTGCAGATCGCTTCCTCGCTCATCGGCGGATGCGTGCCGAGCGCGGTGAGGATGTCGAGGTGCTGCGTGGCTTCGCCGATTTGCGCGAAGATCGTCTTGAACATCAAACCGATCGGCGCGGTGCGCGTGCCGTCGGGAACGATGAGCAGGATGCGCTTGCCCTTGTAATCATTGACCGGCAGCGCCTGCGCGACGACTTCGGCGACTTGTGCGTCAGTGAGTTTGCCGGGGAAAGCGGATTTCGAAATGACGTTCATGGCTGGAATGAACTTAAATCGTCTGCGACAAAAATCCACCGTCCACGCGAATGTCCGTGCCGGTGACGAAGCTGCTCGCCTTGTGCGCGGCGAGGAAGACGCAGGCGCCGATCAGTTCGGAAGATTCGCCGAAGCGGTTCATCGGCGTGTGGCCCCAGATCGCCTTCGTGCGCGCGGTCGGAGAGCCGTCGTCGTTGAACAGGAGCTTCTTGTTTTGTTCGGCCGGGAAGAACCCGGGGGTGATCGTGTTCACGCGCACGCCCTTGGTGGCCCATTCGCGTGAGAGGAAGCTGGAGAGACTGAGCACGGCGGCCTTGCTCGCGGAGTAGGCGACGACGCGCGAGAGCGGCAGATGTGCCGAGACGCTGGCGATGTTGATGATACTGCCCTTGCCGCGCGCGACCATTGCGGGACCGAACTCCTGACACGGAAGCAACACGCCGCCGACGAGGTTCATGTCGAAATTCGCCTGCCAATCGGCGAGGGCGATGGATTCGAACGGACGCTCTGCCGTGACGGTAACCTTGGGATCATTGCCGCCGGCGGCGTTCACCAGAATGGTGACGGGCCCGACCGACTTCTCGATCTCCGCGCGCGCCTTGGCGAGGCTTTCACGCGAGCTCGCATCGGCGCTGACGAACTTGGCTTTGCCACCTTTGTCGGTGATGCTTTTAACACGCGCCTCGCCGCGTTCGGCATTGCGGCCGGCGACGATGATGGTTGCGCCTGCTTCCGCGAGGCCTTCCGCGAGTGCGCCACCGAGGACGCCCGTGGCGCCGATGACGAGAGCGACTTCACCAGAGAGATCGAACAAGTTTTTAGCCATGATGGACGCGAATAGTGGGCGAGGGGACGACGGCGGGGAAGGAAAAAATCCGCACGGACGGGGCTTGTTCGCCGCGCTTCGGTGTTACTTCGCCTTCGCCAGCTTGGACGGCTGCGGTGTCGGTGCAGGCGCGAGAATCGGTGTGCCGTTCAATTCGCGCAGGAGGACAAAAGCCGTGAAGCCGGCGAGCACGAGGTTGCGGAAAAATGCGAAGGCGACGGACTCGAGAAACTTGGAGACCGGCGACGAATGATCGATTCCGAAAATGGCGAGGTTGAAACAACCGCAGGAGATATCGAGCCCGCGAAGCCACGCTTGTCCGGTGGCCGCGATGAAAAGGGCGAACAGGAACAGCGCGCTGATGAGGCAGCTTTCCGTCCAACGACCGATCAGCAGCAGAAGACCGAGTAGCAACTCCAGCCATGGAAGCGCAACAGCGGCTGTTTGCAGGAGCAGTTTCGGCAGGGGTAATTTGTATGCGTAGAGCGAACCGAGGAACTCGATGGGGTTAGCGAGCTTCGAGACCGCGGCCCACAACAGCAGCGCGCCGAGCAACCAGCGAAGAAATATCGTCGGAGAAAAACCTTTGTTCATGCTCGCAATCAGAGGCCGGGTTTCGCGGTTGCTTGGTGGCGCTGCCATTCCTGATATCCGCCAGGCATGTAGCGCACGGTTTTGTAGCCGTAGTCATGGATCAGTTTGGCGGCCAGTTTCAGCGACACGGGGCACTCGGTGTTCGAGCAATACGTGATGACCACGGTGTCCTTGGAATATTTACTTGCGAATGCGGCGAAGTCGAATGGCTGGCTCGCGTCGGGCAGCGAGACGGCTCCCGGAATGTGGCCGGCGTCAAAAGTCGCTTTAGGTCGGGCATCGACGAGGATCGAGTTTTTGCCGCCGAGAATTTTGACGGCTTCGTCCCAAGAAATGGGCTGGGCCTCAATGCCGGCATTGAATTGGCCCTTGGGCGACGGGGCAGAGGAGCCTGCTGGCGCGTAGGTGATTGTTGAACCTGCTTTCGTTGGTGCGGATGGCTTCAGCGGAGTCGTCATCGCAAACAGCACGGTGGTGTTCTCGTACGGAGATCCGGAATTTTTTGTGGCGACCGACTTGGTTTCGGAAATTGCGGATGCGCCGGACGCTTCGGTGTTTTCGCTGAAGCGAACGCCGGTGGGATTCGCGGCGTTGAAGGTCAGGCCAAGAGTGAGGCTCAAGAAGCTCAAAGCGGCGAGCCGTTTCAGAGCTGTGGGGATTTGCTTTTTGAGTTCTGCTTTTTGAACGGCGGTCATGGCGGTCTTATTTCTTTCCGGCGAGCAGACTGTCGATCTTGCTTTCAAAGTCGGCGAAAGGTTTTGCGCCAATGATTAGTTGCCCGTCCACTTGTCCGTCCGGAGTGAGTTTGCCGAGCACAAAAGTCGGAGTTCCGGTGATGCCGATTTTGGAGCCGTCGGTGAAGTCTTTTTGAATCTGCTCAGTGATCGTGGGACTGTTGGTGCAGGTGTTGAATTTGGCCGCGTCGAGTTTGAACTCATTGACCAAGCGGAGAAAAAGTTCCGGGCCGAGGTTGGAGCTTTCGGCGAACAGGCGATTGCGAAACTCAAAGTATTTGTCCTGCTGTCCGGCGCAGATAGCGGCTTTGGCGGCTTCCTTGGCGTGGGCGTGAAAGTCGAGCGGGAAGCTGCGGCTAACAAAGAGCAGGGCGCCTTTGTCGATGTACTTCGATTTGATTTGAGGGAACGTTGTCTCCGTAAATTTTTTGCAGAAGCCGCATTGAAAATCGGTGAACTCGATCAGTGCAATTTTAGCTTTTGAGTCGCCCAAGGTGTGGCCAGCGCCCGTGATTGCCATCTTCGCAAGAGTCGGAGCTCCGGGAACATTGGGAGCGGCAGTTGGAGTGGACGGAGTGGGTGATGAACCGCGGCGTTCGAGAGCGGAGAGTTGGACTTTGATCTGTCGCAGTTCGTTGAGGATTCGTTCGACGTTGGCTTCCATGGAGGCGTCGCGATCTGGCGTGCGAAATTCTTTGAGGTTCAGCGGTTGGTCGGGCGGCATCTGGTGCCAGCCGTTGGTGCCGTCGTTGAACCAGATGCGAAGTTGCACGGTGGAAGATTGCGTGGCCAATGCCGTCTCGAGGGTGTGCACGCCCGCGAAGTCCTCGAGCCCGACGGAGTAATTGCCATTCGAAACGGTCAAGCGCCTTTCCGAGCTGGGAATCGCGCCGAGGACTCCCGATGGGTCGTTATTCCAGAGCTGCTTACCTTTTTCGTCAAGTATCGCGAACTTGAATAGGCCCGTCCCTGTGAACGGGCGTCCATTGACATTGACTTTCCCGTCGTAGCGGAGTCCAGCAAGGGAAACTGAAGGCGATCCGAACCAGCAAACTGCGAGAATAACAGCAAGAAACGCGGGCCGCCCCAACCAGTAGGCCGTCTTCTTAATTGGCAGGTTGGGTGAAAAACTGCTTCTATTGTGAGACGTTCGTTCGGGCATTTGCGCCATATTTTGCGAAGACAGGAGACCATCGTTTCTGCCGATATTCAATCCCATTCGTCTGCGTGTTGGTTGTTGGACGTGTAGACAACTTCCGGTGAAGAAAACTTTGTTACAAGTAGTCGAAATGTCCGGATTTGGATTGACCATTTTAAAATAAGTAATTATTAAGGACGCCGGTTGTTGTGGCCTATGAACGGAAAATCAGAATTCCAAACTGGCCTGTACCCCTTGGTTCCTGTGGGGCGGGATTGTTCGGCGGTGGTGTGCCGAAGTAGATTTCTCAAGCGTGCGGGAAAATTTATCGCGGCGGCTTGTTTGGGCTTCGCTCTGTACTTCTCCAATATTCCTTCGGTATCCGCTCAATTCTTTGAGATGTCCTCGTGCAGCAACAGTTTCTATTCCGGTGCGCTTCTGTCGGCATCTTCGTCTGGGACGGTTTTGCTGTCAGGCATGCGTCCGCTTGCGTCCAGCAGCGGCGGATTAACCTCGCTGCAGATTGGAAGCGGCGCTTCGTTGCGGCGGCCAGTATCGAGCGCCTCGTTGGGGACAGAGTCTCAAGGTTCATTTATCGTAGGCGCGTCTTTGATGTTCCAAGCAGTTGACCTCGCTGACGTCGTAGTGGGGCAGGATCTTTGGGAGTATGATTACGCCCTTTCGGGCACTGGGCTGCTCTCGGGGCAGGGGCTGACCATCTTCTTCGATTATCAAAATTATAAACTGCTGCAGAATCCTCCTCCGCCGGTGGCCGGTTGGGATTTGCTCTCGGTGCAGCCGGACACGTTGCTCACCTCAGCTGGGTTCTTTGATGCGCTGTCTTCCAACAACGTCGCGAATTTGAGTGGCGTGAACTTCAGCATCAAGTTCGTGTGGATGGGGACGGGAACTCCGGGCGCGCAGCCATTTTATTTTTACGATTCGACAAATATCGGCACTCCGATTTTTAGTGGTCAGACGAGTTCGGTTCCCGAGCCTTCGGTGGTGCTGCTGGGGCTCTGTGGTTTGGCCGCTTGGGCGGGAGTAGTCCGCGCGCGTTCGAAAAGCATTTGATAGTTTGAGGCTGAGTGTTGGTTTTCTTGTAGGTGTTCGTATGAAACTTATAAACCCAAAGTTTTTTCTGCTGGGCTGCGTACTGGCTTGGTGCGGATTTTCTGCGCGAGGTCAGGGCTTCACTTTCGGCAATTATCAAGTGGTGAGCGAAACGCGCGTTGACCGCACGCTGTTCGATTACGTCATGCGGGTGACGGTTAGCAACAACGTGCTTTCGGCTAAAGGCGTGACTGGATATGTCGCCAGCAGTTCAACGAATACTGTCGTCACTCAAGGCATCGTCAGTTTTGGCGATGTCGGGCAAGGAGCGAGCGCAGTCAGTCAGGACACTTTCACGATTCGTCAAAATCGCCAGGTCCCGTTCGATCCCAATTTGCTCCAATGGGCAGTCGCAGTTGGGTCAATGAATTTGGATGTCACGGTTAACAGTCCGGTCAGCGGCGTGGTAACCAATGGAACGAATGTCGTCGTCACGGGAATGGTCGGCCAAGCGGTGTCAGCCGTGGCTGTTAACCGTGTCGCGGCGAACATCTCGGGTGGGAATTTCACTGCGGTAGTTCCGTTGCTTGAAGGTCGGAACGTGATTACCGCGGTGGCGACGAATCAGTATGGTGGCTCTGGGACAGCTAGTGTTCAGTTGCTACGCGACACGACAGCTCCCACGGTGGCGATCGATGCACCTACCGATGGCGCGACATTGACCTCAGCGCAGGTGACGGTCGGTGGGACCGTGAGTGACATTGTGTCGGGTACCGTCAACTCGGAGCAGGCGGTCGTCATGGTCAACGGTGTTCAAGCGACGGTCTTTAATCGCAGCTTCGTCGTTCCCGATCTCTTGCTTGCGCGCGGAACTAATATTGTGACCGCTGTCGCAGTTGATCGCGCCGGCAACACTTCGCAGAGCCAGATAAAAGTCGTGGTGCGCGATTCCGTCTTGCAGAAGAAGCTGATTATCGCGTCCGGCAACATGCAAAGCGGTGTGATTGGAAACCTTTTGACGGATCCACTCGTAGTCGCCTTGGTGGATGCGAACGGTGCGGCGGTGACGAATGAACTCGTCACGTTCAAAGTATTGAAGAGCGACGGCATTCTCCATTCGTCGCCCAACTCGGGTCAGGAGTTGTCGGTGCGCACGGATCAAAACGGATTGGCGAGCGTCTTGTTCCAATTGGGAACCCGCACCGGCGTCGGCAACAATCAGGTGGCTGTCACATCGGCTGGTGTTGATGGGGAGGTCATTTTCTGCAGTTCTGCGTCGGCGGGCGCGCCGGCTGAAATCAAACCCAACATGGCTTATGGTGAAAACTTCCGGGGTGAAGTAAACAAGCCTTTCCCGTCTCCGTTGACGGTGATCGTCTTTGACAGTGGTGGCAATCCCGTCGCGGGTGTTCCGGTTGGCTTTTTGGCGATCAAAGGTGGCGGCAGTTTGGATCAGCAGGAATTGCAGGCCACGGTGACGAATCTGACCAAGATGACCGACAGCGATGGTAAGGCATCGGTGATTCTGACTTTGGGGCCCGATGCGGGAGTGAACAACAATGCCGTTTTCGCAACGATCGTTGGCTCCACCAATGTCGGCGTCAATTTCAACATCTCTGGACTCACGCCGGGACCGGTCTCCGCCACTCGTGTGAGCGGCATGGTGTTGGACAATTCAGAACTCCCGATTCCGCATGCGCGTGTGTCAGTTGTCGGTGTCGGCAATTTGGCAACGTTCACGGACACGAACGGTCACTTCAGCATTCCCAATGTTCCTGTCGGGCCGCTGACGTTCCTCGTCAACGGGCACACGACGACCCGGCCGGAAACGTTCCCAACGCTTTCCTTCACACTGCAGGCTGTGGCTGGGCAGGACAACAATCTCGGATGGCCGATTTACCTTCCAATCGTCGACACCAACAGCGCCCGAATCGTGGGCGGTGACGAACCGGTGACGCTTACGATGAGCGGGGTGCCGGGGTTGGCCTTCACTGTTCAGCCGCATTCCGCAACTTTCCCTGATGGAACGCATGTGGGCGAGATGAGTGTCTCGCAAGTGCACGCCAATAAGCTTCCAATGCCGCCGCCCAACGGAACGGCCCCGCGCGTTGTATGGACGTTGCAGCCGGCAGGAACAAAGTTTGATCCGCCCGTGCAGATTCAGTTGCCGAATACCGACCAGCTGGCGCCCGGCCAGGTGATCGAGCTTTACCAATACGATCACGACTTGGAGCAGTTCGTTTCCACCGGGCCGGCACGCGTGAGTCCCGATGGTTCGCTGATTGTGAGTGATCCCGGATTTGGAATCACCAAGGCTGGTTGGGGTGGTGCGCCGCCGCCGCCGCCGCCCAAGACGTGCGTGGGCGGTTGTGATGACAAGAATCCTTGCACCTCGGATGCTTGTGTGGACGGAGCGTGTGTTTACACCCCCACAGCCAATGGAACGCGTTGTGACGATCAAACGGGCTGCAGTTATGCAATCTGCGTGGGCGGCACGTGTTCAATTCAAGCGGGAACTCAGCAGGCGAACGGAAGTGCTTGCGATGACAAGATGTTCTGCACCGAGAACGACAAGTGCCAGAACGGTGCATGCGTTGGAACGCCGATTACTTATCCTGCGGTTGAGGCGGGCATCGGTTTTGACGTCAGCGCGCTCCTGTCTTTGATCAAAGACGGATTCAAGCCGATTTCTTCGGCCACAGGTTGTAATTTTGGCGATCCCAGTTTCGGCGGGGAGATCAAGACCGTGGACGAGGATGTGTGTTGTGAGCCCAATGGCCCCAAGAGAACGAGCAAGAAGACGATCAAAGGTTCGATCACAGCGAGCTTGCCGGAGTTGGAGTGTGCGGTTCCGGGATACGGATTCAGTTGTTGCGACAACTCGGTTGCCGCCGGATTGTTCATTTACTTTTCTGTCGGTGGCAATATCACCGCCCAAGGGGGCAAAGATCCTTGCACGGGAAAGCCTGACTTTTGCATCAGCGGTACAATCCAAGGGAACATTGGCGCTCGGGCGAAAGTGCTGGCGGGTGGAGAAAATGTATTGTCGGCCAAGATTGAAGGCGCGACCGGGGGATCGGTATCCGTCAAATGTTGCAACGGCATGGGCACGCTCACGGCCGTCTGGAATCCGCTCACCGTCAGCGGAAGCATCACGGTTGGCGGTTGGTTCACGGAGTCGGTTTCATGGGCGTTGCCTGATTTCCCGGTGCTGGGGCCTTTGAACTTCAGTTGCCCAAGCTTGTAAGTCCGTTCGCGGTTTAACCCAATAATTATGCGGAATTTCGTCGAGACCGAAACCCACCGAAACCTGTTACGCCGGAGCGCGGGTGGTTTGGTGGTGGCCACCTTTGCCTCCGGGGCGTTCATCAGCACTGGTCTATTCGGTGGCTTTTCGGCAGCTGCAGCTGAGCCGCCCAAGCGCGTCACGATTACTCGTCACTTGTTGCCCGAGCGTGATCCAACGGGGACGCCGGCGGTGTTCTCGTACGAAGCGATCAATTATAAGCCGCGGCTCGAAATTGCTTTGGGCAATAAGGAAGCCTGGGACACTTCGACACCCGAAAAAAGTCTCGTTAGCTATCTGTCCGCCAACTGGGAGGGAGACGCGGCGAAGATTTTGAAAATCTTTGCGCCCAATGATCGCGAGAAACTACAGAAGCTGGTTTCTGAAAAAGAGATTTTGGAAAAGAACACGATGCTGTTCAAAAACATCACGACCGTGATCGTGGTGCAGCAGATTTTTTATGGGAACTACCGGATTCTGATGGGCCTGAATGTGACGGTGACGGGCAGTCGCCGCATGGTTCACTACGTTCTCAAATACACGGTCGACGGCTGGTGCATGACCAATGATCTCGGTGAGGACAAGATATTCCCCAAAATGGTGGAAGTCATGAAACCCGATCCTTCCTCAATCAAAGTGGAGCCCAAATGAAAAGGCAACGTGATATCTTCGGACCTGGCTGTCCGGCTGGCGGAGCTAGGTTGAACCCCTGCAAGGCGGTCGGCGCCGAGAAGCGCCGCTTCCCAATGCTGCTGCTGGCATTGCTGTCGTTGTGCGTTTGGATGGCGACCGGCACCGCGCTGATGGCGCAGTTGGACGACACGTGCACCGTCACCATGCTGAACCGGACCGTTCAGGTGAATGCGAACGGAACGTTCTCAATTCCCAACGTCCCTGTGGACGCCGGCTTGTTCCGTGTCCGGGCAACGTGCGTTCGCAACGGAGTCACGATCGTGGGCCAGTCGGCTTACGTTGAGCTTGTTCCTAATGGCTCGACTCCCATTCCTCCGATCCAGCTCGGATTTTCGGATCCGGTTCCCGTGTCGATTAAGATCCTGTCGTCGAAAACGTCATTCAAAACGAAGGGCGAAACGACGCTGCTTCTCGCGATCGCGACGATGCCCGATGGCAGCATGAAGGACTTGTCGCATCTCAGCGACGGCACCACTTGGTCTTCGAGCAATCCCCGCATTGCGACGGTGGATACCAATGGAACGGTGACGGCGTTAGCGCGTGGGCAGGCAATCGTGCAGGCTCGTAACGAAGGCGTGATTGCGACCACCGTTATCAATGTGCTGATTCCCAATGACGCCGACGGCGATGGGATTCCGGACGAATACGAGATCGCCCACGGAATGAATCCGAACGATCCCTCGGATGCGGCGAAGGATTTTGATGCGGATGGTTTGACGAATCTTCAGGAGTATAACTTGGGAACCAACCCGCGCCTCGCGGATACCGATGGCGACGGCATTCCTGACGGTCAGGAAGTCGCGTTAAGCACCAACCCGTTAAAGGCGGACACCGATGGCGACGGTTTGAACGACGGCGACGAACTTAAGCGCGGCTTGAATCCGTTGCTCGCAGACAGCGACGGCGACGGCATTCCTGACGGGTTGGAATTGCAGCTCGGTTTGAACCCGCTTGTGGCCGATGCAACAACGAGCGTTCAGGGGCGCGTTGTGGATGCAACCAACGGTGCGCCAGTGTCCGGTGCGTCGATTGTATTGTTCAACGTGTTAACGACGACCACCGATGGCACTGGCTTCTTCTCCGTCCGACGTGTGCCGGCTGGTATCGGTAATATAATAGCGGGCGCGCAGATCATTCGCGCGAGCCAAGTATTCGATGGCGAGTCGCCGGCGGTTTCACCAGTGATTAACGGTCTGACCGACGTGGGTACGATTCAGGTGAAGCTCAACAGCGGCAATGTAATTGGTGTTGTCACCGATCCATTCAGCCATCCGGTTGCGGGTGCGCAGGTGACCGTGACATCGAGTAATTCCGTACGCGTGGTGAACGCGGACAACCTCGGGCGTTATCGCGTCGGCAACATGACGGCCGGTCCGCTGCTGGTGACTGTGCGGGACTTCAAGACCGGTCTCCGCGGATACAATACCGGCACGTTGGGGTTGAATCAGTCGGTGTCCATCAATGTCGCTCTCGGACCGTACGGCTCGGTAGTCGGTTCGATTTATGATCAGGACGGTACGACTCCGGTGGGTTCTGGCGTGTTGGTCGCGATGTCGGGTTCCTCGTCGCAGAATGCCTCGACTGACGTACTTGGTCGTTATCGCTTCGAATTTGTTCCGTTGGGTAACTTCACGGAGGACTGCTCGGATGGCGCAGGCAACCACGGGCGTACCGCTGGCAATATTTCCGCTAGCGCCCAAGTGTTCGTTGCCGACATCAGCTATCTTGGCGCGGGGCGTATCACTGGCGTGATTCGCGACGGAGCACTGAACCCCGTGTCCAACGCCACTGTGAATTTTTCCAGCAGCAGTGTATTTGGCGGCAGCGGGGTGACCACCAGCGATGCTTTTGGTCGCTACACATTCTCGAATGTATTCGTGGGACCGTACAATTTGTCTGCTCAGGCTCCGGTGGCGCGTTTGGGCGGCGTCGCTTCTGGATTGCTTGAACAAGAAGGTCAGACGGTCACCAACGACATCGTGCTGACCAGTTCCGGAACCATCACCGGAACCGTATTCCGCGCGGATGGAACCACTCCAGTGACGAACGTGACGGTTAATCTGTCGCTCGGTTTGCGCGCGACAACAGATTCATTGGGGCAGTACTCGTTCACCTTTGTTCCGCTCGGTAGTTACTCGATTGATGTGACCGACCCTGCGACGGGCGACCGCGGTCGCGCCGGAACTTCGATCGTTTCCCAGGATCAGATCAGGACAGTTAACATCAATCTTAATGGATTGGGCTCGGTGGCGGTGACTGTGGTCGACGGCGGAAATGTTCCCGTGACCGGGGCGCAAGTCTCGTTGACCAGTCAGACCCAGTTCGGTGGGACGCAAACCGGGATATCGCAATTGGGCGGTGCGGTTAATTTCCCGAGTGTCCTCGCCGGAAGTTTTAGTGTCAGCGCCTACGATCCGTCGACCGGGCTTTCGGGATCGACGAATGGCGGTGTTGCTGCCGGCGGCGGCACCGGTGTAACGGTTCGGCTTCAACCGGCTGGCAGCGTCCTCGGTACCTTGTTTGCCGCTGGCGGAGTCACGCCGATTCCCAATTACACGGTGTACGTTAGCGGACCGGTGTATCGCCAAAAATCCACCGGTAATGATGGAACCTTCCGCTTTGATATTCTTCCCACCGGCACCTACTCGTTGCGCGCTGTGGATTCATTCGGCAATTTGCGCGCGAGTGTTAATGGCGTGGTCGTCAGCAGCCATGGACAGTTGGTGACTCAAAACTTGGTGCTGGTGGGCATCGGAACCGTCGCGGGTATCGTGCGCAGTCCCGAATCGAACGGCGTTCCGAATTTGTCCGTTGTGCTGGCCAGTCAGAACGCAACCTTCGGAGGAACGTTCTACGCGCGTACGGACATCAACGGGGGCTATTCGATTGGCGATGTGCCGGTGGGGGCGTTCAGTGTTTCGGCCAGTGGGCAGGTAGCGCAGACCAACTACTTCGGCTCCACCAACGGGCTGGTGCAGGTGAATGGCGAGGTCGTCACGGCGAACATTCAGCTGCAGGCCAATTTGATCCCCTTGAATCCTGGTGGCGGCAGTGGTTCGCCGAGCTACACGCTCTTTGACGCGAACAACTTCGCCTACAACATTCGTGGCGACGGAACGATTCAAGACGGCACGGAAAACGTCTTCCTTGGCGACAGTCTGTTGAACCACGGCGCCGGAATTTTGGACCTCGTCGTCGGGGGAAACACGAACCGGTTTTTGGGGCAGGGCTTCGCCAGTTCGTTGCAAGGCGGTCGCGAACTTTCCATCTTCCAACCCGGTGTGGGCGGGCTGGACGTAACTCGCCGGATTTTTGTTCCGACGAACGGATACTTCGCGCGCTATCTGGAAGTGGTGAGCAATCCGTCAGCGAATCCGATCACCTTCCAGCTGCGGCTGAACAGCAATCTCCGGTTCATCAGCCGCGTGATCAACCGCAACACGATCAATTTCGAACCGCGGATCATCAGTACTTCCAGCGGTGACACGACTTTGGAAGGTCCGACGAGCCTCACGCCGGACCGCTGGGTGGTCTTGGACGACGACACGGATAGCGATCCGTTTATTGTGGGTAACAACATCCCCGCCGTGGCGGATGTGTTCGATGGCACCAACGGGGTTATCGGCGCTGGCTTGGCCAGTTACGCGATTAACTTCTCCAACTTGTACGGCAAAGTGGTTCAGGTCTGGACCAATATCACAGTGCAGCCCGGCAGCAATGTCGCGATCATGCACTTCGTCTCCGAACAGACAACGCGTGCCGCTGCATTGGCTTCAGCACAGCGCCTCGTGCAGTTGCCCCCCGAGACGTTGATCGGCATGTCGGCTGCGGATCGTGCGGCAGTTCGAAACTTCCTCGTGCCTTCGAACGGGGTAAGCACGATTACGCCGCTGCCCGAATTGACGGGGTCCATTAATGGTCGCGTCCTCGCCGGCAACGGCACGAACACCATCGGAAACGCGCCGGTCACGTTCCAGAGCACGAACATTTTATTCGGCCGCACGTTTTCGACAACGGCCAATGCTGGCGGGCTGTTTCAGTTCGACGGATTCCTGAACAATTCTGGCAGTTCCATGCCGATTCCGGTGGACGGATTCCGCCTGCTGGCGGTGAATCCGTTGACGGGGCTCGAGTCGCCAAATACGGCGGGCAGTTTCGCCGTCGGAACCAACGTTACCACGCGAAACGTGATCTTCCCGGACAACGGTGTCCTGGTCGGCACGGTCCGTCGTCACAACGGCGTTGTAGTTAGCGGTGGTTTGGTGACCGTAAGCGGTACTCCATTGCTCAACGATCTGAGCTTGGGAATTGCCGTGGACGGAACGTTCGGCGTCGCGGGCCTGCCGTCCGACACCTACACGCTCGTGGCGACGGTGCCGACGGCGCAGGGGAGCAGCTTGTCGGGTTCGACCTCGGCGCCAATTCTTGGTGCGCAGACGACCACGGCGGACATCACGATTCAGCCGACGGGCACTTTGGTCGGGACGGTGCGTCGCCAGAATAATTCGGTGGTGGTGGCGCTACAGGTGCAATTGCGCGGATCGAATGGCCTGACGCGCGCGACAACCACGGACACCGGCGGTCGTTTCACTTTCGTTGACGTGCCGACCGGCGCAGTGACGTTGGAAGCATTTGAGTCGTTCAGCAACACAGCCGCCCGCAATCAGGCGACGGTGTTCACCGATTTGACGACGACGAACAATCTGACGCTGAGTTCCGGCGGTACCGTCGTGGGTGTGGTTACCAAAGCTGGGGTTAGTGTCGTTGGGGCGCAGGTCAGCCTGACCTCGAGCAATGGGGTGGTCAACACCACGACCGGTGCCGACGGTTCATATCGTTTTGACTTGGTGCCGTTGGGTAATGTCACGGTGGTTGCGGTTGATTCGGTGAGTACTTTCCGCGGTCGCAATTCGGGAAACCTGGCGGTCTCCGGGCAAACCTTGACCCTCAACGTGGGAGTCGTGGCTTCCGGAATGATCAGTGGCACGGTGTATCGTCCGAATGGCGCAACGCCGGTCGCCGGGGCAACGGTTAGCCTTTCGCCCCTTGCGTTATCCACCACGACCGACGGCAGTGGTCACTACAGCTTCGACTTTATCCCGCTGAACACATATACGGTAAGCGCTACAGAACCGGTTAAGGGTGAGTCCGGTTCGATCTCCGCGCAGGTCGCCAGCAACCTTCAGAACGTCACCGCCGATGTGGTTCTCCGGCCGCGGATTTCGATTGATGACGTGTCGGTTACCGAAGGCAACGTGGGCACCACCAACGCTGTGTTCAGTGTGAAGCTGTCGTCGGCGAGTGTGCTGACCGTTGCGGTCAATTACTTCACGGCCAACAGCAGCGCGGCAGCGGGAAGTGATTATCAGTCGAAGTCCGGTTCGTTGATCTTCAGCCCGGGCGTGACGAATCTGCCTTTGAGCATCGTGGTGAACGGCGACACGACTACCGAGCCGGATGAAGATTTCATGGTGGTATTGTCGGCGCCCTCCAACGCGACCCTTTCGAAGAGTCAGGGGACCGGAATTATATTCAACGACGACGGTTTCCCCGGAAAGATCGACCACTTCGATTGGGCTCCGATTGCCTCGCCGCAATTTGTGCTGACGCCGTTTGCCGTCACGATCACCGCGAAAGACTTCTTTGGCACCACGGTGAGCAATTTCTCCGGACCGGTGACTCTGGCCGGACTTAATGGTGGCGGAGCATCGACCAATACGGTTCTCGGTGACGAGGCGGCCGCGTTCTCGGGCACGGGCGATTACACTCTCGGATATGCCATCACGCCCACGACGAACATGGTGGTGACGCACGTGCGCCATTATTCGGGAACCAAGGTTTCAATCTGGGATAACACCGGCACGCTCGTAGTCGCTCAAGCAGTCAGCGGCTTGGCCGGAACCTGGTCGGAGACGGCATTGCCTTCATCGGTCACTTTGTTGGCGGGCACGACGTATCGCGTCGCGTTCTACACTGCCGGTGGCACCTATTATTACCGCAACAATCGCCCGGCTACGTTCCCGACGGGAACCATCGCCAACGGCTACTATTTTGCGACTGGCGATGGATTCCCAGCGACGTTCTCGGCCGGTGGCAGCACGGCGTGGATGGTGGATTTACGCTACACGGTGGGCGCGGATCTTTCTGTTGCCGTTTTGCCTACTGCATCAGGCACGTTCAGCAACGGTGTCTGGAGTGGTGATCTGACCGTGCAGGCGTCGGCGACCAACTTCGTGCTGCGCGCACTGGACAACGACGGCCACATCGGCAACGCAAACGGAATCGCGGTTCTGTATCAAAACGATATAGGCGTGCTCATCAGTGATTCTCCCGAGCCGGTAGGTTCCGGTGCGTTGCTGACCTATGTCACGAGCGTGACCAACAGTGGTCCGGTGAACGCCACCAACGTCGTTGTAACCAATTTCCTGCCCGCGAGCGTGAGTATCGTGTCAGCGGCTGCGTCGCAGGGCACGGTCGCCACGAATGGGCGCACGATTACCGGCACGCTGGGCGTATTGCCGCCGAATGTGATTGCGACTCTGACGGTGACTGTGACCCCGACTGCTGCGGGTTTGATCACGAACATCGCCGGGGTGACGCGTTCAGGTGTGGATCCGTATCCCAACAACAACACGGCGGTAGCGGTGACGACGGTGTTACTCCCGACCCTATCGGTGACCGACACCAATGTGACCGAAGGTAATGTCGGTACGCAGAACGCAGTATTCTCCGTTAATCTGTCCTATCCGAGCAGCCAGACCGTGCAAGTAAACTTTGCCAGCAGTAATGGTACTGCTATTGCGGGATTGGATTACGTCTCGACCAACGGCACGCTCACCTTCACGCCCGGGCAGACGAACAAAACCATCACGGTGCGCATCATCAGTGACACCACGTTCGAACCGAATGAAAGTTTCTTCGTCAATCTTTCGGCCGCGGTAAATGCCACCATTAGTGACGGACAAGGCACGGGAACAATCGTCAACGACGACGGTTTGTCTGGATTTGTGGATCACTTCGAATGGACGACAATTCCTTCGCCACAGTATGCGAACGTTGCCTTCCCTGTGACCGTTGCGGCGAAAGACGCGTTCGGTTCCACGGTTAGCAATTTCTCCGGCACCGTAGCCTTGAGCGCGGTGGTGGGCGGTGGATTGGCATCGAACAATATTCTGAGCAATATGGTGGGCAGCTTCTCCGGCTCGGGCACCTTTACGTTGGGATATTCGTTCACGCCGAATACGAACATTACCGTGACTCACGTGCGGCATTACTCGGGTTCCAAGGTTTCGATCTGGACCGATACCGGGGTCCTGTTGAGAAGCCAGAACGTCGTGAGCACGCCCGGCACGTGGTTGGAAACGGCGCTTGCTACGCCGATCACTTTGACCAACGGCATTCGATATCGCATTGCCGCTTACACGGGCGGTGGCAGTTACTATTACCGCTTCGACGGTAGCAGCACATTCGCGAATGGAACGATCGACCAGAGCTATCAAACCTCCGGAGATAATTTCCCGGGCAGTTCTGATGGCGTCCGTTGGTGGTTGGTGGATTTGAGATACACCACGGGTTCGGAAGCTCCGTTGGGGATTTCGCTCGCCACTTCAGGCAGCTTCAGTAACGGCGTTTGGAGCGGTGATTTGACTACTCTTTCGTCCGGTAGCAATGCGGTGCTGCGCGCCAACGACGGTGATGGTCACAGCGGTGGGAGTGAACCGTTCTTGATCCTGTATCGCGACGACATTTCTTTGACGGTATTGGACGCGCCCGATCCCGTCGCGGTGGGCGGGTCGCTGAGTTACATTTTGAACGTTTCCAATACGGGACCCAGTGTGGCGACTAGTGTGGTGGTTACGAATTTCCTGCCGGCGAACGTCAGCTTGCAGGGCACGACCGTCCCGTCGGATCCCCCGGGAATAACCGTGAACTCTGTTGGGCGAACCGTAACCTTCGGAATTCCGACGGTGCCTGCTGGCACCAACATTGCCTTGGGCATATCCGTCTCCACACTTACCAGCGGATTGCTCACGAACATCGCCGGCGTGACGCGCGCTGAAGCGGATGCTAATCTGAGCAACAACTTGGTCAGCACGGTGACGACAGTGCTGCTTCCGACTCTTTCCATCACGGGTACGAACGTGACGGAAGGCAACGTGGGAACTCGGGATGCAATCTTCAATGTTGCGTTGTCATTCCCGAGCAGTCAGACGATCACCGTCGGTTTCGGCACCAGCAACGGTACGGCTGCGGCAGGGTTGGATTATTTCCAAACGAATGGAGTTCTCACCTTCACTCCGGGACAGACCAACCGCACGATCACTGTTCGGGTGATTGGTGATATCGCGGTCGAACTGAACGAAAACTATTTTGTGACCCTGTCGAACGCGGTGAATGCGTCGATCGCCTCGGCGCAGGCGAGTGGGTTGATCATCAATGATGACGGAGCTCTTGGGTTTGTTGACCACTTCGATTGGGCACCAATTCCGAATCAGCAGTTCGTCGGCGTGCCGTTCCCGGTTACGGTTACCGCGAAGGATATTGTGGGCGATACGGTCACAGGCTTCACCGGCCCCGTGACGTTAACAGGCAGTACGGGCGGCACCGCAGTCACCAACAAGATTCTGGGCGACTTGGTCAATTCCTCCTCGAGCAGCGGCACCTACACTTTGGGTTATTCGTTCACTCCGAGCACGAACATTTCTGTCACCCACGTTCGCAGCTACTGGGGAACGAAAGTGTCGGTATGGACTGATGCGGGTTCTCTGGTGTTCAGCCAGCCAGTGAGCAGTGTCAATGGTACGTGGGTGGAAACTTTGTTGCCTTCGCCAGTTACCTTGCTGGCGGGCGTCCGGTATCGAGTGGGTGCCTATACTGGCGGCGGCAGCTTTTATTATCGGAGCGACGGCATCACGAACTTCCCGAACGGTTCAATCGATCAGGGTTATGAGGTGTCCGGTGACGCATTCCCGGCGAATAGCGATGGTCAGCGCTGGTGGTTCGTGGATTTGAAATACACCGTGGACAGCAGTGTCAGCGCGCCGATTACACCGACCGTCTCCGGTACTTTCAGCAATGGCGTATGGATGGGCAATGTCACGGTGCAAACGCTCTCTTCAAACCTCACGTTGCGGGCGAATGACGGTGATGGTCACGGCGGTGCGGCCAACCCGTTTGCCGTGCTGGTGCAAAACGATATTGCTGTCACGGCGACCGCTTCCCTGGAACCGGCGGATGTCCGGAGTAATCTGACCTATGTCGTAATAGTGACGAACAGTGGGCCGTTGTCGGCTTCGGGCGTGGTGATCAGCAATACCTTGCCTGGTGGGGTGAACTTGATCTCATTGACCTCTTCCACCGGAACGATCACCACAAACGGCGGTCTGGTGACATGCAACGTCGGAACCATGGCGAGCGGGCAGGCTGAGACCCTGACGATCGTGGTCAAGCCGGTCGTCGACGGTGTCTTCATTACCAACCTCACCACGGTCGGTCGATCGGATGCAGACGGATTTGCCGGCAACAACTCCTTCGCGCTGGTTTCCCGCGTGCGTTCGTTCTTGGGCGGTGTCGGCGGCGGAAACATCGCGATTCTGACAGCTGAGGGCTCGGCGGCTTGGAACACGGATGTGCGGAACAAGATCTTGGCCACCGGCCTGTTTACTGGGGTGGACGTGATCAGTGTGAGCAGTTTTGGTTCGACTCCGACGTTGGCACAACTCCAGCAGTATAGCGCAGTTTTGACGTTCTCTGATGGAAGTTACGGTGACCCGACGGGGCTGGGTAATGCATTAGCGGATTACTCGGACGCAGGCGGCGGTGTGGTGGTGGGGACGTTTGCGTTTGGGTCCGGCATTGCGATCGGCGGCAGACTTCAAACGGGTGGATATTTGCCGTTGACGATCGCCAGCCAGACGTCGGGCACGGCCACCTTGGTGAAGGATGATGCGAGCCATCCGATTCTTGAGGGCGTCAACAACTTCAATGGCGGTTCATCCAGCTATCGCAATACCTCATCGCTTACTTCGGGTAGCACCTTGGTGGCGCATTGGAGCAGTGGCCAGCCATTGATTGCGGTGAAGCAGTTGACCACCGGGCGCGTAGTAGGGATGAACTTCTTCCCGCCGTCGAGCGATGTGCGCAGTGACTTCTGGGTTGCCAGCACGGACGGCGCACGTTTGATGGCGAATTCTTTGGCGTTTGCGGCCGGAGGAGTCGGAATTGTGCCAGACGACATCGCGGTCAGCGTAACCGACTCGCCCGATCCCGTAGCCTTGGGCGGAACGGTGACCTACACCGTCACCGTCACCAACAGCGGCCCGTCGGCTGCCGCCGGTGTGACTGTAACCAATTTCATCCCGGCAACTGCCAATCTGATTTCGTTCAGCGCTTCACAGGGTAATGCGACAAACATAGGCAACCAGGTGCGCGGTGATCTCGGCACCATTCCCGGTGGCTCGAACGCAACGTTGACAGTGCAGGTGGCTGCTCTCTCGACTGGTGTTATGACCAATGTTGCTGCGATTGGCCGGGCGGAACCTGACGGCTACCTGAAGAATAACCAAGCGTCGACTGTCAGCACCGTTGTGATGCCGAGTATTTACATTTCGGATACGAGTGTGAACGAAGGCGACAGTGGAACTACCAACGCGATATTTACGGTGTCCTTGTCGCTGCCGTCGCCGAGTACTGTTTCGGTGGCCTACAACACGGGCAACAGCTCGGCCACGCCTGAGGTGGATTACCTCTCGACGAATGGAGTAATCGTGTTCGCTCCGGGCGAGACCAATAAGACGGTCGCAGTGTCGGTGGTTGGTGATACGACGTATGAAGCGAACGAGCAATTTGTGGTGTTCTTGTTCAGCAGTACCAACGCCACCATCAGCGATTCGATAGGAACGGGTACGATCGTCAATGACGATCCGCTTCCGCTCCTCAACATCTCTGGCGGTTCAGTGGTGGAAGGAAACTCCGGTACGAACACAATCACGTTTAACGTGACGCTGTCGGCCCCGAGTGGTCTGTCAGCAACCGTGAACTATTCTACGGCTGATGACACGGCACAGTCGGGCAGTGATTATCTGGCGAAGAGCGGATCTTTGACCCTGCTGGCTGGGCAGACCAACGCGAGCTTTACCGTCACAGTGCTGGGTGACGTATCGATCGAACTGGATGAAACGTTCTTTGTGAACATCTTCAGTCCGGGCAACGCCAGTATCAATGTGAGCCAGGCTGTTGGCACCATCCTCAATGATGATGGATTCGCCGGTCAGATCGATCACTTCGATTGGAGTTTGATCCCGTCGCCGCAGATTGTGGGGCAATCATTCCCCGTGTCGATTACGGCGAAGGACGCTGGCGGCCTGACGTTGAGCAGCTTCACTGGCCCAATTAATCTGAGCAGTGTTGCGGGAGGCGGTCTGATTACCAACACCATCTTGAGCAACGTGCCTCCGACTTCTTCGTCGAGCGGCACCTATACGATGGGCTTTACCTTCACGCCGAATACGAACATCACAGTAACCCACGTGCGCCATATTTTCGGCACCAAGGTGTCGATCTGGACGGACGCGGGAGTATTAGTCGCGAGCCAACCTGTAATCAGCACGCCCGGAGTCTGGGCGGAGACGGCGTTGCCGGTGCCGGTGCAACTGACGGCTGGCGTGAGATACCGCGTGGGAGCTTACTCGGCCGGTGGAACTTATTACTATCTGAGCAGCCCGCCCGCGACGTTTACTTCCGGCGTGTTGCATGAAGGTGTCTATTCTTCAGGCGATACTTTTCCGACCAGCCTCGTCGGCAGCGGGACCGCTTACATGGCGGACATTCGTTACACGATTGGATCGCAGATGCTCGTGCCGTTCACGCCGACGGTTACTGGCGGTTTCACCAATGGTGTCTGGGCGGGCGATATTACGGTTCAAGCACCGGCCACTAACCTGGTGCTACGTGCCTCTGATGCCGAAGGCCATTCTGGCTCGGCCAATTCCATCGACGTTGCATTGTTGAACGACCTGTCGATTGCCATGTCGGCCTTGCCCGATCCTGCAGACGTGCGCAGCAACATCACCTACACCATCACGGTTTCGAATTCCGGACCAGCCACCGCGACGGGTGTTATGGTCAGCAACCCGTTGCCTGCGGAACTTTACTTCGTGTCGGCGGTCTCGACCGACGGCACGTGCGTGAACAATGGTGGAATCGTGACCTGTAACATCGGCTCACTACTGGGCGGTCAGGCGGCCACGATCACCCTCGTGACCCAACCCAATAACGACGGCACGATCACGAACACGGCGACGGTCAGTCGCGCAGAATCGGAGTCGTTCCTTACCAACAACTCGGCGTCGGTGGCGACGCGGGTGTTGGTGCCGGGCAGCTTCCAGATCACAGCCCTGCTTGCAACTGGCGCAAGTGCGATCGAAGCTAATTTCTATACCGGCGACGACCGCGGTGGCTTGGTAGTATCTGCCTCGCAGGCGTTCCTGACCGGCGACAACTCCACCGCCCGTTTCAGTGCCTCCGACCTGACGGGCGGAGCGGCATTGGGGCGGTTGTTCGATGCCATGGTCGGCGATCTTCAGAGCCAGAAAATATACACTTTGGCTAACGGGCCGATTGCCATCGGTAGTAGTGGAGGGACCGTCACGACCCTCGTGGAAATCGACGGCATTACCGGCCTGTTGAGTGGGAATGTGATCACTCTCTCTGCGCCGATCACGGTTACCAGCAGTGGTAACGTGGGCATCTTCTCCGGCTACGGCATGGTAGCGATTCACAATGGCACCCGCGTTTATCGCATCGACTTACCTTCGGGAATCGTTACGGATTTGGGCGCGATGACGGTGCCGTCTCATCAGGGCACCGAAAGCTGGGCGTATTGGGGCGTGGCAGAAAATGTCAGTGGCGTGGTGAGTCTTGTTTACGGACGTAATTCGTCGACGATTTCGAGGAGCCGTGTGCCCGATGGATTGACCACGACCGTGGCAACGTTTAGCGGTAGTGGCCTCTCTGATTTGGCTTCCTTCAACGTCTCGGTCCCGCGCAACCGCTGGTATTATCACTACGAGGGTAGCGGTCTGTTCCGCAGCGGCGATGAAACGTTGGGATATGCGGACGCGATCTTCTCGGTCGTCGGAGCCGGCATCTCGAACGATCTGGTGCTCGCCATGAGCGCGAATACGAATGCGGTTGGTGTTGGAGGAAACATTACCTACACCCTGACGGTGACAAACACCGGACCTGATACTGCGACCGGCGTGGCAATTAACAATCCTTTGCCTTTGGGCGCTTCGTTAATCGGGTCGTCCACCACAGCGGGAACGGTCGCCAACAGTAATGGCATGATCGTATGCAGCATCGGCAATCTGCCCGTCGGCTCAGATGTGGTTGTCACGCTAACTCTGTCTCCGTCTTACAGCGGTCAGATGACCAACGTCGCCACGGTGATCCGTGGTGAACCGGATGGCTATCTGCGCAACAATCAAGCGGCAGTCGCGACCACGGTGTTCCCGCCGACGATGAACATGTCCGATGCATTTGTCGCGGAAGGCAACACGGGAACCAATACGATGAACTTCCTGGTGACGCTGTCTGCGCCGTCCACGCAGATCATCTCCGTTACTTACGAATCTTACGACGACACGGCAGTCGATGGAGAAGATTACCTTGGTGTCTTTGGAGCGCTGATCTTCAATCCTGGTGAAACCAACAAGTTCATTTCGATTCCAATACTCGGGGATACGTTGAACGAAATGGATGAAACATTTTATCTGGATCTCTATAATCCTACGAATGTGAATCTCGCGACATTTGAGCAGATCGGCACCATCGTTAATGACGATGCGGTGCCCGACATGACGATCGCCGATGTTGAAATGGAAGAAGGGAACAAGGGGCTGAAGCTCTTCAACTTTGAGGTGACGCTTTCGGCTCCGAGCGGACAGACGATCACGGTCGATTACAACACTTCTGATGGCGCGGCAACCAACGGGGTTGATTACTACGGGGCCAGTGGTCATCTGGTCTTCCTTCCGGGCGTGACGAACATGACGATTCCGGTCGCCGTGATCGGCAACGTAAAAGTGGAAGACTACAAGTACTTCTTCATTGATCTTTACAACACCGTCAATGCGACCAATTCGATAAATTATGCTGTCGGCTACATTTGGAACGACGACGGCTTCGATGGTCAGATCGATCACTTCACGTGGGCTCCGATCAATTCGCCTCAGGTGACGAGCAATGCGTTTGTCGTAGAGGTGACTGCGAAGGATTTCGCGAACAACACGCTGACCAACTATTCTGGACCGCTGAATTTCACCGGTTCGCTGGGTGGAGGAATCATTGATACGAACATGCTCGGCAACGTGGATTGGAGCAGTGGCAGCAGTGCCTACTACACATTCGGCTATTCGTTCACCCCTGCGACCAACTTGCTCGTTACCCATGTTCGCAGCTACTTCGGCGTGAAGGTTTCGATCTGGACTGACACCGGCACGTTGGTCGCCAGCCAAAACGTCACAGGCACACCGGCTTCGTGGTCGGAAACACCTTTGTCCACTCCAGTGACACTCCTCGCCGGCACGAAGTATCGGATCGGTTGCTTTACCGGTGCGGCACTCGCAGCTGCGGCTCTGGCGCCCGGCGGTATTTCTGGAGGCGACTTCTATTGGCGCAATGACGGCCCGACGAACTTCGGCTTCGGTGTCATTGATCAAGGTTATGAAGCGTTTGGGGACAACTTCCCGAACAGCACGGATTCCCTGCAGTGGGTGTTGGTGGATCTCAAGTTCACGGTCGACGCTCGAGTTACCGTGCCGCTCGACGTGCAGTCGGGCAGCTTCTCGAATGGCATTTGGACTGGCTTAATTGCGGTCAATGGCGTGGCCACCAACTTGGTGCTCGTGGCCGATGATGGCGACGGCCACGAAGGATCGAGCAGCAGCTTCGACGTATTGACGGCACCCGTTGTGCCCGCTGTGGTGTCCGGCTTGATGATGGATGCTCTAGCCCCGGGCGTGTTGAAATTGCAGGTGACCGGCGGAGCCAGCGGAAACTGCGTGATCGAAACTTCGGAAGACATGATCCACTGGACGCCGATGTGCACCAACAATCTCGCTGCCGGCGAGTTTATCGTGGTCGATCCGAACGCCAATTCGCTCAACCATTGCTTCTACCGCGTGAGAACCGTCAAGTAGCGGGAACTTGATGGAAATTTCTCGGTACTTTAAAAGTGCCGACTGCGAACTGCGACTTCTTCGGGAGTCGCAGTTCGTTTTTCAGTCCGTGGAAAGAACTGCAATACTAGGAAGGAGTCCGAACCGGAGTTTGGAAATTGTCCGCCTGCGGAATCGCGCCGAGTGCGCGAGATCGTTCTCGTTAATATGTCTCAGAGACGAGACCAGCCACTTGGGCGGGGCTTGGGGTTTACTTCTTTCCGCCTTTGCGGCTGATGGAAAGAATGCTTGCTCCGTGCGTGACGATACCGCTGCCACCGATGATCACACGACGCACAGGCAGGCCAGTCTTGGGGTCTGTTTTCAGCGGCGCATCGCTCATTCGCTGCTCGACTTCGAAACGCCGCGGTTTTGCATTCGGATTTTTTGGAATCGTTTCGTAAACGTAGATGGCCATAGCGAGTGCGTTTGTATTGTGGCGAAATACTAGTTCGTTGGATGAGCGGCGGAAGAGAAATCTTTAGGAAATCCCGGCGCCTTGTTTCGCAATTTGTCATCGACGAAAAGAGCCGTCTGGGGTGGCGTAAAAACCGAAAGTTTTTTAACTTTTTCTCAATTTCAGGCGTCTTAGGATACAGCTATGGCCAAGAGCACAGGTGAAATCGGATACAAAATCTGGGCGGTCGATGATGTTGTCTATGGTCCGGTAGAGCTTCCCGCGTTGATCAGTTGGGTGCAGGAGGAACGCGTCACCGCGGACACGTGGGTTTTCTCCTTGGCCGATGACCGCTGGCGCCGTGCGCGCGATATCACCGAGCTGAAAATCGTCTTCAAACGAAGGGCCGCCGCCGGGGCACCTGAGTCCGATACTTCGATGACGGGTGGAGTGAAGACCGGCGCGATGCGCCGCGTGAAGATCTTCGCTGAAATGTCCGAGGAGCAGTTGGCTGCGCTGATCAACTTTGTTGAGCCGCAAACGATTCGTCAGTGGGCCGTGATTGTGAAGCAGGGTGACCCGGGCGACGCGATGTTTCTTTTGCTCGATGGCGAAGTTCGCGTGCGTTTGATGATCTCAGGCAAGGAAACCACACTGACTACTTTGGGGCCCGGTGAATTCTTCGGGGAGATTTCGTTGTTCGATGACGGCCCGCGTTCGGCGGATATCGTGGCGAATCGAGAGTGCCTCGTGTTGAAAATTACCGTGGACAAGTTCCATAAGCTGGCGAGCGAGCATCCCGATCTGGCCACCCCAATGTTGTTGGCGATTGGCAAGACGTTAACGGCGCGCATTCGGGCGGACAACAAGCGCTACCGCGATCAGGTCAACTTCGCACGAGCCGCCGGTGCGCCGGCGTAGCGAGCCGAGCCTCACTGCGGCCTGCCGCGGGTCACCATAAGGTTCTCCAAAGCCGCGTAGAGTTCATTGGTGTCGCTGAAGTGCGCGATCGTTTCCGCTTGGGTGACCAGTCCGAAACCGTGTCCGTACGCTTTTCCGTTGGCGACGCACCCGTCGGTCTGGCAGTCGACCAGTTGTTGGCGAGCTTTTCCCACGACGCTCGTGCGATCTCCGTCCACTTCATACTTCCAGCCTACGAGGCACGAATTCGGATAAACAGCCCGCAGGCCGGCCAGGATTTTTGGCGTCGGGACCAATTCGGCCATCAACGTGCCCGCGCGAGTGGAGAGCTTGCCGCCCGTGAGTTCGCGCAATTCGCCGGACTCGTTGCGCTCCCAGACTTTGCCGAATTTGAAGTCGCTCACCGCAGCAGCGTGGAATACGGCATCGGTCTTCGTCGCTGCCAGAGCGTGCAAACGGTCTCTCAGATCGGTCGTCGTGGTATAGGTGGTGACGGTGCGCGTGTGGACTGGTTCGCGGTGAATCGCGTAATAGCCCATGAGCAAAGTGACCTGATGGCCGCGCTCGGTCAGGTAGTTGGCGAGCTGAGTGCCGAGCTTGCCCGTGGAAAAATTGGTCAACCGCCTTACGTCATCGAGCGATTCGTACGTCGGTCCGGCAGTGACGATGCAATTCATTCTGTCCCCAAAATAGCTGGCGAGCGATTGACTGTCGACGCTGGGTAACTAAGTGACTTCGTGATTTGGATTTATCGCGCGCTCACCTTTGTGGCACGCTCGGCGTGATGAGCAAAATTGTCGGCATTGATCTCGGCACTACCAACTCGCTGGTTGCGACGGTGGATTCGGGAATTCCATACGTGATTGCCGATGCGGATGGTCGCCGACTGACTCCTTCCGTTGTGCATTTTCCAGGGGCGGCTTCAGAGCCGCTGGTCGGTGCTCCGGCTAATCGCGTTCGCGTGCTCAAGCCGAGTGAAACGGTTTACTCAGTGAAGCGCTTCATTGGACGCCGCGGTGCTGAGCTGGCGCCGGAAGAATTGCTCGTCACGTATCCGGTTCGTGGTTCTGGTAATGAAGCCGCGTCTGTGGAATTGCACGGACGTCGCTGGCTTCCGGAGGAAATCTCCGCGGAGGTCCTGAAGAAGTTGAAAGGGGATGCCGAGCTCGCATTGGGTGAGTCCGTTTCCCGCGCAGTGATTACGGTTCCCGCCTACTTCAACGACGCGCAACGCAGTGCGACCAAGCGGGCAGGGGAACTCGCCGGATTTACGGTCGAACGCATCATCAACGAGCCGACCGCTGCCGCGCTCGCCTACGGTTTGGACAAGCTCAAGGAGCGATCGAAGATAGCGGTGTACGATCTTGGTGGCGGGACGTTTGATCTTTCGATTCTCGAACTGCACGACGGCGTGTTTCAAGTGCTCGCAACCAGCGGGAATACGCGCTTAGGCGGCGACGACTTGGACCGTTGCCTAGTTGAGTATTTGACGGAACAAATTCTGGATGCGGGCGGGCCGAACGTTGCGAATGAACTTCCTCTGCTGGCGCGGGTGCGCGAAGTCGCGGAGCACTGCAAAATCAACCTTTCGGACGATTTGGAAGTCGACGTTGCGCTCCCATTTCTAACGCCGACGTTTAGTTTTCAAATGCGCCTCACGCGCGGGCAACTGGAGGATTTAACACGAGACATCATTCAGCGGACTCGAATGCACTGCCTGCGTTCACTCGCGGATGCGAAGCTTGAGGCGAAAGATCTCGATCAAGTGATTCTCGTGGGTGGGCAGACTCGGATGCCGCTGGTGCGGCAAATGGTGTCGGAGTTTTTTCGATGCGTGGAGTTTGCCGCAGCGACGGGGAGCTTGCGGATCGGCACTGAGTTTCACCGGGCTGAAGGTCCGGCGCTGAATACTTCGCAGAATCCTGACGAAGCGGTCGCTCTTGGCGCGGCGATTCAGGCGGAAATTCTATCCGGTGGGTTCAAGAATGTCTTGCTGCTCGATGTCACGCCGTTGTCGCTGGGAATCGAAACGTTCGGCGGCTTGATGAACGTCTTGATCCCGCGCAACTCCACGATCCCGATCAAGGCTGGTGAAGTCTTCACGACCGCGGTGGACAATCAGCCCAGCATGCTGATCCATGTTCTTCAGGGCGAACGCGAGCGAGCTAAGGACAACTGGAGCCTCGGCAAATTTACGATCGGCTTCGATCCGGCGGCCAAAGGTGTCCCGCGCGTGGGGGTGCAATTCGAAATCGATGCGAACGGAATTCTAAACGTGCTCGCGCGCGATATTAAAACCGGGAAGCAAATCGTCGTGCCGATGAAATCCGCCGTCGATGTGGACGATACCGCGGTGCAGCAGATGGTCGAGGAGTCCGTGGCGCATGCGTTCGAGGATTTGGCCGCGCGGCGTTGGATTGAAGCCAAGCTTCGCGCCGAGGAAACTTTGACGGCCACGCGAAAGGGATTGGAGACGATTGGTGCTGCCTTGGATTCTGAAACGCGTCAAGGCATCGAATCCGCCGTCGCCGCTGTAGTGTCAGTGATTGCAGTGGAAAATGCAGAAACCAAAATCGGTGACGTGAACAAACTCAAAGGTGCTCACGCGGCACTGGATGAAGCCACGAAACCGTTGGCGGATTTGCTGATGGACCGCGCCATGGAAGCGATGCTTCGAAAGCGCGGCGCTATCAGTTGATTTGCAGGTCGACCTTACTTGTTTCCGTTGGGACGGATGTCGATCGAATTGAATGGATTGTTGAACGTGCTCGGCGCCGGTGTCTCCGCAGCATTAGTCGGAACCTTGATGAGCGGTTCGAGATGCTTCTTTGACGGATGGTGCTCAGGCAGTTTCGCCGCCGCGTCTTCCGCGTCGAGTTCATCCTGACGTGGATTCTTCGCGCGCTTGGCGCGGGGCAGCGGGCTCAACATGACGTTGATGCTCTTGCCGATCAGTTTCGGGTCCGCATCGGGATGGCCCCAGGGAGCAACTTCCTCGATGAACTTTTTGACCACTTGAAAGCCGAACTCCGTGTGGGCCATTTCGCGACCGCGGAAACGCAGCGCGACTTTGACCTTCATATCATCGCACATGAAACCAATGGCGTGAGCCAGCTTTACCCCGAAGTCATGCGGATCAATGGTCGCGCTGAGCTGGAGCTCCTTCACCTTGTTGGCGTGCTGGTGCTTCTTGGATTCCTTGTCTTTCTTAGATTGCTCGTATCGGAACTTGCCGAAATCCACGAGGCGACACACGGGAGGCGTGGCATTGGGGGCGATTTCGACGAGGTCGACGCCGCTCGCTTGCGCAAGACGGATCGCCTCGGCCAAGGAGATAACACCCAATTGGTTGCCTTCAGTGCCGATGACTCGTACTTCACGGGCACGGATTTTCCCGTTAACCCTGACGAAGGAGGCGGACGAAGAAGAAGAACGGGAGAAAGAAGAAGGCCGATTCAAGAGGCCCTCACCGGTTGGAACTTATTCATGCAATAGCGATTCTGACAATGTCATAAGACACAGCTTACTTTTAGTAGCTGCTTGCTTCTGACGCAAGTTAAATATTGGCCATTCAAAGGGCTTTCGCTTGGGATCATCCCCGTGCCGGCGTACTTTTCGCGTGCGTTCCTCTGGGTGAGTCCGTATTTTGCCGATCCTTTATGGCGACCATCAAACCATTTCCCGCACTCCGGCCCAAATCCGAACTGGCCGCGCAAATCTGTGAGCTTCCTTACGACGTCATGTCCTCCGAGGAGGCGCGCGAGATGGCAGCGGGAAATCCGCTCAGTTTCCTACACGTCAGCAAGCCGGAAATCGACTTGCCCGCGGGAACCGATCTTTACTCGGCGCCGGTGTATGCGAAGGGTAAGGGAAGCTTCGACAAACTGATCGCATCGGGCGCGCTTGCGCAAGACAAGCAACCGTGCTTCTACCTCTATCGCCAGATCATGGGCGGCCACAGCCAGGTGGGATTAGTCGCGGCGGCGAGTTGCGAGGAGTATCTGAAGAACATCATCAAGAAGCACGAGTTCACGCGGCCGGATAAAGAGGATGATCGCGTGCGCCACATCGAGACACTGAACTCCCAGACTGGGCCGGTGTTCCTGACCTATCGGGCTCGCCAGACGATGGACGCATTCGTCGCCAAGAAAATCGCGACACCGCCGGCGATCGATTTCACGGCGAAAGATGGCGTGCGCCACACGTCGTGGGTTGTGAGCGATACGGCTGAGATTCAATTCATCGCAAACGAATTCGCGCAGATTCCATTTCTCTACATTGCCGACGGTCACCATCGCAGCGCGGCGGCCGCGCGCGTGTTCCAGTCGCGCAAAGGGCAGGGGAGCAGCGGTTGGTTTCTCAACGTTATTTTCCCGCACAATCAGATGCAGATCCTGCCGTATAACCGCGTGCTGAAAGATCTGAACGGCGCGACTGCCGCGCAGTTGCTTCAGAAGCTCGACGGCATCTTCATCATGAAGCCCGGTGGTGCGCCGAAGCCGACGCGCAAGCATGAGCTCGGTTTTTTCGTCGGCGGCCAGTGGTACACGTTGAACTTCCGTCCGCAATTCGCCGCGACGAATGATCCGATTGAAAAGCTCGACGTGACGTTGTTGCAAAAGTACGTGCTCGCGCCGCTCTTCGGCATCGACGATCCGCGCACGAGCAAGCGCATCAACTTCGTCGGCGGCATTCGCGGCACGGCGGAATTGGAGAAGCTCGTGAACAGTGGCGAATACGCGTGTGCGTTCTCCATGTTCCCGACGAGCATTGAAGACCTCATGACGATCGCTGACGCTGGCGGCATCATGCCGCCCAAGAGCACTTGGTTCGAACCGAAGCTCCGCGACGCGATGTTTTGCCATATGATTTGATGCGGGAAATTCCAGCGGTGAGATTTCGGCTTCGCCGTTGAGACTTCCTGCTTCATTTCCTTCACGCGCCCGTGTTGAATCCGCCCGTGCCCAAGACCCGGCTTCAACGCAGTCTCCGTGCGACGTTCATTGGCTTGATCGTCAACGCGGTGCTGGCGGTGGGGAAACTCGTCGCGGGCGTCCTTGGTCACTCCAACGCGCTGATCGCTGATGCGATCGAATCCCTTGCCGATATTTTCAGTTCCGTAATCGTCTGGCGCGCGCTCGTCGTCGCATCGGAACCCGCCGATGAAGATCATCCCTACGGTCACGGTAAAGCCGAACCCATCGCCGCCGCCGTTGTTTCGACGCTGTTGCTCCTCGCCGCTTTGGTCATCGCGTTGGAATCGATTCGCGATTTCTTCAACCCGAAGCAACCGCCGGAAATGTTCACCTTGTGGGTTTTGCTCGCGGTTATTCTCACGAAGGAATTGCTGTTTCGATTTGTCGCGCGGGAAGCGAGTCAGGTCGATAGCAGCGCCGTTCACACCGACGCGTGGCATCACCGGAGCGACGCGATCACTTCCTTCGCGGCGGCTGTCGGCATCTCGTTATGCGTCTTCGGCGGACCGCGTTTCATCGTGGCGGACGACGTGGCGGCAATTTTCGCCGCGTGCATCATCGCATGGAACGGCTGGCGTTTGCTGCGTCCGGCACTGGATGAATTGATGGACACCGCGCCCGATCCTTCCGTCACTCAAAAGATTCGCGAGCTGGCCGCCGCCGTGCCAGGCGTCGATACCGTGGAGAAATGCTTCGTCCGTAAAATGGGCTACCACTACTTCGTCGATATGCACGTGGAAGTGGATGCGCAGATGACCGTCAAGGATGCCCATGCGATTGCTCATCGCGTGAAGGATTCCATCCGCGCGGAGATGCCGAAGGTTTACGACGTCCTTGTTCACATCGAGCCGAACGGGCGTCCGCCGAAGCCGCGCCCAGCGTGATCACCTCGGGCACTGCGAAGCGGAGAGACACCCGATCACACCGCAGAATCTTCTTTTCTCCACTGTGCAATTCGCGTTTATTCGCGGTCTGAATTTTATATGAAAATTGTTCTCGCATACTCGGGCGGTCTCGACACCTCGGTCCTCATGTCCTGGATCAAGGAAAAATACAACGCGGAGATGATCGGCTTCTGCGCCGACATCGGCCAGGCAGAGGAATTGCACGGCCTCGAAAAGAAGGCCATCAAGACCGGCGCCTCCAAAATTTACATCGACAATCTTCAGGATGAATTCGCCAAGGACTTCATCTTCCCCATGATCCGCGCCGGGGCGATTTACGAGGGCCAATACTTCCTCGGCACATCCATCGCCCGCCCACTCATTGCCAAGCGCATAGTTGAAATCGCCAAGGCGGAAAAAGCTGACGCCATCGCCCACGGTGCGACCGGAAAAGGCAACGACCAAGTCCGCTTTGAACTTACGGCCGCCGCGCTCGCACCCGACTTGCAAGTCATCGCTCCGTGGCGCGACGAACGCTATCGCAGCGAGTTCCCTGGTCGCCAGCAGATGATTGACTACTGCGCCAAGCACAAGATCCCCGTGCAGGCCAGCGCCAAGAAACCGTATTCGATGGACCGCAACCTCCTGCACATCTCCTACGAGGCCGGCATTCTCGAAGACCCGTGGTATGACAGCTACGACCTCAAGAACCGCGGCTATTTCTGCACGCTCTCCTGCTTACCCGAAGACGCGCCGAACAAACCCGAGTTCGTCGAACTCGATTTCGTGAAGGGCGATTGCGTTGCGGTCAACGGCAAGAAGCTCAACCCGCTTGGCGTGATGAAGGCGTTGAACAAGCTCGGCGGCAAACACGGCGTCGGCCGCGTGGACATGGTCGAGAACCGGTTCGTCGGCATGAAGAGCCGCGGCGTGTATGAGACGCCCGGCGGCGCGATCCTGCATTTCGCGCATCGCCAGATGGAATCGCTCACGATGGACCGCGAAGTCATGCACCAGCGCGACGCGCTCATCCCGAAGTATGCCGAACTCGTCTACAACGGCTTCTGGTTCGCGCCGGAACGCGAAGCGTTGCAGGCCTACGTCGAGGAATCACAGAAGAATGTCACCGGCACGGTGCGCGTGAAACTTTACAAAGGCAACATCATGGTCGCCGGCCGCAAGTCGAAGGTCAGCCTCTATAACCCGCACATCGCCACGATGGAAGCCGACCCGACCAAGGCCTACAACCAGGACGACGCCACCGGCTTCATCCGCCTGAACGGCCTGCGCCTGAAAGTCGCGGCGAAGGTGCACGCGAAGAAGAAATAACGAATTGATGTCGCGCTGGCGGGTGGGTTTTTCGGGAGGCTAACCACTCGCCGGCGCGGCGCGGTTCAAGAAAGCAAAAGAACTATGGCTGAACCGATTGTCTGTCAGAAATCGCCGATGGTGCAAAAGGTGGAACCCGGCACGTATTGGTGGTGCGCTTGCGGTCGCTCGAAGACGCAGCCGTTTTGTGATGGCGCGCACAAGGGCACCGGACTGGGCCCGCAGAAGGTGGAGATCACCGAAGCGAAGACGGTGGCGTGGTGCGCGTGCAAGCACACCGGAGGGAAACCATTCTGTGATGGTTCCCACAGTCGGCTGCCCTAAAAGCAAAACGCGGAGCGATTGCTCCGCGTTTCCGGCTATGCTGGCTGCGATCGCGATTTGCCTCTGCGGCTCTTGTTAAACCTTCTTCCGGAAAAACTCGTCGGTGTCCACCACGTTGAGCGTAGCGAGGTCGAGTCCAGCATCGGGATTGCGTTCGCCGGCGCGTTTGAGTTGGTTCGCAGCGCGCTGGATCGTTTCGGCGGCATAGTATTTTACCGCGCCGACGCCGGTCTGTGCTTTGAAGACAACGACGAGCAGGCAGTGCATGTCCACATTGCTCACGAGAATGCTCTGCGAGGCGCCTTGCTGATAGATGTTCGTGAAGGTGGATTCGCCGACCTGATTGGCAATTTCTAGATTGGCAGCAAAGGAAGCGGCGGCGAGAGCGCCGACGGTGGTGGTGTCGAAGTCGTCGGTGCGACCCTGGCCAGTGATGACAAAACCGCCCTTGTCGAGGAGCAGGGCGGAAGTGGCGTCGCTATTGGCGAGCAAATCACACAGAGCTGCGTCGAGTTCCTTCAGGTCTTCGTCGATAAGTTGGGGCAGGGTAAACATGGGTAAGGCTATTACGCGGCTTTACGGGAACCTTCGTTGATGAACTTGTTGAGCAACATGCGGGTGATCATGTTGAGGGATTCGAACACGCCCTCGCCAGTGTTGGCGGAAGCGGAGAATGTGGGCACCTGCACTTCGCGGTTGTTGAGCAGGTATTCCATGTATTCCAACGGCGCGGCGTTCGGGAGGTCGCGCTTGTTGTATTGGATGACGTAGGGAATCTCGGCGAGGTTCAGCTTGAAGGCCTTCAAGTTGTCTTCAAGGTTCGCAAAGCTCTCGACGTTTTCTTGCATCTTCTCGTACTGCGAATCGGCGACGAACACGATGCCGTCGACGCCGCGGAGCACGAGCTGGCGCGTGGTGTTGTAAATCACCTGGCCCGGCACGGTGTAGAGTTGGAACTTCGTCTTGAAGCCCTTGATCGCCATTGCCTGGATCGGGAGGAAATCGAAGAACAACGTGCGATCGGAGCTAGTGGCTAGCGAGACGAGCTTGCCTTTGTTCTCCTGCATCGTCTGCACGTTTGCGTGGACGAATTCGAGGTTGGTGGTCTTGCCGCACATGGCAGGACCGTAATAGACGATCTTAACCTGCAGCTCTCTGGTTGATTGATTGATGATGGCCATATTGTTTAGCGGGAATTTTTGGAAAGATATTCGGCCACCACGAGCAACTCGGGCTGCGGGAGGCGTTCGCCAGCATTGCTGACAACGATGTAAATGACGCGCCCCGTGCGGAACGCCTGATAGGTGATGCTGTCGGCAACGAAACTCATCTGTGAAGGCAAGCCGAGGACCAGTTCCTTCGATTGATTCGAGACGCGATTGAACATCTGCGTAATCAAGGCGCAGAACGTTTCGTTGCCGGCGATCGAGGTGTAATTTTCCGCGACCATCAACCCGTCTTGGGTGCAGATTAACGCGCCGTGAACGCCCTTGAGCTTCGAGGTGCGACGAACGATTTCGATTGGCGTCCAGTTGGCCTTTTCTGCTTCACCGAACACTTCGTGGATCGCGTGCGGGATGCGACGGATGACGCTAGTGTCGCTAGCGATCGGAGTTGGTGCGGGCGTCGATTGAGGTGCGGCGACTTGCGCGATTGGCGCGGCAGCGACCGTCGGCAAGTTGTCCTGCTGGCGCTCGACGGCCTCCTCGATCTTCTTGACGAAGCCAGTTTTGAAACCAGTCGAGCCGGGGCCGAAGAGATTAGGAATGCTTTCGGGAACGCTGACTTTCTTGACGGGATTTTCCAGCGAGCGTTGCGAGAGGAACAACGGCGCAACGATGCGCAATGGCAGTTCCACGGGCGTAGCATCGTTTGGTGAATCATCGTCGGATTTGGCGACGCCAGTGAGCCACGTGCGAATTTGGCGCCAGCTGAAAATCAGCTTGCCCGAACGGAGGCCGGGTTCGACTTCGTTGGCTGGGATTTCCAATTGAGCGCGCGAGAGATTTTGTTGGGCAACTTCATCAAGCACGGCGGCTGGCCATTTTTCCGTGAGCACGCTGACGGGCATGCGGAGGCAACCGCGGCGGAAGAACGTAGTTTCACGCGCTTCGATCGGGACCTGTTCTGGCTGAGCAGGAGCATCGAAAACGGGAACGAGCGGTGTCGATTCAATGACCGGAGCAGGCGCTGCAGCGATCGGGGCCGGTTCCGGAATCGAAATCGGCGCCGATTCCGTCGGAGCTGGTTCGTCCGTAAACGTGACTGGTTCAGTGATCGTGTTGTAAGAGATCGATGAGTGGTAGGCGACAGACGCGGAGTGCGCGGTTTCGGGTTCGGTCGCTTCTGCGGCAACTGGTTCTTGGACTTCTGGCTCGGCGGGAATTGCCGGTTGCGCAACCGCTTCCTCGGCAGGAATTGCCGCAGCAGGGGCTGCTGGAGCTGGCGCGGGAGCGTTTTTGCGACTGAAGAAAATGTTTTCGGGAATCTCTGGATCTTGAACTGCCTGGACTCGTTGCCGAACTGGGCTCGGCGCCGGCGCTGGCGTCGGAATGATTGCGGGAGCGGGTTCCGGTGCGGGTGCGGTTTTCGGGGTCGTGATGCCGCGCGCGGCCGTATGCGTGTCCGAGTAGCTTGCGGAGCCGGAGGGATTGAACGGAGCAGAAATGTTTTCCGGAACCGCCACTTTTTTCTGGTCTGTGCGGCGTGGCAAATGGGCGGCACCCAAGCGCGGAATGACATCCTCAAGCGGAATCAAAACCGGCTGATTGTCCAGCTTGTCGAACTTGACGAAAGTTCCCGCAGGCGCGGCACGGCGAATGTCGCCAAAAGGCAAGCGCACGGCGCCTTTCGGCAATTGCTGCAGAATCTTTTCGCGCGAAAGAGCGACGTCCAGATCCGTGTCAGGCGCGCAATTAATGACGCCGCTGAATTCTTCCGGCAGGCGCGCGATGATGTTACGCAACGGCAGCGCGATCGTGTCGCCGTTGCTCGGTGCAGGCGGATGGGCAGCGGGGCCGTTTGTGCGGAGTGCGGGATTGGTCAGCGCGATCGCCGGCGCCACGCCGACGGGCGGGGCGGTCGGCTGAACGTGTGCCTGACTTCTGGACACGGCTATTGGACGTGTCGTCTGACGAGACACCGGAGCTGGGGTGGGTTCTTCCGCAACGGCGACGTTGGAATCGCGATCGGTGCGCCAATTTAAGAAATTTCTCAGGAGTTCGAACATTTTCTTGGCTGGGATCAGCAAATCGTGTTCCACGTTTGCGAAACTCATTTTTTACGCTGACTCGGCATATTTATGGCTGAGCAATTTTCTGCCGATGGCAAAAGAGAACATCATGGGCTCAACGCAAAAAATTTTACTGATCGACGACGACCAGAAGTTTCTGGATACGTTTGCTGAACTATTGTCGAAGGTGGCTGGCAGTCCGGAAGTGCGTTGTACCAGCTCCGGTCAGCGTGCGCTGTCGCTGCTTGAAGCGGAGGTCTACAATCTCGCGATCTGCGATTTAAAGATGGACCGGATGGATGGCCTGCAAGTTGTGGCAGTGCTTCGTCGTCGATATCCGCAACTGCGCACGGTGGTGATGACCGGCTTGGCCGACGAACAACTTCGTGCCCGCGCGTACGCTTTGGGAGTCGATTTGTTCCTGCAGAAGCCCGGCACGCCGGAAGAGAGCAAGCTTTTCATCGAATGTCTCGAGTCGCTGCTCGGGCGCGAGAACAATGGAGGCTTCCGTGGCATGCAGAGCAAAACTCTCGTGGACATTATTCAGCTGGAGTGTCTGTCTCAAAGCAGTTCAGTCCTCCGCATCATCGAAGGTGGCAACGAAGGAAAAATTTGGTTCACCGACGGCGAATTGATCGACGCGGTAACGGGCGATCTCACCGGCGAGGCCGCGCTTCGTCGAATCATGTCGTGGAAGAACGGTAATTTCGAAGTTCTCCAACCCGACCCAAAACGCCCGCGAGCGATTTACAATAACTACCAAACGCTGCTGCTCGAGAACGCGCAGATGATCGATGAGAGCGCATCGCCATCTACCGAAACGACCGTGGAGGGAAAAGCGGCGAATGGCAAACCCGGGCTCGCCTTGCTCGAGTTGACCAAGTTCCGCGGTGTCGAATTCATCGTCGCGTGCGATGGCCCCGACCAATATCAGTCGTGGGGCGTGGAGAATGCTCAGGAGTTTTCGGCATGGACGCGCAAGACGATGGATCGATTCCATAAGCTTGGCGAAACCCTGCACCTCGGCCAGTTGCGCCAGGTCGAAGGCGCCACTACGCAGCGTCACATCGCGATCGTCTGTCGCGGGGCGAAAGAAATTTGTGTCGGACTTCAGCGTTCGCTGTCGACGGATCAAGTTCGGCAAACCATGAAAAATATTTTGGCAAAATGGGCTTTCTAAATCGTTTGTTCAAATCGAAGAACACCCCGCCGCTGCAATTGCCGGCGGGCAGTTTCACCGTCAATCCGAATGGCGAGATCACCACTTCGACCCTTCCCGGTTCATTTCCGAAGGATTGCGCCCGCGAGATCGCCGGCGCGGTGCTCACCACTTTCAAGGAATCGCGAGAAGCGCGCGTGGCGCTCTCCGAGTTTAATCTGAGCTATCCGGGCTTCAAAATATCTGCCCGTGCATTGGGAGGCGGAGCGATGGTGTTTCTGTTGCCGCGCGCGTTGGGCCAAAAGTAAACCGTTAATCGAATTGTCTATGGAAAAGAAAAAATTGGAAAAGGTCGTCCTCCAACTGGAGAGCTACGTCGAGTGCTGGAAGCAGATGAGTCACTATCTCAACCAGGCGCGCGCGAAGAAATTTGACCAAGACGACGAGAATCAATTTCTCGAATTCAAATGCGTCGTCACTCAGGAACTCGAAGCGATCCTCACGCGCATCGAATGCACAATGCCGACAAAAGAGGAGATCCACAATCTGATGATCAACTGCCCGTCGATCCGCTATCTGAGCGAGTTGAACGAAACCTCGTTGCGCGGGATCGAGAACCAGTGGCACAAGATTTACATCGCGTGGCACTCCAATCTCGGCCAATTGAAGGCGGCCCAACACCGTGAGTCGGAAACGTCCCGGTGGTCTTTCTTCCGGAACTAAAACGCTTCTCTTTCAATTCATAGCGCGGGCTTTAACAGTCCGCGCTTTTTCTTTTCCGGTGTTCCCGGGGAAGAACCGCTTGATTGCAGGCGTGGTTTCGCGGTTAATGCCGCGTCTCCCTCGACATACTCATATGCGCTCACCAACGAAGTTCTTCCTCCTCGCCCTTGCGTCCGTTACGTTTTCGGCTTCCGCGGCCACCAAGTTGGACTTGCCTGTTCGCAAGCCGGGTGAAGACGTCAACTCCTCGTCGGTGCGGACGCGCCAGAGTCTCGCGCCCAACACGAACCTTTTGTTCAACGGTTGGGGCGTCACGCCGGCCGGCCAGCACGTGTCGTGCGGCGATCTGGCATTGAAGATCGTAATTGCACCGGACAAGAAGGCGGCGATCGCGGTCTGCGCAGGATACAATCAACAAGGCATCAACATTGTGAGTTTCGATGCCAAGCGCGAGTCGCAGTTCATCACGCTCAAACAGGCGTTCAACGGTCTGGCGTTCAGTCGCGACGGTAAAAAATTCTACGTCAGCGGCGGTGATTCGGGAGTGATTTACGTTTTCAATTATGCCAGCGGCAAGGCCACGCTCGACAAGGAAGTGAAACCGGATGCCGCCGCGTCGCACGTTTTCTTGGCCGGCATTGCGATGCATCCGTCCTCGGGCGCACTCTATGTTTGCAACGAAGCCGGGCACGAAGTGTGGTTGCTCAATCCTGATACACTCAAGCGTGAGCAGAGTATCGCCGTGGGGCAACATCCGCACTCGTGTGCTGTCGGCGCGGACGAAAAGCACCTCTACGTGAGCAATTGGGGCAGTCGCAGCGTGAGCATCATCGACATGAAAAAGGGCGTCCGCCTGCGCGATCTAACCGTGGGCGTTCGCCCAAACGATATGGCGTTGGCGCCGGACGGTCGGCTCTTCGTTGCATGCTCCGGTGATAATACGGTTCATGTGATCGGAACGGCGAAGATCGAGAAGGCCGGTCCCGATGCCAGTCCTGCGAGACCTTTGTGGGCCGGCACGCGCGAAATCATCTCCACGTCGCTTTACCCGCAGTCGCCTGAGGGAAGCACTCCGTGCAGTGTCGCGGTTTCGCCGGATGGCAAAACGCTCTTTATCGCCAATGCGGACAATAACTCCGTCATGGTTGTCGACATTTCCGGCAACTTGATGGAAGAGGCGAAAGATCATGGCGAAAAGATCGCGCTCGTTAACGGCTTTATCCCGACCGGTTGGTATCCGAGCGCCGTCGCGGCTACGCCGGACGGGCAATTTCTCCTCGTCGCGAACGGAAAGGGACTGACGTCGCGCGCGAACGCCCCTTCAAAAAGCAAGGCGCCGCGCAAATTGCACACGGGCATTTCCTTTGACCACCCAGGGCAAACTTTCGAAGGCTCGCTCTCGTTCATCGCGAAGCCCGACGCGAAGCAGATGGCCGCCTACACTGAACAAGTGCGGAAGAATTCTCAGTATCGGCCTGAGCACTTCGTGAAGGCGCCGCTCACCAGTGATACGGTGATTCCCGCCAAGGTGGGCGATCCGTGCCCAATTAAGTATGTGCTCTACATCATCAAAGAGAACCGCACCTACGATCAGGTGATGAGCGACGCGACGGACTCCAAGGGCCGTCCGATTGGCAACGGCGACACGAACCTCCTGATGTATGGCGAAAAGGTCACGCCCAACCAACACCAGATCGCCCGCGAGTACGTGCTGTTCGACAATTTTTATTGCAACAGCGAGGTCAGCGTGGACGGTCACAGTTGGACCGATGCTGCGATCGCCACGGATTTCAATCAGCGCTCGTGGATCATGTCCTATTCCAAGCACGGCAAGTTGCCGGGCAACGAGGAAATGGAGAATCCGGCCAACGGCTATCTTTGGGACCTCTGCCGTCGCCACGGCGTCAGCTACAAGAATTACGGCGAGGGTTCCCAGCGCGTGCCGTCCGTCAATCGTGGCAAGTGGCCGAAGGATTTTGAAGTGCGCGACATGGATCGAGTCAGCATCTGGATCGATGATTTGAAGCGCGCGGAGAAAGCGGGAGAACTCCCGCGTTTCACAATCATGTCGCTCGGCGAAAATCACACGAAGGGCACGAGCGCCGGTGCGAACACGCCCGAAGCCTGCGTCGGCAGCAATGACCTTGGACTCGGTCGCATCGTTGAAGCCGCGAGTCGCAGCAAGTTTTGGAAAGAGATGGCGATCTTCGTAGTCGAGGATGACGCGCAGAATGGCCCCGATCACGTGGACGCGCATCGCACGACGGCGTTCGTCATAAGTCCGTATGTGAAACGCGGCGTGGTCGACAGCACGCTCTACACGATGGCGAGCATGATTCGCACGATGGAATTGATCCTTGGTCTACCGCCGCTGACGCAATATGACGCGGGTGCCACGCCGATGTTCAACGCGTTCCAAAAACGCGCCACGATGACGGAATACACGGCTTTAATGCCGAAGATTGATCTGATGGCGAAGAATACGAAGGCATCTCCGTTTGCCAGAGAATCGGGTCGGATGAATTTCCGCGCCTTCGATCTCGCGCCGGAAGATGAGTTGAACCGCATTCTCTGGGCCGTCGCGCGTCCGGGTGAACCGTATCCCACGCCGATCCATCGCGCGATCTTCACTACGCCGGTGGAGTGAGCGGACCAAACGACTACAGCATTCGCTGCATCCAGATCACGTCGAGCCAGCGACCGAACTTGAACCCCACCTCCCGCAGGTGCGCGGCTTGCGCGAAGCCGTGCTTCGTGTGCAGCGCGATGCTCGCTTTCTGCTCCGCGTCGATACCGCCGATGATGCAGTGATGATCAAGTTTTCGCGCGCGCTCGATCAAGTCCGCGAGGAGCTGGCTTCCGATCCCTTTTCCGAGCTGATCGTGGCGGAGGTAAACTGAGTCTTCCACGGTGTTCCCGTAGGCCGCTCGCGGATGGAACTTGCTCAACGATCCCCAGCCGATGATTTCGCCGTTCGCCGTCGCCACTGTCACCGGATGCTTGGGTCCGTGCGCGGCGAACCACTCTTCGCGTTCCTTCGCGGTCGATGGCTCGGTTTGATACGTGCAGGTGGAGTTCAGCACGTAGTGATTATAGATAGCGTTGATCGCGGGAAGGTCGGCAGCGGTTGCATCGCGGATGAGGACATTGGCCATGTCGCCGATCAAAACCGGAAGCGCGCCGGTCTCAAAGCGCAAAAATTCCCGTTTCCACCGGCGCGTTGAGTCTGTTACTCTGTCAGACCTGAAAATTATGCAGCCGACTCAAAACCTGCACGTCCGCGAAGTTGTGCGACTGGCGCCGCCGAATGTCATCAAGGCCGAATTGCCGATGACCGAGGCTGCCAATCGGACGGTCGTTGAAGGCCGCGCCACCGTGCAACGCATCCTGCGCAAGGAAGACCCGCGCCTGCTTCTCGTCGTTGGCCCGTGCTCGATCCACGATCCGAAGAGCGCCTGGGATTACGCGCAACGTCTCGCGAAGCTGCGCGATGAAATTGGCGATCAGATTTACGTTGTCATGCGGGTCTATTTTGAGAAGCCGCGCACGACGATTGGCTGGAAAGGGCTCGTCAACGACCCGCACATGGACGGCAGTTACGATATCGAGCACGGCTTGAAGAAAGCGCGCAAGCTGCTCCTGCAGATCAACGATCTCGGCGTGCCCGCCGCCACGGAATTTCTCGACCCCATCGTACCGCAATACATCGCCGAGCTCGTGAGCTGGGCGGCGATCGGGGCCCGCACAACGGAATCGCAAACGCACCGCGAAATGGCGAGCGGTCTTTCGATGCCGGTCGGTTTCAAGAACGGCACGGACGGCAGTTTGCAAACCGCCGTGGACGCGATGCTTTCCGCGCGTACGCCACACAGTTTTCTCGGCATCGATCAAGACGGCGTCACCAGCATCATTCGCACGACGGGCAATCCTTACGGTCACGTTGTCTTGCGCGGTGGGCGCGTGCGTACGAACTACGATCCCGAAAGCATCGCGGAAGCTGCGGCGGCCCTGCGCAAAGCCGGTTTGCCGGCCGAACTGATGGTCGATTGCTCCCACGCGAATTCGTCGAAGCAATTTGCGAAACAGGAAGAGGTCTGGCGCAGCCTCATCGAGCAACGTTGCGCGGGAAGCCCCGCTCTGATCGGCGCGATGATCGAGAGTTTCATTTCGGAAGGGAACCAGCCGGTGCCGAAGAATCAGGCCGATTTGAAGTATGGCGTGTCCGTCACCGACGCGTGCGTCAGCTGGGAAACCACGGAACGTATTCTCCGCGAAGCGCACGAAAAGCTGAGTCACGCCAACGCGGCGGTTGCGGCGAAATAATCGCGCCCATCGCCTGCGTTCGTTTCGCGCCGCATGAGCCGCATCTTCTGCTTCGGCGAAATCTTGTGGGATCGTCTTCCGCACGGAGACTTCATTGGCGGCGCGCCCTTCAACGTCGCGTATCACTTGCACCAACTTGGCGCCGAGGCGTTGATGATCTCGGCGATCGGTCGCGATGATTTCGGTTGCGAAACGTTGAAGCGCATCGCGGGGCGAAATCTTTCGCGCGAGTTCGTGGCGGAAATTGATGCGCTGCCGACGGGCACTGTGGATGTAAAGCTGGATTCGCGGGGGAATGCCTCTTATGTGTTTGCCGATCCGGCAGCGTGGGATCGCATTCCCGTCACCGCGGCTTTGCTCACCAAAGCGTCTGGTAGCGCGGCAATTGTCTTCGGTTCCCTCGCGCTGCGTCACGAGGAGAATTGTGCTTCGCTCGAAAGACTCCTCGCGATTTCTGGTCCCGTGAAAGTTTTCGACGTGAATCTCCGCGCGCCCTATGGCGATCTCGCGCTGGTGGCGAAGTTGGCTCAGAAAGCGGACGTGCTGAAGCTGAACGACTCTGAGCTGGCGAAGTTGACCGGTGCGGACGTTGCGCTGCTCGGTGATGCCGATCGGGTAACCGATTCATTGCGAAAAATGTCTGCGACAACCGGCTGTTCCAGCATTTGTGTCACTCGCGGGGAACGGGGGGCGATGTGGTTGCATTGCGGGAAAATCTTTTCCGCGCCGGCTCCCAAGGTAACGGTCCGCGACACGATCGGCGCCGGTGACGCCTTCACGGCGATGCTCACCACGGGCGTCGTGGATGGCGAGGCGTCGCGCGATCCCGAGAAGTTGCTGCGGCGCTGCTGTGCGCTGGGTGCATTCGTGGCGAGTCAGGATGGGGCGCAGCCGGATTACGACGCGCGCAAGGTTCTCGCGTCGGTCGTTTAAGAGCAGATTTCTCCGCCGTGTGGATTGACCAAAATTCGGGCGTTCCCATCAGGCTAAAAATCCCATCACCAATTCTTTGCGTTCGGCGCGGCGAACGACTATAAAAACGCCCCTGTATGAGTTTGCCGCCTAGTTCTGAATCCACGCACGCCCCGGCCGCCAAAGGGCAGGGTCGCCCATTCAAAAAATTGCTCGCCGCAAATCGCAGCGAAATCGCCATCCGCATTTTTCGCGCGGGCACTGAATTGGGCATGCGAACTGTCGCCGTGTATGCGCAGGAGGACCGCTTCTGCATGCATCGTTTTAAGGCGGACGAGGCGTATTTGATCGGCCAGGGCAAGGGGCCCGTCGCCGCGTATCTCGATATCGAAGGAATCGTCGCCGTCGCGAAGGCGAAGGGCGTGGACGCGATTCATCCGGGCTACGGATTTCTTTCCGAGAACGCCGAGTTCGCCCGCGCGTGCGCCCGCGCCGGCATCACGTTCGTTGGTCCGCGTCCTGAGTTGCTCGATATGATGGGCGATAAGACGGCCGCCCGTGCGCTTGCGCAACGGATTAATGTTCCCACGCTACCGGGTACGGAAGAGCCGATCACCGATCGTGACGAGGCGATGAAGACGGCGAAGCACATTGGCTTTCCGCTCATCATCAAGGCGGCGTTTGGTGGTGGCGGCCGCGGCATGCGCGTCGTTCACAAAGCCGGCGATCTCGCGAACCTGCTCGACGAAGCGCAGGGCGAAGCGGAGCGCGCTTTTGGAAATCCCGCTGTCTTCCTCGAAAAATATATTCCTCGTGCGAAGCACATCGAAGTGCAGATCCTCGGTGACCAGCACGGCAACGTGATTCATCTCCACGAGCGCGATTGCTCCGTGCAACGCCGCCACCAGAAGGTGGTTGAAGTCGCGCCGAGCTTTGGATTGCCCGAACACGTCATCAAAGAACTCTGCGACGCCGCCGCGCGCATGGCCCGTGAGATTCGTTACGACAACGCGGGCACGATCGAATTCCTCTACGACCTCGATAAGCACGAATGGTTCTTCATCGAGATGAACCCGCGCATTCAAGTCGAGCACACGGTCACCGAGGTCATCACCGGCCTCGACCTCGTGCGCGCTCAGGTGCTCATCGCGCAAGGCCACGCGTTGCACAGCCGCGAAGTCGGCATGCCCGTGCAGAATCAAATTCCGCGGAATGGATACGCGATTCAATGCCGCGTCACTACCGAAGATCCGGAAAACAAATTCATGCCGGACTACGGCAAGATTCTCGCGTATCGCTCGCCCGGCGGTTTCGGCATTCGTCTCGACGGCGGCATGGGTTACGGCGGCGCGGTCATCACGCCGTTTTACGATTCGATGCTCGTGAAGGTTGTTGCGAGCGCGCAGACGTACGAAATCGCGATGCACCGCATGACGCGGGCGTTGTCGGAGTTCCGCATCCGCGGCGTGAAGACGAACATTCCGTTTCTGGAAAACGTCATTCGCCATCCGCAGTTTGAAGCGGGCCAGGCGACGACCACGCTCATCGATACGACGCCAGAATTGTTCACGTTCAAAGGCCGTCGCGATCGCGCCACGAAACTGCTCAATTTCGTCGGCAACGTGATCGTGAACGGAAACCCGCACGCCAAGGGTTACAAGCCGGAGAAGCCGATCGCGGTGGCGACGCCGGTCAGCTACGATCCGAAACTCGTTCCCGCCCCCGGCACCCGCGACCTGTTGCTGAAGCTCGGACCGAAAAAATTCGCCGAGTGGACGCGCAAACAGAAGCGTCTGCTCATCACCGACACGACGTTTCGTGATGCGCACCAATCGCTTATGGCCACGCGCGTGCGCACCTACGACATGCTCGCCGTCGCTGATGCGGTGGCTCGTCGTGCGCCTGGATTGTTTTCGCTCGAGATGTGGGGCGGCGCGACGTTTGACACCGCGATGCGTTTCCTCAACGAAGATCCGTGGGAACGCTTGCGGCAGTTGCGCGCGCGCATTCCGAATATTTGTTTCCAAATGCTCTTCCGCGGCAGCAACGCCGTGGGCTATTCGAACTATCCAGAAAATGTCGTTGCTGGCTTCGTGAAGCACGCCGCCGCCAGTGGCATGGATATCTTCCGTATTTTCGATTCGCTGAACTACACGCCGAACCTGCGCGTGGCGATGGACGCCGTGCAAGAGACACACGCGATTTGCGAGGCGGCGGTTTGCTACACCGGCGACATCCTCGATCCCAAGCGCGACAAATATTCGCTCAAGTATTACGTGAAGCTCGGCAAGGAACTGGAGAAAATGGGCGCGCACATTCTGGCCATCAAAGACATGGCCGGCCTCTGCCGTCCGCTCGCTGCGAAGAAACTCATCAAGGCGCTCCGCGACGAGGTGGGAATTCCGATTCACTTCCACACGCACGACACCGCGGGCACCCAGTCCGCGACGATCATTAACGCCAGCGAAGCCGGCGTCGACATCGTGGACCTCGCGCTCGCGAGCATGAGCGGCAGCACGAGCCAGCCGAACTTGAACTCGGTCGTGGCTGGATTGCAGAACACACCGCGTGACACGGGACTTGACCTCGACTCGCTCAACGAATTTTCCGACTACTGGGAAAAAGTTCGCGAATATTATCATCCGTTCGACACCGCACCGAAGACCGGCAGCGCGGAAGTTTACCTGCACGAAATGCCCGGTGGTCAATACACCAACCTCAAGGAACAGGCCGCCAGCATGGGCGTTTCGCATCGCTGGCCGGAGATAGCCCGCACGTATGCCGAGGTGAATCAACTCTTCGGCGACATCGTGAAAGTCACGCCGAGCAGCAAGGTCGTCGGCGACATGGCGCTGTTCCTTTTCTCGCGCGGCATTAAGCCGGCTGACGTGGTGAATCTCGAACCCGGCGCCCAAGGTTTCCCTGAGAGCGTCGTGGACATGATGAGCGGTGGGCTCGGTTGGCCGGCGGGCGGTTGGCCGGACGCCGTGCAACGCGTGGTGCTCGGCGAGAAGCGCGCGACCGAAGCGCGGAAGAACTTCGAGAAAGGTGTCGTGCCGGGTGCGGTCGCCACGCCAGCGAACTTGGAGAAAATCCGGAAGGAACTTTCCGACAAGCTGAAGCGCGATGCGACCGACGACGATGTCTATTCGCACTTGATGTATCCGCAAGTGTTCGCTGATTTCGCGAAGCACTCGCGCGAGTTCAGCGACGTGAGCGTGTTGCCGACGCCGGCCTTTTTCTACGGACTCCGCCGCGGCGAAGAAATCAACGTCGCCATCGAAGAAGGCAAGTCACTCATCATTCGTCTCGTGAACGTCAGCGAACCGGACAAGGACGGACGCCGCACGGTGACGTATGAATTGAACGGCATGACGCGCGAGGCGTTCATCACGGACAAGAAAGTGGCGCCACAGGCGAAGACGCGACCGAAGGCGGACATCGCCGATCCGTTGCAGGTGGGCGCGCCGATTCCTGGCTTGATCGCCAGCATCGCCGTGAGCGTTGGACACAAAGTCGCCAAGGGCGATCGCTTGCTGATGATGGAAGCGATGAAGATGCAAACAACGGTCTATGCGCCGGTGGACGGTGTGGTGGCCGAATTGCACGCCGCAGTGGGCGACACGGTGGAAAGCAAAGACATGCTCGTGAGATTACGCGCGTAAGCGGCGCGGAGTGATCGTGCGGTCGCCGGGTTTGCTTTCGTCGTCTTGTCGGAATTTGTTTTCAACATGACTGTTCTGCCGATTGCCGCGCGCGAATTGCGGGTGACTGCCCGCCGACGGAGCACGCACATGACCCGTTGCTTGGCGGCGGCGTTGGCGATTGGCGTTTCGGCGTGGATGCTGATGACGGAGAATCTCACCGGAAACCGGCGTCTCGAAGTCGGGCGGGAGGTGTTTGAAGCGCTGGCATGGTGCGGTTTCGTTTTCACGCTGCTCATCGGCGTGCGCGCCACCGCGGATTGCATCAGCGAGGAGAAGCGGGAAGGGACGTTGGGCTTGCTATTTTTGACTGATCTCAAGGGCTACGATGTCGTGTTGGGCAAGTTGTTCTCCACGTCCCTGACGGCATTCTACAGCCTGCTCGCGATGATTCCGATCATGGCGATTCCCGTGACGATGGGGGGAGTGTCTGGAGAACTCTTGTGGCGCACGGCGTTGGTCTTGATGAATACCATGTTCTTCTCGCTGACGATCGGCCTGTGCGTGTCGTCTATCGGGCGGCACGAACGCAAGGCGATGGTCTCGACCTTTCTGATCATCCTGCTGTTTGTGCTCGGATTTCCAGCGCTCGGCGCCTGGATGGAAGATGCCCTTCCGGGAATCACGCCCAGCGACATGCCGAAGTTCTTCACGCTGGCAAGCCCGGGATACGCGATGGTTCATCGTGAATCCAAGGGCAATGAATTCTGGATATATAGCTGCTCGATTCACCTCGTTGCGTGGATCTTCCTGGTGGTTGCTTGCTGGCGGCTGCCGCATGGGTGGCAGGACAAGCCGAGCGCGGCCGGCCGACGGCCGATCGTGGACTATCTCGACGCGTTGATGCGGGGCAATCGCGAGCAGCGGGCTGCGGTTCGGCGGCGGATGTTGGATATCAATCCCGTGTTTTGGCTCACCGCGCGGGATCGCCGCGATTTGATTTACGTGTGGGTGTTCTTGTTGGCCGGGGCGATCATCTGGGGAGTGGGATTGTTGCGCAACCCTCGCAGTTGGTTCGAAGAAGCCGCTTATTTCTTCACCGCGATCATTGCGCACACGGTGATCAAAATGTGGATGGCGACACAAGCGTGCCGCCGCTTCGGGGAGGATCGTCGCTCGGGCGCGTTGGAACTCATGCTGTCAACGCCGCTCTCAGTGAAGGAAATTCTGCGTGGTCAGATGCTGGCGTTGAAGCGTCAGTTTCAGCGCCCCTTGTTGCTAATTCTGCTGATCGATGTCTTGTTTGTCGTCGGCTGCATCCACCACGATATCACGGCGAACCGATGGCGGAACCCAAACGATATCAACAGCTGGGCATCCGTGCTAACCTTCGCCGTCGGCATGATCATGCTGGTGGCCGATGCGTATACGATCGGATGGCTGGGCATGTGGGTCGGATTGACCACGCGTCGCGCGAACCGTGCGGCAATCTCCGTTATCGGGCGCGTGATGGCGTTGCCGTGGCTCGTGTTTGGAATGGCGATGCCGGTGCTGGGAACCATGATGTTTTTTCGTTCGGGTCGGTTTTCGCTGATATTTATCTTGGGGCTTTGGTTTGCGATCGGTCTGGTGAATGACCTCCTTTGGTATCAGCTCGCAAAATCGAGTCTCGTGATCCGCTTCCGCGACATCGCCACCCAACGATTCGAAGTCGAGAAAATGGGTTGGTTCGGGCGGCTATTCGCTGGCAAGGCGACCAACGCTCCTCCCGTCCTTGCGCGGGATCGCTGAGTGATCGGAAGTTTAATCCCACAAGCGGTCAAGCGCCCGCTGCAAGCTGTCGAACAACACGTCGATTTCCGACCGTTCGATGATCAAAGGTGGAGCCAGAGCGGCGATGTCGCGGATTCCGCGGACGATGATCCCTTCTTCGCGCGCGAGCTTTGCCGCTTTCAAACCGAGGAATGAGTCTGGCTTCAGAGCCGACTTACCTTCGCGCGGGAGGAGTTCTAGAGCACCGATCAAGCCGCTGCCGCGGGCTTCGCCGACTGCCGGATGATCGCGCAAGGCGGTCAGCTTCTGTTGGAAATATGGTCCGATATCGTCTCGCACCCGCGGGACGAGTCTCTTCTGCTCGATGACGTCGAGATTCGCGAGTGCGGCGGCTGCGGACGTGGGATGCCCGGAATAGGTGAAGCCATGTGCGAGATAACCGCCGCGCTGAATCACCTCGAATAGTTCATCGGTGACCATGGTGGCGCCCAACGGGAGGTAGCCGCTCGTGATCCCTTTGGCGAGTGTGATGATGTCGGGATCGAGACGCCACAAGGCGCTCGCGAACCAATCTCCGAGCCGCCCGAAGCCAGTAATCACTTCGTCGGCCGCAAAAAGAATATCGTTCTCACGGCAGAGTTGCCGGAGCTCCGTCAGATAGCCAGGTGGCGGCACGATCACACCGCCCGCGCCCTGAATCGGCTCGGCGAACAACGCTGCGATCGTATCGGGTCCCTCGCGACGAATTATGTTCGCCGTTTCTTCCACGCACCAATGTCCGAAATGCTCCGCATCCAGCACGGTTTCGGCGAGGTAGCGGTACGGCGCGGGCACGTGAATGAATCCCGGCAGCGGCAGATCAAATGGTGTGTAGCAACCGGGCAATCCCGTCATGCTGGTCGTGGCGAGCGTGACGCCATGATAGGAAAAGATCCGCGTGAGGATTTTCGTTTTCTTGGGCTGGCCCCGAAGCTTTTGATACTTGCGAATCAGTTTGAGCGCGGTTTCGTTCGCTTCCGAACCCGAATTGCTGAAGAAGGTGTGTTTCAATCGGCCCGGCGCGAGTTGCGCGAGTCGGGTTGCGAGCTTCACGGTTGGCTCCGTCGTGGAGTTGAAGAACGAAGGATAAAACGGGAGCTGGGATAGCTGAGCGGTTACGGCGTCAATGATTTCGCGGCAGTTGTAGCCAACGTTGACGCACCAGAGGCCGGCAAGGCCGTCGAGCAGTTCGCGTCCTGTTTCATCCCGAACATAAACGCCGTGCCCTGACTCGATCACGTGCGTACCCTCGCGGTACATGTCCGCATGATTGGTGAACGGGTGTATGAGAAAAGCCTGATCGGCCGCACGCAACCCCTGCAGGACGGAGGCATTCATGACTCAATTAACACCTGCTTGCCGGCTTTGACAAACCGCCGCCCGCGCGCCTTTTTTGCTTCATCCATGCTGCCGCATCCTCCATTCTCCGCGCATGGCTGTCCTTGCTGAAGCTGAAATCCGCCGCGTCGTGGCGGTTGCGCTCGCCGAAGACATCGGTTCGGGCGACGTGACCACGCAGGCGACTGTTCCCGAAGATGCTCAGGTGTCCGCGGCGATGGTGGCGCGGGAGAATCTTGTGCTCGCTGGCGTGGCGCTCGCCGAGGCGGCGTTTCGTGCGCTATCGGTGAAGGTGAAGATCGAGAAACTCGCCAAGGACGGCGCGCGGTTGCCCGCTGGCGCGAGCATCTTGCATGTGTCCGGTCCCGCACGGGCGATCCTCACTGCGGAACGCGTGGCCTTGAACTTTGTGCAGCGGCTTTCCGGTGTGGCCACGTTGACGGCGCAATTTGTTCAAGCCATTGCCGGCACTAAGGCGCAGATTCTCGACACGCGCAAGACCACGCCGGGCCTGCGTTTGCTGGAGAAATACGCGGTCACGTGCGGCGGCGGGCACAATCATCGTGCGGGTCTGCATGATCGCGTGCTGATCAAAGACAATCACCTCGCCGCCCTCCGTGATGAAAAGCCGAACGCCATCGCTGCGGCGGTGAAGCGCGCGCGGGAGAAATATCCCAAGCTGCTCGTCGAGGTGGAAGCCGACACGCTTGATCAAGTGGACCAAGCGGTCGAAGCCGGCGCGGATATCATTCTGCTCGATAATATGAATCTCGTGCAGCTTCGGCTGGCGGTCACGCGGATTGGCGGTCGCTCGAAATCCGAGGCGAGCGGCGGAGTGAACTTATCTACGGTTCATTCGATTGCACAGACAGGCGTTGACTACATTTCCGTTGGCGCGCTCACGCATTCGGCGCGCGCGGTGGATATCGCGCTCGATTTTGAAAGCTGAGGTTTTTCCTTTGTGACCATCGACGCTCAAATTCTCACCACGCTCCGTGGAGCGGGTGATGGCTCAGTTTCGGGCGCCGATCTCGCGCAGAGACTGGGCGTCAGCCGTGCGGCGATTTGGGCGCGCATCGAGGAATTGCGCACGCTCGGCTACGACATCGAAGCGAGCCCGCACCGTGGCTACCGGTTGCTTGGTGCGCCCGATCTCTTGCACGCCGACGATCTTGTGGCCCGCCTCGGTCGCACGCGCGTCATTGGCCGCGACGTTCGAGTGTTTGAGGAAACGACCTCGACGAACGACGTTATTGAAAAGCTCGCGCAGGCCGGCGTTCAAGAAGGCGCGGTAGTGTTCGCTGAATCGCAAACGAAGGGCAGGGGGCGGCTCGGGCGTCGCTGGGTTTCGCCGCCGCACAAGGGCCTTTGGTTTTCCATTTTGTTGCGGCCGAAATTGCAACCGCAGGCCGTGACGCAACTGACCATTGCGACCGCGGCGGCCGTTGCGCGCGCCATTCATCGCGAAACCGGAGTCGTGACGGCCATCAAATGGCCCAATGATATTTTGGTCGGCGGGAAAAAGTTGGTCGGCATTTTGACGGAGTTGAACGCCGAGCTCGACACGGTGAAATACGTGATCATCGGGATCGGCGTGGACGTGAATCTCGATGCGACTGAGTTGCCGCCCGAACTGCGCGCGATCGCGACGTCGTTGAAGATCGAGTCCGGTGCGGCGTGTGATCGTGCAGCGTTGGCGGCGGCGATTCTGCGTGAGTTGGACGAGGATTACGCGCGGCTCATCCGCGGTGAATTCAAAGCGGTGGCGGATGAGTGGGTGGAACGCTGCACCACGATCGGCAGCAACGTGACGATTCACATTGGCGATCGCCGCGTTTCCGGTCGGGCCGAAGCGCTCGATGATGACGGCGCATTGTTGCTGCGAACGGAGCACGGTCGTTTGGAACGCATTATTGGCGGCGACGTTACTTTGGAGAAATGAAGAAGACCTCACGGAGCGCGACGAAGGTAAAGCAGCCCATGCGGCTGCTTCTGCTCGACATCGGCAACACGCACACGCACCTCGGCTTATCCGATGGTCAAAGCGTTTTGACGCAGGCGAATATTCCCACGGCGTCATGGTTCGATGGCTCGGCGCCCACCGGCGTGCGCGCCTTCATCGGGCGATTGCAGATCGATGGCGCGTGTCTGTGCTCGGTGGTTCCGAAGGCCACCGTTCAAGTGCAGCGTTTCTTGAAATCCACGTTCGGCGTTGCCGCGATTGCGCTCACGCCCGCGACGGTCAGCGGGATCGGGATCAATTATCCGCATCCGGAAACGATCGGCCCCGACCGGCTCGCTAACGCCGTCGCCGTGCGGGCGCATTACGGCGCGCCGTCGCTCGTTGTGGATTTCGGCACCGCGGTGACGTTCGACGTGGTCGATGTTCGCGGTGATTACATCGGAGGCATTATCGCGCCGGGCTTGGCATCGATGACGGACTACTTGCACGAAAAGACGGCGCTGTTGCCCAAGATCACGATTCGCGAAGTGAAACAAGTTGTCGGAAAAAATACCGAGCAAGCGATGTTGATCGGCGCCGTGCACGGTTATCGCGGGTTGGTTCGGGAGTTGATTGGCGAATTGAAACGCGAACTGAGCGCGCCGCGTTTGCCCGTGGTGGCCACCGGTGGCTACGCGAAATTAATGGCGAGCAAACTTCCCGAAATCACCGCCGTCGAACCAAACCTCACGTTGGAGGGGCTGCGATTAGTGTGGAAACCAACTTGAAACCTGAATCTCGAAACTCGAAACTGCCCGCCACATGAATCGCATCGTCGAACGGTTTGCGCATTTGAAACGCGCGGGGCAGAAGGGTTTCGTGGTTTACATCGGGGCGGGTGATCCGAACCTCGAAGCCACGCGTCTGCTCGCGCTGGCGTTCGATCGCGCGGGGGTCGATGTGCTGGAACTGGGCGTTCCCTTCAGTGATCCGCTTGCGGATGGCATGGTGAATCAACTCGCCGCGCAGCGCGGGTTGGAATCGGGCACGACTCCGCCGAAGCTTCTCGAAACCGTAAAGGCGATCCGGCGCGATTCGCAGATTCCGATCGTGCTCTACGTTTATTTCAATCTGCTCCACAAGCGCGGTCTGAAACAGTTCATTGCCGATTGCGCGGCTGCCGGAGTCGATGGCTTGCTTGTGCTCGATTTGCCGCCGGAGGAATCAGACAACTACGAGGCGTTGATGCGCGAGGCGGGCTTATGCAACATCTACCTGATCGCGCCGACCACGCCCGAGGATCGCATGGAACTCATCGCCAAGCGCGCGACCGGTTTCATTTATTACGTGTCGCGCGAAGGCGTCACGGGCATGCAGGCGAAGGTTTCCGACACCATCGGTGAAATGACGCGCAAGATTCGTGCGCACACGTCGCTGCCGATTGCTGTCGGTTTCGGTATCTCAAATCCGGAGCAGGCGCGACTTGTCGCGAAGGATGCGGAGGCAATCGTCGTGGGCAGCGCGATCGTAAATCAAATCGCCGAACGCGGGCAGTCGGCGGGTTTGGTGGACAGCGTGGGCGCCTTTGTGAAATCGATTTCTGATGCGGTGAAGTCGGTTTGAGCACGGCTGGCGTTGTATTTTGTTGGTTAAGTTTTGGTCGGTTTTGACCGTGTTAACTTTATGGCTGAGAAAACTGTGAAAGCGAAATCTGACAACTCCAACAAGTTCGTCATCATCATGGCCGGCGGACGCGGCGAGCGTTTCTGGCCTGTGAGCCGCGAGAAGACGCCCAAGCAATTGATCAAGCTGCTCGGCGATCGTTCATTCCTCCAACAAGCCGTGGATCGCTGTCTGCCGGTGGTTCCGCTCAAAAATATTCTCATCATCACCAATGCCGCGCAGGCGCCGGAGGTGCGGAAGCAATTGCCGAAGCTGCCAAAGGAAAACGTCATTGCGGAACCGATCGGGCGCGATACATGCGCGGCGGTGACGCTCGGCGCGGCAATTGTGGGAGCGCGTTGCACGACGGGTGTGATGGCGGTGTTGCCGGCGGATCACGTGATTCCCGACGAAAAGAAGTTTCAGCAAGTGCTCACCGACGCGCTCGATCTCGCGAGCCGCGGACAGGTGATCGTGACCATTGGCATCAAGCCGACTGAGCCCGCGACGGGTTATGGTTACATTCGCACTGGCGCCGAATTGCCGCCACCGTCCGGTGTAAAAAAATACAAGACGACGTTTTACAAAGCGGAGCAGTTCGTCGAGAAGCCGGACTACGCGAAGGCGCTCGATTACGTGAATAGCGGCCAGTACCGCTGGAACGCCGGCATGTTCGTGTGGTCCTTCGTGACGATCACGAATGGCTTGGAGAAACATCAGCCCGAAATGGCGGCCGCGTGCCATCGCTGGTTCGAGGCGGCGACGAAGAAGAAGCTCGATAAGGTGATCGCGAAGGAATATCCGGAGATCAAAAAAATCTCGATCGACTTCGCGCTGATGGAGCACGCGCAAAACGTCGTCGTGGCTGATGGCTCGTTCGATTGGGACGATCTTGGTTCGTGGACGGCGCTCGCGCGTCACGTCAAAGCGGACGCGGAAGGCAATTGCGCCGTGGCCGATTTCATTCACGTCGATGCGGCGCGGAACATTGTCTACGACGCGCGCACGAAGACTCGCACGCCGATTTGCATCGTGGGCTTGCGCGATTCGATCATCGTTCAGACCGACGACGCCACGCTCGTGGCGCACAAAAGCCAGGCGCAAAAGATCAAGGAATTGGTCAAGAAGCTGGCCGAGGATCCGAAGCTGAAGAAGCTCGTGTGAAGCAGCCGCTTTCCTCAGGGCTGTCGAATCAGGTTGTCATCCATACCGATGGCGGTTGTCAGGGCAATCCCGGCCCGGGCGGCTGGGCGGCGGTGTTGCGGCACGGCGACAGCGTTCGCGAAATCTCCGGCGGCGAACCGGCCACGACGAACAACCGGATGGAAATGCGCGCCGCTATCGAAGCGCTGCGTTCGCTCGAGCAGCCGTCCGAAGTGAAGCTGTTCACCGACTCCGAATATTTGCGAAACGGAATCAGCTCTTGGATTAAGGGATGGAAGGCGCGCGGCTGGTTGACCGCGGAAAAGAAGCCGGTGCGCAACGCCGACCTCTGGCGCGAACTCGACGCCCTTGCCAGTCGGCATCGCGTTCACTGGGGATGGTTGAAAGGCCACGCCGGTCACGAAGACAACGAGCGATGTGACGTTCTCGCGGGCGAGGCGATGGCGAAGATTCGCCAGAAGCATTCGCCTGCTGAATTGAAAACCGCGCTGGCCGCCTTCAAGGAATCTGGCGAACCCGTGGCACCGCGTGCGCCGGTGCGATTGTATCAGCCATCCCTCTTCGATTGAGCACTAGCTCGTCAGCTTTTCAACGGTTTCAGCTTCACCATCACCGCGCCGCTTCCGCCGTAGAGGGCACTCGCTTCCGCGAACGATTCCACTTCAGGTAGACGGATTAAGAGCGCGTGGACACTGCGACGGAGGTTGCCGATTCCCTTGCCGTGAACGATGCGGACTTCGAGGATTCCCCGCTGACGACACTCCAACAGGTAATCGGGAACCAAAGCGCCGATTTCTTTCGGGCGAAAGGTATGCAAGTCGAGCACGCCGTCGATTGGGAGTTCGACGGGCAGCGGAGCATCGTCGCCGTTGGATAGCACGAGAAGGAATATGCCGGAAGCGTAGCTTGAATGCGATTCAGGAGTCGCTGTAGTCAGTGGAATTTCCCGTGCGTTCTGTCCTGTCGGCGCTAGATTCCCGTCATGCTCAACCCGCGGCACCGTCCGATTCTGATCGCCATCATGGCATTGGTCGCCGCGTGGTTGCTGGCATGGGGAGGGTATACGATTGCGGAACGATCGAAAGTGACTGCCGAAAAAGTTCGCGCTTACCTTCGCAGCGTCGATCTCAGCCAACTCTCGGGCGACGCTCGGGCAAAAGCGTTGCGTGATCTCGCCGCGAAGCTGAACGCCCTCGGCTACGAAGACCGCCGCAACGCGCGACTCGATGGCGAATGGTCCCGTTGGTTCGCCGCAATGACTGAGGAGGAAAAGTCGGCGTTCCTCGAAGCGACAATGCCGACGGGCTTCAAACAGATGATTAGCGCCTTCGAACAACTTCCCGATGAGAAGCGGAAGAAGACGATCGATGATGCTTTGAAACGATTGAAGGAAGCGCGTGACAATCCGCCGTCGTCCAGTGGTCCGGCGCTGGCTCGGGTGGACGGCACAAATCGTCCGCCGGTGTTGAGTGAGGAACTTCAACAGAAGGTGCGCGGAATCGGTCTCAACACTTTCTACAGTCAAAGTTCTGCCCAGACCAAAGCTGAGTTGGCGCCATTACTGGAAGAGATGCAGCGAGCAATGGAGAAGGGCTTGCCTTTGCGGGGGCCAAGATGAGTAGCGCTGGCGTTCTCGCGAGTAGCTGGCGGCGGATTCGCGCCTTCACTTTAATTGAATTGTTGGTCGTCATTGCAATCATCGCCGTCCTTGCCGGCATGTTGCTGCCCGCAATTTCAAAGGCGCGCGAACAGGGCCGGGCCACCAAGTGCCTTTCCAATCTTCACCAGATCGGCATCGCGCTGCAGTTGTACGTGTCGGACCACGACAGCAAGATGCCTGTCATTTATGATCGTGCAGCGGGCACGCCGCCGGGCACAAATGTAGAAGTCGTATTGGCGGCGCAACTCGGCAGCACGAATATCCTGCGATGTCCGTCGGATGGTGCCCGTATTTACGAACAGACCGGCTCCAGTTACTCGTGGAACGTGCTCCTTAACGGGCAGGACGCCGATCGCCTCAACGTCCTATTCGTCCTGACCAACGTGACCCAGATTCCGGTGTTTTTCGACAAACAGGCGTTTCACGAGGGGCGCGGAAGCAACTACGGAGTGAATTATCTCTACGCCGACGGTCACATCAAGAATCTCCTGGAGGTCGCGCGGTGATCGAGCTCCGGAATCTATCCAAGAACTTCGGCGATAAGCCGGCGGTGATTGATTTGAACCTCACCGTCCCTGCTGGCGAAATATTTGGGCTGCTTGGTCACAACGGCGCCGGCAAGAGCACGACCATCGGCATGATGCTCGGACAAGTATGGCCGACGAGCGGTGACGTATTGGTATGCGGTCACGACGTGACGCGTGACCGTCGTGCCGCGCTTGCTAAAGTCGGCGCCATATTCGAATCGCCGGTCTTCTACGATTACCTCAGCGGTTGGCGAAATCTGGAGATTCTCAGCCATTACTCGGCCGCGACTCCGCCGGAAAGAATTCGCGAAGTGATCGAATGGGTGGGGCTTACCGGTCGCGAGCAATCCAAGGTCAAAACTTACTCGCACGGAATGCGCGCGCGGCTGGCTCTCGCGCAAGCGTTGCTGCCGCAGCCGACGCTTCTCATTCTGGATGAGCCCAGCGATGGACTTGATCCCGAGGGCATTCACGAGATGCGCCAGACAATCCTTCGGCTGCGACGCGAGTTGGGGCTGACAATTCTTCTCTCCTCGCATCGGCTCAATGAAGTGGAACAATTGTGCACGCGCATCGCGGTGATGAATCGTGGTCGAAAGATTTTCGACGGCACAATCGACGAGGTGAAGCGTGCGGAGAGCTGGGTGCGGCTGCGAGTGGATGATTTTGCGGCGGCGACCAAACTGTTGAGGGAACGCAAGCTCATCGCCGATTCGCGTGACGGCCAATACATTTCACTGTCCGGTGGTGTGGAAACCGCCGCAGTGGTAAGCTGTTTGGTGGAGCAGGGGATGTCCGTCCACGAAATACATCGCGAAGAACCGACCTTGGAAGGGTTCTACCTTTCGTTAATGAAGGACGAACGAACGCGGAAGTCGTAAGCGCCCGCAAATCCCGATTTCACCGATGTTTATCCGCCAACTCCGCAACGAACTTTGGAAGCTCTTCGGGAAGAAGCGCACCTACATCGGCTTCGGTATGTTCCTGCTGGCGCAGAACATTGTGACAATGGTGTTCAAGTTCACCAGCGCTTCGCGGCCGTTGCGACGGATGCTCGAAGGCAACGGCCATTTCGCGGAGCAATACATTTCTACGCTGACTATCGCGACGATCATGTTGATTCCGCTCGCGGCGCTGTTGCTGCCGCTCTACGTCTCGCTGGTGGGCGGCGACCTCGTGGCCAAAGAGGCGGAGGACGGAACGTTGCGGATGATTCTGGCGCGACCGATCTCGCGCGTGCGTCTGCTGTTCGTGAAATGGGTCGCCGGTTTGATTTTCTGCGCGCTGCTCGTTGCCGCGCTGGGCGTATTCGGCTTGCTGTTCGCGCGATTGTATTTCCCGTGGGGCGGGCTGTTCTTCTGGAACCCTGAGCTCGGCATCTTCAGTGTGCTCGACGCCGATGCGGGGCTGAATCATTACCTCGCCGCGCACGCGATGCTCGTGACGGAGGCGGCGACGATTCTCGGGCTCTCATTCCTTTTCTCGTGCTTCAACGTCAAGCCCGCTGCGGCGACGATTCTCTGCCTCTCTGTGTTGTTCGTGAGCCTGATCATGGAGAAGATTCCGTACTTTCACGACTACCAGGAATGGTTTCTCACGTATCACTTGCACGTGTGGCAGTTCATGTTCGAGGAACGCGTGCCTTGGGCGAAGATCGTGCAGTCGCTGAGCCTGTTGCTCGGCTTCAACCTGACGTTCTTGGTAATCGGCAGCGCCGTGTTTCAGGTGCGCGACATCAAATCGTAGCGGACGCGATCACTCGGGAAGCCGCGCGCCGTAGTTCTTCAAAGCATTGAGCTGCCCCTTCGGTGCGGGATTTCCCTTCGTGTAAATGTTGATAAACGGCGCGAAGCGTTTGGGGCCTTCTGCGTCGCGTTTGACCATGTTGACGAGCGGGCCAAAGTCGCCGATTTGATTGGTCTCGAGGAACAAATGATAGAGCCCATCGAGTCCATCCAGTGGCTTGATATCAGCGATCTGGTTGGCGCTCAGGGAGAGTGACGTGAGTGGTTTCAACGAATTGATGCCGGCGATGCTCTTGATTCGATTGCCGTCGAGATACAAGGATCCGATGCGTGGCAGTTTCAGAAGTGGCGCAATATCACTGATCTGATTGTTGCTGAGATAAAGGGAGGCGAGGTTTGTGAGGGACGCAAGTGGCTTTAAATCTTTCACCTTGTTGGCCGACAATTCCAAGTATTGGAGCGCGGTAATACCTGCGAGCGGGGCGACGTCTTCAACATTGTTTTTCGATAAATCCAGCAGCTGCAGGCTGGCGAGGTCTTTGAGTGGTTTCAGATCGGTGACCTTGTTGTTGGCTAGATTTAGCGAGGCGAGGCTTTTGCATTTCTCAATGCCAGCGAGGCTGGTAATCCCGCGTCCGCTGGCTTCGAGCGTGGAAATCTTTTCCACATCGGCTTCGACCAACGGTTTGTCGTTGTCGCGTTTTTCGAAGACGCATTTGCGGACAGCGGCTTCGAGGTTTTTGTCCGCGAACAGTGGTGCTGAAGCTTTGTTGGTTTGAGCAAACAATGAATGACCTGAGAAACAGGCCATACTAATGGTCGCTGCGATCAGATAATGGATTGAATGTTTCATAACGAGTAGCGTTGCTGTCCTATTGAAAAAACCTCCCCAAAAAATGTTCAAACATTTTTTGGGGACCGATGAACTTAGAGGGAGTGGCGAGCTCGATATTGAACCGCGGACTTTCGATCGATGTGTGCCACCGATCGAGTCGAACTTATATCAGCCACCGTCTCCAGATGGTCTACGGCACGATGCGCAGACGCCAAAAGTTGTTTGTGCCCGCCGCGGGGGTGTTGGTAAACGCTAATGCTCCGGCCGAATCGGCGATGTTAGTCGCTTGCGTTGTCCAAAGAATCGGCGGCGACAATGTGTGAGTTCGATCCAGGGCATATTTGCTGCCGGCTAAGCCCGAAGCCGAAAGACGGACATTGCCACCGCTCAAGATTTGGAGAGAGATTCTGTGGTAGCCCAGGGGGCCGACGACGGCTTGCTCCGGACGATTGGTGTCGTTGAGAGTGCCATCTCCGAGCTGGCCATTGCTGTTGAGGCCCATCGCCCACAAGCTGCCGTCACTTTTGATGAACAAGCTGTGCGAGTCGCCAGCGGCGATGCCGGTCACACCGCCGGACACAATTTGCTGAGGTTGGTTGTTGTCGTTGTTGGACCCGTCACCCAATTGCCCGGTATAGTTGCGGCCCACGACCCACAGGCTGCCGTCGTCCTTGAGGAACATCGTGTGATTGCCGACGGCATCCACGGCAGTGACACCGCTGGTAACAATTTTCACGGGGCGATTCGTGTCGTTGAAGGTGCCGTTGCCCAATTGACCATTGCCATTGAAACCCATCGCCCACAAGCTGCCGTCGCTCTTGATGAACAAGCTGTGCAGGGCGCCCGCGGCGATCGCGATAACTCCATTGCTCACGATCTGTATGGGGCGATTCGTGTCGTTGTTGGAACCGTTGCCCAACTGGCCGTAGGTATTTTGCCCCATCGCCCACAAGCTGCCGTCGCTCTTGAGAAACAGGCTGTGAAAATCGCCTCCGGAAATGGCGGTGACGTTACTCGCGACGACCTGCACGGGGTGGCTGATGTCGCTGCTAGAGGCATTCCCCAATTGACCAAAGTAGCCGTATCCCATGGCCCAGAGGCTGCCGTCGTCCCGCAAGAACAGGCTGTGCAGTGCGCCCGCCTCGATCGCGGTGACGCCACCGGCCACGATCAGTTTGGGGCGATTGGTAATGTTGAAGGAACCGTCGCCCAGTTGGCCGTTGCCGTTGAACCCCATTGTCCACAGGCTGCCGTTCGTCTTGAGAAACATGCTATGCAGCGCTCCTCCAGAAATCGCCGTGACGTCATTGGTTGCGATTTGCACGGGGCGGTTGGTGTCATTGTTAGTGCCGTTGCCCAATTCGCCGTATGTATTTGCGCCCATCGTCCAGAGACTTCCGTCGCCGGTGATGAAAAGGCTGTGGTAGTAACCGCTGGCCACTTTGATCACGGGTTGGTTGGCGGCGATGGCTGGCAAGCAAAGGAGCAGAAACGCAGCGGCCCATGCCATCAGGCAATTGCCTGCGCGGTTCTCAGCATGCAATGTCGGCGTGCCCTTGGCCGAATCAACCTCACGCACGCGTTCGGAAGCGTGATTTCGATGCTGACGGGATTTGGAATGCGTTTTCAATTTCTCAAAGGTGCCGATTGTCTTGTCAAATTTCTGCCTCTCGGTCAGTGCCGATTCGGCAGATTGGTCTGCGGCGCGAAGAGGACTATTGTCGCTCTTGCGCGGTTCTTAAACTGTCGCCCGACGTCGGGTTGTGCGACTGCAATCATCACGTTTCAGTCTGCCAATTGAGGCGGACCGAGCGAGGCGCATCGATTCGGCCGAGGCGCTCCGCATTCAAGCGAAGTGGCCTCGGCACTTGTCTTCGGACGTAACAAGTTATGTTCATCTGAATTGATACGAAGGTGGGCCGCATCACGATCAGTGCGCTGTGTCGTTGTACGGACGATAGTGTAAGTCGACCTGGAAGCAACTACGGGGAAATACTTAATTCTGTGCCGCCGCGAATGCCCGCGTATTTGTTGTAATGCCGAAACCTCCGAATCGAAGACGCGGCCGCAATTCGCTGCGCCGCCTAAAGAGCGCGGAGCACCTCCGCCACGCGATCGAGATCGATGCCCGGCGGATTGTTATCGAGCAGCCACTTGAGATCCTGCCGGGCTCCGGGAGTATCGCCGCTGCGGAGTCGGAGCATGCCGCGATTGAGTCGTTCCATCGACGAATCAGGGTTCAACGCGACGATCAGATCGAGATATCGCAAGGTGTCGTCGGGGAGCTCGCTGCGTTGGGAGATGCCCATCAAGTTGCGCACGATGCGCGTCACAATCTCGCGCTTGGTCGCGGTGCGTAGCTGCTCTTCGCGCAGGGGTGCGCCGGTGTAGTCCATTACCAGTTCGTTGGCCTCGTCGCGAGTGATGGGCTTTCCGCCTTCGAAAACGTCGAGCAACTGCTCCTCGCCATCGGCGGGGGTAAACTTCACCAGCATGTGCCCGGGCATCGAAGTGCCATGGACATTGGTCAAGCCGATGCGGTTGGCGAGATCAACGAACAAGATTGCCAGGGTAATTGGCAAACCCTCGCGGTCATCCATCACTTCGTTCAGGTAACTGTTTGCGCGATTGTAGAAATCGGACCGGCTTCCGTGGAATCCGTTTTCGGTGAAGAGAAATTTGTTCAACGTGGCGACCTTCTGAGTATCGGTCGCGTCCTTGGTGATTCTGCCGCGCAACTCGGCGGCAAGCTGATCGAACTGGCGGCGGTATGACGCCACATCAATCTCGTCATTATCCAGCTTGGCGACCAGCAGTGCGGCGTGGACGAGGTCGATCTTCTCTTCGGATTGTGCGAGCACCTTTGCCAGCTCCGCGACGACCGTCTGGCTGTGGACCGACGCGGCCAGACGGCGCAATTGCCCTGCCTGCTTCTCAAGTTTCCGCGCCCGTTCGATGAGCAACGCCCGGCTGGCGTCGGGATGCGTCTGGAGCGCCTTTACCAGTTGCGGATCCTTCTTTTCCAGCGCGCTGGGATCATCGAGTTGATGATTGATCGATGCGGCAAGTTCGGTGGGGATCGCCCTCACCCCGACGGTCTTGCCGACTTGAAAGATTTTAAACTCAGCAGCCGTATTGCGGAATTTGGCAAGCCCGACTTGCGTGCCGGGCAATTCCGGATCGCTCGCTTCGACCACCAGTTCATCGTTCACGTAGCAGGAGAGTTTGTTGGTTTCGACGCGCACCTTGAGCGTGTTCCAATCCTTTGGGCGGTATGCGGGGCATTTTTCCTCGGCGATGACCTGCCAGGAGAACACGTCCGGCCCATCAAAGCGGGTCAACCTCAACGCGCCGGCACTCGGATAAAAGCCGAAGTGACGCTGGTCGCCATCCGAACCGAATACCAATCCCGCCGCGCCCGCTTCGTCGTCGAGCTTCACCGTAACGGCGAGCTCGTAGGGCGGTTGCGGTGCGGTGCGCTTGGAGAGGCAGAGGGAGCGTCCGCCAAATCCGGAGCCGAAGCCTTCGACTTGGACCCGACCGGATCGCTGCGTCCAGCGCGAGCCAAAGAGTGGCTGCCAGTCGCGGGAGTTGATCGTGCCGATCGTCAGCCAGCGATTCATGGGCACGGGGCTGGGGCGGTCAATCAAGGTCTTGAGCGCGTTCACCGGCATGGCAAATCCAAGGTTCGCGGTCACCGCCGATTTGAGCGTCAGAATGCCGTGCACGTTACCCTGCATATCGAGCAGGGGGCCGCCGCTGTTCCCGGGTTCGATCGGAATCGCGAGTTGAATCATCTCGACGCCGTCAAAATCCCGGCGGGCGGAGACCACTCCCTTCACCACGCTGTGCTCGAGCCCTTGCGGATTGCCGAGCGCGATCACCGTTGTGCCCTGGCGCAAGGCGTCGGAATCACCGAGGGACAACGCGGGAAGGTTCGTCGCGGCGATGCGGAGAATCGCGAGGTCGAGCTTCCGATCCCACGCGTGAATGGCCACCACCTCGTGGCGTTTGCCATCCGGTAGCTGCACGGTAATGGGGCGCGATTCTCCGACGACGTGGAAACTCGTGGCAATCAATCCCGAGGGATCGATGACGAAGCCGGCGCCAACGCCATCGGTCACGCCATCGCGACCGAAGTGCGAGATCACCACCATCGATTTGAGGGCCTTTTCCGTAAGCGATTCCACTGCGGCATCCGAGGGAATGACCGGCTTCTCTTTCACCGTCTTCGGCACCGTTTTCTTTTGCATCGGCACCGGCCGGATGGCGGATGGTCGATCGGCACGGGCGGTGGTGATCGACCACGCAACGACAAGCGCGGCGAGGAATTGGGACGTGAGGCGGCGGCTGCTGGGTGCGAACGGAAATGCGTGCATGTGCCGATAGTTTTTCGGTTTGTCCACGATGGGTTGGACGAGGGCACTGTGCCTGCGGGATCCGTCTTGCGCAACCCGAAGGTTCGGCGTCCCGGCTCAATGACCGTCGGTAGTTTTCGCTGCCTCAATGCGCGCGACCATTTGTTCCAACGCTTCCAGCCTCTGCTTCAACGCCGCGTTCTCCGCTTCCAGTTTCTGACTTCGACTTTCGAGTTTTTGATTGAGGCCTTGGATGGCCGCGAGCGCCACGCCGTCGAACTCCAAGGTTTAGTCTGAGGTCGACGATTCCCTGCGTCGCCCTTGTAGGCGTTAGCGTGCGGGTGTCGTCTCCCGCAGGCACGTTTTTCGCATGGATGAGAGGAAAGGGGGGTGTTATGTCCCAAAAATCACTCTTGCGACAAGAAAATGTCCAAAAACAGAGCACGGTTGATTGCGTTTCCTCGGCGCCCTGCTACTAGTAGGTCAGATGGAAATGGTCGGGTTGTAGCTGAAATCGAACACTTTGGATCTTATGAAAACGTCTTACTTGAAAAGCTTGGTTGCGGCAGTCGCTTTGTCGGCTGCGGCTTTAAATGCCGGCGCCGTCAGCCTCACCATTGGCGATGCCAACGAATTGGGGTTCGTTAACTTCGGGATTCCGGCGGGTGACGCGGATGTCACGGCGTACGTGAATCAATTGATCGGGATGTCTCTCGGGTCGACGACCAATGTCCTGGGCCAAACCATCCAACGTTCGTCGAACACCTTTAGTCCGATGGACGCGGCGGTGCTGGCTTCGCGCACCACGTATGGAACGGTGAGTGGCAACACGGTGGATATCAACGTGGGTTCCACTGGCTATGAATATCTCCTCGTGAAATATGACGGCCCCAACTATGGCAGCGAAGTTTGGTACATCGGCGGCCTGACGGGCACGATCACCATTCCTGCGTATCCGCTGTTCAACAACGATGGCAGCGGCAAGTTCGGCATTTCGGGCTCGTCGCTGTTCACCCGGTACCCGGGATCAACGTCGGTTCCCGATGGCGGGGCGACGATTGCGATGTTGGCGTGCGCGTTGGTCGGCGTGGAAACGGTGCGCCGCAAGCTAGCCGCTTCGAAGTAATCGGTAGAATCGCTTTCAGGCCTCTTCGGCAGCCATGCTGAAGAGGCCTTTTTGCGCCGCGGAATCGGGGGGCCTCACGTTGAGCGTATCAGGGTGGTTTCACCGGCGCTTGCTCGCCGCGGCGAGTTGATGCGACAGCCGCGAGGCGAGGCGATCCAAGGCGGGGGAACGATCCAGTTCACCGAGCTGCACTTCGATGAGGGAGAAGCCATCGCGCTGTTCCGCTGCGGCGCGCAAAGCGGTGTCGAGTTCCTGTTCGGTGCTCACCGAGCAACCGTGACCTGAGCCGAGCACTTCGGGGAGTTTGTGGTAGCGCCACGGGTGAACGTCGTTGTAGGGACCGTCCTGAATGTGGCGTTCGGTGCCGTAGCCGTGGTTGTTGAGGACGATCACGATCGGGTTTAAGCCGTAACGCGCGGCGGTGGAGAGTTCCATGCCGGTCATTTGAAACGCGCCGTCGCCGACGAGAATCAACGGGCGCAATTTCGGATTCGCCAGTTGCGCGCCAATGCCCGCAGGCACGGCGAAGCCCATCGACGCGTAGTAGGCGGGCCCGAGAAACTCCGTGCGCTCGCGGATGTAGAGATCGGCCGCGCCGAACAACGCATCGCCGACGTCCGCGACGACGACAGTATTCTTATCGAGGAACGAGTTCAGCCGTTGGAAGAGGCGTTTCACCGTGATCGGCTTGGCGCTGCGCGCGGGCACGAAAGGCGGCGGCGGTTCGGGATGGGGAATCTTGCCAAGCTTGCGACGGCGCAGCGGGGCCTTGAGCAGACCGGCCATGAAATCCTTCAAGCGCACGTCATCGAAGTGATGATAACGGACGGAGAGCTTCTCGCTGTTGACGCAAATGGAGCGCACGGGATCGAGATGCGCGGTGAAGACACCGAGGTTGATGTCGGTCATGAAGAAGCCGAGCATCAGCACGCAATCGCTGCCCTCCACGTAACGCCGCACGTCTTCGCGGCCCATCGCGCCCTCGTAAACGCCGAGGTAGAAGGGGTGGTGCTCAGCGAGCGCGGACTTCCCAAGAATCGTCGCGGCGACGGGAATGTTTGTCTTGGTCGCCAGTTTCAGCAGGAGATTCTGCAAACCGAAGCGGTGGATTTCGACGTCGGCGAGAATCACGGGCCGCCGCGCGGCGTTCAACATGGCGACCGCCTCGGTGAGCGACTCGCGTAGCGTGAACGGATCGCTGAGTTCGTGAATGGTCTCGGTGCGGTGCCGCGTGTCGCCGCGTTGGAGAATGATGTCGCGTGGGAGTTCGAGGTAAACGGGGCGTTTGTAACGGAGCGCGGCGTGGAGCACGCGGTCGATTTCCTGACGCGCGGTTTGGGGATCGTCGAGCACGGCGGAAGCGACGGTGAGTTGTTCGAAGACTTTCTTCTGCGTGTCGAAATCCTTCACCTTGTGGTGTAGCAGGGGATTCTTCTCGCGTTCCTTCATACCCGGGGCGCCGCTGATGATGACGACGGGAGATTTCTCCGCGTAGGCCTCCGCGGTGGTGTTGGCGACCTTCAAGCCCCCAACGCAGTAAGTGATGCACACGGCGCCGAGTCCGCGGACGCGCGCGTAGGCGTCGGCGGCGAAGCCCGCGCCCTGCTCGTCGCAGGTGTTGATGGTCTGGAGCGGGCTGTGGCGGAGCTGCTCGTAGAAGCCGAGCGCGTAATCGCCGGGAATACCGAACACGTGACGGACGCCGTGATCGTGAAGCCGTTGGATGAGATACTCGCCAATGTTCGCCGCATTCTTCATAAGCCCTGAGGTGTTACAGTTGGAACGTACCACCGCGCGCGTGCGCGGTCAAAGGCGGCGAATCCTCCCTGGGCTTGCGAAGAAAAGATCTTACGGCGTGGTCACGCGGTAAAAGCGCCGGGCGAAGTTCGTATTCACCACGTCCTTGAACTGCATGACGGCGTTCGTGCTGACGAAGTTGGTAAGCTCGATCCAGTTTGGCGTGACGAGATTCGTGGTCGCCTGCACGCGATAGGTGCGGTTGGTTTGGAGCGCGAGGGTGAGCGTGAGATTCGTGCCGTTGGTCAGCGTTTCCGTCACGCCGATGGGAAACACGCCGCCAGCGCCAATGGTCGCGGCGACGGCCAAACTGAACTCGCTGGTGTCACCGGTGAGAGTGTCAGTGGCGGTGGCAGTGAGGAGTTGGTTGGTGAAAATGCCGAGCGTGTTGAAGTTGAAGTTCGCGTTGCCGACTCCGTCGGTAGTGACGCTGGTCACGCCGAGATAGTTTTCACCTTCGCCATAGCCCGAAGGATCGGCGGCGGTGTTGCGATAGAAGTCGAGGAGGAAGCTGCGATTCGCTGTGCTGTTGAAGTTGCCCTTGATGAACGTGCTCCCGCCGGAGACGACGCCGTTCGTGATCGTGGGAAAATTTTGAAGATTGTTCGGGCCGGTGTCGGCATCGCCGGAATCGTTGGCCGTTACGCCGCTGCCGTTCTCCGTGCCGCCGATGAGATTGATGGCGAGCTGACCGTTCGAGTAAATCGAGTTGCCGCGAATGGTGTTGCCCGTCGTGGTCGCGTCGCCCACGTAGATGCCGGAATATGTACTGTTCGCGATGCGATTTCCCGCGCCCGAACCATCGAGCGCGATGCCGACGATGTTGCTGCTCGCGCCGTTGATGATGGCGATTCCTTCGTAGCCGTTGGCGAGCGGCGCAGCGCCATTTGCCCCGACACCAATGGAGTTTCCTTGAATGCGGTTCCGCGTCGTGCCGGCGTCGGCAAGGTAGACGCCGCGAAGACCACTTCCGCCGATGACATTGCCTGACCCCGCTGCGGTGCCGCCGATGACGTTGTCGTGCGCGCCGCCGTAAATGGCAACGCCTTCATAGCCGTTGCCGAACGCAACGTTGCCGTTGGTGTCGGTGCCGATGAAGTTGCCTTGAATTACATTGCCGCTCGTGTCCGGGCCGTTAATCCAAACGCCGCTATAAGTTCCTGCAGCGATAATGTTGCGCGCGGCGGAGGTCGTGCCACCGACGAGGTTGTTGGAGGCGCCGTTGGCCAATGCGAGCGAATCGGAATTGTTCCCGAGGGAGGTCGTGCCGGAGAGTGTGGTGCCGATCAAATTGCCGAGGACCGAATTGCTCGTCGTTCCGTAACCGCCGAGATAAACCCCGTTGTAATTGTTTCCCGAAATCACATTGCGTTCACCTGCGCTGGCGCCGCCGATGGTGTTGAACTCGGGGCCGAAGCTCAGAGATACGCCGGTGGCGTTGGGGATCTCAGTCGTGCCGGTTTTGTCGGTGCCGATGAGATTTGCCGTGACGACGTTGTTGATGGTGCCGTCGCCGTAGAAGGCGATGCCGTCGCCACCGTTGCCTGAAATCAAATTGCCGGAGTTGGGCGTCGTGGTGCCCCCGATGATGGTGTTGCGTGGCCCGAAGAGTAGGTAGACGCCGTGCCAACCGTTTCCGAGCGCGGAGGTGCCGTTGGTGGCTACGCCAATATAATTGCCGCGAATGATGGTGCCGATGGTGGTAGTGTCGCCGACGAAAATTCCGGTGGAACGATTGCCCGATACGACGTTGCGTGCAGTCGGAGTGCCGCCGCCGACGATCGTGTTCTGCGGGCCGTTGAAAATGCCGATGCCGTTGTCGTTGGGGACGGCGAGAGAACCCGACGGATCGGTGCCAATAAAATTGCCACGCACGATCGTGTTGTCGGTGCCGGGATCGACAACGAGCAGTCCATAGCCGGCGTTGCCTGAAATGATATTGCGCGAAAGGGCATCGATGCCGCCGATGGTCGTGTCGCGCGCGTGATTGGCGACAATGACGCCACCGAGGAGATTTGAGACACTCGTCGTGCCGCCGGCATCGGTACCGATAAAATTTCCGCCGACCGTGTTGGCGTCGCTGTTGGTGTCGAAAATCAGCACGCCGTATTCGAGGTTGCCGCTGATGACGTTTCGCGCGCCGCTCGCCGGGAGTCCCACGTTATTACTTGTAGCGCCGGCGACAATGCCGATGCCGCTTTTGTGATTGGGAATCGCGCGCGTGCCGGTGATGTCGAGGCCGATATAGTTGCCGAGAACAGCGTTGCCCGTCGTGTTCGAGTCCGAGATGTAGACTCCGTATTGAGTATTTCCGGAAAGGAGATTGCGGTCCGTGGCGTTCGTGCCGCCGATGCGATTGTTGCTCGCCGCGAGCGAAACGATCACGCCTTGGTAGGCATTGGGCGCGGCGTTGGTGCCCGCCGCATCGATGCCGATATTGCAACCGACGATGGCGTTGTTCGTCGCTGAGATGGTCGAGAGAATCACGCCCGAAAAGGTGAAGCGATTGAACGCAAGTTTCTTCACGGAACAATTCGCCGCGTAGATGTAAAGACCGCTCGAAGAAAACGCCTCGGGCGCGAGCGCTGAACCATCCAGTGCGACGACCGGGTGATTCACGAAGCCGGGCTGCGTGCCGCCGTCGATCACGGTACCGTCGGTGACGAGCGCGGGAAACTCGCCGGTCGGTTTGATCGTCCACACGCCGTTGCTGTAGCCGGCGTCATTCGTCGCGATGTTGAACGTGATCGTCGTGCCTGGGTGATCGTTTGCGTAATGAATTGCCGCGCGCAAACTGCCGAAGCCGGTGTCGCGTGTGTTCGTGACGACGTTGGAAATCGGCGTGGCGGGCGGTCCGTAAAGGTAGGCAATGGCCGCACGGTCGCCGACGCTAGTGGTGTGGTTGGCGATGCGGTAGTAGTATTTCGCGAAGTAGGCGGGCTTTGGAAACATCACGTCCTGATTGGGATCATTCGCGAACAACCGCGTGCCGTAGTGCATCGTCGATTCGAAATCGTAGACGCCGAACGGAGTGTCGTTGGAGGAGATGACGTAAAGGTTGCTCGCGCCGGAGAAAAGGTTGCTGAGATTCACCGTGATGAAACTGTCGCGATCGGGCCGCACGTGTTCGTGTTGCAATCCGAGCGCGTGGCCCATTTCGTGGGTGAGCTGGTTGCGCCGCAGACTGTCGACGGTCAGGACGTTGGGTGTGCCGAGGACGAAAGTGTTAGTGCCGGCTTGAAAGTAGAAGCGGAGCAGGAGGTATTGCGACTGATTGGTGCGCGGAACCAGGCGAACATTGCCGGCCAGCTCCCATTCACGAATGCCGTCGAGATAGGCTGCTTGCTGCGCGGCGGTAACGTTGGTTTCGAATTGATACGGAACGATGCCGCCGGGCCAGAAGAGGTTCGTCGGCGAGACGCCTTGATAGAGCAGGCCAGCCTCGGTGCCCGTTACCGCAACGAGCGCAAGGACCAGTGCGAAGACAAGGCGAAGGATGCGATTCGCGAGAGGCGTGCGGGGTATTGTTGGCGTCGCATCCATAGTGAAATGCAATGCGCACAATACGCACAAATGGCGGTTCAGCGCTATGAGAAACTCGGTGCCGAGAGGTCGTCTGCAGCCGGCAAAATCGGGAGGCTACGTGCCGAGCAACTCGCTGACTTTCGTCCCGATATTGCCGCCGCGCATGAGCGACTCACCGACGAGGATCGCTCCGGCGCCGCTGCGTTGCAGGCGCTCGACATCGGCGCGCGTGTGGATGCCGCTTTCGGCGACGAGGAGTTTCGAGTTGTCGGGGCCGACGGATTGGAAGAAACGCGCAGCGAGAGTCTCGGTGGTGCCGAGGTCCACTTTGAAAGTTTTCAGATTGCGATTGTTCACGCCGACCAGTGGCGCGCCGATGGCAAGGGCGCGAGTGAGTTCGGCATCGTCGTGAACTTCGACCAACGCAGCGATGCCGGCGTCGAGCGCGAGCGCGTGGAAACGTTTCAGGCGTTCGTCGTCGAGGATCGCCACGATTAACAGGATTGCATCGGCGCCCCATTCGATTGCTTCGAGAATTTGGCGCTCGTCGATGATGAAGTCTTTGCGCAGGAGCGGGAGCTTCACGGCAGAGCGAATCTCGCGGAGGTATTCGAGTTTGCCTTGGAAGAATTTCTCGTCGGTCAACACCGAGAGGCAACTCGCGCCCGCGGCTTCGTATTCCTTGGCGATGCGAACGGGATCGAAGTCTTTGCAGATCACCCCGGCGGACGGAGAAGCTTTCTTCACTTCCGCGATCAAGCCGACGGAACCGCGGCGTGGTCTCTGCAACGCAGCAAAGAAGTCGCGCCGCTCGCCGTGCTCGAGCACCGCATCGCGAAGGTCGCCGGCGGCAATCACGCGCGCGGGAAGTTCTGCAACTTCCCGCCGCTTCTGTTCAACGATGGTATCTAGAATATTGGCCACAGAGACACAGAGAACACCGAGTTAAAGCACAAATCGTTTGATGCCGTCCTTCAATAGACGTGAGTTGAAATTCAAAAGCAAACCACGTTTGAGGCCGGTGATTTTCAGATACGTTAGTATCTGCGCTTCAAAAATAGAATCAAAGCGATCCACGCTTTTGACTTCCGCGACGACCGAATTATCAACTACCAGATCCAGCCGGTATTCTCCAACGGGATGATTTTTGTATGTAACTGGAACGACGAGTTGTAGCTGGAAGCTTAATCCAGCCGATTGAAGTTCGACGCCGAGGGCTGCTTCGTAAGTGGATTCCAGCATCCCTGGACCGAGCATTCGATGAACTTCGATCGCGCAGCCGATGATCTTTTCCGTCAACGCGTCGCGTTGTTCTGGGAATTCCAAACTCATCTCTGTGCTCTCTGTGCCTCTGTGGCAAACCCTATTCCTCGTCGTCCTTGAGCCCTTGCATCCGCTTGAGCGGGCAGCCGGCGCGGAGCCAGGCGTTGACGAAGGGATCGAGGTTGCCGTCCATCACGCCTTGGACGTCGCTGGTTTGCTCGCCGGTGCGCAGGTCTTTGACCATGCGATAGGGCTGGAAGACGTAGCTGCGAATCTGATTGCCCCACGAGATGCTGCCTTTGTCGCCGTAGAAACGTTCCATCTCGCTCTTGGCCTGGTCGAGCCGCAGCGCGTAGAGCTTCGAGATCAACATCGCCATGGCGGTGGCTTCGTTCTGCGTCTGGCTGCGCTGGGCTTGCGAGGCGGCGACGAGGCCGGTGGGAATGTGCGTGAGCCTCACGGCGGTTTCGACCTTGTTCACGTTCTGGCCGCCTTTGCCGCCGGCGCGGAAGGTGTCGCGGAGGATTTCGCTCTTGGGAATGACGATGTCGGTTTCCTGCAGATCGCTCAATTCAGCGATGGTGTCCACGCTGGAAAAGCTCGTGTGGCGGCGTTTGTTGGAATCGAACGGCGAGATGCGCACGAGACGATGCACACCGCGTTCGGCTTTGCAAAAGCCGTAGGCGTTCTCGCCCTCGACGCGGAAGGTGACGCTTTTTAAACCGGCAGAATCACCCGCCAGCGCGTCCGTCACTTCCCACTTCCAGCCGCGCAGGTCGAACCAGCGTCCGTACATGCGCGAGAGCATCTCGGCCCAGTCCTGCGCTTCGGTGCCGCCGGCGCCGGCGTTGATGGTGAAGATGCAATTACACTTGTCGTGCGGGCCGTTGAGGAAGACCCGCAGCTCAATCGCTTCGAGATCTTTTTCGAACTTCGCGAGCTCCGCGGTGAGTTCGGCGTCCATCTTGACTTGCACTTCCGGCGGTTCGGCTTCACCGAGTTCCACCATGACCTGCATGTCTTCAAGCTGTCGTTCGGCCTTGAAGAGGGGCTCGATCTTCTTTTTGAGCGTGTTCGCTTCGTCGATGAGTTTCTGGGCCTGTTCGCGGCTGTTCCAGAAATTTTCCTGCGCCATCAAGGATTCGAGTTCCGCCAGGCGTTTCTGCGCGCTGGGGACGTCAAAGAAACCTCCGTAGGTGGATCAGCTTCTCGGACACTTTGGCGAGATTCGGTTTGATGACTTCGAACATATGCGTTTCAGCCTACGGTTTTGTGAATGCGATTGCCCAGACTATTTTGAGAAAGCGTGGGCGGGCGCGGTGCGATTGGGCTGCGGGTGCAACACTTTCAAGGCTTCGGGCGTCTTGTAGTGCCGTTTCAAACCCATCTCGGTCAGCATTCCCGAGGGAACGCGGGCAATGAATTCCGGGAAGCAGCGCTCCACGCGATCGCGGATGAGTTTCTGCCCGGTCTTCGATGCCCAAAAATCTTCTTCGATTTTGGCGAGCGCGATGCCGGCTTCTTCCGGCGTCATTGTTTCGCGTTTGGCGAGCGCCCATACGAGTTCCTGATCGCCCGGGAGGGCAACGGGGAAGGGGACGAACTTGAACGCGATCTCCTGCTCATCGCTGCCCTCGGGTGCGACGGGGCGCACTTTGATTTCGGTCGTGAACTGGCCGCCGTTGGGCAGCGAGACTTCCACGGACAAACTCTTTTCCTTTTTGTTCGGGCTGATCGTCACGTCGCCGTCGCTGAACGCCGCGGCGAATTGTTTCTGCACATCGGCCACGGTTTTCGCATCGAGGTCGGGAAGTTCCACGCGGTTGCAGAACTTCTCGAACGCCACGGCACGGGCCTTGGTGTTCAGTTCCTGTTCGACGGCTTGGTAAATTTTTCCTGCGAGTTGGGAGTCGTGCGTGGCCTTGGGCAGGACGCGCTTGAGGATCTCCAGCAATTGGGCTTCGGACGCTTTGGCAGATTTGGATGATTCTTTTTTCATGTGCGTAGAAATTGGGGCGCAGTTGTGCGGGATTTCGCGCGCGAGCGCAATGAGGATTTCTCCAAACGAGAAAATATTTCCGCCGACTCAGCTCACTCCGGCTTGATCGCCGGCAGATCCTTCAAGCGGGTGAAGTTGCCTTCTTCGCAGCAGTGGACGAATCCCTCGGTCGCCACTTTCAATTCCTCCCAGCGCGCGCGGATCTTTTTCGCCTCGGTTTTGGAAATGTCGTTGTCGCCCGCAGCGGCGGCAACGACCGCGAGCAGATCAGCGAACTCCTGGATGATTTCGTTCGTCGCTGGAATCAGGAAATCGGGATGAGGATTCTTCTTCTTCGCATTGTGAATGAAGAACCCGCCCGCGCGTTGGCAGATCCACTGCACGAGTCGATGATCGCCGGTGGCTTGGAGCAATGCGTCGATGCGATCCAGCGGATTAGCGGCGCCGCTACCGGTGCCGAGTTCCGGCGGTTCGGCCCATTTGTAGATCATGGAGAGCGACAGGCCGAGATCGGCGGCGACTTGTTTGGTGCTGTGTTTTTGAAAGACCTCGCGGAGCAACTCGTGGGATTGCATGGGGCGCCAGTGTGGCGAATTGTCCGCCGCGTGGCAAGACGGCACGAATGGGCGGCGTTCGGTGCCGGGTAATTCGTTTGCCTTCAAGGTTGACGGGTCGCTTTGCGTTCCTAAGATGGCGCCCGTTTCCTAACCCGAATTTTATGAGCAAAGACGCAAAGACCGCCTCGCCCAACATCACTTCCATGCTCCAGGAGGAGCGCCTGTTTCCACCGGCCAAAGCTTTTTCCGCCAAAGCGCACGTCAAATCGATGGCGCACTACCGCAAGCTCTGGAACGAATCCATCAAGTCGCCCGAACGTTTCTGGGGCAAGCAGGCCAAGCAGGAACTCGTCTGGTTCAAGCCGTTCAAAAAAGTTCTCCAATGGAAGGCGCCCAACGCGAAGTGGTTCCTCGGCGGCAAGCTGAACGTCAGCCACAACTGCCTTGATAAATGGCTGAACACTCCGCACGCGAACAAAGCCGCGATCATCTGGGAAGGCGAACCTGCCACGCCCGGCAAACCCGGCGAAGAACGCACGATTACTTTCAAACAACTGCACCACGACGTGTGCATGTTCGCCAACGTGCTCAAGCGAAACGGCGTAAAGAAGGGCGATCGCGTCCTCATTTACCTGCCGATGGTTCCCGAGGCCGCGGTGGCGATGCTGGCGTGCACGCGCATCGGCGCGATTCACTCCGTCGTCTTCGGCGGATTTAGCGCGCAGTCCGTCGCGGATCGCATCAAGGATTCACAGGCCAAGCTCGTCGTCACTTCGGATGGCGGCTTCCGTCGCGGATCGGTGGTGCCGCTCAAGAAGAACGTCGACGACGCGCTCGTCATCAAGGACGCCGCTGGCGAACTGCTCACCAAAACGATCGAGAAGGTGGTCGTGCTCCGTCGCAGCTGCAACGAAGTCCACATGCAGGAAGGCCGCGACGTCTGGTGGCACCGTGAATTGGAATACGTCGATGCGAAGTGCCCCGCCGTTCCGATGGACAGCGAGGCGCCGCTGTTCATTCTGTACACCAGCGGCTCAACCGGCAAACCGAAGGGCATTCTCCACACCACCGGCGGCTATCTCCTTACCGCGAAGATGACGAGCAAGTATGTCTTCGATTTGCAGGACACGGATGTTTATTGGTGCACCGCGGACATCGGCTGGGTCACCGGCCACAGCTACGTCGTTTACGGGCCGCTCGCGAATGGCGCGACGAGCTTGATGTATGAAGGCGCGCCCAACTGGCCTGAGCCCGATCGCTTCTGGCGCATCATTGCGAAGTACGGCGTCACCATTCTCTACACCGCACCGACCGCGATCCGCGCGTTCATGAAGTGGGGCATCGAATGGCCGAAGAAACATGATCTCACTTCCTTGCGCCTGCTCGGCACTGTTGGTGAACCGATCAATCCCGAGGCCTGGATGTGGTATCACGAAATCATCGGCGGCAAACGTTGCCCGATCGTGGACACGTGGTGGCAGACCGAAACCGGCGGCATCATGATCACGCCCTTGCCCGGTGCAACGCCGACCAAGCCCGGCACCGCGACGTTGCCGTTCTTCGGCATCCTACCCGAAGTCGTCGACGACCAGGGCAACGCCGTTCCGAAAGGTAGCGGCGGCAAGCTCGTCATTCGCAAGCCGTGGCCCGGCATGTTGCGCGGCCTTTGGGGCGACCCTCAGCGTTACAAGGATACTTACTGGAGCGAAGTCAAAGGCAGTTACTTCACCGGCGACGGTTGCCGGCAGGACAAGCACGGTTACTTCTGGATCGTCGGCCGCATCGACGACGTGCTCAACGTTGCCGGGCATCGCATCGGCACCTCGGAAGTCGAAAGCGCGCTCGTCAGTCATCCGAGCGTTGCCGAAGCTGCTGTGGTCGGCCGCCCGGACGAACTCAAGGGCCAAGCGCTCGTGTGCTTCGTCACGCTCAAGACCGGCCAGATCGCCACGCCCGAGCTCAAGAACGAACTCCGCAATCACGTCGGCAAAGAAATCGGCCCCGTGGCCAAGCCCGACGACGTGCGCTTCGCCGACATGTTGCCCAAGACGCGTTCCGGAAAAATCATGCGCCGTCTCCTCAAACAAATCGCCAGCGGTATCGAAGTGAAGGGCGACACCAGCACGCTCGAAGATCTCAGCGTCCTGGCCAAACTCGCGAGCAGCGACGAGTAAGCGAATCCTGTCTTTATCACAACCGGCGGATCTTCACGGTCCGCCGGTTTTCTTTTCATCGGCGCTTGCGCGCTTGACGCTGGCGCGGTGACGACCCGACACTTCGCGCCAATCATTATGCGCCCCAGTATCGCCGTCCTCCTCGTCGCCTTCGCCCTCAACTCGTTCGCAGTTTCGTATGAGACGAAGCCCGATGCGCCCGAGTTCGCCAAGTTCCATCCTGTCAAGGCTCCGAAGCCCGGCAGCCTGCTGTTGAAGAAAGGCGACCGTCTCGCAATCTGCGGCGATTCCATCACCGAGCAAAAGCAATATTCGCGGATCATGGAGACCTATCTCACCGTGTGCGTGCCGGAACTGAACATCACTGTGCGCCAATACGGCTGGAGTGGCGAACGCGCGACCGGTTTCCTCAACCGCATGACCAATGATTGCCTCCGTTTCAAGCCCACCATCGCCACGACGTGCTACGGAATGAACGATCACGAGTATCGTCCCTACGAGGAGCGCATCGGGAAGACATATCGCGAAAAGTCCATGGCCATCATCGAGTCGTTCAAGGAGCACGGCGCGCGCGTGGTGCATGGCTCGCCGGGATGCGTCGGCAAGATGCCGTCGTGGGTCAAGACCGCGAGCGGCACCGTGGAGGATTTGAATCTGAACCTCTGCGAGCTGCGCAACATCGGCATCGATCTCGCGAAGAAGGAACGCGTCCCCTTCGCGGATATCTTCTGGCCGATGTTCACCGCCGGCTATGCGGCCCAACAGAAGTTCGGGACCAACTTTATGATCGCGGGCAAGGACGGCGTGCATCCCGGTATGGTCGGTCAGACCTTCATGGCTTACGCCTTCCTGCGCGCGCTCGGCGTCGAGGGTGAGATCGGCACGTTGACCGTGGATCTGCGCCGCAACACCGCCAAGGCCTCGCGCGGGCACGAGGTCGTTTCCGCGAAGGACGGCGAATTCGAGTTTAAGAGCAGCCGCTATCCCTTCTGCGCGCCCACTGGGGATCCGACGAAGGACGACAACATCCGCGCCGCGATGGGCTTGATTCCCTTCAACCAGGATCTAAACCGCCTCATGCTCGTCGCGAAGAATGCGAAGGCGAAGAGTTACCGCGTCACCTGGGGCGCGGAGTCGAAGAGTTATTCCGCCGAGCAACTGAGCAAGGGCGTGAACCTGGCTGCTGATTTTGCGCTCAATCCTTTCGTGGATGCCTTCAAGGTCGTGGACGCCGCCGTCGGCGCGAAGCAATCCTACGAAACCACCCAGATCAAGAAATCCTTTCGCAGCCCCGAAGCCAAGGCCGACATGGAAGCGGTAGTCGCCCAGACCGAAGCCGAACGCGCGCCGCTGGCCGCGGCGATCAAGACCGCTTTCGTGCCCGTGACGCACAAACTCTCCATCGTGGCGGAGTAGACTCCGTTACGGGTTTCGCTTGACCGCGTGCGGCGGGTGGAGGTGCTTCGCAAGGAAGCGCCAGATTTCGGCGCGGGACTCGAGCGCGGGGGGCGTGTCAATCCGGTTGAAGAGATGGCCGCCGGGCGCGTTGGTGTAGATGCGGTGCTCGAAAGTTTTTCCGGCGGATTGCAAGGCGGTGATCAGCTTCTGCACTTCGCGCGCTGGCACGTCTTCGTCGTTGGAGTTGGCGTGGACGAGCAGGGGCGTGCGTAGTTTGTCAGCATTGCGGGCGGGCGAGCGGCGGTGATATTCGTCGGGCGCTTCAGCGAGAGTCTTGCCGAGGTGATAGGGAGCGGCGAAGAGTTGCTCGTAATCTTTTCCACGGGTGCGGATGCGTTCCTCCAAATCACTCACGGGCACACCGGCGTAGCAGGCTTGGTAATCGTCCGGATGCGCGAAGACGGTGAGCAGGGCGATCATGCCGCCGTGACTCCAGCCGATGATGCCGACGCGTTGGGGATCGATCTCGCGGTGGCGGATAAGCATCCAATTGCGCGCGGCGTGAACGTCTTCGATCTCCAAGCCGCCGTAATCGATCAATCGCCAAAAGTCTCCTCCGTAACCGGCGCTGCCGCGATAGTCGGGCGCGACGACCGCGTAACCTTGCTGCACGAGTTCGCGGACAATGTGAGCCTCCTCGTCGCTGGCGACGTTGCCGTGAATCTCGCCGTGCACGAGGACGACGAGCGGGAGCTTCTTCGCGCGGGCGGATTCGCGCGGCATGAACGTGAGCGCGGAGACGACGACTTCGTTGCTGCCGGGAGGTGGTGACGGATTGTTTGTCGTGCGCGGCGGCGGGCCGGTGAAGCGCACCTTGTCCACGGTTGCGACATCGCTGAGGCGTTGGAACCAGAGCAACTCATCCATCTGCCGCGCGAGCCGCGCGTGCATTTGACCAACGCCTTCTTCGAGCGAGTTCAGTTTCCTCGAAAGCTCGTTAGTTTCCCCAGCGTTGACGGTGGTCGCCATTGCGGTGGCGGCCATCAACAACGCGAGGACGACGAACGCTTTCACGATGGGCGACTAGTGACGCGCGACGGCTCCGAACTTGGGAGCGAGCGCGGTGAAGCATTTCTTTGCGGCGGCGACGGGTTCGTAGCCGGGCTTGTTGAAAACCTGCGCGCTGACTTCGACGACGACGGGGCCGGTCCAGTTGGCCTTCTTCAACAGCGCTGCGAGTTTCGCGTAATCGGTGTGGCCTTCGCCGGGAAGGAGGAACTGAACCTTCTTCGCATCGCCGGCGGTATCCTTCACGTGGATGAAGCGCGTCTCGGCGATCAACGGCTTGAGGGTGGCTTCCATGTCCATGCCCTGAATCTCGAAGTGGCTGAAGTCGTAGCAAAGTTTGATGAATGGGCTGGCGGCTTGCTGGTGAAGCCAGAGCAAACGCTCGGGAGAATTGACGGCGCTGTTGACGTGCGGCTTGAGGCAAACGGTGAGTTTGTTTGCGGCGGCGGCCTTGGCCCAATCGCGCGCGCGCTCGGCCATCTTGTCTTTGATCGCATCCCACTCGGGCGATTTGCCGCCGAGGACGGATTCGAGAATCGGCGGTTGGCCGGGCGCGAGTTCGTGGGCGATTTCCGCGGCGGCCTTGATGTGATCGAGATTCTTCGCGTGCGCGGCATCGTCGGCGGCGAGGCTCATGTTGTTCATAAGGCCGGAGACGGTGAGGTGATGGTTGGCGAGTGACTCGCGCAATGCCTTGCGATCAGCGGGCGAGAGCAACTTCGGCTCGGTCGGGTAACCGGCGTTGAGCGCAAGTTCAACGTTGCGATAGCCAATCTCGGCGCAAGCCTTTAGCGCATCGGCGATCGACAGCGACTTCATTCCATAAAGGCTGAAGCCCAGACTGAGCTGCGAATCCGCGGCGCGGACGGGCAGGGGAGCCGTGGCGAGCGCAAGTCCGGCGGCGGTGTGTTGAAGGAATTGGCGGCGATTCATGTTTTGCGAAAGGGTGTTTGCTGGCGTGACCGTTCAGCTGGTTTAGGGCGGCGTGTTCGCGATTGATTGATAGCGGAGAATATCAGTGGCGCCGGGCGGATCGAAGCAATTTGTCACAGGGGTTTAACTTTGGTCTTTGAACTTGGGCGCTTGAAATCTAGTCTCCGCCGCGATGTCGCGACTACCATTTGAACTCCTGCTGGCGCTGCGCTACCTGCGGCCAAAGAGGACGTTCGTGTCGGTCATCACCTTGATCTCGGTGATCGGCGTGATGCTTGGCGTGGCGGTGTTGATCATCGTGATTAGCGTGATGAGCGGATTCGACCGGCAATTGCGGGAGAAAATTCTCGGCTTCAACGCGCACCTGAAAGTGTATGGCACGGGCTCGATGACGAACTACCCGGCGACGATTGACCTCGTCGCGAAGAATCCGCACGTGAAGGGCGTCGCGCCGCTCGTGATGGTGCAGGTGCTCGTCAAGGCGCAGGCCGGTGCCGCCAATCCCCAGGTGAGCGCGCCGTGGGTTCGCGGAATCGATCCCAAGCGGGAAGACAGCGTGAGCGTTCTACCCACGAGCATTGTGCATGGCGCCTACGATGTTCGCGGGAATGGATTGCTCGTGGGTTCGGAATTCGCGCGTTCGATGGGCCTGCTCGTCGGTGACAAGGTTTCGATTTATTCGCCGCGCAACTTGCAAAAGATGGAGCGCGGTCAGGGTAAGGCGGATCAGGAGGCAATTCTCCCGGATGAATTTGTGGTGCGCGGCATCTTCGATGTTGGCCATTACGAATACAACGCGTCGGTGGTGGTGACGTCGCTGGGGAACGCGCAGGATCTGGCGGAGGTGGGCAGTGGCGCGAACGCCTTGCTGGTGATTCTCGACGATCCGATGCGCGCCGAAGCGGTGCGGTCGGAATTGCTGCCGGTGTTGGGAAAAGGTTTCGCCATCAGCACGTGGAGCGAGGAGAACTCCGGCATCCTGAACGCGTTGCTCGTGGAAAAGAATGTCATGTTCTACATCCTGTTCTTCATCATGATCGTTGCGGCGTTCGGGATCACGAGCGTGTTGATCACGTTTGTGGTGCAGAAGACTCGCGAGATCGGCGTGCTCAAGGCGCTCGGCGCGACGCGGGCGCAAGTCATGTGGCTGTTCCTCAGTCAGAGCGTGATGGTCGGCGTGCTTGGCGTGCTGACTGGATTTGGCTTCGGGATGCTCGCGTTGCACTATCGAAATAACTTTCTCCATTTCATGAATCGACTCACGGGATTCGAATTGTTCCCGGCGCAGATTTATACGTTCAGCGAATTGCCGGCATTGATCGTGCCGCAGGACATCGCGATTATTTGTGGAGGTTCGCTCGTCATTTGCGTGCTCGCCGGATTGCTGCCGGCGTGGAACGCGGGTCGTTTGAAACCGGTGGAGGCGCTGCGCCATGAATGACGGCAACGCCGCTCCACTCCTCGAAGCGCGCGGGGTTTTCAAAACCTACGTGCTGGGGAAACGCAAACTCGAAGTGCTCCACGGCGTCGATCTGCGCGTGCGACGTGGGGAATTCGTGGCGCTGCGCGGCGCGTCGGGCGCGGGCAAGAGCACGCTATTACATTTGCTGGGCGGCTTGGATTCGCCGGACGCGGGGGAGTTGTGGTTTGCGGGTGAGAATCTGGCGAGTCATTCCGAGAGTGCCTTAGCCCGGCTTCGCAATGAGCGCATCGGATTCATCTTCCAAGCTTACCATTTGCTGCCTGAACTGGATGCGTTGGAAAACGTCTGCTTGCCGGCCCGCATGGCGCGCACGAATGCGGCGGTTGCGGAGAAGCGTGGTCGCGACTTGCTCGCGCGCGTGGGTTTGGGCGAGCGGTTGGATCACAAGCCATACGAACTGTCGGGTGGCGAGCAGCAGCGTGTGGCGATCGCTCGAGCCATGATCAATCAGCCGGAGTTGATTCTGGCTGACGAGCCGACGGGCAATCTCGATTCTCACACGGGCAGCGAAATCATCGACCTGCTCTGCGCTCTCCGCGCGGAACGCAACGTAACGTTGCTGATCGCGACTCACGACGCAAATGTTGCCGCTCGCGCGCCGCGGGTGGTGGAAGTGTTGGACGGGAAGGTTGCGTAGCGTCGGCAGTGATTTAGATTGGAGAGGCGTTCCCGCTTGGCGGGCTTGATCGGGACGGTAGTTCGCTTTCGCAGTTTGTTTCCAATTCTGAATTGCGCCGCCGCTTGGCGTCTGCGTAGTCTGCAAAAGTTTAACGGCATGAAAATCTACATCGACGGAAAATATTACGACGAAAAGAACGCGAAGATCTCCGTGTTTGATCACGGTTTGCTGTATGGCGACGGTGTCTTCGAAGGCATCCGCGCTTATCATGGCCGTGTCTTCAAATTGAAGGAACACATCGACCGCCTCTTTTATTCCGCCAAGGCGATCCTCCTCGATATCCCGATTTCGCACTCTGAGTTGATGACTGCTGTCGTGGAGACCTGCCGCAAGAGCAAGATCAAGGACGGCTATATTCGTCTCGTCGTGACTCGCGGCGCTGGCGGCTTGGGACTTGATCCGCGCCGTTGCCCGAAAGCTTCCGTGATCATTATCGCGGACAAGATTCAGGTTTATCCGCCGGAGAAGTACGCGCGCGGTCTCGACATCGTGACGGTGCCAACCGTGCGCAACTTGCATAGCGCGGTGAACCCGGCAATCAAGTCGCTGAACTATCTGAACAACATTCTCGCGAAGATCGAAGCGAACAACGCCGGCGTGGAAGAAGCGATCATGTTGAACGCGGAAGGATTCGTTGCCGAATGCACCGCCGACAACATCTTCATCATTCGCGGTGGGCAATTGTTCACGCCGCCGCTTTCCGCTGGTGCGCTTTACGGCATCACGCGCGCGACGGTGATCGAGTTGGCGAAACTGTCGGGATATCCGGTTTCGGAACCGAACCTCACCCGTTACGACATTTTCAACGCGGACGAATGCTTCCTCACCGGCACGGGCGCGGAGTTGATCCCGGTGGTGAAGGTGGACGGACGCGTCATCGGAACCGGCAAACCAGGTCCGATCACTCGCGAGCTGGTGGAGCGCTACCACGCCTTGACTAAAACCAGTGGTGAGCCGATATAGCCTCGGACACAGAAAATTATGCTGTGCAATATTTGTAAAGAGAACGAAGCGACCGTCCACCTGACGGAAATCATCGGTGACAAGATGAAGAAGGTGGATCTGTGCGAATCGTGCTCGAAGGCCAAGGGCGTCAGCGACCCGACGGGGTTCGCCATGGCTGACATGCTCTTCGGACTTGGCGCAGCAAAAGAAATGGAGCAGGCAACGACCGGTACGGACGTCACCTGCCCGCAATGCGGTTTCACCCAGGCGGATTTCAAGAAAGCCGGACGGCTTGGTTGCGCTGAGTGTTACAACACTTTCTCCGAAGGTTTGGAAGGCTTGCTCAAGACGATGCACAAGGCGACCAAGCATATTGGCAAGGTTCCGCAAGCCTTGCGCACCGCGAAGGACCAGAAGGAAAAATTGAAGTCCTTGAGCAAAAAGCTCGACAAGGCAATCGCCGAGGAAGATTTCGAATCGGCAGCGCAACTCCGTGATGAGATCCGGCAGTTGAAAGATAAACTCAGCGACGTGAGCACGAGCTAACCATGAATATCCATGAGTTCTTGCTCGCCAATGAAGTTCACACCCGGCACACCGGGCCGCAGGACAGAATCGTCCTGTCGAGCCGTGTTCGTCTCGCGCGGAACCTGAAGAATTTCGCTTTCCCCGGCTGGGCCAAGAAACAGGAGCGCGTCAAGACGCTCGAAGTCGTTCGCCCCGCGGTGGAACATCTCCCGCAATTGACCGGCGCGTTTTCCGAGTCGATGGACAATCTCAGCGCCCTCGACAAAAACATTCTTGTCGAACGTCATCTCATTAGCCGTGAACACGCGGCCAAGAGCACCGGCAGCGGCGTGGTGTTGAACCCTGAGCAGACTCTCTGCGTGATGATCAACGAAGAAGATCATCTGCGAATGCAATGCCTTCGTCCGGGACTCCAGGTTCGCGCGGCGTGGCAGGCGATCGATCAGGTCGACAGCGCGTTGGAGAAGTCGCTCGATTTCGCTTTCTCGCCGGAGCTCGGTTACCTCACCGCGTGTCCGACGAACCTCGGAACTGGCATTCGCGTCAGCGCGATGTTGCATCTTCCGGCATTGGTTCTGTCCGAGCAGATCAACCAGATCATCCAAGCCGTCAACAAGCTTGGACTCGCTGTTCGTGGTCTTTACGGCGAAGGCACCGAAGCGCTCGGCAATATTTTCCAGGTGTCGAACCAAATGACCCTCGGTGAGGCGGAATCGGACATCGTCGAGCGGATCAATAAAGTGCTCCTGCAATTGATTGAGCACGAGGAAAACGCCCGCGCCACCTTGATGGAGAAAAAGACTAAGATGGTCTACAACCATATTGGTCGCGCCTACGGTATTCTGGCCAATGCCCACAGCATTTCCTCGAAGGAATCGATGAATTTGCTCTCGTTAATGCGATTGGGCGTGGACTTGGGGCTCTTTCCCGGCGTTGAGCGTGCAAGCTTGGAAGATTTGTTCACCATCACGCAGCCGGGTCATTTGCAAAAACGCTATTCCGAGAAGCTCGCGGCTGAGGAACGCGATTTGCTACGCGCAGATATGTTGCGTGAACGCCTGCGAAATATTTCCCGCCCGATTGTCAAACCGACGCCGCCTGCTGGTGAGGGGCTCGACAAACCGAATGCCTGAAGCACATTGAAAATATGAGCGACGAAGCAAATAACAACTTCACCCCACGAGCCCAGCAAGTTCTGGCGCTCGCGCGTAAAGAAGCCGACCGGTTCAATCACAACTTCGTGGGTACCGAGCACATTCTGCTTGGTCTCATCAAGCTAGGTCAGGGCGTCGCCGTCAACGTCCTCCAGAAGCTTGGCCTTGATCTCGAGACTGTCCGCATGGAAGTCGAGAAGCAGGTTGGCACCGGCCCCGATCAAAAGATGATCGGCAACATTCCCTACACTCCGCGCGTGAAGAAGGTGTTGTCACTCGCCGCGAAGGAAGCCAAGGCGCTCAATCACACGTACGTTGGCACCGAGCACATTCTTCTCGGCTTGCTTCGCGAAGGCGACGGCGTTGCCGCGCGCGTGCTCAAGAATCTCGAAGTCGATATCGAGCAGACCCGTCAGGAAATCCTGAAGGAACTCGACCCGAACTTTTCCACGCAAGAAGAGCAGGGCAGCGCTGGCGCTGGTGGCGGTGCGGGTGCCGGAGCCGGTGGCCCAGAAGGTGCGCCGGAGAAATCCCCAGAGAAGAAGGGCGAAGTCAAAACTCCCGCGCTCAAGGCATTTGGTCGCGACCTCACCGAGATCGCGCGCAAAGCCGAGATGGATCCCGTCATCGGTCGTAAGAACGAAATCGAACGCGTCATTCAGATTCTCTGCCGCCGCACGAAGAACAACCCCGTGTTGCTCGGCGAAGCCGGCGTGGGCAAGACCGCGATCGTTGAAGGTTTGGCGCAGGAAATTGCCAAGGGCAATGTGCCGGAACTTCTCCGCGAGAAGCGGGTCATCACGCTTGATCTGGCGTTGATGGTCGCCGGAACGAAATATCGCGGTCAGTTCGAAGAACGCATCAAAGCGGTGATGGACGAAATCCGCCGCGCGAAGAACATCATCCTGTTCATCGACGAGTTGCACACGATTGTGGGCGCGGGTTCCGCGGAAGGCACGATGGACGCCTCCAATATCATCAAGCCGGCGCTCAGCCGTGGTGAATTGCAATGCGTCGGTGCGACGACGCTCAACGAGTATCGCAAATACATCGAGAAGGACGCTGCGCTCGAACGCCGTTTCCAAAGCGTGCAGGTGGACGCTCCTTCCGTCGACGAAGCGATCCTGATCTTGAAGGGCCTCCGCCCGAAATACGAAGAGCATCACAAGGCCGAGATGACCGATGGGGCCATCGAACAAGCCGTGAAGCTGTCTGATCGTTACATCACCAACCGCTTCCTTCCGGACAAGGCCATCGACGTGATGGATGAAGCCGGTTCCCGTGCACGCATCGGGGCGATGACCCGCCCGCCGGATGTTAAGAACCTCGAAGCCGAGATCGAAGAGATCAAGACGCAGAAAGAGCGCGCGATCAAAGATCAGGATTTCGAAGGCGCCGCCGCCATGCGCGACAAGGAAAAGCAGGCGAAGGAAAAACTCGAAGCCACGCTCAACTCATGGCGCACGACGCGCGATGAGAAGCGCGTAACGGTGGATGAGGAAGACATTCGCCACGTTGTATCCAAGTGGACGGGCATCCCGCTCAGTCGCATGGAGCAGAACGAAACTCAGAAGCTGTTGGACATGGAGAAGACCCTGTCCAGCACGGTCATCGGACAACAGGAGGCGGTCGCCGCCATTTGCCGCGCGCTGCGTCGTTCACGCGCGGACATGAAGGATCCAAAGCGTCCGATTGGTTCGTTCGCGCTGCTGGGGCCGACGGGCGTCGGCAAGACGCTTCTCGCCAAGACCATCGCTGAACACATGTTCGGTGATGCCAAGGCGCTCATCATGCTCGACATGAGCGAGTACATGGAAAAGTTCACCGTCTCGCGTCTCGTGGGTTCACCGCCCGGATACGTGGGTTATGAAGAAGGCGGCCAGTTGAGCGAACAAGTTCGCCGCAAGCCTTACTCCGTGGTGCTCTTCGACGAAATCGAAAAGGCGCATCCGGACGTGATGAACATGCTCTTGCAGATCCTCGAAGACGGCAAATTGACCGATTCAACCGGTCGCGTCGTGGATTTCCGCAACACGATCATCCTGCTGACCTCCAACGTCGGCGCCGAGACGATCAAGAAGCAATCCTCCATGGGCTTCTCGCCGATCAGCGACGAGTCGACCTATGAGAAGATGCGCGAGAAGATTCTTGATGAAGCCAAGCGCGCGTTTAAGCCCGAGTTCTTGAACCGCCTTGATGACATCATCTGCTTCCGCACGCTCACGAAGCCGGACCTCGTCCAGATTCTCGATCTGGAAATCAGCAAAGTCGCCGCTCGCCTCAAGATCAAGGGCATCGTGCTCTCGCTCGATGAGAAGGCGAAGGAATTCCTGGTCGGCAAAGGCTACGACCCGACCTACGGTGCGCGCCCGATGCGCCGCGCGGTTGAGCGCCACCTCGAAGATCCGTTGGCCGAAGCGCGCCTCAAAGGCACGATTGTGGACAACGAACCGATCACCGTCACGGCCGAGGGCGACAAGCTCACGTTCGTGCAAAAGGCAGCTGCGGAAGGCGCACTTCCGGTGAGCTGAGCCTGATTAAATTCAACAACGCCACTCGCGCGAGCGGGTGGCGTTTTTTGTTTTCAGTTGCGTCACGTTCCTTCAGCAGGCTTGAATGGCCTACGCAATGATTGGTCTGGCTTCAAAAATAATAAGCGAGTGGTTTCTGGGACTCGGCAGCATCACGGTGCTGTTCGCTGAGCTGTGCCGGTCGTTCTTTAGCCGCAGGCCGGATCTGCGCCAGTTGATCTATCAGATTTATTTCGTCGGCGTGAAATCCCAGTCCGTGGTGCTGATCACGGGCGCGTTCACTGGAATGGTGCTGTGCGCACAGACTTATTTCCAATTTCACAAGGTCAAGATGGACACGGCGACGATGGCGGTCGTGAGCGTTTCCATGTGCAGCGAACTCGGTCCAGTGTTGACCGGTCTGATGGTCGCCGGACGCGTTGGCGCGGCGTTTGCGGCGGAGCTGGGCACCATGCGGGTCACGGAGCAGATCGACGCTTTGCGTGCGTTGGCGACCCATCCGGTGGATTACCTGATCGTGCCGCGTTTCTGCGCCACGATGATCGCCATGCCGTTGCTCGCGGCGGAATCGATCGCGATCGGTATCACGGCGGGTTATACGGTCGGGGTGTCGTTGCTCGGAATTGATCCGGCCTACTTGTTTCACAACATGCTGCGTTATACGCAGGACGTGGATCTCATTATCGGTTTGATCAAGTCGAGCGTGTTCGGCGGCATCATTGCCATCGTCGCTTGCTACAAAGGGATGACGTGCCCGAACGGTGCTGAAGGCGTTGGTCGAGCCACCACCGAAGCGGTCGTTTACGCGTCGATCTCCATTTTGATCAGCAACTTTTTCCTGACGCTCCTGCTCACGGCGATGTTCCCAGGAATATGATCGAGACGCGCGCATTGACGAAGAGCTTCGGTGTGCAGCGCGTGCTGAACGGCGTCGATCTGCGCATCGAGACGAGCGAGGCGGTCGTGATTATCGGGCGCAGCGGCGGCGGCAAAAGCATTCTGCTCAAGCACCTCATCGGCTTGCTCACGCCGGATGGCGGTGACGTTTTGATAGATGGCGAAAGCATTGCTCGCATGAACGAGCGACAACTCCTTCGCGTGCGCGGCCGGTTTGGAATGTTGTTTCAGGGTGCCGCGCTGTTTGACTCGTTGAATGTCGCCGAGAACGTGGCTTTCGCGTTGCGTCGCCGGGAAAAACTCACCGAGAAGGAAATTGCGGTAAAGGTCGCCGCCGCGTTGGAGATGGTGGATCTTGCCGGCATCGAGAAGAAGATGCCGTCCGAGCTTTCCGGCGGCATGCGCAAACGTGTTGGCCTCGCGCGAGCGGTGGTCTACAAGCCGGCGTTCGTCCTCTACGACGAACCGACGACGGGCTTGGATCCGATCGCTTCCGACGCCATTGATCAATTGATCATCCGAGTGTGGAAGTTGCTCAAAGTCACCACCGTCGTGGTCACACACGATTTGCGCAGCGCGTTCCGGATTGGCGAACGGATTTTGATGCTGCACCAGGGGAAGATTTATTACACGGGCACGCCCGAGGAAACGAAGACGACCTCAGACCCGGTCGTGCAGCGCTTTGTGGCGGGCGTTGCGGACACAAAAGACACAATGTTTTGATATGGAAAAGACGCGCGTTGAATGGAAAGTCGGAGTGTTTGTCACGATCGGCCTCTTGTTGCTGGGCACGCTGATCCTCAACTTCAGCAAGGGCGCCTCGGTGTTCAAAAAGAGCTACGAGCTGCGGTTGCGCACCGGCAACGTCGGCGGCATCAAGACGCAGGCCAGCGTGTTGATGGCGGGCGTGGTGATCGGCCACGTCGTCAGCACGGAATTGGAGCCGGATGGAAAAAGCGTGATCGCCCGGTTGAAGATTTACGATCGCTATCAGATCTATCGTGACGCGGTATTCGTCATCGAACAGGCGGGGTTCTTGGGTGATCAATATGTTTCCATCATTCCGCGCGAGAACAAAGGCGAGACTTTTAAGGGTGGCGAGGAAGTCACCTGCGCCGAGCCGTTCAACTTGCAGGAAGTGGCGCGGTCTGCGGCCGGACTCATCCAGCGCGTCGATCAAACCGCAAAGAAGCTTAACGAAGCCGTCTCGCGAATCGACCGCGTCCTGTTGGGCGAAGAAAACCTCGCGCTGCTGTCCCGCACCGTAACGAACCTCAGCCTGGTTTCCGAACGCGCGATCGGGACGATGGACGGCTTGGATCGCGTGGTTCAGACCAACGCGCCGGTCATTGCGTCGGCTGTAAGCAACTTGCACACGTTTACCGAGCAACTCGACCGGGTGGCGGTCGATTTACGAGCTCTGGTTGCCGAAAACCGCCCGAACATCAGTAACGCGGTCAAAAACGTGGAAATTGCCACCAGCACGGCCCGAAATGTGATGGATGACGTCCAAGCGGGTAAGGGCACCGTGGGAGCGCTTCTTAAGGACCCGGCCACAAAAGCCGAAATGGAGAGTGTAATGAAGAATCTCGACGACCTGACCGGAAGCCTGGCGGTTGCGAGCAAAAATCTCAGTGAAAACGGTCTCTGGCGCTTCCTGTGGAAGCCCAAGCCGGTGGCGACGAACGATCCGCCCGCTTCCGGCAAACCGCGTTAAACATGAACAAATCGCTCTGGGCCCTGCGCCTACTGTTCCTCGGCCTTTGCATGGCCGCGGGACTGGCTGTCAGTCAGGTGCGACCGGAGCTTATCGAGCGCTGGCACTACGGGTTGATGGTCGGGTTCGGACTCGGCGCGGTCCTGATCGCGATCGACGAAATGGTGAAGGGGCTTTCGCTCCGAACATTTTCTGCGGCGTCCTTCGGCCTGCTCATCGGAAGCGTCATTGCGTGGATGGTGGACCGCTCGGAGTTGTTTCGCTACGCGGATGAAAAGATCCACTGGGTGATCCGCCTCGCGCTGTTTCTCGCGTTCAGCTACATCGGCATGATTCTCGCAATGCGCAGCAACAAGGAAGATTTTACGCTGATCATTCCGTTCGTTCGATTCGCGCCGCACGATCGGCCGCAGAATTTTCTCCTGCTCGATACCAGCGTCCTCATTGACGGGCGCATCGTGGAGTTGCTCGAACATCGTTTGTTTGAAGGCATCATCGTGGTGCCGCGTTTCGTTTTGAAGGAGCTGCAGACGCTTGCGGATTCCGCCGACGCGACGAAGCGGGCCCGCGGTCGCCGTGGTCTCGACATCGTCGGGCGTTTGCAGAGCGATCTGCACCTCGAGACCAAGATTCATGAAGCGGACATCCCCGAAGAACGCGATGTCGATGGTAAACTAGTCCGGCTCGCGAAGCTGACCGGCGCGCGTTTGTTCACCAATGATTTCAACCTCAGCAAGGTGGCGGAACTTCAAGGTGTCTCCCGCGTGAATCTGAACGAACTCGCGCACCATCTGAAAACCATCGTGCTGCCTGGCGATGAGTTTCCGGTGAAGATCGTTCGCGAAGGCAAAGATCGCGGGCAAGGAGTCGGATTCCTGCCGGACGGGACGATGGTCGTCGTGAATCAGGCGCAGACTTTCCTCAATCAACAAGTCGAGGTGCTGGTTTCGAATGTGGTGCAAACCGGCGCTGGCAAGATGATTTTCGCCGACCTCAAAGTCGCGGCTGCTGCTTAAGTAGTTGGAGTATCCCGCGACTGCTTTCGTTTTTCGAAAGGACTTGGAAACCCCACTGGACTTGGTGACCATCGCGCCAGCTGTTCAACGGCGCGCATGAAAGGCAATCCACCAAGACTCACTCCGTTTCACTCGGGGTCGGCGTTTTGGGTTCTCCAGCTGGCGCGCGTGCGAGTCGTTCTGCTGTTGGTTGTGATATTCGCGAACGTCGCAGTTTTGTCGGTCGGCGCTGCGGGGCTTCGCGTTGCAAATCCGGCGATCAACGTCCCTTCCAATCCTCCGCCCACGACGTTTCAATTGGTGCCGGCGTTCACTGGCATCACGTTGACAAAGCCGACTTGTCTCGCGAGCCCGCCCGGGGACACTCGGCGCCTTTTCATCTGCGAAAAAGAATCCGGCAAGATCAAGGTCATCCCGGACGTAGCGGCTGTTTCTCCGTCGAACTACGATTTTCTCTCGTTGAGCAACATCGCCACGTTCGACGATCAAGGAATCTTGGGGCTGGCGTTTCATCCGAATTACGGAACGAATCCGCTCACGCAAAACGCTTACTGCTTTGTGTTCTACTCTTGGAAAAGCGGCACCAACGCTTACTCGCGTCTCTCGCGCCTGACGGTGACCGATCCGGCTGCGGCTGCGCCCACGGCCGATGCGGGCTCCGAACTGGTGCTCATCGAGCAATTGGATCGCGCGGGTTTTCATCCCGGTGGCGATCTGCATTTTGGGCCCGATGGCTATCTCTATGTTTCGCTCGGCGACGAAGGGTTCTATTCCGACTCTTACAATAACGCGCAACACATCGACAAATTCTTCTATTCCGCGATTGCGCGGATCGATGTGGACAAGCGGCCCGGCAGTTTGGAGCCGAATATTCATCCTGCCGTTCTGCGTGACGGCGGCCTCGCCCGTTACGCCGTGCCGCCGGATAATCCGTTCATTGGCGCCACGAACTTCAACGGCGTCACCGTGCAATCCAACCAGGTGTGGACGGAATTCTGGGCGGTGGGGTTCCGTCATCCGTGGCGGTTCTCATTTGATTCGCTCACCGGCGAGTTGTGGTGCGGCGATGTGGGGGACGATGGCTACGAGGAAGTGAACCTGGTCACGCGAGGAGGCAACTATGGCTGGTCATTTCGCGAGGGAACGCACGGTGGTCCGAAAGTCGAATCGACGCCGGTGGGCTTTACTTCAATTGATCCCATCTACGAGATCATTCACATCAATCAACCCGGCGATCCGAACTTCAAGGGCAACTCCGTCATCGGCGGATTTGTCTATCGTGGCGCACGTGTCTCGGCGCTGAACGGTCGCTACATTTTCGGCGATTACATGTCGGGAAATATTTGGGCAGCCGAGCGGACGGGAACCAATTCCGTCAACGTGCAGCGCATCGCGGGACAGGTCGGCATCGCCGCGTTTGGTAGCGATCCTTCGAATGGCGACGTCTTGATCGTCGATCACGACAACGAACGAATTCTGCGTCTCGTCGCGTTGCCGGTGACCAATTCGTATCCCGAAACATTGAGCGCCACGGGTTTGTTCACCAACCTCGCTGACCTTTCGCCGTCGCCGGGCGTTCTGCCCTACGCGCCGAATCTTTCCTTTTGGAGCGATTACGCGATCAAGAGTCGCTGGTTCACCATTCCTGATGCGACGAATACGATGACGTGGTCGCGCGATGGTTTGTGGACTTTTCCGGATGGCATGATTTGGGTGAAGCACTTCGACTTGGAAATGACGCGGGGCAATCCACTGACGAAACGCCGCCTCGAGACGCGTTTGCTCGTGAAGAACTCCGGCGGTGCTTACGGCGTGAGCTATCGCTGGAACGATGCGCAAACCGACGCCACGTTGGTGCCCGACGAAGGAGCGGAATTCACGCTCAACATCACGAACAACGGCGTGCCGTATTCGCAAACGTGGCACATTCCCAGTCGCGCCGAGTGCCTTGCCTGTCACACGCCGGCAGCCGGCTACGCACTTTCGTTCACCACGCGGCAGCTGAATCGCACGAACACCATCAACGGGTTCAGTGGCAACCAACTCGATCTTCTGAACGCGGCTGGCTACTTCGTCAACGCGCCCGAATCGCCGAACGTCCTGCCGCGGCATTTGCGGCCTGACGAAACAGCGTTCCCGCTGGAGGCGCGCGCGCGTTCCTATCTCGCGGTGAATTGTTCGCATTGCCATCGCGCTGGCGGCACCGCGTCGCCGTCGGCGTGGGACGGCCGACCGGAACTCGCGTTGAATCAGACGGGGCTCATCAATGGCGCGGCGATTCACAATCTGGGCAACCCGACGAATCGACTCGTCGTGCCCGGGGACCTCGTTCATTCCGTGGTGTGGAATCGGATTGCCGCGACCAACGGCTTCACGCGCATGCCACCGCTCGGGAGCAGTGAACTGGATCAGACGAACATGGCTCTTATCTCGGACTGGATCACGCAAGCTTTGCCGATGCGGCAGACGTTCACGGACTGGCAGCTTTCACGGTTCGGTTCGACGAATTCTCCGAATGCGCTGGCCATGGCTGATCCGGATGGTGACGGTCGGTCCAACTGGGAGGAATTTATCACCGGCACGAATCCTCTCGGGGCAGGCAGCGTCTTCCAGCCCAACGTGGCGGTCAGTGGTGGTCAGATAAATCTGAGCTTCAGCTTGGTGGCGGATCGTTCGGCGCAGATCGATACTTCGACGGACTTGATCCACTGGAACCTCTGGGACGTTCCGGGCAACAACGCGCTGCCGCTGCCGGCGGGATTCTTTTCGCTCACGGGCACTACGACGAACGTTCAGCAATTCTTCCGCGTTCGTCTTTGGGAGAACTAGGGCAGTGCCTGAGGGAAGAATGACGTGGAAGCACGACACGTTTCACACGTCCCGTGAAACTTGCAGTTGGAGATCGCTTCGCGCAAAGTGGCGTCCATGAAACTCGTTACCGTTTTTGTCGCCCTCGAATCTGCCGAGGCCGAACTGGTCAAGGGCCGGCTGGAGTCAGCCGGATTCACCGCGAGTATTACGCACGAGACCGGCACGTTCAGTCCGGAGGCGCAGGCGGCGACCGGTGGTATCTACGTGCAGGTCCCGGATGATGTCGCGGCAGATGCACGAGCCCTTTTGGAATCTGAAGCGCCGGCCACTGAATGAAACGCTCACTCGCGCTCGCGCGCCTCAAACGCTCGTTGCCCGCCGACGAATTTCACCTCGATCCCAAATTTTGCGCCCGCTTTGCCGGTGACAAATGGTTCGCCACGCACCAACCGGAGGCCGTAGCGCTTCCGCGCACTGCCGAATCCGTTTCCCGCATTCTAAAGTTCGCGCATCAACATCGCATTCCTGTGACGCCGCGCGGAGCGGGGCACGGTTACGTCGGCGGATGCGTGCCCGTTCGCGGAGGCATCGTCCTGTCGGTCGAGCGGATGAACCGGATCAAGGAGATCCACGCGCAAGACTTCGTCGCGGTGGTTGGGCCCGGAGTGATTACGGCGAAGTTGCAACAGGCCGCGGAGAAGCGTGGGCTTTATTATCCGCCGGATCCGGCGAGTCGCGCCGATTGCAGTCTCGGCGGCAACATCGCAACGAACGCCGGCGGTCCGCGCTGCTTGAAATACGGCGTCACGCGTGACTACGTGCTTGGATTGCAAGTGGCGCTCGCGGACGGAACGCTCGTCAAACTTGGCTCGCGCTGTCACAAAAACAAAACGGGCTTCGATCTGCATCGAATGTTCGTCGGTTCGGAAGGCATGCTCGGCATCGTGACTGAGGCCACGTTGAAGCTGATTCCGTTGCCGCCGTATCGCGCACTGCTCGGCGTGGGTTTCGATTCGGCGCGGGCCGCGACGCGGACGATCAATGCGATTTTTGCGGCGGGTTTCCTGCCGTGTGCTTTGGAGATTGCGGACGAGTTCACTCTTGCTGCGGCGCGCAAACGCACCGGAAGCCGTGACCTCGACGGTTGCCGCGCGATGTTGCTCGTCGAACTCGACGGTCAGGAAGCGAGTGTTCGTGGCGAACTGCGCGCGTTGGAGAAGATCGTGAAAGCGTCGCGTCCGTTGTTCATCAAGCGCGCTCTTGGTGCCGATGCGGTGGAAAAACTCTGGGGCTTGCGCCGCGAGTTTTCGTATTCCCTGCGCGATACCGGGCTCACCAAGCTGAACGAAGACATTGTGGTTCCGCGCGGTTGTCTTGAGAGATTATTTCAGTTCGCGGCGCGGTTGCAGAAACGACACGGCCTGCGGGTCGCGTGCTTTGGTCATGCTGGCGATGGCAACATTCACGTCAACGTCATGGTGGATTTCACGCAGGCCGGCGCGGAAAAACGTAGCAACGCGGCGCTCGACGAGTTGTTTCAGTGGATCGTCTCGGTGGGCGGAGTGATCACGGGCGAGCACGGCATTGGGCTGGCGAAGAAACCATGGTGGCCCTTGGCGGCGAATGGTGCGGTTCAAAAATTGCATCGTGATGTGAAACGGGCTCTGGATCCGTTTGGGTTGTTGAATCCCGGCAAGTTCCTCGACTAAGCGCAAGGCTGGAGACTATCGCCGGAGTTTTCCACTTGAACTGACGGTGGGAAAAAGTTTCTACTGCCGGCCATGCCCGAAACCACCCCAAGAGGACAGCGACCATGGCGCTGGTTGCCATTTTGCGTGGTCCTTGGCGGTGCGCTGGCGTGCACGCTTGCAATCGTATCGTGTTCATCTTTGTCCGGCACGGTGATGGCTCCGCCGGAAATTCCCGGAGCGACCTTCGTCGGCAATAAAGCCTGTGCGGAGTGTCACGTGGAGATCACCCGTTTGTTTCCGGCAAGTCCGCATGCCCGCGTTCATATTCCTGGAGCGGCGATGGCGGGGCAAAGTGGTTGCGAATCCTGTCACGGACCGGGGAGCCGGCACGTCGCGATGCCTTATTCGCGTGACAAACTAATCGTGAATCCGCGCAAGAGCGCCGATACCTGTTTTCAATGTCACGTCGAGACCCATGCACAGTTTAATCTTCCGCAGCATCATCCGGTTCTCGAAGGCAAGATGACGTGCGTGCAATGTCACGACCCCCACGGGCTGGATATCATGAAACCGGCGCGCGGATTGGCGATGGCGCGCCGCAACGAGACCTGCGCCGACTGTCACCGCGAGCAAACCCGTCCCGTGGTCTACGAACATCAGGCCATGCGAGAGGGCTGTGGTGTGTGTCATCAGACGCATGGATCGATCAATGCGAAGCTTCTCGTGCAACGCGATAATAACCTGTGCCTCAAGTGCCACGCGCAGGTGCAGATTCCGGGAACTTCTGGGACGCTCATTGCGATTGGAAAGAAGGATCATACAGCCATGCTGCCGTTTGGCTCGTGCTGGAGCGCGGGTTGTCACTCGGCAGTCCATGGCTCGCAGGTAAGCCCGCGGCTGTACTACTAGGTATATGTCTCGTACACGCGTGCATTTATCAGTTCCTAAACGCCACGGGTTCAGTGCCGCGAGGCGTTGGGTGGTGAGCGGTTTCGCCATTGCGAGCGGATTGATTCAGATGGGGAGTGCGGCGGAAAAAGCGCTGGTGGATGTGAGTAAATTGCCGCCGGCTTCGACTACCGAGGTGGATTTCCTGCGCGACATCCAACCAATCCTGGAGGCTTCCTGCCTGCGTTGTCACGGGCCGCAACATCCGAAAGGCGGGTATCGCATCGACAGCCGCGAATCAGCCATCAAGGGGGGCGAAATTGGCGTGGCAATTGTGCCCGGGAACGGTGCCGGCAGCCCATTGGTCCACTACGTTGCACGCCTTGTCGAGAAACTGGAAATGCCGCCAGCAGGAAAGTCGGAGCCCCTGTCGCAGGAGCAAATCAGCCTGTTGCGAGCGTGGATTGATCAGGGTGTGGCTTGGTCCGATTCGGTGAGCAACCGGGTCGAATTCTCGGTGACGACGACCTTGCGATGGACCGCGGTTAGCGGGAGTGCCGCCAAGTTCCGAGAGAACAACTGGCGTCGCCAGGGCTGGGATGGCGGAATTGAACAATTCGAACTGAAGGAAAAGCTGGACGCGAACACTGACTTCACGGCCAAGGGGCGTGCGCTGCGCGATGACTATCAATTGGACCTGAAATTCGAGCGCGCCGAACTCGGCTTTGTGCGGGTCGGTGTTGAACAGTCGGAAAAGTACTTCAACGACACTGGTGGCTTCTATCCGGCATTTTCCGCGCCTGCCTTTTCACTTGGTCGCGATTTACACGTGGAGTCGGGCCGCGCGTGGTTGGATATCGGGCTGACACCCGTTGATTGGCCGAAGATCGTGGTGGGTTACGAGTATCAGTGGCAACGCGGAGAACGGGCGACTCTCGAATGGGGGCCGGTGTTTGAAAATGGCGTCGGACGCAACATCTTCCCTGCAACCAAGCACATTAATGAACAGGTTCACGTCGTAAAACTCGATGTGAATCATTCCGTGTCGGGCGTTGATATTCGGGATAGTTTTCGCGGCGAGTTTTACGATCTGCGTACGCGGCGGAACAACTTAAGTTCGCTGGATCTGCTCAACCCGGCTGCGGCAACGACCTACGAGACGCGTGACCGGCAGCGTTCGTTCACGGGAGCGAATACTTTGCTGCTCGATAAGCAGTTAAATGATTGGCTCTTCGCTTCGGGAGGCTACCTGTACAGTCGTTTGAGTGGCGACGGTTCATTTGGTTTGGATGGCGTCGCCTCTGCGGGTTCGCTTTGGCAACAGTGGCGGAGCCGGCTGATTACATTGGATCGAGAGTCGCATGTGGGCAACGTCAACGCGTTACTCGGACCGTGGTCCGGTCTCACCGCCAGTATTGGCGCGGAGGTCGAATGGACGCGGCAGCAGGGGATGACGGACGGGACCGTCCAGTATTTCCCCGTTTTTCCCGGACCACCGGCATTGACGCAACCGCTGACCCTCAACTCCGACCTGGACACGAGGCGCGTGGAAGAGTTGGCCGCTTTGCGCTTCACGGCGATTCCTTACACTGTTCTTTTTGGCGAAGCACGGTTGCGTCAGGAGAGTGTCGGCCGATTTGAACAGGGAATTGTTCCTGATCCGGACTATGCCGGTTTCGTACGCCAGACCGATGCCACGGGCGAGGGCCGCGACTACCGGATTGGCTTCAGCATCTCGCCGTGGACATCGTCGACCTTAAGCGCGCATTACCGGAGGAACGAACAAACGACGCACTACGACAATCCGACGGATCTCGCCGTTGGCGGCGGCAAACTTGAAGGTTATCCGGCTTACATCCTCGGTCGCGAAATTCTTTCCGACGAAGTCGAAGTCAAACTTGCGCTCAAACCCTTCAATTGGTTGCGGACGACATTCGGGTTTCAGCTTCAAGCGAACGATTTCCGATCGACGACTGATTCTGAGAACGCGTTTATCGGGTCGCCTTCGGGCACGATTTCCGCGGGGACGTATGACGCGAATATTTACAGCTTTGGCGCGGTTTTTACCGGGTTGCGCGGACTTTATCTGAGCAGCAGCTTTTCGTACCAGTCCATTCGGTCACTGTCGGCGGCGAATGGGAGTTTGGCAGTCGTTCCGGAGCGCGGGAGCATTTATTCAGTGGCTGGTTCGGCGACTTATGCGCTCAGTCCAAAGATGGATTTGCTGTTGGGCTACGCCTTCTCACGGGCGGACTTTGCGCAAGCCAACTATGTCGATGGGTTGCCATTGGGCACGAGCTACGAACAGCATTCGCTTCAAGCAGGGTTGGTGCGCCGTATCCGCCCGAATCTTTCAATGAAGCTGCAGTATGGTTTTTCGATCTACAACGAGAACAACATGGGAGGGCTGAATGACTTTCAGGCTCACTCAGTGAATAGTTCGCTTAACTGGCGCCTGCAGTGAGGTTTTGGCCTGTTTTCCCGCAGCGGTTCCTTGTCTTTTTCCCCAAACTTGGTAGCGTCCTCAAAACCCATGAATCAATCGAAACTGAACCTGCAACTCAAAGTTTTCCTCGGATTATTGTCTCTCACGGTAACAGCGCATGCCGCAAATTTTTCGGTCCAGATGGTTGCCAACGGCGCTGGCTCGACCAACTGGGCTTACAATCCGACCAACATCGTGATCAAGGTGGGGGACACAATCACCTGGACGAACACCCATACGTCGCAAGTGCATGACACCACGTATGGCCCTCGCGACAGCGGGACGAATGGCTTGTGGACTAGCGGCGGACTGAGTGCGACTCTGCACACGCTATTTCCGTTCACTTTCAGCAACGCGGGCTTTTATCCGTACCGTTGCGCGCGGCATGCCGACGTTGTTGGCATCAACTATCACCCTGAACAAACCGGGTCCGTGAGCGTAGTGAGCCAGCCGTTGCTGAGTCAGTCGACTATCACCAATGGCCAGCATCGCATGACGATTACGGTGGGTGGGGCGGGGCAGACGTACTTCGTCGAGGCGTCGACAAATATTGCCGACACAAATGCGTGGGTGCCAATTGCGACGAACATTGCCCCGACGAACACGTTTCAATTCACGGATCCGTCCTCTGTCAGCAACTTCCTGCAGCGTTTCTACCGTGCGCGACAGTAGCTCGAGTTCCTCGCAATTGTCCCGCCGGCTTGCTTTTGCGATCGCCCATTGATTGAGTCGCGGCTCCATGACTACGCTGATCGTTGCCACGCGCAATCGCCACAAGACTGACGAAATTCGGCAGATCCTTGGCCCGCGGTTTCGTTGTCTGACGCTGGCGGATTTTCCGACGATGCCCGCCGTGAAAGAAGACGCGGCGACGTTCGCGGGTAACGCGGAGAAGAAAGCGGTCGAAATTGCGACGTGGCTGAAGTCTTCAGGAACCGATGTCGGCGATGGAGCGTTTGTTCTCGCTGATGATTCAGGCTTGGAGGTCGATGCGCTCGACGGCGCGCCCGGCGTTTACTCGGCGAGATTTGCGGCTTTGGATGGTGCGGGAGAAGGCAACAGCTCGGATGCCGAAAACAATGCCAAGCTCATTCGCCTTTTGAAGGACGTGCCCGCTGCCAGCCGAACCGCTCGGTTTCGCTGTGCCATTGCGTTGGTGAAGGTGCGGGCGAATGGCGGCGCGACATCGACTGCTTGCTTCGATGGCGCGTGCGAAGGGCGAATTGATTTCGCGGCGCGGGGCGCGGGAGGTTTCGGATACGATCCGCTCTTCATTCCGGATGGATTCGATCGATCCTTCGCGGAGTTGGGCGAAGTCGAGAAAAACAAGATCAGCCACCGTGCGCGCGCTTTGGCCAAACTGGCTGTTCACATGGCGAAATCGTGAAACACGTTTTGGATCAAGCGGAGCGAACATTTTCGTTGAGCACTCAATTCGAGGAGCGAATCCGTAAGCCGTACCGTGGGGTGATTGTTGCTTTGTGCTGTGCGTATTTGCTTGGTTTAACTTCCGCCTGCGATCGCAAACCGGGATCGACCGAAGGTAGGACGGCCGAGGTCATTAGCGTTACCAAGGATAAAGCCGAAAAAGGCGAGGCCGAGGCTCAATTCCGGTTGGGCTTGATGTTCGCAACTGAAGACGGAGTGCCGTTGTCCCCGGTGGAGGCTGTGGATTGGTATCGTAAGGCGGCCGAGCAGGGGCACCTTCAGGCGCAGATTCATCTCGCGGAATGTTACATGAACGGGACTGGTGTGCAGTCGGATCCCACCAAGGCGGCGCGTTGGTATCTTAGTGCCGCTGAAAAAGGAGACGCCTCGTCACAGAATCGAATGGGGGCAATGAGCGATCTTGGATTAGGCGTACCGCAGGATGCGTCGCAAGCCGCCTTGTGGTATCGCCGGGCGGCGGAGCAGGGGCTCGCCGAGGCGCAGAGTAATCTTGGCGTGCTCTATGTGTCGGGCCGCGGCGTAGTTCGGGATTTGGTCGAGGCCTACAAGTGGCTGACCCTCGCGGGCCAAAACGGCTACCACCGCGACGCCGGGCAGCTGGTCGAAGCCTCAAGTCAACTGACACCCGAGCAATTAGCTGAGGCGAAGCGGCAGGTCGCGAAGTTCCGCAAGAAGAAGTAAGCCGGGCCCTTCGCGCTTGCGGGTGATTTTTTCATGAGCTAGCTTCGCGCCATGGATAATTCCGTGCCGCCCACTTTTAACGATCCGGCCCCGCCACCGCCGCCCCCGCCGATTCCGCCGCCCCCGCTAGTTCCTCCGTTGTCATCCCGTCCGCGCAAGAGCTCGGGGCGTTGGTGGATTATTCTCGTCGTGGTGTTATTGCTGGTGCTGGGTGGGGTGGTGTTGATGGCAGTTGTCGGTAGCAGCATGGTGAGCAAAGTGCGCCTCGATGGGCGCTATCTCGAGGAGGTTGTTTTGCAGGATAACGACGCGCACGACAAAGTTGCTGTCGTCGCGATCCAAGGCGTCATCATGGATCAGTCGAGCGAATGGGGCGCGCCCGGCCTGGTACAGTTCGTGAAGGATCAACTCGACATCATCGCGCGCGATCACGCAGTGAAAGCCGTCATCCTCAAAGTGGACTCCCCCGGCGGCGAGGTGTTGGCGTCGGATGACATCTACCATTTGATTCAGGATTTTCAGACGACGAGCGGGAAGCCCGTCGTGGCCTCCATGGGCGGACTGGCGGCGTCGGGCGGCTACTACGTTTCGGCGCCATGCCGTTGGATCGTGGCGAATGAATTGACGATCACCGGCAGCATCGGCGTGATCATGCACAGTTACAATTATCGCGGCTTGATGAACAAAGTCGGTGTTCGCCCTGAGGTGTTCAAAAGCGGCAAGTTCAAAGACATGTTAAGTGGTGAGAAGGAACCCGGCGAAGTGCTTCCTGAGGAACGCCAGATGATCCAGTCGATGATCGATGAAACGTTCACGAAGTTTAAGGCCGTTGTTCAAGAGGGCCGGCAGGATGCGAAGAAGAAGAACAAGAACGAAGGTCGTGGCCTCGTGTCGGACTGGAAGGATTACGCCGACGGGCGCGTATTCTCCGGCAAGCAGGCGCTGGAACTGGGTTTCGTGGACGAGCTCGGAAATTTCGACACGGCGTTCGAGCGCGCGAAACATCTCGCGAAGATTGAGGAAGCGAACGTGGTGCGTTTCCGTCAGCCGATGGATTTCTCGAGCTTGCTGCACTTGATCGGCAAATCGGAAACTCCGGCGCTCAAGGTGGATTTGGGAATTGATCTACCCAAGTTGCAGATGGGGCGGCTGTATTTCTTGTCACCAACATTTCTCCACTGAGTGAAAGGCGTTACTGTCGTCGAGCACCCGTTGGTGCAGCATTACCTCACGCAAGTTCGCGACGAGCGAACTGACCTCGCGGAGTTCCGCCGCAGCGTGGGGCAATTGGGCGTATTCCTCGTCTACGAAGCCACGCGTTCACTGAAAACAAAGTCGATTACCGTCGAAACGCCACTGGCTTCGGCGCGGGGCAACATCGTGGCCAATCAAGTCGTGCTCGTTCCGATCCTCCGCGCGGGGCTCGGTTTACTCGACACCGTCTTGGAGTTCATTCCCCGAGCGCGCGTGGGTTTCATTGGGCTCAGCCGGCACGAGGAGACCCTTCAAGCCAGCAAATACCACAGCAGCCTGATGGCGGACCTGAAAGGCGCTGAAGTGGTGGTGCTCGATCCCATGCTGGCTACTGGCGGGAGTGCCGTGGCCGCGCTGGAGATGATTTTCGAGCGTGGCGCACGTCAGGTGCGGTTGGTGAATCTGGTGGCTTCGCCAGAAGGCATCCGCACTGTCCAGAAACGATTTCCCAAGTTGCCGATCTTTGTGGCGGCCATTGATCGGCGGCTCAACGAAAAGGGATATATCGTCCCCGGATTGGGCGACGCGGGTTGCAGGTTATTTGGCGTTTAAAGCCGGTTCTGCCTTGTCAATACGAGGCCAAAGGTGTTCAATTCCATCTCACCTCTCTACAACAAACATGGCCTCCCGGAGCGAAACACTGCTGCTGGTTTCGGACAGCGAGCGTGACGCCAACATGCTCTACGCGGTTGGAATGTTTGTTCCCGATCCGTTTGTTTACCTGAAGATCGGTAATCGCCCTCATGTCTTGCTGAGTGATCTGGAGTTTGATCGCGCTCGCAAGCAGGCGCCGCATTGCCGGACCTTGTCGCTCAGCCGGTATCATGCCCGATTACGGCGTGAGGGAGTCCGGAAAATTAACCTCGCCCGGATTGTCCACGAGGTGCTGCGGGAAAAGAAGCTCAAGAAAGTCCTCGTTCCCGGTAATTTTCCGCACGGTCTGGCGCGGCAACTGCGCGACCTGAAGATCAAGGTGAAGGTTAAACCCGGCGCATTTTTTCCCGAGCGTGAAACCAAATCAGCGGACGAAGTTCGTAAAATCAACGCTGCTTTGACGATGGCAGAGGTGGGAATGGCGGAAGCGATCCACGTGCTCCGGCACTCGAAGATATCCAAGGACGGACGCCTGATGCATCACGACGTGCCGCTTACCGCGGAGAAACTTCGAGCGGTGATCAACGTCGCCGTGATTCAGGCAGGCGGACTGGCTCACAACACGATCGTCGCGTGCGGCCGCCAAGCGTGCGATCCGCACGAGTGTGGACACGGCGTCTTGCGCGGGAATGAGCCCATCATCATCGACATCTTCCCGCGGTCACAGCGGACGGGCTACTTTGGCGACATCACCCGCACGGTGGTGCGTGGCCGAGCGAGCGAGGCGGTGCGGAAACTATACGCCACCGTGGAGCAGGGGCAGTACCTTGCGTTCAAGCAATTATCCCACGGCGTTTCCGCTATCAGTGTCCATCAGCACGTGCATGAGTATTTTCAACAGCAAGGCTACCGGACCGATCGCCGTAGCGGCCGGATGTGTGGGTTCTTTCACGGTACCGGCCATGGAATCGGGTTGGATGTGCACGAAGCGCCCCGCGTCAGCGGAGGTTCGGAAGATGTCCTGCGCGCCGGCAATGTCGTCACGGTCGAACCTGGGCTCTATTATCCGGATATCGGTGGTGTTCGGCTCGAAGACGTGGCGCACGTGACGCACACCGGCGCGCGCAACTTGACCAAATTCGAAAAGGGGCTGGAAGTGTAAGACAAACTGGCGGTGCGCGCGCTGAAATCTAGGCTGCCGTGACGGGCGGCAATATTGGAGGCGTTTGATCTGGTGGCAGTCTCGGTGGGAGCGACCGGGGGATCGGCGCGATTGACTGCGCAGCTTGTTCACGAAATCCCACGCTTAGTTTTTTGCGCGCCCAGTTGAAGAACACGAAATCCTTGATCAACCCGAGCAGGGTTGCGAGTCCGGAAACTATCAGCGGATAGTAAATCACGGCTTGCGGAGCGGCGCTGCGGTTGGCTCCGAAAATTCCCAAGAACATTAGCGCGGGAAGAATCATTGCGGACAGGAACGTTACTCCAAACCACGGAATGACTTGAACGAACAGAATCGTTTTCAGCGTGGCTAGATTGCTGGTTCGCGATGTCATTCCCATCCACATTCCAAACCAGACCAACGCGACGAGGTTGCCGAGAACGACCAGCATCCCGCCGACGGCGACTGCGGCAGTCAAGAGTTCGCTCGGGCGGTCATCGCTGCTGGACGAGGCGACAGTCGTGCCGTTTACCGAGATGGCTACCGAGGAGTTCGTGACGACGACAACGCTGCTAGTTGAGTTGGTCGTGCTGACACTGGCTGGCGGCGGGGTGCCGGTCATCGCCCGCCACATCTGCCTTTGCCCGACGTAGCCGGCGTAAAACTGCACGGCAAGGCAGAGGGCCAGCGGCAAACCGAACATGCGTAGAAGACCTTGCCATTGGCCGCGGACGATTTGCGGTGCGGTGAGTGGCGTCGCCAGCAGCAGTTCCAGCAGGCCACTTTTTCGCGCGTCGACAAAGAATCTGGCCGCCTGTGAAGCAACTCCAAGGTAGAGAAATAACGTGAACAATCCGCCGACATAGTTCCACACAATCCACGCTGATGTTTCCCCTTCCGCAAGGGCGGCAGAAAACCCGACTAGCAAAGTGATAGTGACAATCCACAGCGCGGTCGTTTGCCAGCGTTCACGGCACGCAAGCCACAACGCGGGGTTGAGATCGATTAATTTCCGGCGCAGGCGGGTGCGTTTTTTTACGCTGCCGAATTTGCGGCGATAGCTGCGATCCACACTTGCGTTGCTGCCTGTCCGCGATTTCTCCTGCCACGCGCGCGGGATGATTGTGCAGGTTGCGATGAACAGCGACCAGCCAACGAATTGGTTGCCCAGAAAGGTTGGCCAAAACGGCGAAGAACTCCATGCGTTCGCCGAAATGAAAAGATAGACGGGACTTATAGTGCTGAGAATCGGGGTGAACGATTTGCGGAGAATTTCAGCGATCGCGCTGTCGACCGCCGGTCCGCCGGCAGCGAGCGCGAGAAGGATTAACACGGTCCCTCCCATTGCCCTTTGTGAATCACGGCTGATTGACGAAATAAACAATCCCGCACTCAACGAGACGAACAGCGCGTTGATCAACGCGAGCGAGGTTTTCAACAGCTGCGTTCCGCTCACGCCACCGAGCACGAGGGTGATTGCAAGGATCGGGAGTACGGCAATTAGCCCGTAGAAGCCCTGCAGAGAAGTCGCTAGCAGTTTGCCCGACACCACATCGTGGCCGCGGAGATCGGTGAGGAATAGGAAGCCCAAGGTGCCTTCGCGTTTCTCTTCGCTCAGGCAGTCCGATGTGAGGAATACTCCCGCCGCGAGGACGGCTGCGAAACTGATCCACGTGATTGTTCCGAAGAGTGCGGTTCCCAGCGTCGCGGAGCCAAACGCCATGCTGCCGACTTTGGAAAGGAGAAGAAACCCGCTTCCGATCACGATGGCGATGAGTGCTCCGATGATTCGCACCCAGAACGTGCTTCGCTTGCGCGCCGCCACGCGCAGTTCGCGCGCTACGATGGGGAGGAAGATCACGCGGTGAGTTAGCTTTCGTCGATGCGGGCTGGCAACCTTTTTCTTCAGCGCCCAGTTCGCGGTGGGGGCGAATTTGGCGGGCACAGTTGCCCATTCAAACATGGGGTGCGAGGTCTTCCGATGGGCTGATTTTATTGGTGCTGGCCGCTTGCATGAATGCCGCTCATAGAAAAGCGTTGAAGATTGCATTTCGTTTGTGGCACTTTTCGCCGCGTTCAACTCAGATTCGGGACGCTTTTGGAACCAGATATGAAAAAGATCGAAGCCATCATTAAGCCATTCAAGCTTGAAGAAGTTAAGGACGCCCTCAAGGAACTCGGAATCTCCGGCATGACCGTCAGCGAAGTGAAGGGGTTCGGTCGCCAGAAGGGTCACACGGAAATCTACCGCGGCTCCGAATACACCGTGGACTTCATCCCCAAGACGAAGATCGAAGTGGTGGTCGCGAATGACATGGTGGATACTGCGGTGGCCGCGATCATCAAGGCGGCGAAGACTGGCAAGATCGGCGACGGCAAAGTGTTCGTCAGCTCCATTGAATCCGTCGTACGCATCCGCACCGAAGAGCGCAACGAAGAGGCGATTTAATTTCCGCTTACCGAAATTCTCAGATGAAGAAGCTCACTTTGGTTCTGATTACGTTCTGTTTTAGCCTGCTGACGGCGAAGCTTTCGTTTGCTGCGGAAGCGAAACCGGAGACGGTTGCGAAGCCTTCGGTCGAACAGCGGCTTGAAGACATTGAGGCGTATATCAAAAACGCTCCACGTGCGAATGGTCCGGCGCCCTCAAATCTCAACACCTCAGGTCCCGGGCACAATGCCTGGATGATGACCAGCGCCGCGCTGGTGCTGTTCATGACCTTGCCGGGGCTGGCGATGTTTTACGGCGGGCTCGTGCGCCGGAAGAATGTTCTCTCCGTGCTCGCGCAATGTCTGGGACTGGCAGGCGTGGTGACGATCCTCTGGTGGGCGGTCGGTTATAGTTTCAGTTTCAGCGACGGTGGAAAGTTTCTCGGTGGCACCAAGTTTTTCTTTTTCAAAGGCGTTACCGCGACGCCGAATGCCGATTACGGCCCGTGGGTTTCGCACAACATCTTTGCGATCTACCAACTCATGTTCGCGATCATTACGCCGGCGTTGATCGTGGGCGCGATTGCGGAGCGGATGAAGTTCGCGTCGATCATGCTCTTCGCGGTCATTTGGATGTTCGTGGTTTATTTTCCGTCGTGCCATTGGCTGTGGGGCATCGATGGATGGATGAACGGCTTGGCCAATGACAAGGCATCGATCAAGGCAATCGACTTTGCAGGTGGCATCGTCGTGCACATGACGTCGGGTTGGTCTGCGCTGGTGTTGTGCATCTTGCTCGGTAAGCGCCTCGGTTACGGCAAGGAGCAAATGCCTCCGCACAGCATGGTGCTCTGTATGGTGGGCACCGGGATGTTGTGGGCGGGTTGGTATGGTTTCAACGCCGGTAGCGCAGTCGCGGCTGACGGCATCGCGGCCAACGCATTTGTGGCGACGACTCTCTCCGCAGCGATGGGTTGCGTGACGTGGGCCGCTATCGAGTATTTCCGTCGTGGCAAACCCAGCGTGCTCGGCTTTTGCTCCGGCGCGGTGGCGGGACTGGCTACGATCACGCCGGCGTCGGGTTTCGTCACGCCAGGGGCTGCAATTTTTATCGGTCTGATTGCGGGTGGTTCAACCTTCATCGCTTGTAACTCCATGAAGCACGTTTTCAAGTACGACGACTCGCTCGACACGTTCGGTGTCCATGCCGTCGGCGGAACTCTTGGCGTCATCATGGCGGGAATCTTCGCCACGCCAGAAATGAATCCGAACCTCGCCGCGGATCGAATGAAGGACATCGTTGGCAAGACGCTTTGGCTCGAACAGCTCAAGGCCGGTGGGATTGTCCTCGTATGGTCTGTCGTCGCCACCGTGGTCATTGCTTATCTAGTCCGCGCGGTGCTGGGTGACTTGCGTGTCAGCGAGGAAGTGGAGACGGTTGGCCTCGATCTCACGGAACACGGCGAAGAAGGCTACACGGGCTAACATATCCGCTGGCGCAAGACCGGCCGCTGATCCGCTGGACAACAGCGGTGTGGTTTTGCCACGATGCGCGCGCGCATGAAGCAATCAATTGTCACGTTGGACCTCGAAGGGGTGCTTGTTCCCGAAATCTGGATCGCCGTAGCGGAGAAAACGAAAATTCCCGAACTCCGCCGCACCACCCGCGACGAGCCCGACTACGACAAGCTCATGCTGGGGCGTTTGAAGATCCTCGACGCGCACGGGCTCAAGCTGTCCGACATCCAGCGCGTGATCAGTTCGTTGCTCCCTTTGCCCGGCGGAAAAGCGTTTCTCGATGAGCTTCGCGCGATGGTGCAGGTCATTATTCTCTCGGATACATTCGAGCAATTCGCGCAGCCGTTGATGCGGGAACTCGGTTGGCCGACGCTCTTTTGTCACCGTCTCATCGTGGAGAACGACCGGATCACCGGTTACCAACTCCGGCAACCGGATCAGAAGCGGAAGTCCGTCGCCGCGCTGCGCAGTTTGAACTACAACGTCGTCGCCGCGGGAGATTCGTTTAACGACACCACGATGCTCGCCGAAGCGAACACTGGTTTTCTGTTCCACGCACCAGACAACGTGAAGCAGCAGTTCCCGCAGTTCAAAGCGTTGGACAACTACGGCGACTTGATGAAGTCGATTAAGGCCGCGCTGTAACACCTCGGTCGATTGTCCTGTGGAGGTGGGCTTTGCCTTGATTCCAAAACCGGGGGGGGGCAAATCAGCCTCCGCCTCCGGCGTCGGCGGCTAGTCACGGCGGAACGGCAACTCTGCCCCACTAATAATTGGCGGTGGCTGGCGTCAGTTCTCCTTGTTTGAGAGCGTCGCGAGCAGCCGTTTGATTTCGGAAAGTTCCAGCTTCAACTCCGCGTTCTCCGCGCGTTGTTCCTCCACCTTCTGATTCAATCCTTGGATTGCCGCCAGCGCCACGCCGTCGGCGTCCACGGTGGCGATGTGGCGCTCGTCCGTGCCGAGGCCGAAGGCGGCATGGAAATCCTGCGCCATCGGGCCGACGTGCCGGGTGGCCGAGTCAGCCTTGTAGTTCCAACCGGTGATGGGCAGCGCGGCCACTTTGGCGAGCACGGCGCGCGCGTCTACAGGCGTGAAATTCTCCTTCGCATTGCGATCACTCGGCGGATTGACGGTGCCGGCGGTGAACAGATTGCCGTTGCCATCCAGATGCATCAGAAACGTGCCGCCGCCGGCATTCAAGGTGCCGTCGTTGTGGACGCCGCCTGCGTACCAGGCAAACGAACCGCCCGCGCCCGTGCGGTTGTATTGCACGCCGCTCTGAATGCCAATGCCGTACGATGTGCCCCAGAGATTCAGCTTCTGACTGAGCGTCGAGCCAAAGAACATCTTGGTATCCCCGCTCAACTGCACGCCGCCGTTGGCTCGGATGCAGAATTGGTTGACTCCGGTCGAGGCGAAATTGAGACCCTGAAAATCCGCCCAGACAAACGCGCCACTGTGAAGAGCGCTGGCTTGAGTTCCCATCGCCGTCGAATAAGCGGCACTCGCGGTGGTGCTGGCGCCCATCGCCGTCGAAGGACTGCCGCTGGCCGTGGTCGCCAAACCCATCGCCGTCGAGGCGCTGCCGCTGGCCATGGTGGAATTACCCATCGCCGTCGAGGCACTGCCGCTGGCCGTGTTGCCTGCACCGCCAATGACACTGGCGAAATTATTGCCTACCCGGTTGGGACTTGTTGAAGTTCCGCCGCCCCCAATTACTGCGCCTATAAGCCCATTGCTGATGATGTTGCCGGAAAAACCGCCCAGCATGTTTGGGCTGTAGCCAAAGCCGGCGTTCGTCGCATGTTCAATCCGCAGGGCCCGCTGGCCGTTGACTTTGATTTCGAGCGCATTGGTATCGGTGGTGCCGAGGAACGCGCCGTTCGCGGGATTCCCCCCCGCGTTGCCGCCTACACTCCAGATGTTGGAGGCTGCCAGGCCGCCGATCGTGATTGCGTTCACGTTGCTCAGGCCCGCGCCGTTGCCCGCCACCGCGCCGGCGAAGCTCCCACTGAAGCTATTGGCCGCGTTGTTGAAATCGACCGCGCTGGAATAGGCGCCGCCGCTCAGGCCGTTGCTCGCCACCGTCAACGCGCGCACCGCATACGGCGTGGCGGTGATGGGCTGCCGGGGGACCACGTTGACGTAGGCGCCTGCACTCACGCCCGGCCGCACGGCCACGTTGAACCAGCGCGCTCCGCCGGTGAACACGCCCGCGCCCGGATCGAGCGTGACGGTGAAGAGGCCGTTGGTGAGGCCGAGGTCGTTGATCGTCACGAGGCTGCCCTGCTGCGCGCCGCTGGTCACGGCATCGAACACGCGGAACTCGAAGTCGAACACGCCATTGGCAGGCACGCCTTGATCGGTGAGGAAGCCCTGATAGGTGAAGGAGGTGCCTTGGGCGAAAGCAGTGGATGGTGGATAGAGGGGAGTTGACAGAAGCAGCAGCGTGAGGGCAACGGACGGGCGGAGGGCAAGGGTGTGTTTCATAGTTCCATTGGCTGTGGGCTCACCGCGTTAAACCGGTATCGCCAGGATTCTCAGTTCACGGCCTTGGAACCTGAAATGGTGGAGACGTGTGGAGAAGAACAAATCCCAGGGCATTTGGCGAGGGGAAACCGCGGAATCATGAAGGCCGGGCGCATCTGACGCTGCCCGGCTCGCAGCGCGGCGTTTACGCCACTTCATCATTCGCAAGCCCACGCTGTTTTCTCAACGGCTCATCGTCGAGCACGACCGCATCACCGGTTACCAACTCTGGCAACCCGGTCAAAAGCGGAAGTCCGTCGCCGCGCTGCGGAGCTTGAACTACAACGTCGTCGCCGCGGGAGATTCGTTCAACGACACCACGATGCTCGCCGAACCGAACACTGGTCTTCTGTTCCACGCACCAGACAACGTGAAGCAGCAGTTCCCCCCCAGTTCAAAGCGTTGGACAACTACGGCGACTTGATGAAGTCGATCAAGGCGTCGCTGTAACTGTTCGGACGGCCGCGTTGGGTTTACGGCACCTTCAACAACTCTTCCTGCCGCCATGCGTCCTGACGTTTGGCGTTGGCGGCGCGGATCTCTTTCACGGCCGAGGTGGCTATTGGCGCGGCGCCGTTTTCCCATTCGCGGCGGATGTAAGTAAGGATCGCGGCGAGTTGGTCATCGCTGAAGACGCCCATCGCGGGCATGTCGAGCGAGTAACTTGCGCCCTTCACGCGGAGCGGTCCGCTCAAACCGTGCAGCACGATGCGGATCAAACGCTGCTCCGAGCCGAGCACCCATTCGGAGTCCGCGAGCGGGGGAGCCAGGCCATCGAGGCCGAGCCCGTGCGTCTGGTGGCACGCGGCGCAGGTGCCGGTGAAGAGTTGCTTGCCGAGTTCGAATTGCGCCTGTTGATCTTTGGTCAACGGCGGGATCACGGGTTCGGGAGGCACGCCCGGTTTGCCCGGCCAGACGAGTGAGGAATCGAGTTTCGTGACTCGCGCTTTGAGCGACGATGTGTTGAGTTTCTTGAGCGCAGCGAGGGCGGCGGGTTCGCTCGCGAACTTCACCGGCTTCTTCGTTGCGGCGGCGGCGAGGGAAGCTCCATCCAGCAAGGCGAGTTGGCGTTTGCCGGTCGTGGCTTTGGTCGCGATGAGCGTGAGCAAACGGTCGACACGTTCGCCTTTGCGCTCGGCGAAAACGCAGCGGGCGAGTGAGCCGAGGAATTTATCGAGATTCGTGGAAGTCGTAGTCCAGGCTTTGTCGGCGAGGAGTTTTTCGAGCAACTCCAGTTCGCGACCGAACAAGCCGCTGATCGCCGCGTCGCCGAGGAATTTGTTTTCCGCGGAGTGCGCGCGAACGAGATTGGCGATCGCGAGGTCGGCTTTGGGATCGCGCGCTTCGCCGAGTGTGAGGGCGAGTTGCAATTGCACCTGCGGCGCGGCTTCGTTCTTGAGCGCGAGGAGTTGCGTGACGATTTCACCTTTGTCTTCGCCATCAAACAAGCGCTCGCTGACGCGAATCGCCGCGACGCGCACGCGCGCGTCCGTATCCTTGAAGGCCGCGGTCACGGTACGTGGATCAAGTTGGCGCAGTCCTTCGAGCGTCCACAGAGCGTGCATGCGACCGAGCGGGGCCGCGCCGCTGGTAGCGAGTTTCTGGAGTGCGGGCACGACGGACGTGTCTCCCTTTTCAGCGAGTAAACGCTGTGCGGTTTCACGCCACCAAGCGTTCGGATGGGAGAGGTAGTTCACCCATTGAGTGGGCGTTTCGTTTGCAAAGTCTGGTTTCACGCGGGGCGTCGTCTTGCCGTCGGGAACGATGCGCCAGATGCGTCCGAGGTTGATGCCTTTGTCGAGGCCACGTTCTTCGCTTTGCTTGCGAAGGTAGCTCGTGAGGGAGATGCGATGTTGCAGCACGCCGCGATACAGATCGACGACATAAAGTGCGCCGTCGGGGCCGGTGTAAAGGTTCACCGGGCGAAAGCGTTCGTCGGTCGAAGCGAGGAACTCGCGCTTTTCGTACGCTTCGCGTGCGGCGACCGTGCCATTCGATTCGGAGAGCAGATTGCGTTTGATCAGGTTGCCGGCGGGTTCGCAGACGAAGGCATTGCCGTAGAAATTGGGACCGAACAAATCGCCGCGATAGATATATGGCGAACATGCGGCGGTGAATTCCTTGAGCTTGCCATCGCGCAACATCTCGCGGCGATAGCCGCGATTGATTCCGGGGTTCACACGCGCGGGCCAGACGAATTGGTTCTCCGGCAATTTCACATTTGTGCCGGCGGGGCGGGGGAAGTTGGGATTCCGGCCGAGGTAAAGCGAGGGGATAATATCGCCGCGGAGTTGATCGCTGTTGGAGCCGTGATACAGGCGGCCGAAATCATCCTGACTCAGGCCCCACTGACCGCGGAACGTGGTCACGCCGCGTTCCCATTTGCCGTCGCGGAAGCGGAAGCGCCCCGTGTAGGCGCCGGAGTAAACCCAGTTGTCGAGCGCGTAGAGCGGCGCGTTGGGTGCGCGCTCAGGGTTCGCGAGTTCGGGGCGTTTGGGATCGACTTGGATTCCGTAGTCGTTGGCGATTTCGATTTGCTCGTCGCATTTGAGATCGCCGTTCGTGTCGCGGCAGAACAACAGTTTCGGCGGTGCACCGATGAGGACGCCGCCTTGCACGAGGCAAATCGCGCGCGGCATGATGAGCTTATCGAGGAAGACGGTGCTCTTGTCGTAGGTGCCGTCGCCATTGGTGTCCTCCAACACGGTAACGCGACCGACGGGTTGATCCTCGGTGCTGCCGTCGAGGTCGTGCATGAGGCTGCGCATCTCCACGACCCACATGCGCCCCTGTGGATCGATGGTCATCGAAACGGGGTCTTGCACCAGCGGGTCACCGGCGGCGAGTTCGATGCGGAAGCCGGGCGCAACTTGAAACGTCTTCAACTCCTCGGCGGCGGTGCGGACGGGAGCGGGCGGAATCAGTTCTCGCGGGACGAGCGGTGTTTGCGCCTCGCCCGGTTTATCGCCGATCTGCGCGGGAAGTTTTAATGCAAAGACGGAAAGGGCCGCAAAGGCGCACAGGATTCGAGCCAGCAAGATCATCGTGCTTCTTGTTATCACGCGTCGGAGGCGGCGGCTCCATGCGGCGTCACCGATTGCGATACTTTTGTGTCAGCCGTGAATCAGGCGGCTGGCGCGACGATGACTTCGATGCCTTTTTTGCGGAAGACTTTCAGCAGGTCGGCGGGCACCCCTTTGTCAGTGACGATGATGTCGATGACGTCGAGGTCGCAGAGCTTGGTGATCGATTGGCGGCCGAACTTGCTCGAGTCGATGCAGAAGATCACCTTGCGCGAAGCGTCGATCATGGCGCGTTGAATTTCAATGAGCAGCCCGTGTGAGTTGGTGATGCCGTCGGCGGTGATTCCGCCGCAGCTCATGATCGCGGCGTCGGCGCGAATCTTGGAGAAGCCTTCGACAGCGAGCGGACCGATCAAAACGCCGAGTCGCGGATAAATCACGCCGCCGGAAACGACCACTTCGAGTTTGTTCGCGCCGGCGAGGAGGTTTGCGACGGGCAGGGAATTGGTGACGACTTGTGGCGCCTTGGCTTCGAGATATCGCGCAACGTGGTAGCAGGTCGTACCCGCGTCGATGATGATCGTTTGATTCGATTGGACGAGCTCGGCGCAGGCGCGGCCGATGGCTTCTTTCTCGGTGAGTTGATGCGTGTCGCGCGCGGAGAAAGTAAACTCGTCGGATTTCGGATTCGCGAGCCGCGCGCCGCCGTGGGTGCGCCGGAGCGTGCCCTTGGTCTCCATCATGTCGAGGTCGCGACGAACGGTGGAAACGGAGGCATCCACCAGTTCGGATAATTCGTCGAGCGAGGCGAACTCCACCTTCAACAGGTGTTCCTCGATTCGTTTCTGGCGTTCTTCGGCCTGCATTGCTTAAAGGGAGCTTGGTAGATTTTGATAGATTGTGCAAGAAATCAATTGACAGAATTTCAAAAGTTGTCGATACGTTGACACGCAATGTCAGCAGCAACTCAGTCGGCACCGCATCGCGCGGTCATCGAGCATCTGGTCCGGCAGTCGGTTTATGCCAAACTCGGCAAACCGCTTCCGCGCACCGCCGCCGCCCCCAATCCGCTTGTCGTGAATGTCAGCGCGCGCCACTGCCACTTGACGCAGGAAGCCGTCGAGGCGCTCTTTGGCAAAGGGCACAAGCTTCAGGTTCACAAGTGGCTTTATCAGGAAGGCCAGTTCGCCGCGAAGGAAACGGTGACGCTCGTCGGTCCCCGCAGCCGCGTGATTTCCAATCTCCGCATTCTCGGCCCGTGCCGGAATCTTAATCAGGTCGAACTCGCCTACACCGACGGCATCGCACTCGGGTTTGATTTGCCGCTGCGTAGTTCGGGCGACATCAAGGGCACCCTCGGCGGCATGCTCATGGGACCGGCTGGTTTTTTCGAAATGGAGCAGGGGATCATTCGTGCAAAGCGTCACGTGCACATGCACCCGACCGACGCGGACTATTACGGCGCGAAAGCAGGCCAGATGATGCGCCTGAAGATTGGCGGACCGTGCGGCATTTCACTCGACGAAATGCTCGTCCGCGTGGACCCGAGCTTCAAGCTCGAGGTGCACATCGACACCGACGAAGGCAACGCGTGCAATCTGTTGCCCGAGACGCCGTGCGAATTGCTGAAGTAAACTTTGATTCAACCAACAACTGGAAACATTAAAACAGATATGAGCGAAGCACTCGGAATGATCGAAACCAAAGGCTACACCGGAAGCATCGAAGCCACCGATGCCATGGCGAAGGCCGCGAACGTCACCATCTCCAAGACCATCTCCATCGGCGGCGGACTGATCACAGTCATTTGCCGTGGCGACGTCGCGAGCGTCAAAGCCGCCGTTGATGCCGGCAGCAAAGCCGCGAGCAAAGTTGGTGAACTCGTCAGCGCCCACGTCATCGCCCGCCCGCACGAAGACCTCGTGAAGGGTTTCCTCGGCGAGGCCGTTGCTGCCGTGAAGAAGTGACCCTCAACTCTCAACTCCAATAACTCTCAACTAATTTATGGGAAGCCAAGCAATCGGAATGATCGAAACCAAGGGCCTCAGCGCGTTGTTCGAAGCAACGGACGCCGCCCTCAAGGCCGCCAACGTCCAGTTCACCGGCTGGGAAAAAATCGGCAGCGGTTACGTGACTGCCTTCTTCAAGGGCGACGTCGCTAGTGTGAAGGCTGCGACCGACGCTGGCGCTGCCGCTGCGGGCCAGGTTGGCTCCGTGGTCAGCGTCCAAGTAATCCCGCGCCCGCACGACGGACTCGCCGGACTCGGCAAGTGGCTCTGATAAGCGAAGTATGAACTATGAAGGTTGAGGTATGAAAGCGCCAGCCTTCGGCCTGGTTCATGCCTCATAATTCATCCCTCATACCTTGATGAAAATCCTCATCGCCAACATCGGCTCGACCTCGCTCAAGTGGCGGCTGTTCGATTTCTCGAACGGCCACGAGCTCATGCTCCACAAGGGCGGATTCGAGCGCGTGACGGATTATCCGAAAGCGATTGAGGATTGTCTCGGCCAGCTCCGTGACGCGGGTCACATTCACAGCGAGCGCGATCTTGCGGCGGTCGGTTTTAAGACCGTCATCGCGAAAGATGTGACCGGCTGCGTGCGGCTCGACGAACGCGTGCTCGGTGCGATGGAGGCTTACAACGGTCTCGCGCCTGCGCACAACCCGCCTTACATCACGGGCATTCGACAGTTCGCTAAACGCCTTCCGGGCGTGCCATTGGTGGGATTGTTCGAGACGGCGTTCTATCAATTCGCTCCCGCCGCGATGATGCGGTACGGCGTGCCTGATTCCTGGCATGACATTGGTGTTCGTCGCTGGGGTTTCCACGGCGCGAGTCACAAGTTCATCGCGGAACGCAGCGCGCAGCTGCTCGGTCGCGACGACGTCGCCCGCCGCGCGCAGAACCTCTACGTCGATGGCGGCAAGTCATCCGTCAACCAACCCGCGTTGCGCGTGATCTCCTGCCACCTCGGTGGAAGTTCGAGCATCACCGGCATTTTGAACGGCGTGGCTATCGGCAACAGCCTCGGCATGAGCCCCCAATCCGGCCTGCCGCACAACAATCGTGTGGGCGATCTTGACGCGGAAGCGTTGCCCTATGCGGTGAAGACGCTCGGTATCTCGATCGAAGAAGCGCAACGCCAGCTTTCGAAAGAAGGCGGCTTGAAGGGGTTGGCCGGCGGCATCTCGAACGACATTCGCGACATTCAGGAAGCCGCCGCGAAGGGTAATGCGAAGGCGAAGCTCGCGCTCGACGTGTTCATCAGCGAAACCCGCCGCTGGATCGGTGGATATTTTTTTCAACTCAACGGTGCCGACGCGATCGTCTTCACCGCGGGCATCGGCGAGAATCGCGCCGAATTGCGCGAAGCCATTTGCGCGAATCTTGACCAACTCGGCATCGTGCTCGACGCCGGCAAGAATGCCGCGACCCGCGCCACCGAAGCCGTGATCAGCGCTCCGAATTCCCGGGTGAAAGTGTTGGTCATTCCGACGAACGAAGAACTCGTCGTGGCCCGCGAAACGCGCCGCCTGCTCGAAAACCAAAACTGATTTTCTCTCAACGCTCAAACAACAACGCTCAAATAATTTATGGCACAACAAGCAATTGGACTCATTGAAACCCGCGGCCTGGTCGCCCTTGTGGAAGCGACCGATGCGATGCTGAAGGCGGCGAATGTTGAACTCGCCGGCCCGATGACTCAGGTCGGCAACGCGCTCGTCACCGCCGTGGTGGTTGGCGATGTCGCTGCCGTCAAAGCCGCGACCGATGCCGGCGCTCAAGCCGTCAAGGCCATCAAAGGCGAAATCGTCAGCGTGCACGTCATCCCGCGCCCGCACGGCGACGTGGACGCAGTGTTGCCGAAGAAGAAGTAATCAGTAGATCGGTAATCGGTATTCAGTCGCGACGTGCGATTGGCTTCGCTGATTACTGAACACTGATAGCTGAATACCTTTATGTTCCTCGCTCGCGTCGAAGGCTCGGTCGTGGCCACGAAGAAGGATGCGAACATGAGCGGCCGCAAGCTGCTCCTGCTCCGCCCGCAACTCGTGGACGAGAAGGATCCCACCAAGTTCCGCCCCGGCGCGAACACCGTGGTCGCCGTGGACAGCCTCGGCGCCGGCCTCGGTGAGTTGGTGATGTTCTGCCAGGGCAGCAGCGCGCGACTGGCGGGGGGCATGAAAGAAGCCCCGGTGGACGCGGTCGTCATCGGTATCGTGGATTCCGTGGACGTGTTCGGGAAACAAATTTTCAGCGCGAAGTCGTGACGGTCGCAGCGTGGGCGCTTGCCCGCGCGATTGCAGCGGAAGTGAAATTGATTAACGCGCAAGCGAATTGCTGGCGCCTCGAAGAAAGATGAGTGCTGTGAACGAAACTTTGATCCGTGATGTTGTGTCCGAAGTGCTGAGCCGCCTCGGTGGCGCGGCGCCGGCCGCCAAACCTGCTGCGGCTCCTGCGCCTGCGGCCAAGCCCGATTGCGGCTGTGGTGGCAAGGTCAGTTCCAGCAGCGCGTCCGCGTTGCGTGGCAAGTTCGGGGTATTCGAGGACGCCGCCGAAGCCTGCGCCGCCGCACAAGAATCTTTTCTCCAACTTCAGAAAGCCGGCGTTGCCGCGCGCGTGAAGATTGTTGAGATCGTCAAGTCGATGGCCGAGGCGAACGCCGAGACCTGGGGCAAGCTCGAACTGGACGAGACCAAGATCGGTCGCCTTGATCACAAAATCGGAAAGCTGCAGATCATCAAGCTCGTCCCTGGCGTCGAGTGGCTCCGCCCCGATGCTCGCAGCGGCGATCACGGAATCACTCTCGAGGAATACACTCCATTCGGTGTCGTCGGCGCCGTGACGCCGAGCACGCATTCCATTCCCACGCTCAGCGGCAACATCGTCAATATTTGTGCCGCCGGAAATGCCGTCGTGTTCAACCCGCACCCGAGCGCCGCAAAGTGCGCCGCCGTCGCCGTGCGCGCCTACAACGAGGCCATCTTCCGCGAGACCGGCATCGAGAATATCGCCACGATCCTCACCAAGCCGACGATGGAAAGCTTTGCCGCGATGTGCAAAAACGACGCGGTGCGTTTGCTGCTCGTCACTGGCGGTCCGGGCGTGGTGAAGGCCGCGATGCAGACTGGCAAGCGCGCGATCTGCGCCGGCCCCGGCAATCCGCCCGTCTACGTTGACGACACTGCGTGCATGAAGCGTGCGGCGAAGGCGATCATCCAGGGCGCGAGCTTCGATAACAATTTGCTCTGCATCGGCGAGAAGGAAGTCTTCGCGCTGGAAAATATCGCCGACAAGTTGATGGCGCAGATGGAGCAGAACGGCGCGGTGAAGTTGACCAATGCGCAACTCGACGCGTTGACCAAAGCGGCTTTCACTTTCAAAGAAGGGCAGGGCGGCGGTTGCGCTCACGCCAGCGTCAACAAGGATTTCATCGGCAAGGATCCCATCGTCCTCGCGAAAGCGGCGGGCGTAAACATTCCGGCGGGCACGCAGTTGCTCTTTGCCGAAACCGACGCGAATCATCCGTTCGTCATCGAGGAACAGATGATGCCGTTCATTCCGATCACCCGCGTGAAGAGCTTGGAAGAAGGCGTCGCGCGCTCGCTCGAAGCCGAGCACGGCTACAAGCACACGAGCATCATTCACTCGCACGATCTCGAAGCGCTGACGACCATGGGCCGCGCGCTCGACACGACGTTGTTCATCAAGAACGGCCCGTGCATGGCGGGCTTGGGACTCGGCGGCGAAGGTTACCTGAGCTTCAGCATCGCCACGCCGACCGGAGAAGGCGTGAGCAACCCGCGCACGTTTACGCGCGTTCGCCGCTGCGTGATGGTCGACAATCTGCGGATTTATTGAGCCATGCTCCTCGCGCGCGTCGAAGGCAATCTCACCGCCACTCGCAAGCATTCGAGCTACGAGGGATGGCGGTTGGTGATTTGCCAGCCGATCAGCCGCGATGGTTCGCCGGAAGGTGTGCCGCAGGTGGCGATTGATTCGCTCGGCGCCGGCATGCATCAGCGCGTGATCATTTCGAGCGACGGCTCCGCGACGCGCAAAGCCGTGGGCGATGAAAAGAGCCCGGCCCGTTGGATGATCATTGGTGTCGTGGACGAAGTGACACCCGGAACGACGGCATTGCAGGATTCAATTTCGTAGCATGCGACTCGGAACTGTCATTGGCCGTGTGACGTTGAGCAAAGGACTTCCTGAGCTCGATGGCGCGCGTTGGCTCGTGGTCAGCCCGTTCACGCGCGAGCATTTTCAACACGGCGTCGATCAACCGCTCGGCCTGAGCAAGGACCCGAGTTTGGTCGTTTACGACAGTCTCGGCGCCGGTGTCGGCAACACCATCGGTTTCGTGGAAGGCCGAGAAGCCGCGCAGCCGTTCGACGTTCCCATTGCCATCGACGCGATCAACGCTGCGTTGGTTGATTACATTTTTTACAACCCCAAGAAGTGAATTTGAGCTATGCCTGCTGTAATTACTGCGAAGGAAATTGAGGACTTGATCGCCAAGGGTGGTGATCCGAAGAGTTTGCCCGCCGATGCGATTCTCACGCCGTCCGCGAAGGACGCGCTGCGCGAATACGCGAACGGCCAGCGTTCCGCTGCGGGCGCCAGCTCCATCAGCGCGGCAGTGCCGACGAAGCCATTGACCTCCAAGTCGCCGAAGGCGGAGCTCGAAGCGTATTTCAATTCACCCGCCGCGCACGCGCTCAAGGAACAGATTTGCGCGATGGGCAAACGTCTCTGGGCCCGCGAATATGTGGACGGCAACGGCGGCAACATGGCTATCCGCGTCGGCGAGGACATTGCGATCTGCACGCCGACACTCGTGAGCAAAGGTTCCCTCAAGCCGGAGGACATGTGCCTTGTCGATTTCGAGGGCAACCAATTGCTCGGTACCAAGCGGCGCACGAGCGAGATTTTGATGCACTTGCAGATGATGAAGCGGCAGCCGAAGGCCATCGCGACGTGTCACTGCCATCCGCCGTATTCGACGGCGTTCGCGGTCGTTGGTGAAGCGCCGCCCACGTGCATGTTGCCGGAGTATGAAGTGTTTTGTTCCGTCGGTGTGGCGCCGTATCGCACGCCGGGTTCGCCCGACATGGGCAAGCTCGTCGCCGAATTGACCGACCAATACAACACCATCCTTATGGCGAATCATGGCGTGGTGACGTGGTCGCACAACAACCTCGAGGAAGCCTACTGGCGCATGGAGATTATCGAAGCGTATTGCCGCACGATTGTCGTCGCCGCGCAGTTGGGCAAGCCGATTCAGACCTTCACCGGACCACAGATGAAGGACATCTTGAACATCAAGAAGAGCCTCGGCTTCGTGGATCCGCGTTACGGCATGAAGGAATGCGAACTTTGCGACAGCGGCGACTGGCGTCCCGGTGCGACCTGCGTTGTGCCCCCGCGCGAGGAAAATACTATTGGCTACGACGCCGAGGCCGAAGCAGCGGTGAAGGCGATCACTGATCAAATTCTCGCGCAGATGAAGTGAGGCGTCTGATTTGCCTCAACCATGAAATCTCTCGACGCCAAACTTGCGGAAGTAAAAGCGAACCGCAACTCGCGCGCGTTCGTCATCGCGGACGCGAAGGATGCGGACATGGCGTTCGGGGCGCGGGCACCCGGCCCGAGGAAATATCTGGCGCGACACGGTTCACGTCCGGCGCAATTTTCTCCCGAGGTCTGGACGCGCGACGAGTTCGGCTATCGCAACCTTCCCGAGTTCCTCGACATCATTCGCGAGGTCACGCATCAAGGGCTCGTGGACATCATGCTGATGTCTGCCTACGTGACCGAGCAGCTCGCGATTAAAGAAGGTCTCTTTAAGAATTCCCACGTCACGCCCGCCGCGCGCGCGAATGACACCACCGACGTTTGGGCCGTGCGTCACGGTGCCTACACACGCGAGCCGAGCCAGCCTTTCCGAAGCGCGGCGATTGACCACATCCAATGCGGCGAGATCGAATGCGAGCGCGATGGCACTGGAAGTTTCCCCGGCGCGAATCTCGGTCTCTATTCGATTACGTTCGTCAATGAGCTGGATCAGGACCGCGAGGCGCTGCTCTGGTATAAGGAATTTCGCGAAGAAGCGGAGCGTAAACAGTTCCGGCACTTCCTGGAAATTTTCGATCCGAACGTCAGCAGCGGCATCGCGCCTGAAAAACTCGGCGAGTTCATCAACGACAATATTCTTCGCACACTCGCAGGTGTTCCCGAGTCCGGCCGGCCGGTGTTTCTGAAAATCGTCTATCACGGTCCGAAGGCGATGGAGGAACTTGCGCAATACGATCCGAACCTCGTCGTTGGGATCCTCGGCGGCAGCGCGGGCACGACCTACGATGCCTTCCGGCTCATTCACGACGCGCAGAAATACGGTGCGCGCGTGGCGCTCTACGGCCGCAAGATTAACAACGCCGAGCATCAGCTCGCGTTCATCGAGATGCTGCGCCTCATTACGGATGGAAAACTTTCGCCCGAGGAAGCGGTGCGCGCCTATCACGGCGTGCTGCAAGGCAAAGGCATCCAGCCGCATCGTCCGCTTGAAAAGGACATGGAGCTGACGGATCAGGCGATGAGTTACGACGGCAGCGCGACGAAGCGCTCGACGGTGGAAGTGCGGAACAATCCATTGGCGAAGCCGGCTTCATCCAACACGGCTGAGAAGACCGAGCGCCCGTTTGGAACGCCGAAGGTTACGGAATGGCCGAAACACTCGAATGGTTCCCCGGATTTCGACAAGATGACTTCCGAGCAGCGCGCCGCGTATCACGTTGCGCGATTGAATCGGCGATACGAATAAAAGGAACGCCGAGCAGTGCTCGGCGCACCATTTACAACGGCCGCACGATGGATTGCGGACGGAGGTAATCGAGGAATGTCTCCGGACTATTCACGCCGCCGCCCATCCCGCTGAGGTTGCAACCGCCATACGGAATTCCGTGCGCGAAGAGGTTGTGCGCATTGATCCAACTGTTCCCCGCCACCATTGCTTCGGCCACGCGGTTTGCGCGTTCGAGGTTCTGACTCCACACGCTGTTCGCGAGTCCGTAGGTCGAGCGATTCACGAGTTCGATGGCTTCGTTCTCGTCCTTAAACTTCAGCAGATACGCGGTGGGGCCAAAGATTTCTTCGCGGCAACAGACATTGTCCGGTGAACCGCCGAGCAGCGATGGCTTCACATAGTAGCCACCTTGGTGTCCGCTCACGTTCGCCGGGCCGCCGCGCAGCACGACTTGCGCGCCTTCCTTCTCGCCGCGGTCGAGGTAGCCGAGCACGCGCTGGCGTTGCTTCTCGCTAACGACCGGTCCCATTTGTGTGCCCGTTTCCATTTCGTGGCCGATGGCAACGCTCGTGAGCGCCTTGCACGCGCGGTCCACGAACTCGTCATAAATCTTTTCGCTCACGACCCAGCGCGTCGCGGTGCAGCAGACCTGGCCGCTGTTGAACGTGATCGCGCCCGCGAGCGCTTTCGCGGTGGCGGCGACATCCACATCGTCGAACACCACGGCTGCGCCCTTGCCGCCGAGTTCCAGCTTCACGGGAACGAGATTGCGGCCACAAGCTTCGCCGACGAGCCGGCCTACTTCGGGAGAGCCGGTAAACGACATGCGCTTGATGCCCGTGTGACGGGTGAGCGCTGCGCCCGCGGTTTCACCGAGGCCGGTGATCACGTTGACTACACCGCGCGGGATGCCGACTTCCTCGACGAGCTTGGCGAAGTAAAGCGTGCTCAGTGGTGTGTCCTCAGCGGGCTTGATGACGACGGTATTGCCGGCGGCAAGCGCCGGTGAAATACCCCAACCGACGAGCAGCGCCGGGAAGTTCCACGGGAAGATGAACGCGCACACGCCATACGGAACGCGGATCGAGCGCGCGTCGAAACCGCTCACGGCGATCGGTTCGCGGCGGCGCATGTTCACGTTGAGGTCGGCGAAATAGCGGAGCGAAGCAGCAACGTTTTGCATGTCACCGCGTGCCTGCTCGATCGGCTTGCCGACGTCGAGCGATTCGATCTGCGCGATAACCTCGCGGCGCTTGTCGATGAGATCGGCGAGGCGATGGAGATGCACGGCACGGTCGTTGTTCGGAAGCGTGGCCCAACCGGACTTGCGGAACGCCTGTTGCGCGGCGGTCACGGCGGCATCGACATCGCGCGCGTCTCCAGCGGCGAACTTGGCGATCACTTTTCCATCGCCCGGATCGCGCGTGTCGAGCGTGCCGCCGCTGGCGGCGGGAACCCACTCGCCGCCGATGAATTGTTTAATCGGGGAAGAATTTAGGAAGGCGGAAACTTCAGGAAGCAAAGTGCTCATGGCTTTTCTCGATGACGGTTTTTGAGTTCGTGGACGAGTTCAACTTAACTCGCTCCGCCGAGATGTCACCGCGAAAAGTTTTCGCGCCTGACGGGTTGCCCGTTCGCCGTTTCTTACCGCAGGAACGCGTCGCTCAAGCCGCCGTCGACCGGGATGATGTGGCCGGTGGTTTTGGTGAGCCGATTCGAAACGAGCAGGAAGAATCCCTCAGCCTGATCCGCGGGCGTGATAGGATTCTTAGTCAACGTGCGTTCGGCGTAAAAGCGGGCGAGGCGTTCGGTGAGCGCGTCGCTCGATTCGCTGTCGCTGTAGGCGATGTTGTATTTCGCGAGGCTGGCGATGACGCGATCGCGCGGAAACATGGCGCTGCCTTGCACGACGGTCGCGGGCGCGACGCCGTTAACACGGATGAGCGGGGAAAGTTCAACGGCGAGTTCGCCGACGAGATGGTTCGCGGCGGCCTTTGAAGTGTCGTAGGCGATGGAACCTTTCTTCGCGACGACAGCGTTGGCGCTGGTGGTGAGGACGAGGCTGCCGGACAGGCCCTGTTCGAGCCAGTTGCGCTTCGCTTCGTCGGCCACGATGTAGGAGCCCATGACGTTGATGGCGAAAGTGAGCGGCCATTTGTCGTCGGGAATTCGGCCCGTAGTATCGGGCGCAACGAAGATCCCGGCAGTGACGACGATGGAATCGAAGCCGCCGTAAGCGAGCGACACCTGGTCGAGCATCGCGCGGACGCTTGCGCGCCTGGTGATGTCGCAAGCGAGGCCAACGGCGACGCCGCAATTGGAAATGCCCGTGCCGGCGACGCCAATGCCGGGGCCGTATTTGGCGGTGAGTTCGTTCGCAGTCGCCTGTGACGTCTCCAGCTTGAGATCGACGCAAACGAGGTGCGCACTTTCTTTCACGAGCCGGTGCGTGACTTCCTTGCCAATGCCGCTGCCGGCGCCGATGACGATGATGACCTGCCGCGCGAGTTCCTTCTCGGCGGGCATGCGCTTCAACTTCGCTTCTTCGAGCAACCAATACTCAATGTCGAACGCCTCCTGCTGCGGGAGCGCGATGTATCTGTCGATCGCTTCCGCGCCGCGCATGACTTCGACGGCACAGTTGTAAAACTCGGCGGTGACGCGCGACTCGGACTTGTCCTTGCCCCACGCGATCATGCCGAGGCCAGGGATCAATACGACGGTCGGATTCGGATCACGCATCGCGGGCGAGTTGGCGTGTTTGCACTTCGCGTAATACGCCGCGTAGTCCTTGCGGTATTGCTCGATGCCGGACTTGAGCTTGGTCTTGAGCGCGGCGACGTCCTCGGTCTGCGGATTCCAATCGACGTAGAGCGGCTTGATCTTCGTGCGGAGAAAATGATCCGGGCAACTCGTGCCCAACTCGGCGAGGCGTGCGGCGTGCTTCGAATTCACGAAGCGCAAAATCTTGTCGTCGTCCTGAACCGTGCCGATGAAACGCTTCTGCTGGCTGACCTGACCGCGGAGCCACGGGAGAATCGCGGCGAAGACTTCGTTGCGCTTCTCTTGCGCGAGCGTTTGATGCTTCGCGCCGCCGAACGCCGCCTGATCGCCGCCCTTCTCGGAATATTTCTTTTCGATGTAAGCGGAGGCTTTCTCGATCATCGAAAGCGTCAAGAGGTAGCATTCCTTGTCGTCGTTCGCCCAGCTGATGAAGCCGTGCTGGCCCATCATGATCGCCTTGGCCTTCGGATGCTTTTGGCAAATCTCCTGCATCGCGAGGCCGAGCTCGAAGCCGGGCCGCATCCATTTCACGTAGGCCATTTCTTCGCCGAAAATTTCCTTCGTGATCTGCTCGCAACGTGACGAGGCCGCGATAGCGATGATCGCGTTGGGGTGCATGTGATCGACGAACTTTGCCGGAATGAAGCTGTGCAACGGTGTGTCGATGGACGACGCGCGAGGGTTCAGATTGAACGTGGTGTGATTGTACGCCGCAACCATGTCATCCTCAGCTTGCGACTTGAGACCTTTGTCGGCGCGGGCCGCGTAGGATTTCTGCAGGCCCATCAACTTGGACTGGTAGAGCGAGGAAAAGTTTTCGCGCGCGCTGGTGCGGAGGTCGCCGCCGGAACCTTTCACCCACAAGACTTCCACCTGCTCGCCGGTGAGCGGATCCTTCTCCATGAGCTTGGAGGAAGTGTTGCCGCCGCCAGTGTTCGTGATGCGCTGATCGGCGCCGAGTTTGTTCGAACGATACACGAGACGATCCATGCCGGTGAGCTTGGCGGCTTCGGCGTCGTCCCAGAGATTGTTCACGAATTGGAAGGTGGGGTTTTTCATAGGCGGTGAAACGGCGTGAACCAGCGGGAAATTAAAAACAAATGACGGTCAGCTTCTTTGGTCCGTGCGCGCCGAGGACGAGGATGCGCTCGATGTCGCCGGTGCGGCTGGGACCGGTGATGACGGTCATGAAGCTCGGATAGTTGGTGGAGTATTTTTCCTTCAACAACGCGAAGCCGGCGGGCAGATCGGACACGAGTTGCTCGCGACGGGCGAGCACGACGTGGTGCGGCGGCAACACGGACAGCGCGCGTCCTCCACCACTGCGCGCGGTGAGCATCACGCTGCCGGTCTGCGCGATGAGCGCATCGCACTCGGTGATCCCGACGTCGCACTTTTCCAAATCGGTCGCCTGATACGGCTCGTCGGTGCGGAGGGACGGAAGTTTCAAACCCGCGCAAATGGGATCGGTCAACTGCCCGCGATGTTGCGCGATGCGTTTCCAACCTTCGGCGGTGCTGATGGTGGCGAGTTGCGCAGCCGCTTCATCGGCGCTGTTGAGTAGATGGAACTCGGTCTTCAACTCGACCGATGTCGCTGCAAATGCCGTGGCGCGATCTTCGAAGGAATCGCCCACGAGCGGAAGCCACTGGCGAAGTTGTTTGGGCGTGGAAGCGGCAGGGGAGGCGTGCGCGTGTCCATTGCCGTGATCGTGGGTTCCAGGCAGCGGCGCGCTGATCACCAGCGCTTCGCGGATGCGGCCAAGTATCTTTTCGCGCTCGGTCATCGACGGTTCCTCCACCATTCTTTGAAGCTTTCGTTGGCTACGGGCGGGAGATCGCGGGTCTGCGTCCAGGCGCGCGCAGGATCGAGTTTCTTGCCGAACACAAATTGGTGCAGCGGCTGGAACAGGCGCGCCATTTCCTTGCCGAATTGATAAAGGCCTGGGCGATTTACGACGAACGCGAAAATCTTGAACGCGGTTTGTTCGAAGAATTTCGGCGCTTGCGTGGCGGCATTGCGGCGATTCTGCAAGAGGTGATGGTGCAGGTTGATTTTCACCGGGCACGTTTCGGTGCACGCGCCGCAGAGCGACGACGCCATGGAGAGATGTTTCCAGTTCTGCAATCCGCGCAGATGCGGCGTGATGACTGAGCCGACGGGGCCGGAGTAAGTCGTGCCGTAGGTGTGGCCACCGACATTACGATAAATCGGGCAGACGTTGAGGCACGCGCCGCAGCGAATGCAATGGAGCGCGTCGCGTTGCTCGGGATCGGCGAGGAGTTCGGTGCGGCGGTTGTCGAGAAGAACGACGTGATATTCTTCCGGACCGTCGGGTTCGCCGGGTTGGCGCGGGCCGCCGTACATCGTGTTGTAACACGTGATCGTCTGGCCGGCGCCGGCGGTCGCGAGCATCGGGAGGAAGAGCGCGAGGTCTTCGAGCTTTGGTAGAATCTTTTCGATGCCGAGCAGGGAAATCAATGTCTTAGGCAGCGCGGCGGTGAGGCGCGCGTTGCCTTCATTCTCGGTGATTGAAATCATTCCGGTCTCGGCGATGGCGAAGTTCGCGCCCGTGATGCCGACATCGGCGGTAATGTATTTTTGCCGCAAGGCGCGGCGCGCGATCATCGTGAGTTCTTCGGGACTGTCAGTTTGCGCGCTCCCGAGCTCTTTGTGAAACAGGTCGCTGATTTCGCCACGAGTCAGATGCATCGCCGGGAAGACGATGTGGTAGGGCGGTTCGTGGCGAAGCTGGACGATGTATTCACCGAGGTCCGACTCGACGACTTCGTAGCCGTCTTTTTCCAGCGCGTCGTTGAGGTGGATTTCCTCGGCGGTCATCGCTTTTGATTTGATGATCGAGCGGGCGCCTTTCGCCTTCACGATGCCGAGGATGATTTCGCGCGCTTGCTCGGCGCTCGTGGCCCAGTGAACTTTGGTGCCGCGGGCGGCCAACTTGTCGGCGAAAGAAACGAGATGCTCGTCGAGGTGATTGATCGCATTCCACTTCGTCTCGGCGGCGGCTTGGCGCGCAGATTGCCAGTCTTGAAAGGCACCTTTCTTTTTGTCGCGGGCGACTTCGTATTTCTTGAGCGCGGTCTGAATCAAGCCGCGATGACGCAGGTCGCGCGTGATGCGCGTGGCCTGTTCCTTGAATTGTTCGACGAAGGTGGTCATGTCTGGGCGAGGACTTCGGCGATGTGCATGGTTTTCATCGGCTTGCCCTGACGGCTGAGCAGGCCCTGGATTTGCATGAGACAACTGGAGTCGTTCGAGACGATGTAATCGGCACCCGTCGCGCAGGCGGAGGTGCATTTCACTTCGCCCATCGCGGTGGAGATCATCGGGAACTTGGCGGAGAACGTGCCGCCGAATCCGCAGCAGGTTTCGGCGTCGCCCATTTCAATGAGCTCGAGCCCGCGCACCTTCGCGAGCAATTGGCGCGGTTCCTTTTTCTTGCCGAGTTCGCGCAAGCCATGGCAGCCATCGTGGAACGTCACTTTGCCATCGAAGCGCGCGCCGACATCGGTGACGCCGAGCTTGGTGACGAGGAAATCGGAGAACTCGTAAGTCTTGGCGGAAAGCTTTTGCGCCGCCTCGGCGAGTTCCGTCTTCGCGAAGAGTTCAGGATAGAACACCTTCATCATCGCGCCGCAGGAGCCGGAAGCGACCACGACGACTTCGGCATTTTGCAAGCGCTGGAGGGCGGGCGTCGCGACGGCGCGGGCCTCGTCCCAGTAGCCGGAGTTGAACGCGGGCTGGCCACAACACGCGACCTCCTCGGGGCACTCGACCGTGTGGCCGAGGCGCTCAAGGACTTTGACCGCGCTGATCCCGACGTGCGGATACAGGCTGTCCACGAAACAGGGAATAAACAAAGTGACTTTCATCGCTTCACGAGGGAGTCAGCGTAACGGAGTCGGAGCGGCGTTGGCAATGAGTTCGATTCGAAATGGAGCAGGGCACAACTCCCGATTAGCGTGAGTTCGACATCGAGGTGCTAACGCCGGATTGACTGCGGCGGGAAAGTCGATATCACTCTGAGCATGCTTCCGCGACCTTCCGGACGAGTGCGTCGTTCCTCTTCAGTGGCGGCGTTTACCTTGATCGAATTGCTGGTGGTGATCGCGATCATCGCGATCTTGGCGAGTTTGCTTTTGCCAGCGTTGAGTTCGGCGCGGGAAAAGGCTCGGGCGATTTATTGCCTCAACAATTCGCGTCAGTGGGGGCTGGGAATTGTGATGTATTGCGATGATCAGGATGATTTCTTCCCATACGAGGGAGTTCAAAGCACTGGCATTGGGACGGGGACCAATTTGACGGCGTGGTACAACGTGATTCCTCCCTATCTGAGTTTGCCACCCCTGAAAGACTCATACGCTGGCGGCAGCATACCATTAGGATCATCCAAGTCAGTGTTCGCATGTCCGAGTGTGACGACCAATCCGGTTCCAAATCCACCGACGGCGGCGGCGCCTTTCTTCATGTATGGGTTTAACGACCGGCTTGATCCGAATGGCGGAACGAAGTTTCGTCGCGGCCAGTGCGTGCGTCCGACGGACACGGTAATGTTAACCGAAAATGACGGGCAGTTCCCGTCCTCCGATGGTCGCCACACCCCAGCTCGGCATGCCAATAAATCCGGTGCGAATCTGACTTTTGTCGATGGTCACGCTCAAATGACCATGAGCAATGCCTTTTCCACCACAGCTGCTGAAGACAACAGTTCGGTGACAGAGTGGGCGAACGGAAGCCGGACGGTCTTTTGGTATCCGTTCAGCGGGGCGGCGAGATAGTGGTAAAAGTCTGCACGTATTCGCTGACATGTTATGGTCGACAATCAGTGGGCGTTCCCTCAGAGTAAGTCGTGCTAACTAAAATCCGTACCGGAAAGGAGCTCATCCTTGCGACGAAGAAATATGCCTTCGACGACACCGCGGCGAGTTGGTGGGCGGTTCTTTCTACGGGCGGTCTGCTGCTTCTCACGTTGGCCGGCACGCTTTGGAACTTTCATCCCGCCGCAAAACTCGCGTGTAGCATTCTCAGCGGAATGTTGGTCCTGCGATTCTTCGTGATCTATCACGATCATCAGCACCACGCCATTTTGCCGAGGTCACGGGTTTGCAATGCGATCATGACCGTCTTCGGAATTCTGGCGGTCAGCCCGAGCAGCATCTGGAAAAGCTCGCACAACCACCACCACAGTCACAATTCGAAGCTGAAAGGTTCGCACATCGGATCGTTTCCGATCATGACGAAGGCGCAGTTCTTGAAATCGCCGCGGGCCAAGCGGTTCAAATACCTCTTCATGCGGCATCCGCTTACAATTCTGTTCGGGTACGTTTTTATCTTCCTGTTCGGAATGTGTCTCTATCCGTTCCTCAATCATCCCAAACGTCACTTTGATTCACTTGTGTCTCTGCTCGTGCATGTCGGATTGGGGGCGCTCGTTACTTACTATTTTGGCTGGCAAGGATTGTTGCTGTGCATCGTGATTCCGGAATTCATCGCCTGCGGGATTGGTTCCTATCTGTTCTACGCTCAGCACAATTTCCCCGGAGTTTCTTTCAGCGATTACGCTGGATGGACGCATGAAAAGGCTGCGCTAGAATCGTCGAGCTTCATGCAAATGGGACCGGTCATGCATTGGTTCACCGCGAACATTGGTTACCACCACTTGCACCACCTGAACGCGCGCATTCCGTTTCACAAACTACCGCAAGTGATGAGTGAGATGCCTGAATTGCAGAACCCCAGATCGACGTCGCTCAGTCCCGCAAACATGTGGCGCTGCTTGCGCTTGAAAGTGTGGGACGTTGACGCGCAGAAGATGGTGAGTCTCAACTAGCAAATCCGGCGCTTGGTCGTGTTGACCACGGCGGAACAGTTTCGGCGTCAAAACCGATCTGTCGATCCGGAAGGATGGTGGAGCCGACAGGTCTCGAACCTGCGACCTTCTCAATGCCATTGAGACGCTCTACCAACTGAGCTACGACCCCATCCACGGGATGCGAGCGGGCAATTTAGAGAGATGCCGCGACTTGTCAAAACATTTCACGAGTGGTTGAATTTTCAAGGCGATGCCGGAAATCCGTCTTGCAACCAAGTCTCAATTAGCCTACCGTCCCGCCAGTGAACTCATCGAACGCGAACGCCAAATGCGCTGCCGCCCAATGCGCGCATCCGGAACTTTGCCCGCTGAGTGAGGTGAGCGCTGGCACTTCCGTTCGCATCAAGCAATTGTCCGCGTCACCGGAAGTTTCTACACGCCTCCGCGAGATGGGCTTCTGCGAGGATCAACAGATCAAACTCGTGAGCCAGCAGTCCAACGTCATTTGCCAGGTCTGCAATGTGCGCCTCGGGATCAGTTCCAAGCTTGCCGAGAGTATCATCGTCCAACCGCTGCCGTCGCAGAAGAAGGTTGCCTGACCCATGCCAGCTGACCTGTTGCCGCTGTCCTCGCTGACGGTCGGTTCCAAGGGAACCGTTGCCCGCATCGACCTCTCGCCCGCCGACCGTCCGCGTTTGATGGAAATGGGCTTGCTCGTGGGAACACCCATCGAACTGATTCGCTTCGCTCCGATGGGGGATCCCGTTGAAATCAAAGTTCGCGGCTACCATCTCACGTTGCGCAAGCACGAAGCCGAGCAGATTTTCGTGCGGACCGCGTAACCCGAGACCTCGCCGATGTCCGCTGCTGAAACTCCCACTCTCGCCGACCGACCGAGCGGCTTCGTCGTCCTCACGGGGAACCCGAACTGCGGCAAGACGACGCTCTTCAACGCTCTCACGGGACTTCGCGCCAAAGTTGGCAACTACGCGGGCGTGACGGTCGAGCGGAAGGAAGGGCGCTTGCAGGACTCGGACGAATATCGTCCGCTCACCGTGCTTGATTTGCCAGGTACCTACAGCCTGAGTCCGAAATCCCTCGACGAACAAATCTCACGCGACGTTCTTCTGCAGCGCCTGCCGAGTGTGCCCGCGCCGGAGATCGTCGTCGTCGTGGTCGATGCCTCGAACCTCGAGCGCAATCTCTACTACGCCACGCAGGTTATCGAACTAGGCTACTCGACCATCGTGGCGTTGAACATGATCGACGTTGCGGCCGAGAACGGACACGAACTTGATCCCGCTGGATTGCAGGAGGCGCTCGGTGTGCCGGTGATTTCCCTCGTGGCCAGCCGCGGGGAAGGTTTGCCGGAGTTGAAGAAAAAAATTCGCGAGATCGCGCTTCAGCCGTATCGCCGAGAGGTGGCGTCGCTGACTTTCCATCAACTTCCCGACGCGATTACGCGAGAACTTCCCGCGCTCGCGAACATGCTCGGCGAAGGCGGCGGACCGCGCGCGCGGATTGCGGCGGCGGAGGCGTTGCTGTTGTTGAGCGACGAAAAAACACTCAGCGCCGGCGAGTTGCACTATCCGTCCGACCTGATCGATGCAGTGAACGCCGCACGCCAACGCATCGAGGCTGCGGGTGTCGATTGGCGCAGCGTGGTCATCGAAGCGCGCTACGGGCGAGTTGCGGAAATTCAGCGTGCAGTCGTCAACGAAACGCTCGGCAATCACGAGACCCTCAGTGACCGTCTCGACCGCGTGCTCACGCACAAGCTCTGGGGCATGTTGATCTTCGTTGCGCTCATGGCGCTGATGTTCCAAAGCATCTTCTCGTTCGCAAAGCTGCCGATGGACGCGTTGCAGAATGGGCTCGGTTGGTTTGGCCAAATCGTCGCGGGTTGGATTCCTCCGGGCGCGTTGCAAAGCCTCGTTGTGAGCGGCGTGATCAAAGGCGTCGGCGCCGTCGTCGTTTTCCTGCCGCAGATTTGCCTGCTGTTCCTCTTCATCGGCCTGCTCGAAGACACGGGCTACATGGCGCGTGCGGCGTTCCTTATGGACCGGTTGATGAGCAAAGTTGGCCTGCACGGAAAGAGTTTCATCCCGATGCTCAGTTCGTTCGCGTGTGCAATCCCCGGCATCATGGCCACGCGCACGATCGAATCGCCGAAGGACCGCCTCGTCACCATTCTCGTCGCGCCGCTGATGAGCTGCTCCGCGCGATTGCCGGTATACACGTTGCTCATCGCCGCGTGCATTCCCGACCAAACCGTTCTCGGCATTTTCAAACTCTCGGGCCTGACGATGCTCGCGATGTACCTGCTCGGTATTATCGTCGCCTTGCTGATGGCGTGGTTGTTTAAGAAAACCCTGCTCAAGGGCGAGACGCCGATGCTCATCATGGAACTCCCGCCCTACAAGCGCCCGGTGCCGCTCGTGCTCCTGCGTCACATGTGGGATCGTTCCAAACTCTTCCTGCGCCGTGCTGGCACCGTAATTCTGGGCATCAACATCCTGCTGTGGTTTCTGGCCACGTACCCAAAAAGCGAAGCCATCACGCAACGATTCGACAGCTTACGTGTGGAAGCCGCCCGCCCGTTGTTTCCAGCGGTGAAGGACTCTGACTCCCTCGACAAAGCCATAGCCGGTTTGAAGCAGCAACTCGCGCAACCAGGCGCAACCACCAACGCCCTGCAAGCTGATTTGCTCGCCCAACTGGGGCATATTGATGCAAGCGAGGTTGGAGAAAAACTTCGTTACAGTTTTGCCGGGCGCGCGGGGCGGGCCATCGAGCCGCTGATCCAGCCGCTGGGGTTTGATTGGAAGATGGGCATCGGCATTGTCGCGTCGTTTGCCGCGCGCGAAGTCTTCGTGAGTACTATGTCGATCGTTTACAACGTAGGCGAAGGCGATGATGAGGAGGCCGCCACGGTTAGCTTGGCGGACGAAATGCGCCAGCAGAGGCGTCCCGACGGAACGGTCGTTTACACCACGCTCACCGCCGTCAGCTTGATGGTTTTTTACGTCTTCGCCCTTCAATGCGTGAGCACTGTGGCGGTGGTGCGCCGTGAAACCAATTCGTGGAAATGGCCCGTATTCCAATGGGCTTACATGGGCGCGCTCGCATGGGTGCTGGCCTTTGTGACCTATCAAGGCGGGCGATTGTTGGGGTGGTAGCTTGAGCCAGATGATGCGACTTGAGTCGCATGTTGGGTTTTAGCAAAGCAATGGATTTGCGAGGCGCAAACCGTTTGCCATCGGCGATTGGACTCGGGATGGCGCTGCTTCTGCGGCCGTAGCCTAGGTTGGTTCCTGTGCGTGTGTTGCTCCCTGACCCCGTCGTCTCGGCGAGATGCGTTTAGGCATTCGTAGCGACGGGCTCGGCGGCCTTCCCAGCGGGAACAAGCACTTCCCGACGTTCAGTCGATGCGGCGGGAGTCCAGTCTGTGCCGTCGTAGAAAAATTGGTAGAGCTCTTCAGCCTTTTCCAATTTTCTACTCAGGAGCGGCGATGTACGCAGGCGCGCCGCCAATTCCCCCTTCAGGCCGGCACGAACTTCGGACGGACGGCAGACTCGGCGTTCATCGATGATCCCTTGTCCGGAGCCAAGGTAGGGTTGTTCGATACGCGAGAAACAGTCGGCGACCAAGCTGGCATCGTGTTGGACGGTGTTGTAGCGCGTGCCGAAATGTTCGTTGAAGCGTTCAATCACTCGGCCAAACTCATGGGTCACGGCTTCGAAGGGGATTAGGAACATCTTTTGTGCGCGAGTTTCCAATGCCAGGTGAAAGTCGAGGTAGTAGTCGAGGCAATCCGAGAGATCTGCGTTCCAAAAGATTGACCAGGATATTATCGCGTCTTCCGGTTTGCGGATGAGAAGCATTCCTGGTTTTTTGCTATCGATGGAATGAATAATGAAGCTGGGAATGTGCTGCTGGCTTCGGATACGTACCGTCGGATTCGCCAGTTTAAACGCGCTGACTGCGAAGTTGCTGGCCGATCGAGGGTAACCGTCGATCCAGATGTCATAGTCTTGGGACATGCAGTCACCGCGCCCGCGCAAACGTCCGAACAAGCGATAAAGAGCGGGATTACGCCAGAGCAGAGTGCGGCCAACCCGTCGAATCCAGAACGGCCCTTTGTTCATACCGGGCGGGCCGTTTGCCCATCAAGCCGCTTGAATTGAGAGTCAATACGCAGAACTCCGAGTGACGGATTGGACGATAGAAATCCGGAATGACATTTTCTTTGATGATAACCAGAATCGTGCTTTTTCATTTATTATTGTCTGCGGCTGTCGCCGAAAAACTTTGCGCCGTGTGGCGCTTACTTGGTTCGTCGGACGAAATCGCTCGGGGATTGAATTCATATTTCGTTTAAGAATTACTTTTCTTTTATTGCCGTAGACGCTGAGCGACGGAGTTGGTCGTTGGTGTGAATTGGACATTCCTTTTGGCTCCCCTATAGTCTTCGGACTTAATTTAGAAACTCGATACACGAAATGAAATCAATCTTCCGCGCTGTTACGGCGTTGTTGCTCGCGGTTCCTCTGGCTGTCGCTCAAAGCGGTGACAAATCCGGCGAAGTGCAAAAATCCTTGGTGCCGGAAAAGTTGATTCCCCCGGCTCCCGCGCTGTCGCCAGAGCAGGCGATGAAAGCATTCAAGTTGCAGAAGGGGTTCCGCCTCGAACTGGTCGCAGCTGAGCCGATGGTGCAGGACCCGGTCCAGATCGTGTTTGATCCGGATGGGCGCATCTGGGTGATCGAGTTGATCGGCTACATGCCGAACGTTGACGGTGTCGGCGAGACGAATGCCGTCGGGCGCATCGCTGTGCTGGAAGACACGGACGGCGACGGGAAGATGGACAAGCGCACCGTGTTTCTCGACAACTTGGTGATGCCGCGTGCAATTAGTTTGGTACGCGGCGGATTGTTGGTGGCGGAGCCGCCGAAGCTCTGGTATTGCCGCGACACGAAGGGCACAGGCAAATGTGACGAGAAGACATTGGTGGCGGAAAATTACGCGAAGGAGGCCGATCCGCGGCTCGGCAACCGGATGAATCCGGAGCACGCGGCGAACACTCTGATGCCGGCAATGGATAACTGGATTTATTCGGCGAACTTCACGACGAAGTATCGTTACGACGGCGAGGCGTGGGTGAAGGCACCGGCGGCGTATCGCGGACAGTGGGGTTTGTCGCAGGATAACTGGGGTCGCTTTGTTTACGATTCCAACAGCGACCAATATCGCATAGATCTGGTGCCGTCCGAGTATTTGGTGCGCAATCCTTATCTGCGCGGCGCGGCGGGCCTGAGTTGGAAGCCGGTGTCCGATCAGATCGTCTGGCCGATTCGCCCTAATCCGGGCGTGAATCGTGGTTATCGTAAGGGCCAATTGCGTGACACGGATTGGTCGTTGGCGACGTTTACGGCGGCGGCGGGACCGGTGGTATATCGCGGCGATAACTTTCCGCCGGATTTTGTTAACGATGAGTTCGTTCCCGAACCGTCTGGCAATTTGATCCGTCGCAACAAGACCTGGGAAAAGGATGGCTACGTGTATGCGACGAACGCGTATGAAAAGGCGGAGTTTCTCGCGTCGACGGATGAGCGCTTCCGTCCGGTGAATTTGAACAACGGGCCCGACGGCGCATTGTACATCGTGGACTTGTATCGCGGGATCATCCAGCACCGCGTGTTTGTGACGAGTTATCTGCGGCAACAAATCCTCAGTCGCAAGTTGGACCAACAGATTCATCTCGGCCGCATCTGGCGAGTCGTGGCGGAGGATCGTCCGCTGAATCACGCGCCGAAGCTGGAGAAGGCGTCGGCGGAGCAGTTGGTCGCGGCGCTCTCGCATCCCAACGGTTGGGTGCGTGACACGGCGCAACGGTTGCTCGTGGAGCGCAGTCCGGCGGCGGCGATCCCACTATTGAAACAACTGGCGATCAAAGGTCGCGAACCGTTGGGCCGCCTCCACGCTTTGTGGGCGCTGGATGGTATTGGACAAGTAGACGCGGCGACGTCGCTTGCCATCCTGACGGGTGAGAAGCATCCCAAGGTTCTCGCGGCTGCGATGCGCGTGAGTGAGTTGCTCCTGAAGGGCGACGCGAAGGCGGAGTTGCTCCCGAAGTTGATCAGCTTTGCCACGGACAAGCGAACTGATGTGCGTTTGCAAGCGGCATTCACGCTTGGGCAGGTGGTTGATCCGCAAGCCGAGGCCGCAATGGCGAAGATCGCTTTGGTCAGCGGAACCAACGCGTTGGTTCGCGATGCATTGATTTCCGGTTTGGCCGGACGCGAGGATGAAATGATCGGGCGCTTGGTCGCGGATAAAGCGTGGGCCGAAAAAAAGCCGGGAATGGATTCGTTCATCGCTGGACTTGCGAAGTGCGTCGCCGTCCGGGCCAAGGGCGAAGAGGTCAATCGGACTTTGGAAGTCGTGGCGGCCCCCGGCACTCCGTCGTGGCAAACAGCGGCGGCGATTTCCGGTCTGGCTGTGAATGCTTCAGGTGTCTCTGCGGGTAAAGGCGACAAAGGCAAAGGGAAAGGCCAATCGAACCGGCCGGTTAAGTATATGAGGGTTGCTGCGGAACCGCCGGCCTTGGCCGCCTTGAAGAAATTGACGGACAAACAGGTGAAGAATGATCTGGCACGGCTCGATAAGGTGCTCATCTGGCCGGGCAAGCCCGGCGCCCCGCCGCCGCCGGTGATCAAACCGCTGACTGAACAGCAGCAGGCGCGTTTGAACATGGGCAAAGTTCTTTATGAGAGCACGTGTGGCGCTTGCCATCAGCCGCATGGGTTCGGTCAGGAAGGCCTTGCTCCTCCGCTGGCGGATTCCGAATGGGTGGCGGGCAAGGATGTCGTGCTCGCCCGCATTGTCCTGCACGGGGCTCATGGACCGATCAGTGTCCTCGGTCGGAAATATGATTTGGACATGCCATCATTTGGTTCCCTCGATGACGAGCAACTCGCTGCGTTGCTGACCTACATTCGCCGCGAATGGGATCATCCGTACGACCCCGTCGAACCTGCGACCATCGCGAAAGTCCGCAGCTTGACCAAAGATCGCACGGAAGCGTGGACCGAAGCGGAGTTGAAGAAGGTCAAATAATTGGAGCCCTGAAAACCAAGAACCTCGCCGACTTGCGTCTGGCGAGGTCCTCTGGGTTTGTTGGGGTTCGGCTGAACCAAAAGTAAGTTTCGATCAGTTCGAAAGCGCTACAAGGTAGCGTTGAATCCGGGACACGTTTTCGGTGTCATTCGCCTGCATATAGATATGGTGAAGGTTCATGCAGATGCGCAGGAGCATGCGGCGAGTCGTGACTGGCGCAAGGTGTGATTCCTGGAAGCTGTGGCTGCTCTGGAGCAAGTACTTCACGCAATCGCCTTTCGTGAGCAATTTGCCGCGGTTAAATACGTCGATGTAGATCTCGCTCGTGCTCGTTTGGAAGCGGCAGAGGAAGTGGCCGGGCATTCCGATGCCGACGATCGGCAGGTGCAAGCGGCGGGCGATCAGAATGTAGAGGAGCGCCAAATTTATCGGATTGCCGGTGTGGCGGTCCATCACGCGGTTCAAATAGCTGTTCTCCGGGCTGTAGTAGTTCTTCTCGTTACCGCTGAAGCCCATTTCCTTGAACAGGTATTGGTTCATCGTGCCGAGGATTTCTTCTGGCGCGGCGCGGTAATCGATACGTTCGCGCAGCGTCTCAGCGATCTGGTCGATCCAGGCGCGGTAACCGGCGATGTTGATTTCTGGATATTGAGTGCGTGCGAGCAACCACGCGGCTTCCTCGATATCGAGGTCCTCGCCTTGATTGAGGCAGAACGCGAGCAGTTCGTTGTCAGCGATCTGACGGTCGAAGTGGCGTACGATTTCGCGGGCGCGCCGGCGTAGCACCGGGTCAGCGCTCAACGTGTGGCTGCGGATCCATTGCGCCCCTTCGGCGCCATGGGAAACGATCTTGGTTCGGACGGCTTGGTAAACGGCCGGGTTCTCATCTGCCAACAGACTCGCCAGCGCAGCTTGCTGGCGTTCGTTCAACCGGACCGTCAATTCGGTGCTTGGGGTGGTGTGGGTCATGGTAAGTGGCAACTGTCCACACATCATACAAACACTGTCCCAATTTTCAACGAATTAGTCCGCAACTGCACAACATTTCTTGTGTGGAGTTGTCGCAATTCTATGAATTGCGGAGAACTCGCTGCCGAGCGTCCGTCGGGACACTTTCCGACTGCATCAAACGTTGCAACGCTTCGACATGTTGGGCTCTTGCGCGTCGCAGAACGTGCATTGCGTCGAGGGCGGCACTGACCACCGCCAGAGCGGCAAACAAAAGGCAAATTCCCCAATAGCAGAATGCACAAAGGCCTTGCAAATACGGCGCGAAAACGATATTTCCCCAAATCAAAAGGCCGGCGGAAATTCCGATGAAAAGTACACCGTACCATCGCAGGCGAATGTCGTGGGAAGCTTTCACTGTCTACCGGTAGCACAGCTCGAAGCGCTTCCCAAATCGTTCCTGTCGAAAAAGTGGACACGGCGCGCTGGTGATTCGCGAGAGCGCGAATTAATCCTATTGGCTTCATTCGATAGTGGAATCTTTAACGGTCATTCGCTGTGCCCGCTCAGATTCACGAAATGATCGCTGGAAAAACATTAAGTGCCCCTGAAAAAACGTTTCACGCCTTGCACGCGGACGGAAAGGTTTTGTTAAATGCCGCCATGAAAATTTCCGCCCTGCAGATCGGTCAGAAAGTGAAACACCCGCAATACGGCATCGGTGTCGTCAAAGGCATCACGGAACACACTGCGGACGTGCGATTTGCCGATGGCCCGCGGACCGTGGCCCCGGAGACTTGTGGACTTGAGCCTGCCGATGCTCAAGTTGCAGTAAGCGGATTGGATTTACCGCTCGCGCAATTCATTCGTGAGACAGTTGATGCCACCGTGCAGTCACTTGGCTTGGAACGTGGCGATACCGAGGTTGAGCAACTCGGCATCCGTTGGCACGGCGGTCGTATGGTGTTGCATCCCGCTGATCCCACCTTGCAGACCAAGGAAGTGCCGCTTGAGGCGTTCTTCCACAAGGTCGTGATGATGCGTAATAACTTTCGCGTTTTGGAACAGAAGATCAATTCCCACGACAAGCTTTCCGACGGGGAAAAAGTGGAAATGCAGCAATACATCACTCGGTGCTACGGATCGATGACGACCTTCAATATTCTGTTCAAGCGGAAGGAAGATCAATTCACCGGTAAGCCGGAATAGCGTTTCCGGTCTCCACTCCCGGGTCGTTGACAGTCGAGTCGCGGTCCGCTACTTTTTCGCCGTCCCCGCTTGGCGCGTTTCACGTGTCAGGTCATCCAGCGGGACGCTCGGGGCCCCGGAGGGGCCCCTCCTTTTTTTGTACGGACGCGGAGCTCGCCGTCTCGAGTTTCAATTTGATAGGGCGGGGGGAATCTGCGCTCCGCAAATTGGGCTCGAGAGCCAAGACTGCTGCGTCGGCCGCTCCCCGCAAGTGTCGCCTCATGGCCTCTGCTGCTGCGGTTGGGCGATTGGCGATCAGCGCCTTCAAAATCTCTATGTGATCTGCGGTGGCAGCGGCTTGCGCGTCGCGCTGGTTGCCCACCGTTTCGCGGATCACTTGGACCAACTTTCCGTAGCGATCGATTTCACCGGAAAGGCGTTCGTTTCCACATGCCGCTGCGATCATGTCGTGAAGATTGCGATCGGCAGTCCACTCTTTTTCGGCCCATGCTGCATCGCGTAACCGAGTTTCCAGCAACACCTCGAACCTCCGTTGAAGTAAATCGAGTTTGTTTGGTTCCAGGCGGCCGCAGGCCATGCGGGTCGCTTCAACCTCGAGGATCTCCCGGACTTGATAGATCTCCCGAACTTGCCGCGAACCGAACGTCCGCATGACGGCCCCGCAGTTGGGACGAAGTTCGATAATGCCGATGGCGGCCAGTTCCTGCAGCGCCTCGCGGACCGGGGTTCGACTTACACCGAATCGTTCGGCAAGTTCCACCTCAAGCAAGCGATCGCCCGTTCGCCAGTCGCCGGCGAAAACTGAGAGCAACATTTGCCGGACCAAGTCCGGTTTCAAAATTGGCTCCGCTTGCAGGATTGGCTTTCGCGCTCGCATGAATTCGTTGACAGTCTGAATAATATTTTGCATACAAAAGTCAAGCTTTGCATACAAACCGGATTCCGCGATGAACGTCCTTTTATTCTGGATCACCTTGGCGGCTTCTAGCGTTGCTCTCGTAGCAGCAGAACTGGATCTGTCGCGCCTGCCTGTGGCCACCGGCAAAAAGGTAAATTTCACCACTGACATTCGACCGATCTTTGAAAAGTCGTGTTATTCGTGCCACGGACCGGAAAAGCAAAAGGGTGAGCTTCGCCTTGATCTCAAGGCCGCCGTGCTCAAGGGAGGCGACACCCACGCGCCAGACATCATTCCAGGAAAGAGCGCGGAGAGCCCGCTTATCCACTTCGTTGCCGGTCTCGTGCCTGAGATGAAAATGCCGGCCAAGGGCGAGTCGCTTACGCCAGAGCAGATTGGTCTGTTGCGCGCTTGGATTGATCAGGGTGCAATCTGGCCTGAAACAAACGTCCCCGCGAACACAACCAAGACACATTGGTCGTTTCAGCCCGCGATTCGGCCTAAGTCTCCGAAAGTTAGTCGCAACCCATCTGGAGTGCTTCAACCGATTGACGCGTTCGTTCTCGCGAAACTTTCGGAAAATAATCTGTCACTCTCACCCGAAGCCGACCGCCGCGCGCTAATCCGTCGCGCCTATTTCGATGTCATCGGTCTCCCGCCGTCACCGGAGGAAGTCGAGGCCTTCGTTGCTGACAAGGATCCGAAGGCCTACGAGAAGCTCGTGGATTATCTGCTCGCATCGCCGCGTTTCGGAGAGCGTTGGGCCCGGCATTGGTTGGACGTGGTGCGCTTCGCCGAGAGCGACGGGTTCGAGAAGAACAACATGCGCGCGAACGCGTGGCCGTATCGCGATTACTTGATTAAGGCGTTCAATGACGATCTGCCTTACGACCGGTTTATTCGCGAACAGCTCGCCGGTGACGCCGTCGGCGCGGAAGTGGCGACCTCGTTTCTGGTCGGCGGTGCCGTGGATCGCGTAAAGAGCAAAGACCCTGTGCTCACTGCGAACCAGCGCGCCGATGAACTTCACGACATGGTAACAGTGACTGGCGCGACGTTCCTTGGCCTCACCGTCAACTGCGCGCGCTGCCATAATCATAAGTTCGATCCGATTTCGGCCGAGGATTACTACTCCATCGTTGCGATGCTCCAAGGCGTCCAGCACGGCGAGCGTGCGCTTCGTCCCAGCGATGACGCCGAGCACGCTCGGAAACGTGACGCGCTGCGCAAGGAACTCACGCCGATTGAGCAGAAGTTGTCGAAATTTCAACCGCGCGCCCAGCTCGGTCGCGTCGTCGTCATCGACGATGCCGCTCCGCAGTCCACCGTTGACAAACCCGGCGTGACGCAAATCGAACAACCCAAGAACGGCCAGCCCATCGCCTATTCCGAGGGCAAGGAACGCGGGCAGGCTGGCGATCCTGGCGATCTCTCGCGCCTCCCGAATCTCGGCGAGAGCTACCGCTATTGGACTGCCGAGAGTGGCAAGCGCGAGGACTTCTTCACCTGGGATCCCCACCTTGCGGGCAAATTCCGCCTCTGGCTTTCGTGGGCCGCGTGGACCACGCACGCCAAGGACGCGCGCTACGTGCTCGACCGCGATGGCAACCTCGGCACGACCAACGACCAGACCGAAATCGCCGTGGTCGATCAGAGCAGGTTCGCCGACGACTCGCCCGCGATTCCGCAGCAGAAACGCTGGAGCAGTTTCCGCCTCGCCGGCGTGCATGATTTGACTCCGGAGAGCCGGCTGATTCTGCGCAACGGCGACAAAGGCGGGCCAACCGTCGCCGATGCAGTTGTGTTTGAAGAAATCACCGACGCGACGACGGCGAACGAGAAGCCGACGCTGCCTTCGCTGCGTGCGCCGGTGACGCATCGCGCAAACGAGGAAGTCTTCGATGATGTGGAAGCGAAGTTCGTCCGCTTCACGATCAACTCGTCGATCGGTGCCGAACCATGCATCGATGAATTGGAAGTCTTCAGTGCGAGCCCGAAGTCGCGAAATGTCGCATTGGAATCTGCGGGAACAAAAGCAACCATCTCGGGCACCTACGCGAACGGCACCAATTCAAAGCACCGGCGCGAGCACATCAATGACGGTCGTTATGGCAACGATCACAGTTGGATTTCCAACGAGCGGGGCGCCGGTTGGGTGCAGCTTGAGTTCGCGAAACCTGAGCGCATCAATCGCATCGTTTGGAGCCGCGACCGCGGCGATGCGAAAAAGGCCAAAGTTTACGATGATCGTCTCGCGATCGGCTATCGCATCGAAGTCTCATCGGATGGCAAATCGTGGCGCGCTGTGGCGTCGTCGGCTGATCGGCTGGCGACCGATTTCCGGAAGCGCGTGTCGGTGATTCCAACGTTGAGCAAAGTTCCCGCGAGCGAATCCGCCGAGGTTGCGAAGCTGACGGCGCGGCGTGCGAAATTGCTCAACGACCTTCAGGAGTTGTCCGCGTCTCCGCTCGCGTATGCCGGAAAGTTCGAACAACCCGGCCCGACTTACCGCATGCACCGCGGCGATCCGATGCAGCCGCGCGAAGCCATTGCTCCCGGCGGCCTCGCCGAGTTCGGCGCGAAGCTCAAACTCCCCGCCGATGCGCTCGATCAAGATCGCCGGCTCGCGCTGGCGAACTGGATTGCTGATCCGAAGCATCCGCTCACCGCTCGCGTGATCGTAAACCGCCTGTGGCATTATCATTTCGGCACGGGCATCGTGGATACCCCGAGCGACTTTGGCGTGAACGGCGGCAAGCCCACTCATCCGGAACTGCTCGACTGGTTGGCGAGTGAACTCGTTGCGAACGGGTGGAGGCTCAAACACATTCACCGGCTCATTTTGTTGTCGGCGACTTATCGCCAATCGAGCGCGCCCAACGCTGACGCGCTGAAGCTCGACGCGAACGCCCGTTTCCTTTGGCGCTTCCCGCCGCGCCGTCTCGAAGCGGAGCCCTTGCGCGACGCGATGCTGGCCATCAGCGGCAAGCTCGACCTTCGCATGGGCGGCCCCGGCTTCGATCTCTTCGAGCCAAATGACAACTATGTGAAGGTCTTCGCCACGCGCGCCGAATATGGCCCTGCAGAATTCCGCCGCATGGTTTATCAGAGCAAGCCACGCACGATGCTCGATGATGTCTTCGGCGCGTTCGATTGTCCCGACGCTGGCCAAAGCGCGCCCCGTCGCACAAGCTCTACGACGCCGCTCCAGGCTCTGAACCTTCTCAACAGCCCGTTCGCCACGCAGCAAGCGGGCTTCTTCGCCGAGCGATTGGAGAAGGACACTGGCAAGGAAGTCGTTGCCCAGGTTCGCCGCGCTTTTCAACTGACGTTCGGTCGGGCACCTTCCGCGGACGAAGCCACTGCCGCGACCAAACTCATCGCGGAGCATGGCTTGAAAGTTTTCTGCCGCGCGCTTTTCAACTCCAATGAATTTATCAACGTCTTCTAGGTTGCGCACGCTTCTCGCCGTTGTTGCGGCGCTCGTGTTGATAACGGTGAAGGCGTTCGCGGCGTCGCAGTCGTTCCGCGCTGGCGCGGCAGCGATCGATATCACGCCCACAAGTTTTCCGGTCATCGTCAACGGCGGATTCATTCAAAAGACCGCCAACTCGGCCAACGACAAGCTCCACGCGCGCACCATCGTGCTCGATGATGGCAAGCAGCGCATCGCCATCTGCGTCGTGGACACGTGCATGATGATGCGCGAGCTGATCGATGAGGCGAAGGAACTCGCCCAGCGGAAGACCGGCATTCCCATCGACCGAATGCTCGTTTCGGCTACCCACACGCACTCCGCGCCGTCGGCGATGGGTTGCCTCGGCACGAGTCTCGATGAGAACTACGCCAAGTGGCTTCCCGGCAAAATCGCCGAGAGCATCGAGGCCGCGGCGAAGAATCTGCAACCGGCGCGGGTTGGCTGGGCCGTCGTTCCCGCGTGGGAGTTCACCAACTGCCGCCGCTGGATTCGCCGGCCCGACAAGATGATCACCGACCCGTTCGGCGTCGTCTCCGCGCGCGCGAACATGCACCCCGGCTACCTCAATCCCGACGCCATCGGGCCGAGCGGGCCGATTGATCCGGACCTCTCGATTCTCTCCGTGCAGACGCGCGAGGGCCGTCCGCTGGCGTTGCTCGCGAATTTTTCCATGCACTACTTCGGCGCCGGTCCGGTCTCGGCGGATTACTTCGGCAAGTTCGCCGAAGGTGTGGGCAAGGCCATTGGCGCGCGCGACGGCGAGCCATTCGTCGGCATCATGTCGCAGGGCACGAGCGGCGACTCGCACTGGATGGATTACAGCCAGGAGAAAAAGAACATCACGTCCGAGCAATACGCCGAGGGCCTGATGAAACTCGCCGCCGAAGCTTACGCGAAAATCCAGCATCACGACTCCGCACCGCTCGCGATGGCCGAGGCGAAGTTGAAATTGCGCCGCCGCGTCGCCGACGAATCGCGACTCGCGTGGGCGCGGAAAATTGTCAGCACCATGGGCGACCGCATTCCGACGAACCAGCAGGAGGTCTACGCGCGCGAGCAGGTGCTCATTGCCGCGACGCCGGAGCGCGAGCTGAAGTTGCAGGCGCTGCGCATCGGCGAGCTCGGCATCACGGCGATTCCCGACGAGGTCTATGCCATCACGGGACTCAAGCTGAAGGCGCAAAGCCCGCTCCGCCCGACCTTCAACGTTGAGCTCGCCAACGGCAGCGAGGGTTACATCCCGCCGCCGGAGCAGCACAAGCTCGGCGGCTACACCACGTGGGCCGCGCGCACCGCTGGCCTCGTGCCCGAAGCAGAGCCACGCATCGTCGAGACGGTGCTCGGTCTGCTGGAAAAGGTTGCGGGTGAGAAGCGCCGCAAGGTCGTGGATGAAAATGGCCCTTACGCGCAGGCAGTGCTTGCCGTGAAACCGCTCGCCTACTGGCGCATGAACGAGTTCGTGCCGCCGACGGCCTTCGACGCGAGCGGCAACAAAAACCACGCGACCTACGATTGGGAAAGCGGCGTCGCGTTTCACCTGCTCGGCGTGGGCAACGCCATGGGCGCATCTTCGCAGGCGTCACTGGTGAACACGGCGTTCTCCGGAACGAAACAGCTCAATCGCGCGCCGCACTTCGCCGGCGGCTCGATGAAGGCCGAGTTGAAGAAGCTCGGCGCGGATTACTCGGTCACGTTTTGGATCTGGAACGGGCTAGACCCGAGAGCCCGTGCGACCACGGGTGTCGCCTTCGCGCGCGGCAGCGAGCGGCTGGGCATCACCGGCACTGCCAGTCAACCGGGACACCTCTATTTTGTTGCGGGCATCGGTGCGATGCCGGTCATCGGCAAGACCGAACTGCTTTGGAAGGACTGGCATCACGTCGCGTTCGTCCGCGAAGGCAAACGCGTCACGGCGTATCTCGACGGCAAGCCGGAGTTGTCCGCCGAGAGCGATTCTCCCGCATCAGGAGCGAACCTGTTCTTCGGCGGTCGCTTTGAAGAAGGCGCGACGCTCGAAGGAAAAATTGACGAAGCCGCCGTGTTCGCGCGCGCCCTCACCGCGAGCGACATCGCCGCGCAATATCAGGCCAGCGGACCTCCGCCGCGTTCGACAGTGCCGTTGCCCGGTGCTCAACCTGCGCTCAAGACCGCGAAGGTCGCCAGCGTGGACATGGCCGCGCCGAAGTTCACCGTCGCTTACGAGGCGGCGCTTAAAGCATTGAAGCCAGTTGTGCATCGCCCGCTCAATACGTCCGGCGATTCGTTCAACGGCAAGCGCCTCTCCGTCCTCGCTCCGAAAATCTCCGGCGGCACGTGGTCGGTGTCGCTGTGGTTCCGCAATGACCTTGGCGTGAGCGAGCGCGCGGTCACCGCGTATCTCTTTTCACGCGGTCCCGATGGCGACAAGCAGGCGCCCGGCGACCACCTCGGCATCGGCGGCAGTTTCCGTCCCGGCTACGAGGGCAAGCTGCTTTTCTACAACGGTAACGACAGCCACCAAACTTTGCTCGGTCGCACCACGCTCGCACCCGGCTCGTGGAATCACGTCGTGCTCGTGCGCGAGGGCAAACGCGTATCGGTTTATCTCAACGGCCAAGCCGAAGCCTCGGGCGACATCGACGTGACCACGCCGGATGCTCGCGAGTTCTTCGTCGGTGCGCGCAGCGACAACTTTACCCCGCTGCAGGGCAACCTCGCGGAGTTCGCCATGTTCGACCGCGCGTTGAAGACGGACGAAACGGCGCAACTTTTCAAAACAGTTGAACTCTCGGCGGCAAAACCAGTCGCGGCAGTTGCACAACCCGCCACCGCGTCTCCGCCAACAGCGGCGAGCCCGCCGCAACTCGCCGTTCCACCGACCTCGCCACAGGATTCGCTGAAGAAGATTCACGTGCCCGACGGCTTCGCCGTCGAACTCGTCGCCGCCGAACCGCTCGTGAAAGACCCGGTGGCGATTGACTGGGACGACCGCGGGCGCATGTGGGTCGTCGAGATGGCCGACTATCCGCTCGGCATGGACAACAACGGCAAGCCCGGCGGTCGTCTGCGCGTGTTGGAGGACACGGACGGTGACGGTCGTTACGACAAGTCCACCCTTGTCGCGGAGAATCTGAGTTTCCCCAACGGCCTGATCACGTGGCGCGACGGCGTGCTCGTCACCGCTGCGCCGGACATTTTGTTCATCAAAGACTCGAACGGCGACGGCGTGGCGGATGTGCGCGAACCGCTGTTCACCGGCTTCTTCGAGGGCAACCAGCAGTTGCGCGTGAACGGCCTGCGCTGGGGCCTCGACAACTGGGTCTATTGCGCCATCGGTGCGCACCACGGGAACTACGGCAAGAATCTCCTGCGATCTGCTAAGACCGGCGCGGAGTTCGACCTCGGCGCGCGCGACTTCCGCATCCGGCCCGACACGGGCGCGTTCGAGCCGCAATCCGGCCCGACGCAGTTCGGCCGCAACCGCGACGCGTGGGGCCGTTGGTTCGGCACGCAAAACAGTTTTCCGCTCTGGCACTACGTGCTCGCCGACCATTACCTGCGCCGCAATCCGCACGTCGCCGCGCCGAGTCCGATTCAGCAAGTCGTCACGCCGGCGAACCCGAAGGTCTATCCCGCGAGCGCACTGGAGAAACGTTTTCACAGCTTCGCCCAGTCCGGTCACTTTACGTCCGCGTGCGCGGGGATGATTTACAACGACGACTTGCTCTTCGGCGGCGGCACCGAGGAACACGCGTTCACGTGCGAGCCGTTCCACAATCTCGTCCAGCACAACGTCCTCACCGACGACGGCGTGAGCTTCGCGTTCCACCGCGCGAAGGGCGAGGAGCAGCACGATTTCTTCGCGAGCGAAGACCGCTGGTGCCGCCCCGTGATGACGCGCACCGGTCCCGACGGCGCGTTGTGGGTGGTGGACATGTATCGCTACATGATCGAGCACCCTCAATTCCTGCCGCCGGAGGGCAAGGCCGAACTGCTCCCGAACTATCGCGCCGGCGATGACCGGGGCCGCATCTACCGTGTGTTCCTGAAAAAGCAGGCGCCGCGCAAGCCGGTGCGTTTCGACGAACTCGACACCGCCGGACTCGTTGCCGCGCTCGACACGCCGAACGGCTGGCAACGCGACAAGGCGCAACAACTTCTCGTTTGGCGCGACGACAAGACTGCCGCAACCCCTCTGGAAAAGCTTGCACGCGACGCAAAGGACGCACGCGTCCGGTTGCAAGCGCTCTGCACGCTCGATGGCCTCGGCGTGCTGAAACCTGAACTCGTCGAGCGTGCACTCGGAGATGTGCATTCCAGCGTGCGTGAGAACGCGGTGCGCCTCGCGGAATTGCGTGGAACGCCCGGCGTCATTGCTGCCGCGCTCAAGCTTGCGGACGATGCTGATTTGAAAGTGCGCCTCCAACTCGCCTTCTCGCTCGGGGAATGGAAAAAGCCGCGCGCGGGCGAAACGCTCGGTCGCCTCGCCGTCGCGCACCACAACAACCCGTTCATCACCGCTGCCGTGATGAGTTCCGCCGTGCCGCACGCTGGCGCGCTCGTGGACGCCGTGGTGAAAGCTGGCGGCCCGGTGCGAGCGGCACTTGGCGATTCACTGCTCGGCCTTGCGCTAGGACTGAATCAGCGCGCGGCGCTCGCCAAGCTGCTAGCCCCCTCGCTCGCTGCGAGTGGCGGCAAGTTTACCGATGAACAGTTGGAAAACTTCGGCCGTTTCCTTGATTTGCTCGCGCAACGCAAGTTAACGCTGGCGAGTTTGGCAGAGTCGAATCGGGGCGACGAATTGGCCAAGCAACTCGCCAAGGCTGATACCATGTTCGCCTTCGCCAAAGCTGCGGCGGACGATGCGAAGAATCCGGCCAGGCCGCGCGCGATGGCCGTGGCATTGCTTGCACGCGAGCCGTCGCAACGTGCCACTGCAATGAAACTGCTGACGGATTGGCTCACGCCCCGCACCGCGCCGGAGTTACAGCGCGCTGCTGTGCGAGCGCTCGCCACCACCGGCGACGATTCCGTGCCAGCCAAGCTCATGAGCGGCTGGGCTTCGCACGCACCCGCGACACGCACGGCGGTGCTCGACGCGTTGCTGGGCCGCGAGCCGTGGGCGTTCGCGCTGATGCAGCGGCTGGAGAAAGGCGAATTGACGCCGCGCGATTTCGACCCGACCAAGCGCACGCAGTTGCTGCGCCACGCCTCGGCGCGCGTGCGCGGCAAAGCGGAGAAACTGTTCAATGCCACCGTCACCTCGAACCGTGCGAAGGTGATTGAGGAGTTCACGCCCGCGCTCAAGCTCAAGGGCGACGCGCCGCACGGCCGCGAGATTTATCTCAAGCTCTGTGTGAACTGCCACAAGCTCGGCGAGACCGGCAACGAGATCGGCCCCGATCTTCGCTCCGTGGTCGAACATCCGCCGGAAAAGCTGCTGTTCAACATCCTCGACCCGAGCGGTGACGTGCAGCCGGGCTTCAACGCCTACAGTTGTACGCTCGCCAACGGCGATGAACTTTACGGACTCATTACCGTCGAGACCGGCAACAGCATCACTTTCAAGCTCGCCGATGGCACCGTGCGCAACATCCCGCGCCGCGACATCGCCACACTGCGCGGCTCCGCACTATCGCTGATGCCGGAGGGGTTGGAGAATGGGCTGAGCAGACAAGACGTGGCGGACTTGATTCGGTTCCTTCGCACGCCGCGCACGGAAGCAGATGCTGCGGGCGGCAAAAAGTAACTTCAATTGCTCATGAAAAACGCATCACGTATCGCGAAACACGATCTCTCCCACACGGGTCGCCGGATGCTTTCGCGGCGCGATTTCCTGCAATGGGGCGGCACGGGATTGAGCGGTGTTGCGCTCGCGGCGCTGTTGGCCGAACAGAAGTTGCTCGCCGCAGGGAAGCCGATCCGGCCAGAGATTGATTCGTCGCATCCGTATGCGCCGCGGCCGGCGCACTTCGCACCGACGGCGAAGCGTGTGTTGATGATTTTCTGCTCGGGCGCGCTGAGCCACGTGGACACGTTCGATTGGAAGCCCGAGTTGGTGAAACGTCACGACACGCCGATGCCAGGCGTCGGCAATTTGATTACGTTCCAGGGCGAGCAAGGGAATCTCATCAAGCCGATTCGTGAATTCAAACCGCGTGGGCAATCCGGCAAAATGGCGAGCGATCTTCTGCCGCGCCTCGCCGAGATGGCCGACGAAATGTGTTTCATTCACTCGATGACGGCGAAGTCGAACACGCACGGCCCCGCGGAGAACCAGATGAGCACGGGTTTCACGCTCGATGGTTTTCCCGGCGCGGGCGCGTGGGTGACGTATGCGCTCGGCTCCGAGAGTCAGAACCTACCGGCGTTCGTGGCGATTCCGGATCCGCGCGGCACGCCGCAGATCGGACCGCGCCACTGGGGCTCAGCGTTTCTGCCGTCCGTTTTCCAAGGCACGCCGTTCAATGCGGATAAGCCGATTCCCAATCTTGCGCGCCCGGCGTTCATCAGCGAGGCCGCAGAACTCGGCACACGTGATTTTCTGAAAGTGCTCAACGACCGTCACCTCGCGCAGCATCCGGGCGACTCCGACCTCGCGGCGCGCATCGCTGCTTACGAACTTGCGGCGAAGATGCAACTCGCCGCGGCGGAGACGAGCGACTTCCGGGGCGAGTCCCCGGTCACGCTGGATCTTTACGGTGTCAACGACAGCAACGCGAACAAAGCGGGCTTCGCCAAGAACTGCCTGCTCGCGCGTCGGTTGATCGAGCGCGGCGTGCGCTTCGTGCAACTCTTCAACGGCTCCTACGCGATGGGCGAAGGCGTGGGCAACTGGGACGGTCACAAGAAAATCGCCGACCAATATCCAATCCACGCGGAGATTCTCGATCAACCCGCCGCGGCGTTGCTTCGCGATCTCAAAGCACGCGGACTGCTCGCGGACACGCTCGTTGCTTTCGTGACGGAGTTTGGTCGCATGCCGACGTTCCAGAAGGGAGCGAACGGCCGCGACCACAATCCGAAAGGCTTCACCGTCTGGCTCGCCGGCGCGGGCGTGAAGCGCGGCTTCAGCTATGGCGCGACGGACGAGTTCGGCTATCAGGCCGTGGAGAACGTGACCAGCATCTACGATCTCCATGCGACGATGCTCCACATTCTCGGCCTCGATCACGAGCGCCTGAGCTACTACAACAACGGCGTGGAGCGCCGTTTGACCGATGTGCACGGACACGTGCTGCACGATTTGCTGACGTAAGCGGGGCGGGGGAGTTGAGTCGCGAACGATCGTCGTTGAATTTGCCGGACGTCGCGCCCGTCTGGCTCACATTGTTTCCAAACCCATGAAAAATAATTCCATTACTGTTTCCATCGCTTCTGTCTGTCTTGCTGCTTCGCTTTGTCTCGTGGCCCCGGCGCTATTCGCTGCGTCATTGCCTGCAGCCAAACCCGAGGCGGTCAACATGGATGCTGCAAAGCTGGGGCAAATCCGCGCCGTGATGGAGGAGCAGGTGAAGGCGAATCACGGTGCCGGTTTCGTCACGCTCGTGATGCGCGATGGAAAGGTGGTTCATCATGAAGCCGCGGGCATGGCGGATCGCGAGAAGCGCAAGCGCATGGAGAAGGATTCCCTCTTCTGGATCGCCTCGATGACGAAGTCCATTAGCGTCACGGCGGTGATGATTCTCGTGGATGAAGGCAAGCTCTCGCTCGACGAGCCGGCGTCGAAATGGCTGCCGGAGTTGAAGAAGGTAAAACTCGCCGGCGGCTCGCCACCGAAGCGCGAGATCACGTTGCGCGATTTAATGTCGCACACCGCGGGCGTCCATTTTCCTGAGCGCAAGCCGAGCGACGGCGCCATCACGCTGAAGGCTTACGCGTCGCAATTGCTTAGCGCACCGCTGACGTTCGAGCCGGGAAGCAATTACGAATACAACTTCGGCATCACGGTCGCGGGACGCATCGTGGAGATTGTGAGCGGACAGAAGTTTGAGGACTTCGTGGCGGCGCGGATTCTTGGTCCCCTTGGAATGAAGGACTCGACGTTTCATCCGGACGATCGGCTGCGTCGGCGCATCGCGAAGACCTACAAGACTTCCGAGGACGGCAAATCGCTCGAGCCCGGTTACAATCCCTTCATCACGCAGGATGCGACTGTGCGCCACATGACCGAACCGTCGGGAGGGTTGTTCTCCACGGCGGCGGACATGGCGCACTTCTATCAGATGATTCTCAATGGCGGCGAACTCGAGGGCAAACGCATCGTTTCACGTGCCTCGGTGGCGGAGATGACGAAGGCGCACACGGCGGGCGGCAAGGTGCTAAGCTATGGGCTCGGCTGGCAGTGCAGCAACGGCGAGAAACCAATCTCGCCCGGCTTCAGCAAGTCCGCGTTCGGCCACGGCGGAGCGTTTGCCACACACGGAATGATCGATCCGGAGCGCAAGCTCGTCGTCGTCTTCATGGTGCAGGACGTTCTGGTGAAGGACGGCGGCAAGGCGAAGGAAGTGTTTCACAAGCTCGTTGCCGAAGCGGTGAAGTAGCGCTCCATTCGCTTTAGGGAATTGGTGTTGACGACGGTTGGGGGAATGGATTTCATTACGGGAATCCATTCCTCAAATGAAATTAGTGACCAGCTTTGGCCTACAGTGTCCGTATGGCGGTCGCGTTTCCGCTGTTGGAATGAAAATGGGCGCCGTCGCGTCAGACATAGAAACTCAACCCGATTCCTCGTCATGAAAAAACTCGTTCACGTTCTTGCCATCTTTGCGGTCGCTGCGTTGATTGGCTGCGGTAAGTCGAAAGAAAGCTCGAAGCCCGGCGAATCTGCGGTCGCGAAGAAAGGCACGATTGGCGTCACGTTGCTCGCGTTGCAGAACCCGTTCTTCAAAGTTATCGGCGACAGCATCACCGCCGAGGCGGCGAAGCAGGGCTACGACACGATCGTGTTGAGTGCGGACAACGACGTCGCGCGGCAGGCGAATCACGTGAAGGATTTCATCGTGAAGAAATGCGCCGCCATCGTGCTCAGCCCTTGCGAGTCGCGCTCCATCGTGCCGGTGATTCAGGAGGCCAACGCCGCGGGCATTCCCGTGCTCACGGTGGACATCCCGTGCAACGAGCCGGGAGTGAAACTGCTCACGCAGGTCGCGACGGACAATTACGGCGGTGGCAAGGAAGCGGGATTGGCGATGATCGAAGCGCTCGGTCCGGCTGGTGGCAAGGTGGCGATTCTCCATTTCAAACAGGCCGAGTCGTGCCGTCTGCGTGTCAAAGGATTCCGCGAAGTCATCCACGCCCACAACGCGAAGGGCGCGGGCAAGATTGATCTCGTGCTCGAATTGGAGAGCGGTGGCGCGAAGGACGTCGGCTACAAGGCGGCGGAGGATGCGTTGCAGGCGCACGGAGATTTGCGCGGCATCTTTGCGATCAACGACCCGGCGGCGCTCGGGGCGCGCGCGGCGTTAGAAAAGGCGAATAGGACCGCGCAAGTGATGATCGTTGGCTTCGACGGTCAGCCCGAAGGCAAGCAGGCGATCAAGGAAGGGAAAATCTACGCCGACCCGATTCAGTTTCCCGACCGCATGGGCGTCGAGATTGTTCGCGCGATCATCAAACACTCGAAGGGCGATGATGTGCCGAAGGAGCTGCTCATCCCCACGAGTCTTTACCGGAAAGCGGACGGCGAGAAAGATCCCACGCTCAAGTAATATGGCTGCGAAGAATTTCCTCCACGAACTCGTTGGTTCGATGTCCCAAGGCGCGGCGGGCAATCCCACCGTTGCGATGATCGAGGCGGCGTTTCAGCATCACGGCCTGCATTGGCGTTACGTGAACATGGAAGTCACGCCCGCTGATCTCGGAGCTGCCGTGCGCGGCGCGCGGGCGATGGGCTTCCGCGGTTTCAACTGCTCCATGCCGCATAAAGTGGCCGTCATCCAGCACCTCGATGGTCTCGGCGAATCCGCCGGCATCATGGGCGCGGTGAACTGCGTCGTGCGTCGCGGTGACAAGCTCATCGGCGAAAACACCGACGGCAAAGGCTTCCTCAAGTCGCTCGAGTCCGTCACGAATTCCAAAGGCAAATCCGTCGTTCTTTTCGGCGCGGGTGGTGCGGCGCGCGCCATTGCGGTCGAACTGGGTCTCGCTGGTGTGAAGAGAATTACGGTGGTGAATCGCAACGAAGCGCGCGGTGGTGAGCTCGTGAAATTGCTTCGCGATAAATTGAAGCTCGATGCCGAGCTCGTGGTGTGGCGTGGCGACTATTCCGTTCCCGCCGGCACCGATGTGGTCATCAACGGCACCTCCGTCGGCCTCTACGACGGCGAAGCGCGGCTTGCGCTGGATGTGAATTCGCTGAAACCCGGCATGGTCGTCGCCGACGTGATTTTCAGTCCACCACGCACATGCCTGATCCGCGAGGCGGAAGCGCGCGGCTGCAAAGCCCTCGATGGACTCGGCATGATTGTGAATCAAGGCGTGGTGAGCATTCAGTATTGGACGTGCGTGAATCCGGAGCCCGCTGTGATGCGCAAAGCCGTCGAGCAGGCGCTCGGAGTCTGATTGGTTTCACCGCTTCATCAACCTATGAACAAACTTGCCATGACCACTGCTCTCGCCGCCACCGTTGCCGCCGCCAGCGCGGCGGAGCCGTTCCGCGCGCCGCTCGTCAGCGTCGATAAAAACCTTCGCGTTGATGAACTGGAAATCTCTGGAAAGAAGGTCACGCCCAAGGCGCCCGGATGGTCAGTGAAAAAACTCACACTCCATGGCGGCAAGCAGGAAGGCGTGGACGTCGTCATCGTCAACAATGGCAAGCTCCAGTTCACCGTCGTGCCGACGCGCGGAATGAGTGTGTTGGAAGCGAAGCTCGGCGACCTGCGGCTTGGCTGGAATTCGCCCGTGAAGGAAGTGGTTCATCCGCGTCACATCAATCTCCAGAGCCGCGGCGGACTTGGCTGGCTCGAAGGGTTCAACGAATGGATGGTGCGTTGCGGCCTCGAAAGCAACGGTCACCCCGGTACCGATGAGTTCATCAACAACGTCGGCGACAAGGCGACGATAGAACTCACGCTGCACGGCAAAATCGGGAACATCCCTGCGAGCGAGGTCGAGGTGGTTGTGGACAAGGCGCCGCCGTATCGCATCCGTGTGCGCGGGCGCGTGGACGAGCGTAGTTTCTACGGGCCGAAGCTTGAGTTGTGGACGGAAATTTCCACGGAGCCCGGCAGCAGTGAGTTCCGCATCACCGACACGATCACAAATCGTGGTGCGCCCGAGCAGGAGTTCGAAATGCTCTATCATTCGAACTACGGCTGGCCGTTGCTGGAAGCGGGTGCGACGTTTCTCGCCCCGGTGTCGCGCGTGGTTCCATTCAACGACCACGCCGCGAAGTCGGTGAAGACCTACGCGACTTACGAAGGTCCAAAAGCGGGATTTGTGGAACAGGTTTATTGCCTGTATCCGCTCGCCGACGCGCAAGGCCGCACAGTGATCGGGTTGAAGAACAAGGCTGGCGACCGTGCGGTCTCGATGGCGTTCTCGGTGAAGGAACTCCCTTACGTGACACTGTGGAAGAACACCGCGAGCGAAGGCGAAGGCTATGTGACCGGTCTCGAACCGGGCACGAACTTCCCGAACAATCGCCGCATTGAACGCAAACTCGGCCGAGTGCCCAAGCTCGCGCCCGGTGCGAGTTGGTCGGGCACAATTGATTTCGCGATCCACGTCGGCGCGGAATCGGTGAAGGGCTTGAGCGACCGCGTCGGGGCGATTCAAGGCAGTCAGAAGCCAGTGATCGACGACAAGCCGGAGAAGAAGGATTGAAGGGGTGTGTGAAATGAAGCGCTCACTTCTGCTTCCAAACTCGTTATCGGTTCCCGCACTAGGTTGGCTGCTACTATCCATCCTGACGTGCCTTCCATGGCTCGCGTCGGCTGCGGGTTCAAGCAAGCCCGACGTGCTCGTCATTCTCACCGACCAGTGGAGCCCACGCTATTTGAGCTGGGAGAATCCGCAGGTGCGCACGCCGAATCTCGACCGCATCGCGCGCGAGGGGATGATTTTCGACGCGTGTTACACCACGGCGCCGGTTTGTATGCCGGCGCGCATTTCGCTCCTCACGGGATTGTATTCGCACAACGGTGGTCATTCGGTCTGGGGCAACGTCCAGAATTATCACGTCCCGCCCGAGGCAGCGCCGATGTTCCGCGACATCCAGCGCGCGGGCTATACGACGGCGCAGATCGGTAAGCTGCATTGGACAAGCGGGCCGAGCTGGCGCAAGCAGTTCAACACGATCGAAGAATACTATCGGGCACTGGGACTGGATTACGTCCTCGACGTCTCCGGGCCGGTGGACTCGCCGAAGGACGCCAACGCTTATTCCCAATACTTGAAAAAGCTGGGCCTGCTCGACGCCGTTACTGCGGACATGCGCGAGCGCTATGTGAAATGGGAGTTCGAGCCCCGCGCGAGTCTCGTCAAGCCGGAGGAATATCACGACACGTTTGTGACCCGCGCGGCGACCGACTTCATCCGCCAGCAGCCGAAAAACAAACCGATGTGCGTGGTCGTCAGCCTGCATTCGCCGCATCCGCCGCTGGATGCTCCGGGTGAGTTCGCGACGATGTTCGATCCAGAGAAGCTCACGCTCCCCGCCAATGTGCCGGAGACTTTCAAACGAGAGAAACAAACGGTCGATCAGCGCGAGTTGCGCAAAGTGCTCGCGAACTATCTCGGCAAGATTGCGCTGGTGGACGACAACGTCGGGCGTCTCGTCGAAGCCCTGAAGCAGCGCGGCTCTTGGGACAATGCGCTCGTTTTCCTCACCGCAGATCACGGCGAAATGATGGGCGCGCACGGGGCGCTGACGAAGGGACGCTTCTACGAGGAATCGGCGCGCGTGCCGCTCTTCGTTCGCTGGCCCGGCCACGTGAAGGCAGGCCGCACCAAGGCGCTCGCGCAGATGATGGACGTATACCCGACTATCGTGGAGGCCATCGGTGGCGAACTCTCGCCGGGGCGTTTCGCTAAATCGCTTTTGCCGGTCGCCACCGGAAAAGTTGCTTCCGTTCGCGACGTGGCCGTCAGCGAAATCGGCACTGTTCCGCCGTTGCGCATGATGGCGCGCGACGCTCGTTACAAATGGTGGGCCGATGAGGATCGTGAGTATCTTTTCGATCTGGAAAAGGACCCGCTGGAGATGCACAACCTTGCGGGTGAGTCCGAGTATCGCGAGACGCTGAGCCACATGCGCGAGCGAATGCTAACGCAGCTTCGCTCCTCGCAATTGAACTTGTCCGAAGGTTACGTGCCGAAGGTCAAACGCCTGCGCGCGGAGGACGAATCGAAAGGCAAGGCAGCCGATGACGCGCCGCCCGCCAAGGCGAAGAAGAAAAAGCAGAAGTGAATTATGAAAGGTCTTCTGAGGAACTCTGCGGTGTTGTTGGCGCTGTTGACGATGCTGTATCCGGCGAAGGTTCTCGCCGCGGACCAGAAGTTGAATGTCCTTTTCATCGTCGCGGACGATTTACGCCCGGATCTTGGCTGCTATGGCGCGAAGCACATTCACTCGCCGAGCATCGATAAGCTCGCCGCGCGTGGGATGGTGTTTGAGCGCGCTTATTGCCAGCAGGCGGTCTGTAATCCCTCCCGCGCGAGTCTGCTGAGCGGTTGCCGTCCCGACACGACGCGCGTGATGGCGAATAACACTTTTCTTCGCCCGATGATGCCCGATGTGGTGACGTTGCCGCAGCTTTTCAAGAACCATGGCTGGCATTCGCTCTCGCTCGGAAAAATCTTTCATCACAGCGAAAGGGAGCCTGGAGATGATCCGCAATCTTGGAGCGAGCCCTCGTGGTATCACGGCGAGCCGTATCGCAGCTGGTTCTCCAAGGAGTCGGACGAGATGATGAAACGTCTCAAAAAACTTCCGGCCAAAGAGCGACCGAAGCTGATCCGTGGCCCGCCGTTCGAGGCGGCGAATGAACCCGACGAGGTTTACTCCGACGGCCATACGGCGGCGAAAGCCATTGCGACGCTGCGGCGACTCAAGGCCATGGACAAACCATTCTTCCTTGGGGTCGGCTTTCACAAGCCGCACCTGCCGTTCACCTGCCCGCAGAAGTATTGGGACCTTTACCCGGCAAACACGATCAAGCTGCCCGATAATTATTTTCCACCGAAGAACGTTCCTGAACCCGCATTGCACAATTGGTATGAACTCCGCACTTACGGGGGCATTCCCGCGACCGGCGGGATTCCGGATGAGACCGCATTGAGTCTTATCCGTGGCTACCGGGCCTGCATCAGCTTCATGGACGCGCAACTCGGCAAGGTGCTCGATGAACTTGATCGTCTCGGACTGCGCGACAACACGATCGTCGTGTTTCTAGGCGACCACGGGTATCACCTCGGTGAGAACGGCATTTTCACGAAGATGACGAACTTCGAACTCGGCACGCACGCGCCGCTGATCGTCAGTGTGCCGGGCCAGAAGACGACCGGCAAAACCACACGTTCGCTCGTCGAGTTTGTGGACATTTATCCGACGCTTGCCGAGCTCGCAGGGCTTCCGCTGCCCGCACATCTCGAAGGAGCGAGTTTCGCGCCCTTGTTCGCAAATCCTGATCGACCGTGGAAGCAGGCCGTGTTCAGCCAGTATCTCCGTCCCGGCAAAGACAAGTTCATGGGCCGCTCCGTGCGCGTCGATCGTTGGCGCTACACGGAATGGGTCAACGGGAAGCAGGAAAGCGCGGGCATCGAACTCTACGATGAAGTCAACGATCCGAAGGAGAATGTAAATGTTGCCGGCGAAGCCGCGAACAAAGCCGTCATCGCCGATATGGCGAAGCTATTGAAAGCCGGTTGGAAGAATGCCAAACCAATACCCTGAATTCGTTCCGCGCATGCTCAATTGGATACTCATTACGCAGATGGTTATCGCCGCTTTCGCGTCGTCGGCGGCGGAATCAGAACAGGTCGGCGCTAAGCGCGGTGAGTTGTTGTTCTCCGATGATTTCAACCGCGCCGAAGTCGGGCCGCGATGGGAGACGAGCCAGCGCTCGTTTGCGATCGTTGACGGCGCGATAAAGGGCGGCCACCCGCTTGGCCAGCACGGAGCAATCGCTGGCGTTGAGGTGCCGTTCAAGGATGCGGTGATCGAATTCAAGTTCCGCTTCGAGGGCGCGGCGAGTATCAGCGCCGTGTGCGACGACCGGGCTTACACCAATTCGCAAGCTGGCCACATCTGCCGCGCGACGATCACACCGAAGGTCATCCGTCTCGGCGACGACCGCGAAGGTGGCATGCGCAACGACATCATGGAAATGCGGAAGGATCCCAAGCGCAAAGGCGAAGGTGACAAGCTGCTCGTCGGTCGCACCGCCGCCTTCCCGACGTCGATCGAAGGCAATCAGTGGCATCATCTCTTGATGGAAATCGTTGGCGACGAAATGCGCGTGCATCTCGATGAGAAGTTCGTTGGTCGATTAAAATCTCCTGGCATTGCCCACCCGACCAAGAGTCGTTTTCATTTCACCATCAACGGCAAAGATGCAGCCATCGACGATGTAAAGATTTGGGCCGCGTTGCCGGCTGGCGCAAAGTAGATTGTTCCAATCCAAACCCAAACCATGAACTCAACACGAAAAGCCTTGGTGATTTTATCAGTGCTGGCGTGGGCTGCTGGCGCGCGGGCCGCGTCGGACGTCGTCTTCGCTGACTTCGAGGGGAAGGACTACGGCGCGTGGAAAGCAGAAGGAACGGCGTTCGGTAAAGCCCCCGCGGCCGGAACCTTGCCGATACAAATGAAGGTCGATGGCTTCCACGGCAAAGGGCTCGTGAACTCGTTCAACGGCGGCGACAAGGCGACGGGCAAACTCACGTCGCCGGAGTTTGCGATTGAGCGGAAGTTCATCACGTTCCTGATTGGCGGTGGCGGTTGGGAGGGCAAGACGTGCATGAACTTACTCGTCGATGGGAAGATTGTTCGTACGGCGACCGGCCCGAACACCAAGCCCGGCGGCAGCGAAGCACTCGCGCCGCAATGGTGGTATGTCAGCGAATTCGCCGGCAAGTCTGCGCACATCGAGATTGTCGACGTCGCGACAGGCGGCTGGGGCCACATCAATGTCGATTACATTGTTTTCTCCGATCAAAAACCTGCCGCATTGCTCACGAACGTAGCGCGCGAGTTTGCCCTCGATCATCGTTACCTGAATCTGCCGGTCAAGAATGGCGCCACGAAACGACGCATGAGTGTATCGGTCGCCAGCCAAGTCGTGCGCGAGTTCGATATCGAATTAGCCGACGCGGCGCCTGATTGGTGGGCGGCGCTCGACCTGAACGCTTGGCAGGGACAAGCCGCCGTGTTGCGCGTGGACAAGCTGCCGGAGAATTCGGAAGGTCTGAAAAACATTGAGCCGAGCAGTTCACCAAAAGGCCGAGAGGATCTTTATCATGAGAAGCTTCGCCCCCAGTTTCATTTTTCTCCGGCGCGCGGTTGGAACAACGATCCGAACGGAATGGTCTTCGCGCAGGGCGAGTGGCATCTCTTCTTCCAGCACAATCCCTACGGCTGGGCGTGGGGCAACATGCACTGGGGCCACGCGGTCAGCCGCGATCTCTTGCATTGGGAGGAGTTGCCGATCGCAATTTACCCGCGGCAGTTCGGCGACTGGGTTTTCAGCGGGAGCGCGGTGGTGGACAAGCGCAACACTTCGGGTTGGAAGAAGGGCGCGAATGATTTGCTCGTCGCGGCATTCACGAGCACGGGGCGCGGCGAGTGTATCGCTTACAGCAACGACCGCGGTCGCACCTGGCAGGAGTTGGAAGGCAATCCTGTGGTGAAGCACAAAGGTCGCGATCCGAAATTGATCTGGCACGAGCCGACCAAGCGCTGGGTGATGTGCCTCTACGATGAAGTGCCCAAGCCGGGTGATGCGAAGATCACCACGCGGAACATCGCGTTCTACACCTCGGCCGATTTGAAGAAATGGGAGTTCCAAAGTCGCATCGAAGGCTTCTACGAGTGTCCGGATTTGTTTGAGTTGCCGGTCGACGGCAAGGCCGCGAACAAGAAGTGGGTGCTCACCGCCGCGAGCAGTGAATACATGATCGGAAAGTTCGACGGAAAAAAGTTCACGCCTGAATCGCCGAAACTGACCGGCACCCGTGGTGACGCATTCTACGCCGCGCAGACCTTCAGCGATTCGCCCGCCGGACGACGGATTCAGATTGGTTGGTTTAGAAGCGGCGACCGCTCGATGCCGTTCAATCAGATGATGAGCGTGCCGCTAGAAGTGACGCTGCGCACGACGCCGGACCGCGTGCGTTTACATTGGCAACCTATCGCGGAACTGGAGCGATTGCGCGGAGAGAAGCACGTCTTGAAGGATGTTCCGCTCAAGCCTGATGAAAACCCGCTTGCTGAAATCAAGGGAGACTTGCTTGATATTAATGTCGACCTGGATTGCGGCGAAGCAAAGGAGGTGGGCTTCAAGATTCATGGCGTCCCCGTGACGTATGACGTCGATGAAGAAGAGCTTCGCTGTCAGGATCGCACAGTTCCTTTGGCATCGTCGCAAGGGCGCATTCGATTGCGAGTGCTGGTGGATCGACTCGCGTTGGAAATATTTGCCGGCGACGGCGCCATTTACATGCCGATGAAAGCGGTGGCCAAACCCGACGACAAATCACTCGAACTCTACGCAAAAGGTGGCACTGCGCAGATTCGTTCGCTGGAGGTCCATGAATTGCGATCAATCTGGCCAGCGGTCGTCGGACAGAGATAAACCCGCGCTTCGCTTGAGCCAGACAAATTCAAACCCACAGGTCGCCGCCTTCTGGAGCGATTACGGCATGTTTTTCGTGCTGCTCGTGTTGTGCGCTTTCTTCAGCGTTCTGACCTACAGCGAGCAGTCGCCGACCGGTGATGCAGCAGCGGCGGAACTCGCGCGCGACATCACGAAGCAACTCGGCAATGCCGCTCGAGTGTTCGTCGCCGTGCGCAATCAAACCGAGGACTCGGCTTTCGCAGGCAAGTTGGAAGCGGAGTTGAAAGCCGTTGGAGCGACTGTTGTGGGTGTCGTGAAGGGTGAGCCAAGGGACGCGCGCGAAGCGTTGCAGAAAATTGCCGCGAGCGGGTTAACGCTCGATGCAATCGCCTGCAATCAAGCTACGGCAACATGGGGCGTCTTCGATGATTTGAAGAAGGACTTTCCGTCGCTCGGTTCGCCGCGCGTGATGCAGCCGCGCAGTTACAAGTGGCCGAACTTCCTCAAGCGCGACAACCTCCTCAACATCGCCAACCAGATCGCTGTCATCGCCATCGTGGCGATCGGCATGACGATGGTGATCGTCACGGGCGGCATCGATCTTTCCGTCGGGAGCCTCATCGCGCTCTCGGCGGTGATCACCGGTTTGGGAATTCGCGATTGGTTCGGCGGCACCGGCGCGGGCGTCGTAGGGATGACGGTGGCCAGCTTGGTGGCGATTTCCGTGTGCGGCGGGGTGGGGGCGTTCTCGGGAGGAATGATCACCGTGTTCGGCATCCCGCCATTTATTGTCACGTTGGCAATGATGCTGGTAGCGAGTGGTGCGGCGTTTCTGCTCTCGCACGGGCAATCCGTTTATCAGGTGCCCGATTCGTTCGTGTGGCTTGGGCGCGGTGCGGACTTGTTCGGCCTGCCCAATGCCGTATTGGTGATGGGGCTGCTTTACTCCGCTGCGCATGTGCTGATGACGCGCAGCGTTTTGGGCCGCTACATCTACGCCGTCGGCGGCAACCGCCTCGCGTCCCGGCTTTCCGGTGTGCCGGTTAAGCGCGTGTTGATGATTGCTTATATCGCCAGCGGTCTGCTCGCGGGACTTGGCGGCGTCATCATGGCCTCGCAGTTGAAGAGCGGTGCGCCGACCTACGGCGGCATGTATGAGCTCTACATCATCGCTGCGGTCGTGGTCGGGGGCGCGAGCCTCAATGGTGGCTCAGGCCGCATGTTCGGAACGCTCATCGGCGCCTTGACCATTGCGGTCATCCAAAACGGAATGAACCTTACGAACGTCGAGAGCTACACTCAAAAAGTCGTGCTGGGTCTCGTGATCCTCGGCGCCGTGATGCTGGACTTGATCCGGCAACGGGGGCGCGGCCGAAAGTCAGCCGGGTTGGAGTAAAACCGAATAATATCATTTGTGAAACGTCTTCCGTATATGAAAATACGCATGCAACCCCGTCGCGCCAACGGTTCCGCCGCGTCGCACAACGGAGATGCCGCTGAAGCGGACCCGCAGGTGCCGGCCTTGGAGCGTGGTCTTGCCGTATTGGAACTGCTCGCCAATTCGCCGGAAGGGCTGACCTTGGCTGAGATCAACGAGCCGTTGAAGATTTCGCCGGCGTCGGTTTTCCGCATTGCCACGGCGCTTGAAAATCTCGGCTACGTCCATCGCGACGAGAAAAGCCGCCGCTTCACGCTCACTCGCAAGATGCTTCAGCTCGGCCAGCCGCACGCGAGCGGACGCAGCCTTGCCGAGTGTTCGCTCGATGCGATGCGACAGGTGCTCGCGGCGACGGGAGAGACAACGCAGCTCTGCTGCCTCGCCGAGGACAGTTGCGTGATCATCGAGCAACTGGCGTCGAATCATCCTTTTAAATACATCGTGGACCTCGGCTCGCGTGCGCCGATTCACTGCGCTGCGCCGGGCAAGGCGATGTTGGCTTTCTTGCCCGAGGCTGAGGTGGCGACGGTGCTGCCGAAGCTGAAACTGGAAAAACACACGGAGCACTCCATCACGACGCGGAAGGACATGATCGCCGAGTTGGAGAAGATTCGCCGGCAAGGCTACGCCGTGGATTTTGGCGAGCATTTCGAAGGCATCCACTGCGTCGCCGCTCCGATGCTGGATCGTCACGGCCACGCAATCGCGGCGATCACCATCGCCGGTCCGAAGGAACGTATCCCGCAAGCAAGGTTCGCCGAAATTGGGCGCATCATCATGGACGCGGCAGCGGGTGCGGCTCACCGTTTTGTCGGCTAAGTTGAAAATGCTTCGATGAAGTTCTCACTTCCAGCCATTAACGTTCGGCTGTTCGCTTGCGCGATGGCTTTGGCGTTTGTTGCGTTTGCGCAATTTGCATCGGGGGCTGCGGCGGCGAAGCTGGCCACGGAGCAAACGGAATTCTTCGAAAAGAAGATCCGTCCCGTGCTCGTAGGCGAATGCTACGAGTGCCACGCCGCGAAGAAGAAGGGCGGTCTGCGACTGGATTCTCGCGATGGCGTGCTCAAAGGCGGAGAGACTGGTCCGGCGATCGTTCCGGGCGATGCCAAGAAGAGCCTTTTGATTCAGGCGATCTCGCATGACCACGCGGAACTGAAGATGCCGAAGGGCAGCGCGAAACTCGATGACTCAGTCATCAAGGATTTCATCGCTTGGGTGAACATGGGTGCGCATGATCCGCGCGATGAGGTTCCGGCGGTGACCGGTTCGGCTGCTTCGACTTGGGAAGCCACGCTAGCGACGCGCAGATCGTGGTGGAGTTTTCAGCCAGTGACAAAACCTGCCGTGCCGACGCCGAAGAATGCTGCATGGAGTGACCATCCGGTAGACCGTTTCCTTGCCGCGAAGATGGAAGATCGCGGACTTCAGCCTGCCGCTTCGGCCGATCCGCGTGTGCTGGCTCGCCGACTTTATTTCGCGCTGACGGGTTTGCCGCCGAAGACCGAGGACAGCGAAGCATTTGTCCGGGATTCCGCCGACGGGAAGGTGCGGGTCGCCACCGAGAAGCTGGTGGATCACCTGATGGCCTCGCCTCAATTTGGCGAACGCTGGGCGCGGCATTGGATGGACCTTGTGCGTTACGCGGAGTCACACGGCAGCGAAGGCGATCCGGAGATTCCCCAGGCGTGGCGTTATCGTGATTACCTCATCCGCGCGCTCAACGCCGACGTGCCGGCGGATCAATTGATCCGCGAACACATCGCCGGTGACTTGTTGCCGAATCCGCGCATCAATCCCGCCGAAGGTCTCAACGAATCCATCCACGGCATCGCGAGCTTGCGCATGACGGAGCACGGCTATCAGCCCGTCGACACGCTCGATGAGCAGGTGAAGACGGTGGATAATCAGATCGACGTCATCTCCAAGGCGTTCCAAGGGCTCACCACGACGTGCAGCCGTTGCCACGATCACAAGTTCGACCCGATCAGCCAGCGCGATTTCTATGCACTGTTCGGAATCCTCGCGAGCAGTCGGCCTGGTCAAGTGACCGTCGATGCGCCTGAAGTCGTGGCGAAAAATCGAGCTGAACTCGCTGCGCTCAAAGTGAAGATTAAGAACGCGCTCGCTGACGAGTGGCTCGCTGCAATTGAAAAGCTTCCCGCACGCCTGATGGGCGAAACTGTGGACGATGCTGATCTGAATTCCCTCCGCCAGCGGGTGACCGAACTTGAATCGCAACTGGGCGCAATGGAGTCAGCGGCTCGTGAAAAAGTTCTCGCGGCACGGAACGACAAGTCTGGCGCGAGTGCCGGAAGAATTGGCACTGCGTCATTGCCGCCGCCGATGGCGCGCTGGAGTTTTGACAAGGATGCCCGCGACCAGATCGGCAATCTCCACGGCGAGTTGCTCGGCGGCGCCGTGATTCGCAACGGTCGGCTCGTGCTCGATGGCAAGGAAGCTTATTTCCGCTCCGCCACGCTCACGCGCGATCTCGCCGAGAAGACGCTTGAAGCTTGGGTGGCACTTGACGATCTCGGCCAACGCGGCGGTGGCGTGGTCACGGTTGAGTCCACGAAGGGTTCCATCTTCGATGCGATCGTCTTTGCAGAGAAGGCCGCGAAGAAGTGGGTGAATGGCAGTAACAATTTCCGCCGCTCCAAGGTGGTGGACGGTGCCGATGAAAGCGCGAAACCCGGCGAACTAGTTCATCTCGCTGTCGTTTATCGCCCTGACAACTCGATCGCCATCTATCGCAATGGCGAGCTTTACGCGCAGCCTTACACGCCGAGCGGCCCGGAAAGCGCGCTGCACACTTTCAGCGCGGGTGACGCGCACGTGTTGTTGGGGCGGCGTCACACCGGCGGCGGGCGCGCATTCCTCGTGGGGGAAATCGATGAGGCACGGGTCTATGATCGCGCGCTCACGTCCGAACAGGTGGCGGCGTCATTCCGCGCTGGGCCAGTCGCGGTGAGTCCGGATGAAATTTCGCAGGCATTGACTCCCGTGCAGAAGCAAAAGTTTGCCGCATTGAAAGCGGAACTCGCCAGCGCGCAATCCGAACTCAAGTCGCGCGAAACGAAGGCGGGAGTGGATGCGTGGCGGACTGAACTCGGCCGAGCTGCGAACAATCCCGAGAGTCCATTGGATTCGTGGGCAACGTTGCGTGACCGTCGCGATGCGGAGTTCGCGAAAACCTACGAAGAGTTGATCGCGAAACGACGGGAAACGTCCGAGCAGGCGCGACAGACGTTTGCCGAAAAGTTCTCGCTCAAGTGGGATTTGGCCCGCGACGGTGTTCAGTGGTTCAAGGAAGGCGCAGGACTTTCCACCGAGCCGTCTCGTCCGGGCGAGTTCGCCATTGAGCCGTCAGGAGAACGCGTTGTCAGTGGCGTTCTGCCCGCGGGTTTTTACACGCACGGCTTGTCGCAGAAGTCGGCGGGTTTGCTGACCTCGCCGCGTTTCAAAATCGAGACCGACAACATCAGCGTGCTCGCTGCGGGCGGCAAAGGCGCGATGGTCCGCGTGATCGTGGACAATTATCCGCTGAACAACGGTCAGATCTTTCAGGTCGCCCGACTCGATAGCGACGAGCCGAAGTGGATCCGCATGGACACGTCGTATCGCAAAGGCACGTGGGCTTACCTCGAGTTCGCTAACTTCGATGACCTGACGAAGTCGGCGGTTGGTAAAGGGAGCGAAAAGCCCGCCGACGGACGCTCGTGGTTTGGCGCGCTGAAGGTGGTCACGCACGATGGCAAGGAGACGCCGAAGAAGGAGAATCTGGCGGCTTTATCGATTCTGTCAGGACTGCCGGTGAAGAATGCGGCGGAACTCGCGGCCAAGTATCAGCGCGCGCTCAAGGATGCCGTGATCGCGTGGCGCGCGGGCAAGGCGGATGAAGGTCAGTGCGCGTTGCTCGACTATTTTGTCCGGCGCGGCTTGCTGGGGAATTCGCTGGGTGAACTTCCGTCGTTGGATGCTCTGGTGAAACAATATCGCGCACTTGAAGCCGACATGCCGGTGCCGCGTCGCGCGCCGGGCGTCATTGAGGGCACGACTTACGACGCACCGATGATGCCGCGTGGCGATCATTTAAAGCCCGGCGACCCGGTGCGACGCGGTTATCTACAAGTGTTGGGGCGGCTAGAATTCGGTTTGCAATCCGGCGCCTCGACCAAGCAGGGAAAGCAAACGAGCGGTCGCCTCGAACTCGCCAACGCCATCGCCAGTCCGACGAATCCACTGACCGCGCGCGTGATGGTGAACCGCATTTGGCACCAGCTATTCGGTCGCGGCCTCGTCGCGACGGTAGATAACTTCGGGCGCCTCGGCGACAAACCAACGCATCCTGAGTTGCTGGATTTTCTCGTCGCGAAGTTTGTGGAGGATGGATGGTCCACAAAGAAAATGGTGCGGTTTCTCCTAACCTCGCGCGCGTGGCAGGTGAGTAGCGAAGCCTCGGCACAGGCGCGCGAGTTGGATCCAGCGAACGAAGTGCTCTCGCACTTCCGCGTGCGGCGGCTCGAAGCGGAGGCGATTCGCGATTCGATTCTCACCGTGACCGGCGACCTTGATCCGACGATGTTTGGCAAACCGGTGAGCACCGGAGATCAGAAACGGCGCAGCATTTACCTCGCAGTGCGGCGCAACTCGCTCAGTTCGTTCCTCGGCGTTTTCGATGCGCCGAAACCTTTCACCACGTTGGGCAAGCGCGACGTGACGAACGTTCCCGCACAGTCACTCGCGCTCTTGAACGATCCATTCGTGCTGCAATCTGCGGGGCGTTGGGCTGGCGCTGCGATGCGAGACGCACGCGACACGACGGCGGAAGCGCGTGCGCGCCGAATGTTCACCAGCGCGACCGGACGCGCGCCTACCGAAGCGGAGCAGGGGAAGATGAAGACTTATCTCGCCGAACTCGCCAAGGCGCACGCGGTGGCGGACAGCAAATTGTTGGAAAGCCAGCGCGTGTGGCAGGATTTTGCGCAGTCCATTTTCAATTTGAAGGAATTCATTTACGTTCGTTGAGTCTGCCATGAACACTCTATCGCTTTCCCCGCATCGATTGCTTCGGCAGCAGCTTTCCAGGCGCGAGATGCTGCGCCGCGCATCGATGGGGTTTGGTTCGGTTGCGCTGGCGGGCTTGTTCGCGCAGAAAAGTTCCGCTGCAATTTCGAAACTCGGACCTTTGCCTTTGGGGCAGCCGCATTTCACGCCGCGGGCGAAGCACGTCATCTTTTGCTACATGAGCGGTGGCGTGTCGCACGTGGACTCGTTTGACCCAAAGCCAGAACTCACGAAACGTCACGGCCAGCCGATGCCCGTGCCGGTGCGGCCGACGATGTTCAACAACAACGGCAACATCATGGCCAGCCCGTGGGCATTTAAGCAGCGCGGGCAGTGCGGCATGCCGGTCAGCGATTTGTTTCCGCACATCGCCGGCTGCGCGGATGACCTTGCCGTAATCCGTTCGATGACCAGCAAGGTAAACGAGCACGCGCAGGGAAATTATTTCTTCCACACCGGCTTCTCGTTCAGCGGGCACCCGAGCGCGGGCGCCTGGATGAGCTACGGCCTCGGCACGGAAAATCAGGACGTGCCCGGTTTCGTGGTGCTGCACGCGGGCGATTCGACGGTGCCGCATGGCGGCGTGGGCCTCTTCAGCAACGGCTATTTGCCCGCGCAGCATCAGGCGAGCCTTATCCGTGTGGACTCCGATCCGGCGCTCGCGAACATCAAGCCGAGCGAGAGCGACGTGTTGCAACGCCGCCGCCTTGGGTTCATTCGCTCGATGGACGAAGGTTTCGCCGCGACCACGCACGAGGCGGCGGTCGAGGGCGCGATATTGAATTACGAGACGGCGTATCGCATGCAGTCCGCGGTGCCGGAGTTGTGCGATCTGCGCGGCGAGAGCGAGGCGACGAAGAAACTTTACGGCATCGATTCACCGCACGCGCCAACGGCGGCCTACGGCAAGCAGGCGCTCGTGGCGCGGCGGCTCATTGAACGCGGCGTGCGTTTCGTGGAGTTGAGCTGCTTGCCGCAGGAAATCGGCGAAGGGCAGGGGCCCAATCCGTGGGACCAGCACGGGCAGATCGAAAAAGGTCATGGCAAAATGGCGCGGCAAGTGGATCAGCCGATCGCCGGGCTCATCAAGGATCTCAAATCGCGCGGACTGCTCGATGACACGTTGATCATTTTCTCGGGCGAGTTCGGCCGCACGCCGTTCTCGCAGGGCAGCGACGGGCGCGATCACAATCCTTACGGTTTCAGTCTCTGGCTCGCGGGCGGCGGCGTGAAGGGCGGCACCGTTTTCGGAGCGACCGACGATCTCGGCTACTACGCGGTCGAGAACAAGTGCGACGTCTACGATTTCTGGGCGACCGTGCAGCATCTGATGGGGCTCGATCACGAGCGGCTCACGTTCCGTTTTGGCGGCCGCGACTTCCGGCTCACCGATGTGCACGGGCACGTCATCAAGGAAATCCTGGCTTGAGGCGAGCGGGGTTCCGCGGGTATTCAGCGACTCACTCACATGAAAAATTTCATCCTCATTACCGGCTTGCTCCTCGTGGCATTCACCGCTGTCGCCGCAGAGAAGAAAGAGAAGACGCTGGATCCCGTCGGGAAAATGGCCGGTGGCCTCGAGCCCACGCGCACCGTCGTTTACAAGAAAGTTGGCGAGCGCGAACTGAAGTTGCATATCTTTGAGCCTGCCGGTTTCAAAGCGTCAGATACGCGTGGTTGCTTCATCACCATTCACGGCGGCGGATGGACGGGCGGCGAACCGCGGCGCATGTACCCGTTCGCTGCGCATTTCCAGAAACTCGGCTGGGTCGGCATCAGCGTCGAGTATCGGCTCTGCAAGCCCGGCAGTGGCGTCACGCCGTTCGAGTGCGTGAAGGACGGTCGCTCTGCTGTGCGCTACGTGCGCGCGCATGCGAAGGAACTGGGCATTGATCCGCAACGCATTGTCATCAGCGGCGGCTCCGCCGGCGGGCACGTGGCGGCCTCGACCGCGATGTTCGACGGCGTGGATGAAGCGGGCGAAGACACCAAGGTTTCCTCCGTGCCGAACGCAATGGTGCTACTGTTCCCCGTCATCGACACCTCGAAGGAAGGCTATGGCAACGCGAAGTGCGGCAAGGATTGGGAAAAGATTTCCCCCGCGCATCAGGTGAAGCCTGGCCTGCCGCCGACGATCACCTTCCACGGCACTGGCGACACGACGACGCCGTTCAAGGGGGCACAGAAATTCCACGACGCGATGCTCAAGGCTGGCAACCGCTCCGAACTCTTCGTCAACGAAGGCGGCAAGCACGGCTACCTCATGTTCGACCGCGCGGCTTACGATGACACGATGGTTCGCGCCGAGGCGTTTCTACGGGCTTTGGGTATGCTTGAAGCGAAGTAGTCGCCGCGTGCGTTGGCGCGTCGTTGGGGTAGTCCGCTGGACGCTTCTCCGAATCTTGCCTCGTCCGCGCCAAGAGGATTTTACATCTCTCTTGAAAGCTTCCTCCATTGGCTTCGTCGAAGAAGGGTTTAAGCTGCACCTATGAAGCCGACGAAAATTTTGCGCGCAAGTTTGCTGATGGGCGTGCTCGTGATGCGAGTTAACGCCGCGACGGCACTAAGCGATCCGGATTATCAGCGCGATGTTCGTCCGATTCTTTCCCGCAACTGCTTCTTCTGCCACGGCCCCGATGACAAAGCGCGCAAGGCCAAGCTGCGGCTTGATTTGCGCGACGAAGCGATCAAGCCCGCGAAGTCCGGCGAGGCGGCCATCGTTCCCGGCAAGCCGGACAAGAGCGAGTTGATGCGCCGAATTCTCACCACGGATCACGATGATGTGATGCCGCCGGTGGAGTCGAAGAAGTCGCTGACGGCCGCCGAAAAGGAAACGCTCCGGAAATGGGTCGCCTCGGGTGCGGATTACAAGCCGCACTGGGCTTTCGCCGCGCCAAAGCAAATTGCGCCGCCCGCGGTGAAGCAAAAAGGCTGGGTGCGCAATCCGATCGACAACTTCATTCTCGCGCGGCTCGAGAAAGAAAAGCTGAAGCCCTCGCCGTTGGCAGATGACGCCACGATGGTTCGTCGTCTGTATCTCGATCTCATCGGGCTTCCACCGACCGTGGCCGAGGCGGATGCTTTTCTGAAAGCGGCTAAGTCAAACCGCGACGCTGCCGTCGAATCGCTCGTTGACCAGTTGCTTGCTTCGCCACACTACGGTGAACGCTGGGCGCGCAAGTGGCTCGATCTCGCGCGTTACGCCGATACGAACGGCTACGAGAAAGATCGTCCACGCAACATCTGGCCGTGGCGCGATTGGGTGATCAACGCGCTCAACGCGGACATGCCGTTCGACCAGTTCACGATTAAGCAGGTCGCCGGTGATCTGCTGCCGAACGCCACGCTCGCCGACCGCGTTGCGACCGGACTTCATCGCAACACGATGCTCAACGAGGAAGGCGGCATCGACCCGCAGGAGTTCCGCTATTACTCGATGGTGGACCGGGTCACCACCACGGGCGCTGCGTGGTTGGGGCTGACGATGCAATGCGTGCAGTGCCATACGCACAAATTCGATCCCATCCCGCACCGCGAGTTCTACCAGATGATGGCTTTCCTCAATAACGCTGACGAACCGGATCTCGATCTGCCGGACAAAGCCGTGGACGAACGACATCAGAAAAATTTCGCCGAGGCGGCGAAGTTGCTCGCCGGGCTTGAGGACAAATGGCCGGTGGACGCGGTGCGCCCGCAGGTGGCCAAGCCCGTTAGCTTCAACGCCAACGTTCCGCTGCAAACCAAGACGCTGGATGACGGCTCGGTGCTGGTTACCGGCGGTGACGCGGGGCCAAATGTTTACATGGTGACGCTAGAGACGGAGATTCAGAACATCACGCAGCTGCGGCTCAATACCATTCGCGATGCGTCGCTTCCCGCCAGCGGTCCCGGTCGCTCGAAGAACGGGAACTTTGTGTTGAACGAAATCACCGTGACTGCTGCGCCGAAAGATGGCTCCAGTCCGGCGCAACCGGTGAAGCTGGTGAAGGCTGAGGCGGATTTCTCGCAGGACAATTTTCCCGTTGCGAACCTCATCGACGGCCAGCCGCGCACGGGTTGGGCCGTTGGAGGCTCGGGCCAAGGTGGCAAAAAGGGCGGAGTCGGTGCACACGCGGCGACGCTGACGTTTGAGAAACCGGTTGGATTTGCTAGCGGCACGCGATTGGTCGTTCGGATGGAACAGAACAACGGGAACCAGCTCACCTTGGGCCGCTTCCGCTTCAGTGTCGTGGGACGCGTCAGTGACTCGCGACCGGCTGAAGTGCGCCGGAAGGAAATTGTCGCCGGTCGTTTTGCTGAATGGCTCAAGACCGAGCGCGCCCGCACGGCGAATTGGACTCCGGTGCGTCCCGCTGAGGCCAAGTCGAATCTGCCGCTGCTCCAGGTTCAGCCCGATGATTCGGTTTTTTGCAGCGGCGATTCGACCAAGTCAGACACGTACGACCTCAAGTTCCGCGGCGATTTCAAAGGCGTGACCGCGATTCGCCTCGAGGCGTTGCCCGACGATCGTCTGCCCGCGCACGGCCCAGGCATGACGGACTACGAGGGTCCCAAAGGCGATTTCTTCCTGGGCGAATTCATCGTCAGTGCTGCTGGTCAACCGCTGAAGTTCTCCAAGTCCTCGGAGAGCTACGCGAAGAATAATTTTGGCGCGAAGCCCGTCTCCGCGGCGCTGGCAACCGATGGCGATCCGCAGACCGGTTGGTCGTGCTCGGGGCGTTTCGGCGAACGGCACGTTGCCGTGTTCAACCTCGCGGCGCCGTTGGGCGAGGTGCGCGAACTTGATTTGAAGATGCTCTTTGGCCGGCACTTCGCGTCGTCGCTGGGACGTTTCCGCATTTCGGTGACGCGTGATGCAGCGGCGGAGGCACGCGATCTGAGCGCGGAGACGGAGCGATTGCTCGCCGTGCCCGATGAAAAGCTCACGCTTGCCCAGCGGAAAACGCTTCGCGAGGAATTCCTCTTGGCGGCGCCGGAACTGGCGGCAGATGCGCAACGCATCAGGTCCCTGCGCAAGCGGCCGGAATATCAAACCACTCTCGTGTTGCGCGAACGCCCGCCGGAGAATCCGCGGCCCACCCACATTCACAATCGCGGCGAGTTCCTGCAGCCCACCGAACCGGTCGGTCCCGGCGTTTTGTCCGCGCTCAATCCTTTGCCGGAAGGCGCGCCACGCACGCGGCTCACGCTCGCGAAGTGGTTGGTGTCTCCGGAGAATCCGCTGACTGCGCGCGTCACCGTGAACCGTCATTGGCAGAGCTTTTTCGGCAACGGCATCGTGCGGACGACAGCAGATTTCGGCCAGCAGGGTGATATGCCGTCGCATCCGGAGTTACTTGATTGGCTGGCAGTGGAATTCGTTAAACAAGGCTGGTCGATGAAGAAGCTCCACAAACTTTTTGTGATGAGCGCGACCTACCAGCAATCGTCGCACGTCACGCTAGAATCGCTCGCCAAGGATCCGAGCAACACACTGCTCTCGCACGCGCCGCGCATCCGGCTTGAGGCGGAGCAAATTCGCGACGTGGTGCTCCGCGCGAGCGGGTTGCTTTCGGAGAAGTTCGGTGGGCCCAGTGTTTTCCCGCCGCAACCCGCGAGCGTCACGAGTGAAGGCGTCTACGCTGGCAAGGCGTGGAACGAAAGCACCGGCGCGGACCGTTACCGCCGTGGTCTCTACACCTTCGTAAAACGCAGCGCGCCGTTCGCAATGTTCAACACGTTTGACGCTCCGAATGGCGAGGCGTGCGTCGCGCGTCGCGAAGTTTCCAACACTCCTCTCCAAGCGCTGACATTGCTTAATGACATTGTGTTCACCGAGGCTTCGCAGGCCTTGGGCAATACGTTGGCAGCCGCAGGGGGCACCGTTGAAGGACGTGTGCGCAACGCTTTCCGGCGCGTGGCCACTCGCGAAGCGTCCAAGGAAGAAGTCGCACTGTTGGTAAAATTTTATGAGGCGCAGAAAAAGCGTTTCGAAACCAAGGAACTTGATGCGGCAAAGGTCGCCGGCTCCGGGACCGGCGACGCCACCGAGCGTGCGGCGTGGACTACGGTGGCCCGCGCGCTTTTCAATCTCGACGAAACCATCACCAAAGGTTGAACCATGAATCCCATCCAGCAAAACAGTCTCAGTCTCACGCGCCGCTGGTTTCTTCGCGATTGCGGTGTTGGCGTTGGCAAAATGGCACTCGCCGGTTTGCTGGCGGACAAGTTGGTTTCCGGCACCCGCGCGGCTGAGATCGTGGCGGCAGATCCCATGGCACTGAAGCAACCGCATTTCGCTCCGAAAGCGAAGCGGGTGATTCACATGTTCATGGCTGGCGCTCCGAGCCAACTCGATCTGTTCGACTACAAACCTGAGTTGGCGAAGCTCGAAGGGAAGCCGCTCCCGCCATCGGTGATTGGCGGACAGCGCTACGCTTTCATCCGCCCGGATGCGGCGGTGCTGGGACCGCGCTACAAGTTTGCCCGGCACGGCAAAAGCGGGGCCGAGATTTCCGAAATCATGCCGCACCTCGCCGGGATTGCCGATGACATCTGTCTCGTGAGGTCAATGAAGACGGATCAGTTTAATCACGCTCCCGCGCAGATATTCTTCAACACGGGCTTTTCCCAGCCCGGGCGTCCGAGCATGGGTTCTTGGGTGCTTTACGGATTGGGATCGGAGACGCAGAACTTGCCGGCGTTCGTCGTGATGAGCACGGGCAGCGGCATCAGCGGCGGCACCGCGTGCTGGTCGAGCGGTTTTCTGCCGACGGTTTATACCGGCGTGCGCTTCCGCAATCAGGGCGATCCCATTCTCAACGTCTCCAGCCCGCCCGGTGTTGATGCGCGGCTTCAGCGCGACTCGCTCGATCTGGTCGGAGCGTTGAATCGCCGCCGCCTCGCGACGGAGGGGGATTCGGAGATCGCCACGCGCATCGCGCAATATGAGATGGCGTTCCGCCTGCAAACTTCCGCGCCGGAATTGATGAACCTCAAGAGCGAAAGTCAGGCGACGCTCGAGATGTACGGGTGCAAGCCCGAGGAGGCTTCCTTTGCGCGCTCGTGCCTCCTGGCGCGGCGGATGATCGAGCGCGGCGTTCGCTTCATCAACATTTACCACGAGGGTTGGGACGCTCACTCGGACGTGCTCGGCAACCTGAAGAACAACTGCGGCAAGACCGACAAGGCCGCGGCTGCCCTCATCACCGATCTGAAACAGCGCGGATTGCTCGACGATACGCTCGTGATCTGGGGCGGCGAATTTGGCCGCACGCCGATGGTGGAGACGAACCCGGCACTGGGCCGCTCACTCGGACGCGACCATCATCCTCAGGCGTTCACGGTCTGGATGGCGGGTGGCGGCGTCAAGCCGGGCATCACCTATGGAGCGACGGATGATTTGGGATTCCACGTCGTGGAGAATCCTGTCCACGTTCGCGACCTGCAGGCGACGATTCTTCACCAGCTCGGCTTTGATCACGAGAAGCTCACGTATCATTTCGCCGGCTTGGATTTCCGGCTGACCGGCGTGGAACCAAGTAAAGTGGTGAAGGATATTATTGCGTAATTGATTCTAGTTACTCTGTACATGTCGAGTTAAGCGGTCGATGTCCGGAGTGCTCGCTTTGGCGGCAATGGCGACTGCGGAGAACTGCGTGCTCATGAGTTAAGGTATAAACCGCGTCGTTGGAATAGACTCGGAGTGAATTCGGTTTCGATGGATCAGGCCATTGGATTCGGTGGGGGGCAAATGCGGTATGGTGGGTTATTCGTGTTGATGCCAAGGAGTCGCGTTTTGCGCGCCACAGTTTCGTTCCGAATGCGGCCCTAGTGGGAGCGCGGCTACTTTTTGAGCATCGTCACCTTGAAATCAATTTCACCTCATCTTTTGGCGAGAGTTGATGAGAATAAGTTTCGCCAGTTTTTTCACGCAAAGGTTGATTTGCTTCGGTTTTCGCCTGCGGCTGATGGCGTTCGGCGGACACGCAGCATTGAATATAGTTTGACTTGATGGCCTCCTCATACAATCGTTTCAAACGAACGTATGAAACAGGTGAAGGATACTCGGGAGCGGATTCTGGATGTGGCCGAGGAGTTGTTCGGCGAGCACGGGCTCGGTCGTGTTTCCATTCGTGACATCACCCGGAAGGCGAAGGTGAATCTCGCTGCCATCAATTATCATTTTGGCACCAAGGAAGATTTGGTCGCTGCAGTGTTCGAGCGCCGGATTGTTCCGCTTAACGAAGCCCGCTTGGTGGCGCTTGACGCGGTGGAAGGATCAGCTGGCAAGCGTGGCGTTAAACTCGAGTCCATTTTGGGAGCGTTTATTCGGCCCGCGCTAGAGCATTCTCTCCTGTCGTCGGAAGGTGGCGCGGCTTTCTCGAAGCTCTTTGGGCGCTGCCTTTCGGAGCCCAGTCCGGAGGTGGAGGCGCTCCTGAAAAAACAATTTGAACCGCTCGCGGAACGAATGCAGATGGCGCTTAAGAAAGCCCTGCCACAACTCTCACGCTCCGAGATTTTCTGGCGCCTGAAGTTTACCTACGGGGCGCTGCATCACTGGCTGTTGACGAAAGATAAGTTTCGGCCGGACTGGGTGGAAGACGTCGATGTTGAAACTCAAATCCAAAAGCTGATTGCCTTCGCGGCAGCCGGTTTCCGATCCGCCTGAGGTCAGTTATATTCGTATGAAACCAATTCGTCCCAAAACAGGACTCCTCCTTTTCACCATCGCGCTTGCGAGTTTGCTGGGCGCTTGCGGAAAGAAGGAAAGTAAACCGCTTGCGCCCCCGCCCACAGAAGTCTCCGTGGTCGAAGTGGCGTCGGAGCGGGTAAGCCGGACAACTGAACTTCCGGGGCGAATCAATCCGATGCGTGAAGCGCAGGTGCGGGCTCGCGCGACGGGCATATTGTTGAAGCGCTTGTTTCAGGAGGGCTCGAACGTCAAAGAAGGTCAGGTTTTGTTCGCAATCGACCCGGCTCCGTTGCAAGCCAGCCTCAGTAGCGCCAAGGCGGCGATGGCGAAAGCGGAGGCCATGTTGAAAGAGTCAAAAGCCAATGTTGATCGCTACAAGGAATTGGTCGGAATCAACGCGATCAGCAAACAAGTCTTCGATCAGTCAGTGGCAACCTTCGGTCAAAATGAGGCTGAACTTCTGGCGACAAAAGCCGCGGTGCAAACGGCTGAGTTGAATCTAAGCTACGCGCAAGTGGTCGCGCCGATCTCTGGTCGAATCGGCAAGGCGTTGGTGACGGAAGGCGCCTTGGTCAGCGCTACTGAAGCGACGCAGCTCGCGGTGATTCGACAGTTGGATCCGGTCTATTTTGATTTCACGCAATCGAGCACGGAAGTGCTGCGCTTCAAGAGGGCCTTGGCGAACGGATCGCTCGACAGCGCCACCGCCGCGCAGGCGAGCGTGAAGTTGATGCTCGAGGATGGGACCGTTTATCCGCACGAGGGCAAGCTGCTCTTCTCGGACATCGCAGTCGATCCCACGACCGGAATGATCACCCTGCGCGCCGAAGTTCCGAATCCGGACAATCTGTTGATGCCGGGCATGTTCGTTCGCGCGCAGATTGTTGAAGGCTTTACGACCAATGCCATCACCATTCCGCAGCGGGCTATTGCGCGTGGCGCGGCGGGCACGTCCACCGTTTTGGTGGTCAACGAGGAGAACAAAGTTGAGCTGCGCAGCATTGAAATCGATCGCTCCGTGGGAACCAAGGTGGTCGTCGCGAAGGGGCTCAAGCCTGGAGAACGCGTCATTGTGGAAGGTTCGCAGAAAGCTCCCGTTGGCTCGGTGGTTAAACCGGTTCCATTTGCGACGGCTGCGGCGGGCGGCGCGGAGAACAAAGCCAAGTCCAACTGAAGACGCGTCATGGCTCAATTCTTCATCAACCGGCCGGTCTTCGCGTGGGTCGTTTCGATTCTGATCATGGTGCTTGGTGGATTGGCGATCACGAAGCTGCCGGTGTCGCAGTATCCGAATGTCGCGCCGCCGTCCATTTCCGTGACGGCGAATTACGCCGGTGCTTCGGCCGAGACGATGCAGGAGACAGTCACATCCGTGATCGAACAGCAGCTCAACGGAATCGACAACCTGCTTTACATGTCGTCAGCCAGCGATGCGTCTGGGCTGGCCACGGTCACTTTGTATTTCCTCCCCGGAACCAATCCGGATACCGCCCAGGTACAGGTGCAGAACAAAGTCCAACTCGCGACCCCGAGCTTGCCGCAAACGGTCCAACAGCAGGGCGTCGTCGTAGCCAAAGCTACCCGCAACTTCATGATGTTCTTCACGCTCTCGACGACGAACGACAGCTTGGATGAAGTTGCCTTGGGGAATTACATCGCGTCCAGCGTGCTCGATCCGATTCGTCGCGTCACCGGCGTCGGCGAAGCCAACATGTTCGGCTCGCAATACGCGATGCGCGTCTGGCTCAACCCCGACAAACTGAACAGCTTCAATCTCACTGCGGCAGATGTCACCAGCGCGATCCAAAATCAAAACACTCAGGTCCCGGCCGGCCAAATCGGCGCGACTCCCGCGGTCGCAGGGCAGCAGCTCAACGTGATCATGCAGGGGCGGACGACGCTACATACGGTTGCGGATTTCGAAAGCATTATTCTGCGAACCAACCCGGATGGCTCGCGCGTGCTTTTGAAAGACGTCGCACGAGTGGCGTTGGGGGCAGAGAATTATGGAACGCAAGCCCGGGTCAACGGGCACCTTTCCGCAGCCGTGGCGATCAAACTTTCGCCCTCGGCCAATGCGCTGAATACCGCCGCTGCCGTGCGCGAGAAGGTGGCCGATCTTTCCAGGTTTTTCCCTCCGGGCGTGCGCGTCGACTATCCGCTCGATACTTCGACCTTCGTGAAGATTTCCATCGAAGAGGTGCTGCTCACCCTCGTTGAAGCGATCATTCTGGTTTTTCTCGTGATGTATCTGTTTCTGCAGAACTTCCAAGCGACGCTCATTCCCACAATCGTGGTTCCGGTTGCGTTACTCGGGACGTTTGCCTCCATGCTCACGTTCGGGTTTACCATCAACGTCCTGACAATGTTCGGCATGGTTTTGTCGATCGGCATTCTCGTCGATGACGCCATCGTTGTTGTGGAAAACGTGGAGCGCATCATGGCTGAGGAAGGCCTGTCTCCGCTTGAGGCGACGCGCAAAGCGATGAGTCAGCTCACTGGCGCGCTGATCGGGATCACGCTCGTCCTCACCGCGGTCTTTATTCCCATGGCGTTTTTCGGCGGATCAGTGGGCACGATCTACCGGCAGTTTTCCTTGTCGCTGGTGTCGTCGATGTTGTTCTCGGTGTTCCTCGCGATGTCGTTGACGCCGGCATTGTGCGCGACGTTGTTGAAACCGATTCCCAAGGGCCACAAACACGAGAAAGGCGGGTTCTTCGGTTGGTTCAACCGCACGTTCACCAAAGCGACGACGCGCTATCAATCTTCAGTGGGCCGAATCCTGAAGCACAATCCCGCTTCGATGGTGGTGTTTTTGGTGATCATCGTGTTGGTCGGATTTCTCTACGAGCGAATGCCGTCGTCGTTCTTGCCGGCGGAGGACCAAGGCTACTTCATCACCAACATTCAATTGCCTACGGGCGCGACCAAGGAGCGAACCGACGTCGTGCTCAAGCAGGTGGAGGAATATTTTCTACAGCAACCGGAGATCGAAAGTTTCATCACTGTCGCGGGCTTCAGCTTCAATGGGCGCGGGCAAAACTCGGCGCTCTCGTTTGGCCGACTTAAAGATTGGAGTAAGCGCAAGGGTGCGGAGCACACCGTGCAGGCGGTCATCGCCCGCGCCGCCGGAAAATTCGCATCGATTAAGGACGCGATTATCTTTCCGCTCAACCCGCCCGCAATTGCTGAGTTGGGCAACTCGACAGGATTTGATTTTCAATTGCAGGATCTCGCTGGATTGGGGCACGAGGCGTTGCTGGCGGCGCGGAATCAAATGCTCGAAATGGCCTCCAAGAATCCGGTTGTCGTCGGCGTGCGTGTGCAAGGACTCGAGGATGCCGCCCAACTCAAGATCGTTGTGGATGAGGATAAGGCGAGCGCCCTTGGGGTCGCGCTCGGTGATATCAATGCCACTTTGCAAACGAGCTTTGGTTCGGCGTACGTGAACAACTTCATCAACGGTAATCGCGTCCAACGCGTGATCGTTCAGCTCGATGCGCCATTCCGCATGTCGCCGGAGGACGTGAAGAATGTTTACGTTCGCAATCGCACTGGAACAATGGTCCCGCTTTCAGCATTCACGACGGTGAAATGGATTTACGGTTCGCCGCAGCTACAGAACTACAACGGCTTTCCGGCTTATGAACTGGTTGGCGCGGCGGCGCCGGGAAAAAGTACCGGCGAGGCGATGCAAGCGATGGAGATCATGGCGCGGCAACTGCCCCACGGTATCGGTTACGAGTGGACGGGGCAGTCGTACGAAGAACGATTGTCGGGTTCGCAGGCGCCGATGCTTTATGCGCTCTCGCTGCTCGTGGTTTTTCTCTGCTTGGCGGCTCTCTACGAAAGCTGGCCGATACCGCTGTCCGTAATTTTAGTCGTGCCCCTCGGCGTTTTGGGCGCGCTACTCGCGGCCACGCTGCGTGGATTGCCGAACGATGTTTATTTCAAAGTGGGACTGCTCACCACGGTTGGACTCGCGACCAAAAACGCCATCTTGATCATCGAGTATGCGAAGGATCTGCAGGCAGCGGGTCGAGACGTGATCGAAGCGACGCTTGAGGCGGTGCATCTACGATTGCGCCCAATTTTGATGACGTCTTTCGCGTTCATTCTCGGCGTTATGCCGCTGGTTCTCAGCACGGGCGCGGGTTCGGCGAGTCGTAACGCCATCGGCACCGGCGTCGCTGGCGGAATGTTTGCCGCGACGGCTTTGGGAATATTTCTGATCCCGGTGTTCTACGTGGTCGTCCGGCGCATTTTCAAACTGAAGCCGACTGCTGCTCCGGCGCCGCCTCCCGGCAATGACGAGCTCGGTGGCCAAAAGGAGCGACCGGTATGAAGAAGCATTCCCTTTGGGTTTTGACGATTGGGCTCGTGATGGGCGGCTGCACGATGGTGCCCAAGTACGAGCGACCAGCGGCGCCGGTGAGCGGTTCGTGGCCGATCGGCGCAGCGCAAGGTGCCATGACCAACGTTTCCACAGCCGATATCGCGTGGCGTGAATTTTTCGACGATCTGCGGTTGCAACAGTTGATCGCTTTGGCGTTGGAGAACAATCGCGATCTGCGGATCGCCGCGTTGCACGTTGAGCAGGCGCGCGCTCAGTATCGGATCCAGCGTGCGGAACTTTTCCCGGGAGTGCAGGGCGAGGCCAGCATGGTGCGTCAGAAAAACTCAGGCACTGTATCCGTTTTCAACGGAGGCACCGTGATGACGACGTATTCGCTCGACGTCGGCGCAGCTTTTGAAGTGGATATCTTCGGTCGCGTGCGCAGTTTGAAGCAGGAGGCTTTGGAAAAATATTTAGCCACCGAGGAGGCGCGAAAGAGCGTTCAGATTGCTCTCGTGTCCCAAGTCGCGACGGAATACCTGACGCAACTGCGACTGCTCGAAGCTAAAGCCATCGCAAATAAAACTCTGAAGTTGGTCCAATCGTCGTACAACTTGATCAAACGTCGGTTCGAAGTCGGCGCGGCTTCGGAATTGGAGTTGCGCACTGCCGAAGGACAAATCGAATCCGTTCGGGTGAACGCCGCCAGTTTTCTTCAAATGCTCGCCGAATCGGAGAACGCGCTCGTTTTTCTGGTCGGTGAACCGCTCCCCAACGATCTCCCGACGGCAAAACCGTTTGCTCAACAGCATCTGCTCGGCGATTTGCCAGTGGGCATTCCTTCGGAAATCTTGCAACGCCGCCCCGATATTCTGGCCGCCGAACACACGCTGAAAGCGGCCAACGCGGACATCGGTGCGGCGCGGGCCGCATTTTTTCCGCGAATACTTCTCACCGGTTCCGCTGGAGCCGCCAGCGCGAAACTGACGGATTTGTTCGCCGGACCATCCGGCACGTGGAGCTTTTCGCCTCAGATCACCGTCCCCATTTTCGACGTCGGCAGCACTCGCGCCAAGCTTGACGCGTCCAAAGTCGGCAAGAGGATCGAAATCGCCAATTACGAAAAAGCCATTCAAACTGCGTTTCGAGAAGTGGCCGATGCGCTGGCGGTGCGCTCGATTCTCGACGAGAAACTCAAAGCGCAGGAACGCCTGCTGGGCGCGCTTCAGAAACGCTTTGAACTGACCGATGCGCGCTATCGTCAGGGCGTGGACAGCTATGTGGAGGTGCTCTTGGCTCAGCAGGACCTTTACGCCGCGCAGCAGAATCTTTTGCAATTCCAAGCGGCGCGCTTACTGAACGTCGTGGCCCTTTATCGCGCGCTTGGCGGTGGCTACACAAATTCAGCGGAAGAGAAGAGAGCTGACGTCCTTGCCCCTTGAAGTCCTCTGTAAATTGATCAATGCAGAGTGCGGGGCTATTTAAACTGCATGGTGAGCCAGAAACCGTGGAGGTGATTGCTCCTATTCAAGATTGGCGGAAGGGATAGGATTCGAACCTACGGATCAATGATTGCTGGGAAATTGTTAAAATTGCTCAGTAAATTGACAGGTGTGAACAGCTGTGACTTCCTTGCCTGTTGTAACTTTTGGTTGTAACTGATATGGTATCACTTCGCAGATTACCGAACTCCCCTAACTGGATCGCGTGTTTCAGATTGCCTGATGGACGACGAACTCAGCGATCAACTGGAACTGGTGATCGTCGTGAAGCTCAACGCATCGCAAATAAGTTTGAAGATGCCGCGGACGAAGCCCGTGTCGGGAAGTTCAATGATGTGCAGGCGCGGAAGGTCATCGCTGATTGACGTGACCGCACTTTTCCGGGCCAGGGGAGATGTTAGTCTGTGGCTAAAGCAAGAAAGGCAACAGACATGAAAGGCAAGCGGTATACGACGGAAGACAAGATTCGGATCCTGCGGGAAGCGGATCGCGGTGAGCGAACCATTCAGGAGGTCTGCCGGGAGCAGAATATTTCAGAGGTGACATTTCACCGGTGGAAGAAGCAGTTTGGGCAGCTGGAAGTGAACGAAGCCCGGCGGCTCAAGGATCTGGAGCGGGAGAACACGGAGTTGAAAAAGATGCTGGCGGAGTCGCTGCTGAAGAACCGGGTGCTGGAGGTGACCGGGTGCTGGAGGTGACCGGGTGCACCTTTCTGAGCCACATGGGATGTTAGTCGGTGGACTGGGTTGGGGTTGTCTGTTTGTTGTCTATTTGTCCATCCCCGGTGCAGGGAGGGCGAAGCGCGACCGGAGCCGGGGATGGTTCCTTCTTCGCCGCAAAGGCCGCCGGGCTCTCGTAGCCCAACTTACTATGCGGCCGCTCATGGTTGTATTGGCGGCGGTAATCTTCAATGACGACCCGTGCTTCTGTCAGTGTCCATAACTGCTCCCGGTTCAAACACTCGTCCCGGAACCGGCCGTGGAAGCTTTCCGCAAACCCGTTTTGCCACGGGCTGCCGGGATCGATGTAGATCGTCTTGATCTGCTGCTCGGCCAGCCACTGTTGCACGATCTTCGCGATGAACTCCGAACCGTTATCACTCCGCAGGTATTCCGGGGCCCCGTGTTGTTCGATGGCTTTCTGCAGCCACGCCAGCACATCTTGGGAACGCAGGGCCCGGTCGGCCCGCAACACGTGACACTCCCGCGTGTGCTCATCCAGGATCGTCAGCATCCGCAGCGCTCCACCGCGCACGGTCGCATCCGCGATGAAGTCCCACGTCCACACGTGTCCCCGATGCGTCGCTCGCGTCGGTTGCCCGGTGGAGCATCCTCGGCGAATGACCTTCCGCTTGGTCGGTGGTACGCGCAGTCCCTCCAGCCGACGCAGTCGTTGAATCTGCCGTTTGCCCACGGCCCAGCCTTCCCGCCGCAGCAAGGCGGCAATCCGCCGATACCCGTAGCGGGGATGTTTGACCGACAGTTCGTGCAGCCGCTTTCTTAGCTGCTGCTCCGCTGGCGTAGGTGCCCGTCCCTGATAGCTGTAAGTCGATCGCGCCAATCTCAAGAAACGACAGGCCGCCCGACGCGAACACATCCCCGCCGCTACTACTTCCCTGGCTGCCATCCGGCGATGCGCCGGACTCAGAGCTTTTATTCGCATACGGCCTCCAGCACCCGGTTCTTCAGCAGCGACTCCGCCAGCATCTTTTTCAACTCCTTGTTCTCCCGCTCCAGATCCTTGAGCCGCCGGGCTTCGTTCACTTCCAGCTGCCCAAACTGCTTCTTCCAGCGGTGAAATGTCACCTCTGAAATATTCTGCTCCCGGCAGACCTCCTGAATGGTTCGCTCACCGCGATCCGCTTCCCGCAGGATCCGAATCTTGTCTTCCGTCGTATACGCTTGCCTTTCATGTCTGTTGCCTTTCTTGCTTTAGCCACAGACTAACATCTCCCCTGGCCCGGAAAAGTGCGGTCACGTCA
>JBGAJN010000003.1:0-1114289 GCA_044224905.1 Limisphaerales bacterium
TTGAGCCGCGATCCAGGATCAGGGTTCGGCGCGCTCCTGACTGCGCGAGGAGCGCGATTCAAAGTGGTCGTGCGGAAAGGTTCTGCCCCCTCAATTTCCGGGTGTAGGCCAGACGTGATGCTATTTCACCACCGGACGGTTGAAGCTCGAATTGGGACGATTGGTTGCCTCGCCTGGATTTGCGCCAGGTCTGTCGGGGCCAAAATCCGACGTGCTGCGGTTACACTACGAGGCCATGAATTGAAGGAGCCGGAGGTAGTTGCAACCTCACCCAACCGGATTAAAAGTCCGGTGCCGGTCTACTGTGGCGTCGGCTCCATGAAATTGGTGGGTGAGAGAGGACTTGCACCTCCAAGGCTCACAGATTCTCGATCTGTGGGGTCTTCTATTCCCGCTTAACCACTCACCCAAATTGGGAAAACGAAATGGAGCCTCCCGCCGGTGCTGCCCCGGCACGACTTGCTTACAAAGTAAGTCTGCAGTCGGCTGCGAGGAGGCAAAAGGAGGATCGCGCAAGCACTCGCAGCCTCCGGTGCTGCCCCGGACGCAGCGGGCTTATGAAACCCGCTTGAGCGCTGGCGCGACTGCGTGTGCAGGCGCAGCGCTACCAAATCGAACTGGAGCCCTCACTCGGAATTGCACCGAGCTCGTTCGCTTACCGAGCGAATGCATCACTGAAAATGCTTTGAGGGCTTGAACGTTGGTGTCCCCAGCTGGAATCTCACCCGCAACCTGACGCTTAGGACGAGCCTGCTCTGTGTGTTGAGCTAAGGGGACAAGGGATCAAATTCCTGGCCGGCCGCTTTCACCGGCTAAGTCACCTCGCGTGGAGGCCGCTGAAGCTGCCTCGCGTTCAGGAGTTCGAAATGGTACGCGCGTCCGGTATCGATCCGAAACCCGGCGCTGATCTAGTGCGATGCGGGGTATGAGGCCACCCGTGGTCGTGTGCTAAGACGTTTCGTTGAGCTACCCCAGTGCAGCGTTTTCGCTCAACTTTCGCGCTCCTTGAAGAGTTGAAGCAATCGTTGGCAAACGGTCGGGTCGGTAGCCAATCCCGTGGACAATGGCGTGTTCAGGAATTCGGTGTAACCCGGCGTGTTTTTGGTTTCTTCCCTGTCGAGATTGCGGAACCCCATATACCAGTAAGGGAACTGCCGTGCATCACAATCACCTTCAATCAACGTCATCATGTTATGATGACGGGGATCCAACTGAATTTTGCGAACCATCGTTCGAACTGCTTGTTCGGGACCTTCGAGGACCTGAAGGAAGTCGCCGTTCTTGTAGAGCAACATGCCGCTTAGACCGAGCTTGGAATTGGTTTCGCGACTGCGGGCCAGCAGCTCAAGCAGTTCGGACTCGGTAAACGCCTTGGTGGCGACGCTCGAGTACACGTGAAAGAAACATTTTTCAGACATATTCGCAAAGCGGCACTGCTCACGGCAGAGCGCTCGGTGTAACATCGTCAGAAGCGCACTGACGCAATGCGGAATGTTTGTCTGATAACTCTGTAAGGATTTCACTGACACAGTGAGGAGTTTGTATCTGCCGGCGCTTGAACTGCCCGCTCGTTGGTTCTGTCTGCTAAGGCTGGCGGAATGCCGTGGACTTGCACCACTTGCCCGAAAGCACGCACTCGTTAGCACTGAGGCCCGGCCCGCTTGACCGGTGGACATTCCAAAATGGTGCCGCGTGAAAGATTCGCACCTTCAACCTTCCCGTTCTGAGCGGGACGCCTCTGCTGTTGGGCTAACGCGGCATAACTTGGTGCATCCGGCAGGACTCCCACCTGCAAACTCTCCGTTCGAAGCGGAGCATGATTGTAATTTCACCACGGATGCGGAAATGGAGAGTCGCCACGGTGCTGCCCCGTGCTCTGCGGCTTAAGAGACCGCTGCATCGCTGCAATGCTTGCGACCTTGATGGCCGTCTGCGAAGACCGCGACGCGAAGGCGGAGTTGAACCGCCGCGGCCAGGCCTGTGAGGTCCTGGCCGCCACCGGGATTTCGCGTCGCGAGAAATGGACGGGCATGAGGGAAGCGCGCCCTCTATTCTGATTTGGATGACCAGCGTGTATCTCTCAACACTTATGCCCGAAGAAATGGAATCCCGTGCTGGAATTGCACCAGCCTTTGCGGTTCTGCAAACCGCCACCTGAGCTAATCGGCCAACGGGATTTGAAATTAAAGAGCGGACAGAAGATTTGAGCTCTGCCCGCTTTGTTTTTTTGTGAACTACCTTCCGCCTAGGCCGCGCCCTTGAGGCTCGCGTCGGAGTCCTTGATCACGAAGCGCGCCTTGAGCCGCGCGACTTCGCTCGCCAGTCCGGCGGCTTTCACCGAGTCCAGCACGGCGTCGAAGTCCTTGTAGGCGGCGGGTGCCTCGTCCTTCGGATACTGGCGGCAGTTCGTCAGGATGTCGTGCGCGGTGAACTCGTCGTCCACGGTCTTCTGGTCGAGCGTGCGGTCGGCCATCTTGCGGCCCATGCAGCGGCCCGCGCCGTGGTTCACCGAATACGCCGCCACGTGCGCGCCCGCCTCGGCGCTCATGATGGCGCTGCCGGCCGTCGGATTGCCGGGGAGCAGGATCGGATGACCGGTCGCGGCGAACGGCGTTTCCTTCAGGGACGGATGTCCCGCCGGGAACGCGCGCGTCGCGCCTTTGCGATGCACCCAGCCTTCGCCGCTAAATCCGCCGCGGGCGTCCGGGAGCAGTTCCTTGCGCGCGATATTGTGGCTGATGAAATACACCAGCGACCCTTTCACGCCGGGAATCACTTCCTGGAAGGCCTCAAGCACGAGCGCGTTGATGAGCAGGTGGTTGATCGTCGCGAAGTTCGCGCCGAGCGCCATGTCATCCAGATACGCGTCCGCCTCGGGCGTTCCCAGCGGCGCATAGACGAGTTCCTTGTCCTCGCCGGGCAGCGGGATGTCCCACGACTCGAACTTGCGCTGGAGATCGCGGAACTGGCCGCTCGCCAGGGCGTGGCCGAATCCGCGCGAGCCGCAGTGCGAGAGGAAACCCACGCAACCATCGCGCAGGCCGAACACGTCGGCCGTCTGTCGCGCGCGGTCGTTGTCCTTCGCGATCTGCACCACTTCGCATTCGCCGAAATGATTACCGCCGCCATAGGAGCCGAGCTGCGTAATCTTTTCGAGGAAGTTGGAGAAGCGATTCGCGCGCAGCCATTCGAGACGGAGCGCGAGCGTGTCGTGCGTGCCGTCGTGGCCGGTGTGCGCCGCGTCTTCGCAACGCTGCGCCCAGTCCGTCGGAATGCCGAGCGCGTAGAGGACTTCGGCCGAGCCACCGTCCGTGGCGACCTTCACGCCGAGATCCTCGCCGATCTTGCGGGACTTGCGCGCGGAGCGTTGTCCACGGCCGGGTCCGGTCGGAGTGCGTTCAAGAATCGCGTCGATGAGCGCGCGGCGGGTCGTCTTGTCGGCCACTTGATCGGCGGGCAGGTCGAGTTGTAGGAAGCTCATCGAGCATTTGATGTCCACGCCGACCGGGCCGGGATAGACGTGCGTCGGCGACGTGAGCACACAGCCGACCGGCGCGCCGTAGCCCGCGTGTGCATCGGGATTGAGCACGAGGTCGGTGACTCCGGGCGCGCTGCGGGCGTTGAGCGCCTGTTGCAGGCACGTCGCATCGAAGCCGGCGCGAATCGAGTTCGTGCCGATGACGGTGATGGGCTTACCCTTGTCGCCCGGCGCGGGAATGAAGCCGGTGGCTTCACCCGTCGGATGAATCTGGGTGGGGTTGGTCGTGTTCATGGTTTTGATTGAGTGAAGGGTTAATGTTTTTCTAGCGAAAGGAAAACGCGGGCGGAAGCTTTCGTCTCCACCCGCGTCCGAGTTATTTCCGAGTGTTGATCTGCGGTTTGTTGCGAACTGGCTTGGGTTTGCGGTCGCGCTCCAAGCCTCCATCGCGCTGCCGTGGTATGCCGAAGGCGGTGGCGAGGAAGCTTTCGAGTTGCTCGCTCTCCACCAAACCGAATTGGCGCAACACCGGCACTTCAACCGCGCGGCCCACGAGTTCTTTCACGGGAAGGAACTCGTTGATGAGTTGCAACACCTTGGCATGGTCCGCTTCCTCCGGATCGATCTCGGTATACGAATCGACATATTTCAATTCGTCGTCCTTCCAGACCTTTTCCGCGAAGTCGCTGGCTTCCTCCGCCACATTCGCGCGACGGAAGAACACCCGCGCGTCCGCGCGAATAATCCGGCGATCGCCCTGTAACCAGACGAGCACCGAGCCGTTCTGCAAACTGGAGCGAGCATGGGTGATGACCTGCGTTTTCGGGGAGCGTTGATTCAGAATGGAGCGAATCAACAGCGCCCAGTCAGCGGGAATCTCTCCTTCGCCCAGCATGTCGATCTGGAGTTGGCGCGGCTTGCGGGCCAGTACCTTTTCCAGCTCAGCAACTCGCTTGATGTAGTACGAGTTGCCACAGTGCAAGAGGCTCAACGGAAACCGGAGAGGCTCTCGCTTGGTTTTTGATTTCATATCTGCTTTCGAATTTCGAGTTCATGTTGGTTTATTTTAGTTAGATCAAAGGCGCGGGCGGGAACATGTGTCCCCGCCCGCATTGTGTTTTGGATTTTGGTCGTCAACCGCGGACGAAGTCCGCGATCACTGCCGGCGCGCTCGTGTCGAAGCCGACGACGTCGAGCATGCCGCGGTCGTTCGGGTCGGCGAGGGTGAAGCCGTTGGAGGTCATGCCCACCACGACTGCCTTCGCGTCGCCGACGAACTCGCTGCGATACTGCCGCAGCGCCTGCGCCGCGTGGACGTTGCCCGCCCACGTTTCGCTGTCCGTGTAGGTGATGAAGCCCGACACGTTGAGCTTATTGCGGGCGGCCCACAGCATCGGCAGTGCGCAATCCGTGCCGCCCATCGGGATGGCTTCGATGCGCTGGATGACTTCAGCCAGACGCATGCGCGGCGAGAGGTTAACGCGAGTGATACCCGGTTCGCCGCCACCCCACTTGCCGCCGTGACCACCAGCCGCAGCCGAGAACGCGATGATCTCGCATTCCGGTTCCGTCGCCGACGTGATTAGCGCCATGGCAGCGCTCGCTTCGCGGGCGTTGATGCACGAACCCGCGATCATCGAGACCGCCATCGAACCGCTCACGTCGAGCGCGAGCAGCACCGGCATGCCGCACGGTTCAACGTTCTGGAACGTCGCGTAGAACGCGTCGTCCAACGCGTCAACAACCGCCGAGACCGGCGACCACTTGAGCGCACCCTTGTCGCCGTGACCCTGGGCGTAGATCTTCTGCGCCACGAGGATTGCGAGCGGGTGGATGCGCGAGCGCTTAAGAGCCGTCTCGTCCGTTAGCTTGCGAAGAACGATCTTCTTCGCGTCGCTGAACGGCTTGATGAGGCCGAGGCTCGTCATCTTGCCGAGGTTACGGATCATCGCCGTCAACGGCATGCGCTGAAGCAGCGCGTCCCACACAGAAGCTTCGTTGAGCCACTGCGTCGGGATCGCTTCGCGCGGCAGGTCATGCTCGGCGATGAGCTTCACGATTTCGCGTGCGCCCGTCGCGCGCTTGGCCTGCTCGAATGCCGCAATGAGCTGCGGCAGTTCGCCGACCGCGCCATACTTCGCAACGCGGTCTTCACCGCGAACCTTGCGCTTCACTTCGCGTTCACCGAGCGAATCCGCGCCGGCCAGCATCCAGCGGAACACCGCTTCGTGCTGAACGGACGGAGCCTTCGGGTGGGCGAGGCGGAGCAGGTCGGCGTGCGACCAGCCATCGCGCTGCTGATACTTCACGGCCTGATGCGCGAGGTCTTCGGCACCACGGTCCACATACCAGCGACCGACGGCGTTGCGGAGGCCACGGCCCCAGCCGCGCATCGCGTTCACGTATTCCGCGAAGTGGAACAGGTGCGTGCCGATGCGGCAGACCTTGTTCAGGTTCGTGAATGCGTGCGCCTTTGCCGGCGCGTCACCGTGCGTCGCGACGAGCGCGAGCGCAAAGATAGCCGGGTCGTTCTTCGGCGCGCGACCCGCATCGCTGATCTCAACAATGCGGTTCACAGCGCGGAGACCATCGGCCTTGATGCAACGGATGAGCGCGTCGTGGTTCTGCTTCACGAGGTCGCGTTCGCCGATGTAATACGTGCCGCCCTCGGCGCCGAGGATCAGGAAGCGGTCGAGCCGCGTCCAGTCATCGACCGGCCACGAGTAGCCGCCACCGGAGTTGCGAACCTGGTTCGAGCCCGGGATCGGTTGCGACTGCGGCGTAGTACGACGGTTGAAGAGTTTTGCGTAGTTGATAGCCATGTTGGCCTCCTTTTCTTTGTGTGTGCGCCGCCAACTCTCGGCGCGACTGTTTTGTGTGTGACTGCGGACAAGTTGGTGAACTTGGGGATTGTCAGTGGAATGATAACCCAAGCTCTTCGGCCCGCAGAAAGTGTGATGGACAAGGGACGTCGTGGAAAACTCCTTGAGGAGGCTGCTCTACCATTGAGCTACTGCCCATTGCGGGGCAGATCGGACTCGAACCGACAACCAGCGATAACCCACAACTTCGGCCCATCTAAAGGTCCGACGGATAAGAGACGAACTGGGAATAAACGTGCTCTACCACTGAGCTACCTCGGCATCTGGAGCCGAGGGCGGGACTCGAACCCGCGACCACGCGCTTAACATGCGATAACCCAATCCTGCGACCCGTCGAAAGTGCTGGCGCACGGCCAATAAGACGGACAAAGAGCGAGTTGGGACGCCATCAGTTGCCTGATGACACGGGATTCGAACCCGCTCGCGGTTTCCCGCTCCATCGATAACCCAAGCTCAGCGGCCCGTCAGAAAGACTCGATGGACAAGAGAAGCTGTGGCTTAGAAACCTGGTCGGCAGGTCTCGAACCTGCATTTCCCGGACTTGCGTCCGGGTGTTCTCTCGCAGTTGAACTACATCCGCGTTCGGTTTCGTTTGTTTGTGCGATAATCCACACCAAGCGGCCCATCGAAATTTGAAAATGGTCAGGAAGCCGGGAGTTGCACCCGGACCGTCTCCTTCACAGGGAGAGATGCTGCTATTACACCACGATCCTGATTTGAAATTGGATCCCCTGGTCGGACTCGCACCGACGAATAGCGGTTTACGAAACCGCTCCTGTAGCTGCTGAGGCACAGGGGCAACTGAGGAATGCAGAAGGTAGAATTAGGAATGTAGAATTGCTTGTGACGACGATCTCGCACCGAGTTGTTTCTTCATTCTGCATTCATCCTTCATCATTCCAAAATGGTGCTCTCACGTGGACTTGCACCACGAACCTCCGCCTTCGCAAAGCGGCGTGCAGAACTAATTACACCTTGAGAGCGGCTTGCGCCGGGCCACCGATAATCAGGCAAGGTGGCTCGCTGCAAATCATGGTATCCGTGGCCGGACTCGCACCGGCTAGGGCCTGCTTGAAGGGCAGGGCGCGCGAACTACTTTGCATTCACGGACGAACAACGTCGCCGCCGGGGACGAGAACACAGAGTCGCTGCTCACAGGCAGCCGTTAACTCTGTGGCTCCGGTTCCTCCGTGGCGCTGGGAACGCGCTAGCGGTGAGGCTTGCGCGTCTTGTAAGTGAGGAGTGGTCGGAGCGTCGCGATGACGGACACGAGTCCGGCATCCACGAGGTCCTGAATCACTACCTCAATGTTTTTGTAGGCGGCGGGCGCCTCTTCGTAGAGGAGGTCGCGATCTTCGCAGACTACGCGACTCCCGATCGGCGTCTGCGCCAGCTCACTCACGCTGAAGCGTTCGCGCATGCGTGAACGAGCATCGCTGCGGGTCCACTTGCGACCGGCACCGTGAGCCAACGACCACGCGCGGCTTTCACCGTCACCCGTCGGCTTCACGATGTAGCTAAGCGAACCGCGTGATCCGGGGATCACGACGAACTCCCGTTCGGCGGCGACTGCGCCCTTGCGGTGAACCCAAACAGCGTCTCCGTCGCTTTCACGACGGGTGATGCTGTTGTGGCAACCATCCCAGAGGATCTCCGCTTCGGCGCCGATGGTTTTCACGAAGCGACGCGCGATGAGTTCGCGATTTGCCTTGGCCCAGCGCACTGCGAAGTCGTGACCGCGGAGGTATTCCTCCGCTCCCAACGACTCCGCGTCGATGCCGCTAGTACCGTGTTGATCCACGTGATCGCGCAGGATCGATTCACCCAAACCACGTGAGCCACTGTGGACGAGCACGACGAGTTGCCGCTTGCCGAGTCCCAGCTTCTTGAACGCGCCCGCATCGAGAACCGTCTCGACCATCTGTAACTCCGCGAAGTGATTGCCACCGCCGATCGTGCCCAGCGATGAATCGAACTCGTTTGATCCGAGTTCGTGTTCCGCGAGGAATTCGCTGACGAATTCATCCCACGGATGCTCGAGGTCGAAACGCAAGGCTGCCCAGCGATCGAGCTTGGCGTCGCGACGGACGAGGTCCGTCTTGAACAATGCCATGCCGCAGCCGATATCGCCGCCGATGAGGTGCGGATACATCACGCCCTCGGTCACGAACGCCGCACCCACCGGAGTGCCTCGACCCGGATGCAAATCCGGAAAGCCAACCGCGTGGCGCATTCCGTCGAGCTTGGACGTGGCATAGAGTTGGCGCACCGCTTCGCCTTCGATCCAGCTTTTGGTCGAGGCGAAAAGGCGCACCTGAGTTTCCTTCAGTGTGTTCATGTTTCCTTTCGAGCCCGCCAAGGCGGGATTGGTTGTGAGTGGTCCCCGAGGTTGGTAGCGCGCCAACGTCTCCTCCTCTTCAGGGAGGCGCTAATCTGCCTCAGCTACTCGGGGGCGCTGGCGCACGGCCAAGGATGGTCGTCCCGCGCGGTAACGCTCCGCGGTCTTCCGGTTATCAGCCGGGCGCTCTGCTTTTGAGCTACGGGACGATTATTAACCTCGGTTTTGAGCCGAATCGGTTCACGGGCCGAATCGTTACGTTCAGCCGCGGCGCCGGTCGAATTCCAATGATTCGAATCGGTTTGTAGCTCCGGCGAATGAGCAACTGGCTTTGATAGCGGATGGCGGGTTTCATCGGATACCTTTCGTTGAGGGTTAGAGTCTTAAGCTACGGACAAATTGGCGGAAGGCGCCGGTAATGCTCCGACCTCGGCGAAGCCGATCCTGTTTTCGAGACAGGTGCAGCCAGCTTGTATCTGCCTGCCTTCCTTTGATTGGCTGCCAGACTTGGACTCGCACCAAGACAAGCGGCTTAACAGGCCGCCGTGCTACTTTGACACCACCTGGCAATGGCGCTGCCGGCAGGAGTTCCACCTGCATCGTTCCGCTTAGAAGGCGGATGCCCTATGTGTTCGACCACGGCAGCATTTGAAAATGGTCAGCGCGGCAGGATTTGCACCTGCGATCCCTCGGTCCCAGGCCGAGTGCGTTAGCTACTACGCTACGCGCTGATAACTCCAAGCGATGGGATAGAAACGTCGGAGTGGAGAATCGCGATGTCGAAACCTTGGGCAACAACCTCGCGGTAAGATTAAAATGGCGGACCCGAAGGGACTTGCACCCTCAACCCACCCGCAGACAACGGGGCGCTCTGCTAATTAAGCTACGGATCCAGAAATGGTGGGAAGTGCTGGTAACGCTCCAGTCGTCGCTTCCAGCACTGTTTAATGACGGCGGGTTTACAGCCCGCGGGCTGGATCACTTCCCTGAAATTGGTAGCGGGAGTGGGAGTCACACCCACCTAAATGAGTTTATGAGGCTCATCTCTGTGCCTTGCTCGAGTTTCCCGCAGTGAAATGGTGGAGTCGTTGGGTGCGTTTGCACGCGGCCAATAACCCCGGTGAAGAAAATAATGGCCGTCCGCAAGGACCTTGTCTGCCACGACCCCATGAATTGGCAGGCTGCCTCCGTGCCGCCCGGAGTGAGCTGAGGTTTGGAATCTCTGCCGCGTGCTGACGCGCAGCCTATGGAATTGGTGCGGTTACCGGGAATCGCACCCGGACATGCTCCCTGGCGAGAAGCCATTCTGCTGTTAAATCATAACCGCGGAAATTGAAAGGGCCGGGAGCGTTCACGCCCCCGGCCCGTGCCATTTCAATAAAGAACAAACACCTCTTGGTGACCTACTCGGTCCCAACCCGCGGTTTCACGGCGGCTGTTTCGGTGTTTATGGGCACACCTCCTCCGAAGCCCTTAAAATGTAAAAGCGTTTCAAACCATCTTGGCGCGCGTCGTCGCCCGCGAAGGGCAGAGCCCATCGGTGGAAAGTCTTGGCTTTCCTGCGCCAATCTTCGTTTTGTGTCGGCTGACATCATCAAGATGTCCGGTCTTTCTTGTTCACAGTCGGTTCACCTTTCGTTGCGGCATTTCGCCGTCCGTCTGTCCGTCGTTTCAGGGAAATAAAAAACCCTGCTTACCTAAGGTAAGCAGGGTGGAGAAATCCTTTTTCGATTCGCTACCTGCTTACCCTCGTGATATCCATGCTACCTTCGGGCTTTTGCCCGCGATAGGATCTGGATAGCCCTAGGCTAAACGCACAGCCTGGGGTTAACCTGCTATGACGTGTCGCTTTCGCGACCGACAGAGCCGGCCAACTATTGGCTGATATGTTCATGCAAGTTTTCATCGAACGTGGTAGACAAATAGCACACGCTATTGGTTACAGGCAACTAATACTTTAGAGGGGTGGTTAATCTTGATAGTTAATATCCGGATGGATGGATGCATGTGGTTACATCCGGGACTGCAGCTTCATGAATCGAGACCAAATGGCGCATTGTGCGGAGGTGAGTTGCCGCCTCTAGTTTTTGTACAAATCTGTGTATTTGAACAATTAAGTTTGTAACTGGAATCGCTGTAACTCGTTGCGGCGAGCCGTGATCTTTTTTGACCATAAACAATAAAGTTGTTTACTGCGCGGCGCGTTCATCGAGTTTCAGGTGCGTCCATAAACAATATAGTTTGTAACTTGTTTCTTGGCCTGAGCCGCTGCGAAAGTCCGGCGCTCCGGCGAATATCGAAGCCATGCAGACTGCGTGCCGAGTTTCGTTTGAGAAACTCTCGTGGCCGTGGAGCGCTTGCTGGGAGGTCTTTGGCGGGACGAAATCGGCGCGTTGGGATTGCTTTTATTCGGGGAAAAGTGCTTCCGCTGGGAATGGATCGGAATAATCAGACCGATGTTTGTGTGGCCTTCAAAAACAAACCTCTCAAGTGCGTATGAACGCTTGACGTTATTAACGTAGAGCGTTACGTTCTCGCAATGATTCGGACCTTCGCTTGTGCGGAGACGGAAAACATTTTCGCAGGCGTGATGTCCCGGCGGTTTCCGCCGGACATCCAGCGAACGGCCCGGCGCAAACTGCTCCAGTTGCACGCGGTAACGGCGGTTCGGGAAATGGCGGTGCCGCCGGGGAACCGGTTGGAACTTCTGAGAGGCAAGCGGGCCGGGCAATACAGCGTTCGGATCAACGATCAGTGGCGGATTTGCTTCCGCTGGCAGGGATCCGATGCGGTGGACGTGGAAATAGTCGATTGCCATTAAGCGAATATGAAAAGCAAACAGCTGGCAAACATCACTCCGGGCGAGATTTTGGAGGAGGATTTTTTGAAGCCGATGAAGCTCAGCCAATACCGCTTGGCCAAGGACATCGGCGTGCCGCCGCGCCGCATCAACGAGATCGTCAAGGGCAAGCGGGCCATCACGGCGGACACGGCGCTGCGTTTCGGGCGGTACTTCAAGATGTCGGCGGAGTTCTGGTTGAACTTGCAGACGCATTTTGATCTGGAGGTAGAAAGCGAGCGCCTTGGCCGACGCCTGGAGAAGGAAGTCAAAGTGATGGCCGCGGCGTGAAAGGTATGCTGGCGGGTTCATGGTCGGTGTGAACTCCAATGTCGCCAGACCAACACCATGGCGGCGGTGTCGAGCTTGCAGTATTGCAGGAGCAGGTTTTTCCAGCGCAGCCGCAGATCCGGATCATCGCGCTCGATCCCGTAGAGCATTGCTTCATAAGCCCGGATGGCGCCGGTGCCTTCGGCGACGACCACAGGTTGACCATTGATCTCCAGCGGCGGCAAAGCGGCGTAAGGACTTAACACGGTTCCATTCACCTCTTTTAGATATTCTGGGAATTCCGCTCGTAACCCAGAGTTCGATTTCCAAATCGCGTCGCACACCACCTTGATGGAAGTGCGCCCTTTCATCAGGGGATGAAAGTAATGCTGGAGAGACAGGCGATTCATATCGGTCAATCGACCGCCATCCTGGCCTGGTTGCCGAACGATGTTCTCGAGCCACTGCGCCAGCGCAAAGTTGTGGTGAACGCGTTCCTGCATCTGCGTGAGAATTCGGCGAAGAATGGTGTACTCGTGGGTGGCCCACATGAACACCGTGCCGGTGGTGCCCAGTTGCGCCATCAACGATTCAGCAAACTCGAAATTCGGAAACGCCTCGTCGACGTTGATCCATTCGGAATGTTTCACCCGGGCACCGGGACGTTCCAGGGTGTGGCAGCTCCATTGGAAGGCAACCGGTTCATAGGGCCGCATACCGGCGTGGTAGGGAACGGCGAGGGCGGTGGTTTCGAAGTCGATGAAATGGAGCGGGTAGGGGAATCGTTCGAGAATCGCCGGCAGTTCATCACTGAACCATTCCGTATTGGCGCGGGTGTGGCGGATCTGAAGGAGCTGTCGTTTGTTATGCTCGCCGACCGTGCCGTCGGATTTGACGAGGCTGGACTCAGGCAGATCGAGCAGGTTCACCGATCGATCAGCGATCAGGCGATTGGCCACCGGACCGCCGCGCCCGCCGAGAGAACCGATTTGATACAGATCGAAGAGGTGCGGACGAACGTCGGCCAGCGGGCCCCAGCAATCGTTGAATCCATCGCGTGGGTCCGTGGCGGTGCGGCGATACTCGCAATCGCGACAGGCGGTCGAGATGGGCGTGGGGATCTTGGTGAGTTGAGGAACCAGACTTGCGGAATATACTTGCGCTCGGTCGCGCACTTCGGCCGACAAGAGCTCAATCTCGGCATCGACCGGAACCTGGGTGAGGAAATGATCCGTGCGTAATTGCTCTGCGTCACCGTGGAATTCCACCGTCAGGTGTTCGAACGTTGCTCCCGGCGGGCGCACGCGGCGCAATTCGAATAAGGAGTAAAGCCGATCGATGCTCGTGGTTTTGGCGGTGTCGGGCATCATTAGAAACGCTCGAATGATTGCCCGCGGAAACAGCTCTCGCAGCACGAGCACCTGGAAGGTGACGTCCTCGAGATACTCGCGCCAGTCGGAGATGATGGAGTGATCCCGTTTCGTGCGGAACAGATTAGGGCGTCCCTCCTGAACGGCGGCGGCGTTGTCGTCACTGTTGTACGACGTGGCCTTTACTTCGATCAGGTCTAATTCGTTGCCGCGCTTCTTGAGGATATCGATGCGCGCAAGTTTCGATCCGCTGATCAGGGTCGCCTCGAAAAACGTCCCATCACCAGCCTTCAGGGCGCGCATGGTTTGGCGGGCCGACTCTTCGGAGCCGCCGGTGAACTCGAGCTCGCGTCCTTCCGGGAAAAGCAGCTTCGCTATTCGTTCCACGATGAAGCCGCCTTCCGCAAGCAGCTGGAGATACTCGTCCTCGTCCTTTTCCGAGGGGTAGCGGGATTTCTTGTAGAACAGTTTGGTGGGACAATTTTGCGCCAGCTTGAAATCCGATTTCGAAAGATACGTGCGGGTCGGCGTGGAGGTTTTCATGGCTGACGAGTTCATGCGGTCGCTGCTGGATTTGAAGTCTCGGTAGGCGCAATGCCATGGAAGCTCAATTCATAATCAAGCGCGAGTTGAACCTCGGGCAGCCGTTCAATGGCCTTGCGCAACCCGGAGGCGCGGACCAGCTGCCAGCGGGCGACCGGCCAATGGCGTGATCGCAGCGGGGCGGCGGCCTGCCGAACGCGGCGCGTGGCGAATTCTCCGACCGACTCGACCACACTTTGACTCATGGCGGCGATGGGCTCACGGCTCAGCAGCGGCCCGCTCGAAGTCCAGACATCGCCCTCCTTCTTCCAAGCGTGCTCCGTCACATCGATCCCGAGGTCGATGACCATCCCTTGCCATCAAAGACAGACGGCTTCTCCGCCGTCCCGCCTTCCTTCAGCATAAGCGGGGCGGTGGAAACCTCACCTGCCAGCTTAGGCGCATCGTCGGCATGGATCGCGGCAAACAGAGCGAGCAGCAGGGCGATGAGTGTGAGGATCGTTTTCATCGTGGTGAAGCGGTGACTTGGATCCAACCATCGGTGCCAGCCTGCGCCCACAGACGGATGATCAGTCGGTTCAGGCCGGGATTCGGCGAATCAAATTTGGCTCGGGCTGCGGAGACATCCTCGACTTCGAACGTGAGCTTCGATGAAGCCGATGCGGCAAGCCGCAGCGATTCGCCGGATTGTTCGAGCCGAAATCCATCATCCATCTTCGTGGCTTTCGCGTGAGTGAGCCATTGCCACTTGACGTCGACGGCATCGGCGGTCCGCCATGTGTCGCGCACGGTGAGCCTGCGATCGGGATTGAGCGTGAAATGACGCTGCGCACTGCGAACCTGTTCGCGGACGACGGGGGTGAGATTAATGCTGAAGCCGCCCTCGGTAGGAGTGATGTCCGCATTGCCGTCGACACGTTGTGGGGCGTTGTTGAAGCGCAGCAAGTTGTGGCTCTTCGGGCCGCAGCGAAAGATGCTCCAGCGTTTGCTGTGTTGTGTGGTCTTGAACAGATCAGCGGCCAATCCGTTCGCTCGCGCGTGGGGATAGCTCTCGCGACCGAGATCGACGGCCCAGCGGACGCCGTTGGCTTCGAGGATGTAGGAACCGATGTCCATGTGCGCGTGCGAGTCGTCGGCCTTGCCTGCTTTAATGCCGATGAACGTGGCGCGTGGGTCATTCCAGGCGCTACGCATCACGGCCTGCGGCTGGGTGCCGCCTTCACTCCACCACTCGAGTGGCGGTTGTGTTTTCGAGTTGGTCGTGAGCGATGGATCACGCCACAGTAGCGCCAGAGGCAACATGCGGCTCGCATCTCCGCGTGGAGCACCACTGGTCAGCGCTTCGGAGAGTTTCGTGAGGTTGGCGACTTCGCGTTGGCTGAGGTCATCGCGCCTCAACTCACGAGCAAACCAGAACATGATCGGTTCGATCCCGAGGGAAGAGCTGTTGTCTGCAAAGTTGTAGAGCAGACCACTCGGCGCGGTCATTTGCAGCCTGTAGTCGGCGGTTTGCAGAAAGCCGGGAGCCTTTTCGAGGCCGCAGGTCGTGCCGAAGTTCTTCCGCAAGGCCTCGGCCATAAGCGCATAGAACGTGGTGCCATAGGCCCAGTAGTCCGGCCCTTCCGAGTAGGCTCCGGCTGGAGCATACAGCTGCGCATAGCGCGGCATGTTCTTCAATGCGCGGTCCACGATCTGTTTTGCGAGCGCCGGCTCACGCTCCGCCACTGCCAACGCGGCGATGACGAGCCCACTATGGCAAACAGCGGTCCAGTTGTTGTTTCCCGTGATCCAACTCTTGCCCGCTTCATCTTCCAACGAAGCTCGCAGCGCCTTCTCGATCAGCGCATCCTCGAAACGCGCACGTTCGTCTGCCGTCAGCGCGTCATGCAACCAATCCAAACCCACAGCCATACCGAGCGCGCCTTCTGCCGTGTCGAGAAAGTGCTGTGGATACCAGTTCGGCAACTCGGCCATCGTCTGCATTTCCAGCTTGGCTCGTGTGAGAAACCGAGCGTCGTCGGTGAGCCGAAACATCATCGCCAGCGACAAAATGCGCCCCTGCGCATGTCTCATCGGCCCATGCCAGAAGGCACCCTTGTCCACATACTCGACGGGTGGTTGATGGAGCAGTTTCAAAGAGGTCTCGCTCACCACGGTGAAGATTCGCTTTGAGACCTCATCGTTTTCGATCTGCCGTTTCAGCGTGTCCCATCGCGCTGCGTTGGTAAAGAGACGTGGATGCGGCGGCAAAGCTTTCCACACCTTCTCTGGCAACGTCTCAGCCCCAGCAAAGCCGAGCGTGCCAAGGCAAAGGGCGAGAGTGGCGACGAAGGCTGTGTTCATTTTAGGTCGAGACGATAGGTCTGAATCTGCTGGCGGGTGAACGAGGCTGGAACTGCTCCTCTGGCCGTGAGTGGCACGGCTTCAATGTCAGTCTCGATGTGAGTCGCGCGGTGAGCGGATGAAAGGCCAGCCGTGACGCTGATCTCAGCCTTCGCAGCGGCATCCGACACATTCCAAAGCCTTGCGACGAATCCTTTCTCGATACCGTCATCATGCACTTTCAGCGCCCAGAGGAGGACGTTCGGATTGTCGATGGCGAGCAATGCGTGCGTGGTCTCGGGATAGTCCTTGCCACCTTTGCTGATGATCGGGCCGGTGATGAAGGGGTTCTGATGTTCGAGGGCGAACTTCATCGCGGCGGTGGCATCGTAGTTGCCATGCGGGCGCAGCGCGAATCGTTGTGTGAAGCGGGTCTGTCCGTTCTGAGCGCGGATGCCGAGGGATGGGCCATCGACTTGACCACCGGCGAGGAAGTTGAGCTGCGGCGTGCCGATATCGAGCACCTTGTAGGTGCTGACGCCGAGTTTGGCGAAGGCGAGATCGGCGTTGGAAATGGTGACGCCCTTTATGCCATCGGCATCGGTCATGTCTGCGAAATGATTGACGGTGAGGAAGTCGTAACGCGCGTGGGTGTCAGCGTAGTCACCGCCATCAGCCTTGAGCTTGTTCAGATTGATCGCGCCGACTTCTTCGGTGTGCGTGGCGGGATTGTTGAGAGCGAAGGAGAAGGCCCAATGGCGCACATCACTGAAGTTGGCGTTGAGTTCGTTGTGAATGTCGATGCGGTCGGAATCGCGATACAGCGTGATGGCGGTAGTGTGGGCGAGCCCGGCCTCGCTGCGGGCGCGGAGGGTGACGGAGACCGGGCCGCTGTTCTCGATGCGCAGAGGTTCGCCCTCATCGGATTGTTCGGCGAAGTCGTTGAGCTTCAAATCGAGGATGCTGGCGGCGAGTTCGGTGTTGCCGCGCCGTTTGTCGATGAATCTGCGGATGGCTCCATCGCGCTCGATGACGAGTTTCACGGCGGCGTTTTCAAGGACGTTATCTTTGGCCGTGGCGGCGTCATCGGTGGGTGCGTTGCCTTTGCCGGTGAGAACCTCAAAGACCTTGTAGCCAACGGAGGGCACATCGCTGGCGAGGATGCGCAGGTTTCGTGCGCCATCGAGTTTCACGATCTGATGCGGCACATCCTTGCCCGTGGTGAGATCGCGCACATGGATGTCCGCGCTGCCGTTGTAGAGAAAGTCGGCGTTCTGCGTGCGTGGCCAACCGAGCGGGTTCAGCACGAAGAAGCGGTTCGCCTTTTCAGGCCGTGGAATCATGCCGCCGAGCCGCACGATGGCTTCACCTTGGATCGAGTTCACATAGGTCTCGATCTCCGTGGCGATGAGTTCCTGCCACGCGGCTCGTTGCGGTCGCGAGATGGGGCCGTCGGCAGTCCAGTTGTGCTCCCAGAACAGGCCGATGGCATTGAACGCGCGATCACGCGATGCCGTGTGGCGTTTCATGAAGTCGGGATACTTCAGGCTCACCAGGGCCGCGAGCAGCTCGGCACTGCGCAGCTTTTCCACTGCACGTTTGGCTCGTGCTGAGGTTTCCGACATCGACGCGGAATACAGATCCCATTCGTTGCCAAACGTCACGGATTGGCTGTCGAGCGTGGCTCCGTGGGTCTTCTCGAAGTCCTCAAAGAAGTCCTGCTCGTTCGAGACGATGACCTGTCGCTTCTTATTGCTCTGTTGTTTGGCAATAACGTGGAAGTGATCGCAATACGGCGATGACACGAGCTTCTGCAGTCCGGGCACACCGGGGATTTCCGGTGGCGGCGTGATGCCGGTTTTGCGTGCGAGATCATCTCCACCGTAGCCAAACAGACCGGCGACTTGATAGGGCGCACCGGTCTTCGGATCGACGTAGCGCTTCAAGAAGCCCGCATCGCTGTCCACATACTTGATCGCTGCCGCAGGCGATCCAGCCTCCCAGTAACCGCCGACTCCATGCGAGCCGAGCGAATACCACTTCAACAAAAGCCGCTGCCCATCATGCCCCGTCCACCAACTGATTTCGCGTGGCCGTGCGCCGAGCACCTTGTTGTCCAGCCTGCTCGCACAGCCGCAAACGCCACGCCAGGAATACTGTGCCCCCGCTCCGGCAAACAAGGATGCGAGGCCCAGTGGCAACGTTTGATCTTCCATCGCCACCGCCATGCGGAACTTGAGTCCGTGCCGCCGCTCCAACCGCCCAGCGTAATACATCCCACGTAGCACGGCCTCGGCGGGTTGACCGCCGTAGCATGACACCACCAAGTTCATCGGCGCACTGATCGTGCCGTCCTTGATGCGCCCAATGAGCCGCGCAAACTCGGCTGGCGTCTTCCGCTGCTCATAGTTCCACAGCCAGTAGCTGCCATCGCAGTTGAATCGATTCCGATACGCCGGTTCATTCCCCGCCGTCTCATCGGCCAGCTCCAAATGCCAGTCGATCATCTCGACAAAGGTCCGCGCATAAGTATCCGCATCCGCCGTCCACATGAAGTCCGTGTGATCATCGTTGGCGATGTAGATGCGCTTCGGTGACTCGGCGGCAGTGGCGGAAGCAAGTGAGGCGAGCAGGAGTATGACGGTGTATGCTTTCACTGACTGCATTGGATTCATGAGGGTGCGCTGTTCTTCTTCCTGCCCAAGACCACAGCGAGCGCGATGACTGCACAGGTCACATCAAAAACGACCACGCTCTTCCCAGTGGCCCAGTCTTGCGCCCATAGCTCGATGAAGAAGGACTGCACGAGGATGTAGAGATCCACTACGATGCCGAGCGCTGGAACGAGACCATAAAGCAAGGCTCCACCAAGCGTGCGCAGACGATGACGATTCAGCAGGATGCAGGCGAGATTGCCAAAGAGGAAGGTTAGCATCGCGAAGAAGGTGGATGTAGTGCACCACCAGACGAAGGCATTGTAGGCACCGATGGAGATGAAGACCGAAAGTCCCATGATGATGCCTGCGGCGAAGATGACGTGCAGAGCCGTCCACGGCACCTGATAGCGCGGGTGGAGCTTCGCAAAAGCAGCCGGAGCGGCATGGCGGCGGCCTTTGGCAAAGAGGATGCGACTCGCTCCCACCGAAGTGGCCACCATGAGCGCGAGCGTGGCCGAAAGTGCGGTGAAAGTGATCGCGATGGAGCCACGCCCCCACACGGCCTGCGCGACTTCATTGATCGGCATGCGCCCGCCCTCCGAGATGCTTTTCAAATAGCTGGCGTCGCCGCCAAGCGTGAGCGCCCACATGCCCACGATGATGAGTGCCGCATACAGTAGCAGCGCGAGGATCGTGGCCTGAGGGATGAGGCGGCGGGCGGTGCGTGTTTCCTCGGCGAGTGTCGAGACGACATCGAAACCGCAGAACGCGAGCATTCCAAACACGAGGGCGCGAAACATGCCCGAGCTGTCGCTGATGGCCGCCGTGATCGAGAAGCCCTCCAGCGTCACCGGTGTGCCACGCGATGGCGCGAGCCACACGATGGTCGCGCACAGCACCGCGACGGTGGCGATCTCGATCAGCAGAAACACCAGCGCGCCTTTGGCCGATATGGCGATGCCGCGATAGACGATGGACGCAGTCCACGCGCAGCCCATGAGCACGCCGATGATGAAACCCAAGCCCGCAGGCATCGCGACGCCCAGCGCGATGAGCAGTTCATTGAAGAACAAGCCGACGGCCACGACTTGGATGATGAAATTGGCGAAGTAGTAGAGGAACACCAGCCATCCAGCCCAGGCACCGACGCGCGGCCCTGTAGCTTGCGTGGCCCAATCCGCCACGCTGCCCGAACTCGGATGATCGCGCGAGAGCACAGCATAGCTGAACGCCGTCGGCAACGTGGCGCACAAGGCGAGCACAAACGCCAGCGGCGCGAGCTTGCCACAGGCGAGGAAGATCGGGCCGAAGAGGCCATACAGCGTCATCGCGGGCGATAAGAAGACCATGCCCAACGTGGCCGCGCCGACGAGGCCAATGACATCCGATTTGAGGCGAGTGTGTGGAGGCGAGACCATGAGTTGGAGCTAAGCGATGTTGGTGATTTTCGAGGCACGCTCAAACTTGCCCGCTTCAAAGCCATCCCGCGCTGCCAGCGCGAGCGAGAGCATCTGCACGGGCAAAATCTCGACGATGGGTCGCACACCCGCAGGCACGCTCGGCAATTGAAAGGCCTTCACGGATGTCTCATGCTCGCCGATGAGCAGCGCTCGACCGCCACCGCGCACGATGTCCTCCGCGAGCCTGCGATGCAGCACGGCGGTCACTTCATCGCCTTCAAAGATCAGCACCAGCACCTTCGGCCCTGCCATCTCCAGCGGCCCATGTCGAAACGCTGCTGCGCTCATGCCTTCCGCATGTTGGCGGGTGGATTCCTTCAAGATCAAGCCGCCCGTGCCAGCCGTCGCGAGTGAGTCACCACGACCCGTCACGAAAATGCTCGTCACGCCCTCTAGCAGCGGCACCAGTTCCGCCACATGCTTTTGCCAGGCAGAAAGATAACCAAGCACAGCAGCCGCCGACTGCGTCATTTCCTGCAGGGCGACTGGAACTACCTTTTGAAGCAACTGCGCCCCAAGCCAATGCAACACCGCCAAAGTGGAGAGGTAGGTTTTGCACGATACCGTGGACTCCGGTCCTGCTTCCATCAGTAACACCGTGCCCGCTGCACGACCCAGCGTTGATGATGCATTGTTCGTCACTCCGATCACATGGCCGAACTCAATCGTGCGCTCCATGAGCTTCGCCACCTCGGCGCTCTCGCCCGATTGCGAGACTGCAATGAGCAGCGTGTCATCACGATAAAGACCCTCAAACCCCAGCAACAACTCCGCCGTCTCAATCCAATGGGAGGCGATGCCGGCTTCGCTCATCGCCCGATGCAATGGATACTGCGCATGAAGCGAACTGCCCATCCCGGTGAGCACCACACGCCTAAAGCGGCCCGAGATCAGCCCCTCAATAAGAGATCGATCCAATGTCGTTGCCGTGATTTTTGCGATGACGCCTTGCAGCACGTCAGGCTGGGAAAGGATGTCGGTGATGTAGGGGGACATGGTTTAGGTTCAGGAAAGTTTTCTTGCCTCACTCCGAGCTAATGCGATACCGCCGAGCAAGCCGGCATCACGCCCCAACGCCGAGCATTCGACGCGGATACCCTCAGTCGGAAACATGCGCACGCGTTGCTTCAACGCTGCACGCACGGGCTCCAGCAGCAGATCGCCCAGGCCCGAGACACCGCCGCCAATCACGATGAGTTCAGGATGCAGCGCCGTGACCAGATTCGCCACGCCAACGCCCAGCCACTCACCTGCACGTTGCAAAGCGGTCATGACACGAGTGTCGCCGGCCCGCGCCGCTTTGCTCATTGTCTCGGGGTTCACCTTGGCGACATCGCCCGCGCAAATGGCGAAAAGTTTCGGAGCCATGCCACTGAGAAAGAGCCGCACGCCTTCGCCAGTGATCGCCGGGCCACTGGTGTAAGTCTCCAAGCAGCCGCGATTGCCACAATCACACAGCAAGCCATCTGCCACCACCGTCTGATGCCCGATCTCGCCTGCCGCACCCACAGGGCCGAGCCGCAGCTTGCCATCAATCACGATCCCGCCGCCCACGCCCGTGCCGAGGCCGAAGTAAATCATGTCCTTTACACCGCGCCCATGCCCAAACTCCAGTTCACCGAGCGTGGCCGCCCGCGCATCGTTGATGAGAAACACCGGACAGCCCGCCACGGGCCGCAGCATCTCCGCCAGCGGCAAATCCTGCCACGGCGTCGCAAAATTCGTCAGCAGCCGGATCACACCACGCGTCGAATCCACCCAACCCGGCACGCCCACGGCCAACGCGGCAGGCTGGGTGTTCGTTTCCTCACGAAGCTGCAGCAACATCCCCGCCATCCGCCGCACGACGCCCTCCGGTCCTTCATGCGACTCTGTCGGCACACGGATCTGCCCCTGCACCACGCCATGGGCATCCGCGATAGCCGCAGCCATGTTGGTGCCTCCGAGGTCGATGCTGGCGAGGGTTTGGGTCATCTTTGTATTCGAACGACCCCATGAGACAAGCGCTTGTTTAGAATCGCAAGAAAATCATTTCAAGGCCCGCTAAGGACATGCTTTCGAATGATCACTTGCTCGCCGACTATGAAGTATCGCAAGTTGCCGAACGCGCGGGATGCTTCAGCACGGCATGATCTCTTCGGAGTTCTTGTGGCGGTGCTTTCCAGGCGTGAGGCCAGATGGTGGCTGATGAATTTTCGAGTGACGGCCTCGACGAGTGGAGTGAGCGCGAAGCAGAGCACGGTCAGAAGGTGAAGTTTCACACCTTTGGTTCTTGGTTTCGGGTTCTCGCTGAGCAACGACGAATCACGAACTATGAACGCATCCCTCAATACTTCGGGAAAATGTCGGGGCTCGGGAAGCGCTCTTCGAGGCTGTCGTTGAGGTATTCTTCGCGGGGGACCTGGGCCTGGGGCCAGCTCGCAGGACGGACGCGGACGATGCGGGTGGGGCGGATGCCTTCGATGATGAGATCGGTCTCGAAGCGGATCTGGATGCCGCTGCTGCCGAGCGGGGCTTCGCCGGGGAGCTTGATGACGTCAAGGATGGGTCCTTTCGAGGCCATGTGCGCGGGGCCGTAGGCGCCGTGGGTGTGCTTCAAGGTGTTGGCGACTGGGTTCATCAGGGCGGGACTGCCTTTGGTGAAATCGGTGTAGAGCGATGGGTCCATGCCGCCAAACAGGGTCGCGGTGATGGTGGCGCGGCCGAACTTGCCATATTCGACGGCGTCGATCCATGCGGCCATCCAGCGGCTGCGGATGAAGGCTTTGTGGGTTTCGGTTTGGTTGTGGGCGGCGCGTTGCATCGCGTCGTCGTCGAGCCAGATGTCCGAAATGTGAAAGCGGGTGAAGATGCCATCCGGTGTGGGTTTCCAAGTGATGCCGAGCAGCACGGACTGGCTGCCGAGAAATTTCTTTCCTCCAGCGGGCCACGCGCCTTCGGTGATCAAATCTTCGATCCCGAGGCATTCGCGGCCGCGCCAGATGCGGGTGGCAGCATCGAAGGTCATCTTTTCCTCGGTCGCCTTGCTGTCTCCGCCTTGTTTCGGCTCGCTGGTCGCGATGATCATTCCCTCGCGGTTCTTGAGCTCCACTTCCTTGAGCTTCCAGACCAAACCCTCGCGCTGGCAGTGGCTGGGCTCGTCTTCGAGCAGGAGGACGTGGTTCTCAGCGGGTGCGATACCAGCGCCACGATTGTGGTTGGCGTCCATCTTCTTGCTGTCCACCGGCAACACCGGCACGGCTGAAACTTTCGGGTCGGGCGGGAGAAAGGCCCGGACGTGCAACACGGTGCCGAGCGGGATGTCCCGCAGATCCGCCGGTGCACCGTGATAGCGCACGATGCCGAAGGGCAGCATGGCGAATGGGTGCGGGTCGTTGCGGAAAAACATGCCCGACCCCTGCACACGAATGCTGCCGCGGCGGTTGGCGTGGTCAACGAACACGAGTTCGCCCCGGTAGGAGTGCGCTTTTTCCAACGGCGGGAACTTGCCCGGTTCGGGGCGGAAGACGTCAATTTCTTTTTGCTCTGTTTTTTTTGCGCTCGTTTTTTTGTCGGCGGCGAGCGCTTGAACGACGAACAAACACGCAAGCGTAGCCAACCAAGGGCATACCTGGAACCGAGAACGAGGAACGATGAATTGCATCATAGCGTGAGCAGGAAGGTGGTGAGGATCAGTATTTCGGGAAGATGGCGGGAGTCGGGAAGCGCTCGTCAATGCTGGAGGCGCCGTCGCTGAGGTATTCCTCGCGTGGCACATGGACATCTGGCCAGCTTGCGGGACGGACGCGGACGATTCGTGCGGGGCGCATGCCTTCGGTGATGAGATCGGTCTCGAAGCGAATCTGGATTCCGCTGCTGGCAAGCGGGACTTCGCCGGGCAATTGCGTGACGTCGAGGAGTTTGCCGCGTGCGGCCATTTGTGTGGGGCCGGCGGTGCCGCCTTCGGTGTGTTTCAGCGTGTTCTCGACGCCATTTATCAGGGCGGTGCCGCCCTTTTTGAAATCGGTGTAGAGCGAGGGGTCCATGCCGCCGAACAAAGTCGCAGTAATGGTGGCGCGGCCGAATTTGCCATACTCGACGGCGTCGATCCACCCGGGCATCCAGCGACTGCGCATGAACGCCTTGTGCGTCTCGGTCTGATGCTGCGTGGTGTTTTGCATCGCGGCGTCATCGAGCCAGATGTCTGAAATGTGGAAGCGGCTGAAAACACCGCCCGGCGTTGGCTTCCAGATGATGCCGAGCTGCACGGTCTGACCGCCGAGCGATTTTTTCCCGCTCGCAGGCCACATACCCTCAACGATCAGGTGCTCGATGTGGAGGTATTCGCGCCCACGCCAGACGCGCGTGGCGGCATCAAAGGTCAGCGTTTCCTCGTGCGCCTGATGGTCGCCGCCGTGCTTCGGTTCGCGGCTGGCGAGAATCGTTCCCTCGTCGTTCTTGATCTCCAGCTCTTTGAGCTTCCAGACGAGTCCTTCTCGCTGGCAATGGCTGGGTTCATCTTCGAGGAGAACGACATGGTTCTCGGCAGGCGCGGTGCCGGGACCTCCCAAGCCACCCTGCTTCCTCTGGTTGATCGGCAGCACTGGAACGGCGGAGGTCTTCGGGTCCGGCGGGAGAAAGGCGCGGACGCGCATCACGGTGCCGAGCGGGATGTCCCGCAGATCCGCCGGTGCGCCATGATAACGCACGATGCCGTAAGGCAGCATGGCGAACGGACTCGGTGCCGTAAAACGGAACACACCCGCAGACTGCACACGGATGCTGCCGCGGCGGTTGACGTGATCCACGAAGACAAGTTCGCCCCGGTAGGATTGCGCCTTTTCCAATGGCGGGAACTTGCCCGCTTCGGGGCGGAAGGGCTCGGCTCCTGGTTCTTTGTTCCTTGCTCCCGAACCTTCGTTGGCGGCGTTTGCATGAACGAAGAACGAACAGGCAAGCACTACCAACCACGGACAAACGCGGAACCAGGAACGCGGAACCAAGCATTGGTTCATATCGCGACCACCTTGTTGCTATCGCCAAACTTGTCCGTCTCCACGCCCATGCGCTGGGCCATGAGGAGCAGAAGATTGCTCAAGTGGGCATCGCTGTTCACGGGGCGGCTGCAGACTTGGTAGTGCGCGGTGGTGAGCGCTCCGTCGGCTGCGAGCGAATAGCCTTCGAATCCTTTGGCCGACTTGTTGAAGTCGAGATGGCTCCCGTGCTTCAGGCCGAGGTCCGAGCCACCGGCGAGCACGAGCGGGAGGTTCGCGTTGCCGTGGCTGTGGCCGTAGCACATGCCGCTTCCGAAGAGCGACATCGTGGAGCCGAGGAGTGGCTTTCCATTGATGTCCTTCGTCTCCGCGAGTCGCGTTAGGAAGTAACCGAACTGTTCGATGGCGAAGGTGTCGTAGTTGGTGAGCTTCTCCATGTAGCCCGCATCGCCGCCGTGGTGGCTGAGCTGGTGGCGCGACTCGGTGATACCGATCTCGGGAATGGAAAACGCATCTCCCTCACCGCCGAGGCTGAAGGTGGCCACGCGCGTGACGTCCGTCTGAAAGGCGAGCACCATGAGGTCATAGACCGTGCGGAAATAATCGCCCGCCTTGGTGGCGGCGATGTCGCGATTGGTGCGCTTGCGGTCGTCGTCGGAGATGGCGGGCAGCGGTGTGTCGAGCCAGGCATCGGCCCGCCGCGTGCGGATCTCTGCCTCACGCACCGAGGTGAGGTATTGCTCCATGCGGCCTTTGTCCTCCGCGCCCATCTTTTTCTCGAGTTGGCGGACTTCCGCGAGATTGGCGTCCAGCACGCTGCCCTTGCGACGCAAGGCGCGGCGTTGCGCGATCTTCCCGCCTTTCGGTTCCTCGAAAAGCGAGGCGAAGATCTCGCTGCAACGACGCAGCGCGGGCAACTGCACGCCGTCCGCCGTCCAGGCGAGCGAGTTCTGTGTCAGCGCAACCTCCATCGAAGCGACTCGGGTGTGGAGCGCGGTGACTTCCGCCATCTTCTGATCCACCGAGATGGTGTTGCGGTCCGACGGGCCGAGCTTCCCGCCGGTGAGCCAGACGGAGATGCAGTTGTGGTGGTGGCCGAGGGCTCCCGGGTGATGCAGGCCGCTAATGGGCGTGATGACTTCACGGTGCTTCTCCAGCGGCTTCAACGACCGCGAGAATTGGTAGTCCCGGCCCGCCTTAATGATTTGGTAGTTCAGCGAATGCACGCCATTCGCGAGGTAGATGAAGGCGCTGCGCTTCGGCGTGGCGGTGACCTTTTCCGCCGCGCGGAGCGGGACCATGCATTCGAGCAAGGGCAACGAGATGAAGCTGCCGAGCGCCTTGAGCGCGTGGCGGCGATTGAGGAGCCAGGATTGGGAGAGGTAGTTGCTCATAGGAATGGAGTGTTGAAGTTGTGGAGTGATGGGTGTTGTCAGCGCTTTTTCAGCAGGTCGGAGAGGGCCACGGCGCGGACGATGTCCTTGACGCGGTATTCGTGCTTCTTCGCTTCAGCAACGATGGCGTTGAGGTCGTCTTGGTCGTCAAAGCTGAGGACGCGGCGGAGGGCGTAGGTGGTGAGGTGCTCGATGAAGGCGCGGGCGACTTTGTCGCGGTCTTCGAGCAACAATCGTTTGAAATCGTTGGCATCCTTGAACGTGCGGCCATCGGGCATCGCGCCGGCGGGATTGACCAACGGATCCTCGCCGACTCCCGCCGGGACCTTCTCTCGGGTGCGCCACTGGCCGATGGCGTCGTAGTTGTCCCAAGCGAGGCCTAGCGGATCGATCTTCGCATGGCAGGCGGCGCAGTTCGCGTCGCTGCGGTGCGCCTCGATTTTGTCGCGCAGCGTGGCCTTGGGGTTTTGCGGCGGATTGGGTTCGATGGCGGGGACGTTGGCGGGCGGCGGCGGGGGCGTCTTGCCGAGGACGACTTGGCTGAGCCAGACACCGCGATGCACCGGACGATGGCGCGTGCCGTCCGAAGTGAGGCCGAGCACCGCGCCCATCGTGAGCAGACCGCCGCGACGATCCTCGGGCTTCAGCGACACGCGTTGGAAGCCACCGGCTTTCGGCTCCGGCAATCCGTAGAAATCGCAGAGCCGCGCATTGGCCACGGTCCAATCAGACTCGATGAAGCCGTCGATGGCCAGGTTCTTGACGAACATCTCGCGGAAGAACTCCACCGGCTCCGTGCGCATGCTCTCCTCCAGCCACGCGTCGTAAGTGGGATAGAGTTTCTTGTCCGGCGGGAACATGCCCACGCGATGCAGTTGCAGCCACTGCCGCGCGAAGTCATCGATGAAGCGGCTGGCTTTGCTGTCGGCGAGCATCCGGTCCACTTCTTTCTTGAGACCATCGCCCTTCAATGTGCCGCTTTTGGCTGCGGAAAAGAGCACGTCATCGGGCATCGAACTCCACAGGAAATACGAGAGCCGCGAGGCGAGTTCCGTGTCCGTGAGATGCTGGCGAGCCACCGTGTCGCCCTCGACGAGGTAGATGAAATGCCGCGAGGTCAGCACGCCCACCAATGCGACACGATACGCATCCGCCAGCTTTTCGCCCGCGTCGCGTTCCTCACGATACGACTTCAAATACTCCTCCAGCTCCTGGGTTTTCACCGGCCGACGCCACGCGCGCTCGGCGAAGCGTTGCAGATGCGCCGCGACCACCTCGGGCGTCGCGTCATCGGGCGGCACCACATCGTTGCGACGGGCCTTTTCTGCCGCCGACACCAGCGGCCCTTCCCATTCGATCCAATCCAGCAGCACCGTGGAGAAAAGACCGTTCCCTTTGTCATCGAACATCTGCGGCGCGTTCGGATTCAGCAGCAACGTCTCGCTGCTGTGCGTGAAAATGTAACCGCCTCGGCTGCCGAGCGCATTGCGGAAAGCCGCGCCCGCCCGGCGGTCCACCACATCGGTGGCCACCACGCAGAAGTCCAGCGTCGCAGGCATCTCGAGGAACACCTCGAACTCATAGACCTGCGGCTTGTCTTCCGGCGCCGTGATGTCGAACTCGATGAGCCCGTCCACCGTCTCCTCACCCGTGCGCTTGCCGATGCTCAGATGCGCCGTCTGACCGCCGAGTGGGCGGATGCCGCTGGCCTGTATGCGGAGTTTGTAGAGACCGCTGTGCTCCGGGCCGGTCCTACCGAGCCAGTGAGGCGAGAGCGCGTTTTGGACGTTGCCGGGGAAAAGGAGATAACGCAGTGGTCGCTTGATTCCGAAGCGGTCCAGCGCCGCCTGCTGTTCCTTGCCGCTATTGTAACGAATCTCGGCGGCCGTCTTGCGGACCTTGCGAGCCTCGCTCGCCGACGCGGCAGGAAAGGCGCGGTCCAGCACCAGCTCCGCCGCGCGGTAATAGCGGTCCACATGCGAAGGCGAGAGCGAAAGCTCCGAGCCGATGCGCTCAAAGCCATGCCACAGCGTGTCCTCGTTCAACTCGCCCGGCTTCGCGGGGTCATAGCGCACACCGAGCAGGTCATAGACCGTGTTTCGATACTCCTTCCGGCTCAGCCGATAGTGCGACACCGCCGGCCGCGCCGCCATCCGCGCCGCGCGCCCCTCTTTGATGCGCGCATCGAGACTCGTGACAAACACCGCAATCTCCTCCTGCGTCGGCCGCTTCTCCTTCTTTGGCGGCATCTCGCCCGAGTTCACGTTTTCGATCACCTCCGCCCAATGATGCACGTCCGCGCCCACTTTGAAATCGCGCGAAAGCTGGTCGATGCGCAAATCCCCCTTCTCCTTCTCCGGCCCGTGGCATTTAATGCAATGCTTCTCGAGGAACGCCTCAAACGGTTCTGCTCCGCGCACGGCATCAGCCAAGCCGAGGCTGGCGGCGAAGAGCAGCGCGGCGGATGATAAGTGTAAGCGAAAGTACGGGGTCATGGCGGTGAAAAAAATCAGGGCTTCGCGGCGGGTAGAACGCGCAGGCAGGTCGAACAACTGCCCACGCCGATGCCGAGGAGCTGAAGGCGACCAAGGGCGTGTGATGCGTTCATAGATATGTAATGACGATTGCGGTTCTGAGAGCTTCAAAAGGATAACTGTCAGAAAACACAGTCCGCGCAGGAAAACTAGTCGCCGAAACCGGCAAAAGTGACTCCTTTTCCCGTATTGTCCAATAATTCGAACGAGCAGGAATTAATGCGGCTTGGCGGTAGTAGTAGCGAAGGAGACCCCGAGGCGATCCCGGCAGTCGATGGTTCCGTGGGCCGGGAACTCGGGGAATTCCGGGTGAATGATTTGGTTCTCCAAGCCTTGATGGTTTCGTTCGTGGTGACAATGAAGGATGAACTCAGAGATAGCGCGGCGCAGAGAGGGCTCACCGAAGTGGATCAGTTGATCCAAACATGATTCCTTGATCGTGCGCACGAAGCGCTTGGTGAAGGCGTTGAGATTCGGGGACCGTGCTGGCAGACGCAGCGGTTCCACGCCGGCGCTTCGGGGACTCATGGCGAAATCCTTCCTTTAACCGACTCGTTCGACGAGCTTTTCCTCGGCGAAGAGCCTTTGAACGCGTCGCGCAAACAATGGAATCACAAGGGTTTGAATCTCGTTCGAGTTTTTGGACAGCACGGGTTGCGAAACAAAAACTCCGTCACGATTCGCAGCGTGACGGAGTCTTCGAAAATGACCTGACTCAGTTGATGAACGTCAGCTCGTTCGTCTGGAGGAGAATCTGCGCGAATTTTTCCCAGCCGTTCATCCGGTCGGCAGCGGCCTGGTTGCTGAAGTCTTTTGACGCGCTCCACTCCTGGGGCTTCGCGCCGGCGGTCTTGATGATGGGCGCCCAGCCGAAGGAGTCGGGCTTTTGATTGCCGCGCGCATCGGCGATGAAGTCGATCGTATCGCCCGCCTTCACCGTGAGCGCGGGGATTTTGGTCGCGACCGAGTTGCGGAACGCTGTGTAGGGCGAACCAAGCATGCCGGTGCGGCTGTGAACAATGCGGCCGGAGATGCCCATGCTCGTCTTGTCCTTGCTGCCGTGGCTGAGGGAACCTTCGATCGAGATCGTCATATCCCGCGGCGCAACCCAGCGGCGCACGACGGCGAAATGCCCGACGGCGGAACCGCCGCCACCGGTCAGGCTCACGACGGGCGAGCGCGTGTCGCCGGCCACGGTTTGCGCGTTCCACGAGCCGTTGAAAGTGTTCATCGAGATGAAGTGCTTGAGCGTGCGGCGCATCGGATCAACGTCGCCGTAGCCGTAGAGCCAAGCGGGGTCGCCCTCGGCGGCGCTCGGGTTCGCAGCGGCTTCGCCTTTGACGAAATCGAGGGCGATTTGTTTTTCCACCGGGCGAGGCGCGCGCTGGTAGATGAGTTTGTAGAGCATTTCGACGCGTTTCTCGAGGGTCTGCTCGGCGAGGAAGTCGGGCCGGCGCGAGAGGTTGCGCGCCTGCTCGACGACGAGCGAACTGTTCATCATGAAGAGCGCCTGCTGCGGCACGATGGTGTCGGCGCGTTTGCCGGTCACGAGGTCGGGGCTGGCGAAGTCGAACGCGGTGAGCATCGCGGGGAGGTTCGCGCGGTCCACGTAGCCGTAAACGGAGCGGCGGGTGGAATAGGGCTCGGAGTTCAACCGGACCGAAGGCCCGCCCATCGCGAGATCGAGCCGCCCGCCGATGGCGAGAATGGTGTCGCGCAACGCTTCGAAGTCGAGGCGGCGGCGGTTCATCTGCCAGAGATATTTGTTGTCCGGGTCGGCCTGCACCTTGCGGGCGTCGTCGTCGCTGCTCTGCTGGTAAACGGACGAGAGCATGATGAGCTTGTGCATTTTCTTAAACGACCAGCCCTGCTCGGCGAACGTCGAGGCGAGCCAATCGAGCAGCTCTGGATGTGTGGGCAACTCGCCGCGGGTGCCGAAGTCGTCGAGGCTGCGTACGAGACCTTCGCCGAAATGATGGCGCCAGATGCGGTTGACGATGACGCGCGCGGTGAGCGGGTTGTCCTTCGTCGCGATCGACTTCGCGAGTTCAAGGCGACCGCTGCCTTCCTTGAAGGGCTTCGGTTCGCCTTCGGAGAGAATCTGGAGGAACTGGCGCGGAACGACGGGGCCGCGGGTGGCGGCATTGCCGCGCAGCATGATGGCTGAATCGGTCGGGCGCTCGCGATCTTCCATTACGGTAGCGTGCGCTGGGGAGCCGGGATGGCGGGCCTTCACGTCGTTGATGGCGCGCTCGAAGCCTTCGATTTTTCCGCGTAAACGATTGTCGCCACGAGCGAGGCCGGCGATGCGATTATCGTCGAGGAAGCTGGGCGAGCCGCGGCCGTGAGTGATCTGGCGAATCTCTTCGAGCGCCGGGTCGTTGAGTTTGGTCGGTTCCGGGGCGAGCTTCACGTTGGCGACGGTCTTGGACTTGCGACTCATTTCCTTCCACGGCGAGTAGAGCGAATCCCATTTCCTGTCGGTGTCGGTGAACAACGCGTTGTAGCGGGCGGCCACCTGTGCCATGGAGGTCGGCGTGGTGGTGAACATCCGCGCGACATAGGAGTTGAGCTTCTTTTTCGTGTCGGCGTTGGCGGCGAACTTGGCGGAAAGCTCGCGGGCCTTGGCCGGAAACTCGCGCGGTGAAAGCTTGGCGAACTCCACCCACGGCGTGAGCACGGGGTGGAACTTGTTCGTCTGGCTGTCGAGCAGGTTCTTCCACGCGTTGCCGACGCCGGAGTTCATGTCGCGACGCTGGAAGTAAACACCGGTGGTGACGTTCGTGCCGGAATATTTGTGATCGTACAGCGCGAGCCAGTAATCGGCGGCTTTCTGTTGCAGGGCGATCGATTGCTGGAGGCCGTAATCGGCGAACCATTTCCGCTCTTCTTCCTTCGCGCGCTCGAGTTCGGTGAGGAACGAGCGGTGGAGCGTATCGTTCTTCGGCGTTTGAATCTGCGGCCCCTCGTCCAGGAAGCGGCTGCTGTTGAACACGCCGTGCAGCGCGTAGTAATCCTTCATCTGGATGGGATCGAACTTGTGATCGTGGCAGCGTGCGCATGCGAGCGTCAGCCCCATCGTGGTTTTGCCGATGAGGTCGATGCGGTCATCAATGATGTCGTTGACGGAATTGTTGAACGCGTTGCCAAGCGTGAGGAAACCCATCGCGGCGAGGTGCGGCTTCTCGGTGTCGCTCAACGCGACTTTGTCGGCGGCGATTTGATAGGTGAGGAACTTGTCATAGGGGAGATCGTCGTTGAACGACCTGATGACCCAGTCGCGGTACGTGAAGGCGTAAACGTAACGGTTGTCGCGTTGCGCGAGCGGGCCCTTGGTCTCGCCATACTTCGCGAGATCGAGCCAGTAACGGCCCCAGCGTTCGCCGTAGTGTGGAGAATTGATCAGACGAACCACGACCTTCTCGAAGGCGCCGGGCGAAGTGTCCGCGAGAAAATCTTCCAGTTCCTTGGGCGACGGCGGGAGACCGGTGAGGTCAAAGGTCGCGCGGCGCAGCAGGGTGGTCTTGTCGGCCTGCGCTGAAGGCTTGAGACTTTTCTCGGTCATCTTCGCGAGCACGAACGCGTCGATCGGCGTCTTCACCCAACCCTTCGCGTCGGCCGGCGCGGGTGGCGCGGGCTTGGTAATGGGACGGAAAGACCAGTGCTGTTTCGCTTTCGCGAAGTCCACCTTGTAGGTCGTCGCGGCGGCGCCGGAGCGCGGATCGGGCGCTCCCATTTTCACCCACGCTTCGAGATCGGCGATCATGGCGTCGGGCAACTTTTTGTCGCTCGGCGGCATTTGCAGATCCTGCTCTTTGTAGCGGACCGCGCGGATGATGAGCGATTTGTCCGGATTTCCGGGAACGAGCCCGGGGCCGGTGTCGCCGCCCTTGAGCAGGCCGTCGCGCGTGTCGAGCGAGAGGCCGCCTTTGATTTTCTCTCCCGACGGGCTGTGACACTTGTAACAGTGTTCGGCGAGAATCGGGCGGATCTTCGCTTCGAAGAACTGGATCTGATCCGGGGTGAGTTTCGAGTCGGCGGCGGAGGCGGAAATCGCGGCGGCGCACAGCGCGCTCACCGCGGCCAGTCTTGGGAGGACGAACAAGCCGTTTTTCATACGCAGAAACTCCGAGTCATTGGCTCACGCGATGACTTTGTTGATCACGTTGCCGTAAACATCCGTCAGGCGGAAGTCGCGGCCGTTGTAGCGGTAAGTGAGCTTCTCGTGGTTGAAGCCGAAGAGTTGCAGGATCGTCGCGTGGAGATCGTGGATGTGAACCTTGTCGGTCACCGCGCGATCGCCGAACTCGTCGGTCGCGCCGTAAACAGTGCCGCCCTTGATGCCGCCACCGGCCATCCACATCGAGAATGCGCGACCGTTGTGCGTACGACCGGGGCTCATGCCGCCACGTACGCCGCCGTCCGCGGCCGCTGAGCGACCGAATTCGCCGCTCCAGATGACGAGCGTGTCCTGAAGCATCCCGCGCTGAGCGAGGTCGGTGAGCAACGCTGCCGCGGGCTTGTCGATTTCACCCGCGCGCTGGCGCATGGCGGTTTCGAGATTGTTATGGTGATCCCAACCGCCGTGCCAGACCTGCACGAAGCGGACGCCTTTTTCGAGGAGGCGGCGCGCGATGAGCATCTGTTTACCCTGCGGCGTATTCGCACCGTAGAGGTCGCGGATGTTCTGCGGTTCCTTGTTGATGTCGAAAGCATCGGTTGCCTCGAGCTGCATCTGGTAGGCGAGTTCGTACGCTTGAAGACGCGCTTCGAGCTGGTCGTCCTTGCGCTGGCTCTGGGCGTGGACTTCGTTGAGCTTGTTGAGCAAGTCGAGCTGGCGACGCTGCTCTGGGAGCGTGGTGTAACGGCTCTTGATGTTCTCAATCATCTTGTCGACCGTCGCGGCCGAGGTGTTGATCGGCGTGCCTTGGAACATGCCGGGGAGAAACGCGGAGCGGAGATTTTCCGGGGCAATGCCGCCGGGCGAAAGAGAAATGAACCCGGGCAAGTTCTGGTTCACCGTGCCGAGGCCGTAGGTGATCCACGAACCGACGCTCGGTTTCACCAAGCGCGTGGAACCGGTGTTCATCATCACCGTCGCCGCCGCGTGGTCGGGCATGTCGGTGTACATCGAACGGATGACCGCCATTTCGTCCACGTGCTTGGCGAGTTCGGGGAAAACTTCGCTCGTCTCGATGCCGCTCTTGCCGCTCTTCCTGAACTCGAACGGCGAGGCGAAACCCGTGGCGTTCTTGTCGTCCGGCATCGGACCGTCGTTGTATTTCCGCAACGCTGGCTTCGGATCCCACGTGTCAATCTGCGAGGGCGCGCCGGACGCGAAAATGTGCAGGATGCGCTTGGCCTTGCCGGGGAAGTGCGGTTGCTTCGGCGCGAGCGGCGAGGCGGGTGCCGCACCGGCAACCACTGGGTCAAGTAATCCAGCAGCGACAAGTCCAGTGAGGCTCAGGGCACCGAAACCCATGCCGGCGCGTTCGAGAAACTGGCGGCGGTTCAGGAACAAATCTTCCGGGCGAAGCTGCAAGTCCTGGCAGGTGGGATGGATCATAATGGTTTTTGTGTTTTCGTTTTTTCGCAGTTCGGACGGAGCCAGTCGCAGTTGCGAATTCACCGTCGGGCGTAACCGGCCATAAGATGCCGATGCAAGCGCTACTGTCAAACCGATCTTGCCATTGAAACGGCAAATTTGACCCGTTCAAAAGACGGTCTCGGTGAAGGCCTCATTCAACTGACATTTCCCATGTGGTTTCATGCCCACGACCGGCGTAAGTGGTGTTCGTGATTTTCTGCCTGCTCCCAGAAGATGTAAGTCGCTTTTCCAGTCCGCTCTCAGTTTTTGTCCGGCGCGAGAGGTGTTTCGACGCCATTTTGTGCTCCAAAGCCCTTTTTCTCCCGGAGATGAAGACCCCGCCGCCGTTGTTGCCGTGGTTTTCATGCGATTCCTTCCACTTTTCCTTCATCCAGATGCCGCTGCGAATCTCAGCCAGCCAATCGAACCCTCGTTTCGAGCTCGTCAACCGGTAATCTTTGGCTCGTGATCCGTATGTCTCTAATTCAAAATGCACAAATTGTTGGAGGCGAGAAACTAAACAAACAACGACAGCGCGGAATCTCAGTTACAAACTCTATTGTCCAGTTACAGACTTTATTGCCCAGTTACCAACTCTATTGTTTCTCTACACTCTGAGTGCCGTCACCAATTCATCATTCCACGGTTACGCTCTTGGCGAGATTGCGCGGCTTGTCGACATCGCAACCGCGGGCGACGGCGATGTGGTAGGCGAGGAGTTGGAGAGGAATGATTGCCAGCAAGGGAAAGATGGATTCCTGAGTCGTCGGCAAGTAGATGACGTCGTCTGCGAGTTTTCCGATTTGCGTGTCGCCTTCGGAGGCGATAGCGATGATGAGGCCTTGCCGGGCGCGGATCATGGCAAGGTTGGCCATCGTCTTCTCGTACATCGAATCTTGCGGCACCAAGAAAACCGTCGGTGTCTTTGCGTCGATCAACGCGATAGGGCCATGCTTCATTTCCGCGGCGGAATAGCCTTCGGCATGGATGTATGAAATTTCCTTGAGCTTAAGCGCGCCTTCAAGGGCGATAGGGAAGGTGTATTGGCGGCCGAGGAAGAAAAAGTCTTCGGCCTTCGCGTATTTCTTGGCCAGCAATTGAATCAGCGCATCCTGCTTGAGGATTGCTTCGATCTGGGCAGGTGCAGTTTCAAGGGCGCGCAGAATTTGGGTCGCACGCGGCGCGGAGAGCATGCGCATACGGCCGAGATGGACTCCGAGCAAGGTGAGGATGCTCAGCGTTGAGACGAAGGCCTTCGTGGAAGCGACACCGATCTCGGGGCCGGCGTGCATGTAAATACCGCCGTCCGCTTCGCGCGCGATGGTGCTGCCAACTACGTTTACGATCGCGAGGGCTTTATGGCCGCGCCGCTTCGCTTCACGAAGTGCGGCGAGAGTGTCGGCAGTTTCGCCTGACTGCGATAGCACGAGCAGCACGGTGTTCTTTTCGAGTGGCGCGTTGCGGTAGCAAAATTCGTGGGCGAACTCGACCTCGACGGGGAGATGCGCGAGTTCTTCGATTAAGTATTCGCCGACGAGTGCGGCGTGCCAACTGGTGCCACTGGCGGCGATGACGATGCGTTCGATGCCCCGCAATTCCGCTGCCGTCATGTTAAGCCCGCCGAACTTCGCTGTGGCACCCTCGAAATCCAAACGACCGCGCAGCGCGTTTTCAACGGTGCGGGGCTGCTCGAAAATCTCCTTCAGCATGAAGTGCGGAAACTTTCCGCGTTCGGCATCTTGTGCGCCGAACTCCAGGCGACTGATTTGAACATTGGCTGTGTCGGAGCCGAGGTTCGTTACGTCGAAGCGGTCACGAGTGACGGTGGCGACGTCGTAGTCGTTGAGGAAGACAACTTGCCTTGTGTGCGCGACGATGGCGTTGGCATCGCTGGTGAGAAAATTTTCTCCATCGCCGACACCGATAATAAGGGGCGAGCCGCGGCGCGCGCCGACAATTACTCCCGGACAGTCTGCGCTGACGACGGCGAGTCCGTAGGTGCCGATGACTTCGCGCAGTGCATTGGTGACGGCGAGTGTGAGGGTCTCGGCGGTGGCGGGTTTGCCGTTCGTGACTTTGGCGTGGTGTTCCCCGATCAAGTGGGCAAGCACTTCAGTGTCCGTTGCAGAATGGAATGTGTGACCGCGCTGCATTAAGTCCTGCTTCAGGCGGTCGTAGTTTTCGATCACGCCGTTATGAACGATTGCGATGCGGCCCGATTGATCGAGGTGCGGATGGGAGTTCTCGTCCGACGGCGGGCCGTGCGTGGCCCAGCGGGTGTGTCCCAAACCGAGTGTGCCTTCGGCGGGGGAAGCGGCGACGACATGGCTGAGGCCGGCGTCGATTCGGCCCTTCTTCTTGCGCAGTTGAAGCGTTGCGCCTTGCTGAACCACTATGCCCGCGCTGTCATAGCCACGGTATTCCAAGCGCCGCAATCCTTCGAGAAGGATGGGCGTGGCGATGTTTTTGCCGACGTAGCCGATAATGCCGCACATTAGAGTTTATTCGGATGAATTGGCGCGAAACTTGAAACGGAGTGTTACCGCTTGCGCCCTTAATTCGCCCCAGAGTATAACCGTCTCAGACATCCAGCAAGATTGGATTTCCTTTTATGATGATCGCCAAAAGAATGTCGCCCCACACCAGCAACGTGCTCGCTATAATCATGGGCGGAGGGCAGGGGACCCGGTTGTTCCCGCTCACGCGCGAGCGCTCCAAGCCGGCGGTGCCGCTGGCGGGTAAGTATCGCCTTGTCGACATCCCGATTTCCAACTGTATCAACTCCGGTTTGCGCCGGGTGTACGTGTTGACGCAATTCAACTCCACGTCCCTGCATCGGCACATTTCGCAGTCGTACAAGTTCGATCAATTCTCTGACGGGTTCGTCGAAATTCTCGCCGCGCAGCAAACGTTCGCCGACACCTCGTGGTATCAGGGCACCGCCGATGCGGTGCGCAAGAATCTCGTTCACTTCCTCGACCACGATTTCGAATACGTGCTGATTCTGAGCGGCGACCAACTTTACCGGATGGATTTCCGCCGCATCATCGCGCAACACATCGAGACCTCGGCCGACATGACGGTCGCCACGATGCCGGTGTTGCACAAGGACGTGTCATCGCTGGGCATCATGCAGATCAATGAGGAGCGCCGCATCACGCGATTTGTCGAGAAGCCGAAGGATCCAGCGGTGCAAGATTCGTTGCGGCTTCCACGCGATTGGTATGAGCGCCTTGGAATTGAGGGCGAATCAGACTTCTGGATGGCGTCGATGGGTATTTACGTCTTCAACCGCGAAGTGCTTACGCGTCTCTTGGACAACTCGCTAACAGATTTCGGCAAGCACATCATTCCGGGTGCGATCGAAAAGTACCGCGTCTTCTCCCACGCGTTCCAAGGCTACTGGGAAGACATCGGAACCATTCGCAATTATTTTGAAGCGAATCTGGACTGCGCTGCCGAGTTGCCGCGCTTCAATTTCTTCGACATGTCCGCGCCGATATTCAGCCGCCCGCGCTTCCTGCCGGCGTCGAAGATTAACGGTGCCGAGATTGATCACGCGGTCATTTCGGATGGTTGCATCATCAACCGTTGCAAAATCAACAAGAGCATCGTGGGCGTGCGCAGCCTCATCGACGAAGGGTCAAATCTCGATCGCGTGGTGTTGCTGGGTAACGACTACTACGAATCCGAGGCTTCGATACTGGCCAACGCCGGCAACGGCCGCCCACGAATTGGCATCGGGCAGAATACCAAGATCGAAAACGCTATCGTGGACAAAAACGCTCGCATCGGTTGCAACTGCTTGATCAGTCCGGCGGGCAAGCCAGAGAACGTGGATCACCCGTTGTACTATATTCGTGATGGTATCGTGATCATTGCGAAAAACGCCGTGATCCCCGACAACACGATCATCTGATCGGCTTCGTAATTTGCGACGATTGACAACTGCCGGCACAATGCCGGCAGTTTTTTTGTGTTTACATGGCAACGGCAGCTTTCGGCTGCGCTACTTGCGCGCTTCTGGGATGACCGAAAGCTTCATGCGTTGTCCGTCCCGCAGCACGACAACTTCCACCGCTTTGCCGATCTTCACGGCGTCCATCGCGTACGTGTAGTCGTAGATGTTCGTGATTTTCTGGCCGCCGAACTCGACGATGACGTCACCACCTTTCAGGCCCGCTTTCTCGGCGGGACCGCCGCCGCGCACACCGGAGAGTTTCACGCCCTGCACCTCAGTCGTGTAATCTGGAATTGTTCCCAGATACGCGCGGAGTTGCTCGCGGCCGCCTCCTCCTGATTCGCTGTGGGAAACTTTCAAGTAATCGGGGCGCTCGGGAGCGACGAGCAGGTCTGCAATAATGCCGCGACTGAACTTGGCAATGCGTTCCATGCCCTCGTAATTAACTTTGTCCGCCGTGTCGGTCGGGCGGTGATAATCTTCGTGGCTGCCGGTGAAGAAATGCAGTACGGGCACGCCTTTTGGATAGAAGGCGGTGACGTCGGTCGGCAGATACGGATCATCCTGCAACGCGGGATTGAAGCCGGCGGCGACGTTGCGTTTTTCGATCAACTTCCGCCACACCGACGATGAGCCGACTCCTTGGAGCATCAGCTTGTTCTCGTTTAGCCGGCCGACCATGTCGAAGTTCACGTAGGCGATTACGTTGGTCAGCGCGAGCGGTGGCTTGTCCGCGAAATGTGAGGAGCCGATCAACCCGATTTCTTCGCCGGACCACAAAGCGAAAATGACTCCCCGCGGGAACGCCTCAGGTCTGTGCTGACGTTGGTCCGCGAGAGCGGCGGCAAGCTCAAGGACTGTGGCGGTTCCCGACGCATTGTCGTCCGCGCCGTGGTGAATGCCGCCTTGTTCGCCTGCACGTTCGAGGGAGCTGTCGGAGCCGTGGCCGAGATGATCGTAGTGCGCCCCGACGAGAACGTATTCGGGATTCTTCGGGTTGCCCGCGGGCGGCAGGACGGCGATCACGTTGCGATCGTTCTTGCGGATTTGCTCCACGGCAGTCGCGAGACGCAGCTTGGCCTTGGGAATTGCGAAGCCGCCTTCTGCGTGCGGGTTTTCGGAATCGAGCGCCGTTTGGACGTCTTTCAATTTCTTGCCGACGGAATCGAGAATAGCCTGCGCCACCTTGTCGTTTACGCTCGCGGCGATGATGCCAGACCCGCTGAGGCTCGTGTCAAAGGTGAGGGGAGCAAGCTGGCCGGCGTTTGGTGAATTGGGTCCCGTGACGACGAGAATCGCCTTTGCGCCGTGATTGCGGGCGATCATCGCCTTGTACCGCAGGCCAGCGTACACGTTCAATTCCTGGCGACGCTTCGGTTCCACATCCTCGGGCACGTACCTCAGCACGAGGACGATCTTATTGCTCACGTCGAGGCCGGCGTAGGAATCGTAACCGCGCCCGCCATTCCCCGGCACGGAGAGACCGTAGCCGGCGAAGACGACCTCGCCTTCGACCTTGCCGCTGGCCGTGAAGGACAGCGGGCGAAAATCCTTCTCCGCTTGGAATTCAAGTTCGCCTACGAAGCCGCCTTCGACGCCGACGGTGAGATTGTTTTGTCCCGCGACGGTCTTGATTCCCGAGGTAAATTCGAACGGGTCGAAATAGTTCTTTCCGTCGAGCGGTTTCAGACCGGCGGCTTTCAAACGTTCAGCGATGAATTCTGCGGCCACTTGCGCGCCCGGCATGCCGGTTTGGCGGCCTTCGAGTTTGTCGTCAGCGAGATAGTAAACAATCTGCTTCATATCCGCCGCGGTAATTTCAGGAGTGGGCTTCGGCGCGACAGTCGGCAGAGCAGGGGCGGTGGATGGCTTGGACGACTCTGTTTTCGCGCTCGCATCCTTCGGTGCCGAACCTCTCGCGGGCGCCGCTTCCAGCGCGGCAAGGGCGGCGGTGTGATTCCATTTCGCCATGAACAGTTGCGACTTCTTGTCGGCGGTGCGATTGGCGCTCCAGCAGAGTTTGTTTCCATCGGGCGAAAACACGGGCAAGCCGTCGAAGCCATCGGTGAATGTCACGCGCACCGGCTCGCGCGTGCCGGCGGCATCGACGAGAAATAATTCAAAGTTCGCGAAGCCGAGCTTGTTCGCGGTGAAGATGAAATATTTTCCCGACGGATGAAAATACGGCGCCCACGACATGCAGCCGAAATCCGTGAGTTGCTTCCGGTCGGAACCGTCCAGCTTCATCGTGTAAACTTCCGCGATGGTCCCTTGCTCGTTGAAGTGCCGCCACACGATGCGTTTTCCGTCCGGCGTGAAGAACGGTCCGCCGTCGTAGCCCGCCCATTTCGTGAGGCGCATTTGCTTCGAGCCGTCGGCGTTCATGATGTAGATCTCGCCGAAGTAGGCCGGATCCGTTTCCAGACGCTTGCGATCCTCGGCGGAAAGTTTGCTCGCCGGATACGCGTCGCGCAGGGAGCAGAACACGATCTTCTTTCCGTCCGGAGAATACGCGCCCTCGGCGTCGTAGCCGGGTGAGGACGTGAGGCGCTTGATGTGCGAGCCGTCGCGGCGTGCGGAGAAAATGTCCATCTGTTCGTCGTAATCCCAGGAGTAACGCTTCTCCTTGCCGCTGGCGCGAAATTCCAGTTCCGCTTTCTGTTTCGTCGCGGCTTCGGGATCAAGGTGCGTCGACGCAAACAAGACTTCGTCGCTGTTCGGACGGAAGAAAGAGCACGTCGTCTTGCCGGTTCCGGGTGACACGCGATGGCTGTCGCCGGTTTCGAGATCGAGCAGGAAGATTTGGTAAAACGGATTGGCGGGATCACGTTCGCTCTGGAAGATCAACGCCTTGCCATCGGGCGCGAAGTAACCCTCACCGCTGCGTTTGCCTTCAAAGGTAAGCTGCCGGGTTTCGGTCAGAAAGCGGGTTTCTCTCTCGGTCGGCGAGGGTTCGGCCCCGTGCGACGGCAGGCCCAGGAAAGCGAGCGCGGCCGTTCCGGCGGCCAGTGTGCGCGCGATGAATGATGTCATAGTTGGTCGTACAGACGTTGTTGCGGGTCTGGGCGTTGAAAATAGATTTCGTTCGCGAAATTGCAATGCGAACGCGCCACTTTCTCGGGGACATTTCTTGACGATACGGGCGCAAATGCTACGGTTCCCGACCTTGCCACACCGAACAACCGTGGCGGCTGATAAACTAAATGAATACATACCTCCTCACTACTCTGGCTCTTGGCTTCATCGTCGGCGCCGTCAACGTAACCGCCGCGGACAAGCCGGATCTCAAAGATCCGAAGCAAAAAGCCAGCTACGCCATCGGCACGGATATCGGTGCGAGTTTCAAGAAGCAGGAACTGGATATTGACGTCCAGGCCCTCGCCGCCGGCATCATTGATTCCTTCGCGGGCAAGGCCGCGCTGACCGACGCCGAGATCAAGGAAACGCTCACGGCGTTCCGCACCGCGATGATGGGCAAGATGGAAGCCAAGGCGAAGGTCGCTGGTGAAAAGAATATCAAGGACGGCGAAGCGTTCCTCGCGGACAACGCGAAGAAGGAAGGCGTGAAGACCACTGCCAGCGGCCTCCAATACAAGGTACTCAAGACCGGTAAGGGCAAGACCCCGAAAGCGACCGACACCGTGAAGACCCATTACCACGGCCGTTTGATCGATGGCACCGTGTTCGACAGCTCCGTGGATCGTGGCGAACCCGTTTCCTTCCCGGTGAATCAAGTCATCCCGGGCTGGACTGAAGCGCTCCAGTTGATGAAGGAAGGCGATAAATGGCAGCTCTACATCCCGTCCAAGCTCGCTTACGGCGAACGCGGCGCGGGTGGCAAGATCGGACCGAACAGCACGTTGATCTTCGACGTGGAATTGATATCGATCGAAGGCGCGAACTAATCCTCGCTGAGACTTTGAAGGCGGCTCCGCAAGGGGCCGCCTTTTTTATTTTCGCCAGGCAGCGGCATCGAGCCGCTTCACCATCCGGCGATGCGGGCCGACTTCGGGAATGAGGAACTCTTCACTCACCACGCTCCAGCCGTCGCGCTCGTAGAACGGAATGGCCGACACGCGGGCATTGCACCAGAGATAATCCGCGAGCCGTTCGGTGCGGAGGTGCGCTTCGCCAAAGTTCACAATCGCCCGTCCGACCCCAGCGCGCTGCAAGTCGGGAGCAATCGCCATCCCGCGCAATTGGAAACCGCGGCCGCTTTGGTCGTCGAGATCCTTCCGGTAATACGACGCGATGCCGGTGAGGTCGTCACCCCGGAACGAACCAATGTGAAAACTCCCGGCCTGCCCGTCTTCGGCGAAAGTGCATTGATCGAACGGTCGGCCCTCGCGCAGCACCAGCGAGCGCAGCGGAAGCGTCTGTTCGACGGTGATGAATTGAATGCGTGGGTTCATCGGACTGTTCACGTTTCGAGTAATCGCACCAGTTCGTGTCGAACGGTGGCGAGTCCTTTGTATTCTGCCATCGCCTCGGGCATCGAGGCGAGCGCGTGACGTAGGCCGCGCGCGGCTTCGACATCTGCCTTCACCTCGGTGAGCGGATGCAGGCGGATGCGGATGCCGAACAAGATTCCGCCACTCTTGGGCAAGGCGACCAGCGCCTGATGCTCCACCCGCAACCACACGTCCGCGATCGCGAGCGGCGACGCGAGCCGCGGCCGGCCGAGCGCGGGATGCAGGTTCAGATTGGAACAACGCGCGAGGCCCCAGTTGGAGCGGTGAAAGGCGACGCCCGACCGCAGACGTTTCAAAAACGTCTCGATCGGGGTTCCGATCGCCGCATTGAGTCCGGGAACCACGCCGTGAATTTCCGCGAGCGTCTTGCTCATCTTGTCCTCGAGCGCCCACGACGATGGAAAACAAACGCACCCACCGCGCAAACGCAGCGCACCCGCGGCGTCTGCCTTGAGCAGCAGAAAATCCGGCTCCCATACCGCGCCCAGCACGAGGCACCGCTCTCCGGCGGTGTTCGCGTCGGCGATGCGGCGAGACTCTTCAGGAGTGAGCGTGGCCCACGCGTTCGCGAGTTCGATGGCTTCGGCGAGCATTGGCTCCGCTTCGGGTTCGAGCGCAGCGTAGCGGGCAGGGGAGGTCGCCAGCAGCGCGCTGCGTTCGGCGGCGATCGCGGTGTGTTCGGCAGTCGGGGCGAAAAACTCAGCGGGCGCACCCTGCGTCAGGCGAAGTTGAAAGCGATAATCTTCGCTCGGTAACAACTCGCGCAGGGACGGATAGTTCATGAGGTTGTGCGGGATGATTAGGGCGCGCGCAGAATAAAATCAAACTCTCCTCGGCCCGGAATAATCGTCCGGACGAACGATCTGCCGCCCTTTGACCCGCGGCGCCGGCAGAGTAAGTTGGATCAGAACTTTCCTATGAACACGCCTCATCCAACGCCTTTGGTTCGCGTGCTCTTCGACGAGTTTCACAGCGAAAGCTGGTCCATCTCCGAAGCGCGAGCTCGCGAAATCAATCCCGACAATGCCGCCGTTTCCTCGTATCAGAAAGCCGCCACGGCTCTGGCTCAGCGGGATTTTTCCCTGGCGCGAAATATCGATCAACCGCTCGCGCCCGCGGTCCTCGCCAACACGGATGTCCTCGTGATTCCGCACCCGTGCGATCCCAAGTGGGAGCGCACCACGTCCAGCGGTTCCCCGCGCTTTGCTCCGGCGGAGCTCGACAGTATTCGCAACTTCGTCCAGGACGGCGGCGGATTGATCGTCATCTCCGAATACGAGCACGACAAGTATGGCAACAATCTCAACGACCTGCTGGCACCGTTCGGACTGGCGTTCGAAAACACCACCGTCGAGGACGCGGCGAACTGTGTGCATGAAAATCCCGAGTGGTTCATTGCCGGTCCCCCGGAACCCCCGCTCGCGCATCGCGTCAATCGCATGTGCTACTATCGCGGGTGCACCGTCCGTGCGGAGTACGACGGTGGCTTGCCCCTGCGTGCCTCGACGGATGCTCTGCCGCCGCGTGCCGGATTGATCGGCATCGCTAAGCTTGGCGAAGGCCGCGTGGTCGCCATCGGTGACTCACTTTGGCTGGGCGACCGCCGGTTCGCGGAATTCGATCACGAGCAACTCTGGCTCAACCTTGTCTATTGGTGCGCGGCCCCGGCGTTCCGGCGGAATGCCGCCCCGGAGGTGGCGACCGTCGCGGGCAAGTCCGAGGCCTGGCGCGGATTGAAAGGCGCCGTGAATGATTTGCGTCGCCTGCAATCCGCTGACGGCTCCGTCCCGTCAATCCATCACACCGCCGCGCAGGAGCTCTTGCCCCATATTCTGCACGCGCTGGACGACCTGCGGAAATTCTTCCCCCACCAGCTCGATCACCTCGCCGCGGTGAAGGCGGATTTCGAAGGGTGGGGGAGCCACGGTTTTGCCAAGCCCGACTTTGGCGCCGCGCTGGCGCATTTCAATCCGCAGACGAACCGCACCGACGGACGCGAATCGCTCGCGGTGTTCCCCATGTACACGCCCAACGCTTCGAAGGATATTCGTTTTGAGGCGATTCTCTACCGGGTGCCCTGGCCCGCGTGGCTCGCTCAGCTCGAACGCGCCGCGTACCCCAACCCCAAGTTTGCGCCCGGCCATCTGATTGATTTCACCGACGGCTACCGCAGCGAATGCGCCGTGTTGTTTCCCGAAACGGTCTCGGTGGCGGGCAAAGCGTCGAACAACTTCGCCACCATCTTCTGTGATCGCGAGGCGCGACGCCTGCAGGCGTGCACCCTGCGCTCCGCCGAAATCGTCGCGTTGGAACTGCATCCCCAGCTCGAATGCTGGCTTCACTCCCTCCCGATGATCGAGGACACCGTCGCGCTCTGGGATTTGATCCATGACCAGTCCCACAGCCTCGGCGAACTGCCCTTTGATCCCTTTATGATCCGGCAACGCGCGCCGTATTGGATGTATGCGCTGGAGGAATTGCGCGTCGATCTGCGCAGCGTTGGCGAAGCGGCGCGGCTCTCGCGCGAAGGGTTCCCGTTCGCCGGCTACGTCGCCTACGCCGTCCTCTTTGATCGCATCTTCCGTTTCCCGATCTCCGGCAATCGCGTGCGCAACTACGATGCCCTCGGCGGCCAGTTGCTCTTCTCCTGCCTGCACAAACGCGACGTGCTTATCTGGAGCGACAACCGCCTGTGCGTCCGTTGGGAAAAACTCTTCGACGCCATCACCGCGTTGCGTCAGGAGATCGTACAACTTTACAAGGACGGCGCCGATCTCTCTCGCGTCGCCTTTTGGATTGCCGCGCACGATCTCATCTCAAAATACCTCCACCCGAACGTTGCCTCGCGCTGGAAAAGCGATAGCCGCGCCATCCACGACGAACGGGATCCCAAACAATGGGTGGATCTTGTTCATGACGATGAGTTTCCGCTCGGTGGATTTCATCAGCATCTTTTCAGGAAACATTCCGCGCTGATGGTGTAGATTGGAGTAGAGCGCGGATGCCCTCACCCGGGAGGCGGGTGAACGGCAGTTCCTCCTGCCAAAGTGCATTTGGCTTTGTGAGGCCGCAACCCACCACGGGTGAGGCCACCCGCGCTCACGTTGGAATCCTTAGCGGATCAACCGATGAACGAGCAGATGTATTCGCAAATGCCCGCCTTGACCTCGATGTCGAAGCCAGACTTCGCCGGCACATCAAAGTAGGTGCCCGCCGCGTAATCTTTCACCGCGGTCTGGCCGTCGAGTTTCACCGAGCAGGTGCCCGCCACGATCTCCATCCGCTCCGCCTTGTCCGTGCCGAAGTGGAACTTGCCGGGATAAATCAAACCGAGCGTCTTCTTGCTCGCGTCCGGAAAAAGGATCGAGTGACTGACGACTTTGCCGTCGAAGTACACGTTGGCTTTGGTGACGGCGGTGACGCCGCTGAATTGCGTAGGAATGGTTGCCATAAACGGCGCGCAGTTTTGGCGAGCGCGGCGGAAAGTCAAGCGAGGAGCAATTCCCCCCGTTCGAACCGTGGTAGGGTCATTGCGCTGCGATGACCCAGCCCGCGTTGAGCGGGCTGTTCCGCGCCTCGACGGCGCGGGGCCGCCGCAGCGCGGCAGCTCGACCTCACGGAGACGATTTCCTCGGTGTTGAACTCCCTGCTGGCGCCGGTCACCCGGGCGTGCCCTCCTTACCCCTCTCGCCAGGCCCGGGTGACCGGGCATCCAGCAACTCCTTGTTTATGTCCCCACCGGCTTACACCGCCATCTTCCACGTCACATCACTCCAACCGCCGAGACCATCGGCCCCGTTGGCCGCCACGCGGTAGAAGTATTTCGTGCCCGGCGTCAGATCCACGTCCTCGAACGATGAGGCCGTGGGCATGCCGACCTGTTGCCAACCCTCCGGCAGCAACGGATTCAACGTGCGTTCCACCACGTAGTTCATCGCGCCGTGAACCTTCTCCCAGCGCAACCGCATCACGCCTTCGAGGCCGTTGGTCGCGGCCATCAGGTTGGCCGGCGCGTCGAGCGTTCCCACGGGAACGGGAAGACCGCGCAACTCGAATCCGCCGCTTTGGATCACGGGCGCACTGCCGTCGCTCTCATACTCCACCGCGAGCGCGAGGCTCCGCATTGAGTCGTCCCAGCTGCCGTGGCACGTGTCGCAGGTCGATTTCTTTTCCTGCGCCGTCGTCTTGGCGGCCAGCAAGGCCGCGTAGTCACTCTTGAACTGGGTGTGAACTGCGCTAAACGCCGCCAGCGCTTCGGCGGAGTCCGGTAAACTTGCGTTCCCGGTGAGCTTGGTGATGACCTGATCTCCGAAGGCGATCTTTTCCGGGATCGACTTCTTATCCAGGCCTAACTTTATTTTCTTCTTCATTTTTTTCCTCCGTGGCAGCGGTGAATCATCGTCGTAGAACAATCCCGGATCGTCCATGAACACTCCCGGGGTATCGAAAAACGCGCACATAATTCACCTGCTGTCGTCGTGTTGTTCTGTCCTCGATTCCCGCTCCGCTCCCGCGGTGAGAATCTTTGGTTTACAAAAAGGTAGATAGCCTAACCCATGCCAAGCCCTCGCACCGATGCGAAACCCGCCCGCCGAATTCCGCACCGCTGCGAAAACCCGCGGTTTTCGCCCGTTTCGGGTGATTGGGGGTCATTTTATTGTCTCGATCCGGAACAGTGTCTGTCTCGGGGTGCCCTGAAGCAGGACAAGCCTGCCCGCGCTGTCGACGATCGGGCACTTCGGTCGGGTCGATCTGCCCTCAGGTTGGCTCAACCTGAGGGCGGGTCGCGGCTACCTGAGGGCAGGTTGGCTCAACCTGAGTCCGGGTTACGGCAACCTGCGGGCGGTTTGACTCAACCTGAGGACGGATCACCGCCACCTGAGGGCGGGTTGGCTCAACCCGAGGACGGGTCGCGGTCACCTGAGGGCGGTTTGACTCAAGCTGAGGACGGGTCGCGGCAATCCGAGGCCGGGTTGGCTTAACCTGAGGACCGGTCACGGCGAAGTAAGGGCGAGCGGCCAACTCTCCATCACGGCCTTCTCAGCCGGTAATAGGTCTTGGTGGCGGGATTGAGCGGGACGGTGACGGTGTTCGTGGTCGCGCCCGTTACGGCGGGAGTGAAGGCGGTGTCGCTCCACTGCGTGGGCGTGGTCACGTCGGCGGAGGATTGGAGGATGAAGCCGGTTTCGGTGGTGACCCACATGACCAGCGCGTTGGTGCCGGCGCGGGTGATGTTGAGGACCGGATAGCCGAGTTGTTGCACGGCGATGCCCCAGAAGCCGCCTTCGCTCCGATAGTTGCCGCCAGCCACGCGACCGGCATCGGCTTGGTCGATGGTGCCGCTCAAGGTGTAAACGCCGCCGGTGCTTTGCATCCCGCCGCCGCCCGCGATCTTAAACGACGGGATGGAAAAGTTGGTTTGCGCTTGGGTCGTGGAGTCGAAGATGAGCGCGAAGGTGAAAGCAGCGAGGAGATTCTGGTAGGTATTAGACTGCGCGAGTCCTCTGGTTCGGCTGGTGTGGTCAACATGGCGTGGCCGAGGAAAAGCGGTAGAGGAGTGCCGCACTACGAGAGCCTTCGCGCTTTTGTTCCGTGTTCCATTGCTATTTTATCCGTGGCCAAGGCCAAATTCGTTTTAATTGTGAGGCGCTTTCGATTAGTCCGCTCAAGTCATAGTTGCGACAGGCGCTCTGCATCCGACCGCCATCGGTTTTATTGACCCAAGGTCACGCCTCCAACTGGAGCAATTAAGGTGGCCGGTTTGTTAAAAGTGCCTCGGTTATTTGCACCAGTAAAGTTGCCGCGCACAATACAGATGATTCCTCCCGATGGAACTGCGTTGATCACTTCCACGAGCGAGTCATGAGGCTGAAACACCGTCCCGTCTTCGGTGCCACTGGGAGCCTTGACCGTATCCAGATAACGCGTGTTGGGTCCAGTTACGGCCGCGATGGCATTTTCGAGCGCATTCAGTTCAAAGGAAGTGCCCTCATTGTAGCCGCTCCCGATACATACGCCGGTAGTGTGGATGCCAATTGCGAATCCATTCGCTTCCCAGATGATTGGACTACCCGAGTTGCCCGCTGTGGTATCCACCGGATATAGCAGCGAAATTCGTGGCTCGGATCCGCTTTGGCCGCTGAAACTGCCGGTCGCGGTTTGTAAGGTCTGATTCTGCGCGTTATTGCCTCCCGTCGTTCCAAGTGGCGTATTATCTGTGCCGCAGCCGGTGACCCGGACGAGTTGCCCAGCACTGGGCAGTTCTCGCGTCATGCGAAAAAAACCGTGCAGCACATGGGCGCTTTGGCCAAGGTAATTGTTGCCGATGCGACAGACACTCCAGTCGTCTCCGGTCATATTGTTGACAGTGGTGACCGATCCTGCGAGCACGGGAAATTGATCCTGTACGGCAGAGGCAACGGTCGTGCCGTTAGGCTGGGAGGCGGGAATGTTTACCTCAAGAATATCCCCGGCGGCGATGTTGCAATGTCCCGCGGTCAGGACGGCTCCGTTGGCAACAAGCCAACCGGTGCATCCGCCAGCGATGCGGCCCACGCGGTTGTCGGTTGAACCCACACGGCTATCTGGCCCGCAGAGACTAGGCGACACCAAAGTGGGGTAGCCGGCATCAACGATCCGTCCGCCAACATCCGCCAATAAATAGTCCACATCTACGGTAACGTCTTCATCTCCGGGTGCCAGCAGAAGTTCCAAAGCGACTTTCTCTCCGTTGAACATCGCACTCGTGAAATTCCACATAGCCAAACCGGCGGAGTCTAGAATCTGCATTTGCCCATCTTGCAAACCCCTTATTTGCAATTTACTACGGCGCAACACCGGGTTAACGAAGTGAACACGAACCCGTCCGGCATTCGTCGCGGAAAGAAACCCTAGAAAAGCGGTTTCAAAATTGGCGCCAAGGTTATGGCGTGGGCTGCAATCAATCGCTTGCGACTGCTTCCGCCAGTTTTGAGCCTGCGCCGGTGTCAAAACGATTATAAATACAAGCGCGAAATAAAGCGGTTTCATGGGGAAAAAGGTTTATTGAAGGGTTACGAGGACGAGTACCATGCCCTTGGCCTCCTTGAGTGAGGTCATGGCTTTGCCGATAATGGCGCCTTGAGCGCGCGTGTGATCGCTTGCTTTCATGCAGTGGCCGGGAAAATCGGATGAGGTCAGAAAATCTCCCGGCTTGATGGCCCCGTTTGATGCCGTGGCTAGCACATAAACCCTTCCGCTAAGGGCCACATTTTGCCCGCCATCACCAAGACCTTGCTGAGTCAAAGTTATTCCCGGGTTGATACCATTTGCTCCGCTGATGACACCCGCCACGCGCCCATCATACGCGCGGTTGCTCATTTTCAATTTGCCCGGCTGCTCATCGTCTATGACCACGACCGCGCCCTTGGGAATTTCTTCGGTCGACATTTGGAAAGGCTCCGCCACGTCTGCCCCGCCGGTGATGGTGAGCACTTCAGTACGAGTTGTGCCACTCACGTCGAGCTTGGCTTGCGGCGAGGTCGTCCCGATGCCGACGTAGCCCAGAGATGGTGCCAAATACAGCTGATTCGCCCTATTCGCATACGTGCCGAGAATCAAAGGATAGTCTGTGTGGTCGGAACCATAATAATCGGAGTAGATTTGCTGCGCGGCACCAGCTGTGGGATCGATCGTTATCCCGTTGACGCCAGTTGCATCACGAATGATGGTCCGTCCGACAACATCCAGTTTTGAGAGAGGAGCGCCCGTGCCGATACCGACGTTGCCGCTCGCAACGGTTTGATTACCGGCAAACGTATTGGCGCCGCCGCGAAGGGCTACGTTGGCAGAGAGCCGCGCGTCCGGCACGGTACCACTGGTGAGCTGGGAGGCATTTAGCCCGGTGAGTCCTGCGCCGTTGCCGGCGAAACTGTTCCCGGCGTTGTTAAACGTCACCGCGCCCGAATAAGTGCCGGCAAGCGAACCGCTCGGCACGATGCCCGTTACACTGCCAGCCGCGATCGCATACGGCGCTACCGTGATGGGTTGGCGCGGGACAACATTGGTAAATGCCCCGGCGCTCACGCCCGGTCGGACGGCTATGTTCAGCCAGCGTGCTGGACCACTGAAGACATTCGCGCCCGGATCAATCGTCACGGAGAATAGGCCGTTGGTGATGCCTAGGTCATTGATTGTCACCAGACTGCCCTGCTGCGCGCCGCCGCTGGCGGCGTCGAACACGCGGAACTCCAAGTCATACGCGCCTTTGGCCGGCCCACCCTGATCGGTCAGGTAACCTTGATACGTGAAGGCGGTGCCTTGGGCGGAAGCTGAGAGCGGAGAGAGGAGAGTTGAGAGGAAGCAGACTCCCAACAGCAGGGTGATGAGGTACAGTTTTTGGGTGGATTTTTTCATGGCGGAATTGGGTAACGTCGCTTGCCCGATTTTCCTAGTGATTACGGTCCTATGGACGGCGCTCTTTTTACTGCTAAATGACCGGTAGGATCAAGCCAAAAGACCGCTCAATACCGAGACGTACTGGGTTCAAATGCTTGGGTGGGGCGAGGCTACGGACGAGCCGCGTGCCGTGAAGCTGTTCCCGAAACGGTGCCCGCCGCTAGGCACGGCTGTGGCTCGAGGGCGTTGCTGAACGAATGGCCCGCTTCATCTTGCACCGGCCAAGGTCGTCGGCTTAACTGGAAACGTTGAAACGGTTGCCGCCAACCAACATCGTCGGGGCAGTACAGTGCCTCTGCCATTCTCCCACCACCGCCAAATTCAGCGAACCCGAATATGAGTGACCCATTACCCACCAATGAGCCGGACAGTTCCAAAACCGTTTTCTGGACTCGCCGATGGGAGGCGGGAAAGATTCCGTGGGATATGGGCGGGATCCCGCCGCAATTGGTGGCGTTCCTGCAGCGCACCGGTGGCAAGGCCCGCGCGTTGATCCCGGGATGCGGTTCCGGTTACGAGGTGAAGGCGTTTCATGAGGCGGGGCACGAAGTCACCGCGGTGGATTTCTCGGCTCCAGCGGTGGCGCATGCGCGGGAGGTGCTCGGTCCGCTGGGCGACAAGGTGCTGCACGGAAATTTCTTCAAGTACGATTTCGGCGGGAACCGATACGACCTGGTTTACGAGCGAGGCTTCCTTTGCTCGCTGCCGACGGATCGCTGGCCGGATTACGCGGCGCGGATGGCAGAGTTGATCAAGCCGGGCGGGCGTTTGGCGGGGATGTTCCTGTATGGCAACGAGCCCGAGCCGCCGCCTTTTCCGCTGACGCCGGAGACCGCGACGGCTTTGTTGGGGCGGCACTTCCGGCTGTTGGGCGACGAATCGGTGTCGAAGTCGGTCCCGGTCTATCAAGGCATGGAACACTGGCAGGAGTGGGAGCGGTTTGCCTAAGCGGAAAGGCGATTACTGCTTTTTCGTGGACGGTGGGGAGGCGGCGGAGCATGGTTGCGCGCACGATGAGATTGCTATTCGTCGCGGACCTTCACTACGAGCTCAAGCAGTTCGATTGGTTGATTTCCCATGCGGCGAATTATGACGCGGTCGTCATCGGGGGCGATTTGCTGGAGCTCGCTTCGACGCTCGATCTGGATGTGCAAATCGTGGTGGTGGAGAAATACCTGGCGCGGCTCGGCGAACAGAAACCCTTGCTGGTATGCTCAGGCAATCACGATGGCGACGCGCGTTCCGCGGCGAACGAATCCATCTGCAACTGGTTGCGCGAGGCGAAGGCGGGGCAGGTCTTTGTGGACGGCGACAGCGTTGAACTGGGTGACACGTTGATCACGATTTGTCCGTGGTGGGATGGTCCGGTGTCGCGCGCGGAGGTGGAAAGCCTGCTGGCGCGGGATGCGGCGAAGCCGAAAAAACGTTGGGTGTGGATTCATCATTCGCCGCCGGACAAATCGCCGGTGAGTTGGGCGGGACGAAAGTTTGGCGGCGACGAGTTTCTGGGGGGATGGATTCAGCGGTATCAGCCCGATCTGGTTCTCTCAGGTCACATTCACAATGCACCGTTCCATGCGAAAGGCTCGTGGAACGATCGGCTCGGCAAGACGTGGGTGTTCAATCCCGGCAAACAAATCGGCCCGTCGCCAGCCTACTTGATCTTCGATCTCGACGTAATGAGCGCTGAGTGGGTGTCCCTGAAGGATCAGGTGGTGCGCCAACTGGAACCGGTGGCTGGCGGCGCCATCAGCGGGCCGGCGGGCGCGGCTGCCGGTGCATGAGCGTTTCGAGAACGTCGTCGACCATGCCGAGATGATCGTGACCCTCGTATTGCCGCTTCACGTCCACGAGGTATTTGTTCAACGCGTCGAGTCGCTTCGCTAGAAGGCTGGCCACGTGAAAACTGGCGGTGGCGGAGGAGTTCAAAAAATCGCGCGGCTTTTCAATGACGGCGAACCGGCACGGTTTCAGGGCGCGGACGGTGGCGGTGTGCGCGGAGCCCAGCAGGACGGACATCTCTCCGAATACAGCGCCGGCCTGCGCGGTCTTGGCCACGCGCACGTTGTCGCGGAGAATTTCCACTTCACCATCGAGGAGCACAAGCAGCGGGCCGGTGGGTGAGTCCTGTTCCATGACGACTTCGCCGGGCGCGTAATCCCGGGTGTTGAACGCGCGGACCAGTTCCAGAAAGTCAGCCATACCGCAGTGAGTGTTGGGATTCGGGGCGATTCCGTAAATTGAAAACCACGGAAAAGTGAAGGGGCGCGGAGGACGGCGCGCACGCGGACGTTCACGGCGATGACCATTTTGGCCGCAAAATCACTGGCCTTGGAGCGGCGCCTCACTATCATCCGCCGCATGAATCTCCGTTCTGTCTGCTTAGCTGCGATCGTTGGCGCGCTTACGTGTGTCGTGTCGATGCCCGTCCACGCGCAAAAATCGTTCAGCTTCGGCATGGTCGCGAAGTCGCAGGGCAATCCCTTCTTCGAAGCGGCGCGCTCGGGCGCGAATGATGCCGCGCGCGAACTCAGCGCGAAGCACGGGGTGAAGATCAAGATCGACTGGCGCACGCCCAACGAGGAGGACGCACAGAAGCAGGCCGAGTTCATCGAGCAACTGCTGCTCGCCGGCACGGATGGCATTCTCATCAGTTGTTCCGACGCGAACAAACTCACCGACGCGATCAACAAAGCGGTGAAGCAGGGCGTTCCGGTGGTGACGTTCTCGGGTGACGCTCCGGCGAGTCAGCGGTTCGTCGCACTCGGGATTGATGATTTCCAATGCGGCGCGCAGACCTTTGAGGAGCTCGCGAAGCAACTCGGTGGCAAAGGAGTCGTTGCCGCGATCGATGGCAATCCGAATGCCGCGAATCTCCAGCAACGCGCAGCGGGCTTTCGCAGTGCGGCCAAGAAATATCCCGGCGTGGTGATCCGCGACATTTTCTACCACAAGGAAACGCCGCTCGATGCCGTCGCGAAGATCGAACAGGTGATGCAGGCGAATCCGGACATCACGGGCTGGGGCTTGCTCGGCGGCTGGCCGCTCTTCACGGACAACGCGCTTAAGTGGACGCCGGGCTCCATCAAGTGTGTCGCGGTGGATGCGCTTCCGCCGGAACTCGCCTACGTGCGCAGCGGTCACGTGCAATTGCTGCTGTCGCAGGACGTCTACGGCTACGGATATCGCGGGGTGGAACATTTGCTCAACAAAGTGCACTTCAAAAAATCTCCGGCGCGCGCGCTCGATCCGACTCCGCTGACGCTGGTGTCCAAGGAGAATGTCGAGGCATTCTCGGAGAACTGGAAGAAGTGGCTGCCGAAGCAGTAGCTTTCAGGGATTCCCGCTTGCTGATTTCTAACGCTCAACCCATCCCGCATTCGTGATGAACATGCCACCTATTCTACGTTTAACTCTGTTCGCCTTACTCGCCGCAACCGTTGTGTTCGTGCCCGCCGCTCGCGGCGCCAGTGCGAATGCGGCTGTCAAAGCGCCGATCACCAATGGCCATATTGACGCGCGCATGATGCGGCAACCTGATGTCTCGGCGACCCAGATTGCGTTTGTGTACGCGGGCGATATTTGGGTGGTGGCGAAATCGGGCGGCACAGCCGTGCGCTTGAGTTCGCCCCGCGGCGAGGAACAGTTCCCCCGCTTTTCGCCCGACGGTTCGGAGATCGCCTTCAGCGCGAACTACGACGGCAACCTCGACATCTACGTTGTGCCCGCGAATGGCGGCGTGCCGCGTCGCGTCACGTATCATGGTGCGAGCGATCGCGTGATCGGCTGGTATCCCGACGGAAAACAACTTCTCTTCGCGTCGCTGCGCGACAGCCCGCGCGATCGTTTCAATCAACTCTTCAAAGTCTCCGCGCAGGGCGGTTTGCCGGAAAAGCTGCCGCTCCCTTACGGCGAGTTCGGCGCAATTTCGCCAGACGGCAAGACGCTCGCGTATATGCCGATCAGCGTCGATTTCCGCACGTGGAAGCGCTACCGCGGCGGCATGAATCCCGACATCTGGTTCTTCGACCTCGCGACCGGCAGCGCGCGCAACGTGACTCATTCCGACGCCGCCGATGCGCAGCCGATGTGGCACGGGAAGACGCTCTATTTCCTCTCCGATCGCGACGAAAACAAACGCGCGAACATCTGGGCTTATGACTCGACGAAGGACACGTTCCGTCAGGTCACGTTCTTCAAGGATCTCGACGTCCATTTCCCGAGCATCGGGCCGAGCGATCTCGTGTTCGAAGCGGGCGGGCGGCTCTACCTGCTCGACCTCAAGACGGAGAAACAACGCGAGGTGAGCATCCGGGTCGTGACGGATCGCGCGACGTTGAAGCCGCGTTCGGAGAACGTCGGCAAGAGCGTCCAGCACGCGGACATTTCGCCGGGCGGCAAGCGCGCGGTGTTTGAAGCCCGAGGGGAAATCTTTACCGTGCCCGTCGAGCACGGCGTCGTGCGCAATCTGACGCGCAGTTCCGGGGTTGCGGAGCGTTACCCGACCTGGTCGCCGGATGGAAAGTTGATCGCGTATTTCACGGATCGCTCTGGCGAATACCATCTTGCGGTGCGCCCGGCTGATGGGTCGGGTGGTGAGCAGACCGTGGTCAAATTCCCCGATGGCTATCGCTATCGTCCGCAATGGTCGCCCGACAGCCGCAAACTCGCGTTCATCAGCAAGGCCATGCGGGTATTTCTCGTGGATCTGGACGCGAAGAAATACTCCGCCGTCGGCAAACAACTATGGATGTATCAGGGCGAACTTGACTCGTTCCGGGTGAGTTGGTCGGCGGACAGCCGCTGGCTCGCGTGGGCGCAGGATTTGACGAACCGTCACTCGGCGATCGTTCTGCACGACACGAAGTCAGGCAAATCCACTCAAGTGACGAGCGGGTTCTACGACGATGACCAGCCCGCAATCAGCCCGGACGGCAAGTATCTGTTCTACCGCTCCGGCCGCGAAATGGATCCCGTTTACAGCGATCTCGACAACACCTGGGTTTATCCGAACACGCAGCGCCTTGTGGCGGTGCCGTTGCGCAACGACGTGCCGTCGCCGCTTGCCGCGCGTAATGACGATGAGCCCAGCAGAGACAACAAGGCCCCGGCCAAGTCGGAGGAAAAGAAAGACGAATCACCGACCGCCTCCACGAATGCGCTGAAGACCAACACGGCGCCCGTCAAGGGGGGCGAGAAGCTTGCAGCCAAGAAAGACGAGAAGGTGAAGCCGGTGGAAATCGATCTTGCGGGCTTTGAGCGTCGCGGCGTTTTGTTGCCCACGCGTGCCGGTCGTTACGACAACTTGCAAGCCGTGAAAGGCAAGTTGCTCTACCGCTGGCTCCCGCGCACTGGCTCCACCACGGAGAAGAGTCCGATCGAGTTTTACGACGTCGACAAGCGCGAGACGAAGTTGGTCGTAGATGACGCAGGGCGATTTCAGATCTCGGCCGATGGGCAAAAGATGCTGGTTCACCGAGGGAGCGACTATTTCATCATCGACGTGAAGGAGGGGGCGAAGCTCGACAAGAAACTCGCGACCGACAAGCTTGAGACCACTGTCGATCCCGTGGCGGAATGGCGGCAGATCTTCAACGACGCCTGGCGCATCGAACGCGATTTCTTTTACGACCCCAGCATGCACGGGGTTGATTGGAAGGTGATGCGTGAGCGTTATGGCAAGCTGCTTAACGACGCGGTGACGCGTTGGGATGTGAACTACGTGATCGGCGAATTGATCTCCGAATTGAACGCGTCGCACACCTATCGCAGCGGCGGCGATACCGAGAATCCGCCGACCCGTGGCGTGGGCTACCTGGGCTGCGACTTCGCATTGGAGAATGGAGCGTATCGCATCAAAAAAATCATCGACGGCGCCGCTTGGGATGCCGAGGTGCGTTCGCCCTTGCGCCAATCCGGCGTCAATGTGAAGGAAGGCGATTATCTCCTCGCCGTGAACGGCACGCCGCTTGATGTCGCGCAGGACCCGTGGGCGGCGTTTCAGAATCTCGCGGATCAAACCGTGATGCTGACGATCAACAGCGGGCCTGACCTCGCGGGCGCGCGCGAAGTCCTTGTGCAAACCCTCGCGAATGAAACGCGCCTGCGGTACCTCGCGTGGGTCGAGGACAATCGCAAACGGGTCGAGAAACTCAGCGATGGAAAAATTGGCTACGTCTACGTTCCGAGCACGGCCCGCGATGGACAGAACGAACTCGTGCGCCAGTTCCGCGGACAATTCGACAAGCCCGGCCTCGTCATCGACGAGCGTTTCAATAGTGGCGGGCAGATTCCTGATCGCTTCGTCGAGATGCTTGGCCGGCGCGTGATTAACTATTGGGGCGTGCGCGACGGTGCAGATTGGAGCTGGCCGTACACCGCGCACAACGGCCCGATGGCGATGCTGATGAACGGTTGGAGCGGTTCCGGCGGCGACGCGTTTCCGTTTTACTTCAAGCAGGCCGGCCTCGGCCCGCTCATCGGCACGCGGACTTGGGGCGGCTTGATCGGCATCACCGGCGTGCCCACCCTCATCGACGGCGGCAGCGTGACGGTGCCCACGTTCGGCATTTACGACACCAAGGGCGAATGGATCATCGAAGGCTACGGCGTCGATCCCGACATCGCGGTCGTCGACGATCCCGCGCTCATGACCAAAGGCGGAGACCCCCAGCTCGAGCGTGCCGTGAAGGAGGTTCTTGAGTCGCTGCAGAAGAATCCGCCCACGGCGCCAAAGAAGCCGGTGTATCCGAAGCGATCGGGGTTCTGACGGTTTCGTGCGGCTACCTCCGCAGCGCCGCGACGATCGCGTCCTTCATCGCGGCCTCCGCGCCGGGATTGACCCAGCACCAATCTCCGAGATTGGAATCCTTTTCTGCCCACGCTTTCTCGATGGGGATGTAACCAGGCGCGCACTCACCGTAACCGGCGACGAGTACGAACGATTCGGGGCGCACCCATTGCGCGAAGAGTTGGTATTCAACATAGCTCTCTGCGGGCAGGAGGAGGATATGCGCGACGCCGAGGTCGATAATGGGTACGTCGATGGCGCTGCCAGCGTCGGCGCGCTCGCGCCAGCTCAGGTTCATCGCAGCGAGGCATTTCTTAAACGAGGTGAACGGCGTCGCGGACTTTTCCTTCAGGATCTTGAGCGAGTCGGCGAAAGTGAATCCGGGCGCGTTGCGCGGTGCGAGGTGGAGTTTGGAAGCCCGACAGTTGATCGAGCGCAGTGGATGTTTCTCGGTGTTCTTTTGCGATGTGGCCATCGCGTCGTAGATGTGTCGGGTCAGCGCGGTGCGGCTTGCGGGCGAACCGTCGTTGAATTTTCCCGCGGTCACGTTGCCGGCACAACCGGAGGAATAAATTTGGAAACAACCCGGGTCATCTTGCTGCCGGCGATTGCGCGCAAGGCCGACGAAATCGCACGACACCATGCCTTGTCCGTAGCTGCTCATCGGATGCGTCGCATATCCGTGCAGGGCACAAACTGCACGGTCGCCGCTCCAGAAGCTGATCGTCTTGAGAAAAGGATCAATCGTTCCCTCGGGCGCAGCTTGGGTTTCCGGCGATGTCGCGCGACTCATTCGCCCATAGGAAATACCGCCTGCGCTGGGAATGAAACGGCGATTCGAAGCCACGCCGTCCACGCGCGCTTCGCCGGTGCCGATGTGGGTGATCGGTTGGGCGCTGGATAAGCCTTTGCGCACCGCTTTCGCCACGCGTTGCACCGCGGTTTCGTGAAAGGCGAGATCCGTGATGTTCACACCGGGCGAATGCTCGTCGAGCAACTGTTGCGCGCGCAGATCGGCGACCGGTGCATCGTGCGCGTGCGTGCTGGTGACGAGGACTCGGTCGGGCCTCGTGCCGGCGGCTTCGGCGAGCACAGTCCGCCAGCGGTCGAAGGCGTCGTTACGAATCTCACACCAATCGACGGAGACGAAGACAACGGGCCGTTCCCCGCCGATCAGAACGAAGCCGCGGGCGAGCAGGGGATCTACGATCTTCGCGGCGGGTTTGATGCCGCCGCCCATCAGCGCGTGGCCGATCGGCACGGTGACATCAGCGGAAAAGGTCGAGAGGCGGAATCGGGCGGAAGCGCTTTGTTGTCCGAAAGTCGTTCCCGCAGCGAAGGCGGCAGAGGTCTGGAGAAACCGGCGGCGGTTGAGCGTTCTCGTTCTCATCGCGGTTTCCGATTCGCTTCCATCAATCGATCCCGATGATGTTGCCCTGGTCGTCCACGTCCAGCTTCGTAGCTTGCGGCACCTTCGGCAGGCCGGGCATGAGCAACATATTTCCCGCGACGGCGACGACGAAGCCCGCCCCGGCGGAGAGATTCGCATCGGTCACTTTCAACGTCCAATCGCGGGGCGCGCCGGCGAGTTTGGGATTGTCGGAGAGCGAGTATTGCGTTTTGGCCATGCAGACCGGGTAATGGCCGAAACCCAGTTGAGTGAATTGTTCCAATCGCATCCGCGCCTTCGGTTCGAAAGTAACGTCGGCCGCGCCGTAAATCTCCCGGGCGATGGTGAGAATCTTTTCCGGCAACGAGAGCTTGGCGGGATAAAGCGATACGATGCTTTCCGGTTTCGTGGCCGCAGCGAGTGTAGTGACCTTCTCGGCGAGCTCGAGTCCGCCGGCTCCGCCTTGGCTGAACACGTTCACCACGGCGCTATCGAGTTGATTGGCGGCGCAGAAATCAGTGATCACCTTGATCTCTTCGGGAGTGTCGGCGGCAAAACGATTGATCGCCACGACGAGCGGCACGTTAAACTTACGGAGGTTCTCCGCGTGCTTGGCGAGATTGCAGACGCCGCGTTGCACCGCGGCGACGCCCGTCGAGCCGTCGAGTTTGGTGCCGTGCTCGGCGAGCGCGCGAGCGGTCGCGATCAAAACCGCGGCGGAAGGTTTGATGCCGGAGCTGGGCATGACGATGTCGAAAAATTTTTCCGCACCCAAATCGGCGCCGAAGCCGGCTTCGTTGACGACAAAGTCCGCGAGGCGCAGCGCCATCGTTTGCGCGATCACGCTGCTGGTGCCGTGGGCAATGTTGGCGAACGGTCCCGTGTGAACGATTGCGGGCGTGCCTTCGATAGTCTGGACGAGATTCGGCATCACCGCGTCGTTGAGCAACACCATCAACGCGCCGGTCACGTTGAGTTCGCGGGCCCGCACGGGTCGCCCACTGGTGTCGAAGCCAATCACGATTTCCTCCAGACGTTTTCGCAGATCGGCGCGGGAGCGGCTCAGCGCCAGGATCGCCATGATCTCGGAAGCGGCGGTGATGACGAACCCGGACTCGCGCTCGACACCGTTGGCCTTGCCGCCGAGCCCGACTGTGATGCGACGCAATGCGCGATCGTTCATGTCGACCGCGCGGGGCCAGAACAGATTCGCCACGTCGAGGCGCAGTTCATTTCCGTGGTGGAGATGGGAATCCATCGCGGCGGCGAGCAGGTTGTGCGCGGCGGTGATCGCGGGGAAATCGCCGGTGAAATGGAGATTGATGTTCTGGCTGGGAACGAGCTTCGCGCGACCCGAGCCGGTGGCGCCGCCCTTGGCGCCGAATAACGGACCGAGCGACGGTTCCCGCGACGTGATGACGACTTTCTTCCCCAACTTATCAATGGCCTGAGCAAGGCCGATTGAGACGACGGTCTTGCCTTCGCCGTGACTGGTGGGGTTGATCGCGGTGACGAGGATCAACTTCCCGGGCGGTCGCGACGTGGGCGCGTTGAAGAGGTCGAGCTTGAGCTTGGCCGTGTGTTGGCCGTAAGGGACGAGGTGTTCGTTGGCGACTCCGAGTTTATCGGCGATGGCTTGGATGGGTAACATGTCGGCTTCGTTAAATTCTCCGGCCCCGGCGCGGGACGCGGCGCCGGTTGGTTAACGCTTCGTGCCGACGTTGTCCAGATTACTTCCGCACCACGGGCGCGATAATGTGCGACGCCTCGTCCCGCTGATGGAAGATCGTGTTGATCGCCGTGACAGCATTGGACGGGAAATCGACCGTGAGCGGTTCGCCAGTCTGCGGGTTCGGTTCAATGAACGGCGCGCCCGTGCTAGCGACGGTGACGCGAATGCGATGGCCGCGATTGAAAATCTGGCTCAGCGAACCGATATCGAAGCCCACGCGATAGACTTTGCCCGGCACCATCAATGTTTCCTTGTCCCAGCCGTTGCGATACCGCGCGCGGCGGACGTAATCCACGATCAGGATGCTGCGCCCGTCGGGATAGACATCGGTGATGCGCACGATGAAATCGGTGTCCTTGGCGGATGACGCGACGTAGAGCTCGGCGCGCACTTTGCCGGTCCACTCGACGGGCTCGGTCAACGGCGGCGTGGTGAAGGTGCGGACTTCCTTTTGCTCCTCGAACTTCCGTGCGTCGCGGGCGCCGGGGAAACTCGTGCCGGGAATTTCCATCGGATGAAAAGGATCGCTGAGGTAACTCGTGGAGGAGTTTGGCTCGCGCGGCTTTTGCTGGTTCAGTTTTCCGTCCGCGTGCAGGTAGTAGGAAGTTTCCTTCGCCTTCACGGGCCAATCCTTCGCGGTGCGCCATTCGTTGCCCGGCGCGCCGGGTTCGCCGAGAGCGCCCATGACGTAGTAGCGAACCGTAGGTTCCTTCTCGACGCCGTTGTCGACGCCTTTGAGAAAGTGATCGAACCAGCGCACCATGTGGGCTTGCGTGTCGAACTTGGCGTTCTCCGGATAAAGCATCTCGCCGATCTTGTTCGATTTCGGCAAACCGCCATGGAGCCACGGGCCGATGAGGAGTTGTTGCTGACCGCGCGAATTTGGTCCGCCCTTGTGCTGACGACCGATGAAGCTCTGGATGCTGCCGACCGACATGAAGTCATACCAACTCCCGATGGTGAAGCAGGGGACGTTCATCTCGCGGAAATGCAGCGAGCAATCTTCGTCGCGCCAGTAGTCGTCGTAGGTGGGATGACTCATCCACTCGGCTAGGAGCGCGCGGTTGTCGGCCGGGTTGCGCGCGACGTCGTCCATCTTCTTGAAGCGCTCCGGGCGTGTGATGCCGCCGATGCGATAGCCTTCCTGAAACAAACTCAGTCCGGTGTCGGTCATGTATTGGCAGACCAGATGCGGCGGGTGCGCGACGGCGAGAAAGTTCTGCGCGAAGCCGCCTTGTGATCCGCCGAACGTGCCGACTTTTCCCGTGCTCCAGGATTGCTTGGCGAACCACTCGCAAAGATCGTAGCCGTCCTGCAGTTCGCCCCACGCGAGCGCGCGGTAACCGCGCCAGACGCCTTCGGACAACTGCGCGCCGCGGAAGCTCACGCGGGCTGCGACGTAGCCGTTCTTGGCGAGCGCGGCGAGTTCCTTGCGCGAACTGGTTCCCGTGATCACGACATAGCGTTGCTCGAAAATGACCGGCCACGGTCCTTTGCCCTCGGGAAAGTAAACGTAAGCCGAAAGGCGCACCCCATCGCGCATCGGAATCATGAGGTGTTCCTCGCGCACACCGCCAAGATCGAGCGGCGGCAACTCAGCCGCGACCGCGACGAAAAGGTTCGAACAGAAGACCGCGAAGGCGACGAAGGATTTCATAGATGCAAGGCGTGTGAGTTGAAGAGCAGTTCAACGTGCTTCCGGCGGCTGATCGGAAGCTTCGATTTAAACTTTGTTCGCTGGCCTAAGATTACCGTTGGAAAAAGAACTGCCGGCAAGATGCCGGCAGCACGTGGTTAATAATTGCTGAGGGCGATCGCTATTTATTTTTTCTTGGGAGCGGCTTTCGCGACGACGGCACCTTCGCGGACGAACGACACTTTCAAGCCGAGACCTTTCGGCGCGGGATCACCGATCGGATGACCGAAGCGGCCGCCGTTCCAGCCCTGCGGACCTTCCTTCTTCGCGTCCACCTTCAACGGCAGAAAGCTCATTTCAAATTCGCCCTTCTCCTTGTTCGTCGCCTTCACCTTCACGAAGTCCTTTGACTTGGCGAACACGCCTTCGACCTTCGCCGCGTTGTCGCCCTTCGCGTAGTCGGCAACTTTGAGCTTCATCGTGGCGGCGTATTTTTCGCCGTGAGCGGGCGTGGCGTCGGCGATCGCCTGCGCGATCTGCTGGAAGCTGTCCTTGTGCGAATCAAACGAAACGTTCACGTAACCGCTGCCGGCGGTAAGACCTTGGACCTTGGTGACGCTTTTCACTTTCTGAATCGATTCGGTGATGTTGCCGACGCAGGTCTCGCATTGGACTCCGGCGACGAAAAACGTCTGCGTGGTCGGATGCGGCTCGGGCGCTTTCTTTTCCGCCGCCGAAACGGTGAAGCTGAGGACGCTGAGTGACAGGAGGGCGATGAGGGATTTTTTCATGGGGTTTTCAGTATGGTTCTCTGACTGCGTTCGACCGGAGAAAATTCAGCCAGCCACCGGTTGCGCGAGACCTCACGGCTTGCGTTGAAACACGCGCACGTAATCGATCAGCAACTGCTGCGGGAAAACCGTCTGCACGTCGGGCGGTCCCGGCCAATTGCCGCCGACGGCGAGATTCAGCACAAGATGAAACGCCCGATCGAACGGGGCAGGGTAGGGCGCGCTCTCGCTGCGCCACTTCGTTTGCGTGTGATAATTCTTCCCGTCCACGTACCACCGGATCACGCCGGGCTCCCATTCGAGCGCGAAGATGTGGAAGTCATCCGCGAACTTTCCGGACGGCAGCGCGTAAGGTTTTCCTGCCGATTGATTCCTCGGCCAACGCCCGCCGTAATGAATCGTCCCGTGAATCTGATGCGGCTCGTGTCCGATCATTTCCATGATATCGATCTCGCCGCTCGCGGCCCACGTGCCGTATTTGTCGTCCGTGGGTAGCATCCAGATCGCCGGCCAGATTCCGCGACCCGTCGGGAGCTTTGCACGCACCTCAACGCGGCAATACGTCCAGTCCGCTCGATGCTTCGTGCGCACCCTTCCGGAAGTGAAATAGCGTCGCACACCCGCGTATTCATGCGGTTCGTGGCGCGCTTCGAGGACGAGTAAACCTTTTTCGACGCGGATATTTCGCGGGCTGTCCACGTAGAATTGCATCTCGTTGTTGCCGCCGCCGTGCCCGTTTTCTTCCACGGCCCATTTCGAGTAATCGAGTTTCGCGCCGTCGAATTCATCCGCCCAGACCGGTTTCCACGGCAACGGCTCGGCGGCGTGGTCGACGGCGGATAGCATTTGAAACATCGTCAGCCACGCGAGCGCGTGCTTCGGGAAATTCATCCGCGGATCGTAATTCGCGGCCGCGACTTGGCAAGCTTCCACGCCATGAAACAAAATCGATGACAAGTGCGCGGAAATCACGTTCACTCACCGAGATTTTGATATGCCGAAACGCACCGACATCCATTCCGTCCTCATCATTGGCGCTGGTCCGATCATCATTGGACAAGCCTGCGAATTTGATTACTCCGGCACGCAAGCCTGCAAAGCCCTCAAGGAAGAAGGCTACCGCGTCGTCCTGATCAACTCCAATCCGGCCACCATCATGACCGATCCGGAGTTCGCCGACCGCACCTACATCGAGCCCATCACGCCCGAGTGCGTCGAGAAGATCATCATCCGCGAGAAGGACGAGATGAAAAAGCTGGGCGCCACCGGCAAACTTGTTTTGCTCCCGACGCTCGGCGGCCAGACCGCGCTCAACACCGCCATGGCGCTCAACAAAAACGGAGCGCTCGCCCGTCACGATGTCGAAATGATCGGCGCGAAGCCCGACGCCATTCACAAGGGCGAAGACCGTTTTGCGTTCAAGGAACTGATGCTCCAAATCGGCCTCGATGTGCCCATCTCCGGCGTCGCGCACAATCTCGAAGAAGCCCGCGCCGTGGCTGAGAAGATCGGCCGCTTCCCGCTCATCATCCGGCCCGCGTTCACGCTTGGCGGCACCGGCGGCGGCATCGGTTACAACCGCGACGAGTTTGAAGAAATTGCCAAGCGCGGCATCGAGCTCTCGCCCGTCTCCGAAATTCTCATCGAAGAATCCCTCCTCGGCTGGAAGGAATACGAGATGGAAGTCATGCGCGACAAGGCCGACAACTGCGTCATCATCTGCTCGATCGAAAACTTCGATCCCATGGGCGTCCATACCGGCGACTCCATCACCGTCGCGCCCATTCAGACCCTCACGGATAAGGAATACCAGATCATGCGCGACGCGAGCTTCGCCGTGATCCGCGCCGTCGGCGTGGAAACGGGCGGCTCCAACATTCAATTCGGCGTCAGCCCCGAGACCGGCCGCATGGTCATCATCGAGATGAACCCGCGCGTCAGCCGGAGCTCTGCGCTCGCGTCCAAGGCCACGGGATTCCCGATCGCGAAGATCGCCGCCAAGCTCGCCGTCGGCTACCTGCTCGACGAACTCAAGAACGACATCACGCGCGAAACCCCCGCGAGCTTCGAGCCGAGCATTGATTACGTCGTCACCAAGATTCCGCGCTTTGCCTTCGAGAAATTCCCGCAGGCCGACCCCACGCTCACCACGCAGATGAAAAGCGTCGGCGAAGCGATGGCCATTGGCCGCACGTTCAAGGAAAGTTTGCAAAAATGTCTGCGCTCGCTGGAGATCGGCCGCAGCGGCCTGGGCGGCGACGGCAAACCCTGGCGCATCGGCACGGAAGTCTATGGCGACCGCGACATCCTCCCGCGCGACGTCATCAGCCGCAAACTGAGCGTGCCCAACGCAGAACGTATCTTCTTCATCCGCCACGCCCTGCGCGCCGGCTTCACCATTGAAGAGATTTTCAACCTCACGAAGATCGACCGCTGGTTCCTGGTGCAGATCAAAGAGATTGTGGATTTTGAGGAGGAGTTGGCGACGACGAAGAATTGACCCGAGCGTCTCGGAAAGATCTCAGTCTGCCAACGTCCGCCCACTGGTTGACGAACGATGCGTAGAGATGGGCACATTGGCCAGTTGGCCGTCTAGGACCACCGCAAAATCACGGCTTCACTGCTACGGCATCAGCAACCGGTAAAACGTTGCCATGTTGGTGACTGGTGTGCTCAACGAGTCAACCGTGATGTCCGGCATCAAGTTCGTCAGAGTCTGCCAGTTTGTCAGGGAAGCAGAATGCTGCAGCTCGTAGTTGGCCATCGGAATAAGGTTCTCGAGTCGCAAAATCAACTGGTTGTTCGTCGCCGCCAGCGCAGATACCACTGGACTAAACACCTCCGTTATCCCCAGCCCCACAAAGACCGACGAGTTCGTCGGCCCCGCGCTGTGCAAAAAATACGTCAACTGGTTCGTGCCGGCCTTCAGCAGCGCCGCCGGCACCACGACCTCATACCATTGGTTCGTGGCAAAGTCCGCCAAAGGCTGTTTAAAATACGTAACCTCGGGGTTGAGGTTGTTGGTAATCACTCCGAGGCTCAGCCAATCCTCGTCGCCTTTCGCATTCACGCACACGAACACACTCTGGGGTGAAGCCAAGTCGGGTGCTGTCAGGACCAAATCGGCGACTGTGGCATCGGGTTCGTCCTGCGCTGCCTCCACCAAGGTGAAGCCCGAGATGTTTTCTTCTGGCACGCCGCGCATGGCGATGGCCTGATCTGGTTTGTTAAATCGAAACCAACTCCGTGGTCGCCCACCGTTTACCCCGCCTCCTCCGCCTCCGCCCCCGCCGCTTGTCCGACGATTGTTTGAGTAGGCGCGAATAGTGCTGACAGTGGTTTGATCTTTCTGCCCCTCGACGGGACCGAACGGCTTGTTCATGTAGTAAAAACAAATGCTCTCGACACATTGCTGACCTGGGTAGTCGCTTGGGTTCGCCCAGCTTGGCCATCCCCTGTATACAAACACGCAACAGAATGAAGTGGTTCCTTGCGAATTCGTGGAGCGAGTGCTGTAAAAGGATTGCAGCCTGATTGTCCAAGGTTGGTAAGCAGCGCTCGCCCACTGTTCTCGGCATTGCCCAATGGTGGACTCGGTTCTGACCAAAGCGCTATGCCCGACGCTCGGTAGTCCAACCGTGACTATGCCAATCAGGAGTAAGACTAAGCAGGTTCCCGCGTTTAATCTGGTCAAGCTCATAGGAATTTGCCGTTGGGATGCTTTACTGCGGGGCAAGGAGTGTTTTTCCATCGAGTCAACGATTCGATTATTCATGTTTCTTGAGCTGCGAGGCAATCCTTTTCCTGGGCTTCTTTCCAATTTCCAAATGTCGCCCGGTTTTCTGTAAGAAAAGCTCTCACGCCGACGGCACTTCAAGTCTTGCCACGGGCAAGATACCCTTCGCCAGCTCCCATCAATCAATCCAGTAATCGTCGGGGTGGGCCCCGTGAATACAGTCGGTGGAGCAAATCCCTTAGCCCAAGTTGGCGAGGTTGGCCCGTCGGGCTCGGACCGAGCTACCCTGGGTTACGTTCCGCGGAGCGCGGCATTTATGCCGCTTCGCCTTCCGCCAATCCAACCCGCTGGAATTGATCGATGGCCGTCTGAACTTCGCACCGTGAAGCAACCTGAAGGTTGCGCTCCAAAACCGGCGCGCGGCGTTTACGCCGCTTCACCGCACGAGTGTAGAGAAGCTTACGGCAAATTCGAGTGCCGTTTGAATTCGCCCGTTGAAGCGGCGTGAACGCCGCGGTCCTTCCGTATTCTCCCCATCCATCCAAGCGTACGTGCTTGCGCACGGCCACCACTGCGTCAGCCAACGCTGGGCTGAATGATTCAACTCCTTTGGAGTTGAAGGCGACACCCGACTGACCGTTTCCGTCATCCGATTGACCGTTTCCGTCATCCGACTGACCGTTTCCGTCATCCGACTGACCGTTTCCGTCATCCGACTGACCGTTTCCGTCATCCGACTGACCGTTTCCGTCGTCCGACTGACCGTTTCCGTCGTCCGACTGACCGTTTCCGTCGTCCGACTGACCGTTTCCGTCGTCCGACTGACCGTTTCCGTCGTCCGACTGACCGTTTCCGTCGTCCGACTGACCGTTTCCGTCGTCCCAGCCATCGTTTTCGACACCCGATCGAAGGATTGCCGAGTAAAATCAAGGAATTACTGGAGTTCTCATTTTACCCATTCACCCCAGGGGAGGTGCTCGCGCACGGCCACCACTGTGTGAACCAACGCCGGGCTGAATGACCCAACTCCTTTGGAGTTGAAGGCGGCAACTGCGCGGATTGACTCGGCTGACTTGCGGGCCCACAGTGACGCAGGCCATGGAAATGTGCTAATCGCTTGATCACCCAATTCCACCACTCATGCCGCTGACCTCGACCGAGCAGCTGGCTGCCTTGAGCGATCTCCTCGCTGCGCGACGGGAATCCATTCTCGCGGCTTGGCGCAAGCTGGATCGCGCCGATCCGGAACAACGGTCCGGCCGCGCCCTCACCCTCGGACAATTCCTGGATCACGTTCCCGCGATCCTTGGCGCCTATGAACTCAAGCTCCGCTCGCGTCCCGGCGGGGCCGCGGACCGGGCGGCCGACCTTGAGAAAGAGGAGAAAGGAGTCAAGCACGGCTTGCATCGGTGGCAGCAGGGCTACCGGTTGAAGGAATTGATCAGCGAGTGCGGACATTTCCAGATCTGCGTGTTCGAGGAGTTGAGCAAAATTTTCGCCGAGCATCCGGAACTGGAGCACGCGACTTTTCTCGAAGCGCATCGGCAGTTGCTGCACCTGACGAATGACATCATCAGCGGGAGCGCCGCCCAATACGAGCGGATGCAACAGGCCGAAGCCGGCGGCCGGGTGCGCGACCTGATGCACGCGCTGGCGGACGTCGATGAGATTGAGCAACGGCGGGCCACACTCATTCATCAGGCGGTTCACGATCTCAACAGCGACGTGCTCGGCGTCAGCATCGCGGCGTCCCAGATCGGCCGGACCGACATGGCGGAAAAAGACCGGAGGGAATCGGCGGCCTTTCTTCAGCGGGCGGTCAAAGGTCTCAATTCGATGCTGGGTGAATTGATGGACCTGGCGCGATTGGAGGCGGGGCAGGAAAAACGGGAGATCGCTGAGTTTGACGCCGGTCGTTTGATCACGGAGCTGTGCGCCTGTAACCAGCCATTCGCTCTCGAACGCCGTTTGTTTTTGAAGGCAAAAGGAGCGGTGCCGCTTAACGTCGAAGGCGATGCGGAGAAGGTCCGGCGCGTTGCGAAAAATCTTCTAATGAACGCTCTCAAATACACCGAATCCGGCGGCGTCTCCGTCAGTTGGGGCGAAGAGAAGGAGAACTGGTGGCTGATGGTCAAAGACACCGGACCGGGAATGTTGACCGAAGCGGGCACGTCGATGGCGGACGGTCTGCAAGAAGCCACCGCGAGTGCCAAGGAGTCCGACGAAAAGTCCGCCGCGATCAAAGGCGAAGCCTCTCACGTGCTGCCGCCCAAGGACACCGCCACTCCGACCCAAACGTCCCAGCATGAGTCCGGGGAAGGGATCGGACTTTCCATTGTGAAACGCCTGTGTGAGTTGCTCGATGCGAGCCTGGAAATCGCCAGTTCGGCGGAGACGGGAACGACGTTCCGCGTTGTATTTCCGCGCAGTTACGGGAGTCAATCCTAAGGCACGATCGGCCGGGTCAGCTCCGGGGGCGTCGTTCGCCTCGTCACCGAATTCTGTGCTAGCTCATTTCCCGTTGTTGAAACTGTCCTTAATCACGCCGGCCAAATCGATGAGCAGCTTGTCGCTCTTGCCGACGAAAGATGAACCGTGCATGACGGCCAGCGTTTCCGGTTTGAGGTTGGCGAGTCCGCGGAGGACGCCTTCGGTCTGGCTGGTGTACGGCATGTAGTCAGCGAGCGGGCCGGACTGCATGGCCTGCATCGCTTTGCGAGCCGGATCAATCAGGTCCGACGAAGTTACGGCCGCGACGTTTCCGAAATGATGAAATAGGTCGGAGCAGAAGAGCGTCTTGCGCGTTTCCTCGAACAACACACCAGCGTCCCAACCGTGCGGGAGGTGAGGGGAGCGATGAAACCGGTAGCGATACTTGCCGGTCGTGAGGACATCGTCCGCCGTCATGCCGCGCGCGGGACGGATGGCAAAGTCGTCCACGGTCACGAGTTTGCCGACCAGGGTGCAGACGGGCTGGGCCTGGGGCGCGAGTTCCAGCCAGTGATTGAGCGCGCCGACTTCGTCGGATTCAAAGTGGCTCCAGGCGATGTGTCGGAGTTTCGTGGGATCAATCAACGTGGCGACGGCTTCGCGCAGGACCGGGAACATGCCTTTGAATCCGGCGTGAAACAGCAGCGGTTCCTCGTCGCGCACAAGGAAGTGATTGAACTGCATGTCGAATTCCTTGACGTAGATGGAGAGGCGGAAAAGGTCGGGTGCAATCTCGTCGATTTGGGTTTTGCTCATAAATAATTTCTAGCACCAAGTGTTTACCGACGCACTGGAGCTTCAGGCATACAACCGTCCCCGCAAATTCGTCAACCGTGAAGGCGTGGCTTCGAAGTCGCTGCCACGGTGGAGTCGTTTCCTTTTTCACACGTGCAATCCAGACAGCCATGCTTCGCACACAGGCGGCAGGTTTGCTCCAATCTTTCGCGGAGCTGCTGGCGCGCGCGGTGGTGGCGAACGCGCAAATTGTTGGGGGTGACTCCGCGAGTGGCCGCCACTTGCTCGGGAGATTGCCCGGCGAGATCGAGTTCGCGGATGAGGTCGGCGTATTCGGGCTTGAGCGTTGGGATGAGCGTTGCCACGCACGCACAGGAGATTTTTTCTTCCTCCGCATCGGGCGGAAGGTTGAGTTCGTTCTCCAATCGCTCAATTGCCCGGTGCGCGGCATCGCGGCGGCGGTAGAGGTCGATGATGGTGCGCCGCAGGATGCGGTAAAACCACGCGGTGACGCTTTCGTCGTCGCGCAATTGATCCGCGGATTTCACGGCCTTGAGCAGGCTCTCCTGAACCACGTCGGCCGCGAGATGGGGATCGCCCACCCGGCTGCGCGCGAAGGCGGTGAAGGTGTCGAGTTCCTTCAATAGATGTTGCTCGATACGTTGCATGCGGGGCGCGGTTCAGTGGCAGCTTTTGCCGTGGCGCTTGAACTGCCAGTAGTTATACGGCAGCGGCGCGAGGAATCCAGCAGTCACGGAAATCGCCAGGGCCGTCCAATAGAATGGATCGCTGAGCGGCACGCGTCCACCGGTGAGCATTAAGTCGGTGGCGTTGGCGGCGGCTTCCATTCCCACCATCGATAGGAAGCTCATCGAGAACGCGGTGGTGAAAGCCGCGCGCCACGCAAAACCTTCCCGCCAGCGGAGCATCGAGCTCTCGAACAGGACGGAGGTGATGAGTCCCGCGATCATGCCGAGCGGCATCGTCAACGACATCGGCGCCGCCGGGTAGAATAACTGGAAGCCGACGATGACCGCGATGTCTCCAATCATGCAGCCGATGAGGCAGTTCAAGGTATTGCGGGCCGCTTTGCGCCATGCGGCGCCGTCAGTCCAGAAGCCGACATGGGGATTGGCGGTGACGTTTGGGGTCGGGTTGAAGCCAGTAAACTGTGGCGAACTGGGCCGACAGCAGGCGGCGGGGGCATCCTCGTATCCGTGGCGGGGCATCGTGCAGGTGGCGTGCATGGGCGTTTTCATAGTTGATGTTTTTATTTTAACCAAGCTGACGCAGGTGTTGCGGGGACATTACAGTTGAAATTCAGCGCATCGTCGGAACGGCCCATCGCTTCTGACTGGCACAGATATTTGCATCCACCGGGCCGACGCTCGTGCTGAAAACTCCTGAACCTCTGTGGGCCGTCGTCCTCGCGGACTCCTCAATCCTGGTCTGAGTTGTAACTTCGAATTGCGTGCGCGTCCGCGGGACGACATCTTTGGCCGCCATGGAAAACATTTGGCAGCGCGATTCGGTGATCGCCCACAGCGCGGTGCTCGCCCGCAGTTACCGGCGTTTCACAGGACGCGATTTGTTGCCGGGCCTCTTCAATCCGTTGGGGCTGTCGCGAAATCTTTTCGCCGCGCCTTTCGTGCTGGTGTCGCACGGCACTGAAGCCGACCCGGTGCTGAACTACGGCAATGCCGCCGCGCTCGCGCTGTGGGAAATGTCGTGGGAGGAACTCACGCGCACGCCGTCGCGTCTCACGGCCGAAGCCCCGTTGCGCGAGGAGCGGGCGCGATTGCTCTCGGCGGTCACGGCGAACGGATTCATCGATGATTATTCTGGCGTGCGCATTTCCAAATCCGGCCGGCGTTTCCGCATCACTCAAGCGACGGTTTGGAATTTGGTCACCGAACGTGGCGAGCCCTGTGGACAGGCGGCAACATTCAGTCATTGGGAAAGTTTATGATGCGTCAGGCGGGCGGCCATTTCACCGTCGAGCCAATGTGCAATTCTGGATCGCAAGCTCGCCCCGCAATCGCCACACTTTAAGGCGACATGACGACCGTTGCTGCAGTCACCACCGCGCCGCGTTCGCTCCTCGATCTAACGTTTGCGGAGCTGGAACAGGAATTCGTCGCGTCCGGATTGCGGCCGTTCCACGCGCGTCCGCTGTGGCGCGCGTTGCATCGCGAGCTCAAAAATGAGCTGACCGGAGATCCCGATTTTCTTCCGCCGTTGCAACGTTGGCTGGCAGCGCACGTGGGCGAGGGGCGACGTTTCGTCATCGAGTCGCCGAGCGAAACTGCGGACATCGCGAGCGCGGATGGGTTGACGCGCAAGTTCCTCCTCCGTCTCGCGGACGGTCAGACGATCGAGACGGTCGTGATGGGTTTCACGGGGCGTCACACGGCGTGCGTGAGCACGCAGGCGGGCTGCGCGATGGGCTGCGTTTTTTGCGCCACGGGCCAGATGGGTTTCGTGCGGCATCTGCGGCCGAGCGAAATCGTCGCGCAAGTCCGGCATGCGCAACGTGCCCTTCGCGCCGCGGGTCACGCTGGGCTGCGCAATCTGGTGCTCATGGGCATGGGCGAGCCGTTGCACAATTACGACGCGGTCATGACCGCGCTGGAAATCATCTCGGATCGCGGCGGGTTGAACATTGGCCCGAGCCGCATTTCCATCAGCACCGTGGGCGTGGTGCCGGGCATTCTGCGAATGGCCGCCGAGCGCCGTCCGTATCTTCTCGCGGTCAGCTTGCATGGCGCGACGGAGGAGGAGCGCTCGGCGTTGGTGCCGGCGAGCCGTCGCTGGCCGTTGGCGGAACTGATGGACGCCTGCCGCACGTATGTTGCCCAAACGGGGCAGCACATTTTCTTCGAGTGGACGTTGATCGCCGGCACGAACGATTCGCCCGCGCAGGCGGAGCGCTTGGCGAAATTGCTCGCGGGGCTCGATTCGCACGTGAATCTGATCCCGCTCAATCCCACCGGCGGCTTCGCGGGAACCGCTGCGGACTCAGACGCGGCGAAGGTGTTTCAGAAAGTTCTGCAGGCGTCGGGAATTCCGAGCACGATCCGGCAACGTCGCGGCATCGACGTCGCGGCGGGGTGTGGGCAATTGCGCGCGGAGAAATCGCGCACGGAAACGCTGCGAAGTTGAACTGTCTTGCGGCGCGGCTGCGTCGGATGGGCGTGGGGCGTGCGAACGCGTTCCGCAAATTGGTTGTATCAGTTGAAGGGAATTGCTGCGACAGTGGGGCGTCGGGTTGCCATCGTGAAAATTTCATCCGCCATTTTTGACTGCAGCGCTCCGGATCTGGATTCGTGTCCGGACGAGTCGTTGCCCGAATTCGCCTTCATCGGGCGATCCAACGTCGGCAAGTCGTCGCTGTTGAATCTGCTCGCGGGCCGGCGCGATCTGGCGCGCGTTTCGCCCACGCCAGGGTTCACGAAACTGCTGAACTTTTTCACGATGAGCAAACGTTGGCGTCTCGTGGATCTGCCGGGTTACGGCTACGCCCACGTGGCGCGCAAGGACAGCGCGCGGTTCAACGAAGCGGTGATCAATTACTTGAAACACCGGCCGAATCTCTATCTGGTGTTCGCGTTGATTGACTCGGGTTTGCCGCCGCAAGCGATCGATCTGGAATTCGTCGAGTGGCTGTGCACGAACGACGTTCCGTTCGCACTCGTCTTCACGAAGACCGATCGCGCGAAGCCGGCCAAGGTGCAGGCGAACATTGACGCCTTCACGACGCACATGTCGGGCTGGACCGCGATGCGTCCGGAAATTTTCAAATGCTCCGCGACGGCGCGCCACGGCCGGACGGAGTTGCTCGCGTTCATCGAAAAAGAACTGGCCGACCTGAAGAATGACGAGGCGCTCGAGTCAGAAGCGTCGTCTGACGATGGGACGACTTCGCCGGGAACTTTGCCCGGCAACGGTCAATAGCGACCTCTGACTCCATCGGAGCGTAAGGGCTCCGCTCACTCCGTATGAAAGCGTTCCAATGCGATCACTGCGGCGGTCTCGTGTTCTTCGAGAACGTGCAGTGCCTCAAGTGCGGTCGCGCGCTGGGGTTCATCCCGGAGCTGATTGACTTGAGCACGCTCGAACCGGCATCTGCTGACACGTGGCGGGCGATTGCGCCCGCAGCGCAAGGGTCCATCTACCGGCAATGTCGCAACGGCACGCAGCATCAAATCTGCAATTGGCTGGTGCGCGTCGAGGACGCGAATCCGTTCTGCGTGGCGTGCCGGTTGAATGACGTGATTCCCAATCTCGACGTGCGGGGAAACCTCGAGCGCTGGCGCAAGCTTGAAGCGGCCAAGCGCCGGATCGTTTACACCTTGATGCGACTCGGGCTTTCGATGAACGGCGTGAGCGCTGAAAATCGCCCGCCGTTGCGGTTTCGTTTTCTTGGAAATTCCTTTTACGGTCCGATGCTGTTGACGGGGCACAGTCAAGGTGCGGTCACGGTGAACATCGCCGAGGCCGACGACGAAGAGCGGGAGCGGTTGCGCGTTCATCTTCACGAGCCATATCGGACGTTGCTCGGACATTTGCGCCACGAGGTCGCGCATTACTACTGGGACCAGTTGATCTCCTGGACGCCGCGGCTGGCGCGCTTTCGCGAACTCTTCGGCAACGAGGAGTTCAATTACGATCTCGCGCTTTGGGAACATTACCAATACGGCCCGCCCACCGACTGGCAGTCGCACTTCATCAGCGCCTACGCGAGTGCGCATCCGTGGGAGGACTGGGCGGAAACGTGGGCGCACTACCTGCACATCATCGACACGGTCGAAACGGCCGCGAGCTTCGGCATCACGCTTCATCCCACGCATCCCGACGCGAAAGCGATGACGGCCGATCCGATGACAGTGACCGATCCGAACGTGAGCTTTGATCGGGTGCTCGCGCAGTGGCTGCCGCTAACCTGCGCGTTGAATTCGTTGAATCGTGGAATGGGATTTCCCGACCTTTATCCGTTCGTGTTGTCGGGACCGGCGATCGAGAAGATGAAATTTGTCCACGAGGTGGTGCACGCGGCGAGGCGGAGGTAGGGCTGCTTTGGGCTACTCGATCTCGAGCCGTTCGTAGCTGAGCGTCAATTCCTCCATCGCCATGTCGGTGCCCTTCGCGTTCAACGGTCCGCTGGTGTGTTTAATGATCCGGGCGCCGGTGAGTTTCCACGTCTGCGCGAAAGAGCTGCGATCTTCCTTCTGACGCGAGATGACGACGATGCGCTTGGCGTTGGCGTTTCCCGCGCGAAGCTCGTTCATCCACGCGCTGAATTCTGACGACGCAACAACGCCGCGTTTCAGTGTCACGTCAGTCGTCTTGCGGAGGCCGGGAACCTTGCCGGCGACCATCGACGGATTGACGGCGGAACATTCCTGAAAGTCCGCGGTGAACGGAGCTGAGTTGCTGGTGCCGAATTTCACGAGAAAATTGAACTGTGCGTAGGGATGGTTGCGTTGGAAGTTCATAATCATTCGAAGAACTCTCGGAACAAACTCGCAGCGATCGAATTCGTGCGCAATCGCAACCGTTGTTCAATCCTTCCCAGGAATTGTGACACCGACTGGTCTTTTGGGAGCTGGAGAATTACGTGCCCGGGAACGAAAAACCCGCACGAGGGTTATCGTGCGGGTTGTTTAACGGAAGGAACGAAAGTTTTGAAATTAGGCCGTGACGTCCAGACCGGTCGTCGGGGCGCTGGTGGTGGTCGACGGAGTTGTAGTTCCAGTGGCCGACGTGTTGGTGCTCGTGACCGGAGTCGTCGGTGTTGTCACCGGCGTTGTCGGCGTAGTTGTTGTGGTCGAGCTGGAAGTATCGTCGCCATCGTGATGATGGTGATGGTGATGATGTGCGCGGTGCGCGCTCCGCATGTCGTGCGTCAATGCGCGGAAAGATTGTTTAGCGGCGGAAAGATCGCCGGACTCGAGTGCAGTTCCGATTGCGGCGAGGTCTTTGCCGAGTTTGGTGTCTGGCGCGAACGGATTCTTGCCGTTCTTGTCGCTGACGTTTTGGAGATCCTTTTGGAGGGAAGCGAACGCCTTCCTTGCATCGTCCAGATTGCCGGCCTTCAGCGCATGGCGCAGGTCATTGAGATCGTGCGCTCGCTGGCTGACTTCACTGCCGACCGTTCCGCGCGGATCCGCTTTCGCTGGTTTGGCGCCGCCGGAACCGTCGACGGGCGCGGTGCTGCCGGACGCGGAGCTGGTGAAGCTGATCGACACGTAGGAGATCGAAATATTCATAAATCGGCGGACTGGCGTGTGGCCATCCTTGCCTGAATGAATATCGGCTTACTGCTGGCGGAGCTTTAAAACGGGGAGCGACTCGGCGGAAAATTCTTTCACCAAGAAGACCGCGGTCGTCAGTAAAGATACGATGGCGTCCATGCGCCTTGAGGATCTTCGTAAGGGCCGCTCGTCATGAGCGTAAGGACTTTCCCGAGCCGATGTCCGGCGGCCAAAGCGCCGTGATACAGATCCGTTTGGCGCATTGGACAGAGACAGGCTGCTGAACCCGGCGGAAGACTGCGCGCAGCTTCGCCGAACAATGCCAGCGCATCGTCCGCGGTTTCAGCCGCGGTGTGTCCGAGTTTGCCGGGGAGAAAGTAACCGGACAGGCGACCGGCGCGTTCGCGAACGAAGAGCGGCATTCCGATGGAAGTCCAAAACTTGAGTTCGTTCACGCGACTGGCGCGATAATGGCGACGCCCGAGTTCCTCGATCGCCGGAAAGTCTTCGGCGGTGAACGCGCGCACCGAGGGATCGATTTGCAGGCTCGCCTTCAGCGTCATGAACGCAACCGGCTCGCGTACCTCGAAGCCGAGCGAGGCATAGAGCGGAGCGGACGTGGTGTTGATCGCTTCCTGGATCAGCCGCACTTGGCGGATGCCGCGGCGTTGCGCTTCATCGATCACTGCCTGCATCAACGCGCGACCGACGCGTTTGCCTTGGTGTGCGGGATCGACCGTGATCGGTCCGACGCCGCTCACTTCGTCCATCAACGTGAGATAATTCGATCCGGCGAGCTGACCGTCGACGCGCGCCGCGACAGCGTAAATTTCCGGACGTGAGGCGAACAGCGCGACGACCATTTGGGCGTATTGAATATCAGGAAAATCCCGCGGAACGGCATGTCGGTCGTGAAGTTGCCCGAAAGCCTCGTAACAGATGCGAGCCAGTTCCGGCGTGTGCTCGGGCTCCGGTCGGAAAATTTCAACACGATCTTTTCCGGTGGTGGTGGGCGAAGTTTTCATGACAACGGGAAATTGCCGCGCGCCGCGTGACTTGTAAATGGGACGATTGCATGGGGCGTTCTTCGCACCGTGGATCGACGCCTTCGTCCCGAACGTGGAGAAATCGCCTTGTAAGCTTTTGCATGCTGGCCCGACCGACGTATAGTGCGACGATCGCACGTTCGGTGTAAAAGTTATGAGAAGCATGAAACTGGTCACCATTATCGGAATCGGTCTCGCGGCGGCGCTGACCGCAGGCGTCGTTGCGACCCTGAACAGCACAAGCCGCGCGCAGTCGAAGGAAATACCCACCACCCCTGTTGCCAACATGAAAGATTTTACCAAGCCCGACCCGTCGGAATTGAAACAGAAACTCACGCCCGAGCAATTCAAGGTCACGCAGCAGTGCGGTACGGAGCCGCCGTTTAAGAATGCGTATTGGGACAACCACAAGCCCGGCATCTACGTGGATGTCGTGTCCGGCGAACCGCTGTTCAGTTCGCTGGACAAGTTCGACTCGGGCAGCGGATGGCCGAGTTTCACTCGACCGGTAGTGGGAACAGAAATTGTCGAAAAGAAAGACGTCGCGTTCGGCATGGAACGTGTGGAGGTGCGCTCCAAGAATGCAGATTCGCATCTCGGACACGTTTTCAACGACGGCCCCGCGCCAACGGGAATGCGCTACTGCATCAACTCCGCTTCGCTGCGTTTCGTGCCCGTTGAAAAAATGGAAGCCGAAGGGTACGGCGCGCTCCTCCCGCCGTTTGTGAAAGCGGGATTGATTAAAGCCAGCGCGGCTGGTGCCGGCGCGGCGACGACCGCGAGCAAGCGCGAGACGGCGATCCTTGCGGGCGGTTGCTTCTGGGGGATGGAGGAAATTCTCCGCAAGATTCCTGGCGTGTTGGAAACCACGGTCGGTTACAGCGGTGGAGCTTTGGCGAATCCGACTTACAAAATGGTGTGCACGGGAATGACCGGCCACGCAGAGGCGGTGCAGATTGTGTTTGATCCCTCCAAGCTGACTTACGAGCAACTGCTCGGCTACTTCTTCCGCATGCACGATCCGACGACGAAGAACCAACAGCACAACGACATCGGCACGCAGTATCGCTCGGCGATTTTCTACACGAACGAGGAGCAGAAGCAGGCGGCCGAGCGGGTGACGGCGCAGTTCGAGAAATCAGGCCGCTTCAAACGGCCGATTACGACGGAGATTACCAAGGCATCGCAGTTCTATTCCGCGGAAGATTATCACCAGAAGTATCTCGTGAAGAATCCCGGCGGCTACAACTGCCACGTGCTGCGGGATTGATTCCGCTTCAGATTTCGCGCCCGCGTTGTCTTAGGACAGCGCGGGTTTTTCTTTGTGCCAACCGGTTGATTGCTCGTAGGCGTGCGCGATCTTGAGGATAGTTTCCTCGCCGAACGGTTTGCCGAGCAGCTGCAGTCCAATGGGAAGTTTCGGCGACTTGGTGAACCCGCACGGGAGGCTGATGCCGGGAATGCCGGCGAGGTTGCACGAAATCGTGAACACGTCCGAGAGATACATCTGCAGCGGATCGTCGGACTTTTCTCCAACCTTGAACGCGGCCGTGGGCGTGGTCGGCGTAACGATGGCGTCAACTTTCTCGTAGGCGTTCAGGAAATCCTGGCGGATGAGCGTGCGGACTTTTTGCGCGCGCAAATAGTACGCGTCGTAGTAGCCACTGCTAAGGACGTAGGTGCCGAGGATGATGCGGCGTTTCACTTCCGGACCGAAACCGGCGCCGCGCGTGTTGCTGTAGAGCGAAATCGGATCAGCACCATCGACCCGCGCTCCGTAGCGAATGCCGTCGAAACGCGCGAGGTTCGCCGACGCCTCGGCCGGCGCGATGATGTAATAAGTGGCCGCGGCGTATTCCGTGTGCGGCAGCGAAATCTCCACGATCTCCGCGCCGAGTTCCGTGAGCTTCTTTACGGAAGCATCGACGGCAGCTTTCACCTCGGGATCCATGCCGCCGATCATGTATTCCTTCGGCAAGCCGAGCTTGAGCCCTTTGATATTGCCGGTCAGCGCGGCGGTGTAATCGGGGACTGCCTGCGGAACGCTCGTGGCATCGCGCGGATCGCGACCGCTGATCGCGTTGAGTAACAAGGCGGCGTCGCGCACGTCTTTGGTGAAAGGTCCGATCTGGTCGAGCGAACTGGCGAAGGCGACCAATCCGTAGCGCGAGACGCGGCCGTAGGTCGGCTTCAACCCGACGCAGCCGCACAGTGCTGCTGGCTGGCGAATCGATCCGCCGGTGTCCGAACCGAGCGTGGCGATGCATTCGTCCGCTGCAACCGCTGCGGCCGAGCCACCCGACGAACCGCCCGGAATGCGACTCGTGTCCCACGGGTTGCGCGTGGTGAAGAACGCGGAGTTCTCGGTGGAGCTGCCCATCGCGAACTCGTCCATGTTCAGGCGGCCGAAGATCACGGCGCCCGCGGCCTTGAGTTTCTCAATCACCGTGGCGTCGTAGGGCGAGCGGAAGTTGCCGAGAATTTTTGAAGCGCAATTCAACGGTTGGTCCTTAACGCAGAACACATCCTTGACGGCGATCGGCACGCCGAGCAGCGGATTCTTTTCACCCGCGGCGAGGCGCTTGTCTGCGGCGTCGGCTTGTGTGAGCGCGTCCTTCGCATCGTGGCTGAGAAAGGCTTTGATGTTGCCGTCCACGCGGGCGATTTGATCGAGGCAAGCTTGGGTGGCGTCGCGAGACGTTGCTTCCCGGCGGGCGAGTTTGCCGGCGAGTTCGGAAATGGTCAGTTGGTTCAGCATCCGGAAATTAAATCAGGGGTCAAAAAGTGAATCTGCCACGCGCGTCACTCGACGATCTTGGGCACGACAAACAATCCGTTGGCCTTGGCCGGCGCGTTGCGGAGTGCCTCTTCGTTGGTCAGGCCAGGGCGGGTTTCATCGGGCCGGAAAACGTTTACGAGCGGAAAAGCGTGAGCGGTGGGTTCCACTTTGGATACGTCCACTTCCTTGAGTTTAGCGATGTAGCCGAGAATGTGGTTGAGTTGTTCGCCGAGTTTCTGTTCCTCGGCAGGGGACAAATTCAACCGCGCCAAATGCGCCACATATTTAACATCGAAGTCGCTCGCTGACATGCGCGGAGACTAAGGTTCGGGCGGCAAAGTTCAACACTGAAAGGAATCGGCGGGAGGAATGCGGGAGCTGAAAACCAACCGGGTCAGGTCACGGCAAGCGGGGCGGACGATCATTCCTCGTCGAACTTCCGTTTGAGGAGGGATTCAATTTCGGTAATGGCGTTGGCGGCGTCGGCGCCTTTGGCCTCGACCTTGAGCTTACTGCCCGGGCCGGCGGCGAGCATCATCAGACCCATGATGCTTTTGCCATTGATCTTCTCGCCGTCTTTTTCCACGAAGATTTCGCAGTCGAAACGGTTGGCAATTTTCACGAACATGGCTGCGGGGCGGGCATGAATGCCCTTGGAATTGATCACTTCCAATTCTTTGGCGATCATTTCAGCTTTGTCCGTGGATCTTTTGGCGGCGCTCATTAAAGCCTCTGTTTATATCACTGGCGTCAAGTCCGAGTCTGGAATTTTAATTTTACAACGATTTGCCCGCGGCCATCTTGGCTATTAATCGGTCGTTTAGCTCTTTGGCTGGATTGCAACCGGTGGATTTTAATTTGGTCTGCAGCGCGGCGACTTCGACCAAGCGGGCAAGGTCGCGACCGGGTTTGACTGGAATTGTGATGTGCGGAATCTCTACCCCAAGAATTTTGGTCTGCTGTTCCTCGATGCCAAGACGGTCGACGTCCTTTACGTCGTCCCAAGCCTTGAGGCTGACCACAAGGTCCACGCGCTTCTCGCGGCGGATGGCACTGATGCCAAACATGGCTGCTACATTGATAATGCCGATGCCGCGCACCTCCATGTGATCGCGGGTCAGTTCGGAGCTCGTCCCCATCACGTCCTTGCCATCCATTAGCCACGTTTTGGTAATGTCGTCGGCGACGAGGCTGTAGCCGCGTTCGAGCAGGGCGAGCACGCATTCGCTTTTGCCGATGCCGCTCTCACCTTTGACGATCACACCCACGCCGAGGATGTCCACCATGCTGCCCATTTCGGTGCCACGCGGGGCGAACATCAATTCCAACGCCAGCGTGGCGAGGTTGATGAACTTCATCGTGATGGACGGGGTTTGGAAAATCGGCACGCCGGCCTTTTCGGCCGAACGTAGAAACGCCTTGTCCGGTCGCAAGCCGCGGCTGAATACGACGCACGGGATCCGGTGGGAGAATAGTTCGTCGTAACGCCGTTGCCGTTCATCCGGTGGCAACAGTTTCAAATAACTGAACTCTGCGTTGCCGATCGCCTGAATGCGGCGGCCGGCGAAGTATTTGGTGAAGCCAGCGAGCGCGAGGCCGGGCCGATTGACCGTGGGCTCGCGAATGATGCGCTTGAGTCCGGTGGCGCCGGCAATGAGCTTGAGCTCAAGTTCGCTCGCGTGGGTGGTGTAGAACTTTTCGACCGTTACGGTGTCACGTTGCATAGGACAGTATTTCGTGATGCGCGAATTGACGGCGGGTTACTGCGCGAATTGCGCAGTGCACTGCGTGGCTCACATGTTGAATTCCGGCCCGAGATAAATTTCCCGCGCTTTGGGATCGTTCACCATCTGTTCGGCATCGCCTTCATAAACAACTTCGCCACGGTGGATGAGATACGCTCGATCGACCAGCTTCAACGTCTCGCGCACATTGTGGTCGGTGATGAGAATACCCAGCCCGCGGTCGCGCAGACGACGGACAATCTTTTGCACTTCGTAAACGGCAATGGGGTCGATGCCGGCGAAGGGTTCGTCGAGCAGAAGCATTTTGGGACTCGTCACCAGCGCACGGGTGATTTCGAGGCGTCGTTTCTCGCCGCCGCTGAGCTGATACGCCTTGCTCTTCGCGAGCCGGCTGAGATCCAGTTCGTCGAGCAGGTATTTTAAGCGGATGGCGCGTTCGCTGCGGCTGGCCTCGCACGTTTCGAGAATCGCGAGAATGTTTTCCTCCACGCTGAGCTTGCGGAAAACCGACGGCTCCTGCGTGAGGTAACCGATTCCCAGCCGCGCGCGCTCATGCATCGCGAGTTTGGTGATCTTGCGATCCGAGAATGTCACATCGCCTTCGTCGGGCTTCACGAGGCCGACGATCATGTTGAACGTCGTGGTCTTGCCGGCACCGTTGGGACCGAGCAAGCCGACCACTTCGCCCGCCCGGACGTAAACGGAGACGCCGTTCACCACGCGACGTTGGCGGTATTGTTTGACGAGCTTCGTCGTGGAAAGGAGGGGACCGGCAACGGCGGTCGCTGCCGATTCGCCGGAAGGATCGGTTTGCTGTTCTTGCGGCTCGCTCATGAAATCATTGTTTCGCGGGCGCTGCCGGGCTGGCCTTGGGCAAGGCTCCGGGACGCAGAAGCATCTTCACTTTACCGCGCGCCTGCAGTTTGCTTTCACCTCGGTTCAACAACACGAGGTCGGCGGTCAATGTGCCTTGTTCTGTTTCGATCTTTGGTTCCCCCGTCAATTCCACCGTGTCCGACTTCGACTGGTAAACAGCTTTGCCGCCAGTGGCGTGGCTTTTCTGGCCCTTTGGATCCACCAGATCAATCACCACGTTTTTTTCGGCGACGATGTTGTCGATCTTCCCGCCGCCCGCGGGCAACACGACTCTCATCACTTCGCAGCGAAGTTGCATCTGCGGATCGGAGACAAACACGTGGCCGGTGTAGAGCGCCACGCCGGATTTCTGATCGTAATCAAACGAGTCCGAGGTGATGTCGATTTCGGTGACGGTTCTGCCGGCGGCGGGCTTGTCGGCTGCCGGGCAGTTGGCGGCGATACAGAACAGGAGGAGCAGGGGAGCGTATTTCATTTGGATTCGCGGTTCAGGAGCTCGCGACGGATGATCGTATGCACACGGTTGGAAATGACGAGGCGCGAATTCTTCTGGTCATAGAAAAATCCCTCACCACTGATGGTGAACCGTTTGTCCGAAGTCGTCGCATGGAATGGTCCCGATGACGAGGCCACGCGGGCGTTCATGTCGAGCGTGCACTCCGGGGCGTTGGCGACCATGTCGGTCTGGCCGTTGTCGCGGTAGGTTTCGAGGTGGAGTTCGGTCAGTGTAAATGTTCCGGCGGAGGCGCCGCTCTTGGCGGTCTTGCCTTCAATCAAGGTCTTCTTCCGGTTCTGCGCGTCATGAAGCATCGTGCGGAATCCGCCCGTCACGGTGCCGCTCACCGGAGATTGTCCGTGGGTGACGGCGAGGCAAAAGACCAATGCCCCGCCGGCGATCAGGAGAGCGAGGTGCGATTTGTTCGAGGCGGAGATGGTCATGCGTGTCCGGCTGTGTATTCGGCTACTAGCTTGTCCCATTTTCCCTGCGCTGACAAAATCAATTGCACGGCTTCGCGAACGGCACCGTGTCCGCCCTCGCGTTTGGTGACGTAATGCGCCAGTGCTTTGGCTTCCTCGATCGCATTCGCGGGGACAATGGCGGTTCCCGCCCGCTGCAAGGCACCGAGATCGACGATGTCATCGCCGATGTAGCAGGTGTCATCCCATGTGCAGCCTGCTTCAGCGAGAATGGCGTCGATCGCTTCGACTTTGTTGCCTTTGCCTTGATGGAGGTAGTCCACCTTCAATTCCGTGGCGCGTTGCGTGGTGGCGGAGGAGGGGCGATTCGAGACCCAGCCGGTTTTGATGCCAACTTTGGCGAGCAGGCGGAGCCCGAGCCCATCTTGAATATGGAATCGTTTGAACTCCATGTCGTTTCCAATGAATACCGACGTATCCGTGAGCACGCCGTCCACATCGCAGAGGAACAGCTTCACGCGTTGCAGGCGGTTGACGAGTTTTCTGGGCAGTGAATGCGGCATGGTCACTTCGCCGCCTCGAAGATTCTCAGCAACGACGCCAGCACCTTGGGCATTTCCGCGAGCGGTATCATGTTCGGTCCGTCGCTCATCGCCTTGTCGGGGTTGGGGTGAGTTTCGATGAACAGCCCGTCCGCGCCGACGGCAAGTGCTGCCCGCGCAAGGATGGGAGCGAACTCACGTTGGCCGCTTGACTTGTCGCCCCCGCCGCCGGGTTGCTGCACGGAATGAGTGGCGTCGAAGATCACGGGAAAGCCGAAGCGTTTCATGATCGGAATCGAGCGCATGTCGGCGACGAGGTTGTTATAGCCGAAGGTGGTGCCGCGTTCCGTGACGAGGATTTGTGTTCCGCCGGACGCTGCCGCTTTGCCGATCACCTGGCCCATTTCCTGGGGCGAGAGAAACTGACCCTTCTTGAGATTCACGATTTTGCCCGTGCGCACCGCGGCGACGATCAGGTCCGTTTGTCGACAGAGGAAAGCGGGAATTTGCAAAATGTCCACCGCCTGCGCTGCGGCGACGACCTGCGGTTCGGTGTGCACGTCGGTCAACACCGGCACGCCGAGTTTGGCGCGCACGCGGGCGAGGATGGCGAGGCCTTCGTCGAGTCCGGGACCGCGGAAAGACTTGGCCGAGGTGCGGTTGGCTTTGTCGTAGCTGGCCTTGAAGACGTAGTTGATCCCGAGGCGGTCGCAGGTCTTGCGGAGTGATGCGCCGATCTTCAGGCACAACTCTTCGCTCTCAATGACGCACGGTCCCGCGATGAGACTGAGTCGGCGTGGATTGGAAAAGGCTTTCCAAGCGGAATTCGGATTCAACGACACGCGCAGCTTTTAACAGCGGAAACCGGCGATGAAAAGGGCGTAATGTTGAAGAGGCGTTGCGGGAAGTCCAGCGGTGGGCTGGTCTTTAATTGACGGCATTACAACAATTCCAACGTTCTGGACAAGTTTGGAGTAGCTTGCTACGTGGGGATGTAGTCCTGTGAAGCATGTCTCAGGGCAGAGTCGTCATTCGATTTGTATGCGCTTGAAGAAAAACTTTTGTCGCTTCGCCCTGTTGCTGGGGGCGACTCTTCCGCTGGTGGTGGGTGCCACGGAGAATCTCCCGCGCCTTCCCTTTGGGCAATGGACGGAGTTGCCGCCCGAGAAGCAATTCGTAATCACGCCTGGCTATACTTACAATTATTGGAAGCACTACTGGAAGAATCACGAAGCCGTGGATATTCAACGGCGCCCGCAGGACGGTTTTGATCACAACACCGGCTACGTGCGCACGGATTACAGCGTGACCGAAGCGCTCGCGTTGGATTTGACCATCGGTGGAACTTCGGGCGCGACGCGGTTTTTTCACCCGACGCGTGAACCGCAGACCAGTATGGGTTTGATGGATACCCAACTCGGCGTGCGCTACCGTTTGGCCAATGAAGGCAAGGAATGGTGGCGGGCAAATTTCGTGGCGCGCGCGGGTGGCATCATCAAAGGGAGCTACGAAGCTGATTTTCCGTTCGCTCCTGGCGACGGTTCAAGCGGCGGCGAATTGATGGTTGGCTTCACCAAACAGATTTGTTCCGGTGGCTTCGGTCTTTACGGTGATCTCGGCTGGCGCATTCGTGATCACAACGTTCCTCAAACCTTTTTCGCAACGGCAGGCGCCTCGCAAACTCTAACCTTCGATGGCTGGGCGCGCACCATTCGGATGCACTTCGGCTACGCCCACCTGCAGGATCTTTCGGGCGGCGATGTGACCGGAACGTTGGTGAACGTGACTTACGATCACACGGTGAAAGAAGTGGCGCGCTCCGTCGAAGGCGGCATCGGCCTGACGAGTCGCAACGGCTGGCACTATCAATACTACATGGAACTTTCCCTCGATGGTCGCAACACGCCCATCAAAACGCTTTACGGCCTCTACCTCAGCATCCCGGTCGGTGGGAAATGACCATCTGCCTTAGCGCAGCCGTTCCTTGAAACCCGCGAGTAGGCGGCGCGCTTTGCTGCGGGCGATGGCGGTGTCCGCGCTCGTCCATGAGGAATTCAGGAAATCGCTGTAGCCAGGAATCGTCGCGCAGTCTTCCTTGTCCAGATCGGGAAAAGCCATCGACCAGTTGGGGAATTCCCGCTCAGCGATGGGTTCTTCAAACAGGGTGATGACTCCGGTGTGACGGGGATCCTGGCAGATCGTCTGATACAACGTGCGCACCGCCGCCTCTTCGCCTTCGAGCACCTGCATGAAATTGCCGCCGCGATAGAGCAGCAGTCCGGTGATGCCCTGCCGTTGATTCCTCGCCATGGTGCGTTCGAGCAACTTCAGCAGCTGGGGGCGGGTAAATTCCCTCACCGCTGAACTGACGTAGGCGATGTGAAACATGGCTGGCGCTTTCAAGCGTTTCGCGAGCGGGCGCGGCTTACTTGGCCTTCACGTCGTAGCAGAGCAACACATCCTGATCGCGGAGATACAGGCGGCCATTGGCGATGACGGGATGCGGCCAGCTGTTCTTGCTGCTGCGGTCAGGTTGCTGGAAACGTCCTTTTTCCTTGTAGCCGGTCGGCGTGGGTTCGACGAGGGCGACGCTGCTGGCGCCGCCACCTTTGCTGCCTTCGCCGCGCACGTAGAGCATGCCGTCGGCGCAGCTCACGGCGCCTTTGCCGACGCTTTCATTTTCCCAAACGACTTTGCCGGTCTTGAAGTCGAGGCAGGTCAGATTGCGTGGGTCGTTCACACCGTAGAGATGCTGGCCCACGCGCACGACGCCGCCGTGGTGATTCTTCATGTTCGTGTTGGCGTAGACTTCCTCGACTTTGAACGTGCTGCCAGCGGGCGTGATCTTGAACAGATTGCAACCAATGCCGTAGCCAGACGTGACGAAGATGTGGTTGTCGAAAAAGATCGGCGTGGGAATGACGGCGGTCTTTCCGTGACGGTCGGCGCGCCAGAGCAACTTGCCTGTGGCGGCATCGACACCGAACAAACTCTCGCCGGTGAACTGGATGTATTGCCGCTTGCCGCCGATCTCGGCGATGGTGACGGAGGAATACGCAGCCTTGTCGGTGATCTCGGTGGATTGCCAGATCTTCGCGCCGTTTTTTTTGTTCAGCGCGAGCAAGGTTCCCTGTGCGCCGCCGGGTGTGCAGATCAATTTGTCACCATCGACCAGCGGCGATTCCGAGAAGCCCCAGCCGGACATCATTTGTCCGCCGAAGTCGCCTTTGAGATTTTTCTTCCAGCGCAATTTTCCTGTAGCGGTGTCCACGCACGCGACGTCGCCGCCCGTGCCGACGACGTAGAGCGCGTCACCATCGACAGTGGGCGTGGAGCGGGAGCCGTCGTTGTAACCGATCTTCTCGGAGGGCTTCACGCCGGTGTTGCAGGCCCAGAGTTCCTTGCCGGTATTGGCGTCGAGCGCCCAGACGGCTTCATGTTCGCCGCGATAGCTCATGCCATAGATGCGTCCCTTGGACACGCTGGGCGTGCTGTAGCCGCCGCCGAGATTGCCAGTTTTCCACAAGAGTTTCGGTCCGCCCGCGGGCCAGCTTTTCAGCAAGCCGGTCTCGGTGGAAACGCCATCGCGATGCGTGCCCTGCCATTGCGGCCAGTCCTCGGCCAACGCGGTGAACGTGATCAGGAGACTGCCGGCGAGAAGTGCGGATGGGAATTTCATGTGGGGAGAATACCGGAGGCGTTCGGGAATTGAACTTAAAAATAGCCGGCGTTACCGTGCAGTTGAAATCGTAGAACGAATCAACTTATGAAAATGCTCGCCCTCGCCCTGTCCGGTCTCGTTTGCCTCGCGGTGAATCCGTTTAGCGCCGCCGCTGCTGATGCGGCCTCGCGGAACATTTCCGTGGAAGACGCGGCGAAACTGTTGAAGGAGAAAAAGGATATTGTGGTGCTCGATGTGCGCACGCCCGATGAATTCAAAGACGGTCACATTCCCGGCGCGAAGAATCTGGATTTCAACGGCAAGGATTTCAAAGGCGAGGTCGGCAAGCTGGACAAGAGCAAGACTTACCTCGTGCATTGCGCCGCGGGCGGTCGCAGCGCGCGAGCGAACAAGGTGATGCAGGAGCTGAAGTTCAAGTCGGTGCTCCATCTCAACGAAGGGTTCAACGGTTGGGAAGAGAAGAAGCAGGCGATTGAGAAGTAATAATCAGTGAACAGTATGAAGTAACGCGTGCACCGCACCTGCATTCGCGCCTGATTACGCATTAAGGATTTCTCCTTACGTCCCATGTCCTCACCACTCGATGACAATCGCCGCGCTTGGGACGAGAACGTCCGGCGCGGTCAGCGACACACCTTGCCCGCGACGCCGAAGGAATTGGAGAATCCCCTCGCGGTTATGGATCTGCGCGGCTGGCTCGGCGACGTTCGCGGAAAGCGGATGCTCTGTCTCGCGGCGGGCGGCGGACGGCACAGCGCGTTGTTCGGCAAGGCGGGCGCCGTCGTCACCGTCGTGGATCTAAGTCCCGCGATGCTGGAGCTCGACCGCAAGATGGCGGCGGAACTTGGCCTCAAAATCCGCGTCGTCGAAGCGTCGATGGATGACTTGTCCGCGCTTGCGAATGCCAGCTTCGACATCGTGGTGCAACCGGTGAGCACGTGTTACGTGCCGGACATTGCGCTCGTGTATCGCGAGGTCGCGCGCGTCATCGTTCCGGACGGCATTTACATGAGCCAGCACAAGTCGCCCACAAGCTTGCAGGCCGACGTGCTGCCGTCAGCGCGCGGCTTCGTGCTGAACGAACCGTATTATCGCGCCGGAGCGTTGCCGCCGTCGGTTGCGGGCGCGCAGCATCGCGAAAAGGGCACCGTGGAATTTCTGCACCGCTGGGAACAACTCCTCGGCGGCTTGTGCCGCGCGGGCTTCGTGATCGAAGACGCCGCCGAGCCGTGGTTCGCCGATTACAAGGCCGCGCCGGGAACCTTCGAGCACCGGAGCCTCTACGTCCCCCCTTACATCATGTTGAAGGCCCGCCGCCGGAATGATGAGGCGAGCGAATCGCGAGTCGGAAAACTGTGGGTGCCTTAGGAAGTACGAGGCGCGAACCTCGCCAAGCTCGTCCTTCGCACCCCGCAGCTCGCCCTTCGAATCAGCCCCACTCCTGTTGCCCGATCCCGGGCTTCTTCAGGTCCAGACTCCGCCAGCAATACCAACTCGCCAAAGTCGCGTAGGGTCGCCACGGCTTGGCGATTTCATGCGCGGTTTTCTCGTCGGGCATGTCCTTGAGGTGATAGAGATTTCGGATGGCGTTGCGAATCCCGAGATCGCCGAACGGAAAAACATCCGGTCGCCCGAGGCAGAACATCAGAAACATTTGCGCCGTCCACACCCCGACGCCTTTTACCTTCACAAGCTCGGCGATGATCTCCTCGTCACTGAGCCGGTGAACGTGTTCGAGCCGCACTTCGCGCGCGTGAACCTTCGCCGCGAGATCGAGCAGGTAGCCGGCCTTCTGCGGCGAGATGCCCGCCGTGCGAAGTGACGCAGGCGTTTGTTGCGCGAGACGATGCGGCTTCAGTCCGCCGGTTCCGAGGTGTTTCAGCAGGCGCAGGCGAATCGAGCGCGCCGCACTGGTGGAAATCTGCTGGCCGATAATGGAATGAACGAGCGTCCGAAATCGTCCGCGGCGCAGGCGCATCTCGAACGGTCCCACGGCGCCGATCACCTCGCGCATGACGGGATCGTGCTTGCGCAAGTGAGCCACGCCAGCGCGGACGAGTGGAGCTGGGAGGCTCATGGTTCCGCGTCAGAGCGCGGCGATTTTCTTCCGCAACGGCTCGAGGTCGGAATCCGCCATCGCCATTTGCTTGATGCGCTTCTTGCCACCGGCAGCGGCAGCGCGCTCCAACCAGCTCCACGCTTCGTCGAGTTGCCCTAATTGGCAGGCGTAGCACGCGAGGTTGTAGGGAATCGTCGGCTCGTCGGGAAATTTATCGTACGCCGGCAGCAAGGCGTCCCACGCGGATTGCAAACCGCCCTGCGGCACGCGACGCAATGCATACGCCTGATGCAACCACCCGCTCGCGCGATCCGGCTCGACGTCCACAAGCGCCTGCGCCGTCTTCAACGCGTCCGCCCAATTCCTTTCTACCGATTGGATCGCATACCAGACTTCGAGCACGTCAGGATGGCGCGCGAATTCGGCGCGGATCTGCTGCAACTCCGCGGCGGCCTCGCGACGGTTGCCCAACTCCAGCCAGCCCACGGCGGCGGAGAGGCAGTGTGTGTCAGGCGGTTCCAGTTTCGGCATGCAACGTGGATTGTATGCGAAAGGCGAAGGCTCGTGTCAACGAGTTGCGGTGTGCGGCGTTGAATCTTTCCCTTGCCCCATCAGCGATTCGGCACAATCTTTTGCCGTCATGAAAAAACTCACCATCGTTTTCGCTCTCCTGGCCGCCTCGCTGATCGTGCGCGCGGAAGTCGTGCTCAAGTCCGTCGAATACAAACAAGGCGACACCACGCTGGAAGGCTATGTTGCCTACGACAACTCCATCCAAGGCAAGCGCCCTGGCGTCTTGATCGTTCATCAATGGAAAGGCGCGGGAGATTATGAAAAGAAGCGCGCCGAGATGCTCGCCAAGCTCGGCTACACGGCGTTCGCGCTGGATATCTACGGCAAAGGAGTTCGCCCCAACAATCCGAAGGACGCTGGTGCCATGGCGGGTAAGTTTAAGTCGGATCGCGCTTTGCTCCGCGCCCGTGCACAAGCCGGGCTCGATGTGCTCAAAGCCCAGCCCACCACCGACGCGCAACACGTCGCGGCGATCGGCTATTGCTTCGGCGGCACGACCGTGTTGGAGCTCGCTCGCGCTGGAGCGGATGTTGCGGGCGTCGTCAGTTTCCACGGAGGCCTGAACACTGCGCCGAACATGGAGGCGACCAAGGTCACTACTCGGGTGCTCGCCTGCCACGGCGCGGATGATCCGTTCGTTCCGCCCGCAGAAGTTGCCGCCTTCAAGGAAGAGATGAAGAAGGCGGGCGCGAAGCTGGAGTTCGTCGCGTATCCCGGCGCCGTGCACAGCTTCACCGATTGGAACGCCGACGGTTCCATGAAGGGTGCGCAATACAACAAATCCGCCGACGAGAAATCGTGGGCCGCGATGCAGAAGTTTTTGAAGGACGTGTTGAAGTAATCGGACGCGGCGGCAAACGTGGCGCGACGCGAAGGGAACTAAATGGAACAATGGTTCGATGGAGTGAATCTGCTGGGTCGGTTCGGCGCGTCGGAGACCGGCTGCTGGCTGCTGCACTTCGGCGGTGAGGCGGCGATCCTCGAAATGCCGCCGACCGGCCGCGGCCAACGTTCCCCCGCGGATTCCGCGGCGCTCGCGGCGAAGTCGCTCGGGGTGGCCGTGAAATACGTTCTGTGCACGCACGCGCACAGCGACCATTTCAGCGAAGCGACGCTGGAGGGGTTTCGGAGGAATTTTCCTGACGCGGTGATTCACCTCTATAGCGGCTTTCAAAGACACATCGAAGATCCGCGTGGCATCAAATGGTTTCCCTTGTCGCGCGAGTTGGATCTCGCCGGCGAGCCGTTGATTCTGATCCACGCTCCCAAGCACAGCGGGACGGACACGCTGGTGATTTTCCGCGGCGCGATTTGCACCGGCGATTGGGAATTGAACACGATTCGCTCCGTCCACGACGGTCGTTCCGGAGTCACGACGGAACAAAAACTTGCGTCGATTCAGCGGTTGATCGCGTTCACCGCGGACTACGACTACCGCATTCACCATGTTTACTCCGTACACGCGAACGATCGTCGCGACGATGTGAGCTTCGTCGAATTGATGGAGGATACTCGGGTCGATCGAAAACTTTGGTAGCTGCCGAGGGCGAGGAGAGACTCATCCCGACTATTTCGAGTCGCGCAATTTCGTCAGTTCGGTTTTTACCCGCTTCAGCACGCTGTCCCAATCACCGCGCTTGGGCTGCCGGAACAAACGCATCGTCGGATACCAAGGCGAATCTTCCCGCTCCCAAAGCCATCGCCAGTCCGGCACGAAGGGCAGCAGCGTCCACGTTGGGCGTGCAATCGCGCCGCTTAGATGACACACGGAGGTATCCACGGTAATCACCAGATCCAGTTGCGCAATGGCAGCTGCCGTCGCGGAGTAGTCGGTCAAGCGCGGGCTCAGATCGATGACTTTCGCGGGCTTGAGATCCTTCACGTCGGCCGCGCGTGGTCCCACTTGCAAGCTGTAGAATGCGATATTTCTCAGCTCGAGTAGTGGCGCGTAATCCTTGGCCGTGACGGATCGATTATGGTCGTTGCGATGAATCGCATCGCCCGCCCACACGAGGCCGACTTTTAATTTGGTCCCGGGCGGGACTTCCATACGGAACATCACGGAGGGCAGGGGCTCGAGATAGGGGACCTTGGACGGGATGGTCTCAAGCGTGGTGCCGAGAATCGCGGGGAGACCGAAGAGCGGCGCGTGCACATCGAACTCCGGCAACGTATGCCCCTCGCGTATAACCTTGTCGACGCCGGGTGCCGTCTCGATCAAGGCAGCGAGGGAATCCAAACACAACACAATGACTCGGGCGCCGCGTTGCTTCACAAGTGCTGCGTAGCGGATGAAGTTAAGGGCATCGCCGCGACCGCCTTCGCCGTGCAGGAGAATTGTGCGTCCCTTGATGTCTTCGCCACGCCAGACTTTGGACCAGTCCAGCTTGCGCAGCGGCGCGCTCCGCAACTTGCGCCACCAATTAAATTTTTCAAAACCTTCAACTAGATTTCCCTTGAGCAGGAGGGGCAGGGACTTGCCCAGATGTGCCTCCGGCATGTCCGGCTTCAACGCCAGCGCGCGATCGAATGATTTCGTTGCCTCGTCGAACTGGGCCAGTTCGAGGAAAAGATTGCCAAGTTGCACGTGCGCTTCGGGTGAGTTGGGATTCAGCTTCAATGCGCGCTCGCAGCCGGCGATGCTTTCGTCGAGCCGGTTGGCCATGCGTAACGCGGTCGCGCGGGTAAGGTGGGCAATGACTAGATTCGGATTCAACGCGAGCGCTTTGTCGGCGGCGGCGATCGCGTCATCGTGTCGCCGCAGATCATTCAAAACGGAGGCGAGATTAACGTGGGCTTCCGCGAAGGTGGGCTTCAGGGCCACCGCCTTTTCGCTGAATGGCAACGCCTCTTCGCGTTTGCCTTGCTGGCTCAGCACTGCGCCAAGATTGTTGATCGCCTCGACCCAGTCAGAACGTAGTTCCATTGCCTGGCGAAAGCTTTTCTCGGCCGATTCCAAATCACCGTGCGCTTCGAGCGCGACTCCAAGATTGTAATGTGCCTCGGGAAGTTTGGGGTCGAGTTCGATTGCCTTTCTATAACTTTCAATGGCGCGGTCGAGTTCCCCGGCGGCACGCTGCGCGACTCCGAGGTTCAGGTGAAACTTCACGACACTCGGTTTCAATGCGATCGCTGCCGTAATTAAATCCACGGCTTCCCGGGTAGCGCCGCGGCGTGTCTTTACGACGCCGAGCAGATGAAGGGCTTCGGCGTTTTTCGGATCGAGCGTCAGCACCTGCTGGTAAATTGCTTCTGCTTCGTCAAGCCGTCCGGAGCGATGAAGATGCAGGCCGGTATCGAGGAGCGAATCGGGACTTTCTGAATGGGGCGGTTTCAAGCGAGGCATGATTATCCACAAACGCACTGATTCGGACAGCCAAATCCTGATCCGGATTCGGTGAAAGGACGGTTCCGGCCTTGCTGTGGGTGCGGTTAAATCGTATTAAGCGCCGTCCTGTGACCACCATTTCCGCCTCTGCCCGTCTTGGTTTCCTCGCGCTGCTCGCGGGTGCCACGGGCATTGGGTTCGCGCCGATCTTCGTTCGCCTGAGCGAGACGGGCCCCAGCGCGACGGCGTTCTATCGGGTGGCGCTTGCGCTCCCGGTGCTGTGGTGGTGGATGAACTGGGAACAACGAAAACCGACTCCACCGCTTCGGCCCGCATCACGCCGCGACTACTGGCAACTGGCGCTCGCCGGCGCTCTCTTCGCCACGGATCTCGCCTTGTGGCATCTCTCAATCCTGTTCACGTCGGTAGCGAACTCGACCTTGCTGGCGAACTTCGCGCCGCTGTTCGTCACCCTCGGCGCACGGTTCATCTTTGGCGAAAAGATCCGTCCGCTGTTTGTTGCGGGACTCGTGTGCGCGCTGGCAGGAGCGGCTTTGCTGGTCGGCGCGAGTTTTCAAACGGACGCGCGCCATTTGCTGGGCGACGCTCTCGCCGTAGCTGCCGCGATTTTCTACGGCGGTTACATGCTGGCGATCAAATCACTCCGTGCGCGCTTCTCATCCGTCACGGTGATGTCGTGGTCCGGTTTGTTCTGCGCACCCGTGCTGGGCGTGATCGCATGGCTGTCGGGGGAAAAACTGCTGGCAGCAACTCCGCATGGTTGGCTCTTGCTGGTCGGGCTCGCACTCGTCAGTCAGGTCGTCGGGCAAACGTTGATTGCGTACGGCTTCGCCCATCTTAAAGCGTCGTTCGCCTCGCTCACGCTCTTGTTTCAACCGGCGATGGCGGCGTTGTTCGCGTGGGGAATGCTGGGCGAACGCCCGCGTCCATTAGCGTGGGCCGGGGCGCTGGTGATCCTGTTGGGTATCGCGCTCGCTGGCAGGGCTCAGCAGACACGCTAGCGGCGTTCTTGCCCTATCGCTCCGACTGCTTACACTGCCGTCATGACTCACCTGAAGTATTCCGTCGCCGTCGTGACGATTGTTCTCAGCCTCGTTTCGATTCCGACTTCAAACCTTGAAGCCGCTTCGCCGCAGGACGTGGTCAAAGCGATCGTGAATCGCGAATATGCCAGCCTGTATTCGCTCTACACGAATCTCCACGCGCATCCGGAAGTTTCCTTTCAGGAAAAGAATACGGCCGCCCGCGTGGCGACGGAGCTTGCACGCGCAGGTTTCACGGTGACGGAAAACGTCGGCGGTTACGGCGTCGTGGCCGTGTTGAAAAACGGCGACGGACCGACGTTGCTCGTCCGTTCCGACCTCGATGCTTTGCCGGTTAAGGAACTCACGGGCCTACCTTACGCAAGTGTCGAGCGCACGCGCGATGAGAAGGGGAACGATGTCGACGTGATGCATGCGTGCGGACACGACATTCACATGACCTGCCTTGTTGGCACCGCGCGCACTGTTGCAGCGGTGAAAGATCAGTGGCGCGGAACGTTGGTCATGATCGGGCAGCCAGCCGAGGAACGTGGCGGTGGCGCGCGCGCCATGCTCAAGGACGGTTTGTTCACGCGCTTTCCGAAACCCGATTCCTGCATCGCGTTGCACGTGGCGGCTGACATGCCGGCGGGTACGGTCGGGCACGTGGAAGGGCCGGCGCTGGCGAATGTCGATTCCGTAGATATCACCGTGCGCGGTGTTGGCGGGCACGGCGCGTGGCCGCACACGACGAAAGACCCTATCGTGCTCGCATCGCAAATTGTTCTCGCCTTGCAGACGATCGTGAGTCGGGAAATTCCCCCGGGCGAGCCGGCGGTCGTGACGGTGGGTTCGATCAAAGGCGGCGAGAAGCACAACATCATTCCCGAGGAGGTGCACCTACAGATTACGCTGCGTTCCTACACCGATGCCGTGCGGGAGCAAACAGTCGCGGCGGTGAAACGCATCGTCAATGGACTTGCGCAAGCGGCGGGCATTCCGGAGAACCGCCTGCCGATCATCAAGATCAAGGATGAGTTCACGCCCGCGCTGCACAACGATCCCGCGCTGATGCTGCGCATGGCCGGCGTGTTCGAGCAATGGCTCAGCTCGCCAAACGTCATTCCGCGCAAGCCCGTGATGGGCGGGGAAGATTTCAGCGAATACGGCCGCACGGCCGACCGCATTCCCGTGGCGATGTTCTGGCTCGGCGCGGCCTCGCCAGAAACGCTTCGGGAAACGTTGCGCGTGGGAAAGATTCCTCCGTCACTGCATTCCGCGTTCTTCCGTCCGGAACCCGAGCCCACGATCAAGACCGGCGTCACGGCAATGAGTGCCGCCGTGTTGGATCTATTGGGTAACGGCCAAGGCAAGAAGTAAAAGTTCTAGTTCTCCTACTGTCTCAAGAATTGGACGACGCGAGTCGTCATCTGTCCAGATTTGGTCTGGAGAAGTGGCTTGCGGTGTCTTGATCGTGCCCAAGCCTTGGGGAAATTCCCTGTTTCGAAGTAGGACGAACGCGGACAACCCGGGCACGATGCCTGCTGAAATCGCGGCATACTGCACGACCAAACAGATCGGGCAGTTTTTTTATGAAGATACGCAACCGAGTGAAATCGGAAGGGATGACGCTGCTGGTGGGCCATCGATCATTTGGCAAACGTGAGGCATTCTCGTTGGTGGAAGTGATGGTTGCGTTTGGCATTTTGGGGTTGGTCATTGGCACGATGTTCACCTGTTTTTCGCTGGGGTTCGCTTCTATCCGATTGACCCAGGAAAACCTGCGCGCGGCGCAGATCTTGACGGAGAAGATGGAGACTATCCGGCTCTACACTTGGACGCAGGTGAACACCGCGGGTTTTATCCCCACGAATTTCACGGCCGCGTTCAACACCGGCACCAATGGATCAACCAACATTGTATTCAACGGGACGATGTCCATTTCTGACGCTTCTCTTTCGGAGGCCTACAGTGCCAATGTGAAACTGGTCACCGTGGCCGTCGCGTGGACCAACAGCGGTGTCCCGCGGCAGCGGACCATGAGCACGCTCATCTCTAAAAATGGAATTCAAAACTACCAATTCTAAATCACGAAGGGCCGCCTTCAGCTTCGTCGAGATGGTGGTCGCGACCGGTCTCTTTTCTCTTCTGTCGATCGCCCTGTGGACGTTGAGTTCGTTTGCGGGACGGAGTTTTGCCGCATCCTCTAACTATGTGGACATGGAGACCAAGGGTCGGACGGCACTTGATTATTTTTCGCGCGACGTTCGCCGCTCGCTAGCGGTTGCGTCGTATACGACGAACAGCCTCGTCTTCATGGATTACGACGGCAGTACCAACTTAACGTATACCTACGACCCGTCGGCGCGAACGTTCGTCCGTCGTAAGGCGGGCGATGCCAAGACGATTTTGACGGAGTGCGATTCGCTCAGTATCGCTCTGTTCCAGCGCGCTCCGGTGGGAGGTAGCTACGATCAGTTTCCGGCCGCGGACCAAACCACGGCCAAGGTTGTCCAGGTCAACTGGAAGTGCTCGCGAACCATTTTGGGCGGCAAGTTGAACACGGAAAGCGTGCAGACCGCGAAGGTGATGTTACGCAGCAAATAGCCGGATCACGTTATGAAGTTCAAGCACCACCACCGGCACGGAAACGTACTGTTCATTACGCTGTTCACCATTGGCATCATTGGCATCGGCATCGGGAGTTACCTGACCCTGATCAGCCAGTCGAACCGTGCGGCCATGCGTTCGATCTCCTGGAATGCCGCAATTCCAATTGCCGAAGCGGGTGTCGAGGAGGCGCTTGAACATATTACGTGGACGGGCGGCAGCAATCTTACGGCGAACAGTTGGTCGCTGAGTGGAACCAACTACACCAAGAATCGCACGCTTTCGGCGGGACGATACCAGGTTGCCGTCTCCAGCAACTCAGGCACCTTCGTCGTTCAGAGCACTGGTTATGTCCCGTTGCCGAGCGGGTCTTCGGGGGAAATTTCCCGGACGGTGCGCGCGGTGGCGGCGCGGCGCTATACGCATCGAGGCTTCTTTTTCCGCGATAGCGTCGACCTCAGTAGCTCGGTCTACATTGATAGCTTTGATTCGAGCGATCCGCTTTACAGCACTAACGGTTTGTATGTTGGCGCGCGAGCGAAGGCCAACGCCGTCGTCGCCAGCAACTCCTCCACGAATACGTTCAAGCTTTGGGGCAACCTCACGGTTAAGGGGCGCGCGGCCGTCGGTCCGGGCGGCACCATCGTCGTGGGCGGTTCGGCGTCTGTGGGAGACAACTCGTGGAGCAGCAAAGGAATTCAGACCGGGCATGCCACCGACGATGCCAACTTCGACCTTCCCGACGTGGTCCTGCCGACGACCGTCCGTTATCCACCAGCCGCCGGAGTGGTGGGCGGTACCAACTACACTTACGTCCTCAATGGCGGCGACTTCCAAGTCTCCAGTCTGAGCGCCGGGCAGAAGGTCATCGTCACGGCGTCCAACACTACGATCTATGTGACCGGCACGTTCAGTCCCAGCGCCTTCGTCATTCAAACAAACGCCAGCGTCGATATTTACCTCGCGTCCTCCGATCCGAACCTCGATCCCATTCAGGCGATGAACAACTCCACTACCGCCTGCGCCGTCTATGGACTGCCTACCGTTACCACCATGACTTTGGGTGGATTCTCGGGCGCGGTTTATGCCCCGAGTGCGGATATCTCGATGTCGGGCAATCTCACCTTCACCGGCGCCGTCGCGGCGAAGTCTCTGTATCTCCGTGGTAATGTGACCTTCCACTACGACGAGGCGTTGCAGAAAGTCGGCGGCTCGACCCAAGGCCTCGTCGTTACGTCGTGGACGGAATTCTAATTCCGGTTGGTTTTCTTCATTCAACGGTCGACAGGGTGGTGTCGCCTGCCGCGTGAGCACAAAGGAGTGGCGGAGCGGTTGCTCATTCAGTGTCACCACGTTGATCGCGTGGTTAGTGTCTCAATAAGCGACCACGAGCTGAGTAAAGCCCGCCAGTTACCTGACTCGCGAAATCCGGCGGAACCAGTAACCAACAACATGAAAATCAAACAGAACAAACAAGCCGGCTTCACCCTCGTGGAAATCATGATCGTCGTGGCCATCATCGGCCTCCTCGCGGCGATCGCCATCCCCAACTTCGTTAAAGCTCGCACCACGGCTCAGAAGAACGCGTGCATCAACAACCTTCGCCAGATGGACGGCGCGCAGGAACAGTATGCCCTCGAACAGAAGCTCGCCACGGGCTCCACCGCCGACACCACCGCAGTCGTGGGCTACCTCAAGGGCAGCGCGCTCCCGCAATGCCCAGCCGCCGGCACGTACACCTGGGGCACCATTGGCACCATCCCCTCGTGCAGCCTTTCATCGAGCGGTCATAGCTACTAAGTCGGCTGCCGCAGCCACACGGAACTGGGCCCGCGGGTGCAACGCCAACGCGCACTCTGTCGACGGTCGCCGTGGCGATTGCCGCCTCTAGCGCGCCATGACTCTGTAGAAGTCGGTGAAGCGGTCGCGGAGATAGATGCAGTCGGCTGTTGGGTTACCGGAGGGGTGCCAGTTCGGATCGAATTTCGTGAACTGGGCGTTGATCTCGCGGGTGGTGCGAATCGGGTCGAACCTCCCGTCGAGCCGGGGCGCAACAGTTCGGTATCTCCACTAAACGCAAACTCTCCGCGCTTGTGGAAATACGAGTGTACGATGCGGTGACGGAGGTGGACGTGTTTCCACCTCGCGCGTGCGGATGCTCTCAATTCATGACGACGAGGTTTACGTCGGTGCCGCAATGAACGCCGGGGACGGCGAGTGGTTATTTGATCAAGCACAGCGTAGCGGAGTGGGTATGCGGCGCGTCAGCCGCGGCAACAGGTATTTCAGGACATTCCCGCTAGGGCCAGCCCAACGGCGATTGAAGCGCGCGGGGTTGACCTGTGACGCAGATTGTCGGTAAGGTTCGGGCGTGGTCGAGAGAATCGCTGAAGCGAAACCGCTGAGTGGATCGGTGCCTGACGGGTATGATCGGTCTTCAGCTACTGTCGGCCAGCGTGGATGAAGCTGTTTCCGAATTGCGGTTTTTCACTGAGCTGGGTTCTGCTGATCTCCGTTGCGACGGGGCTTCTCGTCTTGGGTTCGATTTATTCCCGGCCCTTGCCCATGAGCGATGCGGAAGCGCAGCAGATCGTTCGAAGGAGATTTCCCGCGGCGGTCCTCCATTCGACGGTAGCCCATCAGGATCATGAGTTCGGGCGACAATATTGGACGATCCGGTTTACCTGCCCTCCGCTGGAGAATCTAAATCAAGTGACGGTCGATGCGCGTTCGCGCGCGATTTTGACTTTGCAACGATGGCCCTCGGGAGCCAACGAGACGGTGGTCGGGGCAGCGGCGACGAATCGTGCGCAACTCCTGCAAGTCTTGTCGGAGTCGATCGAGGGATCCGCTGGATCGCGGCTCCGGCGACGGGGAAACCCTTAGTTTTTTCACCTGACGGCGAGTATTTTCTTGTCCTCTGCGGGACAATCTGTAGTCTATTGGAAGAAATTTCCACTGTTCCTGCGCTCCGGTCTGAGTTGTTGATGTTTGTATTGGAGAGCGCAGTTGGGGTTCTGAGGTTTGCGGCTGGAGAGTTGACGGGTGGGTTGCAGCAGTAATGCGGCATCGTATGAAAACTCAATTCAGAGGTTTCCTTTTAGGGAGGGCGATGCTTTGTTCCGCGGGTTTTGCCACGTTGGTATTGCTGGCCTATGCGGTACCCCACCGGCAGATAAAACAGGACGCCGCCCAAGAGCTTGCCCGGAAATGGTTCCCGCATGCGGAGTTCAAAAGCGCGCAGCTCAAAGAGGAATCGGGAGCGTGGCATTGGCACCTTCGTTTCACGGAACCCCACGCGCCGAACTTGCACTTGTTGGTCATCAACGCCGCGACGCGTGAATTGGCGCGGTTGACCCGCTGGCCCGAGAGTTCTCCGGCCACCGCGCCGCGTTTTGTCAGTCCTTAAACAAAGCCTTGCCAACCCCATGCCTACGTCGTCAGCCCCCGCAGCCGTTCGGCCGTACCTGCGTCGTCGTGTCAGTCGCTCGCGTCGGCGCCGGTTGGTGCTGGTTTCCATTTCCGTGGCAGTTTCGCTAACGGCGCTGGCGTATTCGGTTTTCGTGTTGTGGGATGTGTTGGTGCGTCGACAATGATGCGAAATAGAAATCGGGCGAACGATGAAGCCCGGTACGTTTACCAGTCTTGAGTACGGTTCCTGAATGGAGGCGAAGTGCGGCGGTTGCCGACGCATCCCGATCCGAAGTCAGAGTGGCGAATGATTCAATGCGCCGTTTGTTGTCCGGTGGGCGAATTCGTAAATCTCTACCATCTGGCATTTCGGAACGAGCACGTGACGGATCATCGGGCCGAGCAGGGATGGCTTTTGAACTTTCGATTAGCAGCGTTGTTCGTGCTTTTCAGTCCGTGACGGCATGCAGTCGGAGCTCGGCGCGTTTCCGCTCCCGCGTCCGATTCGGTGCATCACTCAGGGGAAGAAGTCGTCGCGTGTTCCTTCGATAGGGGCTTGGCGCGGACGCCGTTCATCTGGGTGACGCGGGCGGCATCAGCGAACGAGAGGTGGGCGTCAATTCGAGTCACGCAACGACCGAATTCCAAGAGTTGAGCGACGACCTTAGAGGGCGTGATTTTGAGTTCTTGGGCCAGTTCGACGACGGTGATGGCCCACGGTAGATGAATGACGCGTGGGCCGCGTTTGGTTGGTTCCGTGGCGGGAGGAGGATGGTTCATGGTTCAGAATTTTTATTTGGTTCGAGAAAACCATAACCACAAAAACAAAACTTGGCCAATGCTCGTTTGCTTCCTCGCGGGAACAACTTGTTGGCGGTTGTGCGTTGAAACATTGTGCCGCGTTCAGACGTCGCCCCATCCGTGGGCGATTCTCGTCTCTGTGTCACGCTCGGTGCGCCAGTTAGCAATGCGAGCCGCATGCGCCAGTTGATTGAAGCCGACGCTAGCGTCGACGAGGGGCACGCAGCAACCGTGCTCCAAAAAGTGGACGTGCTACACCGGAGACGCTGATTCCAATTTGGTCGGCCAGAGATCGGGAGCGACAAACGAATATTGGCGCGTCGCTAGTTCAACCAAAGAATCATTGGATTAACGGCGCATGGACGGCTATGGCTTGGCTGGGAAATCCTGTTTGCGCCAACCGTTGCTCAGCGTTCGCCAAATTTCGTCTCGTCCACCGGCGCGGCTTTGGTATCGTCGCCGGCATGAGTTCAATTGCCGTGCCGGTCGAAATTGCCGATCCCATCAACGCCCAGATCTTGGCCGTGTCAGAAGACAAAGTGCCAGGCTTCCAACGCGATCCCCTCGGGGAAATCGCACGCCTCAGTGGATTGGATGTTTCCACGGTCATCGAACGCATTCAGGCCATGCTTCGTGGCGGCACGATTCGCCGCGTCCGGCAGACCTTGCTGGCAACCAATCTCGCTCAAGGCGCTCTCGTCGCTTGGGAGGTTCCGATGGCGAACCTCGACGCCGCGTTTGATTACATGTTCCAGCAAGATCCGTTCAGCGGGCACGTCGTCACACGTTCGACGGACGCCGCCACGCCCGGCTCGCAATACAAACTGTGGACCACGCTGAAAGTGCCGCAGGGCTATTCGCTCGCGAAACATTGTGAGTTCCTTTTGAAGAAAGTTGGCGGGTTGCATTATCGCCTGATGCCCGCGAAGAAACTTTTCGCGCTCGGCGTTGGCCACGTTCGTCGCAAAGGCATGGAACCCGGCGCTCGTGCAGACGTGCCCGGCGAAGTTACGGAAGTTACGATGACCTCGCTCAACGATCTCGAGTGGCGAATTCTCTCGGCGCTGAAGCGCGAGTTCGCGGCTGAGGAACTGGTGCCGAACATTTGGGACGCGCGCGCGAAGGAAGCCGGCGTGCCGTTGCAAACTTTCCTGGAAGTCGCAGAAGATTTCGATCGCCGCAAAATCATCGGACGATTCTCCACGTTCCTCGAACACGTGAAACCCCTGTCCAGCGGCGAACGCGTCACGCGCTTCAATGCCTTGTTCCATTGGGCGGTTCCGGTTGGCCGCGAAATCGAAGCCGGCCGAGAAGTTGCGCGCCACTTCATCATGACTCACGCTTACTGGCGTGAAGGTGGACCTGAATTTCACAACGTGAACATCATGGGCGTCGCGCATGGCACCGACAAAGCAGTGGTGCTCGCCCATAAGGCCGCAATCGACCAGCACTTGAAGGAAGCCGGCTTCCCGATCACCTACACGAACGTCTTCTGGGGTGGTCGCAGTGAGATCAAGCCCAGCGAAATCTCCCCGCTCGCGTACCGCGAATGGTGCCGCAGCAACGGTCTCGATCCCGACTCGCTCAAGGCGGCGCCGGGCGAAATGATCGCGGGCTAATTTCGCGCTGGTGGTGCGGGAGGATTGATTCGCTCGCTGAGCCTTCTCTCGACGGAGCGTCTCCGGTTTCGTCGCGACTTCAGTTGATCTGCCGGCGCCGCCTGCCATCGGCGATATGCCGATCCGCATGATTCTTGACTCGTCTCCTGACGAGCCAAGTTTGCCATTTCTCCGAAACGAGTACATGGTTCGACGGAATCGCTAAACGTTCACGGAGCCTTTTGGAGAGATCTGTCTATGCAACCTAGTCGTGCAGCCACCCGGCACAACCAGGATTCGGATGAATTTTCGTCCCGATCTGATCCCGGTATTCCGGTAAAGCTGGCGCGCGCCTGCGCGCTGCTAGCGATGGCCGCAGGAGCCGTTGCGTTGTGCGGTTGGTGGCTTGGTCAGTCGGCCATCCGCGATCAAATCCAAAACTACTTTTCCATGAAGGCCAACTCTGCGTTGGCTGTTTTGCTGTTGGGGTTGGCAATCTTTATCGAGTCATACCGCGATACAGGGGGCTGGCGACGAACCTTAGGGAAGTTGAGTGCGGGAACCGCGGCGGTCATCGGATTGGCAACTTTGTTGGAATCGGCGTTCGACTGGAATTTTGGGATCGACTTGCTTCTGGCGATGGATGCGACAGCCGGCTACGGGCTTGCCCCGGGCAGAATGGCGTCGCAGACCGCGCTCGGCCTGCTGCTGATGGGCATAGCCGTGCTCGCACTCGATTGGCACGCCCGCCGCAGTTGGTGGCCCGCGCAATTGCTCGCCGTGGGAGCCGTATTTTTCCCGCTCCAAGTGTGGGCGGCGACGCTTTATGGCAGTTTCGGACCGCTGGAAACCGATTTCTTCCTCGGTATGATGTCGAGATCGACGGCAACCGTGTTCGTGTTGTTGGCGATCGGAGCATTGCTGACGCGTACGGACTGCGGAATCTTGCGTTGGTTCATTTCGATCGACAGCGCCAAGGATCGGTTGGAGACGAGGGAATTTCAACGCACGCTGCGACGAATCGCTTACGGCTCACTGGGCTGTGCGCTTGCGTTTGGTCTCTCGTCGATGGTCGTACTGGCCGCGGTGACTCGGCCCGCCAGCCGGATGAGTTACGTCAACAAATTTGTCGCTGAGGCGCGAACGGTTGAAAGAATGATGGTCGATATGGAGACCGGTCTCCGTGGCTATTTGCTGACGGGCGATAAACTATTCCTCGCGCCGTATGTTGCGGCCGACGCGGCCCTCACTGAGGAGATGCAAAAGCTCGCCGAAATCGTCGACGACGGAGAGATCTTCCTACGCGTGCAACAAGTGCAGGTCGCGTTTGAGGAATGGCGCAAATTCGCCCGCGAAGCGCTTGCTCGACGGGAGCGGGGGAGCGGCTACGACGATGTCGCCTTCAATTCTCACGGGAAGGAACTCATGGACAATAGTCGCAGCACGATGGCGATGTTGCGAAGTGAGGTTGACTCGCTCCGTGGAGTAGCCTCGCGAAGATTGACCCAAAGCGGGCGATGGCTGTTCGGAGTGCTGGTGCTCTTTTTGTTCGTGATGGGACCGGGTGCGTCGCTTCTGTTGCAACGATTGCTGCGGCGGGCCACGGATACCTATCGGGCGAACTTTGCTGCCGCGTCGCGCACGGCTGAGGAACTGCGCGTGACCTTGGAAAGCATCGGTGACGCCGTGATTGCCACGGACAAGAACGGTCGGGTGGCGTTCTTGAACACGGAAGCGGTGCGACTCACAGGCTGGACGGCGGCTGCCGCGACGGGACGCTCGCTCGATGAAGTATTTCGAATCATCAATGAGCAAACTCGGCGGAGCGTGGACAGCCCCGTTGCGCACGTGCTACGCGAAGGCAAGACCGTCGGCCTGGCGAATCACACCGTCCTCTTGTCTCGGGATGGTCGAGAAATGCCGATTGAAGACAGCGCGGCTCCGATCCGCGATGCAGACGGCGAGATGTTGGGCGTGATTCTGGTATTCCACGACGCCACGCAAGCGCGCGACTCGAAGCGGCGCATCGAACAAAGCGAAAGTCAGTTGCGGTTCGTCACCGACCACGCGGCGGTTCTGATCGTGCACGTGGATTCCGAGTACCGTTTGAAGTATGTGAACGAAACTTTTGCCCGCTATTTCGGCCTTACGCGCGAGGAAGTCATCGGCAAGCGCGTGGCCGAAATCGCCGGCGAACGGGCCTTTACGCAGATTCGCCCGTACATCGATCGTGCGTTGTCGGGCGAGGCGGTCGAATGGGAGAACGAAGTGCCGTTCTCCCGCCTGGGGCCGCGCTGGATGCACGTCGCTTACGAACCGGAGCGTTCGGAGGATGGCAAGGTGGTCGGTTACGTCGCCGTCATGAGCGATGTCACCGAGCGCCGGCGCATGCAACGCGCGTTGAGTGACAGTGAACGCCGGCTCCGCACGGTGATGGATTTGGTGCCCCATTTTATTTTCGCAAAGGATCGCAAAGGCCGTTACCTGTTCGTCAATCGCGCTTTCGCGGAAAGTTACGGAATGACGCCGGAACAACTCGCCGGCCGTACGGATCGCGAACTCATCCCGGACCAGTCCCAATACGAAGCGTTTCATCGCGATGATTTGAAAGTCATTGAATCGGGCGCACCGCTTTTCATCGCGGCCGAAGCGCGAACCAACTCCCGTGGCGCGACTCAAATCATGCAGACGACCAAGATTCCGTTCACGGCCCCCGGCACCAACGAGCCGGCGGTGCTGGGAGTGGCGGTCGACATCACCGAACGGCAGCGGGCGCAAGAAATTGCGGAGCGATTCGCCGCCATCGTCAAATCCACTGATGATGCGATCATCAGCAAGGATCTCAATGGCATTGTTACAAGTTGGAATCCGGGAGCGGAGAGGATCTTCGGTTACACCGCGAATGAGGTGGTCGGCAAATCGATCAAAATGTTATTCCCGCCCGGCCGCGTGGAAGAGGAGACGACGATTCTAACCCGCGTTGGTCGAGGTGAGGCGGTCGAACATTTTGAGTCCGTGCGGGTGCGCAAAGACAGCACCAATATTGACGTTGCCGTCACGATTTCGCCGCTGAAGGACGCCAGCGGAAAAGTCGTCGGTGCGTCAAAAATCGCCCGTGACATTACCGGGCGCAAGGAGTCTGCCCGATTGATTGAAGCTGCCTTGCACGAAAAAGAAATCCTCCTCAAAGAAATTCATCACCGCGTGAAGAACAACATGCAGGTGATATCAAGCCTGGTGAACCTGCAGGCGGAAAGCGTCGCTGATCCCGCGCAGCGCGAGGTGTTCGGCGAAGTTCGCGCTCGTGTGCGGGCGATGGCATTGGTTCATGAGAAACTTTATCAATCAAAGGATTTTGCATCCGTGGACTTCGCAGAGTACGTGAAAAGTCTGATGCGCCATTTGATGCGGGGTTATGGAGCCGCGGCGGCCCGGGTTTCACTGCGGCTGGAAATGGATCCGGTCAAGTTCAGTGTGGATACCGCAGTGCCGTGTGCGCTGATTTTGAATGAACTCACGACCAACGCGCTCAAGCATGCGTTCCGAGGACGCGCTAGCGGGGAGATTGCCGTCGCGCTGCGGCGGGGCGATGCCGGTGAAGCGCTGCTTACCTTCCGAGACAATGGCAATGGTCTTCCCCCCGGCACGGATTGGCGACAGTCCACTTCGCTCGGATTGCGGCTCGTTGACATGCTGGCCCGCCAACTCAGTGCGACCGTCGAAGTGGATGCTGGGCACGGAACGGAGTTCCGTTTACGCTTTAAGGATGCGAATCTCAGGGCGTAATACGAATCGCGGCGCGGTTGTTACCTGGCGCTCTCGTGGGGGCTTTCCAATTTGCCGAACCTGCGAATCTCGGGCCACCTCCAGGCGATCGCGAGCACGATCAGAATCGTTCCCACCCCGCCGGACACGACTGAGAACACCGGCCCCATCCAGTTAGCAACGAACCCCGACTCGAACCCACCGAGTTCGTTGGAAGTACCAATGAAAAGGCTGTTCACTGCTGAAACCCGGCCGCGTTTTTCGTCCGGCGTGAGCAATTGCACAAGCGTATGACGCACCACCACGCTGATGTTGTCGGTGGCGCCGCAGGCGAACAGCATCGCCATCGAGAACCAGAACGAGGTCGAGAGCCCGAAGGCAATCGTGGCGACGCCGAATCCGGCCACCGCCCACAGCAGTGATCTTCCGGCGCGCTGCATCGGCGGCCGATGCGCCACGAAGATCGCGCACGCCAGTGAGCCGAGCGGCAGCGCCGCCTGCAGTAGTCCCAAGCCATCGGGTCCGGTGTGCAAAATGTCCTTGGCATAGACGGGCAGCAGCGACGTTGCGCCGCCGAGCAGCACGGCAAACATATCGAGCGTGATGATCCCAAGGATGATTCGGCTGCTGAACACGAATTGAAAGCCCGTGATCAAACTCGCGAGCGACATTCTCTCCCTCGGAGTGGTGGGTTGATGCCAGTGAATGAGGCTGATCAATCCGGCGCCGATCAAGACCGCGACAAAGTTGATCGCATAAACCGTCGCGGCACTATGCGTGAGCGCGATCAACGCGCCGCCGGCCGCCGGACCCGCAACCGATGAGAGCTGGAAACTGCCGGTGCTCCATTGCACCGCGCGTGGGAAAATTGCCCGTGGAACAAGGTTCGGCAGAAACGATGAACTCGCCGGCCACAAAAAAGTGCGGGCCGTTCCCGCGACGAAGAGACATGCGTAGGTGAAGATCGTCGGCGCGTGAAGCGCGGAGACGAGCGTGAGCCCCAGGCTCGCGACGGCCACGACCACCGTCATCGACAGGATGATGCGCTTGCGGTTGAGGTTATCAGCGAGATGCCCCGCCGGCAGCGTGAACGCGATCATCGGGATCATTTGCGTCAAGCCAACAAATCCAAGTGCAAGGGCGGAATGCGTCCGTTCGTAAAGTTCCCAGCCGACGGCGACCGTGAGCATCTGCTGTCCCAGCGATGCGATGAAGCGTCCGACGAGGTAGAGAAGAAAGTCGCGATTCCGCAACACCTCGTAAGGGCTGGCGGCGTTCGGCGCGGCGTTGTCACTCATGCGTCAGTATCGATTCGACCACTCGAACAATATCGGGAGTCGCGCACCGGTCGAGAAATTGTCCGTTCGCTTTCCGCGCACCGGAACTCCCCTTAATCGCATCGCGCCTGCGTTCGTCGGCGCTCCCCAAAAGAATCTTCTGGCGCGGTGGGACGGGTTTTGTATCGTGACGCCTTCGTTTTAACTTTTAATTAATCATGGAACCAAAAGGCGACATCGCACTGATCGGTCTGGCCGTCATGGGTCAGAACCTTATCCTCAACATGAACGACCACGGCTTCACCGTCGTGGCCTATAACCGCACCACCGAAAAAGTGGATGCGTTTCTCGCGAACGAAGCGAAGGGCACCAAGGTGCTCGGCGCGCATTCGATCGCCGAGATGGTTTCCAAGCTTAAGAAGCCCCGCCGCGTGATGATGCTCGTCAAAGCCGGCAAGCCGGTCGATGAATTCATCGAACAACTTCTCCCGCATCTCGAGGCCGGCGACATCATCATCGATGGCGGCAACTCGCTCTTCGACGACACGAATCGCCGCCAGAAATACGTCGAAAGCAAAGGTCTGCTCTACATTGGCACCGGCGTCAGCGGCGGCGAAGAGGGCGCGCGCAAAGGCCCGAGTATCATGCCCGGTGGTTCGCCCGCCGCGTGGCCGCACGTGAAGGAGATTTTCCAAGCGGTCTCCGCCAAAGTGGAAGGCAACGTACCGTGCTGCGACTGGGTTGGTGAAATGGGTGCCGGCCATTACGTGAAGATGGTTCACAACGGCATTGAGTACGGCGACATGCAGTTGATCTGCGAAGCCTACAACATCATGAAGAACGGTCTCGGCATGAGCGCCGACGAGATGCACCAAGTCTTCGCTGAATGGAACAACGGCGACCTCGACAGCTATCTCATCGAGATCAGCCGCGATATTCTCGGCAAGAAGGATGATGATGGTCAGCCGCTAGTGGATAAGATTCTCGACACCGCCGGCCAAAAAGGCACCGGCAAGTGGACGGTCATCAATTCGCAAGACCTCGGCATTCCCATCACGCTGATGGCGGAAGCAGTCTATTCCCGCTGCGTGTCAGCGTTGAAGGATGAACGCGTCAAGGCTGCCCGCAAGTTGAAGGGCCCGCGTCCCGCGCTGTCCTCCATCGCGGCGAATCCCGAGAAGAAGAAAGCTTTCGTCGAAGACATCAAGAGCGCGCTCTACGCCTCGAAGATCGTCAGCTATGCGCAGGGCTACATGCTCATGCGGGCGGCGGCGAAAGAATACAAGTGGAACCTCAACTACGGCGGCATCGCTTTGATGTGGCGCGGTGGTTGCATCATCCGCTCGCGCTTCCTCGGTAAGATCAAGGAAGCCTACGACAATAATCCGAAGCTCATGAACCTGATGCTCGACGATTATTTCCGCGGTGAAATCAAGAAGGCCCAAAAGGGTTGGCGCAACATCGTGGCGACGGCGGCCAAGAAGGGCATTCCCGTTCCCGCATTCAGCACCGCGCTGGCATTTTACGACCAATACCGCTCCGCGGTGTTGCCAGCGAACCTGCTCCAGGCGCAACGTGACTACTTTGGCGCGCACACCTACGAGCGCGTGGACAAACCGCGTGGCGAATTCTTCCACACCAACTGGACCGGTCGCGGCGGCACGACTTCGAGCAGTACTTACAACGTCTAAGTCAGCTCGCGAACATTTCACAACCCGGCGTTGCTCGACGACGCCGGGTTTTTGTTTCTCACGACAATCAGAATGAGTCCTTGAGGTTGGGCAGTTGCTTCAGGCACTCTGCCCGCCGCACCATTTATGGAACCTGCAAATAGCGGACCCAATTCTGCCGCGCTCGACCGGGCGCGATCAAAGGCCTACTGGCACCTGATCCCGCTGCTCTTTGTCAGCTACATGATCGCGTACGTGGATCGCAACAACGTGGCGATCGCCAAGCTGACGATGGTGAAGGACATTCCCGGCTTCGACAACGCGGTGATCGGTTTTGGCGCGGGCGTCTTCTTCATCGGCTACTTCCTCCTCGAAATTCCCGGGACCTTGCTCGTGGAAAAATGGAGCGCGCGCAAATGGATCTGCCGCATCATGGTTTCCTGGGGCATTATTGCCGCACTCACGGCCTTCATCGGAACTCCGCTCGGTGTGACGAAGACCATTGTCGGTGCGATGAACTCCACCTTCGGCTGGAAGCTTGGCTTTACCGAATTTCAATTCTACGCCATTCGTTTTTTGTTGGGCTTGGCTGAGGCGGGATTCTATCCGGGCGTAATCGTGTACCTGACCCATTGGTTTCCGATTCGTGATCGCGCGCGAGCGCTTGCCTACTTCTTCGTGGCCACGCCGATCGCGCAAATGATCAGTCCGAAAATCTCCAACATCATGCTTCGGATCGGCACCGATGAAGTAATCAACGGCGTGACCGTTCATCATCCGGAATGGCTGGGCATGAAAGGTTGGCAGTTGATTTACATTTTCTGGGGCATTCCCGCCGTGGTCCTCGGCTTCATGGTTTTGTGGTGGCTTCCGGACAAACCGCATCAAGCCAAGTGGCTCACGCCCGAAGAGCGCGCCGCTTTGGAGGCCGAATTGGAACGCGAAAAGGGAATCGCTGGCGCGCGCAAACACATGACCGTTTTCGAAGCGTTGCGTCATCCCAAAGTGTTGTTGCTCGCCACGGCTTACTTTTTCACCGTGACAGCGAACTACGGCGTGGAGTTCTTCCTGCCGAGCATTCTTGAACAATGGTACAATTTGAAATTTGACGCACTCACATGGCTCGTGATCCTGCCGCCTTTCATGGCGCTCGTGGGCCAAATCTTCATCGCCTGGAGTTCGGACAAGGCGAAGGAACGCCGGATGCACACGGTGGTGCCCATCGCAATCGGCGCCGTGGCCATGGCACTGGCACCGCTGACGCAAGGCAGCCTCGTTCTCACCATTGCCGCCTTCATGATTGCGTTCGGTGGCTTGAAAGCTTACCTGCCGCCGTTCTGGGCACTGCCGAATTTATTCCTTAGTAGCGCCGCCGCCGCAGGCAGCATCGGATTCATCAACTCCGTCGGAAACCTCGGCGGATTTCTCGGACCATCGTTGCTCGGATTCGTACGCGAAAAAACCGGCTCCTACGTCGGCGGTATTTACTACCTCGCTGGCTCGATGTTGGTGACGGCGGTGATGATTTATTTGCTCGGTTTGGGTAAGAAAGATCCCAAAGCTGGAGCGTAAATTGTCGGAAGTTAGTTTAGTCGAGACTTCGGCCGGCGAGAGCGCCCTGAGTACTCGACGAGGGCGTCGAGTGTCGTTAGCTTGAACTTGATCTTATTTATTTTGCATGAAACTACGTCATCACATCATTGTTGCTGCGTGCGTGAGCTTCCTGGTCGCCACCGCGTCTGCCTTCGCCGCCAACAAAATCCTCGTTGAAGCTGAAAGTTTCCAAAACCCAGGCGGGTGGTCGCTCGACACGCAGTTCATCGAGATCATGGGCTCACCGTATTTGCTCGCGCATGGTTTGGGCCAGCCAGTCAAGGATGCCACCACGACCGTGAAACTGCCCGCCGCCGGCACCTGGCGCGTGTTCGTGCGAACGAAGGATTGGGTCTCGCAATGGAAGGCGCCGGGCGCGCCCGGCAAGTTTCAGGTGTTGATCAATGGCGAGCCGCTCAAGGAAACCTTCGGTACCAAGGGCGCCGCGTGGTCCTGGCAGGACGGCGGCACGGTGAATGTCGCCAAGCCGGAAGTGACGGTGGCCCTCCATGACCTCACCGGCTTCGACGGGCGTTGCGACGCGATCTATTTCACCAGTGATCTCAAGGAAACTCCGCCCAACGACAGCACGCCGCTGTCCGCGTGGCGCAAAGAGTTGCTCAAACTCCCCGCGACGCCCGAGGACATGGGCGAGTTCGACCTCGTGGTGGTGGGCGGTGGCTACGGCGGCATGGGCAGCGCGATCTCAGCGGCGCGCATGGGCCTGAAAGTGGCGTTGATCCAGAACCGCCCCGTGCTCGGCGGCAACGGTTCCTCCGAGGTGCGCGTCTGGGCCAAGGGACTGGTCCGCCGCGGCAAGTACCCGCACATCGGTGAGATGGTCGAGGAATTCGCGGACAAGGCGAAGAATTCTCCCGGCACCTACGAGGAGTTCGGCGATGCGCAGAAGGAAGCCCACGTGCGCGCAGAGAAGAACATCAAGCTGTTCCTGAACGAACACATGTTCAAGGCTGAGGCCAAGGACGGGCGCATCATTTCCTGCACCACGCTTAACACCTCCACGAGCCGCGAGAAGAAATTCCGTGGCAAGATGTTCGTAGATTGCACCGGCCACGGCAGCCTCGCGTATCTCGCGGGCGCCAAGTATGAGATCGAACTCAAGGATCTACTGGGCATGAGCAACATGTGGATCTGGAGCGACACCGACAGCGAGCAGCAGTTTCCTGAGACGCCGTGGGCACTCGACCTGACCATGGATGACTTCCCGTATCCGAAGAAGGCCAAGGGGGAAATGGCGAACAAGGGCAAGGGCGAATGGTTCTGGGAAAGCGGCTTCAACAAGCACCCTATCAACGATCTCGAATCCATCCGCGACTGGAATCTCCGCGCAGTGTTCGGCGCGTTCAACGCGATGAAAAACAAGGACGGTGCCGCCGAGCACAAGAAAGCCAAGCTCGAGTGGGTGGCCTACATCGGTGGCCCGCGCGAGTCGCGTCGCATCATGGGCGACGTGGTCCTCACCCACGAGGACATCGTGACGAAGAAGCAGTTCCCCGACGGCTGCGTGCCGAGCACGTGGAGCATCGACCTGCATTTCGCGAAGCAGGAGTACGCAAAGAAGTTTCCCGAGAACCCCTTCATCTCGATCGCCGAGCACGACAAGCGCATCGACCGCGACTACGGCTATCCGGTGCCTTACCGTTGCCTTTACTCAACGAACATCGCGAACATGTTCATGGCCGGACGTCAGATCAGCGTCACCGACCAAGCGCTTGGAACGGTGCGCGTGATGCAAACCATCGGCATGATGGGCGAAGTGGTGGGCAAGGCTGCCGCCGTCGCGCTCAAGCACAACGCCACGCCACGCGACGTGTACTACAACTATTGGACCGAGCTGGACGAGTTGCTCAAGCTCCCCGGCCGCGCGCGGCGCGCTTCCTTGAGCGCGCCCTTCGAGATCACCGGCCCCGCGCCCGGCCCCGTGCAGGACATCAGCGGCGGCGGCCACGGGATTGCCCTTGCCTCGCTCAAAGGCCAGGTGATTGACAACCTCAACGCCAAGCTCACCGGCAAATGGACCGGCGGTGCCGGCCTAGAGCCCCACGTCGGTGCGAACTACCAGTACGCCGGCAAAGGCTCAGGTGCGAAGGCGCTCTTCGAGTTCACCGTGGCTGCGACGGGCAATTATGAAGTCCGCTTCGCCACCGCCGCGCATGAGAACCGCGCCTCCAACACGCCGGTCACGGTTCGCGGAGCCGACGGCGAAAAGACGTTGACCGTAAACCAGAAGAAACCCGGTCCCATCGATAATGCCTGGGTCTCGCTGGGCACGTTCCGTTTCGAGGCCGGCAAGCCTGGCACCGTGGAAGTCACCACCGAGAAGGCCGACGGCAACGTCCAAATTGACGCCGTGCAAGTGCTGCCAGCGAAGTAACGTGCTGCCGGCATCTTGCCGGCCGCTCTAACTTTCCTTTTTCCGGTCGGAAATGTTCAGAAGTTCCGGCCAGATGCCGGAACCACGTTCAGCACTCCGAAGCTGGCACTTCGTTTCTGATTCCGGCAGAGTTTCGCCCGCATGACCGCAGCGACAATCAAGGTGGTGGCCCTCCAAGCCTACCGCTTTGCCGTGCTCGCACTGATCGTGTGGATGATTCGGGATCACCATTTGCGCCTGCGCCTGCAAGGCGACAATCCGGTGGTCGTGGACGAAATCAAATCTTTCTTCACCAACGCCGCGATCCTTCGACTTGATGCATCTGAACGCGATGGCTTCCGTGTGCTCGACGCCGACGATCACTACCTCGGCTACGTCGTGCGGACTTTGCCGCAGTGCAACCACATCATCGGCTACTGCGGCGTGACCGATTTTCTCATCATCTTCGATCCGACGCTGACGGTGCTCGGTTTGAAAGTTCGAAGCTCAGAGGATACCCGCAAGCACGTTGAAGATGTTGTCATGGACCGCAAGTTCCTTAAAAAATGGAACGGGATGGCGTGGGATTCCGTCGCCGAAATGAATCTCAAGAAAGCCGGCATCGAAGGCGTCTCCGGCGCCACGATGACCAGCATGGCGATGGCCCACAGTGTCGTCCACCGCTTGCGCACCGCCAATCAACAAATCGCCGCAGGCCATCGCCCGGTGCAATTCCGGGCGCGGGACATCGGCCTGATCGTCGTGATGGCGGTGGGTTGCCTGATGACGTTTGGTCATCTGCGCGGGCGACGCTGGGTGCGGCGCGTGTTCCAAGTGGTTGTCATCGGTTACGTGGGCATTCTCAATGGCGACTTGCTCGCGCAATCGCTGCTCGCCGGTTGGGCGAAATCGGGCGTGCCTTGGAACCTTGCGCCCGGGCTCGTGCTCCTCGTCGCGGCATCCTTCATCGTCCCGTGGGCGGCGAAGAAGCCGCTGTATTGCCAGCAACTTTGTCCGCACGGCGCTGCTCAGGAATGGTTCGGACGATTCGGGTTGCGTGGAAAACTCCGCATGCCGGCGCGGATCGGTGCGGGGCTCGAATGGCTTCCGGGGCTCTCGCTCTTATTCGTGTTGCTTGTGGTTCTGCTGTTGGCGCCGTTTGATCTCGCCGACCTCGAGCCGTTTGATGCTTATATCATCAAGTCCGCCGGCGCCGCTACGATTGGCGTCGCGATCGTCGGTCTGCTCGCGTCCCTGTTCATTCCACAGGCGTATTGCCGTTACGGTTGTCCGACTGGTGCGCTTCTTGAATTCGTCCGTTCGCACGGCGCGAATGATCGTTTTGGTCGGCGCGACATCGCGGCGGGTTTGATGGTGGTGCTCGTGGCGGTCATTTGGTGGAAATATTCTCTGATCAGCGTCTGGCTTTCCGGAGTCGCATGAAGCGCCTTCGCACGCTTTATAGATTGCTCATCCTGGTCAGCATCGTTGCGTCTTTGCTGAGACCGGCGAACGCCGCTGAAACTTCTCCGCTCGTCTCCTTCAATGGGCGCACGATGGGCACTTTCTATTCGGTGAAATTTCCGCGAACGGACGCACCCGTGGACGTTGCGAAACTTCATAGGGAAGTTGACGCATTGCTCGATCGGCTCGAAGGGCAGATGTCGACGTATCGCACGAATTCGGAACTGTCGCACTTCAACGCGCAGCGCGATACGAACTGGTTCCTGGTTTCGATCGAATTCGCGCGATGCGTTGCCGAGGCCCAGCGCGTGAGTCAATTGACCGCTGGAACCTTCGACGTGACGATCGATCCGCTCGTGCGTTTGTGGGGATTCGGACCGGATCGCCACACCGGTTCTGTTCCCTCGGAGAAGAGCATTCGAGAAGCTCGTCGGCGCGTTGATTTTCGAAAACTCGCCGTGCGCACCGAGCCGCCCGCCTTGCGCAAAGCGGATCCGCAATTGTCCATCGACCTCTCGGGCATTGCTAAGGGTTTCGCGGCCGACGCCATCGGTGAGTTTTTGGAAGAACGCGGTCTTACGAACTTTCTCGTGGGAATCGCGGGTGAGCAACGGGCCCGCGGGCGTTCCGCCGCCGGAAGTCCTTGGCGCGTGGGTGTCGAGCGCCCGGACACGAAGGGAACGGAACTCCAGTGCGTGGTGGAGTTGGCGAATCTCGCGCTCTCGACTTCCGGTAACTATCGCAACTATTTCGAACGCGATGGCCGCCGTTACTCGCACGTCATTGATCCTCGCACGGGTTGGCCGGTGACCAACACGTTGGCGTCGGTGAGTGTGGTTCACGCGTCGAGCACGACGGCGGATGCGCTGGCCAAACCCCTCATGGTCATGGGGCCGGAGGTGGGATTCGCGTTCGCGGTGAAAGAGAATATCGCCGCGTTGTTCATCGTTCTCTGCGACGGGCATTTCGAATCGAAGCCCACGCCGGCATTTGAGCGGTTGATCTTGAAGTAGGACTGATAAGCGCCGAATGAGTCGTCGGGGAAATTTGCATTCGGACTCCACATGCCGTATGTCTGGCGCGAACTATGGGCGCTGAAAATGTCGCGGGAAACGCCGCGGAGAATGTCGTGGTGACGCGCGAGCTGTCGAAGATTTACCGGCAGGGGGAAATCAACGTGACGGCATTGAACAAGATCTCGATTACCATCAGGGCGGGCGAGTTTCTCGTGCTCATGGGGCCGAGCGGTTCTGGAAAGTCCACGCTGCTCCACATCATCGCCGGCATCGATCGACCCACGAGCGGCGAAGTACGCGTGCAGGACATCGACGTTGCCCGTTTGAATGAGTCGCAGCTTGCCGATTGGCGCAATCAAAACGTCGGTTTCGTTTTCCAGACCTTCAATTTGATTCCCGTGCTGACGGCGTATGAAAATGTGGAGCTCCCGTTGTTGCTCACGCGACTCAATTCCCGCGAACGGCGCAAGCAGGTCGAGACGGCGCTGGATCTTGTCGGCCTCGGCGATCGCATGAAACATTTACCACGGCAACTTTCCGGCGGTCAGGAGCAACGCGTTGCGATCGCGCGCGCCTTGGTGACCGATCCGAAGCTCGTCGTCGCGGATGAACCGACGGGCAACTTGGATTCCCAATCGGCGCACGACGTGCTCGGAATTCTGCAATCGCTCAGCCGCGTTGCTGGCAAGACAGTCATCATGGTCACGCACGACCCTAAGGCGGCTGCGTTCGGGTCGCGTTCGGTGCATTTGGAAAAAGGGGAGTTGGTGGACTGAATGAACGCCGCGACCTACATCGTGAAGAACGCCCTGCGCAACAAGCGCCGCGCGGCGTTGTCCATCATGAGCGTCGCGGTGAGCTTGTTTCTGTTCGTCACGTTGCAGGTCGCGCTGCGCGAACTCACCGTGCCGCAGGAGGACGTTGGTTCGTCGTTGCGCGTGATTGTGCGGAACAAAGTCTCCCTCGCCTCGCCGCTGCCGGCGAAACAACTTGCCGTAATTGAGAGGATTCCCGGGGTCGCTGCGGTCACGCCGTTTTCGTTTTACGGCGGCAATTACAAGGGCGACGAAAAGTTCACCAGCTTCGCGCAGTTCGCCGTCGATCCTACGCGGATGATGAACGTGGTGGTGGATGCAAAGTCGCCGCCGGAGCAGGTCGCCGCTTGGATTGCTGATCGCACGTCGTGCCTCGTGGGGATGGACACGGCGAAGCGCTACGACATCAAGCTCGGCGATCGCATGAAGTTCACCGGGACGTTTTATCCCTGCGATCTCGACCTCAAGGTCATCGGTTTCTACAGCGGCACGGCCGACGATCGCACCGTGTTCTTTCACCACAAGTATCTCGATGAGTTGCTGGGCGACCCGGGCACCGTCGGCACGTGGTGGCTGCGCGCGGCGTCCGTTGAAGAGGCGCCGAAGGTGGTGGAGCGAATCAATAAAGCGTTCGCGAACTCGGCTGCGGAGGTGCGCGCGGAGACGGAACGGGCTTTCCAGCTCGGCTTCGTTTCGATGTGGGGGAACATCAAGATTCTGATCGGCTCGATATGCACCGTAGTCGTCTTCACTTTGCTGCTGGTTACGGTGAGCACGATGAGCATGGCGATCCGCGAGCGTTTCCGTGAACTCGCCGTGCTCAAGGCGCTCGGATTTCGCCGCGAACTCTTCGGCTTCATTCTCGCCGAAAGTTTCGGCCTCGCCATGGCGGGCGCGGTGATCGGTGCAGGCGGGGCGTGGGTGTTGTTTCACTCGATCAACATTCAGAAGCTCACCAACGGAATCTTTCTCGTGTTCGAAGTGACGCCGCGCCACATGGGCATGGCATTCGGCATCGCGGCGGTGCTTGGGATTGTTTCCGCGCTGGTGCCGGCATTGGCCGTGGCGCGCACGAGTGTGGTGCAAGGGTTAAAAACACTGGATTGAAGCCATGGCGCTGCCGCTCAAATACAACATCAAGAACGTCCTCATCCGTTGGCGGGCGACGGCGGCGACGGTGCTCGGCATCGCGCTGACGGTGTGTGTGTTTGTGCTCGTGCAATCCCTCGCCGAAGGGATTGAAAAATCCAGCGCGAGCACTGGCGATCCGCGCAATGTCCTCGTCGTGCGCAAAGGTTCCACGGCGGAATCGTCGAGCCTCGTGACGCGCGCGCAGTTGCGCAGCATTCAGTATCTCGAGGAAATCGAGCGTAACGAACGTGGCGAGCCCGTCATCTCGGCCGACATCCTCGTGCTGGTGAATCTTCCGCGCAAAGAAGCCGGTGCCGGCGAAGCAAACGTGTTGCTGCGTGGTGTCACGGCACGCGGGATGGAATTGCGGCCGCAGGTGAAATTGGTTCCGGGTCAGGACGGGCAGGGGAACGAAGTGGAGAGTCGGTGGTTCACTCCGGGGAAGCGCGAAGTCGTCGTGAGCGCGCGGCTGGCGAAACGGTTTGCCCATTTCGGGATTGGGCAGAGTTTCAAATCCGGGCCGGCGACGCTCACTGTCGTCGGCTGGCTCGACGGTGGCGGGAGCGCGTATGATTCCGAGTGCTGGTTGGATGCGGACGAGTGTCGCTCGTTGTTTGATCGGGAAATGTATTCCAGCTTTCTCATTCGGCCCAAAGACGACGTGGCGCGCACGAATTTGATTGCGAAACTTGAAGGCGACAAACGCTTCCAGCTGCGCGCGGAGTCGGAGACGGAGTATTACAAGAAGCAAACCATGACGGCGAAACCGATCCAATGGCTTGGTGCGTTCCTCGCAGTCACGATGAGCGTCGGTGCGGTGTTCGCCGCGATGAACACGATGTATGCGGCGGTGGGCGCGCGGACGCGCGAGGTGGGAACGTTGCGCGTGCTCGGGTTCCGACGACGCACCGTGATGGTGAGCTTTCTACTCGAAGGCGCGTTCCTCTCGTTGATCGGTGGAGTCATCGGGATCGCCTTCGCGCTGCCGCTCAACGGTTACACGACGGCTACGGTGAGCTTCGAAACTTTCAGCGAATCAGTCTTTGCTTTCACGATTACTCCGGTGCTGATGGCGAAAGGTCTGGCGTTTGCCGTTGCCGTTGGATTACTCGGAACTTTTCTGCCGGCTTTGCGTGCGTCGCGATTGCCGGTAATCTCGGCCCTCAAGTCGTTATGAACGAAACCAAGCTCGCGCAATTGCAAATCGACACCTCCCAGAAGAGCCGCCCGCGGCGTTCGCTGTGGATTATTTTTCTGACGGTGGGCGTTATTGCGGCGCTGGCGCTTTATTTCGCGTGGCCGCGCGCTTCGGACAAAGTTCGCGTCTTCGGCGGCAAGAAGGACAAGGCGGCGGCCGGTGCGGCGGTTGACGCCGGTTCCGTGCGCGGTGCGGGCGAAACTTCCAAAGGCGTGGCGACGACGAATTCAACGACGTCGGGGAAAGCGGACGACTCGGTTTTGACGGTGAGCGGTTACATCGTAAATCGTGAGCGCATCGAATTGAGCCCGCGATTTCTCGGCGTGGTGAAATGGATCGGCGTGAAGAAGGGCGATTCGGTGACGAACGGGCAGGTGGTCGTGTTGCTGGACGATTCGGAGTATCGCGCGCGGATGGCGGAAACCGAAGGTCGTCTGGCGAATGCGAACGTCGCCGTCGCTAAGGCGGAGTTGGACTATGGCCGCGCGAAGCAACTCGTCGCCACCAAGGTCGAAATGCAAAAGCTCGAAGACGACGCGCGGCTTCAACTCGATTCCGCGAAAGCCCAGGTGAAGGAAGTCGAAGGCGCACGGCAATTGATCAAGACATATATGGACTGGTGCGTGATTCGCTCGCCGATCAATGGGACGGTGATGGAGAAGTTGGTCGACCCGAATGAGCTGGTGGTGCCGCAGAGTTTTGGCGGCGGTCGTGGTCCAAGTACGGCGTTGATATCGGTCGCCGATCCGAAGGACTTGCAGGTGGAGATTGATTTGAACGAAGCGGATCTGGTCAAGGTGCGGTTGAATCAGAAATGTCGTGTGAGTCCCGAGGCGTATCCGGACAAAAGCTTCGAGGGTTTCGTGGCGGAGATCGCGCCCGAAGCGAACCGCGCCAAAGGCACGTTGCAGCTGAAAGTGCAGATCAAGAATCCCGATCGCTTTCTCACGCCGGAACTCAGCGCAAAGGTAGACTTCCTCAAGGACGACGGCTCGAAGTAAGTATTCGTTCGCGCGGAATTTGCCCTTTTCTTTCCGGTAACCACCATTACGCTACGGCCCCATTGCAATGGCTTTGAAGTTTTTCAACACACTCTCCCGCGCGGTCGAAGCGTTCGTGCCGCTAGACCCGGCCGGCCAGAAGGTCGGCCTGTATTGCTGCGGCCCGACCGTGCACGACTTTGCGCATATCGGAAATTTCCGCACGTTTGTCTTCGCCGACCTCACGCGACGCTTCCTCGAATTCCGCGGCTTCGCGGTGACGCACGTGATGAACATCACGGACGTGGAGGACAAGATCATCAAGCGGGTCCGCGAGAACAAAACCACGCTGCGCGAATTTACCGGCAAGTACGAGGCGGCGTTCCTGGAAGATTTGCAAACGCTCGGTTGCCGCAAGCCGAACGAAACGCCGCACGCGACGGATTACATTGCGGAAATGATTTCTTTGATCGAGAAGCTGATCGCACGGGGCATCGCATATAAGGCGGCGGACGGCTCGGTGTATTTCAGCATCGATAAATATCGCGGCTGCGGTTGCTGCTACGGGCAGCTCGTGAAGCTCAACTTCGATGGCATGCGTGCTGGCGAACGCGTGGCCAGTGACGAATACGAAAAGGAGTCGGTCGCCGACTTCGCGTTGTGGAAGGCTCGCGTGCCGGACGACGGCGCGGTGTTCTGGCCGAGCCCGTGGGGCGAAGGTCGCCCTGGCTGGCACATCGAGTGTTCGGCGATGAGCATGAAGATTCTCGGCGCGAGCTTCGATCTGCATCTTGGCGGCGAGGATTTGATGTTCCCGCATCACGAGGACGAGATTGCGCAGAGCGAAGGCGCGGGCGTGCAGGCTCCGGGGCAGCGCTTCGTGAAGTATTGGCTCCACGGCGCGCATCTGCTCGTCGAGGGCAAGAAGATGAGCAAGTCGCTGGGGAATTTTTTCACGCTGCGTGATTTGCTGGGAAAGGGATTCACGGGGCGCGAAATCCGCTACCTGCTGCTCACCGCGCATTATCGCGAGCAGTTTAATTTCACGCTTGATGGTTTGACTGGCGCGCGCACGGCGTTGGGCCGAATTGACGAATGTCTGGCGAAATTGCGTGACGTGGCCGCGGGTGCTTCGGCTGCTGCGGACACTGGTTTGCTTGAGCGGTTTTCGCAGGCGTTGGATGAAGATTTGAATGTTTCTGCAGCTTGGGGCGCGATCTTCGAATGGGTTCGTGAGACGAACCGGCTCATTGCCGAAAAGAAATTCTCGCCCGCGCAAGCCGCCGCCGCGTTGGCGGCGTGGGAGAAGATCGACGGCGTATTCGGGATCGGTGCGAAGGCTGCGGAAGAAATCCCTGCGGAGTTAATCTCCTTGCTCGGCCAACGTCAGGCTGCGCGCAAAGCCAAAGACTTCAAACGCTCCGACGCCATTCGCGACGAGTTGAAAGCGAAGGGCTGGGTCATTGAAGACACTCCCAAGGGCCCGCGATTGAAAAAGCTTTAGTTCTGTTTAGGCGGCGCACGCCGAAGAATTCGTTCGGCATTTTCAGCTTTTTTGATATCGTGCCGAAAGAATGAGCATGAACTTGAAGCCCCTGTTGATCGGTTCCGCAGTTCTGGGATTGCTGGCCACTCGTGTGTGGGCGGCACAGGCTCCGCCGGTGCCCATTCCGCCGCCGCGGCCTATTGTTTCAGCGCCGATTTCACTGCCGCTGGCACCCGCGGGAATCACTTCCGCTCCCGTCGTGGTGCCCGGAACTACCGCGCCCCAAGCGCTTCCTCCCGTTCCCGTTCCTCCGGCGATGAACACAGCATTCAAATGGGACGCTGAACAAAAAGAGGTGACCCCGAAGCCCGGCGAAACCAACGCGCCGTTCACGTTCGCGTTTACCAACACGTCTTCCTCCGAAGTTATCATCACCGGTGTTCGTGCCTCTTGCGGTTGCACGATGGTTTCGACTCCGGCAATACCGTGGAAGATTCCGGCGGGCAGCAATGGTCAAATCTCCGCGAGTGTCGACTTGCGGGGCAAGAGCGGTGTGTTGATGAAATCGCTCTCAGTAGATTCCACCGCCGGACCGAAATATTTGATCATGAAGATCAATCTTGGGGCGACGGATTATGCCAACGCAGCCAGCGGACAAATGGATCGGGTTCGCAACCAGCAACTCGCGATGACGGATCGGCAAGTGGTCTTCCGCGGTGATTGTGCGCGTTGCCACGTGCAGCCGGCGGTCGGGAAGACGGGCGAATCGCTATTCTCCGCCGCGTGCGCCATTTGCCACGAAGGTCCGCATCGCGCGACGATGGTTCCTGATCTCCGGGCGCTCAACAAACCGACGGACGCGCAGTTCTGGCGGAGTTGGGTGATGTTCGGTCGCGAAGGCTCGTTAATGCCGGCGTTCGCGCAAGATCGCGGCGGGTTCCTTACGCCGGAGCAAATCGAGTCGCTGGTGCAATATCTCACGACGCGTCCGAAGACCGCTGGCGTGTTTCAGCCCGCTCCGGTTCTTCCTCCGGCGGTGAAGTAATTCACAGTCGGGCGCATCGCATGTCCGGACTTTTCATTACCTTCGAAGGGACAGAAGGCGGTGGCAAATCCACGCAGATCACGCGTCTCGCTGAGCATCTGCAAAACCTCGGCCGCACCGTCCGCGTCTTGCGCGAACCAGGCGGTACGCCCATCGGCGAGGAAATCCGTCACCTGCTCAAGCACAGCGAAGCTAACCGTGCGATGACTCCCGAGGCGGAGCTGCTCCTGATGAACGCGAGCCGCGCTCAACTCGTGCGCGAGGTCATCCGACCGGCGCTCGACGCCGGCGAAATCGTCTTGTGCGATCGCTTCTACGATTCAACTGTTGCGTATCAGGGCTACGGACGCGGCTTGGATTTGGCGCACGTAAAAGCCGTGATCGATTTCGCTGTGGGTGAAACGCGGCCCGATGTGACGCTGCTGTTAATGGTGCCGGTAGAGGTGAGTGAGGCTCGTCGGCTCGCGCGGGAAAGTGTTTCCGGCAAAGTGCGCGATCGATTTGAAGAAGCGGATCGCGCCTTCTTCACTCGGGTGGAGCAGGGGTATCGCGCGTTGGCTTCGGCCGAACCTCGACGGGTAACTTCAATCGATGCCACCCAGTCGATTGAGGCCGTTGCGGATGCGGTCTGGCGCGCGGTGCAGTCGCAACTCACGCTCTGAAGCGTCAGCGGCGCTGAGAGTCTTTCAACACGTCGGCGATCCATTCACGAACGCGACGCCGTTCCAGAATATCGCGAAGCACCCAATCGTCGCGGTGGTTTCGGTAGGGAATATCCACGAAAGTGAAAGCCCCGTTCTCGGCGACTTGGGCTAAATAACTTTTCGTCACCGCGGTGGATCCTTCCTGAGTGATGAATTGCGGCCGACCGTGGAGCCGTTGCAGGCGGGTGAGCGCCGAGGCCCGGTCGGCGCCGGTGTAGGGCCAGGTGGTTTTGACTCCGTCGTAGTGACTGTGCGCAATGAAACCGCGCCAAAGCTTGGCAATCTCCTCGTCGTGCAGGCCGAGGAAGTTACACGCGATTGCGCCGCGCGAGAATCCCGCAAGAAAAAGCGCGTTGGTATCGCCACCGAATTTTTCACAGACGTAGCGCACCGTGCGCTTGCAGTAAGTGACGGTCGTTTCCACGTCGCCCCACCAGACGTTTGCGTTCGCGAGCTGATTGTTGGTGATCTTCACGTAGGGCAGGCAGACCCAGATGAAATTCGAGCCGCCTGAGATTCCGTAGCCGAGGTTGCTGCCATCGACGGTGCCGAGCGATACATCGCCGAACTTGTTCGAATAGTTGCCGTTGCCCGCGTATTCGAAAATCACCGGAAACTTTTTGTCCAGGCTCCAATTCGACGGCAGATAGAGCGCGTGATGAACCGCGGTGGTTTCGTATCCGGGAGTCACCGCTTTGACGCGCAGGCCGGGACGCGGAGCGCCTTCAACCATCCGAGGCGTCTCCAAATCCTTGGGAACACTTTTGAGATCGGGGAGTTCCGCGGCGGGGCTGGCGAAAGCGACGGCAATCGACGCAACGACGGAGGAAATTTTTGTGAAGCGGAGCATGATGGCTGGTTGATGAGTGGCTAGACGTTTATGTGGCGCGCTGGCCTCGTTGTCGAGTGCGTCCTCGCGATGAAAAACAAAAGCGCGTCCATCGTTGCCGGTGGACGCGCCTCTCTAGGACCGACGGGGAGGCTAATCGCCGTTGTCTTTGAGAATCTCGAGGCGGCGACCCGATTCGCCGATGACGTTGAGTTTCACTCCTTTCTTGGAGTTCACGTCTTTCATCGCATCCTTGAAGTCTTTCGCGTTGGTGACACTGCGACTGTTGACCTTCGTGATGATATCGCCGGGCTTGATATTGCGCTGAGCAGCGGGGCTGTCGTTTTCAACTTCGGTCACGATCACGCCCGACACTTCGTCCACGCCGTATTCCTTGGCGACTTCTGGGGTGATAGTCTTGACGGTGAGACCGAGACTTTTGCTGTCTGCGTCCGCCGATTTCTTCGTGCCTTTGTTCATGGCAAACTGATCTTCCGGCAACTCTGCGGGCGACACTTTGACTTTGATGCGTTTGCCGTCGCGATAGACGTCGAGCGAAACGGGCGCGTTGATTTTCTTCAGACGGATTTCGCCTTTAAGCTCCTGCACCGTGGCCACGGCCTTACCGTCCACCGTGAAGATCACATCGCCGGGTTCGAGTTGTGATTTTGCCGCCGGACCGTCGGGCAAGATCGCGCGGACCACGACGCCATTGGCGATTCCTTTCACGAGGTCGCGATAGTCTTTGTCCTCGGCCAGGGTTTGAATGCTGATTCCCAACCAGGCGCGGGTGAATTTGCCATCGCTGATCAGTTTGTCGGCGACTTCTTTCGCGAGGTTGCTGGGAACGGCGAAACCGATGCCGGTGTCCATGCCGCGAATGAGCGTGTTGATGCCGATCACTTCACTGTCCAGATTGACGAGCGGGCCGCCACTGTTGCCGGGATTGATCCGAGCATCGGTCTGGATGAAATCCTGATCCATCATCATCGAGCTGGGGAGGATGCTACTGCGGCCCTTGGCGCTGACGTGACCGAACGTGACGCTGTAATCGAGATCAAACGGCGCACCGATCGCGATGGCGAATTCGCCCACGCGGGTTTTGGCGGAGTCCGCGAGCTTCGCGGTCTTAAGGCCTTTCGCATCAATCTTGATCACCGCGATGTCGGACTGCTTGTCGATGCCTTGGACTTTGCCGGAGTACTCTTTGCCGTCCTTGAAGCGCACCGTGATTTTCTCGGCACCATCGACGACGTGGCCGTTGGTGAGAATGTAACCGTCATCGCGAATTACCACGCCGGACCCTTGACCTTGCGGGGCGGGATGTGAGCCGCGGCGCTTGGGCGTGGACTTGAAGCGTTCCTTCAATTCGGGCGGCAGCATGTCGAAGAACGGAATGTCGCGTTCGAGCAGGCTTTGGCCGTCGTCGGGCTTGCCAACGACTTTGATTACGACGACAGCGGGTGAGACATTGTCGGCGACTTCGATGAAGGCCTGGTTCAGTTGACGGGCGAGGTTGAGACTGGCGGAAGCTTCCTTCGCGCGGACGTGTGCCGGCGTAAGCAGGAGCGTGGCAGCGGCGAGGCAAACGGTAATTCGCTGGGCGATGGTTTTTGCGTTCATAGTTTAAATTTTACATCCATTCGAGTGGGGTGATGGGAATTTGTTCAAAGATTCCGAAAGTTTCCGCTTCCGCGCGTTGACTTGGTTTCCGCGTGTCGATACGCTTGCCGACAGTCGAAAAAAATCATGCTTCCCATCATAGAAAATCTTTTGGTGTTGCAGGAGTGCGACAGGAAACTTCTCCACGTGCAGTCTGAATTGGCGTCCGTCTCCCCGCGCCGAGAGGACTTGAAATCGAAAGCCGGCGGCTCCCAAACCGTGCTCGACACTGCCAAAACGAACGCGCAGAAAATCGAGAGCGATCGCAAGAAGCTCGAACTCGATGCCGAAGCGAAGCGTTCGCTCATTGAAAAGTATTCCCTGCAACAATTTCAAACCAAGAAGAACGAAGAGTTCCGCGCCCTTGCCCACGAGATCGAGGGTTGCAAGAAGGCCATCTTTGAATTGGAAAATCAGCAGATCGACCTGATGGAAAAGGCCGAGCAAGCCGCGAAGGAAGTAGCGAAGGCGACGCAGATCGCGAAGGAACTGAAAGCAGTTGCCGACGCCCAGATCGCCAACCTGGACAAGGCTGAAGTGGAGCTGAAACAGAAGGTCGCCGCGCTCCAGGCGGAGCGGTCGCAACTCGCCACGACCATCGAGGAAAGCGCGCTCGCCCGTTATGAACGCTTGCTGAAGCACAAGGGCGGCAACATCGTCGTGGGCATTGATCACGGAGTCTGCGGCGGCTGCCACATGAAGTTCCCGCACCAGATCGTCGTCAGCTGCCAGGCGCAGGACGAGATCGTGACGTGCCCGAACTGCGGTCGCATTCTATTCTATCGCTCAGACATGAGCCTCGCGGTGGCGGAGTAGGGCTTACCCCTCGCTGCCAGCGACATTCGGATTTCATCGGCCAAGCGTTGTCCTTCGGGAGAATGCTTGGCCTTTTTCATTGATGGGATTTCGCGCCGCTTGCTTTCCGCCGTACCTCCCGTAAGGTCTCCTCGCTTTGATTCTGGCGGGGCGGAGAATCGCTCCCAGCTTCGGCTGGGGGAGGAAAGTCCGAACTCCGCAGGGCGCGGTGCCGCGTAACTCCGACTTGTCGGAGATACACGCGGGCGGCGTGGGCGAGAGCCCATCCGACGGAAAGTGCCACAGAAACTTAAACCGCCGGCGCGGGGAAACCCGTTCCGGTAAGGGTGCAAAGGTGCGGTAAGAGCGCACCGCCCGAAGCGCAAGCAACGGGGCACGGAAAACCCCACCGGGAGCAAGGCCAAATAGGGAACCCAGAAGCGGCCCGCTTCGCGCTCCGTTTCGACGGAACAGGTTCCGGGTATAGGCTGCTCAGACAAATGATTCTCTCCGGCGCGCAAGCGACGCAGACAGAATTCGGCTTACAGCCCTGCCGGAGTCAAAGCATTCGGGGCGTCCGTGAGACCGGCGGCGTCCATTTTGAGGAGAAGCTCAGCGCAAAATTGGCTTCGTCTAGTGCAACTGTCGGCTTGCCGCCAAGCCTTTGTGAATTACGCTGTGCGCGTGAATTTGCTGACCGATCGACAATCGTTCTTTGTCGCCGTGGCTTTGTACGGCGTCAGTTCCTTGTACTCGATCTTCCTTCTCCGTCAGGGATTCCGTGAGGATAATCGGATCAACTATTTCCTCATTGTCGGCGGCTTTCTGTTCACCACGTTGGCGATGGTTCAACGCGGCTTCTCCCTGTCCCGCTGCCCGATCAATAATCTTTTCGAAGCCACGATGTTTTTCGTGTGGAGCATCGGGGCGGTGTATCTGGTCTTTGGCATCTGGTCGCGGGTGCGGTTCCTGGGAGCGTTTACGTCGCCGGTGTTGTTCGGTATGGGTGTGTTCGCGTTGATGCCGTCGCTCGATCCGCCGCACAGTGGTCGACCGGAATTCGCGGGAGCTTGGCCGAGCTTGCACGCGGCGCTGATCCTTCTCGCTTACGGAGCGTTCGGTTTGAGCTGCGCTTCGGGCGCGATGTATCTGATGCAGGAACGGAACCTGAAGTTCAATAAGCTCCGCGCCGCGTTGTCACGCCTGCCGCCGATCCAGCGATTGGAAAGTGTCACGAGCGGATTGACCCTCGGCGGTTTCGCACTGCTCACGGCCGGCCTGCTGATCGCGCCGCTGATTCTGCACCGGCAACAAGAACTCATCGCTTACGTGCGCAGCGACGCGAAGTTTCTTTGGTCGGTGTTCGTTTGGTTTCTCTACTTTTCGCTCGTCGCGTCGCGGTGGTTTTTCGGCCAGCACGGCAAGCGCCTCGCGTGGGGCGCCGTGGGAAGCTTCGTGTTCGTGCTGACCACTTTCTGGGGATTCAACCTGCTGTCGCCTATTCACAACCCCTGATATGCCCATCGTCGTTCTTGGCATCAGTCATCGCACGTCACCTGTCACGGTGCGGGAGCGGTTTGCCTTCAACGAAGCTGAGGCGCCGGCGATCTTCGAGAAGTTGCGCACTGCGGGACTCGCACAGGAGGCGGTCATCCTCTCGACCTGCAACCGCGTCGAAATCTACGTCGCCACCGACGGCGACGAGCGCCAGGTGCTCGACGGCATGCGCAAGTTTCTCCTCGCCGAACGCCAGATCACGGAGCCGGTCGACGAATTTCTTTACGCCCACGGCGATGGGAAGAGCTTGGAACACTTGTTCAAGGTAGCGTCGGGCCTCGACTCGATGGTGCTCGGCGAAACGGAAATTCTCGGCCAACTCAAGAAAGCCTACGATCTCGCGTTGCAGCACAAGGCCACTGGCGGCCGGCTCAACAAGGCGTTCCAAAAAGCCTTCAACGTCGCCAAGCAAATCCGCACCGAGACCGCGATCCAGCGCGGTGCGACGTCAGTCGCCGCCGTCGCGGTGGAACTCGCCGAGAAGATTTTCAACACCTTGAGCGATCGCCAAGTGATGGTCATCGGTGCCGGCGAAACCAGTGAGAAGGCCGCCCGTGCGTTGCTCAGTCGCGGTGCGCACAGTGTGATCGTGTCGAATCGTTCCCATGATCGTGCTGTGGCTCTCGCCACCGAACTCAATGGTCGCGCGGTTTCTTTCGAAGATTGGCCGAAAGAATTCGAGAAGATCGACATTGTCATCAGCAGCACCAGCGCGCCGCATTACGTGCTCGACCGCGCGAAGCTCGAACCACTGATGAGGCGCCGCAATGGCCGTCCGCTCCTGCTCATCGATATCGCCGTGCCGCGCGACATCGATCCCGAAGTAAATTTTCTCAGCGACGTTTACCTCTACAATATCGACGACCTCCAGGCCATCGCCGAGGATTACCTCAAGCAGCGCAAGGAAGAGATCGCCCGCTGCGAAGCCATCATCCGCGCCAAAGCGGCTGAACTCCGCGCCCAACGTCCGCCACCGCCCGGCGCGAGCAGCCAGCGTCCGGCTTTCGGCCACGAATGACGCGACATCGCCACGTCGAACCACCGCAACTGAATCTTGAAAGAATCGCCCGTCATCATCGCCAGCCGTGGAAGCGCCCTCGCTCTCGCGCAAGCCAACCTTGTACTCGCGCAATGCCGCGCCGCGTTTCCAACGCTCACGTTTGAGATCAAGATTTTCAAAACCACAGGCGACAAACTCCAGACGGTCTCGTTGACTGACTCCGGGAAATCATTGCCGAAGGGGCTTTTCACGAAGGAGCTCGAAGTCGCGTTGTTGAATCGTGAAGCTGATTTCGCCGTGCACAGCTTGAAGGATCTGCCGACCGAATTGCCCGAAGGACTCAAGCTCACTGCCGTCAGCGAACGTGAAGATGTGCGCGACGTTTTGATTTATTCGGAGCGGAAAGTCGGCGCGAAAGCCGGGCTCGGCGTGAAGGATTTGCCGCCGGGCGCGTGCGTCGGTACGAGCAGCACGCGACGCCGCATGCAATTGCTCGCGTTGCGTCCCGATCTTAAAGTCGTGGAAATTCGCGGCAACGTCGGCACGCGCTTGCGCAAGCTTGCCGAGCAACCGGAGCTTCACGCGACGATCCTTGCCGCCGCTGGATTAAAGCGACTTGGTTTTCAAATTCTAGCCGACGGGCGATTGAGTTCGAGCGATCCCGCCGCCATTCCCGCGGGCATTCGTGCGACGTTGCTTCCGCTCGATGAAATGCTTCCCTGCGTCGGCCAAGCAGCGCTCGGTTACGAAAGCCGCGTGGACGATCCGCGCATCGACGCCGTCCTCGCCAAATTGAACGACCCCGCGACGTTCGCGAGCGTGGGAGCTGAGCGGGCGTTGCTTCGCTCCATGGGCGGCGGCTGCCTCGCGCCCATCGCGGCGCACGGCGAAGTCAAGTCGGGCAAGGTTCATGTGCGCGCCGTCTGGTTTCCTGACGAACGCGCGCGTCGCACTGAAGGCAACGAATCCGTAAACGGAGCTGAGCTGTTGGGCTCTCGTCTGGCAAAGGAATTGAAAGCGCAATGAACAAATCATGGTGCTTTCTTTTGCGTTGGGTAACTCCGCGTTGAGCGCTCGCCGATTTGCGAACTGATAATTTTTACATGGCTACGAAGAATAAAGGCATAGTTTATCTGGTGGGCGCAGGCCCCGGCGATGCGGGCTTGCTCACCTTGCGCGGCGCGGAATTGATCGGGCGCGCTGACGTGCTCGTGTACGACGCGCTCGTGAATCCCGACCTCCTGCGGCTCGCGCCACAGGGCGCGGAGGTCATTTACGGCGGAAAGCGCGCAAAGGATCACGCAATTCCGCAGGACGAGTTGAATCAACTCCTCGTGAAGAAAGCGAAAGAAGGCAAAACCGTCGTGCGCCTGAAAGGTGGCGATCCGTACGTCTTCGGACGTGGCGGCGAAGAAGTTGAAGAAATCGCTGCGGCCGGCCTCGCGTTCGAAGTTGTGCCGGGGATTTCCTCGATCGTCGCCGGCCCCAACTACGCCGGCATTCCGATCACGCACCGCGATCATTGCTCCAGTTTCATGGTGATCACCGGCCACGAAGATCCGACGAAGGAAGAATCCAATCTCGATTGGGACCGCATCGCCAACACGCCCGGCACGAAGATCGTGCTGATGGGCGTCGAGCGTATTGGCAACATATCGGCGTCGCTCGTGAAGCATGGCATGCCTGCAACCACGCCGGTCGCTATGGTGCGTTGGGGCACGACCGGTCGGCAGCAGACGATTCAAGGCACGCTCGCGACGATCGCCAAAGTCGTCGCCGAAAAGAAATTCACCGCGCCGGCTGTCACGATCATCGGCGACGTGGTGAAGCTGCGCGAGAAGTTGAACTGGTTCGAGAAGCGGCCGTTGTTCGGCCAACGTATTGTCGTCAGCCGCACTCGCGAACAAGCGAGCCAGTTGTCTCGCCAACTCCTCGAACTCGGCGCCGACGTGCTGGAGATTCCTACGATTAAGATTGTCGAGCCGAAGGAGAAAGGTCCGTTGGCCGAAGCGTTGTTGGAGTTGAACTCTTACGACTGGCTCGTTTTCACAAGTCCGAACGGTGTGTCCGCGTTCTTCGAATACTTCTTCAAAGCCTTTGACGACATGCGCGACATCGGTGGCGTGCGCATCGCGGCGGTGGGACCGGCGACGGCGGCCAAGCTGAAGGAACTTCACCTGCGCGTGGACTTGATGCCGGAGGAATACGTGAGCGCGAAGATCGCCAAGGCGTTCGAGAAGTTCGAGAGCATCGAGAACTTGAAGATACTCCTGATGCGCGCCGAGGTCGCGAATCCCGAACTGCCAGCTGCGTTAACGGAGCTCGGTGGCATCGTCGATGACGTGCCGTGCTATCGCACCGAACCCGAGACCGAGGATCACAACGGCGCGGCGGCGAAATTGATCGAAGGCGGCGCGGACTGGCTGACGTTTACGAGCAGTTCCACCGTGGAGAATTTTCACGCGCGTTTCGACTTGCCGAAGTTGCTGAAGCAATTTCCCGCGACCAAAATCGCATCGATCGGGCCGGAAACCAGCAAAGCCATTCGCGCGCTAGGTTGCGAGCCTACGGTCGAACCCAAGCAGCACACGATCGATGGTTTGGTGAAGGCGTTGCTGCCGTAGTAGGCGGCTACGCGCTCAGAGGCCGACGAACTTCATTCCGAAACGGATCCAAAACGGAATCGTCACCAAGCCGACGGCGGAGGTCCCGATCGCCACGCGGAGGGCCGTCGCGGCATCGCCGCCGTAGTGGCGGGCCATCACGATCGGAAAGACGGCGGCGGGCATTGCGGCTTGCACGATCATCACGTGTTTGAGTTCGAGCGGGCAGGGGAGATAGCGCGCCGCGAGCAAAAACACCACGGGCAACACCGCCAACCGCAGCGCGCACGAAGCGCCGATCACGCGCCAACCTGCGGCCGAATGAAATTCATGGAGATGATCGCGAATCGTGGCGCCGACCAGCACGAGGCCCATCGGGATCGCGCATTGGCCGAGCATGTGCGCCGAGTTGCTGACGAAGGTTGGAATGTAGTTCTGACCGCCGAAGAAATTAATCGTCAGCGCGCAGAGGATGGCCACGAGCGGGACGTTCAGTATCTTTTTCCAGCCGATGCCAGCGCCTTGGCCGCGCAGCGTCATCACGCCGAGCGTCCACATCGCCAGCTCCACGCCCACGCTGAAGACGAACAGCACGCCGACGGTTTCGCGATTGAACAGCATCAACACCAGCGGCACCGGCACGTAGCCGTAGTTGAAGATGGCGTTGCAGAAAACGAACGTCCGGCGCGCGGCTGGGTCTTTCAGTCCGGACGTTCCGCGCGCCAGGTTGCACACGAGTAGGCCGACGGTGACCGCCGCGAAGCCGAGTAACGGCGCGACGAGCAGGGTGCCGATTTGTTTCAGCGCCTCATTGTGGAGGATCGAATCGAGGATCAAGCACGGCGAGAGGAGATTGATCGTGACGCGCAGGAGGCTTTGGTCCGCCTCTTCGGTGAGCCAGTTGAGTCCGCGCATCAATGCGCCCGCGCCCGCGATGAAGAACACCGGAAGCACGGCGCTGAGGACGTTTTGAAATTCCTGCATGTCGAAAAATCAGAAAAAGTGCGGCCCGCGAATCACGCGAATTGACGCGAAAGATGGTGAATGCTTCGCGTGCGTTGGTGTGATTCGGTGGCAATCCTCTTCACCCGCGCCTCCGGAGGTAGTCGAGTAGGCACTCCAACTCGATGCGCTGGATGTTTTGAAAAAGCGGGTAGGTATATTCGCGCGGATTGGAAATGTAGCAGGCATCGACGAACCCTTCGGCGTCCCATTGGCCGTTCGGGAGCAGGATGTCGCGCCAACGTTTGAACTCGTCGCCTTCGAGATAGGTTGCGACGCGCTTGGCGATGGTCACGTAGACGGGATGGCGGCCCACGCGGCGAATCCAGTATTGCGCGTTGCTCGGATCGGGTTCGCGGCGATGAAGAATGGCGTGGAGAAAACTCCCCTCGGAACTCGGATCGTCCTGCGCGATCGCGTGCGCGGCGTCGTGATGATCATGCCAAAGCAGGGCGGCGCCGCGGAATAAGTTGGCCGTGCGCGCGGAAAGTTTCTGGTCGGCAAGCCACGCGTCCACTTTGGCGAGCAGCTCGGCCTGCGGCAAAACGCCGACGCGCGGACCGGGGCCAAGATCGGGCAAATCCAGCGTTTCGATGACTTCGAGGAATGTCTGTGCGTTTGTGTCGCTCATTTCAAATCGGCTGCACTGTAGTCCGAGCGAGGAAATGCGTTCAATAGTGAATGGTTGCGTGGAAAAGTCTTGCGAGACCACTTGGCCGATTGCATTTCGGGCGTGGTCTGTTACCAAGGGGCGAGAATGAATCGTGAAGGAAAATTTCGGTTGGGCGTTTTGGGCTCGGGCAAGGGCTCGAATTTTGTCGCGGTCGCCGAGGCGTGTGCGCGCGGGCAGATTCCCGCGGAAGTCGCGCTGGTGATCAGCGACGTGGAAGGTGCCGGAATTTTGGCACGTGCGCAGGAGCGCGGTTTGCCATCGCGATTCATTGCGCCGGGGAAGTTCCGCACCAAGCTCGATGAAACCGCCGAGGCGAGTTACATCGCGGCCTTGCGCGAGGCGCGTGTGGACTTGGTGGTGCTCGCCGGCTTCATGCGGATCTTGAAGGGTGAATTTCTCCGCGAGTTCGCACAACGCGTGGTCAACATTCATCCGTCGTTGCTTCCGTCGTTCCCGGGGCTGGAGGCTTGGAAACAGGCGCTCGATTACGGTGTGAAAGTGACCGGTTGCACGGTTCACTTCGTCGATCAAGGCGTGGACACAGGCGCGATCATTGCGCAGCAGACGGTGCCCGTGCTTGACGACGACACGGCGGAAAGCCTGCACGCGAGAGTTCAAGTGGCGGAACATGAATTGTATCCGGCAGCCATCCGCTCGCTGGCTGAAGGGCGCGTTCAAGTGCGAGGACGACGGGTAGTCGCGCGCGTTTAGTTTTTTGGGTTTCACGCAAAGACGCGGAGGCGCAAAGGATGGACTTAGACGCAGAGTAAACTGTTGGCCGTTTTGCGTCTTTGCGCCTTTGCGTCAAGGGATCACCACTCGAAAAAGCCGAAGAAAAAGTTGGCTTTGATGGGCCGAGTCTGGCAAATCAACCCCTCCGCGCGGGGTAAATACTCGGCGAAAACGTATTCGCAGCGCGGAATCAGCAGAAGTTGCAGCATGAAGAGTAAACAGATTTTGCGGCTCGGTTTGCCGAAAGGCAGCCTGCAAGACGCCACCATCGAAAAGATGGCAAAGGCCGGATTTAACGTCCAGGTCAGCAGCCGTTCGTACATTCCCTACGTCGATGACGCCGAGATGGAGATCCGTCTCATTCGCGCGCAGGAGATCAGCCGTTACGTCGAGCACGGTTACCTCGACGCCGGAATCACCGGTCACGATTGGATCATCGAAAACGATTCCAAGGTTCACGAAGTCGGCGAATTTATTTTCAGCAAGGTCAGCCGCCAGCCAACGCGTTGGGTGTTGTGCGTGCCCGAAGATTCCAAAGTGAAGACCGTGAAGGATCTTCAAGGCAAACGCATCGCGACTGAAGTGGTGAACCTCACCAAACGCTATCTCCGGAAACATAAGGTGAAAGCGGAAGTGGAATTCTCCTGGGGCGCAACGGAGGTGAAGGCGCACGAATTGGTCGACGCCATCGTGGAAGTCACCGAGACCGGTTCCTCGCTCCGTGCGAACAAGCTGCGCATCGTGGACACCTTGCTCACGAGCACGCCGCGTTTGATTGCAAGCCACAATTCCTGGAAGGACAAGTGGAAGCGCCAGAAGATTGAGACGTTGGCGATGTTGCTCAAAGGTGCGCTCGAAGCCGAGGCGAAGGTTGGCCTGAAGATGAACATTGCGCGGAAGAATCTCGCGAACTTGCTTGCGAGTTTGCCCGCGCTGCGCAACCCCACCATTTCCAACCTCAGCCAGGATGGCTGGGTGGCCGTCGAGACGATTATCGACGAGCACGTTGTCCGTGAAATCGTCCCGCTGCTCAAACGCGCGGGCGCTGAAGGAATCATTGAATACCCCCTGAACAAGGTGGTATACTGACCGCCGTCCGCTAAAAACAATTGTATGGGATCATTAAAAAAACGTCGTAAAGCGAAAATCAACAAACACAAGCGCCGTAAGGCACTTCGCGCCAATCGCCATAAGAAGCGAACCTGGCAGAAGTAAGCGGAAACGCTGATTTAATTTTGTGCAAACCGAGCACCGCCCAAACTCAGCGTTTGAGCGGTGCTCGGAACTTTTTGTCCGGCCATGAAGTTCCGACTTCATCTTCGCGGGCTGATGTTCGCCACACTGGTTGTTGTGGCGGCGATGTCGTTGTTCGCCGGTTGCGCGAGCGATGGGCGGCGCGTTGCCCGCTCGGGCAAAGCGGGCGGTTCGACGACCGAGCAAGTTTCCCCGAAAGATTTGGAAAGCCGCGTGGAGGCATATACGCGTTTCTCGCTGGGCGTCAGTCACGAGATGCGTGATGAGCCCGCGAAGGCGCTCGACGAGTATTACAAATCCGCACTGGCTGATCCGGGTAATGAAGAGCTGGCGGTGGAGGTTTCGCGGCGGTTGATTCGCGGCCGCAAGTCAGAGCAAGCGGTGGAACTGCTCACCAAAATGAGCAAATTGCCCAACGCGAGCGGGATGATTTACGTCTTGCTCGGTGCCGCCTACGCGGAGTTGGGGAAGACCGATCAAGCGATCGCGGCATCACGCACGGCGGTCACCAAATTGCCCAAGTCTCCCTTGGGTTATCAGAACCTGATGCAGATTTATCTGACTTCCTCGCGTTTCAAGGAAGCGCTCGAGGTTGTTGAACTCGCCGCCAAGCAAACCGAGGTGGATGCCGAGTTCCTGGTCGACCTCGCGGAGCTTTATATGCGTTACACGCGGGTGCGCGTCCGCGAAACGGAATCGCTCAAGCCTCGTATGCTCGCCTTGCTCGAGCGCGCGGAGAAATTGAATCCCACCGACACAAGTCTGCTCGTTCGCTTGGGCGATGGCTACCAACTGTGCGGTGACACCAAACGCGCGGCCCAGATGTTTCTCAAAGTCCTTGAGAAGGAGCCGAAGATGCCGACGGTGCGCGAAAAGCTTACCGATCTCTATCTGCGCAGTGGCCAACGCGAGAATGCGGCGGAGCAACTAACGAAGCTTGCGCGAGAAAATCCAACGAATCCCCAAGCTTGGTATGTCCTTGGTTCGCTGGCGGTAGATCGCAAGGATTTCACCAACGCAGTGAGTTATTACGAGAAAGCGTTGCTGTTAAATCCGAATTTCGAGCCTGTCTATTACGAGCTCGCGGCCGCCCGCCTCGCGATTGACCAGTCCGAGGATGCGTTGAAACTATTGCAGCGAGCGAGGGGATTGTTTGGCGCCAATTTTGTGGTCGAGTTTTACACGTCACTTGCCTACAGCCACCGGAAGGAATATCCCGAGGCGATCAAATATCTCACCAGCGCCGAGATGATCGCCCGTACGACCGAGACGAACCGCCTCACGCCGAATCTGTATTTCCAACTTGGCTCGGTTTTCGAACGCAACAAGGACTATTCCGAAGCTGAGAAGTATTTCCGCAAATCCATCGAGCTAGCTCCCGACTTTGCCGAATCGTTGAACTACCTCGGTTATATGTGGGCGGAACGCGGCACCAATCTTGTCGAAGCCCAGCAGTTCATTCAACGTGCGCTGAAAATTGAACCTGACAATGGCGCGTTTCTCGACAGCCTCGGTTGGGTGCTTTTCAAACTGGGCAAGACCAAGGAAGCGTTGCCCCCTATCCTTCGTGCGGTGGAATTGACCAAGGAACCGGATGCGACGTTGTACGATCACCTCGGCGATATATATGCCAAGCTCAAGCAGCCTGCGAAGGCTCGTGATGCGTGGAAGAAGTCGCTCTCGATCGAAGCGAATCCCGAGATCGAGAAGAAGTTGAAGGCGTTGCCGGTCAAGTCGGGCCCTTAACATGGCTTACGAATTCAAGAAGCACTACACGCGTGACGAGGCGCGGAAGTTATTGCCGCAACTGCGCAAATGGCTCAACCGGCTGCACGATCTTCGTCAGACGCTCGACCCGCGCGAGGCGCAATTGGATCAACTGCTTGAACGTGGTCAGGACGTCGGCGGCCCCATCGTGCACGGCTGGGTGAAAACGGTTGCTGACATCCGCGAGATTTTGCGCGAGTTCGAGATCCGCGAAATTCAAATCAAGGACGTCGATCGTGGCCTGGTGGATTTTCCGGCGATCATCGCCGGTCGTGAAGTTTTTCTATGCTGGGAGAAAGACGAATCGGACATCGAGTTCTGGCACGATCTGGACACCGGCTACGCGGGGCGTGAGCGGATTTAATGTCCTGAACGTGCCGTGTTTTTTGAGCGACGAAAAGCTGGTTGCAATCCCCTACGACCTATGGTCATCTCCGGTCCCGTAGAACAACACTTCCTCTCCAGAATCTGGTGAACCGTCTTCGACTGACTCGTTGATAATTCGAAACCCGATAATCGGGAACGGTCTGAGTGGTAGTGTCCAACCAGTAAATCAAAATGAGTAGCACGAAACTGTTCGTGGGAAACCTCTCCTTCAACACCACCGAAAACGATCTTCAGGATCTCTTTGCCCAGCACGGCACTGTTTCGTCGGTGGAACTCATCATGGACCGTATGACCGGCCGTTCCCGGGGCTTTGCGTTCGTGACGATGGAGTCCAAGGAAGGCGCGTTGGCTGCGATTGAAGCCCTTCACGGCAAGGAAGTTGGCGGACGCCCGTTGACCGTTAACGAAGCGCGCCCGCGGGAGGAGCGTCCTCGTGGTGGCGGTGGCGGTTACGGCGGCGGCGGCGACCGCGGTGGGTATCGCGGCGGCGACCGTGGCGGCGATCGCCGCTAATCCGGCCTCTTTTCGGGCGGCCTATAAACTACTTGGAGCGGCACGTTCGTCGCGCCGAGGGAGATGTTTCGTTCCGATTGGTTCACGTTTTCTCCCGCCGGCGGTAAAAAGACTTTACACGACCGTTACCCGAAACTATCCTGCCCGCTCATTAAATAACGAAATACGGAAGAATATGGAAGCAACTGTTAAGAGCAAAGTGGTCAAAGATTTTCGCATTCACGAACGTGATACCGGTTCGGCGGATGTCCAGATCGCCCTCCTCACCTCGCGCATCAACGAGCTGACGGAACACCTTCAGACGAACAAGAAAGACCACAGCTCCCGCCGTGGTTTGCTGATGATGGTCGCCCAGCGCCGTCGTTTGCTTGATTACCTCAACACGACTGACTCCAGCCGCTACTTGGCCATCACCAAGAAGCTCAAGCTGCGCAAGTAGTCGCGGGTTTTCCAGCCTTGGGGTTTTCCATCCTGAGGATGTCACAGGTGAATTGTAATTTTCATTCTCCCTGGTCATGACGCGGAAACTCGCGAGCCGCGTCGTGGCCTTGCATTGGTAAATCTTCGCGAAACAACAACAATGCCCGGTGACCCCGGGAGATTTCACTGACAGCCCGCGCGGCGGGCCTTCAATGAAGTTGCTCGGCGGTCATCGGGTTGCAGAAAGCAAATCATGTCAACCAAAGTCACGGCCCAAGTCGGGGCCAGTCAAATCCACATCGAATCCGGTAAGTTGGCCAAGCAGGCCGACGGCGCCGTAACGGTGCAACTCGGCGAAACGATTGTCATCGTCGCCGCCGTTGCTGCCACCAAGGCCAAGGAAGGCCAGGACTTCTTCCCCCTCACGGTGGATTATCGTGAAAAAGCCGCTGCCGCGGGCAAGTTCCCCGGCGGTTATTTCAAGCGCGAAGGCCGGCCGACGGAAAAAGAAATTCTCACCTGCCGCCTCACCGACCGTCCGATTCGTCCGCTGTTCCCGAAGGGCTGGTATAACGAAGTTCAAGTTCAGACCGTCCTCCTCAGCGCCGACGGCGAAAACGATCCCGATATTCTCAGCATCATCGGCGCGTCCGCGTCGTTGACCGTCTCGGACATTCCGTGGGCAGGCCCTCTGGGCGCCGTCCGCGTTGGCCGCATCAATGGCCAGTTCATCGCGAACCCCACGCACGCGCAACAAGCCGAGAGTGATCTCGATCTTGTTTACGTCGGCAACGAAACCGACATCGTGATGTATGAAGGTGCCGCCAAGGAAATTTCCGAAGCTGACTTCGCTGCTGCGTTGAAGTTCGCTCAGGACGCCTGCCAGCCGATCATCGCCGCGCAAAAGGAATTGCAGGCCAAGGCCGGCAAGCCCAAGCGCCAGATCACTACGAAGATCGTTCCGGACGAAATTCTGAACGAGGCCAAGGCGCTCGCTGGCGACCGCATGGTCCCCGCGCTCCTCACGCCTGGTAAGCTCAACCGCGAAGCCGCGTGCAAAGCCATCCAGAACGAAGTGGGCGAAAAACTGAAAGCCAAGCACGGCGCGGAAGTCATCACCGACTTCGTCGTCAACCAAGCTTTCTACTACATTCAAAAGGAAGCCGTGCGCGCGTTGATCCTCGATCAAGGCAAGCGCCTTGACGGTCGTTCCACCGATCAGATTCGCGCGATCTCCGGCGAAGTCGGCCTCCTGCCGCGCGCTCACGGTTCCGCCATCTTCACCCGCGGAGAAACCCAAGCTGTGACCCTCGTCACCCTCGGCACCACGGAAGATTCACAAGAATTTGATTCCTACACCGGCGGCTCCAACGAGAAGCAATTCATCCTGCACTACAACTTTCCGAACTTCTCCGTCGGCGAAACCGGCCGCATCAGCGGTCCCGGCCGTCGCGAGATCGGTCACGGCGCCCTCGCCGAACGTTCCATCGAACCGATGGTTCCGTTGAAGGAATTCCCGTACGCCGTCCGCGTCACCAGCGAGATCATGGAATCGAATGGTTCCACCTCGATGGCTTCCGTTTGCGGCGGCACCTTGGCCCTCATGGACGCGGGCGTTCCGCTTATTCGTCCGGTGGCCGGCATCAGCATTGGTATCTGCACCGACAGCGATGAAGGCAAGATCGGCCGTTACAAACTCCTCACCGACATCATCGGCTGGGAAGACGCGTTCTGCGACATGGACTGCAAGATCGCCGGCACCGAGAAGGGCATCACCGGCTTCCAGCTTGACCTCAAGCTCAAGGGTATTCCCCACGCACTCATGGCCGAGACCGTCGAGAAGGCCCGTGTCGCGCGCTTGTTCATCCTCGGCGAGATGCAGAAAGTCATTTCCGCTCCGCGCAAGGACCTCAGCAAGTATGCCCCGCGCATCCTCACGCTGAAGATCAACCCCGAGAAGATCGGCGCCTTGATCGGACCTGGCGGTAAGAACATCAAGCGCATCGTGGAAGAATCCGGCTGTGAAATTAACATCGAAGACGATGGCACCGTGAAGATCTACTCCGTCGCCGCTGAAGGCATGGAGATCGCACGCGCTGCCGTCGAAGGCATGACCGCCGAAGCCGAAATCGGCAAGCTCTACAAGGGCAAGGTTGTCACCATCAAAGAATTCGGCGCCTTCGTCGAATTCCTCCCCGGCAAGGACGGCCTCTGCCACATCAGCGAGCTCGCCAACTTCCGCGTCAAGCAAGTCGAAGACATTGTCAAGATGGGCGACGACATCTGGGTCAAGTGCCTGGGCGTTGACGAAAAAGGCCGCGTGAAACTCTCGCGCAAAGCCGCGATGGAAGAACGCGACAAGGAAATGGCCCCGAAGGCCTGATCCGTTAACGGCGGTCAGTGACCGTCGCATCAATCATCAAGGCGGACTCGCAAGAGTCCGCCTTTTTCATTTCCTCGCCGTGGGTGCGCGATCGCTGAAACGTCAATTCCGACTGTGGCACTTCACGACTTCACGAGCCAGATTGTTAGACTGCCACACGCTTGATCTGGCCGTAATACTTTTCGTCCTCTTCTAGCTCCGGGATAAATTTCGCCGCATCGTGCGCTTGCGCCCATTTCAAAGTCTGCAGCCAGCACATCAGTTTCTCGGTGTCGGAAACCTTGTCCCAATGCGGACCACTGAACGGCACCGGCAGATCTCCCCAATCCTGGCCGCGACCCTTCGCACGATGATGCGCTGCCAGATCGAGATATATTCTCATCCAGGCTGCGGGCATTGGGCAAAGGTAACGCTGGGTCATATCTCAGAAGGACACCCAGGTGCCGAAGCGGCTTCCGTGATACTGCTCTTCGGGTAGCAGGTCGGGAATCAATTCCTCAAAGCCATATTCCTGGGCCCATTTTAAGGTCTCTTGCCAGCGGTTCTCCTTTTGTTCATCGCTGGTATGCGCCCAGAGCGGGCCGATCAATGCCTGTGGAGCTCGCGGGATACGATCTCGATCACGCATAGATTGGTGAAATATATTGAGGCGGTGATAGATGGTTTCCCACTTCGCCGGCGTTGGACAAATGATTCGCTTTTCTTCCACAGTTATTCGCCGCGACGAACAGAATCATGGCGATGAGTGATTGAACTCTTTTGGCGGAAGATTTGGAACCGGGGAACCCCCTGTTTTACACCGGGGCAATAGGGGGAGCCAAAACGACCGACGGACCGCGCTACGCGAACGCAATTGCTAAATCGGCATGCGTGGCAAACTGAGTCAGGAAGTCAGCGCAGAAATTTTTCCGCGGCAAAGTCGGCGAAGCGCAGGCCGCGGGGAGTGAGTTGAAATCGCACGCTGTCCTGCTTCGCGAAGTCGTGCGCGATCAGATCCTGCATTTCGGCCGACCATTCTTTACGCAGGTCGAACCCGGTCAACTTTGCGAAATCCTCGAATCGCCAACCGGAGTTCCGACGGAGGCCGAACGCCGCGAGTTCACCGGCGCGGCGGAGCGGGGGAAGTTCTTCGCGTGATTCGATGGCGCGGACGCCTTTCTCCAGCTGCTCGCAATACATCTGCGTGTTGCTCCAATTCTTGGTGCGCACGCCGCGGACATAGCCGGCGGCGCTGGGGCCTAGTGCGTGGAAACAGCCGCCGGCCCAATAGTTCAAATTGTGCCGGCACGCGAAGCGTGGGGCGTCGGTGGCTGGCGATGGGAGATCAGCAATTGGCGACGCTGTGGATGGGGAGGCGCGCTGATCGCGGGCAAAGTTGGCGACCTCGTATTGATGCAAACCACTCGCGCCTGCGGTGGCGATCAGCTCGTCATACATCGCGCAGGCCAGTTCCTCGTCGACGTCGAACTCGCCCGCCTTGAGTTGATCGAAGAGTGGCGTGTCTTCCTCGTAGATTACCTCGTAGCTCGAGAGATGTTCGCTGCCGAGAGCAATGGCTTCCCGCAAGGTCGCACGCCAGAGGTCCATTGTTTGTCCGGGAATCGCGAACATCAGATCGATATTCAGATTCTCGAAGCCCGCAGCGCGCAAGATATCGAAGGACTTGAAGACCTGTTGCCGGCTGTGAATGCGCCCAAGACGATCGAGCAACGTTTCGTCGAGCGATTGCACGCCCATCGAAATGCGGTTCACGCCGAAGTCGCGGAGGAGCTTCGCCTTGTCGGCGGACACCGTGGCGGGATTGCATTCGACCGTCCATTCAGCGGCACCGAGCAGATTTAACCGCTCCATCGCTTTGAGAACCTGTTCCCATTGGCGCAGGGAAAGGATCGACGGCGTGCCGCCGCCAAAGAACACCGTCTGAGGCTTGAGGTCGGAAGCGACCAGTTCGAGTTCGCGAACGAGCGCGTTGGTGTAACGCTGAATCAACTCACCGCTCGAGGCCTCGGAGAAGAAGGCGCAGTACTCGCATTTGTGCGCGCAGAACGGAACGTGAACGTAAAGGCTGGTCACCGGTCCGCGAAACGCGCCGATGACCGGAGCGGAATCGCTGTTGGCGACGGCGGTGCTCACAATTTCAAGTGATCCCACAAATCTGCCGGTTGCAGACGCAGGTTCACGTAGAACGGTCCGAACTCTCCGTAGCGCGCGCTGACTTCGTCGAAGCGCATTTCGTAGACGATCTCTTTGAGCGCATCGGTCTCGTGAGCCATCAAGGTGACACCCCATTCCCAATCGTCGATGCCAGTCGAGCCGGTGATGAGTTGGGAAACGCGGCCGGCGTATTTGCGCCCGACGCGAGCGTGGCCACCCATGAGTTTTTTGCGCGCGGCGAAATCGAGGGAGTACCAGTTGTCTGCCCCCTGACGACGCTTGTTCATCGGATAGAAGCACATGACTTCCCAGTCGGGCATCTCGGGATACAAACGATATTGCAGGTACTCCGCCTGGCGTTTGCGCTCTTGGCCCATGCGCTTCTCGAACTCGGGGCTGTCCGGCGCGAGCTTCTCCGCGAGCAATCGATTCTTCGCGTCTTCCTCGGTCGGCATGTATTCGCTGGTCTCGGTCACGCTGAGGTAGCGATAGACCAACTGCAAGGAGCCCGGAGGAAAGCACGCTTCCAACTCGCGGTGCATCTTTCCGATCTGTCCCAGCTCCGCTGCATACAGCATGAACGCGAAATCCGCGCGTCCGCCAATGTTCGCGTACGAGGTCAGCCGAGGATTCGACGCCGCGGAGTTCGCTGCGCAAAGAGCTTCCAGCTTGGTGCGCGCCGAAGCCGATTGTTCGGGCGTCAACTTCGACCAAAGCAAGCGGTCAACGCGGTAGAATAAATGCATCACGTGGATGCCGTGCGAGAGTTTTACGGAGGGAATGGGCATGTGTTTTGTTGACGTTGGGAACTGAAGAAAATTGTGAGCCGCTTACTCAACGCGGAGCGCGTGTTCGAGCAATTGAGGCAGTTGTTCCAGGATCGCTTCGTCACTTGCGATGAGCGTAGCGCCCGCGATGCGACCGGATTCCTGCGCCTTCGTGTTGGCCGAGCCTGCATACGCGATAATCGGGATGTGACTGGTGTTGGGATCCTTCCGCAGCCGCGTGATGGTCGCGTTCACGTCCACGCGGGTGGTCGTCAAATCGAGGAGCAGCACCATCGGTTTTTCGTGGGTAGCCTGTTCGATCAAAAGACTCGGATCAGCGACGACGTGCACGCGATAGCCAATATCCTGCAGGCGATTGCCCAACTGGCTGCCCGGGAACAGACTCTCGTAGTAAATAAAGGCCAACGGTTTTGTCACGGCGCGCAGCTTGGAATAGGCGTCGGGAAATTGCAAAAAATTTCGGGACGCAATCGAGCGCGCTAAATACCGAGGAACCGTGGTTGTCGAGTTTTGCGGCGAACTCGCGCTTCATCGAGCGCAAGGCAGGGCGCGTCACCCTTTGTCCGCTGCCGCTCCCCACGGTTCAATTTGCTCGAGCTGCTTCGCCGCCAAAGCGCGGTAACAGTCCGGCAAGTCGAAGCGTTTCAAGGCACCGGGAACGAACGAGGACAACGGCCAGCGATATTCTTCCGATTCGGCTACCTCGCTGTAACTCGTCAGCGCGTTGTGGAGTGTCACCTGTTTCACCTCATCAGATAGCAGCGCGGCGAAGGTCGATGGCACCGCGCCCCAACCTTTCGCAATCAGATGAACCTCGGTGTGTCCGGCAGCCTTGAGCCAATCGATGACGCGGAGAACGTCGAAGGTCTTCTGCCCAACGTACGGCTGATCGAGCATGATGCCGTGCACGGCGTAGAAATAGTCGCAGCCGTAGGGGCTGCGAAAGCTGTTCAGTCCACAAGTATTCGGTTGCGATTCGCCGACGCCCCGCACGTCGCACGCGAAGATTGCTGACTCAGGCTCGGCTTTGATCAATGCCGCCAACCAGACTTCTTCGCGCAACTCCGCATCCGCCGACTGGTGCGAAACGTAGAGCAACGCGCGTTTCGCCCCGCGCGGCGGCCGCGACATGAGCGCGTCGTCGTCGAGACGATAAACGATGGCGAAGGCGTTGGGTTCGGTCTCAACGGCGTAGCTGGCGAAGTTCTTCTTGGGATATTTCCGGCCACTGACATTGCGGAGGATTCGGTAATCGGGCACGCCTTTGCGCTCCGGCATATTGAGTGACTCGGTGACCGCTCGCATTAATGCGCCGCCGCTTACAGTTCCGCGCTTCTTGGCGAGCGCGCGAGAAAGCTCTGACGTGAAAGAAAACAGCGTGCGCGGCTTGAATTCGGCGACCTGACCGTGCGGCGTGCACCAGAGCGTTTCGTCTTTCTCGACCGTCAACGCCGGTTCGGTCTGCGCGTCGGACACCTTGGTGACATGATTGAACCAGTGATACATCGCCTCGCGATTTTCCTGGGTGTAACCGTGATACGTCGGCCCGATGAAGAGGCTGATGTTCTCCTCGGCGCCGAGCAATTTGTAGAGCCGCTTGAGCCGCGCATACGCTTCCTCGATCCCGCGGGCGTCAAAGAAATCCTTTTCCTTTCCGAGCAACACGACGGGCTTCGGCGCGAGCGCGGCGATGAAGTCCGAGTGATCGAGTCCGAGCGCGAGCGCGTGGGGCGGGCATTGCTCGGTGTCGGCGGGAAGTTCGTTCTCCAAATTCCGGCGGAAGGTCGTCACGAAGCAACTCGGCGCCGCCATCGTCCAGCGTTGCTCGACGCCACAAAGCCAGGTCGTCATCGTGCCGCCGCCGGAATTGCCGGTGACGCCAACGTGCTTCGGATCGACCTCGGGCCGCGTGAGTAAATAATCGAGCGCGCGGATGCCGTCCCACGCACGCCAAGCGCCGAAGAACTCGCCGACGAGAAACTGCTGGTTGCCCGCGTAAAGATGTTCGCTCGTGCCGACGCCGCGACGTGGTTTGAACTTTTCATCCACGTACTGCAACCGCTCGCCTTGTCCGATGGGATCATAGATCAGGCACACGTAACCTTGCCGCGCCAGATTTTGCGCGAAGGCTTGGTAGCCGTCACTTGCTTTGCCGTTGGTGGAATGCCCACACGTGCCGACGACGCCGGGGCGCGGGGATTTGCCGCCTTTCGGCAGGTAGAGATTGGCGGTGACGGGGAAATTCGGTCGGCTCTCGAAGATGATTTTCTCGATCGTGTAGGTGTCGCGATCGATCACGCCGGTGACGCGCGGATTCAGCGGCGTCTTCTCGGGCCAAAGGCCGAAACATTGCTGAATCTTCTGCCGCACTTCGCGCACGTAGGCTTCCGCATCGCGCTTGGAACGCAGCGCGGCGCGACGTTTCTCGGCCAATTGCTCCACCTGCCGCACGCGCCCTACGAAATACTCCTGCACCATGCGGGGAAAACGATTCAGGGGCTCGAGCGCTGTCGCGGCCGTCGCAGCCTTCTTGGGTTCGGCCGCGAACACTTCTTGTGCACTGAAAATATCGGCGAGCGAAAGTCCGGCGAGACCGAGGCCGGTGCGTTGTATCAAGGAACGTCGTGAAAGCGCTGCGCCGAAGAAATCATTTGGATTGTGCATGGGTAATGTCGTTGACCGGATTTCGGCAGGCGTTATTCACGAACGCACCATTGACCGGCTATCCGACCTTCTGCCGGAAACGCGCGATACAGAGAGCGAAGAGGCCCGCGCCCATGCCCGCCATCACGACGAGGTGTTGCCAGAAATCCTGGAGACTCGCGCCGCGCAGAATGATCGCACGGGCGAGTTCGATGAAATAGGTCGTCGGCAGACACGCGCCGATCCACCAGAAGATCGCCGGCATGGTCTCGCGCGGGAAAATGAAGCCGCTGAAGAACACCGACGGCATGATGAACACCATCGTCATTTGCATCGCCTGCATCTGGTTTTGCGCGCGCGTCGATAGCAGCAGGCCGAGGCTCAGCAGGCAGAAAATGTAAACGACCGTCGCAACGGCGAGCGCACCGAGGTCGCCGGCGATCGGCACGTCGAACACCCAGTGCATGATCGCGTAGAGGCCGGTGGACATCACGACGCCGATGCAGAGGTAGGGCACGAGCTTGCCGAGCATCAGCCCCCATTTGGAAAGCGGGCTGACGAGGAGTTGTTCCAACGTGCCGCGCTCGCGCTCGCGTACGAGCGCCATCGCCGTGGCGAACGTTGTCGCAATCTGCAAGACGACGCCGATGACGCCGGGCACGAAGAAATTCGGGCTGCGCATCGCGGGGTTGTAGAGAATCTGCGGACGAACCTCGACAGGCAACGCGCGCTGGCCGGTCTGCCCAAGGAGTTGCACCGCCGACTCGCGGAACGCAACGGCGATGGCGGTATTGAGCGCCGAGCCGGCGATGGTGGAGCTGGAACCGTCGATGAGCAATTGCACTTGGGCGTTTCGGCCGGCGCGGAGATTGCGTGTGAAGTCCGGCGGGATTTGCAGGCCTACGTAGGCCTTGCCGCGACGGATGGTGGCGGCGAGTTCGCTCACGCTCTGAACCTCGCCCACGACTCGGAATGTCTGCGTGTTCACGAAGCGCTCCACGATCTGCCGACTCTCGGCCGTGCGGTCCTCGTTGAGAACGACCATCGCCATGTGCTTCACGTCGTTGTCGAGCGCGTAGCCGAACGCGATCATTTCGACCAGCGGCGGAAAGAACATGAAGAACAACGTGAGCGGATCGCGCAGCACGACGAGGAATTCCTTGTAGAGGATGGCGGTGAAGCCGCGGAAAGGAGTTCTCACATTGCGCCTCCGTTCGCCCGGTCGCTGGTCAGCGCCACGAACACATCCTCCAACGACGGCGCGATGGGTCGGATGTCCGCGTGCGTGATCGCGACCTTCGCGAGTTCATCGAGCAGGAGTCGCTCGGGCATGTCTTGCTCAATCAGCAGATGCATCGATTGACCGAAGACCGTTGCGGCTTTCACGCCCGGGAGCCGTCGCAACGCCTGCAGACCGACCGTCACGTGTTCGCAGGTCACGTCCACGCGGCGGGTGCCGGGCGGGTTCACCACGGGGAGTTGCTTAAGTTCATCCGGTTCGCCGCACACGACGAGCTTCGACATGTGGATGTAGCCGACGTGCGAGCAGCGTTCGGCCTCGTCCATGTAATGCGTGGTGACGAAGAGCGTGATGCCCTTGCTGGAAAACTCGAAGAGCAAATCCCACAACTCGCGCCGCGCCACGGGGTCGATGCCCGCCGTCGGTTCGTCGAGGAACAACACGCTCGGTTTGTGCACAAGCGAGCAGGCCATCGCGAGCCGTTGCCGCCAGCCGCCGGAGAGCAGCGCCGCGCGCCGCGTCAGGTAAGGCTCCAGATGCGTCAGGGCGACCAGTTCGTCGTAACGTTGTTTCAGCGCCGCGCCGCGAAGTCCATAGAGGCGGCCGTAGAACTGCAGGTTCTCGTGCACCGTCAGCTCGTCGTAGAGCGAGAACTTCTGCGACATGTAACCGATGAGCGATTTGATCTGCTCCGTCTGCCGCGCGACGTCGTAGCCCGCGATGCTCGCGCGTCCGTCGGACGGTTCGAGCAACCCGCACAACATGCGGATGACCGTCGACTTGCCCGAGCCGTTGGGCCCGAGGAAACCGAAGATGCTCCCCTTGGTGACGCTGAATGACACGCGATCCACAGCGGTGAAATGCCCGAACCGCTTGGTCAGGTTTTCGCAAAGGATCATCGTGTCGGGCATAAGGTCGCAATTCTTCTAGAGCCGGAGCGAACAACTCGAAAGCTTCAAATGCTTTAACCTTCACCAAAAGTATCCATTGCCGTGCGTTTGTGTTAAGGATACCGGCGAATGTTCCACCGCGAACAATTTGAAACCATGCTCCGCGATCCGGCGCCGATGCTCGCGCTCGCGCCGATGCAGGACGTGACCGATCTGCCTTTCTGGAAGCTGATGGCGGCTTACGGCGGTGCGGATCTTTACTACACGGAGTATTTCCGGGTGCATGCGACTTCGAATCTCGAGTCGTGGATTGCCGAGTCGATTGAGAAGAATCCGACCGGTCGCCCGGCGATCGCGCAGATGATTGGCAATGATATTCCGTCGCTCGTGCGGACGGCGCAGGAGTTGCAACAGATGCCGGTGGTGGCGATTGATCTGAACCTCGGCTGCCCGGCGCCCGTCGTGTATCGCAAGTGCGCCGGCGGCGGCTTGCTCCGCGAACCGCAGCGCGTGGATGCAATTCTCGGCGCGTTGCGCGATGCGATCTCGATCAAGTTCACCGTCAAGACGCGGATCGGTTTCGAGTCGCCCGCGGTGTTCGAGCAACTTTTGCCGATCTTCGCCAAGCATTCGATCGACCTGCTGACGGTTCACGGGCGCACGGTGAAGGAGATGTACCGCAGCGAGGTGCATTACGATTACATCGCGCGCGCGGTGGCGGCGGTGAAGTGCCCCGTGCTAGCCAATGGCAATGTTTACTCGGCCGCGAAGGCCGCTGAGGTCTTGAAGGTTACCGGTGCGCGCGGGCTGATGATTGGTCGCGGTGCGATTCGAAATCCGTGGTTGTTTCATCAGATCCGACAGCAGCATCGCGGTGAAACCATTTTCCTTCCGCGCGGTCACGACGTATTGAATTACATCCGTGAGCTGTACCGGATTACGTGTCCGCCGGTCATGCGCGAAACCTCGCAAGTGCAGAAAATGAAGAAGTACATGAACTATCTCGGGCTCGGTGTGGAGCCGACGGGGAGATTTCTGCACGACATTCGTCGCGTGACCACGGAATTGGACTTCTTCCGCGTGTGCGAGGCATTTCTGAATCACGACCGTCCCATGCCGCTGGAACCGTTCGCGCTCGATCTGAAGGAGTGCGACGTGATGGCGGGCGAACATCTCTGATCGCTCGCTGGGGTGGGGCGGCAGCGCGTTGACCCACCGCTCACCTCTGTTATCGTCGCTGCAAGTGAAACGATTCGAGTTCAACCTTTTCCTCGCCCTTCTCCTGACCGTGGTCGTGACGGCCTGTGAGTGGAAGCCGCTCGGCTCGCGTGAGGCATTGCCCTCGGGAACCATTGAGACGGATGAAGCGCACGTGGCGTCGCGTTACGGGGGACGCGTGGAGAGAGTTTTTGCCCAGGAAGGCGATTCTTTGACGAATGGTCAGGTAATCGTGCAACTCGACGCCGCCGAACTCCGCGCGCGTCGCGAGCAAACCGCCGCCATGCTCGCTGAATGGGAGGCCGGCCCGCGTAAAGAGGAAATTGCCGCCGCCAAAGCGGAATGGGAAGCGCAAGTCGCCGAACTGGAACTCGCGCGCACCGAACGCAAGCGGGCAGGGGATTTGTTCGCGCAGAAGACGATTTCCGAGACGGAGCGTGACCGCGCGAGCAGCCGGGCGGAATCATTGGAAAAGGCGGTCGCCGCGGTGAAAGCCCGTTACGACTTGTTGCTCGCCGGGACCCGTTTGGAGCGATTGGCGCAGGCGCGAGCGCAGCTTGCCGAAATCGATGCTCAACTCCGCGAGATGACGGTTTTCGCGCCGACGGACTGCGTGCTTGAAGTGCTCAGCGTGAAGTCGGGCGATGTGCTGCCGCCGAACCGTGAGGTGGCGACGCTGCTGTTCACAAATCATCTCTGGGTACGTGTGTTCATCCCGCAAGCGTGGCTTGGGCGAGTTCAACTCGGGCAACCGGTCAAAGTCCGTGCCGACGCGTTTCCGGGGCGCGAATTCGCCGGAACCGTCGAGCAGATCGGTCGCTCCGCCGAGTTCACTCCTCGAAACGTTCAAACCGCCGCCGAACGCATCCAGCAGGTCTTTGCCGTGAAGGTTCGTTTGGCGAATCAAGAGGATCAAATTCGGGCGGGAATGACCGTGGAGATTGTGTTCCCAAATTCGGGCTCAAACTAACGGGGATTTTCATGAGAAATTGGTGCCCTGTGGCGCCTTAGTTTGGGGCCCGAATTGGTCTCGACTTGGGACATTTTTTTGAAATCTGATTGACGCCCCGCCGGACACAAATTAAACCATCCGCGGAAATGGCTTTGCGGCAACACAATCTCCGGGGTTCCACGAGATCAAAATGCTGCAGTTTTCTTTGTCCGGTTTACCCCTCCTGAGCGACGTCGATGAGCCGCCCCCCATCCATGTTTGAACTCGAGGCGCTTGAGCCGAGAGTTTTGCTCGCGGGTGATGGCTTGACGGCGTTGGCGGCAGCTCCTCATTCGGGTAGTTCTGGGGTTCAATCCGTGGTCCACGAGAAGGTGATCGACGGTGGCGTTTCGTGCTTCTCGGGGAACGTTGACTACGCTCCGGTTGGTGGGGTGGATGACATGTTCTCGGGCATGGAGCAAGCCTCCCCAGTAGCGCCCCAAGTGGTCGAAAATCCGAGTCAAACAGCGGCAGAAAATCTCGCGAAAAATTCCACCGGAACGACCGCGGAATCGGCCACCGAAAACTCGTCGAATCACGACGCGATTTCCCCGGTCCGCTCGCCCGTTTCTTCCGTTCAAAATCTTTCAGTTTCCACATCGCTAAGTGCCGTAGTTTCGTCCGCTTCGACGAGCACTTCGACGGCGAGTTCTGCTAGTTCAATTCCAGTTTCGAGCGATCAAACTCCGACCGGAGTCGCCACCGCGACCAGCGGTGGGAATGCAATTTCTGAGCAGTTAACCGATTCGCTGAGATTAGCGAATGGGCCGCCCTCTTTGGCTGAATCTTCGTCGAACCTTTCGGATCGTTCTCCGAACACCCCAAAAAATGGGGCTTTTTCAAACGCCAGCTCGGCCTCGAGTTTGGCCCCTTCCTTTTTTTCGCCTGCTTCTTCCGCCAGTGAGTTGTTTTCTTGGGTCACCGATAAGCTGGGAACCATCCTCGAAGGGGTTCATTTGCAGCAGAGCTTCTCCCCAGGTGACCTCGACTTGGGCGGCAGCTTCACCCTGACCAATCCGACGATTGCGTTCGACGTCACGCGGAGCAATGGAGCGTTTTCCGGGACCGTAAATCTCTCGACCGATTCGGTCTCAATTCTCCTCGGCTCGACCCTCTCCGGATCGATCTCCGATAGCGCCTCGGACGGGGGCACAGTTGCGCTTTCCGGGAGCTACAATTTGGGGACCAAAACTTTTACCCTGATCGGCGACCAAATCGACTTGGCGATCAGCGGCTACGTCTCTCTCCATGCGGACAGTTTGACGGTCAAGGCGACGAAGTCCGGAACCGGCGACGCGGCGGTCACCGAGGTCCAAATTGGAGCGACCGGGGTGGAGGCGTTTTTGGGGAACGGTCCCCTCCGGATCAGCGGCGCTCTGAATCCGAACGCGACCGGTCTTCAACTCTCCAACGCCTCCTTCGGATGGCTCTCCCGGCAGGCCGGCGGCAGTGCTGCCGGATACGCCTTCCGGGCAACCGGCGACGTGACACTTTTGGGCTTCTCCGGACTGCAGCTTTCGGCGACCGGTTGGACCGTCGCGGAGAACACGCTGGGCGACCTCAGTTCGGCACCGATTTCGGTCGCGACAGGCAGCTCCCCGGTGACCCTCGATTTCTCCGGCAACACCCGGATGTATTCCGGCACGGGAACCCTGGTCACTCCGGTTGCGGAAATCTCCGGCGCCTTCGCGACCTTGTTGAATGGTTCGGACACCCTCCTCGCGGGGCAGGATATCGCGGCGTTCGTTGGTGACCGGAAATTGGCCGGGCCCGGGGACGATGTCGGCGTTCAGATCTCGGGAGGTCAGTTCGCGTCCATATTGAAGTCGGACAAGACTTACGCGTTCGAGGCCAGCGGCAGCGTGGCGGTGGTCGGGGTAACCGGATTGACCTTGGGCGGAACCTTCGCCGCGAAGAAGAACACGACGGGCAGCCCGGTGGTGAATCAGGTGATTTCGGTTGGCAACGTAACCCGGACTTTGAATCTTGCCGCCGGTATTTCTGAGTTCAGTGGAACCGGCGTCGAACTCACGGTCCTCGGCCAAACCATCTCGGGTGACTTTACGTTCACGAAGGCGGTTTCGTCGGTCACCATCACGTTCAGCGCCGCTTCGTTGACCTTTGGGACTTCGGACCGCGCGTTCGTGACTGCTACCGCGACGGGCACGCTGACGCTGAACGACCTGGGGATCTTAGGCACCTTGACCGGCACGTTGGCGACAACGATGTCCGGCCTGAGCTTCACCGGCGGATTCGACATTCAGGTCGATACGACTGGTTCCAGCGATTACCTCAAGATCAGCAGCGAAGTGGGCGCAACGTTGGTGGTTTTGAACCAGACGCTCACAGCGACGACCTTTACGTTTGAGATCACGACGACGGATGACGGCGATACGATTGTGAAAGTCTCCGCCACGGGACTGGGCTTGCAGCTCGTCAGTGACAGCACCACTTTCCTGAATCTGCACGGCGGAACGGCGGCGTTCGTCATCTCTCGCTTCGGGATTGCAGGCGACGTGACGTTCTCGGTCACGGGAGGCGATATCACCATGCCGCCCGGGGTCAGCCTCACGGCGACCGCGGCTAGCGTGCAATTCAACTCCGGCTCGGCGGCGATCGATGAGCTGATCGGTGGCGTTCCGCTGAACCTGCCGGCAGGGCAATTCCTCCGCATCAGTCTTACGGGCGCGAGCCTGACCGTCAGCAGCCACGTGTTCGGTGGCGGCTCGACGAGCTTCTTTTTCGACCAGTCCAAGAACGCCGGTGGCACGACGATCACCCGCTTGGCGTTTACTCGCGTCTCCTTGAGCGACAGCACGGCGGCTTACAATGTGACGGTGACCGATGGCGAAGGCGCTTTCATCTTTACCAGCGCGGGTGTCGCGGGATTGCTCACCGGCACCGGCAGCGGGACGTTCGGCTTGGCGACGGTGACGGGTCGCGCTGGATTCCGTATCAACACCACGGGCGCGGTTGTCGACGAAACGATCGAAGTGGGCGGCCGCATGGTGGACGTGAAGTTCGGCGCGGAGGAAAAGACTCTCTTCACCGCCTTCGTGGCGAACGGTTCGTTCAGCGTTGGCAACTTCGTCACGATCGAAGGCAGCTTCAGCTTCACGGCCCCGAGCGGTGGTCGGGAACTTTTCGCTGGAACCGGACTGACGGTGTTCCTTGGCAACGGCCCGTATCGCCTGAGCACCGGCGAAATCAATCCGCTCGCCACTGGCGTCGCGCTGACGGATGCGACGATCGGCTTGGTGCATTTTACCGGGGACGACACGCTTTCGCTGTTTGCCACCGGGACGGTTCAATTAATCGGCATCAACGGCGTTACCGCGACTGGCACCGCGACGGTCAACTTCAACAACCACCTCAATGCTGCGGTGGACGAAACGATCTCCATCCCGGGCACGACGCAAAACGTTCTGGTGAACTTCGCTTCCTCGGCCAGCGTCACGAGTTCCTTTGCCGCGACGAATCTCCAACTTTCGTTCCTCGGCCAGACCTTGCGCGGCGACTTCGGCTTTGCGAAGACGACTTTCAATTCGCAATCCGTCATCCTTCTCACCGCGAGCAACGTGGCGCTCACTTTCACCAGTGGTGGCGCGAACCTGGTCAGTGTGACGCAGGGCAGTGGATCGGCATTGTTGCTGAGCTCGGGGATCGCCGCGCAGTTCAGTGCGACGGTGGTGTTGAACGTGCCGGGCGTGACCTTCACCGGAACCTTCGGCGTGGCGATCAACACGACCAACGCCGCCGTGAACGCGCCGGCGCAAAGTTTGGATCTCGAAGCTGGACCGTATTTGCATGTCGAGTCGACAAGCGCGTCGCTGACGGTGCTCGGGCAAACGGTCGGTGGAAAGTTCGCTTTCGAGCAGGTCACCACCGGCGGTGTGCAAGTGACCCGGCTCGCGGTGAGCAACGGAACGCTGACCTTTGGCGAGAGTTCAACGACCTATGTCAGTCTCACTCACGGTTTGGGCAGCTTGCTCATTTCGAGCTCTGGTATCGCGGGTGGCATTCGCGGGACGGTAGCGATTACCGTTCCAGCTGCGGTTCCCGTGACGACCTTCACGGGCGACTTCTCATTGTTCATCAACACCACGAACGCCGCGGTCAATCAAACTGTCACGATCGGAACTGAAGTGGTGACGGTGAATGTTCCGGCGGGTCCGTTCATCCGCGTGTCGGCGACGGGCGCGACCTTGAACGTGCTGGGTCAGAAAATCAGCGGTGACTTTGCCTTCTCGCGTTATGACGATGATGACGGCGATCCGATGACGACCGTCACGAGCGTTGCCGCGACCAATGTCTCCCTCGACTTCGGCGACGGCACGACCAATTACCTAAGCCTGACCAACGGCACGGGCCTCTTCATCCTCACGACCGACGGTCTCGCGGGTCGAATCTCCGGCACGGTGGCGCTCGATGTTCCGGGTGTGGCGTTGTCGGGAACGCTTGGTGTAGAGTTTAACAACACGACCAGCGCGGTGAACCGGAGTTTCCGCGTCGGTGGCGCGGCGTTTGGGCTGAGCCTGCCCGCTGGCAAATTCTTCCGCTTCACGGGCGACAACGTGAAGCTCGTCGTGCTGAACCAGACCTTGAGCGGCAACGTGGCGTTCGACGTTGTCAGTGGAACGAGCGAGTCGCGTTTCCGCGTGGCCATTACCGATGCGGTGCTCGCCTTGGGTGACGGCATCAACGACATCCTCCGCGTCAGCGTCGATGCGGCGGCCTTCGTTTTGACCAGCGACGGCATCGTGGGTGGATTCACCGGTGCTGCCTCGCTCACGATTCCGGGGGTGACGTTCGGCAGCAACCTCGAGGTTTTCGTCAACAACACGGGTTCGTCGTTTGATGACACGATTCCGTTGGGAGCCGGCTCGGTTCATTTGCAGGTCGACGCGGGCAACTTCGTGAAAGCCACCGCGACGAATCTGACGCTCACGGTCCTCGGCGTGGGCATCACGGGCAATTACACCTTCACCCAAGTGACAACCGGTTCCGGCGCGAAGGTGATCGGCGTGGCGGTCACGGGCGGTTCCTTCACGTTCAACACCGGCGGATCAAGCGTGCTCGACGTGAACGGAATTCACGGCGCATTTCTGATCAGCGCCGCCGGCGTCGCCGGCACGCTGGATTTCACGCCGACGTTCCATCTCGGTACCAACATCTCGCTGACGGGCTCGGTGAGCTTGCAAATCAACACGACTCTGGCAGCGGTGAAGCAAACGTTCTTTGTCGGCACCGACACCGTGGCGCTGGATGTGCCGGCAGGTCCGTTCGTCCGCGTCGCGGTGCTTAATGCCTTGCTGACGGTCGGTTCGGCGATGGACAGCCCGAAGTTGAGCGGTGATTTCTTCTTCGAGCAGGGCAAGCGTCCAGACAACTCCCTCGTCACGCGCCTTGCGGTGGCCAACATTTCCATCAGTTACAGCGGTCAAGCGCTGCGCCACGGCGAAGGCGCCTTCATCGTCACGAGCACGGGATTCGCGGGAATTCTCTCGGGCGAGATCGATCTCAGCGTCACTGGCGGAAGCGTTGCCGGACGACTCGGCATTCGCATCAACAAGTCGGGCGGCGCGGTCGACGAGACCATCACCGTTGGTGGCCGCAGCATTCTGATCAAGTTCAGTGCCGCCGAGGGCGATCTGTTCTCGTTCTTCGCTGAGAACCTCGCGTTCAACGTCGGCAACTTCGTCAGCATCGAAGGCAGCTTTTCGTTCACCACTGTTTCCGGCAAAGAAATCTTCGCGGGCGACAACCTCAGTATCTTCCTTGGCCAGGGCCCGGCGCGATTGCCCAGTGGCGAACCCAATCCGCTTGCGTCCGGTGTGCTGCTGAGCAATGCGACGATCGGTTTGATTCGATTTGCGCCGGACAAGTTCGCGTTGGTGGCCTCGGGAACCGTCAGCATCATCGGCGTCAATGGCCTCACGTTGACCGGCACGGCGACGATCCGGATGAACACCTCGGGTGGGGAAGTTCACGAGTCCTTGGACATTCCCAACAGCAGCAATCCTCCGATCGTGCTTGAGTTCGCGGACGGTACGAAGGTGCAGAAGTTCGAAGCGCTGAACGCTCAACTTAGCGTTCTCGGGCAGACTTTGAGCGGTGACTTTTCGTTCGAGCGCGTGACGAGCGGTGCGGCCACCGGCGCGTTGAAGGTCGGCGCGTTGAACGTCTCGTTGGCGTTCGGAGATGGGACGAATGACATCGTCTCCGTCACTGGCGGCAGCGGAGCGTTCTTGCTCACCAGCGCCGGGCTTGCGGGCAACTTGACGGCCACTGTGAATCTCGCGTTCAGCGGAGTGACTTTCGGCTCCAGTCTGGAGCTCGCCATCAACACGACCAACGCGCCCGTTAACACGACAGTGATGGTCGACGCGACGCCGCTCACGATCAACGTCGCGGCCGGCCCCTACCTGCGCGTTCAGGCGCTGGACACGGATCTCACGGTTCTCAGTCAAACGCTGCACGGCGATTTCTTCTTCGAACAATCCACGAACCCGGCGAACGGCGGCAAGATTGTGCGTTTCGCGATGGCGAACGTCAGCTTCGACATCAAGGCTGATACGACGAACGTCGCCACCTTGCGCAACGGTGAGGGTGCCTTCGTTGCCACGCTCGCTGGCTTGGCCGGCACGGTGAGCGGTGACGTGACGTTTGCCGTGCCTGGCGGTGGCGTGACCTTCGGTGGCAACTTCAAGCTCTCCATCAACCAGACGCTCGCCGATGTTTCGGAACAAATCACCATCGGTGACACGGTGGTTTCGATTGATGTTCCCGCCGGTCCGTATATCCGCATCGACGCCGTCAACGCTCAGCTCACCGTCGGCGGTCAGAGCCTGTTTGGCGATTTCGCATTCGAGCAATTCACCAATACGCTGGGAATGAAAATTGTCCGGCTCGGTTTGGCGAATGGTAGCCTCAGTCTCGGTGGTATTGGTGCGTTGGTGAAAGTTACCGGCATCACCGGGTTCTTCTTGATCACGCCGAAAGGGTTCGCTGGAACTTTGTCAGCGTCGCTGCCTGTGAACTTGCCGGGCTTCTCGTTCAGCGGCGCGTTCAAGGTCGCGATCAATCACACGAGCTCGGATTTGAATGAAACGTTCCTTGTGGGCGCGACGCCGGTGACGTTGAGCGTGCTCGCCGGAGCTTACGTTCGCATCGAGGGCAGCGGTGTGAATCTGAATGTGTTCGGGCAGACGTTGTCCGGCGACTTCCGTTTTGAATTCAAGACCGTGGGCGGAATCGCCATCACCCAGCTGCACGCAGAGAACGTTACGTTGAGCCTCGGCGGTTTGACTGGTTCGCCGCTGGTGAGTGTTACCGGTGGTACGGGTGACTTCATCGTCACGACCGCCGGGCTCGCAGGTCGCTTGAGTCTTGGCTTCGCCGTCAATCTTCCGAACGTGACGTTGACTGCGACCACACTGCGCCTGCGTTTGAACACCACGGCAGCGGTCGTCAAAGCGGCTCAGATCAACGCGCCGGACGGCGATCTGCCGGCGGGCCCATATCTGTTCGTCGAGGCGGTTGGCGGACACTTCGGCGTCGCTGGCCAGACTCTCGACGGCGATTTCAGCTTCGAACAAATTGTCCGCGCGAACGGCACGAAGATCGTTCGCGTGGCCGTGAGCAAAGGCGTGGTGAAATTGGGCGGGACCAGTTTGAACCCGTTGGTCTCGGTCACGCAGGGCGAGGGTGCGCTGTTCATCACGCCCGCGGGCGTGGCCGGCGAATTCAGCGGCGTATTCGCGCTCGCGCCCAGCAGTGCGTTCAACTTCACGGGCGCGTTCAACGTTCAGGTCAACAACACCAACGCAGCGGTCAACGAAACTTTCTCGGTTGGCGGCGGCACGAAGACGCTGAGCCTCGCGGCCGGACCGTTCGTGCGCGTCAGCGGGACAGCCATCACGTTAACTGTGGGCGGTCAAAGCTTGAGCGGTGATTTCGTGTTCGAGCAATTCACCAGCGGTGCGAACAAACGCGTGCGCATTTCTGCCGCGAATGTTTCCCTGACGATCGGTGATGGCGCGAATGCGTTGCTCACGGTCACCAACGGTTCGGGCAACTTCGTCATTCGCAGCGCCTCGGGATTCTTCGGTAGCGTGAGCGGCACGGTGGCGTTGAATCTGCCGGGCGTTACGCTCTCGGGAACGCTCGGTCTTAAGATCAACACCATCACGACTCCGGATGGTCTCGCCTCGCCGCTCGATCAAAGCGTGCAGGAAATCTTCACGGTCAACGGCGTCAGTACCACGCTGACGTTGCCGGTGGGAAATTATGTGCGCGTGGACGGCACGGCGCTCGTGCTCACGTTGAACTTGGGCGGCACAACGCAAACTTTGAGCGGTGATTTCGCGTTTGAACAAATCACCACCACGACTATGAGCGCGGCGAAGACCGTGACGCGCATCGCGGCGGCGAATGTCGCGCTCGCTCTCGGCGACGGCACCAATGATCTCGTTCGTGTCACTGGCGGCAGCGGATACTTCATCGTCACCGGCGAAGGCGTGGCCGGCACGTTCAGCGGCAATGTGCAGTTCAAAGTCCCGGACGTGACGCTCAGCGGCGCGTTCGAAGTGAAGTTCAAAACTATCCCGCATGCTGTGGATGAAACCTTCGACATTCCGGATGGTATGGGCGGCACGACGAGTCTCCACTTGGACATCGCGGGCGCGACCAAGTTCCTGCAAGTGGCGTCGGTGGGCTCGCTCACGATGGTGATCGGGCAGCAATCGATCTCCGGTGCGTTTACGATCACCCAGACGACTTCGGGCGGCGCGAATGGTGTCATCGGCACGGGCAACGACGACGAACAGGTCGTGCGCGTGGCCATTGCCGGCCTCACGTTGGATATCGCGCAGGACACGACCACCTACGTTCATGCGACGGGAGCAGGCTCGCTCTTGATCGACCGACTGGGCGTCGCGGCTGATTTTACACTAACTGCGAATGTTTCCAACGTTCCCGGATTCACGCTTTCGTTGGGCACCGCGCACTTGCGGTTGAACACGCGTCCGGAGGCAGTGAATGAGCAGTTCGATATCGGAGGAATTGCGACTACGTTGCAACTCCCGGCCGGGCCATACGTGAAGGTGGAATTTGTTGGCGCCTCGGTGACCATTAATAGTTCGAGCCCCGCAACAATGACGGGCGACTTTGGCTTCGAACGCCGCAAGCGCGCTGACGATACGACCTTCACGCTCATCGGTATCGCCAATCTCGACATCACGATTGGCGGGCAACACCTCAGCGAAGGCGAAGGGGCGTTCATCATTCTCCCGCCGACCACCGGTCCCGCGACTCCGGGCGGCGTGGCGGGCTATGTGTCCGGTCAGATTGGCTTGGGTGGCGGAGCGGTTCAGGCCAATGGTAGCCTCGGTTTCCGCGTGAACAAGACCGGCCAGGCGGTCGACGAGTCCATCACGGTCGGTGGCAAAACGTTGAGCATTGTATTCCCGAGCACGGATCTGCTGGAGATTTTCGGTTCCAACATTTCCTTCACTGTCGGCGACTTCGTGGTGATCGAAGGCAAAACGATTACAATCAATCCTGGCCAAACCATCACAGCCACGGGTGTGACGGTGTTCATGGGGCAGGGGCCGGCCTTGCTCGATGCGACCACACCGAATCCGGCCGCGCGTGGCGTCAAGCTCACCAACGCTTCAATCTTCCTCAAACAAGTCGGTTCGACCTTCGCGTTGAAAGCGACGGGCGATGTGGCGTTGGTTGGCGTGCCGGGCGTGAACTTCACCGGCACGAATATCACGATCCTCTATAACAAGACTGGCGGGTCGGAAACGCTCGATGGCACGCTCATTACTAATGACACAGCCGACTTCAAAGGCACGATGACGCTCGGGTTCGCCGGGCAATCGGTCATGGGCACGTTTGCCTTCTCGCAGACGACCAAGGCGACCACGAACGAGAAAGTTCTCAAAGTCACGGTCGCGGATGCGGCAGTGAATTTTGGCAATGGCGGGACGAGCTTCCTTACCGTCACCGGCGGCACGGGTGCCTTCCTGATCCTCGGCAGCGGCGGATTCGCGGGCGAGTTTTCGGCTACGGGGGCGACGATTGCCTTGCCGGGGCCGATCACCGCGACGACCGCCGTCACGTTCAAGATCAACACGCTGGCTCAGGCGGTAGATGAAAACATTTTGGGCACCGTGGTTAAGTTGGAGAAGGGCCCTTACATTTTCGCCCAAGCCGCGGGCTTGACGCTGAACGTCCTTGGTCAGGACATCACGGGCAATTTCGCTTTTGAACAATACACGGTCGTCACCAAGGTTGGCCTAAGCACGAACACCACAACGAAGACACGCATCGGATTAACGGGCGTTCTCGTCGAATTCAAATCCGGTGGCGATACGGTGGCGAAGTTGGAAAACGGCGTCGGCTTCCTCGCGGTGACCAGCGCCGGCATCGCGGGAACCGTGAGCGGCAAGATCACGCTCTCGATTGACTCCGCCTCGCTCGCGGGAGAATTCAGTCTCGCGATCAACAACACTGGCGAGGCGATCAACGAACAGTTCACGGTCGGCAGTGACACGATCAACGTGAACATGCCCAAGGGGCCGTACGTGAAGCTCGCCGCCACCGGCGCGACGTTGACCATCGGCGGTCAGGTGTTGTCCGGCGACTTCGCGTTCGAGCAGGTTTCCGGCGTCACGCAGATCACGGCGAAGAATGTCAGCGTCTCGCTCGGCGATGGCACGAATACGTTCGTCTCGATTACGAATGGCAGCGGATCCATCACGATTGCCGGCGCGACCGGTGCGAAGACTATCAGTGCAACCTTCACCGCGACGATCAACGTGACTGTTCCGGGATTGACCGTCGGCTTCGACACGGGCGGCGCGTTCACCTTCAAGTTCGACAGCTCGCCAGCGGGTCGCTACGTGCGCGTCGAGGGCATCAATATCAAACTCACCGTCGCCGGCCAGACGATCACCGGATCGATTGCGCTCGAGCAGATGTCGAAACCGAACGGCGAACGCTTCGTGAAAGTTTCCGTTCCGCCGGGGACATCGACTCCATCCGCGCCGGTCGGCTCGGTGATTCCCGCGGCGACGCTCGTTTACAACGGAGATTCGGGCGTATTGATCTCCGTGGGCATCAGCGACGCGGCCTTCCTGATTACTGCGGGCGGTTTCGCTGGTCAGGTCACCGTGACGCCGACGCTCGACTTCGGCACGGCGAGTTTCAGCGGCCCGCTCACGGTTCGCATCAACACCGGCGCTCTGCCGGTGAACGAGGTCTTCACCGCAAGCGACGGCACGCCGTTCAATCTCAGTTTGCCTGGCGGCCCCTATCTTAATGTCACCGGCACGGGATTAATGCTGACGGTGGGAACCCAAACGCTGATGGGCAACTTCACCTTCGAGCAGGCTACGAATCTGGCGGGCCAGAAGCGGGTGCGCATCGGCGCGAGCAACGTGAGCTTCAGCATCGGCGACGGCATCACCACGTTCGCCAGTTTGTCGAACGGCACCGGCTTGTTCATTCTGAGCAACGACGGATTGGCGGGATCGGTGAGCGGCACGGTGACGTTGAATGTTCCGGGAGTGACGTTCACCGGAACGTTCGGCGTGGCCTTCAACAACACCAGCAAGGCGGTCAATGAATCGCTCAACGTCGGTGGCACGACGGTCACGCTTAACTTGGTGAAAGGTCCGTTCCTCCGCATCACTGGTAAGGGAGTGGATTTACGCGTCGCCGGTCAGGTGCTCACGGGCGATTTTGGATTCGAAAAGTCGGGCACGGAAATTCATCTCACCGTGGCGAATGCCAGCCTGCGCCTCGGCGACGGCACGACGGATTACGTGGTGGTGTCGAACGTGAACGGTTTCTTTATCGTGAAGAGCGGCACGGGAGGCGCGGGCGGAATTGCTGGTTCACTCTCGGCCGATGTGGCGTTGAACCTGCCCAGCATCACGGTGACCGGCACGTTTGGCATTGTCATCAATAACACGAACGCCGCCGTCGGAGCGATCGATGCGGGGCCCTATGTTCGCGTGTCTGTGGGCAATGCGAGCTTGAACATCGCGGGCGTCACGATCACCGGCAGCATCGCCTTCGAGCAGATCACGAAGCCGACCTCGGGTCAGAAGTTCACGAAGATCAGCTTGACCGACGTCGGTTTGAAACTCGGGGATGGTACGAATGATTTCGTCACGGTCACGCAAGGCACGGGCTTGATCCTCGTTACGCAGGGCGGTGTGGCTGCGGATTTCGGCGCGAAGATGTCCGTCACGGGATTGTCCGATGTCACGCTGAACAACGTCGGTGTCCGCGTGAAGATCAACACGATTACCACAGCGGTGAAGGAAACCTTCACGAGCGCGACGGGTGACGATGTGGATCTCGATCTGCAAGCGGGCCCGTATTTGCGCGTTGAAGTTACGGGCCTCGACGTCACCGTGCTCGGCCAGAGTTTCATGGGCAACTTCGCCTTCGAGCAGCTCAAGAAACCGAATGGTGACAAGGTCATCCGTATCGGAGTCACCGGCGTTCATCTGGTGATGGGTGACGGAACGAACACCTTTGTCGAACTCACTGGCGGGACTGGTTTGATCCTACTCAACACCGCCGGCATGGCGGCGGGCATCACCGGCACGGTTTCGGTGAACCTGGATCCTTCCGTCACGGTCTCGGGAACGTTCGCGCTGTTCATCAACAATACCAACCTGCCGGTTTCTGAACTCTTCACGATTGGCAGCGAGACGATCAAGTTGAAGATCCAAGCCGGACCGTTCCTTCGATTTGAAGGCACGAATGTGCTGGTGACGGTGGGCGGCCAATCATTAAGCGGCGACGTTGCGTTTGAGCGGCTCTCGCTGGGCGGAGGCGCGTTCACCACGCGCGTCATCTTCAACAACGTTTCTCTGCGCCTTGGCAATGGCGGCACCGACTACGTGGTGGTGAGCAATGGCCACGGTAATATGCAGATGACCGCGGGCGTGCTCACGGGCAGCCTCGCCGCGTCGGTGGCGGTGAACATTCCGGGCGTGACCTTCGGCGGAACGTTCACCGTCGTGATCGGAGCCGGCTCGTTGAAGGTTGAGGGAACCGACGTGGTGCTCGGCGCGCTCGGCCAATCGCTGCGCGGTAATTTCTCCTTCGAGAAATACACCAAACCCGATGGCTCCAAGATTATCCGCGCGATGGTGACTGGATTGCGCGTCGGTCTCGGCGACGGCACCACGGAATACGTGACCGTAACAAACGGCACGGGTTCGCTGCTTATCCAATCGACCGGCATCGCCGGCCGCTTCAGCGCGCAGGTCACGGTGAATATTACAGGCATCAACTTCTCGGGTAACTTGGGCGTGTCCATCAATACGAGTGGCGAGCGGGTGGAAGACACCTCGCTCATGTTGGATCTACCGAAGGGCCCTTACTTGAAGATCGAGGGCGGCGCGCAGTTGACTGTGCAAGGCGTGTCGATGGGCGGAAACTTCGCCTTCGAGCAGATTAAAAACTCCTCGGGCGCTCGCATCATTCGCATCGGCGTCACAGGCTTGAATTTCCACCTCGTCAGCGACGGCAACGACATCGCGACACTGAGCAACGGCGAAGGTTCGCTGATCATTACGCCGAAGGGCTTGGCGGGCGGCTTCGACATCGACGCTGCGTTCAACCTCCCGAACAACGCGTCGTTCAGCGGACGGTTCGGTTTCCAGATCAACACGTCCGCGTCGGCGATCAAGCAGACGATGACGGTCAATGGAACGCCGGTGACGATCGATGTCCCCGCGGGTCCTTACCTGCGCATCTCGGTGCAGAATTTCGACCTCATGATTTCCGGCTTCATGCTGCACGGAAATTTCTACTTCGATCAGGCGACGCGCGGGAACAACTCGAAGGTGACGCGCATTGCCGCGACCAACGTGACCTTCCACGGCGCGGGAACCGATGGCGTGACCAATGCGATCAAGAACGCGAGCGGTGCGCTGATCATCAAGTCCGGAGTCAACGCGGGCATCGCTGGTATTCTGACCGGCGACGTCGATCTGTCGGCGCCGGGTGGGAATGTTTCTCTCGGCGCAACCTTGGGCTTGCGCGTCAATCGCACTGGCGGTGCGGTCGACGAGACAATCACGGTGAATGGTTCCACGGTCGTGGTGCGATTCAGCTCGGCAGAAGGTAACGTGTTCGGATTCTTCGCCTCCGATGTTTCTCTGACGCTCGCCGACTTCGTGAGCATCGAAGGCAGCGTGAGTTTCAGTTCGGGCAATATCGCCGGTCTTGGAGCGGTGAGCACATTTGCGGGAGCCGGCATCGACATCTTCATGGGCTCGGGTCCGTACAAGAACGCCGACGGCAACATCAATCCGAATGCCATCGGCGTGTTGCTGAAGAATGCCAAGGTGGGCTTGATTAAGGTCGGCAGTGGCGCCAGCGCGGCCTACGCGATGGATGCGGAAGGCACGCTGGCGTTCGTCGGTCTGGATGGTTTGGTGATCACCGCGTCAACCGTTCATGTGCGGATCAACGACACGATGAAGATGGTCGTGGTGCCGCTAACGATTCCGAACACCACGGATACGGTCATGCTGAACTTCACGTCCGCCACGCGGGTGACGGAGTTCATGGCGACCGATGTTCACTTGAAGGTCCTTAACTCGATTGATCTGCATGGCGATTTGATTTCCTTCAGCCGCAAGCCCAACGCTTCCGTGCAAGTCGTCATTGGCGGCGCGGAGCTCAAGATCAACATCGGTAATCAGGAAGTCTTCAGCCTCGGCGGTTCGGCGGCGTTTACGATCAGCGGGACCGAAGGCTTCAAACTGCAGAGCTTCACGTTGAATAATTTCTCCCTGTTCGGCATCGGTGCGACTTCGCCGACTGCGGGAGCGACCGCGCGATTCCCGACCGCCGATCTCGCCAAGCCGTTCTCCGGCCAGCTCGTGGACAAGGCGATGCTCAACGCGCTGGGCTACATCGACGTCACCTTCAACGACCCGACCGGTCAGGGCTTCAACGAAAGCACCATCCTCGACGATACACAGGAGTTTAGTGTTTTGCAGAATGGCGCTCCGGTGCCCGGCATCGTCTTGAATGGCAAGCCGACCAAAGTTGCGAACACCGACAACACCTATCGCTACACCTTCTCCGGCAGCTTCCTGAACGACGGCGACATCACGGTCGATTTCATTCCGCAATCCTTCACCTTGAGCACCGCCGCCGGCGGTTTGGCTAACTTCGCGCAAAGTCAGGGCTTCGTGCTGGCGGCATCCGTCAGCGGAAAACTCGTGGCGCCGGGTCCGACGGCGAACATCAGCAATCCGACCAGCGGCGGAGCGCTCGCGGCGCAGAGTCTCAACACCCGGACTTACATCGACGTGACGTTCGATCCTCGCGGCGAAAGCGCGATTGATCCGGACAGCATCGACGGACACGAATTCCGTTTGACTGGGGCCGGCGTGGCCGACGTGTTGACGGATTCGGAGAAGTTCCCGATCTTCGCCTCGACGTTGTTCATCTCCGGAACCACGTGGCGCTACTACCTCAAAGATTCGAACACGACCAACACCACGGGACTCTTCAAGCCCGGTGAAGTGCAGGTCGAATTCGTGAATCCGAGTTCCACGAGCTTTGCTGGGACGATTGATCGCTCGACGTGGGGATTCAAGACGCTGGCGGGCGGGCAGAACGTCCAGAAGACCGACAAGTTCACGCTTGATGCCGCTGCGCAGACCGGTGCGACTGCGGGCGGTGCGATCAAACTCGGGCCGCTCAGTCTGCAAGGTCCGCGCATCACGATCGAAGACGTCGGTTTCAAGAACGGATTGCTGGTGCTCACGATCGGCATCGGCGTGGATCACGCGTCGCTCGCGTTTGGTGGAGGGCAGGGTGGCAGTGGCTTTAGTTCGGATTTGTTCGGCGTGTTCGGCACCTTCGATCTCGGCGTGGATGCTTTCGGTTTGCTCGGCGGAAACTTCCGAGTCGATCTGCCGGGCAAGTTCAGCATCGGCGTCGCCTCGTTGACCATGACGGTGCCGAATGTCTTCGTCGTCAATGCGGACGGCATCAAGATTACCTACGACCCGGCTGGCGCGGCGGACCAGAAGATTTTGGTGATCGACGAGGCGACGATTTCATTCCCGCGCTTCGAGATCCAAGGAAAGATCAGCAAGCTCACTCAAGGCGGCGTGACGATTCCCGGACTCACCGTTCGCAATAACGGCTTCACGCTCGGCGTGGCGGAACTTGCGTACGGCATCGCGCCGCAGGGCACCGGCGGAACGACGGCGACGAAGGTCAGCGGCGGTTCTTCGGGCACCAGCCTCAAGTTCGGCAGCGTCCTCGAGTTCGATGACATCCGCATCGGCGTGCAGAACTTCTCGATGAGCTTCGATTCCGGCGCGGCGACGGCGGGTTCGATTTACGTGGCCTCGGGCGGCGCGCGGTTCTTCCCCGGCAAGCCGTTTAACATGACGATCTCGGATCGCAACACGGCCGATGACGTGACCAACGGCGTGCAGAACACCGAAGCACTCCGGGTGCAGTTGAACTTCAACGCGGACGGCACCGTGCAGGGATTGCTCTTCAAGGTCGACACGCTGGCGATTCAGTTCAGCACCTTCCTCAAGATCACGGCGCGCGACTTCATGCTGGATACGGGAGCGGCTGCCGATGCCGACATGGTTTCGTTCCAATCGATCGGCGCGGAGCTCAAGGTGGGATCGCTTCTCCTAGGCGGCGAAATGCGCAACTTCTCCTTCCACGGCGACGGCACGTTCGTCACGAAGGCGGGCTTCGGCGTGTTCCTCAGCGTCGGTTCCGCGACGGGCGACAGCTTCAAGTGGCCGTCCTTCCTGCCCATCAAGATCAACGCGGTCGGCATCCTATGGGACGACATCACGAATCACCCTGAGGACTTCCAAATCATCTTGTCGGCCAGCGTAACCGGCTTGAAGGGACTCGGTGGTCTGACGTTCTCCGGATCGATCGAGGGCGTGAAGATTAAGCCATCGCTCCTGCTCGAAGGAAAATTCCCGATCACCGATATCGCGGCGCTTGGAGTCTCGGTAAGTGGAAAAATGTTTGGCGGTGAAATTACAGCGGGATTGATTGGTGGTATTTTGAAGCTCGACGCCAGTGGCCGAATGATCGGCGACTTGGATACGACCACTCCCGTGGTGGATCGCGTGTTCTTTATCGGCCTGCAAGGCGGCTTCAGCTTCTCCGGCATCGGCGGATTGACGATTCGCATGGCGCTCTCCGAACTCGGTCCATTGGGCGTTTTCATCAACGCGTCCGTCCCCGGCGGCATCTTGCTGGAACCGAACACCGGACTTTCGATCAACGATTTCTCGGCCGGCGTGGAATTCTTCAAGTCGTTGCCGAGCGTGGAAAATCCGACCGACTTGCGCGGCCCCGCCTTCGACGTGCAGGTCACCGTCGCGGCTGATACGTGGCTGACGGACGTTAAGAGTCAGGTCGTCACGCAATACAACGCCGTCAAAGCGAACCCGAACCTCGGTGGATTCCTCGCGGCCTTCACTTCGCCGATGACCATCACCGGCAGTGCGAAGCTGTTCTCGATTTACACCTCGCAGCAGGCCTTCAACGGCCAGGTCATCCTCAAGATCAGCACCGACGGCAAATTCCTCATCGCGGGCAAGCTGAACTTCGCCGCTGACAACATCAGCATGAGCGCGCGCCTTTACGCGGACCTTTCGAAGATCGCCACGGGCAGTGCGACCGTGCTCTTCCTCGCGGACATTCCTGACCAGATCCGGTTGCTCACCATTTACGGCAAGCTGAAGATGGGCTTCCGCAACGATGCCGGCCAGGAAGTGACCTTCGATGTGGCCGGTGCGACACTCTCCACGTCCGCCACGTCGCAGTCGCCGACGATCATGCTGAACGATCCGGCTGCGGGCAGCATCGACTTCAACGTTATCAACTCGCGCCAGTTCACGGCGACGAACTTCGCGGGCACAACCTACACGAAGAAGAACTACCTTGATATCACCTACGCCGCGCCGAACGGGGCGAATCTCGATTACGCGTCGATTCTCGATGGCAGCTCGGGTGGCGATGAATTCACGGTGACCGGTAACTTGGCTGGTGGTGGCACCGCGAACGTGACCGTTGACGGAGTTCCTGTGCCGGTGGTGACGGAAGTCGATTCCACAACGGGTGGCAGCAAAACCTATGCGCTGGCGATTGGCATGGCGGACATCAACGGCGTTTCGACCCGCGCGGTCGTGCTCATGGACGGATCGGGCAACACGGCCACGATTGCGAAAGACGCATCGGGCCACGACCGCTACGTCATCACGGCGTTGACCGGCGAAAGCGATGCGGACCTGATCGCGCGCGGGATTCTCGTTTCGGGAACGAACCGCTTCCGCTACTTCATCACCAGCGGGACGATTGCTCGGGGCAGCTACACCGTTACGTTCACCGCGGGTGGCATTAAGAACGTGGACGTGACCAACGGCGGTAACACCGTAACCGGTGCTGCAAACACCACGAGCACGGCGGTGTTCACGGTGGACGGCGCGACCGGTATCCTCTTGAATCCGGGTTCAGGCGGCTTGATCGATGTAAATGTCATCAACGGCCGCCATTTCGTAGATGTAACTTTCACCGCGCCGAATGGACGGGTTCTCGATCTGTCTACCATCCAAGATTTCGATGCGGAATTTACCTTGAGCGGACCAGGGCTGGGCACGGCGCAACTCGACGGCTCGCAAGCACCGCTCCAACTGAGTGGCGACGCCAGCACCTCCGTCGTCTATCGTTACTGGATCGTCGGCAACTTCGCGACCCCGTCAGCGTCGGTGACCGTGACGCCGATTGCGGGCAGTTGGGCGTTCCGGAATGCGACAGTCTCCGGCACGGCGGAGGTGCCTTTCGCACCTTCGACCGGTGTGCTCACAGCGACCAATGGCGCGCTGCCAACCTACATTGACGTGACGTTGCCGACGCCGACCGGCGGATTCCTGATTGATGATTCTTCCGTGCAAGATCTCACGTCGGAGTTCACGTTGAATTCCACGCCCGGAGCGCTGACGAATTGGTCTGTCGCGCTCGATGCCACGGTCGCGCCGATTAAAGTGACCGCCGCCGGAACGCCGGCCAACACTTGGCGCTTCTTCCTCGTCAACACGCTCGCCATCGACGATCACAGCACCTCCGATCCTGGCGACGACACGCCGCTGGCACCGACCGGCAGCATCACTGTCACGGTGACCTTCACGGCAAATAGTTGGTCGATTTACGATCCTTCGGGCGCCGAACAGGCGAACACCATCACGCTCGACAAATCGAAGTCCGCGCTCAGCTACGTGGACGTGCGCGTGTTCCCGAGTGCGGGCAACAGTTTGCCGGTGACCAGTACTGCGCCGACGCTGGATTTCGCGGGAATCGGCGCGACCACCGGCAGCGTGACGCAAAGCAGCACCACTGCGGCGTCCGTGTTGAACGACATCACGACGGGCGAGAACGCCACGTTGAAGTACACGGAGCGCACGTTCCGTATTTACCTGCAGGGCCAGTTCTTCCTCGGCGAAGTGAATGTAACCGTTGAAGGCGGAACCATTACTGACGATGGCGGCACCAATGGCAACGTCGAATTCACCCGTTCGTTCACGGTTAACGGCGCGACCGCCGATGTGACGAATCCTCCGGCTGGACAGATCGTCGGCACCGGGGTGATCAATGGTTGGCATTATCTCGAGGTCACCTTCCGTCCGAGCTCGGGTCACGCGATCAACCCGGCGACGATCAATGGCGGCGAAGTGTTGCTCAAGGATTCCGACGGCAACCTGATCCCGTTGGGCACGCCGACGCGGGTGGCGGGCTCCGACCGTTGGCAATACAGCTTCACGCAAGACCTGACAGTGGGAACCTACACGGTGGAGTTCGTTGCCGGCACGTGGTCGGACAACGGCGGCATCAGTAATCTCGCCTTTACGCAGCTTTTCTACGTTCAGCAAGCGACGGCGTCGCTCGCCGATCCGATGGGTGGCAAGACGATTGACCGCGGCATTCTCAACACCGGAGCGCGCCATCTTGACGTTACGTTCACGCCGGTCGCAGGACGCTTGCTTGACTTGGATTCGATCGATGGCGACGAGTTCACGCTCACGGGTGCGAACGGAGAGAACGTGACCATCGGCACGCCCACGCGTATCGGCACGACCAACACCTTCAGTTACCCGCTCTCGGGCGTGACGTTTGATTCCGGTACGTTGACGGTGAATTTCTTGGCGAACAGCTGGCAGGACAAAGGCACCGACGTGTCCGACACCACGCACAACGGCGGCGCGGCCAGTAGCGAGTCGGTGAAGTTGATTTCGCAATCGCCGAAGTTTTTCATCGAACTGAGTGGTGGTGTGGAATTGCAGGCGGCCGGATTGACCAGCGAGCCGTTGTTCTCGGTCAAGGGCAAGGTCACCTTCGAAGCGGAGATCGCGGCGGACCGCAAAGTCCTCACGCTCGATCTTAGCGGCGAGATGTCGGTCATCAAACTGGGCACCGTCGGTGCTACCGCCGGTCACTTCGTGCTCGATCTCAGCAACGGTTTGCTCAACAAGCCGCAGCTGTGGGGTGTGATGACTTTGCAAACGAATTTCTCCGTGCTCGAACCGTACGGCTTGTTCCTCTACGCGTCGGGCACCTTGCAGATCAATACGACCGATTACGAGAAAACCGAAAGCATCACCCTGCCGCATATCGGTCCCGGCGGATCGGATCTCACCCGCACCTACGTTCTCGCTCCGAATACCTTCTCGATCGAACTCGTCGGTCAGGCGCTCGTTAAGATTCCCGGCACCGACACCGAACTCTTCCGGTTGAACGGCGGGTTCTTCATGAAGATCAGCGATACCCGCTTCGAACTCTTCGCCACCGCGGAACTGAGCTTTGGCATTGGAGCGGCACGGGTGACTTACGGTGAAGCGCGCGGCCTGCTGGTGGTGGCGCTGGTGGATCCCGATGGCTCAGGTCCGGGCATCGTGGGCGTGGCCGGCACCTTCCGCATCGGAGCTGGCGCGGGATTGGGCATTCCGAGTTCGCCCGGCATCTTCGAAGTCTCGGGCTCCATCTCGGTGATGTTCAACACGACGATGTATGCGCAGTCGTTCACCATCCCTGATTCCTTCCTGCCGCTGTTGCGCCCGGGTGAAGCGCGGAGCATCACGATCTTCGCGGCGGCGCCCAATTTGGATGGCAGCGCGCCGGCGTCCAACAAGCACGAGGCGTATATTGTCGCTACGGTGCAGGCCGAGTTGAAGATTCTCGGTGTGATTACCCTCACCGGCTTCCTGCAAATCCAGGCGGGCACTTCGAGCGGATTGAAAATCACTGGCGCGCTCGGAGCCGACATTCCGTTCCTCGGTGCCCTGTCCGGAACGCTGAACCTGAATGTTTACGATGAGAACATGGGCATGGGCTCGGTCTCGCTGGTGGTGGTGGGCCGCATCGCTTTGACGTTGCGGGCGAACCGGATTCCGGGCGTGACGTTCAACGGCGATTTCGTTCTCGATGTGAACACTTCGTCGACGGAGCAAATGGTGGACACTTTCCTGATCGACGACAACACCGGCGCGTTCCAGCGCAACATGGACAACTCCCTCAAGACCGGCATGGTCACCGTCAAAATGGGCGCGTCGGTGAACTTCTCCGGTGAAGTAATCATCGGTGGTGTGTTGAAGTTGAGCGGACAGTTTGGCTTCACCGTTGGCCCCTCGCTGATCTCCGTTTCGATTGGCACGATGGCCCACCCGGTGACGTTCTCGTTGTCTCCGTTGGGCAGCCTTACGTTGACGGGTGGATTCGAACTCAACTCCAGCGGCCTCCTCGCCCGCATCACCATCGGATTGGAACTGGGTGATTTCGGCAAGGACATCGGCTTGAAATTTGATGCGAGCGGTACGCTCGAGCTGAATACCTCGGACACTGCTCGGGCGCTTTCTACCGGTGGCAACAACATTGCCCCGGGAATCTTGATCCACTTCGAGGGCGGGTTGACGTTCCTTGGTTTCGCCCACGCGACGGCGACCGCTGACTTCCAAATTGGCAGCGCGGGTATCCGGATTGCGTTCACCTTGGACATCGACATCGGCGGTTCAATCGTCGTCCACGCTGCCGGTACGACGGCAATTTACTCGGGAGCGAACCCGGGCATGGTGCTTCTGCTCGCTGTGTCGGTGAAGGTTGAAGCCGGAAGCGGCAAGGTGTTCGAAATCGACGCAGCTGGCACGCTGAAGTTGAACACGACGGCAATTGCTCGCGAAGGCGTGGCAGCTCATTCCTTTACGCTGGCGCTGACGGGCAAGGTGATTCTGTTGAGCGTGTTAAAGTTCAACGCCAGCTTCAACCTCGTCGTCGTGAACAGCAATTGGCGCGTGGATTTCAACGCCAACATCGATTTCTTCGGCATTGTCACCATCAATGGCTTTGGCTACTTCGATTCGCGCGGGAACTTCAATGTCACCTTGAGCGGGCGCTTGGTGTTGGGCTCGAACGATTGGGGTATTCGTCTCAGCGTGAGCATCAATGTCGTGTCCGAGTATAATTCTACGACCGACACGTATCGCTTCTTCCTGAGCATCTACGGCAGCGCGGAAGTGCGGGCGTTCGGTCTGACGTTCGGCGGCATCAGTGTCCGGGTTACGTTCGAAGCGTTCAGCGGTGGCGGCACGGTCACGATTCGACTGAGCATTGAGGTCTGTTACTCCATTGACCTTGGCTTCCTTGGAAGCATCGATATTTGCGGCACGGTGGCGTTTACGATCGGCACGTTGGAATTGCCGAAGCCGTCCTATCTTGGCGGCAAGACGGATGGAACCAAAGTCACCGCCGGCTCGAATATTAACGGTGATCTCGTGCTGTTGGTCGGCGATCGCGCGGGCGAGCGCAACTTCTCCACCGGAGTTCAGGACGAAGGCTTCACCGTGGACGTGCTCGGCACGGAGGGAACAGTTGGTGGATTGCCGGCGTATTGGGTCCGTGTCACGGGCTTGGGCCGTACTCAGGATTTCCACAAGGTAACTGGCATCCAGGCTAACGGCGGCGGCGGCAATGACAGCTTCACGGTCCGCGGCGGAGCGATCCCGGTGACCCTCAACGGCGGCCCCGGCAATGACACGCTGGTTTACGATGGCACCGGGGACGCGATGATCGATGGCGGCGGCAACAACGACGTGATCAATGTTCGCACCAGCGGCACGGCGAATCTTTCCGGTGGCGATGGTGATGATCAGATTACTTTCAACGGCACCGGCGGCGGCACGATGAACGGCGACGGGGGCAACGACCAACTCTTCGGCAGCAGCGGCGTCAACACGATGAACGGTGGCGCTGGTAACGATGACATCTACGGCAACGGCGGCGCCGATATCATCAGCGGTAACGACGGCGATGACCGCGTGTTCCTCACCTTCGACGGCCTCAATAGCGTGGTTCACGGCGGCACTGTTGGCCTTCCGGACACAGGAGCCAACGATCAGTTGCGGATCACGGCCACCCGGCACAATGACAACGTGGTCTTCGAAGTTCCGTCCGCCGGTCATCTGACCATCAATGCGGGCGGCGGCAACGTGATCACCACGGACGGATTCGAGAAGATGAACTTCGACGCCACGGTCGGCAAAGACACTTTGACCGTCCAGAATCTGACGGGCTCCGGCATTACCAATGCGACGTTCGATCTCGGCGTGGCTTCTCCGGGCGACGGTTCCGCGGACACGATCACCTTCGATGGAACCAGCGGCAACGACACTTTCACCGGCAGCATCGTTTCGGCGACGGATATGCAGCTCGTCGAATCCGGTGTCGCTACCTTCCACATTTTGAATTCGCTGCGCAGTGAAGGCGACAAGCTGATTATCAACGGCCTCGCGGGCAACGACACGCTCACCTTCGCGGCGGTGACCTTGGCTAATCCGGATTACATCGCCGTGAACCTCTTCGGCGATGACGGCAACGACACACTGATCGGCACTCCGTATGCCGACTATCTCGACGGCGGCCTGAACAACGACACGTTCACCGGACGTGAAGGATTGGATACGTTCGTTGATGCCGGTGGATCAAATACGCTCGCGGAAACCTTCGATAGCGACATGGGCTTGTTCGGCAATCGTTTCGTGGTCGGCAAAGTCCTCAACGACGCCGGTGTCGCGACCTTGAACACAGATCCGTTCTGGCCGAACGGGAACCCGACGAACCCGGCGACGCCGGCACCGACCACCACCCGTTTGCGCGATGTTGGCGATAACTGGATGAGCGGCGCGACCGTGGAAAGCACGAACGGCATCTTCACCACTGCGACGCTCACGGGCGGCGCCGGCATCAACGTGATCGTCGTCGGCGACCGCGATGGATTCATCAGCGTGGCGAACTCGCTGCTCGATGTGACACCATGGATCGGCACCGTGACGTTGAACAACGGCAATGCGCCGGTGGCCGGAAACTACGAGTACTACATCATCAACAGCACGGGCAGTAACTCCAGTAGCTACATCATCAACGACACCGGCACGGTCGGTATCGATGAACTGATCCTCAACACCAACGATCAGCCGGACGTGCTCACGCTCAACGCCACGGGCAGCGGTCTGTCCCGTCAGGGAACCATCACGGTCCTCACCGGTCAGGCCGGCACAGAAACGGTGACCTTCACCGGAATCGATGCGGTAGTGGTGAATACATTCTCCGGACACGACGACGTGACGGTAAGCGACACCGCTGCCCCTACGTTGATTGATGTGGGCGTTGGCGATGACGACATCACCGTCGGCTTCGTTCCGCTGGTTCCCGACACGGGCAACACCAATGCGGAGTATCCAGGCGGCTTGCCGGTTGGTGATTTGCCGAACGTTACGAATGGCAACTCCGACGTGCTGGTGCTGATCGGTGGCGCGAATAACGACACGTTCAATATCAATCACAACGTGAAGCCGCTGTTCATCGATGCGGGCGCGGGCAACGACTTCATCAATCTCGCGACGATCATCGTGTTGCATAATCCCTCGTCGGTTGGGTTCACGCAACCGTTGGGAGCTGGCGGCAATCGCTACGACTACTTGGATAACGGTCCGATGGTCTTCACTGGTGGTTCAGGTGTGGATCGCCTCACGTTGGTCGGCACGCCTGCCGGTGACCTGCTGATCCTCACGGACACTTTGCTCGCGGGCGCAGGTCGCTCGACAGCGCTGGCCGCGATCGAAGTGGTTTCGATTGATGGCAGTGGGGGACCGGACGAGATCTACACGCTCGCGACGGGCAACTTCGACACGAAGATTTTCGGCGGCACTGGCACCGATACGCTCCATGTCGGTGGCGCGCCGCCCACGCTTACGTTCCCCAGCTTCACTGTTACGGTGCCCGGATCGTTCGATGCGCGGAAGATTCTGAACCGCCTCACCATTGACGCTGGCACGCAAACGATTGGTCAGCGCGATCAGTTGATCATTCACAACGACGCCGGATCGTCCGCGGCGAGCTTGCTCACGCACCGCACGCTGCCGCGCATCGAGCAGATCGGCGAAGATCAACTCGGCAACCTGCTGTTCCAGCAGGCCACCGCGGCCGGAGTGCCGTTGACGGACGTCTTCCAAAGCTTCGAAGGCGCGGGCGTCGTGAGCGGCACGGCGTATGACACCGGATTCTATTACGGCTTCCAGTTGCTCGGCTTGGAACGCCTCGAAATTCGCCTCGCCACTGGCAATGACGATCTCACGGTGACGGAAACGGAAACCGACGAACTCGTTTACATCTACGGCAACACCGGCAACGACGTGATCAACCTCCGCACTTTGCAGGGCGAGACACACGTGCTCGCCGGTGATGGCAACGACACGGTGAACGTGGGCACGCTCGCCCCGGCGATCGGTGGCAACGTCAATTCGATCTTCCGCGCGCTCTTCATCTCCGGTGAAGCGGGCACCGACACGACAAACGTCGACGACCGCAGCGACACGCTTGGCAACACCGGCTACCTGACGGCGAACACGCTGACGGGCCTTGGCCTCGGCGAGGGCATCACCTACGACACGTTGGAGTTCCTGAACATCGACACCGGTTCCGGTGACGACGTGTTCAATGTCCGTGGCACCAGTGCGGTTACGAACATCACGCTGCATGATGGCGACGAACAGATTTACGTGTCGTCGGTGGCGAACGTTGCGGTCGGCGATCCTCGCCCCGACTTCCTCTCGGGCAATCTCGACAACATCAACGGCACGTTGAACCTCAACGCCGGCGCGGGACGCCACATGCTGTTCGTCAGCGATGTGACCGCGACGGTCGGCGATGGCGCGGTCGTGATCACCAATGGGCTCATCGGCGGTCTGGCTCCGGCAAACATCACTTATGTGACGGACAATCCGGCTGGGAACTTTGCTGACGGCATCACCATCTGGGCAGGTAGCGGCAATGACATCATCAATGTGACGAGCACGCACACACGTCCCGGACTCCGCACGATCACCACCCTTAACACTGGTGCTGGCAACGACGACGTCACGGTGACCTTGAGCGCAGTGACGGATGGCTTCTTCGTACTGAACACGCAGGACGGCGACGATTCGGTCAATGGCTCCGGATCATCCGCTGCGCTCGTGATCTTCGGTGGCCAGGGCAACGACACGCTCGTTAGCGGATCGGGCGCCGACCTCGTCTTCGGTGACGAAGGTCGCGTCGAATACTCGAGCGGCGGCGTGGTGGTCGCAATGCTCGGTGGCGGCGGTCCCGGCGACAAGACCGATGGCGTGATTCGTAATCCGACCTTGCTCTACACCGTGAACACGGCGGCGGGCGGAAACGATACGATTCAATCGAACGACGCGTCCGACATCGTGTTCGGCGGTGCGGGGAACGACACGATCCGCAGCGGCGTCGATGCTTCGAACGAGATTCTGTTTGGCGACAACGGTCGCGTCAGCTTCACGACCGGCGGCGCGGCGATCCTCGTTCAGGTAATCAGCCCTGAAATTGGTGGCGTTGACACAATCTTCGGCAGCGCGGGCAATGATTTGATTCTCGGCGGCTTCGGCGGCGACACGATTTCCGGTAACGCCGGAAACGACGACATTCTCGGTGACAATGGCTTCATCCAATTCACCGTGACTGCGGGCCCGGTGTTCGCCGGTGGACGGGCCAGCGCAAATCGCCTGCTCGCGAATGCGCGCAGTGCGGCGCCAGCTCCGTCGTTCCCGAACTGGTTCTCGCCGGCGGCCATCAGCTTGGTCACCGTGACCTCGCCGACGTTGGGCGGCAGCGACACGATCAACGGTGACGCGGGCAATGACCTGATCATTGGCGGCACCGGTGGTGATGTGATCAACGGTGGTGCGGACAACGATTTGATCTTCGGCGACCACGGCCAGGTTGATTACTCGCTGCAGGTGAACCGCAACTTCACCTCGATCTTCACGCAGAGCACGGATGGCGCGGGCGACGACATCATCCACGGCGATGCCGGCGATGACATCATCATGGGCCAACAGGGCAACGATTTGATTTATGGCGACGCGGGTGATGATGACTTGTTCGGCGGCCACAACGTAGCGGGCGGCGTGGACGGCAGCGACCGCATCGATGGCGGCGCAAACAACGACGTCATACTTGGTGATAACGGATTCATTGTCCGTCGGGGCGACACGATTACGCCGTTGGCGCAGGTGTTGAGCGGTAGCACGATCTTTGATGCCAGTGGCAATTCATCGGTTAACAACCAGTCGCAATCGCTTCCGACTGGCGCCGTCTCGCGCACGATTCGTTTGATCAATGAGTCCGTGGCTCAAGGTGACGACATGCTCGTCGGCGGAGCAGGGGATGACTTGATCTTCGGCCAATTGGGCAATGACACACTGCGCGGTGATGGTTATATCGACCCGATGTTGACCGGCGTCGCGAGTCTCTTGCGCTCACTCGACAACACCACGGATGGTGATGATTACATCGAAGGCAACAGCGGTGATGACACGATCTACGGCGACCTCGGTCAGGACGATTTGATCGGCGGCAGTTCGGACTTCTTCGGCCTGACCACGGCAGCGCAACGCGCGGACGGTTCGGACACGATCTTCGGCGGCGACGGCACCGACACGCTGCGGAACAACGTTGGTGACACGAGCGCCAATGGATTCGGTCGCGACGCCGATGTGATCTTGGGCGACAACGGCCGCATCCTGCGCCTTGTGGGAACCAATGGCGTTGCCGGCGGCTTCTTGCGCTTCAACTATGACAATGCCGCGGGCGCAACCGTCCACATCGTCCCTCGCGGAGTAGTCTTACTCGACTACACGGCGGGCGGCGGCGCGAATGACTTGGGCGCGGCGGACGTGATTCACGGTGAAGCCGGCGACGATTTGATCTACGGCACGAAGGGCAACGACGTCATCTACGGCGATGGTCAGGATGACAGCATCATCGCGGGCACGGGCGATGACTGGGTGTCCGGCGGAACTGGCGACGACGGCGTGTTGGGCGATGACGGTTGGATCATGACCAGCCGCAACGGCCTGTCCGAACCGCTCTACGGTATCGCCGCAAACGCGCAGCAGACAATCAACGCGGATTCCAGTGCGTCGGCGACGATCTTTACGACCGGCCGCATCAATCATGCGGTTCGCCTGATGCAGCCTGACTTCGGTGGTCGCGACATGATCTACGGCGGATTAGGCAACGACTTCCTCCACGGCGGCGCGGGTAGCGATGGCGTCTCTGGTGCCGAAGCGTTGCCGGAATTCTATGCGACGCCGGCGCTGTCCGCGTATCGATTGTTCACTCCGGGCGTGCTCGCTTACGATCCGTTGAATCCGTTGGCGAAGATCGCCGGTCACCCGCTCAATTTCGACACCACCGATGCTGGCGGTACCGTTCATGACGGCGAGGACGCTATCTTTGGCGAAAGCGGCGACGACTGGATCGTGGGCGGCACCGATACCGATTACCTCTTCGGCGGCACGGGCAACGACATGTTGAACGCCGACGACAACCTCGACACGAACGGCGGGTCGAATACTTCCTACGATAGCGCTCCATTCAACAGCGCGGATATCGCGTTCGGTGATGCCGGTCAGGACACGATGATCGCAAACTCCATCGGGGACCGTTTGTTCGATCTCGCTGGCGAGTTCAACGGCTACCTGACTCCGACCAGTCCGTTTGGAGTACCGACCACGGCGGCCTTCTCGTTCCCGCAGGCCGGACCGTTCCTGCGACTGCTGATGCTAAGTCAGGGCGAAGATCCGGCGCAACTCGGGCTGACGCTGCAGGGACTCTCGACGACAGGCCGCGCTCTGTGGCAGATAGGGCCGGGCGTATGATCAAACGCGTGAACCAATTCGTGAATCGGCTTTGCTGCAGCGCGGTGATGCTGCTCTGTGGCTTGACGGTCGGCGCTCTTCCGGCTCGGGCCGTGGATGTGCGCGGTTACGGTGTGTTCAAGGCGATCGATTACGTTCAGACCGACACCAACGCCCCCGCCTTGGCGTCGGGAAATGCTTATTCCTTTTCGGCCATCGTCCAGCCCGCCGGCAACTTCAGTAATCAAGTCGTCGGTGCGAACGTGGAGTCCTCGCTCGGATTCGTGGATCAGCTCACGGCGCCGCCAACGAACTCGGATCAACCGTTCGCTACGGGTTTCGCGGCTGCATCGCAGAGTGCGCTCGATGGCAACTACCCGACGGGTGTTTACACGCTGCGCGTCACCACTGCTCACGACGGCAATCGTGTGCTGACGCTCAATATGCCGACGAACAGCTTTCCTACCAACGCACCGCGCGTGGCGAATTTCAGTGCGGCACAATCCATTGATCCGTCGAACACTTTTGTTTTGAGCTGGGATGCGTTTGCCGGTGGAACCACCAACGATTTCATTGGCCTGAGCGTCGCGGATGCGAACGGGGCGATCGTCTTCCGCTCGGCCGCGTTTGGGCCAGAGGTGGGATTGACGCTGCTCAGCGGCACCAATACGTCGATCGTCATTCCCTCGAACACCCTGGCGCGCGGGCAAACTTACTTCGGCTATTTGTATTTCGAAAAGGACGTTGTGAACCAAACAACCAATTATCCTGGCGCGCGGGAACTAGTCGGCTTCGCCAAGGCGACATCCTTTACGCTGCAGACAGGCACGCTCGCGCCACGCCTCGAATCTCTCGGTGTGACCACTGGCCAGTTCACGCTGCGCTTGCACGGCGAAAATGACAGGGGCTACGTGCTTCAATCCGTGACCAACCTCAGCAGTACGAACTGGGTTGCCGTCGTGACGAATGTTGCCACGGGCGGTTCGTTTGACTACGTCCACACCTTGACTACCAACTCTGGCGCCCGCTTCTTCCGCGCGCTGCTTGTGCCATGAACTCAATACCATCCCATTCGACCCAGCCCATGCGGGGATGGTCCTTCGCTCTCGCTGCGGTGGGCATCATCAGTGCGGCGGTTGCGCGCGGAGAATCGCCCGCCGTTGAAACTGGGAAGACTCCCATCGTGGGTGGAGCAACGTTGGGTGGATACGTAGACACGTCGATAGCGTGGGCAATCGCGACGCCGAAGGACGCCGGAGCCGCGGCTGCATTTCCCAACACGATTCGTTTGCCGGGGCGGCTTTATGATACGCCCCAGCGGATGAACGGTTTCAATCTCAACGCGGTCAGTATCGAACTCGACAAGCGAGTGACGGATGAGGATTGGTCGGTCGGTTATCATGTTCAGGCGTTGTTCGGTCCGGATGTCCCGTTGCGTAACAGTTACTCGCTCGCCAGCGGCTCGACGGAGCCAGCCGCGCTGAATGAGGCTTACGTGATCTTGCGCGCGCCGCCGTGGAATGGTTTTGAGTTTCGCGTTGGCTACTTCACTTCACCGTTGGGTTACGAGGTGTACGACAGTTATCGCAACCCGAATTACAGCCGCTCGTACGGTTATTTCATCGAACCGAAAGCCCACACTGGAATTACCGTCAAATACGATTTCACCGAGTGGTGCAGCGTGATGGCGGGGGTGGCGAACAGTCACTCGCCCTTCATCGACGCCCGTGCGGACAATCGTACTGCGTTGACCGCGCTGGGGGTGATCGAACTCAACGGCTCGGCATTCGGCTGTCGCGATCTTACGCTGACACTCGGTTATACCGGCGGCCACACGGACACGTCGGCACCGACCGATGTGTCACCCCGAATTCACAATTTCTACGCTGGCGCGCGCGTGCCGCTCTATTTCAGCGGATTGAGCCTTGGGATTGCGTATGATTATCAAGCGAACTATTCCGCCGGCGTGCCGGCAATGTTCTTCTTTCCCGCCGGGCCATCGTCGACCTACGCCAACGCAGCTGGTATTTACCTGAACTACGATATCGCGAAGTGGCAATTTCGCGTTCGCGGTGAATACGCGAGCGCCACGGCGGGCAACACGATTCTTGCCTCGCGCGGTGCATTCAATTCCTCGCGCCCATTATTTGGCGACAGTGATGACAAGTTCATTGGCGTGACGGGAACTGTCGGCTATCGCTTCTGGGAAAACGTCGTTTCCCGCTTCGAATTTCGCTGGGACCGCGATGTCGCGGGTGGCGTTCCCGTGTTTGGCACTGCCGCACATCCCCTGCGCAATTCGTTCACGGTCGCGCTTAACGTGGTTTACGTGTTCTAGGCTGGCTCGCGAGCGCGGCTGGCGGTGCAAGGGCGCGATTGTTCGCTCGATAGCGAGATTCATTGAACGGTTCGGCATTTTTGAATGGCTGAACTGGAGCGTTGCTGCCCTTGCATATTTCTAGGTTTGACAGGTCGACTTCGCGTTGGGATTGTTGCGGCGTTCCTTGCGGCGTTCCGAGCGCGTTTTCGCTCAGGTTATCAGACACCTATTGTGAATCGGATAGTGAATCTGTTGCGGTCGTTTCATTCAGCTCTGTTCCTTCGCGGAGCGTTGTTCCTTTTTTTTATCGCTGCGTCCGTGCGCGGCGGTGTTCCGACACAGTTGGGGGATTTGGACGGCGATGGGCAAGTCACCGTCCTCGATTTGGTGGCACTGATCAATCACACCCGTTCGTCTCCGGCGCTCAGTCCGTCGGTATCGGTGTTCGCTGACGTCAATCTAGACGGAGTGGTGAACCAGACGGACGTCACGCTGCTGGCGCAAGTTATCCTCGGCCAATACACTGTGCCTTCATTGGCTGCCCGGGCGGTTACGATCGAACCGCCCTCCGGTACCTCGGATGTGGGTGTGATGGTGCGCCCGAAAGTTACTTTTTCTAAGCCGGTCAAAACAGCCAGCCTCAGCTCCAACAACTTTTACGCCTCGTTCGCCGGTCAAAAACTTCCCGCAACGATTACGCCGGCCAATGACGGCACATTTGCTTGGTTGTTTCTAAGTAATGCTCTGCCGAACGCCGCTCAGATCACCGTTACGGTGGATGGTTCGACGATCACTAATCAGGACGGAAGTGTTCTCGATGCGGCCGGGGTCGGTAAGCCGGGCAGTTCGGTAAGCGTCAACTTCGGCACGGTCAGCGTGACGCCGGTTCCGGGTACGGTGCTCGCGGGGCGCTTGGTGGATCCCGGTCCTGATCTAGTTCCGCGCACCAGCGACGATCTGGCATTCGGCGTCGGAGGTATGATTTACAAGCTACCGATCGCTGGTGCGAAAGTTTATGTCTTGGGAATGGAGACCAACGTCGCGTTCACCGATACGAACGGCAGCTTCTTCCTCACGAACATGCCGGTTGGAAATGTGAAGGTGGTGCTCGAAGGTCGCACTGCTACCAATCCGCCAGCCGGCTTTTACTTTCCCGAGATGGTCATGGATACCACCTTCCTTCCGGGCGTCACCAACGGGGTAATGACGGTGCGTGATACGAACGGAGTGGTCGTCCGAGGAACGAACGGTGCACCAATCCCGCTCGCAGCAATGTATCTCCCGCGGGTGGCGACGAATGTTCTCAAGACCGTCAGCGCGAGCAGCAACACCGTGGTGACGCTGCAGGCGAACGCGGCATATGATCTGCCGAGCAATCAGGTTCAGTACCTGACTATTCAGATCGCTTCGAACAGTTTGGTGGGCGCGAATGGGCAGATGGTTTCCAACGCGCAGATCGGCGTGAGTGTGGTGCCGGCGGAGCTCGTGAAGGACATGTTGCCGGCAGGTTTGCTCCAGCACACCTTCGACATCACCGTGCAGGCTCCGGGGCTGTCGACTTTTTCGACGCCGGCGACGATGACTTTCCCCAACGTCTTCAATGCCGCACCGGGCACGAAGTTGAATTTCCTGAGCTTCGATCACACGACGGGGCGCTTGGTGATCGACGGCACCTGCACGGTTTCGTCGAACGGGCTTTACGTGACGACCGATCCGGGGAACGGCGTAACGCATCCGGGTTGGCACGGAATGACCCCGCCGGGTAGTCCGCCGAACCCATACGTGCCGCACTTTATGGTTTGTTATGATGGCTCTCAGGGTATCATCCCCGACGCCCAGTCGGCCGCCGAATGCGAGGGTAATTTTTTCCAAAGGAATGGCTTTGGTGGTTCATTGTGGACGAAGGTTAAAAGGGCGCTGGGTGGCGGGAAATTTGAAATCTCAACGGAGCGGATGGCTTCGGGCGTGCGCGGTTCCAGCCTCGTCGCGCCGGATTTGCGTCTGGATTTTGGGACAGCTTCGTCACCGCTGGCGCCGGGTTATGTTCGAGTGACGCCCAATACGATATACTCTTCGAATTCCGGACTGGGAACCTTTGGCTGGGCCGCGTTGACCAATGAAGTGGTCGAAGCATTCGATCGAGGTGGGGCAGACGACCTCACCCGGGATGTCAATGTCACGCGCTTAGGCGAGTTCTCCATCAACGTGTCGAACGGGCTTTTTGGTCTGACGATGACGCTTGGGGATTCTGCGGCTGCATGTTCTAACGTGGCCGTATATGTCCAGAGAATGTTTGGCAATAGCGTCTCCACTAAAGCGGGCCAGTTCGTTACAAACCTTTTCGTTTTCCCGGTAACCAATAGTCGCATCGATGTGCTCATTGGTGCGATCACAACCGATCAGGACAAGGGCGCCATCACTCACATGGAGATCAAGCGGATCGAGGACGATGATCTGCCGCGTACCGCGGGCGCGGCGGCGTTGGATGGGCGGCTCTTCTATTACGCATACATCAATCTCGAAAATGGTTTCGTCACCCGCGGCACCTCCACGAGTCCTGAAGCGATGGCGCGCCAGCTATTCTTCCCCCCAAACACGCGCTTCCTGCAAATGATTGCCGACCCGGTTGGACCTCGCGTGGCGAGCGCTGCGTTCACCACGCCGGATAGCGGCATTCCGGTGCAGTTGCCCGAGATAGATCTAGAATATCCGTACCATGAAAGCTACGGAGCGGCGGTCATCTTGGACCCTTTCGAACCGCCCTTTGGTGGCGATACTGACGGCGACGGGCTTTCCGATGACATTGAGTTCGTCATTGGTTCCAATCCTTTGGCGTGGAGCACGGCCGGTGACGGGATCAGCGATGGCGCTAAACTCGCCCAAGGACTCGACGTATTGTCGGGCGCGAGTTTCCCGCAAGGCGTTATTGCCAGCCTCCCGCTTTCCGGTGAAGCGCGAGAAGTGGTGCTCGCCGGCACGACGAATGGCGTCGGCCAACTGGCCTACGTTGCGAACGGAAGTGGGGGCCTGGCGATCGTCAATGCGTCGCAGTTTCAGAAACCCGTTGTTGTCAGCCGATTGGCTTTGCCGGGGACTGCTTCAGATGTGGCTGTAGATGCCACGTTGCCGATTGTGGTGGTCGCTGCGAACGAAGGCGGCCTGCATTTTGTCAACGTGGCCGACCCGGTCCGGCCGCAATTGATCCGTTCCGTGAGCGGTTTCAACATTACTCAAGTCGAAATTATTCGCGGCGTCGTTTATGCCACCTCAGGGACGCAGATCTGGTCGTACGATCTGACCGCCGGTACGCCTTTGCAGTCGCTGGATTTGGGTGGCTCCGCGATCACAAGCCTCGCGGCTGAAGGATTGTTCCTTTACACGCTCTCTGCCGGCAGCGTTCTCCGGGCGATCGACGTCACCGATCCTTTGCTGATGCAAGCGCGCGGTTCGTTGACATTGCCCAGTGTCGGCGGCCGGGTTTTCGTGGGAAGTGGCATAGCATATATCGGTGCGGACACCGGCTTCGCCGGAGGCTTTGTCACGGCCAACGTGGCGAACCCCAATGCCCTCGCGCTCATTAGTGGCGTGGATTTAAATAGCGTCGCCGGCCGGAAAATCGTCGCCAACGGCTCAGGTCTGGCCGTGGCCGTAGGCAACCCCGGTGGCGCTGGTGGCGGGGCTGTGCTCGACGTGATGGACGTTTCCGATCCCGGCAACACGGGAGCATTCTTGGTGCGTTACCGTTTGCCCGCGCCGCCTCTGAGCGTGGCTCTCGGGTCGGGCATTGCGTATGTCGCGGATGGATCGGCTGGCTTGCAGGTGATCAATTACCGTTCATTCGACGGACTCGGCATTCCGCCCTCGGTCAGTTTGAGCAACACGTTTACGATGACCGATGCGACCAATGGCTTCGCGGAGAGTGGCAAAGCTGTTCGCACGGCGGCCAAGATCACCGATGACGTGCAAGTGCGCGACGTGGAGTTTTACCTCGACGGGGTCAGGCAGTTCACGGATGTGAGTTTTCCGTTTGAATACAATTTCGTAATTCCCACCCGCAGCGTTGCTAAAACCAATTTCACCCTTCAGGCCAAGGCCACTGATTCGGGCGGTAATACAAATTGGTCGGCAATGCTCAACATCACGATCACACCAGACATGACTGCGCCGCGAGTTACGCAGACGTTCCCATCGGCCTACGGTTTCGCCGGTGCATCGGCCAACATATCCGCCTACTTCTCTGAACCGATTGATGCCGGGACACTATCGGCGGCTGATTTTCAGGTGACGTTCCTCGGTGCGGATGGAGTTCCCGGCACTTCGGATGATCTACTGGTGACCAACGGCGTGATCTCTTATCGCGCCGATTTGAACGCAGCCGTCCTCACGTTCGGAACGAATCTCCCTGCCGGTGCGTATCTGGCAACGGTTAGCCCGCCCGTCGCCGACCTTGCCGGCAACCCGCTGCCCGCCGCTTACTCGTGGCAGTTCTACGTCATCGGTGGGCAGGACTCCGATTCCGACGGGCTTCCCGACATTGTAGAAGTTGCCCTCGGCCTCGATCCGCACAAGGCTTCGACTTACAACGATGGCATCCTCGACGGCAACCGTGACTTGAATGGCGACGGACTCAAGGCGGCGTGGAAAATTCGTTACGGATATGATCCGCTCAAACGCGACAGCTTGAATGACGGCACCTTCGACAAGGACCGCGACCCGGACAACGATGCCCTGACGAATTTGCAGGAGCAGCAATACGGCACTAATCCGTTCAAGGCCGACACCGACGGCGATGGCTGGAGCGATGAGGCGGAAATTGTGGCGGGAAGCAATCCGTTGGATCCCACGAGCCGGCCGGCGATGGTGGTGGTGGCGACGCCGCCGGTGAAGATGGTTTTGCCGCAAACCGATGCCGTTCTAACAAACTTCCAGTCCGGCTGGGTGGCGACACCTCCCGTACAGCTGGTTCTGCCCACGAGTGCCGGAACATCCGGCGTTACGGGTTCAGTCTGGGTGGCTTCGCCTCCAATAACGATCAGCCTGCCGATTTCCGTCACCAACGCCGCCTCGTTGGTAGGTGCCGTCTTTGTTGGGCAGCCGCCCGTCCAGTTGGTGCTGCCCGCGTTGGACAACGGAACGAATGCCACGCCCGGCCTATTCGTGGCGCAGCCTCCGGTGCAAATCTCGTTGCCGTCGGCCATTGCCGGCACCAATGCCGGATCCGTCACCGTGGCGCAGCCGCCGGTGCGCATTCAATTTCTCCCGCCCTGAGTCTCAAACTCCAAATTACATGTCTATGAAATCCCAATTCAAACTCAACCCGATCACGCCCCGCCTCGCTTGGTTGCTCCTCGCGGCGGCCTTGCCCTCCGCGACGACGCTGCTGGCGCAACCTTTCTCCAGCGGCAGCACCGGTTCGTATGGCGCGATGAACATCACCACGAACACGACACTCGCGTTGCCGGCGGATGGGATATTTAACTGCACCACCATTACCGTCGCCTCCAACGCCACGCTCACGTTCACGCGCAACGCCCTCAATACGCCCGTGTACCTGCTGGCCCAGAGCAACATTCTCATCCAGGGCAGCATTAATCTTAACGGCTCCCTCGGAACCATCACGGCCGGCGGTGCCGGCGGTCCCGGCGGATTTGATGGTGGCCCGTCCGGTCAATTCGGATTCTCACCGGGGCCGGGCCAGGGACCTGGTGCCGCTCGCGTGGTGACGAATGAATCCGTTGCCGGGAATGCCAGCTTCGGAGCCGTGGGCATCCAGCCGTACGGCGGCGGCCAACCACCCGCCGGTCCTATCTACGGCAACGCCCTTCTCATGCCCTTGGTCGGCGGTTCCGGCGGCGGTGGTAACGTCAGCCCGCAGTTCTCCGGTGGTGGCGGTGGTGGCGCAATCCTCGTCGCGTCTTCCACGGAGATCAGTTTGCTGACCGGGACGATCATTGCGCGTGGCCGGGGGGCATCTGCCGATGGAGTCAACGAACAATCCCAAGGCGGCTGCGGCAGCGGTGGCGGCGTCCGATTGCTGGCTCCGGTGGTGCGGACCGGGGCGACCCGCGTCGATGTTGGCTCGGCGTTCAATTACGGCGGCGCCGGACGCGTCCGCATTGACACCACGGACCGCCGTTTTATCGATGGCAATACCGCGGGCGGCGCGCCGTTCACCGTGGGAGCCAACATGGCGTCATTCCCGAATCCGCTGCCCAAGCTGAGCATCGTGGAAGCCGCCGGCACCGTCATCGCCGAGGGTTCAGGCGCCCCCGTTCAGATTCAGTTGCCCTTCGGCTCAACCACCAACCGCACCGTCACCGTGTTGGCGCGCGATTTCAATTCGAGCGTCAACGTCGACGTCGTGCTGATCCCGGAATCGGGCGCCGCGGTGAAATACCAGACCACCATCGACAACCTCTCCGCCAATCCCGCCAGCAACGTCGTCAACGTCGTCGTTCCGGTGAACACCGTGGTGAACGTGAAAGCGTGGACCCGCTGACCGGAGAGTTATGATGCCTCCTCGTGATCGCGACCCGCAACGTGCTTCCGGCAACGCACCGGATGCGCTGCCGCCTTCACGGTCCGGCGGCTTGACGCGGCCGGCCGGACGCTGGTCGCCGTGGGTTGTCGCCGCGCTCGCGCTGTTCGGTTGGTCCGCGACGCTCGCCGAGGCGGCACCCACACTCAGTGGCGTCGCGACCACGAACCTGGCCGGGACCAATATCACCGTTCCCTTCAGCTTCACGGGAGCCACCAACGTCGTGGCCCTGCAATTCGATGTCGTGTACGACTCCACCAATCTGAACTCCGGCACGGCGTTTGGCGGAACGGCGGCCGGATTGCACGCCGTCAGTTCCTCGGTCATCAGCAATGGCGTGCGCCGCGTCCTGGTCTATTCGCTCACCAACGGCTTCCTGCAAAACGGAGTGATCGTAAACGTGCCCCTGGGGATTTCCGCGCTCGCCCTCCAGGGCGTCACCGGACTGACGATCACCAATCCCGTCCTCTCCGATATCAACGCCCAAGCGGTCGCGCCCGTCACGCTGGTTCCCGGGAGCATCTTCATCAGCACCGCGCTGCCCGCGCGCCTCGGCACCGTGTTGCGCTCGCCCAATGGACAGGTGCAATTCGCCGTCACCGGTGGCAATCAACAGTCCTATCTGATTCAAGCGTCGACGAACCTCGTCGATTGGACATCCATCGCGACCAATGCCGCGGCGGGCGGCTTGATCAATTTTCTCGATAACAAGTCCACCAATTTCCCCATCCGCTTCTACCGCGCCATCGTCGCCCCGTAAGTCGTGCGGGCCACTGCACGGGACGTAGCGCCATCTGCGGACCGGAACCGCGGCCGAAAGCCGGGGCTAGCTTCAAAGCGTCTCTCCGAGACGCGGGAGGGCGCGCAGGGAAAATCCGACTGGCCAAGGCTGAAGGGAAGTTTTAGGCTCCATCGCGTGGAAGTGATAAACGACGATCTGGTCGCTCAACTCTACTATTAGGCCGACCGCCACACCATGAAAACTCGAACGTTCATTTGGTTGGCACTTTGTGCCCAGGTTGCGTTTCTCATTTTTTCAGTATTTTCCAGTCCCGAAGTGCATGGAGAGTTGCAACTCGCGCAAGAGGAGTTGCGGAAAGGGAACTCCGACTTGCCGAGGCTCACATATCGTCGCTCTGATTCTAGTGAGACGACCGTAGATTATGACCCGACCAAATCAGTGAGCGAGAACCTGATTGCGCGGGCCATCCTGAGATTATCCATGGCGGATGATGGCTATCAGCATATTGTTTCTGTCTCGATGGTTTTTGCGTTGGTGCACCTAATGTTTTTGATTGTGATTCTCGTGCTAAACCGACGGACGAATCACAGAATTGACCGCACCACCGCATCGCCTGATCACCGCCCCTGAACTAGATTCCCTTAAACACAAAACGAGCCGGAGGTTTCCCTCCGGCTCGTTGGTTTTGGAAACCCTCCGTGCCTCTGCGCCTCGGTGGCCAATTCCCTTCCCGCGCCTTAGCGCGCCTCGATGTTATAGAGGTCCGTCAGGCGGTCGCGGAGATAGATGCAGTCGGTGGTGGTATCGCCGGAGGGTTGCCAGTTCGGATCGAAGTTCACGAACTGTCCGTTGGGATGGCGTGCGGTGCCCGGTGGGGCGAGCGTCCGCGCGAGCCGGCGGTAGGGTCATCGCGCTGCGATGACCGGTCGGCGCAGCGCGCCGACCCTACCAACCGAATCGAACCCACCGAACCATTCAGCCGTCGCGTTGGGACTCGGCAACCCGCGGACCGGAACCCCGGCCGAAAGCCGGGGCTAGCTTCAAAGCGTCTCTCCGAGACGCGGGCTGACGCGAAGGGAAAATCCGGCTGGCCAAGGTTGAAGTGAAGTTTTAGGCTCCGCCCGTGGAAGTAGGAAACGACAATCCTGTCGCTCAATAGCAATGTAAGGCGCTATGAACACATACCCAATCAGGCGGAAGGATGGGTTCCTTCACGCATTTGAGATTGGAAACACGTTTATGACCATGGGGGCCATCAAGCGGATACCGCGGTCTGTTGAAGGCGTATCGTCAATAAAGAAGCAGTGGCGCTCAGATGATCACCTTGCGTTTACGTACAACGGAGAATCTTGGATAGTAAACGAGCCTTGGGGTGACAACAGCCGCTACTGGATCGGCCCACTCAATGCCAAGGATCACGCCCTTAACGTAGAGCCAATTCACGATGCATTTGTCCGTTATCAATCACCTGTTGTGCGGCTCTGGTCGCGGTTTCGTCAAGCGACCGGCGGCTAATCATGCGCTGCAGCGAAAGGCGGGAGGCCGCCGCGGTTGCAAGCGGTGCGCCTGATGGCCGCCGCTCCTGAGCTAGATTCCCATTGAAACAAAAACCAAAGCCGGAGGTTTCCCTCCGGCTCGTTGGTTTTGGAAACCCTCCGTGCCTCTGCGCCTCTGTGGCAAATTCCCTTCCCGCGCGTTAGCGCGCCTCGATGTTATAGAGGTCGGTCAGGCGGTCGCGGAGATAGATGCAGTCGGTGGTGGTATCGCCGGAGGGTTGCCAGTTCGGATCGAAGTTCACGAACTGTCCGTTGGGATGGCGTGCGGTATCGGAAATTGCCGTTCTCAGGGGGATCAGCGAGGGAATGTTGGTCCGCCAGCAGGCCGAAAACGTGGAATTCGGTGGAAATGGGTGTAATTCCATGGAAACCAATGTCTTGCCGCGCGGAAACCATGTCAGTTTCGTCCAAACTGATGTCAGTTTTTCCAAAACCGATATTGTTTTTGGCAAAACCGACATGGTTTTCAGCGAATCTGACATTGTTTTTGGCCAACCTGACATTGTCCCCAGCCGACCTGACATGGTTTCCGCTGAACCTGACATCAGGTTGGAGCCGGCTGACATCATCCCGCTCACGGCTGACATCAGGTTGGAGCCGGCTGACATCATCCCGCTCACGGCTGACATCAGGTTGGAGCCGGCTAACATCATCCCGCTCACGACTGACATAAGGTGGGAGCCGGCTAACATCATCCCGCTCACGGCTGACATCAGGTGGCACCGCCAAGACATCATCCCCAGCGCGGCCGACATCAGTCTGGACGCTCCTGACATTGGATGCGGCGGACCTGACATCATGCCGCAGCGAACTGACATCAGGTGAGCGGCGGCTGACATCACCCGCCGAGGGTCTGACATCGGTTTCACCCGGAACAGCCTCATCGGCGCTGGGCCAGACATCGTCTCTGGCGAAAGGGACATCGTCCCGGCGGCGCAAGACATCTTTCGGCGGGCGGAGAGTGGAAGACGGTGGGACGGCTGTCTCAGCCGTCCGCCGGAGGGGTGGAAAACGAGGAATTGCCGGTAAGCGGTGCCTTGAGTCCCGCGAGGGACGCCTGACCCTAGCCCGGCGTTTCAACGCCGGGTGCGAGGGGTGAAGCGGTCGAGTCCCGAAGGGACGATTGAAAGTTCAGCCGTCCCTGCGGGACTCGGGCAACCCGCGGACCGGAACCCCGGCTTAAAAGCCGGGCTAGCTTCAAAGCGTCTCTCCGAGACGCGGGAGGGCGCGCAGGGAAAATCCGGCTGGCCAAGGTTTCGGTGAAGTTTTAGACTTCAACTCGTGGAAGTGATATACGACAATCCTGTCGCTCAATCTTACTGTTAGCCCACTATGGAGCGTCCTTCCCAACACGCAGCCGATTTCGTCCGCCAGTTGGCGGAGTTGTCATATCGTCTCGCTGCGAAGGACATCGTTGTGGCTTCACTTCACGCAGATTGGTCGAGCTTCGGTTGTTGGCAGTTACAGGCGCAGCGTGGTGCAGAGGCTGTTCGCTATGCTAAGGCGCTCCGTAGTCGCGACCCGATGCGAGCGCCCGGTCCAGAGGTTGTTCGCGTATTCTGGGACGGTCGCGATGGCGTTTTATCCATTGAGGCTTCGCCCACCCGATTTGCCAGCGCTCCGAACGAGTGGAAGTCAGAGTGCAGTAAAGGATTCGACCGCACAGATCGTGGCTTGTATCAGTTTGTAGAGGACTATTTAACCAAGAGGCTTGGAGTATGATGACGTGGTCTAACCATGCGCTGAAAATTGGAACAACACGCGAGCTGTTTCGCTCCGCGAAAGCCGGAACCCGGCCAGTGATTTTGGACTGCTGTGAATCGCTGCGGCAATCCCAACGGGATTGCATCACTCAGCCCAGGGTTGGAGCGCAGCGACTACCCTGGGAACATCCACCATTGGATCATCAACCCTGAAAGGGTTGCAGCCTTCCGGCAAGACCGATGCAACCCCGTTGGGGTTGGGGGAGGTTTCTCATTTTCCCCAGGGTAGCCTCGCCGTGCTCGGCAACCCTGGGCTGAATGATTGTCATCCCGTTGGGATGTCCGGGACGACAAGACGGGGGTGCGTGCATCCGCCGCGGTTACTGCGGTTGGTTGTTTCCCTCGCTTCCTCCGCGCCTTCGCGTCTCCGTGGTGAAACTTCCCTGAGCCGGCTCGTCGGTATTCTCGTCGGGCGGCACGGAATCCCGCCAGACGGGTCAGCCGTTCCCGGAAAATTAACGTTTGGAGGAGGGGGCCGCTCCGGTGATCTCGGCGAGCAGTTGGAAGAAGCTGCGTTTGCGGTCGCTGCTGAGGCCCCATTGCACGGGTGGGCTTTGATACCCGGCTTCCGCGCCTTCGTCTTTCATCCGGTAATCAAAGAAGCCCCATGATGCGTGTTCGCTGACGGCGGCGATGAAGTTGTTCTCCGATTGATCGAAGGCGAAGTGGTCGTCTTCGTTGAAGAGGATGGGCAGGGGGCGATAGCCGGGCACGGCGCGGGTGAGGTGGATCATCTCCGCGATGCGCGCGGGGGTTTTCACCCCGTTGCCATGCACCAAAAGGAAGTCCGAGGTGCGCACGACGTTTTCCCGGGGAATGGTGTTGCCGCCGTAACTGGTGCCGACGAGCAGGCGGCGGCCGTCGCGTTTCGTGCGTTGGACGCGTTCGATCAACTCATGGACGCGGTCGGGTTTTAGGATCGCGTGGTCGTAGCTCTTCACGTTGCACTCGTTGTTGATCTCGATGAGGACGTTGCGGTAACCGCGCTGGAGAATCCATTGCGTGGCGTTGTCGACGGCTTGCACGACGGCGGCTTCGTCGGTGAGGCGCTGGTCCTGGCCGAAGTAGAAGTAGCCGAGGATGACGACCATGCCGAGCTCGTCGGCCCGGGCGAGGATGCGGTCGAGGCGCCCGAGGTATTCGGTGCGGAGGGAGCCGTCTTCAGTGAAGGCGGAATTGTGCCACGGCTGCGACTTGGAATAGCCCTCGGGGGAACCGCCCTGGAGATTCAACGTGAAGGCGAGCAAACCGTGGCGTCGCCACTCGGGCATCGCGGCGAGGAATTCGCGGGTGTTGCGATTGGCGTCCCATCGACCGGTGTCGGGATACGCCCAGCGCGAGGCGGTGTCGGGGTTGAGGTCGTCGAAGATTCCCTGAACCATGCGGGAGTTGAGCAGGAGGCCTTCGATGCGGTGCCCGCGCCATTGGCGGCCGGCATAGGTGAGCTGGCCGTTGATCCGGAAATCCTCACCGGTGATGGAGACGGTCGTGCGGCGCGGTTCCTCGGGGTGCTTGGTTGAGGACGAGCAGCCGGCGGCAAGCGCCACGGTGAGCAACCACCACGCGGGGAATTTCATGGCGCAGCTTACCGATACGGCTGGTGCAATTCCACCTTGGTCGCCTTCTTCGAGCGCATTTTGATGTTGAGCGCTTCGACGCCGACGGAGAAGGCCATCGCGAAGTAAACGTAGCCCTTGGGAATTTCCTTGTGGAAACTTTCCGCCACGAGCAGCACGCCGATCAACAGGAGGAAACTCAACGCGAGCATCTTCAGCGTGGGATGTTTCTCGATGAAGCCGGAAATGTGTTTCGCGAAAAACAGCATGAACACGACGGCGACAATGACGGCGGTGATCATGACGCCGACTTGCTTGACCATGCCGACGGCAGTGATGACGGAGTCGAGCGAGAACACGATGTCGAGCAGGAGGATTTGAATGATCACGCTGGTGAATTTGGGCGCCACCATGGTGGACTTTTCGCCGTCGGCGCCTTCGAGCTTCTCGTGAATCTCATGCGTGGATTTCCAGATGAGGAAGAGCCCGCCAAACAGCAGGATGAAGTCGCGCCCGGTCAGTCCGTGGCCGAACACGGTGAGGAGCGGGTTCGTCAGGCTCATGACCCAGCTCAGGCTGAGGAGCAGCAGGATGCGCGTGATCAACGCCAGCGCAAGGCCGAGTTGCCGCGCCTTGTGCTGTTGTTCCTTCGGCAGTTTTCCGGCAAGGATGGAAATGAAGACGATGTTGTCGATGCCCAGGACGATTTCGAGCAGCGTCAGCGTCACGACACTGATGTAAATCTGCGGATCGGATAACCATTGCCAATTCATAGCCGCAAAGAATGGGCAAACCCGGCGCGAGCGCAAGCCGAACTGGCGTGAAGATTTTCGCAATCGAACGGCGGCGAGCGACGTCCAATTCCAATTCATGAAAAACCCGGGCATCGCCATCCTGCTCGCCGTTGCGTCGTTCCACGGAGTTTTCGCGGCGGAATTGGTGCAGCCGCGCAAGGGCGAAGTGCCGGCGTCGGGGCTCTATGTGCCGGTGAGCGTGGATGGTTACGCGGCAATTGTCGCGGGCGCGGGCTTCACCAATGCGCGCGTGACGGTGGCGAATGTTCCGTTCGATCTCGTGACCAGGGCGGGCGCGGATAATTTCTTTCTGAAGTCCGCCGAGTGGCCGGATTGGCAGAAAGATCCGAGCAGCTACTACGCGCCGTACGACAAAGGACCCGAGACGCCGGGCGATCCGCGCCGGCCGATGTTTAAGGTGCCGGTGGCCGATTACTCCGCGGTGTATCTGCTCGCCGCGACGGATAACGACCGCGCGCTGACGAATGTGGTGAGCTTCCGCATCGGTGCGATGGACGGTGCGCGACGGCTGACGCTGCACGATTTCTCGGCGTCGGTGCCGCGCTTCGATGAAAAGCGTCCGCCCGGAATTACGACGGTCTTACCGACGGCGGCGGGGAATGTGTTTCTGGTGAAAGTTCCGCTCGGGCTCGCGCTCGCGCAGGATTTCAAGGACGAGTGGGCGCTCGATGTGGAAGTGACGAAGGAGTTGCGCCTTGCGATCCGGCGCCCGGATCCGTGCCGGTTTCAGATTCGTCCGCTCGGTGTGCCCAGCGGTGTGCACATCTTCGGCATGACATTTCAACGTTCGCCGGTGCAAATGGAACTCACCAGCGGCGAGGCGGGGCACGTGTTCAACGAACCGCAGATGCCGACCTTCGATCTGAAACTGCGGCATGTCGGTCCGCGCGTGGGCAAGCTTTCGATCGAAGTCACTGCGGTGGATTATTACGGCAACACCAATTCCCTGACTGTCCCCGAGGTGGAGTTTCCGAAGTCGGGCTTGCTCACGCAGAAGCTTGCGGTGCCGGTGAAGCGTCGCGGTTATCACGAACTGACGGTGCGGGTGATGCAAGGCCGCAACGAGTTGCTCCGGCGCGAAACGACCTTTGCACTGCTGCCGACGGACACGCGGAAGCATCGCGACGAATCGCCGTTCGGCACGTGGGATTTCAGCGGGACGCATTACACGCCGAACGAGGCGAGCGTGGTCGGCCCGCTCTACGTGAAGGCGGGATTGCGCTACGGGATGTTTGGCTTCGCTGCGGAGGAACGGAAGAAATACGGCGTATTAAGTGGCGCGGAACCGCGCAGCGCGGACCTGCTCGCGAAGGCGCTCAGCAATGACGCCACGACGCCGAAGAACATTCTCATCTTTCACGAGAACGCCATCAGCGGTCCGCACATCATGCGCACCCCGGATGTGTTCACGGGCCGTCCGCCTTACAAGCTCGACCAGAAGGAGCAGGCGAAGTTCGACGCCATGTGGAAGGAAGCGGCCGAGACGGCGCAAGCCGCGCGGGCGAAGTTTCCCAACGCGAAGCTTTCCTTCGGCAACGGCAATCCGCACCTGATGGAGGAGTTCGCGCGGCACAAGTTTCCGAAGGAGCTGTTTGATTCGCGCGGCAACGAGGCGGGAAGCTTCATGCGGATGCCCGAGACGCAGCCGTTGGATTTCATCGCCAACAACGCGAGTCTTTGGATGGACCGACAGATTCTCGACACTTACGGCTACGCGGAAAAGTCGGTGACGCAGTGCTACGAAATCTGTTACCCGAACACGAATCCGGGGAATCTGTCGCTGCGCACGCAGGCCGACTACTACATCCGGCACGCAATGCATTCGCTCGCGTGGGGCGTTCCCGTCTTTCGTCCGGCGAGCCTGACGGACATGGGTAATTCCTATTTCTTTAGCAATTGGGGCGCGTCCGGCCTGTGCTTCGCGAAGCCCGACGTGCGCCCGAAGCCCAGCTACGTGGCCTTCGCGACGATGACGCAGCAGCTCGACGGCGCGAAGTATTCGCGAGCAGTGCCGACGGGTTCGCCCGTGGTCTGTGCGGTGGAGTTCAAGAAGCGCGACGGTTCGTTCGTGACTGTGCTGTGGACGACCCGCGGGACGCGGCAACTCGCGCTGCAAACAGAAGCGATCCGTAGCGCGATCGTCACGGACACGATGGGCAATGAAGAGCCGGTGAAGTTCGCCGACGGCCGCGCCGCGATGGAAGTTTCGGCATCGCCTGTGTTCCTCGCGTCCTCGCAGGCGTTGGTGGCCGTGATTTCCGGTGCGGCGAAGATGGAGACGCGTCCCGCCGTTGACGCCGTTGCGAAGCCGATGACGGGGGCGAAGAAGGTCGCATCGAAAAAGACGGCGCCAACGGGGGCGTCTCGAGCGTTCCTTGTGTCGGCGTTGGATCGATTGGCCGACTGGCAAGTTGAGAACGAACGGAACACCGAGTTGGAGTTCTACAATTTTGAATGCCCGCGTCGCAAAGGTGACTTCACTTTTGAAAACGTCGCTGAGTACGAAGGCGAAAAAGCTTTGTTGAAAATCGCGCCTCGGTTGCCGGTGCCTGGCTCAAGTTACTTGCCGATGTATTCCGTCCTCGCGCATCGCCAAGGCGTCGAGCTGCCCGGCGCCCCAACGGAGATCGGCTTGATGGTCAATGGGAACGGCGGTTGGGGGCGCATCATCTTCGAACTCCAAGACGCGAGCGGTCAGCGATGGACGTCGATCGGCTCTCCGATGAGCGGCGATGCGACGCGTTGGATGGCTGACTGGATGAGCGAGAAGGAACTCGCGGCGATGAAGACAATTTCCGCCGGCGATTGGAACACGAATGATCCGTGGCAACGCAGTCGCATCAACTTCGAGGGCTGGCGTTACCTGCGCTTCCCGCTTCCCGGTCACTATCCCGGTGAAGGTTATCATTGGCCTTACACCAGTCAGTGGAAACACTCCGGCGACGGCGTGGTGAAAAATCCGCTGAAGTTCACGAAGCTCATCGTGGAACTGCCGGAGAAGACGCTTTACCTGACGAACTATCTCGCCGTGCCGCGGCAGGAGATTTATTTGAAAGACTTGATGATTACCTACGATTCGCCGGAGAAGGCCTTCGTCGCGCCGTAACATTGCCCAACCAACTTATGAAATTGCTCACCACACTTCTCACCTGCTTGTTGGTCTCAGCATCGCAAGCTTGGTCTGCGGTCAGTGTTCCGCCCACGCTGCACCCGAAGGCCGCGGCATTGCCGTTTACGCATCAAGGACCGTTTGTCACTACGGGCGATGGTGGCGTGCTGTGTGTGGACGCGGAGAATGCCTTGCGCAGTTCCGACGAGGGCCGGACTTGGACAACCAATGCGATCTTCCACGATCCGAAAAAGTTTCGCATCAGCAACGAACGTGCATTGCTGCGGACGCGGGATGGCGTCGTCATTGCGGCGTGGGAGAATCTGCGCGAGCAGTCGTCGCCGAAGGGTTGGCATTGGGGTGACAAGAGCGTGAGTTGGCAGGAGTTTGTGCTCCCGATTTACGTGTGTCGCAGTCTCGACGACGGGAAGACCTGGGAGGAACCCATCCTCCTGAACAAGCCGTGGTGCGGTTGTGTTCACTCGATGATCGAGACGCGCGATGGCCGCATCGTGCTCGTCGGGCAGGAAATCATTCCCGAGTGGCGTCACGCGACGGTGATGTTTGTTTCGGATGACAAAGGCAAATCGTGGAAGCGCAGCAACGTGCTCGATTATGGTGTCGGCGCGCACGATCACGCTGGTTCCATTGAGGGTACGGTCGTCGAGCGCAAGGACGGCTCGCTCTATGAACTGCTCCGCACGGAGTCCGGATGGCTTTACGAAGCCGAGTCGCGTAACGGCGGTTTGCTTTGGGAGAACCTCAAGAAGTCGTCCATCAAATCCGTGACCTGCTGCCCGCAGATGATGCGCTTGGCAGATGGCCGCGTCGCACTGCTGTGGAATCATCCGCCGCGTCATCGGCCGGACAGCCGCAGTAGTCGTGAAGAACTATTCATCGCGTTCTCGTCGGACGAATGCGCCACGTGGTCGTCGCCGGTGGTGGTTGCGGGCGCTTACGGAGCAGGTGGGCGCGTTTCGTATCCGTATCTGTACGAACGTCGCCCGGGAGAATTCTGGATCACCACGATGCAGGGTGGCTTACGGATGAAGCTGAACGCTGCGGACATAGGAGCGGGCGAGATTCCCATTCACAAGGCGCCCATGCTGCCGACGCCGAAACCCGGAGGGATCGTCATGTTCGGTGACTCCACAACGGCGGAGCGGCGCGGTTCGGTGGAGAAGGTTTACGCGCTGCGGGTGCTGGAATCTCTACAGGGAATCGGTTCGTCTCTCACCGTGCACAATGCGGGCGTTTCCAGCAACACCACGCGCGATGGCCGGAAGCGCTTCCAACGCGACGTGATCGCCCACAAGCCGCGCATCGTCGTGATTCAGTTTGGCATCAACGACTCCGCGATCGACGTTTGGAGGAAACCTCCGGCCGCCGAGTCCCGCGTTCCACTCGCCGAGTACGAGCAAAACCTTCGCTGGATGATCTCCACGCTGCGCGCGCAGAAAATCAAGCCGGTCCTGATGACTACGAATCCGCTTCGATGGACCAGTAAGCTGCGCGACCTTTACGGCAAGCCTCCGTATCGGCCCGACGACGCTGACGGTTTTGATGCGCCCGCCCTCGCGCGCTACAATGAAGCCATCCGCACGTTGGCCAAGGAACTGAATGTGCCGCTCGTGGATGTGCATGAGGCGATGGCCGCGAAGAATCCGGACGGACTGTTGCTCGACGGCATGCATCCGAACGACGCGGGCCACAAGATTGTCGCCGAACTGCTCGTCCCGGTGATTCGCTCACAACTTCGGTGAGAGATGCCTTGTTGCGCCATGAGAACGCACATTCGATTTCGGCCAGTGATCGCGGCGGTTGCAGTATTGCTGCTGGGAATGTTTGCCCCCGCGTTGGGTGAGACGCCGACACTCGCGTTGTCCGTCGGGGGCAAGGCGTTGTTGCCGATTGTGATTTCGAAGGATGCTTCCAGTAACGTGCTGGCCGTTGCCAACGAACTCGCGGAATACCTCGGGCGAATCGCCGAAACCAAGTTCCGAGTTACGACCGGGGACGGTTCTTCGGGAATCGTGCTGGGCACTCTGGCGGAGTTTCCAAATGCATCGCTGGTGAAACCGCTGGAGATTCGGAACACGTTCGATGGACGCGAAGCCTTCGCCATCCGCACGGAGAAGAATCGACTGCTGCTGATCGGTGCGACAGATCTTGGTGCGTCGCACGCGGCGATGCGTTTGTTGGAACATCTCGGTTGCCGCTGGTTCTTTCCGGCGAAGGAGTGGGAGATTGTTCCAGCGCAGAAAACCTTGAGCGTGGCCCTCGAGGAGAGTGATCGCCCACGGATTCTCGCGCGGCGCATTTGGTATGGCTACGGCGCGTTCAATGACAAGGGGCACCCGCGCGGGGGCAGTGTGTTGAAGGATTACGAGGCTTGGACACGGCACAATCGCATGGCGAGTTCATTCCGCGTTTATGCGGGTCACGCGTGGCAGGCCATCATTGCTGACAATAAGAAGGGGTTTGCGGAACATTCCGAATTCCTCGCGCTGGTGAAAGGACAACGCAAAGGTCCGCAGCTGTGCGTGAGCCAGCCGGAGGTGAAGCGGCTCGCCGTGGAGTGGGCGTTGAAATTCTTCGAGAAGAATCCCGATCGCGAGATGGTGTCGATGGAATGTTCCGATGGCTACGGCCAGTGCGAATGCGACGATTGCAAAAAGCTGGGCACCGTTTCGGATCGTGTGTTCACCCTGGCCAATCACGTCGCGCGCGCGGTCCGTGAAAAGTTTCCGGGGAAACTTGTCGGCTGCCTTGCTTACGCCGAGCACAGTGAGCCGCCGTCGTTCGCGCTCGAGCCGAATGTTTACGTGCAACTCACCGCGGGCTTCACGCAGGGTCGCTACACCTTCGATGAACTTGTGGACTTTTGGCCGCAGAAGGCGAAGGCGATGGGCTTCTACGAATATTTTTCCGTCTGGCTCTGGGACTTCGACCGTTTGCCCGGTGGCAACGGCGGCAATCTCACGCATATCCGCTCGCGCATTGATCGCTACGTAAATGCCGGTGCAACGAGCTTCGATGCGGAGAGCGGCAACAATTGGGGCGTTCACGGACGTGGCTATTACATCGCGAACAAGCTGCTGTGGAATCCGGATGCCGACATGAACGCGCTGCTCGCGGATTTTTATGAGAAAGCGTTCGGCCCGGGCGCACCGGCGATGAAGCGTTACTACGAACGCGTCGCCGTGGACAACAAGCCGCTGCTGAGTCGTGGTCTCGTTGGTGAAGCGTTTGGTGATGTTGACGAAGCGGCGCGCCTCGCGAAGAACCGTCCTGACGTGCTCGCAAGACTGGATCAGCTTAAGCACTACTTGCGTTACGTTCAGCTCCGCTGGCAGCTTGATCACGAGAAGGACAAAGCGAAGCAGAAGGAACTCACCGTCGCCGCGCTAACGCTTGGTTACCGCACTCGCTACGAATACATGAACCACTGGGCAGCGATGCGCCAGACGTTTGCCGAAGACGCAGCGAAAAAGTTCGGCGAACCAACGTGGAAGCCTCTCGATCGGTCGACGAAGCCGTGGATGGTGGAAACGCCGGTGACTCGCGAGGAGACAGAGCGATGGTTCCGCGATGGGCTCGCCTACTTTCAACCGACACCGGTGACGGAGCTTCAGTTCTCTAACGACCTCGTGCCAGTGGCGTTTACCAACGCGAAACCGGTCGTAAGCTTGCAGAGCTATCAGCGACCGATGAACTACGCATTCCACAGTCGTGCCGGCGAACCGATCGAAGCCGAGTTCACCACGGGCGTCATCGCATGGTATCGCGATCGTGCAGCGGCGCGGTGGTCGTTGCGCGACGGCGCAAGCAATGTCGTGGCGACGGGCACTTTGCCACAGGACGGCGAGGCGCACCGCTTGAGCATGAAGGTCCCGAGTGCCGGCGCGTATTTCTTCGAGGGCAACGACTCGGGCGCGGGCTGGAAACTGAAAGTGGAGCCTGACCGCGCTGTGACGTTGCTGAGCGAGCGCGGTCGCCGCGTCATCTCCCTCGGGCAAATGCAGGAAATGTTTTTCTACGTTCCGAAGGGGACGCGCGAACTGCAGTATTTCTGGAACGGCGGGCCGCACAAAGTGCTCGGGCCTGCCAAAAAAATCGTCGCTGAAGTGAAGGTGGACGACGAAGTAGTGAAGATTCCGGTTCCTTCTGGCATGGATGGCCAAGTGTGGAGTTTGTCGCCGCGGGCGCACAGTCAGCTTTGGTTTTTCAACGCGCCCAACTGCCTCGCCGCATCTCCCGGTGCGCTGTTGCTGCCGCGGGAGGTTGCGATGCGCGACGGGCTCCCGTTATCCTCGCGCTGAAATGGCCGCGAGGATTGTCAGCATCGAAACGTTTCCCGTGCTTTACCCGGTCGCCGGGCGATTCAAGTTTTTCGAGAATGCGGCCGGTCGACCTATGGGGCGTCCCTCGGTGTTGATTAAGATCACCGCGGACAATGGCACGGTGGGCTGGGGCGAAAGCGCGCCATCGAATCGTTGGAGCTACGAAACTGTCGAGACGGTGCTGACGACGATTCGCAACTACCTCGCGCCGGAGTTGATTGGTGGCGACCCGCTTGATGTCGATGCGCTTCACGCGGCGATGAATCGCGTCATTGCGCCGTCGTTCTCTACTGGTCAGCCGATCTGCAAGGCCGGCGTGGACCTCGCGCTGTTCGATCTCGCGGGCAAGTTGTTGAACAAGTCGGCAGCGGAACGTTGGGGTCGCAACGATCAAGACTCGGTCACGCTTAGTTGCACGCTGAATCCGCGCGGGCTCGGCGAAGTGGAAGGGCTCATCGCGCAGGCGCACGCGCGCGGCTATCGGCACTTTAACATCAAGATTGCACCCGATCCGAAGTTCGATCTGGAATTGCTCCGGCTCGTGAAGCGTCTCGCTCCGGGGGCGGAGTTGTGGGTGGATGCCAACGGCGGCTACACGGAGAACGATGCGCTCGCGGTGGCGCCGAAGCTTGCCGATCTTGGCGTCAGGTTCTTTGAGGAACCCGTCGCGGCGAATCGCCTCAGCAGTTTCGCAAAGCTCAAAGGGCAGGGTGCCTTGCCCATCATCATGGACGAGGGCGTTGTGTCGATCGTCGAACTGGAGGAATTTCACCGCCTCAAACTGCTCGATGGAGTAGCGATCAAAGTCGCGCGTGTGGGTGGGCTCACGGAAGCTCGGCGTCAGGTGAAGTTTCTTGAGGACAATGGGCTCATCTTCCTCGGAAGCGGACTAACGGATCCCGATGTCTCGCTCTCCGCCTCGCTTGCGCTGTTTGCGGCGCACGGTTTGAAATACGCGGCGGCGCTAAACGGTCCGCAGTATCTGACCACATCGGTTGTTCGTGATCAGTTGATGCCTGAAAAGGGGGCGTTGAAGGCTCCGGTTGGAATCGGTCTGGCCGTCGACGTTGACCTCGCTAAGGTTCACAGCTTGGCGCTTTCGGGCGAATAGCGTTCTTGAGGAGTTACCGCGTTCAGCTTCCGAAAGGTCGTTCGTTTGAGAGTTGGTTTGCCTTTCTCGTCAGCCCGTCGTGTTGGACCTCTACCGGTCAACGACTTGCAGTGAATCAGGCTCGCTTGCCCACTTGATGAGCCGAGGTTACCTGTAACTAGGCCGCAAAACTGGGCGTGCCTCGGGCCGTCCGGTGGGCTGCAGAAGTGGATTTATGGCGAACGCAATGGTCATCGGCATCGGCGGCGTTGGCACCGTCATCGGGCAAAAGCTTCACGAGTACGAGTGCATGGAACGCATCGTCTTGGCGGATATCGATACGCGGTTCGCCGAGCAATTGCGCGATCGCACCAAACGCAGCCGTTTTGAGGTTCACCAAGTTAATGCACTGGATACCCCGCGTCTTGTCCAGTTAATGAGGGATCTGAACATCAAAGTTACGCTCAACGCTTGTACGTGGCATGCGAATCATTCCATTCTCGAAGCCTGTGCGACGGTGGGATCGCACTATGTCGATATGGCGGCGGACATCTATTCGCCCCCGGGAGTGAAGCGGCCGGGGAAGAACTCCTTCGAGGCCGAGATCGAAAAGTTTAATCATCCGTTCCTCGAAAAGGACATCGCAGGAATTCTTTGCATGGGATGCGATCCCGGCGCGGTGAATGTTTTTGCCCGTTGGGCGATGGATCGACTAGACACGGCCTCCAGCATTCGGGTGTTGGACGCGGACAATGCCGAGGTGAAGGGGTATCGTTTCGCCGTATTGTTCAGCCCGGAAACGTTGTTCGAAGAGCTCGGGGCGATTCCGTACTACGTCGACGACGGCAAGGTTAAAGGCGGCAAACCGCTGGAAACGGAAGTGGACTGGGTGCGTTTTCCGGATCCAATTGGTTTGATGAAAACTTACGCGGTCGCTCACGAAGAAGGCGTAAGCCTTGGCACCTACCCGCCGTTTGTGGAGAAAGGCGTGAAGTATTCTGTCTTCAAGTACAGCCTTTCAGACAAGGTGTATCACATTGCGAAGTCCCTCGCTTACCTCGATCTCGACAGTTGGAAAAAGGTAAAGGTGGACGGTTGCGAAGTTGCTCCGGTCCGGGTGGCGTGCGCGAATCTGCCGAAGCCCGCTCAGCTTGGTCCCACGGTCGACGGGTTCTCTTGCGTGGGAGCGGAGGTGCGCGGCACGAAGGACCGCAAACGCGTGGAGTATTTCATCTACACGATGGACAACCACCGCGAGGTCTATGAGAAGTATGGCTATTCCCTCACTGAAGTACAGACGGGAATCCCACCCGCACTGGCAGCGAAACTTCTCGTCGAGGGCAAGATAAAGGAACGTGGCGTGATGATGCCCGAGGCGCTCGACCCCGAGCCGTTTATGGACAACTTCAGCCGCGAAGGATTGAAGATTTTTGTCGAGAAACGTGAAGTGGAACGGATGTGATTTGCGATCGAACGGGGTGTTCGTCGACTCCCAGACCGTGATCGCGGGTGAGCGACAGAGAATCGCTCTAGCACGATGGGACGAGTGGTTTACGTTACTCGTGGAGACCTAATTTATGAGTCGCACCCGAATGTTCATTGACGGCGCGTTCTCTGCCGCAATCGATGGCGGGATGCGCGAGATTTTAAATCCGGCCAACAACCGTTTGCTGGCCATGGTTCCCGATGGTACCGCGCGCGACGCCGAGCGGGCCATTCGAGCGGCGCGCAAAGCATTCGACGAGGGGCCGTGGCCGCAGATGCGGGCGGCCGAACGTTCTCTGCTGTTGTTCAAGTTGGCGGACCAGATCGACGCGCACGCCGACGAACTCGCACGCCTGGAGACGCAGAATAATGGCAAGCCGTTGCGCGAGGCGAAGGGTGACGTGAGCGATGCGGCGAGTTGCTTCCGGTATTACGCCGGTCTCATCACCAAACCAACTGGCCAAACTTACGATGTTCCCGATTCCGCAATCACGGCGATGGTGGTGCGTGAACCGATCGGTGTGTGCGGCCAGATCATTCCTTGGAACTACCCGTTGCTGATGGCGGCATGGAAACTCGCTCCCGGATTGGCGGCGGGGAATTGCTGCATTCTGAAAGCGGCCGAAGCGACGCCCCTCACGGCGATTCGATTGTTCGAATTGATCGCGGAGCTGGGGTTTCCGCCTGGCAGCGCGCAGCTCGTGCTGGGGCCCGGACCGACTGTCGGGCACGCGCTGGCGGCGAGTCCATTGGTCGACAAGATCGCTTTCACCGGCGGCACTGCAATCGGCCGCAAAATCATGCAGGACGCCACGGGAAACATCAAAAAGGTCACGCTCGAACTTGGCGGAAAAAGTCCGAATATTGTTTTTGCCGATGCGGATTTGGACGCGGCGACGGAGTTTGCGATGTTCGGGATTTTGGCGGGGCAGGGCGAGGTGTGCAGTGCCGGTTCGCGCCTGTTGCTTGAGCAATCGATTGCCGACAAGTTTCTCCCACGGTTGGCGTCGGCCTTTAGCAAAGTTGTGGTCGGCGATGGTATGGAGCCGGACACGGAAATGGGGCCGTTGATCACCGCGCGTCACTTGGACCGGGTAATGGACTACATCGCAGTCGGAATGCGCGAGGGGGCGGAATGCCTTTGCGGTGGAAGTCGGTTGCGCGACGGAAAGTTCGCCGAGGGCAATTTCGTAGCGCCAACCATTTTGGCGAATACTCGTCCGGATATGCGCATTGTGCAGGAAGAGATTTTCGGACCCGTATTATCGGTGCAGCTGTTCCGCACGGAGACGGAGGCAATCGCACTGGCCAACGATTCAATCTACGGGCTTGCGGGTGGTGTATTTACCAGCGACTTGGCGAAGGGGCTCCGTGTTCTAAAGAAACTACGCGCCGGGATTACCTGGTTGAACACGTATCATCCGACGTTCAATGAAGCCCCATGGGGTGGCTACAAGCAGTCGGGAATCGGTCGCGAGCTGGGAACGTTCGGGTTGGATGCCTATATGGAAACGAAGCAGATCAACATCAACACCGCTCCCGCACGCCTCGGATGGTATAAAAACATCGCGTGAGCACGGTGACCCGAATTGTCTGACCGATACGTTCAGCGCAGGATTTCGCCCTTCGTCGGATCGCCCTTAACGTCGAGCACTTGAATCTGATTGATGGTTTTAAAATTGTCGTGATCGGCCACTGACCAGACGACCTTTTTATCGCGGGTGACTTCGAAGAACTGCGGCTGCTCCTTCAGGTGACCGTGACCGAGATAATTACAGAACACTGTATTGCCATTCGGTAAACGCTGGCATCCGGCCATTAGGCGGAGGGTATTCCCGGGGAGATCATTTTCGTTCAGTTCCCACACGACCTTTTCTTTCGCGTCGAGCTCGATGACTTTGTGCCCGTCGCCGCAAGTCACGAGCAGGTGACCTTTGGCAAGCGGCACGACTTCGTGCGGGTCGCCGGGGACTTTGATCGTGCGAAGAACTTTTCCTTCGCCGTCGAGTTCGACAACTTTTCCTTCGCCTTTGAACGTGACCAAGTAGTGGCCGTTGGCGAGCTTGCGCGTGCCGCGGAATTGATTGTGCAGTTTGATTTTGGGCGCGGTGGTCAATTTGATTTCCTTGGCGATCTTGCCGGTGCGATCAACTTCGATGATGCGACTGGTCCCGCACTCGACGAGCATCACATTGCCGTTGGGCAGCGGCTGGCAGGCGTGCACTTCGACCTTTACGTCGGTAGGGGCCTTGTATTCCCAAACGATTTTCTTCTCTGCGTCGGCAGTGACTTCGAGCGCCCCGCTGACGAAGCAGAATAGGATGTTACCATTCGCAAGTTTCCAACAGTCCTGCGGGTTCTTGCAGGGATACTGCCATTCGATTTTGCCGTCGGCCGACACAATGCACACCTTGCCGCCGCCGTAGTCGCAGCACAGGAAAGGGCGGGCGGCTTCCGAGGTGAAGGCGGATAGAATCAATGCGCAAACGATTGCGGCGAGTGAGAATGATTTCATAGCGAGCGGATGCTGTCCGAAACTGTCGGCGAGTTCCAGTTAAAGCTATTCCGTTGAAATTCTTGAACGCGAGAAGGGGTGGCGTCCCTGATCCCGGAAGGACGACTTTTAGCGAATCGGTGCCTTGTGATTTGCGATAAAATTGCCTACGATCTCGAGCTAATGCTTCTGCGGCAACAAATGAATAACATTGGAGCGAGCATCTGGCGCTGCTGGCTTGTTGCCGCATTGTTGGTTATCGCTCGAAGCGGTGGGGCGCAAAGCATCGATTTCCCGTGGTCCGGACACGGACACAACGCCCAGCATGACGGTATTACTTTGGCGCCCTCGCAGCCGTTGAATCAGATTCACTGGCAGACACCGGTTGATTTGGCACCCCAGTATTCCGGCAGTTCGTTGCTGATTCACTACGGCTCGCCGCTGATTACTCGGTCCAACACGGTGATTATTCCGGTCAAAACGGGGCCGACCGGAGGATTTCGTATCGAGGCGCGCGACGCCGCGAACGGGTCACTGAAATGGACGAACAGCACAGATTATGTGTTGCCGCCATCAACCTGGGGACCGAGTTATGGGCCGGCGTTGACTCCAAAAAACCGTGTGTATTTTCCCGGAGCAGGCGGGACGGTATACTTTCGCGATACTCCCGATTCGATAACGGGCGCGACCGGGCAAATTGCCTTCTACGGTTTAACCAATTATCTGGCGGACACGAATACGTTCAATGCGGCGGTGAAGATCAATACGCCGATAACATCGGACCGCTACGGGAATATCTACTTTGGATTCTTGGTCAATGGCCCGACGACTCCGGCCCTACAAAGTGGACTTGCCCGGATTTCGCCCGATGGCACGGGTTCATGGGTGGCAGCCGCTGCGGCCGCGTCCGACCCCAGCGTGAATCGAGTGGTGTATAATTGTGCGCCGGCACTCAGCATCGATCACAAGACCCTCTACGTTGCGGTTAGTTACGGAAACTTCCAGCCGGGTTATTTGGTGTCGCTGGATAGCCGGACGCTGGCGCCCATTGCCCGAGTTCGATTAAAGGACGCCGCTAATTCCACCCAGGACGCCCTTTTGGCCGACATTGGAACGGCATCTCCGACCATCGGTCCCGATGGCGACGTCTACTTCGGCGTTTTGGAATCGTCGTTGGGAGCAAACCATTTCCGCGGGTGGTTGTTGCACTTCAACAAAACGCTTTCACAAACCAACATACCGGGTGCTTTCGGCTGGGACGACACGGCATCGGTGGTTCCTTCCTCGCTGATTCCCTCCTATCAGGGTTCGTCAAAATATCTCGTGCTCGTAAAATACAACAACTACGTCGGCGCCGGTGGCGACGGTGTGAACAAGGTGGCGATTCTCGATCCCAACGTCAGCATGACCGATCCAATCTCCGGAGCGACGGTCATGAAGGAAGTGATTACGGTTGCCGGGCCGACGCCGGACGATGAATTTCCAAACTCGCCGGGTGCCGTCCGTGAATGGTGCATCAACACTGTGGCAGTCGATCCGTTCACGAAGAGCGCCATCGTTCACAGTGAAGATGGGAAGGTTTACCGCTGGGACTTCGCTTCGAACACGCTCATCCAACCGTTGGTCCTGACTTTGGGAATTGGCGAAGCGTACACGCCCACGGTCGTCGGCGTGGATGGGACCGTTTACATCATCGCGAACGCGATTCTGTTCGCGATTGGACAATGATGCGATGAAACGTCTTTTCGTCATCTTGATCGCAGTCGGGTTGCTTGCCGGAGGGGCATCGGCGCGCGCGGACTTGAGCGGCGCGTTGTCGCCGTCGGTGCAGAATTCCGCAGCCGGTGCCGAGCTGGTTTTCGTTGGATCCCTCACAAACACGAGTGGGAGCGATAGTCTCTTTCTCAATGACGTGCGCATTGATTTCATTGGCAGTGCAATTGGCAAGTTCAGCGCCGATTCGAATCTTTTCTTCGTCAGCGTCCCGGGAATTCTGCTGCCGAACGAGGTATATACCGGGGAATTGTTCCGCGTGTCTTTGCAAAGCAATGCGCCGTCGGCAGACTATGTGGGGAATGTGACGTTTCAGGGTGGCACGAACATTTTTGCCACGAACGATCTGGTAACCGTTGGATTCTCCGTCCTCTCTCCCGCGGTCAGTTTGGTTGCGACGACGCCCGAGGCTTCGGAGTTTGGTCCCGTTGCGGGCGCCATTACGGTCTCGCGCACGGGAGCGACGAGCATTGATTTGCCAGTGCAATTCAATGTCGCTGGAACGGCGACGAACGGCGTGAGTTATCAGGCAGTAACCGCTTCCATAGTTATTCCCACCGGCGTCTCCGCAACGAATATCGTAATCGCACCGCTTCCCGATGACGTTGCGCAGGGGGATCGCCTGGTGGTGTTCAATTTGAGCAATTCAGTCGCGTACAATCTCAGCGCCAGTTCGAATGCCACCGTCACGATCCACGACAAACCGGTCGATATCTGGCGTCTGCAAAAGTTTGGCCCCTTGGCCAACTCTCCCGCCGGCGCGGACAATGGCGACTGGGACGCTGACGGGCGGGCGAACTTGTTGGAATATGCGCTCAACCTCAATCCCGCAAACGCCGAGCCGGAGCCGTTGTTGCCCCCGACAGTGGTAAATGACTATCTCACTCTGTCTTATGTGCCGAGTCTCACGGCGATCGACGTGGTGCTGATGCCTGAGTCATCGACGAATCTCGCCGTGTGGTCGACCAACGATGTGGAAGTCGTCAATGTGCCGAATCCGGTTCCGGCCGAACGCATCACCGTTCGCTACAAATATCCGATCAGTCAGGCGGGGGCGGCGTACTTGCGTTTGCGGACCTCTCGGGCGGTAGTTCCGTAAAATTTCGGCGGAAGGGAGGCGAAAGGGGTGCACGAAGGAATTCGGCTTCCGAAACGGTGCGGCCTCAGCTAGACAGTTCCATCGCATGAAACGAAAATTTTGCCTCCTCCTTTGCTTTACCTTCGCTCTTATCACTCAGCTGGCCGTTGCCGCCAAGGCACCACACGTCGTTTTCATGATTGGCGAAGACGAATACAAAACGTGGGAGACGCTGCCGGAATTTGCCAAGACGGATTTGGAGCCGCGTGGTTTCCTCATCACTATCATTCACGCGGACGCGGCGGATAAGAACAATTTCCCCGGATTGGTCGCGGCGTTGAAGGATGCGGATCTTTTATTCCTCAGCACGCGTCGTCGCACGCCCGTGAAAGACCAACTTGATGCCGTGCGCGCTCATCTTGCCGCTGGTAAGCCGCTGGTCGGCATCCGCACCGCGTGCCACGCGTTCGCGCTACGACCGAAGGACAAGCTCACCGATCCAAAGCTGGCGACCTGGCAAGAGTTCGATCCAGAAGTCCTCGGTGGTCACTATGAAAATCATCACGGCAATGGACCGAAAACGATAGTAGCAATCGCGGATGGAGCAGGGGAGCACCCGATCCTCAAAGGTGTCAATGTTTCCCGGCTACAGGGGAACGGTTCGCTTTACAAGGTCAGCCCGCTAGTAGCAGACGCGAAGCCGTTGTTGACGGGAACAATTCCAGAAAAGCCCTCCGAGCCGATTGCGTGGATTCGATTTTATGGCGCCAACAAAGCGCGCGTGTTCTACACATCACTCGGGCACATCGAAGAGTTTCAGAATCCGGAGTTTCGTCGATTGCTGGTCAACGGTGTTACCTGGGCGCTCAACCGGTAGATTCCCTAATAAGAACGGATGAATCGGAAGAACTTGCTCGCCGCCGAGGTTGTGTTGGTTTTTACGAACGAGACATCCGTGGCAAGGATCGCGCCCGCGGGTTCGTTGGTGAATGACTGCGTAAGATTGGTCGTGGACTGGAGTTGGTAATTAAATCCCCGGATGGTGTTGCAGCTGATCTCGCATTGCGCGGTGCTCAGATTGCGGATCGCAGCAAACAACGGCGTATTCGTGATGGTTCCGTCGAAGTATTGCCGCGCGAGAGCGTAGGCGCTCTTGCCGCACAGCGATCCGGTGTTGCGTCCGTTGAAATCGTCCACGGGCGGATGGATACCTCCCCAGATTCGGGACATGCCAGCTTGATCGGCAGCGTCGTAGTATGACGCCCATTGGAGTTGCACCGTCTGGCTCGGGCCTTTCTCAAAGGTCAACGCGGAGTTTGAAATGGCGGTATAAGTCGCCATTCCGCCTGGAAAATAAGGCGATCCGGTAATTGCCGTGAGCACTTCGGCCGCGGAACGGCTGAACGTGCTGTGACCCGAGATGTAACCAGGAAATGCGGGCGAGACGAAGTTTGCTTTTTGGAAGGGTACCCAGTCCGCTGCTTGAATCCATTTGACGCCACTGTATTGATTGGTGGGGTCGGCGGGCTGTCCTGGCCACGATAAGACGGCGATGCTTCCGACTGGTAGGCCCGCGTGACGACCGAATGGCTGTGACGTAATGGGCGTAACGAGTTCAATCAAGTTGGGCACGATGGGGAGGCCATTGGTATGATAGGATGTTCCTGGGGTGGTGGATTGTCCCAATTGTCCCATGTAACGAACCGCGGCGATCGGCCGCCAGCCATCATAGTAGCGTTTCAGCGACCATGCAGCGCAGGCGGCGTCGTGGACCGCGGCGTTTAAGGCGAAATATACTTTAATGTCCCACTCCAGATCATCCAGCACGGGGCCGGTGCCTTCGAATCGCTTTACGAAGTTGGTGTCGTCGGCGACAGCGTTGGCCAGTGTGTTCCAATGGCCCGGCGGAGTTTCGGAATTGGGACCATCCGCCCAGAATTCTGCCAATACTCGGGTGAAATCGCCGCGCTTGACCACGTTGGGTGAATAGGGTGAGCCGGTGACCGGATTGGTGGCGTGACCACTGCCGTCATTGGCTCCGAGCGAGTTATTGCCAAACGAGCCGGGCGAGATATCGATGGTGACGCCGTCATCCGGGGTCATTTCGCTACTTTTGCGAATGCATTCTACGACGTTGCTCCGGAATGCGGCGGCTGTTGCTGTGTTTAGCAGCGGTGGCGGGCCGGGGTTGATCCACGGCAGGTTGGTGGCGGTGCGGGTGAGTGCAAACGGGCGAACGCTGATCCATTGCGAGCCGAGGAATTTTTGAAGCGGACCGGTAGGAATGCCGTTTTGATCCACAGCGTTGGCGATGGCCAACGGTTGCCAGCGATTGACGTCCACCACAGTGGTGCCGGAAAAACCGGTGACCAGATAGTCGTTTACGGGCGTGTAGCTGGGGTCCGAGTAGGCTGGTGAGGCTGTCTGTCGTGATGCGTCGTTTAGAAACCAAGCTGACACCGCGGCATAAACTGAATTGCCGACGCCGGCGGGGGTTGCGGTGTTGGTGGATGTGTTGCCGCTGTTGTAACCCAACGTGGTCAACTGGCTCGCGAGGGCCGGCAGAGTCGTTGCCGCTCCAACGGAGAGCGCATACCGTTCAGCCAGCATCCGGTAGGCAGCGTAGCTAATTGCCTCGTGCCGCGCGGCCGCGACGTCGGCGGCGGTATGTTTGCCGCGATAAATAAATCCAACTGCGTTGGAATCGTATGCGGCCCACGCGTCATACATTGCTACCGAAACGCTGAAAAGATTACGTGCGTGAACCGGAGGATGCGGCTTGTCGATGCGGATGGCCGACAACATCTGTTCGTCCCAGATTCTAGCGACGCTTTGAGCGGCGGCGGCACGCGAAACCGCACTCAAAAGCAAAACCAAAGTCAGAACGCTCCTTAACATTTTCATACGATGATCATCGTAGTCAGAAGCCAATTTATGTAAAGGAGATACTAGCTCAAAAACATGATTTCGACCCCTCTGGCACGTGTCTTTTGCAGTCTTCATCTTTTGGGATTGGTTTCGCAATTGCGGTATGGGGTGAGTCGTTGAAGCGATGGTGTAGCTCAGGATTCGATCGCGAACTGGATGCCTGTAGTTTGGGGGGTATCGGGAGGCGGTATGTAGTTTTTTCTCTCAAACTCTTGTTGGAATTCGGTTCGGAATTAAACTGGGGTCAATGTTCCTTTGTTTCCGACGCTGGCTTGCGGTGGCCGCGTTTCTTTTACCGATACTTGCCGGTAACGCAGCACCATCACTGGGCTATTACGATTCAACCGCGGGCAAAACGGGTCCGCGGCTGCGCACTGCCTTGCACGCAATTCTGACCAACTCCGTCGTCATACCCTACACCAGCACCAACACGGACGTTGTTGATGCCTTACGCGTTCTTGACGAGGACCCGGCCAACACAAACAACGTTCTATTGATTTACACCCGCCGTTCCGATCCGAAATCCAGCTTCAACATCGCTGGTGGTTGGAATCGCGAACACCTTTGGTGCAACAGCTACGGCTTGGACTATGTCGAACCGGCGTACAGCGACCTTCACAACCTTCGTCCGGAGGACGTGAACGTGAATAGCGCGCGCGGGAACAAGTATTATGACTTTAGTAACCGCGCTGATCTGAACTACCGCAATCCAGCCACGTCCGAAGCGTTGCTGGCGACTGCGGATACCTTTTCATGGGAGCCGCCAGACCTGGTTAAAGGCGATGTGGCGCGCGCAATGTTTTACATGGACGTTCGTTACGCGGGGGATCGTACGAATGAGTTGAATCTCACCCTGACTGATGCTGTGGCCTTGATCAATTCAACCAATGCATTTATGGGACGGCTTCGTACCCTCTTGCTCTGGCACGAGAACGATCCTCCCGACGATGCAGAGCGATTGCGGAATGATCGCGTGGACTGGCTTTATCAACACAATCGCAATCCATTCGTCGATCATCCGGAGTGGGTGAAACATATCTACACGACCTCTTCACCGACGCCGATGCTCTCAGTGGCGATGTTACGTGGACAAAACCGATTTCAACTAACGTGGTCGCAGTCAGACAGCAATGCCGTATTGGAAACTTCAGGAAGCATGACTGGCCCGTGGTTTATAGTTACCAATATCCCCATCGTTTCCAATGGAAGTTTGATTCTCGAACCCAACGTTACAAACACGCGCCAATTCTATCGCTTGCGAGTCCCGGCGCGGTGAAGCTCGAACGGGGGGTGAAACTCACAAAACTTTCACATGGAAAACCGATCGACGAAGCGGGCACGGCGCATTCCTAAGACGAGCGACGGGTGCGCTTGATCTTCTCTTCGAACGTCTGAGCTTGCCCCAAATCTAATAATGTCTGAACGAGGCGGACGGTATTGTCGGCCGACGCTTTGAGTTGTTGCGCTTTGGTGAGGGAACTGGCGTCGCGAGATTGCGCCGACAAAAGCTGCTGGGCGTCGTCTTGGATAAGATGAAGGAGTCCGTTCAATTCTTTCTCCAGCGCGGTATCAGATGCCTTGGGAGCGGGAGTGATTTCTGGGCGCACCATCTTTTCCACGATCGTGCGGCGCACCGTGCGGACAAGTTGGTGAAGATCGTTTTGCGGGATGATGTCGCAGTGCTCTTGGCTTTCCGATTCCGTCGTCGTCTTTTCGCTGCGCGCCGTCACCAGAAAAATAATCGTCGCTTGTGACTGCGACTCCCGTTTGAGATCCATGACGCGATCTTTGCTGATTCCGGATGCGTCCGGATCGATCATGATCAAATCGGTTCCTTGGGAAAGGCGCTGGCATAGTTCCGCCTCGCTTGCTGTCTGACGGCTGTCCAACAAAATTCCAGCGTCGTCAAGGCAGCCGCCGATGCGGTCTACCAAGGGTGATGGGCAGCCAACGAAGAGTGCGGATACTGTTGCAGGCATACGTTCTTTCTGTTTTTCCGCCCAACGCGGATGGGGTTTTTAGGTTGCCGCAGCGCTTGAGTCTCGGTGGTCCGCCCTAGCTTGGCGGTGGAACAGGTTTTTCCGAGACACTCGCCGAGTAGCCAACTCGGTATGGGTCGAGATTATCGGCGCTCGAATGTCTGGGCAAGTTTTCGTTTGTGATAACTACGTCTCTTTTAGGCTGCGCGATTGGAGAACCGAAAGCTTGCATGCTAGCTGGTTCGCCCCGTTTAATCGCGCTCGTGTTGATACTGCAGTTCGCGATTACTTGGCGACAACCGTCGACGTGTTTCCTCACGATAAATTTGTGCCTGACGAATTTTCAGAAGCTTACTCCTCATGTCGACAAAGCGTAATTCCACCGACGCCGCGCATCCGGTTAGCAGTGTTGAATCCTATATTCCGGCGTCGGTAGCGCTGCGCGAGTTCACGCCGCGCGCGCTGATACTCGGCACGATTCTCGGAATGATCTTCGGCGCGTCGTCACTTTATCTCGTGCTGAAAGTGGGGCTCACCGTGAGCGCGTCGATTCCGGTTGCGGTGATTTCCATCGCGTTGTTCCGGCTGTGGTCGAAGTTCGGCGGACGCGACGCGACGATTTTGGAAAACAACATCGTGCAGACCGCAGGCTCGGCGGGCGAGTCGATCGCCTTCGGTCTCGGCGTTACGATGCCGGCGATCATGATCCTTGGCTTCGATCTGGAGATCTCCCGCGTGATGCTCGTCGCCGTTCTTGGTGGCCTGCTTGGCATTCTGATGATGATCCCGCTGCGACGCGCGTTGATCGTGCAGGAACACGGCATCCTGAAATATCCCGAAGGCACTGCGTGCGCGGAAGTGCTCAAGGCCGGCGCGTCGGAGGAATCAAAGGCCGCGTCGTCGTCGGGCGCGAAAGCCGAAGCGCGCGCCGCCAAAGCCGCGGGCCTCGGACAAAATCTCGGCGCGAAGATGATCTTCGGCGGTTTTGGCATTGGGATCGTTTACAACACGCTGATGAAAGTCTTCCACGGCTGGAAGGACACGCCGGAGAAAGTTTTCGGTGAACCTCTGAAGTCGGGGTCGGTCGGAATGGAGATTACTCCGGAACTGCTCGGCGTCGGCTACATCATCGGGCCGCGCATTGCTTCTATCATGTGTGCGGGCGGTGTGCTCGCGTATCTCGTGTTGATTCCAATGATCAAATTCTTCGGCGAAGGAATGACCGTAGCGCTTGCTCCGGGGACGCTGCCGATCAGTCAGATGACGCCGGGACAGATCCGCAGCGCTTACATTCTCTACATCGGTGCAGGCGCGGTGGCGGCGGGCGGCATCATCAGTTTGTTCCGTTCGTTGCCAACCATTCTCCACGGTCTGCGCGCGGGATTGGCAGATTTTCATGTCACGGCGGATGCGAGTTCCAAAACGCTACGGACCGATCGCGACCTCTCGATGAAATTTGTCGGAATCGGAATTGTTTTGCTGCTTGCAGCGATTCTCCTCGCGCGACCGTTGCATATGAATCTGGTCGGTGCGCTGTTGATCGTGGCGTTTGGTTTTATCTTCGTCACCGTTTCGTCGCGGCTCACGGGGGAAATTGGCTCCAGCTCGAATCCGATTTCCGGCATGACCATCGCGACCTTGCTGCTGACGTGTTTGATTTTTCTGCTCGTTGGCTGGCGCGGCGGCACGTTTTACGTCACCGCGCTTTCGGTAGGCGCGATTGTCTGCATCGCTTCTTCCAACGGCGGCACGACGTCGCAGGATTTGAAGACCGGTTTCCTCGTCGGCGCGACGCCGCGTTTGCAACAAATCGCGATCCTCGTCGGCGCGCTCGCGTCCGCGCTCGTGCTCGGGCCAATCCTTCTCCAATTGAATCAAACCGCGACTGTTTATGTTCCTTCGGAAAAAGCCGGCCTTACCGTGCGTCCGGAAGAAGCCGACGTTTCCGGCGCTGAACGCCTTGTTGGCCCGCAAGCGGCGCAAGACACCAACTCGTATCGTGTCTGGCACAAGACGGGAATTACCGGTGGCGCGCCGGGAAAATATCTCGTGGATAATTCCGGCAAGCCTGTGTGGTTTGTGGACCCGGGAATCAATGGTGCGTTCTCGGCGCGTCCTGATGGCTCCACGGTGCGCAAGTTCGAGGCGCCGAAGGCCACGCTTGTGAGCTACATCATCAAAGGCATTCTCGATCGTCAGCTTCCGTGGGGCCTCGTGCTTTTCGGCGTGATGATCGCGGTGGTGCTCGAGTTGTCCGGCATTCCGTCGCTCGCCTTCGCGGTGGGTGTTTATCTGCCGCTCTCGTCCTCCATGCCGATTTTTGTCGGCGGCCTGATCCGGTGGCTCGTCGATCGTCGCCGCTGGAACAAACTGCGCGACTCCGGCTTCGACGAATCGCAGATCGCAGCGGAAGGCGACAAGAGCCCCGGTGTGCTGATGGCTTCCGGTTACATCGCCGGAGGCGCCATTGCGGGCATCATCATCGCGCTCATGGCTGGGGTGTTCGACAGCATCGACACGCTCTTCACGAATCTCTCAACGAGGCACAACCCCTTCTTCGAAGGACCGTGGTCCGACGCGCTGTCGCTGTTACCCTTCGCGCTCCTCTGCGTGCTGCTCTACATGTCTGGTCACAAGGCGGATTCCGAAAAATCTGCTTTGAAATCACGCTGAATCCCGCCACCATCCGCGTTCGCTTTGTCGCCCGAAACTGGCGCTCGGCGAATTAATTTCATGAAACGCACGCATCATTGCAACGAACTCCGCGCGGAACACGCCGGGCAAACTGTCACGCTGGCCGGCTGGGTCCACTCGCGCCGCGATCTCGGCGGTGTCCTCTTCATCGACCTGCGCGACCGCGAGGGCCGCACGCAGACGGTGTTCGATCCCGCGGATTTGTCGAAGGAAGTTTTCGATGCCGCGACGAAGCTGCACAGCGAGTCGGTTATTGAAATCACCGGCAAGGTGCGCGTGCGTCCCGCTGGCACGAACAATGACAAGATTCCCACGGGCCAGATCGAAGTGCTCGTGAAGGAATGCACCGTGCTCAATCACGCCGAAGTGCTCCCGTTCCCGGTCGACGATCCCGAGATCGCGAACAAGGTGAACGAAGAACTGCGCCTGCAGTATCGCTACCTCGACCTGCGCCGGCCCGAGATGATTCGCAACATGCGGCTGCGCTCGAAGGTCGCTACCGCCACGCGCGTGTTCATGGATGAGCAAGGATTCCTCGAAGTCGAGACGCCGACGCTTTTCAAATCCACGCCTGAAGGCGCGCGCGAATTTCTCGTCCCGAACCGTCGCGAGCCCGGCACGTTCTACGCGCTTCCGCAATCGCCGCAGCAGTTCAAGCAGATCCTCATGGTCTCCGGCATCGAGCGTTACTTCCAGCTCGCCCGCTGCTATCGCGACGAAGATCTCCGCGCCGATCGCCAGCCCGAGTTCACGCAGGTGGATATCGAGATGAGCTTCATCGATCGCGAAGACATCTACGCGCTCATCGAAGGATTGCTCAAGCGCGTCTGGAAAACCGCGCTGAACATCGACATCCCCACGCCGTTCAAACGCATCTCGTTCAACGAAGCGCTCAACCGCTGGGGCATCGACAAGCCCGACACGCGCTTCGGCATGGAACTCGTGGACTTCACGGAAGAGTTCAAGGGCTCGAAGTTCGGCGTCTTCGGCAAGTGCGTTGAGGGCGGCGGCGTGGTGAAAGCCATGAATGCCCGCGGCCTCGCCGGCGCGACGCAGGGCCAGATCGAAACGATGACCGAATACGCGAAGAGTTTCGGCGCGAAAGGTCTCGCCTACATCAAGGTTGAAAATGGCGAATGGAAATCGCCGATCGTGAAATTCTTCAGCCAGGCGGAGAAGGACGCGCTCACGCAGAAGCTCGCCATTCAGGAAGGCGACTTGATCCTCTTCGCCGCCGATCAATGGCTCACCGCGTGCGAAATTCTCGGCAAGATTCGTCTCTACTGCGCCGACGTTTTGAAGGCTCAAGGGAAGCTCACGATCCCGGCTGATCAGTTCAATTTCCTTTGGGTCATTGAATTTCCGTTGCTCGGTTTCGACCGTGAAATGAACCGCTGGTATTCCAGCCATCATCCGTTCACCGCGCCCGTGACCGAAGACATCCCGCTGCTCAAGACCGATCCGAAGAAAGTCCGCGGCCAGCACTACGACATCGTCGTCAATGGCGTCGAACTCGGTGGCGGCTCGATTCGTATCCACCAGCCGGACGTGCAGAAGACCATCTTCGAAGAACTCCTCGCGATCTCGCCGGAGGAAACGAAGCTGCGTTTTGGTTACATGCTCGAAGCGTTCAAATACGGCGCGCCCCCGCACGGCGGCATTGCGCTCGGCTTCGATCGCCTGTGCGCCATCCTCTGCGGCACCACGAGCATCCGCGACGTCATCGCCTTCCCGAAAACCGCCAAGGGCACGTGCCTCATGACCGACTCGCCGTCGGCCGTCTCGCCGCGCCAGCTCCGCGACCTGCACATCGAGGTCAAGGCGGCGCCGAAGAAGGAATAACCGCGGGCCGCCGCACGCTGCATGCCCGATCCCGTTTCACCGGACACCGCGCACGCGGTGGGTCGCGGTGTAATCATCCTGAAATGGCTGCTCGTCCGCGTGCCGATTTACTACGCGGTCGCGCTGGTGTTGATCACGCTTCTGCAACGCCGGATGGTGTATCACCCGACGAAGCTCGCGCCCAAGGAAGCCGAAGGCCTCGCTGCTCAGAGCGGTTTTCGGCCGTGGAAAAATTCCCGTGGCGAAACCATCGGCTGGCACCTGCCACATCCCGGCGGGAGTAACGGAGCAGTATTGGTCGTGCACGGCAACAGCGGTTGCGCGGCGGAACGTGACTACCTCGCGGCGCCGATCCGTGCGGCGGGAGCGATCGACGTCTTCGTGCTCGAATATCCCGGCTTTGGCGCGCGTGGGGGTTCGCCCACCATGAAGAGCCTGCTCGCCGCAGCCGATGAAGCGTTCGGCTTGCTCAGCAACCGTTCACCGCTCTACGTCGTCAGCGAATCCCTCGGCACGGGAATGTCCGCGCATCTGGCGAAGCAGTATCGCGACCGCGTCTCCGGCGTGCATTTCTTCGTCCCTTACAACAATCTCGTCTCCGTGGCGAAACGCCGGCAGCCGATCTTTCCCGTCTCGCTGCTCTTGTGGGATCAATATGCCCCCGACGAATGGCTCGCCGATTACCACGGCCCCGCGGGCTTCGCACTCGCCGGTTTGGACCGGGACATTCCGCCCGCGCTTGGACAAAAACTTTTCGACAGCTACCGCGGTCCGAAAAAACTCTGGATGTTCGAAGGCGCCGGCCACAACGACGTCGCCGAGCAATCCGTGGAATGGTGGAAAGGCGTCTTCGAATTCTGGCGCTCCAACGCCGCGCACTAAAGCGCGGGCGTCCCGTTACGGGCGGCGGAGTTTGTAGAAGCGGTTGGTGAGTGTGGCGGGAACGGAGAGCGGAAAGACATTCATGTTCCCCGCGACCGCTGGCGAACCCGGCGTGTCCGCCCAGACGGTGGGATTGGCCAACGCATCTGCCTGTTGGAGGATCAAGCCTGTCTCGGGCGTGAGCCAAGTGACGGAGAAGTCTGAATTTGTGCGAGTGATGCCCAACTGTGGATAACCCAGCGAGAAGAGATACGCGGCACCGTTGCGCGTTGCGCCGGAGTTATCCCAGAAGGCGCCGATCAACAGCCGATCATTACCTGCGGTTGTGACCGCACCGCCGAAATAATTCGCTCCCGTCGGTGCAGGGTTGGTGAAGGCCGCCAGCAAACCTCCGTTCGTATTGAACAAATATGCGGTTCCAGCGGGCGATCCGTTCACGGAGTCGCCGTCCGCGCCGATCAAAACCCCGTTCGCCCCCACGGACGCGAGCGCGATTCCGAAATCGTCGTTCATCGCCGGGGTGGGATTGGTGAAAGTCGTGAGCAACATTCCGTTCGTGGTAAACAGATAGGCAATGCCGGAATAGTTGCTTTGGCCATGCGCGCCGATCAGCACGCGGTCCGATCCCATGTCGGCTAAACCGTATCCGAAGTTGTCGTTGTCTGCCGGATATGGGTTGGTAAAGGCGGTGAGCAACGTTCCGTTGGTGCTGAACAAGTATGCGGCGCCCGGTGAGGTTGTGCCTCGGCGGGGATCGCCGATCAGCACGCGATCGTTTCCCAATGCTGTCACCGATCCGCCGAACGCGTCGAATCCCGCCGGCGATGGACTTGTGAAAGTGGTCAGCAATGTTCCGTTCGTCAGAAACAGGTACGCCGCCCCGGCAGTGGTTGTGTTTGTGTTGTAGTGTGGCGCGCCGATCAGCACTCGGTCTGGCCCCACGTGCGCCACCGAGTCACCGAATGTCGCGCCGCCGCCGGGTAAAGGGTTGGTGAAGGTGGTAAGCAAAGTGGCGTGCATGTCGAATAAATAGGCCGCGCCCGCATTCGTCCCACCCGTGTCATCTCCGTTGGCCCCGATTAAGACGACGTTGGAGGCGACCATTGCCACGGCGTATCCGAAATGATCATTCGCGGCCGGGTTTGTTTTCGCAAACGTTGCGAGCAGAGTGCCGTCGAGGCTGAACAGATAAACCGCGCCCGCACCGGATGCGCTCGTGTTCTCGAAAGGCGCGCTGATTAGCAAACGATCCGTTCCCCAGGCGGCCACTGCGTAACCAAAGAGTTCGTTCAAGGCCGGCGTCGGGTTGGGAATTTTTAAGACGTTGAACGGAATCGCTTGCGAGGCGACGCGCTCTGGTGCAGCCGCAAGCAGGAGGCTGGCGATGAGGACCGCTATGGTTGGATTTCGGCGGATTGTTGTCATGGCCCGGTCAGAGTATATCGCGCTGCTCGTGTCCTCATCGCAATGCAGTTTCGGCAGCACAAATAAAAATACCGGGAAGCACCCGCTTCCCGGTATTCGTTCCTCTGCTATTTACCAACAAGGTCTAGGAGCAGCCGAGGCTCTCTCCGCAATTGAGGCATTTGTAGCACGCACCGTTGCGCACGGTGATCTGGCCGCAGCTCGGGCAGCTCGGGGCGTCACCTTGATTCTGGAAGGTGCTGGTCAAGGTGAGCGACGTGAGTTTCAAGGTCGAGGTTGTCGCGCTGCGCTTGGTGCCGTTGGAGTGCGTGCCGTTGGCCACGTTCTTCGCGTCGTTAAGCGAGATGATCTCGGTGTCTTCGGCGATCGGGAGGTCAGGCACCGGATGGTTTATGTTTTTTTTTATCTCTTCGATCAGGCCGGGCATCGCCAGCTCGGGTTGATTGCGGTTCGGCGTGTTGGCTTCGCGGTAGCCGGGGATGAACTGGCACGCGAGCCAGCGGAACACGTAATCGATGATCGATGAGGCGTTGCGAATGTCGGGGTTCTTGGTGAAGCCGCTCGGTTCGAAGCGCTGGTGGGCGAACTTGCGCAGGAGCGCGTCCAGGGGCACGCCGTATTGGAGCGCCATGCTGGTGAGGGTCCCGATGCTATCCATGAGGCCGCCGATGGTGGAACCTTCCTTGGCCATGGTGATGAACAGTTCGCCGGGCTGGCCGTCCTCGAACAATCCGACCGTCAAGTAGCCTTCGTGTCCGGCAATGTCGAACTTGTGCGTAATGGCGCTGCGGGTGTCGCTCAAGCGGCGGCGCAGCGGTTGAACGGAGCGCGCGCGGAGTTGCTCGGTTTCCGTTTCGAGTTCCTTGATGCGGGCTTCCAGAGCGGTGAGGTTCGCGCCGACTTCGGCTTTCTCGCCACCTTCATTGGTCTTCTTGGTGTTGAGCGGTTGTGAACGCTTGGAGCCGTCGCGGTAGATGGCGACGCATTTGAGCCCCATCTTCCAAGCCTGTACGTAAGCGTCGCGAATATCCTGCACGGTGGCTTCGTTCGGCATGTTGACGGTCTTGGAGATCGCGCCGCTGATAAACGGCTGGGCCGCGCCCATCATCTTCAAGTGCGCCATGTAACCGATGCTGCGCTTGCCGCGGTAGGGCTTGAACGCGCAATCGAACACCGCGAGATGCTCGGGCTTGAGGCCGCTGGCGATGGTCGCGCCGTTGTCTTCGACGTCTTCGATGGTGTCGAATTTTTCGATGTGAGCGGTGATGGCGTCGATCTGCTTGGCGTTGTAGCCGAGACGACGGAGGCCTTCGGGCACGGTGCGGTTGACGATCTTCAACATGCCGCCGCCGGCGAGGAGTTTATATTTCACCAACGCGATGTCGGGTTCGACGCCGGTGGTGTCGCAGTCCATGAGGAAGGCGATGGTGCCGGTGGGCGCGAGCACGGTGACTTGCGCGTTGCGGTAGCCGACTTCCTTGCCGCGGGCAAGGGCGCGATCCCAGCACTTGCGGGCTTCGTCCTTGAGGTAGTTGAAGTCGCGGCTCGGATGAATGTCTTCCACGGCGTCGCGGTGTTGTTGAATGACGCCGAGCATCGAGGCGACGTTGTCTTTTGCGACGGTCTTGGTGACGCCGGAGCAACGCGCGTCCTTGTAACCGGCGAAGGCGCCCATCGCGCCGGAAATATCCGCGCTCTGTTCGTAAGCGTGGCCGGTCATGATGGCGGTGATGGCGCCGGCGAGGGCACGGCCTTCGTCGGAGTCATAGGGCAGGCCGTAGCTCATGCAGAGCGAACCGAGGTTCGCGAAGCCGAGCCCGAGCGTGCGGAAGATGTGGGAGTTCTCCGCGATTTCCTTCGTGGGATAGCTGGCGTTGTCGACGAGGATTTCCTGCGCGGTGATGTAGATGCGGACGGCGGCTTTGAAACGATCGGTGTCGAACGTGCCGTCTTCACGCTTAAACTTCATCAAGTTCAGCGAGGCCAGGTTGCACGCGGTGTTGTTGAGGAACACGTATTCCGAGCACGGATTGGTGGAATGAATCGGCTCGGTGCCTTTGCAGGTGTGCCACTTTTGAATCGCGCCGTCATACTGGAGGCCGGGGTCACCGCAAATGTGCGTGCCTTCGGAGATCTTGTTGAGGAGCGTGTTCGCGTCCTTCTTCGCCAGCGGCTTGCCGCCGGTGACCGTGCGCGTCCACCATTCCTTGCCGGTTTCGGCCGCCTGCATGAACTCGTCGCTGACGCGGACGGAGAGATTTTCATTCTGATACATGACGCTGCCGTAGGCGTCGCCATTGTAGGAACCGTCGTAGCCCTGTTCGATCAAGGCCCACGCCTTCTTCTCTTCCTTCTGCTTGCAGTCGATGAATTCTTCGATGTCGCCGTGCCAGTCACGGAGCGTGTTCATCTTCGCGGCGCGACGGGTCTTGCCGCCGGATTTCACCACGTTCGCAACCTGGTCGTAGACCTTCAGGAAGCTGAGCGGGCCGCTGGGGCGACCGCCGCCGGAGAGTTTTTCCTTTGAGCTGCGGATCGGCGTGAGGTCGGTGCCGGTGCCGGAGCCATACTTGAAGAGCATCGCTTCGCTGTAGGCGAGGCGCATGATGTCTTCCATGTTGTCCTGCACGGACTGAATGAAGCACGCGCTGCCTTGGGGATATTCATACTGGGTCTGGGCGCGTTCGGCTTCGCCAGTCTTGTGGTTGAAGAACCAGTTGCCCTTGGAGGAATTCTTGCCGACGCCGTATTGGTGGAAGAGACCCACGTTGAACCACACGGGAGAATTGAACGCGCCGTATTGATTGACGCACAACCAGGTGAGTTCGCGGTAGAACAACTCGCCGTCGGTCTTGTTGAAGTAGCCGTCCTTGATGCCCCAATCCGCGATGGTGCGGCAGACGCGGTCGATCAACTGGCGCACCGAGGTTTCGCGCTCGGAGGTGTGTTGTTCGCCGTAGAAATATTTCGACACGACCACTTTCGTCGCGAGCACCGACCATGACTTCGGCACTTCGACGTTCTCTTGCTTGAAAATTACCTTGCCGGAGTCATCGGTGATTTCGGCGGTGCGCTTGTCCCATTCGATCTGATCGAACGGATGCAGCTTCGCGTCACTGAACACGCGATCGAGGCGGAGGCTTTTCTTCGTGGTGCGGGCTGGCTTGGTCGCGCGGGGCGCTGAAACCTTTTTGTGGCGGGTGCTGGAGGCGGGAAGGGCGGTGGAGTCTGTGGCATCGATCATGGGTTTTCCTCGGTTAACGTTGTTGCGAAACGGCAAAATTGAAATGACGACAAAAATTCTCTGGCAAAGGTGCGGCTAAAGTTAAAATTTCCCTGCTTCGCGGGCCCAGTCTGTCGAACCAATTCTGTCTGGCGTCGATTCTAAAGGCATAACTCAAAACGGCTTCTTGCCGACTCTCGAATTCCCCACTCAAACCTCGTCCAACTCTGAATTAAACTCTACCAACTGACAGACCTGCCGGGGTTTCGACCCCATTTAGTTGAGCAGTGGACGAACGTTAGACACCACCCGTAGTGGCGACAAGAAAAAATTGCAAAAAAGTGACTTTTTCCGCATTCCCGCGAAAAACGAAGGATTTTCGCCGCTTTTCGCCTATCGCTGAGGGCGGCTGGAGTGTTGCCGATCGGGGCGGCGCGCGAAGGCTTTCTTGCTGCCTTTGCGCTCGCGCGTTTGAACTCGGGGCGCTCCGCCGCGAGGCTTGAATTTACGGATGGATTCCACGGTTTTGGGCCGTGCTTTCGGCACCAAAATAATCGGGCAACCTTCGAAGCCGAACGCCGCGCGAAGTTTTCCCTTCAGATATTTTTCATACGCTGGCGAGAACAACTCGTCGCGATTGACGAACAGCAGGAACGTCGGCGGCGCCGTGCGCACCTGTGACGCGTAGAAAAACTTCAGCTGATGCCCGGTCGAGCTCACGGGTTGTTGTCCCAGAATCGCGTCGTTGATCGTGCGATTGAGAATGGACGTGGGAATCTTCTGCTGCAACTGCGCGGCCACGTAACGCACCGCTTCAAGCAAACGATCGAGGTGGAAGCCGGTTTTGGCCGAGGTGAAAATCACCGGCGCGTAATCGAGGAAGAATAAATTCTCCTGCACCCACTGCGCGAACTCCGCGAGCGTGGTCAGCTTTTCTTCCGTGCCTTCGCTGCGCACGCGTTCGCGATTGTTCCGCTTGGCGATTTCCTTCGCGCGCGCGGCGGTGACGGAATCCTTGTATAGATCCCACTTGTTGATCACGACGATGCACGCCTTGCGTTCCTCGACAATTTTCGCGCCGATCTTTTTGTCCTGTTCGATGATGCCGGACTCCGCATCGAGCACGAACACGACGAGGTCGGCGCGCGCGATGGATTCGTTCGTGCGCTGCACGCTGTAGAACTCCACGGAGTCGTTGATGCGGTTTTCTTTTCGCACGCCGGCGGTGTCGATCAGCGTGTAATCCTGGCGTACACCTTCGGTCTCGACGGAGAAGGGGACATCCACGGCGTCGCGCGTCGTGCCGGGAATCGGACTGACAATAACACGCTCAGATTGCGTGAGGGCATTGATGATTGAGGACTTGCCGACGTTCGGACGACCGACGATCGCGATCTTCATCGGGCCGGTGGCCTTGCGCTCGGGCTTGACGCCCGCTTCTTCCGCCGCGGTTTCGGATTCCGCATCGACCGGCTGCGCTTCGACCGTCGTGGATTCCGGCAACAGCTTGGCGGCCTCGCTCATCAGCTCGGTAATGCCTTCGCCGTGAATGGCCGTGACCGGGAAAATCTTATCGAAACCCAGCGCCGCGAATTCATCCGCGCCGGATTCCAGACGCGTCGTGTCCACCTTGTTCACCGCCACGAGCACGGGCTTCTTGGCGCGATGCAAACGCTCCGCCACTTCGCGGTCCAGTGGCACGACGCCTTCCTGCACGTTGACCACGAGGATGATCACGTTCGCCGCTTCGATCGCGAGTTCGACCTGTTGCAAGGCCGCTTCCGTGATCACGTCGGGCGCCTTCTCATGGCGCAGGAGACCGATGCCGCCGGTGTCCACCAAGGTGTAGGGACGTCCTTGCCATTCCGCTTCGATGCTGACGCGGTCGCGCGTGACGCCCGGTTGATCGTGCACGATGGCGATACGACGGCGCACGATGCGGTTGAACAACGCGGACTTGCCGACATTCGGTCGGCCGACAATGGCAATCAATCCAGACATGCGCCCAGCATGACGGACGCGAGGCAAAAGGGGAAAACAAATCCTCGTGATAAACGGGTGCCCGTAACCGCCCGCTCCGTGGAAACCGCGCGCAAGGTCGCCCCGTAAACGCGCAATCAGGCTCGCGATGGTAGGGCTCGCGGTCCTCAGCCGGCCGTTCCGGCGCTTGATACTGCGGCCCGCTGAGGACAGCGCGCCCTACCGTCAGTCGGCTCGCGTCCGTCCACCGCTCGCCTAGCGCCGACCGTTGAGGATCACCTCGTTCAACTTCTGCCGCAGCGTTTCCGCATCCGGATCACCGAAGGCGCTGTCGAGCGTGCTCACGCCATTCGTGTTGCTGCTGGTGCCGGCGATCGCGCTGTCGAGCTGCGCCTGCGTCACTTCGCCCGGATCGCCTTGATCACCGCGCGGGATGTTGAACGTGAAATGCACATTCGTGCCGTCGAAGCTCACGCTCACGCTCGCGGGATCGCCGGGGTTCAGCGTGTTCACCGCATCGACAATCGCATCTGCGAATGGCGGTCCTTGCGCGCCGTCGTTGCCGCGCGGGAGATCGAAGGTGAAGTGCAGCGTGTTGCCGACCACGCTTACCGACACGTCCGCCGGGTCGCCGGGATTCACCGTGTTCACGCCATCAATCTGTGCGGCTGTGACGGTGAGGATGGCGTCGATGATCGCCTTCAGACCTTGCAACTGACTGCGCATCTCGGCAGAGGAAAGCGGCGAATGATCGGCAGGTTTGTTTGGGTCGAACATAAAATTCTGGATTCAGAATTCAGGATTCAGGATTCAGTAGAACGACGCGGGATCGAAGCACCGAATCCTGCATCCGGAATCCTGACTCCTCGTCTTCGGTTCACACCACTCTGATTTCCGCGGGATCGCTCCACGCGCCCATCACGCCTTTGAGGCCGACCGTGCGCACGCGCACCCACACCATCGCGCCCGGCGTGAGGCCGTCGACGACTGCTTTGCCGCCCTGATACATGCCTTTGGTCTGCCAGCCGGCGGCGTTGTTCGGATCGCCGGTGTTGACCTGCACTTCGTTCGTGCTGCCCTGACGATCCGGTTTGTAACGCGCCGTGATGCTGCCGCTCAGATCACCCGGACGCAGGCGCAGGTCGATCGGCGCTGCCGGTGGCGCGGTGTTAGGGGTGCGCGCGGTGGTGTAGGAGGGAAAGCCGCTTTTCTCCACGATCATCGCGTCGCCCTTGGCTATGCCATTGACGTAATTGCCCAGCACCCCGAGCGATTCCTCCAACGCCTCGCGCGCCACGTTGAACGCCATGATGTCCGCCGTGGCGCGGCTCGCCCGCAAGATGAGCTTCGCATCATACGTGGTGATCAAGGTTTGCAAGGCCGCCATCGTCACCGGCGGCGCGGTGAAGGTGGCCGCGTTGAGCACCATCTGGTCGTGGATCATGTGGGCGACGGGGCCGAGTTCCGCCGCGGGATAGGGGCTGAAGTCAATGATGGCTTTGCTGTTGTTCATGGATTTGGATTTGTTCGCCTCGCCGTCCCAAGTTAGGCCCGAGTCCCAAGGCTGGCCGGGCGTATCCCAGGTGAGCGGAGTAGGCATGTGGGGTTATAGGTTTACGGTGCAAGAGATCGGGAAAATGCCGGCGCCGGAGGGATAAAACCCTCAGGCCGATTTGCCAAAGCCTTGGGCGTTTCCGTCAAACGCCCGAGCCGACGGCGCGAACTCCCGGGCGGATGCGGCAAAGCCTCAGGCCGATGGCCAAAACGCTCAGGCGAAAGCCGCAAACTCCCGGGCGTTTTCCGAAAAGCCTTGAGCGGATGGCGAAAACACTTGAGCCGATGCGGCAAATCCTCAGGCGTTTGCGGCAAACGCCTGAGCTTTTTCCCCAAACGCCCGAGCCGACGCGGCAAACGCCCGGGCTTTTTGGGCAAACGCCTGAGCAAATTGGGCGTTTCTTCGCCCTGCGACGACAAAACGGCGGGAAATGACCCTCGAAACGGGTGGTTTTCGGCCTTTTTCCTCCCCGGAAACGGGAAACACGTGGTTGTGAGATGAGCGGCGTTCATCGCAGACGTTCGTGGTTACGCCTGCAAGGAAATCACATCCGCCCGCGGAAGCGGTAGTCCAACATATTGGACGTGGCGGCGACGGAGTGGCCCGCGAACCACGCGAATAACCCGAAAAGGGATTTCCTAGTTGGGCGTCGTTCGCGTGATGGGCGGGCAAGGCTTGGCTCGAACTGCCGCTTGTCTACGCCTCCCAATCATCCTCCAGCCCGCGGACGAATTCGGTGAGCGTGAGGCCGGCGGCGCGGCTGATCTGGGCGAGGACACACAGGCCGGGGATGTTGGCGCCGGTCTCGGTATTGCTGAGCATCTGCTTGGAGACACCGGCCTCATCTTGGAATTTATGCTTCGTGCAGCCCGAGGCCGCGAGCACCTCCTTAAACCGACGCGGCACCCGGGCGCGGACGCGTTCCGCGTACTCATGCACCTCTCTGTTCCGGGGCACCGGCATGACGCATCAAAGCAGTTGGGCGAACCTCCGAAGGAAAGCGAAGCGGACGGACGGCGACGCCGCAACACGGGCAACTAAAGGAGCTGGATACCTGGAATCCATGACTGCACCTATTGGCTATGCGGAGGTAAATACGACGATCGGGTAATGCGGGCAAGTGAAAACTCAAGCCCTAGCGATTCTCCCGTGAGACCAAAACCAGCTGGCAGCGCGGCTGCGCGGCAGCGCCAGTCCAACCAGGTGTTGGTCGAGTGGAAGTGCCGCACAGACGTGATTTTGCGCTCTTAGTGTCCCCTCTCACACAAATGCGGATACCCGCCTTGGGCCCTGGCATAGGATGGGCGGTAACGCCTTGCAAAAAGCATGCGAAACTGCTGGTATTTCCGTCAGGGTAAATACCCTTTGAGACGCGAGGGGCGCATGGATGGTTGGCGGCCGCCGCGATCGAAGGAAAACCCAATCATATGAACCAGATTATCTCCGCCACAGTTGTGCCCGTTGCGTTGTGCACTCTGGCAGCGACACGGCGGCGCGCGTGATCTTCCTTTCCTTTCCCACCATGACAAATTCAACCACCACGTCTGCGTTACGCCGCGTGCAAGCCGACGTTGACACCACGCTTCCGGGTGGGGATGGCTGTCCTCGGCTGTCCGCCGACTTCCGAGAGGACGCCTATTTGTCTGACAGCGGCCCGCTGAGGACAGCGATCCCTACCATCCTTTGCGTCCTTCTCCTTCTGTGTCTTCCGTGGTCAGCCGCGCGCGCGCAGGTGGTGGCCGACGGCGCCACCAACACGCTCAACAACGTCACCAACACCTTGGGTGTCAGCGTAACCATTGGCACCAACGGCCCGTTCACCCTGCTTACCATCACCAACGGCGCGCTGCTGACCAATTCCGGCAATGGGTTCATCGGCCGCAACGTCGGCGCGAACTCCAATCAGGTGCGCGTTACCGGCATTGGCTCCCGCTGGCAGATCGGCGGCAGTCTGTATGTGGGGTTCAGCAACAACGCGAACCAACTTACCATCAGCGGCGGCGGATTGGTGGGAAATGACATTGGCGAGATTGGCACCACCTCCGGCAGCACCAACAACCTCGTGTTCGTCACCGGCGCGGGCACGCTCTGGAGCAACCGCGACACGCTGTTGATCGGCAATCAAGGCACCAGCAACCGATTGATCGTGAGCAACGGCGCCGCCGTGTGGGTGGGGTCCAATGCGTTTCTGGGCTACGCCGCCACCGGTGGGCGCAATCTCGCGGACATCACCGGCACCAACTCCCAGTGGCTCATCGCGCGCGACCTTTACGTGGGCCAGAGCAACAGCGGCAACCACCTCCTCATCAGCGACGGTGCGTTCGTCAGCAATCGCACCGCCTATCTGGGCTTCACCGGCGCCAGCGCCGGCAACGTCGCGACCGTCACCGGCCCGGGCGCGAACTGGATCAATCGTGGAGATCTGCACGTCGGCTACTCCGGCAGCGGGAACCAGTTGGTGGTGAGCAATGGCGGCACCGTGAGCGCAAGCAATGTGGTCGTCGGTTCCATCTCCGCATTCCTCAACAACCGCGTCACTGTGGACGGTGGCACCTTGCGCGCTGTCAACGGGTCCGGCACGGGCGCACTGGACATCCGGCGCGGCACCAACGTGTTCAATGCCGGCCTCATCGAAACGGACCGGCTGTTGCTCACCAACGGCACGCAGAGTGTGTTCACCTTCAACGGCGGCACGCTCATCACCCACGGCGGCGCAGTGAACAACGCGCAGAGATTCGTGGTGGGCGCGGGCGGAACCACTTCAGCGATTCTCGACCTGCGGAGCAATGCGCCGCTCGTTCTGAGCAACGGCTTCACTCTCGGTGGAAACACCGCGGCGGCGGGCAACCAGTTGCTGATCACCAACGGCGGCACTTTGAGCGTCACCGGCACTTCGTATATCGGCACCAATTCGACCACCTCCAACAACCTGGCCGTGGTCTCCGGGCCGGGTTCCATCTGGACCACCAGCGGCGACCTCCAGATCAGATCGTTTGAGCGCGGGAACCAATTGGTGATCAGCAACGGCGGCACGGTGGTCAGCGCCAACAGCTATCTCGTCTCGGCCTTCAACGCGGCGCTGGTGACTGGCGTGGGTTCGCTGTGGACCAGCACCAATCTCGGCGTCGGCGGCAACGGCAACGGGAACCAGTTGGTGGTGAGCAATGGTGGCATGGTGGACACCATCAACGGCACCATCGGCGGCACCCTTTCCGGTGAAAACGTGGCCGTGGTGACGGGCGCAGGCTCGCTCTGGACCAACACCTCTGAACTCACTGTGGGCGACTACGGCAGCTGGAGGAACCAATTGGTGGTGAGCAATGGCGGCACTGTCCGCACCGGCCGGGGCTACGTCGGCCGCGACAACTTCAGCCCAGCATTGGATAGCCGAGAAAACGTGGCGGTGGTAACCGGCGCGGGATCGATCTGGGAAAACAGGCTTGAACTCTTTGTCGGTCTCCAAGGAAGTGGGAACCAGTTGCTGGTAAGCGATGGTGGCACGGTGGCCAGCATAAGCGGCACCATTGGCTACGGAGATTCCTTAGATCCGTCGTTCGGCAACAACAACCTTGCGTTGGTGACGGGCGCGGGCTCGCTCTGGACCAACAGCGGCCATCTCTATGTCGGCGACTTCGGCAGCGGAAACCAGTTGGTGGTGAGCAATGGCGGCGTGGTGGCCGCCGAATTCAGCGACGTCGGCAGCTCGGGGGACAACAACGTGGCCTTGGTCACGGGAGCGGGCTCGCTCTGGACCAACAGCAGCGGTCTCCGTGTCGGCGACAACGGCGACGGGAACCAGTTGGTGGTGAGCAATGGCGGCACGGTGCGCAACACCGAAGGCTACGTCGGCACCTTTGGGAACAACAACGTGGCGTTGGTGACGGGCGCGGGCTCGCTCTGGTCCAACAGCAGCGAACTCTATGTCGGCGTCTCCGGCAGCGGGAACCAGTTGGTGGTGAGCAATGGCGGCGTGGTGGCCAACGGATCCGGGTATCTGGGCTACAACTCGGGCGCGAATGATAACGTAGTATTGATAACGGGAGCGAACTCGCTCTGGAGCAACCGCAACGATCTCTTGATAGGGCAACTCGGCAGTGGAAACCAGCTGGTCGTGAGTAATGGCAGCGCGGTGCAAGCTGCCAGTGGCTACGTGGGTAGGTTTCCGGGTTCTACCAACAATATTCTCCGCTTGGCAAATGGCACGCTGACGGTGGCGAGCGGCTTGACGATCGGCACGAACAACATGTTAAGCGGCAGCGGCGCCATCAACGGCACCATTACCAATTTCGGCACCATCACGCCCGGCAACTCACTGGGCAAAATCACCGTCAACGGCAGCCTGTTCCTCACGAACAGTTCACTGATGAACTTCGAACTCGGCGGCACCAACGCGGGCATGGATTACGACCAGATCGCGGTGACCAACTTCGTGCGGTTCGCGGGGAACATGAGCCTGTCGTTGCTGCCCAACTACCTGCCCGATGCGCGCGACACCTTCACGCTCGTGAGCTTCGGCGGTTCCTTGGGTACGTTTAACGGCGTGTTCAACAATTTCCGCACCAGCTTCCTCACCAACCTGCTGAGCTTCCAGGTGAGCTACGACACCAACCTCGTCCTGAGCAACGTTCGCTACACGGACACCGACGGCGACGGGCAGGGCGATTTGCAGGAGCAAGCCGCGGGCACGAATCCCAACAGCAGCGCGAGCGAATTGACCGTCACGTCGATCACGCGCAACGGCAGCGGCCAGAACGTGCTCGTCTTCCAGAGCGTGGCCGGGAAGAACTACCGGATCGAATTCTCGAACGACCTCGCGACTTGGAGCACCGCCACCACCAGTGTCCCCGCCACCGGCGCGAGCACGCAGTGGACCGACGACGCCACCCTCACCGGCGGACTCCCCGGCACCCAGCGCTTCTACCGCGTGGGCTTGCAGTAAGGTAGGTCGGGTATCTCGCGCGTTCATCGGCTCGGAGAGCAGGCCCTACAAAGTCAGTGGGCGTGCCGCCCACGCAAGAACGCGCGGTTTGTTGCGGCGGTTTATGACCGCCGATCGGCAGAAGCGTTACGCGCTTCGCGCGTGGGTCACCGGTCTCCGTCGCTCGTCTTGTTCACGCGGCTCAGCAATTTCTCCATCGCCTCCAGCCGCCGCTTCAACTCCGCGTTCTCGGCGCGGGTTTCGTCGAGCTTTTGGTTCAACCCTTGGATCGCCGCCAGTGCGACGCCGCCTTCGTCCACGGTGGTGATGTGCTTGTCGTCCGGACCGACGCCGAAGGCGGCGTAAAAGTCCTGCGCCATGGGGCCGACGTGACGAGTGCCGGGATCGTTTTTGTAGGTCCACGTCGTGATGGGCAATTGCGCCACTTTCTCCAAAATGGAACGGCTGTTCACTGCGGAGAAATCCTGTTTGACGTTCCGATCGCTCGTGCTGACCAGCGTGCCGTTCACGGTGAGGTTGCCCAGGAGCAGCGTCATGGCTGCCTGGCCGCCGCCCGCATTGAAAGTGTTGTCGTTATGCACGCCGCCGGTAAACCAGGCGAACCCACCGCTCGCGCCCACCCGCGAGTAAAGGACGCCGCTTTGGATGCCAATGCCAAAGGTCGTGCTAAAGAGGTTGAGCTTCGTGCCGAGTGTGGAGCCAAACGACATTTTGGTGTCTCCGCTCAACTGCACACCGCCGTTGGCCCGGATGCAGAACTGGTTGACGCCCGTTGAGGCGAAGTCGACATCCTGCAGGTCGCCCCAAACGAAACTGCCGGCGTGGTTGGCCTTGGCGCGGCACCCCGCCGCAAAGGCGTAAGTGGCGGCGCTGTTCGAATAACCTCCCGGGATTGTCCCGTAGCTGGCGCCGTTCAGAATGATGTTGCCGCCGCCGCCGGCGATCGTCGCGTGGACGGCGTCGGGCTGGATGAAGTTGAAGCTGCCGCCGCCGATGGTCGCGCGTTGAGCGTTGGTCTGAATCACGTTGGCGTAGCCTCCGGCGATCGTCGCGACGTCGGCCAAGGGTTGAATCGTGTTGGCGTAGCCACCGGCGATGGTGGCTTTGGTGCCGTTGGTTTGAATGGTGTTTTGCACGCCGCCACCGACGGTCGCGTAGTTGGCGCCACCTTGAATTACGTTTTGCAGGCCGCCACTGATCGTCGTAGCGATGGCAGCGGGCTCAATCGTGTTGCCATAGCCGCCGCCGATCGTGGCGAAGTAGGCGTTGGTTTTAATCGTGTTCACGCCGCCCCCGGCGATGGTTCCGTAGCTGTCGCTGTCGTTGGGTTGAATCGTATTTTGGTAACCCCCGCCGATGGACGCATAGCTGGAGTGGGTTTGAATCGAGTTGGCAAGGCCTCCACCGATCGTGGTGTAGGCGGCATTGGTCTGAATCGTATTGGCGTTGCCTCCGCCGATGGTCGCGGCAGCAGCGAAGGTCCGTATCGCGTTTTGCTCACCGCCGCTGATCGTCGCCTGGTACGCGCCGGACTGTATCAGGTTGAAGCTGCCGCCGCCGATGGTGGCCCGTTGGCCGTTGTTCTCAATCGTGTTGGCGTAACCGCCGCCGATGGTCGCGACGTCGGCATAGGGTTGAATCGTATTGGCGTAGCCGCCGGCGATGGTGGCTTTGTAACCATTGGTTTGAATGGTGTTCTCCACGCCTCCGCCGATGGTCGCGTAGGTGGCTCCGCTCTGAATGGTGTTATGCACACCGCCACCGATCGTCGACTCGTCGGCGCCCAGCTGAATGATATTGAGCGCGCCGCCCGACACGGTGCCGAAGTCCGCGTCGACGCGATTGGTGTAGGAATTGCCGAGATAATTCAACGCGCCGCCGCCCCCGATGGTTGCGCCATAGACGCCCGCGCCCACGAGATTCACGGACGAACCCGCCACCACGTTGACGATGTTCGAGTGGGAGGCATCATTGACGGTCGGCTCCAGCCGCAGCGCGCGCACGCCGTTGACCTTGAACTCCACCGGCTGATTGTCCGTGGTGCCGAGGAACTGCGTACCCGGCGTCGTGCCGGCGTTGCCGCCAATGCGCCACGCGTTGCTCAGCAGCATCGACGGCACCGGGCCCACGAGATTGGTAGTGTTGAAATTGGTCAGGCCGGCGGCGTTGCCCGCAAAGGCGTTGGCCGCGTTGCTGAAATTCACCGCGCTGCCGTAAGTGCCCGTGAGGCTCGCGGCCGGCAGCGTGCCCGTTACGCCCGCTGCACTGACGCCGCCCGCGAAGATCGCGTACGGGGTGGCGGTTACGGGTTGGCGTGGAACGAGGTTTGTGAACGCGCCACTGCCAGTGGGGCGCACCGCAATGTCCAGCCAGCGGGGCGTCCCGTCGAAGATGCCGCCGAAGTCCAACGTGACGTTGAACAAGCCATTGGCCACCGCCACGCTGAGGTTGGTGACCGGTGCCGCAACCGCAGATCCGTTCGTCACGGCGTTGAAGGGAGTGATAACTATATCGTGTGGCGTGCGCACCAATTGACCGTTGATGGTGAGAAAGCCTTGATAGGTGAAGGCGGTGCTTTGGGCGCGGGCGGGCTGCGTGGCGGTGAGCAGGCTGCACAAGATGGCAGCCAATGAGAGCAGAGTGGTGGTGTATTTCATAGGTCCGTGGGCCGTGGGATCACCGTGTTAAACCGGTGCCTCCAGGATTCTCAGTTCACGGCCTCGGAACCAGAAATGGTAGAGACGACTCCAACCAAACATCCTTTGGAGGCACAAAGCAAGGTGGAAGGTCGCTGAGTCCGTACATTTCCCGGGCGCCGAGGGGGAAACTGGGGCGAGGCGAACGAACGCGCGACGTTCGCACTTCTTCTGACTCCGCCAAGCCGCCCGTTCTCTCCGGTTGCTTGCGCGGGGGCGATCCGATAGCTTGCCACCATGCCGAATGTTTCTTCCGTTGAACTCGCTCGCGATTGCGAAGCGGTGCAGATCCCTGCGGGGACCGTGGTCACTTTGCCCAAGGGCACGCCTGTGGATATCACGCAGACTTTGGGCGGGACTTACACGGTGCACGCGCACGGCGGGCTTTACCGCATTGCCACGAAGGACGCGGATGCGCTGGGATTGGAAGTGTCGACCGGGGCGACGACTGCGGCCGCGGCCGGCGCGGCGGTTGATGAACAGGCGATGTGGGATACGTTGAAGACGTGTTACGATCCGGAAATTCCGGTCAACATCGTCGATCTGGGGTTGGTTTATGATTTGCACGTCGAGCCGCTCGCGAACGGCAACAAGAAGGTGAGCGTGAAGATGACGTTGACCGCGCCGGGTTGCGGCATGGGCCCGACGATCGCGCGTGATGCGCAGATGAAACTGCTCGAGCTCCCGGGAATTGAAGATGCCGACGTGGCGGTGGTTTGGGATCCGCCGTGGCATCAATCGATGATCACGCCGGCGGGCCGGGCGATTCTGGGTTTGGAATAGGCGTTTTCGCCGCGGCATGGCCAATCTTTCCCTGCGGGCGCTGTTCGTGGGCACGATGCTGTTGGAGATGGTGCTCGGCATTGCGCCGCCGTCGGGACGGACGACGTGGGCGCTGGAGAATTTTCCCATTTGGATTGGCGTGGCGCTGTATCTGGTGACACGCCGGAAGTTTCCGTTGAGCCGTTTGTGCCTCACGTTGCTCTGCCTCCACGCGGTCGTGCTCATGGTGGGCGGTTACTACACCTATGCGAAAGTTCCGCTCGGCTTCTGGGTGGAGAACGCGTTCGGGCTCGCGCGCAATCACTACGACCGGCTCGGTCATTTCACGCAGGGCTTCGTGCCGGCGATTCTCACGCGGGAAATCCTGCTGCGGGTGGCGGGATTGCCGCGCAACGGGTGGCTGCCGTTTCTCACCGTGTGCGTGTGTCTGGCCTTCAGCGCGAGCTACGAACTCTTCGAATGGTGGACGGCCGTGGTCGGGGGCAGTGCGGCGGACGACTTCCTTGGCACGCAAGGCGACGTCTGGGATACCCAGTGGGACATGTTCCTCGCGGTGGTCGGCGCGACGACCGCGATGCTCACGTTGACGGGCGTTCATGATCGGTCGATGGCGAAGTTGCCCTTGGTCCGGAGCCAGAATTCATCGCCGGCGGGTGTGCCGTCGTGAGCATCTGCGTCATTGACCCCGCAAAAGTTTTGCCGCCAATATCACGCTGCAACTTGATGCACGATCTACGTTCCTGGGCACATTTAGTTCACGCTAACCTTTCACACCGCACCCAGATGGTCCGCCATGGATAGTCTGGGGGTGCATCGTCCACGGAACGTCGACTGGAAGCGCGCGGCGGCGCTGCTCTACGGCGATTGGGGGACCAGCAAAGCCTATGTCATCGGCTTCGCGTTCAGCGGCGGCGTGGCGGCGGTGGGATATCGGTCGTTGCCAATCATCATCGCGGTCAGCTTGCTCACCGCGTTGGTGGCGTACAATTACATCATTGTCTGCCGGCATTTCCCCGACGGTGGCGGAGTGTACTCGGCAGCCCGCGATCAGAGCCGGTTGCTGGCGGTGATCGGCGCGTTGCTGCTCGTGGCGAATTTCACCGTGACCGCCGCGATGAGCGGATGGGCGGCGATGGTTTATCTTCGCGTCCCGAAGGAGTGGTTGATCATGGCGACTTTGGGATTGGTGGCGACGGTGGGCTTGATGAATTACTTCGGGCCGAAGCACACCGGCAGCGCCGCCATCTGGCTGGCTGTCCCGATGGTGGTGGTCGTTGTGGCGATTGCGGCGTTTTCGGTCCCGCACCTTTCCACGGTCAACTTGGAAGCTCCCGCACCCGACTTGAAGACCAACTGGGTCGCGTTCGTGGGCATGATTCTCGCGCTGAGCGGTGTCGAGGCGATTGCGAATTTAACCGGCGTAATGAAGCTGGATCACGGCTCCTCGATGGACAAGCCGCATGTCTCGCGCACGGCAACGCTTTCGATCGGCATTGTGGCGCTGGAAGTGGTGGTCGGAACGGCGCTGCTGGGTTGGGCGATGCTTTCGTTGCCCAAGAGCCTGGAGCCGACTCTGCGCGGACGGTGGGAAGACATGCTGAGTGTGCTGGCCGAGCAGTATGGCACGATGGCGTTCAATCCGGTGATGGGAAAGCTGTTCGCGATCGGCACGGGAATTGTCGTCGGCTTGCTGCTGGTCAGCGCGGTGAACACCGCCATTGGCGCGCTGATCGGTCTGATCTACATGCTCGCCCGCGATGGCGAAATGCCGCGCCCGTTTCTCAAACTCAACTCGCACGGAGTTCCCTGGTGGCCGCTGGCGATCGCCACGTTGTTTCCGATGTTGACGGTCGCCTTTGCCCCCAACCTGGAAACCTTGATGGGCTTGTATGCCATTGGAGTGGTCGGAGCCATCGCGGTGAACTTGGGCTCGTGTTCCTTCAACAAGAGTCTGGGACTGAAGCTTCACGAGCGCGGCATCATGATCTTTACGTTCGTGACGCTCTTCGTGGTCGAGTTGACGGTGGCGCGCGTGAAGGATGGGGCCCTGTTCTTTGCGATCTGTGTGCTCGGGCTGGGTTTGTCCTTGCGCGGTTGGTCGCAGAAGCGGGCCGGCCTGCGCACGGTGACCGTGAGCGAGGAGATCGCAGCGGCTGTCTCGCCGGCGGCTGTGGCTGCGCTGCGCCCGCAATTGCAGCCAACACAATCCATCATGGTGGCCGCGCGAGGCGTGACGCCGGTGTTGCGTTTTGCGCTCGAAGAGGCGCGGCTGCGTGGCTCCAATCTGTACGTGCTGTTCGTCAAGGAGCTTGCCGTCTCCTTGCCCGGACCCGTGCAGGCGCTCGATGGCGCGGAACGGCCCCGGTGGCAGACCGATCCGCAGGCGGCGGCAATCATGGCCACCATGCTCGAATTGGGCAAAGAGGAGGGGGTCGCAGTGGTTCCGCTTTATACAGTGAGTGAGAATCCTGCGGCCACGATTCTCGACCTCTCGGCGACACTCGGCATTGACATGCTCATCCTAGGATCGCCGCATCGCCGGACGTTTGCCTCGCTGTTGAAGGGCAACGTCGTCAACGAAGTGGCCAACAGCCTTCCCGAAAACATTCAATTGCTTCTCCACGGCTGATTCTTCCGATGAAGCTCAAGGATCGACTTCGTTACACCATCTGCGAGCTCGGTCATCGGCCGTGGGTCGCCAAGCTCGCGCGGCTGCCGGGAATTCAACGGGTCGTATCGGCATTGCCCGGCGGCAAGGCGCTCTATCGAACCGGCTGGGAGCGCCTGCATCCGTTCGATCGCCAGCATGGCATCGACACGAGCGGTGCCGATCGCATCGATCCGCAGCTTGCGAATGAAGCGGCCTTTGCGCATGCGCATTCGTATGGCGGCTCGCAGCCGGGCTTGGTGCGCGCTGCGCTGGCGATGCTCCAACGGCTCGAGACCGCGACGTTCGTGGATCTGGGTTGCGGCAAAGGGCGTCCGCTCTTCGTTGCCACGGAATTTCCATTTCGCGACATTGTGGGCGTGGAGTTCTCGCCGCGTTTTGTGGAAATCGCGCGCGAGAATGCCGCTGCAATGGCGGAACGTTACCCCGAGCGCACGCGGGTGCGAATCGAGCAGGGCGATGCGGGCGCCTATGTTTTCCCTCCCGGAGATATCGTGCTGTTTCTCTACAATCCGTTCGGTGAAGTGATCATGCGCCAGGTGGTTGCGCAATTGGAGGCGGCAATGGTGGCGGAGCCGCGGCGCGTTTACGTGATCTACTACAATCCGGGATTCGGCCAGATCTTCGACTCTTCGCCGGCGTTGCAACGCCATTTCACGCAGACAATTCCCCATGCACCGGACGAGCAGGGGTTCGCTCCTTCGTCCGAAGACACGTTGACGATCTGGCGCGGCGGAACTGCGTAAGCAACCCGCCCAATTCTCCCAGAAGCTGGCGCGTCCCGTGGCGGGCGGTTCCATCGTGCGATGGTCCCTGCGGCGCTCACCAATCACGCTGTTTGAAACCGCCGTAAGGCTGCTCGGATAGTCGGCACGTTGCAGTTTGTTTCATGGAGTTGTTCCGGAGCAGAAAAAATCATGATGAGCAAAAGGAGCCAGCGGTTCTCCGGGGCCAGGTCGTTGTAAAAATTTGTCTGCAGCTAGATCGCCCTGCAAACAAAGGGGTTTAGGCATTTCACAAAATTCATTCATGGATCGTGGCACCGCCGTTGCTAAAGGGGCATGACTTCGGTTTTGGACCGGTCGGATTGCAGTTAGTCGCCAAGGTGGACGTGGGGCGAGCATTTGAGTCCGCAGGCCTTACCGATGAGCGCGCCGCGTGGCCGTTCAAGAGAGTCCGGCAGTGAATCGAATCGTGGCAGTAAAACCAAAAACAAACTAAATGAAAAAAGTCGAAGCAATCATAAAGCCCTTCAAGCTCGAGGAAGTGAAAGACGCCCTCGGTGACATCGGCATCGAGGGTATGACCGTTAGCGAAGTGAAAGGATTCGGGCGCCAGAAAGGCCACACCGAAATCTATCGCGGCAGCGAATACACGGTCGATTTCCTGCCCAAGATCAAGCTGGAGCTCGTCCTTGCTGACAGCCAGGTCGAAGCCGCCGTCAACGCGATCATCAAAACCGCCAAGACCGGCAAGATCGGCGACGGCAAGGTGTTCGTGTCCTCGGTCGAACAAGCCATCCGTATCCGCACGGAAGAGAAAGGTGAAGCCGCCGTTTAATCGTCCCCCACAACCAACTACACACTCATACACATACGATGAAAAAATTTCTCCTCTTCTCGTTGCTCGCCGCTGTGCTGGTGAGCCGCGTCACCCCAGCCTCGGCTGCGGACGCTCCCAAGAAGCCCGAGCCCACACTGGAACAACGCGTGGCCGGTCTTGAAGCTTACATCGCCAATGGCGATCCGACCGCGCCGCTCAAGGTCAAGGTCAAGGAAAAGGACAAGGACGGCAAGGAAGTCGAAGTCGACAAGGTGCCTGAAGGTTTGACCACCGTCGCGGCGGGCAATCCTGGTCCCGGCCACAACGGCTTCCAGATGATCTGCGCTGCGTTGGTGCTCTTCATGACGCTGCCCGGATTGTTTCTCTTCTACGGCGGCCTCGTTCGCCGGAAGAACATCCTGTCCGTCGTGGCGCAATGCTTCGGCCTCGCCGGCTTGGTGACGATCCTGTGGTTTGCTTTCGGCTACAGCTTCGTCTTCGCCGGTGGTGACGGCGCGAGCGCGTGGATGGGTGACTTCAAACTAAAAGCGATGCTGAATGGTGTGACCTCGTCGGTGAACACGGATTACTGCTACTGGGTGAGCGAAAACGTCTTCTCCATGTATCAGCTGATGTTCGCGATCATCACTCCGGCGCTGATCCTCGGCGCGATCGCGGAACGCATGAAATTCTCGGCGATCCTCCTGTTCATGACGCTCTGGATGGTGGTGGTTTATTTCCCGCTCGCTCATTGGGTGTGGGGCATCAAGGGCTCGATGAACGGCGTGTGGAACGCTGACGCTTCGATCAAGGCGATCGACTTCGCTGGTGGCACCGTGGTTCACATGTCCTCCGGTTGGAGCGCGCTGATCCTGTGCATCATCCTCGGACCGCGTCTCGGATTCGGCAAGCAACCCATGCCTCCGCATAGCATGGTCATGTGCGCCATCGGCACCGGCATGCTGTGGGTGGGTTGGTACGGTTTCAACGCCGGCTCGGCTGTTGCGGCTGACGGTGTGGCGGCGAATGCCTTCACCACCACGACCATCGCGGCGGCGGTTGCTTCCTTCGCTTGGGCGATGACTGAGTATCTCCTCAAGGGCAAGCCCTCGGTGCTCGGTTTCTGCTCCGGTGCAGTTGCCGGTCTGGTTGTGGTGACTCCGGCTTGCGGCTTCGTGACGCCCGGCGGCGCGTTCATCATCGGCATCCTCGCTGGTATCGTTCCGTTCCTCGCCTGCGCTTACCTCAAGGGAATGATCGGTTACGATGACGCGCTCGACACGTTCGGTGTGCACGCTGTCGGTGGCACCATGGGCGCGATCCTCACCGGCATGCTGGCCCGTAACTCGGCCAACGCCAACCTCGCGACGAACCTGAAGAAGTATGTGACCGACTCGATGACCCAGCCGCTCGTGGTTGAGCAGCTCAAGGCCGTCGCGATCACGCTGGTTCTCTCGATCGTCGGCACGGTGGTCATTGCCTACATCGTGAAAGCAGTCGTCGGCCTCCGCCCGAGCGAAGAAGTTGAGAGCCTCGGCCTCGACCTCGCGGAACACGGCGAAGAAGGCTACCACGGGGCGTAATTAGCTCCTGTTCGATTCGTCGCTGCGTCAATTAACGCCGGCCGAGAGCCGCGATTGACGCAGCGACTTTTTGTACCTTGAAGGTTTTCGAGTTGCTACGAAACGGCGTCGATCACACCGCCTGGATGAGCAGGGCGGTGGTGTTGTCCCGGCCGGAGTTAGCCAGCGCGGCTTCGACCAATTGATGCGCAGGGTTCTCGTCGGCGGTGGTTGGCGGATTGCGCAAGAGGTCTTCGATCTGATTGTCGTAGAGGCCGTCGATCAATCCGTCGGTGCAGAGGAGAAACATGTCGCCGCGTTCGTAGCCCACGGCGCCGATCTGCGGGTCGACGAACTGGTTGTTGCCGCCAAGGGATTTTTGCAGGACGCTGCGGCGGGGATGATTGCGCGCTTCGCGTTCGTTGAGTTTGCCGTTGCGGTACAGCCAGCCCACGTGCGTGTCGTCGTGGCTGAGTTGTTTGATTCCGCCGCCGCGCGAAGGAAGATAGTAAATGCGGCTGTCGCCGATGTGGCCGAAATACATCCAGCCCGGAGTGAACCAGCAGAGGCTCAGGGTGGTTTCCATGCCGGCGCATTCCTCGTAGGAACTACCGACGTAGGCAAGCGCGCGGTGAACCTGCGCGAACAATTCGGTCAAGACGTCGCCGAATCCGGCATCCAGTCCGATGGCGGATTGCTGGAACGATTTCGGAAGGAGCGTCGTGATCTTCTCCACTGCAATGCGGCTGGCAAATTCGCCGGCCATCGCGCCGCCCATGCCGTCGCTGACGGCGAACGCGAAGTCCGAGTCGCTCGTGGAAGCTTCACCAAACTTTCCCAGGCGGTACGTCTCGCGAGAATCGAAGCGCAGAGCGAGGAACGAGTCTTCGTTATTTTTGCGCACTTTTCCGCGGTCAGTGCGGCCAAACCATTTTAGATTCCCGGGTTTGGGCTTTTTCCGTTTTGGATCCATGATGAGTGCGCGCTAGAAGCCCGGAAGGATCGTGGCGAACTCGAAATCGATGATGCAGAAGCGGCCGTCGGATTGACGGTAGGTCACATTGCGCATGTCGGGATCATCATGGCGGACGCCGTAGGCTTCAAGCTCGGCGAAGAGTTCCTTGGCCCTTTGGGCGTCGAGGTGTTCCAAGCGGCTGCCGCAATTGGTGGTGATAATGCGAACCTTGTTTTCGTCGGCTTCGAGGAGTTTGGGGACGAAATTGCACCCGCGCTTCTCCAGATGACGGAGCACGCGAACTTCGTTGGTAAAACGTTCGAGCGCGTTGGGGCCGTGATACGCCTTGATCACGCGTCCGTCGAACGTCAGGTTCACCGTTGCGCGGAGCGTATCTTTTACTTTCAGCATAATGGCATGGCCGAGGTCACGCTCCACGATGCGTCATCGCGCCGATAGATCAAATGCAAATTCCACCTGCGCCAGAGCACAGGTCGCGTTGGTTTCGTGAGCGCGAAACACCCGGCAACTAGCGGCAAGCTCCTTGCATGAATCGATTCGATTACGGTTTGAACGATTGGATAATTCTGCGCATCGCGAACAAATGCGCGCAGGGGGGCATCTGATCCAGGGTTCTGGTGGAATAATTTTTGATGATGCCGAATTCCTTTGTTGGACGCGGTTTGCGCGGGGCACCGTTGGCTCAATAGTAAATTTCTTGCGCTATGGCATCTCGCCTGCTGAAATATTTGGACACGGTTAAGACTGCAATTGTTGGCGCAGTTTGATCGCAAAAAATCCTTAACCCAAATACACAACAACGCACATGGCGAAATACAAACTAGAATACCTCTGGCTCGACGGCTACGAACCCGTCGCCAACCTCCGCGGCAAAACGCAGCTCAAAGAATTTAAGAGCTTCCCGAAACTCGAAGAACTCCCGTGGTGGGGTTTCGACGGCAGCTCGACCCGTCAGGCCGAAGGCCGCAGCTCTGACTGCATGCTCAAGCCAGTTGCGGTTTACCCTGATGTCACGAAGGAAAACGGCGTCCTGGTCATGTGCGAAGTCTACATGCCGGACAAAAAGACTCCGCATCCGAGCAATGGCCGCGCGAACATTCCTGATGATCCGGGCGCATGGTTCGGTTTCGAACAGGAATATTTCCTCTACAAGAACGGCAAGCCGCTTGGCTTCCCGGATTCCGGCTTCCCGTATCCGCAAGGTGAATACTACACCGGCGTTGGCTACAAGAACGTGGGCAGCATCGCTCGCGAAATCGTGGACAAGCACCTCGACCTCTGCCTCGCTGCTGGGATCAACCACGAAGGCATCAACGCCGAAGTGGCGAAGGGCCAGTGGGAATTCCAGATCTTTGGCAAGGGTTCGAAGAACGCCGCTGATCAGGTTTGGGTCGCGCGTTACATTCTCATGCGCCTTTGCGAGAAGTACGAAGTGGACGTGAACTGGCATTGCAAGCCCCTCGGCAAGGACGTTGATTGGAACGGTTCCGGCATGCACTCCAATTTCTCCACGGAATACATGCGCGAAGTGGGCGGCAAGGAATACTTTGAAGCCCTCATGGCCGCGTTCGACAAGTATAAGAACGAACACATCGCGGTGTATGGCCCCGACAATCACCTGCGCTTGACCGGCCTGCACGAAACGCAGTCGATCGACAAGTTCAACTACGGCATCGCCAACCGCGGCGCCTCGATCCGTGTTCCGCATAGCTTCGTGGACAACGGCTACAAGGGATACCTCGAAGATCGCCGTCCGAACTCCCAGGGCGATCCGTACAAGATCGCTGGTCGCATTCTGCAGACGATCAATACGGTTCCGACGCCCGGTAAAAAGGGCGGCAAGGGCAAGTAAGCAGATTCCGTTTTTCGCCTCGGAGCAACCGGGGACTTAAACAGAGAAACCGAGCCGGCGCGGAGGGCAACCTTCGCGCCGGATTTGTTTTGTCTCGGCGGATTGGTCAACGGACAGCGATCTTCGGCTATTGAGTAGAATTGTCCCGACCTACTTCCGGTGGCGCGCGAGGTTTTTGAGATTGCGGATCACGAGCGCGGTCCAGCCCGTCTGGTGACTTGCTCCCAAGCCGCGACCGTGTTCGCCGTGGAAGTATTCGTGAAAGAGCACAAGGTCTTTCCAGTACGGATCTCCCGCGAAACGCGGGTCGTTCCCGTGGCAGGGGCGGTGGCCTTTTTCATCGGGGATGAAAAGTGATGCCAAGCGGCGTTCGATTTCGTGTGCGACTTGTTGAAGGTTTTTCCAATTGCCGGAGCCGGTGGGACATTCGACTTTCAATTCTTCGCCATAGAAGTGGTGGTAGCGTTCCAGGGCTTCGATCAGGAGGTAGTTGACGGGAAACCAGATCGGTCCGCGCCAGTTGGAGTTGCCGCCGAAAAGCCAGGTATTCGATTCGCCGGGCACGTAGCCGACTCGATGAACTTCGTTTTCGATGCTCAACTCGTAAGGGTTCTTTTCATGGAACTTGGAGAGCGAGCGCAGACCATGTGGTGAAAGAAATTCGCTTTCATCGAGCATATAGCGGAGAACCTTCACGAGGCGTTCGCGTGACGGAATGGCCAGCAGTCGATGGGTGCCGTGGCCGGTTTCGCAGTAAGTGATGTGGCGTGCGAGGTCCTTCCGGTGTTTCAGGAACCAATCGAGGCGTTTGCTGAAACCCGGCAGGCTTTTGATTTTGTGTTCTTCGAGAACTTCCACGGCGATGAGCGGCAGTAGGCCGACCATCGAGCGTGTGCGGAGGGGAATGACGGTGTGATCGGTCTGAAGTTGGTCGTAGTAGAAGCCGTCCTGCTCATCCCAAAGGCCGGTGCCGCCGAGCGAGTTCATCGCGTCGGTGATCTGCACAAAATGCTCGAGGAACTTCGAGGCCATATCCTCGTAGGCTTGATGAATCTTGTCGCCTTCCTTCGCGAGTTCGAGCGCAATGGAGAGCATAGTCGCGGAATAGAAAGCCATCCACGCGGTGCCGTCGGCTTGCTGCAAGGTGCCGCCGCCGGGTAGCGGCTTCGAGCGATCGAACACGCCGATGTTGTCGAGTCCGAGAAAGCCTCCGGAGAAGAGGTTCTTGCCGTTGGCGTCTTTGCGATTCACCCACCATGTAAAGTTGATGAGCAGTTTTTGAAAGACGCTTTCGAGAAACTGCCGGTCACGCTCACCGTTCTTGCCGGCGATTTTGTAAACGCGCCACGCAGCCCACGCGTGCACGGGCGGATTCACGTCGCCGAACGCGAACTCATAGGCGGGCAGCTGCCCGTTCGGGTGCATGTACCATTCGCGAAGCAGCAAGCTGATCTGGCCTTTGGCGAACTCACCGTCCAGCCGCGCGAACGGGATCATGTGAAACGCGAGGTCCCACGCCGCGAACCACGGATACTCCCAGTTGTCCGGCATGGAGAGAATGTCACGACTGTAGAGGTGGCCCCACTCGGAGTTGCGGCCCGTTTTTCGCGCGGCGGGCGGCGGCGAATTTGGATCACCGTTGATCCAGTCGGGAATGATGTAGTGGTAAAACTGTTTGGTCCATAGCAAGCCGGCGTAGCCTTGGCGGATGATGTTCGTTTCCTCGCGAGTCAAGTGCTCGGGATTTATGGATCCGTAAAACTCGTCCGTGTCGCGAACTCGCGAAGTGATGATGGCGTCAAATTCGGCGGTCGATTTGTCCAGCAGCGGCTTGAAATCGGTCGCCGTACAGAGGCGCAAGCGAACGGTCTTTTCTTCACCGGGTTTCAGCGTCAGGACGTAGTGCGGCGCGGCTTTGGTTCCATATTGCTTGGAGTTCACCGCTTCGTTGCGCCCGTTGACGACGTATTCGTGAAACGCGTCTTTGACAAACGCGTTGTTATTGGGAAGTCCCCACAAGTGCTGGCTGTTCGTTTCGTTGTCGGTGAAGAGGACGGGCGGAGTGGATGCATCGGGGCCAGCACCGATTTCAAAACGAAAGTCTCCGAGAGTTTCGTGATTCAACGTGAGGAGGCTTTTCTTCTCGAGCGCGATTCTGGGTTTCAGCGAGCAACCTTCATGGGAGCACCCCCAACTCCAAGTGTTGCGGAACCAGAGCGTCGGCAGCAGATGAAGCATGGCCGTTTCAGGACCGCGATTGGCGACGGTGATGCGAATCAAGATATCGTCGGGCGCGTTCTTGGCGTATTCCACGAACACATCGAAGTAGCGGCTCTCGTCGAAAACGCCCGTGTCTTCGAGTTCGAATTCGGGCGCGTCCTTGCCGCGACGACGATTCTCTTCGACCAATTTGGCGTAGGGAAATTCTGCCTGCGGATATTTATAAAGTGCCTTCAGGTAGGAATGCGTGGGCGAAGAATCGAGGTAGAAATATTGCTCCTTCACGTCCTCGCCGTGATTGCCTTCGTTGCCGGTGAGGCCGAAGAGGCGCTCCTTAAGAATCGGGTCGCGGCCATTCCAGAGCGCAAGCGCGAAACACAGACGGCATTCGCGATCGGTGATGCCGAGCAAGCCGTCTTCACCCCAGCGGTAGGCGCGACTGCGTGCGTGATCGTGCGGGAAGAACTCCCAGCAGGTGCCGTCCGCTGAATAATCTTCGCGTACGGTGGCCCATTGGCGTTCGGTCAGATATGGGCCCCAGCGTTTCCAGTTGTTCTCGCGATGCGCGTCCTCTCGCAGCCGTTGAGCTTCGGCGGTTTGTTCCCGACGATGAAACGCCGTGGGACTGGTGTCGTGATCGGCCAGGAGGTGGGGCGTGGGCGGTTTGCCCGAAATCTGTTTGGTTGATTGGCCGTTGGACATGGCTGCGATTTCTTTGTCGAGTGTTGCTGCCAGCGCGGGGTGCCGCTGGCGAAAGTCGTCTGTGTACCCTTTATCGTCGCGTGGTTGGCGATCCTTCACAAGGATTACCAAGGAGCACAAGGTAGAAAGCTTCGGTGCTCTGGCCGGGAAAGCAAAACGGCGGATGCGCAGTGAACGCGATCCGCCGTTTGAGAAGAGAAGAAAAGCGCCTGGTTTAGTGGCAACCGCAGCCGCTGTCGCAGCACGATCCGTCGTTCAAATCCTCGTCGGTTGGAAGGCGGCCGAGTTCGAATGTCTTCGTGAGATACTTATTCACGGCTTCCTGGATGCGCGCCATTTCGTTTTGGGCATCGATGAAGTTTTTCGCGATTGGATTCGCGAGCAGGTCATCCCGCATTTTGTTAAACTCGGTGATCTCGACATCGTCGATCGGACGAGCGGAGTTCTGCTTCATTTGGAGGATGTTCCCGCGCTCCGAAACCATCTGAAATTGGAATTTCACCAGTTCGTCAGCGAGGAATGCGTCAACACGTTCCTTAATAGTTCCGAAACTCGGGAGTTCGACGATGGCCTGGCAGAGTTCCTTGGTCTTGGCCGTCAATTGCGTGTCGGTGGCTGGAGAGGTTTGCATAAATTTCAGATAATTTGTCTGGGCACGATAACACTGGAGTCGATTGAAGCAAGCGGCGGTTTCAAGCGGGCTGAAGGACGTTGAGTTTCACGTTGGATACGAAGTCTTTCACCTTGGGGCGGTAAGCGTGCATGTGGGGCGCGTTGAGGTGCGCCTTCAACGCGGCAAGGTCGCGCCATTTTTCGACGACGGTGACGGTGTTCTCCCGTAGCGGCGCCTGGACGGGTAGTCCGGATTCCAAGTCCACCGCGGGCCCGTACTCGATGCAACCGTCCTCGGCGATAACGTCCGGCATCACGGCGTGAAACTCTTTGAGGAAAGCGTCGCGTTTGCCGGCGTGGAGCTCAATCGTAGCGATGACGTGGATCATGAAAGTGTGGGGTGGGCTATTGTTGATTGCGGCGAAATCAGGGCTTGCAAACATTTATTGCTCGGGTAGTTTCCGCGTTCCGCCGCTTCGGCGCAAACCCCGAACGGCCGCTAAGAAAACAAATTTTTATGGCAACAGCAAACGATATTCGCAAAGGGATGGCCATTAATTATAATGGTGACATCGCCGTGGTTCTTGATTCGCAACACCGCACGCCGGGCAACCTGCGCGCGTTTGTGCAGGCGACGATTCGCAGCATCAAGACCGGAAAATCATCCGACGTTCGCTTCAGCTCGACCGAAAAAATCGAAGTCGTGCCGATGATGACCCGCAAGATGGAGTTCAGCTACAAGGACGGCGAAGACTACGTTTTCTCTGATCCGGAAACTTTCGAGACGGTCACCGTCCCGCCGGAAATCGTGGCTGACGGGAAGAACTACCTCGTTGAGAACGCGCAAGTCACCATGACTTTCGTTGAAGAGAAAGCGGTGTCGTTGGAAATGCCTTCAAGTGTGGTGCTGACGGTAACCGACGCGCCGGAAGGTATTCGCGGCGATTCGGCCAACAACGTTCAGAAGACGATCGTCGTTGAAACCGGCATCAACGTGCAGGCCCCGCTGTTCATCAAGACAGGCGAGAAGATCAAGATCGATACCCGCACTGGCAAGTACATGGAACGCGCCTAAGCGATTCCTCACTTAATTCTAAAGTAAAAGCCCGCCAAGAGATTGGCGGGCTTTTTCGTTTTGAAGGCTGTGAGTTGAGTTTAGAACTCCTTCTCCAGTGCGGGGCGCACGCCGAACTTCTTCGCGAGAGCCAATGCTTCATTCAACGAGCGGACACCTGCGGTGCAGGTCGGATGCGACAACGACGCGGCGGCGACACACACGGCCGTGAGCAGACAGCGTTGCAGGTCCCATCCTTCGTGCAAACCGAGCAACGTGCCCGCGCAGAACGCGTCGCCAGCGCCGGCGGATCCGGCGATATACTTCTGTGGGAGCTTGAGGGAAGACTGCCAGTAATCTTTGCCATCGCGGGTTCGCGCGAAGCCACCTTCAGGGAAATGAATCACGACCACTTCGCGCACGCCCATCTGGAGTAGCGCGCCAGCCGCGTGGCGGAGAGCAACCGTCTCCAGCTTGCCGTCGGGTTGGCGAATCTTGAAACCGGTGGTCTTGCCAGCTTCGATTTCATTGAGGATGCAATAGTCCACGTGCTTGAGCGCTGGGCTGACAATTTTAGTGAAGCGATCACTGTCTTCGCTCACGGCATCGACACTGGTCTTCATTCCCGCAGCTTGCGCCGCGGCAAGCAAACCGGCGGCTTTGGTGCCGAACTTCTTGTCGGTTTCGTCGAGTGCATCGAGGAGCAATAAATATCCGAGGTGGAAAATGCGCGCTTTGATCCGCGAGAAATCCAATTCCTTGCCGTCCCAGATCGCGTTGGCGCCGCGCATATGGAAGAACGTCCGGCGACCGCCTTTGGATTCCGTCATGACGTCCGTGTAGGAAGTCGGGGCCGCCGAAGTGGCGCGCAGGTTCTTGGTGTCGATTTTGTTCTTTTGGCAGTCAGCTAGAATGGCTGCGCCCAGCGCATCTTTGCCAACTAGTCCTGCGGCATAGAGCGGAAAATCAGCCCCCAACTTGGCAAGATCCAAGAGGACATTGTAAGGCGCGCCGCCGGTGCCTTCTGACTGACTGGAAATATTTGCGAGCGATTCCGGTTGTGGATAGACATCGATCATCTTCACTTGATCGATGATCCAATTGCCGGCGCCGAGAATTCCGCGGCGTGACGAGGACGATTTTGCTTTCATGCAGAGGTGAACGATAGCGGTTCGAGTGTTGCCCTAGCAAGTTGGAACTGCTTTCCAGAGGGACATCGGGGAGATGATCAGATGATGTATTCGAGCGGGTTGTCTTTGCGCGTTTGCAATTCGCGGACCCGTTGGCAGAGTTGGGCCACTGTTACCTTTTCGAGAATCTTCACGATCGCATCGCGCACTTCCTTCATCACGCTGCGGATGCCGCAGCGATCTTCGTTGGGACACGTGCACGGTTCGTAGAAGCGTTCGCTTACGCAACTCACCGGCGCGAGCGGTCCTTCGATATGCCGGATCACTTCGGCAAGCGTGATCTTTTCCGGGGCGCGTCGTAGCCGATAACCTCCCGCAACCCCGCGTTTGCTTGCTACAATTCCAGCGGATTTGAGGTCATTGAGGATTTGCTCAAGGAAGCGTTTGGGAATGTTCTGCTGCTCCGAGATTGTTTGAATACGCACGACCGAGTCGTCCTCCAGATAATCGAGTCCCAGCACGATTAATGATCGCAGGGCGTATTCACCGCGGACGGAGAGTTTCATGCCGGGAGGGTAACATTATACCCAATCGATGCAATGGGGATTATCTTACATGCTCAATTTAAGACAAATTGGGTCGATATGATGAAACATTTAAAACTCTATTGACATACTGTAGTATTAATATAATCTCCGCCATGTGAACGACAAAAATGCATCGAACCGCAGCGAGCTCAACTGGCAGGACGTGATCCGCCAACAGGTCGATTCCCTCCGTTTTGGGGTGGTGCAAATTGTCGTTCATGAAGGTCGCGTGGTGCAGATCGAGCGGACGGAGAAAGTTCGTCTCGGCGCAAAATCCTCGCAAAATAATTTTCCCGCTGACCAGATTACTGGAAGCCAACCAACTCAACTGAGCTGACCAACCTGACTACTGGAGGTTCTGCCCAACGAAACAGAATCCGTATGAAACTCAGAAGACTATTCGTAACCAGTGCACTCATCGGCAGCGGCTTTTCTCTAATCGCAGCCCGCGCCGAGAATTCCTCAGAAGAAATCAAAGCGCTTTTGCAGCGCATTGACCAGCTGGAGCAAAAAGTTCGAATCCTCGAACGTAATCGCGAACTCGAAACAGAGACGGCGGGCGAACGCGCCAAGATCGCGCCGGCAATCTCTGAAGGCGATAAAGGATTCGTCGTGAGTTCCGGCGACTCCGCATTCTCGCTCTCGGTCCGCGGTTATGTTCAAGCTGACGAGCGTTTCTACCTCAACAAGACTGCCGGCACTGCCAAGGATACCTTCTTGCTCCGGCGCGTGCGCCCGATTATTGAGGGCACTGTTTACGATATTTTTGATTACCGGCTGATGCTCGACTTCGGTCAGGGGCGGGTCACTGGGAGTACTGCGGCAAATCAGGACGTTGTTCAGGATGCCTACGTGACTGCGCGGCTTGATCCAGCGTTTCAGATTCAAGCCGGTAAATTCAAAGAACCGGTCGGTTTGGAGCGGCTGCAGTCAGGTCGCAATCTGCTGTTCATTGAGCGGGCCTATCCTACTCAACTCGTTCCGAATCGCGACGTGGGCATTCAAGTGCAAGGAGACCTCTTCAAGGGGGCACTCAGCTATGCCGCCGGCATTTTTAATGGCGTTGCGGACGGCTCCAGCGGTGACGTCGAAACGGCCGACAACGATAAGGACTTTGCCGGACGAGTCTTCGCGCAGCCGTTCAAAAACTCGGATAGCTTTGCGCTTCAAGGCCTCGGTCTGGGAGTGGCTGGCACGTTTGGCAATCAAGAAGGGGCCTCACCTTCTTTCAAGTCGCCAGGGCAACAAACATTCTTCAGCTATCTGAATCTTGGTACGGGCACCAGCGCGGCTACTGCGGCTGTTGCTCCTGACGGGCAACATTGGCGCATCGCCCCACAAGCCTATTATTATTGGGGGCCGCTTGGCGTGCTGGGGGAATACGTGATTTCGTCTCAGAAACTCCGTCGCAACGCCGGTGCCACGACTTCGTTGACCGCCAAGAACACGGCGTGGCAGGTCGCGGCATCTTGGTATCTCACGGGTGAAGAGAATTCCTTCAAACCGGTCTCGCCATTAAAGCCATTCAAGCTGGGCGGCTCTGGCTGGGGCGCTTGGGAACTCGCGGCTCGCATCAGCGGTTTGGATGTGGACAACAAAGTCTTCGACGGCTTTTCTGCGACGCCCGCGTTGTCGACCAGCTTCGCCGATCCAACGAAGTCCGCTACCGCGGCAACGTCGTGGAGCGTGGGCGTGAACTGGTACTTGAACAAAAACATCAAGGCCAACTTGAATTACGAGCAAACCGATTTTCGTGGCGGTGGAAATACCGGGGTCAATGCCGAGGGTGAAAAAGCCGTGCTCAGCCGCCTTCAATTCTCATTTTAACTCACACATTAAGAAAATTTTTAGCCCTTAAGACTCCATGAAAATTCAATCCTCTCTCCGTCGTTTCGTTTGGTTAGCCGTTGCAGTGGCTGCGGTCGGCGCCGCCACGGCCCGGGAATATGTTCTGCTGAACGTCTCCTACGATCCAACGCGTGAACTGTATGAAGACTTCAACGCTGCCTTTTCAAAGTATTGGGAGGCCAAAACCGGCGATAAGGTCGCGATCAAACAATCTCACGGCGGCTCGGGCAAGCAGGCGCGCGGCGTGATCGATGGTCTTCCCGCCGACGTGGTGACGCTCGCGCTGGCTTACGACATCGACGCCATTCACGAACGCGGACATTTGTTGCCGGTCGATTGGCAGAAGCGGCTGCCGAACAACAGTTCGCCGTACACTTCCACCATCGTGTTTCTTGTTCGCAAAGGAAATCCCAAGGGAATCAAAGACTGGGACGACCTCATCAAGCCGGGCATCGGCATTGTTCCGGCGAATCCGAAAACCTCTGGCGGCGCGCGTTGGACCTACCTGGCCGCGTACGGGCAGTCGCTCTTGAAGAACAACAAAGACGAAGCGAAAGCCCGCGAATATGTCAGCAAGTTCTTCCAAAACGTGCCCGTACACGACACTGGTGCGCGCGGAGCGACGACGTCATTCATTCAACGTGGCATCGGCGACGTGCTGATAGGTTGGGAAAACGAAGCGTTCCTTGCATTGAAGGAATATGGTGCCGACAAATACGAAGTCGTCGTCCCGTCCGTGAGCATTCTTGCGGAGCCGCCCGTCGCGCTGGTTGATAAAGTTACCAAACGTCGCGGGACAGAAGCAGTCGCCAAAGCGTACCTCGAATACCTCTACTCGGACGAGGGCCAGGATATTGCGGGCAAACACTTCTACCGTCCTCGGAATGAAAAGGCCGCGGCGAAGTACGCCAACGTGTTTACGAAGGTGAAGCTATTCACCATCGACGAAGTGTTTGGCGGTTGGCAGAAGGCGCAGAAGACCCATTTCAACGATGGCGGCGTCTTCGATCAAATTCAGACTTCAAAGCGTTGAAACAGGAGCCAATAGGACCTGCGAATTACCAGTCCCTTTATCTTAGAACATGAGCGAAAATCACACTCGAAGTATTCTTAAAGCCATTTCGTGGCGAATCACTGGAACCGTCGATACGATCGTCGTGTCCTATTTCGTCACGGGGCAGATCAAAATGGCCCTTTCCATCGGCTTTGTGGAACTCTTCACCAAGATCGGCTTGTACTACCTTCATGAGCGGGCTTGGAATCGGATTTCGTTCGGGCGGGCGAAAAAGGGTAAAGACTACGAGATTTAATCGTCGTTATCGAAACCTGCACCGGAATGAAAAAGGAACGCACCTTCACCGCGCTGCCGGGCTTCGGCCTGACGATGGGCTTCACGCTCTTTTACTTGAGCGCGTTGCTGCTCATTCCCTTGGGCGGCCTGATCCTGCGGACGTTCGAGCTTTCCTGGTCAGACTTTTGGCGGCTCGCTACCACAGATCGCGCGCTCGCTGCTTACAAGCTCACGTTTGGTGCTTCGTTGATCGCGGCGTTTATCAATGCGGTTTTCGGCACACTGCTCGCGTGGGTTCTGGTGCGATATGAGTTTCCCGGCAAGCGCCTGTTGGATGCGCTCGTTGATTTTCCCTTCGCGTTGCCCACCGCCGTGGCCGGGCTGACGCTCGCCAATCTTTTCGCGGCAAACGGCTGGCTCGGTGAACACCTCGTGCCCCTCGGCATTAAGGGCGCGTATACGCCATTGGGCGTGGTTCTCGCGCTTACCTTCGTCGGAATGCCATTCGTCGTGCGCACGCTTCAGCCGGTGTTGGAACATTTCGAACTCGAGGTCGAAGAAGCGGCCGCCACCTTGGGCGCGAGTCGGTTGCGCACATTTTTCAGTGTCATCGCTCCGGCGCTGCTGCCGTCGATCATCACGGGCTTCGCGCTCGCATTCGCGCGGGCGATTGGCGAATACGGTTCGGTCGTTTTCATTTCCGGCAATTTACCCTTTAAAACCGAAATCGCCCCTTACCTCATCGTGATGCGCCTGGAGGAATACGATTATACCGGCGCCATGGCACTGGCGGTGGTGCTGCTGATTTTTTCATTCGTCGTGCTCGGATTGATCAACGTCCTTGAACAGTGGGCCAGTCGTTTTACCAGATAATATGGCTGGCCACGTTAAAACCAATTGGAACGCCGGGCACCGGAAGTCGCGACGCGGCACCGAGGAATCGCCGCTCGTGAAATGGACGCTCATCAGCATCGCGCTGGCATTTTGCGTCGTGTTCCTGCTGTTGCCGCTGGTGAATGTATTCGGTCAGGCATTCGCAAAAGGTTGGAACTACTATTGGCAGTCGCTCGCACATCCTGATTCGTGGGCGGCGATCAAATTGACCCTGCTCGTCGCGGCGATCAGCGTTCCGCTCAATGTCATCTTCGGCCTCGCTGCCGCGTGGGCGGTGGCCAAGTTCGAGTTTCGCGGAAAATCTCTGCTCATCACGTTGATCGATCTGCCGTTTTCGATTTCGCCGGTCGTTGCCGGTCTGATGTTCATCGTGTTGTTTGGGCTGCAAGGCTACTTCGGACGCTGGCTCGATGACCGTGATATTCGCATCATCTTCGCCGTGCCGGGCATCGTGTTGGCGACCGTGTTCATCACGCTTCCCTTCGTCGCGCGCGAATTGATTCCAATCATGCAAGCGACCGGTTCCGACCAAGAACAAGCTGCGCTCACGCTGGGTGCGAATGGGTGGCAGACATTTTGGTATGTCACACTCCCGTCAGTGAAGTGGGGATTAATCTACGGCATCATCCTCTGCAACGCCCGCGCGATGGGCGAATTCGGCGCGGTGTCCGTTGTTTCCGGACACATCACCGGCCAGACCGACACTATGCCGTTGCGCGTGGAGAAGCTTTACAACGAATACAATGCGCCGGCGGCGTTTGCCGTCGCGAGCTTGCTGGCCCTGCTGGCGTTGGTGACGTTGGGGATTAAAATTTTCCTCGAATGGAAACAGGCGCGTGAGTTTGCGCTCGCGCAAATGGCGCCATTGCCGGCGACGGAACAGGACACGGAATTTGTCACCCGGACCAATTTGGAATGAGCATCGAACTTAAAAACGTTACCAAGCGCTTCGGCGAAGTCGCGGCAGTCAACGACGTCAGCTTTGCCGTGAAGGAAGGTGAGCTCGTCGGTCTACTTGGCCCCAGTGGCGGCGGCAAGACTACCGTGCTCCGCATGATCGCCGGTCTGGAGATGCCTACCGGCGGTGACGTCTTCATTCGCGGGCAGCGCGTCAATAACGTCTCCGTTCAGCAACGCAACATCGGCTTCGTCTTTCAGAGCTACGCGCTGTTCAAGAGCATGACGGTGTTCGACAACATCGCGTTTGGTCTGAAGATCAAGAAGTGGAAAAAAGCGGATCGCGAAGCGCGCGTGATGGAGTTGGTGAAGCTGTTTGGTTTGGAAGGATTGCACAAGCGGTACGCCCATCAGCTCTCGGGCGGCCAGCGGCAGCGCGTCGCCATCGCTCGCGCCTTGGCCCCGAAACCGAGCGTGTTGTTGCTTGATGAACCTTTCGGCGCCGTCGATGCGAAGATCCGTCAGGAACTCCGCGAGTGGTTGGTGACGCTTCACCACGATCTCAACGTCACCACGATTTTCGTCACGCACGATCAGGAAGAAGCGCTCGAGGTGTCGAATCGCATCGTGATTTTTTCCCGCGGTAACATGGAGCAAATCGGAACGCCTCGGGAAGTTTACGAGCAACCGGCCAACGAGTTCGTCGCGCGCTTCATCGGCGTGATGAACGTGCTCGATACGGAAGTGCAGGGGGGCATTGCCCGCGCCGACGGAATTGAGTTTCCCGCTTCCGAGCAGCCGGACGGTACGCGTTTGCGTATCGGGTTCCGACCCTACGCCGTGCAGGTTTCCACGGACCTTGCATCGCTCCCTTACCGCGCGGTACTGCGGCACACCTTTTTCCTGGGCATTCTTCTCCGGCTCGAATTGGAGCTGCAAAATGGGGCGATCATTCGCACGCGGATGACGAAAGAGGAATACGCGCAACTCGGCCTTGCAGATGGGCGCGAAGTTTCATTCCAGATTAAAAACTACCGCGTGCTCAGCCGCGAAGGTGCAAGGTTGGCGCCTGAGCAGGAAGCGCTTTACCACGCGCCGCCGACGATTGGTGACGGCATTTGAGATGGGTGCGGCTGGCCGTGGGGAGACGTTCAGCTTCTCCCGCGTTGCCTTGCCGCTTCGTAGAGAAACGCGGCGCTCGCACTGGCGACATTGAGCGAATCGACCTCTTTCGCCATCGGAATCGCCACGGATTCGTCGCACACGGCGAGCACTTCTGGGGAGATTCCGTAGCCTTCGCTGCCGAGTACGATGCAGCAATCGCCGCTCAGTTTCGCTTCGGAAAGTTTTCGCAACTGCGTGTGCGGGTGGGCCGCGACGATGTGAACTCCGTGTTGCCCCAGCGTTTGTAACGCCGCGGCGAGGTCGGGGACTTCGACCGAGGGCAGTTGAAAAATCGCGCCCATTGAATTGCGCACGGCGCGACGTAGCCAGGGACTGCTGCAGGTGGTGTTGGTGATCAAACCTTGCGCGCCAAGTGCGGCCGCGTTGCGCACGACCACGCCAAGGTTTTCGGAATTCGACAATCCATCCAGCGCGATGAAAAGCCTCGGCGAGGTTGTGCGAGCAATCGATTCTGCCAGCGGGGGCAGGGGCGGAATCCGCCCGACCGCCATCACGCCTTGGTAAAGCGGGAAGCCGGTGAGTTGTTCAAGCAACTTCTTTTTGGCGACGTAAACAGGGATTTCTTCGGTGCGAGTCTGAAGGAGTAGTTCAAATTCTTCGCGACGTTCCTCCGGCAGCATTACGGAAACGATCGGCAATCCGCTGGCGATTAGTCGCTGCACGACCTTGTCGCCCTCGGCGACGAAGATGCCTTGCTGTTGATGTTCGTGCATGCGGCGGAGCGTTTGGTAGGGAGCCAACTCCGCTGCGTCGAACGAATCGATCGAGTGAAAATGCAACATCGCCGCACGTTTTACTCGTGCGGCGATGTGCTGGGGAGGGAAAATATTCTGCCGGTTTTCTTACGGTGCGATCGGTGCGGTCATAGCCAAAGCGCGAATCGCCTTGTCGTCGCGTACGTAAAGCACGCCGTTCGCGTAAGCCGGGAAGCTGTAGGTCTTGCCGCACGGAGAAATCCGGCTGACTTCCTTGTAGGCGGCTCCATCGGCGGCAAGCAGGAACAACTCTCCCGTTGAATCCAATACCAGTAGCTTGTTGCCGATTGCGATCGTCGAGGCGTAATCGTGGAAACCAGGGCGCGTCCACAACGTTTTTCCGGTGGCGAAATCCACGCACGCAAAGTCAGAGGCGCTCGCCCCGCGCGACGATCCGATACCGTAGAGCTTGCCATCCACGAGGACGGAACTGGAGATGTTAACTTTGACATCCTTGTTTTCCCACGCCGGCTTTACGGTGAAATTTGCGCCCGCTTTGCTGATCTGATACTTGATCATGCCGACGGTTTGCGATGCTACGGTCACTGTGTCACCCGAAATCAGCGGAGTGAATGTGTGGCGCTTGGCGCCGGTTTTGATCGGCACGCGCCAAAGAATTTTGCCCGAGGCTGCATCGACGCCCATGAGCGCATCGGCAGTGAAGTGAACGACTTGGCGAGTTCCCGCGAGCGTGCCAACCATCACGGATGCATACGCCGTGTTGTCACTCCCCGCGCGCCAGAGTTCCTTCCCCGTAAGTTTGTCAAAGGCGACAAGGGTGCCTTTCTCCGGGCTGCCAACGGGAACGAAAACGCGATTGCCGTCAACCACCGGCGCGCCGTTGTTGCCGTGCCGGCGTGCGGCGGTTTCTTTTGCCGCGGGATCGGAGCCCTTGTTGCCGTAGAAGGTCGCGCCATAGTCCTTTTCAAAATTCACCCGCCAGAGGACTTTGCCGTCCGCCATTGCGAGGCAGCGGAATTCTCCGCGCCCGGACTGGACGTAGAGGCGGTCACCGTCGATCACCGGCGTGGTGCGCGGGCCCGTGCCGTAATTGTAATACTCCGCGAGATCCGCGTAGGCTTGCTTCCAGATTTCCTTCGCTGTGGCGAGGTCGCACACGTGCACCACTTCCTTCGTTGAGTCAGCGCCGCTTCCTTGATCCACGTAGACGAAACGGTTCCCGCTGATGATCACGGCGCTGTGTCCGAAGCCCGTGGGAATCTCCCACAACTTCTTCGGTTCGGCCGGAAGCTTGTCGATGGGCTTCTCGCCACGGACCACGCCATCGCGTTGCTGCCCGCGCCACTGCGGCCAATCGGCGGCGAAAGCGGTCGAGCCTAGGATCAAAGCGGAAAGGGTGAGTTGCGAGATGGCAAAGCGGCGGGCGTTCATGATTAGGTTTGCGGAATTCGACGCTGTGGATACCCCGTCGCATTCGATGGGTCAAGCTCGCGCCGCTTTAATAGCCGCTTTCAAACGCAAGTCGCCGCGCTGGCAGGAATGCCGGCGCGGCGAACATGGCGAACCGCTTTTAGCAGGTGCCAGCTGGCGATCAATACTTCGGCACGTGGTGGTCGATCTCGTCGGACCACGCGTTGATGCCGCCTTTGACGTTCTTGAGGTATTTGAAGCCCTGTTCACGCAGGAAGCTCAGCGCCTTCATCGAACGCACGCCGCTCTTGCAGTGGATATAGTAAGCTTGGTTCGGATCCAACTCCGTGAACCGCTGCGGAAGCACGCTCAACGGAATGATCGGCACGCCTTTGACGTGGGCAATCTGGTGCTCGTCGAGTTCGCGGACGTCGAGGACCTTGATGTTCAGCTTCGGATCATCGAGCGCTTTTTTCATGTCCTGAACGGAAACTTCGTCCGGATTGGTCGCCGGTGTCGCGGGTTCCGGCGTGATGCCGCAAAACATTTCGTAGTCGATCAATTCCTTGATCGTCGGATTGTCGCCGCAGATCGGGCACTGCGGATCGCGGCGCAGCTTGAGTTCGCGGAACTTCATGTCGAGCGCGTTGAAGAGGAGCAGGCGACCCGTCAGCGACGAGCCCTTGCCGAGCGCGAGTTTCAAAATCTCCGTCGCCTGAATGCAGCCGACGATACCGGGCAACACGCCGAGCACGCCGCCTTCCGCACAACTCGGCACCATGCCGGGCGGCGGCGGTTCGGGATAAAGGCAGCGATAGCACGGTCCGCCCAGATGCGGCGCGAACACGCTGGCCTGACCTTCGAAGCGGAAAATGGAGCCGTAAACGTTCGGCTTCTTCAGCAGCACGCACGCGTCGTTCGTGAGGTAGCGCGTCGGGAAGTTATCCGTGCCGTCCACGACGATGTCGTAGGGGCGGATGAGATCGAGCGCGTTCTCGGACGTGATGCGGGTGTTGTGAATGACCACTTCCACTCCGGGATTGATGCTGGCGATGGTTTCCTTCGCCGACTCCGCTTTCGGACGGCCGACGTCGGCAGTGCCGTGGATGATTTGGCGTTGGAGGTTCGAGAAATCCACCGTATCGAAATCCACGATGCCGATCTTCCCGATGCCCGCGGCGGCGAGATACATCGCGATGGGCGAACCGAGGCCGCCCGCGCCGATGCACAGCACGCTGGCGGAGCAGATTTTCTTTTGGCCGGCCATGCCGACCTCCGGCAGGATCAGGTGTCGCGAGTATCGGCGGATTTCTTCGTTGTCGAGTTGCATAAGTATAAAACGGTCAAAATCGAGTGGTCAGCCTAGTGTCAGCGGAAAAGAAATCAAGTCGGTCAATTGGTTGTCTTGCTCCGGCGGGTGAATGGTCGAAACACCGCTGGTCTTCGCTCCTTGCCCGGTCGCTGTTGCTGTGACTAAATCCGCTTATGAAATCCACCGTCGCAAAGATCCAGAAACTCACCCGCTTGCGACCGGCCCTCGGTCTAGTCCTCGGTAGCGGTTTCAATCAAGTCATTGGCGCGCTGAAAACGGAAGTGGAGATCGAGTACGCCAAGCTCCCGGGTTTTCCGCAGCCGAGTGTGAGTGGACACGCGGGCAAATTGATCATCGGTCACCTCGGTCGCACGCCGGTGCTCGTGCTCAGCGGGCGCGCGCATTTTTACGAAGGTCATCCGATGGACGTCGTCACGTTTCCTACGCGCGTGCTCGCGGCGTTTGGCATTCGCGCGCTTTTGCTCACGAATGCCGCTGGGGGATTGAATCCGAAATTCCACGTGGGCGATTTCATGCGGCTCACCGACCACATCAATCTGATGGGCACCAATCCGCTACGCGGCCCGCTCGCGCCCGGTCGCGAACGTTTCGTCGACATGACGCAAGTGTACGACGTGGAACTCGGCGAACTTCTCGTGCGCGCGGCGAAGCGGGCGAAGGCGCGTTTGCAGCGCGGAGTCTACCTTGCCGTGTCGGGTCCAAGCTACGAAACGCCGGCGGAGATTCGCGCGTTTCGTACGCTCGGCGCGGACGCGGTGGGCATGAGCACGGTGCCGGAGGCGATCGTGGCACGTCAATGCGGCCTGCGCGTAGCGGGCCTATCGTGCATCACGAACCTCGCTGCTGGGCTATCGAAGGAGAAACTTTCGCACGCCGAAGTGCTTGCGACCACGCGGGCCGTGCAAGGTCAAGCCGCTGAACTTCTAGTCAATTTTGCCGATTCATATGGTGGACATGCGCATTAAAAAACTCGTTGGCGCCGCGCTCCGGGCTCGGACCCACGCGGTCGCTCCGTATTCCCGCTTCAAAGTGGGCGCGGCGTTGTTGACGCGTGCTGGCGAAATCATCACCGGCGCGAACGTCGAGAGCGCCAGCTACGGCCTGACGTGCTGCGCCGAACGCGTCGCTTTATTCAAGGCCCTGACGGCGGGCGAAAATGATTTCACCGCCGTGGCGGTCGTCGCGCGTTTGTCGGGCGGCGCCACGCCGTGCGGCGCGTGCCGGCAATTGCTTTACGAATACGCGGCGGACGCGGAAGTGTTCGTGGCCGACAGTCAGCGGCCGTCGGCGATTCGGCGTTTCACCGTGCGCGAGTTGCTCCCCGCGGGATTTGGTCTGCGTTCGTCGAAAAAGCGCTCGAAGAAATGAACCACCACGATCGCGAATTGGTTGCCCTGTGACGAAGCCCGAACTCTTTTCCGTTTTCGACAACGCCTGGTGGCCAGCGCTGCTGGTCGATGGCGCGGGCGCAATTCGTGCGGCGAATGAAACTGCGGTGGCGGCGTTCGGTTCCGGCGTGGCGGTGGAGAACACGCACTTCGCGGCGATCTGGTCGCCGGAGAATCCGGTGCGCGCGGAGCAATTCCTTCTCACGTGGCATCCGTCGGAGAACCAACTCACGCCGCTGAAATTTCTCGTCAAAGGTGGCGGCACCAGAAATTTCCAGTGCGGCATTTCCTGCACTCACGCGGGAGGTGATCGGTTGTTCCTTTTTCAATTTCTTCCGACGACGCCCGCTGCGACGCCCGTACCTGCAGCTGCGCCGAGTGTGGGGCAAACCACAACGATCGATTCGCCGGTCGCGCTGAAGCAGCGGCTCGATTGCGTGCTGCAGTTGACCCGCACGGTGGCGCTGGATTTTAATAACACGCTAACCACGATTCTTGGTCATACGTCGCTGCTGCTGGGGAAGATTGAAAACAATCATCCGCATCGGGCGTCGTTGATTGAAACGGAAAAAGCCGCTACCAAAGCTGCGGAAATCGCACACGACCTCGCGGCGTTCAGTTGGCAGGAGAAGGAGGCGAAATCCCAACAAGCGGGCAACCTCAACGAACTGCTGTTCGACACCGCCGAACTCTTCCACATCCCATCGAACAACGTCATGTGGTCGATGCAATTGGAAGCGCGTCTGTACTCGGCCAACTTCGATCAGACGAAACTCCAGCAAGCTTTTTCCAAGATCATCGAGAACGCCGTTCAAGCGACCGGCAACGAGGGGCGCATCATTGTGCGGACGCGCAACGTGGAAGTTCACGAGCCGATGCGCGACGGCAACGTCACGCTTGCGCCGGGACGTTACGTGTGCGGCGAGGTCGCCGACTCGGGTTGCGGTATCGCGCCGGAAATTCTCCCGCGCATCTTCGAGCCGTTCTTCACCACGAAACAAAGCCCGCAGCATCGCGGGCTCGGGCTCGCGTGGGTGTACGGTATCGTCACGAATCACAACGGCTGCGTCGCCGTTTCCAGTCAGCCGGGGCAGGGGACTTCCGTGCGCGTGTATCTCCCGGCGCTCACCAAGATCGTCAACGCCACCATCCACCATTCGAAGGATGAGGAGCTCGGCGGCACGCAATCCATTCTGCTCGTCGATGACGAGGAATTGCTCCTCACGATGGGACAAATGGTGCTTTCGAGTTTCGGCTACACGGTCCAGTCGGCGAACAGTGGCGAACGCGCGCTCGAACTTCTGAAAAGCTCGGAGGCGCGCTTCGACCTCATGATCACCGACCTCGTCATGCCGGGCATGAGCGGACGTGAACTGATTGAACACGCGCGCCGCATTGCGCCTTCGTTGAAATTCCTTTGCACGAGCGGATTTGTCCGTCCCGGTGGTTCGAACGAGCAGGGTGACTTCCTGCAAAAGCCCTTCACCAGTCAGGATCTGCTGCGGAAAATTCGACACGTCCTCGAAGTGGAAAACGCGGCTTAACTTGCACGTGCCGATCCTCCTTCCTGACTTTGCTCGGACATCTTGTTCGCCTCTGGAAAATACAAACCTTATGATCTTGGCTCCAGATAAGTTGACTTAATTGCATTCCTCGGCAGAATCCAACCCGTGCAAATCGAAAGCCTGAAGGTTTATTGCGATCTCGCGGAGACGGAGAGCTTCACCAAATCCGCCCACATCAACCACGTCACCCAATCCGCCGTCAGCCAGCAGATTGGTTCTCTCGAGCGCCACTTTAAATCCATCCTCATCGAACGGAGCAAAAAGAAGTTCCGCCTCACTCGTGAGGGCCAGGTCCTGTACGAGTACAGCAAGCAGATCCTCCAGACGTACGATTCCCTGCACAGCAAGCTCCAGGAAATCAAAGACATCATCTCTGGAACCATCCGCGTCTCGACGATTTACAGCGTCGGTCTGCATGACCTGCCGCCGTATCTGAAAAAATTCCTGAAGGCCTATCCGACGGTGAATGTTCACGTCGAATACCGCCGCGCCAATCAAGTGTATGAAGATGTCCTTGGCAACGTTGTCGACATCGGCCTCGTGGCGTATCCGAACAAGGAACCGAAGCTCGAAGTCATCCCGCTGCACAAGGACAGCATGGTCCTGATCTGCCACCCGCAGCATCCGCTCGCGAAAAACAAAGCCATTCGCCTCGCGTCCATTGCCGGTCAGAAATTTATCGGCTTCGAACCCGACATCCCCACCCGCAAGGCAATCGACCGCGTGCTGAAGGACAACAACATCGAAGTGCAGAACGTGATGGAGTTCGACAACATCGAGACTGTGAAGCGCGCGGTGGAGATTGACGCTGGCATCTCGATTGTCCCGCAACAGACCGTAATTCAGGAAGTCGCCAAGCAGACCCTGGTGCAGGTGCAGATCGAAGGCGTGGAGTTGTATCGCCCGCTTGCCGCTATCTACAAAAAGAACAAGGTCCTCTCCCCGGCGATGAAACAATTCCTGGCCATTCTCAAGGCCTGAAAGGACCCTCGCTTACTCGGCGAGCATCCCGGTTTTGTAGAATTCGAGGTCGGGTTTGGCCAGTGCGGCTTTCAAACGCCGTACGTAGGTGTGCCATTCGACTTGAACCCGATCCACAGGGCCGATGAGTCGCTCGAACGAATCCAGATTTCCGCCCTGTTGCGCCAGCATCAACGCGTTGGTGCGATGGCGCTGACTTTGAAATATGAAATGGGTGAGAGTCCACCAATGCAGGTAATACAGATTCACGTTTCGATCTAAGCTGGGGCCGCCTCGGTTGGTGACGATGGCTCGCAGCGGAATGACGCTCCCGTTGCGGAGATTTGCAGCTAGTTCGGGTTCGACTGCGAGTTCGTCGATCCACCACACGGGATATGTGTTCGCGTCGACGCGTCCCAACGCGAGTTCATGGGGCGTCAGCCGGCTGGTGCCGAAGTAGTCGGCGATGCCTTCCTCGAGCCATTTCGCGAGGTTTAAATGGGCAACTTCGTGGTTCAATTGATGCGCGGATTCGTGGAGCATCCAGTGATATGGATTCATTTCCTCGGCCGAAAAATACGCGTGGCAAATGGGTTCTCGATAAAACGCCTCCGCCCAGCCCAATCCAGGGTGTACGCGCCGGAATTGTGCGCGGTCCCGATAAAGTTTCACGCCGAGATGTGCGTGCTGCGCTTGGAATCCTGAAAGACTCCCGAATCGATTCGAGTAGGCGGCGTGGAGCAAAGTCAGAGCGTGAACCGTTTGTTCAGTCTGTTCCTGGGTCGCGGCCGAGTAAACGATGTGCCGCGCCGTCTCCGTGGTAATCGAAGGATGCCAGGGGCGTGGAATAAACTTCCAGGCAGCAATGCCGCCCAGAATCAATAGGTAGAGCCACATCCGCTTTTGGTGTGCCGCCGATGGCCAGCGAAAGAATTGTTTCCAATAATTCATGGAATTGCAGTCAATCGGTGCGCCGTCTCGCCTTAGTTTTGCGCATCGGTTTAAGGCCCATTCGTTCGATGCTGTCGCAATGAAAGCAGGACAATCATTGTGGGTGAAGCGTTTTCCCACCGTGCCTTTGCCGGTTTGCTTCCGGCCGCATGGTTCGTGGGCTTGCAGTTGCCGCCGGGGTTGCGCATGTTGGCCTGCGTCTCCCGTCGGTCGTGGTGAAGTCCGCACTTTTGACTCTTAGAATCGCATGAAACTTTTCTTCTACTTCCTCGCGGTGGTCGTGGCGCCCTTGCTCGCGTCCGCGGCAGATTGGCCGGAATGGCGGGGTGCGGGCCGAATCGGTGTCTGGACTGAGTCAGGAATTGTGGACGCGTTTCCGAAGGACGGATTAAAAGTAACGTGGCGCGTACCGGTACGTGGTGGGTTCGCTGGTCCGGCCGTGGCTGCGGGCCGCGTGTTCGTTTCGGATTTCCAACGTGGCGAAGGCAAGACCGGACGTGAGCGTGCACTGTGCGTGGATGAGCAGTCGGGCAAGGTGCTGTGGCAGCACGAGTGGGACGCGGACTATTCCGGTCTCGCGGGGCAATACGCGATTGGTCCTCGCGCGACCCCGACGGTGGATGGTGACCACGTGTATTTCCTGGGCGCCAAGGGCCAGCTAGTTTGTCTAGAGGTGAAGTCGGGGCGGCCGGTGTGGGCAAAGGATTTTGTGAAGGAATATTCCACGCGCGTGCCGACATGGGGAATGTCGGGCTCGCCGCTGGTGGACGAGAATCGATTGATCTGCATTGTGGGGGGCAAACCGGACGCGAAAGTGGTGGCGCTCGACAAGGCGACTGGGAAGGAATTGTGGCGCGCGATTTCCTCGGAGGATTCGGAGCCGGGTTACGGGCAGCCAATGATTGTGCGGGCGGGGGGAACGCGGCAATTGATTGTATGGCATCCCAAGGCGGTGGCGTCACTGGAGTCGATCACAGGAAAACTGCTGTGGGAGGAGCCGTTCAGCGTGCGGTTCGGTCTGACGGTGGCAACGCCGGTTTTGAATGGAAATCGTCTCTTTGTCTCGGCCTTCTACAACGGACCGATGATGATCGATCTCGACGCTGCGAAACCGACGCACACGCTCGCATGGCGTGGTCAGGCGAACAGCGAGATCAACACGGACGGGTTGCATTGCTTGATCAACACCCCGGTGTTCGACAGTGATTACATTTACGGCATTTGCAGTTACGGTCAGTTTCGTTGTCTCAACGCGAAAACTGGGGAACGTGTTTGGGAAACGCAGGAGGTGACGCGGGAGAAGGCGCGCTGGGCAACCGGTTTCATCGTGCGTCACGGCGACCGCTATTTTATCAACAATGACCGCGGGGAATTGATCATCGCGAAACTATCTCCGAAGGGTTATCAAGAAGTCGACCGCATGCAATTGATCAAACCGACTTCGACTTGCGGTGGGCGTCGCGAACTCGGCGCGGTGAACTGGGTGCATCCCGCGTACGCGAATCAGCACGTTTTCATCCGTAACGACGAGGAGATCATTTCGGTGTCGTTGAAGAAGTGATATGGCGATGGAAGTTTTACCATTATGAAACTGGCAACGATGGCTTTACTCGCGGCGTGCTTGGCTGGTTGTCGCACGCCGAGTCCGGAACCGGACTTGCGCGGCGATGCGAGCGTAACGAAGTTGGAGCGCGTAATCATTTCACCGGACGGGCGCGGTTTTGTGCTCGAAAAGTCGCGCACGGCATTTCGGCCGTGGGGAATGAATTACGGGAACGACGCGCGATTGATGGAGGATTTCTGGGAGCGTGACTGGGAAACTTTCGCGGCGGATTTTCGGAAGTTGAAAAAGCTTGGAGCGAATGTTGTACGCGTGCACCTGCAGGTCGGGAAGTTCATGGATGCGCCGGACCGGATGAACGCGGTCGCGATGAAGCAGTTCCGACGGATGCTGCGGCTCGCCGAGGACACGGGCATTTATGTTGATGTGACGGGGCTGGCGAGTTATCGCCCGGCGGATGCACCGGCGTGGTATGACGCTATGGACGAACCGGCGCGTTGGGCGACGCAGGCGAAATTCTGGGAAAGCATTGCTGCAGCGGGGGCGGGAAGTTCGGCGATTTTTTGTTACGATCTGATGAACGAACCGATCTCGCCGGCGGGCAAACGCGATTCGGGAAAATGGCGCTCGGGGAGCTTGCTTGGCGGCTTGGATTTTATCCAGGTCATTGCGCTTGATCCCGCCGGACGCACGCGCGAGGAAATCGTTCGGCAATGGATTGACCGGATGACGGCTGCGATTCGCAAAAGCGATCGTACGGGAATGATCACGGTGGGAATGTTGCCGTGGTCACGGGGCTGGAAGCATTTGTCCGGCTTTGTTCCCGAAAAGGTTGCGCGGCAAGTCGACTTCATTAGCGTGCATATATATCCGGATCAAACAAAGCCGGACGAAGCTATGGAGGCGTTGCGGGTGTGCGCCGTCGGCAAACCGGTGGTGATCGAGGAAACGTTCCCCCTCAGTTGTGATGCGGCGCAATTGGAGAAATTTCTGCGCGCGTCACGAGAAATCGCCTGCGGGTGGATCGGCCACTACGACGGGCGCACGCTGGAGGAGCTTGATGAATTGGAGCGCACGAAAAAGCTGACAATGCCTCAATCGGTATATCGCGAGTGGATGCGAATGTTCGTCCGGCTTAAGCCGGAATTTGCCCCGGAAGGGGTTCGTTAGCGGCTCGCCCAGCGTGGTCAGCATCGGATTTCGTGGGACTGGCGCGGGGAACGATGGCCTTAAATTGGCGGATTTACGGGTCGAATTGCCTCGATTGGGGCGGGAAAAGCTCCGGAATATTTTTAAAGTTTCCCATTGCCATTCCATTTGGAGATGGTCAACTTTAGCCCGTCTGTTAGATAGCTGATCACTTTCTAGGCATGGCAAATCTTCAGGTGAACTTGGTTCAGTGATGATTTTAGACCCGATGGTCGGGGACAGTCTGTGAAAAGTACGGTTAGGCTAGGACAGTTAGGCATCACATGAGCAACAGTAAATTGTTTGTAGGAAACCTCTCCTTCAAAACCACCGAAAACGATCTCCAAGACGCGTTTGCCGCTCACGGCACCGTTGTGGAAGCCAATTTGATGATGGACCGCATGAGCGGCCGTCCTCGTGGTTTCGGTTTCGTGACCATGAGCACCCCTGAAGAAGCGCAGAAAGCGATCGACGCCTTGAACGGCAAGCAACTCGATGGACGCGCGCTCACCGTGAACATTGCCCGTCCGCGCGAAGAGCGTCCGGCCGGCGGTGGCGGCGGTGGTCGTCGTGAATACGGCGGCGGCGGCGGTGGAGACCGCGGCGACCGTGGTGGTCGTGGCCGTTATTAAGCCAACGATTTTTCAAACGCGTCGAGGCTCGGGTTCCCGGGCCTCGACTTTTTATTTTGCGGCGGCGATGTCCGCGCGCCGTCAGTCCTGAAGTATCCAATCGTTACCATGCCATTTCGTGCCCTTGGCCTTGAGCCCAACATCCTGAAAGCCGTCGCAGAAGCCGGCTACACCGAACCCACGCCCATTCAAGCGGCTGCCATTCCGCATGTGCTCGCTGGGCATGACGTCATCGGCATCGCGCAAACGGGCACCGGAAAAACGGCAGCGTTCACCTTGCCCATTCTCACGAAGATGGCGGCCAGTGGCCAACGCCGCGGCACTCGTGCATTGTTCATTGCGCCAACGCGAGAGCTCGTGGTGCAAATCGAGGAGAACGTGCGCGCTTACGGCAAATATCTGCCGATTCGCATGGCGACAGTCTTTGGCGGTGTCGGTGAACGCGCGCAGATCGACGCGCTGCGATCCGGCGTAGATCTGGTCGTTGCGACTCCTGGCCGCTTGCTTGACCTAATGGGCCAACGTTGCGCGGATTTCACCGGCCTGCAGCACCTCGTGCTCGACGAAGCTGATCGGATGCTCGACATGGGATTTCTCCCGTCGATCCGCCAGATCGTGCGGGCGTTGCCGAAGCAGCGTCAGACCTTGATGTTCTCCGCCACGTTGTCGCGGGAAATTGAAGCGCTCACACACGAGTTTCAGCATTCGCCGCAAATCGTGCAGATCGGACGTCGCTCGAATCCCGCGGAGACTGTTACCCAGTTGGTGTATGAGGTTCCGGCGCGGCTGAAAATCTCCCTGCTTACCCATCTTTTGGGTGATGCGAGTTTGAACATGGTGCTCGTTTTCTCCCGCACGAAACACGGCGCGGACAAGATCGCGCGCAAGCTGGAACAGAGCGGTGTCAAGACGGCGACGCTTCACGCAAATCGTTCACAGAACCAACGCCTGCGCGCCTTGAAGGATTTCAAATCCGGCGTCGTGCGCGTGCTCGTGGCGACAGACATCGCCGCGCGCGGCATTGACGTTGATGGCATATCGCACGTGGTGAATTTTGATTTCCCGATGCACGCGGAAGATTACGTGCACAGGATCGGCCGCACAGGACGCGCCCACGCAGTCGGTGATGCGATAAGTTTCGTGACCCCGGAGGATCAGGGATCGTTGCGCGCGTTGGAGCGTTTCATCGGGCGCGGCATCGTGCGCAAACGCGCTGAGGGTTTCGATTACAATGCTCCGGGACCGGCGCCGAGCGAAGGTCAGCACCGCGGGCCGCGTCATCCCGGGCAATCGCAGGGACGTCCCAATCGAAATCCGAATCCGCAGCGGGGCGGGGGACATTCTTCGGGCGGCGGTCAGCAAGGCGGAGGGTTCTCTTCAGGCGGACAGCGTCCACGTCGTCCGTGGCGCAGTTAACTAAATCTCAGTCTTGTTTGACCACGGCTTGAGCGTCTAACCTCACGTCACTCATGAGACGTTGGTTTCAGGTCATTTCTTTGTCTTTGTTGGCGCCGAGCGCAGGCCTGACGGCCGAGTCGATCACCTACAAGGACATCGATGAGCCGCCGCATAATTATCGCACGCGTGTCCTGCAGGATCGTTTTTCGCGATTGAAAACCGCGTTGGAAGCGGGACGAGTCGCGCTTGATTACTCCAACGAGAAGGCTTTTCTCCTCAGCGTGCTGCGCGTCCTCGGGATTCCTGCGACTTCGCAGATGCTCGTGTTCTCGACGACCAGCCTGCAACTCAGTCTGATCAACCCCGCCAACCCGCGCGCGTTGTATTTCAACGAAGACGTTTACCTGGGATTCATTCCGGGAGGGAAGATCGAGATCGTTTCTTTAGACCCGGAAATCGGTGGGGTTTTCTACATCTTCGACATCCCGAAGGACGGACGGCCTCCACGCCCCGATCGATCCGAACGTTGCATGAACTGCCATTCCGGCGACGACACCGGCCACGTGCCGGGAATCGTGGTGAAGTCGGTCGTGCCCGGTCCGACGGGCGGCAGCTTGGAAACGTTTCGCCGTGATCAAACCGGTCACGGCATTCCGTTCGAGCAACGATTCGGCGGGTGGTATGTGACGGGAAAAACTGGGATTACGAATCACTGGGGCAATCTCATCGGTCGTTTTTCGGACGGACAATTGCTGAAGATCCCGAACCCGCCCGGCACCCGCTTCAGCTACGCGAAATATCCGGTCGCTTCGAGTGATATCCTCCCGCAGTTACTTCACGAGCATCAGGCGGGCTTTGTGAATCGGGTGGTGCAAGCAAGCTATCGCGCGCGGACTGATCTTGCGGTGAGCGGAGGGCAACTGACGCCGGAACAAAGCGCCGAACTCGACCTGCAGGCGCGGATCATTACGCGCTACTTATTGTTCGCGGAAGAAGTCCCGCTGCCGCTTGGCGGCGTTGAAGGTGACGCCGCGTTCAAGGCGGATTTCCTGCGCACCCGACGCATGGGGCCCGGCGGCATTTCGCTGAAAGATTTCGACCTGCGCACACGCCTCTTTCGGCAACGCTGCAGCTACATGATTTACAGCGCGGTCTTTACCGGCTTGCCGCCAGCGATGAAGCAGCGCGTCTATGCGCGCTTGCGCGAAGCGCTGAGTGCAGAAAAGCCGGACAAAGAATTCAGCTATCTCCCTCCGGGTGAAAAGTTGGCCATCCGCTCGATTCTCAAAGCGACCCTTCCGGACTTGCCCGCGAACTGGTGAGCGCGTGTCCTGCGACCGCCGCGATTGCGCAACTTCTAATTTCGGCGTCCTCTTTGCCCGCGTTGCTTCGTGCGATTAAGGTCGGGTTTCGGAAAACGAAAAAGGGCGCTCTGTTTCCAGAGCGCCCGAAGCGTTTGAGCTAGTTGCTCGAATTATTTTTCGACCGGAGCGCCAGCGGCGAGCCAACCGGAGATGCCGGCGGACATGTGCTTGACGTTCTTGTAGCCGAGCGATTCAGCAGCCTTCGCGGCAGCTTGATAAGCTTTGCAGCTCGGGCCGCCGCAATACGCGACGATCGGCGTGTTCTTGTCGGCCGGCAGGGACTTCGCGAGGTCAGCTTTGATGCTGGCGAAGTCGAGGGCGCCGGGGACATGGCCCTTGTTCTTGAACGAGGTCGAGCCATTGACGTCGATGATCACGGCCTTCTTGGATTCAGCAAGCGCTTTGACTTCGCTGACGCTGATGTCCGGGAATTCACCGGCAAAAGCAGACGTGGCGATGACGGCGGTGGCGAGGAGTGCGAGGAGTTTCTTCATTTTGCGTTTGGTTGAGTTTGTTGTTATCCAATCACCTCCACCCGGAGGCAATGCCGACTCACGAGTCAGCCCCGCCCGGAACATTTAGGGCGGTTAATGTGGTCTGACGACGCGAAGTCGCTTTGGATTCATAAAGGATAGCGTTGAATGTTGGGTAAACAACACTTTTCCCGACCATTAATTCCGTGTCCACACTCGACGGAACGGCGTGCCGCTGCGTAAGCTTATGGGCTGACGACTAAAGAACGATATAACGCGCGACGCTTTCAACTAACGACATGAGTTCATCCATTCCCGCGCTGCTTTCGGTAAACGAACTCACGCTTGCCTACGGTCATCAACAACTCCTCTCCGGCGTCACCTTGTCGGTCGCGCCCGGAGAGAAGGTCGGACTCGTTGGACGCAATGGTTGCGGCAAGACGAGCTTGCTGAAGATTCTCGCGGGCGCCAACGAACCGGATTCCGGCGACATCTCGCGTCGCCGCGGACTTCGCATCGGATACCTTCCGCAGGAATTCGAACTCGATGGCACGAAAACCGTTCGCGAAAACATTGAATCCGGTGCGGCGGATTTAATGGAGTGGCTGCGGCGTTACGAAGCAGGCGAGGGGAGCGAAGTCGAATTGGCGGAGTTGCTTGACAAGATACAGCACGCGAATGGTTGGAATTTTGAATCACGCATCAAGGCCGAAGCCGCCGCGCTCTCGGCGCCGCCGCTCGATGCTTTGGTGGGGCCGTTGTCGGGTGGGGAGAAACGCCGCGTGGCGTTGTGCCGTGCGCTTGCTGCGCAGCCGGACTTGCTGCTGCTCGACGAACCGACGAACCATCTCGATGCTGAATCGATTCGCTGGCTTGAGGAATGTCTGCGCGAATTTCCGGGCGCGGTAATCTTCGTCACGCACGACCGCTACTTTCTGGATGTCATCGCCACGCGCATCATTGAAATCGCCGACGGCCGTGGCTTCTCACACGCGGGCAATTACACGGCTTACCTGGAGTCAAAAGCAATTCGCCAAACCATCGCTGATCAAGGCGAACGTCGCCGGCAGCGTTTCCTGCGCGTTGAACTCGACTGGGTTCGCGCCGGTGTCCGTGCGCAGCGTTCCAAAGCCCGCCACCGTCTCGATACGTTTTATCAAGTCGACGGACTGCAAGCGCCGCCCGAAGAGCGCGAGATGGATCTCTTGATTCCGCCGCCGCCCGAGATCGGCAACACTGCCGTCGACCTCGTCAACGCTGGCGGACGAGTCGGCGAAGGCGAGAAGGAGCGTTGGTTGTTTCGCAAGCTCACCCTTTCGCTGAAGCCGGGCCAATGCACGGGGATCGTCGGTCGTAACGGCGTGGGCAAGACCACGCTGCTCCGGCTCTGCCTCGGCGAACGCGAGCCTGACGAAGGCACGGTGAAGATTGGTCGGAAGGTAGTTTTCAATTACATCGATCAAGCTCGGATGCAATTGCGCGCGGGCCGGACTGTTCTCGAGGAAATTTCGGAAGGCGGCGAGACCGTCTTATTCGGCACGCAGCATTTGAGCGCGCGTTCCTACTTGCGCCGCTTTCTCTTCGCTGACGAGCGAGTGAATGAATGCGTCGACCGGCTTTCTGGTGGCGAACGCGCGCGGCTCATGCTCGCAAAAGTTTTGCGGCGCGGCGGCAACGTGCTGGTGCTCGACGAGCCCACGAATGATCTCGATCTGCCGAGCCTCCGCATGCTTGAAGAGGCTTTGGTGGATTTCGACGGCAGCGTGCTGGTCGTGAGTCACGACCGCTATTTTCTCGATCGTATCTGCGATAAGATCGTGGCCTTCGAAGACGGTGGCGTGTTCATGCAGCCGGGCAACTATTCGTATTACCTGGAGAAGCGTAAGGAACGTGAGCAACGCGACAAGCTCGCGTGGGCGACGCCGGTCAAAGCGCCGGTGCGCGCGCCCGAACCGGTCGCGACCAAAGCAAACCGTCCGCGCAAACTCAGCTTCAAAGAACAGCGCGAATTGGACGGAATGGAAACTGCCATTCACGAGGTGGAAGCGAAGGTCGCTGAATTGGAATCAACGCTGAACGATCCGCAGTTTTACGCCACTCGCTCTCGGGAAGCTTCGGCTTTGCTCAATGACCTCGAAGCGGCCAAGGCGGAAGTTGCACGCCTGTACGCGCGTTGGGCGGAGCTGGATAAGATCGTCAGCGGCGTCGTTTAGCGCTGGACGATCGACTCCGCCTCGGAGTCGCGCGTTTGGGTGAACCGGCGCACTTCAACTCGTTGACTATCCCGTCCAAGACTGCGAGGCCAAAGGAAATCTTTTTGAAAAAGGACTGGTTGTGCGGCACGAGCACAAAGCGCGGATGCTTCGACCACAGCGCACGCAGCTTGCGATCGATCCTTACCGCCTCTTTCGTCGATTCGGTGCGCACGGGGTTACCGCCCTCGATACTCAGATCGCCAGCTGCGGCGGTTTCAAAAAAGATTACGGCATCGTAACGCGCGAGCTCGCGCTCGAGTGCGGAGCCGACGGCGTCGAAGAAGTGATGCGGCTCATCAGGCCAATACGCAGCGCCATCCACGGTGCCGCGATCGCACAGTAAAATTCGCCCGGGGAACTCCGCGGACTTCACGTCCTCGAGATTTTTTTGGACGTGATAGATGGCGCGCTGCGCTGCGTGGACGGCGAGGGTTTCGTTCGAACGCGGAAACCCGCCGCCGAACAAAAGTGTCGCCGCCTCTGGAACCAGCACGACGTGATCGCCAATTTCGCGTCGAAACAAATCCGCCGCGGTGGTCTTCCCGCCGCCGGGTCCACCGGTGAGGACGATTCGGCAACGACCATTAGGTTCAGTCTTCATATTGGTTGGACGCGTCGAGCGCGATTCACTTCGCCTGCCGCAGTGTCTGAATGTAGGCGACGATACTCCAGCGTTGTTCTTCAGTCAGCGACTCCGCGTAGCTGGGCATCGGTGTGCCGGAGATGCCCGTGATCAACACACGGTAAACGACCTCGATATCGCGACCGCTTCGAAGCACGGGGCTGCGCAGATCGGCGGGGTGACACAGCTCGTCCCAAGCGTCGCGCAACGTCTCGGCCGTTGCGCCCTTGCCGTCGCCATTTTCGCCGTGGCACGCCACGCATGCCTGCGAGAATAGCTCGCGCCCGCGCGCCGCGTGGGGTTTCAGTTGGTCCGCGTTCGTGAACCACGGTGGCAGCGGCGGCAATTTCATTGGCGCGGCGTAGTTCTCCGGCTTGCGCCATTTGCGGGAGAATGCCTTCAAGTATTCAGTCACGGCGCGGATATCACGATCGGACAGGTGAGAAAACGCCGGCATCGACGTGTTTGCCACGCCTTCGCGGACCACGTGTGCGAGATCGTCGTTCGTTGGGAGAGCGCCGGCGGGAGTCGTGCGATACTTGAAAATGCCCGACGTGAATGGCCGCGGCTTGGGAATCAATGTCGGCGCCATCTCGCCTTTGCCGTCGCCAAATCTGCCGTGGCACACGATGCAGTTGCGTTCGAAAACAAAACGGCCGGCGAGCATCAAGGAATCGTCGGGAAGTGAAAACGACACGTTCGTGCTTTCGACGCTGTCCGCTGCGAAAGCTTTTAGCGAGGAGAGCCCCATCGCCAACAGCACGTGAAAAATGCTGAGCAGCTGACTGCGCGTTATCGCGGGCATGTCGAGGTGTGGTGGTTCGAGGTGTATCGCGTTCGTGTATTAAAATGATGCTTTTCGTCGCCCGAATCGACAAGCCCTCCATTGTGGAAAAGTGGTGGAAAGTTGCTGTCGGATTTCTCGTGGAACCCGTGTGTTGCTCGCGTTCAGCCGCACGACGCGCCGACAAAAAAGAGGCCGGGATGAATCCCGGCCTCGTGTGACGATTTGTTTGTTCGCGAATTATTTCATTAGCTCCGCCAGCTTCGGCGTGATCGCGTCGGCCCAGATTTGGTAACCGGCGGCCGAGAGGTGCAGCAAGTCGGGCATGATGTCTTTGGTCAAAGTTCCGTCGGGTTGGAGGAATTTCGAACCGATGTCGAGGAAGTGAACGTGTTTTCCGTCGGCATACTTGGCGATGATCGCGTTCACCTGATTGTTCTTTTCGCGGCCGGGATTGTTCGTCGGCTTTTCACCGCGCGGGAATACGGCGAGCAGGAGAATCTTCGTATTCGGAAGTTTTTCACGGATGGTCGCGATAATTTTCTGGATGCCGCGCGCGGTGCCATCTGCGGGGTCAGTGCTCGAATTGTTCGTGCCGATCATGAGGACGGCGGCCTTCGGCTTGATGCCGTCGAGTTCACCGTTCTGGATGCGCCAGAGCACGTGTTGCGTGCGATCGCCGCCGATGCCGAAGTTGGCCGGCTTGTATTTGCCGAACGCCGCGTTCCAGATGTTCGATTGGCGTCCCCAACCCGCCGTGATGGAGTCTCCGAGGAAAACCAGTTGTGCTTCGCCCTTCTTCGCGGTTGCAACGAACGACTCGTGCGATTTGATGAAGCCGGCGTTGGGTTGTCCGTCTGCTCCGAGTTTGGGAGCGGCAACGTCGGGCGCTTGAGGTGGCAGTTTGACCGCGGGTGCTTTCGGTGCCGCCGGCTTCTGCTTTTTGGTGGTGTCGTTTTGTGCGAACAGCGGCGTCGTGACGATCAGCGCGCTGAGGGTGAGGGCGATGGATATGGATTTCATGTATTGGTTTTGTGACTGATCGGAAGTTCAGACGCACACTCAAGCGGCGCATTCAACCGATGAAGCGCAATTAGAACTCACTGATTCAACGTCCGGAATTTGCTCGGGGGCAGGCCGGTCTCGCGTTTGAAAACGACGCTCAGATATTCCACGTGCGCGAAGCCGGTGCGTTCGGCGATTTCCGAGAGCGGCAGATCGGTTTCGACGAGGAGTTGTTTCACGCGGTTGAGCTGCACGCGGATGATCTCTTCGTGCGGCGTGCGATTGAGCAACTTTTTGAATCGCGCCTCCAGACGTCGTCGCGCGTGCGGCACGGCTTTGAGCACATCGCGAACGTTGATGCCCTCACAAGCGTGTTCGCGGATGAAACTCAGCGCTTGGCAAACGTGCCGGTCGTCCACGGCAAGTGTGTCCGTGGATTGCCGGGTGGCGACGCCGAGCGGGGGAATCAGATGCGTCTCACCTTTCACGCGTCGGCCCGACATCATTTGATCGAGCAATGCCGCTGCGGCGTAGCCGGTGCGGTGCGGGTTGAGGATCACGCTGGAGAGCGGCGGATCGGAAAGTTCGCAGAGCAGGTCATCATTGTCCGCGCCAAGCACGGCGACGTCGTCGGGCACGTTGAGACCGAGATGGCGACAGGCGTCAAGCACTTGCGCACCGCGGAGGTCGTAGCACGCGAATACGCCGAGCGGACGGGGCAGTTTCTTCAACCACTGCGCGATGTCGTCTACCTGCCACGCTTCGCCGCGGCGACCGCCGCTCGAGGGTTCGTAATTGGCGCAGTCGTGGCCGGCACTGCGGATGACACGGAGAAAATTCTCACCGCGCAACTGGCTCCAATTGAACCGCGCATCACCACAGAACGCAAAATGGCGGAAGCCGCGCTCGAGCAAATGCTCGGCTGCGGTCTGTGCGACAGCGGCATCGTCGGTCTCGAAGAACGGCAGACTGGGAATGAGCCGCGCCGCGCTCACATCGACGATGGGCGTCTTCACGTTGCGCAGCGCGCGGGCGATTACGGGGTTCTCGATACGGGCGATGATTCCGTCGCCTTCCCACTTCGCGAGCCACGCGGGCGGGCGATCGCCGCGACCGTGTTCGGCGAGGTAAAGCGACCAGGGCCGATGCTCGCGAACATAAGCCACCACGCCGCGGAGCAGGCCGCGCGCGTAGGCATTCGAAGTCTCGATGAGTAGGGCGACTTTGCGCATTTGTTTAACGTGCTGCCGGCATCGCGCTGGCAGTTCTAACTTCCCGGTCGGCACGAAGAAAGATTGAACTGCCAGCAAGATGCCCGCAGCACGCTGCTCTGGCCGCTCCTTACCTGGAAAAATCTCAAACCAAATACGCTAAAACTCATGGCCCCGCGTAGGAACGAAGACTAAGTTCCGCGCCATGCAACGCTCTGCCCGTTCTCCTCTCACGATGATTCGTCTCGTCGCGCTCGTTCTGATTTCCTTCGCCACCACCTTCGCCGCGCTCGCTGCCACGGGGCCGATCCGTGTTCTCTACTTTGACGCTGCGGGCGGCGAGCAGACCGTTCTCGGGCCGTTGCACGACGCGATGCGCGAGCTGGGACGCGACGCAATCTGGTTCGATTACGCGACGGGCCCCACACCCGGCGCGGAAGAGATCACCCGTTACGATGCCTTGGTAGTGCGCCCCAAAGCTGATGGTTTGCCTGCCGTGAACACCAGCATCAAGCTCCCGTCCGGCGCGGTCGTTGCCGTCGTGAAGGTGAACGAGAAGACGACGCCCGCGGAGTTGCGCAAGGAACTCGTCGCGGGTCTCAGCGTCGCGCGGAAAAGTGACTGGGAGAAATTCCTCGCGCAGCGCGAGCCCGAGAAGCGTGAAGCCAGCCCCACGGTGGCGAATTATGAGAAGCGTCCGGAGCCCGTCACCTTCCAGCATCCGTTCAGCGTGAAAGGGAGCAAGGAACGCACGCAGGTGGCGGCGGACATGCATCTCGAGCTGTTCGCGAGCGAGCCGCAGATCGGGAAGCCAATCGCATTCGCTTGGGACGAGCGCGGGCGTTTGTGGGTCGCGGAGACGCGCGATTATCCGCACGACGTGAAGCCTGATGGCATGGGCAACGACCGCATTGTCATTTGCGAGGACACCGACGGCGACGGGCGCGCGGACAAGTTCACCGTGTTCGCCGATCACTTGAACATTCCCACTGCGATCGTGTTCGCGAATGGTGGCGTGATCGTTTCCCAGTCGCCGCGCTTTCTTTTCCTGAAAGATTCCAACGGCGACGGCAAGGCCGACATTCGCGAGGAAATCATCACCGGCTGGGGTATTCGCGACACGCACGCGCAGGCGAACAACCTTCATTACGGTCTCGATAACTGGCTCTACGGCTGCGTCGGTTACTCGGGCTTCGATGGCACGGTGCGGGGTGTAGCCATGAAATTCGCGCAGGGCACCTATCGTTTCAAGGCCGACGGCTCGGCACTTCAGTTTCTGCACCAGTTCTCCAACAACTCCTGGGGCCACAGCGCGAACGATGCGGGCGATCAGTTCGGCGGCACGGCCAACAACGCGCCGATTTTCTTCGGCGGCATTCCGGCCTCCGTTGTGCCGAAAGGTGTGCGCGTGATGACCGCCAAGCGCATCAACGTTCAGGACAAGGCGCATCCCATCACGCCGAACTTCCGTCAGGTGGATGTCATGGGCGGATACACCGCGGCCGCCGGTAGCGCGTTCATTTCCTCGGCGAATCTCCCGCCGCGCATGCAGGGCAAGGCGATGGTTTGCGAACCGACGATGAAACTCATCGCGCTCATGGACGTGCAGCCCGAAGGCGCGGGCTATGTGGCGAAGGACGGTTACAATCTGGTCGCGAGCAGCGATGAATGGATGTCGCCCGTGTTCGCCGAGGTCGGTCCCGACGGCGCGGTGTGGTTCGCTGACTGGCAGAATTTCATTATCCAACACAACCCTACGCCGAGCTTGGAGCGCGGTGGTTTCAAGGGCACGACTGGTGTCGGTGGTGCGCACGAAAATCCGCTGCGCGATCATGTGCGCGGCCGCATCTATCGCGTCGTGTGGGATAACGCGAAGAAGCCTGCCGTCACTTCGCTCAAGGACGCCACCACGTCGCAACTCGTCGCTGCGCTCGGCAACGACACGCAGGTCTGGCGCCTCACCGCGCAACGTTTGCTCGTTGAAGGCAAGAAGACCGATGCGGCTCCCGCGCTGAAGCTAGCGGTGACGAACGCGGTCCCGGTGAATGCCATTCACGCCTTGTGGGCGCTCCACGGTCTCGGGCAGCTCGACGACGCTACGCATGTGGCGGCGTTGAAGTCGCGCGATTCCGCCGTGCGTCGCAATGCCGTCCGCGCGCTCGGCAGCGATGAGCACGCGCAGAAATTGTTCTTCAGTTCCGGCGTGATGAGCGACGCGAACTTGAACACCAAGCTCGCCGCATTCGTGAAGCTCGCCGAGTTTCCCACCACCAAGGACATCCAAACGCTCGTCGCGAGCATCGCGAAAAATCCGGCGAATCGCGCCGACGAGTGGCTCAACGACGCCGCGCGGATGCTGGCGAAAAAGCACAAGACCGAGCTCTTCAAGGAAGGCCCGAACCTGCTGCCAAATCCCGGCTTCGAGCTCGTTGGGAAGAATGGTTTGCCCGAGGGTTGGGCGCGCCGCGATTACGGCAAGCGCGATGGCAATGCCGGCGCCGACTGGAAAATCGTCAAGGGCGACGGACAATTTCATAGCGGCAAACTGGCCGTGCGCTGCATCACCCGCGACGACGCCGACACGAGCCTCCACGCCGACGTAACGTTGAAGCCCAACACGCAATACCGCCTCTCCGCGTGGATCAAGGTTCACGCGCTCAAGGGCAAGGCCAGCCTGAACGACCACATCGGCCGCGCCGAAACCGACCGCGTTACCGCGAAGGAATCGGATTGGGTAGAAGTGGACACCGTTTTCAACAGCGGCAATCGCACCACCGCAAGCATCAATCTTCTCCACGTGGCGAAGGGCGATAGCTATTACGACGACGTGAAGTTGTGCGAGGTTGTTGCCGTCGATGACGCGGTGAAACTCACTGCGGGGGACGTGATGCGAGGTGAAAACATCGTCTTCAAGCACGCCGCTGCGTGCATTCTCTGTCACACGATCAAAGGGCAGGGCAGCACCGTCGGTCCCGTACTCGACGGCATCGCCACGCGCGGCACTAAGGAATACATCCGCGAAAGTTTGCTCGATCCGAACAAGGTTCTCGCGAAAGGCTTCGAAAATCTCGGCATCTCGCCGATGCCCCCGATGGGTGACATATTCGGCCCGCAGGAACTCGAAGACATCCAAGCGTATTTGCAGACGCTGAAGTAGTCGATAAGGCTGGGTGCTGATTCGCTTGCCGCACGGTGCAACCTCCGCAAAGCTGGCGCCCATGCTGAAGCGTGACTTGGCGGGATCTTCTCCAGTTCGCGGATTGCGCGTAGTCAGGGCCGATGCGCAGACGATCGAACTGCGGTCGGACCTAGCAGCACGGGTGCAGGTGACGGTTATCGCCGAGGACTTGTTCCGATTGCGCGTTACGCGTGGGCGCGCGTTTTCCTTGCGGCCGTCATGGGCGGTGAGCAAGACGGATTGGACCGCGACTCCCGTTCGGATTTCCACAACAGCGCAAAGTGTCGTGTTGAAGACCGTTGCTGGTTCGTTGCGACTAGGTTTGGCAGATGGCGCGTGGGAACTTCGCGACGCGGCGGCGCGGGTTTGCGTTTCCGGACGATCCAACTCGATCGGTTTCCGGAAAAGCGAAGCGAGCGTGAGTTGTTCATTGGTTGCCGGAGAAAAGATTTTTGGCCTCGGCGAGATGTCTGGACCGCTCGACAAACGCGGACTCGTCCGCGAGTTTTGGAACATCGACGTGCTTGGTCACGCGGCGTGCATCAGTCCGAGTCTGCGCAGTCTCTACGTTTCGATTCCATTCGGCATTTCCCTGCGTGACGGTCGTGCGGCGGGGCTCTTCTGGGACAATCCCGCGAAGCAAAGCTGGGACATCGGTCAGCGCTCGGCGAACGACTGGCGGATGACCGCGGCGAGCGGGGAGGTCGATCTGTATTTATTCGTTGGCCCGGAAGTCAGCCGTGTCGTCGAGCGCTACAGCGAATTGACCGGGCGCACGCCGCTGCCGCCGCGCTGGGCGCTCGGCTATCACCAGTCGCGCTACAGTTACGGGAGTCGCGTCGAGGTGGAGCGGATTGCGCGCGAGTTTCGGCATCGGAAGATTCCGTGTGACGCGCTTTATCTCGACATCGACTGCATGAATGGCTATCGCGTGTTCACGTTTGGCAAAACGTTTCCGCGCGCGAAGCAGCTTCTCGCCAAGCTGCGTGGGCAAGGTTTCAAGGCGGTGAGCATCGTTGATCCTGGTGTGAAACGGGACCGACGTTTCGGCACGTACCAACGAGGCCTCGCTCTGAAGGCGTTCGTGAAAGCGCCGGACGGCAAAGGCAATTTCGTCGGCAAGGTTTGGCCGGGGCAATGTTGCCTGCCCGACTTTTTGAACGCCCGCGTGCGCAAGTGGTGGGGCGCGGAGCAGTCGCGATTGCAGCGCCAGGGCATTGCCGGTTTTTGGAACGACATGAACGAGCCCGCGGTGTTCCATCGCCCGGGCAAGACGCTGCCGTTGAACTGTCCGCACGAGACGGATCACGGCCCGGATCGCCACGGCGAGGTTCACAACGTTTACGGAATGGAAATGGCGCGTGCCTCGCGCGAGGCGGCGCTCACGTGTCGACCTGAGGAGCGCCCGTTCGTCATCAGTCGCGCTGGATACGCGGGCATCCAGCGTTACGCGACCGTGTGGACAGGCGATAACAGCTCGACGTGGGAACACTTGGCGGAGTCCGTGCCGATGCTGCTGAACTTGAGTCTTAGCGGCGTGGCCTTCTGCGGCGCCGACGTGGGCGGGTTCCTCGATAGTAGCAATGGCGAACTGCTCGCGCGCTGGACGCAGGTAGCCGCGTTCACGCCATTTTTCCGGAACCATTGCGACAAAGGCGGTGTCGCGCAGGAGCCGTGGGCGTTCGGGCCGGAGGTCGAAGCGATCTGCAAAAACTACATCGAATGGCGCTATCGATTGCTCCCGTATTTGGAACTGCTGTTTGCGGAAGCGAACGAGCACGGCACGCCGATCATGCGGCCGCTTTTCTATCACTATCAAGACGACGCGATCGCCGCAGGTATCGGCGATCAGTTTTTACTCGGAAGGGATTTGTTGGTGGCGCCCGTTCTTCAGCAAGGCAGCGTGGCGCGCTGTGTTTATCTGCCCAAAGGAGAGTGGATGAATTTTTGGAATCGCCGTGAGCGCCATCGCGGCGGGAGGCACATTGTGGTTGCGGCTCCATTGGATACGTGTCCGATCTTCGTACGCGCTGGAGTGACGATTCCCCTGGGGCCGGTGCGGCAGTTCATCGCTTAAGGGGACGCTTTGGAAAAATTCGTGGTCAACGCCTGCGTTTCCTGGCTAACCTTCGCGCATGGATTCTTTGTTGAAATTGCTTCACGACAACGCCGCGCTGAAACCTGCGCAGCTCGCCGCCATGTTGAATCTTTCCGAGAGCGACGTTGTGGCGAAGATTCGCGCGTACGAGGCGAACCACATCATCCTTGGCTACCGCACCATCTTGAACGAAGAGAAGATCGGCGTGGACTTGGTCCGTGCGGTGATCGAAGTGAAAATCACGCCCGAGCGTGAGGGGGGATTCAACCGTCTCGCCGAACGCATCGCGAAGTACGACGAAGTGAAATCCTGCTACCTCATGTCCGGCGGCTACGACTTGCTGGTGATTGTGGAGGGCGACAACCTGCGCGAAGTGGCGACGTTCGTGTCGGAAAAGCTCGCGACGATTCAAGGTGTGGTTTCAACGGCCACGCATTTCATGCTCAAGCCCTACAAAGAACAGGGCGTCTTGATGAGCCGCGAGCGGAATGAAGAGCGGTTGGCGGTCACGCCGTGACGTGCTGCCAGCGTCTCGCTGGCAGAATGGGGCGAGGGAGGTTTGGACTGCCGGCGGGATGCCGGCCGCTGATTACAACTTGGCCATCGCGTTGTCCAACGCGGCGTAGAGTTGGTTCATCGTTGCTTCCGTTTCATCGCCCATGTTGGAGATGCGGAAGGTGGTGCCTTTGATTTTTCCGTAGCCACCGTCGATGAGGAAGCCTTGATCCTTCACGAGCTTCTGGAGCTTGGCGACGTCCACGGTGCGACCGCCGGGCTTGGCGCCGTTGTTGACGCAGGTGAGCGTGACGGATTCGAAGCCGGGTTCGGGGAACAATGTGAAGCCATGCTTCGCCGCCCAGGCGCGCGTGAGCTTCGCGAGGTGCAGGTGGCGATGAAAACGGGCGTCGAGTCCTTCGGCGAAGAATTCGTCGAGCTTCGACGAGAGCGCGTAGATGTGACTGATGCTCGGCGTGCTCGGCGTCATGCTTTCTTTCGCGTTCTTCTCGAACTCCACGAAGTCGAAATAGTAACCGCGGTCTTTCATCGTGGCGGCTTTGTTCAACGCGGCCGGCGAGCAGGTGAAGACCGTAAGGCCGGGAGGAAGCGCGAACGCCTTTTGCACACCGGCGAGGAGGACGTCGACGCGCAAGGCATCGAACTCGAGCTTCATCGCGGTGAGCGAGCTGACGCAGTCCACGATGAACATGACGTCGGGATACTTGTCCTTGAGCGCTGCGATCTGATAGAGCGGGCTCATGGTGCCGGTGGACGTCTCGTTGTGAATCAGCGTGAGCGCGTCGTATTCGCCGGTGGCGAGTTTGGCATCGATGTCTTCCGCGCGAATGGGTGAACCCCACGGGACTTGCAACGCATCGGCTTGTTTGCCGCAGCGCTTGGCGACGTCGAGCCACTTGTCGGAGAAGGCGCCCTTCATGCAGCAGAGGACTTTTTTCGCGACGAGATTGCGCAACGCACCTTCCATGACGCCCCATGCGGAAGACGTACTCAGGTAAACGAGTTGGCGGGTATAGAGAAGGGATTGCAGCTGCGGCTGAATCTTCGCGTAGAGGTCTTTGAACCCCTGGCCGCGGTGGCCAACCATGGGAGAACAGAATGCCTTGAAGGTCTTCTCGCTTACTTCAACCGGCCCGGGGATGTGCAATTTAACGTGCGCCATAAATCAGGCCGCAAACGGTTTCACAAGCGTGGGGCGAACGCAAGCGGAAGGTTTGAATTGAACTGAGGCTGGTGACATTTGTTTGGAAAGAGTTTCGAGTGCGAAAAATAATGGTTAGACGACTAAAGGCGATAAGCAATGTCGCCGATAGAGGATGTTAACTATGAAAATGACCAGCACTCGCATTTCAAAATCGAACATTTCCGGCTTCACTCTTGTGGAGATTATGATCGTCGTGGCCATCATCGGCCTTCTCGCGGCCATAGCGATTCCGAACTTCGTCAAGGCGCGCACCACGGCGCAGAAAAACGGCTGCATAAACAATCTTCGTCAGATGGACGGTGCCAAAGAGCAGTGGGCGCTTGAATTGAAGAAGGCGACTGGCGCGACGGTCGATACCTCGGCCGTGGTGGCTTACTTGAAAGGTAGTGCGTCGCCAGCATGTCCTTCTGCAGGGACCTATGCGTGGAACAACATCGGCACCACGCCAACCTGCACGATCAGCGGACACTCTTACTAATTTTCCGAAGATCTGGTTTTTCGCAGATCTCTGTATCCGGGGGGCGGCTAACACCGCCCCCCGTTTTTTCATGGTCGTTGCGCGGCAGGCGCGTGTATGCTGCGGCGCATGGTTCATGTAGGCATTGGTTACGATGTTCACCAACTGGTTGCGGGGCGAAAGCTCATTCTCGGTGGTGTGGAAATTCCCCACGACAAAGGTCTCGACGGGCATTCGGACGCGGACGTCTTGATGCACGCGATTTGTGATGCCGTGTTGGGGGCGATTGGGCTGGGCGACATCGGGCAGTTCTTCCCGAATACGGACCCGCGCTGGAAGGGCGTCGCGAGCAAAGTGTTTCTGCAGGAAGCCGCGCGTCAGGTGGCGTTTCATCAGGGAATGATCATCAACATTGACGCGACTTTGATCGCACAACAGCCAAAGGTGATGCCGCATGCGGAGAAAATGAAGATGAACATTGCGGAGGCTTTGGGAATGAATTTCAAGAAACTCGGCATCAAAGCCACGACCAACGAGCACATGGGTTTCATTGGCCGGGGCGAAGGCATCGCGGCGATGGCGGTGGCCAGCATCGAACTTCCGGAATGATATGAGCGCCAAAGCTGAAATTGGTTGGTCACGCACGACGGCCGAGGGGCTGAAGATCGATGTTTACGCCCGGCATGTCGGGAAGCAGTGGAAGATTTTCTGGCGGGAACGCCGGTTCGATCAATGGCAGGAATACAAAAAGCCGCCGCTGGAAGACTGGTTGGAACTGCTCGATTCGGTGGAGCGCCGGATTGCGCGCTTGCTGTTGCGCCCGGAAGAGGGGCCGGCATTGCGAAAATTCATCAAGGAAAACTTCCCTGAAGCGGACGTTTGAGTATGTCGCGAAAACCTCTGATCCTCGTCGTGCCCAGCACGCATCGCCGGGGCGTGGAGTTCTCCGATTTATCCATCAGCCTGTCTGACTGTTATACACGGGCAATAATTGCCGGTGGCGGGATTCCATTGGTCATGCCTTGCAATTCTCAACGGGAATTCATCGCGGACTGTGTCTCAAGATGTGACGGCATCCTTTTGACCGGAGGGGACGATGTACACCTGAGACACTACTGTAAAAAAAACTTACCTCTCACACTCAAGAAAACGGTAACCGGTGTCGATGAACTCCGTGATGAGTTGGAATTGCGGCTGATCGAACATGTGTTCGCCAGCCGGAAACCGCTCCTCGCCATCTGCAGAGGGTTGCAGGTGCTGAATGTGGCGTTGGGTGGCACTTTAATCGTGGATATTCCACAACAAGTGCCAGGGGCGCTCGAACACCGCCGCAGCGACCGTAAAAATGATCCGGTCCACGAAGTCATCGTGACGCCGGGTTCACTTATGGCGCGAGTTGTCGGGCCGGAAGAATTGCCGGTCAACAGTTCGCATCATCAGGCCGCGGGGCAAGTGGCCCCGTCGCTGAGAGTGACGGCGCGCAGTGCGGACGGTGTGGTGGAAGCGCTGGAGTTGACTCCGGCGCGCGCGAAGAAGCAGTGGTTGCTCGCCGTGCAATTCCATCCTGAACGGATGTTCGAACGGCATCCGCGATTATTGAAAATGTTCAAGGCCTTTACCGCGGCCTGTAAGCGCGGGCAGTGAACCGAAACTACGAACCGAAATTATGAAGCAGAAAGTCATGCTGGTCGATGACGAGCCGAAGCTGGTCGAAATGTTGAAAGAGATCGTTGAGAGCGAAGGCTACGACGTCTCGATCGCCGAAAATGTCTCGGCACTTACCAAGTCGTTCGACGGCGCACAGCCGGACGTGATGCTGCTCGACCTCAAGCTCGGCGAGGAAAGCGGTCTCGACCTTCTGCCGTCCATCAAGAAACGCTGGCCCGAAACCGAAGTGATCGTGCTCACCGGTTATGCGACGCTCGACACGGCCGTCGAAGCGACCAAGCGTGGTGCATATTATTTTCAGGCCAAGCCCGTTCAGCCGAAGGAACTCGTCGTTACGATCCAGAAGGCGTGCGAACACAAGCGCCTGCTCGAAGAGGCCAGCTCGTTGCGCAAGGCACTGAGCAAACGCCTCTCGCCCGTCTTCAAGTGCCCGAACATGAAGGAGATCGTCCGCACGGTCGAAAAGATCGCGCCCAGCGACGTCTCCGTGCTCATCACTGGCGAAAGCGGCACCGGCAAAGAAGTTATCGCTGACCTCGTTCACGATCTCAGCCCGCGTAACGCCGGCCCGAACATCAAGATCAACTGCGCTGCGTTGCCGCGTGAACTAATCGAAAGCGAACTCTTCGGTTCCGTGAAAGGCGCCTTCACCGGTGCCAACTCCGATCGCGAAGGACTCTTCCGTCAGGCCGAAGGTGGCACTTTGCTGCTCGACGAATTGTCGGAAATGCCGATCGATACGCAGAGCAAGCTGCTCCGCGTGTTGCAGGAAAAAGAAGTTCGCCCGGTTGGCGGACGCACCAGCTACAAGACTAACTGCCGCATTCTCGCTGCGACGAATCGCAAGCCCGAGGAAGCGATCCGCGACGGCAAGCTGCGCGAAGATCTTTTCTACCGCATCAGCGCCATCACCGTCCATCTGCCGCCGCTGCGCGAGCGTTTGCATGACATTTTGCCGCTGGCGAATTCGTTCCTGAAAACCTACGCCGCTCAAGCGGGACGTCCGATCCACGGGTTTTCCCAAGCTGCGGTGGAACGCCTGCAAGGCTACGAATGGCCGGGCAACGTCCGCCAGTTGCAGAACGAAGTGCAACGCGCTGTGCTCATGTGCGAAGGCAGTGAGATTCAGGTAACCGATCTTTCGCTCCGCAAAGCGGGACCGGAGGAACCGTTCGACACCAACTTCACCTTGATGGAAGGCATGGAGCGCAACGCGATTCTCCAGATGCTTCGCGAAACGGGTGGTAACAAACTCGAAACCGCCAAACGCCTCGGCATCGGTCGCCAGACGCTCTACAACAAGATCAAAGCTTTCAAGATCGAGGCCTGATTTTAGCGAGGACTGAATCGGTTTTCTCCTTGCCCGTGAACTCCGAGCGCCAGCAAGGCGCCGAGATCACTTCTGCCGCAGCGACGTAAGAAACGTTTACTGCGGCAGTTTTACTTCCAGTTGCAGGAAGCGAGATGGGGCATTCGTCGCGATAGGAGTGTTGTCCCGCACGGTCATTTTCCAGAAGTTCGTTTGATCGACCTTTTGCACCACCTGATTCGTGCTGGCGTCGTTGCTCGTCCATACGGTGGGCCAATTGGAATTGCTCACATTGGTTGTTCCGGCAACCAGCACAGTTGCCCCGCTGAGGCTTTTCGCCATGTTGAAGTTCAAGGCGAGGTATTGCTGATTGCTTACAGTGACGAGTGACGGGATCGATTTGACGACTGACGAATCCGCGTTAGTAGGCGAGCCGTTGAGCGCGAATTCGACTGCGTTGGGAAATGCATCGCCATCGGGATTCGCGCCCGGTAAGGCAGCGAGATCGGTTAAGGAGTATTGATTCAGCCAGGTGGTATAGGGGGAATTGATTTCGACCGTCACATTGGTCGAGACGGAATTGCCCTCCAGATCGGTAGCGGTAATCGTGATCACGGACGCGCCGCCGAAATGGTTGGTGGTCGAGACGACCAGGTTCGACCCGTTCAGCGAAGCGGTGACCAGCTGAGGCATGGAATTTCCCGTGATTGAGTAGGTGAGGGGAGAGATCTGACTGACCGTTTGGATGTAGACGAGTTTGGAAAAATCAATAGTCGGCGGTGCCGAAACATCATCGACAGGCACGTTGTCGAACGTGTTGTTGAATTCATTGGTGCCGATTGATTGAGTGACCGTGTAAGTTGCCTTGGGGAGACTGTCGATGGCGTTAATCACGCCCATTCCGGAACCGAGAATTCGGCCAAATGCGGTAAAACCGCCGCTTTGGTCATCGAGGATTGATGAGTTGTCAAAAATGTTGAAAAACCATTCGTCGGTGGCGCTGCTGGGGAGACCTCCCAACTTGGCCATTGCAATGGTGCCGGCACTTTCTTGAATGCCAGGCTCGTTCGTCGGGCTGGGATCGGTCGGGGTCTTCACGAAGATGGAGTTGATGGCTTTATAGCCACCGCCTTGAACCACGAAACTTGTCGGTGCGCGATGAATCACCGTGTTGTCGTAATCGCCGCGGTTCACGTAGTTCAGGTAGTTGGAAACCGTTTGCGGCGTGGCGGTGGAATAGAGCGCTACGTCGAACGTCCCCTTCGAGGTGACGTAACGGACCGCCTTTTCGGTGTCCGGATCGGCAAAGAATCCACCGAGCGGCAAAGAAACCAACGCCCCATTCGTGTTGACTGTCTGTTTCGGTATCGGAGCTGAAACGATGGGGGCCCCCGCTGGATTGATTACGCGAAACGTGAGTGCCCGTGACACGTTGCCCCACGTGGCGTAATGCGCCGTCAATGTCGTGTTGTAAACGCCCGCTTGAGTTGGGATGCCGGTGATCTGGTTGGCGCCCGAAGTGAAATTGAGTCCTGGGGGAAGGTTGCTGGCCGTGATTACGTCGGCTACGCCCGCGAAGGTGGACGCGGTGACCGTGTAGGTGGCGATGGGTGAGCCGACGACAGCAGGGTGAAATTTGCGACTCGTAGGACCGGGTAAAGTGACCGTCACGGAAGAAGAGTTTGCACCGATCGAACTGTCTGCTGTCGATCGAACGAGGAACTTGTAGGTGTCGCCCGGCACGAGCCCAGTCGCGGTGAAGTTGGTGACGTTTGAGGACATGGTGCCACCGGGGAATTGCACGAATGCCGGTTGGCCAAATTGATCGGTTGAAGAAACGTTCTGCTGCCAGTAGCTCACGACAAATCCAGTTTCGTTGGAAGAAGTATCGCTCCATTGGAGTTTGATCGATGAAGGGCTCAACACTTGCGCGGTTAGATTTTGTGGAGCACCAAGTGGTTGCGTCGTCACCGTCGCAAGTGGTGTTGTCGCGCTGCGATTGCCAGAAACGTTGAACTGGATGAAGAACTCGTACGTTCGGGACGGCTGTAGCGCGATAAAACCGGGTGGGTTGGTGGCAATGAAATTTGTCGTGTTGGCGGAGAGCGTTCCCCCGGGGAAAAGGTCGTAGCTACCAGATGTAATGTCGCGAAATCCGACCAATAGATTCGTTTCGGCAGTGGAAGCATCTTGCCAGTTGAGCCGGATCGACGCGGGGCCGGTAGCAACCGCGGTCAGTGGTGCGCTGGGCATCGTCACCGTGACTGGGGCTGGCGACGTAACAACTCCCGAAGCGTTGGAGGCGGCAATTTGAAATTGATACGTTGTGGATGGCGAGGTTCCAGCCAAGGCGACGCTGGTTTGGTTGCTGCCAATCGAAACTCCGATGGCTTGCATTGGGCCTGAAGTTCCTTGATGAAAAGACGCAACGAAACTCGTTTCGTCCGAGGAGTTGTCGTTCCAGAACATTGACCATTGGGTGGGGCTGGTCGGGACCACTTGTAGGTTCGTCGGGGCTTGGGGCAGTGCGGCCTCAACCGTGTGCAAAGAAATTCTTGCAGCGATCAGCGCACAAAACACAAAACGACAGAGCATGCCAGTTAGAATGCCCAAATGGACTGAGTTTTCAACCTTAACCGTCTTGTCCTGAATGGTCCGGACGTGCGGGGTTATTGGAGCTGAGAAAGAAACTCCAGCTTGTTGAAATTCGCGAAATTCACTGCGGTACCTGCACTCGTAATCTCAGAAATCGGGATGGCTTGTTGGGGGATATGGGGATGTTGTCACGAATGGTGATTAGCCAGTTTTCTCCCTGGCTGGTCCGTTCGTAGACCTGCGGGCTGCCGACGTCATTGCTCGTCCAGATCGGCGTCCACGTCGCCGAAGGAACTGCGTCTGCGCCCTCGATCGAAACGGTCGCGTTTCCGAGATCTTGGCGGAGTCTGAACGTGGCGGCGAGAAACGTTTCGTTCGTCACCGTCACCTTGGAAACCGTGGCGTAGACCGAAGATGCGTCCGCGTTGGTGGGAGAGCCCATCAAGGCGAACTCGACAGCATTGGGAAGCGAGTCCCCGTCCGGATCGGCGCCCGGTAGCGTATCGGTGCCCGTGAGCGCGTTCGTGGTGAGCCACGTCGTGTATGGGGATTGAATAGACACCGAAACCGGAAGCGCCGTGGTGTTGCCGTCCAAATCCGTCGCCGTAACCACAATCTGAACGATGCCGCCGAGTTGGGTTACCGGCGTTAAAACCAATTGCGTCCCGCTTGCGAAGGCGCTGATCAGACTGGGGGCACTGTTACTTGTCACGGAATAGGAAAGCGATGGAACCCGGGTTACCGATTGAACGATCACCAACTTCGTCGGATCGAGTGTGGCGGGCGCCGAATCGTCATCAATTGGCACATCGTCAAAGGCCGTCAGACTCACGTTTGTTCCCGAGATGACGCTGTTGGTGTAGATGCCCCGAGGCAGTCCGTTGATGGTATCCAATACATTCATGCCGGTTCCGAGGACGCGGCCAAAAGCGGTGAAGCCGCCGTTTTGATCATCAAGTTGATCGCCATTGTCGCGAAGGTTGACGAACCATTGGTCTGTGGCGCTGTTGGGATCGCTGCCGAGCTTCGCCATGGCGATGGTGCCGCGACTATGCTGAACGCCGGGTTCGTTCGTGGGGCTGGGTTGCGTGGGAATCAACCCGAAGTTCGTCCCGACATTGGTGAAGCCGCCGCCTTGAACGACGAAATTTAAGGCAGCGCGGTGAACAATGGAATTGCTGTAGTCATTGCGATCGACATATCCGAGAAAATTCGAAACGGTCGCAGGCGTTGCCGTGGGGTAGAGGGCCACGTCAAAATCCCCCTTGCTGGTTTTGAAGCGAACGGCTGTCTCGGTGTCGGGGTCGCTGAAATAAGGGGAGAGCGGGAATGTCTGGGCGAGACCGTTCGTGGTGAGTTGCAGTGTGATGTTGGAAGTCGTGACGAACGGAGCGGCCGGCGGATAAATCACCCGCACGGTAAGTGGGTTGGTGATGACGGTGCCGGACGCGTAGTGGGCGGTCAAAACGCTGTCGAACACGCCGCCAGCAGTGGGTGTTCCGGAAATCTGATTGATTCCGTCGAAATTGACGCCGGGCGGTAACGTGCCGGTGACGTTGTAAAAATCCGGTGCGCCACCGTTGGTCGATGCCGCCAGCGATAGGAGAAACATTTGCCCCACCACGGCCGATGCAAACGGTCGGTTCACAATCGCGTTGGGAGTGCTCACCGTGACTGGTGTCGAGTCGGCAAAGGTCGTGGAGCCCACGAACGCTTCCACGAAGAACTGATAGGTGGTTCCAGCGAGCAATCCCGTCGCAACAAAATTGGTCGTGTCCGCCGCCACGACGCCGCCCGGGAACAAATAAAACGGGTTGTTGGTGCTCGTGCCGACGCGGAACGCGATGCTGAATCCGGTTTCGTTGGTCGTGGCGTCGCCCCAAGTAAGATTGACCGTCGTGGAACTCGTCGCGATGGCTGTCACGTTCGAAGGTGGGCGAAATGACGGCGTCGTTACCGTGAGGGGCGCAGAATCGGCGAATGCTGTGGTGCCCACGAAAGCTTCGACGAGGAACTGATACGTCGTGTTGGGAGCGAGGCCGGAGGCAATGAAATTTGTCGTATTGGGCAACACGGTCCCGCCGGGGAAAGCCGTGTAGCTGCTGTTCGTATCGGTTCGATAGCCGATGAAGAATCCGTCTTCATTCGTGGACCCGTCCGACCAGCGTAGATTGATCGTCGTCGGGCTCGTCACGATCGCCGTAAGGTTTGACGGCGGGCGGAATTCCGGCAGCGTAACGGTGACGGTAGGCGACGAGGCGTGGTAGCCGCCTTGAAACGAGGCTTCCACGAAGAACTGGTAGGTAGCTCCGGGGGCCAAGCCAATGGCGTCGAACGTGGTCGTGTTCGCCGAAAGTGTTCCGTTGGGAAAAAGGCCAAAATTGCCGCTCGTGCCGGGATGGTAACCGATCAGATAGTTCGCTTCCGTGGTGGAGTTATCCGTCCACGTTAACCGGATTGCTGTCGGGCTCAGAATGCCGATCTGAAAATTGCTGGGGGCGACAACCTGGCCATGCGCCATGGCCCCCGCGAGAATTGCGAGAACCACGACCGCGATTAGCTGACGGAAACCCATGCGTGCAAGATGGTCGATCAACGGGCGATTTCAACCGTTACGAATAACGATCCACTTTCTTGCGCAGCAAGCCGTTGTTCGCCTTGAGGTGGTAGGTGTGCTCGCCTTCGATCGGTTCGTGCCAGTATTCGCCGCCGGCACACTCGATGATTAATCCGCCGGCCGCGATGTCCCACAGGCGCAAACCGTATTCGGTGTACATGTCGAAACGTCCGCAGGCCGTGTAAGTCATCGCGAGAGCCGCTGCGCCCATAAGGCGAATCTTGCGGCAGCGATGCACCATCGCGGTGAACACGGGCAACATCTTGTTGAGCGTTTGCTCCGACTTGGAAAAGCCCATGCCGAGAATCGCCTCATTCAGCTTGGCGCGTTTGCTGACGTGAATCACGCGACCGTTGAGATACGCCGGTTGCCCGCGGATCGCGGTCCACAATTCGTCGCAGAACGGATCGTAAACGACGCCCACGACCGTTTCGTAAGCGGCGTCGGGATGCGTCGACTTGATCGCGTTCTCGGGCTTCCGGATTTGCAGTGCGATGGAAATGCACGCGTGCGGAATGCCGTAGGTGAAATTCACGGTGCCATCAATCGGATCCACCACCCAGCGCGCCGCGGAATTGGTGTCGCCGAGCACGCCTTCCTCGCCGAGCACGGCGACCTTCGGAAAAGCCTTCGTCAACATTCGCTCGATCAGTTTCTGGGAACGCACGTCTAGCTCCAGCTTGATGTCGTGTTGAATTTGCGAGTTGATCTTTTTGACGCTGTGCTGGTGCTGACGGAGGAGGCGGCCAACCGCTCGGGAAGCTTTCACCGCGCAGTCCAGGGCACGTTTGCGTTCGGATAAATTCATGTCCGCCGAGTGTGCCCGAATTCGCGCGACTTGAAACGCGAAACTTGCGGGGGCGTCAGTGAATGACTTCGCGCCGATCCTTCAACTCGTTGTCGATCGCTCGGCGATGTTCGTCGAGAATCTTTTTCTCCGCCGCCTCAAGCACGCGATACAACGCGCACGCTTCGACGAGCCTGGGCAGGCTGACGTAGTTCGCGCCGGCTTTGTAGAGCCCGTCCACTTCGTGGAAAAGTTCGGCGTGGGAAATGATCTGCGCCGTGGGGTTCAATTCGCGCACGTGCTGGACGAGTTTCAGATTCGTCGCACCTTTCAGGATGGAGTTGGGAATGGTGCACACGACAATCTCCGCCGCGCCGATGCCTGCGTGGATGAGAGTGTCGCGCTGCGTGATGTCGCCGTAGATCACGCGCACGCCGCGGTCTTTGAGCTTCTGGTAAACGTTCGGATTGAAATCCACCACGATCAGTTCTTTCAGGAGGGCAGGGCGGTTGCGGGAGATTTCCTCGAGCAGTGAACTTGCCGTCCAAAAGAAACCGAGCACAAAAATGCGCGCGCCGTGGTGCCCGCCGTGGTCGTCCGGGGAAGAGCCTGATTGGTCGAGGTCGGGATAGCCGCGGCGTTTCAGCCACGGACTGATCTTCCGCACGAGCGAGTCATTCTTCGTGATCGCGTAGGTCGAATCGACTGCGAGGAACACAAACGCGAACGCCACGATGCCGACGAGGTCCGCCGAGACGTGGCCGTCCTTCTTGCCCATCGCCAGAATCACCAGCGCGAGTTCGCTGATCTGACAGAGGTTGATTGCGGGAAGGAGCGCGCAGCGGTGGCCTTGGCCCATTTTGTAAAGCGGCGGGAAGACCGTTACGAAGCGGCTCACGATCAGGAACGCCGAGAACGCCAGCGCCCATAAAATGAAATAAACCGTCGGCACGGGAATCGTCATGCCGAGTGCGACGAAGAACAGCGTGACGAAAAAGTCTCGGATGCTCGTGACCTTCGCGGCGACGTCGAGCGTGTAAGGGAACGTAGAAATGGCCACGCCGGCGACCAGCGCGCCCATTTCGCGGGAGAGACCCAGTGTGCTTGCCAGACCCGCCATGAGGAAGCACCACGCGAGCGCGCCGACGAGGACGAGCTCCGGCAAGCGGGCGACCATTTTGAACAGCGTGGGCAGCACCCATCGGCTGACGGCGAACGCGACGGCGACCAGCGCGACCACTTTGCCGATGGACATGGCCATCAAGCCGATCTCGGGGTGATTCAGGTTCGGTTGGATGGCGAGGAAGAGAATCGCGAACAAGTCCTGCAGCACGAGCACGCCAAGCGTGATTCGCCCGGCCAAGGTATCGAGCTCCCGTTTGTCGTAGAGAATCTTGACGATGATCACCGTGCTCGACATGGCGGCGGCGACCGAGAGGTAAAGCGCATCCAGCCAGCCGGTCGCCAGACCAACGCCCCAGAAAAAGCCGAACCCGAGTAAACAGCCTCCGAGGATTTGCGCGCCCGCGGTGATCGTGATGACTTTTCCGGCGCCGAGCATTTTCTTCAGATCGATTTCCAATCCGATCATGAAGAGCAACAGGATCAACCCGATGCTCGAAATGGTTTCCACCGACTCGTGATCCTTGATCCAGCCGAAGCCGTTTTCGCCAAGCAGGAATCCACCAACGAGATAAGCGAGGAGGAGTGGCTGCTTGAGCAGCTGCGCCAGCAGTGCCAACACCCACGCGACGATGATGCACAGCGCGATATCGTTGATCAGGGACTGATCCACGGGCGCAGCTTATCTAAACCCCGACGTGAAAGTCGATTATCAACTGTGCTTCTTTTCAGAAAGCTCAATCCTCGGGGGGAATGAGTGCGATTTCTCGGCGCAATTGAGAAGGCTCAAGCAGGCGCTCGTGGCGTCTGTTACTCCGGCAAATCCGCCAAGGCCGCGAGCACCTGTTTTTCTTTCGCCTTCCAGTCGGCGAGACGTTGACGGTGTTCTTCCAAAACTTTCGCGGGAACTTTTTCCGCGAACGCCGGATTCGCCAGCTTTGCTTCCACCTTGCCGATCTCGATACGGATCGTCTCGAGTTCCTTCGTGCGACGCACGCGTTCGGCGGCGAAGTCGATGAGGCCCGCGGTGGGCAGGAATAATTCGCCCAGCGCATTGTTTGCGCTCGGTGTGCCTTTGTCCGGTGTCCACGCTTTCGCGACGACTTCCACGACTTCAGCGTTGAGCAGGAGCTTGAGCACTTCCACTTCGGCCGCGGGCAAATCGCCGGCGGGCTTGAGGATGAACTTGAGCTTCTTGGCCGGATCAAGCTTGAGCTCGCGGCGCAGATTGCGACCGAGACCGACGAGATCGTACTTCGCGGTGGCGACTTTGTCGGCGGTTTCGTCGAGGCCGAAGTAACCCTTCTCCTCGTCGCTCATCGGCTTGGGCCACGCCGCGTACATGATTGTCTTGCCGCCGCGGTCTTCGGGCAGGTCTTTGCTGAAACCCATGCCGTGCCAGAGTTCCTCGGTGATGAAGGGCAGGAACGGCTGAAACATCCGCAGCGCGTGGCCGAGCACGAAGTCGATGACGGCGAGTTTGTTCGCCTTGAGCTTGGTGTCCTCGCTGTAGAACGCGGCTTTGCTCGCCTCGACATACCAGTCGCAATACTCGCTCCAGAAGAAACGGTAGAGCGCGCCGGTGGCGTCGCTGAACTTGTAGTCCGCGAGCGCCTGCGTTACTTCGCGGATCGCTTGATCGAGGCGCAGCAGAATCCATTTGTCGTCCGACGTTAGGAGCGCGGGATCGATTTCTCCCTCCACTTCACTGTCGGCCGCGCCGACCATTTGGCGGAAGCGGCAGGCGTTCCAGAGCTTGTTGCAGAAGTTGCGGCCGAGCTCCACGTCCTTCTCGTCGAACAAGACGTCCTGACCGAGCGGCGCACTGCGCATGGTGCCGAAGCGGAGGGCGTCGGCGCCGTATTGGGCAATGAGCACGAGCGGGTCGGGCGAATTGCCGAGTGTCTTGGACATCTTGCGGCCCTGCTTGTCGCGGATGATGCCGGTGAAATAGACATTGCGGAACGGCATCGCGTCTAGGAGCGCGAACTGCGGCTCACCCATGAACTCGTAGCCGGCCATGATCATGCGGGCGACCCAGAAGAAGATGATGTCCGGTCCGGTGACGAGGTCGGTGGTCGGATAGAACGCCTTGAGCGTGGGCGTGTGCTCGGGCCAGCCCATCGTGGCGAACGGCCAGAGCCAGGAACTGAACCAGGTGTCGAGGACATCCGAATCTTGCGTCCAACCTTCACCGGCGGGAGCGTCGAGTCCGCAATAAACTTCGCTGCCGCGATACCACACCGGAATCCGATGCCCCCACCAAAGCTGGCGGCTGATGCACCAATCCTGAATGTTCGTCAGCCAATGATCGTAAACCTTCGCCCAGCGGTCGGGATGAAACTTCATCCGGCCCTCGGCCACGCACGCCTTCGATTGCTCGACGGCGGGATATTTCAAAAACCATTGCTCGCTCAGACGCGGCTCGATGGGCACGTCGGCGCGCTGGCTGAAGCCCACGTTGTTTTCGTAAGGCTTCTCTTCGATGAGCACGCCCTGTTCGCCGAGTTTCTCCACGGCGACTTTGCGCGCCTTGAAACGCTCCAGGCCTTTCAAATCCGCGCCGGCCAGATCGTTCATCGTGGCGTCGGGATTCATGATGTCGATCAGCGGTAGCTTGTGGCGCGCGCCAATCTCGAAGTCCGCCTTGTCGTGCGCCGGCGTCACCTTGAGCACGCCGGTGCCGAATTCAAAATCCACATGCTCGTCGCCGATGATCGGGATGAGCTTCTGCTCGCGCGGCAATTCCGCGGGCAGCGGTCGCACGACGTGCTTGCCGATGAGATGCGCGTAACGCGGATCCTTCGGATTCACGGCCACGGCGGTGTCACCAGGAATGGTTTCGGGGCGCGTCGTGGCGATGGTCAGCCAAGTGTTCGGTTCTTCCGCGACCTGCACCTTGAAGTGATACATGAAACCCTTTTGCGGTTTCATTTCCACTTCCTCGTCGGAAAGCGCGGTGAGCGAGGCGGGGCACCAGTTCACCATGCGCTTGCCGCGGTAGATGAGGCCTTTCTTGTAAAGCTCGACGAAGACCTTCTGCACGCAGCGCGAATACTCGGGGTCCATCGTGAAGCGTTCGCGCGTCCAGTCGCACGAGCAACCGAGCTTCTTGAGCTGGTTGATGATGATGCCGCCGTGCTTTTCCTTCCACACCCAGACGCGCTTGAGGAACTCCTCGCGGCCGAGGTCATACTTGGTCTTCTTCTCTTCCTTCTTCAGCGCCTTCTCAACTTGCACCTGCGTGGCGATGCCCGCGTGGTCGGTCCCGGGGAGCCAGAGAACTTCCTTGCCGTCCATGCGCGCCTTGCGGCTGAGAATGTCCTGGATGGTGTTGTTGAGCACATGTCCCATGTGGAGCATGCCCGTGACGTTCGGCGGCGGGATGACGATGGAAAACGCCGGGCGCTTGTCGGAAACGCGCGACGGGTCGGCGGTGAAGCAACCTTGCTTCACCCAGAATTCATACCATTTGTCCTCAACGGACTGCGGTTCGTAGGCTTTGGGAATCTCAGTCATTGTTCAAATAGCCACAGAGGCACAGAGAACACAGGGCGAATCAAACTGCTACTCTCGGTGCGCTCTGTGTCTCGGTGGCGAAAATCATTTCTTCAGCAGCGCATACTCCATCGAGTCGACCAGCGCGCGGAGCGAGGCTTCGATGATGTTTTCGTCCACGCCCACGGTGCCCCACTCGGAACGGCCGTCGGTGGATTCAATGAGCACGCGCGTCTTCGCGGCGGTGCCGGTGCCAGAATCGAGGATGCGCACTTTGTAATCGGTGAGTTTCACCTTCTTGAGGCGCGGGAAAAACTTCACGAGCGACGCGCGCAACGCGGAGTCGAGCGCGTTCACCGGGCCATCGCCTTCGGCGACGGTCTGTGAAGCCTTGTCGCCGACGCGCACTTTCACCGTCGCTTCGCAGATAGAATTTTCACCGGCACGGCGCATCGACACGTGATACGCGTCCACGACGAACGGCAGTTCGCGGTGCGACATGATCTTCTTGATGAGCAACGCGAGCGAACCTTCGGCCGCTTCGAACTCGTAGCCTTCGTGCTCGAGTTCCTTGATGCGCTTGAGGATGTCCTTCAACTCCGGCGTGTCGTTGGTGAGCTTGAAGCCCAAGTCCTGCGCCTTCATCACGATGTTGCTGCGGCCGGCGAGGTCGCTGATGAGGACGTTGCGCGCGTTGCCGACGAGCTCGGGATTGATGTGCTCGTAACTCGCGGCGAGCTTCTGCACGGCGTTGACGTGCGTGCCGCCTTTGTGTGCGAACGCCGCGGCGCCCACCCACGGCAGGCGCGGGTTGTGGCGGATGTTCGCGATCTCGTCCACGAACAAGGAAAGATCCTTCAACTTGCGGAGCGACGACGCGGGCACGCAGGTTTTCTTCAGCTTGAGCGCCACGCAAGCCATCGTGCTGATGATGTTGCAATTGCCGGTGCGCTCGCCGTAGCCGTTCACCGTGCCCTGCACGTGAACCGCGCCCGCTTCGATCGACGCGATCGCATTCGCCACACCCATGCCGATGTCGTCGTGCGTGTGGATGCCGACTTTGCAATTCAGTTTGCCGATGACGGTCTTGGTGATCGCGGCAACTTCGCTCGGCAAGCAGCCGCCGTTCGTGTCGCACAAGACCACGAAATCCGCGCCGGCTTTTTCGGCGGCTTGATACGTCGCGAGGGCGTATTCGGGATCGAGCTTGTAGCCGTCGAACGCGTGCTCGGCGTCATAGATTACGAACTTCCCGTGATCCTTCAGGAAGCGCACGGTGTCGCCGATCATCGCGAGATTTTCCTCGGGCGTGCAGCGGAGGACTTCCTTCACGTGCAGCATGGAGGTCTTGCCGTAAATCGTCACGACGGGCGTGCCGGCTTCGATGAGCAGGCGAACTTGATCGTCGTGTTCGACCGCCACGCCTTTCTTCCGTGTGGAGCCGAAAGCCGCGAGGCGCGCGTTCTTGAACTTCTTGCGTTTGGCCTGCTTGAAGAACTCGATGTCCTTGGGATTGGAGCCCGGCCAGCCGCCTTCAATATAATGAACCCCAAAGGAATCGAGCTTCTCGGCAATTCGCAGCTTGTCTGCGACCGAGAAGTTCACGCCTTCGCCCTGCGAGCCGTCGCGCAGAGTCGTATCGTAGATTTCGACTTGAGGTTTCATTAGTTTCCGCCGCAGCGGAACGGAACTTTTACGCCACCACGCGCCGGATGCAAAGTCCAAAGGTGAAACCAACACACACTCTCGCGTCAGTCGAAGGAACGCGGAGTTCGGCTGTGGGCGACAACGGCGCTCAGCGGCGCGCGCCGAATCCGAGGTCGACCTGCTGCTGCATTTGCGACGTCGCCGTGCGGACCCGCTCCGCGGCCTCGTCCACGACCTGATGCATGCGGGCGAACCACCAGCTGGCGTTCGGCGCGCGGCGGACGCGGCGATTGCGCGGGCAGGGGTTCGTGTTCGCCGGGAGACTCATTTCGATCTGTTGCACGTGAATCATAATTTTTCTTTCGTTTACGCGAACAACTTAGCGCTGGGGGTCGGACAACGACGGTCCGAGGCCCAAACTTTTTTCTGGCCCTGCCGTCACGTCGGACGGACTCTCGCGGTATCGTGAATCCGTTCCCCAGATTGGTCGGCTGGCTCGCGTTGTCCTTACCGCTTCTTTTCGCGTTCCCCTTGAAAGCAGCCAGCCCGGTGCGGGTGATCGACGGGCGGCAGTATCACCTCGGCACGCCCGGTTTTCCCGAGTGGCGGGAGTTCGAAGGCAAGACTCCGCACGGGCGCCAGTTGGATTTGAAGTTCGATGCGACGCCGAATCAATCCGAGGCCACGCTGCTCATCCGCCAGCGGAACGTGAAGCTCGTCTGGCCGGTGCTGCTGAACGGGCGGACGCTCGGTCAGTTGGAGACGATGGAGACGGAGCTCATTCGCGCGCTCGCGATCCCGCCGGGATTTTTGCGCGACGGCGACAATGTTTTGTCCATCATGCCGCCCAAAGGAATCGACGACATCGTCGTCAGCGACATCCGACTCGACTCGCGCTCACGCAATGATCCGCAAATGCTCGCGACGATCGAAGTCGCCGTGACGGACGCGGATGACCATCGCGGTTTGCCGTGTCGCCTTACGATCACGGATTCCATGGACGCGTTGGTGCCGTTGAATGTGAACCCTGCTCCAGGTTTGGCGGTTCGTACCGGCGTCGTTTACACGCGAGATGGTCACGCGACGATCGGCCTGCGCCCCGGGCAATACGTGGTCCACGCCGGGCGCGGTTTCGAATACAACGTGAGCCAGCAACGCGTTACCATCTCCGCACGTGAAGTGCGACCGGTGACGATGCAGATCCGTCGCGAAGTGCCGACGCCGGGTTGGATTGCGTGCGATAGCCATGTTCACACGCTCACCTACAGCGGTCATGGCGACGCGACGGTGAACGAACGTGCCGTGACGATCGCCGGTGAAGGCATCGAGCTCGCCATCGCCACCGATCACAATCATCACACGGACTACACCGATGCCGTCACCCGAACCGCGGTGGGCAAACGTTTTCGTCACGTCATCGGCAACGAAGTCACGACGAAGTCCGGCCATTTCAACGCGTTCCCCATCACGGCAGGCGCGAAGGTGGTGGATGCGAAGATCGAGGACTGGTCGCAGCTGATGCGGGCGATGCGGGAGACGGCGGGCGTGCAGGTCATCACGCTTAATCACCCGCACGATCTGCACAGCGGTTTCATTCCCTTCGGTCGGACCAATTTCAACGAGCTCACCGGCGAGCATGTCCGCGCGGATGGTTTTGGCTTTGATGCCATCGAGGTCGTCACGTCCGGAGCGTTGCAGTCGGACATGATGCAACTTTTCCGCGACTGGTTCGCGCTGTTGAATCACGGCACTCGCGTTTCGGCGATCGCTTCGAGCGACAGTCACGACGTGAACCGCTTCATCCTCGGGCAAGGGCGCACGTATGTTGCGTGCAACGATGCGGACTTGATGAAGCTGAATCTCGAAGAGGTCTGGCGCAGCTATCGCGAGGGTCGATTGCTGGTGAGTTTGGGTTTGTTGACGCAGATGAAGGTGAACGATCACTTCGTCGTCGGCGATCTGGCGACCAACTTGGGCGAAAGTGTCAGCGTGGAAATCACAGTGCTCGGCCCGTCGTGGGTGGCGGCGGATCGTGTCGAGCTGTTCGCCAACGGCATCAAGATTCGCGAGGAACAAATCAAGCGCGCCACGAGCAAGATCGAAAAGGCGCGCGTCCGCTGGGAGATTCCTAAGCCGAAACACGACGTGCATCTGGTCGCGATTGCCACCGGACCGGGAGTGACGGCGCCGTTCTGGGAAATCCCGCGCCCGTATCAGCCGAGTTCAAAAGTCTTCAAGCCGCGCGTCCTCGGCGCGACGAATCCCATCTGGCTCGACGCGGACGGCGACGGCAAGTTCAGCGCGGCACGTGAGTATGCTGTCGCGTTGGTGAAAAAGAACGGAGTGGACGTGGCGGAGTTGGTGCGTTCACTGGCGGATAGCGATGAAGCGGTCGCGGTGCAGGTGGCGGACGTTTGTCAGTCGAGCGGGCGCGATGTGCGAGGGGAAGATTTTCAACGCGCGCTCAAGTCTGCGCCCGAGCCCGTGCAACGTGGTTTCGCTGCGTTCACGAAAACGCTGGCGGTGACGACGCGGAAAGCGGACTAAAAGGCGGAGACGGATTTCTCGGGTTCACCACATCTTCGCGATCTCAGCGACCAACGCGATGCGCCGATCGGGCTTCAGCGCGTCGTCGGAGAGTCCGTCGATGAAGTCCAACCGCGGTAGCAAGCCGGTGCGATTGGCGATTTGAATTGCGAGGCCGGGGCGAGCATTCGCTTCGAGCACGACCGGCCCCACCTTGGCATCGAGCACGAAATCGACGCCGATGTAACCCATCTCCAGCGCATCGGCGAGGTTGATGGCGGCGGTCAGTAATTTGTCCCAGAAAGGAATTTGCAATCCGGCGATCTTCGCGCCGGTGTCCGGATGCACTTCCACCACGCGGTTCTTGCAGACGCCGCCGAAGGTCGTGCCGGTGGCGAGATTGACCGCCGCGGCGATCGCCCCCTGATGCAAGTTGGCGCGACCGCGCGACGCAGCGGTGGGGAGGCGAACCATCGCCATCACCGGCACGCTGCGATACAGCACCACGCGGATGTCGGGCGTGCCACGCACCGCGACGTTCTCGAAAGCCGAGTGGCGGATGATGCGTTGCTCGAGGATCGCCGAATCGGTCTGCCCGCCGAGCGAGTAGAGTCCCGACAACGTCGTGGAGAGATGGTAGCGAACTTCCGCGGCGCTGAGGCGTTCCTGACCGGCGGTGGTGAACGTTTCGCCGTCGTGATCGGTGACGACGATGATTCCGCGGCCTTCGGAACCGGACGCGGGCTTGATCACGAAGTCCTGCCGATCGCGAATCATTTCCTGAAAGCGCGGGATGTCGCCCTGACATTCAATGACGGCATACGTCTCGGGAACGGGGATGCCGTGCTTCTCGCAGATGCTTTTGGTGAGGCATTTGTCATCCACGCGCGGGTAATGCGCGCGCGGATTCCGTGGCGAGATAAAGTCGGCGTTGCGGGCGTTCAACCCCAGCAAGCCGCGGGCGTGCAGTTCGCTGGGCCAGGCCCAGGTGCGATTGGAAAACCAGCTCACGCCGTTCCTCCGCGAGGGGATTGCGAGACGTCACGGAAGCGTTTCAATTCCGTCAGGCGATACCCGGTGTAGCGACCGATGATGATGAGCAGTGCGATCGTGAATAGGTGCAGCTCCGGAAAGCGCAGCAACAATTCCCCGACGGCGGCCCAGCGCAGGATGAGATAGCAACAGAAGCCGACGACGAGCGTTCCACCGAGCAGTTTCAACGCGGACACCGTGCCGTCTTCCTCGCTCGCGATGTAGAAGCGTTCGATGCTCATCGTGAGAATCACCATCGGCAGCAGCACCGCCTGCGCGCTCGGCGTGAGGTGGAAATATTCCAGCAACGATACCGCGAACACGATCATGAGTACCACGTACGTCAGGACGACGCTGAGTCGCGGCACCATTAGCAGTTTCAAACGATCGAGAAACGACCGGCCGACCAAGCCGAGCGCGACGACCGTCACGAACACGTAAAGCCCGGTATGCCAGTCCGCGAATACGAAGCTCAACGCGATCAGCGTTGGAGTGAATGTGCCGAAGGTCCGGTAGCCGATGATCGTGCGGAAAATTGCCGTCACCATCGCGCCGATGGGCAGAAGTAGAATCAACGACAACACCTCGTGCATTTCCAACGGCAGCCGGCTCAAGTCCAGCACGGCCAGCGGTCCGTTGTGCTTGGCGTTGGCCGCGCCGGCAGGCGGCGGCAATCGGACGAGGGTAAATGTCTGGTGCAGTTCCTGCGCGCCGGTGGCGCGGACGATTTCGCCGCCGTCGCGTCGAGCGGCGAGATAATTGTGAGGGAGCTCGTGCGCGAATCCGTTGTCCGGCTCGAATGGTTCCCAGCGGCTGCCGATCAGCACTTCCACCCAGACGCGTTGCGCGAGCGTGGCGTCGGATTTGATTTCGAGGCCGGTGACCATGCGCGCGGGAAGTTTCGCCGCGCGGCACAGCGCGGCGAATGCGCGCGCACGTCCGAGCGGCGTGGCGGTTTTCGTTTGCAGCGCGGCGACGGCGGTGTCGTTGCCGGTTTCCGTCGGGGCGATTTCTGTGTGGCAGAAATCAAAGAGCCGCTGCGGAAGGTCGCTGCCCTTGGCGAGATCTTTGCGGAGGGCCTGTAAGGTTTTCGCAACGAGCGCGTCCTCGACTTCAATGCCCGGTTCCGACCGCAGCAGGACGACGCGTTGTTCCGCGGAAATCTTCGCGTTGGGCTCGCGCACGCGAAAACGTTTCTGCGGGCTGAGGTGGAGATCGAAACGCGCCGTCAGCTTTTGATCACCGGCGCGCGGAGCCACTAGGCCGACTTCACGCGCTTGCGATGGCTGGGCGCGCAGACGATCCGTCCGCAGCCCGGGATAAAACATGTCCTGCCGGAAAACGCGATTGTGCGGCGTATCGTACGGGAACGCGATGCGCAGGCGCGCGCCGGGTTTGTCGGAATGAAACTCCACGGTGTAATTCAACCGCCAGAATGTGTCGGCGTGTTTCAGATCGTCCGACTGCAGCCCCTGCATGCGCAGCCCCACGCACGCGAGGCCCAGTGCGGCCAGCAGTCCGGCCACCCACATCGATGCTTTTCTTGCGTTCATGTCTTGTATCTATCGGCAACCTCCGCGGAGGAATGACAGGTTTTCGCCGGCGATGGAAAGGTAAATATTTTTCCGAGGCGAACTGTCGACGTTGCTTGACCGCGTGCGGAAATTCGGCAACACCAGCGCAGCGCAAATGTTGATCGCCTTTCACAAACCGTATGGCGTGCTCTCGCAGTTCACGCCGGACGGCTCGCCCAATCGACCCCTCGCGGAGTTTGGTTTCCCGCCGGAAGTCTATGCGATCGGTCGACTCGATGCGGACAGCGAAGGGCTGATCCTGCTCAGCGATGAAGCGGCCTTGAATCAACGCCTCCTCCATCCCCGACAGGCGCACGACCGCGAATACTGGGTGCAGGTGGAACGCATCCCCGACGCGACGGCGCTCGCCGCGTTGCAATCGGGCGTCGTGGTGCAGGGGCGCAAGACGCTTCCGTGCCGCGCGTGGCTGCTGGATCCGCAGCCGCAATTCCCGCCGCGCACGCCGCCCATCCGCTTCCGGAAAAGCGTCCCCGATTGCTGGCTCGCGATGGAATTGATCGAAGGAAAGAACCGCCAGGTTCGCCGCATGACGGCGGCGGTGGGCCATCCGACGCTGCGTTTGGTCCGCGTGCGGATCGGCAAATTCCTGCTCGGCGACTTGGCCCCGGGAAAATGGAAAGAGTTGTCGGCGGACGAGCGGGCGGCAGTTCTCGCTTAATTCGGTATCAGGGTGGCTTGCGCCAAGGCGCTTTCGTTCAGATGCTGATCTGACTGGACTGCGATGGGGGCGAGTTCCCAACGCCACAACGTGACTTGATGGCGTCGATTTCACTGCGGAGGTGACGTTGGAAGATCGTGATGTCCGAACTGTGGATGAGGAGGTTCGCTCCGAGGCTCTGAAATCGCGAGAGTTGCTCGACGCTCCCGGAGAAGTGAATTCCGGCGCCGATGCCAGCCTGGCGCGCCTTACGGAAAATCGTTTCGCATGCGGCGAGGAACTCTGGACGATCGTATTGCTCGGGCATTCCGAGGCTGCAGGATAGATCATGTGGGCCGATCAACAGCGCATCGATTTCGGGCACCGCGAGGATATCGTCCAGAGCGCGCATGGCGGGGACGCTTTCGATATTGATGATCAGCGGCTGGGTGTTGCGTTCGCGTAGATATGTTTCCAATGCGGGCTCGAATTCGCCGCCGGCGAGCCGCTGCGACAGGCGATCGCCTTTCACGGGGCGAAATTTCACCGCGCCGCGCAACGCCTGAACCTGGGTGACGGTTTCGATATAGGGCGCAATGATTCCGCCCGCGCCGCCATCGAGTGCCATGCATGCAGCAAAAGGATCCGGCGACGGAATGCGCACGACTGGCGGTAACCCCATTCGTGAATACGTCTGACACATCCAACTGAGCTGCGCGCGATCCAGCGCGACGTGTTCGGTGTCGAGGAACACGAAATCGATCCCGGAGTTTTCCAGGGCGCGCGGCCATTTCGGCGAAGTCGAGACGACGAGTGTGCCGAAGACGGGTGCGCCGGATCGCAGCTTGGCGGTGAGTTGCGCTGAATTCATTGGGTGTGGAGGAGATTACTTGGCCGGTTTATTGGCTGCGCTCGTCAACCACTCCAAGTTGAAGCGTGCCAGTCGCAGCGCTTCGTAGGCTGTCTTTTTGCCGCCTTCGTAGAGGCAAAAGATCGTTCCGTCGGGCAGTCGCGCGAGGCTTGAGTATGCCGACGGGCCTTCGTTTAGCAGCCGTTCGATCGTCCACGTCTTCCCGTCGTCGGTGCTGGATCGGACGGTGAGATTGATGCGCGCGCCTTTTGGTTTGCCGTCGAACGGCGCGCCCGGATTTGGGTTGCTGAAGAGCAAGCGACCGGTGCCGGTTGCATCGGCGGGCGAATAGCGGAGGAGACTTCCCTGACACTTGGGGCATGGGAGCTGTTTCTCTTGAGCGATTGCCGTCCACGTTGCGCCGCCATCCGTGCTCGAGGCGATGCCGCGGAAACCTTGAAACTCTCCCTGCATCCGCGTGTTGACGAGCAGTGATCCGTCTGCGCGTTCGATCACCTGGCATTCGTTGCCACCTGCGGAAATCGGCGTGCTGATCTGCCACGACTTCCCGCCGTCATCGCTGAACATCATGTGCGAATTCCATTCGAGCTTCTTGCCGGGCAAGGTGCGTTTGTGATCGGAGGGAATCACGAGTCGCCCCTTGTGCGCGCCGTGAGTGAGTTGGATGCCGATGCCGGGCCCGGTGGCGACCCAATCCCAATCTGGTTTCATTGTCGTGGCACTGATGTCGCGCGGCGTGGTCCAAGTTTTTCCATCGTCCGAACTCGAGGTGATTAAGACCGCTTTGTTGTCGCGATTGAACGGGAGCCAGATCGTGCCAGTGTTGGCGTCGACGACGGGGCAGGGGTTGCCGATGGTGATCTTGGCCGTGCCGCCTTCCTCGTAAACAATTTGCTGCGCCGACCACGTGCGCCCGCCGTCGGTGCTGCGCTTCATCACGAGATCAACATCGCCGTGATCGCCCGACCCAGTCTTGCGTCCTTCGCAGAACGCGAGCACGGAGCCCTTTGCCGTCACCAGCAGTGAAGGAATTCGATACGTGTGATAGCCGTCGGTGCCCGCTGTGAAGAGATTGGACTGTTCGAATTGAGGTGTCGCCGCGCCAACGGGCGCAACCGTGAGCAACGTTGCGATTAATATCGCACCGAGGAAATTCAACGAGGCGGATTTCATTTGGACGAGTCCTTGACGTTGGTGAGCCACTCGAGATTAAAGCGCGCGAGGGTCAGCGCGTCGCCCGCGAACCCGGGCTTCGCGCCGCGTCCGTAGAAGCAGAGAATCGTTCCTGCCTTGGTTACGCCGATGTCGCTGTAGGCGCTCCAGCCAGCCTCGACGGTTTTGTTGACGGCCCACGTCTGGCCTTCGTCGTAGCTCAATTTCACCGAGACATTTTTGCGGTCGCGGTTCTTGCCGGCCTCGGCTTTGCCGCCGGCCTTCTCGAGATTGTCCGGGTTGGAAAAGAGGATGCGGTTCTTGCCACCATCCTTCGCGAGCGAGTAGCGCACGATTCCGCCCATGCAAATCGGTTCCAGCAACGCATCATCAAACTTCGGCGTGCTCCAACCGGTCGCACCGTCCTTGCTCGTGACCACGAGGCGGCGATGGGCTTTCGATTCACTGCGCACGTTGAGCATCACGCGTCCGTCGGCGAGCTCGACGGCGACAGTTTCGTTCGGATTGATCCACTCATCGGTGCAAGGCACGGCAATTTCGCCCGCGTGCCAGGTCTTGCCCTTGTCATCACTGTAAATCGTCGTGGTCACAGACGGCCGGTGCGCATTGCCACCGGTGCCGGTGGAGAGCCACACGGGGACGACGAGACGGCCGGTGCGGAGTTGAATGCTGTGATCGGGACCGGTGGCGAGCACCTTCCAGTCGTAGTGCTTGCGGAACGGTTCGAATGCGCTCGTGATCTCCACCGGCTTGCTCCAACTCACGCCGTCGTCAGTGCTGCGCTGATAGAATGCGCGCATGTACTCGAGGCAGAACAGCATGTGCACCGTGCCGTCGCGGTCGGCGATCAGCACGGGGTTGTTGTAGGTGAGGTCGTTGGTGTTGACGTTCTTCATCCGCAACGCGAACGGGTTCTTCGGCTTCGGTCCCGGCACGTCAGCGATGCTTTTAGGCGCGCTCCAAGTCTTGCCGTCGTCGGTCGAGCGGCGAAGGAGAATGCGGATGTCCGACCAGTCGCCACCGCCCTTGCGCGCCTCGCACCACGCGAGCACGGTGCCCTTCGCCGTCACGACGATGCCGGGAATGTGGTAGATGTTGTATGCCGGATCTTCGCCGACCTTGAAGAGGTCGAGCTTCTCCATGAACGGCTCGGCGGCCATCGAAGCAACGGCGAGCGCGCCAAGCAAAACTGCAGTGAGGTATCTTTTCATAATCCGTGTTCTTCCGTGTTTCATCCGTGGCTAAAACTTATGCTCGTTGGAACTCACCATTCGCCGTCGCGCTTGAACTTTGCCTTCACGTTCCTGCTGAACTGGGCGACGGCGTTGTCGAGATTCGCGAGAACTTGCTCGCTGCTCTTGCCCGCGGTGTCACGCGCGGCAGGAATAACCGTGTTGCACTCGTTGCTGTCCATGAAACGCGCCGCGTCGAGCAGGTTGGCTTGCTCCTCGGGCGCGATGACGAGAAAGCCGTGCTTGTCCGCGTGGATCAAATCGCCGGGCGAAACCTTGCGACCGAAGACCTCGACCTCACAATTGAAACGCACCGGACTGACGTGCGCGTGTCCGACGCAAAGGCGGCGCGCGAGCGCCTTGAAGCCGGCGTTGGTCATTTCGTCCACGTCGCGGATCGCCCCGTCCACGATGGTCCCGACGCAACCGAGCGAACGGTGCATGTTGCTGCTGACCTCGCCCCAGAGCGAGCCGATCACGCGCGGCTTGTCGAGGTCTTGCACGACGACGATCTTCGGCCCCGGCACGCTGGCGATATAGCGGCGATACTCAGCCCAGCCGTTCGGGTTCGCTTCGCGATGCTTCTTGTTGCTCGGCTCGATCACGACCGTGACCGCGTAGCCGACCATCGGCCCCATCTGCGGCATGAAGTCGCGCGTCTCTTCGATGTTGAAGGCGTCGGCGGCAGGATCACGTTTGGTGAGTTGCTCCCAGCCGTTGTAAATCGTCGGCGTGTTCCAGCGTTTGAGTTGAAGGAGTTCAGCGTGGGGAAGGATGCGTGAGGACATGCGTTGGTTTGGTTGAAATGCTTACGGTTTTGCGTTGGATGATAGATAGCCGATTGAGCCGAAGAAAGCGTCCATGCGCTGCAACGTTTCCGAGTAGAGCGCGGCGTCCTTGAACATGTAGGTGTGAATGGCGTTTTCGCTTTTGACGAGTTCGCAGCGATTTCCGGCGCGGACCATGGCGTCGTGAAACAACTGCGCGCCCTTGAACGGCGTGGTCGTGTCGACGGTGCCGTGAAATAAAATCGTCGGCGGCATGCCGGCGCGAACGCGATGCGCCGGAGAAAGTTCCTCCCAACGCTCGCCGACCTTGGCGTTGCCATAACCTTCGGTTGACGTGTCGACGACGGGCGAGAAAAGCACGAGCGCATTCGGCGCACACGATGTCGAGAGATCTTCGCCGGTTTCGTCGAAGTTGAACATCGCAGTCGCTGCCGCGAGATGGCCGCCAGCGGACGCGCCGCTCACGATGATCTTTTTCGGATCAATGCCGAGCTCCGCTGCGTGCGCGCGAACGTATCGGACGGCAGAGCGGGCATCCTTGACGCAATCGAAGACGGAAATCTCCGAGCCCGGTTTGTAGAGGCGGTATTGGACACAGATGCCGACCATGCCCAGCTCCGTGCAGTGTTCGGCGAAGCGATACATGGAACTCGGCGCGCCGCTCGTCCATCCGCCGCCGTGGATCGCCACGAAGCATGGACGTCCCTCGCCCGCTTTCAATCCCTTCGGCTCCAGAACGTCGAGGTGCAGTTCGCGATCGTCGATCTTTTTGTAAACGATCTGCCGGGCGGGTTTGATCTTCGCGGAGAGCTTGGCGACGTAGTTCGGTTCAGCCTTCGGCTTGGCTGCGGCGACGACGGGTTTCGCCGGTTTCGCGGTGGAGGCCAGTTGGCTCATCGTGGGTAGCTTGGCGAGCCATGATTCCTTGATTGTGAGATGCAGCACCTGCTGCCAGCGATGCGGCATAAAGATGTGCAACGTGCCGTTCTCGGTGAACGCGTCGAGATAAGAGCACTGAAAATTGAACCCGCCGACGGCGTGGAGCGGTTGCACGGCGTTGGCCATTACGAAGCGCGGCTCGCTCCACGTGTGACCTTCGTCGGTCGAGGTGGACACCCAGACTTCCGAGCGCACTTTCATCACCGCGGCTTTGTCGTCGAGTTCGCGTACGTTGGCGGGCGGCACTTTGTTGTGATGGAAAGCGACGAGCGTCTTGCCATCCGACAACGGGAACACCATCGGCGGCGCGTCGGGATGCACGAGCGAACTCGGCGCGGGCTTCGTCCACGTTTTGCCATCGTCCTGACTCCACGCGGTGAAGAGATGCCCCTGTGGCGTGCGCGACATGAAGAGCACGCGACCGCCTTCTAGGTTGAGCGGGCGACCTTCGTCCATGCGATCGAAGCCTTCGGCGAACCAGCCATTTGGCCGCGCGCCGGGCAGCAGCGTCCACGTCTGTCCCTTATCTTCCGAGCGCAGCAGATATTGGCGTGTGGTGAACGGCTTCACCGACCAGTCGGCGAGGTGCGAGCCGAGGAGCCACGTGCCCGCGTCGGTTTCCGTCATGCGCATCACCGACATGCCGCGAAACTCCGGATCGTTCACCGGCGCGATCAATTTCACGTCCGACCACGTGCGCCCGTCGTCGTCGGACCAGCGGTAGCCGATCGGCGCGTTTTCACGCTGACCGTTTTCCCACGTCCACTTGCCGGGAATCGGCTGCGTGCCGAACGCGTAGGTGCGCTTCGAGCCGCGTGGCGTGAATGGAATGAAACCATGCTGGCTGTAAGGAATGTTGAATGCGACCGTCGGTCCCTTCCAGGTGACACCGTGATCCGATGAGCGGTAGGCCATCATCGTGTTCATCTTCTCGCCTTTGCTTTTCGCGTAATGATCGCCCTCGGGAAACATCAGCAGATAGTCGCCACCCGGCGTGATGGTCGCGCGCGTTTCGAGCACGCGCGTCGTGGTGCGGTGCACGACCTGGCCATTGATCAACTTCGACGTGACGAGCCCGAGCACATCGCGCGCGACGAGGCTTGTGGGCAATTGCTTGATAGAAATGTCCGCCGTGCCGATGCGAACCGTCTCCATTAACGGCAGCGGTTCGAAAGCGGTCTTCTTCGTTGTCGTCGGCGCCAAGGGCCAATCATCAGTGCGGAATGGCGATGCCGGCAGCCCAGCAGCGTTGACGAGATTGCCCTTCGGATTTGCCGCCCAGGCGTAGCGCACCGCTGCCGGTTCGCGCACGGCGTCGCTCCACACGATGACTTTTTCGCCATCAACCTTCGCCTTGGCCCAGACGAAATTCTTGTCGTTGCCTGCAATCGCGAAACCTTGCGCCTCGCCGGTCGAGAACTTGAGTCCGGAAGCGTGGTCGAACGTGAGCACCATCTTTTCGCCGTCGCGCTGCGTCGAGCGGAAGAGCGGGCCGGACCAGATGGGAATGCTTTTGCCGTAGACGTCGTGGAGAACCACGGGCGAGAGCCGCGCCGCGAACTCGCGCTTGTTCGTCGGATGCCCGGCCTTTTCGCCACCGAGGTCAATGGTGATGGCCATGCCAGTGCGCGGCACGGAGAGCGTCATGCGCATTTCGTCGCGCACGGCGACGCCCCAGCCGGTGGGTTCGCTCGGAAGTTTTTGCGCCTTGTTGAAACCCGGCAACTGGAACCATGCGAAATAAAACTCTTCGCCCCAGCGCGCGCGCCAGTCGGCAATCAGCGTCCGCAACTGCGCGCCGTAAAGTTCGGTGAACGGCCCCGCGGCGTTGCGCTCGCCCTGATACCAGATCACGCCGCGAATCGTGTAAGGCACGAGCGGAGCGATGACGCCATTGAACAATCCGCCGGGATTCATCACTCCGAGGTTCTTGAAGGCGCCGGGCGACTTCGGCGCGGGTTCGCCTTTCTTCGCGGCTTCCGCGCGTTGCTTCAGCCACACCTTCTTCTTCTCGAGGAATCCCTTCTGCTCGCGCTCCGGGTCGAAGTTTCCGGTGCGCTTGTGCCAATCGTCGAGCAAGGGTTTGAACTTCGCCTCGCTCTGCTGCGCGGAAAGGCTCGTCCATGCTTCAATGGGCGTCCCGCCAACGGCCGCGTTGAGAATGCCCACGGGCACACCGAGTTCTTTGTGCAAATCTCGCGCGAAGAAATATCCGATGGCCGAAAAGTCCGCCGCCGTCTGCGGCGTGCAAACGCGCCATTTGCCGGGCCGGTCGGCGAGCGGTTCGGCCGGGGGCACTGGCAATTCGTAAATGGCGAATGGCGTATCGTGAACGAACATTCGGATGCTGGGAAAATTTGCGGCGGCGATTTCCTCATCTGCGTGGTCCACCGAACCGTGCAACTTGCCCTTGAGCTGCATCTCCATGTTCGATTGCCCGGACGCAAGCCACACTTCGCCGACGAGCACGTCCTTCACGGTAAGTGTGTTCTTGCCATTCACCGCGAGCGTTTGCGATTTGCTCGATGGTTTGAGCTTTTCGAGCTTCACCATCCAATTGCCGTCGACCCCGGTTGTCGTGGTCTTCGATTGACCGGCGATGGAAACGGTGACCGCCTCGTTCGCGTCAGCCCAGCCCCAGACTGCGATCACGGCATTCGCCTGCAACACCATGTGGTCTGAAAAAATTGCGGGCAGCTTCACATCCGCGTGCGCGCAAGTTGAACCGAGCGCGATTACAATCGAAGCGAACAGGAGAAGAACGTGGCGGCGCGGGTTCATAAATCTATTCGTGGTGCGGGCTCAATGAATCGCGGCCATCGGTCAGCCACTCCAGATTGAACCGCGCGAAGTGGAGCTCGTCCCAATAGTGCGTGCTGCCTTTGTCGCCGCGCTCGCAGACGTAGCCGATGGTCATGTCGTCGAGGATCACGATGTCTGAATAGGAACTGGGATGCGGCCAGATGGTTTTGCCCGCGGTCCATGTCGCGCCTTCGTCATAGCTCAGGCGGATGGTGAGATTGTAGCGACCGTAGGGGTGTTCCTTCTGGCGGAATGGCGACGCGGGGCTGGAGAAGAGCAGGCGATTCTTATCCTGCTTCGACGCGAGCGTGAAGCGTTCCGTCGCTCCGTGGCAGCGCGGCGTGATAAGTTCCTCGGCGCGGCGCACCGGGCTCCACGTTTCGCCGCCGTCTTTACTAATGGCGGTGAGGTGACGCAAGTTGTCGGGCGAATCCTCGGAACTTTCGTTGCGCGACATGACCATCACGTCGCCATTCGCCAGTTCAACCAGCTGACACTCGCTCGTGTTGACACCGATGTTGCCGCCGAGCTTCCAAGTCGCGCCGTAGTTGTCGCTGAAGAACGTGTGCGCGAAACTGCGGAGCCGGCCTTTGCCCGTGTCTTCGCGATGCCGCGCGGGCACGATGATTCGGCCTGCCTTCGGTCCCGATTGAAGTGCGACCACCGCATTCCCGGGACCACAGCCGTAGCGTTGAAACCAACCCTTCGCCCACTGCGCCGCGTGACCTTTCGGGTTTTCGGATTCCTCTTCGTCACCCATTCCTTTCAGTTTATCCCACTCGGGTTTGGTCACCTGCTCATGAATCATGACGGGTCCTTGCCACGTCGCGCCGCTATCGATGCTGGTGAAGTAGGCGTACTTCTTTTTATCGCGGAGAAAGAAAAGCCACAACTTGTCGCCGACGCGACCCACGGTGAGATCCGTGCTGACGCGATTCTCGTCGTCGAAGATGACTTGCTCCGTGCCCCACGTCTTGCCCTTGTCGCGACTGCGCTTGAGGACGATGTCGTGGTTGCCAATATCGCCGATGCCGTCGTTGCGCTTCTCCGCGATGATGAGGATGTCGCCATTCGGTGCCTGGAGAATCGAGGGGATGCGGTAGTTCGGTTTGTTCTTCGGTGCGTTGGGAAAGATGAGTGTGGTCTCGAACAACGGCGCGGCGGCCTCCGCAGAAATCGCGAAGCACACCAGCAAGGTGAAGAGCACGACGCGTTTCATAAATCCGGGTTCATCGAGTTGCGGTGACATTAGGAACATGGACGCGGGTGAACCAGCGGCAATTGCTGGTCAATTGGTTTGACCAGTTGGTACGGGCTGCGCATGGTCGACGTCGGCCATGCATTTTCTGCCCCAACGTTCATCGTTAGTCGCGCAAGCAGTAAACAGCCTCCGTGACGGTCTGCAACGCGGCCTTTGGGTCGAACAACTGCCCGGTGAACGCAGCCTGTGCGCGCGGATGAACATTAGCCGGCCGACGCTACGGGCCGCGCTGGACCAACTGCAACGGGAAGGGTGGATCGGCGTCGCGCACGGGAAGCGGCGGTTGATTCTTCAAGGCGCGGCGCGCAAAACCAGCGTGCGGGCGAACGTCATCGGACTGCTGACGCCGCTGCCGCTTCAGCAAGTTCCTCCATTCGCGCTCTTCTGGCTTGATCGGTTGCGCGAGTTGCTCGAAACGGCGGGCTATCAATTGGAGATTCACAGTGGGCGAACCTGGTTTGGATCACGACCCGAGCGGGCGCTCGAAAGCCTCGTGCATCAATCGCCGTCCGCCGCGTGGGTCATTTTTCTCTCCAACGAGGCGATGCAACGCTGGTTCGTTCGGCGTGGCTTGCCGTGTGTTTTGTCCGGGACGTGCCATCCCGGGATCGATCTGCCGTCGGTCGACGTGGACTACCGTGCGCTTTGCCGGCACGCTGCGGCGAAGTTGCTCGCGCATCGGCATCGACGGATTGCTTTGCTAATTCAGAACACCGGACAAGCGGGCGATCGCGAAAGTGAACTCGGCTTTCGCGAAGCGTTCCGCGGCGACGTCGGCACCGAAGCCAAACCGATCATCGCGCATCATCATGAATCGGCTGATGGCATTCGGACCTGTCTCGACCAACTGCTGCGACAACGTCCGGCGCCCACGGCGTTTCTCGTGGCGAAATCGATGCCGGCACTGACAGTGCTCGGTTACCTGATGCAACGCGGACTCCGCATTCCTCAAGACGCGGCGGTGATGGCGCGTGACGACGATCATTTTCTGGAGTTCACTGCGCCGTTGCTGGCGCGGTATCGCTACGATCCGGACCTGCATGCGCGACGTTTGTTCCGCGCGGTGATGCAGGTGGCCCGGGGTGAGTTGCCTTCCCGCCAACAATTGCGCGCCTTGCCCGAGTTCATCACCGGCGAAACGATCGGCTGAGCATCCCCCAAGCGGCGCGGCGTTGACTCGCGGCGGCAATTCTGTAGTTTCGCCGCCAACAATCGAAGGACCCGCGTGGACATAAAGAAAGCCATCATTACTGCGGCTGGGAAAACTCAGCGCACGCTGCCGTTGCAAACGCTCGTCGACCGCGACGGCGTCACCAAGACCGCCCTCAGCATTATTATCGAGGAAACGCTCGCCGCCGGCGCGGAAGAGATTTGCCTCGTCGTGCATCCCGGCGATCAAGCCGCCTATACGGCTGCGGCTGGAGCGCACGCGAGCCGGTTGCATTTTGTCGAACAAGCGCAACCGCTCGGCTACGGCCACGCCGTGCAATGTGCGCGGAGTTTCACGGGCAACAAACCTTTTCTGTTGCTCGTTGGTGATCATCTCTACGTGAGCGTCGGACAGAAACGTTGCGCGCAGCAACTCGTGGAAATTGCGAAAGCGGAATCGTGCGCGGTGTCCGCGGTGCAATCCACGCACGAGAGCAAGCTGCCATTTTACGGCGCCGTGGGTGGCAAACTCGCCGCGGGCGCGAAGGGCCTCTACGAAATTGAAAACGTTCTCGAGAAGCCCACGCCGACCGAGGCGGAGCAAAAGCTCGACGTGCCCGGATTGCGCGCCGGTCACTATCTCTGCTTCTTCGGCATGCACGTGCTCACGCCGCTCGTGATGGATTTGCTCGGCGAAGAAGTCGCGCGAGTGGGCGCGAAGGGTGGCGTCGCCTTGACTCACGCGCTCGCGAAGCTGGCCAAGCGTGAGCGTTACCTCGCTTGCGAAGTTCAGGGCCGGCGTTACGACATCGGCGTGACCTACGGTTTACTCACGGCGCAACTCGCGCTTGCGCTCGATGGTCAGGACCGGGACGAAGTGCTGGCCACGTTGGTTGAACTGCTCGCCACCCGCGCCAAGTAACATGTCTGGCAAGCTTGTCTCCATCATCACGGCGACGGATCCCGCCGTTCGCAACCAATCGCTCGACGCCTTCTGCCGACCGGCCTCGCTGAAAGAACTGCTCGCGGAGTGCGCCGAGCTCGATGCGTTCCGGCGCCAGTCCGAGAACTTGTATGAACGCGTCCGCGCGTTGTTTTTTCTCTACGCGATTCATCGCTTTCAACTGCCGTTGAAATCCGGGATCAACTTGCGCGGGCTCGTCCCGTTCAAAGGCTACGAGCACTTGCTCCATCGCCGCTTCGAGGAGGCGATTGATGATTTCATTAAAGTTCAGGAGACCGACGGGCCCAGCGACGGCATCTCCAGCGCGCTCGCCGCGGCATATCATCGCCTCGCGTTTCAAACGCTCGCCGATCAGGTGCGTCGTAGTGTGCGCACGGTGCGCGGCAATCAGTGGATGTTCCGCATGGGCCATCCCGCGGATCAACCGCTGCGTTTGCGGCGCGAGCTGCTTGAACGCAGTGCCGACGGCACGTTCCCGATTCTTCGCGAGACCACGCCCGTGCGCATGGACCTCACGCACAGCGCGTGGAGCGACATATTCTTCCTCGGCATGGATTATCCCGAGGGCGCGAAGGTGCTGAACGTCTCCATCGACCTCGGCGTCCATGGCCGCGATGCCGCGCCCAAGCCGCCGGTCGAGGCCTACTTGCGCGTGATTGAGGAGCCAGTGCTGCGCCTCACGAGCGTTGACCTGGGTGCCACGACGGACATCAACAACCTCGCGGAGGTGTTCGACTTCGCGCGCGATTACCTTGGCTTGCTGAAGGCGGCGATCATCGCGTCCGGGATTGTCCCTCCGGGCATCGAAGGCTCTGGGCAAAGTCTGGAAGAGTTGCTCGCGCAGATTGTTGGCCCCGGTCGCGGGCTCGAAATCGTCAGCAGCGTGAACAACATCCCGAAAGGTTCGCGCCTCGCGGTCTCGACCAACTTGCTCGCCGCGCTCGTGAGTCTCTGCATGCGCGCGACTGGGCAGGCCGCGTCGCTCACGGGACAACTCGAGGAAAGCGAACGCCGGCTCGTGCTCGCGCGTGCGCTACTTGGTGAATGGCTCGGTGGCTCGGGGGGTGGTTGGCAGGATTCCGGTGGCGTTTGGCCCGGCATTAAACTCATCCAAGGCGCGGCCGCGGCGGCGGGCGATCCCGAGTCCGGCATCAGTCGCGGGCGGCTCATGCCCACGCACAAAGTATTCGATCGCGCCGAAATCTCTGACGAGGCGCGGAAGCGTTTGCAGGACTCGCTCGTGCTTGTTCACGGCGGCATGGCGCAAAACGTCGGCCCCATTCTCGAAATGGTGACGGAGAAATATCTGCTCCGCTCTGAGGCCGAGTGGAACGGACGTCAGGAAGCGCTCGGCGTGCTCGATGAAGTCATCGGCGCGTTGAAGCATGGCGATATCAAAGGCGTCGGCGCCGCGACCACGCGTAACTTCAAGCAGCCGATTCAAACCATCATTCCGTGGGCTTCGACTTATTACACCGAGCAGCTCATCGAAAAAGTGGGTGCGGAGTTCGGTCAGGATTTCTGGGGCTTCTGGATGCTCGGCGGCATGAGCGGCGGCGGCATGGGTTTCATCTTCGCGCCCAATCGCAAAGCCGAAGCGCAGAAGCGTCTGCAAGAAATCATGTCGGCAACAAAGCGAGAACTTTCCGCCGCGCTGCCGTTCGCGATGGAGCCGGTGGTATACGACTTCGCGATCAATGAGCGCGGCACGTTCGCCGAATTGCTCGCGGCCGAGGCGGCGCTGATGCCGCAAGGTTACTACACGCTGACCGTGCCGCAGTTGTTGCGTCAGGACTTGCGCGAACTCTCGCCTCTGCGTCGCGCGGAATTGGACAAATTCGGCGCGGCGTGCCGGACGAATCCCGAGCTGCGCGGCATGGTCCAGACCTTGTTCGAGGTCATGCTCCCGCGCGCCAAGAGTGACGGGGGCAAGAGCCAATCGCTCGCGACCTTGCTCGAACAAAATGGTTTCGATCGCGCCCAGCACGAACAGATTCGCGCTGATCTGAAAAATGCGCGCATTGGCCTGGCGCAAAATCGCCTTCCTCCCAACGCAGTGATCGAGGACGTGAAAGCCAATGACGTCGTTGACGCGAGTGGTTGGACGGCGGGTAAGAGTCCGAAAGATTTGAGTGAGGTCGGATTGAAGGCGCTGCGCAACGGTGAAGTTGCCGTCGTCACGCTCGCTGCGGGCGCGGGTTCGCGCTGGACGCAAGGGGCGGGTGTTTGCAAGGCGCTGCATCCGTTTTGCAAACTGGGCGGGCGTCACCGCACGTTCATGGAAACGCACCTCGCGAAGAGTCGTCGCACGAGCAAAGCGACCGGCAGCCCATTGCCGCACATCTTCACGACGAGTTACCTCACGCACGCGCCCACGGAGGAATTCCTGGTGCGGCAGAAGAATTACGGCTACGCAGGCGAACTTCTGCTCTCGCGTGGAAAATCGGTCGGCTTGCGCATGGTGCCGGTGATTCGCGATCTGCGTTTCGCGTGGGAGGAAATGCCGCAGCAGATGCTCGACGAACAGCAGCAAAAAGTTCGCGAGAGTCTGCGCTCGGCGTTGGTCCGCTGGGCGCTCGGCGCGGGCGAGGGGAGTGATTACACTGACAACTTGCCGCTGCAATGCCTGCACCCGATCGGTCACTGGTATGAGGTGCCGAATTTGTTGCGCAACGGTCTGCTCGCCGATCTGCTCAAGCGCCAGCCGCAGTTGAAATATCTTTTGCTCCACAACATCGACACGCTCGGCGCGGACGTCGATCCGGCGTTGCTCGGGCAGCACATTCGCTCCGGCGCCTGCCTTACGTATGAAGTTATCACGCGCCGACTCGATGATCGCGGTGGCGGTTTGGCACGTGTGAACGGTCGCGTGCGACTCGTCGAAGGTCTCGCGATGCCGCGCGAGGAGGATGAGTTCCAACTCTCCTACTACAACTCAATGACCACGTGGATCGATATCGACAAGTTGCTCCACGCGTTCGGCCTCTCGCGCTCCGACCTCGCCAATGAGGAAAAGGTGACGTCGGCGATTCGCACGCTCGCGGCGCGGATGCCGACTTACATCACGTTGAAAGACGTGAAGAAGCGCTGGGGTCACGGGCAGGAAGACATTTTCCCCGTCGCACAATTCGAAAAGCTCTGGGGCGACATGACCACGGTGCCGGAGATCGATTGCCGGTTCATAGTGGTTCCGCGTCCGCGTGGTCAACAGCTCAAGGACCAGGCGCAACTCGACGGCTGGCTGCGCGATGGTTCAGCGGCGCACGTCGAGTCTTTGTGTGAGTGGGCGTAAATGAGTCCTTTTGACGGTGCAGTTGGAGCGAGGGTGTGAAACCTGCGTTCCGTGATCACAGCGCGATCCGATTCAGAATTTCGTCGGTGCGCAATTCGCGGAGCAGCATCGAGACGGTCTCGGTCTGCCCGGGTAAGATCAGCTCTGGCGCGATTTCTGAAAGTGGCTGGAGCACGAAGCGGCGGTGATGCGCGCGCGGGTGGGGGAGAATGAGCGTCGCCGATGCGCAGGTTTCCCCACTGAAGGCGATCAAATCCAAATCCAGCGGGCGCGGTTCGTTCAGGACCGTTTTGACCGCGCGGCCGAATTCCTTTTCGAGCGCCTGTAGTTTTTCCAAGAGCGTCTCCGGTGTTTCGTTCGCGCGCGGCACCAGGCCGACGACGGCATTCACGAACAGCGGTGAGCCCGGCGGACAATCGACCGGGGTACTTTGCCAAAGGGAGGAGTGAATTAGTGGTTGATCAGAAAATTTCTGCAGGCGATCCATCGCCCTGCGAATGGTCTGAGCAGAGTCTCCGAGGTTGGAACCTAAAGCGACAAAAGCGTGACCAGTTCCTTCTGCCTTCTTCGTTCTGCCTTCTGCCTTCACTTCAGTCCCAGCACGTCCTGCATGTCGTAGATGCCGGGCTTTTGCTTCACAACCCATTGCGCGGCGCGGAGGGCGCCGTTGGCGAAGGTGTCGCGGCTAGAGGCTTTGTGCGTGAGTTCAACCCGCTCGCCTTGTGCGGCGAAGATGACTGTGTGGTCGCCGACGACGTCGCCGCCGCGAATGGCGTGAATGCCGATCTCGTCGTTCGTGCGTTCGCCCACGATACCTTCGCGACCGTGGCGAAGGGCTTCCTTGAGTTGGAGCTTGCGTACGTCGCCGAGGATCTCCAGCAAGGTAGTGGCAGTGCCGCTGGGCGCATCCTTCTTCAAGCGATGATGCATCTCCACGACTTCGAGATCGAAGCTCGGTCCGAGAATTTCCGCGGCCTTGCGCGTGAGCCAGAAGAGCGTGTTCACGCCGGTAGAATAGTTCGACGCCCACACCATCGGGATGGCGGCTTGGTGACTGCGGATGACGGACTTCTCCGCGTCGCTGTGACCGGTGGTGCCGATGACGAGCGCTTTGTTGTGCTTCGCGCAAAGCTCGGCCACGACGGGGGTGACGTTGTGAAAGCTGAAGTCGATGATCGCGTCGCACGAGGGAATCAATGACTGAATGTCATCGCCTTGATCGACGGCGCCGATGATCTGGAGCCCGGGAATGCGCGCCGCGCAGGAGATGAGAGTCTGGCCCATTCGGCCCTTGGAACCGTTGATGATGACTTTGGTCGTGTTCACAAATATGTCCGGTGATCAAACCATGGCGATCGGTGAAATGCCAAGGAAACGTTGCTTAGGGATTGGCTCCCGCTCCGGTTTTGCGACGCCACCAAAGCATCAATTCCAGACCGGTGCGATTGGGATACGAGCGCGGCACCCACTCGGCGACCAAATCAAAGTCGGGCGAAAAACGACGAAGGAGTTCGTCACGTGTGGTTCCAAACGGCGGTCCTTCGGTGTCGGGAATCAGGTAATTGACCGCGAGATAATTGCCGCCGGGCTGGAGCCAACGGAGGATAGCGCGTTGGTAGTCGTCGCGTCGGTTTGGATCGATCGCACAAAAGAGCGTGTGTTCGAAGATCCAATCGAAGGCGCGCGCCGGCGTGCCGCTCAGAAAATCTGTGCTCAGAATTTCCGCGGGGAGATTTGCTGCCGCGTTGCGCTCCTTGGCGAGGCGAACGGCGGATGGCGCGAGATCGAGGCCTGTCACCGCGAAACCCGCTTTCGCCCACGCGCGAACATCGTGGCCGGTGCCACAACCGGGCACGAGCACTGTGCCGCGCGGTAGTTCTGGGTGCGCCGCGAGAAAGTCGACTAGGCCGGGAGAAGGTGCGCCTTTCTCCCAAGGCATGTCGCCGGTTTGGTAACGCTTCTCCCACTCGGCTTCGTTCGAATTGCTCATGGGGATTAGTTTGTGCCACTTGAGCCAAGTGCGCAAACGGAACTGTCGATCAAGGCGTTTCCTGGGCGGTGAAAAACTCACGTATCGCGTCGAATTTTGGGGCACTGTCCCTGACGGGAAAGAGCCTTAGGTCAGGGCCGGGACTATCGCCATCGAATTGCTGTTCTAGTTCCTTCCTGAGCCCACAACCGGGGTTTCCCCGGTTCCTCGATCGAAGACAAAATGCTTCACTCACCCCTGGCTGTAATCGATAGGGTTTACAGCTTGGGTTGGCTGGCGACAGTTTATGTAAGGGCTGTCGCCGGCTTCCCCCGACAGTTCGGCTGTGGAATCGGTGCTTGGTGTGATCGACGACTATGATGTTTTTAGCTGTTGAACCCCGGATCGTTAGAAAAGACTCCATCGTCTATCTCCGCAATGATCTCCCGATCGGGTTTGGAAATTCGGCCCCCATTGACATGTGTTCAAAACGCCGGCTTCTGACCAGAGGGTTTGTGCTGAGCGACGGCTTTGAGCGAGGGCGCCTGCGGGTCCGGTTTTCCTGCGACGGCAGGGAAGAGACGGTGGAATTCACTGCTTCACAAGCCGAGATCTATCTGGAATGCAATCCTTACCAGATGGCTTAGCGTTCGATCTCCGTAGCGGCAAAACTCGGCTCATCGCTAGTTGCGCTTGAAGTGAACGCCGGACAACTGCGAGCCGAGTTCTAGGAGTTGTAGCGCCTTCCAGCGTCCGGATTCGCAGCAATCACAGAGCCGATTGGATTAGTAGAGGAGTTGAGAAGTGGAGCGGGCGAAGGGAATCGAACCCTCGTGTGCAGTTTGGAAGACTGCCGTTCTACCATTGAACTACGCCCGCAACCGGAGATGAGTGTAGCGACCGTTCTTGCGTTGTCAATTCGCGACCCGCTATGCTCCGCGCCCGATGAATTCGCTTCTGATTTCGGGCGGCCGCGTGATCGACCCCGCCAACCGCCTCGATGCCACTGCCGACGTATTGATTGTTGATGGAAGAATTGCCGCCGTTGGCAAGGACGCCGCGGCGAAAGCGCCGGCGAACTGCCCGCGTCTCGACGCGAAGGGCAAGGTGGTTTGCCCGGGTTTGATTGATTTGCACGTGCATTTGCGCGAACCGGGTCAAGCTGCGAAGGAAACCATCGCCACCGGCACGGCTGCGGCGGCCCGCGGCGGGTTCACCACCATCGTGTGCATGCCCAACACGTCGCCTTCGATTGATAATTCCGGCACCGTCGCGCTTATTCGTGAACGTGCGGAGAAGGAAGGCAAGGTCAACGTCTACGTCACCGGCGCAATCACCAAAGGCATCGCCGGTGAGGAACTCGCGCCGATTGGCTCGCTGAAGAAAGCGGGGGTCGTCGCCATCACGGACGACGGGCATTGCGTGCAGAGCAACGAGCTCATGCGCCGCGCCTGCGAATACGCGAAGATGTTCGATTTACCGCTGATGGATCATTGCCAGGATTACGCGCTCGTGACCGAAGGCGTAATGAATGAAGGCTATTGGAGCACGGCGCTCGGCTTGCGTGGGTGGCCTGCGGCCGGCGAGGAAGCGATCGTGGCGCGGAATATTCTCCTCGCGGAGCTGACTGGCGCGAACGTCCACTGCCAACACATGAGCACGGCGGGCAGCGTGCGGATGATTCGCGAAGCGAAGAAGCGCGGCGTGCCGATCTCCGGCGAGGCTTGCCCGCATCACTTCGTGCTTACCGACATGGCGATCGCCGGCAGTGAAAAATTCTGGAACGGCGACGGAAAGGAATTTCTCGCCGACGTGACTCCTGCGAATGGCAAAGTCCCCACGTGGCCAGTATACGACACCAATTTCAAAATGAATCCGCCGCTCCGGTCCGCCGTGGATCGCGAGGCAATTCTCGAGGGTTTGCTCGATGGCACGCTGGAGATTTTGTGCAGTGACCACGCGCCCCACTGCAATTACGAGAAGGAAGTGGAGTTCGACTACGCGCCGTTCGGTATCACCGGACTCGAAACGGAACTGCCCCTCTCACTGATGGAATTGCACCACCGTCGGAAGATGAGTCTCCCGGACTTGCTCGCGAAATTTACCGTCGCGCCGGCGAAGTTGCTCCGCCTCGCGAAAGGCACGTTGAGCGTTGGCGCGGACGGCGACGTTACCGTGCTGGATCCGGATCGCGAATGGGTGTTCGACAAGATGCAGTCCCTGAGCAAGTCGAAGAATAATCCCTTCGACGGCTGGAAGTTCAAGGGCAAGGCGCTGGCGACGGTCGTCGGGGGCAAAATCGCTTGGCAGGAGGATTGAACAGAATTACGTTGCCGCCGTCGAAGAAGCAAAATCGCCATTTATGAAAAAACTCACCGCACTGCTGATCGTTGTCCTCGGACTCACCCGCGCCTTTGCTGGCGAGGGCGCCTGGCTCACAGATTTCAATAAAGCCCAGGCTCAAGCCAAGGCCGAAAAGAAACTGTTGCTCATGGATTTCACCGGCTCGGACTGGTGCGGCTGGTGCATCAAACTAAATAAAGAAGTGTTCTCGCAATCGGAGTTCCAGCAATACGCAGCGAAGAATCTCGTGCTTCTCGAAGTCGATTTCCCGCAAACCAAGAAGCAATCCGCCGAGCAGAAAGCCGCGAACAGCGCGCTGCAGAAGAAGTATAAGATCGAAGGCTATCCGACCATCATCGTGCTGAACGGCGACGGAAAGAAGGTTGGCGAACTTGGCTATGAACCCGGCGGGCCGAAGAATTTCATCGCGCAGCTTGAGAAATTGAAAAAGAAGTAATCGCGCGGATTTTTCCGATTCAAAACGCAAAACGCGGCTGGTCATTCAGCCGCGTTTCGCTTTTAGCACCGAGCTCGGTGACTCAGAGTAGCCCTTGATAGGAAAGCCACAACGAGCGGAAATACTTCATCACCCGTACGGGATCAGTGCTCTCGGGAATCTCCGCGAAGGTGAAGCCGGTGAAGTTGATTTCGTTCAGGAGCGTGAACAGTTTCCGGAACGGATAATCCTCCAAATATATATCGCGTAGGTGCACGGTGAAGATTTTGTCCTTCACGAGATCGAAATTCGCATCGAAACCACCGTCCTCGAGATCCGTGGCGTTGGAATTCCAGCAGACGCCGACCTGCTTGTGATCCGCCACGTCCATGATCTTCTTGCAACGCGGCACGCGCGAAGTTTCCGCACCGTGGATTTCGAGACGGATCTGTAATCCGAGATTGCCGGCGAAGTCACCCAGTTCGTGCAGTGATTTGCCGATCTGCTCCAGCGTCTTTTCCTCCGGCACATCCTTGGGCAAGCCATTCGGACGAACCTTCACGCCCGTCGCGCCGACGTCGTGCGCGAGCGTGATGTATTCCTTGGTTGCCTCGATGTCCTTGCGCAACTTCGCCTGATCGGGCGTGTGATAATCAAACGCACTCCCGAGGCTCCACAACTTCACCGGCGAATCCGCGAAGCGTTTCTTCACGACTGCGCGCTGTTCCTTCGACAAGTTGACTTCGACGCCGTGCTTGTGCCCCGTGCGCAACTCCACACCTTCAAATTTCGCTTCCGTGCAATTCCTGATGATCGTTTCAACGTCCCAATCCTTGGCGATGTTGTAGGTGACGGTGCCGAGATGATACTTGGGCTTGGCCGTGATGAACGAAGGTGACGGCTTCGAGTCCTTCTTCGCCTTCTTGTCCGCGCCAAATACGGCGGGAGCGACCGTGCCGAAGGCGCCGAGGCTGACTGATGATTTTAACAGAAACTGGCGGCGGGAGGTTTTCATGCGTTGAACATAGGAAGCCAACGTGGGCCTTAAAATTCAATCTCGATCGCGAAAAGTCGACTTGTTCACGCCTTTCGGCTTGTCGGTTTCACGGTTGCCCGTAATCGTTGTCCTGTGAGTTCAACCAAGATCACACCCGACACGATTCGTTCTCGAAAAGGGCGCGAGCGGATTGCCGCTTTGACCGCCTACGATTATCCGATGGCGCGCTTGCTCGACGAAGCGGGCGTGCCATTACTGCTCGTCGGCGATTCCCTTGGGATGGTCGTGCTCGGTTATCCGGATACGACGCACGTGATGATGGATGAAATGGTTCATCACGTCCGTGCGGCGGCGCGCGGACGCACGCGGGCGTTGCTCGGAGGGGATTTGCCGTATCACAGTTACGATTCGCCGGCGCAGGCAGTCAGCAACGCTCGTCGCCTCGTCGAAGCGGGCGCTGAATACGTGAAGGCCGAGGGCGGGCGGGAGATTCTGCCGCAGATCAAAGCCATTCGCGCCTCGGGAATTCCCTTCATCGGTCATCTCGGCATGCTGCCCCAACACGTGCTCGAAGAAGGCGGGAAGTATCGCATCAAAGGTCGCGATGACGAAGGGCATGCGAAGTTGCTCGACGACGCGGCGGCCTTGGCCGAGGCGGGCGCATTTGCGGTCGTCCTCGAACTCGTCACGCCGCCCGTGGCGAAAGAGATCACCGAGAAGTTTCCTTTCGTCACCATCGGGATTGGTTCCGGACCGGACTGCGACGGGCAAATCCTTGTGACGCATGATTTGTGGGGAACCTTCCCGTGGTTCACGCCGAAGTTCGTGAAGCAGCAACTGAACGCCGGTGAGCAGATGAAAGCGGCGGTGACGCAGTGGATGAAGACGGTATAGAGTTTTGGCAACACGCGTGAACAATGAAGAAGCTTTCCCACATTGATGCCAAAGGCGAAGCCAGCATGGTGGATGTTTCCGCCAAACCCGTGCAGCTTCGTGAAGCCGTGGCGGGCGGAGAAATCCGATTGCAACCGGCGACGCTGAAGTTGATCCAAGGTGACAGCATCGCCAAAGGCAATGTTCTCGCGGCGGCGCGGCTAGCGGGAATCATGGCGGCGAAGAAGACGGGCGAGTTGATTCCGCTGTGTCATCCGCTGCCGATTTCGCATTGCGAGGTGAATTTTGAAATTCCCCAGAGCGGCGATCGTATTGTCATCCGTGCTTCGGCGAAGATCGCCGCGCAGACTGGCGTGGAGATGGAGGCATTAACGGCGGTGTCCGTGGCGGCGCTCACGATCTACGACATGTGCAAAGCCGTCGACAAGACGATGCGCATCACGGATGTGACTTTGATTTCCAAAACAAAGAAGTGACGCAATCGCGCGCGAAGTGAGTCTGAAAAAGTTTTTCGTTCAGTAGCTTTGCGCGTTCGCAACTTTCCGCTAGAACAATCCCATGCAGATACATGTTGGAATTATTACGATTTCAGATCGCGCCTCCCGCGGGCAGTACGACGATCTCGGTGGCCCGGCCTTGCGACAGGCGGCGGGTGGTTACGGATGGAAAGTGCTCGTCGAATCACTGGTGCCTGACGAGAAGCGCGACATTCAACGCGCCATCCGCGACCAGATCGCCAAGGGTTGTCAGTTGATCCTCACCACCGGCGGCACCGGTGTGGCGTTGCGCGACGTGACTCCCGAGGCGGTCCGGGAAATTGCGACGCGCGAACTGCCGGGCTTCGGTGAAATCATGCGCGCGGAATCGATGAAGATCACCAAAAACGCAATCCTCTCGCGCAACCTTGCCGTGGTCGTGGAAAAAGCCCTCGTGATCTGTCTTCCCGGCAAACCCAGCGGCGCGGTCGAGTGTCTGGGCTTCGTGGTCGGCGCGATTCCGCATTGCGTCGAAGTGGTGCAGGAAGTTCCCACCAGTTGTTGAGCGGTCATGAAAACGTGGATGAGTTGGCTGCTGTTGTTCGCCCTTTTCGCGGGCGGCTGTTCTTCTGAAGAAAAGAAACGCAAGGAACGATTGGCGTTCTTTGCGGGCCAACGAGCCACGGCGCTGGAGTTCTATCAAAAGCAGCAGCAACAAGCCGCGAGCGTCACGGTGATCGGCGAAGTGCGGCAGCAAACCATCCCGTGGACGGAAGGGCTGACGCTCGCGCAGGCGTTGCTGCAGGCGCAGTATTTCGGGCGACGTGAACCGCGGCAGATCATCTTCAGCCGGCGCGGCGAAACTGTCGTGCTGCAACCGCAGCATTTGCACCACGGGGGTGGTGATGAACTGATGGAGCCGGGAGACGTGGTGGAGTTGCGTCGTTGAACGGATTTTCGTTAGTTGGGAGTTGTCGCTAATTATTTTTCGCTCGGACCGCGGTTGTCCTACCCCGGCGCGTAATCTGCGCGCATGAAAACGAATATCAATTCTTGCAGGATCAAACCGGCGAAAGTCATTGCGCGTTTCGGTGCGGCCCGTCTGTGCGGCGAGCGTCGCGGCTCCGTGGAACTGGTCGGCGGCTCGAAAGACGAACGCGCGGCGGCGTTGGAATGGATGTCACTGTTTCTTCACGAAGCCGCGCCGAGATTGGCGATGGGGAAGTAGTCTCTCGTGGCGACGGTTGCCGCACGTGAGTCTTCAACCGCGGATCGTTTTGGTGAAGCGGCAATTTGAAACCATGTCACCTGCGACAGCTTCGCTTTCGCCGAATGAACTTTCCTTTTGCGCAGTGAAGCCGGAAAAACACACCACATGACGCGCGCGAACGGACTGCGATTGTTCACGAGCAACCGCCTGGAAAATCTGGCGGAGCAGTTGGCTGGCGTCGTGGAGGAGCCGCTCGACTCGCCGTTCGCCGCGGAAACGGTGCTCGTGCAAAGCCAGGGCATGGCGCGGTGGTTGCAAATGGAACTCGCGCGGCGGCAGGGCGTGTGTGCGAACGTCCGCTTCCCGTTTCCTAAGGCGTTCAGTGACGAGGTCGCACAACGGGTATTGGCCGAAGTGCCCGGGGATTCGCTATTTCAACTCGATGCGCTCGCGTGGCGCGTGATGGGTCTGCTCCCGAAGCTGCGCGATCAATCGGCGTTCAGCGATCTGAAGAACTACCTCGGCGAGGAGATTGATCAACGACGTCGCTGGCAACTGGCCGAACGAATCGCATACGTGTTTGATCAGTATCTGATTTTCCGTCCGGACCTGATCGCGAAGTGGGACGCCGGACAGGAGAACGACTGGCAGGCGATTCTCTGGCGCGAACTCGCAGGCAAGGCGAAGCATCCCGCCAAGCTTCACTCCGCGGTGATCGACAAACTCAAATCCAACTCGGCAAAGATCCGCGGCCTGCCCGAGCGCCTCGCGCTGTTCGGCATTTCTGTTCTGCCGCCGTTCTACCTCGAGTTATTCGCGGCGTTGTCCCGGCATTTGCCGGTGAATATTTTTCTCCTCCAACCCACGCCGGAGTTTTGGGGCGACGTGGTGAGTTCGCAACGTGCGGGCAAGGTTCTCAAACAGTTGAAACTCGCGCCGGGTGCGGAAGCGGGTGCGCACTTGGAAACGGGCAATCGCCTGCTAGCCTCGCTGGGACAACAGGGACAGGATTTTTTCAACCTCATCCAGGAAGCGGAACGCGTGGAGCCGGTGGAGAACTTTTCTGAACCCGATGGCGACACGCTGCTCGCGACGATCCAGTCGGACATTTTCAATCTCCGCGATCGCGGCCGCACGGAGGACGCGCCAGCCAAACCGCTCGCAACCGGCGATGATTCGCTTCAAGTCCACTCGTGCCACAGCCCGCTGCGCGAACTGGAAGTTCTACACGATCATTTGCTCGACTGGTTCAATCGCGATCCGCAGCTCGCGCCACGTGACGTGCTGGTCATGATGCCGGATTTGAAGACCTATGCGCCCTTGGTTCAGGCCGTGTTTGGTTCGCCTGAAACCGAAGCGCGGCGAATTCCTTTCAGCGTCGCCGATCGTGGTGCGCGGCATGAAAGCCATGTCGTCGAAACTTTTCTCAAGTTGTTGAACCTTCCGGCCACGCGGCTCGGCGTGGTGTCCGTGCTCGAAATTCTTCAGACCGATGCGGTGCGCGCGAAGTTCCGACTTGAGGAGCAGGATCTCGAGCGGATTCACGAGTGGGTGGAACGCGCCGGCATTCGCTGGGGCATCGATGCGGATCATCGCGCGGAGTGGAACGTGCCCGCGCTCGCGGGAAATACGTGGCGCGCGGGGCTCGATCGTCTGCTGCTCGGCTACGCGATGGGCGGTCGTGGCGAGAAGTTGTTTCACGGCTTGCTTCCGATGGAAGACGTCGAGGGCAGCGTCGTTGCAGTGCTCGGACGCTTCGTGGATTTTGCCGAACGTATTTTCCGGATGGTCAAGAATCTCGGCACCCCGCGGACGATTGTTGAATGGGAAGTGACGCTACGCACTTTGCTCGAGGAGTTTTTCCACTCGAACGAGGATTCCGAGCAGGAGTTTCAATTGTTGCGGCAGGCGATCGGAAAGCTGCGCCACGCCGCGACGCTCGCGAAATTCGATGAACCGGTAGCACTCTCGGTCATCTTGGAGCCGTTGACGAAACTGTTGGAGGAAGATTCGTTTGGGGCTGGATTTCTCACGGGCGGCGTGACGTTTTGCGCACTCAAACCGATGCGCAGCCTCCCGTTCAAAGTGATCTGCCTCGTCGGCATGAGTGACAACGCTTTTCCACGACAGACGGCGTCGCTCGGCTTCGACAAGATGAACGACGAACATCGCGCGGGCGATCGATCCAGCCGCAACGACGATCGGTATTTGTTTTTGGAAACGCTGCTCTCGGCGCGGCAGCGGCTCTACATCAGCTACGTCGGCCAATCGATTCGCGACAACTCCAAAGCTCCGCCATCCGTGCTCGTGAGCGAATTGCTGGATTATGTGGAGCAGGGATTTGTCATTAGCGGCGGGAGCAATCCGCGATCGGCGGTTGAGACCTTCCATCGCTTGCAAGCTTTCAGTCCGGCGTATTTTTCCGGCGAGCGATTGTTCAGTTACTCCGCTGAGAACTGCGCCGCTGCGCGAGCGGTAATAGGCGAGCCGGGTGAACCGGCTCCGTTTGTTACCGAACCGTTGAGCGAGCCGGAGCCGGCTGAAGAGTGGCGCACAGTAACGATCGAGACCTTGGTGCGCTTCTTCGCGCAGCCGGCGGAGTTCTTTCTGAAGCGTCGTCTTCGCCTGACGATTGAACGCGATGAAGCCGCGTTAGAGGAACGCGAGGCAATGGAGTTGAACCAACTCGACCAATACAACCTCCGCCAATCGCTGCTCGAACATAAGCTGTCGAATCGCGATCCCGCACTGGCGCACGCCTTGATTCAGGCCGACGGTCGGCTGCCGCTGGGCGTTGTTGGTGCAGCGCGATTGCGCGATTCGGACGCCGAGGTGGAACGGTTTCACGAGCGATTGAAACCGTTGCTCGCCGCTGCCGCGCCCACGCCGGTGGATATTGATCTCGCGATTGGAAAATTCCGGCTCACCGGTCGCCTGACGCGTTTCGGTCGCGCCGGCTTGCTGCATTATCGTTGTGCCGACCTCAAGCCGAAGGACTGGCTTCAGGTATGGATCGAGCATCTCGCGCTGTGCGCGGTTCGTCCCGCGAACCTTGTTGGTCGCACAGTGCTGATTGGGAATGACGAGACCGGCACGTTGCGCCCTGTCGAAAACGCTGTGCAGGTTTTGCGTGAGCTGCTGGATCAATATTGGGCCGGTCTTCGCTCGCCGTTGAAATTCTTTCCCAAGAGTTCGTGGAAGTTTGTGGAAAACAAAACTTCCACCCGTTCGCGAACGCCGCCACGTGACGCGGCGCGCGGTGTTTGGACTGGCGGAGAATTCGCGGACGGCGAACGCGATGGTGCAGGCGTTCAGCTTTGTTTTCGTAATCAGGATCCCATCGACGACGAGTTCGAGCGGGTGACGCTGGCCGTGCTTGGGCCGCTGTTCGCCCATCTAGAAAAGGAGGCGCTGTGAAAAGTACGCCACTTTTCGATCTCAACGCCACCGAGCTGTCACCGGGCACTTGCCTCATCGAGGCGAGCGCGGGCACGGGCAAGACCTACACGATCGCGGGGCTCGTCGTGCGACTGTTGTTGGAGCTGGACATTCCGATTGAGAAAATTCTCGTTGTCACCTTCACCGAAGCGGCCACCGAGGAGTTACGGAGCCGCATCCGGCAGGAAATCGTCAACGCACGCGAAGCGTTCCGCACGGGCGAAAGTAAATCCGACTTCCTGCGCGCGCTGTGCTCTGGCTTGAAAGAGCGGGCGGCGGAAATGATCGCGCGGCTCGATCTTGCGCTGGGGAGTTTCGATCAGGCGTCGATCTTCACGATCCACGGTTTTTGCCAGCGGATGCTGAAGGATCGCGCGTTTGAAAGCGGCGCGCTGTTCGACACCGAGCTGGTGCCGGATCAGAGCGACATCTGGCGTGAACTGGCGGAGGACTTTTGGCGGCGTGAGTTCTACGAAGCATCGCCCGTGGTGGTGAACAGCGTGCTGAGTGCCGGCCTGAAACCGGCCGAATTCCTGCCGTTGCTTAAATCATGGCTCAGCCATCCTTCGCTAAAAGTGGTCACTTCGTTGGGTAGTCGTTCACATAAGCTGCTGGCGAAGGAGTTGGAGGAAACTTTCACCGAATTAGGCGACGTGTGGAAGGCTGATCACGTTGGTATTCGCGCGCTCTTTGGTTCGTCGCAGACGTGGTGCCTCAAGGAATATAAAGACGACGATCGGATGGCGCTGCGGTTCGCTGCGCTTGAGTCATGCTTCGATGGCTCGGGTGGTTCGCCGGCGTCTTTCAAGGTGCTGAACGAGTTCACTCCTGAGGCGCTCGCTAGCGAGGTCAGGAAGAATGCTTCGGCGCCGCAACATCGCTTTTTCGACCTTTGCGCTGAACTGCAACAACGGACGGAAGATTTTCTTGTCGGCCTTCAACTCGCGTTCCTCACTTTCGCGCAGGATGAATTGCCACGTCGCAAGGAGCACCAGAAGGTTCAATCGTTCGACGACCTCATCACGCGGTTGGGGCGCGCGCTTGACGGTGCGGGCAAGGCGACGCTGATCGCGGCGATCCGGGGGAAGTTTTCCGCGGCGTTGATCGACGAGTTTCAGGATACCGATCCCACGCAGTATGAAATCTTCCGGCGCGTCTTCGACACGGAGCAGCACCGGTTGTTTTTGATCGGCGATCCGAAGCAGGCCATCTACGGATTTCGCGGCGCGGACGTTTTCGCTTACATCGAGGCTGAACGCGAAACGAAGCGCCAACACACCTTGGGAAAGAATTTTCGTTCGGAGGCCGCGCTGGTGACGGCGGTGAACACTGTGTTTGGTTCGGCTGAGAACCCGTTCGTCATCGATGGGATCGATTTCCATCCGGTCGCCGCGAGCGATCGTGCGGAAAAAGAGCCGCTGCGTGTGGGTGGTCGGCGCGAACCGCCGTTGCAGATTTGGTTTCATCCGCGTGACGGAGAACGCGAGATTGCCAAGGGTGCGGCCAACGACGCGATTCCCCGTGCGGTGGCGGCGGAAATCGCCCGATTGCTGAACGGTGATACGAAGATCGGTGAACGCAAGTTGCGTCCCGAGGATATTGCCGTGCTAGTTGTGACGAATCGTCAGGCGCTGTGGATTCAAGAGGCTTTGCGTGAGCTAAAGATTCCGAGCGTGCAACAAACACAGGCGAGTGTTTTCGAATCGGAGGAAGCCGGCGAAATCGCGCGTGTGCTGGCGTCAATCGCGCAACCGGGTAAGGAAGGTCTTTTGAAAGCCGCGCTGGCGACTCACGTTTTCGGTTTCAATGCGCATGAGTTGGAGACGCTCGGTCTCGACGAGTCTGCGTGGCAACTGCGGATGCAGAGTTTTCACGATTATTGTGCGCGATGGAACGATGACGGGTTCGTCCGGATGTTTCGGCACCTCATGCAACGCGAGCAGGTGCGCTCGCGTTTGTTGAAATTGCCCGATGGAGAGCGGCGGCTGACGAACGTGTTGCACCTGTCCGAAGTCCTGCATCAGGCGGCGACGGAACAACGCCTGAGCGTGGAAGGATTGCTGAAGTGGTTGCGTGAGCGGATTCAAAATGCCACGAACGGTACCGACAGCGGTCAGACGTCTGAGGAGGATCAACTGCGACTCGAGCGCGATGAAAATGCCGTGAAACTGGTCACGATTCATCGCAGCAAGGGATTGGAATATCCGATCGTCTTCTGTCCGTTCTCGTGGAACGACTCCGAACTCAAGCGGCGACCGAACGATGAGGAGCGAGTTTATTTCCACGATGCCGCGAACGACTTCGTTTACTCGCGTGATTTAGGTCCCGTGATTGCCGAAGAGCATCGCGCGCAGGCGAGCAAGGAGCGTTTGGCGGAAATCGTGCGGCTTCTCTACGTGGCGCTGACGCGAGCGAGAAACCGCTGCTACTTCGTGTGGGGCGCCTTCAAACAAGCGGGAAGCTCCGCTCCGGCTTGGTTGCTCCACCAGCCGAAGGACCTCGCCGGAAAATTTGAACCGGGTTGGGCAGCGCATCTTGCGACGCTCGATGACACCGCGCTGCTGAGCGATCTGGAAAAACTGACAACGAAGGCGCATGTCGCGGGCGGCATTGATGCAATAGCGGTCTCGGATTTTCCAGTAGAGCCGGGCGAACGTTTCCGACCGCTGGCACTTGTCGCATCGCCGCCCGAGGCCCGCGAGTTCACGGGCGTTGTGGAACATGATTGGCGAATCACCAGCTTTTCGTCGCTGACCAGTGGCAAGCGCGACGAACTGCCCGATCACGATAGTGTTGTAGAGGCTACGCCCATTGTCGAAGCGCCGGCTTCGGGCATGTTCGAATTTCCCCGCGGAGCCAAGGCGGGCACTTGTCTCCATGAGATTTTTGAAGAAATCGACTTCACTGCAGCAGCAACTCTCGCGGCTCGGGAGCTGGTTGAGGGGCGATTGCGCGCCCATGGTTTCGACGTGGCCAAATTTTCGCCGATCATTTTGGAGACGCTGAGGCGGACGGTCACGACGCCGCTCGTGACGGGACGCAAACCATTCACTCTGGCGGAGGTTTCGGCGGAAGAGCGACTCAACGAGGCGGAGTTTTACTTCCCGCTGAAGAAGATTTCGTCGGCGCAATTGGCCGAAGTTTTCAAAACGCACGGACGATCCGAAATCGCGGAGCGAATCCCGGAAGAGGTCGATCGGCTCACGTTCGCGCCGATGCGCGGATTCATGAAAGGCTTCATCGATCTGCTGTGCCGGCATGACGGTCGGTATCATCTCCTCGATTGGAAGACGAACTGGCTGGGCAATCGCGTGGAGGAGTATCACGCCCAAGCGGTACAGGACGAGATGCTCAGCCAACACTATTTTCTGCAATACCATCTCTACGTCGTGGCGATGAACGAATACCTGCGGCTGCGCGTGAGGGGCTACGATTACGATCGGGATTTCGGGGGCGTTTACTATTTGTTTCTGCGGGGAATGGATCCGGCGCGGCCGAGACTCGGTGTGTTTCATGATCGGCCGACGCGCGGATTGGTTGACGCGCTGAGTGAGTTGCTGATCGATCGTCGTGAGGGAGGTGTCGAGTGAAAGCTGAAGCCGTTGAACGTTTGCTCGGGAGCGCCGTCTTCACGGAACTCGATCGGCACTTTGCGCGATTTGTCGAACGCCTTTCCGGTGCCACGTTCCCGGAATTGGCGTTGGCAGCCGCGCTAGTAAGTCAGCAGCGAAACGCCGGCCATATTTGCGTCGATCTGGCGAAGTTCGCCGGCAACGTTTTTCCGGAGGAAAGCGAGTTTGCTGACATCGCAGTGACGTTGCCGAAGATCAACATGTGGGAACGAAAGCTCGCTGCGAGCGGAATTGTTGGCGGACCGGGTGAAGATCGACCGCTGATTTTGGACGGGCAAGGGAGGCTCTATTTGCAGCGCTATTGGGAATACGAAAGCAAGCTGGCGAACGCGATTACTGCGCGATTGCAGTCGGCGGACAACGTTGATTTGGTGCGCCTTGGCGAGGGGTTGAAGCGGTTGTTCAAGCCGCTTCGGGCCGGTGAAGTGGATTGGCAAAAAGTGGCTGCATTCGCTGCCGTCACGCGCAAATTTTGTGTGATTTCCGGCGGACCAGGCACGGGCAAGACGCGCACGGTGGTTACATTGCTAGCGCTGTTGTTAGAGCAGAGCGTCCAACTGCGGGTGGCGATCGCCGCGCCGACTGGCAAGGCAGCGGCGCGTTTGCAGGAGTCGATTAAATTGGCCAAGGCCGAGCTCAATTGCGCGGCGGCTGTGAAGGCGCGCCTGCCTGAGGCGGCGAGCACGATTCATCGTTTGCTCGGCGCCGTTCCGAACTCGCCATATTTCCGGCATGACGCCAAAAACCCATTGCCGGTGGACGTGGTGGTAATTGACGAGGCGAGTATGGTGGACGTGGCGTTGATGGCGAAACTGTTCGACGCGATTCCTCCCCACGCGCGGGTCGTGTTGCTCGGTGACAAGGATCAGCTGTCGTCGGTTGAAGCTGGCGCGGTGCTGGGCGATATCTGCGCGCCGGAAGCGGTGAACGTGTTTTCAAAAAACTTCACTCGTGATTACGCAGCGGCGACTGGTGAACGACTTCCCGAGCGCGGCGGAGGTGCAACGACGTTGGCCGATAGCATCGTCGAATTGCAGACAAATTATCGCTTCGGCGAAACGAACGGGATTTTTGCGACGAGCCGCGCCGTCAATTCCGCGGCGAGCGACGAAGCTTTGAAGTTGCTGATTTCGGCGGGAAGTGGCGGGACGGCGATTACCTGGCAACCGACGCCGCGCCGGGAGAAATTGAAAGCCGCGCTGCGCGCTCGAATTCTCGAGAGTTATCCCGCGGACTTTGATTTGCTCGTGCCGTCGGATGGGCTCAAAGAGTTGCAACGTTTCCGGATTTTGTGTGCGTTACGCGAAGGTCCGTTTGGAGTGTCAGCGGTGAATCGGCTGGTTGAGGAAATTCTTATCGAGGCCGGACGCGTGCAAAAAGCTGGAGCGTGGTACGCCGGTCGGCCGGTGATGGTATTGGAGAACGATTATCCGCAAGAGCTGTTCAACGGAGACGTTGGCATTACTCTTCACGATCCCGCGACCAAACAATTGCGCGTCTATTTCTCAGGCCGCGATGGCGCGCCGCGGGCGATCCTGCCGGTGCGCTTGCCAGCTCACGAAACTGTCCACGCTATGACGGTTCATAAGAGCCAGGGATCTGAATTTGCGGAAGTCCTGTTGATTCTCCCAGGCGTGGCGAGTCCGATTTTGAGTCGGGAATTGATTTACACGGGGTTGACCCGAGCGAGTCGGCGAATTGATCTATGGGCCACTGAAGGGGTGCTGCGGAGCGCCTTGGGCACTATGGTTTCACGAGAGTCAGGCCTACGCAGCCGTCTCGCGGGCAAAAAGGTTTCATAAATTTGTTGAAAAATTTCCGCGTGAGATCGAATAAAGGCATTGTTCCTGCGTCAACCCTTTTGACTTAGACCGAAGCAATTAGAACGAAATACACCACCATGAAAGGTAATACGTTTATGCGTAACAGTTCGAACATCTGGCAGCCCTCGCGCCGTGAATTTCTCTACGTTGGTTTGCTGGGCACCGTGGGTATGACCATGGCCGACGCGCTGCGCATGGAATCGAAGGCGGCAACTGGCGGTCAGCTCGGCTCCGGCGCGGGCAAGGCCAAGTCCGTCATCAATATTTATCTCCCGGGCGGCATGTCGCATCAGGAGTCGTTCGACCCGAAGACGACCGCGCCGATCGAATACCGCGGACCGATGGAAGCGATCAAGACCAAGGTCGACGGGGTGTATTTTTCCGAGAACTTGAAAGAAACGGCAAAGATTGCCGACAAGATCACCGTGGTTCGCTCGATGACCCACGGTGAAGCGGCACACGAACGCGGCACGCACAATATGTTCACCGGTTTCCGTCCGAGCCCGGCGATCATGTATCCGAGCATCGGTAGTGTGGTTTCGCACGAACTCGGACCGCGCAACAATCTTCCTCCGTATGTTCTCGTTCCCAACATGCCCACGCCGTACGCCGGCACGGGCTACCTCGGCGCGGCCTACGGTGCGTTTGCTTTGGGCAGCGATCCGGCGAGCGACAGCTTCTCGGTGCGCGATTTGACCTTGCCTTCGGGTGTGGACGCCAAGCGTTTCACTGAACGTCGCGAAATGCGCGCGGTGGTTGATGCGCATTTCAGTGCGCTCGAAAAATCCGATGCGCTCGACGGCATGGATTCCTTCTACCAACGCGCCTACTCAATGATCAGTTCGGACAAGGCGCGTGCTGCGTTCGATATCAAGGCTGAGCCCGAGAAGCTTCGCGAACGTTACGGCAAGAATGCCGCTGGTCAGCGCATGCTGCTTGCGCGTCGTCTCGTCGAATCCGGAGTTCGCTTCGTATCCCTCACCTACGGTGGCTGGGATCACCATGACAACATCAAGCGCGCGAATGGCACGCAGATGCCGAACTTCGATCAAGCGTTCGCTGCCCTCGTTAGTGATTTGGATGAACGCGGCATGCTCGATTCGACCATGATCGTGGTGAACACCGAATTCGGTCGCACGCCGAAGATCAATGCGACCGCCGGTCGCGATCACTGGCCGAAAGTTTTCAGCATTGTCCTCGCTGGCGGCGGTATCAAACGCGGTTACGTGCACGGCAGCTCCGATGCGACAGGCGCGGAACCGGATGCGGATCCGTTGATCGTGGAAGATTATTCCGCGACGATTTACCACCAGATCGGCATTGATCCGGACAAGCAGTTGATGACCCCGGGCGGGCGTCCGCAATACATCGTCAAGGACGGCCACGTCGTCCGTGAACTGATTGCCTGAGCCATGCGGCTGACCTGCTGCTGGAGTTGAGTTTCAACCAGGGGCAATGCCTGACATCGGGTATTGCCCCTTACCTTTAATCCTATGAGAAAACTAGCCACCTTTGCTGCTTTTTTTTGCGCGGCCGTTGCGCATGCGGTTTCGCCCAGTCTGACCACGGTGACGCCCGCGGGCGGTCAACGCGGTTCGGAAGTCGACGTCGTCCTGCGTGGCGATCGTCTTGCCGACGCCAAGGAAATTTTGCTGTACGGCACCGGCATCTCGGTGATGAAAATCAACGACGCCACCAATTCCACGGTGAAAGCCACGTTGAAGATTGCGGCGGATTGCCCGATCGGCGAGCACTCGCTTCGCGTCCGAACTGCCGGCGGAATTTCTCCGTTGCGCATTTTTTATGTGGGCCCGTTTCCGTCGGTGTTGGAAAAAGAACCAAACAGCCAAATCACCAACGCGCAGCCGGTTTCCCTGAACACTACGGTGGAGGGTAGCATCGGAACCGAAGACGTCGACTACTTCGCCATCGAAGCGAAAAAGAATCAGCGCCTGTCCGTCGAGGTTGAGGGAGCTCGTCTCGGTCGCACGATGTTCGATCCGTATGTGGCGATTCATGATGGTGCTGGCAAAGTGATCGTGTCGTCCGATGACACGGCGTTGCTCACGCATGACGCGTTCGTTTCCATTTTGGCGCCGGCCGACGGCAAGTATTTCGTGCAAGTTCGCGACAGTTCCTATAGTGGATCGGGACACGTGTATCGCATGCACGTGGGAACGTTTCCGCGTCCGTCCGCAGTGATGCCCCTTGGTGGCAAAGCTGACGAGACCATCGACGTGACCTTCATTGGAGATCCCGCGGGTGAATTTACTCAGAAGGTAAAGTTGCCCGCTCAGGCGGCGGGTAAATACGGTGTCGCTCCGGAGCACGACGGCACTTCTCCGTCGCCGAACTGGATTCGCGTCACAGATCTCGCCAACGCCGCGCCGGTAAAGGCGGGAACGGATATCACGAACGCTCCGCTTGTCAGTGTCGAAGCGCCGCTGGCCTTGAATGGCGTGCTCGCGAAGAAGGGCGAACCTGCCTTCTATCGTTTCAAAGCCAAGAAAGACCAGAACCTCGAGTTCGCGGTGTATGCGCGCCGGCTCGGATCACCGATTGATTCTGTGCTGACGGTGTTCAACGCCAAAGGCGGTTCGCTTGGGTCGAATGACGACGCTGCGGGCAATGCTGACAGTCAGGTCCGCGTAAAGATTCCGGCCGATGGCGAATACATCGTGAAGGTTGCCGACCAGCTGAATCGCGGCGGCGCGAACTTCACCTTCCGTGTGGAAATTGCCGAAGTGAAACCCGAGGTGACGCTCTACATTCCGGATACGGCTCGCTACGACAACGAGACTCGCAAGTCCATCGTGGTTCCGCGCGGCAATCGCTTCGCTGTTTTGATGAACGCCAGCAAACAGGATTTCAGTGGCGACTTGAAGCTGTCGTTCGCTGGGTTGCCGAAGGGAATCAAAGTAAATGCCGACAACATGGCGTCTGGCGTGACATCGCTACCGGTCGTTTTCGAAGCCGAACCGGACGCTCCGATTGCGGGCAATTTGCTCACACCTGCGGCTGCGCCGGTCGATGCGGCGAAGAAGGTGGCCAGCCGTTTCCGTCACGAGAACGAATGGGTGCGCATTCAGAACGCCACCGTTTACGTGCGTTCCGAAGTGAACCAAATCGCTGCTGCGGTGACGGAGGAACTGCCGTTCAAGGTGCGCATCGTGGAGCCAAAGGTTCCGATCGTGCAGAGCGGAGAAATGAATTTGCAGATCGTCGCTGAGCGCCAGAACGATTTCAATGAACCGATCACGGTCAAGATGCTGTGGAATCCGCCGGGCATCAGTTCGTTGCCTGACATGGTGATTCCCAAAGGCAGCAACTCGGTGATCTACAAGCTGAACTCGACCGCCAGCGCCGAGACGCGCAAGTGGAAGATCGCCGTGATTGCGGGCGCGCCCGTCAAGGGAACGACGGCTTATGTTTCTTCCCAACTCGCTGAATTGGAAGTTGCACCCAGCATGATCTCCGGCAAAACCGAAATCACCAAAGTGGAACGCGGACAAAAAGCCAAGATGGTGTGCGTGCTGGATCAGAAGATTCCGTTTGAAGGCAAAGCTCACGTGCGGATCGTTGGTCTCCCTGACAATGTATCGGCGACCGAGGTGGATATCACCAAGGACAGCAAGGAAGCTGTGTTTGAAATTACCACGACGGACAAGAGCCCGGCCGGTTACTACAAGAACTTGTTCTGCAACGTGGCGATCACCCAAAAGTCGGAAACGATTTCGCAGAATATCGCGCCGAGCACGATTCTGCGTATCGACGCTCCGCGGACCAAACAGTTGGCCACGGCCAAAGGCTCGGAAAAGCCCGAGGCGGCACCGGTTGCGGCGACGCCATCCAAGCCATCGCCGAAAAAGAAAAAGTGATTTAGAGTAACGATCAACTACACGACCCGTTATGAAAAAGACGTTGAAGACTCTGCTAATTGCCGCCGCGTGCGCCCTGCCTTTTATGGCCGGGGCGATGACGAAGTTGACCGATGTGAAGGTGTTTCCGGCGGACGTAAATCTTAAGAGCCGCCAGGATCGCCAGTCCATCGTGGTGCAGGCGATCTACGCCGACGGCGTCACGCGTGACGTGACGGCGCAGGCGAGTTACACCTTCGCCAACAAGGCGTTGGTGAAGTTCGACAAATTCACCGTGTTTCCCGTTGCCGATGGAAAGACGGATTTGAAGATCAAGTTCGAAGGCAAGACCTTGACCGTCCCGGTGCAAGTGGTGGATGCGAAGATCGATCAGCCGGTCAGTTTCAGCAAAGATGTCGTGCCGGTTTTCACCAAGGCGGGTTGCAATACGGGCGGCTGCCATGGCTCCTCTCGCGGCAAGGATGGCTTCCGACTCTCCCTGTTTGGCTTCGACCCGGATGGTGATCACTATCGACTCACTCGGGAAAACATTGCCCGCCGCATCAATCTCGCGTTGCCCGAGGAAAGTCTTCTGATGGAAAAGAGCATCGGCAAAGTGCCTCACACCGGTGGCGAGCGTTTCAAGCCCGGCACGGAGATGTATGACTTGGTGATGGCGTGGTTGAAGGCGGGCGCGCCGAAGGATGCGACAAATGTCGCGCACGTGGTTCGTTTGGAGATCAACCCCAAGCAGTCCGTTCTCGAAGGTGCTGGTGAAGCGCAGCAATTGAGCGTGCGCGCTTTTTATTCCGACGGTACGGATCGCGACGTGACGACATTGGCGGCTTTCACGAGCAACAACGACATGGCGGTGAAGGTTTCTGAAAATGGCAAAATCTCGGCTGGTACTCGTGGTGAGGCTTTCATTACGGCCCGTTTTGAAACGCACACGACTGGTGTGCAGGCGTTATCGATTCCCAAGAATCTCAAGTTCACCTGGCCGAACGTGAAGGAGAACAACTACGTCGACACGCTCGTGAACAACAAGCTCAAGAAGCTACGCATCGCTCCGTCGGAATTGTGCGACGACGCGACCTTCCTGCGCCGGGTTTACATCGACATCACCGGAACGTTGCCGACGCCTGAGGAAGTTCGGAAGTTCACCGCCGATCAATCCACGGGCAAACGCGAGATCGTGATCGATCAGTTGCTGAATCGTAAGGAATTCGTGGACATGTGGGTGATGAAGTGGGCTGAACTGCTGCAGATTCGTAGTGCGGATCAGATCCTCACGATGAGCTACAAGTCGACGTTGCAGTATTTTGACTGGCTCGAAGATCAGATTACGAAAAACGTTCCAGTCGATCAGATGGTTAAGAACCTTCTCACGTCCACGGGACCGAGCTTCGACAATCCCGCGGCGAACTTCTACAAGATCGAGCGCGATACGTTGAAGATCTCCGAGAATGTCGCGCAGGTGTTCATGGGCATGCGCACGCAATGCGCCCAGTGCCACAACCATCCGTTCGATCGCTGGACGATGAACGATTACTACAGCTTCGCCGCATTCTTTGCTCAGGTCGGCCGCAAGACCGGCGAAGATCCCCGCGAAACGATCGTCTACAACGCCGGCTCGGGTCGGGTTAGCCATCCCATTGGCAACAAAGACATGCCGCCCAAATTCCTCGGTGGTGAACAGCCGGAAATTCCCAAAGGCGTTGATCGCCGTGAAGTGCTCGCGGATTGGCTTGCGTCGCCAAAAAATCCCTACTTCGCCCGTAACTTGGCGAACCTCGTTTGGGCTCACTTCCTCGGCAAGGGCATCATTGATCCTGTCGACGACGTACGTGTGAGCAATCCTGCGTCGAATCCGGAGCTCCTCGACAAGCTGGCCGAGCAGTTCACTTCGTATAACTACGACTTCAAGAAGTTCGTCCGCGACATTTGCAATTCGCGCACCTACCAATTGTCCTCCACGCCGAACGACTCGAACGGGAGCGACGATCGCAACTTTGCCAAGGCGAGTGTGCGCCGCGTCCGCGCTGAAGTGTTGCTCGATGCGCTCAATGGCGTGACCGAAACCGGTGAGAAATTCCGCGGCCTGCCGCAGGGCGCCCGTGCGGTGGAGATCGCCGACGGACGCACCAGTACCTATTTCCTCACCACGTTCGGGCGCGCGACTCGCGAGACGCCGTGCTCCTGCGAAGTGAAGATGGAACCGAATCTTTCGCAGGCGCTCCACCTCCTCAACGGCGACGCCGTGAACTCGAAGGTCGTCAACGGCGGCGTGGTTAAGAAGCTGTTGAAGCAGGGCAAACAGCCGAAAGAAATCATCGAGGAACTTTACCTCCGCGCCTTTGGCCGTCTCCCCACCGCGACGGAAATGACCAAACTCCAGAACTTCTTTGTGGAAGGCAAGGATCAGTCGGTCGTGTTGAACGACATCTTCTGGTCGCTGCTCAACGCGAAGGAGTTCGTCTTCAACCACTGAGTTATTATGACCGTCGCACGCATTCTGTTCTCCGGCTTCGCGTCTGTAGCGCTGGCGGGTTCTGCCTTCGCTGCGGATGCCAAGAAAGTCACTTACGAGGACGACGTCCTGCCGATCTTTCGCGACAACTGCCTCAAGTGCCACAACCCTGACAAGTTGAAGGGCGATCTCGACCTGTCCACGTTCAACGGCACGCTCAAGGGCGGCGCCGGTGGCGTCAGCGTCAATGCCGGGGACGCGGACGGCAGCAAGCTTTATAAGTCGATCACGCACGCGGAAGAGCCGGAGATGCCGCCGAAGACCAAGATGCCCGACAAGGAAATCGCCACGATCCGGAAATGGATCGAAGGTGGATTGCTTCAGGGCGCGGGCAGCAAAGCGCTCACGGGTAACAAGCCCAAAGTTGATCTCACGATCAAAGCGGTCTCGGTTGGCAAGCCGGACGGTCCGCCGCCAATGCCGGGACCGGTTGCGCTCGATCCTTTCGTCAAGGTGGCTCACGAAACCGCTCTCAGCTCATTGGCGAGCAGTCCGTGGGCTCCGGTTGTGGCGTTGACGAGTGCGAAGCAGATCGTTCTCTACAACACGAGTGATCTCGAGTTCATCGGCGTTCTCCCGTTCCCCGAAGGTTTTCCGTGCGATCTCAAGTTCAGCCGCAATGGTAAACTGCTCGTCGCTGGCGGTGGTCGCGGCGGTCAGTCCGGACTCGTAGCCGTCTGGGACATTACCAAGGGCGAACGCGTCATCACGGTCGGCGATCAATATGATTCTGTCCTCGCTGCAGACATCAGCTCGGATCAAAAGTGGATCGCGCTCGGCGGTCCGGATCGCGTCCTGAAAATCTACAACACCAAGGACGGTTCCCTCGAGCACCGCATCAAGAAGCACACCGAATGGATTACTGCGTTGGAGTTTTCGCCCGACAGCAAGTATCTCGCGACTGGCGATCGCAATGGCGGCGTCGTGCTCTGGGAAGCGGATAGCGGTCAGGAAATGTATACGCTTCCCGGCCACAAAGGCGCTATTACTTCAATCAGTTGGCGGGGAGATTCCGAGATGGTTATCTCTTCCAGCGAAGACGGTACGATCAAGCTCTGGAAGGCGAGCGACGGGGCGCCGGTGAAAAGCATCACGGCGCATAGCGGTGGTGCACTCTGCGCCCGTTTCACCCACGATGGCCGGATCGTGTCGTCCGGTCGCGACAACAAGATTCAGATTTGGACGACGGCTGGCACGGCGCAGACATCGCTTCCGTTCACCGGCGAGCTGCCGAATCGCGTAACGTTCAGCGACGACGGCAAGAAGGTCATTGCCAGCGACTGGAACGGCAAGGTGTTCGTCTGGGATGCGACGAGCGGTAAGGTTCTCGGCGAGCTTGAAGCAAACCCTCCGACTTTGGTGGAACGCGTTCAGCGCGGCGCCCAACGCATCGCTGATTTGCAAGCTGCGGTGGATAAAGCCGCCGCCGCTCACGCCACCGAGGCTGCTGCGGCCAAGATCGCCCTGGACAACCTCGACAAAGCCAAGAGCGCTTTGGCGAAGGCTCAGGCCGGTGTTCCTGCGAAGGAAAAAGAAGCGAATACGCTGAAGGATAAACTCTCCAAGAACGCGGCCGACGAAGCGGCAAAGAAGCAACTGGCCGAGGTTCGCGAGGCGATCAAAAACTTCAAAGCGCAGATAAACACGCTGCCCAAGGAGATCACGGCTGCGACTAAGCAGGCAGAAGCTGCGGCGAAGAAGGCGTCCGATGCAAAGTCGATCGTCGATGATGCGATGTCCCGGTTGACGGCGGCGAAGACATCCTTGGCCAAGTGGAAGGCCGTTCAGCAAAACGCCCAATCCAAACCTGGCGGTAAAGTGGCTGCCCGTTGAGGAAGCTTGATTCTTTCGAACGCGCAAGGCTCTGGCTTTGCGCGTTTACTTTTTCTCGTAGAGCCTCGCGATCTTAAGGAGCAGTTTTTCGAGGGCCACGTAATAGTCCTTCTCCTCCATGTCGGACTTGGCTTCGCGTAGCTTGGCAATGGCGAGCTCGAGCTCATCGCGCTGAGCCCGGATTTCCGGTGAGAGAGCGCGTTCGGCCTCGCTGCGGACGAGATGCAATTGGTGCGCCCGCAGCCCGTCCGACGACGCACCTTCCTTGGACTTCTTCACCGCGCGGATGCCTTTGAACCAGTCGCTGGGAGTGCCGAAGCCGTCGCCGTTATCATCAATCAGCGCGTGCTCGGTCACGAGGCGTCCCTCGGTTTCGTAAAACTCTTTCACGCGTTGCGAGGCGCTGAGAAACGCCTCGAGCAGCGAGGTCTGGCCGTCCTTGTCGAGATCGGCATTTGGATCTGCGATTGCCTCGGAAATGTATTGGCCAAAATGCGCGTAGTTCTGTTCGTAACCGCTGCGCGTCGCGGTGATGATCACACGGCCGCGATGGGAAAGTGCCTTGAGCAAGGGGCCGCTCGCGGAGGACGTATCGATCACCGCAAGCGGGCGTTGCACGGGCTGTAACCATTCGGCCAATTCCGAAATCGTCAGGTCATTGCCGCGCAGATTGAACTTTGCCTCCTTGCCATCGAATGTTCCGTGTCCGAGCAAAACGACCCACAGTTCAGCGCTGGTTTCGTGCTGTTCCTTTGCGATCGCGCTCTTGAATTCCAGCAGTGCGTTCGTACCGCCCGCGTCCTTGCCGATCGTCACGGCTTTCGCGCCGCCGCGGATACAGGCCTGTTGCCAAAGCCCCGCCCACTTGGCGAACTGTTCCGCGTATTCCTCTTCGCCACCTGCGCCGACGACGATCAGGACGGTTGCTTGGGCGGAACCCTCGGCCCGGATCGGCGACTGATGAAATCCGGCAACGAGCGCGCAAACAATGATCAGCAGTTTCTTCACGCCAATCCTTTCCAGCGGCGCAAGCCCCACTCGGCGACGAAGCAGGCGAGCGCGAAGAGGAACACGCTCGGCGTATGCCATAACGGGCGCGTCCAGTTCTCGGTGACCGGTGCTTTACGGAGAGCGAGGTCGTTCACGAAGCTGGCGAGCTTGTCCGGTGACAAGACTTCGCCGCCCGTCTTGGCGGCGATGCTTTCGAGCAACGCGCGGTTCGGTTTGATCGAACGAAACTCAGCCGCGGCGAAATCTGAAACCCAGCCGGCGGACACCTTGCCGAGCTCGGCTCCGACGTCGCTGGTCACCGTGGCTTCGGCAAGGTAACCGCCCGTATCGCGCGGAACATAAACCGCCTCATAGAGTCCTGGTTCCTTCAGTGACGCCTCAGCGGTCAGCTTGATCGCCGGGGCAGGGGCAGCGGACGAAAGAGCGGTGTTGGTGCTCGCGACGATGCCGACTGGACGGACGGTCAACGTGACCGCGGCATTGTCGAGTGGGAGGAATTTGGGATCGCGCACGCGGACCTGCAGGAGCATGGAGTCGTTGCCGTCGTCGGCTTTGACATCGCTTGTCAGTTCGATACGATTCGGCACATCGGCGACCAGCCACCGCGCCATTTGCCGCCAAGCTTTGCCGAGATCCTTGCTCCGTTGTTCGTCGCCCAGGCCGCCATGCCAGAAATCACCGATGGCGAGAACGCCCGTGCGACCGCGTCCGAAGCGCTGCACGATGAGCGCCGGGTAGTCTTTCTTCCCGTCATTGACCGACGCCACGACGCTCGCACCCGGTTTGATTTCGCGCACATGGTTGAAGACTTGAAATGCGGGGAGATCAGTGAGGCGTTTCTTTTCTTCCGGCTCGTTGTTCCGAAGCCGCGCCCACGGCTGTAGCCAACCTTCGCGCGTGAGTGAGAGGCGATAGTCGGCTTCGGGCGGCGTCTCGCGCTTTTGATCGAGATAAACGGGCAGCATGTCGCCAACGGGCGTGCGCTGATATTTGCCTTCGTGCATCGATTCCGCGCCGCCGAGCATGAGGAAACCGCCGCCGCGCTCGGAAACAAACTTTTGCACGAGCTGCATTTGATCGGGCGTAAAAAACTCGGCCTCGAGATCGTCGACGATGATTGCGTGGTAGCCGTAGAGATCCTCGGCGACTTTCGGAAAACCGCCCTTGAGTTCAACTTCGTCCCGTGTGCCGAGGCGCACGAGCACTGGCTGATCGTAGCGTTCGATTTCTTCCTTCGATTGATTTCCGAAGCCGCGGAAGAGCGGGTTGCTGGACTCACCGGCGCGTCCGCGGAAGTCAAACTTCGGCTCGCGTTTGGCGATGCGGATCAGGCCGATGAGTTGGACCTGCTCGTCGTCTTCGAGGGCGCGGTGGAGGAATTTGTATTCCCAGTTCGGCCGGCCCGCGACATAGAGAATGCGATACGGCCCGTGTCCGCGATCCACGGTGATGATGGTCTGGTTGTTTGCGAGTGTTGCTTCCTGAGAAAGCTCGGGTTTCGTGAATTGTTCCAACTCATTCTTGGCCGCGACGCGCAAGCGATAGAACAGCACGCCGCTTTTCTCCGGACGAATCTGAAAACGAAACGCGAGCTTCTCGCCATCGCGTGGGGCTTTTAGAGTTTGTTCCGCCACGACCTTCTCCGGCGCGGGGGCTTTGGACGCTTTGTTGGATTTCGTGCCAGAGTCGGAGCCTGAATCGATCGCGAACAATTGCGCCACGACGTTGTCACCGGAGTAACCGCTCGCGGTCACGTCCGCTTGCACAGTGACCGGCGCGTCCTCGAAGGACGTCTGCGTAACGTTCGCGTTCACGATGGCGATATCTTTAACCGATTCATCGCGGCCCATGATTACAGGGTAAATCGGCGGGAGGCCTTCAACGTGAAGCTGGCCGTCAGGAAGGTCGGTGGCATTGCCGTCGGTCAGCAAGAGAACGCCGGCGAGGGGTTGTCCTTTGAAACGTTCCGTGATCGTGCGGAGCGCGGAGCCGAGTGCGGTGGAGCGACCGTCGAACGCCAGTTCGCTGAAATCCTTCGTCGATTGCAGGCGGGCGTCGAAGACGTAATTCCGCACCTGGAAGTTGTCGTTCAGCGAGGCCTGCCACTTGGATTTTTCTCCGGAGAGGAGGCCAACGAGCTGTTGGCCGCGGTTCAGCGTTTCACCTCGATCCTTGATCTGCATGCCCGCGCTGTTGTCGGCGAGCACGGCGATCAAATTGGCGCCGGGGCGCACGCGTTGGCCGCTCCACATGGGTTCGAGCAGGCACGCGAGGAGCGCCGCGAGGCCGAGGAGTTTAAGGAAGACGCACGTGACGCGGAGCGCACGATTGGCGGGGGCGCGACGGTAGGCCCACCAAAGCACCGCCAGCGAGACTGCGGCGAATCCCAACACGGGCGCGAACCAATCGCGTCCGGCTATGAGAATGGCGGCGAGTGAAATCAATGCGACGAGAAATTAGAGAGGCGAAAACGATGAAGCAAACGCCAATTGCAAATCATCCTCACTTGCTGCGGCCCAGCTCCTCGTAGTAGCGGCGCACCAGCTCGGTAAACTTGCCGGGCACAGGATCGCGGTCGATCGGGACGAGCGGATCTTTCGCTTCGCGGCGGGCGAGTTCCTCGTTCACGCGGCTGCGTAATTCGGCGAGCGGCGCGAGCAGCTGTGCGTTTACCAGATCCGCTTTCGGTTTCTCGTTCACCTTCTTCGCCTCGGCGCGCATGGCGCGGGCGAGTTCGCGCAAGCGCGCGGCTTCGTTGCGTAACTCGGGCTGATCGAGCATCTCCTCGACGTTGCGCAACCGATCCGACCACGGAACAAAATCGCCGCCCCACATCGGTCCGCCGTTATATGAACCACCATTGTTGAAGGTGCCGCCACCGCCACCAAATTGATCGAGCATGCTGTTGGCGCGTTGATTGCCGGTCTGGGCGCCGCGTTGAGGAGTCTCGGCATTGTTCATTTCGCCGGGTTGGTCGGAATTGCTCGCGCGATTCGATGCCTGCGCTCCGCCTTTTCCGGATTGACCGGGTTGCTTGCCTGATTGCGCCTGTTGCGACGGACTTTGGCCGGGCTCAGTGCCGCCTTCACCTTGTGCGCCTTTGCCGGGTTGTTCACCCATTTCGCCTTTGCCTTTTGAATTGCTCGCTTGCTGACCAGGCTGTTTGCGTTCTCCGGGCTTTTGACCTTCGCCGCCTTCGCCCGGTTTGGTGCCGGGTTTCTTTCCGGATTGGTCGCTGGGCTGGCCGTCAGGGTTCTCGCCTTTCTCACCGGGAGCTGGCTGCCCTTTGGTGTTCCTCGCCTGCTGGCCGGTCGTTTTTCCGTTGTCGCCCTGTTCACCCATTTTCGACTCCGCTTCGCCTTTGCCTTTCTCGCCTTTACCCGGTTGTTTGGCGTCAGACATTTCCTTGTCGCCGTTTTCGCCGGGAGAATTGCCCTGAGGCTTGCCGGACTTCTGCGCTAGCTGCGGCGCGACTTGTCCAAGTTCGCTGGCGAGTTGTTCGGTCAACTTGTCGAGTTCCTTGCGCGCGAGACGCAGCGCTTCGGTTTCGTCGCCAAGGACGCTCTCGGCGGCTTTTTCGACGCCCTGCTTGAGATCGTCGATGTCCTTGCGGGCGCGCTGCTCAAATGGAGCGGCCTGCGGCGCGTAGCTGCGACGGACCAACTCCTCGCTCATCTTCAACGACTCCTCAGTCTTCGTCTGCGCATTGCGGCGGATGGTGTCGTAAAGTTCCTTCGCGAGCAGCGGTTCGACGGCCTCGGCTTGTTCGCTCACGCGGCGCATGCTATCGAGCAAGTTCGTCAACGTGGTCTGCTGCTTCGCCAATTGCTCGGCGACTTTTTCAGAATTATCTGCCTCGCTAAGGCTGCGGCTTTTCTGCGATTTCTTGTCGCCCATCTCGGCGATCTGTTTGCCGATGTCTTCCTGTTGCTGGGCGAGTTCGCGCGCTTCGTTGCGCATGTTGCGCATCTCCTCGGAGAATTGTTTCGAGTGCTTTTTGCGGAACTCGTCGCGCAAATCCTGCAAGTCCCGCTGCGCGCGCGTGCCTTGCGCGAGGGACTGCGGGACGGACGCCTTGTCCATGGCTTCGGCCGCCTTCTGAACTTCGCTGCGTGTCTTCTCGAGTTGCTTGCGTTCCTCGGCCATCTGCGACTGGTTCTCCGGCTTCTGCATCTTCTGCTTGAGCTCGTCGATGTCCGCGAGCATTTGCTGCTCTTCTTCCTGCAAGCGCTTGAGGCGGCGGCGAATCTCTTCGCGCTCCTGATCGGTCTTGGCCTCCTGCAAGGCGGTCTGCAATTCCTTCAAGCGCTCGTTGATGTCTTGCTGACGCTGCGCGAGTTCCTTGAGGCGATTGAGAACTTGCAGCTCTTCTTTTTGCTGCTCGGTTTGCTCGGCGGTCGCTTTGCTTTGCTTCTCGTAACGATCATCCATCGGCTTCAACTCAAGTTGATCGAGTTGCTCACGCTGGGCGTCGCTTTGCTGGCCCTTGCTGTTCTTGCTGCGGTTTTGTGAAACCTGAAATTCACGTGCGGCCAATTTCAGCAGCGCCGAATACGCCGCCTGTTCCGCGCGCAATGCAGCGGGCAGGGGAGCCACCGCATTCTGGGCAGCCTCGAGCTCCTTCACTGCTTTCTTCATCTCGTCTTCGACGGTCTTCAGGAGAACTTGTGTGCGAGGGTTCTCCGCCTGCTCGGCCATCGCCTCGGTCTGATCCAAGGCCTGCGCCTGCGAATCGCGCACGACCGGCGCATCCTTTTTGTATTTGGCGGAAGGCGCTGCATTCGTCGCGGTCTCTTGCCGCTGGAGCTTCCATGTCGCGCTGATGATTTGCTTCTGCAACTCGGCGAGCTTCGTGGCTTTGTTGCCGGATTCGCCGCCGCCTTCGCTTTCCTTTGATTCGCCCTGGCGGAAGATTTGTTCGAACGGTCGCACCTCGGCGAAGAACATATCGCTGGAAGTGCGGCGCACCTTGCCGTCGGGGCCAACGTCATCGGCCCAAAGGAACCACGAGATCAAATCGTCGGGCTTCACGCCGAGTTCCTCGAGCTTCAGCAAGTAGCTCAGTTGCTTTTTCTCGTCCGGGCCGGAGTTTTCACCGAGCGTCAATTGCTTCGGCTCTTTGCCGCCGACGGTGTAGGTGAGCCCGTAGGATTTGAGGCCGAAGTCGTCCCACGCTTCGGCTTGGAAGGAGATTTCCTGCAACGCGGTCACGCGCTGATCGCCTTTGGGGAACTTGAACTTCAAATCCGGCGGGCGGTTCTTCAAAACGTCGACGAAGAATTGCGCGGGCACTTTGTTCGTGCGGCCATCGGCATCGACGAGCTGCAGTTCGTAAACTTGGCTCTTGGTGAGCGCGAGATTCTTCAACGTCGCCGTGGCTTTGTCTGCCGTGGTCGCAAGTTGGATGACCGACTTATCCTTCGCGATCAAGCTCGCCGATTTCACCGGCTTGTTGAGTTGGAAATCCACCTGCAGCGACGAGCCTTCCACGGCGCTGATGCGGCGCGTCTCGGGGATCGTCTTCTCCGGCAGCTTGGTATAGTCGGGATACTTCAGCTTCGCATCGGCGCGATCGAGCCGCGGATACTCGAATACCTTCACCGTGAAATCGCGCGTCTTCTGGCCGGCGTATTCGACGCGATAGGTCATGTCGCTCGTGACCTCAGGAATGCTGCTGCCGAAGGTCGGGTCATCGAGATTCTTCACGAGCGGAATGCGCTTGGGATTTTGATTCACCGGTTGAATCACCAGCGTCGCCTCTGCGGGCAGAGCGCCCGTGAACTTCGCGAGAACGACCATGCCGACGCCGCGTTCGAGCGTCACATCTCCAGGAGTAACGGTGATGCTCGGCGCTTGCGGCTTTGCCGCGATCACTGCGGCGGCGCGTTCGGCGACGACCGTGGAGCGTAATTGCCAGCCGACGAAAACGAGCGCGAGCAGTGCGATGAATTGGACAAGTTGCGCACTGAGCATCTGCCCGGACGAGACTGCATCGAGCCACTCGTGCTTTTCACTTTCCGCGACGGCTTCTTGGATGACGCGCTGTTGCAGGTAGCTAAGCTTGCCGGTTTGCGCGTCGGGTTTTTGCTCAACGGCCGTTACGAGCAACGCGTGCAGTTCTGGATGCCGTTGTTCAATCTGTCGCGCGATCTGGAGATAGTCGGGCTCCCATTTCTGATTGCGGAACCAGAGGTCGATCGCGGCGATGATGCCAACGAACGCCAACAGCGGCATCATGAAGGGAACGTTCCAGCCCGTGGTGCTGACGGTGAAGAGGCACGCCAACCCCACCAGCGCGAGAATGCCCCAGCACGCGGTGAGCTTGCGCCAGTAGCGCAATTGGCGATGACGACGGGCAACCGGCTCCAGTTGGGATTTGAGGATGGGCTCGATCATGTTTGCGCTGCGGTTTCAACGCCGGACCGTTGGGTCAGTCTGCCGGCCAGCCACGTCTCCACCATTAATACCACCACGGCGGCCACAATCAACCATCGCCAGAGCTTCTGTTTGCCTTCGAGCTCGGCGGCCTGCAAATGGTGCTGTTTTTGGACGGCCGTCACTTCGCTTTCGATCAGTGTTTTTTTGACCGGCAACTTCAGCGCTTCGAGCTGATCCGCCGAGAGCGGCGCAGTGCGACTTTCCTCGGCAGCAAGGTTGACGACGAACCGCTGCTGCGTCGGTTGGACGATGTAAATGCCAGGCAAATCAGTCTGCGCAAACTTGCTCCCGTTCGTGACCACGACCTCATTGCCGTCCGGCTTGCGGACGGTCAACGGCTGCGAACTATCGGCCAGCGGCACTTCTTCGCCGACGAAATATTGCGCCTTGGGCGCCGTCGTGTTCGCGCTTTGTTCGATCAACGAATAGAGCAGGGGAATGAACTTCGACGAGAGCGCGAGCTGGCTGTCGGCCGGTTGCCAGCCGCTGGTGAAGACGACCACGCTGCCTTTGCCGAGCGGCACTTGGAGTATTGCCGGATCACCGTTGTCGAACTTGGCGATCACGCGGGCGTTCGGAATCATCGCGGCGTCGAGCCGGCGATGTTTCCAGAAATGAATCTTGGTGAAATCGCTGAAGCGTGGATCAGCGAACGGCGCGAACAGCGCGTGTTGAAAATCAATCTGTCCGAGCATCGCGTAACCGCTCGTGCTGGCTTCGGACGCGGCGAGGGTTTCGATACCGAGCAACTTCCCCAACGTCTGCGCAGCGGCGGTGGTCTTCATCGGGAGCAGGACGATGCGACCATTACGCGCAAAATCGCGAGCGGCGTTGATCTGCGCTTCGGGCGGCGTCTCGCTCACGATGAGCAACTGCGCGGTCTGAAGGTCGGTGGGGAGAAGTTGCTGGCTCGGCTCGCGGTTGATGACATCGACGATTTGCCGTCGCGTCTGTTGCGAAGCGCGCTTGAGATAATAGAGGAGTTGCGTGGAATCGCTTTCCCCGTCCGCGCCGAGGAAAAGAAGTTGGAGTTTCGAAGGTTTCGGCGGGAGCAGGTAAACGGTGTTGTCGAAGTCTGCGTCATCGCCGGTGAGCACGAGGCTTTCGCCAACACTGCCGTTGGATTTCGGCGCGGGCACAATGCGGCTCTGGCTGCGCGGAACGTAAATCTCCAGAGGCGGTGTCGCATTGGAGCCGGTGGTCGCCCAGCTCAACTTGAATTGTTCGCGCTTCGAGTCCGGCGCGTTGCTGACGCGGATGCGCGGTCCGGTGTCCGCGGTGTTCATCGCGGCCTCTTCGGATTCGGGCACCCATTGCAGTCCGGCGTTGCTCGTGCGCTTGGCTTTGACGGGATCGAGAATGAGTTCCACGCCGCGCGGCCATTCGTGACCTTGCAAGCCATCGAGGCGGCTGCCTTCTTGAAGATCACTGATGAGGATGATCTGGCGCGTGACGTTCGTGGGCGTCTGTCCGCCTTGATCGAAAATCTCGGATGCACGAATCAGCGCATTGCCTAGATGCGTCGCCGCCCAACCGGGAGAAGCGGACGTGAGGCGTTTGCTGGTGAGCGGCGCGCGATCTTCGGGACGCGATTGCCGCCATTCTTCGAAGGTGATCAGCGAGTGAAGTTGTTGATCGAAGGTGAAAACGGCGACATCGTCCGCGAGCCCAGTCTTCTTCAATACATCATCCGCCTTCGCCAGCGCGTCGGACCAAAGCGATTCGCGCCGCATGCTGGCGCTGTTGTCCACGAGCACTACGATCTTCTTGCCCGGTGCGGAAGTGCCGGCGTCCGTGATCGCATTTTGGAGGAACGGTCGCGCGAAGCCGAGGGCGAGCAACCCGATGATGAGGCAACGCAGCAGCAGCAGCCAAATATTCTCCAACCGGCTTCGTTTCGTGATGCGCGGCGGTGACGGCAACAGGAACATCAACGAGCTAAACGGCGTCTTGTCGCGCGTGGTCCGCCGGATCAGATGGAACAGAATCGGCGCCGCCACGGCGAGTGCTCCGAGGAGAAAAATGGGCGCGAGAAAACTCATGCCTTCTTACCCTTGTGCATGCGCGACCGGAGGAAATCGAAGAGCGCGGTTTCCAGCGATTGATCGGTGGCGAGCGCGTGGTGCGCGATGCCGAGCTTCTGGCAGATCGCGAGGCAGGCGGCCTGATGCGTGCGCAGTTTCTCGAGGTAATCTTTTCGCGCAACGGACGGATCGATGTAGAGGTCGCGTCCGGATTCCACGTCGAAGAACAGTGAGGCTTTGTCGAAGTTGAAACTCAGCTCCGCCGGATCAGCGATGCGGAACAGCAACACCTCGTGGCCGCACGCGCGGAGCGCGGAAAGATTTGTCTCCAGCGTTTCGATGGGGGCGAGCAAGTCGGAGATGAACACCATCATGCTGCGCTTGCGGACCATCTCGACGATGCGTTTCAGCGGTGCGGTCAAATCCGTGGCTGTGCCCGCGGCGGGTTTTTCCAACGCGAGCATCACGTGGCGCAAATGGCCCGGACGATTGCGCGCCGGAAGGTAATCGCGGATGCGTTCATCGAAGGTGAGGAGCCCGACGGCGTCGCCTTGTTGCGCGAGGAAATAAGCGAACGTCGCCGCGAGCGTGTTCGCGTACTGCGCCTTGGTGTAACCGACCGAACCGAAACTCATCGAACGACTGTTGTCTACGAGCAGGTGGCAGCGAAGGTTCGTTTCGTCCTCGAACTTCTTCAGGTAGTAGCGGTCGCTGCGGGCGTAGAGGCGCCAGTCGAGATAACGCGGATCATCACCAGGAGTGTATTGCCGATACTCGGTGAACTCGACGGAGAAGCCGTGATACGGGCTGCGATGGAGGCCATTCCAAAATCCTTCAACGACGACTTTCGCGCGCAGTTCGAGGTTCTTGATCGTCATCAACGCCGCGGGGTCGATGAAAGAATTGGCGCCGCGTCCCAAGTTGCCCGGAGGGCGTTTGGGCGAAGCGGATGCGGGTTGCGGCTTCGGGTCCAATTCGCTGAAAGCTTCGCGTGTTTGAGCGGCCATGGTCAAGGCGTTCCCAGTTTCAGTTTTGCCTGCGCGCGGCGATGCAACGCCACGCGTGTGAGCCAGTAAGTGAGTGCCGCGGAGGGCGCGCTGATCGCCATCGAACCCACGAGCAACGGAACGCCTACGGTGACGAACGTTGTCCAACTCATCCACTCGTGCACGGATAGCATCTGGCGACTCAAATGCGGCGGCCACTCGTGCGGGTTGTTCATCATCCAGTAGCCGAGCTGGTATTCAACGCGGAAGACGACGGGCATGAACGGGAGAATGACATCGTGCAGCGTCACGCCCACGACGGCCGCGATGCGGCTGGCGCGGAAGACGAACGCGAGAACGATCGCCAGCAGTGTTTTCAAACCGAACAACGGTGTGAAGCCGAGGAACACGCCGATCGCCATGCCCTTCGCGATGCGATGGTGCTCGTCTTCCGCAGCCAGCGCTTCGTGGAGCGCGTTGCGGAGATGATTCCACCATCGCTTGTGAATCATGAGGGATCACTTGGTTCCGACGCCGGGAACGGTTTCGATCAGCTTGGCGATAACTTTCTCGACGGTGATCGCTTCGGCCTCGGCGCGGTAGTTGATGAGCACGCGATGGCGCAACACCGGGTAGGCAAGAATGCGAATGTCTTCGAGCGTCACGTGAGAGCGGCCTTTGAGCAGGGCGCGCGCCTTGGCGCCGAGAACGAGGAATTGTGCCGCGCGAGTACCAGCGCCCCAACTCACCCATTCGTTGACGAACTCCGGCGTGGTCTTCTGTCGCGGGCGCGACGCGGCGGCGAGGCGCACGGCGTAACGCACGAGGTCCTCGGCGATCGGCACCTTGCGCACGATGTCGTGAAAACGCAGAACGTCTTCGCCGGTGAAGAGCGCCTCGATGTTCGATGACTGCCGTGCGGTGGTCTGCTGCACGACGGTGACTTCGTCGTCTTCTGGCAGGTAATCGATCACCACGTTGAACATGAAACGATCCAGCTGCGCCTCGGGCAACGGATACGTGCCTTCCATCTCGATCGGGTTCTGCGTGGCGAGGACAAAGAACGGTTCCGGCAACGTGTGCCGCACGCCGGCAGCCGTCACTTGATGTTCTTGCATCGCTTCGAGCAGCGCTGCCTGAGTCTTCGGCGGTGTGCGATTGATTTCGTCCGCGAGCAGCATGTTCGCGAAGATTGGTCCAGGGACGAAGGTGAGCTTCCGTCCTTCGCCTGTGTCCTGAAGAATTTCCGTGCCGGTAATATCGGCGGGCATCAGGTCAGGCGTGAACTGGATGCGTTGAAACTTCAGGTGAAAGATCCGCGCTATGGATTTCACGAGCAGCGTCTTCGCGAGCCCGGGCGCGCCGGTGATCAGGCAGTGCCCGCCGGCAAAGAGCGCGAGCAGAATTTCCTCGATGACTTCCTTCTGGCCGACGATGACCTTGGAAAGCTCAGCGGTGATCTTCTCGCGACCAGCGAGGAGTTGTTCGACGGTTTGTTGTTCGGTTTGATTGCTCATGTTGAAAGGGTTCGCATTGTTCGCGGGCAAAGTTCTTCAGTGGGTCATGACGTAGAAGAGGATATTGATCCCGAGCGGGAACGCACGCTTTTCAGAGAACTCGCTGAAGTAATATTGGAACTCGCCTTCGCGCTCCCACCCGTCTCCGTTGTCCGTGTTGTGCGTGGCGATCACCATGATGTGTCCCTTGTCATCGAGAATTGCGCGCACGTGCATATCGACGGCGTCGGGGCGATTCCAGTTCACGTAACCTTGGGAACGGTCGAACTCGTAAGTGCGATGGAGCGGGTCGTTTTGACTTTGCTCGCCGTAGTAAACGTTCGGGCATTGGAGCTCGTTCTTGGAATACTTCCCAAGCGGAAACACGCAGTTGAAGATCGGATGCTCCATTGGCAATTCCTCGAAGTCGCGTTCGGGGAAAACCTTTTTCATTTCCTCGGCGAGATTGTCCCATTCGCGCTGGCCCCAAAAATCGTCGCACATTAAACAGCCGCCGTTCATCAGGTAACGGCGAAGGATCGGCACTTCCTCCTCGGTGAGTTCCAGATCGCCGGGCTCGACCATGTAGATCCACGGATAATCGAGCAACTCGGGATCGGTCAGGCGCACGACGCGTCCTTCCGAACTCACCTTCATCGAAGTCATCTGTTGCAGACGGAACGAGAGGTTCAGATCGCTGTCGGGGAAGTCGATTTGAAAACGTTTCTGTCCGACGAAAAAAAAGTTCGTGAGATTCTTTTCTTTCGCGCGATAGCGGACGCGGGTGAACGTGAAAACGTCGCGGGAGAAACCCGGTGCGTTGGTCCACGTCGGCGTTGGATTGCTGTGCTGCGGCGCTTCGCGCGCGGTCTTGTAATCCATCTCCGGGGGGAATTCCTTGCTGCGTCCCCACTGGATTGCTTCGAGTCCTACGATCAAAACAACCAATCCGATGACGCCGCGGCGCGGACGAATAAGGTGCGAGCGAAAAGTTGGTTGGTGTCGAAGTGGCAACATGGTGCGGCGGCGCATCAATGCGTCATCGCGTAGAAGATGATGTTAATGCCGAGCGGGAAGGCGCGCTTTTCGCAAAAATTGTGGAAGAAGTAATCGTTCTCTCCTTCGCGCTCCCAACCGTCACCATTATCGCAGTTGTGCGTGGCGATAACCATGATGCGCCCCTTGTCATCGAGAATCGCGCGGACGTGCATTTCACGGCATTCTTCGCCGTCGTGAAATTCCCACGTGATACCGGTGCGTTCGCTGTAGGCTCCGGTGCGGTAGTTTGGGGTTTGGAGTTTTTCGATCGACCCTTCAAGTGGGAACACGGAGTGAAACACCGGATGATCCATCGGAAGGTCGACGAATGCGCGATCGGGAAACACTTTTTTGATCTGCTCCTCGAAATTGGCCCACTGCCGTTCGCCCCAGAAATCGTCCGCCATCAAGAAGCCGCCATTGAGCAAATATTTTCGCAGAATCGGCGCTTCGTCGTCCTCGATCAGCAATCGCCCCGGTTCCACCATGTAGATCCACGGGTAGTCGAACAGCTCCTTCTCCTTCAGCCGGATGATGCGTCCGTTCGGGTTCACCTTCATCGATGTCATCTGCTGCACGCGGAAGGAAAGATTCAAATCACTGTCGGGGAAATCCGTGAGCCAGGTCCCGCCGCTGCGGCCTTCAGGATTGTCACTGTAACGCACGCGGCAAAATGAAAACGAATCGCGGCTGAACCCCGGCGGGTTGGTCCAGTTGGGCGTGCCGGTGCTGTGGGAATCGACCTCACGCGCGGTGCGGGCATCGTCGCTCACGAGCACGCCGCCTTCGGTGTATTGGCCGCGGGAACCGCCGCTGAACCGACGTCGTTGCGCCGACGCGGTGACGATCAATGCGAGCGCCAGCACGCCGATCAACGGAGCGGGTCGTAGAAAACGTTTCATGCTCAGAAATTGATCAGCTTCTTTTTCGGGTCAGTCGGTTTCACTCCGGCGCTGTTCATTTCCAGCAGCAACTTGTGCGCGTCGCGGAAGCGCGGCGCTTCTTCGAGCGCCTGCAACAGATGCCGCTTCGCTTGCACGTCGCCGGTCTGCTGATACAGACGCGCGAGGCGGTAATGCACTTCAGCCGTGTCGGGCGCGTCGAGCTTCAGCATCGTTTGCCATTCGTTGATCGCAGGCTTTGTTTGGTGCAGTTCCTCCAACGCCATCGCCGAGAAACGATGCGGCGGCGGCACGAGCGGATTCACACTGAGAAAACGGACGGCGTTCGCTTCGACTTCGCGCCAGTCCTTGCGTTCCGCGGCGAGTTCCATCAGGCGCAAGAAAGCATCGGGGACTTCGGAACTGATGTTGGCCAGTTGCGTCAATGTTTCGCGTTCCTTCTCGAGATCTTTCAACCCGCGATACGCGCGCGCGAGCAGCACGTAGCCGTTGTCCTTCTCGGTGTGTTCGGGACAAAGCGCGATCAATTTTTCGGCAAGCGCGACGGCTTCGGTCCACTTCTTGTCCGTGAGCAACTTCTTCGTGCGTTCCGTCAGCGCGTAAAAGTTGGTTGGACTGTTCTTGAACAGTTCCGCCATCGCTTCCTCAGAGCGGAGTTCCTTTTTTTCGGGCTTGGTCCAATCGAGACCTGGGCCAAACTTCCGCGCGCGATCGCGGGCGAGCGCGGTGAACTCGGGTTCAATCCGTTCCATCGGCGCGGCGTGGGCGGAGATGGCTTTGTTGATCTCCACGCCGTTGGCGAGGTCGGCGAGAATCTTCTTCAAGGTGTCCAAGCCAAACTTCTCGATCAGATACTCCACCACGAGTGACGATTCGTAATAGGCGAACTGCAAATGCAGCGGCGACTTCGGCGTGAGAAACGCCCCGCTCAATTCGCTCACCGGCGTGAGTTCTTCGCCGAGGATCATTGCGCGATACGCCGGTGACATCTGCTCGCCCCATGCGCGTCCAGCTTGGCGCTCCTCGTAAACGGAAATACCCTCGCTCAGCCACCGCGGCATCTTGTTGCGCGTGAGTTGCAGCGTGACCACGTGACAGAACTCGTGCCACAGAATCGCCTCCCAACTCGAGCCGCCCTGCGGCCGTGTGGCTGGACTGTTCGCCGTGATCACGTTCCCGAAACATACGCCGAGGAAGCCCGCGCCGCCGGGCATGCCGAAGGTGCGAATCGCGAAATCTTTTTGCTCGGGAAAAATCTCCACCGTGACTCGGTTCGTCAGCGTGAGCCCGTATTTGCCGGTGAGATGCGTGCGTGCCTTCTCCAGCAAACCCAGCACAGCGTCGCCGTAGATCGAAGCCTCGCGCGTGCTCATGCGCACGAGGAAATGGTCGTTGGTCAACGTGGTGAACTTCTCGAGCACGTCCTTCAACGTGATGAGATTGTAAGCGGAGACATCGTAGGGATCCGACTCGCTGACGGACTCGGCGAGCTTCCAACCTTCCGCTTCGTCGCCAAGGCGGAGCAGGTCGGACGCGAGTTGAATCTTCGCGGGCAGGAACTCGGGATCATACTTCAACGCGCGCCGTTGATACGCCGCGCCCTCGGCGAAACGATACTTCTGTGCGAGCTTGCGACCGATCAGGTGATCCACGAGCGGGTTGCGATCCCAGAACTTCAACGCCGTTTTGCGCGCCTTAGTTTCGCCCGCTTCATCCGCGCGGAGGTGCGCGAGCACGGCGCGAAACGCCCAGGCTTCGGGATGCGACGGGTTCACCGCGAGCACGCGCGCGAGTTCTTCCTCAGCGTCGGCGTATTCTTCGGCGTCGACGTGGTTGTCGGCGATGAGCAGGCGCGCGGCGATATGGTTCGTGTTGTATTTGAGGCAATCTTCCAACGCCTCTTCCATTACTTCGGAATCGCCGGTGGAGAACGCTTGCGCGAGGCCGAAGAGAATGTCCGGGTCTTTGGGAAACTTCTTCGCCGCTTCGCCGAATACTTTCCCGGCGAGCTTGAAATCATTCTTATCGAGCGCGAGTTGGCCGGTAACGAGATAGACTTCGCGATTGGTGGGTTGGAGGCGTTTGATGGGATCAAAGAAAACTTTCAGCACGCGCTTGGGATCGGCGCCGAGCTTGAGCGCGGCCTGGCCGAGCGCGAGTTGATTGGGCACATCGCGATATGCCCAGTCGCGGCGACCGGTGAGTTGGTTGATCTCCTCGAGCATCGCCTGCGCCTTCTCCACTTCGCCGTTCGCACGCGCGATGTCGTAGCCGGTCATGCGCACGCGAATGCTGTAGGGGAAATCTTCCAGCGCCTTCACCAACGTCGCGTAGGCATTCGTGTATTGCCCGAGCGTGAACTGCGAGCGCAAGAGCAGCAGGCGCCAGTCCTCGCTCGAGTTGTCGGCGTCCACCGCCGCCTTCGCGGCCTTCTCCGCTTCAGAATACTTGCCGGTGATGAATAGTTGCTCGCCCGCCTCCACTTCAAGGGCGCGGGCGGACGTGGCGACGAGCGCCAGGCAGAGCAGGGGAAGCAGTAGGGAAAAATGGAATGCGCGCGACTTGATCAAAGCCACTGCGGATTTGCGGCCTGCACGCCAGAACAGCATGGGTTCATTTACGCCGGAGTTCCCTGTCGTGCAAGGGCGCAGCGCGAAAATATTCCCGTCCGCCGCGCCCCCACCGCGGGCGCATCTTCCCTTGCCACCGCCGCCGCTCCTCGGTAAGTAAAAGTTGTCGGGATAAACAACTAACAAAACGAAAGGTTCAAATATGAAACTACCAGTATGGATGTGGACGTTGGCAATGAGTCTGATGATTGCAGCCGTCGGTTGCTCCAAGTCGGGCAGCGTGGACACGGGCAAACTGCAGAGTAGCTTCTCCTCGGCAGACGCCTCGGTGAAGAGCACGGTGGATAAAGCGGTGGCGGCGATCAAGGAACAGAACTATTCCGGCGCGCTTGCGCAATTGCAGGAGACGGCCTCGAAAGCCAAGCTCACGCCTGAGCAGGAGAAAGTCCTCAAGGATGTGATCGCGCAAGTTCAGGAAGCCTTGAGCAAGGCCGCGGGCAAAGCCGCTGAAGGCGCCACCAAGGCCGTCGGCGATCTGAAGAACGCGCTGCCGAAGTAAACGGTCCCGTATCGATCATCTTTCCGATTCACCGCCCCGCAGTTGGCACGAGCCGCTGCGGGGCGTTTGTTTTTGCGGTTGTCGGCTTGCGCTCGCCTGTTGGCCTTCGGCTAACGCCGTGCGCAATCTTACCGTCCCGCAGTTGCCTTGCGGAGTAATGGCGCGAGGGTTTTGGCGAAGACGTCGGCTTGGCGCATGAAGCCGAGGTCATTGGGGTGGGAACTGTCCACGGTGCCTTCGCCGTCGTGACCGAGGAGATCGTCGGCGGGAATGTATTCGAGGTTCTTCACGCCGGATTTCTTTAAACGCTTGAACGCGGCTTGCAAAGCGGCGTGGCTGTCGTCGTTTCGTTTCTTTTTCGCGGCGTTTAGGAAGTCGTCCGCGTAGAAGCGATCTTCCACGAGGACGATCGGCGTTTGCGGATGCGCGGCACGCAGCTTGTGAACGAAGGGTTCGACGCGTTCGGAGACTTCGGCGGCGGTCATATTGGGGAGGCAATCGAGCACGTAAACGCTGGGATCGAGTTCGGCGAGGAGGTCGCCGAGTTCGGGTTCCATTTTGCCGTTGCCGGAGAAGCCGAGGTTGATCGTTGGGAAATGGAAGCGACGGCCAAGGATCGCGCTGTGCACCATGCCGGGCCGCGAGGCGCACGCGCCGTGCAGTATGGAGGTGCCGTAGAAGACGATCGGCTTGCGCGTTCCGGGGCCCCATGGGCCGGTCTTGCTGATGGTGGCTGAATTCGGAATGCCGAGCTCGACGAGTTGGGTGCCGTTGTAGAGTGGGAGGTAGAGAAGGTATTCGCGTTTCCCGGGCGGGAGGCCGGTGGCCAACGTGACGGTGTTGGTTTGATCCTTCGGTTGCGCGACGGCGAGCCAATGCCATTGTCCGTTGTCCATTTTCGCGTAGAGATCGAGACCGCTGACGCCGGTCGCCGCCATGTGCGGCATGGAAAGTTTGCTCGATGTGACGGCCCAACGCGCGCGGATGGTTGTGGCGTCAGTGACGAAGCGCACGTGCATGCCGGCGGAATTGCGACTCAAGCTCCAGACGGCGCTGCGTACTTTGGATTCCGCCTTGGCGGGCAGGCGGTCGTAGAATTCCTTCGTGTCGGTCCAGCCGCGGCCTTCGATGTTGAACTGACGTAGATCGAACCAGAGGTTGGTCACGTCGTGACGTGAGGAAACGAGCGTGGCATCGATTGCGGCGGCGCCCAAGGTTTGCCCGTTGGCGGGATTGGCAATCAATCCGAGGAGGGCGGTGGCAACGGTGGCAAAGATTCTAATTGGACGGCGGAATGGCATGACGCGACGTTAGCGATGCGTTGTTTGATTGCCAATCTCGGATGCAGCTTCCGAAGCTGGATAGTCAAGAGCGGCGAATCGTTGTTCGCCGAGTTCGAGTGACAATTTTAATCCTTGCAGCATTGCCGCTTTTTCTTTATCCATCGCCGCGCTTAGTTCAATCAACCACCCGATTCAAAAGGAAATTTTTTATGGGTCGCATTTATAGCAATATTGTCGAAACCGTTGGCCACACGCCGCTCGTGCGGTTGAACAAGGTCACTGCGGGAGTGAACGCAACCGTGCTTCTGAAGTGCGAGTTCTTTAACCCGCTCGGCAGCGTGAAAGATCGTATTGGCATGGCGATGATCGAAGACGCCGAACGCCGCGGCATTCTCAAGAGCGACACGGTGATCGTCGAACCCACCAGCGGCAACACGGGCATTGCGCTCGCATTTGTTGCGGCGGCTAAGGGTTACAAGTTGATTCTCACCATGCCGGAAACGATGTCGCTCGAACGCCGCACGTTGCTGGCGATGCTGGGGGCGAAACTCGTGCTCACTCCCGGTGCTGAAGGAATGAAGGGGGCCATCGCTCGTGCGGTGACCATCGCGCAAGAGACGCCAAATTCTTGGATCCCGCAGCAGTTCGAGAATCCCGCGAACCCGGAGATTCACAAGAAAACGACCGCTGAAGAAATCTGGGCGGACACGGATGGTAAGGTGGACATTCTCGTCGCCGCCGTCGGCACCGGCGGGACGATCACTGGCTGCTGCGAAGTGATCAAGGCGCGCAAGGCTTCGTTCCAAGCGATCGCCGTCGAGCCGAAAGATTCTCCGGTGATCACGCAGACTTTGACCGGCCAGCCGGTGAAGCCCGGCCCGCACAAGATTCAAGGCACGGGCGCTGGCTTCGTTCCGAAGAATCTTCATCTCAAGGATGAGAAGGGGAATCCGCAGATCGTCGAATGCGTGCAGGTGACGAATGACGAAGCGTTCGTAATGGCGCGTCGTCTGGCGAAGGAAGAAGGCATCTTGGTGGGAATTTCCACGGGCGCGAATGTCGTGGCCGCATTGGAAGTAGCCAAGCGTCCGGAGAACAAAGGGAAGATGATCGTTACGATCGCATGCTCGACGGGCGAGCGCTATCTCAGCACCGCGTTGGCGGAAGAAGCGCGCCGCGAAGTGGGCGGCTGATAAATCTTCGGGTTCGTAAAATTTATATTGAACAATTCGGCGGCGCGAATGTTTCATTAGAAAACAGTTGCATTCGCGCGGGATTGGGATATAGAAAGCATCGTTGCAGGTTCAACCGTTCAGTTCACTACCTCGACAACAGGTAAGAATTTCAGGGTGACGGTTCTCCTTAAGATTCACAGTTCCATCATCAGCCGATGGTTATATTCCACGGTTGAGTCGTTCACGTTAGAGTAAAACCTATGAGTAATGCAGTTAGCACTGTGCCCGAAACCGGCACTGGATATCTCGAAATTTCCGAGAAGGGCTTTGGCTTTTTGCGATCAGCCGAGAACCGTTTCCAACCCAAGCCCACCGACATCTTCGTAACCCTGGATACGATCAAGAAAAGCTTCCTCCGTGAAGGCTCCTTGATCACAGGCACCTTGCAGCCGCCGCATCGCGGCACAAGTCCACAGCTGAAGGAAGTCATCAAGGTCAACGACATGGCGTTCGCCGACTACACCAAGGCGACGCGATTCGAGAATCTCACCACGATTGATCCCATCGAGAAATTCAAACTCGAAACCGCCCCCGATCAGTTCGAGGCGCGCGTGATTGACTTGGTGACGCCGATCGGCAAAGGCACTCGTGGCTTGATTGTCGCGCCGCCCCGCACCGGTAAGACCACCATTCTGAAGCAATTGGCGAATGCCGTGGCGACCAACCATCCGGAAGTTTACGTGATGGTGTTGCTGATCGACGAACGTCCCGAAGAAGTCACCGACTTCCAACGTTCCGTGAAAGCCGAAGTCGTCGCTTCGTCGAACGACCAGGATCTCGAGACGCACGTCCGTCTGTCTCGTTTCATGATCGAACGCTGCCGCCGGATGGTGGAAAGCGGCAAGGACGTTTTCGTTCTGCTCGATTCCATCACTCGTGTCGCCCGCGCTTACAACAGCGTTCACGGCGGATCTGGTCGCACGATGTCCGGCGGTGTGGACGCGCGCGCACTCGAAATTCCACGCAAGATGTTCGCCTCGGCGCGCAAGATCGAAGAGGGCGGTTCGCTCACCATCATCGCTACGGCGCTCGTCGACACGGGTTCCCGCATGGATGAACTTATTTTCCAAGAGTTCAAAGGCACGGGCAACATGGAGTTGATTCTCGATCGCAAACTTTCCGATCGCCGTTTGTATCCCGCCATCGACATCCCAAAGAGCGGGACGCGCAAAGAGGAGAAGCTATTTGATCCGAAGAACCTCGAAGCCATTCGTAAGCTCCGCCGTATGATGGTGGACTTAAACCCGGTTGAAGCAATGGAAACGCTGCTCGCCGCGTTGAAGAAGTATAAGACCAACGACGAGTTCTTGGCGAAGTTGTCAGCCTAAGTCACCAAACCGGTTTGACTTTCAAGAAAGGACGGCGTGCACGCGCCGTCCTTTTCGTTTTCTGACGGGGCGGTTTTACGACTGTAAAGCCTCGAGCCAGTACTTGATTTCGGCTTCTCAAATCGCTAGCTTCCCCGCGTCAGCCAGTAAAATCGAACCAGCAGGCGTGTTTGCTGTACACAGACCGCAGAACCCAAAGTATACCTTGAACTATCTGAAGGCGCTTCGTGCATCGTCATTTTCCACCCGATTGATGTTGGCTGCGGCGTGCCTAATGCAGTGGTGGTCGGCGGCCCGAGCACGCGGCGAGAGTCACGCCGATTTCCGGTGGTCGGACTACAAGGAAGGCGATGGTCGCGTGCGCGTAGTAACGCAATCGGGATTGATCGAAGTGGCGCCGGCAGACTGGCTGTCTATGAAAGTAGGGATGCTTCACGATGCCATTTCCGGGGCATCGCCGACGGGTGCCCGGCAAAATCCAGGTCAGGCTTTGCCGGTTCAATACTTGGAAGATACCCGGCGAGCCGGCAACGTGGAAGCGAGCATTCGAATTGGCAGGCTTACGTTCCGACCGCAAATCGCGTACAGCATCGAGCACGACTACTCTTCCAAAGGAATCGCACTAAGCACGTCGATGGATTTTAATGAAAAGAATACAACCCTGACGTTGGGCGTCTCGCACGACTTCGATTCCGTCTTTCCGGCGCGCCCAGACGTGACGAACGTTTCGTTTCGTGGGCGAAAAGCGGCTGCGGACAAGGACAGCACCGATATTTTGCTGGGCGTGACGCAACTCCTGACGCCGAAAACCTTGCTAACAGTCAATTTCTCCGTCGGATACGCAGATGGTTATTTGAACGATCCATATAAGCGAGTGACGTTCGAGCGATTGGATACATCGACACTGCTTGTTCGCGAAAACCGGCCTCATCATCGAGCCAAAGAGATCGTATACGTGGCGCTTAACCAGGCGGTCGATGCGGTCGATGCGAGCGTGGAAGCGAGTTACCGCTTTTACAATGATTCCTTCGACATCAACAGTCACACGGCGAGTGTGCAGTGGTTTCAGAAATTAGGCCGCCACGTAATATTGGCCCCGTTGTTTCGATACATGAACCAAAACGCCGCTTCAATGTATGCGCCGTTTTTCATTGGAGATACCACCCCGTTTGCCACGCCTGCGGATGCCGCTTTGGTGCCCGCCTACTATTCGTCCGACTATCGATTGGCGTCGATGAACACCCTGACCTATGGTGTCGAACTGACGGTGGTCGCGACGGATTGGCTGCATCTTAACTTCTCCTACTCTCGATACGAAATGCGGTGTAACGAGCAAGCGAGCCCTGGCAGCGCCTTTCCTAAAGCGGACATTTTCACGGCGGGCGCGCGGGTGTGGTTTTGAATCAGTTCAAGTTGTCTGTTTAACGAACACGAAATGAAATCGACGATTTTGTTACTCTTGGCGAGTACGACAATAGTTTTGGTAAGCGGTTGCGCCAACGTAAAGCCCTGGCAGCGGGGCACGCTGGCTGACTACACGATGCGTCCTGATCGCGATCCATTGGGGCTCGCGTTCTTTGAACATACCTGGTTTTCCCGGGAAGCGGCGACCGGAGGCCGTGGCGTGGGTGGCGGCGGTTGTGGTTGCAACTAGCGAAACTCCCGGAAACCGATCCAACATGTCTGCCGTCTCTGCCTCTAAATATCGTCAGAAGCACTCCGTTTCCGAGACGGGATCTCTGATTTAACCGTAGTATGAATCACCGAATCAAAGCATTGCCGATCGTGGTGCTGTCACTCGCGCTGCAAGTGCTTCCGTTGTGCCGCCAGTTGTTCGTCGCGCCGACGATGGCTGGGTCACCACTGGCGATCATCTTTCGTTGGTCAGCTGCTGCAATTGCGTTGCTCGGAGCGAACCATGCCGTTTCCGGGGCGACCATTGATACCTTCGTAAACAGCTCGAACACCGCTGCTGCTCCAGTTGGAGGGAAGTTCAATTACACGATCACGATGAACCCAGCTGGTTATGCAGCTTACTCCTTTTCGGCAACCGGGCTGCCTACAAACATCGCGCTTGTGGCGAATCGACTCACAAACAGCACTCCTACGGTCTCAACGCCGGTGGGGACCTACCAGATTATCATCACTGCGTGGGAGGGCTATCTGTTGGATGGCGGTTCCGTGCCCTTCCTGCTTACTTTATCCGTTGGCAACACCCCGGCGATCACTACTCAGCCGGCCAACCAAACTGTTATCGTAGGCACCAATGTCAATTTTTCTGTGGCGACCAGCGGCACGGGTCCGTTTGGTTTTCAGTGGCGCAAGGATGGCGTCAACATTCCCGGAGAGACCAATCAAAACCTCAGCTTGTTGAGTGTGCAAACGAGCGATGCCGCGACGTATCGAGTCCTCGTAACTACGCCGTTCGGGACTACGAACAGTTTGAATTCGCGGGGAATTCTCACGGTACTGGAACCACCGAGAATTGATTTGGATCCGTTTGATCAGGAAGCGGCACCCGGAAGTTCCCCGCAGTTTTCTGTCACGGCCGTGGGAACGGCTCCGCTGAAGTATCAGTGGCGTTTCAAGGGGACGAATATTATTGGCGGAACGAACAGTCTGCTTCAGTTGAACAATGTGCAGAGCAACAACTCCGGACCGTACGCCTGCGTCGTGACAAATTCCGCCGGAAGTGTAACCAGCTCGCCCGCGATACTGACGGTTTCTGGCAAGCCAATCATATCTTCTCAGCCGCAGAGCTTCACGGGCGTCCTTGGTGACGCCGCGGCGCTCATTGTAACCGTAACCACGCCGCCGCTGGGGTATCAGTGGTATTTTAATAACACTCTCCGTCCCGGCGAAACTGAAGATCGCATTTTCCTGAACCCGCTGGGATCGAATCATGTGGGCCAGTATTTCGTAGTGATCAGCAATATATACGGGAGCACCACGAGCGATGTGGCAACAGTAACTGTTCTCGCGCCACCCAAGATTCTTACCCACCCGACAAACACGACTGGGGCGCCCGGCGGTGTCGCGTCCTTCGTCGCGACGGCTAATGGCACGGCGCCGTTGACCTATTACTGGGCGCGCAACGGTTCAAACATTGCCGTGGGGAATTCCGGCACGTTGATCTTGAGCAACCTCTCGGCTGCGCACGCCGGCACTTATGCCGTCACCGTCAGCAATGAGGTGGGGGAAGCCACAAGTTCCAATGCGACGCTCACGGTCAGTTCCGGATCGGGACCATCGATTGCCGTGCCTCCGGGAAATTTGACGGTGATCGAAGGCGCTCCAGCCAGCTTCGTGGTCAGCGCCACTGGCGCCGCGCCGATGAGCTATCAATGGTTAAAGAATGGTTCTCCAGTGAGTGGCCAGACGGCCAGCAATCTGAGTTTTGCTGCGGTGAAGACAAATGACACCGGAAACTACGCCGTGGTGGTGACTAACTTGAGCGGTGCGGTCACCAGTACTCCGTCAGCAGCGCTGACCGTGGTTGGCTGGCCGTTGTTGGTGTTGAGCAACGCTCCATCGAATCGCGTTGCGCTCCGGTTGAATCAATTCCCCAGCGCAACCTACGCGGTGGATTTTCGTAATTCCCTTGCGGTTACGAACTGGCAGCTCCTCTCTAATCTGCCTTCTGTCGCCGCCGCCTCGAACGTCCTCCTTTCGGCCCCGTTGACCAACGGTGCGCAGTATTATCGAATCCGATTGAGCATTCCTTAGCCGGTAGGCTTCGGACGCGCGCCCTTGTTTTCTCTTTGTCGGACACCCGAAATCCGGCAATCTCCCGCGCATGACGCCCGTTTTGCAATACATCGCGGCCAATGAAGCGCGCTTTGTCAGTGAATTAATTCAACTCTCCAAGTTCCCCAGCGTCTCGGCGCAGGCGAAGCATCGGGCCGATGTCGAGGCGTGCGCTACGTGGTTGTTGAACCATTGCAATGCGCTCGGGCTTCACGCGCGTCTCGTGCCCACGCCGGGCAATCCCGTGTTGATCGCGCGCACGCCGCGGCTCTCGACCTCGACCAAGCCGCACTTCGTTGTGTATGGGCATTACGACGTGCAGCCGGCCGAACCGTTCGAGCTGTGGAAGACGAAGCCTTTTGAGCCGACGATCAAAGGACGCTCGCTGTTTGGTCGGGGCACGAGCGACAACAAAGGTCAGCACTTCGCGCATCTCAAGGCGGTGGAAGCGTACTTCCGCACCGGCACGCCGCTGCCGTGCGATCTCACGTTCGTGATCGAAGGCGAAGAGGAAGTGGGCAGTTCGCATCTCGCGACCTTCCTCAAGCAGCATCGGGACGAGCTTCGCTGCGATGGCGTTGTGATTTCCGATACGGGAATGCCGAGCTTGAAGCTGCCGGCGTTGACCTATTCGCTGCGCGGGATCACGGCGTTGGAAATCAAAGTCCACGGCCCGTCGCGCGACCTGCATTCCGGCATTTACGGCGGCACGGTGGATAATCCCGCGATGGCTTTGTGCCAGTTGCTCGGCAAGTTGCGCGATGCTCGTGGACGCGTGGCGATTCCAGGCTTTTACGACGACGTCAAACCCTTATCCAAACTCGAACGCAAACAAGCCGCGCGGTTCCCGTTGCAGGAAACGACCTATCGCAAGTTTCTCGGCGTGCCGAAACTGTTCGGTGAAGACGGGTTCACTCCGCAGGAGCAACGTTCGGCGCGCCCGACGCTGGAAATCAACGGCCTCACCAGCGGCTATCAAGGCGAAGGGAGCAAGACAATCGTGCCTTCGTGGGCGAGCGCGAAGCTCACTCTGCGGCTCGTGCCGGATCAACGCCCGGAAAAAATTCTCGCGCTGGTCACGAAGCACCTGAAGAAACTGTGCCCGCCAACGGTGCGATTGGAAGTGGAGCAAGGCCACTGCGGTCAGCCTTATTTCACTTCGCCGGAAAGCGATCACGCTCTCGCGGCGCAGCGCGCGTTGAAGGCTGCGTTCCGCCACGATCCGATTCTGATTCGCGAAGGCGGCTCCATTCCGATCGTGAACGATTTCAAACGCATCCTCGGCGTGGACACTTTGCTGCTCGGTTTGGCGTTGCCTGATGACAATGCCCATTCACCGAACGAGAAGTTCAGCCTCGATGCTTTCGCCGGCGGAATCCGGATGGGGGCCTACCTCTGGCAGGAACTGGCGCGCAAGTAACGCGGTCGCGGAGTTGCCTTCACCGCCAAGTCTCGCATTAACTATCCATCGCAAATGTTATTCATGAACTCGACTCGGTGGGCGGTGGCGTTGGCTTTAATCGGCTTGGCCTTTCGCGTGGAGCCCTCGCGATCGTTGGCGGCGGAAACGGCCGATCAACTCCTGCGACAGGCGCAGTCGGCTTTTTCCGGTGGCAAGGCGGATGAAGCATTGAGTCTGGCGAAGAAAGCCGCCGAAGCGGAACCGAAGAATCCACGCACACACTTTGTGCTTGGAAGAATTCTGGAAACGATGCATCGAGACGCGGATGCTGTCTCGGCTTATAGCCGCGTGATTGAGATCGACGCGAAATCGGCGGAGCCCTACCAAACGCGCGGCTGGGTTTATTTTCGGCTGGGAAAATTCAAGGAATCCATCGCCGACTTCGACGCTTACATTGAGCGTAATCCCGGCAGCGCGCCGCATCATTGGCAACGTGGAATCGTCCTCTACTACGCCGGACGGTTCGATGATGGCCGGAAGCAATTTGAGTCGCATCAGACGGTGAACCCGAGCGATGTCGAGAACGCGGTCTGGCATTTCCTCTGCAACGTTCGCGTGAACGGAATCGAAAAAGCGCGGGCGCAATTCATCAAGATCAGCGGCGATGGTCGCATTCCGATGGCTGAAGTGCATGCGCTTTTTGCGGGCACCGGCAGCGAGGAAAAAGTTTTGGCGGCGGCCAAGGCGGGCAATCCCTCGGCGAACGATCTGCGCCAGCGTTTGTTCTACGCGCATTTGTATCTCGGCCTCTATTTCGAAGCGCTGGGCGATCCGAAGAAAACTCGCGAGCACATCGAGAAGTCGGCGAAGGATTTTTCGGAGAACCACGCCATGGGTGATGTCGCCCGCGTTCACCAGATGGTGCTAAACGGCAAGAAATCTCCCTAGGAGAGCAGGGGAAACGCGCTGCCACTAAAGCATTCTGTTTTCATCAATCTCACCGCCTGCTGCTACCGCACCCGAAACGCCATGAGTAAACCAACTGACATTCAACCCGTCTCCGTCGCGCTTCACTTCATCCCGGTCACCGCGCGCATGCCGCTGAAGTTTGGCGGTGAAACAGTGACGTATGTGACCGTTGCCCGCGCCCGCATGACCGTTCGTAATGCCGCCGGAGGAACTGCCGATGGCTGGGGTGAAACTCCACTCAGCGTCACTTGGGTCTGGCCGAGCAAGCTGACCTACGAGCAACGCCACGTGGCTTTGAAGGATTTCTGCGTGAAGCTTGCCGAGGCGTGGGCGAAGTTCGCCGCGCGCGGGCACGCGTTGGAAGTGGGCCACGATTTTCAAACCCAAGTGCTGCCCGAACTACTCAAGCGTTTCAATGCCGAGCGCGGCGCCGGAGTCGAGCCGATGCCGTGGCTCGCGGCGTTGGTCTGCTGCTCGGTGTTTGACCAAGCGCTGCACGACGCTTACGGGCAATCGGTTCAGAAACCGGTTTACGAAACTTATGCGCCGCCATTCCTGAGCCGGGACCTCGCCAGTTATCTTCAGCCGGCTGAGGGTGCGAACGTTTCCTTCGCCGGAAAATATCCTCGGGACTTTTTTGTTTCGCCGATTCCCACGAAACTTCGCGCGTGGCATCTCGTGGGCGGCGTGGATCCGATTGATCCTTCGGAGTTGTCGGGCAAGGAACCCAACGACGGTTATCCCGTGCTGCTGCGTGATTGGATCCGGCGCGACGGTCTGCAATGTCTGAAGATCAAACTCCGCGGCAACGATGCCGCCTGGGATTACGCGCGCACAGTGAAGGTGGGACAGATCGCCATGGAGGAAAATGTGCCGTGGCTGACGGCGGACTTTAACTGCATGGTGACGGATCCTGCGTACGTGAACGACATCGTGGACCGATTGCGCGATGAGCATCCGCGGATTCACGGCATGATTCTCTACGTGGAGCAGCCGTTTCCGTATGAGTTGGAAGAGAACCGCATCGACGTTCACAGCGTGTCGGCGCGCAAGCCGCTCTTCATGGATGAAAGCGCGCACGATTGGCAGCACGTGCGACTCGGGCGCTCACTCGGTTGGACCGGTGTGGCTTTGAAGACGTGCAAGACGCAGACTGGCGCACTCCTGAGCGCTTGTTGGGCAAAAGCGCACGGCATGACTTTAATGGTTCAGGATTTGACGAACCCGATGCTCGCTCAGATTCCGCACGTATTGCTTGCGGCGCACGTTGGCACGATCATGGGCGTGGAAACCAACGCGATGCAATTCTACCCGGAAGCATCCAACGCTGAGGCAAAGGTTCACCCCGAGTTGTATCGCCGTCGCAATGGTTCCGTGGACTTCTCGACGCTTCGCGGTGCGGGTTTCGGCTATCGACTCGCCGAAGTTGAACGCACGTTGCCTGCAGCCGCAGCGAAGTTTGGAAATTGATTCAATATATGAAACATCATCGACTGTTAACGACGATCGTTTGCCTGCTCTGTTGTACTTCAGCGTTCGCGGAGGGCGGTTGGGAAGCTCTTTTCAACGGCAAAGACCTCACGGGTTGGCGCGCGAATGCCTACCCCGATTCATTCCGGGTAGAAAGCGGCGCCATCCGAGCCAACGCGACGACGGATAGTTCGCATTTGTTTTACGTGGGCGATCTCAAAGAAGGAGCGGTGCGTTTCAAGAACTTCGAATTGGAAGCCACGGTGCGCGGCGAAAAGGAATCCAACTCCGGGATTTATTTTCATTCGGACATCAATTCCGGCGCCGGGCCGAAATTACATTTGACCAAGGGGTACGAGGTGCAGCTGAACAACACGACGAAGGAGAAAAAGAAAACCGGCAGCCTCTACGCAGTTGTGGATCTTGATAAATCGCCGGTGGATGAAACCCGGTGGTTCAAGCTGCGCTTTCGCGTGGAAAATAAGCGGATCATGATTTGGATCAACGACAAACAGACCGTGGATTATACCGAGCCAGAGAAACCTGAACGTCCGCCGGCCCGCGCGGGAAGATTGCTCAATCCACAGGGCGGGGGCATTGCGTTGCAGGCGCATGACCCCGGCAGTGTTTACTGGTTTAAGGACATTCGCGTTCGGCGATTGAAGGATTAAGTCGTGGCATCAAAGACCTTCGCTTACGCATCAACAGCCCACCATCGACTCTATTATTTTATGAAATTATCATTCCAATCTGCCTGTGTTGGATTCTTTGCTGTCTCCCTGATTGCGACAGCCGCATGGGCCAACAGCGCCATCGAACCTGCTCCGCGAGATGCGAAATGGGTGAAGCGGCACGAGGGATTTGTCGCGGAGGCGAAGAAAGGCGGGATCGAAGTGCTCTTCCTCGGCGATTCAATTACCGATGGCTGGCGCAGCAAAGGCAAGCCGGTTTGGGAGAAACACTTCGCACCTCTGAAGGCGGCGAATTTTGGGATCAGTGGTGATCGGACCCAGCATGTTCTCTGGCGTTTACGCAATGGCGAGACCGAAGGGTATTCGCCGAAAGCCGTCGTGTTGATGATCGGCACGAATAACACCGGGAAAGAAAAGGCGGATGGTAAACCGCGCAACTCAACGCCCGAAGTCGTGGAAGGCGTGACGGCAGTCGTGAAAGAACTGCGAGCCACTTTCCCGAAGGCGAAGATACTGTTTCTCGCGATCTTCCCACGGGGCGAGAAAGACTCGGACAGTCGCAAACAGGTGACGGAGGTGAATCAATCGCTGCAGAAATTGCATGACGGCAAGAACGTTCACTATCTCGATATTGGCGGGCAGTTTTTGGACGCTGCTGGAAATATCCCCAAGGAGATCATGCCCGACCTTCTCCATCCGAACGAACGTGGCTATGAGCTGTGGGCTAACGCGATCAAGGAGCCTTTGAAGAAACTCTTGAAGTAGCGTTAGAGCCTCCAGCGATCGACCAGCGGGCTCACCGTTACCGGCGGAGGGCTATTTCTTTACCGCTGCCTTTCCTGCGGGTGTTGATGGTCGATACTTTTTTTCGGGCAACTCCGCCGCGGGCAGTGTGACGGCTGCACCATTGACGGGCACGTCGATCTTCGCAGCCCAGAGCACGCCATTGGCGACGACCCGCCGGAATCCCTCGTCAGACCAGCTTTCAAGTAAATGACCGCCGAGGAATGAAAACGATCGTCCGCCATCTCTGCGTTCAAACGTCCACGCCACATCTTCGGGCAGCGCAAAGCGATTCGATTTCTTGGTCGGATCACCGCTCTCGAACGTCTGCATCACTGACAATGCCGCGGTGAATCCCTTCTTTTCGGAGAACAAAATCGGCCCCAGCGGCCACGAATCCAAATAGGAGAACTCTTTGACTCCGTGCAAGACCTCGAGTTTGCGGAAATCCTTGAAAGTTGTTGGCCAAGCGGGACGACAATTCAAGTGACGGTCGTAGAAGCCCCCTTGCAGGGCGGTCGATACGCCGGAGTGCTCTGAGGGGTAATCGGCGCCCGTGTGGAGGTGAACAAGTCCGACGCCGCTTTTGGCTAGCTTGAGCAAGACGGGCAGATGATTGCTTGTGCACAACGGATGACCCTCGCCACCGTCGCCGTAGTAGACAATCGCCTTGGCGCGTTCAAATAGCGCTTCGTTCTTCGGCCAGCCGTCGCGAACGAGCACCGGGAAAACGCCGCGCGTTTGTGAAAGCGTTTTCACCAGCACGGCGGCACCGTTGAGATAATCGTGCACATCATTGGTGGCGCGCGCAGCCCCGGCGATGACGATGATTTTGGTGAGCTTTGCGTCTTTCGTGTCAACTTCTATGGGCGGGATGCTTCGCGCTGCGGCAGCGATTGCGGGCGGCGCAAATTGCGAAAACACCGCGGCGGCAACGAGCCACACCAGACGATTCAGACGATGAAAACACATGCCAGCATCATCGGCATTTTGGGGCAAATCGCAAGCCGATGTTGGAGATTGATTCTGTTGGCGGCGTTGCATTTGGCATTGTTCTGGCTACGGTTCAAACATCATGGACAAAGTTGAACGCCCGGTAGTTGACCCGGAACTGAAGCGTCGCATCGCCGATTTGATTGCTTACAAAGGCGGCGGCCACAACGAGGATTACGTGGCGGATCTGATGGAGAGTTGCCTCAAACTTCTAAAGGACGTCGAAGACCGCGGAGACGTTGGCGTGATTCGGACCGCTGTTCGTGAGTTGCGCTATTCGTTTCGTTTATTCGCGCCCTATTCGCATGTTCGCAAGGCTACAATCTTTGGTTCGGCACGCACGTTGCCGAGCAAGTTGGAATATCAGCAGGCAGTCGATCTCGGGCGTGAGATCGCGGATGCAGGTTGGATGGTGATTACGGGTGCTGGTCCGGGAATCATGCAGGCCGGACACGAAGGCGCAGGGCCCGATAAGAGTTTTGGGGTGAACATCCGTCTGCCGTGGGAACAAGGGCCGAACCCGATCATCGAGCGCGACAAGAAGTTGATCACGATGAAGTATTTCTTCACGCGTAAGCTCGTGTTCATCCGGCACTCCGACGCAATCGCACTTTTTCCCGGCGGCTTCGGCACGATGGACGAGGGCTACGAAGCGATCACGCTGATGCAGACCGGCAAAAGCCAACTGATGCCGCTCGTGCTTGTGGATCGTCCGGGCGGAACCTATTGGAAGACTTGGGATCGCAACATTCGCGAGCACCTGCTGCGCGACGGTTTGATTTCGCCCGATGATTTGAACCTCTACCAGATCACCGACGACGTGAAACAAGCGACCAAGTGGATTACCCGTTTCTATCGTAACTATCACTCGATGCGGTACGTGAAAGATCTGCTGGTGCTGCGCCTAAAGAATCCGCCCTCACCGTCTGCGATTGACGCGTTGAATGAAGATTTCGCCGACATCATTCTCGGCGAAAAAATACACTCCCTGGCGCCCACTCCTGATGAAGTGGAAGATCAGGACCACGTCGAACTCGCACGAATTGCGTTTGGTTTTGACCGCCGCCATTACGGTCGCTTGCGCCAGATGATCGATGCGTTGAACGGGTTGTGAGGGGGGGCGGTGCGCTCGGCGTCGTTGAGCGCCGCGTCATCGAGGGAACAAGCCGGGCGGCAAACTGCCTTCGCGTTCAAGAAGCTTAATTTTCCAATCAAGTCCGCCAGAGAAACCGCCGAGTTTCTGATTCGCGGCCACCACGCGATGGCACGGCACGATCACCGGGATAGGGTTTGCCCCGCAGGCTCTACCCACTGCGCGGACGGCGCCAGAACGGCCAACGGCGGTCGCGATTTCCTGATACGTGCGCGTCTGTCCGAAAGGAATTTCAAGAAGCGCTTGCCACACGGCTCGTTGAAAAGCGGTTCCGCTGGAAAAATCCAGCGGTGGCAACACCGTCGCCGGCTTTCCCGCGAGCAGATCCGTTAAGCATCGAGTCGTCATGTCGAGCCAATGCGCTTGATTGGGCGTGAGGGCTTCTTTTGCAGGCCTGGAGTTATCCGTTTTCATTCGAGGGAAGCGCAGTGAGCACAAACCGCTTTCGGAAAAGCTAGCTGCGAATTCTCCGTCGCGGGTTGCGATTATGTGCAGTTGGGCGTCGCCGCTCACAACTCAATGCGATCGGATAAACACCGCGATGATTCCCCAGAGCAGGAGGAAGAATATCACGAAGAGAAACAGAAACCGATTTCGCGCCACGCGTTTTTCGTAACGGAGCGGGCGCAGGCCGCGGATGCCGCCAGCAGCGAGCAGGGTGATCAAGCGCGGATTGTCGCCGGGTTGACCTTGGACGTGGTTGGTCATTTTCTTCCACGTTCCTGCGAGGTCAAACTTGCGCACTCCCAGTTCATTAAAGTGAGCCGGGGTGGGTGTTTCCGAATCCGCTTTTAGCGGCACTTGATTGACCGGTTCGAACACTGGTTCGGTCGGCGTTGCCACGGGCGCAGGCGCGGCCGGCGTGACGCCTGGCGGCGGGGTGGAGGAACGCACGCGCGGAATGCGGTTGGTGTCAGCGCACTGCTTGTTGAGCTTGCGGATCTCCGCTTCGAGTTTCGCGATCTCTGAATTCAAGTCGCGCTCTCGCTGGACAATGGGATCGGGTTTTTTGTGGAACAAACCCATACCTCGATCATTTGCGCAGAAGCAAAGCGACGATGATGCCGAGGGCGCCGACGAGCACTGGCCAAGTCAGCGCAAAGCCTACGCGGCAAAGTTGGCTGAAGTTATCCACCGCCAACAGGGAGTTCAGGGAAGTATTCGACGTTGGGACCGGTGCGGCTGTCGCGGCCGAGGATTCACCGGTCAAAACAGGCCACTTGAGTCGGGCGGAATTCCATTCCAACCGGGCGTTCTCAATGGCGGTCAACGCACGCGTTAGTTCCGTGCTCCAATTTTCTCGCGTCCACGAGTCCTGGTGAATGCCTTGGAGCTTCTCCAGCGCGAGACGTAACTCGCCAAGCGTCTTGGCCAATTGCTCCGCATCCCGCCGCGCCGCAAACTCCGCCTGCTCCAACAAACCCAGCCCGCGGGTGAGGTGGGTCACCATTTCTTCGCGACCGGTGTGAAATTCTGCCTGCCGACGGCGCGCTTCTTCGAGTGCCGCCTTTTCTCGTTCGAGATTTTCCTGAGCGGCCTTGAGTTCGGCGAGGCGTTGTTGCGCATCGGTGACCTTGGAATCGAGTTCGTCCCGGGTAGGCGGCCGCTGCAAAATGGTGCCGGGATCAGTGGCGTCGGTGGAGCTCAAGGCCGCCTTGCGGGCAGCCTGATAATCTGTGTCAACGAAATCGGAGCGTTCAAAGGGCGAACTCATATCCGCAGTCTAGAGTTCGAACTGCAAAGTTCAAATTGAAAACCCGAGGTAAAAAAGAAGCCTGCGCGCCACTTGCGCTCAGATTTCAAAATGCCTGACGCGGCGCAACCCCAGCCGGAACGGGATCCATCCGAAAACAAACGATACGCCCAGGAATGCAAACGATCCCGCCCAAGGCATCCAGTGCAGATGCCGCGTCCAACGCCACCAAGGGGATCCCGCGGCGAGCAGCAGAATCGACAGCAGGATGTAGATGAAACTCAGGACGAGGCAGAGCGTCCCGCCGAATCCGCTGACGATCTTTCCGGGATTCTCTTCCTTGAAGTTCGGATACAAAGCGCCGAGGCCGATCGCGAGCCCGTTCAATGTGAAGGCCATCACCGTGACGGCCCCGGCGAAGAAAATCGTTCGTTCGATCGGCAATTGAATGAAGTGGCACGAGAGCCAGAGCAAAGCGAGTGTTAGTGTCAGCGACGCACAGGTAGCCAGGCGGAATTTCAATTTCAGAATTCTCTCCATGCCGAGCGGTGCCATGCCGACGATCCACAGCCGGCGTCCTTCGAGCGAGAATTGAGGGAAAACAAAACGTGTCGTCAGCGTGGCGAGATTCAATGAGCACGCGCCGAGATTCAGATACGAGATCAAGTGCGCCCAGAAGGGAATCGTGAGTTGCGCCGTGAACTGCCGCAGGTTGATCACGTAGACGCCGAGCAAGCCAAAGAGCATGAGGGATTGCCCCCACTGCGAGGTGTCGCGCCAGAACATTCGCACGTCCTTCAGCAGGAAGGCTTGCTCGTCGAGCCGCAAGCTTTTGAAAAGTCGGAAAAACCTTTCGCCGAACGAAACGGGAAACGTGAAAGCGGTGTGTTTGTTGTGCCGATTACGGAACCACTCCCATTGCCCGAAGACGCTCCCGCGACTCTGTACCATCGACGCGGCGTCATAGAAAACCCCGCCCGCGCTGGTGAGCGAGACAAAGCCGAAGAGCAGGACGTTGCTCAGCAGCACCAAAAGGAAAAATCCTGCGGCGCCGAACGCGCCTTCGGCCCATTGCACCACGGCGGAGGCGAGCCAGTAACTGGGTAAAAGGGCAAATTGCGCGAAGTTGGTTTTCCCCAACAAACGTTCGAGAATCACCGGTACGCGGGTTTCGTTGAGATCTTCAGGAAGCGCTTCCGGCCGAAACCAAAGCGCCGCCGATGTGAGCCCGCCAATTACTATAACGATCATCGCTACTTGGAATGCGCGTCGATCCACATGCCGTGCGAGGTTCACGGCGAGCCACATGCCGATCACCGCCGGAAGCACCACGAAGATCAGCACCATGAACGGTGTCATCAGGTAATAATGCCAATCCGCTCGCTGGGTCAGACCGTAGGCGAGCATCAACGGCGCAATCAGGAAAACGAACGCCCACGAGGCCAGAGCGCTGGTTTCGAGAAACTTCCAGCGAAAGATTGTCTGCGCGGGCACTGGCAATGTCCAAAGAAACGCCGTCTCCCGATTGCGGAACAGATTGTTGTAGCCAATGACGAGATTACTGATCAGCAACAGCGAAAAGAGAAAGGCGAACAGGAGAAACATCAACCGCTCCACCAGCAATCCGCCGAGTCCCATGAACTGCCCGATGAATCGCAGTCCTTGATAAAATAATCCGAACGCGATGACGAGGTAACCGAAGATGAACAGCCCGATTAACGACGAGAGCAGCCGCGATTGTTGTCTGATTGCCTTCAACTTGCGCCAAGCCTGCGTGGCATTGACGCGAAGAAGCATCGCCAGCGGCGATGGTATCCGGACGGACGTTTCCGGAATGGGAATGGGCGCGGCCATTGGCGGATAAATTCAACAACCGAACCGCTCAGTGCAAGCGGGATTATCAATCCCTTTGGATTTACGGAGCGAAGTTCACGTTGGCAGAATGGCAACCGTCAGCGAGAGCTTCTTTCCGAGATCACTGAGGAAGACCCCGGCATCCGTTTGAAAAGCTTTCAGTGCGGTCGCTGCGTTATGATCAGGGGCTTTGCCGCGTTGGAAGATGAGTCGGCGGCAGTGCGTCTTGCCGTCCGCCATCGTGGCGAGCAGTTCGATGATGCCGATCGCGGGAGTTTCCGCGGGAAGGCGGTCGTCGTGCGAAAGGAAGTCGAGCTTTGCATTGAGGGCGGCGATGTTCGCGCGCTCCTTCGTGAGCCATTGCTCGAGGACGTCATTCTGGACATTGGCTTCTTCCCAGAATGCGAAAGTGTCGAATGGCACCTCCTCGCAGCGCTTCACCACGAAATCGCGATCGAGGAAGGAAATAAGGTTGCCAGCTTTCGGTCCCGCTTCGCGATCGAGCAGCACGCGGTAGATCGCTTTGAATGCGCTGGGTTGATCAATGGGCGTCAAGCGCGCGGCATTGAAGACGCACACTTGCAGATCGGTTTCGTTCCACGCGGCGTCGCGGAGCAGTCGCGCGAAAATGTGAAGGAAGCCGCGTTGTGTGGCGGTGAGTTGCTCGGCGCGGGCTGGCAAGGTTTCCTGCAGCCGCGTCTTTTCCTCTTCGGTAGCGTAATTCTCGAGCCAGTATTTCGCGGCCTGGATGCGGCGGGCGAGGTGCTTGCGATCGAGCTCGGTGAAAGGCGAGCCCTTGCGTTTCTCCAATTCCTTCACGGCGTCCAGATGCGGCATCTGAATCAACGCGGTGACCAGTTGAAAATCAGCGACCCAATGGTCCGGTTCCTCGGTGACGCGCGAGAGTTCGTAAACGCGCTTCTCATCCGCAGTCACTTTCGGATCATTGAAGTAACGGTGATGGACGCGGTCGAATTCATTGAAGACTTTGATAATGTGAACCTCGGAGGAATCGAAGTTCACGTGATGCTTCGGGAAGGTGCGGATCATCAGGAAGCGCAACACTTCCGGTGGAAGGAAGTCTGCCATGCCACGCGAGGAAACGCCGACACCCTTTGAGGAACTCATCTTCGCGCCACCCACGAGGAAGAAGTCGTATGGGCAATTGAGCGGCGGCTCTTGTCCGAAGATCGCGCGCAGGCAAGCCATCGCGACGTCACGGGAGCCGCCCTTGGTGCTGTGATCCTGTCCAGCGCCTTCAATGGTTACTGGGAACGTGCGCCACTTCGCGCACCACTCGAGCTTCCACGGAAGTTTCCCTTTGCCGTCGAACGGGGACATCTTGCCGCGGTAGCCGCAGCCCTTCGCCCACGTGACGAGATCGGTGCGGCATTCGTAGGTGACTTCCTTGCCGTCGTAAGCGGTCACTTCGGTCGTGCCGATGCGTCCGCACTTTTCGCAAATGACTTGGAACGGATGCCAGGTGTCGGGACGATCCGAGCCGCTGACTTCCTTGTAAATCCGGCGCACGACGTCGGCCTTGCGGAGAATGGCGTCGATGGATTCGTTGAACTTGCCGGAGCGATAAATGTCGCGCATCCGGTAGAACTCCGGCGTGATGCCGAGTTCTTTGAACACGCCCCAGAACTCCGAGATGTAATGATCGGCCATGTCCGTCGCCTTCGAACCGGGCGGCGGCGGAACGTTGCACAGCGGGGCCCCGAGATACTTCTCAAAGTGCTCGCGCTCGCCGTAGGGGATTTCATCTACGGGATCGTAGTCGTCGCAACCGAACAGGTAGCGGACGGGAACGCCTTTAGCCTTGAGCGTGCGATAAATGGCGTCGTGAATCAGCGGCCCACGCAGCGCGCCGACGTGCGCCCGACCCGAAGGCGTCTTCGAGTCATTGATCGTTTGAGTCCCGGAAACTTTTTCCAACAGCTGATCGCACCAAAACATAAAGGTTCAGCCATCTTGCCTGAAGGCATCGCGGCACCAAAGGATTTTTTAGCGGAAGAACGCCGTGAGAGGAGCTGTCGGCAGGAGGTCACTGCATCGGCAGCAAGAGGTCGATGCGCTTTCCGTCACGAAGTACTGTGGCGTTTACCTTCGTGCCGGGCATGTGCTTTTGAAGAAGTTGTCCGATCAACTCGCCTTCCGTTATTCGCGAGGAGGTCCCATCGATGGTGACGATCACGTCGCCTTTCTGAAAGCCCGCATTCTTCGCCGCGGCATGTTTGCCGTATTGACCCAGGCCTTTGACAAACAAAGCCAGCCGATCATTGCCGATCCCTTGCTTCGTGCGGTCGTCGTTGGCGAGATCTTCCAGGATCATTCCGCCGGTCGCCATTCCCCGCATCGGCCAGGTGCCCACGCGGTCGGAGATTATCGACCGCGAACGCCAACCCGAGGGCAGGGGAAGCGAGAGGGATTTATCAACACCGCCCCGTTTCACGACGGCTGAAAGAGTCGTCGCGTCCGCGGAGCGATGGAGAACCCAGCGCGCATCCGCGATGGAAATGAGCGGTTGTCCGGCGAGTGAAACGATATCGTCGCCGCTCTGGAAACCGGCTTTTGCGGCTGCCGACCCGGGGGCGACCGCGGTAACGTGCGCGGCGCGATCGGGCGCGAGCGTCAGGCCGATCGTCTCGGTGGCCGGTTGCGGATAAATCCACTCGACGGGAACCGGTTTCTTTTGATCGCGGAACGAGGCGCGAAAAGCGTCGCCGATCTGATGACAGTGGACGCAACTCTGCACCACCTTGCCTTCCCAGTTGAGATCGCGCTGATATTTTCCCGCGAGGGCGGGAATTTCGATGGGCGTTTTGAAGGGCGTGGGTCCGCCTTGCTTGCCGACGAGCGTCGGTTTGTTGGCGGGGAAACCCCGATGAATCGCCAGAGTTGCATCCAACGCGCTTTTGAATCCAGCCGTGTCCGTGTCTTGCGCGTTCTTCTGGTGTGACCATGATCCGTAACGGCCATAAACGGTGCCGTCTCCGTTGAAGAACAGCGTGGAAAAGGAAAGGTCGTAGTCGAACTGGAATAACGAGAGGTCGAGCGCGTTGGCGTTGATCACCCGAACGCACACGAACTGATCGAGTAAGGGCGTCAGTTCGGCCTTCGCGAGAATCGTGGCATCAATGCCCCGGCATGCGTGACATGGCACACAGCGCAGCACGACGAGCAGAGGCTTGCCCGTACGCTTGGCCTCCGCAAAACCGCGCTGGATGTCGTTGTAAATCCAACGGGAATCATTCTCCATCGTCGCCCGGTCCTGGCGCACCGCGCCTTCGCGGTCTTTCACTGTTTCAGCCAACCCGGGACCAGAGAATAATGAAAGTGCGGCGAGGAGAACGGGCCAACGGGATTTCATGGGCGACAGTTTGCCGGGAAAATCCATTCGGCGCAACTGGCTACTGTTAGAAGATCGCTGCCTCAACGGCTACTCAATCGGATCTCACGGAAGCAGTTTTCCAACGAGCCCGCTGATGGACTTGCCGTCCGCACGGCCAGCGACCTTGGCTTGGACGGCTTTCATCACTGCGCCCATGTCTTTCTTACTCGTAGCGCCGACTTCCGCGATCGTGGCTTTGACCAGTTGCTCGAGTTCTTCGGGGGAGAGTTGCTTGGGCAGGAATGACTCCAGCACAATCGCTTCGGAAGCTTCCTTGGCGGCAAGTTCCGGACGCCCACCTTTTTCGTATTGGTCTATCGAATCGCGGCGCTTCTTCACTTCCTTCTGGATGATCGCGACGACGTCGGTATCGGGGAGATTCTCGTTCTTTTTCTCGATCTGCGCGTAGCCGATGGCGGACTTAAGCAGACGCAAGGTTCCGAGACGATCGGCGTCCTTCGCGAGCATGGCTTGTTTGATTTCAGCGTTGAGGCGTTCGAGTAAAGTCATGGGAAGGATTGGATAAATTTCTGGGTTCGAAAACGAAGGGTGAACCCGATGTTGCCGAAACCAAGCTTTTAATCGGCGTTGGCTTGCTTGAGCGCCTTCAAAGCGTCGCGCACCTGTGCGGCTTTTTCGAAGTCTTCGCGCGCGACGGCTTCGTTGAGGGCGTTCTCCAGTTTTTCACGAGGCGAAAGCGGGCGCGTGGTTTTGATTTCCGTCAGCCAGTTTTCGAGCGACTGAAGTTCGCTGCTAGTCTCCAGCATCTCCTGACGCGAACTGTCTTTGTAGAAATTCCGCAGCGCTTCGATGCCGGTCTCGATGATGTCGATGGCTTGCTCGAACATTTTATCTTTCAGCTCGATGGAGGCGCGCGCACGGGTGTGCATCATCATCAACTGTGGGAGAAATAGTTTGAACGGCGACGCGTGATCGTCGCTGGGCGCGTGCTCGTTAACGAACTGCATCGCCTCAAGGTTGCGCTCGGTATCGCGGAGAACGCCTTCGAAATCCTCGATCTGAAACAGACAGATGTAGCGGTGATGAAACTGAATGGCTTCCTGATGGAGTTTGTTGCAGTCCTCGGGGGTGAGCTTGAACTTGTCGCCGAGCTTTTCCTGCTGTGCTTGGAGATGTTCGAGCAAGGTGGTGTGACCGAAGGGTTTCTTCCCGTCCGGGCGGCCTTCGGCGTTCATTTGCAACAGGCCGAGATCAATGCGGAGCTGGATTTTTTCGGTGCCATCCTTTGCATGGAATTTGCGCACCGACAATTTGCCGGGTTGGTAATCCCACTGCGCTAGAAGCTCGGAGATGTCAAAGCTCATGGGCAGACTATGATGTTCAAGCGTGACCAAGTCAACGCGTTGCAGGTTCGGACGATGATATTTTCGAAGGAAAATGTTCCGGCGACCTTCGCTTCGCGAAAATGGTCAGAAAACCTTCATTGTATCGAGCACCGCGCGAATGCGGGGAACCTCGTGCGTCCGAAAAAGATCGGTCTTACCGAGTGCGGCGAGCACCGCAAAGAACGGCTCGGCGCAGCGAACTTCCTCGCCGAAATACTCGAAGGCGTGGGGCAGGGCATGGCAGATGGGAAAGCCGAGTTCGCGCAGGCGAAACGTGTTCAGAAACGTGTTCATCTGGTGACGAACACGCACCGCGCTGTCCTGAAGATTGCGGTAGTAGAAGCCGAGGCCGGGATCGATGAAGATTTTTTTCACACCGTTCTTGGTCGCGATCTCAATCTGGCGGGCAAAGTAATCGCGCATCATCGCGGTCGAATCGTCGCTGAAATTGAAATCGTTCACCGCGCGAACGTTCTTTCCCTGCACGTAGCAGATGATCACGGCTGCATCGTGCGTGGCGACCATGCGATACATTTCGCTACTGCGGTCATTGCCAGTGAGATTGAGGACATTCGCACCGGCTTCCAAGCATGCCCGCGTGACCGATGGATGGTAGGTCTCGACGGATGTGAGAACCTTTTTTGCCCGCAATGCTTCGATGATCGGGATCAGCTGTTCCTTTTGCGCTGCCGCCGCGACGCGCGAAGCTTTCGCGAGCGTTGACTCGGCGCCGATGTCGATGATGGCCGCACCCTGCGCGTGGAGCACCAGGCTGCGTTCAATCGCCGCGTCGGTCGATAAGCAAACGCTCTCGCGATACCACGAATCGGCCGAGAGGTTGACGACGCCCATGATCGACGGCTGTGAGTTGAAGGCGAATCGCTGGCCGCCAAGAGAAAATTCCTTCACGCGCGCGCGGGCGGAAGTACGGTGTTGTTCCAGAAGGGCCGCGAGATGTTCAAGACTCAGCATGACGGTGTCATTGGTGCCACAATTGAGCGCGAGGGAAAATGTTTTTGCTCCAAAGAGTGTGCGCCCGGCGGGAATCGAACCCACGACCCACGGATTAGAAATCCGTTGCTCTATCCAACTGAGCTACGAGCGCATCCGCGCCATCGCGGCATTTACTATGCCCGCGTTGGAAATTACGGCAAGCCTCGGTTGGGTGGTTTTGAACAGACGTCGGATGCGCGACTGAATCTCGGGCTTCATGCAGCCGCAAACTCCATGACGTAAGGCATTCGTGGATCAATCGCTTCGCATGCGAAAACGCTGTCGCAATCAATCCGCGATCGGCGCCGCGCGTTTGCGTTGCGGTCCAAAACCCGGGAACCGGATCGCGACGTATTGCCGCGATTCGTACAACTTGAACCCCGCCTTGTGAACTTCCCGCGCGATGCCAGGCATGTGCGCCGCTCCCCACGGGATCATGATGTCCGTCGCGGTCGCGAGGTAATTGGTGAGTTCTTGCGTCACATGCTTGTTCCGTTTCGTGAGCAGGTCATCGAAGAGTTGTTCCTCGAAACGCGGCGGCGGCGTGTATTGCAGGAGCTTCTGGACGTTCTCTGGCTTCGCTCCCTGGCCGTGCACGAGCATGATCAGGTTCATCAAATCGATCGTGTTGGTGTGAAACTCAGACACATCGATATCCGCGCGCACCATCGTTCCCTTGATTGGCTTGAACTCTTTGACTTGCTCCGCCACGCCGAGCTTGGCGGCCATGCGCTCGTAAGTGATCTTGTTGGTGAGCAGGTTGAAATCGTCGGACACGCCTTCCATCAAGATGATCGAATTGGTCGGAAAGGATTGCGCCACCTTCCGGTAGAAATCGAATTCGCCGACGTGCGACATCGGATACAGCTGAACCGTCTTGCCGTCGCTGCGGGTATACTTTCTCACTTGAACGGTGAGCCCTTCGGGACGCAGCGAAAGAAATCCATCGCTGAAATGATCCACTGCGAGCGCCGAACAAATGACGACGTAAATGATCACGGCGGGCACCGCGATGAGAAAGTTCACCGCCAGAAAAACTGAGAGCCGCAACCAGCTGAAGCGGTGCGGTGCGAGTTGATCCTCGGTCACCAAGGGCCAACGAAAGTGGAAACCGCCTTGCAACCGGTAGAGAATCCACAAGGCGAAGGCGACCTGATACAGCGATAGCGCCCACGCCAAATGTTGAGTTCGGCTGAAATAATAGATCAGGACGGGAAGCGTAATCAGCGTGGCGACGGGATTGAAAATCGTGAGGGGCAGAAACACGCTCTTCGGAATCATAGGCGTGATTCCCATCAGAACGTAGACCGCGAGCGAGACCAGCACTGTGAAGAGAACAAGGATGCCGCGCGGCAGCGAAAGGAGGTGAACGTCTAACATTAGGATCAAAGAATCGTCCGCCAGCGAGACAACCGCATCGGCGAGAAAGAGCCCAAGGCACACGCTCAACAGAATCGCGAGCAGTTGATGAGGTGTCGGCCCTTTACGAGGGGCGGTTACCAGCAGCGGCGGTTCGGCGGAAAATGGCGGTGGCGGCGTGCTGCCGGATTGAGGGTTTTCTTCGGTGGATGGAAAGTTTGAGTCGGGTGGCACTAGAAATGTCTTTCGAACAATCGGTCTCGGTTATGGGCGCTCGCGGCGCGTGTTTATAATTGGCTCACAGCATTGACCGCACGCGTTGCCATGGCAATGCGATTCACAGTGTGTACGCGACGCACTTCCGGATTGACCCCGCCCGTTTGCGCAAGGAACTTGCCGACACCCGTGTTGCCTGTGGAATCCATCGAAGAAATGTTGGAACAATTGACGAAGCCGGACGTCTCCATCCGGCGCTGGAGGACTGGAGTTAGATTGTTCGTGTTGTTTGCTTTCTTAGCGGTTCTGTTAGTTGGTTGCGCTTCGGTTCCCAAAATCGATCGGTCGAGTGCATCGGTCAGTTCATCGACGAATTCGGTGGCGCACGCGCCGCCCGCCGACCATTGGCTTTATTCGATCGCCCCGCGTTACCGCGACGACTTCACGTGTCCGCTCCAGTATTTTACTTGGAGCCTGTTTGGAAATGAGGACGACGGAATGTTCAACGAGGATCAGACCAACGGAGTCCCCAAGACCGTCTGCTTTAAGGACGCGGCGAAGTGGTATGCGCGAAATCCGCTCCACAACTTCACGTTCTACACGCTAGGCACCGTGGGCAATCCCGAGCACTTGAACCTCACGCTCTTCGCCGCGGACAACGACGGCGTTCGCGCACTGAAATTGAATGGCGAATCCTACGTCTTCAAGGAGCGGTGGTCGTTTCAGATCGCGATCAACGACGGCTTCCCGTTCATTGCGTGGAAGATTCCGTATCGATTCTTCGGCGGAACGAAGCGGCAGTTCGATGGTTACTTCGGGCGGCGCCCCTCAGGATCCATCGGCGCGAAGTTCAGACCGGCGGTCAAGTTTGCCGAAACGCGGTAACGTCCCGCTTCAAATCTCGCTACCGAACGAATCAGGGCCCCGTTGGAAAATCCCAAACAGGGCCCTGAGGTGGTTGGTGGTTTTTGCGGCGTGCTCTACCTTATGAGCAGCGCACCGGGAAAACCCCGAAGAACTTAATCGTGATGTTTCCGGTAATCTTCAGCCGTTTCGATCTCCTTTTGGAGCACACCGAAGAGGCCGTGGGTTTCACCATTCGGCCCCGCGGTGAAGTAGAGGTCGGTGGGCACACCCGCAGTGCCCGCGGCGCCAAACGTCAAACCCCACAGACCGTCGATCTTTACAGGACATTCTTCCGTGCCTTTGAGCAGGCCGCGGAATTTTCCGTCTGCACGAAAGGACATGATCGTGCCGCTGCCAAAGTTGCCTACTAGCAACTGATCTGCGTGTGAACCGAAACTCGTCGGGGCCAGCGTCACGCCCCACGGCGAATTCAGCTCGCGAATATTTCCGCCGGCCGCTTTGCCGGTCGCGAAGCGAAGGAATTTGCCGGTGGCGACCGTGAGGATATCGATCAACCCTCGCCCGCGTCCCGAGTCGACTCCGTTCTTGGTGGCGTTTTGTTTTGCATACGTAACAAACACATTTCCAGCAACGTTCTGAACGTTGAAGGGCGCGTATCCGGTCGGTGCATGCACGTCGGTGAACTGGCCAACGAGTTGGCGGTTTGTGTCATAGACGTCAATCGTGCCTTCCCGGAAGTTGGCCAAGAGGAGGACTGGCCCCGAGTTGTTGGTTGCCAGCGCTATGCCTGTGTAGAGCGCGGTGTTCCGCGCGGCTAAAACCTCAGCGGTGTTGCCCAATGATGGTCGCCAGCCCGAGATCGTGCCGTCGGTGCCGGCGAAGATGAATATATCTCCGTTGAAAGCACCGGTGTTGTTGAAGATCTGTCCGGTGACGCCGCCGTTACCGGGAATCGTGACAATTCGCGCGTTCGTGGTCGCGTGTGGGGAGCCGAATGCATCGTTGGTGACCGAATACAATGTCGCTTTGCCGGCGCCGTTGTCGCCGATCCAGAACGGTCCGGTCGGTCCGAACGCAATGCCCCAAGCGTTGACTAGGTTAGTGTCCTGCAGCTGCGCGACGTTGGAAATGTCTGAGACCAGATTGAGTTGCCGATAATGCGTTTCCTCGTCGTCGTGGTCGCGCTCGTGGGAATACTCCGCTGCGAAGAGCGGAAGGCTCGCCAGCACGGCGACAGATGCAGTAAGGAGGCCGTGAAACCATTTTCGTCCCAGCTTCAGAGTTGAATGCGGATTCGTCGTTTTGTTTTTCATGTGTATTTGTTTTTGGTCGTTGAGTGCCCAAACGGCGCCCGTTGGTGCAGAGCGGACCGGAGTGGCGAAATGGCGTTGCTAACGCATTGCACAGTTCGCGACCTGGCTTCACCACTGCCAACAGAGCGATTCCATTCGAGTCGTTAATGAGAGCATGGGGAGTTGAATTGGTTCCCGATCGGCGGTGAGAATTCCTGATCCCAGCCCGGGCCTTTCGTCCCATCGCTACGATCATTCATCACTTGCTCCTTAGTCCCATTGTGGGGCTTCGCTTGCAGCCGCGAGAGTGGAGGTCTCAATCGTTAGTCACCGCCGACCATTTTGAATTATGAACTCGACCGATCAGTTCGAAACGATAGTTCGTCAATACTACGAACCCCTCTATCGGTTCGCGAGAAGCCTCACGCGGGCCGAATTCGACGCCGAGGATCTGACCCAGCAAACTTTTTTCATCTGGGCAACCAAGGGACATCAGCTGCGCGACGTTTCGAAAGTGAAGACGTGGTTGTTTACTACCTTGCATCGCACCTTCCTTGCCAAGTGCCGGACGCAGATGCCCGTTGCCCACGTCGAATCGGCTGAAGTAAGGGAGCACTTGGCGACGCTCTCCGTGGAGATCTCCGAGCAGTTGGACTATTCGCAGGTGCTGCCCGCGTTGGCGCAAGTTGACGCGATCTATCAAACCGCGATGACGCTTTACTACCTCCGTGGCCGTTCTTACAGAGACATTGCCGCGGAGCTCAGTATTCCGATGGGGACGGTCAAATCACGCATCGCACGTGGGCTCGCGCAACTGAAGGAGATTCTGTTAATGGCGGGTTACCGCGACTCATCACTCAATCGCGATGAAATCTTCACGATCGCCAGCACGGTTCCAACAGCGCCTTTGCCCGAAAGGGAAATTCACGCTCGTTGCTGTCGCGAGTTGGCAGAGGCTGAGTTGAAAGCGTGGCGTGAGGAGTGGGGCTTTAGTCCCGTTTCAATCGAGCAACAACTTGGTGCAGCCTGAATCAAGCACGGTATGCGCTGGCGTTCGCCCGTTGGGCGTCTCGTGAAACGGCAATATGATCAACCCTCAAAAAATGTTCCCGCGGCGAAACGCGGCGTCTCCAAGGATGCCGCGAACAGCTTCGGTTCCGTTGATCTATGTGGTCGATGACGAGGAGGGTCTGACCGAGCTGTATACCATTTTCCTCGAACCATCCGGCTACCGGGTGAGCACCTTCAACGATCGCGCGGACGCGCTGGCCGCTTTGAAAGCGGATCACGCTAAACCGGATTTGTTGATCACGGATTACCACGGCCTCTCGATGTCCGTTGATCGGTTTATGAACCTCTGCCTCGCAGTTCATCCCGCGCTTCGAATTTTGATGGCGAGCGGCTTGAACCAAACTGCCGCCCGCATTTCTCAACTGAAGCCGGACCTGTTTATCCAGAAGCCGTTCACTCCCGAAGAGCTCAGGCAGGCGGTCAAGGCGGTGTTATCCGTCACGCCCATCAAACATCTAAATCGTTCGAACACATGAAGACTCACCGCCACATTATTCGTTGGATCGCGCTAACCGTAATGGCTTGGGCGCACCTCGCATTACCGGGCCGCGCGCAGGAAGTAGTTGTTCTGGATCCCGATCTCAACGCAGCGATCCGTCAGGAGCTCCAAAAGCCCGCGGGGCCTTTGACCGAGGCGGACCTTCTCAGCCTGACAGTACTAAACGCCTGCTGTCGAAATGTGAGGGATCTGCAAGGACTGGAGGCGGCGCATAATCTCATCACGCTCGACCTTGGTTCAAACGGGCTCGAGAGGCTTACATTGCCGGCGGGACTGACAAACCTGACGAACCTCGTTCTCTCCGGCAACCAATTGACTAACGTCACACTGCCGCCCGATTGTTCGAAGTTGTCCAATCTTGTTTTGGACGGTAATCCGCTCGGCTCGCTCGTCGTGTCAGAACCGCTTGCGGCTTCCGGCCTATTCAACGCGGTTGCCTCGTTGCGTAATCAGGGCGTCTCCGTGTTGACGTATCCGTTGGACGTAGGATTAGTCCGGCCACGGATGTTGGTTGGAGCGTTTCGATTCGGCATCACGGGCCCGCCGGGAGTATACGGCGTTTACAGCTCGTCGGATCTCGCGACGTGGAACTTTCTACGCACCGCGAACAATCCGCTCGGCAGCGTTTCCTATGTCGACGCGGTGGGGGATCTAGCGCAGCAGAGGTTTTATCGAGCGCAATTTCAAAGCCCGCCCACAAACATGATTTTCATCCCGCCGACCGCCTTCACGATGGGCAGTCCGCTTAACGAGCAGGATCGCGATGCCAATGAAGGTCCGCAGACGATCGTCGCGCTCAGTCGGGGGTTCTGGATCGGAAAATATGAAGTCACTCAAGCTGAGTATTTGTCGGTCATGAATACCAACCCCAGCGTGTTCACCGGCGATCTGACTCGGCCGATTTCCAGCGTGAGTTGGTTCGATGCCACCAATTACTGCGCGAAGCTTACCCAACGAGAGCTGGCCGCGGGACGGATTGCTGCCGGCAGCCAATTCCGTCTCCCGACTGAAGCAGAGTGGGAGTGCGCTGCCCGCGCGGGCACGGCGACGCGGTTCAGCTACGGGGATGATCCGTCCTACGCCGGCCTGACTAACCACGCTTGGTTTGCTGATAACGCGGGTCCGACCGCTCACCGCGTCGGGCAGAAACTTCCGAATCCGTGGGGCCTTTACGACATGGCTGGGAATGTCTGGGAGTGGTGCCAGGATTGGTTCGGCCCTCTGCCTGGCGGCGTACAGACGGATCCGACGGGTCCGCCTAGCAGCGCGAATGGATTAAAGGTCATTCGCGGAGGAGCGTACGATTTCAGTGGGCCGGACTGCCGTTCGGCCCGGCGGAATTCCTTTGGTGCGAGCCCATTCCTTACTGATTCAGACCTCGGCTTCCGCGTCGTGCTCGTCACCGATTCACCATGAAATTTGTTCGCATCGCGCATGCGCTGCCAAGGCTATTCCGCCTGAGCAGTGATGAGTGGGCGGAAACAATTTGGCGCTCGCTTTAAGGTTGCGCGTGCGCTGAAGAAATGAAGCAACCCAAACAACACATAGAAAACATATGCCATTGATAAACGTAAAACTCATGGAAGGCGTTTTTACGCCGAAACAAAAGCAGGACATGATCACCAAACTCACGGATACGATGGTGTCGATCGAAGGCGAGAACATGCGCTCGGTGACCTTGGTGGTTCTTGAGGAGGTCAGGAGCGGAGACTGGGCGGTCGGCGGCAACGCGTTCACAACCGCCGATGTGAAGGCCCTAGCTGCCGGCCAGGCAAAAGGCTAACGCCAACACAGGCTCAGCGATCTCGACTCTCGCGCTAAGGGAAAACGTTCCGCACGACGGGATTTGGTCGCTGAGCCTTTCCGGTCACGAGGCCGCAACTCCGGCATACGGGCTTTAGCAGTGGAGTTGGCCGAGTTAGACAGTGTTCGTTTCGTGAAAGTCCCAACCGACACGGAGCCGACCTTTTGCCGAGCAACGTTGAGGACGTGAAATTACGCCCGATAGCGAAGGAGTTAAGGGAGCGCGAGCTTTTTCAGCGGACGAAGCGAATCGATACGCTTTCGGAAACCGGTGCCGCCGGCGCGTAGTGTGCACGGACCCGACAGACTAGTCCCACGCTGTTGAACTCCATCATTTCAGCCCCCAGGAGATTCGCCACGGTGTCGTATTCGACAACCAAGCTTTGCGCGCCGAGGTAAACGCGACGCCTCGAGAAATGAAGATCGGGGTAAGCGTTCAGTGCGCGACTGAAATAGATTCGTAATAGTGCAATTCCGCGCAAGGGGCACTCGTTGTTGGGAAGCATGCGTTTCACAAAAGGCGAAGTGAACTCGATGTCCCGCGCGTAGTGTTTGAGAATGCGATCCAAGTCGCGCGCATTCCAGGACGCAACCCATTCGGCAACGAAACCGTCGGCAAATTGTTTAGTTAAGACGTCGGACATGATTTTAGTTCGTGATCGCGATTGGTAGTGACGACTGCCGAGCCGTGGTGCGTTGTGACGGGTTGCCTTGATTCAACGTTTAGAAATCTAAACGGCGCATTCGATTCAAGTTCTGTAAAGTTGTCGGCTACGGGCGTCACCGGTTTGACCCTTGACGCGCAGTTCGGACGGAGGAGACTTGGTTTGAGCCAGCGTCACCGTTCAATTTTTCAAAGATGGCAAACCGCTTTGGTGCGAGTTTCGGAAAATGAATACCCCTCCACGCAACTTGCGACAACGGGACGAAAGTCCCAGTGCGCTTGCGGTGTCGCTCAAGGACAATCCCTCGATGTTCGAGCTCCTCTTTGAGCGCAGTGCGGATGCGATCTTGTTGCTTGATCCGCAGGCGGGTGTGTTCGTCGATTGCAATCAAGCGGCCGTCGAACTCATGCGTGCGGACTCGAAAGACGAACTCCTGCGGATGCGGCCGGAAGATCTTTCGCCACCGCTGCAGCCCGACGGAACGCCGAGTGGTCAGAAAACAGCCGAGGTATTGTCGCTGGCTGATGCGCGAGGGAGTCATCGGTTTGAATGGCTCGGTCGCCGTTTCGACGGTCGCGAGGTTCCATTGGAAGTGTTGGTGACGGTGATCGAGGTCGATTGTCGAAAATTAAACGTCGCAGTCGTGCGCGATATTACCGAACGCAAACGCACCGAGGCCGCGCTCCGCGAGAGTGAACAGAAGTTTCGCGAACTCTTCGAAGCCAGTTCCGACGCAATTCAAATCCTCGATCCGCAAGAACGCAGAATCGTTGACTGCAACGCCGCCACGTTGCAAATGGCCGGGTGTGCGGACAAGGAATGGTTCCTGAAACAGCCGGTGGATACCTTGTCACCCGAACGACAGCCCGACGGCAGGTTCTCGAGAGAAGTCGGAAAGGCTTGGGTTGAGCGCGCCTTCCTGCACGGTCCACAGCGATTTGAATGGCTGGGCAAACGGATCGGCGGCGAGGAATTTCCGGTGGAAGTGTTGCTCACGCCGGTTCATCTGTTGGGTCGCAGGATGTTGGTCAGCGTTTCACGCGATATTTCCGAGCGAAAGAAATCCGAGCGGGAATTGCTGGAGTTGAATCAGTCGCTGGAACGACGCGTGGCGGAGCGCACGGCGGCGTTGACCACGAGCGAGGCGCAGTTTCGAGCGCTTGTCGAGCACGCGCCGGAGGCGATCGTCGTTTTTGATGGCGACACGGGCCGCTTCCTTTTTGGTAATGAACACGCGTGCGCCCTTTACGGGGTGCCGATGGAAAAACTCGCGGAGTTGACGCCGGCGGGTGTAAGCCCCGAGTTTCAACCCAATGGTCGCCGTTCCGACGAACTCGCCCGCGAAATAATGATCGAGGCCTTGGCGGGAGGCACCACGGTTTTTGAATGGGTCCACCAACAACCGGACGGCAAACTGATCCCGACCGAAGTGCGTTTGCTGCGCTTGCCCGCTGAGGGCCGGAATTTGATTCGCGCGAGCATTACCGATAACACCGAACGCAAGCGCGCCGAGAGGGCGTTGCGTGAATCGGAGCAAAAATTTCGTGCGCTCTTCGAGGGCTCTAGTCATGGAGTCGTTCTGCACGACGAGAATCAGATCCTTGAGGTGAATCCGGCCGCGGTGCGGATCATGGGTTGCCAACGTCCGCAGGAATTGGTGGGCAAGCATCCGAGCGAAACTTCGCCTCGCTTCCAGCCGAATGGTGAAAGCTCTGCGGAGTTGGGTCGCCAACACATTCAAGAGTGCATGGAAAACGGCAGTGCGCGGTTCGAATGGATAAGTTGCACGCCGCAGGGCAAAGCAGTGCCGCTCGAGGTAGCCTTGACCCGGATTCAATGGAGCGGGCGTCAGGTCATCCAGGCCCTGATCACGGACATTGCCGAACGCCAGCGTGCCCAAGCGGCCTTGGCCGAAAGTGAAGCGCTTTTTAGCGCAGCGTTCGAGGGAAGCCCCATCTTGATCGTCATCGCGCGCCTCACCGACCAGAAGTACGTGCTCGTCAACGATGCGTTTGTGAATTGGAGCGGCTTTGTGCGTGAGGAACTCGTCGGAAGGGACTCAACCGAGTTCAACATTTGGGAATCCCGAGCAGAGCGCGACGAGGTGTGGGCAGAGGTGCAGCGCCACGGTTCAATCCGCGAGCGGGAGTGCCATTTCCGAAATCGAAGGGGCGATCGAGCCACAATGCTGTTATCCTTCGAAACGATCCAGATCAACCATACGCCGCACCTGCTGGCAATGGGGTTGGACATTACCGGGCGGAAGCTGGCCGAGGAGGAGTCGCGGGCCAGTGAAGCGCGGTTGCGCGAGAGTGAAGCCAGGTTCAGCGCGGCTTTCCAAGCCAGTCCCGCGCTCATCGGCATCATGAGCATGAGCGACGAAAAATATGTCCTCGCCAATGATGCCTATTTGAACTGGCTGGGTTATTCACGAGAGGAGGTTCTGGGACGCTCGTGTGTCGAACTGGGTTTGTGGGAGGATCTGGCTGAGCGAAATGCGGTGTTGAAAGATATGCGTACCGTGGGCTCGATTCGTCAGCGCGAGTGCCGCTGGAAAAACCGACGGGGCGAACGATTCACGATTCTGCTTTCAGCCGAAACCATTAGACTGAACGACACCTCGCACTTGCTTTCCATGGCCTTGGACATCACTCAGCGAAAACGAGCCGAAGAAGAGTTGCTGAAAACGCTCGAACGCGAAAAGGAACTCAGCCAGCTCAAAAGCAATTTTGTTTCGATGGTGTCGCACGAGTTCCGCACGCCGCTCGGCATTATCCAATCCTCTGCCGAATTGCTGCGGACATTCTATCAACGCATGGAGCCCTCCGAACGCGAAGAGCAACTGGAGTCCATCGCGAGGAACACCAGAAGAATGGCCGGCATGATGGAAGGCGTTCTTTTGCTCAGTCGCCTGGACGCGGGCAAGTTGAATTATCAACCTGCCGAACTCGACTTGAGCGCATTTTGCCGCCGCGTCGTCGATGAAGTCCTGTCGGCCACCAATCGGCGATGTGTGATTGATTTGGCGCTGACGAACCTTCCATCTGAAGCTCAGGCGGATGAACGGTTGCTCGGACATGTCTTCACCAACCTTCTGAGCAACGCTGTGAAGTACTCAGAGCCGGAAGCGGCGGTGCGTTTCACTGTTGAGCGGGATGGGGCCGACGCGGTGTGCATCGTTCGCGACGAAGGCATTGGCATTCCAGAAGAGGATCAGGAGCAGTTGTTCAAAGCGTTTCACCGCGGCAGCAACGTGGGAACACGGCCCGGTACCGGACTCGGACTGCTCCTAGTAAAACGCTGCGTCGACTTGCACAAGGGAACGCTCCAATTGAACAGCAAGGTTGGAGGCGGCACCTCCGTGACCATCAGGCTTCCCGTATTTGGAAGGAATCATGAAAAGAATATTGATCATTGAAGACGAGCCGGAGATGCGGCGGAACATCAGTGCGTTGCTCCGCTTCAACGGTTACGAAGCGATCGAAGCGGAAAACGGCCGCAAAGGCGTTGCGCTAGCGCAGCGCGAAAAGCCGGACCTCGTGCTTTGTGATGTCATGATGCCTGAATTGGACGGCCACGGCGTGCTGCAAGCCCTTCAGCAGGATGCCGAGTTAGCGCTTATTCCGTTCATCTTCCTCACCGCGAAAGGCGAGAAGGACGATCTTCGAAGCGGGATGAATCTTGGTGCGGACGATTATCTGACGAAGCCGGCGCCCAATGCGGAACTGATTCGAGCCATTGAAGCGCGTCTCCGCCGCTCGCAACAACAAGCCAATCGCGAGTTTAAACCTGATTTCTCATCGGCTGAACCGCTGCGTAAGCTTGGACTCACCGCGCGCGCGACCGAAACGTTGCTCTGGCTTGCCCAAGGCAAAACGAACCCCGATATCGCGACCATTCTTGGCATTACCGAATCGACGGTGAAGAAACATGTGCAGGAAATATTTGAAAAGCTGGGTGTGGAAACACGAGGCGCTGCAGCGGTTCGGGCTTTGGAGGTGATTGGGTCACCTTCGCATTGAATCGGGAACTTGCCCCAAGTGGGCGACTTCGTTCTGCATAAACCCCTCGTTTGGCTAAGCGAGGAGTTGTCCATGTTGCGATGTTTGCCCCTAAGCCACCGATCCGATCGGGCGGCATTGGGTTGCGTTGCGAAAGTGTTGAAAAGAGTGCGCAGATTGGTCCGCTTGGCTTTAACTCCAATGTGAAATCGCAACCGCAACCTCCGCCGCAGGAGCTTGACTTGCCGAGCTGTCTCGAATTCATTCTCAGAGATGATCAAACTTTCTTCGATGGGCAGTTTGCTGTTCACGTTGGCCGGTCTTTCCGCGACGGCTGAGAATTGGACGGAGTTTCGCGGGGCGAACGGGCAGGGGACTTCCGCGGCGAAGCAGTTGCCCGTCGAATGGTCAACGACGAAGAATGTCGCGTGGAAGCAGGCGATCCCGGGTGAAGGTTGGTCTTCGCCGGTGGTGGTTGATGGACGAGTCTATTTGACCGCGGCGGTGCATCCAGACGCGAACAAGCAGTCGTTGCGCGCATTGTGCCTTGATGCGCGTACGGGCAAGACGATTTGGAGCACGGAAGTTTTCTCCAAGGAAATCTCCAAGGGACACAAGAAGAATTCCCAAGCCAGCCCGACGCCGTTGATTGAAGGGAAAAACCTCTACGTGCATTTCGGTCACATGGGCACGGCATGCCTGGATCTCGCTGGAAAAGTGATCTGGCGGAATGACACATTTGCTTACGCGCCGGTTCACGGCAATGGTGGCTCGCCGATCATCGTCGATGATCTCCTGGTCTTCAGTTGCGACGGGAAAGAGGACCCATTCATCATGGCGCTCGGCAAGGCGGATGGAAAACTTCGCTGGAAGACGCCACGCGTGACGGACGCCAAGAAGAAGTTTTCGTTTAACACGCCGCTGCTCATCGACGTGAAAGGGCAGAAGCAGATTATCAGTTGCGGCAGCGGCGCAGTATTTAGCTACGAACCCAAGACGGGCAAGGAACTCTGGCGCGCGCGTTACGGCGAAGGCTATTCGGTCGTGCCGCGCGCGGTGTTCGGTCAAGGAATGGTTTTCATCAGCAGCGGATTTGACCGTCCCGTGGTAATGGCGATTCGCCCCGATGGGCGCGGCGATGTGACGGATACGCACGTCGCGTGGACGATCAGCAACGGCGCTCCCAAGACACCTTCCTTGTTGCTCGTGGGCGAGGAACTTTATTTCGTCTCCGACCTCGGCGTGGCGAGTTGTGTGGATGCGAAGACCGGGAAGGTGCATTGGTCGGAGCGCATCGGTGGCAATTATTCCGCTTCGCCAGTGTTTGCTGATGGGAAGATTTATTGTCAGAGCGAGGAAGGCACGGGGGTTGTGCTGAAGGCGGGCAAAACATTCCAGAAGCTCGCGGAGAATGTGTTGGGTGAACGGACGCTGGCGTCCTACGCCATCGCTGACGGCGCGTTGTTCATCCGCAGCGCCGAACATTTGTATCGCATCGGCAGCCGCTAGGTGAGGTTGACCAGTAATTACGAGAATCACCTCTCAGGCGCGAGACGGCCCCTATTGTTGCGAACGTTTCCACCATTGCCAGAGGCGTAACCCGCCGCTACATTCACTGCACCGCCGGATTCGGCGGTTTTTTATACGATGGAAATCTTGAGCATAATTTACGTGGTCGCGGCCGTGTTGTTTCTGTTTGGGGCGGCTATTTTCGTCCACGAATACGGCCATTATTGGATGGCCAAGAAGCGCGGGCTGAAGATCGAAGCCTTCGCGATTGGGTTTGGTCCGAAAATGTTCAGCTGGATGCGCGGCGATGTCGAATGGTCCGTGCGTTGGTTTCCCGCAGGCGGTTTCGTGCGCTTACCGCAAATGGTTCCCTCGGAACTCGAAGGTGGTGAAAAGCCCGTTGATCCGCTTCCGCCCGCATCCCCATGGTCCAAGATTCTCGTCGCGTTCGCCGGACCGTTCATGAACGTCGTGTTTGCTTTCGCGCTGGCGACGGCGATTTATTTCGTCGGCCTCCCGGTGCTGGTCAATCCGCCGATCATTGGCAAGGTTGACCCCGAATCGCCGGAAGCCAAGCTGGGCATCGTGGAAGGCGATCGCATTGTCGAGGTGAACGGCAAGTCCGTGAAATCCTGGCAGGACATCACGTTCCAGACGGCAACGGCGCGCACGATGGAAATCCCCGTCGTCATTGAACATGAAGGTCAGCGTAAAAGTTACCAGCTCACGGCGCGCACCAGCGAAACCGTGGGGCTGAAGTGGCTCAATCTTGATCCGCGCGAACATCCGGTCGTTGGCACGGTCGAGGACGGAATGCCAGCGGCTGCGGTCGGTTTGAAACCCGGCGACAAGTTCGTTTCATTTGGTGGAGTTCCCGTGCTGAGTCAGGAACATTTAATTGATCTCGTTTCGAAGAGTGAGGGCAAGCCGGCTGAAGTGGTCGTCACTCGCGGGGGAAACAAAGTCACCGTCACGGTGACGCCAAAGTATGATGCGAACACCAAGCGCGGGCGCATCGGCATTGGATTCAGCGGTGGCATTTACGAAGTGCAGCGTCCCGGCCCGAATCCATGGGAGCAAGTCGTGGGCGTCGTCGACAAGACGATCGGCACATTGGGTGCGCTGTTTCACTCGAAGCAAACTGGCGTCCGGGCCAGCGACCTCAGCGGACCGGTGGGAATTCTTTCCATGCTCGCGATTCAAGTGAAGACGGATTACCGCCTCGCGATGAGTTTTATGGTTCTTTTGAACGTGAACCTCGCGGTGTTGAATTTGCTCCCGATTCCCGTGCTCGATGGCGGCCACATCATCATGGCGATCATTGAACGCATTCGCCGGAAACCGATCAGTGTGAAGTTCGTCGAGTACAGCACCACCGCGTTCGCCGTTTTGCTGATCTCGTTCATGCTGTATGTCACCTTCTTCGATCTGAAGCGCTTTACGCTTTTCAAAAGCATGTTCCAGCGCGAAACGCAGATCGAAAACAACGAAAAACCCACCACCGCACCGGCGCCCGCGCCGGCTAAGTAGCGTCCATGAAGTACTGCGAGTCCCCTTACTTTTTCCACCGCCGCAAAACGCGCGAAGTTGTCGTCGGTAATCCGTCCAAAGGTGGCGTGATCATTGGTGGTGACCATCCCGTCGTGATGCAATCGATGCTCACGTGCGACACGATGGACACCGCGGAGTCCGTGAAGCAAACGTTGGAGCTCGTTGCCGTGGGTTGCCAGATCGTGCGCATCACCGCGCCGACGGTGAAGGACGCCGCCAATTTGCAGAACATCGTCGCCGAGTTGCGCAAGCGCGGTTGCTTGGTGCCCATCGTTGCCGACATTCATTTCAAGCCCGATGCGGCGATGGAAGCGGCCAAGTGGGTCGAGATGGTGCGCATCAATCCTGGCAACTACGCGGACTCGAAGAAGTTTGCGACGAAGGAATACACCGACGATCAATACGCCTCCGAATTAAAGCGCATCGAGGAGAAGTTCACGCCGTTGGTGAAGCTCTGCAAAGAACTCGGTCGTGCGCTGCGCATTGGCACCAATCACGGCTCGCTTTCCGATCGCATCATGAACCGTTTCGGCGACACGCCGCTCGGCATGGTCGAAAGCGCGCTGGAATTCGCCCGCATTGCCCGCGCGAACGACTTTCACAATTTCAAGTTTTCGATGAAGTCGAGCAATCCGAAGGTGATGATCGAGTGCTATCGCCTGCTCGTGGCACGCTTGAACGAACTCGGTCCGGACTGGAATTATCCGATTCATCTGGGTGTCACCGAAGCTGGCGAAGGCGAGGACGGTCGCATCAAGAGCGCAATCGGGATTGGCTCGCTGCTGTGCGACGGACTTGGAGATACGATTCGCGTTTCACTCACGGAGGATTCCCCGCGCGAGATCGCGGTGTGCCGAGATTTGCTGGCGCAAATCCCTGTGCTATCCACCGCACAGGTGAAGTTGCCCGGTGCGGAGTTCTCGTTTGATCCTTTCCATTTCTCGCGCCGCGAGACACCGACTATCGATCTGGGAGAAAATTCGAAATGCGGCGGTGAGCAACTCATTCGCGTCGTCGTTACGCGGGCTACTTTTGACAAGGTCGCGCCACGGATTCGCCCAAAGGACGACGTGAAACCGGAGGCGGTTTACGAAGATTTGAACGTTGCGGAGATCGATCCGACCACGGATTTCTCCGTCAATTGCGATACGCAACTCGTCACCGTGAAGGACGGCGTGAAGTTGCCGGCAATCACCGCCTTCCGTTTGCTTGCGGCGAAACTGAAACGCCTCGGCCGCCGCAATCCGATCCTGCTGAAGGACTGCATTAACTTCGAATCCGTTCCGTTGGAGCCGAACATCGCGCTGCTGCGTGCTGCGGTGGTGATTGGTTCATTGCTTGCGGACGGAATTGGCGACGCGATTTTGGTTCGTGGTGAATCTGGCGCGGGCCTGAGCCTGCGTCTCGCGTACAACATTCTGCAAGCCGCCGGGTGCCGCAGCTTCAAGACGGATTACGTCGCGTGCCCGTCGTGCGGTCGCACGTTGTTCAACCTGCAGACCGTCACCGCGCGGATCAAAGCACGCACGGAGCATCTCAAGGGCGTGAAGATCGCGATCATGGGCTGCATCGTGAACGGCCCCGGCGAAATGGCCGACGCGGATTTCGGTTACGTCGGCGGTGCGCCGAACAAGATCAATCTCTACGTCGGCAAGACCCCGATCAAATTTAACATTCCCGAGGACGAGGCGGTTGAGCGTTTGGTGGATTTGATCCGCGAACACGGCAAATGGGTCGAGCCCGAGCCGAAAGAAGTGAACGCGTAAGGCGCGGCTTCAGATGCCCAGGGCTGCGGCCCGGCCTTTGGGAAGTCGTTCGAGGTGGTAGATCAGAAATCCGTGGAGGAACTGGGTCATTTCCCGCAGCTGGGCGTCGCTCGCTTTAACGAGGGCGATCCACGACCAATCCTCTTCGGCCAACTTCTTCAGCAACAAACGCGAGCCTTCGGTTCGCGTGGTTTCATCCGTGTCCGGTTGTAGGCCGAGCGTGTAGAGAACTTTGAGTTCGAACGCGATGATCGTTTCCGCAGCCGGGGCGTGTTCGGAGAGATGCTTCAGCAACTCGAGGAGCAGCGCGTGCAACTCAGGCAAGGGCGTATCCGTTTCCGTCGTTTGTTCGATCAAAGCAGCGGCGTAGGCGGCTTGCTCCAGCTTGTGGAAATCTTTCCGCAGCGACGCGTGCGTCTCGAGCAGGCTGACTTCGCGTAGGTTGTGAAGCTCGGAACGGCGGCTGCGCACGAAACTGAAATCGCCGGTAAAGAACAGATCCAGTTTCCCTCGAAACGGCGACTTCGGTCTGCGGGCACCTTTGGCGACGGTAGCGATGCGTCCGTGTTCCGCCGTGAGCCATTGGACAATCAGGCTCGTCTCGGTCAACGGCCGCGTGCGCAGGATGATACCGGTGGCGCGTTCGTCCATCAGTTGCGGTCCGCGGAATTTACGACAATGCGTTGTCCGGGGCGAAATTCCGGCGACACCGCGCCGAGGCTGATGATGAACTTGATGCCGTCGGCCACCGACATGTCGAGCTTGGTGACTTTCTCCTCGGGCAACAGCAGCAGAAAACCCGCAGTGGGATTGGGCGTCGTGGGAACGAACACCGCGATGGTCGTTGGCCCCGTCTTCGCACGCACTTCGGGAAGGTCATCGCTGGTGATGAATCCAATCGTTTGTGCGCCCGCATGCGGGAATTCGACGAGCACCACTTGTTTGAACGAGGATTTACTGCTGGGACCAAACGCTTCGTTGACCTGTTTGAGCGTGCTGTAGATTTTGTTCAGCAGCGGGATTTGCAGCAGCAGCCGGTCGCCGAGCGCGAGTAGTTTTCTGCCGATATAAATGCGCGCGAGCTGGCCTACCAGCGTGATGATCAGAATCGCCACGACCAGCGCGATCAGGCTCCATTGCCAGAGGATTGCGCCCTTGCCGCCGTCCGCGTGGGTGAGCGATTGCGGAAGAAAGAAGAGGAGCTTGTCGGTGAAATTGGCGACGGTGCCAAACAGCCACGCGAAGATACCAATGGAAATGACGCCCGGCAGCACCAGTGCGAGGCCGGTGAAGAAATTGGCGCGCCAGCGGGAGAGCAGCGTTTTCTTCATCGCGCCACCCTAGTCCGCCGCGACAGCTGGCTCAAGGAGAAGCGCTTGGTCATCATTCGCAACAGACGGTTTTCCTCGCGCTTCATCACGCGTCTTTTGGCGGGCGTGAGATCGTCGAATCCGCGCAGATGCAGGATGCCATGAATGACGTAGCGGGTGAGTTCCTCGGGCCACGTTGTGCGAAACTCCCGCGCCTGCTTCTCCGCATCGGCAACGGAGATGAACAGCTCGCCGTGCAGTCGCGCGTGATCAGCGTCCATCGAATGATCAAACGTGATGACGTCCGTGGAACCTTCGTGCTGGAGAAAGGCCTGATTGATCCGGGCCATTTCCGTGGGCGAAACGAGGGTCACGCCCAGTTCGCAAGCTTCCAACTCGGCAAACGTTTCGAGAACCGCTGTCGTGATTTCGCGGAGAAGTCGCAGGTTCACCGCGCGGCCGCGCTGGCGATTGCGCAGACAAAGTTCGATCATGTTTTCTTCCCGCGATGCAGTTCGTAGGCCGTGATGATTCGCTGTACGAGCGGGTGGCGCACGACGTCGCGTTTGTGGAACTCCACCAGCGCGAGTCCTTCCACGTTCTTCAACGCGTGCGCGGCTTCGATGATTCCCGAAGTCTTGTGATTCGGCAGATCGATCTGTGTGGGATCGCCAGTGATCACGGCCTTCGAGCTGTAACCTAGCCGCGTGAGGAACATGAACATCTGCTCCGCGGTGGTGTTCTGCGCTTCGTCGAGAATGATGAAGGCGTGATTGAGCGTGCGCCCGCGCATGTAGGCGAGCGGAGCGATCTCGATCGAGCCACGTTCCATGTGCTTCTGGATATCCTCCGTCGGGAGCATATCCATCAATGCGTCATGGAGCGGGCGCAAATACGGAGCGAGTTTCTCCTGCAGGTCGCCCGGGAGAAAGCCGAGTGCCTCCCCAGCTTCGACGGCCGGCCGCGTGAGAATGATGCGGGAAACCGTTTCCTCGCGCAGGGCCGCCACGGCCATCGCCATCGCGAGATAAGTTTTTCCCGTGCCGGCGGGGCCGATGCCAAACGTCACGTCGTGCGTGCGGATCGCTTCGAGATATTTCTTCTGACCCGTGGTCTTGGGCGTCACCGAAGCCTTCTTCGACGACGTGGTGATGCGATCAGCGTAAAGCGATTTCAGCGCAGCGATGCCGTCGTGCTGCACGACGTTGAGCGCTTGCGTGAAGTCGCGGTTGCGAATGTGCGCGCCCGTTTTGAGCGAACCTTCGAGCAACTGAAAGAGTTGCTTCGCGCGTTCCACGGATTCCGCTTCGCCGTCCAACTTGATCCAGCCCTCGCGCGCGGTGGCTTTGACGCCGAGCTGCGCTTCGAGATGCTGAAGGTTCTTCGGCTCGCTGTTGAAGAGTTGCTGCGCGATGCGGGCGTTTTCGAAATGGAGAGTTTCGGTGGCCATGAAGTTTGGGGATGAGCTACGCCACGAGCGCGGCGCGAAGTTTGGCGGCGATTTCTGTCAATGCTTCGGGCACGACGGTCGTGTTGGCAATAACGGGCATGAAATTCGTGTCGCCATTCCAGCGCGGAACGATGTGGATGTGGAGGTGTTCGAGGATGCCGGCGCCGGCGCATTTGCCTTGGTTGATGCCAATGTTGAATCCATCAGGGCGCATCACCTTGGTCATCGCAATCTGACAACGGCGGGTGAGCTTCATGAGATCGGACATTTCTTCCTCGGTGAGGCCGTGAAGATCCGGCGTCTGCTTGTAAGGGACCACCATCAAGTGCCCGCCGACGTAGGGGTAGCGATTCAACAACGCATAGCAGGTGCGATCACGGACGATCACATAGTTCGCGATGTCGTCGCTTGAATTCGCGATGTCGGTGAACAGCGAGCCGCTGGCAGGGACTTCTTTGGGTGCCAGGATATACTCGATGCGCCACGGCGCGTGCAGAGTTTCCATGCGACGACGCTAGTCGGCGGAGGAGGGGATGTCAAAACCCGAGCGGGCAGGAGATGGTCAGGCGCTTCAGGCCGCGCCTGTGATTTGGAGCGGCGCGGACAACCGGAAGGTCGCGCCTTTGCCGGGGGTGCTTTCAACTCCGATTTGCCCGTGCATCAGTGTCACGAGTTGTTTCGCGATTGCCAGTCCGAGTCCGACACCGCCATACACGCGCGTCAACGAGCCGTCTGCCTGGCTGAACGGAAGGAACAGTTTGGGTCGGATTTCTGGGGCAATGCCGATACCTGTATCACTTACTTCGAGATGCAACTCGTAGTTCTGAGGGTCGAGAAAACGCCCCGCCAGTCGAACGGTGATTTCTCCGCGTTCGGTATATTTAATCGCGTTCCGGACGAGGATGCTGACGATCTGACGAAGACGCTCGGGATCTCCTTCCAACGACGCAGGCAGGTCGTCGGCCATTTGAAGATGAATCGGCAACCCTTTTTCACGGCCCAGAATGGCGAACGCTTCGACGGAGCGTTTGAAGAAGGATGCCGGCTCGAAGCTAACGTATTTGAGGCGCAACTGCCCTGATTCAATTCGCGAAAAGTCGAGAATCTCATTGATGATCGAGAGCAGGCCGTCCGCGCTGGATTGCGCCGTTCCAATAAATTCGCTTTGTTCAGCAGTGAGTTCGGTGGTGTGCAGCAGCGACAACATCCCGAGAACGCCGTTCATTGGCGTCCGAAGTTCGTGGCTGATGGTGCTGAGAAAGTCTGATTTTGCGCGGCTGGCGTTTTCGGCGAACTCTTTCGCTTCGGCGAGCTCGAGATTCTTCAGCTGCAATTCCGCGCGCTGAAATTCCAGCAACTGATTCGTGGAACGCATCTGCTCGAACATCCGGATGCGCAGTATGGCGATGGCGGCCCGGTTGGCCAGGGAAGCAAGGAAGTTGCGCTCGGCAGGCTGGTAAGTCCGCGGGGTTTGCTCGATGACGTAGAGGATTCCCAATTTCTCGCCATCAGCCAAAAGCGGGAGGCCGGCATAAGCGTCGATGCCGTCGCGAATCAGTTCCGCCTCACGCCAGAAAGGGTCGTTCTTGGCCCGCGAGATGAACAGGGGCTGTCCATTTTCAATGATCCAACGGGTTGGCCCTTCCAGGCGTGCGAGCCGGTTAGCTGCGGCTTCGTTACCGGTTTCGAGAGTGGTTTCCGGTGCCAGGGCCAATTTGCCGGTCGCTGCGTCCCGCAGCAGGATAAATGCGCCACCACTGGCGCTGAGCATCAAGGTGGCGAGCGCGGCGATCTGGTTGAGGAACACGGGCAGCTCATTGGGCTGATCAAACGAAATATCCATTCCCGCCAACGCCATTTCGCAGCGGTTGATCCGTTCCAATTCCTGACGGTCTTCGGCGACACGCGCTCGTTCGGAGATGTCGTTAATCACGAGGACGCGGACGGTTGGCCGAATTCCGGACCCGGTGCGTGATTCGATTTCGACCGGCACAGTGCTGCCATCTTGACGGAGCGCGACAGTTTCGAAGGGCTTGAAGCTGCCGAGGCGAAATGCGGTTCCCAAGTGGTTGCGGGAATCCTTGGGGAATAAATCGAGGAGATTTCGGCCCGCGAGTTGGGCGGGTTCGTAGCCGAGCAGTTTAGTTAGCCGATGACTCGCGTCGAGGATTCGACCGTGTTCGTAGGAGATCGTCGCATCGGAAGTCTGTTCAGCGAAGGAAGGCAGAAACTCTGCGCGCCGCTCGGCAGACCGGTCGGCGGGGGGATTCGCGTCGTTCTGTTTTAGCCGAACTAGTCGCATTCGTTGCGTGTTGGCGACATAGCGGTGGCGGAGCACGAATGCCAGGCAAGCAGCCAGCGTCGCGGCTCCCAACGCAGTCCCCTGAGGTGACTGCCATAGGGGGCCTACAAACGGGCGGACGAATTCATCCGAACCGCCTAGTTGAATCATCAATAGCCACGCGCCCCAAGTCATCAGGCAAATCACCGCGAGCCATTCCCACGATAGGAACACTGCGCCGGATCCGATGAGGAGGGCCATGAGTTCAAGTGTCTCTGGCAGATTGCCGCTGTCTACGGACGGCGCGAGGAAGTTGAGCAAGGTGAGCGTAGCGAGCAGCGCAGTCGTGGAATGGGCGAGCGAAGCTGGAATGCTGGAATGAAACGCGAGAACGGCGATAAGGAAGCATATTGCAGCGCTCGCCGCGGAAGTGGCGCTAAGCGCCCATTCGGGCTCATCACCGAGCAGCAGCGCGTTTCCGATGCTCGATAGGAGAAAATAGAGACCAAGGGCGATCGCCAAGGGAAGCAGATCACGCCTGGCGACACTGCGAATGCCCGCCTCCACCGCCTCGGGGGACACGATCGGACGCTTGCTCACCCGACCTGCGGCACCTGCGGCAGGCTTAAGTGAACCGTCGATTAATTTCGAAGTCAGCGAGGCTGCCTGGCCGTTGGTCATTGTTTTCGCGAATGATCAGTACGAGCACGATGCACGATCTGGGGGCGCCCATGTGTGCCTGCGCCAGTTCATCGCCTTTGATTCCGTTCAGTGGAATCGCGCTGGCGCTCACGCTTGTGCAGGGGCGGTGGTCGTTGCGGCGGGGATTCGGCCGCGGAGTACGTAAGTCAGCACTTTCACGTTGAGTTCCATGAAGAGAAACGGCTTGGCGATAAAGTCGTTCCCACCGCTCATGCTGGACTTCGCTCGGCTATCGAAATCGCTCAAGCTCGTGACGAAAATCACCGGAACATTCTTGTAGTTCGGTAGAGCGCGGATTTTCGTGCACAGGTCGAATCCGCTCATTCCGGGCATGTCGACGTCGAGCACGACGAGATCGAACTGATTGTCGGCGATCAAAGCGGCAGCGATGTTGGGATCCGCAACGGCGATCGGTTTCAAATTCGCTTTTTCCAAAGCCGTGGTGACTGCGCGGCGCGAGAGCAATTCGTCGTCAACCACGAGGACGTTTATCGGCTTCGGCTCGCCCGCATCGCGAGTTGCGTTGAAGAGCACTCCGAGGAAATCGATCGAGTGCGCCACCGTCCGAATGGTCGATGCGTTGAGATTAGCCGGCTTCTCGTAAAGTTCTTTGAGCAGGGCTTCGATGGCCGCGCACATCTGCGAGATGCTACGAAGTCCGGCGATGCCCGCGCCACCGGTGGTGGCGTGAACCTTTCGATAGAGATCGTTCAAAAGCGCGAGACGCTTGGTCTCGTCTTCGCACTTCACCATGGCTTGCAGGTTGGCGCGCAAACCGGCGAGTTGATCCGGCGCGTTTTGGAGAAAGTTGGTGTCGAGTTCGCCGTTTGCTTTTGGGGTGACGGTGGCTGTTCCTTGCCGATCAGTGCCGTTGACCGCCTTGCCATTCACCGCTCCGTTCCCATTTTTCGCAGTGGCTGCAGCGGGAAAGAGCGCATCGTTCACCGCTTGGGTAATATCGCGTGGTGCCACTGAAGCTTTGTTGAAGACAGCCTGGGCGCCTGCTTTCACCGCGTTCTGTACCATGTCCGGCAGATACGCGTTGGTGAATACGATGATCGGAAGTTTCTCGAATGCCCGCTGAGCCCGAATCTTTTTGAGAATGTCGACCCCGTTGAGAATCGGCAGCATCAAGTCGAGGAGCACGGCGTCGGGCTTGGTTTCGTGGATTCGGAAAAATCCAGCTTGGCCGTCGGCTGCCACTTCAACCTGGTAGCTCTCTTTTTCGAAGAGGCTCCGGTAAATGTTCGCGATGATCGGATCGTCTTCGATTATCAGTAATTTTTTCACAGGCTTGTTCTTTTCTAGGCGGGAGAGGTGGTGGCTGCTGGTTGTGTAGCGAGAAACTGTTTGATTTGTTCAAACGATGCGCGGGCGGCTGCCAATTTTTCTGAAGCGCCGACTAATTGCTTTTCGTAGCCCATTTTTTCCAGTTCACGCAGGGAAGTAATGACTGCGACCATGCCGCAGGTGCTGCTTGCACCAACGCAACTGTGAGCGAGCGCCCGCACATCATTCGCGGACTGGTTCTGAATCGCCACGTTGAGCTGTCCCAACTGCTTTTCCGTCTGCTTGTAGTAGATATCGACAATCTCTCGGAAATTATTTAGGTCGCCTCCAGTCAGATAATTGAGCCGTTCCATATCGACTGGGGGCGTCGTGGTTGGGACGGCGACTGGCGGGACGGTCTGCACCGGTTCTTTTCCGCCGGTAATCGCGGTGAAGGTGGCTGATCCTGGGGCAGTGTCGTGATGAGCGAGTGGTTGCTGAGGCGGCGGTGGCAGAACGGAGTCGTTGATCGCCTTCTTTCTGGCGACGGCGCCCCAGTTTTCCAGTGCCGCGATCAAGCTCTCAGGGCGAAGTGGCTTGGCGAGGTAGTCGTCCATTCCGGACGCGAGGCACTTCTCGCGATCGCCGGCCATGGAGTTCGCCGTCATCGCAATAATTACGGGGCGGCTCTCCTTCGGGTGCTTTTGGCAAATTGTCTGAGTGGCAGTCAGTCCGTCCATCACTGGCATTTGCACGTCCATCAGAACGATGTCATAGGCGTTCTTTTCGACGGCGTCGACGGCCTGCTGCCCGTTACTGGCAATATCCGCTTCGTAGCCCAGCTGCAGAAGCATCCGCGAACCGACCTTTTGGTTGATGTTGTTGTCATCGACCAAGAGCAACTTGAGAGGAAGGCGGGTGGCAAGAGTCGCGTCGGGCGTTTTGGTGGCGACGACCTGCGGTTCGGAAGTTTTCTTTCCGCGTTTCGCGTCTGCCAGCGCTTCCGCGAGTTGATGCGATTTGATCGGCTTGGTGAGAACCGAGGTGAAGATCCCGGGGTTACTGCGAACCGCCGCTTCTTCGCCAAATGCGGCGAGAAGGATCATCGGCGGTGCTTGCGGCCCACGGAGCTTCTGGATCTCGCGAGCCAAATTGAACACGTTGGTTTCGGGGAGGGTAAGATCGACAACGGTGAGGTCGAAATGATCGGGCCCCGACAATTTGGCAAGAGCCTGTGCCGCGGACTCGCATTCAATCGCGGTGATGCCCCATGGATTTGTCAGCGCTACGATGGCGCGGCGAACGGTGGCGTTGTCGTCGATGACGAGCAGACGTGAGCCCTGCAGTGAAGCAGTTGCCGGCGCGCTGCTCGCTGCGGGCTTTGCCGAAGTCTCGAGCGAGACGGAGAAGCAGAAGCGCGCGCCTTTGCCGAGCTCGCTCTCGACCCACATGCGGCCGTTCATTATTTCGACCAGACGCTTGCAGATGGCGAGTCCGAGTCCTGTGCCGCCGTATTCGCGAGTGATGGAGGTGTCGACTTGGCTGAATGACTGGAAAAGTTTGTTGAGCTTTTCCGGTTTGATCCCGATTCCGGTATCTTGAACGCAGAATTGGAGATCGAACTTGGGACCTGCTGCGGAAGTTCCGGTTTGGCTCAAGCTCGGCGACTTTGAAGGTGTCGCGCTGATAAATACGAAGACCTCGCCTTTGGCGGTGAATTTAACGCCGTTGCCGAGAAGATTGAGTATGATCTGACGCACGCGCGTGACATCGCCGATGATCGTTTCGGGTACTTCGCCGACGAGTTGATAACCGATGTCTAAGCCTTTCTCGGCGGCTTTGCTCGCGAGTAGATCCAGGCAGCTCTCGACACATTGACGGAGTTCGAACGGGCGTCGCTCAAGCTCGAGTTTCCCGGATTCGATTTTGGAGAAATCAAGGATGTCGTTGATCACGGTCAGCAACGCGTCGCCGCTGTGCCGAATCGTTTCCACGAGCTCGCGTTGCGTTTTGGTCAGCTCAGTGTCGAGCAATAGGCGGGTCATTCCAATCACGCCGTTCATAGGCGTGCGGATTTCGTGACTCATGTTGGCCAAGAATTCCGATTTTGCGCGTGTAGATTCCTCGGCAGCGCAGCGTGCGGCTTCGAGTTTCTGATTCGCTTCGGCAAGTTCGTCCTGCAGCCGCTTGCTGCGTAGTGTGGCGCGAATGCGCGCGTGCAACTCGGCGATTTGAAACGGCTTGGTGATGTAGTCGGTGGCGCCGAGTTCGAAGCCGCGAACTTTGTTCGACATGCTGATCCACGCAGTCAGCACGATGACGGGTACGCCGCTGGTTTCTGGACGAGCCTTCAACTCTTCCAAAACCATGAAGCCGTTCATTTCGGGAAGGCTCAAATCGAGAAGAATCAGATCGAAAGTTTGCTGGGTGGCAATCTCCAGGGCCTCGCGGCCAGAGCTGGCCGTAATCAGTTCGACCGATTCGCCCTCCAGACTGGCCGCCACGGCAAAACGCATGGCTGCATCGTCATCGATCAAAAGAATTCGCGCGCTCGAAGAGCTCATTTGGACTAGCTCATCGGCTTCTGGCGGCAAAACTGAACCTGATTAGGTTTTTGCGCCGAATTTTCGCTTCTCGTATTCGAGGATGGCTCGCACGCGTGAGAATTCCGCGGCCACCGCATCGATCTGAACCGGATCCAAGGAGGTCGTTTCGCTCTTCGCCTGCGTTTCCAGCAAGCCGCAAATTTTACCAAGCGGACGCGCTCCGAGGTTGGTCGCGCTGCCTTTCAGGCTGTGCGCCGCGATGCGAACTGCGGCGCGGTCGTTATTCGCGTGCCCCGTGCGCATTTTTTCAATTTGTGCCGGCGCATCGGTTAAGAACAAATCGATCAACTCCACCACCGGATTCGGTTGGCCGGGTTCTTGAAGTTCGGCCAGTGCCGATAACGTAGTGAGATCCAGACATTCCGCGTCCGTGGGCGAAGAAGCTTGGGTCAACACCTGCAAGCGTGCGTTCTCGACGCCGCGTTCGATCGCGCTCTTCAACTTGCTGAGTTGGACGGGCTTCACGATGTAGTCATCCATCCCCGCGCCGATGCATTGCTCTCGATCACCGAGCAACGCGTTCGCGGTCATGGCGATGATGTAGGTGCGACGTCGGCTCTCGGCGGGCAGAGATGCCTCGCGTTGGCGAACCGCGCGCGTGGTGTTGAATCCGTCCATCTCCGGCATCTGACAATCCATCAAGATGATGTCGTAGTGTTGCCGCTCAAGCGCCGCGAGGGCTTCGCGACCGTTGCTTACGGCGTCGGCGGTGTGGCCGAGTTTTCGCAACTGCTGCAGCGCGACCTTTTGATTCACGACATTGTCCTCGGCCAGAAGAATACGCGAACTGATCGCCGTGCTTTCGTTCTCTGGACGACTGAACTCCGTCGGTTCGTCATGATCCCGCGGCAGGTCGACCGTCTCGGTGCCTTCACCAAGAATCACCGCTTTGAGGCAGTTCAACAACCGTGACTGCTTGATGGGTTTGGAAAGTTTCGCGCCGATTTCCTTCCGTTGGAGAATTGAGGCGTCCAACTTTTCGTTAAGCGGTGTTAGCAGGATGACGTTGGATTGACGAAGGGTTTCGTCGGCGGCGATGGCGGTGGCGAGATCGAGGCCGCTTTGGCCGGGCAACTCCAGATCCGCGATGACAATCTTGTACGGGTTCCCGAGCTTGGCTTCGCGGCGCATCGCCTCCAGCGCCTCTCCAGCCGTGGCGACGGCGTCGGCGGGAATTTGAAACGCAAACAGTTCCGCCCGGAGGAATTGCCGTTGAACGGTGTTGTCTTCGACGACGAGGGCTCGCGTCGGAGGAAACGTGAAGCGCTGGTTCGAGGTCGCGGAGGTTGGCTGCTTTTTCAGCGCCAGAGTGAACCAGAAAGTGGATCCTTTGCCGGGCGTGCTCTCGACGCCGATTTGGCCGTGCATCAACTCGACCAGTTGTTTCGAGATTGCCAAGCCCAGTCCGGTGCCGCCGAACTTTCGCGCCATCGAACTATCGGCTTGGGTGAAAGCCTGAAAGATCTTCGACTGAATTTCGGGTGAAATTCCAATGCCGGTGTCCGTGACTTGAACCTTCAGCACGAGGTCCGTGTCCGTCTCGCTCTGCTTCATCACGCGAACCACGACTTCGCCGTGCTCGGTGAACTTCACCGCGTTGCCGACGAGATTGGTGAGCACCTGGCGGAAACGTCCGGGGTCACCGCAAACGGCCGTCGGGACTTCCGGCGGCAAATATGACAGCAGCTCGATGCCTTTCTTCTGGGCGCGATCCGCGAGGAGTTCCACCGTCGCTTCTACCGCATCTCGCAGATCAAAGTCGATTGACTCGAACACCAGCTTGCCGGCTTCAATCTTGGAGAAATCGAGGATGTCATTGATGATCGTGAGCAACGCCTCGGCGCTCGTGCGAATAGTCTCGGCAAAGTCGCGCTGCTTGGCGTTGAGGCGCGTGTCGAGCAACAGGCCGATCATTCCCTGAATGCCGTTCATCGGCGTGCGGATCTCGTGACTCATCGTCGCGAGGAATTGCGACTTCTGTCGGGCGAGTTCCAACGCGGCGTCGCGGTTCAGTTGAAGTTCCGCCTCGATCCGCATCAGTTCGGTGATGTCGCGGGAAATTCCGATGATGCCCGTGACCTCGCCGGCCTGACTGTAGATGGGAACCTTGGTGACCGACGCCCAGATTTGTGTGCCGTCGGGATTGAACTGCTGCTCCACCTTGTTGATCAACGGCACGCCGGTTTGGATGATCCGTTGTTCGTCCGCGAAGAACTCTTCGGCCTTCTCGCGTGAGTGGAAATCAAAATCTGTTTTGCCGACAACTTGCTCGGGATCTTCGAGCCCGAGGCGAGTCGCGAGGGCCTTGCTGCAGCGGAGAAAGCGCGATTGCGTGTCTTTGAAGGAGATCCGATCGGGCACGTTGTCTAGCAGCGCGCGCAACAAATCACGTTCGCGAGCGAGTGCTTGTTCCGTGCGCTTCTGTTCCGTGACGTCCCAAAACATGCCTTGAATGCCGATTACTCGGTTCTGGGAATCGCATAGCGGGGTCTTGATGACGTGAACGTAGAGTTTATTCCCGTCCTGACTCTGAAACTCTTCGACGGTGTCGAAGGTCTCCTTTGTCTCCATCACGCGACGGTCGTCGGCGAGATACTTTTCCGCGAGATCGGCTGGAGAGAAATCGAAATCAGTCCGACCGATGATCTGATCGAGCGGGCGTTTGAACGCGGCGCAGAAGCGTTGGTTGGCAAAGGTAAACCGGCCACGTCGATCCTTGCGGAAGATGTTTTGCGGAAGACTCTCGACGAGCGAATGGTAAAGAAGTTCGGAGTCCCGCAGGGCTTGTTCGGATTTCTTGCGCTCCGTTACGTCCTGAACGGTTCCTTCGTATCTGAGCAGTTGTCCGTTGCTATCGCGGACGGCGCGGGCGTTTTCCGAAATCCAAATGACTTTGCCATCGCGGCGGTAGACCTGTGATTCGAAGTCGGAGATGACTTCGCGTTCTTGCATGAGGCGCGCAAATTGCGCCCGGCGATTGTCGTCAACGTAGAGCTGATGGCGGATATCGCTGATCGCGGTCATCAACTGTTCCGGCGAATCGTAGCCGTAGATGCTGGCGAGCATTTTGTTCGCAGCGAGGTAACGGCCGTCAGGAGTGGTTTGGAAAATGCCTTCGGTGGCATTGTCGAAAATGCTGTGGTACTTCTGCTCCGCGGTTCGCAGCGTGTCTTCGAAACTCTTTCGATTCGTGACGTCCTCAGCGATGCCGGCGATTCGGATCACTTCGCCGGCGGAATTCTTCACGGGATACCCGCGATCGCGAATCCAGCGAATCGTTCCGTCGGGACGAACGATCCGATACTCTTCGTCATAACCGCCGGCGGGAGCATTTTTGAGGAATGATGCTTCCACGCGCGGGCGGTCGTCTGGATGAATCGAGTCGATCCAGTCGAGCGCGTTTTCATACAGGCTCTGCGTAGTGCGACCCCAGATGCTTTGATACGTGGGGCTGACAAAGAGCACGCGATGATCGCGCCAGTCGGTGAGCCAGATAACTTCGGGAATGTGCTCTGCGACTTCGCGGAACTGAATCTCGCTCTCGCGAAGTTCATCCTCGGTCTGCTTGAAGATCGTGAGATCCGTCAGCGCGCCCTGAAGACCCGCGAAATTTCCATCGTGATCGAGAATGGGAGTTCGTGATGCGCGGACAAACCGCTTTCCTCGCGCGAGAGCGATCTCGAGAAACTCCTCGGTCGGGCGGTTTTCCTGACGCAGCGTGTTCTCGCTTGCGGCGAAAGACTTCGCAGCGGGCTCGGGAAGTAGCTCAGCGTCCGTGTGTCCGATGACGTCTGGCAGGCGTTTGCCGAGGAGGTCGCAAAAGTCGTCGTTGGCAAAGGTGTAGCGTCCGGCCGTATCCTTGCGAAAGATGGCGATGGGTAAGGTTTCGACCAGTGACGAATACAGCGCCTGCGAGTCACTGCGTTCTTCATCGGCGCGATGAAACTTTTTATTCGCGTCATCGAGTTCGGCCACTTTCAGTCGCAGATCGAGCTGCGCCGTGACTTGCCGCGCGAGGATTTGAAGTGCGGTCGATTGTTCCTCAGACAGCTTTCGCGGCTGGCGATCCATGACGCACAGCACGCCCAGCGCGAATCCTTCCGAAGTGAGCAGGGGAGCGCCGGCGTAAAAACGGACGTGCGGATCGCCTGTTACCAACGGATTGTTTGCGAATCGCTCGTCCTTGGTGGTGTCCTCGACGACCATCAGACCGGTTCGCAAAATCGCGTGGCCGCACATCGAAATATCGCGCGGAGTTTCCGTTGCGGTGATGCCGACGCGGGCTTTAAACCACTGGCGCTTCTCGTCGACGAGCGTCACCGTGGCCATGGGGGCCTGACAAAGTTGAGCGGCGAGCTTGGCAAGATCGTCGAACGCGGCCTCAGGAACCGTGTCGAGGATTTGGTACTGGCGGAGGATTCTCAGCCGTTGAGCTTCGTTCGCGGGTAACGGCGGCGCTTTCACGAATTGGGTTGTGACGTCTGGTGACCGCACCAGCGGCAACCGTCGCCAACCTGTCACGTGCCCAACTCGTTGGCAAGGGTCTTTGGGCCCGCGTGCTTAAGCGGCAGTGAGCAGCTTGTCCATCTTGGCGAGCAGCTTGTCGAACTCGAGGGGTTTGGTGAAGATGGCATTCGCTCCCGAAGACATCACGCGTTCGTGAGTTTCAGGGGTCGTGTCCGCCGTGACGACAATGATGGGAATCGTTTTGCACTGTTCCAGCCGCTGCAACCATTCGAGCATCTTGAAACCGTCCCACTCCACTGAACCGAAATTCGGCCCGTTCGCATAGTGGAGGTCGAGCAGAACCAAGTCAGGCAAGACGATTGCAATCTGCTGAACGACGCGATTAACCTCGGTGACGGTGACGACTTCGTAACCGGATGCAGCGAGTTTCAGCGAGAGAACTTTGAGTACAACGAGGTTGTCGTCGGCGAGCAGGATGCGCTTCTTGATCCGCGGTTCGGCGATTTGCGGTCCCGGAATGGTGGATGCAGGCGTGGCCATTTGAATTATCCGTTTGAAAGTATTTCAGCGGCTCGGCGGTTTCCTTCGTCCACTTGTTCGGAAGTTAATTGCGCGAAAACGATGTCCCGGCACTCGATTCCATTGGGGTCATTTTGGGCCGCCGAAATGACGAACCACTTGTAAGCTTCCACAGGATCGCGAATGACTCCGTCGCCTTGGAAGTACAGTGCACCGAGAAAGTATTGAGCTTGCGCGCTCCCACGGTTCGCCGCCAAAAGGTACCACTCTGCCGCGCCGGTGAAGCTCTGATCGATCGATTGGCCATACTCGTGCATCATGCCGATATGGAATGCCGCTTCCGCATGGCCGTTGTCGGCGGCAACTTTGAAATGTCGGAGAGCTTGGTTGAAATCCCGATCCATGCCCAAGCCCTGGTAGAACATGCTTCCGAGATTGAAGACGGCGTCGACGTAGTCGTTGTCAATCGCCTGGCGGAACCACTGCGCGGCTTCGGCGTAATCCCGGTTGACTCCGTGACCGTGTTGAAAAAGCAGTCCGAGGAGATTCTGTTCGGCAGGGCGACCTTTGCGCGCGAGGGAAACGATTCGTTTTACGTCCGCTTCGCTGAGCGATGCGTTAAAGGCATTCGATGATGACAAGAAACCCCCGCCAGATCCGCCACTTTTAGGAGTGGCGTCGGACGTCCCGTCGTCGAGACTTTCAAATAGGCCAAACATGAAACTTCTGCTGGTTGGTCTATCGGCTGAATTCCCCAAACATTTACCGTCGATTTTAGAATCCGCCGGTTCCGTTACGTCAGGCCATCATTTGTCCGAGGTTTGGTAGAATTCTGCCGATGATTAATGAGGTTTTATCTTGCGAACCGTCGGCGAAATCCCGCTGACTAAAAACATGACACCTTTCGTCATAAGACCATGAGCCAACCTGCCTATAATTTGGCGTCCTGCTTCTTTACCCGCCGGGACTTTCTTTCTCGCTGCGGAATGGGCATGGGCAGCTTGGGCCTCGCGGGCTTGCTGTCCGAGGGCGGCTGGAATGCGGCGTCAGCCACCGGACTCAGTCCGCTGCTGCCGAAAGCTCCCCATTTTCCCGCCAAGGCCAAACGCGTTATCCACATCTTCCTCCAAGGCGGCCCGTCGCACGTCGATACGTTTGATCCCAAGCCGGCGCTGACAAAATACGACGGCAAGCTGGTCAAGGAAGTATCCAAGCACGCCAACAACAACGGCGCGGCGTTTGGCTCGCCGTTCAAGTTTCAAAAGTACGGGAAATGCGGGACCGAGGTCAGCGAAGTATTTGCCAAGACCGCAGAGCATATCGACTCCATCGCCGTGATCCGCTCGATGCACACCGCGACCCCGGGCCATGAAGCGTCGATGATGTTGGTGAACTGTGGCAACGAGCGCCTTGCGCGTCCGAGTCTTGGCTCGTGGGTGACGTACGGTCTCGGCACGGAGAATCAAAATCTCCCAGGCTTCATCGCGATGATGCCGAACGGGCGACCGTTGCAAGGTGATCAAAACTGGCAGAGCGCTTTTCTGCCCGGCATTTTTCAAGGCAACTTCGTCGACACGAAACACACGCAGGTGGAGAAGTTGATCGAGTTCATCCGCAACAACGCCGAATCTCCAGCGGAGCAACGTCGCCAACTCGACTTACTCCAGCGTCTCAACGAGGAGCACAGCCGCAAACGTTCGCATGACTCCCAACTCGAAGCGCGCATTCAGACCTTCGAGACTGCTTTCCGCATGCAGGTGGAAGCCACTGATGCTTTCGACATCAACAAAGAACCCGAAGCGGTGCGCAAACGCTACGGTGAAGGGGCGCAAGCGCGGCAGATGTTGATCGCGCGGCGATTGCTCGAACGCGGCGTGCGTTTCGTGCAGGTGTGGCAGGCGGCGTGGGATCATCACAGTCAGATTGAGACCGGCATTCGCAGCGCCGCGAAAGAGATCGACCAACCGATCAACGCGTTGCTGACGGATTTGAAGGAACGCGGATTACTCGACGAGACGCTTGTTATTTTCGCCGGAGAATTCGGCCGAACACCGACCGTCGATTTGAACCAGAACGTCGATCAGAGCAAAGGCAAGGGGCGCGATCACAACAACCGCGGTTTTTCTATCTGGATGGCGGGCGGTGGCGTGAAGGGCGGCATCACCTATGGCGAGACCGACGAATTTGGTTTCGAGGCCGTCGTGAACAAAGTCGATGTCCCCGATTTCCACGCTACGATTCTGCACCTGCTCGGATTCGATCACACGAAACTCACCTACCATTACGCCGGTCGCGACTTCCGTCTCACGAATCTCACCGGCGAAGTCGTGAAAGACATCATCGCGTGATCGTCCGAGATCTTGATTCCGAATGCTGAAGCAAATTCGCAATTCAAAAACGCCAGCGACCTTGTCATCGGGGCATTTAATTCTCCTGTTCCTCGTCGCTTGGATCGCGAATGGGTTGGCGGCCGAAGTGGTGATCGATCCGGTGAAACTCGAATTTTTCGAGAAGAAGATCCGGCCGGTGCTCGTTGAGAGTTGTTATTCCTGTCACAGCGCTGAAGCCAAAAAGACTAAGGGCGGGCTCGCACTCGACACCCGGGACGCGACCTTGAAGGGCGGCGAAACTGGACCCGCGGTGGTTGCGGGGGATCCAGCCAAGAGCCTTTTGATCAAAGCCGTCCGTTACGGTGACGAGAATCTGAAAATGCCGCCGCCCAAGGATGGCGATAAGAAACTCGCGCCCGAAAAGATCGCCGACCTCGAAGCATGGATTAAAATGGGTGCGCCTGATCCGCGAACCGGCGGCAACGCCAGCAACGTGTTCGCGGCGATCATGGCGAGCTCGAGCAATCACTGGGCGTTTAAGCCCATCCAGGCGCCGTCGATTCCTTCTGTGATGAACTCCCGTTGGGTGGAGACGCCGGTGGATGCGTTTGTTCTCGCGAATTTGGAGTCGCGCAAAATGGCTCCGTCGCCCGAGGCGGATAAGCGGACATTGATCCGGCGCGTGAGCTACGATCTGATTGGTCTCCCTCCCACGCGCGCGGAGATTGAAGCGTTCATCGCTGACCGTTCGCCGAATGCTTACGCAAAGCTGGTGGATCGCTTGCTCGCATCGCCACGTTATGGTGAGCGCTGGGGCCGGCATTGGCTGGACGTCGCGCGGTATGCGGACACCAAAGGTTACGTGGGCGGGGAGGAACCGCGTTACGCGTGGTCTTACACTTATCGCGATTACGTGATCCGGGCATTCAATGAAGATTTGCCATACGATCAATTCATCATCCAACAACTCGCCGCGGACTTGCTCCCGTTGGGCGATGATAATCGTCCTTTGGCGGCGCTGGGGTTTCTCACATTGGGGCGGCGCTTCGTCAACAACGAGCAGGACATCATCGACGATCGTATCGATGTAATTTGCCGCGGCACGATGGCACTGACGATGCAGTGCTCACGTTGCCACGATCACAAGTATGACCCGTTGCCGACGCGGGATTATTACTCGCTTTACGGCATTATGCGTAGCTCGATGGAGCCGGCGGAGAAGCCTTTGTTGGCCAAGCAGCCCGCGCATCCCGAGTTCGCAAATTATCAAGCTGAGTTGAAGGCGAAACAGGCGGAACTCGATCTCTATGTCAGCACCAACACAGCGGTCGTGCAGGCGAAGTTGCGCGAGCAAGCCGGCGATTATCTGCTGCTGGTTCACGAAACTTCCAAACTCACGAACGATGTTGCGAAAGAAAATCTGCAGCGCGAGCGCAAGTTGAACAAAGTCGTTCGTGACCGATGGACGAGCAGTCTGCTCAACTGGGCGAAGACCAATCACCCCGTTTTCGCGCCGCTGTTCGCGTTTCATGCCGTCACCAATGATTTCGCGGCCAAGTCGAAAGAGTTGTCGGCGAAGTTCGCAGCCAACAACGATCCAACGAACAAGTTGAACCCGCTCGTTGCAAACTTGTTCGCCGGTGAACCGCCCGCAGCGATGACCAACGTCATTCAGCGCTACGGACAATTGCTCCGCAGCGTCGAAGAACATTGGCAAGCGTGGTTGAAGTTGGCCGATCCGGTCACGGTCATGCGCACAGGTGAAACCAATCCGTCTACGCCCGTGGCCTTGCCCGATGCTAACGAAGAGCAAGTGCGGCAGGTTTTATATGCGAGCGACGCGCCCGCGAATCCGCCGCCGGCGCAGTTTGGAGATTTTTTCCTCTTCAACGATGAGATCAAAAACAAGATCGAGCAGCTGAAGAAGAACGTAGTCTCGGTGGATGTGAATCATCCGGGAGCGCCGCCGCGGGCAATGACCATGCAGGACAAGCCGAAGGGAGAGAATGCCCGAGTGTTCATTCGTGGCAATCCTGGAACGCCCGGGCCGGAGGCGCCGCGACAGTTTCTCGAAGTCCTTTCCCGTGGGCCCCGGCAGACGTTTACGAATGGTAGCGGTCGATTGGATTTTGCGCGGGCAATCGTGAGTCGGGACAATCCGCTGACGGCGCGAGTTTTCGTGAATCGCGTCTGGCTTGAACATTTCGGCGTGGGGTTCGTGAGGACGCCGAGTGATTTTGGAGCACGCAGTGAACCGCCGAGTCATCCGGAGCTTTTGGATTATCTGGCGGCGCGTTTCATGGACGATGGTTGGTCGATCAAGAAGCTGCACCGCTTGATTGTGATGTCGAACACCTATCGCCAAAGCAGCTTCGACGAAAGCCGCTACGCCGCGCGTGACCCGGAGAATCGCCTGCTTTGGCGCCAGAATCGTCGGCGTTTGGATTTCGAAGCGATGCGCGATTCGTTCCTCGCCATCACGGGAACGCTTGACGACACCGTTGGCGGCAGGCCCGTAGACATCGTGAATGAACCGCTGAATCGACGGCGTTCCGTCTACGGACTGATCGACCGCCAGGACTTGCCAAACCTGTTCCGAATTTTTGATTTCGCGAACCCGGACACCTCGAGTCCGCAACGTTTTCAAACCACGGTGGCCCAGCAGGCGTTGTTTCTGATGAACAGTGCGATGGTGATCGAGCGGGCGAAGAACCTTGTGTCGCGAACGGAGTTCCAGAAGTTGGATCAGGAAGAACAGCGTATCCGTTACCTTCACGACGCGGTTCTTCAGCGCGAACCCACTACATTTGAATCACGCCTCGCACGCCAATTTATCGCCGAGCAACCGGTCGCCGACGCAATCGTTCCCGAAGCGATCACCTGGCAATACGGTTACGGACGTTACGACACGAACGAAAATCGCGTGGCGCGGTTCAATGTGTTCCGGCACTTTACTGGTCAAAATTGGCAAGGTGGGCCGAAGCTTCCTGATCCCAAACTAGGTTGGCTGACGTTGAGCGCCGACGGTGGTCACACGGGAGAAGGCGGCGTGCGGAATGTCGTGATTCGTCGTTGGACCGCGCCCCGAAGCGGGCGGTTTGTGATCAATGGTGAACTCGCGCATCCTTCGGCCGATGGCGATGGCGTCCGCGCGCGGGTCGTTGCGAGCCGGGCAGGGGAGCTGGGCCAATGGACCGTGCACCACACGAATGTGACCATGCGTGTGGAGATGGCTGAGATCCAGCAGGGCGACACGATTGACTTCGTTGTCGACTGTCGCGAGAACAATGGTAGCGACACGTTCCGTTGGGTTCCGGTCATTTCGCTGATGGATCCGGCTGGAGTTGCCGAACCGGCACGATGGGATCCTCTAAAGAACTTCATGGATGTCTCCAAACTGCCCAAACCCATGGCCGCGTGGGAGAAGCTGGCGCAGATTCTTCTTCTATCCAACGAGTTCTCGTTTCTTGATTAACAGTTTTTCTCTTGCCTGAGAGTTGCTTTCTCAAGGATGGAATCGACTTTGTCTGCTAAACCCTACTCCGCGCTTGACCGATAAAAGGCAAACTGGCACAACAACCGCCTATCATGAAATCTAGCCAATACTTACTCTGTCTCCTAGTGGGAGCGCTGTGTCTGTTGACGAGCGTTCTGCTCTTCGTTTTTGGTCGCTCGATCCAGAGCACGCAGGAACGTTTGCAAGCCCAGCAGCTTGAGATCAATCGCGGTACTCAGAGCCTCCAGATTGGTTCCCGCTTGGTGCAGGACATCGCGCAGAACTCCGCGCAATTTCCTCAGCTCCGCCAGCTTTTGGCGAAGAATGGCATCAATGTTACGTTCAACCAGCAGCAGAGTCAGCAGCCCGCTGCTCAATCCGCCGCTCCGGCCAAGCCCGCCGCTACCGCTCCTGCCAAGAAGACTGCGAAATAACTTCAACGAACCAACTATATGAATCCTGAATCTCAAAATTCCCAGAGCGCGTTTCTGCCGGTGCTGTTGACCTCGCTCGCTGTGTTCTTCTTCTTCGGTTGGCAGCTCTCCAATGTCTGGAGTCAGAAGTCAGCGCTGAGCAAAGTTGAAGAGGCGCAGAAGCCCGTTGTCGAACGCGCGTTGCAAGCTCAGCGTGAACTGCAAGGCATCGCCACGGATTTGTTGACTCTCGCGAAGACGGACCCCGTCGCGCAGCAGATCATCAATGCATACGGCATTGCGCAATCGGCTCCTGCGGCTCCTGCTCCTAAGAAATAATCGAAGCCCATCCTTTCAAACCGGCATCTTTGGATGCCGGCTTATTTTTTTTCGCCGATCGATGAAATTGTGAACTTCAGTGAGAGCTCCTCTGGCGATTGTGGTTCGAGCGACTTTTCCAAATCAACTTCGAAGGGGCGCGCGAGGCTGTTGCCCGCCAAGTCTTCTAACACGGAGCCTACGTTAAGCTGATACTCGCCAGCGTCCCATGGTTTCTCTGGCGAAAAACTCCAAGCGGTCTCTTGCGGGTCGATTTTTATCGCGCCGCGAACTTTCAATCCGTCTGAACTGACAACGACGATTTGGCTCTTCAACAAAGCCCAATCGAGTGGTTTTGGAAACTCCACTCGCAGTGATTCGCGCGAGCCGTCGCTAGGTGGGATGACGCGCCAGTCGGTTAGCTTGAGCTGGGCATGCTCGACCTGTCCGACGGTGAACGGTTTTTCCACGACTTTGCCTAGCTGGGCTCCTGCCTGTGTTCGCCAATCGCCCGAAATGATAAGTCGGTAACGCTTGCCCGGTTCGAGCACCGGGCCGAGCTCAACGTTGAGATTCACCCCGGTTTTTTGCCGACCGGGATGAAACCACAACGTCAGTCGCCGCTCGTCCTCCGACCACAGCTCGGTTTCGCGAAATGGCTCGGACACCTCGGTTCCGCTCTCTTCGATCAGCTTAATACGACGGAGAAATTCTCCTTTGCGCATGGGTTCGGAAAACACGAGGTAGAATTTCAAATGATTCGCCGGCACAACGTCGCCACTGGGATAAATCGAGGTCAGCCGTGGTTGGGAAATGGTTGGATCAATCGGCGCGCGGTAGGTCGTTGTCAAAATCGCGGGACTGGTGAGAGGACGTTTCAGGTTGAGCGCTGCCGGGTCGAAGGTGGCCACATAGCTTTCGCCGGCGAGCAGCGGGAAACGTGGAAGCAGGCGGAGTTTATTTCCGGTAATTTCGTAGTCGCCGAGTAGCGCTGGTCCAATGCTGTTGGTCCCGTCGCGCAAACGCATCGCGAGAATGGATTCGCGACTATCGGCGGCTTGCGGACTGCGATCGAATGTCCGCCACGCGCTCGCATCTGAAGCTTCGACGACGACCGCGATGTGCTGTGGATCGATGGAATTCGGTTCAACGTGTAGATCGAACGCGATGGGATTTTGTGCGTCGCATCCAGCGAAGAGCCAGCTCAACGAGATGAGGAATGCCCATCTCGCTATCGAGCGAGTGGTTCTCATGGCTGCACCGGTATGATCGGGCAAGGTATTTTCCATTCGATCAACTCGATACGGTTCCCGTCTGGGTCGTTGATGAAGAATCGATCGGCTCCAGGAATCGGCGTGGTTTCTCGGATGGCAATCCCACGGTCTGCGAGTTCCATTCGCGCAGCCTGTGCGTTGTGGATATGCATCGCGAAATGACGGCGCGCCGGAACGTCCGCCGCTGGCGCAGGCAAAAGGTGGAGTTGTTGATCACCCAGTTGAAACCAGATCACGTTCATTCCCACCTCGCGGAAGGTGGGCGGAATTTCGATCTGCGGCAAACGCAACGCGTCGCGGTAGAAGGCAATCGCCCGCGGAACATCACTGACGAGGATGGATACGTGATGGATGCCGCTGAGCTTCACGGCAGCTTCGCCATGTCCAACACTAGTTTGTCGTCCTGCTCGCGTAAGACGACGATGTTGTCGTTGTCCAGTTTGTCAACGTGGACGGCGCCGAAGAGGGATTCGACAATTTCAATGCCATCGGGGCCGGACTTTTGTTTTGTGTCACGATGCGCGGCCTTCTCGTTGGTTTTGTCGGCGTCATTGAGCGCGACGTAATTCATGTCAATGCGCACGCCCCAGAATTTGCTCGGGCCAAAAAGGTTTTTTCCAAAACGCTGTGTATGGGTTACGAGCCAGCGCTTGCCGCCCTTTTCATAGGCGAACATGTCGAGCGGGCGGTTTTGCGAACCAAGTTCGACGAAGCTCGTACCTTTGACGTTCGCGCCGGATTGCAGATCGTTCAGGGGAAACTTGGCGATCGGCGTGCAGGCGAATGCGCCGACGACGTAGTGCTTCCCGTTTTCTTCATACGGAACAAAACTCGAGATCGGCGCCTTGGTTTCCCATTTGCGATGCGAGATGTGGTATGTCTCCGCGCTGAAGACCGCGCCGCCTTGACCGTGAGTCAGCGGGAACGGCAGTGAGAAAATTTTGCTCGAGAATTCTTCGCTCGATTGGCCGGCCGCGAGCACGCGATCGCCGGCGAAGGCCAAGTCCGTGATGGTGTTTATCTTTGCATTAGCGCCAGCGGGTAGGGCGATGCGCACGTAGTTGGCGTTCTTCAAAGGCAGGTCCGAAACTTTTCCATCGGCGTCGACGGTGAGAATCGCCGGTTGATTATCGGCCAAGCGAACGACCGAAAGATAAATCTTACCGCTCGCTGGATTAACTGCGAGGTCGGCGATGCGCACGCCGTTCGCAGGCGCTCCGAGTTTGGCCGCAGCGATACCGGCGATGTCGTCGACACGATGTTTCAGTTTTTGCACTGGGCCGACATCGCCGGTATCGATGGCGACGATGCTCGCCGCTTTGGCTTCGGCCACGAGCAACAAGCCGCTCGGTCCGAAGTTGAGGGCGCCGACGGAAGCGAGCTTGAGTTCGCCGTGCTGGGGGTTCTTGAAAAATAATTCGGCGGCCGATTTGCCTTTGGCTGCGGACGCGGAATGCATTAGCGCTACAGCGATGATGCTGACGGCGGCGGCGGAAGCAAGAGTGAGCAGAGTTTTACGAGAGTTCATGGCGGGCCTTTCGTTGGATTGCTGTGTGAAGACGAAACAAATCTAGGTGCGATTCAATCCTTCCGCGAGCAGAAACTGCTTTGCCTTCGATTCACTGGAACTTCATATAAATGGCCTTCAAGTATTGCGCTTCCGGGAACGTCGCAACGTGATCGGGGGCATGTGTCGTCGTCCGCAGTTCCACAAATCGACGTCCGGAATCGCGCGCCGCTTGACGGACGGCGCCGAAAAATTCATCGGCGGACACATGAGCCGAACACGAAGCGGCGACCAGCGTCCCGCGGGACGCAAGCCAGCGGAGTCCCGCGCTGTTGAGATTGCGGTACGCACCGATGGCGCCGGTGCGTTCGGTTTCCCGCTTCGCGAGTGAGGGAGGATCGATGACAATCAGATCGAACTGACGGGTGGGTGGCGCGGCAAGCCAGTCGAATGCGTTGCCTTGAATTGTTTCGTGCCGACAAGCCGCGACCGGAGGGAAGGATTGGTTGAGCGTGAAGTTCCTCTTGGCGCTGGCAAGTGCGTGTTCGCTCAGATCGAGATCGCTCACCGACTTTGCACCGCCGCGTGCCGCGTAGAGTGAAAAACCGCCGCTGAAGCTGAACGCGTTGAGAACGAAGCAGCCTTGCGCGAGCGATTCAACGTGCCGACGGTTCTCGCGTTGATCAAGAAAGAATCCGGTTTTCTGCCCACGCAACACGTCAGCTTCGAAGCGGAGTCCGGTTTCGAGGAAGATCACTGGGCCGTCGGGCGAACTGCCGTGAAGAAGCTGCCCGTCTCGCAGCGCGAACTGCGTCTGTGCCGTCGGTTGAATATTGCGGCTTAGGCGGAGGACCAGTCGTTCGGGCTTCAACACCGCCTGAAGCAGCGCCGAGATCTCGTTGATTCGCGGCAACCAAGCCGCTGTATAAAGCTTCAGAACGTAAGTCGTATCATAACGATCGAGCACCAGCCCGGGCCAGCCGTCGCTCTCGCCGTTGATGCAGCGATACCCCGTGGTTGAAGCTTCAAATAGTGATTCGCGCCGCGCGAGTGTTTGACCCAGCCGCGCCTGCCACCATGCGGCATCGATCGTGGTGGGTTTGCCGGCGTGCAAAATGCGCACGCGAATTGGTGACGCCGGATCGAATAGCCCAACGGCGAGGAACTTGTCGTTGCGATCAAAGATCACCGCGAGTTCGCCGAGGACGCCTTCCCGATTTTTCTCGCGAATGCTGTCGGCGAACAACCACGGGTGACCGCCGCGAAGAATCGTTTCCGCGGTTGCGGTGACGCGGAGTCGGAGCCGGGGCGGCGCGGTGTTACTCATCAGTGCTGTAGCTTGCGCGAATCACTGAACAGGTTCAAACTTTCACGCGCTATGTCTGAGCCCATTGAACAGCCGGTCCGATTGGACGAAAACGCCGTATGCGAAACGTGCGGAAAGTTCGGGGCGTTTTCTTTCGATGGGCGTGTGCTGTGTGGGGATTGCTATCAAACGTGCGGTGCGTGTTGCGCTGGCGACGACGAATAGGTCTTTCGGTTTAGTAGCGTCGCCAAGCCACCCGCGGGTGATTACTCGTTGCACCGTTCGTCGGATGCGATAGCCTGCCGCCATGAGACGGAGCTTAACGGTCGGTTTGTCATTGTTGTGTTGCCTGTTGTTCTCCGGTTGCCTGGAGTTCGAAGAGCAGGTGCTCACCTATCATTACGATCAGAAGAGCGACACGATCCGCATTTTTCAGGATTATCACGGCATATTCGGCGCCAGTGCGAAGGACGCGTCGGCGACCCGACTTAGCACCGAGGAGATGGACCAGTTGCAATCCGTGCTGAAAGGGCAGCGCACGTTCTTCTTCAGCAACTGGATTCTGGAGTTCAATCGCGAGGAACTTTCGAGGTCGCTTGCCGATCTAAAGTCTCCGGAGAAAAGTTCTGATCAAAAACTTTCCGCTGCTGGCGTGGCGAAGATGGAGAAACTCCTCCAACAGCTTCTCGCCAATGTTCAGGTGACGAACGGTCCCTTCTATTTCAACAAACAGGGCAAGCTTTGCGGGGTACAGTACGTGACGGTAACCAAGTTTTCCGAGGTCGTCGCGGCCGCGAACGAGTTCGCGCCGTTCTTCATCACTAGCGAATCGGTGGACAAGCCGGCGGACGATGCGTCGGCAATGAAGCGGTTCGCGAAGAATCCGAAGCAGTTGATTGAATTTCGCGGAAACGCCATCACGGTCCGGTGGCCGATGGCTAAGAGCACCTACCAGGAGAATTTTGGTAATCGCACGCGGGCCGCCGAATTGAAGCGTGGTGGATTGACAACGTCGTTCGCGGACGATGTGGTGACGATCAAGATTGGCAAATCGTCGGAACAGATTAGTCGTTTGGCACTCGGGTTCAGCACCAATACTTACGCCGGAAACTTGGTCGCCTCTGCGAAAGCACAACACACGATTAAGGATAAGTTTGATCCTGCAGCAGACGGAAAACGCTTCCTGCTCAACCAACGCAAGTAGCCGGCCGACAATTTCCCCAAGGTTTACGGGAGCAACCTTACCCGGTATGCGCGTTGGGCGGGGTATGAACCTGCAGTGTCGGTGACAACCACAATTCCGCCCGTGCCGGGAATGTTATCTTCAACCTGTAGCCACATTCCGCCGGTGACGTCGTCGGCGCGCTCCACACGGTACGATTTGCCGGCAATGGAGGTGAACCCTACTTGGAGATCGTCGCCAACAATCGTCACGGTGACGATGCGGAGGTAATTGGAGGAATCATTCGGATCCGTACCCGCCAAATATTCCTGGAGGTTGCTCAAACCATCGCCATCGAAATCCAGCGCTGCATCGGCGGGATCGTTGGCGTTCATTCCATGCGCCACTTCATACACGTCAGGAATGCCATCGTGGTCGGAGTCCGCGAGCACAGTGATGATGAAGCTTGTGTCGGTGGTGTCGATTCCGTCCGAAACGGAAAGTGTCACCGTGGTGACTCCGGATTGATTCGTAGCCGGGAAAATTATCACTGAGGCGTTCGAGCCGCTCACCGTAAAGGAGAAGTTGTTCGTCGGCACGAGCGCCGAATTCGACGAGCTGCCCGACACCACCAAATTGGTCACCGCCGAGTCGGAGTCTCCAATGATGAACGCCAGCGGTGGCGTCGGTTGGTTCTCGATTACGGTTTGATCCAATATCGATGTAATCGTCGGCGGAACGTTGACAGGAACCACGTTAATTGTCCGCGTGGCGGTGGGGCTGTTGGTGATGCCGTCGTTGACCGTAACTTCCACGAGTCGTGGTGCTGGCGACGGGTTTTGACTGGTGTTGCGGTAACTCACCGAACGCAACGCGGTGACATAATTCGATAGCGTCGATTGGCCGGTCAAAGTCAGCGACCCGCCTGGCGCGAAGTAGAACCCGCTAATGCCATTGGCACTGGTGAATTCGAGCAAATCTTCGGCGGGTTGGAAGTTCCCGATGATTCGTATAGTCGCGCTGGCGAGCAACGCCCCGTCCGCGTCGGAAATTGTGAGGCCGGAATCGATCGCCGTAGCCGGATCGCCTTCAGTGTAAGTGAGGGGGCTCCCGTTCAAGTTGAGAATCGGCGCTGAGTTCGGCTGGAACACCGCCAACGCCGGCAGGGATTGCTCGGCGAAGGAAGTAAAGCTGCCGCCAACGATCAATCGGTGCTCGGCCGCGGCAAGCGCGTTCACCGTTGTTTGCGGTGCCGTGTTCCACGCTGTCGGGGTGTTGGATGCGAGCAGGCTGTCAAATTGGGCGAGCCCGGTTCGCGGCTGTCCGGCGATCGTGGTAAACGCGCCACCGACGTAAACATTTGAGCCGCGGACCGCCAACGCATTCACGCTCGCGTTGACGTTCGGATTCCAACTTAACGTCGTCGAACTGTCAGTGGCGACGGCGACCAGCCGATTGCGAAGTCCCGATCCCACGGCGCTCGTAATGCCTGTGAAATTGCCTCCCAGAAAAAGCGTGTTGCCCTTGAGCGCAATCGCCAGCACGGAATTGTTGGGGCTGGGATTCCACGAACTCGGAATGCCCGTCGCTGAATCCAGCGCCGCGAGCCGTAACCGCGTGGTGCTGCTGACATTGGTAAATGACCCGGCGACGAACACGGTGTTGCTCGAAAAAATCAATGCGTTGACCGCGTTGGTGGAATTGGCAGCCGGGGACAACTCCGCAGTGAACGACGAGCGCGTGACGCCGCTTGTCGGATCGAGAGCCATCAATCCTTGGCGCGGCGTGGTGAATTCACCGCCGACATAGATATTGGTTCCCCCAATGGCGAGGGCCTTAACGGCTCCATTGATCGTAGTTGAGAAGTTGGTGGCCACAGTTCCGTTAGTGGAATCCACAGCGGCGAGACGGGCGCGATTCAACCCTCCGACATTGGTAAACAGGCCTCCAAGGTAGATATTCGTCCCCGATGCGGCGAGAGCCAGGATGGTGCCGTCCGCATTCGGATTCCACGGCAACAACGCTCCGGTCTCCGCGGAGAGCGCTGCGGCGCGGTTGCGCAACGTGCCTTTGATAAACGTGAACGTGCCGCCCGCGTACACCAGGTTGCTACGAACGGATACCGCGTTGACCGAATCGCCGAGCGACGGATCAAAGGCGGTGGCGATTCCCGAAACCGTATTCATTTCAGCCAAACGTCGGCGATCGGCCTGGCCGCCGATCGAGGTGAAGTCGCCGCCGACGAACAGGTTTGTTCCCGCCATCGCCAGTGCGCGAACGGTATTGTTGGCGCCAGGACTCCAAGTGGCAACGGCTCCGCTATTCGCATCGAGGGCAACGAGAAACTTATTGGTCGACGTCGTGACGCCATTCGTCAAGCCGAGGAACTGGCCGCCCACATAGAGAGTGTTGTCCGCGCAGAGCAGGGTGTTCACGCTGCCATTGAAATGAGTCGCGATGGCTGCTGGCGCTCCGGTGGTAAAGTCCAGCGCGGCGAATCGCGAACGAGTTGATCCGATTGCGGCGTTGGTAATGCGGGTGAAAGTGCCTCCGGCAAACACGGCGTTGGATCCCAGGGCGAGTGCGTTGACGCCGCCGTCCGCGTCCGCAATCCAGGTTTTTGGTTGAGTCGACGCGGTGTCAAGGGCGGCGAGGCGGAAACGGGGATAGTTGGTGCCGCCGTGAATGACGTTGGTAAACGAACCGCCGACGTAGAGCACATTCGATCGGATCACGATTGTCGAGACGGCTGGCCCTGAAAAGGCCGCATTGTTCGGGTAAGTTCGAACCGCGCCCGTTGCAAGATCCAGCACCGCCAGCCCCGCGCGCTGAAACAATGTCGCGCCATTCGTGGCATTCGTGAAGGCGCCGCCGACGTAAATATTGGTTGCATCGATGGCGAGCGCCTGAACGCTGCTGTTGAAGCTCGCGTTAAAGTTGGTATCGACGGCGCGGTTGGGAAGTATGTGAGCCAGACGGAAAGCGTTTACGCCGCCGACTTTTGTAAAGTTACCGCCGATGAACCAGCCGCCGGTTCCGTCGTCGATGACAGCGTTTACCACATCGTTCACCAGCGGGAATCCTTGGAGGACATCTCCCGTCGCCGGATTAAATGAAGCAAATCGTCCGACATTGGTGACACCCAGTTCAGTAAAAGTGCCGCCGAGGTAGATGCTGCCATTGGTTTCGAGCACGGTGTTGACGGTGCCATTCGGAATCCAGAAGTCGTTGCGCGGTTGGTTTGCCAACGGCGCGGGGAAGTCGTCGGTCAATATCGTCCCGATCGCCGAGTTGGTGATGATGAAAGCGCCCGTCGCGCCGCTCAAAATTACCGAGAAGTTTTCGTCTGCTTCCACAGCCGTGTCGCCGTTGATGAACACGGTGATCGTTTGATTCGTGTCGCCGGGTTGAAGCACGAGTGTGCCGTTGGTGGCGAAGTAATCGCTGCCCGCATTGGCTGTCCCGTCAACGGTCGTGAAATTCACGGACACCGGGACGGCGCTGGTGGGAACGAGCGACACGACGAAATTCAATGCTGTGATTCCTGCATCGCCTTCTGCGATGGTCGCGTCGGAGATCATGAGCGAGTGAGCCGGATTCACGGAGAATGCGGTGCTGTTGTTGGTGTGGCCGTTGCTGTCGGTTACTTGTAGCACCATGCTCGCGACGGGTTGGGAAACCGTCACGAAGCCGGCCCAGATGCCGTTGGTGAATGCGCCGGTGAATGTCGACGTGATTGGAAAATTAGTGCTGCCACCTTGGAAAGGCGCGGTCAGCCCGACGTTCGCCGTCCCGATGCTGCTTGCGGCAAGAACCCAGTTGGAGCTGCTGTTGCTATCCACTACGCCAGCGCGTTGGTAGTCGACGGCTGTGTTGGCGTTCCCGGTAATCGGACTGCCATTCCATTGACTTGCGGGAATCGTAACTGGGCTGGTGATCGAACTTGCTGTGGCTCCGGCGGCACAAACGAAGTCGATGATCGCATTGGTGTGATTACGCAGCAGGACTGCCATCGGGGCGGAGGCACCGTTGATCCAGTTGATGTTTTGGCCGGTGAAAAATGCGGGATAGGCACCAGGAAACGTGCCGGACTCTTCGAGTCGAAAGACTCCGCCAGCCGGAACAATGGTACCGGGTGGAACGACATAATTGGTAAGCGGTGCTGGAAACGTTTGCGTGTCGTAAAGAGTGATCTGCCAGTTCCCGATGTCCAAAGCCGTCGCCGAAACGTTCATGAACTCAACGGAATCGGGCGTTCCCGGATCCATCTCGGTGATTACAATGCTGGGCGCTGGAATTGCCGAAGTGAGCACGCCGCTGAGGATGGCAGGGCCTTGGAAATTCGTTGCCGGACTCAATGTTCCATCCTGTGCCGTGATCGTCACGGCAATGGGAGTGTCGGTCAATTGATTGGAACTGATTGCGCTCCACACGAAGCGATTCACTTCCCCGAGAAGAGAGTCATCATTGACAATAATCGCACTCGCATTGGCGGTGGCGATCGTCGCGTTGGTCGCCAAACTGAGATTTACAAAGAACGACTCGTTGAGTTCGACGTTCGTATCGCCCACAACGGGGACGGTGATCGTTTGATTGGTCGAGCCCGGCGGAAATGCGACGGTCCCTGATCGTGCGAGATAATCGCTGCCGGCCACGGCGCTATTGTTGGCCGTTGCGTAACGCACGGACACCGGTTGCCCACTCGGCCCCGTCAAGCTTACTGTGAACACCGCATTGGTGATCCCAATATTGCCCTCCGTGATGCTGATGCTTTCGATTGAGATTCCTGGTTGCGGATCGTTGTCAAGAATCGTCCCGATGCCGTTGGTGCGTCCGAGAATTGCGTTCGCAGGGGAGGACAATACAACGGCGAACGTTTCAGTAGTTTCCTGAAAGAAATCGGCGACCACCTCAACGGCGACGATGCGATTGGTTTCCCCTGGCAAGAACGTCAGCGTTCCATTCGTAGCGACGTAGTCGGGACCCGCGTTGGCGGTGAGATTGGTTGTCGAAAAGTTTACGGTCACGATCTGTCCATACGGTTCCGCAAGCCCAACGGCGAACAACGCGTTCGTCGTGGTCGTGTTGCCTTCGGTGGCGGTGGCGTCGGAGATTGTGAGAACCGGAAATGCCGCGGTGACCGTGTTGATTGCTGTGTTGTTGGCACTGTTAAAATCAAACGCGTCGCTGGTGACAACGGCCGCCGCCACCAGTGAGGCTGTCGTGGGCGCATTGACTTCGATGGTGACGGTCGCGAAATCTCCGACTGCTAGAGAGCCCACGTTGCAGAGCACGGTGTTGCCAGAATTAGTACAAGTCCCTTGCGAAGAATTCGCGGCGAGGTAGGTCACGCTGGCAGGCAACGAATTGCTAACGAAAATGTTGGTGGCGGTCGCCGGTCCGGAATTTGTCACGACGATGGTGTAGGTGAGGTTGCTTCCAACAAGAACTGACGGAGCAGGGGACGCTGTGATCGTAACGCCGAGATCGGCGGCGTTCGTGTCGACGCAGCATCCGAGAGTGAAGGCGAACGAAACGGTTCCCAAATCATTCGTCCCATCCTGCAACTGCAATGTCGCAACGATGTTGCTTCCGCACGCGCCGTCGGCGACGAATGAGAACGATTGCGCCACCTCCGGCCCATTGGTGAGCAGCACGCCATAGGCTTGCGGGACGCCGGCGAAGGTCACACCGTTTCCGTTCAGCAACGTTGCCACCAGATTGCTTGATTTCGCAGTCCCGTTGTTGGTCAGCAAGAGGCTCACGGTGACGGCTTCACCGGGATCGATGAGTCCGTTGGCCGGCGAACAATTCTCGCTGATCAACGCGGACCCGGTAGCGTGCAGGCTGGGCATTCTAAAACTCTGTGCCGCTTGCAATGCGCCGAGTGCCATGATGATTCCAGCGCCCGAATCGCGATCAATGCCCACTGCCTCAATGTCCAATGCGGAGGTTTGCAGCGCTGTGCGGATTTGCGCGGGCGTCAGCGCGGGATTGTCGGACTTGATAAGTGCGGCAATCGCTCCGGCGTGCGGCGCGGAAGCAGACGTTCCGAAGAATGAAGTGAACCCGCTCACGGATGTCGCAACGCCATCCGCCGCGGTAATGTCCGGCTTTTGCAACACGGCGCCCCCGGTGGACGTGAAGTTCCCCGGTGTGATCGGCGAACCGTCCGTGTGAAAGAAGATCCGCCGCGGTCCATCCGAACTGAATGTTTCCACCGGGTTGCTGCCGCCACCGGTGAATGTTGCCGGCGGAGTCGTTGCTGGTACGGCCGCCACGCAGAAAGCATTGGTTGCGTTTCCCGCGTTGTGCCCGCGAGTGTTGCCGTCCGTGGAAATGGTCAGTCGTGCGCGGCCAGTGTCGAGGTGGAGAAAACGATCCGCGCCGGAAAACTTAACGATTACGATGCGTTCGCCTACGTTGAGCGTGCTGACTGCTTCATAGGGATCGCTGGTTCCATTTTGGAAGCTATCGGACGCGCGGAGAATGTTGCCACTCGAATCCGTGATATAAAGATCGTAGTCGTTTGTTGAAGCTCCCAGCGGATCGGGCCAGAACAAATCCGCGCGGCGACTGCTCCCGCCCGCCGCCACCGTGTTGAAGGTGGCGCCGCCGAAGTCGTGAATCCGTCCCGTTGAAATCGGCGTTGTTCCGCCGTCGCGAAAGTCGCCCTCCCAAGTGCCGGACGTTCCGTCATTCTTGTTGCCCGAATTGCCCGCGGAGGAAAAATAAAGTGCGCCACTCGCCGAGACGTCGTTGACCGCTTGCGCAATCGGGCCATTTTGGAAAGGCGACTCGTTGAAGTAGCTCACGTCGTCCACAATGATGTCGCAGCCAGCCGAACGGAGATCGCGGATGTTTTGGGCGAAACTGGTGTCGCTGGTGAATGCGGTCGCGAAGTAAAGCTGCGCGCCGGGCGCGAGGTCGTGAATAATTTCCAGCATTGCCGTGCCTTCACCTGTGCCCGAGCCGGCTTGACCGGGAAGAATCGTGACCGTGTCCAAATCGCCGTTCGCTTGCGACGTGGAAAGAAAATCGATGCTGTCCGAAAGCACCCCGATCTTAATGCCCGTTCCGTCGACTCCGAATACGCTTCGTGCCAGATCCGCCTGATGTGCTCCGTCGCCCGCCGAGGTGACGCTGCCAATGTTCGCGATCACACCACCGGCGAAAGGTGCTGTGCCTTCTGAGCCTACCTTCCGCACATTGGGTGCGCGAAACCGTCGATTTGTCCGTGCCAACGCGGCAGGACGGATGAAGCGTACTTCCGGGCGTTGCGCCAGCGTTTCTGCCAACGCGATCGGAATGAGTGCCCTTAGGGTTTGATAGCGCGGAAAGCTGCTCAGCACCGTTCCGCCGCCCGCCGCGATCCTCGCGAGCAGAGCGTCGTCGATTACCGCGTCGACATCGACAAGCACTGTGTTGTCTGGACGCAGAGTGAGGTCAGCCTGCAACGATGCTGCGCCTGCGAAAAGTGCCTGGCCTTTGGCGACCTTTGCCGCCCGCGCCCCGTAAATGAGTTGGGAATCCAACTTCCGTTGAGCAGGGGTTCGGGAAAGCTTTTCCTGACGCAGGTTTTCAATTTGCTGAATCGTGTGCGTGGGCAACGCCTGTGAGTCCGCAGCGTGAATGCGGCCCGGCAGCGCTGCGGTGAGCAGGAGGCAAATGATCCATAATAATGGGGACATTCGGCTCCTTGCCGATTCTCCGACAGGAAATCTGGAGTCCGCAAATATCGGGGGTAATTGGTTCATTAATGGCCGGGAGCGCGGACTGGATTATTATCTGAGCAGGCTAACAATGCGGACCATTTGTCTCAAGGTAAAAACCGGTACGCTGTGGACTCCCCGAAAGGCCGAAGTTCGGTCCTGAACAAATGGCGGTGGTGAGTAAACCGGCTCTTTGCGGATAATTTTTATACAAATTCGGAGGGTGCGGTGTCTATCGAGTGGAATGAACGGCGAAGTTTCCTGTAAGGATTGGTGTCGGCGGCTTTACGAAGCCTGCGCCGGCAAGTTGATCCTGTATGGGCGCGCGCTGGGCCTTTCGCACGGGGAATCGGAGGATGTGCTGCAGGAAACGTTTGTCGCGCTGCTGCAAATGCCGTCACCGCCGGAGCAGCCCGAGCATTATGTGCTGCGGTCGTTTCGCAATCGGGCCCTGAATGTTCATCGCACCCTGTGGCGGCGAGTTGCCCGGGAATTGGAATCGCATCGCTGGTTTGAGCGCGAGCCTGCGGAAACCGCTGCGGAACGGACGGCGATGCGTTGTCTCCAGAGGCTGCCGGCCGAACAGCGCGAGGTGATCGTTCTGAAGATTTGGCACGAACGGACTTTCGAAGAGATCGGCGCGCTTTTGGAGATTTCCCCAAACACGGCGGCGGGACGATATCGGTATGGACTTCAGAAACTGAGAGTTTGCCTGGAAGGAGAACCTTATGAACGAACTGGAAATGCTGGAACAACGTTTGCGTTCTTGGACGCCTCGTCGTCCGTGCCGGACTCTTGAACAGAGGATCTTTGGTGATCGTTCGCGGCCCGCGTGCACTATTGCAGAATCGCTTTGCCTTAGTTTGCGCCGCGCGATGGCCGCTGTGCGGTTGCCGGTGACTCAGTGGAATTGGCTCCCGCCGATTGCGATCGGCTGCGTCGTTTTGGCGGTTGTGTCCTTCAGCGAGAGGGGGTTCCAACCGATGATGGGGGAACGCGGGCTGATGAATCGACCTGATCGCGCCGAACGCGACGGTCGCCTGTACGCTAATGCCGCGCTGAGCAATCGCGAGATGGTGGCCTACTACACCACCGGGTCGCACAGCTCTTGGAACCATTGGTGGGTGCCGATTTTGGGATGGACAAATACGTTGCCAGTCCCTTGAAGTATAGCCTCTTTTGCAGACCAGCGCCTTTTGGGGCCGAACCAACAACTATGAAGAACGATAAAGCGAAGCCAGCCAAAGCCCAAGCCGCGGCGACTTCTCCTGCGGACAAGAAAACTCAGGCACCAATGCTGCCGGTGCCCGCGCTGTTTCGGCGCGTCGATTGGTGGGCGTTTACCATCACGACGGTTCTATCTTTCATCGGCTACTTTCTGACGCTGGCACCGAACCAGACCCTTGAAGACTCCGGCGAACTGGCCACCGGTTCCTTCTACGCGGGAATTCCGCATCCGCCTGGGTACCCAGTGTGGACCTTGTTCACGTGGGTGTTCACCCGGATCCTGCCGATCGGGAACATCGCCTGGCGCGTTGGCGTTTCTTCCGCGGTGGCCGGGGCGGTCGCGTGCGGTCTGCTGGCCTTGGTGGTTTCGCGCGGTAGCAGCATGATGATTCAGGGGTTGGCGGAGATCAAAGATCTCGAGCGCAAATGGGAAGACGCTCTGTGTCTCGTGTCTGGATTTGTCGCCGGCATGCTCATGGCATTCAACGGTTACTTTTGGAGTCAGGCCGTCATCGTCGAGGTTTACACCATCAGCGTGTTGTCCCTGATGATTGTGTTGGTTTGCTTGCTGCACTTCGCTTATGCGCCGCAGAAACGATCTTATCTTTATTGGGCAATGTTCGCCTTCGGCATTTGTTTTACCAATCACCAGACGTTGATTGTTGCGGCGGTGGGCATTGAAATCTTGATCGCAGCCGCGCACCCTAAAATGGGACGTGATTTATTCCTCGGCAACAGCGTCCTCTTCGTGCTGGCGATCTTGATGAAGATCAACGGGAAACTGACAATGATGGACGGCAACATGCCGCTGTTCGTCATTTTCAATGTGATTGGAATTCTTTCGATCATTCTTTGCGGCTGGCTTGCCGTTCAGACCAAAGGTCTCGGAACCGAGACGGCGTCGGTGGTGCTGATGGGCGTGTGCTGGATTCTCGGCGCAGCGTTCTATTTCTACATGCCGATCGCGAGCATGAGCACGCCCCCACTCAACTGGGGTTACCCGCGCACGGTGGAAGGTTTCTGGCACGCGCTGCAACGCGGTCAATATGAAAAGGCCAATCCGGCCAATATTGTCGATGAACCCGACCGTTTTGCCGGCCAAGTGCTGCAATACTTCAGCGGCGCAGCGGAAGAATTCAACGTCGTCTACCTGATGATCGGCGTCATACCGTTCGTGCTGCTCGGCTATCGGTTGTATCGCGAAGGTGCGGCTAAGGATTTGCGCTGGCTCGGAATTGTCAACGGATCGCTCGTGGTGCTGTTCCTTATTGCGGCATACGTGAGCCAATCGGGTAAGATGGGGCATTGGGACGCGCGCGGATTGGTGCATCTGATCTGGTTCTTCATCGGCGGCCTGGTCTGCGCCGACCTCCTGCTCCTGATTCACGTGATGGTTCGTTATCTTCACAAGCCCGAACGTGCGTGGATGTTCGGGTTGTCCGCGATCTATCTTGGCCTCGCGCTGCTACTGTTGGTCCTTCTCAATCCCGCGCCCGATCGTCAAAGCCAGTCGCTGAACAAGGTCTTCTTCACGTCGTCGCACGTGATGATTTCGATCTGGATCGGTTACGGTATCGCCATCCTCGGCGCGTACCTCGCCACGCACTATCAGGCGCTGCGGAATACTGCCCTTGCGATCGGCGCGGGCGCCGGCGCCATCGCTTTATATGCGCTCGCCAGTGTCAAAACGATGTACTGGTTGGAGAAGTTTACCGGAATCTTCGGCGTTGCGTTGGCGGCCGTGTTCGTAATCTCGCTGCTGTTGAAGAAAGATCGCGCGCCGCTGTTTTCATTGGTCGGCTTGTGCGCGCTGATGCCCATTTATTCGATCAGCGGTCACTGGTGGGAAAATGAGCAACGCGGGCATCTTTTCGGTTACTGGTTCGGTCACGACATGTTTACGCCGCCTTTTAAAGGGCCGGACGGCAAATTGAGCTATGATAAAACGCTCCGTGAGGAACTTCTCAAGGGCACCAACGCGGCGATGATTTATCCGGAAATGGATCGCAACACCGTTCTCTTCGGTGGAACGGATCCCGGCCGTTTCTGTCCGACGTACATGATTTATTGCGAGAGCTTCATCCCGCCGAGCGCGCGCCAAAGCGAGGATCCGGCATTCGACCGTCGCGATGTTTACATCATCACGCAGAACGCTCTCGCCGACGCGACGTACCTGCGCTACATCCGCGCGCACTACAATCGCAGCCGGGAAAAAGATCAGCCGTTCTTCACGGAGTTTTTCCACACGGATCTTTTGGCGCCGTTGGACACGTTCTTTACCGATCTCGGTGCGAAGATTGAAAAAGGCCGTCGTGAGCGCGGAGTCTATCCGCCGAAGGAAATTCTCACGCCGACGATCGACGATTCGCAACAGGCGTTTCAGGAATACATTGCGGATGCGCAGCGCCGTCTCGATCACGACCGCCGCGCTCCGAACGAGCCGAGGCAGATCAAACCCGGTGAACAGGTTGAAATTCGCGATGGTCGCGTGCAGGTGTCCGGTCAGGTCGCCGTGATGGCGATCAACGGCCTCTTGACGAAAAACATCTTCGACAAAAATCCCGATCACGAATTCTACGTTGAAGAAAGCTTCCCGCTCGACTGGATGTTTCCGTACCTCACTCCGTTCGGAATCATCATGAAGATCAACCGGAAACCGATTCCCGAAATGACGGAAGAGATGGTTCGCCGCGATCACCAGTTCTGGACTGATTACTCCGAGCGCATGATCGGTAATTGGATAACGTATGACACGCCGGTCTCAAATATCTGCGCCTTCGCGGAGCGCGTCTACCTCAAGCGTGATTTGCGTGACTTCAAGGGCGATCCCCGGTTCGTTCGCGACGATGATGCGCAGAAAGCGTTCTCCAAGCTCCGTAGCGCTCAGGCGGGATTGTACACCTTCCGCATTAATGGCCAGCGGTCGCCAGCCGAGCGGAATCGCATGATCAAGGAGGCGGACTTTGCTTTCCGCCAGGCTTTCGCGTTCTGCCCTTATAGTCCGGAAGCCGTTTTCCGCTACATCAATTTGCTCATGTCGCTGGGACGCATCGACGATGCGATTATGATCGTCAAAACGTCCAAGAAGCTCGACCCGGAAAATGGAGCTATGAACGGTCTGGTCGAACAGCTTGAGGGCATGCGCCGTCAGTCGGGCGCGGCAAGCGGTCCAGGAGGCAACAACTTCCAGGAAATCTTCAATCGCGTGGGCGCGACCTTGTCACAAGGCCAAACCCAGCAGGCGATCGCGATGTTGGATCAGATTCTCAACATGCCGACGGCCAATCCGCAGGAAGCCCAGAGCGTCGCACTCTCCGTAGCGCAGGCATTCCAGCAGTTGAACAACTTCCCCCATCTGGAAACGGCGATGAAGAAAATCACGACGCTGACGCCGGAGAGCCCGGAAGCGTGGTACGACCTTGCGGCCGTGGAAGCGGTGTTGAACAAGCCCGAAGACTTGGTCCAAGCCTTGGGAAAATCGCTGAGCCTTAGCGCGAAGCGTTTGAAGGACAGCCCGAAGGCGGCCAATGCGAAGGATTTGTTGCTCGTCGCGAAAACGGACCCGCGGTTCGCGCCCTACACGAACAACGCCGAGCTCAAGAAGCTTTTGCAGGCGAAGTAAGGCGCGGCCCTTTGAGGCCCCGTTACTTGTCGGCTGGATCTTCGTTCAACAGACCGATCGCGTCTTCGGACGAACCGGCGCCGCGTGACTCCATCGCGCGGAGAAATTCCGTGATCGTCTTCTTCTGCAGCGGCGTGAAGTTGCTGATCTTCTGCGCGAAGTAATCCTTGTGCTCGAGAATGAACTCAAATTGCACGCGGATGGAATCAGGAATGATGTCCTGCCGGTCGTAGGACTCGACGGAAGCCAGCATGAACGCCGGCAGAAAAAACTGGAACGCTTCCGGAGTAAACACATTCAGCGCACCGTGATAGTGACGCGCATCCGCCGTGGAGATTTCCTGCCACTTTTTCCCTTTGAAAAACGCGGTTACCGCCGTGCACTCAAAACATTTGTAGGGGCAGTGAGTGATGTTCTCGTCGCCAGGATAGGCGACCTCGGAGAAAGCGGTCTGGATTTTTTCTTTGAGTGCCATCACGTAAAGGAATCGAAGCAAATCCGACGCGCGAAGTGAAGGCTAAACTCACCGACGACTTCGGAGCGATGGCTTGGGGCGTTCGGGATGTTGTGAAAATCTCCGGACAAATCCCGAGATTTGCACCAAGGCAAACGCACTAAATCCAGTAATCAACCACTTGGTGGAACTGCCCAGGTGATGCGTGCCATCGACGTTGGTCCGGTACAGCGTTTGCGCAACCATGCCGAGCAGCACCAGAGTGCTCGTGCCGAAATACAGCAACCAGCCGTTGATCCAGTGCAATGTCTCTCCTCTTCGCGCTGGGGCCAGCCAGTAGTCGGGATTTGGCAGACTAATGGCGGAGTCAGGCAGTCGCGGAATTAAGACTGTTAACGCGACAAAGATTCCACTCAGAAAAACCAGCAAGCCCGCACCGAACAGCATGAATGATCGTTTCTGCATCCAACCGTTCGCCACTCCAGACATGTCAAAGTGGGTGGACATCTTCTCTGGAAGTTGTGGATAGAAATGCACCGCTTGTGCGATCAAGGCGGCGTTCACAGCGACGAACAAAAGGAATGGCCAACGCAACTTCACACCCGATGCTTACCGGAAATTTACAAACCGGGCACGTGCAAATTTGCGCGCACTTTCATTTGCGGTCCGTTTTTGTCACACTCCGGCCATGATCGAACTCGTGCCTCCGGACAGTCACTACTTGCGCGGTGCGCAGGGATGGCTGGAACTCGGGAATCCTCACGAAGCCATTCAGGAACTTGAACGGCTGAGCCCGGCCGCGCGCGCTCATCCAGACGCCTTGCAAACCGAGTGGGAAATCTATTCGGTGCAGAAGCAGTGGGAAGCCGCCCTGGCCGTCGGTCAGCGCGCCGTGAAGCTGGTTCCCGAATTCCCCTCCGGCTGGATCAATCGCTCCTACGCGCTGCACGAATTGCGCCGAACCAGCGAAGCCCGCAACCTATTGCTCCCGGCGGCGGCAACGTTCCCAAACGAAGCAACCATTGCCTACAATCTCGCGTGCTACACCTGTCAACTTGGCGATCTCGATGAGTCGCGCGCTTGGCTGATCCGCGCCATGCAAATCGCTCCTGACGCGAAGCGCATCAAGAGCATGGCCTTGACGGATAATGATCTGGCACCATTGCGATCCGTCATTTCGACCATGTGACGTGTCGACGTCGTTGAGTTAAATGCCTGACCAACATCCACCAATCCCTCTCGAGCCGATTCCCCGCAAGCCCATCCGTTGGTGGCCAGCGGGAGTAATCTGTTTGCTCGCAGGATTCGCGGTGCTGATCGTGCGGAACTTCGGCGAAGCCACGCATCAAGAACGAAACATCCGTACGGCGGTCGCACTGGTTTGCTCGAGTGGGCTTCTGCTGTTGTGGTGGCTCTTTTTCTCACGCGTGCGTTGGATGCTCCGACTGATCGCAGTGGCGTGTCTCGGGCTCGCCGGTTTATTGATTAAACAGTTCTTCGTGATCCACGGCGTCAGCGGCGACCTCGTGCCGATTGTGGAGTTGCGTCGCCGAGCCATCGTCACCCCGCAGCTTGAATCAGCGCAAATATCCGCAACTCGCGCCAACCTTGAAACTGTCACCGGCAGCTTTCCGCAGTTCCTCGGCCCCGACCGCAACGGTGTTTTGGTGGGACCCAAACTTGAGTCCGATTGGAAGTCGCAACCGCCGCGTCTGCTCTGGCGCAAACCCGTGGGGGCTGCGTGGTCGGGTTTCGCCGTGCAGGGCGCAATCGCAATCACCCAAGAACAACTGGGCGAAGAAGAGTCAGTCGTCGCCTACGAAACGACGACCGGGCGAACACTGTGGACGCATCGCGACCGCGCGCATTACCACACCGTCATTGCCGGTGAAGGTCCGCGCGCGACGCCGACGATTTCCGGCGACCGCGTGTTCACGCAAGGCGCGACAGGTTTGCTGAACTGTCTCGATCTTAAAAGTGGGCGGTTGCTTTGGTCGCACGATATCGTTCGGGAGAATCACGCGAAGCTCGACGGTTGGGGATTTGCCGGATCGCCGTTAGCGATGGGGGAGAAAGTGATCGTAAATCCTGGCGGCCCCGACGGTCATTCGCTCGTCGCATATCACCGCGATACCGGCGCGAGAATTTGGAGCGCGGGTAATGACGTGGCTGGCTACAGTTCCCCGATACTCGTTTCCTTGGCCGGTGCTGCGCAAATTCTGATCTTCAATCAAGGCGCGCTGTTCGCTCACGAGCCCGAGCGCGGGAAGATTCTTTGGCGCTACCCGTGGCCGACAAATCATCCACACGTCACGCTGCCCCTCATCGTCGCGAGCAATCAAGTGCTCGTCGCCACGGGCTACGGAAACGGTGCCGAACTGCTCCAGATCGACCCGGGCCCGAACGCGACTATGACGCCTCGACGGGTGTGGAAATCGAATCGTCTAAAGCCCAAGTTCGCCAACCTCATCCGACGCGACGGTTTCGTTTACGGTCTCGACGACGGCATCTTCGTGTGTGTGGAGATTGCCACGGGCCAACTGCGTTGGAAGGAGGGTCGTTACGGCCACGGCCAAATCCTGCTCGTCGATCAACTCCTCCTGATCATGGCCGAGAGCGGCGACTTGGTGCTGTTCGAACCGCGTCCCGATACGCCGCGTGAACTTGCCCGCTTCCCGGTCCTCACGGGTAAGACTTGGAACCCGCCCGCGCTCGCTGGCGACCTGCTGCTGATGCGCAATGACCGCGAAGCCGCCTGCTTTCGCCTGCCGGTCAATCGGTCGGCTCCGTCGAAATAGTCACTTGCGGAATTGGTGTATTACGGTAATTTCTGTTGTGACAGAAATTACCGACACTATGAACAAGCTGAGCGCAGTCCAACAGAAGTTCATCCTCCACTGGGGCGAGATGGGAACCAAATGGGGCATCAATCGCACGGTTGCCCAGATTCACGCCCTCCTGTTTATTTCGCCAAAGCCCCTGAACGCCGACGATCTCGTTGCCACCTTGGACGTCGCGCGATCCAACGTCAGCAACAGCCTGAAAGAGCTGCAGGGTTGGGGAATTGTGAAGCGCGTGCACGTCATGGGAGATCAACGCGACCACTTCGAAAGCATGAAGGACGTTTGGGAGATGTTCCGCGTCGTCCTCGACGAGCGGAAGAAGCGCGAGATCGATCCCACGCTGGCGATGCTGCGTTCGTGCGTGGCCGAAGCAGAGAAAGACAAAGAGACCGACGAATACACCGAACAGAAGCTACGCGAACTCGCTGATTTCTTTGCTGTCACGACGGTTTGGTATGACCAAGTGCGGCAATGGCCGACGGGCGCGTTGACGAAGTTCGTCAAGTTGGGCGGTAAGATCAAAAAACTTTTGGGCATCACCGGCGAAGAGTAAGGCGCTTCGCCATTTCGGAAGGCGAAATTCTATGAACACGGAAATCACACACAAAGGTGCCGGGTTTCTTCACGCGTGGATGGTCCGCGTGATCGGTCGCGTTCTTGGCCCTGGTCGTCTGAAGTGTTTCCACCAAACGTCGCCGACTGCCAAAAGCTCCGAACCGCGGGCGCCAAAGAAATCCCGTCATCACGCGGCGACAACGTTCTTCGAAATGCCATGAACCAACGAATCATATTGGCGGGCGGTAGCGGCTTTCTCGGTCAGGCCTTGGCGAAACGGTATCGGGCAAATGGTTGGGACGTCGTCGTGTTGACCCGTTCGCCGAAAGAGCGCGCCGACGGTGTTCGGGAAATTTCCTGGGACGCGGAAACGCTCGGCGCGTGGGCAACGGAACTGAATGGAGCGGTCGCTGTCGTCAACCTCACGGGGCGTTCCGTGGATTGCCGCTACACCGCAGTGAATCGCAAGTTGATCATGGATTCCCGGGTGAACTCGACGCGCATCGTGGGCGAAGCGATCGGGCGTTGCGCGCAGCCTCCGAAGGTCTGGCTCAACTCGTCCACCGCCACGATCTACAAGCACGCTTTCGATCGCGCCGCTGACGAATTCTGCACGGAGTTTGATTCCGCGAAGGAGGCGCGTGACGCGTTTTCGGTCGAAGTGGCGATGGCCTGGGAAAAGACCTTCAACGAAGCGCCCACACCAGCAACGCGGAAAGTCATTCTGCGAACCACGATGGTTCTCGGCTTATCCAGCAACAGCGTCTTTCCCGTTCTGCGACGCCTGACACGATTCGGTTTGGGCGGCCGCATGGGCAACGGCCGGCAATATGTCTCGTGGATTCACGAGGAGGATTTTTGTCGCGCCATCGAATGGTTGATCGCGAAGGAAGATTTCTCCGGCCCGGTTAATCTCGCGGCGCCTCAGCCGCTCACGAACTCGGACATGATGCGGGCGATGCGCGAGCTTTGCGGCGTGCCGGTCGGTCTGCCGGCACCAGAGTTCGCTTTGGAGATCGGTGCATTTTTTCTGCGGACGGAAACCGAACTGATCCTTAAGAGCCGCCGCGTCGTTTCCGAGCGGTTGCGCGCCGGTGGCTTTGAATTTCACTTTCCAGATTTCCGCGAGGCGATTGCAGACCTGGAGGCGCGCACTGGAGGAACGAAAGGATGAGTCGTGACACCTCTGGCTCAAATATCCTGCAATTGCACGCTGAGCGCTGCGGCTTGGACCCGCATGCATTCACGCTTCTGCGAGCCACTCTTCATCGGGGATTGGGAACGCACGTTGATGCTGCATCTGGAAGTAGCGCCCGTCGAACTTCAGCGAGCCGTTCCGTTTGAATTGGATCTTCATCACGGCCGCGCGTTTGTCACTCTGGTGGCGTTTACCCTTCGTGGGATGCGCTTCGCTCGTGGGGGAAAGCTTGGCGATTGGTTGATGCGTCCGATTTCCACTCATCACTTTTTGAACGTGCGCGCTTACGTGCGGCGCGGTGACGAAACCGGCATTTATTTTCTCGCAGAGTGGCTTTCGAATTGGCTGGCGGTGCAGCTCGGTCCTCCGATCTTCGGATTGCCGTATCACTTCGGGCGGCTGGACTACGCTCACGAGTGGGAGCGCGGAAAAATCTTTGGCTCGGTTACCGATGCAGCCTCCAAGTTCGCGCTCAACTACGAGGCGAGCGTGGGTGCGTTGAATGGTTTTACGCCGTGCGAGAGCGGCTCGCTCGATGAATGGTTGATGGAGCGTTACACCGCGTTCACCTATCGCCGCGGACGGGCGCGCTTCTTCCGCGTATGGCATCAGCCTTGGCCGCAAGTCCCGGTCAACGCGACGATTGCGCGAATGGATCTATTGACGCAACGGTTGCCGTGGCTGCGCGGAGCCGAACTAATCGGGGCCAATTTTTCGCCCGGAGTGCGAGACGTTTGGATGGGCCGACCGCACCGAATATGCTCGCCATAAACTGCCCGGGCACCCATCGACCATTTGCTCCCGAACGCTTTCGGATTGATTCTTCACGACGTCCTAAAACCTCTCGACACGTCGCCGGTCGCACCGTTTTATCCCGTCATGCACGTGTTCCTCAACGGCCGATTGGTGTCCGCCAAGCAGGCCACGATCTCTGTCTTCGACCGGAGCTTTCTTTACGGCGATGGCGTGTTCGAAACCTTGCGCGTGCATCGCGGTGTTCCGTTTCTTTGGGACGCGCACATGACCCGGCTTCAAGCGGGCGCGAAGTTTCTTCGGATTCCACTCCCCCTCAAATCCAAGAAGATCCGGGCGCAAGCGATGGAATTGATTCGCAAGAATCGACAGAGCGAGGGAGTTCTGCGGCTGGAACTTTCCCGTGGCGTCGGCGTTCGCGGTTACTCGCCGAAGGCTGCGGAGCATCCGTTGCTGGTAATGACGACTCATCCGGCGCCGACAGTTTCCGTGAACTCCATCCCGCGCTGGCGGCTCATTACGTCGAAGTTCCGCCTTCCTGCCCGGGACCCGCTTGCTCCGTTCAAGACCAACAACCGGCTCCCGTGCGTGCTCGCGCGTGCCGAGGCGGAGGATGCCGGCGTCGAGGAAGCATTGCTCCTGAACACCGATGGCAACGTGGCTGAGGCCGCCTCAGGCAATTTGTTCTGGGTCGAAAAGGATGCGCTCTGCACGCCCCCGCTGAATGACGGTCCCCTTTCGGGCATTACGCGGCTCATGATTCTCCGAGTCGCCAAGCCGCTGGGAATGAAGGCGCGACAAGTGAGCATATCGCCGTCGGCGTTGAGGCGGAAGCGCGGCGTGTTTCTGGCGCAGAGCGTTTGGGGCATTATCGAAATCGCCGAGATTGATGGGCGCGCGGTTCGCTGCGAGCCGGTCGTCGATGAAATCTTCCGTGCTTACTGGGAGGTCATCGATAAATTGTGCCAGCCGCCGTCGAGGTGACCCGATCCCGTTCTCGATTCAGTTGATGAAATAAAATCTTCCGCTGCCGCGTCGAACGCGGTAAGCAAAACCCGAATTTTCAATATGAAATTGACCCGCAACCTCACCTCACTCGTTTCCACGTTGGCTATGGCTGTCGGTTTGTCCGCAACGGCGGCCGATTGGCCGCAGTGGCGCGGACCAAATCGCGATGACATATCCACGGAGAAAGGGTTGCTGAAACATTGGCCCGCAACCGGGCCGAAGGTCGCCTGGATCTACAAGGACGCTGGGCTGGGTTACAGCGGCTATTCGATCGTGGGCGGGAAGTTGTTCACGAGCGGATTGCGCGGCGACATGGAGTTCTTGATCTGCGTGGACACGAAAAGCGGTCAGCAGGTTTGGGCGACGCCGATGGGGCCGTTGCTCAAGAACGGTTGGGGCGACGGTCCGCGCGGCACGCCCTCGGCGGATGGCGATCGGGTTTACGCGATGAGCGGCCAGGGCGTGATGTTCTGCGCGAACGCCGCGACCGGTAAGGAAATGTGGAAAGCCAAGATGTCCGATTTCGGCGGCAAGACTCCCAATTGGGGTTACACGGAATCGCCATTGGTGGACGGCAAACAGGTGATCTGCACGCCGGGCGAAGAGCAGGGGACGTTGCTAGCGCTGGACAAGATGACCGGTAAGAAACTTTGGCAGAGCACAGCTTGGAAAGATGGCGCGCAATATTCTTCCCCGGTGGTTGCGACGATCAATGGCGTCCGCCAATACGTGCAACTGACGCAGCAGCACGTCGCTGGCATCGACGCCGCGAGCGGCAAGGTTGTGTGGCAGTCCGATTGGCAGGGCAAAACGGCCGTCATTCCGACGCCGATTGTGAAGGGTAATGAGATTTACATCGCTTCCGGATACAGCGTCGGCTGCAAGCTGGTGCGGATTGGACCGGACAACAAGCCGTCCGACGTTTGGCAAAACGGCGTCATGGTCAATCATCACGGCGGCGTGATCCTCGTAGGCGAACATCTTTACGGATACTCCGACAAAGGCGGCTGGACATGTCAGAACTGGAAGACCGGCGAAGCGGTGTGGATGGATAAATCTCTCGGCAAAGGAGCGGTGCATTGCGTCGATGGAATGTTGATTTGCCTCGAAGAGAGCAGCGGCACTGTTGCCCTCGTCGAAGCGTCGCCTGCGGGCTGGAAAGAGCATGGACGCTTCAAGCTCACGCCGCAGACGACGCAGCGTAATCCGAAGGGCAAAGTCTGGACCCATCCGGTAGTCAGCAACGGGAAGCTCTACCTGCGCGATCAGGAGTTGCTGTTCTGCTTTGATATCAAGGGATCCTAGTCTGGCGCGGCTGTCGTCGCGATGAACCTTGCGGCTGGCCGTCCGGGCAAGTTTGAGTTTGAGCTTGGCCGGGCTGTGAAACCCGTGTAACCACTCCACCACATTCTATGGCTTTACCTGCACCTTCTGCGTCCCCAACCCCGGCGGCGATCTCAACTGTTCCTTGGTGGCGGTCGCTCACGCGCTATCACTGGTTTGTTTTCACAGTGGCATGCCTCGCGTGGTTGTTCGATTGCCTCGATCAACAACTCTTCCTGCTCGCACGCAACGGCGCGATGAAGAAGCTGTTGGAGCCGGGAATGGACGTGGGGTATTACGGAAAAATCGCAACGTCTATTTTTGTATTGGGCTGGGCTACGGGTGGCCTGATCTTTGGTGCCGTTGGCGATCGATTTGGACGGGCGAAAACACTCGCGTTTACGGTGCTCCTCTATTCGGTTTGCACCGGCTTATCGGCTTTCTCCAAAGGCTGGGTCGATTTCGCGGTCTATCGATTTGTCACTGGACTCGGTGTCGGTGGCGTGTTTGGGCTCTCGGTGGCGCTCGTGGCCGACAGTCTTCCTGACCACGCGCGCACCGGCGCGCTTGGCTTGCTGCAAGCGCTGTCGGCGGTGGGTAATATTACCGCCGGTTGCGTGGCGATCGTGCTTGGCAACCTTGAAGGCTCCACCATCCCTGCCGGCATGTCGTGGAAATACATGTTCCTAATTGGTGCAGCGCCCGCTTTTCTCTGCGTGTTCATTCTGTTGCGCTTGAAGGAGCCGGAGAAATGGGTGAAAGCTCGCGCTGAAGGGAAATTGAGCGGCGCAAAGTTCGGGTCCTATGCGTCGCTGTTCGGTGAGGCGCGCTGGCGCCGTCCTGCACTACTCGGCATGTGCTTGTGCATCGCTGGTGTGGTGGGTTTGTGGGGCATCGGTTTCTTCAGCCCCGAACTTGTCGGCGATGTCCTCGAGCGCTCACTTAAGAAAGAGGGCGTCACTCCGGAGAAGATTTCCCAGGCCAAGACCGTGTGGACCGGCGTGAACATGATCGTACAGAATCTCGGCGCGTTTTGCGGGATGATCGCCTTCACCAAAGCCGCGCAACGCTGGGGTCGCAAACCGGCGTTCACTGTCGCATTTATCGCGGCGTTTGTTGCGACCGTTGGATACTTTCAGCTCTTCAATGGCAAAGGGGATATATGGATGAGCTTCGTGATGGGCGTCTGCCAGCTCTCGCTGTTCGCCGGATTCGCGATTTATTTGCCGGAACTTTTCCCCACGCGTCTGCGCAGCACGGGCACGAGCTTTTGTTATAATGTCGGTCGTTTCATCGCTGCTTCTGGTCCTTTCCTTCAAGGCAAGATGACTGTGTGGTTCGCTGCGGGTGCGACCACGCCCGAGGCGAAGCTCGCCGCGTTCCGCAACGCGTGCGGTTGGATGAGCTGTGTGTTTCTGCTTGGCTTGATTGTGGTGTTGTTCCTTCGCGAAACGAAGGGCCAACCGATGCCGGAAGATGCTCCGGCCAAATAGTGTAACTCCACTCCCGAATGGTTAGACGGTCGCCGCCGCGGAGACACGTTAGAGTCACGTGCGAACACAGACGCGTCCATACCTACAACGGAAGAATGGCTCCGTTTGGGTTTTTGAAATGCCAAGTTGATGTACGCGAGGAGCGCCGAATGATCTCGCAACTTTCGCGGACCACAATTGCCGCCCTGCGGATTGCTTCCGATTCAACTGACAGAAGTATCAGACATTTCCCGACTCTTGATCGAATTGAATCAGGCCGTAGTTATGGGCAGTGATCAGGTTTTTCAACCGAGAAAGTCAGGCAGTCATCTTCGCGAAGCACGCCGGAGAGCACGGACGTAGCGCTTCGAGTGATTTACTGGGCGCCGCGCGTTTCGGAACCAAGCTCGACAACGTCCAAGCCGTGCCGGAGCCCGCACTCTATGTGCTCGCCTGCATCGGAATCATTGGCTACATCGCGTTGCGTTGCCGTTATCAAGGCCGGCGCAAGCGCAGGTAACGAATGTGAAATCGGGCGAGCATAGACTCGCGCCGGTACAAGCTCGCAATCGGCTCGCTTTGGTCGCGCTCCCTACTGATCCATTAACGGAGGTGTTCGCACATTACCCTCCGCGCACTTCGACATGCGGTTGCTACTTGGCGAGATCTACGCACACCAAACGATTCTCGCTGCGAAGATAAAGTTTCTTCTGCGACAACACCGGCGCGGCCCAGCACGGATAATGAAGATCTGGAACCTGCCAGCGTGCGAGCTCCTCGGGCTGCTTCGGATTCACTTTGAACAGTCCCAACAGGCCGCCCTCGCCGAGCACGATCAATTTCCCATCCGCCATGATCGCGGAGCCGCGTCCGTAAACGTTGGGTTGCGGTGAGCTGTGCGGGGGCCAGCTCTCGTTGCGATCCCAAGTGGGTTTCGCGGTCTTCAATTCGACACAGCGGAAGTGCGCGTCCGGTTCGTTGCGGCCCGTGAACGCGTAAAGAAAGCCCTCGTGATACACCGGCGTGTTCCAGTGAATCCCCAGCACCGGCTCAACCAGCGCGCCATTCGCATCGCGTTCCTGATACGCCTTGGGCTGGCACCAGACCTCTTCAAAACTTTTACCGTCCGGCTTCACGCGCAGCACGAACGCGCCCACGCGGAAATACGCTGCAGAATAAAAGACGAGATCGTCCACGACCACGGGGCACATGCCGTTCACCGAATCGTTGCCGACGGATTGAAACCAGCGCGAGAAATTCACCGCACCGTTGGTCGGGTTCAGCGACACCAGCCCCTGCCGCATTACGCAGAACACGTGGCGCTGACCGTGGATCGTCGCGGCAACCGGCGAAGCGTAGCTCGCGGATTTTTCCAGCGTGGTCCACACATACTTGCGATCGCCGGGCCAGCCAAGCATCGGCGCGCCCTCCCAATTGGATTTACCCACGTTTTGCCAGAGCGTCTTCCCAGTCGCGGCATCGAAAGCGACCACGCCCGAGTTCGGTTGCCCGCCGACTTCGACGATGAATTTCCCATCCTCCAGCAAAGGCGTGCTACCAACGCCGAAGAATGCTTCCGGCACTTCAAAATCCTTAGCCGTCTCGCGTTCCCAGATGAGCTTGCCGGTTTTCAGTTCGAGACAAACGAGTCGTCCTTCGACGCCGAAAGTGTAGCAGCGGTCCTCCGTGAGCAACGGCGTGCAACGCGGGCCATTGTTGTAGCCGTAGGGATCGCGGTAACTGCAAGGTGACGCGTGGCGCCAGGTCGCCGTGCCCGTCGTCGCATCAAAGCTCTCTATGAGTTCCTGATTCCCGACGCGATGATGCAACACGAGCACATTGCCGCGAACCGACGGCGCGCTGTAGCCGGTGCCGATCTCTTTCACCCAAACCTGCTTCGGCCCGCTGCTCGGAAATTTGTCGAGCAAGCCCGTCTCGCTCGACGTGTTGTCGCCGCGCGGGCCAAGGAAGCGCGGCCAGTCCTCCGCCTGCACGGTCGCACAATTGACTGTTAGCAACGCAACCAATCCCAGAACTGAGCGCAACTTGGAACTGGTTGAACCGGCTTTGCTGTGGTTCGGAACCCGGCGGCCCGAGGCAAGGGACTGGGCGGCGCAGCCGTTCAAGATCACAACAGACGAACGTGGAGATTTCATCGTGGTGATTTAACGCGTCGGTGAGCTCCTTTTCCACGAGAAAACGCGACAGAGTGCGGCACGCCGCCCCGGGGTGAATTCACGGACTTTCCAGCCCTTCCGATCGGGCACCACTCCTGGCATCTGAGATGTCGGAACGGCATGAGGATTTATCGAAGAACTGCTTTCATAAGTGAGAAATCTGCGCTGCGGAAACCCGCTGACAACCAATTAATCCGACCTCGCACTTGACCCATTCAATGGGGATTTGTCCTAATGGCGAGTTGAAGCAGAACCAGATAGCTTTTGTCCTGAACCAAACCACCACATCGCCGATACGGTATGTCCCCGAGCGAACGGGAATGATCGAACCGCGCCCGTGCCGCTACCCGCCGGCAGTTGTGGTAACCAAAATAACCTGACTTGAACCCGATGAAGAGCTGTGTCCCCTTGGCGGTGCTGAGGATTTTTATCGTCCTGACGATCGAGGCGTCCGGTGATTTGATCGCGCGATCGTACACCTACCAGTTTTTATCCACGGAGAACCCGTTGTCCGACAGCGGAAGCTGGTTGAATGGCAAGACAGATGGACTCGATTGGTCAGACGTGGCAGTGACCAACAGTATGGCCATCGGGTTGCAAAGCGGGATCAATCCCAACTACGACGACTCAACGGCGGTGGTGAGCGGGACGTGGGGATCTAACCAAACCGTGACCGCGACGGTTCGCATCCCGGGAGATCGACCACCCGACGGGAATTTTCCCGAACTGGAAATCCGCCTCCGAACCTCCATCTCGGCGCATCGTATTGCCGGCTATGAAGTCATCTTTTCCGTACCCGGAGGCTACGCTCAATTGGTTCGCTGGAATGGGCCGGTGAATGACTTTACTTACATCGCCTCGGGGAACGGGATTTATCTCCAGGACGGAGATGTCATTAAGGCGACGGTGAGCAATAATGTTTTCACGAGTTACGTCAATGGCGTGCAGATTCTCCAGGCCAGCGATAACACTTTCACAACGGGTTCTCCGGGCATCGGCATGTTTATCCAAGGGACCACGGGCTTGAACAATCTGTTTGGATTTTCGAACTTTTCAGCCTCGGACGGCGAAAGCCCAGCAGTGACGAACGGAGCGAGTTTGAACATCGTGCTACCTAAGACCAAGGGAAGCTATACGCTGGTGCAGTCCAACGCCGTCCCAAGAGGGAAATATCGGGTGCAGTACTCTGATCAGATCTTCTCGCCGAACTGGCAAACTTTGTCTACGGTCACCGCTAATAATTTCGGCGTGGTGCAATACACGGACACGGTAACCAATGGCGCCCCATGGCGTTTCTATCGGACGATATCGCCGTGATTACGGCTGGCTTGCACGTTTGATCGCGTAGTGCTCGTTCGACGAGCAAGTGTGTTTGGCTGACAGTCTCCCCACGGAGACCGCGCCACTATTTTTTCGGCTTCTTCTTACCCGCTGCGAGCGCAACCTTCTTTAACTGCGCCACGGGATCCCAACCTTTCGGTGGCTTGACGCTCTTGCTGTTCCATTTCATCCCGCTTGTCACCCAGGTCTTTCGCCACGCGGCGTGGGCGATTCCCTGATCGTCGTCGGATACCCCGAATTGAAAGCCGCAGCTCGGGCAGATTTCATAAGAACCGCCGCCGGAGGAGGTGCGCGGCGCCTCGCGCAACGTCGGATAAGCGCAGACTGGACATGGATGAGCCATCTTACTTTTTGGGTTTGGATTTGATCAGTTCGCCAGGCTGACGATCGAAATAATCCCGGCTGTTCGGTTTGAAAAACGTTTTGGTCGTTCCATCACGATTGTATGCCGCGAACGCACGCGACTTGGGATCAAACACGCGCAGAACTCCGTCGCTGTCAATTTTCATGGGCAAGCCTTCGGCCTTGGCGCGCTGGAGGAACTCCCACGCCATCCGCGCGTAATCATCCGGGTTCTTCGCCTTGAAATCGCTGCCGTGCCGCTCGAAGTGATCGCGAAGCGACGGGAGGTTGCCCCACGTTTGTTTTGTGGGCGGCGCTCGGAGTTGCTTGCTCGTAGCAGTGGGATTGGCGGCGGTAACTTGGACCGAAGTTTCCTCTGCTCCTGCAACAGTGAACGAATTGGTCGCCAAGGGAACACGCGCAGTGCCGACGGTGAAGAAGTATTTTGCGCCCGCGGTGAGGCCTTTGAGTGTGACGGAATGCTTGGCGCTGAGTTCGCCGTCGGCCCTGTGTTCCAGCTTCTGCAGCGAGGTGCCGAAATGCACCCGCGACGCGGTGCTCACGTCCGTCGTCCAAGTGACGGTGGCGTCGGTGCCGGTTACGGTTACGGCGGGTCCGTCGAGCAACGCTGCCGCGGGAGCGGAAACTCCAGCGACGAGCAAAACGACGGCAAGCAGACGCAACAACAAGATCTTCACAGGCGGACAATCTAACACTGCGGGCGCAAATTATTTCAAGGAATCTTCCCCTTGGTCGAAGTCTGAATTCGGCAGAGGTAGTGGTTCGCCGTGATGTAGAGAACGGAGCCGTATTCGCCCCATGCAACGTTCGCAGTCGGTTCGCCGGTATTCAACGTGCCGAGATGTTTGCCTTCCTTGGAAATAACCAGCACACCGCCGGGTCCGGTCGCGAAGAGGTTGCCCGCATTGTCCACCTTCATGCCGTCGGGAAGGCCGGGGCGGTCTTTGCTCACCATCGACGTGACGTCAAAGAACACACGTCCGTTGGCGATGGTTCCGTCCGGTTGCACATCGTAAGCCATCCACACTGCGTGCTTCGGATCGGACACGGCGACGTACAGAGTTTTTTCATCTGGTGAAAACGCGATGCCATTCGGGAACGTGAGTTCTTTGGTGAGCAGAGTGACTTCGCCGCTCTTCGAGAGCCGATAGACGCCGCTAAACGGGATTTCTTTATTCGGATCTTTGTTCTTTCCCTCGAGACCATAAGGCGGGTCGGTGAAATACAGGTCGCCGTTGGATTTATAGACGAGATCGTTTGGACTGTTAAAACGCTTGCCGTCGAAGCGATCGGCGAGGGTAGTGAATTTGCCGTCGCTTTCCAATCGTGCGATGCGCCGATCGCCGTGCTGGCACAAAACCAAGTGACCTTCCGAATCCATCGTAAGCCCGTTCGAGCCGCCTTCACCACCGCGCGAGGCTTCGCCGGTGTAGCCGCTGGGGCGGAGGAATTCCGTGACCCCTTCGCGTTCCTTGAACTTGTGCACCGTGTTGCCAGGGACATCCGAGAAGAGGAGAAAGTTGCCACTACGAACCCAGACCGGTCCTTCCGACCACTTGTAACCACTCGCGATGCGACGGATTTGCGATCGGATCGGGACGAGTTGATCGAACTGTTTATCGAGGCGTTCGATTTTGCCAATCGATTCGTAGTCCAGAGTGCGAGTTGGCCCTTTGGTGGTCGTCTTTTTGTCGGCGGCCGATGAAACAACGGCGTTGGCAAGGGTGGAGGCGATCAAGCATCCAAAAAGAAAAACAGTTCGTGAGTTCATTGCGAGAGATGAGTTCTTTGGGACGATAGGGTGGCGCGATTTGGCTGTGCAAGCTTTTGGTGCAGGCCACCACGGCAAGCCATTTACTGGCAAAAGTCGGATCACAGCCGCAGACCGGGGCAGGGCGGAGGCATTTGAGAATCGAACAGATTGCAAAATATCGTGAGACCCGCTATTCCATCGGCGCGATCCCAATCTATGCACCACCGCTTCAAACCCATCTCCCGCTTGTCCATCGTAATCGTCATTGGCGTTTTCTCCTGCGCGTCGCGCTGCATGGTTTCCGGCGCCACGGCGACGCCGGATTTCGGCACGGCTCACAGCGAATTGGTTCAACTCCTTTCGGGCTTCGTCAAGGTGGATACAAGCAATCCGCCGGGCAACGAGACACGCGGCGCGGAGTATTTGAAGCAAATCTTGGATCGCGAAGGTATTCCGAGCGAAATCCTCACTCTGGAAAAGAATCGCGGCAATCTGGTGGCGCGGCTCAAAGGCAACGGCAAAAGGAAACCGCTCTTGTTGATGGGGCACACCGATGTGGTCGGCGTCGAGCGCGAGAAGTGGACCGTGGATCCGTTCGGCGCGGTGATTAAGAACGGCTACCTCTACGGACGCGGTGCGTCGGACGACAAGGGCATGACCGCAACGTGCCTCGAAGTGTTTCTGCTTCTGCATCGGTTAAAAGTGCCGCTGGATCGCGACGTGATTTTCCTCGCCGAGGCGGGTGAAGAGGGGACGACTCACGTGGGTATTGATTTTCTGGTCTCGAAACACTGGGAGAAGATCGCGTGTGAGTTTGCGCTCAATGAAGGTGGTCGCATTATTCTGCGGGACGACAAGGTTCACTACGTCTCCGTTTCGACTGCGGAGAAAGTTCCGCGCCCGTTCATCATCTCGGCGAAAGGCACCAGCGGGCACGGTTCGCGACCGCGGACGGACAATCCCATTACGCATCTCGCTGCTGCGGTGGCGAAGATTGGCGACTGGCAGGCGCCCACGCGTCTCAACGACACGACGCGTAATTTTTTCAACGGACTGGCCAAGATTTCCACGCCGGAGGATGCGTTTTTGTTCACGCACATTGAAGATCCTGCTATCGGTGGTTTGGTGCGGGACATGATGCGGCAGAAGCACGCCGCTTATTACGCGATCTTGCACACGACCCTCGTTCCAACTTCGCTGAAAGGCGGCTTCCGCATCAACGTGATCCCTGGTGACGCCCTCGCGATGATTGACGTTCGCGCCATGCCGGATGAGGACATCGAAAAGCTTGCTGTCGCGCTGCGGAAGTTGATCGATGATCCGCATGTCGAAGTCGTCCCGCCGGCGCCCGGCGGCCGGCCGGCGACGGCTCCATCACGGACCGACACGGAGATGTTCGCGGCATTGACGCGCGTCCAGAAAAAGATGTTCCCGGAAGGGGCCACGCTCCCGACGATGAATCTCGGTGCGACGGACTCTGCCCAATTGAGGGCGAAAGGTGTCCAAGCTTACGGCATCGGACCGGCGGTTGGTGAGAAGGAGATCACCGGCGTACACGGCAACGATGAACGTATCTCGCTCTCCGGCCTGCGGAAGTTCCTCGAATATCTGTGGGCGGTGACCGTGGACGTCGCGGCGACGAAGTAGGCGCGGGCTCAGCGACGGGTCGGAGTCGACTTCTTGGCAGCGCCACTAGTCGAAGTGTCGATCGCGAATCCCGCGAGGATTGAACGAACAACTTTTTGCGCACGTGTTCCCGTGTCTTCTTTGATCGCGGTGGGAATCATCAACGGGTGCAGGAATAGCGCTGTCGCGTCTTCCAGCACGACGGCGGCTTCATTGGGATCGATCGCCGCGAATTCCCGGTTCGCAATGCCTTCGCGGAAGATCCGCTCGAAAACGTGCAAAATTTTCTCACGCCGTTTGGCGATGGCATCGGGTCGTGCTTCGGCAAGCCGCCGGTAGGATTCGAACACTGCCGCGTCTTCCAGAAACTTCTCGCGCCGTTTGCGGTGAACTTCGATCACAACCGCCTCTAACCGTTGCGCCGCGGTTCCCGGACGATTGGCAATGCTCTCCACGAACTCCTCCACGAGCAACATCCACTCGTCGATGATGGCGTCGAGGATCTCAGTCTTGTTGCGAAAGTAGCGGTAGACGTTGGCGTGGGACATGCCGAGCGCGCGGGCGATGTCGACGATCGCCAAATTGTCCTGACCGTGGCGACGCAAAAGGATCTTCGCCGTGTTGAAGATCAAATCACGCGCCGCGCCTTTGAATGTCTTTCTTTTTTTCACGCCAAACCGAGTTTGCTGGTTGACGGGGGGAATATGTTACATATTTTGAAAGTTGTCACTTCTTAGCGGTTTGAATTAATCGGCGCGAACCCATCTCCAATGTGTTGCAAGACGAACAACTCCCTCGAACCGCTGCGTTGCCGCGGGGCAACGGAGAACCCGATACCAGAACCATGACGCGCCCTTCAATCGCAACGGAACCACCCAGGAAATCGAAATCCGGATGGATTGTCGGGATCATTTTGCTCGCGCTGATTGCTGGCGCTGTCACCTGGTACTATCGTTCGCGAGGAGTCTCCGCTCCGGAGAAGGGAGCGGAGAAAAAAGGAGCTGGCGCAGGTAGAGGAGCGCAGGGGCCAGTGCCGGTCGTTGCGGGGACTGTGGCGCAGAAGGATGTCCCGATTTACCTCGATGGGCTCGGGACCGTTCAGGCCTTCAACACGGTGACGATCCGCGTTCGCGTCGATGGGCAATTGGAGAAGGTGGCTTTCACCGAAGGACAGGATGTGCGCGCGGGCGATCTGCTCGCAAAGATTGATCCCGCCCCTTTTCTAGCGCAATTGGAACAAGCTGAAGCAAAGAAAGCGCAGGACGAGGCGCAAGCGGCCAACGCTCGAGTGCAAGTGGCCCGCAACGCGGCATTGCTTGAACAAAAGATTCTCGCACAGCAGGACTACGACGCGCAGAAAACTTTGGCGGACCAATTCGAGGCCGCAGTGAAAGCGGATCAAGCCGCGATCGACAGCGCCAAAGTTCAACTCGCTTACACGACCATCACGTCACCGATCGACGGGCGCACGGGTATTCGCACCGTGGATCAAGGGAACATCGTTCGCGCCAATGACGCGACTGGTTTGGTGACGATCACTCAGCTGCGGCCAATCACTGTGGTGTTCACGTTGCCCGAACAGACGTTGAACGAGATTCACAAACAGATGGCCTCGGGGGAGCTGTCGGTGCTCGCCATGGATCGCGACAACAAAACGGTCCTCGGCGAGGGCAAACTCGCCGTAATCGATAACCAAATCGATACGACCACGGGCACGATCAAATTGAAGGCCACGTTTCCCAATCAAGACTTGCGACTCTGGCCCGGACAATTCGTCAACTCGCGCTTGCTTCTGACCACGCGCAAGGGCGGCGTTGTTGTCCCGATGTCGGTGATTCAGCGCGGTCCGGAAGGTCCGTTTGCGTTCGTCATCAAGGATGACTTATCCGTGGAAGTTCGGCCCTTGAAGCTCGGCCAAACTGAAGCGGGGCAGGCATTGATTGAAGAAGGCTTGCGTCCGGGCGAACGCGTCGTTGTGCAAGGCCAGTATCGCCTGCAAGCCGGCTCACGCGTGAAGCCGGGCCAATCGGCGAAACCCTCGGACGACGAATCGGCCCCTTAAACACCAAGCTCGTGAACATCTCCGAGCCATTCATCCGGCGCCCGGTCGCCACGTCGCTGCTCATGGTGGGCGTGGTGCTGTTGGGCATGCTGGGTTACTACCTCCTCCCAATCTCCGCGCTGCCGCCGGTGGATTTCCCGACAATCCAAGTCACGGCGCAATATCCTGGAGCGAGTCCCGATGTGATGGGTTCGTCCGTCACGACGCCGCTCGAACGTCAGTTCGGGCAGATCAGCGGCTTGGCGATGATGTCGTCCGTGAGTTCGTTCGGGAACACGGCGATCACGCTGCAGTTCAATCTCGACCGCGACATCGATTCGGCCGCGCAAGACGTGCAAGCGGCGATCAACGCTGCCAACGGCGTTTTGCCGAAGGCGATGCCGAATCCGCCCACCTACAGCAAGGTCAACCCCGCGGACACGCCGATTCTCACGCTGCAAATCACCTCCGAAACGTTGCCGCTCGAAAAGGTAAACGATCTCGCGGACACGGTGCTGGCGCAAAAACTGAGCGAAGTTTCCGGCGTAGGCCTCGTGACCATTGAAGGCAACCAAAAGCCCGCCGTGCGCGTGCGTGTGAATCCAGCGGCGCTCGCGGCGCTCGGCGTGAGCATGGAAGACATTCGCGTGGCTCTGGTGCAGAACAACGTCAACGCGCCGAAAGGGAGCTTCGACGGAAAACTTCAGGCGTATGCCATCGGCGTGAACGACCAGATTTATTCCGCGGCGGAATTTCGCAAGGTCATCATCGCGTACAAGAATGGTTCGCCGATCCGCCTTGGTGACATCGGCGAAGTCGTGGACAACGTGGAAAATGTGCGCTTGGCCGGTTGGGTTAACGACAAGCCCGCTGTGATCCTCGACATTCAACGACAGCCAGGAGCGAACATCATCGAGACCGCCGATCGCGTGAAGGCGTTGCTGCCGAAACTGCGCTCGGCAATTCCGCCGAGCGTTACGGTTAACATTCTGACCGATCGCACTGAGACGATTCGCGCGTCAGTGGCCGACGTTCAATTCACGATGTTGATGACCGTGGCGTTGGTCGTGATGGTGATCTTTGTTTTTCTACGCAAGTTCTGGGCAACAGTTATTCCCAGCATCGCGCTGCCGCTGGCGGTGTTGGGGACGTTCAGTGTGATGAAGTTGGCGGGCTTCAGCCTCGACAACCTCTCGCTGATGGCGCTGACGATTTCGACCGGGTTCGTTGTCGATGACGCGATCGTGATGATCGAAAACATCGTGCGCTACATCGAAGCCGGCGATCCTCCGATGGAAGCCGCGCTGAAAGGGGCGAAGCAGATTGGCTTCACGGTCATCTCGTTGAGCGTGTCGCTCATCGCGGTTTTCATTCCGCTAATTTTCATGACGGGAATCGTGGGCCGTTTGTTCCGCGAGTTTGCGATCACGTTGAGTGTGGCCGTCGTTGTTTCGGCCGTCGTCTCGCTGACGCTCACGCCAATGATGTGCGCGCGTTTGTTGCGGCCGGAAAAGGAGAGCAAACATGGACGATTCTACAACGCGACGGAGCGGATGTTCGAGGCGATGCTAAAATTCTACGAACGCGGCCTGCAATGGGTCCTGCGCCATCAACCGTTCACCTTGGGCGTCGCGGCGCTGACGTTGGTCGCCACCATTTGGCTCTACATCATTGTGCCGAAGGGCCTGCTGCCGCAGCAGGACACGGGCTTGATCATCGGGGTCACCGACTCCGCGCAGTCGATCTCTTATCGAGCGATGGTCGAGCGGCAGCGGCGCGTCGCCGAAATTGTGCGCAAGGATCCCGACGTAGTGAGCGTAGCATCGTTCGTCGGCGCTGGATCGGTGAACGCGACCGTGAATACCGGTCGGCTCTACATTAACCTCAAGCCGCGAGATCATCGCAAGGCAAGCGCAACGGATGTGATCGAGCGCCTGCGCGAGGCGACGAAGGATGAGCACGGGATATCGCTCTTCATGCAAGCAGTGCAGGACGTACAAATCGACAGTCGCGTCAGCCGCACGCAGTATCAGTATACGTTGCAGGACGCCGACGAAGCGGAGCTCAACGAATGGGCGCCAAAGTTGTTGAACCGCCTTCGCGACCTGCCGGAACTCGCTGACGTCGCGACCGATCAACAAACCGGCGGACTGCAGATTCACATCAACGTCGACCGTGACAAGGCGTCGCGTTTCAACATCCTGCCGCAAGCAATCGACGACACGCTCTACGATGCGTTCGGACAGCGCCAGGTCTCGACCATTTTCACTCAGCTCAACCAGTATCGTGTGATTCTCGAAGCGGAGCCTCGGTTTCAACTCGCTCCAGAATCTCTCGACAAGATTTACGTGAAGTCGACCACTGGTCAGATGGTGCCGTTGAGTACGTTCAGCACAGTGCAAACGCGGACGGCCCCACTCGCGTTGATCCATCAGGGACAGTTTCCGGCGGTGACGTTGTCATTCAATTTGCGAACAGGCAGTTCACTTGGCCACGCGGTGAATGCGATTCAAAAAGCCGAAAAGGAAATCAAGCTGCCCGAGACGGTGGTCACCACGTTCTCCGGCAGCGCGGCCGAATTCCGCGCATCGTTGAAGAGTGAACCGTTCCTCATCCTCGCCGCCATCGTGGTGATCTACATCGTGCTCGGCGTGCTTTACGAGAGTTACATTCATCCGATCACGATTCTCTCAAGCCTGCCGTCGGCGGGCGTGGGCGCATTGCTCGCGCTGCTGATCTGCCGCACCGACATGTCGATGATCGCTTTGATCGGTATCATCCTGCTGATCGGCATCGTGAAGAAGAACGCGATCATGATGATTGACTTCGCACTCGAAGCGGAACGCGTCGAAGGATTGCCGCCGGAAAAATCCATTTATCAAGCATGCTTGCTGCGCTTCCGCCCGATCATGATGACGACGATGGCGGCGTTGCTGGGCGCTTTGCCGCTGGCGCTGGAGCAGGGGACTGGCTCGGAGCTGCGTCGGCCTCTGGGCATCTCGATCGTCGGTGGTTTGTTGGTTTCGCAATTTCTGACGCTATACACTACGCCGGTAATTTATCTCTACATGGACCGGCTCGGTCTTCGCGTGCGTCGTTGGCGCAATTCGAAATCGGCTGGCGCGCCGGCGGCGACGCCTGAACCTGGAGCTTCGATGCCATGAACGTCTCCGAGCCATTCATTCGACGACCGGTGGGCACGTCGTTGCTGGCGATCGGCTTGTTCATTCTCGGAATCGTAGCGTACAGTTTTTTGCCAGTGGCGCCCGTGCCGCGGGTCGATTTCCCGATGATCATGGTCACGGCGACATTGCCCGGCGCTGACCCGGCGACCACGGCTTCATCGGTCGCAGCACCACTGGAGCGGCGCTTAGGGCAAATCTCCGGTGTGACGGAGATGACGTCGATCAGCACGTTGGGGAGTTCCAGCATCACCTTGCAATTCGATCTAAGCCGCAAGGTGAATGACGCGGCTCGCGATGTGCAGGCCGCGATCAATGCGGCGACGGCTGACTTGCCCGCGAACCTTCCCTCGCCACCCACTTACCGAAAAATCAATCCCGCCGACACGCCGATTATGGTGCTGGCGTTGACCTCGGATACGCTGGCGGGCTCGACAGTTTACGAATACGCCGACAACATCATCGGTCAGCGTTTGAGCGAACTCGAGGGCATCAGCCAGGTCGTCATCAACGGCGCGGAAAAGTCCGCGGTGCGGGTGCAAGTGGATCCCTCAGCGTTGGCGTCCATGGGGCTGAGCCTCGAAGACGTGCGTTCGATGATTGGACAAGTGAACGTGAATTCGCCGAAGGGAAGTTTCGAAGGCCCCGACTCCTCCTACACGATCACGAGCAACGACCAACTGAACGAAGCGGCGGATTATAAGAACTTGATTCTCACCCAGCGCAAAGGCGTGCCGATCAAGTTGGACGCGGTTGCGCGCGTGCTGGACGGCGTGGAGAATGGTCGCCAAGCAGGTTGGTTTGGCACCCGACGCGCGGTGCTGCTGATCATTTACAAGCAGCCGGACGCGAACGTCATCGAGACCGTCGATCGCATTCACGCCGTGCTGCCGCAGTTGGAACGGTGGCTTCCGCCGACGGTGAAGATTTCACAGGTGAGCGATCGTACCACGACGATCCGCGCATCGCTCGAAGAAGTGCAGTTCTCGCTGATCTTGAGCATCAGCCTTGTGGTGATGGTCGTGTTCCTATTCCTGCGGAGATTTTGGCCAACTTTCATTGCGTGCGTGACCGTACCGCTCGCCATCGCGGGAACGCTGGGTGGGATGTATCTGTGCGATTACACGCTCGATAATCTTTCGCTGATGGCGATCACGATCTCGGTCGGATTCGTCGTCGATGACGCGATCGTGGTCATCGAAAACGTCTATCGCTTCAGCGAACAAGGCGATAGCACGTTGCAGGCAGCTTTGAAGGGCGCGCGACAAATCGGGTTCACGGTGATCTCCATGAGTACGTCACTGATCGCTGTTTTTATCCCGCTGCTGTTCATGGGCGGTTTGATCGGGCGCTTGTTCCATGAATTCGCCGTGACGCTGAGTCTCGCCATTCTGGTTTCCGGAGTGATCTCGTTGACGCTGACGCCGATGATGTGCTCGCGTTTCCTGAAGCCCGAGTCGGAATACAAAGATCGTAGCGTCGTCTACCGAGGGTGTGAGAACGCATTCAATTGGTTGCTCGCAACCTACGAATCAGGCCTCAAATGGGTGCTGCGGCATCAGGGCTTCACGTTGTTTGTCGCGCTGCTCACCGCGGTGGCGACGGTCTGGCTTTACACCGAAGTGCCGAAAGGATTTTTTCCGCAACAAGACACCGGCGTGATGTTCGGAACGACCGAAGCGGCGCAGGACATTTCGTTTCAGGCGATGGCCAAGCTTCAGGATAAAGTCGCGCGTGTCGTTCTTGATGATCCTGCGGTGCTCACGCTTGGTTCGTTCATCGGAGCAAGTTCGGGTAGTTCCACCGTGAACAATGGGCGCATGTTCATCACGTTGAAGCCGCTCAGTGAACGCAAAGTCAGCGCGGACGCGGTCATCAATCGCCTTCGAAAAAAACTCTCCGAGATCGGTGGAATCACGTTGTTCCTCCAATCCGCGCAGGACATCCGTGTCGGCGGCCGATTCGGGAAAGCGCAGTTTCAGTATGCGTTGCAAGCGGCGGACTTGAACGACCTCAACGAATGGACTCCGAAGCTGGTGGAGAAGTTGCGCTCGTTTCCGCAACTCCGCGACGTCAGCAGCGACCAGCAGACGCGCGGGCTCAAAGCGAATGTCGTCGTTGATCGCGACGCGGCTTCGCGGCTGGGCGTGTCACCCATCGCCATCGACAACACGCTCTACGACGCTTTCGGGCAACGACAGGTTTCCACGATCTACAAGCGCTACAATCAGCATCACGTGGTGCTCGAAGTGGATCCGAAATATCAGCTCGATCCCGCGTCGCTGCAAAAGATTTACGTGCGCGCCAACAATGGAAATCTCATCCCGCTTTCCAGCGTGGCAAAATTCCAAATGGTCAACGCTTCGTTGTCCGTGAATCACCAGGGGCAGTTCCCGGCGGTCACGGTTTCCTTCAACCTTGCTCCGGGCGTCGCGCTCGGTGATGCGACGGATCTCGTTCATAAGGCCGCGGAAGAGCTTCACATCCCGGGGCGCATCCAAGGGAGCTTTCAGGGAACCGCGCAGGTGTTCCAATCATCGTTGTCGAACATGCCGTTGCTGATTGCGGCGGCGCTGCTCGCCGTTTACGTCGTGCTGGGGATGCTTTACGAGAGTCTCATTCATCCAATTACGATTCTTTCGACGCTGCCATCGGCCGGCGTGGGCGCTTTGCTCGCGTTGATGGTCACGGGCTTTGATCTCTCGTTGGTGTCCTTCATTGGAATCATTCTGTTGATGGGCATCGTGAAGAAGAACGCGATCATGATGATCGACTTTGCGCTCGAAGCGGAGCGTCACGAAGGGCTCTCGCCTGAGGAAGCGATCTACAAGGCCTGCGTGATCCGCTTCCGACCGATCATGATGACGACGATGGCGGCTTTACTTGGCGCCGTGCCGTTGGCGGTAGGGTGGGGAACAGGTTCGGAACTGCGTCGGCCGCTGGGCATCGCCGTCGTCGGCGGCTTGATCGTTTCGCAACTGCTCACGCTTTACACGACGCCGGTCGTGTACCTCGCCTTTGAGCACATGCGGCAAAAATTTCGTGTGTGGCGCGGACGTGTTGCGGTCAAGCCGGCGACAGTTTGAGTTCGTTGCGCCAACGCGGAATGGGCTCGCCGTCGTTGCCAGAATTGATTAGCGGCTGAGAAGAGTTCAACGAAGCAGTTGTCGGTTACGCGAATGGTGCTATGGGTAACTCAAACCTAAAACCACAGGAAGGAGAACAGCTATGGACTTCGTATGGTTTATTCTGATCGGACTCTGCGCCGGCTGGCTGGCGGGGCAACTGATAAAAGGCGGCGGCTTCGGCGTGCTCGGGGACATCATTGTGGGCGTGATCGGCGCATTGCTGGGTGGGTTCCTATTTCGCGAGCTCGGGCTTTCATCCGGCGGAGGTTTGCTGGGCAGCCTGATCGTCGCGACCGTGGGCGCCATTGTCCTCCTCTTTCTGCTGCGACTGATCAAGAAAGCGTGACGACCGCTGCCCGGCTACGCGCGGAAAGCGCGCGGCGCCTACTTCAGTTTCACGCAGACCAGCGTGTCTTTGCTTCGCGCGTAGAGAAAACCGTTCGCGAGCGCGGGATATGCACGCACGCCGGCGCCGAGGATTTGGGCACGCGCGAGTTCGACGTATTTGTCTGAAGATGCGGAGGCGCGGATTAGTTCACCGGTTTCCGACAACACGAACAGGGAGTCGCCGGCGAGAATCAGATTCGAACCTTTCAAGCCGGGCTTGGCCCAGCGCACTTTTCCGGTGGTGAATTCGACGCATCGTAGTTCGGTCCCGCCGGGAAAATCGTGGCGACCGTGGAGACCGTAGAGAAACCCGTCGCGTAAGACTGGCGAAGAATATTGCAGCGAGAGCGATTCATCATTGCCCCAGATTTTCTCGATTTTCCCGTCGTGAAACCGCAGCAATTGCGCGCCGGTATCGTAGGCGGCGGTGATGAAAATGTTTTCACCGCTGATTAGCGGAGTGGCGCCGGTAACGGAGGCGTTTTGCGGCGGTCGGAACGGCTGTTGGAAATTTACTTTGCCGTCGGCAGCGCTCAGTCCGACGAAATTTCCCCGCGTTAACGCCAGCACGAGTCGTTGCGTGCCGAACGTGGCGGCAATCGGCGACGAGTAACTGGGTTCATCGTCGATGGCGTGCCAGAGAACTTTCCCGGACTCTTTGTCAAAGGCGATCACGCTGCTCGCATTTTTGCCGCCGACATTGACGATCACGGAGTTGCCTTCCACGAGCGGCGAGCAAGCGAGGCCGAAGAAACCCTTGGAAGCAGCGAATTCCTTTTTGCAATCCACGCTCCACAGCGACTTGCCGTCGGCGAGGCTCGCGCACGTGAGCCGGCCGTCGGCGCCAAAGGTGTACACCTTGTCGCCGGCGATGCATGGAGTGCCGCGCGGGCCGGGATCGAATCCGAAATCGTCGCGATACGCTGTGGGATACGGCAACCTCCAGAGCGAGACGCCTTTTTCGGCATCGACTGCCTCGATAATCTCTTCGTTGCCGACGCGGTGAAAGATGATGAGCTTTTTGTCAGCCACGACGGGGGCGCTAAAACCGGCGCCAACCTTCTTCGTCCAGACGACGGTTGGTCCTTCTTTCGGCCACGTGGCGGCTAAGCCTTCGCCGGTAGTCGCTCCGTTGCGCGTCGGACCGAGCATTTGCGGCCAATCGGCGGCCAGCAGGGACGAGCCGTGAACAATGAGGAACGAAAGCAAGACGTGCGATCTCGCCGAGAAACATGAGTTCAATCGGGTGCGGTGAGGCAGCGGATTCTTTTCAATCATAGTGCGCACCCTCTGTACCATCATCAGTGACGAAAAACCATGAGCGTAATGAAGCCTGCTACAAGTGCAGCCGCCACCGCCCACCAAATCCACGAGACGCCGCGGGGTTTAATTTTGTCTTCTTCGCCGAATTCATTTTTGACGAACTCGTCGTAGTCGAATTCCTGATCCGGGAGATTGAGTCCTTGCGTCACGGCGTCCTCTGACCAACCGGTCTTTTCGTCCGCGCCGCATTCGGGGCAGGCTTTGGCGCGTGGGGGAATTTCTGCTCCGCAGTTCGGGCAATTTTCCGGCGTCATTCTGGAGCTTGGTCAGGATCGCGCGCGGATCGCAAGCCGGTTATCGGCAGTTCCCCATGGGTGCACCGGCTGAGATCCAGAGGATTGCGCCGACAAATCCCGCTGCAAGCCCGACCATGACAACATCACCAGCGACAGCGAACGGTGTTAGCACGACGCGGGAGGTTGTCGGGTGCGACGTCGAGTAATGTGGCAGCGTGTATGGGCCTTCATCCCAGTGTTCGCCGTGAAGGGTCAGTTGATTGTCGTTCGAACGGATCACGGCATAGAGCTGCGGCGGAGTTGCGGTCACAGGTTCGGCAGCGGCAAGCAACGGGATCGGCAGCAAGTTTTCGGCGGAGTCCGAGGAAACGAATCGCGGTTTGCGATTGGTATCGGTACGGGATCGGTTTTCCAAAAGGAAATAGGCGCGCCGGGTGACCGTCTTCGAATTGTCCTTGGCTTCGTTGTATTGGACTAGGATGTCGGGTGGGTTGACCGACTCGTATAGTTGGACTCCAGAATTCGCCGCAGGGTGGTATTCGCTTCCTTCAAAATCGGCTTCGGGACTCCAGAGCTTGCGGGTCAGGCTGAAATCACGGGCGGTTTCACACCCGGTTGTCCCTATCAATAGTATGACGGCAAGGGCGGTTGCGATGAATTGGTTGCCGAGCTTGGCGGCTGTCGTGTTCCTTTGCATGCCATGAGGAATACGGCAGTCCGCGACGGATACGTGAATTGATAAACTGACGTTTGGTAATTGAGTCAGTTTATGCTGCCGAGCGACGCGCGTTCCGTGCGTAACGGTGTTAACCGACGCCCGCGTATTCTTCGTCGGTCAGCAAGTCGAGTCCCATGAGGATGTAGTCGTGGGAAATCGCCTGCATGTCTTTCACGTAGTCGGGCAGTTTCAGCAGCGGGCTGAAGCCGAGCATGCCGAAGACCTTCATCGCGGCTTCCTGCTGGCCAATGAACTCCGCTTCGAGTCGCTCAAGCCCGCAGGACCGGGCGATCTCAATTATTTCGCCCACCACCGAGCGGGCAAGTCCGCGGCCGCGGAAGTGCGGATGAACCAGAATGCTCACGCGGCCAATGTGACGCTTCCACCCGCCGAGTTGCTGGTGCAGCGTGGCGTCGGCGAGGATGCGATTTCCCGCGACGGCAACCAGCGGGAGGTTTCGTCCGTAATCCAGTTGTTCACACCAGGCGCGAACCACCTCCGGTTCGGTGACTCGATGTTTGATAAACATGCGCTCCTGCTCCGGCACGGCGAGGAAGAATTCGTGAAAATGCTTCTCGTCGGTCTTCAACAACGGGCGAAGTTGGCAGGTGTAACCATCTTTGAGCGTTACGTTCTTCGGAAACTCTTCGAGCGCGGATTCGAGTGACATAGCGTTCTGATCCTTTCCTAGGCCGGGCAGAACACCGTCCGTGCTGCACTTCCTCAGTGCGGCCTGGAATAGATGAACTCGCCGGCAATTCCCGTTTCGTGGCTGAGAAAATTCACATCGAGCGATTTTGGATCGATGCTCCAACGCGCTGCGAGCTGGGAAACCCTTTCGCAATTGCGCCGGGCGATCTCCCGCGTGCGGGGCACCATCTCTGAAGGCGGATCCCCGTACGGCCGGCAGCGGAGGTGAAGATCGTGCTCGGCTTGGGTAAGGTCTCCTTGGTTCCACAACGTCTCGTCCGCCCACGCGTACGCCCGCACGACGCGACCATCCAGCACCTTGATCCAAGCGTGATGATAGAAGACGGGTTGCGCGTTGAAATATATAACCAGCCCGAGTTGTCGACTGAGTTCCAGAATGAACGCGTGGAAGTCGTCAATGTCATCGCTAGGCTCAGGAAGGCTCGCGCCGAAAACCAGGACCCAACCGGACACGGGCGGGGTAATAAAGATCTTCGCCTCCGCGGCGCGTTCCAATCCTTCAGACCAGGAGCAGGGCAGGGCGTGATGAAGGCGCAACGCGGCTTGCACGGATTGAACATCGTCCGTCTTGACGGCCAACCACCCGCGCGGCGTATCAAAGAACAGAGGCGCCTCAGGTCGCGTAATGAGGGACTCCGCATTCGCGGTGGCGGATTGTCTTCGGAGGAGCCGACGACTGAGAAGGAAGGTGAAGAATACACTGATTGCGATTACGAGAACCAACGGCAGCATTGTAGCTATCGATGACCACATCAGCACTCACACTTTAACCTCCTGCCTTGATCCTTCAATTAAAAAGGTGCTGGAGAAGCATTTATTCGTGTCGGGTGGGCGAGAAACCCCTTGCGATCGGCCTCCGGGCAGGAGTTAACTCGGAGGCGAAATTGATCCACGCATGAAAAACCTTGCCCGCTTCACTCGTTTACTTTTCTCGATCTTTTGCTTCACGCTGATTGTTGAGGCGGCGGACCCCGCTCGTTATCTGAATCCTGCGAACTTCAAGGAACCGATCCGCGTCGCGTGCGTGGGCGATAGCATTACGTATGGCGCCGGCGTTGCGGATCGGGAGCGGAATTGCTATCCGGCGATTCTCGCCCAATGTCTCGGCGAGAAATTTAGCGTGAAGAATTTCGGCGTGAGCAGTTCGACGTTGCTCAAAAATGGCGATCATCCATATTGGAAAACTAAGGCGTTCAAAGAGGCGACCGATTTCGCGCCGCACGCGGTGGTCATCAAACTAGGGACCAATGATTCGAAGCCGCAGAATTGGGCTCACAAGGATGAGTTTGTCGCCGATCTCCGAGCGATGGTTGCGCATTTCTCCGCCTTGCCGACGAAGCCGCGTATTTGGCTGTGCCTTCCGGTGCCGGTGTATCAGGACAAATGGGGAATCAATGAAGCCGTGGTCAAAGGCGAAATCATTCCGCTCATCGAACGCGTGGCGAAGGAAATGAAACTGCGCACAATTGATCTCCACTCGGGCATGAGCGATCGCAAGGAAAGCTTTCCAGATGGCGTGCACCCGAACGCTGGGGGCGCTGCCTTCATGGCGCAGATCATCTGCTACGAACTCGTGGATCACGATTAACGGAGAAGCGTGCGGAACTCCAACTCGCGGTAACCTTTGCCAATCTCTGCTCCGTCCAGCAGCCAGCCACTCTCATGAAACTCACCACTAACTTTGGTCGTCGGGACATTTTTGCAAAAATCGTTTCAACGACTTCGCGCCGGCGAGGGCTAAGGCGCGAGTGGATTGTTGGGCTTATTTTTTGCGCGGGGCTTCTCGCGACCATATTCCCCGCGAATGCTGCCAGCGTCCGTCCCAACATCGTCCTCATTTTCATCGACGACATGGGCTACGGCGACATTGGACCGTTTGGTTCCAAATTGAATCGCACGCCGAACCTCGACCGCATGGCGCGCGAAGGAATGAAGCTGACTAGCTTTTACGCCGCGCCCGTCTGTTCCGTGTCGCGCGCGCAAGTGATCACGGGCTGTTACGGGCAACGCGTTTCCATTCCCGGCGTGTTCGGTCCGGGAAACAAAAACGGCATCAACGCGGAGGAACACACCGTCGCCGAATTGCTGAAGGCGCAGGGGTACGCGACGATGTGCATCGGCAAATGGCATCTCGGCGACCAGCCGATTTTCTTTCCAACGCGCCACGGCTTCGATCATTACCTCGGGATTCCCTATTCGAACGACATGTTGAGAACGGCCAGGGTGAACGGTAAGCGCGTCGTCCCGCTCGTGCGCGATGAGGCGGTGCAGGAACTGTTGACCGAGGACGATCAGGACGGCATCACGTCGCGTTACACGGACGAGGCGGTGAAGTTCATTACGGAGCACAAGTCGGGACCGTTCTTCCTCTACTTGCCTCACAACGCCGTGCACACTCCCATTCATCCGGGAGCAAAATTTCGTGGCAAATCCAACAACGGCCGCTTCGGTGATTGGGTTGAGGAAGTGGACTGGAGCGTTGGACGCGTGCTCGACACGTTGCGCGAACTCAAACTCGACTCGAACACGCTCGTGATGTTCAGCAGCGATAACGGTCCGTGGCTCGTCAAAGGCAACGATGCCGGTACCGCGGGTCCGTTGCGCGGAGGAAAAGGCTCCACTTGGGAAGGCGGCGTTCGCGAACCGACCCTCGCGTGGTGGCCGGGACGAATTGCCCCGGGCAGCGTGTGCGACGCCATTGCGGGCAACATTGATTTCCTCCCGACCTTCGTGAGCGTTGCCGGTGGAACAGTGCCGAGTGATCGGAAGATTGACGGCAAAGACATTTCCCCGCTGCTTCTCGGCAAGACCACGGAGTCGCCGCACGAGGCGCGGTACTACTACTCGAGCTACAAGTTGCAAGCTGTCCGTTCCGGCCCGTGGAAGCTGGCGATCGCGCCGCAGAATGACGGCATGGGCAAGACGGGACCAGCTGTTCCTGCCTCACTCGATAAGCCGCGGCTCTACAACCTCGACCACGAAATCGGTGAGCGCACGGATGTTGCCGCGGCACATCCTGACGTGGTGAATCGCCTGAAGGCGCTCGCGGTAAAAATGGCGGCTGACCTCGGCGAGGGAAAGCCTGGCCCCGGCGTGCGTCCCGCTGGTTCGGTGGAAAATCCGGTGATGCTTTATCCGTCTGATGAGCCGGGAAAAAAGAAAAGCGCCAAGAAGACCGCGAAAGCAGCCAAGGGCGGGAAAAAATCCGCTGCAACGAGCACGGGTTCGCTCGATGCGCTCAAACTTGGTGACACGCTCGCGCCCGACGCCGCACCGCAGGTGGCCAACAAGGCGATTAGCATTTCTTGCGAAGTGGAATCAAAGTCTCCGAACGGTGTAATCGTCGCACACGGTGGTGTCGCCGTTGGTTACGCGGTGCATCTGAAAGACGGCCACGTTGTCTTCACGGTTCACGCCGGCAAAGAGGCGACGAGCGTTACGTCGAGTGAAACACCCACGGGTCGTTTCACGCTGGAAGCGAAGCTTGCCGCCGACCGGACGATGACGCTCGCGCTCAACGGCAAGCCCGTCGCCACTGGCAAAGCGAACGGCCTGATCACGCACCAGCCGCAGGAGAATTTCTGTGTCGGTCACGACGACGCCAAACCGGTGACGGTCTACGGTGGCAACGCCACGTTTCAGGGAACCATCGCGAATCTCAAGATTTCCCTCGAAGGGAAAAAGTGAAGGTGTTGATCGAAAGTTCCGCGGATCGCTCGCAAATCGCAGCGCGAACTTGAATGCCAGATGCGCTCTGGCAAGCTAGGCCAGTTTTTGGTCAGTTCCTGTATGCTCTAACCGGTAGCCAAACCGTGGCGGTCAGCTTTTACTGGCCAACAACTCGACAAGTGCCAGACCAGATTTCAATATCGATTCCAGCAATGCGCGATTGCAGAGATTTATTTCTTCGCCGATCGAAGTGGGCGGTGAGCTTTTCTTCGTAATGGAAACAAGTGTTCACGACCGCATTCGCGCATCGGTGTCGCGCACCACGGGAAACGGCGCGACAACGCTGACATTCCGGGCAATGGGAACAGTCTGTCGGATTCACTTCGGTGCTACCCCGGCGTTGGCCGATGCTTTCGTAGCGGCTGCTTTGCAGTGGGTCGGGAATTTCGAAAGCCGTTACTCGCGCTTCCTTCCGGACAGTTTGATAAGCCGGATCAATCTGGCGGCCGGTCGCGAATGGGTGGAGATCGATCGCGAGACCGAACGTATACTTGCGCTTTGCCATGAGGCGCATTTTCTGACCCGCGGAATATTTGATCCGACTTCGCTGCCACTCATTCAATTATGGAACTGGAAGGCTCAGCCTCCCGTCATTCCCGATGACAAGGCTATTGCGAATGCTCTCACCCACGTCGGCTGGCGAAAGGTCAAGCGGGCTCCTGGTAAGGTTTTCCTGACCGAGCCGGGGATGAGTCTCGATCTCGGCGGCATCGGAAAGGAATACGCAGTAGATCAAGTTGTGCTGTTGGCGGTGCAGCATGGAATCGCCAGCATTCTCGTGGATTTTGGCCAGGATGTTTTCGCCTTTGGTGCGCCTCCTGATGGTCGACCTGCGTGGAAGATCGGCTTGGAGGATCCGGCGCAACCGGGTCAATGCTGGACTTCGTTGGCGATTCAAAATCGCGCCGTGGCAACTTCGGGCGATTACTTCCGCAACTTTACCAAAGACGGGCGCCGGTTTGGGCACATTCTAGATGTGCGCACGGGCCAACCGGTCGACAACGGGGTCCGCTCGGTGAGTATTGTGGCGCCAAACTGTACGGTCGCTGGAATGTTGTCCACGGCGGCTTTTGTGCTCGGTCCCGACGAAGGGCTCAAACTGATTGATTCCTATGTTCACGCGGAAGGCTGCATCGTCCTCGATCAACGCAAATTGCCGAGCCGCAGATTTTACGAGTATGTTGTTCGCTAACGCCGATATTTTTCCGTTCGGAATTTAATTATGAAAACAATCTGGAATAGATTCCTCCGCATTCTATGTGTTGCGACGGCCGTCTCTTGCGTGCCCGTCATGGCGAACGCCGCACAACTCAAGGCTGGCGACACTTTTCCGGCCCTCGAAAAGTTTTCCTTGGAAGGCAAACTTCCTGACGGATTGAAAGGGAAAATCGTGCTCGTTGATTTCTTTGCGTCCTGGTGCGCGCCGTGCAAAGCGTCGTTCCCTGCTTTAAACGAGATTCACGAGAAATATGGCGCCAAGGGCTTGGTGATCGTGGCGGTCAATGTCGATGAAAAACGCTCGAACTTGGAGAACTTTCTGAAGAAGCATCCCGCGCAATTTGCCGTAGTGCGCGACGGATCGCAGAAATTGGTGGCAGCAGCGCAGGTGGAGACAATGCCGACCAGCTTTTTGCTGGATGGATCTGGTCGCGTCCGTTTCGTGCATAGTGGCTACCATGGCGATGAGACGAAAAAACAATATCTGAGTGAAATCGAAACCTTGATTGCCGGCAGAGATGCCAAACCTTGAAATGCGAATCGCACCGCCGAATAGCCGGCGGAGTTGAACGGACTAGGTTCGAACCTCCGATTATCAAAGCGAAATAGTTTTACGGGGCCGACCTCAGAGCGGTTCCTTTCCCGCGACGCCGGGTTAGCGACTTGAACCCCGCTGGCCCGGCGTCTTCCTTTTGCCGTTGCGGTTTTCGCGGCCATGTCGGCGATTTGAATTGCCGCGCCGCGAAATTCTTTTACCCTTAGCGGCAGAGCTTCCAACCACTATACCGCTATGTATATCGGGGCCGATTATTATCCGGAACATTGGGTGTATCCTTACGACGGCACGGCGGAAGCGCCGGAATCTCGCTGGGAACGCGACGCGGAAATGATGGCCAACGCCGGCCTCAATGTCGTCCGCATGGGAGAATTCTCGTGGGGTCTGTGCGAACCGGAGGAGGAGAAATTCAATTTCGACTGGCTTCGTCGCGCGATGGACATCATGGGCAAGCGCGGCATCAAGATTGTGCTCGGCACTCCCACGGCCGCGCCACCGTTGTGGCTGGCGCGTAAACATCCGGAGATTCTTCCCCTCGATGAACGCGGGTTGCCGCGCTACGAAGGCACCCGTCGCGCCTATAGTCTCAACAGCGACGTTTATTGGAGCTACAGCCAGAAGATCGTTCGCGCGATGGCTCAGGCGCTCGGCAAACACCCGCAAGTGATCGCCTGGCAGATCGACAATGGCGTCGGGCGCAATCATACAGAATATTCTTTCAACCCCGAAACGCGCCGCGATTGGCACGCGTGGCTCAAGGCCAAGTACGAAACGGTAGAGAATCTCAACGATCTCATGGGACTGCGGTTTTGGGGGCAGACGGTGAAGGAATTCACCCACGTGCCGATGCCGATGGTCGCGCCCGCGGTGCATAATCCGGCGCTCGTCCTCGATTGGCGCCGCTTTTCCAGCGACACCTGCGTGGCTTACGTCAAGATGCAGGCCGACCTGCTCCACGAGATCACGCCGAAGCTTCCCGTGACGACGAGTCTGCGCGCATGGGCTTCCAACTTCGATTACTTCGACATGGCCGATGTTGTGGATTTCGTGTCCGTGGACAGCGACGCAACGATCCAGACCAAGTCCGCCGAGTCCGCCTGCAGCATCGACTTCCTGCGCTCCTTGAAGAAGACCAACGTTCGCACACCTGATGGCGAGGATGGCTTCTGGGTAATCGAACAGAAAGCCGGCAACGTCAGCTGGCAGGCGATCAACTCCCTCGTGCGGCCCGGTGTCGTGCGGATGTTCACCTATCAATTGATCTCCCGCGGCGCGACCGGCGCGCTGTATTTCTTCTGGCGCCAACCGCGCATCGGTCCGGAGAAGTTCTACGGCGGCGTTCTCACGCACGATGGGCGAGGGGACAACCGCATGTATGGCGAAATTTCCCAGATCGGCCAGGAGGTGAAGAACCTCTCGGAGGCGCTCGCCGGAACCCGGGCCGTGGCCGATGCCTGCATCCTGGTGAGCTTCCCCAACGAATGGGCATTGCAACAGCCGATGCAGCCCAATCGCCATTTCAGCCTGCGCGAGCACATTCACCTGTTTCACACCGCGCTTCACGATCGCAACATCTCCGTCGACTTCGCGCGGCCTTCCGATGATTTGTCGAAATACCGGGTCGTGTTCGCACCATCGTTGCATCTGCTGTCCGGCGGCGAAACCGACCGTTTGAAACTCTACGTGCAGAACGGCGGCACGCTCGTGGGCACCTTCAACACCGGCCTCGTCGACGAACACCACATCACGCCCCTCGAAGGGTATCCGTTCAACATGACGGATTTGTTCGGCCTGAGCGTGAAGGAATTCGATCCCTTGCCGGAAAAAGAGGAGAACCACCTCGTCTTCAAGGGCACGTCCTTTCACACCTCGCACAATCACGTCGCGCGTTTGTGGTGCGACCTCATCGAGCCCAAGGAGTGCCAGGTCATTGCGACCTTCGCGAAAGACTTTTACGCCGGCCGCCCGGCGATCACGATCAACAAGTTCGGCAACGGCCAGGCGATCTACGTCGGCACCATGAGCCACCAGGCGTTTTACTACGATCTGGTGACGTGGATCCGGCAAATGGTGTCGCTGCATCCGCTGCTCAAGGTTCCCGACACCGTCGAGGTCGGCCTGCGCGAGAAAGACGGCGTAAAAATCTATTTCCTCATCAACCACCAGAACACTCAGGTGCGCCTGAGCTTCTTCAAGCCCATGCACGACCTCCTCACCGGGAAAACCTTCACGGGCAGCTACGAGTTGCCGCCCCACGGCGTGCTCGTGCTCGACGAGCGCGTGCCCGTGCCCGCCGCCCCGGGAGCGTGAGCTGCAACGGCCGCCGCGAACTTTCTAGTTTCCAGATTTCCTTTTTAGGTTCAGCGTGGACCCCGTTCGCGGCGGTTCCGCGACGACGAAAAATCCTTTGAGCTCCGGCAAACCATTCTATCGCTCCTACCCGTTGGGAGCGCCGAAATCCTCGGCCCGCCAGCGCGTGCTCGCCCAATGGCGGGGGCTCGACGCCACGCCGATCGAGAAGGCGCAGAAGGACACCGCACGATCCGTCGGCTCCTTGATCTCTCATGTGACCGGCAAGCTCGGCCTCGAACGCAAGCGCGACGAAGCCGAGATCGGGAAGGTTTGGAACAGTCTGATCGATCCCACGCTCACCGCCCACGCGCAGCCCACCGGCATCCACAAGGGAACCCTCTTCGTCACCGTGGACAACAGCGTGTGGCTCGACGAAATCGTCCGCTACCGCCGCAAGGAAATCCTCATGCGCATGCAGAGCAGCTTCGGCCGGGAAATCGTCGCCCGGATTTCATTCCGCGTCGGGTGATCACCTATCGCGTGCCGGGCGGTGCACGATATTTCTCCGATCATCCCGCCAGCAACTTGCTGGCAATTCCAATATGTCTTCGTTGGTGGGGCAGAGCTGCCGCTCCGCCCTGACTTCCCGCTGACGCCGACGGCGGCAGCGAATCGGGGGCTTTCGTTCGCGCGAGACGCGCGGACGGGGAATAATGGGCTGCGCGGCAGCGCAGCCCTACCATTAATGCAAGAGCACGCGGTAGGTGCGGTTGGGGGAGAGGGCGCCGCCGGGGTCGGTGAAGGTGATGGGGCTGCCGGTGCCGAGGAGGCCATTGGTGAGGCTTTGCCAGAGGCCGGAGGAAACGTTCGTGCTCGCCTGCACTTCGTGGAGGTAGTTGGAGACGGAGTTGAATTGCAGCACGATGTCGTCGCCGCTGACGGAGACGTTCGCCACGTTGATGCTGGCGGTGGTGATGAGGGTGCCGAAGTTGGTGAAGGTGGAACCGAAGCGTGGCGTGCCGGTCACGGCGATGATCACACCTTTGTTCAGCACCGGGCCGGTGAAGATCATTTGGTCCGCGTTGGTGAGGAAGATCGTCCCGCAATTGGTCACGCTCCCGTTGATCGTGCCCGTGCCGCTCAGCGTGGCGTTGGTTTGGATGAGCAGGCCGTCGGCGAAAGTGTGCGTGCCGTTGCCCACCGCGTTGAAAGTCGCGGCATTTGATCCATTGCCGATGACAAAAGCCTGCCCGTTGGCCACGGCGGAGGTGCGGACGTTGAACACGCCCGCATTGAAAGTGAAGGTGCCAGTAATATTGGTGAGCGCCAACTGGTCAGCGGTGATCACGCCGAGATTTATGACGACAGCGCCGCGGAGCACGTACAGCACACCACCACCGCCGTTGGTCACGGTCAGCATTCCGTTTTCCACGCTCAACATATTGTTGGAAGAAACGTGGTTGAAACCTACGAAACAAGGCGTTCCGTGCACAGCACCTCCATTCGTAATTAGCAGAGTGTTGGATGAACCGGCATTGCCAACGTAGACGCCGCCTCGGTTGAACCAAACCGAGTTGGTGCCGGTAACGGTGACATTATTGTTGTTGGCACCGGGAGCGCTACCGATGATACCGCTCAAATCCCACGTCCGACCGCCGTCGCTGACGAGCAAAGTGTTGAAGGAACCTGCACTGCCGACGGTGAGGACGCTGCTATTGGTCCACACGGCATTGGCGCCTTCCACTGTGACCTGATTGTTGTTCGCGCCGATTCGCGTGCCAATTTGACTGACTATGGCGACACCTTGGCCGCCGCGGGCGATGATTAGAGTATTGAAAGAGCCATTGGAACCAACCCAAAGGTTGCTGTTGATCCACACCGAGTTTGTGCCGGTGACAGTGACCTGATTGTTGTACGCGTTTGAACTAAAGCCTATGTATCCGTTGCTGTTTGCCAACGTTGCACCGTTGGTGATGAGCAGCGTGTTAAACGAGCCGTCGTTGCCGACGAAGATTCGGCTGCGATTGCTCCAATAAGAACCGGCTCCGGTGACGACGACCAAGTTGCTTACACTGTTGGTCGTGGAGCCGATGATCCCGTTGACATTGGTCACCCCACCGCCGTTGGTGATGACGAGGAGGGAAAAGGGCGCGTTGGAACCGATGTAGTTGGTCACGCCGCCGTCGGCAAAGACCCCATCTACGATATTCGTCCCGCCATCAGGCACGAGTTGCGCGCGGGCGGGCGTGGCAAGGCAGGCTACGGCGAGCGCAAGGATACTCCGGATGATCAGATGGTGGACGATCTTCATGGTGGCTCGATGTTCAAAAACGCCCTTCAGCATGGCGTTGGTGTTTCCCTTCGGTTGTGCGGTGAATTAGCCATATTCGGTGGCGGTTTTCAAGCCGGGAATTCAAGCTGGGGATGCGCGGATTGGGTGTGGCAGGGACATCGCGCTGCGATGCAGCGCGCCGACCCTACCTAGCTCAACCCACGCTGTGGGAAAGGTCGTGGCGCGGTTGGGAACGGCCAGCGGTCGCGCGGACGAAGGCCAATCCGACGCCGGAATTACAGCACCCAAGTCAAGACTGCCATCTCCGAGGGCGGAACTCCCATTTCCCGCGGCGGAAGCGCCAGCTCCAACGGCAGAACTTGCACCTCCGACGACCGAGATGCCGTCTCCGTCGTCGGGGCTAACGTCTCCGACGTCCGAGACGCTCTCTCCGACAGCGGAACTTGTAGCTCCGACATCGGATCACCCGTCTCCGCTGTCAGGGAGGCGATTTCCGATAACAGAAACAGCGTCTCCGAGGGTAAAAAACTATTCCATGACGGTGGGGAACCGGTTTTCGGGGTTAAAAATGCCATTTCCCGTGTGATTTGAGGGCCCAGCGTCCTGTCAGCGGGTTGTAGTGTCGTCCCCGGTTGTACCAGCGACGCCCCCCACGCCGACGGGGGCGACCCTAATTCAACGGGGGGCGTCGGTCTTTGTGAGGGTGGCAATCCCATCCGGACGGGGAACGATCGCGGTGACGCGTGGGGCGATCCCGGCGGAAAATAGATCAATCCCTCTCACGCAGGGATTGATCCCGGCAGCGTGGGGAACGATCCCGATCGTGCGGGGATCGATTCCCGTGACGTAGGAAAATGTTATTCTGATGAGGAAATGCCGGATCTTGCCGGAGTGCTGGCGCGGAATCGCGGGAAACCGCTCGCCGGCAACGGGAACGAGGCTGTCGGCCATGGAAAATGGCGATCGGATGGACGGCGGAACGCCTCAAAGATCCGCTCGGGACTCCGGCTTGAGGTCCAGTTGGCCGGAGTCCTGCATGCGCTTGATCTCGGCGGTGTAGCCCTGGCGGAAGGTGGGATACTTGAGCTGCCAGCCCAGTTCCATCTTCGCCTTGCGATTGGAAACTTTCTTGTTGGTAAGCCCGCGTTTGCGCGCGGCGTTTTCTTCCTCGGTGGCGAAGGGTGGCATCCATTTGCCGAGCGTCTCGGCGAGCCAACGGAAGAAGTGCAACTGCGTCACCGGCTCGTCGTCCACGGCGTTGTAGATCTCGCCCGCGCGTCCGTTCTTCAAGGCGGCAATGACGCAACCGATCAAATCGACGCGATGAATCATGTTGATGATCCGTTCGCCCTTGCCGGTGATGCGCGCTTCGTTCTTCAGGTATTGGAGAAAAAGATGGCCGCGTTCCGGACCATAAATGCCAGCCACGCGCAGGACGACGGCAGGGAATTTTTTCTCGGCGGCGGCAGCGACGAGCAATTTCTCGGTCTCAACGAGAATCTTGCTGGTTTCGCTCTGCGGTTCGGTGGGATTGCTTTCCTTGATGAGGGAACCGTCGGTCTGGCCGTAGACGCTGGTGCTGCTGGTGTAGACGAATTTCTTGAGCGGCGTCGGCGCCAGCCACTGGATGAGGTTGCGAGTGCCTTCAAGGTAGACGCGGCGATATTCCTCGGCGCCGCCCTGGGTGGAGGATACGCAATTGATCACCCAATCAAAGGGCGCGGGCAACGTGGCGAGCGATGCCGAATCGGTGACGTCGCCCACGAGCGGTTGGATGCCGGCGCGGGTCAATTCCTCCTCGCCACCGGTGGAGCGGCGCAGGCCGAACACTTCGTGCCCAAGCCGCACCAGTTCCGCTCCGAGCGGAAGCCCCACGTAACCACAGCCGACAATCAACACGCGCATGAGGGCAGTCTGACGGAAAGCTGCGGAGACGCAAAGGGGAATGGAGCGCGGTTGTGTTGCAGAGCCGCCGCAGTCCCGTCCGAAAGATGCCTTTGTGTCCTCAGTCGCGTGCTGTTACCTTGTCCCGCTCATGACCGAGACGCCGACATCTTCCGTTGCCGATCTGACCGCGAAGCCTGCTTCGCTGCCGGTGGCCTCGGCTGTCCGCGTTCCCGAGTTGCTGGCGCCGGCGGGTGATTGGGAATGCGCGAAGGCGGCGGTGGAGAATGGTGCGGACGCGATTTATTTCGGCCTGGAGAAATTCAACGCGCGGATGCGGGCGCACAATTTCACGGTGGCCGTGCTCCCGGCGTTGATGGAATTCCTGCATCGCCGCGGCGTGAAGGGTTATGTGACCTTCAACACGCTGGTGTTCGCCGATGAACTTGCGGAGGCGGAGGAGTATTTGCGATCGATCATCGCGGCGGGTGTCGATGCGGCGATTGTTCAGGACGTCGGTATCGCGCGGTTGATCCGCCGTCTCTCGCCGGATTTTCCGATTCACGCCTCGACGCAGATGACGATCACCAGCGCAGCTGGCGTGGAGTTCGCCCGCGAACTGGGCTGCAATCTCGTCGTGCTCGCGCGCGAGAACTCGATCAAAGAGATCGGAAAGATTCAGGAGGCGCAGGGCGCTCAGCTATCGGCCGTCAACTCACCCAGCTCTCAACTTCCCCTCGAAGTCTTCGTGCACGGCGCGTTGTGCGTCGCGTACTCCGGTCAATGTCTCACGAGCGAATCGCTCGGCGGACGCAGTGCCAATCGCGGCGAGTGCGCGCAGGCGTGTCGCATGCCTTACGAGTTGATCGACGATGGGAAAGTTCTCCCGCTCGGCGACAAGCGATATTTGCTGAGTCCGCAGGATCTTGCCGGTCTCGAGGTTTTGCCCGAGTTGCTTACTGCGGGCGTGGCGTCGCTCAAGATCGAAGGCCGGCTCAAGTCGCCCGAATACGTGGCGAACATTACGCGAGTGTATCGCGCCGCGCTGGACAAACTCTCCGGCGTCGCGAAGCCGGCCGCGCCGGTCGCCGATCCGCGCTACGATCTCGAGATGGGATTTTCACGCGGCCTGTTCACGGGCTGGTTTGGCGGCGTGAACAATCAGTCGCTCGTGCACGCGCGATTCGGCAAGAAGCGCGGCGTGTTCCTCGGTGAGGTTTCCCGCATTGATCGCGACCGCGTGCTGCTGCGATTGCAGGCACCGTTGAAGCTCGGCGATGGAATTGTTTTCGACGCTGGCCGGCCGGATGAAAAGGAAGAGGGCGGGCGCGTGTATGAGATTCAGAAGAGGGGCGCGACGATCGATCAGGAAGTGACGCTCGCGTTCGGTTACGGCGCGATTGATTTCACCCGGGTTCACGTCGGCGACAAATTGTGGAAGACGAATGACCCGGAGTTGGATCGCGAGCTGCGCAAGACCTTCGAAGGAGACGCGGTCCGGTTCCAACGACCGATCACGCTGGAGGTTCACGGGCACGTTGGTGCGCCGTTGACGCTGATCGCGCGCGATGCGGAAGGGAACGTGACGCAAGTCGCGTCCAAGGCGCCACTGGCGAAGGCTGAGAAGCAACCGCTTACCACGACGCGCCTGACCGAGCAGCTCGGGCGATTGGGAGGAACGCCGTTCCGGTTGGGCGATTTGATCATTCGTCTGGAAGGCGAAGTCATCCTGCCGGTCAGCGAGTTGAATGCCTTGCGGCGCGAAATGGCCGCGAACCTCGATGCGCTGCGGGCGCGTCCAAAGCGGTGGACGCTGAATGAAAGTGAGACGCGGATTGCGAATCTCCGATCGGATGCGACTGCGGGGATTCCGCAGACCGCGAACTTGATCGTGCTCGTACGCAGTCTGGCCCAGCTCGAATCAGCTTTGCGCTGTGGTGTGGAGACGTTGTATTGCGATTTCGAGGACCCAAAGAAGTATCGTGAAGCCGTTCGCGTGGCGCACGAATCGTTCGGCTGTGCGGGGCCGCAGAAGACGATCTGGGTGGCGCCGCCGCGGATCACCAAGCCGGGCGAGGAATGGATTCTTAAGCAGGTGCGATCGTCGAACGCGGATGGCTATCTGGTGCGGAACTACGATCACCTAAAATTCTTCGCCGACTGCCGGCGCGTGGGTGATTTCTCGTTGAACGTCGCGAATCAGATCACAGCGGAATATTTTAAAGAGAAGTTTCAACTCGAACGCGTCACCGTTTCGTACGATTTGAACAACTCGCAGTTGGAGGGCCTGTTCCGCGCCGCGCCGCCGGAGTGGTTTGAAGTGACGATTCACCAGCACATGCCGATGTTTCACATGGAGCATTGTGTGTTCTGCGCGTTTCTCTCGAAGGGGACGGATTACACGAACTGCGGCCGGCCGTGCGACACGCACGACGTGAAGCTGCGCGATCGCGTGGGCCTTGAGCATCCGTTGAAGGCGGACAGCGGATGTCGCAACACGGTCTTCAACGCACGTGCGCAAACGGGCGCGGAGTTTGTCGGGCAACTGCTTTCGTTGGGTGCACGGCATTTTCGAATCGAGTTCGTGAACGAATCGCCGGAAGAAGTCGCGACGACCATTGCGCGGTATCGGGCGTTACTGCGGGGCGAGATTACGGGCGCGCAACTTTGGCAGGAGTTAAAGCTGCACAGTCAGCTCGGCGTAACCCGCGGACAACTCGAACACCCCGAGGCGCGAAAGGTGTTTCCCAAGAATTAGAAAGTGCAGTTGTTTGCCGTCAGGCAACGGCGGAGTTTGCTTGTGGGAGGCCGTGAAATCGGTATGCTTTTCGCGGATGAAAACCCTTCGCACCTTGGCAATTCTTGTTGTGGCTCTCGTTGTCGCAGATGTCCGCGGCGCCACCTACGTGAAGATGAATTCATCGGTCGGGACGATGATCTTCGAGTTGTATGACTTGGAGAAACCGCTGACGGTGCAGTTATTTTTGAGCTGGTTGGATCAGGGCAACTACGCCGGCACGTATGTGCATCGGGCGACGCCTGATTACGTTGCGCAGTCTGGCTTCTATGGGGTGCAAGACTTCGGACCGCCATTCGGGGTGGTCAATGTCGGTCTTCCGCTGTCGCCGGATTTTGGCGTGGTAAACGAAATCAACAACGGCAACTTCATCTCCAATACGTACGGCACGTTGGCGATGGTCCCCTGGACGCCAGTCTCGGGCGCTGCTCAGACCTATGTTACGTCCGGCTTCGTTTTCAATCTGAACGACAATACCGCGCTCGACGATACGGATTTCGGTGGCGGCTTCCCGGTATTCGGTCATCTGGTGTCGGGCTGGGATGCGTTTGCCTTGCTGAATCCGACCAATGGCAATCCAGCGGTGCGGGTGACCAATTTCAGTTCGACCTTATCGGAACTTCCAATCCGAAGCAGCGCTGGCACCACGCTTACATATGATGACTTCATCTACCTCAATATGGAGCGGACTGCAGTGCCTGAGCCGACGGCGCTGATGTTGCTCGTCGGGGGCGGGGTCTTCGGAGCGATTCGAATGCGTCGTTCCGGTGTCCGTTGATTTTCGGACAAAACACTTGGATCCGTCGCCAAAGCCACACTTGTGGGCGGAATTTGGCTCCCCATCGCCACTTCTTTTTTGCGGGCGTCAGGAGGTTTCTTCGTAGTTTCTCACTCCGGTTTCTTGATGGCGTTCATTGTCCCGGGGAATCCTCGGGTGCTTCCCCCTTGTCGTCGCTCGGAGTTTAAACGCGGAAGGGCCCGATTTCAGCGGATGACCGCTTTCTGCACCATGGAGGCGTAATAAATAGGCGCCCGGGCACGGTCGGAAGTGCGAGCCGTGTCGATTTACCGAGCCACAACACAACACATCAGGAAATGCCGGTCACAGCAAAAATGAAAAAGCAAATCATGAAAACAGCCGGTGCGATTGTCGGGCTCTTGCTCGCCAGCCTCGCGCCCTCCGAAGCCACGTTGGCCATCCGATTGTCAGCGGATAACGGTGCCACCTGGTCGACGGTCGTGGATGGAGATGTCACCGATCAAAATACGAACAACGGAACCGTCCTGTTCAACGGCGCGGTGGGTTCGTGGATCGTGAACGTCGATACGGGGTCCTCGAAACCTTATTTCGGAAGCGCGTCTCAGCCGCACATGGAATTGGGTGGCGTCAACTTGTCTACCGGTCCCGGCACTTTGATCATGCAACTTTCGGATACCGGTTTCACCTCGGCTCCTTCGGCGCGTGCGTTCGCGAATGCCGTCGGCGGCACCACCAGCGGCACGATGACTTTCCGTACGTATGTCGATAAAGGCAACGTGTTGTTCGGTTCGACGGCGACCTATTCCGACGCTGGCGCGTTGGGTGTTAGCCCGAGTTTAACCTCGGCGCAATTGCTCACGCAGGGGCCCATCGGCGACGAATCGAGGAATTATCCCTTCGCAGCCGAAGTCAGCAATCCCTCCGCGGAAGCCGGCGGTGCGCCCTTTTCGATGACTCTTGAAGTGGTGATCGCCCATTCCGTAGGTGGCACTGCCGTCAGCAGTTTTAGCGACGTGGTGGACGCTCCCGAACCGCCGCCCGCTCCTTGCGTGGTGAACCTTTGCGGTTATGTGATTGGCGACGCGAATTGCAATGGCGCGAAGGACGGCGCTGACAAGGGCCTGGCCAATATTCCGGTAAATCTATTTAACGCGATGGGCGAAGCCGTCGCTTCCGCATCCACCGACACGAATGGGGCGTATTGCTTTGCGAACCAACCAGCGGGATCGTTCTCGGTCCGCGTCTCGGTTCCGAATGGGTCCACCGCATATCAGAACATCACGAACCTCACCGGCTCGGCGACCAACTGCGGTGCGAATTACGACAACATCAACTTCTACCTTTGCCCGCCGCCGTGCTCGGTCACGGTCTGCGGAAAGGTTGTCAAAGATACGGATTGCGATGGTCGCCACGACGGAACGGAACTCGGCATGCCGAACTTCCCGGTGATTCTTTACAGTTCCTGCAACCTCTCCACTTGCAGTCACACATCCTGCACCACATCCGGCTGCGGTCATCGCACATGCGGCAAGAGCACCTGCGGTTACAGCGTGTGTGGCAAGAGTGTCTCCACAAATTACACGGGCGTTGACGGAACCTACTGCTTCGAGAATTTGAAACCCGGCAATTACACGGTCAAAATTGTTCCGCCCTCCGGTTACAAAGCATTCTGCGACGTTAAGTCGCTGACCATTTGCGCGCCCACCTGCGGCAAGAGCTACACGAACAGCAACTTCTACCTTTGCCCGCCGCCGGTTTGCCCGCCGACGCACTGGACCTGCAACACCAACTGGTGCCTCGAAACTATCAAGCTCGGCAACAACACCTGCAGCAAGCAGCATGCGTGGACCATCCTCAACGCTTCGCCCTCTTGCGGTGACAAGACCGTTACACTTTGCCAGCAGTTGATTGCGGCGAAGCTCAACCGTTGCAAGCTCACGGGAACGAACTCCATCGACAAGGATATCAGTGACTGCGATGAGTTCCTCAAGCGCTATCCGTTTGGTTGCAATCTCAGCGGCTACAGCTCGGCATGGTCCGCGATTTCGCCCTGCTATCAGCGTTTGGTGAACTTCAACAACGGCTGCAGCGGCCCACGGGCCTGCACGACCAGTCACTACAGCAATTCAACTTACAGCTGGTACGGCTGCGACATCTGGGGCAACAAGTGGTGCACTGATTGGAGCAGTTGGGACCGGAACTGCAAAAATACTTGGGGCTGGAATACCTCGGGAAACTACGGCGCATGCCGTTGGTGGTAATCCGGAATCGGTCGCTCACTTGTTCCGGTGAGTGACGTCAACGAGCGGCCCGGGTCTGATCCCGGGCCGCTTTCTTTTTCACTCAACCGCTGCGCTCGACGCGGTTTGAAATCAACGAGCGCGCCTCTTCGCCTGGGCTCCTCGTAGGCGATGTCGTGTCGGTTCCGACGACGTGGGAACGCGCGTTTGGAGTTTTGGACTGGAAAACAAAACCTGTTCCCATAGTCTTTCTCCATGCCTGAGAAAAGTATGTCTGAAGTGTCTCGAGACATCCGCGAGCAGTACGAGCGCGGACTCACTGCCTTCAAACGCAACAATGCTGATTATGCAGTCGAGATTTTGACCGCGGTGCTCGCCCGGGAACCGGCTTTTTTCCAGTGCCGTGAAGCGTTACGCGCGAGTCAGGTCAAGAAGTCCGGCACTGGCGGCGGTTTCTTCAAGAAGATGATCGGATCGGCAAGTTCTTCGCCGCAGGTCGCCAAGGCGCAAATGGCCTTGCGATCGAATCCGACCGACGCGATGAACATTGCGGAACAGATCTTGAATTCCGATCCGGTGAACGCCTCCGCGCATCGGGTGATTGCGGACGCGGCCATTGCCTTGGATTTTCCGAAGACGGCCATTCTTTCCCTGAAAGTTTTATCCCGGCAGAAGCCAAATGATCGCGAGATCATCATGATGCTCGGCGAAGCGCTGGCGAAGGATGGGCAGGTGCCTGAAGCTGAACGAATTCTCGGCGAGCTCTACAGCAAGAATCCATCGGACGGTGAACTGGCGATGTTGTTGAAGAACATTGCAGCCAAGCGAACGATGAAGGAGGGCGGCTACGATAATCTCGCCGACGGCAAAGGTTCCTACCGGGACATTCTCAAAAACAAAGACGAAGCCGTCTCGCTGGAACAGGAGAAGCGCGAAATCAAGACCGACGATGTTTCCGGACGGTTGATCGAGGAAAACGAGATTCGCATTGCCCAAGAGCCAAACAATCTAAAGCTGTTGCGCTCCACCGCTGAACTTTACGTCCAGCGCAAGGAGTTTGATCGGGCGAATGAATATTATCAGAAGATCGTCGCCGCCGGCGCCGTGGATGCCTCTCTGGAGCGGGCGATCTCCGATCTGACGCTGAAGAAACTCGATTACGCAGTGGAACAATTGGATCCCGCTGCGCCCGATTACCAGGAACGACTCGCGCAGATCAAAGCCGAGCGCGCCGCGTTCCAAATGGCCGAGACCAAGCGGCAGGTCGAACGCTATCCCAACGATCTCCAGATCCGTTTTGATCTCGGCGTGCTGCTGTTTGAAGCGGGTAAGATCGGTGAGGCGACGGCGGAATTCCAGAAGGCTCGTAACAATCCGAATCGAAGCCTGCTTTCGAAATACTATCTCGCCCAGTGCTTCCTTCACCGGGGGATGAACGACCTTGCGGTGCGTCAGTTGCAAGAAGCGATTAAGGAAAAGTTGGTGTTCGACAACGAGAAGATGGATTTCGTTTACACCTTGGGCTGTGCGCTCGAAAAAATGGGCAAGGCTGAGGAAGCGATCGAGCAGTTTAAGCAGATCTACGAAATCGACATCAGCTACAAGGACGTGGCGAAGAAGGTCGACGATTACTACAGCAGCCGCTGATCAGTAAATTCGGTTGCGGACGCTTAATGCATCCAGAACTGAGTTGCGGCTCGGGCGATTTCCTTCACGCCACGGACGTGGGTGACATTCCACCACGGCGGAAAAAGGTCGCGGTAACGCTTCTCGCGGAAGCGCGCATCGATCAAAAGCACAACACCGCGATCGGATTCTGAGCGAATCACCCGGCCTACCGCTTGCAACACACGGTTCATGCCGGGAAACGTGTAAGCGTATTCAAAGCCTTGACCGAGTCGTTCCTGAAAGTGGTCGCGGATCAGATCGCGTTCACAGCATAGCTGCGGCAAACCAACGCCGACAATCACCGCGCCCACGAGCCGATCGCCGACTAGATCAATTCCCTCGCCGAACACGCCGCCCATCACCGCGAACCCAACTTGCGTTTCCGCCGGCTCGCTCTTGAACGAAGCGACGAATTGATCCCGTTCAGCATCGGTCATCTTTGGCGATTGCGTCAGCGTCTTGATCCCCGGATGCCGTGACGAAAACGCCGCGAGCACGTCGCCGAGATAATGATGCGATGGAAAGTAAACGAGGTAGTTGCCCACGCGGGCGGAAACCGTGGCGGCGATGGCGTCCGCAACCTCCAGCTGCGTTTGCGATCGTGCCTTGAAGGTGGTTTGAATGCGATCCTCCACCAAAACGCACAGGTTTTCAGAGGGGAACGGGGAGGGGAGTTGGAGCGTAGGGTCGGCCTCGATTCCTCCAAGGAGGCCTCGAAAATATTCCAGTGGAGACAGGGTCGCGGAAAAGAAGATCGCGGCCTTTCCGCGTTTGAGCGCTTCGCCAAGGAGATGTGATGGATCGAGGCAGAATAGTCGGAACCGAATTTCGCTGCGCTCGCCTTCGAGGATCGTGACGAATCTTTCGTCGAAGAGCTCCGCGGTTCGCGCGAAGGCATGAACGCGGAAATACAGCTCCAACAATTCCTCGCGAAAGATTGCAGGCCGATTCTGGGCGAGCCACGTCTCCGCCTCGCTCAGGAAGCCTTGAAGACTTGGGAGCAGGGTTTCGGGCAATTCTTTGGAGACCGCAGTCGGGGTTGCCGGCGACGATTTCCGCAACTCGTTCAGCACGCTGGCCACGCGGCCCAAAGCTTTCGCGCACTCGGGAAGTTCCTCGGAGATCATCCGGCGAATCGGCGCAATCAGATCCTTGCGCAATTCAGCGGAGAACATTTCACGCGCTCGATCGACCAAGTTGTGCGCTTCATCGATGAGGAACGCGTAATCGCCCGAGTCTTCCCCGAAGAATCGTCGGAGATTCGCTGCCGGATCGAACGCGTGATTATAGTCGCCGATCACCACGTCGACCCAGTTTGCGCAGTCGAGCGACAGTTCAAACGGGCAGACGTTGTGTTTCCTCGCCATCTGTTCGATCGCCGGACGATCCAGCCGCTCGACCGTAAGCGCGTCGCGAATCGCCGCTTTGTTGCGGTCATAGTAGCCAATGGCGAAGGGACATTGTCGCATATCGCACGGGCGACCATCGTTGAAACAGATCTTGTCCTTCGCGGTAAGCGTGACCGAACGACAACGTAATCCAGCCCTGCGCAGATCCTCCAAAGCGTTGTCGGCCACGGCGCGTCCACTGGTCTTTGCTGTAAGATAAAATATTTTGATGAATCGCTCTTCACCCAGCGCTTTCATCGCGGGGAATAACACGGACACGGTTTTGCCAATTCCCGTCGGGGCTTCGGCGAAGAGTTTCCCCGCGCGGGAGAGGGTTCGATAAACTTCCACTGCAAATTTGCGCTGACCACCGCGATACTTTGGAAAGGGGAACTTAAGAGCGGCGATTGACTCATCGCGTTCGTGACACCAGGCGTGATGCGCGGCGGCCCAACGTAAGTATTCGTCGGTGACGTCGGCGAAAAATTCGGCGAGCACCGCTGCATCAAAACGCTGCGCGAACTCCGTCGTCTGCTGCGTGTCGAGGTTGAGATAGGTCAGACGAACTTCAATCTGCGGAAGCTTTTGCTGTTGTCCGAAAATGTGACCGTAGACTTTGCCTTGCGCCCAGTGGAGCGGATCGGCTTTCCCGTCCCACGCTCCGCGCGTCGTTTTGATCTCTTCGAGCCAAATGTCCGTGTCGCTCTGAAACACGCCGTCGATGCGACCTTTGATTTCGAGGGTGAACTGCTCGTGCTCAAGCGACGTTTTCAGCGCGACCTCTTTGGCGTAGCCGGTCGACCGCGACTTTTGAATTCGTTGATGCCCGCGCGTTCCTTCTAGCGCCCGCGCCGGCCCGGCGAAATCCCGGCCACCGCCGAGATCGCCCGTTCGACAGACGAACTCGACGAGTTCGCGGACGGAAATGGAAATGATCGGTTTGCTGGACACTGGCGAGAACGTAATTGGGGGTGCGTGGCCACACAATCCGTCACTTGCTAATTCCTTCCCGAACTGGACATCGCGCGCGAACGCAGTAGAAATCCGTCGTGCTGCCGAAAAAGCTAAAGTTGCTGCCGCGCTCGTTCTACGAGCCGTCGGCAGACGTCGTTGCGAAAGCGCTCTTGGGGCATCTGTTAATTCGCTACACCGCCGCCGGTCCCTGTGGAGGAATGATTGTAGAAACCGAGGGCTACTTAACCGGTGATGCGGCGGCGCATTCGTTCCGCGGCGAAACTGCAAGAACCCGCACGATGTTCGGCCCGCCGGGGCACGCTTACGTTTACTTCATCTACGGCGTGCACTTTTGCATCAACGCCGTATGCCAACCGCGCGGAGTGGGAGAAGCCGTGCTGATTCGTGCGATCGAGCCTGACTTCGGAGTCGAGAAAATGCACGCGGCTCGTTCGACGCGGTCATTGTTCAATTTAACCAACGGCCCAGGGAAACTTTGCTCCGCTCTGGAGATCGACCGTTCCATGGACGGAGCGGACTTATGTGATCCTGATTCTCCCGTGACGATTGCGCAGAACCCTAATCATGGTGGTGTCTTGCGTGAATTTGGACCGATTCGCATTACGAAACGCATTGGAATTAGCCGTGCGGTCGAGTTGCCATTGCGGTTTTGCTTGGCAGGGAGCCCGTATCTGTCCCGATCACTCGGGAAAAGTATCTAAAGAATAAAGATTCCGCTTGCACAGAGAGAGGGGATTGCTTTTCAATAGCTGCTCGGTTGCGCACGTGGTGGAATTGGCAGACACGCTACTTTGAGGTGGTAGTGCCGCAAGGTGTGCAGGTTCAAGTCCTGCCGTGCGCACCAACTTTTCTTGGGAAAATGACGAAAAATCAGATTACTGCACAGTATCTGCACAACATCTTAGCCCCCCTCTTACGGCTAAGATGCAGTTCCCACTCAAATTAAAATTCAGGCGGGCGGAAGCAACTATCTACGGGAAGAAGAAAAACTTTCCGTGGTATCGCCTCGCGTATTATTTCCATGGCCGCCGGCACCTGAGGGCGTTCAAGAAGCTCTCGGACGCAAGGAAAGCAGCCAAGAGCATCCTTCGTGACATGGCGAAAGGGAGTGAAGCTCCCTCGCTCTCGGTGAAAGATGCACGCGGGGCAATTCTCGCTCTCGAAGAGCTGCGCAACCTCGGCACCGCTCTCCAACTTCTTGCGCCACCGAACCTCGCCGAGGCGGTGACCGAATACGTCGAAGCGAAGCGTCGACTGGGTAAGCGCCGCCTGATCGAAGCGGTCGACGGCTATCTGCTGACCTGCGCCCAGATCAAACGCGTTTCCGTTCGCCAAGCCGCTGACGAATATCTGCACGAGCGCGAACTGCGGACCCGTCCGACGGAACCTGGCAAGCGCCCGTCGCTCTCGCCCAAGATTCACTACCAGGATCTTCTTCGGCTCAATCGTTTCGCGAAACACTTCGCCATGGACGTTTGTGATTTGGGCAAATCGCATTTCGATCTGTTCTTCCGCGAGCACCTCGCCGGCTTGATGCCCAAGTCGCTCAATCATTATCGGGCGACGCTCCGGCAGTGGCTGGCCTATTGCGCCACGAATGACTACTTGCCGGTGGGCCACCGCCTCGGTGAAGCCGTCTCGTTGAAAAACGAAACGGTCGATGGTGGCGAAATCGAGATTTATACGGCTGCGGATTTCAGTGCCTTGTTGGCCGCGTGCGATCCCTTGCTGCGTCCGTTCTTGGCAATCGGCGGACTGGCCGGCCTGCGCACGCAGGAAATTCTGCGCTTGGAGTGGTCGGACGTCTGGCGTCGACCGGGCTACATCGAAGTGTCCCGTGGCAAAGCCAAAACCCGCCAGCGTCGTCTTGTTCCGATCTGCGCCGCTTTGAAGGCGTGGCTCGAACCTTACGCGGATCGCACGGAGGGGCCGGTTTGGCTCCACGGTGAACGCAATGCTCACGAGTATTATCGTGAGGCCGCCGCCGCGTCGAAGGTGGCGCGCAAGGATAACGCGCTCCGCCACTCCTTCATCACCTACCGCCTCGCGGTCACTGGCAACGAACAGAAGGTTGCTCAAGAAGCCGGCACCAGCCCGGCGATGATCCACTCCCACTACCGCGCACTGGCGACGCCCGAGGAGGCGGCAAAGTGGTTCGAGGTCGCACCGTTGTCGGCGAACGAGAATCCCTCCCAACCCGAGTCGCCAAAATCCGAAACCGCAGAAAACGTTTATGCCAAACCTTAAAATCAAGTCGAGTGACGGGATCGAACATATCTACCAACTGATTGCGTGGTATCCTGAACGTGGCTTTGCGCTGTTACAGGATAAGTTTTTGAAGCGGCTCGTGCTTCACGTGGAACTTCCCGCATTGAAACAGGCAGGCTGGCGGTATGCCACCTCGCCCCTGACGGGAGTCAACCCGGTAGAAATCACGCCCACGCGTTTGGTCGCGCCGCCGTGCTTCGCTACCACCGAGCGAGCGGTATCCGCGCGCGACAGTGCAATCTCAGGTCACCTGTCCTCCACGGATGAACCTGACTGGGAGAAGCATTGGCTCGCGTCCGGTGGCGACTATTTGGTTCTCGAATCGGAGGAGAATTTCGCGGCTCAAATGGAGTTCCGTGATCACTTGCGCCGGGTTCAAGACACCTTGCGGCACGACTACGATGGTCGGAAGCGGGAGTTGGAAAGCCTTCGCTTTGGCCGGCCCGATTACGCAAAGGAAATGCGGTTCTACGGCCACCTCGCTGACTGCGCCGACTCTGCGTTTGCGGCAGCTTATCAAAGGGAGGTGCGGCAACTGGAAACCGTGGAGATTGCCCTGTTCGGAAAACGTGAAATGGATGACCGGAAACATTCGGTCGGATTCCTCAACTACACCGTGGAGGATGCGAAGCAGGACAAGAAATTCATCACCCCGTATTTGCAGGAGAAGTCGGCGAAGGCCAACGGACAGGATCTTAGGAAGATTGAAGTTGAGCGTCTGGCGTTCCTGAGCCAGGTGCGCGCCCACGCCGTCAACGGAGTCGTCAGCAAGCCGAACGTCTCAGGCGATGGCACGTTCCAAATGCCGACTTTGAACCTGTCCAACGACGAGGAAATGCTGCTCGCAGCGCACGTTCGGTGGGCCATGACTTTTGACGATGGAAGTCGCGTGTGGTTGTCCAAAGTGCATCTGCGCGACGCTCGGATTTCCGAGGAACGTGACTTCGATGCGTGCTTCCTGCTGTCGCCAAACCCCGCCTCGGTTCCTGCGCCCGCAAGCGAGGTGCAATTCGTCTCGGCCAAGGCTGTGTGTGAAGAGTTCTGCTGCAAGATGTCGACCGTGAAAAATTACTGCAAGGCATTGAACGTCCAGCTCGATGCCATCACTCGCTGCGACGTGGCTGAAATGCGGCGCTTGCGGTTGGCCCGTCAAAGCCGTCCTCATTTGAAAAAAACTACGGATGACTGACTGTAGGATCATTTTTGTGCAATTAGGGCCTTGACGAATCAAAGTCAGCGGTTTTCTGCATGCGGGGCTGCAATAGCGTCTATCAAAGTCTATCGCAGGAACACGATTTCCCGTGACCTCGTATGAGATTCTGGTGGCATGTTAAAACACCAAACGACGGAAACGGTTCGACTCAACGCTCGCGAGGAGTCGAAGGAGTTCATCACGAGTGCCGAGGTATTGCGCCGGGTGCCGGTCTGCAAGCGCACCTTGGCCGATTGGATGAAGCGCGGGATCATCCCGCACATCAGGCTGCCGGGCACGCGGCGAGTCTTGTTCGACTGGTCTGCGGTCGAGGCCGCGCTGCGCCGTCATCAACGCGGCGGAAATTGAAATTGATCGTATGAGCCCGAACCCTCACTCATCCAAAGCTAAACCATCCGCAATGAGCAACGATCCCAATCCCCCCGAGCGTCGGGTTCGGAAGGGCACCACGGTAACGACATCGAAAGGCGAACGTTTCAATCCCCACCTGACGTTCGTCGGCGTTCTTGTTCCCAACTGCATCCTTCGTCGTCGTGAAATCTCACACGGGGCGAAACTCGCCTACGGGGTTCTGTGCCAGCGTGCGGGTAAGGACGGCAAATGCTTTCCGGGACAGAAGCACATTGCCGACGAACTCGGTGTGAGCGTTCGCCAAGCACGCTCCTACCTTGAGGAACTTGAGCGGGTGGTGTTGATTGGACGAAAACGAGTCGGTCTAGGGCGAACTAACCGTTATTGGTTCTACCGCCACCCGTGGATGGCAAACGGGCCTTTCCGCCGCAGCGTCAGCGCCGACGAGCGGTGTGAATTTTCCCTTCCAGACCGGAATCAATCTTCCGCACCGGACCAGCTGACCAGTTCCGATCACGACCGGAAGGTTACTTCCGTTCCTCAATCATATTTAGATTCAGAAAGATTAGATCCAACGTATTTAGACTCACTCCCGGCGAGTCCTGACGTGAAGGTCGGTGTGTGTGGGCCTGCGGATTCAAATTCTTCCACGGCGGAACAAATTTACGCTGCCTATCCCAAGCAGGTTGCCCGGATGGCGGCGTTGAATGCGATCCGTCGCGCCGTGACCAAGCATCCGGCTGACTTCCTCTTGGAGCGCACTCGCCTTTACGCAGCCACGTATGATGGCGAGTCGCGATATATTCCGAATCCTGCGAAGTGGTTTGCTGACGAACGTTTCCTCGACGATCCGAACACATGGCGGCGCGGGCCTGTTACCGATGCCAAAACGCCGCTCCCACGCCAGTTTCGCGCCGAAGATTATCAACGACCAGTCGACCAGTTTTAACGATGCACCCACTGCGCGCAGAGCGAGCCGGTTTCAGCACCTGGGATATCACTCGTCATCAAACTGTTACGGTTGACCTGAGTGTGAAGCCTTTGGTTCAGTTTGGACGCTGGCTCGATGCTTTGCCGCCGCAATTCTGTTCGGTGCATCCGCAGACCCGGTTGAGGGTGGACCGATCCGAGAGCAAGGGCCGTTTTATCGAAACGCCTTTCGGGTCAGCGGACTCTCGGGCGGAGCCACAACCAGCTGCGCCCGCCGTCCCCACCGTCGCGTTCACCGCTTGCTTTCATCCGTGTCGGGCGTGTCGAGTCGGGCTGGCGTGCGCGCCCCCTGAGTTCCACGAAACCACCTTCGGAACGTTTGACGTTTCCACGCCGGAACGGGCAAAGGCATTGGACGTGTGCCGCCAATTCGCCGACCAAGTGGATCGGAATGGCTGCGGCTTCCTGCTGATGATCGGCTGGCCGGGCACCGGCAAAACCCGCCTCGCGTGTAACATCATTCGGAAGGTCGCGGTCAGTGACTGCCTCTACCTTACCCAGGCCCGCTTCACCATGCTCCACCGCGAGCGTTACGGGCATCGTTACGTTCATTTGGATCGCCGAGGTTCAACCGAAGAGGATGGCGGGAATGAGGGCCCTGAAACGATTTGGACCGTCGCCAAAGCGGCGAACCTTCTGGTGTTGGACGAACTCGGCGTGGACGTGATGGGGGCCGATATTCGGTTGCCGTTCGATGACTTGCTTAAACACCGTTACGACCATCGCAAAGCCACCATCCTTATTTCCAACCTTCCTCTCACTGGCGCACCGGAGCGACCGGGATTTAAGGCGTTCATGGGAGATGCGCTCGCCGACCGAATCGTCCACGCTACCGGCAATCGCAAATTCCTCCTGCAATTCTTCGGCGAAAGCTACCGCCGTAATGACGGTGAGGAATACCTGCGCGGCCTTCATCCCAGGTCACCAACGAGGTCCTGAAACGTGGCCCGCTTGTTGATCTGGGTGACATTGCGCTCGTGCTGGAATCGCGGTCGAGTTCAGGGTCCCGACGGAGGAGGGGAACCCGTGAGCTGGGTCACATTCGAATTCCCTTTTGGCAATTCCCACACCCCACGTCAACCCATTATCGGCCTTCCCCGAGTCCTTTTATTTAGTGTGTCCAGTTTCACGCTTCGCTGGATCGCGACCGTCGCCACCTGCCGACAGCTCTAAAATTTCTCTGGCCGCTTTCACGATTTGAAATACCATCGCGCGCAAAGGCACAACCGGGATTGGAATTAACACATGATCTGGATCGCCCCCTCAGAAAAGGACACCGACAACGCCGCGCTCGAAAAGCGCCTTTGGGACGCCGCCGACCAGTTCCGCGCCAACTCCGGCCTCAAATCCCAGGAATACTCCGCCCCCGTCCTCGGCCTCATCTTCCTGCGCTTTGCCGAAGTCCGCTTCGCCGCACAGCGCGCCAAGCTGGATAAGGCCGCGACAAGTTCCCGCCGTGGATCACGGCTGGATGAACCCGCCGCCTATCACGCCGAGGGCATCCTTTATCTGCCCGCCGAGGCGCGATTCGATTACCTGCTCAACCGCCCCGAAGCCGAGAACATCGGCGCGAAGGTCAATGCCGCCATGCGCGACATCGAGAAACACAACCCGCAGCTCGCCGGCGTCCTGCCCAAGACCTACAACCTCTTCACCAGCACCCTCCTCAAGGAACTGCTCAAGAAAGTCTCCGAGATTCCCGCCTCGCTGGACTACGACGCCTTCGGGCGCATCTACGAATACTTCCTCGGCGAGTTCGCCATGAGCGAGGGCCAGGGCGGCGGCGAATTTTACACCCCCAGCAGCATCGTCCGCCTCCTCACCGAAGTCATCGAACCCTATCACGGGCGCATCCTCGATCCCGCGTGCGGTTCGGGCGGCATGTTCGTCTCCTCGGCGCGCTTCGTCTCCGAACATAAGAAGAATCCCGCCGCGGAACTCTCGATCCACGGCGTCGAGAAAACCGATGAAACTGGCCGCCTCTGCCGCCTGAACCTCGCCGTCCACGGCCTCGAAGGCGAAATCAAACACGGCGGCAACATCAACAGCTACTACGACGACCCGCACGACGCCACCGGCCGCTTCGACTTCGTCCTCGCCAACCCGCCATTCAACGTCAACGCCGTGGACAAGGAGCGGTTGAAAGACATGGTCGGACCGGGCCGCCGCTTCCCCTTCGGCCTGCCGCGCACCGACAACGCCAATTACCTCTGGATTCAACTCTTTCACTCCGCGCTCAATGAAAAAGGCCGCGCCGGATTCGTCATGGCCAACTCCGCCTCCGACGCCCGTTCATCCGAGCAGGAGATCAGGCAGAAACTCATCGAAAGCCGCACCGTGGACGTGATGGTCGCCGTCGGCCCGAACATGTTTTACACCGTCACGCTCCCCTGCACCCTCTGGTTCTTCGACAAATCCAAAACGGTGGGGCGAGCGTCCCCGCGAGCCGATCAAGTGCTGTTCATTGACGCCCGCCACATCTACCGGCAGGTGGACCGCGCACACCGCGAATGGACGCCCGCGCAGATTGGCTTCCTCGCCAACCTCGTCCGCCTCTATCGCGGCGAAGGCCTCGACTTCACCCTCGGCGGCGACGAAGCTCGCGCCAAGCTCGCGGAGGTGTTCACTGAGTCGAATGTCGAAAGGCGAGAGTCGAAGGCTGGAAAAGGTCAGGCCCTCGACCCTCGGCCCTCGTCTCTCGACGCCCTCCGCTACCGCGACATCGCGGGCCTGTGCCGCGCCGCCACCCTCAAGGAAATCGAAGCGCAAGGCTGGTCGCTCAACCCCGGCCGCTACGTCGGCGTGGCCGCCGGCGAAGCCGTGAGCGACGTGGATTTCAAGGAACAACTCGAAACGCTGAACGAGGAACTCGAAACCCTCAACGCCCAGGCACGCGACCTCGAACAAACCATCGCCGGCAACGTGGCGGAGATTCTGGAGGCCTGACGAATGAAAAGCCCAAACATTTTTCACGCTCCTCTGAACGCGCTCGACAGCGAAACGCAAACCGTTGGCTGTCGTCACACGAACTCTGACATCTGCGCTAAGAACGGATTGCCAAAAGTGTGTGCTCTCGTGCGAGCCGACAAGATGTGCTTCGCCCCACCCGTCTCATGGCCGAAGCAGTTCCAGAAACTCAAGCAGGGAAAAGGGAAGGTGAAATAGCGAATGAAGCCCTCCCGTGACGACTGGAAGGAATGCCTGCTGGGGGACGCTGTAACGCTCAAGAGGGGATACGACCTTACGATGGCGGACCGACAGGATGGCCCGTATCCCGTCATCACTTCCTCAGGCTTCGCTGGATTCCACAACGAAGCGAAAGTCAAAGGGCCGGGAGTCGTGACGGGGCGTTACGGCACTCTCGGCGAAGTTCATTACGTTGAGACTGATTTCTGGCCGCACAACACGGCGCTCTACGTTCGCGATTTCAAAGGCAATCACCCGAAGTTCATCAGCTACTTCCTTGGTGGTCTGCATTTCAACACTCAGAACGCTGCCGCTGCCGTGCCGGGGGTGAATCGGAATTTCCTTCACATGATTCCTGTCCGCGTTCCCCCGCTACCGGTGCAACGGCGGATAGCGGGCATCCTGTCGGCCTACGACGAGCTGATGGAGAACAGTCAGCGGCGCATCCGGCTCTTGGAGGCGATGGCCCGCGCCCTCTACCGCGAGTGGTTCGTCCACTTCCGCTTCCCCGGCCACGAAAAGCACCCGCGCGTCGCCTCCCCCCTCGGCGACATCCCCCAAGGCTGGGAGGTGAAGCCGCTGAACGATGTCGTGGATGACATCGTTGATTACCGAGGGAAAACACCGACGAAACTCGGTGGCGAATGGGCAGACGATGGCATCCTCGCGTTGTCCGCGTTGAATGTGAAAGGCGGGCGACTGGTGAATCTGGAGAAGTCGAAGCGGGTGGGCGAGGAGCTGTATGCGCGCTGGATGAAGAACCCCTTGCGGCGTGGCGACATCCTGATGACTTCGGAAGCCCCGCTTGGCGAACTGTATTTTCTCTGCAAGGAGGAGCGGTATTGCCTGAGCCAGCGACTATTCAGCCTCCGCGCCAACCGCAAAGTAATTGCTCCCGTAATTCTCTATCTGTGCATGGAGTCGGAGCAAACGCAGCATGAGCTGCGTTCCCGCGCCAGTGGCGCGACTGTGTCCGGCATTCGCCAGTCAGAACTGCGCAACATCGCCATCGTCGTGCCCTCTCGTTCGGTGCAAGAACGCGCAGAGCCAATCCTTAAGAGCCTTGCCGAGCAGAAGTTCACGCTCGACGCCCAACTCCAAAACCTCCGCCGGACGCGCGACCTGCTGCTGCCTCGTCTGCTGTCGGGGCGGGTCAACCTCAAGGAGAACTGAGTAATGATCCCTCTTACATCCAGTCAGGTCAGCGCGTTTGTTGCGGACGCGTGCGCAGAAATTGAAAAGTCGCACAACGATGCTTGGAACGACATCAACACATCACCGAAACTCAGCCGCCCGCAGTATGAGGCCCAATTCGTTGCGAGACTCTGCGCTGGGGCTAGTGGCATTGCCGCCAAATGGCGGCCTCGCATTCGCAAAATAAACCCATCGCTGACACTGAGCTTCGCGTCGGTGTTCACGCACCAGTCGCCGTATGTCGAATGGCCGCCGGCCACTCACGCCAATCGCTGCGAATTGGCAGACTTGCTGATCGCGATCATAGACCGGACAAACCCGCCGGGCGATGGCAGGGCGGTGTTGATTCAGGCCAAGCAATCGGACACAGGAACTGCGCACCTCACCACTCCGTCAGAGAAGGACCAGTTCGACCTGCTGTCGGGCCGGCCCGTGTTTGATGTGGATTCAACAACGCCAGCTCCCAGTGGCGTCGATCTTTCAGCCATGACGCCGGATGACGCACTGCAATACGGCCTGAATCCACCGGATGCCACTCCAGCAACTCCGTCGTCTTGGGCGAACCACCGATGGACGATGGCGGACACGTTGGCCAGCTTGTCGAAAACGCCCCCGGTTAAAGTCACCGCCAGCCCGTGCTTGGCGGATTGGATGGTGGAACAATTGCAGAGCAACCGGGGTTGGAAATTCGATTTGCCGCCAACGAAGCACGATTGGGCCTACTTCACCAAAGCGCCCTACCGTGATGACTGGTCGGCACTCATCAATTACCTGTTGGCGGTAACTTTCTACAAGCCACTTAACCAACTGGCCTTTAGCGGCAGCCCGCCGGATCGAGGGATGGATGAACCGCTTTGTTTCGTCAACCGCACGCCCAAAGGCAAAGTCATGTTTGCGCTCTTTAACCGCGATCGCCGGGAACGACTGGGACTGCGGAGACAACTGCCTCCTGCTCGATTAATTCGGCTTGGAGAATCCCGATGGCGTCGCGTCGAATCCATCCCGTGGACCGCGTTATCCGGGGATGGTGGTGCGGGTGGTGGTGCGGGCCGAGAGGGAAATCTCCGCCTACCTCCCGACAACGGCCCAATAAGCGTCATCGTTTTCGAGATTGGCAAACGGCCCGAGTGAAGGGTAGCGACCTGTCCGAGCATTTGATAGAATCACCGACAAACGAACAAACCAAACCGGAGCGACATCATGTATATCGACAGCATCAATATCGAAAACTTCCGAACTTTTCGGAAGAGCCGAATCGACTTCTGTCATCCCGACCAGAAGTATCGCGACCCCAGCCGGCCAGACCGGAAGATTGCCGGCGGGCTGAGTTTCCAGAAACCAATGTTGCCGAACGTGAACCTGCTGCTGGGCAACAATGGTCTGGGGAAGACCACCCTGCTGAAAGCCATCGCCCTGGCGGCGCTTGGGCCGGCGGTGCGTAGTTCAGGAATTTATGCGAACCGACTGGTGAGGCGCGAGCCAGGCAGCGAAACTTCGGCGGGCCGGGCAAAGACCGCTCCGGCGAGTGAGGCTGTGATTGAGGCACGCTTCACACCGCATGAGCAGGATGGCCCGCACGGGCACAAAGCGATTGAAAGCAAGGTCAGCGTTGTTCGCAAAGGTGATTTGGAAGAGCTCCAGTGGTCGCATCCGGAAGAGGAAGGGCGCTGGAATCCGATTTACAGCCGCGAGTCGTGGGCTTTTTTCTTTGTTGGTTACGGCGCGACACGCCGGGTTGAAAAAAAGGAACAAGTTGATTTTGGCGCGCGAAAGGCCAACTCGTTCGTGCGGGCGCAACGAGTTCAAAGCCTGTTTGAAGAAGCGTATTCGTTGCTCCCCCTCACGAACTGGCTGCCAGAACTCAAGCATACCAATCCGGGCCGCCACAAGCAGGTGGTGAACTTAATCTGCAAGCTAATGGGTAAGGGGCATTACGAGTTCACCGGCGAGATGGAAGAGGGCGAGTATGTGTTTAATCGCGGCGGACTCAAAGTTCCGTTCCCCGCTTTGTCGGACGGCTACCGGGCCTTTCTTGGATGGATCGGGGACTTGCTTTATCACGTCTGCACCACTGCACCGAGGGGCAAGATGCTGTGGGAAAACAAGGGCATCGTTTTGGTGGACGAGATTGACCTGCATTTGCATCCGAAGTGGCAGATGACCGTGCTGCGAACGCTGGCGAAGGATCTGCCGAACATTCAATTCATCGTCACATCACACAGCCCGCTGCTGGTTGGCTCTCTCGAATGGATGAACATCATCGTGATGCGGCCAGGGCCAAAGCAATCGAGCAAAGCCGAGCGCATCGAACGGGCGGTGCATGGTCTGGATGCCGACCAAGTGCTGCTCACTGATTTCTTCGGGATGGATTCGACACGCACGCCCGGAAAGAAGCGAATACTAAAGGACTTGAGTTTGAAGGCTCGGGAAGGAGACACAGAGGCGGCGAAGCAGTTGTTGGAACAGATGAGCCAAGGTCTGGAAACATCCCAACTGGAGGCGGCCAAATGATTGGGTATCGCATTTCCAAGGCGAAGCTGGAGGCGCTCATTGATGCGGAAGCTCCGGCCAGCGGAAACAAACAAAGCTGGTTGCAGCGAGCTGCCGCCCGAACTGCTGGGTTTCGTGCGCAGGGCTACTACGAAGAGAAAAGTTCAATCTGGAGCGAGGTCAAGGTGGTTTACATGCGGCTTCAGGGTAATTGCAAATGTGCCTACTGTGAGCGGAAACTGGAAGCAATCGACTTGGGCAAGATCGAGCAGGATGTGGAACACTTCCGCCCCAAGGGCAGCGTGAAAGCGTGGAAAGCGCCAAAGGCGCTCGCAAACCAGGGCATCGCATTTGCCGCTGCGCCACCACCGGGTAAGGGCTACTACCTTTTGCCTTACCATCCGTTCAACTATTCTGCGGCCTGCAAACCCTGCAATTCCTCTCTTAAGAAGGATTTTTTTCCAATCGCCGGAAAATACGATCTCCAGGGCGATGATCCTGTGAAGCTCCAGAAGGAGAAGCCACTCTTGATTTGCCCAGTGGGTGACTTCGACGATGCGCCCGAAGACTTGATCAAGTTCCACGGCGTCTCACCGCAGCCGGTGGCAGCGAGTGGACACGGTCGCGCCAGAGCGTTGGTCACGATTCATTTCTTCAAGCTGGATGACGAGGCGAAGCGAAAGAACCTGCTCCGTGAGCGGGCAGTGGTGATCACGGCGCTCTACCCACAGCTCAAGACTCTCAAGACGGGAACAGCGGCAGAACAGAAGGTCGCAACGGTTTTGGTCAAGGGCTACACGGCTGCACATGCCCCACACACCAACTGCGCGCGGAGTTTCCAACAGCTCTTCCAGAGTGACCCAAACGAGGCGAAACAAATCTTTGAAAAAGCGGCCTTGCTGATGGACTCCATTTCTTGAGCGCCCACGCCTACACCGAAGACCAGCTAGTCGAGCAGCCCGCCATCGGGTTATTTGCGGAGCTTCTCACTTGACCTCATTTTCGGCAGTTCTGCCGGAAGCAACAAAAACAACAAAACGAAAGGAAGATCGCAAATGAAGACAAAAGCTGCGGAAACAAAGCCCTTCGTGGGCAACATTAACATTGTCCCCGTTGACACATTGCGGACAAAAAGTGGCGCGCTTCGCTCACTCGCGAGGATTCTCGGTGAGAAGGAGGCAATGCCGGTCGCGTTGGACGCAACAGATAAGCCGTTAGATAGCGGCTTTCGCATCAGTGGAACAGAATTGTCACTGAGTATCGCTGCCAAGTTGAATATCAGCGGCTTGTTCGATGGTTCATACAGCCAGAACGAACGCGCTTACCTCCTTGATGCCGCCGCGTTCCTAGACAAATACCGAGAAGATTCTATTGCTCCCGGAGTCATGGCCATGACCCGGTGGGGAGTCGGATTTCGGGTCGCGATGAGGGCGAGTGACATACAAGTAGGGCTGAAACTGAGCTACGGGACTGTGGCGGCAGCCGTTGACCTGGGGCTTGCCAAGGCACGATACGAAATTGTCGGCGTTGGCATCGGAATCGATGTGCTCGTAAAGATTCTCAAGAACGTGAGCCTCGCGGGACAATTGAACGGCGAAAACTTTTTCAAATTGGCGAATGAAGTCCCAAAAATCATCGCAGAATATATCGAGGCCAACAAAGCAACTTTAGTGGCTCAACCGATGGCTGCGGGAATCGTTCGCGACTTGGATTCAGACCGGATAGAAACCGCACGGTCGATCTTTTTCGCAATGTATTGCCTATCGAAACCGTGGCCACTAAAGACGGCTTTGGAGCGGGCAATGGCGACTTTGGACAAAGATTTGATCCGATTCACTTACGCCATGATTGCCGGCAACATTCCAGAAACGCAGACTCCAGATTCTGACGCCGAGGAGAAAGCTGACAAGTGGTTGAGGACGAGCTAAACCACGACGCAGGGAGCTTCAGCGGCCCAGAAGGTTGCTGAAGCTCCGCCCGCTCTTGAATCGTTGCGCCATGCTCCACGCCTACACCGAAGACCAGCTTGTTGAGCAGCCCGCCATCGGGCTGTTCGCGGAGTTGGGCTGGCAAGTGGCCGGGCCGCCACCCAATGCCGGCGTGGCCGGCGAGCCGCGTGACGCCGGGTTGCTCGGGCGCGAGACGAAGGGCGAGGTGGTGTTGGTGTCCCGGTTGCGTGCGGCGTTGGAGAAGCTCAATCCCACGTTGCCACCCGAGGCCATCACCGCCGCGGTGGATGAATCGACCCGCGACCGTTCGGCCATGTTGCTCGAACAAGCGAACCGCGAGGTTTATCGGTTGTTGAAAGAGGGCATCCCGATCTCAGTTCCGGACAATGAGCGCGGCGGACAGAAGACGGAAAGAGTCCGCGTCATTGATTGGGAGCAGCCGGCGAACAATGATTTCCTGCTCGTCAGCCAGTTTAGCGTCACGGGCGCGCTCTACACCTGCCGCCCGGATTTGGTCGGCTTCGTCAACGGCCTGCCGCTGGTGGTCATCGAGTTGAAGAAGCCCGGTGTGCCCGCGCGCGCGGCGTTCGACGAGAACCTGACGCACTACAAGGCGGAGATTCCGCAGCTCTTTTGGTTCAACGCGCTGCTCATCGCCTCGAATGGCACGGACAGCCGCGTCGGCTCGCTCACGGCGGATTGGGAGCGGTTCTTCGAGTGGAAGCGCATCGAGCGCGAAGACGAGCCGCGCCGGGTGTCGCTGGAGGTGATGCTACGCGGGACCTGCGACAAAACGCGTCTTCTCGACCTAGTGGAGAACTTCACGCTGTTCTCGGAGCACAAGGCCGGGCTGGTGAAAATCATCGGACAGAATCACCAGTTCCTCGGCGTGAATAACGCCATCGCCTCGATGCTGGAAGCGCGGAAGCTGGGGCACGGTCGCGGCGGCGTGTTCTGGCAGACGCAGGGCAGCGGCAAGAGTTTCTCGATGGTGTTCTTCGCGCAGAAGGTGCTGCGCAAGGTGGCGGGCAACTGGACGTTCGTGGTCGTGACCGACCGCGTGGAACTAGACGACCAGATCGCCAAGACCTTCAAGGCCACCGGCGCGGTGAGCGAAGCCGAGGGCGACCAATGCCACGCCGCCAGCGGCGCGCATCTGCGGGAGTTGCTGCGCGGGAATCATCGCTACGTCTTCACGCTCATCCACAAATTCCAGACGCCGGAAATGCTTTGCGACCGGCCCGACGTGATTGTGCTCACGGATGAGGCGCACCGCAGCCAATACGACACGCTGGCGCTGAACATGCGCGCGGCGTTGCCCAAGGCGTTGTTCCTCGCCTTCACCGGCACACCGCTCATCGCCGGCGAGGAGCGCACCAAGGAAGTGTTCGGTGATTACGTTTCCATCTACGACTTCCAGCAGTCCGTCGAGGATGGCGCGACCGTGCCGCTGTTCTACGAGAATCGCACGCCGGAGTTACAGCTCGTGAACCCGGACCTGAACGACGACATCTACAACCTCATCGAAGCGGCGGAACTCGACCCCGAACAGGAAGCCAAGCTCGAACGGGAGTTGAGCCGGCAATATCACATCCTCACCCGCGACGACCGGCTGGAGACGGTGGCGCAGGACATCGTGCGGCATTTCCTCGGGCGCGGTTTCGTCGGCAAGGCAATGGTGGTGTCCATCGACAAGGCCACGGCGCTCAAGATGCACGACAAGGTGAGGAAGCACTGGGCGGCGGAGCAGGGGAGGGTAGAGAAAGAACTTGGACGCTACAATCTCCCGACCGACCGGATGAACGAACTTCTGAAACGCTTGGAGGTTATCAAAACGACCGACATGGCTTTGATCGTGTCGCCGGGCCAGAACGAGATTTCGCAGATGAAGATGCTGGGGCTCGACATCGAGCCGCATCGGCGGCGGATGAACGATTCCGAGCCGGGCTTGGATGAGAAGTTCAAGGACACCAAGGACCCGCTGCGATTGGTGTTCGTCTGCGCCATGTGGTTGACCGGATTTGATGCGCCGAGTTGTTCCACGGTGTATCTCGACAAACCGATGCGGAATCACACGCTGATGCAAACCATCGCGCGGGCGAACCGTGTTTTCCCCGGCAAACACAGTGGCGTGATCGTGGACTACGCTAATGTATTCGCGTCCCTCGAAAAGGCCCTCGCCATCTACGGACCTGGCGGCGGTGGTGGCGGCGGACCCGTGAAGGGTAAGAGTGAACTGGTTGCGCAACTGCGGTCAGCCATCAACGCTGCGACCGCGTTCTGTGCGACGCGACAGGTCATTCTCCCCGCAATCGAACAACTCCCCGCTGGCAGCATGGAGCGATTGCAGCGCGTCAGCGACGCCGTCAATGCGCTGGTGTCACCGGACCCATTGCGTCGCGAGTTCCTCGGGCACGAGCGGTTGGTGAGCACGCTCTACGGTGCGGTGAAGCCCGATCCGGCGGCGCTGGAATTTGCGGGGCGCGTTGCGTGTCTCGCGGCTATCGCCGAGGCCATCGCGACCAAACTCAACCCCAACCCGGCGGACATCTCGGAGGTCATGGGCGACCTCAATCAGTTACTCGACAAATCCGTCGCCGGCATGGCGATCAATGACAAGGGGCCGCCGGCGCTGGATTTGTCGAAGATCAATTTCGAGGCGTTGGCGAAACGGTTTAAGAAATCGGCAAAGCGGAATTCCGACTTGGAGGTCCTCAAAGCCGTGATCCGCGCTCAGTTGGAGAAACTGATTCGCCTCAACAAAACGCGCGCCGATTTTGGGAGGAAGTTTGAGGACCTTATCGAGTCCTACAATTCGGGCAGTCGGAATATCGAAGAGTTGTTTGATGAATTGATGAAGCTGAGCCGCAACCTCAGCGAGGAACAACAGCGCCACGTTCGTGAGAACATGACCGAGGAAGAATTGGTCATCTTCGATATCCTCACGCGTCCCGCGCCGGAGCTGAGCACCGACGAACGCACCGAGGTCAAGCGTGTTGCGCGCGACCTCCTCAACCGGCTCAAGCAACTTCTCGTCCTCAACTGGCGGCAAAAGTCCACGGCCCGCTCTCAGCTCAAACTAGCGATAGAGGACGTGCTCGACTCCGGCCTGCCGCGCGCCTACGACAAGCCGCTTTATACCCAAAAGTGTTCCGCTCTCTTTGAGCATGTTTACGAGAATTATCCCGAACGGGATGCGGGCGTTTATTCAGAAGCCAGTTGAACGCAACCCATGTCCACCAAATGTGACCGTTGCGGGGCTGAAACCAATCTTGAAGCGGCCTTCTTCAAGGAGCGCAAATCATTCTCGCGATTGATCCAGACCTTCTGCCCAGCTTGTTCGCTCAAGCGACAGCATTCGGTGGTCAAGTGGGTATTCTTTTCTAATCTCGGGATTGGTGGTTTGGGGTTGGTATTTTGGCTCGCGTTTCCAGAGCTTGGGGTAGGACGAGTGTTCATCAACCTCTTCTTCTTCCATGTTTTCCTGATCCTGACGGTGCTGCCTCACGAGCTGGGCCATGCTTGGATGGGTCGCTTGCTCAAGATGCGCGTTTTCAAGATTTACCTGGGCTCCGGCAAAACCTTGATCCAATTCAAATTGTTCGGATTCGATTGTGAGTTTAAACCGATTCCGATGGGTGGCTTGGTCGTTGCGGCGCATCGGAACATTGATTACCTGCGCCTCAAGCAATTCGCCTTCATTCTTGCCGGCCCGGTTGTCAACTTTCTGCTGGCGGCCACTATCTGGCCGTTTCTTGATCATGATCAACTATGGAGCATTCGACCGATGGAGCACGGATTCCAATTCGGATTAACTTTCTTTTACGCCAATCTGTCGGTGCTGATTGAAAATCTTTGGCCGCATAACGTGCCGACGGTGTTTGGCCCGTTACCTTCTGACGGTAAGCAGCTGTTGGGGGCTCTCTTCCTTTCCCGCGAGCATCGGGAACTTCATCACGTCGCAAACTTTGCGATGGAGGCCGCCGTGTGCCATGAAGCGGGTGACCTTGAAGGCGCGCGAACGTGGGCCGCCAAAGGGTTGGAGTTGTATCCCGACAATGAGGTCCTACTAAGCTGGAATGGCGCAATAGCTCTCGACCTCGGCGAATACCAAAGAGCGCGGGAATACTTTATGAAGCTGTTGCACGGGGACAGCAAGCAGCCATTGATGCGCCCGCTAATGTTAAACAACATTGCGTATGCCGACGCGCTTATCGGTGGCGCCGAGTTGCTCAAGGAAGCAGACGGATTTTCCCAGGAGGCGCTGGCGGCCATTGGGTGGATGCCGGCAGTAACGGGAACGCGAGGCACGGTGCTGGCGAAGATGGGAATGCTCGAAGAAGCTCTGCCATTGTTGAATGAATCAATGTCGCGAGCGGTGAATCCGAATCATAAAGCGCAGAATGCTTGCCATATTGCAGAGGTCGAATGTCGCCGGGGTAACTTTGATTTAGCGCGGACATACCTCGATGAAGCTCGAAAGCTGGACCCCAAGTGTTCACTGCTGTCGCGGACTGAAAATGCCTTGCGCCTTGCCGTGGGCCCAACGCCTTGAAAACAGCGCGCGACGAGTTAGTCGGTCAAGGCCCCTTGAATGGTTTGGATCGACTGTTCCGTCAATCTTTGGACTTCGTCACTTGTGGAAACCTTTATTAAAGTGAACGTCTGCGACGTGAGGAAAAGCAGCTTGCATATCGCGGCCAAAATCGCCACTTTTACGAGGTCAAAAGGCACCTCCAATGAAATTCAATTCGCTCCTCGCGGCGTGGTGTTTGGTTTCTTTCACCGCTTCCGCTCAGGTTCCGCAACTTCTCAACTTCCAAGGCCGCGTGGCCGTGAACGGCACGAACTTTGACGGCACGGGCTTGTTCAAGTTCAGCCTCGTGAACAGCAATGGCACGACGACCTTTTGGAGCAACGACGGCACGGGCAGCAGCGGCAGTGAACCGGCCAACTCTGTATCACTGTCGGTGAGCGCCGGCTTTTATTCCGTGCTGCTGGGTGATGCCACGTTGTCGAACATGACCGTGATTCCGGCGACTGTGTTTACCAACAGCGACGTCCGCATTCGCACTTGGTTCAACGACGGTGTGAGCGGATCGCAACTCCTCGCGCCCGATCAGCGGATTGCGGCTGTTGGTTACGCTATGATGGCGGCAAGTGTGGCGGATGGCTCCGTCACCGCCGCGAAGTTGGCTCAAGGCGCCGTAGGGTCTGCACAACTCGCATCCAACTTGGTGCTGAGCGGGACGGTCACGTCTACGGCGTTCGTAGGCAACGGAGCGGGATTGACCAACGTCAATGCGACGAACGTCGTCGGAACCGTGCCAGGCACGTTCACGTGGCAGATCGTTTCGGATACCAATCAGCAGGCTAAACCCAACGCCGGATACTTGACAATGAATGATACAGACCAAGTGACGATTTCCCTCCCACTGGCGCCTGTTTTGGGCGACTACGTAAGGGTAATAGGAGGGGGCAATGGTGGTTGGAAGATCAATCCGAATGGCGGACTTTTCGTGCTGTTGCCACCTAATAACAACTTCACAAACGCGCCCTGGACGCCCCATGAAACTACCCGAAGCTGGGGGGCAGTTGCTTCTTCCGCCGACGGCTCGAAGCTGATCGCTGCTGGGAACGGCGAACAGATTTATACATCCACTGACTCAGGCGTGACTTGGACGCCGCGCGAAACCAACCGAGTATGGTTGGCGGTGGCTTCCTCGGCCGACGGCGTCAAACTGATTGCTGCCGTCAACGGTGGGCAGATTTATACTTCCACCGACTCGGGTGTAACTTGGACAGCGCGCGAAACCAACCGAACTTGGCATGGTGTGGCTTCGTCGGCGGACGGCACTAAATTGGCAGCTTGCGTCTGGGACGCCAACGGTTCGAGTCCTGGTCAGATATACACGAGCACTGATTCGGGAGCGACCTGGACGCCGCGTGAATCGCCCCGGAACTGGTATAGTGTCGCAAGTTCTGCCGACGGAACGATATTGGTTGCACTGGACCACGGAGAGCTCTCGCCGGGCGGTCAAATTTACATTTCCGCCGATTCCGGCATAACGTGGACGCCGCGCGAAACCAATCGATTCTGGATGCGTGTGGCTTCCTCCGCCGATGGCAGAAAGTTTGTCGCCTATGCCCAAGCCGGCCAGATTTACACCTCTACTGACTCAGGCGTGAGTTGGACTCCGCGCGAAACCAATCGAGATTGGAGCGACGTGGCGTCCTCGGCCGACGGCACCCAACTGGTTGCTGTCGGCTACAACCAGCCGATTTTCATCTCCACCGATTCAGGAGCGACATGGAGCCTGCGCGAATCAAGCCGAACGTGGTCGGCGGTTGCTTCTTCGGCCGACGGCACAAAGCTGGTTGCGGCGGTTAGTGGCGGTCAAATTTACACCTCTACGTCTGTGATCCTGTCGGCAATTGCTGGCGGAAAGTCGACGGGCATTGAACTGGTCTACATCGGGAGTGGCAAATGGATGTCGATTAGTTCGACGGGGACGATTGTTCCAAACTACTAGGACGTATCTGCTGGCAGATTATCGCAAAATGACAGATTCACGTTGCGGAAAATTCAACAGCGACCGCATGAACTCCACGAAAGCAGGAATACTTTTCTGGATGCTCACAGTCATGACCCTAGGCGGATTGCGTGCGGACGGCGCGCTCCCGTCGTCCAATGCTCCATCAAACTTGGCAGGCTCGCTATTAGGGCCAACGACGGTAAGTCTCAGTTGGAACGACAGGACAACCAATGAAACGCAGTTTCTTGTGGCTTATCGTATTGGCACCAATGGGGCCTTTGCCCTGTTTCCTGGCGGAGTTCTCGCGCCAAATGTTACCAGCTTCCTCGCCACCGGCTTGGCGGTAGGTTCTACCTACCAGTTCTTGATTGAAGTGCATTTCTCGGATGCTTCGACCAATGGGTTCGCTGACTCGCCGGTCTTCACAATCAGCATCCCGAGCAACTTTTCCACACAACGCACGACTGTTGACTCAGGAGGGGGGCGCTCCGTCAGCGCGACCTATACGCAACGCACCAGCATTGGAACCTACGGCGGCATGGCTACGGCTGCGATTCCAGCTATCACCGCTCGACAGGGCTACATCAACCAATTCTTCGACGTGACCGGCCTGGCATTGATCGCCTCGTCCACGAACGTCGACGAAGGGACTACGCAACAACTTATCGCCACCGCGCAGATGGATGACGGCACGAAGTTGGCGGCTTCCTCACGGGCGTCGTGGACGGTGACAAGTGGATCGATCACCACCATCAGCACGAACGGCATCGCTACGGCTGCAATTGTTTATCAGCCGACACCTGCGACGGTGCGGGCGCAATTCCAAGGTTTCCAAGCCACGTTGGGATTGACCGTGGTCGACTCTAACCCGGACAACTTCGGCCTATATTCGAGCGATGGACTGCCGGATTCTTGGCAAGTGCAGTATTTCGGCATCAACAATCCCAATGCGGCACCGGATGCCGATCCCTTCGGGAGCGGTCAAAACAATCTTTTCAAACACGTAGCTGGGCTCGATCCCACCGATCCGTCCTCCCTATTCGTGATGTCCGTCACAAATGTTTTCGATGACCGAATCATTTCATTTGGCCCGCGATTTAATGATCGCACCTATACATTGGAGTTCCGATCTAGTTGGGTCGGCGGTTCATTTGCGCCATATACCAATTCGATGCTCACGAACGACGCTGGCTTAGTCCGCACAATGATTGATACCAACCAGACGCCCGTTTTCCGCTACCGGACTCCGTTTTACCGCGTGAGGATTTCAAAGCCTTGATTGTCCCGATTTATAGGGAGGGGTGGCTCTCGATGCAGGTCTGTAAAACTCTGTCACATAAAGCTAGAGAATGGCCCCCCACAAGAAGTCAATTCCCAGATCGCCTCCTCTTTGTGACGTGTTTACGGAACACCCAACCGATAGAACTGTTTCGCCCCAACTGGCGCGTTGGTGTCCAGAAGTGAATTTGTCGGCGGCGTCGCGAGGACGTTCGAGGCGATGAGATAAAATCCTGCCAAGTTTGTGGTTAGCGTTGCTGACCGGTATACGGAGTAGGTTTTGTTTGAGATGCTCGGCCATGTGAGGAGGTAGGTGCCGTTTGTCTGTGCGTTGATGTTAGTGAAAGAGAGGAACGAGTTCGCGTTGTTGGGATCGGTGCCGGCGAGGTATTCCTGCATGTTCGTGTAGCCGTCGCCGTCGGGGTCGGCGTTGGGATTTGCATTGCCCGCGAAGTGCTGATTCTCCCACCAATCGGGCAAACCGTCACCGTCACTGTCAGGGAATGGAATCGCGACATTCAGGTCAACGCGTTCGAGTTTGCCGCGATCTGCGGAGGCGAACGTGAAACTCGTCTGCGTGGGTGTCACAAAACGCGCGGTGCGTCCGTTAATCTGGGCTTGCCGCGTAAACGTCATGCCTCCGCTCGTCAACTCCAACACGCCGGACGACAATCCGAAGCCAATCACGCGCGTCTCGAACGGCACAACAAGGAGATACGAGAACTGATCGTTGATGTTTTGAAGGTTCGTCGTGAGCGTGACAACCGGGCCGCCATTGCTTTGCACCAGACACGTCAGCGTCCCCGCGGTGAGGCGAGCGACGTTGGTGCCATCGACGTTTTGGATCATGCCATACATGACCAAGCCCGGTTCAGGGATGCCTTGCGCCTTCCCGCCCCTTGGCGCGCAGAGCCAAACGATCAGCATCACGATGGCGCTCGCGAGGATCTTGAATTGCTTGGTTGGGATGAAGGTCATGGGCGAAACGCGTGGCGCTCTACTGTTGCAGACGTAGCAGGTAAAACGCGCTGCCTTTCACATCGATGTCGATGAACGTGTTCTTCGGCGGCGTCGCGAGGATGTTCTCTTTCACAATCGTGTAGTCTGCCGGATTGGTGGACAAGGTCGGTGCGGAGAGAATCGTGTAAACGCGATTGCTGGCCGAATTCCATTCCATCAAATAGCCACCGCTGGGCGGAATGAACAAAGCACTACTAGTCGGGTGATCCTTCGATCCACTCGAATTACCATCTCCCGCGAGGGACGCGCTGCCAGCGGCGCCGCCAACTGGCTTTATCAAGGTGAACGCGAGGAAGGACTGCGCGTCGTTTGGATTGGTGCCGGCGAGGTATTCGTTTAGGTCGCTCACGCCGTCGTTATCGAAATCGTCCAAGCCGGTCCGCGAAAGGTTCTCGAAATAGCGTATTTCCCAGTCATCCGGCAATCCGTCGCCGTCTGAGTCCACGATGGCGATGGCGACGTTGACGTCCAGGCGCTCGACGGCGGCGCGGGTCGAGGCGGCGAAGGTGAAGTTGGGCAGTGCCGGGCTGACGAGGCTCGCGGCGACGCCGTTCACGAGCACGGTCGCGCGATTGTAGGACGTGGCGGCGGTGCTTAACGGCAACGTGGCACCGGCGGACGTGTTGACGCCCACGAGTGATTCAAACGGCACGCGCAGCTTGTAGGAATACACGCCGTTGATGTTTTGGAGCGGCGCGCTCACGGTGATGGCGGTGCCACTCACGGGCTGAATAGTCCACGTGAGTGTGCCGGTGGTCATCCGCGCATTGCCGCCGGCGGTGTTACGCACGATGCCATACATCACGAGTCCGGGTTCGGGCACGCCGTCGGCTCGGGCGAATTTGGGAAGCCCGGCGGTGAAAGCTAGGAGAATAAGAACGTGTTTCATAAGTTCTTCGAGGACGAATTTTGGACGAAATGGTTCATGGTTGGAAATGTGCACCGGGACAAAGTGGGGTTCTCCCTGCTTATGGTGCCGTGCGCTTGGGTTTGAGCAGCCGCGAGAACGACGCGCTCGGGGCACAATTCGGAAACGGGGAACGAAGTTTCGGCGCGAGTGAGCTTGCATTCAATTCAGAAAGTGGAGCGTGCTATTTTGCCTTAATGGCTCCAAGAACCGCATCAGCCGGTATGGGGCCCCGATAACGGATAACGCTGTCTAGTGGCCGGACCGTGAGTTTACTTGGATCTAGTTTCGTAACGTCGATTAAAATTTTGACCTCCTGTTTTGCCTGCTCCTTGCCAAAGTTAAGTAATCGCTGGGCGCCAGAAGGGTTTTCTGTTCCGAACATGTAAACATTCTTGCGTCCGAAATCAGTTAGATTTTTGTAAACTCCCTCTGTTGGTCGGAGCCCCATTTCGAAAATTGATTCGACATTCTTGGCCTCAGTCAGGTGGTAAGCGACACTGGGCAACTCGCCCAACTTTGCTGCCCGTCCAAAATACGCGGTTACACCTTTTCCAGTCGTCCCGGCGATAGAGGCGCCCCGCCCAATGTCTTGGAGGAGAGCAAGGCCACCTTGCTTGAATTCGCCTTGTTCAAGCGAATTTTTGGCTTCGGCTATTCCTTCTCCAAAGCGAAGTGTATCGGTAAATAGCTTCGCTACATCCCGCACGGAGTTGACTATCACGTCATTAAAGAAACTTGCCTCCGAGGTGTCACCGATTTTGATGCTTTCGCCGACCGAATGAAGTTTTTCATCCAGCAGGTTTGCAACATCAGATGCTGCATCCCCACTTGGGTCGACGAAGCGGAGGGGATTATTTAAACCGTATGCGTAAGAATTCATCGCCGCCGGATAAGGCGACGAAAGCGGATCGACCCGCGTAAATCTCCCAAGTATTCCAGAGAAAAATCGAGCCTCTAAACATTGAAGCGACGTTTCGCTATCAAGTTCCTTCTGAGTGAATCGGTAACTCTCAGCCGAGCCTCGAATTTGGTGCTGGTTGCGTGGGTGGCCGAAGGCATAGTTCGCCGTTTCTTCGACAAGGTTGCCGGCAGCGTCGGTCAGCACGCTGGACGAGCCAAGGTGATCCTGATGGTAGAAGCGCACTGTGAGCGTCGGGTCGGGCGCGGCCACTGGCGTGGAACTCACGGTGCGCGCGAACAGTCCGCGCCCCGCATCGAGAGTTGCGGGCAGATCGCTCGCACCGCCCAGCGAACCACCAAACCGTTTCCGCCACGCTTGCGCCGCTTCATCCCACGCCCATGCATCGAGAGTCGGCAGCAGGTTGGTGCCCAGCGGCATCACCTCCGCGCCCCAACCGGCAACGAACGCAGTCCCATTCACCACGCGCGCTCCCGCAGACCACGGTGTGCCGCTGAGAGTGAGCGTGCCATTGCCACCGGAGCGGAGCCAAAGCACGGTTTCCGCCGCCAACGCATCGCCGCTACCGTGCGCGACCCAGTTGCCCCCGCCCGCATTCCATCGCTGCGCCGAGGCGAACATCGTCGCCCACGGAGAGCTTCCCGCACTCACGCCGGGAGCCAGCAAATTCGAGCCTGGTCGATAGCGGAGGCGTTGCACGCGGTTGCCAGGACTGAGCTGGGCCGTGAGCCGCGTCACGCGGGTCTCGCCGTTCCAGATGTATTTCGTGGCGACTTCGCCGGGGCGGACTTCGGAGTATTTATCGATGTAGAGTGTCGTTGAGGGCGAGTTGGAGTTGGGAGTTGAAAGTGATTTTGGAATGACGCGCTTGGTGATTCGGCGGTCGGTGTAGTCGTAGGCGTAGAAGGCGACCATGTTGGTGCTCTCCACGCGGAGGAGGCGGTCCTTGAAGTCCCAGGTGTTGGTGATGCCGTCGATCACGGTCATGTTGCCATTTCCGTCGTAAGGGTAAGCACGACCGCCGCTCGTCACGCTGGTGAGTGCGTGTGGTCCCGGCGGATCAGCGGGCTGGCGACCGCTGCGGTTGGCTTTGCCGGACGCGCCGCCGTAACCCATCGCCCCGAGGTCGATGACGGAAAGGCCGTTCTCGATGTGTGTGAGATCGCTGGTTTGCGCGAGCATGTTGCCGATGCGGTCGTAGCGATAGTTCACCGAGCCGTCATTGCGCAGCGATTGGCCCGGCGTCTCGAACGAGTATTGCACGCGCGTGAGTCGGTAGAGATTGTCATAATCAAACACCTGGGTGTTGCGCCGCTTGTCGCCCGCCGCCACTACGGTCGCTGGGCGGCCATCGGTGATCTGGCGAATGTTGGATACGCCGTCGAAATCATAGGCGAACGAGATGAGCTTGGTGTTGAGGGTCGCCGGTTGCGATACAGTGAGCAGGGAATTGAGGCGCAGGCGCGGGTCGTAACTGTAAGTGGTGCGGGTGTTGTTGCCGTAATCAATCTGCGCAAGCTGGTCGCTCGGCAGGTAGTCGATGCCAGCGATAACGTTGCTCGTGCCGAGCGCGCCAACGACCTGCCCGCCGTGAATGCGTTCGAGCAGATTGCGGGAGTTGTATTGATAGAACACGAAGTCGTCGTCCGGATAGGTGAGCTGCGTGACGCGGTCGAGCGAATCGTAGGCGAACCCCGTGCGGAAGCTGACCGGCTGGCCGTGGATGGGGTCGTTGATGCGTTTGACAGTGTAGCTCACGCGCCCGCGAGCGTCGTAGCTGGTGTGCTCCTCGCCCGTGAGATCCCAGACGTAAGCGAGAAAGCCCTTGGTATTCTGCGCCGTGGCCGTGGTGCCATTGCCGACGTCAAGGCCGCTGACCGGTGCGTCGTAGAAGTAGGCGACATCGGGGCGATTGTTGGTCGAGATCGGTTGTGCGGGATTGTAGGTGAAGCCGGCGGTGATGCTGAGGAACGGCTCGTCGAGGTAATCCTCAGAAAGTAGGCGGTTCACGCCGTCGTAGGTGTAGCGAATCACTTGCGTCTTGGCGTCGGTCGTTTCGGCGAGATTCGACGCGTCATCGTAGGTGTAGGTCATCGTCCCACGGTCGGGATCGTTCATGAACAGCTTCCGCCCGAGGCCGTCGTAGCGGAACCATTTCTGATTCCCGTGGCTGTCGGTGATGTGCGTGAGTTTGTCGTTGAGGTCGTAGCGATAGCGCGTGGGCCACGCGACCGTTGTGAGGTTAGTCGTGCCGTCGTCGTTGAGTTTCACGACTTCATCCACGCCGACGAGCCGGTCGAGGCCGTCTTTGAATTGCACGTGCGGCGTGAGGTAATGCGGTGAGGTCGGCTCCAAATCCTCCTCGTCGTAGAGGACAGTTTCCAACGGCAGATAGACCGTGCGCGTCTGCGTGATTCGGGCGTTGATATTGGTGGTCTCGGGTGGATTGAGCGTGCGAGTGACGCGCGCGGCGGCATCGTAGAATTTCTCGACCTTGCCGAGATTGACCGGCGGTGACACGTAAGCGTTGGTGCTGCTGAGGAAGGGCAAGTAGGCGTCGCGTTCGTGGCCGCGGCTGGTGTAACGCTTCACGTCCTTGAACACCCATTGACCGGAAACCTCGCTCTCACTGGCGACGCCGAGCTTGTGTCCCGCGCCGTCGGTGAACGCATACGTGTCGAAGGTATTCGTCGTGCCGGCTTGCTCGCGCGCGCGTGTGCTCACGGAACTGACCACCGTGTCCGTGGACGGCGCCAGCGTGAGGTCGCCGTTCGGCGCGTAGTTGTAGTAGAGGCTGCGGAAAATGTCTCCGGGACGATAGGTGAACGTCTGCGTCGGGAGCGCGAGTGTGTCGCCGGGTTTCACAATGCCCACAAGCCGCCAAAAGGAATCGTATTGGTAGGTGGAGGAGTTGCCGTTGAAGTCGGTCGACCCGGTGATGACGCCCGCGCCGAAATCGTAAATGGCGGACGCAACCAGATCCGGCTTGCTGTTGCCGACGTGAATGGTTTCCTGCTCAACGTAGGTGTGGAAGGTCGCATCGTAGGCGAACTCGCGCGCGTGGCCGCTGGCGGCGTTCGTGTAAAGCGGGTCGCGCACTTCGAGGACATTGCCGTAGTTATCGTAGCGGCTGCGCGTGGCGGTGATAGTGGCATTCGCTGCGAGGCGTGGATCGCCGACGAGGTTGATGATGATCGAGAACGCCGGAATGGGGGCGGGGCCATTGATGGAATGTTCTTCCCGGGTCATGTCGCCGAGCAAACCCACTTCGCCCAAAGGTAGTCCGGTGAATGCAGCTCCGTCGTAATAATTCCGCGTGTCAGAAACAAAATTGCCGTTCTCATCAGTCACGAACTTGCGCGCCGGCAGGCCAATGAGCCACGCGCTGAGATTGAAGGCGTAAGTCGAGTAGGTGAACCGCTCGTCATCGTAGGTTGAGCCCGGCGAGTATTCGCCGTAGTTGCGTTCGGCAATGGTGTTGCCGAAGAAATCCACGTCTTTCTCGGTGTAGAGGATTTTCTTCGTGCGCACGGGCTCGAGCGAATCCGCCGCCGAGAGCGTGCCGTTGGCCTCGTGAATTTCCTTCACATGCGCCGCCACGAAAGGGAAGGAAACGCGTTTGCCGTCGGTGGTGTTCGCCGCAATCGACACGGCGGGCTGAACGACTCCGAAAGCGTCGCGATACGTGAAACCGCTGGTCGGGCTGTGAATGGTTCTGATTTTCCACGTGTTGTATTCGCGCGTGAACACGACGGAATCTTGCGCCGGGACGCCGTTCGTCTGTCGCGGATACGGCCCGCCCGCGTCGGCGGTCCAGAGCGTGGTTTCGGTCCACAGCACTTTGCCTTTGATTGACTCCTCCTCGTAGCCGGAGCGACTGTTGACTTCGTCCACGGTGCCGTCCTCGTTGTTGTCTACCCCGTCGGGTGTGCCGGTGTGAAACGCAAACCGCGTGATGGTCGTTGGCGAGTGAACGGTGATGGCGTTGGTGCCAGTGTAGCGGTCGTCGCCCAAGTCCACCTTCTTCGCAAACGCAAAACCGCGGAACTCCTTCTCGAAGCTGTCGTAGTAACCATCATGGTAGCTGAAATCGGTGACGTATTGGTCCTGTCCTGGCACCGGATCAAGATCGAGGCCGAAACGTTTCGTGATACGGCTGACGACTTGCGAACTGAAAGGCAGGCGCGTATTCCACGGCGCATTCGTTTTGCGGTCGGCGATGTAGAAGTCCGTCGTGGTCTTGTATTCGATGTCGGTGCGAAGGCCGATCCCGTTGTCGATAGCTCGAAGGAGGTTGGGCTTGCTGGTGGCGAGGAAGTCGTAGTATTCAATTTTGAAGGAGCCCGTGCTGGGATCGAAATTCTCCCACAGAAAATCCGTTGAGCCATTCCCGTTGATATCCACCTGCCGGAGCACGGTGGTGCCGTGGATATAGTCAGGCATTCCGGTGCGTAGGAATTCCCGCGAGAAGGAACCGTTGCCCGTGTTGATCCAATACTTGATGAAGTTGGCTCCCACCGCGACCACGTCGGCGAGGCCGTCAGCGTTGACGTCTGTAATGAACACGTCTTCCAATGGAATTACGCCGAGATCGATGGTTCCCGCTATGGTGCGGCGGCTGCCCCAGTAGCCGTTACCCTTGTTCGGCCAGAAGGTGACTTCGAGCAACGTGCCGAAGAGATTCACGCGCACGAGATCGAGCAAACGGTCGCCATTCATGTCGGCGAGCTTCACTTGATCATTGGGCACCTCCGCGCCTCCTGCGCCCGTCACGCTGAACGTCAACGCGTCCGCTTCGGTGATGTCACCCATCTGCGGTTCACCGAACAAGTAGATGCCGTCCTCCTGCCACCACGTGCCGCGGTTGTAGTAATAGATGAAGCCGTAGGGCGTTGTGCGAATGAAGTCGATGCGCTTGTCGCCATTGAGATCGAGCGTGCGGACGCTGGGATCGTCAAGCGTGAAGGGCGGGAACGGCGCGTCGAAATCTTTCTGTGCGCCCCAGGTGGGCTGCGCGTCATTGTTGCCAACCGGCTTGGTCGTGTTGGGGAAGAAAGCGAACTGCCCGAAGTTGTCACCGGACTTGTGAACGAAATCGACTTTTCCGTCACCGTCGTAATCCGTCAGTTGATTCGCCGCGTTGTCGAGCGTGTAGAATGCCGGGAAGGAGGTGAACGCGACGGGGGCCGCGAAGATGCCTTCACCGAGATTGTAATAGACCGAGTGCCCGCCGGTAAGCGGGTCAGTGTAAAGCAAGTCAGGCAACGAATCGCAATTGATGTCCGCGAAAGCGATGTTGGGATTGCCGAGCGAGTAGGGGGGATTGTTCAAAACGACGCCGTTGGTGCCCGCGCTGGCGTCGAATCGTGTGTAGGCAAAACGCAACGGTGGCAGATAGGACGATTGAATTCCCGTGCGATTGTCGAACTGCGTCACCTTGCGGATGAGCGAGAAGAGAAGGCCGGCGTCGTTTACCGAAATCGGTTCAATTGGGTCGCCGGGTTCGGGATCGTAGCTCAGGACGTAACGCCGAACGAGGTTGCCGCGCGAGAGCACGCGAATCTGGTTGCAGCGTCGGGCCATGCGCATTTCAAAACCGCTGAGGAAACTGCTGAACGAATCCGCGCGGGTTTGGTAGTCGAATACGACCGAATGATAGTCGCTGCCGAAAATGCTGTAACGAATCTCGCTGAGGTAAATCTGCCCGGGCGAATCGGTGTTCGTCGTGTAGAGATACTGCATCCGATTCCCGTGCGTGTCGGTCACTTCGTCGACGCACCATTTAAAGGTGTCGTTAAAAGTGTTGCCGGTCGGTTTGGTGACGCGTGAGCGAGAGCCCGGACTGGTGAGATTCGGATACGAGCCGAGCTTGTAGGTCTTGCCGGCCTTGTCCTGAATTTGCCAGCCGTCGCCGCTGCGGGTGAAGCGCATGAAACCCGATTCATTCTCGCAGCGATACGATCCATCCGAAAGCGCGACGAGTTCTTCGCCTTGAAACGTGAACACGTCCGAGGACGTATAGGTCGGCAAGCCCTTCTCGGTCTGGCGTTGAATGCTGAATCCGCCGAGGCTCCACGCGAGGCCGAACGGGCCATTACCCGAGCCGGCGTTGTAGCGCAGCACGACTTCGGGTTGGAGCCCGTTGACGCCGGGTGGAATGGCGACCTTGACGCTGTAACTGGAAGTTCCGCTGTTGAGCTGGGGCTCGAAGGAATCGCCGAGGCCCTCAATCGAGCCCGGTCCCGAAGGCAGGGAGATTTTCGACAGGCCGACGCCGGACTTGTCCGCGGCCAGCGCCGTGACGGCGAGCCATGCGAAAATCAGGACTGCGCTGAGTCGGCGATGCATGAAATCGTTTCATTCCGCCTCACGGAACACTCACCGGCCCCCGCGGCGGACCGCTGCCGGGCTTCGATGGTTCAACGAGCTTCTTCAACTCGGCCTCGTTGACCGTGACGGGAATGTTCTTCTTGAGCGCCTCGCAATACTCGCGGAACAACTGCTGGCGCTTCGCCGCATACAGCCGGCTGCTTACCTCGGCTTTAATCGGTTCCAACGGCGTGACGTCACCGGGTCGTTTCTCGCCGAGGCTCACGAAGTAAATCGCTTTGGGCGTTTTGACGGGCGGCGAGATGTCGCCGGGCTTCGCGAGCGAGAACATCGCGCTCTGCACTTCCGGCGGATAGCGGCGGCTCGCTTGTTTCTCCACCATCCAGTTGCTGTTACCGCCGCTGATGCGTTCGCCGGGATCGTCGGACATGCGGCGCACGAGGAGGTCAAACTTCTGACCGAGCTTGAGCTGCGCCTCGACGTCAGCAGCTTTCTTCGCCGCTTCGCTCTCTTTGCCTGGGGCAATGAACAACGTGAGCACCTGGCCTCGGGCGAGGGCGGGGCGGGAGAACTCGCTCACGTGGTCGTCGTAATACTTCTTCAACTCCGCATCGGTGAACTTTTGCCCTTTCAACGCGGCATCGACTTTGTCGGCCATCCATTTCTGCACGAGCAATTCTTTGATCTGCTTCGCCAGCTCGGGGTCTTTGTCGAGGCCGAGTTGCGTGGCGTTCTCGGCAGCCAACTCGAAGTTGATCGCGTCCTCCAACCCGCGGCGGGCGGATGCTTCCTCGAACACATTGTAGCCGCCGCGCGCGATGGCTTGCCGCACGGCCTCGGTCGTCACGACGGCGCTGCCCACGCGGGCGACTTCGGCAGCGGGGAGGTTCATCGCACCTGCGGAAAGCAACAGCGACGCAATTGCCGTGGAAGCGAATCCCGAACTTCGCCTCCGACCCGCAACCCGTCCGTGTGCATCGGTGTTCATCCGTCGTTAGAAATTCGGGAACTCTGGCGGGTTGCCGTAGGTATAGGTGAAGCGGATCACGATGTCCTTGAGCTTGCTGAAATCGATGTTCCGGTTCGACGGCTTGGTCGTGTCGATTTTCAAAATCCAGTCCGTCGCGGCGACGGGGCGATCTGCAAGGCCGGTGACATCAAACTCTGACGGGGGACGTCCGCCGGTCGCGCCGTTGATGCGGGCGGGCACTTTGATCGTGAAGGCTGAGCGGTCAATGCGACCGGGGTTGAACGTCAGCTTGAAGAGATCATCGGCGGCGGGCGGTTCGGCGAAGAATCGGCGCAGCGTGGTGATGCCGGATTGGGTGAGATCAATCTCGGCGACCTGCGAGGAGTTGAAACCGCTCTCGGCCACCAGATCGATGCGGATGGTGGCGATTCGCATGTTCCACTCGGCACCGAGCGCGGGGAAGAAGCGGTTGTCCTCGATGGTGGTCTGGAACTTGAATTCCAACGGCGGGTTGAGCGGGTTCGCGTTCGCATTGGTGCGGTTCGCTTCGAGATAATTGCGAAAGCTCTGAATGCTCTGCGACAGCGTGAGCACGCCGGAGAGGGGCTTGAGGTTGAGAATTTGTTCGCGGACGGAAATCGGCTCGGCGGTGTAAGGGCCGGCGTGGTTGGGGCCGCGGACGCTGGTGATGTTGATGCGGCGCAGTTTGCTATCCCACGCTTTGAGCGCATCGAGATAATCCTTCGCCTCGTCCGCGGTGCGGGTGACGAACAGGGAATCCGTGTCGGTGAATTTATCGAAGAGGGGGTTTTCGAGCGACGGCGGTTCGTAACTACTCGTGGGGATGATCAGGGGATTGCGGTAGGCTTCCGTCCACTCATATTCGAGTGTCTTGGCGAGCCGATAGAGTCGGTCAATCGCGAAGTCCAGTTCCGACTCGGCCCGCTGCTGCGCACGCGAAACGACGACCCGGAAGGACGGGTCTTGGAAATACAGGTTCTCCGCGGTGGCGCGTGTATGGGCGAGGTCTTCGATGAGGCGGTCGGTCTGGGATTGAAGGTTCTCCAAATGAAGTGTGGCTTGATCGAGCGCGTTGTCTGCGCGGTCGATTCCAATTGCGAGGTTGCCCTGTTCAAGCAGAAGTCCGCGAATTTCTGCATCGAGATTGACACTGTTTACCGCAATCGTTTGAGCAATCTGGATTGCCGTCTTGGCAGCTAGAGCCAAGCCCTTAGCCGCCCCTCCGACCTGCGCAACTGGGTTCTGGGTTGTTCCCGTCCGAGTATTCAACAATCCCTCCGATGTCCCAAGAAGGTAATCTGCCGCAGTCAGCGAAACCTGCGCTGCAACGTTTATTACTGTGACTGCTGTGTTTGCCCAACGCTTGATGTCGACCCGCTTGAAAAGGTTGTTGAGGTCATTTACCCGTTGCTGAACATTTAACGTCGCGTCTAAAACGCCCAGCACTCCTTCACCGATCTGCCCCGCGCCGCTCGCCGTCGTATTTGGATAATCCCGCAGGATTGCCGCGATACGATTGTTCACCGTCAGGCGATAGTCGTTTTGGTCCTGCACCGTTTGGAGATTGTTGTAGAGCGCGGGGTCGACGCCGGTGAGGAGCTTAAGCGGCGTGATGTAGCTGGTGCGTTGGCTGAGGAGTTCGTTGCGCAACGTCGCTTGGTTCTGGTCGAACTCGCGCTTGTCATTGCGGGCGTCGATTTCGGCGGTGCGCGCGTCGGCGACCGCGTCGGTGGCGTCTTGCAGGATCGCCGAGAAACTTTCGTTGGGAATGAAGGAGCCATCGTTGCCGAGGGGGTTCAAGCCGGCGTTGATGCTCTCGAAGAGGTCGCGGGCATTCTTAATGTTCGCGAGCAGTGAGTTGCCCTCGTTAAGCGCGAAGTTGGTCGGGTTCTGTCCGGCGGCGAGCAGCGCCATACCGAGGTAGCCTTGCAGACCGGCGCGTTTGCATTCCTCCTTGGACTCCTGTCGTGCAAGCGAATCTTGAATCGAGAGGCGGAACAACTTCTTGGCCTTCTCGGTCGTGCCTTGCGCGAGGCGGTCGAGCGTGGAGGTGAGTTGCCAGAACTCGTTGCGGATGGGAATGGGTTGCTGGCTCAGGTTCGGGTCCAGCATCGTGACGTAACGCGGGAAATCCGGGAACGGCTCCTGGCCCTCGGGCGCGCGGCTGCGCAGGAAGCCCACACCGAATTCCTGGATGATGTTGAAGATGTGATAGAGCGACGCCTGATAATCGAGCAACGCAACGTCGATAGCCGCCGTCTCTTCACGCACGCCCGGCGGCACGGGCAGGCGAACGGGCGGGTCGTCCGGGTTGGTGATGCGCGGATACTTGATGCGCAGCGCGGTGATGAGGCGCTGGTTGCCGATGAGCAACTGACCTTGGAGCAACTCGTTTACGAGTTCGGCAAGATGCTGCTGGTCGGTGCTGTTCGGATTTCTCAAACCGCGCGGACCGAGGGCGTTCAGCAACTGATTGTAGTCCTCCTCGAAGAGATGGAAGTAGGTATAAGTGTCGCCGGTGGCGCCCTGCGCGGAATAGGTTTTCACCAAGTCATCCCAATCGTATTCCTCAGGGAAACCGCGACGGTAGGCGCGGCCCAGCGTGAGCTTCGGAGCCACGTTTACCACCCGGATGAAATCGGACTTGGTGCGGATGATCTCCTTCACCACGGCGGGGTTGGTGTTGATCGTGTAGCGCACGCGCATGGAAACGGTGTTGCTGCCGATGCTGGGATACGCATACGTCACGCTGTTCCCGTTGCTCGTGCCGGGGCCGGTGAAGTTGGTCGGGCCGTTGAAATTCCAATCCACCGCGGTTACTACGCCGGGCTTCACGAATTCCACATTGGCGAAGAAGCGGATCGATTCGTTCGTGAGCGCAAGTCGCTTGGAGGAACTCATCGTTACCTTGAGGTCGGGATTCCCGGCGGCGTATTCCGTGATCTGGATTTCGGGATCAATGCCTTGTTCCGGCGGGCCGTAAACGTCTTCCGTGACGCCGTTGGTCGCGGCATAGACGTTGTTGGCAAAATCAGTGAGGTAAAGCCGAGGAAGCACCCGATAGACGCCGTCCGCTCCTTTCTTCGTCGGATCAAACGTTGCATACCACACCGAGTTCAATCCGTCGGAGCCCGTGCCCGAGGCGTCAATCGTTCCGTCGCCATCGAAATCCCACTGCCACGATGCGATATTGGTTTTCGCCAGCGAGTTGGTGGTCTCGACGTAGTAGAAGCTCACCGCATCGCCTTCGTTGGCCTTGTAGGGGCGGGCGTAAAAGCGGGCGACCGGCTGGGCGGCGGCAGTGATGTCCAGCGCGAGAGCAAAGATGATCCCGAGGGACAGAAGTCTTAATCTTCGCACCTTCGCCAATAAGCTGGAGGGTATACTTCTCACTCTGTTTTGCGTGAACTATTGAATCGTGAGCTTCCTATTTCGGTGGACCTATCACCTCTTAAAGTTCATACGCAATGAAACGAACGTTTGTTAGTCCCACTCCGGTAGTTCCGCTGGTGTCAAATTGCACGGTATAGGTGTTTGTTCCCGCAGCTGGGAAGTCAAGGAAGTGAAACGCTTCGGGCGGAAGATAAGAGTCAAGGTCGCCGTTTGGAAAGCCATACAGAGAATAGCTTTGCCGAGATATTCCAACGTTGTTTCGAGAAAAACGGAATGCGTAAAAAATTCTGCCGTTGGCAGTGATGGTGTATCCCCGAACGATCGAAGAACTACCTTCGGTTGAAGCTAAGGACAGCATAACCGGTCGTCCAGATGATACGATTTGAACCGCTAGTTCAACGATGTTGGAAGGGCCTGAATTTGCCGATCCAAGGTCTCTGGTAATTATCGGACTGATTGCAATACCACCAATACCGACATTTGTTCCGACTGCCCGCGGCGCTAGGTTTGTCAGGTTAATGGCTCCGCCGGAAAGGTGAACATTTCCGATGGCATTAGCAGCGATCTGGTTTGATCCGATGATGCCGTTGATCAACTGGCTAGAAGTAATTGTATTACTGGCAATCTGACTGGCGGTGATGGTTTGCGGTGCTATTTGCGCAGCGGTGATTCCTTGCGTTTGCAGCTTGTCGCCGCGAATTTGCCCGCTAACCGGATTGTTTGTTCCGCCCACCATGACCGCGCTCCAATCATACCCAGCTAGCTTATCCGAGTTCTTCGCCCAGAAGGCCGGAATGATCATCTGGCGCGGCACCATTTCGGGATCCGGCGTGTTGGGATTGTTATCAGCATCCACCGTGATGCCCAGGTGCTTGGTGTTGGTGAAGGAAACACCGTCGAGCGCTGAAATCGAGCCGAGAAACACATTCACCATGCCGTTGATCACGCCCACCTTCTCATGCCGCTCCTGCCAGATCGAGCTGCCACCCACCGCCTGATCGTAAAGCTGGAAGAGAATGGTGAACTGGCCGTTGGTGTAAGGCACGCCTTGCTGGTCCGTCAGGCGGCCTTGAAACGGAATGAGCGAAGGCTCAGCCGCGCGCGCCAGCACGGTCGCGAGCAGGAGCAGAAAGGTGAATTGGAGAATGGTTTTCATGGCTGTTCTTTTCACGGTTCAAGTCGACTCGGTTGCAAAACGAAAATTCCCACCCGCGACGGCGCTTCGCCAAACACGTAGCCGCCCATCGTGGTGGTCATGCGGAAGCGGTTGGTGGCGTTGCCGACCACGGGCAAGCGCGGAAACGGTTGGTAACCGCCGCCGATAGGAAAAGAGTCAGTGTCCTCAGATCCGACAAAATTTCCGAATGGGTAGCGATCAAGATCGAAGCCAGCGGGGTCCCGTTTGGATTCCTGAAACAGCGCGGCGGTGGCGACGTTGGTGAGGATCACGTTGGTTCCATTTACCGTCACCGTGACGTTGGTGTGCCCGATCACCGGAGCCTCCAAACCGTTCACGCTCGGCTGCACCGACGAACCGATGGAGCCCACGAAGCCGACAGAAGAGAGAAAGTAAGCATTGGTCCATCCGGTCGGCACCGACGCGGGAATCACGGTGATAAGCCGCGACACGAGCGAGGTGCTGCCGCCACTGCCATAAACTGTATTGGTAGCGAAGTAATAGCCGGGCTTCACGTAGGTGTGCTCGCCCTCGGAGGCAATCTCGCCGGGGTAGTTGGTCGTGGTGCCGTCGCCGAAGCGCCAGACGTTCGAGAGAATCGTGCCGTAGTTGCTGAGCACTGTCAGCGGGAACGTGGTGCGGAAATTGACGTTCAACGGCTCGCCGCCGGCATACGGAAGCGCGAGCAACTCCGGCGCGGTATTCGTCGCCGGAACGAGGAAGATATTCCCGAGCGAAACATTGCTCGCGATGATCGAGAAGTTGGCCTGCGCATCTTGATAGCCGACCTTGGACACGGTGAGCGTAAAGTCGTTTTCGGTCAGGTTGGTGAACGTGAAAACTCCGTTGGTGGGGGTGAAACGTTGATCGACGAAATTGTTGCCGGTGAGGGTGACGCGCGCGCCAGCGACCGTGTTGTTCGTCGAGCCGGTGACAATTTTCCCGGTGGCCTGATACACGGCAAGGCCCTGCACATTAAGCTGCCAGCCTTGGAAGTAGCCGCGTTCGCCATTGGGCGACCATCGCACGATGAGCTTCCACGCTCCCTGTCCGTCGATGCCGTTGAAGTTGTTGAGCGTGTAGGTCCGCGAACCGCTGAACGCTTGGTTATCGAGCTGCACGCTCTGACTGTTTGGCCCGACCAACGTCAGCGTCACGCCACTGCCCAGCGCGAAATCGAGGTTGGCGTTGACCACGACGCCTTGAACGGTAACCGAGGGAGTCACGGTGATGGTGTTGGTGATCGCCGCCGGCGACGACGCGCCGATGATGAGATTGGTGGGGACGTTTTTGTTGTAGATGCTCGTGAGGGTGGGGGTGAGCGAGAGGCGGTCGAGCTGAAACTCACCTTCAATATTGATGCGCTGGCCGGCGGGCAGAACGTTCTGGATCGATTCGTAGTAGGAACCCACGAGCTGGTTTTCATTTACGCGTCGACCGATGAGGGTAATTTCACGCCGGAGCGGAAACGGGAATGGGTTGGAGTTGTCGAGCTTGCCGTCGCGGTTGAGATCGATGTCGGCGCTCCAATTCGTGTTGCCGCCAGAATTGCCATGGGAGAACACATCGAACGGCGGGGCATTGCGGTCGCCGGTGGGCACCTCGAAGTTGGTCGAGAGGAAAAAGTCGTTGTCTTGATAAAATGTTCCCGTCATGAACACATCGCGGGGGAACAGGAGCGAGAGTTCGCGATTGATGACGCCCTGAATGTTCTTCTCGGTGATGTTGGTCGTCTTGGAGAAGATGGTCATGTTGAGGTCGACCTTGCCGATGCTGATGGGCTGGCCGTTGACGCGCACAGTGGTGGCGTAACCGCGCCAGTCGCCATCGACTGCGGGAACTCTCAAGATCGCTTTGACTTCGCGGGCGAGGTTGCCGGCGAAAACGTAGAAGGAGTTCGTGTAGATGCCGGGCAGGAGCCCCGTGCGGTCAACCGTCACAGTGAGGTAGTCGAACTCCGAAGCGGTGATGCCGGCAATAACGTTCGTGCCATTGAGCTTGAGCCACGGAATATCGCTGAAAGCGAGCCAGTCGATCACACTCACACTGTCATTGGCGATGGTGATGAGTTGTTGGTTGATGCCTTCCTTGAAGATGAGCGTGTCCTGCGTGAACGGATCGTCGAGAATTCCGTTGCCGTTGAGGTCGGTGCCGGCGGCGATGTCCTCGGGGCCGACAAATTTCACCATAGTTCCGGCATAAACATCTGCATTTGAACCGCGGAATTCGTTGGTCATTCCCGGATTATTCGTGCGCCCAATCTCGAAGAGTTCCACGACTTGCAGAGGCGGAATGTCGATGTCGCCCGGCAGAATAATTTGCGGCGACGGGGCGAGGCTGATGAGGTCGAGGCTGTAAACCCAGTAGCCTTGGCCGGACTCGATGGTGAAGAGGTTGGTGATAGGCGGCAGTGCCGAGCTGTCGTAGCCGACGAATTGTTGGGGCGCTCCGCCTTCGAACGTCCACACCTGAGGAATGCGATTGAGGTTCGTGCGGAGGACGCTGGAAAACTCCAATCCTTGGACCGCATCAGCGCCAAGTCCCGGAAAGCCGATGAGGTTCCAGCCGGGAATCAGCGTGACTCCGCCCGACCACGTCGCGCCGGTGACGATGAGCGAGGTGTTCTGCCCGACCTTCACCCAGTAACCGCGACCGGGCGCGACATTGGTGAGTTCATGGGGGTAACTGGGCGTGGCCGCTTGGTAGGTTAGCCAGGCGCTGTTGATCGCTTCATACGCCCAAACTTCTTGAAGCGCGCCCGGCGTTTGCAGCGCATTCTGAAATTGCGGCATCGACAGGCTGTTGCCGACTTGCACCGAGATGAGGTTCCAGCCTGTATAGAGCGGAATCGCCTGCGTCTGCGGTGTCGGCGCGGGCGCTGCCGTCGAAACCCAAGCGACGAGAGTAAATAGCGCCAGCGAGAGCGCCGTGAGCACCTCAAAAAGTCGCTTCCGGTTTGGCCGGATTGATTTCATTTGTCGACAAGAGATTCCCTCCAAGAATCAACGCGAATTCGCTCGCTCGGCACTAGTGGGTTTTTCTCTTAAACTTCGCCGGTGGTGTAACGAATTTTTGACAATGCGTCAAACCGATTCTTGATACACCGAAGGGCAGGAGACGGACCCTGACGATTTTGTTCGTTGGGTCAGTGAGATAATTCTCTTTTGTAAATTTTTAATCCCTACCCCTACCCATCGTTTCGGGAAGTCGCCCCTTATGAAACGCGAAGCCCCCCCCGGGGGCTCGCTGCACAAATCACGCACAGGATTTTCTGCACTTCTCTGCACTTCCATGAAACTTGATCAAAGGTGCGCGTTTGACGAGGCCCCTGTCCAAGTGCTACTGGTGGAGCATGAAAGTGAATCTTGGAGCAACTAGTGATGCCCAAGAGAAGTTAGTGAGCGCAGATTCAAGTCCTGCCGTGCGCACCAACTTTTCTTTGGAGAAATAAGCTGTTGTGACTTCAGGCATAATTTGGCCGCTTTGGTCACGATATGCCTTGAATTAGGAGTGGCCAAAATATGCCTTCCGTAATTTTGAACATTCGATTGTTTCGCGCCCGCCAACACCGCTCTTAGAAGCCTGGAACCGAATTATGCAAACAAACGCGAACACGGACTCCTATCTGAACAAAGTAATCGAAAAGTTGCAGCGTCACGCCAAGGTGTGTGAAACAGCAGCTCAAGATGCGACCGAAGAAGCGCTCACCGGCGAATCGTGCGAAAAGGAAAAGAATGAGCAGGACGCGCAGTTGTGGCTGATGAAAGCGCAGATTTGGCGTGACGCGGAAGCGATTGTGCGGGGAGAGTCGAATGATCGCCAATAATCGCGCGGTTTGGAGATGTTCGCGTCCGGCGGTCCACTTACTTCGCGATGAACGAGTAGCTGTTGGTTCGCCCTTCTTCTTGAACCACGACAGTCACAGGGCGGCCGGCGGAGTCGTGCAGGCGCTTTAGCAAGGCAGTAAAACTTCCATCGTTCTTTTTGGCTTCGAGTACGCGGTCGTTGTTTTGATGAGACTTTGTCAAGCGGGCTGGCGACGCAGCTGGGAGGTCCTCCCAGCTTGTCGGCCTTTTGGAAATGTTAAGACGAACGAATTCCCGCGCCGGAATCGCGAAGCTCACGTTCTGGGCGTCGGACTTGGTCCAGGAGGCGATGCCGATGACCTCGCCGCTGTTGTTAAGGATCGGACTTCCGCTATTTCCGGGAGAGATGGGACAAGACAGTTGATACTGTTGAAAGCCGTCAACCTCGCGAATCTGACTGATCAATCCGTCGCTGATGCTAAAATCAAATCCCTTCGGCGCTCCGATGACATAGGCACGCGCGGCCACGGGCTGTAGTTGGCGGCATAAGGTCGCTCGTCGGTGGGGCAGTTGCTTTTCCAATTTCAACAGGGCCAAATCGCGCAGGCCGTCGTGGTCAATGCACCCGATTACCTTCACGCGTTGTCCGTCAGCGAAGGTGGCCCAAACGGAACGCGCGTCGGAAACTACGTGCCAAGCCGTCAAGGCGACGTCATCCTTAAGCGCAAGCACTGCGCTGCCAACGAAACGTTCTCCAACTTCGTTTTCTACTTCCAACTTCATCACCGACGGCAGTGCGCGTTGGTAAAGTTTCTCCGGCGTCAATGCCGCTTGCGCTCTCTCGGAAATAGCTGTGACGCCCAGCCATAGACTCAGCCAGAAAACCCGATGCGAATGGGCGATCATGACCATTGCGTAGCACGTTGCGCGCCCGACTGGAGATGCATTGAGAATTCAACCGAATCTTTCGTGCGTCGGGCAAATCTGCGAGTGGTCAGCGGGTCGCTAACGCTGCGAATTCTCGCCGGCAAACCTGCCAAAGCTCACGGACCTGTTTTCTTCGGCTTCTCGCTTTGAGCCTTGATCCGTAGGCAAAATCGGTCGCCAGTATAGGTGAAATGGATTTTGACTGCCAGTTTCCGTGGTTTCACCAAAGCGTTCTCCTCACCGGCGCTGTTGTGTCAGCTTCGGTTCGTGGTCGTTAACTACCCGCACTGGCTCGGTTCCACGAACGTTTAGACCGTTTCTCAGGCCGTCATGTACCAATAAATCTTCCGCGGTTGTTATTCGGTTTTGAAATCGTGGATCGGGAGTGGTGCACGGGTGAATAGGCGTTTTGCACGGTAACCGTGCTCGTTAAACGTGGATTTAACCCAGTTTGGTTCGGGTTACACCCCATAGAGCTCCTGCGTCGGTCCATTATGGTGCAACCCGAGTGAGAGAAAAAGCTCTTCACCAAAAAAACCAAACAAAAAACACCATATGAAACGGAAACTGAAAATCATCATCAGCGCCTCGGCCGCCTCGGTCCTGGCGTTCTCAGCACTGGCCCAAGACTCGCCAACTACCAAAACCAATCGATTGGACCACCCCCGAGACGCCGCGTCTCAGGCGCGGAGGATGGATCGTTTGAACGGAGCCGCCAAATCCAGCGACCTCATCGGGATTACCGTTAAGAATTATCAGGGCGAGAAGCTCGGCAAAGTCGAAGACATCGCGGTGGATTTAGAATCTGGCCGCATAGTTCAAGTTATCATTTCCACCGGTGGATTTCTCGGCATGGGCGATCGACTGACTGCCGTGCCTCCGAGCGCCCTGCATCACGACGCTCTAAACAAGGTTGTTCACTTGGATGCTGACAAAGAGAAACTTAAAAACTCGCCCAAGTTTGAGACTTCCAAGTGGTCCGAATGCTGCGACGCCGATCATTTGTCCACGACTTACAAATACTACAACCAAGAACCCGCGTTCGGCTTTGTCCACCGGGGTGATGCCAATTTGGGCAGCCAACGCGTTCAAGATCGCCAACGGAACTCGGATAATTCGCCGAACACAGTTACGACCCGCAACGCGGATGGCACTTGGAGCAAAGACCGCATCACGGGTGAGAATCAGTTCATGATCCCGGAATCCCGCCTAAGTCAGGTTCAGAAAGCCAGCAAGCTTATCGGCACGCCGGTTTCGAACTTGCAGGACGAGAAGCTGGGTAAAGTGGAAAACATCCTTCTTGATGTATCCGCTGGCAGAGTCGTAGCGGTAATTATTTCCTCTGGCGGATTCCTGATGATGGGTGACGAACTCAGCGCCATCCCGCCTTCCGCACTTAAATTCACCGCCGATCGGAACGCTCTTCAGCTCGACGCTTCGAAGGAAATGCTGACCAAAACACCGCATTTCAAATCCAATGAGTGGCCTGATTTCGCTCAGCCCAGCTATGCCGATGGGGTTTATCGCGCTTACCATGTCCAACCTTACTTCACCACCAACTGGACGACCGAGTCGGACATCACAGCGGGCAATATTCGCGACCGGGATAACCGAACTGTTGTTTCGCCGGACGCCGATAACACCCGACGCAACGTTCGTGATCGCGATGATCGGTCTTTGACGCCGATTAATCAGGGCAATAGTAAAAGCGACATCGCTACCACAGCGCAGATTCGCAAGGAAATCATCGCTGGCAAAAACATGTCCGTGAACGCCAGGAACGTGAAGATCATTACCAACAACGGCCAAGTCACGCTGCGTGGGCCGGTCAATACCGCCGAGGAAAAGAGTATCATTGGCGAAATCGCGGATCGGATTGCGCGCGAAGGGCACGTCGACAACCAGCTGGAAGTCAAAAGCACCACAAACACAAATAACTAAGTCGGTTAACACCAACGCAAACAAAACCAAATTATATGTCAAAGAAATCTGTATTCTGTATCGCCTCCTCGCGCAATCAGGCTGAACAAATCGTTGAACAGCTCAAGAACGCGAACTTCTCCAACAACGACATCTCGGTGTTGTTCCCTGACAAGGGCACTACCCGCGATTTCGCCCACGAGAAAAGCACCAAGGCGCCGGAAGGCGCAGCCGTGGGTGCTGGGACGGGAGTCGTCCTCGGGGGAGCCTTGGGATGGATCCTCGGAATCGGCGCGTTGGCAATTCCGGGCGTCGGCCCGTTTATCGCCGCGGGACCGATTATGGCAGCGCTCAGCGGTGCTGCGCTTGGGGGAACTGCCCTCGGCATTGCCGGTGGATTGATCGGCCTCGGTATTCCCGAGCTCGAAGCCAAGCGCTACGAAGGCAAGATCAAGGAAGGGAATATCTTGCTTTCCGTCCACACCGAGAATTCGGAGGAAATTACACGGGCCAAGGAAATCTTCACGAAAGCTGGCGCGCAGGACATCTGCACCACTGGTGAATCTTCCGCCCCCAATGACACCAAGACCAACGATCGCAAATCGCAGACGGCAAAGTCGGCCTACACAACTAGCGCTCGGTAACTTGCCTCTAAATTATTCCCGGGGCTGAGGTGAATTGGCCTCGGGAATTTCTACGACTCACGTACTACGAAATACGAAACCGATATGAAAACGCTCAAAGAACTGTTTATGGCCGAGTTGGCAGATATGTATGACGCAGAGCACCGAATCGTGAAGGCGCTGCCAAAGATGGCCAAGGCGGTTACCTGTCCGGAACTCAAAAAGGCAATTCTGACCCACTTGAAAGAAACCGAAGGCCACGTGTCCAAACTCGAACAGGTGTTTCAATCCTTCAATCTAAAAGCCAAAGGCAAGACGTGCGAAGCGACTGTGGGACTTTTGGAAGAAGGCGATGAAATCGCCGCGGACTTCAAAGGTTCTCCAGCGATTAACGCAGCGTTAATTTCAGCGGCCCAGAAGGTCGAGCATTATGAGATTGCCTCCTATGGCTGCCTGCATGAATGGGCAGGATTGCTCGGAAACAAGAAGGCGGCTGGTCTGCTTCAGGCAATTCTCGACGAAGAGAAAGCTGCTAACGGGAAGCTCACTGACCTGGCCCGCGGCGGTAAGAATGAAGAAGCCTTGGGGCAGAACGAACAAAACGGATCAAAGAACGAAGCAACTGGCGGTGCGGCGAGTCTTCGCCGAGGTATGCGTCCGGGGCAATCGGGGCGCAAAGGCGACCTGGTAATCAGGCCGTAGTTACAACCAGCCCTGCACCCGTTCCTAAATGGGTGCAGGGCTATTAAACCATAAAACTTACTCACCCTATGATAGCACTATTGATAGACCCCATGTTTGCGGCTGCGGGATATTCTGCGTTGTATTTGCTCGGAGGTGGCGGATTCGGTGTCGCCATTCTCATCTTCATCGTCGCAAAAATGATGGGCAAATGATCGGTGGACGGAAGCTGTCGCTCAAAGAGAGCAACAGCATAACCCACGAGGAGCCAGCAGTCCGTCCATTCAAACGAAACGAAATATGAAAGCATTGGTATACAACGGCCCTCGCGATGTCCAGGTGAAGAACGTGCCGGACGCGAAGATTGAACAGCCCACAGATGTACTGGTGAGAATCACCAGCACCAACATCTGCGGCTCGGATCTACACATGTACGAAGGACGTACCAACGTGGAAAATGGGAAAATTCTTGGTCATGAAAATTTAGGTCAGGTCGTGGAGGTCGGCAAAGCTGTTGCCCGAATCAAGACGGGCGACTGGGTTTGTCTCCCGTTCAACATCGCCTGCGGCTTCTGCAAAAACTGCGAGCGCGGCTTTACGGGAGCGTGCCTCTTTATGAATCCCGGAACAGCGGGCGCGGCTTATGGCTTCGCTGGGATGGGACCGTATAGCGGCGGGCAGGCGGAATTCTTGCGCGTGCCTTATGCGGACTTCAATTGCCTAAAACTTCCTGCCGACGCCCAAGAAAAGGAAAATGACTATGTGATGCTCTCCGACATTTTTCCCACTGGCTGGCATGCTACGGAGCTGGCGGGTGTGAAGCCCGGCGAGTCCGTGGTTATATACGGCTGTGGTCCCGTGGGACTGATGGCGGCTCACTCTGCGATGATTAAGGGCGCAAGCCAGGTTTTCATTGTCGATTCCCAGCCGGACCGGCTGGCGTTGGGAAAGAAAATCGGGGCAGTTCCGATTGATTATTCCAAAGGGACGGCGGTGGAACAAATTCTCGAACTAACAAGAGGCGAAGGTGCGGATCGCGGTTGTGAATGTGTGGGCTACCAGTGCCACGACCCGGCCGGACACGAAGTGCCGAACGCGACCATGAACGATCTCGTGAAGTCGGTGCGCGCTACGGGCGGCATCGGCGTCGTCGGCGTGTTTGTGCCCGAAGATCCGAAATGCACGGACGATTTGGGCAAAGAAGGAAAGCTCGCCTTCGACTTCGGACTTTTCTGGTCGAAGGGACAAAAGGTTGGAACGGGCCAGGCGAACGTCAAATCTTACAATCGTTACCTCCGCGAACTTATTCACGTCGGTCGCGCCAAGCCTTCTTGGATCGTTTCGCACGAGCTTGCATTGGATGAAGCCCCGGACGCTTACAAACATTTTGACGCCCGCGACGACGGCTGGACCAAGGTCATCCTGCATCCTGCGGCCCAGTCGAAGAGTAAAACGCAGTCAACCGTTGTGAAGAAATCCGCACGTAAGGAAAAACTGCTTACTCACTAGAATCAAAAACTCTGGTCCCTGCGACAAACGACACGGCTTACCCTAATTGATGGAGAGGCCCGGTTCTCCATGCGAGGAAAATTGTAATGAGCAAAAAAAATACGGCGAACGGTTCCGAAAAGCGCCCACGGACCAAGGTCTCCCCCTTGAGTGGAGGTTCCCAAACGGCTCTTGGCGGTGAATTGCACCAGGTCGCCGGGGGAGAGCATCCCGCGCTCACGACAAATCAGGGTGTTGCGCTTTCGGACAATCAAAACTCGCTTAAGGCTAATCCAAAGGGTCCGGCTTTGCTCGAGGATTTCATACTGCGCGACAAGATCACCCATTTCGATCACGAGCGGATTCCCGAGCGCATCGTTCACGCGCGCGGATCGGGTATGCATGGTTTCTTCGAACTGACCGCCTCATTGGAGCAATATACCACCGCTCGAATACTCACGGAGGTCGGCACCAAGACGCCCGTTTTTACCCGCATATCGACCGTCGCAGGCGGCGCGGGCTCGGTGGATACGCCGCGGGACGTCCGGGGATTTTCCATCAAGTTCTACACCAAGGAAGGCAACTGGGATCTGGTTGGTAATAACATTCCGGTCTTCTTCATTCAGGACGCCATCAAATTTCCCGATCTGATCCATGCCGTGAAAATGGAACCCGATCGCGGCTTTCCACAATCGGCTACGGCGCACGACACGTTCTGGGATTTCATCTCGCTCACTCCTGAATCGATGCACATGGTCATGTGGATCATGTCGGATCGCACCTTGCCGCGTTCGTTACGGATGATCGAAGGCTTCGGGGTCCACAGCTTCCGGTTAATCAACGCTGCGGGGGAGTCCACCTTCGTGAAGTTCCACTGGCGACCCAAGCTGGGCGTGCAGTCCACAATCTGGGATGAAACCGTCAAAATTTCTGGAGCCGATCCCGACTTTCATCGGCGCGACCTGTTCGACGCCATCACGGCGGGCGATTTTCCCGAATGGGAATTTGCTGTGCAACTGTTCACCCAGGCGCAAGCGGACAAATTTCCCTTCGATCATCTGGACGCCACCAAGTTGATTCCGGAAGAATTGGTACCGCTAAAAGTGATTGGTCGCCTCGTGCTGGATCGCTGGCCGAACAATTTCTTCGCAGAAACGGAGCAGGTCGCATTCTGCCCTTCGCATGTCGTGCCAGGCATTGATTTCTCCAACGATCCTTTGCTGCAAGGTCGGTTGTTTTCCTATCAGGACACGCAACTCTCCCGTTTGGGTTCGCCGAATTTTCATCAAATTCCCGTCAACGCCCCGAAGTGTCCCTTTGCGAATCAACAACGCGATGGCCATATGCAGATGGAACAGCCGACGGGTCGCGTGGCGTATGAGCCGAATACCTTGTCCAAGAATTCACCGCGCGAAAATCCCGTTACCGGCTTTCGCAGCGCACCCACGAGTGAAGCGGGCGAGAAGGGGCGCATTCGTCCGGAGAGTTTTTCGGATCACTACAGTCAGGCGCGGCAATTCTACCTGAGCCAGTCTAGTTACGAGCAGGCACACATCGCTTCGGCGTTAGTGTTTGAACTTTCCAAAGTGGAGCACCCCCACATTTGCGATGCGATGGTCGGTCATCTGCGCCATATAGATGCGGATCTCGCGAAGCGCGTCGCGGCGGGGCTGGCGCTGTCCAAACTTCCCGCCGCTCCCGCGACTGCTGCACCAGTGCAGGAGATGAAACCGTCACCTGCGCTCCAAATCATCGGTAAGATGAAAGCAACGCTGCAAGGTCGGGCAATCGGCATCCTGATCGCCGACGGCTCGGACGGTGCGATCATTAAAAGAATCAAAAAGGCCGCGACCGATGCGGGAGCCAGGGTAATAATCATCGCACCAAAAATAGGAGGCGTGAAACTCGCCGATGGTTCGATGCTTTCCGCGGACGGGCAACTAGCCGGCACTCCTTCTGTCTTGTTTGATGCGGTTGCCGTGGTTCTTTCCGATGCGGGCGCAAAGATCCTTTCTGCGGAAAGTGCCGCGATTGATTTCGTGCGCGATGCCTTCGGGCATCTTAAAGCCATTGCCGTTGATAAGGGCGGGGCTGCGCTGTTGAGAAAAGCGAATCTTCAACCCGACGCCGGCGTGGTGCCGGCTGATCAGCAAGACGCATTTATTGCGGCAGCCAAAACTCGTCAATGGGAACGGGAAAAATTCGTTCGATCATTAGCATGAACGTCCCGCGCAAACTTCGATCCGCCACATACTCCTCCGCCAGAAAAACCACAGTCATTCAATTTCCTGCAGACTCCGCCACCCTCTAACCATTACCTCAAAAACATATGATCGATGCACCGTCCGTCGCTGAAACTACCGAATCCATTCCGTCAATTCATGATCGCTACCTTCTTCCTTCGTTGTGTTGGAAGGCGATTATCGGCGGCACCGTTGCCGCCGTAGGAATCCACATACTGCTGACGGCCTTGGGCGTTGGGGCGGGTCTTGCCACTTTCACTCCCGTGACAGATGCCAATCCGCTGACGAATTTAAGTGTCGGAGCGGCGATCGTATGGACGTTGTGCGCGCTGGTCGCCCTGTCGTTCGGGGGATTCGTTGCCGGACGCTTTTCTCATTCCCTCCACAGTGGATTCGTTCACGGAGTGCTGGTCTGGAGTCTTACACTGATCCTCACGTTACTTCTACTTTCGATGGGCACAGGCATGGTCTTGGGCGGCGCGCTGAAAGTTTTGGTTTCGGGTTTGGGAATTGGCGGGGCGGCAGTTGCTGTCGGCGCAGGCGATCTGGCCAAAGAAGGCGTCACGCGCGGTGCTGATCAACTCAGCAGTTTCATTGACGAAGCCGTTCAGTCCTCGCCAACCAACGCGACTCCCAAAGACGTCACCCGCGCAAAGCGGGAGATCGGTTTTGCAGTCACCAAACTCTTTACTCCTGGCAGTGACGTCACTGCGCAAGACAAGCGGGTTGCGGTAACAACGGCGCTTACTACCTATGCTGGCATGAGTGAGGCCGACGCAACCAAAGCGGTCGATGGATGGACAAAGGCCTATAAAGACCTCAAGGCGGAGTTGGACAGCTTGAAATCGATCGCGGAACAGAAAGCCCGTGAATCCGCCGACCGCGCCGCCAGCGCACTTTCCAGCGCGGCGATTTGGTCGTTTGTTGCCCTGCTCATCGGCTTGTTGGTCACTGCTCTCGCGGGGAGTTGGGGAGCGAAGCGTGCTTTGAGGGATACCGATCTGGACTCTGCGTATGGCAGCTAAATTGAAACTTATTCTCGATCCGACTTGCGAAATTATCGATTGCTCACGTCGTGATCGGTTGTCGATTCGCGGTATGTCGCGTCGGGAACTGCGGTTAAAGGAAAATGAAAATCTCGGCGAACCATCTTAGGCGCTACAAGGAAATCGGCGTGCTGCTGTGGAAGTACGGGCGCTCCGATCTCGTGAAGCAGATGGGTATCGATGAGGCGGTCGACGAGCGGGAGGAAAAGCCGGCTGCCGCAGGTGCGGCGACCCCTGATCAGTTGGCCGATGACTTGGAAGCAATGGGGCCCACCTACGTGAAACTGGGCCAGGTGATGTCTGGTCGGCCAGATTTGCTCCCCGAACCCTACCTAAAGGCGCTGGCCCGGCTGCAGGACAAGGTCAAACCGTTTTCGTACGAGGAAGTCGAAGAAATCATTTCTACCGAATTGGGAATTCGGATTTCCAAGGCTTTCTCGCGATTTGATCCCACACCTATCGCGGCCGCATCTCTTGGGCAGGTTCATTCGGCGGCGTTGCGGGATGGCCGCCTCGTCGTTGTAAAAGTGCAGCGTCCCAACATTCGCAAGCAAATCGCGGAGGATTTTGAGGTGCTCGCACAAATCGCAGAGTTCTTCGACAATCATACTGAACTCGGCCGGAAACACCGCTTCCTCAAGATTCTGGAGGAGTTCCGTATCACCATTCAGCAGGAGTTAAACTATGAGCTCGAAGCGCAGAACCTGATCGCGGTAGGGGCCAACGTGGCGGAATTTGAACGGATTCAAGTTCCTCAACCGATCGCGGATTACAGCACCCGCAGTGTGCTTACGATGGATTATGTCCAGGGTCGGAAGATCACTGCGCTCGGACCGCTCGCCCGGTTGGAAATGGAAGGGGGCCCGCTTGCAGAGGAGTTGTTCAAAGCCTATTTGAAACAGGTGCTCGTGGATGGATTGTTTCATGCCGATCCGCATCCCGGGAACGTTTTCCTCACCGACGATGGCCGGGTCGCTCTGCTCGATCTGGGCATGGTCGGCCACACCACGCCCGTCATGCAGGAGAGTCTTCTCAAGCTCCTGCTTGCGATTAGTGAGGGAAAAGGCGATGAAGCGGCCGAACTGGTCATCCGCATCAGCGAGACGACGGAGGAGTTCAACCGAACGGAATTCAGCCGTCGCATCGGGCAACTGTTGGCCGCGCGACAGGATCAGGGTCTACAGCATATCAACGTCGGAAAATCCCTTCTAGCGGTGAGCCAAAGCGCTGCGGACAACGGTCTGTTCGTTCCCAGCGAGCTGACATTGCTGGGAAAGACCCTCCTGCAATTGGATGAAGTGGGGAAGATTCTCGATCCCGAGTTTGACCCCAATGCATCGATCCGCCGGAACGTGGGCGAATTGATGTCGCAACGGATGCGCAAAAACGCCACGCAAGGCAGCGCCTTCAGTTCGCTGTTGGAAGCGAAGGAGTTTGTGGTCGGGCTGCCGGCGCGCCTGAACAAAATCATGGACGCGATCGCCAACCATGAGTTTGAAGTCAAAATCAAAGCCGTGGACGCAAAACTGGTGATGGAAGGATTCCAGAAGATCGCCAATCGCATCACAACGGGAATTGTTCTCGGCGCGTTGATCATGGGCGCGTCACTCCTGATGCAGGTCCAAACCAGCTTTCGAATACTTGGATATCCCGGACTGGCGATGCTTTGCTTTCTCGCTGCCGCAGCGGGAGGATTCTGGCTGGTTATCAGTATCTTCGTTCAAGACCAGAAAGGCCGGAAGAAATGAAGGCGCTTCGTCGGCCAGAAAAATTTGATCTCACGCGAAAGATCCAATGAGACAGCCGATTCTCATCACTCTTTTGGTCGTCGGATTTTTCTCCATCGCGATGATCAACCTCCGGGCCGACGAAAAGCGAATTCGCTACGAACTGACGCATCGCTTCGCGGTGGAGGACCCTCAATTCCTGCGTTGCATGGGACAACTCCTCGGTCCCGCTATCCTGACGGGAAACCGGATCAAGGCCCTCCAAAACGGTGATGAGATTTTTCCGGCGATGCTCGACGCCATTCGCGCGGCCCGCGAAACGATCACTTTCGAAACTTACATCTATTGGTCCGGCGATATCGGACGACAGTTTTCCGACGCGTTGCGTGAGCGAGCGCAAGCGGGCGTAAAAGTTCACGTCATGTTGGATTGGGTGGGGTGTGGAAAGATCGACGCAAAATACCTTGAAGCCATGAGAGCTGCGGGCGTTGAAGTTGAATTCTATCATCCCTTGCGCTGGTACAACCTCACGCGGATGAACAATCGCACGCACCGCAAACTATTAGTGGTGGATGGTCGCGTCGGATTTACGGGCGGCGTTGGCATTGCCGATCAGTGGCGGGGACATGCCGAATCAAAAGATCACTGGCGTGATTCACACTACCAGATCGAAGGGCCCGCCGTCGCCCAGATGCAGGCAGCCTTCACCGACAACTGGATCAAAACCCGATCACAGGTGCTCCTCGGCAGTAATTATTTTCCAGAACTGAAACCGATGGGCGACTCGCTGGCGCAGGCGTTCAAAAGCTCTCGTCGCGAAGGCAGCGAAAGTGTGCGTCTGATGTATCTGCTCGCCATCACCTCGGCCACCAAGAGCATCCGACTGCAAGCGGCCTATTTTGTTCCGGACGAACTGGCGATTGCCACCTTGGTAGCTGCCCGAAAGCGTGGGGTGAAGATCGAACTCATCGTTCCCGGACCGCACATGGATACCAAGATTGTGCAACATGCCAGTCGCTCTTTGTGGGGTGCGCTGTTGGATGCGGGCGTGGAGATTTACGAGTACCAACCGACGATGTATCACTGCAAAGTTTTGATCGTGGACGATGTCTGGGTGTCCGTGGGATCGACCAATTTTGATGACCGCTCCTTCCGTCTGAATGACGAGGCCAACTTGAACATATACGACGGTGGCTTTGCCGCAGAACAGGTCGGCGTTTTCGAGGAGGACAAGGGAAAGTCCCGCTTGATGACCCGTTCGGAGTTCAAGAATCGCTCCACCATAGGTAAGATCTTCGACAAGATCGCGGCTGCCTTTCGGAGGCAATTGTGAACACGGCCTTGTGCCTCTCCGCTGAAGTCGGAACGGTCGGAAGAAATGACGGAGCTTCCGTGACAATTCATCGGAACGCTAAGGCGGCTGCCCCATATGAGACTGTCCACGGGTGTTTTCTTTTTGGCGGCCCGAGTGCGGATGTCGTCGTGGTGCATCCTGTTTTCCCAGCTAATCCAATTTGCGAACACCTTTCGCTTCGATCTCACTTGCAAGCAGGTGGTGAACGGAAGCGTGTCGGGTTCGACGCTGAAGAGCATCCACAAAAGTGAACCCTCTGACACATAGGAAGGTGAGCGTCAGGTGGACAACCGCGGATCACGACGTGACTGATAAAAGGAGCAGGCTAGGGATTTCGGTTAAGTTGAATCTGCCCGCGGACTGCGAATGAGTCCTTATGTCTCGTTTTCTAGCATCGAGCTGGGAGTTGTTGAAACTGACTGTGTCGGGATGGATTGATCAGCGACTTTCACGGCAGGGGGCAGCGTTGGCATTTTATACTCTTTTCGCCATCGCTCCGCTGCTCGTGATCGTGCTGGCAATTGCCGGGCTTTGGTTTGGAGAAGAAGCGGCTCGCCGCGAGTTGTTCAGTCAAGTTTCGGGCTTGGTCGGAAGCGAAGGCGGCGAAGCAATTCAAGCGTTAGTGAGCGCTGCAGCCAAGCCGAAGACCGGGGCTTGGGCGACGGGCATCGCGGTAGCAACCCTATTCGTGGGCGCCACTAGTGTGTTCGTTGAGCTTCAAGATGCTCTCAACGTGGTGTGGGGTGTCCGAAGGCTGCCGGGGCGCGGGTTGCGAGATTTTGTCAAAGACCGACTGCTCTCCTTCACTCTCATAGTGGGAATTGGATTTCTTTTGCTGGTCTCCCTGGTTCTCAGCGCAGGGCTTTCCGCGTTGGGCAAATTCATGCTGGGATTGCTGCCCAATCAGGCAATCATTTGGCAAGGAATCAATTTTGTAATCTCCTTCGGTGTCATCACTCTGTTGTTTGCGATGATTTTTAAAGTGCTGCCCGACGTTGCGGTCGCCTGGCGGGACGTATGGATCGGCGCGATGATCACCGCACTTTTATTCAACCTGGGTAAATTCCTTCTTGGATTGTACCTGGGGCGCAGCAGTGTTTCCTCCGCGTACGGGGCTGCCGGCTCATTGGTAATCGTTTTGTTATGGGTCTATTACTCAGCCCAGATTCTCTTCTTCGGCGCGAAGTTCACGCATGTTTACTCGAGCCGCCATGGTTCGCACGTTGAACCCGTGCCGGGAGCAGAAGCTGTGACGCTGATAGAGGTGGTCTCGGAACCGGGCGAGCCGGCGGCACATCAGCCAACGAGTCGCGGGTGACCATCCTCCGAGGGCGAATATATCCCCTGATAAACGGTGATCCTGCCTCATGAATCTTACCTCAAGTCATCCGTTCTGGTCGGTCAACAACGGCCTCCCGGCGAACTACCCATCATTGCAACGCGATGTTTCGTGCGAAGCGGTCGTCATCGGTGGCGGGATTACGGGTGCGCTGGCGGCCGTTCATCTGATAGAGGCGGGCGTTAAGACTCTGCTGATAGACAAGCGAGATATCGGAACAGGGAGCACCAGCGCGAGCACTGCTCTGCTCCAATACGAAATCGATGTCCCTCTCCGTGAGTTGATCAAAAAAGTCGGTCCGGCAGCGGCGACACGAAGCTATCAGCTTTGTTGTGAGGCGATTGGCAAACTGGAACACCTGGTCGCACGTTTGAAGATTGATTGCGGCTTTGAACGAAAGCCCAGTTTGTATCTGTTGCGGCATCAATCGGAAATCCCCGAGCTTCGAGAAGAATTTCGACTGCGACGCAAGATGGGAATCGAAGTGGAGTTCTACGACACGGCCGCGGTTCGAAAACATTTTCCCTTTTCGCGGCCCGCAGCGCTCTTTTCGAGAGACGGCGCTCAAGTCGATCCGCACCGCTTAACACACGGCCTCCTCGCGCGGGGGAAACGCGTTGGACTGGAAGTCTGCGATCGCACGGAGATGGTGCGACTGGATCAAACCCGCCGTGGCGTTCGGATCATCACCAAGAGTGGTTTCCAGATTACCGCGCGTCGCGCTGTGATCGCGGCAGGGTTTGAATCGAAAGCCCTTCTGAGAGGCGAAGCTGGAACTCTCAAGAGCACTTACGCGATTATCAGCGAGCCGCTCCCGAAGATTCCTAGATGGCATAAACGGTGTCTCATCTGGGAGAGCGGTACGCCTTATCTCTATCTGCGAACCACTACGGACGGGCGCGTCATCGTCGGTGGCGAAGATGAAAATTTCGTAAACGCACAACATCGGGACGCCTTGATATCTCAAAAAACTCGAACGTTGATAAAAAAATTCGGACGATTGTTCCCCGATGTGTCGTTAGAGGTGGCGTATGCATGGGCCGGCACTTTCGGTGAAACAAAAGATGGGTTGGCTTACATCGGCGTACATCCGCAATTTCCTCACACGTGTTTTGCGCTTGGTTATGGAGGGAACGGCATCACCTTCAGCCTGATCGCAGCTGAGATAATTCGGGATCATCTTCTCGGATTGACGAATTCTGATGCTCAAATATTTCGCTTCGGTCGCTGATGGACTTGGGCCGGCTCTCCGAATCCGTTCCTCAATTCAAAGTTGGCACGAACGTTTATGTGGTGTGTTTCACCCACCGCCTTGTGCCGGAGGGCGCCGCCGTACTCGGTGGGAAAATACCCCATAGCGCCGCCGAACCTTCCCCAAGCAATGTTGGAGTTGATGGCGAACCAAACTTCCAAATCAAACGTCCGCAATTTCGACGAACAATGAGTAACAACAGAAAACGCTAATAATATGAGTAAACACAAACAAACTAGCAACGACATGGGCACTCTCGCCGAAGACGCGCGAGCGTTGATGGCCGCCACAGCCGATGTGGCAGGGGAAAAGATTGCGGAAGCGCGCAAGCGTCTCGCCAACGCTTTGGAAAGTGTCGAAGAGATCGCGGGCCGGGTGCGCGAAAAGGCTGTCGATGGAGCGAGAGCTACTGACGAGGCTGTGCGTGAGCATCCTTATCAAGCTATCGCAATTGGTGTCGGAGTCGGCGTCCTCGTAGGATTTCTTCTCGCGCGCCGGGGCTCGCGCAAAAGCGACTGATCACGGGGTTAAACGGGGACGTCGCGATGTCGGAAAAAGGAGCGCAGAGCAATACTCGGTTTTGATTACAACCGACGAACTGAGCCAATCACTTGCAGCTAAAACGAAACAACTCGGATGCACACGGGCATGAATCAAATTCACTCTCCGGCCAAGGCAAAGGCCTATTTTGAAGACAAGCTGGCTTTTACTATCGGGCCAGTGGAATTGGATAGATGGATCAAATCCGGCGAAAATAATTTGATCATCGTAGACGTTCGTGATGCGGAAGACTTTTTCAAAGATCACATTCCCGAGGCGATCAATCTCCCTAAAGATCAATGGAACAATCCGCAGGAATTAGGCCGGAGCAAGACCAACGTGGTCTATTCCTACACCGAACGATGCCATCTCGCGGCGAGTGCCTGTGCTATTTTCGCCGACAAGGGATTTTCGGTGATGGAACTGGAGGGAGGTTTTCAATTCTGGAATGCGAGCCGACACGAAAACACACCAAACTTGCCCACTCGTTACAAGACCACTTTGGAACTGATCTCCAGCCGCCGCCAGGGTGCTCAGTTAAACGGAACAAATTCAAACAAGCGGTAAATTTTGCCCGAAGCTGAGTTGGAACCCTCGGATCGTTCAAACAAGCCGCACTTCGTCTCCAGCGGTCTGTCTCGATTTGACGCGGATCTTTTAAGGAAGTCGCCGTGCGCACCAAAGTTTTTCGTGGAAGATTCAAACAATTGAACCCACCGCATTTCGTTTTCGCTCACTCCGCGTGATACCCGCGCCAGGTCCAGATAAGCGTGTCGGCCAAGGTTTGCTCAAACACGCGGCGGTCGCAGTGGCCAGTAGCGCGACTGAAAACGAAGCGATAGTGGTAGCCTTTGGATTTTAGAGCCGCTGCGGTTCGCTGCCCGGCCATAACCCAATTGTGATGGGTGTCCTCGGCATCTTTCGAGCGCAGATCGTTTTCCGAAACATGGGTGAAAATCCTCAGGGGCTTCTTTTCACTCTTCTCGATTAGCTTCATGCTGGAGTGATATTCCCAAGCGCCGAGCGGAAATTTCTTCTCTTCCGGCGCGTCATCGTCCTGCTGGTCAACGAACGTGCCGGAGTAGGCAATCACGCGGCGAAACAGGTCAGGCCTGAACCAGCCCATGCTTAATGCCGCCGCACCTCCGGAACTGCACCCGATAACGGCACGGCCCCACGGATTCTGCGTAAACGTCAGCTTTGGAAATGCCGCCTTGATCTCCGCGTTGATCAGCACTGCGGGCAAAACCTCGTCGTTGATAAAGCGAGCCAGTCGATCGGACATTGTGTCGTATTCCAATCCGCGCTCGCTTTTCTTCCCGTCGTTCCCGCCGTTTTGAACCGCGATGGCAATGAACGGCGGTAGCTTGCGATTCGGGTCCTTGGAGATCGTCAGGTTGTCGAGCGCGTTGCGGATGAGGGCCAATTGACCAGGTCCATCATGTATTACGAGAATCGGGGCCGCCGTTCCGTCCCGATAAGCCGCCGGCACGTAGACAAAAACCTTTCGCTCAGTCCGTACTGGTTTTTTGGCGGGATCGAGTGTGCGGTCGTCACCGTGGAAAATCTTGCTGTCGGCTAGACGCATGGCGAACTCAAAATATTTGCCTTTAGGATTCCCGCGATCGGTCAGGTCGGGGTCGATTTTGTATTGAGGGCCGACGTTGAAATTCCCGTCGCCTTGGGAACCGGGATTTTCTGTATAGGTCTCGGCCGCGATTGTGTGCGGAAGGCTCGTAACGGTTAGAAGGCAGAACCAAATTCCGATCGCAACACTGCGTGAATGCTTCATGGGCGAGTGGTAAGCGCAAACTCTCGCGGAATCAATCGAACAGTTGCGACTCTTGCGCGAACTACGTAGGTGCGCTTGCAACTTTTCTACCCCGTCGGCAGTGTCGTCACACGATGCACCGCTTTGCCATTTTGCTCCTCGCTCTCGTTGGCCCGCTCTTCGCGCAGCAACCGCCGTATGATGTCTTTCCACCTGGAGAGCCGCCTTATTATCGGGTGCGCTATGAGGCGTCGGCGAAACCGGGCGAGCTGATCTTCCCCGTCAACTACACGATCTGGATTCCGCCTGGCGCGAAAACGCTGCGTGGGGTGATCGTTCATCAGCACGGTTGTGGCGAAGGTTCGTGCAAGTCCGGTTTGACGGGTGCGTTCGATCTGCACTGGCAGGCGTTGGCTAAGAAACACGACTGCGCGCTGCTCGCTCCATCGTACGAGCAGCCGGAGAAGGCGGACTGCCAGATGTGGTGCGATCCGCGCAACGGTTCCAGCGCCGCGTTTCAGAAATGTTTGGTCGACCTCGGTGCGAAATCCGGTCATCCCGAGCTTGCGAAGGTGCCGTGGGCGCTCTGGGGGCACAGTGGCGGAGGTCATTGGGCTGGTGGCATGGTTCTCCTGCATCCGGAGCGGATCGCCGCCGCGTGGTTGCGCTCAGGTGTGCCGCTGCTGAAACCGAGTCCTGAGCGAGCGACGATCAGAGCTCACACCTTGCCGGACGCCGCGCTGAACGTTCCGATCATGTGCAATCTCGGTACGAAAGAGGGCGTCACCGTCAAGGAAGGGCGCTTCGCCGGCGCGTGGCCGGCCAACGAAGCTTTCTTTAACGAGGTCCGTTCGAAGGGCGGCCTCATCGGTGTCTCGGTTGATCCCTTCACGGCCCACGAGTGCGGCAACCAACGCTACCTGGCGATTCCCTGGCTCGACGCGTGCCTCACTGCTCGATTGCCGTCAAAGGCTGGCGCTCCGGTGAAGCCGATGCTGGCGTCGGCAGGCTGGCTCGCTCCGCTGTATCTGACGGGGCCAGAATTCATCGCCCCGGTGCCGGCGGCTAAGTTCACGGGCGCGAAAGAAAGGTCGGTATGGCTCCCGAGTGAGGCCGTTGCGCGCGCGTGGCTTCAGTATGTGAAGGACACTGCCGTCGCCGATACGACCCCACCACCAGCGCCAAAAAATCTTCGCGTCAAAGGAAACGAATTGACCTGGGACGCGGAGGCAGATTTGGAAAGCGGTCTCGCGCATTTCGTCATCGAGCGCGACGGCGCATTTCTCACTACCGTTCCTGAGCAAGGTAAGAATCCGTTCGGTCGGCCGATTTTCCAGAACCTCCAATACAGCGACACGCCGACTCAGCCCTTGGTTGCGATGCGGTTCGTCGACACCAAGGCGGACCCGAGTAAGCCGCATCGATATCGCGTAATTGCGGTGAACACGGCCGGGCTGAAGTCGAAGTAAGCTCGTGCGTTGAGCTCGAACGAACTAAAAGTAGATCATGACAACTCTTCCCAAACGCAAAGCCGCCGCTCCGTTGCGGAAATCACCTGTCCGTGCTGCGAAGAAGCGCGTGGCGCCGCGCAAACTTGTTTCGGCAACCGGTCGCCACGGCAGTCTGCGCGCGGTGGCGACCGCGCTTCGCAGTCTGAAATCGAGGCAATCAACGGGCGTGTTGTTAACCGACGGAACCGCCGCCGCCACTCTTTCCGCCGCTGAAACGCTCGCGAAAGCGGCCGCATTGGATCTGCTCCGTATCGATCTCCGGAACGTCGTTAGCAAATACATCGGTGAGACGGAAAAAAATCTCCGCCGTATTTTCGACGCGGCGGAACGGAGTCCGGTCGTTCTTTTCTTCGATGAAGCCGACGCGCTTTTCGGCAAACGCACCGACGTCAAGGATTCCCACGATCGCTACGCGAATCAGGAGGTGAACTATCTCCTGCAACGAATCGACAACTTCCAAGGCATTTCGATTCTTGCGACCAACCGTAAGCAGAACGTCGACGCGGCCTTCCTGCGCCGGCTGCGATACGTCGTGTCGCTTGCTCCCATTCCGCCGCGCACGACCACATTCAAAAAAGCTCAGGCATGATGCGAGCGGCGATTCCGTTTCTGACTCTGTTGATGGCGGTTTGCCGCGTTGCTGCTAGCGATTGGCCGCAGTGGCGCGGGCCCGATGAAAATGGAATCACCACCGAACGCCTGCCGGCCAAACCCAAGTTCGATAAGATCGCGTGGAAGCAAAATGTCGGCACTGGGTTTTCGTCGGTGGCGGTCGCTGGTGGTCGAGTCTTCACGATGGGGTATCGCGATCCAAAAGCGGGCAAGGGCGAAACTGTTTGGTGTTTCGACGCCGCGACCGGCAAGGCTATCTGGACGGACACTTACGCGTCGCCGCTGATCGACCGTTTTTACGAAGGTGGTCCTGGCGCAACGCCCACCGTGCGGCAGGGCAGGGTGTTCACCTACAGCAAACACGGACGGCTTCATTGCTATGACGCCACCACGGGCAAAGTCATTTGGCAACGCGACATGCTAGCGGAGGCCGGACTGCCCCAAGTGCCCGAGTGGGGCTTCGCTTGCTCTCCTTATTTCCTGAACGATGAAACGCTGCTCATTGAAGCCGGCGCGACCGTTGCGCTGAATCCTATTTCGGGAAAAGTTCTGTGGAAGAGCGCGCAGTTCACCCCGGCTTACGGAACGCCCAAGGCCTTCCATTCAGGCGGTCGCAAATTGATTGCCGTAATGAAAACCGAAGGCCTCGTGGTGCTCGATGCCACCAATGGCAAGGCGGTTGCGACAACGAACTGGGAAACATCATTCGACACCACCGCCACGACACCGATCGTCGATGAGGGCAGAATTTTTATCAGCACTGGCTACGACCGCGGCTGCGCAATGTTTCGATTGGTCGGCGAACGTTTAGAGAAAGCTTACGAGAACAAGAGCATGTGCAATCATATGAACAACTGCGTGCTCATCGGCGGTTACCTGTATGGCTTCGACGGCACCGCGCATCGCGGGCGACCGACGGAGTTCGTTTGTCTCGAACTGGCGAGCGGCAAGGAAATGTGGCGAGTGCCCCCCAGTCAGGGACTCGGTTGCGGATCGGTGATGGCGACCGCTGATGGCATGTTGCTCATCTTGAGCGAACGCGGAGAATTGATATCCGCCCCCGCGTCACCCAAGGCATTCAAGACCACGTCTCGAAACCAAGTTCTGGGCGGGCGGTGTTGGACTGTCCCGGTCTTATCCAACGGCCGCATCTACTGCCGCAACGCCAAAGGCGATCTAATCTGCCTGCTGCTGGACGAGTGAGTGTTATCTACGGCAATTGCTTTTAACTCACGCCGGGAATGAGGCTCGAAAGCGTTTGGTGATATGCCTTGCGCAGAATCGAAAGGTCAGAGTCGACCGCTACGTGAGTGAAGCCGCGTTCAAGATGGGGACGGACATCGGCAAGTTCGCGGACCAGGATGCCAGCGCTTTTTCCGGCCGCATTGGCGGTGGCGACGACGGTCGCGAGACACTGATCGTAGTCAACGCGTGCGACGTTCGCGCGGTTCTTCAGATCGAACTGCAAATCGGCTGGTCCGACAAAGAGAACGTCAATTCCCTCCACGCGGGCGATTTCTCTGGCATGATTCACACCCTCGATGGTTTCTATCTGGGCCATGAGCAAGGGCGTCGGCGTTTCATTACCCGCAGGTTTAAGTCCGTAATCATAGGCGCGCACGGTTCGCGAATATCCGCGTCGCCCCCGCGGTGCGTAGTGCGCTGCTTGAACGATCGCTTCCGCTTCAGCGGCCGAATTCACGTGCGGCACCATGATGCCGTGTGCGCCCCAGTCGAGCACCCGCGCGATCAAGTCCGGATGCGGCGCGCCGACGCGCACGATACCGGCGGTCTTGGTGCCGCGAAGAGCGCGCAGTTGATTCGGCAAGGCTGCTTCACTTTCGTTGCCGTGTTCAAGGTCGAGCAGCACCCAATCGAATCCGGAGAGGGCAGCGAGTTCCGCCACAACTGGTGAACCAACGGAGAGCCAAGTGCCGATGCGAGGTGCCGGAGTGGTCATAGAATGGATAAGTCAGCGTTCGTTTCGAGGCCGCGCAGCGCGAGTGCGAGCCGTTGGTGAGTGAAGTGTCGCAAGTCGGCGCCGCTGCTGCCAGTGCCGATCAGAAAGAAAGCGTCGCTGCGATCGAAGTAACCTGCGCCGACGCGGATCACGGCTTTGACGATTATGTTGCGCAGCAGATGGAGCCAGAAGCGCCGTCGGTGTTCGTCGGGCAGGGGACGGATACTTTGATATCCATCGAATGCCTTGCTGAGAAATTCCGCATCATGAAAGCACGCGAGGAGTGAGAGATCATCCATTGGATCGCCCGCGATGGCGTCGTCGAAATCGATGAAGGCGGTGATTCGATTTTTGCTGCCGAGAATGTTCCAAAGTGCGAGGTCTTTGTGGACGAGGCAACCGCAGCTGAGTCGCAATAGTTCGCGATGCGTGTCGATCGCCTGCTCGATCTGCTTCCGTTGCTCCGCCGGTAGAAAAGCTTTCTTCGCGAGATAGCTGAGATGCTCTTCAAGACGGAGGCGGAAATAGCTCTCGTAGATCGAGTGAAAGCCGGAGAGTTCGGCGCTATGTCGCCAGCGGGCGAGATTAAACGGGCCGAATCCCCCGGGCTGAATGGCCTGCCAGCGCGCGACGGCGGCGCCGATCTCAAATGCTATGCGCGGAACCTCCAACGTTCCGCGTTTGTGCCAGTGATTGAGGTCTGGGTCATCGATCTGCTCGATCGCCTGCCACGCGAACGAGACGCCTTTGCGGCTGGCATCGACGGCGAACACTTCCGGCACGGGCACGTCGGTCGAGCGGACTTTCCGCATGACGGCGGATTCCATCTCGAGGTGGTCGTCGCGTTCGGGGCCGTTCTCGACGCGCACGAACATGCTGGCGCCCTCCACGTCGGCGTTCCAAGTGAGATGGTTTCCCTGGCTGGCGGACGGGTGCAACACGACGTTGCTCGTGTTGAAGTATGAGCGCATTGCCTCGTGCAGTTGCGGTTGAAATGTGGTGTCCAGCGCGCCGCGTTCGTGGGTGCCGTGGAATGCAGCGGGCCGATCGCACTTCCAGTAATAGATTTGGCTGCGAGGGTGCGGGCTCATTTCTTCTCGGCGGGATCCGATTCCTCCACGGGATGCAGGCGCCACCAGGTTGCGATGACACTGCCGACGACGGTTTGGATGAACGCGCTGAACACTGCGGGCACGGCCGCGAGTGACATCGACGAAATATTTTTACGGGCGAGCGCCGCGGCGAGTCCGCCGTTTTGCATCCCCACTTCGATTGACAGTGTGCGGGCAATGTTGAGCGGGTAGCCGAAAAGACGCGCGGCTCCGTAACCGAGTCCGAAGCCAAGCGCGTGCAGTAGGAATGCCGCGAGCGCCAGCAGTCCCGCGTTGGCCTTCACTGCTTCAGCGTCCTTGGCCACGATGCTGCCGGTCACGAAAAGGAAGGCGATGACGGCGAGAACCTGCCCCCACGGAATGACGCGAATCACGACTTTCGGCGCGGCCCAGTTGATGAGCACACCGCCGAGCACCGGAACGACGACCATTTTCAACGTGGAAATGGACATGTCGAGTGCGCTAACCGGAACGTAGTGGCCCGCGAGTTTTTGGCACCACAGCGGCGTCATCACGAACGCGAGCAGCGTGGAGATCATCGTGAGACACACCGACAACGCGAGGTTGCCGCGCGCGAGGTAGGTCATCAAATTCGAGGCTGTGCCGCAGGGACAACTGGCCACGAGGATGAGGCCTACCGCGAATTGCGGATCGAGTTTCAACCAATTCGCGACGAGCCAGCCGGACAACGGCATGATCGTGTAGTGCAGGACGAAACCGACAGCCACCGAACCAGGCATTTTGCCGAGGCTCTTGAAATCCTTCGTCGAGAGCGTCAGGCCCATGTTGAGCATCACGAAGCCCAGGGCCGTCACGACGTATGGATTGAACCACACGAGTGTCGCGGGCTTCGCCAGTGCGAGCAGGGACACAGCGATGGTCCAGACTGGGTAAAGATTCGTGAACCAGGAAATGTAGCGTTGCATGGCGAAGTCAGGGCGTGTCCTTCGTCCCAGTAAAGCCCGGCCCGCCGGCGCCAACGTAGCCGTTGCTCGCGCCCTTTTCGTCCGCGCTGACCCAAAAAGCGTAAAGGCTACCGTTCGTTAGATGAAAGCGGAAGCGCACGGGCGTTTTGTGCAATTTCGCGAGGTCAAATCCACTCGGCCACTGAACGCCTTGCTTTGTCTTATCGCCAACGATCCGATCGGATGTCGCGAGGATTTTGCCCGCGGCATCGAGCACTTCGACGCGTAGTTCGCCTTTCGGTGCGTCGACATTCAAAAACAGATGCTTGCCTTTGAAGCTGACAGGCCGAGTGGTGAGTTCGCCGGATTTTTCCCCGGCATCCATCGAGGCGAATCCGTCACGACGCAGCGTCGCGAGGCCAATGCTTCCGCCCGTGTACATGCCGCGGTGGCCATTCGGCGCGATGCCACTAGTGCCCATGTAGGGGAAGACGAGTTGATCATCGAGCACGACGAAGACGCCGGCAGTGCTGTGCAGATACGCGCGATCCCACGAGCCTTCGGTGCGCGAGCCGGTGATGAATCCGCGGCGATCGGGACGATCCCAGTGAAATCCGTCGCGGCTGAAGCCGAGTTCGAGATCGACGAGCTTGGGGAATTTGCCCTTGTTGCAGATTTCATTCTTCGGACCGCGATGAATGTAGTGCATGCCGACCATGAGACTCTCGTAGGCGACCGCGTTGAGGCTATAGAGCTGCGGCGCTTCGCCGGCGCCGGGGTAGCGGCCTTCGGGTTCGGGCGCGTCGAGTTTGTCGGTGGTGGTCCAGTAAACCGCCTTCTTCCAGTCCGCGCCTTTCAGGAATTCGTCGCTCTCGAGGTAGTAGCGACTGCGCCCCCGCGAGGTGCCAATCTTCACGCTGAAGACCCATTTGTTGCGAAAAGGGTTGTAGAAGAACGAGCAGTAATCATCAGCGGTGATGGTCGTCGGCACGGCATCGGACCAAGTGTGTCCGTCGGAGACATGCAGCGAGTGGCCGAAGCCCGGCGGGCGCTGGTCCTTCGGCACGTGCTCCCAGCACGTGAGATACTTGATGCGCTCGGCGGGATTCTTCGCGTTGAGGTCGAGCCACGCGCAGTTGTCCGAGCCGCCCGTCGCGAGCTTCGGTCCGGTCCAGCGCAGACCTTCGGGCAAAAGTTCGCCGCGGCGGGTCCACGTCTTCATGTCTGGGCTCGTGGCGAGCGAGAGCGGGCCGCGCCAACCGGCGACGTAGAACATCTTGAAGAGCTTTTCCGAAGGATCGAAAAACACGCCACCCTGGCCGGTGAACGTGGTGGCCTGTTCGCCGCGCTCGCCTTGCGTGGAAGAGCCGAGCTCGCGTTCCGTCTCGGCTTTGAAGACAGGGTTACCCTCGTATTTTTTTGCCTGAAGGAAAGTGCGCTTCAGTGTGGTTTTCTCAATGAGGAAATCATCGACGAAGAGCTGCCGGCCAACGTCGATGGGGATCGTCTTCGGCTTTCTCTTCAGATACGGCACGTCCATCGGCTCGGCGGAATTTGGGTCGCGGAAGCGCGGCGGCCACACGTCGGGCAGCTCGATGCCATTGTAGAGCTTCTCCGGCTTCGGGCCGGTCGCCTTATTCGCGAGCATGAGCAGCTTCGCGTCCTTCGACACGACCTTGCCCGCGAGCACGTCTTCCTCGCGGAATTTCGCCATAAGGATTTCCGCGTCGGTGTGGCGGTTCCAGTCGTAGAGAATGTGAATGAGTCCGTCCAGCGACTCGAAGCCGTCGGGATACGACACCGCGTTGCGTTCATCGAGCAGCAGGCCACCTTTCCACGTCTTGCCCTCATCGTCGGAAAGCCACGCGCTCAGATGCGTGCGCTTTTGCAGCCGCTCAGTCGGCGGTCCGTTTTTCACCAGCAGGATGCGGCCGGATTTCAGACGGCGTAGGAAAAAGCGCGCATTCACATTTTGCACCGTCGCCGCTTGCTGCGGTGCGCTCCATGTCTTGCCGCCATCGTTCGAGAAGCTCTCGTGCGGCTGGCCCTTCGTGCGCGCGAGCATCCACAGGCGACCGTCCTTCAGCTCCACGGTCATGTGCTCGTCAAACTCCCAATCTGGAAACTGCACGCTGCCGCGCTCCTTCCACGTCGCGCCTTCGTCGGTGGACGCGAACACCCGCGCGGTTTTCTTTTGCCAATCAGACACCGGCAGCAGCCATTCGCCGTTCTTCAGGACGGTCGGTTTGTTCAAAGTGCAGCCTTCGGTAAAGGACTTCGGCTCTGTCCAGGTCGGCTCGTCGGCGTCGGGATTGTCGCAACGGATGAACCAGTTGGTAATCCGGCCCTCCGGGTCACCGAGTTGCTGATCGAAGAATAGCCACAGCCGACCGCGCGGATCGGTCCATAGATTGCCGACGAGCGCGCCACTCAATCGTTGTCCGGTTGCGATCATCGCACCGACCGCGAGCCGCGGCTTCGACCACGTCGCACCATCGTCATCGCTCGTCGCGAGCAGAAAGTATCCGTCCTTCTTGTCGCCCGTGCCCGTCCAGCAGCCCCAGATGCGGCCCTTCGGCGTGCGATCCATGCCGATGATCATCGCGCCGGGGCGCGCGTCGTCCTGAAACTCTGCGCCGGGATTTCGCAGCACCACGGGCAGGTCGAGATTCACTTCTTTCACCTCCGCGCTCTGCGAGACGAGCAGCACCATCTTGCGAAAGTTGAAGCGCTCGCCCGCTTTCACTTCTTTCCGATACAGGCTCACGCGATTCACCTCGCCCGCGAAAAGTTGCGCCTCCGGCACGTTCACTTTCGTGAAGCCTGCCTTTTGCAATGCCTGCTCCTGACTCGCGGCTTTCGGTCGGATTGTCGGTGTCAGCGCGAAGAGGGTGCCTGACTTCGTCACCTCCGCCTGAATTCTCTCGATGCTCGTGCGCAGAAACGGTAGCTCGCGCACGGCGTCTGGCATTTCGTCGATAACGTAGGTGCGATCGGTGAAGAGCTTCACGCCACGCTTCATTACCGGCGCGTTTTCGGCCGGCGTAGCGGGCATTGGAATGCGTGTCTTTCCCGCCTGTGATTCGAACTGCCCGACGTCCTCCAGTTTGCCAAACATGATGCGATCCTTCATCGGACCCTGTGTTACCGATACCCAGATCGCGCCCTGATGCTCGTGAAACGTAGGATATTGAAATGAGTGCGGCGTCTCGAACCGATACTTGCGTTCCCACGTCTGACCATCGCGTGAGATGTCGAGATTGAAGATCGTGCGCCGCTGTCCGCCGATTACCGTCGCGTCCTGCCAGCCGAGGTAATAGAGCCCGCCGAACTTATCGAATGTCGGTTTCGAGTTGGAGCCGTTGGGAACGAAGGGCAGCTCTTTGCCCACGGTCCACTTTCGTCCGTCCCGACTCGTGGTGAAGTGGTAGTTGCCCTTGTCGTTTCGGCAGATTGCCATCCACGTGCCGTCCGGCAGGCGGTTCACCGCCGACTCGCTGAGCTGTTGCGACTGCGGTTCGTTGTAATGGCCGAGCACCTCGAAGGTGGCGAGATCGTCATGGAGCAAGGCGAGCGCATTCTGGCCGACGGGGAAATTGTTCAGCGCGACGTAGGTCTTCCCGTCGAACTGCTTGAATGAATCGAAGATAAAAAGGCCGGCGTCCTTCGCGGGACGACGAAAACCACGCGCTTTCGCATCATCGTAAAAATGCTGCGGCTGCATGTCGAAGGTTCCCGCTGCGGTCTTGAGCTTTGCACGATAAATGCGGTTCTCGAAGGCTGTGCGCTCCAGGTCGAAATCGATATACCACATCTGCGATTGCCGTTTTCCGGGGTCCTGACTCGTGAAATAGCAGCGCAACGTCTTCGCGTCCTTCTGAATGATGCGGGGCACGAAGCACTGTCCGAACGGCAGCGACTCATTTTCAAAGCGCTGTTCGCTGCGCGCAAAGTCGATGACCTTCTCCACCGCGAGCGTCTTCAAATTTACCACCGACATCGTCACGTAGATGAACGGCCATGCCCCGCTCTCGCCGGCCCTTCGGTCATTCGCTTCTGTCACGACGTAGGCGCGTTCACCGACGCACACGAACTCCGCGTCGTGGGTGCCTTTTACCTGCGGCGCGGTGACCTTGACCAACCGCTGCATCACCACGTCGCCAGCAAGCGCTGGATTCCAGCCGACGGGGATGAGTTGAGGACTGTCGCCCTTTCTAGATTTGGATTCCGCAGTGGCCGCAAAAGTACTGTTGGAGCATCCAACTACGCAGCTCGCGAGAACGAGGAACAGTCGGCAAAGCATTGGCATACGAGATTATGACGACGGCCCACCGCGCATTTCGAGCGTGGAAACGGGCCGTGGCGTGTTATGTTAACACCGTGAACGCCCAAGCGCCCACGCTGAAAGACATCGCCCGCGCGACGGGAGTTTCATTGATGACCGTTTCGCGCGTGCTCCGCGGCTCGCCGAAAGTGTCGGCGGAGAAACGGGAGCTCGTGAAAGCCGCGGCGGCGCGACTGAATTATCAGCCCGACCCGCATCTCACGCGCATGATGCAAGTGGTGCGGGGCAAGAAACAGGTGCGCCTGCGCGCAGTGATCGCTGTGATTCGCGAATACGTGCCGCAGGACGATCTGTTGAGCCCTTCGTATCAATACGTGCCCATCGAAGACATCCGCAGTCGCGCGCACGGGCACGGTTATGCGGTGGAGGAATTCTGGCTGGGCCGCGATGGGCTGACGCCGAAACGATTGCAGAAAATTTTGCACGCGCGCGGCATCGAGGGTGTGATCGTCTCGCCGCAGAGCACGCAGCTCCCTTGCAGCAAGCTCGACTATTCGCCGTTCGCCGCCGTCGCGTTTGGCTACGCGATGCGCGAGCCCTCGCTGCACATGTGCGCGGGAAACATGACGCTCGGCATTCAAACGGCCGCCGAGCAACTCACCGCGCGCGGGTACCGGCGCATTGGCGTTGCGGTGACGCAGTGGATCGTGAACCGCTCGCAATTCGGCTACAGCGGCGGTTTGTTTCACTTCCAGCAAAGTCAGCCGGCGCAGGATCGCGTGCCGCTGTTGCTTTTTCCGCGCAACGACATCAGCCGCGGCTACGATGCGTTTGCCAAGTGGATGCGTGAACATCGTCCCGACGCGCTCATCTCGTTTGATACCTATGTCCCGGGTTGGCTGAAACGAATGGGCCTGCGGGTGCCGGAGGACATCGGGTTCGTGGTTCACGACTGGACGCCGAAGATGCAGGACTTCGCCGGCATCTATCAACGTCGCGATCACCTCGCCGCTGCCGCCGTTGATCTCATCATCACGCAACTTTCCCAACACGAACACGGCGTGCCCGACGTCCCGCGGCAGATCATGATTCCGCCGCAATGGGTTGACGGCCCGAGTGTAAACTTCGCGGGAGCTTGAACGGTCGGAATATTACTAGCGGTGAGCGGCCCTTTTAGACGGAAACGGTGTGACCTTTATCGGCCAGTAAAAAGAGAACGATCACTGGCACCGTAAGCTTTGTCCGAAAATGGAAACCCCGATGATCTTGCCGGTGCGGAATCTCGCCTGAGTCGAGCCTGCTTCCGTAGAACTCCAATCGGATTTCGGATTCCCTGGCGGTCGGCCTCATCGATTTGAGGGCAGGGGAGCAGGTGAAACGCAGAGCCCGCGCAACGAAATGCCGGCACTCCCGTTGCATTTCACGGCTCAGTTAAGCAGGAGATGAAATACGCGTAACGCGGTGCCGTTGCTTTTGCTGTCGTGTCCCTCAGCAATGCGCACTTTTATTGTGTGGCGTCCTTCGCTCAGCCCGTCGTCGAGGATCACGGCCCACGGCAGATGCAGCCCCGTGCTCCAGTGCGTGAAAGTTTCTTTGGTTCGATAAGGGGCTCCATCAATGCTGAACTCGATGCGTCCCGCATCGGGACCGGCGGTGATGAAAAGCCCGACGCCCCTACCGTCGAAGCTGAACTGAAACTCGGCTCCTGGTTTGGTCCCCACCAGCGCAGGTACATTTACAAAACCGGCACGCGTGCCCTTTTTGTCCGCAGGTTTCCACGTTTGCTCCAAAACAAAACCATCGATGATACGCGCATCGGCGATGTTGCCGAAACGACCGCGCGCATAGCATTGCGGATCAATTGGCAATGGTAACAAGTGCGCCTTGGGGGTGCTTGCCAGAGGTCTGGCAAACGCGGAATCCAACATGCGTGCAATGCTGTTGGCATAAAGTCGATGCCCGAAAGGCGACGGGTGCAATCCCTTGAAATCTTTGTCCCAACTAAATTCACCGGCGTTAATGCGGTCGGTGACTTCAAGGGAAAGGTTCAAAGATGCATTACCGTACGCCACCGCCACTTTCTCGTGCTGCGCGATCGACGCGGGCACCTTGCTCTTTTGGTAGTCATCCATATGCGGCGGCATGACGAAGTGGAGGTGTACGATATCCGTCAACGGATTTGCCATTCGCATATGCCGCACCACGCCCTCCATACCGCGCAACATTTGCCCCGGATGCTCGGGGATGTTAGAGGTGTCATTTACAGCTGCCTCGACGAACAGCAAATCGACCGGCCCTTTTGACAGGACGTCGCGCTCTAGACGGAATGCGTGCGGCACGGATCCCAGTGAGCCAATTCCCGCACTTATGAAATCAAATTGCGTTTTGGGAAACCGTTCCTGGAAATATCGAATCGTATGATCCCGCCAGCCTCCGCCCGCAGTGATGGAGCCGCCGAGGAAAGCAATGCGCCCGATTTTTTCACGCTCGAATTTCAAACGACTGTTCGCAAGTCCGTCCCGGATTTCAAAGTATTCATGTCCCTTCGGCAGAATGTTCGGGTCGTAACCTGCCTGAAGTGAGTGGCTGAACAGGATTGGGATCGCTGCGAAAAGAGTCCGAAGAATCGAGTTGTTCATGGTGCGAAATTGCTGATTGAACCGGATTGTCCTCAGTCGGTGCATTCGGCTGAGTGTCGGATTATACAGTTGGCGCAAACGCAAATCGCTCGCAGAGGGTGGAGTGAAGAACCGCGATCGGGAAAACCAGTCTCGCGCAAAGCGTTACCGTGGGTGCGGGTTTTTTGATATCGCTCATGCGAGCATGCCCTTCACGACGTCGCCGTGAACGTCTGTGAGACGGTAGTCGCGCCCCTGATGACGGTAGGTAAAGGCCTCGTGGTTGATGCCGAGCTGGTGCAGCAGCGTGGCGTTGAGATCGTGAATGTGAACGGGGTCTTGCACGATGTTGTAGCTGTAATCATCGGTCTGACCAATGACGTGGCCGCGTTTGATACCGGCGCCCGCGACCCAGAGGCTGTAACAGCGCGGGTGATGATCGCGACCGTAATTGTCCTGCGTGAGCACGCCCTGTGAATAAACCGTGCGGCCAAACTCGCCGCCCCAAACGATCAACGTGTCTTCGAAAAGGCCGCGCGCTTTGAGATCGGAGAGCAAGGCGCCCGTAGGCTGGTCGGTGTCGTAGCATTGGCTCTTGATGCCCTTGGGCAAGGCCGCGTGCTGGTCCCATCCGCGGTGATAGAGCTGGATAAAACGCACGCCGCGCTCGGCAAGCCGGCGGGCGAGCAGACAGTTCGCGGCGTAAGTGCCGGGCTTGCGTGACTCCGGACCGTAATTGTCGAAGACCTGCGCGGGCTCTTTGGAAAGATCCGCAAGATCAGGCACGCTGGCCTGCATGCGAAACGCCATTTCAAATTGATCAATGCGCGCCTGCGTCTCGGGATCCTGATAATCGGCGAGCTTCATCCGGTTGAGTTCTCCGAGATCATCGAGCATCGCGCGACGACGTTCCGTGGTGATGCCTTCTGGATTAGAAAGGTAGAGCACGGGGTCCTTGCCGGAACTCAGGCGCACGCCCTGATACTTCGCCTGCAAGAAGCCGCTGCCCCACATGCGTTCGGCGAGCGGTTGCGCATTCGTGCCGCCGCTCGGACGCGAGATAAGCACCGTGAACGCGGGAAGATTTTCATTCTCACTTCCTAGGCCGTAGGCGATCCACGAACCGAACGACGGACGACCCGAGAGTTGATGTCCGGTTTGCAGCAGCGTCATCGCGGGATCGTGATTGATCGCCTCGGTATGCAGCGTCCGGATGAGACAGAGGTCGTCGGCGTGCTTCGAGGTGAAGGGTAGCAACTCGCTCAACTCCATGCCGCACTTCCCGTGCTTGGCGAATTGATAAACGCTCGGCGCCACGGGAAAACGCGTCTGCTTCGCCGTCATGCCGGTGAGCCGCTGACCGCCGCGAATGCTGTCCGGCAATTCCTGATTAAACCGTTCTTTGAGTCCGGGCTTCGGATCGAACAGTTCGAGCTGCGATGGTGCGCCGCCTTGCGTAAGCCAAATGATGCGTTTGGCCTTGGGCGCGAAATGCGGCAGCCCGTTGAAGCCGCCCGCCGCGGAGGCGAGGCGGGGATTGAGCAGCGTGGCCAACGCAGCCGCACCGACTCCGGCGGTTGTGCGTCCGAGAAATTGACGGCGAGTGAAGGTGTTCATGGCTTCGTGATTCGAGTTGAGTGAACCGGGCTATTCTTTGGTAACGGTTTCGTCAAGGCAGAGTAACGTGCTGGCGACACTGGTCATGGCGGCGACGACAACGGGATCGACATTCTTTTCGTCGACCACCGCGGCGCCGGTTTTCAAGAGCCCGGCAGTGGCCTTGGGATCGGCGGCGAAATCGGCACGAGTGCGCTCGAAGGCGCGGGTGAGCACGCCGAGTTCCGCCTTGCTGGCATCGCGAGCGAGTAGTGTGCGGTAGCCAAACTGGATCTGCGCGGGCGCGTCGGACGCGGCCTTCAGCATGCGCAAGGCAAGGTAACGCGCGGCTTCAATGTATGCGGGATCGTTCATGAGGTTGAGCGCTTGGAGCGGCGTGTTGGAACGCGGGCGACGCAGCGCGCAGACTTCGCGACCCGGCGCGTCGAACGCGATCATGGCCGGATGCGGAACGCTGCGCTTCCAGTAGGTGTAGAGACTGCGGCGATGCAAGTTCTCGCCTTTATCTTCAACGTAAACATTCACCGTGCTGCCCGCGGTGACGAGCTCGTAGAGGCCCGGCGGATGATAGGGCTTCACGGACTTGCCGCCGATTTTCTCCGAGAGCAAACCCGCGGCGGACAACGCCTGATCACGCACGAACTCAGCATTCATACGGAAGCGCGGACCACGCGCGAGAAGGCGGTTTTCGGGATCGGCGGCGAGCAGCGCAGGCGTGACGCGGGAGCTTTGCTGATAGGTCGCGCTGGTGAGGATCAGCCGCAACATATGCTGCACGTCCCAACCGCTGCGCATGAACTCGCCGGCAAGCCAGTCGAGCAATTCGGGATGGCTCGGAGGCTCACCTTGCGAACCGAAGTCCTCGCTCGTGCGCACCAACCCAGTGCCGAACACCGACTGCCACAAACGGTTCACCGTCACGCGCGCAGTCAACGGATTTTCCGGACTCACGAGCCAACGGGCGAGGCCGAGGCGGTTCCGCGGAGCGTCAGCGGCCAGCGGTGGCAACACGGAAGGCGTCGCGGCGGTGACCTTTTCGCCGGGTTTGTCATACACACCGCGCATGAGAATGAAGGTGTCCTTCGGTTGGGCGCGTTCATTCATTATGATCGCGGAGGGTTGCTGCTTGCGGATGTCGGCGACGCGCTCGTTAAGGCTCGCGATCTTCGCGCGTGCCTCCTTGGACTCGGCGAGCGATAGCTGATACTCGCGCTTCAATGTGTTCGACTCAGCGCGGGTGAGCTTGGCGGGATCTTTCTCGGCGATATCGAGCGTGCTCTCGGCGACGAGTTGATCTGTCGGGGCGTCGGTGAACAGCACGCGCCACTCGGTTTCGCGGCCGGCTGCAGTCACGGTAATGGAAACATCCAGCGTCTCGTCCTCATTCTTCGATTCGAGCGGCGTCGTGAGCTGCCAGACCAGCGCTTCGGCAGGCTTGTTCGGCCCGGGTTGCAGTGTGGCGGCGGCCCGGCGACCGGCATCGAGAACACGCTCTGCTTCTACTGCTTTGAGCGAAACGCCTTCAGCCGCGCCGGTCATCGCAATCGTCTTTCTCTTTTGCTGCACAAAGACGCGCCCCAGACTGATGCGCGCGCCGTCAGCTTCGGTGGAGCACTCCAAACGCAACGCGGTGATCTTTTGACCGGCGGGCAGTTTCACCGTGGCGACCACGGGCTTGCTCTCGCGATTCACGAGATCGAGTTCGAAGCCGCGCGCGTTGCTGGAGACTTTGGGCTTGCCCTGCGGCGCGCTGAGCTTGGCAATTTCAAACGGCTGCCACACGAGCTTTTGTTTCACCAAACGATCCGCCCAGGCCCGCACATCGGCGTCCGGAATGTTTTGTTTCGCGAGCTTGTCCTGCAATCCAGCGATCTCTTTCTGCAAAGGCGCGAGACGCTTCTCGATATCTTGCGAGGGCAACGTCACGGAATCCTGCGCGCCATCACCCTGTTCGCCGACGTTGTTGAAGAATGCCTTGAGGCTGTAAAAATCTTTCTGCGTGAACGGATCGAACTTGTGATCGTGGCAGCGCGCGCAGTTAAACGTCTGCCCCATCCACACCGCGGCGGTCGTCTCCACGCGGTCCGCGGTGTATTCCGCGATGAACTCCGCCGAGATGATTCCGCCTTCTTGATTGACCATGTGGTTGCGGTGAAAGCCCGTCGCGACCTTTTGTTCCAACGTCGCCTTCGGCAGCAGGTCGCCCGCGATTTGTTCGATCGTGAATTGATCGAAGCGCATGTTCTTGTTGAACGCGGCGATGACCCAATCGCGCCACGGATGCATGTCTTGATCGCGATCCACCTGGTAACCCTGCGTATCGGCGTAACGGGCCGCATCGAGCCAGTCCACCGCCATGCGTTCGCCGTAATGCGGCGAGGCGAACGTCGCGTTGACGTAATCATCCAGCTTCGAAAGGTCGAACCGTTTCAGGAGCTCCGCACGCGGCGGCAGACCGGTGAGATCAAGCGCGATCCGGCGCGCCAACGTAGATGACTCTGCACGCGGCGAGGGCTTCATGCCGGAGGCGACCAACCGCTGCAGCACAAACCAGTCGATGGGATTCTGCGGCCATTGTTTGAGCCCGGCTTCTGCGTTGGGAATATCCGCCGCCGTCGGAACCTTCACGTGTCCGACTGTCTGAAAGGACCAATGCTGTTCGTACTTGGCTCCCTCGGCCACCCAGCGCTTGAGGGTTTCCTTCTGGGCCGCGCTGAGTTTCTTGTGCGACTTCACTGGCGGCATCAAATCATCCTCGTCCCTCGTGAAGAGGCGTTTGATAATTTCGCTCTCGTCGGGCTTTCCGGGAACAATCGGAATGGCGCCGGACTTCGCGGCCTTGAGGGCGTCCTCGCGAAGATCGAGCCGCAGATTCCCTTTGCGCGCTTTGGCATCGGGACCGTGGCAATGGAAACACGTGTCCGACATGATGGGGCGAACGTCCCGGTTGAATTTCACTTCATCCGCAGCGAGAAGGATCGACGGAATCTGTGTCAGGAGCAGAAGCGGAAGCAGGTGCCGAAGGGATTGTTTCATTCGATTTATGCCGACGATCGCCGCTTAGTACCCGAAGATGTCATGGCTCAGATTCATTTGGTAACGACGCAGCCTAGCCATCAACGCAAGCGAACTCCATAGAGTTTAATGGCGTATTTATGGAAATTTCTGCACCAAGAAACAATCGGTTAACTCTTCGTGCACTCGGACGGATACGGATGATTTGATGCAAGGGCGGGCATAAAATGCAGGTTTGGTCGCATTTCGATAATACTCGCCACCAGACAATTGTCTTGAGAAACCTCGCGTTCAGTGGCATTGTCCTCACGTCTGCACACTTTCTTCTCCATCAACAATCGAAACTCCTAAATCCTTGAATTGCCCTATTTGTCAACAGAAGGTGCCGTTTGGTTTGGCAATTCACATGGCGGCCGCCCATGGGCAGCGCGAAGCTGAATACAAAGCCAAGTCCAAGGCGATCGAAGATAATGCGACGAATGCTCGCAAGCAGGGGGCAAAAGGCGGACGGCGGAGGGTGAAGAAGTTTGGGAAGGGCGGTCAGTTGAAGCATCCCCGGTTGTCGAAACTTTCCTAAACTGGCCTTTTGCCGTGGTTGCCCGACGATTAGTTGGAGGTGTCTTTCGGTGCATTTGATACCCCTCAACGGCGCGTTTCTTGACCGCCGACGGAGGCGCGCTTAGGTTCGCGACCACAAAGCTCGGATAATGGCGGGATTGGCAAACAGCGTGAAAGCTGAACAAAGTCCCGTCCGTCGGCACGGAAAACGTTTATTGAATCGAAACAAACTCAAAGAATTTCCATGACCACAACTTCTCGTTTCCAGAATCTGTTTGGCTTCTTCTTGGTCGCCGTTCTTGGCGTTTCCAGTGTCAGCGCCGAATCCGGTGGATTGCGCGATAATGCAGGCTTTTTCTCCGAGCAGGCTAAGACTGAAGCTGCCAGGAACATCGCCGAGATCGCCAAGCGCTTCAAAAAGGATCTGGTGATTGAGACCTTCAACGAGATACCCACCGATGTTAGCAAAGGTGTGGATCTGGCGGACAAGGTTGCAGCGAACCGGGTATTCGAACAGTGGGCGACGAAGCAAGCCAGGGAACAGCGGGTGAATGGCGTTTACGTGCTGCTGACGAAGCAACCGGCTCACCTTCATGTTTTGGTGGGCAACGAAACCCAAAAACGGGCGTTCACGCTCAAAGACAGAGATACCCTCGTCAGTACGATGTTGGCTAAATTGCGCAACAAGCAGAACGATGAAGCGTTGCTCGAAGCTGTGAACTTTGTGTCGTTGACGATGAAGTCGCATGCAACTGTACGTAGCGGCACTTCCGCTCCGATGGCGCGCGAGGTTCACGCCGAGAAATCAAGCCCTTGGGGATGGGTTCTGCCGGCGCTGATTGGGCTGTTACTCGCGTGGGTAGTGATTGCCATCTTCCGGGCACTCTTCCGCGGTGGGAGTGGAAGTCCCACGGGAGGCGTGATGTCGTCCGGCGTGGGAGGCGGCGGTTTCTTCAGCTCGCTCCTCGGCGGGATGTTTGGCGCCGCGGCCGGAATGTGGCTATACGATATGTTCTCAGGGCATCATGGCTCTGCATACGCGGCCGATGCCGATGAGCGCGGAAATTCGGATTCACCTTTTTCTGGGCAGGACAACGACTACTCGGGCTCAGGCGACAGCTTCGGTGACAGTTCAGGTGGAGGGGATTTCGGAGGCGACTCGGGCGGCGGTGGAGATTCCGGCGGGGGAGATTTCTAAACCAGCGGGTCGACTTCTGCTGTCGGAAAATCCCGTTACGCGCCCAACTAGGGCGATTCGAAAAGCTGCTGGGTCAAACTGTTAGTAGAAAAATTGGAGCGAGCGAAGGGATTCGAACCCTCGACACTCACGTTGGCAACGTGATGCTCTACCAGGCTGAGCTACGCTCGCTTCCGTCCCGTAGTGCGAGGAATTTATGCAAATGAGCTGGGATTGCAAGACCTCTTTTTTGTTTCTTCCAAAAATTATTCAAAGTCGTAAATCACGACCTTTTTGCAATTCGGTTTGAATGATTTTTCAACAAACTCGATGTGCAATGGATGAACTTGGTAATCGTCCTGCGCCTGTTTGGTGGGGAAGATAAGGTTCAATGCGACTTGGTAGGACTGATCAACCACGGGCCTAGGACTGCCCACCATACGCCCGATATGGAAGCTCAACACTCCAGGAATTGGCGCGAGGTATTTCTTTGCGCCGGCAATCAAGTCATCGGCTGCCTTCGGTTTGGTCGGGTCGGTCCAGAAGATTACAACATGCGAGAACATGCGGCGTGTTGTGCCCGATTCATTCCGGTAACGCAATCTTCGTTTTGATTTGGTCCCAAGTTCTCATCGCAGTAAAACCTCCATGTGCCGTTAGCCACACTCAGACAGTTCTTCAAAGCTCCCGAACCGCGCCACGAAAAGTTGCGAATTGGTGATCACGAGGTGGGTTTTGTGTTCGTGCGAAATTCCCGAGCTCGTCGCTACATTTTGAGGATTAAACCGGATCGTTCAGCGCGGGTAACGGTTCCCAGAGGCGGCTCGTTTGAATCGGCGCTGGAGTTCGTTCGCCGTCAATCGCACTGGATCCAGAGGCAGTTGCAAAAACCAGCGCCACCGTCCGACAAGATCGAGTGGGGGCATGGGGCGAAGATTCTCTTTCGCGGTGAATTGGTTTCGTTGTCCGTTGAAGTCGAGGATGGCGGCATTCGTTTTGCGAACCAAAGGGTTGCGATTGGATGTGGTTCAGTCCGGCAGCGAGTTGAAAGGCATTTGGCACGACTTTCTGAAACTGAGCTGCCGCCACGCACAAGGGAGCTAGCAGAAATGTACAACGTCGCAATCCATCGGGTTTCGGTGCGGAACCAACGTTCGCGCTGGGGGTCTTGTTCAGCGCGAGGAACCATTTCACTCAACTGGCGCCTGATTCAGACGCCGCCATTTGTCCGGGACTACATCATCCTCCACGAATTGATGCATCGGCGGGAGATGAATCACTCGAAGCGTTTTTGGGCGCACGTCGAGTTGGTGTACCCCGAATGGCGCGAAGCGGAGCGCTGGCTGAAAGAAAACGCGAAGCTGTTACGCCAATAATCAAACTACCGCGTAAAATCTCGGCGATTTTTTTGGAGTTTGAAACCGCCCGCACCAACTCAACCGCGTGTTACGGTGCAACGATGGCGCGATAGAAGCGAATGGGGTAATTGCTCGCGTTGCTATCGAAGAAATTAATCAAACCGCTGGACGTGGTGTTCGTGCTGATGGATGTCCACTGTGTCAAATTTGTCGATGCTTGAATCAAATAGGATCTCTGATTGCCACCGACGACCGAGAACTGCGCTTGCCCGTTTGGTGCACGGAGAACCGATCCTAGGCGAGCGGGCAGGGCGGTGCTGATGTGAATGCTCCCCGGCGTCAGCGTCACGGGTTGAACGGTCTGTCCGTTGATGTCTGCAAGAATTGCATTGCTGATGGTCAGTCCGGTGGTGCTCTCCAATGCCAATGCCGAAATGCTGATCGGCACATTGACGACTTCCCCGTTCTGGAGAAACGCGTTGGTGATGGAATATACCACGACTCGGCGTGCTGAATTGCTCAGGGACGTTGAGTTGATCGAGTGCATGCCCGTCGCTGCTCCAGCGACGGCCGCTCCAGAGCCCAGCACCGCACCGTCCAATGTCACATCGAATTGCAGAGCGACCACGTTTGTTGCGCCCGTGAAGCTGAACGGAACTGTCACGGTGCTCCCGGCCAGATTGGTAGTGTTGCCCGTGCTCAAGCCGGGCGCCGCGTCGGCAGCGCAACAGGCGGCAAAGAACATTGCCAGCGAAACCAACGAACCAAGGCTCGACGAAGCGCGGCTGACTAGAGCCTTGATCGGAGAGAGATGGTTCATTCGCAATTTCATGGTGTCTGCGCGGGCTCGGTTCCGCCTAGCGATTCCAAGCGTTGATGCGACTGACAGTTCCATCCGGGATAATCACCGGCACAACAAGCTGTGCGGGATTGTTAGTCATCGTAATGGTCACGTCATAGGTCAGCGATGCGCGGTTTTCCGGAATGACGACAATGCGAACGGGCACAGAGTTGGTGAAATCACGCGCTTGGATGGTGACTGTGCGGTTGGTGGAAGATCCGGCGGGGAGATCAACCAACACCGGTCCGGCAAAGCCTTCCACAATGTTTGTGCCAGCGGCCTGCACGATGTCCAAACGGGGGATGGGCGAGGGGAACACGAACATCTGTGCCCCGCGGGTGGCGAGACCGTTCATCGTGAGCGAGCGGAAGGCGTAACGATCCTGACAGTCCACGCGAATCCTGCCTTGCGACCCACCATAACCAATGCCGCCGGCAGTTGTGTTTAGACTCCCTGTGCCGTTCACCAAAGGCGAGACAAGTCGGATTGCGCCGCCGCTGCCGGAGTTTGCACCATTGGCGCTGACGCTTCCGTTGACTGTGATCTTAGTGTTCGACGCGATGAGAATCGCACCACCACCACCACCACCGCCAGTGCCGGGGTTGCCGTCGAAACCGGCGCCACCGGATCCCCCAATTAACGGCGACAAAAGCGCATTCCCATAAACGTTAGTGTTTGCTTGAACCGACGAAGTATGCACGGCGGTCCAATTGGGGTTGGTGTTCCGTCCCCCGCCAGGGCCTTGCCCGTCGCCGCCTTTGGTGTTCGGCCCGACGCCGAAGCCGCCATAGCCACCGTCAAAACCGCCCGGCCCACCAAGGCCTGGGGAACCGCCCGACGGCGAACTGCCCGACACATTGATCGCACCCGTGATCGTGACGTCGTTAGTGGCGAGCAAATAGACGGGCGTATTCAACGCATTTCGATTGAACGTCAGCGTCGCGCCGTTGCTTACCACGATAGTGGTGCAGTTGAAAATCCCGTCAGCGGGAACATTCAACGTCGTGTTGCTGCCGATGAGCATCGGACCATAGCTGCCGGTGCTGCCGGAGTTGAAGGGTTGAGAGTGCGCCGTCGCGACGACCATCATGGCGAGAAGCGCGGCAGCGAGGGATTTGGTTTTCATAGTATTACTGTGGTTGATGGCTGAGGCGAAAGTGTTCGAAAGATTCTTCATGGCACGTAGCGGATTGCGGTCGGTGGTCGAGCAAAGGTGGTTCCTGCGCCGGGCGAGCCGATTTCGGAAACATCTGGAAACGTAATCTGAACCGGAGGATAAGCGAAAAACACCCCCGCGCCGATCGCACCCGTTTCGTCGAGACCGGGCAACGTCACTTGCACCGCAGGATATGCGATCGTAGTGCCCGCGCCGGGTGAACCAATTTCGGAAACGTCGGGGAAGGTAATTTGAACCGGGGGATAGGCGAAAAACACCCCCGCGCCGATCGCGCCTGTTTCGTCAAGGCCAGGCAACGTCACTTGCACCGGCGGATATGCGATCGTAGTGCCGGCACCGGGGGCTCCGATTTCATCGAGGCTATGCAAGGTCACTTCCACCGGTGGCCGCGCAATGCCGGTGGCCGCCGGGCGTGAGTTGAAATCCAGAGGATCCGAACCGCTGTAGAATTCCACACCATCGGTCCAACCATCGCCGTCGGTATCGGCGAGGAACGGGTTCGTCCCGAGCGAGATTTCCTGCGCGTTGGTCAGACCGTCATCGTCACCGTCGTCCGCTGCGCCACCGGTGAGGATCCAGAAATTGTAAGTGAATGTTCCCGCCAGCACATTGCCGGCGACATCGGTAAGGCCGCCGTTGATGCGCACCTGATAAAGACCGGGCGGCAAATTGGTGCTGAATTGCATCGCGATGCCGTTGACTCCATCACGCACGCTGATAACGCCGTTGGTCAACAGCACGTCATCGCCAGTACCCAGCTTGAGATCGGCACCGGCGTAAACGAGTTGGAAGTTCGAGGTGGTGAGCGACGCTGCGGCGATCGGTTCAGTGAAGAACACCACGACGCTGTTGGCGTTGGTGGTGATGCTGTTGGTGGCCGGGAAGGCACGCAGAATCTGCGGCGGCGTAGCGTCCGGCATCAGCGTGACATTGATGAGCGGCGTGGCATTGGTGTTGCCGCCCGTATCGGTCGCGATGGCCTGCAGCGTGAAGTTCGTTTTGCTCAAAGTGAGCGCCGGCGTCACGAAACGGAATTCGAACGGGAAGCTTACGTCGGTCAACTGCCTCATCCCATCAATGAAGAATTGCACGTCGCGCACCTGCACATCATCAGAGGTAACCGCCGCCACGCGGACCGTCTTGCCTTCTTCCACGACACCGTTGGTCGCGTCCAACATGAGGAAGCTGTTGGTCAAAATGATGGATGGGGCAATGCCCAAGTTATCGAAAGAACGGTAATTAACGACCTGCAATCCGCCGGTGCCGTCCGCCACATAGGCAATGCCCGAACCGATCGCTACGCTGAATGGATCCGCGGGCAGGGTGTAGCGGGTGAGGAAGACGCCTGTGTTGCTCGGATTGGAAACGTCCACCACATCGAGTACGTTGCCGAGCGCGCCAGGGCTGCCGACCGTGACGGCAATGCCTGACCCATTGGGCACCACCATGCGTCCAGCAAGACCGGTGGAATCCACACCACTGATCAACGTCAGCGACGTCGGATTGGCCACGTTGGCCGTCGCGAAACCTCCGGCAAAACTGCCTTCACCCGCAACGTAAGCGATGCCATTGCCAACAAAGAGTTTCCCCCCGCCCGCCGGCATCGTGAGAGTTCCGCGGGCGATCATGTTAAGCGGTTCGGTGATATCAATGGCGCGCAGGCGTGAACTCGCGTCCATGCTGTAAACGAACAATCCTTCCGTCGCGAGCCCGGTGATTGCGCTTCCGCCAAGGCTGAGTGTCTGTAGAAGACTTTGCGTTTGGAGATCGTACGACCAAATCTCAGTGCCCACGCTGACGTAAGCAATCCCACGGATCACTTCCACCTGCGCGACCGTGTTGCTCACGGTAGCGATCAGTTTCGGTTGGCCAGGGTTGGCGATATTAACGAAGTGCAGACCGCCCGCACCGCCAGCGACCACTGCAACACCGAGGGACGTGTCCACGGCGACGTCCTGGCAATCACCGGGCAGGTCAAGTCGTCCGAGCAAGATCGGCACTTGGAATTGGCTCGCATCGACGATCGATATGCCGCGCGAACCGCTTGCGATGTAGGCAACTTGTCCGGGAGTGTTTGCTGGCGCCGCGAGCACCACTTCTTTCGCCTCGCCCAGCAATGGAAGATTCGCAATTACGCCGTTGACGAAGCCGCGATTGTCCAGCGGGTTGAGCCCTTGTTGAACTTCCGCAAGATCGCTGACCCCGTCGTTGTCGCTGTCGCGCACGCTCGGATTCGTGCCGATGATCCATTCGGCGAGATCGCTCAAGCCGTCGCCATCGGTGTCGGCGCTTTCATCGGGGCCCATTTGAATCACGGGCATGTCGAAGTTTTGTCCGGACGCTGGGGTGACGAACTCGCTCATGCCCACGCGGCGGTTGGACACCTGGAACACCCACTGGCGATACCGATTGTTCGCCGAGAGGAATACGCCGGCGGGACATAGCGACTGTCCGAGCGAAAGATTTCGCGCGTCCCGCAAGATAAATCCCGTGTCGAGGTTCTCGATGGCAAAGAAGAATTTTCCCGAGAGGTCCTGCAATTGGCCCGAGCCAAGATTGTTCGTCAGCCCTTCGGCGACTTGATTGACCTTGAGCGCGCACAATGCCAGCGGGCCGGTGGCGGACTTGAAGCGCAGCGTGAGTTGGCCGTCGCCCACGGTGACGCGCGCGGTGTTGGTGGCAAACTGGCCGTTCGCCGTGCTCGCATTTGCGCGCAGGTCGCCTTCGGCGAACATCATCGCCTGATTGATCGAGCCGCTGGCATCACCCAGGACGGCTGTGACGTCATACGTGCCGTTGGTGACATCGACGAGGAAGGTTGCATCCAATGTGCTGACGAAATCCCGAGTCAGGTCGGTCGTTGCCGCGTTGCTGCCACGATCTATCGACGCGACGGCGGCGGCGGACGAAGGCGCCCAACCGTATTTTGTCGGCGCGGAATAGATTGTCTGGGCAGTTGCGCTCACGTATCCCGTTTCTGCGGGCGAGTTCGTTGTACCGAAATCCACTTGGAACCCAGCTGGCGTGACGACGGTCGGAATGTCCGTGATCGTATCTCCACCTAGTGGAATCAGATTGGAGCCTTTCCCGTGATCATCGTTGACGAGTTGGCCGGCGGTGTAAGCATCCGCCGCGAGATAGCTCACAAAATAGCCTAGATCGGACAGCGAGCCTACGGTAACGCGGCTCAACGGGTACGGTCCGTTCGTGTTGACGAAGCCGGTCATTAATTCGTGGTTGAAAAGCGTGTCGAGCCAATGTTGGTCCGCTGTGCCGGCTCCGCCGGTGTTTTCGACGGGCACGGATGTGTCGTTGGTGCCGAAGATCGCTTTGTATTGCGCCGTTGCGAAGGTTCCCGTGAAGCGTGGGTTCGCCGTGCCCGCGCCATTGAGCAGTGAAAGGTTGGTCCAGATCGTTCCGATGCCAAGGACGTGACCGATCTCATGTGTCACCGTAGGAAGGAAACGCATCGACGCATCGAGTTGCGCCAAGTCAGCGGTGTCGAAGGTAATCCGGCCGCGGCAGGGCAGGGAGGAATTGGTGCGGATCGAGGTCGGCCCTCCGCGCGCGAGGACGTTGCCCGCGCCGTCGATGTTGGTGCCGTAGATGTCGATCACCAGGTCATCGACAATGCCGAGGTCTGTTTTCACGTTGGGCAAATCTCCTTTGATTACCTGCTCCCATCGCTGCGCGGCGAGGAGCACGTTGGTCATTTGCCCCTGGGAGAGATTATTATCCATGAAACGGATAATGATTTGGAAACCATCTCCCGGACTCGTCGGAATATTACCCGTCGTCGTAACACCCCCGCCGCCGGTCGGAATCGGGCCGTTGGGACCATTGGGGCCACCGGGCCCGCCTGGGCCGCCGGGCGGAAACGGACCAATGCATGGCATACCGGGCGGACACGGATTTCCGTCGTCTCCACCGCCACCACCACCGCCTCCTCCACCTCCGCCGCCCCCGCCGCCACCACCACCACCGCCTTTGGGTTTGTCACCACCGCCACCAGCGCCCGGAGGAGTTAAACCATGCCAACCGGGATGGGTCACACCCGTCCCGGGATCCGTGACCACGCTCAAACCATCGGCGGAAACTGTCGCGGTGCCTTCAATCACCAGTCGCCCGGTGGTGTGATCAAAGCTGAGGAAGTTCAATTTGGTTCCCGGCGGCGAATTGAACACGTTCGGGAAGGTCATTTTCGCGGGCGTGGAAAACGCGGATGCCCCCATGGCCTGCACCGTGATGTCAAAGGTGTGTTGGAGAACGCCGGGCGGCAACATGTCACGAACCAGATCAGGCGGAACCACGCTGATGCCGATTTGCGCATTGCTGACCGGCAAGCCATTCGAACCGACCAGACTGTTGGAAGAGATTTGAATCGTCAGCAGTTGCTGCTGATTGGTTGGTAGATTATACGCCGATCCGGAGGTCAATGTGACCATCGTGTTCGAGCCCGTGCCGACGTTCTGGAGCAGATTCGAACTCAAGCGCGGCAGATAAAACGCATCCACTGGCTTGGGCACGCCGTTGACATCAACGATCACCACACCATTGCTGTCGCGCTGATACATGATGACGTTGGTAATGCCCGCGATGAAGTGTGAGTCCATCACCATCTCAGGGAAGTAGAAGCCCGCGGGATTATTTGTGGCCGTGCGTCCATCCAGAACCACCTTCACGTTGCCGACCGGCATGTTGGTCAGGAAGAACAGGCCATTGGTATCGGTGAATGCGAAGTTTGTCTCCATGCCCAGTAGGTAAATCTTCGCGTGTGGAATCGGCTTCGTGTAGGTCACGCCACCGACGAATGACAAGTCATCCGGCGTGCGCGGAATCAAATCAGGACCAGGCTCCACGATGCGCCCCTTCAACGTCGTGCCGGGCACTGGAGTAATGCTGGTCGTGCTGAACGACACCGATTTCGCGCCGCCCGGCTGTCCGTTGCCGTCTGCGTCCAATACCGTTCCGTCCAGGTTTGTGATTGATCCGCCGTCAACGGTCACCGTGATCTGCGAGGCATTGGGCATCGCCGCGTTGATGAACAAGACGGCAAAGGATCCGTCATTTGCGGGCGAAATAGTCGCGGGTAGTTTCTGGCCAGCAAACGACGCGTAGAAATTATTCGAGTTGAGCGAGCTGATCTTCACCGGCTTCACGAAAGTCGCTTTGGGCCGCACCATGACGCCGACTTCGGAAGAGCCCGACGGAGGATCAATCGCGACGGCCTTTGGCAGATCGGGCAGGGGAACGAGTCCGAGAATCGATTGCATCAGCCGATCCACGTCCGACTGATTCACCAACCCGTCGGAATTCAAATCCGCGAACGGCGCCAAATCATTTGCCAGCAAGGAAGCCCCGCGGGCGTGATTGATCAACAGAACAAGATCCAGCACGGTCGCCTGATTGTCGCCATCGAGATCTCCCAGTTTGGCGGGCAACGCGCGAGCGTGGGGGACGATGCTCAATGCCAGGACCACGATCAGCGCGAGAAAAATTCCAGCGCGCACTGATTTGGAGAATTGGAGAACCTGGTTCACTGCACTACGTTCGGGTTTTGGACACGACTACGTTGACGACCTTTTGAAGTGGTAACGCTTCCTCACCCGCCAAGTCAATCGACTTCTCGAAAGATTCGTAATTTTCCCTCCTCACGTGCTGGGCAGAAACGCGCTTGCCCGAGGAATCAACCTAGCTTTGGAGGCTTGCGCCCGTCACTCAGCGGCCGCGGCATCGGAATGGTTTTCTGCCGCGGCTCGTATTTCTGCTTCGTCGGCGCTGCGGCCGGCGCCGGCCACGTGGGCTTCGGTGCGGTCGATTGCGCGAGCGTCGTCGGGGCGGGTTCCGTTGACCACGTTTGATTCGCCGCCGTATCGCCACCGATCTTGCCTTCGGGAAATTTCATCTCGCCCATTTGGAACGCCGCCATTCCCGGCGACACCAGCGGGCCGGGTTTCGGCACCGGCCCGGAGGATGTGGCGGTGTCGAGCACTTGATATCCGTTGACCAGCCATTCGAGTCGGCCCGATTGAATATCCGCCAGCAAACCATGCACCGGCACGCGCGGGCCGATGAGCGGACTGCTGCGCACGTGCTCGACGGCCTTGAGGATATTCTGCCGCTCGCTGGCGAACACGCCGAAGTATTCGTTCAAATTCTCCGGGAGCTTCGCCCGATCGATCCCCAGTTCGCGAAAACGATCCGTAAGCTTGAGCATCGTCGTCTTGCCCACGAGACAATCCGTATGGCCGATGATCGCGATCTCGCGCCCGCCCTTGACCGCGCACGCGAGCGCGAGCGAACGCATCGTGCTGCTGAGCGGCCCGGTGATGATGTTGCCCGCGTTGCGTAACCAAATGAACGACTCCGCCGGCAAACCGAGCGCCGCGGGAAACAACGGATTCAACCGTGGATCAATGCACGTCAACGCCACCACCGGCAACGCGTCCGCGAATTGCTCGAGGGAAACGCCCGCACTCGCGTCGCCCGCGGCGGCGCGGTGATTGGCATCCACGATGGCTTCGAAGAGGCGCATGCAATGTTTGACTAAGTCGCTCGCTTTCGACCGGCGACGAAATAGATAAAAGCGCCCAAGGCATGGGTGAAAAGGATCACCAACGTCCACGCGATTTTTTCCCCGTCGCTCAACGCTGGGCTGCGCAGGCAATCAACCAGCATCCACACCCAAAAAGCGAAGATCGCCAACGCAATGGGCGCAACGAACAACAAGACTATTTCCCAGCCGCCGATCATTGTGAGGTTCCTTTCAAGTCAGATATTGGTTCCGGCTGGCTGCGGCCATGAGCCAACTTTGAACCTTCCGCACCGTCATAATTCAAAGCCTGCTTTGGGCCTTCGCGTTTTGAGTCATTCCTTCGGTTCATCCTTCTTCATCGCATTCCGCAATGCCGGCACTTGCTCCAGCAATTTCTCGAACTTCACGCCGGTCAGGCTTTCGAGGATGGGCGGGAGTTGCGCCATAATCTGCGTTACGTCGCCGGTCAGCTTGCTCGCGCCGCCGCCGGGGCCGTTGCCGGAATTGATGATGACCATTTTGTCCATCTTCGCGAGCGGTTCGCTGATGCGGCCGGCGATCTCGGGCAGCACCTTGACGAGCAGTTCGATGACGGCCGCCTGATTGTATTCCTGGAAGGCTTCGGCCTTGAGGCGCGTGGCTTCCGCGGTCGCCTTACCTTGCGCCATGATGATGTCGGCCTGTGCGAGACCCTTGGCTTTGTTCGCCTCGGCGTCGGCGATACCAGTGGCCTTGTTGACGTCGGCGTTGGCGAAACCGGTTGCCTTGGCAGCGGCGGCGGCACCGGCGGCTTCGGTTTCGAGCTGGAACTTCTTCGCGTTGGCGAGTGTTTCCACTTTGTAGCGTTCGGCATCGGCGGGCTTCTGCACCATCGCTTCGAGCTCGCGTTGCTTGCGGAGAATTTCCTGTTGCTGCAGTTCGATCTGTTTTTGTTTCTCGATGATCTGCACCTGCACTTCTTCCGCCTTCACGAGCTGGCCGGTCTTGAACTTCTGCAAATCATACGCGAGATCGGCCTCGGCTTTCTTCTGGTTCACCGCGGCTTGGTATTGCGCCACGTTGGATTGGTAGTCGCGTTGGGCCTCGGCGATTTTTGTGTCGGCGGCGAACTTCGCTTCCTGTCCGGCTTGCGTGGCTTGCGAGGACTTTATCATCGCGTCGCGGTCAGCTTCGGCCTGTGCGATCTGCGCGTCGCGTTTCACCTGCGCAATCCGCGGCTTGCCGAGGGCGTCGAGATAGCCTTGTCCATCGCGGATGTCGCGAATCGTGAAGCTCACGATGCCGAGCCCCATGTTCGCCATGTCGCCGGCGGCAACTTCCTGCACCTTCTGCGCAAAGGCGTCGCGGTTCTGGTAAATTTCCTCGACGGTCATCGTGCCAAGAATCGCGCGCAAGTGACCTTCCATCGTCTGCATCGCGATGTTCATGATCGCGTTCGTGTCCTTGCTGAGGAACTGCTCGGCGGCGGTGGCGATCGAGATGTCGTCGCCCTTCACTTTGATCTGCGCCACGCCGTCGACTTTCACCGGCACGCCTTTGCTCGTGTAAACCTCCGGCGTCTGCACGTCGATGGTGAGCAGTTCGAGCGAGAGAATGTCGACCTTCTCGATGACGGGGAAAACAAACGTGCCGCCGCCCTTGACGATACGGAAGCCGCGCGTCCGCACGGTGCCGTCGGGATCGGTCTGGCGGTATTGCCGGCCGGACACCACAAGGACTTCATTCGGTCCGACCTTCGTATAGCGACTCGCCCAGACGAGACCGAAGATGAAGATGACGATGAGTATGCCGACGATCGCGGCAGCCGCGAGGCCGGTGCTGGCGGGGAACTGAATGGCAAGGAGCGTGAAGGTGGTCATAGGGATTTCAGGATCAGGATTGAGGGTAAGGAAATTGAATCAGGGCTTCGCGTGAGTGGTGGTTTCAAGCGAGTGACACGTAGAATTGCGTTCCAACGATGCGCGTAATTTTCACCGTCTGACCGCTGCTGACGGGCACGCCGCCTTCCGAGCGGGCAGGGGCGGTGTAACGGGTGCCGCTTTGCACATAGGCAATTTCTCCGACGCCGTTCTCCGGGATCGGCGTGATAATAGTGGCCGGCGAACCGGCAAGTGTGGCGACCTTCGATTCACTCGAACTTTGCGTGCGCCGGAACACCGCGCGGAACAGCATCAACACGAGCGCCGCGACACCAAAACCACCCAGCACGGAAAGCGGGATGTTGAGCCATGGACTTTGCGTCGCCTCAATCCGCGTGAAAATCATGCCAAATCCACCGAATGCCGTGATGAACGATGCGATGGTGGTGGGGCTCAATGCCGAGAAACCCGGCATGTCACTGAGCGGCTCCGCGCCGGCCTCGGCGTGACCGTGTGCCCCCGCAACATCCGCGTGCCCCAGGTCCACATGCGCATCGTGCCCGCCAAAGAAGTGCGACGTGAACGCGCTGATAAGGGTGAAAAGGAGTCCCACTCCGAAACAGATCAGATAGATCAAAAATAAATCCATAAGTCCTCTCTCCGTCGTTGTCGTTCAGAGTAAGCCGTCAATCACCGCGCCGAGCAAGCTGGAAAAGACATGTTCGATTAGCTCGCTGGCTACCGTCGAGATAGCGTCCGCGGCGAGGTCGCTGAAATGATCTCCACCGGCGCCTTTTGTTTTCATTGGGGAAAGAAAACCCCTTCTCAGCCAAGCGCGCACCTATAAATTCGCGGGGCGTTTGTAGCGGGAAGGTGGGGCCACCGCTCCCGATTCCAAATCGAATCCCGCTGGCTCTGCAGACCGCCGGAACGGACAGCTGTGCAAAGGCGGTGCGCCTACTTCATTTCCTTGATGAACTCGTCCGCGCGGGAGATCGCGGTGTTCATCTCGCCGATGAGTTGGGCGATGTCGCTCTGGATGTTCGTCGCCTCGCCCTTCAGGGAGGCGATTGCTTGCGCGTTGAGGTTGTGCTTCAGGTAGAGGACGTGATCTTTGAACTTCACCAGCACGGGCTCCATGCTGGATTCGGCCCGCTTCAAGGCGCTGTGCAAGGCTTCGTAGCGCGTGCGGGTCTCTTTCAATTCGGCGCGACTGGCGGCGGCGAGTGAGGCCGTCGAAATCTGTTTGATCTCGTTCTCCCATTCCGTGAACAGATCCGCGGCGACAGTTTCCACATCGCGGACGCGCTTGTGAACGTTCTCGGCTTTCGCGGCGGATTGATCATAGGTCTTCTGGAGCGAGGCGTAGGTTTTCTCCAACTTGCCGCCGTCGAAATTATACAACTCCTTCAAGCGCGTGAGCGCGTCCTTGAATTGCACGCCGGCCTCCTTCTGTTCGTCGCGCGCGGCGACGACGCGCTTCTTAAGCAGGTCGCGCTTGTAAACGCCGACCTTTTCCCACGCCGAGTAATACGCGCTGCGGCATCCGGCTCCGGTGAACGCAACCAAGACGGCGGCGAGGACGATCAGGGAAATGTTCCGTTTCATGCGGCGGACAGTTAACCATCCTTAAGGGTGGGAAGGAAAAGAGAAAAACGCGGCAGCCTTCTACACGCTGCTCTCGACGGCACGGGCGCCGGCTCCTTCCGAGCCGAGCGGGGCGACTTTGTTGATCGCTTCCAGCAGTTCATCGAGGCGGACGGGTTTTGCGAGAAACGGGAGTCCGCCGACGAACCCTTTGCGGTTTTCGACCTCTTCTTTGCGAACGCTGCCGGTGAGGAAAATGATCGGCGTTTTAGAGAGCAGCGCATCCTGTTGAATCATCCCTGCGAGCTGGCCGCCATCAATCTCCGGCATCATCACGTCGAGAATCACGACGTCGGGCTTGAATCGATACGCAGTCTTCATCGCGGACGACGATTGGTTTTCCACGCGCACGGTGAAGCCACCGAGTTCGTCGAGTTGCAGCTTCAACATGCGCGACAACGCGATGTTGTCATCCACGATTAAGATCTTGCGGTTCTTCATGAATGCTTCAGTCCTTCCACGGTGCTACCGGCGTGATCCCACGACACGATCACGGTCGCAATTAGCGACGCAGCCGATCGTCGGAAAATTCAGAGCAAACTGCAAGTCGAGCGAACGTTGTCCGTTCAGGTCGCGAGAACCTTCTCTAGCAATTGATCCAGTCGCTTGAGCATCGTGCGCGGATCTTCGAGCACGCCGGCGGCAACACGGGCGTTGTCGAATACCTGTTCCGCAACCTGACCGGCGAACGGCGCGTCCTTCTGCCGCATTTGTTCGAGGCGAACCATGATTGGGTGGCTGGGATTGATTTCGAGATCCTGTTTAGCGGGCGCGATTTCCTGATCGTCCTTTTTCATCGCCTTCAGCATCCGGCGCATGCTCGAAGTCATGAACTTGTCCGCGTCCACGACGAGCGCTGGGCTGTCAACGAGGCGTTGCGATACGCGCACGTCGCCCACTTTTTCGCCGAGCGATTCCTTGAGCCATTGCGCGAGCGACTTCGCGATTTCGTCGCTAAGCGCGCCTTCCTTCTTCGTTTTGTCCGTGAGATCGAGCTCCGCCTTTTCCGCGGCGCGCAAGGTCTTGCCCTCGAACTCGTGCAGATGCTCCATGACGAACTCGTCCCACGCGTCGTAGAGATACAGCACCTCGAACTTCCGTTCGCGGAAGACCTCGAAGTAAGGACTGCTCTCCGCGGCGGCGCGGCTCGGCGCCATAAGGAAATAAATCTCCTTCTGATCCGACGGCATCCGCTTCACGTAATCGCTGAGCGAAGTGACCGTGTTCTTATCCAACGTTGAGGATTCGTAGCGGAGCAACTTGCCGAGCGCTTCCTTGTGCGTGAAGTCGGTGACGATGCCTTCCTTGAGGAAGCGCTGATATTCGTTGTAGAACTTTTCGTAAACGGCGGCGTCCTTGCCGGCTTGTTCGTCGAGGAATTTCAAGAAGCGCGTGGTCAGCACTTTGTTCAACTTCTGCATCAACGCGCTGTCCTGCATCGTTTCGCGGGAGATGTTCAGCGGCAGATCTTCGCTGTCGACGACGCCTTTGAGGAAGCGGAGCCATTCCGGGAACAAGCCCTTCGCCTTTGCCTGAATGAGCACCTTCTTGCAGTAAAGGTTCACGTCGGATTCGATGCGGCCCATGCCCATCGTCTCGAAATTCCGCGCGGGCACGAACAGCAGCGACTGGATCGCCAGCGGCGCGTCAGCCGTGAAGTGCAGACGGAGCAGGGGATTCTCGTGATCGTGGCCAATGAACTGGTAGAACTCGTTGTATTCCTCTTCCTTGATCTCGCTCTTGCTGCGCGCCCAGATGGCTTGAACCGTGTTCACGCGGCTGCCGTTCAGCTCGATCGGGAACGGCACGAAGCTCGAGTAACGCTTGATGATGCGCTCGATCGTGTCCTTTTGGGCGAACTCCTTCGCGTCGTCCTTCAACTCGAGAACGATCTTGGTGCCGCGCGGAACGTCAGCCGCGGGCGCGATTTCGTAACCGCCCGTGCCTTCGCTGGTCCATTGCCAACCTTGCTCGTCCGGCGCGGTCGAGCGACTGAAGACCGTGACGCGCTTGGCCGCCATGAACGCGGAATAAAAGCCGACACCGAATTGCCCGATCAACTTCGCATCCGGTTTCTTGTCCTCGGCGAGTTGCTTGAGAAACGCCTTCGTGCCCGAGTGCGCGATGGTGCCAAGGTTCTCTACGAGCTCGGCGTGCGTCATGCCAATGCCGGTATCCGTGAACGTGATCGTGCCCGCTTTGTCATCGGTGGTGAGCGTGATCCCCGCGGCGATGTCTGGTTGATGAATGGCCGCGCCGGACGCTTGGGTGAACCGCAGCTTCTCGCACGCGTCGGCCGCGTTGGAGATCAACTCGCGGACGAAGATTTCTTTGTCCGTGTACAGGGAATGAATGACGATATCCAGCAACTGCTGGATCTCAGCTTGAAAGTGATGTTTCTCAGTCGTGCTCATACAGCCTGCTCTCATAAAGACACGAACGTCCTTTCGTCAAGAGCCGTCGTGGAATCTTCTGCACTCGCGCGCGGAGAAAAGCCGCGTCCGCTATTGTGAATATCTTCCGGCTCAGGTAAATCCAATGCCCATGAAATTTGAAAGCCCTGTTTCCTTGTCTGCAAAATCCAGCTGCGCCACCGCGCTGATGATCGCGCTGCTCGCGCCTTCGTTGGCCCGCGCCGATTGGCCCAGTTATCGCGGCCCCACGTCCGACGGCATCTCTGCGGAGAGCGGTCTCGCGACGAAGTTCCCCGCCGGCGGCCCGAAGGCGTTGTGGAAAGTTCCCACCGCGAAGGGTTTCAGCTCATTCACTGTGAGCGGCGGCAAAGCCTTCACGATCGTCACCCGCGAAGTGCAGGGCGCGCCGCAGGAAACCGTGATCGCGTTGAATGCGGACACCGGCAAAGAACTTTATTCGTTCCCGATTGGCATCGCGAAGTATGACGGCGGCGGCGATTCTGGCGCTCCTTCCAACAAAGGCGGCGACGGCGCGCGTTCCACGCCGACGATCGACAACGGCAAAGTTTACGCGATCTCCGCGAACCTCGCCGTCGTTTGTCACGACGCCGCGACCGGCAAGCGCATTTGGGCGCGCAACATCATGACCGATCACGCCGGAGTGCAGATCAAGTGGCAGAACGCTGCGTCGCCGGTGATCGATGGCAACCTGGTGTTCCTCGCTGGCGGCGGTGCCGGACAGGCGTTGCTCGCGCTCGACAAGAATACCGGCAAGACCGTGTGGAAAGGTCAAGACGACGTGATGACTCACTCAACGCCGACCGTCGCGACGATCCAAGGCGTGCGTCAGGTGATCTTCTTCACGAAGGAAGGCCTCGTGTCCGTCGCCCCGGCGAATGGATCGGTTCTCTGGCGCTACAAATTCCCGTTCAGCACTTCGACGGCAATCTCACCTGTGGTCTGCGGTGACATTGTGTATTGCTCGGCCGGCTACGGCGTTGGCGCTGGAGCCGTGAAACTCGCCAAGAGCGGAAACGCGTTTACTGCTACCGAAATCTATCGCGTGACGGGCAACAAACCCCTCGCAAATCACTGGAGCACGCCGGTATTCAAGGACGGCTATCTCTACGGCATGTTCCAATTCAAAGAATACGCCGCTGGCCCGCTCAAGTGCGTGGAAGCCGCCACCGGCAAAGTGATGTGGGAAAAGGAAGGCTTCGGCCCCGGCAACGTCACGCTCGTCGATGGCAAGCTCGTCGCGCTGGCCGATGACGGTCAACTCGTCATCGCGGAAGCCAATTCGAAAGCCTACACCGAGCTCTCCCGCGCGAAGGTCGTGAGCGGCAAGTGCTGGAGCACGCCGGTGTTCAGCGGTGGCCGCATCTACGTCCGCAGCACCACCGAAGGTGCCTGCGTGGATGTCTCCGCGAAATCTGCTTCAACGAAGTAATTCGCTGAACGAAACCATTTGCCGGCAGCGAGTCGCTCAGCGCGATTTCCTGCCGGCAATTGTTTGTACACCTACGACAGTAGTCAGGCCGGCGTTAAAGGATCGCCGACCTTGATGACGCCGGATTGGAGCACCTGCGCCAGCACGCCTTGGCGTTTCTCTTCCATCGATTTTCGCAGCCCCGTGCAGATCGCGTCCATCTTTGAGCACGGCGTGCGGGGCTCATAGAAGAGCAGGGTGGCGGTGCCCACGCGAACCTCACGCCCGAGCAACGCGATCAAATCGATGCCTTCGGTCTCGATATTCGAGCGCACCGTTCCCGGCGGTATTGTGAGCATTCCCAGCGCGACAGCGTGCTCAGCTATTTGTTCGCGCTCAATCAACGTCACCTGTCGGTTCGAGGGCTGACCGCTCGACCGACTCACGCGGCCAAAGTAACGCGGGTTGTTGACGATTCCTTTTTGCGCTACGACCTCGATTTGTTTGACGGCCTGAAACGGTTCGCCCGGTTCGCGCGAATGTAGGTGCAACGAGGCCACAGTGCCGGAGAGATTGGAATTCATCGGTTCACTCATCAGGCAACCAATGATGAATATCGACGGCGAGCTTGCAAGACCGTTACTGCAATTACACCGACGCTGCGCCGGTTGCCGCGCAAGTGCAGTTCAAGGCGCTTGCGCAACAGGCGTCCAACGACATCGCCGACAACACGCTCAATCCCAACGGCCACATCCGGCACCTTCGATCCCGATTGGCAGCCCTCCGGCGACGCCAATGGAGAATTCATCTATGTCCGCGACCACGCGACTGATCTCAGCAACGCCTTGGCAAAATAGGAGGGTGGATTTGCGGGAGAGGGAAAGACGCTTACCAGCTACAATTGACTTGCCATAGAGCAAGAAACGGTTACAACTTTTGGAAATCAGATTACTCAGCCAACGCCCAAAAACCTGCCAAATATGAAAAAACTCCTTCTTGCGGCACTGCTTGCCACCTCCGTCGTTCAAGCGAACGCGGCGAATATTCTATTTGATCTCATCGGCACAGCCGGCCCCGGTTTGTTGTTTGGAAATGAACCTGCAGTTGCTAGTGGTGGCACCGGTGGAGAGGTCGGGGCAGGCATCTTCTTTGATAACGTTGCGTTGACGCTGACGGTCAACGTTGGATGGGGCTCCTCCCAAGGGTTTAGTGACTTAAGCAGTGCGGCGAATAATTCCCACATTCATGGTCCGACTGCCGCCAATCTTGGAAATAACGGCACCGCCAATTACACGCAGACCGCCGGTGTGTTGTTTACGCTCACTCGGTCTTCCAACGCTACGACCGGCGGCACAATCAGCCAATCGTTCACTTTAACCTCCGGCCAACAAACCGATCTGTTCAACGGCAAATACTACATCAACATTCACACCGTCAATAATGGTGGCGGCGAACTCCGAGGTTTCTTGGTGCCGGCTGCCGTTCCGGAACCGTCCAGCGTTGCTCTGGTAGGCCTTAGCGCTGCCGCGCTCGCGGCTGGTGCCTGGCGCAAGAAGCGCGCGAAGAAAGCCTAATCATTGGCAAGCCTTTCGAACAAATTCAGGCGCAGAGTCCTTAACTGACTTTGCGCCTTTTTGTTTCTTGGTTCGTTCCTGAGAGTATGAACTGTGTCCGGCAATCACTCAAATGCGCGGCAACTGATTTCAGGCGGATTTGAATTTCGCAAAGCACGATGGATTTCTCTCTCTCCATATCGCGACGATTGCCGGCTAGTCATCGCGCGTTTTTGCGGAAGCGGATTGGTTTCGGAGGTTGGCGAAGGTTCGCCTCCGGACTTGGCGCAGCGTTACTATTGGCTTCGGTGACCCAGGCGACGACGCCCAATATCTATTTGGTGGAGTCATTTGATGGCTACACGCATCTCCATTTCGACATGGATGCGGGCCGTTCCTACACCGTACAATGCCGCGATTCGATGAGTTCTGGAACGTGGTCCAATCTTACAACAATTCCCACGTTCCCGTTTCCGTATCACTGGGTTTACAGCGACCTGCAAACCAATCGGGTTCGACGTTTCTATCGATTGTCGGTAACGCCGTAGGATGAAGACACTTTGCCAAACTCTATTGATCGTGAGCGCGCTAGCGCTTTCGGTGGGAGCTTCGTTCGGATGTGATCTATGCGCCATCTACAGCGCGAATAACGCGCGCGGGGAAACAAGCTCTGGATTTTTGTTCACTGCCACGGAGGAGTTTATTTCGGCCCGAACTACCCAACTCGATAGTCAAAAAATACCGAGCGGATCGTTTCTCGACGATCATTTCGTCGATACGTCGATGGCGCATTTCGTGGTCGGATACAACGTGACGCCAAAATTCGGACTCAGCGTGAGTTTGCCGTATATTGACCGCCGGTTTCGGCGCTTCGAACAACGCGTCGCGGTAGCGGCAAATGATGTTTATCAAACGGTGGAAGGAAGACTGTCCGGAATTGGTGACGTGGCACTCGTCGGTCGTTGGACGGTGTTTGCAAAGAGCGAGATGGCTCATTCGTTCAGTGTAAATCTACTCGGCGGAATAAAATTGCCGACTGGAGATGCGGGCCAACTCAAGGATGAAGTTGCCCAGGAGAAGATTTTCACGGGACGGTTCGGGCCGAATCACCAGCATTTCTTTAGCGGCGTGCATCAGAGCGATCTGACGCTCGGCTCCGGTTCCGTGGACGGCATCATGGGCGTAACCGCGAATGTCCGGTGGCAGCGCGTGTTTGCCAGTGCACAGGCGCAATATTATTTGCGCACGCCCGGAGAATCTGATTACCGGGTTGGCGACGAGTTGATCCTGTCGGCGAGCCTCGGAGCGTATCTGCTGCTGCGCGACGAGTGGACAGTGAGCTTACAGGGCAACGCTTACTACGAGCGGATGGGCAAGGACTCGATCAACGGCGTCAACTTGGGCAACACCGGCATGACGGCGACGTACCTGGCGCCGCAGTTGAACTTCACCATCGGCGAACATTTCAGCGCGCACGGTGCTGTGGACTTGCCGACGCACATCCAAAACAATGGATTGATGACGGTGCCCGATTACCGCATTCGCGGCGGGTTGACCTGGCGGTTCTAAACCGGCTTCGACTCGACGCGAGAGGCGCTGAAAGTCGGTGGCAGGGCAGGGGACAATGGGGGAGGAAATTGCTTTTCTTCAACGCAACCAACGCTATGATCGCTCACATCGAGAGTTGCAGGTTGAGGCGTTGAGAGATCGCGCTTGCGGTTTCTGAGCCATCAATTTTCAACTCTCGATCTTTTAAGACTATAAGATGGACAGCGCGCACATACGAAATTTCAGCATCATCGCCCACATTGACCACGGGAAGACCACGCTCTCGGACCGGCTTTTGAACCGAACGGGGACGATCAGCGACCGCATGATGTCGGAGCAATTGCTCGACTCGATGGATCTCGAGAAAGAGCGGGGGATCACGATCAAAGCGCATCCGGTCACGATGCTTTACAAGGCGAAGAATGGTGAGACTTACGAACTCAATCTCATCGACACGCCCGGCCACGTGGATTTTGCGTACGAAGTTTCGCGCAGCTTGAGCGCGTGCGAAGGTGCGTTGCTGATCATCGATGCCGCGCAAGGCGTCGAGGCGCAGACGGTGGCGAATGTTCACCTCGCGATGAAGCAGAATCTCGAGATCATTCCGGTGATCAACAAGATCGATCTGCCGCACGCCAACATTCCGCAGACGAAACTGCAGATGGAAGACATTCTCGCGATCCCCGGCGAACTCGCCGTGCTGGCGAGCGCCAAAGAAGGCATCGGTATCGATGAAATTTTGGAAGCGATCGTGGCCCGTGTGCCGCCACCGAAGCCCACAGGGGAGCGGTCGTTGCAGGCGTTGGCGTTTGATTCCTACTTCGACACGTATAAAGGCGTTGTAACGCACGTGCGCGTTTTCAACGGCACGCTGGAGCCGGGCATGCAGGTGAAACTGTTGCACTCCGGCAAGAATGTCGAAATCAAGGAAGTCGGCAGCTTCAACCCGAAGCCATACGTCCGCGAAAAGCTCGAGGTTGGTGAGACGGGCTACTTCACCGCGAACATCAAGTCGCCGCAGGAAGTGAAGATGGGTGATACGATAACCGACGCCCGCATTCCGTCGCCGGTTTTGCCAGGCTTCAAAGAAATTCACCCGATGGTGTTCAGTGGAATTTATCCGATCAACACTGCCGACTACGAGCACCTCAAAGCGAACCTTGGAAAATTGCAGTTGAACGATTCCGCGTTCGCTTATCAGGCAGAAAGTTCCGTGGCGTTGGGCTTCGGTTTCCGTTGCGGCTTCCTCGGACTGCTGCACCTCGAGATTGTCCAGGAACGTCTCCGCCGCGAATACAACATGGACATCATCGCCACGTATCCCAGCGTGGTGTATCGCGTAACCATGACGGACGGCACGGTGAAGGAAGTCGATAATCCGGCCTTCCTGCCGGCGGTGAATTACATTCAAACAATCGAAGAACCGATGGTGAAGGCGTTCGTCATTTGCCCGAACGAATACATCGGCGACATCATGGCGTTGCTCGCGGAGAAGCGCGGCAGCGCGGAGCACACTGAGACCCTCGACGCCCGCCGCGTGATGATCACGAGCCGGTTGCCGCTCAGCGAGATTTTGATCGATTTCCATGACCGCATTAAGAGCATCACGCGTGGTTTCGGCTCGATGGATTACGAGAACGACGGCTACATGGAATCGGACATGGTGAAGCTCGACATGCTCGTGAACGACGAGTCCGTGGACGCGTTTTCGTGCATCGTTCACAAATCCAAAGCGGAGGGCAGGGGACGTGCGCTGGCCGCGAAGCTAAAGGAAGTGATTCCCAAACAGCAATACGCTGTCGCTATTCAAGGCGCGATCGGTGGAAAAATCATTGCCCGCGAAACCGTCAGTGCGATGCGCAAAGACGTCACGGCAAAGTGCTACGGCGGCGATATTTCCCGCAAACGCAAACTCCTCGACAAGCAGAAGGAAGGAAAAAAGCGCATGAAAGCTTTCGGCTCGGTCAATATTCCGCAGGAAGCCTTCATCGAAGTTCTCAAGGCCTGATATGTTCATCTACTGGCTGAGTTCACGTGCTGGTCGTCAGGCATGGGATTCGTGCAAGCACGTGGAGAAAATTCTCAGTGCGCAAAGCGATCTGTTGAGCCCTGACGCTGCGGCGGCCGTAAAAGGTGCCATTTCGGACGTGCGCGATGCCGTCCAGGCCAAGGCGACGTCCGATGGAATCGCGACCAAAATGTCTGCACTAGAAACAGTCGCGAACAAGTGGCTGCGTCCGTATCCAAATGCGTCTATCCGCGACAACGTTGAAGTCGTCCTCGTTGCAGTTGCGGTAGCCTTGGGAATTCGAACGTTCTTTCTACAGCCATTCAAAATTCCGACAGGCTCCATGCAGCCGACTTTGTTTGGGATTACAAACGACGATTACCGCCGTCAGCCAGGAATGAATATTCCGAGCGGCTTTACCCGGATCATCGACTCGTGTTTGCGCGGCATTTCGTATTACCACATTGTCGCCACCGAGGACGGCCCGGTGCGATCGATTGAAAAGCCGCAAACGATTCTTCCGTTCGTGAAACGGCAGCGATTGGTTGTCGGCAACGAAGTGTATGCCGTTTGGTTTCCTCCAGAAGATTTCGAGCGTCGCAGTGGATTGCGCTATGGCCAGGAATTTCGCAAGGGCGATGACATTGTTAAAATGCGTGTCGTCAATGGTGACCATCTGTTCGTCGATCGAATTTCCTACAACTTCCGGCGGCCTAAACGCGGCGAAATCATCGTATTCGAAACGCGTGGAATTGAATCGCTGCCGCAGGATCAGTTCTACATTAAACGACTAGTCGCCTTGGGCGGCGAATCTGTAAAAATTGGCAACGACCGCCATTTGCAAATCAACGGTCAACGTCTCGATTCAACCGCGCCTCACTTTGAGCACGTTTATTCGTTCGACGCCAAGACGCCGCCGGATGACAGCAAATACTCCGGTCACGTAAATGACCTGATCGGCCGTTCCAATGGCCGATACAGTTTGGCGCCGCTGTTTCCGGATGAGTCTCGCACGTTCACCGTTCAGCCCACGCACTACATGGTCATGGGCGATAACACTATGAACAGCCTCGACTCACGTTCATGGGGAGATTTTCCGCAGGAAAACGTGATCGGAAAATCCTTCTTCGTCTACTGGCCAATTTTGCCGAAAGACCAAGGGATGCCTATGCGATTTGGCTGGGGAGTTAAATAAAGCGCTGCGTTGGCTTGGCTATGCGGTGCTTAGAATCCGCAATGTGAGAATAACACGGTAAGAGTATCGGTTTAAGTGAGCTTAAGCAAAAGCTGTATATGAGCGCACAATGTGGGTTGTGTTTAATGCTTACCTAGGGCGTCCGCTGTGCGAGTTGGCTTGATCGGCTAACACCCCGCACGCGTTGTGCGTGCGGGGCTTTTCCCCGCCAGCGGTCGCACTAATGACGGATACAAAATGCGCGCTTCTCCGGCGCGAGCTTCTAAGCTATCTCGGAGAACTCCCCTCATACGTTCAAACCGTTCCCGCCGACGCTTCCACCGAGGCGGGATTCATGGCCCTAACGCTCGGAAAGTGCCTTGCTTGGGTTTCCTCCGCCGTCGATGAAGGTCCGACGGTGTATTCACCCATCGGCACGCGTGCGGACTCGCTAAAGACTCTCGGCGAGCAATTGCGAAGCGCGGGAATTAGCGCCATGGAGCGCGGACGGAACACCAAACCGGCACCCGATAGAACGTCTGACACGCGCTTGTCGCGTCTCGAATTGTCTCTGGCACGCGTTGAATCGCTCCTAGAGCAAACCGCCAAAAGTGCTCCCCTCATGTCCTCTCGCCGATGAAGACTTTCGTAATTCTCTACGGCCTCACGTCGCTGGTTTGGATTGTCGCAATCTGCCGCGCAACGAAGGGGGGAAAACGATGAAAGGCATATCACTGGACTTTCATTACAACGTCGCAAAGTGCGACTACCGCCAATACGACCTAGGGACGCAAACAGCCTTTGGTGTGGTTGGAACGTGCCGCAAATGCGGTCGCCGTGGGGCGTTTTGCGGTTCCAAAGTTGTGCATCTAGGTTACGTCGGCATTAACGAGGTGAGGATGATTGCGCTTTACTGCGAAGGGGGTGTGCGATGAGTGACAAGACTGACCTAACATGGGCGTTGCGGCTTCCCGAAGTTGGAAGCCCAATCAGAAACGGAGTCCTAGAGCTTGAGTTCCGAGCGCAAGAGGCGAACAAGCAACTAGAGCAAGCGTTAAAACGCCACAATGAAGCCATGGCCGCAATCGCGGAAGACGCGAAGGTTTGGGAGCGCGAAATTGCGTCACTTTGGACGCCTAGCGAGATACAAGAGGCAAAGGGGGTCCGCGCTTGAAGCCCCCAAAAGCCCCCACGGTCTACTTCGACACTCGCAACGGCTCGTATTGGCTTGAGATTGCCCCGCGTCGCTATATGCCGCTAGGCAAGGCGGACGCGGCAGTGCATCTAATGAAGGCTGGCATAAATGGGAACGTGAAAGACGAGCAAGGCTTAACGCAAGTCGATCTCGCGTTTCACGCCGCGCAGATAGAGCGAGCGATGGACTACTGCGGACCCCTTGCAGGCTATCAGGCGGGACCATTCGAGACGCGGCAGGGTAAGAAAGTGCTCGTTACCGTGGGCTATCGGTTCACGGAAGCGAAGAAAGGGAAGACTCCCCTCTTCGACCGTTTCCTGTCGCAACTACTCGGAGACGGTCAGGCCGACGTGTTCAAGGCATGGGTCAAATTCCGCCGCGCTTCGCTTCTGCGCGGCGATTTCAAACCGGCGCAAGTCCTCATCCTCGCCGGTCCTTCAAGCTGCGGTAAGTCATTCCTTCAGCATCTAATCACCGAATTGATCGGCGGACGCTCCGCGAGTCCATGGCAATACATGCTCGGTCAATCGGCATTCAACGCGCACCTTGCGGAAGCGGAACACCTAGCCATTGAAGAGGCGAAAGACGCGAGCATCGACATACGCTCTCGCAACCGTCTCGGAGAGGCGTTCAAAGAGTTAATCGTCGTGCAAGACATGCACGTCCACGCGAAGGGCAAACAACCGCTCTCCCTGCCTACCTATCGCGCCGTTACGATGAGCGTAAACGACGAGTTGGAGAAGTTGATGGTATTGCCCCCGATAGACGGGAGCCTTGCAGACAAGATAATCCTTCTCAAGTGTTCGCCAGCAACGTTGGACGAAGACCGGCTCAAGAACATGCGCGAATTCGGAGCCGAGCTTCCCGCGTTTGCGGCTCAATGCGATGCAATGGAGATACCAAAGCAGGACCGATGCCCCCGCTACGGCTTCAAGGCTTGGCAGAATCCCGACTTGCTCGAATTCATCCAAGATCAAGCCCCCGAGACGCAACTGCTAACCATCATCGAAGAGACGGTGTTAGCGTGCCCCGAGGGATTTTGGCAAGGGAGCGCGGAAGCGTTGAAGGCTGAACTACTGCGGACGCGCTCCGCTTCGTCCGTGAGTCAACTTCTGAGCTATCCTAGCGCGTGCGGGACGCTGCTAGGCCGTATCAGGATGAAACACCCAGACCGCATTGAATCAGTGAAGCGGCGAGGGTTGACGGTTTGGCGTATCAGACGCTAGGCCGAAACGAAAAGGCCGCAACGGGCAACCGTTGCGGCCTTTGTGCTTTAGAGCTTCGGCGGGGGCGTCTCGTCCCCTGTCTTGAACTTCTTCCACCAGATACGGAGCCACCAAGCAACTGTCAGGATTGCCACAATAGCCGCTCCGATTTCATGCACCCATCCCAATAACGCGTGAACCGCTTCGAGCTTGTCCGCGCTCGCTGCGGCCACGGTTGCGACCGTTGCGCCTGTCGCTTTCGCTTCGTTGGTCATAATGAAAAGCCCCCGCCGATGCACTCAGCGGGGGCGCGCAGGATTCGCTACGGATTAGCCCCAGCGGAGAACGCTAGTGCCCGCTGCCGCTTCAACGGCGGGGTCGATCTCGAAGGCCACCATGTTGACGGTGTTGTCAACCGTGACGGCTTGCAGGTTCGTCGAGCGCGTGTTTGCCGCGCTGCCGCTCGCAACGGTCACTTCGAGAACGCCGGTCTCTTGAGTGAACCGAGCGAACACGGACGCGTCCGCGTCAACCGCCGCGACACGGTTCGCAATGGCCTTGAGCAAGCCCCAAGGGGTGAACGGGCGTTCAATGGTTTCCTCCGCGTCAACCGTCGCGGAGCCTTGAATGCTGCCGTTGCTGGCAACTTCCCATGCGGACGTATCGGGAACCGAGTCTTCGTCCGTGTCCACCGGAGCCAAACCGTTGACCGTTGGAGCGCTGACGCTCAAGCCAGCGGTGTTGGCGCTGACTCCGAGCTTGTAAGGCTCCGCAGTCCGAGCGGCGACTTTCACGAGCGCATCGCTACCCGTAACGGCGACCGTCCACGTATCCGAGGCGCGCTCCGCTCCGTCCGTGTTGTTCGCGGTGAACGTCACTTTCGGCGAGGCAATGTTGATCGCCGTGGAGAACGCCGCAATCTTCGTGTTCGCCGCGCTGCTTCCGTCTTTCTCCACCGCGAACACGCGGTAACGATACGGCGAAGGGTTGGCGTTCAAGTCGAAGAACATCACCACGGGGTTTTCGACTTTGCCGGCAAGGTCCGCGAGCAAGTCGAAGACATTGTTCTCCGGAGCCTTCTCGGTAGAGACGGCAGCGGCGATGGATACGGCAGCGGCGAGCGAAGAGCATTGCGACGCTCGCTTGTATGTTGGTCCGGTCAGTTTCATGTTATGTTTTCCTTACCGCTGTGCAGGCAGTTCGGCCAACGTTCGGACCAAGTTTGGACCGTCTCCGACGGTTCGCAAACTCGAAAAAAAATCAGCCAGAAAAGCGAGGAAAGTCCGGCGCAATGGATTTCACGCGGCGCGGGTGAATGTCGGCATCGTGCCCCGCGTCCATCCTGATTTTACGCGACCCCCGAGCGCGAACCGCTCGCGAATCATCCGAGGACGCGAGGCGCTACGCGTGCGAGTTCAAGCAAGACCTTTTGAACCGTCTTCTCGCCTTTGGCGCGCTCTAACATTCGCTTCCAGTGTTGCGCGGTGAACGGGATTCTGAACGGATACGGGTTGCGTCGCTTGCGCTTCTTGTGCGGGGTGTAGCCTCTCCCCTCGCCTTTGGTGTGATGCTTTCTCGTTGCGCGAGACGGCCAAGCGGTGTGGCGGTCTTTCTTGCGCTGCTTCTCGCGTTCTACGTATCGGTTTTCGAGTATGTAACGAGCGAGACGCAGCAACCAATAGTGACGACGCTTGTTCAACGATTGGAGAAGTTGCTTCTTGCGCAAGGCCGCTTCCTTTTGCGCTGGCGTGTATGGTGGGCGTCCGCGTCTCGGTCGATTTGGGTAACGATGCTTGCGCCAGCCTTCAACGTATTTCTTCGGGCGTCCGTTGAAGTAGTGTTTCCGCCGTCGCTTGTTAGGATTGCGCTTTTTCCATTCGCGAATCTCCCATTGCCGCCAGCGCTCGCGGCTCCGCGCTTTGCGCTCGGCTTCTGTTAGGGGCGTTCGCCGATGCAGATGGACGTTGCGAGCGATGCCGCCGGACGGTGTTCGCGCTCCTCGTTGGTTGCGCGATTCGATGAAGGTTGAATAGCTGCCGGACTTCTGCCGCAGTTGGTTGACTTCGATCAGCAAGTGCGCTTCCTGCCGCCATTGGTGCCAGCGTTCAAGAAAGCCCTCTTTGCATTGCCATGAGTCCCAATCGTCTTTCAGAGCTAGCGCCGTGGTGATCTGGTCTTTGACGCTCTCGAATATCTCGTCGGCGAGTTCATGCGCTCGCTCCGTGGTGAGTAGTGAATTCTTGCTGCTCATTAGCGTGGTCTCCGGTGTGAAACGTTGCGGAAGTATCGGGCTTGCGAGTCTCGCGAGGTCATGGTCCGCCGCTCGGTCTTTTTGTCCAAGTCTTTCACCGTCGCGTTTACGATATCAAAAACGACGGTGCAACAATCGCAACCGGCAATCTTGGCGCGCCGTGCCCTATCAGTTGAAGCGGCGGTGTCCGCCATGTTCTTGAGCGATTCAATCGCCGAGATGATGCCGCCGAGCAAGCCGACGCCAACGGCGCGCCCTTGGTATTTCGTCGGCAGGTTCGCGGGCTTTTGGTTTCCTCCAGGTAACCAGCGGGAAGGCTTAACTTCCGGCTCCACTTCGAGCGGTTGCGCCTCGCGTCGATAGAAGGCCTTGCTCTTGTTGCGTAGCACGTCGAACTCTACGACGCGAACCGGCTCCGGTGCTACGAAGCCGGCATAGTATCCGTCAACTTCGGGTGTGCTCATATCGGCAATTCGGGGAACGTGTTCGGATAGGTCAACTCGCCGGCAATCCATCCGGTATCCGGTGAACCGTCTGGACACTCTCCCGCGTTGTGAGGTGCGGCGATTAAAGCGGGGTCATGGTTCGTCGCATCGTCGCAAACGTCACAAGCCATGGCGCGAAGGCACGCGCCGATGATTTGCTGAAACTTCACTTGCGAGATGCTGCGCGAATTCTTGCCGAGGGGGACTTCGGCGAGCGGTCTACGGATAGAGCCGCGCTTGTAGATTTGATACCGTATTGGCGTTATGTCTGGCATAATAGGCTAACGATGGATTTTGCGCTTTGGAACATGGCACGCGGCGATTGGCTCCGAAGAAAGGGGGCGCGGGGGAAAACAAATGAGCGGCCAAGCTGCCCAAAAAGAGGGACTGACGCCTGACCGCTCGGAGCTAATCGCTCGCCATGATGACGAATCGGCGCGGGTAGTTGGTTCCCACCAGAGCTACTTTCTTCCGTCGTCACGTCGGCACACTACGCAACGCGCCACGCCACGCCACGGCGAAGGCACTCAGAGCCGAGAAAGGTTCACCCCCTCACCCTGCTCCGTGGTGAGGGGGGGAGCCTTTTTTCCCAATGTCTGAAAGTTTGCACCCTCCCCCGTGCCCCCTCCTTTCTTCGGAGCCAATCGCCGCGTGCCATGCTCTCAAGCGCAAAATCCCAACGGAGCGAAGCGGAGTTGCATCGTCGGCCAATCGTGGTATTTTCGGCGCATGAAGTTGACCCTCTCGTTAGTCGCGGCGTGCGCTGTGCTTGGCGTAGCGGCGTTTTTGGAACATCGGCGCGCCAATGAAGCCCTTGAACGGTTTGAATCGCTCTCCGGTCAAATGGAAGCGTTGCGCGGCCAATCGGAAACGCTCCGCGAGCAACGCGACGCTGCCGAGCGAAGGGAGCTTGCGACGCTAGCGCGGCCTGAGTGGACTGATGCCGACGAAAAAGCCCTTGCGACACTCGCGACGCGAACGACCGGCGAGCTTGGCGCGTATTGGGCAACGCTGCAAACCGGAGGAGCGCGCCACGGCTTCACGGAGAGTCAAATCCGGCGCGCACTTGAGCAACGAGCGCACAAGCGACGCGTCGCGAATTGAGGCGGGACCATTACAAACAAAGGCGAATCTTCCACCCGAAACGGGGTTGACTGTGGGTTGTGTTTAATAGAGATACAAACGGGCCATGCGAACGAATTCGCTTGCTCCGCTTGGTCGAAACTGCAATCCTGCTGACGCTGACACCACAGCACCCGCAATTGCGGCGTTGCCCTCCTCCAAGGGTCGTAAAACAAAGGAATCCCGTGAAGCTGAACGACTTACACCGGCGATGTCTTTTGATGCAGTCAAACTGCACTGGCTGTGGCGCGAGACGAATTCCCGTCTCGAACGCTATCGGGGTCTCGTGCGCCAACGGGCGTCCCTGGCTGCGGCAGCCGACTTTGCTCGCTACGTCCAGCAATGCGGCCTCGTGGACATCTTCAAGGCGTTTCCGGCTCCTGAACCTTTGCTGGTCGATGGCAACCTGATTCTCGGCAAGGCGAAAGAACTCGAAGCGGAAGTTTGCGAACTCTGGAGGTCTGGCGCGGTCGTCGAAACTCGGGACACTCAACTGGAGGACATTCATCACAAGCTGGATTTGATCGCGGGCCAGCTTTCGAGAATACCGGTCGGACAAGCAGTGTCCCAACCTCTGACATTTCCGGTTTTGCAAGGGGGTGAGAAATCTTGAACGAAGTCATGTATTGGAACAACGGGCATCCGTGGTTCTATAACCGTCTGATTCAGCGGTGGACTCCCCTTCCCCGCATGACCAACAAAAACGTCTGTAGGGCATGGTGCAGCGCGAATGGAGTGCAATTCCTCGATCAACGCATCCCTCTGAGATGACAGGGGATTCTCGCGAAGAACGTGAAGCACGCCAAGGAGGTGGGTTCTTAACGGGGGCGGGTGGGGACGAGCATCGCGAGCCCGCCCCCACTCTAACTAATTTCCGGCACACAAGGCGGCTATTTCTCACTCGGCGTTAGGTGTAAGTGTGCGCACGAACGGGAGCCCACGAGGGTTGAGCGGCGATGCCGCGCCGCAGGCGCGGCCAGCCGCGACCCCGAGTGGCTCCCTTACCTTGTTTATATTAAACAAAAAAACACGAGGTGCTAAACGGTCAATTTACAGTCTGTAAACCATAGCAAACAGTAGGCCGTAAGACAGAGTTATTCACAAAGTTGCTGACAGAGCATTAAAACCTTGTGGGTTGTGTTTAATACATTTTGCAACACTTCGCCTCCTCCGCTTGGATTACTTTGAACGTTTCTGCATTTCAACGCCGATTGGCCTTGTCGTATACCTTCAAATATTCCTGCCGTGTTTTCTCCCACGTGAAATCAGACGTCATCGCGTTGGCGCGAAATTTTCCGAGCGCTTCAGAATCCAGATACAGCACCAAAGCCTTCCGAATCGCTTTCGCCAACGCTCGAACTGAATATTCGTTGAACTTGATGCCATTGGCGTGATCCCGATCATCTGTGGCATCCGTCACGGAGTCGTCCAAACCGCCGGTGCGGCGAACGACGGGGATCGTCCCGTAGAGCAAGCTATACATCTGATTCAGGCCGCAAGGTTCGAACTTCGAGGGCATCAGGAAGAAATCGCACGCCGCTTCAATCCGGTGCGACAATACATGATCGTAGCCGAGCCGTATCGCCACTTTGCCGGGAAAACGCTGCCCAAGCTCCGTATAAGCCTTTTCAAGAGCTGGGTCGCCACTGCCCAGCAAAACAAATTGCATATCGGCAGCGAGCATCTCCTCAAGTGCGCCCAGCTGAATGTCGATCCCTTTCTGGTCAGTAAGACGTGTAATCGACCCGAACAATGGCACCTTAGCGTCTACCGCCAGCTTCATTGCAGCCTGCAAATCAGCTTTCTCGGCTGCCTTTCCCTTGAGACTGCCGGCATCAAACGGATGTTTGAGACTCGAATCACGTTTGGGATTCCATTCGCTCGTATCCACGCCATTGAGAATTCCAACCAGCGAATCGTGACGTCGGCGCAGCACCGCATCAAGACCGCATCCGAACGCTTCCGTCATGATCTCTCGAGCGTAACGCGGACTGACGGTGGTGATCATGTCGGCGTAGGTTATCGCGGCCTTAAGGCAATTGAGCCCGCCGTAAAACTCCACGCCGCCGGGATGAAAATAATCGAGCGGCAGGTTTGTGAGATCGTAGGCGCCCCGAGCAAAAACACCCTGATACGCGAGATTGTGAATCGTCAAACAGGTAGCCGGCGATGTCCCCCACCCTTCAGCCCATCTTTGATGCAACATCAAGATCGGCACCAACCCAACCTGCCAGTCGTGCAAGTGAACGACGTTGGCTTTCCACGGCAAATACCGCGCGATGTGCGTCACGCACTTAGAGAAGAATATGAAACGTTCCGCGTTGTCAGGATAATCCTTGCCGTTTTCCTGATATAAACTCGGGCGATCAAAGAAGTCTCGGTGATCGACGAAATAGATTTTCAATCGCTCAGAAATCTCGTGAACCCACAGGCTCGCCTGTCCACGTCCAAGTCCGAGCGGAACATCGATGAGATAATCAACCTTCTTAAGCGACGGGATCTTCGCTTGGATGCCGCGATATAGTGGCGTGACCACGCCGACCTCATGTCCGCCTTCGGCCATCGATTTCGCGAGCGCACCGACCATGTCAGCAAGGCCACCGGTTTTTGAATACGGGTGAACCTCGCTGCTGGCTAACAGAATTTTCATTCAGGCAAAGCGAGCGCAGGACGCGGCGTCACGCGCGAATGCAATCTGTCTTCAGATATGGTTGCAGCGGTGCCGGAATGGCGATGCTGCCATCCGCCTGCTGGTAGGTTTCGATCAATGCGACGAACAACCGGGCCAGTGCCGTGCCGCTGCCATTGAGCATGTGTGGGAATTTGTTTTCGCCGGACTCGGTCTTGTAGCGCGTGCCCATCCGGCGCGATTGAAACTCTTCGCAGTTCGAGCAACTGGACACTTCCAGATACTGATCCTGCCCGGGCGCCCACACTTCAATGTCGTAGGTCATTCCGCTCGCAAAGCCCATGTCTCCAGTGCACAACTGCACCACGCGATAATGGAGGCCGAGCAACTGTAGAACCTTTTCGGCATTCCCCAACATCTTTTCTAATTCTTCGTAGCCGTGTTCTGGTTTCACGATCTTGACCAGCTCAACCTTGTCGAACTGATGCACGCGGATCATCCCGCGTGTGCCGACACCTGCGGCGCCGGCCTCTGCTCGAAAACACGGGCTGTAGGCGCAGTAATATATTGGCAATTGCTTCTCGGAGAGAATTTCTTCGCGATGAATATTCGCAACCGGAGCTTCCGCCGTGGGAATTAGGCATTGCTTGCCCAACGTTTCGCCGTCGAGGCCACGCTGGACCATGAAGGCCTGGTCGACAAACTTGGGAAACTGGCCCACACCCGTCATGCACTCGCGATTGACGATGAACGGCGGAGACACTTCAGTGTAGCCGTGCTGCGTCACGTGCAGTTCGAGCAGGAAATTGATTAGCGCTCTTTCCAAACGTGCGCCCCAGCCCGTGTAGAGAAGAAATCCGCTGCCCGACAATTTCGCCGCACGATCAAAATCGATCAGCTTCAAGTCGCGGCACAGCTCAATGTGGGACTTGGGCTTGAAGGCGTATACGGGCTTGGCCCCCTGAACTTTTACCTCCGGATTGTCCGCGCTGCTGGCGCCACGGGCGACTTTCGGGTTTGGCAAATTCGGCAACGTCAGCAACTGTTCTTGCAGCTTCGTTTCAATGATGGCGACTTCCTTGTCCAACGCGGAAATGCGATCGCCCGTCGCTCGGACCTCGGTCTTGCGAGCCTCCGCTTCGGCCATTTTCTTCTGACCGATCAATGCGCCGATCTCTTTTGATGCGCGGTTGCGTTGTTCCTTTAGCGTCTCCACCTCGGAAAGATGGCCGCGACGCGACTTGTCCAAGGCAATAATCTCATCGAGTTTCAACTCGTCCCCTGCCCCGCGCGAGGCAAGGCGTTCCCGAACGTAATCCGCCTGTTCGCGGATCAATTTGATATCCAGCATCGCGGCATTATAAGAACGAGAGTTTTCAGAGCAAGGGGGAAGGCGAGACGTTCGCGTCTTTGACATTCTACGGAATGAAAGGATCGCGCCCCACCCACTCTGCCTAGTTTGGTTCTGGTCAAAGACTTCGGAATCGGTTAATTTGTCGCACGATTTTATAGTCGGCTTGAACGGCTGAACGCGAAACTTTGTCCGATGTGCGGTGTGCAAAATACTATGAAAGCAATGAAACTCAATTTGCGCGGTGGCTTTACGCTCGTGGAGATCATGATCGTCGTCGCGATCATCGGCCTGCTCGCCGCAATCGCTATTCCCAATTTCGCCCGCGCTCGCCGCACTGCGCAGACCAATGCATGTATCCAGAATCTTCGGCAAATGGACGGCGCCGTTGAACAATGGGCATTGGAAATGAAAAAGGCCACTGGGGCGACAGTCGACTCCTCAGCCGTCGTTGGTTATTTGAAGGGTAGTGCGATGCCACAATGTCCCGCTGGTGGAACCTACACTTTCAACGCTGTCGGCACCTCGCCCACTTGCAATCAAGCTGGGCATTCCATCTGATCAATTTACGAATCCTCCCGCCGGGAGTGTAGCGTAATCCACTACACTGATTGAAGGGCTTTGCCCGATTGCCGCACCTGCGCTCTGTAGTCTTTAATCTGAGCCAGCGTTGATGCGGTCGGAAGCTAATCCTGAACTCCCGCAACTGGGAAGAGATCAAGGAGGACGTCTCTGAGTATTAAACTTCAGGATAACTTCCGACCGCTTTTCGTCCCGCCGGATTGCCTTTCAAACGGTTGAATCGTTGACTCGTTTATTCTTTTAGCGGTTAGAACCTTGGAGAAGCGCTCTTTTCTGCTCGCGGCGAGTAAACGGACGTCGCATCCTATTCTCAATCGCCATGAATACGGGGAAAATTCTAGTCAGCATTCTGGTGCTGGGCACAGCGGCCGCCAGCGGATATTTTTGGGGACAACGCGGTGCCAGCTCTTCGCCGAGTTCTTTAGACCGCCAGAGCCCCAAGCCCGCCGTGAGCATCCCTGCAGCGAAGCCAAATGCGAAGAAACCGGACTCAAACATTTCCACCGGCGCAACTCGCTCGCTTGATGAAATTGAAAAGGAGATCCGCCGGTTGTCATCCGACCAGGATTACTGGAAGCGCGCGGGTCGCCTGCAAAACCTGCTCGCCGAGGTGCCGCTCGCGGAAATTCCGGCTTTCTTGCACCGGTTCGACAAGGACGCCAACAGCTATCGAAGTTATCGCTCAATGCGGGTTGATTGGTACGGCATCGCTTCGTCGCTCTTGGAACGCTGGGCGGATGCTGATCCCGTCGGCGCGATGAAGTTCGCGGAGGCCGTTATTTCACGTCCACCCCGCGAACATGCCATTGCCGCCGTGATTGCGGCGTGGGCCAAGGTGGACCTTTCTCAAGCGATGGCATATGTGGAGCGTACAAAGAATTCCGCCGAGGCAAATCGCCTTTGGAGCGCGATTCTTCCTGCCATGGCCCGAGTCAATCCACGGCAAGCGTTCGAGCTCGCGGAAAAAATCCCCGCACTCGCCCGCAGCGGCAGCGCCTACTCGGCGATTTTTAATGCTTGGGCGGAATCCGATCCCGCTACCGCCGCCGCCACCGCAGCACAAATATCCAACCGCCAGAATCGTGACACCGCCGTCAACGCGGCCGTTGCCCGTTGGAGCCAGCAGGATCTCACGGCAGCTACGGCATGGGTGATGGCACTGTCCGATACCAAGGTGAAGCGCGCGGCATTGCGTGGTCTCGTTGAACAGATGACGGCCGAGGACCCGATTGCTGCCGCCAAATTTGTCGCCCGCGTCGGCGCGGATTTGAACCTTGATTCAGGAAACTCGCGCTACTCCAGCGGTTTTCGCTCCGACGTTTTGGGTAGCATTGCCTCGACTTGGGCGGCGACGGACATACAAGCAGCCTTGGCTTGGGCGCAACAACTGCCTGAAGGCAACGGCAAACGTAACGCGATGCAGAGTGTGGCCTCGCAATGGGCGCAACAGGATCCACAAGCGGCCGCAAACTATGTCACTAGTCTTCCGCCTGGGACGCTGCGTGACAGTTTGATCAGCTCGGCCGCTTCGAGTTGGGCCGCCACCGATGTTCAAGGCGCGCTCGCATGGGCGAAACAGTTGCCGGAAGGATCCGCCAAACGCAATGCCATCCAGAACATTGCCTCGCAATGGGCCTCGCAGGATCCGAGATCCGCCGCCGCCTATGCGGCTACCCTGCCCGCTGGAAGCGCACGAGAACGTTTTATCACCTCGGTGGCGACCAGTTGGAACAGCATCGACCCAAAAGAAGCCGTGGCGTGGATAGAAACTCTCCCCGGCGGCAACGCACGTCGCCAGGCGTTGCAAAACGTGCTCGGAAATCTTGCCTATCAGGAGCCGGAATCCGCCGCACAGTTACTCCAGTCTGTCACTCCGGGCCAGGTGCAAAGCTACACTTACGGGCAGGTCGCTCGGGAGTGGGCTCAGCTCGATCCGGAAAAAGCACTAGCTTGGGCGCAATCCCTCCCCCCGGGTCGCGCGCAGTCCGACGCGCTGCAAAATCTCGTGCAAGGGCTCGCCCAGAATAATCCCGCCGGCGCCGTGAAACTGATCGACAATCTTCCCCCTGGACAGTCGCGCAATCAGGCCATTCAAAGCCTCGCCTCCACGTGGGCCTCCAGCGACCTCAATGGCGCGGTCGACTGGGTGAAATCCCTCCCCGACGGGGCAGCTAAGGACAGTGCGCTGCAAAGCGTCACTCATCAATGGTCCCAGAGCAGTCCGCAAGATGCGGCCGCGTACGCACTGACGTTGCCGTCGGGAAGCCGGCGGGATAATTTCGTCAACAACCTCGCGTCACAATGGGCTCAGAATGATCCTGCCGCCGCCGTGCTGTGGGCGCAAACCCTCACCGACGAGAAAGCTCGCGAGCAAGCCATCCGCGGCATCGCCAACGGTTGGGCGCAATCATCACCGCAAGAGGCTGCCGGATTTGTGGCCAACCTTCCCGCCGGCAAGGCGCAGGATCAAGGCGTCCTCGCCGTCATTTCATCGTGGTCCTATCAGGATCCGCAGAGCGCCGCCGCTTGGGTAAACAATTTTCCTGAAGGGAAGCTTCGCGAAGACGCGTCACGCAACGTGATGCAACATTGGGCCCAGGTCGATTCCGCCGGCGCGGCGCAGTGGATCCAAAGCCAGCCTCCAGGTTCGTCGCGAACGAAGGCCATTGAAACTTATGTCGACGCAATCAGCTATCAGGACCCGGCCGCTGCCGCGGCTTGGGTCGGTGCTCTGGACGCGAAGCAAAGTCAGTATCGCGTTGAAAACATCGCACGGAGCTGGCTCCGCTACGACGAGCCCGCTGCGCGCCAATGGATTCTTTCTCTGCCACTCACCCCAGAGAAGCAGCAGCAACTGTTGAAGCGCACTTCCAACAACGACTGATTTCTAGCAGTCCTTTCCCGCGACATCGTGATTGCGCAATTGGCTTCCTCTGCCAGCATTCAACCCGAAATCCCCGAAACTATTCTTATGCTGAAACTCGTTCGCAACCTTGCCAGTGCGGCGATCCTTGCCGCTGCCGTAGTCGCTGCTCATCCCTTGCTTCGCTCGGATGCAGCAGCCGCGCAGAAACTCAACGTCCTCCACATCGTCTCTGACGACTTGTGTACGCGACTCGGTTGCTACGGCGACCCGATGGTGAAGTCGCCGAACATTGACCGGCTTGCGGCGCGCGGTGTGAAGTTCGACCTCGCGTATTGCCAGTTCCCGCTTTGCAATCCCTCGCGCGCGTCTTTTATGACCGGCCTCCGACCGGACACGACGAAGGCGTACGAGAATCGCACCTATTTCCGCGACGTCGTGCCGGATGCAGTCACGATTCCGCAAAGTTTCCAGAAGGCCGGCTACAGCGTCGCCCGCGTCGGCAAGCTCTACCACTACGGCGTGCCCACGCAAATTGGCACGGACGGGTTGGATGATCCGAAATCTTGGGAGAAGGTTGTGAATCCGAAAGGTCGTGACGTGGACGAGTTCACCATGATCGAGCGCATCAATCTCGCCGCCGGTGCCACGCAAACGACCACAACCAAAGCCACCGCACTCACCGAACTTGGCGGTCGCTTGAGCTGGCTCGCACAAGACGGCACGGACGAGGAACAGACCGATGGCAAAGGCGCCGCCGCCGCGATCAATTTGCTCGAAGGCTACGCAAAAGCGGCCAAGCCGTTTTATCTCGCGGTCGGCTATTACCGGCCGCACACGCCCTACGTCGCCCCGAAGCCGTGGTTCGCGATGTATCCGCAGGAGAAGATCAAGTTGCCCAATGTGCCGGCGAATCTCACCGACCTCTTCCCGGCCCCAGCCACCGCCAATCTAAAAAAAGAAGAGCTCGGCATGAGCGACGATCTCCGCCGGCAAGCCATCCAGGCGTATTCCGCCGCCACCAGCTTCATGGACGCGCAGGTGGGAAAACTGCTCGACACTCTCGACCGCCTCAAGCTTACGGATAAGACCTTGGTCATCTTCCACAGCGACCACGGCTATCATCTTGGCGAGAAAAACATGTGGCAGAAGTTGAGCATCTTCGAAGAGTCCGCGCGCGTGCCATTGATTATTTCCGTTCCCGGCAATCAAGCGAACGGGAAGACCTGCCTCAAGCCAGTTGAGCTCGTTTCATTGCACAAGACGCTCACCGATTTGTGCGGGGTCGCTGTAGACTCCAAGACCGAAGGCCACAGCCTTCGTCCGCTCGTCGAGAATCCCAAGGCGAAGTGGGATCACGCCGCCTTTTCGCAAGTCACGCGCGGCGCCAACGTCGGCACCACACTAACACCTGAGCAAAAGAAGAAGAACGCCGGAGCGAAACAAATCATGGGCCGCAGCATCCGGACTGACCGCTACCGTTACACCGAATGGGACGGCGGCCGCGCCGGCGTCGAACTTTACGATCACGACCAAGATCCCGGCGAATACAAGAATCTCGCCACAGATCGGAAGCACGTAAAAGTGGTGGCGGAGTTGAAGACGCTGCTGCACGCCGGAGGAAAATGAACACCTTCGCTGACATCTTCGGTTCCCCGTCGGCTGGTGGGGGCAAGTCAGGCCCGGGTTAGCCAACGAAGCCGGTTTAGGCAAAAAGACCCCACTTTCGCACCGAAATCCCTCGGTTTTGCAAGTATTGGCTGCGACTTGGGGTAAAACGCTCAGGCGTTTGCCCAAAACGCCCGGGCGTTTGCCGCGTCGGCCTGAGCGTTTGCAGCATTTGCCTGAGCTTTTTGGCAATCGGCTCAAGCGTTTGCGTCATCGGCTCAGGGATTTTCGGCAAACGCCCGACCTCTTTGTGCAAAGCCATGAGGATTTGCGGCAAAAGCTCAAGGATTTGGAGCATTCGCCCGAGCGTTTGCGGCATCGGCTCAAGGCTTTTGCGAAAACGCCTGAGCTTTTTGGGCAGCCGTCAAGGGTTAAGGCAAGGGTTCTTGACCGTCGCCCGATGATCTGCCGCAGATGCCCGATGGTTTGTAGTGTTCGGCCTTGGGCCGAGACACGAGCATCGAGGGCGATGATTGGGTTGTTTGCTCGGCGGAAACCCGCTAAGAGTTTCCGCGACTCCAAATATTTATGAAACACCGCCGCTCTCTCTCCTTCGCACTCGTTGCGTTCGCCGTCTTATTATTGATCGCGGATAGCTTCATGCCACGCGCACGCGCCGCGGAAAAACTCAATGTGCTCTTCATCGCCACCGATGACTGGCGCACCGAGATCGCCTGCTACGGCGCGAAGGGCATGATCTCGCCCAACGTGGACAAGCTCTCCGCAACCGGCGTGCGCTTCGATCGCGCGTTTTGCCAATTCCCACTTTGCAATCCCTCACGCACGTCGCTGCTCAACGGCAAGTTCCCGACGACAACGGGCGTGATGGAGAACACCACGTTTTTCCGCGACGCGCATCCCGACTGGATCACGCTGCCGCAGCATTTCAAAAACAACGGCTACGCAACCGCGAGCACGGGAAAGATTTTTCACGGCGGCATGGACGATCCGAAGGCGTGGGACGAAGTGCTTCAATCACGTCCACCAGCCGGTCGCGGTATCAAGCCTGCGCCTAGCTCGAAAAAAGACGAGGACGACCAGCCGAAGAACAAGAAGAAGGCCGGCAAGAAAAAGGGCCAGGACCCTGCACAATCTGATCGCATTGTGGTGATGACTGGCGATGGGGAGGATCACCAAGATTATTACACCGCGCTGAACGGCATCAAACTGCTCGAGAAAAACAGAGACAAACCGTTCTTCATCGCCGTCGGTTTCACGAAGCCGCACAGCCCGCCCACCGCACCGAAACGCTTCTTCGACATGTTCGATCCGGCGAAGATCGAACTGCCGCCGGACTTCGCGCCGCACCCCACGGTGCCTCCCGGTTTTCCCGAGGCTTCAATTCCGAAACGCAACAGCGACCTTTTTATCGGCCGCGACGCCACGCCCGAGGCCGCGCGGGAAATGATCCGCGCCTACCGCGCCTCCGCCGCGTGGACGGATTGGAATATCGGTCGCGTGATGGAAGCACTCGATCGCCTCAAACTCGCGGACAAGACCATCATCGTGTTCTTCGGCGACCACGGCTACCACCTCGGCGAGAAAGGGAAATGGTCGAAGCACAATTCCAACTTCGAGGTTAGCGCGCGTGTGCCGCTGATCGTTCGGGTTCCCGGAGTGGGCGGCAACGGCAAGCCCTGCGGGCGCACAGTGAGCTTCGTCGACGTTTATCCTACCCTCGCAGAACTCTGCGGTCTCGCGAAGCCTGACGGGCTTGAAGGCCACAGCTTCACGAGCTTGCTCCGCGATCCAAACGCAGGGTGGGAACATCCCGCGTTCACGGTCGCGAAGAACGGTCCATTGTTCGGCAAATCCGTCCGCACCGAGCGCTGGCGCTACACCGAGTGGGACGATGGCAAGAACGGCGCGGTGCTGTTCGATCACGACGCCGACCCGCACGAGATGACCAACCTCGCCGCCGATCCGAAACACGCCGAAGCCGTCGCGCAGTTGAAGGCAATGCTGAAACATATCCCTCATCAATGAGCTGCGCCGGGCTCATGCGGCGGTTGCCAGTTCGAATAAGCACGTCGCGCAAAGCGCGCTGGATAACAGGCGTGCTGTTCGCGTTGCTCGCCGCGTTTTCATCGGGTCCCCTGCTCTCTTCGTCCGCCGCCGCCACGTCACGCCGTCCGAACATCCTCTGGCTGGTCGGTGAAAACATCGATCACGACCTCGGCTGTTACGGCGAGAAGCTGGTTCGCACGCCGAACCTTGATCGACTCGCCGCGGAAGGCGTTCGGTTCACGCGAGTTTTTGCCACATCACCCGTCTGCGCACCGAGTCGTTCTGCGCTCATGGTCGGCATGTATCAGACCACCACGGACACGCACAACATGCGCTCCCATCGCAGCGATGATTTCCGCTTGCCGGCAGGCGTGCGCCCGCTGACGCATCGACTGCGTGACGCCGGGTATTTCACCGCGAATATCAAGACCATCGGCGAACGCGCAGTCGGCACGGGCAAGCTCGATCTCAACTACGTCAACGAAGGCCCGATATTTGAATCCGACGATTGGTCCGCGCTCAAGTCACGCCAGCCATTCTACGCTCAGGTCAATTCCCACGAGGCCGAATACGACATTTACGATCGGAAATCGGCCGCGAAGCCACGCGTTGAATGGGTCGGCGAACGCGAGCACGAGAAGATCGCGACGCCCGAGAATGTCACGCCTCCGCCCTATTATCCGGACCATCCCGTCGTGCGCGAGGAATGGGCGCGCTACCTCAATTCCGTTTCCGGCATGGACCGCCGCATCGGCTGGGTGCTCGACAAGTTGCGCGCCGATGGTTTGGCAGACGACACGGTCATCATTTTCTTCGCCGATAACGGCCGTCTCGAAGCGCGCGGCATTCACTGGTGCTTCGACAGCGGATTGCGCGTGCCGATGATTATCCGGTGGCCAAAGAATTTTCCCGCCCCGCCCCAGATCAAGCCGGGCACCGTTAATGGCGATGTGATCAGTCTGCTCGATCTCACCGCAACCACACTGGGCATCGCAGGGATTCCCAAGCCCGCGCTGATGCAGAGTCGCAACTTCCTCGGCCCGCAGGCCGACGCGCCGAGACAGTATGCGTTCAGCGCGCGCGATCGCATTGATGAAACGGTCCTGCGCATTCGCACCGTGCGCGACGCCCGCTGGCGTTACGTTCGCAACATGATTCCCGGACCGACCTACACGTCGTTGAATCGCTACAAGGAAAAGTGCTTCCTCATCGTGCCGCTGATGCGCGAGTTGCAAGCGAAAGGCAAACTCTCGGGGCCACCACGCGCCATGATGGCAGCACAGGCTCCACCGGAAGAACTCTACGATCTCGAAAACGATCGTTTTGAAATCAATAACCTCGCCACTTCCACCCAACGCGAACCTCGCGACGCTTTGATCCGGCTCCGCGCCGCGTTGGAAACATGGATCGTCGAAACTGGCGACCGCGGCGCGGTTCTGGAACCGCGCGAGATCGTCGCGCCGTTCGAAAAGGAAATGCACGACTGGTTCGGCACACCTTCGTGGTATAAACCGTGAGCCAGACTTCACACGCATGAGCATCGGAATTGATTTAACAGGCAAGGTGACACTGATCACCGGCGCATCTCAGGGTATCGGCGCGCAAATGGCGCGGACGTTTCATCGCGCGGGCTCAACCGTGGTGTTGAACCATCCCGGCAGCGCAACCACTGGCGCTGATGCAGAGAAGCTCGCCGCTGAGTTAAATGCAATTCGCCCAACGAGCGCGATCGTCGCCGCGGCCGACGTCGCAAATGCCGACGCAGTGCAGAAGATGATGCAGGACGTGAAGGTGCGGCTCGGGGGTATTGATTTTCTTATCAACAATGCCGCGATCATTCGCGACCGCACCATCGCCAAGATGTCGCTCGACGAATGGAAGTCGGTAATGGACGTGAACCTCAACGGGGTTTTCCACTGCTGCAAATATGGCCTCGAAGCCATGCGCGACGGCGGCGCGATCGTGAGCATGGGGAGCATCGCCGCGATTCAAGGCTTCTACGGTCAGGCGAACTATGCCGCCGCCAAGTCCGGCGTTCAGGCCATGATGCGCGTGCTGTCCCGTGAAGCCGCGCGTCGCGGCATCCGCGCGAACGCCATCGCCCCTGGCGTCATCGACACTTCGATGGCCGCAACGATTCCTGAAAATGTTCGCGCCGAAATGATGAAAAATATTCCGCTCGCGCGCTTCGGAAAGACCGAGGAAGTCGCCAACGTCGCGCTGTTCCTCTGCTCGCCGCTCGCGAGTTACGTGACCGGCCAGACCATCGAAGTGAACGGAGGTTGGCGCGGATGAGGGGCGCCGCTCGCATCGTCACCGCCGCTGAAGCCGTCGCTGCCATTCCCGATGGCGCGACCGTCGCCGTCGGCGGCTTCGTCGGCGCCGGACATCCCGAAGCGCTCAGCATCGCGCTCGAACAGCGCTTCCTTGAAACGCAAACGCCGCGCGATCTCACTCTGGTCTACGGAGCCGGCCAGGGCGATCGCGCGGAACGCGGTCTGAATCACCTTGCGCACGCAGGGTTGTTGAAGCGAGTCGTCGGTGGGCATTGGAACCTCGCGCCCAAGCTCGGCAAGCTCGCGCTCGAAAACAAAATCGAAGCCTACAATTTGCCGCAAGGGGTCGTCTGCGTCTTGTTCCGCGAAATCGCCGCCAAGCGCCCAGGCATCATTACCAAGGTCGGCCTGAACACCTTCATCGATCCGCTCAACGGCGGCGGACGTCTCAACGCGCGCACGACCGAGCCGCTCGTCGAACGCATCACGCTCGACGGCGAGGCGTGGCTTCGTTACCGCTCGTTTCCGATCACGGTCGGTTTGATTCGCGCAACGAGCGCCGACCGCAAAGGCAACCTGACGATGGAACGCGAGGGCGTCATCGCCGACGTGCTGCCCATTGCGCAGGCGGCGAAAAACCACGGCGGCATTGTCATCGCGCAGGTCGAGCAAATCGTGGACCGCATTGATGATCCGAAATCTGTGCAGGTTCCGGGCACGCTAGTTGATTTCATCGTGATCGCTGAACCAGAACACCACGCGCAGACCTTCGGCGAGCAATTCAATCCAAGTTATTGCGCTGGCGCCAACGGACATTTCGCGCTCCCGCCAATGCCGTTTTCAGAGCGTAAAATAATTGGCCGCCGCGCGCTGATGGAAATTCAACGCGGCAACATCGTAAACCTCGGCATTGGTCTCCCGGAAGCGGTCGCGTCCGTCGCTGCAGAAACCGGTCGATTGCATGAATTCACGCTCACTGTCGAAAGCGGTCCAACCGGCGGCGTGCCGGCGTCCGGATTGAGTTTCGGTTGCAGCCATTTTCCCGAGGCGATCATTGATCAGCCGGCGCAGTTTGATTTCTATGATGGCGGCGGTATCGACGTCGGCGTGCTCGGCGCGGTGGAAGTAGATGCCGAAGGTAGCGTGAATGTGAGCACGTTCGCAGGACGTTTTGCCGGCGTCGGAGGCTTCGTGAACATCGCGCAGGCTGCAAAGCGCATGGTGTTTTGCTGCACGTTCCGCGCGGGCGATCTCCAAGTGGCCGTGGAGAACGGCGCGCTGCGAATCGTTCGCGAAGGTCCGCACGTGAAATTTGTGAAACGAGTGCAACAGGTCTGCTTCCACGGCCCCTCGGCACTCGCACGCGGCCAACAAGTGTTGTTTGTCACCGAGCGCGCTGTATTCGAACTGACCCGCGATGGACTCGTACTGCGTGAAGCCGCACCGGGCACTGATCCCGCGCGCGACATTCTTCCGCTGATGGAATTCGCGCCCGCCCGCGTCGAATCGCGCGTGATGGCCACAGATTGTTTTCAACCAAGTTGAAATGAAATACACCAAGCCCATTTACCTAGTCGCAGCGCGACGTTCGCCGATCGGTCGCTTTGGCGGCGGACTCAAAGGACTCACGCCCGCCGATCTCGCGCTCGCAGTAGCCGAATCAATCGTGCCGTCCGCGCTGAAGTCCGCGATCGAGCAAGTGATTCTCGGTCAAGTAATCCAGGCCGCCAGCGGACTCAACACCGCTCGGCAAGTGGGACTACGCCTCGGCGTGCCGCAAGTTTCCCCCGCATTCACCGTCAACATGGCCTGCGCCTCGGGCTTGAAGGCTATCGTGCTCGGAGCGGACGTTATCGCAAGCGGTGAAGCATCCTTAGTTCTCGCGGGAGGCGTGGAGTCGATGAGCCGAGCGCCGCACTACGCACTGGATTTGCGCTGGGGAAAGAAGCTCGGTGATTCCGCGCTCGCCGATTCGATGTTCGTAGACGGCCTTTCCGATCCCGTTCTGAAACTCGGCATGGGCGAAACCGCCGAACGGATTGCCGACCTTCTGAAGATCACCCGCGAGGAGCAGGATTACTTCGCTGCGACGAGCCAAAAGCGGGCCTCCGCCAGTCGGGCCGCGTTTCAGAGAGAGATCGTCGCGATCAATTCTCGCGACGGCGACGTCACCGCGGATGAACATCCCCGCGCGGACAGCACTTACGAAAAACTATCACAACTCAAGCCGGCATTCCGGGCGAATGGAACCGTCACTGCTGGTAACGCCTCAGGAATCAACGACGGCGCGGCGTTCGTTCTCGTGGCGAATGACGCGGCGGTGAAGCAACACTCGCTACAACCTCGCGCCCGCATCGTCGCAGCGACCGCGGTCGGCTGTGATCCCGCGACGATGGGGCTCGGACCCGTTGGCGCCATTCGCAGGATTTGCACCGAAACGGGTTGGAATCTGAACGACGTCGACGCCGTGGAAATCAATGAAGCCTTCGCGGTGCAGACGTTGGGCTGTGCCAAGGAACTGAAGCTCGATCACGCCAAGCTGAATCAACGCGGTGGCGCGATCGCGTTGGGACATCCCGTGGGTTGCAGCGGCGCGCGCGTGCTCATCACGTTGCTCCACATTCTGGAAGATCAGAACCACAAGCGCGGCATCGCCTCGCTGTGCGTCGGCGGCGGCATGGGCATCGCGATGGCGATCGAGCGCGTTTGACGCTGGTCACATGACGCCGGTCACTTCTGCAGTTCATCCCGGTGCGTTTCCGCCGCGAGCCACACGGAGACAATCGTGATCGCCGCCATGCCGATGAGATACGCAGCGATCGGCCATGGATGTCCCCCGGACCATTTCAGCAACCCAGTCGCGATCAACGGAGCGAGCCCGCCGGCCAAAGGTGAGGCGAGTTGATAACCAAGCGACGCCCCGCTGTAGCGCACACTCGTTCCAAAGAGTTCGGAGAAGAACGCCGCTTGCGGCCCATACATTGCCGAGTGACCGATGAGGCCGATGACGATTGCAAGCCAGACCGCCGCCGTTGATTTCGTGTCGACGAGCATGAAGAACGGGAATGCGAACAGCGCGAGGAAGATTGCACCACCAATATAGACCGGTCGGCGTCCCACGCGATCCGACAGCGCGCCGAAGAACGGGATCACGAAGAACTGAATCGCCGAGGCGACGAGAACTCCGTTGAGAACGGTCGACTTCGCGAGGCCGAGTCGCTCGGTGGAGTAACTCAGGACAAACACGGTGAAGATGTAGAAAAACGCGTTCTCCGCAAAGCGCGCGCCCATCGCGAGGATGACGTTGCGCGGATATTTGGTGATCACTTCCAAAATCGGAATGCGCGACTCGGATTTAGCAGCCTTCATTTGCGCGAAGACGGGGCTTTCCACAATCGCCAGCCGAATGAACAGGCCCACGGCCATCAGCAGAATTCCCAGCAGGAACGGCACGCGCCAACCCCACGCGAGAAACTGTTTCTCGGGCAGCGAGGAGAACAGGTTGAACACTGCCGTTGCCAGCAGCAATCCGATCGGAACTCCGGCCTGCACCCAGCTCGCGTGGAAACCGCGACGGCAGGCGCGGCCGTGCTCGACGGCCATGAGCACCGCCCCACCCCATTCGCCACCGACACCGAGGCCTTGAATGAATCGCAGCGCGATCAGCAATACCGGTGCGAGCACGCCCGCTTGTTCATACGTCGGCAGGACGCCGATCAGAAATGTCGCCACGCCCATCATCATGAGAGTCGTGACGAGCATGGATTTGCGACCGAGCTTGTCGCCGAAGTGGCCGAAGATGATTCCGCCCAAAGGTCGCGCGAAGAATCCCACGGCATAAGTTCCGAACGCCGCCATCGTGCCGGCGAGCGAATCAATTGTGGGAAAGAAGAGTTTGTTGAACACCAGCGCCGCCGCAGTTCCGTAAAGGAAGAAGTCGTACCACTCGATCGTGGTGCCGATGAAACTGGCGAGCACAACGCGGCTGACGGAGTTGGCGGGAGCGTTTTCGCGCATGGGATGCGGAGTTTGTGCCTGCGCGAAAGGGGTAACGCAAGCCGCAGTTGGGGTTCTTTCCGATCACGCACGAGCGCGGATTCAACGCTCGCCATTTTTGACGACACGCGGATCGGTCTTGGCTACGCTCTCGCCATGAAAACCCGTTTCCCTCTCGCGCTCCTCATTGGAGTAATCGGTCTGCTGGTGGATTCCGCCCATGCCGCGCAAAAGCCCAACGTCCTCTTCATCGCCGTTGACGACATGAATAACGATCTCGGTTGCTACGGGCATCCGTTCGTTTCATCGCCGAACATCGACCGCCTCGCGAAAATGGGCGTGAAGTTCGACCGAGCCTATTGCCAGTTCCCGCTGTGCTCACCCAGTCGCAGCTCCATCATGACGGGTCTGCGGCCTGACACGACCCAGGTTTATGATTTGAAGAAACATTTCCGCGAAGTGATGCCCAACGTGGTGACACTGCCGCAGATGTTCATGAAGGCCGGCTACTTCGCCGCGCGAGTCGGGAAGATTTATCACTATGGCAATCCTGGCGATATTGGCACCCCCGGTCTCGACGACGCGCCGTCGTGGAATCACACCGTCAATCCCGCCGGCCGCGACAAGACCACGCTCGAGCCGGAAATCATCAACTATACTCCGCAGCGCGGCCTCGGAAGCGCGATGAGTTTCCTCGCCGACAAGAAAGGCACGGGCGAAGAACACACCGACGGCAAGGTCGCGACGGAGATCATCAAACTGCTCGACGAACGTCACACCAAACCATTTTTCATCGCCTGCGGTTTCTACAAACCACACACGCCTTACGTTTCGCCGGCCAAGTATTTCGATCTCTATCCGATGGACAAGATCAAAGTCGCAGTGGGCCCTCAGGAACATTTGAAGGATGTGCCGAAAGCCGCGCTCAGTTCCACCACGCCCTGGCCGTGGTTCGCCGTGACGGAACCGCAGGCGCGGGAGGTGAAGCAAGGGTACTACGCCGCGATTTCATTTGTGGACGCCCAGATCGGCCGCGTGCTCGGCGCGATGGATCGCCTCAAACTATGGGATAATACGATCGTCGTTTTCTGGAGCGATCACGGCTACCATCTCGGCGAACACGGACTGTGGATGAAGCAAAGTCTGTTTGAGAATTCCGCGCGCGTCCCGTTCATCGTGGTCGCCCCCGGCGCGAAGGGTAATGGCAAGGCGAGCTCTCGCACGGTTGAGTTTGTGGATGTTTATCCGACACTGGCTGATCTCGTGGGACTTACGCCGCCGGGCAATCTTCAAGGCAAGTCGGTCAAGCCATTGCTCAACGACCCGCAGGCAAAGTGGAACAAGCCCTCGTTCACACAGGTGTGGCGCGGAAGCTTCGCCGGCCACAGCGTCCGCACCGAACGCTACCGTTACACCGAGTGGGACGGCGGCAAGGAAGGCGTGCAACTGTACGACTACCAGACGGACCCGCAGGAATTCCATAATCTCGCCAACGATCCCGCGCACGCGGCAACCGTCGCGGAATTGAAAGCGCTCGTGAAGCAGAACTGGGCGAATGAATACAAACCCAGCGCGGGCGGCAAGAAGGGCAAGCAGAAAAATAAGAAGGCGTAACCCTCACGGCCCACCAACGTCCAATTCCCCATGAAGCCCATTCGCCTCTTCTTCTCGTTAGTCGTCGGCGCGTGCCTGGTCACGAGCCATTCGGCAATCGCTGCTGATGCAAAAACGAAAACTCCGCGTAAAGAAAAAGTCAGCGCGAAGCCCACGCCCGATCTCGCAAACGCAAAATACGGTCCCCACGAACGCAACGTGCTCGACCTGTGGAAGGCAAAGTCGGATTCGCCGACACCGCTAGTCGTGTTCATTCACGGCGGCGGTTTTCGCGCCGGCAGTAAAGAGGGAATCTCCGCCACGATGCTCGATGGTTTGCTGAAGAACGGCATCTCCGTGATGGCGGTGAACTATCGCTTCTCGCCGGAAGTGTCTTTCCCGGCGCACTACATGGATTGCGCGCGCGCGATCCAATTCGCCCGGCTGCACGCGAAGGAATGGAACCTTGATCCGAAGCGGGTTGGCGCGACCGGCGGCTCCGCGGGCGCGGGCACTTCACTGTGGATCGGTTTCCACGATGACATGGCGGATCCCAAAAACAGCGATCCTATTCTACGCGAAAGCACGCGGCTTCGCTGCATGGCGGTCATGGGCGCGCAGAGTTCCTACGACCCTCGCAAGATTCGCGAATGGGTCGGCGAAGCGGCGGCAAGACATCCGGCGTTGCAAGGTTTCTACGGTTTGAAGGACGACGAATTGGATACACCCAAAGCCCACAAGCTTTACGAAGCCGCCTCGGCAATCAACTACCTCACTCAGGACGATCCGCCGGTGATTGCCTTTTACTCCGAAGCCCGCGGGCCACTCCCCGCGAACGCCAAGCCTGGCCAAGGCATTCACCACATCAATTTCGGCCTGCGTCTCAAGGAGCAGATGGACAAGTTCGGGATCGAATGCACGATCCGTCATCGCGACGAAGGCGCGAACGACTCCATGGAATCCGTCGCCTTTTTCGTCAAGCATCTGAAGCAATAAGCACCGCTCCGCTCGCTGCACGGGCAAGTCTGACGCCCAACCCTGCATACCACTTGGCCTCTTGCCAAAGCAAAGACGCTGACGAAACATTGCAGCAATGAAATCCCCACTCCTTCTGATTGCTGCGGTTTTGCATGCCTTCACATCGCTTTCCGCAGAACCGAAGCCCGAGCTCCTCGAAGTTCGGAAAATCTGGGACGCAGGGGCGCACAACGCGTTTACAGATCTGATCCGGTTCCAAGGAAAATGGCTCTGCTCTTTCCGCGAAGGCGAAGATCACGTCGGCGGTGACGGCAAATTGCGTATCATTGAATCTCCCGATGGAATCACTTGGTCCAGTTCCGCGTTGATTGCGGAAGATGGGATCGATCTTCGTGACCCCAAGATGTCAGTGACGCCCGATAACCGGTTGATGGTGGTGGCTGGGGGCTCGGTCTATCGTGGCACCAAGACCCTCCAAAGCCGCGCGCCCCGAGTAGCGTTTTCCCCGGACGGCCGCACATGGTCTGCACCAGAACGAGTTCTTGGGGAAGGCGACTGGCTTTGGCGGGTCACTTGGAATCAAGGGCGAGCTTACGGCGTGGCCTACAATCACTGGCCTACCAAGGGCCCAAATAAACCGGAATCCGAATGGGCGCTCAAACTCTATGAGAGCACCAACGGTAAAGACTGGACTCTGGTGACGCCGTTATCCGTCACGGGCAAGCCGAACGAAACCACGCTGCGCTTTCTGAAAAATGGGGACGCCATGATGCTCGTTCGTCGCGAAGGCGGAGATCACCAGGGGTGGATTGGTGTCAGTTCCGCGCCGTACCGTGATTGGAAGTTTCAGGCTACTCAATACCGACTGGGTGGACCGAATTTCATTGAATTGCCCAATGGTTCTCTCATCGCCGGCAGCCGTGATGGCTCCTCGGGTGCGAAGAAGTGTTCCCTGTTCCGAATGACGCGTGAATCACTAACACCCATACTGTCGCTACCCAGCAGTGGCGATTGCAGTTATCCCGGATTGGCGTGGCACGATGGACTGTTATGGATCAGCTATTACTCGTCGCACGCCGGCAAAACTTCGATCTACCTCGCCAAGGTGAAACTTCCCGCTAGTAAGTAAGGCTTGGCAAACATTTGCACTCGAAAGAATTCAAAACCAACCGCATCGGCAAGCGCGGATCGGTAGCAGTTTAACCACTTTTTTCTTTTTCGATTTAAATAGAATTTTCTCTTGCACTAAGGTCGAGCGACGTTAATTTGTCATCGGTTCGGGTGCGACACGTTTCTTCAGCGGGGTTCCCCACCCCCACCTCCTTGGCGTTCGTGCCCGAACCATTTTTTCTTAAATAGTTCGTCCTCAATTCGCTCAAAAGCTCGTTTGGCGAAGAAAACTTTCCAATCGATCGGACCTCCGTAAACTCGTGTCATGAATTCCGTCACCGATATTTCGCCGATGAAACGTTCCTTCAGCGGCAAATCCTTTTTCTTCGCCACACTCTGTATCGCCGTTGCATTTCTCGGGGGGCTGACTCCGAATGCTTCCGCGAAGGAGGTCCTTGAATCCGCACGATCGATTCCCATCGCGTTCGATGTCGACGTCGTGGTAGTGGGCGGAAGTTCCGGAGGCGTCGCGGCTGCCGTTGAAGCGGCGAAATCCGGCGCCAAAGTATTTCTCGCCGCACCGCGATCGTTTCTCGGCGAGGACATGTGCGGGACGTATCGCCTCTTCATGGAGCCAGGCGAAAAGCCGGCCAGCGATCTCGCAAAAGCGCTGACCCTCACTGCTGAAACGTCTCTGCCCGGGAGCCTCCCGTTCACCTACACCACCGACGTCAAAGCTTGGGCCGGCCACGCTGACACCACGCCGCCCTCAAGGCTCGCCGACAAAAAGTGGGGCGAAGCAACAAGCGACAGCGTTCAGTTCAACCAAGACGCGAACATCACGATTGATCTGGGTAAATCGCAAGGCGTTCAGAAACTTCATCTTCTAGCGTATCAGCGCGCGGCTGATTTCGAAGTGGGCAAGGTTACCTTGTCGTCGAGTGATGACGGGAAAACCTGGACGCCGCGCGGTTCGTTCAACAATCCCCAACTCGGTGGAGAAAACGCAGAAAGCACGGCGATGGATCTCCCGTTTCCGCTAGCCGTCACGGCGCGCTATTTGAAGCTACAGATTCAGAAATCCGCCGAGGCGAAACGGATACTGATTGGAGAAATCGTTGTCGAAGGCGACGCCGCGACCCAGCAAGCCGCCGCCGAAACCACCCAGGCGCAAGTTGTGACGCCATTACAAGTGAAGCGCGAACTCGACTCCGCGTTGATCAAAGCGAAGGTGCAGTTTCTCTTCGGTTGTTTCCCAACGGATCTGCTCGTCGACGCCAACGGTCGCCCGGCCGGCATCGTGATGGCCAACCGTTCCGGCCGTCAGGCGGTCACCGCCAAGGTGATCATCGACGCCACGGATCGCGGAACCGTCGCTCGTTTGGCGCGCGCCGAATTCGCGCCCTACCCCAGCGGCTCCCAACCGTTTCTGCGGAACGTTGTCGGCGGCCCTGTCAAGAAGTCCGAGAATCTGTCTGCGAGTTCACGCGCGAAGCCTTTCACCGTGATTGATAATCGCGGCAAGACGCACGAGGTCATCGAATACACCGCGCGGGTACCGATGAAGGATGCGAGTTTCGCTTCGTTCGCGAACGCCGAGCAACTCGTGCGCGATTGGACGTGGACGCAGGAACAAGTCGACGCTTCCGAACTCCCCTTTCAACTTCCGCCCGATGCGATGCGCGGCAAAGCCCAACACTCCGGCGCGTGGACCGGCGTCGAAAAATTTCCGTTGGACGCGCTTCGTCCCGCGAAGGTGGACGGATTGTTTGTTCTCGGCGGCTGCGCCGATATTTCGCGCGAGGCCGCGGCGGTGCTGGTTCGTCCGGTAAATTTCATCGAGGTCGGCACACGAGTTGGTCGCGCCGCGGCTGATCAAGCCAAAGCCACCGGCAAACTTACGAACGTCCGTGTCGCCCACTCCGACGGCGGTGAAATCGTAAGCCAATACGGCGACGTGCGGGAAGTTCCGGTGGAATCCAACGCCCGTCACGCGAAAGCGCGCACGGTGCCCTCGGAAAAGCGAACCGTGCCGGTCATCGGCGAATACGATGTCGTCGTCGTTGGTGGCGGAACGGGCGGCGCTCCCGCGGCGATCGCTGCCGGGCGCAAAGGCGCGAAAGTCTTGCTCGTTGAATATCTCTATTCGCTCGGCGGCGTGGGCACGACGGGTTTCATCAGCACTTACTACCACGGCAATCGCGTCGGCTTCACCAGCGAGATCGACGACGGTGTGAAGGCGTTTAGCCCGGAAGACAATAACATGAAGAAGGGCGCCTGGATTCCCGACATGAAGGCTGAGTGGTATCGCCAGGAATGTCGCAAGGCCGGTGTCGACATGTGGTTCGGCACACTCGGCGCGGGCGCTTACGTCGAAGGCGGCAGCGTGCGCGGCGTGGTAATCGCGACGACTCACGGCCGCGGCGTGGTGCTCGCGAAAGTCGTTGTTGATTCCACCGGCAATGCCGACGTCGCCGCCGCCGCTGGCGCTCCCTGCACCTACACGGGCGACAGCGAGGTCGCTGTGCAAGGCACCGGTCTTCCGCCGCGCAATCTCAACGGCCGCTATCTCAACACCGACTACACCTACGTCGACGAGACCGACATCTTCGACATCTGGCGCGCGTTCGTAATGGGCCGCGAGAAATACAAGAAGGCCTACGATCTCGGTCAATTGATCGATACGCGCGAACGCCGCCGCATCATCGGTGACGTTGAACTTTCCCCTCTCGATGGCTTTCTTGAACACACGTGGCCCGACACCGTCGTGCTTGCGAAGAGCAATTTTGACACGCACGGCTACACAGTGCATCCGTTGTTCATGCTCCGCCCGCCGGACAAAAAAGATTATTACCTCGCGATGCCGTACCGCGCCCTGCTCCCACGCGGCTTGGACGGAATCATCGTCACGGGCCTCGGCGTCAGCGCGCAACGCGACACGCTGCCGTTCATTCGCATGCAGCCGGACATTCAAAACCAAGGCTACGCCGCCGGCACGGCCGCCGCGATGATCGCCAAGACCGGCACTTCCACGCGCGCGCTCGACGTCAAAGCATTGCAGAAACATCTCGTCGAAAAAGGCAATCTGCCCGACACGGTGTTGACCGACAAAGATTCGTTCCCGTTGCCGAAGGAGCGTTTCACCGCCGCGATCGAAAGCCTCGCGAAGGATTATCAAGGGCTCGAAGTGTTGCTCACCCAACCCGAAGTCGCGAAACCGCTGCTACGCGATGCGTTCGCGAAAGCGACCGATCCCAAAACCAAAATCACCTATGCTCACATCCTCGGCATCCTCGGCGACAGCGCCGGCACGGACGTCCTGATCAAGGAAGTCACCGCGATCACGAAATGGGACGACGGCTGGAAGTTCAAAGCGATGGGGCAATTCGGCGCGAGCGTCAGCCCGCTCGATAGTTTGATCATCGCTCTCGGCCGCACCGGAGATCGCCGCGCCACACCCGCGATCCTCGCGAAGGCAAAACTACTGACGCCCAACAGTGAGTTCTCTCATTTCCGCGCCGTCACGCTCGCACTGGAATCGCTGAACGACCCCGCTTCGTCAGCGACATTGGTGGAATTGCTAAACAAGCCCGGGATGAGCGGACACGCCCTCACCACGATCGACAACGCCATCGAGGACATTCCCGTCAGCGGCACTGACACAACCACGCGCCAGCGCGAACTCATTGAGCTCGGTCTCGCGCGCGTGCTCTATCGGGTCGGCGACGTGGACGGGCTCGGCGCTAAACTTCTTCGGCAATACACTAAAGACATCCGCGGCCACTACGCGCGTCATGCACAAGCGGTGTTGGCCAAAGCGGCGGCAAAATAGCCGTCGCTCATCGAAATGCCGATTGTCTCTGCACGATTCGTCGCTGGACCGCGGAATGACGGGCGGAAAATAAAGCAGTGATGAACTTATTGCGACGTCACGTTTTGATCGGCGCCTGCGCCGTAATTCTGACGTTTGCGATCATCACACCGGTTCATTCCGTTTTCGCGGCCGCGTTCACCAACGTTCCGCCGCTCGGCACCGCCCGCTACGGTCACACGGCGAATCTTTTGTTAAACGGCAAAGTGCTCTTCGCTGGAGGTGTGACCGACAGCGGCACTACAAACGGCGCGGAACTCTACGATCCCGCAAGCGGCACCTCGACAGCCGCGGCTCCGATGACGACGGATCGTTATCATCACACCGCCACCGTGTTGACGAACGGTTTCGTGCTCGTCGTCGGCGGCGTTGGCAGCAACGCCATTAGCACTGCTGAGTTATACGATCCCGCTGCCAACACTTGGACAGCGACCGGCAACCTACTCACAAATCGCTCAGCGCACACCGCAACCTTACTCACCAACGGCAACGTCCTGATTGCGGGCGGTTGCGACGCAACGCCGAACTCGCTCGCGACCGCCGAGATTTACAACCCATCCACCGGCCAATGGTCGCCGGCGGCCCCGATGAATTCGGATCGCCGCATACACACGGCAACCACTCTCCCAGACGGAAAAGTCCTCGTAATCGGTGGTCTTGCTGGAGGGAACACGCCCACGGGCTCGCTCAGCAGCGCGGAAGTTTATGATCCATCGAACGACACGTGGACTCCGACCAACCCGCTGAACACCGCACGCCATTCACACACGGCGACACTGTCATTAAACGGCAAAGTCATCGTCGCCGGGGGAAGTGTTTATCCCGCAGCCATCGCAACCACTCCTGAGCTCTACGATCCCGTAACCGGGAATTGGACCAACGCCACTTCATTCGCCAATGCCCGCGGCCAGCATCGCGCCGCGCTCCTTCCCAACGGTAAGCTCCTCATCACCGGCGGAATCGCCGCCACGGGCCCGACCAATGCCGCCGACATTTTTGATCCGGCCACTGGAAGTTGGGCCGCCACCAATAGCCTGAGCCGCGCTCGAATCGAGCACACCATGACGCTGCTTCCCAATGGGCGGGTTCTGATCGCGGGCGGGTTTGATGGCACCAACGCACTTGCGGCCACCGAACTTCACGACTTCGCCATTGGAACGTGGACGGCGACCAGTTCGATGAACGCCAGCCGATACGATTTCGCGACAGCACTGCTGCCCAACGGCAAGGTGCTCGTCGCCGGCGGGTTCAACGGTGGCCATCTCTCCAGCGCCGAGATTTTCGATCCGGCGACGGGTCAATGGACCACGACCAACCGCCTCGCGACGCAGCGCTATTTTCACTCCATGACGCTTTTGCCGAACGGCAAGGTGTTCGTTGCCGGCGGACAATTGAACAACGTCCCGATTACCTCCGCAGAATTGTTCGATCCGACGAACGGCATTTGGACCACCACCGGGTCGCTCAACGTCGCGCGCAGTTCCCACACCGCAACGTTGATGAGCTTCGGCAAAGTGCTCGTGACCGGCGGATTCGGCGGCGCGAGCGGCGCGGTTGCCAGTGCGGAGATTTACAATCCCGTCACCGGCGTGTGGACGCCAATCGGCTCGATGAACACCGGCAGAAATCTTCACACCGCAACATTGCTCTCGGATGGCAAAGTGCTCGTTGCCGGCGGTTTTCTGTCGAACTACATCGCCAGTGCGGAGGTGTACGATCCGACAACCGGATCGTGGACGCTCACGGGCGCGATGAATTCAGCCCGCGATTTCCACACCGCCACCGCGCTGCACAGCGGGAAAGTTCTCGTCACGGGCGGATTCCGCGGAAGCAGTCTGGCCAGTGCCGAGGTGTACACACCATCGACCGGCAATTGGACTCCCACCGCGCCACTCAACACCGCACGGCAAAGTCACACGGCAACTCTCCTCCCGAACGGCAAAGTCCTGGTCACCGGCGGCCTGAACGGTTCCACGAATCTGGCGAGCGCCGAACTTTACGATCCCGTGAGCGAAACCTGGACGCCAACCTTGCCGCTAACGTCGTCGCGCTATCAACACACCGCCACGCTGCTGACGGACGGTCGGGTTCTCCTCGCTGGCGGATACAACGGCGCCTACCTCGCCAGCGCGGAGTTGTATGAACCGGGTCTGGGCGCCGCAGCCAGCTCGCGACCGCAATTACTCTCCACGACGTCGCCGATCAGAATCACCGAACGCCTCGGTTTTTCCGGACTGAATTTCCGCGGCGTCTCGGAGAGCACCGGTGGAAGCTCACAGGAATCGGGAAACAACCTTCCCGTGATCCAACTCCGCGCCATCGACACCGCGCAGACCTTCGTTCTCTCTTCCACCAACTGGTCAGGGACCACCTACACGTCCGCGCCCGTGATCGGTTTCCCCGCAGGCTACGCCATTGCCACGATGTTCGTGAATGGCATTGCCAGCACCGGACGCGTCGTGAATATCAATCTCCCGCCCGCAACTCCGCCGCTACTTATTGGCCTTCAGAAGCTGACCAATGGAGCCACGCAATTCAGTTTTACCAACAGCCCTGGCGCAACGTTCGCAGCCCTGATGGCCACCAATCCGGCGATCCCGGGAAGCAATTGGACAGTGATTGGCGTAGCGACCGAAGGACTCCCCGGCCAATTCCAGTTCACCGACCCACAGGCAACGAACGACGCCCAACGTTTCTATCGCGTGACCGCACCCTAAAGGTGCCGGAGCTTTCTATTTGGCGTAATCCCGCCACAGCCAACGCATCGTGTCGGGGAAAACCGCGCCGCCTTGTTTGCCGTTGTGACCTTCGGTGCCGAAGACGAACTGGTAATCCCAACCGGCATATTTCAACGCGGCGGCCATGTCTTTGTTCGCGAGCGGCCAGTTGCCGTGAAGGTTGTCGAGGTCGCTGGATCCGTCCTGCAGGAAGACGCGGATCTTGCGACGCGACTCAGCGAGCGGGAGTTGTTCCTTCACGTAATAGTTCTTCGCATTGTCCGGAAGCGTCTTGCGAATCAACGAAGGATAAACATTGCCCCCGCGAATGTTCGTGAAGCTGCCGATGTGGCTGACGACCTTGCGGAACTTGTCGGGCCGTTCCCACGCGACGGTGAACGCAGCGATGCCGCCGGAGCTGTTCCCGCAAATCGCCCAGCCGGCGGGGTCGTCGGTGAGCTTGTAATCCTTCGCCACGAGCGCGGCGATTTCCTCGATGAAGAACTTCGCGTTGAGATCGCCGAGGGAATCGTATTCGAAGCTGCGATTGCTGCGCGCGGCCTTGCCGGGTTCGGATGCGGGGAAACTTCCAGGATTGATGAACACGCCGATGGTCACGGGCATTTCCTTTTTCGCGATCAAATTGTCGAACACCAAGGGCACACGATAGGAACCGGTCGCGCTCACCATGCCGCCGCCGTCGCAGAAGAACATCACGCACGCGGGCTTCTTCGCGTCGTATTGCTTGGGCACGTAAATCCACCAATCGCGCTCGGTGCCGGGGAAGGCCTTGGAGTCCTTGAGCGTGAATTTGGTAACAGTCCCTTGCGGAACGTTTGGCTGAACCTGTGAGTCCGGACCAAGTTTATATTCTTCACCGAACGCGGTGAAAGCCACAGCGACGCAGAGGCACAGGGAGAGAAAGTGTTTCAACATAGTTGCAAAATCATTTAGTCACGGATTACGCAGGCATGAAACACGGATTTGTTTCGGGGTTCAACCCGCGATTCGTACGCCGCGCCAATACGCTCGGCTGCGGGCACTTCCGCCGGGGCGTTTGACTTTCCCGGCGGTTTGTGAGAATCATCTTCCGCAGCCTAAATCCGGGTTGCTTCCTCAATCCGGATGCGGGGGAACCAAAGCCTGACACGATCAGGCCGGGGCGAATCCCGACACAGGTCGGGAGGGCTACTTTCAAGGCCCAGCCCGTCAGCTAACCTCGCCGGCAAATTGGAAGGGCGATCTTCAAGCCGCATGTGCGGCCCGGGTTTCCCAGAAACAACTTAACGCTTCGGCGATTGAGTTCGTCGGCGCGCACGATTTTTATGCAAACGAACGCGGTCTCAGGCCGCCAGTTGACGGCGTTGACCCTTGGTGCATTGGGCGTGGTTTACGGTGACATCGGCACCAGCCCGCTTTACGCCTTGCGCGAATGCTTCACCGGGTCCCACGCGATCGCCGCGACGCGCGACAACATTCTCGGCGTGCTCTCGCTCATTTTCTGGGCCCTCATTCTCATTGTGTCGGTGAAATACCTCGCCTACGTGCTGCGCGCCACCAACAAGGGCGAAGGCGGCATTCTCGCGCTGATGGCATTGGCATTTCCGGACCGCAGTGATGCAGGCGGCGGAAAACGGCGGGCCGCGTTGCTCGCGACGGGCGTGTTCGGCGCGGCGTTGCTCTATGGCGACGGCATGATCACTCCCGCGATCTCCGTGCTCAGCGCGGTCGAAGGCTTGCACGTGGCCACGCCGATGTTCGACCACTACGTGATTCCGCTCACAGTGATCATCATCCTTGGATTGTTCGCCGTGCAGTATCACGGCACGGGAAAAGTCGGCATCGTGTTCGGCCCCGTGATGGTCGTGTGGTTTGTTGTCCTGGCCGCGCTGGGCATCAACAGCATCGTGCGCGCGCCGGAAGTTTTCGCGGCGGTGAATCCCTGGCTCGGCGCACAGTTTCTGATCGCCAACGGCTGGACTGGATTCGTCGTGCTCGGCGCGGTGTTTCTCGTGGTCACGGGTGGCGAGGCGCTCTACGCCGACGTCGGACACTTCGGACCGAAGCCAATTCGCATCGCATGGTTCTTGTTCGTGCTGCCCGCACTGTTCCTCAACTACCTCGGGCAAGGCGCGCTGCTATTGCACGATCCCAAAGCGGTCGAAAACCCGTTCTATCTGCTCGCGCCGAAATGGGCCACCCTGCCGCTCGTCGTGCTCGCGACCGGCGCCACGGTCATCGCGTCGCAGGCGCTGATCTCCGGCGCGTTTTCGCTCACGATGCAGGCGGTGCAACTTGGCTACCTGCCGCGAATGGAAATCCGCCACACGTCGCGCGCCGCGCGCGGTCAGATTTACCTACCGCATCTCAATTGGTTTCTAATGTTCGCCTGTATCGGCCTCGTACTGGGATTCAAATCCTCCAGCAATCTCGCCGCCGCATACGGCATCGCGGTAACCCTCACGATGCTGATCACCACTGCGCTGTTTTACGTGGCAGCGCGTCGTATTTGGAAGTGGCCGGTGTGGATGGCGGCCCTACCCTGCTCTCTTTTCGTCGTGGTGGAACTCGCGTTCTTTGGCGCGAACTTTTTGAAAGTGCTCCACGGTGGATGGTTTCCGCTCGTCATCGGAGTGCTGCTATTCAGCGCCATGACCACGTGGAAAACCGGCCGCCGACTCGTGCGCGAAAAGCTTCAAACCGCGTCACTGCCTCTCGACATGTTCCTCACCGACATCGCGACCAGTTCACCGCGCCGAGTGAAAGGCACGGCGGTTTTCATGGCGGGCAATCCAAACGGCACGCCAATCGCGCTGCTGCATAATCTCAAGCACAACAAAGTACTTCACGAACGCAATCTCCTCCTGACCATCGTCACTGACGACGTCCCGCAAGTAGACGCCGTTCAGCGCATCGAAGTCTCAGAGCTCACGTGCGGATTTCAGCGCATCGTCGGGCACTACGGATTCATGGAAGAGCCCAACGTGCCGCAACTGCTCGCGAACGTGCAGGTCGATGGACAGCCGATCAACTTGAACAATACTACTTTCTTCCTGAGTCGCGAAACGATCATCCCAACCAACGGTCCGGGCATGGCCAAGTGGCGCGAGAACTTCTTTGCGCTCATGTCGCGCAACGCGCAATCCGCCACGCAGTTCTTCGATCTTCCAGCCAATCGTGTCGTGGAGTTGGGGATGCAGGTGGAGATCTAATTGCCGATTCAGCGTGTCTTCGAATTGGTGCGCTTCACGGCGCCACATGAGAAAGTCGAAGACTGATTTAATTACGTAGCGCGACCCGCGCGTAGGTGGGCAGTGAGCAAATTCGTAAGCAGTTTCAACTGCGCAAGGGAATGCTCACTTGAAATAACGAAGCGGAAGTAGCCGTCCGCGGGACCACCGGGATACTTGATAAACGGCGGATAGATTCCCGCTCGCCGTAAATCTCTCTTTAACGACTCCGCTGCCGCGGAACTGGCGGGAAAAATCGGCAACATCGGCCCCAAGCTTGTGAGTGCCAGGCCCACTTTGCGAAGTTCACACTTCACGTAATCCACGTTTCGCCACAGGTGAACGCGCAGACTTCGATCCGTCCGCAACAAGTTCACCGATGTCAAAGCACCGTTCACCAGCGGCAACGGTAGCGGCGTGGAGCCGATGAACGCACGGCTGCGGGTAAAGATTCGCTCTTGGATTTCTCGGGAGGACAGAATCGCGCCGCCGTAAACACCGAACGCTTTGCTCAACGTCACGGTTTGGATCACGCGCTCCCGCGACACGTCTTCATGTTCGAGACTGCCTCGCCCGTTGCGGCCAAGAATCCCTGCGCCGTGGGAATCATCCACGATCATCAGCGCGCTCTTTGGTAGAATATTCAGATACTTCGTGAGCGGAGCCACGGATCCGTCGTGGGCGTACAGCCCGTCCGTCAGCACAATCGGCCGCGCGGTTTTCCTAAGTGGGCGAACTAAGCGGCGCAAATCCGTGGAGTCGCGATGCCGGAAGCGCACCACGGGGCAGCCAAAGTGCGGTTCCGCATCCACGAGTGCTCCGTGCGTTTTCTCATCGATCAAGACCTTCGTTGCTTCACCAGCCAACGCCTGCGCCACCACGGTGCCCGTCACGTAGCCCGACGACACCACGGTCGCGCTATCCGCTTCGAAGAATTTTGCCAGCGCAGTTTCGAGCGTTTCGTAGAGCGGATGATTTCCCGTCGTGATGCGTGAAGCGGCAACGCTCAGGCCGAACTTCTTCAAGCCACCCGCCACAGCGCGAAGCACTCGCGGATGACGCGAAAGGCGGAAGTAATCGCAGCCTCCGAAGTAGAGAAGCTTTTTTCCGCCGTGCAACACGTGGTTGCGATCGACGTGTCGTAGTTGTGGCGGCGCGGGAGTCACGCGGCGTTTATAGAGGGATCGTTAACAAAAAGCACGCGTTTGGATTGGTTGGTTGCAATAGCCAGCGCAACTGTTGATCGAACGTGACCGTCAATTTCTGCTTCCGCTCTCGATCCGTTGCCCGCAAGCTTCCCGGCCAAACCGAATGAAGATTGTCATTCTCGATGCCTACACCGCCAATCCCGGCGACCTCAACTGGAACGCCTTCGCCAATCTCGGCGAGTTGCAAACGTTCGACCGCACCCCGCCCGCGCAAGTGGTCGAGCGCGCGCGCAATGCGGAAATTGTCCTGACCAACAAAGCCCTGCTGCCACGCGAGGCGATTGCCGCCCTGCCCCGCTTGCGTTACATCGGCGTGCTCGCGACCGGCCACAACGTAGTGGATTCAGTTGCCGCGCGTGAACGCAACATTCCCGTCACGAACATTCCAGATTACGGCACGCCCGCGGTGGCGCAGGCCGTCTTCGCGCTGTTGCTCGAAATGACCAATCGCACGGGACATCACGCACAAGCCGTTCGCGAGGGGCGCTGGACGAATTCTGCCGATTGGTGCTTCTGGGATTTTCCGCTAATCGAGTTGAGCGGGCTTACGCTAGGCCTAATCGGTTACGGCAAGATCGCGCACGCGGTCGCTCGAATTGCACTCGCGATGGGCATGAAAGTGATCGCGCATCGGCGCTCGACGGCGGCAGCGAGTGATGGAGAAGTGAAGTTCACCGATCTGGACACCCTCCTCCGCACCAGCGATGTCGTGTCGCTGCATTGTCCGCTCACGTCGGAAAATAAGGGAATGCTGAACGCGGCAAGACTCGCGACGATGAAGCCCACGGCTTTCGTGATCAACACCGGCCGCGGGCCGCTCGTCGACGAAGCCGCATTGGCGGACGCGCTGAATCAAGGACGCCTAGCAGGCGCCGGGCTCGATGTGTTGTCAGCCGAGCCGCCGCCCGCGAGCAATCCGTTGTTGCAGGCGAAGAATTGTTTCATCACTCCGCATATTGCGTGGGCCGCTCGCAACGCGCGCGCGCGCTTGATCGAGACGGCTGCCGCGAACCTCCGCGCGTTCCTGGCCGGCAAGCCGGTCAACGTGGTGAATTGACGGAAACCAAGCGCCAATCTCCGTCGCTGCTTCGCCTCGGCTTCACCATATTGAGCTTCCCCGCGTCCGTTGGGTCGTGCATTCTTGAACCATGGGCAAACGCCGTGAAGCGCGCGAACGCGCGGTGCAGTTTTTATTTCAACATGATTTAAACCCCGTCGAGAACCTCGACGAGGCGCTTGATCGTTTCTGGGAGTCGCAACGCTCCGCCGCTCTCGCGGAAGACAAGGGCAAGGCCAAATGGGGCGAGAAAACCGAACTACCGCCGCCTACTGCCGATGAAGCCGCCATGCGGCTTTTCGCCGAACCACTGATTCGCGGGACGATCGAACACCGCGCCGAAGCCGACGAGCACATCAAGAAGGCAGCGTTGAACTGGGACCTTCACCGCATCGCGGTCGTGGATCGCAATATTCTCCGCCTCGCGATTTACGAAATGTTGCACCGCGACGACATCCCGCCGGTTGTCAGCATCAACGAAGCGGTGGACATCGCCAAAAAATTCTCCACGCCGGACAGCGGCAAGTTCGTGAACGGCATTCTCGACAAAGTGAAGGGCGAATTGATGCGTCCGGCGCGCGTCGTCAAGTGAGGCCACGCGGCACTTGTTAGTTTAATATGTTCGCCGACCTCCACCTTCACACGCACTTCTCCGACGGCACCTACACGCCGGAGCAGCTCGCGGCTGAAGGCAAGCGCTTCGGCCTCGCGGCGATGTCGCTCACCGATCACGATACGATCGAAGGCTGTCCGCGCATGGCCGTCGCTTGCGGCCAACTCGGCATTGAGTTCATCCCCGGCACCGAACTAACCGCCGAGATCGATGGCAACGAGCTGCACCTGCTCGGCTATTACCTCGACATCCACAACGCCAAGCTCGCCGAGGCGATGACGAAGTTTCAGGCGGTCCGCGTGAATCGCATCCGCGAAATGGTCACGCGCTTGAACAACGCCGGAGTGCCGTTGGACCCGGAAAATGTTTTCGCGATCGCCAACTGCCATTCGCCCGGTCGACCGCACGTCGCGCGCGCGCTCGTGCAAAGCGGAGTTTGCACCAGCATGGACGAGGCGTTCGAACGCTTTCTCAAGCGCGGTCGGCCCGGCTTCGTTTCGAAGTTCAAGATTTCCGCCACGGACGCGATCGCCTTGATCCACTCCGCGGGCGGTGCTGCCGTGCTCGCGCATCCGTTTCTGAATCGCCGCGATGAACAGATTCCCCTGCTTGTTGATGCCGGTCTCGACGGATTGGAATGCTTCCATAGCAAGCACACGCCTTCCGCGACGCAGCATTATCTGCAGCTCGCGAAAAATTTTAACCTCGCGATCACCGGCGGTTCGGACTGCCACGGGATGAACAAGAACAAGCCGTTGATTGGTTCCGTGAAAATTCCCTACGAATACGTCGAGCTCCTGAAAGATCGCGCCATCAAGCGCGCGCTCGCCAACGCACTGCTCATCGCCGGTGCGCGCACCTAATTTCAACCTCATCCGCTACTGCCCATGGGCCTGTTCCAACGTTTCAAAGAAGGTCTCCAAAAGACCCACGCCAAGCTCACCCACGAAATCAAACGCATCGTCACGCGTTCACCAAAGCTGACAGGCGATTCAATTGAGGAACTCGAAGCCGCGCTGATCGGCGCCGATCTCGGCATGGCGATGACCGCGCAGATCATCACCGCCGTTAAGAAGGGTTACGAAACGCAAGGCAAGTCCGGCCTCGATGTGTTTGGCGTCGCGCGTCAGGAAGTCGAGAAGAGTTTGAGCTCCGTTTCCTCGGCGCTCCGGAAGGAAGCAGGTTTAACCGTGCTTTCGATCGTGGGCGTCAACGGCACTGGTAAAACGACGACGTCCGCCAAGCTCGCGCATGCGTTGCAAGGGCGCGGAGATCCCTGCGTGCTTGCCGCGTGCGATACGTTTCGCGCCGCGGCGATTGAGCAGCTCAAACTGTGGGGCCAACGCCTGAAGGCGCCGGTGATCGCCGGTGCGTACGGAGCCGATCCCGCGTCGGTGGCGCACGACGCCATCACGGCATCGCTTGCGCAAAAGGCGCACTACCTGATCGTTGATACTGCAGGGCGCCTGCACACAAAGCACAACCTGATGCAGGAATTGCAAAAGCTGCACCGCGTCATCGGGCGCAAGCTTCCCGGCGCACCGCACGAGACGTTGCTCGTGCTCGACGCGACGACCGGCATGAACGCGCTCAATCAAGCGCGCGAATTTCACAAAGCGGTCCCGCTGACCGGCCTCGTCATCACGAAACTCGACGGCACCAGCAAAGGCGGCATGGTGGTCGCGATTCAAAAAGAACTCGGTCTGCCAATCAAATTCATCGGCCTCGGCGAGCAGGCGGACGATCTGCAGCCGTTCGATGCGAAAGAGTTCGCCGCGGCGTTGTTTGACGAACGCGAGCTCGCTTCCTAAATTCGGCGGCGATGAATCGTCGAATCTTTTCCAATCTGATTCCTCTGGTGCTGGTGCTGTGCTCCTGCGCCACCACGATGCAGCGCGGCGCCGTCCAGCGCGCGTATTTCGCCTACAACCACGCGGACTACAAATCGGCGCTCCGGCATTTGTCGCGCGCAGAAACCTATGGCGAAGTGAAGGGCCAGGCGCTCGCCGAAGTGCATTTCCTCCGCGGTCAATGCCTCGAAGGTTTGAAGGAGCGCACCGAGGCAATCGGCGTATTTGAGTTTGTCATCAAGACGTATCCGGAAACGGAATTCGCCGCGCGCGCGCAAGGGCGTCTCGCCGAACTCAAACGATAACCAAGGCGCACAATTGCCTGTCCCCTTCACTAACTCCGCGACCGACATCCGCTTCATGAAGCGAGCGCTCACGCTGGCGCGGCGCGCTTACGGTCAAACGTCCCCGAACCCAATGGTCGGCGCGGTGCTTGTCAAGAATGGCACCGTCATCGGTGAAGGCGGGCACCATCGCGCCGGTGAACCCCACGCGGAAATCGAAGCGCTCCGCTCCGCGGAACGATGTGGACACACGTCCCGCGGAGCGACGCTCTACGTGACCCTGGAGCCGTGTTGCACCCACGGACGGACGCCCCCTTGCACGGACGCCATCAAAGCCACCGGCATCAAACGCGTCGTTGTGGGAGCCACCGATCCGAATCCCCATCACGCGGGAAAGGGCTTCCGCATTCTTCAACGCGCCGGAATCGACGTCGCAAAATTGGAACCCGCCAAAGACGGCCAGCGCAAATCGATCGCCGATGATTGCGCTCAGTTGAACGAATCATTCAATCACTGGATCGTTCATCGCACGCCCTTCGTTACGGTCAAAGCAGCGATGACCTTGGATGGCAAGATCGCAACCGCCGACGGCGAATCGAAATGGATCACCGGACCAAAAGCCCGCGCCTACGGACTCAAATTGCGCCGCGGCTCCGACGCTATCCTCGTCGGTATCAACACGGTTCTTGCCGACGATCCGGCTTTGACCACACACACGACGGGACCCTCACGACTCCGCCGCATTATCTTGGATTCGCAGGCACGCACGCCGCTCTCGGCGCAAGTTGTCACCGACGAATTCAAATCGCTCACCACGATCGTCGTCGCCAAGACCGCTCCGCGAAAGCGCGTCGAAGCGCTCGCTCGCCACGTGCGCGTTTGGACTGCCCCACTCCGCAACGAACGAATCGATCTGCGGTGGTTGCTGCGCAGGCTCGGAAAAGAACCAGTGACCTCACTCCTTGTCGAAGGCGGCGGCGAAGTGAATGCTTCCTTCCTCGCACAAGGCCACGCACAGCGTGTCGCCTTCTTCTATGCGCCAAAGATTCTTGGCGGTCGCCGGTCACTTCACGGAGTCGCCGGTGAGGGCGCACGCTCGCTCGCTGAGATGATCCGACTCGGGTCGCTCGACTGGCGAAAATTAGGCGATGATTTGTTACTCGCAGCGCGAGTCCTGCCGGCAGAGCGTTAATCCACTTGCTTCGAGCGTCCTCAAACCTGCACCTTCGCGGAAAGTATGTTCACTGGCATTGTTGAAGAAACTGGCACCATCGACCGCATTCATCCGACCGCCAAGGCGATCGAACTGACCGTGCGGGTCAGGGTGTGCGGACGCGGGCTGCGCCTCGGGGATAGTCTTGCAGTGAATGGTTGCTGTCTGACGGTTGTATCTATCAAGCCATCTGGCTCCAGCAAACTCGTCCGTTTGGATTTGCTACGTGAAACGTGGCAACGCACCAATATTCAGTTCGCCAAGGTTGGAGCCGCAGTCAATCTCGAGCGTTCGTTGCGCGCGGACTCACGACTCGGCGGTCACTTTGTCACGGGGCACATTGACGGCACGGGGAAGATTGCGCGCTGGGAAAAATCAGGAGCGGATTGGTTGCTGGAAGTCGCCGCACCCAAAGAGGTGACCCGCTATGCTATTTTCAAGGGATCTATCGCCGTCGATGGAATTAGCCTCACCGTCGCGGGGGTCACGAAAAACAGGATTCGCATCTGGATTATTCCACACACGTATGCGGTTACGGCATTGCGGGAGCGCGTCGTGGGCGATACGGTCAATCTCGAAGCCGACATGCTTGGAAAATACGTCGAGCAATTCGTTGCCCGGCGAAAGTAGCGGTAGCCCTCGTCCTTCTCGCAACGAAGCAATCAAGCGTCCCAAACAGACTAGGCCCGTCGCTGTTCTAGCCACAAAGCGAGCGCTGCTCGCATTGACGGGAACGCGATTTCCTCCATCGCCACCGCGTCCGGTTGAAGCCAAATCAAGCCCGCTACATCGTCCAGCGCTCGTGCGTTCTCGGGCGTCAGCGCGCGGGCCACAAAAAACAAATCCAACACCGGGTACGCGACGTCCTTGTAAACGTAGCGGTTCATATGGGAGCAAAGATATCGAACGTCCGCGACTTCGAGGCCGACTTCCTCGCGAATTTCGCGACGCATTCCCTGTTCTGCCGTCTCGCCGATATCGACGAATCCGCCCGGCGGCGCCAGTTTGCCTTTCGCAGGTTCTTTCGCGCGGCGAATGAACAAGACGCAGCCGTCGTCGCGCTCAATGAATGTGGCCGTCCCTATCGCCGAGCTGAAATGGAGGGTGAATCCGCACTCTGCGCAGACGAACACCAAGCCCTCAGGAGCATTGATCTGCTTGGCGCCGCAACGCGGACAGTGATGAAAGAAGGATGATGGCTTCATCAATAGAGAATGAGCAGACGATCTGATTCCATCTTTGACGCAACGCGGCTTCCTACCAGACCGGCACCCACTTCCGCGCTTTGCTGCTTTTCAAGATGGCTTCGCACAACCGCACCTCGTGGTGCCCGTCTTCCGCGGTGGCGAAAAGGATCGGGGTCTTGCGACCGCTCGCAATGTGTTGGTAGACGGCTCGGTAGTGCATTTTGTGGCTGTCCGGAAAGCCCTCCGGGTGACCGCCGGGATAATCGGTGAAGCCAGCAATGTCCTCGCTGAAACCTGCAGTGGCCCGTTGTAGAATTTGGTTCGGTTCATCGCGACGTCCCACGACGATTTCGTTCGGCTGCTGCAGATCCCAGCGGACACTTCCCTTCGTTCCGTAGATGCCGAGGTAGAGGCTGCATTTCCAACCGGCGGCAACCTGTGAAATCAAAGCGTTGGCATGGGTGCCGTTCACGAAACCGTGTTTTGCCGCGCCAAACTTTAGCAGCAAACTGCCAAAATCCTCCGTATCCACCGAGTAGGGCAGCATCGTCTTCGGATCAACCTTCGCGAACGTCTTTACCTCGCCGCGCGGTCGGTAGCGGGTTTTGTGAAACGTTTCCAAATGCGCGTACACCGCCGTCGCGCGCGCCCCCAGAATAAACGAGACGGCATCAATCCAATGCGTACCGATATCGCCGACCGCTCGGAGTTTGCCGCCCCCACTGGCCAACAATCGCCAATTATAGTCCGTCGGTTGCAGTAGCCAGTCCTGGAAGAAATGGCCTTGCACGTGCATGATTTGACCAAGTTCGCCCCGCGCCACCATCGCGCGCATTTGCAGCACTGCGGGAAAGAAACGGCACATGTAATTCACCGCGAAGATGGGCGATCCCTTCTTCTTCACCGCGCTGACAATCTTCTTGGTTTCACTCACCGCCATGCCGAGCGGCTTTTCACAGACGACGTGTTTGCCGGCCGCGAGCGCGCCCAGCGATTGTTCGACATGCACCTTGTTCGGCGACGTGATGTGGACAACGTCAATATTCGACGACCGAAACATCGCGCGGTAATCGTAATCGCCATAAACCTCGGGAATGCCCCACTTCTCCGCGCAGGCCCGGGCAGAATTGGTGGAACCACAGATCGCCGTGACCTGCACCCCTATTCTTTTGAGTGCCTCTATGTGAACCGGGCCAATGAATCCGGTGCCGATGACGCCAGCACGAAACTGATGAAGCGGTTTGTTCATACGATGAAATAATTCTGATCGCCGCGTGGCGGGCTGCCCAACCGCGCGCTTCGCTCTGGCGATCTCCTGGCACCCATGCTGCAGGGTCAATTCACCTTCGCGATCACCACCGTGAGATCATCCTGTTGCTCGTTACTGCCGGTGAATTCCTCCAGCGCCACAAACAGATGATTGATAATTTCACTCGCGGGTTTGTCGCGATGAATACGAATGTTCTCGAGCACTCGCTCGACGCCGAAGAATTCTTCCGCCGGATTCATCGCCTCTTCCAAACCATCGGTCAGAAATACCGCGATGTCGCCCGCGACCAACTGAAAAACTTCCTGGCAGCGATATTGGTTCTCCGCCTGAAGTCCGAGCGGAATGCCACCGCGTTTCATTTGCGCGCGGATCGCGCCGTCGGCTCCGATCAAAAAACCAGTCGAATGGCCGGCGTTCGCAAACGCCAGCGTGCGCTGCGCCGGATCGATCTTGCCGAGAATCAACGTCACGTAGTGTTCGTAATCGACATCGCTCGCCAACACGCGATTGGCGCGAGTCAGGATCTCTCCCACGTCGTCGCGGTTCAACCCCAGCAACCGCAAGTAAGCGCGCGCCTCCGCCATCAGCAACGCCGGACCGATTCCATGACCCGTCACGTCGCCCACGACAATCCCAAGACAACCGCCCTGCATCGTCAGGTAATCAAAATAATCGCCGCCGGTTTCCTCCGCCGGCCGCGTCGCTCCGGCAATGTCAAATCCCACGACGTGGGGAGACTCTTTCGGGAACAGTCGTTGTTGAATCTCGCGCGCCACGCGGAACTGTTCCTGATTCGCGCGCAATTCTTCTTCGGCTTTCTTACGCTCGGTAATATCGCGAATGAAACCGACGAGCCACTGTTTGCCCTGTAGTTCCATCGCATTGAACGAAAGGCCGAGAATCGCCTCGCTCTTGTCCGCGCGATGACACGTCCCTTCGATCGCGCGATTCTCCGCGCGGATGAATTCGCGGATCAGGTCCAGAGTCAGCGGCACGGTGTCGCGGCCGACGACGATCCGCATATCGAACATCTGCACCGGTTGCCCGATGACCGTCGCCGCCGGATAACCGAAAACCTTTTCCACCGCGGGATTGGCGAAGTTGATCCGCCCCTGATCGTCCATCAGCAAGACTGCGTCCGTCGCCGTCTCCCACAATTGCCGGTAGCGCAATTCACTTTCACGCAACGAAGCCTCGGCCTGACGGCGCGCGCGACGCACTTCCGCTTCGCGCAACTCGCGCTCCACCGCCGGGGCGAGACGCGCGAGCGCTCCCTTCATCAAATAATCGTGCGCGCCCGCCTTCATCGACGCGACGGCGATGTCTTCACCGATGCCGCCGGAAACGATGATGAACGGAATATCGAGCCCGCTCTGTTGCAGCAGCGCGAGCGCCTCGGGTGCGTTGAATTGCGGGAGGTTGTAGTCGGCGAGAATGATCTGCCAATTCCCGGCCGCCAGCGCGTCTTTCATCTGCTCCGCCGTCTCCACACGGACGAAGGTGGCGTCGTAGCCCGCCTTGCGCAGCAAGCCGACCATGATCCGGGCGTCGAACTCGGAATCTTCTACAATCAAAACTCGCAACGGCGTGCTCATCACAACAATGCGGGCAGACTGCTACCTCCGCCGCGGCAACTCAAGCAAATGCGCGCCCTCAAACTTCCGCGACCTTGACGCCGCGCCGCCTTTGTCGTGTATTCTCCCCAGACCCAATCGCACCATGAAAACTCCCCTCTCCCGCCGCCAGGCACTGCGCCTGACCGCTTCCGCCGCGTTACTCACCAGCACCGCCGGCGCACTCACTCAACGTCTCCGCGCCGCCGACGCTGCCAGCGGGATGAAAGGCCGCGTCCACCACTCCGTTTGCAAATGGTGCTATCCGAAAATCTCGCTCGACGACTTGTGCGTCGCGGGAAAAGAGATAGGACTCCAATCCATCGAACTCCTCGACCCAAAAGATTTCGCGACCATGAAGAAGCACAAGATGCATTGTGCGATGGTCAGCTATCCGAGCATTGAAGGACCGGGCAAAGTGAAGTTGGGCGGCATTCCGAAAGCCTTTAACCGCCTCGAACATCACGACAAACTCATCGAAGCCTACGAACCGCTTATCAAAGAATCCGCCGCCGCCGGATTTTTCAACGTGATCTGCTTCTCGGGAAATCGCGACGGCCTCGATGACGAACAAGGCATCAAGAATTGCGCGATCGGATTGAAGCGCCTCATTCCGCTCGCGGAGAAACACAAGGTGACGCTCTGCATGGAACTCCTCAACAGCCGCGTGAACCACAAAGATTATCAGTGCGACAAATCCGCCTGGGGCGTGGAACTCTGCAAAGCCATCGGCTCCGAACATTTCAAGCTCCTCTACGATATTTACCACATGCAGATCATGGAGGGCGACGTGATCGCGACGATCAAGCGCGATCATCAATACTTCGCGCACTATCACACCGGCGGCGTCCCCGGCCGGCACGAGATCGACGAGACGCAGGAACTGAATTACCCCGCGATCATGAAAGCGATCGTTGAGACGGGATTCAAAGGCCACGTCGCGCAGGAATTCATCCCTGCGCGGAAAGATGTTTTGGCGTCGCTGAAACAGGGCGTGAACATTTGTGATGTGTGAGGATGCCTGACCACATCGGCTGCCAACCCTTTAATGTCCGCTGACGAGATTAACCCAAAGCAAGAGCACCGCTCATTCAGGCTTACTTTAGGACGGGCTCTTTCAGTCCGCGAACGAATCGCTCGCGATGCGATCATCATCTACTTTTTCATCCTGCTGGCCGCGTGTTTCATGCTGTGTAGCTGTCCGGGGTTATACGCGTTGATGACCGTCCCAGCCACTGTTGCTATTATTCTTGGTTCGCGATTTCAACGCATCGTTTCCGTATGTTTATTAATCGCGGCAATTGGCGGATTCTTTATTCAGTTGGAGCAAGAACAACAGCAGAAGCAGCGGATGAACGAGCGCATCAGGCACATCAAAGAACTCAAAAAGCAAAGCGGTCAAAATCAATAACACCTCCATTTTTCGATCCATGAACTCCAAACCCCTCTCCCGCCGTTCCGCCCTGAAAACCGCCGCGCTCACCGCCGCCGCAGCGACCTTCTCCATTCCATCAAAAGCCGCCGCGCCTGCCAAAGTCGTTGCCAACGGCCGCATCACCCAGTCCGTCGTGCCGTGGTGTTTCAAACCCATGCCGCCGGAGGAATTGATCGATCATTCCCAGAAGCTCGGCCTCACCTCCGTGGAGTTGATCGATCCGAAGTATTGGCCCGAGTTGAAAAAGCGCGGGATGACCTGCGCCATTGCGGGCAGCCACGGGTTCGCCAAAGGCTTCGCCAATCTCGACCAGCACGACGAATGCGTGAAGCTGCTCACCGAGCGCATCGAACTCTGCGCGCAGTACGGCATCAAACGCATCATCACCTTCTCCGGATTCAAAGGCACGAACACCGATGAATCCGCGCGACGCAACTTCATCGCCGGCCTCAAAAAAGTTCTCCCCATCGCCGAGAAACACAAAGTTGTGCTCTGCCCGGAAATGCTCAACACCAAGGTCGCCGTGGAAATGAAAGGTCACCCCGGCTACTGGTTCAACAACATGGACGTCGCCATCGACATCCTGAAGGAGATCGGGTCGGAGCATTGCAAAGTCCTCTTCGACATCTACCACGTGCAGATCATGCACGGCGACGTCATCGCGCGGATCAAGCAATACGCGCCCTACATCGGCCACGTGCACACCGCGGGAAATCCCGGCCGCAACGAAATCGACGACACGCAGGAAATCAATTATCCACCGATCATGAAGGCGTTGCTCGAAGTGAAATACACCGGCTTCGTCGGCCAGGAATTCATTCCCCTACGCGACAAGGTCACGTCCCTCGCGGAAGCCATTAAGCTCTGCGACGTGTAAAACTTTTCCAAACCCGGAGCCCCCATGGAAGCAGTGACTCTCAAGTGCCCCATGTGCGGTGCCTCGTGTTCCACGCAGGCGAACTGTTGCGACCATTGCAATTCCCGTCTCGCCACCGTGTCCTGCCCGTCGTGCTTCGGGCTGATGTTTGTCGGTGCGCAGTTTTGCTCCCACTGCGGCGCGCACGCTGACCGCTCCGCCAATCGGGAACGTTCCCGAGCCTTGCCTTGCCCGCGCTGCAGCGACAATTTGGAAACCGTCACCCTCGGAGAAACGCAACTCCTTGAGTGCCCGCGTTGCGCCGGCATCTGGGCCGAGGCGGCCACGCTCGAACAAATCTGCCTCCAACGCGAAAAACAATCCGTCGTCCTCGGCATGGCCACCGCCACGCCGCCACCGGAACCGGGCACCGTGCCCACGGAGATCCGCTACGTCCCCTGCCCGCAGTGCGCGCAGTTGATGAACCGCGTGCAGTTCGCCCGCTGCTCGCAAGTCATCGTCGACGTCTGCAAACCGCACGGCACATGGTTCGACCGCAACGAACTCCGGCGCATCGTGGAATTCATCCGCGGCGGAGGCATGGAAAAAGCCCGCACCCGCGAGATCGAGGAATTGGAAGCGCGCCGCCGTCAGGCCGCCGCCGCGCAATCCGTTAGCACCGGCGATCCCTTCATCTCATATAACGTGCCGAACAGCTTCGACGTCTTCGACGCGATTGAGGCCGCTGCCGATGTCGTGTCCGTTTTGTTGCGACCCTAGAGAGAACCACCTTGCACGGCGTGCTACGCTCACACTTCAAAGTTCACGGCCTCATGTTAACGGCATGCGGAGGCGGGTGATCACTACGATCGTTGCCCGAATCCAAAATCACGATCTGTTCAACGCCTTGCAATTTGCCCGATCCGTGCAGAATGCAATTGCAAATTGCAACCCAAGCGCAGCGATCCACACGAAGACTGGCTTTCTCAATTTTGCGACGCAAGTTATTTGCCAGCAATGTGGTAAACAAAATTCGTTATAAATCTAACGCAGACAGAAAGATTCAAATCGGCACGGTTTTCGGGGTGGGAACGGAGTTTGCTTATCTGATTCCAATATGAACCCATTCCTTCTCATCGGCGGAGTCTGGGCTTTCTGCTCGCTCCTTTTCGTTGCGATGCTTTGCCTCGCGGCCCGACGCACTCCAGTGCTCGCGGACGCCACAGCGCAAGACGAAGTCGCCACGGCATCGCAGGAGACGGGTATCCTCCTCTATCCATTGCACACGGCCATCCGGGAACCGTTTGGTTTCTGCCACAGCAACTGGAACGTGCGTCCGGAATTCTGCTGCTAACTGCGGGCAGATCACGCCCTCCATCAGGCTCCTCTTCAGGTTATCTGCGCATTTGGCGCGGTATGCTGGCGGTTCCTCTTGCCAGCGTCCCTTTCAGGATTTCGCACCCAAGCCCAAGACTTCGCGGCAATAGGTAAGACTTTTCTCCAGTTCGGCAATTTGAAATTGCGGATCGGATGGGTCTTTCTCGGGCGCGGTCCGGGCTCGGCCGCGTTGCGCGAACATTTGGAAGTGATGATAAACCGGGTCGGTAGTGTCCCAAGAATCGCGCCACGAGCGGTTACTCCGGTATGGGAGCGGAAATTGGCGGGCGGAAATCGTCTCGAGAAACACCGGCGTGCGCGGACACAATTCCGCATAGCGCGCAAAGTAGGGTTTCCATTCCACATCGCCGTCACCCATCGCGGTCCACTCATACATGGCACCATCGTCGGTTTGCCATACGGCAGAATCACGAATGCCGGAGCAGATAGCGTAAGGACCGAGGCGCTCCAGATTGTCCGCGGGTACTTCAAGAGCCCAGACGGCGTTGCCGGCGTCCATTGTGGCACCGACAAAATCCGCGCCGGCGCGCCGGACTAAGCCGATGAGTTCATTGGCCTGCATGTCGCCCGCGTGATTCTCCACGGCAATCTTGACACCAGCATCCACCGCTGCCGAACGGACGTTGCGAAGCACCGTTACGGTGTCGTCGATACGCGCCTGAATTCCGCCGGCGCGGAAACGGTCCTTCTGATTCCCCAAAACACAGCGCGCGACCGGGGAACCCAAGGCGCGCGCAATCCGGATGCACAGGCTTAGTTGTTCCTCCGCCGTACCGCGGCGTGCGTCGAAAATATTCGACGACGGACAGACGCTCAACGTGCCGGCGTAAAGCAGGATCCCGTGATCATCGGCGCGACATTTCAACTCACGCAGATGCGCATCTTCGAGACTCTCGTAGACTTCGAAATCGGAGAATAAAAGCGCGTCCAGTTGGAGCGAGGCGGCGTAGTCGATGAATTGCGCAGCCTTCCAACCACAGGAGCGAAGGGCGTAATTGTCGAAGCCGAGTTTAAGACGCGATGTCATGGTGTTGCTTACCCGCGAATTACGCGAAGAACGCAAATGCGAGCGTGGCGTTGAAGCCGCTTCCGGCGGCGAATGCCAAGCGAACATTGAAGCGGCGTAAACGCCGCGCTCCCATTCCGAGCGGCGGTCTTTGTTTCGCGTTCATTCGCGTCATTCGCGGGCAACCTTCTACGCCTTCATCCCCAACCCCAGCGCGTCCTTGCAATAGCGGAGGCTGCGTTCGATCTGCTCGCGTTGGTATGCCTGCTCGGACTTCACTTTTTGATCGCCAACCGCAGCCTTGAAAGGCTCGATCGCGTGCCCCTTCTTCGCGAGCGCTTCCAACCGGGCGCGATCTGCGGCAGTTGATTTTGGGAACAAGTTCCAGAAGTCGGGTTTCTTGGTCGTAAACTCGCGCGCAAAGCCGGAGATGGTCTCGATGTGAACCGGAACGCCTGGGCAACGTTTCTCGAAAATGTCGAAATAGCGCTTTAAATCCACGCAACCATCACCCATGGCGGTCCACTGAACTTTCACGCCGTCGGGAGTTTCCCAGATCATGGAGTCGCGCAGACTGCTGGTGAGTACGTAGGGCGCAAGATTCTCCAGATTGGCGATCGGATCTTCCATAGTCCACACCGCATTGCCGGAGTCGATATTGGCGCCGACGTAGTCCTTGCCCGCGATTTCGATGAGTTCCACAAGTTCAAGCGATTGCATGTCGCCCGCATGATTCTCCACGGCGATTCTGACACCGGAGTCAATCGCGAGGCCGCGCTGGGATTTCAAAACCTTCACCGTGTCGGCAATACGCGCTGCGATTCCGCCTTCCGTATTGCGGTCGTCTTGCCGCCCTAGAATAACGCGGAAGACCGGCGAACCGAGCGCTTTCGCCATGCGAATGCCCAGCGCGAGGTGTTCCTCTGCCGTGCCCCAATCTTTTTTGAAGGACTTCGACGTTGGACAAATGCTCCAGGAACCGAGTTGAATTTGAAGACCGTGACCCGCGGCGTATTTCCGATGCTCGCTGAGGGAGGAATCATCGTGGTGACCTTCGAACGGTCCGAAGTCGGTGATAAAAAGGGAATCTGTCTTGAGCTTCGCCGCGTAGTCGATGAGTTCTCGGGCGTTCCACTTGAAGGCACGCACAGCGAAGTTATCTAGGCCCAGCTTGATATTGCGTTTCCGAACCGCTGCACGGGCAGGAGTGGCTCCGAAAGCAAGCGATGCGCTCGCCAGCGTGGCGACTTGCGCGAATGTCCGACGGGAAAGCAAAGTGTTGTTCATCTTCCGGTAAGAGACGCTGGACGCTGTCGCACTTCAATCCGAAAAAACGATGGCACCGCCGGGCAACAAGCGCGCATTGCGCCGGAGCGCGCTTGCCGGTAGAACTCTGTGAATGATTGCTCTGCCAAAGTTCAGCGGGCCCGTCGAAATTCGCCCCACGTTCGGGCCACGTCATCAGATCACCCACGTCGTCTTCGATTTTGACGGGACGCTTTCGTGGCTGCGGCACGGCTGGCCGGAAATCATGTGCCGGCTGTTTCGGGAAAATCTTCCCACCAAACCCGGCGAGAGCGAAGGGGCCATTCACGACTTGTTGGTCAATCTGATTCTAAGCCTCAACGGGAAGCCGACAATTTTCCAAACGATCCGCTTCGCCGAGTTGGTGAAAGAACGCGGCGGAAAATCGCTCGATCCCGAAGCGCTCCGGGCCGAATACCAGCGCCAACTCGACGAGGCGATCGCGCGACGCTCCGCACAAGTCCGCGCGGGCCAACTTGAAACGGATCACTACGTCGTGCACGGCGCGCGGCGGGTTTTGGAACGCATCAAAGAGCTCGGGCTGACGCCGGTCATATTGAGCAGCACCGTCGAGGAGCGTGTGCGCGAGGAAGCCGTGATTCTGGAGATCGCTCACTATTTCGGCCCGCACATCTACGGCGGCACTGGTGATCCAACCAAGTTCTCCAAGATGGAAGTCTTCCGCCGCCTGCTGAGCACCGAAGGCATCACGGGCCAAGGCTTGCTTTCCTTTGGCGATGGTCCCGTCGAAATTAGCAACACCAAGGAACTCGGCGGGGTCGCGATCGCAGTGTGCAGCGATGAACATCACAACGGCTCAGGCTTGTGCGATCCGTTCAAGTTCCGTCAGTTACTCGATGCCGGCGCCGACGCCGCGATTCCCGATTACCGCGACGCGGTGGCAATCCTGAACTTTCTCCTCGGAAAATGAAGGCTCGACCGCCGCTGGATCTCAGCAAACTCAAAGTCTTCCCGCTTGAGCAGCGCAAGAGCCTCACGCGCGTGCAAGATATTTTGATTTCGCCTGACACGATGCCGGCGCCCTGCCCGCCCGCCGTGGCTGAGCACGTCGCCGCTTGCGCCAAAACCATCCTCGCCGCCAAGGCGCGCGAAGCGAGCGTGATGCTGATTTACGGAGCGCACCTGCTCCGCAATGGCGCGGCGCAAATTCTCGAACGCATGATGGCGCGCGGCTGGATTACCCACCTCGCTACGAACGGCGCCGGAACGATTCACGATTGGGAATACGCATGGTTCGGTGCGTCCACGGAGAGCGTCGAAATGAATGTTGCCGAAGGAAAGTTCGGCACCTGGGACGAAACCGCACGAAACATCCACTTCGCTCTCCTCGCCGGCGGCATCAACGGCGAAGGCTACGGGCGCGCGCTCGGCCGCTACATCATCGAAGACGGTGTCACGTTTCCGCCAGCCGCTGAGCTGGAAAACTCGCTGCGGATCGAACCCGCGCATCCACTTTCACCGGCTCGCGCCGATCTGCTCGTGGCGATGAAGCAACACGGGATCACTTCCGGCCGGATTCACGTCGAGCACCGCTGGAAAAACGCATCAATTCTGGCGCAGGCCTTCAAGCACGGCGTGCCGCTCACCGTTCATCCCGGCATCGGCTACGACATCATTTCCAATCACCCGATGTTCAACGGCGCAGCGATCGGTCGCGCTGCGGAGCGGGACTTCAAACAATTTGGCGGTTCCGTGGAAGGACTCGACGGCGGTGTCGCGCTCTCGATCGGTTCGGCGATCATGGGACCGCAAGTCTTCGAGAAATCGTTGAGTTGCGTGAACAATCTCCGGCTCCAAAACAGTCGCCCCATTGTCAGTAACCACAGCATCTACGTCGTGGACCTGCAAGACGGCGGTGGCTGGGATTGGACGCAAGGCGAGCCGAAGAAGAAGAATCCCGCGTACTATCTGCGCTTCTGCAAAAGCTACTCTCGCATGGGCGGCGCGATGCACTACGTGCAATGTGACAATGCTACGTTCGTCCACAACCTCTATCACCAACTAGTGCGCCTCGGCTGAACATGACTAACGACCGCTTTCAATCGATTGCCACCGGATACGCCAGACTTCGCATCGCCGTGATCGGCGATTTCTGCCTCGATCGCTATCTCGAAATCGATCCCGCGCGCGCGGAGACATCCATTGAGACAGGGTTGCCCGTGCACAATGTCGTGAATGTTCGCGCCCAACCTGGCGCCGCGGGCACGGTGTTGAACAATCTGGTCGCGCTTGGCGTTGGCGAAATTTTTCCCGTGGGCTTCTGCGGCGAGGACGGCGAGGGCTACGAACTGCGTCGCTCACTGGCCGCGTTGCGGGGCGTCAACCTCGCTCATTTTCACACGACGGCCCTGCGGCGCACGTTCACCTATTGCAAACCACTGATCACTGAACGCGGTCAGCCGCCACGTGAGCTCAGCCGGCTCGACAGCAAGAATTGGACGCCAACTCCCGAAGCGGTCGTGGCGGCTATTTCCAAATCCATCGACGCGCTATCCGCGAATGTGGATGCGATAGTGGTCATGGATCAGGTGGACGAAGCGGAGACGGGCGTAGTGACGACGGCGGTTCTTCCGCTGCTGGCGAAATTCAAAAAGGGTGCGCGAAGCATTCCAGTCGTGGCGGATTGCCGCCGCGGATTGCGGGGCTATCCGCCGGTGATTTTCAAAATGAATGCCGCGGAACTCGCCGCCTTGATGGAACTAAAACGCAACCTTTCCGTCGATGAAGTCCGCGACGCGGCCATGGAACTTGCCGACCGCAATCAGTCCGAAGTTTTCGTCACGATGGCCGAGCGAGGCCTTGTGGGCGCGCGGCCCGGCGGAATCGTGGAACACGTTCCCACGCTACCCCTGCGCGGGCCCATCGACGTCGTGGGCGCCGGTGATTCCGTGACCGCCAACTTGTCCACCGCACTCGCGGCAGGCGCGTCGTTGCGTGAAGCTTTGCAAATCGCCGCGGTCGCCTCGTCGATCGTAATTCACGAACTCGGCACGACGGGGACGGCGTCGCCAGCGCAAATCGCGGCGTTGCTGCCGAGAGGTTGATCGCTCGGCTACGCCGCCGAGTTGTTCAGCAGACGGACTTCGCGCTGCGGGAAGGGAATCTCGATGCTGTTCTCGCGGAAGCGTTCGACGATCGCTTTGTTGAGTTCGGCTCCGGCAGGACCGAAGTCCGCCACCTTCACCCAAGGCCCCACGGCTAAAACGATCGATGAATCGGCCAACGTGCTGACGCCGACGCCAGCAGCTGGATCCTTCAAGACGCGCGGATTCTGCGCGAGAACCTCCTTCACCAAGGCGATCGCGCGATTGAGATCCGTGCCATAGCCCACCCCGACGCTGAGGCTGAGCTGGCGGATCTTCCCGTAGTTGTGGAGCACTTCGCCGACGATCTTGCGGTTGGGGACCACCACAATGGATTTGTCCGCGTGGCTGAGTTTGGTTGAGAAAATATCGATCGTTTCGACCTGTCCATCCACACCGATGATCGCGATGTATTCGCCGACGCGAAACGGCTTGGTGAAGATGATCGTCAATCCAGCGACCACGTTGCTGAGCACGCCTTGCATCGCCAACCCAACGCCGACGCCGGCCACGCCAAGTCCCGCGATCAAGGGCAGCAATTCGACGCCGAGGTTCTGGAGCGCCATGATGACGAACAGCGAGAGCACCAGCATGCGAAGAATGCGCACGAGTAGCAAACGTACCGGCGGTTCCAGCTCACGTTTATCGAGCCACCTTTGTGCGACGTTGCCAATCGAGCGCGCGACCAGGAAGCCGAGCACGAGAATAATCATCGCGACGAGTGCCTTGGGGCCGTAGCGAATGCTCAGGTCGATGATGGTGGATTTGGCCTGTGCCAACGAATCGAGCGTCTGGTTCTCCATTACTTTCTGCATAGCGTTCGTTCAGTTTTTCAATTCAGGTTTCAAAGGAGCGCTGTCCTGCGCACGAGTTGGAATCTTAGAAAACCGTTTCGACTGAACAAGGTTCTTTTGACCATGGCTGTCGATCGTGACTGCCAACGCCGCCACGTTCGGCTCGCGTTCCAATATTTCCATTCCGCGTTCGGCCCCCAGGACACTGAGAACCTTTGCCAAACCGTCGCTGGTCGTCGCATTCGGTGCGATCACCGTGGCGCCAATGCGTTCCGTGAGGCCGTAACCGGTTTTCGGATTCACGATATGCGAGTAACGCTTGCCGTCGATCTCAACGAATTGCTCCGTGTCACCCGAAGTGGAGATGCCGACGTTTTTCAAAATGACGATCCCGGTGTAGCGATCGCGATTGGCATCGATGGAAGAAATCGCGATGGACCAACCGGCCTTGCCCGGCGGCGGATCGCCAATCGCGAGATCACCGCTCGCCGCGACCATCGCGCGAGTGACACCAAACCCGCGCAACACGGAGAGCGCACGGTCGGCCGCGTAGCCCTTTCCAATGCCGCCCAAGTCGAGTCGCATGCCCGGAACGGTCAGCGTCGCGGTGCGGGCGCGGTAATCGAGCCGAAGTTTTTGCCACCCCACCGCACGAGAAACTTTGGCCAATTCATCGGCCGACGGAAGAGTTCGCTCTTTGCGTGACTTGCGCCACAACTGCACTTGCGGACCGACCGTAACATCGAACGCACCGTCGCTGAGCCGCGCGATCCGTTGGGCGTGTTCAAGAGCATTGAAAAGGTCTTCGCTGATCTTCACCGCCTCGCCGACGGGACGCTGCGAAAGCTGCATCAACTCACTCCGCTGATCATAATCAGTCATCATGCGGTTGAGTTGCTCGATACGACGGAACGCGGCTTCCGCGGAGCGGGTCGCTATCAAGCTGTCGGACGCGAAGAGCGTGATCTTGAACAGCGTGCCCATGTGCGGCTCGAGGAATTCGTAGCGACGCAGTGCGGCATCCGAGTCCGTCGTCCGGCAGCCGGTGAAAATCAGCGAAAGCAATGCCAGAAAGATCGCCAAGGCAAACAACCTCCGCTCGCCGGCGTAGTTTTCGATCGCGTTCTCCTCGCCCCTGCTCTGCGGCTGCGTGTGAAGGTGAACGTCGGGAACTTGAGAGCGATTGGTCACAGTCATTTCTGGGGCAATTAAAAACCCGCACCTCCGATGAGGTGCGGGTTTGAGTTTCGTGTCAATTCTCCGATCGATCAGAACGCCACGGTCTTGCCGGGGATCGCATACGGATAACGGCCATCGGGGCCGGGGAGAACCTTCGGAAGGGCATCGAACGCGAGTTTCTCGGGCATGAGGTCAACCTTCGAGTTGAGCGCGTCTTCCCAAGTGAGGGCTTTGCCGGAATAGGTCGCCATGCGGCCCATGATCGCGGTGAGCGTGCTAAGGGCGCCGCGTTCGGCTTCGTTGTAATCGAGATTCCTGCGAATCGCTTCCATCAACGGGAAGTGTTCGATTTGGTGTCCGTCATTCGAGGAATTGGAGCGATAAGCTTGAACCAATTCGCTTTCGGGCACAGCCGGAGCCTTCTTGCCCTTCTTGCTGGAACCCTTCGATTCGGCGTCGGGCGTCTTGTAACGCCAGATCATGTCGCCACCGTGCGCCTGCAGCGCGAACGTGCGTGAATCCCACTTGCCCTTCGTGCCGACGATGCTTTCGGAAACATCGCTGACGCAGCCGGGAATCTGACGGCATTGGCTGAAGCAGCGGGAACCATCGGCATACTCGAATTCCACCGCGTGGTGGTCGAAGATTTCGCCGTGATCGGGTTCAGTCAGATAAGCGCGACCGCCCATGCCGTGAGCCTTCACCGGATAGCCATTCTTGATCCAGTTGATGACGTCAAGATTGTGGATGTGCTGTTCGCAAATATGGTCGCCGCAAATCCAAGTAAAGTTGTACCAGTTGCGGAGCTGGTATTCCATTTCCGTAGGCGGACGACCGAGCTTCTTTTCCAGATCGGAGCGGCGCATCTTCGGACCGACGGGGCCGCCGTTCCAATAGCAACGCATCGAGAGGATGTCGCCGATCTCGCCGCCGTGAATGCGCTTCATCGATTCGAGATAGTTCGGCTGGTGGCGGCGTTGCAACCCGACGCCCACCTTCAGATTCTTTTGCTTCGCGATCTTAGCCGCCTCGAGAATTTTGCGGACGCCCGGGCCGTCGACGGCAACCGGCTTTTCCATGAACACGTGCTTACCCTGGCGCACGGCTTCCTCGAAAATCATCGGGCGGAATCCGGGAGGCGTCGCGGTGATGACCACGTCGCACAGCTTGATGGCTTCCTTGTAGGCGTCGAGGCCGACAAACTTGTTGGCTTCGGAAACGTCAACACGGTCACCGTGTTTGTTCTTGAGAATGTTATAGCTCTGATCGAGTCGATCGCGATGCGCGTCAGCCATCGCCACGAGTTTGAGTTCGCCCAGACCGTGAGTGTTGAGGTTGTGATCAGCGGCGCCCGTGCCACGGCCACCGCAGCCAATGAGGGCGAGCTTGAGCGAGTCACTGCCCGCGGCGTGAGCGAAACGTTGAATCGGCAAGGCGCTGAGCAGCGCGCCACCGGCAATGGCGGTCGAGGTCTGCTGCAGGAAACTGCGCCGACCCATGACGGACGACGAACCAGGATTGGGGTTGTTGTTCATTTTTGCTTCTCGGTTGTGTTGTTGCGGCGGGTGAATTGAAACGTTCAGATGCGCGCGCCGCAGCGGATATTCATTCAGGACTTTGGGACGCCGCGAATCTATTCCGACTGCGTGCCGTTGTTCCAGAGTTTTTCCACTTCGGTGGGTGCGGGCAACTTGAGCGGGCGAACGATGCGGAATCCGACGAACTGTGCATCGGTCAAATACCAGATGCTTTTCGGCAATTGCGGATCCTGCTGTTTCCATGATTTGTCCGAGGCGCGGCGAGCAGCGCTGCGGAGGCGATCAACGGAATCATCCCACGAGCCGCCACGGGCGACCTGAGGATACGGCGTGGATTGTTTGAGATACGGATTCTTGGTCACCGCGTCCTTGAACGAACTGTAGTCCGGTTCGTACTGATCCAAGCACCATTCGGTCACGTTCCCGTGCATGTCATGCAAGCCCCAAGGGTTGGGCTTCTTCTTGCCGACCTTTTGATACTTGAGGTCGCTGTTGTTTTCGAACCACGCGTATTCCTTGGCAACCTTCGAATCATCACCCCAAGAGTAGGCCGTGGTGGTGCCGGCGCGGCAGGCGTATTCCCACTCGGCTTCGGTTGGTAGGCGATAGAATTGTCCGGTCTTCGCGCTGAGCCACTGGCAATATTTATTCGCCGCGTGCTGCGTCATGCTGATCGCGGGGAAGCCGTCTTTACCCATGCCGAAGCTCATCTCGACGTACGGCTTGGTCGGTCGGGAAATACCGTCGATCATCTTGTCGGCCTTGTCGCCGATCTGCTTGCTCGTGTCGTCCGGATACATGAAGAGCTCGTATTCGTTCCAAGTCACCTCGCACTTGCCGATCCAGAACGCGTCGACAGCAACCTTGTGTTGCGGACCTTCGTCATCCTTGCGGCCAGCTTCCGTCGCCGGACTGCCCATCATGAATTCGCCGGCCTTCAGCGCCACCATCTCGAACTTGATTTGGGTTCCAGGAATAGTCGCTTCGTAATTCTTCATCTCGGCTTCGGTCTTCACGTCCACCTTGCCGGTGACGCGATCAAAAACCGATTTAACCAAAGCTCCTTCGTCGCCGGCACCTTCCTCGGCCTTCTTGCCTTCGAGCTTCACGCCCTCGGGCCATTGCGCGCCCTGGGCAATCCAGTCGCGAATCAATTCGATCTTCTCTTTGGGCAACGGGCCGTTCTTTTTCTTCGGCGGCATCAACTTGTCGTCGTCTTCTTTCACAGCCGTCGACGTGTATATACTGCTGTGCTCAGGATCGAACGGAACAATCCCCTTACCGCTATCTGAACCGCCTTTGAATGAATCGGCGGCGTTGTCCATGCGGAGTTCGCCTTTGGCATGCCCTTCTTTGTGGCAGCTTACGCAGTTGAATTCGAAGATCGGTTGAATGTCTTTCACGAAGTCAACACGGCGAGCCTGCTTCAGCACCGCGCCGTCAGGCCACTTGGCACCTTGCGCGATCCAGTTCCGCAAAACTTCCGTCTGGGTCTTGCTGAGCACCGCTCCCTTCGGCGGCATCGCGTCATCGTGAGTCGGAGGCAGGACGGTGGTGGTGAAAAGCTTGCTCTTCTCCGGGCTTCCCGGAACGAGCGCGTCGCCGTTGTCGCCGCCTTTGAGCGCCGCTTCCTTCGTATCGAGACGCAGTTTGCCTTTCGATTTCTCGGGGCCGTGGCAACCAATGCACGCAGCTTCGAGGATGGGCTTAACCTGCTTGTTGAAATCTACCGGTTGTTCGGCGGAGCGAACGAAGGAACTGCTGAGGATGAGTGCTGCGGCGATCAAGAAACCGCGCCCTGAGAATGGGTGATTCATGTTCAAATGTTCAGTTAGAGACGGCGCGAGTGTTGACGGTCATCATTTTTTTGTCAACCTCACCCACCATGAGCACTGGAACATCCAACGGAATCCGCTACGCCCACACCAACCTGATCGCCAACGATTGGAAACGTCTGCAGGATTTCTACGTCCAAGTGTTCGCGTGCGAACCGGTCAGCTCCGAACGCGATCACAAAGGACCGTATTTCGAAGCGCTCACCGGTGTCTCCGGCGGCTCCGCCAAGGGACGTCACCTTCGCTTGCCCGGCCACGGCGAGCACGGACCAACGCTAGAGATCTTCCAATACACCGCCAACGATCCCCTGCTACCGCCCGCAATCAAGCGGCCCGGCTTTGCGCACATCGCCTTTGAAGTGCCGGACGTAGCCGCTAAACGCACCGAAATTCTGAAATGGGGCGGCCGCGACTACGGGCAACTGGTCACTGTCGACATTCCCGGTGCCGGCAAACTGACCCTCATCTACATGTGCGATCCCGAGGGAAACATTGTTGAGCTTCAGAAATGGCACTGACGAATTGTGTGACTTGTTGGCTCGTGGACAAGATTTAACAAAAGATCCTCCGCGTTCTCACTTGTGAGCGGGCCTTATTTCTGCTACTCAGAGCGTGTTCGTCGCACGCTTGCGAAAACCGGACATGAAATGAGATTTAAGCTGCCTCAAGCTATTGTTGCGCTCAGCGTGGTTGCCCTATCGGCGACCATGATGACGGCGAGGGGCGTCGCCCAGTCTTCTGACTACTGGAAACTCGGCCAATCCGACCCGGGCGGACAGCAGGCACAACTCTCAGCAGCCCCCAGCATATGGACAACGGCGGCCACAAACGCGCTTATTGCTCCCCGTCGTCGCCAATCGGCAGTCTGGACCGGCACCGAAGTAATCGTCTGGTCGGGCTACAATGGCACTTATCTCAATGACGGCTGGCGGTACAATCCAGTGCTCAATAACTGGACAGCAGTGACCACTAATTCGGCACCAGTAGGTCGAATAAACCATACGGCAATATGGACGGGCACTGAAATGATCGTCTGGGGAGGATCGGGCGCCTTGGGAAATTTTACCGATGGCGCTCGCTACAATCCCGCCTCAAACTCTTGGACCGCGGTGAATACCAACAACTCTCCGGGAGTGCGGTCGGATCACACCGCCGTTTGGACGGGAAGTGAAATGATCATTTGGGGCGGGGATCGAAATGATGGCGCACGTTACAACCCGGGCTCCGACACGTGGACCGCTGTCACCACCAATGGTGCGCCAGGCCAACGGATGAACAATACCGCAGTTTGGACGGGCACTGAAATGATCGTCTGGGGCGGCTACTACTTCGATCTCAATGATTTCATGTATCACTACCGCAACGACGGCGGACGCTACAATCCAGTGTCCAACAGCTGGACCGGCGTCTCGTTAAGCGGTGCGCCATCGGTGCGACGCCTTCACACGGCTGTCTGGACCGGTAGCGAAATGATCGTCTGGGGTGGGACGGATGCCATCGGTACGGCGTATAACGACGGCGGTCGTTACAGCCCAACAGCCAATACCTGGGTCGCCGTCAACATGGTCAACGCACCCGTGGGACGCTCGCTCCACACCGCAGTCTGGTCAGGATCAGAGATGATTGTCTGGGGCGGAGAAGGAACGACTGGGATTTTGAATTCCGGCGGTCGCTTCAGCCCGTCGCTCGGTACTTGGACTTCAGTAAGCCTCAACAACGCTCCAAGCGCTCGCGAGTACCACACCGCTACTTGGATCGGGAACGAGATGTTCGTCTGGGGCGGTGTCGGTCTTTCAGGCTATCTGAACGACGGCGCGCGCTACTCCGCGGCTGCCGACGTTCCTGAGTTGAGTTACGTTCCGCTTGCGTTGAGTTTTTCGGGGACCAACTGCAATATTAGTTGGGTCACCACCAACCTCGGCCTAATCCTCCAGCAGGCCACGAATCTCGCCCCCCCAACGCTTTGGGTCGATGTCGGTGAAATCACCACGACCAACGGATTTACCAACACCGTCCAGCAGGGAATTTCTTCAACCGTCCTCAAGCGTTACTACCGGCTGAGGACGCCGTAATCGCCAGCTCGGAAAAATCCGATTCGGCGGCAACGCAACTTTCCGCAGCCTATTTCGTCGGGTTCAATCCCCATCGGATCATGATTCGTTTTTGAATCCGACCGAACACGAAGCGATCCAGCAGGAGGCCAAAGAGAATCGTCAGTAGCATGATGCCGATGACTTGCGCGGCGTCGTTCAATTCCCGCCCCATTTGCAGGAGAAATCCCAAGCCGATACTCGATTTGATCAACTCCGCCGACACGCCGCCGTGCCAAGCCAGTGTCCAGCCGAGTTTCAATCCCGTCACCACACTCGGCAGCGCCGCTGGCAGGATCACGCGGATCGGCATTGCATAGCCCGGAGTCCCCAGCGTGCGCGCCGCTCGTAGATAAATTGGCGGGATGTGCTGAATTCCGTCTGAAGTGGCCAGCGCCACAGCCGGCGCGGAACTCATGATGATCACGAAATAAATCCCATTGTCGCTCAATCCGAATAACAGCAACGACACCGGAACCCATGCAGCGGTAGGGAGCGTTTGCAATCCCAGAAACAAAGACCGCAGGCAGCTGTTCACGATACGACTCATCCCCATCAGCAATCCGATCAGCAGCCCGATCGTCGAAGAAACGGAAAAACCAATTCCCATGCGCAGGAAAGTCGCCTGCAAACTCGGCCACAGATAATTGTCCGCCGTTAGTTCCCACAGGCGTTGCCCAACCTGCGTCGGCGAGGGAAACATGTAGTCCGGAATCAGCCGTGCGGTGAAGAGCCCCTGCCACGTGACCAGCAGCAGCAAGTAGAACGTCACGACGTAGTACTTAATTCGGTGCGCCTGGGACTTCATTGGTGGAGCCTTCTAATTGCGACATGATGGCTGCCGCACATTCAGCAACGAGGGGATCGTTGATATCTCTGGGTCGCGGAAGATCGATAGAAATATCCGCCTTCACGTAACCGGGCCGGCCCGAAAAAACCAACACGCGGTCGCCCAAGCATGCCGCCTCGCGCGGATCGTGCGTGACGAGAATAATTGTTTTCTTCGTGCGTTGATGAATCTCTTGAATGTCGCCGTAGAGCTTGCTGCGCGTAATCGCATCCAGCGCCGGAAATGGTTCGTCGACCAACAACACTTTCGGATCCGGCGCCAGTGCCCGCGCCAAGGCGACACGTTGCTTCATCCCGCCGGAGAGTTCGTGGATCATCGATTTTTCAAACTGCTCCAGATGCACCAGGCGCAAAAACTGCCGCGCCCGCTCGCGTCGTGCCTTCGGTTTGAAACGGAACTGACGCTTCAAACCATACGTCACATTCTCGATGACGTTGAGCCACGGAAACAATCCGTGCTCTTGAAACATCATCAACCGGTCGTGGTGTGGACCTTCGATGGGCGCATCGTCGAGAGTAATTTCTCCCTCGGTCACGTCTTCGAAGCCAGCGATGATATTCAGCAGTGTCGACTTTCCACAGCCCGAGGGGCCAAAGAAAACGACGAACTCCCCCTCATAAATGTCAGTCGTCACCGGCTGCAGGGCCTGCAAGGTCTGCGTGCCGTTGGAATACGTCTTCGAAACTTCGCTGAGCCGAAGTTTCACGGGGCGCTCCACGGCGGCCTCGGCAATTGCATTGGTGTCGGTTGCTTCCATTAGGGTCCCAACTCAGCCGGCACGATCACTAAAGGCAAACTCAAGTCCGCCAAAACTTCATTCAATAGTTTCAGAGAATAGATGCCCCGCAAATCAGGTGTTTTCCTGATGAAGCCGATTCGGCACGCCGCGCCCGCGGAACTCGCCAACGAAGCGCAGATCGGGTCCCACGTGAATTCAACGCGCTCCAGCGCCCGTTGAATCACATCGTCGCGCAGCGTTTTGCCCGTTTCTTTTTTGAGTTGCTCGTTTAGCACCGGGGCCGCCGCAACTTTGTCGGCGTTGATTCGTTGCGTCGTTTCCACCAAGGCGCGCAGGAGCTTCTTCAGCAACTCCGGATTACTCGCGAGATACTCGCGGTTCACGATCAAGTGCGTCGTGGCGTAACGACCATCGGGCCACAGCGCTTTCTCTTCCAACATGACTTCCCCACCGCCCTCGAACTCCAACCGGGACATCCACGGTTCAACCGTCCACGCCGCGTCGATTTGCTTCTTCTTAAACATCGTGAGCTGATCGGGATTCGAGAGCGGAACCAGGGCCACGTTGCCGCCGCGCTCGCGCAGTCGGTAGCCATTGTCCTCCAGCCACACCCGCGCCGCGATGTCCTGCGTGTTCCCAAGCTGCGGAGTCGCGATGGTCCGGTCGGCAAAATCCTTCAACGACGTAATGCCCGAATCCTTGCGCACGACCAAGCCCGCCCCGCCACTTGCAGTTCCGGCAATAACGACGAATTTAGCTCCGCGCGACTTAAGGTATCCATTGATCGTGGGGCTCGGACCGACGAACGCCGCATCAATTGCGTCCGCGAAAACGGACTCGATCACGGTGGGGCCGGCATTGAATGCGACCCACTGGATTTTCAAGCCGACCTTGCTGTCAAACTCACCGGTCGACCGCGCATAAAGCGCTTGGGCATGGGTGATGTTCGGAAAGTATCCGAGTCGCAACTCAGCTCCTTCCCCGACAGACAAAGCGCTGCCCCAGATCAGCAGCGTTAACAGCCGACCCACCGCCCAATCTCGGAAAATCTTGATCAACGAACGCATCGCGCGATTCCTCAGTCTCTCTCGTACGCAGCAATCGCACGCTTCCTCCTCTGGCGCAAGTGATCAAGTCGATCACCGGCAAAACTGCAGACTCCTTACAGCAAGCCCACTCGCTTGCGAATCGTCCATTCGATCGTCAATAGAACGACCACCGCAGCAAACCACCACCAGCTCTGCCACAGCACGGTTTCGGTCTCGATCACCTTGCCGCGCGTCAGCGGCGTCAACTTCTCGATGACCCGGCTCGCTTCTTCCTCACGGAAATATTCGCCCCCAGATTGCGTCGCCATTTGACGAAGCAAATCCTCGTCGCAACTCAACTCGATGAGCTCGTTTGCATTCGCGCTCTGCACCACGAAACTCGTAACCGCTTTCATCTCCGTCTCAGGCAAACCCTCAACGTGAACGCGTACTTCGTATTCGCCCGGCTTCATTGGCCCCGTCTTCCCGCGATAAACTCCGCTGCCTTCGTTTTCACTTTCCAGGCTGACCGATCGCAACTTCACCCCGTCGCGAAACAATACCGCCTCCGCCTTCGCCTTGCTCGTGAGCTTGCCCTCGGCGTCGTGAATCTTCACGCGCAGTTCCGCCGACTCGCCTTCCGCGTAACGGCTCGCTCCCGCGTCGAGCGCCACATATTTATCCGAGACCGCGTACGGCGCGTCCATGATCCAACGCGCGAGTTGATTCCAATACTTCTGGTGATACCGATCCGCGTATTCGTAACGCCAGCGCCACGACTCATCGAAGCCCGCGTATAGCACGCGCCCCGCGCCGTAGCGTTGAAAAGCGAGCATCGGCGCCACGCGCTTCCCTTGCGTCACCGAGAGCAACACTTCTCCGCTCGGCAAGGCAACCGTCGGCGCCGCCCAACGCGGCGTCAGCAAGCGCGCCCAAACGTCCGCGTTGTCGGCGGGCGAGTTGGCGAGCGTGAGCGCCGTGTTCGCTCCGCCTCGCGCGGAGAGCGCGACTTTCAGGTCATTGCCTTCAAAGGCGGCCCCTTGCCAACCGACAGGAAATAGCGGAGCCAACACCGAGTTTTTGTAAGTCGAAAGCTGCTCCTGCCGGCCATCGATGAATATGATCCCGCCCCCGCGCTTCTCGACGAACTCTTTCAGCATCACCAGTTCGTCCGGCTTGAAATACGCCGGGCTGATATCGCCGAGAATGATCAGGTGATAGTCGAACAACTCGTCGCGGTTCGACGGAAACTTTCCCTCCCCTTTTCCGCGCGGCCACGGACGAGGTTCACCGCCGAGAAGCGTGCTCACCTCCCACTTCGAGTCGCGTTCGAACAGATTCCGCACGTAACGAAACTCCCAGCGCGGCCGACCATCGATGAGCAGCACCTTCGGCCGCTGGCTCACAATTCGGAAATGAAACGCACCGACGTTGTTATTCGTGAACTGATCGGGCGTCGCGGGTGTCGCCGAAATATCGAGCCGCATCGGAATACTGTTCAGCTTAACGTCGCGATCCGTCGAAATCGGCAGCTTGATTTCCTTCACCGGAAAATCAAACGCGACCGAACGTCGATGCCGCTCTTCCGACGGCACGTTCTTGCTCCAAACCGTTTTGCCATCCGCCGCAATGCGCAGCGTAAAATCTTTCCCCGTCGGGAGATCGTCTTTCAAAATCACTTCACCCCGTACGCGATCCTCGATAAACACCGACTCCGGTCCATTCACGGTCACGACCGCGAGGTCCGGCGGCGGTGTCTGGGAGCCCAGGCCGACGCTGTAAATCGGCACCGTGCGATTGCCGAGCACGCGCGCCGTCTGCACCGGCGACGGCCCGGAGTTGTGCTGCCCGTCCGACAGAAGAATCACCGCCACCTTTTCGCTTGGCGGAAACGCCGCGACGCTTTGGGCGATCGGACTCCCGATGTCTGTGCTCACGTTGGTCGGTGCCAGCGAGAATTGCGTCGGCACTTTTGCGTCGCGCGAACTGCCACGCCACAGATCAACTGGATCACCCGCACCAAACGAGCGCACCAATACTTCGTTCTTTTCCGCAAGGCGCCCGAGGACCTTGTTCGTCAACAGCAACGTCTCCACGCGCTGCCATCGCGTAAGCTGATCGTATTTAAGCAACGCTGCCTTCACGGCAGCATCATCGCCGCCGGCCAGACGGCGAATATAACCGTCGAGCGCCAATCCGATCTCACGTCGCCAGCGAACAGCCGCGTTAGCAAAATTATTCAACTCCACCAAACGGCGCTCCACGTAGGACGCCTCGCGACCGGCGAGTTGGAGTCCGGGCGCGATGAGTTCATTGTTGAGCTTCGCGCGCTGGCCACCGTAGCCGGGCCACGTCTCCGGCTTCATCCGGGCGAACTCATCACTAGCCCGCTGGATCGCGGCCGTTGCATTGGTCAGAATGCCCGTGATCTGTTCCTTGTTCATCCCGCGACGCGCGCTGATCGCGATCGCGTTCGCCTGCTCCACCGCATCGAGCGCACGCCGCAGCGACGGATCGTAAAGTCCCGCCGGCAGGAAACCGAGTTCCTCGGCCCCGAGCAGCTTGCGATGCGGTTCGAGGCTGACGTCGGTGAAGCTCATGCTTTGCGAGGCATCCACAAAAATAAGCAGGCGCGAGAGCTGCGGAATCATCCGCGTGTGATGCAGCACCGGACCCGTGAGAATCATCACGATCAGAAACACGGCCAAGGCTCGCAACGTCGGCAGCCACCAGCGCAACGAATCCGCGCGCTCGCGTATTTCGCGGCGATACAGCCAGAACGCTACGCCACCGAGCACGAGTGCCAGCGGCAGGCCGATCCACCACAACCAGTCGCCGACGAATCGCAGCGTGCTTACTTCGGTGAAGGTTTCGGTGGTGTTCATCCCCTCCTCCGTGCAAACCACTGTTGCAGGATCAACTCCCCGAACAGCAGCACCAACAACGCCCACAACAGGGGCTTCCAAAACTCGCGACCGAATCGACGCGCGTGATCGAGCGACTTGTACTCGCCCCAGGAATTCGCCACGTCGGCGTTCATTTCCTTCGCGAGGGATTGCAGTTCGCCATCGGTCAGTTGCGCTAAATCTGATTCCTCACGGGACGCGCTGACCACGAAATGAATGGCGCTGTTGTCCGGCGCTTCGAGTTGGTAGAGGCCCGGCAGACCAGTGCGCGCGAATTCGAACACGCCGCGGTTATTTCGATCTTCGATCTTGGTTTCGTGCTTCTTTCCGGCTGGATCCGTCAGCGTCACGATCTTGCCAATCTCACTCCGCGGAAAAAATGCGATCAACGGTTTGCCGATCTCCACGTTGCGCGGCGGGAAGATCGACGAGGCGAGATACGTCGCGAGCCGTTGCATGAGCGGCAAGTATACCGGGCGCGTCGGCAGGTTACTCCAATCCGCATCGCACGCCGTGCTGCAAAACATGACGCGACCTTCGCCGACCTTTTTCTCCACGAGGAACGGATCCCCCGAGTCGAGCTGCGCGAGAGTGGATATGGTTTCGTTTTGATTGTCCGGCTGCCCGGTCTTGAACCACAAACGAATCTCTGCGTCGGCGAGATTACCGTTGCGCGGGTCGTTGAAGATCTCCATCGCCGGATGCGTGAAATGTTGCGCGAGCACGCGACCGACCGCGCCGCCTTCGTTCACCGAACCACGCAGCGCCGAGAGCGACAGCGGCAACAGTCCAGCCCCTTTCAAAGACTGATTGTACCAATCGGTGTTGCAACGGTTACCAGGGAAAATCAGCAGGCCGCCGCCTTCGCGCACGAAGAAGCTGAGCTGACTGAGTTGATCGTCGGTCAATCGCTCCACGTTCGCGAGCACACACACGCGCGCGGCGTTCAAGGCGTCGGGCGTCAACTGATTCGGCAAGATCACCCGGTTCGTAATCAAGTCAGCCAGCTCGACGCGTCCTTGCCCGAACGGCTGCAGCGCGATCTCCATAAAATCCGTCTCGCCGCGCATCGGCTCTGAACTCGGATCACCATTCACCAGCAGCACCGGAACCTTGTCCCACACAGGAATCGCCGCTTGCGCGACGTTGTCCACCTTCAGCGAATCCGCATCCGCGAACACCTCGACGACGTGTGAACCGGCGGCCTCGAAGCTATGTGTGAAGAGCAACTGGCGCTGCTCATTCGCCGAGAGTGAAATCTGGGATGCCGCGCGCTCCTTGCCGTCGACACGGAAATACACGCGCAACTCGGGCCACGCCTTGTCTCCGAAATTGTGCAAGTTCGCGCGGATTTGCATCGGCTGATTCACGCCCGCGATGAGGCGGGAGAACTCGAGTGACTCCACGGCCACGTTGTCGTGCCCTTCGGCTCCGACGTGGAACAGCGTGACGTGCGGTGGAATGGGCAGCTTGCGCAAACCGTCCAACGCACGATTGCGCGCGGCAGCCTCGGCCGGCGACCAGTTGATGCGCTGAAAATCGCTCACGAGAAGAATCTCGCGGAAATTGTGCTGCATCTTGCCGAACAATTGCCCGGCGATGTCGAGCGACGCGGGAATTGCCGCCTTGCCGCCGTCGGCTTCGGATTGATTTAGCAATTGATTGAGGCGAACGGTGTCCACGCTCGGCGTGACCGAGTTCGCCGCTTCACCGCCAGCCATTGGAATAATCGCCGCATCAGAGCCGCGCGAGAGCCCGGCGATCTTCTGCGCCGCCACTTGCCGCGCAAGTTGGAACGTCGAGCGCGCTCCGCCGCCGTAATCCATCGAGTAGCTGTTATCGAGCAGGACGACGGTGGAACTCTGCGAGTTGCCGACGAGGCTTTGAAAGCTGCGCAGCACCGGACGCGCGAGGCACAGCGCGAGCACGGCGGGGATCAGGCAGCGGATCAGCAGCAGGATCAATTGCTCGATGTTGAGCCGGCGCGAATGCTTCTTGATCGTGAGTTCGAGCAGGTGCATCGCGCCCCACTTCACCACGCGGATGCGGCGGCGATTCAGCAGGTGAATTATGATCGGGATGCTCGCCGCCACGAGACCGCCCAGCAACGCGATGTTGAGGAACGTCATGGCTTCCCCAATCTCCGGGTCAGATATTGCGCGAGCGCCTCAGCGAAAGGCCGGTCGGTGGTCAACTGCACCAGATCGATCCGGTGGCGATGACAGCCGCTGGTGAGTTCCTTTTGGAACTGCGCGAGGTTTTCGAGGTAAGCATTGCGCAGCGCCGTTGGATGGATTTCGTGATGCACGCCCTCTGTCTCCAGCGATTCGAAGCGCGTGAAGTTCTTGAAGGGAAACTCCAGTTCATCCGGATCGACAATCTGGAAGATCATGATCTCGTGGCGCGCGTGGCGAAAGTGCGCGAGCGCAGAAACCAGATCAGCCACGTCGCCGAAGCAATCCGAGATGATAATGAGCAGGCCGCGCCGATGAATCCGCGGGACGAGATCATGGAAAACTTTTCCGATCTCGGTTTCGCCGCCGGGTTTGGCGCCTTGCAGTTCTTCCATCAACAGGCGCAAGTGCGGCACGCCATTGCGAGGAGGAATGACGCGGCGCAGTTTGCTGTCGAAGGTGACGAGCCCCACGCTGTCGCGCTGCTGCAGCATGAGATACGAGAGCGCGGCCGTGAGTCGCGTGGCGTATTCGTGCTTTGTAACGCTCTTGCCCGAGTAGGCCATCGAGCCGCTGCAATCGAGCAAGATCTGCGCGCGGAGATTCGTCTCCTCCTCGAACTCGCGGACGTAGTAGCGATCGGTCTTGCCGAAAACTTTCCAGTCGAGCCGGCGAATTTCATCGCCGTGGACGTATTGGCGATGCTGCGCGAACTCCACGCTGAAGCCCTTGTGCGGCGAGCGGTGGAGTCCCGTGTAGAAGCCCTCGACCACGAGCCGCGCGACGACTTGCAGGTTCGCAATCTTCTGCAAATCCGCCGCGGTGAGGAAATCGGCTACATGCGCCATCGGCTAGATGATCGATTGAGCTTCCGGCTTCGGCACAGCCTCGAGGAGTTTACCAATGATCTGATCCACCGTGACGCCTTCGGCCTCGGCATTGAATGTCGGCACGATACGATGGCGGAGCACGGGATACGCGAGCGCTTTGATGTCGTCGGTCGTGACGTGGAAACGACCGCGCAGGATCGCGTGAATTTTTCCACCGAGAATCAGGTGCTGGCACGCGCGCGGCCCCGGGCCCCAGGCGACCAACTCTTTCACGAACGCCGGCGCGGTCGCTTCATCGGGCCGACTGCGGCGCACGAGATCGAGCACGAAATCCATCACGTGATCGGGAACGGGCACCCGCCGGACGATCTGCTGGCATTGCATGATGTCTTTGCCATTAATGACCGGCTCGAGCTTTGCGGAATAGGAACTTGTGGTGCGCTCGATGATGAGGCGTTCCTGATCGCGGTCGGGATAATCGACTTTGACGTGGAACATGAAGCGATCCTTCTGCGCTTCGGGCAGCGGATACGTGCCTTCCTGCTCGACGGGATTTTGCGTCGCGAGCACGAAGAATGGTTCTTCGAGCTTATACGATTCGCCGCCGACGGTGACGGAATGTTCCTGCATCGCTTCGAGCAACGCGGCTTGGGTCTTCGGTGGCGAGCGGTTGATTTCGTCCGCGAGAATCATCTGCGCAAAAATCGGTCCCTTCATGAAGACGAGGCGACGATGACCGGTCTTGGGATCTTCCTGAATGATGTCGGTGCCGGTGATATCCGCGGGCATCAGGTCGGGAGTGAATTGCACGCGCCGGAACGAGAGCTGCATCACGTCGGCGAGGCTGCGAACCATGTAAGTTTTCGCGAGGCCGGGCACGCCTTCGAGCAAACAGTGGCTGCGGCCGAACACCGCGATGATCAGTTGCTCGATCACCTTTTCCTGGCCGACGATGAGCTTGGCAACTTCCTTTGTGATGCGTTCGTAGGAATCGCGGAGGCGTCGCGCAAATTGCTCGTCGTCGGGCGTGACCGTTGCGGCGGCTTTGTCGCCATTGCCGTTCGCCGGTGCCGTCGAAGGATTCGCCGCGCCGGTCGGCGGGATAGTGATGGCGCTGGAGCAAGTGGGGCATTTGATTTCCATGCCGACCCACGAATCATCGACGCCGATGCTCTGTCCGCACTTGGCGCAGTTGAACAAAATTTCCATAAAGCGCGCCCATTGGGCACAAACAAAGTGCGGGGCGACGGCAGATAAAAACCCGAATCCATCCAAATGACAAGCGGCTTGGCGCCAAACCTCGCACGCGTCACTTTTCCGGCTCACGCCAGAAGCGGCCCATCTCGAGGAACGTGAACGACGCAGACCATGCGATCAACACCACACCGCTCAAAGCCTCTTGCGCCGCGAGGAAACGGATCGGCCCCACGGGCACGATATCCCCGTAACCGACCGTCGCATACGTAACGAAGGAGAAATAGACGTAATCGAGCCAGCCTTCCTGAAGTTTGCCTTGAAGATGACCAAACGTTCCGCGCCGATCGACGAGCCCATACCCAAGCGCGTAAAGCCAAATCTCGATCAGGTGAACTATCATCAAACCGAGAATCAGGATCAGCACCCGGGTGCGATGCAGTTTCCGTAAGTGCGAGAGAAAATGAGAAAGCCACTTGAGCACTTCGTAGTGCAACAGCACGCACACCACGACCGCGACGATGCTGATTAAGGCTATTCCATATTGACCGTGGGTAAAACCACCAACGCGGACGGCGGGCAGAACCGCAGCGTTGGCATCTGACAGATCACCTTTTTGCGCCCACACCGGCCAAATCAGGCAATCCAACACTGCCGCGAACACAACGGCTCCCCAGCCAAGCGCAAAGGCTCGTTGAATAAAGTTTTCGCGTGGCATTCAACAGGAATGGACTGCCAGAGAACAATCCACACTTCGCCATGATTGGCTTTCCTTGCACCTCAGTTGCGCGGCGTGTTTTCGATAAATTTCGCGGTTGGTGAACAAAGTTATTTTCAAGCCCGACGAATCCTTTACGGTGTTCGCAGATGAGCGGTGACGCCGACAACAACACGAGCGCCGGTTTGCTGATGTATCGTTTCCGCAACGCGGAGATGGAAGTATTGCTGGCGCATCCTGGCGGTCCGTTCTGGCGCAACAAAGACGCCGGCGCGTGGACGATTCCCAAAGGCCGGATTAAACGCGGCGAAGATTTCCTCGCCGCAGCGCAACGCGAATTTGAAGAGGAGACCGGCATCAAACCGCAGCCGCCCTTTCTCGAACTGCCGCCCGTGAGGCAAAAGTCCGGCAAACTCGTTTACGCGTGGGCGTTCGCCGGCGACTGCGATCCCCAGGCGATCCGCAGCAACACCTTTGAGATGGAATGGCCGCCGAAGTCGGGTCGCCTGATTCAAGTCCCAGAGATCGATCGCGCCGAGTTCTTCGCCGTGTCCGCCGCCCGCAGCCGAATCAACCCGGCACAGATGCAGTTGCTGCTGAATTTGGCCGCCACCGTAGGCGTCCGAAAATGAGGCTACCGCGAGCCCGTCCGTAAGTCGCGCATGCTTGCAATCATCGCAGAAACAGCAACCTTAGCTGTCATTGAAGCCACCACAGCACCAGTCGGGTCAGTCGTCCGCGTCGCGTCGGATCGCGACTGCGGTGGCGTTACTCCAACTCGTCGCAGCGGCAGCGACCGGCGGAGAAGTCTCCTTTCGCAACGACGTCATGGCCGTCATGTCGAAAGCCGGTTGCAACATGGGCGCCTGCCACGGCAACGCCAACGGCAAAGCTTCATTCAAACTTTCTCTGCGCGGACAGGATCCCGATCTCGATCTCCTCGCACTGACGCACGATCAGTTCGCCCGCCGCGTCAATCCGCTCGAACCCGATCAGAGCCTGCTCCTCCTCAAAGCAACCGCTGCGCTCGCGCACGAAGGCGGTCAACGCTTCAAGAAGGATTCCGACGAGTATCAAATGGTCCGCCGCTGGATCGCCGACGGCATGCGCGATGATCTCGCGACGGCTCCCAAGCTCACCAAGATCGAAGTCACGCCGCGCGAACAAATCGTTGTCGAGCCAGCTGGCAAGGTGCAGTTGAAGGCGAAGGCGACGTTTTCCGATGGCAGCAAGCGCGACATCACCAAGATCGCCGTGTACGAACCGGCCAACACGCTCGTGAAAGTTTCCGCCGATGGCCTCGTCACGCGCGATCGCTTCGGCGAATGCACCGTGCTCGTGCGTTATCTCGATCAGCAATTACCCGTTCGTCTGGCATTCGTTCCCGCCCGGCCGGATTTCAAGTGGCAGGAACTCACGCTAAATAATTACGTCGACGAGAACATCTTCACCAAGCTCCGCTCGCTGCGCACGAATCCCTCGCCGCTCTGCAATGACGAGACGTTTCAGCGCCGCGCGTTTCTCGACTTGCTCGGCATTCTTCCCACCGCTGACGAAGCGCGCGCCTTCCTGAAGGATCAGCGGCCCAACAAACGCGCGCTGCTCGTGGACAAATTGCTCACGCGCCCGGAATTCGCTGACTACTGGGCGCTCAAGTGGTCCGACCTGCTGAAGGTCGAGGAGCACCAGCTCGACGCGACCGGCGTCGCGAAGTTTCACGGTTGGATTCGCCAAAGCATCGCGGACAACAAGCCGCTCAACCTCTTCGCGAGCGAGTTGATTGCCAGCCGAGGCAGCACTTACAGCAATGCCCCGGCGAATTACTACCGCGCCAGCCGCGATCCCATAAGCCGCGCGGAGGGCACGGCGCAGCTCTTCCTCGGCACACGCCTCAACTGCGCGCAATGCCACAATCATCCGTTCGATCGCTGGTCGCAGGACGATTACTACAACTGGGCCGGACTCTTCGCGCGCGTCGATTATAAGATCCTCGAGAACAAGCCCGGCGACAAAATCGACAAGCACGAATTCAAGGGCGAGCAGGTCGTGTTCATCGCGAAGACGGGTGAGGTGAAGAATCCGCGCACTGGCAAAGCGGCATCACCTAAATTCCTCGGCGCCGAAAAACCGAAAGTCACCGACCACCATGACGAACTGCAAGCGCTTGCCGATTGGATCGCGAGCCCGAAGAATCCGTTCTTCGCGCGCACGCAGGTGAATCGCATCTGGTTTCACTTGCTGGGCCGCGGCCTCGTTGATCCCGTGGACGATTTTCGCGCGACCAATCCCGCTACCCACCCCGCCCTGCTCGAAGCGCTCGCGCAGGATTTCGTCGAGCACAAGTTCGACCTTCAATATCTGATTCGCACGATCATGAATTCGCGCGCGTATCAACTTTCCTCCGAACCGAACGCGACCAATGCCGACGACGAGTTGAATTATTCGCACAACACGATTCGCCGCCTGACCGCCGAGCAATTGATCGATTGTCAGGCGCAGGTCGCCGGCGTGCCGTTGAAATTGAACGGCCTGCCCGAGATGCAACGCGTCGCGCAGCTGCCCGGCGCCTTGCCGCAGAAACGCCGCAGCGAAGTCTCCGTGGGCATCGAACAATTCTTGAAAGTCTTCGGCAAACCGCAGCGCCTGCTCACCTCGGAATGCGAACGTTCGAACGAAACCACGCTGGGCCAGGCCTTCCAACTCGTCAGCGGACCGACGGTGAATGAATTAATCACGTCGCCGAACAACCGGCTCGCCAAGTTGCTCGCGTCGGGCAAGGCAAATCACGAAGTGATCGAGGAGCTCTACTGGACCGCGTTGACACGGGCGCCAGCGGCGAGCGAGTTGCAAAAAGCCTACGCGCATCTCGACGCCGCGAAAGACCGCCGCAGCGGGCTCGAAGATTTGCTGTGGAGCCTGCTCAACGCGAAGGAATTTATTTTGCGCAAATAGCCCCTGGCAACAACCCGTCCAACACTCGTGAGCCAGATCATCAAACCATTTTCCTGTCCCGGCTTCGATCAAGTCGCGTTATCCCGTCGCACGATGATCAAAGTCGGCGGCATGGGCTTGCTCGGACTGACCGTTCCGAAGTTGCTCGCTGCGGAAGCGAAGACGGGCAAGCGCCCCAAGGCGCGCGCGAAGTCGGTGATCTTTCTTTTCCAATGGGGTGGGCCGTCGCACATCGATATGTTCGACATGAAGCCCGACGCGCCTGAAGGCGTGCGCGGACCCCACAAGCCGATTTCCAGCAGCGCCGACGGCATTCAAGTCAGCGAACATTTGCCGAAGACTGCGAAGATCATGGACAAGGTGACCCTCATCCGGTCCATGCATCACACGATGAAGAATCACAACTCCGCCGGCTATTACGCGCTGAGCGGACACTCGCCGGCCACGGATGATCAACGCCTACGCGATTCCATCGATCTTTATCCCGCCTACGGATCGACCGTCGATCGCCTCGCGCCCACGAGCGGCGATATTCCGACCTCCGTCGCGTATCCGTATGTGATCTCGGACGGCTCGACCACGCCCGGCCAGCACGCGAGCTTCCTCGGCAAGGCGCACGATCCCCTGCTCTTCACGCAAGATCCGAACGACGCCAATTTCAAACTGCCGGAGCTCAGCCTCCCCGCGAACATGAGTTTCGAGCGGCTGCAATCCCGCCGTGAATTGCAGAAGGTCATCGACGCGCAATCGCGCATGCTCGATTACTCGGCCGCCGCGCGCGGGCTGGATGACTATTACGACAAGGCGCTCGCGATGTTGCATTCGCCCAAGCTGCGCAATGCCTTCAACCTTTCCGCCGAACCCGACGCCGTGCGCGAAGCCTACGGCCGCAACACCTACGGCCAGGGTTGCCTCCTCGCGCGCCGCCTTGTGGAAACGGGCGTGAAGTTTGTCACCGTTTATTTTGCCAGCAGCATCGGCGGGCAGAGCACGACCAGCGGCGGCTGGGACACGCACGGGTTCAACAACACCCGCATGTATCCGATTATCGAGAAGTATCACCTCCCGATGACCGAGCAATCCCTGCCCACGCTGCTCAACGACTTGGATCAACGCGGCCTGCTCGACACTACGCTCGTCGTGTGGATGGGCGAATTCGGCCGCACGCCGAACATCAACAAGAACGTGAGCCGCGACCATTGGCCGCAATGCTATACCACGTTGCTCGCCGGCGGCGGCGTGAAGCGCGGCTTTGTTTACGGTGCATCCGACAAGAACGGCGCTTATCCCGCCGAAAACCCCGTCCGCCCAGACGACCTCGCCGCAACGATCTATCATCTCCTTGGCATCGACCCGCACACGGAACTCTACAACACGCAAAATCGTCCCGTGATGATCACCGATGGCAAACCAGTAATGGGTGTCATCGCGTAAAAACAGAAACTCCAGATCGCCTTCATTACTTGGGAGAGCATCCAGCTTTCCGTCCCCGGAAGTGGACCGAAGATTAGTTAGCCTTTTCGGACCGCCGCATCCGATGCTATCCGTTTAGCGGAAATACAATTTCACAAAATCATTGTTCTCGAGTGGCAGCGTCACTTCCACGCTTTGCGCCGAGGTCTGTCGAAAAGCGATGGCGCCGTGGCGCGCGGATTCGACGCGGGCAACCGCCTTCGGAGCGGCAATGGTCATCGAAAACTTGTCGATGGGCACGGCGGTGTAGTTCGCCAAAGGAATGACTATACCTCGAGCCTGCGGCATATACACCGCATCCACCAACGGCGCACTGCAAGTGATGGGCTTCTTGACACCCGCCGCGTGAACCGGGGTCAGCAGGAGATTACGCACGTCTTCGGGGAATTGCCACGGGTTCGCCGTCCGCTCCAGCAACACGGCGTCACGTGCTTCCGCTGGCAAGAGCGCGGCGCTGTCGGTGACTTTCTTCTGAAGAACATTCCGCGCCTCGAGCGCCGATTTGATGTACGCGACCGAAGGCAGGAAGCCGACGCAATAGACCGTCCCCTTCCCTGCCCCGCCGCGAACGATCGCCGCCGACTTGTCCTTGAAAGTGGCGAGCGCTTCCACGCGGTCCCGCGGCACGAGGGCTTGTTTCACGGCGAGGACTTCCGCCGAACCACCGCTCCAACGCACTTCGTCCTTCGCGGTGAGCGCCGCGAGGTAACGACCCGACGACGAGTGTTGCTGCAAATCCTTCACCGCGCCGCGCGTGGCGGGCAGCAAATCGTCGAGCGTGGTGAGCGGGCGATTGATTTCATCGCGCGATGCGGCACCGGCCGTCAGCCAAAGCGTCCCGCCATGTTGCACCCATTGCTTCAACTTTTCCGCGGCAGCGCGAGTGAGATTCGGTCCCGTGAGATAGCAGACGGAATAGTTCTCCAACGAACCTTTCGCAGCCTGCGCTTCCGAAACTATATCCACCGGCACCTGCGCGTGGGCGAGCGCGATCCATGTGTGCATGCGGTCAAAGCCGTAGGCGAGGTTGCCATTGACGGTCCACACGTCACTCGCGGAACTGTAGAGCAACGCGACTTTCGCGGGCGCGGGCATGGCGGTGAACAACAGATCTTCGACGGCGCCGATCTCGCGGGTGAGCGCGGCATTCGCCGACCACGTCTCGGGCTTGCCCTGCCAGACGTGCGAGCGCCAATACGGTCCGCCTTCGTGCGTCGCCCACGTGGGGCCGTAGCTGAAGCTATTGAAAATCTTCACGCCGCGAGCAACTTCGCTCGTGGCCTTGAGTTTGATGTCCCACGGCTTGCGCCCGGCGTGTGCGATGAGGTGATGCCCGATGACTTGTCCACGGTCGCGGGCGGCGGCGCGCATGAGATCGACGTTGAACGACGCGCATTGATACGTGGACGCTCCATTGGACCAGTCTTCGCCCCAGATGGCGTTTTGATCGGGGTCGTCGAGCAGTTCGAAATAGTCCACGCCTTGATTGTAGAAGTTGCCCACGTAAACCGCGCCATCGCTGAAGTTCGCCAACACCGGAAACGTCCCGCCATAGGCTTGCTCCACCAACTTGCGTTGCGTGGCCATGAAGTCACCAAGCGCACGCGTGCGAAAGCGTTGTGAAAAATAATATAACGCTGGAAACGCGTCGCGCTGCTCAGCGGTGACGATTTTGACGGCGTCCCAATCCTTAACGAGCAAGTCAACGGGCGTCTTGCCCATTGCCTTCAACCAAGCTCGGAACTTCACCGCATACGACGGATCGCTCGCGCAGAATTCGAGCGGCTGGCCCGTCGGCTCGTCGGTAAGTTCGCTGAATACGATATCCTTCACCGCGCCACCCTTCTTTTTGAACTCAGCCGCCGCGGCGGTGATGCGCGCCTTCATCTTCTCGACGTCGGGATCGCAGTAGGATTTGTCTTTCATCAACCACGCTCCGCCGATGTGGCGGAGGTGCGATGGCGTGAAACCGAAGTAATCGAGCGTTCTCTGCTCGCGCGCCCGCACAGCTTCGTCGGGCGGCGTGAAGCTGTTGTCGATGTTCGCGGTGACGAAGAACGGGAATTTCTCCAACGGTTTTCCGTGCGTGGGCCAGATGTGCGCGTCGGCGAGCTTGCCGGTGGCTTCCGCGATTTCGCGATCGGTCTTGAACAAAGCGAGATTTTCCTGCGTGAGCAAATTCGGCGGCGTGAAGATCGCCACGGTGCCGGGTTTGTTATCGAGCTCGAGCGTGCGCACGATGGCTTTCTCATCCGGAGCGGTGGCGAACTCAAATGTGGCGCGCAATCGCTCCGCATATTCGGTGTAAGCGTGACGCGCCGTGATGTGCAGCATCGCGCCGGAGTCCTGGTAAATCATCGGCGTGATGTTGCACCACGGCGTGCGGTCGCCGGATTTCAACAGATCCGACTTTTTAACGCTTACGCTGGCCACCGCACCCGCACGTCCCAGCGAGTAGTGTTGATACCACGGAGCGTGAAAGTGATCGGCGAAGATGTGAATATAGGCGGCCTTCTCGTAGCCCTCGCCGAGCGTGACGCGCACAAAAGTCTGCGCGCCGTAATGAAGATGATTCGGCACCAGCTTTTCATCCATTGTCAGCAGCAGGCAATCGACCTGCCGCGCGAGGGCCGAGGCATTCTTGTTCTCGTGCTTGCTGAGACGGAGCGTCACGTCGCCTTCCGGGAGATCAACCCCGAAGGACTTCCACACTTCGACCGGTTTCGTTCGATCTCCGGCAAACTCGATATCGAACAGCGCAGCGCCCAGCATGCGTTCACCCGCCAGCACCGTGACGTGAAACGGCCCGCGATATTTCGGATGACTGCTGTAGCGCACCCAGACTCGATAATGTCCCGCGTCCTTGATGTTCACGGTCGTGGTAGCGACGCCGTCCTTCGCACCGCCGGAGCCGTTGAGCGTCGCAACGCCCGACGCCTGCTTCGCACTCGGCCCAGACTCCACCACCCATCCGCCGGACGATTTGAAACTTTCCGCCTCAATGAAAACCTCGCCCGCTCGCGCCAAACCCGCCAGCAACGCCACAACTGCCCATCCGACAAGAAAGCTGATTTTCAAGAATCGCATAAGCGTTTGCTTTGGTTGTTCAGGAAACTCTCGGCAAACATCCAATCGCCGCGTCATTTGCGCTTCACCAAGACAAGATCATTCTTCCGCACTGCGGCGAGTTTCTCGGCGAGCTTTGCCTTGAATGACGTCACAATCGACGCGTGCTCGGACGAACTGGCGAGGTTGCTGTATTGCTTCGGATCCTTCTTCATGTCGAAGAGTTCGATGCCGCCACTCGCATTCTCGGCATATTGGATATATGCCCAGCGGTCATCGCGGAGGAGCAGCCCTCTGCTCGTACCGGCCACGCTGAACGCGGTGTCGCGAACCTCCCGCTTGGGATCATCGAGGATGGGGGTGAGATCTTTGCCTTGAAGGCGCGTGGGAACTTCGAGCCCGCACAAACTCGCAGTGGTGGGATAAAGATCGAGTAGCTCAACAAACGATTCGCTCACGGCGGCCCTCTTGCCGGGCACGCTGATAATCAAGGGAACCTTCGCGGATTCATCGCGCAAGCTGACCTTCGCCCAGAAATCGTGTTCGCCGAGGTGGTAGCCATGGTCGCTGGTGAAGATGACGATGGTATTGTCCGCCTTGCCGGATTTCTCCAACGCGTCGAGCACTTTGCCCACCTGCGCATCCATGAACGTCACCGCCGCGTAATATCCAGCGATGGCTTTCTTCTGTTTCGTCACGTCCATCTGCATGTTCACGCTCGTCTTGTAATTGATGCCGAGCTTCGGGATGTCGTCCCAGTCGCCAGGAACTTTTTCGGGCAACACCATCGCCTCCCAAGGAAACGCCTTGTGATACGACTTCGGTGAGACGAACGGCACGTGCGGCCGCACGAAACCGACGGCGAGAAAAAACGGCTTGTCCTTGTGTTGCGCGATCAACTCGCACGCCTTCGCCGCGGTCTTGCCGTCGGAGTGAACCATGTCATCGCCGTCCGCCGCGACGACAACGAACGTGTTGCCGCCCATCACGGGCTTCTTGCCATCAGGATTGCGCTCGAGCGTTTCGCCAATGCCAGGCGCTTTCCATTCGGGGCCCTGGCTGTTGAAGCGCTCCGTCCACGACGCATCGTCGTCCGCGCTGTCCGCGCCCTTTTCGATGTCGCCGGGCACGCCCATGTGGAAGATCTTGCTGACGCGCGCGGAATAATAGCCAGCGTTCTTAAAATGCTGCGACCACGTCGCGCGCTCGCCGAGAACGGGACGCGGATTGGTGTAACCTTGAACACCCGTCGCGTGCGGATAGTAGCCGGACATGAACGACGCGCGCGACGGCCCGCAGTAAGTGCCCTGACAATACGCCCGAGTGAAGAGCGTTCCGCGCGCCGCAAGCCGGTCAATATTCGGCGTCTGGCACACCTTGTTGCCGTAGCACGAGAGCGCCGTGGAGGTCAGGTCATCGGAGATGATGAAAAGCACATTGGGCTTCGACTTTTCGGCAGCTTGAACTACGGCCAACGATGCCAGCAGAAGGAAAAGGAAGATCAATTGTTTCATGTTCATGTCAGTTGCCGATGTCGCAGAAATCACGCGATCAACTTGTGCACGACTTCGCCGGCAATGTCGGTGAGACGGAAGTCGCGACCCTGAAACCGGTAAGTGAGCCTGGTATGATCGAAACCGAATTGGTGGAGAATCGTGGCGTGGAGATCGTGCACGTGCACGGGATCTTTGGTGACGTTCCACGCAATGTCATCGGTCTCGCCGACCACCTGCCCGCCCTTGACGCCGCCGCCGGCGAGCCAGAGGCTGAACGCATTCGGGTGATGGTCACGGCCGGTGACCGACTTGTAGCTGGGACGATTTTCACCCAGTGCGGTGCGGCCGAACTCCGAACCGCAAATCACCATCGTATCTTCCAGCAAGCCGCGCTGTTTCAAATCCTTTACCAAAGCGGCGATGGGTTGATCGACGAGCGCGCAATTGTGCGGCAGTTCAACATTTATACGGCTGTGATGATCCCACGAGGCGTGGAAAAGATTCACCACCCGCACGCCGCGTTCGATCAGCCGACGCGCCATCAAACAATTCCGCGCGAAGGGACCGAAGAGTCCGACACCGCCACGATTTCCACCGGCGATGGCCGGCTCCCGACGATCCAATCCATACATCGCAAGGGTTTCTTTCGATTCGCCCGAGAGATCCATCAGCTCTGGCGCAGCCGTCTGCATGCGGAAGGCGAGTTCGTAAGCAGCTATGCGACTGTTGATCTCGGCGTCGCCCGCGTCGGTGTGATGCAACGCATTCAACTGCGTCACCGCATTGATGCTCCGCTGCTGCATGGCGGGCGTGAAGCCGGGCGGATTTTCGAGATTGAGTACCGGCGCGCCTTCGTTGCGGAACAGCACGCCCGAATAATTCGTCGGGAGAAATCCGCTCGACCAACTGGCCGAGCCGCCGGGCAAGCCGCGGCCAACAGTCACGAGCACCACGAAGCCGGGAAGATTTTTTGATTCGCTTCCCAGCCCGTAGCTGAGCCACGAGCCGATGCTTGGCCGACCCATGATCGGCGAACCGGTGTTCATCATGAGCTGGCCGGGGACGTGATTAAATTGGTCGGTGTGCATCGAGCGGACGAGGCAAATGTCGTCCGCAATGGAGCCGATGTGCGGAATGAGGTCGGACAGCTCCATGCCGCATTGCCCGTGCTTCTTGAAGGTGCGCGGGCTGCCCATGATGCGCGCGGATTCCTTGGCGATGAAGGCGAAGCGGACGTTCTCCAACATCGACGCCGGCATCGGCTGACCATCGAGCCGGTTGAGCGTGGGTTTCGGATCGTAGAGATCCATCTGGCTCGGGCCGCCTTCCAGATAAATGTAGATGCAATTCTTCGCGCGAGCGCGATGGTGCGGCGCCCGCGGCCCCGACGATGTTTCCGGGACCGCCAATACGCCCTGCTCCTGCAGCAACTGCGCGAGCGCAAGGCCGCCGATTCCACCGCAGGCCCGCGAGAGGAAGCGGCGGCGGCTGAAGTTGGGATGCATGAGTGACATGACGGTTACTCCCGCGTGATGAATTCGTCGAGGTTCATGATCACCCGCACCACGGCGACCATCGCGGTCTTCGCATCGCCGCCGGTGAGTTTGAGTTGATCTTCGTGAAGCGAACGCAACGCCAGCATTTCCCCATCGCGCGCACGTCGACCCACGCAATGCTCAAAAGCCTGACGGAGGCGTGCGGCAATGTCGCCGGGTTGAGCGGCGAGCCGGTGCCCCAGCGCCTGACTGCATTCGAAGAAGACCGGATCGTTCAACAGCGTGAGCGCTTGCAGCGGCGTGTTCGATCGCTCGCGTCGCGTGCACGTCACGCTGGAGTCCGGCGCGTCGAAGGTCAGCAGCATCGGATAGGGAATGTTCCGCCGGAGGTGAATGTAGAGCCCGCGACGGTATTGCGCGTCGCCTTTCGTGGCAGGCCAGCTCTTGTCACGACCGACCGCAGTGACAAATCCAGGCAACGGCGGGTATATACTAGGACCGCCGATCTTCGCGTTGAGCAGCCCGCTCGTAGCGAGGAACACATCACGCACCGCCTCGGCTTCGAGGCGACTGCGCGATTGGCGCGCGAGCAGCGTGTTCAACGGGTCACGATCCACTAGATCCACCCGAGCGGCGGAGCTTTGTTGATACGTCGCCGACGTCACGATGAGACGAATCAATTGTTTGCGACTCCAGCCGAGGCGGATGAATTCCGTGGCGAGGTAATCGAGTAGTTCCGGATGCGTGGGCGGTTCTCCGCGCGTACCGAAGTCGTCCACGGTATTCACAAGGCCACGACCGAAAAGGTTTTTCCAGAGGTGATTCACAGCCACGCGGCTGGTCAGCGGGTTCGCCGGATCAACAAGCCAGTTGGCGAGATCCAGCCGGTCAGCACCGGAACTCTTGCGCGGCCGGAAAGCCGGGAGAACGTCGGGAACTCCCGGCGTCACACGCTCGCCTTTGCGCATAAAATCGCCGCGCACATGCACGAAAGTGTCGCGCGGCTTGGAGACGGCGAGCGTCTGCGCCTTGCTCTTCGGCACGGCTGGCTTGTTCGCTTCATGCGTTTGCAAGTCGGCGCGAAGTTTGCGCAGTTCCGGATCGAGTTGCTGAAAATAGCCACTGAGCATCTGGCCTTGTTCAGCGGTGCGGCTTTTGGCGGGAGTCTCGCGCACCACAGTGATTTCTTCACTCACGGTATCGCCACCCAAAGGCGGAGCATCGGCCGTCACAGCAAATCTCAAACGTCGAAAAGCCTCACCGTAACCGCCGCGTTGATCGAGAGTGAGCACGAGACGATCGCCATCCTTCAACTCCAGCGGCGTGGCGAACTCGAACACGGCGCGATGATTCTGGCCCACGTTCGGCGAGATGTTCCAGCCAGTGGAGGTGTCGCCGTCAATCGCCGCAGTGATGGGAGACCCCGCAGGCGAATGCGCGCTGACCGCGGTACGAAAAGTCACCGGCTCCAGCTTGCCGCCGCCAGCGCGTCGGATTGCTGCGGTGAATTCGGAGAGAATCGCGCCGCCTTTTCGTCCGCGTCCAACCGTGCGCCCCTTCTTGTCTTCACCGAGCGCTTCGAGTTGAAGCCCCGTGGCGTTGGGGAGGCCAACCGTGAGTTCGATCGTGTAAATGTCCGTCGGCGCATTTTTGCCAGAGGATGCCACGGTATGGTCGGGTCCAATCACCAGGGTCGCGCCACCCGTCGATTTCGCGGAACGGGGAACAAGCGTCGCCCAGCGATTCGTCGATGGACGAGCGCCGCGCTCCCACGCCAATTGCGCGGCGGGAAGCTTGTTCGCGATGTAATCATCGATGGCTGTCTTGAGCTGGTCTCGCTTTGCCTCCCACGCTGCCTTCTTTTTCTGGACGGAAGCGAGGTCGTCACCCTTGGTGGTGGCGATGTCGACGTCATCCGTGTTGTTGAAAAAAGCATAGAGCGAAAAGAATTCCCGCTGGCTAATGGGATCGTATTTATGCGCATGACACTCCGCGCAACCGAGCGTCAGCCCCAGCCAGACCGCGCCCGTGGTGGCCACGCGTTCCACGGCAATCTTGCAACGATCCTCCTCGCGATCCACGCCCGCCTCGGCGTTCTTGAGCGTGTTGCGATGAAACCCGGTGGCAATCTTCTGATCGAGCGTGGCGCCCGGCAGGAGGTCACCAGCGAGTTGCTCGATGGTGAACCGGTCGAACGGCAGATCACGGTTAATCGCGTCAATGACCCAATCGCGATAGACGTAAGCAAACGGTCGCACTGAGTCGTTGAGATAACCGTCGCTGTCGGCGTAACGCGCGAGATCGAGCCAGTGGCGCGCCCAACGTTCACCGAAATGTGGCGATGCGAGCAGGCGATCAACAAGGCGCTCGTAGGACTTCGGATCGCGATTACTCACGAAGGCGCGCACGTCCGCAAGCGTTGGTGGCAACCCCGTAAGATCGAGCGACACGCGGCGGATCAACGTCTCGCGACTCGCGACGGGCGACGGTTTGATTCCTTCCGTTTCCAACCGGGCGCGGATGAAGGCATCGATCCGATTCTGGTCTGGAACATTTCCCGGCACCGCTGGGCGCCGCGGAGCGACGAAGGCCCAATGGGTCCACTGACTCGGAACTTCATCAGCGGGAGCAGAAGCACCTTCGTCGATCCAGCGCTTGATCAAAGCCACCTGTTCAACGGAGAGCGGACTCCGCTGATACGGCATCTGCGGCAACTGGCCGTGCGGACCTTGCACCAACTTGACGAGCAAGCTCTCGTCGCTTTTGCCCGCGACAATCACCGCGCCGTTCTCGCCACCTTTCAACGCCGCTGCCGCGGTATCGAGTCGCAGACCGCCCTTCGCTTGCGCTGCGCCGTGACACTGCACGCACGCAGTGGCGATGAGCGGTTTAACCTCCTTCGCGTAATCCACCCCCGCCCCGACTGCGGCCGGCGGAGCCAGCAACACGAAAGCGAGTGAGATGATTAGCGAAGTGGAACGCACGCCTATTTTTTTCTTTTGGACTTTTTGTCCGCCTTGGCGAAATCCACACCGATATCGTTCGACTGTTTCGGACCAGGCGTGCTGCGGCCGTTGGTGATGTAGCGTTCGAGGAGCGCTTTCAAACCGGCGACAACTTCGGGTTGTTCCGCCACGAGGTTTTTCGTTTCGCCGATGTCAGCGCGGAGATCGTAGAGCTGCGTGTCAGGAAGGCCTTTCGCTTTCGCGTCGGCGTCGCCGGGTTTGCCCCAGCCGCCGGAGCCGGCGCAGAGTTCGAGTTTCCACGGGCCTTGGCGCACGGCGAATTTCCCATTGATGCTGTGATGCACGACAGCCTCGCGCAACGGCCCCTTGTCCGTGCCGAGCAACGCGGGAAGAAAACTCACACTATCCTCGGCGGCGTTGTCGGGGAGTTTCGCTCCAAGAATCTCCGCACACGTGGCCATGAGGTCGGTGTGGCAAATCAACTGCGAGCTCTGCGAACCCGCCTTCACCTTGCCGGGCCAGCGCACGAGAAACGCAACGTGATGACCGCCATCCCAAATGTCCGCCTTGTAGCCGCGGAATTGCGCGCTCGCAAAATGCCCCTGCTGCTCCAGCTTCGGCGTGCCGGCGGCTGGCGAGCATCCGTTGTCGCTGGTTAAAATCACGAGCGTGTTGTCCGCGACGCCAGACTGATCGAGCGCGGCGAGCACGGTGCCGACGGTTGCATCGACCTGCATGACGAAGTCGCCGTAATCGCCGAGTCCGCTTTTCCCCTGCCACTCCTTCGACGGCACGATGGGCGTGTGGGGCGCGCTCAGCGGCAGATAGAGAAAGAACGGTTGGCCCGCCTTCGCCCGCTCGGCGATGTGTGCGGTCGCGCGGGCGGTGAGCGCGGGCAGAATGTCGATCGGCTCGATGAGTTGCGTGACGCGGTCATTCTCGAACACCGACTTCATCATGCGCGCGTGGTGGAAGCCGAAGAACGTGTCGAAGCCGCGCGTGATCGGACCGTCGCGAGTCACAGCACCCAGCGGCGCACCGGCGCCCTTTCCCTTACCCTCGCGACCGCCGTCTTTGCCTGCGCCCACGATGGTGAAGCCAAGGTGCCACTTGCCGATGATCGCCGTGTGATAGCCGTGTTGCTTCAACAACGCCGGAACCGTCAACCGATCCGCGGCGATCAACGGTTCCACGTAGCCATCGAGCACGCCGTTCTGCAGTCGCGTGCGCCACGCGTAACGCCCCGTCAACAAGCCATAGCGCGTGGGCGTGCAGACGGACGAACCGCTGTGCGAATCCGTAAACGCCATCCCCTGTGACACAAGCCGATCGAGATGCGGCGTTTTGATTTTGCCGCGTTGCGGGTTGAGCGCCTGCACATCGCCGTAGCCCAAGTCGTCGGCGAGGATATAGAGGATGTTCGGTTTCTTCGAATCGCCCGCCGCGTGGAGCGAATCGAAAGCAACAAGGCAAACGACAAGCAGTGCAAAACGAAACGTGTGGGTCATGTACTCACATCATGACGGATAGCGCACAGGAATCAATTCAATGAAAACTGGACGCGCTTCAGAGAGAAGTCGCCGGATGGCGAAAATCGCGAAGGTCGCGATGACTTACTTGCCCACCAACTCCGCGCAGGTCGCATTGAACCATTTGGCTGATGCAGCGATCTCGGGGGCGGAGGTTTCCCAGTTGTGTTCGTATTCCACGCAGATCGCGCCCTTGAACTTCTGGCGCTTCAGCTCCGTGAGCATTCCCTTCGCATTGCTGATGCCGGAGCCCCAAGGAACGTCATGCGCCTTGAGGCCGGGCTCGTTGAGGTCCTTGAAATGCAGCGTGATCACGCGGCCTTCGAGCTTCTTGAGGCAATCCACGGGATCAAGACCGGAGCGAACCCAGTGGCCCACATCAACGCAGGCACCAAGCAACGGGCTGCGACCTTTCACCGCGGCCAGTACCGTCTCCGGCTGCCAGTAAAAATTCTTCGGGCCGGGATGATTGTGGATCGCGACCTGAATGTTGTATTCCTTGGCGAGCTTTTCCACGACGTCCATCACCGGGCCGAGTTCCTCCATCTTGCCGTGCGTCTCCGGCTCGGCGACAAGCACGCTGATGCCGAGTCGTTTAGCCCCTTCGAAAATCTTGCGACTCTCGGCTTCGTCAATTCCCGGCTTTACGACGCCCATATTCACGAATGTGGGATCGATACCTTTCTCCTTTAGCCGCGTTTTGATCGCAGCGGCTTCCTTGTCGGAAATCGTCACGGTGCTGGTCTTGGCGATCTTGCCGTCGGCGCCGACAAGGTTGACGCTGCCGGAAATGCTCATGTGCTTCACGCCCATTGCCGCCGTCTTGTCGATCGCTTCGAAGATCGAGAACTTCTGGAACGTGTAGGAGTGAACCGCGAGCTTCCAACCAAGCTGTTCGGCGGCGGATTCTTTTTTGGCGGCCATAGCTGAGAGGGCCAATGTGAGCGCAGCCCCAATTACGACAAGGCATTTCATAGTAGCGCGAGAGTCTGGGCCAGTGCGTCACGATGACAACTGCAAAGTCACGCGCGCTCGATTCGGAGCGACAAGATTGCAGCGTCGCGAGTTCACCCCAACCCCGGCACCTTCCAACCATCGCGATACGCCCGGCGAACCAGCGCAGTGGCTTTGGCGTGGTTGGTGAATTTCAACGCTTTCCGATCCCATTCGAGCCATTCACCGGGGAAGCGGTCCGCCATCGCACCGACAAGCACTGTCTCGGTGAGCGGCCCGCCATGGGTGAATTCGTCGCACGCCTTGCGGGTTTCGAGGATGGCGTCCACCCAATCGTGGTAGTGACTCTGCGGTTTAAAGTCCGCGGGATATTTCTCGGCCGGAAAATTCTCCTCCGGTAGCACGATGGGTTTGCCGCTCCCGTAGACTTTGAAGATTGCACCGTGCTCACCAATCCAGCAGGCAGCGGATGCCGGCAGTTTATCCATGCCCTTGGGCAAGCGAATCTGGCTGCGCTCGGGCTCAATCCCACCATCGTGCCAAGTGACCTGAACCGTCTTGCCCGCCGTGAGGTCGCTGCCCGGGAAAATCATTTCGACGCGGTGCTTCTCGCCCCACAACGGCCCGTTGCTACCCGGCGTGGTCTGACGCACCCGCAACGGCGCAGTCAGCTTCAAAGCGTCGAAGCTGATATCGAAGTGGTGGCAACCCATGTCGCCCATTTCGCCGCAACCGAACTCATGCCACGCGCGCCACGTCTTCGGGTGATAGGTGTCCGCGAGGTAAGGACGCGGCTCCCGCACGCCGAGCCACAAATCCCAATCGAGACCAGCGGGGATGGCGTCGCCCGTGGCGCGAAGCTCCGTGTTCTTGGGCCACCAACTGAGCGGCTTGTTTTCCCAGAGCAGCACTTCCTTGATCTTGCCAATCGCGCCACGGCGAATGAGTTCTACGGTGGTGCGGCTCTCGATGCTAGAGCGGCCTTGATTGCCCAGCTGCGTGACAACACCCGCTTTGATCGACTCCTCAGTGATGACACGGCACTCGTTGAGCGTCGTGGCCATCGGCTTTTGCAAATAGACGTGCTTCTTCGCGCGCAACGCCGTGACCGCCGGGGCCGCATGCATGTGATCGGGTGTGCCGACCGTGACAGCATCGAACTTGTTCGCGTGTTTGCTCAGCAACTCGCGCCAGTCGCGATGCCGCGAAGCGTCGGGATGGTCCTTCGCAGCCGGCTCCATGAATTTTGTATCCACGTCGCACAGCGCAACGACTTTCACCTTCGCATGACTCGCTACGCCTCGCATTGTGGCCCCGCCCATGCCACCGACGCCGATGCAGGCGACCTGAAGCAGAGAATTGGGCGACGCGCTGCGGAGGATGGCGGGGAAGCCGATCACGCCGGCAGCAGCAAGGGTGGAACGACGGAGGAATTGACGACGATTCATAATGCGAATTGAGTTCAGGAGTTTTTCGAGGACACCACAACCACCACTAACTGACAAGCCGCGACGCGCGGCGTCTCAGCGCGGCGTCAGTCTGACGGTCAAAGAGTCGTAACCGTTCGCACGCTCGTAACGCGCTTCGTGTTCGATGTGTTCCTTCGCGTCGAGCACGGCAATCTTCGCAACGCGACCGGTCAACGCCTGCAAGAGGCACCGGACTATCAGGCGCGCATGCGGTGCGCCCAGGCAGAGGTGCGTGCCAAAGCCGAAGGAAATATGCGGATTGGGTTTGCGATCGAGGCGAATTTCCTCCGGCGCCTCGAACACGGTCTCGTCGAAGTTCGCCGACGACCACGCTAGCGACACGCGACCACCGGGCGGGACCTTAACGCCATGCACATTCGTTTCCACCGGACACACACGACCAATGTGAGTCAACGGCATGAAGACACGGAAGAATTCCTCTCCGGCATGGACGATGCGCTTCGGATCCTCGCGCAGGTATTCCAACGCGGCGGGATTCTTGCCCAGGTAAGCAATGATGGAAGAAATGCTGTGGATGATCGTGTCGCGGCCGCCGGCAAAGGTGAGGTTGCCGAAGCCCATCATCTCCTCGCGCGTCAACGGACGGCCGCGGTAGCGCGCTTTGACCAATGCGCTAAACAGGTCGTCGCCCGGATTGGCCTCGGCGCGGTCGAACTGCGCGTGCAGGTAATTCTCGAGAACGTTGCCTTTCTTGAATTCCCCGCCGGTGACCTTGAACACGTGAATGCCCCAGCTGATGTAAGTCTCCGCTTCGGCCTCGGGAACGTTCAGCAAGTAGGTAAGCGCACGGGACTGCACGGGCAGCGCGAACTCATTCACGATCTCGACAGAATCGCGTCCCAGCGCTTGCGAAATCATCTCTGCAATTAACGCCTCCACCTTCGCAATCACGTCGGGCTGCTTTGCACGTTGGAAGAACGGCTCAACAATCGCGCGATACTCCGTGTGTTCGGGCGGGTTGGTTTCGATGGGCAACTGGCGCATGGTTCGCACCGCCTCCTCCGACGGAATCGGCACCCGAAATGGCGCGTCCGAACTGTAGGTCTTCCAGTCCTTCGCCGCCTCGCGCACGTCGGCGTGTCGCAGGATCATCGGCATCGTCTCGCCCTGAAACGGGCACTTCAGGATCCCGTCGGTTTGTCGAGCTTCGCGGAAAGGATCACGTAAATTTGAATTATCGGGCATGGCGACGGAGTTTCGCGAATTGTTCACGGACCTTCAAGGAAACAGGAGACCCTATGAATGGACACAAATTAACCCGAAGGGAACAAAAACGATCCAGCGCCATGGCGCGCCCAGTCGATTGAAGAATTTTCGCGCCTATTCTTAGTTGTCGTTCACGCCCGTTTTCGCAACTCTTCGGCCATGCTCCGACCGCGCAAAAAATACACCGTCTACGATCTCCAACAGCTCAAGGGCAAACGCGTCCTCACGCACATCCACGTGAAGTCGCCCGACGAAGCCGCCGCCGCCGAAGCCGCTGGCGTGGACCTGATGAGTTGCAGCTTTGATTCGCCCGAGGCGCAGGCCCGATTGCCCAAGCTCGTCGCCGCCGCACCGAACAGCTTTCTGTCCTGCGCGACGCCGCATGAACTCGCATCACCTGAAGAAGCAATCCGCATCGCCTTCCGTGCGCTCGAACTCGGTGGGAGCTCGGTCTATTGCTCTGCGAGCCCGTTCATCATCGAAGCCATGGCGCGCGAGCGGATTCCCGTCGTCGGCCATCTCGGCATGGTTCCACGCCACGTCACGTGGACCGGCTACCGCGCCATCGGAAAAACCGTCGAGGAAGCGAAACAACTTCATCAGCGCATGAAGGAACTCGAGAGCGCCGGCGCTTATGGAGCCGAACTGGAGCTCGTGCCGCACAAGCTTGCCTCGTTTCTCTGTTCGCGAACCAAGATGCTCCTGATGTCCCTCGGCTCTGGCAGCGGTTGCGACACGCAATTCCTTTTCTCCGACGATATCCTCGGCGATTACGAGGAGCGCCTCCCGCGTCACGCCAAGGCGTACCGCAATTTTGTGGCAGAACACCGTCGCCTGCAAAAGGAACGCGTCGCCGCCTTCAGCGAATACATTGCCGACGTAAAGGAAGGCCGCTTCCCGGAACGCAATCACGTTCTGGAAATGGACGAGAAAGTTCTGCAGGACGTGATCGCGTCGATCTGATGTCGCGACGAGCAAAGGGCGCGTCGTCTCAGCGTACAGCCGCGCGGATCTCGATCGAACGACGCATCAGATAGTGCGGCGTGTGCGGTGGTGCGTGACCCCAGTTCTCGCTGTAGCCGTAGTAAAGCCAGCCCCGCCCGCCGCCGTCGTCGTCCGGAATGAACGTCGGATGCCACGCCACCTCGCGGCCGATCGCGGCGATCACTGGCACTTTCCAAATCTGCTGCATTCGCTCGCGCGGCCAGTGAATACCGTCATCGGAGAACGCAGCGTAGATTCCACTTCGCTCGGGCTTCGCCCCCTCCCGCCATACGTTAAGGCAAAACAGCATCACGAACTGTCGCAGCGCCGGAACATAAACGACATGAGGAAACAACGCATCGGCCGACTTCTCGCCGCTCGTGACCACGGGTGTGTCTTTTCCGCCGAGGCCCGATTCCGTGAAAACACCCGCGTGAAACTTTTTCCAAGCGCGCGGCTCGAGCGCGTCCGCCACCAGACAACGCGCCAGACAGATCTGCACACCGCGACCGTCGACGCGCTCGTGCGACGTGTAGTAGGCATAAAGGTATCCACCCTTCGGCTCCGTCATCACCCACGGCTCGCCCACTCCCTGATCACCGCGACCGCGCGGGTCCTTCGGCAATTGACCGGAAAGAATCAGTCCGCGCTTTTCAAACGTCGCGCCCTCGTCAAGCGACACGGCTAGCGCCACGCCGCAGTAAAAGCCGGGAACGCCATTCCCCACCGTCTTCATTCCCTCCTGATCTTCGGCGTGATAGAAGGCCAGCAACTCGCCAGTCTTCGCGCGCAAGGCGGCATTGATGCCCGCGTAACCATTGTCGAAGTCCCCCGTTCGGCCTTTGTCCAGAACCTTCGCGGCCTTGTTGAATCGCCCCATCTCCGGCCCTTCAAGCAGATAGGATGAAACTCCCGCGGAGATGAGAACGCGAACATCGGGCTGCGTTCGCACCACCGCCAGCCGACCGTCCGGGAAATAGCGCAAGCCAAGTGCCTTGTCCGCGAGCACGACTTCCGGAGAGCCCAGCACAACTCGATTCGGAAGCTCCGCCGCTCGCACCGCGCTCAGCGGAGTCAACAGCAACATCGAAAGACAGAGTTTCTTCAGCATGACGGCGCGGTCTTAATTGCCGCGAAGCAAAACGTATCCCACCACCCGCTGACTGCCTAGCGCCGTCCGCGGAGGAGCAACTCATTCAATCCACGCCGCATTCCCAGTCCACCCTTACGACGCGTTCAGGTAACGCCTTCGCTCCGCCTGCGGGAACTTTTCGATAGCGTACCGTAACAAGGTGCGCGGCATCTTGGCGGCGTGCTGGCTCAAAAAGCGCTTGAGCACCGCCTCGTCACGCTTGCCCACCTCGCGCAACATCCAGCCGCAAGCCTTGTGCATAAGATCATGCGGGTGCGTCAGGAAATGCTCGCACAGGCGCAGCGTGTCCTCGAACTGTCCATCGCGAATCAGTGCCTGCGTGGCAATAATCGAAATGCGTTGCTCCCAGAGACTCTCGGAGTCCGCCAACCGCCCGAGCACCGCACGCTTGCGGCGCAGCAACCACATCCCGAGAATCTGCGGCGCGCTACTGTCCACCAGATCCCAGTTATTGACCCACCGGGTGTTCGCGAGGTAGATCTGAACGTACGCATCGCGCGTCGGCTCACTGGCGGCTTTTTGAAATCTCCGCACCAGGATCAACAAAGCCAATAACCGTTCTTCGTGCCACGGCGAATGCAGCAACGAGAGCATTCCAGCATCAGACAAATTGTCACTTCGCGGAAGCAGCGAGCGGGTCTGTGGCACTGTGACGCCGAGAAATTGGTCGCCCTCCCCGTAGTCACCGGGACCGGTCTTGAAGAAACGGCCGGAACTCGCGGCCCGGCTGCTATCAGCCATTGACCACAACGCCCGGCGAAGTTCGGCGAGTTGCATGGACGAATTCAATTCCGCCCGTAACAAGCGCGCCAGAAGATTTTACCCTCGCGTAGCAATTGACGCCGAGTCTGCAACGCGGGCAATCGAATGTGCTGGATACTTGCCATCCGTGCTCTCACCAGTTGGCAATGTGGCGGGAAGCGTGCCAGTCGGAGAATTGTTGCAGGTAGCATCCTGCACCCCGCGCCCCGCGCCGGTTCGATCTGAATCGAACGGGCGACGGACGGTTTCAATGCCCGCAGATGCACGCATACTCCGCGCGCTGGCACTCGCCGCACCTGCCGAGGTCGAGCTTGAACCGGAAGTTCTGCGGCTTGGCGGTGGCGGCGGGTTTGAACTGCACGACGAGATTGTAGCCGTCGCCTTCCGGGAGACGGGCTTGGCTGACCAGAACGTCGCCCCTCTTCTCGAACTGCAGCGTCGCCTTGCCGCTCGGAGCATCCGCAATGAGGGTAAGGGTCTGGCCGGCGGCCGGAACGGGTTTCAGCGCGGCATCGTAAAACGTGACGGTGACGCGGTGGTCCTTCTCCACGTAGAACTCGGCGTGCGGCTCCGTTTTTTCCAGCAAGCGCCCGCCCTTCGGTCCGGCGGGTAGTTTCTTGTCGGCGGCGTTCACAGTGAGGAGACCGGTGCACAGCGCGACGGCCAGTGTGAGGAGTGAGCGTGAGGTGGCATTCATAATTCGATTCGCGGATTATCCGTATTGTTTTCGTGGTCCGTCGGCACGGTGGCCGCGCGGTTTCTTTCCATCCACTCGTAAAGCACGGGCAGCAGGACGAGTGTGAGGAAAGTCGAGGTGAGGATGCCGCCAATAACGACGGTGGCGAGCGGGCGTTGCACTTCGGCACCCGCACCGCTCGCGATGGCCATCGGCACGAAACCAAGCGCAGCGACGGCGGCAGTCATCAGCACGGGACGCAACCGGACGAGCGAACCTTCGGTGACGGATTGGCGGACGTCGCGGCCGCGTTCGCGCAGAAGGTTGAAGTAGCTCACCAGCATGAGCCCATTGAGCACGGCTACGCCGCTCAGCGCGATGAAGCCGACGCCGGCACTGATGGTGAAGGGCATTCCACGAATCCATATCGCGAAGATGCCGCCGGTGATGGCGAGCGGGATGCCGGTGTAAACCAGCAGCGCCTGCCGCAGGCTGCCGAGGCTGAAAAAGATCAGCGCGAAAATCAGGGCCAGCGCGACCGGCACCACGATGGCAAGCCGTTTCTTCGCTTCGATGAGATTCTTGAACTGCCCGCCGAACTCGAAGTAGTAGCCCTCGGGCAGTTTCAATTGCGCGTGCAGTTTCGCCTCCGCTTCCGCGACAAAGCCCGCGGTGTCGCGCCCGCGCACGTTGATGAGAATGGCCACGCGGCGTTGCGCGTTCTCGCGGTTAATCGTGCCGACCTGCGTGATGTTCGACACGGTGGCAATGCGCCCGAGAGTCAGCATGCCGCCGCCGTCCGTGCCCACGGGCAACTGCCGGATGGCGTTCATATCGCCGCGGCGCTCTTCCGCCAGCCGCACGACAATGGGGAATCGGCGGTTGCCGTCCTGTAGAAAGCCCACCTCCGCGCCGGCGAGTGCGGTTTCAATGACGCGGTTCACGTCGTCGGCGTGAAGGTTGTATCGACGCAGCGCGGCGCGGTCGGGCGTGATTTCCAACTGCGGCGTGCGACCGATCTTGTCGTTCTCCACGTCGCCCGCGCCGGGAACCTTGCGCAGAAGTTCCAGCGCCTCACCCGCGAACTTCTCCAACAGTGCGTAGTCGTCGCCGAAAATCTTCAGCGACAGTTCCGCGCGGGCGCCAGCCATGATTTCGTCGAAACGCATCTGGATCGGCTGATTGATGAGCGCGGCCTGGCCGGGAACTTTGCGCGCCAACGTTTGCTGCATGAGCTCAAAGAGTGCGTCCTTGGTGATGGTCCGACCGTTCACCTTGCGCCAGGTTTCGCGCGGTTGGAGCATCACGTAGGTGTCGGCGTCGCCGGGGTCCATCGGGTCCGTGGCGATTTCCGCGGCGCCCATGCGTGAGAAGATAAGGCGAATTTCCGGGAACTCAGCGAGGAGCACGCGCTCGGAGCGCTTCTGGATTTCCACGCCCGCCTGCAGGCCGGTGCTCTGGGCCTTGACGAGTTGAAGGATGCCATCGCCTTCGTCGAGCTGCGGGATGAACTCCGCGCCAAGGCGGTTGAAGATCACGACCGACCATGCGAAGAGCGCCACGAGCGGCAGGACGACGAGCAGCTTGAATCGCAGGCTCCAGTTGAGCAGCGGCATGTAAACGCGTTTGGCCAGCGTGACGAGCCAATTGTCCTGCTCGTGAATTTTGCCGCCGAGCAAAAATGAGCACAGCACCGGCATGAGCGTGACCGCCAGCGCCAGCGCGCCGCCCAGGGCGAGCATCACCACGAGCGCCATCGGTTTGAACATCTTTCCCTCGATGCCCTGCAACGCAAGAACCGGCACGTACACGACGGTGATGATCACGACGCCGAAGAACATCGGGCGGACGACTTCCTTCGCTGCCGCCAGCACTTCACGGGCGCGCTCCTCCACGGTCAGCGTGCGTCCCAGCCTGTGCTGCTTCTCGCCCAGGTGGCGTAGGATGTTTTCCACCATCACCACCGCGCCATCGATGATGAGGCCAAAGTCAATTGCGCCGAGGCTCATCAGATTGCCGGGAATGCCCAGCTCAACCATGCCGGTCATCGCGAACAGCATCGAAAATGGAATGGCGAGCGCGACGATGAGCGCGCCGCGAATGTTGCCGAGCAGCAGAAAGAGAACGACGACCACGAGCAGTGCGCCTTCCGTGAGATTTTTTTCCACGGTGCGAATCGTTCGATCCACGAGGTCGCTGCGATCATAGAGCGTGCGAATCTCCACGCCCGCCGGGAGCTTCGCCTGAATTTCCCTAAGCTTGGCGCTCACCGCGCGCGAAACGAGCCGCGAGTTTTCGCCGGCCATCATGATCGCTGCGCCGAGCAGGGATTCCTCGCCCATCTCGGTGCTCGCGCCCGTGCGGTAGCTGGTGCCAATGCCCACACTCGCCACGTCGCCGACCAGTAACGGCTTCACGCCACCGCCGAACTTCAACGGGAGCGTCGTGAGTTCTTCGGGGCGCGTCACGCGGCTGTTCGCGCGGATGGTGATCTGTTCGCCGCCGATTTCCACCAGCCCGCCACCAGCGTTGCGGGTGTTCTCGGCAAGCTTGGCGGCCAGTTCTGTGAGCGTGAGTCCCGCGCTCATCAACCGCGCTGGATTGGGCTGAATGACGTAAACCTTTTCGTAGCCGCCGCTGGTGTTGACCTCGGCGATGCCCTTGGTTTGCCGGAGCAACGGTTTGATTTGGTAATCCTGAATCAGCTTGAGCGCCATCAACTGGTCGCGGCGCGTGGCGGGCTTGTTCGTGGCGTCGGCGCGATAGTCCACACCGTAGTAAAAAATTTCGCCGAGGCCGGTGGCAATCGGCGCGAGCTTCGGCGTGAGTCCCGGTGGCAAATCCTCGCCGACCTGTTGCAAGCGTTCGCTGACCAATTGCCGCGCGCGATAGAGGTCGGTGCCATCCTCGAAAATCATGGTAACCTGCGACAACCCGGACTTCGAGAGCGAACGCAATTCGACCATTCCCGGGATGCCACTCATCGTGTTCTCGATGGGGAACGTGATTTGTTTTTCAATTTCCTCCGGCGCGAGTGCGGTCACGGCGGTATTGATCTGCACCTGGGGGTTGGTGATGTCCGGCACGGCATCGAGCGGCAGTCGCAGCGCGGCCCACACACCCACAGCGACGAGCACGGCGGCGGCGAGGAGCACGAAAGCGCGCTGGCGCAGGGAAGCTTCCAGAAGTCGGTTGAGCATACGCGTGCGGTCCTACTTCTTGGCTTCGGGCTTTACGCAACACGCGTCGCCGCCGTTGACGTTGTGCAGTTCCGTCATCCACAACGTCATTACGGGCTGCACGACCACCTTGTCTCCCGCAAGCAACCCCTCCGTTACTTCCGTAAACTTCCCGTCCGTCCGCCCCGGCTTCACAGTAGCGCGGACAAAGTGCGCGCCATTTTCCAAATAAACAAAATCCCCCGCCGTGGTGCGAAACAGCGCCGAGTTCGGCACCACGGTGACGGCGTTCGTAGATCCGATTGGGAACCGCACGGTCACAAAGCTGTCTTGGGCGAGCGCGAGAGCTGCGTCGTCAACGCGCAGGATGGCTTCGACCATGCCCGTCTGCGTCTCGCCGCTACGGTCAAAGGAAAGCAATTCCGCACGTGGCGAAGGTGGCGTGACCATTGAAGATGATCCTGGCTCGAGCACTGCGGCATCGGCCGTGGAGACGAGTGCACTGGCCAACCCGTGCGGGACGTTCTTGGTGGCAGCGCGAAAAATTCGCGCCGTGATTTCTTGTACGGCGTGGATGGGTCGCTCGGAGACTTCCACTGTTTCGAGACCGATGAACTTGGCGGTTTCCTCCGGCACCAACAGCCCGCTCTTGGCACTGTAGGTCACGCCGAGCTCGACAGCTTCGGACGAAGCGTGTTGGCCGTCCGCGCCAGCTTTCTGGCTGCAGCCGGTGGGAATTACGGTAACGGCAGCGGCAAGCAACGCCGCGAAAAATTGTCCGTTCATTGCGCCTCCTCCTTCGATGTTGCTCTCGAATGCAGCGGAGTCGAGCCGGTGAGCGTTTCCAATTCAAGCCACGCTTCCCACGCCTCGCGGCGGGTGTCAGTAAGAGTTTCGAGCACTTCGAGAAATGTCTTCTGAGCCTCGAGATAGGTCGCGATCGGCACCGCACCGAGACGGTAATGACGGTCGGCAAGTTCAGCGTTGGCGCGGAACTTCACGGCGGGATCGCCGTCCCATCGCGCGAGTTCAGCGCGTTTCACTTCGTATTTCAGAGCGGCCTCCACAACCATGCGCTCCACCTCGCGTTGAGCCGTGCCCAGCGAAGCCTCGGCCTGAGTAAGCCGGGCGCGCTCAGTTTCCTCGCGGCCCTTCGCAGCGGAATTGAACCCAAGCGGGATTGAGAGACTGAATCCCGCCTGCGTCTCGCGGTCGCCCGCGCGCTCTTGCGAGAGATACGGCGCGACCGTGATGGCGGGTTTTCGTTCGTTGCGGGCGAGATCGACCTTGAAGCCCTGCTTCTCCAATTCGGAGGCGCGGGCGCGGAGGTCGAAGTTGTTCGTGCGCGCGGCGGCGAGCAGTTCCCCGAGCGGACGCGGCGCGGGCAAGGGAGGAATATCGCCCGCGATTGTGAGTGCCGTACTCGCTGGAACGCCGCGGAGTTGATTCAATGCGGCAAGGGCCTTTCGTTCCTCAATCGCGGCATCACTGGCGCGACGCTGCTGCGTAAGCGCGGTTCCTTCGAGGATGCCAATCTCGAGCTGCGGCGTGATGCCGGCCACGTCGCGTTGCACCAGCACGTCGTGGAGCGTGTTGAACCGCTCGGCAATTTCATTCGCAGCGGCGGACTTCTGTTGCGCGGCGATTACGGCGTAACCGAGCGCGCCTGCGCGTTGCCGCAACGCAAAGCGAAATTGCGCGAGGCCCAATTCGGCGAGGGCGACCTGCCGATCGGCAATCGCCTTGCGCAACGACAACCGGCCCGGCCACTCGATGGGCTGCGCCAGTGATACTGACCACGCCGCGCCTTCGCCGAGTATGTTCCCGGCGCTGCTGCGCACGCCCTTGTAACCGCCGCCGACCGTCAGTTCGGGATTCGGCATTGCGCCAGCGCCGCGACGTTCGCCTTTGGCGGCCGCAATCTCCGCGCGGTAAAAGTTGAGTTCGGGATTTTTCTCCACGACTTCCTTCACCAACTCGTCAAGCGTGACTTGATTCTTTGGAGCGGGCAGCGGGTCTGCGGCATGGAGTGGGCAAACCGTGGCAATGGTCCACACCATCGCCGCAACGAGGACTTTGAAAATGTTCTGCTTCATAAACGGAATCTCTAAAGGACAAACCAGACACAAGGAGACAAGCCGACGTGGACACACGCCGGACGAATGGGAGAAGTCCTCAGAACGAGGACTCAGTTACGAAGCAAAGGAGGGAGCCCGCGGTGGCAGCGCCGTGCGGAAAGTAAATTGCCACGCCGACGGGAGGTCGGACGGCGGTTCAGCGAAAAGCGCGACCGCAGAATCTTTCAGCGGCGGACTGGCGAATGAAACGGCGGGCGCGAGCAAAGCGATCGCGAAGGTGAAGTCAGCCACCACGGGCTGACTATCCTCGGTCCGGTAGGAAGCCGACTCGACGGTTTGGCAACCGTCCGCGTCGTCATCGCAATTCCCCTTCGTCGCGTCGTCGGACGCACACGCCAGGAATGGCAACCCGGAAACACGCTCCAAGAGACAATGCGAAGTGATGGGCACCCACAGTGCCAACAGCACCACTGCTACGATTGTCTTAAGCCGGTTCACGCTAGATAGAGATACCACGGCGGGAGACATCTTCAAAGAAATGTTCCGTTTCCCACCGGGCTCGATCAGTAAATCGGCGAAACGGTCCCGTCCTTGAGGTGTTTTTCCGCTCCGCTTAGCTCGGGCCATTTGCGCATCGGGCTTCAGGCGTGATCAGAACGCTTGCCGCGAGCGATCTGGCGCAAGCTGACGGCCTACGGGTGCAATTCGCGCACGCCGGTTTTCAGCGCGTGGAGCCGGCCTACTTCGGTCCCGGTGAGCGCACGGTCGAACACGGCAAGATCATCCAAGTGACCGACGTAGGACGCCCCGAGCACGAGTTGCACCGCGTCAGGGTTCCAGCCGAGCGTGAGATCCCAGTTCTCGATCGAGCCCTGCAACTTGCCGTTTAGATAAAGGCGTCCGACGGGCTTCTTCGATTTGTCGTTGAGATTTTCCAGCGTGAACACGGCGTGAGTCCAGGTCTCACGCGAAAACGGCGCGCGCGTGAGGTTCACCGCAGGGCGCTGTTCCGGTGTCATCTTCGCCCAGTCGAGGTTGTTGGGATTCCACAACTCAACCCGAGGACGAATGGCGAAGCGGAAGTGGCGCGGCGACTCATCCTTCGACCATTCCATGAAGATGAAGCCCTTCTTCGTGTCGTCGCCGACGATCTGTAAAGGGTCACAATAGCCGGGCGCGAGATCCTTGTCCGGATCGAGTTTGAGCCAGACGGACACAGACGCGCTCCAGTTTTTGTCGTTGTAGCCGAGGATTCCCGCGCCTTTGAAACGCGGCTGCGTGGTACCCTTCTTCGTGAAGTGCAACCCTCCGCCGAAACGCCCGCCATCGGGCACGTGCCGGAGTTCTTCGTTGAAGGCAGCCGGAGCCAACCCTTGCTTGGTGCGGAGAAGGCACGCCTTGTCTCCGCGCGAAAAGTCAGCATCAAGCCCACGGTCGAACGACGCGTGAAAGGTGAGCGCCTTGGATAGATCTGCCGTGGATTGCGCCACTGCGGTCAGCGGTAGCGACACAGCCAAGCCAAGTAGGACAAGCGAATGTTTCATAGTAGGAATCACACCGTAAGCAAATGGATGTCAGTCGGAGGAAAGATTTCCAGCCCGGCGCGCGTTGATGCTTTCATTGTCCGATCACGAGTTCGAGTCCGAGTCCCTCCGGCGCGGGCGCTTTCAGAGCCCGGGTCAATTCGGTCAAGCTCCAACCCTGAGGACCGGCGGCTTTGGAATCCTTTTCGAGCGGCTTGAACTGGATAAGAAATTCACCCTTCTCCTTGTTCACGGGCTTCACGACCACCCATTTCTGCCAGCGCGCGAACACCACATCCACCTTGGCCGAAACGCCGTCCTTGGCGTAGGCGGGAAGACGGACGCGCAGCTTGATTAAATACGGCGCGCCGTGGAGCGGGAAGGCCTCGCGCACCGACTGCGCGATCTGGTGCTCGGTGACAACCTTCGGATCAAATACCACCCGCGCGTACCCTTCCGTCGTCTGCATGACTTCCACGTCGGAAACGCCTTTCGTTTCCCGAATCGCCTGCTGCACCGCATAAACGCAAGCGCCGCATTCGAGTCCCGTGACATCAAAGGTTAATGCGGGCGAACCAGATTTCTCATCAGCAGCGACGACCCACGGCCAAATTAGGCCTACACATCCCGCCAGGGCAACCAAGCTAAGAACACGAATCGGATTCATGACTAGCGAACCGTTGCGGCGATTTGTTCCGCGGGGTCTCACTTTTGCCCGCCGGCTTCGCTGAGAATCTTTTTCGCTTCGGCAGCGTTGATCTCGTGCACGAAGAGGTTGCGCCAGCGGATTTCGCCACCGTGGGTTTGCAGCATGATCGGGCCTTTGGCCGACAGCGGCTTGGTACGGTCCCAAAAGTTTTCCATCACGTTTCCGTCCACGACGAGCTTGTCATTCAACCACACCCACGTGCGCGCGCCGACCTGGCGAATGCGGAACTTGTTCCATTCACCGAAGGGCTTGTCGGCGAGCACGAGCGGATCGCGTCCGGGCGTGTTGGGCGTGTTGTTGAAGAGGCCGCCGGAGCCGAGGTGCGGCTTGCGATCGGGCTTCTTGGGATCAAACACCTGATTCTTATCCCAGATCTGCACCTGCGGCGTGCCGCGCAAATAGATGCCACTGTCAGCGTGCGCCACCGTCTTGTATTCGATGAGCAATTCAATGTCGCCGAACTCCTCCTCAGTAGTGGCGTATGGACCAGTGCCAGCGTTGACCAGCTCGCCATTTTCCACCCGCCAATGACTCGGGAAATCGGCGCGCTGCTGCTTGAGGTTGGCGGCGAGCTTTTCATCCTTCAGCTTGGCGGAGGTGTGCGGGTTCCAGCCATACCAACCGGCGAGGTCCTTGCCGTTGAAGAGCGCGCGGAAACCTTTTGGCGGATTCGGTCCAGCAGCGTGAAGTGTGGCAATCGGTGCGAGAAGCAAGGCAGTGAGAGTGAGGAGTCGGAGGTGTTTCATGTTTTGGGATTACGGAGTGATGGGCAAAAGGGATTCGTTAAGCAAGCAAGCCTTTGACGACGCTCGCGTGGCTCACGCCCGTGAGGCGGAAATCGAGGCCTTGGGATTTCACGGAGAGGCGTTCGTGATCGAGGCCGAGCTGATGCAACAGCGTGGCGTGAATGTCGTGGACGTGGACGGGATTCTCGACGGCGCCGAAACCGAATTCATCGGTCTCGCCGTAGCTCTGCCCGGCTTTGAAGCCACCGCCGGCGAACCACATGGTGAAAGCGTCGATGTGGTGATTGCGCCCCGTGGATTCGCGGACTTCGCCCATCGGCGTTCTGCCGAATTCGCCTCCGAAGATAACGATGGTGTCGTCGAGTAGTCCACGATGCTTGAGGTCGCGTACCAGCGCGGCGCCGGCGCGATCGATGTCCGCGCATTTCAACGGCATGTGTTTTTCGAGGTTCTCGGTGACGCCGCCGTGATGGTCCCAGTTGGTGTCGTAAAGTTGCACGAAGCGCACGCCGCGTTCGACCAGCCGGCGCGCGAGGAGGCAGTTGCGAGCGAAACTGGATTCCTTCACGTCCTGAATTCCGTAGAGCTCTAGCGTGGCCCGGCTCTCGCCGCGGATGTCCATCAATTCCGGCGCGCTGGTCTGCATGCGATACGCCATCTCGTAGGCGTTGATGCGCGTGGCGATTTCATCGTCGCCGGTCTCAACGAGGCGTTTGAGATTCAATTCGCGCACGGTATCGACCAACTGGCGTTGCCGCGTCTCGCTGATGGATTGAGGGGTGGAGAGATTGACGATCGGATCGCCTTGATTGCGCAACGGCACGCCCTGATACGTCGTGGGTAACACGCCACTGCCCCAAAGAACCGCACCGCCACGCGGACCGCGCGGACCGCTTTGCAACACGACGAAGCCGGGCAGATCGCAGCATTCACTTCCAAGTCCGTAAGTGATCCACGCGCCCATGCTCGGGCGTCCGAAGAGTCCGCTGCCGGTGTTCATAAAGAACTTCGCCGGGGCGTGGTTGAACAAATCCGTCTTGCACGAATGAACAAAGCACAACTCATCCACGATGCCGGCGGTGTGCGGCAATAGCTCACTGACCCAAGCGCCCGATTGGCCACGTTGCTGGAATTTAACTTTCGAACCCAGCAGATTGCTACGATGACTCGTGTCCATGAAGGCGAAGCGCTTGCCCTTGACGTAGCTCTCGGGAATCGGCTGACCGTTGAGTTCAGTGAGCCTCGGCTTGTGATCGAACATTTCCAACTGCGACGGCCCGCCGGCCATGAAAAGAAAGATGACGTTCTTTGCCTTGGCTGGAAAATGGGTGCGCCGGGGTTCGAGCGGGTTGCGCATCTGCACGGACGGCGCGGCCGAAAGCTTGCGCTCGCCCATGAGCGACGCGAGTGCGATGGAGCCGACGCCGATGGAACAGCGGCTGAAAAAATGCCGGCGCGTGAGGTCGCGGAGAGCGTGATTGTGATTCATGGCGTTCATTCGCGGGTGACGGTTTCGTCGAGATTGAGCAGCGCACGGGCGGCGTTCAGCGTGTCGAGTTTGTTCAACAGCGCCAGTTCCTCGGACTTTGGCGCGCGCGCGGTGCAGCGACGGAAGGCCGTCTCAATCCCGTCTTTCTTGATGATTTTTTCCAGCGCCGTGGCGAACTCGAAAAAGCTGCCGTCGTTCATCAGCGTCAGCGCCTGCAACGGCGTGTTGCTGCGAATCCGCCGTGTGCAACTGCTGAAGCCATCGGGAGCATCAAAGACATTCAGGGACGGCGGCGGCGACGCGCGATAGACAAACGTGTAGAGACCGCGGCGGTATTTGTCTTCGCCCTTGCTCACGGTCCACACGCGCTTGACCTGCCCCTGCCCCATCACGCCGTCAGGGATCGGTGGATAGACCGGCGGCCCGCCGAGTTTGGGTGAAAGCAGTCCACTCGCAGAAAGCGCCACATCGCGCACGACCTCAGCGTCGAGCCGCAGACGTTGCTGACGCGCGAGGAGGTAATTGTTGGGATCGCGCTCGCGCAACTCGCGGCGGTCGGTCGAACTTTGCCGATACGTGTGCGAGTTAACGATCAAGCGGTGCATTTCCTTGAGGCTCCACTTTTTCGCGATGAACTCCGTGGCGAGCCAGTCGAGCAATTCGGGATGCGACGGTTGCGTGCCTTGCAGACCGAAATCATTCTCCGTCTCCACAATTCCCCGTCCGAAATACTGCTGCCAGACGCGATTCACGATGACGCGCGCCGTGAGCGGGTTCTGCGGACTCACGATCCAACGTGCGAGATCGAGCCGCGTCGGACGCTCACTCGCCGGCTGAAACGGGTGCAACACGGACAGCGTGCCCGGCGTGACTTCATCTGCCGGGCGCGTGAAATCGCCTTTGATGAAAACGGTGGTTTTACGAGGTGTGGCGAGTTCCTTCATCACCATCGTGGTCGTGCCCTGGTTGAGTTGCGCGTCGAGATCATTATATCGGTCGTGCAACACGCGGATCGGATCGCTAGGCAGGACGAAGATGGTGAAGAGCGTGAGATTCTCCGTGAGCTTCCGCTTGTTGGCAGGCTTCGCGACGATCTTCCGCACTTCGGCCGACACGATCTTTTTGAATTCCGACTCCTTCAACTTTTCTTCCCATGCCGTGATTTCACCGGCCCGCGCCTTTACCATCGCGGTCAGCTTTCCTTCGGTAGCTTTGAATTCTTTGGTGATCGCGGCCACATCCACTCCGGGATTGAAAACCTTCATCGTCGGTTCGTCCTGATTGTTGAGGAACGCAAAGAGCCGGTAATATTCCTTCTGCGCGATGGGATCGAACTTGTGGTCGTGACATTGCGCGCAACCAACGCTCAAGCCAAGCCACACCGTGCCCGTCGTCGCGACGCGATCGAACACGCTATCGACGCGGAACTGTTCTTTGTCGATGCCGCCCTCCTGATTGATCTGCGTGTTGCGATGGAACCCGGTGGCAATCTTCTGACTCTCCGTTGCGTTGGGCAACAGGTCGCCGGCAAGTTGCTCGATCGTGAACTGGTCGAACGGCACGTCGGCATTCAACGCCTCGATCACCCAGTCGCGGAACTTCCAGATCTGACGCGGCGCGTCGATCGAGTAGCCGTTGCTGTCCGCATAGCGTGCCTGATCGAGCCACCAACGTCCCCAGCGTTCTCCGTAGTGCGGACTCTTCAGCAAACGATCCAGCAACTGCCGATACGCCGCATCCGGATTTGTCTTCGCCGCCGAAATGAACGCATCCACCTCAGCCGGCGTGGGCGGAAGACCGGTGAGATCAAGCGACACGCGGCGAATCAAAGTGGCACTGTCCGCCACGCGGGAAGGCGCCAGCTTTTCCTCTGCCAGCCGAGCTTGAATGAAACGGTCAATCGGATGCGACGCCCCCGAAACTTTCGGCGGCTCGATCCGCTGCGGTAGCTCAAACGACCAGTGTTTCTGATACGCCGCACCTTGCTCGATCCAAGTGCGGAGCGTCTCCTTCTGTGTCGATGTTAGATGTTTGCCGGACTTTTTGGGCGGCATCACGTCGTCCTCGTCGGCGGTGACGATGCGTGCGATTAGTTCGCTTTCTTTCGGCTTGCCGGGAACAATCGCCGTCACGCCTTTGCGCGGCGCGATCGCACCTTCGCGGAGATCGAGCCGCAAATCCGCCTTGCGCGCCGCCGGATCGAAGCCGTGACACGCGTAGCAATTCTCCGAAAGAATCGGCCGCACATCGCGATTGAACTCCACCTTGGCCGGGCGCGCCGTCTCCGCAGCGCGCAGCGTGGCAAAGGCGGCCAGCAACGAGTTGGCAAAGGCGACGATCAACAGGCGTTTCATGCGTATGTAAGACGTTGATCAGGGTTTGGAAATTTCATCCAGCCATTTCAACAGCAAGTCCGGCCACTTGGCGGGCGGGAAACCATGCTGCACACGCTGCGGAATCAAATTGCCCACGCCATGTCCGCCTTCGTCGAACTCCACCATCCGCACGGGTACACCGAGTTTTTGGAGATCAGCCTTGATGGCGCGCGGCATCTCGATAGGGGCGCCGCCCACGAGTCCGTCGTTGGTCGCGTGAACGAGGAACACCGGCGGAGCATTCTTGGGAAACTTGAACGGCGATTCCTTCTTCCGCCAATGCCACGTCGCACAACCCACCGCAAAGTCCGGACGACTGCTCAATTGCTCCACGGGATCAATGGCGTTCGCATCGCCAACGTCGAAATTCGCGGCAAGGTTCATAGCCAAATTCGCGCCCGCCGAATATCCGGCAATTCCAATCTTGTGCGGATCGATGCCCCACTCGGCCGCGCGTTGACGCACCACGCGAACAGCGCGCCGGGCATCGAGCAAAGTGATGGCCTGAATATCGTCGTTGGAAATCCCATTAGGTGGGCGGAGACGATATTTCAACCCGATCACGGCTACTCCTTTCGCGTTGAAGACCCGCGCTGCATAAACCACGTGGGTCTTCCAATCGAGACCCCCATAGCCACCACCGGCGCACACAATGATCGCCATGCCGGTGCGCTTTTCCTTCGGCGGCAGATAGGGCGTAATAGTCGGCACCGAGACCGAATGAATTCTGGCACCCTCTGCGACGGTTTCAGCAGGGGCGTTCTCCACGAAGCGCGGCGGCTTGTCCGGCCACAACGGAATCGGATCCGGCAAATCTCCGCCGAGCTCTCGCCTCAAAGCCTGTTCGCTTGGCGTCAACTCCACAGCAGGAGCCGCAGACGACGACCACACGAAAATCAAAGTGATAACGAGCCGATGGAGAATTCTCACAGGAAGTTCACCGCTCCGCCGCGAGGCGCGATTTCAACCACGCATAAATGCTCGCGCCGATTTGCTGATACCCGGCGGTGTTTGGGTGGACGGCGTTGTTTTCGGGGTAGCCCGCAAACGTATCGAGATTGAGTTCGGTCGGCACAATGAAGACGCCCTCACTCTCGCGCCCTCCGAAATGTTCAAGCTGTCGCTCGACAATTCGATGCTGAATCTGCCGCCAATTCCAACGCGGATAATTGGTTTTGTAGTTGGCAACGAACGCGCCCTCCCGATCATTCGGCGGCGTCGTCAGGCAGACGCCCAACTGCGCGCGCGGCGCGGCTTTGTGGAATTCGGCGAGCAACGTGTCCGCTTCCTTGAGCATTTCCGCAATGCCCGCTTCGAGCCCCGCCGGATTGTCGGCCTTGAGGCGAAAACAATCGTTGATACCCAGGAGGAACGTCACGAAGTCCGGCGTCCGCCCGCCACAACGCTCGGCGATGTAGCGCCCGACATCGAGCGTGGGCGTCTGTTTCTCGCCAACGGCAAACACGAACGGACTACTGTTGGTCTTGCCGGGCATCGGCCGCTTAGGATCGAATCGGGTGTTGAAACCGTGCCATGTCCAGCCGCCGTAGCCTTCGTGCGCGACGCCCTTCACGGCGGTGTTTGGCTTTTGCGACCCGAGCATGTGCAACTTCGGATTGCCGGGCAGCGAGAACAGCCTCGCAACTTCAGCCGGATATGCCGAGGCCGCCGTGAGACTGTCGCCGACGATTAGAAGGGCGATGTTCGTTTCAACTCCAGCATTCGCCGGCACGATGCGGATTTTGGTCGTCCCCCGCTCCATCACGCGACCAGAATTGTCGCTTACGGTAAGTGTTAGCGGAAGCTCGCCGGAGTCCTTCCTCGCAGCGGTCAATTTCCAGCGAACGGAATCGGCCTGACCCACTGAACAATTTACTGCGAAGAATAGTTTCTCGCCCGTCGACGAAAGCACGAGGTTTGAGAAATACATATTTATCTCGAGCCCTTCGACAGCATAAATTGCCGGCGGTAGCGTAAGCCTTAAGTTCGAGGATAAGCCATGGGATACAGAACAAATTGTCCCCAAAAGAATCGCTAAGGCGCACAACCTCCACGAGAAGCGATTGGCGATAACGTCGAGGCGCGGGTGTTTCATTAAAAACGGGTTACTTGCCTAAACGGACGGCGAAAGGCGAGATCCCCTTCACAAGGATTTTCCCAACTTCTCCCCATTCGTGTCGCGGCCGGGAAATAGTTGATTACGATTCGTTGACTTCATCCCCAAGAATTCTCCAAGATACGAGAGGCAACGAACAATTCGAAACTTCACAATTATGCACTTGATGGGAATCGGCGACGAAGCCGGCGGTACTCTAGACTCACAAATCTCGGCTACGAAGACGCTCGGCTGGAAGTTCATTGAAATGCGCGGGGTTGAAGTGCCCGGTTTTCCCAAGGCCAACTTCCACGACATCCCGGACGCAGCCTTTGATCTCGCTTGCGCGAAGCTGAAAGAAAATGGCATTGGCGTTTACGCCTTCGGGAGCACTATCATGAACTGGGCAAAGACGGTCGAAACACCGTTTGATGTCACGGTCGCCGAGGTGAAACGCGCGATCCCACGAATGCAAAAGCTGGGCACCAAATTCGTGCGTATCATGAGCTTCAAGCCCAAGGACACGGACGCGGTGACGCCCTCGGTGGTATTCGATCGGGTACGCGAGGTAGTCAAGATGTTCGGTGACGCGGGCATCACTGCAGTGCACGAAAACTGCATGAACTATGGCGGCATGAGTTGGCAGCACGCGGTGGAGATGATCGAGAAAGTTCCGGGTTTGAAATGGGTTTTCGACACCGCCAATCCAATTTTCAATTTTGACCGGCGTGGTAGCGCGCCCTGGAAACGGCAAGACCCGTGGGAATTCTGGACACACGTCCGAGACCACACAGCGCATATTCACATTAAGGACGCTACATGGAACTCGGCGAGGAATGACGCGGATTACAACTGGCCCGGCGAGGGTGCCGGTCGCATACGGGATATTCTCAAGGATGCCTTCGCTCGTGGCTACAATGCTGGCATCAGCATCGAACCACACATGGTCGTAGTCTTCCACGATACAGCGCACGGCAAAGTCGCGTCCGACGATGCAACTCGCGAGAACTTCATCGACTACGGCAAACGGCTGGAAAAGCTAATCGCCGAGGTGAAGCGCCTGTAAGGCTCGCGCTCAATTAACCGCAGTCCTAACGCCCCTAAGTAAAGCCCTTTCATTGGTAGCAGCGACGCAGAATTGTTTCTGCAACAGCCGGTCATCATTTGCCGGCTCTCCGTAGCAGTTGTCGTGGCGCCTGATTGACTTGGTGGTCGATAGAACCTGAATTGTTTCCAACTAGGGTTCACACGAGAACGTCGCCCCGCAGAGTGCACTTATGCTGCCAACAGCAGACACCTTTTTCGTTTCCATCCCCACATCTACATAAAACAAAGAAAAGCCGCGAATGGAGCTGTCTGTTCTTGGAAGCCGGTCGTTTTCAAAAGTCGGCAAATAATCCCATCATCGCCTGTTCTCAGCTTTGAGAAATGATCATTCCTTGGCAGAGAATATCTGCCAATTCCGAAATCCCAATCGGCCAGACCTTCAAGGCAAAAACGACTCCATACAAATATTTTACGTTTGCCCAGATCGACAACTTGAGAGATTAAGTTAATCGGCTTGGTGCCGATAGTGCTCACGTAAACATTTGCCGCCGCTGGCACCTGAGCTCGAGAGACTGACACGCTCGAAGAAACTTTTATGTCGCTCACAGATAATAAATGTCGCAATCTTTTCACTGATGAGATTGCCATCAACACCGATCGGTGAGACACTCTTCGGCGAGGTCAAACACCCAGCGGGGATCCATCGCGCAGAACGGGAACAACGTGGGTTCACTGTCGGCGGCTCAGTATGTCAGCCGTTTAAAAGATAAAGTTAGCGGAACGAAAAAAGAGTGCGCTCTTCGCTCGTCGACGCAGTTGGTTCAGCAAATTTGACATTGGTCTGGCGTTTTTCACCCGAACGCAGAAATCGACCAAGTGCGGAGCTTTGTTCGGAAGCCAAGATCGCCTCCTTCGGACGCCGATTTTCAGTTCACCGCCGTTGATTAAGCGCCGTCGGCGCGCCAAAACATGCTGTCCAAGGAACTACTGCTCCGTTTGTTGCAACTCGAAGACGGGTGGGAACCGTCTGACGTAAGATTCTGTCACGAAGAAGAGCAGTTGACCGTTGCCGTAAAGCCCACTGAATCGCTTTGGGCAAATCAAATGTGTCCTCACTGCCAAGGCCGACGCGTCGCCTTGCACGATACGGGTAGAACGCAAACTTGGAGGCACCTCGATAGCTTTCGAGTCAAAACGCTGATCGAATGCGCCCTTCCAAGAGTAAAATGTCAAGAATGCGGGCGATTGTCCCCTGTTCGTCCGAACTGGCTTGGGAAGAGCCGCCATTTTACCCGCGGGTTTGAAGCGTATGCCCTGACGGTGATTCGTGAGACGAATGTCAAAAATGCCAGTCGCGTTCTCTGCGAAAGCGATCAAAGGCTATGGCGAATGCTATTTGCTTATATCGAAGGAGCGCACGGAGAACTTTCGACTGCCGCAATCAATATTCTGCACCGGGAATGGCAACGCACAGGGCCTCTTCAGATGAAGTAAACCCCTTCGGAAACGTCTACCAAAAGCGACGAAACGTGCGAATAATCAAACCTATTATCGGACCATCTATTTATAACGGCGAATCCGAGTTTTTGATGGAAACCTCGATGTCTGTTGCTCACTCAGCGCAACGAACGCGCAAGGTCGTCCGCCGATTGCACAGCATTCGGCGATGGTAACTGTCTGGCCTCCAACCTCTATTCATGTCGACCCAAACTTCGATCAGGAGGGAATCTGCCGTGAGTTTTAGCACACGCCCAACAGGCGCGGAACGTGTGCCCGTTAAGATTCCGCGTTGGAAACGCGTTCTCGATCTGACCTGTATCGCATTAAGCCTACCCGCTTGGTTGCCGATCATGATGTTGATTGCGCTGTGGATTAAGCTCAGCTCCCCGGGGCCGTTACTTTTCCGACAAGCGCGAGTCGGCTTTCGCGGGAAGCGATTTACCTGTCTCAAGTTCAGGAGCATGAAGGTCAATGCAGATACGAAAACGCACGAGTCACATTTGGACGTATTGATGGAATCCGGCAAGCCAATGACTAAATTGGATAGCGCTGGTGATCCTCGCCTCATCGCCGGAGGGCGTTTGATTCGCGCGACCGGATTGGATGAACTCCCTCAGTTGTTCAACGTGATACGCGGCGACATGAGCATTGTTGGTCCGCGGCCCTGCACCGACCGGGAATTCCAAAAAAATCCCGCGTGGCGTCAAGATCGTCTAAACGCCATGCCCGGACTCACTGGCTACTGGCAAGTAAATGGCAAAAATCGAACGACCTTTAAGGAAATGATCCAGATGGATACCCACTACGTGAATAACCAATCCGTAAAGTTGGATGTTTCCATAATTCTTAAAACCATCCCCGCTCTCCTTTGTCAGGTCTCTGACAGCCGAGCGCAAAAGAAGAGCGAACGGACGCAGTCTGCCACCGCGACATCTCACAAAAATTAAGACAAACTAGACGCTATGAAGAAACCCGTTTCCGTTGGAGTTGTCGGCTGTGGCTATTGGGGACCGAACCTAGTCCGCAACTTTAAAAGTCTCACCAATTGCCACCTAAAAGCCATGTGCGATAAGAGCGAATCCCGCTTAAAACACATGCGATCGCTATATTCAGACGTCGAAGCGATCAACGACTACGATCACCTTCTCAATGGGATCGGACTCGACGCCGTCGTCGTTGCCACGCCTGTTCGTTATCACTATGCCCTCGCGAAGGCGGCACTTCTGGCAGGCAAGCATACCTTTATTGAAAAGCCGATGGCGTCGTCCGCAGCGGAATGCGAGGAACTCAATGCCATTGCCGACAAAAAGGGCTTGGTGTTGATGATTGGACACACGTTCCTTTACTGCTCGGCTGTACGAAAAATAGGGGAAATCATCAAAAGCGGAGAGCTCGGAGAAATCCGTTACATCAACTCCCGGCGCTTGAATCTCGGTTTGTTTCAGAAAGACATCAACGTCGCCTGGGACCTCGCCCCTCACGACATATCCATCATCCTTCACATCCTGGGTGAAACACCGCAGATCGTGAACTGTCAGGGCAACGCGCATGTTACTCCCAATATTGAAGAAGTGACTAACATGTCACTGACATTTAGCAACAAGCGCTTCGCTACGATTCAAAGCAGCTGGATCGAACCGCGCAAAGTTCGTGAAATGACCATCGTCGGCACGAAACGAATGATCGTTTACGACGATCTGCAAACCAGCGAAAAGATTCGCGTTTACGACGTTCGAGTCGAACGTCCGCCCCACTACGATACTTTTGCGGAATTTCATTACTCCTATCATTACGGAGACAGCTATATCCCGCATCTTAAGCAAGAGGAGCCGCTTAAGACGGAATGCCAGCACTTCATCGATAGTATTGAAAAAGGCACTCGCCCTATCACCTGCGGACGGAAAGGTCTGGAACTCGTAAAGATCCTAGAGGCTGCATCCCTGTCTCTCAAAGGCCAAGGAGCTCCGGTCGCCCTGACGCCGGCAGGGACGACGACATTTACCGAGAAGCCAAAATCCGGCAGCACGTCATTCTTTAAGCAGACCCGCCAATGAGCCAACCTTTGCCCGACTACAAACGGATCGCTCCCGACGTAAAACTCGGGAACAATGTCAAAGTTTTCGCGTTCGTAAACCTCTACGGTTGTGAAATCGGCGACGACACCAAGATCGGCACCTTTGTGGAGATTCAGAAAGGGGCCAAGATTGGCGCGCGCTGCAAGATTTCAAGCCATACTTTTATCTGTGAGGGCGTGACGATCGAATCCGAAGTGTTCGTTGGCCACAGCGTCACTTTCATCAACGACCGCTATCCCCGCGCCACGACCACGACCGGCCAATTACAAACTGAAGCCGATTGGGAATGCCAACGCACGTTGATCAAGCGCGGAGCCACAATCGGATCCGGAGTCACGCTGCTCGGCGGAATCACGGTCGGTGAAAATGCGACCATCGGCGCCGGCAGCGTCGTGACTAAAGACGTCCCCGCAAACGCCACCGTGGCCGGAAATCCCGCCCGCATTTTAACCAAAACTGGAAACAAGAAATGAAGATGAACGTACCGTTCCTAGACCTCAAAGCCCACCACGCTCCTCATCTCGAGGAGTTCAACGCAGTCATTCGTGAAGTCATCGAATGCGGTGCCTTCGCAGGCGGACCGTACGTCACCCGTTTCGAAGAGGATTTTGCAAAATTTTCCGAAGCCCGATACGCCATCGGCCTTGGCAGCGGCACTGAGGCACTGTGGCTCGTACTTCTCGCTCTCGGAATTGGACCTGGAGACGAAGTCATCACCTCTCCGAGTAGCTTCATGGCCACGGCGGAGGCGATCACCTATACCGGCGCCAAGCCGGTGTTCGTGGATATCGACGAGAAGACTTACACGATGAATCCCTCAGGGCTGGCGGCGGCGCTGACCGAACGAACCAAGGCGATCATTCCCGTCCACCTGTTCGGACAATCGGCCGACATGGATCCGATTCAGGACTTCGCCCGCCGCCACAACTTGTACGTCATCGCAGATGCCTGCCAAGCTCACGGAGCAACGTACAAAGGCAGTAAAGCCAACACGATCGGGGACGCCGCCTGTTATAGCTTCTATCCGGGAAAGAACCTCGGAGCCTTCGGCGAAGCCGGCGCCGTCGTGACCAACAATCCGACTCTATTGGAGAAAATCAAAATCCTGCGCGACCACGGTCAGGTGCGGAAATACCATCACACGATGGTCGGCTGGAACTGCCGGATGGATGGAATTCAAGGCGCCGTGCTGAAAATAAAATTGCGAAATTTGGAAGCCGGCAACAAGAGCCGCCAAGCCCACGCGGCGCATTACGATCGCGCCCTCGCCGGAATTGAAGAAATCATCACGCCCACTCAGGCAAACTACGGAAAGTCCGTATATCACATCTATGCACTCCGCGTACGTGATCGCGACGAAATGATTCGGCTTTTGGGCGAAAAAGGTGTGGGAACCGGAATTCACTACCCCGTACCAATTCACCTACAGGAAGCGTATGCAAGCCTCGGTTACACGAAGGGCTCCTTTCCAATCGCCGAACGATGCGCCAACGAGTTCTTGTCTTTGCCGATGTTTCCGGAACTGACCCCCGCGCAGGTGGATTACGTCGCTCAAGCGGTGAAAGAGGTCGCCGCGGTGAATGCGGCGTCCTGAATGGATGCCGCAATTCCAACGCTGGACCGACGGATCAATCAACGATTGATCCCCAAGGGCGCACGCGGAGGCGCCGTGCGTTGTTCGGCCGCAATCGAAACTAGTCTCGAAGAGTGCCCGAAAGTCGGCGCGCTACACGAAATGGAGATCCGCTGCATCAATCCACTGACCGATTCGTCCTGGGACGAATTTGTGAGCCAGCATGTTGACGCAAGCTTCTTCCACACCGCATCGTGGGCCCGCGTTCTGTCCAAGACCTACGGGCACGTGCCTGCTTATGTGGTCGGTTCCCACGATGGCAAAATGGTAGCGCTGCTGCCCATGCTCGAAGTGCGGAGCCCGCTAACGGGTTCACGAGGCGTCTGCCTGCCGTTTACAGATGCGTGCGGACCACTGGCGCACAATGACCAAAATTCCGCGGCAGTCGTTGACTACGCATTCCGGCAGGCTCGCGAGCGCTCTTGGAAACACGTTGAGATTCGTGGTCGTATTGCTCCATTCCGAGGGGTCAAGCCGGCGACAGCGTTTTTCAGGCATACCTTGGATCTGCGGGATAGAACTTCAGTCCTCCTTTCACAATTTGACAGTTCGGTGCGGCGAGCCATCCGCAAAGCAGAACGCTGCGGTCTGAAGTTTCAGATCCTCCGCAGCCGCGAAGCCGTCCTGGCCTACTACCAATTGCATTGTCGCACCCGCAGACGGCACGGAGCTCCCCCTCAACCTCTTTCATTTTTCCTGAACATTCATTCCGAGATTATGGAATCAGGTGCGGGCTTCGTGGCGCTCGCGACAAAGAATTCCGTGCCGGTTGCCGGCGCGGTCTTCTTCCATTTCGCCAAGGGGGCAATCTATAAGTTCGGCGCCTCCGAGGAAGATCAGCAGGAACTACGGGGTAATAATCTAGTCATGTGGGAAGCCATTCGTTTCCTGACAGACAGCGGATTTGAATCTTTGGATTTTGGACGGACGTCACTCAACAATGAAGGACTGCGACGTTTCAAACTGTCGTGGGGAACAAAGGAGGAAACTATCGAGTATTTCAAGTTCGACACGGGAACGCAGACTTGGGTCACGTCTCAAGATCGCGCCACCGGGTTTCACACCGCGGTATTCAGTCACCTGCCCTCTGCCGTTAATCGACTGGCCGGCGCATTGATCTATCCGCACCTCGACTAAGCCCCCCTTCCGCTATGCGCGACACACAACAAGATACAAACGAATCGGGCTTCACGCTGAATGACGTCATTTTCATTCTCTTCAAGCACAAGTGGAAACTCTTGATCTGCGTGGTCGCGGGGCTGATTTCAGCCGCGTGCGTCTACCTGACCTCCCCGGTGCTCTACGAGTCCCAGGCAAAGCTCCTCGTCCGCTACGTCGTGGATCGAACCATTGATTCACAGGATTCGCTAAAATCAGGCAACGGTTTCGGTGAAAACTTCATCAATGCCGAGCAGGAGATTCTCTCCAGCTGGGATCTAGCTGCTCAAGTTGCGGACGCTATCACTGTTAAAAAATTGTTGGGCGACGCCGCTGGCGCCGGGGCATCAAAATTTGACGGCGCTCAAGTGGTATTGTCCGGCCTTAATGTGACCTCGGCAAAGGGCAGCACCGTTCTCGTCGTTTCGTATCGAAACCGCGATCCCGAACTTGCCACCAAAGTCCTCGAGGAATTGGTTACCCGCTATTTCGCCAAGCATCTTGAAGTACACCGTTCCGCCGGCGCATTCGATTTCGTAACTCAACAAACGGATCAAGTGAAGGCGCGACTCAATCAAATCGACGACGAGTTGAAAAAGCTCAAAGCGAAATCCGGCATCATCTCGTGGGCCGATACGACGGCGAACTTCAAATCTCGTTCCGCGAAAGCTCAGCAGGAACTCGACACAGCCGAAGCGGAGCGGGCTCAACTCCAAGCCGGCGTGCGCGAGCTTGAAAAATGGGTTACCGGAGCCAGCACCAATCTTTCTGCGAATCCGGCCTCACAACCAAGCAGCAGTGAGCTTGAGAGCTATAAAGACACCGTAGAAAGGTTGAAACAACTTCGGCAAAAGGAATCCGACCTGCTTTCCAAATACACTGCCGAGAATCAGATCGTAAAACTTACTCAAGAACTGATCACCGATCTCGAAAAGAAGCGTTTGGAGTTCGAAAAGAAATACGAGGGACTCAACGCCAGCCTTCTTGCCACGACCTCCAATCAAAATGCGAAAGCAGATCTCAACATGGAACGGACCCGCCTTGCACAAGTCGAGGCCCGGACAGAGATGCTGAAAGGCCAGTTGAAGTCGATCAACGATCAGGCCACTCAACTCTCCGATGTGGGCACGCAGATCGCACAACTTGAACGGACGAAGGAAGTCGAAGAGGCGAATCTTAAGTATCTCCAAGGCAGCCTTGAACGAGCACGTGTCGACGAGGCTCTCGATCCGTCAAAGATGCCCAATATTAGCATCGTGCAAAAACCGTCGCCGGCATTTCGGGCGACGACCAATCAGAAAAAGTTAGTGCTCGCGCTCGCCGCCGGCGGCGCCTTGTTCGGGCTTGCCCTAATTTGGTTGATGGAAATGCTCTTTGATCGAACGGTCAAACGCGCCAGTGAAATGGAAGGGCACCTCCAAGTTCCTGTCCTTCTCGCCATCCCCGATGTCAGCCGGGACATCGCCAAAAATGGAAACGGCCGTCCACGCAAACCGAAGGGCGGAGCAGAAGACTCGACAGGTCTCGAACCCCTGAATCACGCGGAAAAGGCGCCTTGGGAAATCGGGCACTTCATCCGCCCGTTCTCGGACGAAATTCGCGACCGTTTGATCCTGTATTTCAAGCTCAACAACATGACCCACAAACCGAAGCTGGTGGCAGTAACCGGCATGTCGGGCGGCGAAGGAACCTCGACGCTCGCCAGCGGCCTCGCCGCGGCGCTTTCCGAAACCGGCGACGGCAAAGTCCTTCTTGTGGACATGAACTCAACCAATACGGAGATTCATCCCTTTTTCAACGGGCGTCCGAACTGTTCGATTCTCGAAGCACTGCAAGGAGCCAAAGGCATTGAGTCGGCCGCCGATAACCTCTATCTCGCGTCCGTCTCGACCAACACGAACACACCGGTAAAAATTATTCCCAAGCGTTTCTACGATTTGGTTCCGCAGTTCAAAGCGAGCGAGTTTGATTACATCATATTCGACATGCCGCCGGTGGACCAAAGCAGCGCTACACTCGCGATGGCCGGTTCGATGGACAAAGTGTTACTTGTAGTCGAGGCAGAAAAAGCTCAGCGCGAGTCGGTAAAGCGGGCCTATTCCGACCTGGTCGCCGCCCGCGCCGACGTCTCAGCAGTCTTAAACAAAACCCATTCGTACGTTCCAAAGTGGTTGGGATCTGGTAACTGACCCTGCAGCACCGACAGAGCAACCGGCTCATTTCCAGCGTGGCAAATTAGTACGTGAATCAAGATCCAAACAGCTCGCGTTCAATTTCCGTGCTTAGAAACCATCTATATTACCATCTCAAGCCCTTCATCCCTCGGGCAGTGAGGCTCGGCATTCGACGATGGTTCGTTAACCGCCGCCGCGAGACCGTCCGGGATGTCTGGCCGATTCTCCCGGGCTCCGAGCGCAAACCTGACGGCTGGCCCAACTGGCCCGAAGGCAAACAATTCGCCTTCGTTTTGACTCACGATATCGAGGGCCAGCGAGGCGTTGACCACGTTCGTCAGCTGGCCGAACTGGAAATGGCGCTCGGCTTTCGCTCTTCGTTCAATTTCATTCCCGAAGGCGAATACACCGTGCCCCCTGCCCTCCGCAGTTGGTTGATCGAAAATGGTTTTGAAGTCGGCGTCCACGACCTTCACCACGACGGGCGACTCTATTCATCCCGCGAGGCGTTCCGTCGAAAGGCTAAGAAGATCAACGATTACTTGAAGGACTGGAAGGCAGTCGGTTTCCGGTCAGGGTTCATGCTGCGTCGGTTGGACTGGATGCATGACATCGAGATTCTTTACGATTCTTCCACATTTGATACCGACCCCTTCGAGCCGGAGCCCGAGGAAAGTCACACTATATTTCCATATTGGGTTTCAAGAATCGACGGCGCCGAGAAGCCCGCACCGAACCAAAAGCCCGGCTACGTTGAACTCCCGTACACGCTTCCACAAGATTCCACCATGTTCCTGCTGCTGCGGGAAAAGTCTCCGGAAATCTGGCAACAAAAGTTGGAGTGGATTGCGCGGCACGGCGGCATGGCGTTGGTTAACGTCCACCCCGACTATCTCCAATTCGACGGCGAGTCGGGATCGAGCAGCACTTATCCAGTCGCCTACTACCGGGAGTTTCTCGAGCAACTAAAAAAGCAACATGCCGGCAAGTATTGGCAGGCACTGCCGAAAGACGTCGCGCAATATGTGTCGAAGCTTCCGCACCGACCGATCGCTCGCCGCCCGCGTCGCGTATGCATGGTCTCGCATTCATTCTACGAGAGCGATAACCGCGTCACGCGTTACGCCGAAGCGTTGGCTGCTCGCGGCGATCAAGTGGACGTATTTGCGCTCCGCCGGTCTGAAGAGTTGCCGCGTGAAGAAATCATCAACGGCGTCCGCCTGTTTCGCATCCAGGATCGATTTGGAAAAACCGAGCGCTCGAAATTCGCCTACCTGTGGCCGCTATTGCGCTTCCTCAAGGCATCTTCCCACTCGCTGAACAAACGCCACAAACACCACGCTTACGATTTGCTCCACGTGCACAACGTCCCCGACTTTCTGGTGTTCTCGTCGTGGTATCCCAAGCTTCACGGGACCCGGGTGATCTTGGACATCCACGATATCGTCCCGGAGTTTTTCGCGAGCAAGTTCGGGATCCCGCCCAAGGGGCTTACCTACACAATGCTGCGTTGGATGGAACGCACGTCCGCAGCATTTGCAAACCACGTTATCATCGCGAACCATCTCTGGTTGGATAAATACGAGTCCCGCACGCAAACGAAGGGCCGCTGCACCGCGTTTATCAACAACGTCGATTCGAGTGTTTTCAAACCTCGTGCGCGCACCCGAAAGGACGACAAGCTGGTCATCCTCTTCCCCGGGGGGCTCCAATGGCACCAAGGTGTCGACATCGCGATCCGTGCATTGAAGAAAGTTCGCGTCGAACTACCAAATGCCGAATTCCACATCTACGGCGATGGGAACGCAAAGGAGTCGTTGGTCCAACTGGCGTCGGAGCTGGGATTAAAAGAACATGTTCGCTTCTTCAACACCATGAGCGTAAGGGAAATCGCCGGGGTCATGGCTGAAGCCGATCTTGGCGTGGTGCCCAAGCGCGCCGACTCGTTCGGCAACGAAGCCTACAGCACCAAAATCATGGAGTTCATGTCGGTCGGCGTTCCGGTGGTCATTTCCAACACCAAAGTCGATCGTTACTATTTCAACGACTCCGTAGTTCGATTCTTTGAATCTGGCAATCCAGACTCGCTTGCTCGCGAGATTGTAGATGTCTTGAAAAACAAAGAAGCGCGGCAGCAAATGGTCGCCCGAGCTTCGGATTATGCCGATCGCAACTGCTGGAATAATCGCAAGAGAGATTACCTCGGCCTCGTGGACGAACTAATCGAAACGAGAAGCGCAGCCTCTGAACACGGCACCCGGCAGAATCAAGAAAACATCGCCGATATCTCCCGTGGCAATTGCAGTGTCAACCCATCCCCAATTCCAACACAATCCGGTCCTATTGGCTCAGCAACCGGAAACAATGTCGGTCCAGGAATTGTCTCGTCTGCGACCACACCCGCGGGCGCGTCCAAATCCTGACGCTGAATGCCGATGCAAGATCAAGTCGCACGCAGTTTAGAAGCGGTCCAAAAGTGGGTTGAGGCCCGCGACTACAAGGGCTACGATCCGGGAGACGGCCTGACCACCTTCCTTCGACCGCTCACGTTCGGAAACATTTTCGCCGAACGTGTCCTGCAACAACTGATTTGGAAGTCGCCAATCAATATTCGTCCACTCGTTGGCGTCAAGCCGCTCGATTCCACGAAGGGGCGCGGATTCATGGCGTGGGGCTATTTGCTGCTCTATCGCGCTTCGGGTTCACCGGAGTTCCTGCACAAAGCAAAGCAATGCCTCGAATGGCTGGATCAACATCGCGAAGCCGGCCAGGTCGGCCATTGTTGGGGAAATCATTTTGACTTCACGACTCGCAGCGGCCGCATGAAGGCGCACACGCCGACCATTGTTTGGTCCGGCCTCATCGGTCAGTCGTTTCTCGAAGCCTACGAACGCACGCAAGAACCGCGATTCCTCGCCATTTCCCGCAGCATTTGTGAATGGATCCTAAACCTCCCAAAGGAAATCACGCCTACCGGGAGTTGCCTGAGCTACACCGCCGTTTTTCAAAATTCGGTTCACAACTCGAACCTCCTTGGCGCCGCCATGCTGGCGCGCACGTGGAAACATCAGGGTGACGAGAAACTACGTTCCGTAGCGCGAGACGCCGCCTACTACAGTTGCTCGCGGCAACGCCCTGACGGTTCGTGGTGGTATGGCGAAGAGCCGAAGTATCATTGGATCGACAACTTTCACACCGCGTACAATCTCGACAGTCTTCGACGCTACATCGACAACACGGGAGACACCTCGTTGCAAGAAAACTTGATGCGTGGTTACGCCTATTTCAAAGAAGTCTTCTTCGAAGAAAATGGTCGCCCGAAATATTATCACAACCGCCTCTATCCGGTGGACATCCAGTGTGCGGCTCAAGCGATTGACACGTTTTGTTTCTTCCGCGACCTCGATCCCGAGGCGCTCCCGATGGCGGAAAAAGTCGCGCGCTGGACAATCGAGAACATGCAGGATTCCAGCGGGTATTTTTATTATCGCCAGTATCCGCTCATGACGGCCAAGACGCCCTACTTCCACTGGGGACAAGGCACCATGTTCAAAGCGCTCTCGCATTTAGTTTTTGCCCGGTCCGGTCGAGATTAAGACATCGGCAGGTGAATACCCCTGAGCCAACGACAACCTCGAATCGCGGCGGTTCAACCGCCACGATGAACGCAACTTTGACCTACGCACTCGTCACGCCGGCGCGCAACGAGGACGCATTCATCGAGGCCACGATCAAGTCGGTCGTTGCGCAAACCGTCCTGCCGATCAAATGGATCATCGTTAGCGATGGATCGACGGACAAAACTGATGAGATCGTCGCTCGCTACGCGCAGGCGCATCCTTGGATTGAATTGCTCCGCATGCCTGAGCGGCGCGAACGCCAATTCGCCGCCAAGGCCAACGCCTTCAACGCCGGTTACGCTCGTCTTGCCGGAACCGACTACGACATCGTCGGCAATCTCGACGCCGACATCACCTTCGATTCCGGCTATTTCGAATTTCTTCTATCAAAGTTTGCCAGTGATCCAGAATACGGCGTCATCGGCACTCCGTTCGTGGAAGATCAGGAACAACTAGGCAAGCACACCTACGCTCACCAGTTCGCGCAGCTAGATCACGTGTCCGGTGCGTGCCAGATGTTCCGCCGTCGCTGTTTCGAAAGCGTGGGCGGATACGTTCCCATCAAAGGCGGCGCGGTGGACTGGATCGCTGTAACGACGGCTCGGATGAACGGCTGGAAGACGCGAACATTCACGGAGAAGGTTTGCTTCCATCACCGAAAACTAGGAACCGGCAATGACAGCCCGCTCATGGTCAAGTTCCACTATGGTCGGAAAGCTTACTTTGTCGGCGGACATCCCGTGTGGACGCTGTTACGCGGCGTTTTCCAAATGCGGCAAAAACCGCTCATCATTGGCGGAACCTATTTCATTGCCGGTTACATTTGGGCGTTCCTCAAGCGCACGCCGCGTGTGGTCACACCGCAGTTGATGGCTTTCCACCGATCGGAACAGTTATCTCGCCTGAAAGGCATGTTCCGTGGCAAGCGACGCGCGTAATTCGTCGCGCTGGCCACAGCTCATGCCAAGAGCGTTTTAAAACTCTCGTCAGCTTTCGCGCCAAGTTGAAACCCGTGCTCAACACCACCTCAACGCCAAAACAAGCGGCGTCGCAGCCCGGCGATTTCATTCGCGCGTTGGTGGCAAAGCATCTTGCGGAGAATAAGTATCCGCGCATTCACACGCGTTTTCCGCCGGAACCGAACGGCTACCTGCACATCGGCCATGCGAAGAGCATCTGCTTGAATTTCGGGATTGCCCGCGAGTTCAACGGCGTTTGCAACTTGCGTATGGACGATACGAATCCGACGCGAGAGAACGTCGAGTTCGTCGATTCCATCCGAGAAGACGTCAACTGGCTCATCAGCGGCTGGGCGGACGATCGTTTGGGATTGAAACCCAAAGGCAAGACGCCGGATACCGTCACCAGCAACGATAAGTCTGACTTCGTTCTCTCCCCTGCTCCATCTAACCAAAGCGCTGTAGTCGAACCGTTCTACGCCTCTGACTACTTCGAACAGATATACGAATACGCCGTAGCCTTGATCAAGAAAGGCGCCGCATACGTTTGCGATCTTTCGCCTGCGGACACGAACACTTATCGCGGCGCCCCGGATCGACCCGGGAAAAACTCTCCGTTCCGTAATCGCACCATCGAAGAGAATCTAGATCTCTTCACGCGCATGAAACGCGGCGAGTTCCCCAACGGAGCCCGCACGCTGCGCGCGAAGATCGACATGGCGTCGCCCAATATCTGGATGCGCGATCCCGTCCTATATCGCATCCGCCACGCCGAGCATCATCACACCGGCAATCAGTGGTCCATCTATCCGATGTACGATTTCGCGCATTGCTTGAGCGATTACATCGAAGGGATCACGCACAGTGTTTGCACATTGGAGTTCGAGGTTCACCGCGCGCTCTATGATTGGATTCTTGAGAACCTCGATCTACCCCGTCCCCTTCCCCATCAATACGAGTTTTCCCGCCTGAATCTCGCCTACACCGTGATGAGCAAACGCAAGCTCATGACGTTGGTGACCGAAAAGTTTGTGAGCGGTTGGAACGATCCTCGACTGCCCACCATTAGCGGAATCCGTCGCCGCGGAATCACCCCGCACGCGCTCCGCACTTTTGTCAGCAGTCTTGGCATTACGAAATATAACGGGCTCACTCAACTCGCCGTTTTTGAGCACACGATCCGCAAAGATCTGAACGCGCGCGCGCTGCGCCGTTTCGCAGTGCTCCGCCCACTCAAAGTCGTTATCACGAATCTGCCCGAGGGTGTCACCGAGGAATTCGACGCCGTCAACAATCCGGAGGATGCGAGCGCTGGCTCCCGCAAGATCACGTTTTCCCGTACGCTCTACATCGAGCAATCCGATTATCTCGAATCGGCGCCGGCTGACTATTCCCGGCTCAAACCCGGCGGCGAAGTGCGTCTGAAGTATGCTTACATCATCAAATGCGACGAAGCGGTAAAGGACGCGGCGGGCAACGTCATTGAACTGCGCTGCACGGCGGACCTTGGAAGCAAAGTCGGCGGTCCGAATGCCCATCGCAAAGTCAAAGCCGCCATTCACTGGGTGAGCGCAGCTCACGCCGTCGATGTAGAAGTGCGCCTGTACGATCGTTTGTTTACGATTCCCGAACCCGACACGGGCGGCGATTTCAAACAATTCCTGAATCCCAACAGTCTCGAGATCGTTACCGCGAAAGGTGAATCAAGCCTCCACAGCGCCCGTCCCACCGAGCGCTATCAATTCGAGCGCCTCGGCTATTTTACACTCGATACTGAAGCTGCAGGAGATCACCCCGTCTTCATTCGCACGATCACCCTGCGTGATCAGTGGGCGAAGGCGCAAAAGGCCAACGACAATTTCCGCAAGTTTCCGCGCACGACCGTCAACGCGCCACGCGCTCAGGCGGTAACAGAATCGGAAGCCGCGTTCGATGAAGTCACCGTCAAAGGCAAACGACGCAAAGCCCCGGCAACGCGCGTCAACGGTCAAATCGTCGTCGCGTCAGGTAAATCGCTCAAAATGGCGGCGGTGAAAGATGAATGGTGGTTGCCCGGCGAAGTCGTCGAAGTTCCCGAGCAATTTGTCGCGGCCCTAAAGCAAAGCGATCTCAAGGCGGACATCTTCACGTTCGGGCACAAACCGCCGGACATGAAAGCGAAGTTTAACTACGCAATCGATTGGGACAACGTTGCCACCATTCCCATTTCCACTTTCGCCGACTGGTGGCAGCGCCAGATCACGCCCGACGTACGGCAGAATATCAAGAAGGCGTGGAAAGGCGACGTGCTGGTGAAGCCGGCTCCGCTCGACGATGAATTGTTTCGCGGGATAACGGCGATCTACAACGAGACGCCGTTGCGACAAGGCAAGCCGTTCTATCATTACGGCAAAGACTTCGAGACCGTTAAAAAGCACAACTCGACCTACGCCCACCAAACGGAATTTATCGGAGCATATTTCGAGAATGAATTGATCGGGTTCATCCAGCTGAATTTCATGGGCCAAATCGCTGATATCAAACAGTTGATCAGCAAGAACAGCCATTACGACAAGAAGCCGGGCAATGCTTTGATTGCGAAAGCAGTCGAGATTTGCGAGCAGCGTGGGATTTCTCAACTGCTTTACGGCAAATTCCACTACTACGGGAACCTCAACGACGACTCGCTCGCCGAATTCAAGAAGCGCCACGGCTTCGTGCAGGTCGCGGTGCCGCGCTACTACATTCCCCTCACGCTCAAAGGTCGTTTGGCGATGCTGTTGCGCCTCCACCTCGGCATGAAGCGGCTGATACCGGAACCCCTGTTGCAATTCGCGCTGGGTCTCCGTGCAAAATTATTTCAGAACCGGAGGGTTCAGCGCTACGTCTTGGCGAAGCACGCACCCAAGACCCAACACGAAAGCCCCGCTTCTTAGGACATGCCCGGCATTTGCATCATCATTACGCCCGCAGGAAAAGCGGCAGCGGAACAGGATTTGAAGAAGATGCTTTCCTCGATGACGCACGAAGCATTTTACACCACGGGCACCTACAGCAATGAGGCGCTCGGCGTCTACGTGGGTTGGGTTTCGCAGCCCGGCTCCTACGGTGAAAGTCTGCCAGCACGCAATGCCCAGGGCTCTTCGTTGCTTTTCTTCTGCGGCGAACACCACGCGGAAGGAGTTTCAAATCCGGCCGCAGTTCTCCAACTTCTCGAGCAATACGGCTTGGACGCGCTGCCCCGCCTCAATGGGTGGTTTCATGGACTTCAGATCGACGTCCAGCGCAACGAACTCACCGTGTTCAACGACCGCTACGGGATGCAGCGGCTGTATTTCTCCAACGACGGCGACACGACCCTCTACGCTTCCGAAGCGAAGGCTTTGCTTGCTGTCCGCCCGCACTTGCGAAAACTAGATTCGCGCGGCCTGGCGGAATATCTCGCCTGCGGTTGCGTGTTGGAAAATCGAAGCCTGTTTAGCGGGATTCAAACTCTGCCCGCTGCGACTGTTCATCTCTTCAAGCACGGATCCTCGAAAAAGGAACTTCGCTATTTCTCTCCTGAGCAATGGGAGACTCAGCCAAAACTGAGCACGTCGGAATTCCACGCGCAGCTGAAGGAAGCACTGCCTCGGGCAATTGATCGCTGTGTCAAAGATTCAGTCCTCGATGTGGCTGTCTCGCTCACCGGCGGTTACGACACGCGCCTCATCATGGCGCACTTGAATCGGACGCACCAATCCGTTCCCACCTACACTTTCGGCGGGATGTATCGCGAATGCTTCGACGTCAAGATCGCCAGGCAAGTCGCCCACGCGTGCGGCACAAGTCATCAGGTGTTGGAATTGGCCGAGCCATTCCTGAAATCATTTCCCGCTCTCGCAGCAAAAACGGTGCACCTCTCCGACGGACTCCTGGGCGCCACCAATGCCTACGAGCTCTATCTGAACCAACTCGCTCGGCGAGTCGCTCCGGTCCGGATCACCGGAAGTTTCGGCAGCGAAGTAATGCGAAAGCTCTGCGCCTTCAAAGCAGTGTCACCGCCCCCGGGCTTGATCAATCCGGATTTTGAACCCCACATCCATAACGCGATTCAGACATTCGCCACCGTCAATGACGAACACGCGTTGACCTTCAGCTTGTTCAAGCAAGCTCCGTGGTTTTATTACAACCGCCTCGCCATCGAACAATCGCAGGTCATTGTTCGATCGCCGTACATGGACAACGACTTCGTCGGTCTGTTTTATCGTCGCCCCGATTCTCTCTCGGATGGACGCGCGCTGATTCAGGGGTTGATCGCCGAAGCCGCACCCATTCTCGCCGATCTGCCCACCGACACCGGGAACTGCTCCTACCTGCGCCAACGTTGGTCCGAATTCCTGTTCAAAGCCGACTATTGCTACAAGAGCGGCATGCCGCAGTGGATGGAAAAGCTGCACTACCTCTTTGGCCCGCTGCAGCCGGAACGCCTGCTCATCGGACGCCATCGCTTCGCTCATTTCCGCGTCTGGTTCCGAAAGCAACTCTCCTCCTACGTGAAAGAGATACTGCTCGACCCGCGCACGCTGAACCGTTCCTACTTCAATCGGGCCTACGTCGAACACATGGTCACCCGGCACATCAAAGGCGACCGCAATTACACCGACGACATCGAGCGCGCCCTCACTCTCGAACTGACATGCCGGCAGTTCATCGATAACTGAACCACTCAATTACGGCTCAATTCACCTCATGAGTTCGGAAACACAATATTGGAAGAAATGGTTCGACGATCAGGCGCGCCAGGCGCAATCGGATTACTCCTTGAACCGGGGCACTTCGTTGCGATTCGACGAATTAGAAAGACGTTCTCTCGCGCAATTCATGGAAGCCGTCGCGCCGAAATCCTCCGACCGGGTTTTGGATGCAGGCTGTGGTTCGGGACGAAATATTTCGTTGCTCAGTCCGCTGGTGAAGGAGATCGCCGGGGTCGACTTTTCGGAACAAATGCTGGAACGAGCGCGCGCTCGCGTCATCGAAGAGAAACTGGGAAACGTATCCTTGGCCCAAGGCAGCGTGACGAAGCTCGAGTTTCCCGACAACTCGTTCGACAAAGTCATTTGCGCCAGCGTCCTTCAATACCTCGATAACAAAGACTGTGCGGAGGCGATCGCGGAGATGATTCGCGTCGCCAAACCCGGCGGAACGCTGGTGTTGCACGTGAAGAACGGCACTTCACTCTACGGCGTTTCGATCAAACTGGCTCGTAAGATTTCCAGCATGCTGGGAAGAAAGGTGAAGCCCGAAATCTATCGTTCGCGCGCGTGGCATGAACGCACTCTCGCCGCAGCCGGTGGAGGCGTCGTGGACTATGACGGGTTTGGATTTCTGACATTCGTTCCGTTGCCGAACCTCTTTGTGCGATGGTTGCTTTGGTTGGAATTGAATCTCCTCACCTTCAAGTTTCTCAAGCGGTTCGCGGTGAATTACAAGATTACCATTCGTGCCAATAAGGCAGCTGCTTCTTTCCGGTGACGCCGACGCCACACATCACGGTCTGCATTTGCACGTACCGACGAAAGGAGTTGCTAACCCGACTTCTTGAATCACTCAACGGCCAAGAAACCGACGGGCTGTTCAGCTTCTCGGTGGTGATTGCGGATAATGATCAAGCGGAATCAGCGCGGGCGACCGTCACGGAACTGGCGCCGCGCCTCGGATATCCCATCGAGTATTGTGTCGAACCGCGCAAGAACATTGCCCTCGTTCGGAACAAAGCCGTCGCACAGGCCAAGGGCGACTTCATCGCCTTCATCGATGATGACGAGTTTCCCGTTTCCGAATGGTTGAAGCACGCCATCACCTCTTGCCAGCGCCTTAAAGTAGCCGGCGTGCTGGGACCGGTTGAACCTCACTTCGACGAAGATCCTCCCGGATGGCTCCGACGCGGCGGTTTTTATCAACGTCCCCGCCACGAAACCGGATTCCCACTGGCATGGCCCGAATGCCGCACTGGAAATGTTCTTTTGCGCCGATCAATTCTCGAAGGAGTCGCCGAGCCATTTCACGCCGAGTTCGGAAGCGGTGGCGAAGATCAGGATTTCTTTCGGCGTATGATCGAGGCCGGACATCGGTTCGTTTGGTGCGACGAAGCGGTCGCTTACGAAACGGTACCGCCCTCGCGTTGGAAGCGGAAGTTTCTCCTCAGCCGAGCGCTTTTGCGCGGACGCAACTCGCTTCGCCAACGCAAGCATCGACTACGCAATCTTCTCAAATCGGCTGTGGCCGTTCCACTCTACGCAATTGCCTTACCGATCCTTCTGATAGTCGGGCATCACTACTTCATGAGATACCTTGTAAAATTGGCCGACCATGCCGGCCGCTTGCTCGCACTTGCCGGACTGAATCCCGTCCGCGAACGCCAGATGTAGCAGGCTGCTTTCCGCTCGTCTCGCACCCGATTCCAACAGATGATTCCCAAGCTCGTCTTGCTCCTTTCGTGGGGCATGTTTCTTTGGTTGATCCGAAGGGACATGGCACGACGGGAAGGTATTTCCCCAAGCATTTGGATTCCGACGATCTGGGTCGGAATCATCGCTTCCCGACCGGTATCGTTTTGGCTGGGCTTCGGTGGCGGGACCGACTCCCTCGAAGGCAGCCCACTCGATCGAGCCTTCTATTTCGTGATGATCTTTGCCGCGCTTTACACGCTATCCAAGCGCAGGATTAACTGGGGAAATCTCATCTCGCGCAATTGGTCAGTGTTTCTCTTCTACGGTTATCTGCTCGTGAGCGTTTTGTGGGCGGACTCCGCGTATGTTTCCTTCAAGCGGTGGTTTAAGGAATTTGGCAATATCATCATCGCACTCGTAATTTTGACCGAAGCAAATCCTGAAGAGGCATTCCGTGCCGTGTTTGTGAGGTGCGCTTACGTTCTGATGCCGCTATCGATTGTTTTCATCCGTTACTTCCCGGAATTGGGTCGGCGCTACAGCAATTCCGGCGGCTTGGAATCCATCGGCGCAACAAACCAGAAAAACTCGCTCGGCACACTCGTCACGGTGTGCGGACTGGTTTTGTTATGGGATTGGTTTGAGCGCACCCGAAAAGGATCCGCCCGGCAGGACAAAATCGAACGATACCTTCCACTGGCAATGCTGGGAGTCGGCATCTATTTGCTCACCCAGTGCGACAGCAAAACGTCCATCGTTTGCCTTGTCGTCGGCGGACTGATCCTCGGCGCCTCCCGAGTGCCATTACTCCGAAAGCGCTTGAGCGCTTTGGGAATTGCAGGGATCGCGGCCGGCGTTGTTTTCTATCTCCTCGACTGGGCTTTCAACATAAAGGAAGCCTTCGTGACCAGCCTCGGTCGCGATATGACATTCACCGGTCGCACCGACCTTTGGCGGGAATTGCTGGCCTTAAAAACGGATCCAGTCGTGGGCACGGGATTTTGTAGTTTCTGGTCCGATGCCCACTTTCAATCAAAGTTACCCGACTGGCTCGCGGATGGTCGCAGCGCGCACAATGGTTACTTGGAGGTCTATATCGACGGCGGCGCAATTGGAATCTTCTTCCTGATTATCATGCTGCTGGCCGTTGGATGGAACATCAACCGCCAGCTCGCCAAAGCGGACGACTACGTACTCATTCGCTTCGCAGTCTTCACCACCATGCTGATTGGCAACTTCTCCGAATCTCATTTTGGAAGAATGACGCCGGTCGGTTTTATCTTTCTCCTGACCGCCATCGGCTATGTCGAGCGAAGATCCTCACGCCGTGCGCCCGCGCGCTCCGCGAATTCGATCCACTCGTCCCACGGTTTCAATACGGCGGCTCACCATCACGCAGGCTGAGTCGCCACAGAAATTTCCATGGAATCAAGCATTCCGCCACGCATCATTCAGACCGGCCGGACTCGCGACCTGCCGCTCTTAGCTAAGGCAGCAGTCACCAACTTGAAATGCCTCAACCCCGCATTTGAATACCTCTACTTCGACAACAACGATGTCGACGCCTTCGTTCGCAACGAATTCCCTGAGTATCAGCAGGTGTTCCAATCATTTCCGTTCCGGATTCAAAAATACGATTTCTTCAGATACTTGGTTATTTATCGCTTCGGGGGTTTCTATTTCGATCTGGATGTCTTCTTCGCCGCGAGCCTCGAAGAGTTGACCAACCATTCCAGCGTTTTTCCGTTCGAAGAATTGACTCTCAGCCAACACTTGCGGCGACATCACCAAATGGATTGGGAGATCGGCAACTATGGCTTTGGCGCCGCAGCGAAGCATCCATTTCTGGAGGCCGTGATCCGAAACTGCGTGAGAGCGCAACAGGATCCAACCTGGGTTCAACCAATGATGGACGGCATCCCTAGCATGTTTCGAACGGATTTCTATGTGCTCAACACCACGGGGCCGGGTCTGCTGACCCGCACTTTGGCCGAGAATCCAAAACTGACCTCTCGCGTCACCGTGTTATTTCCCAAGGACGTTTGCGACGACAATTCCTGGCATCACTTCGGAAATCTCGGAGTTCACGCCATGGAAGGCTCCTGGCGAACCCGCGGTAACTTTCTTCGACGCAAGCTGGCAAGTATCTGGGAAGCGCGCGCACGGCGGAAAGGGCTTCAAGAGAGTCAGAGACTCGGCCCCAGCCGGAGCCTCCACACCCGGAACGAAACCACCACACCGATAGTCAATCGATGAACGCAAGTTCGCGATCATTTCAGACAAAGCTGCGCGGATGGACCCAACGCCGCATGGCCCGGTGGTTGGCTCGTAGACCCTGCCGGATCGACCTCAAACGCCCGATTGTTTCGTTTTGTTTCGATGACTTCCCCCAATCAGCGCTGCTCACTGCGGGTGTCATTCTGAAAAATTACGGTTTCACGGGAACCTACTACACTTCGTTTGGCCTGATGGGCAAAGAAACCCCCACCGGACGGGCGTTCTCGGCGGCTGACTTGGAGGAATTTGTTCGTCAGGACCACGAACTCGCATGCCACACGTTTGATCATTGCGATTCGTGGGATACCCCGCCGATTGAATTTGAGCGTTCGATTCAAAGAAATCTGACCGCCGTCAAGGAACACCTGCCGCAATGCACTTTGTCGGGATTGTCCTATCCCATCAGCTATCCGCGGCCGCTGACAAAACGCCTCACGGCGAAACACTACGCGAGCGCACGAGGCGGCGGACAAACCTTCAATTCGGGGACAACGGATCTCAATCATCTCAAGGCGTTCTTTTTGGAGCAAAGCCGCGATGATTTCGACACGATCAAGCGAATCGTTGATCAGAACATCGCCTGCAATGGGTGGCTCATTTTTGCGACGCACGATGTTTGCCCCACCCCGACGCGATTCGGATGCACTGCGCAATTATTCGAGGAAACGATCCGGCATGTTGCTGCATCCGGCGCATTGGTCTTGCCCGTACATCGGGCGCTTAATGTGGTGCAAGGTCGGTCGCTAGAAAATTCGTGACGCCGGTATAGCATGATTTCATCGACTCCGATTTCCCAATCCTTGCCGGCAACACCAACCGCGCCGCCGGCACGGATTGACGCATTGGATTGGACAAAAGGTGCTCTGATCGTTTGCATGGTGATCTACCATGCCATCAACTATTCCGTCTTTCGGCCGTGGGCCTTTCGTTTCCTCGGGTTCCTTCCGCTATCGTTCATTCTCATTACCGGATTCTTGGTGGGGCAAATTTACGCAGCAAAACTCAATATCGTAGGCGCCAAAGTTTATCTGCGCCTTGCCACACGCGGTTTGAAACTATTGCTCCTCTGTACCGCCCTTAATGTCGCCAACTTCATCGCTACCGAGGGCAATGTTTACGACGGACTCTGGGAGTTCGGCGCACGCGCTCAAGAGTTTTACCTCACCGGCAATGGCCGAATCGGTATTTTCGAGATTCTGATTCCCATCGGATACTTTCTCCTGATCGCGCCGGGTCTAGTATGGCTCAACTCCAGAACCCGCGTAGCGTCCCCAGTGTTGACGGTTATCATTGTCATCCTTTGCATTGCGCTCGAACGACAGGGAGTCACCTATAAAAACCTGAGCCTCTTCAGCATCGGGATGCTCGGTATGACGTTCGGCTCTATTCCAATGAAATCAGTGGATTGGCTTGCCAGAAAGTGGCTTTTTGTGGCAGCCATCTATGGAATTTACCGATTGTTGACCTACTTCCTTGGAGACTCTTATCCCATTCAATCTTTCGGCGCCACGATAAGCGTTTTGCTCCTCTATTCCTGCGCTCTGAAAAGCAGCACAGACACCTTGATCGGACGGCAAATGGTGACGTTCGGAAAGTATTCTTTGGTCGGTTACATTGCGCAAATCGCCATTTTGAGACTTCTCGTCAAAGTTTTCGGCGGGAAACCAGAGACTATTTTTGGAGTTTGCCTACTGGCGGCAGGGGCGTTGCTGATCACTTTCCTGTTAGTTCTGGTGCTTGACAAAGTTCGCCAAAAAAGTCGCCCGACAGATTTTCTGTACAAATCGGTTTTTGCCTAGCATTCAAAAATGCTTTTTAACTCCCTAGAGTTCGCGCTGTTTTTTCCGATCGTTTGCTGCCTCTACTTCGCAGCTCCGTATCGGTGGAAGATCCTGCTCCTTCTTGTTTCCAGCTGCGCCTTCTACATGGCGTTTATTCCGGTTTATATTCTCATTCTATTTGTCACGATCTTGATCGATTATGCTGCGGGAATTTACATCGAACGGAGCAGAGGATCGGTTAAGAAGGCTTGGCTGGTAGGGAGCATCATCTCCACGTGCGCCGTTCTTTTTGTCTTCAAATACTTTGATTTCTTCACCGGCAACTTCGTCACGCTGGCGAATCTAGCCGGCTGGGAGCTTTCCAAGCCGGCCATAAACATCATTCTTCCGATCGGACTGTCCTTCCATACATTTCAGAGCCTGAGCTACGTAGTGGAGGTTTATCGCGGCCATCAAAAAGCCGAGCGTGATTTTACAGTTTACTCCACTTATGTGATGTTCTTCCCGCAGCTGGTTGCAGGCCCGATCGAGCGGCCCCAGAATCTACTACATCAGTTTGCCGAATCACATCCTTTCGACTACGACCGAATTACCAGCGGTCTTCGGCGGATGGCTTGGGGTTTTTTTAAGAAACTCGTGGTCGCCGATCGCCTCGCTCTTTACGTCAACGACGTCTATGGAGCTCCCCGCGATCACAACGGACTCCAGTTGACACTCGCCACTATTTTCTTCGCGTACCAAATCTACTGTGACTTCTCGGGGTATTCCGATATCGCGATCGGCTCAGCCCGAGTAATCGGCTTCAAGCTGATGGAGAATTTCGACACCCCATATCACTCGGCATCAATATCAGAGTTCTGGCGTAGATGGCACATTTCGCTTTCAACATGGTTCCGCGACTACGTCTATTTTCCGATGGGCGGGAACCGGGCAGGAAAACCTCGTTGGTATATGAACCTAATGGTCACTTTTGCCATCAGCGGACTCTGGCATGGCGCAAGTTGGACTTACGTCGTATGGGGCGTTGTCAATGGTGGCTATCTGGTAGCCGGGGTGACCACTCAAACTCTGCGCCAACGTTTTTACGAGACAATTGGCCTGCGCAACCCCGACTCTGCCCTCCGACGTTGCACAGCAATTGCCACGACTTTTCTGCTGACGCTGGCGGCTTGGGTTCTGTTTCGCGCAAAATCACTAGATGACGCTTGGTATATCTACACACATTGCCTGTCTAATTGGGACGTTCACTCGATCAAGACGCAGCAATTTCAACTTAAACAACTCCCCGCCGCATTCGCGGCAATCTTCGCCCTCGAAGCGATTCAACTCCTAAAGCCTAAAATCGCGAGCGTTCTACATACCAAACGGCTTCCGGTAGCAGTGCGATGGGCCGGGTATGCGGCGTTTATTTTCGGAGTGATACTTTTCGGAGTCTATCGCCAGGCTCAGTTTATTTATTTTCAGTTTTAATTTTTGCCAGCGCCAAGTGTCGGATTCGATCGAGCAAAACACACTCCCTTCAATTTTTTAAAAATGCCTAGAACCAGTAACGAGGGATCGATACTTCTGCCGGAAAAATCCGTCAACACGGCACCGCCAATTCCGACCGCAACGCCCGTCGGCGTCGGAATCCGACGAATCATCGGTTTCTTCGCCTTTTGCGCGTTGCTTGCTTACGTGCTCCACGGCGTTATCAATTTCGGCCTTCGAAGGATTACCACATCGAAATTTGGAACCTTCAATAAATTGGTTTCCGGCCAAATCAATACGGATGTGCTTATCAACGGATCCTCGCGAGCGCTGACACACTATGATCCAAGAATCATTGGCGAAGCCGTGAAACTTTCTGCCTACAACATCGGGATGAATGCTTCGCAAATTGATTATCAACTCGCCATGTTGAAGTTGTATTTGAAGCACAATCGCAAGCCAAAGATCTTAATCCAAAATCTCGATCTTTTCAGTTTTGAAGTCACCAAAAAGGGCGCCATTTACGATCCCGGCTACTACATTCCCTATCTCGGCGAAAAAGAGATTTATGAATTCCTGAGGACCATTGATCCGAACGTGTGGAAGTGGAAATATATCCCACTGTATGGATATTCCGTAGAAGACATGAGGTTCACATGGGTCTTCGGGCTTCTGGGCTGCTTTGGTATTTCCGGCAGGGAAGATTACTACGCTGGGTTCAATCCTCGGCACCAAAAATGGAATGATGATTTCCAGCGCTTCAAGAACACGAAAGAAAACGGCTTCCGCTACGAGATTAGCCGCGAAGGCGTCAAATGCTTGGCCGAGATTCTTCAGCTGTGCAGAGACAATGCGATAAGGACGTTTTTGGTGTACTCGCCCGAATATCGCGAAATTCAACCGCTAGAACTAAATCGAACGGAAATCATGACGGAGTTCAAACAGATAGCCGACCGATTTTCTGTCCAATTGTGGGACTATAGCGATTCCCCGATCTGCTCGAATAGTGCGCTTTTTTATAATTCGCAACACCTCAACGCCGACGGGGCGGCGACTTTTTCACGAGACATTGCAGCTCGTTTGGCAGCAGTTCTATCCAAAACGCCGGAATCTACTGGGCTAAGCCCATCACCGCGATGAGGTCGGCGTTTGGTTGCAGGATTGCAAGAATCCGATTCTCGCTCGCAATATGCAACCGATTGTCGAACTGCGCAGCTCGGCTTCGTGGGAGGCGCCGAGAGTAGACAATCAGATGGGACTTGCGATTAAACAGTCTCTGCATCAGTCGCACGTCACTCATCAGGGAAAACATGCGATACGCCGCACACAATACCACCCAGTGGCACCGATAGTGCTGCCGATTGGTAGTATCGTAATATGATTTCTAAAAAACTCACTTGGCGCATACACGCCGCGGTTTCCCTCCTGCAAGGATTTGCCACCCTCGCTTTATTGGCTGTTTCTTGCTCTACCGCCTGGAGTCAGGTGATTCCTCGAAGCCGCACGACAGATTGGATTCCGGGAGTGACCGTCGGTCTACGCGGTGGAATTCCACAGCGCACCAATCTACTCGACGTTACGCGTTACGGCGCGACCACCAACAACGGATACGTGGTCGGGACGATTGCGGCCGGTACAAGCACACTAACGGTTTCATCCGTCGGGGATTTCGCCGTAGGGCACGGAGTTTGGATTAGCAATGTGTTTTCAAGTGTAATTACGAACATTGTCGGCAATACGTTTCGACTACGCGACAATGCACCAGCCAGCGCCGCCGGAACGATCGTTCGGCACGATAATTCTCCAATCATTAATGGCGTCATCGGACTAGCTCAAAGCAACGACGTCGTATACATCCCTGCTGGCAAGTTCGTAATGCGCGGCGGACTCGGAACCGGAAACAAGGAATACATTTCGATTCGAGGAGCCACCAATTCGCTGCTAGTGGCACTTGGAAGCGGCGCCATCGCTATCGGCCCGACGCAACTATCTCCTTCCCAGGGAAAACAATTTCCGGTCCCAACCGGCGTTGCGAAAGGAACCAACCAACTCACCCTGACTAACATCGTATACACACCGTGGAATGACCCGATTCGGGTGGGCGAAATCTACAGCCTATCAACACTCAACGGCGAAGACCCCAACTTCCGCGCTATCAGCGTTAACGGATTTGATCGAATCGTTTCCCAATTAATTGTCATCGAGAAGATCCAAGGAAACGTTATCACTTTTTCACCTCCTGTGGCATGGAATTACACCAACAGCGCGCACTTGATTCAGACAGCAACTCACGCGAGCCGGGGAATCGGTTTGGAAAACATCTCCATCACGTTGACGAACGCCGGAGAATCGGCCAACCCATACGCGTTTACCGACTCAATATTGATGCAGCAACTCGTAGACAGCTGGGTTACCGACTGCACCAGCTCATACGCGAACAATTACAACATCCACATCAGCGGCTGTGTTCATCTGGATATTCGCGGGAATACTCTTTCGAAATCTCTCTCTTCGGGAACCTCACACGCCGGGCTGCTTGTTGAACAATCCACCGGTTTGCTTGTGGAAAACAATATTTTTGACTCGTTCGATTTTGCGCTTCAGCTCTGGGGTGCATCATCGGTGGGCAGCGCCTACTTCGCAAATTTTTGGACGAACACGACAGCCACTTCAATCGCTTATCACAACACCCATCACCTGATGAATCTCTTCGAAGGAAACGTGATGGATGCCGCATTTCTTGTCGATGGCTACTATGGCGGCAACTCGCACGGCGTTCTCTTGAGAAACCGAATCTCGTCAACGGTTTCATTCAAGCGATTCACCAGCTACATGACGGTCGTCGGCAACGTCCTCGGGAACACAACGTACAACTATTTTTACGACCGATATTCAGCAGGCTCCGGACAATGGCCAATTTTTGAATTGGGCAATCCCAACATCGGCAATGGATCATCTACCGGCACTAGCCCGCCAATGGCGTGGAACTTTCCTCAAGACACGTTCTGGGGAAACCATGGCGACCCCGCGTTCCGAAACCGGCTTTATACAAATTGCTCGTACAAGTTCACAACCACACTGGTCAACGCCACCAACATTCCCGGAAACTTCGCACACTGGCCCTACTCTCCGTATGGCGGCTATGCGTTGATCTTCCAAGATCCGGTCAATACCAACCGTTACTATCGGCTCGCGGACAAACTGCCGCAGATGGTGCAGAACTATTCGACAGTCTCTGCCGCCCAGCCTCCGACCGCACTAGGAATGGTCCTCAACGCTCCCATCACAATTTCAAACGGCTGGACCATGTATGTCGCAGGACCCGACACGTACCAGCAGAGGCAAAGCATTGACGATCCCACTCACATTCGACACGGCAACTACGTTTATACGAACTTTATCGGTGGCACAGTTTGGGATCCTGCGATTACGGACCACACTATTGTCACTTCCCTGCTTTACACGAACGGTGCGCCCGCTTGGTGGGGCTCGCGGCCCTGGCCAGCAATTGGCCCGGACCTCACTCCCGTGACAGGAGTGATCCCGGCCCAAGCACGCTACCTCGGAATCGCCACGAACAATGCTGATCAAATCGCCCCATCCGCACCTGCATCAGCAAGCGCTACCGCAGTTTCGACCAGCCAAGTAAACATCACTTGGGCGAGCGCGACGGACAACGTTGCGGTCGGAGGGTATCGCATCGAACGTTCCACTGGCAGCGGGTCAACCAGCTTCGGTGAGATCGGGGCTGTCGGAGGCAACTCTTTCAGTGATTCCTCTTTGAGCCCAGGCACCGTTTACAACTATCGCATCCGCGCGTTCGATGGCGCGGGTAATTTCGGTGGTTACTCGCCGACGGCTTCGGCGACGACATCGGGCCAAGCAGGCGATCAAACTGCGCCTTCCACGCCGTCCACAATAAATGCCTCAGCAGTCTCTCCAAGTCAGATCAGCTTGAGTTGGGGCGCCGCCACCGACAACGTCGGAGTCTTCGGCTATCGGATAGAACGATCAACCGGGGCAGGCTCGAGCAGTTTCGTCGAAATTGCATCGGCGACCACCACTTCTTTCAATGATTCAGGCCTGAACTCTGGCACGATCTACAATTACCGAGTTCGAGCAGTAGACGCTGCCGGCAACATGGGCGGCTATTCGCCTGTTGGAACAGCAACGACGACAATTCAAACCGGCGGCGACCAAACCCAGCCGTCCACCCCCTCCCCGTTTACCGCAACCCCTGCGTCCTCAAGCCAGCTTAATCTTGCGTGGGGAGCATCGACAGATGATATCGGCGTAACCGGATATCGCCTTGAGCGATCAATCGGCAGCGGATCGTCCAGTTTCACACAAATCGCAATTGTGACCGGAACAACGTACATCGAAGGCGCGTTGAACAGTGCTACCACCTACAACTATCGTATCCGCGCAGTCGATGCCGCGGGTAATTTGAGCAGCTACTCTGCGGTCGCAACGGCAACAACAGCCGCGCCAGGAGGCGACGTCTCCCCGCCTTCCACTCCGTCGCCCCTTATCGCCGCCGTCGTTTCGTCGAGCCAGATAAGCCTTGGCTGGAGTCCCGCCACCGATAACGTGGGCGTGACCGGCTATCGCCTCGAGCGGTCAACTGGGAGCGGCTCCACTAGCTATTCAGAGATCGGAACGACGGCCGGAACTTCGTTCAACAACACCAGCCTAGCAGGAGGCACAGTTTACAACTACCGAGTGCGCGCGTTTGATGCAGCTGGAAATTTGGGCGGGTACTCACCGGTTGCAACCGCGACAACCTCGCCTGCGGCGACGCCTCCCGCGCAACCATCTGCTCCAAAGGTGACGAGCCCTGGTTCACTTGTGAACTAAGCTCTTGTTTTTCGTCGAACTTCGTTCGACCGTCCGAAATTGCACGGCGAACCAGCCAAAACCCGCCACGACATGATTCATGTCGCCATGGCGGCAAATCGGAACTACTTCGCAGGGTTGTCGGCAACCCTGTTGAGCTTGCTTCGATCCAACAAGTCGAATTGCTTTTGCGTCAACATTATCGACGGCGGACTCTCTGCTTTACAGAAGCGCTTTCTCAAAAGGAAAGTTTCGTCCGCGAACAGTGAAAACCAGCTCGTTTTTCATTCACTCAACGAGGGAACCTTCCGGGGCTTCACTCCGGACTACGGTAATTCTTACATGACGTATGCGAGAATCCTGATTGGCTCGCTTCTGCTTAATGATCGCGTCATCTATCTCGATACGGATTTGCTGATCGCTGCCAACATCAAACCGCTATGGGATTTGAATTTAGACGGCAAAGTTGTAGCCGCGGCTCCCGATCCTTCGATTAAGCATCTCAAGGATGACCATCCGTCCGAACCAAAGTCCTGCGACAGTAAGTATTTTAATTCAGGGGTAATTGTCATCGACTTAAACGCGTGGCGAGAGATCAAGGCACAAGACCAATTGCTTCGGATGATCCGTGAATCACCAGAGCGTTATCGTTGGTGGGATCAGACGGCGATGAATTCGCTCTTTGAAGGACGAGTATTGTTCGTCGACCCGTCGTGGAACACCTTCGCCGATTCTGTAGACTTCAAGAACCATACCCGAGGCAGAATTTTCCATTACGTTGGTGGAGCTAAACCTTGGAGCCGCTATTTGAATTCCCCGGAATACAAACTGTGGCGCTCATTCTACGGAAAGCACGTTCTGTGGAAAACGCACCTCCTTTCTAACCGCAAGTTTCTCTGGTCCTACTTTGAGCACCTGCGGCATAAAATCATCTGCAGCAGCCCATTTCTGCAGCGATTGGCTCTGGGAATACTCCAACGGAGAAGGTTCCCATCCGAAGAAGCAAAAGCGAACAGAATCGAGGAATTCGTCAAGATTCATACGGCATCGTCCGATTCATCCACGACTGAAAATGTGCCAAATCGCTCTGTCGTGGATGATTACGTGGCGAAGCGGTGGGATTAATTGGCATTTTCCGCTATAGAAGAGTGCTATTTATACCGAAAGAAATCTCGAGCACATATGGAAACGTTAACCGCTGCGCCAAGAGCTTCCGTGACAAACGGCATTGTCGAATCCAAGGTGCGCGGACTAGTGGTTCTCTCCCCGGCTCACGGGAAAGTCTATCGACGTGTGCTCTTCACGAATGTTTACGGCGGATCACTCCTTTGGAAGCGGATCAAAGATGGCGAAGTCCCGCCGCATCATTTGTGGGGCTGTCTCGAGTTGGTGCGGAAAGGTTACGAAGTTGCATTGGCCGAACCGCTGCCGGATTTCTACTTCAACCGAAAAGCGGTTCCGCATGATTTAATGCTGATACCGTTGATCAACGATTGGCTCGGCCGCAATGGAATCGTTTATTGTGGGCACAATGTCCTCTATTGGATCCCCCTGCTCCGTCGAAGTCGCATCTTTCGCTCACCCGTTGTTTCACTCCTCTACGCCCGTGAGCCATTGAATCACAGCCGCGCCCACCAAGGTGTTATCGCACTAAATCCAGCAGCGGAAGAGCAGGCGCGCAAACTCGCTCCTCAAGCGAAGATTGCCCATCTGGGCTGGGGGGGCGATTTGAATTTTTTCCCCCGTCTTCCCTATCAACCGAACTGGCTGCTTTCGTGTGGAATCACTTACCGCGACCACGCGACCTTAAGCAAGGCCGCGGCACAATCCAAAGTGCCCATTCGCCTGATCTGCTCGCCCCGCCCGGCGAACATCGACTGGCCACCCAATGTGGAAGTCACCGACGGTGGTCACGCAATCAACATCGATAGCAAGCCGGTAACGTACGAAGAGCTACTGAACGACTATTACTCGAACGCCGCCGCATCGCTGATCATCACTGGAATGGATACGACTCAGGGCGGAGCATGCGGATTTACCAATTTGATCGAAGCGATGGCGATGGCCCGCCCGGTGATCATTACTCGCACTGGAGCGCTCGCGACAGAAATTGACGTAGAACGCGAAAAATGCGGATTGCATGTGCCTCCGGGCGATCCGATCGCGCTCGCGAAGGCGATGGAAACACTGTTGAAAAACCCGGCAATGGCTGAAGAAATGGGGCGTGCTGGCCGAAGACTGTGCGAGACGCGTTACAATATCGGGCGCTACGCAAACGAACTCCATGAGTTCTTTGAGTTGCTTTGAGTTCGCCGACATCACCTAGTCAGATTGCTTGCCATTCGAGAACGCTCCAACTTCGATTTAGCCCCATCGGAACAGTCCAGCTCCCAACCTGATGAAACCTACAAGAGTCTCGATTGCTTACGTTCAAGGTGGATACTTACGTGAGTACGAAAAAGCATTCGTGCCCCTGTTTTCCGAAGAGCTTCGTAAGAACGGAGGCGAACGCGGGCTTGTTCTCGAAGAAAACCCCTCACGCGCAGACATTATCATCCTGTGGGAGGGCTTTGAAACCAAGACCGTCGATTATATCAACGTCTTGGAAAACGATCCTTTGGTTCGCAATCACGCCGACCGCGTATATGCGATCAATTACGAGGACCACCCCGACGGTTTGTTGGCGGGCCTCTATACTTCGCTTGAACACCCTTTCTTCAATTCAGCTATTCACCGGATTTGGCCGTTTTTCCAGATGAACAACTCGATGGTTTACGAACTGACTCGTGACCAAGTCGAGATTTCAAATCCTTCGCGGCTTTTTTCGTTCGCCGGCGCTGCGTCTCATGACGTAAGAAAGCGCCTTTTTGAAATCTACTCAAAAGCGTCTCCCGACTACTTTATTGCCCACATCAAAAAATGGTACAACCACAACGATGATGAACGGCGCAACTTCCTCAATATCGCCCTCGACAGCTGGTTTTGTCTGTGTCCCCACGGCTACTGCTCCTACACGCCCCGAATTACAGAGGTGATGGCGATGGGCCGCGCGCCCGTTATCATCGCGGACGATTGGATTCCCCTGTCGTTTGAGGATGATATTCCATACTATATCAAGGTAGCGGAAAGAGATATTGAGCGCCTTCCTGAAATACTCTCAGCGCGACGCAAAGACGCCAAGGAGTATGGACACAACGCCAGGATTCTTTGGGAGAAATACTGTTCGATGCCAAACCGCGCGGTCACGCCGGTCCAATGCCTCGCCAAATTGGCAGCACGACCAGGCGATCGCATGAGCTACTCACAATATCGCGAGCTCTGGCACTCCAAAGAGTTTCTATCGCGTGCCGGCTGGACTTTCCGCCAAAGGTTGGCCCTGCGAGTGGAACAACACGTGCGTCGACGGATCCCAGCAGCGCGAATCCCAGGCGTATCACCGTTGATGCGCTACCGGAGTGCTCCCGGACCGAAGTAGATGGATCCAGACGGTTTGGCCAGTTGCCGGGAGAACATTGCGTCGCAAGTTCGCAAGCTTTCGTGAGAAATCGCAATTTCAGCATTTGTTTGCCGCCAAATGCCGATATAACCCTCGGTCGACACTGAATGAACGAGTTAATTATCGAAGCGGGTAGAAGCGAGCGCCAATACTGGCGCGATCTATGGCGCTACCGCGAGTTGTTCTATTTTCTTGCGTGGCGCGATCTGCTCGTGCGCTACAAACAGACCGTTGTCGGCGTCGCGTGGTCGTTAATTCGTCCGTTCTTGACGATGCTGGTGCTTACCTTGGTCTTCAGCAAATTTGGAAAAATGCCCGCCGAAGGCATCCCGTATCCATTGTTGGTTTTCTGCGGAATGCTCCCTTGGCAATTTTTCTCCACGGCACTTTCCGAAAGCGGGAACAGTTTGGTGACCAATTCGAATCTGATTTCTAAAGTTTACTTCCCGCGTCTGGTGGTGCCAGCAAGCAGCGTCATTACCAGCTTCGTAGATTTCCTGATCTCCGCAGTGTTCCTTGTCGTTTTGATGTTTTGGTATCACTACATTCCATCAGGTCGAATCGTCTTTCTCCCGCTTTTTATCCTTCTGGCCTTCGCAGCATCCCTTGGAGTGGGACTGTGGATTGCCGCGCTGATGGTCGCCTACCGCGATTTTCGCTTCATTGTACCGTTTGTTGTTCAGTTCGGGCTGTATATATCGCCCGTCGGTTTTCTCAGCAGCGTGGTGCCGACCGAATATCGTCTGCTGTACTCTCTCAATCCAATGGTTGGCGTGATTGACGGTTTTCGCTGGTGCATCCTTTCCGAACAGCACGCACTTTATCTGCCGGGATTGATTGTGTCGCTCGTCGCCGTAGGGATACTTCTCGCGACTGGAATCTGGTATTTCAGAAAGACCGAACGGACGTTCGCGGACATCATTTGATCGACTCCATGAGTGACACCATCATCACCGTCGAGAAGCTTTCGAAGCGCTACATTATCGGTCATCAACGGGCCGCGGGCGATGGACTGCGTCACGTTGCTGAACAAGTCCTGCGCAGTCCGTTCAAATGGCTCACCCAGCGCTGGCAGCAGCAAAAAATCGAAAAGGAAGAGTTCTGGGCATTGAGAGATGTTTCCTTTGACATCAAGCAAGGCGAAGTCGTCGGCATCATCGGGCGCAACGGCGCAGGCAAGAGCACGCTACTCAAAATCTTGAGCCGCATTACCGAACCCACCACCGGGCGGATTCATCTGCGGGGACGCGTCGCAAGTTTGCTGGAAGTAGGCACCGGCTTTCATCCGGAGCTCACAGGACGGGAGAACATCTACCTCAATGGTGCAATCCTCGGGATGAGCAAGGTGGAGATTAAACGCAAGTTCGACGAAATCGTCGCGTTCTCCGAAATCGAGAAATTTCTCGATACCCCCGTGAAGCGCTATTCCAGCGGGATGTATGTTCGCCTGGCATTTGCCGTCGCCGCTCATTTGGAACCGGAAATCCTAATCGTCGACGAAGTGCTGGCAGTGGGCGACTCGTCGTTTCAGAAAAAGTGCCTTGGGAAGATGGGGCAAGTAGCCAAAGGCGGGCGCACAGTATTGTTTGTGAGCCACAACATGCCGGCCGTGCAAGCGTTGTGTAACAAAGCAATTTATCTGAAAACCGGATCTGTGCGAGCTGTCGGTGATGTGGAGCCACTGCTCAACCAATACCTGGTGGAAAACGGTGGCACCCAAGGGCGTACCTTTAACGAGCCAGTAAACTTCGGAGAATCGCTCAAATTAATCACGTTCGATTTCACACCCAACCCGGTTGAAAGCGGCGAGGACATCCGCTTCAACCTGACTCTGCGCGCGAGCAAGACGGTGAAGTTGACCGATTTCTCCTTGCTTATCTTTTCATCGCAAAATACCCGCGTTGCCCTAGTCGATCTGCGGTTGTTGGGCCTTCCGATGACCATCGGCGCAGGCGAAAGCCGCCACGTCGAAGGAACCATTAAATCGATTCCGCTCGTCGAGGGTGATTACAATGTCGGCCTGACCGTCAACACGGGCGAGTTTTTCGAGAACGTGATGGATTTGTCGGGCTTCACCGTCCGGGCGCGTACCAGCGACGACGGGGTTGCCCCGTATCCCGTGGTCTATCGCGGCTTCGTTGAGCTAAATTTTGATGCGAAGGTGCTTTCACCGGCACACGCGTGATCCTCGAAGAAGTTTCCATTTTGATACCCGCCGTTTGATGGATTCACCACAAAGAATCTGCCTCACGCCTACTCGAAATGAGTCGTGGATCATCGATCCGTTCCTCGCCGCTACGCGGACATGGGCCGATCGGGTAATCGTCGCGGATCAAGGATCCACTGACGGCACATGGGAGAAATTACAATCCGCGCCGAAGGTTGACGCCGTTGTCAACGATTCTCCGACCTATGACGAAGCGTATCGGCAACGCCTCCTGATCGGCAAAGCTCGGCAAATTCAAGGAAAGCGAATACTGATCGCGCTAGATGCCGACGAAGCGCTTTCGGCAAATTTTCGAGACAGCGCGGAGTGGAAGCTCATTGAGGACGCTAAGCCGGGTACGGTTCTCCGTTTTCGCTGGATCAACATACTTCCCGGATTCGAAAAAGCATGGATTCCCGACGACTTCACCGCGTTCGGATTTGTAGATGATGGATCCGATCACACCGGCGACCGTATCCACAGTCGAAGAATTCCGTGGCCGAAAGACGCTCCGGTGCTCGACTTGCACGAAATAGCGGTTCTTCATTTCCAGTACGTGGCGTGGGATCGTGTGGTCAGCAAACATCGGTGGTACCAAGCGTGGGAAACGATCAATGATCCAGCAAGAAAGCCTTTGGATATCTTCCGACAGTATCATCACATGTATGGAAGTTGGTCTCCCAGCGAAATTCATCCAATCAAACCGGAATGGCTGTCGACCTACGATCGCGCAGGAATCGATTTTAGATCGCTGAAAAGTGAACCGGTTACGTGGTGGGACCGGGAGCTGTTGCGAATGCTTTCCGACCACGGCGCCAAACGATTCCGCAAGATCGCAATGTGGGATGCCGATTGGCGAGCGATTGCGAAGCGAGTCGGGATCAACGGAGACAGCTTTTCGGACCCCCGATCCATCGTCGAACAGTTCGCCCACCGCCTGCTCACCGCGACCCAAAAGAACCGGGCAAACTGGGGGGTCAGAGCGTTTGAAAAACTGCTGCGCGCCACCGGATGGTGAAGTCGATCGACCGTCAGCCGTTTGAGCCAGTTGGAAAATCGGAGAATTCGACCCAAGCCGCGCCGACAATCGGCCTGACACCAAGCTGGAACTTTTGCTACCAATCGGATTAGAAGTGGAGTAAATCACGATCCCACAAAATGCTACGCCATACCCTCCACAAAAGCGTCGGCGAGAAACGCGCCTCATCCGGGATGGAACTGCGTTCCTTGACCTAGGCATTAAGCGATCATGAAACTCGTCTTCGATTTGGGAATGTATGACGCTGCGGACACTCAGTATTATTTGGAAGAAGGATTTAGAGTCGTCGCGATAGAAGCCAATCCAGCACTGGCCCAACGTGGCGAGAGGGAGTTGGAAAAGTACGTTCAAGCCGGCCAACTGAAGATTATCAATGCCGCGGTTGCTAACGAATCCAAAGACATCACCCTGACAATCTCCGGAGACGACCTTGGCTCCAGTTCGATCTTCAAGGAACGAACCGATTATCGGACCCCGATTGGTCAATACACGGTTCGCGGCATTACCATCCAAAGCCTTTTCAGCGAGTTTGGCCTTCCCTATTACCTGAAAATTGACATTGAAGGAGCCGACGATCTGGTAGTCTTTTCGCTAACCTCGCAGACGCGGCCCCAGTTTCTTTCGTTCGAACTCGCCGACGGCCCAGAAAGATACATCAAACATCTCGCGTCAATCGGCTATTCAAAATTCAAGATCATCAACCAGCGCAGCTTTCGAAACCTTTCGAACCAAAGAAGCTTCTACGATCGTTGCGCGGGCAAGGCGATTCGAATGATGGGTTACGGTGAACCGACTTACGTCAAACGAAACGGACGTTTCTTTAAGTCGGGTCACAGTTCTGGCCCAGTGCCGTGGGCCAGCGATGGCCAATGGAGATCGGCCGCGGCGGTAATCGCAAAATGGAATGCAGCGAAAAGCACGATCGGCAAGCACGACTGGTTCGATGTTCACGCAAGCTAGCCCGCCATCCAGGTCACATCTCAGTTCGTCCAAAACTTAGGATGGGAAATCACAAGCCAAAGATTCTCTACGTAATTTCGTGCTGGCCGCACGGTCAGTCCTATGGAGGACAATTGCGAGCCCTTCATATTGGAAGAGCTCTCCAAAAACTGGGCCGCCCCACCCTTGCGGTAGTTGGCGCCGACTCAGTTGACAAGGATGCGATTGAACGCACGGCCGCTGAATTCGATCTTGGGCACGACATCAAAGTCAGCCAATCGCCAGCGGGTGGCCTTAGAAATCGAATCAAATCCTGGTTCTCCACGGACTTCACCAACATTCACGGACTAGCTGCCCAACCTGAAGGCGAACGGTGGATGGACGAAGCAAAAGAGCGTTTTGATTTGATTTGGTTTTTCAAATTACGCACCGCCAACATGCTGACCAACGCCCGGTGGAAGAACTCCGTCGTCGATATCGACGACGTCCCGAGCACGATGGAAAAAACGTTCTGGAAAAACGGCGCCAACCTGCGCATCCGCCTCAAAGCCGGCATGCGCATGCTGATGCTGCAACAACACGAACGTCGCCTGCCAAAACGATTCGACGTCTTGTCAGTCTGCAGTAATGCCGATCGACAGATCTGGAGCGCTACGACACCAGTTCACGTTATTCCCAACGGCTTTACACGGCCGACGGAACCGCCCTTGAGAAAGCCGTCCACACCGCCACGGATCGGTTTCATCGGTTTATACAGTTATCAGCCCAACCTCGAAGGCGTGCGCTGGTTCGTCGAAAATTGTTGGCCAAAAATTTTGAGAGAAATTCCAGACGCGCGGCTGCGGTTGGTGGGAGCGGAAACGAACGGGCCACTCAAGCCGAACCTGCCGTCCGTCGACGGCCTTGGGTGGGTAGACAACCCGGCCGGCGAGGTCGCCACGTGGTCGGCAACGATCGTTCCGATCCGAATGGGCGCGGGGACTCGGGTAAAAATTCCCGATGCGTTCAGCCGCCGGTGCCCCGTTGTTTCGACACGACTGGGAGCATTCGGCTACGAGGTTCGACACGGTCGTGAATTGATGCTGGCGGATGAACCGAGCGAATTTGCCGCCCATTGTATATCGCTAATCAAGAACACTTCGACAGCCGACGAACTGGCAGATCGCGCGTATCAGGCATTTCTCGAAAAATGGACTTGGGAAGCCATAGCACCAAAGGTTGTCGCTGCGGCAGAAGATTGCTTGCAGCGAAGCTCGAAGCGTTCATTCTAAACGATGTCCGAGATGAACAGTCTGTCGACATCACCGTTTGCCGAACGAAGCGCGGCTAACCATCAACAAATAATTTGCGCTCGCGGGACCGAACAAAAGATAGAGGCAGGAATTGAATCTGCCTAAAGATCCTGCGGCACCGGCATATACATTGCTAATCAAAAAAGAACGTGCTGAAGACCGCGCCATTGCGGTGCACGCCCGGAAAACAGAACTGATATGAACATCGCCATTGTTGGTTTGGGATACGTAGGACTGCCGCTATCGCTGCAATTCGCCCGGTCGGGCGTAAGTGTACTGGGATTGGACATCGATGAATCAAAAGTGGCCACCCTGAGCCGCGGAGAAAGCTACATCAAGCACATCAAAGCCGAGGCAGTTCGTGAGCAACTGGCCGCCAAGCGTTTTGAAGCTTCCACCGATTTCAGTCGAATTCGCGAGGTTGAAGCATCAATTATTTGCGTTCCCACCCCACTGAACAAATACCGCGAACCTGACATTTCCTACGTCCTCGACACGGGACGCTCCCTCGCACCATACATTAAGAAAGGTGCGCTAATTGTTCTCGAGTCAACCAGTTATCCCGGCACCACTGACGAAGATCTGCGCGCCGTGCTTGAGCAGGGCTCCGGAATGAAAGCCGGCGTGGATTTCCATCTCGCGTTCTCGCCAGAACGTGAAGACCCCGGCAATCCGCTTAGTGACGTGGCGAAAATTCCCAAGCTCGTCGGAGGGTTAACGCCCGCCTGTCGCGACAAAGCGGTCGCGGTTTATCGCCAAGCGATTAATACGGTCGTTCCCGTATCCTCTTGCCGCGTTGCGGAAGCCACCAAGTTGCTGGAAAATATTTTCCGTAGCGTGAACATCGCGTTGGTCAATGAACTGAAGGTCGTTTACGCCGCGATGGGAATTGATATTTGGGAAGTGATCGAAGCGGCCAAAACCAAACCGTTCGGCTTCATGCCGTTCTATCCCGGCCCAGGTCTCGGGGGTCACTGCATTCCAATCGACCCATTCTATTTGACGTGGAAGGCCCGCGAATTCGAGCAACACACGCGCTTCATCGAACTCGCTGGCGAAATCAACACGAACATGCCCGATTATGTGGTGAGTCGTGTTGGCGAAGCACTCAACTCCCGTCAACGCCCGATCAAGAATAGCCGCGTGCTAATTCTCGGTTTGGCCTATAAACCAAACGTCGATGACGAGCGCGGATCCCCGAGCTACCGTTTGCTGGAAAAGCTCCAGCACCATGGGGCAACCGTCGCTTACCATGATCCGTATCTGCCCGAAATTCGCCCGACACGCGAGCATCCGCACTTCGCCGGGATGAAGTCGGTTCCGTGGGATAAAGCCACAATTTCGGGCTTCGACGTCGTCCTGATTGCGACTGCTCACGCGTGCGTAAACCTTCAAGAGCTCAGCGACTGGGCCCAATGCATTGTCGATACTCGCAATGCGATGGCCTCCATCAAAACTGCTCCCAATAAAGTCTGGAAGGCTTAAGAAAACGCTCCGCCCAGACTTGTCGATCGGAGTTTCGTGATAATTTATTGTGGCGGATGACAATGCCGCTCGCGCTCATGCAGATCTTGGATTCGAGCCTAAAACGAATTGAGCGAACGATTCCTATGTGAAGACGCGATCGGGTTTACCCTTGAACGCGTTGCAGATCGAATGCTAGCGTTCGGTCGGTTCGCCAATTGAAGCACAATCAACTGATTAGCCCGGAAGGCAAACACAGTCGCAACGAGCCATTCAAACATTGAAAGTTCAAAACGTTCCTCACATCGCCTCCTTTATGAATTCCATAATGCGCAACCTTCGGCTACCGACGCTGCAACTTCTGCTGCTTACTCTTTTTTGCTTTTGTGGTTGCGAGTCCAACAACATGCCCGTATTCCCCGAGCAAATGACCGGGCAGACTCCTGGCGCTTTAGCCCCCGGAGATGTAGTCAAGTTCACCTTTCCCGGAGTTGCAGAATTGAATCATACGCAGAAGATCCGTGCCGACGGCAAAGTCAACCTGCCGCTGGTCGGAGAGGTTGAAGCAACCGGAAAAAAGCTCGGCGATTTCCAAACCGAATTGATTAAACTCTACGGACCGAAGCTCAAGAACTCGGAAATAATCGTCACCTTAGAGTCGAGTTCAATTCCGATTTATGTCTCGGGAGCTGTCCTCCGCCCCGGAAAGATCCTTCTCGATCGTCCCATGACGGTGCTAGAAGCCGTGATGGAGGCCGGTGGGTTTTCACCTTTGGCGAATCCTAAAAAGATCGTTCTGATTCGCCACGAAAACGGCCAACATTTTACTCAAACATTCGACTTAAGCGCCGCGTTAAAAGGCGAGCCGAGTGCCGCTTTCTTCGTTAGAGCTTACGACGCAATTTACGTCCAAGAGAAGAGCTTCTTCTATTGAGTTCGGTTGGTTGGTTAGCAGTCTCCGCGGGAAGGTGACGTGCCCGACAACGTCCACAAATACACAGCCCTCGATAAGCTGACACACAGCGAGGCTGGAGGCCCGCGCGGCCGCCTTCGGCGAATCTCTAATTGGGAGGCTTTCGCCAGTCACTCGTGCTACAACGGCCAGGTTCTGGCGAGATTATTTGGCGTCTCCCGCCGGCACCTTCAGCGCCAGATTCAGGCGAGATACGGCACAACGCTGAACGAGTGGTTGAATTCACTTCGCATTAAGCACGGATACCAACGTCTCGCCGCCGGATGTTCGGTCCAGGAAACAGCCTTCAGCCTCGGATATAAACAAGTCTCTCACTTCTCAAGGAATTTTAAGAACCACTTCGGATTCACCCCTTCCTCCGTCCCCATCACGATCCAAATCCCCACCCACGGCTCTTTGCCAGACAAGCTAGATAAGAATTCCCCCACGCAGGCCCGATAGATAAATCCCGAGAAAAAACAACGTCCGGAAGCTCAATTAGGCAGGCCCTTCCCCTAAGCCTCAGAAGGTAGCAGCAAACACCCGAGGCCAGACTGAGGCTTGAGGCTGCGATAGGAAAAACCCTTCCCCAATGTTAATTTGAGGTTCCGCATCCCACTGATGAAAATCAGGATCAAACTGACTGATTTGGTAATTTCCGTTGCGGAAGAGGAACACCGTCTCGCCGCCGGTCGGTTTAAATCCTAATTCCGTCTGCAGGAGGCCCTCTTGCGGAAGCATACTCCCCACCATCGAATATCCAGCTGGCAACACCTGAGCAACCGATCCTTCAGGAACCCTACCAGCAAAAGTCACTTTGAAACTAGTTGCCGTGGGGTTTAGAACGAACGCTCCTTCGCCATTTCCAAACGGCTGAGTTGGCGCCTGCCATTCCTGAAAGTCTCCGTCGTAGGAGTTGACGGCGAAGTCGCCAGTGTGCGGCTGGAACTTGAAGACCGTAGTGCCAGCCGGAACATTCGCAAACACGGTTGCTATCGTGTTGGTATACGGTGCAAACGGATTCGCTACAATCGAGTATCCCGACGGCACGGAGACATTGGCGAATCCCACAACGTTCGAAAGGTAATATGACTCGGCCCAAACCCGATAAAACCGCCGGGAAAGGCCCGCAGCCGCAGCGTCGGCGACAAACAAGCTTCCATTAGTGTTGAAGAGATTGGTCAAATTGGTCCAAGTTTTCAAGTCGCTGGAAACCTGAACCGTGTTCACCCGCCCCTTTCCGCCTGCCACGTTGAGTTGGAAACTACCGTTTGCCAGCATTCCAGAAGCTTGCACTTCGTTGGCACCTGCAGTGAAACTGGTCTCCGTCGAAACGACGCTCTCCAGTGACAGTGCGTTGTAGGCAGTGACGGCAAAATAATACGTTGTACCGGGGAGCAGACTTGAGATCGAAGCATTTGTGGTGTTTCCAACGTCAATTGTCTGCGAGTAATTGCCGCTCGAAGTGCCGTAGTGAACGCGATATCCAGCAATGTTCGATTCGGGATTTGGATCCCACGACAAAATGACCGCTAGAGAATTGAGGGTCGTAAGAAAACTTAAGGTCAGCAGGGCGATAATTTGGCAGGCCAAACGGAACCGAAAATTACCGGCCAGTCTCTGAAATCGAATCATGAAACTCTAATTAGCAGCCGATATGCCACTGTCTCAGCGGCATGGAATTGCTCGACTCGGCGCCAACGTTTTGCGCGGAGACCGCACAATGCAACGCGATGTATAATATTCAACGTTAACCACTTGATTTCAGCATATTACACAATTTATAAAATTGAAATTCCCAATCATTTCTCCAATTCGCCCGGAGAGCTGTGGGACCATCAACACTCGTGAGTCATGTCCAACAAACGGGCAGGCAAACTGCATATTGCGAAAACGGACGCGTAGTCTGCACGACCAAGATTTGCGATGCGGCAAAGCGTCCTTCAAAGGCGCTTGAGATCACACTCCGGTAACGAACGTTTGTCGAAACCCCACGCAAGGCTTGATTCATGCTGAACCCCGGAGTGACAAAATCTGCGAAAGATGAGCACCACGCCGATCCTTGCGGGGTAGCTGCGATATCCGGAATCGCGATGGACCTAAAGCGAAGGAATCGCTTACGCATGCTTGCCGTCTGGCTGATCGGTCTGACGGCATGTTTCGCTAGCTCATTGCTACAATTGGTCAATTACGCGCTCCATTCTGCAGAGGCTTCGCACATTCTCTTAGTCCCCGTAATCAGCATCTACTTGATCCGGCTGCGTCGTGATCAACCAAAGGCGCCGATCAACTCCTCGCCAATCCTAGGCTTCGTATCGGCATTAATCGGGCTGGCGGCGGTGATCGGCTATTTCAAATCAGCTCAAAGTGGATGGAAGCCAGCGTTGAACGATTACCTTGCCGTGATGGCGGCGGCATATTTGTCGTTCCTCTTCGCAGGTTGGCTATTGTTTCTTGGCAAAGCACACCTTAGATCCTATCTCTTTCCGGCAGCATTCTTAGTTTTCGTGATTCCGCTTCCGGAGGTAGTGAAGGCCGAATTCGAAAGCCTTTTGCAACACACTTCGGCTGTCGCGGCCACAGCGATGCTGACAACTTCAGGCATGCCAGTTCTCCGCGAAGGAACAACGCTGATGATGCCGGGATTCGCTTTCGAAGTGGCGCCAGAATGCAGCGGCATCCGATCCACACTCGTCTTATTGCTGACCAGCTTGCTCGCCAGCCACCTGTTGCTGCGGAAGCAATGGTCACGGGCGGTACTCGTCTTTGCGGTGATTCCGCTAGGCATTCTGCGCAACGGCTTCCGCGTATTCGTGCTCGCCCAGCTTTGCTCGCGGATCAGCCCCGATATGATTCACTCAGGAATTCACAAAAAAGGCGGCCCGATCTTTTTCATCCTTTCGCTGCTTCCTCTCTTCCTGCTCTTTTGGCTGCTGCGAAATGCCGAGAAACGTCGCGCCAGTTCGGGGCCGAAAACTTCAATGCCAAGTTCCAAGCAAAGCGTTCCCTAGTGATAGATTCTTCCGACGGTCATCGACAAATCCCCCTCAGTCCGGTAGCAAAACGCAAATGATATCCAATTCGGCAATGGCATTCGCAGCCGCGATCATCAGCGCGGCTCTTGCATTTGCCGCGATATTCCGGAAACGCCGGTCGCTGGCTAGCTGGAGTTTCTTTGCCGGAATGTGCGCATTGGCAGCTGAAAGTGGATGTGCTGCAATGAGCTTACGGGCGACGGAACCGGAAGTGATCGCTCAATGGCAAACTTTCGCCTTTATCGCTCGCTCATTCCTTCCCTCCTCCTGGCTTTGCTTCAGCCTTACGTATTCGCGCGGTAATTTCCGTGAGTTTTTGACAAAATGGCAGATCCCTCTCGCCGCTGCATTGTTACTCCCGGTAGGGATCGCGCTGGGATTCGCCGACGATTTGGTGCACGCCGTGGCCACCACCGAACCCAGTCAGGTATGGAAGTTGACCTTCGATACACCAGCCAAACTGCTCAATGGACTCCTGCTCGTTGCCATGGTGCTTATATTGACCAATCTCGAACAAACATTCCGTTCGTCAGTCGGAACCATGCGCTGGCGGATCAAGTTTATGATCTTGGGGCTCGCCATCATTTTCGGAGCCCGAATTTACACGCGCAGTCAGGCGCTAGTCTTCTCGGGAGACGACCTCGCATTGAGCGGCGTCGAGGCAATCGCATTGCTCATTGGTTGCGTACTCATCAGCGTTGCGTATCTCCGCCGGGGCTTTTCCGAAATCGACGTCTACCCGTCCCGCGCCGTACTTTATAGCTCGGTCACGGTCCTGCTGGCTGGCGGGTATCTTTTTGTCGTTGGAGTCCTTGCACAAGTTATCAAATTGCTGGGCGGGACCGGAAATTTTCAAGCTCAGGCATTTCTTGTTCTGCTCGGCATTGTCGTGCTGTCAATTATGCTTTTGTCGGACCGACTTCGACAGAAGTTGCAACGATTCATCAGCCGTAATTTCAAGCGGCCCCAGCACGATTTCCGAAAGGTTTGGACCCTGTTCACCCAATGCACGTCGACAGTCCTGAATCAAAATGGTCTTTGCACCGAAGCTGCGAACCTTATTTCGAAAACATTTAACGTCCTGTCGGTCACGATCCTTTTAATCGACGAGCAGAAGCAACGGCTGGTGCTCAGCGCTTCCACTTCGGCGGAATTGGATCGCGACGCCACCGATTCCAATCCCGCCCTGGCTGCCGCCGGATCTATATTCACGAATCTGCAATCACACTCGCTACCGTTCAATTTGGACAAACTCAAAGACGAATGGGCCGAAGCATTGCGAATGGTCTGCTCGGCGCAGTTTCGCTCGGGCGGAAGCCGGCTTTGCATCCCCCTTGTGACTGGAGATCGATGGCTGGGCGTTGCCGTCCTGGCCGATCGCGTAAACGGCGTCCCCTACACTGAAGAGGAGCTTGATCTGCTCAAATGCATCGGGGACCAAGTCGCAGCGGCCTTGCTAAACCTTCGGTTGAATCAGGACCTGATGCAGGCAAAGGAACTCGAAGCCTTTCAAACCATGTCCACGTTCTTCGTGCATGATTTGAAGAACGCGGCTTCCACCCTCAACCTGATGTTAAAGAACCTCCCAGTTCACTTTGATGATCCCGAATTTCGGCAAGATGCTTTGCGCGGGATCGGGAATACGGTCAACCGGATCGATCAACTCATCGGGCGACTCAGCGCCTTGCGGCAAAAGATTGAACTGAAGCCGGTCGAATCGGATCCCATCCAATTGGTGAACGAAGCACTTCGGAATTTGAACGGGATAACCGATGTAGAGATGGTGAAGGAATTGAATCCGGTGGCCAAAGTGATGGTCGATCGAGAGCAATTTCAAAGTGTGATTACCAATTTGATAATGAACGCACGCGAAGCCGTCGGCAAAGGCGGCCGGATCAAAGTTGAAACCAGCCAGCAAGACAACCGGGCGATCGTGTCGGTCACCGACAACGGCTGCGGAATGAGTCCAGCATTCATCCGCGATTCCTTATTCCGCCCTTTCAACACGACGAAAAAGAAAGGTCTTGGAATCGGGATGTTCCAATCCAAGATGATCGTCGAGGCGCACCGCGGCAGCATCCAAGTGGAAAGCGAAGTTGGTAAAGGCACAACGTTCCGGGTCAGTTTGCCGTTGCAACCTCAAGTATGACGAAACGCAGATTACTGATTGTCGACGACGACGAGGAAATCCGTACGCAGATGAAGTGGGCCTTCAATCAGGAATACGAAGTCCTGCTTGCCGAAGACCGGCACACCGGCGTCGAATCATTCAAGGCTAATCGGCCAACGGTGGTCATGTTGGATCTCGGACTTCCGCCCCACCCAAACGACCCTGAGGAAGGCCTGGCAACACTCGCAGGAATCATCGAAGCCGATCGTCTTGCCAAGGTAATCATCATTTCAGGACAAGGCGAAAAGGAGAACGCCCTGCGAGCAGTGGGCGCCGGTGCATACGACTTTTTGTGCAAGCCAGTCGACCTTGAAGAGCTAAAACTCATCCTGCGCCGCTGCGTTTACGTAGCCGAACTGGAACGCGAAAATGCCGAGATGCAGCAGAGCATGAGGCCCGACGTGTTCGAGGGAATGCTCGGAACGAGCCAGCCCATGCAGACCGTTTTCACCGCGATTCGCAAGGTGGCCACCACGAGCGCGCCAGTCCTCCTCCTTGGCGAGAGCGGGACAGGAAAAGAAATGGCCGCGTTGGCCATCCATCGCCGGAGCTTGCGCAAAGACGGACCGTTTATCCCGATCAATTGCAACGCAATCCCAGAGAATCTCCTCGAGAGTGAACTCTTCGGCCATGAAAAGGGGTCATTCACGGGTGCTGATTCGCAGCGCAAGGGACTGATCGAAACTGCAGCCGGTGGCACGTTGTTTCTCGACGAGATTGGTGATCTTCCCCTGCCCTTGCAGGTCAAGCTGCTACGTTTCCTTCAAGAGCAGCGTTTTCAACGAGTCGGCGGGCGTCAGGAAATTCTGAGTGATACACGAATCGTCGCCGCGACCAACGCTGGATTGAAACAGATGATTTCCGAAGGGAAATTTCGCGAAGACCTTTACTTTCGCCTCGCCGTTGTCGTGATCAATTTGCCTCCATTGCGGGACCGCGGCGACGACGTCGCTCTCGTCGCAAAAGAGTTCTTGCAACGTTTCTCCTCACAAAATGGCAAGACCGGCCTGACTTTTGCGCCGGACACCCTGCGCGCCCTGAATTCCCATCCGTGGCCCGGTAATATTCGCGAACTCCAGAACCGAGTTCAACGTGCTGTCATCATGGCGGACGGAAAAAAACTTACCATCAAAGACATGGAGTTAAATGAAGGCGTCGCGACGGTTCATACCGGAACGTTGCGAGAGGCACGTGAAGTTCTGGAACGCGAAATGGTCACACAGGCGCTGAAGCGCAATTCAGGAAAAATCACTGCCGCGGCTGCCGAGCTGGGGATAAGCCGGCCAACTTTTTACGAACTTCTGGAGAAGCTCGGAATCCCCAAACCATGAATTCTCCTGCACACGATGGCGCTTGTGGTTCGCAATGCCCCCGACTACAAAAGCTAGTGAGATCATTTAATCACAGACGAGATCAGCAATTGCATATGCACGTGTTCAGATTTCTTTTACCAAAACTCTTCATCGCGGTCTTGATCGCAACCGGCGCCACTGGATGCAGCAAGGAGGCCCGCGTCGCACGACTCATCGAGCGCGCGGATCAATACTTCAAGAATGGAGAGTACGAGAAAGCGAAGATCGAATATCTGCGCGCCCTCAAAAAGGATCCACAGAATCCCGCTGCGATCAAACAACTAGGCGTGATATGGTACGAACAAGGCGTTCCGATGCGAGCGTTCCCGTTTTTGATTCGCACGCGCGAACTCGCCTCAACCAATTTGGAAAACCGGTTAAAACTGGCGGTTTGCTTTCAGGCGGTGGGACAATTCGGCGATGCCCGACAGGAATCTCTCGCGATTCTTGAACAGTCGGCAACGAATGACGAAGCCATTGTTTTAATGGCGGAAACTTCGTTCACTCAGGAGGACATCGAAGGGGCCGAGCAACAGCTAAACAAGATCAACGCGCCCGATCGCGCTTCGGTCCATCTTGCGGCAGCAAACCTCGCGCTACGCAAAGCGGACATCGGTGCCGCAGAAGCGGCCCTACGACGAGCGCTCACCTTGGATCCCAAGTCCGCACCAGCCCACCTCGCCATGGGCAACATTTATTTGATCCGTACCAACGCGACCTCAGCCGCACAGGAATTCAAAACTGCGGCCGAACTCGCGCCAATCCGTTCGACTACCCGGCTCAACTACGCCGACTTTCTGGCCAAAAGTGGATCCAAGGAGGAAGCAAAAACGTATGTAAAAGAGCTTTTAGCCAAGGCGCCGGATTACGTCCCTGCCTGGAAAATTCTCGCTCAAATCGCGCTTACCGAGAAGAAGTACGATGAATCGTTGTCGATCTTGGAAAACATTTTTACTCGCGACCCATCAAATTTTGACGGTCGCATGCTTCAAACTCAAAACTGGCTCTTGAAGGGGGACGCCAAAAATTCCCTTGAAGGTATGGAGCGTCTCAACACCCTTTATCCCAGCGTGCCGTCAATGAAGCACCAATTGGCGCGGGCCTACCTGCTCAACACAAACACCATTCAAGCCGTCGCCGCCTTGAATCAAGCCATCTCGTTGAATCCAGAGTATACCGACGCGAGATTGTTGCTGGCGGAAATCAACCTGCGTACCGGCGAACATCAGGAGACCGTGACGGAGATGCAGGTTCTGCTAAAGAAATACCCTGACCTCATTCCCGCTAAGTTCCTGCTCGCTGAAGGTTACCGGGCAATGGGCCGACTGGATGATGCGAGCTCTGTGTATCTTGCGCTGATCAAAGCGATGCCAAATTATGCGCAGCCGTACTTGCGGTTGGGAATCATTCAGAAACAGCAGAATCGGCCGAGTGAAGCGCGTAAAAGTTTCGAAAAAGTTCTGGAGTTGGAACCAGCCAACCCGCTGGCATTTCCGCAAGTTATCGAATTGGATCTTATCGAAAAGAACTACGCCCAAGCACTTCAACGCATTCAAGCGAAACAAAAGGTTACTCCCGAGGATGCAAGCAGCCACTATCTCGAAGCCCGAGTTTATGTAGCGCAGAAAGATTGGCTCAACGCTGAGAAATCTCTCCAAAAGACCTTAGAGCTGAATCCCAATTATACCGCCGCGTATGATCTCTTAATTTCAACCTACATTGCCACCCAACGATTGGATCAAGCTCAGAAGCAAGTAACCGAACTCCTCGTCAAAAATCCAAACGACTTGAAGAACTTGATCATGTCCGGACTCATCTACGAAAAAACGGAAGATTATCCGAAGGCGCGCGATGCATACGAAAAACTCCTATCGTCGCGTCCCGACTATACTCCCGCGCTAAACAACCTTGCATACCTCTATTTGGAGCATCTTAACCAATTGGACAAGGCATACGACTTGGCCAAACGGGCACGCACATTACAGCCGAGTGATGCCGCATTGGCCGACACCTTGGGCTGGATCCTCTACAAGCGCGGAGAATATCAGCAAGCCGTTGCGTTGTTAGCAGAAAGCGCTGCCAAGATTCCGAATAGTCCAGAAATACAATTCCACCTTGGAATGGCCCACTACATGATGGGACAGACGGAAGCTGCCCGCGTGGCGTTCAAGCAAGCCGCAAGTTCCACATCGGATTTTCCTGGTAAGCAAGAAGCACAAAGACGGCTGGCGTTGCTTGGAGACACCTCCGGCGGCGGGAAAGAATTGGCAGCAGTAGATTTGGAAGAGCTACTCAAGCAGCAGCCTGAAGATATCGTTGCCCGCGTCCGCTTAGGCGATGCTTATCACAAGCAGGGCGCGTTTCCAAAAGCAGCCGCCGCTTACGAATACGCGATCAAACAAAACCCGAAATTGCTTGGCCCTTTAACCAAGCTGGCCGAACTCAACGCCGGACCACTGCAGAATAAAGAAAAGGCTTTCGAATATGCAAAAAAAGCCCGCGAACTCGCCCCCAATGATCCACAGACCGCCGGCATCCTCGGTGGCGTAGCGTATCAGACTGGGAATTATTCCTGGTCCTATAGTTTGCTAAAGGACAGTTCGCGCCAAGCGCCCAGCGACGCAACTATACTCAACCGCCTGGCTTGGGCCGCCTACAGTTTGGGGAAAGTCGCCGAAGCTCGCGAAGCGATGAATCAAATGAAGAATGCGAATCCATCACTGCAGTTGTCGTCCGATGCCAAGGCATTTCTAGCAATGACAGCCGGGGAAGAAAACCCGAAGAATCTGGCACCGGAATCGGAGGTGGATTCTCTCCTTAAATCCAACACTGCGTTCGTTCCGGCACAAATCGCGAAGGCGGCCCATTTAATTCAACGCGGAGACAAATTAGCCGCAATCACAATTTACAATGACGTACTGCGCCAGTTCCCCGATTTCGCCCCTGCCCAAAAGAACCTTGCGAGCATTTATCTGGAAGATCCCGCAAACCGAGGCAAAGCGTACGATCTTGCAATCAAAGCGAGAAAAACGCTGGTCGACGACATCGCACTCGCAAAGACGCTGGCCCATATTCGCTACCAACGAAAAGAGTTTCCTTCGGCTATTCAGCTATTCCAAGAATACGCACGCAAGGCACCACTGGATGCAAAATCACTTTTCTGCCTTGGAATGTCCTACGCGCAAACGAAAGACAAGGTTCGCGGTAAGCAGTCACTTGAACAATCGCTCGCAGCTGGACTTCAAGATCCTGAAGCGACCGAAGCCAAACAAACGCTGAGCGAACTTCAATAGTCTGCTCCGGATTCTACCCCGCGCCCGCTCAGAAGCGAATCGCTCTAACGATAAGTCTGGCTGCTAAAGCCTGCCCCAAGCAGGGGTAGATCCAATTACGACCACCAAGGGTCAGCCCAGCGACCACTTATTTACCGATTTGCTCCACACGCAAAAGGCAAGTTCTGCATCCGACGGCTTTTATTACACTTTTCATATATAACTCTTAAACACATATGCTGAAGATATTTATATAACACAATAGGCAGATACAGTCGTTTTATTGAAAACTTTACTTACACAATCACGCAACCAGATAAATTTGCACAATGGAGAATAAAAAGGTTCTAAATCTATAAGTGCATGATAATACGATATTTAAGCGCGCTTCAAATAGGCAGTTTTTGCCTAGGCATCTCTCCTGCTTAAAGGTGTGCAGTTCGAAACTCCGCCAAAACCGGAGAGCGTGACGGAAAATTGACACTCAGTGACGAAAACAAACAATATGAAATACACCTCCAAAAAACATCTATCAGCGTTGGCCGCGGCAGCGTTCGTTTTGACTTCCACATCGGAACGTTTGCACGCTGTCCCCAGCCTATCGCTTTTCGATGGCTTCACAACGATTACGGTCGTTGACGGTGGCCTTAACGACGCGAACCCCGTACCGGGCGCGGTAACCTACAACGGCGCGATCGGAATCTGGGACATTAACGTTTCGACTGGCTTGACTAAGCCAATCATCGGCTCCCCTTCACAGCCAGAAATGGATCTGAACTCCGTGGATCACTCCTCAGGGGCAGGCACTCTGGTGATCACGTTCACTGACACCGGCTTTACACTCCCCTTCGGCGGCGTGACGGGTGCCATTGGCGGAACTCAAAATGGCGGAACTGCCACTATTCGCTACGAGACATATCAAATCACCGGCACCAGCACCAACCTCATGACGAGTGTTGGCACCCTGACAACAACGCCTTTCGCCGCGACGGGAACGGGAGTTCTCAACGGTTCGGCGAATTACTCGCTGTCGCAAGTTGTCACCATCACCCACACAGCCGCTGGTACAACCAGCTTCGATGCTTCCCTGTCTGTTCCGGACGGTGGCGCAACAGTTGCCTTGTTGGGTCTTGGCTTGGTTGCGGTTGAAGGCATCCGCCGCAAAGTCAAATCAGCCTAAAGCAGTACGTCACGTATTTCGAATTCACCAAGGCAGGGCGAACGCCCTGCCTTGGTTTTTTTATTAGGGACACCCTCAGTGCTATGTAGATAGAGTCGCCGTTCTCACGCGGCTTGGAGTTCAATCTCAACAATCAATCCATTCGGGATTCGATTCCTGCTGACTACAGTTCCCTGACAAGCGTCAACACAGGTTTTCACGATCGCCAGGCCCAACCCAACGCCACCGGTGTCGCGAGTGCGAGAAACGTCTACGCGAAAGAATGGATCAAAAATCTGCTGCAAAAGATGTTCAGGAACACCCGGACCAGAATCCGCGACACTTAGGAGAACCCGCGCACCTTCATTCCGTGCCGCAACAACAACCGGTCCCGAATTACCCGCGTGGCGTATGGCGTTTCGCACCAAATTGGCGATCGCGCGCGACAACAATTCCGGCTCAGCTAAAACGGCAATTGCCGCTGGTATCTCAACGTTCACTTTTCCAGAGTCCCCATCTTCCCGGGCAACCACCCGCTGAACCAGCGGCGCCAATTCTACCTTGCTCAGCTGGATTTCCTTCCGCCGAAGTCCCGCTTTGGAAAATGAAAGGAGTTCGTTTACCAGACTCGACATCTCCTGCACCTCTTCACGCAGGTCAGCTACGTAGGCCCGCGTCGTCTCGTCGGTGCGCTGCTCCAGAATGCCAAGCGCCAACTGGATCCGAGCAATCGGCGCGCAAAGCTCATGCGCGATGTCGCCAAGAAAACGTTTTTGCCCACCAACAAAACCAGCCAAGCGCGACGCCATCTGATTGATCGCGCCGGCGAGCGCACCCAACTCGTCTCTGCGGTTGAGCGCGACGCGAGCATCGAATTCTCCCTCCGCAATCCGCTCCGTTGCTCTGGTCATTCGCGAAACACTCCCGGTGATGCCGCGTACAAACGGCAACCACAAAAGCACTGATGCGAACACTGCACCAACCCCCACGATCAGCCATGGCGTGAAATCAAAAAACAATCCTCCGCCCCGCAAGGTTTCGGACACCACAATCAAAACCAAGGGCTGGGGCGCTCGCGCCTGGCGATCTCCGAGTGATAAACGCATACCAACCCAATAGCGATCTGGTTCACGGGAACGCACCATGAACTTGGGATGCGGACCGCCGATCGCGCTTCCCGCCTGCATCCCTCCCGGCATGCCAGCATCAGGAAATTCGCGCATCTGACCACCGGAACGCAGACCATCTGGGCGCTGCGGTTCAGGACGAAATCCCTCCACTCGAAACCCCTCGGGACGAGGTCCTGGATCATTCGGGTTTCCACGGGGAATAAATCGCGGTTGGTTTTGCGTTGAATCGGGAACGCCGAACCTTTGCATGGGCACGCCACGACGGTCGAACAGCTTCTCGCGCAATTCCATCGGCACCAACGTCGCGTTCCCAACCACTTGTTGGCCGTCCGAACGGAACAAGTGAAACTCCAGCTGGTAGGCGTCGTTAAAACGTTTGAGCACGTCGCCCCACTGCTCCCGCGGCGAGTCGCGCAATTCCGCAACAATCAAATCTGCGACGGCTTGGATCCGATCACCGGCGCGTCCGGCTAACAACGAGTCGAGGCCGAAATGAAACTGCGCCTGCACAAACAAATAAACCGCGCCAACCAAAAGAAGTAGATTTGCGAAGAACCAAAAGAGGATTTTTCCGTAAAGTGGAAGTCTCAGCTTCATTCGGCGCCTTAACGCAACACTACTCGGCCTCCGGATTAATCAACATGTAGCCAGCCGCCCGGACGGTGCGGATAAACTGGGGTGTTTTAGGATCATCGCCCAGTTTTTTGCGGAGCGCGGAGATATGCACATCGATGCTGCGATCAAACACCTCGTAATTGCGATTCCGCGCCTCGTCGAGCAGAGCTTCACGCGTCTTCACCCTCCCCTTCGCGCGGGCCAAACTCGCCAGCAAATCGAACTCCACCGGCGTCAACGTCAACGGCTGATCGCCCAGAACCGCGGTGCGCGCCCCGATGCTGATGCGCAGCGGACCGACCACATATTCGGCATCATCGTCCCCTTCTTTGGCTGTTACTCGGGTAGCTCGACGGGTAACTGCGCGTAGCCGAGCCAAGAGTTCACGCGTGGAAAAAGTCTTCGGAAGATAATCGTCCGCGCCGATCTCAAGCCCAACAATCCGGTCAGCCTCATCACCGCGCGCCGTCAACATCAGCACCGGCACCTCGGACTTGCTACGAATCCGCTTGAGCACCTCGAAGCCATCCATTCCCGGAAGCATCAGGTCGAGGATCACCGCCTTCCATTCTTCACTCGTCGCCCGCTCGACCCCATCAGGACCGGTATGAGCCGCGGCGATCTCGTAGCCCATCGGTTCAAGATAATCTTTGATGAGGCGACAAAGTTTTCTGTCGTCATCAACAACGAGCACCCGCGTGCGGCCCGCAGCCGGTACGGACGAAGATGCAGAAGTAAGCGAGGTCGTCATGATTCGGCGGTTTGCTGGAAAGACCCTAGCGCCGTGCGCGGAAAATGCCGCCTCTTTTACATTCTCTTAACAATTTTTCTGACTCACTTTGCAGCCGCCTTTTTTTTCTTCTTCCCGCCGGCTGTGTAGTTTTCTTTGCCAGCCTTCCAGATATCCACGGGCGTCGTGTTTTCCTGAACAGCCCCCGGCGTGCTGCGACCATCAGCCACGTATTTCTCCAGCAGCTTGGTCAACTGCGCGACGATTTGCGGATATTTGTCCTGCACGTTGCTCTTCTCGCCGATATCGTTGCTCAAATCGTAGAGTTGGATCGGCGGCAGTTTCGAGGCCTCCAGCGTGTTCGGCCGCGGATCGCTCCAACCACCCGAGCTTGGCGTGAGTTCGAGCTTCCACTGACCTTGGCGAATCGCAAACGAGCCGTTGATCGAGTGATGCACGATCGCTTCGCGCAACGGCTTGCTGTCCTTGCCCAAGAGCGCCGGCAAAATGCTCACGCTGTCTTCCGCCGCGTTATCGGGCAATTTCTTGCCGAGAATGTCCGCCGTCGTCGCGAACAAGTCCGTGAGGCAAACGATCTGATCTGACTTTGAGCCAGCCTTCACTTGCGCCGGCCAACGCGCGATGAACGGAACGTGGTGACCGCCGTCGTAAATGTCCGCTTTGTTTCCACGGAACATGTAGCTCGGATTGTGCCCTTTCGCAGCAAGTTCATCGAACTTCGCTGACGGCGAGCAACCATTGTCGCTCGTGACGACGATCAGCGTGTTCTCCGCGATCCCCTGCTTGTCCAGAGCCGCCATGATGAGGCCGATGTGATGATCCGTTTCCATCACGAAGTCCGCGTACGGATTCAGCCCGCTTTTCCCCAGCCATTCCTTCGTCGGCAAAATGGGCGTGTGCGGCGAATTGAGCGGGATATACATGAAGAACGGCTTCCCATTCTTCGCCGCCGCCGCGTGTTGCGCCACGTAGTCGACGGCTTTCTTGGTGAAGGTGGGGAGGACTTCGTATCCGGTGAATCCCGGCGCGGCGGGTCCCTGGCGCGTGAACCAATTCTCGCGCCCGGTCATCATTTCAATCTTCCGATCCTCCGTGGGCAGCGCCGTCACGCGATCGTTTTCGATGAACGTGTACGGCACCATGTCGAGCGACGCCGCGATGCCGAAGTAATAGTCGAAGCCGACAGCGAGCGGACCGTTCTTGATCGGCTTCGTGAAATCCACGTTGAACGCCTGCTCACGCGTCTCGATGGCCAGCTCGGAAACGTCGCCTTTTTTCGCCCACTCCATGCCGAGATGCCATTTGCCGATGCATGCCGTGGCGTAGCCGTTCTGTTTCAGAAATGCCGGCACCGTGAGTCGCCCTTCCTCGATCAATCGCGGACTAAGACCGCCGAGCACGCCACTCTTCAGACGCGAACGCCAGTTGTAACGCCCGGTGATAATTCCATAACGCGTCGGCGTGCAAACCGCGGAGCTCGAGTGCGCGTCCGTGAAAATCATTCCGCCTGCGGCAAGCTTGTCGAGATTCGGCGTGGCAATTTTGCAATCCTTGTTCAACGCCTTCACATCGCCATAACCGAGATCGTCGCAAAGAATGTAAATGATGTTCGGTTTCGACGGCGCCGCGTGGACTGCGACGGCGGAAAACAAGGCCAAGAGGACGAGGCGAAACGATGAGATGCAATTCATAGTGGGTGCGAGTCCGGATTTCATATCGACGCAGACGACGCTTGGCGAGGAAAAGTGACAAACGGCAAAACACCTTTCCACGTTCATCGCCCTTTGGCACATTGCCCGTCATCAGAGAATCAGCATGACCGATAATTATAATTCGCGGCGGGATCAAACCTGTACCGATGCCAGCAACTCCGCATGACCACTGCGCCGCGCTATTTCCGCCTGCTCGGTCCCGTCCTGCGCGACTTCGTCGGGAGGCAGCCGATCCTGATGTATCACAAGGTCGCCCGACCCCGACGCGACGCGCGCCTGAAGGGGCTCTACATTTCCCGCGAATTGTTTCATCGCCAGATGCAGCAACTCAGCGCAGCCCAATTCACCTGCCGCCTCCCTGCCGCCCCGACCGCGGCATCCGATGCGCGCACCATCACGATCAGTTTCGACGACGGTTTTGTGAACACACTCGAGAATGCCCTGCCCGCTTTGCGCGAGTTCGGCCTCACCGGCATTCAGTTCCTCGTCGCCAACAGCCTCGGGAAAAACAACTCCTGGGACGTCGCCGAGGGTGATTGCTCCGAGCCGTTGATGGACGTCGCGCAAGTGAAGGAATGGCTCGCGGCCGGTCAACGCATCGGCTCACACACCTTGAATCATCCGCGCCTGAGCCAGCTCCCGATCGCCGACGCGCGCCGCGAAATCGTCGACAGCAAGAAGAAACTCGAAGATCAATTCGGCTTTGCCATCGAACACTTCTGCTATCCCTACGGCGACTTCAATCCCGCCGTGCGCGACCTCGTGGCCGAGGCCGGCTATCAAACCGCGTGCACCGTGGAGAATGGTTTCAACACGCCCGACACCGACCGCTTCGCGTTAAAGCGAATCCTCGTGCGCCACAAACGCCCCGGGTGGCTGGCCCGCGCGCCGTTTCTCCCGAGCCGGTATTTTTAGATACCCTTGAAGGTTGAATTCGCGCGCGCTTCATCCCTATGCTGCGCGGAATTCACCGGCCTGATCCGGCTGGCGGCAACATGAAAAAAACTCTCTCGGTAATTATCTGGCTGGCGATCGCGCTGCTCGGCGCGTGGGGCTACGTGACGCTCGCGTTGCATCGCGGCGAACACATCAACTCCGTCTACATCCTCCTCGCGGCGCTTTCCACCTACGCGATTGGTTACCGGTTTTATTCCAAGTGGATCGCCGCGAAGGTGCTGATGCTCGACGATCGTCGCGCCACGCCGTGCGAGGTTCACGACGACGGCAAGGATTTCGTGAAGACGAACAAATGGATCGTCTTCGGCCACCACTTCGCGGCGATCTCGGGACCGGGACCGCTCGTGGGGCCGGTGCTCGCGGCGCAGTTTGGTTACCTGCCGGGCACGCTGTGGATCTTGATCGGCGTGCTCCTCGGCGGCGCGGTGCAGGATTTCGTGATCCTCTTCGCGTCGATGCGGCGCAATGGAAAATCCCTCGCGCAAATGGTGCGGGAAGAACTCAACACCGCGGCGGGCGTCATAGGCGTGATCGCAATCCTCTCAATCATGATCATCCTGCTGGCCGTGCTGGCGCTGGTGGTCGTCAATGCCCTTGCAGATTCGCCCTGGGGTGTGTTCACCGTGGGCGCGACCATTCCGATCGCCATGATCATGGGTGGTTATCTGCGCTGGGTTCGTGCGGGCAAGGTGCTCGAAGGTTCGATCATCGGGGTCGCACTGTTGCTGGCCGCTGTGTGGGGCGGGCAATTCGTCTCCGAGCATGAGACGCTGCGGGGTGTGTTCAAACTCGGCGCGCCGACGCTCGCGTGGTCGGTAGTAATCTACGCGTTCTTCGCCAGCGTGCTGCCGGTGTGGCTGTTGCTTGCGCCGCGCGATTACCTGAGCACGTTCATGAAGCTCGGCACGATCTTCCTCCTCGCGCTGGGCGTGATGATTGTGTTGCCGCCTTTGCAAATGCCCGCGCTCACGAAGTTCATCGATGGTTCCGGGCCGGTGGTGCCGGGGAAATTGTTTCCGTTCTGTTTCATCACGATTGCGTGCGGGGCGATCAGCGGATTTCACACGCTCATCAGCAGCGGCATCACGCCGAAGATCATCACGCGGGAATCATACGCGCGCCCGGTCGGCTATGGCGCGATGTGCCTCGAATCGCTCGTCGCCATCATGGCAATGATCGCAGCGTGCACTCTGGATCCTGGAGTTTATCTCGCGATGAACATCAAAGTTCCCGGCGCGACTCCTGAAGCAATTGCGACCGCCACCGTGACGAAGGTGAACGCCTACGGTCCCGAATACACCCTCACAACCGAGCGCATGACGGAACTCGCGCGCGAGGTGAAGGAAGACACGCTCTACGGTCGCACGGGCGGCGCCGCGACGCTCGCGGTGGGCATGGCGAATTTATTCTCCAAGGTCGTTGGCGAAAAGTGGCTGGGCATCTGGTACCACTTCGCGTTGATGTTCGAAGCGTTGTTCATTTTGACCACGCTCGATGCCGGCACGCGCGTGGGCCGCTACTTATTGCAGGATGCATTAGGGCACGTTTCCAAAGCGCTGGGCAACGTGCAGAGCATTCCGGCGAACATCTTCGCGAGCTTGCTCGTGGTCGGAATGTGGGGCTATTTCCTGATTGCCGCGGTGCATGATCCGGACGGCGGCATCAAGGCGCTGTGGCCAATCTTCGGCATCGCCAACCAACTCCTCGCGGCCACGGCGTTGTGCCTGGCGACGACGGTGATTTTGAAGATGGCGCTGAAGGACAACAAGACGCCCGCATTGGCGTTGGTCACGTTGGTGCCGCTGGTTTGGTTGCTCGCAGTGACGGGAACTGCGGCGGTCCAAAAAATCGCGCACCCCACGCCGAGCATCGGCTTCCTCGCCGGCGCAAAAGCAGCGGAAGGCAAACTCGCCGACTTGGAAAAACAAATCGCCACTGCGCCCGCCGACACGAAGCCGGCGCTGCAGAAACAAATCGTCTCCACGCAGAAACAAGTTTTCAACCTCAAGCTCGACGCCGTCGTCACGGCATTCTTCCTCACGCTCGTGGCGGGGATTTTCCTGATCACCGTGCGCGAATGGTTGCTCTTGCTCGGCCGAAAGAAGCTCGCCGACTTGCGCGAGACGGCGCCAGTCTGGCTGCCGGATTATGCCATCGCGGAAGGCAAATCCGTGAACGCACTCGGCGTCACAGCTCTCGCGCTGTTGCTGGCGAAGGAACTCTCCGGCGAAGCCGCCGTGGATCGCGCTGCGCAACACGCGGCGTTCTGCGCGACCGCGCCGAAGCACGTCAACCTGCTCGGCGGCCGCGAGGCGATGGCAAAGGCGCAGCGTCAGCAAGCGTACATACAAGTGGCGGAAGAACGATTCAACGGCGTGAACAAGTGCTGCTGAATTAGCGAATGACTGCCCATGACAACCGCATTGTTCTTCTGCGCTGCCGGCCCTTCAATTGCCATTGAGAAACATCTCTACCAGCACACAAGCAAACCGTCGGCTACCGAACTGATAATCGTGTTGGGCGGGTTCGCAGCAGTGTTAGCTTTCTTCTTCGCTAAGCGGCGAAAGTGACCTAATGAAACTTGGCTTATTTGGTGGCTCATTTAACCCGATTCACCTCGGACACCTGCTCGTCGCGCAGGCAGCGCGGGAGGAACTGAGCTTGGATCGACTGTTCTTCATTCCCGCGGCGCAATCTCCTTTCAAGCCCGGCGTGGAAATCGCGCCGGCAAAAGCACGCACACAATTGCTCCGTCTCGCGCTGGCCGGACAATCGCACACGGAAGTGGACGAGCAGGAACTTCTACGCGGCGGCGTTTCCTACACCATCGACACAGTGCGCGATTACGCACGACGCTTTCCCGGCGCGGAGTTGTTCTGGCTGATCGGCGCTGATCACGTGGTCAGCTTGCCGAAATGGCGCGAGGCCGAAGAACTCGCCCGCCTCGCGGAGTTCTTAATAATTCCCCGCCCCGGCGACGCGTTAGTGACGGTTCCCCCACCGTTTCGGGCGCGTCAGTTGCGCGGCTTCCCGCTCGGTGTTTCGTCGTCCCAAATTCGCGAGCGCGTGAAGGCAGGATTGCCAATCGAGTCTTTGGTTCCACCGGGTGTCGCTGAAGCGATACGAAACAATCATCTTTACCTTTGAGGCGACTGCGCCATCCTACGCTCAGCAAATGGATTCAAAGCAATTGGCTCTCCTCTGCCGTGACTTGGCAGATAATCGCAAAGCGGAAAACATCGTAGTGCTCGACGTAAGCGAAGTGTCGTCAGTGACGGACTACTTCGTGATCGCCAGTGGCACGAGCGAACCGCATTTGCGCGCCATCGTGGACGAGATCACCACGAAGCTGCACGAACAGCACAATTTGAAGCCGCGCGCGACTGACGGCCAGATGCCAACCGCGTGGGTCGTCTTGGATTATTTCGACGTCATCGTGCACGTCATGCGCGCTGATGAACGTGCGCGATACGATCTCGAGGGCCTCTGGGGCGACGCACGTCCCGTGAAAGCCACCCCAGCCAAGGCTAAATCAGCGAAGGCAACGAAACCGCGCGCCGCTAAGAAGACGGTGAAAAAAGCGAAGTCTGCGAAGTAGAGAGATCGGGAGAGGTTTGACAAAAACCGGCAACGGGCACCTGACCGCTAAAGCTGTTCCTTTGACGGGGTCTGTTCAGAAGCATCCACCATCGTTTCAAGAATCTTGCGGAATTCCACCAAACCCGTGGACGGGATAATGATCGTGTCGTGACGTCCACCAACGTCTTCGGTGATGCGCAGGAATCGGCCACGGGGATTTTCCTTGAGGGTGAAAATGAAAGTCTTCCGCTCGATTTGGACCTTCTCGGTTTTCAACGTGTCTTCGTTGACCGGCGGGCGCGGAGCGGCGCTCATGGCACGAGGTGGTTGATGCCTTCCGTAAGGTGATGGCCTTTCATTCGAGATCATAACTTTATTCTTTCTCCCAAGGTCTCCGCGGCACTGCCGCTTTCTCTCTGTGAAAGAACTTTCTCCCAAACGAAATTTTGTCAACTCCTGAATTTTCCGCGCGGCCAACGGGGAACCGCCTCGAGATTCTGGGTGATTTGCCAGAGATACATTGTCAGTCCGCCTAAAGCGAGCAGGTTGATCGTCTGCGACACTCCGTGCCACAAGCTGAACGACTTGGCGGCCTCAAGTCGCTGCGCCGGTAGGGAGCGAACACCGTATTTCTCCAAGTGCAACGCCTTCAACTTCGGCTGCAGCCAGAAACCGCCGGTAAGACCAATCGAAAGCAGGCCCATCAACAGATACGGAGTCCAGCGCGACAACAGTTTACCGGTGTAGAGCCATTCGGCGATCAGGTGCGCGAACGCAAGGACAGCGCAGATCAGCTGCAAATTGAAATAACGCTCCAGCAGTATCTGCGCAGCAGCGCCGGCATGGATCCGCCCAAGCAGATTGAACATCTCCGGGGAAAAAAAGGCGGGCCCCGTGGCAAAAGTGAAGAACACCGCTCCGCCGAACCAGACGGCAGCGTTCATCACTCCAACAAAGCGCAGCAAGGCAATCACGCGAGGACGTTACGGAAAAGTTACGCAACCTGCCAAGCCTTCATTCCGAATCCGCAGACGGAAATCAACCAAGGCGACTGATCAGATCCTTCAAAGTGACCGTCGCCGCCTGACGACTGGCCATTTCCACCTTTTCAAATTCGCTCGATACAATGGCCCGCGAAGCATCCGCGCGCGTCGCCAGTTCCAACCCCGCGCCGGACCTCATCGCGGCAAGAATATGATCCATCGTGATCAGTTCCAACGGACGAGCCGGACTGAAGGTTCCACCTTCGGCCGACGATTCGTGGACCAACTGCGCATGCCCGAGCGAGCTCAATACCGACGACACCAGCCGCGTCGGAACGCCGAGAGCCTCCGCAATCTCCGCAATGGCCGGTGCCCGACCGACCTGAAACTGCTGCGCCAGATAGGTCATCACCCGGCAAGCGATGAATTCGCGACTGCGTTGGTTCACGCCTTCCGCCTGTTTCTCCTGGAAGTAGACTTTACGATTCTGGAACGCATACGAAATCTGCGCACCGAGCAGCAGGATCAACCACGAGAAATAAAGCCCGAGCAGAAAAATCGGCAGGATTCCCAGACTCCCATAGATCTTACTATAAGTGACCACCCGTGAGACGTAGATCACGTTGAACATGTTGTTCAGCTGCCACAAAGTACCGCCGCAGAGGCCGCCCGCGAACGCCGCCGCCCATTCCACCCGCGTGTTCGGGATCAGTTTGTAGAACACTGAAAAACTCAAAATGGGAATCACGAAAGGCGCGAGCCATATAAACACCATCCCCAACATCGGCACGCCCGCGAGAAAATCCTGGGCCGCTTCAAAATTCCGCACCGTCGTCAGACCTACAACCAGCACCAGCAAGACAGGCCCCAAGGTGATCGCCGCCCAGTAAATCACCACCCGCAAAAACCAGGTTCGCCCGCGTTCCACTCCCCAGATATCATTGAACGTTTCCTCGATGTTGCCCAAAAGCATGATGGCCACGAGCACCAACCCAATCATACCAGTGGCCCCCAGAGTGCCGGTGCGGATGTTCGAAATGAAACCCGTTATATTATCGACCAACTCTTGGCGCTTCGCTACGGCCTGCGCGCCGTCGCCTTTGACCTCCAAATTCAGTTGCGGCGCGACGTTGCGAATCAACTTGTCCACCAGCTGCTCGACCGGTGCCCCATCGCTTTTCACCAGCATGCTGGTCGAGACGCTCAGCGCCACCGCCAGCAAAGGGACCATGGCGAGCAAAGTAGTATAGGCCAACGCCGAAGCGCGCACCGGACATCGGTTGCGATTGAAGCTTTTGACCAACAGAAGCCCGAAATGCGCACACTTGCGCCAAGCTGGAAGTGAGGCGCGGTCATTCTCATCGATCCCAGCTTCGTGCAGGAAATCGACCAACTGCGCGTACACGCGCTTCAACCGTGAAAGCGAACTGCCGGCCACACGGCCAGCCTAAGCTCGAGCGGAAAAGGATCAAAGGGCAAACTCGCAGGCAACCAATTCGCTGGCCAACGCGCCCGTTAGTCACAGTGAACCTTGAGAAAGTCCACCATCGCCTTGGCAAAGGGCGCGAGGTCGCGGGGCGTCCGACTAGATATCAAGTTACCATCCACGACTACCGGTTCGTTCACCCAAATCCCGCCGGCATTCTCTAAATCGTCCTTGATACCGAGCGAACCCGTAACGCGTTTGCCGCTGATAATCTTTGCCGAAATCGGAATCCATCCGCCGTGGCAAATGAAGGCCACAAGTTTCCCCTGCTCAAAAAACTCCCGGGTGAGCGCGAGAACTTTCGCGTCGCGACGCAGTTTGTCGGGCATGAAACCACCGGGAATTAGTAAGCCGCAAAAGTCCTGACTGCGCGCATCGGACAGCAGTATATCGCTCGTGGCAGGATAGCCGTGCTTGCCGGAATAGGTGCGAAGTTCGGGCGCGGCGAGGCGCGTGGCGTAGCCTGCCTCCTGCAAGCGGAGGAGCGGATACCACAACTCCAGATCCTCATAGATTTCATCCACAAACGTCAGCAGCGTTTTCGACATGCGCAGAGTTATTGCGCAGACTCACGAAACCGCAAGCGCACAATCGCGCGGCGTGAGAGCCGCCTTAATCATTCGGAAGTCGCTGTCGAAGCCCCTGAAAGCACGTTCACCATGGCCCCATTATTCCGCGCATTCATGTGTTTTGCCCATTGAACTTTCGCAGTGAACGCATAATCTTCGCCCATGGCGCGTAAGGAAACCGATGAGCAACAACATCACGGCTTCAACGACATCATCGGCATAGTGCTGTTGAGTGTGTCGTTCCTGATGTTCCTTGCCCTATTCTCGTACAGCAGTGCGGATCTCGCGATGAACAGCGTTCCGCCCAACGCCACCAAGCACAATTGGATCGGGCCGCTGGGCGCGCATCTTGCCAACATCTCGTTCTTCGTCCTCGGCGCGGCCGCCTACATTCTACCGGTGCTGCTGCTCGGTTTCGGCCTCGCGCATTTGCTGCGGCTGATGTCATACCTGCGACGTCGCTGGCTCTGGGGTATCGGACTCCTGCTCTCCTGCATGGGCGTGCTCGACCTGTATCCCGGCGTGTTCGGTCACTTGAAAACGAACCTTAACGCGCCCAGTGCGGGCGGGTTCATCGGGATGACCATGAACAGTTGGGTGTTCAACAAGTGCGGCACGGTGGGGGCCACCATTATTTTCGCGACGGTTTACCTCATCAGCTTGCTGTTCCTGACCAATTTCCAACTCGGCCACTGGCTGCGTTTGAAGTGGGCGGAACGTTTCACGCCGGGCGAAGCGCCTCCAGCCGGTGAACCCGCGGCCATGACCGCGGAGGAAAAAGCGCTTCAACGCAAAGCGAAAGAGCTTCAGCAGGAAGCGAATCGTTTGCGACAGCAGGTTGAACGCGCCGAAAAGAGCGAGAAGCTTGAGAAGCCCGAACGCAGCGGTTTGGGCGCCGACATGCAACCGGTTCCCGAACCGACGGTGCGCGACCTGAGTGTGCCGGCGGCGAAAGTTCGCTCGACGGTTCGCAAAGGCCAGATCGAACCGAAGAACGAGCCCAAGGTGATCGAGCCCGTTCCCGAAGGCGAGGTCATCACTGCCAAAGAGATCAAGGAAGTGCTCGGCGCGACCACCGACGAAGTGCTGGGAAAATCCGCTCCGAAAACTGGCGCTACCAAGGCTGGCGAGACGAAAGAAGAAGATCCGACTCCCGCGCCCGAGAAGCCGATTCTCGTCACTGACAATTCAATCACGACCGACCCCGCGCTAGCCGCCGCCGCTGGCGCCGCGCCCGCGTTACCGCCGGCACCCAAACCGCGATTGCCCGCTAAGAAAAAGCCGATCACGGTCGCCTCGACGCCGGTCATCGGAAACTATCAATTGCCGTCGATGGAATTGTTGCAACATCCTGACCTCACGGCGAAGCCCACCGAGTCGAAAGAGGAGTTAATGGCGAACGCGAAGCTCATGCAACAGACGCTCGCACAGTTCGACATCGAAGTCGCCCTCGGCGACATCACGAAGGGACCAACGATCACACGCTATGAGTTGCATCCGTCTCCCGGCGTGCGTCTCGAAAAAATCACCGCGCTTTCCAACAACCTTGCCGCAGCGTTGAAGGCCGAGCGCATTAACATTCTCGCCCCTGTTCCCGGCAAAAGCTCGGTCGGTGTCGAAGTTCCAAATCTCGTTAAGACCAAGGTCATCATCCGGGACTTGCTCGAGTCCGATGAGTGGAAGAATTCCAAGGCGCGCATTCCGCTCGCACTGGGCAAAGACGTTTACGGTCACCCGATTATCGCCGACCTCGCCGAGATGCCGCACTTGCTGATCGCCGGCAGCACCGGCTCTGGGAAATCGGTGTGCATCAACTCGATCGTCGCTTCATTGCTGTATAAGTTTTCACCCGACCAACTGCGCTTCGTGATGATCGATCCAAAGGTCGTCGAGTTGCAGCAATACAATGCGCTTCCGCACCTCGTGGTGCCCGTGGTCAACGATCCCAAGAAGGTCATCCTCGCCTTGCGCTGGGTCGTGAATGAAATGGAGAAGCGCTACCAGATCTTCGCGAAGGTCGGCGTACGAAATATTAAGTCGTTTAACGAACGGCCGAAAAACAAACCGATTCCGCCGGCTGAGCCCGAGCTGCCGTTGATGGCGAAGAAGGAAAAGATCGAGGCGAGCTCGGATGGTTTCGCCGTGGAACTCGACGAGCAAATCGTGGTTCCCCGCGAGGACGACATCGTCATTCCCGAGAAGCTTAGTTACATCGTGGTCATCATCGACGAGTTGGCGGACCTCATGTTGGTCGCGCCGGCCGATGTGGAAATGGCCATCGCGCGCATCACCCAAATGGCGCGTGCCGCAGGCATCCATTGCATCGTCGCCACCCAACGCCCGAGCGTCGATGTCATCACCGGCGTCATCAAGGCGAACATTCCCGCGCGTATCGCGTTCCAAGTTGCCGCGCGCGTCGACTCGCGCACAATTCTCGACGCCATGGGCGCGGACAAACTCCTCGGCAAAGGTGACATGCTCTACCTGCCGCCTGGCTCGGCGAAGTTGAATCGCGCGCAAGGCGCGTTGATTACCGATCAAGAAATTCAATCCATAGTGGACGGCATCGCTGCACAAGGTAAGCCCAGCTACGAAATGGAAATTCACCAGCAACTTTCCAAGCCGGTCAGCAGCTACGACAGCGACGAGAGCGGGATCGACGAGGACGAAGATTTGATCCAGCAATGCATCGAGGTGATCCGCAGCGAACAGAAGGCGAGCGTGTCGTTGATGCAACGGCGTCTGCGCCTCGGCTACACCCGCGCCGCGCGCATCATGGATGAATTGGAAAACCGCGGTATTGTCGGCCCGAGCAAAGGTGCCGAACCTCGCGACATTCTCATCGACCTCGACGGTCAAGGTGCCGATGGCCGTCCTCCGGTAAACGCCGAAGGCAGGCCCGTTTGATCTCACGATCCGAGCGCCGCTCAAGTTACCGGGCTTCTATTGGAACTATCAGTGAGCACCAGCGCCGAGGCTAGGCCATCAGCCGATTCAACAAAGTTCTCATCGATTCGCCGACCCGAACTCGATGCGATTCGCGGGCTTGCCATTCTCATGGTGGTGGTCCTGCACTACTACGCCGAGAAGGTGCAGTTTCCGATCGCTCCCCGGTCACCACTGGATTATCTCCACCGCGTGCTGGCAATGGGCTGGGCCGGCGTCGATTTGTTCTTCGTCCTCTCGGGATTCTTGATTGGCGGCATTCTTATTGACCAACGTGACGGACAGAATTTCTACCGGGCGTTTTTTGTCCGCCGCGCGTGCCGCATCCTTCCCGCATACTGGTTGCTGTTAATTCCGTTCGTCGTGGTCGTCGGGATGAATTTGGGCGGGAACAACCCGGGGATTAAATGGCTCTTCAATGAACCTTTGCCGTCCTGGACGTATTTCACGTTTCTCCAAAATTGCTTCTTCGCGGACACAGCGCCTTCGTGGCTCGCTGTCACGTGGTCGCTTGCCGTCGAAGAGCAGTTTTATCTGCTGCTTCCTTTTCTCGTCCGCTGGGTGGCCCCCCGCAAATTTCCTATGGTGGCCGCGTTGTTAGTTCTCGTCGCGATGGTCACCCGAATTGCACTGGTGTTTGTTCCCGGTTTCGGCGGCATCGCCGGCTACCAATTACTGCCTGGAAGATGGGACTCACTGTTTCTCGGCGTGCTCGGCGCCTACTTCGTCCGTCGCCCGGGTTTTATCGAAGCGTGTCGGGAGAATCTTTGGGCGTGGTGGTCAGCGCTCGGAATTCTGGGTGCCGGTGTATTAGTGTTCGCCTACGGCCGGCAAGGGGTCGCCACTACGACAATGTCGAATGTCGGGCACACGTGGATCGCGGCACTTTGCTTCACCGTCGTTCTCATTGCCATCCTTCTCCCCAGCGGCTTTGCAAAATCGGCGCTGTTCAATCCGCCGTTCCGCTGGCTGGGCACCTATTCGTACGGCATCTACCTGTTTCACCTGCCTGCGCTGGGGATCTGCCACGGACTCCTGCTAAATCAAGCGCCGCAAATTGCCAACTGGACGGATGCCGGTGTCACTTTGCTATCGCTCTTGATCACGCTCGCCTTCGCGTTCATCTCGTACCACGCAATGGAGAAGCACTTCCTCAAGCTCGGCCACCGCGTCCAATATAGCCAACGCTGAGGTCGGCTCCTCGCACTCGCGAACGGCAGATCATGCCTCCGCCACGCTGCGCACTTCTCCGCGCTGCAAACGCGTTTTCAATTTCTGGCCGCGCTTCACTTCTTTCGCGTCACGTAGCACCTCTCCCGAATCCGCATCCATCGTAATGGAATAGCCTCGAGCCAGGACGTGCTCCGGTGAAAGCAACCGCAGCCGCGTCTCGGCTTCCGCGAATCGATTCCTCGCTGAGTCCCCTCGATGCCTCGCCAAATCCCGCAACCGCCGCTGCAATTGCGCCAACTGCTCGCGTCGGCGCGTAAGCTGGTTGGTCGGGCGCAAGCGGATCAAACCCTGATTCGCGAGCTGCCAGCGCGATTGCCGATCGCGGAGCTGGGAAAGAACATTACGCAACAAGGCCGCCTGCAAATCATCCAACCGCTGCAATCGTTCGTCGAGCTGGCGACGCGGGTGGGCGCGGGCTAGCCGATCGGTGAACTGCTCCAATTGGTCGCGCGCGTCGCCCAGACGTTGCTCCGTCTTCCGCAGCAACCAAGCAGTCGTGTCGCGCACGAACTCGCGGCTCGAGAAAAACCCTTCCGTGATGAGTTCCGCCGCCGCGCTGGGCGTTGCTGCACGCAGGTCCGCGACAAAATCACTGATCGTGAAATCGATCTCATGTCCCACCGCCGAAACGACCGGCAAAGCCGATTCGAAAATGGCGCGCGCCACCGCTTCCTCGTTGAACGCCCACAAGTCTTCGAGACTCCCGCCACCGCGAGTCACGAGGATCAAGTCGAGCTTCCGCCCCGCCGGTTGCTGTGCGGAGAACTCGTTCAATCGACGAACACTCGCGGCAATTTCCTCCGCCGCCCCCTGCCCTTGCACGCGACACGGCGCGAGAATGATTTCCAATCCACAATGGCGTCGCCCAACGACGTGCAACACGTCCTGCAGCGCCGCGGCATTCAACGACGTAACGATGCCAATGCGTTCCGGGAAACGCGGCAGCGGGCGCTTGCGCTCCGATGCGAAGAGCCCTTCGGCGTTAAGCTTTTGCTTGAGGCGTTCGAAAGCGAGTTGCAACGCGCCGATGCCTTGCAGTTCGACCTCGGTCACGCGGAGCTGATACTGTCCGCGCGCTTCGTAAACCGTCAGGTCGCCGCGGAGATTGACCTTCTTGCCTTCAGCGAGCGCATCGCGACCGCCCGCGGCTTCACCACGGAAAAGCACGCACGCCAGCTGTGCGCCGGCATCCTTGAGCGTGAAATAAACGTGACCAGATGGCTGCGCGCGCAGGTTGCTGATTTCCCCAGTTACCCAAACATTTCCCACGCTCTTCTCGAGGAGACGTTTGACCTGCGTGGTCAGCTCGGAGACCGAAAGCACCTTCCGCGTCTCCGCCGCGGGAAACAGTTCACCGAAGTCCCATTGCGATTTAGTTGGTTTGGCCATCGTGGTTCGTGACGCGGTTGCGGCTCACCGATTAAATATTATCGAGTGAACGGCTCCGAAATTCGGGTGATGCTCAACGCACGTCCACTTTGCGCGTCGATTTCCACAATCGCCCCCTGCAACAGCACGCGATCACGCGCGACGGGAAATCGTTGCGGCTGGTTAGTCAGGAAGCGTTTAATAACCGGATCAATTTCGCGCCCGAGCACGCTTTCGTGCGGGCCGGTGAAACCTGCGTCAGTCAGATACGCCGTGCCGCCGGGGAAGATTTGTTCGTCCGCAGTTTGCACATGCGTGTGAGTGCCGATCACAGCGCTGACTTGTCCGTCGAGCATCCGCCCCAGCGCAATTTTTTCCGACGTTGCCTCGGCGTGAACATCGACGAGGATGATCGACGTGTGCTGCCGGAGGAGCGCCACTTCGGATTTGATGCGGTGAAAGGGATTGTCGAGATCGGCCATGAAGGTGCGGCCTTGGACGTTGACCGCCGCCACCGTCAGGCCGCTCGCCGTGCGATGCACGGCACTGCCCTGCCCCGGCGTGCCGGCGGGATAATTCACCGGTCGCACGAAACGCGGTTCGCCAATCAACAGATCGATCACTTCCTTTTGATCCCACAAATGGTCGCCGGTCGTAATTAAGTCGACTCCGCCGGAGAAGATTTCCGCCGCGGTGTCGGGAGTGATTCCGGATCCGCCCGCGCTGTTCTCGCCATTGGCGATGACGACATCGAGCCCGTGCTTTTCGCTAAGGAGCGGCACAAGTTGTTTGACCGCGCGCCGGCCCGGCTCGCCAACGATGTCGCCAATGAAAAGGATTTTCACAGCGCGAACAGTAAACGCGGGTGACGTGGAGGCAAGCCAGAGATGCGGGCATCGCCCAAGCTTGGACTTGCGGCACATTGCGAAGTCCGGTTCAATTCCCTCATGCAAATCTCGAAGACGCTCCCATGGATGCTTTCGCTTTCGTTCGCCCTGTCGCTGGCTACCACTTCGCTGCGCGCCCACCCAGCCGCCGATGAGATGGCCGCCGCCGCACAAAAGTTTGCGGCGACTTTAACCGCCGAACAAAAAGCCAAAGGACTCTATCCCGATGTCAAAGCCGAGGCGCGCAAGCAGTGGCATTTCATTCCGTCGGAGATGGTGAAGTTTGGGCGCAAGGGTGTGCCGTTTCTCGACTTGAACGAAGATCAACGGAAGCTCGCGCTCGCGCTGCTGCGCACCGGACTGAGCGATGCCGGCTACACGAAGGCGACGAACATCATGAGCCTCGAAGCCGTGCTGAAGTCCATTGAGAAGCCCGGCGGCAAAGTGGATCGCAACCCGATCAAATACTTTGTGTCGATCTACGGCACGCCCGACGCGAAAGGCACGTGGGGTTGGCGCTTCGAAGGCCATCACATGTCACTGTGTTTTACGATTGTCGACGGCAAGTCGATCTCCTCGAGTCCGACGTTCATGGGCACCAATCCCGCTGAAGTCCGCGAAGGTGCGCGCAAAGGCGTGCGCGTGCTCCGCCGTGAAGAAGATCTCGCCCGCCAGCTCGTGAAGTCACTCAACGCGGAACAAAGCGCTGTCGCAATCTTCGATGCTACCGCCCCCAAGGAAATCATCACCGCCGCGGCTCCCGGCCTTGACGGCCCGCCCGCAAAAGTAACGCCCCTCAAGCCCGAAGGATTGGCGTTCTCAAAACTCACCTCGAGCCAGCAGGAACAGCTCAAGCAAATCGTCGACGAATTCGCGCTCCGCATTCGCCGCGACCTCGCGAAGGGTGACCTCGCCAAGATTGAAAAAGCCGGCTGGGACAAAGTTCACTTCGCGTGGGCGGGAGGTAAAGAACGTGGTCAAGGGCATTACTATCGGGTGCAAGGAACGACTTTCCTCATCGAATACGACAACACGCAGAACGACGCGAATCACGTGCACTCGGTCTGGCGCGATTTCAACGGAGACTTCGGCGACGACATCCTCGCCAAGCACTACGCCAACGCACACGGGAAGTAATCCCGTTTTTCCAACCAGCGGTCGCCATATCCCGGCGCGGAAGTTACGGTCCCCGTTGCCGGGTCAGCGTGACTGCCACGTATTGCGCCTCCGGAATGATGAACTTCTTCACGGTAACTGTCACCGCGCGCGCCGGGAATTCGCTTAAGATCGCCATCGAAATATCCGTCGCGAGGGATTCGATGAGTTTCCAACTGCGGCCGTTCCCGAAGTTCAAAAGTCGTTGTGCGACCTCGAAGTAATTAATTGTCCGGCGCAGATCATCCTTGGCCGCCGCTGCCGTCACGTCGTGCTGCATTTCGACGGTCACCAAGAGTCGCTGCGTCTCCGCGCGCTCCGCGTCCGGAACGCCGACGTGATATTCCACCGCGAGATCGGAGATGGTAATGGTGTCCATGCCGGGAGAAGGATGAGGGATGCGCGTGGAATTATGAATTAAAAAATCCCGACCATTGCGAACGTCACGCGTTCCCCGCAACGACGGCTTCCAACAACACACGGGTCGGCTGGTTCAGATTCATGCGCAACGCTTCAGCGACTGAAGTCCACACGAATTCCTGCGCCTCGTCGTTCAGCGTGACGTCAGCGGGTCCGATACAACGACACGTGTAATTCAACAGGATGAAGTGTGCGTCCCGATAAAACTCCTTCGAGTGAATGCAGTCCTGAGCGAGCACGAAGCGAACGTCGGCGACATCGAGCGAGGTCTCTTCTTTCAATTCACGCCGCAACGCATCGACAGACAGCTCACCCCATTTGATCTTTCCTCCCGGAATTCCCCAAAGCCCCGACCATTTTTGCGTCCGGATCATCAGAACATTTCCCTCCGCATCATAGATCAACGCGCCGACCGTCGCGATCGGCTGTGGCGAGACTGAGGAACTCGCAACCGTGCGCCGCAATTCCCAGCGGCTTTGCTCCAATATTTCCCGCAACTCACCCAAGTGCTCGACAATCAAATCCGGTTCGCTCGCGCGTAGCTGCTCGAGGCGATTGTATCCCGTCAATACCGCGCACGAATGAATCCCACCATGCTTGGCGGTTTCGATGTCATGCTGCATATCACCGATGAAAACGGTCTCGGCGGGATTCAATTGGTTCTCGACGAGAATCTCTTTGATCTTGGCGCGCTTATCCCAGATTCCGAGGTACGGCCGATCGAGAAACGGCCCAAACCCAGTTGCCTTCGCCTGCACCGCGAAGTGTTGATCGTGTACCGTGCTGAGTAGAAACGTCCGGACGCGATGCGCGCGGCAGAAGTGCAGAAACTCGCGCGCGTGCGGCAGTTCCTCAACGAGATCCTGCACGGTGCGAAAGTGCCCATGGAACCATTCTTCCAGCTGCGCCATCGGAACGTTCGGAGTGTAACGATCGTAGAACTTGGAGAACGGGAGGCAAAACTCCGCGCGAAATTCCTCCAGCGTGATTGGCGGCACGCCGGCTTTCTCAAAGACGTGATTGGATGCACGCCACACCGCTGGCAAATCGTCTACCAATGTTCCCGACCAATCAAAAATAACATTCCGGATCACCCGCGAACAGTAACGCGGATCCCCGCCCGCCAACCAGCGGATTTACCAACCGTCTCCCGCCAAGTGGCGAGCTTCGGCTCTCGTTGAACGCACAAAGACATCGCGCGGTCGAAACTCGCACCGCAATGAAAGCGCACGAATCAGTCAAATTTTCTCGAGCAATCGGCCTGGATTTCCTGTAAGATCAACCCCATTCGCAACATGAAGAACACTCTTGGCCGGTTGGTAATTCTCCTCGCGTGGGCACCGAACATCTTGGCAGCCGCGCTACCAACGGATTGGAAAAGCGTACAGACTATCGACCTGCCCAAGCCGGGCGTTTTTCGCTTCAGCCTCCCCGCGGCGACCCTCGAAGCTTGTCGCCTAGGATTGGAAGACTTGCGCTTATTCGACGACCGTGGGCGCGAGCTTCCCTTCCTGATTGAACGCCCGATCGAAAGTCGCCCGCCGATCCTCCCAGCCCGCAATTTCAAAGCGTCGCAAAAGGCCGAAACGACCGTCCTGACCATGGACACGTTGACTGATCGACCGACTCGCGCGCTCAACCTGATGACCCCGGCAGATAAATTCCAAAAAACGGTCAAACTGGAAGGCTCCACGAACGGAACGACGTGGACAACGCTGGTGCAAGGTGAACCAATTTTCCGAGAGCTATCGGGCACACGCCGGCTGCTTCTCGAGTTCCCTCCCGCCCCATACGAAAAGCTGCGCGTGACGATCGATGAACCCGCCGGAGGACTGAGAATCTCGTTTTCCGGCGCGGAGATTCATACCGCGCCGAATGAACCGCGAGAAACCGAATTGCTGAACTTGACCGTCGTCGAACGAGAGAATTCCGGCACGGCTACGAAGCTTAAGCTTCGGTCGTCTCTCACAAGCTTTAATCTTGCCGACCTTGAGATCCAAACGAGTGACCCTTCGTTCATCCGCCTTGTTCGCTTGATGGCACCAGCACGCAACGGGTCTCAAATCCAGGAGACGGAGATTTGGCGCGACACCATCTACCGGCTGCCAGTCGCAGATTATTCTGCGGCAGCCAAACTCAACATCTCGCCCAATTTGCCCGTTATCGGGCGCGACTTGACCCTCGTGATCGACAACAACAAACAACCACCTCTCAATATCACCGGAATCACCGCCAAAAGACATTCCGTCAACCTCATCGTCCTCGCTTCAACCGCAGGCAAACATTACTTGCTCAGCGGCAATCCCAGCGCGGCCCTCCCCAGCTATGACCTCGCGGGTCTGCGTGGAACCGTGAAACCGGAGACCATTAAATCCCTTGCTGTGTCCGCGTTGCAGGCGAACCCGGGAAACCGTTCCCAGCCGACCGCTTCTGCAGCCGATCCGAACACCGGGAATTGGAGATACCGAAAGCGTCTCGAATTGACCGGCGGCGAAATTTACGAAGTCGAACTGGATCTCGACATTCTCACCCACGCGCAACGCTCGCTGCACGATTTGCGGATCACCCGCGAAGGCAAAGTAATTCCCTACGCAATTCAAAGCGGCCCCGGACTCAACAGCGTCACCCCAACAGTCGCCTTGGAAAACGACATCCAAGCGAAAGGGGCGAGCGTCTGGTCCATCAAGTTACCGCGTGCCGGATTGCCGCTGAGCCAATTGGAATGCACCACCAAAGCCAATGTGTTCAAGCGCTTCATGACCCTCGCCGAACCACGCCGGGACGAACGAGGTCGCTTGCAAAACATCACGCTCGGAAGCGCCGAATGGATTCGTGTTTCCGATCAAGAAGCCGGACGCCTGTCGATGACCATCGCCCACTCGCCGCAGACCGACCGCTTGTTGCTCACCACGGAAAACGGCAACAATCCGGCAATCCCGTTGGAGAATTTTCAATGCTGGTATCCCCGTACCTTCATCGTCTTCAAGGCATCACCAGGTGCGGCCACTTACCTTTACTACGGAAACGCTGATGCCGTTGCTCCTGCAGAAAAGCTCGACCTCACGCAAGCGACCTCGTCCGCAAGTAAGACACCGGCAAAACTTGGACCAGAAGAAGCCGTCTTAGTCCGCCAGCCGCTAACACCGGGCTTGGGCAACAGATTGCCCCGTTGACAACTGCTGATGCGGGGCCGAAGTTGAGTTGAGAAGAAACGAAAGGCATTTTATGAAAACGATCCCTTCCATCTTGATCGTTCTATGCGCGTTCGTAGCAACCGCAGCCGCTGAAGATCTCCGCCGCACGACGGATAAGACCGGCGATGCCGAGCTCCGCAAGCAAGAGCAAGCCGCTAAAGCTATCTATACGGTCAGTGAGCCGAATCGCATCGACCGCAACGGAGTCACGTATCGCGGAACCATTCCTCAGGCGATCAAGTCGCGGAATCCGTTGCAACTGATCAACCCATTCGCTCCGATGAAACACGGAGACGGCTCACAAAATCTTTCCTCTACGCTGCCAGGTGAGACGCCAAAAGTGATTTGTGTCTCGGTTGGGTTTTAACGACGGACGGTTCCTGCATTAGTGGAGAGAATTCAATTCCTCCTTGGTCTGCTGATTCGCCAGTGATTCAATCACCAAATGAGTCAGCTCGAAATCCTCGGCGAAAGCTCGCCTGAGATTTTCAAAATCCAAACGAAAGCCGCCGGCCCCGGCGGCACCCTGCCGATCTCCGAAGATTTTTTGCTCAACCGTCCCAGCGGAGATCTGTTCGGCCTCACGCAGAACGTCGGCATGGGCTGGAATCCAGCCGAACTCGGCCGCAAACAAGTCCTCATCCTCAGCACGCAAGGCGGTCTCCGCGCGCCTGATGGCAAACCGATCGCGCTGGGCTATCATACCGGCCACTGGGAAATCGGCCTACTTGTGCAGGCGGCGGCCCTCGAGCTACGCAACCTTAAGACCGTCCCCTTCGCCGGCTTCGTCTCCGATCCTTGCGACGGTCGCACACAAGGAACGCCCGGCATGTTCGACAGTTTGCCCTATCGCAACGACGCCGCGATTCTCTTCCGTCGTTTGATCCGTTCACTACCCACACGCGCCGGCGTGATCGGCGTGGCGACGTGCGATAAGGGACTTCCCGCCATGATGATGGCGCTCGCCGGAATGCGCGACCTGCCGTGTGTGCTGGTTCCCGGCGGAGTGACGTTGCCACCGACGAACGGCGAAGATGCCGCCGCAGTTCAAACGCTCGGGGCGCGTTTTTCGCACGGAATGATTTCGCTCGAAGAAGCCGCCGATCTTGGCTGTCGCGCGTGCGCGAGCCCCGGTGGTGGTTGCCAGTTCCTCGGGACGGCGGCGACCTCGCAAGTGGTCGGCGAAGCACTTGGCATGTCACTGCCACACACCGCACTGGCACCTTCAGGCCAGCCCGTATGGACGGACATGGCCGCGCGCTCCGCCCGCGCACTGACGCACCTTGAGAATGCCGGCGTTACGATGAAGCAGATCATCACGCGCGCCAGCATCCGCAACGCGATGGTCGTCCACGCAGCATTCGGCGGATCGACGAATTTGCTCCTCCACATTCCCGCCATCGCCCACGCCGCCGGACTTCCGCGCCCGACCGTCGAAGACTGGCACGATGTGAACGTCCGCGTGCCGCGACTCGTGAGCGTGCTGCCCAACGGCCCCGTCCATCATCCCACCGTGCGGGTGTTCCTCGCGGGCGGCGTGCCCGAAGTAATGCTGCACCTGCGCGAACTCGGAGTGCTCGATACGATCGCGTTGACCGTGAGTGGGAAGACGTTGAACGAAGTTTTGAACTGGTGGGAAAAATCCGAACGCCGCGCACGCTTCCGCGAGATTCTCCAGCAACAGGACGGCGTGAATCCTGACGACGTGATCATGTCCCCTGCCCGCGCGCGCGAACGTGGATTGACCAGCACGGTGACGTTTCCGCGGGGCAACATCGCGCCCGAGGGTTCCGTCATCAAAAGCACCGCCATTGATCCGAGCGTCGTGGACGCCGACGGTGTGTATCGCAAGGAAGGTCCGATCAAAGTTTTCACGCGCGAAAAAGCCGCCGTCGCCGCGATCAAAAAGGGCTTGATCAAAGCAGGTGACGTTCTCGTCATCGCCGGCATCGGCCCTATGGGCACCGGCATGGAGGAAACGTATCAGGTGACCAGCTCGCTCAAGCATTTGCCGTTCGGAAAACACGTCGCGTTAATCACCGACGCGCGCTTCAGCGGCGTCAGCACCGGCGCGTGCATCGGCCACGTCGGCCCCGAAGCGCTCGCGGGCGGGCCATTGGGGAAACTGCGCGACGGCGACATCGTGCGCATCGTGATCGATAGGAACAACAACACGGGCACCATTGACTTCATCGGTGAAGGCGAACGGCGATTCAGTCCGGATGAAGGCGCGCAAGTGCTCGCAAAACGCGCCCTGCGCACCGATCTCTCGCCGGACGATTTGTTGCCGGACGACACGCGGCTTTGGGCCGCGCTGCAACATGCTGGCGGCGGCACGTGGGGGGGGTGCGTTTACGACACGCAAGCCGTCACCGACTTGCTCAAGGCCGGGCGCGCGGCCCAGAGTCGATAACCGCTGCAGTTCCACAGTGCAGCGCCACGCGACCACATTTCCAGCGTCATTCAGGGCGTTCTGTCCGGCGCTTGGCGAATCGGGCGTATAAGGCCGGCAGCAGGAAAAGATTCAGCAGCGTGGAGGTCACGAGCCCGCCGAGAATAACCAGAGCCATTGGGCGCTCGATTTCGTTGCCAGGCACATTTCCTTTCAGGACCAGCGGAAGCAGGGCGAAGGCGGCAGTCGCCGCGGTCATGAGGATAGGGAGCAATCGTTCCTCGCTACCTTTCAATACAAGGTCGAGACTGAAAGTGTGCCCTTCCTCCTTCTCCAGATGTTGGTAATGGCTCACCAGCAGAATGCCGTTGCGCGCAGCAATGCCGAGTACGGTAACAAAGCCGACGAGCGAACCGAGCGACAACACGCCGCCGCCCAGCCACGCCGCCAGCACCCCGCCGATGAGCGCGAAGGGCAAGGTGAGCGCGACGAGCAGCACGAGGCGCGGGGATTGAAAGTCGGCGAACAAAAGGACGAGGATGCCCGCGAGCGAGGCGAGCGCGAGCCAGCCGAGGCGGCGTTGCGCGGCCTGACGTTCGGCCCATTCGCCGAGAATCTCGGGATGATGGCCGGCGGTGAATTTTACTTTGGCGACACGTTCTTCGATGTCGCGCGCCACGTCGCCGAGCGGGCGTCCGCTGACATTGCAGGTCACGTCGATGCGGCGCGATGCGCCTTCGCGTTTGATTGCGTTGGGCGTGGGCACGACGGCCAGATCGGCCACGTCGGCAAGACGAACGTGGCCGCCAGACGGCGTTTCGATAAGCAGGTCGCGGAGCTGAGTGAAATCCGCACGCACGCCGGGGACACTCCACACCGAGACGTCGTGGACTTTCTGATCCTGATAGACCTCGCCAACCTTGCGTCCGCGGACGAGCGTCGTCACCGCCTGCCGCACCTGACCGGCGGTGAGCCCGAACAACGCAGCAACCTCGGGTCGGAGCTTCACAGTGATCTGCGGCACGAGCGTGAGTGACTCCACCTTCAACGCGCTCACGCCGGGCACTTCCTTGAGCATCGCGCCCACCTCGCCCGCGTGCTGGCGCAACGTTTCCAAATCGGGTCCGTAAATACGCACCACCACGCTCGCGCTGGCGCCGGTGAGGACTTCCTTGATGCGCTCGCGGAGAAATGTCAGCAGATCGCGCACGAGACCCGGATAACCATCCACCACGGCTTGCACCTTGGAGATGGTAGTGTCGTAGTCGGCCTTGGGATCAATGCTGATCCAAAGCTCGGTGAAATCGGGACCAACAACTTCATCGGCCACCTCGGCGCGACCGATGTGCGCGCCCTGATTGCGCACGCCGGGAACAGCGAGCAAGTCCTTGGCGGCCGCAATGGTGATGCGCGTGCTAGCTTCTACGGAGGTGTTCGGTTTCTCCAGCCAGTGCATGAGAAAATCGCGCTCTTTGAAGTTGGGCAGGAATTCCTCGCCCAGTCTTTTGTGCCAAACCCAACCGGTGAACACGAACGCGACAGCAAGAACGATGATCGCCTTCCCCGGCCCGCGCGCGAAGACGGGCAACAAGGCGCGGTAGACCGTTTTGACCCGGCGCGCGAGCCAGGCTTCGCGATGGGCCGTCGCCTTCACGTTCAACAACATCAGGCAGAGCGCGGGCGTAAGTGTGAGAGCCACAGCCAGCGAGGCGGCAATAGCGAGAATGTAGGACAGCGCCAGCGGCCGGAAGAAAGTCCCCGCCAGGCCCGGCAGGAAGAACACCGGCACGAAGACGAGCACGATGATAACGCTCGCATAAACCACCGCGCTACGGACCTCGAGCGAGGCGTTGAGGACTACTTGCAACGCCGGAAGCGGACTGCCCAGCGTCTGGTTTTGCCGCAGTCGCCGGAGGATATTTTCCACGTCGATGATCGCGTCATCCACGACTTCGCCGAGCGCAATGATGAGGCCGGCAAGGATCATTGTGTTGATGGTCTCACCTCGCCAGCGCAGGAGCAGCAACGCGATGGCGAGCGAAAGCGGGATGGCCGTGAGGCTGATGACCGTCGTGCGCCAGTCGCCGAGGAACAGCGCAAGGATAACGACGACGAGCAAGCAGCCCAGCCACAGCGCCTCGGTCAGATGGTCGATGGAAAGTTGGATGAACGTCGCGGGCCGAAAAATGGTGCTGTCCACGTTGACGTCGGGCAGACCGGGCTTGAGTTCGGCGAGCACTTTCTCGACGCCCTCGGTGACATCGAGCGTATTGCCCCACGGTTGTTTTTCCACGATCAGCAGAATGCCGATGCCGTCGTTGATCACCGCATTGCCGATGGGTGCGGGATGACCGATGCGGACTTCGGCCACGTCGCCGAGCCGGATGGGAGCGCCGTTTCGGAACTCGATCACGGTGCGCGCGAGATCTTCCGGCGTGGTGATGAGGCCGAGTTGCGTGACGCTGAAACGCAGGTTCGGCGTGTCGATGAATCCGCCCGCGCTGATCACCGCGGCGTCCCCCGCGGCGCGAGTCACCGCATCAAGGGTAACACCGGCGGCGCGGAGCCGCTGCGGATCGACGAGCACTTGGAATTGTTTGTCGCGCTGGCCCCAGATGGCGACGTTGGCAACGCCCGGAACGGACATGAGCCGTGGCCGGATCGTCCACAGCGCCACCTCGCTTAGATCCATTTGCGATAGCGTCTTCGAGGTGAGGCCGACTTTCAGCACGCGGCTCAAAGACGAATACGGCGCCATGAGTACGGGTGGTTTCACGACGGCAGGCAGGCGGTTCTGCGCGGTGTTCAACCGCTCCTGCACGAGCTGGCGGGCTTTGAGAATATCCGTGCCCGTGCTGAATATCATCACCACAGAGGAAAGCCCGAGCACCGACTTGGACCGGATCGTCTTGAGAAACGGCAGGCCGTTCAGCGAGTTCTCCAGCGGTACGGTGACGAGCGCATCCACTTCCTCCGTCGAGAGGCCGGGGGCTTCGGTCTGAACTTCAACAAGCGGCGGCGCGAACTCGGGGAAAACATCCAGCGGCGCGTTCTTCGTGGCATTGATACCGACGACCAGCAGCGCCGCCGCCGCCGCAACGACCAGCACGCGCATGTTCAGCGCCCAGGTGACAATGGCTTTGAGCATGGTCGCGAAGAACTATTTCCCGGTCATGAATTCCGTGCCGAACAATTCGGCCGCACCATCGGTAACGACCTGGCTGCTTACGGGCGGCCCGCTCGCGAGCACCGCGATGCCATCGGCGACGCGCGCCACTTGCACTCGTCGCCGGGTGTAGTTGTGCTCGGCGGTCTGCACATAAACCCATTGGCCACCGTGGATATCGTGCAAAACGGAGTTGAATGGAACCACGAGGCTTTCGGTCTTGCTTTCGCGCGTAGGTATTTCAACCACCATCCGTTCGCCGAGACGCAGAGCGCTGCCGGCAGGCAACTCATAATACCAGTCCACGGTGCTGGTCGCCGCGTTCGCCGTGGGCGGGCCCACGACGGGCTTGGCGGGCTCGCCCTCTGCAGCGGTCAAGGCGCGGACAGTCGCAGGTGCCTGCGCATTCAGCAGCGCGACCTCTCCACTGTAGATGCCGACCCGGACCCAGGCGCGATTCGCTCCGTCGGATTTACCGAGGGGCGAACCGAGCACTTCCCTCTGCGCCTTCGCCGTGGCCAATGCCGCTTCGGCCGACGCAACCGCTGCCTTTGCTTCATCCACGCTGCGCGCACTACCGGCCTCAGCTTTAAGCATTTTCTCCGCGCGTTCACGGGCAACCTTCGTGGCGTCCACTTGCACTTGCGTTTGCCGCACGTGGCCATCGGCGGTCACCTGCATCTCGGTCAAACGCAAGACTTCGTCCAACGTTCCCCCCACAACCGGAGCCACTCCACCGCCCGGCGCGCCCAAAGACCGCACCACCTCACCGGAAAACAACCGTGTGGCCGTGACGGCTCGTCGCTCGACGGGAACCACTTTCAACCGAAGCCGCTGCTCGGCATCCGGTGTCAGCACTACGGTCGTGAGGTCCGCCTCCTTGGTAACGGTCGCGGGAGGCGAAGCGACTGGGGCCGAGTGCATGCGGAGCGCCGTCGCCAAAAGGGTGAACGTGAGAATTAGTAGCGCATTCATGGTTTAAGCGTGGCGGCCGGCATCATTTCGAATTCAATGCTCGAGGGGATTGTTCGGAGATCAACGGCAAGGTAGTCGGGCTTTGCAGGGCGTCTTCGAGCGCGCCGAGGGATTCCTGCGCCTTCACTAATGCATCAAGTTGCGCGAGGGACGCGGCGGTGAGTTCAAGTTGCCGTTGCCCGAGTTCAACGCGCGAAATCTCGCCCGCGGCAAGCATCCCCTGCGCGGCGCGAAGCTGCTTTTGCAATTCGATGTTCAGCGATTCCGCAGCCCCTGCTTTCTTCAGCGCAGCGCGATAACCCGCGACGGCTTGCTCGATTTCCGAAAGCACGCGGGCTTGGAGCGCATTGAACTTCGCGGCGATCACCGCACGTTTGGCCGTGGCCTCGGCGATGGCCCCTTGGTTTTGATTGAGCACGGGCAACTCAACCATCAGTCCAAGCGACCATTTGTTGTCCGTCTGGTCGAGTTGGTAGCCAGGACTCAGATGAAGGTTCGGATACTGCTTGGCGATTTCAAGTTGCAGCGCCGATTGCGCCGCGGCGTATTCGGCGAGCGCACCGAGTATATCCGCGCGGCTCACCAACGCTTGCCGGCGCGCAGCCATGTCGGGCACATCACCGGGGAGTCGTTGGAAATCATCGAAGCCCAACTTCACGCCATCGAGCGCGGCAAGCGGAATACCGATCGCCTCGGCAAGTTGCGCGCGCGTGGTGACGGATTGTTTCTCGGCGTCGTGCAGGGCGAAGCGCGTCTGATTCAGCGCGATGCGGGACTGCGTCACTTCAAACGATGATACCGAACCGGCTTGAAGTTGCGCCTCGACGAGACGGACGTTCTCCGTGTGGAGAGAGTCTTGTTTCCTAAGCAACGCCTCGCTTTCAACCGCACCGTAAAGCGCCACGAGACTTTTGCGCACGCGACTCCGGACCTGCCACGCCGTCGCCGCGAGATTGAACCGTGCAGCATCGGAGAGATGCGCTGCCTGCGCCACGCGATAGCCGCGCTTGCCCATCGTCTCCAGGGGAATGTCGAAACTCCCGCCGAGAATCCACGCAGGAGAAACCGTCGTGTTGTAACCGGGAGACCAACTCACCGTAGGATTAGGCCGCTCGCCGGCGGTGACGCGCGCCGCCTTCGCTGCGCCGAGTTGCGCGCGAACGACGTCGAGATCGGGATGATAATAGAATGCTGCGAAGCAAAGATGAGTGAAATCCCACGACGCCAGCGGCCATTCAGTAGCGATGTGGAGGTTCGTTTCGAGGAATGATTTCAGTCCAGGGTCGGTCAGCGTGCGCACTTCCAAGGCGGCACGGGATTTTTCTGCTGACAACGGCTCGTCCTGAAAACGCGCGCACCCGCTGAGGCCAATCAAGCCTGCGCTGGCCACCGCGATCACCGCAAAAAAGAATCCGTGTCTCATAATTCAACCCCGACGCAGCCAACAAAAAACTCCTACCTGCGGACTTCGCTGATCACGAAAGCCGCCGGTAGGAGTCATCAGCCTGTCGTCAGGCGGTTTACCCTCACCGAGGGTCGGCAGACAGCCATTGCCGTGTTGATGGCGAGTGAATACCCGTGGCTTTCCACCGACGCAAGCGGTAATTCAACATTCCCACTTGCCAGAAATCGTCCAACTTTGGCAACTTCCCTCATGGCAGTCACGCAAGAGCCTTCCGCAATCGATGCCGAGTTTTACCAACCGGCTGAAACATTCTTTCCCGCCCACAAAGCCATCGGGCTGACTTACGACGACGTCACGCTCGCGACGCTGTATTCCGAGATCCTACCACGCGACACGCAGCTTGACACCACGCTGGCCGATGGCCTGCAACTAAATATTCCAGTCATCTCGTCCGACATGGACACCGTCACCGAGGCGCGCATGGCTATCGCGATGGCGCTCAACGGCGGTCTCGGCCTGATCCATTACAACATGCCCGAGCGGCAACAACTCTCCGAAGTCAGCCGCGTGAAGTGTCACGTGCACGGGTTGATTCAAGACCCGATCAAAGTCGGGCCGGATCAATTAATTGGGGACGTCCTGCAGATGATCGACGAGAGGAAGTTTGCGTTCAGCACGTTCCCAGTCGTCGAAGAATCCGGCAAGTGCCTCGGCTTGTTGCCCAGCCACGTGGTCAAGCCGCGCTATGCGAAACGGAAAGTTTCCGATGCCCTGCTGCCGTTGAACCAAGTTCACTTGATCAAAACCAAGGAACTCGGCGACAGCCCGATCACGCGCGCAGACAAATTCTTCACCGACCATCCTGGCATCCACAAACTGCTCGTCGTCGACGACAAGGGGCACCTGCACGGCCTTTTCACGATGAGCGATATCGAGCGCATCACGCAGGAACGCGGGGCGCAATTCAAGCCGGCGCGCGACGCGAAGTTCCGGCTCATCTGCGGTGCAGCCGTATCCGCGACGCGCAACGCGTTCGGCGATCTCGATCGCGACCGCATTCTCGCGCACGTCGGCGAACTCGTCGAACGCGGCGTTGATGTCGTGGCCGTTTCCACAGCGCACGGATTCACCAAGGGAGTCGGTGAAACGGTGAAGATGATTCGCGGCGCATTTCCCAATCTCCCGATCCTCGCTGGCAATGTCACCAGCGCGGCCGGTGTGGAGTTCCTCGCCGACAGCGGCGCGAACATTGTTAAAATCGGACAAGGCCCCGGTTCGATTTGCACCACGCGCATCGTCGCTGGCGTAGGCATTCCGCAACTCACCGCCCTGTATGTTTCCTCCCGCGCGGCGAAAAAGAAGAAAGTCAGCATCGTCGCCGACGGCGGCATTACGAAGTCCGGCGACATCGTCAAGGCTCTCACCATGTCGCACGGCGTGATTTGCGGCGGGATGCTTGCGGGTTGCGCCGAAGCTCCGGGCCAGATCATGGAGATCAACGGCAAGATCTATAAGCAATACCGCGGCATGGGCAGTCTCGCGGCGATGAAAGCCGGCTCCGCAGCACGTTACGGCCACGCGGCGGACAGCACGCGCAAACTCGCTGCGGAAGGCGTGGAAGCGTTGAAGGAAGTTTCCGGAACCGTGGACAGCGTGTTGACGACCTTGATCGGCGGCATTCAATCCGGCATGGGTTACCTCGGGGCCAAGAATCTGACGCAGCTCCGCGAGAAGGCGCGCTTCATCCAAGTCAGCGCCGCTGGTCAACGTGAAGCTGGCACGCACGACGTAATCGAAATCAAAGCAGCGAAGTGAGGCGCCGTAAGCGCTTCGCTAAAACTTGATCTCCTGATTCATCGTTTGGCACTGCGGACAGCGCGAGCGATCAACGTCGGCGTCATCCGTGTAAACGAACGCGCACTTCCGGCAGCGAAACAGATGATCCTGACTCGGCGTCGGCTCGAAGCGCTTGCGACGAATCTCGTAAAAGAAAATAAACGCCGACATCCCTCCCAGGACGATCACCAGATACGCCATGAATAATGCGTCGGGCGTCATTGTTTTGGCGGGATGGAAACGCGATTGCTCACCACCAACGGCAAAGTGTGCCAGCGAAATATCAGATCGCCGACATTCATAGCCGACAACGGATTTAATCGCGCGCTCTCCGGCGGTCGCACCAGCTCGAACCGCGCGTGACTCGCGATCTCGACGGCCGCTTGATCCGCCTTCTTCGATCCGCTCCCTCGCACCAGTCGAGCCGAGAGCACATTGCCGGCAGGATTGACGACCACCTGCACGATCGAGTTCGTCAAAATGTCGTTGTGGGTTTGCGGCGGCAGCACCAAGGCAGAAACCAACGTGCGTGCTTGCAGTTCCGCGCTTAGCTCCACCGTAGAGCGGTGCATTGAAATGTCGGCAAAAACTTCCGGCGTATCCGCGCGCGGCGCGGGCTTATCTTCGATCAAAGGACGATTGATTTCCACCGACTGAACACTACGCGAAAAATCCTGACCGAACCGTGTCGCGTCCGGCGCCAGCCAACGCACGGGTTCCTGCCAATCGTTCAACGAGTGTTGGAAAAAGGTAAAATCCATCCAAGTGCGCGCAGAGAATCCCTGCCGATTCATCAAAGCAAACAACGTTGGATCCGGAACGCCGCCCAAGCTGGCGACCGCCTGCAAAGCGTTCATCTCGGGGGCAAGTTTCACGGTCGTCAACGACTCGTCCGAACGAGGCGCGGGCAAAGAGCGTTGCGAGAAAGCGAACACGAGAACCAGTTGCACCGCGAGAATGATGCCGATGACGCGCATCCACTGCCGTCGCGTCCAGGTATCGAGAGATTCAGCCGAAGCAGACATGTTCAGCGCGCGGGATTGGCCGACGGAGCAAAAACTTTTGGACGTGTCGCAAGCAAGGCCTCTCGGAAGCCCAGCTCGCGCGCGAGCTTGCTCAAGCGCACGATGACTTCGTAACCGACGCCTTCGTCAGCTTCGATGATCAACGCCATTGGCGACTTTGCGCCTTTAATGGTCGCCTTGAGTTTGTCGCGCAAACCCGCCTCGGCGATCGCTTGATTCTCGAAGTAAAATTGTCCCGCCAAATCCACGGCTACTGCGACCGCCGGATTGCCCGTGCCGGCGAGCCCTTCCTGCACCGGCAAATTAATTTTCACACCGGGCGTGAATACCATCGACGATTGCAAGCCGAAGAAAATCACCACGAGGAACACCACGCCGAGAAACGGCGCGGCATCCAAGTGCCCCCGAAAGATTCGGGCGTTGCGGGGATATTTCATCGGTGCGGTCGTTACGTTTCGCTGATCGGCAATCGAGCGCGAGGGTCAGTCATCTCGCGATCCTCAGTGGCCCGAATTGTTCTTTCCGTTCTCGATCATGATGTGAGTGATCTCGGTCGAGGACTTTTCCATGTCGAGCACGATGGCATTCACGCGACTGACTAGATAATTGTAGCCGACGTACGCCGGAATCGCGACGACGAGGCCCGCCGCCGTGCTGAGCAAAGCTTCCCACACACCGCCGGAGAGAAGTTCCATCGAAGCAAACTTCCCCTCACGATGCACCACCATGAAGACGCGGATAAATCCCAGCACCGTGCCGAGCAAGCCCATCAACGGCGCGATCTGCGCAATAGTCGCGAGCACGGGAAGTTTTTCTTCCAGCCGCGGAACCTCGATCAAACCAGCGTCTTCCAACGCGTCGCGCACGCCGTCACGACCGCGTTCGCGATTAAGAATCGCGGCCTTCACCAATCGCGCGACCGGACCGGGAGTGGCTTCGCAAATGGAGAGCGCCTCGACGACGTTGTCGCGCTTGAGCACGTTGCGCACACCGGTGAGAAATTCCGCGGAATTGATCTGCGCGCGATGATAGTAGAGCAAACGCTCCACAAATACCGCGAGACCGACGGCACTGGTCAGCAGGAGCAGCCAGATCATCGGTCCGCCTTTGGTCAGCAACAAGGGCAACATGCTGCTCGTTATAGAGGGTCAAAGTTCAAAGGTCAAAGTTGATCACAAACTGGTGATCAACCTCCGAACCTCGACGGGAAGCGCGTGCGAAGAAAACGGCCCAGCGTATCGGTCGCCAAGCGCACGGCTCCGAGCGGACGCACGAGCTCATTGGTTACGCGAACAGGAGCGCGACTCAGATCAATCTTTCGCTGCGCCGCTGGAAGCAATCCACGCACTGGAGAAGTGAAATGCCCGGCGACTAAATCCCCAGCCAAAGAAGCCTCCGATCGAATCACGCGAATCTGCGCCTCGCTCCAAAAACGTCCGCCGGTGCGCATCGCCAATTGGCCCCAACAAGTTTGTTCAAGCCACGGCAATTGATGGAACGCCGCGTGATCGCGCGCGATTAATTCCTCGAAGACGTCGAGATCGTAACTGCGTCGGCGGAGAAAAAACAAACCGCAGTTGAGTTGACGCGGCAGACGGATTCCCGAGCCGGGCAACAGTTGCCAAGGCCGAATCGCGTAAGCCTCCTGCCAGTCCTGCATGAAGAGACAGCCGGTCTGATTATCCGGCCACTCGAACAGCTCCTCGAACGGGCGGAGAAACAAAATGTCGCTGTCGCAGAACGCAATCTCGTCCGAGTCACACATCAGCGGGACGTCGAAAAGCTTGAGTCCATAGATCTGGCGCGCGCGCATCTTCTGGCAGAAGGGATAGCGCGCCAGACGCGAAGCCATTTGCGCGTCTGCTTCCTGGCGATCAATGAACGCCACCGAGCCCAAACGCTCAGCGAGCTGCGCTTTATCCGACGGCGTGAGCGAGCCGTCGTCGTGCACGCGAAATTGCAGCGGTTGCCGGCAGCAGTCGACCAGCGAGCCCAGGCACGTCACCGCCATTGCCGCGTCGCGATGCCCGACGAGCGTCGCGACCGTCACGGGCGCGCGAGCTGGCAATGAGTTGATCGCTGGAGTCATGTTGAATGGTCACCGACACTTCGCGCCTCACCGGGCGCGGGCGCCGTTTACGTCGCAATCTTTCTGCAACGAAGCAACCTCAAAACGAGAATCGATCGCTCAGCACACCGAAAAGATCTTGCTTCCCCTGCCCGCTCCCGAAATTCTCGGCGCATGGAAAAGCCCGACCAGTTCCGTGAATTGTTTCGCATGCAGAAAGCCCTCAACGAACGCATCGGCGTCAAGACCGACGCGATGAGCGAAGAGGAAAAGACGAAGTGGATTCTCAACTATTGCCGCGCGATGTCGCAGGAAATGGCGGAGCTAACCGACAGCGTGCCGTGGAAATGGTGGGCGAAGTATCAGAAGTTCGACGAACAAAACGCGCGCGTCGAAGTCGTAGATCTTTTCCATTTCCTCATCAGCATGGCGCAGGTGCTCGGCATGAGCGCCGACGACGTATTCGCCGCCTACGTGAAGAAGAACGAAGTGAACTTCAAGCGTCAGGAGACCGGTTACGCGGTGAAGGATCACGAGGATTCGAAACACATTTAAGGCGTGCGAGCGCTCACGATCCTCCTCGCTTACTTCGCATGGGTTTTCCTCGGAGCGGCACTCGTGGCGCCGTGGATTCATGCGCTGATCCACAGCCTCGCGGGGACGTTTGATTTTCTCGCACCGCTAAAGGAGCAGGCGTTTCATCGCTACCTAAGCCGCACGATCCAAGTCTTCGCCGTGCTCGGTCTTTGGCTGTTCATCCGCGAGACCGGAATCAAACTTCGTGCCCGCGACGACGCCGCAAAGGCCGCGCGATGGAAGAATCTCGGCTCGGGTTTTCTACTCGCGTTCGGAAGCGTCGCGGTCGTAGCAATCGTTCTCACCCTCGTGGGCGTCCGGCGATTTGACACCAGCCACACTGCGAACGAGATCGTTGATCATTTCTGGAAAGCGACGCTTGCCGGCGCGCTCGTCGCGGTGTTCGAGGAAATACTGTTTCGTGGTGTCCTGTTCGCGTGGCTTCGCCAGACAACATCGCTAATTCCCGCGATGATCGTCAGCAGCGCGATCTACGCGTTGCTGCACTTCATGCAGAGCCCGCAGCACACCGGTCCCGTGACGTGGTCAACCGGACTCACAATGCTCCCTGCCCTGCTTGGCTTTTTCGCGGACACGAAAATTCTACTGCCGGCAGGGCTGAGCTTGTTCATCGTCGGAACCATTCTCGCGTGCGCGTTCCAACGTTCAGGCTCGTTGTATTTTTCCATCGGCCTGCACTCGGGCTGGATTCTTTGGGGCAAGAGCTTCGGCGTCTTCACGCGCGACGCCAGCGGCAACAACCAAGCGATCTGGGGTTCGGGCAAATTGATCGACGGCTGGTTTCTGGTGCCCGTGCTCTGCCTCGTATTCTGGTGCGTGACTCGTATCCGCTTTCAATCATCCGCCACCCCAACACCGGATGCCACCGCAACTGCTCACTGAAGCAAAGAACTGGCTGGAGTCGGGACTATCGTTTTTCTATCCCGATAACTGCCAGCTTTGCTCCGCGGCACGCGCCACCGCGCGCGACGGCTATGTCTGCGCCCGCTGCTGGCAAGGTGTCCGCTTCGTTCGACCGCCGTTCTGCGACCGCTGCGGCCTCCCCTACGAAGGCGCGATCACGTCAGAATTCGAATGCAGCAATTGCCGCGAAATGGAACTCCACTTCCAAACCGCGCGCGCCGCAGTCGTCGCCAACGAACTCGTGCTCACGGTCATTCACCGGTACAAATACCAATGCGCCCTCTGGTTCGAACCATTCCTCGCCGACCTGCTCTGTCGCGAGGCCGCGCCCGTCTTGCGCCGCGACGAATGGGATTTCATTGTTCCCGTGCCGTTGCATCCGCTGAAGAAACGCGAACGCGAATTCAACCAAGCCGAACGGCTGGGTGCGCAACTCAGCGCTCGCACCGGCATTCCGCTCAACTCCAAACTCCTGCGGCGCGTAAACCCAACGCAGACCCAGACCTTGCTCACGCGCACGGAACGCGCCGCGAACATGCGCGGAGCCTTCGCCGCACAATCCGGGCACAGCGCGAAAGGCGCTCGCGTCATCGTGCTCGACGACGTGCTCACCACCGGAGCCACCACCAGCGCCTGCGCGAAAGTACTTCATAGCATGGGCGCGGCGAAAGTTTGCGTGTGGACCGTCGCCCGCGGGCTTTGATGCCGATCGACGACGCGCCATTTCCGAGCTTGAAGGTTTCCGTGTGCCGTCTACTCTCAAACACCATCGCAGTGCATTCCAACGCACGAACGAATCCTTAAAATGGGCACCACAAATTTTATTAAGAAAACGATGACCGTTGAGGGCACCGAGGCCGTCCCGGCTGCCGTGACCCCGCCGCCACCGAACGCCGAAGGCATCACCAGCTTTTCGAAGAAGCCCAAGATCGGCAGCGGCAAGTCCCGCAAACGCGACATCCCCGAAGGCTTGTGGAGCAAGTGCCCGAAATGCTCCACGATGATTTACGACAAGGAGCTCGACGAGAATCTCAAGGTCTGCCCGAAGTGTTCGCATCATTTCCCGATCACCGCGCGCGAACGCATTCACGCGCTGGTTGAAACCTGTTCCTTCGAGGAAATGGACGCGCAGATGACCAGTGTGGACGTGCTCAAATTCACGGGCGTTTCCTCCTATTCGTCGAAGCTGACGGGTTACCAGAAATCCACCGGTCTCAAAGACGCGGTCATCACCGGCATCGGCAAGATCGGCCCGCACAAGGTCGCCCTCGGCGTGATGGACTTCACGTTCCTCGGCGGATCGATGGGCGTCGTCGTCGGCGAGAAACTCACGCGCCTCATCGAAGCCGGCACTGACCGCGGCGTTCCCGTGATCATCATTTCCTCCAGCGGCGGCGCGCGCATGTATGAAGGCATGTTCAGCCTCATGCAAATGGCCAAGACGAGCGCAGCGCTCGCCTATCACGCGCAGAACAAACTTCCCTACATCAGCGTCCTCACGCATCCGACTACCGCCGGTGTCATGGCCAGTTACGCCAGCCTCGGCGACCTCATCATCGCCGAGCCCGGCGCGATGATCGGCTTCGCCGGACCGCGCGTCATCAAGGACACCACGCAAGCGGAACTTCCTCCCGGATTCCAAACCGCCGAATTCCTCGTCGACCACGGTCTCGTCGACGCGATCGTTCCGCGCAAGGAAATGAAGGAACGCCTCTGCTACTATCTGGAATTCCTCACCGAAGGTCAGAAGCAGCTCTCGTTGATGAGCTAAAAGTTTGCGCGCGGCGTCGCGTAAATCTCCTTGAGCCACGGATCACTCAGGCGTAAGAAACGCCCATGAATTCCCGCTTGCCGAAGTTCTCGCGTCGTCAATTTCTCCAGACCGGCAGCGTCGTCGCCGGCAGCACGTTGCTCGGTGCGCCCGCCATTCTCAGCGCCAAGTCGCCGGGCGAAAAACTCAACCTCGCCATCATCGGCTGCGGCGGACGCGGCGCATCGAACCTAAAGGAGACGTCCTCCGAAAACATCGTGGCGCTGTGCGATGTTAACGAAGTGAATCTCGACAAGGCAGCGCAGCAATTCCCCAGCGCGCGCAAGTTCGTCGACTTCCGCAAGCTCTACGAAAACGTCAGCGACATCGACGCGGTGGTGATCAGTTGCGCCGAGCACACGCACGCGTTCGCGACGCTGCCCGCGCTGCAGCTCGGCAAACACGTTTACTGCGAGAAGCCGCTCACGCACTCCGTCTGGGAGGCGCGCGTCATCGCCGACGCCGCGAAGAAAGCGAAAGTCGTCACCCAGATGGGCACGCAGATTCACGCGGGAGCCAACTACCGCCGCGTGGTGGAACTCATTCAGAGCAACGCCATCGGTCCGGTGCGCGAAGCTCATGTCTGGGTTTCGCGCGCGTGGGGATTGCAAAGTCCCGAAGCTGCCACGCGCAACGGCGACCGCGTCACCACGCTGGAGCGTCCGAAAGATTCGATGCCCGTGCCCGCCGGTTTGCATTGGGATCTCTGGCTTGGCCCCGCGCCGGAACGGCCGTTCCACGAAGTCTATTTCCCCGGACCCAAGTGGTATCGCTGGTGGGATTTCGGCGGCGGCACCATGAGCGATCTCGGTTCGCATTGGAATGATCTGCCCTTCTGGGCGCTAAAGCTCCGTCATCCGCTCACCATTGAAGCGCACGGCCCGCCGCCGCATCCCGAACTCGCGCCCGCCTCGATGTCCGCCGCCTACGAATACGGTCCGCGCGGCAATATGCCCGCAGTGAAACTCACCTGGCACCAAGGCGAAGACAAACCCGCGATCTGGACGGAAAAGAAAATCCCGCAATGGGCCAACGGCGTACTCTTTATCGGCGACAAAGGCATGCTGCTTTCCGATTACTCCAAGCACACGCTCCTGCCCGAACCTGACTTCAAAGATTTCAAACGCCCCGCGCCGTTCATCCCCGATTCCATCGGTCATCACAAAGAATGGATCGCCGCCTGCAAGACCGGCGGCCCCACGACGTGCAACTTCGATTACTCCGGCGCGCTCACCGAGGCCAACCACCTTGGAAACGTCGCCTATCGTGTCGGCAAAAAGATCATCTGGGACGCGGACAAACTCGTCGCCAAGAACGCACCTGAAGCCGCGCCATTGATCCGTCGCGAATACCGTAAGGGGTGGAAGTTAATATAGTGGGGCCGACATAAATCCTCGAATCGCTCGCGTTGGCGGATTAATCCAGTCCCGACATGACCATGCTGACTTCGGCGGCTGAGGCGAGCTTGGGATCGAGGCGGATCGCTCGTTTCATTGTTTGTTTGGCGGATGACTTATCGTTGAGGTGATAGCGGCACAAACCCGTGTAGTAGAGACTCTCCGCCGTTTCCGGGAGGCGCCCGTTGCTCTCGCGTAACAGAGTGTCCGCCATGCGATACTCTTTCCGACCGTAGGCTTGCTTGGCCAACGCCCGTGCCACCATAGGATCTTGGGGGGCAAGCTTGCGCGCACGGAGGGCAAGTTCATATACCGACGCAGAGGGCAGGCCCACAGATCTAATCAATAGCAACTCTTTGAGCGCCGGCACGCAATACGGCTTTTCTTTTAAGATTTCCTCGTACACCGCACGAGCCTTGTCTGACTCGCTGCGTTTCTGATGAACGGCGGCGAGAACCATGCGGGCCGGCAATAAGCCCGGGTGCGCCGCCAACGCGCCTGCCGTTTGCTCCAAGACTTTCTGCTCGTTGCCTTCCATCGACCCCGCCTCGATCGACTCCGCGAATGCTTTGCATTCGGCGGCTAGTGGAAAACTGGGATTCATTTGCAACGCGAGTCGCGCAGCTGAACGGGCCGAATCGACTTTGCCGAATTCGTAGTAGAACTTCGCCACTTTATATTGCAGGTCGGCGGAATCGGCCGATCGCGCTGCGCGCCCGAGATAGTCGATGGCAGCGACATTGTCACCTTTCCGCAAGGCGATGGGGGCAATTCGCGCCATCAGGGACGCATTGCCCGGGGCAAGTTCGACAGCCTTGCGAGCAAGCTTCAGGGCCTTTTCATGATCTTCGTCACGCTCTGAGTAAATCTCCGCCAAATGGATTACCGCCGGAAAATAGGCGGGGTTATTCTCAATCAAGGTTTCCAATGATTTCCGAGCTGCGTCCGTCGAGCTTTGCTTTTCCGCAACCAGCGCCGCCCGGAAGATTGCTGGCGAACTTGCCGGTTCCACTCTCAATACAGCGTTGATCAGAGCCATATCCTTCTCGGTCACATCGCTGGGATCAATGCCCACCAGAAGGTACATCTGGCGCGCCATCTCTACTCCGGAAAAGTTTGTGCTCAACGAGATTGCTCTTTGCAACGTTGCCCGGCCAACAGCCTCCTGACCGAGCATGCACTGGGTCATTCCCAAGTGATACGTGAGCTCCGGCTCTTTCGGGACGGCAGTGACACAGGTGGTCAACAATGCCAGCGCCCGCTTGTAGTCGCCCCGGTGATATGAGCACCAGGCTAATGTGTCCTGAATGGCAGGATTTTCCGGCGCAAGTTTGTAGGCTTTCGAAGCGAGTTCAAACGCTTTCTCCTTCCCGTCTGAGTTTTCGAGGTAGAGGGCGGCAAGGTTGTTCAATACGTTTGCCGATTCCGGCTGAATGGCCAATATCTTTTCGTAAACCGTTCGCGCCTTGGTGGGATCTTTGGCGTGATTTTGGAAGATTGAACCCGCAAGCGACAAGGTAGCCAAGTCATCGGGTTTCTTCGCCAGAGCTTTTTCTAGCGTCTCGACCGCCGTTTTCACCCGCCCGGCAGCCACCTGGACTTGACTCAACATCTGGTAGCCAGACTGTTGGTCTGGAGCCAGATCGATCGCCTTGCGGTAAACCACCTCTGCCTGGTCATAGTTCTTCTGCATGGTCCAAATCTTTCCGACGAGCAGATGCAACGGAAACGAGTCCGGGACGACGAGCATTTGCTGATTCACGCGGGCCAGCGCGCCTTCATAGTCTCTCGCCGATAGTCGTAGAGCGATCAGTCGTTCCAACGCTTCAAATCCGCGAGGATTCAAACTCAACGCCTTTTCAAATGCTTCCGCCGCAGTCACCGAATTACTCTGGATCAACGAAGACAATCCGAACAAATAGTAAGCCCGATCGCTGTTTGGAATCAGCTCCGTTACCGTGCGATACGTCGCAACGGCTTTCGCGGCGTCGTGGGTAACAAGATACGCGCTCCCCAACAAGACGTGTGCTCGAACCAAACTTGGACGACGCGTGATGAGGTTTTCCAAGGGACTGACCGCCGATTTTGCGTCACCAGTTCGGATCCTCAACTCAGCCAGCAACAGCGCTGCCGCGGTATCGGCCGGATTCACCTCAGCCGCTTTGCGCGCCTCATCCAGTGCCTTAACCGGCTCTTTAGCTTCAGCGTATACGTTGGCCAGCAAATAGTGGAACTCTCCGAATTGCGGAAACTTGGCTACCAAACGCTCCAACTGATCACGCGCCATACTTCTGTTGCCTTGCGCCATGGCAATACGGGCTTTCAACGCCAGGGCTTCGAAAAACTTTGGCTCACGTTTCAATGCCGATTCCAACTGCTCCAGAGCATCTTTAAAGTTTCCTTCTGACGCATTGATTTGGGCCAAACGATACCATGCCGACGCGTACTCCGGATTTCGCTCAACCATGGTCGACAACAGCTTTTTGGATTCAGCCAACTCACCTGTTTTGCGTTTGAATTCAGCCCATTCGAACCACGCATACGCGTTGGTTGGAGCGACCTCGGTCGCCTTCTCGAACTCCCGACCAGCCAAATTTGTACGACCTGAAGCCGCATATAGGTCGCCCAAAATCATGTGCGCGTCGCGTGAATTCGGATCCAAATTCTGCGCCGTTTTGAACGCTTGCTCAGCCGAAACCCAATCCGACCGATGCATGTAAAGGCGCCCTCGCAGGATTTCCAACCGGGACTTGTCCTGAATGCTGGACTCGACCGACTGGAGACGTCTAAACGCCTCGTCAACTTGTTCGGGCGTGTTCGCACCCGATACCCATAGTTTGAGCGCATCAAAATTGGAGGGTTGTTCCTTCAAAATGAACGACGCATGTTTGCGCGCTTGTTCGTTTTCGCCAGCCAGTAGGTAAATCGTGGCCAGTTTCAGGCGGATAGCTGTGTTGGTCGGGCTTAGTTCTACAGCTCGCCCCAAAAACGGAAACGCGTCTTCCAATTTGTTCTGCGCGTAGTGGGAAGAACCTATCCCGACGATTGCACGTTGGTTGACCGATTCCAATTTCAGGGCGACACGATACTCAACGATCGCCGATTCATACTGAGCGGCACCGAAATACTTATCGGCTCGGCTCAAATGACGCTCGATGCGCGCTTGCCGCGAGCAACCACTTCCCGAGGCCAGTATTAGAACAAATGAGAGGAACAGACTAAACCACCGATCTTTCATTTTTCCCGTGATCACACACATATAAGGACGAGAATTGCCAACCAAATTCGGACGGACGGAGGCCAATTGGAGATAAATCGTTGAACCGCCTCGAGCACGCTACGGGACATGGAAAAGGCAGGAATCCGAGGATTCCTGCCTTTGTGCGCCAAAAGAAAACTTGGCCAATCAACCAATCAAGTTCAGGCGAATCGGCGGCGCAGGCCAGCAATCGTCACACAGCCGATGCCGAGCATGGCCAAAGTGCTGCCGGCATCCGGAACGCCGCCCGTAATTTCGATTGTCAGCTTACGCCGGAGCGCAGCCTCGAAATCCGCAAATGTATCCGCCGCAATGGAGAAAGAGCCAGTGCCCCCCACGAACGTGGATGACGCCGAACTTCCTACCAGTAGTCCGTTGATCTGTTCGATCCCGGCTGCCAAGGCGTTGTCACGAGCGGTCACTTGATTGATGCCACTATTACCAAAACCGTCGGTCGACACGTCAATCACCTGACGATCGCCCACGATGTCGTTTTGGAGCAAACGGGCGGCGGCGTTCGTAATCGCCGGTCCGAGCGCGGTTGAGCTACCATTCGGATAGACCAAGTTGCTAATCGACGTAATCAACGCCGCCTTCTTGGCAGCGCTGTCGATGATTTGCTCGTTGAATACCTGACTGACAGATGAACCGAACACCCACACGCCAACCGCCACGGTTCCGTCCGTCGGCAACAAATCGGTCAGCGCGTTGACATACCCTTGACGTTGAAGATTAAAATCCGTCGTTCCGATGCTTCCCGAACCGTCGATTGCCAAGCCTAATTCCAAGAGGGCCGCTTGGGCACCAACGGTAGTCGCACAGGCGACGACTATACTTGCAATGAGTTTTCTTATCATGAATGACTCCTTTTAGTACTTTCTAGGTTTTTCCTTACGTTGTTTAGGTTTTTTCAGTGTCATGACCCAAACCCTCGAGCCCTACACCGAACCGAGTCCCTACTAGCAAACATGATGCCTATAGCGTGATAGACACCAAAGGATCTTCCCATGTCGATAATTGCAAGCCATTTGCAACTTTCTAAATAATTACAATTGAGAACCCACAACGTCGACTCGGTTGCGCAATTTCGTCAGATTTGTCGACAACACTAGGGATGCTTATTCACCCTAATTATACAACCCACTCGCATCAAGTAAGTTAAGATTAAAAACTTAACCTCATCGAATCTGTAAGAATCATTTACATCACGCAGGCTCGGACCGTCAGTTAGATTTACCCCCTGCAACGTGCCCTCGATCGGGCTACAAGTGGTCCTTGCGTTCGTCCCCCACTGTGCCGAGAGAGTCAGATAGTCGTCTCCATCGAGCAAATGGCGACGGAATCAGATCGGAAGCAAGTCACCAAATACAAGCATCACGCAAAGCCTGAAAGTTCAGAGGAAATCACATTAATTGGGCGACGATTCCGCGACATGGTGTTGCGCTAAAATCTTCCCTAATCATCCATGAACCAGCGCGCCCAACGAAATGAATCCAACGTTTGCCGTGCCTCCCAAGCGCGCGCAAGCTGTCACGGAACCTCGAGCGACCAAACATCGTATCCAACCGAAGGCGCAAAGTGAGGACGACGGCGTTCGCGCCCCGCAGTCCCATGCTTTTCACACGAAAAACCTCGCTCGCATATCTTTCGAAATTCAAGGGAGGAGAACTTTTCGAGCCACCTCAAACAAACACGCCTGTTTCTTGTTGGACGAATACAGTCGCAGCGGCGGGCGTCGATCTTGCGGAAACACGATTGATAATGGGTGCCCTCACCGGCTATTCTCACACCGATGTTTCCACAGTTTAACGAACAGGCATGAATTTGCTTATGAATATGAACTTCTCTCGCACCGTTTCCATCTTGCTCGCGGTCGGTTCTGGATTTGCAGCGAACTCCGCGCTGGCCGCCGCCAAAGTTGATTTCGCCAAAGATATCGCGCCGATTTTCGAAAAATCCTGCGTGGAATGTCACGGCGCTGAAAAGCAAAAGGGCAAGCTCCGCCTCGACACGAAGGACGCAACCTTCAAAGGCGGCGAGAACGGGGACGCAGTCGTCGCCGGCAAGCCCGACAAAAGCGACGTGTATCGCCGTGTCATGCTTCCGAAGGGACATGATGACATTATGCCGCCGAAGGGCGACCCGCTTTCGAAGGCGCAGCAGGATTTGATCAAGGCGTGGATCGAGCAAGGTGCCGAGTGGCCTGTCGGCTTGGCGCTCAAATCCGGTGGCCCCGGCGGCCCGAAAGAAGCCGTCGATCCCGCGAAAGTCGCCGGACCGAAGCCGACCGCAGCGGAAATCAAAGCGGTCGCTGAGCTCGCCAAGTTTGGCGTGAATGCCCGCGAGCTCGCCAACGGCGTGAACTGGCGCTACGCAAACTTCCGCACCGCAGGAACCAAGTTCGATTCGAAAGCGTTCGCCTTGCTGAAGGACATCACGAACTTACAGGAGTTAAACCTCGCCGCCGTCGAGTTGAAGGACTCGGATCTCGCCAACATCGCCGGATTGAAAAACCTCGCTGTTTTGAATCTCTCGGGCAGCACGGTCACCGACGCCGGCCTCGCACACTTGAAAGGTCTCACCGCGCTCACATCGTTGAATCTGTTCAACACGAAGATCACCGATGCCGGGGTGAAACACCTGACCGGATTGAAGAATCTCAAGACGATCTACATCTTTGAATCCAAGATCACAGATGCCGGCGCGGCGGAACTCGCGAAAGCGTTGCCGAAGACACGCATTGACCGCGGCTGGGATTTGAAAGAGCTCGCCAAGATCGATGAAGCGGCGAAGGCTGCTCAAGCGAAAGCCGACGCGGCCAAAGCGGCGGAGAAAAAGGACGACAAGAAAGCCGATCCCGCCGCGGCGAAGAAAAAGAAGAAAAAGTAAGCTCGGCGTTTCCCCAGTAACCGCCTCCTGCCCCGCGCGTCACGTTGGCCGTGATGAAAGCGGTCCATCTAGTTGCGGTTCTCTGTTGCGTTGCCTTGCAGCGGACAAACGCGGAAACAACATCCTACACGCCACCATCGCCCACTCAGGAAGTTGCCGTTGTGAAATTTGATTGGCTCGACGCGAAACGGAACCACACCGTGCCGGTGAAGATTTATTTCCCGAAGGAAGGCTCGGGGCCGTTTCCGATCATCATCTTCTCTCACGGATTGGGCGGCTCGCGTGAAGGATACGAATACCTGGGCCGGCATTGGGCGACGTCCGGTTACGTCTCCGTTCATCTCCAGCACCACGGCAGCGACGACTCGGTGTGGAAGAATGCGCAAGCGGGCGAACGTTCCAATGCATTGCGCAAATCCGGCGTCGACCTGACCAACGCAATCAATCGCCCACTCGATGCCCGCTTCGCCATCGACGAAGTGCTCAAACTCAACGAATCGAAAAGTTCCGCACTCAAAGGCCGACTCGATTCCCAACGCATCGGTATTTCCGGCCACTCGTTCGGCGGCTACACCGCGCTCGCCGTGGCGGGCCAGAAGTTCGTCAACGCTCGCGCCAGCAAATCGTTGCTTCACGATCCGCGCGTGACGGCGGCGATTCAAATGAGTGCGCCCGCGTTCCGTAATCGCGAGGATTTGGACGAGTCGTACGGGGCGATCAAGATTCCCGTGATGCACATGACAGGCACGCGGGATTACGTGCCAATCTTTCCCGAGACCACAGTCGAGGATCGCCGCATTCCGTTCGATCACATGCACAACGCCGAAACTTGCTTCGTGAATTTCAAAGATGGCGACCACATGATCTTTGCAGGAACCTCGCGCCTGCGTCCCGAAGAACGCGAGCAGGATGCGAAGTTTCAGAAGCTGATCTGCGCGGCCACCACTGCGTTCTGGGACGCTTACTTGAAGAACAGTCGCACGGCAAAGGATTGGCTCAATGAGGGCGGTTTCGAAAGCCACTTGGGCGATGCCGGCCAATTTGAAAAGAAGCGTCCCAAGCGCAAATAGAATTTCACGCCGAAGTTAAGCGAGGAAAACGTTGCGCACGAACTCCCGGCTCCGCCGGTGATTCTCCACCACGCCGCGGGTGATCTTGGTTTCCTTTTCGAGCGCCAGTTCCACTGTATAGAGAGGTGGCAATTGATGTTCGCGTGCGAACCGCGCGATCAATCCGTAGTCGAGATCGCCCTTGTCCAAGTCCTCCCACCAGATGCCACCGCGACTTTGGCGCAGGTGCCAGGAAACAATTCGCGCTCCGTATTCCTTCAATGCCTCGGTCGGTGGCACGCCACCGCGAAACGCCCAATGGACGTCGTAGCAGTAGCCCACCGACTCCGCGCGAGTGTGGTGGAAGATATGATGATACTCGCGCCCCTGACTCCGAAACTCCGGCGTGTGATGATGGATACCAAGGCGCATGCCGATCTTGTTCAAACCGTCGCCGAACGCGGCCAACGACTCCGCTTGCGTCTTCAACTCTTCGTCCGTCTTCTCCCGTGAAAGCGGCTGCGGGTTGCAATTCAAAATCGTGAAGCCTGCGCTTCGAGCCGCCTTCGCTGCCGCGAGATATTGAGCCACCGCTTCGTGCGATCTTCCGGCTTCGTGAAACGCGCCGCCCATATACAAACTCACCGGCTTCAGCCCGCGGGCTTTCATCTGCTCGGCGAGTTGAACGTTTTTCTCCGGATTGTTCCCGTCGAAACTTGTCTCCGCGTAATCATAACCAGCGTCACGAACTGCCGAGAGCACATCGCCTAAATGCTCCGCAAGTTTCTTACCGTCGCGTTGGTAATATTGGCCCCAACCAAAAAGCTGTGACCCCACCAGCGGTGCAGTAGCGACAGCGGCGTCCGCTCGATCGGTGTTTGCGACGGCGGCCACCGCCGTCGTGGCAGCCATGGTTCGTAGAAATGCTCTGCGAGATTGCGGCGCAAACTCAGAATCGGATTTCATTGTCAGTGAGCGGTGGAGAGTCGTTGCTAGAAGTTTCCTACTGCACCAATCAAGATTCGGCAAGCCAACGACAGCACACTCCCGATGATTGCTGATCAACGCTCTGTCACTGTGGACGGCTGCGCAATCGCATCGCAAATCGCTCCGGCAGCAACAGGAAAATTCTTCGCCCATCTTTCAAGGCCCGAGCGGCCAGCGAGCGAATCCGCGACTGCACTCGCTGACGAATCAGGTCACGATCGTGATCCGTCAATTCGTCGCGCAACCGATCCAATGCCGTGAGCACCAAATCAAGATCGTGAGCGGCGCCTTGAAGTTCGGTCAGGGCGCCGACCTTGCCAGCGAAATCTTGCAGTTCGCGTGGCACGACGGCTTCCAAGATCAGCAGTTGATACCAGAACTCCTTCGCTCGCTTGCGCCACCGATGAAGGTTCTTCAGCGTGCTGCGCTCAGCGTAATCATTCATGGCCGCGCGATTGCGCCGGTAGCCGCACACCAACGCATCTACCATTTCTGGCCAGTCAAGCCCTTCAATCGGCCAGCGTTTGACCCGGCGCCGCGAGCGGGCGAATCCACGCGCGATCTCGCGGGCATCAGTGGCCGAAATTTCAGGAAGCGCCGCGCCCGTCGCGGTTCGCGTCAACAACTGTTGCACTTCCTTCAACGCGTTGGAGATTCGTCCCCGCTGGTTTCCGCGCCGTAATAGAACGACGTTCGCGATCACGACCTGAGCGTCGCGAATCACCGAAAGCTTCCGCCCAAGATCGCGCAGCGCACGATTCTCTTTCCGATAAAATTCCGCGCCCGCGCGCTTACGAACGAGCCGGAGCAGTGCGCGAACTTTCTTCCCCTGTTTGCGCGCAGTGTGAACACTCTCGTAACGCTGCCGATCATCGGACAACACCGAAGACGCCACGCCCAGTTCACGTCGCGCCAGTCGACGCACTTCGTCGATTGGGAGTTTTTTGCCGCGGAGGCGAAGTTTCATCGTTGAGGCCAATTGCGTGGCTTGGAGGAACTTTGGCGGAATGCCGGATCGCCCGCCACACTTGGATTGTTACAAAGTGAACTTGCCACTCACCCGCGCGGCTGATAGCCATACCTCATCACTATGAAATCTCTCTCTGTCCTGCTCACCCTGAGTTTGCTTGCGGCCACGCATGCATTCGCCGCCGATGCGAAGAAGAAAGCCGCTCCGCATCCGCCGAGCGTCGGCTACACCGATACTCCCATCATTCCCGGAACCAAGTGGCACGTGCACGATCCCGACCGTCCGCAACCGCGCGTCGTCGTTCCCGCGAAAGAAGTCGGCCAACCGCCGAGCGACGCGATCGTTCTCTTCGACGGCAAGGATCTCTCGAAATGGCGCGATGCGAAGGGAAATCCGTCCGGCTGGATCGTGAAGGACGGTTACATGGAAGTTCCGCCGCGCGGCACGCAAGGCGGCGGCGACATTTTCACCAAACAAGAATTCGGTGATTGCCAATTGCACGTCGAGTTCGCCACACCCAATCCACCCGAAGGCGACAGCCAAGGTCGCGGCAACTCCGGCGTGTTCCTCATGGGCCTCTATGAATTCCAAGTTCTGGACAGCTACAACAACCGCACCTACGCCGATGGCACTGCGGGCGCGCTCTACGGCCAGATGCCACCGCTCGTGAACGCCGCGCGTCCACCCGGCGAATGGCAGACCTACGACATCGTCTTCACCACGCCGCGCTTCGGTACGGATGGCAAAGTCGAGAAGCCCGCGATCGTGACCGCCTTCCGCAACGGCGTAGTGGTGCAGAATCACGAAGCCTACATGGGACCGAGCGGCCACAAGAATCTCACAAGCTACGACAAGACCAAGGCCACCACCGGCCCGATCAAGTTGCAAGATCACGGCAATCCGATGCACTTCCGCAACATCTGGATCCGTCCTTTGCCGGCGAGCGATAAAAACTGAGTCGATCTTCTTCAACGAGGCCGGGCCTTCAGTGGTCCGGCCTTTTTTGTTGTTCAATCGGGTGCTTGCTTCCTGAATGTTTTCTGATTCCCTTGCGTCAACAAAGCCATGCCCAAACAAAGTTCACCCAAAGTCATTGTCACCGGCGTTAATCGCCGCGTATTCATTTATCAAACCGCCCTCGCCGCGAGCGCTTTCACTCTCTCGGGTCGACTACCCGCGCGCGCCCGAACCGTTTCCCCCAACGAGAAGGTAAACGTCGCCGCCATCGGCGCCGGCGGCAAAGGTGGAACGGATATTGCCGGTCTGCACGACGGCGGAAACAACAACGTCGTTGCCCTGTGCGACGTGGACAAGACCACGCTCGAAGCCGCGTTGCAGAAGTATCCCGGCGCGAAGGTTTATCAGGATTACCGCGAGATGTTGGAGAAGGAAAAGAACATCGACGCCGTGAACGTCAGCACGCCTGACCACCATCATTATCCCGCCACCATGCTGGCGATGAAGGCCGGCATCGCGGTCTACACACAGAAGCCCCTCACACACACTGTCTGGGAAGCCCGACAACTCACGCTCGGCGCGAAGAAATACAAAGTCGCCACACAGATGGGCAATCAAGGTCACAGCGGCGACGGCAACCGCACGCTTTGCGAGCACATCTGGAGCGGCACGATCGGTGACGTGAAAGAAGTCCACTGCTGGACGAATCGCCCGATCTGGCCCCAAGGCATCAAGCGCCCCGCCGGTTCCGATCCGGTTCCCTCGAATCTCGATTGGAATGTCTGGATCGGCCCGGCCCCGATGCGTCCCTACGTCGGACCGAAAGAAGAGGAAATAACGGCCAAGGACGGCAAGAAGAAGAAAAAAGCCGGTCGTGGACCATATCATCCGTTCAACTGGCGCGGCATCTGGGATTTCGGTGCCGGCGCGCTCGGCGACATGGGTTGCCATGTGATGGACGGCGCCTGCTGGGCGTTAAACTTGAACAGTCCCATCAGCGTCGAGGTTGTTGAATCTTCACCGCTCAATGATGAATCCGCGCCCGAGTGGGCCGTTCTGCGTTACGAATTCCCCGAGCGCACTGGCCACGATGGCAAAAAACTTCCCGCCTGCACGCTCTACTGGCACGACGGCAAGAAGACGCCCCAGCGCCCTTCCGAAATGGAAGCCCCGAAGTTCGCCGAAAGCGGGACGCTCTTCATCGGAAGCCGCGGCAAAATGCTCACGGACACGTACGGCGAGCGCCCGCGCCTGTTGCCCGAATCCAAGTCCAAGGAATTGCCCAAGCCGCCGCAGATGATCGATCGCGTGCCGAACAACAGTCCGTATCTCGACTTCATTCGTGCCGTCAAAGGCGGTCCCGCAGCGTGCTCGAACTTCGAGGTCGCCGGCCCGTTCACCGAAGTGGTGCTGCTCGGCAACCTCGCCCTGCGCGTCGGAAAGAAAGTCATGTGGGACGCGAAGAACATGAAGTCCACCAACTGCCCCGAAGCCGCGCAATACGTGAAGAAGCAATACCGCAAAGGTTGGGACGTAAGCTTGTAAACAGCTTCGGATCACTCCGGCAACATCAATCGAAGCCCGGTCAGTAATGACCGGGCTTTTATGTTTCACACTATCGTTTGAACGCGGCGTGCTTCGGGTTGCCGCCTGACTCGAGGTACGCAATGAGATCGAGAATCTGTTCGAGCGTAAGCGAATTGAGCATTCCTTCCGGCATTGGGGAGATGTCCGAGAGCTTGCGTTCGCGAATGTCGCGCACGGGGACTGGCGTCGTCGCATCACTCAATAGACTCGTCCGCAGAGAAATCGTTTCGGAGTCTTCCAACTCTACGGTTCCCACCACCGTTTCGCCACTGGCGAGGCGCAATGTCGTCTGACGGAACTTGTCGTCGATCACGCGCGACGGATAGAAGATCGACTCTAAGATTTCTTTCCGTCCGAAACGGCTCGCCACACTGGTGAGATCCGGCCCCAACACGCCGCCCTCGTTGCCCACGCGATGGCACGCCACGCACTGCGCCGCAGCAAACGCTGCGCGTCCGTTTTCAAGCGAACGACCGCGCGTCCCCTGCTCCACTTTTGGCAGCAGTTCTTCAAACTTCCAATCCTTCACAAACTTCGGCGGCGTGGCGGAGGCGAGCGCCGCTGGTTTCGTTTCCAACAAACTGCGCAATGCGACTCGCTCGGAAGCAGTCAGCGCCGCTGTGACTTCAGCGCGGATATTTTCCAGTGCACGATAATACTCACGCGCTCCTTGCATCTTATCCGCGCGCGCTAGCGCGGTGAAGTAGGCGCGGCGTTGATCCAGACTCCAACCGTCCTTCACCGTGCGCAGGCAATAGAGATAACGAAGCAATTCCTCCGACGCATCGGTCGTGGCGAGCAGTGGAATGGTCTTCGACAAAACGGTTGGCGACCGTAGGTAAACGAGCAGTTCGACCCATTCATGATTCAACGCGAACCCTGCTGCTGGAAACTCTGTGTCCCATTTGGCAAGGACCGCGGCGCGCTGCGAAGAATTGGGCGCACCGTGGCGGGTAAAGCACACAGCCGCAATTCGTATAACCGCGAGACGCTGCGGCTCGTCGAGTTTGCGAAGATCAAACGTGAGCAAGCGTTCCAGGACTTTTGTGCTTACTGTCTGGTCGAGGCCACTACTGCGAACAAGCGCGAGCAGCGAGTTCAGCGCCGCCGCTGGCGCGGTTTCCGGCAAAGCACGATCCAGCCACTGATGCCAGTCGCGGAACTCCAAAGCCACCCGCGCGGCGTTGCGAATCGAAGGATCGGTGTGGTTGAGATTTGGCCAGATGAATTCGATGTTTGCCGCGTCGTCCCGAGATGGTTGAGCGTGGAGGGACTCTAATTGGCGACGCAAATCGCGAAGGGCGACAGCGTTCTTCGTTTCAGTGGATTCAGCCACGCCTGTCGCGGGCGATTCACCCAACTTTCCGTCGAAGCGAATCCGATAAAGCCCCGACTGCGTCTGCCGTCCGCCCGTGACGAAATACATCGCGCCGTCCGGGCCGAACGCGAGGTCGGTGACATTCAGCGGGCGACCGCTGACGAACGCTTCGCTTGTCCCCGCGTAGGTTGCACCACGGGGCGCGAGATGAACGGCCACGATGCGCCCATACGACCAGTCGGAGATGAACAACGCGCGCCGATAACGCGACGGGAACGCGGAACGCGTGCCGAACTCGATACCAGTAGGTGAACCCACACCAATATTGACCGCCGCCGGCAGACTGTCCGGACGGAACTCCGGAAATGAAGCGCTCGAACGTCGCCATCCGTAATCGCCGCCGCTCACGAGATGCAGCACTCGCGTGGGGCGATACCATGGCGTGCCAATGTCACGCTCGTTATCGGCATCGTAAGTAAACGCTTCGCTATCTTCGTTGAAAGCGACGTCGAGCGGATTACGCAAACCGCCGCAAACCATTTCCCACGTTCGCCCTTGGTCGCCGCTGCGGAGCAAGTGACCGAGCGGGAGGCGTTGGGCGAGTTTCGCGGGCGCCTCGTCCCACGCCGCCGGGATAAGCTGATCGACGCCGAAAAAGTTCGTGGGGCAACGGGAGCTCGCTCGCGGCGTGAGCACTACGTCGTCACCATGAATCATGTAGAGTTTCCCGTCAGGTCCCAGCTTGATGTGATTACGTCCATGCCCGGTGCCACCGTCCGTGTGTAGCACTTCCGTCACTTCATCGAGGGTGCCTGTGCCCTTCGTGTCACGGAGACGAAAAAGCCCGTGACTGTTGTTCGCGACTGCATAAAGGCCGCCGTGGGCGTAGAGTAATCCGCGGCATTCGAGAAGCGTGTCGTTGATGGTTTCCACTTTCGCAACGGAAGACTCACCCAAAGTCATTCGCAACAAACCGCGCTTTTCCTTCGCCACCGTGATGCGTCCCTGAGGATCGAACGCCAGTGCGATCCACGAATCTTCGCCAGGCTGAGCGGAGCGGAGTAATTCAGCGCGGTAGCCGGGCAACAGCGTCAACGACTCGGCCGCAGTTGCCGAATTTGCACTCTTGGCGAGCCTCCAACTGTTATAAGCATCAAAGGCTTCACGAGTATCAAACGGATTATCCTTTGCGTTCGCATCCGTGCGGCCGAGGCTACGCACCGCAAGCGGCGCAACACTGCCGGCAGCGGTCGCCGACCACGTGGAGTCGGAAACAATCCAGTGAATCTTTCCGCTCGGCGACGCGAGTTCCAACACGAGTCCCAACGTCAACGGTCCTGCGGAATTTTGGCCGCGAACTTCGAGAACGTTGTCACCATTCTTCAAAGCGCTGCGAACATCAGCACCGGTCGCGTGCGCACGCGAATCACTCGCAGCGACCGCCGCGCCGTTGAGCGTCACTGACAATTTACCGTCACCTGCCACGAGCAAAATGGCGCGCAGCAAGTCGGACTGGGAGACAAACTGCTTGCGAAAGACGACCGTCTGCGAGTTGGTGTTGCTCGCCACTTGAATCCATTCGGGACGCGGCAAGTTGTTCGTCTCCGTAAAGGCAAGCACATCGCCCGCTGCCAACAGAGCCATAGCAATGATGCACAAGTGAATCCGCGCTTTCCCAGAGGTCGTCATGAGACGCCGGCCTTCTTGGTAAGCAACGCCGCTTCCCACCCTGGCGAGTTCGTAACGACTTCGGTGGCGCGACTATGAAGCTCCGTAACAAATGCCTGAAGGACCGGCGTCAGTGTGCCTTTCCAAAGCGCTCCGACGACGATCGGCGGGAAATCGTCTAGCGGAAGGACGCGAACGCCGGGAATCTTCTTCGCACCCGGAACGGCCAACGACAGCCCAATGCCGAATCCGTCGGCAACGTAAGTCTCGATCAGATCGAGCGAGTTGACGGTGATGCTGCCGTACCAGTCGACGCCGAGTTTGGCTAACTGCTGTTGAAAGCTGCGCGTGATCGTTTCGATGGGCGGCAGACAAATGAGCGGATCCTCAATCTTGTCACGTTTCCACAGCTCCGCGGCGGATTTGATTTTGCTGTCGGACGGCACGAGCAACACAAGCGGTAGCTTGATTAGCGGTTGCGAATTCGTATCCGCCGGCACGCGGTTCGGCATCACCGTCACCGCAATGTCGATCTCCAGCTTTTCCAACAACGCCAGAAGTTGCGGTTCGACACCGTCGTGCAGGCTGATTTTCAATCCACCGATTTTACCCCGCAAGTTGCGCAGCATTTCCGGAAAGTGCAGGCGCAGAATCGTCGTCGACGCGCCAATGCGCAGGACTTGCGATGCATTGCCGCGAATCTCGTCGCTCACCTTTTCGAGATTGCTAAAGAACGGCTGGATGAACTGATAAAGCTTCTCGCCCGCCGGCGTGAGTTGAAACGGGCGACGCTGGAAGAGCTTCGTTCCAAGATATTCCTCCAGCTGCAAAATCTGCACGCTCACCGCTGGTTGCTGGATGCCGTAGGGAATGTTGCGCACCGCTTCGCTGATGCCGCCGTGCCGCGCGACGTAATAATAGAGTTCCAAATGGTGGACGTTCATGGATTTTCCGGGTCAATGCTCGACGCAGTTTTATCAATTTAGCGCCGGGCAGCAAGTGCGCTTAACAATGAACGCGTGAACGATATGCGACCAGCGACACAAGCAAGACTCACCATCAATTGGCATCGCAACGTCACGCAACGTTCACACACGAGATCACGACATTCAGTATGATTCTCGCTGTTCAACGTCGGTGCGGAAAAAATGCATTGCTGCCATGATAACAATTGAACAAACTCTCAGCGTCACATCGGACAACTCCATGAGCGCCGGGCCAGAAGAGACCTCAAGTTTTCGAGTCGGGAATCGTATTCTCGCACGCGGCGGTTCGCGGCAGAGCTACGCGTCCCGGCTGGCGACGACGCGTGAAGAGATTCGCGCAGCTCAGGCACTCCGCTTCCAGGTCTTCAACCTCGAACTCAACGAAGGGCTCGAGCAATCTTTCGCGACTTGCCTCGACGCCGATCCTTTTGATGAGGTCTGCGACCACTTGCTTGTCGAGGATACCTCGACCGGCAACATCGTCGGCACATACCGCCTGCAGATGGGCGACAAGGCCGCGGCGAATCGCGGATTCTACAGCGCACAGGAGTTTGACTTCGGCCCATTCGAACCCGTCCGCGGGCAAGTCGTCGAACTCGGTCGCGCGTGCGTACATCGGGACCATCGCAACCTCGCCGTGCTCAGCATGCTTTGGCGCGGCATCTATTCGTACGCCCATCCACGCGGCGGAAGATATCTTATCGGTTGCAGTTCGTTGACCTCGCAGAACGCCGCTGAAGGCGCTTCGATGTTCTTTGAACTTCAGCGCAAGCATTTCGTCGAAGCGCGCTTCCGCACGAATCCACTGCCGGCACTCGCCTGCCCGCTGGATCAACTCCTTGCGACCGCGCCCAAGATTCCCAAGCTCCTCGCCGCTTACCTTGCCGTCGGAGCCAAAATCTGCGGCCCGCCCGCCATCGATCGCGAATTCAAAACCATCGACTTCCTGACCTTCCTCGATGTGGACGCATTGCCGGCCAGCACGGTGAAGCGTTATCTCGCGTAAGCGCGCACCTCGGGAGAACTTCTCCTCGCCAGCCGTGCGCGTAGTTTCTATCGTCACGGCGCATGACCGGCGCTAAAAACCATCCCATTCGTTTTGCCCTACGACTCGCCAAGTTCGTCGTTCTCGTCGCCGGCGCCGCTGTGGATTTCATTTTCCTCGAAGTCTTGACCGGTCGACATCGCCAGCTGAAGCGACGGGCAAAGTGGATGAATCGCTGGGCGGGTATTTACTCGCGACAACTCTTCGCCACGCGGGTCGAGTTTCGCGGCAAGCCGCCCGAAGTCGGATTTCTCGCAAGCAACCACCTCAGCTACCTGGACATTCTCGCACTCGGCTCGATTCAACCCGCGGTGTTTGTTTCCAAAGCCGACGTGAAAGGATGGCCCATCTTCGGTTGGCTAACCCGCCAAGCCGGCACGCTGTATCTAAAGCGCGAGCAACGCTCGGATATCGTCCGCGTCAGCCGCGAGTTCGCGCCGGCAATCGAAGCGAAACTTCCCATCGTAGTGTTCCTCGAAGGTACCAGCAGCAGCGGCGATCGCGTCCTGCCATTTCGTCCGTCGCTACTCGAACCCGCGATCGTCAATAACTGGCCCGTCACTCCGGTTTGGATCGGCTACTCGATCAAGGACGGTTCCGTAGCCGACGAAGTTGCTTATTGGGGCGAAATGACACTTGCGCCGCATCTGTTGAACCTACTCACAAAAACTGAGGTGACGGCGCACGTCGCATTCGGTGAACCGATGCCCGCTGGACTGGATCGCAAAGAAATGGCCCGCCGACTCCGCACGCAAGTGTGCGAGCTCGCGGGACAATTTGGACGCAAGGTTACCGGAGACGACGCGACGCTGCCGCAATTAGAAAAGACTCCGGACTGATCGGCGCGCGATCAGTCGTGAATAAAATAGCTGAGGTTTTCCAGCTCCATCGCCAAGTTCACGTTGTTGACCATGACGTCCTCCGGAACGTGCACCACGATCGGCGCGAAATTCAGAATGCCGGTAATCCCACAAGTCACGAGCGTGTTCGCCACTTCCTGCGCCGAGGAGGCAGGCACCGTCAGGATTGCCATCTTCACCCGCCGCTCGCGGATGAGTTCAGCCAGTTTGTCCATCCCGTAAATCGGCGGGTGAGCCGGGCGATTCCGAATCCGCGCAGCTTCGAGATCGAATGCCGCAACAACCTCGAAGCCTTCTTTTTCAAACCCACGATAAGAAAGGAGCGCGCGACCGAGGTTGCCGACTCCTACAAGAACGACCGGTTGCAAGCTAGTCGTGCCGAGCAGATCGGCGATCATCTTGGCGAGCTGGTCAACATCATAGCCAAGTCCACGCGTCCCGAATTGTCCAAAGTAAGTGAGGTCTTTGCGAAGCTGCGTCGACTTCACACCGGCTGCCGTCGCCAACGCCTCGCTCGAAACGGTAGCGAGGCCATTCTGTTTCAGACGTTGAAGGCAGCGTAAGTAAACCGAAAGTCGATACACCGCTTTGCGCGGGATTTCTGAGCGAAACGATTTTTTCAATCGGAGGAAAGATACTGGAAAACCGATTCGGAGCAAGCCCACGAGGGCGCGATCGCGGGTCAGATCAGCGACAAAATCGCCGCCGCCGCGCGTCGATTCGCACCGTGCTCCCCCAACCCAGCGACGATATTCGACAAGCGACTTTGAACTTCTCGACGCCCCGCCGGGTCATTCAACAAGCCAAGTGCTGCCGAAGCTACGTTCTCAGGAGTCGCGGCCTCCTGAATAAACTCGGGGAAAATCTCGGCATTCGCCAACAGGTTCGGCATCGCGAGAAATTTTACCTGCACAATCCGCTTTCCGATCTGGTAGGTGCTCCACGAAGTCTTGTAGAGCGCGACCGTTGGCACTCCGAAATAAGCGCACTCCATCGTCACCGTACCGGTCGAGGCGATCGCCAGCGACGCCCTGCCCAACTGTTCTGCAAGCCCGCCAACTTGGAATGACAATCCGTCGCTCGGCGAATTTCCAAAACTCGCGCGTGCCGTTCGGAGCAGCTCTTCGTTGGGGAAAACCATCACGGCGCTGGCGGCAGGCAAAGTTCCCTTAATTTTATCCCAGGCACCAAGGACGACTGGCAAATGCCGACGCAACTCCCCTGCCCGACTGCCTGGTAACAGTGCGATCATCGGAGGCGCGCCTTCGCGCGGACCCTGTTTCCCGCGTTCGCTATTCGCGTAACGATCGATGATCGGATGACCAACGAATTCAACGCGCAATTGCGGTACGCGTGCAGCATACCATTCCGGTTCAAACGGAAAAATGCTCAGCACGAGATCATACGCCGTGGCCATCGCGCGCGCACGGCCCGGGCGCGAAGCCCACACTTGCGGTGATACGTATTGCACGATCTTCGGATTCCAATTGAAGAACGGGCCGAGGTGTTTGCGAACGTGCCGACGCACCGCCTGCGCGAAGCGGCGATTGAATCCCGAGAAATCCACGCACACAATCACATCGGGCTGCCGTTCGATCGCGAGCTGGAGGAGTTGCCTGAAGAGGCGTTTGAACTTCGCGTAGTTCTTCAACACTTCACCAAGACCGATCACGGCGTGCTGCGTCATGTCGAACGCAAGTTCCACACCGGCGGCCGCGAGCTTGGGGCCGCCCGCCCCAAAGAACGTCGGTGCCAAGCCAGTCCGTATCGGTTGCACGTCGCGAGTCGCACTTGTGTCGCGATCGAGAACAGCAACGCGAAGAGCTTGCACCAGCTCCGCCGCGAGGGCGTCGCCGCTGGCTTCACCGGCGATAACCATGAAACTCCGCGGCTTCACGTGGGGATGGTTACCTTGGCCGCTTCAATCTGGCGCGTGATCTCGAACGCGAGATCGAGCGCATGCTTCGCCGACTCTCCACTCACCACCGGCGTTAACTGCGCGCGGACGCAATCAATGAAACTTTGCAACTCAAGTTTGAGCGGCTCCTCTTTGGCAATCGGCACCGGCTCGCGCACGATTTTCTTTCCGGCGAATTGGCTGACGATGTTCGAATCCTTCGCGTGCAGCAGCTTCTTCAGCAGCGACGATTCCTCCTCGCCGTCGCGCGCCAGACGATAAATGAAACCTTCCTGCGCGCGGTAATCGAGCGAGACGTAGCTCGTCTGTTTACCGCCGCTGAACACACGAATCTTCCGCATCCGCTCTGGACTCACGCGGCTGACCGTCAGATTCGCGACACAGCCATTCGCGAAACGGAGCCGCGCATTCGCAATATCCTCGGTCGTGCTGAGCACGGGAATTCCGACCGCATCGACGCTCGTCACGGGCGACTTCACAAACGCGAGCACGACATCAAGGTCGTGAATCATCAAGTCGAGCACTACCCCAATGTCCGTGCTGCGCGCGGGATACGGCGAGAGTCGGTGCGTCTCGATGAATCGCGGCTCCGTGCAAACTTGCTGAAGATAATTGAAAACCGGATTGAAACGCTCGATGTGACCGACCTGCAGAATGCACCGCTGCGCTTGCGCGAGCTGCACCAACTCAGTCGCCTGCGCCGCGCGATCCGTCATCGGTTTTTCCACCAGGACGTGTTTGCCTTGCCGCAGCAATTGTTTCGCTAGATCAAAGTGCGTGACGGTAGGGGTGACGATGCTGAACGCGTCCGCATTGGCAGCCGCTTCGTCTACGGACACAAACGCCCGTGTGGCGTGCTTCTCGGCAATCTTGCGCGCGGTTTCCCCATGCACGTCGAAGACACCGGCGAAGGTAATTTTTCCCGCCGCAGCCAGTTCGGCATAAAGGCGCGCGTGTTCCTTTCCGAGCGAACCCGTGCCGAGCACCGCGACTTTGAGCTTTCCAGACATGCGGCTGTTATAGGTTCAAAGCGCAAACTTCAAAGTTCAAAGTTGGCGCGCGCGTCAACGGGATGAAGGCTTGAACGTCGTCCCTGATATTGGTTTGCTGCACCAACTCACTCCACACACGCCTATGAATCGACGCACGTTCCTCAAAACCACCGCGGTCGCCGCCACTTTCAGTCGAGTTACCGCGCCCGCCGCGCAACCGGTGGCCAACGGGGCGCGACTAAAGATCGGCTTCCTTGGCATCGGACATTCGCACGCCAGCGGCAAGCTCAAGGCCGTTCGCGAATCGAGCGACTGGGAACTCGTCGGCATTCACCCCGAGAACGCGAAGCTTGCCGAAACTTACGGGCGCGATGGCGCGAAGATTCTTTCGCAAGATGAGTTGCTCAAGTCCGCCGACGTCATCGCAGTCGAGTCAGATGCGCGCGACCATTATCGTCACGGGAAGATCGCGCTCACCGCTGGCAAACACGTGCACCTCGAGAAGCCGCCTGCAGGTTCGATGGCGGAATTCAAAGAACTCGTCGAGCTGGCGAAGTCGCGAGGACGACTACTGCAGATGGGCTACATGTGGCGCTACCACGACGGCATCAGCAAGATGATCGAGGCCGTGCAGCGCGGATGGCTTGGCGACATCACAATGGTGCGCGGTCAGATCAATTCGCAGATCGACAAGGATCACCGCCTCACGCTTGCGGAATTTCACGGCGGCGCGATGTGGGAACTCGGTTGCCATTTGATCGATGCCCTCGTGCGCATGATGGGCAAGCCGGACAAAATCACGCCGTTTCTCCGCAAGGACGGCAGTTTCGACGACAAGCTAAACGACAACACGCTCGCGGTGTTCCAATACCTGCGAGCGATCGCGACGATCAACGTGAACCTCATGCAATCCCGCGCTGGCGCGCATCGCTTCCTTGAGGTGATCGGCACCAAAGGAAACGCAATCCTTCAACCCATCGAACCGGGAACGTTGCAAATGGAACTCACGCAAGCCGCCGGACCTTACACGGCCAAGGCGCAAAACGTCCCTCTCCCGAAATACGAGCGCTACGTCCCTGAACTCGCCGATCTCGCCGACGCGATCCGCAAGAAGCGCCCGCTGAACGTGACGCCTGAAACTGATCTAATCGTCCACGAGACTCTCTTGAAGGCGTGCGATATGTTTTGAGTCCGTGATGTCCCGCGCGGAGATTCGCGATTCGACGGCCGCTTCGGTACAAGTTCCGGGATTGCTCTTGCTCGCTTCGAAGTCGATTAACTAGAGTTCGGCCCGTGGAATTTTTTGCTTACGGAATCACGCTGGTCGCGGCGTATTTGCTCGGTTCGATTCCCACCGGGTTTCTCGTCGCGAAGGCTCGCGGAGTCGACATCACCAAGGTCGGCAGTGGCAACATCGGCGCGACGAACGCCTTCCGAGTGCTGGGCAAAGGCCCGGGCGCATTCGTCCTGATTGTCGACGCGCTCAAAGGCTATCTCGCAGTTTTCCTCGCGGAAAAGTTCGGCCCACGACTTTTCAACAGCGCCGCCGATACGGCGGTTCTCTTCGCCATCGCCGGCGGCGTGGGCGCAATTCTCGGACACAATTACACCTGCTGGCTGCGCTTCAAAGGCGGCAAAGGCATTGCCACCACAGCGGGCGTTTTGCTCGGGCTGATGCCCAAGACGCTCGCGGTAGCGTTCGGGAGCTGGGTTGTTTTCTTCGCGTTGACCCGTTACGTATCGGTCGCTTCGCTGGTCGCGGCCGTGGCGGTGATGACCGCGACTTGGTTCTTTTATCAGAGCACGGCGTTGCGCGTGGTCGCGTTCTTCATGGGCGCGCTGGCGATCTACAAACACAAGGCAAACATTCAGCGACTCCTCAACGGCACGGAGAACCGCATCGGCGCGAAGAAATCGGCCGCCACCCCGGAGGTGCTTCCGTGAAGATTACCGTGCTGGGTGCGGGTGCATGGGGAACGGCGCTCGCCCAACTTCTCTCGCAAGGTGGCCACACGATCACCCTCTGGGGTCACAACGCCGAGCACCTCGCAGAAGTTCAGCGCAACTGTCGCAACGAAAAATATCTCCCCGGCATCAATCTCCCGCGCGACTGGCGTTACGTCGCCAACGCAGCAGAGGCCATCGTGTCGAGTGAGTGCGTGGTGCTCGCGGTTCCGTCGCGGGCTTTCCGCGAAGTGTCGAGCGTGCTCGCCAATTTCACCGGCATCGTGGTGAGCGTGACGAAAGGAATCGAACACGACTCCGGCCTGACGATGAGCGGCATTCTCGAAACAACCGCGCCCAAGGCAAAGTTGGCCGCGTTGTCCGGGCCTACGCTCGCGCTGGAAATCGCGCGCGGCAATCCCGCGGCAGTCGTCGCCGCCAGCATCGACACCGCCGTCGCTAAACAAGTGCAGAAACTTTTTCACCGCCCCACCTTCCGCGTGTACACGAGCACCGATTTGATCGGCGTGGAACTGGGCGGCGCCCTGAAGAACGTCATCGCAATCGGTGCTGGCGTGAGCGACGGCATGGGCTTCGGCGACAATGCGAAAGCCGGTCTCATCACCCGCGGTATCGCTGAGATGCGACGACTTGGTGTCGCTTGCGGCGCGCAGTCAGAGACCTTTTCCGGCCTGAGCGGCTTGGGTGATTTGACGGTGACGTGCTTTTCCAAGCTCAGTCGGAATCGCACTTTTGGCGAACGGGTCGGCCGCGGTGAAAAGGTTGAAACCATTCTCGCGAGCAGCGTCACCGTGGCGGAAGGTTATCCCACGGCCCGCTCCGCCCGGCAGTTGGCGCGCAAACTGAACGTCGAGACACCGATAGTCGACGAGGTCTATGCGATGCTCTACGAAGGCAAGCAACTCGAGCCAGCGCTGAGGGATTTGATGGGGAGGGATTCCAAGGCGGAGAACTAAAAGAAATCAATTGGCACAAAGGCTTTTGAACTGATAAACCCTCGCCGATACAAATTACATGTCGACGTATCAACTAGGTGGTAGTCCCCAGAAGCCAGCAGCTCCGGTGCCCTTTGGTGCGTACTACCTCCACGAACTGATCAATAGCGGCGGCATGGCCGACATCTGGCTCGCGACCAATTCGAAGAACGAAGCGTACGCGTTGCGCAAGATGCACGACAAGTTTCGCCACGCCTTTTTCGTGAAGCGCCGTTTCAACCGCGGCTGCGAAATTCTTTCCAAGATTCCCCATCACGAGTCGATTATCGGCTATTTCGAACATGGCAAGATCGGCGGTCTGCCCTACATGCTGATGGAGTATGTGGAGAGCTCCAACCTCAAGCAGCTCTTTCTTCGCAATGATCCACTGCTTCAGGAGAACCTCCGGCAAATCATCATCGACATGGCCGTCGCGCTGGAACACGTCCACGACGCCGGCTACCTGCACCTGGATTTTAAGCCAGAGAACATCCTTATCACACGCAACGCCCGCGTACGCTTGATTGACTTCGATCTCGCGCAACCCAAGCCCGAGAGCCCGAAGAAGCTTTGGAAGTATCCCGGAACTCCGGCGTATATGTCGCCGGAGCAACTTCTCCGCAAGCCGATCGATCAGCGCGCGGACATCTTTGCATTCGGCGTGGCTGCGTATGAATTGCTGACCCGCCGGCGCCCCTTCACGGGCGACACCCCGGCCGACGTCCTCAAGAAGCAACTCGACCGTAACTTCACGCTGACACCGCCGCGGACATACAACGAAAAGATTTCTCCCGCGATGGAAAAAATCATCCTGCAATGCCTCGATCGCGACATGGGCAAGCGGTATCCGTTCATCAGCGTACTCCTCCGCGACCTTCAATCGGCCACGTGAGCCGGGCCGCAGCTTCCTTGCATTGAAGATTGAAAGTCGCACGCGGCTTCTCTAGCTTCCTCGCCGAGTGTTCCTCGGGACCACTCGCGGAATCATTCAGCTATGAAAAACTGGCGCACCAAAATTTTCCTTCCAACACTCCTCACGCTCGGCATTGCCTTGACTGGCTGCAAACAACAAGGCGGCGGCGACGTTATCAAAATCGGAGAATTCGCTTCCCTCACTGGCAAGGAAGCCACATTCGGCGTGTCGTCGCATGAAGGGACGCTCCTGGCAATCGAAGAATTGAACGCCGCCGGTGGCGTGCTCGGCAAAAAACTGCAACTCCTCACCGAGGACGATCTGTCGAAAGCCGGCGAACCCGCCACTGTCGTCAACAAATTGATTTCTCGCGACGGAGTCGTTGGAATTCTCGGCGAAGTTGCTTCCAGTCGCTCACTGGAAGCTGCGCCGATCTGTCAGCAAAACAAGGTTCCGATGGTTTCTCCGAGCTCGACCAACCCCAAAGTTACCGAAACCGGCGATTACATTTTCCGCGTGTGCTTCATTGATCCGTTCCAAGGCACCGTCATGGCGAACTTTGCGACGAAGACGCTCAAGGCCAAGAAGGTTGCGATCTTTACTGACGTGAAGAGCGACTACAGCAAGGGGCTCGCGAAGTATTTCAAGGAAGGCTTCACCGCCGCGGGCGGACGCATCGCCGGAGAGCTCGATTTCAACGGCGGAGACAAGGATTTCAAAGCGCAACTCACGGCGATCAAATCGCAAAGTCCCGACGCGATTTTCATCCCCGGCTACTACACCGACGTCGCGTTGATCTGCATTCAGGCCCGTCAACTCGGCCTCAACGTCCCGATCTTCGGCGGAGACGGTTGGGAATCCGATCAGCTCGTCAAGATCGGCAAAGAAGCAGTTGAGGGGCACTACTTCTCGACTCACTACGCGCCCGACGTGAGCACGGAGAACAGCAAGCGCTTCGTCGCCGCGTATCAAAAGCGCTTCAACGGCAAGCTTCCGGACGCGATGGCTGCACTGGGTTACGATTCCGCGTTGATCCTCGCCGACGCGATCAAACGCGCCGGCACCACCGAGGGACCAAAAGTCCGCGACGCCCTCGCCGCCACGAAAGATTTCGACGGCGCCACCGGCAAAACGACCATCAATGAAAAGCGCGACGCCACCAAGTCGGCGGTGATTCTTCAGATCAAGGACGGCAAGTTCAAATTCGTCGAGACCGTCAACCCGTAACGCCGGACTTCACTGCGCGTGGATTGGTTCCTGCAACAATTGATCAACGGGCTCGCGCTCGGTTCCATTTACGCGCTCATCGCCATCGGCTACACGATGGTTTACGGCGTCCTCCGGTTCATCAACTTTGCGCACAGCGATGTCTTGATGCTAGGTGCGTTCGCCGCATATTTCCTCGCACCGAAGGTTGGCCAGTTTCTCCCCGCGCAATCATTCGGCAGCGCCATCGTCATCATGCTGCTCGCGGCGGCGATTTGCGCGTTGCTCGGCATGTTGATCGAATTCCTCGCCTACCGCCCGTTGCGCAAACGACCGAAGCTCACCGTGCTCATCACCGCCATCGGCGTGTCGCTGTTCATTGAATTTACCTGCCAGCACAAGCTCGTGTTCGGCGCGGAAACGAAACCATTTCCCAAGCTGCTTCCTGAACAGGACTTTCACTTCGGCCACCTCGTCGTCAACAGCACCGACCTCGTCGTGCCCGCGCTCACCGCGATTTTGCTCACGCTCCTCTGGTTCATCGTGCAGAAAACCAAAGTCGGCACCGCCATGCGCGCCGTGGCGTTCAACGAGCAAGCCGCCTCGTTGATGGGCGTAAACGTGAATCGCATCATATCTTTCACATTCGGCCTTGGTTCCGCGCTCGCTGCCGTGGCGGGAATTCTCTACGCGATGAAAGCTCCGGGCATCGAGCCGCTCATGGGCATTCAACCCGGACTCCGCGCCTTCATCGCCGCAGTGCTCGGCGGCATTGGAAATCTTCCCGGCGCAGCGCTCGGTGGACTTGTGCTCGGCTTGCTCGAGACATTCGCCGGCGGCGTGCCCGGTGTATCGAACTACCGCGACGGCATTGCCTTCGCCATTTTGATTTTGATCCTGCTCTTCAAACCCGCCGGGCTGCTCGGCAAGTCGCAAACGGAGAAAGTCTAATGTTGTCCGGCGCCAAAAGACTTTTACTGCTCGCGGTGATCGTCGCGTTCGCCGTGTCGTTCATTTCGGCGCAGTTCAATCGCTACTATCTCGGCATCGCCATCGATGTCGGCATCAACATCATCCTCGCGGTCAGCCTCAACCTCATCAACGGCCACACCGGGCAGTTCAGCCTCGGCCACGCGGGCTTCATGGCTGTGGGCGGTTACACAGCGGCGAAGTTCACGCTCGAGATTTCGAAGCTCGTTTCCCCTACCCTCGTTCCGGTCGTATTCATCGCCGCGCTGATTCTCGGCGGATTGACGGCGGCGCTCACGGGACTGGCCGTCGGCGTTCCGACGTTGCGTTTGCGTGGCGATTACCTCGCCATCGTCACGCTTGGATTTGGCGAAATCATCCGCGTGGTTTTTCAGAACATGGAATCGGTCGGTGCCGCCAGCGGTCTCAAGGGAATTCCGAGCTACACTAATCTCTTCTGGGCGTTCGCCCTCGCCGCACTGACCGTCTATGTCGTCGGTGCGCTGGTGAACTCCACCTACGGTCGCGGCTTCATCGCCGTACACGACGACGAGGTCGCCGCCAGCGCGATGGGAATCAATCCCGTGCGCTACAAGGTCACTGCGTTCGTCATCGGCGCATTCTTCGCCGGCGTCGCGGGCGGGCTTTACGCGCATCACAAATCGTTCCTCTCGCCGACGGGTTTCGATTTCATGAAATCCATCGACATCGTGGTGATGGTGATCCTCGGCGGCATGGGGCGCACCGCAGGCGTGATTATCGCGGCGATTCTGCTGACGCTGTTGCCCGAATTTCTGCGCAGCTTCGCCGACTACCGCATGATCATTTACTCGCTGCTCATCATCGGCTTGATGATGGCGCGCCCGCAGGGGTTATTCGCGTTCGGAAAGACCAAGGGCCATCAGGCATGAGCGCTCCCCTGCTCCAACTTAATCGCGTGACGATCCGCTTCGGTGGCCTCACCGCGGTCTCGGAGTTGGATCTGCACATCGGCGAACGCGAACTCGTGGGCCTCATCGGCCCGAATGGCGCGGGCAAAACGACGGTGTTCAATCTCATCACCGGCGTGTATCAACCGACCAAAGGCGAGATTCATTTCGCGAATTGCCCCGTTCACGGCTGCAAGCCCTACCAGATCACGGCGCGTGGCATTGCCCGCACGTTTCAGAACATCCGTTTGTTCCCCTCGCTCTCGGTGTTCGACAACGTCCGCGTCGCGTTCCATCTGCACGTGCTCAGCGGCATCGCTCATGCCCTCGGACGCGGTTCCAAGTTCAAAGCCGAGGAAGCCCAGATCACTGCGCAAGTCCTCGAGATGCTCGACATTTTTCAACTCGCCAAATTCCGCGACGAACCGGCGAAGTGCCTGCCGTACGGCGATCAGCGGCGTTTGGAAATTGTCCGCGCCCTCGCTACGCGACCGAAGCTGCTCCTGCTCGACGAACCCGCGGCCGGGATGAATCCCACGGAGAAAGTCGAGTTGATGAAGCTCATCCGCTTCATCAAGGAGAAGTATCAGATCGCCGTCCTGCTCGTGGAGCACGACATGCAAGTCGTCATGGGCATTTGCGAACGCATCAACGTGCTGGATTACGGCGTGAAGATCGCAGACGGAACGCCCGAGGACGTGCGCAGAAATCCCAAAGTGATCGAGGCGTATCTCGGCGAAGAAACGATCAAGACGGAATAACACGCGTGGTCGAAGTTCAAAATCTCACGGTAAAGTACGGCGTCATCACGGCGCTGCACGACGTTTCGCTTTCGATCAAAGCCGGGACCATTGTCACCTTGATCGGCGCAAACGGCGCTGGAAAAACGACCACGCTGCGCGCGATCTCCGGTTTGGTAAAAGCCACTGCTGGCACTGTCAGCCACGACAGTCAACCGATCACCAACCTTCCGCCACACGAAATCGTCAAACGCGGTCTCTCACACGTGCCTGAGGGCCGCATGGTTTTCGCCAACCTCAGCGTGATGGAGAACCTGCGCATGGGCGCCTATCTCCAAGGCAACCACGCTACCATCCGCAGCACGCTCGATTACGTGTTCTCCATTTTCCCGCGCCTGAAAGAGCGCGAACGACAACTCGCCGGCACGCTCTCCGGCGGCGAACAACAAATGCTCGCCATCGGTCGCGCGCTGATGAGTAAGCCGAAGTTCCTGATGCTCGACGAACCTTCGCTGGGGATCGCGCCACTGCTGGTGAAAACGATTTTCGAAAAGATCGTCGAGATCAACCGCCAACAAGGATTGACCATTTTACTCGTCGAACAGAACGCCAACCTCGCGTTGGAAATCTCCCACTACGGATACGTTCTCGAAAGCGGCCGCATCCTCCTGCACGACGAATCCCGCGCGCTCCGTCAGAATCCGCAAGTGCGCAGCGCGTACCTCGGCGGATAACAACCGCTATTCCATCTCGGCCAGCAGTTGCTCCATCTCCGCCTGCGGACCTTCGTGGTGTTGCGACACGGCCAATTGCAATGCCCGCTGAAACGCCGCCTTGGCCGCTGGTGAGTTGCCTTGGGCCAGCTCGCATTTACCGATCAGAATTTGGACAACCATCCAATCGGGCTTCTTGGCTAGCGCGACTTCGAACTGCTCTTTGGCGGCGACGATTTCGCCCGCGTCATAGAGCGCCTTACCGAGGCTGAAGCGGGCGAGTTCGTTATTCGGATATTGCTCCACCATTTTGCGGTGGCGTTCGAGGGAAGAATTCATTTTGGATCAGGCGCGGAAGAGTTGGCCCATTCGCTTACCGAGAAGTTTGCTCGCAACGAAGAGGCTCGCCGTGAGTATCACCATGCCGATCACGCCTAGGGCGCAGGCAATCGCTGGCGCATTCGGCTCAATGCGGCCCATCAGTTGGTAGATCATCTTGGTGATCGGAAAGTATTGTTCACGCATCGCGAGGATGAGGCCGTCGCTCACTTCCAACATCGCGAAGGAGAACGTCAGAATCGTTCCGGCAATCAAATTCGCCATGACGAGCGGGAGCGTAATTTTTCGCAACGTCCGCAGCGGCGAGGCGCCGAGGTTTGCCGAGGCCTCTTCGAGTGTGACGCTCGTTTGCTGGAACCCTGCGTAGGCGGAGCGGACGATGTAGGGCAACCTGCGCACACTGTAGCTGATGATAAGGAGGAGCGTCGGGTTCTCGCGCGGATTTAACCAGGTGATTTTGAAATCAAAGCCCGCCACGTAGCCAAATGCGAGCACGAGGCCGGGCAACGCCAATGGCAACATCGCCAATGCATCGAGCAACCCGGCGAACGGAATGCGTTTCCGCGTCAGCAACCATGCGATGATCACGCCGAGCACCATATCCAAGAGCGCGCTGATGCTGGAGTAAAAGAGGCTGTTGCGAATGCTCGATGCGGTCAGCCCATGGCCGAACACTTCCTGATAGTTCGCCAGCGTCCATCGATCGGGCAGCACGGTGAAGAACCACCGCTCAGCGAGGGAATGAACAATCACCGCGAGATGCGGCATCAGTGCCAAGAGGATCACCGCGCCCATCACGAGCCAGATCATGATCGATTGTCGGAAGTCCGCCTGAGTCTCGGCACCAGCAACGTGACCGCGCGCGATCATCTCATAGCGTCGGCTCGCGAGAAACTTTTTCGAGATGACGAACAGCGCCAAGGTAAACAAGAGGACAAAGACAACGAGCGCATAGCCCATCGGGTTCGTGTTGATCTCGGTAATCGAGTCGAAAATCTGCACCGGCACCACGCGCGAGTATCCGAAGATGATCGGCGTGCCGAGATCCGTGAAGGCCCAGATGAACACGATGATTGCGCCCGCAAAGTAGCCCGGAAGGATCAACGGTAGCGTGACCGTCCGGAATAGCCTCCACCCGCTGGCACCGAGATTGTGTGCGGATTCGCGGAGCGCGGGATCGATGTTCGCCATCGCGGCGGAGACGTTGAGGAACATGATCGGGTAAAGGTTCAACACTTGCAGGATAATGATTCCCCAGAAACCGCCGCTACCAAGCCAATCAATCGGCTGGTTCGGCGGCAGAATCCCCCACTCCATCAGCTGCAAATTTACCGAGCCGAACCGCGCGAGTAATTGCCGAAGGCCGATGGCGCCCACAAATGGCGGCATAATCATCGGCACCAGCAGCAACGCGCCAAGGAACGCCTTGCCGCGGAAATTGAAGCGCGTCATCCAATGCGCAAGTGGAAACGTGAGCAAGGTCGTCAGCACTGTGGTCAGCAGGCCGATGAGGAAACTGTTGCGCAAAGCCTCCCGCTGGAGCGGACTTGCAACCAGCATTTGAAAGTACTTCAGACTGAAATGGCCGTTCTCGATGAACGCGCCCTTGAGCATGAAGCTGACTGGATAAAAAAGGAACGTGCCGAAAAAGAGCAACAGCACGCCGAGGAACGCGACCGTGGCGAAGTTCAGGTCGTATTTTTTCACCGCGCGGAGTTAACCACGGAACCCCGCGGGAACGGAAGAGAGAATCACTGCGCGTGCGCCCAGATGCGCACGCGAAAACTAAACCGGACGTCAACTTAAACGGGCTTCGCCAGATACCGCTCAATGCACTCCATCACTGCTTCGAGCGTGACGGGTTTGGCAATGAACGGGAATCCGCCGATGACGCCGTTGTTTTCGTCGACTTCCTTTTTGCGCACCGTGGCCGTGAGGAAGATAATCGGCACGGCGTTCAAATACGGATCCGCCTTAAAGCGGGCCGCGAGTTGACCACCGTCGAGCTGGGGCATGATCACGTCCATGAGAATCATGTCCGGCTGGAACTCAAGCGCGGTGCTCACCGCCGACATCGGGCGGTTCTCGACCTTGACCTCCAGGAGGCCGCTTTGTTCGAGGTTAAGTTTGAGAAGGCGGGTGAAGCTCACCTCGTCGTCCACGATCAGAATCTTTTTCTTGTCCATGATAGTTACGGCTTTCGCCTAGCTTTTAGCATGATTGATACCCGCACTCCGCGGGTCGGCAGATTTGCGATCGTGATATTGCCATCGTGCATCTCGATTATCTTTTTTGTGACAGACAATCCCAGGCCCGTTCCCAAACCGGCCGGTTTTGTGGTGAAAAACGGGTCAAAGATCTTCGAAAGGAACTCCGCCGGAATTCCCGGACCGGAATCCTCAACTTCCACCAACACGACTTCGTCGTTCACCCAGAAATTCCCAGCCACGCGAGTGCCCTCAATGTGTCCACCGTCCGTCAAAACTTTGGATGAAGTCCGGACAGTCAGAGTTCCGCCGGCTTCGCCCATGGCTTGAATCGCATTCATGAAAATATTCACGAACACCTGCTGGAACTGATTCCGATCGACGCCCACGGGTGGCAAATTCGGTGCGAAATTACGCTGCAAGTCGACGCTGTGACGGATTAATTCATGGCGGATAAGAGTCAGCGACTGCTCAATAACGGACTCAACCGGCGTCATCTCCATCTCGAGCTGCTGAGCCGCGGAGAAATCCAAAAGGCCGCGAATGATCCCGTCGGCCCGAGCCACGGCGTCCCTCATCTCCTGGAGCACCATGGCGACGTCTTCACTTTTCACCGTGATGCTCTTGGTAAGGAACTCCGTTCCCATGAGCATGATCGCCAGCGGATTCTTGACCTCGTGCGCCACGCCGGCCGCCAGCGTGCCGACCGATTCCATCTTCTCGGCCTGAATCAATTGCAATTGCGCAGCCTTCAACTGCTCATGCGCCTTGGTCAAATCGGCCATTGTCTGCCGCAAGGCCGCCTCGCTGCGCGCCAGATCTTCGTTGTTCTGCTTGAGTTGATCGACGAAACGAATCCGTTCGGTCATGTCTCGGGAGATCCCAAAGCTGCCCACGATTTTTCCGTTCAAGTCGCGCAATGGCATCTTCGTCGTGGAAACCCAAGTGGCGCCACCGCCCGGCCAAGTTTGCTTTTCCTCCTGATCGACAATCGGCTGACCAGTTCGCATCACCTTTCGTTCGTCCTCGAACGTCTTCAGCGCGTATTCCTGCGTGAAGAAATCAAAGTCCGTTTTGCCTTCGACCAACGCCGGATTCACCACCGCGAAGCGTTGCGTCAGCGATTTATTGACGCGAATGAACCGACTATTCGAGTCCTTGAAATAGATTTGGTCGGGGAAATTATCCATCAACGTGTGCAACAGGTAACGTTCCTGCAGTAGCGCCTGCTCAGCCTGAATCCGCGAAGTGATGTCCCAGAATACGCCTTGAACGCCAATAATGTGGCCACGCGCGTCACGCACCGGGGTTTTGATGACTTGATAGAAGATCTTTTCGTTTTCGTTGACGCGTACTTCTTCGACAGTCTCGAAGCTTTCTCCCGACGTGAGCACCACGCGATCTTGGTCCTCGGAAACCTCCGCGCGCGCTGGAGCGATGATGTCCGCCTCACTGCGACCAAGAACCTCTTCCAACTGGCGATCCACCGTCGTGCAGTAGCGCTTGTTGGCAAAAATAAACCGTCCTTGAGTGTCCTTGCGGTAAACATTCTGCGGCAGATTCTCCACGAGCGAATGGTAGAGCGCTTCGGAATTGCGAAGCCGCTCGCGGGTTAATTCGCGCTCGCTATCGACCCCTTCAAGTGACCGCGCTGTCCACCAGATCACTGAAAGGAACACGACAATGTTCGCCACGACAAAAAGCGCAGTGCCCATTGCGACGTCCACGACGCCGGCACGCTGGCCTGCGATGAACAGCCAGCCTCCGATAAACGGCACCAGAATGGTGGCAAGCACCAGGCGCCGAGCCGAGAAGGCGCCCGCGGTGTTACGGGTTACCACGGACATCAGGCCGGACTCCGGACGGGCACACAACAAACCGACGGCAAGCACAGCGAAAACGAACGCCGTGCTCAGACTGATCGGCAAGTAGGCCGAGATGGCCGACGAAATAGCCGCGCTGTAAAAGAAGCCCGCAAAGACGAGAAGCAGCACGAGCGTCGCACCCAGAGCCAACACTTGAGCTGGCCGAACCCCACGCGGCGTTTCCCAGTCCAAACATCGCAAGGCGAGCCCGATCAGGAAAAGATTTCCGGCAGCGTTTTGCTCGACGCGAAGTGAGACGCCCCCACTCAACGACGCCAATCGTTCGGGGAAGATCATTCCATCCAATAGCGGATGAAGGTCGAACATCGACTCGATGGTGCAAATGCCGCCGACCAGCGTCAGGAGTATGGCAAACGCGTGCGCCAGCGTGCGCAGGAATCCGCCTTCCTCCCGCCGTTGCAACCACAACGTCACGCCAGCGACGACGAACGCGGCGCCAGTAACCGGGTTCAATGGATGCGTTCCATCGAACAAACCTTTGAGCACGGAAACATCGAGAATCCAACCGGTCAGTACCAACGCACCAGCAAGGGTCGCAATGAAGGCAGCAACCTGCGTAAACACGCGCAGCTTGCGAACGATTTTGGAATAACCGACCGAGTTCATGCGTTCATCACCCGGAGGAAAAATCCCGTCTCGTCCGCCGGACACGATCCGGCAGGCACACGGTTTTCAGGGCATGAACGTTTGGGTTCAACTTTCGTTCTCGCTGCTGGCGGCAACCGTCACGGCATTATCCGGTTTACGACTGGTGTTAAACATTAACAACACCCGCGTGCCACCCTCCGGGTGATTGCGGATGTCGATCGAAGCGCCGTGTAAATCAATGATCCGCTTCACCACCGTCAATCCCAACCCGGTACCTTCGCCCGGCGATTTGGTGGTAAAGAACGGATCGAACAGTTTCGTGAGCTTCTCTTCGGGAATTCCGGGGCCGGTGTCTCGCACTTCGACGACGACGACAAGGTCACCGGCTTTAAAATGGTTGGTCGACCGTTCGGTCATGTATTGCGGAGGGACCACGAGCCGTTGTTCTTTTGTCTCGATCGTCAAGGTGCCGCCCTTACCCATCGCCTGCATCGCATTGATGAAGAGGTTTACGAACACCTGTTTGATCTTATTCTGATCGAGCACGAACGGCGTGAGTGTCGGCGCCAGCGATTTGATGATTCGGGCGTTACGGCGGTTGATCTCATACTTTATCAGCGCGAGCGATTGCTCGATCACTTGATTCAAGTCCTGCTCCTTCACCTCAAGCTGATTGGGCGTTGCAAAATCCATCAACCCACGCACCACGAGATCGGCGCGTTTGACCGCATTGGTCATATCGTTGAGGACAAGACTCATGTTGTCGCTCATCGGCGAGATGTTGTGACTCAGGAAACTCACGCCCATCAAAATGATCTGCAGCGGATTCTTCACCTCGTGCGCAACGCCCGCGGCGAGAGTGCCGATCGAGTCCATTTTTTCGGCCTGAATCAATTGCAACTGCGCTGCTTTCAGCGCCTCGTGGGATTTCTTCAAGTCGGCCAAAGTCTTCTTGAGCGCGGCCTCGGATTCCATTTCCTCAGTGACGTCCCAGAAAATTCCCTGAATGCCCGCCGGCTTGCCCACTTGATCTTGAATCGGGATCTTGACGATGTGGATGAAACACGGCTTGCCGTCGGCACGAACACTTTCCTCTTCGAAGCCGAAGATCTGTCCGGACTCGCGCACTCGGCAATCGTCGTCGTGGAACCGTTGCGCCAGCGGAATCGGGAACAAATCGAAATCACTCTTGCCCGAAATCTCCGCCCACGACTTGCCAACCCAATCGCAGAAGCGCTGATTGCCAAAGGTGTAGCGACCGTCCGGGTTCTTGCGGAACACGCACTGGGGAAGACTCTCGACGAGTGATTGGTAGAGGGTTTCCGAGCTGCGCAGACGCTCTTCAGCCTTCTTGCGATCCGTGATATCGGAAATCAAACCGTCGTAGGAAACAACGCGCCCTTGATCATCCTTGCGCAACACCGGCGTGTTCTTCACCCAACGAATCGAGCCATCTTTGTGAATGATCCGGTGCTCAATCGGCGTAACCGATCCGCCGGAGATGCTATTCTGCGCTTGCTCCAAAACGCGCTGGCGATCTTCTTCGTACACCATTTTATACCACAAAAACGGATCCAGCCGATACTCCGCGGAGGAGTAGCCTGTGACCGCCTGACAGCCAGGTCCATGGGTCGTTGCGACAACTTGTCCGTTGTCGATGACGACCGTGAAAATGTAGTCGGTCGTGGAATCAATCAGCCGTTTGTAACGACGTTCGCTTTCGCGGAGCGCTTCCTCAGCACGCTTTCGTTCCGTTATATCACGTGAAACAACGACGAGCTTCGCGGGCTGCCCGTCGTCAGTGCGCACCACGCTACCAATTGATTCTACATTGCGAATGCCGCCGTCGCGGACAATCAGCCGATACTCAGCGCGTTGTCCAACGCCGGTGCTGAACGTGTCGCGGAAAACTTTTTCCAGCAACGGGCGATCGTCAGGGTGGACATCCTCGAACGAGTTCGTACCGATCAATTGTTTCGGATCGCCGAGAAGATTTTTGTAGGAAGGACTATTGTAGAGCCGTTTGCCGTTGAGGTCCAAAACCGCAACGAGATCCGTCATGTTATCGGATATTAGCCGGAAGAACTCCTCACGCTCACGCAAAGTTTCCGTGAGGCGCTTCCGTTCGATCGCGTACCGCAGAATCCGCGCGATCAACCGCCCATCAAACTGCCCCTTCACCAAATAATCCTGTCCGCCTTCGCGCATAGCATCGAGCGCGAGTTTCTCATCGTCCGTGCCCGTAAGCACGACCACCGGCAACTGGGGAGCGTGCCGTTTGACTTCGAGAAAGGTATCGAGGCCATTCTTGTCGGGCAGACCGAGATCCAGAAGGAGAACGTCGAAATGTTGTTGCGAAAGAATGGCGAGCGCCTCACTCAGGCGTTCTACACGCTCGCAATGAATCTTCCCCGCACTAGCGTCGGAAAGAATCTCGCGAAGCAAGCCGGCGTAGGTCGGATCATCCTCCGCGAGCAAGACGGTAATCGGGTCGTTATGCATTAGTAATGCGTCCACCAAAGGGTGTCAGCAGGACTTCTAAAGTGGTAAATCGGCAAAAAAGCAACGAAGATTAGCAAAAAGGAGAAATTGAAGTGGTGCATCCATGAGGAGTTGAACCTCAAACCTGCTGATCCGTAGTCAGCCGCTCTATCCAATTGAGCTATGGATGCAACCAGCGGGCGGAAAATCTACAAATCACACCGCCAAAGGGCAAGAGGTTAATTCAAAAGATTTTATCAAACACCTGCCTGCTTACGAATTACCGCGTCAGCCATGGTGTTGACACACTGCAGTATTTCCTTCGCAGCACCGGGGTCGGGAATTTTGAGGCCAAAATTCTTATCGAGCGCGACGACCAATTGCAGTGCGTCCACCGAATCGAGACCGAGGCTTCCCGGTCCGAAAAGCGGTTGATCGTCTCCAATTTCCTCCGCGGTCACCTGTAGCATCAGGTTCTCAACCAAATCGAACCGCTGCGGACACTTCTTCGGGTCGGCCAAACCGCCGCATCGGAATTCGCGCCTGCGTCGCTTTTCGTTCCTCAACGCCCAGCGCGGCCAAGGCGTCGGTGTCCACGTAACCAGGCGCAATCGCGTTGACCGTGATGCCAATGCGCGAGATCAACGCCGCGCTCGACACTCCGAAGCTCGACAGCGATGCCTACGTTCAAATTGAGAAGCTACTCAAGTAACCGAATCATCTGGCTTAAGGCAGTGGAAACCGCAGCCACCTTTTCCTCACCGCGACCGGAACACTTCACTCATCAGACACTCGACCACGAGCGTCTTCAGGCCGAGGCTGTCCTGCTTCACTTTGTCGTGCAGCCGGTCGATTACGAGGTCGTCGTTGAGTTCCATGGTGCGGCCGGTGGTGTAAGTGAGAAGCTGGCGGATGAGGTGGCGGGTGAAGTGGTCGGCGCGGGTGGTGCGGATGACGTTCTTGAAGCCAGCGAAATCCGCATACGTTTCGCCGGAGAGGAATTCGCCGGAGGTATCGATCTTGGGGGCGTCTTTGGCTTTCTTCGGTTTGGGATAAGTGCTGCGCCAGTGGCCGACGGGGTCGAAGGCTTCGAGGCTGAAGCCGAGCGGATCGATTTTGCGATGGCACTCGGCGCAGGCGGCGTCGGCGCGGTGTTTGGCGAGACGTTCGCGGATGGTGGTGGCGCCGGTGACATCGGGATCAATGGCAGGCACGACATCCGGCGGCGGGGGCGGCCGGATGCCGAGGATGTTTTCGCTGACCCAGACGCCACGAGTCACGGGAGAGGTCTCGACGCCGTTGGCGCTCACGGTGAGCACGGCAGCCATGCCGAGCAGGCCGCCGCGATGCGTGTTGCCCTTCAGGCTGACCTTTTGAAAACCATCGGCGAGGCGCAGGGTTTTCTGCTCGGGGATGTCGTAGAGTTTGGCGAGTTTCTTGTCCACGAAGGTGTGCTCGCTGTCGATGAACTGGTCAACGGAGCCGTTGTTCTTGAGCAGGTCGCGGAAGAAGAGTCGCGCCTCGGTCTTCATCGAGACGGGAAGGTTCTCGGCGTAATAGGCGAGGTTTGCCTCACGTGGCGGAGGCATGCCGCCAAGGTCGCGGAGGTTTAGCCAGCTATCGAGAAAGCCATTCACGAAACCGCTGATCCGTTCATCGGCCAGCATGCGCTCGATTTGTTTCTTCAACTCGGCGTCTTGCGTGAGCTTGCCGGCCTTGGCGGAAGCGAGCAGCGCTTCATCGGGCGGCGCGGCCCATAGGGCAAAGGAGAGGCGCGTGGCAAGGTCGTAGGGCTTCAGAGTCTTCGCGGATTCGTCGGTGATCTCGCTAAGATAGAGGAAGGAGGGCGAGCAAAGGATCAGCTTCACTACGTCGAGGGCCGCCTGTCGCGGTGAGGCTTTTTCAGCAAGGCGCTTGTCATACAGCGCACGGATGGGCTGGCGATCGGCATCGGTGAGCGGACGGCGATAAGCTTTTTCGGCGAAGGCATTCAGTTGATCGAGCGCGCGATCCGCTGTGAATCCGTCTTTGCCAAACACTGCGACTTCTTCGGCGCTGCCGTTTTTCTCGGGCACGGGGCCGTGGATCTTGATCTCACTGATGCGGATGTGCGGGAGTTTGCCTTCCGTCAAGATGTGCGCACGACCGACCCCGGAGCTGCCGATCTTTTCTTTGAACTCACTCTTGTAACGCTTGTTGATGGTGACGACCGAGGCGCGGGATTCATACGGGCCATTTGGGAAAATGAAGCGCGGTGTTTGACCCGCTTCGAGCCAGACACGGAATTTCTGCCACGTGGGCTTGTCATCCGGCAAGGTGGCGCTGGCGAGCAACGGCTCGATGGGCTGTGGATAATGGATGTGGCCTTTAGTGATGTCGCCGGGCACCACGCCAAGGATGAAAGGCTCTGAAAAATCGATGCCAAAAATCTTGGGATCGTAGTGCGTGTCGCGATGCATCGCTTGTGCCTCGACTTCGATGTCGTAGAGGCCGGAGACGGGCACGCCTTGCAGGAAGTCCTCAATGTGTCCGTAGCTGCCCTGCCGGGTGTCGGTGTTGGGCTGCTCGTAGATGTTCAGGTAGCGGTAATTGAAAGCGGCTTTGTGCGAGCCCTGCAGCTCCTCGTATTGGACGAAGTGACCGTTGAAGCGCCAGTCCTTCGGCTCGATCGCCGGTTTTCCAAGCCGCGTCTCGACAAGGCGGTTCGCCGACTGGAAGTATTGATCGACGAGGAAACCGGAGGTCACGAGCGTCTTGCCAATCGTGTCCATGTGCTCGGTGGTTTTCTCCTTCGGAAAATCCGCCGTGAGACCCAGCGTGTCCACGCGACGGCCAAAGAGCACGGCGAGCGTGTTTTCATATTCGCGGCTGGAAAGGCGGCGCATCACCGTGCGGCTGCCGGTGCTCTGGAATTTGGCATGAGCGACGACCGTTCCGTCACGCAGTGCACGGATCATCGCGAGGCGTTCGTCGTCCTTAGGCTGGTCCGCTTTTTTCGGCGGCATCTCCTTCAACGTGATTTGGTCGATGATTGCGCGAGCCTCGATGACGTCGGAGACCGAATTCAACGGTAGCGCGAACTTCTCGAAAGAGCGGTCACCCTTCCGCACGTCGGCGTCGTGGCACTCGAGACAGTATTTGCCGAGGAACTGCTTTACGATGTTGGGAGATTCGTCGGCAGCTAGAGCCGGGCGAGCGACGATGTGAAGCACAAAGGCACAGAGCACACAGAGGATTCTCTGTTTAATTCTCTGTGTGCTCTGTGCCTCTGTGGCTGAAAGGAAAACTGACTTCACGCGAAACGACCCGTGCTGCTGCCAAACGAATTCGTCTCCACGCCCATCTTCTGCGCGATGTCCACGAAGAGATTGCACAACGGCACCTTGTTGATGCCTTCACGGGGCACGGTGCGGAATTCGCCGTGCTTGTAGCCGCCGCCGGCAAGGAGGATGGGCAGGTCGGAGTTTTTGTGGACGTTGCCGTCACCCATGCCGCTGCCGAAAAGCACCGTCGTCGAGTCGAGCAACGAGCGCTCGCCGTCGTTTAGCTTCGAGAGACGGGCGACGAATTTGCCAAAGTGCTCGATTTGATATTTCTCCAGTTTGATGAGGCTGGCGATGGCCTCGGGGTCGTTGCCGTGGTGCGAAAGGCCGTGCCAGTCTTTTTTGATGCCGAGATGCTGTGGCATGAAATCGCCACCGATTTCCAGCGTGGCGATGCGCGTGCTGTCCGTCTGCAAGGCGAGCGCGATCATCTCATACAGCAGCGGCAAATCTTCAACCGCATTCCGGTTTGCCGGCTTGTCAAAGGGTGCTTTCGGCTTCGGTTGATTCGTCCAGCGTTGCCGCAGTTCCAAGCGCTTCTCCACATCGCGGACCGAGGTCAGGTATTCGTCGAGCTTCTCCTTGTCCTCTTTGTTCACCCGCTTGGAGAGACGATTCGCCTCCTCCCGCACGGAATCGAGAATGGAAGCCTGCACCTGGTTTTCCTGCATGCGCCGCGTCTGCCGTTCCTTCGAGTCGGTGACGAAAAGCTTCTCGAACAACTCCGCCGGATTCGTCACCGGCGGCACACGCACGCCCGACTTCGTCCACGCGATCTGACAGCCGCCATGAATGCCGCCCTCCGAACCGACCGTGAGCGACGGGAAACGCGTCTCAAAGCCCACCGCGTCCGCGAGATACTGGTCGATGGTGACATTTCCATTCGGTCGGTTTTGCGCCTCGGAATTCAACACACCAGAAAGGAACGAGTGCACCGCGAAGTGTCCGCCTTTGACGCCGTGATCGAGCCCACGATACACCGTCATGTGCTTCCGAATCTCCCATAGCGGCTCCAGCAACGTCGTCTTCTCGTAGTTGCGGCCTTGGGTCGTCGGGAACAGTTGCTTCGTCTGGTAGCCGAGCAAATTTCCGATGGCTACAAAGCGCCGAGCCCCCAAGCCCGCACCCTTCGCCGTCCGCACTGCCGAATTTCCGCCCACGTCTTTGGCCATGAGCGAAGGCAGCCCCGGAAGCGCCAGCGTGGTGCCGAGAGTTTTGAGAAGGAAGCGACGACGATTCATAACGGGAGTGTATAACGCGGAGAACCAACGAGCAACAGGTCTGATTTGGCGCAGCGACTTACTCCGTTCGCCGGGCCTTCGGTCCGCACGCAACGCGGTAGAACCCAGCCATCCGCGCAACCGAGACGACTAGCCCTGCTTGCGAATCACCGCGGCGGCCATGGAATTGACGTTCTGCAGAATTTCCTTCGCCGCGCCCGGGTCCGGGATCTTGAGGCCGAAATTCTTGTCCAGAGCGACGACGAGTTGCAGCGCATCCACCGAATCCAATCCCAGACTCCCGGGACCAAAGAGCGGTTGATCGTCACCAATTTCCTCCGCGGTCACCTGTAGCATCAGATTTTCCACCATGATTTAATCGAACCGCTGCGGACACTTCTTCGGGTCGGCCAAACCGCCGCATCGGAATTCGCGCCTGCGTCGCTTTTCGTTCCTCAACGCCCAGCGCGGCCAAGGCGTCGGTGTCCACGTAACCAGGCGCAATCGCGTTGACCGTAATGCCGATACGGGCAACTTCCTTCGCCAACGATTGCGTCAACGCGACGACACCCGCCTTCGCCGCCGCGTAATTCGTCTGGCCCGCAGGAGCGAGCAACGCGCTGAGCGACGCGATGTTGATGATGCGACCGCCACGCTGCCCGATCATCGTTGGCAGCACCGCCTGACATCCGTGGAAGACTCCTGTGAGATTGGCGTCAAGAACCTCACTCCAAGCCGCCGCCGGCATCGTCGCCAGCAGCGCGTCCTGATGATGGCCGGCGTTATTCACGAGAACATCAACGCGCTGATGTTGTTCCACGATCTTCGCCACGGCCGCCCTCCAGGATTCCGCTTGCGTCACCTCGAGGTCAACCGTGGCGCAGCGGTTGGGAAATGCGTTAACCAACTCTTCGGCGCGCTCGCGCCGGTTGCGCACGCCGAGCCACACATAGTTCTCCGGAGCCTCATTGAGAAAACCACGAACGATCGCCGCACCAAGGCCGCCGTTGGCACCGGTAACTAGGATGACGCGCAGATTCATGCGCGGCGATGGTGCGGGAGTCCTAAGGGAGTTTTCAAATCGGAAATCACGGGCGAATGAACTGCGCGCCGATTGCCTGCTGGTTGCACCCCATCACGCTGACCGTCACCGCAGGCAACTGCTGCGCCGCCATCGTTTCCACTCCGGCAATACACTGCCACGCGCTTGCCGCAGCCAAGCCCTCACCGAGAACCGCCTTGGGCGAGAGTCGCGGCGACGTCCAATCACGCCACACATCCATTTCCGCAGCGTCATATTTCGCGAGCCCTTGCTGGCCATCGCACAAAAGCCCGCCTGCGTCGGGCAAATCGCGGCGGACGCGTTCCAAAGCCTGCGCTCGGGATGCTCCCGTGACATAAGTTTGCGGATTCGTGACGCACGTCAGCTCTGCTTTGGTTGCGGCGGAAAAACTACGGCTCAAACGAAGCGCACCCGCGCCCGCTGCCAGAATCATGGTTCGATCAAACAAGTGAAACGCATCCGCGGTGAGCCAGTCGAATTCCTCCGCACCCACGACGAGACATTCGTCGACCCGTCCATTCACGAGCCAATCCCCAGCGAGAGCGAGGCCTTGAAGAAAAGTTCCCGGGTCACCCACGAGCGTGTAATTGACCGCCGTAGTGCCAAGCAGCGCCGCCAAGTGGCTTGCCGGCGCGTTGAATACCGTTTCGGGAAACACCAAAGGACTCGCAGTCGAAGGATCCTTCAAGACCTCGTCGTAGAAACGGCGCGAATAATTCACGCACCCCGACATCACGCACAAAATGACACCCAAAGAAAACTCCCCGGCGCGAACCTTCTCGGCATCAGTCCCCAACGCCTCGACGGCTACAGCAGCGGCGAATTGAGAAATCGGACTGGCGCGGCGCAGTCGCGGGTGAGTCAAAAACGCTGGGCGCACCGCCGGCGTTGGTACTGGACGGTACTTTAAAGGCTGACTCCAACCATCACGAACAAGCGGTTGCGTCGCCAGCGGTACTCCGCGTGAAACCGCTTCGCACAAAGCCGTCACCCCCCAGCCAGCCGGCGAAACTGCACCGCAGCCATTGATGAAAACGCGACTCACGACCACCTCCGTAGAATAACTGACGCGTTGGCGCCACCGAAGCCGAACGAGTTGGTCAACGCGTATTCCACTCGGGCATTCACTGGCACTCGCACCACCGGAAATCCGCACGCCGGATCCGCTTGTTCAATTGTCGTGGTTGGCGGAAGCCACTGACCTTGCAACGCCATCATGCAGACCCCGATTTCGACAGCCCCGGCTGCGCCGAGGAGATGGCCGACGCTCGCCTTGGTGGAACTGACCGCGAGTTTCGAGGCCCGGGCGCCAGCCCAACGCGTGATCGCTGCCGCCTCTGCGCTGTCATTCAACGGCGTGCCCGTGCCGTGGGCGTTGACGTAGTCGATTTGTTCCGGGGTCACGCCTGCATTCGCGCATGCGGCTTTCATGGAGGCCAACGCGGCATCGCCGTTGGGATGAGGTTGGGTCAGATGATGCGCGTCGGTGGCCGCGCCGTATCCGACCAACTCCGCAAGTATCCGGGCGCCGCGTCGTTCCGCAGACTCAAACGTTTCAAGCGTGAAAAACGCCGCGCCTTCGCCTAGCGCCAAGCCATCACGTCGTGCGTCGAACGGACGGCAGGTCGTGGTGGATAAAGCCTGCAAGGAATCGAAGCCGGCAAAAACCAACTGGCTCAATCCATCGTATCCCCCGGTCAGCACGCGTTCGGCCTGGCCGCGACGAATCAGTTCAAACGCGTGGCCCACCGCATTCGCACCCGAGGCGCACGCGTTGGCAATGATCGTAATCGGACCGACACACCCGAATGCGTCCTGAAGATCGAGCCCCTGCCGTTGAGCCTGGTAATGCATCACTCTAACCGGTTGATTCCGGTGATCCTTGGGCTGCGTGATCGCTTGACGAAAATAAGCTTCGCCTAAAGTCATGCCGCCGCTGGTGGTGCCGAGAACGATTGGCATATTTCCCCTCGCGACCAATGCAGACTGTTCCCACGCTTCAACCGCGGCGAACAGCAACAACTTGGCCGCGCGGTCGAGTCGGCTGAAATGTTTCTTCGAGAGGAGTGTTTTCGGAACCGACGATGGCAGGTCCACTTCGCCCGCAACCTTCACACGTTGACGCGTGACATCAAATAGAGACACGGGCCGGAACGCCCGCCGCCCCAACTGGAAGCCCTCCGCATTACTCGACCAATTTGTCCCCAGCGAAGTCACCATGCCCGCGCCAGTGATCACGACTCGTGGCGGGGTTCCCGATTTTTTGGGCGGCGGAAATAACACTTTGAATGAGCGGCGTTCGAACTCGTTACCACCTCACCGTAGGAAAACGACGTGACCAAGTCAAAGTAGGAGTTTTACCCATTGTCACTGGCGCGGGCGTTTCATATTGTTCCGACGTGAGTTTTGAATCGTTGTCAGCGTGAATTCGCCCCAACCATCTCGCAGCGAATACGACGTCATCATTGTCGGCGCGGCACTATCCGGCGCTGGCGCCGCCATCCTTTTGCTGCAACAGAAACCAGATTTGCGCGTCCTGTTGATTGAAAAATCGGCAGCCTTCACGCGTCGTGTCGGCGAAGCCACGGTGGAGGTCAGTTCCTGGTATCTCAGTCGCGCTCTCGGCCTCACGCAACACCTCAACGAGTCGCACCTCGTTAAACAAGGGATGCGGTTCTGGTTCGCCAACGAACAAACGCAAACCCTGGCCGACTGCAGTGAAATTGGCGGCCGCTATCAAGTACGGCTCCCTGCCTACCAAGTAGATCGCGCAGTCTTGGATGAAGAGGTTCTGCGCCGCGCGCGAGACCTCGGGGCCGACGTTTGGCGCCCCGCCAATGTGCAGAGCATTCAACTCGTCGCGGGTGGCGAACAAATCGTTACGGCGAGTGACGGCGTGAATACCTGCAAACTTACGGCCCGCTGGATTGTGGATGCCTCGGGCGTCGCAGCTATGTTAGCTCGCGAACACGGATGGCGTCGCGCCAACGAGGATCATCCCACCACGGCCGTGTGGGCGCGTTGGCGCGGAGTTAAAGATTGGGATGGCCTCGAACTCGCGCGGAAGCATCCGGAGTGGGCAGCCGCCTGCCCCGGCGTACGCGGCACGGCGACAAATCATATCGTGGGCGACGGTTGGTGGAGTTGGTGGATTCCTCTTAAAGGCGGCGACGTCAGCGTCGGAGTCGTATTCGATCAAAGACTGGTCAACTGGCCAACGCCAACACCGGAGGTGTCCACCGGGCAACGGCTCAAGGATTTTCTGCAACAGCATCCTGCAGCTCGAGAGCTGCTTACCAACGCACAATGGATCGAAGGCGACGTGCACTGGCGAAAGAACCTCCCGTATTACAGCACCACCCTCGCAGGAGACGGCTTTGCGCTGGTGGGCGACGCCGCAGGGTTCATCGATCCGTTTTACAGCCCCGGAATGGATTGGATTGCTTTCACTTCTACGGCGACGACGGAATTGATCCTCGCGCAACAACGCGGTGAAGCCCTCGCGCCGCTGGTGGAGCGCCACAATCGCGATTTCACGCGAAGCTATCAACGCTGGTTCAATGCCGTGTATCGCGACAAATACGAATACTTGGCCGAGTTCGATTTGATGCGCTTGGCGTTCGTGCTCGACCTCGGCTTGTATTATCTGGGAATTGTTTCGCAACCATTCAAGCGCGGCTTGCGCGCACTGAAAGAACCGGTGTTTAGCACTGGACCGTCAGTCCCCGTTTACCACGTCATGCGGACTTACAATCGCCGCTTCGCCAGTATCGCCCGCGCACGAAGACAGCGGGGCGCGTTGCGACGGCAAAATCATGGGGAACGATTTCTCTTTGGCGGCTACACTCTGGAGCCCGGGAGCGCGCGCCCCGTACTGGGAGCACTACTCAAGTGGGGCTGGCTCGAAATCACAGAAGGCTGGCGGACGTGGTTTGCGAAGAATTCCCAATCGACTCCAGTCGAGAAACCGTTGCCTGCCGCCACGTCGATGGCCAAGGCAAGCTGAGGATTTGTCGGTGACCGCGACTCAGACAGTTACCGTTTCCGCCGGCGCGCAACTTTTATTTGCCCGATAATAATCGGCCAGCCCTTGCTGAGACGCTGACAATCCCTCCGCGCTGATTGCACCGAGAATCCGCTCCTCGTTCATGATAAAACGGTCGCGCTTGTAGAGAAGATAGTCACCGCGAACATCTGTAGGCGTGAGATTAATCGTAACGAGGTTGGCTCCAGTGCGCAGCCCACGTCGATAGCCCGCCCCAGGTTCGGCAATGTTTAGCGCACTCACGGCCGGGATGACCCAATCAGGCCGCATCAAGCGCAGCGCTGCCATGCAATTCAACGTCAGTTCGATATCCGCCGAAGGCGCGTTTGCCAGCGGCGTTTCCTCACCAGGAATGAACGGGCTCACGCTGCAGCCATCGAGAGGCAGCTCACTCGCAACAGAAAAATTCTTCAGCAGCTCGCGATCCCCCTGTCCGGGCAGACCCGAAATGAAGCCCGAGCTAACGCGCCAACCTTGCTCTGACAGCATGCGGATGTGTGCGAGCCGCTCCGTCTGATTTCCCGGCGCGTGCATTTGTGCGTATTGCGCGGAATCGCCGATCTCAAACTTGATGATGTAGATCGACGCCCCGGCGTCCTGGAGTTCGCGATATTCCTCCGGTCGAAGAGTGCCCAAACAGACGCTCACCCCTAGCGGTGTTTCGCGGCGAATGGTTTTGATCAACGGCAGAACAATCTCTCGAACGGCAACAGGATCCTCACCGGCTTGGATGTTGATGTCAGTGATGCTCGCCGGACGCTGGTTCACCAGAAGCTCCGACAAGACTTCGAGACGGGCGCGAAAACGATCGAGGTTCCGATTGTCGCGACGCATGCCGCAGTAATCACAATTCTCCCGGCAAAAGTTGGAGACTTCCACGACCCCGCGCAGAAAAACCTGTCGCCCGAAACGCGAGATGGCCGTCTGGGACGCTTTTTCGTGCCACGCTTGTTGGACGGCACCCCGCGACCTCAACATGGCCGCATCCGGAAAAAATGAATCTAACTTCACTACCACGATAAAATCGCGAATACGCCCGTGGAGCAAACCAAAACTTCGCGATTGACGGACTCACAGCCCCAGAAATCCGATGGTAATTACCCACCATGACGCTTACGTTATTCCCGTGAATTGGTCTGCCAAATGTGCCGCGGTAATCCCTTGCTTGAACGAGGCGGAAGCCATTGCCGAGCTTGTTGCGGCCGTTCGACACTTTCTGCCGCACGTTTTGGTGGTCGACGACGGCTCGTCCGATGACACGGCAGCCCGCGCACGTGCCGCCGGAGCCGAAGTGATCCGCCACGAAACACCGCAAGGCAAAGGTGCTGCTCTCGTCAGTGGATGGAATCATGCAAGAGCTCAGGGTTTTCCGTGGGCTATTTGCCTCGATGGCGACGGTCAACACGCGCCCGCTGATATTGCGCAATTTCTTTCCGCAGCAGATCGCAACGGAGCACCGCTCATCGTCGGTAATCGGATGGGTCACGCAGCGGCGATGCCGTGGTTGCGCCGAAACGTGAATCGTTGGATGAGTCGCCGCCTATCCGCGCTGACTGGTCGCGAGCTGCCGGATTCCCAGTGCGGTTTCCGAATGCTCCACCTCGAGACTTGGTCGCAGCTATCTATCGAGACGCGTCATTTCGAGATCGAATCCGAACTTCTCGTGGCGTTTTCCATTGCTGCTTTGCCAATCGAATTCGTGCCGGTTCAAGTCATTTACGGCCGCGAACACAGCAAAATTCATCCGTGGCGCGATACAGTGCGCTGGTTCCGCTGGTGGCGCCGCACCCGTTCAAGCGTGGTTCGTGAACGTGAGACGATCCGCCCTGCGGCCGCTCTGCCGCTCGTGAGTTGAAGCGGAGGCGCCGAGCTTGCGCGCCATCAAAAAAAGGCGCGAGCCAAAATCAAGCCGCACCCGCGCACCGACCATCCCTGCCCTTTCCGCGAATTGCTGAAACTCCCCAACGCGCCAACCGCGGGCCACGGACAACAATCCATCCGCGCGAAACACCGGCGGCACACGCATCAACACGAGCAGCAGCCACAAGATCGAGTAAAGTCCGACGTTGCGGTGAACGTCGTGAATGAAAACCGCATCGCGCGAGACCCGCCACGCTTCCGCGAAGTGCCGGGTGACTTCACTTTCGTCGGCCAAGTGATGAGTCATCTGCGTCCCGACAACCACATCGAAACTCTCGTCGCTAAAAGGCAGTGCCACGACGGACGCAGCCACGTTGCATCCCTTGGGATTGAGTTGCAGCGCATGGAAATTCAAATCGAGGTTCGTGAAGCTCCACTCCCAGCCGCGACGCGCTGCCCAGACGGTCAACTCGTCGGCAAGTTGCCCGTTGCCCGCGCCCAAATCGAGGAACGAGAGTCGCCGACAACGCTCCTCGCCGAGCCAGCCGGGCAAAAGGCGGCGGAAGGGTTCGCCGTTGTGCAGGATGCGATTCACTCGATTGAGCAATCGGTAACCTTCAGCCACCTCCGCAAGCCCGCGATCCGGCAGATCAAAATATTCTGCTTGCGTGCTGCGCTGGCTCAAAAACATGCTGCGGTCTTTAACATGATCGAAACTCCCCGAAAAGCCTCATCGTCCCAGCCCCTCGCACGTCGATGGCTGATGAAGCTCCTTCCACTCGCGGTCGTCGCGATGGTTTTCGGCTTCGTCATGCCGCGCGTCGTTCGCGCGAGCTTCGCTCCCGGCGCTCCCGCCGGTTTCGGACGCGGCGTGGCGCACGGAGCTCTGATGCCATTGGCAATGCCGCAACTCCTCTTCGGAAAAGATGTCACGATCTACGCGTCAGACAATTCCGGCCGCACCTACAAGCTCGGCTATACGGTCGGCGTGAATGCCTGCGGCGCGCTATTTTTCGGCGTGGCCTACTGGCGCTGGAACCGCTGGCGGCGGCCGACAAGCGCGAATTCGTGAAGGCGCCCGACGGCTTCAATACAACCAACTGTGGTAAATCTGATAGACGTCCACCCGACCGCCGATGAAGTAGTCGTTCGCCGGAAACTCAAACGTCCTGCTCGCGCGATCAAACGTAAGCGTTCCCGGTTTCTCCGGCTTGTTGGGATCGTAAATGGAGAATTCGATTGAGCGATCCGTTCGGCGTGACGCAAAAACCACAACCGCGTGATTTATCGTGAGTTGAGGAAACCGCACGAGGTGGATGACCGCGGAATGATTTGCGGCGATTAATTCCTCCAACGACTCCGCAACTTCCGCCTGCCCCGAACGCGTGAACGGCCACACGACCCGCCAATGGCCACGTTGAAAATAACTTTGCCACGCCCCGCCGCACTCCGCCTTGAGCAGCGCCGGGTGCTCGGCGCTAAAACTTCGGAGATCGGCGTAACCAGGGAACACGATCTTTTCCGTCTCAGGACTATCGTGTCGCAAGCTTCGCCCCCGAACCCGACGAATCAATTCCCGATAAGTCGCTTCGTCTGTCTTAGGCAGCAACTGGTCGAACCTCGCGTGTTGAAAGAACTGCTGCACCGAACGCGCCACCACGAAGCAATGATGCGTGTAGTCCGACGGAGGCTCGTGGCGTTTGTGCGACCATTTGCCGTCCGTGTCGAAGTAATAGTCCCAGACAAGTTCATTGGCGAAAGCGAACGTGTCGTGTTGAAACTCGAACGGCCGGGGATTCTTCGTCAGCGGCCGCGACGTGGCGCACCCAGCAACCAACCATGCGACCAAAAGAAGAGTCGACCAAACGGAGGCATTGCCTCGTCCTTTCGAAGCAGCACGTCCCGGCATTTGAAATCGCCAACGCATTCGCATCACAACATTCTTGCCCGTGACGCTATCGGCGCGTTACCAAACTGACAATGCTTTACGACCGCTGGCAGGCCATCGCACAAACTCACGGTTCCGAAGTCGCTCTGCGCGATTTCGGAACCGCACAGAGTTGGACATTCGCGCAGCTTGCGAGCGACGCTGAATCGTCCGCCAAGTCCCCCGACCCGATCGCGTTTCCTCAAGGCATCTCCGCGGCATTCGTTCTCACCGTGCTGCGCGCGTGGCGCCAGAGACAAACGGTTTGCCCGCTCGAACTCGGCCAAACGGCACCCGTGTTCACCCCGCTTCCACTCGGCTCGGTTCATCTGAAAACCACCAGCGCCACCACGGGCGCTGCGCGAGCCATTGTCTTCACGGCGGAACAGCTCGCTGCCGATGCGCGCAACATCGTCGCCACAATGGGGCTTCGACCAGATTGGCCGAACCTGGGCGTGATTTCCCTCGCACACTCTTACGGGTTCTCGAATCTCATCCTCCCTCTGCTGCTTCACGGAATTCCGCTGACGATCGTTCCGTCGCCGTTACCCGAAGCGATTCGTCGCGCCGCGTCGCAGGAACAATTCGTCACGATCGCCGCCGTTCCAGCGCTGTGGCGTGCGTGGCACGAAGCTGGCGCGATTCCAAGCAACGTGAAACTTGCTATCTCCGCCGGGGCACCCTTGCCGCTCGCTTTGGAGGCGTCCGTATTCGAGAAGTGCCAAGTGAAGATTCACAATTTCTACGGCGCCAGCGAGTGCGGCGGCATTGCCTACGATCGAACTAATTCTCCGCGAACCGACGCCTCATGCGTCGGTTCGGCGATGGAGAACGTGCAATTGTCCGTCACCAACTCCGGCTGTCTGGAAGTGCGCGGCGGCGCGGTTGGGGAAACCTACTGGCCTACACCGGACGATAGTCTGACCAGCAGACGTTTCCAAACGAGTGATCTTGCGGAAATCCAGTCCGGCCAGATTCACCTCCGCGGAAGGGCCAGCGATCAGATCAACATCGCCGGCCGAAAACTTTCGCCCGAGGTCATCGAGAGAGCGCTCCTCATGCATCCCGCGGTGCGTGAGTGTCTCGTCTTCGGCGTGCCAAGCGATGATGCCGCCCGTTCCGAAAGCATCGTCGCGTGCGTCGCGTCGCCGGAACGGCTCACACCGGAAAGGTTGAAGGATTTTGCGCTCGCCCATCTGCCAGGTTGGCAAGTGCCGCGCGACTGGGTGATCGTAGATTCACTTCCAGTCAACGAACGCGGAAAGCTTTCACGGGTGGAATGGCGAAAGAAGTTTCTCGCCAGCGCTCGTTAAAGCCGAATCAGCTTCCACTCAGCGTCAACTGCGCCTCAAGTACGACTTGATCGCCGACCCGCGCGGTTGCTTGGGCTTGGATCAAGTTTCCAAGACGGCCCATCACCCGAGCATCGAAGCGAACCACTTCGCCGGGGCGGGCTGAGCCGAGTATTTTTACCCCACGCAGCGCCGTCAGTTTCAATCCGGATAACGGCGGAATGTTCGGATCGCTTTGTCCGACCACACCCGAGAGCTGTGCCGCTGCTTCAACGAGCAACACGCCAGGCATTAATGGATCGCCGGGAAAGTGACCGCGCAGAAAGGCCTCGTCCCCACGCACCGTGTATTCGCCCGAACCAGAAACTCCCGGCTCCAGCGCGACCAGTTTGTCGATAAATCGAAACTCGGGGCCGTGAGGCAGCGCTCGCAGAGCGTTGGTCAACGCGTCGCTCATTTGCCAGCGCCGCGCAGGGGTTCTACAACTTTAATATCAGCCGCCATCGGCGGATAAAACGTCGTGGCTTCAATCTTCGGATTCCACACCGCATTGGTGAATTCATTTCGCATCGTCGAGCCATCGGCGAACTTCAGTTCGGTCGCTCGCAGCGAGGCATCCTTCAAGCCAAATGTAATCTTGATCTCTGGCATCATTCGCCGGGCCGCCGCGGACTTCGGCTGCAACGCGACCTCGCCCGTGTCGCCCGAATTGGTGACGGACACAATTTTGAAGCGTGCCTCAAGGTCGGCTTGATTGCGCGGGAAGCCAGCTTCGAGCAACGTCAGCGCATCGCGCCACGGGCCCGCCGTGTTGCCGTCGAGCGGGTAACGCTCCGCCCTTTTGAGCCGCGGATAAATCACCAGCATCTCGGCCGGCTGCCGCACCGCGATGGTTTGCGCGGGCTCGCCAAGTTCCCAGCGAAACAAATTCGGCTCCATGAACCACACGCGACCGCGCGCGGTAAGCGGTTGCGAAAGCGCCTTCAAAGTCCGCGTTTGCACCACATCAGCGGACCACGAATGAAGATTGGTCTGTGACGAAAGCCAGTTGCTGAGCAGTTGGTTTACTTCGGCAGCGCTAGCGGCAAATGGCCCGCTAAACGCAACAACCATCGCCAAAAGAACGAACCGCTTTCGCGTCCATTCGCGTGCTTTGCGGGCAAACAACTCTCTCACGGCTTGCGCGACCAGATTGATACGAAGTGAAACCATTGTTCGAGATGCTGCCGGATGGCGGGCTCGAACGCACGCAGGATCTGCTGCGTCAAATTCCGACGCGACTCGCGATCACCCAAGGCGCGCCGATCATAAGCAATTTCGGGCAGAATATGCGCCGCGTAGCCCTCCGTGGTGCGTGGAAGATAAACAGGAAGCAACACACAACCCGACGCACGCGCGAGTTCCGCGGCCGCAATAGATGCTGCAAACGGTTTACCGAACAATTCCACTTCGACTGCGCTCGCCGCCGGCGGCCGATCCACGAGGAGCGCCACGGTTGCGCCAGATTCCAAACGCTTGATGATTTCGACGAAGGCGAACGGGTTGTCACCAATCACAAGCGTCTCGATGCCCCAGCGGGCGCGTGACTCCTGGCGCATCTCGGTGAAGCCAGCGCCAGGCTCAGCGAGCGTGATCACCAGTAACTTCACTCCGCGTCGCGCGAGCAACGGCGCGCCGAACTCCCAGTTTCCCAAATGCGGTGTGAGCAACAAAACTCCCCCGCCCTTTTTTTGTGCGGCAAGAAAATGTTCCCAGCCCGTGAGCTCACCGAACAGTCCATCGACCACACAACCGCTCTCGTAACGCCACAGGTCGGCGAGCTTGCGGGCGAATTCGTCCACCATCGCGTTCGCGACGCGTTTCGCTTTCGGCAAATCGCCATTCACCGCAGGCAAAAAGTTCTGCACCACCAGATCGCGTCGATGTCCGGCGAAGCACCAATAAATTTTGCACCCGATCCGACACAGCAACGTCGTCACCGCCGCCGGCAACACGCGCGTCACCGCGAGCGCCGCGCGCCACAATGCCGGTCCGTAGAACTTCGAAGGAAGGCCAACTGGCGGCGGCGGCGCGCCCGCTTTCCCAGCGACCGCACTCCACCAAGCCGGCAGTAGGTAGATCGAAATGAGCATCACGCACCCCACGCCGGTCGCACAGACCGCACCCAAGCTCGCAAGTCCCGCATTGCTCGACCACGCGAGCGAACCGAAGCCAGCCACCGTCGTGCCGCCGCACAGCCACAGCGCCTGGCCGATGGTGCGCCGTGCCGCAGCAATGTCGCCACCGTGCCGGCGAAGTGCGAGTTGCATGTGGATGCTGTAATCCACTCCCGCGCCGAGCAACAACGGCAGCGCCATCAAGTTGAGCAAGTTCCACGACCACCCGGCGAGCGCCATGATTGCCCACAAACACAGTCCGCTCAGCAACAGCGTGGCGAAGCTCAACAACATTTCACTCGCGCGCTTGAACGCCAGCCACAACGAGGCAAACAGCAGCGCCAGCATCGGCAGCAGCACGAACCAAAGGTCGCGTCGCACGACGTCGATCAGCGCGGCGCCAATCATTTCCCAACCCGCCAAGATGCCCCCTGCGTTGGCCAACTGTTTCTGCAATGCCGCGGAGGCCGCCGCGGATACTTCATTTGTCGCGGGATAAATCATTCCGATGGCGAGCTGCTGTGTTTCGCTCCGCGCCGAAAGTTTTCCCGTAATCCAAGCGCTTACCGGATTGGTGGGCCACAGTGCGCCGGTCGCGTCCGCCTGCTGCCAGTAACTGAGCATATTCTCCGTCACGACCAGGGCGTTGCTCGTGAATCCGGCCGACAGCGCGGCCGCCTTCAACGCATCCCGCTCCGTCACCAGAGTGCGCGCGGCCATTCGATTGATTCGTTGAAAATCCGGCCGCGGCCAGAAAGATTCCGGCAAATTGAACCGGCCGATCGCGCCCTGCTCCCGCGCCTTTTCCAGCACCGTGTTAACGCCGGCCAAACGTCGCGCAACATCTCCCTCATCGCGCCCGGACACCACAACCCACATGGGCTCGCGCAGCGAATTCATCCGCAACTTGATTTCCTCCAACGCCGCATAGGCTGCGCTATGCAGCGGTCGCAGGGGCGCCGCCGTGTGATCCAAAGCCGGCCGGGTGCGCACGACAACCGCCAGCACCGCCATGCATACCAGCACCGTCGTTGCCCAGGCCACGGACTTCGAGAAGCCAACTCCTTTTGCCGTTCCTCCCTGGGTTCGCGGTTTGGCTTTTCCCACGAACGGCAGATACGCAAACAGCATCACCAACGCGGCGAGCGCGATGCCGATGGCAACCAGCGAACCCAACTGCGCCAGCCCGGGCAGCCCGCTGAAATTGAGAATCAAAAACGCGCCCGCCGTCGTAACGGATGACCAGAGGATGCTGGGCCCGAGTTCGCGACGCAGCTCCGCCGCAGACAAATGGGGCGCAGCCTGCGCTTCTTGATACAGCACCAATCCGTAGTCCACCGCGAGCCCAAGCAGGATCGCCGCGAAGCCCATGCTTACAACGCTCAGGGTCCCATAGACCAAACCGCCGAGCGCCATCGTCGCGCCCAGAATCACCACGAGCAACGTCAGCAGCCACAGCAACGGCTTCCAACGCCGATGCGCCCACCAGAAGAGCGCCACGATGATACCGACCGTCCCCAGCACCGAACTGACCATGTCACGCTCCATGCCGCCGGCGATTTCAGTGACGAACGCAGGTCGGCCCGTGTAGCGAATCTGAAGTGAAGGGCTATTGGAGAACTGCAGGGTGGCGATGCGCGCCTTGACCGTGTCGAACCACGCGCGACACTCGCGGTAACTCATCAGAGCGCCTCGCGCCTCCACAAAAATCAACCGGAATCTTCCGTCCGCGGATGCGAACAATTCCTGCCCCGAACCGAACTCCGGCGCGCCCGCAGTGGCCACGGCCGGCAATCGCATCAAACCGTAAGGATCGTAACTCAGTTGCGCAATCTCCCCCGGAGACATCGACGTCGTGAGTTGCGCGCGAGTGGCCGCGAGCGTCGCCGGGAGATTCGTCGCGGCCAACCGGCGCGTCAGTTCGTTGAAAAGTTCCGGGGGCTGGTTCAGCCACAGATGGGCGAGGAATTCCGCCGCTTCTGCGGGACGCTCCTGCCAAGGCGGTTGCCAAGTGACACCGTTGATCAGCGTAGTTTCACGCCGCAGTGCTTCCGCGATTTCACGCGCAGCGGACTCCGCACCATCCGCGTCGCCCGCACTGACGGTGATGAGAAGCTCCCGCGCATTCGAGAAATGTTGCTGATACAGCTTCAGCCCCTGAACCACCGGCAGTTCCGTCGGCAGTAGGTTCAACACTTCGACATCGAAACGCAGGCGCCACAGGCCGAGTGCGATCGGCAACAGGAACAGCAGCCACAACCAACGGCGGGACAAACGGGTCATGGGTTCAGGAAACCTTCAAGCGATTCACCCGTCGCGCGGTTCTCGAGACGCCAGCCATTGTTGTCGCGTCGCTCCCAACTCCAGCGCGACGGCGGCGGCGCGCCATCGAGGAATTTCGCGAGGTGCAACCAGATCACGCGCGAGGGCGGAGGATTAAAGCCGTGCCACTGACCGTTCGGTGGAAAATTGATATACCACTGATTCGGCGTGCTCTGCGCGGACACAAGCGTCACGGGCGTTTTGCTGAACGACACATAGACCTGCCCGTTCGTGTGCGTGGCGACGAGCAATTCACCCGCGATTTCACTGATCGCGTTCTCCCCCTTCCACAGCGCCTGCCCTTGGCGAACCTTCCAGCCAGCTTCGGCAAAATTCGCCGGCGGTGGCGGCGGCACGGTTTGGCACGCAGTGAAAACGGCGGCGACAACCAAGAGCGAAAATATCAGCGTCAACCGGCTACCATAGCCGGCCCGTTTAGTGGTGGAATTCATTTTGGAGGAAATCAATTGAAGGAGATCCGCGGGAGGAGCGGGAAGCGGGCCTGGAGTTTGACGATCCAGAAAAACATTCGCATGCGCCAGCGCATGGACCAGCCGCCCTCGAGTTCGCCGGCGAGCACCGCGTTCACGGCCGCGGGCAAATGGAATTTGTTACGCGGCTCAAGGAACACTTCCATGAACGGCGTCGTGTAAAAGCTCTCGACCATCTGCCAATAGAACTCCATCGAGTCGTAGACCTTCTTCTCGTACGCGGGAAACCGCGGCATGCCGTCGTCGCCCGCGTCGATTGATTTCAGGACCGCTTCGGCGGCGAGCTTGCCGGAGAACATCGCGAGGAAAACGCCAGCCGAGAAAATGGGATCCATGAACCCCGCGGCATCGCCCACGCGCACGAGACGTGGGCCGACAAAACGCCGGTTGCGATACGAAAAATCCGCCGTGGTTTGGATCGGTCCAACCGCACGCGCGTCCGCCATGCGTTCCCGCATGGGTTTGCTGGATTGCACGAGCCGGTTAAAAACTGCCTCGGGAGATTCTTTCGCGGCGGCGAACTCGTCCTTGTCCATGACGCAACCCACGCTGACTTTTTCGCGAGAGAGGGGGATGAGCCAGAACCATTTGTTCTCGAGCCGTACGATGACCGTGTCATTCGACTTCGGTTCGGGATCGACGCGAACGCCGTGGAAATGACCGAAGACCGCGAGCTTCTTCAATCGCGGATGCATCACGCGGAGGCCTTCCTGATTGCCGGTGACATTGCCGCGACCGCTGGCATCGATGAGAAACTTGGCGCGCAACTTTTCCGCCGGCCCCGTTTCACCGCGCGCTTCGATCGTCACACCGTCGGCGTCCGTGGAGAAACTGCCAACCGTCCAACCTTCGCGCACTTCGGCGCCACTCGCCGCGGCGTGCTTGAGGAGGATATGGTCGAACGTCGAGCGCTCGACTTGAATCGCTTCGGTTTCGCGGGTGAAGCGACCTTCCTTGAAAACGAACTTCGTATTCTTCGAACCGTTGCCGAGGTGAAACTGCGCGCCGTATTTCGTGAGGAATCCAGCCTCTTCAAGCGCCGGTTCAAGACCGAGTTCGCGGAAGATGCGCCGGTTGTACGGCAGAAGCGATTCACCGATGTGGAAGCGAGGAAAGCGTTCTTTCTCCAAGACGAGGACGCGCTTGCCGGCGCGGGCGAGATAGGAGGCACTGCTGCTGCCACCCGGTCCACCGCCGATCACAATCGCGTCATACGTCATTTGCACAGAATGGATTTAACGCAAAGGCGCGCGGATGCAAAGAAGCAAGGCGAGGGAAAACACCTTAGCTTCGACACGCACCCACTTTTCTTGGCGAGCGAATGCCAATCGGGGCGGATCAAAGCTTCTCCGGCTCCGACAGGAGTTTGGCAATGCGCGCGAGCAATCGACCCGCCGCACCGCCGTCGAGCACGCGATGGTCGAAGCTGAGGGTGAGGTTCGCCTCCATCACGGGAACAAATTGCTGCTTCGCTTCGTCCCAGTTCGGCACCTTGCGCCCCGCGCCCATGCCGAGCACCAGCGTTTGTTCCGGGAGCGGAATTGGCGTGGCCCAAGTGAGGCCGAAGGTTCCGAAGTTGGTAACAGTCGCGATCGAACCACCCGTCGCATCCGGCGGGAGACGACGCTGGCGCGCGAGTTCCACCAATTCGTTGTAGCGAACAACGAGTTCCTTCAACGGTTTCTTGTCCGCGCCGCGCAACACGGGAACCAACACACCGTCTTCCGCCTCCACCGCGAAACCGACGTCGATCGCTTGCGGGTGGACAATCTTGTTGCCGATCAAACGACCGGCCGGCGCGCTGTTCTCCGCCAACGCAAGCGCCAAGGCGCGCAACGCATACAGCGCGGGACCGGGTTTCGGTTCGGCTTTTTTGCGATGAGAGAGCAACAGATCGAGGCAGATGGGCAACGCCACCGTGGCCAGCGGGCGCGTCCAACTGCGACGCATCGCATCGGCAACCGCGACACGCATGGACGAGGCCTGCGTGAGCCGATGTTTTTCAAGATTGGCAATGAAGACTTCGAAGTCCTGAATCGTGACGCGACCAGCGCCGCCGCTACCCGCGATGCCCGCAAGGTCCGCAGCGTGCAAACCGAGCTCGTTCATGCGCGCTTTCATGCGCGGCGACATGTAGCTGGCGCCTTTCGCGTGCGCCGGAACGGGCAGACCGCGAACGGTTGGTTCGACACCGGATTTGCTCGCGGTCGCAGCGGGCTTCGCCGCGCCGTTCGTTTCCGCCGCCGGCTCTTCGGTAGCGACAGCGGGCGCCGGCGTTGACAATCCGAGACGATCAGCATCCTCCTGCGCAACTTCCAAGTAGCCCAACGTTGCCCCCACGGCGTAGCTCTCGTGGAGTTTGACCAAAAGTTTCTGCACCGTGCCCGGACACGGCGACGCGACGTTCATCGTCGCCTTGTTGGTTTCCACTTCCATCACGTCCTGGTCGGCTTTGATCGTGTCGCCGACTTTGACGAGAAGACTGATGACCGTCGCCTCGGCGATGGACTCGCCGAGCTGCGGCATGATGATGGGAATCTGTGGCATATCCGATTTCAATGGAGGTGTAACGCAAAGCCTCGGGCGACACAACGAAAACCCTTGGGCCCTCCGCACGATCAATCGTGACACCGCCGCGCCCTCGCGCTATCTACAGCGGCACAATTTCGCCGCAAGCACATGAATCCGACGGCCATTGAAAACCATCTCAAGCTCGTGCTCGTCCAGTGGATGATCATCATTGGAGTGGCGTTCGTTTTCGGCCGGCTGGGTAAACGTGTCGGGCAACCTCTCGCCGTTGGTGAAATTCTCGCCGGTCTGTTGCTCGGCCCGTCAGCGCTCGGACTGATCTGGCCGAAAGACTGGCCGGTGTTGTTTCCCGCCGAGACGCAGCAATCGCTTCAATTGCTCGGCAAGCTTGGCCTGATCCTGCTGCTGTTTCAGGTGGGTATGGAATTCGACTTCGGCCACCTGCGCTCGCGTTCACGAACCGTCACGGCGGTTTCGTTGATGGGAATCATCGCGCCGGTGCTCGGCGGGCTCGCGGTCGGCCCGTGGTTGCATCGCAACTTCGCACCGGAGACAACGTTCTTCGGATTTCAATTGTTCATCTGCATCGCCCTCTCGATCACCGCGCTGCCGATCATGGGTAGAATTTTGCTCGAGATGAATTTGGAACGCACCGCGCTCGGGGCGCTGTCGATCAGCGCCGCCGCCATCGACGACGTCGCCGGCTGGATCGGTCTCGCGGTCGTCACCGCGCTCGCCACGTCCAACTTCAAATGGCTGCCGGTCTTCGGCCAGACCGCGGGCGTGATCGGTTTGCTGCTCGTGCTGCTCTACATCGTCGGGCCCGCGCTGAGGAAATTCTGGCGAACAACTTCGGTGGGACGCGGCGGCTCGGAAATCACTGCCGGCTTCCTCGCCGTTTTGCTCGTCACCCTTTTCACGTGCTGCCTGATCACCAACATGCTCGGCGTATTCTCAATCTTCGGCGCGTTCCTGCTTGGCGTTTCATTGCATCAGGAGACGACTTTAGTCGCGGCGTGGCGTGAGAAGTTCTCACACTTCGTAATCGTCGCGCTGGTTCCCATTTTCTTTACGAACACCGGCCTGCGAACCGAAATCGGTTCGCTGAACAGCGGAATCGCGTGGGCCGGTTGCGCCGTCGTGATGCTGGTCGCCACCGCCGGTAAACTCGGCGGATGCTTCCTCGGCGCACGGCTCACGGGCCAAAGCACGCGTGAGGCGACATGCATCGCCGCGTTGATGAACACTCGTGCGTTGATGGGCTTGGTGGCGATCAATGTGGGCTACGAATTGAAACTGCTGCCTCGCGAACTGTTCACCATGTTCGTGATCATGGCGCTGCTGACCACGGCGTTGACGGGGCCGATGTTGAAGTTTTCTTTGCCTCGCCATTTGCGCCCGCCGCAATCCGAGCCGGATACTCACTAATTTTTTCTCCACACCACGCATGCGAATCATTTCCCTCGCCGTAACCACATTCCTTTTCATGGCCTCTCACACCTCCACCACCCGCGCCTCCGAACCGCAACCGCCCGTCGCCCGCAAGATTCCCAAGCTGGACATGATCCACGGCCGGCAACGCGTGGATGAATATTTCTGGCTGCGTGAGAAAACGAACTCCGCCGTCATCAGCTACCTCAAAGCAGAAAACGCCTACACCGAGGCGGTGATGAAAACGACGAAGAATCTGCAAGCCTCGCTCTACAAGGAAATGTTGGCGCGGATCAAAGAGACGGACGAATCCGTTCCCGTGCGCGATGGAGAGTGGTTTTATTACAGCCGCACTGAGAAGGGAAAACAGTATCCGATTCTATGCCGTAAACGCGGCAGCCTCGAAGCGAAGGAAGAGATCACGCTCGATCTCAATGAGTTGGCCAAAGGTCTGAAGTTCCTCAGCCTCGCCGCGTACGAAGTCAGCGACGACGGTAACTTGCTTGCCTACTCGATCGACAAGACCGGCTTCCGCCAATACGAGCTTCACGTCAAAGATCTCCGCACCGGCAAAACTCTCCCAGATGTTATGGAGAAGACTGGCTCCGTGGACTGGGCGGCGGACAACCGCACTTTGTTTTACACGGTCGAAGACGATGCCAAGCGCCAGTATCGCGTGTATCGTCACGTGCTCGGCGAGACGAAGGATCAGCTGATCTACGAGGAAAAGGACGAGCTGTTCGATGTAGCCGTAGGCCGCACGCGCAGCAAAAAATTTCTCTTCATCGGCATCTCCAGCAAGACGACTTCCGAGTATCGCTACCTTGAGGCAAATCAACCGCACGGAACTTGGAAGCTAATCGCGAAGCGCAAACAAGATCACGAATACGACGTCGATCATCACGGCGATCGCTTCTACATCCGCTCGAACAAGGGCGGACGGAATTTCCAACTCTTCTCCGCGCCCGTTTCCAATCCGGAATCCAAGGTCTGGCGCGTGGAAATTCCGCACAATCCCAAGGTCATGATCACCGGCATGGATTTCTTTTCCGATCACTACGTGCTCGAAGAGCGCGAGGACGGATTGCCGCAGGTGCGCATCGTTGATTTCGCCTCGGGTAAATCGCATCGGATCGCGATGCCAGAGGCGACCTACGACATCGGTGCCGACCACAATCCCGAATACGACTCCAAAAAGTTTCGCTACACGTACCAGTCACTCGTCACGCCGAAGTCCGTCTTCGAGTATGATCTTGCGACGAAGACCTCAAAACTGCTCAAGCAAACCGAAGTTCTCGGCGGCTACGACACCAAGCTCTATCAGACGGAACGGCTCTACGCGAAGGCCAGCGACGGCACACGCGTTCCCATTTCGGTCGTTTACAAGAAGACCACCCCGCGTGACGGCTCCGCGCCGTTATTGCTCGACGGTTACGGTTCCTACGGCATTTCCGAGGATGCGGACTTCGCTTCAACGCGGCTCAGCTTGCTGGATCGTGGATTCATCGTGGCCATCGCGCACATCCGCGGCGGCGGCGAAATGGGCAAGGTCTGGCACGATCAAGGCCGGATGATGAACAAGTTGAACACGTTCACCGATTTCATTACGTGCGCCGAGCACCTCGTCGCGGGAAAGTTCACCTCACGTGACCGGTTGATCATCACTGGCGGAAGCGCGGGCGGTTTGCTCATGGGCGCGGTCGTCAACCTGCGTCCGGATCTCTTTCACGCCGTGGTGATGCAAGTGCCGTTCGTGGACGTGATGAACACGATGCTCGACGAAACACTGCCCCTCACTGTTTCCGAGTTCGAAGAATGGGGCAATCCGAAGGAGAAGCGCGCGTACGACTACATGATGAGTTACAGCCCTTACGATAATCTGGCGGCCAAAGCGTATCCGGCGATCCTAGTCGAGACATCGCTGAACGACAGTCAAGTGATGTATTGGGAACCGGCGAAGTACGTCGCGAAGTTGCGCACGTTGAAGACGGACAACAATCTCCTGCTTCTCCGCACCAACATGGATGCCGGCCATGGCGGCGCCTCAGGACGCTACGATTACTTGAAGGAAATCGCGTTCAGCTACGCGTTCATCCTCAAACAGGTCGGTATCACACAGTAATCTAGCAACAAGAACGGGAGTGGCGCTTGTAGGGTTTTACCTTACAAACGTTTCAAGGTTTCACCAATTGCCGGCGGAGCCAGAAAGGCGAATAATGCACTCACAAATAAAGACGCCCATCCCACGGGCGCAAAGGAAACAACAAGGAATGTGCTAGTTTGGCTGGTAACTGGTCACGGATTTTTCCAGGTGCCAGCCAATTTTTTTGAGGCACTACCTTATCCCCAAGGCATTTTACCCTTCTTCCTCAGGACAACCTATGCCGTCGTGGAAGCTTGGCGCTTTCCGTCAAGACACTGACGCACGGCACGGGCAAGATCGAGCGGCGTGTACGGCTTCTGGAGGAAGTGGACACCCGGGCGGAGCAACGTCCCACGCCGCAGCATCTCGATGCTATAACCGCTGCAACAAATCACCTTCAACTCAGGCTTCTCGGAATGCAGCCTCTGCGCCAGTTCACCGCCGGACATCCCCTCAGGCATCACCATGTCGGTCAGCAACAGATTCACCTCGGTAGAATGTTTCCGCCACACCTCCATTGCCGCGACGCCACTCGCCGCTGTCAAAATCCGGTAGCCGTAACCTTCAAGCGTGCTGCTGATGAAATCGCGCACAGCCGGTTCATCTTCCGCGACGAGGATCGTTTCACTTCCGCCGCGCACCATGGGGGAAGTGTCTTCCTCAATCGGCGCGTTGGCGCTGCGCAGGTGATAGGGAATATAAACCCGGAAGGTTGTGCCGCGTCGCAGCACGCTGTCCACCTCAATCCAGCCGTGATGTTGTTTAACGATGCCATAGACCGTCGCGAGTCCGAGGCCAGTCCCTTTGCCAACTTCTTTGGTGGTGAAGAACGGTTCGAACAATCGACGCATCGTCTCGGCATCCATGCCGACGCCAGAATCGGTCACGGTCAGGCAAACATAGCGACCGGGCTTGGTATCCGGGCGACTGCGCGCGGCTGTTTCGCCGATTTCCACGACGCCACTTTGGATCAGCAACCTCCCGCCCTTGGGCATGGCATCACGCGCGTTGACGACCAGGTTCACCAGGACTTGCTCGATCATTCCCGCGTCGGCGTAAACGGATGCGGGCTCACTGGCATAGACAAATTGCAGAGCAATGTCCTCACCCAAGAGCCGTTGGATCATCTTTGAAATTTGCAAAATGATCTCGTTGATATCGAGCGGGCGCGGTTGCAGCAATTGCTTGCGGCTGAAAGTGAGCAGTTGCCGGACGAGATTGGCGGCTTTCTCCGACGCGGTAACAATTTCTTGAAGCGACTCGAGCGTCTGCACGGCGTGATCGGAACGGCCCTGGAGCAAGCAAGCGCGCCCCATGATCACCGTAAGGAGGTTGTTGAAGTCGTGCGCAATTCCCGCAGAAAGACGGCCAATCGCGTCCATCTTCTGAGCCTGGCGCAACTGCTCCTCCAATTGGCGGCGATCCGTAATGTCATACGCGATTGTGATCAGGCAAGGAACGTTATCCAGTTCGATGCGATCGATGGACAAGGACACTGTGCGTTCCTCGCCCGACTTGATTCGAATGTTAAGTGGATACTCACGAAGGCTACCCATTTGCTGGAGCCGCTGGAGAATGGTGAAGCGATCCTCTGGGTTCAAATACATGTCGATGTCTGAAACCGTATGGCCAACGACCTCCGATCGCTTGTAGCCCCGCTGCTTCAGAAACGCCTCATTCACATCGATGAACTTGCCTTCCATCAACGTGCTAATGCTGATCGCCGCAGGATTTGCCTGGAACGCGCGCTCGAAGCGTTCTTCCGATTGCCGCAATGCCGCCTCCGCGCGTTTACGCTCGGTGATATCTCCCACCAGCGATGCGACGCCAATCACATTTCCGTCCGCATTGACCAGCGGTGTGTTGTACCAGTCGCAGATGATCGTGCGCCCGTCCTTGGTCTGGTTCTCATTCGTACTGCGAGTGCCGCCATGTCCGCTGACCAACTGCTCCCATACCTTTTCCACGCGACCCCGCTCGGACGGAGGAATAATAAAGACGGCGTGAGTGCCAACAGCCTCCGCCTGCGTGTAACCGAAAATCCTTTCCGCGGAAGGATTCCACTCAGCAACACGGAAATTCATATCCCACACAATGACGCCCATCGGAGTCTGGCGTTCGTGCAATTGTAAACGCTGCTGCGAAGCTTTGAGCTGCTCTTCGATTTTCCGACGGAGCGTTACATCGCGCGCGATCCCCTGCACACCACTGGGCTGTCCATTGCGCACTGTGCGTTGGCAACTCAGTTCAAGCCGCGCCCGCTGTCCTTCCAAAGTGACAATCTCCAATTCCAGCTCCGCCGGAACGCCGGTCGTCTGTGTGCGCGCCAGGGTCTTCAGCGCCGCCTCGCGGAACTCCGGCGCCACCAGCTTGCCGAAATTCATCCCGCTCAAGGTCGCTGCCGAGTATCCCGTGATTTTTTCACCCGCGTGGTTGCACGAAGTGAAGCGACCTTCGGTATCCAGCATGAAAACGAAGTCGCTGGCGTTCTCTACCAACTCCATGTAACGGCGCTGAATTAAAGCCTGCGCTTCGGATTGCTGCCGGATCTCGCGCGTTTGCGCCGCCACCCGTCGGCGCAAAAGGAAAACCCACAACGCCACAGCCAGGAGGATACAGCCCAGCGCGACCAACCCGTTCGACAAACGCTCGTGCGTCAACCACGGCGGATCGGCGAGCACCATCACATCATCAGGCGAACGCAACACGATACGGAACGAACGATTCGCCCGCCCCACATCCGCTTGGGTAACGCAGACGCCCGTAACTTCGAGATCGCTTCCCAACGACAGTTCCTTCAAGCGCGGCTCACCCTGGCCGCTTTCCAGATCCACGTGGAAGATCACGTGCGCCGATTTTAGCGTGAGGCGCTGGCCGTTGTTGTGAGGCAACTGTGCCAGCAATCGACCGCGCATTCGCACCAGCTGAAAATCTCGGTCACCCGTGAGCGCCTGTTCCGGTGTCACGGCGGCTGCAGCGGGCGGATTCGTCACGCCAATCTTGCGAAAGTTCGCCTGATCCAAAATCACCCAGCGCCGGCTCGACGCTTGGAAACCCACGACGTCCAAAACGTCTCCGGGATGAACCTCCGTCCACTGCGGAGTATTCACCATGATCTCACCGGTGCCGTCTTTGAGGAAGATCGCTTGCCCGGGTTCCTGCCCCAGCACCACTCCTTGCACATGCACGCGGCGCCCCGAACGTTCCTCGGATTCGTAACGTCCCACTTGCCCAATCGCGCGGACCGGCAAGGAGAAGGGATCTTTCGGCGGCGATTCCACAACCGTGATCGCCGAGAGGTTGGGAATCAACACGCGCACGCCGACCCATTGCTTCTTGCGGTTGAGCAGACCGCGGCTGACTCCGCGAACGGTCACTTTGGAATCAACAAATCGCCCCGCCGATTCGGCGGCATGGGCCGGAACGAGGCCGCGAACGGAATGCGCCCCTTCAGCCAGTTCGATCAACAAGCCTTCGCGACTATCGATCGCCGACCGGACGACACCGTCTAATTCCACCCACTGCGCGTCAAAACTTCCGGTGGTCAGTTCACTGATCGAGAGGCTCACCGCCGGAGGCAAAGACGATTCGGCGAGAACCTTGATCATTGTCTGGCGAATCACCGGACCATACTCGCCCACCGCCGCGCGACCGGTTATTTCCACAAGTTGCCCGGCATTAAAAATCGCCTTGGGATCCTCCGGTTCCGCGAACACACCGCCACTGCTGTCTTGGATTGCGAAAAACGAGCCGTCTGGTTCGCGATAGGTGACCACGCCACGAATCTGGACACTCGCATTGAACAAGGTCGAATCGGACGCCAGTTTCAACACATCCCCCGCCCGCGTAATCGTCATCGCCGCCTCAGCCGCGGGCACATTGGTCAATGACGCCGCGCGTGCCCCCGGGACCAGTGCGCTACTCGCCCAAACAATGCCCACGAAAACGGAAATCATGCGAGAAGTCGCGCGACGAATACAACTGTGCGGGGAAAAGAAGCGCCTCAAGGACAGAGAAGTATCTGCCAAGTTGCGCCAGCCAGACCAAAGTTTAGGAACGTTCATTCAGTCCCGGGGCGAATTTCAGGCTACGGAAAAAATAATAGACCAAATAAGCATTCGTGCAACATATCTGTTGCTCGCGGATTCGGGCGACGCGAATTCCCTTTCCCCGCGCAGCACTTTTCCGCTTCAATCCGCGCTCGTGACCGCGTCACCCACAACGCTCGGCATTATCGCCGGCAACCGTTCGTTACCGCTGCTTTTCGCGAAGCAGGCGCACTCCGCCGGCGTGTCGCGACTCGTTGCCGTAGCGTTTGAAAATGAAACCGATCCTGCGCTGGCATCGCTCGTTGATGAAATCGTGTGGCTCCGGGTGGGACAACTTTCCAAAATGATCGACACCTTCACGTCCCGTGGCGTCACGCAGTGCGTCATGGTCGGTCAGATCGCGCCCAAGAATCTTTTCGATCTCCGCCCTGACCTTCGCGCCATGTCCCTGCTCTTCCGGTTGAAGGAAAAAAACGCCCACACGATTTTCGGTGGCATCGCGGATGAAATGAAAAAGGACGGAGTGGAATTAATTGACGCTACGCCGTGGCTCAAGCCCTTGATGGCCGGGCCAGGCTTCGCACTCGGGCCCCAGCTCACTGACGAGCAACGCGCAGACGTCGCCTTCGGCTTCCGCATTGCCAAGGAAATTTCCCGTCTGGAAATCGGCCAGACCGTCGTGGTGAAGAATGGCACCGTTCTCGCCGTGGAAGGTTTTGAGGGCACCGACAAATGCCTCGCGCGCGGTGGCGAACTTGCCGGCAAAGACGGCGGCGCCGTAGCCGTGAAACTGGCCAAGGAGAAACACGATCTGCGATTCGACATCCCGTGCGTCGGCCTGCGCACCCTCGAAGTTTGCGCCGCGGCAAAGATCTCCGTGCTCGCCATGGAAGCGGGTAAAACATTGCTTCTGGAGCAGGACGAGGTAAAAGCCTTCGCGCACAAACACAAGATCGCGCTAACCACGATCGCGTGACCCGTCCGCACAACGTAGAATTTTAATCTGAAACTAGAAACCTAAATGACTTCGCACGAAATCCTCGGCTTCATGTCGCCCACCCTCTCGGGCCAGATCCTTGACGAATTGTTCATCAACGACAAACCCCTTTACCGCGGCATCCTCGGGGCCGTCGCCGGCGCGCGCAAACTGCGCCCGCAATTCCTCGAGAAACAATCCCGCACCGAGCGCCATCCCACGATGATCTCCGCACTCAGCAAACCCGCGATGGATGAAGTCGCCGGCAACCTGATACGCGGCTGGCTGCTCAAGAAACACTCCGCGCTGCTCGCCGAATTTCTCGATGCGCTCGGCATCCCGCACGACAAGGGCGTTGTGGAGAATCTTCCGGATTCGATGGACGACGCGAAGCTCAACGCGGCCGTGGAGAAGCTCCTCGCCTCCCATCCGCAAGAAGTCGTGGCCGTCTACCTTTACGCGTTTAACAACATGAACGACACGCGGTGGGCGAACCTGGACGCCTTGCTACAGAAAGACTCGCGCCTGCAGCTCGGCAGTTAACCGAAATGACTTGGTTTCGGCGGCGGCTTGCTGCTCTATTCGCCCACGTGAATTTCCGGCCGCGTCTACTGTTGTCGCTCGCCTGCGTTGCCGCTCAAGCTTTGTCGGCGGCGGAGTTTCTCCCGCCGGGGAATCGCCCGCTGCCGCCCGGAGTTCACGCGCTCGTCGGCGCGACCGTTGTCCCACAGCCCGGTCAAGTTCTCTCCAACGCCACCATCATTGTTCGCGATGGTTTCATCGTCGCCGTCGGCACCAATACCACCGTCCCCGTCGATGCACGCGTATGGGAAATGAAGGGAAACACCATCTACGCGGGCTTCATCGATCCCTATCTCACGCTGTCCGACACGAACCTTCCCGTGAACACCACGGAGACCGTGCCCATCCACACCACGCTCACGTCGGGTGCCGCGCCGTTCTTCGGTGTGGTGGGACACCAACTCGATCCCGGCGGCGCTGGTCCCAGCTACGATATACCGACGCTCACCCCGGAACGCCGGCGCGTGCAGAGCTACGCGCCCGACACGAAAGCGCTCGCGGACATTCGGGCGATCGGCTTCACCGCCGGCAATCTCGCGCCGACCCGCGGAATCCTTCGCGGCACCAGCACCTTCGTCACGCTCGCCGACGCCAATCCCAATGAAGCAGTGCTTCGCCCGGATGTGTTCCAGCACATCTCGCTGGACGTGCGCGCCGGCCGCGATGAAACCTTTCCAGGCTCCTTGATGGGCGTCATCTCGGTGGTGCGGCAAATTTTTTTCGACGCGGAACATTACGCGCTCGACGTAGCGGACTTTGAGAAAGCATCGCCCGGTTCACGCAAGCGGCCCGCGTTCAATCCGGCGTTAGAGGCATTGCGCCCGGTTCGCGAAAAGAAAATCCCCGTGGTGTTCGAACCCGGCAGCGCGTTGATGGTGGACCGCTCGGTGCAACTTGCGCGCGAACTGAATCTCGATCCGCTGATTCTCTCGAGCGGACAGGAGTGGCGCCGGCCGGAACTCGCGAAAGCTACCGGCGCGCCGTTCATCGTGCCGGTGAATTTTCCCGCGCTGCCGAAGTTGCCCGACGACGAAGACTGGACGCAGATCACGCTCGACCAACTGCGCGGGTGGGATTGGGCGGCCGAGAACCCCGCTCTGCTGCGCCAGCAGGGACTCACGATTGCTCTCACATCTTACGGGCTCGGCGACAAGAAGGAGTTTCGCAAAAACCTTCGCGCCGCTGTTGACCGTGGTTTGAGCGAAACCGATGCACTCGCTGCGCTTACCACTGTGCCCGCAAAGCTCTGCGGCCTCGACACGCGCCTCGGCACGATCGCACCCGGCAAGATCGCCAACCTCACCGTCGTCGAAGGCAGCTACTTTGATCCGGAAAAGAAAGTCCGCGAAGTGTGGATCGACGGACGCGTCTATCGCATCGAACAAACGCCAGTGAAATGGAGCGACGCGAAACCCGCCGGGACAAATCACACCGCCGCCGCCAAGAGTTCTGCGACCGCCAAAAAGAAATCCGACACCGCTCGCGATCTCGCCAAACAACGCGTGGCCAAATCCCCTCTCGCCGGTCGCGGCCCGCTCGCCACACCCCAAGCCGTCCTCGTACGGCACGCGACGATCTGGACCGGCACCAGCGTTCTCACGAACGCTGACTTGCTCGTCCGCGATGGACACATTGAATCGGTAGGCGAAGGTCTCAACGTTCCCGGTGATCTCGGCGACAAGACGCTCGTCATCGATGCCGACGGCAAACACGTCACCGCCGGCTTGATTGATTGCCATTCACACACCGCAGTTCTCGGCGACGTCAACGAAGGTTCCCTGCCCTCCACCGCCATGGTGCGCATCGCCGACGTGATCAACGCCGACGCCGACACGCTCTATCAGCAACTCGCCGGCGGCCTCACCGTCGCGAATCTGCTTCACGGTTCGGCCAATCCAATCGGCGGACAGAACGCCGTGATCAAATTGCGCGACGGCGCGACGCCCGAGCAATTGAAGCTCGCGGGCGCGCCCGGCGGCATCAAATTCGCGCTCGGCGAAAACGTGAAACAAGCCAACTGGGGTGACAAGTTCAACACGCGCTTCCCGCAAAGCCGCATGGGCGTGCGCACGTTTTACGTAAATCGTTTCGAAGCCGCGCGCCAATACCTGCAAGCGTGGGCGGACTTCAAACAAAAAGGCGGCGCGCAACCGCGTCGCGATCTGGAGTTGGAGGCCCTCGGCGAAATTCTCGAAGGCAAGCGCCTCATCCATTGCCACTCATATCGGCAGGACGAGATCCTGATGTTCCTCCGCGTGTGCGAAAGTTTCGGCGTCAAGATCGCGACGCTGCAGCACATCCTTGAAGGCTACAAAGTGGCAGATGAAATCGCGAAACACGGCGCGGGCGCGTCCAGCTTCTCCGATTGGTGGGCGTATAAATTCGAAGTGCTCGACGCGATTCCCTACAACGGCAGCCTCATGCGCGACCGCGGTGTGCTCGTGTCATTCAACTCCGATTCCTCCGACCTCGCGCGCCGTTTGTATCTCGAGGCCGCAAAGGCGGTGAAATACGGGCGCACCCCGGAAGTCGACGCGCTGAATTTCGTCACGCTTAATCCCGCCAAGCAACTTCACATCGACAAATGGGTCGGTTCGCTCGAAGCCGGCAAGGACGCGGACTTCGTGATCTGGTCCAAGTCGCCGCTCAGTTCGGGCACCGTGTGTCTCGAGACGTGGATCGACGGGAAGAAATATTTCGACCGCTCGCTCGCGAACGAGCGCGCCGCCGCCTTGGCGTCGGAACGCACCGCACTGGTCGAGAAGGCGAAGAAGTTGCAGAAGCCGGACGGCGATTCCGGCAAGGACGACAAACCGAGCGAAGCCGCGCGCGCGGCCTTCTTCCGCGTGGCATTGGAAAAGGCGCACGCGAACGGCATGGAATGTGGCGAGTGCGCGAGGAGGAACGAATGAATCGGCGATTGGCAATCGGCTACGGACAGAGGGCGATCAGAGTTCCCGCTCCACACGGACTCCTCGCCCTTGCGCTGGCATTCCTGCTCACCGCCCTTCCCTCGCCCGCGGCGACGCTCCTGCTGAAAGCCGCACATGTTCACACCGTTTCCGGTGCGACATTGTCCCCGGGCGCTGTGCTCGTGAGCGACGGAAAGGTCACCGAGGTCGGTACAACCATCGCCAAGCCTGCCGATCAGATAGTCGACCTCGGCGCATTGCATCTCTATCCCGGGCTTATCGCGATGGACACCTCGCTGGGGCTCACCGAGATCGATGCGGTGCGCGCCACCAGCGACCGAGCCGAAGTCGGCGAGTTCAGTCCGGACGTGCAATCGTGGATCGCCGTGAATCCGGATTCCGAATTGATCCCCGTCGCGCGCGCCAACGGAATCACCCACGCGCACGTCGTGCCGCAAGGCGGCGTTGTCGCCGGCGTGTCGGGAGTGATCGCGCTCACCGGTTGGACCACCGAACAAATGGCGATCAGCAAGCCGACCGCGCTGCACGTTTACTGGCCCAGCATGGAGCTCGACACGCGCGCGAAAGAATCTGTTCGCGGAAAGAACAAACCCAAACCGCTCGACGAGCAGGTGAAGGAACGGAACAAGAAGCTCAAATCCCTAGAGGACTTTTTTGCCGAAGCTGCCGGCTATGCGAATGGGCGAACGAATTCCTCCAGCTCGCAAGTCGTGCCCGCGTGGGAAGCGATGCTGCCTTTCGTGCGCAGCGAGATTCCGCTCTTCATTCACGCCGATGACATCCGTCAGATCAAAGCCGCCGTCGCATGGGCCGAAACGAATCGTTATCGAATCATGATTGCTGGTTCACGCGACGCTTGGCAGATCGCACCATTGCTCGCCGCGAAGAAAATTCCAGTAATCTTCAGTCACGTCTACACCCTGCCCGCGCGGCAGATTGATCCTTACGATGTGTTCTTCAAAGCGCCCGCGGTCTTGCGCCAAGCGGGCGTCGAACTCGCGATCACTCAAGGTGGAACCTGGAACCTGCGGAACATTCCCTACAACGCTTCGCAGGCAATGGCGTTCGGACTTTCCGAAGACGACGCAGTGAAGTCGATCACGCTGACGCCCGCGCATTTACTGGGTCTCGGCGATCGCCTTGGCTCAATTGAATCCGGCAAGGAAGCAAGCCTCATCGCGGTCGATGGGAGCATTCTCGACATCCGTGCGAACGTGAAGCGGATGTGGATCGCTGGCCAGGAGATCAGCCTCGAAAGCCGACATACGCGGCTCTACGAAAAATACCGGAAGCGCCCCAATCCTTGACGCGCGGTGAACGGTTTACTTGGCCGGGACCAGTTTGAAAATCTTCCCCGTCGTGCCATCGAGAATGTTTCGCTGCGATGTTAAAAGGTAGAGTTCGCCATCACTGTCTTCACCCAGCGCCGGAATAAAACCTTTAATCTCGCCGTTCGGAGAACCTTCCACCGCGAGCGTTTGCAGTTCCCACCGTTGTTCCCGGGGCGATTTGGGACGCGTGGCGACGAGCAAAGTTCCGATCGGCACCCCCCAGCTCTTCGACCAATCAGCGAAGACGTAACGACCTTGCAAATCCGGCATGGAACGGCCTCGATAGACGTATCCGCCCGTGATGCTGGTGCCCTTGATACCGGGTTCGCCCGCGTGACCGGCCGCATTCATGTACGTGATGATCGGATCGAGCAACGGCGCACCATCAGCAGCGCGGGTCGGAGTTTGGTCTGGTGTCGCCTTGGGTTTGTCGGGATCAAAGCCAATGAGTCCTTCGCGCAAACGCCAGCCGTAATTGCCGCCGCGCACGATAAGATTAACCTCCTCCCACATGCTCTGGCCCACGTCGGCCGCGAAGAGCTCATGCGTGCCGCCTCGATCGAAGGAAATCCCCCAAGGATTCCGAATGCCCCATGCGTAGATTTCGGGGCGACCACCGCCGCGCGCGAAAGGGTTGTCCTGAGGAATGGCGTAGGCGCGATCGGCAGATGAATGATCGACATCGATGCGAAGAATCTTTGCGAGCAAAGTGTCCTTGTTCTGACCGTTGCCTTCGGGCGCGTGGCCAATGCCGCGATCGAGCCCTTCACCGCCGTCCCCGACGCCAATGTACAGGAACCCATCGCGACCAAATGCGATACGACCGCCGTTGTGATTGAACGACGGTTTGTCGATTTGTAAAATAACCCGCTCGGTTGAAAGATCGATAGAGCGCGCCCCACGTTTCACCGTGAACTCAGCGATGTGCATGGTGTGGTTCCAATTGGTCGGGATTCCCGCGCGCAATGGCGCGCTGTAGCAGGCGTAAAACTTTCCATTCGCGGCGAACTTCGGATGAACCGCCAGGCCGAGCAGGCCGCGTTCGTCGAAGTTTTTCCGCAGTGGGGTCATGCGACTGCGGAGATCCAAGAACGGCGTTGAGTCCGTCGTCCCGTCAGCTTTCACAATCGAGACAACGCCGATTTGATCGGCAACCAGCAATTCCCCCGGCGCACCTGGCAACGACAGTAGAACACTCGGCGCCGTGAATCCCTCGGCGACGAGCTTGAGTCCGACCGGGGCCGGAGCACCGACAGCGAAACGACCGAATGCGAACACAAAGAGGCAGCTTAGGACAAAGCGGGCGAAATTTCGGCGCGGGTGCATGGCAGAGAGTATAGGGCGATAGAGCGAAAAGGAAAACCAAATGACGCCCAGCGCCCCCGGGGCTTCCTTGACGTTCGGAACGAAATTTGAGACAAAATAAAGCCATTAACTCGCGATTTCAGAAATCCACGCCCTTGTCATTTGTCCTTACTGTTTGGGCGCGGTCGGGGTCTTTCACACGCGGATTTTTGCTCGCGCTCGTGGCGGCATCATGGCTACTGGCGAGCAGTTTCGAATCGCAAGCGGGTGGAACCTGGGTGCCGCTCGCCCGAACAGCTCCGGGATCCGTTGGCACGATGCTTTTGCTCTCCGACGGCACGGTGATGGCGCAAAATTCCGGGATCAGCTCAGTTTGGTATCAGCTATCGCCAGACAAGAACGGGAGCTACGTCAACGGCACATGGTCAACTCTCCGGCCGATGCATGACACTCGGCTCTACTACTCATCGGAGGTATTGATGGACGGGCGGGTGTTCGTCGCCGGCGGTGAGTACGGCACAGGCAAATCCACCGCGGAGGTCTATGACCCAACGACCGACACCTGGATGTACACGCCTGCCGCCGGTCAAAGTTTCTCGGATTCCATGGCCAAGATTATCGCCAACGGGAACGTGCTCGTCGGTCCAGTTGGCCCCAGCCCGTCGGGCACCACGGCAATCTACAGTCCGGTAACAAACACTTGGACCACCGGCATTCCGTTATTCGGCGCGCATTCTCAAAACGAAGCGAGCTGGGTCAAATTGCCCGACGATAGCGTCCTGACGATCGACATCGGTGGCGCCACTTCGCAACGCTACATTCCGTCGCTGAACAAATGGATCGCCGACGCTCCGCCCGCAGTGAACGTCTACGATCCTTACGGCTCCGAAACGGGCGCCGCCTTGTTGCTCCCGGACGGAAGGGCGTTTTTCCTTGGCAGCAGCGGACACACCGCGATCTACACACCGTCCGGCGACACCAATCTCGGCAGCTGGATTGCCGGCGCAGATATCCCGAACGCGCAGGGAACGCCGGACGCCGCCGCCGCCATGATGGTGAACGGGAAGATTCTCTGCGCGGTTTCGCCGGTGCCCGTTTCGACTAACCACTTCCCTTCCCCGACCAGCTACTACGAGTACGACTATCTCGCCAATACCTTCACCAACGTTGGCGCGCCCGGCGGAGCAACCAACGTCAACATCCCGGCCTACTTCACGACGATGCTCGATCTTCCAGATGGAACCGTGCTCCACGCCAAATTCGCCTCGCAACTCTACGTTTATCAACCGGACGGTTCGCCGCTGACGAACGGCAAGCCCGCGATCATTGCAATTACGACGAACCTCGATGGCACGCTGCACCTGACCGGCACCTTGCTCAACGGCATTTCTGAAGGTGCCGCCTACGGTGACGACGCTCAGATGGACAGTAACTATCCCATCGTTCGGATGACCGACACCAACGGCATAGTTTTCTATGCGCGCACGTTCAACTGGACGAGCACGAGCGTGATGAACACCAACGAAACCAGCGTCGAGATCAAGCTGCCGGCCGGACTTCTCGGCGGGGACTATTCGTTGGAAGTTGTCGCCAACGGCATCGCATCGGATCCACTCGCGATCGCCGCACCGTCGACGCCAATGCCGCCGGTAAAGAATTTCGGATTCACCTCGAAGACCGCGACGCGCTTCATCCTGCGTTGGAACGATATCGGTTTTTACGAGGATGGCTATCGCTTGGAACGTTCCACGAACGGCATTGTTTTCAATACGGCCAGTAACATCGGACCCAACGGAACCAGCGTCTCCAACACCGTCACCGCTTTGGGCCAATACTACTATCGTTTGATTGCAACGAATGAACTCGGCGACGGCATCGCCACGCCAGTCATCTTCGCAGCCTCGCCCCCCACCGCGACAATTCCCGCGCCGTGGAAGACCGCGGATCTCGGCGATGTCGGCGGCACCGGAGCATCAGGCCTCACGGGCGGCACCTACACCGTCATCGGCACTGGCGGAGGCATTGGCAAAACGAACGATGAATGCCAGTTCGCCTACCAAACGCTCACCGGTGATTTCGTCTTCACTGCCCGAATCATTTCCAATCTTAGCTCGGCCGACAGTGCGTTCGCGGGAATAATGCTTCGCGACACCTTGCTCTCAAACGCCTGCAGCGTCACGATGGGCTTCGGACTCACCAACGAAGCTCCGGCATTTATCGCCCGCACTTTTCCTCGCGGCGTCGCGACCAACTCAATCGGGCCCAACGCTTCGGTCGCGCCTTACTGGGTCCGTCTGGTAAAATGGGCCAACACGGTCACCGGCTATCGTTCAGCGGACGGCGTGACCTGGACCAAGCAGGGCTTCGCGAGAATACCCGTCGCACCTCAGCTCTATGTCGGACTCGCGGCTACCGCCGGCACCAACACGCTGCTCAACACTGCCACCTTCGACAACGTCTCCATAATCCGCACCGCATCGCCGGAACTCACGGTGATTCCCGCCGGCGGAACGCCGTTCACCAACGAGTGTCACGTGGCGTACGTCGAACCCGGTGCCACCACACTCGCTCCGCTCGCGAACGTCGCTGCCGGTGGATCTAATAGTTTCGCCGTCCGCGCGGATGGCACACTCGCCGGCTGGGGCAACAATTCATCTGGCCAGACCACTCTTCCTTTCACTGCGACAAACCTTGTGAGCGTTGCGGTGGGTCGTTCGCACGTTGCTGCCGTTCGCACCGACGGGCGCCTCTTCGCCTGGGGAGACAATTCCTCCGGCCAGACGAATGCACTAACGACGACCAACTTCATCGCCGCAGCCGCGGGCAGCGAGTTCACCCTCGCGCTCCGCACCGATGGTACCGTGACCGGTTGGGGTGCCACCAACTCAGGTCAGCTAAGCATTCCATCCAGCGTGTCCAGTTGCATGGCCATCGCCGCCGGCCCTTCAAACAGCCTCGCCCTGAAGACTGACGGCACCGTCGTCGGCTGGGGCTTCAACGGCGTGGCGCAAACCAACATTCCGTCGACGGTCACAAACATTGCCGCGATTGCCTCAGGCACGTATCACTGCCTCGCGTTACGTGGCGACGGCAAGGTGCTGGGCTGGGGTGCGAACTCGAACGGACAAACCAGCATCCCGCCAACGGCCACCAATGCCATCGCCATCGCCGCCGGCGGATCGCACAGCATGGCGTTGCGCGCCGACGGCCGCGTCTTCTCGTGGGGGTTGAACTCCAGCGGCCAGACCAACATTCCCCCGACGGCGACCAACATTGTGGCCATCGCTGCGGGTGAAGCGCACTGCCTCGCGCTGCGCGCCGATGGAGTTGTATTCGCCTGGGGCGGGAACACTGCGGGCCAGACCAACGTCCCCGCCAACGTGAGCGCCATGATTCCCTCACTGAACATCACCGGCACGGTCGTGACGAATTCCCCAGGAACCAACCTGCTGACGTACGCCGCCACCAATTCCCTCGGTGGCAGCGGAACGACCAATCGATTGGTCGTCGTTGCCGATCGAATCGGGCCGGTCATCGCGCTCAACGGGCCAAATCCGCTCGTGCTGTTTCTCAACACGCCGTTCGTCGAACCGGGCGCCACCGCGACCGATCTGTGCGCCGGCAACGTCAGCAGCGGCATTGTGATCGGTGGCACCGTAAACACCAACGTTGAAGGCAATTACTTCCTCACCTATTCGATCAATGACGGGAACGGCAACATCTCAATGACCAATCGCCAGGTGATTGTCTACGGACCGACCGATGTCAGCACGGTTTCCCAAACCCTCGCCGGAAACGTCCAACTCAACTTCACCGGCTGGCCCGGCGTGCCCTACGGCGTGTTCGCGTCCACGAACCTCAGCGACTGGTTGCTGCTCGGCACGGCGACCAACCCCATCGCGAATCTCTTCCAATTCATCGACGTGGACGCGACGAACTATCCCCGGCGTTTCTACCAGCTTCGCGGCCCCTGAGCCTGGTGTCGGGGAAAACCGAATCGCCGCGTCACCGACTCTCGGCGATTATCGGTTTGCCAATCGGAGCCGTGTTCCCTAAGTTCCTGCCCGTGCGACACGGATCAATTGCGACAACGACTTTTTAGCGTTCGTCCCGGAAACCGGGATGAACGCCAACGCCTCAGACACATCGTCCGGGGCGTTTTTGTTTACTAAGTGAAAGCCACCGAGACACAGACAACACAGAGCCACCTGGGAACTTCTTTCTCTGGGCCCTCTGCGCCTCTGTGGCAGAAATAGAAATTATGGCCGAAGAAAATCAACCTCAGCAGCAACCGCAACCGAATCCCGAACGCAAGACGCTCGACGATCGCGCGAAGATGACCGAACTCGAACGCATCCGGCACTCGTGCGCCCACGTCATGGCGACCGCCATTCTGCGCCTGTGGCCCGATGCCCAGTTCGCTTACGGCCCGCCCGTTGAGAATGGTTTCTACTACGACCTCGAATGCAGCCACCGCATCTCGCCCGAGGACTTCGAGAAGATCGAGGCCGAGATGAAGAAGGAAATCAAAGCCAACAACACCTTCGAGAAAGTCATCGTCACGCGCGAACAGGCCATCGCTGAAGCGCAAAGCGGTCGCCTTGGCGGACTCGCTGAACGCCCGGGCAACGCCAGCAAGTTCAAGTTGGATTTGCTCAAGCAGATTCCTGAAGGCGAACCGATTTCCTATTTCAAGAACGGCGACTTCATCGATCTCTGCGCCGGACCGCACGTGATGCGCACCGGCAACATCGGTGCGTTCAAGCTCATGAGCGTGGCCGCGGCCTACTACAAGGGCGACGAAAAAGGCCCGCAGCTCCAACGCATTTACGGCACGGCGTTCAAGAACAAGACCGCGCTCGACGAACATTTGAAAATGATCGAAGAGGCCAAGCGCCGCGATCATCGCAAGATCGGCGCGGAGATGGGACTCTTCGCCATCGACACGGAATACGTCGGGCCGGGCATGCCGCTGTGGTTGCCTAAAGGCACGATGCTCGTGGAAGAGTTGGAGAAGCTCGCCAAGGAAACCGAGTTCGCCGCCGGCTACGTGCGCGTGCGCACGCCGCATCTGGCCAAAGAGAAGATGTATAAGACTTCCGGGCATCTTCCGTATTACGCGGAGAGCATGTTCCCGGCGATGGAGCTGAAGGAAAAGGGCGGCACTGATCCGAACGAGGAGGCGGAACGCTACTACCTCAAAGCCATGAACTGCCCGCATCATCACCGCATCTTTGCAGCGGAGCCGCGCAGTTATCGCGATTTGCCGTTGCGCCTCGCGGAATACGGCTGCTGCTATCGCTACGAGCAGAGCGGCGAGTTGTTCGGCCTCATGCGCGTCCGTTCACTCAACATGAACGACGCCCATATTTACCTCACCGAAGACCAGTTCGCGGATGAATTCAAGGCGGTGAACGACATGTATCTGAAGTATTTCAAAATCTTCGGCCTCGAAAAATATCAGATGCGCTTCAGCACGCATTCGGCGGAAGGCCTCGGGAAAAAATACGTGAACGAGCCCGAACTGTGGAAGAAGACCGAGGACATGGTGCGCAAGGTGTTGATCGAATCCGGCATCAACTACGTGGAGGTCGCCAACGAGGCGGCGTTCTACGGCCCGAAGATCGACGTGCAGGTGTGGAGCGCCATCGGCCGCGAATTCACCATCGCCACCAACCAGGTGGACTTCGCCGTGCCCGCCAAGTTCGGCCTCACCTACCGCGCCAGCGACAACACGAACAAGACGCCGTTGTGCATCCATCGCGCGCCTCTCGGCACGCATGAGCGGTTCATCGGCTTCCTCATCGAGCATTACGCCGGCAACTTCCCGCTCTGGCTCGCGCCGGATCAGGTGCGCGTTGTGACGATTGGCGATGACGACCGGCTCGTCGGTCACGCGAAAGGAATCGTCGCCGAACTCCGCGCCAAACAAGTCCGCGCCGACGGCGATTACAGTTCGAACCCAATCAAGGCCAAGATTCAGGAGGCCGAACAGCTGCGCGTCCACACGATGCTCGTCATCGGCGCGAAGGAATTGGAACACGACACCGTGAGCCTCCGATTGCACGGCAAGGGCAACGTCGGCGTGAAGCCCACGGGTGAAGCGGTGGCCGACATTCTCCAGTCGATCGCAGAACGACGCGCTTAAGCATTCACTTCACGAACGAGTCCTCCAGCATGGTCAACGGCTCACTGTTGCTCGATTGGTTGGTCGCGCTGGGATTGTTCGCCGGGTTGCTGGCGTCGCTCGAAATCTGGTACCGCTTTGGGCTTCGCGCTCGCGCGCGGCAAGCGGAGCATCCAGATCAGCTATCCACGATTCAGGGAGCGACGCTGGGATTGCTGGCCTTGTTGCTCGGCTTCAGCTTCGCTCTGGCTGCAGGGCGTTTTTCCGATCGCACCAAGATGATCGTCGATGAAGCGAATGCCATCGGAACGGCGTGGCTGCGCTGTGATCTCGTTGACGACGCACAACGCACCGAGATCCGGGAATTACTTCGCCGCTATGTCACCCAGCGGATCGCGATCTACGACGCGCCGAACGAGACCGCCCGCGCAGCATCTGTTGCAGAGTCAGAATCGTTGCAGACAAAAATGTGGACGTTGATGGTGCGCGCCACCAAAGCCACGCCGGAGTTTTCCGAAGTATTGTTGCCGCCCTTCAACGAATTGATCGATCTCCACGGCACGCGAATGGCGGCCGCGACCCGACACATGCCGGGAATGTTGATGGCGTTGCTGCTCGCTTGTTCCTTCGTGTCCGTCGCGTCGGTCGGCTACGGCTGCGGAGTGGCGGGCAAACGCAACGTTGTCCTGACCACCGCGCTGACCTTCCTGATCTCCGGAGCCTTGTGGGCGACGATCGATATGGATCATCCACGCCGCGGCCTGATCCGTGTGGGGCAACAACCGATGCTCGACTTGCAAAGCAGCCTGGAGCGCAGCTCAACGCCCGTTACTGCGAAGCCGACGAAGTGATGGGCGCGACCGCTGGAAAGCAGCTGGCCGGAACTCTGAGTTCATCCCACGGCGAGTGAATCCAGCAACCGCCCGCCCGCCCCATTCCCTCGCCAAGCGCGAACAGACGCTGCATTTCATGCGGGTCGAATTCCTGGTGCGATTGCCGCTGAAATTCGACCGGAATGCCCGTGAGGTGGAATTCGCACCGATCACGCCCAGCGAAGACAAACATCCGATAGAAATCTCCTTCGGCTTGATGATGTGTGAGGGCGAGCAACGAGTTCATTAAGATGGGCAGTGCGCGCGGCTTCACCGGATCGTAGTGCGTACGCAAGTCACCGTTGCGAATGATATACAGTTCCGCCGGACGTTCCCGTCCCAAATCGTCCAGCTTGCGGCGGATTTCGTCCAAGTGAAGTACGGGACCGTAGGCGAATGCTTGACGACCAATTCCTCCGTCCACGTGCAGTTCGTCGTAAATCTTCCCATCCACCTCGACGCTGAAATAAACCGGGGGAAATGCGCCGGGCACGGCCGCAGAAGCCATCATGACTTCGGTGAACAATTTCACCGCGTTGGTTTGTCCGCTGGCGGCGATCGCGCCCATGTCCCAGATGACGGGCCGGCGCGCGTCGAGGTTCACGGTGCCAATCCACAAACGCCGGCCGCGCCCGTGCTCACGGGCGATCGCCGACAACATTTCCGCGTTCACATACTTCGCCAGCATTTTTCGCAACGGTGCCGTGTCGAATACCGAATCATCGCGCAGAATGCGCATCAGTCCTTTTCGGCGAAACAGGTCATCTGGATGAAGGTTCGCGTAGATTTCACGCAGAGCCGCATCCTGGCTCGCTCCCAGAAAAGCAAACGGCGCCAGCAACGCACCCGCACTGATGCCGGTAACGAAGTCGAACGTAGGACGAGTGCCTTGCACCGACCATCCGCAGAGAAATCCCGCACCGAATGCGCCATCCATTCCTCCGCCCGAAAGCGAGAGATACTGAATCGGCGTTTTCCCCAACGGGTTGTCGGGAGCCGACTCAGCCTTGAGAGCGGTTTCGACGCTGCGCTGCAGAACGGGGCTGAAAGAATCGCCCCAGTCGCGGATGTCCCGATACCCCGGCGGAGTGGCCTGACACGCAAGGTCGCCTGGCAGCGGTTTGCGGGGATGCAGCACGCTGCAACCAGTCAAGGAACACGCCACCAAGGCGCCCGCGATCAGGATTCTAAAGGCCGTTTGCATCTTCTGATTTCGATTTTAAAATTTCGGGCAGAGTGATCGTCAGCCGCATCGTCGTCAACAATTCTGCCGCCACAGTTCAGTTAAAGAAACGCATCGACAAGGCAACCACTGACGCGCTGTTGTCGAGCGACTCAAAGGCATTGGCAAATTTACAGTCGCCTACCCGGTCGCGTTCACTATTCTCCGCCTGCCATGAATCGCTGTTTGATCGTCCTGCTTTGTTTTATTGTCGCTCGTGAGTCGCGCGCCGATGAAGGAATGTGGCTCTACAACCAACCGCCACGCCAGCTGCTGCGCGAGCGTTACCAGTTCGACGCCACGGATGCGTGGCTCGAGCACCTGCAGAAGTCGTCTGTCCGTTTCAACTCCGGCGGCTCGGGCAGCTTCGTGAGCGAAGACGGTCTGCTGATTTCCAACCATCACGTCGGCGCCGACGCGCTGCAAAAGGTTAGCTCGAAGGGAAAAAATTATCTGCGCGACGGCTTCAAAGCCAGTTCCCTCGCGAACGAAATCAAATGCTTGGACCTCGAAGTAAACGTGCTCGAATCAATCGAGGACGTGACCGCGCGCATCAATGCCGGCGTGCCCAAAGCCGCGAGCCCGGCTGACGCCTTTGCCGCGCGACGCAAAGTCATCGCCGACGTGGAGAAGGAATCTCTCGACCGCACCGGTCTGCGCTCGGACGTCGTGACGCTCTGGCAAGGCGGCGCGTATCATCTTTACCGTTTCAAGCGCTATACGGACGTGCGAATCGTCTTCGCACCCGAACAGCAGATCGCCTTCTACGGCGGCGATCCCGATAATTTCGAATTCCCGCGCCACGATCTCGATATCTGTTTGTTCCGCGCCTACGAGAAGGGCAAGCCCGCCCGCGTGAAACATTTCCTTCGTTTCTCCCCCAAGGGCGCGGTCGATGGCGAACTCACCTTCGTTTCCGGGCACCCGGGCCGTACGAGCCGGTTGCTCACCGTCGCCGAGTTGGAATACCAGCGCGACTTCTACTTGCCCTTCCGACTCAGCACGCTCAAGCGTCTCGAAGTACTCGTCGGGAATTGGAGCGCCCGCAGCGAGGAGAACGCCCGCCGCGCGCGCGAGGAATTCTTCGGCATTCAGAATTCTCGCAAGGCGAACGACGGCCGCCTCGCCGGCTTGCTCGATCCGGATTTGATGAGCGCGAAACGCCGTGCGGAGTCCGATCTCAAAGCCAAACTACGAGATCACAAAGAACACGCTGACGCTCTGGCGGCGTTCGACAAAATCGCCGCCGCGACCAAGACTCTCCGCGAACAGGCCGTGCGCCATTCGTTGCTCGAGGGAGCGACTGCTTTCAACTGCGACAGTTTCGGCCTCGCGCGCACGCTGCTTCGCGCCGGCATTGAACGCCCCAAACCGAACGGCGAACGCCTGCGAGAATTCTCCGACTCCGGAAAAGAGTCATTGGAACTCGCGCTATTCTCCGACAAACCGATTCATACTGATCTCGAAATTCTCACGCTGACCGACTCGTTAACTTTTCTTGCCGGCCAACTGGGCATGAACGACCCGCTCGTTCTAAATATCCTTGCCGGCAAATCGCCCCACGAACGCGCAGTCGCTTTAATTCAGGGCACCAAGGTCCGCGAAGTTGAATTCCGCAAGAAGCTCTACGAACGCGGCACCCTCGCCGTCTGGGCGGCCGACGATCCGATGATCGAGCTCGCCCGCATCGTAGACACGGAGGCCCGGACCTTGCGAAAGACGGCCGAAGAACTGGGCGAGACCAAGCAGCAGGCGCACGCTGCCATCGCCCGCGCCCGCAATGCACTGCAAGGCACGACGGGCTATCCCGACGCCACGTTCACCCTCCGCCTCGCCTTCGGCGAAGTGAAGGGCTACGAGGAAAATGGCAAGCACGTGAATGCCCTTACCACGATCGGCACGCTCTTCGAACAAGCGAGGGAAATGAAGAACCAGCCACCGTTCGATTTGCCGGCGTCGTGGGAAAAGAAAAGGTCGCGGCTAAATCTTAAGACACCCTTCAACTTCATCAGCACCGCCGACACCATTGGCGGCAACTCCGGCAGTCCGGTCGTGAATCGCGCCGGCGAATTCGTCGGCATCATTTTCGATGGCAACTTGCAGAGCCTCCCGTGGGACTACGCGTTTACCGACAAGCAAGGCCGGGCCACGTCCGTCCACGCTGCGGCCATTCTCGAAGCCCTCGACAAAGTTTACGGAGCGAAGGAAGTCGTGCGCGAGTTGCTGGCCGGACGAATGGGAAAGTGACACACGCGACGCCCATGCGTTAAAGCTTCCATCGTTCGTCGGGTTGGGCACAATTCGCGGCATGACTTCCTCGACTGTTCCGCAAATAGTTGCGCTCAACTCATGAGACGTTCCAAAGTCCTCGCCAAGATTCGCGCCGGCAAAGTTGCGCGCATTTGTTCACTCACACATTTCCTTCCGTTTTTTCCGAAGATGGCCGCGCACTTCGATTTCGATGGCGTGTGGGTCGACGGCGAGCATCGCCCGTTCGATGCGCGCGAGGCACAGACGCTGATGGCGTATCACCATCTCGCGGACGTCGATTGCATGTGGCGTCCGCCCACCCTCGAAAAGACCTTGCTCTATCGCTTTTTCGAAGACGGCGCTGCGGGCTTGATGATTCCGCACGTCTCAACCGCGGAGAAAGCACAGCAACTCGTCCAGGCGGTGAAGTTCCCGCCGGTCGGCGACCGCGGCCTCGATGGCTCCGGACTGGATGGAAATTATTACATCAACCTTCCCGCAACGTATCCGCAGGACGCGAATCGCGAGACGTTCCTCGTCGTGCAAATCGAGACGCAGCAGGCGCTCGACAACGTCGAAGCCATCGCTGCCGTGCCCGGCGTGGATGTCTTATTCCTCGGTCCGGGTGACATGTCGTTGCGGCTCGGATGTTCGCCAGGCGTGAACGATCCGAAAATGATGGACGCCCAAAAGCGAATCGCCGCTGCCGCGAAGAAACACGGCAAAGCGTGGGGGCGTCCGGTCGGCACCGCAGACGATGCGAAGGTGATCATCGATCTCGGCGCGCAACTCGTCGCGTTCGGAAGCATGCACTGGGCAATCTTCCGGCACCTCCAGGCGTGCAAAGAAGACTTCGACAAACTGCTCGCCAGCGAACGCTAAAAACCAAATCGCAATCGCAATATGAGTCACGATGCATCAAAAATGACCCGCGCGTGGCTCATCGTCGGACTGCTCTGGATGGTCGCGCTGCTGAACTACCTCGATCGCCTGATGATCACGACGATGCGCACGTCGTTGACCGAGGCGATTCCCATGACCGAGGCGCAATTCGGTCTGCTCACGTCCGTCTTCGCGTGGGTTTACGGTTTGCTCAGTCCGTTCGCGGGATTTCTCGCCGACCGTTTTAGTCGGAGTCGCGTCATCCTTGTGAGCTTGTTCGTTTGGTCGTTACTCACGTGGCTGACTGGGCACGCCCAAACCTTCGAACAACTTCTTGCCGTCCGCGCGCTGATGGGCATCAGTGAGGCTGCCTACATTCCCGCCGCGCTGGCGTTGATTTCGGATTACCATCGCGGCAGCACGCGCTCGCTGGCAACGGGCATTCACATGACCGGCATCGGCGTGGGTTCTGGTTTGGGCGGCATCGGCGGCATGCTCGCGGAACAGCACGGCTGGAGCTACGCGTTCACTGTTTTTGGCTTTATTGGGATCGGCTATGCGGTGGTGCTGATGTTCTTCTTGCGCGATGCACCCGCCGATCTTCCCGATCCGTCCGCTCCTCCTGCAGCGGCTCCGTCCAAGGCCAATTTTTTCGAAGCTTTGTCCAGCCTGCTCAGCAGCGGCGTATTTTGGATGATGCTGGTTTACTGGGGACTGCTCGGCCTCACCGGTTGGGCGATCATGGGTTGGATGCCGACCTATCTGAAGGAGCGCTTCAGCCTTTCGCAGGGCGTCGCCGGACTCTCCGCCACCGGCTACATGCAGGCCGCCATGCTGGTCGGACTCGTGATCGGCGGCGTCTGGGCGGATCGCTGGAGCCGCACCAATCCACGCGCGCGAATTCTCGTGCCGGCAATCGGCCTCTGCATCTCCGCACCAGGACTGCTCTTAGTTTCCCAAACCGGCGTCCTCACGTTCGCCATCGCGGGCTTGATCATTCACGGACTCACACGCGCGTTCACCGATGCGAACATGATGCCCGCATTGTGCCTGGTCTCGGATCCGCGATACCGCGCGACGGGTTACGGCGTGTTGAATCTCTGCAGTTGCCTCATCGGTGGATCGGCCGCGTATTTCGGTGGCGCGCTGCGCGATGCGAACATTAGTCTCGATAAACTTTTCCTGTTTGCCGCGATCAACATGTTCATCTGCGCCGGCGTGATGTTCTGCGTAAAACCAAAGCACCCTTCGACACAAAATCCGTCCGGTCGGTAAGGCGCACCTGATTCCTTCCACCACCCGGACGAGGTGAACCAACGCGCGGGGTTCGTGTGAGAATTGCGCTTTGAACTTTGAACACCGGTCGCAACAATCGGCCCGTTACGATTTCCATGAATCCGATCACGCACTGCGTCACGTTCGCTGCCGTCGCCACATTTTTCATCTCCTCATCGCTCACTCCTTTGGCGTACGCCGCGACGAACGCGAGTGGCCGCGACCTCCATGTCGATCCGACGAACGGCGAAGATCGCAACGACGGCGTCAGCAAACCACTCAAGACGATTTCGCAAGCCATCAAGCTCGCGCAGCCCGGCGACACCATTCATTTGCTGCCGGTGATCTACCACGACTACGCGGGCTTCTACGGCAAGTGCGGCGAACCGGACAAACCCATCACGCTCGATGGTCACGGCGCCATACTAGAAGGCTCCGAATCACTGAAACCCGAGCAATGGCGTGAGACGTCACCCGGATTGTTCGCGAGCACAAATCTCCTCGCACGCGTCGACGACGCGATCATTGGTCGGTGGTTTTTTCTTTGGAACGGCAAGATGAATCACATGGGCCGCACTTCGAAGGGGCCGAGCGCGAAGCTCAAGAAAGCGGAGGAACTTCAGGCCGGTGAGTGGACCTTCCTGAAGGACGAATCGCGCAAGCTCCCGAACTCACAACAAATCTTCGGCACGTTTTACGTGAAGCTCCCGCCTGGTCAGAAGCTCATCGATGCAAAAATCCGTGCGCCGATTCGTTCAGCGGGAGTGCAGTTCAGCAGTCGCGGCACGAACCACAACGCTCACCTGATCATTCGCAACCTCACCGCCACGCACGTTTACAACGACGGCTTCAACATTCACGGCCATTGCGAAGACGTGCTGTTCGAGAACATTCGGGCGATCGAATGCGGCGACGACGGCATCAGCGCGCACGAGACTGCGCAGTATCGCGTGGATGGTTTCGTCTCCATCGGCAACTCGACAGGGATCTGCGACACCGGCGCGAGCGAGACGAGTTACAATCACGTCTTCATCCGCGATTGCCTGGGGCACGATCTCTACTTCCTCGACACTGGCCGTTACGCCGTCAGCAATTCCCTCGTGCTCTCCTCCGCGTCGCGCGCGGTCGTCGTCACCGGTCGCGACAACACCAATCGCCCCTGCTCTCTCGTTCTCGACAATGTTCTGATCCGCCGCGTCACCGGTTCCAACGAAGTACGCGTGATGAAAAACACCACGCTCGACGCGCGCCACGTGACGTTGCTAGGTCTCAGTTTTCAAGCAACCGGCGGCGAAGTGAAACTGCGGGACTCCGTGATTGCACCCGCACCGGAAGTCACCCAGCCAACGCCCACCTACGACTACATCGCAGCGTCAGCCATTCCGCGCGGACCACTAGTTCCGGAGATCTTTCTCTGGCGCGACGTGAAGTGGACCGCCAGTGGGAATGTTTACGACGTCAAACTGCTGCGATTGGACAAGACGTTCTACGCGCCGAGAACTTTCGCCGACTTCCAAAAGCAAACGGGGCAAGACGCCGATTCGCTTTGGCAATCAGTCGAAGTTCGCGAAGGAGTTCCACGCGGACTCCCGCGCGGAATCGGCGCAGATGTCACAAAACTTCCGCAACCTACACCATAAACTCTATGGCTATGCATTCTCGTCGGAGCTTTCTGCAAACAACCATCGCCGCCGGAGCGCTTTCTCCGTTGCTGGCGTTGCCCAGAGCCGCCGCAGCCGCTTCGAATTCCGCCCGCGTTGTGGTCGACGGCGGATTCGAAGTGGATGAAGCGGCGTTCTTCGCGTTCGACGATCACGCGATTCCGTGGCGCGACAATCTTCAGTTGACCATGGTGCAGGCGGCGAAGCATCCGGCTAATCCGGTGTTGCGACGCGGACCCGAAGGCTCGCCCGATCACGGGCACGCGATCATGTACGGCTCGGTGCTCCACATCGGCGGGAAGTTTCGCATGTGGTATCTGGGCATGTCGCAAACGGTGATCGAGCGCGGTCAAGCGCCCGGCTACTGGCGGCCGATGTGTTACGCGGAAAGCGTGGACGGAGTGAATTGGACCAAGCCAAATCTCGGCCTGGTGGAATTCAACGGCTCGAAGCAAAACAACATCTGCCTCGTGGAGAGCGAGGTGTTTTCGCTCAGTCGCGTCAACGACTTCCTTACGGTGATCCACGAACCAAACGATCCTGATCCCGCTCGGCGTTACAAGTGCGCCTACATTGCGCACCCGCCGTTTGAAGACGTGCGCGGCGGGCGCAGCGCCATCGGGCCCAACGAAAAACGCTGGGCCGCCTTTGTCTGCGCCACGAGCGCCGACGGCTTGAAGTGGAAAGTCGTTGGCGATCGACCAATGAACGCAGGCGGCGAGCGCTTCGAAGTCAGCGGCCTGTATCACTTCGGTGGTTTCTACTACGCGACCGGCCAGCTCATTTCCCCGTGGATATTTCTTCCCGACGGACGCGACGTGGGTCGCGCGATGCGAACGTATCGCTCTGCCGATTTCAACACGTGGTCCAAAGCAACCGCTCTCGGCTTCGCGCGCCCCGGACAAATGATCGCGCAGCCCGCCGCCGGCCAGCAAACGCACATGGGCGCCGGGATGTGGAATCGCGGCAACGTGATGCTCGGCCTTTACGGTCAATGGCAGGACGGCCCGAAGGAGCGTCCGAAAGACGCCAAGTCGCACCTGCACGGCACGCGCGTGGATCTCGGCTTCATCGTGAGCAATGACGGCGTCCACTTCCGCGAGCCGGTGCCCGACTTCAAAACGATCGCCCGCGGACGCGAGGGCGAATGGGACAACATCTCGCTGCTGCAAGCGCACGCCTTCGCCAACGTCGGCGAACAAACTTACCTTTGGTATTCGCACTGGGACTGCGACGGATTGTTCCGCAACCAAGACATCGGCCTCGCCACCCTGCGCCGCGATGGCTTTGGATTCATCTCGCGAAAAAATCCGGCCGCGCCCGGACAATTCGTGACGGCTCCCTTCGAACTAAAACGCCGTGGCGGAAAATTGTTCCTCAATGCCGACGGCCTTTCGGCCAACGCGCCAATCACGGTAGAACTGCTCGATGAAAGTGATCGCCCGGTGCGCGGATACTCAGGCGCCGACACGGCAACCATTAAAGGGAATGGAACGCGAACGGAAATCGTGTGGCCGAAATCACGCGACAGCCGCCTGCCCAGTGGGCGCAAACTCGCCGCGAAAGTCGGCCTTCCCGCGAATGGTGAAGCCAAGGTCTACGCGCTCTACGTCGGCCCGTAGTTCAAACCGACTTGGAAGCCCAGCAACGCCCTTCCGACCCAGTTATTTCTTCCCGCCGAGCGTGCGCCCGAAGAATTCCGCGGCGATCTCGACGGTTTGATCGCACCACGGCTGGCTCATCCAGAACGGATGCGGTGCGTCCTTGAGCGTGTGAACCGACGTCTCGATTCCGAGAGCGCGAAGTTTTTCCATCATCTCGGCGCGTCCGATCTTCAGGGTATCCTTTTCGCCTTCGATGAAAATGGTCGGTGGCACGCCGTCACGGACGTGCGTAATCGGCGACGCCGCGCGATAAATCTCCGGATGATCGTCACACTTCGCGCCGAAGAACATCAGCGTGTTCGTGCTGGATTTGCCAGTATTTGCTGCGACGAAGTCCTGTGTCGCCGCCATCACGATGCAGGCTTTCACGGCGCTCGATTGCTCCTTGTTCGGACCGTTGCCTTCGAACTCCGCCAAGCCGCTCGTCATCGCCGTCAGGCCCGAGAGATGTCCTCCGGCCGAACCGCCCATGCAACCAATCCGCTCGGGATCGATCTTGAACTTGGCCGCGTTCGCGCGCAGCCAGCGTAGCGCGGATTTGCAATCATGCAGCGCCGCCGGGAACTTCGCCTCTTGCGCGAGCCGGTAGCTAACCAGCGCCGTGACAAAGCCGCGCGCTGCGAGACGCTCCATCATCGGCTTGTCCGACTCCACCTGCCGCGCGGTCCAGCCGCCGCCATGGATGTCGAGGACGCACGGATAGAGCCCCGCCTTGTCCGGGGCGTAAATCACGAGTTCAACGTTGTGCTCCGGATACGCGGCCACGAGATTCGTCGTGCACGTGAAGCCAGCCGGTGTGTGCGGCAAAACCTTCTGCCACTTCGGGCCGTTCTTGCTGACGGGCTTTTTCGCGTCCGTCTTCTTCTCGGCAGCGAACAGCGAGCCGGCGAGCAGCACCACGCCGGCAATGATTGCGAGTCGTTGAAACCTCATACGTTCTTTTTCTTTTTATTTTTCCCGCCACCATTGCCCTTTTTCAATTCACCCGCAGCCGGCGGTGTCCATTGCGGAGATTTTGGATTCGCGACGGAAAGCGGGAGATCATCCCCCCAGCCCGGCTGCAATTCCTTCAGGTGCGACATCATTTGCGCAACACGTTCCGCATGGCGTGGATCGCCGGAAAGATTGTTCAATTCGTCGGGGTCGCTTTTTAGATCGAAGAGTTGTGTCACATTGACATCCGGATAGCGGAGCAACTTCCAACGTTCATCGCGATATCCGCGCTGGACATTACGGTACGCGAAGAACAACTCGGACCGCACCGACGAGGCGGCGCCGGTGATCACGGGTTTGAAGCTCTTTCCATCAATGCCCGCAGGCTTGGGCGCACCGCAGAGATCCGCCACCGTCGGATGAACATCGAGCAAATACATCAACGCATCGCTGCTTCCCTTCGGAACTCCCGGTCCGGCGAAGAACAGCGGCACTTTCATGCCCGCATCATAAAGATTCTGTTTGCCCAACAAACCATGGCTGCCAACGGCGATACCTTGGTCCGCCGAGAACAGCACGATCGTGTCATTGTCCAGCTTGAGGTCTTTCAGGGCCTCAAGAATTCGACCAATGTGAAAATCCAACGCTGTGATCGTCGCATAGTATTCATGAAGCGTCTTGCGAATCTCCTCCTCCGTTCGAGGCCAGGGCGATAGCTGCTCATCGCGAATCGTCATCTCGCCATTGTCGAATGGATGGATCGGCTTGTAATTTTTCGGCAGCGGAATCTTGGACCGGTCATACATGTCGAGATACTTCTGGGCGGCCACGCGCGGATCGTGCGGATTGGCGAAGGCGAGGTACATGAAAAACGGTCGGCTCTGATCACGTCCCTCGCCCTTGAGAAACGCCACCGCGGCATCGGCAATCTCTCGCCCCGGCTCGCCGCTGTGGCGTTCGGCCTGATCGTTTTGGAGATACTTGCTGTGTTCGAATTTCGCCTGGATGAGCAGCGCGGTGTTCCCCTTCTTTCCATGATGATACGTCTCGTAGCCAGCGGCCTGCATTGTCACCGGAAAATTCGAACCATCGGCGGGCGACAACATCCCCTTGGCGCCGCTCGGCGGCTGGAAATTCTTCCAACGAAAGAATGCGTTACCACTCAGGAGCATGTTGCGGCTCGGTGTACACACCGCCGCAGAGTTGCCGCCGAGACAATAGGCGTTGTTGAATACGAATCCGCGCTTCACCAACGAATCGAGATTCGGAGTTTTCACCGTGGGATTGCCCAGCGCGCCAACCGAGTCGGAACGCATGTCGTCGGCAAAGAGAAAGAGCACATTGGGCTTCTTGGCCGCCTGAACGGTGTCGGAGAAAATCGCCAAAACGGCGAACGCACAGATAAAAAATCTCTTCATGGATTGATGAAACGCTGACCGACTTCCCGTGAAAACTCAATAGGCATTCTTTCCGTGGCTTATCCGCTGCCCGCGGTGTGGTGGCGGCGAGCCGATGCAATAAAGGGAGAGGAATTGGTAATTCCGGTGGACTCCTCGGTTGTCATCGCGCCGTCAATTTAGGTATCAGCCGACAGCGCGCCGTTCAAATGACGGCTGTCACCAACAGCTAGAAAACAGCTTATGAAGACAGCGGCTCCTTCGAAACCGGAACACCCCCAGTCCTACAAACGTTTGCTCGGCTATGCCGCGCTCCACGACGAGTCCGATCGCTCGATCAACTCGGTGGGCGCGGTGTTGCCGCCGTTACGCGATGACGCTCATACCGTCGTCGAATTGAACCGCGTCATCCGCATCGCGATCACCGTCGCGCCCAAGTCGCGCGGAAGTCTCGCCGAGCAAACCTGCGAGGTGCTCGAGATGATCGAACGCGTGCTTCAGCAGGAAGCCGTGTCGATGGCGATCACCATTCAAACGGTCTTCGTGCGCAGCCCGGAAGACGTGGATCCGTGTCGGCTGCTGTTCCAGGCCTACTTCGGCTCGCGGATGCCCGTGACGAATTTCGTTCCCCAACCGCCCTGCTGCGGCGCGGCGCTGTCCGTCGAAGCGTGGGCCGTCGGCGGCAGCGCGGTCGATGTCGAATTCCCGGCGCCGAATCTCGTCACCGTGGCTTATGACGGCATCAAGTGGTTCCACTGCGCGGGAATCACCTCCAAGGCCCCGACGGCGTACGAGCAAACGACCCAGGCATTCACGCGCATGCGCAATGTTCTAGCCGGCGCAGGCGTTGGGTTCCACGAAGTCGTCCGCACGTGGCTCTATCAGGGCGGGATCACCGCTGACGAAAACGGAACGGAGCGTTACCGCGAATTGAACCGCGCGCGCACGGACTTCTTCGACAGCATCCGCTTCGAGAACAACCGCCTCGCGCACCACGGCGGCAAAGGATTCTACCCCGCGAGCACTGGCATCGGAACGTTGGGGCGCGGCTTGGTGACCAGTTGCCTCGCCCTGCAAACCACGCGAAAGGATGTGCGTTTACTGCCGCTCGAGAACCCGCTCCAGACTCCGTCGTATTGCTACGAGAAAAAGTTCTCCATCAAGAGTCCGAAGTTCTCGCGCGCGATGGTGGTGCTATTGGGCAACTACATGACGACGTGGGTCTCCGGCACCGCGAGCATCGTGAACTCCGAGACGCGCTACGCCGGCGACATCGAGCGGCAGACCGAACAAACGATCGACAACATCGAGTGTCTGATCTCGGCCAACAATCTCGCGTATCACGGCGTCTCCGGCGGTGGCGCCACATTGCGGGATCTAGCCAAGGTTCGCGTCTACATCAAACGCCCGGAAGATTATCTCAAATGCCGCGCGGTGGTTGAACGCCGTCTCGGCCACCTGCCCACGATCTACGCACAAGCCGATGTCTGCCGCCCCGACCTCCTTGTCGAAATCGAAGGCGTCGCGTTCGCGAAACTCAGTCACAACGGCAACGGCCACATCTCCGGCGAAGAAATGGCTGCGTTCGCCAACGGAATTTCACCTGCATAAACCTCATGAAAACCGGCGCGCTCATTCTGTCCCCAGCCGGCGTTCACCTCTCACCACGGAGTTGTTTATGAACGAAGTCGAAGTCACGGAATCAACGGGCGCTGAAGTTCCGGCCCCAGAAATTGAAGTCAGCGCGCCCACCAGCGAGGCTGCCCTACGCCCGCCCCACGCGCACGGTTCGGGTTTTTGGTTGCTCACGTGTTGCGGCGTTGTGTGCATCATCGGTCTATTCCTGTTTGCATGGTCGCGGATGGAAACGAAGACGGAGACCAAAGCGGAAATCGCCGTGCCACCACCGGCAGCCGTACGGCAACCGTTAACTGGAAATTCCATCGACGACTTCGTTTTCGGACAACTTACTTACCTTAAAGTCGCCCCCGCAGACACGTGCAGCGATGAAGTGTTCGTCCGCCGCGTTTACCTCGACGTCATTGGAACATTACCCACCGCCGACGAGTCCCGCGCTTTCATTAAAAACACGGAGCCGAACAAACGTAGCGCCTTGATCGAACGCCTGCTCGCACGCGAAGAGTTTGCGGATTACTGGGCCATGAAGTGGGCCGACATTCTGCGCATCAAGGCAGAGTTCCCGATCAACCTCTGGCCTAATGCGGCGCAGGCGTATCATCATTGGGTCCGCGCTTCGATCGCGCGCAACAAACCATACGACAAATTCGCGCGCGAACTCCTCACCTCCAGCGGCAGCAACTTCCGGGTCGGCCCGGTGAACTTCTACCGCGCGATGCAAGACCGCACGCCTGCCGGCATTGCGAGCACGGTGGCACTCACGTTGATGGGCACACGGACGGACACGTGGTCGCCCGACCGATTGAACGGAATGGCGGCGTTTTTTTCGCAAGTCGGTTACAAGCCGTCGCGCGAATGGAAGGAAGAGATCGTGTTCTGGGATCCGATGGGCAGCGCGCGTGCGACCAACAACGTGACACCCTCTTCGACCGCGCCCGCAGTCAGCATCACCCCTGCCGCTGCGATATTTCCCGACGGCACCAAGGCGCAATTGCAACCCAACCGCGATCCGCGCGAAGCGTTCGCCGACTGGCTCATCACGCCGAAGAATCCGTGGTTCACGCGCAACGCCGCCAACCGCATCTGGGCCTGGCTCATGGGCCGCGGCATCGTTCACGAACCGGACGACATCCGTGATTCCAATCCGCCGGTGAATCCCGAGTTGCTTGCGTTTTTGGAAAAGGAACTCGTCACCAAGAACTACGATCTCACCCATCTCTACCGGCTGATTCTCAATTCGAAGGCGTATCAACTCTCCTCTGCGGCCAAGTCCACCGGACCCCAAGCCGAGGCGAATTTCGCAGCGTATCCGTTGCGACGATTGGAAGCCGAGGTGTTGATCGACGCCGTGAACAAGATCACCGGCACCGCCGAGTTATACACCAGCGCGATCCCCGAGCCTTTCACTTACATTCCCACGAACACGCCCGCGATCGCGCTCGCCGACGGCAGCATCACGAGTCCGTTTCTCGCGCTGTTCGGGCGCTCGGCTCGCGCCACGGGAATGGAGAACGAACGCGCCAACCGCGTGCTCCCGGCGCAGTCGTTGCACCTCCTGAATTCCAGTCACATCCAACGCAAACTCGAACAAGGCGCCAAGATACGCGCCGTTTTCGAGGCCAAGCGCAGCGAGCCAGAGATCATCGAGGAACTCTATCTCACAATCCTCTCGCGCTTTCCGACGCCCGAGGAAATCAGCAACGCCCAGCAATATTCCGCCCCCGCAACCGTCAGCAAATACAACAAGACCGCGTCGAAGAGCGCCGGCAAAAAGCGCGATGACTGGGTGGACATCGCGTGGGCGCTGATCAACAGCGACGAATTTTTATACCGGCACTAGCCGAACACAGGAGACCCAAGCCATGAACAACCAGCCTCTCCCCAACACCAGTTCACCGGCAAACATGATGGGCATGACATTGAGCCTACCGATGTCGCGGCGCGAAGCCATGCGCATCGGCCTGTTCAGCACGGCCGGAATGCTGGTCGCGAACAGCCGCGCGTTCGGCGCGCCCGCCGCGACGCCGACGGTTCAAGCCCTGCCCGTCTCGCCGATCAAGGCGAAGGCGAAATCCGTCATCCAAATTTTCCTCTGGGGCGGCATGTCGCATTCCGACACATGGGACCCGAAGCCCGACGCGGGCTACGATTACAACGGCCCGATGAAGGCGCCGCTCTCGACGAACGTGGACGGAATCCAGATCAGCGAATGGTTCCCCAACCTCGCGAAGCAGGCGGACAAGTATTCGCTCATCCGCAGCATGACGCATCGCAACAACGGCCACGAAACCGCCGCCTACCTGGTGCAAACCGCGCACGCGCCCGGCGAACGCCTCGCGTATCCGAGTGTCGGTGCCGTGTTCTCCTATTTCAAAGGCTCCAGTTACAAAGGCGTGATTCCGCCCTACGTGGTGTTGACCCAACCACAGGGGCGATTTTCGGAAGAAGGTTTTCTCGGCCCGCGCCTGAAACCCTTCGCCACCGGCGGCGATCCGAATGCGGACCGCTTCGAAGTGGAGGGCATCGTGTCGCGCGGCATTCCCGATGATCGCCAAAAGGCCCGGCGCGATCTGCTCGGCAAACTCAACGTGATGGGCAACGTGGTGAAGACGAGTCCGCAAATCGCCGCATCCGCGGAGGCCCGCCAGCAGGCGTATGAATTGATCCTCGGCCAGGGCAAAGACGTGTTCGATCTATCGAAGGAAAAATCCGAACTGCGCGATCGCTACGGCCGGCACACCTTCGGACAGGATTGTCTGGCCGCGCGGCGGATGGTTGAAGCGGGCGTCCCTTACATCGTGATCAACTACCCCGGCGGCTGGGACACGCACAGCAACCACTTCCAAACCATGCAACGCCAGACGCCGCAACTCGATCAGGGGCTCGCGATGTTGCTGCAAGATCTGAAAGATCACGGCCTGCTCGAAAGCACGGTCGTTTGGTGCTGCGGCGAGTTTGGTCGCGGACCGAAGATCGACTGGCAGCCGCCGTGGAATGGCGGTCGCAACCACCACGGCGCCGTGTTCACCGCGCTCGTGGCCGGCGGCGGTTTCAAAGGCGGCCACGTCGTCGGCGCATCCGATGCGAAGGCCGAAGATGTGAAAGACCGTCCGGTGTATCCCTTGGATTTGCTCGGCAGCATTTATCAACTCGCCGGCATCGATGCCTCCTCGAAGCTGCCGCACCCGATGGGCCTTGAGGCCCACGTGCTGCCGTCGGCGGCGGAAGGCGTGAAGTCGGCCGGACTCTTGAAAGAAATCATGTAACGGGCTCAACGCACGTCGCCGTGCGCCCCACCAAATCAAACGGCGTATGAAAAAGTTCTCCTGGCTTCCGATCGCGGCGTGGATCAGTTGGCTGGTGCTGACCCCGGCAGCGCTCGCACAGACGCGGCCGTACATCGGCTTTGCGTATCCCGCTGGCGGTCGTCAGGGCACCACGTTTCAAGTCAAGGTTGGCGGGCAGGTGTTGGAAGGTGTGGACCGTGTCTACGTCAGCGGTTCGGGCGTGAGAGCGCGCGTGCTCGAGTATCACCGCCGGCTCACGCCGCAGGACATGACCTTGTTGCGCGAACAGGCCAGTGAGTTGCGCAAAGCGAGCCGTGCGGCGAAGGGAACTTCCTCGAACAACGACGCCACACAAGTGCTCAAGGAACGCATCGAGAAACGCGTGGCCGAATACGTCAACCGTCCCGCCTGCGTGTCCATCGCCAACATTGCCATCATCGAAATCACCATGGCGCCAGATGCCGTGCCCGGCGAACGCGAGTTGCGCCTCGGCACGCCGTGGGGAATTTCCAACCCGCTGAATTTCTACGTCGGCCAGCTTCCCGAGTTTTCCCGCAAGCCGATGGGCACGTGCGAAGTTCAGGTGCTCGGCAAGGAGGAGCTCGCCTTGCGCAAGCGCGCCGACAGCGAAAACGAATCCACCATCACGATTCCCTGCACGGTCAATGGGCAGCTCGGATCAGGTGAGGTTCACCGTTATCGTTTCACCGCGCGCCAAGGCCAGCAGCTCGTCATTTCCACGCTGGCGCGGCAGTTGATTCCCTACATCGCCGATGCCGTCCCCGGCTGGGTTCAACCCGTGCTCACGTTGCACGACGGCACCGGCAAAGAAGTCGCCTACGTGGATGATTTCCGTTTCAAACCCGACCCGATCATTTTCTACACCGTGCCTGCCAACGGCGAATACCTCTTCACCATCAACGACAGCATTTACCGTGGCCGCGAGGATTTCATTTATCGCATTACCGTTGGCGAGCTGCCGTACGTGACGAGCATTTTTCCGCTAGGCACGCGCGCCGGCAATCCGGTGGCCATCACGATGAAAGGCGCCAACCTAGGCACGGCGCAAATGGCACCGCCGGCGAAGACCGCTGAGCCCGGCGTTTACCAACTCGCCGCCGTAAAGGATCGCATCGCGCTGAACCGCATGCCGTTCGTGGTGGATGCGTTGCCCGACACGCTGGAGCAGGAACCCAACGACACGTTGGAGCAGGCGCAGAAGGTCACCTTGCCGATCATCATTAACGGGCGCATTAATCGCACCGACGATTGGGACGTGTATCAATTCGCCGGACACATGGGCGACGTGATCGTGGCCGAGGTGATGGCGCGCCGGCTCGAATCACCGCTCGACTCCATTCTCAAGCTCACCGATGCCACGGGAAATATTCTCGCCTTCAACGACGACCGCGAAGATCTCGGAGCCGGCGTCAACACGCACCATGCCGATTCGTACGTGACGTTTACCCTGCCCGCGGACGGCAATTACTTCGCGCACCTCGGCGACACCGACCGGAGCGGTGGCGACGAATACGGCTACCGCCTGCGCCTGAGCGCGCCGCAGCCGGACTTCGCGCTGCGCGTCGTGCCTTCGAGCGTGACCCTTCGCGGCAAGTCCTCCGCGAGCGTCAGCATTCACGCGATTCGCAAGGACGGCTACGTGGGACCGATTCAAGTGGGCCTCCTCAATCCGCCCAAGGGCATCACGGCCTCGATGATCACCGTGTCGCCCACGCAACAAGTCGCGCAACTCACGCTCAAGGCCAACTGGCTGCCCACGCGCGAGCCGGTCAGTTTTAATCTCTCCATCGGCGGCATGGCTCGCATCGCGGGGCGCGAAGTCGCGCACGAAGCGGTTCCGGCTGAAGATCGCATGCAGGCCTTCCTGTGGCGGCACCTCGTGCCCACGACGGAGTTCAAAGTGGAAGTCATCAACCCCAACTACATCCCGCCCGCGAAACGCCTCCCGGTGATGATCGCGTCCGTCGCCGCCAAAACTGCGGCCAAAACCAAAGCCTCATCCGCCGAAGGTGAAACTCAAAAATTCACGAAGAAACAAGTCGCCGGCCGCCTCCGCGACCTGCGGCTCCTGTTCGAGGAAGGCTTGCTTACCAGTGAGTTCTACTACGTGAAGGTCGCGGAGTGCGAAGCGGCGAAGTGACACGCGGCGCCCCGCCGTAGTGCACGACTCGAACGGACTCGGCGCAAGCGCGACGCGGTTCTCCCGTTCAGCGCTGGCCGTATTGCTCGTCGCTGACCTTCTCCAACCAATCGACCACCTTGCCATCAAGCGCCTCTTGAATCGCAAGGTGCGTCATCGCAGTGGTCGGCCCGGCTCCGTGCCAATGCTTCTCGCCCGGCGGAAACCAAACGACATCGCCGGGACGAATTTCTTCAATGGGACCGCCCTCGCGCTGCGCCCGACCGCAACCCGCGGTGACAATCAACGTCTGACCGAGCGGGTGCGTGTGCCACGCCGTGCGCGCGCCCGGCTCGAACGTGACACTGGCACCGGCGACGCGGGCCGGAGCACTGGCCTGAAACAGCGGATCAATGCGCACCATGCCGGTGAACCAATCGGCCGGACCTTTGTTGGAGGATTGGGAACCGATTCGTTTTATTTCCATAGTGAACTCCGGTTTTGGTTTACGACTGGCATCGATGCTTAAAGTTCCCGCGACTGAGCTGGAACAAGACTTCGATCATATCACGTCACCCGATTGGCTCTCGGCGAAGAAAGCGATGCTCAAGGGAGTCGACCGAGATCACACGCGTTTAAATCTGCGGCAAGCTCGCCGCGGCGACGGCTTGACCGTGGCGCTTGTCCTTTTCGTCGGGCGTGTGGAAAGCGATGCGGCTTGCGAGTTCGGGGAACTCCAGCTTCAGCACTTCCTTCGCGCCGGCGAGGATGACGTTGCCGCCCTCACCACTCGTCACGCGGCCCAGGATGAGCACGTGATCGAAGTCGTAGAAGCTCGTGTAGTGCGCGATGGCGTAGCCGAGGTAGGTGCCGATGGTCCGATAAATTTTCCGCGCACGGTCGTCGCCCTGCGCCATGAGCGCCTGCACGTGCTTAAGCTTTTCCGGCAGCGGCAGCTTGGCGTCCACGTTGATACCGGCGGCGGGCATCAAACGGCCGACGGCCTGTTGGGAGAAATATTGCGCGCCCACGCCGTAATCGCCGCTCCACTCATCGCGCGGCCCGTCCGGATGATAATCCACGGGCGAGAAGGCGAGTTCGTTGAGCCACGAGGTGATGTTGCCATCGCGGGTTACGTAGCCGGCCGCGAGGCTGGTGCCGAACGCGAGGCCGAGCACGGCATTCTTCCCGAGCGACATCGAGGCGGCGAGCGCGGTGACTTCGCCGTCGTTCACGACTTCGAGGGGCACACCGCCCATCGCCTGCTGGACGTCGAGGAACATGTTGCGCACGCGTTTATTGAACGCGTCCGCCGGCACGCCGCGAAAGAGCGAGGCGACCTTCACGCGATTGTTCACGTAGCAACCCGCCGAGCTGCCGCCGATCGCATCGACGCGCGGCAGGTGCGCCGCCGCCTTCTTGAGCGAGTCCATGATGCCGTCGAAATGATACTGCGGGTCGGGATGAAAATACGGATCCCACACGGTCTCCTCGCTGAACACGACCTTGCCATCGATCACCGCGGCGACCTTGCGATCACTGCCGCCGAGATCGAAGCCGATGCGGCAGCCGTCGAGATGACGCCCGAGCGGCTTGGTCACGGCGCGCGGCGGCGGGAGATCGTGCGTGACGACGACTTCGATGGGATGGTCGTAAATCTTTTCGCCGATGATGTTCGAGTCGAACTTGCCGGTGGCCGTTTCGTGGAAATGGTTCGCGAGCAAATTGCCGAGCGCCTTGGGCCCATCGAAATAGATGCGCCAGCCGCCCCAGGCCCAGAGCAGGGATTTCACGAGGCGCTCGACGTAAACAAAATTGCCCGCCGAACCGGGCGCGCCTTCCGCGAAAATCTCGGTCGGATAATAAAACACCGAGCCATCGGTCTGCTCGATGGCGATGCGGATCGGCTGCGCTTTGCCGCTGGCCTTCACCGCCGCGAGGAAGGCGCGGTTCGCCAAAACCGCGGGGCGAAATTGACTGTCGAGGACAGGCGTGATCCGGGGAGCGGGAAGAGCGAGGCCGAAGTTGTTCATGTTGCGCGGGGAGTTCTAGCCCGAGGCGGCGGCGAGTTCAAGTCGGGCAACGTGCGTCGGGCGTCTCGCCCGACAACTCTCGTGACCAAACCGAGTAGCGCCCCCTTTTTAACCGTCACCCAAAAGAAGAATGATCTACCGGCGAGACGCCGGCAGCACGTTGTGTTCAGAAAACTTGCCGTCCCGCGTGAATTCAGAAAGGCTGCGCTCGTCCACCTATTCGTTACGCATGAAATTATTCGCCGCCTCCGCGCTCGCGCTCGTCGCTCTCACCTCCGTCGCCTTCGCCGCGGAACCGCAGGCCAGGATCAAACCCCTGCCCGCCGATATCGCTGAACTCATCGCCACTGAGAAACCGCTCTCGCCGGCGCAGGCTCTCACCGCGATGCAAACCGAGCCCGGCTTGCGCGTGGAACTCGCCGCGGCGGAACCGCTCACCGGCGATCCCGTCGCGCTCGCGTGGGATGAACGCGGCCGGCTGTTCGTCGCGGAGAATCGCGGCTACCCGACCGGTGCGCCGGACGGCACGCCCATGGGCATCGTCGCGATGCTCGAAGATACCAACGGCGACGGCGTTTATGACAAGCGCACCGAGTTCGCCACGGGCTTGAGTTATCCCAACGGCGTCATGTGCTGGCGCGGCGGCGTCATCGTCACGTGCGCGCCGGAGATTTATTACCTCAAGGACACGAATGGCGATGGCAAGGCGGACGTGCGCAAGGTGCTGTTCACCGGATTCATGACGAACTCCACGACGCAGATCCGCGTCGCGCATCCGACGCTCGCGCTCGATGGCTGGGTTTATCTCACGAGCGGCCTCACGGGCGGCAAGGTCAGCTGCCCCGATCATCCCGAGCGCAAGGCGGTGGAGTTCACGAAGAGCGATACGCGCTTTCGCCCCGACACGCTGGAGTTCGAAACTGTCGCGGGCACGGCACAATTCGGCGAATGCTTCGATGACTTCGGGCGCAAGTTCACCGTGGATAACCGCCACCCGCTCTCGATGGTCGCGTTGCAACCACGTTATCTGAAGCGCAATCCCTATCTCGCCTTCAGCGAAACGATCGCGGACGTCGCGCCATCGGGCGAGCTTGGGAAGGTTTATCCGCTCGCGAAAGATCACACGACGGCGGGCATGATGCCGAGTTTGATTCATGCGCCGCATGCGGGCACCTACACGTCGGCTTGCGGCATTCGCGTTTACGGCGGCGACGCGTTGCCGGCGGAATTCTACGGGAACTCTTTCACCTGCGAACCCGCGCAGGCGCTCGTGCAGCGGCAGGTCATTTCGCCCAACGGCGCGATTCTGAAAGGCACGATCGGCCGCCCTGGCAGCGAAGTGATGGTGTCGGCGGACAGCTGGTTCCGTCCGGTCTTCGCGCAAAACGCGCCCGACGGCGCCATGTATATCGCGAGCATGTATCGGAAGTTCATCGACCATCCGCAATACGTGCCGGCCGACATGCGCGACAAACTCGACTTCACCTCGGGCCGCAATCAAGGCCGCATCTACCGTCTCGTCGCCGAAGGAAAAATTGTTTCACGGAAGCGTTTCGATCTCGGCAAAGCGAGCACCGGGCAACTCGTCAGTGAACTGGCCAATCCGAAAGTCTGGTGGCGCGAGACCGCGTTCCGCTTGTTGTTGGAACGCGCCGACAAGGGAGCGATCTCCTCACTCAAATCCCTCGCCAAATCCGGCAAGACACCGCAAGCCCGCGTGCTCGCGTTGCATTTGCTCAACAACCTCGGCGCGCTGGACGACGCACAAATCACCGTGGCACTGGACGACAAGTCCGCGCCCGTTCGCGAAAACGCGCTTCAGCTTGCCGAACCGCGTCTAGCCAAGTCCGCCAAGCTCGCCGCCAAAGTAAAAACGCTCGCCGACGACACTGACTCACGCGTGCGTTTTCAGACCGCGCTCGCCCTCGGCGAATTGGAGGACTCGGACGTCATCACCGCCCTCGCGCACATAGCGGTTCACGAACCCGGCGACAAATGGACGCGCGCCGGAGTGCTCAGTTCGGTCGGCAAACGTTCCGGCGAATTTCTCGACGCGGTGCTGCGCCAGAGTTCAAACGCCGACGGCATGAATGCGTTGCTCGCCGAAACCTGCCGACTGGTCGGCGCGAGCCAGCCGCCCGAAACCCTTCCCCCGCTGCTCGCAAAGCTCACGTCAACCACCTCACTCGACTACGCCGAGCAATCGGCCGCCGTCACCGGACTCGGCGAATCGCTGCGTCCGCGCAAGCTCTCGCTCGCGAAGCTCACCGAGAAGGACGAGAAAGTGCGCGAAGGTTTGAGCCGCTTGATGAAGAACGCGGTGCAACTTGCCATCGATAGCAAGCAAACCACGCCCGCGCGACTCGCCGCCATGGGCCTGCTCGCGTTCTCGGATTTCGCCACCGCCGGCGCACCGTTGCAGGGCTTGCTCAATCCGCAACAGCCCACGGAAATCCAATCCGCCGCCGTGAAAGTGCTCACCGCTTTGCCCGGCGCTGATGCCACGAAGTATCTGCTCGAGGCCGCACGTTGGAAGAGCTTCACGCCGCCCGTGCGCGAAGCCGTGCTCGGATCGTTGATGTCGCAGAGCACCGGCGTGCAGACGTTGCTGGAAGCCATCGAAGCCGGAGCCGTGACGCCGACGAGCATCGACCCCACGCGCCGCAATCAACTCTTGAAGAACCGCAACAAAGCACTCGCCGCCAAAGCCGAGACGCTTTTCAAAAATCTGCAAGGTGGCGATCGCATGAAAGTTTACGAGGAATACAAGGCGGTGCTCGCGTTGAAACCGAACGCCTCCAACGGCCATGGGATCTTCACGAAGACCTGCGCGCAATGTCATCAGATGAACGGTGAAGGCGCGAAGGTGGGTCCCGAATTGAGCGGCATCGGCAATCAAGCGGCGGAAGTATTGCTCCTGCACATCCTCGTGCCGTCGTATGAAATCGTCGCCGGCTTCAACGCCTACGAAGTTGAAACCAAAGACGGCCGCACCGCGACCGGCTTGCTCGCCTCAGAGACGCCAACGAGCGTGACCTTGCGCCGCGCGCTTGGCGAAGAGGAAACCATTCTCCGCAACAACATCGCCTCAATGACAGCCGGAAACCTCTCGTTAATGCCGGACGAATTGGAGAAGACGATGAGCAAACAGGATTTGCGAGACTTGCTCGGGTTTCTGAAAGGCGAATGACCGCTGTTCGTCACTGCGGCAGCACGCGATCGCCGCGTCCGCGTCCGAAGCGCAGCCACTTCTCGATCTCCACCACAACAAAAACGACCGCCGCCACACCGGCGATGCGCAGCCAGGATTGCGCGTTGATCGGAGCGGAGTGGAAGAGTTTGTTCATGACCGGCGTGTAGGTGAAGAGGAGTTGCGCGCCCAGCATGGCCAGCGAGCCAACGATCGCCCAACGGTTCGTGAACCAGCCAATGACGAAGACGGAATGGTTCAAGGAACGGCAGTTGAAAAGATAGATCGTCTGAACGAGCACGATGCTGTTGACCGCGACGGTGCGGGCGGCGGCCAAACCAGTCTGCTCGACGCGCATTTCCCAAAGAAACAATCCCAGTCCCCCGCCCAGCATCATCAGCGACACCAACCCCGTCCGCATGATGAGCGGAAACGTGAGCAACGGCTGCTGCGGCGCGCGCGGAGGGCGACTCATCACGTCGCTTTCCTTTGGCTCGAACGCCAGCGACAGGCCCAGCAAGGTATCGGTCAGGTTAATCCACAGCAATTGCAGCGGCACCAAAGGCAACGGCAAACCGAGAACGATGGCACCCAACAGGGTCAGCGCTTCACCGAGGTTGGTTGGAATGATCCACACGATGAACTTGGTGAGATTGTCAAAGACACCGCGCCCCTCCTCCACGGCTGCTTCAATCGACGCGAAGTTGTCGTCGGTGAGAACCATCGCAGCCGCGCCTTTCGCCACATCGGTGCCGCTGATTCCCATGGCCACGCCGATGTCCGCCTGCTTGAGCGCGGGCGCGTCATTCACACCGTCACCGGTCATGGCGACGACGTGACCGCGCGACTGCAGGGCGAGGACAAGCCGGAGCTTCTGCTCGGGCGCAACTCGCGCGAACACAGCGGTGCGCTCGGCGATTTCGGGAAGCTCCGCCTCGGAAATCTTTTCCAGTTCACGACCAGAGAGTGCGACCAGTTTCCCGTGCTCTTCGCGACCTTGAAGGCCAATTTGCCCGGCAACGGCGCGCGCGGTGACGAGGTGATCGCCCGTGATCATTTTCACGGCGATCCCAGCGCGCTGGCACTGACGCACGGACGCAATGGCCGCGGGGCGCGGCGGATCCATCATTCCTTGCAACCCCAGGAACGTGAAACCGTCGGCGACATGAGCGTGCTCGAGCTTGGCGTGATGCGCACCAACATGCCGACGGGCCAACCCCAGCACGCGGAGTCCACGTGCAGCCATGGTTTCGGCAGCGCGATGCACCGCGGCCCGGTCGAGGGCGACCAGCGTGCCGTCTTCGCCAAGCGCGTCGGCACAGCGCTCGAGCAAGCGTTCGAGCGCACCAACTTTGTAAATGACGCGGCCCTTTTGTGCTTCGTGAAGCGTGGCGCGGAACATGTGCTCCGACTCAAACGGAATCATGTCCACCCGCGGCGACGCGCGATGCATATCCGCGCGAATCAATCCGCCCTTCTCAGCCGCGACGAGCAACGCGGCTTCCGTGGGATCGCCATGCACCTTGATCCGACCGTCTTCGCGCAGAAGTTGTGATTCATTGCAAAGCACGCCGGCGAGCAAACACTCCGCCAAAGCGGGATGGTCAGGCACTTTAACAACGGCACCCGCGAGGCGAAGTTCACCTTTCGATTCATAGCCGCCGCCCGTGACTTCGTAGATTCTTCCGCCCGCGAAAATCTCCTGCACGGTCATCTGGTTTTCGGTGAGCGTGCCGGTCTTGTCCGAGCAAATCACCGTGGTGCTACCGAGCGTTTCCACGGCGGGCAATTTGCGAATGATGGCCCGGCGCTTCGCCATGCGCGACACGCCAATCGCGAGCACGATCGTGACAGCGGCGGGCAGGCCTTCGGGAATTGCTCCCACCGCCAAAGCCACCGCGGCCATGAACATCTCCGCGGTCTTTTCGCCCCGCGCCACGCCGAAGACAAACGTCGCGACGGCCAGCACAACGATGACCCACAGCACGAGCTTGCTGAATTGCGCAATCTTCTTGGTCAGCGGCGTGGACAATTCCACCGCGCCTGAAATGAGGTGAGAAATGCGCCCGGTCTCCGTCTGATCGCCGATGGCCCACACAACGCCTTCGGCCTGGCCGCTGGTGATGAGCGTTCCGGTATACGCAATATTTTTCCGCTCGGCCAAAATCGTATCGAGCGCCAGCGCGCCGGCGTGTTTGGCAACGGGTAGCGACTCGCCCGTCAAAGCGGATTCATCCGCGTGAAGATTGCGCACATGGAAGAGCCGCAAGTCGGCGGGAACCCGGTCGCCGGCCTGGAGCAACACCACGTCGCCAGGTACGAGTTCCTCGGAGTGAACACGGCGTTTGCGTCCATCACGACGCACGGTGGTTTCGGTGGCGACCATTCTTGCCAGCGCCTCGATGGCTTTCTCCGCCTTCGCCTCCTGAAGGAAGCCGACGACTGCATTGAAAACCACGACGCCCATGATGACCGACGAATCGACCCATTCGCCAAGGAACGCCGTGACGCCGACGGCCACGAGCAGGATATAAACGAGCGGCTGGTTAAATTGTTGAAGAAACTTCAGCCACGCCGGAGTGCCGCGCCGCGCGGTGACGCGATTCGGACCCAATTCCTTCTGGCGCCGAATCACCTCCGCATCCGCGAGCCCAACGGCAAGGTCCACATCGAGCAAACGCACGACTTCCGTGGCGTCGAGATGGTGCCAGTGAGTGGATGGGGAGTGTTTTGTCATGCGACGAAAAGCCACCGACAGAATGATTCAAATCACCCGCTTGTAAACCATTTGAAAGCTCGCTGAAAAATATTCGACACCACGAAAACAGCGCCATCGGCTCCGCGTGAAATAATCTCGGAGAGTTCCGATAAGCGCGCGTTTGCGATTCTAGCGGGCCGCCACTCGTTCCGTAATTTCCTTGGCGTTCGTACGGAGCACTTCGATACCTCCCAGCAGAGGCAGATGCGCGGCGTCGGTCGCGCCCGTGGGAATCATTTCGAGCGAGAGATTCTCGGCCACCGGTATGTCGTGAAACTCGGCGACGTAGGCGCGTTGCACGCCACCGGCCTTGGCTACGAGGTCGAAACTCTTGGCCACGATCTTGTCCTGAAGTTTGATGTCAAATATGCGTTGCCCAGCCTGATCCTTTTCCTGGGCCATGAAGTAAAGGCGGACCGTATAGGTTGCCGGCTTTTGCCCCTTGCCAATCAGCGGCAGCTCGGCTCGCGAAAGGCCGCGTGCGCCGGAGGAGAACACCCACGGCGTATCCGTATTCGCCACGCGATAGGACTCCGCGTTGAAGCTGAAGTAGTCGCCGTCTTTCGCAAACTTGGCATTGAGGTCAAGCGGGAGGTCAATGCCGGCGCGTGACGACGGTCGCGGGTAGCTGAGCCAAAGCTTGCCCTGCGCATCACGCCGGTCGCCCGGAGCGCCCAGATTCAACGCCATGTGCTGCACCGGCTGGTTCGCGCCGCTCGCGCTATAAACTCCCCATTGCATCCGGTTGTCCCGCGGTTCAAACACGACCGTAGCAGCAATGGAAAAGAGACACACGCAACCGGCGCTGGCCTCGGGGATCATCACCAGGCCATTCGCAGGGATGGTGTTGATCCAGCAACCAAGGCGATGCCCGGCGAAATGTTCAGTCCCCTCGTCCTGATCGCGGTTGTAAAAAGCGGTAAACTTCGAACGAAAAAACATCATGTTGGGCGTGGCCGAGATCGCGCCGCAATGGTGGCCTGGGCGCGCAAACATCCACGGGGTCTGCTCGCCCGTGAGCGGGTGCGTGCGCATTTTCTGTTTACCAGTGTAAAGATCGTAACTCCACGGCTCCGCGATTATTTCATTGTCGATGATGATCGGGCGGTGGCGATAGTTCGCATCTTTGGCCCAAAGTTTTTCGCCGGAGTTCGCGTCGAGCACCACGAGGCGACGACGCTCAAACTCGCCGGCGAGGAATTGCGTCCAGTAATGACCGTTGGCATTCGCACCGCCGAGCACGATGTGGTTGTTGTGGTAGATGAGGGTGAGGCTTCCGCCGCCGATGCCTATATCGCTGCAGTCGGTCACGTCCACCGGCTTGGCCCAATTCTGCCGGCCCGTGCGGGCGTCGAGAGCGACTGCGAGGCGCATGTCGGACTTCTTGACCCGCTCCTCGGCGAGTTCGCGCGCGGCACCCGTCAGGTTTTTAAGTGCACTCTTGTCTTGCTTGAGGAATTCCTCGCGCTGCTCCGGCGTGAGCGAACTGTCGACGAAGAAAATGCGACCGTCGCCCACGGCAATGGAAACGTGCGAGATGCTCTTGCCTTGATACGACCAAGCGAGGTTCCCACCGGCGACGTCGTAAGCGAAGACTTTGTCAGTACCGCCCGGGGCAATTTTTCCCCGCCGCTTTTGTTCGGCGGCCAGTTCCTTGCGGTCGGTTGCCGTGCCGAAGATCATGCCCTTGTCGTAGGCGATATAACTCCACGTGCGACTCGCGCCATCGCCGGACGGGGGCACTGTGAACGTGTGCCGGATGCGTCCGGTAGCAGCATCGAGGTGATAGCATTTCTCCTCCACGAGCACGAAGAGACTGTCGTCACTCGCAGCCATGTTACCCGGTTCGCGCGCGGCTTTGAGCCCGTCACGAAGTGCGCCGGGATTTTTCCACTCCCAGAGGAACTGACCGTTGTATGCGTCGTACGCCATCACCGTCCACTCGCCCTGAATGAAGAGACGACCGTTGGCGGAAATTGGCCCAACCGCGCCAGCGTGGCGGTTGACCATCTGGCCGGGACCGGGATCGCCATACCAAAGCACGCCCAAGCCGCCTTTGATTCGATCATCGTCGTTGCTCGAAGTGTTCGCCGCGTTGCCATATTGATGCGACCACGCACCCGCACCCGGCAGCGATGCCCGCACGAGTCGGGACCAATTGCCAGCCGTCTGCACAGTGGCCTTCTCCTCGGGCAACTTTGTGGCGGCGAGCCAGGCAGAAATTGTCGAGCGCGCCTTTGCCTTCACCGCGGGAGCTGCGCTGTCGGACACACCAAGGCAGATGGTACCGCCGATCGGCTTGAGATTGCGCGCGACTTCCGTCGGAATACCCGGCATTTCCCCAGTGAGCAAGAGCGTGTCTGAGACGATCAGGTTGGCGAAGTAACTCGCATAAGGAACCACCGAAAGGTCGAGGTGGTCCACCGTGATGCGCGGGCCGTAAAGGCCGGTCTTGATGAGCGCGGCGCGCGAGGACGTCACTTTCCGCTCGTCGGTTTCCAGCGCGTAAACGGTCAACTCCGTTCGCTTCGCCAACTCGTAGGCGAGCCGCCCCTGCTCGTTGCCGACTACGAGACAGAAACCGCGCTTGATACCGGTTTGCTGGAGTATGGATTCCGCCGCGGCGGAATAAATTTCTGAGAACTGATCCTTCGGGAACGGTTCAGTGACCGACGCCGTCACGCCAGTGACCGCAGGCAACACATTTTGCGTCGCATCAGGAAACGAGTAAATTTTACCCGCCGTGGTACTGACAATAAGATGCCCTTCCGCCGCCGCCAGTCCGCGAGCCTCGCCTTCCACGACCGATTTCCACACTGGGTTCCCCGTGTTGGCGTCGAGGCAAACCACCTCGTCCTGTCCGCCCACCACCAACGTTTGTCCCGAAAGGATCATCGACGAATCGTGCTTCAATGGTGTCCTCCATTTCACTCCTTCGTCGGAGAACTGGGCGCGTTCCTTTTGCAACTTGGCGAGCTGATCCTTTTTCTTTTGGTAATCCAGGCGCTTTGGCTCGTAACGCTGCCCCGCAGCCGCGAATGCTTTCTCAAACTTCGAAAGAGCAGTCTGCGCTGTTGCAAATTCAGCCGACTGCGTTTTGCCCGCCGCTTCAAGCGCTTTGAGCTCGCTTCGCGCCGCCTTCAGTTCGGCTTCAGCCGCTTGGACCTTCTTCAATTCGGTCAAGGCCGCATGCTTCTTCAAATCGGCATTCAGCTTTGAAATCGTGCCTTCGATTCTATGGCGCTCGCGCGTGCCCTCAGCATGGCGCAAGCGGTCGACCGCCACGATCGCCTTGCCGTTGGCCATGTAGCCAATGTCGCCAGCCAGAGTCATCTGCCGGCCCTGAAACCACGCGAAGCCGGTCTTCCCTTTTTTTTGATCGATCGCGAGAATCTGATGTTCGCCGACCGCATAAATCTGATCATCCACCAATAGCGCCTGCGTCCCGCCAATCTGCCCGCCCGCGTCGCCACGCCAGCCCGGCGCAGGTTTGTTGAGAAATTCTCCCGTCGCCCGATTGAATGCCGAGGCCAGAGAGCGACCCGAAGGCACGAACAACGTCTCCTTCGTAGCGAGCAGATAACCCTGCGGCGACAGGTCGTTCCGCCCGGCATCCTCCTGGCTGATAGCGTCGTTCTTCCAAATCACTTTGCCCGTCGCTGCGTCCACCGCGTACAGGAAGACGTTCTCGTGCGGAAACACGCCCGCACCGAAGTACGCCTTGCCGTCTTCAACCAGCACGCCAGTACGCACCGGCCAGCGTGAAATCATCCGCCCGCGGGCAAGAATGCGTTCATCATTCGATCCCGCGCGCAACTTCCAGATCAACTTCCCGGTGACAGCATCGAGGCAATAGACATGTCCGTCGTCCGAGCCGATGAACACGCGACCATCAGCCACCGTTGGCGCGAGTCGCACCGGAGCGTCGGTAAAGAAAGCCCATTCCTCCACGCCCGTCTTGAGATTCCGACAGTAAACCCGTCCATCCACCGACGAGCCGTAGAACACGCGCCCGGCGACAATGGCCACGTGAAACACGTCGTCAAAACGGACGCGATTGCGCAATTCGAGTCCCTCGATTGTGCGTCCATCTTCACCGGAAAAGGCGAGCTGCGGCGGAGTCGGCGAAGATTGTACCCAGCCTTGCCTCAACGGTGCCGCAAGTGCCTCCGGAGTGTAACCGACGCGGGAGATGTCGTGGAGGTAGGTCGGCCAGTCCGCGCGGCCAACTGACGAAAGCAGGCCGAAGAACCCTGCAACTATCGACACGCGGAAAAATGAAGTGTTCATATGGGCAATCTGTCAGACGCTTGCACGGACCAATTTAATGGAATAGAAGATTGTGTTCCGTAACTCAAAGTTTCAGCAAACAAATACTGTCCACACAGCCCCGCACCTCATGCCACGCCGAACCAAGCTCCGTGATCTCCTTTGGCTCACGTTACTCGGCGCGACCTTCATCAACTTGTCCGCGCAGGCGTGCTCCGTTCCGGTGTTTCGCTATGCCCTAGAACATTGGGCAGCGGACGCGTATCAGGCCGTGATCTTCCACCGCGGCCCCCTGAGCGACGCGCAGAGCGCCCTGGTTCGTGACCTGAGCGCGGACGGGCTTGCCGGCAGAATGCGAGCGAACCTTTCTACAAAGACCGTAGACCTCGCAGCCAACGTGACACCTGAACTCCTCGAACTCGCACGGGCGTCCGGCACCAACACGCTGCCCTGGGTAGTCGTGCGGACACCGCGAACCACCCGTGCGGCAACCACCGTCTGGTCGGGAGCGCTGAACGAGAAAAACGTGACGCAACTGCTGGATTCGCCGGCCCGCAAGGAGATCGTCGACCGCCTTGCCCAAGGACAGAGCGCCGTGTGGTTATTTCTCGAAAGCGGCGATCGCGCGCAGGACGACAACGCGGCGAGGCTTTTGGAAACGAGGCTCGCGTACCTTGCCACCACGCTCGCGTTGCCCAAGCTGGATCCCCAAGACATCGTGAACGGACTAATCTCCGTCGCGCAGGAAGATCTCCGCCTGGATTTTTCCATCCTTCGCCTCGCGCGGGACGCAGCTGCAGAGCAACCGTTCATTCACCTCCTTCTCGGAACAGAGGCCGATTTAAAAACTGCCGGCGGCCCGATTGCGATCCCGGTCTTCGGTCGCGGCCGCGCGCTTTACGCGCTCGTCGGCGCTGGCATCAAGCGCGAGACCATCGATCAAGCGGCGACGTTTTTGATCGGCAAATGCTCCTGCCAAGTGAAGGAACAGAATCCCGGCACCGACCTGCTTCTCGCGGCTGATTGGGATAAGCTGGTCAAGGCGCATTCTGCCGCCGCCCCCGACCTGCCATCGTTCTCCCAACTCGCCCAATCAGCGCCGATGACCGTCACGATCTCCGGCAACACGGACTCCGCGACGTCGACAACGGATGGTTCCGCCTCGCCCACTAACAGCACCAACGAGCGTCAACCCCTGTCAGTCAGATTCTATTGGTTCACCGGCATCGCAGTCGCCGCGTTCATCATCGCGGGCATCCGGATTCGCGGGCGAAGATGAAGGTGGTGTGGCGTCAGACGAACAGGACAATCCTCGTGAATCTGAGGCAACGGCGTGGGCCGGATTATCGGACAAGGCTCGCTTGGCAAGTCGCCGGCAAATCTCTTTCACTTAGTCGATGCGCCGGCCCCAAACGGTGACGGCTTCAACCAGCGTTCGAACCACGCAAGCATTTCGGCCCGCATCGCGGGCGTGTAGCTGTGGCCCACGTCGGGATAAATGACGTTCCGAAAATTCTCGCCAGCGCCAACAGCGCGATACACACCACCGACCTTTTCCTCCAGCACGCGAATGCCGTCCACGGGCGAGCCGTAATCGAGATCGCCGGTGAGCGCGAGGAACGGCCGCGGCGCGAGCAACGCCAGCACGCCTTCCGTGTCGAAGTGTTTCAACAAGCCGTAGTTGAAATAGTAGAGACCGTGACCGCGGAGATTACCGTGAGCGATCAGGTTTTGATAACGGGTCAGACACGCCACGCCGACGGTCGCCGCCACCCGTTCATCCACCGCGGCGAGCCACCAGGCGCGCGTGCTGCCCATGCTCATGCCGGTGGCGCCAACCCGCTTCGCATCCACCTCGGGACGCTTGCAGAGATAATCGAGCGCAATCTGATCGTCGCGTACGAACATTCCCCACAGCGTGCGCCCCAACCACAGATTCAGCTTGAGCTGACGGTCCTGCGCGGCGTTAAACGTATCCGCGACGTCGCGCTGGTAGACATCCAGCGGGCCGGTCGGACCATTCGTGGCACGGTCGCCGTACAGGCACGCATCCGGCGCGAGCACGACGTAGCCGGCCCGGACGAACACTTCACTCAACGCTTCGTCGGTGCTGCTCGGCGTGAGGATGCCATTCTTGTCGGGCGTGGAGGAATGCAGCCAGAGAATCGCGGGCGCGCGTGGTTGACGTTTCTCCGGCACCAGCACGAGCGCGCTGATGTCATTGTGCTCACCGTTGTCGATCGCCACGCGCTCCAGCGTGTAGCCGCGTCGCAATTCCCTGCTCACGACCCTCGCGCGCGGCGGCGCGGGCCGCGGCGGAAGATCTCCGAGCGAGTCAACGACGTGTTTAAAAATTTCCGGACGCTGCTGTCGCCACGTCCCGGCATTCTCCGGCACGGTGAATTTTCCCACCGGAAGATTCTTGAAATAACTTGGCACGACGGCGTCGCGCTCAGCTTCGGCCTTGCGATATCGGGCCGCTCCCTCGGGCCCGCTCGGTTGAACCGGCCCCGGCTTTTTGGAATAGCGCGCCACAATCCATTGTCGCATCACACAATCCGCCACCGCCTCAGCAAGTCGCTCGTAGCCTGCAGCGGTATAGTGCGTTCCATCCATCCCCAATAACTCCGCCGCCCCGCCCTGCTCCACCGTCCCGTGCAAATCATTGACCGGCACGCCCGCGTCGCGCATGACCGCCAACGCGGCCCCGTTATACAGTCGCACGTCGGCTTCGACGCGATCGAACTCGGCGCCGCGCTTCGCGTGACGTTCGTCGTGAATGGGCGTGGTGTTCGCGAACACGAGCGCGGCGGACGTTTCCTTCTGCAATCGCGCGACGATGCGGCGGAGGTTGGCTTCGTATTGCGCCAAGTCGACCTGATGTTGCCGCGACGCCTTGATGATTCGGAGGTCGTGCAGACCGCAGTTGAAATGAACGACCGCGGGCTTCTCCTGAATGATCCACTCTTCGAGGTGCGCGAGGACATTGCTGCTGTCGCCGCCATTGACGTTCGTGCTGACGACAATCGCCCGACCTTCCAACCGCTTCGTCACCAACGGGGCGTATCCGAGCCGAATTGAGTCGCCGATGAGCAAGATCTTTGGCACCTCCGGCTTGGCTTTGGTCTGGGCAATGACGGAAGCGACTAGCGCCATCACAAAGAGGAACGCAAAGAAAACTCGTTTCATAGATCGTCGAATTGTTACGAGACGCACTTCACCGCAAGCGTTACGACCCTCGCGCCACAATAGACGTCGCGCAGACAAGAAGAATCTAGCCATCGCTTGCACAAGGTTTAAATGCTGATTCTCTAACGGTCATTGCTTGGTCATTCGCCAGAGAGCCGCGCGAAGATCTCGGGTTCATCAAACCTTAATGCCGCCATCGCTTGATCAAAGTGCGCGGGCGCGCGACCACCAACAAGTACCGAAGCAATCCCCGGCTGATGCAACGCCCACGCCAGCGCGAGGTGCGCCTGCGAATGACCAGTGCACGCCGCCACTGACTCAAGTCGTGCGAGGCGCCGATATGCGGTTTCGTGGAAGTAAACGTCTTGATGGCCGGGGACCAAATCGAAGCGCGAGCCCGGCGCAACTCCGCGTTGATGTTTGCCGGTGAGAAAACCGGCACCCAAAGGGCTGTAAGTAACCATGGCGACATGCTCCGCAGCGCAGAACTTCTGAAACTCCGCGCTCACATCACTGACCGCAAGATTGTGATTGTTTTGCAACACGCTGAAGCGAGCGAGAGCATGTTCACGCTGCAACCCCAGCGCAGTCTGGAGCTGTGGCTGATTATAATTACTGACACCCAACGCCCGCACCTTCCCAGCGCAGACGAGCGAATCGAACGCGGTCAGCGCTTCCAGCGATTCACCTCCAGCGTCCCAGCGATGCAAGTAAAGCAAGTCGATCGATTCGACTCCCAGTCGCTGCAGACTCGCCTCCACCGCATCGCCAATGCGGCGCGGTTCATACGGCGGAAGGATTTTGGTAGCGATCGTCAACGCACCTTTCATCGGACGACGTGAAGCGAGCCACTTGCCGATGATTTGTTCCGACGCGCCTTGTCCATAGGCGGCCGCAGTGTCGAAGAACGTCACGCCCGAGGCATAAGCATGATCGAGCAACGCGTGGGCCGCCGATTCATCGATCTCCCTTCCGAACGTGACGCAACCGAGACCGATCTTGCTGACGCGCAAACCGGCGGGCGTGATGATCGTTGTTTGCTTCGTTAGCGCTGGTTCCATGTCGTGTTCGGCTTCCTCCACTGGATGCGCGCAGCAAAGACCGCGTTGTCAGAGCCGTATTTCATGCACTGGGTGAAGTCGGCGTAGTTCGGTCCGGTCGTCTGCATCCACTCGGCGTCGGTTACCCACGTCTCGTTTTCGTTCACTTCGGTAACGCCGAAGTTGCCGAGCTTCGCGCCGCGTTGCGGCATGAGCTCGCGTTCGCTGGCGCGGATTACGTGCAGCTTCGCTGGATCCACCTGGCCGATGAAGAGCGGCGCGCGGTTGCGTGGGATGTGGTCATTGTTCGCACCGCGCCGAGTGTAGCAAAGATAGAGCGCGTCGTCGTGAGTGACCCAGTGCGCCTGCGTGTTGTAGCTACCAAGGTCCGTGCCGTCGTCCCAAGTCCACGGTTTCAACGTCGTGTCAAAGTGCAATCCGTCGTCGCTCGTCGTAACGTAGGCGCGCCGATCGTGGCGAAGCGTGAGATAGTAGCGCCCCTTGAAGCGTGTGAGCGACGGCTCGTGCAGTCCGCGATCTGTGTCCACGCTCAACTCATTGCCCACGGCTTTCACGGTGAGTTTGCGCCCGTCGAATCCACACCGCAACACGAGCACGCGGCTGAACTTTCCGCCCTTCGGCGAAAAATAAATCGGCAGGAGAATGTCACCGTCGAGCAGATCAAAGCGCTGCACACAGCCGGCGCCGGAATTGAAGAAGCGCGGATCGTCCGGCATCGCAAGCGGCTCCCACGCAGTCCACGTGCGTTTGTCGGGATCGTAGACGGAATAAACCGTTTCCCGCGTACGCACCGGCGCCGGAATGACCTTGTTGTTCGCGTAACGAACGTTGTGCCCGATGCCGAGAAGCTTGCCAGACTTCGCGTGCCACTTCGGCCAGAAGTCGCTGGCCGCGACGACGACTCCGTTCGATTCCTCGCGTCGTCCAAGCGTGGCCGCGTGTTCGATCGGACCGCTCCACGTTTTGCCGAGGTCATCGGTGCGCATCTCGTTCAACGCATAGAAAATGTCGCTGCCCACGAGCATCGCCTTTTGCATGGTAAGCACGACCTTCGGCGGCGAACCGGGGATCGCCCCCGCGCGCGGATGCACCCAGCAGGACTTTTTGTCGAAGCCCGTGCTGACGGTGTCGAGCTTGACGTCGAACAACGGCTCGGCGGCAAAGACCGACGAACTCAGGGCGAGGAGAAGAAGCCAGCGTTTCATGATGCGAAGCGTTTATTTCGTTTTCTGTCGTTCCCATTCAGCGCGAAAGGCCTGCTCCCGCTCGGCGACGTAACGGTGATAGCCTTCCGAATCGACAAACGGATTCGTGCTGTTGGTGGCGAGGCGCGCGTGCTTGGCGACCATGCCGTAGTAGCCGCCGTGCGCTCCGAGAAAGAGATCAACGGGTTGTGCCTTGAGAAACCGGAACGTCCGCTCGTAGTCGGTGGCGATAGCGGGATAACTCTTGTTGTTCACGAGGACGTAGCCGGGATTTACGTTCGGGCTGCCGATGATAACGGCGTGAAGCGTTTTGTCGCCGTCGCGCACCTCCATCGTCCACGTGGTGCATCCGGGCGTGTGACCGGGCGTGAGATGCGCGACGAGCGTAGCCCCGCCGAGCTTCACTTCGTCGCCGTCCTTGAGCCGACGATCCACTTTGGCGGGCGGGAACTGCAGATAGTCAGCTTTGGCCGGTGATTTTTTCGCGCCGCCGCTTTCCACGGCATCAGCGTCCTCAGCCATCACGAAATGCTGCGCCTTAGTTTGCCGGATGATTTCGGCGCTCCCTGCGCAATGGTCGGAGTGCGCGTGGCTGATCAGCAGAATCTTCACGTCAGTGAACTTGAAGCCAAGCTTCTCGATGCTCGCGCGAATCAACGGCACGGATTTCTCGAAGCTGCTGTTGATGAGAATGTGCCCGTCCGGCGACGTGATGAGATACGACGCGAGATCCTTGGAGCCGACGTAATAAAGGTTGCCCGCGATCTTGTGCGGAGGAAACGGCTGCAGCCAACTCGACGGCAACTGCGCCTGAGCGTTGAACGACAAGACAAGCCCGAGGAGGAAAAGAAGGCGACGTAGATTCATGAGTGGATTCGAGTGCGGTTCAATTGCCGAGACCTTTGAACATCTCTTTACGCGTTTCGTTGAAGAGATGGAGGCCATCCGCGCCGGCGGCATAAGTCTTCGCAGCGCGCGCCTCGTATTGCTCACGCGTGAGCAACGTGCTCGGGACCGGTTTCATTTTGCCCGCGGCGATCAGCCGATCTTCCTCCGCGGTGCGATCATGGCCTTTAACCGTCGCCTCTTCGCCGAACAGCACGGCGCAGCCGCTGCCTTTCGCCATCTTCACAAACGGCGCGATGTCGAAGTCGTATCCGCCGAGTCCATACTGGCCGACGACGAGGTAATCGAGCATACCCTCCTTCAGCCAGGTCTCCACGTCGCAGCCCCACAGCGGATATTTCTTCCAATCAATGCGCACCGAGAGACCGAGCCGACGGCCTTTCTTTTGGCCCGCATCGTCGAGCAACTTGCGCACATCGCGCACAAACGCCGTCATGAGTTCATAGCGCAGCGGCACCCAACGCGGATCGGTGTCCGGCACCGTGTTCGCCTCCACGCCATATTTCGCCTTGAACGCCTTCGCCATCGGTTCCTCGAAGCCGAAGAAGTTCGGGTGCCGCTGGAAATCGAGGTTGATGCCGTCGATCTCCTGCAGTACGACCTCGCGCAGAATGCCGAGCTTGAACTCGCGCACCTCAGGAAACGCGAAGGAGAATTTGGCGAGCAATTTGCCCTTCGCATCGCGCTGACGGAACTCCGGGTGCTGCCACCAGAATGTGCTGTTAGCGAACTTCGGAAACGAACCGCCCCACATGTCCTCCGGGTAATCGCCGTTCATGCGCAACGACGCGTAGCACGCGATCCCCGCCTCTCGACACGCACCGGCAACGACCTGCAACGTATTCACGCCTTCCGTCACGAGGCGATGCACCGTCTCGCTCGCGAGCTTGTCGCCGCGTCGCGGAAATTCTGTCATGCCTTCGCCGAACAGCTCCGTGACCTTCGACGGATAATTCGCTCGGCTCCCGGCAATCACACACCACTCCATCACCGCGACCTGCGTGTCCTTATAGGCCAGCATCGCCTTGCGTAAATCCTCCGCCGACTTGTAGCGCCCACTGTGGAACGCGCTGAAGCCATCGTCGTTCACGATGATAAGCTTCGAACCATGCCGCGGCCTCGGCGGCTCCGCTCCATGGACGCAGGACGACAAGACACAAGCGAACACGAGGCAGCGAAGGAGCGAAAACATTTTCATCGGAGTCGGTGAACGCGACGATGATTCAAGGATTCGCCGTCGTAGGCAATGCCGATGATTTCACGCAGCGGCTCGGCGTTGCCTCATCCAAAAAAAACATCCCGGCCAAAATGACCGGGATGAGTATCAGACGGAGATTCGGGAGCGGCTAACCGCAAGCGGATCAGTCGAGCGACTTGATCTTGAGGTTGCGATACCACACGGGTGCCTGCGCTTTGCCGTGGAGACCTTGCAAACCGAGCGGGCCTTTTCGGGCGAAATCTTTCAGCGCGACTTTGAACTTGTTCGCCGTGCCGTCGGGGTTCTTGCCTTTCTCCGGCCAGTTGTTGAGGTCGGCGTGGATAACTTCCTCGCCGTTGAAGACGAGCGACACGAGGCTGTCCTTGCAGGTGATGGTGTAATGGTTCCACTCGCCCACGGGCTTGGCCATGCTCTTCGATGGCGGCATCGAATCGTAAATCGCGCCGACCATGCCGTATTTGCCGCCGTCCGTGCTTTCGTGCACCTGGATTTCAAGCGCGGAGAGAACGTTCTTGATATCGCCAGCGCGGAGAAAGACGCCGCTGTTCGCTTCCTTCGCCACCTTGAATTCCAAGTCGAGGACGAAGTTCGAGTAGGATTCCTTGGTCCAGATCGTGCCGTGATCCTTGGCGACGAGCGTGCCGTTGTCCCATTTCCAACCGTCGCCACCGAGGGCGTTGGAGAAATCCTCGGCGAACAGGTTCTTCCAGCCTTTTGTGTCGGGGTGCCCAGCGGCCTGAAGCTGGGTGCCGAGGCAGCCGATCAGCGCGACCGCGGCAAGGGCGGTTAATCGTGAAACAGTGCGGGTAAGAATGGTGCGTGCGTTCATGGGGGCGAAGCGTCGCAGGCTCGACGCAAATCTCAAGGCGGAAACAGTGCGATAGAAAATTCACTTCGCCGGCGAAGCCTTATTCGGGAGCGCGCCTGCGGCAGCGCCGTCAAACGCCGCGCGGTAAAACTCCCAGTTCGCTTCGCCGAGGCCATTGAGCAATCCCATCGTGTTGTGATCAACGCCCGGGATCTCGCGGAACGTGTGCGGAATCTTCAACTCCTTCAGGTGCTCGGAGAATTTGCGATTGAGCCCCAGCGTAAAATCGCGTTCACCGGCGACGATGCGCACGCGCGTCTTCCCTGTCACCGCGCTCGCGTTTTGCTCGGCGAGCACCCACGGGCTTTGCGCCTTGAAGTAATTCAGATCGCCGCCGAAGACGGTCTTCAAGATTTGTTCGCGCTCGCGCGGATTCGAGGTTGCCCGAGGGCCTTGAAACTCCGGGTGCAATGGGCCGCCCGCGAGCATCGAGACCGTGGCGAATAGCTCGTGGTATTTGAAACCCAGACGCGCCGCGCCGTAACCACCCATGCTGAAGCCTTCAATCAACCGCCCCTGCCGCGTCGCGACGGTGCGGAAAGTCGCGTCGATGTGCGGCACGAGTTCTTTCACGACCACCGTTTCCATCGGCACGCGACCGTCCTTGGAATCGCACCACATGCTGGAGATGAGGCCGTTCGCGAATACCACGAGCATCGGCGGCGTCTTGCCCGCGCGGATGGCCGCATCAAAGTAAGCCACCAACGGACGCAGCCCCCCTGCTCCACCGCCCGTGCCGTGCAGCCAATAGAGAACCGGCAACCGCCGCTCCTTTTCAGTGTCGTAAATCTCCGGCGTGTAAATGAAGTAACTCACCTTCGTCTTCGCGGCCGCACTGTCGAAAGTCCGATGCTGGAGTCGCGGCACGTTGACTACTGGCAAGACCCACTGCGGCCCGTTCTGCAGTTTCGCGGTCTCCTGAGCGCCAGCAGTGAAAATTGCCGTCACCAAACTGAGAAGCGCAGCCGCAACTGAAAGCAAAACGGATTTCACAAAAGCATTTTGCCACGGATTGAACGTGGGTTAAACACCGATCATTCGCATCGTTCCAAGCCGACTCACCCCTCGCCGGCGCTAAAAGAAAAGCAACGCGGGATACGTCGCTGCCCATGCCCAGATGAAGCGGTTCAGTCCGAGCATCGCCGCGTTGATCACGTGAAACGCAAATCCCGCCGCGATCATTATCAGTCGGGCCTCCGGCGGCAGCAGCAGCACAATCGGGAAAGTGAATTGAAACAACATGAGCAACCACGACAGCGCGATGCACATCAACTTGGAATTCGCGAGTGAACGCGACGCCTCTAACAAAACATAGGGGCCGTCGGAACGGAGCAAGTTTTCCAACGCCACGCCGTTGCGCCATTCGTGATTCCGCAGCTTCGCCCAGCCCGAGATGAAATAGGACAACACGCTCTGCGCCGCGATCCATCCCAAACCGATTCGCACCAGCGCCGGGTTCGCTCCGCCGAGCGAGGCAATGAGCAAACCGATTTGAACTTGGAAGAACATGCTGTCGCTGCCGCCACCGATTGAACCTCCAAACCGTGCGATCAATCCCGCAGTCGAAACGATCAGCACCAGCATGCAAAGTGAATCGATGAAGGGAGCGAAGCTTCCAGCTCCCCAAATGAGCGCGACGGAGATCATGAGGCGAACGACCATATTCGCCGTCAACCATCGCAGCGCACTTTCAACCGATCGCCTGCCCGCACACAAACGCGCGTGACCGGAACGGGTGGCAAGAATCTCCGCAGCCTGCAAGGCGAGGCCCGCACCCAAGATCTGTTGCGTCGCGCGCAACACGGTCTGCGGTTCGAGCGTCAAAACGATTCCTCCCGAGTCGAATAGCGACCAGACACAAAGAGAATCTTCTCCGGCTGGCCAGCGCCGGCCATGGCGAGGCGAAATTGAAATCCATCGCCCGGCTGCGATGTGGTCAATCGGCTCCGAACGATCCGGACCAAGACCGCGCAAACCTCGCTGGCCGCGAACTCTTGCGATGACTGCGCGCCCGGCCCTTCCAGCGCGTCCGTCGCGCGTTCGATAAAATCTTTCTCCAGCAATTCCAGATTGCCGCGCGCATTGAAGAAAATGCGGACGATGCTTCGCGTCGAATGCTCCGCGTAGAGCGGTCGCCAGTCCGCGCCGCCGGCCTCGCGGATGAGTCGCACGTCCAATCGCGGAACCGTCGAAAAGCCGTCGAAGAAATTCCACGACGGCAGGAACAACTTGAAAATATTGGTCAATGTCGCAGGAATCATTGCCGAGATTTCCCACCACATTTCCGTCGTGACCTGATTGGCGCGTCTGGCATCGCCGCTTTCTTGCGGCATTGCCGTTCGCTTGTCGACAAAATCAAACGCTCCCAAATCCCAAACCAGTACCGACGCGCTTGCGAAGAGCCTCCGGCTTCGGCAACATCCGGTCATGAAAATCTCCCGTCGTTCCGCACTGCAACGTACTGCCGCCATTTCTTTCGCCGCCGCATTTGCGTCCCGTCCGACACTTCGCGCCGCCGAGTCCGCGAGCCAACGACTGCGCGTCGCCGTCGTCGCCCTCGGCCGCGGATTCTCGCATGTCAGCGCACTGCTCAACCTGCCCAACGTCGAGATCGCCCATCTCGCCGAGGTCGATCCCAAGCGCCTGGAGCGGGGCTTGAAAGCTGTTCAAGCCAAGCAAGCATCGCCCTGCACAGGCACCGGCGACTTTCGCACGTTCCTCGGCGATAAGACGCTCGACGCCGTTTTCATCGCCACGCCGAATTTCTGGCACACGCCCGCCGCGCTGCTCGCGATGCAAGCAGGCAAACACGTCTATGTTGAAAAGCCCGGCAGCCAGAACCCGCACGAAGCGGAGATGATCGTTGCAGCGTCGAAAAAGTACAATCGCCTCGTGCAAATGGGCAATCAACGCCGCACGTGGATGAAGGAGGCGATCGAGGCTTTGCACGGCGGCGCGATCGGCAAGGTGCGTTACGCCCGCACTTTCTATTACAACGCGCGCGGGCCGATTGGCGCGGGCTCGAAGACGGCGGCGGCGAGCGATATCGATTGGAACATCTGGCAGGGTCCCGTGCCCAACGAACGCGACATGAAGCCCTACGTTCATTACGACTGGCACTGGCTCTGGCACTGGGGCAACGGCGAGATGGGCAACAACGGCATTCATCATCTCGACATTCTCCGCTGGGGCCTGCAAGTCGAGCGCCCGACACGCGTTACTTACAACGGCGGCCGCTATTGGCACCAAGACAAACAGGAGACGCCCGACACGGGCACCGCCGTATTCGACTTCGGCGACGTGGGCATGGAATGGGTGCAGAGCAGTTCATATCCGCGCAGTTCCGAGAAGCCGCTCGGCGAGGTGGTCTTTTATGGTGAGGGCGGGACGTTCGCCATCAGCGGCAGCTCGTGGACGATCTACGACGGCAAAGGCACCATGGTTAGCGAAGAGAAGCGGAAAGGCGGCGGCGACCCCGCACACATGGGCAACTTCCTCGACGCAATCCGCGGCAAGGCCAAGTTGAACAGTCCCATCGAAGAAGGTCAGAAGAGCACGATGCTCTGCCATCTCGCGAACATCGCGTATCGCACCAACACCGTCGTGCGTTGCGATCCGAAGACCGGAAAGCTCCTCGACAATCCCGCCGGCGAGAAACTTTGGAAGCGCGAGTATCGCAAGGGCTGGGAACCGCACGTGTGAAGTATCGCGTCGGCATCATCGGGTCCACCCAGCGCGGCGGTTACGGCCACGCGCTGGACACCGCGTTCAAGGACACGCAGTTGTTCGACGTGGTAGCGGTGGCCGACGATGATCCCACCGGTCTCGCCGCCGCGGCCAAACGCCTCGGCGGAATTCGCGCTTACGCCAGCTATCGCGACATGCTCGCGACGGAGCGACTCCACATCGTGAGCATCGGCCCGCGCTGGATCACCGACCGCGTGGCGATGGTGACCGCTGCCGCCAACGCCGGTTGTCACATCTATCTCGAGAAACCGCTCGCGGCCACGTTGACCGACGCCGACGCCATACTCGCCGCGTGTCAGCTCGCGAAAGTGAAGTGCGCCCTCGCCCATCAACTCCGCACGATGCCTCCCGTGCGCAAGGCTTTTGCCGACATTCGCGCCGGGAAATACGGAAAGGTGTTGCGACTCTACGGTCAGCCGACCGACGACGCGCGCGGTGGCGGCGAAGAAATGATTGTCCATGGCTCGCATTTCTTCGACCTCATGATCGCAGTCGCTGGCCCACCGCGTTGGGTCAGCGCGCACCTCGGCGTCGGTGATCGCGACGCCACGCTCGCTGACAAACGCGAAGGCCGCGAACCGGTCGGCCCGATCGCCGGTGATTCCGCGGAAGTGGTGATCGGCTTTGATCAAGGCGTGCGCGGCTTCTGGAACTCCACAGCGAATCTCAACCGCCACGGCAGCATCTACGGGCTCACGGTTCAGTGCGAGCAAGCCACGGTCTGCATGAGAACGCGCGGCGAGGTGTTCGTTTATCCCGGCCCCACAATTGAGCCTGAGAATGAAAAACGTGCGTGGGAAAAAGTCTGGATTGAAGACTGGCACTTCACGCCCGAGCACAAGCCAGCGCCACTGAACGATTATATCCATCGCGGGAACCAAACCCTCGTCCGCGAACTTGTCGCCGCCATCGAGCACGGCACCGAACCGACCGCGAGCCTGCGCGACGCCGTGCTCGTCACCGAAATCATCCAAGGCGCCTACGCCTCACATTTCGCCGGCGGCAAACGCCTCCCGATTCCCCTCGCCGACCGTCACCATCCGCTGGCGGATTGATGAACGAGTTGAATCCCCAGCCCGCAGCGCACTTTGCTCGTGATCACCTCGTGGGCTTCAAGGCTTCGGCTAACTCGCGGATGACGAGGATGGAAACCTTCTGCCGGGCATCGCGCAGCGCGTGGAAATATTCACCTTCGGAGGCCAGCATTGCCGCCGTGGCGCCGTGCGCATGAATCAGTTTGTGCCGCGCCGAGCCCTTCTTCGCACTCACCTCGACATCCACGACCATTGTGGCGTTGACCACGAAATACATGTCGACACGACACAGTTGAATCGTCCCTGAAACCGTGGCGTCGGCAACGGCGACCTGCGAGGCGTCCACAACCTTCGCCCCTTGCGCTTCGAGATCGAGTTTCAAACTGTCCGCGAGCCAGACGGCCGGATCATTGAGCGTATAAACATGGCTCATCACCATCCCGAAGCCATTGCGCATGTTCCCGATTCTTTTCCAGTCCGCCTCCTTTGTCTGCTTTTCGAGCAACTTCATTTCCTTGTCCCATTGCATGTCTTGTTCGCGCGTCATGTCCAAGTAACTAAACGGGGCCACTTCGTCGGGTGGCGAGGTTGGCTCCATTCCCATCAAGTCGGTCGCGCATTTGAATCCTTGCAGATAGATGGTCGCACCCTTCAAGGAATCGCCGGCCACGACCGGCACGCTCGGCCCATATTCCTTGAGCAGCAAGCGCCGTCCATTGGTCACACAACCCGTGCCGAGGAAACTGGCTCCAATCAACGCGGCGAGAGAAACAGTGAGAAAGAAACGTTGGTTTTTCATAGCAATCTTCTTTCGTTTTGCTGTGCGACACGACCGCCACCGGTGGATCGCCGTCGTCGGAATCGCACGCTTTCAATCTGAACGAAGCTCAGCCAAGTCCAGCGCGCTAACACTGTCTTGGCAGAAAACGGGCGAAGATTGCCGGCCTGATCTCGACACTTTCAACGACGTTGGGGATTTCGCCCCAAAAGTCGTCCGCCTTCCTTCTTCGTTGACCCTCCGCGCTTTGTCTTACACCGTGCAAATGCACGCACGGACGAAAACTATTAACACTATGCCAACCATTTTACGCTACCGCACCACGCTGCTGTGTTTCCTCCTGGTGCTGACCACCGAGACACTCGCCCACGCCGGCCAGTTCGTTCTTTTTGACGTCACGTTTCCTTTCACCAAAGCCGACGCCGACAACGCCACGCCGAGCAAATCGCACTACTACGTCAAAGGCCCGATGCTCAACACCCAACGCCCGAAGAACTGGACCGCGCCCGTGGACTACCGCAACGGCACCGTGCATGTGCGCCTCGAGGTCATCGAGAAACCCGCCGGCGGCGAGCCCACCACATGGAGCGTCTGCTACATTCCCAACAAGGGCCAGCACCACGGCTACGGCTGCATCGGCACCGACGTTTACAAAGAAAAAGGGGTGTATGAAAAAGACATCGCCATGACGAAGTTCTGGCAGAACGACGACATCGTGTGGAGCGAAGGCATCAAGGAAATGCACCTCGTCATCAAGGACAACAGCGGCGGCAGCGGCCACGCCCACAAACGCCCCGACCACGAAAAGTTCTTCCCCACCAAGATTCGCATGACGCTCGTCCAAGTTTCCAAGGGCGCGACGTACGATCCCAAGCTGGTTCCCAATCTGCCGCCGACAGCAGCGAAGAAATAGCGACCGTTCGGCGCGACGCTGCGCAACGCACCTGCGCAACGCACCTGCGCACGCATTGCAGCCAATTTGCGACTACTCAACAACTAAGAAGCTCATTGCCCCTAAACTGGTGATCGAGTATCCCCGCTCACGGATGTCTGAGGCGGAAAAAGATTGAGTTCACGTTCGAACCTCCTGACCACAACAGCGAGTTGGTCGCTGCCGAATTCGGGATGATGAACCAGTTGCTCGTTGCGAGGCCGTTGGTTTGCGTTTGCAACAACCACCCGAGATGGGTCAGCGGCCAGGAAACAGACAGGTTCCCATTGGTGCTTGCGATGCCCATGGACGCCGGCGGCGTTGCGATCACCGGTGTCACAGCGGACTGAGTTGAAACGACAGACTCGCTGCCCGTCCAATCCGTCGCGGTGACGACGTAAAAGTAACTCGTCCCGTTTTGCAGCGCGCTGTTCGTCAATCTCGTCGCGGTAAGGTTCGACGCGATGAGTGTGTAAGGGCCACCGTTGGTGGTGCCGCGATAAACGGAATAGAAGGAGAAGTCTGCGTTCGTGATGGCGCTCCACGTGACGACAACCTGAGTGTCGCCGGCAACAGCGGTGAGGTTCGTGGGAGCGTTGGGCGGCGCGGTGTCCACCGGCGAATATGGAACGATGAAGCGCCACTTGACCTGGTCGCTAATGCTGGTGTTGGTCACCATCCCGAAGACGCCCGCATTGTCTTTGAGTCGGCGATTGCTCGCGGGCGCAGCGGGATTCTCGAGGTAGAACCAGCCGTATTGATCTTCCACCCAATTCCAACGCACCGCGGCTCCCGTAGTCAAAGCAGGCGCCAAATCCACAACACCGCCCGAGTAGCGCAATCGACGCCCATCGCGCAACGACACGACATACCACTGATTGGTCACATCGGAGGGCCGCAGCACCCATTGCACTGTGTTGCTGCCATCGCGAATCCAGCGGTGGCTCGGCGCGCTGGAGGACACCGCATTCTGGAGGCGCTTTCGCTCGCCCTTGTTGTGGATGAAATAAGCGGTGTCGCTGCGTACGTTCGCGTCGCAATCCCAGGCGAAGTAGAGCTCCCCAAATGACGTGGGCGTGGTGCCATTCGTTTCGAAAGCATTCGAGCGCGGCCCGACTGTATCCCAGGGATTCGTGGGCGTAGGGTTGGTCGAATTCGCCGTAAACAGGAACAGCGAGTAGTGCCGCAACCAAGGAAGCGATTCCGCGCGCCATATGAATTCGGCGAGCCAGTTGTAGTTGTCCTCCTCGGTCCAGGTGCCTTTGCCGTCCCAGTTGACGGCGGAAAATTCCGTCAGCCAAACCGGCCGGTTCCAGGCGTTGTTGAAGCTCTGTAGCAGGTTGACCAGCGCATCGGAACTGCCGCTGTTGGGGTCCGGATAATTATGCGCGGCAATGGCGTCCACGCGATAGCCCAGCGCCTGCGCCTGGGTCATGAAGCTGTTCATCCATGCGGCGTCGGGACTTTTTGCAACCGGGCTGACCAACGGCAGGTCCAGGCGCTCCAATCGCGGCCACAGGTCAATCGCCTGATCCACCGTGAGATTGGATTGGTCCGCGCCGTCCGGCTCGTTGAACCCGAGAAGATGCACAGCCTTATCGTCGCGGTGCCATTCGGAGATGGATTGCTCAATCGGACCTTGGGCGTCGCCAATGTCCCAGTTGAAATTGCCCCACTGCATCGGATTGAAAATCACATCGTCCGGCAGACTGACCGTCGTCGTGCGGCCCCAGTTGTAAGCCCAGTTGCCCTTGTACTCCGACCACTTGGCCACAAAGCCCGCGTTGCCCTTTTTGGGATAGCGTGTTTGGAAGAGGAAACGCCAGTGCTGCGAAGCGGAGCCGTCGAGCGCCGCCTGAACCAACGGAGTGCCCGCGTTCGTGCCGCTCGCCGACGTGTCCGCCACCAACCCGCTCCATTCGTTGATGAGGTAATAATTGGTCGAATCCACCGGGACAAGACGCCACTGCTGATGCGTCATGGCGGAATAATCTTCGTCCACGAGCGGCGCGCCGGTGTTCGTCGATCCGCCAGCGCCCGCAAGGCATCTTCCCGTGGAACGGTTGCGGAGCCGGTAAGTGTCCGTGCCCACGTTCAGCAGCACTTGGTAATGGGTCAGGTTGGTGTCCAACGCGGCGAGGTTGAGAAGCGGAGTCGTGTTGCTGACACTCAACGGCAGGTTGGCCGCGCGATTCTGCACGATGTAAAAGGCGTCGTTGAAATCTTCAAATTCCTTAGCAGACGGAGCGGTGCCGAGGACATCCTGTCCGAGCGGATAACCCACACCACCGTTCGCCGGAAAAATGCAAAGCTCGCGCACGGCGCTGACCGAAGCGTTGGTGAAAACCAAGCGAACTTGCGACGCGATCGGCGCGTTGCTGAACGTGATGACGCGCGCGGCGTTGGTGTTGCCAGTGATCAAGCCACCGGAGACGTTCGTCCACGCGGTGCCGTCGCCGTATTGCAGAACGAAGTTGGTGAGCGGCGGCACGCTGCCGTCACCGGAGTAGAGATGCGCACTGCCGATTTTGGTCACGACGCGCAGGTCGATTTCCAGCGAGTTGCTGCCGACAAGGCTCGTCTGCCACTTTGAGGCGCCGCTTACGAAGCCGTCCACCGCGAGCTTGGCGTAGTTCGTCCCGCTCGCAGACGTGGCGGTCACGGGACGCTTCTTCGCCAGATTTAATTCCACGTCCGTGCCGATGGGAAAACCCTGTTCAACTCCTCCGACAGAATTAGGGGGAAACAACGCAAACTCCTTCACCCGGATGTTGCCGTCCTGATCCGAGTAGAGGCGGAAATGGTCGGAGGAGACCGCATTGCTGAAAAGCACATTCACCTCCGGCGACGTATTGCCCGCCCGGGCGGAACCCGGCGCGTCGATCCAGCTTGCGCCCGACTTGTATTGCACCTTAAAACTGCCCAGCACCGAACCGTCATCAATGCCGGAATAGACGTGCGCGCTGCCAATCGTTATGGGGACCGGGAACGCAACTTCGGCCCAATGCGGCGTGGTGACGTTGAGCGTCCGCCAACTGTTGCCGTTGCCCACCACACCGTCCGTAGCGAAATCCGCCTGATACTGGCCGTTGGTCGTGGAGGACGTCGTCGCTTGATACTTCGCCAGATTGACCCGTTGCGGCACGGCGGGGAGCGCGTCCGACACCGTGCCCGCCACGCTCAACTTCGCGTTCGTGATGCTGTCGTACGGAATGTTGCCCACCTTGAACAACACGGAACCATTGCCACCAGGGTTCGCCGGCGCCACGGAAACCTGAAAACGCAGCGCCGTGATATTCAGATTCGTCACCAACGGCGCATCGAACACGCACGCATACTCGCCGCTGGAATCATAAACGTAGCTGCCCGTGGCCGAACCGACGAACACATCATCGCCACCGCCCACCGCACCGTCCGCGCCAAGGTAAGTGAACGAAACTGTGAGGATCGTGGCGTCGTTGTTCGCGGCGCTGGTGGACGTAGCAAAACCAAATCCCGTAATGCGGATTTCCGTCGGACCTTGGTTGGAACTGAGCAACGCTCCGAAAGTGCGGAGGTAACTTCCCGTGCCCGGCTGATTGACCGTGGCGTCGGTTCCCCCAATAGAGGCGTCATCCACGAAAAAAGTGGGCCCAAGCAAAGTCGTGACATCCGCTTTCACAAATGTCGCCCCATTCGCCTGCCCCCCCATCAAGCCGACGATCGTAGCTGCAACCCACAGGACAACGCTCGGGAGCCAATGTCGAATCACTCGGATCATTATGAATCAAGTCAGTTCAGTACGTTCTAAGACAATTAAACAATCCAACATTCTAGCGCGCTTGTCAGTCACGAAATCCGCGAGGTTCTTCGCCTTCGGCATACATTCAGACTTACCGTCGCGCCCCACGGCGGCTTCGGTCCCAGCCCATGCGGGTGAGGCGTGCTTCCGCGGAAATCAAAAAGATTTGCTACAGTGTCGCGAATCTCGTGAATGAATCTGACGCGACTATCCACGGGACTTGACCCGGACTCCGAGCTGCCAGAATGTCAGCCTTCATGAACCCGCTGGAAAATCTAATCACCACCATCCGCGGCCCCTTAACCAGCTTCGTAGCGATAATGATGTTGTTGAGTTCCGGTCTATTCGCACGGGCCGCCCAAACAGCGCCAGTGCCCCCGAATATCGTTTTCATCCTCGCCGATGATCTCGGCATCGATGGTTTCGGCTGCTACGGTTCCGATCGGTTCAAAGACAAAACGCCCAATGTAGATGCCTTGGCCAGCACGGGCCTGCGCTTTGATTTTTGCTACTCCATGCCAACCTGCAATCCGTCCCGCTGCGCGCTGATGACCGGTCGCTATGAGTTTCACACCGGCAATGCGCCCTCCTACAAAGAGGAGCCTTCGATGGCCCGGGTGCTGAAGCAGGCCGGATACGCAACCGGCATGGCCGGCAAGTGGCGCCAAATGCGCGATACTCCCGGCGACTGGGGCTTCGATGAGTTTCTAACCGATCCATCACCGAGCGGTTATTATTGGGAGACGCGTTATACAAAGAATGGCGCACCACTGGATTCCAAAGCTGGAACCTACGGACCCGATCTATGCCGGGATTTCACGATCGATTTTTTCGAAAGACACCGCGAAAAGCCCTTCTTTTTCTATTATCCCACACACCTCGTGCATAATCCGATCCTTCGCACGCCACAGAGTCTAGCCACAAACAGCAACAAGGATGAGCTTTTCGCCGACAATGTGACCTATCTGGACAAACAGGTGGGCGAAATTGTTGCCGCGCTCGACCGCCTCGGCTTGCGCGAACGCACGATCATCGTTTTCGCGAGCGACAACGGCACAGCGAATTACGGCATCGAGCACGCGTTTATCCGGGGCCGGCACATCTACGGAATGAAGGAAACAATGTTCGAAGGCGGCAGCCGCGTGCCGCTCATTGTGAATTGGAAGGGAAAAGTTGCGTCCGGTCGCAGCGCGAACAACTTGATCGACTTCACCGATATGCTTCCCACGTTTGCCGAGCTCGCCGGAGCCACGCTTCCCGCCGGCCCCGCGTTGGACGGGCGCAGCTTCGCGCCGCAAATCCGAGGCGAACGCGGAAGTCCCCGGGAGTGGGTGTACGTGCAACACAACACGGCCCATCAATGGTATGTGCTCGAACATGGTTGGAAACTCACCCACGCAGGCGATCTCTACGACATGTCGGATGCCCCGTTTGCGGAAAAACTTGTATCGCCCGGCGAACCAAATGACGCCGCGATTGCCGCCCGAGTACGCCTTCAAGCCGTGCTCGATCGATTGAATCCCCGGGCCGGCAAGCTCGCGCCTGAAAAGGAACCGGGCACGGTTTCCAAGAAGGTGAAGAAGAAGAAGAAACGGGAGAAAGCCGCCGCGGCCAAAGACAAGGCGATTCCCGAGGCAGTGCCGCCCGCGAAGTGAGTTATCAGCCGTGGCCACGCCGCCACCACTCACCACTGAAAGCACACTTGTCGGCGAATCAAATAGCCCGGTCGTAAATCCTCTGGAACACCTTGTCCGGCCCGATGCGCGCGCTGACGGTCGCGCCTTTGCCTTCGGCCATGTATTTAAAGTTGAGATCACGTACGTTCGCGGCTGCATCCACTGCCAGGGGCGACGACGCGACGTTCAGAAAGAAGAACAAGATCGTGCCTTTATTTTGGTGACGACTCGTCATCCGAAGGGCTAGAAGCCTTCACTGGTCCACCAGCGCGCTACTTCGCCATCTTGCGCTGTTGTTTGCGCTGTTCTCGTGGGGACAACGGCTTCGGTGTCGACGCAGCCGGATACGCCGTGCCGAACTCGCCAAAAGGCTGTGCGAGCGGCGCGAGCTCCTGCTTGAGCTTGGCCTTCATGTCGACGAGCACAGTGGCATTGGCGGGGTCGCTCGCGATGTTCTTGGTGTCCTGCGGAGCAATGCCTCCGCCCATCGTGAACAACTGATCCGCGTCGAACTGGAAGGGAAAGTCGTCGATGCTTTTCATGTAGTTATTTCCCGGCGTGTGCCAGCGCCACGAGTTGCGCGCGAACTTCCACTGCTCAGGCGTGAGCGTCTTCTTGAACTTTTCGAAGAACTGCTCCGCCTTCGGTGTCAGGCGCGGGTATTTGCCGGTGCGATCCACTTCATCGATCTTGGCCTGAACGTCGGGAGGATAACGCAGGGCGACGTATTTCCATTTGTCGGTCACGACGGCCTTAGTGTTGCCGTTTTCGAGGAGCAGAGCGTCGCGCCATGGCGCCGTGTCGTCAGCGAGGACGGGCAGAATGCTGCGCCCATCAAGCTTCATGCCGGCGGGTGGTTTGATTCCGCAGGCGTCGAAAAATGTCGGCGCGAAGTCGGTGTTTGCCACGATGCGATTGCAGACGGAACCCGCCTTGAACCGCTGGGGCCACATCATCAGCAACGGCACGCGGGTGCCGCCTTCGTAGAGGGTTTCCTTGCCGCGCTGGTTGTTGTCGGAGAAGACGACGACCAGCGTGTTGTCGAGCAGCCTGCGTTCTTCAAGGCGATTCACGACCGCGCCGATGCCACAGTCGAGCCAGTGCATGCCGAACTGCTGCGCCGTCGTGGCTCCGGCAGCTTTCGCGGTCTCGTAGATCTCCTTGCGTGAAGGCATCGGCACCTTCGGCGCTTCGGGCAGCAACCCAGCTTCGGTCACGCGACCGTATTTGGCATAGTCCTCGAGCAGAAGCTGCGGCTTGATCGGCAGATGCAGCAGATGCGTGGAGAGATAGAGGAAAAACGGCTTCTGCTCGTTCTGATCAATGAAGTCCAGCGCCGCTTTCACCTCGGCCTCCATGTTGTGACTGAAGTCCTCGCCGTAGAGCTCAACGCCCCTAAACTGCGACACGCGAAAGTCGATCGGCGCGCCGACAAAATCGAATCCGCGCTCCTTGATGCGACCCGTCAGCCACGCACTGCGTTGCTTCAGCCACGCATCCGCCTCGGTGCCGAAGACGTTTCCGTTTTTGCCGCGGAAGCGTTCGTATTTCTCCATCTCGAGATGATATTTGCCCACGACGCCTGTGCGGTAACCGGCTTGGCGCATCACGTTCGGCAGGTTTGGCAGATTTGCTTCCAAAGCGACGCGGCTGCCGCCCTCGCCATCCTCGGCATCATCACCGACCGTCTGGTGGCCTCGCGACGCGTAGCGTCCGCTGAGGCAGGTGTAGCGGCTGGGCACGCACAACGGCGTGACGGCATACGCGCGCGTGAACTTCACCCCGCGCTCCGCGATCCGGTCCATGTGCGGCGTGAGTCCATTGCCGCCGTAACATTTGCCCGCGTAGCCGAAGTCCACGTTATCAATGACGATGAAGACGACATTGGGACTCGGTGCACCAAAGACCGGGATCACAACCGCAACGATGAAGGCAATCGACAGAGCGAAGGATTTCATGCGCGAGTAGAAACGCCGCTGCAATGAAAGCGCACTAATCATTTTCGATCCGGTAAAGGTGATGCCGCGTTCGGACAATCAGCGCCTTCCCCGACACGGCGGGCGAAGCCATAAATCCGGGACCCCGCCGAGGATCATCATTCGGCGCGGTGTCCTCCAACGTGTTCGTGGCCAAAACTTCGAAAGTTCGACCTGGCTTGATCACGGTGGTGACGCCTTCGAGGCTGAAGAAATACAGCCGCCCATCCGCGTAAATCGGACATGCGCGGAATCGCCCGCCGACCCGCTCCTTCCAGACCGGTTTGCCCGTCTCGGCCTCGACGCAGGCGAGGAAAGCGTCGTCCATGGACAGGTAGAGGAGGTCATCCACCAAGATGGGCGAGGAATACTTGGGAATCGGCGGGTCGAGCCTCCAATCCACATGCGTGTCAGTCACCACGCCTTTGCCGCCGGCCTTCACCGACCACATCTGCGCGCCGACACTGAAACCGGTGACGAAGAAGAAATGGCCGTCACGGAACACCGGTCGTGGCGCCGCAGAATAGGAAGCGTGCTCCACCCGCCACAGCTCCGCACCCGTGCGGGGATCATAACCGTAGGCGGCCTTGGCACCAGCGCTGAACATCAGAGGCTGCCCTTCCCAGTCCACGATCAACGGCGTGCTGTGAGCCTTGCGCCAGTCCCCATCCTTGACCATCTGCTTGTCGATATTCTCGTCGTTCCACGCGACCGATCGTTTCGTCAGCCAGACCGTTTTGCCGGTGTGCTTGTCCAGCGCCACAAGATACTGCACGTCTGCGCCATCAAAGGTTAGGATCAAGAGGTTGCCGAACAGAACTGGCGAGGATGACGCACCCCGGTAATGGCGACACTTCAAATCGTCACGCGTCCATATCACCTTCTTCGAGGCGGTATCGAGGCAGGCCGTGCCCGAACTTCCATAGTGAACATAGACGCGTCCGGGCTCGGCCACGGCGGAAGGCGTGGCGTAGCTATTGTCGCGCGAGCCATTGCTGAGCGGCTCAGGATCGGTCCGATGAAACACCTTTTCGTTGGCGACCATCTTGCCGGTCCGTGCGTCCACGGAGAGGACGAAGTAGTCCTGCCCGTCCTCAGTCGCCGTCGTCAACCAGACTTGGCCGTCCATCACCACAGGCGAAGACAATCCGAGCAGGGGGAGTTCCGTCTTCCACTTGATGTTCTTTGCTTCACTCCACTCTAGCGGAATTCCCAACGGTTTGCCGTCTCCCGATGCCACGTGCCCATCGCCCCGCGGCCCACGGAAATCGGGCCAGTTCTCCGAGCCAGATGCGAGTCCGGCGGCCGCCAAAAACGCGATCGCTGCAATGTGAAAGGTCAAGCGACTCAAGGTCGGCACGCGCCGTGATAGGAAAGAATGTGTTTGTTCCGGATGCACTCGCCAAAACTGTCGTGAAGGCTGCGGGCTGTCAACCAAGGCAACAGGAGGCAAACACTGATTCACGGGACCGCGCCGCCTAGCATGTCATGGCGTCACCGCTTGCATTCCTTGAAAAATACACCGCCGTCGTCAGTGCCTTCGAACCACTGATTGAGAGGGAATCAATGCCGCGCCGCCCCGACCCTCTTCGGGGTGATGGCTACCGCTTTTGTGACATGGGCTACGGGCTGCGTGCAAAGAATCCGCAAGAGGGACAGTCATGAATTTGAAGTTTAGGTCACTCACGCACGCGGCGGCGCCCACGATAGCCCAGTTGTTTGGCGGTTTGGCTGGTGCTGTTGGCGGAAAGTTATTTCCTTCACTATAACCGGCGGCGCATCAGTTTGCGTTAAAGTTTTACGATTGGTTCACCTCCTCGCCTAGTACGACGGAGAATCAGTAACGCATGAAAACCGATCCATGCACAAAACTTTGGATAGCTTCACTACCTCCGAATTTCTCGTCCGCAGATTTGAAATCGCTGTCCGCAGACATGTTTTTGTCATTTGCAGACGTGTTTTTTGGGTTTACACGTCTGCTTTTACCGTTTGCAGTCTTGATCACGTCGTCAACACGACTGTTTTTGTCGCCCGCAGACTTGAAATCCCCATCAGCAAGTCTGTTTTCGTCGTCCACAGACACGTTTTTGTCATCCACAAATCGGTTTTCGCCATCCGCAGACGTGTTTTTGGCGTTTACACGTCTGCTTTTACCGCTTGCAGATTTGAATACGCCGTCAACACAACTGTTTTTGTCGCCCGCAGACTTGAAATCTCCGTCAGCAAGACAATTGTGGCGGTCAATCGGCTGGAATTGGTTGTCTGGAGGCTTAAAATCGACCGTCCCTAAGATGGGAATCGTCGTTTGCCGACACAAAAAAGCGTCCCGCAACAAAAATCCTGTTTTCCTGATCCAACGACCGGGTTCCTCGAAAATAGACTTTAGCTAGCCAGCGTATTCACAGGTCCGGCGACCGGCGACGTCCACGATGGCGCAGGTGATGCGGGCTTTTTTGGCGGTCGGATACAGGCTTGCCACGGCGTCGCGGGTTTCGCGGGCGAATTTCAACGCGACAGATCGCTACGAGTCCGACGGTGAGGCTCTCAACGCAGTAGAGGACGAATAGAACCAGTCATTACTCACTGCTTGCCTAGGGTGCTTTCGAGTGCTTGAGGAATTCTTCAACGTCGAGAATCGCACGCCGAATTGATCGGTAGTCGTCACGCGGCACTTCACTTCTTGATCCAGCCGAGAGCGACGAGAAAGGCGTCGGCTTCAGCGAGGGTCTTCGGGTAATCCTCGCCGCGATTGAAGAAGCCGTGGCTCGCACCTTCGTAGCCGACCAGCTTGCACGGCCGGCCGGCCTTCTTCATCTCGCTCGCGAACGCGACGACAGAGGCGTAGGGCACCGTGGTGTCTGCTTTGCCATGGAGAATCAGCGTCGGCGGCGTGTGCGGGCCGACGTGATGCGCCGGCGAGATCACCTGCGCCTCCGCGCCCAATCGTTCGCTGCCAACCCTGGCCCCCGAACTCGCCGGGGGGTTCCAGTCTCCGATCGGAGCGAGCGTGCAGGCGGGGTTGAAGAGGATCATGGCGTTGGGACGTTCGTCGCTGCCGAAACCGCTGATCGTGCCGGTGGCGGCGGCAAGGTGGCCACCGGCGGAACCTCCCGAGGCGGCAATCTTGTCCGGATCAATGCCGAGGCGCTTGGCATTTTCCCGGACCCAGGCAATGGCGGCCTTGGCATCTTTCACGCATTCCGCCACTTGCACACCGTGCCGGGACTTCACGCGGTAGTCGGCGGAGATGGCGATCATGCCGCGCTTGGCGAAATGCCGCGCCTGTTCTTCGAACTGGCCCGGCGAGCCCGAATTCCAACCGCCGCCGAAGAAGAACACGATCGCGGGCTTCGGCACCTTGGGATCCGGCTCCCCGAAGATCCAAAGCTTCAGTTCCGTGGAGCCGACCTTCCGGTAGGTCTCCACGCGGGCGTCCTTGAATGTGGGTGGATAAGCAGGCGCGGCGAACAGCGGGCCGGCGAGCAGGCAAAACAAAAGGCAAATCGTGAATTTCATACGGTATGGTGGATTGAGTTCCACAAGCTAGACGCCGGGCAACTGAAATAGTTTCCCGGACATTGCGCGGCTCGGGGAGAATCCCTTGCGAGTCGAGCTTTGTGGCGCTGAGCTAAATGTGATATCGGCGGGGCAAGCGCGTTCGCTGGGCCAATGTCAGATGGCCCGGCCGCCAATCGTCTGAAACACCTTGTCCCCCCCTTCACTCGCGCGGTTCGGATCGCAGATCGTGATGCCGTCGGGGCCGAAGCGAGCGGTGACGGTCGCGCCTTTGCCTTCGGCCATGTTGAAGTTCAATTGGCGCACCTTTGCGGTGGCGTCCTTTTACTTCGGAGCCTGCACTAGCGCGCGACCTTTCCAGTCGTATGGCCACGGAGTCGTCGAGGTGAAAAAGTCTTGGTGCAGCCGCTGCATGCGCAGGTCTTTACCGTCGTTGGTGTCGAGTCGCGAACCGCCGCCGTAGAAAAGATACGCGGTATCGCCGACGAACGTAATCGAGTGCTGGAGGAAGCCATCCTTGCCGTCAGGAGCGAAGCCAATCAGACGGAAATTATCCCAGGTTCGCCCGCCGTCACGGCTGATTACGGAGGCGAGTTGGCGACGATCTTTTGCCTTCTTACCGGAGTACCACGAGTGGACGATGGCCGCGAGCGTCTTCCCGTCGGGCAGGAGCGTGAGCTTGGGAGGATTGTCGCCGCCACCGAGATAAAGCTGGGGCATGGTCTTCGCCTGGGTGGTGCCGTTGTCGGCCGAGAAGCTGAGCCGATAAAAAGGCGATTCTTGCCGGCTGAGAAATACCAGTCGTCCGCCGCCAACGTGCGCCAAGGACGCTTCGCCGAGTCCTTTTCCCGGCACGGTTCCAAACGACCGCCACGTTCTACCGAGATCGTCGGAGCCAAAGATTTCGTTTACTCCCGTCGTGCCCGACAGCGATTCCAGAAGTCGTCCGTGGTCACCGGTGATGAGCGTCTGATTGTTGGCCGACATCGGGCCGACATCCACCGGCGCGGACCACGACCTGCCTTCATCAGCGGACGCGATGAATTGGCGTTGCCGGCCGACGATTATTCCCTTCGCATCGCACGTCCAGCGGCTGAACGTCATGCCCAACCGCCCGTCGGAGAGGCGGACTAGCGCGCACTTTCCGTAAATCACTTCGCGCCCCCCGGTCAGTACCAAGCGCGGCTCCGACCAACCGCGAATACCGTCGCGTGAAGTCATCATCCAAACACTCACTTCCGTGTGATTGCGCCGCTGCTCGGCATTGCCCACTTGATATGCGAGCAGCAGTTCGCCCGACTTCAGTGTCACCGCTGCGGGCCCGGAGGGAAAGGTGCGGCCCGCTGAAATGATCACTTCCGGTTTCAGGTGTGGCTTCAGGCGCGGGGTCTTGGTTGGGCCGGGCGTGGCTGCCGCCGCCCCTTCGCCCGTGGCATTGAAAGCCGCGACCTTGTGCTCGTAGTTAGTCACCTCCTGCATCCCACCGTCGTCGAAATGAGTAACATTGGGGCCGGTCTCACCTGCCAGATACCAACTGCCGCCGGCTTCCCTCCGCCAGACGCGATAGCCCGCTTCGTCCGTGGCGGCATCATCCCATTCCACGCGCAAATGGGCGGGCGAGGAAGCGGAGTGACGAACTTTTCGCGGCTCAGCGAGGAGATTGCTCACGGCCGCCCGCTCGGCTTGGGCTTGAGCAACCGGCACGAACTGTACCGCATCCACTACGACAAAACCGTTCGCGCCCGCAGTCGAAACGACCACCGCGCCGCGTTTTCCCTTGGCAAAGCGGAACATGCCCAGTGCGCGCGGCACGCCGTTGATCAAGGGGTGCTCGCGCTCGTTCACGATGCGCTTCGTTTCGCCCTCGTCGCTAAAGATGCTGACGACAACATTCGTCGCCCGGTTCACGTGTGGCACATAGAGCAGTCGCACCTCGTATCGTCCGGCCTCGGGCAAATCGGGCGTGAAGCGCGCCGACTTCGTGGTGGGATCCTGTTTGTCATCGAGATGATACGTCTTGCCGACGAAGGATTGCTTCGCCGTTTTAACCCACTTGCCCGAGTACTCCGCTGCCTCATTGTCCACGACAATGCCGGCCCACTTTGCGGGTTTGAGCGGTGTAGCGGTGACTTGAGCTAGCGAGGGCTTTTCAGCGGGACGAGCAGGAGTGCTTGCGCCAAGCAGACTGATGCAGATGAATGCGGCAACGAGCGGGGAGCTCATGACCCGAGAATTGCAAACGCGCACCCGTTCGTCGAGCACCTGCGCCGTCCGTGATCGGCCCAAGGCAAATCGGAGTTGAGAAGATTTCACGGCGTGCTGAACCGGTAGAAGCGCGACTGGTTGCTCGACGTGCCGCTGTGCGGCGTCAGGAACGGGTTGGTGAGAACGGTGCCGGAGCCGAGCAGTTCCCAGTTTCCCGATGTGTAGTTTGTCCTGCTCCACAGGGTGTAGGGCACTCCGTTGGAGCCGGTCGCCCAAAGTGAAACGGTCCCTGCGGTGTCGCGGGTGATGAGCGTGACTACCGGAGAGGCTGGCACCACGGTGGTCACCGATTGATTCGCCACCACGACCGGCGGCTGGCCGGGCGCGAAGCGCGCTTCGCCCTGCACGTTCGTGCCGCCCACGGCCGTCACCAGGTTGCCGCGATAGGCCAGTGTCCGGGCCTGTCCGAGGTAGAGATCAACGTCGCCGGCGCCGTTGTCGGCGATAATGCCGAAGCGGCCCGTGAAGGAGAGGCCAATGCTGCTGTTCGAATAGGTTTCGTTCGCGTTGGGATTGGAGAACACGTAGTGCACGCGCGGCTGGCCGCCCACGACGCTCTCGATCTTAAGGCCGACAACGATGTTGCTCCGCCAGAGCGCGGTGACGTTGGTCACCGTTGAGCCGGTGGCGGAAAAGTGCGGTTCATAGACGGCAGCGAAGGGCTTGTCCCACGCGTCGCCGATCTGGCGGACGACGATGGTGGGGGAATCGGCCGTGCTGTTGTAATCCACGATCGGCGGCGACGCGACGCGGGCATATTCGCGGTTGGTGATGCCGGGCATGATGAGGCTCATGTAGAGCGTCGTGCCCGCCGGGGCGGCGTTGAACCGCGCGCGCACGGGTTCGTCGTGGGGTTGGGAGACGGCGGTGTTGGTGAAGTAACGCCAGCCGGGCTGTTCGTAGGCGTCGCCAATGTCGTTTTGGAAACGGCTTGGCTGGGCAACGAGCGGCAGCGTGACGCCGTTGGTGGTCAGGCTGATGTTAGTCGAGCCGACGTTGCGGTAGATGTAGTCGTGAAACTGGTTGGTGACATTGCCGTTCAACGTGGTGGCGACGCGGTTGGTGACCGTGGATTTAGAACGGAAGAAGTCCACGTAGAAGCCATTCGTCGGCGAGGTGCGCACGATGGCGAGCGTGCGTTGCTGCGTGCCCTCGGCGTTCGTGCCCATGGAGTCGGCGAAGGAACTGCACGAGAAGGAGAAGTTCGACGACACCGCCGCGGCGAACGGCTGCGGTTCGAGCGCGACGTTTGAGACGGTATTGATCGCAAGGCCGTTCCAGCCGCCCTCGCCTCGCGACGCGCCGTTGACGATGACGGTGTTGTTGGCCGCGAACAGCCGGTAATAATTATCGGTGATCGTCGCGGTGTAATCATCCACGCCGGACTTGGCGCCCAATACTTCGCCCAACCCGAAAAGCTCCATGCTCATTCCACTCGCGTGACTGTGGACGTGCCCCGCGCCCCCGACGAAACACATGAGGCCGTAGATGGAATTGCTGACCGTTGAATAATTCCGCTGCAACGTGATACCCGCCCACGGCAGCGCGTCGGTGCGCGGCATCTGGAGCGCGACCGGCGCCTCGGGAATGGTGGGCGCGTTCCACAACAGTTGCAGCGGCTCGTTGTGCATGCCGAGCCTGTCGTAATCAGCCAGCACCCCGCGGTTGTAGGCCGTGCCATTGATGAGGCCGCCGAACTGCGTGACCAAGTTGGAATAGCCGCGCAGGCGCGCGTGTTGGTAAAGCTTCTCGTAGTCTTGAACGGGCTGACCGCTGGCGTCGCGGTGGCCGTCGCCGAAACTGATCTGCATGATTCCGTTGGGATAGCGCAACTGCGGCTGGCGCGGCAGGCTCTGGGCGAAGTTTGGGTAGCTGGTGAACAGGTTGCGCGCTGGATCATAACGCTCGATCAGCGCCATCTGGAATGTGCGGATTTGCCCAACGGCCGCCGAGTATTGGAGCGACTCGGGCCAGATGTCGCCGGGGTTGTCGTAGTTGCGGTAGTCGTAACTGAGCGACGCCTGCCGTGTGCTGTTCGTGGCGATGAAAAACTGCAGATTGGCCGAGCGCTCGGCGGCGTTGGTGAGCGCAAGCAGGCTGTTCAACATGCAGGTGGACATCAACGCCGACCAGTTGTTGTCACGCGAGCCGTGGTCGCGCACGAGATTGAAGTAAGTGCGGAAGACGTATTGCGCATTGGGAACGGAAAAATTGGTCAAGCCGGCCGCATCCACGTCATAGACCAGGTTCGTCTGGAGATACTGGTAAAGAAAATCGAAAGCGACGGGCAACTGCGTGCCGACCTGGCGGGCCTCGTAAAGCAGATCATCCGGGATCAACCAGCCGCCATTGGCCGTGCCGGGATCCGGCGCAAGGTTTTGAAATGCCTGGATCGAGTTGTGGAGAATGTCCGCCCCGCAACGGGCGTAATTCGTGTCGCCGGTCACGAAGTAAAGCACGGCACAATCTACTGCCGTGTTGAAGTAGGTTTCGCCCGTGTTATAGGAACCCACGCCCGTGTTGAAGGTCGGAGGCACCGCCGCCCAATTTATGGGCAGTCCGCGCAAGTAGGTATCGCGATTCGCCTGATGGTTCGCCAGCGCCGACGCCACGCGCGTGATCATGCCATTGCGCACGCTCGTGGCCCACGCGTTGGTCGCGATCTTCGCAAGGATGACATTGCGTTCCCACGACCGCGCCCAGATGAACGGCCGGGTGTTGTAGGTGCCGTTCGTCACGGTGATGACGCCCGATGGGACATGATTGGTGGCGCTCGCGGTGACCGCGATGCGCGCCGAGCCGGCCGCGTTGCCGGTGAAAATCGCGCTCTTGCCATCCGGCGCCGCCTCAAGGTCGAACGACACCACGCCGCCGGTGTTGTTGGTGAGAAACCAGTTTGCCGGAACGTTGGCGAGGAACACGCCGCCCGCGTCGCGCGCGATGGCGTAGTTGGTCCGCGTCACTCCGTCCGCGATGGTGGCGGCGGGCACAACGACGCCCGTGCCGTCCGCCTTCGTTTCCACGCGCACGGTCGCGTAGCTCGGAGGCAGATTGGAAATAACCAGCCGGAGCGTATTGCTCACGACACTCAGGCTGGCCGCCGTGCCGACCGCGAGCGGCGAGACGGTGACATTCGTCGGCGGTGTGCCCGCGGCGGAGCCCCAGCTCATTAACGGATACGTGCCGGCCGTGAGCCCGGAATTCAGCAGCACGCTGACGGTGGGAGTAGCTGCGGTGAAGTTCGCCGCGCCCGTGATGTCGAGCGGACTATTCACGGCGCTCGGAGTGATGGGACCGGTATTGAAGTCAAACTCCAGCGTGCCCGGGGCGTTGGCGGTGAACGCCGCGAACCGCCACGACTGCGTGTTGTCATCCGTCGCCACGCTAAGGGTCGCGGTGGTGGAGTTCAGAATCGCGGTGGAGTTCGAGCAATGGCCGCCCGTCAGCACACGAAGCTCGCCCGCATTGAGCGTGGTGGCGCCGGTGTAGGAGTTCCCGGCCGCCAGCGTCTGCGTGCCGGCGCCGGTCTTGGTCAGGCTCAGGCCCGAGCCATTGAGGTTGCCGGAGAATGTGAAGTCCGCCGTGTTGCTGATGGTGAGCGTGGCCGTGCCGGCGCTATTGAGGATGCGCTGGTTGCGGAGCGTGTAACCCGCGATGTTGTTCAAGCCGGCGATGGTCTGGCTTTTCCCGTTGAGTTCAAACGCCACCGTCCGACCGCTGCCCGCGCCGTCGCCGCCGTCGAGCGTGAGCACCGTGGTTCGCGGCAGGACGCTGGCAACCTGCGCCTCGATGGTGAGGTTGTTGTTATTGTCCGCCGTCGTGATGCGCGTGGTGCCGCCGTAGGTGCTCGCCGCGCCGAGGTTGATGACCGTGGTCTGGCCGCTGCTGCCGTTGACAGCGGCGGGCGTGGTGTAGGTGACGCTGCCGCTGCCGCTCAGGACGCCATTCAACGTGAGCACCGGGTTGCCATTGATGCCCGCGATGATCGAGAGGTTCGTGCTCAAAGTGAGCGCCGAGTTGATGGTCTGGACGGAGTTGTTGGCGCGGAGAAAGGCACCCGCGCCGGCCACCGTGATCGTGCCACCCGACAACGTGATGTCGCCCGAGTTGGTCGCGAAGGTGATGGAGTTGACGGTCACTGTGTTGCTGACCGTGATCGTGCCGGTGGCGAGCCCCAGCGTGGCGGAGCCGAAATTGACATCCGAACTCGAGCTGGTGGTGATGTTCCCCGGCAGGTTGGCCCCGCTCGCGTTGGTGCTCCAGCCCTGCGTGGCGTCGCCCGTGGTCGGCGCCGCCCAGACGCCCGCTGCGATGCCGAATCCCGCATTGGTTCCGTTGTTGTCCCAATAATAAGTCGCCGCCCGTGCAGTTGGTGCAGCAAGTTGAACGAGGCAGATCACCACCACCGCGAGCGCCACCTTGAAGCAGCCTTGGTCCCTCATGTTGACGAAATCGGACTCAACGCCGACAGCGCTTCGCACCAGAGCAATTGCACGGCGGGTTGAGTTTAGCATCCCTCCTCCTATACCAGAACTCAACCACTTCACCAAGCCATTCGCTGCTACGAACTTGTCACTCGATGGACGGGTTGGCTGCCGTCTGGCACGACCTGGGTCCACTTTCGTGCGCTCCTCCAAAACGCTCAGGCATGTCCCATCAGGGTCAATCCGCGTTCATCAGCGGTCCAGCTCGGAACTCGCGTAGCCCGTCCTTCCGAATTCGTGGGGATTCGTGTCCATCGGCGGCTCAAATCGCCCGGTCGTAAATCTTCTCGAAAACTTTCGCCGCGCCTTCGCTAGCGCGGTTCGGATCGCAGATCGTGATGCCGTCGGGGCCGAAGCGAGCGGTGACGGTCGCGCCTTTGCCTTCGCTCATGTATTTGAAGTTCAGGTCGCGCACCTTCGCAGCAGCGTCCACGATGGCGCAGGTGATGCGGGCTTCCTCGGCGGTCGGATACAGATGCGCCACGGCGTCGCGGGTTTCGCCGGCGAATTTCACGCGACAGATCGCCACGAGGCCGACGGTGAGGCTGTCCACGCCGTAGCCGACGTAAGCCTTGGTTCCGTCGGCGCGGATGACGTCGCGGGTGAAATGATTGTTGCTCGTGCGCGAGCCGCCACCTTTGTTCCACCAACGGAAACCGCGGTATTGCTGGTCGCTTTCCACCTTGCCATCAGCGCCGACGATTTCGTGGCCCTGATTCACCGGCCCCTCGAAATCGGGCGGCGTGATCCAGTTATTGTGGAAGTTGATGCTCATGCCGTTGTCGAAATCCACGCGCACCTGCACGGCGTCGTAGGCGTTGATGCCGTCGCGCACGAGGCGCTTCTTCTGGCCGACAGCGGTGAGCGAGACGGGCTTGGACTTGTAGTAGGAGTAAATCAAATCGGTCCAGTGCGGCCCGACGTAGCTGAACGGGTCTGACGACTCGACCCACTTGAAGGTGCTGGTGCTGACTTCGAGCGGCTCTTCGAGGAACGCGGTGCCGTAGAGCGGCGCGCCGATGCGTTTCTGGATGTCGTCGCGAATGCGCAGGTGGTCGGGGTCGTAACGCTTGTGCATGTCTACGGCCACGATGCGGTTCTTCGCGCGCGCAGCCTCGATGATCTGGTCGGCCTCGTGCGTGGTGAGGCACATGGGCTTCTCGGTGAGCACGTGGACGCCCTTAGCCAGCGCGGCGAGAATCGGCTGCGTGTGCAAATGATCCGGCGTGGCGACGGCGAGCACGTCGAGGTCGGGGAAGTCGCGGAGAATGTCGTGCCACGGTTCATCGCCGAAGTAGCACTTTGGCGAATGGCCGGTCCACTCCTTGAATGCGGCGGCGGATTTCTCCGCAGACTTCTGCGAGCGCGTCGCGACGGCGACGAGGTCGAACTTCACCGGCGCGAGGTCGCGATTGAACTTGTCGAGGCCAACGCGCGCAAGCTGGCCGGCGATGCCGAACCGCTGGAGGTCGGCGTAGGCGCGAAGGTGAACATCGCCGCCGAACATGCCGGCGCCGACGAGAGCGATTTTGATGGTGCGTTCCATAGAAAGTTTTGTTGCCGCTGTTTTACAACGGGAGATTGCCACCGGCTCCACGGTTCGTCACGAGTTCAGATACTATTGTGCAACCGCCAATCCTTTCGGCTCAATAATCCCGAAACGGCCCGCGCGGTTCGCTGGCGTCCATTTCCTTTCGCCACGCGTCCCAGCGGCCCTTTACCTTCGCGAGCACGTCGGGCTTCTCCTTGGACAAGTCCTTCTTCTCGCCGAGGTCGCTCGCGAGATCGAAGAGTCCCCCACCCTTCGCCGACTCGCACCATTTCCAATTGCCGACGCGCGCGGCCTTATCGGCGCGACGTTGCCAGAACATTTCCGCCCGCGGCGATTTTTGGTCGCTGAAAAGGATCGGCAACATGTCGAAGCCATCGAGCTTCACGCCGCGCGGCGCTTCGGCCCCAGCGGCGGCGAGCAGCGTGGGGAAAATTTCCAGCGACGTGAGAAATTCATCCGTGACCTTTCCCGCTGGAATGCGCCCCGGCCAACGTGCGATGAAAGGAACACGCAAGCCGCCTTCCCACATCGTGCTCTTCGCGCCCTTGAGCGGGGCGTTGCCGCCGTTGCCCGAACCGCCGTTGTCGGAAAAGAAAATCACGAGTGTGTCCTTTTCCACGCCCGTTTCGCGAAGCGCGGCGAGCAGTTCGCCGATGGCTTCGTCCATGCACGTCACCGCGCCGAAGTAGCGCGCGAGATTGTCGGGGATACCTTTAGCGAGATACGGCGCGGCATATTTTTCCGGCACCTGCACACCTTCGTGCGGCGCGCGCTCGACGCCCTTTTTGGTTTTAACGGGAGTTGCCGTCTCCTTTCCGAACGACGACGCGCCGTGCGGAGCGTTGAACGGGAGATACAGCAACCACGGCTGCGCCTTGTGCTCGCGAATGAAGCTCAGTGATTCGCGCTTGAAAATATCCGTCGCGTAAGCGCCCTTGTCTGCTTGCGTGCGATCGTTGCCGCGAAAGAGCGACGGCACGCCATAGCGCTCGTGCGTGTAGTAGTCGATGCCATTATTCCCGTGACCGTAGAAAAAGTCGAAGCCGCGTTGCAGCGGGAGGAAACGTCGCGCCTGTCCCATGTCCCACTTGCCAACGACGCCCGTGGCATAGCCCGCGCCGCGCAACGCATCGCCGATGGTTTTTTCGCGCACGTCGAGACCAAGCGTCATTTCGGGAGAGACGGCATATTCCTCGGGCGTGTAACGGTGACCGTAGTTGACCATGTCGTTGCGGATCATGTCGTAGAGGCCATTCCGTTGCGGGAAGCGCCCCGTGAGAATACTTCCCCGCGACGGCGTGCACGCGGGCCACGTGACGTAAAAGCTCGTAGCGCGAACCCCCTCGGCAGCGAGTCGATCAAGATTCGGCGTGGCGACCGGCTTGCTGCCGATGCAGCCAAGGTCGGGATAACCCTGGTCATCGCTGACGATGAGCAAAATGTTTGGTCGACGGGCCGCGTGCGAACAAACGCTCACGAAAAGAATAAAGATGAACACTGCGATGCGTCGGGTGAACATGAACGGATGATGGTTCGCCCAGTGAACGCACGCAAAGGGAAATTCAAACGGCCGCGGAGCAGGGTTGGAATTTTCGCGCCGACCACTTAGGCTTTCTCCAACGTGAAACCCGTCTTCGAGAAAACACCGCGCACGCAGTGGGAATCGTTCCATTGCGAAGTCGTCCGCGGCACGAGCTACAACGCGACGTGGCATTTCCATCCGGAGTATCAGCTCACGCTGGTGCTCAAGAGCCGTGGTCACCGTCTGGTCGGAGACAACATCACGCCGCTTACACCGGGCGACCTCGTGCTCGTCGGCTCGAATCTTCCGCACGTCTGGCAACAAGACGACGCGCAAACGAGCCGCGGCGACGGCGTGCACGCGATTGTCGTCCGCTTTCTCGAAACCTTTCTCGGCAACGATTTTCTCGGAGTGCCGGAAATGGAACCAGTGAAGCGCTTGCTCAAGCGTTCTGCGCGCGGCCTCGTCGTTTCGGGAAAGACCCGCGACGTTGTTGCCGCGCGCATGGAAAAACTTTCGCACCTGAGTGGACTCGCGCGCATCGGTGAGTTGCTGGCGATTCTTGAAACGCTTGCGCAATCAAGCGATCTAAAGCCGGTGGCCAGCGCCGGTTTTGTGCCGAGCCTTGCGAGCGACGATCAGAGCCGCATGGAGCGCGTCTGTCATTACATCAACACACATCTCGCCGAAACCATCGATCGCGAAGCGGTGGCGAAGGAAGCGCACCTGAGCGTGGGCGCGTTCAGCCGTTTCTTCAAATTGCGCACGGGCAAGACGCTCCCCGAATACGTGAACGAACTGCGCGTTGGTCGCGCGTGCCGGATGTTGGCCGAGGAAGATTTGAAGATCACGGACCTCGCGATGGAATGCGGCTTTCCGAACCTCGCCAATTTTAATCGCCGCTTCCGCGAGATCACGAAAATGACACCGCGGGAATTCCGGGAGAAGTTGCGCCGAAGCGCGGGCTAGCAGCTAGAGCAGGCTCGCCGAACCCTCATCCAACAACAGCAAGGCTTGTCGCTGCGTGCGCAGGCAACTCGCGGGACACGCTGAACCCACCGGACCTTTTAACGTTTCGCGAATGATCTGCGCCTTGCGTTTGTCCGGAGCGAGACAGAGGACCTTGGTCGCGGCCATCAAAGCAGGAATCGTCAAAGTAATTCCGTAGCGAGGCACGTCGTCGATGGATTTGAAATGCCCGTAGCCCGCTTGCTGTTTGCGATTCGTCTCGTCGAGACCGACGATCTTGACCCAGTGAGAATCGGCAAAGTCCGCGACGGGCGGATCATTGAAAGCCAGATGGCCGTTCTCACCAACACCGAGACAGCACAGGTCGATTGGTTGCGCCTTCAGCAAGGCTTCATAGCGCTCGCATTCCCGAATCGGTTCCAACGAGTCGCCAGCGATGTAATGAAATGTTTTGGGTTGCACCTTCGACTCGACGCGTTCGCGCAAATAGCGAATAAAACTCGCGGGATGCGCGGCATCGATGCCGAGGTATTCGTCCATGTGAAACAACGTCACGCGCGACCAATCAATCCCGCCCAGTCGAATCAACTCCTCGAGAAATTGAAGCTGCGAGTTGCCCGTCGCAAGAATCGCCGCTGCCGAACCGCGCGCCGCAAGTGCCGAGAGAAGCGCGCCGTGCGCTTCGAGCGCCGCCGCCGCGACCAAATCCGCGGTGCTGGCATAAACCCGCACCGTGAGCTTGTCGACGGTGAGCGTTTTTGAGGGAGGAACGGGGCGATTCATCAATCGAGTTATAGTGTTCGTTGCGAAATGAGGTGGCGAGACTACGGAGCGTGATTTGCTCATGCAAGTCGAGGTTCAAAGATGTTGGGATAGTTTCTCGGTCACTGTCTCCACGCGCAGGGCCGCCAATCCGCCGGGAGTTTTCACGACGTCGATCCGCTCGCTGCGCGGACGCCAGATGGTTTCGTTAGATTCACCCCAAAGGGCCAAGCCACGCAGTCCCAACGCCGCAGCAAGATGAGTAATGCCCGAATCGTGTCCCACAAATGCCGCTGCGGATGCGAGCCGAGCGGCGAGTTCGGTGAGAGGAAGATTCAGTGCGAGATGAATGCGCGGAGAATCTTTTGGCGCAATCCGTTGCAAGCGATCGCGCTCGGCTTCGCCACCGATCAGCAGCAAGTTGATACCGTTGCGTTCAAGGAGCCGACCGATGAGCGTCGCCCAGTTCTTCTCCGGCCAGTTTTTCTTGTCGCTACCGCTGCCGGGGTGGAGCGCAATGGTGCGTCGAGCGTCTTCGGGGACGGCTGCGAACGCCTTGATCGCAAGACGCGGTCTGGGATCGGCGTCAAAGATCGCCAGACGCTCGAGCGGTTTCAGCAGCACGTCGGCGGCGTGCATGGGCGTTGATTCGTCCGGGCGATGCGGACCGGTGATGAATTGGGCCGAAGAACAACGCGCGACGTTCTCCTGAAAAATTCCGTCGGGGTCGTAGAGAAACGAAACGATGACGGCGAAGCCCGCGAAGTAATCCGCCTGCTCGCGCGGCAGATCAATGCCGCGGGCAAAGAAGCTGGCGAAGCCGCGTTCCTCGATCGGACGAACACGATCAACGAGTTCGCCCGCCACCGCGAGTTCGCCCACGCGCGGATACGCGAGAGCTTCGATTCGATTACCAGGAAGGAATTTGCGCAGCGCGGCAAAGACCGGAAGCGTCAGGATGAAGTCACCAATGGCGCCACCGCGAATGACGAGAATTTTTCCAAGGACAGCCACGGCGTTGCCCCGTTTCGGTTGAAACTCAGAAGACCTTCAGGCCAAGGATCACGACGAGCACCGCGAACGCGAGGCGCAAGGCGCTGCCCATCTTGATTCGCTGTTCCGTAGCGGTGCACCAGTTCAGAAAATCACGGCACCGCCAAGGTGAAACGGTGAACCAGATTCCCGCGATTACCATCAAGTAGGCCCAGGTGATAATGACGAGCCGCCAGTTCGACGGGTGCCAGCGGGCAGTGTCGCACATCAGTTTCGCGAGCAGCATCAACGAGATGGCGAGGCCGCGCACGGCGAGAAAATCGCTAATGAAGATGCACGTACCGAGCGCGACGGCGCCGAACGCGGCGAACATGTAGGGCTTGTACGGCTCGAAGTCGGAGATCGATTCCAGATTGAGGTAGTAGAAAAATCCGAGCGTGCCGATCAACATTAGCAACCAGCCCATTTGCAGAGAGCGAGGAAACTTGCGCGCGGCGGCGGCGAATTCCTTGGGCTTCATCAGCCCGTAGATTTGCGGCAGGGCGAACCCGAGGCCGAGGATCAGAGAAAGTTTGGCGAGTGTCATGAAATTGGGTCAGTCGAGATTCACAATGGCGGGATCGCCATACAGCGTGAAGGCACCAGCACGGGCGATTTGCACGTCCATGATCTGGCCGCGATGCCGCGGGGAGCCTTCGAAAACGACGATCTTGTTGTTGCGCGTGCGGCCTTCCATCGTCGCGGCGTTCTTGCGGCTAGGGCCTTCGGTGAGGATCTGCATCCGCTTGCCGACTTCCTGCCGGTATTTACGATGGCCGATCTCGTTAATCTGTTCGAGCAGGCGCGTGTGACGAGCTTCGATTTCTTCCTCGGGCAGTTGATCTGGCAAGCTGGCCGCCGGGGTGCCTTTGCGCGGCGAATATTTGAAAACGTAGGCGTTGTCGAATTCGACCTCGCGCGCGAGTGACATTGTCTCTTCGAAATCCGCTTCGGTCTCGCCCGGGAAGCCGACGATGACGTCCGTCGTGATGCCGATGTTCGGCTGAACCTGGCGCAACTTTTTGATGATGCCTGTGAAACGTTCGCGCGTGTAACCGCGATGCATTAACTTCAACAAACGATCGCTACCGCTCTGCACGGGCAGATGCGCGCTCTCAACGAGTTTCGGTAGACGCCCATACGCCTCGACGAGATCATCGCCGTAACCCTTCGGATGCGGTGAAGTGAATCGGATACGCTCCAAGCCCTCGATCTCGTGAACGGCTTCGAGGAGTTGCACGAAGCCCGTCTTGCCATCCTTCAAAGGCAGATCGCGCTTGCCGTAACTTGTGACGATCTGGCCGAGCAACGTGATTTCCTTCACGCCGCGGCTAACGAGCTGACGGCATTCGGCCACCACATCGGGAATGGTTCGGCTGCGTTCCTCGCCGCGCGTGTAGGGCACGATGCAGAAGGTGCAGTATTGATTGCAGCCCTGCATGATGCTGACGAACGCAGTGACGCCGACGTCAGCGTTGCCGTTGAGCAAATGTTCCTTGATCGTCGCCTCGCTCCCCTGCTCTTCCGCGACGTCCACGATCTTGGCGCGTTTGCCGGCAAAAATCTCATCGAGGTAATCCGCCGCGCGATGAAACTTCTGCGTGCCGAGTACGAGATCAACATCAGGAAGCTGGTCGATCAATTCGCGACCGCGGCTCTGCGCCATGCAACCCATGAAACCGAGCACCACGTCGGGCCGGCGCTTGCGCACGTCGGCGGCGAGGTTCTCCATTTTGTTGATGGCCTTTTGCTCGGCCATGTCGCGCACGCTGCAGGTGTTGAGCAGGATCACATCCGCCAACTGCTCCGACGGCGCGAGGGAATAGCCCTTGGCCACGAGCTGAGCGGCGACGGCTTCGCTGTCGCGCTCGTTCATTTGGCAACCGTAAGTTTTGATGTACACGCTCGGCATTTCGCTGAGAATCGAGCGGGCAAATTACGCGACGCGGCAAACGATGAAAAGCTCCAATCGCGGCGTACGACTGATTATCGCAACGCCAGAAATCATCCACGCTTGAGGCTTGGCACCGCGCGGTCCCGTTTGCTACAAACGCCGCCATGCAATCCCCACCCGACGCTAAAATGGACATGCACAGCGAGGCATTCCTGCACGCACTGATGCGCAAGCAACTCAAGCTCTCGATCACCTGCGCCGCGGCGTTCATGCTGACGCTGCTCGGCATGCCGTTGATGAATTATTTCTTTCCCGAGTTGATGGCCACGCGCGTCCTGGGATTCACGCTGACGTGGTTCGTGCTGGGCGTGGCGTTCTTCCCCTTCGTCTGGATCATTTCCTACACTTTCATCAAGCGCTCAATCTCGCTGGAGAATGAGGAGGTCGAAGCCGTGAAAGGACCGCAGTCATGACACCCCTATTCGCAGTCGCGGTTGATCCGTGGATTCTCGCCTTCAGCGCGATCACGGTCGTGGTGACGATTTGGATGGGATTTCGTTCGGCCAAATCTTCCAAGACCGCGAGTGACTTCTTCGTCGCCGGTCGCAGCGTAAGCGTAGGCTGGAACGCCAGCGCCATCTCGGGAGAGTATCTCAGTGCGGCGTCGTTCATGGGCGTGGCTGGAATGGTGATGAGCAGCGGTTACGATGCGCTTTGGTATCCGGTCTGTTACGCGTGCGGCTACTTGTTCCTGCTGCTGTTCATCGCCGGACCGCTGCGACGATTCGGGGCGTACACAATTCCTGATTTCGCCGAAGGACGTTTCGACTCGCCGCTTTTCCGCAAGATCGCTGTGGTGTTCGTTCTGTTCATCGGGTTCTTCTACACGATGCCGCAGATGAAAGGCGCAGGTACAACTCTGGCGTATATTTTTCCCGGGCTGCCGTATTGGGCGGGCGTAGTGCTAGTCGGCGCGGTCATCACGCTCAACGTCGCGCTCGGCGGTATGAAAGGCATCACACTCATACAAGCGTTTCAATACTGGGCCAAGATGTTCGCCATCTCGGTGCCGGTATTCGTTCTCATGGCGGTGTATGGTCACTACGGTGATCACCTGAACGTCAATCATTCCGAGGCGCCGACTGCCCCCATCGTTACCCAACCGCAATTGACGCCTAGCACCGCGCCAGCACAGCCCACCGGCAAGATCGAACGCGAACTGCTTCCGGTGAAAGCGCCGATCGACTCGACGTGGCTCAACCCTTTTGGTCCGCTCACCACCAAAGCCGCCAAGGCCGCAAAACTTTCCGCGGAGGAAGCGAAACCCTATTCGCTCCTCTACACCTACTCACTCATCATCGCACTGGTCTGCGGCACCGCGGGATTGCCCCACATCCTCGTGCGCTTCTACACGAACCCCGACGGCGTCGCCGCCAAACGCACGACCATGTGGGTGATGATTCTAATCGGAGTGTTTTACGTCTTCCCGCCCGTGTTTGGTGTTATCGGACGCAACCTGCTCCCAGAACTTTACAACGGCGTCGGCGCGAAGGGCACAGACAAGATCGTTTTGGAACTTCCGCGCCTGCTCAACGAGAAATATGGCGTGCTCGGATCGATCCTCAGCGGCATCACCTGCGCCGGCGCGTTCGCGGCGTTCATGTCCACCTTCAGCGGACTGCTTGTCTCGATGACTGGCGCGCTGGCGCACGATGTCTACGGTCGCATGTTACGCCCGAAGTCGACTTCCGAGGAGCGGATGAAAATGTTCAAGGTGTTCGCGATCGTGTGCGGCGGCGGCTCCATGCTGCTGGGCTTTCTCGTAGAAGGATTTGAGATCAACAAAATGGTCGGCTGGGCGTTTGCCATCGCAGCGGCCAGCTATTTCCCGCTGCTGTTCATGAGCACGTGGTGGCGCGGCATGACCATGAAGGGCGCTGCCACAGGGATGTTAACGGGCGGAACCTTGAGCCTGATCACAGTGGTGAGCACCATGCTTGCCGATCAAGTGCCGGGAGCCAAACCGCTCGCCGATTACTACGCCAGCCATCCCCTGCTCCGCATCCTGTGCGAGCAACCCGCGATCTGGGCGGTCCCGCTGGCGCTGCTCCTGATGGTATTTGTCTCAAAACTGACGGCAAGCGAGGTGCCCGCCGATATCCGCATGAAGATGCTCGTGCTCCACGCGCCCGAGAAACTGGGCCTGAAACAAGAATACATTCAGGAACATCAACACGGTCACTGATCGGGGCACAACCAACGCTCAATCTAGAAAGACTCGCCGGAGAGCCGCAGACGTAAAGATTTACTCGGCGCAACGATGGGCGATTTGTTTCCGAAAAAGAAAAGGCGCAGCGATATCGTCGCTGCGCGTTTCCGATGAAACACTGCGATTACTTTTTCTTGGCCGGCTTGTCGCTCTTCACTTCGATGTCCGCTGCCGTCATCGTATACTCGATCGTGACTTTGGCGCCGACCTTGAGTTGGCCTTTGACCTTGGCGCTGCCGCGATTGATTTCCCATTTGTCGTCACCCTTTTGAACGGTGATGGTCGTGTCAGTCAACGCGAGCACGGGACCGGTGACTTGATACGTCTTTGCTCCAGCGGCGAAGCTCGAAGGGGCAGTGAAGAGAAGACCCGCCACAGCAAAGGCGGCCAGAGAGTTTTTGATGATCATGATGTTTGAAGTTTGTTGTTGATTGATTGTTCTCACCCCGACGAAACACTTCGCCGAAATGTGGCGAATGGACGCAAGGCCTTGAAACGCCATTCGTTTACCAGAGCCTCACCGGGTGGGTCAAAACACTTCTCTGGCTCACACGTCGGCGAACCGATCTACAAGGTATTACGGATCGCCCCGGCGAGCGCCTGAACCATCCGCCGCACCTGATCCGGCGTCGTGCAATACGGCGGCATCAGCACCACCACATTGCCGATGGGCCGCGTCAACACACCGCGCTGCGCCATGGCTTCGCAAACACGAATCCCCGCGCGCTCGCGGAGATCGAACGGCTCGCGCGTGCGCCAGTCGCGAACCAATTCGACGCCGACCACAAGGCCCACCTGTCGCACATCGCCTACCCGCGGCAACTTCCACAACGTCGGCAATTCGTCGCGCAGAACCTTTTCCAATTTCGCGCGCGACCGAACCGATGCCGTACTTTCCAAAAGATCCAAGCTGGCCAAGGACGCGGACGCGCCGAGTTGATTCCCGGTGAAGCTGTGCCCGTGGAAGAAAGTTTTGAACTCGGAGTATTCGCCGAGGAACGCATCGAAAACTTTTTGCGTGGTGAGAGTCGCCGCCATCGGGAGATAGCCACCGGTCAGCCCCTTCGCCAACGCGAGAAAATCCGGCTGCACGCCTTCGTGATGCGAGGCAAAAAAGCTTGAACTCGACGCAACGCCGGCGCGCCCGAAACTCGTCATCACTTCGTCAGCAATCAACTGCGCGCCGTGCCCACGCGCAATCTCAGCGACTCGCTTCAACCAGCCTTGCGGTTGCGGAATCATTCCCGCCGCGCCTTGCATCAACGGCTCGAACACGAAGCCCGCGTAAGGATTGCCCCGCTTCTTCTGCGCGGAGAAGTTTTGCTCCACTTTACCGACACATTCCCAATTGCACTTCCGATACTCGCGAGCATCCGCGCGCTCGGGCTTCGCTCGATTAAACGGACAGCGATAGCAATACGGCGCCATCGCCTTGTCCGACTTGAAGAGCAGCCCGGCGTAGGCTTTGTGAAACAGATCGATGTGACCAAGGCTCACCGCACCGACGGTGTCACCATGATAAGCGCCATCGAGTCCGAGAAACTGCGGCTTCTTCAAACCTCGCACCCGCCGCGCGAACTCGTAGGCGAGCTTGAGCGCTACTTCCATCGCCGTGGAGCCATCGTCGGAGAAAAAGACCTTGGCCAATTGCGGCTTCGTTTTGCGCGAAGGATTCGCGATTTTCACCAACCGCTCGGCCAGCAAACTCGCGGGTTCATTAGCAAACCCCAGCGCGGAGGTGTGCGCGACCTTTTTCAACTGCCGCTGAATCGCTGCATTGATCTTCGGATGACTGTGACCGTGAAGGTTCGTCCAGATCGAAGAGTTTGCGTCGAGGAACTCGCGTCCCTTCACATCGCGCAGCACTGTACCACTGCCCTGGACGATCACGATCGGCTCGCGCTTGAGCCAATCGCGCATCTGCGTGAACGGATGCCAGACGTAGCGCTGATCGAGTTTCGCGAGTGAAGGCTTGCCCATTTCGGATTTACGATTTGCGACTGACGATTTCACCCAAAACGTTCGCCAAGGTCGCGATGTGTTCCGGTTCGTGCGCCGCCGTGACCGTCACGCGCAAGCGAGCTTCACCACGCGCGACCGTCGGGTAACGAATCGCCGGAATGAATATGCCCGCGTCGCGCAAGGCCGCCGCAAGAGCAACGGCGCGGGTTTCATCGCCCACCATCAGCGGAATGATCGCACTGCGCACGACGCCCGGCGGCCAACCGATCGTGATCAGCGCGTTCTTCAATTGATCCACCAAAGCCCAAAGGCGATGGCAACGCGCAATGCCTTCCTCGGATTGAATCAATTCGACCGCAGCGCGCGCGGCAGCCGCCGCAGCGGGCGCAGGAGCTGTGGAGAAAACAAAACTACGCGCGCGGTGGACCAGCAAATCAATCAACGTCCGGCTGCCGCAAATGTAACCACCGGCTGCGCCCAGCGCCTTGCCGAGCGTGCCCATCTGGATTTCGACGCGGTCAGCGATTTCATGCTCCTCGGCGAGTCCACGCTGGTGATGCCCGAACAATCCGGTGGCGTGCGCTTCATCGACCATCAGCCATGCGCCATATTTATCCTTCAACGCCACGAGGTCGCGGAGCGGCGCGAGATCGCCATCCATGCTGAACACGGACTCGGTGACGACGAGGATGCGCCGGGGAGAGTTTTGAACTGCCGGCGAGACGCCAGCGGCACGTTGCTTGTCCGCCCATTTCAAAATGCACTCGAGGTCTTCAAGGTCGTTGTGTTTGAAAACACGGAGCTTGGCGCCACACAACCGCGCGGCATCGACGACGCTCGCATGGACGAGTTTATCCACGATGATGATGTCGTCTTTGTCGAGCAGCGCACCAATGGTACCGAGCGCGGTCGCGTAGCCGGACGAAAAACTCAACGCCGCGGGTGCGCCTTTGAACGCGGCGAGCGCCTCCTCAAGTTCGTGGTGAACCGCCAGCGAGCCGCAGATCAGTCGCGAGGCACCGGAGCCAGCTCCCCATTTTTCCACGGCCTTCGTGGCCGCTTCCTTCAGCGCGGGATGGTTCGCAAGGCCGAGGTAGTCGTTGGAGGAAAAGTTCAGGAATTCCCGACCAGCAATCGCCGCGCGCGGTCCTTGCGGAGAATCCACGCGGCGAAGCTCACGCGAAAGACCGCGTTCACGCCAGTCGTCCAGCTGACGCGCGAGTTGATTGTCGAAATCGGACATAGTTGCTTCGTGCCCGCCAAAGCACAGCGCGACGATATGAAATCGTCGTCCGCGCACGCGATGAAATTCTGAGCGGAGGGTCGCACAATTGCGCGGCTCATCGCAGTTCCGACGAAGATATACCGCGATAGAAGTTGTGTTCAGCGGTGGATCAACGAAGGTCAAATGATGAATCGACCGTGGTATCGCAAGATTTTCCCCCGACCCGCAGCGGCAGCACAGGCATCAACTCAAACGATGGCTGACGCGGGGGATGCCCAGGCTCAGTTCATGATGGGTTTGCGGCTTAGCTCGGGAGCCGGAGCGCTGTTAGACTTGGTGCGAGCCGCGGAGTGGTATCGCAAGGCAGCAGATCAGAATCATCCCGTCGCTCAGTTCAATCTGGGTATCATGCTGGCCGAAGGTCAGGGCATGAAACGAGATGACGCTGCCGCGATCGGTTGGATTCGCCGGGCCGCGATCGCCGGCGATGCGGGCGCGCAATACAACCTCGGCCTGCGTTGCCATCGCGACAGCATCAGCCACGAACCTACCGGCGCAATCGAGTCGCGCATTGAAGCTTACAAGTGGTTTCAACTCGCCGCCGCGCAGGGTTACAAGGACTCAGCCACTTCGCGAGCCCGCGTCACTTCAAACATGACTCACGCCGACGTAGCGGAAGCGAATCTTCGCGCCACACAGTTTCAGCCCAGCAAATCTACGGACTCGGCAGCAGCGTAATTCGGGAAAATCGCATCGCTTGAAAACGTTCAGCGATCCGGCCCGCCTTATCGCTCTATCGCCGGATAAATCTTCGCGTCCAAATCCGTAGCAACGTGATGTTGGCGCGTCTCCAAGTTTCCCGACTAAATTAACCCTTCGGCGACCTCTCAATTGGGAAATATTCCCCAAACGCATCGGCCTACCCTGGGGAGATTCGCCCAATCCTCCCGCACAACTCCCCGGCAGATCAACCGGTCCAATGTTAATTCCACGTCGGTTTCATAAGGGTTTTCCTTAGAAGCAGCTCAATTGGTTGGGCAATTGCTAAGGCAGTTACCCGTGCGGCCACGGCTCGAACCAGACCAGGCCGCACGAAACGTAACGACCAAATCAACCGAACCACCCAATCAACAATGAACCACTCACACACTCACCAGCCTTCCGCCGGAGCGATTCGGCGCAGGCTGATGCCAGCGCTGACCGCCGCGTGCGCGCTCGCTCTCGGCGCAACGGCCTTTGCCGAATATCACGCCAACGACCTCACGCCGGCCGGCAGTTCCTCCGGCAAGCTCAACAGCAATTCCGGCGGCCGCCAGTGCGGCTCGGCCATGCAATCGAGCGGCTACTACCACGCCGTGTTGCTCTCGGGCAACGCGCTCGCCGTCACCGACCTCAATCCCGCGGGCTACTACTACTCGCAGGCGCTTTGCTCCGATGATTCGCAGCAAGGCGGCTGGGGTTACAGCGTGCTCGGCACGCACGCGCTCGTCTGGAGCGGTTCATCCAACACCTGCGTGGATCTCCATCCGAGTGGTTACAACTTCTCGTATTGCCTCGGCGTCCACGGCGGCGAGCAATGCGGTTATGCGCAAAACCAAAGTTACTTTGTCACCGCGTCGCATGCGTATTCCTGGCACGGCTCGGCGGCGAGCGGCGTGGATCTCCATCCCATCGGCTGGCCTTACGTATTCTCCCGCGCGATGGGTTGCCATGACGGTGAGGAAGCCGGTTACGTCTCCACACTCGCGTATCCAGATGGCGATTCGTCCGGCTACCACACCACCAGCCACGCAGTGAAGTGGAATGGTTCAGCCGCGAGCGCGGTAGACTTGCACCCCGCCGGTTACGTCGCGAGCGAAGCGCATTGCACTTCCGGCACGCAGCAAGGCGGCTGGGGATTGGTGCTGAACGGCACGGTCTATTCGCAGCATGCGATGATCTGGAGCGGTTCGGGCGACACGGCGGTGGACCTCCATCCCGCTGGCTACACCGATTCCAAAGTCACAGCGCTGAACGGCTCGCAGCAAGTCGGTGAAGGCTGGGTCGGCGCGCAAGGCGCTTACGGCTCGGTGCGTCATGCGCTCGCGTGGAGCGGCACGGCGGACAGCGTCGTGGACCTCAACCAATACCTGCCCGCGGGCTACACGAACGGCGTCGCCACGGGCGTTGACGCAAATGGCAACATCGTCGGCTACGCCTACAACGGCTATCACCCGACTGGTCTGATGATTCCCGCCGGCGCGATCGCCGTCGTGTTCGCTCCCGGTGCACCTGCGCCGACGCAGCTCGCGTCGATCGCCATCGACCCGGCAACCGTCGCTCCCGGCGACGCCGCGCAAGTCACCGTTTCGCTCGGCGGCGCAGCTCCCGTCGGCGGCGTGAACATCGACTTCCTCAGCACCGCCACCGCCCTCGTGGCCACGCCCGCATCGGTCGTGATTCCGGAAGGCGAAAGCAATGCCGTGTTCAGCATCACCGCAGGCGGCACGACGCTCACCGCTCCGACCGCGTTGAAACTTTACGCGACGGACGGTTCGGTCAGCCGCGCGACCACGCTCACGATCAAGCCGGTCGTGAAACTCAACACGCTCACCGTGAACCCGGTCGAAGGTGGCTTCGCCACCTACGGCGCGGTTTATCTGACCATTCCCGCGCAGGTCGGCGGCGCGACGGTTTCCCTCACGAGCGGCAACACGTCGCTCGCCGCAGTGCCCGCGAGCATCACTGTGCCGCAAGGTTACAGCGCGCTGAGCTTCAGCGTGAACACCGCGCCCGTCACTGTTGCGACCACCGTGCCCGTCACGGCCACGTTCAACGGCACGACGGTTACCGCGAGCCTCAACCTCAGCCCTGCGCCCGTTGTTTCGCTCACCAGCATCAGCGCACCGGAAATCGTCGGCGGCCAGAACGTCACGATTGCGATCACCTTGAACAACTTCCCGCGCGCCGCTGGCGGTGCGGTCATCGCGTTGCAGAGCGGCGACACCGCGACCATTGACGTACCCGCGAGCGTGACCGTGCCCTACGGCGCTTACGGCACGATGATCACCGTGCCCAGCGCGGTGGTGAGCGGCCGCAAAGGCGTTTCCCTCAAGGCCACCTACAACGGCTCGACCGTCAGCACCACAGTGTTCGTGAACCCGATTCCTCCGGTCACGATCACCCAAGCTGACTACGTGCTCGACACCAAGATGCTGAAGATTCAAGCCACCACGCCTTACACGAACAGCGTCCTCACTTACGGCGGCGAAGCGGCGAATGGCCCGTTCGGCACGATGCAATTCGAGCAAGGCGTGTGGAAAGGCAGCATCGTCCTCGACACCCCTCCAACCACAGCGACCGTCTGGAGTTCCGTCGGCGGCATGGCCTCAATGGCCGTCACCATCAAGACTGGCGTAGGCGGTAACAGCACTGGTGGCGGCGGTGGCGGCGGTGGCGGCGGTGGCGGCGGTGGTGGCGGTGGTGGTAGCACCACCGGTGCATTCAAGCTTACCGTGGTCACGGCTGGCAAAGGCACGGTGACGGTGAGTCCGTCCGCTGCGTCTTACGCGCCCGGCACGGTCGTCACCCTGACCGCGACGCCGGCCGCTGGTTCTCCGTGGGTCGGTTGGAGCGGCGACGCCGTCGGCACCACCAACCCGATCAAGGTCACGATCAACAAAGACACGAAGGTCACCGCGAACTTCAAATAGGTTTCTGTTCCCTACACACCGGGGGGCATGGGCAAAAGCTCATGCCCCTCTTTTCGAACACAAATAAATCACGCAGACGCCAGCCTCTGAGACCGGTTCCATATTTCTGCACCTCCCATAAAAGCCCCCGAAAAACGAAGCAAGTTAACCCAACCTCCCAATGAACCATTCCTCACTTGTTCCCATTCTCGCAGCTTCGTTGCTCAGGGCCATTCGATTGACGAAATGGCAGGCTGTCCTCATTTCAACAATTCTCGTTGCACCCGCGGCGAATGCCGCTGATCTCACGTGGATTGGCGGCACCGGCGTTTGGAATGCCGCGCCCAACTGGAACCCAGCACAAATCCCCACGGCCGCCGACAACGTCTTCATCACGAACAGCGGCACCTACACGGTGATCGTTGATCGGGTGGACCCAACCGTCGCCAGCCTCACGATCGGTGGCACGACTGGAACACAGACCTTATCCCTCGATCGCACTATCTTCACTCTCAACGGAGCCAGCACGATCAAAACGCGTGGGCGCTTGGAAATGCTCAACAATGGAACAACACTGGCCGGCTCCGGAAATCTTACCGTGGACGGTGGTCTGATCTGGACCGGTGGGAACATGATCGGCGCAGGCGTGACGCGGATCAATGCTGCCGCCACAGCAACAATCAACGGCAACGCGGAACTCGATGGACGAACCTTCGTCAACGCCGGCGTCGCAACATGGAGTGCAGGCAGTTTCGACATGGGCAACGGCGCCGTATTCAGCAATCTCGTTGGCGCCACCTTCAACGTTACGTTCGACGGCAACAACGGCACTCTCGGCGGCGCCGCGACGACAATCGTGAATGCGGGACTCTTTCGCAAAACAGCGGGCGCGGCGCGGACTGACATCGCCGCGCAGTTCAACAATATTGGCACCGTGGAATCGCAAGCCGCGACCTTGCGTCTGGCAGGCGGCGGTACCCATCCGGGCACAATTATTACCGGTGCCGGAGCCACCGTGGAATTTGGCGGCGGCACCCACGTGCTTCCCGCAGGCTCGCTGGTCACGGGAAACGGCGTCGTGAATGTCATCGGAGCCACGACCCTTACCGCGAGCGGCACATTCGACACAGCGGGCTCCATTTTGAGCATCACCGCCGGCACCGCCAACTTGACCGCCAGCTGCAACGTGACCGGCTCGACGCTGAACGTCAGCGGCGGCACGCTCAATTTCAGCAGCGCCGGCACTGTATCCACGGTGAACTTGACGGCGGGCACCCTAGGCGGCACCTCCCCGGTAACGGTCACCGGACTTCTGACCTTGGGCGGTGGAACCATCACCAACGCCCTCGTCACTGCCAGCGGAGGATTGAACATCAACGGCGGAGTCACTCTCAACGGCGGAAAATTAATCAACCCGGCAAACGCAGTTTGGAGCGCCGGAAATCTCACGGGAGCCAACGGGGCGGTTTTCAGCAACCTGCTCGGCGCGACTTTCGTCACGACGTTTGATGGCAACGCCGCGGCTGGAGCGGGCGCCACTCCGACGTTCGTCAACGCGGGAAGTTTTCAGAAAATCGGCGGCACCGCCCCACTCGGCAACACATCGATCGACTTCCAGTTCATCAACACGGGCAGCGTGGAGGTGAGAACGAACACGCTGCGTTACGCCTTCAATCAGCAGACCTCCGGACTCACCTTGCTCAACGGCGGAAACCTTACGGCGCAGGCCCAGCCGCTGCAGATTCTCGGCGGCACGCTCATGGGCACCGGTCTCGTCTCGGTCGCCAATGTTCAGAATTTTATCAACGCCTCCGCCGTCAGTCCCGGCCTTCCGCTGGGACACTTGGACGTTTCGGGAAATTACCAGCAGACGTCGGCGGGCGTCTTGAATATTGATTTGGGCGGTTACGCGCCGGGGACAAATTACGATCAAATCCGGATCACCGGCGGCGGCGCAGGCGGCGTGGCCACGCTCGGCGGCACGCTCAACATCACTCTCACCAACGGCTTTTATCCGACGAACGGGGCGACGTTCACTTTCGTTACCGCACAAAGCAGGGTCGGTGCATTTTCGACCATTAATTATCCGACGAACGAAATCGGCATCGAAGTGAACTACGACCTGACGTCCGCAAAAATCACCGTCATCAACCTCAAACCAATCGCAGTGCAGGCCATCAACAATCCACCAGCCGGCCAATACGGATCGACGTTCAACTTCCAATTCGCTGCCAACACGTTCGCAGATCCGGACAACGACCCGCTGACCTATACGGCGGCCGGGCTGCCCCCGGGAATCAACTTCGCCCCGGGCACACGGACATTCTCCGGCACGCCTACACAAGCGGGCACGTTCCCCGTGACTGTATTTGCCACCGATGGCGGCACACCCAGTCTGACCGCTACGAGCACGTTCACCATCACGATCGCCCCGGCAGATCTCACAATCGTTGCGCAACCCCAGAACAAAGTTTATGGCGAAGTGGATCCCGCTTTGACGTACACCGTGACGGGACTGCTGTTCAGCAACACGCCCGCAAGTGTGCTCAGCGGTTCTTTGGCTCGATCCTTGGGCGAAACGGTCGCCAACAGTCCCTACGCGATCACCCAAGGGACACTTGTCGCTGGGAGCAACTACACCATCAACTTCATTGGAAGCTCGCTCCACATTGCCCGCGCTCCTCTATCGGTCACCGCCGAAGCGCTCAGCAAAACATTCGGCACCACCGATCCGACTTTCACCGCGACCTACGTGGGTTTCGTGAACGGCGAGACTCCGGGCGTACTCGGCGGCACGCTGGCCTTCACCCGCACACCCGGCGAAGGCGTTGGAACCTATGCGATAACTCCGAGCGGCCTGACCAGCGGTGATTACGATATCGCCTTCAATTCCGGGACGCTGACAATCACCGCGCCGATCCCTCAAGTCCTATCGGTCGCAATCGTAGGCAGCAACAACATCGAAATCACCTGGAGTGCCGTCAGCAACGCAACCTACCGCGTTCAGTTCAACTCCGGTCTGATCGCAACCAACTGGACCGATCTCGCCGGTGACATCGCGAGTTCGGGCAACATGGCCAACAAAGTCGATGTAACTGCTTCCGCGAGCATCAATCGGTTTTATCGCGTGCAAGTTGTGCCATGATTGGCACCAACCAGTCACCGCCGGCCCACGGTTAGAACCGTCTTCGGCCTGCGGCGAAGCCCGCGCAGCGTTACTGCCGGTTAAACCGATGCACGCGGCCGAAGGTGTTGTATTCCGAAACGAAGATGTCGCCGTGCTCGTTGAACGCCACGCCGTGCGGTGCGGTCACGATGCCCGGACGCCACTTGGTCGGTTCGGTTTTGTTGGTGCCCACTTCGTCGGCTTTGGAGTTTGTGCCGAACTTGGCGACGACGTTGCCAGCCTTATCCAGGACGGTTACCTGCCCTTTGATTTCGCCGATCGCGGCATAGTCGCCGTGAATCGCGACCGCAGCAGGCATCAGCATGTCTTTGGCGATGACCCCCAGCAGTTCGCCTTCGAGAGAAAGGTGGACGACGCGCATGTTCCCACGGTCGCACGCGATGATGCGCCAAGGCGTGAAACGAGTGTCCACGGCGATCTTGTGCAGCGTGTTGAAGCTGTACGGCGCGGCTTTTCCGCCGAACGATTTCAAATACTTCCCCGTCTTGTCGAAGCGATGCACATAATCGCTTGAGTAACCGTCCGTCACGAAAAGATCACCGTTCGGTGCGACATCCATGGCCGTGAGGCGGACGCCGGGTTTTGCTTCGCCTGGCGCCTTGTTCTTGGCGTCCTTCTTCTTCGGGTTCGGTGCGGCCTTTTTCTTGAACTCATCGGGAATAGCCGTCTGCGGAATATTCAACACTTCCTTACCATCGAGGGTGAGCTTGAGAATATTCCCCGCGCCCAATCGCGCGCCGTAGATGAATTCGCCGTCAGCTTCTTTGTGAATCACGAAGCCGTGAAAATCCGGCGGCGCGTCGGGAACGTTGCGAAGGAACTTGCCCTCCGGCGAGAAGACCTGCACACCCGCCTTCGGGTCCATGACGCTGACATAAACTTCGCCCTTGGAACTCACCGCGACGTCGCCGTGCATGTTGCCGATCTGGGCACGGCCTTCGGGGAGTTGATACCAATTGGGAACGGCTTTGTAGTCGGCAGCGACCGCGCGGCTCAGCAACGCGGCCAAGGTGAGAATCGTGAAAATGGATTTTTGCATGATGTTAAAACAGTTTGCTCAGGTGACGGGCGATAACGAACAACAGTTGCCCGCCGTCGTCAATCCTGCTGTGACAGCGAAGGCTGTTGCCGGTGGACATTGCATTTAACACGCCGCCCTGATTTGCTTGCCCGCATAGCATAATGCAACCTGACCTCGCCAATCTCTTTCGGTTCGACGGCAAAGATATCTGGGTTTTCGGCGGCGCGGGCTACCTCGGGCAACCCGTCGTCGCTGCGTTGACCTCGGCCGGAGCCAAAGTGCTCTGCGCCGATCTCGGCGAAAAAGCGGCGGAATTCGTCGCCGCACAATCGCTCGGCGCGCGTGTTACCCCCGCCGCGCTCGATGTGCGCGACACCGAGGCGATGCGGAAATTCGTCTCGGACCAAATCGCTCAACGCGGGGTGCCGCATGGGTTGGTGAATCTCACTTACAGTTCCACGGCGCAACGGTTGGAGAATTTGACGGACGCCGAGTTCGACGCCGTCGGTCACGGGAGTTTGACGGCGACCTTTGCGCTCGCTCGCGAAGTCGGAACGCACATGGCCAAAGCGCAGCGTGGAAGCATCGTTTTGTTTTCGAGCATGTACGGCACCGTCTCCCCTGACCCAGGAATGTATGCCACGCCGATGACTCCGAACCCGATCGAATACGGTGTGACCAAGGCTGGCCTCCAACAGATGTCGCGCTATCTCGCCGTCCATTGGGGTCGCCAAAACGTCCGCGTGAACTGCATTTCGCCCGGACCGTTTCCGAATCCGAAGATTCAACGTGAGCTCCCCGACTTCATCCAAAAGCTCGCTCAAAAATCTCCGCTCGGCCGCGTGGGCCAAGCACCGGAGATAGCGGGCGCGGTGGTATTTCTCCTGTCGGACGCCGCGTCGTATCTCACCGGTCACAATCTCGCCGTCGACGGCGGGTGGACCGCGTGGTGATCAGCGCGCGGCAGCAATGCCGATGCGCGAGCGGAATTCCGGCGGGCCCTTAGTTCCGGCGGACCATTGATAAATCGTTCCGTCCGCCGTGTCGCTTCCGGGTACACCGCCCGCAGTCGTGAGGAAGAATTGATCGAGGTGCGGACCACCAAAACAAAGAGAAGAAACCTTCGCCACCGGGAACGCAAACTTCTCGATGAACTTTCCGTCCGGCGCGTGATGCACGACCGCGAAGCCGTCCCAACGCGCCGACCAGATGTGACCGCGGTGATCCACCGTCATGCCGTCCGGAATTCCTTCATCGGCGCCCGCCGCGTAAATGACTTTCTCTCCGCTGATATTTCCGGTGGCGCGATCGTAGGCGAACGAGTAAATGCGTCGACGCGTCGAGCAGGTCCAGTAAAACGTCTTCAAGTCCGGCGAGAAGCCCATGCCATTCGAGCAACCGGTGCCACGAAACAGCAACGTGATCTTCCCGTCCAAGTCCACGCGGAACAGCCCGCCGCTCTCCGGCGTTTTGCCGATGGTGCCCGCAAAAACGCGTCCTTCCGGATCGGCGATGACGTCGTTGAACCGTTCGACACCATCGTCAGAGAACTTTCGCAACACTTCCAAGCGACCGTCCGGCTTGAGCAACGCGAGATCGTTTACGCGGAAGAGCAACAAGTCTCCATTCGCCTGAAACGTGAATCCACCGACACGTTCGCCGGCGTAAATCTGTGTGTGCTTTCCCGAAGCGAGATGGAAGCGGTGCACCTTGCAACCCGTGATGTCTTCCCAGTAGAGACAGCCGTCGTCGACGTTCCAGAGCGGGTTCTCACCGAGTTCGCAGTGGAGATTGATGAGCGGTGTCGGGGTGGCAGCCATAGTGTCTTAGGTCTTGCGAGGAGCGTAGCCGGAGGCAATTCTCCACACCAGCTTCCCTATGAAAAAAGTCAAATACGGTGTCCTCGGTCTCGGCTGGTTCGGTGAAAAACACTGCGAAGCGCTCGCGGCCATTCCCAACGTGGAAATCCATTCGCTCTGCACGCGTAATCCCGAGCGCCTCGGCGAAGTCGCGAAGAAATTCGGCGCGAAGAAAACATTTACCGACTTTAACGCGATGCTCGCCGATCCCGAACTCGACGCCGTGAGCATCACCACCATGTGGGATCAGCACGCTGCCCCGAGTCTCGCCGCACTGAAAGCCGGCAAGCACGTCTTTCTCGAAAAGCCGATGGCCTCAACGATTGCGGATTGCGACGCGATCGTGAACGCGGCCAATGCGGCGAAGGGTTTCTTCATGGTCGGCCACATCTGCCGCTTCAATCCGCGCTACGCCGCCGCGAAGCAGGAGATCGCCGCGGGCAAGATCGGCAAAATCATTTCCATGTATTCGCGCCGCAACCTGCCCGCGTGGGTCGGCGCCTCCGTGCTCGACAAGATCGGACCCATCATCGGCGACTGCGTGCATGACACTGATCTGATGTTCTGGTTCAGCGGCTCACGCGCCGTCTCAGCCTACGCGCAGACGGTGAAGTTTCGCGATCACGCGAATCCCGATCTCGGCCAGGTCATGTATCGCCTCGAGAGCGGTGCGTCGTGCATTCTCGAATCCGTCTGGTGCCTCCCGAACACCACGCCATTTCAAATTGATGAACGCCTCGAAGTCGTCGGCACCGAAGGATCCGTCTCCATTCACGACACGCACCCGAACCTGATGATCGTGGACAAAAGCGGCTCGCGCTGTCCCGACACGACCTACTGGCCAACGATTCACGGGCAACTCCGCGGCGCACTGCGCGAGGAACTCGCCTACTTCGTCAATTGCGTCGCCACCGGCACCAAGCCTACCGTCATCACTGCCGAGGAATCCCGTGAAGCCGTCCGGGCATGCCTCGCGGCGGAAAAATCTGCGGCGACGGGACAACTCGTGAAGATTTCTTGAGCCACGGATGAAACACGGATTGAACACGGATAAGCGAGAGCGAAGGGAAGCGGTCCTTTCCGCATCCGTGTTTCTTCCGTGTTCAATCCGTGGCTAACAATCGGCCGCCCCCAATCAAGCCAACGGACGAACTGCGCCATCAAGTGAGCCAAGCGTGTGCAGCTCTGCCGCGCCACTCAGCACGCGAATCTTCAACTCATACTTCCGGCTCTCGCCGGGTTTCAGAAATTGTTCCGCGAGCTTATACTTGTCGCGCCCCTTGCCGAGGAGTGATCCGGAGAAAGGTTCGAGACCGCTCACGTAGCTGCCGCGCGGGCCGTAGTGCTGCCAGTTCGCCATGCGCGGCAACGCCTTCTTTGGATAGGAAATCTCCACGCCGAGCTTCAGCTTGTCATTCAACAAACCCACGCGACACCAACCGTCGCGCTCAGCTTCGGTGTCCACAATGAGGCCGCGTTCGCCGGTACCGGCGTGCTTGGCGAGCGAGTCCGGCACCCGCTTGAGTTGGTTCATCGCGGTACTGGAGAGTGGTTGCAAGATGTCCTGTCCGGGCGGCGGCGGGACGTTCCAATACTCGGCGCGACCGCGATAGACGAAGCGCGCGCCGCGGTCGAGCAATGGGTAACCGAGGTTGCAATGGTAGAGCCAGTGATGCGCTTCGCGCGTGTCGCCGCGATTCGTCACCTCGTCGTCGATAACAATCTCCGGCACGCCGAGCGTGCAACGGATCGTGCGGCGAATCTCGAATACCGGTCCAAACATCCGCGAGTCGCGCACGATGAGGCCGAGTTCCATCTCGTGACGGCCGCGATGCGGATCCGGATTGCGAAGCGTCTCGATCTGCGCGGATTGGCCGGAGTAGCGACCGTGGAGCGAGGTCTTCGCGCCATCCACTTCGCGCGGGCCGCCCATGTATTCGGGCCCGCACGTCGTCACGAGCCCTCCCGCCCAGCCGCGCAACCACTCCATGCCCGTGTGATACGCGGGACTCGGCGGCACAAGGCCGTTGGGCGTCAGATACGCGAGCGCAAACTGGTTAAAGCTCGCGTCCACGATGTCGCCCCCGCGATCGAGCGCCACGGTGAAGCGCAACCCTGCGCCGGTGTCGAACAACGCCACACGGGTCCCGCATCCCCCGCCCGCGCCCGGCGAATCGAGGGTGCCGGTGCGGATGCCACCGAGCTGGAGAGCGTTGTCGAATTTGGCTGTGTCGAGTTTCATAAAGTTCAATTCGCAAAAGGTAGGGACTGCGGTCCTCAACGAGCCCGGAGCGCCCGCTCGCCAAGCCGCGCTGTGAGGACACTGCGCGCCACCATGTTCACCACGGCGGCAGCGCCATCGTTCCGCCATCGAGCACGATGGACGTCGCATTGATGTAGCCCGCCTCGTCGCTCAAGAGGAACGCCGCGGTTTGCGCGATGTCGATCGGTTGACCAAGCCGGCGCACGGGAATGCGACGCGCGACTTCGGCGTAAAGTTCGGCGACCGGTTTATCCCAGCCCTCACAGCTCGCCGCGAGCATGGGCGTGTCGATCGTGCCGGGGCAGATGCCGACGACGCGCACCTTGCCGGCGTGGTCGGTAGCGAAACAACGGATCATGGATTCGAGCGCGGCCTTCGACGCGCAGTAGAGCGCGTGCGCTGGGAAGCCGATGAACGCCGCCACTGACGTCGTGATAAGAATCACGCCCTTACCCTGTCGCTCCATCACGGGAACGACGTGCTTCGCGGTCCAGAACACGCTCTTCACATTCACACCCATGATTTTTTCCCACGCGGCGTCGTTGAACTCGGTGACCTTACCCTTGCCCCAGACGCCCGCGTTGCAATGCACGCCGTCGATGCGCCCGTAAAGTTCCACCGCGCGCGCGACCATCGCCTGCACGCTGTCCTCGCGCGACACGTCGGCGAACACGAAGCGCACATCGTGGCCCGCCGCGCGCAATTCCTTCTCGAGCGCCGCGCCGCGGTCGTCCTGGTTGGACGCGATGACCACGCGCGCGCCGAGCGACGCGAAATGCCGGCTGCACGCTTCGCCAATGCCCGACGTGCCGCCGGTGACGACGATGACTTTGTCTTTGATGCTCATGATTTCAAATAATACCAAGGAAGTTTGGGTGGCGATACTTCCCAATGTTTAACGACGCCCCACCCACTTCGAAACGAATTGGTCCGGTGCGATGCAGTTCGAGGTGCTTAATCCGGATAACTCTTGCACGGCAGACTCGGATAGCGGTCCGACAATCTTGCCGGTTTTCGTGGTCAAGACATACCAACCATTCGGATCGACTCTGGCTAATCTGGAAACGAAAGCGACCACAAGGCCGTTCGTGGCTGCAATCTTCTGAATCGTCCCGTCGAAGGCTCCTCCACCAGAGTAATCGCCCCGGGCCAAAACGTAGTAGAGACCGTTCTCGGAGAATCTTTCGAGATGGTAGCCATTACCAAGGCCATATTTCAGTTCTTCCCCTACCCACAGCAGAGCAGCGAGAGTGATGATCGCAACTATCAGGAAAGTTTTCCACTTGATCCGCTTCACGATTGCGACGGGGTTCTCGCACTATTTCCACGGCAAATCGCTGTCCTTCTCGAACTTCATGAACTCGATCACCGCGCCGTCCTTCATCACGAAGGCGACGGTGAAGTTCGGCGATGGATTGAACGGTTCGATGAGCACATTCTCGCCGCGCAACGCCGCTGCAAGATCATCCACGCGGTAGGCCACGTGCGGCATATCGCGCACGGGGCCCTTCACCGGGCTGTCCTTCTCGAAGCGCAGATACTCGACCTTGTAGGGATGCTTGCGCGGGTCGGTCACCCAGACCTTGGTGTCTTCCACGTAATATTCGCCGGGATGGCTCTCGTCCGTCGGCAGGCCGATGTGATGGAACTCTTTCATATCATTCCTTTCCTTGTCTCGCCGCAATGGCGCGGTCGGCCATGCGGAAGAAATCATTCTCCGGCGCGTAGCCGAGCACGGTGCGGGCGCGGGTGATGTTGATTTCGAACGGGTGATACTTCGGCTGACGAATCTCCACCGTCGGGGAGCCGAGCTTCTTCGAGAGATATTCCGCTGCGACGCGGTAATCGAACGCCGTCGGGCCGGCGATGTTGAACGTCTGCCCGAGCGCGGCCGGGTTGCCGAGCATCCGGTCAAACGCCTGCATCACGTCGTCCACGTGGACGATGTGTCGGCGAAGCGGAGTGCTGTTTGCGTCGGTGAGGATGGGGATGCGTTCCTGCTTCGCGCGCACGAGCGCGAGCACATCGGCGCCGACTTCGCCGAAGCCGTGACCCGGCTCGGCGGGATTCACGTTGCGGAGCAGCGAGAAGTGATTGAGCAAGTCGTCGCGCTCAAACACCCACGACGAGCGCAGCACGGTGACGGGCACGCCATATTGGATGGTGTATTGTTGCGCCATCGTTTCCTCCATGACCTTGGAGAACGCGTAGTAGCCGGGATACGCCGTGAGCGGGTGGCTCTCATCGATCGGCACGGGCTGCGGATAAAACCAGATGCCAAACGCTGCGTCGCCGCCGAAAAGGATGAACTGCTTCACGCCGTGGCGCCGGCAGGCTTCGAGGATGTTGAACGTGCCGCGAATGCTGACATCGAAGAACGTGTCCGCGTCCTCCTTCGTGGTGGCGAGCTGCACGACGATGTCCGCGCCACGCACCGTTTCATCCACGGCCTTAGCGTCGGTGATGCTGCCAGAAATGGAGGTGACGTTCTTGTTCGCGACGGGTGTGCGATGAACCAATGCGCGCACGGCCAGGCCGCGGCGCGCGAGCACGGGCAATGCGTGGCGTCCGAGTTTTCCGCTGGCTCCGAAGATGGCGACGGTTTTCATTTCGAGGACTGCTGAGATTGCCCTGTGTCAGCGGCATCGCGCTTCTCCCCGCGTTCCTTCAAATCGCGGAGCATGTTCTTGATGTCGAAGGCGCCTTTCACACTGACGTAGATCGTGATGGTCGAATACCAGATCACGCAGGCCCAAACGAGCCAGAACCAGAAAGAGTGTCCGTGCGTCATGATTTTTCCTCCGTGCGAGGTTTGAGCAGCGAGCCGACGATCATTCCCACCGCCGCTGCGACAAATGCTCCGATGCCCGCAGCGTCCTTGCCGATGGACGCGGCGAGTTTGGCGGTGGCCGGGATTTTCTCCATCGAGAGATGCGCGATGGGCACGGCGGCACCGAGGATGATGGCGCCGAGCGCGCCCCAGTTGTTCGCGCGCTTCCAGTAGCAGCACGCGACGAGCAGCACCGACATGCTCGACAGATAAATCGAGCCGGTGAGCAGCAGATACGACCAGACGTTACCTTCGATGGTGTAGAGCAGTCCGAACACGAGCAGATACACGCCGATAAGCGCGACGATGCAGCGGTTCCAGAGGATGGCGCGGCGGTCGGACCACGCACGCTGGCGGAACGGCCCGAGGATGTCGTTGTAGATGACGCTGCCCCAGCTAAGCATATAGCTCGAATCGGTGCTCATGTCCGCCGCAAGCATTGCCGCGATGAGCAAGCCCATCAGGCCGATAGGGACGAAGGTGCTGAGAAACTTCGGCATCGCGTGCAGCGAGGCGTCATTCAACTTGGTCGCAGTGGTGGGCGCGATTGACGCGGCCTCGGCTTCCGAAAGTTGTGCCAGCGGCGCGCCGGGTTTGGACGCCGAGATTTTTTCCTGAATCGCGGGCGGGACTTTCGCCAGTTCGTTCGCGGTGAGTTGTTTCAACGGCTGCCAGCCAATCACCGCGAGCGCCGCGATGCCCCACAGGCCGGGAATCAGCCAGCGGCACACGAAGAAAAAGCTCGTGCGCGTGTAAACCTTGCGGCCTGTGTCGGTGTCCTTCGCGGCGAGCAGGCGCGCGATGGTCGTCTGCCATGTGAGCGTCGCGGCGGTGTTGCCGAGGATTTGCATCACGAGAAACGTCCAGCCGAGGTTCGGATTCGCAAGCGGATTGAAGCCGCCCGCGCCGTGATGTTGCTCGACCGTCGCGACGAGTTTTTCCCAGCCGACCTGTTGCAGAATCATCACGGTCACGACGAGCAGGCCGATGCTCATCACGACGAATTGCAGGAAGTCGGTCACGAGCACCGAGAGCATTCCGCCGAGGATAGTATAGACCGCGACCATCACGAGCAGCACGGTCATGATGGCGGCGAGGTATTTGATGTCGAAGCCGCAGACGAGGCAGAGGAAGTCGCCGCCGATTTTCAGGAACACGCCCATGTTCAGCAGACCGCCGAACACGATGACCACACCCGCGAGCCAGCGGACGAATTTGCCGAAGCGTTTCTCAAACAGCTCCGGCAGCGTCATCGCGCCCGAGTCGCGCAGCGGTTTCACGCAGAAGCCGGTCAGGCCGATGAGGAACATCGCCGCCGCCTGGCAGAGTCCGGGCAGCGCGCCGGCGAAGCCGTTGGTGTAGCCCGCCTGCGCCGTATACATGCACGTGATGATGCCGAACTCCGTGGCCGCGAGCGACGCGATGCCGAGGTAGACGTTCATCTCGCGCCCGGCCACGAGGAAGTCCTCGACGCGGCTGACGTATTTGCGGACGAGCAGGCCCGCAACCATCGTCGCCAGCAGGTAAACGCCGACGATGGTGCCGTCGATGGGCCAGGAGAAATTCATGCGCCGTTACATTTTCCCGATCTGCTGAACGGTGAGGCCGCCATCAATCGTGAGGATTTCGCCGGTGATGTAGCTCGCGGCGGGCGAGCTGAGGAACACCACGGCGCCAGCGCAATCCTCTGGCGCGCCGATGCGACCTAGGAGAATCTTTTTCTTGTAGTGCGCGAGGAGATCGTTCGCGCGGGTCTCCATCCAGACCGACGTGAGCGGCGTCTTGATGAGGCCGGGCGCGATCCCGTTGACGCGGATGCCGTGCTCCGCGAGCGACACTGCGAGCGAGCGGATGAGCATCACGAGTGCGCCTTTAGAGGTGTCATAGGCGGTCGAGTCGGCTTCGGCTTGGAGGCCGTTCGTCGAAGTAGTGATGCATACGGAACCGCCGCGCTTCGCGGCGACAAGTCGTTTGGAAAACTCCTGCACGACGAAGTAGGTCGCACTGAGGTTGAGTTGCAGCGTCTTGTCCCAACGCTCGCGGGTCATTTCGAGAAACGGCGCGTCGAAAAAGCTGCCGGCGTTGCAAACGAGCGTGTCGAGATTGGGCTCGGCCTTGAATGCGCCGGCCACGAGCTGCGCGGGTGCGTCCGGTTGCATCAAGTCCGCCTGCACGTAGCCTGAATCCGCCGGGATGTTTTCTGGCCGCGCCTGCAAACCGTGAAAGACCACTTTGGCACCAGCCTCACGCAGGGCGCTGGCCGCAGTGAAGCCGATGCCTTGCGACGAGCCCGTGACAAGCGCAGCGCTATTTGCCAGCGAGAATGCTTTCATCTTTGAGTTTCAACCACGCACGGATGTTTTGATTGGCGATGCGGTCCACGACTTCGGATTTGTTCGCCTTGAGCGCGCCGACTTCCTTCGCGTAAGTGCTGATAAGCGCGAGGCGTTTTTCGCCGAGCATCGCCACGTAGCTGTAGAACGGCGAGTCACTGCCCCACATGAACTTCTTGGGATACGCTGCCGCGAGGTCGCCGATGACACGCGCGGGATTTGTGTAATCGCTTTCAAAGCGCCGGGCACGCGGAGCGATGTACGGCATGTCTGCGAGCGCACCGTCGCAGTGAATGCAGTGCGCCGAGCAGTCGAACCACGTGTTGGGCAGAGCGTTCACGCGGTCGAGGCATTCCTTGTCGTAACGGCACGAGTGCGCGAGGCAAAAGCGGACGTGAGGAAATTTCTCCGCGACGTCGAGGATGTCGCTCGCCTGAGCCCAAGGATCCTGATCGCCAACGCTCGAATGAATGATGAACGGAATATCCCACTCGGCCGCGAGTTCGACGAAGCCACGGCCTTCGTTGGCCAGCGTCTTGATGAACGACTGGATCATCGTGGTCTGCAGCTTGAGACCGTAGAACTTGTATTCCCCGCGCAGTTTGCGGAGCTCCTTGATCTGCGCCGCCTGCTCGCGCATCGGGTCGAGCATCACGAGCGGGAGGCAGTCTTTGCCTTCGTCTGGGAAGAGATCATTGATTTCCCTCAATAGCCGGCGGTTCTCAAAGGCGTAGGGAACTTTCTCCAGACCCGTTCCGTCGAAAACGATCTCGCCGCGTTTGAGCGCCTCGATCTTGAACACGATCGGAACGACGAACGGGAAAACGATCCACTTGTTCACGCCGAGCTCCCGCCCCTCGCTCGTCATCGTGACTAGGTGCTGCGCGTAAGGGAAATCGCCGTGCAGATAAAACATCAGGTCCGCGCCGACGTGGTTATGGCAGTCGATAATCATATTTCTGGCAGGGAGCCGCGGGGAGTTTTTCCAGAAACAACGACATTGACCAGAGCAAAAGCACAACAACGATAAGGGGCGGCAAAACAGTCAGCCGAGTTTCACATCGCACTTTAGGGTTGTGCCGGCGCGGAATAGGTTGCCCACCGGTCGGCATAATCTATCCGTTCTTCGCAATCGTTCAGTGTTCCGAAATTGGACACCCGCCATCAGCCAGACGGTAAAAATCAAACGGATGCCGGTAGTTTCCGAAGATTCTCATAAATGGCACATGCAGTGCTGAGAACTGCCCGCACGCGTATGGGCCATTCAAACTTTGTCATCTTGTCGCACCGGATTCTCGACTGGGTGCGCGGTAAACTCGCTGACGAGCGCCCCCCTTCCCCGAGCCAACCAACATCGTTTCTCCAATTCAGCGTTGATCGACGGGGCAAACTCATCGCCACGGTCCGTGAACCGGCACCGTCCATCGGCAGCCGAAGGGAATTTAGCCGGGCCTCGACAGCATTATGATTAATGAAGCCGACGGATTTAATCTCGAATTCGCGCCAAGTTACTTGAAAGCCGCACTCATACTTTCACTGCTTTCGGTGTGGGTCTTGGTCGGGCTCTTCGCCTACCTCAACAAGTACACTCAGCGGCGCTACTTCACGCTCTGGACAGGCGCATGGCTCTTCTACGCGGTTTGGCTCACGCTGAATATCGGGATGGGAAGTCAGCACGATGGAGCCATTTTAGCGACGGCGAAACTGTGGTGCATCAGCGCTTCTGCAGTCTGTCTCTTGTGGGGGAGCAGTTTGTTCCATTCCGAAAAGCCCAAGCAAATTGTCCTCGGAGGGTTCACGGCGTTTCTGCTGCTCTGGAGTTACGCGGGAGCAATTCACCTCACGAACTCGCTCTTTTTCCAGGCGCCCGTGTTCGCCTTAATTGGAGCCGCTAGCCTCATCACGTCATGGACTTTCTATAAATTCCGCAAACGCCGCAGCTATGTCGGCGCTGGTTTGCTCGTCGCCGGCTTCGCCCTGTGGGGTCTCTACCTCGTCAGCTATCCGTGGATGCAATTGGCAGAGCAACTGATCAGCAGTACATTCGTCATCTCAACGGTCGTGCAGTTATTCATCGCAGTGAGCATGATCATCCTCGTGCTCGAGGAAGCGCGAACCTCCCACGAATCCGCGTTCCGCCAAATCCAATTGCAACAGTCTGCTGCCGCAGTACTGCAACGAAAGGTCGATACCACCGAGGAACGCTACCGACGACTGTTCGAACAAGCGCACGAAGGCATCATCGTGGCGAGCGCCGATCAGTTGGAAATCATCGAGATGAACCAAGCCGCACAGCAACTACTCGGCGTGACTTTATCGAAGCAGAAAAACCTTTGCCTCCGCGAGTTCCTGCAAGTCGTCGACAAAAAGGAACCGATGCCCACCGAGAACGAACAATGGTTCAACTGGGTTCGCAACCAACACCACCTCCTTCTCGTGCGGCAAGACGGCGGCACCCGACAGGTCGAAGTTGCCGGTGCTCGAGTCGAGGTGGAGGGCAAGCCCGTATTCCAATTTTTCGTGCGCGAACTCACCGAGCGCGCGCGCCTCGAACAACAACTGCGTCAGGCAGAACGCCTCTCCGCGATTGGCCAAATGATTTCCGGTATCGCGCACGAACTGAACAATCCCCTCGCAGCAGTTCAGGGTTACCTAGAGTTAATCCTCCAACGTCACGAGTTGAGCGATCGGACCCGCAGCGATCTCGAGAAGGTGGCCCGTGAAAGCGGACGTGCCGTAAAGCTGGTGAAAAACTTCCTATCGCTCGCTCGAGAGCAACCGGAAAACCGTCAGGCTGTGGATCTGAATCAAATCGTCCGAAAAGTTTTGGAACGGCGCACGGCGGAATTCCGCGTTACCGGAATGGAGTTGCTTCTAGACCTCGATCCCAAGCTTCCGAAGACCATCGCCGACGCAGAAAAAATTGAGCAAGTGCTCGGCGTACTGACCCACAACGCAATTCAAGCGATGATGGATACGCCGGCAAATGCGTGTCTTAAGATCAGCACTTGTCAGAACGGCAAATTTCTCACCATCAAAGTTGCTGACACGGGCCCAGGCGTCCCGCCTTCGATTCAAGCGCGGATCTTTGAACCGTTCTTCACCACAAAAGAAGTGGGCGCCGGTACCGGTCTCGGTTTGTCGATTGCTCACAGCATCATGACCGAACACCGGGGTGCCATCCGCTTGGAACCGGCGGAAAAGGGCGCGTGCTTCGCGTTGGATTTTCCACTCCACGACGTCACGGGAATTCCCACAGTACGCGAGAGCTCCTCAGAGCCGGATTTTGATTCCAAACTGATCAGCAAGTCTGCACCCGCCCCAGCGACGCCGAAGATCGCGACGCGAATCCTGGTGCTCGACGATGAGAAGGCTATCGCAGAAATGCTTGGGGAAATGCTCGGCTTGCTCGGATACCAAATCGCAGTCTGCAACTCCGGCGCGCAAGCTCTCGCCCAACTTGAGACGCGCGAGTTCGACGTGATACTTTCCGATTTCCGCATGCCGGGCATGGACGGTCGAGAATTTTACAAAGCCGCATCTCAAAAGCATCCCGCACTGACCAATCGGATTATCTTTCTAACCGGCGACGTGGTGAACGACGAGACTCGATCGTTCCTTGACTCGATCAAGGCCCCGTATCTCGGCAAGCCGTTCCACCTGGATAAAGTAGAGGAAACAGTTACCACGCTATTAAAGCGCAGCTCCAGCCAAGCGCCTTTCGCGAATTGACCGAATTGGAATCAGGGTGCAATTGAGAGTGTCACTCGTAGCGACTCCGTTCACTTTTGGAATAAGAGTTTGACACCTCAGTACGCGAACCTTAGTTTTCGCCAACAAAACTATCTATGGCCGAGAATAATCCCAATCCGCCATCCGGCGCAGTTCCACCCAAGCCGGGCGAAGCTGCCAAAGTTCAACCCAAAAAAGAGACTGTACGTATCAGTCTCCCGCCAAAGCCTACCGCCGGTCCAACGGTGCGACTGCCAAGCGTCCCGTCGGCGCCAGCCACTCCAGTGTCCCCGACTGCGCCCACGGCTCCGTTGCCGGGAGCAACCTCGTCACCGACCACGCCGTTGCCTACCGTCACTTCTTCCACCGCACCGACAGCCGCTTTACCGACAGCGTCGTCGGCTGCACCGACGACTCCGCCAGCCCCGGCGCCGGCACCCGCAGCCTCGCGACCAGCGCCTGTCGCCGCAGCCGCGCCTGCGGCGAAGCCCGCAGCGGCACCGACTCCAGCTCCGGCCCCAGCGCCGCGCGCCGTCGTCGCTCCGGCGAAGACAAGCACATTGGATACGATCCTCGCCGTCGCGGCTGTAATCGTCGTCGTGCTGGTGCTGGTCCAAGTTTACCTGACTTCGACCGTTCAAATCTAACCGCGTTGCGCCGGTGCGAATTACCGGCGCAACCTTCCGCAACTTTTTCTTAACCGCTGTCACATATGGCCGCCGCAAACATCGTCACGCTTACCGACTCAAATTTTCCCGCTGAAGTTATCAATTCCACCACGCCTGTCCTTGTGGATTTTTGGGCCGAATGGTGCGGCCCGTGCAAGATGATCGCGCCGCTCCTCGACGAACTCGCTACCGAATACGGCGGCCGGGCAAAGATCGGCAAGGTCAACATTGACGACCATCCGTCGCTGGCGTCGCAGTTCGGTGTTCGTGCAATTCCCACATTGCTCATCTTCAAAGGCGGCCAAGTCGTTGATCAGATCGTCGGTCTGAAAAGCAAGCGTGACCTCAAGGCCAGCCTCGACCGCGCGGCGGCTTGATGTCGGGATGGCGTGGCCATGCCCTTGATCATCACGCCCGGGCAACTCAGCCAGCTCGCAGAACTTTATCACCAACTAGGTTCCCTGACCGAAGCTGGAGTCGGACTTCCGCAGGCGATTGATCATCTCCAACGCATCACTCCGTCCGCGAAGACACGCGAAAATCTCGCTGCGATCTCCCTACGGCTTCAGCAAGGCTTCACGCTGAGCGAGGCGATGGGGCAAATCCCCGACTGGCTTCCCGCATTCGACATTTCCCTGATCGAAGCGGGCGAGAAAAGTGGCCGGCTCGATTCCGGTTTCAAACTCCTCAGCGAATACTACCGCGACCGGGCGCTACTCATTCGCAGCGTCATCGGCAATCTCGCGTATCCCTTGTTCATCGCGCACATCGCCGTGATCGTTTTCCCGATCCGCTATTTGACCGGCCTCGTCCTCAGCAACGGCGGCACCGCGTTTGTGATTCAGAAACTTGCCATCCTCGTACCCGTCTACGCGGTAGTGATTGGCGGGACTTACCTTTGCCAAGCGCGTCATGGCGAGCGCTGGCGCAGCATCGTGGAGAAGCTTTTCCACCCCGTGCCCATGCTCGGCTCGGCACGACGCAGCTTGGCTGTCGCGCGCACTGCCGCGGCGTTGGAAGCCCTCATCAACGCCGGCGTGAACATTATTCCCGCGTGGGAACTCGCCGCGACCGCCAGCGGGTCCCCTTCCCTGCGTCGCTCCGTGCTGGCGTGGAAACCATTGCTCGAAAACGGCCAAACACCCGCGGAAATTCTCACACGCCGACGTGAATTTCCCGAACTCTTCACGAGCCTCTATCACTCGGGCGAAATCAGCGGTAAACTCGACGATTCACTGAAACGACTTCACCACCACTTTCAAGAAGAGGGCCAACGCAAGCTTCACTCTTTCGCGAAGTGGTCCGGCCACGCTGTGCACATCGGCATCATGCTTGCCGTCGCGTGGCAGGTAATTTCGTTCTACATCGATTATTTCAACCAGATCAACCAAGCCATCGGCTCATGACCATCGCAGAACTTCACTCCAACGAAGAACTTCGCCGACGTGAATTCCCCGTCGTGCGCGAGAAAATTTTCCTCGCTCACGCTGGCGATTGCCCGCTGCCGTCGCGCGTGTCCGAAGCGGTGCAACGCTTCGCCGCCGCCTGCACGCACAACGATCAGGAAGCCGCCTTGCCCGCGATGGAGATTCGCCAAACGCGCGAACTCGCAGCCCAGCTGATCGGCGCGCAGGCCGAAGAGATTGCGTTAGTCGGGCCAACGTCGCTCGGACTGAATCTCGTAGCGAACGGACTCACCTTCCGCAAACGCGACAACATCCTCGTCTATCTGGACGATTATCCGTCGAACGTTTACCCGTGGATGGCGCTCGCCGACAAAGGTGTCGAAGTGCGCTTCATGAACATTCGCGAACTTGGTCGCGTGCGCTCCATCGACGTGCTCGGACAAGTCGACGAACAGACCCGCCTCGTGGCGCTCGCGTCGTGTCACTTTCTCGCCGGATGGCGGGTTGATCTCCGCGCCATCGGCAAAGCTCTCCACCAACGCAACATTCTCTTTTGCATCGACGGCATCCAAACGCTCGGCGCGTTTCCCACCAACGTGGAGCACGTCGACTTCCTCGCCGCCGATGCCCATAAGTGGTTGCTCGGACCACTCGCCGCCGGAATTCTCTATGTTCGAAAGACCGTGCAGGAGCAGCTTCGTCCATCGATCCTCGGTTGGCACAACGTGCGATGCCCCAACTACGTTGCCCAAGAGGAAATGACTTTCCGCGCCGACGCACGCCGCTACGAGGCTGGTTCACAAAATCTGCTCGGAGTTGTTGGTCTGAAAGCAGCGCTGGAACTCGCGCTTGAACTCGGCGTCGACAACATTGCCGCCGAACTGTCGCGTCAACGCGCCTGGCTCGTGCCGGAACTCCGCGCCAAGGGATGGGAAATTCTCCAAGCCGACGCCCCAGGCGAACATGCCAGCGCCATCCTGTCGTTGCATCGTGCGGGTGCCGATCTCGCCGCGCTCCACGCCAAACTGCTCGCCGCCAATATTGTTACGTCCCTTCGTGCGGATCGCACCGGCCGCCAGTTCATCCGCCTGTCACCGCACTATTACAACACGGATGCGGAGCTCCGACGCGTGCTGGAGTTTCTTTAAACTCAGCGCCGGCGATTGAACTCGTCGCGGGAATATTTTCCCGAGGTCAGCGCATCCGCGTCCGCCTTCGTAGCTGGATCGGGCGTCCACGTCTTCCAATCCACGCTGAACATTTCTCCAGCACCTTCGATCATCGCGCTCTCCCATGAGTTTCGCCCGACGCCCGGAGGCAACGGCTGAATCGAACCTTGAATCAGCATGCCCTCGCGCGCGCGGCGTTGCGCGGCTCCAGCGATTTTTTCACCGTCGGCCAGCAGGTCGAATTTCTCCGGCCCCGCAAAGCAGCGGCCGGGAAGTTGTTTATCACACGCGGGCGCCAGATCGGTCTTGAGTTGAGTGCGAGCGAAGGCCGCACGGATCCATTCGTGTAAACGTCGGTAACTTTCCTCGGCACGCAATTGATACCACCAATGCGACGGCGGGAATACGAGACTGTAAGTCCAATCCGCGTCGTGAGGCACCAGACCACCGCCAGTCGGCCGGCGAATCAGCGGGCGGAGCTTCGTCCAAGTTTCTACTTCGGCGTAATGCTGAAAATACCCAAACGTCGCCGCTCGTTCATTCCACCCGTAGAAGCGGAGCACCGGAGCGCCCAGACGATCCGCCGCGAGTAGCAAGGCTTCGTCCCACGCCATGTTGTCCGCTGGCGCACCAACACCCGACTGCCACAGAAGCCACGTTTCGCTCATTGGATCAAACTCGTCGTCACGCACTGATCGCGCGTGCAACGAGATGCCCCAGCCACACCGCGACCAGACACAGCACGACCGAGAGCATGACGTTGGCGAGCGCGAGCGGAAATTGTCCTGCCCGAATGAGATTCAATGTCTGGAGGCTGAACGAAGAAAACGTGGTGTAGCCGCCAAGCACGCCGACCAGCGTAAACGCGCGCGCAGACGGCCCAAGCAGTGGGCGACCGTCGTTCCCCTCCAATGAAAAGCACAACCCGATAATGAATGAGCCCGTAATGTTTATGAAGATGGTGCCCCAAGGAAACGATTCGCCGAAGCGTCGCTCGAACAACGCGGAAATCCAGAATCGCAGCACTCCGCCCAACGCGCTGCCAATGGCTACAAAAAAATAATTCATGCACTCGTGCGCGGATCGACGCCGATCGAACGAACCACTACGCCGCGCAGCTTGGACAAAGCGTCGCGATCTCGCAATGCGAACAATCGGGACTCCGCGCGCCGCAGCGGCGACGGCCGTGCCAGATCAGCCAATGGCTGAACAGCGTCCAGTCTTTCTGCGGCACCAGCTTGATCAAAGCCTGTTCGATCTTTTCGGGATTCGTCTCCTTGGTGAGTCCCAACCGCTCGCAGAGTCGCGCCACATGCGTATCAACGACCACGCCCACATTGATGCCGAAGGCGTTTCCCAATACAACGTTCGCCGTTTTTCGTCCGACGCCCGGCAACTGAATCAGCGCCTCCATCGTTCGCGGCACCTCGCCGCCGTGGTGTTCAACCAGTTGCCGACACGCGGCCTGAATGTTCTTCGCCTTATTGCGGTAGAGTCCGATGCGGCGAATGTCCTCGGCAAATTGCGCGGGATCGGCCTGCGCATAGTCGGCGGCTGTGCGGTATTTTTTGAACAACTCCGCAGTAACAATGTTCACCTGCTTGTCGGTGCATTGTGCTGAAAGAATCGTGGCCACCAACAACTCGAGGGGGTTGGAATAGTTCAGTTCACAGTGCGCGTCGGGATAAGCCAACTGCAGGCCGCGGATGATTTTTTCGACGCGGGCAAGCTTGGCGCTGCCAGATTCACGAGGCATGAACGTTTGGATTACCGCGGTAACGCCGAGGGCGTGCTCTTAGACCAACTCCGGCGCGATGAAGCTCTCCGATGGCTTGAACAGCGGCGTGCCGTCACGGGCTTCCGGATATTCGAAGACTTTGCCTTCGAAATTACGGATGACAACGCGGTCAGCGTTGCGGCTCAAAACATACTGTGGGTTCACCGGCACCTTGCCACCTCCGCCCGGAGCGTCGATGACGTATTGCGGGACAGCGTAACCCGTGGTGTGACCGCGCAACGCCTGCATGATCTGCAATCCTTCGCGCACACTCGCACGTAAGTGCGACGAGCCCGCGATGAGGTCGCATTGGTACACGTAGTACGGTTTCACGCGGCACATCAGCAACTTCTGCATCAGCGCCTTCATTACCTCGGCATCGTTGTTCACGTTGCGCAGCAGAACGGATTGATTCCCCAACGGAATTCCCGCGTCAGCTAACCGGCCAAGAGCGTCGCGCACCTCGGTCGTGAGTTCACGCGGATGGTTCGTATGAACACTGATGAACAGCGGATGGAACTGCTTTAACATCGCACACAACTCCGCCGTGATGCGTTGCGGGAGGAAAATCGGAATGCGCGTTCCGATGCGCAGAAATTCGATGTGAGGAATGCGGCGCAAACGCGCGAGCAAATACTCCAGCTTCTCGTCGCTGAACAGCAACGGGTCGCCACCGCTCAACAGCACGTCGCGAATCTCAGGATGCTGTTCAATGTAGGCGATCTGGCGGTCGAACTCTGGATGAAAATCGTAGCCGCTCGCGTTGCTCACCAAACGCGACCGCGTGCAGTATCGGCAATACGAAGCGCAGCGATCGGTCACGAGGAAGAGGACGCGATCAGGATAACGGTGAACCAAACCCGGCACGGGCGAATGCGAATCCTCGCCCACGGGATCGCTCATTTCCCAAGGCGCAACTTCGCCTTCGTCGCCGCGCGGAATCACCTGCCAGCGGACGGGGCAGTTTTCGTCCGCGGGATCAATCAGATTGAAAAAATACGGCGTAATCGCCATCGCCAGTTTGTTATTGGCGAGCAAGGCGCCAGCGCGTTCCTCGGGAGTCAACGTGGGCATCAGCTGCTCCAACTTGGCGAGGGAAGTGATGCGGTTTTTTAACTGCCAACGCCAGTCATTCCAATCGTTGTCCGAAACATTGGCCCAAAAGCCGCGTCCGGCAGAACGGAATTCTTTCAGTGACCGGGTGGTGGGAGCCGAAGGCGGCTCCTTGTCGCTGTCCGAAGAGGTTCTTATAGACATTACTCGGCGACTATAATTTTGAAGTCTCAGCTGTCAAGGCAGCCAACCTCCGTGGGTCACTGGTCTTTACGCGCCGGAGCCGCGCCAGCGGCTGCGTATTCGCGCCGCCACATCTCGCGGCGTTGATCGAGAGACTGCAGTCGACGCACAGCTTCCTCCACCGCAGCGTCTGATCGGACAGCCACCTGCCCTTTCGTCGCCGAGAAACCGACAACGCGACGACGTTTCAAATAGTTATCCAGACACGTTCGGTAGTCGTCAATCAACTGCGCCAATTCTCCCGGCACATTGACCCTCAGTGCCGCCAGAGTATTGATTACCTGGCGCAACGCCGGCTCCTGTCGCTCAACGTTCCATTCCCGCAAAGCTGTGGCCAACTGCATCGTCGTATGCACCGGCACGGCATTGGGAAGGGTACGCAACTCGGCTTCCACCATGAGCGCTTCGTCGATCTTTTCCAACGCAGTTTCAGCGGGCCACACCTGCCATTCATTCCGATCGGAGAAACTGCTCAATGTCACCGCCCACCATTTTTCCACGTCGATCAACCGCTCGAATCGCGGGGAGAACCCGCGCAAAAAGGCGGTCTGCCAATTGAGGTGCTGCGACATACCTCCGATGAATTTTCGCAAGCACGCTGCATTGTCCGGGCTCCGCAAAATTGCGGCCAGAAACAAGTGAGCCGATCGCTGAAAAACCTCTTTCCGCACGCCCCGGAGATCATCAGGACTGGGCCAGCTTAGCTCATTGAATGTCAACGGCGTTCGTTGCCCCATGCTCGCACGCGCGCGTTGCAACGGATCCGTACGGCGCTCACTGCGCATCAGCACTGTCTGCGCCTGCACTACCAGATCCGGCTCACTCGCGATGAGGTACTGCATCAAACCCTCGCTCAACCAAAGCGGGATCTCCGCGCACCGCCCGGAGGAATGACGGTTTGCCAGTTCCAACAAAACCGACTGCGTCACGGCTCGAACAAAATTTTCCCCCGCAACGTCGCGGGGAATCTCGAGGCGATACTGCCAGCCCTCACGAAAGAGCGTCGAAGCCATCCGGACGTTTTGATCCGGCGCGAGACCGGGAACCAACGCAATGCGAATCTTTCCCTGCCAAGTTCCGGTGACGCCAAGCCGGCGCCAAATCGCCGTTTTCACGCGCTCAGCGCTGATTGCGGCGAGATTGGGCTCGAATTGGACAACGCCCGTTTTATTCGACTTAGCCATTCCGGGCAGGGTCGGAGAACGCAAAGGCTCACCGGAAACGGTGAACTGCCCAGTGTGACTTTGAACGGAAAAGACCCCGCCCCCAAGCGTCGCCCCTTCAACATCGCGCACCACAAGCGCCAGCCCAAGCAGGAAGCTTAGTTGGAGCAATGCCGCGTGCATGTAAATCAGGTCGGAACCTGACACACTTCGGCGCGGGAACCAAGTCTAAGATTCCTTGGATTTCGTCTTCGCCGGCTTAGGTGCCGCGGCTTTCGTTTCCGATTTGGTTTCCGACTTGGCCGGAGCCTTGGCGTCACTGGCGGCCGCCGGCGTAGACGCCGCCGTGTCCTTCTTGGCGGCTTCTTTGTAACCTTCGCTCCGGTAATCAGTGATGTAAAACCCCGTGCCTTTGAAGATCAGGCCGGCGCCAGCGCTCATTTGCCGTTCCACCTTGCCCTTGCCCCATTTCTTCATTCCGCAAAGTTCCTTTGGGCAAACCGTGAGACGGTCTTCCTTCATCGATTGAAACTTCTCAAAGTGATGATCGCACTTGGTGCAAACGTATTCGTAGGTCGGCATGTTGAAAATTTTTAGTAGCGCATTAAAGCTTGAGCGGGGCGTTGTTTCAACGCGCAACTGCAACCATTTCACCCCCCGATGCAACTCATCGAACGCGCCGGCTGCACGAAATCGGGCTCGCCGATGTGATGCCGTTCCTCCTTCTTCCAGACCAGTGCGCGGAAATGTTCCTGAATCGCCGCGTCGGCCGCGTCACCGCGCAACAGATCGCGAAGGTCGTGTTCACCGATACTGAAAAGGCAGGTGCGAACCTTGCCGTCCGCTGTGAGACGCAAGCGATTGCAATGGCCGCAGAACGGCTCCGTGACTGGCGCAATGATTCCGAGCTCGCCGCGGCCATCCGCAAACGTCCAGCGGCGCGCGGTTTCCGCAGCATTGTCGGATTTGACCGGGACCAAAGTGAATTTCGCTGCGACGCGCTGCAGGATTTCGCGGCCCGGAACAACAAGTTCCTTCAGCCACGCACGAGCCGAATCCAGCGGCATGAATTCGATGAATCGCAAACTTAGATTCCGTGCGCGGGCAAACTCGACGAGCGGCTCGATTTCCTGATCGTTCATGCCACGAATGACGACCGCATTTACTTTTACCGGACCGAAACCAAGTTCCACCGCCTTGTCGATGCTTTGAATGACCGACCGCAATCCATCGCGCCCCGTCATTTTCTTGAACTGCTCAGGATCAAGCGAATCCATGCTGAAACTGACGCGCTGCAAGCCAGCGGACCGAAGCGCAGAAGCCTTTTGGGCGAAGAAGAATCCGTTGGTGGTCATCGCCAGATCCTTCACGCCGGGCACGCGAGCGATTCGTTCGACGAGTTTTTCCACGCCGTGACGGAGCAAGGGCTCGCCCCCAGTGATGCGAATTTTTTCGATCCCCATTTCACAAACCAAGCGCACCACGCGCTCGATTTCCTCGAAGGTCAACAACTCCGCTTTCGGTTTCCACTCGCGCGCGATGAGCGTGGATTCGGGGCGGGGATTCTTGAGCGGGTCGAAACGGGTGCGATAAAAGTTCGCTGCCTCCTCTGTCTCCGGAAGACAGTAGAGGCAGCGAAAATTACACCGGTCAGTTACACTCACCCTCAAGTCGCGCATGACGCGGCCATGCGCATCGGTGAGTGAACCGGCAGAAATCATTTCGGCGCTGGGGCGGGCGCGTTGGTCTTGGGAACCACACGAACGGTGCCGTCTTGCTTGAGCTCAACGTTGAGGTTGAAGTTGTTGGTAGTTTCAGTGCCGGAGGTGGCGCCCACGCCTTGATTCAACACTTCAGCACCTTTTTTAGAATCGCTATACAAGCCTTTGCGAATCCAATCCAAACGACGGGCAACCGCGAGTTCGTCGCGCAACTTGCTCACTTGACCGCGCAACACGGCCAAATCGTTGAACTTGGTTTCGAGCGCGGATTTTTCCAACTGGAGGCGCTTGAGTTCCTTGAGCAAGAATTCACGATCGCCTTCGGAGGCAGCCAGACGCCGCTCGGTCTCGACAATCTTGGAGGTGAGCGAAGTGATATTCGCGTTGAGGCTGATCATTTGTTTATCGAGCTCTTCGCGTTCGGCGTCGCGTTTGGCAATTTCCTTGTCACGCTTGGCGATCTCGGCCGCAGAAGCTTCCGCCGCCGCCTTGGCCTCAGCCTGGGTTTTGGCGAGCAATTCGCCAGCGCTGCTGATCTGGTTGGAAAGCGAAATCGTTTCGTCGATTTTTTTGGAGAGATTGGTTTCGAGCAGCGAGTTGACCTTCTTCTGTTCTTCCAATTTCGCGGTCGCCTGAACCCAGTCGTTGGACAAGGCCACGATGGTCGCCAGATCAACCTGTTTCTGCTTTTCAGCAGCGCTGTGCCGATAAATCAGGAGAATGCCCAGCAAGGCGGCGAGCAACACGAGGATTACAATAGTCACTTTCGATTTCATTCTGAAAAAACTATGAGCAGCGACCATCTGTTTGGCAAGCCCCCATCTCCATCTTGAATTCTATCACGCAGCGACTAACGTACGCGCAATGAAGCTTCCGTGCGAAGTTCCGGTGATGACGCTGCCCAACGCCATCCTTTTCCCCCAAGCCCTGCTGCCGCTATACATCTTCGAGCCGCGCTACCGAAAAATGCTCGCTGATTCCCTGAGCACGCACCGCATGTTTTCGGTTGCGATGCGCCGGCCTGATACGACCCGCGAAATGCCATGCTCCATCGGCGGCCTGGGATTGATCCGCGCTTCCGTTCTGAACAAGGACGGTACTTCACATCTCATTATCCAAGGGCTCACGCGCGTTCACTTCGACGGGCCGGTGCAACGACGCCCCTACCGTATTGAACGCATTCGGGCGCTCGCGCCAGAAGCTGGCGACGCCGTCGCCATTGATGCGTTGCTCGATAAGGTCCGCGAACTCGTGGCCGCGCGCCTCGACCAAGGCCTCGAGATGAATCTTCCCGTTCTCAAAAATCTCAGCAGCAAGAGCGAGGTGAAAGGCGAACATCCGCTCGGGGTTTTCTCGCTCAAGAACCTCGCCAAGTATCTCGACAAATTAGACGAACCCGAGCAGGTGGCGGATCTGGTGGCTTGCACCTTTCTCCACGGCCCGACGCAGCGGCAATTGATTCTCGAAACCGTCGAGATTGAACTGCGCCTCAAACATCTCATCCACTTCTTGACCGCGGAGATCGAGAGTCACCGGAAGAACCGCCGCGATGAGTAGCCCGCCTCGGCGAGGATCCACGTGATCCCGGCGTCGCCGCCGCCTTAGGCCACCAGGCAGCGAATGCGAGCTCACTCCGGAATATTTGCCCGAGCCAACTCTCGTAAGAGTTCCGGTAGACGCGCGCGAAAAAAAGCGTCATTCGCTTCAAACCACGCCCGCCCACGCTCACCCAACGCCCGACGCTGCTCGGGCTGCATGGCGAGCAACTCGTTCACCTTTTGCTCCAGCGCCTCAACACTCACGTTGTACCGAGTGCCAAGACCAAAAGCCCACGATCCGCTTGTCGCTGTCAAAACTCCACGCTCCGGGGTCACCAGTTCATTCATCGGCGATGCATCAGTGGTCAACACTACCGCGCGACAACTCATGGCTTCGGCGAGTGTTTGACCAAACGCCTCGGCTTGCGAAGGACAAAGGTGAATCCCAGCCTCGTTCTGCAACCCACGCAATTCGTCGTCGCTCACGTGGTGCGTGACCATGCGAAGATTGGGAGCTTGCACCGTCGGGGCCTGGCCGAGACTTTGAATGACCGTTAGCGACGGCCACTCCGGATGACGCCGCCAAGTTTCCACCACGAGCGGCGTACCCTTCTGCGGACTTTTGCCTCCCACGTGGACGAAGCGCTGGTAGTCGCGCTCGTTTTTTGAATCGCAACGGTCAAGGCAGGTGAAGCTCAAATAATCCGCCCGTGGCGAGATCGACTTGAAAATGCGTTCCGCCTCGCGGGTGAGACAGAGCACGGAATCGAGGCTCTTTAAAAAAGGTTTCCACGCCGGTTGAAACCATTCCTGATGCGGGATCAGGCAATTGACCCTCGCCGACGCGAAATGAACCGGCTCCGGCCGGTCCAGAAAAATATTGATGTCAAAGCGCGTCGCCGCCGAACGGGCCCGGCGGCGACGTTGCAACCGATGCCACGCCGCAAGTCGATACTCCCGCAAGCCGTGGCGGATCCGCGCCATCTTTTGCGGCGGCCGGCCCGACGCCGGCGTGAAATGAAACGAGAATCCGCTGCCGGCGAGCACTTCGCGGATGAGGGCAATTTCGCGGCTGATCCCCGCGTTGTTGTCCCAACCGATGACGTTGACACTATACGAACGCATCGAGTTACGCAGGCCACCTCTCGTGCGAGGCAAACTGGCGCAGGATTATCGCGGACATGGAACTCATCGGCGGAGGCTAAAATCAGCGAGGCATCGGTTCAAGGTCGATTCGCAACGTTCGTGGCTCAGACAAGAACACGACGTTCATTCTTGAACCCGCCGACTCGGTTTGCGATGACTTGCGGAATGTCTGAATCAGCAACTCAACCGAACGCATCCGCCCCGCCCGCCGTGGGTGCCCGACTCACGGTCAACATTGTGGACATTGCCTTCGGAGGCGAAGGCGTCGCGCGTGCGGAAGATTTCGTCATCTTTGTTCCGTTTGTGGTCGTGGGCGAAACCGTGGAGGTCGAGCTGATCGAAGTGAAGAAGCGTTTCGGTCGTGCGAAACTACTTCGTGTTGTCACTCCTTCACCGGACCGTGTGGAACCAAAGTGCCGATTCTTCGCCGCGTGCGGCGGTTGCCAGTATCAGCACATCGACTATCCCGCGCAGCTTCGGCTCAAACACAAACAGATCGCCGACTTGTTTCAGCGCATCGGCGGTTTCGCGCAGGCCGTGCAAATCGATCCGGTTGTCCCCTGCCCTTCACCTTACGGCTACCGCAACCGCATCATGATCCGCAGCCAGTGGAACAAGCCCGAACAGAAGCTGAACATTGGCTTCCTCCGCTACGACTGCAATCTCGTCGAAGACCTGGACGAATGCGCCATCGCCGAGCCGGCATTGAACGAGCAGATCAAACATGTCCGCGCCAATCCGCCGCCCAAAGGCGGCATCAAAGTCGTTCTCCGCGTCGCGGCGGATGATTGGGTGGTGCCACGCGATTCGTTCTTCCAAAATAATTTTCACCTCCTCCCCGGGCTCGTGGAGACCGTTCGCGCCCGCCTTCAGGACGCGGGAACTCGCCACGTGGTCGACGCCTATTGCGGTGTGGGATTCTTTGGAATCGAGATGGCGAACCTCGTGGAGTCGTTCGTCGGCGTGGAACTGGATCAACTGGCGGTCAAAGCCGCGCGCCAGAACGCCGCGCAGCGAAACATTGCCAATGGCGATTTCGTTGTCGGTCGCACGGAGGATTTATTGCCGCAGTTGCTCGCCAAGTTCACGCCTTCAGCCACCACGGTCATCATTGATCCGCCGCGAACGGGTTGCATGAAAGAGAGCCTCGAACTGCTCCGCGCGACGCAACCGGCGCAGATTATCTACGTGTCCTGCCATCCGGCAACGTTGGCGCGCGATTTGGAAATCCTCTGCGCCGACTCGGGCTACGAGCTCCAGCGCGTGGTTCCACTCGATATGTTCCCGCAAACGCAGCACGTCGAATGTGTGGCCGACCTCCGATGGAACAAACGTTGATTCACGCGTGTGCGGAGTTGCCTTGCGCTCCGTCGGTTCGTAATCTCCCGCGAAATTAAATGACGCCCAAGCCGGACCAACAACGGAGATCTCTACTGCAGTCGCCATTTCCGTGGCTGGTGATTCTCGTCAGCTTCGCCCTCTACCTGTTCACTTTGAACCGTTGGATCAGTTTCGCCAGTCTGCCCGCCGTCTCGCGCGTGAGCGGCTGGGAATGGAGCCCCGTGTGGCAAACGCCCTTGCTTCAACTGCTCGGCTATCCATTTCGCCTGCTTTCGGCCGCCTGGCAACCGCTCGCACTGAACGCGTTCACCGCTGCCTGCGCGGCCGCCACGTTGGGATTTCTGGCCCGCTCAGTCATCTTGCTACCGCATGATCGCACCCGCGACCAACGTCATTTGATGGAGGGCTCGCCCGCGCTGCTGAGCGTCCGCGCGAGCTGGGTGCCGCCGCTGCTGGCGGCGCTGGCGTGCGGCCTGCAACTGACCTTTTGGGAACACGCGACTGCATTCACCGGCGAGATGCTGGATCTGGCATTGTTCGCTTATCTGATTCGCTGCTTGTTGGAATTCCGCATCGACGGCCGGCAAGTGTGGCTGTCCAAGCTCGCGTTTGTTTACGGCGTCGCCATTACCAACAACTGGGCGATGATCGCCTACTTTCCCGCGTTCCTCGGCGCATTGATCTGGATCCGCGGGAAAAGTTTTCTCGACGCCAGTTTTGTCCTGCGATCCATCCTTTGGGGCCTGGCCGGGCTCTCGCTTTACCTCGTGTTACCCTTGATCGGCACCTGGGGCGACACGCCCTACACGTTCGGCCAACTGCTGCGCACCCAGCTCTCAACCCAGAAAGGGGTCCTGCTGTTGTTCCCGAAATACATCACGATGATCTGCGGGTTCACCTCGCTCGTGCCGCTGCTGTTGATCGGAATTCGCTGGCCCTCAACCTCGGGAGACACCAGCTCGGCTGGCGCAGCTACGACGGACATGATGCTGCGCATCGTTCATGTCTCGTTTTTCGCCGCGTGCGCATGGGTGATGTTTGATCCCCGTTTCAGTCCGCGCACACTCGGCCTCGGCGTGCCGATGCTCTCGTTCTATTACTTGTCCGCCCTGTGTGTCGGTTACTTCAGCGGCTACTGCCTGCTGGTCTTTGGCGAACAAGATAAACGGCCTTGGAAACACCCCACCGCCTTGGATCGCTTCGCAAAGTTCGCGCTCACGGCAGTCGTCTGGATTGCATTGATTGCGGTTCCGCTCGGCTTGCTAGTGAAGAACCTCGGCGTCATTCGCCTGACCAATGGTTCCGCCACGCGCGAATTCGCCAAGGCCAAAACCGAGAGCCTTCCGACGAAGGGCGCGATCGTGTTGTCCGACGATGACCTGACGTTGCGGCTCGTTGACGCCACCCTGCGTGGACAAGGTCGCGATAAAGAGTTCGTCCTCCTGCAAACCCGGGTCCTGCCCTACAAAGTTTATCACCAGCACCTGCTAAAAAATTATCCCAAGCGCTGGCCGGACGTGGGTGAAGATCGTCCGAACACATTTCCGCTCGATTCTCCAGCGCTGATGCAGTTGATGGCGAACCTCTCGGCGAGCAACTCCATTTACTATCTGCACCCGAGCTTTGGGTATTACTTCGAAGTCTTCTACCTGGTGCCGCAAGGGATGGTTTATGAACTCAAGCCCTACAACGCGCAAATCGCAACCAGCCCCCCGCTTCCCGCCAACGTCCTGCAGCGTAACCATCAGTTTTGGCTCGATCGCGAGCCGCTCTTGAAACAACTGGCTGCGTTTCAGGATAGCCGCAACTTCAGCTTGAGCATGCTTCAACGCGCCTACTCGATCGCCCTGAACTACTGCGGCGTCGAACTGCAACGCCATGGTCGACTTCCCGACGCTGCTCATCTTTTCGATCTCGCCCTCGAACTCAATGACGATAACGTCGCCGCCGCCATCAATCGCGATTTCAATCGAAACCTCCAAGCGGGCAACATCACCTCGGTCAACATCGCGAAAAACGTTGAGGACAAATTCGGCCGTTATCGCACTTGGGATTCTTTCATCAGTGCCAACGGGCCGATCGACGATCCGGCAATGCTGGGCCGGTTGGCTCAGTCGTTTAGCCAAAATTCCCAGCCGCGCCAGTCCGCCAACGTGCGCGAGCGCATTCAGCAGATCGACCCCAAAAGCATCGACAAGCGTTTCGCGCTGGCCGGCGCGCTCCTGCAAGCGCAAGCTTACAGCCGCGTTTTCAGCACGATCGCAGAAATCAAATCACTCAATCTCCCGCTGAGTCTCATGCAGCAGTTGGAACTGGTTCGCATCGAGGCTTGGGCGAAGTTTCGCAACGGCGACATCGCCGATGCCGAGAAAATTCTACGAACAGCGCAACCGCAGTTTCCCCAGCAGGACGCACTGCTCGAAACGCTCTCGCAGGTTTACCTGCTGACCGGTCGTTACGCCGATGCCATCAACACCATCGATGAAGAGCTCAAACTTAATCCCGACAAGATCCGTGCCCTGTTAAACAAAGGGGCGATCAACATTCAGATCAAAGCCTTCGCCAAAGCCATCGCGCCGTTGGACCGCGTGTTGGAACTCGAACCCGGAAACACGGCGGCGCGGATGAATCGCGCCATCGCCCACCTGCAACTTGGGCATCTCGATGAGGCCAAGTCCGATTACGAAATCCTGCTCGGCGCAATGCCGGGAATGTTTTCGATCCACTACGGACTTGGCGAAGTCGCATGGCGTCAAAAGAATCTTACCGCCGCCCTCAAGCACTATCAGTCCTTCCTCAAAGTCGCACCGACCAACGCCGACGAGACGTCGCTGGTTAAACAGCGCATCAGCGAGATCGAAGCGAAGCGAACAAAAAAGAAGTAACGCGTTTTCGCCGCCGGCTGATTGATTTGCATTCGCCGGTGATTGCCAACCGCCCGCCCTTGCTCCACACTCCGCGCCACATGAGCAAACGGTTTTATCTGACCACCGCGATCGATTACGTGAACGGCCAACCGCATCTGGGCCACGCGTACGAAAAGGTGATCACCGATGTCATCGCCCGCGCCCGCCGCGCGCTGGGCGAGGACGTTTTCTTTCTCACGGGCCTCGACGAGCACGGTCAGAAGGTTCAGCAAGCGGCGCACAACGACGGCAAGTCACCGCAAGCCTATTGCGATGAACTCGCACAAAGCTGGCGCGCTTTCGTTCAAAAGCTCAACGCAACGAACGACGACTTCGTCCGCACCACGGAGCCACGCCATCAGAAAGTGGTTCAAGCGATTCTCGCGAAGCTCAATGCCAGCGGGCATTTTTACAAAGCGACCTACACCGGCTTCTATTCCGCCAAGGAAGAAACGTTCCTGACCGAGAAAGATCGCCGGCCCGATGGCACGTTCGAGCCGCAGTACGGCGACGTCGTCGAGCTCGCGGAAGACAATTACTACTTCAAGCTAAAGGACCAGCAGCAGTGGTTGATTGATTACATTGAAGCGAATCCGACCTTCATCCAGCCCAGCTACCGACGCAACGAGGTGCTCGGTTTTCTGAAGAACAATACGCTCGAAGACCTTTGCATCACGCGGCCCGCGAGCCGCCTCAACTGGGGTATTCCCCTGCCCTTTGATCCCGGCTTCGTTACCTACGTCTGGTTCGACGCACTGGTTAACTACATCAGCATTCCCGCCGCGCACGGCGACGCCGTCGTCAATTCAGCACTCTCAACTCCCGGCTCAGGTTCCTCTCCGCTGAGCCTCTGGCCCGCGGACCTCCATATCATCGGCAAAGACATCTTGAAGTTCCACGCTGTCTATTGGCCGATCATGCTCAAGGCCATGGGACTGCCGCAGCCCAAACAAATTCTCGTCCACGGTTGGTGGCAAAAGGACGGCGAGAAGATGAGCAAGAGCACCGGCAACGTCGTCGATCCCATCGCGGTGATCAACGAATGGGGCACCGACGCCTTTCGCTTCTATCTTGTGCGCGAACTCGACATTGGTCCCGACGGCAATTGGACGGACGCCGGATTTCAATCGCGCTATCAAGCAGAGCTGGCCAACGGCCTCGGCAACCTCGTTAACCGTTCCCTCTCGATGCTCAAGCGCTATCGCGCCGGCAAATTGCCCGCGCGCCATGATGAGTTGTCCACGGACGCCGCAAAAGCCGCGCAAGAAACCATCGCGCACCTCCGCGCGAACGAACTTCAATCCGCGCTGCATTCCATCTGGTCGCTCGTAAATCGGGCGAATCAATACGTGGATCAGACCGCGCCGTTCAAACTCGCCAAAGATCCCGCACAAGCAACGCGCTTGGACGAAGTGCTCTACAACCTCGCCGAGTCCTGTCGCGTGCTCGCGGTCTTGCTGTGGCCGTTCCTGCCGGAAACGTCGGCGAAGATTTTCGCGCAACTCAATCTCACTGGAACTCCCGACCAACTTTCCGGCGTGACCTGGGGTGGGCTCGCCGATGGCCATACGATTGGCGAACCGGCAGCATTGTTCCCCAGAAAAGATCTGCCGCCTAAGACTTAGTCTGCCATTCAAAGCCGGTTCCTTGGTTTTCCCCGCGGCAACGGCTTGACCGGTCCGCTACATACTGGAGAAACCGCTTCAGCCGCGTTGACGGCTTGCTTCGTAAAGGAACACCGCGGTAGCGCTGGCTACGTTCAGCGAGTTCATGTGGGAAGGCATTGGAATTTCCACCGAATCGTCGCACGCCGCCAGCACTTCGGGCGTCAATCCCGGGCCTTCGGCGCCGAAGACGAGGCAGCAATCCCCGCGCAAATCCACCGACGAAAGTTTTTTGGAACCGCGACCTGGGTGAGCCGCGAGACAACGCACACCACGCGCTCTGAGCGTCATCAATTTCTCCACCAGATTCTCCACCTTCACGACCGGTTGCTCGAAGATTGTGCCCATCGATCCCGAAACTGCGCGGCGCTGAAACGGGCTGCCGCATGTCTCGCCGACGATCAAAAAATGTACGCCAAACGCTGCGCACGCTCGAACCACGGCCCCTAGATTCTCAGCGCTAGCAATGCCCTCAACGGCTGCGAGCAGGAGCGGAGTTGACGACGTTGCAAACAGCGTTTCGAAATCTGCCTGCGGTGGAATCTTCGCCACCGCCAAAGCGCCTTGATGCACTTGATAGCCGGTGATCGTTTCAATTACGGACCGTTCAGCGACGAATACTCGCAATTCTTCCGGCCGCGCCTGCAATTTTGGCCCGAGTTGTTCTAACCACGACGGTGTCAGCAACGCCGAGACGACAGTGAAGCGGCTGGCCAGCAAGCGTTGCACAACTTTCGCATTCGTCGCCACCAAGACACCCGCTTGTTCATGTTCCTCAGTGCGCTTGAGCGTGCGATACAATTCCAACTCCGGAATGTCGAGCGAGCGAACGTTTTCAATGTGCAAGGTTGCCACCGCCTGATTTAAGCGCGTGCCTGGAATGATGGGAAGCCTCGCTTGGCGCTCTAAACGAGACTCCCAATCCGCCGCAATCGCAGCGCTGGCGTTTCTTTCTCGCGGGACTGCGCGAGATCCACGTCGAACTCAGCGACCCAATCGTTGTGCGCGTCGGGGTCGATGAGCATTTGTTGCACTCGCCAGGTGCGCTTGTCTTCCGAGGGAACGACGTAAGTGTGCCGCGCGTTGCGCGCCTCGGGATCGAGGCGCAAGTAAGCGTGTGATTCCACGTAAGAGTCCATCGCAGCCTGCAATCGAACGGCTGTCCACACCACGCCCTCGTGGTCATCGGAACTCCCAAGCAGTTGAATGGCGGTCTCGAAATCGCCATTCGCCAAGCTGCGTAGAAAACCGAAGACGCTGGTGCGAATGGCGGCGGTGAACGCCTTTGAGTCACGGGTGACGTCGCGTGCAGCCTCTTCAGTGCCGGGCGGTCGAACTTCCTTCGTTTCGGTACGTTGATAATTGGGGTCGCGCATCTTCTCCCACTCATCGAGGAGACTCGAGTCCACCTGCCGGATCATCGTGGCGAGGTAGATTTCCATCTCGCGAAGCTGATCGTTCTTGGCGGCGTCGGGCACGGTTTGCACGAGCACTTTGAAAACACTGTTCAAGTGCCGCAACAGGACACCTTCCGCTCGCTGCAGTTCGTAGAGCTTGATGTAATCCGCAAACGACCGGAACTCTTCGAACATCTCGCGCACGATGGATTTCGGACGGATGTTTTCCTGACCAACCCACGGATGCCGATCGGCGAACGCGTTGAAGGTCGAGTAGATGAATTCGCGATTGGGCTTCGGATATTCGAGCTTCTCCAACTCCTCCATGCGCTTGTCGTATTCGATGCCCTCCATTTTCATCTCGGCCATCTTCCGATCCTTCACCTTGTCGAGCTGCCGGCGAAGGATGATGTCCGGATCTTCCAAGATCGATTCGACGAGCGTGAGTAGAATCAATGCGTAATCGGGCGCCTGCGGATCGACGAGCGGGATCGTGTCATGCAGATAAAGCGACAAGGTCTGGTTCATCGAGAAATCGTCCTGCAACTCGAGGTTCACGCGGAGCTTCGCGCCCTCGGCGGTCACGGGAATGAACTCGATGATCTTCCGGTCAAGCAGTGAACGGAACAACTGCCACGCCCGTTGGGTGTGCGACTTCTTCGCTTTCGGAGAATCGTGGCAATCACGGATGAGCTGTTGCATCGCGGAGCAACCGTCGCCCTTTCGACTCAACACATTCAGCAACATGCCGTGCGTAACCTGAAAGCGGGACATCAATCGCTCCGGCGGTGCGGCGATCAAACGGAGGAAGGTATTCTTGTCCCAGTTGACGAAATTTTTCTCCGGCGGCTGGCGCTTCACTGTCTTCTTGCCGTCGCGCGCGGACTTCTCCGCGAGCTTCAGGTTCTCGATCACGTGCTCGGGCGCTTGCGCCACGACCCAGCCGCGGTCATCGAATCCCTTGCGCCCGGCACGTCCGCCGATCTGGTGAAAATCCCGCGCGCCGAGAATGCCCGTCTTCTGTCCGTCAAACTTGCACAGGCGGGTGAACAGCACCGTGCGTATCGGCACATTGATACCGACACCGAGCGTGTCCGTGCCGCAAATGACTTTGAGCAAACCTTGCTGTGCGAGTTGCTCGATCAGCACGCGATACTTCGGCAGCAAGCCCGCGTGATGCAAACCGATGCCATGTCGCAGCCACTTCTTGATCTCGGGTCCGTAGGGGCTGCTGAACTTGAAGCCTTCGATCACATTCGCAATGGCAGTTTTTTCTTCCCGCGAGCACACGTTGATGCTCGTGAAATCTTGCGCGCTTTGGGCGGCTTCCAACTGCGTGAAGTGGACGACATACACCGGCGCTTTGCCGTCGGCGACGAGGCTTTCGAGCGTCTTCGCCAGCGGGAGCTCCGAGTACGCGTACTCCAACGGCACCGGCCGATCCGTCGATGAAACAGTAACGCTGGGGCGACCGTTGCGCCGCGTGAGTTCTTCTTCAAAGAAGGTCGTGTCGCCGAGCGTTGCGGACATCAGGAGGAATCGCGCGTGCGGCAGGGTAAGCAGCGGCACCTGCCACGCCACGCCGCGGTCGCGATCAGCGTAATAATGGAACTCGTCCATGATTACGTAGTGAACATTGGCCGCCGCGCCCTCACGCAGCGCGATGTTGGCGAGAATCTCTGCCGTGCAACACAAGATCGGCGCGTCGCGATTCACCGTCGCGTCGCCCGTGCTGAGGCCGACGTTGTCGGGTCCGAACTCGCGGCAAAGCGCGAGCCACTTCTCGTTCACCAGAGCCTTGATCGGGCACGTGTAGATCGAGCGCTTTCCCTGCGCGATGGCCTTGAAGTGCAGCGCCGCCGCCACGAGCGACTTTCCTGAGCCCGTGGGCGTGTTCAGGATGACGTTCTTCTCCTCGTACAATTCCAGAATGGCCGACTCTTGTGCCGGATAGAGCTGTAGGCGTCGCGCCTCCACGTATTCGAGAAAGCGGCCGAGCAACAAATCGTTGCCGAGTTTCTCGTCGCGCGGGATTGAATCGTAAAGCGTCGCTGGCACAGAAAAAACTCTACGTGGCGGACCAGGGGAAAGCGACACCATCAACAAGGCGCCGCAAGTTCATTGGCGAAACCTCCGCGGATACGCACGAATCCTTAAACGACGAAACCGCGCATGGTTCACAACTCGAAATGGAAAATGGGGCTGATCGCCGTTGGGCGTGGACGAAAAGTCCGCGAGACTGGCAGTTGCGAAAGGACTCGCAGATGTTCAGGAGCCAGCGCCAGCACGTTGCAAATATGATGCGAACCGTTGGCGACCGGATACAGAACGCGGTCAATCGCAAGAAATTCCACGTAGCCCTGCGCGCGCAAATAAGCACCCAACTCCCGCGGGTCGCGGCCACGGTCACGCATCTGCTGCGGAAGGACCTCGAAGATTAGCATGGGTCGATTCGACTTCCACAGATCACCGGCGCCGCGGAAGACTTCGAGCTCGAAAGTTTCCACGTCGATCTTGGCCAACGTCACCGTTTGCCATTGCTCGCCCGAAAACTCTGCGTCCAGCCGATTCACGGCAATTTGAGTTTCGGCATTTCCTGCAACAATTTGTCCGACTCCAGAGTTGTCCGCGCTGACAGCAAACCCCACGCTTCCGGCAGAATCCGACAATCCAATGGGGCGCACGCGCAGGCGTGACTCGAGTTGATTCAGGGCAGCATTGCGATTCAACAGTTCCGCCAAATCAGCCTGCGGCTCGAACGCGACACACTGAACTGCGGTGCGCTGCAGCACTTCCCACGCGAATGCACCCAGATTCGCGCCAACATCCAGCACGAGCTTGCCCGCATCGCCACTGGCGACAACAAGGCGGGCCGCCAGATCGAAGGTGTATTGCTCGTGCGGACCGATGTGCGCGTCGTGTCGTCCAAATAGTATGAGCGACAGTCCGGTGGCATCGTGACGAGGAATCTCCAACTGAAACCGACCGCCCTTCAGCGGGGTTCTGAGATGCGAGGGAGCCGTCTCGATCTGCCTACGGAAACTTCTCAGCAACCGCCCACGCCCGCGGACGAACGGCCAGCTTCGTCCCACCGCGTAGGTGATCCGCGCGGCCAGCGACAAGGAGTTGACGGGCGCCGCGGGCGACATCGTGCGTTTGAAAGGCGTTGAATGCATTCCGGTCGCACGGGCAACTTCCACCGCGTGCTTTTGTGCAGCCTTTCTCGCAAGCTTTACGATAATTGGCGAGACGATTGATGGCCGTAATTTCCAAAATCCGTATCCGGAGGGAATTCACCCGCGATTTTTCCCGCTTCAACGACTCCTTAAACGTCCACACCAACACCCAACCGAAGGTTCACGCCGTCCGATTCTCCGCACAAATACAGATTTGCCTTCCGGTACCGCCTGATTATTGTCCGACCCAGTTGTTGGGAAAACCTGTTTCGGAAAATGCTTATGTCACAAGATTCAACGCCCTCTCGTAGCTCACACACTTGGAAATTCTTCCGCGCCGGCGGATTTGATCAGGTCAAATTGGAAAGCGGTTCCGACCTGACGTCGCTGGACCAACTCGATCAAAAGCTCTGGGTCGCCCTCGCCTGCCCCACGCGCGGCATTGAGTTCGATACCCGGACGCTTGATCTGATCGACACCGACAAAGACGGTCGCATCCGCGCACCCGAGATTATTGCCGCCGCCAAGTGGGCCGGTGGCAGCCTCAAGAATCCCGAGGAACTCGTGCGCCCGTCCACCGCACTGCCGCTCGATGCGATCAACGATTCCACTCCGGAAGGCAAACAGCTCCTCGCGTCGGCCAAACAGATTCTTACAAACCTCGGCAAGAAAGACGCCACCTCCATCACTGTCGAAGACACGCTGGACACGGTGAAAATTTTCGCTCAAACGGTGTTCAATGGTGACGGCATCGTGCCGGTGGAATCCGCGAGCGACGATGCGACCAAGGCCGTGATGAATGACATCATCGCCTGTTTCGGTTCCCTCCCCGACCGCAGCGGCAAGCCCGGAATTGACCAGGCCAAGACCGATGCATTCTTCACTGACGCCACTGCGTATTCAGAGTGGAACAAGAAAGCCGAAGCCGACGCAGCGAATGCGCTCCCGCTGGGCGACGCAACGGCAGCCGCCTCCGCTGCGTTGAAAGCGATCAAAGGTAAGGTCGACGATTACTTCGCGCGCTGCCGTCTGGCCGCGTTCGATCCTCGTGCGCTCGCCGCGTTGAACCGCGAAGAAAAGGAATATCTCGCCCTCGCTGCGAAGGATCTTTCGATCACGGCAGCGGAAGTTAGCGGCTTCCCGCTCTCGCGCATCGAGGCAGGTCGCCCCTTGCCATTGAAGGACGGGATTAATCCGGCGTGGATTGCCGGCGTCGCTGCGTTGCAAGCGCAGGTGATCAAGCCGTTGCTCGGTGACAAGACCGCGTTGACGGAAGCCGAGTGGACGACCGTTTGCGCCAAGTTCGCCGCGTTCGATGCCTGGGCTGCGGGCAAAGCCGGCACGACCGTGGAAAAGCTCGGCCTTAAGCGCGTGCGCGAAATCCTCGCCAGCAAGGCACGCGAAACGATCAACGCCCTCATCGCAAAGGACAAAGCCCTCGAAGGCGAAGCCAACGCGATTGCCGCGGTGGATCGCCTCGTTCGTTATAATCGTGACCTGCACAAGCTCTGCAATAACTTCGTCGCGTTCCGCGATTTTTACGGACGCAAAGACAAAGCCGTGTTCCAAGCGGGGACGTTGTATCTCGATCAACGCAGCTGCGACTTGTGCATCACGGTCGCCGATGCCGGTCGGCACGCGGCGATGGCTGGTCTCGCCGGCACGTATCTCGCCTACTGCGATTGCGTGCGCAAGGCGACCGGTGAAAAGATGCAAATCGCCGCAGCCTTCACGGGTGGCGATTCGGACAACTTGATGGTTGGCCGCAACGGCGTTTTCTATGATCGGCAGGGCCGCGACTGGGACGCGACGATCACCAAGATCATCGACAACCCGATCAGCATTCGTCAGGCGTTCTTCGCGCCCTATAAGAAACTATTGCGGATGATCGAGGAGAACATTGCCAAGCGCGCCGCAGCAGCCGATGCCGCGAACGACGCGCAACTCGCGGCAACTGCGCAGAACGTCACCGCAGCGAACCCAGCCGCACCGGCCAAGCCGGCGGATCCGAACAAGGGCAAGATCGACACCGGCACCTTGGCCGCGATCGGATTGGTGTTGACCACGTTGCTCGGCGCTCTGGGTGGTATCTTCGGACGCATTCTTGGTCTCGATTGGTGGCAGATTCCGCTCGCGATCGTAGGCATCGTGCTGGCGATTTCCACTCCGTCTATGCTCATCGCTTGGCTCAAGCTGCGGAAACGCAACCTCGGACCGATCCTCGACGCAAACGGCTGGGCCGTGAACGCCAAGGCGCGGATGAACGTTCCGTTCGGCGGATCGCTCACGCGTATCGCGACGTTGCCGGCCGGCTCGCAACGCGATCTAGTCGATCCGTTCGCTGAGAAGAAGAGCCCGTGGCCGAAGGTCATCGTCTTTGTCATCGTGCTCGCAATCGCATACGCGGTGCTGAACAAGATGGGTTACATCTTCGAATGGACCAAGGGCCGCCTGGGAGATCAACGTCCTGTTGTAGTGGTCCCGCAAGCCCCGGCTGACAAAGCGGCTGCCGACGCGAAAGCAGTCGCCGACAAAACCGCCGCGGACGCGAAAGCCGCTGCGAAATAGTTCATCGCCAAAACTTCAAAGCCCGGACTCAACTCGAGTCCGGGCTTTTTGCTTGGTAAAGATTGTCGAAGTGAAATCGCCGATCACGGACGCGGGGTAAAGCCCACACTCATTAAAATCCCCTGCCCTTGCGGAGACAAAATGTAATCGATGAATGCTTTGGTTTCCGACGATTCGCCGCCCTTGCGGGTGAACAGCCGCAACACGCGGGCGTAAGGATATTCGCCCTTGTTGACCGTCGCGTTGGAAGGCGTCACGCCGTCAATTGACACCGACTTGATGCCGCTCTTTGCCGCGAGATCCAGACTCGCGTAACCAATCCCGTTCGGATCTTTCGTAACCTCGCGCACGATGTCGGTGTAGTTCGTCGCGGTTTTCACCGCGAGCGCATACGGCTTTTTGTCCATGGCCAGTTCCAAAAAACCCAAGTGCGTGCCGGAAATGGGATCGCGGATATACAGATGAATCGGCGCATCGGGACCGCCGACGTCTTTCCAGTTTTGAACGACGCCGGTGAAGATATCCCGCACTTGAGCAAGCGTCAGATTCGCGACGGGACTCGCACCGTTGACGATCACCGCAACGCTATAGACGCCGATAACATATTGGTTGAACTCGATCTGGCGATCTTTCGCGAGCGCCAGCTCGTTGGTCGAAAGCGGACGGGACGCGGCCGCGATATCGCAACGCTCGACCATCAGCGCCGCCGTTCCGTATGAAGTGCCTTTGGCTTCCAAATCGAAGGTGACGGACGGATGAGTCTTGCGATATTCGTCGATCAATCGCGGAGCCAGTTCTTCGCCGATTGTGTTGGAGCCGCGGATGATGATCTTTTCCGTTTTCCTCGCCGGACAGCCGGCGACCACCGCGCAGAGCGCGAGCAATCCGAGAGTTTTCAACCACGCCGAGCTTTTCATAGACAGATCCTTCGGTTCATCGAGATCGTTGGCTTCGGCGCGAATGCTCTGCCGCGCCAACGGAGTTATCAAGAACGGATACCGGCCGCGCGACGAGAGCTAGAACTTGAAATTAAACTCTCCGAGGAAGCTGTGAATCCGCGCCTCGCCGGTGCGAATCGAATCCGCCGGGCCGCCAAAATCCCAGCCCGCGCTGCGCGCCGCAAAGAATTTGTAGCCCGCGCCAATCGACATGTTTTGACTGAAACGATAGCGCAGCCCAGCAAAGGCCTGCCACGCGAACACACTCGTGGAATCAGTTCCGTCGGCGGTCACGGCGTTCATCGTCACGTTGCGTAGGCCGATCTGACTCACGTCGCCGCCGGCACCCGCGCCAAAATACGGCACCCAACGACAGTCCGCGCGGTCGCAACGAAACACGACGTTCGCCATCATCGGCACGTGCGCCAGAGCGGCATCGAAATTCCCACCGCCGACGATGCCTTTGACGCGGTTGTAGATAAATCCGGTTTCCAATTCCGCGCCGATGTATTGATTGAAGTTGTAGCCGCCCGCCGCGCCGATGCGAAATCCGGGGTGGAGTTCGAGCTTCACGCCGGGAGTTGGCCCAAAGAAACCGTTCAAGTCCACGCGATCAGCCAGCGCTCCGCCCGCGTTGGCGTTGAAGTAAAATCCCTGACTGCGTCCGGCGCTCGGTGAAGCCAAGGCGCAGACGGCGCACGCGGCGAGAATCGCGGGGAAACGAATGTTCATAATGGTTCTTTGGTAAGAGGTGATCTGTAACTGAACTCTAAATTGTGTCCCGTCCGCTCACTTCGGATAATCGCGCCACATCCACCGCATCACGTCGGGAAAAATCTGCGTGCCGTGATTTCCGCTGTGGACGCCCTGCCCGAAGACGAACTTGTGATCGTAACCCTTTTCGTCGAGCGCGGCGGCCATCGCCTTGTTCGCCTCGGGCCACGAGCCGAATTGGTTGACGATGTCATTTGCGCCGTCTTGTTGGAACATGCGGATGGGTTTCTTGGGCGAGCTGCGGACGAGTTCCGGATACATGTTGCCGCCGCGAATGTTGGTGAAGCTGCCCACGGTGGTAAAACACTTGCGGAATTCGTTCGGACGCTCCCAGCAAACCGTGAACGCGCAGATACCGCCGCTGCTGCTGCCGGCAATGCAGCGGCCTTCGGGATCTTTCGTCAGATTATATTTCTTGCCGACCTCCGGGAGAATTTCTTCAAGCAGGAAACGCGCGTAGTCATCGCTCAAGGTGTCGTATTCCTTGCTGCGATTCGCAGCACCCGCAGGGCGACCGTCGGCTTTCTTGCGCGGCTTTTCACCGGGCTTAAGCGGGAAATCGCCTGGCTTGATGAAGATGCCGATCGTCACGGGCATTTCTTTTCGAGCGATCAGATTATCGAAAACATTCGTCGCGTTGTAGAGCGTGCCATCCTGGCAGACGAACACGCACGCGGGCTTCGCGGGATTGTACTGCTTCGGCACATAAACCCAGTAATCCCGGACGGTGCCGGGGAACACTTTGCTGTTGTTCCACGAATACTTCGTTACGGTTCCGTGCGGCACACCCGGCTGTTGAAGTGAATCCGGCGTGAGCTTCTTGTATTGATCGTCCGGCGACGGCGCGCCCTTTTTCTCCGCTGCGGAAAGACTCACCGCGGTCGCCACAAAAAGCGACAGCCCGGCTCGGATAAACGGAAATTGAATCATGGCTGCATCATCCCAAGCGCCATCACCATGTCAAAACCTAAGCCCGACGAATCCGCGCATTGACGAAGGCCCCCACAATTCGTAATGGTTTCGCGTGCGCAGGCAGGCGACGTCCCCGCAACCCGGTTACGGCGCAACCGTCGGCACATTTGCTGATCAACACACAACGAACATATCTGATGAAATCAAAAACCTACTCCCTGAGCCTCGCGCTGTGCGCCGGCCTCGTGCTCGCCGCCGGATGCGACAAGAAACCCGAACCCGCCAAACCAACTTCGCAAGACACGGCCAAACCCGTCGAGGCGCTCACCAAGGCTGCCGAGTCCGTGGCTTCACAGGCGCAGAAAACTGCCGAAGAAGCCAAGGCCAAAGCCGAACAGGTGGCCGCCGAAGTCGCCAAAAAGGCGGAAGCCGCAAAGGATCAGGCGCAAAAGATCGCCGCTGACGCCACCAAGTCAGTCGAGCAAGCCGTCGCTAACGTAACCCCGAAAGCGGACTCCGTTAAGAGCGACATGGCTGCGTCGACGCAAGCGTTGATCGAAAAGGCGAAGTCCCTCGTGACCGATAAGAAATACACCGACGCGTTGACCGCGCTGAAGCAACTCGGCGACCTCAAGCTCACGCCGGAACAGCAGAAGATCGTCGATGACCTGAAGGCTCAGGTTCAAAAGGCGATGGCGGGAATTTCCCTGCCGAAGTTCTAAACGGGATTCTAACTTCGAAAAATTTGGGCCGCGCTTCCGCGCGGCCCATTTTGTTTTACGAGATTAACAGCGGCGTCCGCTGGCGTTTACTTCTTCTTCCCCGCCGCTGGCTTCGTAGGCGGCAGATAGAGCAAGGCGCCCTTCGCTTGGACTTTGCGTTTGAAAACCTTTTCGCCACACGCCACCACGAGGTAATCACGATTCGCGCCGCCAAAGCCGACGCTAGTCATGTTCTTCACGCCCGGATTCGGCAGCACACCGCAGAGGCGACCGGTAGGATCGAACACTTGCAGACCGAGGTGGGTGGTCACGTAGTAACGCCCCTGCTCGTCCATGCTCATGCCGTCGCCGCCAGAGATGGTTTTGTATACGGGTGAACGGCCATCGGGACTCTTCGCATCCGGATCGACTGGCGTGCGCATCGTCATGTAAGGCGCTTTACCGGACAAGCTGCCATCGGCTTCGACACGAAACGTCCAAACGTTCATCCCTTTCACGTCGGAGGCGGCCAGCGTGCCTTGATCGGGCGACATCGTGATGCCGTTGGGCGCGGTGATCCCCTCGCCCGCCACCTTCACTTCGCCGGTCTTGATGTTGACGGACGTGACCTGATGCTTGCCAGTCTCCGTGATGTAAACGAAACCCTTGCTGGAGACGACGAGATCGTTGGGTGTAAGATTAGTGGCGATGACGGTTTTCTTGCCGCTCGGCAATTCAAAAGCCACGAGCGACTTTTCCTTACCCACACACGCATAGAGGCGCCCGTCGGGCCCGAAGCGCAGTCCGCTGCACGAAGTGCCCTCAATGATCTTGGTCTTCTTGCCGTCCGCCGCGACACGCCAAACCGCCGGTGGTTCGCTGCGCATTTCGGTGAAGTAGAAATTCCCTTTATCATCCGTGCAGACGCCATCGGAGAACTGCACGTTGTCGGCGACGAGTTGCCAATCTTCGCCATCGATCAACAACATCGAAAGCGGCATATCTTGCGCGCACACGTCGCGCGACAGGATCAAACTGCCAGCCAACCCCAGCATACAAACGGCCTTGCGAACGAAATGGAATGAGTTCATGCGTCCATCCTCTTTTTCAACGGCCGTTGATCAAGGATTAAATGAGCCGTCGCGAACATTCCGCCGTGAGTCGCGTCCGCGGATTGCTTATCGTCCTCCGTGCTGATGAATTTTTTCACCAACATGCAGTCAGCTTTTACGATGTTTTCACGCACTGTGGCATTGTCCGCGTTGATACTCGCGATGACGTTTACCCGCGCGAACGCTGCGGAACCCAAGTCTGCCGTGAGCTTCGCGCGCGACATTGCGCCGATTCTCGTGCAGAAGTGCGAGGTCTGCCACGATGCCGAGAAAAACAAGGGCCACTACCAAGTCACGACTTTCGATCGCTTGTTGAAGGCTGGTTCCAGCGACCTTGCGCCCATCACGCCCGGCAAGCCGGAGCAAAGTGAACTCTTCCGCCTCCTCACCACCAAGAACGCCGACGACCGCATGCCCCAAAAGGACGAGCCGCTTCCAGCGAAGCAGATCGCCCTGATCGAAAAATGGATCCGCGCCGGCGCGCGCTTTGACGGTCCCGATCCAAAAGCCGCGCTCGCCACCCTCCTGCCGGCGGCCGAGAAGGCGACTGCACCCACCAAGTATTCGCAGCCCGTGCCGATCGCCGCGCTTGCCTTCCGGCCCGACGGTAAGGAACTCGCCGCGACGGGTTACTACGAAGTGAACATCTGGGATCCCGCCACGGGCAAGCTCCTGCGCCGCCTCAAGCCCGCCCCCGAGCGCGTGCAAGCGCTGGCGTACAGTCCGGATGGTTCCCAGCTCGCCGTCGCCGGTGGTTCGCCCGGACAATCCGGCGAAGTAAAACTCTTCGACCTCGGGAACAAGATCACCAGCCACTCCTTGGGTAAGTTTCGCGATGTCGCGCTCGCGCTGGATTTCAGCCCCGATGGAAAACGCCTGGCTGTCGGTGTCGCCGACAACTCCATTCGCATTTACAACCCTGCGAGCGCCAAGCAGGAACTCCTCATCGAACAACACGCCGACTGGGTCATGGCCGTCGCGTTTAGTCACGATGCCACGCGCATCGCCTCCGCCAGCCGCGATCGTTCCGCGCGTATCTACAACTCAAAGACCGGCGAATTGGAGGCGAGTTATCTTGGCCACGAAGCGCCCGTGTTCACCGTCGCCTTCAGCACCGACGATCAAATTATTTACTCGGGTGGCCGCGACAAAAAGGTTCACACTTGGAACGCCAAAGATGGAAAATCCACCGAGAAGAAAAAGAACGCGGAACTCGGCGGCTTCGACGGCGACATCTTCAAGCTGATCGCGAGCAGCAACCAACTCTTCAGCAGTTGCTCCGACCGGATCATCCGACTCCACTCACTGCCCGAGCGCAAGGAACTGCGCGCCTTCACCGGTTTAAAAGACTGGGCATACACCTTCGCCGTTCATGGCAATACCATCGCCGCCGGCAGTTACGATGGCGAAATCCGCATTTGGCAAAGCAATGACGGCAAACTGCTCACCACCTTCAAAGCCGCACCGGGCTTCCTCGCGACGAGCAAAGGGAAGTGACCCACGTCCATGCGAACGCAGCCTGCCAAGAGGAGGCCGGAGTTGACGTCACGTTCGATCCAAATGGTTAACTAGCGCGATTGAGCACGGCCAAACTTGCGAGCTGGAAACGCAGGTAGTCAAAGAGAGTTTGGCTGGCCTCGTAACCTGTTAGAATGTCGAGACCAGCCAATGTTCCTGCGCCCGGAGGACGGGCGGCTTGGAAGATGTTTGTAGGCGCCGGAAATTGAACGCAATCGTCCGCAGGCATCGGGCGGGCATTTCGTTTCTACGTAGGCCGAGCAAGCGACCCCGCGAACATCACCACTGGATTGACCCTACCTTCAAGTTGATCGCACGCCTATAGGGCCTTCACCTGACACCACGCCGAACCGATCCCTGCGCCGGCATCACCCACTGGCCGCGCGGCAACGCAGCGTCTCCTCGGCAAATTTCTTGAGAGTCGGGTTTCACCCTATAGAGCAATCGCGACCGCACCATTACGTTTCAATCAATGCACGCGGAAACACCATTTGTTCAGAAAATCATCGCGGTACCCGGTGATCCGGAGCGTCCGGCGGGTCCCAGTCAAGAACGCACGCCGATACCAAGCGGTCGCTCCGTTTTCTTTCGCCAATGGCAAACAATCATGGCGTCGGATTTGAACCGCTTTAGAAACCATTCGTTGACTCGAAAACATCTCACGAATTCAACCACCCACATCAAACTGCTGACGGTATTCGGCACTGCCATTCTGCTCTCGTGCCGAATTGCCTTCGCCGACGCGGGAACCGCGGCACCGGCCGGTTCCGCACTTTCCACCAACACCAATTCGATTCCGTCCAATTCCTCGCCGCGAAAAGGCCCAACGGTCCTGCCCCCTACGAATAACGCTTTCCCGCCGCCGATCTCCCCCTCGCTGAATGCGTCCAACCATTCGAATCTGGCGCCGCCCTTCAATCCCAATCTCACCTCGCCCGCCCGTGCGTTGCCGCCGGTGGACCCGAATGCGCCCGGACCCGGCACCAAGCCGGACGATTTGAATCCGCGCGGACAGACCAATGGCATCGGCGGCACGAATGGTTTCTTCCGGGAGCCCCGACGCCGCAACAAGCCCAACACCAATGGCTTTTTCCGCCGCACGGAAACCAACGGCCTGCCCCTGGTGGCCCCGATCGGCGCTACACCGCCCGCCACGCCGGCCACACCATAACGCTCCCTTTGGACGGTACACTTTTGGATACACGAACTCAGCTCACGCGACACCGGACGGTGAAACTCCTCCCTGAACCAATCCCAACGACGGCTCGCGGCAAAGCGAATCTCGATGCCCGAACGGCGCCGCGAAAGGAGTCCGCCCACGACTGCGGCGTTTCACGGAAAGAAGACCGCGCCACAACGATGAACCCCTCATTTTTATGCTAACCATTGAATCGCTCGAAGACTTCCTCGGTGAGGAAGTGGTGGACTCCGATGGCAAGACGATTGGCAGCTTCGCTTGTCATTGGGAATACGACGACGGCACGCCCATTTTCCTCGGCGTTGATCTCGATGATACGTCCAAGCGGACCCACGTTATTCCCGCGGCGGGCACGCGGCTCAACGAACGACAATCCTATCTCAAGATCGCGTTTACCCGGAAAGTCGTGCAGCAAGCGCCCTGTCTGGATTGCGGCTCCGAACTCAATGCCGATATCGAACAGCAGGTCTACGACTATTACGGCCTGGACCACAAAGTTACGGAGAGCTCCCGCAAGCTGAACGGCGCCATTCGCTCGAATGTTTCGTCCGCCGAAGAATCCGACCCTCCCATTCTGTAATCCTTGCCCGCGCGGTCTCATCCTCCTCACGCGACGCGCTTCCCTAGCCGATGAAAGGCGATTGCTGCTCAACGTCGCCGGAAGCAATCACCTGCCCTGGAATTACCGAAGGCCCGCCCGATCCCCGCTGTCCCGCGGAATCACGGGTGGCTGGCGAGGCTTGCAAAAGCCGACGATCGCTCCGCCCAGCAAGCCCACGACAAATCCCAGCGGGCCAGTGATAAAGATTCCCAGCAGCGGACCTTGATTCGCCTCGGGCGCGAAAATGAGCGGACCGAAAAACCCGCCCACAAAGCCAACCCCGCCCACGATCACCCCGCCGATCAACGCACAATTCAGCACGCGCATAGCGGGACTGTAGCCACCCGCACCGTAGCGTCCAGTCGGGGATGGCGGCCCGTTGCAGCACGGGTTCTCAATGGCTCCGAAAGCCTTTGGTTTCCTGGCGGACGCGTTCGGATTCCCTCCGAAGACGTTTGTAATCCTTCCGCACGGGATCCGTTTCCTTCCGAACGCGTGCTCAATGCTGCAGTAGGCGTTCGGCATCCTTACCAAAGCGTTCGGCATCCTTCCAAAGCGATGCTTTTTTCTTCCGCGAACGATTTCAATCCTTCGAGAAAGGCATTCGAGGATGCTTTGTGGGTTTTCAATGCCTCCGGACGCATGGTGAGTCCTGCCGAATGGAGATTCCTTCCCGGTAGGGCCGCGTTGCGGCGCGGCCCAAGTTCACGGCGGCGCAGCAATGCAGTCCTACCAACTAACACTCAATGAACGGGACCGATTAAAACTAAACAGTTTTGGCAAACAACGGGCGATATCGTCGCTATTCCATTGAGATGCGGTAAAACCGAACCGTGGCAACGTTACCAAGCGCCGCCGATCCGGTCTGGCCACCATCATCCACCCACTCACAAACTGAATTGGAGGGAAATCGCAGATCGGGAGACGCCACTTCGGTCCATGCGACCATGTCGTCCGAGAAAAAGATGCGGGCCGTTTTTCCAGGAAGAAAACGGAACTGTACGACCGTATTGCCGCTGGCATCCAAGTTCATTGAAGTAATTCCGAAGAAGTCCTTCGAGTCAGTGGGGTCCGTCCCGGCAACGAATTCCGCGTAATTGGATTGGCCGTCACCATCAAAGTCCCCGAATTTGTCCGTTGGCCCCGCGCCGTTAAGCAACGGGGAGAAGCCAAAATACTTCATTGCCCACGCATCTTCGACGCGGTCGCCATCAAGATCGGTGCTTTGGTAACCGGAAACGGTCAGATTGGTGCTGGAATAGCTGACCAGAAACGAGCCGAGATTATCCGCGGTGTTCAGGCGGGCCCCGGGGAGCGCATTGGTGAAATTGCCAGAGCGAGAGGTGAAAGTCATCAGGTTGAAAACATCCGTGTTCGCGGGCAGATAGCCGGCGGCCAACTTCAAGTTCAATGAGCCGGATAGGGAAGCCAGCGCCTGAACCTGAACCGCGTCGTATTCCGTGTCGGTTTGCGTGCCGCCAATATCGAAGGTCATGCGGGCCAGGGAAGAAAGTTGCAGCCGCTCCCCGAAAACCAGCGTCCCGAAGGAATCTCCGGGGTTGATTTCTCCCGAGGACGTGAAGCTGGAGACGGAGGGCGTTTTGAACGTGCCAGTTCCGGTTAGCCAAGAATGCGCCGCCAAATTCCAATTGCCATTGTTGGTGGCCACGCCGCCGAGAAGCTTCATGTGCGCCACCCAAGTCCCAGCACCGATTTGCAACGTGGGAGTAATGCTTGCAAAGGACCGGACACTGAGCTTTCCGCCCGTGAAATTGAACAAGGGACCAGGAACCACCGAGCCTCCTTCAAAACCGTGCTGGAGATTGTCCACAGTCAAACTGCCTTTCAACAAATTCAATTGAATATTCGAATAGACGCCGCTTGTGCCCAAATTCAGCAAACCCGAAGCCGTGCCGTTGGTAACATACAATGCACCTCCGTTGATGGTTACCGTACTCCCACCATTTAATGATGAGCTGGGTTCGATTCGCCCAGTGAAAACCTGCGCTCCTTTCTGGACTTGCAACGCGTGCCCGCCATCGAGATCAAACAGAATGGAACGAGTTCGCCACTCCGTGCCATACCCGCTCACGACAATTGAAAGATTGGTATAACCAAACGGACTTCCGATAATCGTGGCATCATTGGTCAAGCGCGCCCCGCCGGTGATGGATAAAACGCTATAGTATCCCCGCAGATTCAAGTTACTCGCGACTAGCACTTCGGTTCCCGCTCCATCGATGTTCAAATTTCCAAAACCTGCAGAATCATAGTTGGCGACGGTCAAATGACCGCCGACGCTAACTTTGGAACCGCTGGTGATTCCCATTTGATTTCTCCCGGTGCCCGAAAAACCAGAAGTGACCGTCAAATGGTTGGTCACGACCAAATTTGCCGCATCGCGTACGAAGGCGGAATTACCGGAACCCGCATAGCCAACCAGCAATTCATTCACGTTCATAGCGGTATTGGTTCCTGACAAAAGCATCAGGTTGTTGGAACTCACTGAATTTGCACCGATGTAAATCGTCCCGCTCGCTTGAACTGTCGCCCCATTGGAAACCGAATATCGATTCCCGCTGCCATCACGCCCGACATGCAAATTAGCGCCCAACATCATGGTTGAACCTACACCGCTTACATCTATCCAATTGTTCGAGGCCGATGAATAAAAACCGATTGTAGACAACAGCCCCGCCAAACCGAACAGGTTCCCCCCGTTGGTGATTTCCAGGGAATTGCCACTGCCGTTGTAACCGACATCAAATGAATTCGCATACAGAGCACCTCCACCGATGATTTGTAGGGTATTGGAATTGCCGTTATAGCCGATCTCAACGCCGGACAGGGTGGCCGCCTGCCAACTGGAGTTCGAGCCGGCAATGAGCATTCGATTTCCATCACTGTTGTTTCCAATAAAGCCGCCACCGGATGTCAAGGTTCCGCCGCCCGTCACGAGCAAAGAATTGCCGCTCCCGGTATCTCCTACCTTCAAATTCCCACTTTCTTTCCAAACGGATCCAATACCAGAAACCATCCAAGTATGGTTGGACACCGCACTCGGAAAACGGGGGTTGAAAGCCTTCCCGCCGTTCGTAACGACAAACAAACCATTGGTAAGATTGATGATGGAACCGCTTCCGTTGCTCAAAATTCCTCCCGTGCCAATCGTCAAGCTTCCTCCTTGCCACAAGGAACTTGAACTGAACTGTAACTGCGCATAGCCGGTCCCGTTTGATGCGCTTTGAAACAGGTAATTATCGATGAATGCGTTGGTGGCGCTGTTCAACCGTAGCGTGGTGTCTCCGATGAAATTGATGTTGGTGAGCACGCCATCCCGATTAACGGGCGCATTGGTGAGACTGCGATAGGAAATGATCCCTCCATTGAGGGTCAACCCGATCAAGGGCAAGGATGGTGTCAAATTGGTGAACTCAAAGGCGCCAAAGTTCGTGATAGTTCCTTGGTCGAGCAAATACGCATTCGCCTGGAAGGTGAAATTCGACGGGACGATCAGATCATTTGATTGCACCAGCAAACCGGCGCGAAACTGCTGGGTTCCTCCTCTTCCGGTCAGGGTAGTTCCCGCCTGGAAGATGACGGGGGATTGCATCATCAACGTACCGCTGGAAATGGAAATCTCGCCTTGATTGGTTAAGCCGCCCGTAACAACCAACGTCCCGTTGGTCACGGCCACATAGGCATCAGATGCAACAGACAGATTCGAGACATTCAGGGTGGAACTGCCCGTGCCAATCAATCCTGCATAACTTCCCGGCACGTTGGCTTTCAGCTCGAGCAAGGTGGCCGGGGCGGTCGAGGCGGAACTCAACTGAAGTTTGGTGTTCCCCAAGAGTTGCAGGTTGGTTATCTCGCCGGCATCCGCCAAGGACACAAACGCATTGGTAATGCTGCGAAAACTGATGATGCCGTCGATGGAAACGAGGTTGGTTCCAGTGATTTGAGGTGCATTGGTTGTGAATTGTAACACACTGCCGAAATTGGTGAGTCCACCGGTAGCATCCGTCGGCCCGAAGATGGCCGTGGTTTCGAGGATGGCTCCGTTGACGAGGCTTACGGTGCCATGTCCCTGAGTCATGGCGTTGCTTCCTATGGAAAGAAAGGAGTTCAGTCGTATCTGGGCGTTCGTTCCGGTGAGAGAAACGCTTCCTTGCCCGGTCGGTCCGTTGCCAACCAGCATCTGGTCAGTAATCACAAAACTGCTTACCGGAAAAACGAATTCATTGGAGCGAAAGTTATTTGTGAGAAACAATACTCCGGCCCCCCGGTCACCGACAATTACCTTGCCGTTCCCGGCATTGGTTGCCCATGTGGCAGCCATTGCAATGGTCACGCGGCCCGTCGTATTTTCGTCGCTTCCGATTATTAGATTTGAGTTGGTCATATCGGTGCGGTTGGTCCATTCGCCCAATTCGCGCCCGATGCGCATTTGTCCGCTGTCCAACGCATTGGTGCCACCGACAAATAATGTGTCTGCAATCTTGATCACCGCGCCAAATTGCAGGGTGTCCAAGCGATCCACCTCGACGCTACCGGCACTCACGCTGACAAACGATTTCCCGCCTCCAGTTGAATTCACCAATAACGTGCCATTCCCCGCAGCATTGGTGACAATCAATCGTCCGCCTGTGACTTGAATGCTGTTACTTCCGGTTTGCGATGATGCTGTGCCTTCGATTCCACCCAAAACCAGTCCCGGCATCGAAACTGTGCCGCCAGGAGCGATGATGAGTTGGTTCTGACCGCCGTTGCTAACCGGATAACCTGCCAGACCAAGCGCATTCGTTTTGCCGACGACAATGGTATCGCCGCTGTCCCAGCGCGCGCCACCACCGACCACCACACTGTTTGCAAATCCATAAGAATAGAACGGCGGTGAATGCAGGAAATCCGAATAGTCCCCGCCGATGATGGCGCCGGCGCTGGTCAGTCGCCCATAGTTGGTGATCACCAGCTTGTTTGCCAACCCGCCATTTCCAAGGGTTAACAAGCCGGTGATTTCGAGAGAAGAATTAGTCCCATCAATCAAGGCTTGATTGTTGAATGCTCCGGGACTGTTACCAAGAATCAGAGACGAACCCGAGACGCGCCCGCCCGCCATGATGCGAAGCTGATTTTTGCTGCCGCTGCTGCCGATCAACAACGAACCATTCAGATTCACCTCCGAACCACTGCCCGTTACGGTAACCACATTGTTGGAATTCGTCGTGCCACCGATGATCATCGAGGCACCCATCACTTGCGCGCCATTGGAAACCACCAACTGATTGAAAGATCCCCTACCGCCAACCGTTACTACACCGGAATTGAGCCACAACGTGTCGGTATCGGTGACGAAAACGGTATTGGTGTCGCCGGAATTGGTAGCACCGATGGTTCCGTTCACGTTGGAAACATACGCGCCGGCGGCAATCGTCAGGAGATTGCCGCTGCCGGCATTGCCCACCACCAAATCTCCAAAGTTTTCCCATTGGGTACCGGCATCGGATACGGTGACAGCGTTCGAGGTCGCCGTGTTACTTGCTCCGATAATGCCGTTGAAGTCTGACACCAATCCGCCGGAAGAAATCGTGAGCTGATTGTTGGCCGCCCCTACACCGATCACCATGGACGTGCTAAGCAACCAACTTGAGCCAGCACCTGTGATCGTGGCAGCATTATTACTCCCTCTGAGGGTCGTCCCGCCGCCGACGGTACCGATCAGACTGTAAACAACGCCGCCATTGGAGATCGTCAGCAGATTGAACGCGCCATCCAAGCCAACGGCCAGACCAGCACTGTTGCTCAAAACGGAGCCGCCCCCCATGATCAACACACTGTTGCGCCACGAATTTGTACCTTGGCCGATGACATTGCTTCCCGAGCGAACGATCGCTCCATCACCTATCGTCAATTGATTGGACGTGGTGGCGCGCCCCACGGTCATCGTTCCGGCCACGCTTAGCAAGGATCCCGCTCCGACAACGTTCACCACATTATTACTTCCGGCGTTCGTTGAACCGATGATCAGACTTCCAGCCACGACCGCACCGCTATTGGAAATGAGCAACCGGTTGAAAGCACCGTTGCTTCCTACGGTGAGGCCGCCGGTGTTACTCCAAAATGAGCTTGCTCCGATCACCGACACGAAGTTCCAATCGCCTCCTACTCCGCCGCCAATCAGTGCCGCGCTGTCGCTCACGGTTCCACCGTTGGAGATGAGCAGTTGATTGAAAGCGCCGTTGCTACCGACGGCAAGGCTGCTGGTGTTTTTCCAAAGAGAATTCGCGCCGGTCACTGAGACGGTGTTGGAGTTGGCGCCCGCGCTCCAACCAATCACTCCGAGGCTGTTGGTCACTCCCGCACCATCGGAGATGGTCAATCGGTTGAACGCACCGTTGCTCCCCACCGTAAGCCCGCCGTTGATCCGCCAGGTGGAATTGCTTCCGACCACCGTTGCAAAATTGCCGGCTGCATTGGATCCCATACCAACCACTACGGCTCCGTTAGTGAGCCTGCCCCCGTTGGTGACCAAAAGACCGTTGTTTGTTCCGGCGATACCAATCGCCAAAGCACCGACAATGTTGGAACCGGCTCCATCGATCACCAGCAACGTGTCGTCCTCCGCTTTAAGCGGTAACAGCTGTGCAAAGAGCCATAACATCGTGGCGCAAAACCTCAGCGCACGAAGGCGGAGATTGAGAGATATCACTTCCATTCCAACTTGGCTGTTGTCTTTGTTGGGACGAAGCCTAGCCAATGGACGCCGTTTTTCAATTCGATTTTGCGATCTCGCGGCAATGACCTCGCGCCGAAAGCAATGTCAGCTGATCAAACTCGCCACCAATCACGCCTCCACCGCATGCGAAACATAGCGCGGTGCGTGCAGCGAACAGCATTGAGAAGGAGAGCCTCTGTCCTCGCTTATTCGGCGCATCAACCAAAGGCTGCGGGTCGCAAACCCGCGCTCCGGGGCGCGCCTCTTTGAGGCGCAGCAACGTCAGGAATCCCGGTAGGGCCGCGTTGCCGCGCGGCCCAAGATCACGGCGGCGCAGCAACGCCGCCCCACCATCATTCATCAACGAACCGGAGTGATGGGAAGGCCCGCAAGGGAATCAGGGGCCGGGCGGTGACAAGGTCGATAAAGGGGATCACGGCGACAAGGGTGATCCGGGCGAGGTGTCGAATCAGCAATTGAACGATGCGATCGCCGGCACGGCGAACAATGTGAACGGCGTTGCGACGTTGAACATCAATCTGGACGATCCGCCGACTGCCGCGCAGGTGCAGCAGGTGGTGGACAAGTTAAATGAGTTTATCTCGGCCGCGCATCGGTGATCCGCACGCGCCCGGCGCGCTACCCGGACTTGTCTTTGGGAAACCAAACAGGTTGGATGCGCCAGTGCAACCGCCTGAATTCATCAAGATCGCCCAACGATTGCTGGAACAACCGGCCGTGCCGTATTTCGAGGACGCGGTGCGGGAGGCGGCCACGCAGATTTGCCAGGAGCACGGGCTCGCCTACCGGATCGACGGCTTTGGCAATCTGCTGGTGAAGCTCTGCACGGCGCCGAAGCTGCGCCCCTTCGCACTCGCGGCGCATCTGGATCATCCAGGCTTTCATGTGAAGCGTCAGGCGGGAGGAAAGTTCACGGCGCAATTCCACGGTGGCGTGGGTGACGATTATTTCAAAGCAGGGATTCCGCTGCGCTTGATGCCGGGCGGGATTCCCGCGGTGCTGGGCAGGCGCTTGAAGGGCGAGAAGGTGTTTCAGATCCAAGCGCGAGTTCCCGTCACGGCGAAGCCGCGGTTCGCCGTGTGGGAATTGCCGGACTTTTCCCTCGTGGGCGATCGCATCGTGGCGCGCGCGTGCGACGACTTGATCGGTGTGGCGTCGATTCTCGCGACGATGATCGAGCTGAAGCGGAGCCGGGCGAAAGTGAACGTGCTGGGCGTGATTTCCCGGGCTGAGGAAGTCGGTTTCCACGGCGCACTGGCGATTGCCGCCACCAAAGGCATTCCCCGCAACGCGCTGGTCGTTTCCCTGGAGACCAGTCGCGAACTGGCGCCGGTGAAAATGGGCGAAGGTGTGATCGTCCGCGTGGGCGATCGATCCTCGATCTTCGACTCAGCCGCAACGCGGTTCCTCGTGGAGGTAGGGAACGGGTTGCACAGTAAAAAGAGCCCGTTCCGATTCCAGCGGGCACTGATGAGCGGGGGCACCTGCGAGGCAACGGCATATCAGGAGTACGGCTTTCGGACGTGCGCGGTCTGCGTGGCGCTGGGTCACTATCACAATTGCGCGCCGGCGAATCGGATCGCCGCCGAATACGTGAGTTTGAACGACGCGGTGGGGATGGTGAAGCTGTTGACGGCGGCTGCCAAGGCGATGCCGTCGTTCTCCTCGCTCACGGATCGGCTACCCAAGCGATTGGAGGCGTTGGCCCGGGAAGCGCGACGGCGGTTAAAAGCGCCGAGGTGAGCGGGAATCAAGTTGGCCGCGGAGGTTTCGCCAGCGTTTTGGGACAAACGTTGAGCATCCCTACCCCCTTCTCAGATTTGAGGCTTGACGGTAAATGAGGCCATACATACTTTACCCGAGGTAACGAGATTTTGCTGGGTAACCAGCGCGATGAAGTCGGAGATTATTTCTGCCGACTTTTTTGTTCCCCTGATGGGTCGGACGCTGGTGTCCGAACCGGACGGGAAATTCGGGAGACAGTTATGAACGCCGAATTCTTAGCCATCTTAGAGTATTGGGAACGCGAAAAGGGCATCAGCCGTGATGTCCTAATCAACGCGGTCAACGATGCCATGCTTTCCGCCGCCAAAAAGGCGGTCGGACCGGCGCGGGAATTGCGTTGCGCCATCGATCCCAAAACCGGCGACATCCGCGCGTTCGCAAAGCTCGTCGTATCCGAGAAGGTAATTTCCAAGCACGACCAAATCTCCCAATTCGATGCGCGGCGGGTGAAACCCGATGCCGTTCTTGGCGAGGAACTGGAAGTGGAAGTCACTCCGCAGGGCTTCGGACGTATCGCGTCTCAGAATGCCAAGCAGGCTCTGATGCAACACATCCGCCGGGCGGAGAAGGATTTGATCTACGCGGAATTCAAAGACCGCGCCGGCGAAATTGTCAGCGGCACGGTACGCCGCTTCGAACGGTCCGACGTGATCATGGATCTCGGAAAATTCGAAGCCATTCTCCCGAACCGCGAGCGCGTTCCGACTGAAGAGTATCAAATCGGCGAACGCATCCGTTGCTTCGTCAAAGCAGTCGAACAAGGACCGCACGGTCCGGAGATCATTCTTTCGCGCGCCGATGCGCAGTTCGTGGTTAAACTGTTCCGTCTGGAAGTTTCCGAAATCAACGATGGCACGATTGAGATCAAGAGCGTGGCGCGTGAACCCGGCTTCCGCACAAAGCTCGCCGTCTATTCGCGCGACGAAAAAGTGGATCCCGTTGGCGCATGCGTCGGTCTCCGCGGCCAGCGCGTAAAGAATATTGTCCGCGAGTTGAACAACGAGAAGGTTGATATCATCAAGTGGGACGCGAACATCAAAGTCTACATGACGAACGCACTCGCTCCGGCGAAACTCAAAGCGTTTGAAGTGGACGAGAAGAATCGTCGCGTTACCATCACCGTGAGTGAAGATCAGCTCTCGCTGGCGATTGGTAAACGCGGCCAGAATGCCCGGTTGACCTCGAAGCTCACCGGCTGGCATGTAGATATTGTGCCTGAGCACGTGGTCACGATGGGATTCGAGGACAAGGTCGCGCTCGCCGTAAAAGACGTGGCGGCGATTCCTGGAATTACTCCAGAGCAGGCCAATGTGCTGGTGCATGCCGGCTTTTTGAATTTGGAAAGTTTGTCGCAAGCGGAAATTTCCGACTTGGACTCCATTCCGGAGATCGGCGAGAGTGCCGGCGCCATCATTACGGCCATTAAGGCTGAAGTGGCGCGACGGAATCAGTGAAACGTTGGTGAGACGAAAGATGGAATGAACGCAACGTTCAACATGTGGTGAACATGAAGACCTTGGCGTTCACGGTCCCAGTAGAGAACAATTATGCCCGTTCGTATTTACGAAATCGCGAAGAAACTTGGCAAAGAAAGCAAGGAAGTCCTTGCCAAGGCCAAGGAACTGGGCATTACCGCCGCCAAAGTCCCGTCGAGCTCGCTCGATAAAATCACCGCCGAATACCTCGAGGAGCAGATGGGTGGGGTACCCGTTGCCCCACCTCCCGCGCCCGAACCGGAAAAGCCGATCGTCATCGTTTCCGAACCGCCGCCACCGCCGCCCGCGCCCGTCGTTGAGGTCAAAGCACCGGAACCGGTTGCGCCCATCGTCGTCCCTGAAGTCAAACCGCCGACTCCGGTCGCGCCAGTTGTCCCAGCGCCCGTCGCCGAAGCGAAGCCGGTTGCACCAACTCCCGTTGCTCCCGTTGCTCCACCGACGCCCCCTGCGCCCGTGGCACCTCCGGCTCCGCCGCCGCCGCCGCCCGGCCCGCGTCTCGGCGATAAGATCGGTTTCATTCAACTTGCACCACGCCCCGGAAATCGCGGCGGCGAACGTCCCGGATCTGCTCCGCAGCAGCAAGGACGCGGAGACACTCAATTTCGCGGACGCGACCAACGCGGTGGTCCCGCTGGACGCCAGATGGCGCCGGCTCCCGCTCGTCCGGAACCGCCGAAATCTTCGACCCCAGCCTTGCCGAAGTTTGTCGCGCCGACGACCGGTGAGGTTATTTCGCTCAAGCCGCCGATCATCGTTCGCGACCTCGCAGAAGCGTTGAAGGTAAAACCCTTCAAACTCATCGCCGATCTGATGGAGCTGGGCGTATTCGCCAACGTCAATCAATCGCTCGACGAACCAATCGCGCAACGGATCGCAGCGAAATACAATTTCCGCTTTGAAGTTGAGAAGCGCGAAAAGGGCGGCGGTCAGGTTCACGCGCCGGTCAAGAAAGTTGTCGAAGTCGACATTGAAGACAAGCCGGAGGACCTCAAGCCTCGCGCACCCGTTGTTACGATCATGGGTCACGTTGACCACGGCAAGACCTCCTTGCTCGACGTCATCCGCAAGGCGAACGTTGCTGCCGGCGAAGCGGGCGGCATCACGCAGCACATCGGCGCCTACACGATTTCCATTCCGCATCCCGAACGGAAGAAAGATCTGCAACAGATCACTTTCCTCGACACTCCTGGCCACGCCGCGTTCAGCGCGATGCGCGCCCGTGGTGCGACGGTGACGGATATTGTCATTCTCGTCGTCGCCGCCAATGACGGTGTCATGCCGCAAACGCTCGAAGCGTTGAGCCACGCGCAAGCGGCCAAGGTTCCCATTATTGTCGCCGTCAACAAGAGCGACCATCCCAACGCGAACCCGCTCAAGGTCCGCACGCAGCTGCAGGAAAAAGGTCTCGTCAGTGAAGAATGGGGCGGCAACACCATCTTCGTTGATTGCTCGGCATTGACCAAGGCCGGCGTCGACAAGCTCCTCGAAATGATCGTGCTCCAGGCTGAAGTCATGGAGTTGAAGGCGAATCCGAACCGGCCCGCCAAGGGCAACGTGATTGAGTCCGGCCTCCAACCGGGCGGCCCGACAGCCACCGTGCTCGTTCGCAAAGGCACGCTCAAGGTCGGCAACGTCGTTGTTTGCGGTGAGCACTACGGCAAAGTTCGCGCGTTGATCAACGAGGAAGGCAAACGTCTGCAGCAGGCCGAACCGTCCGTGGCGGTAAAAGTTCTCGGACTGAATGGCGTGCCCGACGCCGGCTTGGAATTCGCCGTCGTCGAAAACGAAAAGGCGGCGCGCGAGATTACCGAGACCCGGATTCAAGCGGCCCGAGTCGCAGCCGAAAAAGAAAAACGTCCCGCCGTCACGCTCGAAAATCTTTTCCACACGCTCGATCAGGAATCGGCGAAAGTTCTCAAGATCGTCGTCAAAGCCGACACGCAAGGCTCTGTCGAAGCCATCGTCGAAGCGCTCAAAAAGATCGAAGCGTCGAAAGTTTCGCTCGAAATCATTCACAGCGCCGTCGGTACGATCACCGAATCCGACGTGCTGCTGTGCACCGCGTCCAAGGCGATCATCCTTGGTTTCCACACACGCATCGACAACGGCGTGTCGGACACCGCGAAGCGTGAGGGCGTTCAGATCAAGCTCTACGCGATCATTTACGAACTCATCGATCAGGTGAAGGAAGCCATGGCGGGCTTGCTCGACCCGATCGTCAAAGAAGTCGTCACCGGTTCTGCGGATGTTCGCCAGATCTTCACGTTGTCCAAGGGCGGCAACGTTGCCGGTTGTATCGTCAACAGCGGCCGCATCGTTCGCGGAAAGGTTCGCATCATGCGCCGCAAAGGCCTGATTTACGAAGGCGTGCTGCAGACTCTGCGCCGCTTCCAGGACGAGGTGAACGAAGTCCGCTCCGGCCTCGAGTGCGGTATCCGCGTCGAAGGTTTCAACGATTTCCAAGTCGGCGATACCATTGAGTGTTACAGTGTGGAAAAGGTGGCGGCGAAGTTATAGCCGCCGCCGGTCACTGTAATCGTTCCCGCTTCACGCCATGCAATCGCTTCGTTTACAACGGGTGCGCGAGTTGTTGAAACGCGCCATCGGCGAAGTGTTGCGCCGCGAAATCTCCATCGACGAGGCGGGACTCATCAGCGTGAACGACGTCGGCGTTTCCGCCGATTTGCAGTCGGCGACGGTCTTCATTGGCATCGTTGGCAACGCCGCGCAGAAGAAACGTGGGATTGAGATTTTGCAGAGAGAGACCAAGCGTCTGCAGACGCTCGTCGGTCACGAAGTGGTTTTGAAATACACCCCGCGCCTCCGTTTTCTCGTGGATGATTCCATCGAACGCGGCAACCGCGTTTTGGAAATCATCGAGGAAATCGAGCAGCACTCCCCGAAGCCCAAAGAATGAAGTCCCGCCCGCAGATCATCGACCGCATCCTCACCGCGATCACCGATTCCAAAACCTTCTGCGTCGTGGGTCACGTTCGCCCTGATGGCGACTGCATCGGATCACAAGTTGCACTCACGCTCGCTCTGCGCGCCCTCGGCAAGGATGTGGTTTGTTGGAACGAAGACACCGCGCCCGCGAAGCTCGCCTTCCTTGATCCTGATGGAATTTTTCAAACGCCGCGCCGTGGAATGAAGTTCGACTGCGTGATCGCCACGGATTGCGCCAGCTTTGAACGTCTGGGCAAGGTCGCCGACTGCATCGCGCAGCGAACAATGTTCATCAACATCGACCATCATGCGAGCAACACGCGTTATGCGGACGTGAACTGGATTTCTCCACGCGAAGCCTCGACCGGTGAATTAATCTTCCGCCTGATCAAGGAAGCCCGTTGGTCTATTTCGCCGGTGATGGCGAACAACCTCTTCACCGCAATCTCGACCGACACCGGCTCGTTCCAGTATGCGACGACGCGGCCCGGCACGCTGCACGCCGCGGCGGAATTGATCACGAAGGGCGCCGACCTTGGAAAGATTTGCCAGGAAGTTTATCAGTCGTTTCCGTTGCCGCGCGTGAAGTTGCTCAAGCACCTTTACGCGAAGTTCCGCCTCACCGCCGACGATCGCATCGCCTACTTCTGGCTCAAGCGCGCCGACTACACGCGCACCGGAGCGGATACTGCGGACAGCGAAGGGCTCATCGATCACATCCGCGCGATCGAACCGGTTGTCGTCGCCGTTTTGTTCGAAGAAATGGAACCGGAGATGACCCGCATCAGTCTGCGTTCTAAATCGGACAAGGTGGATGTGAACGAAATCGCGAAGCAATTCGGCGGCGGCGGCCATCATGCCGCAGCGGGCGCACGCATTTCCGGCAAACCGATGACGGTTCAACGCCAGGTCATCGCCGCGATTAAAAAAGCGTTGCGCGCGGCGAAATAAAGTTCGCCCACCACGCGAACGAGCCGGTTTAATTTTCCTGTTCCAATTCTGAAGCCATGCAAACTTTTGACCCTTTCGACGGCGGCCTGCTGGTGGACAAGCCTGCGGGCATGACGTCGCACGATGTCGTTGATGAAATTCGCCGCTACTTTCACATCAAGAAAGTCGGCCACTGCGGCACGCTTGATCCCAACGCCACGGGGCTGATGATCATTGTGCTTGGCCGTGGCACGAAGCTTTCCGAAAAGCTGATGGGCGCGGACAAAGTTTACGAAGGCGATATCAAGCTTGGCGAAACCACCGACAGCTATGACGCCGACGGCGAACTCACCGGCTCGCTGCCCGTTCCGCCGGTGACCCTCGAACAGCTTAACGAAATCGGCCGAAGCTTCGTTGGCGACATCATGCAGATGCCGCCAATGCATTCCGCGATCAAGATCGACGGCGTGCCCCTGTACAAAATGGCCCGCAAAGGCGTGGAAGTGGAGCGCAAGGCGCGGCTGATCCACATCTACAGCTTTGTTTTCTCGGCCTATCAGGAGCCCATCGCGCGCTTCAAGGTGGCGTGCACCAAGGGAACCTACGTTCGCACTCTCGCTCACGAAGTTGGCGAAAAAATCGGATGCGGCGCGCATCTCGCCACGTTGCGTCGTCTGGAAATCGGTCGCTTCAAAATCGCCGACGCGTTGCCACTCGATACGATTGTCGGTCTTTCAGCCCCGGAACTCGCCAAGCGCGTCATTCCGTTCTTGAAGCTGGCGGCAGACTGAACCGGGATTACGGAGTCACGGTTTCTGGTTGCGCGCAACGTCGGAGGCTTCCAACCTGAAACGCGACACCGATAAGTTCATTGCTCCATGACGATCATCTCGCAACCCGGCGAACTGGCCACGAAAGGACGCAAAGTTTGCGTCGCCATCGGCGTGTTCGACGGCGTGCATCTGGGGCATCAACAAATTCTCCGCCAGATGATCGACGACGCCCGCCAGCACGATGCGCTTGCGGTTGTCACCACGTTTGATTGCCATCCCAGTTCGGTCGTCGCGCCGGATCGCGCGCCGCGATTAATTTATCCGCTGCGAAAAAAACTGGAGACGATCGAAGCCTTCGGCGTGGACGCCACGTGGTTGATTCGTTTCGATGAGGCGTTCAGCAAACAGACCGGCGAAGCTTTCACACGTTCACTCGTACGCGGGTTTGGCGAGATTCAGAGCCTGTGCGTCGGAACCAATTTCCACTTCGGCCATCGTCGCAGCGGCAATGTTGAGTTACTTCGCTCGTTGAGCGGCGAATTGAATTTCATCCTTCACGGGCACGCGTCGGTTGCGCTCGACGGCGAAGTCGTCAGCAGCACACGGATTCGCGAGCAGATCCGGAAAGGCAATCTCGACATCGCCAGTCAGATGCTGGGCCGCGCGTACTCGCTCACCGGCACGGTAAAACACGGCGATCACATGGGCCGCAAGCTCGGCTTCCCCACCGCCAACCTCGACGTCGCCGGCTTGGAGTTGCCGCCGACCGGTGTCTACGCCGTCCAAGTGAAGACGCCCAGCGGCAATCATTGCGGCGCTCTGAACATTGGTTTTCGCCCAACACTCGCGCGCCCGGAGCCGACGTTGCAAGTCGAGGCGCACCTCCTCGACTTCAGCGGCAACCTCTACGGGCAGTGGATTGAACTCACGTTCGTTGGCAAACTGCGCGAGGAGAAAAAGTTTTCTTCCGTCGATGCGTTGAAGGAACAGATCGGCCACGACATTTCCGCAGCGCGAAAGCTCTTCGCGTAAACCCAGCGCAATCGGCTTCTGCCTTGCCAATGGGCAATCCCGCACGCTAGCGTCCGGCCCATTATTGCAACTCCCGTGAATCACACCCACCGCATTTCATGATCGCTTTCGGGCTCTCTATTTTCACCGGCGCGTTTCTTTTGTTCCTCGTTCAACCGCTGATCGCCAAGTTCATTCTGCCTTGGTTTGGCGGGAGCCCGGCGGTGTGGACCACGTGCATGCTTTTCTTTCAGGTGCTTTTGCTCGGTGGCTACGCCTACGCACATTTAATCAGCACGAAGCTGAAGCCCCGCAAACAGGCGTTGCTCCATCTGATTCTATTGGGAGTCGCTCTCACGTTGCTCCCAATTACGCCGAGCGAATCGTGGAAACCGAACGACGGGAGCAATCCGACGTGGCGAATCCTGTTGCTCCTGCTCGTCAACCTCGGCATGCCGTATCTCATTCTCTCCGCCACCGGACCGCTGATGCAGGCGTGGTTCAGTCGCGTGAAGCCGGGCGTGTCGCCGTATCGCCTGTATGCGTTGTCGAACGTCGGCTCGCTGCTAGCGTTAATCGGTTATCCGCTGGTCGTCGAAACCAATCTCTCGCGTCACGCGCAAGCTGTGATGTGGTCGATCGGGCTTGGCGTGTTCGCGATTTGCTGCGCGTGGTGTGCGCTGAAGGTCTGGAGTTGCGATACTCAGGAAAATGCCGGGCCCGCAGCGGAAGTCATTGCATCGCTCGATACGCCGACGCCGACGAATCATCGTTGGCTGTGGTTTGCGCTGCCGGCGTGCGCGTCCGTGCTGTTGCTCGCGGTAACGAATAAGATCTGCCAGGACATCGCTGTCATTCCTTTCCTCTGGGTGCTCCCGCTAAGTCTTTATCTGCTGACGTTCATCATCAGTTTCGACAGTCCTCGCTGGTATTGGCGCCCGGTGTGGTTGCCTTTGCTGGCGATTTGTTTTGGTGCACTCATCTGGGATCATCGCTGGGCGACGGGCTACTCGATCCTCCGCGACGTCGGCATTTATCTCAGCACCCTTTTCGTCAGCTGCCTCGTTTGTCACGGCGAACTTTACCGCCTCCGCCCGACCTCACGCGGATTGACCGGCTTTTACCTGATGATCTCCGCCGGCGGCGCGTTCGGCGGAATCTTCGTCGCGGTCGTCGCGCCCGCAATTTTTCGCCACTACATCGAACTCGAAATCAGTTTCGTCCTCGTTGCAGCGCTAGTGCTCGCTGTGCTGTTCGTTGACCGCGCCAGCTGGTTCCGTGGAGGACGCCCGCGCTGGGCTTGGGGATTATTGCTGGCCGCGTTCGGTGGAATGAGCTGGCACTTTTACACCGAAGGGCGCGATCTGCTGTCCGACAACATCGAAGTCACCCGCAATTTTTACGGTGTGCTGAAGGTTTACCAATCTTCCGAGAACATCGAAACCAGCGATCGAATTGTGCTCATGCATGGCGGCACAACTCACGGCTTTCAATACCTTGCCGATGACAAGCGATACCTTCCCACGACCTACTACTCGGGCACCAGCGGCATCGGATTGACAATGAAACATTACGCCACGAAGACGGCTAGACGTATCGGCGTGGTGGGATTGGGCGCTGGCACATTGGCCGTTTACGGACGGACGAACGACTACCTGCGCATCTATGAAATCAATCCGGAAGTGCCGCGCATTGCCCGCCAGCACTTTTCGTATTTGCCCGATTGCCGGGCGACAAACGAAGTCATCCTCGGTGATGCTCGGCTCTCGCTCGAGCGCGAGCCGGATCAGCAATTCGATATTCTCGCCCTCGACGCATTCAGCAGCGACGCCATCCCGGTTCATCTACTGACCAAAGAGGCATTCGCGATTTACCAACGCCACCTGAAGAAGGATGGCGTGATCGCGGTGCATATTTCGAATCGTTACCTGAACCTGCAACCCATCGTGCTCGAGCTGGCCAAACACTTTGGTTACCGCGCGGCTGTGATCGCGGACAACGATGCGGAAGAGCGCGAAACTGAGGCCGGCGAAACCGGCGCATACAATTCTGACTGGGTGTTGCTGAGCCGGGATCAATCGTTCCTCGACTCGAAGGCCGTAAAGAACGCCACGAGCGAACCGGACAATTACTCGCCCAAGATTCGCATGTGGACCGATGAAGAGAGTAATCTCGTCCGCATTTTGATGTTCTGAGGTCAGGCAGTCGTTCGAAGACTTGCGGGGAAACTTTTTCGACGTACGATTGTATTGTTCACATGAAAGCCATTCTCGTCGCTCTCGCGTTGATCGCGTTGCTTTCCCAGTCTTGGCGCGCCAATGCTGAGAATTCCTCTCCGGTAGATGATCGGCGAATCATCGGATTGCTGACGCAGGCCGCAGACGACCTCACGCGCGACAACAAGCTGACCCCGATGAAGACCCTCATCTCGCAGCTCAATCGCAGTCGTTGCCGCCTCAACCTTCCCACGCTGCCGACTCGCACACAGTCACCTGTTGAGCTCGCCGCCTCAGCGCGATCCGGCGTTCTTGTCTTGGGCGGGGTTTACAAATGCACCAAGTGCCCCCACTGGCATGTGCAGCCCGCGAGTGGATTTATCCTGACAGAAACCGGGGCCGCCGCTACCTGCTATCACGTGGTTACAAATCGCGAACAAGCTTCCCTCGTTGCCATGACGGACGACGGCACGGTTCACGCGGTGAAAGAGATTCTCGCCGCGGATGAGGCGAGCGATTTGGCGATCCTCCAACTCGACGGCCGCGGGTTCAAACCGCTCCCGCTTTCCACACAAGCGCCGGCAGGCACGACCGTTCGTGTGATCAGCCATCCGAGCCGGCATTTTTACACGCTCACTGAGGGAATGGTTTCACGTCAGTTTATTCAAACCAAGCGCAAGCGACCGATCACTCAACTGGCGATCACGGCAGACTTCGCTCGAGGCTCCAGCGGCGCACCTGTTTTCAACGAACAAGGAGCCGTTGTCGGCATTGTCGATGCCACGCAATCGCTCTATTACTCGGTGCACGAAGGACAAAAGGACGATTTGCAGATGGTCTTCAAACATTGCGTCGCCACGCAGCATCTGTTGGATATGATCCAACATTGAACAAAGATACGCCGCGTTTGACTTCCCTTCGGCGCTCGGCATAATCCGCACATGAAAACCGTCTTAGCTTTTCTGTTGGCCATCGGCATCTCGTTCGGCGCCGTAGCGGCCTCGATTTACGATATCCCGCTGAAGGACATTGATGGCAAGGGCACGTCGCTCAAGGCTTATCAGGGCAAAGTCATGCTCGTGGTGAATGTCGCGTCGAAGTGCGGCCTCACTCCCCAATACAAGGGACTTGAAGCCACCTACGAAAAGTACAAGGACAAAGGTTTGGTGGTGCTCGGGTTCCCTTGCAACCAGTTCAAAGGCCAGGAACCCGGCAGCAACGCTGAAATCGTGAAATTCTGCACCGACAAATACAACGTGACCTTTCCGCTGTTCGATAAATTGGAAGTCAACGGCCCTGGTCGCCATCCGCTCTACAAAGCGTTGGCCGGCGAAGGCTCCCCGTTCCCGGGGGACATCAAATGGAATTTCGGGAAGTTCCTGGTTGGCCGCGACGGAAAGATTCTCAAGCGGTTTGAACCAAAGACCACCCCCGATTCTCCCGAAGTAATCGCGGCCATCCAAGCTGCGCTCGCTGCAAAATAATTTCTAAAACCACACCTGACCGCTCAAGTTTGGTGGCGTTCGCGCCGTTGAATGAATCGCGGACGCAAAGCAAACTGATATGCCCAAAGTCAAACACATCGCCTTCCTGAAATTCAAAGAAGGCACCACCTCCGAACAGATCGACGAAGTCTTCAACCAACTTCTCGAACTCTCTGAAACCATCTCCGGAATTGAAGACTACGTCGCCGGCCCCAACAACAGTCCCGAAGGGCTGACCGACGGCTACTCGCACGCGTTCGTCATGACTTTCACCGACGCCGCCGCGCGCGACGCTTATCTTCCGCACGCCGAACACGAAAAGTTCAAGGCCGCTGCCTTGCCGCTCATCGACAAGGTCGCCGTCGTTGATTTCGAAGTTTAGCTCATCTACCCGAAGTTGGGCGACCATCTACACGCGAAGAATCCCAGGTCTCCATGAGACGGGATCCCCGCGAGGCAAACCCAACGCGCCCTATACCCGAAAAGTAAGAGCGGCGATAACTATCAGTAACTGCGCCAGCCTCAACGGCCTGGCGCAGTATTGTTTTCACCGCGGCCGGCGAAACGCTAAAATTACGCACCGCGCCGCGACGTTGCGGGCGCCGCTTTGGGCTTCTCCTTCTTTCGCTTCTTGATTTCCTTTTTCTGACTTCGATTTCCTTTGGCCATATGATCTCCTGGTTAGTGTTGAACCGCAGTTACGGTCCCTTCGCCCCGCAATGCAATAGCGCACGCAGATTTATTTCTGGTGCCAATTGCAGCAGCGCTTCCCAAATGAATCTGTCGTAGAGGCGTCCTCCGCGGCCTTGTCGACGCGACATTAGGGTATTACCCCATAGGCGATCATGTTCTATTCCCGTATTCGTATGCGCCACTGGCACGAGCATGATCGCAATCTGTCTGACCGCATCGTTTGTTGTATTTTGGGGATGTCGCAAAGGCCTTCAGAAGCTTAAGCGCCGGAACCAAATCTCATCCACCCCTCCATTCAATACACTCACCCCGCAGTCCGAGGCGAACGCGGCGGCGGGGATTGCTCCGTTGCACGTCGGCTCGGAGGAATCCTCGAGCGACTCGAACCATCGGTCCCTCGCGGAGCCAGCCCCGCACTCCAGCGTTTGAAAAACTTCAGACAAACTACGCCCGCTGCCACTCAAATTTCACAACCGCAAAACACTGTCCCATACTAGAAACCACCGGCAAAACGCACTGCCACACTACTCAAATGACACCCCTTCAACCTGGTCAACTTTGGAAAATGGAGCAATCACGCGTCGAGATCACCTTGGTGGGCAAGTTGCTCGTCCACTTCCGTCATTTTCGCGGCGACGCCAAACGAACCAGTCACACTTCCCTCCAATCGAAATCGGATCTGGAAAAGTATTTGAAGAAACACAATGCCGTGGTTGTGAAAGCGTGATTGGTTGACCGCCCGCGTGATCTTCTTCGCCGCGCTCGGTTTCGTAGACGTGACGAAACTGAGAAACGCCGATCATCTGCCCACCCCAACACTTCAATCCCTCAAAGCCACGTGAAGCCGGGGAATTTCTTCTGCAAGGTCGGCTTGAGTTTGGGATAGGTGATCTGTTTGAAGATCGGCCAGTCGCAGGTCGAATCGACACGCTTTCCATCGGGGGAACAGAGCCACAATCGCACCGGCACAGTTCCCTCGCACACCAATGGGTGATGGGGAATTTGAAAGCACTCGTGAAGCTTCACCTGCACCTCGGGTGATTCAGCCTCGCCCTTGATCGGGTCGGTTTCTTCCGAGTAAGTGAGTTTCAGCTTCCGCCCGTCGTGCCAAAGAATCGTGAGCGGCGCGAGTTCATCCAGCCAGCCGACTTGTTCGGGCGCCAAATGCTTCGCGAAGGCGTCTTTCAAATGCGTGGCTTGCGCTTCTTTGACGAGCGTGAGTCCAGCGAAGGCGCGCGTGAGGCATTCTTTAATCGCCGCGTCATCGAACGGGCGGTATTCCAAATCAGGCATCGCCGCGCAGACTAGGTTCACGCGCGCGATGAATTGTTTCACCTCGTGATTGAACAACGGGAGCTCGAAGTAACCATTGAGAGACGCATCAGCGAGACACGCTCCGGAGGCCGCGGGCTCGACTTCTTTCTGATGCGCGTGGTGAATGACCAGGCCATTGAAGCGCACGAGTTTCACGGCGGAGACACGCTTGTGCGTGCGATCAAACAGATGCTCGACCTGCGTTTCCAACTGGTCGCGGAACATCGCTTCGATCCACTCGCGCTTCACCGCAGTGGCGAGGCCGAGCAACGTCAAGTTTTCCGATCCGCGTCCAGGCACTTCGCGAATGGTGGCGGCCACGAACAGCGGCGCGTTCTGCACCACGCTCTCCCGCATCAACGCGCCTTGGCGGCCCTCGCTCAAATCACAGTCGAGCGAACCCGTATCGCGACGAATACACAGCTGATCGATGAAGCCGGCCATAAGGCAATGTTCCAGCGCGACCTCGAGCCCCTTCTCGCTGGTGTCATCGCCCTGCCCCTCGGGACTCGGCGCGATCAACTTCTGCTGGCGCACGATCTGAAGAAGTTGCTCGAAGGTCTGCTGCACCTGCCGCGCGACCTGAGCGTTAATGCCGTAGCGACGGCAGCGGTCGAGGTTGAAGCCGTTGTTCTTCGCGAATTGATACGCGCGCATCAACGTGAAGAAGTCGGAGTCCTGGCTGGCTTCAAACAATTCACGCGCTTCGGCGATGTGCGCATCCTCGCGGCGCAAGCGCTGAAGCAGATCGCGCCCACTCACCAGCGCCGCACACAATGCCGCCGCCGGAACACAACCGCGCTGCGAAGCTTCGATAAGCATCCGGGAATAGCGCGGGTGCATCGGCAAGCGAAGCATCTGTCGACCGATCGGCGTGAGATCAGACGTTTCCGATGGGCCGCCGTCAGTCGCCGCGCCGGGTCGCAGCGCACCCAACGTGCGAAGTAACTTTTCCGCGCGCTCGACGGCTTGCGGATCAGGCTTGTCGAGCCAGTCGAAGCTCGCCGCGCGCTTGATACCCAGCGAATGCAACAGCAGGACGACTTCCGCCAGATCGCTGCGTTGGATTTCCGGCGTGTTGCGTTCGGGGCGATTCAGATGACCGCTCTCCGTCCAAAGCCGATGACATGTTCCCGGCGCGGTGCGCCCTGCCCTGCCCTTGCGTTGATCCGCTGAGGCGCGACTGATCTCCTCAATCATCAGGGTTCCGATTCCGCGCTCCGCGTCGAAACGCGCCACTCGAGCAACGCCGCTATCGACCACGTGCCGGATGCCGTCGATCGTCACCGACGTTTCGGCAACGTTGGTGGAAACGACGATCTTGCGCAGCGGGTTCGGAGCGAAGGCGAGGTCCTGTTCCTCCGGTTGCAAATCGCCGTGCAACGGAACAAACGCCACCCGTTCGTTCATCCGCGCGGCGCGGAGTGCACTGATCGTTCCGTTGATCTCGCCCATGCCGGGCATGAATACCAGAACGTCGCCGGGTTCGCCGGAATTCACGACGGCTTCCACGGCATCGGCGGCTTGCTCAGTGAGCGGTCGCTCGTCGTGGTGCGAAAGATAGCGAACATCAACCGGATAGCTCTGTCCTTCGGAAACGAGAATCGGACAACGCGCCGGCGACGCACTGACGACGGGCGAGTTCGCGGAAGTTTCCTTCAATCCGAGCGCCTCCTCGACCGCTTCGACGGCCCTCGGTTTCGCTGGACCTCGGGGCGCTTGCGCTCCACTGAGATAATCAGCAACCGGTTCCGCATCGAGCGTCGCGGACATCACGACCATCTTCAAATCGGGGCGCAAGGTCTGCTGAATCTGCTTCACCAAGGCAAGCGACACGTCGCTGAGCAGATTGCGTTCGTGAAATTCGTCGAACACCACGATGCCCACGTCGGGCAAGGTGCGATCATCCTGCAACCAACGGAGCAAAATTCCCTCGGTCACGAAACAGATGCGCGTGCCCAATCCGGTTTGATCATCGAAGCGGATTTGGTAGCCAACTTCGCCGCCGAGTTTCCCGCCACGCTCCCACGCCACGCGTGCGGCGACGGTTCGAGCAGCCACGCGGCGCGGTTGCAGGACAACGATCTTTTTGTCACCCGCGAGGCCCGCTTCGAGCAGCATCTGCGGCACCTGCGTCGTCTTGCCCGAACCGGTTGGCGCGACCAGCACGAGGCGGTTGCCAAACGTCAATTGACGCAGGATGTCGGCATGGATTTCCCAAATGGGCAGCGAACGTTCAGCCACGGCGAGAGGACGGAAAAGTTACTTCAACACCACCAAGCGGAGCACAAGGGCGATCGCGCTGAGTGCGGCCATCATTCCACCGGGCATGAACTTTTTCCCCTTGGCGAACTTCATGCCGAAGTAAACGAGCAGCACGCCTAAAATGATGTCGGCGAGATACTGAACATTCAACACGCCGGTCGCGCAAAGAATGAGCGGCAGCGCAAACGCGGACGATGCGATCAGCGACGCCTTGCTGCCGGCTTTCAAGAAGCCCATCAATCCGCCCGCGAGCAGCAACACGATGTAAACCCAGAGGACATTATTTGGTGTCATAATCAGGCGGAGAGTTAGCCACAAAGGCGCGCAGAATGCACAAAAGAAAACGGGGAAAATAATTTCTGCGCATCGAAAGTCTCTCCACAGCTCAACCTCCCGCAACGTCGAGACTCAGGATTTCTCCCGGTTCACATTCGGCAAACACCTCGAACGGCCGGCAGCAAACTTCGCAGTCTGTGGTGAATCGTTGTGACTCGATGCTCGTGTCGATAATCAACTCGAAACTCTGACCGCAGAACGGGCACTGGATATTTTCGGAGACCTGCACGACCACAGACTATCTGCGATTTCTGCGCGGCGCAAAGCCATCCCGTCACAACTTGGCCGAGACCTCAGGGAGGATCTTCGCCAACACGGCGCAGATGGTTTCGAGCGCGTTGCCTTCGAGCCGGTTGTTAACGTAGATGAAGATTTTTCCGGAGCCGGTCTTGCGTCGTTCCTCAATCAACTTCGCTGCGGCGGCCCGGGCGTCGAGATTGGGTTCCTTCACCGCCTGATATGGGCTGAACAACTTCACGGCTTCTTCGTATTTCCTTCCGGGCTTCAGCAGGAACCGCGCGCCGCAAAGTTCCGGACTGGTCCGGCTTTCGGCCAGGATCATCTGCTCGCCCACCGAAGGCATGTCCGCCCAGCTGTTGTAGATGTGCGCGACGCCGTGGCGGCTCAGTGTCTGGAAGTATTCGGGCTGAAGAAAATTGCGATTACGAATTTCAATTCCATAAGGCCAGCCTCGCGGCAACGCGCCGAGGAATTGTTCCAACGCCGCAACAAACTCGCGACCGCGCGTAAAATCTTCGCCGCCGAAGCGGGCGAACTCGAAAATGATCACCCCGACGTTGTCGCGCACCGGTTCCAGCGGACTCAGGAAAGCGCGAGCAAACAATTCCGCGTCGAGAAAGTGCGGATTCACCGAGCCGGCGCGGCGGCCGAAGCGCGGCAGATTGGGAAAACGTCGGAGCGTGATTTCGTCGGTGACCTTGAAGCCAAAACGAAAATCCTTCGGCACTTGCCCAACCAAGCCTTCGATCGTGCGCGCGTCTGGGAACTTGTAATACGCGGCATCGACGCAGACGGTCTTAAACACCTCCGCATATTCGGCGAGGCACAGACGCTCGAAGCGGCTTTCGGAGAAGCGCCCGCGCCAGACGTAACGGGCGCGATCGTAGAGGGAATCGAGCCAGCCGGGATATTTCCAAGACGATGTCCCGACAAAGACGCCGTCGGCCGCGAGCAACGTCAGCGCGGATTTAAGTTGTTCACGATCGAAGGTCACGGCGTAACGATTGTGCAGAAAACGCGGGCATCACGCGAGAATGCGCCGACTAAGATGCTGTCGCGTGTGTCCCGCGACCGACGGCCACCGACGAACCATTGAACAATTGGCGGCGCAAGTTGATTGCCCGAAGCCCACCTCAATTGTCTCGCCAGCTACAGCTCCAACTCCGAGCCTTCGCGGGCGACAACAGAATTCTTGAATCGTTCCTGACACAATTTTTCCATGCGCAGCAAAAACTCGTCATCGTGGTTCGGGTCATGATGAGTCATCGCCAATTGCTTGACTCCGGCCATTTCCGCGACCTGCATCGCCTGATCAAAACTGCTGTGCCCCCAGCCGCGTTGGCGAGCGAGTTCATCGGAAGTGTATTGCGCATCGTGCACCAAGAGGTCAGCGCCTTGCGCCAGCTTGACCACCAGCGGATCGATCTGGTCTCCATGCTCAACATCGCTGCAGATGACGAGCACTTTACCGTTTCGCTCGATGCGAAGTCCGTAGCAACCGCCTGGATGGCTCAGTTTCTGGGCCGTCACGATGGTCTCCACTTCGTTGATGCTGCGAAAATGCTCAGTGGCTTTCTGAACCTGGACAAACCGGAATTCGGCGCCCATGTGGCTCAACTGCACTGGAAAGTAAACCGACTGCAATTGAGTTTCGAAGATCTCCCTCAGGTTTCCCACCGTCTGATCCTCCCCAACGGTCAGCAACGTGATTTTCTGCTGCGGGTCATAGGCCGGCGCGAAAAATGGAAATCCCTGAATGTGATCCCAATGAAAATGAGTGAACGCGAGCGTGATTTGCTCCTGTTTGTGACCGATCACTTGCAGGTCCCGTCCCAAATTTCGAATGCCCGTTCCGGCATCGACAATTGCGATCTGGTTGATGTCAGTAAAAGTAATTTGAAAGCACGTCGTGTTGCCGCCGAACTGCTGAAAACCCGCGTCGCACACCGGAGTCGAGCCGCGGGTGCCATAGAATTTCAATTTCATGCAAAGGATCAGTGAACGTTACCTTATTCAAAAGTGCCGGCTAACACTGGTTGCGGCTCGACGTAAGTGTCAAGCGGAGATCGAAAGGCGCATGCTCGGGTTTCATACGGCCTGTCCCGCCGCGTGACCACTCGCCCAAGCCCATTGGAAATTATAGCCGCCGAGCCAACCAGTGACATCCACCACTTCGCCAATGAAATAGAGCCCGGGAACTTGCCGCGCCTCCATCGTTTTGGAGGACAGCTCACTGGTGTCAACCCCGCCCAGAGTGACTTCGGCCTTCGCATAGCCTTCGGTGCCGGCGGGGCGGATCTCCCAATGATGAAGTTGCGCGGCGATGGATTCGAGCTCTCGCGGGGTAAAACGATTCATCGGACGCGATGGTGCAAAGCGCGCACACCACGCTTCGACGAAGCGCGATGGCAACCGCTGACCAAGAATCGTCTTGAGCTCCTTCTTCTCGCGTTGCTGAGCCGACAGAAACTCGTACGCCGAGCTGTCAGGAAATAAATCAAAGACCATCGGCACACCGTCCGGCGCATAACTGGAGACCTGTAACACCGCCGGACCGCTCAAACCGCGATGGGTGATCAGTATGTTCTCGCGGAAACGTGCGCCGCAAACGCCGGCGGTTACGTCGAGTGATAATCCACTCAACGGCGAGAAGGTCACCTGATCTTCCGGCCCAAACGTGATGGGCACCAAACCTGGATGCGGCGCGACAATCTTCAACGCGAACCTCTCTGCAAGCTGATAGCCAAATCCGCTAGCCCCGAGCTTCGGAAACGATAGCCCGCCGGTGGCGATCACCAATGAGTCACACGTAAACTCACCAAGACTTGTGACGACCTCAAAGTTCAATGGCTTGCGCACCTCGACAACTCGGCAGTTCAACCGAATCTCTACCGCCGCCGCCGCAGCCTCGGCTTCGAGCATTTCCACAATTTCGCGCGAGCTCGTATCGCAAAACAGCTGGCCGAGTTTCTTTTCGTGATAGCGGATGCCGTGTCGTTCGACCAAGGCAATAAAGTCAGCCGGCGTGTAACGCGCGAGCGCGGACTTGCAGAAATGTGGACTACCGCTCGTGACATAATTCGCCGCCGTCACGCCCGTATTGGTGAAATTGCAGCGCCCGCCACCCGAGATGAGAATCTTTTTTCCCAGCCGCTCGGCATGTTCCACCACTAGCACGCGGCGACCGCGCTGACCGGCCCGAATGGCACACATCAAGCCCGCCGCCCCGCCACCGATGATGATCACGTCATACTTCACCGCGCGGAGTAAGCCCTAGGTGGCGGCGCTGGGAAAGCAAAAGGGATTAAGCGTTGCACCTGCGGTTGCGAACTCAAACCGAGCTTGGCGACGAAGACCCGCGGGCATTCAACGCCAACACCAACACCGGCGACCAGATCATTTTGCGCTGCGGCAAGGTGTCCAGATCGGCTTCTTACGCGCCCTACATCCGCCTTTACGGCCCGAACGGCGCGCTGCTGGCGCCCTACACCGACCACAATGACGCCTATGTCGCTTGCCGCACGACCAACAGCGGCACGTTCACCCTGCTGGCCGGCAGCTTCAACTCCGGGCAAACCGGCGCCTACCGGCTGAGCGGGACCGGATACTCGGCCGGCGTGAATGTGTTCCCGACCATCGCGGGCACGAATTTCAACCTGACCGGCAGCGGCGGCGGCTCGAACGTGCAATACATTCTGATGACCTCCACAAACATCACTCAGCCGATCTCGCTGTGGACGCCAATCCGCACCAACAATTTCAACAGCAACGGCGCGTTCAACGTGACAAATTCCTACAACCTCAATCTCCGCGAACAATACTTCCGCCTCGTCGTCCCCCTAAGAACGGACGACTCACGGCTCAAGTTATGCACTAAGCGTTCCGGGCCAGGCCAATTACTGCAAACCCACGCGGTAGAAGCGGCGGGTGATGAGGAAGTTCAGGCCGCCGGTGAGGGAACCGTCGTCGATCCATTCCTTCGTGCCGGGCGGGCCGGCGGTGAAGCTCGCGGGGCTGGAGAGCTGCGACCACGTCACGAGGTCGTTGGAATATTCGATGCGGTAGTTCTTCCCGGCTTGCGCGGTGAAGCGCACCGTCACCGGGCCTTCGCCCTGACGGAGCAACGCGACGATCTGCATCTCGCTCGCGCTGCTGTTGGGATCAGTCCCGGCGGCGAGTTCCTGCAAATCGCCTTGCCCGTCGCCGTCGGTGTCGGCGTAAGTCACGCCGCCGAGGACGAGGTCGGTGAGGGAATAAGTCACGGCGAAACTTGCGAGGTTGTTCGAGAGACTCACGCGACCGAGGAACGGCGCGTTGGCAAACCCGCCGCTGAAAGAGCCGAACTTCATCACGGTGAAGCTGTCGGTGGGCGTGGGCAGGAAACCAGGAAGGATGGACAGGCTCAAGGTGCCGGCCAGCTCGGCGAAGCTGGTGACGGTGAGCTGGTCGTAATCGTTGGTGGCGATGAGGCCGCCGATCTCGAAGCTCATCATGGAGGAGCTTTGCAGCCGCAGGTTGCCGTTGATGGTCAGGCTGCCGGCGGAGTTGCCGGGGGCAATGTTCCCGAAGTTGGTGACAGAGCCGACAATGGTCCCGTTGCCGGTGAGGCTGGCGTTGCTAGCGATGACGAGGTTGTTGGCGAAGCTGTGCGTGCCGTTGCCGAGCAGGTTGAAGACGGCGTTGCTGCTGCCGTTGCCCACGGTGAAGAGCTGGCCGTTGCGGTTGGTGGTGGCGCTGCTGCTGAGCGTGCCGGTGCCGAAGATCACGGTGGCGTTGGTGTTGAAGACCAGCCCGTTGGCGAAGGTGCGCGTGCCGCTCGCGGTAAGGTTGAGCGTGGCGTTGCTGGTGCCGTTGCCCACGGTGAAAAGCTGGCCGTTGTTCACGGTGGCGGAGCCGAGGCCGAGCGTGCCGCCGTTGAACTCGAAGAAGCCATTCGTGCTGGTCATCACGAGGTTGTCCGCCGTGATGAGGCCGCCGTTGAAGACGTTGGTGCCGCGGCGGAGATCCAGCGCGGCGGTGCCGCCCGTGTTGGTGACGATCAGGTTGCCACCAGCGACGGTCAGGCGGTTGTTGGTGGATGGGGCGTCGCGGCCCAAGATGACATCACCCGCGCTCAAAAGCGTTCCGCCGTTGGTGAGCAGCAGCGTGTTGAAAGAACCCGAGGTGCCGATCGCCATCTGACCGCTGTTATTGTCGTTCTTGTTGTTCCACACGGAGCCGGGGCCGGTCACGATCGCGCTGTTGCTGTTGGCACCCGTGTTGGAGCCGATGTAGGCCGCGTTGTTGATCACGGTGCCGCCATTGCTGATCAGCAGCGTGTTGAAGGAGCCGGATAAACCGACTCCCATGACGCCGTTGTTGGTCCACGTCGAGTTGGTGCCGGTGACGATTGCCCAGTTGTTGCTGCCCACTCGGCCGATGAGTGTGGAAAAAATATTTGAGCCCACCCGGCTGAAGACGGTCCCACCGTTGGTGATCAGCACGCCGTTGGAACTGCCCACGCCATAGCCAAGGTAATGACCATAAGCCTCCCAGACGCTGCCGCTGCCATCCACCACAGCCACGTTGTTGTTTCCGCTGTTGCCGATCACGTCCACAAAGTTGGTGGTCCAGTTCCTAACCTGCCCGCCACCGGTGATGAGCAGACGATTTCCCGAGGCACCAATATCCATGCTGCTGGCAGTGTTCCAAACCGAGTTGCTGCCGCTGACCGTGGCGGTGTTGTTATTCCCCGCACTTCCGATCAGGGCGTAGAGGTTGCTCACCGAACCGCCGTTGGTGATGAGCAGGTTGTTCAAAGAGCCGCTTTCACCGACTAGGAGATTGCCACTCGTGTTCCACGTCGAATTGGCACCGCCCACGGTCACGGAGTTATTGCTGGCGCCAGCCTTGGAGCCAATAGCAGCCGCGGCGCTGGTGAGCGTGCCGCCGTTGGTGATGAACAACTGCGCACCTGAGGCAAAGTCACCGATGGTGAGATTACCAACCACGACCGTGGGCGCAGCATTGCTGCGCACGTCCCACATGGCGGGACCAAAGTTGGTGCTGGCGCCGACGATGAAGCTCTGCCCGTTGTTGATGTTGCCCCCGCGCGTGATGAGTGTGCCGCCGTTGAAGGTGAAGGAGGCCGAGGTGTTGGTCATCAGCAACTGGCCCGCGTCAATCACGCCGGAGTTGAACAGCGCGGTGCCGTTACGGATGTCCAGCGCGCCACCGACTGCCAGCGTGGCACCGTTGGTCACAAGCAACTGGCCGGGCAAGCCGGCGGGCAATGACGCGTTCCACACCGGGCTGTTCACGAGCGTGCCATTGAAGTTCGTGCCCGTGGCGGTGGCGAGGTTGCTGGCCACCGTGCCGCTGCCGTCGTTGAAGGGGTAGTAAGCGACGAGGCTGCTTTCAGAGCCGCTGAGGGTCAGGTTGAGGTTGGACTGAATCTCCCCCTGCGTGCGGGCTGCGCTCCACACGCGGAGGTCTCGGAGCCGACCCAGCCAGAACTCCCCGCCATTGTCAAACTGCTGTCCGATGTCTGCAAAAGGCGCGGTGAAGGCGTTGGAGAGGGCCGATCCTTTGGTCGCGCTGAGCACGCCGTCCAGGTAAACGAAGGCATTGGAGAGTGTGCGCGTCAGCGCCACGTGGTGCCACGAGGCCGACGGCAGGGCCACGCCGGTATTGGCCCAATTGTCCCCCGCGCGGATCGTGCCGTTGGGAGCGATGCCCAGGTAAAAGCGCGGCAGGTTCGCGGCTGGCCCCTGGGAGACGATATGACGATAGGCCCCGTTGGTCACCGGCACGTTGACCCAGCACTCGATGGTGAATTCCCCATTGGTGGGAATGAACGGCTGGCTGACGCGCACGTATTGGTTCACGCCGTTGAACGAGAGCGAGCTGATGCCATCATTGGTGGTCGCGCCGAGGCGGAGGTTGCCGGCCACGGTGGTGGGCGTGGTGTTGCTGCGCACGTCCCAGGTGGCGTTGGTGACGCCAGCGCCCGTGCCGACCACGAAGTCCTGACCATTGCTGACCGTGCCGCCGCGCGTGATGAGCGTGCCGCCGTTGAACTCGAAGAAGCCGGCGCTGTTGGTGAGCAGCAGCCGGTCCGCCTCGATCAGGCCGGCGTTGAAGACGTTGGCGCCGCGGCGGATGTCCAGTGCGCCGGTGCCGCCGGTGTTGGTGACGATCAGGTTGCCGCCGGCGACGGCCAGGCGGTTGTTGGTGGCAAATGTGCCCAGGCCCACGGTTACATTTGTGGCACTGACGGCACCGCCATTGCTCACCACCAACTGGTTCCCGCTGCCGAAGTAACCGACAAAGAGATTATTGCGGTTGCTCCAGAGCGAGCCTGTGCCCGTCACCAACACCACGTTGTTGCTCGCGGTCGGGTTGGCACCGAGGTAGCTGTCGCTGTTGGCGGTGGCCACCACGCCACCATTGCTCACCACCAACTGGTTCCCGCTGCCGAAGTAACCGACAGAGAGATTATTGCGGTTGCTCCAGAGCGAGCCCGCGCCCGTCACCAACGCCAGGTTGTTGCTCGAGGTCGAGTTGTAGCCGAGGTAGCCGTTATCGTTGGCCACCACGCCACCATTGTCCACCATCAGCTGGTTGCCGCTGCCGTGGCCGCCGCCGCCGCCGCCGACATAGAGAGAGCCGAGATTGGTCCAAAATGAGTTGGTGCCGATCACCAACACAGTGTTGCTGTCGCCGGTGTAGCCGATGCTTCCGCTAAAGGAGGCAACCGTGCCGCCATTGCTTACCACCAACTGGTTCCCGCTGCCATCCAAGCCGACATAGAGCACGCCGCCGTTGGTCCAGAGCGAACCCGTGCCCGTCACCAACGCCATGTTGTTGCTCGAGAAATTGCCGAGGTAAACCGAATTGGCGTTGGCTACCAGGCCGCCGTTGCTCACCACCAACTGGTTTCCGCTACCCGCGTAACCGACATAGAGGCTGGCGCTGTTGGTCCAGAGCGAGCCAGGGCCACTCACCACAACGAGGTTATTGGAGGCGGTCGCGTTGGTGCCCACGTAGGAATCGCCATTCACGCTCAATGTGCCGCCGTTGGTGATCAGCAGTTGATTGCCCGCCGCTGCGGTGTTCGCGCCCAAGGTGAAGCCGTTGCTCAATATCAGCGGCAGGTTGGTGCGCACGTCCAGGATCGCCGCCGTCGTGCCGCTCGCGCCCGCCACGAAGGCCTGCCCGTTGCTGTTCGTGCCGCCGCGCACCACCAGCGTGCCGCCGTTGAACTCCATGAAGCCCGCGCTGTTGGTGAGCAGAAGATTGTCGGCCACGATCAGGCCGGCGTTGAGCACGTTGGTGCCGCGCCGGATGTCGAAGGCGGCGGTGCCGCCGGCATTGGTGACGAAGAAGCTGCCGCCGTCCACCGTCACGCGGTTGCCCAGCGAGGCGGCGTTGCGACCCACGAATGCACCACCGATGGCGGTGACCAGCCCGCCGCTGCTGACGAACAACTGGTTCCCCACACCACTTTCGCCGACCCACAACTCGCCGCTGTTGAGCCACGAGGAATTGGGGCCGGTGACGGTGACCGTGTTCCGGTTGCCGCCAACCTGACTGCCGATGATGCCCAGCACATTGCTCACAAAGCCGCCAGAGGCGATGAGGAGGCTGTTGGAGGAACCGGAGCGGCCGACCCGCAATTCGACCGAGTTGAGCCAGCGCGACCCCGCGCCGGTGACCACCGCCGTGTTGCTGTTCGCACCCGCGTTGAAGCCGACGACGCCCACGGTGTTGGCCACGGTGGCGCCATTGCTCACGACCAGCTGGTTGCCATCACCGGACTCGCCCACGCGCAGACCGGCGCTGTTGGTCCAAAGCGAGCCCGCGCCGCTCACGAGGGCGAGGTTGTTGGAAGCGGTCGTGTTGGTGCCGATGAAGGAGAGGCCCGTCACGCTCAACGTGCCGCCGTTGGTGATCAGCAACTGGTTGCCCGCAGCGGCCGTGTTCGAGCCGAGGATGAAGCCGTTGGCCAGCACCAGCGGGGCATTGCTGCGCACGTCCAGGATGGCGGTGGTGCTGCCGCCGGCGCCCACCACGAAACGCTGCCCGTTGCTCACCGTGCCGCCGAGCGTGATGAGCGTGCCGCCGTTGAACTCGAAGCGGCTCAAGGCGCCGTTGGTGAGCAGGAGAGTGTCCGTCACGATGAGGCCGGCGTTGAGCACGTTGGTGCCCCGCCGGATGTCCAGCGCGCCGGTGCCCGCGACGTTGGTGGCGAAAAGGGAGCCGCCATCCACGGTCACGCGGTTGTTGGTGGAGGACGAATCGAAGCCCACGAACACATTGGTGGCGCTGACGGTGCCGCCATTGCTCACCACCAACTGGTTCCCGCTGCCGGAGAAGCCGACAGTGAGATCGAAGCTGTTGGTCCACAGCGAGCCCGTGCCCGTCACCACCGCCACGTTGTTGCTCGCGCCCAGGTTGAAGCCGAGGTAGCCGGTGGTGTTGCGCACCGTGCCGCCATTGCTCACGATCAACTGGTTCCCGCTGCCATCCCAGCCGACATAGAGATCGCTGCTGTTGTTCCAGAGCGAGCCCGCGCCCGTCACCAACGCCACGTTGTTGCTCGCATTCGAGTTGAAGCCGACGGTGCCGAACGTGTTGGCCACCACGCCGCCATTGCTTACCACCAACTGGTTCCCGCTGCCATCCCAGCCGACATAGAGATCGCCGCTGCTGTTCCAGAGCGAACCCACGCCCGTCACCACCGCCACGTTGTTGCTCGCATTCGAGTTGTTGCCGAGGTAGCCGAAAGTGTTGGCCACCGTGCCCCCATTACTCACCACCAACTGGTTCCCGCTGCCGGACTCGCCGACATAGAGCCCGCTGCTGTTGTTCCAGAGCGAACCTGCGCCCGTCACCACCGCCACGTTGTTGTTCGCGGTATCGTTTTCGCCGATATAGGCCACTCCGCCGGCCACCGTGCCGCCGTTGCTCACCACCAACTGGTTCCCGCTGCCGGAGAAGCCGACACTAATACTAGAAGCAGTGCTGTTGGTCCAAAGCGAGCCTGCACCCGTCACCACCGCCAAGTTGTTGCTCGCGGCGGACGAGTGTCCGAGGATGCCGCCATTGTTTGCCACCACGCCGCCGTTGCTCACCACCAACTGGTTCCCGCTGCCATCCAAGCCGACATTGAGATCGAAGCTGTTGTTCCAGAGCGAGCCCGCGCCCGTCACCAACGCCACGTTGTTGCTCGAGCTCGAGTTGTCGCCGAGGTAGCCGGAACCGTCGGCCACCACGCCGCCGTTGCTCACCACCAACTGGTTCCCGCTGCCACCGAAGCCGACATAGAACGCGCCGCTGTTGTTCCAGAGCGAGCCCACGCCGGTCACCAACGCCACGTTGCTGTTCGCGCCCGGATTGAAGCCGAGATAGCCGGTGGCATTGGCCACCACACCACCATTGCTCAACACCAGCCGGTTGCCAACGCCGTTGGAGCCGACAAAGAGGCTGCCGCTGTTGGTCCACAGCGAGCCCGCACCGGTCACCAACGCCCCGTTGTTGTTCGCGTTCGGGTTAAAGCCGAGGTAGCCGCCGGTGTTGCGCACCACGCCGCCATTGCTCACCACCAGCTGGTTCCCGCTGCTGAGGAAGCCCACGATCAGATCGGCACTGTTGTTCCAAACCGAGTTCGTGCCCGTGACCACCGCGAGGTTGTTGGTGGAGGTCGCATTGACGCCGATGTAGCCCGTGGCGTTGATCACCGTGCCGCTGTTGCTCACGATCATCCGGTTGCGGGCGCCATCGCCGCCCACCCAGAGCCCGGCGCTGTTGCTCCACAGCGAGCCCGACCCGGTGACGACCGCGAGGTTGTTGGATGAACTCACGTTGCGGCCCAGGAAGGAACTCACGCCCACCTGCTCGCCCACCGTCACGACGCCGCCGTTGCTGATGATCAACTGGTTCCCGCTGCCGACGTTGCCGACATGAAACCAACTGCTGTTGTTCCACAGCGAGCCCGTGCCCGTCACCACCGCCACGTTGTTGTTCGCATTCGAGGTGTTGCCGAGGTAGCCAGTGGTGTTGCGCACCGTGCCGCCGTTGCTCACCACCAGCTGGTTGCCGCTGCCGGACTCGCCGACCGAGAGATCGTTGCTGTTGGTCCAGAGCGAGCCCGCACCCGTCACCAACGCCACGTTGCCGTTCGCGCCCGCGTCGAAGCCAAGATAACCGGTGCTGTTGCGCACGGTCGCGCCGTTGCTCACGACCAACTGGTTCCCGCTGCCGAAGCGGCCGACGTAGAGGACCGCAGTGTTCGTCCAGCGCGAGTTCGCGCCGCTCACGAGGGCGAGGTTGTTAGAGGAGTCGAAATTGTTACCAACAAAGGAACTCCCCGTCACCCGCAGCGAGCCGCCATTGGTGATGAGCAACTGGTTGCCCGGCGCAACGAAGTTATCCCCGAGGGTCAGGGCGCTGCCGAGCACCAGCGGCGCACCGCTCCGCACGTCGAGGATGGCCGCGGTGTCGCTGAAGAGGTCCGCACCCACCACGAAAACCTGCCCGTTGCCGACGGTGCCCCCGCGCGTCACGAGCGTGCCGCCGTTGAACTCGAAGAAGCCCGCGTTGTTGGTCAGCAGGAGATTGTCGGTCTGGATGAGACCGGCGTTGAGCACGGTGGTGCCGCGCCGGATGTCGAGCGTGCCGGTGCCCGCACCGTTGGTGGCGAAGAGACTGCCGCCATCCACGGTGATGCGGTTATCGAGGGCCCCGGCGTTCACGCCGGCAATCACGTTCGCGGCGCGGACGGTGCCGCCATTGCTCACCACCAGCTGGTTCCCGCTGCTCAGGAAGCCCACGATCAGATCGGCACTGTTGTTCCAAACCGAGTTCGTGCCCGTGACCACCGCGAGGTTGTTGGTGGAGGTCGCATTGACGCCGATGAAGCCCGTGGTGTTGATCACCGTGCCGCCGTTGCTCACGATCATCCGGTTTCCGGCGCCATCGTTGCCGACGCGCAGTTCGCCGCTGTTGCTCCACAGCGAGCCCGCGCCGGTCACGATCGCGAGGTTGTTGGACGAACTCACGTTGCGGCCCAGGAAGGAACTCACGCCCACCTGCTGGCCCACCGTCACGACGCCGCCATTGCTGATGATCAACTGATTCCCGCTGCCGGAGAGGCCGATCATCAGGTCCAGGCCGACGCGCCACGCGGAATTGGTGCCGGTGACGACCAGGCGGTTGGAGTTCGCGCCGGCATTCAGGCCAGTGAAGCCGCTCCCGGAATTGGTGAGCACCGCGCCGTTGGTGATCGTCAGCAGGGTGAAAGAACCGTTGGTGCCGATGACCACATTGCCGGCGACGATGTTGGTCACGTTGTTGAGCGTGTTGGTCGTCGTGTCGCTCACCACCTGCGCGCGGGCGCTCAGGGCAAGGAGGCACACGGCGCAGAGCAGAAGAAAGCCGAGCACACTGCGGAAGCGCAGAGACGCGGAGGTGGGGCGAGCGTCCTCGCGAGCCGGCTCGTCAGTAGCCTCGCCCCACCAAACTGACCTACCACTGTTCGCTGGTAGGGCGGTGCTGCTGCGCCGCCCCATATTCCGTCCACGCCCAGCGCGGACGGGAGTCACGGCTGCGCGGCAGCGCAGCCCTACCGGAAAGGTGGCGGCATTGGCTTGCGCACGTGGCAACACGGGAGTGGTGGGTGAGTTCTTCATGGTGGGAATGGTCCGGAGAGTCACGCGCACCGCCGTGTCGCTGCCAGAGTGCACCGCGCAACGGGCAAAACGGTGATGTGGTGAAGTGTCGTCATCTGATTGGGTTTTCCTCCGATCGCGGCGCCCGCCAACCATTCACGCGCCCCTCGCGTCTCAAAGGGTATTTGCTCTGGCGGCAATACCAGCATTTTTGCGGGCGTTTGGCAAGGTGTTAATCCCGCCAAAACCCCGCCCACGATGCGTTATTCCGCTGTCAAAATAGCGACGGCAGCACGGTTGGCGCGCCCACTTCTGCCTTGCGTTCAGTCAGGGATTTTGCTAGAGAAATCCCGTAACCCAAAGGTCTGGCCAATGGAGCCGGAAATTTCATTCGTAGAACGCTTACGCGCGCGGCTGCCTGCATTGGACGCGGTGCTGGGAAGGCTTTTTACCGCCGCGGCGCGATGGGTAGGGTCGGCGCGCTGCGCCGACCGGACATCGCAGCGCGATGTCCCTACCATCAGGAGGTGGCGGGGCTGAGCAGGAGTGTGGGGAGCATGCGGAGGGAGATTGACAAGAACGCCAAGCAGCAACTGGTGACCGCCAGGCTCCGCTTTGTCCTCATCGAGGTGCGCGAGGCGCGTGGACTGACTCCCTACGCGGTCGCCCAACGTGCCGGGCTCAAGTTGCAGGCCGTGCTGTTCATCGAGGACGGCGTCAATGGTTTCAAGGCGGATACTCTTGAGCGTTTTGCCATCGCCTTCGACGTGTTCGCGTCGGAGCTCTTCGCCATTGCGGAATGGCGCGCCGGTGTGCGCGAGCAACCGCCCGAGTTGGCCGTCCGTCTGGGTTTGGCGGGTGCGCGCCGTCACGGAACTGCGGGCATCCGCGCCACCGAGGAGGTTGTCAAGGTCTAGATTTCTAGACCTACCGGTAAATAGGGCGTCGTGGTTGAGTGCGGGCATGCACTTCACGACGTCCACGCGGCGCCCGGCGGTAACGGGGACGACCTCCGCCCCGTGGAGGTCCACCTCCACGCGAACGGGGTCGACCTCCATCACGCGGAGGTCGACCTCCATGGCGTCACCGACGCCCTCCGCGCCATCTCCGACGACCTCCGCGTCGCCGAGGTCGACCTCCGCGGTATCACCGACGACCTCCGCGGGACGGAGGTCGACCTCCACGCCGCCGCCGACGACCTCCACGCCGCCGCCGACGACCTCCACGACGACGCCGACGACCTCCGTGCCGTGGAGGTCGACCTCGGTAGCCATGGGGACGGCCTCTAATTCACGGAGGTCGCTTCCATGACGCTCTGGAACCAGTTCACTTGGAATGATGCCTCCCCCTGGGAACCGGCGGTCATTACGAATCCTTTCCTCCTCAACCTCAAACCCACAAACAATCGCATGAAACGACAAGAGTATTATCCCGCCCGCGTCGAGGCCCAGCCGGAGTGGCTGGAGAACTTCGCCGAGAAACTTCTCATCCACGCCGCCACGCTCGGCGTCACCAACACCCGACGCGATGCCGCCGTGCTCGATGCCCTCTGGCTTAAATATGTCATCGGTTCGTGGGCGCCCGCCGCGCGCGCGTGGGCCGATTCGGTCACGGACGTGGTCGTTGACGCCGGGGGCGGCACCGGCTCCTCCGCGATGGTTCTTCCTGCATTCATTGCGCCGCCCTTGCCGGCTGCCGCCGCTCCCCTGCCCGCTACGGTGGCCGTGGCCCCCGGCGGGCTCGACCGCATTTTCAAGCTGGTGAAAGACATCAAGAACGCCACCGGCCTAACCGACGCCATCGCCAGCGAGATGCGCATCGTCGGCGATGAAACCTCGCCGGACGCGAACCCCGTGCCCAAGCTCAGCCTCAAGGTGGAACAGGGGCCGACCTGTCAGTGCGTGCGCATCAAGTTCATCAAATACGGCCGCACGGGCGTTTACCTCGAGAGTCGTCGCAATGGCGGCGCGTGGGAGTTCCTCGCCTCGCCGGTGCGCAGCCCTTACACCGACAACCGCGCGCTGCTCTCCGCCACCGCCGCCGAGATCCGCGAGTATCGCGCGCGTTACTGGGAGAACAACGCGCCCACCGGCGATTGGACCGACGTGGCGAAAGTGACCGTTGCCCCCTGAACCCAGAAGTCAGGAGACAGGATTCAGGAGTCAGAAGCGCCGACCGGCCTTACTCCCTCCGGCATCCTGAATCCCGAATCCTGAATCCCTTGCTTTATGTTCGATCCGAACGTCCCCCAACCGAACACGCCGGCCGATGCCAATGCGATCCGCGCGCAGCTTAATGCGCTCAAGGCCATCTGTGATGCCTTGCAGGCGCAGCTCAACGCGCTCACGCAACAGGAGTCCAACGACATCGCCGGCACCGCGCTCAATCCCAACGGCAACTTCGGCAACTTCGATCCCAACTGGCAGCCTTCCGGCGACGCCAACGCCGACTTCATCTATATCCGCGACCGCCTCACCGATCTTTACAACGCGCTCGCGAGGTAGACTGGCGTGGTGGGGCCCGCTGTCCTCAGCGGGCCGCTGGTTGGACAATCGGGTGTCTTGTTCACGATCGGCGGACGGCTGGGACAGCCGTCCCTACCTTCGGGTGACGGTAGGGCGGAGCTGCCGCTCCGTCCATTCTGCCTCGCCTGACGAGCGGAGCGTGATCGGCGGGTTTGGGACGCTCGCTGCGCTGCGCTGGCTGACGCGCGGAGGTCAGGGCGGCGCAGCAGCGCCAGCCCTACCCTGCAACAAAAGCAAAAGGCGAACGGTTGCCCGTTCGCCTTGGTAGGGCGGCGTTGCTGCGCCGCCCAAATCTTCGGCTGCGCAGCAGCGCAGCCCCACCGAAATCAGTAGCGGTAGTGCTCCGGCTTGTAAGGGCCGTCGACGTTCACGCCGAGGTAGTCGGCCTGTTTCTTGGTGAGCTTGGTGAGCTTCACGCCGATCTTCTCGAGGTGGAGGCGGGCGACTTCTTCGTCGAGCTTCTTGGGCAGACGATAGACGCCGACCTTGTAGGTGTCTTTGTTCTTCCACAGGTCCAGCTGCGCGAGCACCTGGTTGGAGAAGGAGTTGGACATCACGAAGCTCGGGTGGCCGGTGGCGCAGCCGAGGTTCACGAGGCGGCCTTCGGCGAGCATGTAAATGCAGTTGCCGGCCGGGAAGGTGTACTTGTCCACCTGCGGCTTGATGTTCAGCTTCTTCACGCCCTTGGCGGTGTTGAGGCGGTCGATCTGGATCTCGTTGTCGAAGTGGCCGATGTTACAAACGATCGCCTGGTCCTTCATCTTCTGCATGTGCTCCAGCGTGATGATGTCGCAGTTGCCGGTGGTGGTGACGTAAATGTCGGCCTGACCGAGCGTGCTTTCGATGGTGTTGACTTCGAAACCTTCCATCGCGGCCTGCAAGGCGTTGATCGGATCGATCTCGGTGACGATGACGCGGGCGCCGAAACCACGCAGGGAATGCGCGGAACCTTTGCCGACGTCGCCGTAGCCGCAGACGCAGGCGACCTTGCCGGCGATCATGACGTCGGTGGCGCGCTTGATGCCGTCGGCGAGGGATTCGCGGCAACCGTAGAGGTTGTCGAATTTCGACTTGGTGACGGAGTCATTCACGTTGATGGACGGAACGAGGAGCTTGCCCTGTTCGAGCATCTGGTAGAGACGATGCACGCCGGTGGTCGTTTCTTCGGAGACGCCTTTCCATTCGCGGACGACGTTGTGCCAGAAGTTGGGGCGTTGCTTGGCGACCTTCTTGAGGAGGTTCTTGATGACCTGCTCTTCGTGCGAGCTGCTCGGGGTGTTCACCCAGCCGTCGCCGTTTTCGAGCTGATAGCCTTTGTGAATGAGCAAGGTCACGTCACCGCCGTCATCGACGACGAGTTGCGGGCCTTTCATGCCGGGGAACGTGACGGCGTCAAGGGTGCAGTCCCAGTATTCTTCGAGGGTCTCACCTTTCCAGGCGAAGACGGGCGTGCCGGCTTTCGCGATCGCGGCGGCGGCGTGGTCTTGCGTGGAGAAGATGTTGCAGCTCGCCCAACGAACGTCGGCGCCGAGGTCCACGAGGGTCTCGATGAGCACGGCGGTTTCGATGGTCATGTGCAAGGAACCGGTCACGCGCACGCCTTTGAGGGGCTTGCTCGCGGCGTATTTCTTGCGGATGGACATCAGGCCGGGCATTTCGTGCTCGGAAACCTGGATGGTCTTGCGGCCCCATTCGGCGAGGCTGAGGTCTTTGACTTTGAAGTCGTGCGTCGCGCCGTTGCCGTTCTTGGCGGCTTTCGCGCGGGCGGGAGGAAGTTTTACGGTAGCCATATTTTTCAGTTGAGAGGAATCGGAGTTGAGGTTTGAGAATTAAGCGCCCACAGCCTTCAACAGGGCTTCAACCTTGTTGGTTGATTCCCAGGTGAGGTCTTTGTCGCTCTTGCCGAAGTGACCGTAGTTGGTGGTCTTGCTGTAAATAGGACGGCGGAGATTCAATTGATCGATGATGTCCGAGGGCTGGAAGCTGAACACCTTGTTGATCGCGCGGATGATTTTCGCGTCGGAAACCGTCGCGGTTCCGAACGTATCAACGTGGACGCTGACGGGGTCAGGATGTCCGATGGCGTAGGCGAATTGGACTTCGCACTTCGCCGCGAGTTTCGCCGCGACGACGTTCTTCGCGACCCAGCGGCCCATGTAGGCTGCGCTGCGGTCGACCTTCGTCGGATCTTTGCCGGAGAACGCGCCGCCGCCGTGACGGCCCATGCCGCCGTAGCTGTCGACGATGATCTTGCGACCGGTCAAGCCGGTGTCGCCCTGTGGTCCACCGACCACGAAACGGCCCGTGGGGTTGATCAGGAATTCGGTCTTCGGCGTGATGAGCTTCGCGGGAAGCACCTTGCGGATGACGTTCTCGATGCAGAATTTTTCGATGACGGAATGTTCCACATCCGCCGCGTGCTGCGTGGAGATGACGACGTTGGAGATCGCAACGGGCTTGCCGTTTTCATAAACGACGGAGACCTGCGACTTCGCGTCAGGGCGCAGCCAGGGAACTTTGCCGCTCTTGCGGATCTTGGTTAGTTCACGGCCGAGGCGATGCGCGAACATGATCGGCGCGGGCATCAACTCGGGAGTTTCGTTGCTCGCGTAACCGAACATCAAACCCTGGTCGCCGGCGCCCTGCTTGGCGGTCTTCTTGCCCTTGGCCTTCTTGGCGTCGACGCCTTGCGCGATGTCGGGCGACTGCTGGGTGACGATCACATTCACGAACACCTTGTCCGCGTGGAACACATCGTCGTCGTTGACGTAGCCGATTTCGCGGATGGCGTCGCGAGCGATCTTCACGAAGTCGAGCTTGGCCTTGGTCGTGATTTCGCCGCCGACAATGGCGATGTTGGACTTCACGTAGGTTTCACAGGCGACGCGGCTGAACTTGTCCTGCGCGAGGCAGGCGTCCAGCACGGCGTCGGAAATCGTATCGGCCACTTTGTCCGGATGGCCCTCGCCAACGGATTCGGAAGAGAAGATGTAGTTGTTGCTCATGTTATTTTGTGAACTGTCGTTGCGACGCCAATAACATATTGACGTATCAGGATAGGAAGATATATCGTGTTCAAGGTCCGTCAACCCCAATTTCCGGATTTTTTCTAATCGGCACTGGGGAGCGAAAACTAAAGCATTATGTCGTCCACTCTCAAAGCCATCCGCGCGCTCGGCGACCCGACGCGCCTGCGCATCCTGTCCCTGCTCGAAAAGGGCGACCTCTCCGTCAACGAGCTGCAGGAGGTCACGAAGATGGGGCAATCGCGCATCTCCACGCACCTCGGGCTTTTGCAGGAAAGCGGCCTCGTGCAATCGCGACGCGACGGGAAGCGGACATTCTACAAACTGAACACCCACGCCGATTCCGTTGCCAAGGAGTTCATCGAGCTCGGCGCTCGCGGCGCCAAGGAACTGCCGGAACATTCGAGCGATCAGCTCAATCTCAAGCGCGTCCTCGCCCGGCGCCAGGCGCAAGAGCAGGTTTACTTCAATCAAGTCGCGGGCCGGTTCGATCGCAGCTACGGCCCGGGACGTTCCTGGCAGGCGTTCGGTCAAATGCTCCTTCGCGTCATCGCGCCGCTGGATATTGCCGATCTCGGATCCGGTGAAGGTTTGATCAGCGAACTTCTCGCGCGCCGCGCCAAGCAAGTCATCGCCGTGGACAACTCCGAAAAGATGGTTGCCTACGGAACCGAACGCGCGAAGAAAAACCACCTCAAGAATCTCAAATTCAAACTCGGCGACTTGGAGAACCCGCCAGTGGACGATAAGAGCGTCGACGTCGCGTTGCTCAGTCAGGCGCTGCATCACGCAGCCGATCCCGCGAAAGCGATCGTTTCAGCGCACCGCATTCTGCGCTCAGGCGGACAAGTGCTCATCCTCGATCTCGCCAAGCATCAATTCGAACAGGCGCACGAACTCTACGGCGATCGCTGGCTGGGCTTTTCCGAAGGCGAACTCCACCACTGGCTTGAAGCGGCTGGCTTCAAGCAAATCGAAATCAGCGTCGTCGCGCAGGAAGAACAACCGCCCCACTTCGAAACAATTCTCGCGTCCGGCGTGAAGTAATCACTTCACCACAGTCGCCAGCCACTCGACAATCGCCGCGTCGCCCAAAACCTCCGGCTCGGCGCGAACACGCGTTGTCACTTTCAGTGCAGAGTATGTTTTGTGAAGTTCCACGCTCGAGAACTTCGTCCCTGTGTGATGAATCAGAATCGGATTCGGAGCCGCGAGCAACGCGGTGCCTTCGAAGCCACCCATCTTGCGTAGGCCCGGAGCAAACAAATCGCTACTCAACCACGCCGCATCGGAATCCGCATTCAGCTCATCGCAATCCGCAACGACCGCGTCCGCAGCCGGTGCGGCGAGCGCCACCCAGAGACCGGCGCGACCGATGCCGCATAGCACCACCTTGCGGGCGCCAAGCTCCGTCCGCGCCACCGCGCAAGCGGTCACGAGATCCTGCACACGCTCTTGAATGTCCGTGCGATTGTAGCTTGTGAAAAACTTGTCGAAGTAATTCCGATTGGTCGCCGTAGCGCTTTTCGAGAGCTCCCCCGTGCGGAACAAATCGAGCACGAGAACTTGGTGTCCTTCCTCGACCAGCGTCCGTGCTAGGCCGATCGGGCGATTGAGGAAGTTCATCGACGCCGACTTGCCTTCTGGATTCACGACGATGACGAGACTCGAACGGGCGTCCCATTTTGGCGTGAAGAGCACGGCCGGCAGACGATCGCCTTTTCCCGGACGACCGAACGCCAGTTGCGTTCCGGTGTAGCCGTTGTGATCCTGCGGCGCGCCTTGCTCCACCAAAATCTCCGGCGAAACATCGAGCTTCAGATTGTGCCGCCACGCCGTGCCGATGACGCGCTTGTATTCGCTGAGTGACGAACGATCTCGGGGCAAAAGCTTCGTCCACTCCGCCTTCGCCGCGGAGATGAGTGATGCGGTGAACTGCGCTTCGTTTAGCGCGCCGTCCGGCAACTTTCCGTCCGGCCATACACGCGCGATCAGATCGGGAATCTTCTCGTAAGCCTGCTCCGACACGGGTGCGAAGGATTTCGCGCCGAGCAGCCAGCGGTTGAACCAGCCGTAAACCGTCTCGCGCGTCGTGCGGTTGTAGTTGTGACCAAAATCGTAGCGCACGTAGTGAAAACGATTCGTCTCGCCCAGCGCCCGATACGCACTCGCCACCGCAGGGCCTTCGACCTCCATCGTGAGTTTCGTCCAGTCACCCGTGGCGGCGACGAACAATTGCGGGCGAGGCGCGGCGGCCGCCGCGAGATCCATGCTCGAAAAATCCGGACGCAGCCCCGGCGCGTTCTCGCACTGACAGCCGCCTTGCATCGTCGAGGACACCATGCAGATCGGCGCTTGGACCGCGAGCCGATCATCGACCGCACCGAGGAGAAAAGTTTGCGAACCGCCGCCCGACTCGCCCGTGCAGCCGAGTTTTTTGCGATCCACATCCGGCAGAGACTCGAGGAAATCGAGCGCGCGAACGCTGTTCCACGTTTGCAGGCCCATCAGGCTGATGCCCCAGAGTTGCAACTCCGGCTGGAGGAAAAACTTTCGATGGACGCCCAACTGCATCGTGTCGTTGTAACCCACCATGTCGTAAGAGAAGGCGATGATGCCGGAGCGGGCGAACTGAATGCAGCGCGCGGGATTGCTGTATTGATCATCGTCGTGCAGCCGACCGAACTTCCCGTGCCCGTGCGGATTCAACACCGCCGGGAATGGCCCGGTTCCTCTGCCGAGTGGACGATACAAATTCCCCGCGAGGTAAAAGCCCGGATACGTTTGGAAATAGACTTTCTCCAAGCTGTAGCCATCGCGCTCTACGCGATCGAACACGCGGGCATTCAATGCCGGTCGCTCGGGCGTGGGCCACAGTCCGCAACTGACGGCGGCATTCTCGCGCACGGCCTGACTGCGCGCCTGCCAATCGGATTTGGATTTGATCTCGGCGAAGACACGCGGCGTGTTCACGTCCTTCACCACGTTGGCACGCTGATCGGACGCGGGCAGAGAGGCGGAACGGACGGACGTGGCAACTAAGAAGAACGGAACGGTGAACGCAAAAAGTTTCTTCATGGAACGGACGGGATTTTGCACACGACTTGGACGGGTGTCCACCGGCAACACTTCAAAGTGGGAGCGAGAGCCGCGGCACGTTCGTCGCCGTTAGAGGATTGGTTGAGAACTCGGAACGTTCCAACTCACCGAGCCAAGAGTCGATCAGTTTCAAAACTACCACGAGGTCGAGTCGTTCGTGCGGCGAGGAATATTTTTGCAGATTCGTCTGCGCGAGCTTGAACAGCGCCGCTGCCGGACGGAGACGATTCTTTTGCAAGTGCACGAATGCGCCAGCGAGTTGGATCAAACCTTTGTAGAAGGAGTAGTTGGGACCGTCACGTTGACCGAGCCACAGCTCCTCCAACACATCGTGAGCCTCGTAGAACAAGCCGCGATTGAAGCATTCGAAGAAACCGAGGTAGTGCGCGTCAAGTTCCCTGCCCTGGCAACTCTCAATCAACGCTGCGATCTTCTCGCTTTTCTTGCTCACGCGCGGACGCTAAGGCAAAACGCCCAAGGGAAAAATAGAAATACCGCGAAAGAGCCCCAACGGAGCCATTTTTGATTTCTCATTTCGAATTTTTCCTTTACCGTCCGCGCATGGCAAAACCGGCATTAGGTCGCGGACTCGGCGCGTTGTTGGGCGGAAATCCGCCCGCGGCCCGCACGGTTACAGCGCCGTCTCCCACCGTCGCAGCTCCCGCGGCGCCCACCCCGCCTGCAGCGCCGGCCGTTGCGGCGCCGATCGACACGCGCGAGCGCGTTGAACGCGTCCCCCTCAATCGTGTGCGCCCCTGCCCGTTTCAGCCGCGCAAAGATTTTACGCCGGAAGCGCTACAGGAACTGGCCGATTCCATCAAATCTCAAGGCATCGTGCAGCCGCTGATCGTGCGCAACAAAGGCGATCACTACGAACTCATCGCCGGGGAACGTCGCTGGCGCGCCGCGAATCTGCTGAAGCTCGCCGAAGTTCCCGTGGTTGTCCGCGTGGCAGATGATCGTCAAGTCCTTGAGCTGGCGCTGATCGAAAACCTCCAACGCGAGAATCTCAACGCCATCGAAGAAGCGATGGGTTACTCGCAGTTGATCGAGCAATTTAAACTCACGCAGGAAGAAACCGCGATCAAGGTCGGCAAGAGCCGCGTCGTCGTTGCGAATGCGTTGCGCCTGCTCAAGCTGCCGACCGAGGTGCAGACGCACATTCGCGAAGGGCGCCTTTCCGTCGGGCACGCGAAAGTTGTGCTCGGTCTCAATGGTGGCGATCTCCAGAAGCTCGCCGTGGAACGCATTCTCAAAGACGCGCTCAACGTGCGGCAGACCGAAGAGCTCGTCACGCGGCTCGCCAATTCCAGCCTCACCTCGGCATCGAAGACCGGCGGCACGAAGACCATGCCGCTCAAGGATGCACACGTGACGGCGATTGAAGAGAAGTTGAAGCAACGTTTCGGCACGAAGGTCGCGTTGCGTTATCGAATGGGCAAAGGATCGCTCGAAGTTCGCTTTTTCAACGACGATGATCTCGAGCGCATTCTCCAAATCGTCGGCGTCAAACTCGATTAAGCGCGAGCCGCAGCCAGATTTTTCAACAATGGTTCTTCCCATCGTCAAATACGGGCACCCTGTCCTGCGACAGAAAGGTGCGAAGATTGAAAAAATCACCCCGGAAATCACCCGCCTCATCGCGGACATGTTCGCGACGATGAAGGACGCGCAGGGCGTCGGTCTCGCCGCGCAACAAGTCGGTCACGCGCTCCAACTCGCCGTGATCGATGTGCTGGAAGCCACCGAACGCCCGTCCACCTTGGAACTCGACGGCGCGCCCGCGGACGTCGCGAGCTTCATGCCGCTGGTGATCATCAATCCCGAAATCAAGCCGCTTTCCGATCCCGTCGCCGGCCCGGAAGGCTGCCTCAGTTTCCCAGAAATTTATTCCGAGATCACGCGACCGGAGAAAATCGAAGTCACCGCGATGAACGAGAAAGGTGAGCGCGTGACGTTTCGCTGCGGCGGACTCCTCAGCCGTGCCGTGCAACACGAAGCCGATCACCTAAACGGAATCCTCTTCATCGACCGCATGGATTCGACGAAGAAAAAGGAACTGAAGCCGGAATTGGATTGGTTGCAGGACGAGACAAAGGCCGAACTGCGGAAAAAGAGGTAACGGCGCCGAAGTATTCAACGCCGGCGGCGGGGCGTTTCCTCCCCTGCTCTATCAGGGACGTTTTCCTGATTTCACGTCCGGCGGGAGCAATTTCGTCGGAGTTGAGTTGGTCTTGGATTCTTTGAACGCCGAGCGCAGCAACCAATGTTTCTTCAATCCCTGCATCAGCGTATCCGCCTGCACGATCGCCCGGTTCACTCCGCTGACTAGGTTCGTGTTCTCCTGCACCTGCAGGTTGAGGTTGCTCGTGATATTGGCAAGGTTAAGCAACGTGAGGTTCAAATTCGAAACGATGACGTCGAGATTGGTCTCCGTCGCTTGAATGGTCCGATTTGCTGAACTCAGCGTCACGTTTGCCGTCGCCAAAGTTTCGTCGAGCTTGGCATGGGTGTTGGTGGGGATCAGCCATTCGCCGAAAGAACCTTTAGGATCGCGAAGATTGGCGGTGATGATTTCGAGATTAGCAGCCGTGGGCTGAATCTTCGTGGCGAACGTATTGAGGTTCGCCGTCAAAGCGACGCTATTGCTTAACACCAATTGAAGCTGATTTGTCAGCGCGAGAATGTTCGGCAAGGCATCTTCCGCTTGTTTCACGATAGCCTCCATCCTTTCGCTCAGCGGTAGTCCTTCGTCCATTTCCAGCCAGTAGCCATCGTCACCCATTTTCCAGGGCTGGTACTCGCCTCCTTCTTTGAAGAAGGGGCGTCCACCGCCATCGCGAGGCTGCTTCCAAATGCCCGTGACCACGCGTTTGCGTCCGGTAACCTGCTCAGAGTAGGTGGGGAACAAATTGGTCGTTTCACCTGATTTTCCACCCTTGGTAATTTCCAACAACCGATCACCGAGAAAACCACCGCCGGAAATCCGGACCTTCGAATCGTTCCAGATGTAACCGTAATACGGTTCGTTCACGACGAACTTCACGCACACGTTGAAAAAGTTATCGGGCGGCTGAAGTTCGACACTGGTTATTTGTCCGACATTACGCCCCATCATTTTGACGGGATCGCCTTCCTTGAGTCCGATGCTGCTATCGACAAAAGTCACGTAGGGAACTTTTACCAACATCCATCCCTTCTGTTTTGCCGTATGCCAAATGTAATATCCAAAGCCACCGAGCAACACCAAGGTGGCGAAAACCACGAAGATGCCAACGACCCGCTCCACGCGGCCAAGTCGCGTGCGCAATTGCGGGGTGAGATCGTTCAGCGGCATGCGGTGGTCAGGTATTCAACGGCGGCAAACCTTAAATGGTGTTCCAGGTTTCCGCGAGCAATTCCCTCAATAGCGTCTCGCGGGATTGCTCCAACTGCTCGCGCCCGCCAAGCGGGTTAAATCGCTTTTGATCAAGAAATGCAAACTGCCGACCGTGTTCGCGCCACGGACGCAAATCATCCGTCGTCACCGCCAAGGTGAGTGGACGTCCATCGATCAATGGATGGCCAGCGGAGAGGCGTTTCAGAAATCCCAGCCACCAGGTGGTCTCACGCGGATCGAGACGCGAAAGCGGATTGTCGAGCAACAGAACGTCGGGCTTCGTGACGAGAGCGCGAGCGAGCAGAATACGGTGTCGCGCCGCACGGCTGACCCGTCCCGCAAGTAGATCTGCCGAATCGCTCAAGCCAACCTCGGCGAGGAACGCCTCGACAGATTCCGCCGCCTCGGCTTCCGACCAGTTCTTATGGTAGCGAAGCGGCAAGGCAACGTTTTCGGCAACGGTCAGCCGGGTGAATAAGCCCCGATCACCTTCGAACACCATTCCGATGCGGAGAAGCGCGGCGAGATGTTCCTCCTGGCTCAAATCGACAACATTTCTTCCGAACAAGTGAACTTCGCCACGGATGGCGTTAGTAATTCCGCCCGCGGCAGCGAGCAGGAGACTTTTGCCGGACGTTTGAAGTCCGCCGATGACCCAATAGTCGCCGGTGCGCACCAACCAATCGATATTCTCGAGAATGGATACTTGCGGCGAACCCGTCGCTGCTACGGCCACGCCGCGCATCTCAATCTGTTCAACCGCCCCATGGAAAGTCGTCTCGCTCATGGCTCACATGATCAGGTAGACGACGATGAAAAGCGCATCGACGAGAACACAACCCGCAACGCTCCAAACCACGGCGCGTGTCGAGGCTGCGGGAACTTCCTCCAGGCCGAGCGGTTGGGCGAGCCCTTGATAGCACGTCGACAAAGCGACGATGACGCCGAACAGAAATGTCTTCAGTCCGAGCAATGCAAAATCCTCCCAAGCCAGAGCATCGGCCAACTGCCGAAAATAATCTCCCGGCTGCAAAGGGATGTCCTGAATAAAGACGAACAGATATCCACTCAGAAGCGTGATCAAGATCAAGTAAACGGTCAGGGCGAATACCGAAATCGCCATGCCGATCATCCGTGGCATGACAAGGTAATGCACCGGATCGATGTTCAATGCTTCGAGCGCTTCCACTTCGCCGAGCGCCCGCGCAGTTCCCAGTTCAATTACGTTCGCGGTGCCCGCACGCGCGAGAACGACCAGAGCGGTAATTAAAGGCCCCAGTTCGCGAACGACCACCGTGACCATCACCTTGCCGGCGAGGTCTTGAAAATTCGCGCGACTCAGCAGCGCGATTGTCTGCCCGATGATCACCAAACCGAGAGCAACGCCGAGGAACGCGATCATCGGCAGCATGCGCACGCCGCATCGATGGATCTGCTCGCGAATAATCGGCCGGGTAACTTTCGACGCACTGCCGAATCGGGTAATTGTCACTCCCAGAGTAATCAAACCGAACGCTCCAAGGCCCTGAATCGTTTCAAGACCGTGGATCAGCAGGCGTCCGACAAAGCGCGTGTAACTTCGCGGCAGCGGAGCTTCCAGCCAATCCACACCGCGGATTCGCTCGGAAGAAGACGGGCTTTTATCCACGCGGCGAAACTAAGGAACGTGTGCCGCAACGTCAAAGGGCATTTGTGATTTCATTGAAACCGTGTCGTTTTGGAATTCCTGTTTGACCGCAGCGCAACTCCCTGCCTGAATTCACCGCATGTCAAATGTTCCTGCCAATTTCAAATACGCCAAATCGCACGAATGGATCAATGTCACCGGAGACCTGGCAACCGTCGGGATCACCGATCACGCCCAGCATGAACTCACGGACATCGTGTTCGTGGAATTGCCGGCGGTGGGCCGCAAAGTGAAGGCCGGCGAAGCGTGCGCGGTCGTCGAATCCGTCAAAACGGCGAGCGACATCTATTCACCTGTCAGCGGAGAGATTACCGAAGTGAATCCGGAGGCTTCCAGCAATCCGGCCATCGTAAACACCGACCCGCACGGCAAAGGCTGGTTTTACAAAATCAAATTGTCGCAACCTGCGGAGTTGAATGCACTGCTTTCCGCGGCTGACTACACCAAACAAATCGGCGGTTAATTTTCAGAGAGTTTCCGAAAGCAAAAGCCCTCAAAGCGACAAGCTTTGAGGGCTTTTCAATTGCGGCCGATTGCGCAGCTTCAAGCCGCCATCGGTGGATTCGCTCAGTGAGCGAAGTAGGAGTAAATCAGGCAAAACAGGACCAACGCTTGGACGCAGCCGAAAGAGAACGTCGTCCAGAAAGCATATTCCGAATCACTCTTGGCGCGGGCAACCGGACGCGCAGCAGCGTAAGATTGAGCGGTTGCAGAGGTCTTGGGGGCAACGTAGGTAGACAGTTGCGGTGCAAAACCGAGCAACTGTTCCAAGGTCATGTCTTGGCGGAAATTAATCGTTTGCGCGAGGGCTTGTGTCGTCATGGCTGTATGGTTTTAACGGTCAATTCTGCCCTTCAAATCAGCAGCCTCTATGCCGGCGAGGACATCTGTGGAATTCTCCACGATTGTTTGCCTGGCGAATGTCTCGAGCCAAGACACTCATGTCCCCGAACGTCCCATTAGTGGACACCGTTACGGCGGGAGTCAATCAGCCTTCAAAGTCATTTCGCCGCCGTTTTTCGAAACAATCGGAAGAGCTCCTTGCGACTATGAACGCTTTCCCAAACCAATTCCCACGGTCCACCGGGAGGGAGCGGACGCTGCGGAACCCGGTAATCACTCAGCACGAGGAACCAATTGCAACTCACGTCGGGGTGTTCCTCCTGCCGCACGGTCTGCAACCCGGCGTAATAGTGAAGCATCGCTCGTTGCGGCTCCCCCAAACCGATACTCGCCACACACTCACCCTTTTGCGGAACCACCGAACGCAGCGGCGCCAGGTGGCGATAGGACATGTTGGATTCCAGCACCGGCAACCACAACGTCATCACCAAGCCGTAGCCCAGCGACAAACCAACGGTCCAGTTCACCACCGCGTTCGCCGGCGCGTCCCGTTGCTGTTTCCACATCCATCCAATCCACAGAACGGTTAACACACTGCCGGCAACGAACGCACTCGAATGAAAACCGCGTTCGAAGTCGGGAAATGCCGCGTGGAGTTTCTGCCACAAGAACGCGGGCTGGCCAGTCGTGAACGCCAACCATCCCAGCCAGAGGGCAGCGCCAGCAAATCCAAATAGCGCGAGCGCCACTCTATAAAACCCCGCTGCGAATCGCTCGCTGAGATATTTAATCCCCAGCGCTCCGAGGACACTGGCGGGCACCGTCAGCGGGAGTCCGTAAAGCGAGCGCCCGTTCCGCGACGACGTAAGAATCAGAGTCACCACGATGAGCATGATGAGCGGTAGTTGGACATTGGGATTCAAAACTGCGGCTTTACGCTCCTTCCAAAGCAACCAACATCCCAACGGAAAGGCGGGCCAAGTAATCGCCGGCAACAGGAGAACGAAGTTGCAGCGACTGTCGTTCATTCCAATCTTATTGGACAACCCAAGCTTCGAAGCGCCAAGGAAGCGGCCAAAGTTGTTATCAATGAACCACTCGTTGAAGAGCGCCGGCGATTTCGCGTACAACACGCATGGCCAGATCAAAACCCACGGCAGGACCGCCAGCCCCGTAATCGCCAAGCACACCAAATACTCCTTCGTCCGCCACGCGCGAAAAAGCAGCGGCATCAGCAACATCGTCACTCCGATCAGCCCAGGTCCCAAGAGCCCTTTGGACATGAAGGCGATTCCAATCCCCGTTCCTGTCACGATGCCCGCCCGAATCGGCGAGCCTCGAACCAACAGCAAACCATACGTCGCCACCGCGAATCCGCACACGAGCAGCACATCCGTGATCAGCATGTGAGCGATGTGAAAATAATCCAAACCAAGCGACCCCATGAACAATACCGGCGTCCACCAACCGTTGCCCGTTCCGTTCACTTCCCGACCGATTAATCCAAGCGCGAGCAACGTGATTGCCAGATAGAACGCTGTAGCCAGGCGCGCCCCGGTTCGCAGATCGAAAACGGGAGAAAACAATTTTCCCAACACGGCAGCTGTGCTGAAGAACAACGGCGGCTTCTGCATGAAAGGCTCGCCGGCGAGTTTGGGGACGACGTGATCGCCCGTTTCGACGATGTTTAAAACCAAGCCGAAGGTGTATGCCTCGTCAGCCTTCCACGGATCCCGTCCGACTACACCGGGCAGCATCCACGCGCCGACCAGTACAAGCAGCAGGAAAAGATTCTTCGGTTTTGACATGACGTGAACTTCCGGTTTCTGCGTCTGCTACACAGTTTGCAAAGCACCGTTCAAGTCCCGTGCCCCACTCAATCTCGCGATCACGCTTTACGGAAGATCGGCTTCTTAACCACTTCGGCTGCGAACCGGCGGCCTCGGATCTCGATCTCAAGCTTCGTCCCTGCTTCAGCAAACGCAGGCGGCACGTAGCCCATGCCGATGCCGTTGTTGAGGGAGGGACTTTGGGTGCCGCTCACCACGTCGCCAACCTGTTGCCCATTCGCCCAGATCGGATAATGCGGGCGCGGCGGCGCGGACTTGTCCGTCATTTTGAACGCGACACATTTCTTGGAAACGCCCTTGGCCTTTTGTTCCGCCAGCACGGAACGGCCCACGAACTCACCTTTGTCCAATGCCACGAAAAAGCCCACACCCGCTTCGATGGGGGTCGTGTTCTCGTCCAGCTCGTGCCCGTATAGCGGATAACAAACCTCCGTTCGCAGCGTGTCGCGCGCGCCCAAGCCGCACGGTTGGAGACAGCCGACGTGACCGAGAGCCAAGGTCTTGGTCCAGACTTCTTCGATGATCGCGGCGGGCGCAACGATTTCAAATCCGTCTTCGCCGGTGTAACCCGTGCGGGCCACGAGCGCCACCTTGCCGGCGAACGGCCAAACGCCGATCTGGTTTTTCTTCAAATCCGACACTTGCGCCACGAGCGTGCCGGCTTGCGATGGGCCGGGGAAAACTTGATTGATGAACTCAACCACCCGAGGCCCCTGGACCGCCACCGCGCCCATGCGCTCGGACGCATTTTCAAACTTCACCGAGTCACGCTGCGCGAATCCGGAAAGCCGCTCCTGCAACCACGCGACATCGGCATCGATACGCGACGCGTTGATGATCAGAAGAAATTCATCCGGCGCCAAACGATACGCGTAGAGATCATCGATCACGCCGCCGCGTTCATTGCACATCAAAGTGTAATGCCCCTGCCCCACGGAAAGTTTGCGCAGGTCGTTGGTGAGAGTGGCATTGAGAAAATTCTCGGCCCCAGCGCCGCTCACGAACGCTTCGCCCATGTGGCAAATGTCGAAGATTCCCGCCGCGCGGCGCACGCACAGATGTTCGTCCGTGATACTGGAATACTGGACCGGCATTTCCCAACCGCCAAATTCGATCAACCGGCCGCCGAGTTTTTGATGGGCGGCAAAGAGTGGTGTGCGTTTCAACATACAAAATTCAATGAGGTTTTCCGATGTGCCAGACATGCGCGAAATAGCGGCCAATGTCGCGCGCGCCCGCGATAAAACTGCGACCGTGGAAATTGCCGACCTCGACGTCCTTCAAGCCAGCGACCGGCGCGCCGGCCAGCACGAGGACAGGACAACTTTGATTGGGCTCGCCGATGAGCGCGATCACCTCGCCACGCGGACGCGGGAAGTCGACAAGTCGCACGTCAACGCGTTCGCGCAACTGGGGATAGAAGCTCAGCACGCCGTTGACCTCGGCGCATTCCGGGCAATAAAACTTTTCGCCACCATCGAGAAAATCGGGCCGGAGCAAAAACAAAGTGTCGCGGGTCATGGGTAATCTAATTTCAGCGGAACTGGTTCAACCCCACTTCTCCAACTTCAGCTGCTCCTTCGGTACACCCAGTTCGGCGAGTACTAGATGCTCCGTCGCGTCGACAAGCGCGTTCGGTCCGCAGGCGTAGAAATACGTGTTCTCCAAATCCGTAATGTGTTCCTTCACCCATTCCGGCGTGATGCGCCCCCGGCGACCGGTCCACGGGTCAGCTTCATGGAGCCGCGTGCAGGTGACCTCAAATTTCAGATTGGAATTATCGTGATCCAGTTCGTGGAACTCTTCCCGGAAGATGATGTCGTTCGTGGTACGGACGCTGTAGAGAACGGTGATTCTAGTGTCCAATTTGCGACGCGTCGCCTCGCGGGCGAACCCCCGGAACGGCGTCACACCCGAACCACCGGCAATGCAGATCAAATGTTTTCCGGGCGGATCGAACACGGGCAGAAACCGTCCCGTAGGCGGAATCACAAACATTTTGTCGCCAGCCTTGGCCCAATCGACGATGCGCGTGCCCATCTTCCCATCGCGCTTGACGGTCACTTCGAAAAATCCGCGATCGAGCGCACAGGACGACAGCGAATACGCCCGTTTGTAACTCGGTGTGTCCGGCCAATACACCGTGATGAACTGTCCGGTTTTAAAATCCGCGTCGTAACCCTCGGGCCACTTAAGGTGGATCGTCTTGGTGTCGGGCAATTCCATCTTAACCGACTCGATCAGCATTTCAGCGATTTGCTTGGGCATATGCGGAATAAAAAGAGTGTGCGCAGCGTAGGCGCAGCAAGGGACGCCTGTAAAGCGCGCAAGTGGATCGCAACGGCTTGGCGAAGACTTGTCCCGATGTAACCTCAACCGGCCTGCTCCGCGTCTGGCAGCTATCGCATGAAACCAAGAAACTCATTTAACGCTTTCACTGCCATTGTCGCGTTCGCGCTGACAATAGTGGCAGCCCACGCTGCCGATCGGAAACCGAACATCCTCGTGATCCTCGCCGACGATCTCGGCTGGGGCGAATTGAACTGTCAGGGATTCACGCAGCAGGTTCCGACGCCGCACATTGATTCCATCGCGAAGAACGGCGTGCGCTTCACCAGCGGTTACGTCAGCGGGCCGTATTGCTCGCCCACGCGCGCGGGCTTCATGACCGGCCGCTATCAGACCCGCTACGGCCACGAATTCAATCCCGGTCCGGCGGAGGCTGCCGTAGAAAATTTCGGGCTCTCCCTCAGCGAGACCACCATCGGCGATCGCCTCAAATCCGCTGGCTACGCGACCGGTTGGTTCGGCAAATCCCACCTTGGCTACAAACCCGCGTTCCACCCGCTCAAGCGCGGCTTCGATGAATACTTCGGCTTCCTCGGCGGCGCGCACGATTACCTCGACGCCGCCGCTGACAAAAACAACCCCATCCTTCAGGGCACCACGCCGGTCAATAACATCGGCTACACCACCGAAGCGTTCGGACAGCGCGCGGTGGATTTCATCGAACAGCACAAAGCTCAACCGTGGTTCTGCTACCTCCCCTTCAACGCCGTTCACGCCCCGCTCGAATCCACCGAAAAATATCTCGGCCGCTTCAGCAGCGTCGGCGACACCCGCCGCAAAACATTTTGCGCCATGCTCTCCGCGATGGACGACGCCGTCGGAAAAGTTCTCGCGAAAATTCGCGAGCAACATCTGGAAGAAAACACGCTCATCTTTTTCTTCAGTGACAATGGCGGCCCGACGCCCTCCACCACTTCCGGCAACGGCCCGCTGCGCGGATTCAAAGCTCAAACGTGGGATGGTGGCATCCGCGTCCCGTTCATGGTGCAATGGAAGGGCCGCATTCCCGCCGGCAAAGTGGATGACCGCCCCGTGATCCAGCTCGACATTCATCCGACCGCACTGGCCGCTGCAGGCGTCACCGCGAAGCCCGAGTGGAAACTCGACGGCGTCAATCTCCTCCCCTACCTGACCGGCGAAAACTCCGGCGCGCCGCACAACGCGCTCTACTGGCGCTTCGGTCAGCAAGTCGCAATTCGTAGCGGCAATTGGAAATTGGTAAAAGGCGCCGGCAGCGCGAGCATTCAAGGCGGGTCGACCTCCGCCAAAGCCAGCATGGAAAGCGCTGAATTGTACAACCTCGCCAGCGACATCGGCGAGACGAAGAATCTGGCGACAACGGAACCGGCAAAGGTCAAACAACTCGCGGCACTTTGGGATACGTGGAACGCCGACAACGTGGACGCCAAATGGGGACCAGTCGATCGCGGCGCGAAGAAAGCCGGCAAGGGTAAAGGGAAGAAGAAGGCACAAAAGTAATACGCCGTTTAACTGCAGCGCGAGTAGCCGCCTCCTTTTCCACGACACGATCGAATCGCCCGTGCCCTAGGGTGTGACGGTCCCGGCTTTTCATTAACACCAGCTTGGGGCTATCGTCCGCCTATGCGTCTCGCCATTGTAGCCCTCGCACTGATCGCCGCAGTTTGCTCGCAGGCCATCGCCGCTGCGCCGAAACAAAACGTCCTCTTCATCATGGCGGATGATTTCCGCGCGGAGCTGGCGAGCTACGGCTCCCCTGCGCTCACGCCGAATCTGGATCGGCTCGCCAAACGCACGCTGCAGTTCAATCACGCGTACGCGCAGCAGGCGGTGTGCAATCCGTCGCGCTCCTCGATGCTCACCGGTCGGCGGCCGGACACGCTCGGGCTTTATGTGAATGGCACGCACTTCCGTGAATTGAAGCCGGACGTGACGACGCTGCCGCTGTGGTTCAAGGAACATGGCTACACGTCGCGTTGCGTCGGAAAAATCTTTCACAATTGGCACACGAAGGAACACGGTGATCCGCGGTCGTGGAGTGCGCCGGAATTCCTCCACTACGCCAATCACGGCGAGGACGATGCGCAAGTTTCGGGTCCGCTTCCCCCAAACCTCGCGAAGACCACGACGGGTTTCGGCTATCCGAAAAACGGGCTGTGCGAATGTCGCGATGTGCCGGACGAAGCGTATTTCGACGGGCGCGTGGCCGCCGAGGCTGTGCGCGTGCTGAGCGAAGTGAAGGACTCTCCATTTTTCCTCGCCGTCGGTTTCTGGAAACCGCACGCGCCGTTCAATGCGCCGAAAAAGTATTGGGACCTGTATGACCGCGCGAAGCTGCCGCCGTTGGATCCGCGTCGTCCTGCGGGCGCGCCGGAAATCGCCTTTCACGACAGCCGCGAAGTGCTCGGCCTGCCCGGCAAGCACAAGGAGCTCACGGCAGAGAATATTGCAGAGATGCGTCACGGTTATTTCGCGAACATCAGCTACATGGATGCGCAGCTTGGCAAGGTGCTCGACGCGCTGGATCGCAGCGGCGTGGCGGATCGGACGACGGTCGTGTTCGTCGCCGATCACGGCTATCACATTGGCGAGCACACGCAGTGGGGCAAGACCTCGAACTTCGAATACGACGCGCGGGTTCCCTATTTCATCGGCACACCGGGCAGCGCGCACGCGGGCAAACGCACGGAGTCGCTCGCCGAATTGGTCGATCTATTTCCGACGCTCGTCGAGCTCTGCATTCTGCCGAAGCCGCCGGGCCTCGAAGGCATGAGCCTCGTTCCCGTGTTGCGCGATCCCGCGAAGACAGTGAAACGCGGCGCGTTCACGCAGCATCCCCGACCGGCTTACTACGATCGCGAACCGGACAAGCAGCCCAAAGCGATGGGCGTCAGCGTGCGCACAGCGAGCGTGCGTTACACGGAATGGCGCGATTGGAAGAGCGGCGAAGTAATCGGGCGCGAGCTTTACGACAACGCCCAGGAACCGGCCGAGTTGCAAAGCCTCGTCGGCGACGGGCGGTTCGCCCAGGCGCAGAAGGAGGCCGAGGCGCTGTTGAAGAAACAGTTCCCGATCCGGAAGCACTGAGCCGGGCGCTACTCGAATTCGTAGCCGACCAGAAAGGCAATACGACCGTCTTTCAATTGGCGGATGTTGGTGATGTAGACTGGTGAGCCGCCACCGAGTTGCGCGCGGCTTGAAGGCGTGGTGTAGGGCGTGAACGAGTTGTTCGCCTTGCTCGGATAGGGAACGGAATTGAGGAAAACCTTCGGTCCCGATGGTCCCAGAATTCCGTGCGACTCTTCGAGGATGGGGCGATTCGCGACCACCCGCCAGATCAGCAACCCCGGTGCTGCCAGGCTTGCGTCAAAGCCAACCTTGCGGCGGTTCTCGAGCAGGAAATATTCGCTGCCATCGGGACGCGCGAGAATCTTGTAGCATTCGTTAGTCGAACCTTCGATCGGGCCAAGGATGAGTTTCTGTTTCACGGTCGGATCGATGACGACCGGCTTGACCCAGCCGAGCTGTTCCTTGCACCACGCGGAGAAGTGCTGCGGTCGGCCACCGCGGGCCTGACTCGACATGGCGCACCAACTCCCCTCGCCTTCCGAACCGGGATTTTCTGGACGCGCGTAGAGATCGGGCAATCCGAGAATATGACCCGTCTCGTGGCACATCGTGCTGATGTCCGCCATCTTCGAACCGCCCTCCGCCACGATCACGTACGGCCAGGATTTTCCTTTGCGCAAGAAGCTGCTGCGATGCGGCCAATAGAGGCTGCCGCGATTCGACGTGGGATATTTCTCGCCCGCATAGATAAACGCGAGGCCATCGAAGCCGCGCAGGGCGTCCGCGCCTTCGCGAGCAATCAGGGCATCCACGGCTTCGTTCAGCACGGCAGCTTTCGTGGCGGCATTGGCGCTCGGATAATAGTCCGCGCGATTCTTCTTCAGGCGGATCCAGTTGAAGACCTTGCCCTCGATTCGCAGCTTTCCGCAGGACTGCTCCTGAAAATAGTCATTCATGCTGCCGAAAACGCGTTGCCCGAGCGCGTTGGTTGTGTTGTAAGTGCCGCGGGTGAAATAGGAATTCGACCAATCGCTGATCTTCACCGCGGCGTTGTGGTTGGTGTCGGCGAATTCAATGAGGATCACGGCGAGGCGATACGCGGGCTTGGTCCACGGCGTAAGCGGGCGTTCTTCCTCGGGCGCCAGCGACGACCGGCTCTCGGACGCTTCGAGTTCGACAGACTTCTCGAAAACTTCCTGACCGCGGCGCACGACCAAGCGGACACTTTCGCCGGGGCGCTTGACCGATAGCGCGTCGGTGAGCGAGAGCGCTTCACTCAATTCGCTGTTGTCGGCTTTCAAAATGACGTCGCCCGGTTTCAATCCCGCTTTGGCCGCCGCCTTGTCTTTGGTGACCGCCGCAATCGCCAGCCCTGCCGTGTCGAGACTGCCCTGCCCCATCCGCACTCCCATGATGGCGCGCTGCTCGCCCAACTTCAGTGGCCGGCTGATCGCTACCAATGGCACCGCGAAATCGAGCGTCTTGAGACCGCGCTGAACGTACAGTTTCACCACATCACCCGGCGAAGATGACTGAAGCACCGTGCGAACCTCTTCGACGGAATGCACAGATTCATTGCCGATTCGCAAAAGAATATCTCCCTCACGAATGCCCGCGGTCGCAGCCGGCGAGCCCGCCCCCAGTTCGTCGATGGTCAGTTCGCCGCGGCGATTGGCGGTGAGGTGCACGCCCAAGAAGCCGCTCAAACCGACCGTGCTCTTGATCGGCTGCACCGTCGTGGTCAACGCCGTCCGCACGGTGCGGTAGCCAGCAAGATTTACGGTCTTGGGAGCATCCGCGGCCGCAGATAGAAGGTTGCTCAGTAAAATCGCGAGAAGAACGGCCGAGTTGCGGCGCAGTTGCGAAACCAGAGTGGCAAATTGCATAGGGCTTGGACGCGTTTATGGCGGGATAAGTTTCAAACTGCAAACGATTTTGCGCGCCGCCGATCCGCCGTGAGAAATTTGGCGACGATCACACGAAACCATTGCCAGCGGCACACCGTCTGTCACGCTGATCTCGATCAACCCAATAATGAAAACGCGCATTCTAACCTTCACGTTCACGCTCTCGTTGCTTTTTACCACTGGAGCGATCGCCGCGGAGAAACCCAACGTCCTTTTCATCGCGATCGATGATTTGCGCGACTGGGTCGGGTACCTGCATCACAACGAACAAACCAAGACGCCCAACATCGACCGCCTTGCGCGGATGGGCACGGCATTCACCCGCAGCTACTGCGCTGCGCCGGTATGCAACCCCTCGCGCGCGGCTTTGATGTCGGGAATGCGCCCGTTTACCAGCGGAGTTTACGAAAATGGCAATGACTGGCGCACGGTGATTTCCGAGGACAAGCCGTTAACGACAGCGTTCCGCAAAGGTGGCTACTTCGTATGCGGCGCGGGAAAAATTTATCACGAGTCCTACAAGCGTCGCAGCGAATGGGACGATTACCTCGACAACGAAGGCGGCGGCAAAGGCGAACAGAAACTTTCCAAGTCAGCCAAGAACGACGGCGTGGGCGGGATCAAATTCGCGCCGCTTGATTGCGAAGACTCCGCTTTGCCGGACTACAAGATCACGGACTACGGCATTGCGCAGTTGCAGAAGAAGCACGACAAACCGTTCTTCCTCGCCGTCGGCCTGCACAAGCCACACATGCCGTGGAACGTTCCGCAGAAGTATTACGACATGTTCCCCGCGGACAAAATCGTTCTCCCGCCCTACCTCGAAAACGATCTCGACGACATCCCGCCCGCCGGCGTGAAGATGGCCCACCCGAACACTGACCACGAACCGATGTTGAAGTCCGGCCGCTGGAAGGAGGCGATTCAAGGTTACCTTGCCGCGATTGCTTACACCGACATGAACATCGGTCGCCTCCTCGACGCGTTCGACAAGTCCGCCTACAAGGACAATACGATCATCGTATTCTGGTGCGATCACGGCTGGCACCTCGGTGAGAAACATCACTGGCGCAAATTTGCATTGTGGGAAGAGGCTACCCGCGCACCTCTGATCTGGGTCGCGCCCGGCATCACGAAGCCCAACACCGTTTGCGATCGCACGGTGGACTTCATGAGCATTTATCCAACGCTCACCGACCTGTGCGGTCTGCCCACGCCGGCGCATGTGGAAGGCACGAGCATCCGCTCTCTGCTAACGGATCCGAAATCCGCTTGGGATAAACCTGGCATCACCACCTACTTATTCAAAAACCACGCAGTGCGCTACGAAGGCTGGCGCTACATTCGTTACGCCAACGGCGACGAAGAGCTCTACAACGAGCAAACCGATCCGAACGAATGGACCAATCTCGCGAAGGACCCGAAATACGCGGCGATGAAAGCGGAACTCGCGAAATCCCTTCCGACCAAGGATCACGAAGACATCGGCGGCAAGAAAGGCCAGGGCGCGGAAGATTTCGGCGACAAACCGAAAAAGAACAAGAAGAAGAAAAACAAGTAAACAGGTCGTCGTCCGCACAGGCTCGGACTTGTCACGCAAGCTCGAGCCAAAAATTCGACAAACGATCCTGAATCGGCTTGCGTCGGGACTTTCGGCGTGCACAATCCCATCCGCTGCGTGCGGTTCCGCACGCGTCACCTGATCCGGCGGAAGGGTGGCTGAGTGGTTAAAGGCATCTGACTCGAAATCAGAAGTACGGGTAACCGTACCGTAGGTTCGAATCCTATCCCTTCCGCCAATTCTCTATCAATGACTTGCGAACGGTGGAGTGAAAGTTGCAACACACCGAAGAATTGTCATCAGAATTCAAGGGCGTTCACTGGCGTCACGATCAATAAGTTTTAATTTACTTTCACACCTGCTAGACGCCCACAACGCAAACGTATTTTGCGCCTGCAGCTGCTCCAAACAGTGATTGAACGCAGAAATTCTCGTTCGGTCTCCCCGCAGTCCTTCCGTCCATATTTCACACCACACCCTCAACCATTTTCATTTAGCCCCCGCTCTTGTCTTGAGATAAATTCCCTCCATGTGCGGTCGCTAAACCGAGACCAAAGCCATTGAGGAGTTCAAGAAGCACCTCGCCTTTTTAGGTCCAGAGTTCGAGTTCCATCCACGGCTCAACATCGCTCCCACTCAACAAGTCTCGGTTGTATTAAATCAGGATCAAACTGAAGTCCGATTGTTGCGGTGGGGCTTGATTCCTTTTTGGGCAAAGGACGAGAAGATCGGAAATTCACTGATCAACGCACGAGCTGAAACCCTTAAAGAAAAACCTTCATTCCGAACTGACCGGGTGCACCTTTCTGAGCCACATGGGATGTTAGTCGGTGGACTCGGTTGAGGTTGTCTGTTTGTTGTCTATTTGTCCATCCTCGGTGCAGGGAGGGCGAAGCCCGACCGGAGCCGGGGATGGTTCCTTCTTCGCCGCAAAGGCCGCCGGGCTCTCGTAGCCCAACTTACTATGCGGCCGCTCGTGGTTGTATTGGCGGCGGTAATCTTCAATGACGACCCGTGCTTCTGTCAGTGTCCATAACTGCTCCCGGTTCAAACACTCGTCCCGGAACCGGCCGTGGAAGCTTTCCGCAAACCCGTTTTGCCACGGGCTGCCGGGATCGATGTAGATCGTCTTGATCTGCTGCTCGGCCAGCCACTGTTGCACGATCTTCGCGATGAACTCCGAACCGTTATCACTCCGCAGGTATTCCGGGGCCCCGTGTTGTTCGATGGCTTTCTGCAGCCACGCCAGCACATCTTGGGAACGCAGGGCCCGGTCGGCCCGCAACACGTGACACTCCCGCGTGTGCTCATCCAGGATCGTCAGCATCCGCAGCGCTCCACCGCGCACGGTCGCATCCGCGATGAAGTCCCACGTCCACACGTGTCCCCGATGCGTCGCTCGCGTCGGTTGCCCGGTGGAGCATCCTCGGCGAATGACCTTCCGCTTGGTCGGTGGTACGCGCAGTCCCTCCAGCCGACGCAGTCGTTGAATCTGCCGTTTGCCCACGGCCCAGCCTTCCCGCCGCAGCAAGGCGGCAATCCGCCGATACCCGTAGCGGGGATGTTTGACCGACAGTTCGTGCAGCCGCTTTCTTAGCTGCTGCTCCGCTGGCGTAGGTGCCCGTCCCTGATAGCTGTAAGTCGATCGCGCCAATCTCAAGAAACGACAGGCCGCCCGACGCGAACACATCCCCGCCGCTACTACTTCCCTGGCTGCCATCCGGCGATGCGCCGGACTCAGAGCTTTTATTCGCATACGGCCTCCAGCACCCGGTTCTTCAGCAGCGACTCCGCCAGCATCTTTTTCAACTCCTTGTTCTCCCGCTCCAGATCCTTGAGCCGCCGGGCTTCGTTCACTTCCAGCTGCCCAAACTGCTTCTTCCAGCGGTGAAATGTCACCTCTGAAATATTCTGCTCCCGGCAGACCTCCTGAATGGTTCGCTCACCGCGATCCGCTTCCCGCAGGATCCGAATCTTGTCTTCCGTCGTATACGCTTGCCTTTCATGTCTGTTGCCTTTCTTGCTTTAGCCACAGACTAACATCTCCCCTGGCCCGGAAAAGTGCGGTCACGTCACAGCCAATTGGAGGACCGGCACGAAGGCTCAATACCAAAAGGCAGGTAACGCCAAAAACTCTGAGGAACAGCACGTCAAACGTTAGTGAAAACCAGGGAGGGAAGCAAGTCGCAGCGCTTCTTATGGTAGGGTAATACCTCATGGTGCTGTAGAGGGTTGTCCTTGGAGTATTGGTTCGCGAACCAAATTGATTTGGAGAGGGAAAAGTGAATTTCCAAGATAATTCCTCTGGGCTCTTGAGCTTGCCAAGAAATGAGCAGCTATGGGCAGGATAAGCGCGGTGCCCGGTGAGCACCGTCGTAGGTTCAAAACAGGAAACTGTATTCAAGAGCACCGTATTGCCGGAGTCGGGCTCAGTTTGATCATTGGTTCTCAGTTAGCCGGCAGTATTGCGGACCAACCAAAAAACCATGAACCCAACCCATTTACACCTCCTCTTGAACCACGTTCCCGTCCTCGGCACGGCGTTTGGGCTGGGATTGCTGCTCTTTGGACTGTGGCGGAAGAGTGACGAGATAAAGAAGGCGGCACTGGGTGTGTTTGTCATCGTCGCAGTGATGGCGGTGCCGGTTTACCTCACTGGTGAACCGGCAGAAGATGGCGTTAAATCGCTTCCAGGTGTTTCCGAGCCGTTGATCGAGCAACACGAGCAGGCGGCCTCTGTCGCCTTTACGGGCGTGTTGGTGCTGGGCGTGGCTGCGTTGGGAGGACTTATTATTCTCCGTAGGGGCAAATCTGTGCCCGCATGGTGCGGCTTACTAATGCTGGCGGCCGCGTTGATTGTCAGCGGGCTGATGGCGTGGACGGCGAACATGGGCGGGCAAATTCGGCATACGGAAATCCGCGCGGGCGGGAGCACTCCTGCAGTTGGTATCCAACAGCGTGATTGAAGCGACCCCTTCGAAGAATTCTCCCGATCAAAAACCCAGAATGAACACAACATTGGAACCTCCCCCGTCCCGCAACCCGGCTCGAAAGGCAGACGCCAAACCGAGTCCGGAGGTGCCTCCTAAAAGATCCTGGCATGCGCCCGCAGAGCTGTGGCGCCGAAAATCCGCTATCATCGCGGCGCTTTCCGTTGTGGCCATCGTGTTGCATCTAGTGCTGCGCTTCGGGTTTCATTTGAATCCGGGCGCACACCAGATACCCTTGCTGCTCACGCTTGTAGTTGGTGGATTGCCGTCGCTCTATGATTTGCTGAGGAAGCTGTTGAGGCGGGAGTTTGGTTCCGATTTGCTCGGCGGCATTTCAATCATCACCTCGGTGCTGCTGGGTGAATACCTCGCGGGTTCGATCATAGTCCTGATGCTCTCCGGGGGGGAAGCGCTGGAGAGCTATGCGTTGCGCAGCGCCTCTTCCGTGCTGGCGGCTCTCGCCAAACGGATGCCTTCGATTGCTCATCGCAAACGAAACTCGGAGATCTTGGAGGTGGCTCTGGCCGATATCGCCGTGGGCGACACGCTGGTGATTTATCCACATGACATCTGCCCGGTGGACGGCGCAGTTATCGAAGGCCATGGCGTGATGGACGAATCCTACCTGACTGGCGAACCGTTCCAGATCACCAAGACATCCGGCTCCGCGGTGATCTCGGGAGCGATTAACGGCGAGTCAGTTCTCACCATCCGCGCCACGCAACTCGCGGCCGATTCACGCTACTCCAAGATCATGGAGGTCATGCGCGAGTCGGAAGCAAAGCGACCGAGCCTCCGTCGGCTCGGGGATCGGCTTGGAGCAATCTACACTCCGGTGGCATTGGTGGTGGCCGCCGTTGCGTGGGCAATTAGCGGAGAAGCCATTCGTTTTCTCGCTGTGCTGGTCATTGCCACGCCCTGTCCATTGCTGCTCGCTATACCCATCGCGATCATCGGCTCGATTTCCCTTTGTGCCCGCCGGGCTATCATCGTGAAGAGTCCAGTGGTTCTTGAGCAGATTGCCGAATGCAAAGTCGCGATCTTCGACAAAACCGGCACGCTCACGTACGGCGAGCCGAAGTTAACGGAACAGCTCATGGCTTCGGGTTTCGAGCAGAAAGAGGTATTGACCGTGGTCGCGAGCTTGGAGCGATACTCGAAGCATCCGCTCGCCCGAGCGATTCTGGCTGCCGCGAAAGAAGCGGGCATTCAACTCCCAGAGGCCACTGAAGTGGGCGAACAACCCGGACGTGGTTTGCAGGGAACGGTGTCGGGTCGCTCCGTGCGAATTACGAGCCGCAATAAACTCGTTGAACTGAACGTTTCTGGTGCCGACCAACTTCCTGCACTTGCGGGCGGGCTCGAATGCGTTGTTGTGCTCGATCAACGTTATGCGGCTGCGTTTCGCTTTCGCGATGCACCGCGAGCGGAAAGCCGTTCGTTCATTAGTCACTTGGGGCCGAAGCATCAATTCGAGCGCGTGATGATCGTGTCTGGTGATCGCGAGTCCGAAGTTCATTATCTCGCGGAGCAAGTCGGGATCACCGTAATCCACGCTCAACAAAGTCCGGAACAAAAACTGGCTCTGGTTCGCGCCGAAACTGCGAAAGCGAAGACGCTCCACGTTGGCGATGGCATTAACGATGCCCCGGCCATGATGGCCGCCACGGTAGGTATGGCGATTGGTCAGAACAGCGACGTTACGGCAGAAGCGGCGGGAGTTGTGGTCATGGATAATTCGCTCAAAAAGGTGGACGAGTTCATGCACATCAGCCGAAGGATGCGGATTATCGCGCTCCAAAGTGCGGTGGGTGGTATGGCGTTGAGTGTCGTGGGCATGGCCTTCGCTGCGACCGGTCATTTGACTCCGATAGCCGGAGCAATCACGCAGGAAGTCATCGACGTGCTGGCTGTGTTAAACGCCTTGCGGGCCGCGTTTCCTCCGAAGGTCATTCATGACTTGTGAAGGCGCGGTTGAAGATCAGCGTAAGAACGTTCGAAATCGATTTGTAGGATGAAAACAATAAAAGCCAAGGTGTTTCACGTTGCCGATCAAACCTTGAAGCTCGTGAAGTTCGCTTGGCTCTCACGCCTTAACCACGATTGCCTTTTGATCTTTTAAGTATTTTTCCAGATCCGCTTTGCTTTCGACAAAGTTAAAGGGCCTTCGCATGCCGCAGTGTTTGGTGAGGCGGTAATTCACCAACAGCTTCCCAATTGCCGTAATCTCAATCTGTTTTCCCTTAACGTCCCAGTGTTGACCCGTTTGTAGCGGTTTCATGTGAGGCTGAATCTTTTCCTCACAAGTATCCGGATGCGTAATTCTTGTGTATGGGGTAAATACCCCATGTCGGCTGCTAGTGCTTCGGTTTAGCGGGGAATCCTCGGTGGCGCCATCCATGCAAAGTCGAATTCAATCTCATGTGGCAATTAAAGTACAATGACGTGGAGCCTCTCAGACCCGATCATTAAAAAAGAAGTTCGGGTAACAGACGCCAAGGAGGTGGCGGTGGGGAACCGCGCTGAAGAAACGTGCTGTCACCCGAACTCAAATTCCAAAAATCTACTAACAAAAGACACCTCGGTTGGTGCCCTGTCAAACGGATTTTGTAGCGAAATTCACTACAAAGAATTAGGAGGTTTCCCGTATGTGCGGATGTCGACCGCATGCTACTTTAAGCGTGAAGAAACCGTGTCGCTCGATGTGTTGCCCGATGGGTAGCACGAAGAAACAGGATTTGGCTGTGCGGCATGATCGCACTGTTAATTTGGGCGATACTGCGTTGTAACAGAAGTGCCGCACAGCCATTTTCTACACCCCAGAATCCCTTGGCTGCTTGTGCTTGAAAACGTAAGAGCTGACACGTTCTCATGTTTTCTCAGAGTCTTGCGATCCTCTGGTTTTCAAGATCCGTATCAGCCAATGCAAACCTACTCCCGTTCGGCAATTGGTCAACTACCTCAGATTCCATCTTGCGATCGGTTGATCGTTGTTCAGCTTGCCTGTGAGATTGAGCGTCGTCCGGTTTACGATGGTCTTGGAATTGGTAGAAATCGTTACCGACTGGATTGTGCCTTTGCCGTCCTTAGCATTTCTTCATATTGCTTTTGCCCCCCAAAGAATGGGTAGTTGGTCTCAAACTCGAACTTTTTGGTCTGTTGCAAGAAGACCGCATATTGCCCGCAGTTGTAAGCATCTCGGGCATAATTGTGACGCCAGTTGGAAGCCTCAGGATTCAACTGGAAAAAACTTCTCCTACGAGTCCTGCACATCCTTCCACACGTCCGGTTTGTGCCAGTAGCCGCGGATCAAGGTTATGCCCCCCCGCTTCGTCCAAGCCCAAAAACTATTCCCTTGGCCGGAGAGTGGATTTGATTCATGCCCGTGCGCGTCTGAGTTGTTCCGTTTTAGCTGCAAGTGATTGGCTTCGTCCGCCGAGAGGCCATTGTTGACCGACCAGAACGGATGACTCGAGATAAGATTCATGCAACTTGCCACCTGTCAGTCCGGGCTACTTTTCCTCGGTGACTTTTTCGTTTAAGGACTTTCGGGCCAGACGATCAAGATCTGCGGCGGTTGTTGTGGGAAGAAAGCGCTTTCGATAAATCTCATCGTGCAAAATGTCCAGGATGGCGACCACGGGGGCTGCGACCAAAACGCCCAGGACGCCGAACGCGGCCACACTCATGAGCATTGAGAAGATTACGGCCACGGGATGTAGTTTCATGCCGCGCGCCATGATGAAAGGGAGGATCACGTTGTTCTCCATAGCTTGGATCCCCAGATAAGCAAACACGACCCACATCGGGGTCATGCCACCTTTGCCCAAAGCGAGCAACAGGGCCGGCACGGCACCGAGCAACGGGCCGACGAAAGGAACCGCCTCCAGAATACCGGCGATCAGTCCCAGCACTAGGGCATCCATGAATCCGAAGATGGGCCACATGAGCAGGAAAACCAGCAGGCCGATCGTCAGCATGCCGAGCAGCGTTGACCCGGCCCAACCGGGCACAAATTTTCCAATCCGCTGCATGATGGTCAAGGTCTGGACGTGGTGGCGCTCGGGCACCACGGAAAATATTGCCCCGAAGACGGGACGGGGATTCATCAAAGTAAAGGTCACTCCGAAGAAGACTGTGACCAGCACGATGAGCATCTGGGACGCATTAAACGCGACCGCCGCGAAACTGCCGGCCACGCCCTGCACCATCTGGCCCAAACTGGAACGAATCGAACCAGATTCCTTCGTGGTATTTGGCGAAGCCGGTTGCTTGGTTCGCGGCACGGGTGCGGGCTGGCCAGCCGATGATTTGGTCTGATTGGTCGAAGGTGCGGAGTGGGCAATCTCAGTGGCGACCTGTGCCTGGAGTTTTTCATCGGAACGCTGTGCTTGCTGTTCCATTTTAATCAAAGGCTTTTGGAGCCGTTCCCAGTAGTCGGGCAACTGTTGCGAAAGTCTGGCGAGGGAGGCTTTCATCGGCACGAAGAACGCCCAACCCGTCAAGGCAATGACTGCGAGCAATGTCGCGGTGATCAGCGCCGTTGCGCCTCTTCGCCCACCGGTCCAGGTGCGCATCCGGGCGACTACGGGATTGACCGCGAGCGAAATCAGTAGGATGAGCAGAAACGAAAGTAGAATCGGCGAAAGCAGCGCGAACGTTTTGATGAAGATGAATAATGCTGCCGCTAACAGCCCATAAAAGTAAATCGTCGGTGGTTTCACTTGTGCTTGTGCCTTGTGTGGGGCGCGATCAGTAGTCATAACTTTCCACGTAAAGCCTCATTGCGCGAGCGATTGCAGTAAGGAATGTTCTTCGAACCACCGGCGGGGATTCAAAATTTTGACGGTACGGTCGCCGCCGGTTTCCAAGCCGATCGCAAGGATTCCCCGCCGCAGGTAAAGGATGCCACGCGGGGGAAGATCCCGTTCAAAAAGTAATTGCGCGCGCAGGAGCAGTTTGTCGCCTGTCACCTCCAAGGAATCGATTTCGGCCACGCCACCTTCCCCCCGCACGGAGGCGTGGATGGTCAGGTCGCGGTCGGCCAATGCCGACCGGAGGAGCGGGGGAAGCACCTTGCCTTGGCGCCCGCGAAACAGTGCCAACAAAGGACGGCTGTCCTGAAGGCGCCCAGCAAAGCGCGCATCCAGCCTGTGATTTTCCCCCAACTTGAGGTGCCCTTCCTCCACCGTAGCCTCGCCCGCCCAGCCACCTTTCGGCGCGTTGCCCTTTCCCATCGCCACAATCGTGATATTGGTCAAAACTCCTCGGGTCCCGGTAATATCCATTTCTTTGTCACCAAATGTGTAGCGCCGGATGTTTCCCTGGAGACGCAGGTCACCCCGCAAGGCCGCGTCCCGATAATTGATGTGGACATCCTTCCCGTCCAATTGGGTCTCGCCGTGGGCAATACCTTCGTGGACGTCAAGAGCGACCATCAGTTCGCCCGGAGATCCCCGGAGGCTCAAGCCCGGGAAACGATCGAGATAGAAATTCACGAAGCGGATGTCCGGCGCGGTCCCCTCGAGCCTGAGTTTCCCGTCCATTTTTTGGAAAACAGCACCGCCTCGATAAATCACCATGCTGACCCGTGGAAACGCCAGATCCACGCGCCCAGAGCGGACCTTGAGCACCTCATCTTTCCCCAGAGTGACGATGCCCTCTTCCACCTCTACGCTGGCGGCGTTTACATCCAACAGTTCCTTCGCCCGGACAAAGAGAGAGCCGCGGGTGGTTCCGTGGCCGCGATAGTGAAACTCATCAAACCAGATTTCGCGAAGTTCCGTGATTCGCACTTCAGGCAGGTTTACGGCCCAGATCTGCTTCGGCGGGGGGCGCACCTGAGCCCCGAGGATCGCCTTCACTTCTTCGTCCAACGGGCGGGTCGTCCACTCGGCCCAAGGGATTGGCGGGATCGCCAGCTGTTTGTCCATTCGTGCCGTGGCCTTTGGCAAACGCCGCAGGCGAAAAATCGCTCCCTCGGCTACCAATCCCCGTCCCAAGAAACATTTGTCTAACAACGCTCGCAGACTGACCTGCGTTCGGACGAGGTCTAGTGAAAGCGCCCACTGCGTGGTAAGGTGATTGCCGCGAATCACAAGATTTTGCACGCGAAGATCGCCGGGCCAGAATGATTGTGCGCCTCGCCAATCCAGCCGAATCTTCTCCGGCTTTAGATTAACCCAGCGCGACACCATTCCGTGAGGCAGCAGCAGTAGATTTGCCGCTACCAGCCAAGCGACTTCAATAAGGAGAAGGCTGAGTACAATGGCACGTAGAGAACGCCAGACAAGAGGGGCGTTGCGCAACCGGTTTGGTGCGGAATGGTGCGTCATATGAAACGCCAATTTGCTTCGAGTTTGTTGCGGAAATCTTGGTCAAGGCTCCAGAGGAAATAATTGCGCCATGCACTCAAGGCGCACCTGCTCCTTGGGCCTGAGATCTGGTGAGATGATGGTGACCCGTGTGGTGTTAGACGTCTCCCGCAATACACGCACCACCATACGGGATACATAACCGGGGGTCGTTCTGACGGTTTCAATTTCCCAACTCACACCCACCACTTCATTCGTTCGCCGGGGAACTTCATCCCATTCCTTTCCGGGCGAGTGCAGGCTTGACTGATAAGCCTCCACCCACGGCCGAACAAAAGCATAGGGCCGGTTGAAGTTCATCGAGGTGCCTTTGGAACAGCACCCGGCACAGAGCAAGAGCATTACAAAAAGGCCAAGGAACCCCAGTCTGCCTACCGTCGTCAGGATGGCCGAACGCTTACGCAAGGAATTCATTATCGTTTTGCTGTTTGTAAGAGTCCGACATTTTCAGATCTCAGGCAGGGAAGGAGATTTCCAGCCACTATTTACTTCGCCCGAATCGAAACTTGGCCGAAACTAATCGCCCCGATTGTGCGACTACTGAATGTTGCGAACTCTTAGCGCCGGTGGACGATTGGTTGACGGCGGAAAACCATTGGTCGGCGGAGCAGGATAGTTGCTTGCCGGTATTGTATAGCTATTTGAGGGCACAAATGGATTGGGTGGCCGCACAGGGGCATTCGTTGAAAATCCCGGTGGACCAAGAAGAGGCGGACTCGGAAGAACTGGAACTGGTGGTCGAGGATTCGCTGGGGGTGCCGGAACCGCAGGTGGTGCTGGTGTTGCCGGCGGTGCTGGTGTTGCCGGCGGTGCTGGCGTTGCAGGAGGAGCCGCTGTCGGAGGTGCCGCTGTCGGAGGTGCCGCGCTAGTCACGATCGCTGTGAACATGGTTAACATCACAATTGTTATTTTCATCGTCTGGGCTTTTCTAGAGTGGTTTTCGGTGTGGATGGTTTGCTTCGGAGGGGCACTGTGGAACAGAAGGCTCTGGAGGACTATGGGGTGTTGTCCTGCTTAGAATTTGTAGACTCAGGGTCGCCTGGCGGTTGGATCTGGAACAACAAAAGGGACCCGAGCTCAGACCTCAACCCGTCAATGATCCTCGCAATTTAATCAATGGCTCCGCGTCGAACTCTTCTCGGTGGTGCCCGTCCAAACCTACAATTATGAAAAGAACAATTCTCCTCGGTGTGGCAGCGGTGGGAATCATCGCTGGTGTTACCAATCAAGCCCAAGCGGGAGTGTCTCTGCACATTGCATTTCCTTTCCCACTTCCGCCCTTGCCTGTTGTGGTTGTACAATCACCACCTCGGTATGCACCTCCAGTCGTAGTGAGTCGGGTGCCGTCTTGCGAGCGGGTGGTCGAGGTGCCGCATGCCTGTGGGATTGAGCGTCGTCCGGTTTACTTTGGTCGCCGAGATCATGAGCGCTACGAACGCTACGAGCACAGCCAGCGGTCTGAGCATGGTGGCTTCCATAGATATCGCCGCTGAGTGAATGCGGACCTCTTTCTTCGAGCTGCCTTTGATGATGACAAATCAGGGGCAGCTCAACTTTTTTTCACTCCTCGAACAAAAAGGGGGTAAGAGCTCGCGTCGAGTGGCGACAGACAAGCTGATTGGTCTGAAGGAAAAATTGTTTTCCAGTAGGGCAAACAGCATTTGCCATTTCGAAATGACTTATGAAATAAGTTAATTTGCATCGCCGGTCCGGAAGATTCATCGGGGGGGGGGTAGCAAATAAGAATTATCAGGCACTTAGGGGAGTTTTTGGTCCGCCGACTGGGCAATGGAATGGCGGAGTTCATTAGCGATTGCCCTGATGGCCTGTGCCCGATAGTTTCCGGCCCATCACCAGCGCCATGAACGCAGCCATCGAGACTTCTAACCTGACGCGAGATTTTGGGACATTTCGCGCCGTCAACGAGCTCAACCTGCGGGTCGAGGCCGGACGTTTCTACGGTTTTCTCGGCCCGAACGGCGCGGGAAAATCCACGACAATCAAAATGCTCACGGGCCTGCTCGCGCCGAGCGGTGGAGCGATGCGGATTCTCGGTGAAGACGTCAGCGATCCGAAACGCGCGCTCGCGGTGAAAAAGCGAATCGGGGTGGTGCCGGAGAATCTGGGGCTGTTCGACAACCTGACGGCGCGCGAATATCTCACGTTCATCGGGCGGATGTATCTTCTGCCGCGTGAAACCATCCGCGAACGGTGCGAGGAATTGCTGACGATGATGGATCTCGCGCACGAGGAGAAGAAGCTGACGATGGAGTTTTCGCATGGCATGAAGAAGAAGCTGGCCCTTGCCGCTGCGCTGATCCCCAATCCAGATCTGCTGTTCCTCGACGAGCCTTTCGAAGGCGTTGACGCTGTCGCCTCGCGCGTTTTGCGCGACACCCTCAAGCAATGCGTTGGGCACGGCGCCACGGTTTTCCTCACATCGCACGTTTTGGAAATCGTTGAGAGGCTATGCACAGACGTCGGCATCATCGCGCAGGGAAAACTGGTTCATCAAAGCACGATGGATGAATTGCGGCGCGACGGTTCCTCGCTGGAAGACAAATTTCTCGCGGTCGTTGGCAATGACGGGCACGAAGCGCAGAAATTAAGTTGGCTCGAATGAACCAAGAGCAGCTCAAGACGATTCTCTGGTTGCGCTGGCGGTTGATGACCAATCAATGGCGTCGCAGCGGTGGACTCGGCGCGGTGATCGCGATTATCGTGGGCGTTGGCGCGATTGCTTTGGGAGCCTTGTTGTTCATGGGTGGATTGCTTGGTGCGGTGTTTGGTCTGAGCAAGGCGACACCCGAAATCCTTATGGCCGTTTGGTTCGGTGTGACGGTGCTTTTCCTTGTCATGTGGATGATCGGCTTGCTCACGGAACTTCAGCGCTCGGAGATCATCGATTTGCAGAAACTGATGCACCTGCCGGTCGCGCTCGGTCAGATATTCGTTATCAACTATCTCGTCTCGCATTTTACGCTGAGCGTCCTCCTGATTGTTCCCGCCATGTTCGGGTTGGGCATCGGTCTGGCAATTGCGCGCGGACCGGAAATGGTTCTGCTCATTCCGCTCGCGGTAAGCATGGTCGTCATGATCACGGCGTGGACGTATTGCCTGCGCGGTTGGTTGGCGGCGATGATGAGCAACCCGCGCCGCCGCCGCACGATCATCATGTGCATCACCATTGGGTTCATTCTGTTGGCTCAAGGTCCAAACCTTTACTTCAACGTGTTTCAAAACCGCAACCTTCCTAAAAAGCCGGCCGCGAATGAGGACTGGCAGCGCCAGCACGACGAACGCAACTCTGCCAACAAGAAAATGCTCGATAATCTCGTAACCGCCCAAAAATTTATACCGCCATTGTGGGTGTCGTACGGTGCACGCGGACTCGCCGAGGGAAATCCAGTTCCCGCGCTGCTCGGCACGCTCGGTTGCGCCAGTCTCGCGGCGCTGGGATTACGCCGTGCCTATCGCAGCACGGTGCGTTTTTATCACGGAGAAACCGGCGGGAAATCCGCCGTGAAGGTCGCGAAGGAAACGGGAAAAAATCCCGTGCCGCGCGCGAAGAACCAAAAAAGCTTTCTCGAACTTTCCGTTCCCTTCGTGCCCGAACAGGCCGCTGCGCTCGCGCTGGCCACCTTCCGTTCCCTGCTACGTGCTCCGGAAGTGAAAATGGCCTGGGCGACTTCTTTCATTGTGACCGTCATTATGGGCGCGACGTTATTTTTCCGCGCCACCATGGATTTGCCCGCCGCCGCGAAACCTTTTGTCGCCACCGGTTCAATCGTATTCTCGATCTTTTTCCTCGCCCAGTTTTTGGCCAACCAGTTTGGTTTCGACCGCGACGGATTCCGCTCCCTGATCCTTTCGCCTGCGGACCGGCGGTTTATATTGATAGGGAAGAATCTTGCGGGATTGCCGGTTGCCGCCGCATTCAGCCTGTTGTTGATCACGCTCACTTCCGTGCGCCTGCACCTCTCGCCACTTACTATCGTGGCGACTCTGTTTCAGCTCGCGAGCCTGTTGTTGCTGGCCAGCCTCGCCGGAAATCTGCTCTCAATTCTGGTGCCTTACCGCATTCAGGCCGGTTCAATGAAGCCGACCAAAATGCCGGGCCTCGCGATGTTGGTGTTGATGCTCTGCCAGCTTCTTTTTCCGGTGGCGATGTCGCCGGTGTTCGTTGGTCCGCTTATGGAAATGCTCTGGCGAAAGTTCGACCTGCCGAGTTTCGTGCCGATCAACTTAATTGCTTCCGCGCTGCTCTTCGGCGCGATGGCAATTCTCTACTGGCAGACGCTCGCGCCGCTCGGCCGGCTCCTGCGGCGCCGAGAAACAAGAATCCTCGGCCTGATCACGGTGGGGGTTGAATAGCCGATTTATCGGGAGTGATAGCGTTGCATTCACAATTTGTTTTCCCGATTTTTTGGGAGAGCGAGCTCTGACGCCCGCTCTCCCCGCTGGGTCAAGGCTACGCCTTGTCATTCAGGAACAGCTTCCACTCCGCCACGCCGTGCGCGTTCCGGATGAGCGCCGTGACCGGCAGTTCCTTCGGCGCGCTTGGGACGCTGAGCAGCTTCAGGCCGGCCTCGTGCGGGAGGCGATCAGCCTTCCGCTGGTTCACATCCTTCGCCGACCATACGAGGTTTTCCCAGGTGTCCGCGCCGCCGCGCGAGCGAGGCACGACGTGGTCGAGGTTGCCTTCGTCCGGGTGCAGCAGGCGACCGGTGTATTGGCAACGATTGCCGTCGCGTTCGCGGATCGAACGCGCACACAGCTTCGGGCGCTTCTTGGGCACGCGCGCGTAGTTTACGGCTACGATTACGGTCGGTACACGAATCGCGCCGCGCATGGTGTGCACTGCGTGGTCGTGATCGCGAATCGGCAGCGTGATCCACTCATCCCACATCACGGGACGGAGCGCTTCCGCACGGGCGCCGTCGCCGAGTTCGATGTCGAGCGCGGTGGCGGCGTTGGTGGCCAATTGGCAGAACGCATCGGCGGGCGTGCGAATGTGGATCGCCTGCCAGTTGCGGTTGAGCACCAGCACGATGGTCTTGTTCAGGATGTCGTTCATAAAGTATTCGCATACGGCCGTGGCGCTTCGCGCGTCGTAAGGTGTTTGTTCTTTAGTGAAATGGATTCGGCTACCTCGCCTGATATAGCTCGGAGGCATTTGCATTGAGCCGCGATCCAGGATCAGGGTTCGGCGCGCTCCTGACTGCGCGAGGAGCGCGATTCAAAGTGGTCGTGCGGAAAGGTTCTGCCCCCTCAATTTCCGGGTGTAGGCCAGACGTGATGCTATTTCACCACCGGACGGTCGTAACTCGACTTGAGAAGATTGGTTGCCTCGCCTGGAAATTTGCACTGGCATCGAAAATCAAAGGTGTCACAAATCCTTCCACCATGATCACACTGAATCCGCGTCACGCGTTCCACGCTGCTAGAAAGCTCTTGCCCCTTGCGCTGCCAATGGTTTGGTTCGCTTTCGGAGCAATGGGCGCTTCGCTAGTGCACGAGTTGAAGGCAACTGCACGCGACGGTCAGGTGTTCTTGACATGGCAGGAGAACGAAACGGCGGACGGAACCAGCTTCAATATCTATGTCGCGGGCAAGCCAATCACGGACGTGTCGATGGCCACGCGCATCGGTCATCACATCGAGCGTCATAGCGCACGGGATTGGTGGGAAGATCCAGCTTCGTTCAAGAAACATGTGCCGTCCGGTAAACCGATCGGATATCGCATCGGACCTGGTCTCGATCGACTTGATCCCAGGGGTGGTCTGTTTGTCCATACGCTACGCAAGGATTCGCCCGCGCAGTTGTTTTTCGCCGTGACGCACTCTGACGCTGGCGGCAAGGAGGATGCGACGCTGACACTCGGCGCCAATTCTCTCGCGGCCGGAGTCACCGCTGCGCCGGGTGCAATCCAACCGATCTGGCAGGCAGACGGTCCGCTGGCCAATCCCGAAGCTGGAAAGGGAAAACCGCTGTGGTTGAACCTCCACGCCAAAGGCGGCGTCGTGGCTGGCATGGAGTACCTCGTGTTCGGCGATGAGACAATGGGGTGGCGCGAGGGATTACCGTTCAAGTTCAGCGTGCGAATCGAACACGACGAGATCGTTGTGCGTCCGACCGACCGGGTATGGATCAACCGCCCGCACAAGGAAGCTAGCGACGGCGGCACGCCCGCCATCTGGACCTTTTGGTATGGCTACAATTCCAAGATTTACGACCGTGCCCTCATGGGTGAAGGCGTGCCCACGAATTACACGGAGCGGCGCAACCTGTGGATCCTCGATTGGGTACGTCGCCGTTACCAGCCGGATACGAATCGTTGGTATTGCTCGGGCGGTTCGATGGGAGGCTGTGGCACCATCTCGTTCGCCCTGCGACATCCAGAGTTGTTTGCTGCCTGCCACGCCCTGGTACCCATCGTCAGCTACACCTATCTCGGCAAGGCCAGCGCCTCGCGCCTCGAGCCGTCGTGCTGGACTGGTGCAATTCCCGCCAGCTTAAAAACCAGTGACGGCGTGGAACTACTGGATCGAATGGACGGCGCCAAATTTGTCATGACCTCGCCGCACGATCTGCCGTTCGTGTTCCTCATTAACGGCCGGCAGGACGGCTCCATTCCGTGGGAGAACAACCCTCGGTTTTACCGGGCCTTGACCGACGCCCATCAAGGTTTCGCTGCTTACTGGGACAACGGCGCTCATTCTACCAGCGGCCGGAATGCGCCGGCGGATGTGCTGGCTTGGCAGCAACGCTTCCACCGATTCCGCCTGGATGAAAGTTATCCGGCGTTTTCGAACACCTCATCCGATCGCAACCCCGGCACCGGTGCGCCCGACAACGGCGACATCGTCGGCTGGATCGGCCGCGGTATGGATTGGAAGGACATCGAGGATACGGCGGATCATTTCGCGATCACCGTGCTGGCCGATTACCCCAGTCTCGAATATCCGGTACGCACCGACATGACGCTGCGCCGCGTGCAACGGTTCAAAACGGTCCCGGGTGAACAACTTAACGTGAGCATTGGCAACGCGGTGCCTGTGAGAATCACTGCTGATTCCAATGGCCGTATTACTATCCCCGGAGTGGTCATCCCCAACCGAGCTGGTGTGCGGATTTCCCTGCAACGATAAAGCTGACCGTGTGCAAGCTTGGCCTTAGTTAGCAAGATCACTTGGCACAAACACGCTTAGCCGATTAGAGGCCGCGCATGATCGAGGCGAGATGAATTGTGTTTAATTGTCAGCGGTCTTACGAAGATGGGCAATCTGCGGAATGCGCGGGAACTCGATCCTCAAAATATTTGACATTTTCTGCGTCTGTCGTTTACAAGATATTCTGTCGAGTGGGTAAGAAAATCTTAATTTGATTTTTGTGTGAATCGTGTCGCCTCAATTTGGGCGCACCTCCGTGCGGGACTTCGTTCCCTCGTGGTTGTGGGGATCGTTTTATTCCCCGCCCTGACAGTCTCCGCTCTTCCCACCAAACTTGGCGACCTTGACGGCGACGGTCAGGCTACCGTGCTCGACTTGGTACTCCTGATCAACCATTCCCGCGGCGTCTCTCTGCTCGACTCGGCCGCGGCTCCCTATGCAGATATCAATCAGGACGGTTTCGTAGATCAAGCGGACATCAATTTGCTCGCGCAGGCGATCCTTGGTCAATACCCCCTCCAACCGTTGGCGGCTAAAGCGGTGACGCTGGATCCTGTTTCGGGGTCTTTCGAAGTGGGCGTCACGGTTCGGCCCAAGGTGACCTTTCGGAAGCCCGTCAACACCAGCACCCTCAACTCAAACAATTTTTACGCCTCCTTTGCCGGCCAGAAGCTTCCGGCCACCATCACACCAGCCAATGATGGCACGTTCGCGTGGTTATTCTTAAGCGATGCTCTCCCCAATGCCTCGCAAGTAATGGTCACGATCGGAGGTGCTACGATTACTAATCTGGACGGTACAGTGCTGGATGCCGCTGGCACCGGGACGCCCGGTAGTATCGTAACCGTCAATTTCAGCACCGTAAGCGTCGCGCCCGTACCCGGCACTGTGCTCGCCGGAAAAATTGTCGATCCCGGTCCCGACCTGATCCCCCGCACACCCGACGATATTTCCTTTGGTCAGGGTGGCATCACCTACAACCGTCCGATTGTGGGCGCGAAAATTTTCGTTCTGGGCATGGAGACGAACTTCACCTTCACCGGCACCAATGGCAGCTTCTTTCTCACCAACATGCCGGTTGGGGACGTGAAGGTGGTTCTGGATGGTCGCACGGCGGCCAACCCGCCTGCGGGCTACTACTTTCCAGAAATGGTCATGGACACCGCGTTTCTGCCCGGCGTGACCAACGGCGTGATGACGATCCGTGACACGAATGGTGTCGTGGTGCGAGGCACCAATGGCGCACCGATTCCGGTCACCGCGATGTACCTCCCGCGTGTCGCGACTAACATTCTGCAAACCGTCACCTCGTCGACGAACACGATGATCACGTTGAAGCCGCAGGGAGCCTACACGCTCCCAGCGAACCAGCAGCCCTACCTCACGATCCAGATCGCCTCTAACAGCCTCGTTGGCTCCAACGGTCTGCCGGTTTCCAGCGCGCAGATTGGTATGAGTGTGGTCCCGCCCGAACTTGTTAAGGACATGCTTCCGCCTGGCCTGCTTCAACACACCTTTGACATCACCGTTCAGGCGATGGGCGTGGCGACATTTTCGACACCGGCGAAGATGACTGTTCCCAACGTATTCAACGCTGCCCCGGGAACGAAGCTTGATTTTCTAAGCTTTGACCATACGACCGGCCGATTGGTGATCGAAGGAACCGCGACGGTTTCGGATGACGGTCTCTACGCCGCCACCGATCCGGGCACGGGCATCACTCATCCCGGTTGGCATGGTTTCTCATTGGAGGGCGCCCTGGCAACGCTGCTCGTCGATATCGCCGACAAGATTCCACCTGAGTGCAATCCTAGAAAGATTCTGGAAGACGTTGGAGGCATCTCTTTAGGGCTGGGTGGGGCAATTGCCGCAGCAGCCGGGGCCCCGTTTGTTGCAGGCGCAGCTGCGGCCGGTGGCCTCGTATTTCTGGGACTGGATTTGTACAATGAAGGGATAACGTTGCAGAGCGCGAACGACGCGATCGGCATGGCCTCCGAATATTTCGGAGGGCTGGCAGCCGAGATCAAATTGAACCTCGGAGGGCAGGTCAAACTTACGCGCATACTCACTGATCCAATCTTCAGTGATCGATTTAACCAGGCATTCAAACGGCTTGCGAAAAAGGTGGGAGAGGTTGCTAGCAGCGAAGGCGCGCAAAAACTATTCGCCGGCATTGGAAGCGGTCTCCAAGGCTACGACCTCGGAGGCCAACTCGCGAATTGCATTCCGTTCGGCGGCGGCTTCGTCGCCCAACCTGCTTCGGAGAAAATCTCCACGCCCACGGCCTTGCCCACTGCTGCGATCACCGGATATTTGAACCAGTTCGAAACGGCGAACATCGCGGCGATGGAACCCGTCATCGAAATGATTGCCGCTAAGCTGGCGCCGCACCTGCCTACGGATCGCCCCATAATCCTCGTCTCGGACGGTCATACCCTACACGGGATCGAATTGGATGCCTCCGACTATATTGACCCCTTGACCAGCGGCGCGCTGAGCATTCCGATTTCCAACTTGCTCGCCGATGATCTGATCACCAACCCCTTCTATCGGAACCGTGCGCTTACCATGTCCACGAACTTCAATGTCGTTAAATCGCTATTGATGGAAAACAATCCGAGTCTCATTGCTTTCCGGCGGCAAATCGATGCGTTGACGGCCGCCGCGCATCAACGCCTGCGTGCCATTCTCACTTTCCGTTCCGCGGCAAAGCCGATCTCGTACCGGGTAACCGATTTTCGAACGGGTGCCACAGTGGCCAGCGGCGTGTCTTCGACGCCCAGTCAAATCAAGTTTTTCGGCAGTGCCCAAACGCCATTTGTCGTTGAGGTGTTTGACCCAGCCACCAGGACATATGGTTCGCAGATTTTCCGCAGCGGCGCCTCCGGGAGAAATTTCGGTAATGGCTTCGACGGAAATACCGACCTGATCGCTTTGCCTGACGATCCCGCTACGAGTCCCGATACCGATGGAGACGGACTCAGCGATGCAGTTGAGCGGCTGCTCGGCACGGACCCGAACAAATGGAGCACGGCCGGCGACGGTATTAGCGACGGCGCGAAAGTCGCGCAAGGACTGGACCCGCTTTCAGGCGCGGCTTTTGCCACCGGAGTGATCGCGAGCTTGCCATTGCAGGGCGTCGCGAAAGAAGTCGTTCTGTCCGGCTCAACCGCCACGGCGGGCGAACAGACCGCGTATGTCGCTTGCGGAACTGGCGGGCTGTCGATTGTCAACGCTTCGAAGTTTCAGATGCCGATTCTACTCGGGAAACTCAGCCTGCCCGGCGACGCGACGGACTTGGCGGTGGATTCTTCGTTGCAGATCGCAGTAGTCGCCGCGAACGCCGGCGGTTTGCACTTCGTGAACGTCGCGAATCCGATGCAACCGCAACTCATCCGCACCATCGGCATCAGCGCAAGCCAGGTGGAGATCGTGCGTGGGATCGCCTATGTCACTGTCGGAACTAGAGTCTTTTCGTATGAGATGGTCACGGGCAACCTGCTGCAAACGCTGACGCTGGGTGGCGCTAGTCTTACCGGGCTTTCGGGCGAGGGATTGTTTTTGCATACCATGGATGCTAGCCGGGTTCTCCGCGCGATCGATATCACCGACCCATTGAACATGGTCGCGCGTGGATCGGTCACCTTGCCCAGCGGCGGCGGAAAGCTGTCCGTAGGTGGTGGGGTTGCCTTTGTCGCGGCCACGAGCAAGCTCTATGGCGGCTTCGCGACGGTGAATGTTGTTGATCCCGACAGCCTGGTGTTGATCAGTGACTCCATGGCAACTTCAACGAGTGCGGCGCCCAATCCCAATCTGGCGGTCAACGGTTCCGGGCTGGCAATCCTGCTCGCGAACGGCAACGGGATTCCTCCGGTTGCGCAGGTCTTCAACGTTTCCAATCCCGGGAATACGGGTTCATTTATTACCGCCTATCCTCTACCGGTCGCGCCGTATAGCGTCGCTATCGGTTCCGGTGTCGCGTTCATCGCGGACGGTTCCGCCGGACTGCAAGTCGTGAACTATCGACCATTCGATAGTCAGGGAATGCCACCCATGATTTCCCTCTCGAACAGCTTCGCGATGCTCACCACCACCAATGGCACCGCCGAAGAAGGAAAGACCGTCCGCGCGACAGCGATAACGATCGATGACGTGCAAGTGCGCGATGTCGAGTTTTACATTGATGGCACCTTGCAACTTACCGATGTCAGTTTTCCGTTTGATTATCGTTTTGTGACGCCGATGCGGAATGGCGGTAAGAGTAACTTCACGCTGCAAGCCAAGGCTGTTGACACCGGCGGGAACGTTGCTTGGACGCCGCTCATTACTGTCGCCTTAGTGCCCGACGCCACGCCACCGAAGGTTTCGCGAACGTTCCCGATCAAGGGCGGGTTCGTTGGCTCGTCCGACAACATTGCGGCTTATTTTAACGAGCCGATCCTATCAGGCACACTTACCTCGACCACGATACTTTTGAAATTCCTCGGCGCAGACGGAATTGCCGGTACACCCGATGATGTTACAATTACCAACGGTGTCATCTCCTACCGCGATGATCTCAACGCCGCCTTCCTGCGTTTCCCCACCAATCTCGGGCCCGGTGCGTATCAAGCGACCGTAGGCCCGCCGATCGCTGATCTTGCGGGCAATCCGATGGCCAGTGCCTATACATGGCAGTTCTATATCCTCGGCGGCCAAGACACCGATCAGGATGGATTACCCGACGTGGTGGAAATCGCGCTCGGCCTCGATCCGACCAAGGCTTCCACCCTCAACGACGGCATTCTCGACGGCGACCGCGACTTGAATGGGGACGGCCTGCGTGCATCGTGGAAGCTGCGTTATGGTTACGATCCGTTAAAGCGCGACAGCTTCAACGACGGAATGTTCGACAAAGATCGTGACCCCGACCTAGATACGTTGACCAACTTACAAGAGCAGAACTACGGCACCCATCCGTACCTGGCCGACACCGATGGCGATGGTTGGACGGATGATTCCGAGATAGTGGCGGGCAGTAATCCTCTCGACCCCCTGTCGCGTCCTAAATTATTCATCGCCGCGAACCCGGACATCAGAGTGGCTCTGCCTGGTTTAAACGTTGGTGGTGTCCATACGTTAAACACTTTCGTAGCATCCCCGCCAATCAGCATCGCGCTTCCCGGAAGCGGCGATCCGAGTGGAATTCCGCTCAACACTGTAGTCGCCTATCCCCCGATTCAGATATCTCTCACTGTACTGAACGGAATGAGCGGGCCGCTGCTGAATACCGTCGTCGCCAGTCCGCCAGTGCAAGTGAATCTGCCAGGGCTTGGCGACGCCGGAGGAATCCCGCTGAATACCGTCATCGCCCAGCCTCCGGTAAGTGTCCAAATATTGCCCGGTCCCTAATCTGAAAAATTTATCCGCCGAACCTCAACGAAAGATCCCGTTATGAAAAAGCCATTAGCCCTCGTCCTGCTCTGTCTTGCTTCGCTGCCGGCGGTCTCCCAGACCTTCGACTCCGGTAGCGATGGTTCGTACGGAGCCATGAACATTACGAGCAACACCACGCTCAACGTACCATCCGATGGCATTTTCAAGTGTACCACTATTTTCATCACCAATGGTGCGACGTTAAAATTTAATCGAAATCCTCTGAACACACCTGTCTATCTGCTCGCCACTAGCAACGTGACGATCAATGGAACCATAGACATCTCGGGCGCAAATGGGACGGCCGTTTTCGGTGGTTTGGGAGGGCCCGGAGGATTCGACGGGGGCAATCCGGGACAAGGAATCAACGTACCGGGCGCAGGGCTTGGGCCTGGCGCCGGTCGCCCCGGAGGAAACGCATATAATTTCGCATCCGCAGCCGGCCCAGGCGGTTATGGAACTGTTGGCACCTACAGCACAAACAAGGGAGCCACTTACGGGAGTCCTTTGCTTGTGCCACTCGTCGGCGGATCGGGCGGTGGAGGACAACTCGATGGCTACGGGGGCGGAGGAGGCGGGGGCGCGATTTTGATTGCCTCCAACGTGAGAATCGACATGACAGGCAACATCGTGGCGATAGGCGGAACCGCCGACTATGACAACGGCGGAAGCGGTGGAGCGATCCGCTTGGTCGCGCCGATTCTTGCCGGGTCAGGCACACTCAATGTCCAAGGCAACTACGCTGGCGACGGCCGGATCAGGCTTGATACCCTCGACCGGCGTTCCGCCAATTTTGGCTATACCGCAGGAGCGACGACCGTTTCGTCCGGCGCCTTGATGATCGTCTTTCCTAGTCCTTTGCCGCGTCTCGACGTTGTCGAAGCGGCCGGCACCACCGTTCCAGTCGGCGCAGCAGCTCCGGTAGTGGTGCAATTACCCTACGGCTCCACCAGCAACCGGACTGTGACGGTGCGGGCGCAGGACTTCAACGCGGTCGTACCCATCGCGGTGGTTTTGACACCCGAGCAAGGCAACCCGATCGTTTACACCAACGCCATCGACAATCTCAGTACGAATCCGACAACGAACGTCTTTAACGTGGTCGTACCCGTGAACGTAGTGGTGAAAGTCAACGCGTGGACGCGGTAGCACGTCCGTCACGAGCAAATGAACACCCGAACGCGAGATTCACTTGCGATAGCGCTCATAGCCGGAGGCCTGTTGCGATTTGTGGGCGCGCCTGCCAATTGCGCGCCCGCGCTAGCGGGCGGTTCTTCAACAAATCTGGCCGGTAGCAGTGTGACCGTCCCATTCAGTTTCACCGGTGCCAGCAACGTAGTGGCCTTGCAGTTCGACGTGGTGTTCGACGGAAACAATTTGAACTCGGGTAGCAGCGCCTACGGCGGTGCGGCAGCCGGGATGCACGCCATCAATTCTACAATCATCAGCAACGGTGTCCGCCGCGTGCTCGTGTATTCCTTGACCAACGGCTTTCTGCAAAGTGGCGAGATCGTAAAGGTGCCGCTGGATATTGCGCCTCTGGCGCTCCAAGGCGTCACCAGTCTGACCATCACCAATCCGATCCTCGCCGATGTAGCCGGACAGCCTGTAGCGCCTGCGAGTTTGGTTCCTGGCAGCATCTTCATCAGCACGGCATTGCCGGCCCGGCTTGGGACCGTGTTGCGGTCGCCCAACGGTCAGGTGCTGTTCGCCGTGACCGGCGGTAATCAGCAGTCGTATCTGGTGCAAGCATCCACCAACCTCGTAGATTGGGTCTCAATCGCTACCAACGCAGCAGCGGGCGGTTTGATCAATTTTCTCGATGCCAAGTCGACGAATTTTCCGACTCGCTTCTACCGCGCAATTGTTGCGCCTTAAAACTTAGAGGCGCGAAAAGGATTGGCTGATTGCGTATCGATTACGCATACAAGCTGGCGTAACATCGGCGGGAAAACTGGAGTGATACTTACGCGCGGCTCGGTGAGGTTGCTGGCCGCGTGCATCAATCGTGAGCTTGATCCACTTGTTTTTACAATGCCATCACGGATGCCTTGTGTTTCTTCAAATAGCTTTCGATCTCCTTCTTGCTGACTATTGAAGCGTGCGTGGCGCGTTGCGCATTACCTTTCAACTGTTTGTAGTGTGACCGGGTTCACCTTTCTGAGCCACCTGGGGCGTTGACTGGGTTAAGGTTGTATCTTGGTTTTATAGTTGCCATCACTGCGCACTGCACGAGCTGCTCGTCCCGGAGTCCCGCCGATAACGACCAGGTCGGAGGTTTTACCACTGACTCGTTTTAAGATTGGCGGCAGGCAACGGCAGAACTGCGGGGCAGGAGAGAAGGAAGACAAAAATGTGTAGGTGGAGCAGCACGATCTTGAGCATGCGGTGGTGTCTTATCGATAAATTGCGAGTTCCATCGATCGCAGTTCACATGCGCCCTTTTCCCGGTCCAGGTTGTTGATCTTCACCGTGTTTTTCCCCGCGACGATTCGATTCAACGGCACCGTGAAAAACTTCAACGCCTGACGGGCAGGATAGGCGATGTTTTTTGCCACCGGAACAAACAGTTCGTTGTCCTCGCGCTCCAGCGGCTCCAATGCGGTGCCGTTCAGCCATGCGCCGATCTGAAATTTCGCGCAGTCCTGCTTCGACTCGATGCGAAGCACGGCGCGATCGAACCTCACCTTGGTGGTGTCGTCGGGAATAACCAGTTCGACCGTACGCTCGTTCCTCGCCGGGAACGTACCAAAGCCGGAGTTAATCACGTAGTTCTTGGATGCGTGCTGGAGGAACTCGAGATCGGTGATTCGCTTGAGGCCTTCCGCCATCGCGAGCCGCCGCTCGGCGGGCACATAGTCGTAATTGAACAGGCTCAATCCATCCACGCCGCGATGGAATAGATTCAGCGCCGAAGCGCGGTAGATCTCGAACGTCGTGTAGCGTCGACCCGAGTTCTTGTCCTTCCCCGGACTCTGATAGGTGACGTAGTTCATTTCGCCGTAAATTTTGGCGTGGCTTGTGGCCGCGCGGAACTCTTCGACGTGCAGTTCGATCGTGTGGATGTAGGAGGAGGAGATATTAATCATCTCAACCAGCCGCTGCTGGTCCCACGCGGCGATGTCCAGCCCTGCGCTCGTGCATTTGGCCAGCGTTTCGGGAATGCGGACGCAAAGCTTGAGCGACTTGCCACGCTCGCGGCCGATACCATCCATCATCGTCTTGATCCGGCGGACGAAAGCGGTCATCACGCCGCGCCCGCCCTCGGTATCTCCGCTCCGGAAGAAGTGGGGATACCGCTGGAAGTCGAGTTCCACCCCATCCACGTCGTAGTTCATGCAAAGTTCGCGCAGGATGGAAAAGTAGTATTCCCGCACCTCGGGAAGCATGTAGTTGAAGAGCCGGACATTGTCGCCGCCCTTAGTGGCTGGGATGTCGGAGTCACCCAGCCAGTATTCGGGATGCTCGCGCCAGATCGCATTATGGGTCGGCCAAGTCAAATCGCTCACATAGTGCTGATCGTTCATCCGGTAGGAGATGAAGAAGGCCTTCCCGTTGCGGCGGCAGGCCGCAAGCGTCTCCTTCACCGGATCGCCCCCGCCGTGGATGTAACCCATGATCCGGTCGAAGGCCGGGAACTTCGGCGAACGTTGCTCCGGCGTGTATTTCTTCCACTGGGGATCGACCTCCGAAGGATAAAGGTTGGTGCGCCACATCGTCGGGCAGCACATGACGGCATCGACGTCCGTATTTTTCAGCTTGTCGATGAAGGAACCGATGTAAGCCGGGTTGTTGTCCTTCTTTCCGACAATGATCAGAAGCTCGTGGTTGAAGATGCACTTGTAGTTCGTGGACGCATCCGTAGTACGGAAACGCTGTGGACTCGCATTCGTTTGACTGTGAAGGCGACCGGACAGACCGACCGTTACGAGTGCGCCCGAGGTAAGTTTTAGAAAAGTTCGGCGGGAAGAGTTCATTCAGCCAGGGAACAGGTTTCAGGAGCTTTCGTAAATCTTGCTTGTTCGATCAGTCGATCCGGTAGCTAAACAGGTCGCCGTTCTCCAAATGGAATTTCAAACGAATAGGAACGCCCGTGGGGAGAGCAGTTACCTTTTTCCATTGGATCGCGAGCTTCACGGAATCCTGCTTTTCAAGGACGCAGGCTTCTTTTTCGTAACCTTCCAGGGTTTTGCCGGTGGCAGCCAGCACCTCCACCATGAGCCGGCCTTTTCCGATATTCGCGTTCACAATTAAATGTTTCCCTTCAGCGATAGACTCATGGGTCTCCACGGTCCCGATTTTCTCCCCGGCGTGCAAGGAAGCCAGACCATCAATCCGCCACGAAGCCCGGGCCACCGATTGTATTTTGTCCGGGGTCAATCCTCCATGGGGTGTGGTCACCGCAGTGTAATAGATCCACATTTCATCGCCGACGATGACGGGGCTATTGCATAATCCGAAAATGCTCCCGGCATCATAAGGATGCGGCCCCAGTGGAATGACCGGACTTCGGTCGGAACTCCGGTGCCAATGGCGGCCATCGCGGCTGTGCACCAGTTGGACATCGATAATGCCGGTCGCGCCCCTTTTCTGCCCGTTGACCTCGTCGTTGCCAAATAAAGCCGAGGAAGGCTCGACTCTGCGGAAATGCGTGACGAAACCGAGCCACTGCCCACCATAGGAAAACGCGGACATGTTGTAGAACTCCGAGTAGGTCCCGCCTTTGAGTCTTCTCGTCTCCCGATGATCCATTTCATCCGCGACCATGGCCGGCTCGGGCTCGGACCAATGCTCGAAATCTTTGCTGACCGATAGAAATACCTGGCGGATGCCGATCACGCGTGGATCTCCTTGGCGCTTGTGAAAGGCGAGGTATTCGCCGGTGACCGGGTCTTGCGACAAGGTGATGGTGTCGCAACCCAGCAGAATCGGCTCCGGGTTGACGGTCCAGCGCAGGCCGTCGGCAGACCAGGCCGAGTAATACAGGCGGTGGTCTTTGTCCCGATACCAATCCACGAGTTCGAACTTGTCTTTGAGCCGCTGCAGCCTGGCCTTGTCCACGCCCCTGCTGGCATTGCCAACGGCCTTATACCTTCTCCGGGGATCGGGCTCGAACCGATCATAAATGATGCTCGGGCTGTGCAGCGTCAGATCCGTCTGGTTATTCTTACCCGCGATCTTGAGGATCGGACGCTCCCAATGAACCCCATCCTGGGAGGTGGCATAAAGTACGTGGCCAGCGTCCGCATACCACATTTGAAAGGCGCCCGTTTTTTCATCGCGCAGCACCGTTCCGTAAATGTTGACGCGCTTGTCAGGGACGCCGTTCCGCTCTTTCCATTCCCACGGCATCTCGGCCTGGAGCACCGGTTGCTCCAATTTCTTCGCCGGGTGGACGACTCTGGTGACGCCCTGCTTTTCCCGGATCATGACGCTGTCCACGAAGAGCTGCGTTTCTCCTTTTTTCAGGGAAGGGGCGGCTGGACGTTCCAGTCGGGTGGTTTGAGAAAACAACAGCGCTGGGAACGCCAGGGCGCAGCTAAGGAGGATCAGGGTCCTTCTTGTAGGTGTGGGGTGTTGCATGACGTTGGCATCGATGATGTCTATGAAAACACCATATGCAAACCATGAGTAGTCAGTAGGACCGGTTGCGGAGGCGAATTGGGTGATCGCACGGTAGTAGAGATTTGTGGTTTCGAGGCCAGCGTGCCAAGGATGATATTGCATCGCGGATTGAGGGAGCGCACGCGGGTGAGGAAGACCCGTATTGACCGAACTCGTTGTGGAGGCCCACTGCGGTATCAGTTGAATCTTGGGTATTGAAGGGCTTGACGGTTGGGGAGGGTGGCCTTAATTGCAGACCAACAAATGGCATCTTCCGAACAACATCCCGCGAAGCTCCTGTTCATTTGCAGCAGGAATCGCATGAGGAGTCTGACGGCGGAGAAATTGTTCGAAGGCCATCCCAACTACCAAGTGCGATCAGCTGGAACCCAACCGGATGCCCGTATTGTCGTGACGGAAGGCCATATCGGATGGGCGGACATAATCTTTGTGATGGAGAAATCTCATCTGGATCGGTTGCGGCTGAAGTTCCCGGAGGCCATTCAAGAAAAGAAAATCGTGGCCCTGCACATACCTGACGAATACCGGTTCATGCAGGAGGAATTGATTGACGAGTTGAGGGGACGATTGGCGAGGTTTTTGGATATGCCTTAATCTGGGGTGAAACAGGGTGCGGTGTTTGCCTCTGAATCTTGACTGTTGAGATAGAAAATCCCGCACAGACACCAATTACCGCGTAGAAAGTTTCCGACAACGTGCATTAGCCACTAGGTCGGACGGCAATCCATCCCCGACCTCCCAAGCGATACGAAAAGCAACCTGCGATTCGTCGGGAGCAAATTAATCTCCTTTTCCGTCTAAGAACCCGCCGCGTCCCGTGTCGTTGAAGGCAGGACCCGATGTCTTGTGAAAGAAACAGAGTGCCGGAATGGTTGAAAGACTCCAGCATGGCGCGTCGCCCAGCATGGCCGTGATGCCACCTAATCAAGCCAGCGCCGATTCGCCCGGCGGAGAGACGATTGAAGCGCTCTTCGCCGCGCTGGAATCGCCGCTCCTGCTCTACGCGCAACGTTTGGCGGGCGATTTCGCCGTCGCCGAGGACATGGTCCAAGACGCGTTCATGAAGCTCCATGCTCAATTTAGTGAAGTCCGCGAGCCGCGCCGATGGCTTTACCGCACGATTCACAATCAATGCCTCAACCACCGGCGCGACGGCGCGAAACTCGTCGCGCTGTCCTCGCCGGCTGACGACCACGCGGCACCGCAAACCGACTTACCCGATTGCGATCCGCTGCCCGACGAACTGATCGCTCGCTGGGAAAACATCGGCCTCGTGCGCCTTAGCTTGGACACGCTCGACGAACGCAGCCGCGAACTTGTTCGCTTGAAATTCGACGAGGGCCTTTCCTATCGGGAAATCGCCACGCGCACTGGCCTCAAAATCGGAAACGTCGGCTACCTCCTTCACCACGCGCTCAAAGGCATTGCCGATGAACTCGCTCGCAACGGAGTTGCGCCATGAATTCAAACCCTACTCCCGATCCCCGCGCTGAATTGGAAACCCGGCTCACCGCCCTGCTGCTCGGCGAACTTTCCGCAACCGAGGCGGCTGAACTCAACACCGCCATCGCGCGTGATCCACAGCTCGCGCAACTCCACGCGCGTCTCCAGCAAACCATTCAACTCGTTCGTGAAGCCTCTGCCGCCGCTCCCCAAGCGGTCGCCGGACAAACGGATTCACCGCGACTCTCCGAGGAACGCCGCGCGAAATTGCTCGCCCACTTCAAGACCGCGCCAATGCCGACAGCAAAGCAAGCAACGCCTTCGCCCCGTCGGCGCGAACTCAAGTGGATGCTCCCTCTCGGTCTCGCTGCCGTATTCGTGGGATTGATCAGTTTTGCCGCGATACGCCTGAATGATTCTCCGGTCGCGCAGAAAGGATTGAGCCCGGTTAGTGAAAAATTTTTTGACCAATGGAAGGAAATAGAGAAAGAGGACAAGCACGGACTGGGTTTGGTAAAACAGAGTCTTCACTGGCAAAATGCCCCTTCGTCGCCGGACCTTCCTATCGCCGAGCCACAGGTTGCCGCAGCCAGTTCCGCACCCGCTTCGGGTGCAAAGACGCAAGGAATCGTCCTGCCTGCTGGGCAAGATTCATCGGGATCGTGGGGCAAACCAACCGACACTGCGGCAACAGCGAGTCTCGGACGCAGCCACGCTTTTGAAACCCGCTACTCCACGGGCTCCGGAGTCACCCTAAACGAAGGCACTCTGCAATTAGGGTCAACCGTCAATTCACTGCGCGCGGCGGGAGGAAAGTTGACGCTGGATTCAGACAGTGATGGCCTCAAGAACAACAATAACCTGACGCTCTTCAGCCATGGCGGAGTGACTACCAAAAATACTGCCGGCCTGCCGTCTCCAGCGGCCCCTGGAGCGGTCGTGACATTCGGCTCCACCGCATTCAGCTATGATCCCGCGCCCGCGCCAACACCCACGCCGAGCCCCAGCCAGTTCGCAGAACGCCGCCCAGTCGCTGCGCACCCGAGCCTGCCCGCAGAACGTTCCGTGGATCTGTTCATCAATGGGAACATCATTGGCTCAGGCGGAATCGCCGCAGCGAGCGACCTCGAGTCCCAATTAACTCGCGGCAAGAGCACCGTATTAGGCAAAGCAGGCGTTCCCATCTTGGGAGATATCTCCGTGACGGATAAGCCGACCGTGGAGAATGAAATCCGCAAGGAGCAACCGGTTCCAACGGACAGCCCGCTTGTCGTGAACAGCCCCGCACCGATCGCTGGGACTGGTCTGGGCTTTCGCAAAGCTGGCGCCGGGACTCTCCTGATAACCGATGCCACCAAGTCCGCAAACTCGTTTTCCGGTGGAACAGTTATCAACGCAGGAACACTCAGCAGTGGAAGCGTGATCAACGGTGACAACCCCGTCCCAAAACGTCCCATCATCGCAGGCAAAGGCACAGTCGCAGTCAAGCGCACCGAAAATCAGGAGCTAGTAAAATTGCAGGAGGCGAGTCCGATTTCCAACGGACGCGACGAAACCTCCAAGTTTTCCGTTAACAAAAACGGCGCCGCCGCCTGGGCTTTGACCGGAGCCAACACCTACTCGGGCGATACAAAAGTGAGCGGTGGCACACTACTGTTTCGCGGAATGGATTTGGAATCTCAGTCCCCGGCGCGAACATTTCAACCTTCCCCTTCACCCGAGCTGTTCGCTCTCGAGGGCGCACGGCCCAGCTCTTCACCATCGGGGATGAGTTCGGGCCGTGACAAAATCAACGTCGACGGCACCGCCCTCACCGCGACGAATGGGCTGGTGTTTACCGACAAAAACGACTTCGCCGCGTACGACGCAGTGGTTACGCCGCTGGATAAAGAAAAGCTCCAGCTGGGTGAAGCGACAATTACTCTGAACGGCGGCACGCTCGTGCTTGGCACCGCGGTGCCAGCAATTGCCCAAAAAGTTCAGAACTCAATCGACGCCAAGCCTGAAGCCAAAGGCCTCTCACCACTCTCTCGAGAATCCGACGATCTCCTCAGAACAGATTCCAAGAAGAAGCCCGCCGACTCACCCAGACGCGAGGAGGAATTGATTTCCAAGTTCAACGATTCCGTTCCCCACAAACCCGCCGCGAACGCGCCCGTTCCCCAGCCGGAGGTTCTCGCGCGCGAAAACAATTTCTCCACCTTCTCGCTCAACGTCAGCGACGTGTCGTTTAAGCTTGCCGCGGCCAGTCTGGAAAAAGGCCAAATGCCGGATCCGTCCACGGTTCGCAGTGAAGAATTCATCAACGCGTTCGACTACCGCGATCCCGAGCCGCTGCCCGGCGTGCCGATCGGCTTCGCTTGGGAGCGCGCGCACTATCCGTTCGCGCACAACCGCGACCTGCTCCGCTTCTCGGTCAAGACCGCCGCGCTCGGTCGCCAGGCCGGTCGCCCGCTAAATGTCGTGTTGCTCCTCGACAACTCGGGCTCGATGGAGCGCGCCGATCGCGTGAGCATCGTGCGCGAAGCCTTGCGCGTGCTCGCCAGCCAGCTTCAGGCGCAGGACAAACTCAGCGTCGTTACTTTCGCCCGCACGCCGCGCCTGTGGGTCGATGGCGTGTCCGGAGATCAGGCGGGAAAAATTGCCGAACAAGTCGGCGCGCTCACACCCGAGGGCGGCACGAATCTCGAGGAGGCGATGAACCTTGGCTATCAGACTGCGCTCCGTCACTATATCGCGAGCGGCATCAATCACGTCGTGCTCCTCACCGACGGCGCGGCGAATCTCGGTAACGTCGAACCCGAATCGCTCAAGCAAAAGGTAGAGGCACATCGCAAGCAAGGCATCGCACTGGATTGCTTCGGGGTCGGCTGGGAAGGATTCAACGACGACCTGCTCGAAGTGCTCGCGCGCAATGGCGACGGCCGCTACGGCTTCATCAACTCACCCGAGGAGGCGGCCACGCGATTCGCCGGGCAGCTCGCGGGTGCGTTGCACGTCGCGGCGTCGGACGTGAAGGTGCAGGTGGAATTCAATCCGCGCCGCGTCACGTCGTATCGCCAGATCGGTTACGCGAAACATCAACTCACCAAGGAACAGTTCCGCGACAACACGGTGGACGCCGCCGAGCTGGCCGCACAGGAAGCCGGCAACGCGCTTTACACGATTGAGACAAATCCCCGCGGCGAAGGCCCGGTCTGCACCGTGCGCGTGCGCTTCAAGGTTCCCGGCACCGGCGATTATCGCGAGCACTCGTGGGACGTGCCGTTCACTGGCAACGCGGTGTCCCTTGAACTAGCGAGCCACGCGATGCGCCTCGCTGCGACGGCGAGCGCGTTCTCCGAATGGCTGGTGGCGAGCCCGTTCGCCGGCGAAGTCACGCTCGATCGCTTGCTCACCATTCTCAGCGGCATTCCGGAAATCTACGGCGCTGACACGCGCCCGAAAAAACTGGAAGGAATGATCCGGCAAGCGAAGAGCGTGTCGGGAAAGTGAGCTGCCGCGCTGATGAACAATTTCCGCACAAACCTTTTTCATTTATCGAACAAATCGGCTGCCAATTCCCGCAGACTTACACCGGACAAGATTATGAACGTGCATCAACTCGAAACGTTACTCAGGTGGAGAAGTGGGGTGATGCTGCTAGCAGGCGCTCTTGTGCTCGCGAGCTGTCGCACGCCGGATTACACGAGCGGCCAATCGAACGTCTGCGAGGTTCATCATGTGACCATGACCAAACGAGGGCTGCCGTTCGCCCACGGCATGATTCCCATGAATCACGCCGAGTCGCGGGGCGCCGAATGGAGCCGGCGCATGGCCTTTTACCCGCATCCCGGCGACGGCATTCCCGCCACCGACATCGTCCTACCGGGGGAGCGAGGGCGAGCGTTGGCGTTTGTCTGCAAAGAGTGCGAGCGCGCGATTAGCCAGATGAGGGACACAACACCGCACTCGGCGTCTCGACCATCAAATCTCCCCCCAAAACATTCCGTGTAAATTTATGAACACACTTCACAACGCATCAGGGTCGAAGCATAGCCGTCGATTGGACGAGACTCGCTTCCCTCCACCGCCCGTCAGATTCGTGATGGCACGTCGCTGGGTCGCAGGAATGTTCGCCGTGGCCGCGCTCTTTACTACCTGCATCCGCGCCGCCGAGACCCAAGCGGAGGTGAAGAACTTGTCCATCAACGGCGGCGTCGCCGACGGAAAGGCGCGACTCGTCATCGAGGCGCTGCTGAACGGTCTCCCCGGCGAGATGGAGAAGCTGCTCTTCGCAACGGCGCTGCAGCATTCGATCAAGATCACCGGAGAGAAGGCCACGCACACTTTCTCCGCCACGTTCGACATCCTCAACGGCGAGGCGAAGGAACTGCCGCTCACCATAAGCGGAGAGGGTGAGATCAAACAAGTGACCGGTGCTGCGTTGCAGGACTGGAGCGTGCGGCAGGAAACCAACCACACGCGCGTCCTCGTGCTGCGTCCGCGCAAGGGCGACAAGCCGCTGACGCAATTCATCGTCACGATCACGGCCGAGCAGACATTGAAGAGCTACACGCGACCGCTCGCCGTCCTTGCGCTCACGCCGCCACAGACGTCGCTCTTCAATGGCTACGTAAAAGTCGAAGCCGTGCCCGCGCTCGACGTGCAAGCCGAGAATCTCTCCGGACTGGTGCCCATCGAACTCAAGCTGCTCCCCGAGGCGTTGAGAGGCAGCATCGCGCCGGACGACGCCGAACCGCTCGCCTTCCGCTTCAGCGGCGCGGGCTACTCGCTGCCGTTGAAAATTTCCACGACCGATCCGGAGGACCGCCGCGTGGTGCTGCGCGATTTCAAGCTCATCGGTCAGCTCAAGGACCAGACCGCCGCGTTCACCCTCACCGCAATCGCCCGGGTGAAGAACCCGAAGGGCGGCACGTTGAATCTGATGTCTGGCGGACTGGCATTGACCGAACTTGTGGCGAACCCGTACTACAAACTGCGCTTCGACCAAAACCGTTTCTGGCTAACCTTCGAAAAGGCCGGCGAGTTTCCGCTCACGCTCAAATTCCACGCCACGGTGCGCCAGAACAACGGCTGGAATGCGGTCGATTTCCGCGTCGCCTCCGCCGCGCTGCAACGGCTCGCGTTGCAAGGTCTCGCCGCGGACACACAATTTCGTTTCAACGGCGCTGCGCGACCCGAACGCGTCGCGGCGGAGTTCATCAGCTATTTGCCGGCGGATGGAGCGGTGCAATTGTCATGGCAGGAGGCGGCGCCCGAGGCGGAGGGAAAACTTTTCTACGCGGCCGAAATGCTTTCACAAATCAGCGTCAGTCCCGGCCTGATGCGGCAGGCGGCGGTGCTGGATTTCAAAGTCATGCAGGGCGAGTTGAGTCGCGTCACGCTGCGGCTGCGCGGCGCCGGCGAAGTCACGCGCGTGGCCGGCGATCAGGTGCTCGCGTGGAACGTCGAGCCCGTGCCGAACTCCGCCGACCGCCGGCTCACGGTGCAGTTCAACCAGCCGCAGAAGGACGCCTTCACCGTGCAGGTGCAAACGCAAACGCCGCTCGGCGCGTTTCCGCAGCAGGCCGACGCGATGCAGGTGCGGCCCGAGGGCGCGACGCGGTTCGCCGGTTATTTCCGCATCGTCAACGATGGCGCGGTGCGGCTGGAGATTTTGCAAGCGAGCGGCTTATCGCAAATCTCACCGGAGCAATTTCCCGAAACCGGCACGACCAAGGCGCTGTTCCGCGAAGCGGGCGGGCAGCGGTTCGCGTATCGCTTCTCCGGCGCGGACTTCGCGTTGAAAATCCAAGCCGATCAAATTCTCCCGGAGCTGGCGGTGTCTCAGGTGCTCGTCTATCACCTCGGCGAAAACGAACTCTCGGCGGAGAGCGAAATCGAATTGGATATCCGCGAAGCGCCGCTGCGTGAGTTGGTCTTGCTGGTGCCCAAGGGCTACGCAGTCGCGCAACTCACCGCCAAGGGAATGAGCGATTATTTTCTCCGCGAGCCAGCGGATCAGGCGAACGCGGAATTGCGCCTCGTCTTCGGCCAACCCATCGCGGGTCGGCAGGTCATTCAACTGCGACTCGAACGCAACCAGGCGCTCGGCGACGCGACGTGGGCTGTGCCGCGCATCGATGTCGCCAAGGCCAAGTCCGTCCGTGGCAACGTGGGCGTTTCCGCCGACGCGGGCTTTCGTCTCACGCCGGCGCGCACGCAAGGCCTCACGGAAATCGCCACGGCGTATTTCCCGCGCAAGCTTACAGGACTGCAATCCGCGTTCCGCATCAGCGAAGCGACGTGGCAGGCGACGATGCGTGTCGAGCGCCTCCCACAAACCGTGCAGGCCGATGTGTTTCACTTGTTCTCCATCGGCGAGGGCATCGCCTACGGCAGCACCGTGATGAATTACGTCGTGTCAGGCGCGCCAGTGTCAGCGTTCCGCGTGGAGTTGTCGGAGGAATATTTCAACATCGAGTTCACCGGCAGCGATATTCGCAACTGGCAGAAGACGACCAATGGTTACCTGGTGCAATTGCACGCGCCGGTGTCGGGCGGCTACACATTACTCGCGACCTACGAGCGGCCGTTCAAGCCACAAGGTGAAACGCTCGGCTTCACCGGCGCGCGCCCGCTCGACGCACAGACCGAGCAGGGCCACACGCTCGTCATCAGCGCGTATCAATTTCAGGTGAAGCCCGTGGACGTGTCGGCGGGCCTGCTGCCGTTGGAGACAGGCGAAGTGCCGGCGGAATATCGACTGTTCTTCGACGCGCCTATTCTCGCCGCGTATCGCTACACGTCGCGACCGTTCAATTTGAAACTCGCACTCAGCCCGCTCGCGCAGGGCGACTCGCTGAATCAAGTCGTGGACCGCGCGTCGCTCGTCACGCGCATTTCGAAGGAGGGACAAGTCGTCACCGACGTGAGCTACCTCGTGAAGAATCGTGGCAATCCGAACTTCCGCCTCGCGCTGCCAGACGGCGTGCAGTTGTGGTCGGCCACGGTCAATGGCGCGCCTGTCGTGCCCGTGAGCGATGCGAAGGAGAATCTCATCCGCCTGCCGCAACAGGCAGATCCGAACGCGGTGCTGAGGATCGATTTGAAACTCGCCTCGCGCTCCGCCGATCCGTCACGGGTGACGCTTTCAGCACCCAAGGTCAACGCGCCGCAAATGCTCGCCGAATGGAAGCTCGAACCCGATGCCGGACAGCGACTCGTTTATCGCAAAGGTTCGCTCACACCCGTCGGCGGAGTAACCGACGTGTCCGGCTTCGCGGGACTCGCCCGGATGTTCGGCCAAGCGCCGATGCGAGTACTCACACTGTTGATTCCCGCACTGCTTCTTCTCGGTTTGGCTGTGATCGTGTGGCGTTGGACGTGTGCGGACGGTGTTTTCAAATTCACCGCGCGGCATGTCTGCGGGACCGTGCTGGGCCTCACGTCATTTGCAATCGCGCTCAGCATGTTCGTCGGCCTCGCGGAACTGGCCGCGCAGCACAACTCGTATGCCTCGCGCGACGTGACATTCCTCGCGCCGGTGCAGCAAGCCGGCAGCGTGTTGAGCGTCGAGGTGGGGAACGTGTCCGACGATACGTCGGCGCTGGCTTCGGTCGCCTCCGCGTGGCCGGTGGCGCTGGCGCTAGTGGCGTGGGTTTTCGGTTGGGCGAAAAAGCAACGCGTGTTCCTGCCGCTCGGTTGGACATTGGTCACGTACGCCGCGCTGCGAATTCCGAATGGTGCAGCGGCGTTCGTCGGAGTGCTGGTGGCGTTCCTGGTTTTGCACGTAGCGATTCCCGGGTTGCGCCGGTTGTGGAGCCTACCCAAACGACCGGTGCCGCCTCCCGTGCCCGAAGGCGGAGCGGCAACCGCGGTGGTGTCATTGCTCGCGGGCGGCCTGATGTGGTTGAGCGCCGCCACAACTTCTTCGGCGGCGGAGAACCGCGCAGAGAGTATCGGTCTGTTGCCCAAGGCGCCACCGCTTGCGGAGTCGGTTATGCAAACCATCTGCGTCGAGGAACAGTTCGCGCTGGCGACGGCGAAGGTCCGCTGGATGGCGACGAAAGGGCAGTTGCTCCCGCTGCTGTTCGAGCCCGCAGTTGTGACGCGCGTCACTTATCCGACGAACGCGCTAAAGCTCGTGCAAGCGTCCGCAGGCGCGAAACGCGCGCAGCAGTTGCTCGCGCTCGAGAGCGGCGCGTTCGACGTGGAGGTTCAATATCAAGTGGCCGTGACGAAGCGAGACGCCGAAAGCGGTTTCACGCTCGCGACGCAGTTCGGCCTCGTGAACGAACTCCGACTCACGCTCACGGGTCTCGACGTGGACGTGTTCGCTCCTCAGGCGGTGTCCGTGCAACGCGAGTCGCGCGGCACCAACACGCTCGCGACGCTCGTGCTCTCGCCCGTCAACGAAGCGTGGATCAGTTGGAAGCCGCGCAGCCGGGACCTGAAACGCGAGAAGCCGGTGTTCTTCGCTGAGTTGTCGCAGATCTACGCACCGTCGGCGGGCGTGATCGAAGGCGCGCATCACGTAGCGATTCGTCCGGCGCAGGGCGAGTTGAGCGAACTCGTGTTCAACATTCCCGCCGGCACGACGGTGACGGACGTCGGTGGCGGTCGCGGTAACGAGACTCCATCAGCTCAATCCGGAAAAAATCAAAATGTCCGCACGTCGGCCGCGGCCGAGTCGGCGGTCTCGCTGTGGCGATTTGATCCGGATACGCGCAAGCTCCGCGTGACCCTAAGCCGGCCGCAGTCACGTCCGTTCGCGCTCGTGATCCGCTCGCAAGTCGCCACGGGACCGCTGCCGTTCGAGCAAACCGTGGGCCTCGTCTCGGTGGACGGCGCAGCGGGGCAGATCGGCTTGCTCGGGCTCGCCACCGGCAACGAAGTGCAGCTCGACACCGTCAGCGCGGAGGCATTCTCACCGATCAACCTCGAGGATTTCCCCGACACGCTGGCGCCATTGCTCCAAGCGCAGATTCCCCATCTCACCGTGCGCCGCGCGTTCCGCTATTCAGATGTGAAAGTCACGGCCTCGCTCAAAGCCTCAGCCGTCGAAGCCGATGTGCGCGTGGAATCGCAAGCGACGCTTTCCTTGGGTGAGGACCGCACCGTGCTCGCCGCGAATTTCACCGTGGACATCACGCGCGCGGGAATTTTTCGGCTGAGTTTCGTGATGCCCGAGGGCTTCGACGTGGAATCCATCAGCGGAGCGGCGCTGAGTCATTGGACCGAGTTAAAGACCGACGCAGGACGCGTGATCACACTAAACCTTCGCGGCAAGACCGAGGGCAGGCAACAGTTCGCGATCAGCCTCGCCGGGCCGGGTGTGAAGTCCGCCAACGCGTGGACGGTGCCGCAATTGATCCTTCGCGAGGCGGGCAAGCAACAGGGAACGCTCGTGGTCGCGCCGGAACAAGGGATGCAATTGCAGGCCGCGACGCTGTCCGGCTTGTCGCAGCTCGATCCCCAGCGCTCTGGCATCCGCCAGAAAGGCGTGCTCGCGTTCCGCATTTTGCAGACACCGTGGAATCTCGCGCTGCGCATCGAACAGGTGGATCCGTGGACCCAAGTGACGAGCCTCCAACACGCCACGGTAAACGAAGCGCAGGTGAAGGTGGCCGCGAATCTTCAGTATCAAATTGAGAACACCGGCTTGAAGGCGTTCCGCGTTTTTCTGCCAACCAACGCAGAAAACGTTCGCTTCACCGGCGAACTCGTCGCGGATTTTCTGCCCGTGGTCGGTGCGGTCACCAACGGCATGCAGCAGTGGGAAGTGAAACTGCAGCGACGCGTCATCGGTCAGTATCTCCTGCAAGCGACCTACCATACCATCATGGCTGAGCAGGCGCGGGAGACGACTTTGCGCGGCGTGCTCGCGTCCGACGTGAATCTCCAGCGCGGCTTCGTGACCGTGCAAGCCAGCGGACGATTGCAAATCCGCGTGGACGCGGCGCCGACCGCACTTCAACCGACTGAATGGCAGGGAATCCCACGCGCCCTGCAACAGAACTTGCCTGCCGTCTCCGCCAACTTCGCGTATCGCCTTGTAGAACCGGCGTTCGCATTGACATTGAAGCTCGAACGATACGAGGCCACGAAGCTCCTGCCCGCGCGAGTGAACAAGGTCACATTCACATCCGCCATCTCCGACGACGGCGTAATGCTCACCCAGGCGAAGTTGGAAATGTTGCCCGGCGACAAACGGTTGTTGCACTTCACACTACCGAAGGACGCGCAGTTCTGGTTCGCATTCGTGAATCAAAACGGCGTTTGGCCGTGGCGCGAAGGCGATCGGATTCTGATTCCGCTCGAACAACAATCACGCGGCGGCAAACCGATTCCGGTGGAAATCTTTTACACCAGCCGCACCGGCGCGGCGGGCGGTCGCACGCTCGACATGGAATTGTTCGCCCCGAAATTCGACCTGCCTCTCGAAGACATCACGTGGCGCGTATTCCTCAGCGAAAAATGGAAGGTAGGCAAGTGGACGGGCACGCTGCAGTTGCAGCAGGAAAAGACGGTGTCGCTCGCGTCAGCACTCGATCTGCAGGGTTACCTTCAGAACGAGGCGGCGCTGCAGCGCGAGAAGACGAAAGAAGCGGAGCAGATGTTGTCACTCGGCAATTCCTGGTTGCAGAATGGCGACCCGCAACAGGCCCGCCGCGCGTTTCAATCCGCTTACGGATTGAGCCAGGGCGATCAGGCATTCAACGAAGACGCACGCGTGCAGCTGAACAACCTGAAACTTCAACAGGCGCTCGTCGGCTTGAACGTTCGTCAAGCCGCAGTTGCCGGGGAAACCGACGCGCTCGCTGGCAAGTTGCGCGAACTCCGGGCGAACAAGGACAACAACTACACTCAGCAAGACGCCAAGGCGATTATCGATCGCCGCACGACCGAGGAAAACGCGGCGTTCATGCGCCTCGCGCAAAGACTCGTCCAACAACAGGACGCCGCCATCAACAGTCCCGCCGCGATTCGCGCGAACATCCCCGAGCAAGGACGCTTGCTCACATTCAAACGTGCCGTGCTCGTCGATACATGGGCGGACTTGCACATCGGCCTCGAAGCAAACGCCGTGCGCGCAGCTTCCTGGGGGATCCGCGTAGCACTGCTCGTTGGATCGTTCATCATGCTAGCGGTGTTTGCACAATTGGCGCGTTCATTTGCGCGGCGTTGAACGCTCGGAATCCACAATATAAAACAACCCAACAATTCTAGAGTGTGCTCCATTTTACCTTCGCGAATACTTCAACACGCTCGATAACGAGGGTTCGATTCCTTTCTGAGGTTCTGTTGTGCGTTCGAGCACCAAGTGGACGACGGTCGAGTAGAACGCTTGTTTCGACCTCCAGATCGTCCGGTTCTTCGGAAACCGATTGCGACCTCTGCCGCTAGCTCTACAACTGCCGGTCAAGTGAGCGGAGTTGGATGGCTTCGCTGCGGTGCTCGGCACTGATGGATTCCGAATTAGCGAGATCAGCGATGGTGCGGGCGACCTGCAAAATCCGATCGTAGGCGCGTCCGCTTAGGTTGAGTTGGTTCATCGGGGTCTTGAGTAACTCCAGCGTGGATTTGACGTGACCGCACTTTTCCGGGCCAGGGGAGATGTTAGTCTGTGGCTAAAGCAAGAAAGGCAACAGACATGAAAGGCAAGCGTATACGACGGAAGACAAGATTCGGATCCTGCGGGAAGCGGATCGCGGTGAGCGAACC